>NZ_CANMFD010000001.1 GCF_947496995.1 uncultured Roseibium sp.
GCTCGTCAGGCTCATAACCTGAAGGTCGCAGGTTCAAATCCTGCTCCCGCAACCAAATCAAAAAGCCCCCTCGGATCCGTCCAAGGGGGCTTTTGCGTTTGACGTACAAAACAAAACCTAATGCCGGTTCGACAGGGAAGACGCCTGCAAGTTCTCTAGTTTTCCGGAGGCGTCCCACAGGTAGCCGTTCTCGAACCGCAGCTTCGCCCCGCCGCCGGTCTCCTCCCAAGTTTGCGGATAAGGCGGCTCAGGCCGCCGGGGCGTTCGAGAATTGAGCGCGCAGGATGTTTTTCTGCACTTTCCCCATGGTATTGCGGGGCAATTCCTCCACGAGGTGGATGTTGCGGGGGTGCTTGAAGCGGGCGAGCATCGGCCGGAGTTGCTCAAGAAGCTTCGCCGGGTCGGGCTGCGCTCCCGGGGCGGGAACCACGGCCGCGATCACGGCCTCTCCGAAATCGGCGTCGGGTACTCCGACCACCGCGGATTCACCGACTCCCGGCAGGGCGTCGATCAGCCCCTCGATTTCTTTCGGATAGATGTTGTAGCCGCCGGAAATGATGAGGTCCTTCTGCCGGCCGACGATCGACAGGTAGCCGTCGTCGTCGATGCGGCCAAGGTCGCCGGTGATGAAGAACCCGTCGTCCCGCATCTCTTGCGCGGTCTTTTCCGGCATGCGCCAGTATCCCTTGAACACGTTGGGACCGCGCACCTCGATCATGCCGATTTCACCGTCTGGCAGTCGCCTTGCCGTTTCGGGATCGGTGATGCGCAGATCGACGCCGGGTAGCGGAAAGCCGATGGTCCCCGCACGCCTTTCGCCGTCGTAGGGGTTGGAGGTGTTCATGTTTGTTTCGGTCATGCCGTAACGTTCGAGAATGCGGTGGCCGGTCTGGCTTTCGAACCGCTCGTGGGTTTCGGCCTGAAGCGGCGCACTGCCCGACACGAAGAGCCGCATGTGCGCCACCAACTGGCGTGTGAAACAGGGGGCGTCCAGCAGCCGGGTGTAGAAGGTCGGAACCCCCATCAGAACCGTTGCGCGGGGCAGATCCTCCAGAATGCGCTCCAGTTTGAAGCCGGCGTGGAAAAGCATCTTCGCGCCGGAAATGGCGGTGACATTGACGGCAACGAAAAGACCGTGCGTGTGGAAGATCGGCAGCGCGTGCAACAGGACGTCGTCTTCCGAGAACCGCCACAGGCCGGCAAGCGCGCGGGCATTCGACAGGAGATTGTCGTGACTGAGCATCGCGCCCTTGGATCGTCCGGTCGTGCCGGAGGTGTAGAGGATGGCGGCCAGGTCGTCGGGTCCGCAGGTTACCGGTGCCTGGGTGTCCTCTTGTTCGGCCGCATCGTCGGTGAGACTGCCCTTGCCGTTTGCATCCAGGGTCAGGAGGCGGCTCCCGTCCGGCACGATCATCGCGACATCGGCGGCCTTTGCCGGATCGCAGATGACGAGGAACGGTTCGGCGTCGCTCAGGAAATAGTCCACTTCGGCGATGGTGTAGCCGGTGTTGAGGGGCAGGAGGGCAAGGCCGCACCGCAGGCACGCGGCATAGACCGCCAGCGCTTCCGGGCTTTTGGACACCTGCAAGGCAACCCGGTCGCCTTTCTTCGCACCCAGCGTTGTAAAGAGGTTCGCCATCTGCGCAGACAGGCCGAGAAAGGCGCTATAGCTGAGCGACGCGCCGCCTGCGGTCAGAAAGTCGGCATTGCTGGTGGCGTGCCGGCCAAAGAGCGGGTCGAAAAGATGGTTTGCCATCCGAATTTCCTTTGAGTGTCGTCCGGGCCGGTCTGACGGGGGCTGCGCAAGCATGACGTCAGCTCACTGTGACCGATTGCGTCGACAGGCCGACATCCAGGGTCAGCCGCCCCTCGTTCCACAGCCACCGGCGCAGGGAATAGCTCCGGGCGCCTGAACTGTGCATCGGATCGGCCTCGGCAAGTTCGCGTGCCTCTTCCAGCGAGTTGGCCCGGTAAACGATAAGACCGGCGCCGGACAGCAGTTGTCCCGACTCGTCCGAAAGCGGCCCGGCCTGAACGAGCCGGCCTTCGCCTTCAAGTCTGCGCTGGTATTCGAGGTGGTCCGCAAGGACCGTTTCCGGGGACGTGCCGCCTTCCACCGGCAGGGACAGAACGACATAGAGCTCGAGTGCCAGGGCGCCACGGGTTTTCGCTTCTCGCCTGTATGTGTCCCAGTCCATCATTTCGCCCTCCAAAATATCGATATTATTTGACATACGATAATTTTATCGGCAAAAGAAGAGAAAATTGGGAAGGGATGCATATGAAATTTCTGGTCGCTGCTTCTAACGGTTCAAGTTCCGTTTTCAAGATCGTGGGAGACCGTGCGTTCAACCTGACGGAGGCCATTCCTGGCATCGGGTCGGACCTGTCCGGGCTGGTCGCTTCGCAAGAGCTTATGCGCAAGGCGGAAGCGTTCGCCGGGGAGGGAGCCGGTGTGGCGGTTCCGGAACTGGTTCCGGCGCTGCCGCTGGACGCACCCGGCAAGATCCTGTGTCTCGGCCTGAACTACATCGAACACATCCGCGAAGGCGGCTACGAAATTCCCGATTATCCGGCGATGTTCATGCGCACGCGTCAGTCGATCATGGCCGCGGGCGAACCCATGATCCGCCCGACCTGCTCCGAAAAGCTGGACTATGAAGCCGAACTGATGCTGATCGTCGGCAAGGGTGGCCGTCATATCCGGGAAGAAGACGCCCTTTCCCATGTCTTCGGCTACACCGTTTTCAACGACGGGTCGGTGCGGGATTTCCAGCGCAAGACCCACCAGTGGATGCCGGGCAAGAACTTCGACGGCACCGGGGCCATCGGTCCGGTGGTCGTTACGCCGGAGGACCTTCCCGAAGGAGCCCGGAACCTGAAGATCGAGAGCCGGGTCGGCTCGGAAGTGCTGCAAAGTTCGAACACCAGCAACATGATCTGGTCGGTGGCGCAGACCATTGTCATCATGTCCGAATTCACGACGCTGGAACCTGGCGACCTCATTGCACTCGGCACGCCGCCGGGCGTCGGCCACGCCAGGAAGCCCGATCCGCGCTGGCTTCGTCCGGGAGAGACCGTGGAGGTGGAGATCGAGGGTATCGGCATCTGCAGGAGCCCCATCGTCGATGAAGCCGATCTGAAGGCGCAGGCGGCCCAATGACCGGAATGGACCACAAGCGTGCAACTGCCCAGGCCGAGGTGCGTACCCTGCGCACGGCCAGAGCGTCGCTGGACGACCTGTCGATCGACCTGATCCTGCGCGAGGCGCGCTCGCATTACGCCTGGACCGACCGTCCGGTGCCGGACGAGCTCCTGCGCAAGATCTACGAGATCACCAACGCCGGCCCCACAAGCATGAACACCTGCCCCGCCCGGTTCGTTTTCGTGCGGGAGGCCGATGCAAAGAAGCGGCTGGCAAAGGCGCTCAAGGCCAAGAACATCGACAAGATGATGTCGGCGCCGGTCACGGCGATCATCGCCTATGACCCGCAATTCTGGACCCATCTGCCGTTTCTCTTTCCGCATGAGGATCGGCGCCCCTTTTTCGAAGGCAAGCCGGAGCATTGCGAGACCACGGCGTTTCGCAATTCGACACTGCAGGGAGCCTATTTCATGATTGCCGCCCGTGCCCTGGGGCTCGACGTGGGCGGCATGTCCGGGTTTTCGAACGAGATCGTGGATGCCGAGTTCCTGGCGGACACCGGGTGGAAATCGAACTTTCTGTGCAATATCGGCTACGCCGACGAAAGCGCGCTGTTTCCGAAACTGCCGCGCTTCGCCTTCGAGGAGGTGTGTACCGTTCTGTGATGGGTGCCGTGGGAGCGGCGCCCGGGAGAACTCCGCGATGCGGGCACATATGTCCGCGGGCGGTGATGCGCGTTGCGCAAGCAAATGGGAGGAAAACATGAAACAGCTGTTGAAATGTGCCGCCGCTGGCATTGTCGTGGGCCTGTTTTCGGCCGGACAGGCTTCGGCGCAGGAAGTCATTGTCGCCAATGTCATTGACGGATATCCGGCCCGCGCGATGTGGGTGCAGGAACTGACGAACTTCTTCATTCCGGAAGTCGACAAACGCCTCGCCGAAACCGGCAACTACAAGATCGACTGGCACGAAAGCTATGGCGGAACGGTCGTCAAGCCGAAGGGTGTCCTTGAAGGTGTCCAGCTGGGTCTCGGCGACATCGGGATTGTCACCACGATCTTCCACTCCTCCAAATTGCCCAGCCAGGCGATTTCGGCGGTCACGCCCTTCGTGTCGGCCGACGCCAGGGCGGTCGCCCGGGCCGTGGACGAAATCGCGCAGGAATATCCGGCAATGCGTGCCGAATTCGATGCGCAGAACCAGGTCTACCTGACCACCGGCGTCGTGCTCGATACCTATCAGCTCTATTCGCGCGAAAAGGTTGAAAAGCTGGCCGATCTGGAAGGCGCCAAGATTGCCGGTGCGGGCATGAACCTGCGTTATGTGGAAGGCATCGAGGGCGCTGCCGGCGTACGTGGCGGCCTCACCGATTTCTACAACATGCTTCAGACCGGCCTGGTGGATCACGCCATGCTGTGGCCGGAGGCAGCCGCAACGTTCAAGATTTCCGAAGTCGCGCCCTACATGCTCGATGTCGATCTCGGTGCGGTGAACACCAAGACCATGACCGTCAACAAGGACTATTGGGAAAAGCTTCCCGAGGAGGTTCGCACAGCGATCTCGGAAGCCGCTGTTGCCTACCGGGACCATCTTGCCGATCTGGCGATGGAACGGGCAGCGGCAAGTCATGAAGCCTATACGGCGGCCGGCGGCACGATCACCGAGTTGAGTGAGGACCAGCGCCGGGCATGGGTTGCCTCCATGCCGGACATCGCCGCCGAATGGGCCGCTGGCCTGGATGCGGAAGAACAGCCGGGCTCCGAAATGCTGCGCGCCTATCTTGCAAAGCTCGAGCAGGCCGGCAGCGTGTCGATGCGGGACTGGACCGCGGGGCTCGGCAATTGAACCGACAGGCCGGACAGATGAAGGGGAGGGAGTCCGGGTGGCTCCCTTCCCTGCACCGCGCCCTGACGCGGACCGCAAACACGATCGCCCTCGGCGCGAATGCGGCGGGAACGCTCGTCGTCTTCCTGCTGGTTCTCGTTGTGAACTACGACATGCTTGCGCGCAGTCTTGCCAACAAGCCGCTCCACGGGACCATAGAACTGGTGCAGTTCGCCATGGTTCTGATCGTCTTTATGCAGCTGCCCGACGTCATCCGCGCCGGCAAGCTCACCCGCTCCGACGGTTTTCTCCTCCTTATGGAACAGACCCGGCCCCGGGTTGCCCGGATCCTCAGGCGGCTTGAAGATTTGCTGTCCTTCGCCGTCATGGCGCTGATCGCGGTTGCGTCCTTCCCGCTCTTTTTCGAAATGTGGGAAAGCCAGGACTATTTCGGAATTCCGGGTGTCTTCACGGCCCCCTGGTGGCCGATCAAGCTCACGGTGCTGGCCAGCTCGATCCTGTGTGCGGTGATCTTCGCCCTCAAGACGCTTGCGCCCAAAAACAAAGAGGCCCCATGACGCCCATCGAAATCGGCGCGCTATCGGTCATAGCCATCGTGGTTCTGATCTATCTCGGCGTCTATATTCCCATCGCCCTGACAGCGGTCTCCTTCGTGTCGATCTGGCTGATGCGGGACAATTTCACACTCGCGCTGAATCTCCTGAAAATCGCCATCGGCGAAAGCGCGATGGAATACACCTTTGCCACCGTACCGCTGTTCACCTTCATGGGGCTGGTGGTGTCGAAGGCGGGGCTCGGAACCGATATCTATACCGTGATGAGCTCCGCGTTCAGATCCGTTCGCGGCGGAATCGGCATGGCGACGGTGGGCGCAAACGCCGCTTTCGCGGCCGTGACCGGCAGTTCGATCGCTTCCGCTTCGGTGTTCGCCCGTGTCGCGGTGCCGGAGATGCTGAAATACGACTACAGTCCGCGCTTTGCCGTCGGAGTGGTGGCCGGGTCGTCGGTGCTCGGCATGATCATTCCGCCATCGGCCATGCTGATCATCTATTCCTTCGTCGCGGAACAGTCGGTCGGCCAGATGTTTATCGCAGGTGTCATTCCAGGCCTGATGCTCGCTGTGGCCTATGTTGTCGCCATCTTCCTCATGGGCCGCTTCACCCCCGGGTTTGTCGGAGGCCGGCCGGCCGAGGATTACAAACCGCTGGGCTGGATCGAGATCGTCAGGCTGACCCTGCCCATGGTGATCCTGATCGTGACCGTCATCGGCGGTATTTACCTCGGCTGGATGACTCCGGTGGAAGCGGGAGCGGCCGGTGCGCTTCTCGGGCTTGTCATCGCGGTTGTCCGCAGGTCGATGTCCTGGCGCGGCCTGTGGGAGACGCTGATCGAAACCGGGCATATCACCGCCGCCATCCTGTTCCTGATCACCGCCGCGTCGATCTACAGCAGAATGCTGGGTCTTGCGGGTCTGCCGCACGAACTGGACCGCATTCTGACCGCGGGCGATTTCGGCTTCATTACGGTCATGGCGCTCTACCTGGCTCTGATGCTGTTCCTGGGCACCATCCTCGACACCTCGTCGATCATCCTGATCGTGGTGCCGCTGTTCCTGCCCCTGATCGAGCCGATGGGGATGGACCTCGTCTGGTTCGGGATCATCACGGTGATCGGTGCCGAGATCGGGCTTCTGACGCCTCCGCTCGGAATTTCGTGTTTCGTCATCAAGGCAACGCTCAACGATGACCGGATCACGCTGAAGGATGTCTTTCTCGGGGCCTTGCCCTTCGCCGGCGTCATGCTGGCCGTCCTGATCATCCTGATCGCCTTTCCTTCTCTCACTCTCGTATTGCTGTAGTAGGTGCCCGATGAGAAATGTTACGCCTGAAAACATCACTGAGGTCTTCGCCGGCTATTTCGGAAAAGATACCGATCCACGCTTCCGCGAAGTGATGGCCGCCTTTGCACGGCATCTTCATGCATTTGTCCGTGAGGTGGATCTGACCCACGACGAATGGCGCGCCGGTCTCGAGGCACTGGAATGGGCCGGACGGATCACGACGCCCGAACGGAACGAATTCGTCCTGTTGTCGGACGTGCTCGGCCTGTCCTCGCTGGTCGACATGATCAACTCCCATCCCGGTGCGACAAGCTCGAGCGTGCTCGGACCTTTCCATGTCTCCAACCCGCCTCCCATTGCCATCGGCGAGGACATGAAGGGCGACTTCGAGGGCGAGGTGCTTCTGGTCGAGGGTCATGTGCGCGACCTTGACGGAAAGCCGGTTCCGGGCGCCACTCTGGACATCTGGCAGACCGCGCCGAACGGGCTGTATTCCAGCCAGGACCCGGATCAGGACATCATGTCCTTCCATGGCTTGATGACCGCGGACGAAACCGGCCATTACGCCTTCACCACTGTGCGGCCGGTCAGCTACACGGTTCCCACCGACGGGCCTGTCGGCCAGATCCTGAATGCCGCCGGACGGCATCCCTGGCGCCCGTCGCATCTGCATTTCATCATCAAGGCCGAAGGCTTTCGCCCCCTCGTGACCGAGGTCTTTCCCGATGACGATCCCTATCTGGACGAGGATACGGTCTTCGGCGTGCGGGAGGATCTGGTCATGCACTACGAGGCCCAGCCGGCCGGAACCTTCCCGGATGGCTATGCGCTTTCGGGCAAGGTCGACGGACCATGGTCGAAGGTCGATTTCGACTTCACCCTGGTCGGGGCGTAACGCGCACCCTGCCGGTCTTCCGGAGTGTGGCCGCGTGAATACATATCAACTGATTTGAGTTGAACGGGTCTTCATCAGGAAACGAACGCAGGAAATCCGGTTCGTTTTCAAGACCTTCACAACGCTCTAGGACCCCGGGACCTCGGACAACTGGCGCAGGAATTCTCCTGTCTGCTGGTAGTGACTGAGCAGCCGGCTGGAGGCCAGGTCGGCGTTGCGCGCCGCCGCGGCTTCCAGGATTTCGCGGTGTTCTCCGGGAACGTCACGGCTGCCGTAGTTCTGCGAACGGCCCGCAAGATACCGGTAGCGGACGTTCAGGTCGTAAAGCTGGCTGCAGTAGCGCAGCAGGATCGGCGAAGCGCAGTTCGCGAGCATGGCCATGTGGAAGGTCTTGTGCAGGTCCTCGAAGACCGGAATGTCGGCCGGATCGACCCGGGCCATGCGATGATGGGCAAGGACGATGGTTTCCTCCCAGGCGTCATCCGCGTGGGCAATACTCTGCCTGAGGGCCATGTCCTCCAGCGCACAGCGCAGCATCAGGATCTCGCTGAAATTCTGATGGCTGACGGGAGCGGCGCGAAAGCCGCGCTGATCGAGCCGTTCGACAAGCTGGTCCGAAACCAGAAGGCTCAGCGCTTCGCGAATGGGCGACGCGCCGGTCTCAAGACGTTCCTTGAGATTCTCGATCTTGAGTTTCTCACCCGGGCGCAGTTCCCCGGTCACGATCATCTGGCGAAGCGCGGAATAGGCCGTTTGCGTGGCCGAGATGATCGATGACTGGGCGACTGTGTCCATTTTGAAATTGTCCTGAAAAATCCTGAGGCTGCGAGCCCCGGCACACCATATTCACCGGGTCCTGCGTTCGCAAGCGGCAGCCCGCAATCCGGGGTCCTGCAGCGGCGTTGCCCACAGTCAGGACCGGTCGCAGGAAGGGATGCCTCGCTTGTTGTCTTCCGCGGCGGCCGCGATGGTTTTCAGATTGAATGACATTGTATGGATCCTCCCTATGGCGAAACCATAACAACGATATTTTTATCTTACAATAATTAATATCGATATTTTAAGGAAGGAAAACCCGTCTGCCCTTTCCACGGTCGCTGCTGTGCCCGGCAGTCGCCGCCGGGCAGAGCCGTTCCGATACTCATTACGGGGCAATGACCTGACGGTCCTGTTCCATCATGCGCTCGACATGCTTTGCCGTCAGGCGCAGGGTTGCTTCCACCTTGGGGCGGATCTCCTTGAAGCGGGTCGAAGGCACGGGAACGGAGATCGAGTGAATGTCTCCGGACCAGTCCCGGAAGGCGAACCCGATGGCCGAGATCCCGCGGGTGTGTTCATCCAGATCGTAGGCCAGGCCGGTTTTTCTGACCTCTGCCAGGGTTTCCATGAACGCGGACAGGTCGCGCTTGATACCCTGGCGGTTCCATTCCGTCAGCGCCAGCTCCCGGGCCGTGGTGTCGTCAAGCAGGGCAAGGCAGGCGAGGCCGTTGGCGGTGGTCGTCAGCGGAAAGGCTTCTCCTACCGAGGATACGGTGCGCAGCCGGTGGGTTCCGGGCACCTGGTCGAGAAAGATCATGGCCGGTCCGCGCAGCACGGAAAGATCCGCCGTTTCTCCCGTCGCCTGGGAAAGTTCCGTAAGGTGCAGCCGGCAGCATTCGACGATGTTGTAGCGGGCAGCTTCGGCCAGTGCGCTCAGCTCCGGACCCAGCCGGAGCTTGCCGCCATTGGCGCCGGAAATCACCAGCCGTTCCTTCTGCAGCGCGCCGACGATGCGCTGCACGGTCGACCGCGGCAGGCTGACCGCTTCGGCGATCTGGCCGAGGCTCATGCCCGATTGGTCCTCTTTCAGGGATCTCAGGATTTTGGCCGCCCGTTCAATGACCTGAATGCCGTTACGGCCTCGGTCTGGCTCGGTGCCGGGGGTGGTTTCTTCTTCGCTCATGATGTGACAGGCCGGTTCTTTTTTGGGTCCGCAGGGATGGGGTTGGCCCACCATACGGTACAAATGGCCTGAGAAGCAAATAATTATTGACTGCTATGCGGTGCATATGTACCATCATGCGAAACAGTATCATTGATATCTGTCACTAGAGAACACTGTCATCAGCATCGCAACACCGCTTCGGCGGTGCAGGGAGGAGTATTGCGAAATGGTTGAAATCCGCGGCATCGAATTCCAGGCCAATACCGACAACGACATGGGACTGGAGTTCTATAACCTCAGCCATCGCTTCGGGTATCAGTGCCCCAACTGGCCGTATTTCCGCGACGTTCAGATCGAGCGCATGCACTACATGGCCAAGTCCGGCGTGTTGAGCCAGACGATCACCACGACAATGCATGTGACCACCCACATCGACGCCCCTGCGCATGTGGTGCAGGGAACGCCGTTCATCGACGAAGTGCCGCTGCCGCATTTCTTCGGCTCGGGTCTCGTCGTGTCCATTCCCAAGAAGAAATGGGAGCAGATCACTGCGGACGACCTGGAAAAGGCCTGCGGTCACGCGATCAGAAAGAACGACGTCCTGATCATCAACACCGGCTGGCACAAGGTCTACGACGACGGCGACTATTTCCCCTACTGCCCCGGCCTGGTGCCTTCCGCTGCTGACTGGATTGTCGAGAAGGGTGTGAAGGTTGTCGGCCACGATACGCAGGCCAACGATCACCCGCTGGCAACCGCCATCGGTCCGCACCGCAACGGCCCGCTGCTGCCGCACCTGGCCGACGAATACAAGGAATGGTCCGGCGGTATTGCCTGGGACGAGGCATTCCCGGAGTGGGAGCCGGTGCACAACAAGCTGTTTTCCAACGGAATTCTCGGAATCGAGAATGTTGGCGGCGATCTCGATGCGGTCTCCGGCAAGCGCTGCACCTTTGCATTCTTCCCCTGGAACTGGGACCGCGGCGACGGCTGCATCATCCGTCTCGTCGCCATGATCGACAAGGGACAGAAATACCGGATCGAGGCCGGCGAAAACTTCTGAGCCGCTGCCGCCTGAACGGCGGTTTTAAATGAACTTGCGATCCACGGGAGGGGAACGCAATGCATATCAAGCGTTTCGAAGACGCGCAGGCCTATGAGGCCCCCAATCACTGGGGTGTCTACGGGCTCCGCTTGCAGGGTTTTGAAGAGGGAGGACCGACCAACCAGTGGGTCGGCTTCTCCCAGTTCCTGCCCGGCGGAGGCGCCGGGCCGGATTCCACACCCTTTGAAAAAGTTTATGTCGTGCTCGATGGCGAAATGACCATCGAGTGGGACGGTGGCTGCGAAGTCCTGCGTGCCATGGACAGTTGCACCATTCCGCCCGGAGTGGTGCGACGGATCGAGAACAAGTCGAACCACGTCTGCAAGATGCTGGTCGTCGTACCCTACCCGCCGGAGGCAATCTGATGACGGACAGCTGGACCAATCCTCTCAGTCTCTTCGACGTGTCGGGCAAGGTGGCCCTGATCACGGGCGCTTCCGGCGCACTCGGCGCGGTTGCCGCCAGGGCGCTTGCCGGGGCCGGCTGCAAGCTGGTGCTCGCAGCAGGCAACGAGTCGGCTCTGAAGTCGGTCGTGGCGGATTGCGAGGCCCTCGGCGCGCAAGTCGTGTCGCTGAGCATACGCCCGTCCGACGAAGCGGCGTGCGATCAGCTGGTCGGCCTCGCGGTCGAGCGCTTCGGCTCGCTGGACGTGCTGGTCGTGGCGTCCGGCATGAACAAGGTCGCCAAGATCGACGCTCTGACCCCGGCCGATTTCGAAAACGTCATGAATGCCAACGTCACCCAGTCCTGGCTGCTGGCGCGGGCCGCCGCACGGCAGATGAAGACGCAGTCGGACGGCGGCAAGATCGTGCTGGTGTCATCTGCGCGCGGACTGCTGGGACACCCGGCAGGGTATACGGCCTATTGTGCTTCCAAGGCGGCTGTCGACGGCATCACCAAGGCGCTCGGCTGCGAGCTCGGCGAAGATAACATCACGGTCAACGCCATCGCGCCGACCGTGTTCCGTTCGCCGCTGACGGCCTGGATGTTCGAGGACAACGAAAAGGCCAAGGGCTTCCGGGACGGATTTCTCGCCCGCGTGCCGAAGGGGCGTCTCGGCGAGCCGGAGGACCTGATCGGTCCCCTGCTGTTCCTCGCCTCGCGTGCCTCCGATTTCTACACCGGGCATATCCTTTATGCCGACGGCGGATACACGGCGGGCTGATGATGGCAGGGTCACGCAACATCGCTGTTCTGGGGGCCGGCCTGATGGGGCACGGCATCGCCCTGACCTTTGCCCGGGCAGGGCATGGCGTGCGGGTCTACGATCCGTCCTCAGCCGGACTGGACTCCCTGCAGGGACGGGTGTCGTCAAGTCTCGGCGCGATGGGCGCCGACACGCGGGAGATCGACGAGACCCTGGCGCGCCTTGCGCCGGATCCGGAGGTCGCCACCTGTGTCGCGGACGCGGATTTCGTGTTCGAGGCCGCACCGGAAAAGCCCGACCTGAAACGCGCCCTCTTCCGGGAAGTCGAACGGTTCGCTCCGTCAGGCGCGATCCTTGCGTCCAACACGTCCGTCATTCCGATCACGACCATTGTGTCGGATCTGGAAGACAAGACCAGGGCACTGGGAACGCACTGGTGGAACCCGCCGCACATGATTCCCCTGGTGGAAGTCATCCGCACCGAGTGGACAGCGGAAACCGCGATCGAAGAGACGGTCGGCTTGCTGTCGTCCGTCGGGAAAACGCCGGTCCGTGTCGAAAAGGACGTTGCCGGGTTCATCGGCAACCGCCTGCAGCACGCCATGTGGCGGGAAGCCATCTATCTGGTCGAGAGCGGGGTCTGCACCGCGGAAGCCGTCGATCAGGTGGTCAATGCCAGTTTCGGACGCCGTCTTTCGGTACTCGGGCCGCTGGCCAATGCCGATCTCGTCGGCACCGATCTGACACTCGATATCCATGAAAATGTTCTGGCCGACCTGGATAACCGGCCATCCCCCTCGCCTTATCTGCGCGACCTGGTCAAGGCCGGGAAACTCGGCATGAAAAGCGGCGAGGGGTTCATGAGCTGGACGCCGGAGGCGATGGAGGAAGTCCGCCAGCGTGTAGCCACTCATCTGCGGAGGCTGGAGACGATTCTGCCCGACTGAAAGCCTGCCGTACCAAGCGCATCTGGGAGGAAGACCATGACGCAATTTTGGAAGACAGAAGGTATCAATCGCCGTAAATTCCTGGCCGGGGCTTCGGTCGGATTGGCGGCACCCGCCATCTTGACCCGCACCCGCGCCTATGCGGCCGACCCGATCATCAAGATCGGTCACGTGAGCCCGCGAACAGGTCCGCTGGCCGGTTTCGCCGAGGCCGATGACTACGTCATTGAAGGTGTCAGGAAGGCGCTGGCCGGTGGAATTGCAAACAACGGCAGGACCTATCAGGTCGAGATCATCTCCAAGGACAGCCAGTCGAATCCCAACCGCGCGGCGGAAGTGGCGTCGGAGCTGATCCTCGGTGACGAGGTGGACATCATCGTCGCCGCCTCGACCCCGGACACGACCAATCCGGTGTCGGACCAGGCGGAACTTAACGAAGTTCCCTGCATTACTACCGACTGTCCATGGCAGCCCTATTTCTTCGGCCGCAACGGCGACCCGGCGACCGGTTTCGACTTCACCTACCACTTCTTCTGGGGGCTTGAGGATGTCATCAAGGCGTTCCTCGGCATGTGGGAGGAAAGCGGCGTCGAGCGCAAGGTTGGCGGTCTGTTTCCCAATGATGCCGACGGCAATGCCTGGGGTGACGAGATCCACGGCTTCCCGCCGGCTCTGATCGGCAGCGGCTTCGAACTGACGGATCCGGGCCGGTATCAGCCGCTCACCGACGATTTCTCGTCGCAGATTTCGGCCTTCAAGGCCGCCGGTTGCGAGATCGTCACGGGCAACATGATCTCGCCGGACTTCGCCACGTTCTGGTCGCAGGCGGCGCAACAGGGCTTTGCTCCCAAGGTCGCCACGCTCGGCAAGGCGTTGCTGTTCCCCTCGTTCATTGAATCCCTGGGAGACCGCGGCGACGGCTTGACCTCGGAAATCTGGTGGACGCCGGATCATCCGTTCTCCTCGTCCCTGACCGGCATGACGGCAAGGCAGCTGGCCGACGGTTACACAGCCGCCTCCGGACGTCCGTGGACCCAGCCGATCGGCTTCAAGCACGCGCTGTTCGAGGTGACCACCGACGTGATCCGCCGCAGTGCCGACCTCGATGATCCGAACGCGATCCTGGAAGCGGTCGCGGCCACGGATCTGCCGACGGTCGTCGGCCACGTCAACTGGAACTTCGGTCCGGTCAAGAATGTCTCCAAGACACCTCTGGTCGCCGGCCAGTGGCAGAAGGGTGCCAACGGCATGGAGCTGGTGATCACATCCAATCACAGCGCTCCGGAAATCCCCACGACGGGCACGTTGAAGCTCCTCGGCTAACAGGACAAGACGCACGGCGTGCCGCCGTGCGTCTCCAGGTCACATATCAAGGCGCGGATTTGAATGACTGCAGTTCTGGAACTCAAGGGCGTTTCCAAGACCTATGGCGCGATCACCGTAGCCGATGAGCTGAGCTTTCAACTCGGCCATGGCGAGGCTCTGGGCGTGATCGGGCCGAACGGTGCGGGCAAGACGTCCATGTTCAACCTGATCACCGGCACCATTCCCGCCGACCGGGGGCAGATCCTGCTGAAAGAGCGCGATGTTACCCGCCAGAGTGTCGCCCGGCGCTGCCGTGCCGGCATTGCCAGGTCATTTCAGATCCCGCAGCCGTTTTCGGCAATGACGGTGTTTGAAAACACCCTGGTGGCCGGCACCCACGGAACCCGGAATACGCTCGCCTCCGCCAACGCCCATTGCCTTGAGGTGCTCGAGCTGACCGGCCTCATCGACAAGGCCAATGAACCGGCCGGCAGCCTGACCCTCCTGGGGCGCAAGCGGCTGGAGCTGGCCCGGGCCCTTTGTGCGCGGCCCCAGGTGCTTCTGCTCGATGAAATCGCCGGGGGGCTGACGGAAAAGGAATGTCACGACCTGGTCTCGACCATCAACACCATCCGCGGGACCGGATTGTCGCTCATCTGGATAGAACACATCGTCCATGCGCTGCTGTCTGTCGTCGACCGGCTGATCGTCATCGATTTCGGCAAGAAGATCGCCGATGGCGATCCGAAGGAAACCATGGCCAGCCAGGCGGTCCAGGAAATCTACATGGGAGTGATTGCCGATGGCTGATGCAGTCCTCTCCACCCGGTCCCTCGAAGCCCATTACGGTGACTTTCAGGCACTCTTCGGGGTGTCGATCGACGTCTATCCCGAAGAGGTCATCGCCATCATCGGCGCCAACGGGGCCGGCAAGTCCACCCTGATGCGATCGATCACGGGGCTTCTCGTCAACAAGCCGCAGATGGTGACCTGGAAAGGTCAGGCCATCGGCGCCCTGAGGGCGGATCAGATCGCCCGTCTGGGGATCGCGATGGTGCCGGAAGGCCGCCAGCTGTTTCAGTCCCTGTCCGTAGAGGAAAACCTGATCATCGGCGGACAGGTGGGGCGCAAGGGCGCCTGGTCTCTCGGAAAGGTCTATGAGCTGTTTCCGGTCCTCAAGGAGCGCCGGAACATCCAGGCGACCTCGCTTTCCGGTGGTCAGCAGCAAATGGTCTCGATCGGACGGGCGCTCATGTCCAATCCGGACATCCTGTTGTTCGACGAGATCAGTCTCGGCCTGGCTCCCATCATCATCAAGTCCATCTACGAAGCTCTGCCGACCATCATCGGCGAGGGCATGAGCGCGATCATCGTGGAACAGGACATCGCCAAGGCGGTGAGTGTGTCGAGCCGGGTCTATTGCCTGCAGGAAGGCCGGGTTTCGCTCGAGGGACGGCCGCAGGATCTGACCCGCGACGCCATCAGCGCCGCCTATTTCGGAGTTTGAGATGGATTGGGTCAACGCCATTGTTCAGGGAATTCTGCTCGGCGGGTTATACGCGCTGTTCGCGGCCGGCCTGTCGCTGATTTTCGGCGTGATGCGGCTCGTCAACATCGCGCATGGCGACTTCATCGTGCTTGCCGCGTTTCTCGGGCTTACGATCACCACCACGCTTGGCCTGTCGCCCCTGGTGGCGCTGGCGCTGGTCGTCCCGGTGATGGCGGCTATTGGCTACGTGCTTCAACGCGGCATCCTCAACCGCACCCTGGGGGAAGACATTCTGCCACCGCTCATGGTGACCTTCGGGCTGTCGGTGATCATCCAGAACGGCCTTCTGGAAATCTACAGCGCCGATCCGCAGAAAATGAGCGCCGGTTCCCTAGAAACCGCGAGCCTGTCATTGCCCGGCGATCTCAATGTCGGCGTCCTGCCGATCCTGATGTTCGTCGTGGCGGTGGCCGTCATCGCCGGTCTGCAATGGATCTTCTATCGCTCCTCCCTCGGCCGTGCCTTCCGTGCGGTGTCCGACAACCAGGACATCGCCCAGCTCATGGGGCTGAACAAGGCCCATGTCTTCGGAATGGCCATGGCCTTGTCCCTGGCGGTGGTCGGCATCGCCGGCGTCTTTCTTGGCATCCGCACAAGTTTCGACCCGTCCATCGGCCCCGGCCGCCTGATCTTCGGCTTCGAGGCGGTGATCATCGGCGGGCTCGGCAATCTCTGGGGCACGCTGGTGGGCGGCATCATTCTGGGTGTCAGCCAGAACATCGGCGCCCAGATCAATCCCGGGTGGCAGCTACTCGCCGGTCACCTTGCTTTCCTCTTCGTGCTCGCTGTCCGCCCGCGTGGCCTGTTTCCCAGGATCGACTGATGACAACCGAACACACATATTCGATTTCACGATCCTCGAAGGCCAGCCTGATCGCAGCTGTTCTCGGGCTGCTGGTGCTGGTGGTTCTGGCCGCGGCGCCGCTGTGGGCCGGACGTGCCGACATGCGGCTTCTCAGCGAGGTGTTTCTCTATCTGTCCCTGGCGTGCCTGTGGAACCTGCTCGCCGGTTATGCGGGACTGGTCTCGGTCGGCCAGCAGGCGTTTGTCGGCTTCGGCGGCTACATGCTGTTTGCCCTGGCGATGTTTGCCGGCGTCTCACCGCTTGCGGCCATTCCGCTGGCCGGAATTCTGGGCGCGCTGGTGGCTGTTCCTGTCGCCCTGCTGATCTTCCGTCTGCGCGGCGCCTATTTCGCGATAGGCACATGGGTGATTGCCGAGGTCTTCCGCCTGTCTTTCGCCCAGATATCCGCGCTTGGCGGCGGATCGGGAACCAGTTTGCCGGTCGCCCTGGTGAGATCGATCGCCTCCAGCCGGTCGATGCGCGAGGCAACCACATACTGGATGGCGCTGGGCATGGCCGTTCTGGTGCTGGTGGTGATCTATGCGCTCTTGCGCTCGCGCAAAGGACTGGCCCTGACTGCCATCCGCGACAGCGAACTGGCCTCGCAGAGCTTCGGCATCGATATCTGGTGGCACAAGTTTGCCGTCTATCTCATCACGGCCGGCCTTACGGCGATGACCGGGGCGCTGATTTTCCTGCAAAAGCTGCGGATCTCGCCGGATGCCGCCTTCAACGTCAACGACTGGACGGCCTTTGTGATCTTCATCGTCGTGATCGGCGGCATCGGTACGCTGGAGGGGCCGATCCTCGGCGTGATCGTGTTCTTTCTGCTTCGTGAAACCCTGGCCGATCTCGGTTCCACCTACCTGCTGATCCTCGGTGCCGTGGCGATCGTGGTCATGCTCAAGGCCCCGAAAGGGCTCTGGGGAATGCTCAAGGAACGCACCGGCCTGGAACTGTTCCCGCTGTCGCGGCGAGTGGTGAAAAACAAGACTTGAAAAGGGAGGCGGCATTGGCTCGCAAACGCAACAAGACCATCATCACCTGCGCGGTCACCGGGGCAATCCATACCCCGACCATGTCCGATGCCCTGCCCTACACCTACGACGACATCGCCAGGCAGGCCATTGATGCCGCGGAAGCGGGTGCATCCATCCTGCACCTGCATGCGCGCAACAACGAGACCGGAGCCCCCTCCGTCGACCCTGCCGATTTCGCGCCGTTCCTGCCGCGCATCAAGCAGGCGACCGATGCGGTCGTCAACATTTCGACCGGCGGATCGCTCACGCTGTCCATACAGGACCGGATCAGGCCTGCGGCCACCTTCAGCGCGGAAATGTGCTCGATGAACATGGGCAGCATGAATTTCTCGTTCCATCCGCTTGCTGGCCGGTACGACAGCTGGAAGTTCGACTGGGAGCGCGACTATGTCGCCAACTCCGATGGCAATATCTTCCGCAACACCTTCCGGGACATTCGCGAGGCCGCCGAGACCCTGGCCCCGCATGACATCAAGTTCGAGCACGAATGCTACGATGTCGGCCACCTCTACAACCTGAAATTCTGCATGGATTCCGGGCTCTTCAAGGCGCCGATCTTCATCCAGTTCGTCATGGGCATTCTCGGCGGCATCGGCGCGGATATCGACAATCTGGTCTTCATGAAGAAGACCGCCGACAAGCTGTTCGGCGACGACTATCGCTGGTCGGTCCTGGCTGCGGGGATCTCCCAGATCCCCATGGCCACCACGGCAAGCCAGATGGGCGGGCATGTTCGTGTCGGTCTGGAAGACAGTCTGCTTATCAGCCGCGGCACGCTTGCCGACTCCAACGCCCAGCAGGTCGCCAAGATTCACCGGATCGTCGAGGAACTCGGCAGCGAAGTGGCAACACCCGACGAGGCGCGCGAAATGCTCGGCCTCAAGGGTGGCGACAAGGTAAATTTCTGAAAGGCCGACCATGCTCACGCTTTACCACGCACCGACCAGCGTCTGTTCCCAGAAGGTCCGGGTGGGCCTTGCGCTCATGGAGCTTCGTTACGAGAGCCGCATGCTGAACCTTCAGGCAGGCGACCAGTTCGAACCCGACTACCTGAAACTGAACCCGGACGCGGTGGTGCCGACGCTGGTCGACGGCGATCTCGTCGTCGTCGAATCGAGCCTCATCCTCGCTTACCTCGACCGGGAGCATTTCAGTTCGCAACTGATGCCCGCCGATCCGGCGGGAAGGGTGCGCGCGGAGCACTGGCTGCTGCGCTGCCTGTCCATTCATGCGGCGATCAACACGCTCAGTTTCTCCACGGCGATGCGCAAGAAGATCCTTGCCGAAAAGACTCGGGAGGAGATCGACGCCCTAGCCGCCAAGTTCCCGGACCCGATCATGGGGCTGAAGCGCAAGGACCTGATCCTGAACGGCATCGCGTCCCCCTATGTCGGCCAGGCCCTGGTGCATCTGCGGCGTCTGTTCATCGACATGCAGGACGAGCTTGAAGAAGGCCCCTGGCTCGACGGCAACCGGGTCGGCATCGCCGATGTTGCGCTTGTCGCCTATGTCGACCGTCTGGAGAGGCTGGGGTTCAGTGGTTTCTGGGAGGAGGAGTTTGCCCGCGTCGGTCCCTGGCTCGACACCTGGAAGGCCCTTCCGGCTTATGCCACCGGCATCGCCGGTCACCTGCCGCCTGGAACCGCCGAGACAATGCGATCCGGGGGACGCGCGCACTGGCCCGAACTGGCGCAGCGCTGGAAAAAGCTTGCCGACGAAACGCAATGAGAATTTCCCGCCCTGTCCGGGCGGGAGAACGGCGGGCTGGACCCGCGGTGAATTGGGAGGAGAAGTAATATGAGAAATCTGAAAACGATGGCGGCCGCCGGGGTGTTCATGGCGGGTATGTTCGCCGGTCCGGCAATGGCTGAGACGCTCAAGGTAACCACGTT
The DNA here is from genome assembly GCF_947496995.1 of uncultured Roseibium sp. Taxonomy (GTDB): domain Bacteria; phylum Pseudomonadota; class Alphaproteobacteria; order Rhizobiales; family Stappiaceae; genus Roseibium. The sequence goes on from NZ_CANMFD010000001.1 coordinate 19,479, forward strand.
CCTGCCGCCGGTGCACACCTTCGTCAAGGCGATCAATGCCTGGGGCGAAGAGCTTACGGTCAAGTCCGGCGGCGAACTGGAGCTGGAAGTGTTTCCGGCCAGCCAGCTCGGACCGGCACCCCGTCAGTTCGATATCGTCCGCTCCGGTGTTGCCGATATCGCGATCTTTCTGCATGCGGTCACGCCGGGTCGGTTTCCGATAACAGAGCTGGCCGGGCTGCCGCTGACGCATCCCTCCGCCGGGGATTCCAGCGCGATCACGTCGCGCCGTCTGACGGAACTTGCACCCGAGTATCTCGCTGCCGAGCATGAAGGAACGCGCATTCTCTGGGTGGCGGTCACGCCGCCGCTCAAGATCAACCTGGCAGATGCCGATCCGAGTGACCTCGGCAACCTGAAGGGACTTCGCCTGCGGTATGCCGGCTCCACCTGGCAGCAGATCGTCGAAGCGCTCGGTGCATCGCCCGTACCGGTTCCGCCCGCCGAAACCGGGGAAGCCATTTCAAAGGGCATTGTCGACGGCGCCACCTTCCCCTTCGAGGCGACCATGGCGTTCGACCTGGGGCCGGTTCTCAAGTACTCGATGGAGCCTGGCCTTGCATCGGCGACCTTTGCGGTCGTGATGAGCGATGCCGCCTATGACCGCCTGTCTCCCGAGATGCAGAAGCTGATCGACGAGACGACCGGTCCGGATCGGGCCGCATGGTTCGGCGGTCTCTGGGACGAGGGTGAGGATCACGGCCGCAAGTACATGGTCGATTCCGGCGTCAATATCGTCTCGCTGAATGACGCGCAGGTCGAAAGCCTGCAGGAAACCTTTGCGTCCATTGTCGAGAGCAGTAAGGAAAATGCGGGCGACAAGGCATCGGCCTTCCTCGAGGCCTATACGAAATGATGACGGCGCGGCCCGCCGGGTGGCGGGCCGCGGCATCTGCCTGAAAGGCGCGTTTGATGTTTGAAAGCCCTGAAAAGACTGATCCCGTAACCCGCATCATGCATCTGATCGCGGGAATCGCACTGGTCGCGATGATGCTCGTCGTGGTCGGCGACATCGTGCTGCGTGCCGTCTTCAACATCCCGATCCAGGGGGCGTATGACGTGGTGGGCATCGCGCTGCTGGTGATGACGATGTTCGGCATCGCGCCGGTGGTGGCCCGCCGGGGAGAGATCGTCATCGATCTGGCAGACGCCTTTCTGCCGGAGGCGGCTCTTCGGGTGCTCGCGGTCATCTCGGCGCTAACGGGCGTTTTCCTGTTTGCCTTTTTCGGCTGGGCGATGTTCGCGCCGGCAATGGACGCCTGGCGCTGGGGCGAGCGCTCGCTGGAGCTGGGCCTCCCGAAATGGCCGCTGTGGCTCATTGCCTTCACCGGGCTTGTCGGCATTTTCTGGGCCTACCTGCTGCAGGTTCGCCAGTCGCTTCGCAAGGCTCCCGCAGCTCCGGATGAAGAGGGCGGGTTGTGAGCAGTTTTGTCCTCGGTCTCGGCGGCATCGCCCTGATGCTGGTCTTCCTGTTCCTGCGGCAGCCGGTCTGGCTGGCGTTGGGGGTCATCGGGCTTGCCGGCAACTGGATCCTCAACAGCCTGATGTCCGCGAAATTCATCGCCGGCACCACGATGTTCGACGTTGCCTCCAACTACAATCTCTCCGTCATACCGCTGTTCATCCTGATGGGCGAGATCGCCACGGGATCGCGGATGTCGGCGGAATTGTTCAATGCCGCGCGCGTGGTCCTGTCCGGCGTTCGTGGCGGCCTTGGCCTTGCCACCCTGGCGGCGTCAGGAGCGTTCGGCGCGATCTGCGGCAGCTCCGTCGCCACCGCCGCCAGCATGACCCGCATCGCGATGCCGGAAATGACGCGCGCAGGCTACAAGCAAGGCTACGCCGCAGCGTCCGTCGCCGCAGGCGGGTCGCTCGGCATCCTGATCCCGCCGTCCATCATTCTCGTCATCTACGGCTCGATCACCGAAACCTCGGTGGCGCGCCTGTTCGCTGCGTCCATGTTGCCGGGCCTGGTCCTGCTCCTGCTGTATGTCGCCGTGGCGCTTGTCGTGGCCCATCGCGGGTCCGCCGTACCCCACGAGACTGCCGCCTCCTTTCGCGAACGGGTCAGGGCGCTCAAGGGACCGTGGCAGTTCGTGGTGCTCTTCGTCCTGACGATCGGGGGGATTTATGCCGGGCTGTTCAGCCCCACGGAGGCTGCGTCCGTCGGGGCCTTTGGGGCAGCTGTACTGGGCTTCATGCGCCGATCCCTCACGCTAAAGGGCTTCTTCGATGCGGTCAGGGCCAGCGTTCTTGTGTCCTGCGCGCTCTTCATGATCATCATCGGCGCGACCCTCTTTGCCAATTTCGTGGTCCAGACCCGACTGCCGGATACCCTGCTGGCGCTGGCCCAGTCCGCAGACCTGTCGGCCTGGCAGGTGATGGCGATCATCGTTGCCATCTACATCGTGCTCGGCTGCTTCCTGGAAGGCATCGGCATGGTGCTGATCACCGTGCCCGTGTTCCTGCCGATCGTTGCCGGGTTCGGTTTCGATCCGATCTGGTTCGGCGTGCTGGTGGCCCTGCTGGTCGAACTCGGACTGATCACTCCGCCTGTCGGCATGAACCTCTTCATCATCCGTGCCCAGATGCCGGAAGTGCGCATGCAGGAGCTCTACCGGTCGATCCTGCCCTTCCTGATTGCGCCGGTCATCCTGATCGCGATCCTGTTTGTTTTCCCGTCGCTGGCGCTCTGGCTGCCATCCATCTTGTATTGAGGACCCGATGTCGATCCTGATCCTGGAATCGAATGCCGAATTCTATGCCTCCAGACTGGCCGAAGCTGTGCCGGATCTGGAATTCAAGTCCGCGACAACGGAAGACGAGGCCCTGTCGCTGGCCGGCGACGCCAGGGTTCTGGTCGGGCTCGCTCCCTATCTCAGCCCGAGGCTCATCTCCGCCTGCGGAAAGCTCGAATGGATACAGGCGCTGACAACGGGGGTGGACAACCTCAAGGGTCTAAAAGACATCGCGATCACCAATTGCCACGGCATTCACGGACCGCAGATGTCGGAACTGGCCGTCATGATGATGCTCGCCGCTCTGCGCGATTTCCCGAAGATGCTCGCCAACCAGAAAGCACATGTCTGGGAGCGCTGGCCGCAGCCGATCCTGAGCGGGCGTACCGCCTGCATTGTCGGCCTCGGCGCCATCGCGGAGCATCTTGCCGGCGTTCTTGCGGCGTTCGGCATGACCGTCACCGGCGTGTCCGGTGGCCGCAGCGAAGCGCCCGGCTTTGCGAGGATCTTTCCGCGCGAACGGCTTGCCGAAGCAGCCGGTGAGGCGGATTTCCTTGTCCTGCTGACACCCTACAGCCCGCAAACCCATCATATCGTCGACGCGGCGGTGATCGCCGCCATGAAGCCGACCGGCATTCTGGTCAATATCTCCCGTGGCGGCTGTCTCGACGAGGCCGCCCTGGTGGAGGCCTTGCGCGCCGGGCGCATTGCCGGGGCTGCCCTGGATGTTTTCTCCGCATCGCCGCTGCCACCGGACGATCCCCTGTGGGACATGCCGAACCTGATCGTCACACCGCACATCGGCGGTTTCTCCGACGTCTACCACGAGCAGGCGCTGCCGATTCTCGTGGCCAACATGGCCGACTACGCAAAAGGCGGCGTGGCTGCACTGAAGGGAAGGCTGGACCGATGACCAATTCACCGATTTCGGCGCGCGAGCTCGACCGGCGCCAGGCGTTGGCGCGCGGCGTCATGAAAGATCTCGGACTGGACGCCCTGGTCTGCCAGGCGCGCGAGGACTGGATGGGCGGCTATGTCCGCTGGCTGACCGATGTTCCCGCCAACAACGGTTATCCGCGCACAGTAATTCTCTTCGCCGACCGGCCGATGACCGTGATCGAGATGGGCGCCTTCGGCACGGACCGGCCGGCCGATCCGCTCGCCGTGCAGACACGGGGCGTCGACCGGGTGCTGGGAACGCCGTCCTTCCACACGATCGACTACACCATCGATTACGACAGCGATCTGGCGGTGACCGCCCTGAAGGAGGCCGGGGCGAGGCGGGTCGGGACACTTTGTCCGGCCGCGCTGCCGCACGGGCTGATGCGCGCGCTGGAAGCAGCTTTCGAACCGGTTGATGCCACCGATGCTCTCGACCGGGTGAAGGCCGTCAAGAGCGAGGAGGAAATCGCGCTTGTCCGGCAGGTTGCCGCGCTGCAGGACAAGGTCTTCGAAGAGGTCTGCGACTTCATCCGGCCGGGTCTGACCGATCGCGACGTGGCAGCTCACGCGGAAGCCGTCGGCCGTCGGCTCGGCTCCGACCAGGGCATCTATCTGGGCCTCTCCGCGCCCCTCGGTCAGCCCTCGAGATTCATGAACCGGCCTTTCCAGACCCGCGAGATCCAGCCCGGCGACCACATGTCTTTGCTGATCGAGATCAACGGTCCCGGCGGTCTCTACCTGGAGATAGCCCGCACCATGGTGCTGGGAACGGCCGACGATCATCTGCTGCAAGCGTTCCAGAACGTGAAAGATGCCCAGGACCACACGCTTTCGCTGATGAAACCGGGAGCGGAGCCGGCTTCCATCGCGGCGGCACACGACGCCTGGATGGAAGCGCGCGGACTGCCGCCGGAGATCCGGCTTTATGCCCATGGACAGGGCTGCGAGATGGTGGAGCGGCCGCTGATCCGCCGCGACGAAACCATGCCGCTGGCGGAAAACATGTGTCTGGCCGTCCACCCGGGATACGACGACGGCCGGGTTTTCGCGGTGATCTGCGACAATTACCTGGTCACCGAAGACGGTGTCAGCGATTGCCTGCACAAGACTGACAAGAAGATTTTCGAACTGTGAAGGACCCCGCAATGAAGCTGACCCCGAAGATCCTCCTCGAAGAGCACTTCATGCACCCGGATTTCGTCGACTACTGGGCGACGACGGCGCCGAACATCAGCCCGGACCTGTTCGGCAAGGCACGGACAGCGCTTGAGGATTTTGGCCCGATGCGGCTGGAGGCGATGGACGGAATCGGCGCGGAAAAAGCCGTCCTGTCCTTGGCGGGTCCCGGCGTCCAGGTGGAAAAACGCACCGAAACGGCCGTGCGCCTGGCACGTCAGGTGAATGATTTCCTGGCTGCCGAAATGGCGAAACGGCCGGACCGTTACGGCGGATTCGCTCATCTTGCCATGCAGGACCCCGTCGCGGCCGCCGACGAACTGGACCGCTGCGTGACTCAGCTCGGCATGCAGGGTGCGATGATCAACGGCCAGACAGGCGGCACCTATCTCGACGACGACCGCTATGCGCCGTTCTGGGAGCGTGCCTCGCACCTTCAGGTGCCGGTCTATATCCACCCCAACAACCCGCCCGAACAGGTGCACATGTACAACGGGCATCCGGAGCTCTGGGGACCGGTCTGGTCCTGGACGGTGGAAACGGCGACCCACGCACTCAGACTGGTCTTTGCCGGCACCTTTGACCGCTATCCCGGTGCGAAGCTGGTGCTCGGACATCTCGGCGAATGCCTGCCCTACCTCATGTGGCGGCTCGACAGCCGCTGGGAGATCTCCAACCGCGGAGCCATGCGTCTGGAAAAGGATCCGTCCGCCTATTTCAGGGACAACATCTGGGTAACCACCTCGGGCATGTGTGCCGACGCACCCCTGCGCTGCGCCCTCGACATGATGGGCGATGACCGGGTGCTGTTTTCGGTCGATTATCCGTTCGAGCAGGCAGCCGAGGCTGGCGAATGGATCGAACAGGCCCCCCTCACCGACTGTGAGCGCGCGAAGGTCTGTCACGAAAACGCCCGTGCCCTGCTGACCCTCTGATCTGGCCGGGACCCGCCGCAATTTGCGCGTGCGGGCCTGTCAGGTCGCTATGGTTCCTCCCCCGGTAAGCCGCCCACGTTGGGCGGTTTACTGGTTTGAGAGGGCAGGATTTTTAACGCCTGACCGCGGGAGCGGTTGCGGGAAAGGCTGACGCGCGGCTCTTCAGCCGGAGCCGGTCACACTACCGTCTGGTGGCGCTCGATGCAGGTTTTCAGAACGGTATCCGGGTCTTTTGTCCACCAGGTGTCCTGCGAGAATATTTCGACTTCGCAGGAACCTGTATAACCGGCGTCCTCAACCCAGCCGCGGAGCTTCTTCAGATCGATCACACCGTCGCCGGGCATGCCGCGGTCCAGCAGCAGGTCCTTCGTCGGCACCAGCCAGTCGCAGACGTGCCAGGCGAGCAACTGGCCGTTGCGGCCGGCCCTGGCGATCTGCGCTTCGATATCCGGATCCCACCAGACATGATAGGCATCGAGCGCAACGCCGACGCCGTCTCCAAGCCGGTCGCACATGTCCAGCGCCTGAGCCGTCGTGTTCACGCAGGCCCGGTCTGCAGCATACATGGGGTGGAGCGGTTCGATGGCCAGCGGCATTTTGCAGGAGCGGGCGTATTCGGAGACCGCACCGATGCCGTCGAAAACCTGGCTCCGCGCCAGTGCCAGATCGCGCGATCCTTCCGGCAGGCCGCCGACGACCAGAACTAGGCATTCGGCGCCCAGGGTCGCCGCTTCGTCGATGGCTCGTTTGTTGTCCTCGATATTGGCCTGCAGTCCGGCCTTGCCCGCCGCCGGAAACATGCCGCCCCGGCACAGGCCGGTCACCTTCAGTCCGGCATCGCGAACAAGTCTTGCGGCCTCATCCAGGCCGCATTCCGCCACCTGATCGCGCCAGGGGGAGATGCCGCCAATGTCATGACGGGCGCAGCCGTCGATGATTTGCGCCAAGGTCCACTGTTTGCGCACGGTTGCCGTGTTCAGCGACAGCAGGGACGTGTCTTTTGAAAGGTCGCGCATGGTCAGCCCTCCAGACCGTGAATTTTGAGCAGGGTCTTCATGCGCGCGGCGGCAAGGTCCGGGTCGCGCAAAAGACCGGCGGCATCGGCCAGCCGGAAGATTTCGCTCAGATGCAGCAGTGACCGGGTGCTTTGCTGCCCGCCGACCATGGTGAAATGGCTCTGGTGTCCGTTGAGCCAGGCCATGAAGACGACACCGGTCTTGTAGAACCGTGTCGGCGCCTTGAAGATGTGCCGCGACAAAGGCACCGTCGGGGCCAGGATGTCGTGGAATGCCTTCATATCCTGGCGGGCCATTGCCTGCAGGGCTGCGCTTGCGGCAGGCGCGATCGCGTCGAAGATTCCCAGCAGGGCGTGTGAATAGCCCTGGTCGTCGCCCGCAATCAGGTCCGGATAGTTGAAGTCGTCCCCGGTATACATCAGCACGCCGTCCGGAAGCTGGCGCCGCATCAGGATTTCCTTCCGGTCGTCCAGCAGGGAAATCTTGATGCCGTCGATCTTCGCCGCATTGGCATTGATGACCTCAAGACAGGTCTTCATCGCCGCCATGTGGTCGTCGTTGCCCCAGTAGCCTTTCAGGGCGGGATCGAACATCTCGCCAAGCCAGTGAAGAATGGCCGGTTCCTTCAGTTGCCCGAGGATACGGGAATAGACCTTCACATAGTCGTCCGGGGATTTCGCCACCGCCGCCAACGCCCGGCTTGCCATCAGGATGATGCGTCCGCCTGCCGCCTCGACGGCCTCGGCCTGTTCCTCGTAGGCGCGGATGACATCGTCGATGGAAAGCGAGGGATCCGGCGTGATGTGGTCGGTTCCCACGCCGCAGGCAACCAGAGCCTTGCCGTCGAAATCGCGCGCCGCATCGACGGAGCGCCGGATCAGCTCGAGCGACGACGGCCAGTCGAGGCCCATGCCGCGCTGCGCGGTATCCATCGCCTCGGCAACGCCAAGGCCGAGCGACCAGATATGCCGACGGTAGTCGATGGTCGCGTCCCAGTCGATGGCCGTCTCCAGCCAGGGGTCGCAATCCGCCAGCGGATCGGCGACAACATGTGCCGCCGAATAGGCGATCCTCGGCAGATCGCCTGCCGGCCCGCCGGCCCGGGCGGTGAAGTCGCGCGGAGCGGAAAGCGTGAAGGATCCGACGGTGCCGTCCATGGCGGGCAGGTTCAGGGCGATCATGGCTCAGACCTCCAGCTCGGGAATGTCGATCCAGCGACGTTCCGCCCAGCTCTTTTGGCCGAGTTCGGCAAGCTGCACGCCCTTTGCGCCCGACAGAAGGTCATAGGACCACGGTGTATCCTCGAAGAGGTGGCGAATGAAATCCTCCCACTGGACCTTGAAGCCGTTGTCATAGATCCGGTTGTTCGGCACTTCCGCCCAATCGTCATAGAAGTTCATCGTCTGGGGAACATCTGGGTTCCAGACGGGCTTGGGCGTGTTCACCCGTGACTGGGTCTTGCAGCCGTGAAGACCGGCGACGGCCGAGCCGAGGGTTCCGTCCACGTGGAAGGTCACCAGATCGTCCCGGTGCACGCGCGTGCACCACGAACTGTTGAGCTGCACGACGGCGCCGCCCTCGAGCTCGAAGGTGGCATAGGCTGCGTCATCGGCGTCGGCGGTGTAAGGCTGGCCGTTTTCGTCATAGCGCTTGGGAATATGGGTCTTGCCGAGGCAGGACACGGAGCGAACCGGGCCGAAAGTATGATCGAGCACGTAGCGCCAGTGGCACAGCATGTCCAGAATGATGCCGCCGCCGTCTTTCTTGCGGTAATTCCAGCTCGGGCGCTGCGCATCCTGCCAGCCGCCCTCGAACACCCAGTAGCCGAATTCCCCGCGCACGGAGAGAATGTCGCCGAAGAAGCCGTTTTCGCGCAGCGCCTTCAGTTTCATCAGGCCCGGCAGGGACAGCTTGTCATGAACGACGCCGTTCTTGACGCCTTTCGCCTTGGCGTATCTGGCAAGATCGAGAGCGACATCCAGCGTTTCGGCGGTCGGCTTTTCGCTGTAGACATCCTTGCCCGCGTCCATGGCTTTCTTCAGCAGCTCGGCGCGAAGCTGTGTCGAGGCCGCATCGAAGAAAAGCCGGTCGTCGGGATTGGCCAGGGCCGCATCGACATCCGTGGTCCAGCGTTCCACACCGTGCTGTTTGGCCAGGCGTTCGATCTTGTCGGCATTCCGGCCGACAAGGATCGGATCGACAACCACCCGGTCGCCGTTGGAAAGAACGACACCGCCCTGCTCGCGGATGGCAAGGATGGAACGGATGAGATGCTGGTTCATACCCATCCGGCCGGTGACGCCGTGCATGATTATACCAAGCCGTTGCGTTGACATTGTTTACTCCCGATAAACTGCAAGTGATTTTTGTTGGGGTTGGTCTGCGGGCCGTCTCATCGTGCGGCCTCCCAGAGTGACTTGACGGTTGTCGCCGCGCAGGCGGCGGTGATGCGGGCATCCCCGCTGACGACAAACGGCTCGACGGCAAGCGGCTTGTCCCAGCCGCATTCCCGTATGGCCGTCAGGATTTCCTCGAACGGATCGTCACCGGTGCCCGGTGCGCCGCGATTGGTGTCGTTGAGCTGAATATGGCCGATCCGTCCGCCCGGCAGCTTGTCGCGGATCAGGTCGGCGACCGGCCTGTCTTCGGTCAGGCCCGCCGCGCTGGTGTCGATCATCGTAAGGAAGGCGGGATGGTCGACGAGGCGCAGAAGCTCCTCGGCTTCGTCCACCGTGTTGATGAAATTCGTCTCGTGCCGTGAAAGCGGTTCGATGCAATAGGTGATGCCGCGCTCTCCGGCGGCCTCCGCTACCGGGCGGAAAAAATCGGCAACCCGTGCAAGCGTATTTGCAGGGGTTTCGTTCGGATCCCGGCGGCGCTGGCCCGGAGAACCGTGCACCATCACCGTTCCGCCGAGCTCGGCGCACAGGTCGAGAAGACCCAGCAAGGTGTCCTGGGTGGACGTTTGAACGGTCTGAAACAGGGAGGTGATGCAAAGTTCGGGATAGGGCCGCAACAACCAGTGCAGACCGGTTACGCGCATGCCTTCATTTTCCACCGCCGCCCGCAGCTTCGCCGCTTCGGCGGCCGGGATCGTATGCGGGGCCTCTCCCAGCGTTTCCGGCGCGATCTCCAGGCCCCGGTATCCGAGGGAGGCGCAGATGCTTGCCTGTTCGGCAAGGCTCAGGCCCTCGAACGCGAGCAGCTCGTTGCAAAACGACAGGAAGGGGGAGCTGGTCATCGATTTCAATCCGCGATCAGATACTTGAGGATCATGTCCTCGGCCTGGCGGATGCGTTTTTCCAGCCAGGCGTCGGAGCCGATGTCCGGATCGAAGACGATCGACAGCGTGTAGGTGTTGGACAGCGGAAAATAGAACAGGCTGGCGATGGAGAGATAGATCTCGACAGGATCGACTCCCTTGCGGAAGACGCCGCTTTTCTCGCCGCGCAGCAGGATCTCGCGCAGGAATTCCACCAGAGGGGAATTGAGTTCCGCAAGGCCGTCCAACTGGCGGATGGTCTGGCCGCGGCGTTGATTTTCCGTGTTCAGAAGCCTGAGGAACCAGGGATTGTCCCGGAAGTGATAGGCCGTGAAGCGGAGCAGTTCGACAATGGCGCTCTTGGGGTCGAGCTTTTCCAGATCCAGTTTCCGCTCGCCCTCGCGGATCTGCAGATAGGCTTCACGCAGGACGACCGCATAGAGCTCTTCCTTGTTGCCGAAATAGGAATAGATCATCGCCTTGTTGGAGCCGGCCCGTTCCGCGATGCGGTCGATGCGGGCACCCGTATCGCCATATTCGGCGAATTCGGTCATGGCCGCCGCCAGGATTTCCTTCTTGGTGCGTTCCGCGTCGCGTTTCGGCGCCTTGGCAGTGCGCGGTTCGACCGTGCGGGGGATGTCCCGTCCTTTTTGATCGGATGTCATCGTGCGTCCTTTCCTGCCCTCATGAGGGATCTTGCGATGCCCGAGGTGTTTTTCCGCACGAAGGGAATGCCGGCCAGGATCGTGAAGGCAATAAGCGCGACGAAAATCATGCACAAAGGTCTTGTAAAGAATGGGGAAATGTCGCCGTCGCTCAGGGTCAGGCCCCGCCTGAGGTTCTTGTCGAGCAGGTCCCCCAGAATGATGCCGAGCACAAGTGGCGCCATGGGATAGCCGAAACGCCTCATGAAAAAGCCCAGGATGCCGAAGACGACCATGACCCAGACGTCGAACAGGCGCTGTGTCAGCGCGAAGGGGCCGATCACGCACAGCGCGAAGACGACCGGCATCAGCCGTTCGCGCGGGATCCTGAGAACCACCTCGAAGACCGGAGCCAGCGAGATCCCGAAGACGAAAATCGCGACCGTGGCCAGGAACAGCATTACCGCAACGGAATAGATGAAATCCGGCTGCTCGATCATGATCATCGGTCCGGGCCGGATGCCGTGAATGAACAGCGCGGCGATCAGGACGGCCGCGGGAGCCGATCCGGGCACGGCCAGCGTCAGTGCCGGGATAAGCGCGCCGGGCACCACGGCACTGTTGCCGGTTTCCGCCGCGGTCAGGCCTTCGATGGAGCCTTTGCCGTAGGTGTCTTTTTCCTTGCTGGCTCTCTTGGCCGCCGCATAGGACGCCCAGGCGCCGATGTCCTCGCCCACACCGGGGATCAGGCCGACAAAGGTGCCGATCACGCCGGAGCGCAGCACGGTGACGCGGTATTTCCAGGCTTCCTTGAACCGGGGCAGGCCGGAGCCTTTTTCCCGGGTGGATTTCACCATATCGGCCTTCGGCTGCCACATGACCATCAGCACCTCGGCAAAGCCGAAGGCGCCGACCATCGCCGGAATCAGGCCGATGCCGCCATTGAGGTCGGAAAATCCGAAATTGAAGCGCACATGGGCATGAATGCCTTCCGAGCCGATCATCGCCACCATTAGTCCGAGAATGCCGGCGATATAGCCCTTGATTGGAGCGCTGCCCCCCGTCAACTGACCGGAGATGATCACGCCGAAAACGGCCAGCCAGAAATATTCGAAGGAGCCGAACCTGAGGGCGAGTTCGGAGAGCGCCGGGGCAAGGGCGATGAGCAGGACGATGCCGACCAGGGTTCCGAGCGTCGACCCTGTCGTCGCGACGCTCATCGCATAGGCCGCGCGGCCCTGCTTTGCCAGCGGAAAGCCGTCCAGCGTTGTGGCGGCACTTGCAGGGGTGCCGGGAATGTTCAACAGGATGGCGCTTCGCGAACCGCCGTAAATCGCTCCGACATACATGCAGATCAGCACCAGAATGGCGGCGTTTGTCGGCAGGGAATAGGTCAGCGTGGTGAGCAGCGCGACGCCCATGGTCGCCGTCAGGCCGGGAAGACTGCCGACCGCGATGCCGAGCAGGGTCGCCCAGGCGGCGTGAAACAGCATTTCCCAGGTTGTCAGGGCCGCAAAGGCGTTGCCGAGTTGGACGAATGTTTCGATCACGGCAGCCTCACCAGGAATGCGTAGCGGAAAAGGATGCTCATGGCGGTGGCGACAAGAATGCCGAGCGCGATTGCGATGACGGCTACCTTGATCAGATGCGCGCGGCCCTTGGCCGGATCGGCTTCAAAGGCAATGACGAAGCAGGCGATGAAAAACGCCGTCGCCACGCCGAAGGGAATGTTTCCAACGAGGCCGAGGGCATAGATGCAGCACAGGACAGCGGCCGTCGCCAGATCGCGAAGGGAGCCGGGCGCACTGTCTTTTGTCCCTTCAGGAGCGGTTTCGGCCACGGGTCGAGTGCGCGCCTGCACGAACAGGACGATGGCGGCGACCGCAAGGGCAACCCCGAGCAGCATCGGAACCAGACCGGGGATGCTTGCGGGATGGATCTGCCGGATTTCCAGCCTGTCCATGGTCCAGCCGCCGTAGGTGAAGGCGGCGCCGAGCAGAAAGAGAAAGGGCGCGGTGTAGAGATCGGCACGCATGCGCGGGGCCTCGATTTTTCGGAAGTCTTCTTTTGGGTTGTGCCCGCCGGCCCCTCTGGGAGAGACCGGCGGACACAAGGTCCGGAACGCACACAGGCCTTACGGGCAGGTGATCCCGATGGTCGACGGATCGATCACCGCTTCACCGCGTGTCACGCGGGCGCAGGCTTCCGCGATCACCACCGGCATGGCCTTGTCCATGGCCGTCTTGCCGGATGCGGGGTCGAACACTGCCCCACGGCTGGTGGCGTATTCCTGCAGCTCTTTCGAGTTCTGGATTTTCTCATTCCAGATCTTCTCGACCGTCTCATAGACTTCCGGCGGAGCACCGACCGGGATCAGGATGCCGAAGAAATCCGCGGCAATTTCCATTTCCGGCAACCATTCGGTGATCGACGGGATCGGATCGAGACCTTCTACGACGAGCGGCTTGTCGGCGAGAACCGCCAGCGGACGCAGCTTGCCACCCTTGATCATTTCCGTCTGTTCGACTGCGAGCTGGGTCGTTGCGATGGCTTCGCCGCTGGCTGCCGCGATGGCTGCCGGATTGCCGCCGTCATAGGAAATCATCCGGGCGCCGATGTCGCCTGCGGCTTCCTTGATGGCCGCAAGTGCCATGCCGCCGGAGGAATTCACACCGGCCGTGGCGACGGTGACATCGTCGGACCTGGTTTTCATTGCCTCGAGCAACTGGCCGAAATCCTGATACTTGGAATCCGCGTTGACGGAAACGACCGGCACGTTGGCCACATGCAGGTAGATTTCATAATCGGCTATGCTGGTGTCTTCGATCAGTCCCGTGACAGCGTAGGTCGCGTTGTTGGCAACGGCGTTGGCGGTCCAGGTATAGCCGTCGCGCGGTGCGTCGAGGGCGGCCTTGGTGCCGATCGAGCCGGAAGCTCCGGGCTGATTGACCACGACGACGGATGTGCCAAGCGCTTCCTCCAAAAGCGGCGCGACAACCCGGGTCACCTGGTCGGTTGAGCCACCGGCGGACCACGGAACGATGATATTGATTGGTTTGTTCGGCTTCCAGTCCGCATGCGCGGGCAGTGCCGCGCCGACCGCAAGAGCGGCCGCGAGCGCAAAAATTTTCATGGTTTCCTCCCGTCAGGGTTATATAACTGACTAGTTGGTTATAAGTGGAGATCGGCAAATCTGTCAACACGCCTACGTGCCGAATAACGGCGGCAAGGACGCTTCAGACGAGAGACAGTGGTCTGGATGTATGGGCGGATAAACGTCCGTGCTCGGCCGCGACGGAGGGCGTCGGGCCGCTCAATTCGGCGGGAAACAGAGGATACTGCGAAGCGCAAACCCCGGATCCGCACTGCCGGGAGTGGTGCACAGCTGCGCGTGGATTGCCTCGCCGGACATCACGCACACTGCATCGGCAGATCCGGAATTATGGGGTGTCGCCCATCGCGTCTCGCGTTCAGGCGGAACCTTGAGTTTGGGAAGACGTCGGAGGCAGCGTTTGCCTTGAAAATACGTTCGGGCGAGCGCCAGGATTCAATTTATCGCAGTGATCTCTAGGCGAAAAAATCCTGGTTGGCGTTCATCAGCCCCGACAGCTTGCCGAGCACGCAGCGGACATGGGTCTGCATGACGGCCTCGGCGCGCTCCCGGTCGCGTTCGCGGATGGCATTGAGCATCGTCAGATGCTCCGACAGAAGTTGCTTCTTGTGCGCCTCGTCGTCCATTCCCAGGTGCCGCAGTCGGCCGAGATCGGCCATCTCCCGCTTGTAGAGCAGGTGCACCTGTTCCATTCCGGTCGCTGTCGCCAATCCGTTGTGAAAAGCCTCGTCTTGCTTGTAGAAATCGAATTTTTCGGGATCCTCGATCGCCTGTCTCTGACGCTCGAGAACGGCTGTCAGCTTTTCGTCGTCCTTCTCCGGGATGCCGTATTCGCAAAGCCGGCGGACGATGCCCAGTTCAAGGCATTCGCGAATGAACTGCGCGGCGCGGATCTTTTTTTCCGAAAGTTTCGCGACATAATTTCCACGGCTTGGCCGGGTCACGATCAGGCCCTGTTCGCGCAACTGGGTCAGAGCCGACCTCACCGGGGTGCGGCTGGCGCCGAAGCGCAGACCGATCTCCGATTCCGACAAGGTGCAGCCGGGCGGGAGCTCCATGTTCAGGATCGCATCGCGCAGGCTGAGAAAGATCTGGTTGCCTGCCGGTCGATCCGGATCCAGCTCTGTATGCTCGATATCACCAACTCCAGATGTCCGCATGTGTGTTCCGATCGCCGAAGCAGTCCCTCTGTTGCATGCCGGTATACAGGTACTTGTCAGCCCGATTCAAGTCTGCTAACCCTCATGGCGGTATATCGGTATACCGGTATCCCATAACACAAATTGACCGGGGGGAACAGATGGGAGTTGCTGGAGACCGCGTTTCGCCGCCATTGGGGGTGGCGCTTGTTGGAGCGGGCATGGTTGCGAGTACGCATCTTGCGGCCATCGCCCATGCCGGGGATCACGTGACCCTGCGCGGCGTTCTCTCCAGGAGGGCGGAACGGGCGCAAGCGCTGTTGGCCGGTTTGCCGGACAATTACCCTGCTGCGCCGGTAGTCTACCGCGATCTCGAACAGTTGATCGCCGATGACACGGTGGACGCCGTGATCATCATGACACCGGCGAATGTGCGGCTGGACCTGATCGGGCCGATTGCCGGCAGCGGAAAACATATCCTTCTGGAAAAGCCGGTTGCAAGAACACAGGCGGAAGCAGAAACCGTCGTGGAGCTTTGCGAAAAAGCCGGCATCCATCTCGGCATTGTCTTCCAGCATCGTTTTCGTGAGGCCTCCCTGAGCGCAAAACGACTTGTGGAAGATGGCGGCCTCGGCCGGCTCGGAGCGGTCGAGGTCGCCGTGCCCTGGTGGCGCGACCAGTCCTATTACGACGAGCCCGGACGCGGCACATATGACCGCGATGGCGGCGGCGCGCTGATCAGCCAGGCAATCCACACCATCGACCTGATGTTGTGGCTGACCGGACCGGTCCGCCGGGTGCAGGCGCTGACGGCAACGAGCATCTTTCACAAGATGGAGGCGGAGGATTTCGTCGTTGCCGGGCTGGAATTCGCCAATGGCGCGCCCGGATCGTTCACCGCCAGCACCTGCAGTTTCCCCGGGTCGTCGGAATCCATCGCCCTGCATTTCGAAAAGGCCAGCCTGCGTCTCGAGGCAGGGGTGCTCACCGTCAACTGGCGAAACGGAAAAACCGAAACCTACGGCACGAACAGCGCGACCGGCGGCGGCGCCAACCCGATGGCCTTTACCCATGAATGGCACCAGTCCGTTCTTGAAAATTTCTCCGGTGCGGTCCGCCGCGGTGTCCCACCGGCAATCACAGGCCGACAGGCCCTGGCCGCGCAGCGGCTGATCCATGCAATTGAACAATCCGGACAAAAGGGCCGGATCTGGGAGATGACCTGATGAAATTTGGTGCGATTGGAATTGACCACCTGCACATTTACGGAATGTCGCAGAACCTGATGGCCGCGGGCGGGGAATTTGCTGGCTGGTGGACCGAAGGCGAACCGAAGCCGTTGCAGGGGTTCCTGAAGCGGTTTGCGGATATTCCCCGGGCTCCGGACGCTCAGACGCTGTTCGACGATCCGGAGATTGAAATGATCCTGATCTCCTGCATCCCGCGTGACCGTGCCGAATGGGCGATCAAGGCGATGGAAGCCGGCAAGGATGTCATGGTCGACAAGCCGGGCTGCGTGACGCTTGAGGAGCTCGACCGTATCAAGGAAGTTGCCGCGCGCACCGGGCGTATCTGGAGCATCGATTTTTCCGAACGCTTCGAGGTACCCTGCGTCACCAAAGCGGCCGAACTGGTGCAGTCGGGTGTGATCGGCAAGGTCGTGCAGACCCTGGGCATGGGCCCCCACCGGCATAATGCGCATATGCGCAGCGACTGGTTTTACGACCCCCGGTCCTATGGCGGCATACTTGCCGATATCGGCAGCCACCAGATCGACCAGTTCCTGTTCTTCACCGGCTCCACCGATGCCGAGGTGGTTCACGCCAGCGTCGGAAACTATGCCAACCCGGACAAGCCGGACCTGCAGGATTTCGGCGAGATCGTTCTGAAAAGCGATCAGGGGCACGGATATGTGCGTGTCGACTGGTACACGCCCGACGCGCTGCCGACCTGGGGGGATGGCCGTCTGACCATTCTTGGGACCGAAGGCTATATCGAGCTGCGCAAATATGTCGATGTCGCGACCTCCGAAGTCACGGACACGCTGATCCTGGTGAACGGCGAGCGCTGCGAAAAGATAGACGCCCGCGAGGCCGGCCTGCCCTATTTCGGGCGTCTGATCGAGGACGTCAGAAACCGCACCGAGACCGCCATGCCCCAGGCGCATGCTTTCAAGACGATGGAACTGGCCCTGAAGGCCCAGGTTCTGGCGGAAAGGAAAGCGAAGTGATCCGCGTCGCGATTGTCGGGGCCGGAATCGGCCGTATGCATCTGGACGGCTATCGGGAGCTTCCGGACATGTTCGAGGTACGCACGATCTGCGACCTTGATCTGAAGCGCGCGGCCGAGATGGTCTCCGAGCAGGAAACCATTGCCCTGAGCAATGACATCCAGACCGTTCTGGCGGATCCGGAAATCGATCTGGTCGATGTCTGCCTGCCGCCGCAACTGCATTTCGACGTGACGAAGAAGGTGCTGCAGGCGGGCAAGCATGCCATTTGCGAAAAGCCGCTGGTTCGCTCCATTGCCGAAGCCGACGAGCTGATCCGGATCGCCAGCCAGACCGGCAAACGCATCTTTCCCGTGTTTCAGTACCGCTACGGCCCGGCGACGGCCCGCTTGAAGGCCCTGATCGATGCGGGGCTTGCCGGAAAACCCCTTGTCGCCACGGTGGAAACGCACTGGAACCGCCGGGAAGACTATTATGCGGTCGACTGGCGCGGCACGTGGGCCGGCGAAAGCGGTGGCGCCATTCTCGGGCATGCGATCCACAACCACGATCTGCTCTGCCGGTTCATGGGGTCGGTCAGCAATCTGTCGGCGATGCTCGACACACGCGTCAACGACATCGAGGTCGATGACTGCGCGGCAATTTCCATGCGCATGGAAAACGGCGCCCTGGCGACCAGTTCGGTCACGCTCGGGTCCTCGGACGAGGTTTCCCGGCTGCGGTTCATTTACTCCGGCCTCACCGTCGAGTCCGGGACCGAGCCCTATACGCCGGCCCAGGGGACGTGGCGCTACATTGCCCGCGACCCGGACAACCAGCCGCGCGTGGATGAAGTGGTTGCCTCGATTCGTGAAGCCAAATGCGGGTTTGCGGGTTTCTTCGAAGCCATCGGCGAGGCTCTGGGAGGGGCGCCGGGCAACGAGGTGACACTGGAGGACGGTCGCCATTCGATCGAGCTGGTGACCGCAATCTACCAGGCCGCGCGCAGCGGCGGGCAGGTGTCACTGCCATTGGGAACGGCGTCCGGCCTCTACCGGGGATGGACGCCATAAACGTCTGAAAAGTCATTCAATCCAGGGAGGAAAATATGAAATATACCAGACTTATCGGAGCATTCATGCTGTCGGCGGCCTTCACCGCCCCGGCAGCGGCTCAGGAAATCCGCTTCATGTGCAACGACGAACCTTTCTGCAAGGTTCTGGACGATCTGTTCACCGGGTTCGAAGCCGAAAATCCGGGTGTCGATGTGGTCACCGACATCGTTTCCTATGATGTCGTCCTGAAAAACCTGCCTGTCCAGCTGGCAGCGGGTGAAGGACCGGACATGGCCCGGGTGACCGACCTGGGCGGGCTCAACGAATATTATATCGATCTGGCTCCGTATGTGGATCGCGGTTACTGGGAGGACAGTTTCGGCGATACGCTTGACTGGTATCGCGTTGGCGCTGACGACGACGGCATCTACGGGATGCACGGGGACTTCACCATCACCGGTGCCTATATCAACAAGACGCTGTTCGATCAGGCGGGTGTGGAAATTCCGTCGGCGGACGCCGACTGGGACACATGGGCGCAAGCAGCCACCGCTGTTGCCGAGGCAACCGGGATCGAAGCTGCAATGGCCATGGACCGCTCCGGTCACCGGATCGCGGGCCCGGCCATTTCCTATGGCGCCAGAATCTTCGATGAAAACGGTGAGCCGATCCTCGTCGATGACGCCTTCCAGGAGTATGTGCAGAAATTCGTGGACTGGAACAACGACGGCGTCATGCTGCGTGATGTCTGGGCAGGGGCCGGTGGCGGAAGCTACCGCGATGCGGGCGCTGAATTCATCAACGGCACACTCGCCTACCTGTTCAGCGGCAGCTGGCAGACGCTGAACTTCGACCAGAAGATCGGCGATCTCTTCGACTGGCAGGTGGTTGGCTCGCCGTGCGGTGCAGGCGGATGCAGCGGCATGCCCGGCGGTTCGGGTATCGTTGGCTTCAAGCACACGAAACATCCCGAACTGGTGGCGAAACTGATCGACTATCTCGCGCAGCAGGACGTTTATGCAGAACTGACGTCCCGGACCCGGTCCGTGCCGGCCCACTACGGTGTCGCAGCCGCGGGCGTGGACTACCAGGATGTGTCGGCGCCGGCCGCCGCAGCGCTGAATGCCTGGGGAGCACAGGTCGAAAAGCTGTCTCCCATCGCTTTCGCCTATCAGGGTTACAAGAACAATCGCGCCATGTTCAACATCACGGTGCAGCGCGTGACCCAGGCAGTCGTCGGTGAATATTCAGTCGATGAGGCGATGGAGCGTGCCAGGGACGACCTTGCCACGGTGCTTGCCGAAACGGCGAAGTAAGCCTCGGTCAATCATCCTTGGAGCCGCCCGGCCAATCGGGTCGGGCGGCTCTTTTCGGCACACTGGGGTATGGGATGCTGAAACTTTTAAATCCGATCATGCGGCTGGTCGAAATTCCGTTTCTGCTGGTGCAAAAGCGGCTGGGCATCGGCATGACGGCCTGGTTGTTCCTGGCGCCCAACCTGGCCCTGTTCAGCCTGTTCACCTTCCTGCCGATCATTCTCAATTTCTCTTATGCGACCACGGGCGGGGAAGCGATTCTGCTGCGCGACCGTCCCGATGTCGGCTTTCAGAATTTCGGCAATCTGCTCGAGTGCGAAAACGTGCTGGACCCGAGCAGCTGCCGTAACGACCTGTTCTGGCGCGCGGTCTGGAACACGGTCTGGTTCGTGGTGTTTCAGGTCGGCATCATGGTCATTGCCGCGCTTGCCACCGCGATTGTCCTGAACCGCAAAATCCGCGCGCGCGGCCTCTTTCGCGGCGTCTTCTTTTTCCCCGTCCTGCTGTCTCCGGTGGTTGTCGCGCTGATCTGGAAATGGATCCTGCAGCGCAATGGCCTGCTGAACGCGGGTCTGGAATCCCTCGGGTTTGAAACTATCAACTGGCTGATCGAGCGTCACTGGGCCTTCTTCTGGTCGACGTTCATCTCGATCTGGGCGCATATGGGCTTCTACACGCTGATCCTGCTGGCCGGTCTGCAGGCCATTCCCCAGGACGTCTATGAAGCCGCGCTTATGGATCGTGCATCGCCGTGGCGCTGCTTCCGCAGGATCACCCTGCCGCTGCTGTCGCCGACCCTGCTGGTCGTTCTGGTGCTGGCGCTGATCAAGGGGGTGCAGACGTTCGACGAAATCTATGCCTTCACCGGCGGTGGTCCCGGATCGGCGACGACACTCATCATGCAGTTCATCTATGAAACCGGATTCGGAGTTCAGCCGCGTCTGCTCGGTGTGGCGGCCGCTGCGGCGATCATGCTCGCAATGGTGCTGATTTTCCTGACGGCCCTGCAGTTCTGGATAAACAGGAAGAAGGTCGATGGCTAGAATTGTAGCATTTCTTACCCGGACCAGGGCTGGCAAGGGCCGGATGGACTGGACCGACTGGGTCACATACGGATACCTGCTGTTCGGCATCGTGCTGATGTTCGGGCCGGTTGCCTGGCTGCTGCTGTCGTCCTTCAAGACCGGCGCCGAGCTGGAACGTTTTCCGCCGAGGCTGCTTCCCGTCGCGCAGGACACACTGGTCGTCGAAAGCTACGACGAACCGTTGCCGCTGTTCAAAATGATTGCAGGAGACCAGGAAGGTCGGACACTCGCCCAGATCCGGCGCGTCGGCCTGATCGCCCAGATGGTTGATCCGGCCGAGCCTGAAACGCGGCTCAAGGTGAATGTGGCGGACCGCGAGCCGATCGAGCGGATTGCCTTCGCGTGGAACAACTATACCGATCTTTTCGAGAGGCTGAATTTCCCGCTTTATCTCTGGAACTCGACGGCCATCACCCTGACGGCCACCGCGATCATGCTGGTCATCAATTCCATGGCCGCGTTCGCCCTGTCGAAATACAAGTTCCGCGGCAAGCTGACCGTTCTTGCGCTGGTCATCGGAACGCTGATGGTGCCGGGAACCGTGCTTCTGGTTCCGACATTTCTTCTGGTGAGCCAGTTCGGCATGGTCAACACCCTGTGGGGCGTCATTATCCCGGGGGCCGCGACACCGACCGGTGTATTCCTGTTGCGGCAATACATGATCACCATCCCGGACGAGATACTCGACGCGGCGCGCATGGACAGCGCCAGTGAATGGAAGATCTTCTGGCGCATCATCATACCGCTGTCGGCGCCGGCCATCGCGGTGCTGGCGATCCTGGCCATCATGTGGCGCTGGAACGATTTCCTCTGGCCGCTGATCGTGCTCAGCGAAAACGACAAGTTCACCCTGCAGCTTGCATTGAATTCGTTCCAAGGGGAATTCCTGACGGACTGGGAGAAGCTGCTGCCGGCAACGGTGTTGACGCTGCTGCCCGTCGCTATCGTCTTCATGTTCCTGCAGAAATACATCGCGACAGGCATTGCATCGACCGGCGGGAAATAAGCCGGGACAGCCTCCACCCATCAGAACAAGCCAAAGCGGCTTTGAAGCGCCGGCCGCAACGGGAGTAGACTATGGCGAATATCGAACTGCGCAACGTCGTTAAACGGTTTGGCGCGCTGGAAGTCATCAAGGGGGTCGATCTTCGGATCGAACACGGCGAATTCTGCGTCTTCGTCGGACCATCCGGCTGCGGCAAGTCCACACTGTTGCGCATGATCTCGGGGCTCGAGGACATCACAGGCGGCGAGGTCCTGATCGACGGCAAGCCGGTCAACAATGTGTCCGCGGCCGAACGCGGCCTGTCGATGGTTTTCCAGTCCTATGCGCTCTATCCGCACATGTCGGTGAGGCAGAACCTGTCCTTCGGCCTCGAAAACGTCCGCACCCCGAAGGACGTGATCGAAACCAAGGTCCGCGACGTCGCGACGATGCTGCAGATCGACCAGCTCCTGGAGCGGCGGCCGAAGGAACTGTCCGGCGGCCAGCGCCAGCGCGTCGCCATCGGCCGCGCCGTGGTGCGCGAGCCGCTCGGCTTCCTGTTCGACGAGCCCTTGTCCAACCTCGACGCCGAACTGCGTGTCGAAATGCGCGGCGAAATATCTTCGCTGCACCGGCGGCTGGGCAATTCGATGATCTACGTCACCCATGACCAGGTCGAGGCCATGACCATGGCCGACAAGATCGCGGTTCTGCGCGCCGGTCTGGTCGAGCAGTACGGCCGACCGCTGGAGCTTTACAACCGCCCGGCAAATCTCTTTGTCGCCGGGTTCATCGGCTCACCGAAAATGAACTTCCTTGAGGGCCGGATTTCCGCTGACGCTCAAACTGAGATCGTTCTGGACTCCGGCGAACGCCTCAATGTTCCGGCGGGCAAGTTCTCCGGCGGGCCTGACCAGCGGGTGACCATAGGCATCCGCCCGACGGATCTGGATCTGTCCGAGGACGGGATCCGGCTGGATGTCGGAGGGGTCGAACAGCTTGGCGGCGAATCCCACATCTTCGGAACGACCGCGGATGGCCGCAAGCTCACCCTGCACGCACAAGGTCAGACGCCGGTTGCCATCGGAGAGGAAATCCGGATCTCTGTTCCCTCGGACAGAATGCATCTGTTCGACACCCAATCCGGCAAAACCCTCCTGTCAGCGTGAGCGCACGCAGCAAGCCTCTCTGCAAAGGGTGGTGACCGCCGAAGCCGGCTTAGCCGCGCAGGTCTGGCAAGCCGATGCCGGTGCTTTCGAAACCGCCGTCGGAGGCGACGATCTGGCCCGTGACATAGCTGGACTTGTCGCCGCAGAGGAAGACGATGACTTCGCCGATCTCGTCTTCGGAGCCATAACGGTTCAGCGGAATGGCATCGTGATAGGCGGCGATGATCGCCTGCGAGTGGACGGCCATGGCCAGTTTGGTGCGCACCGGGCCCGGGCAGACGCAATTGGCGCGGATGCCGTATTCGCCGAGTTCCGCCGCCTGCTGCTTGGTCATGTGGATGACCGCCGCCTTCGATGTTCCGTAGGCAACCCGCAGCGTTGAGGCGCGCAGGCCCGAGATGGACGCGATGTTGACGATGGCGCCGCGGGTTTCGCGCAAGGCCGGAATGGCGGCCTGGGACATCAGGAACACCCCGTCCAGATTGGTCTCCATCACCGTGCGCCAGCGCGCGAAAGTAGTGTCTTCAATCGGCCCGAAGTCCGCGACGCCCGCATTGTTGACGAGAGCATCGATCTGCCCGAAATGCTCCAGAACATCCTTGTAGAGCTGGTCCACGGCCTCGGGGATCGACACGTCACAGACAAAGGCCCGGGCGCCGTCGAGGTCCGCAGAGGCTTCAGCCAGAGCAGGCGCATCGCGATCGATCATGGCGACGTTCCAGCCGTCGCGCAGGAAGAGCTTCGTGGTGGCAAGACCGATGCCGCGGGCCGCGCCGGTCACGAGAGCGAGTTTCTGTGTCATATGAAATTTTTCTCCCAGAAAATTCAGAGTGCGGCGTTGCCCATGAGGATCGACATGCCGCCGTCGACCGGAAGATCGACGCCTGTGATGAAGCCGGCCGCGTCGGACGCCAGAAACAGGGCAGCCTCCGCGACATCCCATCCCGTGCCCTGACGCTTCATCGGCACCTGGGCCGCACGCGCTTGCGCCACCGCCGCGCCGTCGCTGGAGGTGGCAACATGGGCATGCACATGCGGCGTATCGATCATGCCCGGCGCGACGGTGTTGGAGCGCACGCCCCGGGCGGCGTATTCTGCCGCGACGCTGCGCGACAGGCGGCTGAGCGCCGCCTTAGAGGTCTCGTAGCCGACATAGGCGTAAGGGCCGTTCAGATGGGCCGCAAGGGTCGTGATGTAGACAATCGCGCCGCCGCCCTGTTCCAGGACCGGCAGGGCGGCCCGGGTGACATGAAAGGCGGCATCCAGGTTGACGGCGAACACCTTGCGCCAGTCCTCAAGTGTCGTGTCGGCGATGCCGCCACGGGTGCTGATCCCGATGTTGTAGTGAAGGATGTCGAGCCCGCCGTAGGCGTCGACGGCAGACGTCACGGAGGCCTTTGCCACCTCTGGATCGGTCATGTCCCCGATGAAGGCAGCGGCTGTCCCGCCCTCGTCGCGGATCAGCTCGGCGGTGGCGTTTGCGGCTACATCGCTCCGGTCGACGACCAGAACCTTTGCACCTTCTCGGGCATAGAGAACGGCTGCGGCCTTGCCGTTGCCCCATCCGGGGCTGACGGACCCGCCGCCGATGACAAGGACGCGTTTGCCGGCGACGCGGCCTGTTTGTCCGGTTTCGCTCATTGCATCACCTGATCCGGCAGCCACAAGGCGATATCGGGAAAGGCGACGACGAGACCGAGCAGAACAAGCTGCACGATCACGAAGGGAATGATGCCCCGATAGATGTCGCGCATTGCCAGCATGTTGCCTGCCGCTCCCTTGAGGTAGAACAGCGCGAAGCCGAAGGGTGGAGTTAGGAAACTGGTTTGTAGATTGAGCGATACCAGAATGGCGAACCAGTAGATCATCTGCGCCTTGTCGACATGGTCGCCCAGATCCATCAGCGGAACGATCGGTGCGAAGATCGGCAGCACGATCAGGGTGATCTCGATCCAGTCGAAGAAAAACCCCATGACGAAGATCATCGCCATGATGGAGATCAGCAGACCCCAGTCGCCAAAGGGCAGCGCCCGGGCCGTGTCCACGATGAAATGTTCTCCCCCGACCTTGCGGAAGATGTAGGAGAAGGCCGTGGCACCGACGAAGATGAAGAACAGCATCCCCAGCGACGTCACCGATCCGTCCATGGATTCCCGCAGTGTCACCCGGTTCAACCGGCCGCGCAGCAGGCCGATCAGCAGGGCGGCCACGACGCCGACGCCTGAGGCTTCGGTCGGTGTGGCGAAACCGCCGAGAATGGAGCCGAGCACGGCGGTGATCATCAGCAGCGGCGCCAGGACTGACTTCAGTGTTTCAAGCCAGAGCCCGCTTTTTTCCGCGGCGGTCAGCGGCGGAGCCTTGGGAGCAAGCGAGGGCTGAAGAAACGATCGGGTCACGATGTAGATCACGTAGCAGGCGGCCAGAAGCAGGCCGGGCAGAAGCGCCGCGACGAACAGCCGTCCAAGCGAAATCGACAGCAGGTCCCCCATGAAGACCAGCATCACCGAAGGTGGAATGAGGATGCCGAGAGTGCCTGCGGAAGCGACCGTGCCGGCGGATAGCCCCTTGTCGTAGCCGTTCTCGAGCATGGTGGGCAGGGCCAGCATCGTCAGCATGATGACGGAGGCGCCGATGATGCCGGTGGCGGCCGCCAGGATCGTCCCCATCAGGACGACCGCCAGGGCAAGGCCGCCGGGAACGACCCGCATCAGCCGCTGCAGGGTCAGCAGCAGATCTTCGGCAATGCGGGTCTTCTCCATGATCAGGCCCATGAAGATGAACATCGGGGCCGCGACAAGGACCGCGTTGTCGATGGTGCCGGAGAAGATCCGGTTGGGCAGCAGGGTCGCATGAACCAGGCGCATGTCGCCGGTCCAGATCGCGAGCAGCCCGAAAATGAGGCTCGTTCCCATCAGCATGATCGCCACCGGCGCCCCGGAGAACAGCAGCACGATCAGCGAGAGGAACATGGCGCCCGGCAGGATCGCGGAGATCGTCTCGATCATGGATCAGGTCTCCCAGGGGCTTTGCAGCATGTCGGGCCGGCGAAGGGCGACAATGACCTTGAGGAGGACGGCCAGCCCGCCGGATATGGTCAGCAGGGCACCGATCGGGATCACCGACTTGATGATCCAGCGGTTCGGCAGGCCCACCCCGCCGGAGCTGCCTTCTCCGCGCTCGAAGGAGCGCAGCACGAAGTCATATCCGAACCAGGTCAGCAACAGCATGAAGGGAATGAGGAAGGCGACGATGGCCACGACCTCCAGCCACAGCCGGGTGTCCTGGCGCATGTTGGCGGAGAAGATGTCGATCCGCACATGGGCGTTGGCGAGATAGGTCCAGCCGAAGCAGAGCACCGCGATCGTGCCGTGAATGTGCCACTCCAGCTCCTGGAGCTTGAAGGAGCCGGTTGAGAAGAAGCGCCGGCCGACAACGTCATAGAGAATGACAGCCGCCAGAACCAGCAACAGCCAGCCGCACAGTCTTGCCGCCAGACGGCAGGGAAACGCCAGCAAATCGGAGAGCCGCAGAAGTGTGTTCATCAGAAGTACCTTGGGTCCGGCCTCAAGTGTGGCCTTGCATCCGGCGAGATGGCGCGGGACAACAGCCGGAAAGGCCGGGCGCGGGGCGCCCGGCCTTTCGGATTATTTCAGGTAAGCAAGGTCGGACCATTCCTGGAAGTTCTTGCGGAACTCCGACAGGCTTTCCCATGCACGCTTGAAATCCGGATCGGCTGCGGACTGCTCGACGACAACTTCGTCCCAGGACTGACTGAAGGCGGCCATCATCTCGTCGTTCCACTGATGCACCTGGACGCCGGCGGCCTTGAGGTCTTCCAGCGGCTGCAACTGCTTGGCTTCCCCTTCGGCGGCGGTCAGGGCGACATTGGCCTGACAGGCCGTCTGAATGACGGTGCGCTGCTGGTCGGACAGGCCGTCCCAGACATCCTGGTTGACGATGAAGGTGATCAGCGACGTCTGCTGGTGCCATCCCGGGAAGTAATAGTGGGAGGCGTACTCGTTCATGGCGACCGCCTTGTCGATCAGCGGGAACGAGACTTCGGCAGCGTCGATGGTGCCGAGACGAAGACCGGTCAGCGTGTCGGCGACAGGCATGGACTGGGCTTCCACGCCGAGCTTGCCCATCACGGCCGCGCCAAGACCGAAGACGCGCATCTTGATGCCCTGAAGGTCTTCCGGCTTGTTGATTTCCTTGGCGAACCAGCCGGAGGCTTCCGGCACCAGAATGGCGCAAAGTTCGGTGTGGATGTTGTACTCGGCCGTGATGTCGGCCCACAGTTCATTGCCGCCGCCATAGTACCACCAGGCAGTATAGGCGCGCACATCCGGCCCGAAGGGAACGGCGGTGAAGATCGCCGCGGACGGAATGATGCCCTGGGCGAAGCCGGGGCTGTACCAGCCAGCGTCCACCGCCCCGGTGGAGATCGCGTCCCACATCTCGTTTCCGCCGACGATGGCGCCCGGCTCGTTGAATTCGATTTTCAGCTCGCCGCCGGTCAGGGCTTCCACCTGTTCGGTCAGGCGAATGCCGCTATCTCCCAAGAGGGGAAGGGATGAGGGGTAGACGCTCTGCATGACAAGCGTTTCGGCCTGAGCGGCGACCGAAAGTGAAAGCGCCGCGGCAGCGGCAAGTGCAAAAGTCTTCATCGGATTTTCCTCCCGTTTGCGCGTTCATCTCTGGTGAATGCCACCGTCAATTTTCAAGTAGTATCCATATTATGGATGATATCGCGCTTGTAAGCGTAGCGTCATGAAACAAAAAATGTAAGGGAAAATTTGCAATCTGTTGAATTGTAGGAAAAAGAGAGACAGAATACGGAAGCTGAAAAGAGATTAGTATCCACAATATGGATAGTGCAATGCAACAAAAAGAGGTGGAGCCGGGCGGGGCGCAGAGTGTCGATCGGGCACTCGGCCTGCTGTCGGCAATCGCCCGGGCAGGCGGAAACGCCGTATCGATCAACACTCTGGTTGAGCAAAGCGGGCTGAGCCGCCCGACCGTCCGGCGCATGCTGCTGGCGCTCATCCGGGCCGGAATGGTCGAGCAGGACGAGGACAGCCGGTCCTATGCCCTGGGGCCGGAAAGTTATGTCATCGGTCTGATGGCGAACCGGCGGTTCGATCTTCTCGATCTGGCGATTGACAGTCTTGGCGCGCTGGCACGGGAGAGTGAGGACACCTGCTTTCTGTCGATCCGGCGCGGACGTCATTCGGTTTGCCTGCACCGGGAGGACGGCCCCTTTCCCATTCGCACTTACGCCCTTCAGGCCGGGCAACGACATCCGCTCGGGGTTGGAGCCGGTGCAATGGCGATCCTGGCGGCCCTGTCCGACCGGGAAGTGGACGACGTGATCGCCGACAACGCGCAAACTCTCGCGAGCGGGTATCCGGGCTATACGCTGGAGCTTCTCCGGGAGCATGTGAAGGAAACCCGGGAGCGCGGCTGGTCCGTCAATCCCGGGCTTTATCTGCCCAATTCATGGGCGGTGGGCATTGCGCTCATGGCCCCGAGCGGAGAACCGATCGGGGCCCTGTCCATCGCTGCGCTGGACACGCGTATGCAGCCCGACCGCCAGCTCGAGATTGCCGGTCTTCTGAAACGTGAAAAACGCACGATAGAAGCGAAGCTGAACAGAAAACTGGAATTCAACAATCCGGGCACGGCCTGACCGGCCTGCCCGGACGCCCGGGAGAAACAAGATGAACCATGCTCAGATTGTGGGTTGGGCCCACAGCAAATTCGGAAAATCCGAAACACCGGGCCTGGAAGGCTTGATGGCCGAAGTCGTGCCTGCCGCGCTGGAGCATGCCGGTGTTGGCGCGACCGACGTCGACGGCATCTTCGTCGGTGTCTTCAACAACGGGTTTTCCGCCCAGGCATTCGAGGGCGCGCTGGTCGGCATGGCGCTCGACGACTTGCGCAATGTGCCGGCCGTGCGCCTGGAAAATGCCTGCGCAACCGGCTCTGCCGCGCTCTATGCGGCGATGGATTTCATCGCTGCGGGCCGCGGCAAGGTTGCCCTGGTCGTCGGCGCGGAGAAGATGACCGCCGTTCCCACGTCCCGTGCCGGCGACATCATGCTCAGCGGCTGCTACCGGGAAGAGGAAGACCGGGTGGATGCGGGGTTCGCCGGCATCTTCGGCAAGATCGCCCAGACCTATTTTCAGGAAAACGGCGACCATTCCAGAGAGTTGGCGATGATCGCGGCCAAGAACCACAGCAATGGCCTCCGCAACCCCTACGCTCACATGCGCAAGGACCTGGACGCGGACTTCTGCAACACGGTCACCGACAAGAATCCGCTGGTGGCCGGCCCCCTGAGGCGGACAGATTGTTCGCTGATCTCCGACGGCGCCGCAGCCCTTGTCCTGGCAGCTCCGGATGTGGCGGAGACCCTGGATCGGGCCATCGGCTTCAGGGCGCGCAACCAGGTGAACGATGTCCTGGCCCTGTCGCGCCGTGACGTAACCGAATTTGCCGGCGCGCGGGCAGCATGGAAAGCCTCTCTGGAAGAGGCTGGCCTGTCCCTCGACGATCTGGATATGGTGGAAACCCATGACTGCTTCACCATTGCCGAGCTTCTGGAATATGAGGCCATGGGGCTGGCCGGGCGCGGCCAGGGGGGCCGGGTCGTTCGCGAGGGGATCACCGCGCGCGACGGCAAGCTGCCGGTCAATCCTTCCGGCGGGCTGAAGTCGCGGGGCCATCCTCTGGGGGCCACCGGTGTCTCCCAGCACGTGATGGCGGCAATGCAGCTGGCGGGCGAAGCCGGAGACATGCAGCTCCCCGATGTCGGGCTGGCCGGTGTCTTCAACATGGGCGGTGCTGCCGTCGCGAATTACGTGTCCATTCTGGAGCGGGTAAAATGAGTTTCGAAACCGCCAATCGGGACACGGCCCTTCCCTGGTCGACCCGCACCTCGAACATCGCGCATTTCCTGTCCCGAAATGCGCGCCGCCTCGGAGACCGCCCGGCGATCATCTGGGACGACGACCGCTGGACATGGCGGGAGCTGGATGCCCGCGTATCGTCTCTCGCCATAGCCATGCGTGAGGACTTCGGCATCCGTCATGGGGATCGGGTGCTCGTTCAGTCGCCGAACAACAACCAGATCATCGAGATCATGCTGGCCTGTTTTCGGATTGGCGCGGTCTGGGTGCCGTCCAATTTTCGCCAGGGTGCGGATGAAGTCGCCTATCTGGCGCAAAAGGCCGGCGCGGCGATGATGTTCTGCGAACAGGGCTTTCCGGCCCACGCCGCGGCCTGCCGCGCGGCCCTGCCGGACATGGTGGAGGTGGTTGCAATCGGCAACGCGGATTTCGGGCCTTCCTACGAAGCCCTGATCGCGAAGAACCTCGGCAAGGACATGCCCAATGCCGATGTCGACCGCGATGCACCCTGCTGGCTGTTCTTCACCTCCGGCTCTACCGGGCGTCCCAAGGCCGTCGTTCTCACCCACGGTCAGCTGACATTCACCATCGTCAATCACCTGAACGACCTGATGCCGGCCTCCACGCCGGAAGACGTCAGCCTTGTGGTGGCGCCTTTGTCCCACGGTGCGGGGATGCATCAGCTGACTCAGCTCGCCGTCGGCGCCGTCAGTGTTCTGCTGCCGGCAGGCCGGTTTGACCCGGCTGTGGCCTGGGAGCTGGTGGCGCGCCACAAGGTGACGAACATGTTCACCGTGCCGACCATCGTGAAGATGCTGGTCGAGCATCCCTCCGTCGACGAGCATGACCACGGCAGCCTGCGCTATGTCATCTATGCCGGCGCGCCGATGTACCGGGAAGATCAGAAGTTCGCCCTGCGCAAACTGGGCAAGGTTCTGGTCCAGTATTTCGGTCTGGGCGAAGTCACGGGCGCGATCACCGTGCTGCCGCGTCATGACCATCATCTTGAGGATGGTCCTCAAGCCAGGGTCGGAACCTGCGGAATCGAACGCACGGGCATCCAGATCAGCATTCAGGACGAAGACGGCAAGCATCTGCCGCCCCTCGCCAGCGGTGAAATCTGCGTGACCGGCCCCGCAGTCTGCGCCGGCTACTACCAGGACGCGGAAGCCAACAAGAAGGCTTTCCGCGATGGCTGGTTTCGCACGGGGGATCTCGGCCACATGGATGCGGAGGGCTACCTCTACATCACCGGACGTGCATCGGACATGTACATCTCCGGCGGCTCCAACGTCTATCCGCGCGAGGTGGAGGAGCTTCTCCTGACCCATCCGGCGCTGAAGGAGGTCGCGGTGCTCGGCATTCCCCATCCGAAATGGGGCGAGACCGGACTTGCCGTCTGTGTTGCCGAAGAAGGGCAGGAGCTGGACGAGATGTCGCTGCTGGCCACGCTGCATGGCCGCCTGGCGAAATACAAGCTGCCGACCCATTTCGTCTTTCTGTCCGACATGCCGAAGACCGGCTACGGCAAGATCACCAAGAAGCTCATTCGCGAAGAGCTGACCGCACGCGGTTTGATGCCCGTGCTGGAGGGCACCTCATGAGCCGGTCTCACCTGATCCGGCATCCGGGACCGCCGACAGTGCCGCGCCGGCATGTGGTGAGCGGCTCCGCCGAACCGCTTTCCTTCAGCCTCGGCGAAGGGGCGATGCTCATGACCGCCATTGCCGAAGTCATGGACGCCGCCGGGTGCGACAGCGCGGTGGTCCGCCTCGACGGGCTGGTCATGGGGCCGTACAAGTTCGTCATGCCGGACACCTCCCCGGACGAGGAGCATGTCGCCTGGTACAGTCAGACCCACGACGGGCAGGGCGCGACCCTGACACAGGGGACCGCGATTGTCGGCAGGCGGAACGGCGAATGGTTTCTGCATTGCCATGCCATCTGGGACGATCCGCAACACGGGCGCCGCGCCGGTCATCTGTTGCCCGACCAGGTAACGATTGGCGCCGATTATTCCGGCGACGGCTACCGGTTCGATGGTGGTTGTTTCGATGTCACCGAGGATGCGGAAACGAATTTCTCCTTCTTCCGGCCCCGGAAGCTGAGAGACACGCCTGCCATCAATGCCGCCATCGTCTCGCTTGCGCCCCATGAGGATCTGTCGACCGCCGTTGCCGAGCTTTCCGGCGAACTGGAACTTGGCAATGCGGTGGTTCTGGGGATCGGAAGTCTGATCGGGGCCGATTTCACCGATGGATCCTCAATGGAATCGCCGATTTCGGAAGTTCTTTTTCTCAACCGGGCGCGGGCGGCCGGACCGGACGGGTCCTTCCTGCCGACCTTCTGCGTCGATCCGGACGGCAATTTCTTCGAAGGCGATATCCTGCCCGGCAAGGCGCCGATCTGCGTCACCTTCGAGATGATCCTCGTTGCCGGTTAGGGTGTGGACCTTCTTGACCGGCACCTTCATGTTTTTACCGGCCCAGACCGGCGATGCCGGGGCAGGCAATGACGTCAGGCGCTGGAACCGCCCACGCTGAGCTGCGGCGCGATTTCTATACGGACCGGGTCATTTTTACCTGATCGGCCCCCTCGCAGCAGGGAAACGATCAGCTCGCCGGCGGACCGGCCGATTTCGGCCGGATGCGGGTCGATGGTCGTGAGGGTCGGAAAACAGACGGCGGAAATATCGTAGGCGCCGAACCCGGCGATCGCAATGTCTTCGGGCACCCGGACGCCCTTGCGCGCGCATTCCGTCAAGGCGCCGAAAGCAGAGAGATCCGACACGCAGATCACCGCCTCGGTGTCGGCATGATCCCGCAGCAGGCGGGACATGGCATCGGCACCCTCGCGCATGGAGATCGGCGGGTCACCAACACTGATCAGCCGATCCGGCGACAGACCGTGGTATTTCATCGCGGCGACGAATCCGCGCCTGCGATCGGCTCCCCGCGTGTCGCCGTTCGTGTCTCCCCCGAGAAAGGCGAGACGCTTGCGACCTGAAGCAACCAGGTGCCCGACCAGATCATGCATTGTCGTCGCATTGGAAAATCCGACAACGTGGCCGATCGGATCTTCCGGCAGATCCCAGGTTTCGATCACGGGGATCTGCGCCCGCCGCAGAAGCTCGCGTGTTCTCCCGGTGTGCCGCCCGCCCGTCAGGACAATGGCCTCGGGCCTGCGCCGGAGGAACTGCTCGACGATCTCCTCCTCCTCGTGAACGTCGTAGTTGCTGTAGCCCAGCAGCACCTGCAGGCCTGCCGGTTTCAGCGCGGTCGACAAGGCTGCGGTGGTGTCGGCGAAATTCGCGTTGTTGAGGGAGGGGATGATGACGGCCACGAAACCGGTTTTCTGGGTCCGGAACGTGGCGGCATTGCTGTCGAAGACGTAGCCGAGCTCCTCGGCGATGCCAAGAATACGCTTTCTCGTGTCTTCACTGACGGAGGCATGCTGCTTGAAGGCGCGGCTGACGGTCATGACCGAGACGCCCGCCTTTTGCGCGACGTCCTTCATCGTTGCAATACGTTGCATTCATCCCCTCTCGCGAAGTCCGGCGAGCAGGTCCGCGATGATCTGCTCGCGTGGTTGGTCGATGGAAGCTTTCACGGAAAGCTCATCAGCGGCCGGAGGCTCCAGCGTCGCCAACTGGCTGTCGAGAAGGGCGACGGGCATGAAGTGACCCGTGCGGTGCTTCATGCGCTCCACGAGCACTTCGCGCGAGCCTTCGAGAAACAGAAAGGTGACGGGACGGCCCGCCTCCTGGGCAATGCGTTCGCGGTAAACCCGCTTCAGCGCGGAACAGGCGATGACAACCGGTCCCTCGGTGTCGAGCTTTCGGCCGACCTGGTCGAGCCACGGCTCCCGGTCGGTATCGTTCAACGGTTCCCCGCGGCTCATCTTGTCGATATTGGTCTGCGGGTGCAGGTCGTCGCCGTCGATGAAGCGGCCACCGATGGCTTTGGCAAAGCTTTCTCCGATTTCGCTCTTGCCGCAGCCGGAGACGCCCATCATCACATAGGCGGTCATTACAGCGACACCGAGATGCCGCCGTCCACATAGACGGTGGTTCCGTTGACGAAGGACGATGCCTGGGAGGCCAGAAAGATGCAGGTGCCGATCAGCTCGTCCACCTTGCCCCAGCGCCCTGCGGGCGTCCGTTTGGCCAGCCAGGAGCTGAATTCCGGATCGTTGACCAGCGCAGCGTTCAGCGGCGTGTCGAAATAGCCCGGTGCCAGACCGTTGCACTGGAGACCGTATTTGGCCCAGTCGGTCGCCATGCCTTTGGTCAGGTTGGCAACGGCCCCCTTGGTCGCCGTATAGGGGGCGATACCGGGGCGGGCGAGCGCGGTCTGAACCGAGCAGATGTTGACGATCTTGCCCTCTCCCCGGGAAATCATGTGCCGGGCGACCGCCTGGCCGACATGATAGACCGAGGCAATATTGGTCTGCAGAAGGCGCTCGAAGGCATCGGCTGGAAACTCTTCCAGCGGCGCGCGGTGCTGCATTCCGGCATTGTTGACCAGAATATCTATTACCCCGGTCTCCGCCTCGAAGCCGTCAACGGCTTTCCGGACGGCCTCATGGTCGGTCACGTCGAAAACCAGCTCGTGAACGGTGAACCCTTCAGCCCTCAAGGCCGTGGCGGCATCATTGAGCTTTGAGGCGTCGCGGCCGTTCAGAACGATTTCCGCACCGGCCCGCGCGAGACCGCCGGCGAGGGCAAAGCCGATCCCCTGCGACGAACCGGTTATCAGGGCCCGCTTTCCGGACAGATCGAACAGGGACAGGCTCATCGGGTTTCCTCCTCACGAAACGAATTGACAGTTGGAATTCTTATGTTATCGATAACAATCAATGTCAACCGCGAAGACTGTGAGCCGAGATGAAGTCGATCGTCATTCATGCCGCCAGGGATCTGCGCATCGAGGACTGCACGGTCGCCACGCCCGGCCCGGGGCAGGTGCATATTCAGCTTGCTGCCGGCGGCATCTGCGGCTCCGATCTGCACTACTACAACCACGGCGGTTTCGGTCCCATCCGGCTGAGGGAACCGATGATCCTCGGCCACGAGGTCGCCGGCACCATCACCGAGCTGGGCGCGGGTGTGGAAAATCTCGAGGTTGGCCAACTGGTTGCCGTATCACCGTCGCGTCCCTGCGGTGACTGCCGCTTCTGCAACGAGGGCAGTCACAACCAGTGTCTGAACATGCGCTTTTATGGCAGCGCCATGCCGTTTCCGCACATTCAGGGCGCCTTCCGCCAGAGCCTTGTCGCCGAAGCGATCCAGTGCGCGCCCGCCGACGGTTTGACGGCCGGCGAGGCGGCGATGGCCGAGCCGCTGGCCGTCTGCCTGCACGCCACCCGCCGCGCTGGCAGCCTGCTGGGCAAGTCGGTGCTCGTCACCGGCTGCGGTCCGATCGGGATCCTGTGCATTCTCGCCGCCCGCCGCGCCGGTGCCGACCGGATCGTGGCGACGGACCTGAGCGACTTCACCCTGGCCAAGGCGCGGGAAGCCGGGGCGGATATCACCGTCAACATGGCGAACGACCCCAACGGTCTCGATCAGTTCCTGCCGGACAAGGGCACCTTCGACGTGCTTTATGAGTGTTCCGGGGCCGCGCCCGCCCTCACGGCGGGCATTGCCGCCATGCGGCCGGGAGGCCGGATCATCCAGCTCGGGCTGGGCGGCGACATGAGCCTTCCCATGATGGCCATCACCGCGAAGGAGCTCTCCCTCATGGGATCGTTCCGTTTCCACGAGGAATTCTTCACGGCGGTCAGCCTGATGCGGAAAGGTCTGATTGATGTCAAACCCTTCATCACGCAGACCTTTCCGCTGGAAGATGCGGTCACCGCCTTCGAGATCGCCGGTGACCGCACGCAGGCCGTCAAGACCCAGATCTCTTTCGCCTGAAATGAAGCCATGCGAGTGAGGCGGATTGGCGGCATCCACGCGGTTCCGGGTCCGGTCCGGCGGTGTCCAATACGTCCATAAAATCTGGTTTTATCGCTTTATTGCCTCCGGCATGTCTGCTTCGTGCGACACCTTCCGGCAAGGCTCAAGCGGGTCTCGGCAGAGCAGTGTCATTGCTCCGCGGCTTTCAGGGGCTCGGTTGGCTGGTTCATGTTTCCCGCAATCGCCGACAATGGAATGGGCGACTTTGGCGATGCCTGCCCCTTGGGTTGGGCCGCAATCTGGCTTGCGATGCGTGCGGCGCCTATTCCGGCGGCATGAAAGAAACCCTGGAAGTACAAGCTGTACCCGGTGAACCAGAGGCCCGGGTTCCTGGGGTCCGCCTGGCCCAGCGGGTGACGCGGATAGCCGTTGGCGTCCAATGCGCCGAGGTGGCCGAATACGGGTTCCAGTCCGGCCCGGTATCCGGTGGCACAGATGACCACATCCGGATCGAGCTTGCGCCCGTCGAACAGCTCCACGCACTCCGGCTGGAAGCCCTTGGTCTCCGCGACAGCTTCGAAGCGTCCCGATTTAAGCGCGGCAACGAACCCGTCGTCGAGGGCGAAGGTTATACCCTCCTTGAACAGGCGCGTTCCTCCGCCCACTGCGTGGCGGCGCAGTCCGTATTTGCGCAAATCACCAAAACACAGGCGTTGCATCATCGCGAAGGTCGGGTCCAGCGACCAATGTGGGAGGCATGCGAACAGGTTTGCCAGACGATGCAGCGGAAACCCGCAGATCCGCGACGGCAGGATGGACGGGCCGTGTCTGACGGAGACCCAGACCCGCGCAGGATTGGTGCGTGACAGATGGTTCAGGACATCGGTGCCTGAATTTCCGGCACCGATGACCAGCACTTTTTTGCCGTCATAATCCTGCGGTTTGCCGAAATCGGCAGAGTGGATGATCTGACCGCCGAAGTCGTTCAGACCCGGCCAGTCCGGAAGGCTTTTCAGCCGTTCCCGACCGGTTGCGACGATCAGGTGCGCGGCCCGGAAGGCCCCCTTGCTGGTCCTGATGTGCCATATACCGGCATCGCGATGCACCGCGAGAACGCTTGTATCGAAGCGGATCTCCGCATCCAGGTTGTCCGCGTATTCGCACAGATAATCGACAACCGAAGTCCTGGGCAGGTAGGTGTCCCTGGCGCGGATCGCGAGGCGGCCGGGAAGGCGCGCAAAGTGGCGGTGAATGTTCAGCCGTAATTGCGGGTGACGTGCGCGCCAGGGCGCTGCGACGCGGTCCGATGCCTCCAGAATTGTCACCGGAATATTGCGTTTGCGCAGTTCCGTTGCTGCGGCAAGGCCTGAAAGACCGGCGCCGACAATGATAACATCCCTTGTGTGATTAACGTCCATTTCTGAAAATCCTGAAGTGTCCTGAGGTCAAAATACGCCCTCGTATTGCCGGATACTTCGGGATCCTGATATGCTCGCAACAGCTCCAATCGGTGATAATCGGACATTTCCATGAAGAGGAAGGCGTTTCAGACCGTTGTGCTGACAATGCCTTGCGTCGGCACGTCCACGGCCTTCAGCATCGTCGACGCATTGGCGTCAGCGGGGCGCGACTGGGAAATGCTGCATGGCACTGAACCCAATTCGCCGGTTTTCGAAGCGAGGCTGCTCTCTGCGGACGGCAAGCCCTATACCGACGTCAATGGACGCCGGATCACGCCGGACGGGGCGCTGCGGGACTGCAGTCGGCCCGATATCATCGTCGTACCCGACCTGCATCTCGATCCCCAGGCCCCACCTCCCGACGACGTCATGCAGCTGGTCCCGTGGCTTCTGGAGGCCTATTCGCAAGGTGCGATCATCACATCGGTGTGCTCAGGCGCCTTGCTGCTTGCCGCGTCGGGTCTGCTGGATGGACTGGATGCAACCAGCCACTGGGGCTTTTGCGACGCCATAGCCCGGCGGTTCCCTGAAGTCAGAATGCGGAAGGAAAGGATTCTCATCCCGGCTGGTGAAGGGCACCGGATCGTGACCGCGGGCGGGGCGTCGGCATGGGGGGACCTTGTGCTTTATCTGGTCGGCCGGCTTGCCAGCCAGGAAGAAGCCCGGCGGCTGGCCAGAGTCTATCTGCTGCAACCGCATGCGGACGGACAGCTGCAATATGCTTCACTCGTTGCAGGCGCCCAGCATGACGACAGGCTGATCGGCGAAGCCCAGATATGGGCATCCGAAAATTACGCCGCACTCACGCCGGTTGCCTTGATGGCGGCGCGGGTCGGAATGAACGAACGCAGTCTCCTGCGCCGGTTTCGCAAGGCGACAGGCCAAACGCCGTTTGAATACATCCAGACGCTCAGGATCGAGGAAGCCAAGCAAATGCTCGAAACGACGGATACGTCTATCGAGGATATTGCCGCTGAAGTCGGCTACACCGAACCATCCAGTTTCCGCAACGCATTCCGCAGATATGTCGGAATGCCGCCCTCTACATATCGCAAGAAGAGACTGCTGCCTGCCGCAGTGCCGGCGCGCCGGACCGCATCCGGCGCTCTTTCCCCGGGCAACCTGCGAACTTGAGTGACCGGTTGGCGTCAGCCCGCCTTGTCACGGATTGCCGAGCGTCTCCGCGATCATCGCGTGGACCTTGTGGGTCCGGGCGGGCAGGATGCGGGCCTTGCGTTGAATCAGCCAGAGCTCATGGCGCGCCGGGTGCGGGAGTGGCGCGATCGACAGTCTGTCGCGTCCGGGGTAGGCATCAACCGCGCTCCGGGGAAGGATCGTATATCCCAGACCCCGGGCAACAGGTTCGGGAATCTGGCCTATCTGGTTGATGAAACTGCGCTGCCGAAGCCGGTCCGCGCCGGGATAGTCATTCGGAAAATTCGCCGCGAGCAATTCGTCGGCATAGGCGTAGCCATCCGGATGCGCGATGAAGCCGAGCGTTTCTAGGTCCGCCATCGTCTTCGGCATGGTGCCGGTCTTCGGAACGATCAGGCACAATTCCTCATGGCCGATCCTGTCGCCTTCCAGCCTGGCATGGCGCGGCGCGTGATCGACGATGCCGAGATCAATGGCGCCGCCTGCCACGCCCTCCAGGACGCGGGAGCGCGGCATGGCCTCAAGCCGGATAACCAGCGCCGGCGCCGCGGACATGAGATCCAGAAAAAGCGGATAAAGCAGCAGGGCGAGGGATCCGGAACAGGCAATCGAAACCTCGCCGGTATCCGGATCGTCATTCTGCACAGCGTCCCGGAGTTGCCTTTCCTCGATCTGACGCCTGCGGCCGATGTCCAGAACCGCCTCCCCGGCAGGGGTCGGGATGAAGCTCTTGCCGTCTCGGGACAGAAGCGGTTGGCCAACCTGCTGTTCGAGCTTTTTCACATGTTGGCTGACACCGGGCTGCGTCATGTTCAAAGCCGAGGCGGCACGGGTGAAATGCCCGAGGTCGCAGAGGGTCACGAATGTTTCCAGCCAGACCGCGTTCAACATTGCGTCAATTCCATTTTGTTATCATTTCCATATAAAATGATAATTTGGATGGCAAGTTTTTCCAACACATATTGGCAGCAACAGAAAGCGAGCCAGTTATGACCCAAACAACCCCCAGAACATTCTCTCATATCGGATTGTCCGTGCCGGATCTCGACAAGGCGGTCGCCTTCTATCGGGACGTGATGGGCTTTTACGTGATCATGGAACCCACCGAAATCGAGGAGGACGACAGCGCCATCGGCGCAATGTGCAATGACGTGTTCGGCCCCGGCTGGAACAAGTTCCGCATCGCGCATCTGGCCACCGGCGATCGCATCGGCTTCGAACTCTTCGAGTTTCCGGACAACTACCAGCCCGAGGACAATCTTCCACATCGCCAGGTCGGCCTGTTCCACTTCGCGATCCAGGACCCTGACCTGGAAGGCCTGTTGAAGAAGATCCTTGCAGCCGGCGGCCGGCAGCGCATGCCCGTGCGCGAATATTTCCCGGGAGAGAAGCCCTATCGCATGGTCTATGTCGAAGACCCCTTCGGCATCGTCTTCGAACTCTATTCCCACAGCTATGAGCTCACGTATTCGGCAGGCGCCTACGAGTGAGTGCTCATTTGGGGGGCTGATGGAGATATTTGAGACCGCCCCGCCGCGATCAGGTCTCAGATATCCAGTTTTTCCAGAAAGGCCAGCGGTTCCGGCTGGCAATATGTCGCGATCATGTCGATACGGCTGAGCGAGCGGTCGAGCGAGATCTTCAGATGATCGGCAAGCGCGTCCGCCGCCTTGCCGGGGTCGCCCGCCTGCAGGTGTTCGACGATCTCCAGATGCTCCGGCAGGAACGGTTCGACCTCGAACATCTCGTTGGTATGGCGATACAGGAAGCGGTGCGCGATGATCAGCGACTGATGCGTGTGGATGGTCTGGATCATGGTGGCGTTGCTGCCATGGCTCAGCAGCTCGACATGCATCTCGTTCTCAAAGCGGTCGAGGTCCGCGCTGCCAAGATTGGCGGCGTTGGCGAGCGCCTCCTCCAGATTGCAGCGCATCCGCGCAAGCAGCGATGGCGGCACGTTCGGGGCGGCGTTTTTCAGCGCGGCGGGTTCCAGCACCCAGCGCATTTCATAGAGTTCGCCCACATGGTGGGGCGTCAGCGCCGGCGCGAACCAGCGCGAGCGGTCATCCTTGCGCACCAGGCCGGCTTGCTGCAGCCGGGCAAGGACGTCGCGCGCCACGGTCCGGCTTACATGATAGGTCCGCGCCAGCTCGGTCTCGACGATCCGCCAGCTGCCGATTGCGATCCGTGAGATGATTTCAGCTTCCACCTGGTTGTAGATCCGCTCCCAACTGGACGCCGATACGAGCCGCTGAAGTTCCGGCGGCGCCTGGGAAACCGCTTTGTCGTCGGGGTCTCCGCAGACGACGAAGCCTCTGCCCGCCGCTTTTTCGACAAGTCCGGCCTCCTGCAGCTGGAGGAGGGCCTGACGTGCCGGGGGTCTGCTGATGCCGAAGCGCGCGGCTATTCCCGTCTCGTTCAGATGTGACCCCGGGCCGAGCGTCTTTTGCCGGATCTCCTCTGCGAGGATCTGGAAGGCGCGCTCGTAGAGGCGGGGCGCAGCTCCCGTAATCGGGTCGCAGCCGGCTTCCTGAAGCAAATGGTCATCCGTGGCAGGCGGTTCTGCGATCTTCCCGGCTCCCAGATTCAATCGATTTATGTGTGCGCTGACGATAGCCAGAATCGCCCTCCTTTGGCAATTGCGGAACGCTCAAAATCCAGGGCTGAACGCAAAGGGATGATTTCCGACTTGTATAACATCTCCTTGAATGTATAGTGTGCACATTATACATTCGGATGTTGAGCACAAGGCGAAGGGCACGAGGCATGTCTGAGAGGCTGGCCGGAAAACGGGCTTTTGTAACAGGCGCGGGTCAGGGAATCGGACGAGCCACGGCACTGGCTTTCGCGCGTGAAGGCGCCGAAGTCATAGCCGCCAGCCGCACGCTGTCAAAAATGGAAGACCTGCCCGCTCTGCACGGCGCCATCACACCGCTGGCGCTTGACGTCACGGACGCAGACAGCGTGCAGGAAGCCGTTTCGAACGCCGGCAGGGTCGATATCCTGTTCAACTGCGCTGGCTGGGTGCACAACGGAACGATCCTGGACTGTTCACCGGAGGACTGGCTGAACAGCTTCGACCAGAACGTCACCTCGATCTACCGAACCATCAGGGCGGTCTTGCCCGGCATGCTGCAACGGGGATCCGGGTCCATCATCAATGTTGCCTCCGTCGCTTCCTCGATCACCGGCGTGGCCAACCGTGCAGCCTATGGATCCAGCAAGGCGGCGGTCATCGGCCTGACAAAGAGTGTGGCGCGTGACTTCATAAGGTCGGGTGTCCGGTGCAATGCGCTGTGTCCGGGCACGACCCTGTCTCCATCGCTCGAAGCGCGCATGCAGGCCACCCCGGATCCGGAGGCGACGCGCCGCGAATTCACTTCGCGCCAGCCGATGGGCCGGTTGGGAACCGTGGAGGAAATGGCGTCGGCGGCGGTCTATCTCGGCAGCGATGAATCGAGCTTCACCACCGGTACGCTAATGGTCATCGATGGAGGGCAGACGCTGTGAACTCCAGCACGCCGGTCAGCGAAATCGAGGCTCAGCGCATCGCCCTTGAGGACCTGGGCGCCTTCAGCACATCCGTGCTGTCCGCTGCGGGGGCGAACATGGAAACGGCATCGGCCGCGACCCGGTCCATGTTGCACGGGTCCCGGCTGGGAATCGACAGCCATGGCATCCGTTTGCTGCCACACTACGCAAAAGCCATCAAAGGCGGCCGTGTCAATGGCAATCCGCGGCTGGAATTCGACTACCGGGCGGGCGTCGTCGCCACCCTGAATGCCGGTGATGCGCATGGGGCGCTTGCCGCTTATGAAGCCATGAAGGAAGCCGTTTCCATTGCCCGGTTCAACGGCATGGGAGCGGTTGCCATACAGCGCAGTTCGCATTTCGGGCCAGCCGGTGCCTATGCGGTCGAAGCGGCAAGAGCAGGAATGATCGGGCTGACCTTCTGCAATTCCGATGCCTTCGTTCGCCTGCATGGCGGTGCCGAGCGCTTTCACGGCACCAACCCGATTGCCGTGGCGGCGCCCAGCGGGGCAGACGATCCCTGGCTGCTCGACATGGCGACCAGTTCAATTCCCTATAACCGCATCCGCCTTTTCGAAAGCCTCGGCCAGCCTCTGCCCCGGTCGGTGGCTTCGCTCGCGGACGGGCAGGACACGCAGGATGCCTCGCAGGCGGTCATGCTCGCTCCGCTCGGCGGTGAATTCGGCTTCAAGGGCGCCGGTCTGGCGGGGCTGGTGGAGATCTTCAGCGCTGTTCTCACGGGCATGAACCTGAGCTCGGAAATCCTGCCCATGGAGGGGGAGGACATGTCCACACCGCGCTACATGGGTGCCTTCGTGATGGCGCTCGACCCAGCCGCATTTCTCGATCCGGCGGCATTCGAAGCGGGTATGCGCCGCTACCTGCACTCGCTGCGCAATTCGCCGACGGCGGCGAGCGAGACCGTTCTGGCCCCGGGCGACCGGGAATGGGCCGAAGCCGCGCGCCGCGACAGCGAGGGCGTTCCCATCGACCCGAAGACCGAATTGGCTTTCCGCACGCTCGCG
Source organism: uncultured Roseibium sp. (assembly GCF_947496995.1). GTDB lineage: Bacteria > Pseudomonadota > Alphaproteobacteria > Rhizobiales > Stappiaceae > Roseibium. The sequence continues at coordinate 62,282 of NZ_CANMFD010000001.1, forward strand.
GAAGCCTACGGCGTACCGTTTCCTGAAAGGACAGGCACGCCCTGACCCACTGATTGACCATGGCATCGAAGGGAGGATGAAATGACAGTTTACGGGAAAGTCTGGAAGACATGTGCAGCCCTGCTGCTGGCCGGAAGCACACTGGCCATCAGCGCCGCGCAGGCACAGGAAACCTACACTCTGCGGTTCAACCACGTGCTCGGACCGAATGAACCGTTTCACAATGGGTTCAGCGATTGGGCCGAACGGGTTGAAGAACGCACCAACGGCGGATTGAAGATGGACGTGTTCCACTCTTCCCAGCTTGGCGTGGAGGAAGACATCATCGAGCAGATCCGCCAGGGCGCCAATATCGGCCAGAACACCGACGCTGCGCGTCTCGGCAACTACGTTCCGGGCATTGCGGTGGTGAACGGCCCTTATTTCGTCTCCACCATCGAGCAGGCCTACGCGCTCGCCGATCTGCCCACCATGAAAAAATGGCAGCAGGAGCTTGCCGACGACCACGGTCTCAAGGTCGTCTGCTTCGACTGGGTGCAGGGGTTCCGCAATTTCTACACCAACAAGGAAATTCGCGAGCCTGCCGACCTTGAAGGCCTGCGCATCCGCACCCCGCCGGCTCCGATCTGGCAGGAATCCATCCGCGCGCTGGGCGCCGAACCAACGGCAATGAACTTCGGCGATGTCTATCCGGGCCTGCAGCAACGCGCGATTGACGGCGCCGAGCTTGTCTATCCCAACATCACCGCCGCCAATTTGAACGAAGTGCTCAACGTCGCCAATGAGACCAAACACATTCTGCTGGTGAATTTTCAGGTTGTGAGTTCGCAGTGGTTCGACACGCTGCCGCAGGACTATCAGACAGCTCTGGTCGAGGAATGCAGGACGGCCGGTCAGGAAACTTCCGAGGTCATTCGCCAGGCAACGGCAGCCGCCAAGGACAAGCTGGTCGAGGCCGGCATGACGATTGTCGAGGACGTGAACATGGAAGCCTTCCGGCAAGCCGGCGAGGCCGCCTATGAAGCGCTCGGCATTGTCGATGCGAAAAAACAGCTGCAGTCTGAAATGCAGCAGTAAGAACGGTTGGGGCCAAAAACGGAGCCGGCGGCAATGGTCAGGGCACGGACAGTCTATTCGGTGCTTTTACGGCTTGAGGCCGTTCTGGCCGGCGTGTTCCTGATGTTGATGGTCCTGCTGATTTTCACGGGTGGTGTCGCGCGCATGCTGCATCACCCGCTCAACTGGACCATCGATCTTTCCACCTGCTTCTTTGCCTGGGCCTGTTTCCTGTGTGCCGATATTGCCTGGCGCAGGAACGCCCTCATGTCCATCGACCTGTGGGGAAAACGCCTTTCCCCGCGGGCAAACCGGACGCTCGACTATCTGAATTACGCCCTGATTTCCGCCTTTCTCGTCTACCTGATCTACGCCGGAAGCTGGCTCTCCTGGGTCTCCAGGGCACGCAGCTTCCAGGGCATCCCGGGCGTCAGCTACTCCTGGGTGACCATGAGCATCGCGGTCGGCGGAGCGCTTCTTCTTCTCACGACGGTGCTGAAAGTCGTGACGGCCCTCAAGGAGGATCGCCTGCGCGGGGCGGCCCGGGGTGACGCGGCCTGACACCATGCTCATCGTCGCCATTGCCTTCGTCGTCTTCCTTCTGATGCGCATGCCGGTGGCCTTCGCCATCGGTATTTCCGGCGTTCTGTTCTTCGCCCAGCACCCCGAACTTCCGTTCACGATCCCGGCGCAGATCACCGTTTCGCAGACCCAGAACTTTTCGCTTCTGGCGGTGCCGCTTTTCATCCTTGCGGGAAATTTCATGAACCGCTCCGGCATCACGAAGCGCCTTCTGGAACTCGCCTCGGTCATGACCGGACGGCTGCGCGGCGGCCTCGCGCAGGTCTCCATAGCCCTGTCTGCATTGATGGGCGGCGTTTCCGGATCGGCCATCGCCGATGCCTCCATGCAGTCGCGCATGCTGGGAGAGGATATGGTCCGGCGCGGCTTCACCCGTGGGTTCACCGCCGGTGTGCTCTCATACGGAGCGGTCCTGACACCGATCATCCCGCCGGGCATCGGCATGATCCTCTATGGCACGATCGGCCAGGTATCCATCGGCCGCCTGTTCGCCGCCGGTGTGCTGCCGGCCCTGCTCCTCTGGCTGGCCCTGTCCCTGGCCGTCTGGCTCACGGCTCGCAGCCGCGGCTATGAGCCCGAACGCAAGGTACGCCCGAACCTCAAGGAGGCCGCCAGCGCCTTCACGGGAGGCATCTGGGCGCTGCTGTTTCCGGTTTTTCTGCTGTTCGGCCTGCGGATGGGCGTTTTTACACCCTCGGAAATCGGGGCGTTTGCCGTATTCTACGCCATCTTCATCGGCGTTCTGATCTATCGGGAAATGACCGCGAAGGGATTCTTCGAGGCGCTGGAAGGCAGCCTGACGGATGTCGGTGCCGTGATGTTCCTGATCGCGCTTTCGGCCATCTTCAGCTACGGCCTCGTGTTCGAGCGGGTGCCGGAAGTCGTGTCGGGCTGGATCCTTGGTGTGACGGACAACCTTGATGCGGCGATGATCCTGGTTGCGGTTTTCGTGCTGGTGATCGGGTTTTTCATCGACGCCACGGTGCTGATCATCATGCTAACGCCGATCTTCCTGCCGGTTATCCGTCAGCTCGGCGGCGATCCGGTGCATTTCGGCATCGTTTTCATCATCGCGGCCACCATCGGCAACTTCACCCCGCCGGTGGGCGCTGCGATGTATGCCGTGTGCTCGATCCTCAAATGCCCGATAGGAGAATATACCCGCGAGTCGAAAGGCCTGCTGGCCGCCGTCGTGCTCGTTGTGCTTCTTCTCGTGTTCCTGCCCGGGATCGTGCTGTTTCTGCCGAACCTGGTCTTCGGTTAAGGCCAGGGGCCGATCTGTCTTTCAGGTATCAGAGCTTGAGCAGTGCTCGGGCGTTCGAGGAAAAGATCGCCTCTTTCCAGTCGTGACCCATCGGATGGGAATGCAGCCAGTCAACGCCGGCCCGATTGTCCGCATAAGGCCAGTCGACAGCGAAGAGAATGTGATCCGGCTCGAGACATTCCAGGCAGCAGCGAAGCGCCGCGTCGGAGAAAAAGCCGCTGGTCGTCACGAAGAAGTTGTTTTTGAAGATTTCGGCAAAGCGCACCGGCGCGTTTCCGGGCCGTGCAAGCGACTCATCGATCCGCGGCAGCCAGAACGGCAGGGCTTCGCCCATATGTCCCAGAATGATCTTGAGGTCCGGATGGCGGTCGAAGACGCCGCTCAGAACCAGCCGGATGGCGTGTGTCCCGGCATCCACACCAAAACCCCACGCAGGGCCGGTCAGGGCCGGATGGCTCTGGTCATAAGGTGCGTAGCAGGTTTCGACCATTGTCCTGTCCGGCTGGGCAGGGTGCAGATAGATCGGCACGTCGAGCGCTTCCGCGCGGGCATAGATCGGCCAGAATTTCTGTGCGTCGATGAATTCGCCGCAGCTCTTTCCGTGAAGCATCGCGCCCTTCAGGCCGAGTTCCTCGACGGCGCGCTGGAGTTCGTCCGCCGCGGCTTCCGGCGCCGAGCTCGGGATCATCGCGAGCCCGGCAAACCGCTCCGGCGTCTCCCGGATGATCGCCGCGAGAGCGTCATTGACCGCCCGGCAGGCTTCCACCGCGGTTTCGCCGGAAAGGGTCTGGCTGCCGGGGGACTGGTGCGACAGCACCTGCATGTCGATGCCGGCCGCATCCATTTCCTCCAGGCGCACGCCGGCAAAATCGTAGAGCTTCCTGCCAAGCGGGGATGCCGGATCGGCCGCCGACCCCAGGTGCCGGGCAAGAGCCTCGTGCATGAAATGCTCTTCGATCGCAATGATTTCCGTGTCGGTGGTTACATCGGCCATGCGGTTCCCCTGACTATACGCAATCATGACAATTGCGCCTGATAATTCGTGCAAACGATTGCGGGCAATCTTGCCGATTATGCAATCGATTGCAAAAAGGTCAATCGGAATACGAATGGCGAGTTTGGAAGGTGCCAGAACGATGGTCCCGTGCCCGGGGCCGCCGGAAAACCTGTTCCGTCAGGCCGGGTCGATGTGTTTCACGCTGCCGCGTTCGACAAGCTTGACGGGGAGGATGGTGGTTCTGGGAATGGTGACATCTGGATCGGCCATCATCTTGATGAGCAGCTCCGCGCCTATGCGGCCGATGTCGAACTGGGGGATCTGGATCGTCGTCAGCCCCGGAGGGATGAGATCGAGAAACGGAATGCCGTTATAACCGGTGACGGAGACATCCTCCGGACAGGACAGCCCGCGCCGCCGCAGCGCGTCGAATGCTCCCAGGGCAAGGCGGTCATTGGCGCACAGGATGGCTGTGAATTCGGCGCCGGAGTCCAGCAGTTGCATGGTGCATCGCCGACCTTCCTGCTCATCGAAATAGTCCGAAACCACCAGCGCTTCGTCCGGAAGATCTAGGTGGAGCTCCTGTGCGGTGGCCCGGAAAGCCTCTATGCGCGCCCGGCCCGTCGATAGGTTTTTCGGCCCGGCGATATGCGCGATACGGCGGTGTCCATTTTCGTGAAGATACCGGAGCATCATGGCAATTCCGCCCGGATCGTCGTTGACCACGGCCGGGATATCGCAGTTTTCGATCTGGCGGTTGACGGTGACCATCGGCAGCCCCCGGCGCGCCACTTCGATCATGCGCGGATCGCTGCGATAGGGAGCGGCATGAATGATGCCGTCAACGCCGCGCTCCAGCAACACATCGACCAGCTTGGTTTCGCGCTTCCGGTCGCTGTCCGTGTTGACGATGATGGACGTGTATCCGGCTGGCTCCAGGACGCTTTCCGCACCGCGCACGATGGGAGGAAACAGGGTGTTTTCAATATCCGGAATCATCAGGCCGATGGACATCGTGCGTTTGGTGCGCAGGCCGGAAGCAAGCCGGTTCGGGCGGTAGCCCATGCGCTCCGCCGTGGTCCGGATCCGTTCCACCACCTCCCGCGTCAGGGACGTCCGGGCATTGGGGTCAAGCGCACGTGAAACCGTCGAGACATGGACGCCGGTTTCACGTGCGATGTCCTTCAGCGTAACCGGTCTGTTCATGCGTCCATTCTCGTTGGTTTCGAAGCGCTCAGTTCTAAGGTCGCGGAAAGATTTTCGCAATCGTTTGCGAAAAGGGATTGACAGCTTCCTGAAACCGTTTCTAGTATTCATGCAATCGATTGCGCAACTTTCAGCCATCAAATTGGCAGAGATGACAAGCGCGACAATTCAACCAGGCCGGTCAGGCTCTGAGTGGGGGGAAACATGGTTCAGGTCGTCGACAAGGCTGATTTCGACAAGCCGCTCATCCGCCGCAAGGTTCTCACGGCGAAGAACGCCGGTGGACTGGCGACAGTCGTCGATTGCGGCGAATTCGGCACTATGACCCTCGATGAGCCGAGCGCTCACGGCGGGTCGGATCTGGGGCCGAGCCCTTTGCAGGCGGTGCTTGGCGCCCTTTGCGGTTGCGAAGCGGTGACCTTCGGACGCACGGCCCGCGAAATGGGTTTTTCCTACGAGGGAATTGAATTCAGCGCGGCTTTCAGCATCGACATTCGCGGCCGTTCCGGAATGAGGGGCGTCGTGCCGCATTTCCAGTCGGTCAAGGTCGAGGCCTGTGTAAGGACGCGGGAATCCGAAGCGCGTCTGCGCGAGGTCGTCGAAGAGACGGAAGCGCGCTGCCCGGTTTTCAATCTCATAAAAGACGCAAACGTTCGCACGGACATCGTGTGGATACGGGACTCATCAGTCTGAATTCTCGCCCGCAGGAAGGGCTCGGACTGCAAAAGAAATATAAGTGGAGGTAGATAATGAGCAGCCTTAAGATTGGATGGGTCGGAATGGGGCGCATGGGATATCCCATGGCCGAACGGCTCGTCGATGCGGGCTTCGATACCTATGTCTGGAACCGGACCCGGTCGAAAGCTGAACCGCTGGCCGCCAAGGGCGCAACGCTGGTGGATTCGCCGCGTGACTTGGCCGGTGTTGATATTCTCGGCACCATGGTGTCCACCGGCAAGGACGTCGAACAGGTCTATTTTGGCGAAAACGGAGTTCTTTCAGGCGACAGGACACCGAAGATCTTTCTGGATTGCTCGTCGATTTCCAGCGAACATTCGGCGGAAATCCGCGCCCGTCTTGCCGAACGCGGTGCCGATCTGATTGCCTCGCCCGTCAGCGGCAACGGCAAATGCGTCAAGGCAGGCAAACTGAGCGCCGTTGCGTCCGGTCCGAAAGCGGCCTTCGACAAGGTGGAGCCGGTCATCTCCGCGATCGCCGCCAATGGCGCGTCCTATGTCGGCGAGGGCGAACTCGCCCGGTTCTGCAAGATCGCCCACAATGTCTTTCTGGGTGTTGTCACGCAGAACCTGGCCGAGATCACAGTTCTGGCCGAAAAGGCCGGCGTTCCGCGCGCCGCTTTCCTGGATTTCATGAACAACTCGGTCATGGGCTCCGTCTATACGCGCTACAAGACCAACGCCTTCGTGAATCTCGACTGGACGACCACCTTCACGCCGGAGCTGCTGCGCAAGGATCTGGACCTCGGTCTCGGCTCGGCCCGCAATCTGGGCGTGCCGATGCCGGTGACCGCGGCAACCCGCGAAGCGTTGCAGGCGCATTTCGGCGCCGCTACGCTGAAGGAGGATCCCGAAGCATACCTGCAAATGGATTTCGCAGCGCTCCTTGAAACCGTTGCTCTGGCTTCGGGCCTGGAGCTCAAGAGCGAAGAAACCCCATACCCGACAGGTCTGGAATTGCCGCAGGCCGCGGAATAATCGCGGCTGAGCGGATTTACGGCGCCAAGAAAAACCAGAACGGCGTCCCGGAACGAGGAAAGAGGGCCTTTAGTTCCGAACATTGGGAGGAATAGCAATGAAGCTTCGTACACTACTCACCACGACGGTTGCCGTCTGCGCGATGGCGACGGCAGCACATGCTGACATCAAGATTGGGGCGTCCCTGCCACTGACCGGGGCGTTCTCGATCGCCGGCGCCAAGCACAAGCAGGGTTACGACCTGTGTGTGAAGATGCTGAACGAAAGGGGCGGTATCGGCGGCGAGAAGATCGAACTGATCACCTCGGACAACCGCTCCGATCCGGCCACCGCCATCAGCCAGTATGAGCGGTTCATCAATGTCGACAACGTCGATGCCGTCTTCGGCACCTTCTCGTCGCGCCTGACCTTTCCGGTCGCCAACATTCTGGCGAAATACGGCTACGTCCATCCGATCCCGGCCGGCGGCGCGCTGCGCATCTACAAGCAGGGTCATGACAACCTGTTCTACTTCCAGCCGAATGCGGCCGAATATGTCGGCAGTTCCCTGAAAGGCCTGATCGCGGATCTGGTCGCGGAAGGCGAGCGTCCGAAAACCGCGGCGATCGTGGCGGCCGATGACTTCTTCGCCAATGCCGTGGAGGCCGGTTTCCTCGGTCAGCAGGTCATGGACCCGGCCGACGGCAGTGTCGTCGCGGATCTTGCACCCGGCTACCTCGCCGATGCGGGCATTGAGGTCGTCTTTTCGGAGAAATGGCCGGAAGAGGGCTTCAACGACTGGCTGAACCTCGCCAACTCCATCAAGCGCTCCAACGCCGAACTCATCATCGCCCTGACCGCGTCCGCGGAAGAAGCGGTGCAGATCACGCGTGCGCTGAAGACCGTGCGGGCGGAACCCAAGATGGTCTACTACAGCCAGGGCACCCAGGCGGAATTCTATGAAGGCACGCAGGGCGCGTCCGACAGCATTCTGATGCACACGTCCTGGCATCCGGCGGCGCCTTACAAGGGCACTCTCGCCGGTGAAGAGTTCACCAACGCCGAGTTCGTCGCCGCGTACCAGGAGGAATACGACGCGGCTCCGGATGAAGATGCGGCCATTCCTTTCGCAGTCTGCCAGGGGATCGAACAGGCCATCATCGGCGCCGGTTCGACAGACAATGCCGCCATGGGCAAATGGCTGTCCGAACGCACGGCCGACGATCCGGTCCGCACGATCCTGGGCCGCTTCGCCTGGGACGATGTCGGGCTGCCGGTGAACAAGCCGTTCCTCGTCGCCCAGTGGAACGACGGCGAATTGCAGTTCGTCTATCCGACGGACGAGTTCGACGGGGTCTCCAAGATGACCTATCCCAAGCAGGGATTCTGATAAGCTGAAAACGGCCGGGCACGGCAACGCGCCCGGTCACTTTGTACCGATCAACTTCGGATGACCGTCGGTTCCGACAGGTCATCCGTTGATCAGGACGAATTTTGAGCGGAGGAGCGCATATGCTTGAGGTCAAGAGCCTGAGCAAACACTTCGGCGGTATCCAGGCGGTCGACAAATGTTCGTTTGTGGCCGAGCGTGGCAAGATCACCGCGCTGATCGGGCCGAACGGGGCGGGCAAGACGACCGCTTTCAACTGCATCAGCCGTACGATGGCGCCGTCGGCCGGGGAAATCCGGCTGGATGGCAGGCGCATCGACACTCTCCGCCCCTACCAGGTCACGGCAGCGGGCCTGTCGCGGACCTTTCAGATTTCGCGCAATCTCGCCGACATGACGGTGCTGGAAAACGTCATCTGCCAGTCGAAGATCCATGGTTGGCGGGATCTCTTCCGCCCGGCGATGAGCGCGGAGGAAATCGACAAGGCCTTCGGCATTCTCGAATTCCTCGGCATCACACGCATCGCCCACGAAGACGGGTCCAACCTGAGTTACGGCCAGAAAAAGCTGATGGACCTCGCGGCGCTGCTGATGAGCGACCCGAAGATCATTCTCCTTGATGAACCGGCCGGCGGCGTCAACCCGACGCTGCTGGAGGAAATCATCGGCCATATCCGCAAGCTCAACGAGCAGGGACTGACAGTCCTCATCGTCGAGCACAACATGGACCTGATCATGCGATTGTCCCACCGGGTTGTCGTCATGGCACATGGACGGGTGATTGCCGATGGCACCCCGGACGAGGTTCGCGAAAATCCGGACGTGCTGGACGCCTATCTGGGCGGTGCACTTGAGGAGGCTGCATGAGCGGACTTCTGGAAGTTTCCAACGTGGTTGCCGGTTACGGTGACGGCCCCGCCATCCTGGACGGCGCCAACCTGTCGGTTCAGCCGGGCAAGGTTCACTGCATCATCGGTCCCAACGGCGCCGGCAAATCCACGCTGCTGAAGACGATCGTCGGCATGCTGAAGATCCGCCAGGGCAGCGTGACCTTCAAGGGCGAGAGCCTCAAGGGCAAGCGGCCGGACCAGATTCTGCGCCGGGGCATATGCTTCGTCCCGCAGGAACGGGCGCTGTTTCCCAAGATGACCGTTAGGGAAAACCTCCGTATGGGTGGCTTCTCGCTGGCCGACAAGTCGAAGCTGGAAAAACGGATCGACGAAATCGAGGAGCGCTTTCCGATCCTCGGCGAACGGCGCGACCAGCATGCCGGTACCATGTCGGGCGGCCAGCAGCAGACCCTTGCCATGGCGCGCACCCTGATCCTCAAGCCGGAAATCGTCATGCTCGACGAACCGTCGCTCGGGCTCGCACCGAAGATCGTCAAGGAGGTCTTCTCCATCATGCGGCTGATGGCCGATGAAGGGATCACAATCCTGCTGGTGGAGCAGAACGCGCTGATGGGATTGAAGCACGCCGACTGGGGCGTTGTGCTCGACCTTGGCCGGACCCTGTTCGAGGGGCCCGCGGCGGAGGTGCTGACGGATCCGAGGATCCAGGAACTCTATCTTGGTGGAAAGAAGGCTGCGTAATGGCTGAGGTCATTCAAATACTTATACTCGGGATGGCCCTCGGCGGGGTCTATGCCCTGATGGGCTCCGGACTGAGCCTGGTGTTCGGTGTCATGCGCATCGTCAACCTGGCCCATCCGGTGCTGATCATGGCGGGAGCCTATGTCGCCTACTGGGCGGCCCGCCTCTACGGGCTCGACCCGCTTCTCACGCTGCCGATTGCCGCCATCATCCTCGCGGCAACCGGCGTGATCCTCTACAAGCTGGTTTTCGAACGCGAGGCCAGATCCGCGAAATACTCCGAAATGACCGTGCTCCTGACCTTCGCCCTGGCGATGGTGCTCGAGGGGGCGCTGGGGACGGCCTTCACCAACACCCAGCGCGTCACGTCGCCGGACTATGCGACCGACGCCTTCTTTATCGGCGACATCTTCATCCCCAAGGGACAGCTCTATGCCGGCATTGTCTCCCTCGCGATCATTTCCGCGCTGGCCCTGTTCCTGAAATACTCCCGCTTCGGCTATGCGATCCGCGCCACCACCCAGAACCGGGAGGCGGCCGAACTGCTGGGCGTGAACGTCAATTTCGTCGGGCTTGTGAGTTTCGCGATCGGGATCGGCCTTGCCGGTGCCGCGGGTTCGCTGGTGTCCTTCGTGTTCTCGTTCTTTCCGGCAAAACACTGGGAGTGGATCGCAGTCCTGATGTCCCTCGTGGTGCTTGGCGGCATGGGTTCCATTTTCGGCACCGTCCTGGCCTCGTTCATCCTGGCCGTCATCGCCGCATTCATCGGCGCCTACTTCGGCGCCACCTGGTCCACCCTGACGTTCTTTGTCGCCTTGTTCGTGGTGCTTCTTGTCAGGCCCCAGGGGATCTTTGGCGAAAAACCGGAGTTGGCATAGTGGCTAGCCTTGATACCAATGACGTGCTTGTGGCGCGTAAAGCCTATAACGCCGGCCTCGTCCAGGACGTTTCGAAGGAACGGGCCTACTGGTTCCCGGCCCTGGTCCTGGCGCTGCTCCTGCTGTTGCCCGTCCTGCAATTCACCGGCAACTACAATTATCTGATCCACCTAGTCCTGTTCACGGCCAGCTATGTGGTCATGGCCTCGGGCTGGAACATTCTGGGCGGCTTCACCGGCTACATCTCGCTGGGACACAACGTGTTCTTTGCGGTCGGAGGATATTTCGCCGGCATGATCTTCGCCCGCTACGGCATCTCGACGATCATCCTGGCGCCCTTCGCCGGTCTGGTCGCCGGTCTGCTCGGCTATCTCGTCGGCCAGATCACCCTCAGGGTGCGCGGGCCGTCGTTCATCATCTCTTCGCTGGCGCTGGTGATGATCTTCCGCATCCTGTTCGAAAACTGGGATTTCGTCGGCGGGGCCGCAGGCGTGTCGCTGAAGGCGAACGACCTTCCCGTGCAATGGGCCAAGCTGCCCTACTATTATGCCTTCGTCATCATGGCCGCCTTCTCTGTCTGGGCCGCCTACCGCATCAAGCACTCCAAGTTCGGGCTGGGTCTGCGGGCCATCTCCAAGGACGAGATCAAGGCGGAAAGCGCGGGCATCAACACCCGGTTCTACAAGACGCTCGCCTTTGCCATCTCGGCATTCTTCGTCGGCATGGCAGGTGCGGTCTGGGGCGAATACCTGACCTATATCCGGCCGAACATCTTCCTGATCATCCTCGTCTCGGTGAACATGGTGCTGATCTGCATTCTCGGCGGAAAGGGAACCATCGCCGGGCCGGTGATCGGCGCCGTGCTCCTGGTGGCCTTCAACGAGTTCTTTGTCGCGACCCTGGGCGCCTCGGAGATCAACATCCTGGCAACCGGTCTCATCATGATGCTCTGCCTGATGTTCTTCCCGCTCGGCATCGTCGGCACGCTCGCGCGCCTTAGGAAGTTGCCGCGCATTCTGAACTGGGATTGAGGGTCATGAGTTCTTTCGTGCTTCACAATGCGCCGCAATCGACCTGCTCTCAGCGGGTACGCTACGCGCTGCATGCCAAGGGCATCGACTTTGAGGAACACAAGCTGGATCTGTTCTCCGGCGATCAGCTGAAGCCGGAATATCTGGCGATCAATCCCAACGGTGTCGTGCCGGCTCTGGTTCACGATGGAACACCCGTCATCGACAGTGCGGTGATCCTGGAATACCTGGAAGACATATTGCCCGGAACCGCGCACATGCGGCCCGAGGACCCGCGCGAAACGGCGAAACTGCGGGCGATGATGCGCTTTATCGACGAGGTGCCGACACCGGCGATCCGGGTGCCGTCCTACAATCTGGCCTTCCTGCCCCATTTCCAGGCGATGAGCGAAGCGGACTTTCAGGCGCTTTGCGACAGCAAGCCGCTGCGCAGGGAGTTCCTGATGAAAATGGGCCGCACCGGTTTTCCGAAGCAGGACATGGACGAGGCGCTTGGCCGGCTGACGCGCGGCGTGGAACGCATGGCGCGCTGGCTGGAGGAAAGCGGCGGGCCGTGGATCCTGGGTGAGGACATCTCTCTGGCCGATGTGGCGATCATGCCGGTCATCGTGCGCATGGACGACATCAATCTGGGTGGAATTTGGCAGGACTATCCGGCTATCGGTGCGTGGCTGGAGCGGATCAGGTTGACGGAGCCTTTCCCGGAGACCTACTACCATGGCTCTCTTCTAACGGAAAAATATCCGCACCTTGCCGCGCTGCGCAACGAGCGGATGGCAGAGGCCTGAAAACGATGCAAATGGTTCCCTACATGCTTGCGACGGTGGTCATCGGAATGATGCTGTCAACGCAGCCGCCGCTTAATTCCATGCTCGGACGCGCTGTTGGCAGTGCCTATGGCGCGGCCACGATTTCCATCGCGGTGGCTCTGGCAAGCATCCTTGCCTTCATTGTCTTCTCCGGGTGGGGAGACATCTCGCGCAAGTCCCTGGGTTCCGTGCCCTGGTGGGTCTATCTGTCCGGTCTCGCCGGCGCGATTTTCGTAGCCTCGGGTCCGGTCGTGGCGCCCGTCACCGGGGCCATGGTGTTTTTCGTGTGCATCGTCGCCGGTCAGCTCATCGGCTCGATGCTGGCCGACCATTTCGGAGCTTTCGGCCTCGATGTGCGGACGGTCTCGGTCTGGCGACTTCTGGGACTGGCGATGGTTCTCGGCGGGGCCCTCCTGGTCAGTCGCGGCTAACACGGATCTGGGGCGGATCAAGAGAACGCGTTTCGCCCGCATATGCAATCGATTGCGCATTCCTTGAATGCGGACTGAGGAACAAGGAGCGCGCCGGAAAGACCGGCACCGCGTTCCACGATGAGGAGAAAAGACAATGAACCAGGCCCTGACCCCCCGGATACTGCAGCCGGGCGACATGGATCCGAACTGGCGCTGGGAAGGCAGATTGCCGGCCTGGGGGCACACGGCGGTCGATTTCGAGCGCCGCGTCGATCATGACCGCTTGCGCCGCTATCGGCTGAGCCGGGCGAAGGATGCACTCAAGAAGAGCGATTGCGGCTCGCTCCTGCTCTTTGACGTCAACAACATCCGCTACATTTCCGGCACCAAGATCGGCGAGTGGGAACGGGACAAGATGTGTCGCTTCTGTCTCCTCACAGGCGACGACGAGCCATATGTCTGGGACTTCGGATCGGCCGCCGTTCACCACAAGAAATACGCCGACTGGCTCAACCCGGAACATTGCCGGGCGGGCGTCGTCGGCATGCGCGGCACCATTCCGCCAAGCTTCGGCCTGATGAAACTCTATGCCGAGGAAATCGCCGGCCTCATCCGCGACGCCGGCATGTCGGGCATGCCGGTCGGCGTGGACTATGCCGAAACGGCGATGTTCTTCGCCCTGAAGGAAGCCGGCATCAATGTGGTGGACGGTCAGCAGATCATGCTGTCGGCGCGCGAGATCAAGAATATCGACGAGATCCAGCTCCTGACCCAGGCGGCGGCGATGGTCGATGGCGTCTATCACATGATCTACGAGGAGCTGAAGCCGGGTATTCGCGAAAACGACATCGTCGCGATGTCCAACAAGATGCTCTACGAAATGGGTTCCGACGACGTGGAAGCCATCAACGCCATTTCCGGCGAGCGCTGCAACCCGCACCCGCATAATTTCACCGACCGCTACTTCCGGCCGGGCGATCAGGCCTTCTTCGACATCCTCCAGTCCTATCAGGGCTACCGGACCTGCTACTACCGCACGTTCAACATCGGCCGGGCGACGCCCGAGCAGACCGATGCCTATGTGAAATGCCGCGAATGGCTCGACGCCTCCATCGAGCGCATCAAGCCCGGCGTCTCCACCGACAAGGTGGCCGAAGTCTGGCCGACGGCGGAAAGCCTGGGCTTTCCCAATGAGCTGGCGGCATTCGGCCTGCAATTCGGACATGGGCTGGGACTGGCGCTGCACGAGCGCCCGATCATCTCCCGCGCGGTGTCGCTCGACAATCCGATGGAGATCAAGACGGGCATGGTTTTCGCGCTCGAGACCTACTGTCCGGCAGCCGACGGCTATTCGGCGGCCCGGATCGAGGAAGAAGTGGTCGTCACGGATACCGGCTGCGAAGTGATTTCGCTGTTCCCGGCAGAAGAACTTCCGATCGCCAACCGGTACTGACCGACGTCCGACCCACCCGGTCCGGCGCGCCGTTCGCCGGCCGGGTCCCTTCGCAGGAGTTTCAAATGGCAGCCAGAAAGTCTAAGGCCAATACGGAAGCCTATCTGCGCATGTATCGCCAGATGGCGCGAATCCGCGCGTTCGAGGACAACGCCAACCAGCTCTATCTCTCGGCGAAGATGCCGGGACTGACCCACATGTATTCCGGTCAGGAAGCGGTTGCGGTCGGCATATGCGAGGCGCTCACCTCCGACGACAAGATCACCTCCACCCATCGCGGCCATGGACATTGCGTCGCCAAGGGTGCGGAGTTCCGGCAGATGTTCTGCGAGCTTCTGGGCAAAGCCGAAGGCTATTGCCGCGGCAAGGGCGGATCCATGCATATCGCCGATCAGGCGAACGGCAATCTCGGTGCGAACGCCATTGTCGGCGGGTCTATGGGCATTGCCACCGGCTCGGCCCTGACCGCCAAGCGCCAGGGCACCGGCCATGTGACGGTCTGCTTTTTCGGCGATGGCGCCACGGCGCAGGGGCTCTGGTACGAGGTCATGAACATGGCCGCGCTCTGGAAGCTGCCGATCATCTATGCCTGCGAAAACAACGGTTACAGCGAATATACCAAGACGGCGGAGATCGCCGCCGGCTCGCTGACGGCACGCGCCGAGGCCTTCGGTATCGAGTCCTTCACCGTGGACGGTCAGGACGTGCTGGCCGTGAACGATCTGGCACAAACGCTGGTCGCGCGGTGCCGCAAGGGCGAGGGACCGTTCTTCGTGGAACTCGAAACCTACAGGTATCACGGACACCATGTCGGCGACATCAACCGCGACTACTACCGGACGAAGGACGAGGAAGCCGACTGGAAAAAGCACCGCGATCCCATCGTGAATTTCGGCAAGTGGCTGATCGGTCAGAAGATCGTCACGCCGGACGAACTCGTTTCCATGGACAACGAGGTCCGGGCGGATGCCGAGGCCGCCGTCGGGTACGCGCTCGAAGCGCCCTATCCGGATGTTTGCGAAGTCGACATGCATGTTTTCGCCGAGGGGGCCTGAATGCGCGAAATAACTCTTTCCAGGGCGGTCAATGAAGCGATCGCGGAAGAAATGCGCCGCGACCCGGCGATTTTCCTGATCGGCGAGGATGTGGCGGAAGCCGGAACCCCGTTCAAGGTGCTCTCGGGTCTGGTCGAAGAATTCGGAACCGAGCGCATCATCGACACGCCGATTTCGGAACCCGGGTTCATGGGGATGGCCGTCGGTGCGGCCATGACCGGATCCCGGCCGATCGTTGATCTCATGTTCGGCGATTTCCTTTTCCTGGTGATGGACCAACTCTGCAATCAGGCCGCCAAGACCCACTACATGTCCGGCGGCAAGCTGAAGGTGCCGCTGGTTCTGCGCACCAATCTGGGTGCGACCCGGCGCTCCGCGGCCCAGCACTCGCAGTCCCTGCATGCGCTCGTCGCCCACATACCGGGCCTCAAGGTGGCGCTGCCGTCCTCGGCCTATGAAGCCAAGGGGCTGCTGAAGACCGCGATCCGTGATGACAATCCGGTCGTGATCTTCGAAGACAAGTTGATGTACAACGACAAGGCGCCCGTCCCGGAAGAGGAATATCTGCTGCCGTTCGGCAAGGCGGAAATTCTGCGCCAGGGCAAGGACGTCACGCTGGTGGGCACTTCTTCCATGGTTCAGGTTTGCCGGAAGGCGGCAGAGCTTCTGGCGGCGGACGGCATTTCGGCAGAAGTCATCGACCCGCGCACCATTGTTCCGCTCGACGAGGACACGATCGTCGGTTCGGCGAAAAAGACCAGTCGGGCCATCGTCGTCGACGAAGGACACCAGAACTTCGGTGTAACGGCTGAAATCGCCGCGCGCATTTCCGACAAGGCATTCTATTACCTGGATAATCCCGTTCAGCGCATGGGGGCGATGGATGTACCGGTGCCGTTCTCTCCCGCACTTGAAGACCTGACCGTGCCGACGCCCGAAAAGGTTGCGGAGCGGGCGCGCCGGCTCTGCCGGGGGGAGATCTGACGATGACCCATGAAGTCATCATGCCCGCGCTTGGAATGGCCCAGGAAACCGGATTGCTTCTTGCCTGGCACAAGCAGCCGGGCGACGCCGTGAAGATCGGTGACGTCCTGATGGAAGTGGAGACCGACAAGGCCGCCATGGAAGTCGAGGCACAGGCCGACGGCTTCGTGACCGAGTTGCGCGCAAAAGAGGGTGAGGACGTTCCTGTCGGCGCCGTGATCGCCATCATTTCCGCCAGCATGGACAAAGCCGCCGGAGCGCCGACTGAAGATGCTCCGGCAACACCGGCTGTAACGACGGACAAGGGGAACGTCGCACCGCAGGCCGCGCCCGCTGTTGCGAAACCAGCCCCACAAATTCCGGAAAAACCGAAGGATACGGCACCGACGCCTGAAGGCAGGGTACAGGCCTCACCCAAGGCGAAACGCCTGGCGGCCGAGCAAGGGCTTGATCTGACCCGGCTGGCGAAAGCCGGTCACCCGCAGCCTTATCGCGCCGCCGATCTCGACGAGCTCAAGAGTTTGCAGGCCAGCCAGGCGGACGGGGGGCAGTTTGCCGCCTCGCAGCGCATCTTCGCACGCGCCACGGTTCCGGCGGCAGCCTTCGACGAATTCTGCAATTGGCTTGCCGGGCAGGGCGCGGTCACGGCGGATCTGGTCCTTGCCACCTTCGCGGCCGGCAGCTTCAGGTCGGCAACCGGATTTCAGTCGCTCGCCGTCTCCGTTTCCGCTCCGCGCAAACCCTCGCGGATCTTCCAGGATCCTGACCGGTGCGGCCTTCTAGACCTTTCAGAAGACGAAGACGGACAGCACTCCGATCTGATTGTCTATAATCTGACCGCATCGCGCCTGACGGAAGCGGAACTTGCGGCGACCCATGCGCCGACGGTTACAATTGCCCGCAGTCAGGCGGACCTGACGGTATCTCTTTCGGCGACCCGGGACCAACTTGACGACACGGCGCTGATCGCCATGCTCGACGCCTTTGCCGGGCGGCTGGAGGAACCCCTCCGGCAGCTACTTTGAGGACAAGACCGATGACCAAACCTGTTCTGAATGTCGATGCGCGGCAGTTTTTGTCCGACCTCCACATTGATGGAAGCTGGCGGGAAGGGGCGAACGGCGAACGTTTCAACGTCCTCAACCCGGCGACGGAAGACGTGCTCGCTTCGGTCGCCTCCGCCGAAATCGCCGACGCGGACGCCGCGCTCGATGCCGCTGAAGCCGCTTTTGGCGACTGGGCGTCGCGCACGCCGCGCGCGCGCTCCGAAATCCTGCGCAAATGCTGGGAACTTATGACCGCGCGGCTCGACGAGTTCGCCACCCTGATCACCCTGGAAAACGGCAAGGCGGGCAACGACGCACGCGGCGAGGCCACCTATGCGGCGGAATTCTTCCGCTGGTTTGCCGAAGAAGCGGTGCGTGCGGACGGTCTGATCACCCGCGCACCGGCATCGGGCGCCCGGATCATCGTTCAGCACAAGCCGGCGGGCATCGCGGTTCTGGTGACGCCCTGGAACTATCCCGCCGCCATGGGCACGCGCAAGATCGCACCGGCTCTGGCAGCCGGATGTCCGGTGATCATCAAGCCGGCCTCCGAAACACCTCTCACCATGCTGGCGCTGATGCCGCTGCTGGAAGAGGCCGGTGTTCCCAAGGGGCTGGTGAGCGTTCTGCCATCGAAAAAATCCGGCGCGCTGGTCGATCATCTTCTGCACGATCCGCGTGTGCGGGTCGTCTCCTTTACCGGTTCGACCCAGGTAGGCCGCAAACTGCTCCATTCCGCCGCCGATCAGGTGCTGAAACCGGCAATGGAACTGGGCGGCAACGCGCCGCTGATCGTTTTCGATGATGCGGATCTCGACACGGCCGTCGAAGGCGCGATGCTGGCCAAGATGCGCAATCTCGGCGAAGCCTGCACCGCCGCGAACCGGTTCTACGTTCACGAGAGTGTCGCCGGCAAATTCGCCGAAAAACTGACGGCCGCGATGGCCGCTCTGAAACTCGGTAACGGTCTCGATCCGGATGTCGATGTCGGCCCGCTGGTCAATGCCGACACGCGCGACAAGGTGGCCGCCTTTGTCCGGGACGCAATCGACAAGGGCGCGGAGCTGCTGCTCGGCGGAACAGCTCCGGCCGGACCCGGTTTCTTCTATCCGCCGACCGTTCTGACAAATGTTCCCGAAACGGCCGATTGCGTGGATGACGAAATCTTCGGTCCCGTCGCCGCGTTGCAGACCTTTTCCGACACGGAAGACGTTATCCGCCGCGCCAACGACACCGAATACGGGCTGGTGGCCTATGTGTTTACCGAGGACATGAAACGCGGACTGCAGGTCTGTGAAAGGCTCGATTACGGCATGGTCGGCCTGAACCGGGGATTGGTTTCCGATCCGGCGGCGCCGTTCGGCGGCACCAAGCAGTCCGGTCTTGGGCGTGAAGGCGGCCATGAGGGCATGCTGGAATTCATGGAGACTCAATACATCTCCGCAAGCTGGTAGGGACACGGATTTGACCAGGGTCACCGCAAGTCCGTCCGTCCGCGCCCTCGCCGGGCGCAAGGGGATCGATCTGGAGGATCTCGGCCGGTCGCTCGGCCGCAGGGCGCTGGCGCGCGAGGATGTCGAGGCTGCGGTATCCGGTTCGAAACCGGGCGCTGGCCTGTCTGCGTCCGGGCCGGATCATGCCACCTTCTGGGATGTCGATCATTCCGCCTACGGACCGGTCCGCGAAGAGCCGATGTCTCGCTTCGCCCGGGTGTCGGCCCGCAATCTGGCTGCCGCGAACGCGCTTATCCCGCAGGTGACCCATCATGACGAGGCCGACGTCGGCGCGATCGAGGCGTTCCGCAAGGCCCTCAAGGCGGAAGCGGCGGAAAACGGCGTCAGGCTGACCGCGCTCGCCTTCCATGTGAAGGCGCTGGCACATTGCCTGAAACGCTTCGAGACCTTCAATGCATCGCTCAGTCCGGACGGGGCAACGCTCTATCTGAAGGACTATGTGCATATCGGCATCGCCGTCGATACGCCCTACGGCCTGACGGTTCCCGTTGTCCGCGATGCCGACCGCAAGGGTCTGTTCGAGCTTGCAAAGGACATTTCCGCCCTGGCGGCAAAAGCCGCCGAGCGCAAGCTTCCGCCCGATGCACTTGGCGGCGCGTCGATGTCGATCTCCAATCTCGGCGGTATCGGCGGAACGGCCTTCACGCCCATCGTCAACCCGCCGGAAGTCGCCATCCTCGGCATCACGCGCACCCGCATCCAGCCGGTCTGGGACGGAGAGGCCTTTCAGCCGCGTCCCGTGGTGCCGCTTGATCTCAGCTACGATCATCGCGTCATCAACGGAGCGGAGGCGGCCAGATTTCTTGCCGAATATGCATCGCTGATCGGCGAGCCGCAGCGTCTTTTGCTCTGAGCGGACGGGAAAACCTGAATGGCAGACCAGCAAGGCACAGACGGCATGACGATCACGCTCAACGGCCGCCAGACCGCTGTCAGTGGCCACGACTCCCTGCCGCTGCTTCATGTCCTCAGGGAGGTTCTCGGACTGAAAGGCACGCGCTTCGGCTGCGGACAGGGCACCTGCGGGGCCTGCACGGTGATCGTCGACGGCAAGGCGGTGACCTCCTGCGATCTGCCCTTGGAGGCGGTTCGCGGAAAACGCATCGAAACCGTCGAATGCCTGACCGCCGCCGGTGCGACCCATCCGCTGGCGGAAGCCGTTCTGGCCTGTCAGGCGGCGCAATGCGGCTACTGTCTTCCGGGCATCCTGATGGCGGCGAAAGCCCTGCTCGATCGCGAGCCCGACGCACCGGACGCCCGGATTCGCGAGGCGCTGGACGATAACCTCTGCCGCTGCGGGGCGCATTTGCGCATCCTGCGGGCGGTCCGCCTGGCAAGTGAAACCATGACAGCGGCAAAAGACCGATGAGCGCGCTCAGCATTCCCCTGCCGCTCAAGGCCGCTCCCGAGATATCCGACTGGATCCGTTTCGGACCGGGACGGACCGTCGAGATGCTGACCGGCCGCGTCGAACTCGGTCAGGGAAATCTGACCGCACTGGCGCAGATGGCAGCGGATGAACTGGGACTTGCTCCGGGTGACATCGTCATCACCTCCGGCAACACCGAGCGCACCCCCAATGAAGGATACACCGCCGGCAGCATGTCGGTCTCCATGGGCGGCATGGCGCTCCGCTTCGCCGCGTCGGCGGCCCGTGTGCTGATCCTGCGGGAAGCCTCGCTGAAATTGAATGCCGATTACCGCTGTCTGAGCGTGCGCGACGGCAGCATTCTGGAAGAGGGACGGCAGACGGATCTGGATCTCTGGGATCTCGCCGCCGGTCTGGATTTCGCGGTCCCGGTGATGGGCTACGCGGCCCCCTTGGGACCGGACCGGCACACGCTGTCGTCACACGTCCTGCCGCGCAGGGATCTGCCCGACAGGATATTCGGAACCCCTTTCATTCACGACTTTGCGCCGGACGGCATGGTCCATGGGCGTATCCTTCATCCTCCGGCGTTGGGGGCGGTGTTGCGCTCGCTGGACCTGACAGCCCTGGCGGCAAGACCTGGCGTCATCGACGTCTTTCGTGACGGGTCCGTTGTCGGCATTCTTGCAGAGAGCTTTGCCGAGGTGACTTCTGCGACAGGCTGGGCGGCAATCCGCGCCGAATGGTCTGTCCCGGACTTCCCTCAAGACGGGTCGCTCCGTGAACTTCTTGCCAGCGCCGCCGGTGCTGAAACGGTCGTCCATGAAACAGGGGAAGTCCCGGCTGAGGACGCAGACGCCGTCGAGGTTACCGCCAGCCGGGCTTATCTCAGTCACGGCTCCATCGGGCCTTCCGCAGCCATGGCTGTCTGGCGGGACGGCAGGCTGAAGATATGGTCACATTCGCAGGGCGTGTTCCAGCTACGCAACGCCGTCGCCCGGGTGATCGGGCTGGATATCGAGGACGTCAGCATCGAACACGCACCGGGCGCTGGCTGTTACGGTCATAACGGTGCGGACGATGCCGCCTTCGATGCGGCTCTGCTGGCGCGTCATGCCACGGGAAAACCGGTGAAGGTGATCTGGAGCCGGCTGGACGAGTTCCGGGTCGCGCCGCTCGGCGCCGCCATGATGACCTCCGCCAGAGCCCATCTCGACGAGACAGGCACGCTTACCTCCGCCGCCGTCCTTGTGACGAGCCCGCCGCATGCCAACCGCCCCGACATGGCCGGTGCTCCGAACCTCGTGACCGCCACCCGACTCGCCAATCCGATCCCGCTTGCAAGATCCGCCGACCTGCCCCTCCCGCAGGGGGGAGCGGACCGCAACGCGGTTCCCGCCTATACGATCCCCAATCTTCGCGTGGCCAAGAAGCTGGTTCACGACCTGCCCTACAGAACGTCCTCGCTCAGAGGGCTCGGCGCGCATCTGAATATCTTCGCCATCGAGATGCTGATGGAAAAATGCGCGGCCGCGACCGGCGAAGACCCGGCTGCTTTCAGACTGCGGCACATCGAGGATCCAAGGGCGCGGGCCGTGATCGAGACTGCCATGTCCGAAGGCAGGGCGCTGAGGGAGGACCTTGAGCCAGGAACCGAGGGCTGCGGTCTGGGCTTCGGCAGATACAAGAACGCCGGTGCCTACGCCGCCGTTCTGGCCCGGGTCAAAGTGGATGAAGGTGTTTCAGTGTCGCATGTTCACGCCGTGGTCGACTCCGGTGAAGTCGTCAATCGCGATGGCGCGCTCAATCAGATCGAGGGCGGGATTCTCCAGGCAATGAGCTGGACCCTGAAGGAAGAGGTGAAACTGGCAGGCCCGCTGGTGGCGACGGAAACCTGGCTCGACTATCCGATCCTGAAATTTTCAGAGGTTCCGGAGGTTTCCGTCAGCCTGATCGATCGGCCGGACATGCCGCCGCTCGGCTGCGCCGAAGCAATGCAGGGACCGGTCGCGGCAGCGATAGGAAGCGCCCTTTTCAACGCCCTGGGCATCCAGGTCTGCGAACTGCCGCTGACGAGAGACCGCATCATGGCTGCCGCATTGGCGTGACCGGCTGACCCTCGGAATTTCAGAAGCTGCGCCGCACTTCGGAAACACCGTTCCAGACGGCACTCCATTCCGACGCATCGTCCACCTTCTGCATTCCGGTCATCGAACCGGTGAGCACCCATTGACCTTTTTTCAGGCCGCCCAGCATGTCGCCGCCGTGGTTGGCATAGGCCAGAAGGGCTCCTACCGGATCGATATTGACCGGTGTGAATGCCTCGGGCGTGCCGTTCCGGCAAAGTGTCAGATACGCCACCGGATCGGGCCGCAGGGCGGCAACGGGCAAAGCCGTGCCGATGACCAGACCGTCATTCGCCAGACAATCCGCCAACCGCTGGGGAAACGGCAGATCGGGCGCCGTCAGCCGGTATGAGACACGTTCGAAAGCCACGGCAAAGACGTCCACTGCCTTCAGGATGGTGTTTCGCGTATAGGCGACAGATGGCCGGCAGGGCAGGTCGTGACAGAGCCTGAGGGCGATCTCGGTTTCCAGCAGCAACCTTTGGCCGGCGCGGGTGGATGACGACTGGGCTTCGTCGCCCCAGACGGGTGCCGCGGTCGGTCCACTGGGGCCGGAAGCAGACACCTTCCAGCATTGCGGAGTGACGTTCAGAAACCGCGCAACGCGCCGCTGCACCTCGTACCCTTCCTGTTCCGTCTCCGGCCGGGCATAAGCGGGCAGGTGGGCAAGCGTGGCGCCACTGCCGCGGCACCCAGCGAGCAGTTCCGCAGCGGTATCGAGCCTTTTTTCCGTCCATTCGGGATCTCTGTCAGTCATCGAGTGCCATCTCCGGCCAGGTGTCGTGCCAGGGGAAGGCGTTTTCGTATTGCAGGGCCAGTCTCATCAGGAGCCAGTCGCGATTGTGCGCGCCGACCAGCTGGCAGCCGATGGGCAGTCCGTTCGGGGCCGGCGGACCGGGCAGATTGACTGCCGGGTGCCCGATGGCGTTTACCCAGCCGGTATAGACGGCATGTCCGCGCGGTCCGACCGAATGACCGTCGATCATGCGCGGATAATCCGTGCCCACGGGCCAGGGCATGGCGGCGCTCGACGGTGTCAGAACCGCATCCCAGGTCTGGAAAAAACGCGCTGCGTCCTCGCGCAGGCGGGCGATCCTGTCAAAGAGGCTAAACAGCGCATCGGACCCGAAGGAACGGCTGCAATCGGCCATCTCCCTGTATTTCGGACTGGCACTGGCGAATGTGTCGCCAAGTCGCCCGGCGAGGGATCCCAGTCCGGCCTGGCCGATACGCGTCCAGTGCTCGTTGAGGTCGGCAAGGTCCAGCGGCAGAGTACCTGGCGTCACCCGGTGGCCGAGCGTCTCCAGTCTTGCCGCCATCTGTCGGCTGCTATCGGCGATCAGGGGATCAAGCGGGGCATCTGCCATCTTTTCGACGTAGAGGATATTCAGGCTAGCCGGTGCGGAGCCCAGATCCAGGTCCTTTCCCGGCTCTTCCGGGAGAGCGGATCTCGGGTCACCGTGATGGTATCCTTCCATGGCGCGAAAAAGCAGCGCAGCGCTTTCCACGTCCCGGGTGATCGGGCCGATGACTTCCATGTCGAAGAGAACCTGGGGAAGGGTGACCGTCCGCGGGAGACGGCCGATCGTCGGCTTCAGTCCGAAAAGACCCGTATAGCCGCAGGGCCGTCTGATTGACCCGCCTCCGTCGGTTCCGATCGCCGCAGGAAAAAGACCTGCGGCAACCCCTGCGACCGATCCGCCGCTGGAGCCGCCGGGGGTCAGGTTCGTGTCCCACGGGTTGCGCGTCGGCCCGAACAGCGGATTGTCGGTAAACCCTTCCAGCGTGAATTCGGGAACATTGGTCTTGCCGAGTATCACCATGCCGGACGCTCTCAACCGCGCAACAGGCGTCTCGTCCTCGACAGGTATGAAATCGGCATAGACCGGACTTCCCCATGTGGTGCGGACCGTCGCGGTCAGGATGTTGTCCTTCACCGCGAACGGAATGCCGTCCAGTGGCCCCAGGGTTTCCCCTGTCGCGCGGCGGGCATCACTTTCCGCGGCCTGGGTGAGCGCCATGTCGTTGCGGGTGACCAGTGCGTTGAGCGCAGGGTCGAGCCGATCGGCGCGTGACAGCGCCGCCTCGGTCATCCCCACCGACGAGATACGGCCTGCCGCCAGATCCGAAGCGAGTTCGATGAGCGTTTTCTTCCACACTTCGGTCATTGGAACATCGTTTGCGGCAGCCAGAGGGCAATATTCGGGAAGGCGATCATCAGCAAAGTGAAGACCAGCATGATGACGACATAGGGCACGGCTCCCCTGACGACATCGATGAAGGGCCCCCCATCCAGCCGCACGCCCTGGACAACATAGAGGTTCATGCCGACCGGCGGGGTGATCAGTCCCAGTTCGCACATCAGCACGACGAAGATGCCGAACCAGACCGGATCGATCCCCGCCGACGTGATCACCGGCACGGCGATCGGAATGGTCAGCACCTGCATGGACAGCACATCCATGAACATGCCGAGGACAAGGTAGAAGACCACCAGAGCGAGAAGCAGCCCGACCGGCGACAGGCCGAGCGATGCGATCCAGGAGGTCATCGACTGGGCCGCGCCAGTCAGGGAAAGCGTCACGTTCAGGATGAAGGCGCTTGTGACGATAAGCAGGACCATGCCTGTGGTCTTGGCCGTCTGGACGAAACAGCGGTTCAGGAAATCAAGGCTGAGTTTGCGGTGGAACAGGACGAAACCCAGGGCGGTGGTGACACCGAGCGCGGCGGATTCCGTCGGCGTCGCGATGCCCAGATAAATGCTGCCGATAACGATCAGGAAGATGATCACGGGTGGCAGCAGGGCCGTTGAGGCCTTTACCTTGTCCGCAAGGGAGAAAACGTCGGCACTTTCTCGCCGTTCGTGCCGGTGGGTGTAGCCGATATAGGCCATGAAACACAGGGTCAGCAGGATTCCCGGAACGATGCCGGCGACGAACAGCTGTCCGATCGACTGCTCTGCCATCGAACCGTAGACAAGCAGATTGACGCTCGGGGGAATGAGAATGCCCAGCGTTCCGCCGGCTGCAAGGCTGCCCAGGGCCTTGGCCTTGTCGTAGCCGCGCGCGTCGAGGGTCGGCATGGCGACGGTGCCGATCGTCGCGGCTGTCGCCACGGACGACCCGGAGGTTGCTGAAAACAGCGCGCAGCAGCCGATGTTCGTGTGCAGCAGCCCACCCGGCAGGAAACCCAGCCACATGGACATTGCCCCGTACATCCGGTCGGCGATGCCGCTGCGCAGAAGCAACTCGCCGAGCAGGATGAACAGCGGAATCGCTGTGAGAAGGTTTTCGTTCTGGACGCCCCAGACGACGGCCCCCATGGTTTCCACCAGCGGCCAGCCGAAGGCAAGCACCCCGCCGACGATGCCTGCAAGTGCCATGACGGCGGCGATCGGAACTCCGACCAGCATCACGGCCAGCATGATGAAAAAGGCGATGAGAATGGTTGATACGGCCATGGTTCGACTATCTGCTCCGAAGGTCCGTCAGTTCGTCATTCAGTTCCTCCGAGACACCCTTGGGTCCGAAGTCGTGGTTCAGTCCGTCCAGATCTCCCGAAACCAGCTGCCTGAGAGCTGACGCGGTGCGCCATGCGGTCACGATGAAGAAGATCACCAGGGCCGCGTACCAGATGGTTTGCGGATAGATGAGCGGCGTTGCCCAGGGCGTGGCGGCGGTACTGCCGTACTCGAGCGTGTCCTTGATGACCGAAAAGCAGTAGCGCAGGAAAAAGATACCGAAGGCGAACATGGACAGCGTCGCGAGAATGTTGAGCGCCGCCTGTACGCGCGGTGGCATCCGGTCATAGAGAAAGTCGATACGGATGTGTCCGCGTTCGACGACTGCGATGGAGAAAGCAAGCGAGCCGCAGATCGCTAGAACATATCCGCCGAGCTCGTCGGCCCCCTGGAACGAATGGTTGAATATCTTCCGGCTGAGCGTTTCCAGGGTCACGAAAAGGGAAAAGGCAAGCAGAATCAGTCCGAAGGACCAACTCGCCACACGAGTGAAGAAGTGCATGATCGCAAAGACCTGTTATTCAGAGGAAAACGGCGCGCCGTTTTCGGCGCGCCGGTAGCTGTTACATGCCGAGGCGGGTGCCGACTGTGGCTTTCCAATCCGCCGAACAGGACGGGTTGGTGGCATCGCAGACTTCGGCCCAGGCCGGGAAGGAGAGTTCCTTCACCGCGCTTTCGACGATTTTCAGGTCTTCCTCCGAAATCGGAACCTCGACGAGATCATACGGCTTGTTCAATTCGCAAGGCGTCTTGCCGACATTGCAGCGCATGGCGTCGTCGAACAGTTCCTCCGAATAGGCCCAGATATCGGAGACCAATGTGTCGAAGGCCGCTTCGATCTTCGCCTGGTCCTCCGGGGTGAACTTGTTCCAGGTATCGAGGTTGATCCCGTAACCGTTCAGGGCGATCTGAAAGGCCAGCGGCAGGACATGGGTCGTGACTTCCGGCCATGCGGCGGAATTCGCCGAGCTCGGGCCGGTAATCGCGCAGTCCACGACGCCGCGGGCAAGGGATTGCTGGACTTCGGAGAAGCTGAGGGGGACCGGGATGCCGCCGACACTTTCCACGAACTTGGCAAGGTTCTGGTCATAGACCCGCACCTTGTAACCTTTGAGGTCGGTCAGCTTGCTGATCTCCGGCTTGCAGAACAGGACCTGCGGTCCGAACGGCCAGATGCCGAGCAGCTTGGTGTTGAATTTTTCCTGAAGGCGCTTGTCGACGATTTCCGAAAAGTCGGCCATCGTCTTCTTGCCGGCATCGTAGGTCGGGTTCAGGCCGACGAGATCCAGACCCAGGATGGTCGGTTCGTCCCGGCTGACCTGCGACATGCGCAGGGAAATGATGTTGAACAGGCCGCTCTTGAGGATACGCAGTTCCTCGGTGTCCTTGATGCCGGTCGCATCCAGCGGCTGGAAGTTCACCGTCACGTCGAGACCGGTGTCCGCCGCGAAGGTTTCGAAGAAGGGCTGTTCCTTGTTCTTCTGGATCAGGCCGGTGCTTCCCGGCTGGCCGAGCACCTTCAGTTCGACGGTCTCGCCGATCGCCGGCGATCCAAGCAGAAGGCCAAGGGAAAGGGCTGCAAATAATTGACGCATGACGTACTCCATTTTGTTCTGACGGAGTACGTGCAGCAAGCGTTGTGCCAATTGTGCGGAATGGGCAGGCGGTAGCGTTCGTTTAGGGGGCGGGAAAGGTCGCTTCGACCACTTCTCCCGTGCGCCGAACGTGCTGCTTCATGAGACGTCCGGCAAGTGCAGCGTCGCCCGCCTCGAACGCTTTCATGATGCCGTTGTGCTCCTCCATCGCTTCCATCCAGCGGTCCTGTCCGGCGAGGGCCTGGTAGCGCAGGTGGCGGGCGCGCGTCATGAGCGATGCGTGTGTTTCAATGAGGATCGGATTGCCCGAGAGTTCGACGATCTTCAGGTGAATTTGGTGATTGAGTGCGAAATATTCATCCCGTTCACCTGCCGTGTGATGCATGGCCATCTTGTCGTGAAGAGATTTCAAGCGTTTGAATTCACTCTGCTTTATGGAGGCGGCCACGGTTTCGGCGGCAAGCATCTCGAGACCCGAGATGACTTCGAACAGCTGCCGCATTTCCTTGGCGGTCGTCTTCGTGACACGGGCACCGCGGTTAGGCCGGTGCTCGATCAGACCTTCATGCGTCAGCGTCTTGATCGCTTCGCGAAGCGGCGTGCGAGAGACGTTGAGCTGCGCGCACAATGCAGTCTCGATGATGCGGTCACCGTCGCTCAGCGCGCCCTCCAGAATGAGCGCACGCAGCTGCCTGGCAACATTTTCATGGAGCTGCTGGCGGCGAACGGGACGCACCGTCCGTCCGGATGAATTTTTCGAATGCTGAGTCATGTTGGTGACGATAATCGTCGAAAATGGCGATCTGGTAAATTATATAATGCCTATATATCAATCTTTTACGCCTAAATTGTATACAATATACAATGTAAGGCTGCAAGAATCGACGCTCCCGGCTTATTCGGGTGGCCGGCGCCCTGGAAGTAAAATATTTCGTTTCAATAACTTAGGAAGATTTCCCGCCCGTGGCGGGCTCTTGGCACTGCGATTGCTTCTCTTCTGTAGATCCTTCCCGCGCAACCAGATTTCTTGGGCGGGATAAACCGGAAGGAAGGGAACGCATGGTCAGGGCATATACGGTGCCGGATCGTCGGGAAGCGTACAGCGGGGAAAACACCGGCGGCGGCAGAGCCGGGTCGGCGGTGCCTTCAGTTTTGGAAAATCTCCTCGAAATTCACCGGGGCGGAAACCGTTTCCGGGAAATCGAGACGTTCCTGAACGTGTGTGAAGTGGTCCCTGGAAAGTGCCACGGCCGACATCGGGTCTCCCTTGCGCAGGGCGTCGACGATCGCGGCGTGTTCATCGACGCCGCAGGCCGAGTGCCCGGCATGTTCGTAAAGAGAAACCATGATCGACGAGCGGCTGAGCAGGTCCCGGATGAAGCGCGACAGTTCTTCGTTGTCGAGCGCATCAACCAGCAGAATGTGAAACTCGCCGGAAAGGCGCACGGACAATGCGCGGTCGTTTGCGCGCGCGGCGTCGCGCTCCTTGCGAAGATGTTCCTCCAGCGAGGCGAGCATGGCTTCGGAAAGGGATGTGCCGAGTTGCAGAAGCACACCGGCCTCGAGCGTCCTGTGGGCCTGGTAGACAGCCCGGATCTCTTCCGCGGAAGGACTGGGCACGCGCGCACCCCTGTTGGGAATGATGTCGATGCGGCGGTCGGCGGCAAGACGATGCAGGGCCTTGCGCACACGTTCGCGCGATACGCCCAGGGCATCGGCAAGCTTGTGCTCGGCCAGCTTCGTGCCTGCTCTCAGCTTGCCTTCCATAAGCGCGTTCGACAGCCGGTCATAAACCCTTTCGTCAATCTCGGGTGCGGATTTGGGGGTGCGCCGCATGGTCTGTTTCACGTCCGTTGGTCTTTCTGGAATCAATTTGTGCACAAAAATATCAAAAAATGTGCACAAAATTTTTCTGAATTTACCGCCTCTCACATGAGTTTAATTAAAGCATTGAATTAAAACAATAAATAAAAATGTGCACATTTGGCACCGTGCTTGCATGGCCGTCCATGTCTTTGTTCCCCCAGCGTGGAGGATTGGAATATGTCTCGCAGGAATACCATTACACGCAGAAATGCGCTCAAGCTTGGTGCCGCGGCAGCCGGCACCCTGGCAATGCCGGCAATCGGTCGGGCCCAGTCGAAGGAAATGATCGTCGGCTGCGCGGGCGGCCATGTCGGCTGGATGGAAAAAGCCGTCCTTCCGCTTTTCGAGGCGAAGTATGATTGCAAAATCATTCTCGAGGGGACGAAGTCGTCCGTGAACCTGGAAAAAATGCGCTCGAACAAGGACCAGCCCTATCTTTCCGTCGTGATGATGGACGATCCGGTCCTGATACAGGCGGTTGAGGAAAAGCTGATCGAAAAGCTCGATCCGGGCGCGTTGTCCAACATGTCGTCCATCAAGCCCGAGGCCATTCATATGGAGGGGATGTGGGCCAACTACCAGCAGCCCTGGTGCGGCGTCGCCTTCAATACAGGCTTGGTCAGTGACGTTCCCTCCTGGGAGGCGTTGTGGGACCCGGCATACAAGGGCAAGGTGATAATCCCGTCGCTCCAGAATACGGAAGGCCTGTGGACGCTGTTCTTCGCCGCCCAGCTTGCGACCGGCAAGCCGCTTGAGGAAGCCCAGTACGACATCGATGCCGCCTTCGATAAGCTGGCGGAACTGAAGCCCAATCTGCTCACGATCTACACCAAGATGCCGCCGAGCTTCAATTTGCTTGAGCAGGGCGAAGCGTCGCTGCTGGCGGGATCGTTTTCGTCCATCGCGATTCCCCGCAAGCTGGAAGGCGCACCGGTCGATCTTGCAGCGCCGAAGGAAGGCGTCGGCGCCATGCCTTCCGGCATCGCCCGGGTGATGGGCGGACCGGAAGAGGAACTGGCCGCGGCTTTCATCAACGAGATGCTCGGGCCGGAGCTTCAGGCGGCCATGATCAAGGAGACTTTCGCCCTGCCGACCAACACCGGCGTGACCGCCGGCGACGGCGTGCCGACCGATGTAAAGGCCTTCTCTCCGGATTGGGGTGCGGTTGCCGGCAACCGGCGGGACTGGATCGAGCGGTTCGACCGCGAGATCGCCGTCTGACTTTCCCGAGTATCCGCTAGCCAGGATGAGCTGAATGGTTCCCGCATTCGACGACCCGCACTATCTGGTCGCCGCTTCCGTATCGAAGAGTTTTCAGGGCACCCGTGTTCTGGAGAACCTCGATCTTGAAATCGGGAAGGGTGAATTCGTTTCCCTTCTCGGCCCGTCCGGGTGTGGCAAGACCACCTTGCTGCGGATGATCGCCGGCCTTCTGGCGGTCGATGGCGGGTCGATCACGCTCGGCGGCAAGGTTATTTCCGGCCTGCCGCCGCACAGGAGAAACGTGGGCGTGGTTTTTCAGAACTACGCCCTCTTTCCCCACCTGACCGTACGTGAAAACATCGCTTTCGGCCTGAAGGCACGCGGGGTTTCCACGTCTGAGGCTAAGGCGAACGTCGACCGGTTCCTTGAGCTTATCAAGCTGCCGGATATAGCCGAAAGGTTTCCCTCTGCGCTCTCGGGCGGGCAGCAGCAGCGGGTTGCTGTCGCCCGCGCCCTGGCGCCCCGCCCAGATATCCTGTTGCTCGACGAACCTTTCAGCGCGCTGGACAGAAAGCTTCGCGAGACCATGCAGATCGAATTGAAGTCGCTGCTGCGCGATCTGGGTATCACCTCGGTCTTCGTGACTCACGACCAGGAAGAGGCGCTCGTCATGTCCGACAGGATCGCGGTGATGAATGCGGGTGTCATCGAGCAGTTCGGTGCGCCGCAGGACATCTACCAATTTCCCGGCTCACGTTTCGTCCTCGATTTCATCGGCTCGTCCTCGCAGCTCGCGGGGACCGTACTGGCGGAAACCGGAGGCGAGCTGACCATATCCGTCGGCGGCTCCGAGGTCCGCGCAGCGGGGCGCTTCGTCAGGGGCGCTCCGGTAACAGTGGCCCTGCGCCCGGAGGACATGTCGATTCACCTCCCCGGAAGCGCGCCGGAGGGCCACAACACCGTTCCGGTGGTCCTTAGGGACCGCATCTATGTCGGTGCCCGCACCCAGGCGCATTTCACCGGCAGCCAGGGGGAAAGCCTCGCCATCGATCTGTCTCCGGATCATGCCGGCCGTCTGGATCAGGGCGCGACCTATGCTGCCGCCTGGAGCCCTGAAAAGACCCTCATCTTCCCGGGGAACGGACAATGAAGAAGCAAGGCGAGCAAAAGGACAGGACGTGGATCCTCGCCGCTCCGGGTGTCGGCTATCTGACCGTGCTCTACGCGCTGCCGCTCGGCTTGCTGCTGCTGGCCAGCTTTCGGCTGCCTGAGGCGTTCAGCATATCCGCCTATATCGATTTTTTCGGTGATCCGTTCAACTGGTACATCATCTGGAACACTCTGCGGTCGGCCCTTCTGACGACGGCTTTCTGCCTTCTGATCGGCTATCCGGCGGCCTTTGCGCTGGCCTGGTCGAAAGGCTGGCTGCAGTCACTGTTCCTGATCTCTTTGATCTTGCCGCTTTCGGTCGGGATCGTGGTCAAGGCATTCGCCTGGACGATCGTGCTGCGCAGCGACGGTGTCCTGAACCAGGCGCTGATGGCGCTCGGTCTCACCAGCGAGCCGGTGCGGCTGATTTTCACGGAGACGGGACTGATCTTTGGCGCGGTCAACGTGTTCGTGCCTTTCATGATCATGCCGGTCTATTCGGTGATCCGCCTCCTTGACCCGAGGCTGGCGGAAGCAGCCCGGACCCTCGGCGCCGGCCCGCTCTACGTCTTCTGGAAAATCATTCTGCCACTCACCGTGCCGGGCATCATTGCCGGAATCGCCTTCGTGTTTTCACTGGCGCTGGCCATGTATGTCATTCCGACACTGCTTGTCGGTGAAAGGTTCATGACCCTGTCCCAGCAGATCGCGCGGTCCTATCTCTACCTGCGCAACGAAACGTTGGGATCGACGGTTGCGGTTGTCCTCTTGGTCTTCTCGCTGATCGTCATCGTCGCCAGCCAGTGGCTGGCCGGAAAGGTGAGGGCGAACACGTGACCACCCTCGAACGCCTTGCCCGCCTGGCTGTGTGGACCATCGGACTGGCCGTGTGCGTCTATCTCATGGTGCCGCTTTTCGTGACCGTTGCGGTTTCCTTCTCCGCTTCACCCGTCTTCGACCTGCCACCGCCAAGCTGGTCGCTGCGCTGGTATGAGGCGCTCGGATCCAAACGGGGATTCCTTCCCTCCCTGACCCTCTCGGTCCAGATTGCCCTCATATCGACTGGCATCTCCCTGGTCCTTGGAACCCTGACGGCGATTGCCGTCGTCAAGGGACGGTTCCCGGGCCGCACCGCGATCTCGACCTTCGTTGTTTCTCCGTTGATGATGCCGGGGCTCGTGATCGGCATCGCGCTGCTGCAGTTTCTGCGCGAGATCGGCTACCGGGATGCCTATACCGGTCTGATTCTGGGGCATGTGATCGTCACGCTCCCTTTCATCATGAGGACGGTGCAGGCCAGCCTGAGCCTGTTCGATTTCACACTGATCGATGCGGCCAGAACGCTCGGCCTCAGCTACCCGAAAGCGGTCATCAAGGTTCTCGTTCCGGTCCTCAGTCCGGCTTATTTGAGTTCCGGCCTGTTCGCCTTTCTCGCCTCGATGGACAATTACCCGATCTCGATCTTCCTGACGGACGCGCGCAACAAGACGTTGCCGATCCAGGTCCTGGAATATCTGGAGGTCAGGCCCGATCCGACCATCGCGGCGATTTCCTCCCTTCTCATCCTGCTCACCATCATCGTCCTCGTCATTTCCGACCGGCTGGTGGGCTTGCGCCGAATGACTGACTTCTGACTCTGGAACCGCATTGATGACATCACAAAAACGCTATCTGCTCGGCATGCTCACACCCTCCTCCAACACAGTTCTCGAACCGGTCACCTCGGCGATGGTGTCCGACCTGGAGGACACGACGGCGCATTTCGGCCGCTTCCGCGTCACCGAAATCTCGCTCGGCGAAAACGCGCTCGGCCAGTTCGAGAATGAACCGATGCTCGCGGCCGCCGAACTGCTCGCGGATGCCCTTGTGGGCTGCATCTGCTGGAACGGCACGTCGGCGGGGTGGCTCGGCTTCGAACGCGACGAGGAGCTTTGCGCCGCGATTACCGAAAGAACAGGGGTTCCGGCCTGTTCGTCCGTGCTGGCGATCAATGAAATCTTCGACCGCACCGGGGTGAAGACATTCGGACTGGTGACGCCCTATCTCGATGACGTTCAGGAAAGAATTGTCTCCAATTACGCCTCTGCGGGCTTCACATGCACCGCGGAACGGCACCTGAACCTCAAGGTCAATTTTTCCTTTTCCGAGGTGTCCGAAGCGCAGATCGAGGACATGATCCGCGCCGTTGCCGCGGAAGGCAACCCGGACGCCATCCTGGTCTTCTGTACCAATCTTCTTGGCGCCACCGTTGTGGACAGGCTCGAACGGGAACTCGGCGTTCCCATCTATGACACCGTCCAGACAGCGGTCTGGAAATCCATGAAAGTCTGCGGCGCCGATCCTGCACGGGTGACCGGCTGGGGCCGGTTGTTTCAGGAACTCGACTGAGCCGGGGTGCTTGCGATGTCATTCTATCAGCGGGACTATCTCGGCTATGGCGCCTCTCCGCCACGTGTTGTCTGGCCGGGCGCGGCACGGGTCGCCGTGTCGCTTGTCATCAATGTCGAGGAAGGGTCCGAGTTTTCGATCCGCCGCGGCGATGCCGTCAACGAACGCATCTACGACATGACCGCCGAACCCTTCCGCCATCCCGATATCGCCATGGAAAGCCATTTCGATTATGGCCCCCGGGTGGGTTACCGGCGGATTGTCCGGCTTCTGGCAAAACATGGCGTACCGGCGACACTGAGCGCCACCGGGGAGACCGCGCGCCTCTATCCGTGGATGTTCGAAGATGCCGTCGGCCGGGGGCACGAGATTGCCGCGCATGGCTGGCGCTGGGAGGGCCACCAGGGACTGTCCGGCGACGATGAGCGCGACCGCATCCGCAAGACGGTCGACGCACTTCAACAGGCGGCCGGCACGCCGCCCGTCGGGTGGCACACCCGCACCTCGGCCAGTCCCCGCACGCGCGACCTTCTGATCGAACATGGCGGGTTCCTGTACGACAGCGACGCCTATGACGACGAGCTGCCAAGGGTTGTCCGCACGGATAACGGCCCGCATGTGATCATGCCCTATGCGCTGGATACCAACGACATGCGCTTTCAGCTGCCCAACGGGTTCAGGGACGGGGCGGAGTTCGCCCGTTATCTGTGCGCGGCCTATGACTGGCTGTGGGAGGAGGGGGGTGAGGTCCCGAGGATGATGAGTGTCGGGCTGCATCTGCGCATTGTTTCCAGACCGGCAAGGATCGGCGGACTGGCGGCTTTTCTCGACCATGTTGTTGCGAAGGGCGGGGCCTGGTTCGCGACGCGGCGGGACATAGCCCGGCACTGGCTGAAAGCGAGCGAAGGCGAAGAGGGAAATTCATGAACAGTTTCGAGACGATCGTCAAAGGTGGGACAATTGCCACCGCGTCCGACGTCTTCAAGGCGGATATCGGCATTCGGAGCGGCAGGATCGTTGCCATCGCGGAGGCTCTTGAGGGGGCGGACGAGGTTATCGACGCAACCGGAAGGCTCGTCCTGCCCGGCGGGATCGACAGCCACGTCCATATCTCACAGCCCTCAGGCGAGGGGATCGTCATGGCCGACGATTTTGACAGTGCCACCCGCTCTGCGGCCTTCGGCGGCAATACCACGCTCATGCCATTCTGTTTCCAGGAAAAGGGGCAGAGCTTGCGCGAAGCGCTCGCCTGGTATCACGGTCTTGCGGAGGGACAATGTCACGTAGATGTGAGCTTTCATCTCATCGTCTCGGACCCGACGCCACAGGTGCTGGGCCAGGAACTGCCCGCTCTGGCGGAAGAAGGCTACACGTCCTTCAAGATGTTCATGACGTACGACGATCTGAAACTCACCGACCGCGAGATCCTGGAAACCATGACGGCGGCGAAGGTCTCCGGCGCCCGCGCAATGATCCACGCGGAAAATGACGACGCGATCGCTTTTCTGCGGGACCAGGCGGAGCTCGCCGGCGATATAGCTCCGAAGTTTCATGCCGCGACCCGGCCTATCCCGGTGGAGCGTGAAGCGACGCACCGTGCGATCAGTCTTGCCGAAATCGCAGATGTGCCGCTGGTCGTCGTTCATGTCTCCAACCGGGAAGCGATGGAGGAGATAGCGCGTGCACGCGCCAGGGGGCTCAAGATCTATGGTGAAACCTGCCCGCAATATCTGGTCTTGACCGCTGAAGATCTCGATATTCCGCAAGGCGCCAAGAACGTCTGCTCGCCGCCGCCTCGCGACGAGGCAAGCCAGGTGGCCTGCTGGGAAGGCATCGAGCAGGGCATTTTTTCCGTCTTTTCCTCCGACCACTGTCCGTTCCGCTATGAGGATACCGCAGGGAAAAAACATCCCCGGGGAGAACAAAGCTTCCGATGGATTCCCAACGGCATACCGGGGGTCGAGACCCGTTTGCCCATCCTGTTTTCGGAAGGTGTGGGAAAGGGCCGGATCGACCTGCAGCGCTTTGTGGAGCTGACCGCGACGAACCACGCCAGGCTCTACGGTCTTTATCCGCAAAAAGGCACGATTGCGATCGGCTCGGATGCGGACATCGTTTTATGGGATCCGGACAGGGAAGTGACCATCACCCAGGATAGTCTTCATCATGGCTCGGACTACACGCCCTACGAAGGCTTCAGGGTGACCGGCTGGCCGGTTCTCACCATGGTGCGCGGCAGGACCGTTGTCGCCGACGGCAGGATGCCGTCGGCTGATCCCGTCGGCATGCATATTGCGCGCAGTAAACCGGCCGCCTGAGAGCGCGGCCTGGGACAGCCGCTGGAAAGCTGACGGTCGGAGCGTCAGCCGCCCCTAGGCAGCCCCAAGCCGGAGCCGGTTGAAGACCTGAAAGGGGGGCGACTTTCAAACTGGGAGCGCCTCTCGGCTGCGTTCATCGAACGCCGGATGTTCAAGCACACATGCCACGGAGTGACCATCGCCCAGATCGGTGACCGGCGGCAGTCCTGAGAGGCATTGCGGACGCGCGAAGGCGCAGCGCGGTGCGAAGGAACACGCGGAGGGCAGCTCTTCCAGGGCCGGCGGGGAGCCCGGAATGGCGTCGAGGCGCTCGCCCTTGACCGCTCCGTGCAGGTTGGCCGCCAGCAGGCCGCGTGTATAGGGATGCCGCGGGTTCTTGATCACATCGCGCGTTGTCCCCGTCTCGACGATGTTGCCGGCATACATGACCGCAATTCTGTCGGAGACTTCCACGGCGACGCCGATATCGTGGGTCACGAAGATGACGCCCATGCCGAATTCCCGCTGCAACTCCCTCAGCAGCAGCAGGATCTGGATCTGCACGGTTGCGTCCAGCGCGGTGGTCGGTTCGTCGGCAAGCAGGAGTTTGGGGCGGCAGGCGAGCGCCAGCGCGATCATGGCGCGCTGGCGCATGCCGCCGGACATTTCGTGCGGATAGTTTTTCAGACGCCGCTCGGGTGAAGGAATGCGCACCCGGGTCAGCATGTCGAGGGCGACGTCCATGGCGGCGTGCCTGCCGATCCCCTTGTGACGCATCACCGTTTCGGCGATCTGGTCGCCGATCGTGTAGACGGGATCGAGAGCCAGCGCGGGCTCCTGGAACACCATCGACACCTCGCGGCCCCGGTAGGCGGAAAGGGCCCGGCCGGAAAGGGTCGTGATGTCGGTGCCGTTGACGCGGACGCTGCCTTCGATTTCGCTGCGCCTGGGCGGCAGGAGGCGCAGAAGCGTTTTCAGGGTCACGCTCTTTCCGGAGCCGGATTCCCCCAGAAGGCCAAGCGTCTCGCCCTGTTGCATGGAAAGGCTCAGACCGTTGATGGCATGAACCGTGCGCTCTCCCTTGAATCTGACCTTGAGAGCATTGAATTCGACAAGGGGGGTCTCGGTCATTCCGCTGCCTCCCGTTTTGCAAGGCTGTGGCCCGAGCCCGGTTCGTGGATGTGGCAGGCCGCAAGATGCGCTTCGTCCCCGGCGATAACGCTGAGGACCGGTTTGCGTGCCGCGCATACGTCTTCGGCAAACCGGCACCTGGTGTGGAAGCGGCAGCCGGAGGGCGGATCGATCGGGTTCGGCGGATCGCCCGCCAGTGGCGGTTCGTCGGTACGATTGTCCGGATCCATCGACGGCATGGCGGCGAACAGTGACGCGGTATAGGGGTGCGCCTGCTTCGCGTAGATGGCTTCGGAGGGTCCTATTTCCACGACTTCGCCCAGATACATCACAAGCACCCGGTCGGAGATGTAGCGCACCACGTTGAGATCGTGGGAAATGAACACATAGGTAAGACCGAATTCCCGGCGGAGATCGTTCAGAAGGTTGAGAACCTGCGCCTCGACGGATTTGTCGAGCGCGGAGACGGCCTCGTCCAGGATGACCAGCCGCGGCTCCATGGCCAGCGCCCGGGCGATATTGACGCGCTGGCGTTGCCCGCCGGAAAGCTCGTGCGGATAGCGCTGGGCGAAGCGGTCTGGCTCAAGTCCCACCCGGGCGAGAAGATCGCGCGCCCGGTCCATCGGCTTGTCCAGGCCCTGGATCTTCGGTCCGAAAGCGATGGAGTCCACGATGGTCAGGCGAGGATTGAGCGAAGCGTAGCTGTCCTGAAAGACCATCTGCACACCACGGCGCAATTCTTTCAGCCCTATGTCGCCGCCGAGGGTGTCGCCATCGAAGATGATGCCGCCCTCGTCCAGCTCGATCAGGCCGATAAGCAGGCGGGCGGTGGTCGACTTTCCGCAACCGGATTCCCCGACGATCCCGAGGGTTTCACCCTTGATCACGTCGAAGGAGACACCGTCGACGGCACGCACTGTTGCGGATCGGCGATTGAAAAGACCCGAGCGGACCGGAAAGTGCTTCTTCAGGTCCTTGGCGATGATCAGCGGTTGACCGGGGCCACCCCGGTCCTGCTGGCCGGATCCGGCTTCAGTCTTTGACATTCATGGCACTCCGGAGACCGTCGCTCAAAAGGTTGAGGCAAAGGGATGTGATGAAGATCATCAGGCCGGGCAGCGCCGCCACCCAGGGATTGACGTAGATGGCGGTGCGCAGCGTATTCAGCATCAGGCCCCACTCCGGTTCGGGAGGGCGTACGCCGATACCCAGGAAGGACAGGCCCGCC
Organism: uncultured Roseibium sp.; assembly: GCF_947496995.1. GTDB lineage: Bacteria > Pseudomonadota > Alphaproteobacteria > Rhizobiales > Stappiaceae > Roseibium. Next base: position 101,117 of record NZ_CANMFD010000001.1, read on the forward strand.
GCCAGGATCATGCATACGCTGGTCAGGCTCGTCGCATAGACGAAGATCGGTCCGAGGACATTGCCGATGATATGCACCCGAATGATCGTCAGCGCTCCGCCGCCGCTGGCTCTCGCGGCGTCGATATAGTCGAGCGCCCGGACACTCGCCGTGGCGCTTTCCGCCACGCGGGCGATCGGGGGAATGAAGACGATGGTCAGCGACACGAGGCTGTTGACGATGCCCGCGCCAAGGGCGCTTGAAATGGCGATTGCCAGCAGCACCGAGGGAAACGCGAAAAACACGTCGACCGTACGCATGATCAGCGCGTTGATCCGCCCGCCCGCGTAACCGGCGACAAGGCCGAAAGCCGAACCGATGAAAAACGCGAGCACAACCGGCACCAGACCGACGAACAGCGTCAGCCGGCCGCCGTAGATGAGCCGGGACAGCATGTCCCGGCCCTGCTCGTCCGTTCCCAGCGGAAAGCCGGGATAGCCGATGGGCTTCAACCGCTTGATCATGCTGGACTTGTAGGGGTCGTCCAGCCCCAGATAGGGCGCGAAGATCGCCGACAGGATCAGAAGCAGGACGATCAAGGCGCAGGTGATCGCGACGGGATCGCGGGAAAACCGTTTCAGGACGCCGGTCCAGTAGCCTGCGGCGGCGGTAACCGGCACATCCGGTGCGATTGTATCGGTTGCGGCGCTCATGTCACGACCTCTTGATGCGCGGGTCTATGGCCGCCTGGGCGACGTCGACGATCAGGTTCATGCCGACGAAGAACAGCGACAGGATCAGGATCGTTCCTTGCAGCAGGGGCAGGTCCCTCTGGAAGATGGCGTTGGACAGCAGAAAGCCGGAACCGGGCCAGTTGAAGACGGTTTCGATGAGTATCGACCCGCCGAGCAGGTAGCCGAGTTGCAGACCCATGACCGACAGGGCGGTCGGTGCCGCGTTGCGCACCACATGGCGCAGCACGTCGCCGTGCCGTAGCCCCTTTGCATAGAGCGCCTGAACGAAGTCCATCGAGAAGATATCGCCGACAAGTGCACGCACCGTGCGCGCCACGATACCGATCGGTACGACGGCCAGCGTGACGGCCGGAAGGATCAGGTGTCTGACATGGGCGTAATCCCAGGTCCATTCGCCCGATCCGCCCGGTCCCGCGCCCATGGAGGGCAGCCACCCGAGCTGGACGGAGAAGATGATCACCAGAACGATGCCGAGCCAGTAATTCGGCACCGACACGCCGGTGATGGCGATTGCCGTGACCAGCCGGTCGAAAATCGTGTCGCGGAAATATCCGGCGAGAAAGCCGAGAAACAGACCGATCGGAAAAGCGATCACGCTGGCGCTGAAAGCCAGAAGAAGCGAATTCCTGACCGCCGTGAAAACCTCGTCGGCAACCGGTCGTCCGGTGGCGATGGATTTTCCAAGATCGCCCATGGCCGCCTTGCCGATCCAGATCGCGTATTGCACGGGCAGTGGCTTGTCGAGACCATAGGCCGACCGCATCGCGGCCTGTTCTTCGGCGGTCGCGTCCACCGGCATGATGGCGGTGAGCGGATCGCCCGGTGCGATATGCACCAGGAGGAAGCAGATGATGCTGACGCCGACGGCGACCGGCAGAACATAAATCAGTCGGCGAACGAGATAGGTGAACATTCGGGCCGCTCGTCTTGAAGTCCGGAATCTGCAAGGCCGCAGCACGAAGCTGCGGAACGAAAAAGGGTTCGCGAAGACGAGCTTCGCGAACCCGGTTGTCGGATCACTCCTCGATCGTGATGCCGGAGAAGTTCTGGTACCAGTTCTGGGCCTGCACGAAACCGTCGACCTTCGGGCTCATGGCGCGCGGTGCGACGTCATGGGTGACCATCAGGAACAGGGCTTCGTTGACGAATTTCTCATGCGTCTTGCGAAGAACCGCGTCCTGTGCCTCGGGATCGAAAGTGGTCTTGATCTGGTTGAACAGGTCCTGCATCTCTTCATCGCAATAGTGACCCCAGTTGGTGCCGTTCGGTGCGATCAGATCGCAGGACAGGTGCCGGATAAGGCCGGTGAACGGATCCTGGATGAAGTAGGTGAAGTTGATGGACTGGGACCCGTCGACGCTCGGATCCGCCGCGCCTGCGCGCCACAGATTGATCATCTGGTTCCATTCCACGACCATGAACTCGACCTCGATGCCGACTTCCGCCAGGCTCTGCTGGACATATTCGTTCATGGGCAGCGGCAGCATCTGGCCGGAGCCGGACGGCGAAATCAGCGCCTTGACCTTGAGCGGCTTGTCGGGACCGTAACCTGCTTCGGCCAGCAGGGCCTTTGCGGCTTCCGGATCGTACTTCACGTCAAAGGTCGGATTGCCGAACCACTGGCTGGAGGGCGGTAGAAAACCCTTGGCCGGTACGGCGAGGCCGCCGAGCAACTGCTTCAGGCCTTCGCGGTCGATGGCAAGGTTTGCAGCCTTCCGCACGCGGATATCGTTCCATGGCGAGTCGTCAAGGCGGGAGAGATGCCAGGTCCAGTTGTGCGGATAGGCGTTCGAGACGACCTCGAAACCGTTGCCGGTGAGCGCCGGTATCGTGTCCGGAGCCGGTGCCTCGATCCAGTCGACCTGACCTGAGAGCAGTGCCGCGGTTCGGGCATTGGGCTCAGGCAGCGGCATCAGGATCATCTTGTCCAGTTTCGGGATCCGGGTCTCGTCCCAATAGGCTGTGTTGGGCACCAGTTCGGCACGCTCGCGCGGTACGAATCCGGTGAGTTTCCACGGGCCTGTTCCGGACGGATCCTTGGCGACCTCTTCCCAGTTCTTGCCCTTGGCTTCCCAGTTGGCCTTGGAAGACATCAGGATCCAGGCAAGCTGGTAGGGCAGCGTCGCGTCTGGCGTCGTGGTGGTGATTTCGAGCGTATAGTCGTCCAGCGCCTTGTAGGAGGCGACGGCAGGGATGCGCGACTTGCCCTGGGCGGACTGGCGCGGATCGTACTGTTCGGAATCCGGATTGAGAAGCTTCTCAAAGTTCCAAACCGCATCCTGCGCGGTGAACGGGCTGCCGTCGTGGAACGTTACGCCTTCGCGGATCTTGAGGGTCCATTTGGTCTGGTCGTCGGGATCCACGCTCCATTCGGTCGCCAGGCCGGGGATCAGGACGGACGCCTTGTCGGCGCTGGTCAGGTCCCATTCGATCAGTGAATCATAGACCGTATAGCCCATGAAACGCATGCCTTCGCCGCCCTGGTCCGTCTGGCCGGTGGTGAGCGGAATATCGGCCGCCGTCATGCCGACACGTAACGTGCCTGCTGCCCAACCCTGAACTGAACCTGACGCGAGCACTGCGACGGACAAGGCTGCGAGTGCCGCGCCCTTCAATCTCTTCAATGCCATTGCTGTTGTCCTTCCGTGAAAATGCCGGCCTCTGCGGTCTGCCGCAGGCCGCGACGTCTCGAAATGCCTACTTCTGGAACGTTTCCCGCAATGGTCGTCCTTGGCCGACCCGATCCGCCCTTTGGAAGGCAGCGGAAGATTGGTCAGGTCGGCGCGGAAAATCGGGCGAACCGCCTGTTTCCGATCGAACTGATATAACCTTCCGTCCACGATCTCTTGCCCCGTCTCCTTATTTGGCAGGGCTTATAAAGATCAATGAAATCAGTAAGTTCTATGATTTTTCCTCTTGTTTTGTAACGCCTGTTCAGGTTACCAATTCTCTGGTCTGACCAGATCAGCGTATTGATGGGCTAAAAAGTGTGCAAGAATATAGTTTAGGCATTTATGATCATTTTGACGCCAGTTGAAACCGATGAAGAGCAAACCGGTGGGGACCCGGAGCGTGAGCGTTCGGTCCCCGCAAGGGTGGCCCGCGCAATCCAGGATATGGTTGCGGAACGGTACTTGCAGCCCGGAGATCCGTTGCCCTCCCAGCGTGAGCTCGCGGGCATGCTCCAGGCATCGCGGCCTTCGGTGCGCGAGGGCATATCGATGCTGGAAACGCTGGGGCTCATCCGCGTGGAAAAGCGCAAGGGCCTGTTCGTCGCTGCCGCGGCCGGACGGCTGCCGGCCGAGTTCTGGCCGTCGGGCAAGGGCTATGGCCTCAGGGAAGTTTTCGAGTTCCGGGTGGGGTTTGAACCTCAGGCGCTCGCGCTGGCATTTCCTTTTCTCAAGGACAAAGGCCTCCAGCGTCTGCGTCTGCATGCCGAGGCGCTGATGCTGGCGGCCCGGCAGGGCAACGCGGTTGCCGCCGCAGAAGAGGACACGGCCTTTCACGACGTGATTTTCGATCATTGCCGCAATCCGATCTTCCGGGATATCCGCCGGCATCTTTCAAAGGTTATGCAGGAGAGCCAATGGGTGCCCATGGTGATCATTGAGCGCGTGCGCGACACGGCAAGGGAACATTTTGCCATCGTCGATGCGATCGAGGCGAACGATAGCGCGGCCGCCTGTGCCGCCCTGACGGACCACATCCGCGCCGCCGCACGCCGCTGCGACATTGAACTGGCTGTCCCGCATCGAGGATCAGGCGCATGATCGACGACACTGTGTCCGCATTTTCCGAAATTCTTTCGGTGCCGTACAGGCCCGGTGGCGGGCCGCTTGACGGCCTGACCTTCGCGGCAAAGGAGAACTACCAGTTCGAGGGCCGTATCGCCTCGAACGGCAATCCGGTCTGGAAGGAGACGCACGAGCCGGCTGAGAGGACGGCTCACTGCCTTCGCACCGTGCTGGAGGCCGGCGCTTCGCTGGTCGGCTTTACCCATATGGATGAATTGGCCTACAGCGTGATCGGCGCCAACGCCCATACCGGAACGCCGGTGAATTCCGCGGCGCCAGACCGTGTTCCGGGCGGCTCCTCCTCAGGCTCCGCGTCGGCGGTCGCAGCGGGGCTGGTCGATTTCGCGCTAGGCAGTGACACGGGAGGATCGGTGCGGGTTCCCGCCTCCTTCTGCGGTCTTTACGGGCTGCGGACCAGCCACGAGCGCATTGACTCGCAAGGTCTTCTGCCACTCGCCTTGAGTTTCGATGTGCCGGGGTGGTTCGCACGAGAGCTGGAAGTGATGGTCCGCGTCAGCGGTGCCTACGGAATATCGGCCGAAAGCGGCCGGCTGCCGGACCGGTTGTGGATGCCGGAAACCGTCTGGGCGGGTGTGGCCGCTCCGGTTGTCGAGGCCCTGAGGCCCGGGCTGGCGAAACTTGAGGCGCGTCTGGGTCCGGCCGACACAACACCCCTGCCGGAACCGGTGCTGGAGGACTGGTTCGAAACCTTCCGGGTTCATCAGGCCGCGGAAGCGTGGCAGGCGGTTGGCGATTGGGTCAGTTCGGTGTCCGCCGAATTCGGACCCGGCGTGGGCCAGCGTCTGCAAACAGCCTCCGCCACCACGGCGGAAAGCTTCACGGGCGCCGTGCGGCGCCGGTCCGCGATCCGTCGTTCCATGGACACGATGATGACGGAGAACACCGTGCTTGTCCTGCCGTCGGCCCCGGGGGCGGCGCCTTTGCTGACGGCGTCTCAGCAGGACCTGGAAGCCTACCGGCACGCGACGATGTGCCTGACCTGCATTGCCGGACTGAACGGCTATCCGGAGCTCTCCGTCCCCGGTGCCAGGGTGGATGGAGCTCCGGTCGGCTTGTCGCTTGTCGGCGAGCGTATGCGGGATGAAGACCTTCTCGCTCTCGCGGAGGCGTTGTGATGGGACGGACACCTGAAGCTGGGCTTACCCACGAATTCTGCCTGAACGGTTTGGCGGGCCGGTGCGAGGTCTACGGTCCTGACCGGTCCGCCATCCTGAACGATCAGGCGTTTGAAACCGCCCGTGCCACAATTTCCGGCTGGCCGGGTTATGCCCCTACGCCGCTGGTGTTACTTCCCGGAATTGCGAAGCAGGCGGGAATAGCCGCGCTTGCCTACAAGAATGAAGCCGACCGGTTCGGCCTCGGAAGTTTCAAGGCGCTGGGCGGCGCCTATGCTGTCTGGCGGGTACTCCGCAGGTCGGCCGCGCAGGCAGGCATCTCCCGGTCGGACGACAAGGCCTTTGCGGCGCACGCCGCAGGATTGACGGTGACCTGTGCAACGGACGGCAATCACGGCCGCTCGGTTGCCTGGGGGGCCCGAACCTTCGGCTGTAATTGCGTTATCTACATTCATGAAACCGTCAGCGAGGGCCGCAAACAGGCAATCGAAAATTTTGGCGCCACGGTGGTCCGCTGCAAGGGCAACTATGACGACAGCGTGCGCGAAGCGCAGCGCCAGGCGGATGCCAACGGCTGGACTGTCGTCTCGGACACGTCCTATCCCGGCTACACGGATATCCCGCGGGATGTGATGCAAGGCTACGAACTGATGGCCTTCGAAGCCCTGGACCAGTGGCCGCATGGAGCTCCGCCAACGCATGTGTTCCTGCAGACCGGTGTCGGCGGCATGGCTGCCGCGGTGGTCGCCCATTTCTGGCGGCGCTTTGGCGCCGATCGTCCGGTTTTCGTGCTGGCGGATCCGCTGAACTCGGCCTGTTGGCTGGAGACGATCCGCAACGGCGCGCCGACAGTCGTTGACGGCGACATCGAAACCGTGATGGCAGGCCTTGCTTGCGGGGAAATTTCCGAACTGGCCTGGAGCATTCTGGAAAAAGGTGCCGATGCAGTCGTCGGACTTCCGGACGCGTCCGCCGTGGAAGGCATGAAGCTGCTCGCCGGAGGCCGCGATGGCGACCGGCCTCTTGTGGCCGGTGAATCAGCCGTCGCGGGCCTGATGGCGCTGCTTGCGGTCAGCGGAAAAGACGCCGAGCGCACTGCGCTCGGGCTCACGGAAAATGCCCGCGTCCTGGTGTTCGGCACCGAGGGGGCAACCGATCCCCTGCTCTATGAACAGCTTGTCGGTCTCGCCCCGGAGGCGGTCTGAACATGAGGAGCACCGCCAATTGCGCAAAGGAAACCCGATGTCCCGCACGCTCGTGATTGCCGCAGCGCAACTCGGCCCGATCGCCCGCAAGGAAACACGCTCGTCCGTGGTCTCCCGGATGACGAAGCTGATGGAAACCGCGGCGGACCGGCGTGCGGATCTCGTCGTCTTTCCCGAACTCGCCCTCACCACCTTCTTTCCGCGCTGGTACATGGAGGATCAGGCCGAGATCGACGCGTTCTTCGAAACCGAAATGCCCTCGGAAGAAACCTTGCCGCTTTTCGATGCCGCAAGACGTCTCGGGCTCGCCTTCTCGTTCGGTTTCGCGGAAAAGACGGTTGACGAGAGTGGTGAAACGCGGCGGTTCAACACATCGCTTCTTGTCGCCCCGGATGGTGCGGTCCTGCTGAAGTACCGCAAGATCCACTTGCCGGGTCATCGGGAAAACGAGACCTGGCGGCCTTTCCAGCATCTGGAAAAACGCTATTTCGAAACCGGCGATCTCGGCTTCCCGGTGGTGGAAGCCCTTGGCGGGCGGGTCGGGATGTGCATCTGCAACGACAGGCGCTGGCCGGAAACCTTCCGCATGCTCGGTCTGCAGAAGGCGGAGCTCGTCCTGCTCGGATACAACACGCCGGTTCACTATCCGCCGGCTCCCGAACATGACCATCTGCAGGACTTTCACAACCATTTGTCAATGCAGGCGGGTGCCTATCAGAACGGCACCTGGGTCGTCGGGGTTGCCAAGGCAGGATGCGAGGAAGGCTGCGACCTGATCGGCGGGACCTGCATCATTGCGCCAACCGGAGAAATCGTCGCCAGGTGCTCGACACTGGGCGACGAATTGATCATGGCCGACTGCGACCTGGATCGCTGCCGGGAGATCCAGGACAACATCTTCGATTTCGCTCAGCACAGGCAGCCGCGGCACTACGGTCTGCTGGTAAGATGAGCGGATGACGATTGTCCTGATCAATCCCAACACGTCCCCGGATACCACCGAAGCGATGGTAAGGATTGCGCGCGAAACTCTGCCCGAAGCCGGCATAACCGGAGTGACGGCCCGGTTCGGCAATCCGCTGATTTCGGACGAACCTGCCCTTGCCGTTGCCGCGCAAGCCGTCGCTTCAATCGACCTGACGCGGTTCGCTGACCTGAAAGGCGTGATCGTCGCGGCTTTCGGCGATCCGGGCCTTGATGCATTGAGGCAAACGCTCAGGGTCCCCGTTGTCGGGATCGCCGAGGCGGGCATGCTTGCCGCGGCCGGGGGCAGACGCCGGTTTTCCGTTGCAACCACGACACCCGATCTGGTCGCCGCCATCGAGCGCCGCGCGGAACGTTACGGCGTCGGGAAGCAGCTCGCATCCGTGCGGCTGACGGAAGGTGATCTCGCCGAGACCATGCAGACACCCGGGTTGCTCATCAAGCGTCTTGGCGCGGCTGTCGAGGCCGCCGTCTCGCAGGATGGCGCGGAGGCCGTGGTCATCGGCGGCGGTCCGCTCGCCGTGGCCGCCCGTGCTCTCTCTTCCCGGGCGCGTGTGCCGCTGATCGAGCCTGTCCCGGAAGCCGTCCGCCGGATATGGACGCTCACGACGTGCTGTTGAAAAACCCCTTACGCCGCTTTCACCAGCGCATTGAGAGCCTTCATCACAACTCCGGTTTTGCGAGCATCGAGAGCATCCGGGTGTGGGTGCCCGAAATCGCCTGCATCATTGTCGAAATAGTCTCCGCTGTGCCCGGTAAATTCCTCCGATAGCGCAGCCCGGCGAAGAACATCGGCACCGATGCCGAGGTCGCTTCCCTCTACCCCGAAACCTTCCTTGACCATCTTGGTGGCAAGCAGTGAACCCGGGTTGACCGATACGACCGACGGCCCCTCGGGGTGATCTGCTGCAAGCGCGCGGGTCCAGATCATCAGCGCCAGTTTGCTTTGTGCGTAGGCCTCCATGTCCGAAAGGCGTTTTCTACCGGCAAGGGCCTCCGGGTCTACCGGAGCCTGGGCGGCGGAGGCCAGATTGACGATACGCCCCTCGTGCGCAAATAGCGGCCAGAGGGTTTTGGTCAGCAGATAAGGCGAGACCGTGTTGACCACAAAGCGCACGTCCAGGCCGTCCGCAGTGAGTGGTTGCGGCGTTCTGTAGACGCCGGCATTGTTGATGAGCACGTCGATATGGCTGTGCCTGGCGCGAATGGCATCCGCCAGCTCAAGGGTCTGCGGCAGGCTGCTCAGGTCCGCCAGATAGGTCTCCGCTTCCGGCGAGACTTCGGTTTGAGCCGCCTGAAGCTTGGCTGGGCTGCGCCCGTGCAGCAGGAGCTTGTGTCCGTCGGCTGCCAGGCGTTTGGCGGTTTCCAGGCCGATACCGTCAGTCGCTCCGGTGATGAATATTGTCTTTGCCATGGTCTGTCCTCAGCTCTCGAAATCGGTCAACAGATGCTCGGCCAGTTGCCGCATCGTGGTTTCGGTCGGCGCCTTGTTGAAACGCAGATTCAGGGCGACGTGGTTGATGCCTATGTCTTCCAGCAAACGTAGATACTCACGCAGCGCCCGGATGCCCGAGCGGAACCCCAGATGAATCGGCTGCGGCCGGGCGTCGGGGTCTTCCGCGAGATCGATATAGAGCGACTGGGTAACGGGTTTGTCCGGCTGATCCGCCTCCGCCAGCCTGCGCCGGTAGTCGGAAACGATGTCGGCCTGCGCCGGCACTTCGCGCGGATAGGTGATCCAGCCGTCTCCATTCGCAGCGATCCAGTCGGGATGCTGTTGCGAACCTCCGGTGATCAGGAGGGGAAGTTTGCCGCCTGCCGGTTTCGGCAGCATGTCCATGTCATGTGGACTGCCGAGTGCACTCGAAAACTCTGCGAAGGGCTCAGCCATCCTGCCGATATAGGCCACGCTTTCGCGAAACCGGTCGCCGCGATCCGCGAAACTCATGTTCAGCGCCGGATATTCCTGCGGCCGGTCGCCCGAAGCGACCCCCAGAAGCAGCCGTCCGCCTGAAAGGACGTCGGCGCTTGCCGCGGCCTTGGCCACATGCGCTGGATGGCGCAGGGGAAGAATGATGCTTGCCACGCCCAGGCCGATCCGCTGTGTCTGCCCAGCCAGAAGACCGAGATAGACGAACGGATCGAAAATCTGCCCGGCATCACCGAAGGAAGGAACGTTGAACGGCACGTCGCGCAGCCACAGTGCAGCGAAGCCGAGCTCCTCAGCCAGCCTGACACGCTCCAGATGGGCTTCCATCATGGGCACGGAGCTGTGCGGATAGGCTTCAAGCGGTACTACCAGGCCAAGGCTCAACCGGTTCGGCCTGAACACCGTATTGTATGCCCGGTTGATCGGGCGAAAGCTTTGGCTCCCGGTATCGCTGGGCATTGAATCCGGTCCTTGTTCTCTGGCTGATGGTGTCGCGGCGTTGAGTGCAATATGGTCATTTCGTTTCCAATATAAATGGGCTAAAAATGGGTTCAGAATTCGGGATTTCGAAATAATCAAATGGATATCGACTGCCTCCGCCTTTTTGTGCTGGCCGCTGAAAAGCTGAATATCGGATCCGCGGGCCGGGACCTCGGCCTTGCACCGGCTGTCGCCAGCGCGCGTCTGGCCAAGCTGGAACGGGATCTCGGTGCAGACCTTCTCCACCGGTCGACCCGCAAGGTTTCGCTTTCCCTCGAAGGGGCGGAGTTCCTGCCTTACGCACGCGAAATTCTTGCCCAGGACGCGGCCGCGCGGGCGGCGCTTGGAAAAACCGGGGTTGTCGCAACCGGAACGTTGCGCTTTGCAGCACCAAGCACGTTCTCGCAACTCTATATCGCGCCGATTCTGCCGGAGTTTCTCGAAAGCCATCCCGGCATAAGCCTCGATCTGAGGCTCTCGGATACGCAGTTCAATCTCATCGAAGGCAGCTTCGATCTGGCGCTGCGCAACGCGCCACTTGTCGAATCCGCATTGAAAGGCCGCAAACTGGCGGACGACACCCGCATATTATGCGCATCGCCGGAATATCTGGCGGCCCACGGCAGGCCTGCCACACAGCAGGACCTGACGGATCACCGGCTGATCGCGTTCAGGGACCGCAAGCCGCGGCCGCTTACCAGCTCAGGCCAGCCGGCCGGTCTGTTCGACCCGGGCAATTCCGCCTGCCGGCTGGTGATCGACGACGGTCTCAGCCAGAAACTGGCGACCCTTGCCGGTGCGGGTATTTCGGTCAATTCGATCTGGAGCGTTCAGGCGGAGTTGTCCGACGGACGGCTTGAACGCGTCCTTCCGGATGTGCAGGTTCAGGACGGCGCGGTACTCTGGCTGGTCTATCCGAAAGCCAATGTTCTCTCGCCCAAGGTGCGCGTGTTCATGGACTTTCTCCTGGAAAAGATCGGCAAGGCTCCCCCCTGGTCCGGCATCTGAGGGACCGCCTGTACGGAACCGGACATGGACGGTTTAAAGATTCACCCGTCGTTCCGAGCCGTTGTCGAAGAACAGCGCCCGGTCCGTGTCGAGCCCGACCCAGACGGAGGTCTGGCCGCCGGCGATGTCCCGGCGCGGTGTGGTCACGGTCAGGCGGCCGAGTTCGGTCTCGCAGTGGAGGATAAGTTCGGAGCCGGTCATTTCGGACAGAAGCACTCTTCCCGCGAACGCCTGCCCCTCGGGTTCGCTTGTATGCAGCCGCATGTTCTCCGGCAAAATGCACCGGTGCAGGATGCCGACGCCGGGCCGGCGTGGTGGCGTGAATTTCCAAGGGTCCTTAACTGCAGGCGGTATCAGGTTCTCGCCAGCACGAAATCGTACTCGACCTCCCAGAAGAACGGGCCGGTGAAGTCGAGTTCCCTGATCCGTGCCGGGGTTTCGACTTTCCTGAACTCGGCCAGCAGGCTTTCCTTCACGCCGAACACCGCATCGGAATTGATGTACCGGTCGTCGGGATCGAAGATGTGAGTGGTCAGCGGTTCGAACCCGTCCGCCTTGATCATGTAGTGCAGATGTGCGGGCCGGAAGGGATGACGGCCGAGATTGCCGAGCAATTTGCCGACCGTGCCGTCGTCGGGGATCGGATAGAACCGGGGTTTGACCGCCCGGAACCAATAGCTCCCGTCCGCTCCGGTGCGGAAAACACCGCGAAGATTGAATTCTGGCTGAATGCCCTTTTGCTGGACATCGTAAAAGCCTTCGTCGTTGGCTTGCCAGACGTCGATGATCGCACCCTCGACCGGCTGTCCCTCGGTATCCAGAATGCGGCCGTGGACCAGCATGTCCTCGCCTTTCTGGTCCCGGCAGATATTGTCGCCCATCCGGGACAGGGGCACATCCTCGACATGAAACGGCCCCAGCACAGTGCTTTCGGATGCGCCGGAGGGTTTCCTGTTATTGATTGCGTCGACCAGCATGGAGACGCCGAGCACGTCTGACAGGAGAATGTATTCCTGCCGCCATTCGGTGCAGAGCTGACCTGTCCGGGACAGGAACTGGATGGCCTGAAACCATTCTTCCTGGGTTGGCTCAAGTTCCTTGACCGCTTCATGAAGCTTGCGGGTAACGACGTCCATCACCTCCTTGAGGCGGGCGTCCTTGGCATTCTTGTTCCTGCCGGTGACCACTTCCACGGAGTTCTCTTCCGTGAAGTACCCGTTCTCATACGCTTCCATGGGGCCTCCTATGGGTAAGTCTGTGCCGTCACCTGTCGCGCTGATGTCGGTCTGCTCCGCTCAGGTCGCAGGTCCGCCTGACAGCCAGGTGGCGCCACGTTCATAGAGCCGTTCGACCTCTTTGCCGGTCAGGCCGGGCATGTCCCGTTTGACCGGATAGCCGATGCCTGCCTGCAGATAGGCCAGGTGCCGGTAGCCTTCCGGGAATGACTTCAGAATCTGCGGATCGAGTTTCGGTGCCTGTGTCGGGTCGACCGGATCGAGTCGGTCCTTCTCGTAGATCGGCTGGCGCAGGACCACGCCCCATTTGCCGTCGCGCTTTTCGATAAAGTCGTAGAAGCGGCCGGTGCAGACCACGTCGCAAGGCACACCCTCGACTTCGGCACGCTGGCTGATCGTCATCTTCGTTTGGGCAATGGCGCGGGCGCCGGCAAGCTCTATCGAGGTGCCACCCAGGAAATGCAGGATGCGCACACCCTTTTCGAACCCGGCCTTGCTGACGGCGATGAATTCATCCGCCGTGCCCTGGAACCAGGTCGCCTGCATGACACCGTCGTCATGCCAGACGGTGCGGAACCGCTCCCAGTCGCAGGCATCGCGCCAGACGGCCCAGTTCTCGACCAGGTCCCGAATGGCCAGGCGGTCCGATAACTCTTCTGAAAAGGACATAGGCCCTGTTACTCCTGGAAAATATGGGTTACCGCAGCTCAGGCGTCGGTGAAACGGCGGGCGAAGCCTGCAAAGGTTTCAAGCTGCTGTGAAATGATCTTGCGGGTGTCCGCATCCACCAGTTTGCCGGTGCTGTCATCGACCTTGCTCTTGGCGAAGGAGACGAAGACCTCCGGCTTGGTCAGGACAACAGCGTCCAGGAAAACCATGACCTGGCGCATGTGATACTGCATCCGGGCACCGCCGAGCATGCCGGCTGCGGCGGACTGCAGCGCGACAGGCTTGTTCTTGAACGGCTGCTCGGGCAACCGTGAAATCCAGTCGATCGCATTCTTCAGACCACCCGGAACGGAGAAATTATACTCCGGACTGACAATCACCACACCGTCGGCCTGCCTGACCTGCTCGCCCAGGGCGGTTATAGCGTCCGGAAAGCCGTTCGATGTGTGCTCGTCTGCATCGTAAAGGGGGACGCCCTTGAACGATTGCGCCTGAACGATGGACACATGCGCCGGGGCAAGCTCCGGCAGGGTATTGGCGATCATGCGGTTGAACGAGCCGGCACGCAGGGAGCCGCAGATGACGAGAAACGAGAGATTTTCTGACATGAGCCTTCAGGAGGGTTGCGCCACGCGGAGGGTCCCCGCGCGGCAGAGTGGCATGGGTGCAGCTCAGCGCTGCGGGATGTCGGCACTTTCCCGGGCCGCGGACCATTGGGCCACCGCCTCGGCGATCTGGGTGTTGAAGGCATCGGCGGAACTTGGTTTGACGATGAAGCCGCGCGCGGAGAATTTCTCCAGAAGCGCCTCATCCTTCAGGGCCTCGGCGACCGCATCGGAAATCTTTCCGGCCAGAGCCACATCGCCGCCCGAGGGCATGGCAATGCCGTACCAGGTAGAGACATCGAAGCCGTCCACGCCGGATTCCGCCGCTGTCGGAAGATCCGGCAGACGGGGATGCCGGTCCTTGCTGGTCAGGGCCAGGGCTTTCACGTCTCCGGATTCAATCTGGCCGAGCATCGGCGCCAGAACCTCGACAAGGACATCGACTTCCCCGGACAGAAGCGCGGCGAGCGCCTCGGGAGTCTTCTGATAGGGGACGTGGACGATGTCGAGCCCGGCGGCTTCGGCAAGCAGGGCGCCGGTGAAGTGCTGGGTGGATCCGACGCCGACGCTGGCGAAATTCAGCTCGCCGGGCCTGGATTTGATGAGGGCGGCGAGATCCTCGAAGGTCTCGGCTTCGAAGTCGGGGCGCACCAGCACGGCGAGCGGCATTGAGGCTACCAGCGAGACGCCCTGGAAATCGGCGACCGGGTCATAGGGCAGACTGGCATACATTGCACCGGCCACGGAGTGGCCATTTGCCATCATGTAAAGCGTGTAGCCGTCGGGGTCGGCCTTCGCGACGCTGGCGGCACCGATCGTTCCACCGGCTCCCGGCCGGTTTTCGACAACGACCGGCTGTCCCAGGACGGCCGAAAGCGGCTCCACGAAGATGCGGGAGAGCGTATCCGTTCCGCCTCCGGCGCCATAGGCAACGACAACACTGACCGGACGGTCCGGCCAATCGTCGGCAGCGGCCGCCGGTCCGGTTGAAAGAGCTGTGAGGCCCGCGAGCCCGACAGCCGCACAAAGCAGCTTTTTCATTTCGATCCTCCTCCAAGGTCACCGCGACTGAAATTCTTGTGTTCGCGGTCATGCACGTCGACGTGTTCTTATTTGTGAACAAATTGATATATGTAAACATGCTTTGTCAAATAGAAATTGACCGTAAAAGAGGCTCGAAGTGGTGCGGCTGGCTTAGGCCCGGTGGTGTCGGGCCGTCTCCTGAAAAGCTCTACGAGCGGGATCCGTTGGCCAGCAGGGCGGTTGCCCGGTTGGCGGCAATCCGGAGCTGCTGGCGGACCTGCGACAGCTTCTGCGAGTCGCAGCGGACGCTCGGAATGGCAACATTCAGTGCGCCGACTGCTGCCCCGTTGCGCCGGATCGCAACCGCAAGACCAACGATTCCCGGCGTGAATTCCTCTTCCACGAAACCGAAGCCTTCAGATCTGGCCCGGTCGATATCGCGCTGCAGCCGCTCGGGTGAGCGGATCGTGTGGGGCGTGAATTTTTCAAAGCGAATGCGGTCCAGATACCCGTCAATCCAGGTGTCACTCTGCTCCGCCAGCAGGATCTTGCCTGCGGAAACCGCATAAAGCGGCGCGAGATCCCCGAGCTGCATGGTGTAAGTGAGAGCTTGCCGTCCGGCTTTCGTTGCGACCACTTCAACCTCGTCTCCGGTCTGGACGTTAAAGCTGCAGGTCTCGTTGATGGATGTGCACAAATCCGCCAGCACCGGTTCAATGATCTGGGGAACCTGGGCGGCAGTTCCCCTGCTGCGGGCAAGCTGCTCGATCATCGGGCCGATCTGATAAGCTCCGCCGGCAACCTGTTCGGTGTAGCCGCGGTCGGTCAAGGTTCCCAGAAGGTGGAAGAGGCTGCTCTTTGGGATGCTGAGAGCGTCCGCGAGGGTTGCCGCGTGCATGGGGTCGGACGCCCTGGCGAGGGTCTCAAGCAGATCAAGCGTGCGATCCGCCGACTTGACTTTTCGGATGGATGTCATTTTCATAATGCCAATCAGTTTACAATTGTAAACTTTCTACAGTGCAAATCGGGTTGTCTGCAAGAAGGATCTTTCAGTTGCCCGGTTCTGCCTTCGGCGTTGGGAGCGGCTCCGTCATTTCTACAAGCACATCAGGATTGACGCCGCGGGTGTTCCTTGCCGGCGCATGCGTCATGCTCGTCGGAGCGATTGCCCTCTGGGAGGCGGCACTCTATCCGTTCGGATCCCCGCGCATGATTGGACCGGCGGTGTTCCCCTTCGCGGTGTCGCTGCTTCTGATAGGGACAGGCCTCGTGATCCTGATATCGGATATGCGCGCCGGACAGGATGAGCAGCAGGAACCGGAGGCGGTGCCCTGGCGCAATCTCTGCGCGGTGCTGGCAGCAATCGTCGTGTTCGGATTTCTGCTCGAACGGTCCGGCCTCGTGCCTGCGGTGTTCGCCGGCGTCTTCATCGCCAGCCTTGCCGACAGATCGCTGCGCCTGCGCACGGTCGCCCTCCTCGCGGTGGTCTTGTCCATCGGATGCACGCTGGTCTTCGTGACCTTTCTGAAACTTCCCATTTCTCCTTTCGCGATGTGACCGGCATGGACCTTTTTTCCAATCTTGCGCTCGGTTTTTCCGTGGCGCTCAGTCTGTCCGCCCTTTTTTACTGCGGGCTGGGGGTCACGCTCGGCATGACCATCGGTGTCCTGCCCGGGATCGGCCCGCTTGCCACCATTGGCATGCTGTTGCCGCTCACCTTCTATGCGGCGCCCACCGACGCGATCATCATGCTCGCCGGTATCTACTACGGCTCCATGTATGGCGGTTCGACCGCCTCGATTCTGCTGAACCTGCCGGGCACGGCGGGAGCGGCTGTCACATGCATCGACGGATATCCCATGGCGCAGCAGGGGCGGGCAGGCGTTGCCCTGTTCATGACCACCATCGCGTCGTTCTTCGGCGGGATTGTCGGTATCACGATCCTGGCCGCATTCGCGCCTGCGCTTGCTCAGGTCGCGCTCAGTTTTGGATCGGCGGAGTATTTCTCGCTCATGGTGGTCGGGCTCATGGCGGCGGCACTCGTGGGGGACGGTTCTCCGGCGAAATCCGTCGCTATGGTGCTACTTGGCCTGCTGCTGGGGATCGTCGGTACGGATGTGAACACCGGCATGCGGCGTTTCATTTTTGGCTTCCCCAACCTGAGCGACGGCGTGAACCTGGTTATCGTCACCACGGGCCTGTTCGGGATTTCGGAGGTGATCGCCAACGCCGGGCGCATCAAAAGCGGGTCGGTCCGGAAGGTCGACGTGTCCTGGAAGTCCCTGCTGCCGACCCGTGACGACTGGCGGCGGTCGGTTAAACCGTCCCTGCGCGGCGTTTCGGTGGGGTCCGTTCTGGGGATCCTTCCGGGCACTGGCGCCGCCCTGTCCACTTTCGTGGCCTACGCTTTGGAAAAGCGGATATCCAGGGAGCCGGAGCGGTTCGGCAAGGGGGCTATCGAAGGGGTTGTGGCCCCGGAAGCGGCCAACAACTCCGCTGCTCAGGCAGCGTTCATCCCCACCCTCAGCCTGGGCATTCCGGGCGACGCCATCGTTGCGATCATGCTGGGGGCGCTCATCATTCATGGTATCGTGCCGGGCCCGCGGCTCGTGGTGGATCAGCCGGAACTCTTCTGGGGTCTCACGGTCAGCTTCCTGATCGGCAACATCTTCCTGCTGTTCCTGAACCTGCCGCTGATCGGCCTGTGGGTGCGGATCCTGTCGATCCCTTATGGCGTGCTTTATCCGGCAATCCTGATCTTCATCTGCATCGGCGTCTATTCGATCCACAATTCCGTGTTCGATGTCTACCTGGCGGTCGCCTTCGGCGTTGTCGGCTATGGTCTGCGGTATCTGCGCTTCTCACCGGCCCCGTTGTTGCTGGGTCTCGTGCTTGGGCCCTTGCTTGAAACCAATCTTCGCCGGTCGCTTCTGCTGTCGCGCGGTGATCCGATGGTGTTTCTCGAACGGCCTGTCAGTGCGGGCATCCTTTTGATCGGCTTCAGTCTCCTGGCCCTGGTCACCTATCTGAACCTGCGTGGCAACAAGCGCAGAAAATCGCAACCGGACGCCGTCTCCGGTTAGGATCTGGTCCGGCATCTGAGGGACCGCCTGTACGGAACCGGACATGGACGGTTTAAAGATTCACCCGTCGTTCCGACCCGTTGTCGAAGAACAGCGCCCGGTCCGTGTCGAGCCCGACCCAGACGTCCGTCTGGCCGCCGGCGATGTCCCGGCGCGGTGTGGTCACGGTCAGGCGGCCGAGTTCGGTCTCGCAGTGGAGGATCAGCTCGGAGCCGGTCATTTCGGACAGAAGCACTCTTCCCGCGAACGCCTGCCCCTCGGGTTCGCTTGTATGCAGCTGCATGTTCTCCGGCCGAAGGCCCACGGTCAGGCCGCTGCGTCCCGGCCAGTGGGGCAGGGTTTCTATGGGAATGAAGTTCATCGCGGGCACGCCGAGAAAACCGGCGACGAAGCGATTGGCCGGCCGGTCGTAGATCGCACTCGGCGTGTCGAACTGCAGGAGGTCGCCGTCCTTCATCACCGCGACCCGGTCCGCCAGGGACAGGGCTTCTGTCTGGTCGTGGGTGACATAGACCACGGTCGCGCCCAACTGCGTGTGCAGTTCCTTGATTTCCGTGCGCATGGTCACCCTGAGGGCGTTGTCCAGGTTGGAGAGCGGTTCGTCCATCAGGAAGATCGAGCTGTCGCGGGCCAGAGCCCGGCCCATGGCGACCCGCTGGCGCTGGCCGCCGGAAAGCGCGCCGGGCTTGCGGTCGAGATAGGCTTCGAGCTTCAGCGTCCGGGCGACGTCTTCTGCCCGGGCGTTGCGCTCGGCCTTCGGCATGCCGCGCAGCTCCAGCCCGAAGGCGATGTTCTGACGCACGCTCATATGCGGATAAAGCGCGTAGTTCTGAAAGATCATCGCGATGTCGCGGTCCTGCGGCGGCAGTGCGTTCACCCGTTTGTCCCCGATGAGGATATTTCCCTCCACGCAGGTCTCCAGCCCGGCGATAAGCCGCAAGAGCGTCGATTTCCCGCAGCCGGACGGGCCGACGATGACGACGAATTCCCCGGCCCGGATATCCATGGAGACGCCATGCAGGACTTCCGGTCCGCCCGCATAGGACTTGCGGATGTTCTCTAGCTGAATGCTGCTCATCTGGTCTCGTCCGTTTGCAGGCGGTTGCGGATGGCGATGGCAAGGCTCGGTCTGTCGGTGGTGAAAACCTTCACGCCGAGCGTCAGCGCCTTTTCGATCTGTTCGCGCGTGTGGGCCGCCCAGCAGCCGAATTCCAGCCCGGCCGCCTGGGCCGCGCTCAGGAGAGACCGGTCGGCTCTGTCCACATGAACACCGATTTCGGGAATGTCGTGGTCCCTGGCGAGTTTGATGACCGTCGGGACGCCGAGTTGGGTCAGCACGGGCGGGCTGACAAGCCAGAGCCGCGGCCGCTCCGTCGCCGCGGCCAGATGCTTGTGTGTCTCGATCAGGAACGAGGAAAACACCGTGCGCTCGAGCATGCCCTGCCGCTCAAGCGCTTCCACCACATACGGGACAAAACCCTCGTATGGCCGGCCGTCCGGCCCGGGTTTGATCTCGCAGCGGAAATCCACACGGCTGTCCCGGTAAAGGGAGCAGAGCTCTTCCAGAAGCAGCGGATGACCGCCAGCGCCATAATCGATAACGGCAGCGCGCACCTCGGCTTCGCTCATGTCGCGGATCGCGCCGCTCCGGTCCGTGGTCCGGTCCAGCGTCGGATCGTGATGGACCACAAGAGCGCCGTCCGAGGTGGGGTGAAGGTCGAACTCGACCTCCTCAAGGGCCAGTTCCGCGGTGGCGGCGAAACCGGCCGGCGTGCTGTCGCCGAATTCAAGCGTGCCGCCGCGATGGGATGCAATACGGGTCATCGAAAGTTCCATTTATTTGACGGCGCCCATGGTGATGCCGCGCACCAGGTGGCGCTCGACGAAAATGAAGCCGAGAAGGATCGGGAGAATGGTGATGGTCGAGGCGGCCATGACGAGCGGCCAGTTGACGACGTCCTCACCCGGGTTGACCTTGTAGAGCCGGGCCAGCCCGACCTGCAGCGTGTAGAGATCCTCATCGCCGACGGCGACGAGTGGCCAGATGTAGCTGTTCCACTCGGAAATGAAGATGAAAAGGCCCATCGAGAAAATCGCCGGCCTGGCGATCGGCACGATCACCCGCCACAGCACCTGCAGCGGTGTCGCGCCGTCCATGTAGGCCGCCTCGTCAAGGGCGACCGGAATTCCGCGGATATACTGCCTGAGGAAAAACGCGGCGAAGCCGTTCGAGATGGCCGGCAGGATCAGCCCCGCATAGGTGTCGAGCAGGCCGACCCTGGCAAGCGACAGGTAGTTCGGAATGAGCGAGATATGGCTGGGGATCATCAGCGTCGCGACCACGGCCGCGAAAAGCAGGTTGCCGCCCGCAAACCGGAACCTTGCGAAAGCGAAGGCCGCCATCGTGGCAGATGCCAGACCCATGACGGTGACCGTCCCGGAGACGATGAGACTGTTGAAGAGATAGCGGGCGAAGTGGAACTGCCCGATGGCGAGCTGGTAATTCTCTAGCGTGAAGTCGAGCGTGCCGGTGTAATAGGCATCGACCGTCTGGAACGACATGAAGATCGAATAGAGCGCCGGGAAAAGAAACAGCAGGCCACCCGCCAGCGCGAGCCATGGGAGGATCCTGTTGCCGGATTTCGTTACGTCAGGCTTCATAGTGAACCCTCCGGCCAAGAACGCGGGACTTGAACAGCGCCAGTGCGATCAGGAGAATGAACAGGAGCACCGCCAGCGCCGAACCCTGGCCGATGTCGAACAGGGTGAAGCCGACCCGGTACAGCATGTTGACGAGCATGTCGGTGGCGCCCGCGGGGCCGCCCTTCGTCATGACATCGACGATGGTGAAGATCTGGAATGCCTCGATCACCGAGACAACAAGCAGGAAATAGGTCGTCGGCATCACCAGCGGCACGGTGACACGCCGGAAGACATGACCCTTCCTGCCGCCGTCGACGGCCGCTGCATCGTAGAGCTCCTGCGGCACGGCCTGCAGCCCGGCGATATAGATGACGATGTCGTAGCCGAGCTGCTTCCAGGTGTTGACGATGATCACCACCCACAGGGCGAGCTGCGGATCCTGAAGCCAGGGAACCCTGCCAAGACCCAGGCTCACGAGAAAGGCATTCACCATTCCGTAGTCGGTGGCGAACATCCAGGAGAACACCACGGCAATGGACACGGTTGAGGTTACCGAGGGCAGGAACAGCGCGCCGCGCAGCAGTCTTGAGGGCAAGGTCTCGCGGACAAGGTAGCTCGCCACCATCAGCGCCAGCCCGAGCCGGATCGGCACGGATATGACCGCGAACAGCGCGGTGACCCGCACCGAATTCCAGAATTCGTGCGAGGACAGCAGAAGCCGGTAATTCTCCAGCCCGACGAAGGGCATCGTCGGCGACAGGAAATCCCACTCGCGAAAGCTAAGATTGATGCTGGCGGCGATGGGAATATAGGTGAAGACCGCGATGAACGACATCAGCGGCAGCACCAGGAGATAGGGTGTCAGTCTGGAAAACATCGGCGGGACCTGTTGGCAGGCATCGGGCTTCGCCGGGAAGCCCGATGCTGGTATTTTCAGGCGTTCGGAACCGGAACCTTAATTGGTCCGTTCGGCTTCCTTGCGCGTGCGCTCGGCGAAGTCCTTGAGGGTTTCCTCGACGTCGCGCTGGCCGAGGGCCAGAGCTTGCCACACGTCATATTCGGAGGCGCGCATCCAGGTGACCACCGGCGGCCGCGGGCGGCCACGGGCGAAATCGAGCTGATCGATCGCGACCGTGATGCCGGGCTTGTCCTGAACGGCACTGGCGGCGACAGGCTGCTCGGCCGTGTGCTTGTTGATCGGCATGTAGCCCGTACCCGAAAACCAGATGGCGTTGGATTCCGGAGACGCTGCGAAGCTGATGAACTTGTAGGCCGCGTCCTGGACCTCCTTGTCCGAGGACGACAGGATGCCGATACCCGCGCCGCCGATCGGCACGGCGCAGACCTTGTTGCACGGCATCGGCAGGACCGCCAGGTTGTCGCCGAGCGCCTTTTGGGAGCGGGTGTAGTTGCCGGTCGAGTTCAGCATGATGCCGACCTTGCCCGCCAAAAACGCGTCGCGGCCGTTGTTTTCCTTGGTCACGCCGTCGGCCGAAGCCACCTTGTGCTCATGCACGAGCGAGGCCATCCATTCGTAGGCCTCGATCGTGTTCGGGCTGTCGATGAGGATCTCGCCGGTCTTGCTGTCGATCAGGTCGCTGTCATTGTCCATGATCAGGCCCCAGCGCGCGAACTGGCCGGGTGCGGCGATGCCGGTTATGCCTTCATCGCCGAGCTTTTCGGTGATCTGTTTGGAAACCGCAAGAAGATCGTCATAGGTCTTCAGGGCCGGTTCCTCGGTGAAGCCCGCGCGTGCGAAGATGTCCTTGTTGTAATAAAGGACCGGCGTGGAGGAGTTGAAGGGAACGATGTAGTTCTTGCCTTCGAAGACCCCGACTTCCCGTGCGAAGTCGAACAGGTCGTCCTTCAGCGGGTCGTTGTCGACATGGTCGGTCAGGTCCAGCAGCACGCCGCGGTCGGCGAAAAGACCGTAGCGGGTCACTTCCATGATGACGGCGTCCGGTGCCCGGCGCGCCGGAATGGCGGCCTGCAGTTTGGCGACGATGTCGTTGTAGTTGCCGATATTCTGGGCTTCGATGTGAATGCCCGGGTTGGCGGCTTCGAAATTCTCGATGATCTTGCCCAGGGATTCGCCGCTGCCGCCATCGAAGCTGTGCCAGAATTCGACGGTGACGTCGGCCTGTGCGGCGGCAACGCCGCCGAGGCCGACAAGACCGGCGAGAAACAATGTTTTGAGATTGCCAAGCATCGTTTGTCCTCTTTCAGAGTAAACAGGTTTATTTATCGGGTGGGGAGTGCGCGCCGTTATTTGGTGAGAACGGTTCTGTTATGGATCGGGAGCCATTGCGTCGCTGCCGTTGCGTGCATCAGCGTCTCCATTGCACGGGCAGGGTCTGCCGGAAGTCCTTGTAGTCCTTGAGAGACCGGATCGAGCGGCCTTCATCGATGCCGGCAAGGTCGAGAATGACGGCATTGGCGATGGTCATCGGCACGACGAGGGACTGGGATTCGCCTGCCGCGCCGCGCGCGGCGCTGATGTGATGGAGCGGTGCAGGGTCGAAGCGGGCGGCATGGATATCCGTCAGCGCCAGCCTCTTCGCGCCGCGCTCGGCGGCAATCCTGTTGACGTCCTGGATCATCTGCACCGGCCGCCGGAAAGCGAGCAGCCAGACCGCGTCTTCGCTCGTCATCGTGTGGATTGTCTCGGCGAACTGGTGCATCCGCTCGCCCAGATCGATGGCGTCATATCCGGAGCGCTGAAGCCGAAGGGAAATCAGCGACGACAGGCTCGCCGCATGGCCACGGCCGAGAACGTAAATCCGCCGGCTGTCGCGCAGGGTTTCCGAAAAGCGTCTGATATCTGCATCCGAAACCGTGTTGCGGAGGACGTCCAGGGCGGTAATTTCGCTGTCGATGACGGAGGACAGAACCTGGCCTTCTTCCGCCCGCACCAGCCGGGCCGCCATTCGGGCGGCCGGGTTCTCGAAATCGGCGTCGCCTTCGACCAGATTGGCCTTGAGGAAAGTCCGGAACTCCGGATAGCCGTCAAACCCCAGGCGCCTGGCCAGCCTGACGGCGGAGGCAGGGTGGACGCCGGCGCGAGACGAGACTTCGGTGCCGTTTTCCAGAACAGCCCGGAAGGGATCCTGGATCAGCACGTCCAGCAGGCGCGTGTCGGAACCGGTGAGTTTCGACGCGTTTCTGGTGATCAGATCGCTCAGGAAGCCCGAAGGCGGAATCTGTTTTGTCATGCGCGAACGCTAGCGCTGCAATTTGAATTGCAGAAAACAGAACGATGAAATTTTTATTACAGTCGGTTCGCCCGAACCGGATCAGGACTCGTTCGGAGCGTATCCGGCGGGATCGACGGACACCGGACGTCCGGGGAGGTCCAGACGGGCCATCCGCGCCGCTGTCGAGGCGATCACCTTGCCGCCCTTGACCACCTTGAGCCGTGTCGCCTTCAGCCGGATCGCCTCGATCGTGTCGCGCGCCTGCAGCAGCACGAAATCCGCCTTGCAGCCGGTCTGAAGCCCGTAGCCTTCCAGCCCCATTGCCTTTGCGGGATGGCTGGTGACGCACTCGAAGCAATAGCGGATGTCGTCGCGGCTGGTCATCTGGGCAACATGCAGCCCCATGCTGGCGACTTCCAGCATGTCGCCGGAGCCCATGGAATACCAGGGATCCATCACGCAATCATGACCGAAGGCGACATTGACGCCATGGGACCTTAACTCGGGCACGCGGGTCTGGCCGCGCCGTTTCGGATAGCTGTCGTGCCGGCCCTGCAACGTGATGTTGATCAGCGGATTGGCAATCGCGTGAATTTCCGCCTCGGCAATCAGCGGCAGCAGCTTGGAAACATAATAGTTGTCCATGGAGTGCATCGAGGTCAGATGCGAGCCGGCCACACGGCCGTGAAGACCCAGTCGCTGGGTCTCGTAAGCCAGCGACTCGATGTGCCGCGACATCGGATCGTCGGTCTCGTCGCAGTGCATGTCCACCATCAGGCCGCGTTCGGCCGCGATCTCGCAGAGCCTTGCGACGGAGCGGGCGCCATCCTGCATGGTGCGTTCGAAATGCGGAATGCCCCCGACGATGTCGACGCCCATGTCGAGCGCGGTGAGGAGGTTCTTCTCCGCGTTCGGCGAGCGGAAGAGCCCGTCCTGAGGGAAGGCGACGAGTTGAAGGTCGATATAGTCCCTGACCTTGTCCCGGACTTCCAGCAGTCCCTTGACGCCCGTCAGCCGGTCATCGCAGACGTCCACATGCGTGCGGATCGCCAGCAGGCCCTGGGAAACGGCAAGGTCGCAGTATTTCAGGGCGCGTTCGACCACTGCCTCGACCGTCAGGATCTCCTTCAGCTCGCCCCACAGCGCGATGCCTTCCAGCAGCGTGCCGCTGCGGTTCATTCTCGGCAGGCCGAGGGACAGGGTCGCGTCCATATGGAAGTGACTGTCGACGAAGGGTGGCGTCACCAGCAGGCCGCCTGCATCGATCGTCTCTTTCGCTTCGGCCGTGATGTCTTGTTCAACGGCGGCAATGACACCATTCCGGCAGGCGATGTCGACCCCGGTGCGGCCGTCCGGCAGGTTGGCGTTCCTGACGAGAAGATCAAAACTCATCGGCGGCGGTCCTCTCAGCGTTGACCTTTGAAATAGGGAACAAGCAGCGCGCGCGGATAGTCGGCACGGCGTGCGACGACAATCAGCGCTGCGATGGACAGTATATACGGCATCATCAGGAACACCTGTCCGGGAATGAAGCTGCCGACTTCCGTCTGCAAGCGCACCTGAAAGGCGTCGAAAGCTCCGAAAAGCAGGGCTCCGAGCAGGGCCTTGCCAGGCCGCCAGGAGGCGAACACCGTCAGCGCGATGCAGATCCAGCCCCGGCCGTTGACCATGCCGAAGAAAAAGGCGTCGAAGGCGGACATGGTCAGGAAGGCGCCGCCGAGCGCCATGATCGCCGAACCGGCGACGATGGCTCCCATCCGCAGACCGTAGACCGACAGGCCCTGGGATTCGACCGCCGCCGGATTGTCGCCAACCGCCTGAATGGCGAGCCCCAGCGGGGTCCGGTAGAGCACATATGCCGTCGCGGCGACGAGGAACAGCGCAAGGAAGGTCAGCGGCGTCTGCTGAAACAGGGCCGGGCCGAGAAACGGCAGATCGGACAGGACCGGAATGTCGAGGGACTGAAAGGCCTCGATCCGCGGCGGCGAGGAGACGTCCGGCAGGGCCGTTCGGTAGATAAAATAACTCAGCGACGTCGCGAACAGCGTCACGCCGATGCCTGAAACATGCTGCGACAGGCCGAGCGGCACGGTCAGCACTGCGTGGATGAGACCGAAGAACCCGCCGGCCAGGGCGGCAACCAGCACACCGCCCCACAGACCGGCTCCGAGCCAGACGGCCATCCAGCCGGCCATGGCGCCTGCAGTGAAGATGCCTTCGATGCCGAGGTTGAGCACACCGGCTCGCTCGCAGATCAGGGCTCCGATGACGCCGAAGATCAGCGGTGTCGCGATGCGGATCGCGGCGGCCCAGAAACTGGCCGACATGAAAATTTCCAGAATGTCGCTCATTTCGCGGTCTCCTGGGCTGGACTGCTGGTGGAAAGCCGGATCCTGAACCGCAGGAACAGTCCGGACACGAGCACACAGAGCAGCGATATGGCAACGATCAGGTCGGCGAGGTAATTGGAAACCCCGGTGGCCCGAGACATGGAATCCGCACCGACGAAAATGCTGGCGATGAAGAGCGCGGCGAACACGACACCGATGGGCGACAGTCCGGCCAGCATGGCGACCACGATGCCCGAATAGCCGAAGCCCGGCGACAGGTCGGCGGTCAGATACCCTTTCAGACCCGCGACTTCGCCAACACCCGCCAGTCCCGCAAGCGCGCCGGAAAGCAGCCCGACGCGGATGAAGGTGGCCGTCACGGGTATGCCGGCATGCCGCGCGGCGGAGGCATTCTCGCCGACGGCGCGGATCTCGAACCCCCACACCGTGCGTTTCAGCAGGAAATACACCCCGAGCGAAGCCGCAAGCGCGATGATAAGACCCCAGTGGATTCTCATCCGGTCCATCAGTTTCGGCAGGGCCGCTTCATCGAGGATCGGCTCCGACTGCGGCCAGCCCATGCCCATCGGGTCCTGCATCGGCCCTTCGAGCATCATCTGCACGAAAAGCAGAATGACGAAATTCAGCAGCAGCGTCGTCACCACCTCATCCACGCCAAGGCGGGTTTTCAGCAATGTCGGCACCAGCATCACCAGACCGCCGGCAAGGGCGCCGGCCAGAATGACCGCCGGAATCAAAACGAACGAGGGGCCCGAAATCAGGCCGGTCCCTATAGCGACCGCCGCCAGGGCACCGGCGTAAAGCTGCCCCTCCGCGCCGATGTTCCAGAGTTTGGCGCGAAACGCCACAGCGGCGGCCAGCCCGGTCAGGATGAGCGGCGCTGCCCGGGTCAGCATTTCCGTGAAGGCGAACATCGATCCCCAGGCGCCCTTGACCATCAGCCCGTAGGCGTCGAAGACGGAGAGCCCGGCGAAAAGCATCGGGATGGCCGCAAGAACGAGGGCGGCAAGGGCGGCGGTTACCGAAACGCCGATCATCCTGGAAACGGCGACCGGGCCTCTGGGTTCGAAACGGATCATTCGGCAGCTTCCATGGTATGTCCGGCCATTCTGAGCCCGAGTGTGCCCCTGTCGAGGGTTTCTGTCGGCTCGGCGGCGGACAGATGTCCGCGGTGGATGACGGCGATCCGGTCGGAAAGCCGCATCAGTTCGTCCAGATCTTCGGAAATGAGAAGAACGCCTGCGCCGCGGGCGCGCGCGTCCAGCAGGCGTCTGTAGACTTCCGATGTCGCCCCGACATCGAGACCCCGCGAAGGCTGGGCGGCCAGAACGACCTTCGGCTCGCCCTCAAGAGTTCGGGCCAGAACGATTTTCTGGATATTGCCGCCCGAGAGCAGCCGCGCCGGGCTGTCTTCCCCCTGGCAGCGGATGTCATAGGCGTCGATCAGGGCTTTCGCCTTGTCGCGCATGGCGGCGAAACGCAGCAGTCCGAAGCGCTGGCTTTCCGGCTTGCGGATGGCTTCGATGGCGAGGTTCTCGGAAACGGTCATGGCCCCGACGATACCGTCACGGTGCCGGTCTTCCGGTATCCGCGCCAGACCCGCATCGATCATCGTGCGGGCATTGGCATGCGTCAACGCACGATCCCCCAGCCTCATGCTGCCGGCAAAGGGCGTTTCAAGGCCCGAGATGACCCGCGCCAGCATGGTCTGGCCGTTGCCCGACACGCCGGCAATACCAAGGATCTCGCCGGACTTGAGCTCCAGATTGACGTCTCGTATCGATTCACGGCTCTCGCCGGCCGACACGCCCGTCAGGACGAAAAGAGTATCTCCCGGTGTACCTGCACCGCGCACGGTCTCGCTCACTTCGTGCCCGACCATCAGCTCCGCCAGTTGGCGCTGATCGCATTGAGATGTCGGCAGGTCGGCCACCTTGGCGCCGCCCCGCAGCACCGCGATGCGGTGGGACGCAGCCATCACTTCCGCCAGCTTGTGCGAGATGAAGACGATCCCGAGACCCGCAGCCGCGAGCTTTTTCAATATGGCGAACAGCGTGTCCGATTCCTGCGGGGTCAGCACTGCCGTGGGTTCGTCGAGCACAAGCACCCGGGCGTCCCGGTAAAGGGCTTTCAGGATCTCGACCCGCTGCTTTTCGCCGACCGAAAGCTGCGAGACACGCATGTCCAGTCCGACGGTCAGGCCGGAGCGGGTCATCAGGTCTGCCAGCTTTCTGCGCGCCGGTGCGCGGGCGGATTTCAGCGCCGAGAGTTTTTCCGTGCCGAGCAGGATATTGTCGAGAACGCTGAGGTTTTCCGCCAGCGTGAAATGCTGGTGCACCATGCCGATTCCGGCATCCAGCGCTGCATGTGGCGATCCCGGTTCCAGTTGCGCCAGCTCAGCGCCATCTCGCGATACCAGCACCGCCCCCTCATCGGCAACATAATGGCCGAAGAGAATGTTCATCAGGGTGGTTTTCCCGGCGCCGTTTTCTCCCAGCAAGGCCAGGATTTCACCTTGCCTGAGGTCCAGGCAGACGCTGTCGTTGGCTGTCAGAGCGCCAAAGCGTTTGGTGATGCCGTCCAGTCTCAACAGGACCGGGGCGTCCTTTGCAGGGCGCGCCATGCGAACCTCCGGGAGGAATTTGAATTCAGTTCGAAAATCAGGTCGGGTCCGAAAAGGCACGCCGGCGGCCGATGTGCCGCCGGCGTGCAATTATATCGGCCGCTTACATGGTCGATTTCGGTTCGCTGTCGTTCACGTTGACGCGGAACAGACCGTCGTTGATTTCCGCTTCCTTGGCTTTTGCAGCTTCCACTGCATCGGCCGGCGCCAGGCTTTCATCGACGATGAAGCTGCCGCCGCCATAGGACATGAAGCTGTAGGGGCCGTAGTCGGCCGGCTCGAATTCCTCGGAGACCACCGCGTCGAGAGCGCGGTCGATAGTCGGTTCCATGTGCCACAAGGCCGAAGACAGAATGGTGCCCGGATAGTCGCCCGATGTATCGATGACGTTGCCGATGGCCAGAATGCCCTTTTCCTTCGCGGCGTCGGAAACACCGAAGCGCTCGGCGTAGAGAATGTCCGCACCCTTGTCGATCATGGCGAAGGCGGATTCCTTGGCCTTCGGCGGGTCGTACCAGGAGTTGATGAAGGTCACGAGGAACTTCACGTCCGGGTTCACGGAGGTCGCGCCTTCCATGAAGGCGTTCATGAGCCGGTTGACTTCCGGAATGGCGTAGCCGCCGACCATGCCGATGATGTTGGATTTGGTCGTCGCACCCGCGATCATGCCGGACAGATAGCTCGGCTCATGGATCCAGTTGTCGAAGACGGCGAAATTCGGCTGTGCCGGACCGAAGGACGAGCCCATCAGGAAGGCTGTCTCGGGATATTCCGCGGCAACCTTGCGCGCGGCGCGCTCCACGGCGAAAGCCTCGCCGACGACCAGGTCCATGCCCTGCTCGGCGTATTCGCGCATCACGCGTTCATAGTCGGTGTTGGCGACGTTTTCGGAGAAGGTGTAGGTGATGTCGCCACGTTCCTGTGCCGCCTTGAGCGCCTTGTCGATACGGCTTACCCATTGCTGCTCGACCGGAACGGTATAGATCGCTGCGACCTTGATCGGGTCTGCCGCGCTTGCAGGCGACAATGACAGGCCCATGGTGACTGAAACGGCCAGGGCGGCCGACAACAAGGCCCGTCGGGCCCTGGAAAAAGATTTTGATGTGAGCATCTGGATCCCCTGGAAGGTATTTTTTTACCAAGGCAGATGATCACAAAATACGCATGCTCACAAGTTATGCAGGCTCTGAAAATAAAATAATTGATCAGATGGACAAAATAATACCGCTCTCCGATCCCTTTCCCGCGGTTGGAAGCGCGGGTGTGGCCGGTCTGTCGGTATCAGGCCAGTCGCGGGCGGTGCGGGGCCGCCGGAGGCCTTGATTCCATGCTAGGATGTGACCTTGTAATGGTTCCGCAAAGTCCACTGCGGGACGTCCCTCGGAAAAGGTGGCCTTGCCACATCATGCACCGCTGATGATCGACAAGCTTGAAATGTTCATGGCTCTTGCCCGGGAACGGCATTTCGGCCGCGCCGCTGAAGATTGCGGCGTGACCCAGCCGACGCTTTCGGCCGCGATCAAGCAGCTTGAGGAGCAACTGGGTGCGTTGCTGGTCCTGCGCGGCTCGCGGTTTCAGGGCCTGACCCCGGAAGGCGAGCGGGTTCTGGAATGGGCCCGCCGGCTTGTCTCCGACGCCCGCACCATGCAGCAGGAGCTGAAGACGGTCCGCGACGGTCTGAGCGGCCATCTGCGCATCGCAAGCATCCCGACGGCGCTTTCCTACGTCCCGGAGCTGACGACGCCGTTTGTCGACCAGAATCCGGGCGTGACCTTTTCCGTCTTGTCGCGTTCTTCCATCGAGATCCTGTCCCTGCTGGAGAATCTGGAGATCGATGTCGGCGTGACCTATCTCGGCAACGAGCCCGTCGGAAAAGTCATCCAGGTTCCGCTCTACCGGGAAACCTATTGTCTGGTGACCACCGAAGGCGCGCCGCTTGCCGACCACAAACGGGTCACCTGGAGTGAAGTCAGCCGCATTCCTCTGTGCCTGCTGACCGGGGACATGCAGAACCGGCGGATCGTCGATGGCATTCTCGCCGAGGCAGGCACTGAAGCCGCGCCCGCACTGGAATCGGATTCCATCGTTACCCTGATCGCCCACGTGCGCACAGGCCGCTGGGCCTCCATCGTACCCAGAAGTCTGGCGGAAACCTTCGCGTCCGAAACACTCAGAACCATTCCGATCGCCAAGCCGGACGCGGGCACGATGGTCGGTCTTGTGACGACCCACCGTGAGCCCCATGCGCCCCTGATAGCCGCCTTCCTGCGCCTGGTCAGAGGGACGGAGGACGCTCAAAAAGAGAAGCTGGAAGAACGTCGATAGAAATGTGCAATCGCACAACGGAACGGCGATATTGATCGCGGCAAGCACAGTGTGACATCGTGAAATGTCATGCGCGAGCGAGGGAGAGACGGCATGGAATTGCAAGTGCCGGAAGCGGACGTTGCAAACCGGGCGGCTGCCATTGCCGACAGGCATTTGCTGGAGGAAGGTCCGCTTCTGCCGATACTGCATGACGTCCAGAGGGACTTCGGGTGCGTGCCGGACACCGCGTTGCGCGTCATTGCCGACAAGCTGAACCTCAGCCGGGCCGAAGTGCACGGTGTCATGAGTTTCTACCACGATTTCCGGCAGGAGCCGGCGGGCCGGCATGTTCTGAAGATCTGCCGCGCCGAAGCCTGCCAGTCTGTCGGCGGCGAGGCCCTTGCGGAGGGCGTCCGCGAGGCGCTCGGGATCGACTGGCATGAGACCACGCCCGACGGCAGGATCACGCTGGAACCGGTCTATTGCCTCGGCCTTTGTTCCTGCGCGCCGGCAGCCATGTTCGACGACGAACTTCACGGCCGTCTGGATAAGGCGGCGCTCGCCGATATCGTGATGGAGGCAGGCCGATGACGCCGGTGATTTACGTCCCGTGCGATGCGGCGGCCTTGGCCGTCGGAGCGAATCGCGTCGTCGAAGCAATTGCCTCGGAACTTTCCGCCCGCGGCATCACGGCGGAACTGGTCCGCAACGGCTCGCGCGGCCTGCATTGGCTCGAGCCGATGGTCGAGGTCCGCTTTGGTGACCGCCGCGTTGCCTATGGCCCCGTCAGGCCAGCCGATGTGCCCGGACTGTTCGACGCCGGCTTTCTGGAAGGCGGCGCGCATCCGCTGTTCCATGGCGACACCGAAGAGATCCCGTTTCTGAAAAACCAGACCCGGCTCACTTTCGCGCGCTGCGGTCTCACCGATCCTTTGTCCCTCGACGACTACGGTAGCAACGGCGGGCTGATCGGGTTGCGGAACGCGCTCGCCATGCAGCCGGCCGAAATTGTGCAGCAGGTCACCGACAGCGGTCTGCGCGGGCGTGGCGGGGCAGGCTTTCCCACCGGCATCAAGTGGAACACCGTGCTCAAGGCGCCGGGAGCGCGCAAATACATCGTCTGCAACGCCGATGAGGGCGACAGCGGCACGTTTGCCGATCGCATGATCATGGAAGGCGATCCGTTCGTGCTGATCGAAGGCATGACGATCGCCGGCATCGCCAGCGGTGCCAGCAAGGGGTACCTCTACACCCGTTCCGAATACCCGCACGCCATCGAGACCATGCAGGCGGCCATCGGGATCGCCCGCAAGGCGGGAATTCTCGGTCAATCCGTTCTTGGATCGAATTATGCCTTCGACATGGACGTGCGCGTCGGTGCCGGGGCTTATGTCTGCGGCGAAGAGACCTCGCTCCTCAACAGCCTGGAGGGCAAGCGCGGCGTCGTGCGGGCAAAACCGCCGCTTCCCGCCCTTGAAGGACTGTTCGGCTGCCCGACCGTGGTCAACAACGTTCTGTCATTAGCCTCCGTTCCGGTGATCATGGACCGGGGCGCGGATTTTTACCGGGACTTCGGCACCGGCCGCTCGCACGGCACCATGCCGATCCAGCTTGCCGGAAATATCCGGCACGGCGGTCTTTACGAGGCTGCCTTCGGCATCACGCTCGGCGAACTCGTCAACGATATCGGCGGCGGCACCTTGAGCGGGCGTCCCGTCAAGGCGGTGCAGGTCGGCGGGCCGCTGGGTGCCTATTTCCCACCGGAGCTGTTCGACACCCCCTTCGACTACGAGGCTTTCGCCGCGCAGGATGGCCTCATCGGCCATGCGGGCGTTGTCGTCTTCGACGATACCGCCGACATGCTCAGCCAGGCGCGCTTCGCCATGGAGTTCTGTGCCATAGAGAGCTGCGGCAAGTGCACACCCTGCCGCATCGGCGCTGTCAGGGGTGTCGAGGTCGTCGACAGGATCGCGCATGGCGACAGGCCGGAAGAGCAGATCGATCTTCTCAAGGATCTCTGCAACACGATGAAACTGGGGTCGCTCTGCGCGCTGGGCGGCTTCACGCCCTATCCGGTCATGAGCGCGCTGACCCATTTCCCGCAGGACTTCACCCCCAAACCCGACACCCTGAAGCCTCTGGCTGAGGCGGCGGAGTAGCGACATGTCCCTGATCAAGGAAACAGATTACGGCACACCGGCTTCAGCGTCGGAGAACCAGGTGACGCTGTCCATCGACGGCTTCGAGGTAACGGTTCCCGAAGGCACATCCGTGATGCGGGCGGCCATGGAAACCGGCATCAAGATCCCGAAGCTCTGCGCGACCGACATGGTCGATGCCTTCGGCTCCTGTCGCCTGTGCCTGGTGGAGATCGAGGGCCGGCGTGGAACACCGTCCTCCTGCACCACGCCCGCCGAGAACGGCATGGTGGTCCAGACCCAGACCGGCCGGCTGAAGGATATCCGCCGCGGCGTGATGGAACTCTATATTTCCGACCATCCGCTCGACTGCCTGACCTGCGCCGCCAACGGCGATTGCGAGCTGCAGGACATGGCCGGCGCGGTTGGTCTGCGCGATGTGCGCTATGGCTATGATGGCGGCAACCACGTGAAGCAGCGCGATGGCGGCGGCGAGGTGAATGCCCGCTTCATGCCGAAGGACGAAAGCAATCCCTATTTCACCTATGACCCGTCGAAATGCATCGTCTGCTCCCGCTGCGTGCGCGCCTGCGAGGAAGTGCAGGGCACATTCGCGCTGACCATCGAGGGACGCGGATTCGGCTCGCGGGTCTCCGCCGGCATGCATGAAAGCTTCCTGAATTCCGAATGCGTCTCCTGCGGCGCCTGCGTGCAGGCCTGCCCGACCGCGACCCTGCAGGAAAAATCGGTGATCGAGATCGGCCAGCCCGAGCACTCGCTGGTCACCACCTGCGCCTATTGCGGCGTCGGCTGCTCCTTCAAGGCGGAAATGCGCGGTCAGGAACTGGTCCGCATGGTGCCTTACAAGGACGGCAAGGCCAATCACGGCCACTCCTGCGTCAAGGGGCGGTTCGCCTATGGCTACGCCACCCACAAGGACCGCATTCTGAACCCGATGATCCGCGACAGGATCAGCGATCCGTGGAGGGAGGTCTCCTGGGACGAAGCCTTGAGCTTTGCCGCCAACAGACTGCGGGCGATCCAGTACGAGCACGGCAAGGAGTCCATCGGCGTCATCACGTCGTCCCGCTGCACCAACGAGGAAACCTACCTGGTTCAGAAGCTGACCAGGGCCGTCTTCCTCAACAACAACACCGATACCTGCGCCCGGGTCTGTCATTCCCCGACCGGCTACGGCCTCGGCCAGACCTTCGGCACTTCCGCCGGCACACAGGATTTCGACAGTGTCGAACAGGCCGACGTGGTTCTGGTGATCGGCGCCAACCCGACCGACGGCCACCCGGTCTTCGCCTCGCGCCTGAAAAAACGCCTGCGCCAGGGCGCGAAGCTGATCGTCGTCGATCCGCGCCGGATCGATCTTGTGCGGACGCCGCACGTCACCGCCGCCCATCACCTGGCGCTCAGGCCAGGTACGAATGTCGCCGTCGTCACGGCGCTCGCCCATGTGATCGTGACCGAAGGTCTGTTCGACGAGGACTTCATCCGCACGCGCTGCGACTGGGACGAGTTCCAGGAATACGCCGAATTCGTCGCGGATGCGGCCCATTCTCCGGAGACGGTTGAAGCCCTGACCGGAGTGCCGGCGGCGGAGCTGCGCGCGGCGGCCCGGCTTTATGCAAGGGGCGGCAATGGAGCCATCTACTACGGCCTCGGCGTGACGGAACACAGCCAGGGCTCCACCACGGTGATCGGCATCGCCAATCTGGCCATGCTCACCGGCAATATCGGCCGGCCGGGCGTCGGCGTGAACCCGCTGCGCGGCCAGAACAATGTCCAGGGCTCCTGCGACATGGGGTCCTTCCCGCACGAACTGCCAGGCTACCGCCACGTGAACAATGCCGAGGTGCGCGATGTCTTCGAAAAGGCCTGGGGCGTCAGCATTTCCGACGAGCCGGGCTTGCGCATTCCCAACATGCTGGACGCCGCCGTGGAAGGCACGTTCAAGGGGCTTTACTGCCAGGGCGAGGACATCCTGCAGTCGGACCCGGACACGAAACACGTGTCCGCCGGTCTGGCGGCGATGGATTGCGTTATCGTGCATGACCTGTTCCTGAACGAGACCTCGCACTACGCCCATGTCTTCCTGCCGGGATCGACCTTCCTGGAAAAGGACGGCACCTTCACCAACGCCGAGCGCCGCATCAACCGGGTGCGCAAGGTGATGGCGCCGAAAAACGGCTATGCGGACTGGGAGGTGACCCAGCTTCTTGCCAATGCCATGGGCGCCGATTGGAGCTACACCCACCCGTCCCAGATCATGGACGAAATCGCCGCGACGACGCCCAGCTTCGCCAATGTCAGCTACCAGCTTCTGGACGAAGAAGGATCCGTCCAGTGGCCGTGCAACGACAGCACGCCGGTCGGCTCGCCGGTCATGCATGTGGACGGGTTCGTGCGCGGCAAGGGCAGGTTCATCCGCACGGATTATATCGCCACCGACGAAAAGACCGGGCCGCGGTTCCCGCTGCTGCTCACCACGGGCCGGATCCTGAGCCAGTACAATGTCGGCGCCCAGACACGCCGGACGGAAAACGTCGTCTGGCACGGCGAGGACGTGCTGGAAATCCATCCGCACGATGCGGAAACCCGCGGTGTCAAGGAAGGCGACTGGGTCAAGCTGGTCAGCCGGTCGGGCGAAACGAGCCTCCGGGCCAGCCTTACCGACCGGGTGTCACCGGGCGTCGTCTATACGACGTTCCATCACCCCACCACCCAGGCGAATGTCATCACCACCGACTATTCCGACTGGGCGACCAACTGCCCGGAATACAAGGTGACCGCCGTTCAGGTGTCGCCTTCCAACGGGCCGACGGACTGGCAGGAGCAATACGAGGAATTCTCTGCGCGGGCGCGCAGGATCGAGGCTGCGGAATAACCATGAAGACGCACAGCACGTCCTCAGCCGTTTCCTACCGGGATGGCCGCTTCTCGGCGTCCTCGCTGGAGCTCGCCGACGAAGTGCCGGTTGCGATCAGCTACAACGGCTCGACTCATGCTGTGCTGATGGCGACCCCTTCCGATCTCGAGGATCTGTCGGCTGGATTTTCCCTGTCCGAGAATATCGTCGCGTCGCCGGAGGAGATCGAGGACATCGCCGTCGTCGAAGTCGACAAGGGCATCGATGTTCAGATCCGGCTTGCCACGGATGCAACGGAAAGACTGCGGCAAAGGCGGCGTTCCATCGCCGGGCCCGTCGGCTGCGGGCTGTGCGGCATCGAAAGCTTGGAGGAGGCCATGCGCGAGATCCGTCCCGTTATGGCCGAAACACGGCTCAAGGCCGAAAACGTGGGTGACGCGGTGCGTGCCATGGGCAAGGCCCAGGCGCTCAACCTGCAGACCCGCTCCGTTCATGCAGCAGGCTGGTATCATCCTGAAAAAGGTCTGACGACGATCCGCGAAGATGTTGGTCGGCACAACGCCCTGGACAAGCTGATAGGCTCGATGAGCCTATCCGGCACACCTGCCTCGGGCGGCGCCTTCGTCATGAGCAGCCGGCTGTCGATCGAACTGATCCAGAAAACGGCCGCCGCGGGCTGCGGGATCATCATTGCGGTCTCCGCCCCGACGGCGCTTGCCGTCTCCGAGGCCGATGGCGCCAACATCACGCTGGTCGCCTGCGCGCGCGGCGACAGCTTCGAACTCTTTACCCATCCGCACAGGATCATCGGGAGAACCCTGCAAGATGTCGCCTGAGAAGCTGACCTACATGGCCAACCAAATCGCAGGCTTCTTCCGCAACAGACCGCACGAGGAAGCCGTGGCTGGTGTCGCGGACCACATCAGCAAGTTCTGGGAACCGCGCATGCGCGCCCAGCTTTTCGACATGCTGAGCCAGGCCGGCGACCGGTTCGATCCGCTTGTCCTGGAAGCCGGACCGAAGATCCGCCCGGTCAAGTGAAGACCCTGGGCGGCAGAATGCTCTGAACGCTTGATACAAATGGCAGAGGCTTCTCCGGCTTTTCACTACTGCCCGCTCACGGGTGCCACCGCAAACCCCGCGTCTTCAAGAACGCTGCGAACCTGTCTGGCCACGGTGGCGGCCGTGGGTTCGTCCGCATGAATGCAGAACGTGTCGACGGGTGTAGGCAGCCGGGTTCCGTCATGCGCGAGGAGGCATTGCTCCTCTGCCATGACAAGCGCGCGTTGTGCGGCGATTTCCGGGTCCCGGATGACGGCGGAGGATATGCCGCGCGACATGAGCCTGCCGTCCGGAAAATAGTGGCGGTCGGCATAGGCCTCGTGAGCAACGGGAAGTCCGGCCTTAGCCGCCGACCGAGTCATTTCCGAAAGGCAGTTGGCAACGAAGATGAGATCGGGGCCCGCAGCCCGGATGCCTCTGGCAATGGCATCGGCGACCTCTTCGGTATGATGGGCAATGTTGTTGAGCGCCCCATGCGGTTTCACGAAGTCTACGCGGGCGCCATGGCTGGCAGAAAGGGCCTGCAGCGCACCTATCTGGTAGGTGACCAGATATTCGATCTCGCTCGGCTCCATGGCGATCTGCCGCCGGCCGAATCCCTGAAGATCGTTGAACCCGGGATGGGCGCCGATACTGACCCCGTGTTCCAGGGCAAGGCCCACGGTCCGGTACATGACGGCCGGATCGCCTGCATGCATGCCGCAGGCAATATTCGCTGAACTGATGTGGGGCATGACGGTTCCGTCGTCGCCCAGTTTATAGGCGCCGAAGCTTTCACCCATGTCCGCATTTATCGAGATTTTCATTGCCGTGACCATTTTGGCGGCATGGTCTGCAGAATGCTGTTGTGTGTCCAATGCATTTATGCAGACAGTGTTCATGCATGAATTGCATATGGGGCGGATGGATGCTGGAACTGAGAGAATTGCGCAACTTTCTGGTCGTTGCGGAGCGGCTGAATATTTCGAGTGCGGCAATTGCCGTCAATCTCAGCCAGCCTGCTCTGTCGCGCCAGATACAGGCGCTGGAGCGCAAACTCGGCGTGGACCTGTTCGACCGGGTCGGCAAGCGGCTCGTGTTGACGACGGAAGGTGCGGACCTGGCGGTCCAGGCGGCGGAACTGATCGAACGCGCCCAGGACATGATGCAGCACACTGGGCGGACCGAGCACGAGCACAGCGGCACGCTGCGCATCGGGGCCTCTCCTCAGACGATCACCTGGCTGCTGTCGCCTGCAATGGCCCGCTTCCGGTCATCCTACCCGCGGGTCAGCATGATCGTCAGCGAGGGGCACAACGACGCGCTGATCGAGATGGTCGAGCATGGTGCAGTTCACATGGTGATTGCCAATCTGGGGATCAGCAACATCCTGGTCGGGCACCCGCTGTTCAGTGCCCGGCTTCTGGCGGTCCTGCCGCCCGATCATCCCGGCAGGAAGAAGAAGTCCATCACCATGGATGCCATTGCCAACGAGCCGATGATGGTCATGAAGCGCGGGTTTCTGACCCGTCACCTGTTTGAACAGGTTACGCTGGCGCATGGAGTGCGCCCGCGCATTCTGCTCGAAAGCGACAGCACCCAGACACTGGCGGCGCTCGCCCAGGACGGTCACGGCGTTGCCATCGTCTCGTCGTCGGCGCGGGACCTGACGGCGATCCGCAACGCGGTTCCGATCGTCTCGGACACCTGTCAGACCTCCGCGGAGGTTTCTGCCCTCTGGAACCCCAATCGCTACCGGCCGATGAATATCACCAGCTTCCTTTCGGTCCTCAATGAAGTGGCGGCAGGGCACCTGGGAGCGGGATGATCCCTACTGCCCGGATCCCTTGCGGCCCGGCTTGAGAAACAGGGCGATGGCAGCGACGGCGGCGAGCAGGAAGCCCATGGCGATCGGATGATCGACCACCGCAAGCGGAGAGTGATTGGTGACGATCAGCGCCTGGCGCAGCGAAAGCTCGAACAGCGGCCCGATCACGAAGCCGATCAGGAACGTCACCACGGAGTATCCGTACCGCTGCATCACGAACCCCAGAATTCCCAGGGCCAGCATGGCGAATACGGAAAAGGCCGTGTCGCGCTCCAGATAGGTTCCGATTACGCAGAACAGCACCACGAAGGGAATGATCAGCCGTGGCGGCACGAGGGTGACGCGCGCGAACAGGGTCAGGCCGAGACGTCCCACCACGAGCATGGCCAGGCTGGCGACGATCATCGACACATAGATGCCGTAGATAAGTCTCGGATGCTGCTCGAAAACCAGCGGCCCCGGCTGGACGCCATGCAGCATGAAGGCGGAAACGAGAATGGCGGCCGAAACACTGCCGGGAAGACCGATGGCGAAAAGCGGAATGAGGCTTGCCGGCAGGACGGCATTGTCGGCGGCTTCCGAAGCGGCCACGCCCTTGAGATCGCCCTCGCCGTAGGAGTCGCCCGGCTTGGCCAGCCGCTTGTTGATGGCATAGGACAGCAGCGCGCCGATGGTCGGGCCGAGACCCGGAATGATACCGGCGCCAATGCCGATGCCGGTGCCGCGCAGGGTGACCGGAAACACCCTTTTGATATCGGAAAATCGCAGCTTTTTATTCGTTTCGGGAGCAAAGCCCGATTTTTCCGACATGGAGCCTCTGGCTGCGAAAAGGGCCTGCACCTGCACCAGCATTTCCGTGAAGGCCAGCATGCCCACCGTGGCGGCGATAAGCGGGATTCCGTCGAACAGTTCGATGAACCCGAAGGTCATGCGCGGCGTGGCGCTTTCCGGGTCGAGGCCGACAGTCGAAAGAAACAGGCCGAGGACACCGGAGATGATCCCGCGGGACAGCGAACTCCCCGAAAGGGCCGCGATGAAACTCAGCGCGAAAATCATCACGGCGGTCATTTCCACCGGCCCCATCTTGAGGGCGAAGCGCGCCAGCGAGGAGGCAAGCAGAATGAGCACGAAGGTCGCCGTCATGTCGCCGAAGACGGAGGCATAAAGCGCGGTTTTCAGCGCCCGTGTTCCTTCACCCTTTTTCGCCAGCGGGTAACCGTCGAAAGTGGTCGCGGTCGAACTGGGTTCGCCCGGCGTGTTCAGCAGAATGGCGCCCGTTGCACCACCCGCGGCGCTTGCCTTGGTCACCCCCACCAGAAAGGCGATGGCGGCGATCGGAGACATCGAATAGGTCAGCGGAACGGCTACGGAAAGGGCGGCTGGCCGGCTCAGTCCGGGCAAAACGCCGACGAGATAGCCGAGCAGGATGCCGCCAATCACCGAGACGATCGAGGCCAGGGTCAGCGCGTCGGCCGCCCCTTGCAGAAATATTTCCATGCGGCTAGAGCCCCGACCAGTCTACGAGAAGAAGAATGAGCAGACCGCCCGCGCCCATCCCGGCAAGTGTTGCGACACGCCGTTCTCCGACGGCCAGGCAGGCCAGGAGAACAAGTGCAGTGCCGCCGATCACGAGACCTGTCTGATCGACCAGAACAATGCCGACGAGTGCTGCCGCTCCGAGTTGGATCGCACCGCGAAGCCCGCCGCGTGGGGCATCCTCTCCGGGACCGGCGCGCATCAGGCCAAATAGAA
This sequence comes from uncultured Roseibium sp., assembly GCF_947496995.1. Classification (GTDB taxonomy): domain Bacteria; phylum Pseudomonadota; class Alphaproteobacteria; order Rhizobiales; family Stappiaceae; genus Roseibium. Next base: position 141,758 of record NZ_CANMFD010000001.1, read on the forward strand.
GCGTGACGAGGGACATCAGGGCGATGACCGTGACACAGACCATCGGCAGCATGCGCGGAGAAAGTCCGAAATTGTCGGTCTCGAAAGTGCCTGCCGGAACGACGACGAAGAGCAGCAGCAGACTGGCTCCGAAAACAATTGCGAATTCGGCAAGAGGCCGCATCCGAAGACGCGGCCCGTTTTGGCTGGAGGAAGGCCGGTTCATTTACTCCATTGCCGCCTTGAACTGGGCGCTCTGCGCACGGATCTGCGTTGCGAAGTCGTCACCGGTAAGGATGAAGCTGCCCATGTTGCGCTTGGCAAGCACATCCAGAAGAGGCTGCGACTTGGCGGCTTCCTCGAAAGCTGCGACGAGCTTGGCTTTCGCCTCTGCCGGAATTCCCAGCGGAGCCAGGTAGACCACCATGTTGACGCTGGAAATATCATATCCGAGGCCTTTCAGCGTCGGCGCCGTTTCGAAACCCGGAACCGGGTCTGTGCCCAGGCCGGCCAGCACCATCAGTTCGCCGGCCTTGGCCTGCGGATAATAGGTGCCCGAGCTGTAGGCGAAATCCACATGTCCGCCGAGAACCTCGGCCACTGCCTCGGCGCCGCCTTTAGTCGGAACGGGCTTGAGAAGAACGCCTTCCTTCTCGGAGATGGCTTTCATCACAACCCGGTCGAGGGAGGTCGTCGATGCGTAGGTCAGACCGTCGGGGGCATCCTTTGCCGCCGCGATGACGTCGGCGAAATTCGTCCAGCCGCGGGACGGCAGGGCGACAAGTGCTTCAGGGAACACGCCGAAGGCGCCGATAAACTCGAAATCGTCGATGCCGAAGCTGACGTTGGACGTATGCGGATCGAAGGAAATAGTGGTGGAAATGGCTGCGGCAAGATTGTAGCCGTCAGCCGGTTTGGCCTTGAGCGCGGTCAGGGCCAGACCGCCGCCGGCGCCGGGCTGGTTCTCGACCACGACCGGCTCGCCGAGCGAAGCCGACAACGCGTCCGAGGCTGCACGGGTAATCGTGTCGACCCCACCGCCCGGACCGAAGCCGACGGTTATCGTGACTTCCTTTTCCGGGAACTCGGCTGCGGCGGGGCTCGCCAGAATAGCGAGCGCCAGACCGGCCTGGGCGAGTGTCTTGGGAATTGATCTGAACATTGTCAGCTCCTGTGTTGCGCGGTTTTGCGTGGCTCTCCAGATGAAAACAGCGCATCCTTATGCTGTCCAATGCATTTTGGATCTATGTATTAATGCGTTTCGTGCATAGATGTTGGCAGGCTCGACGAGCCCGCCAGCAAGACGAATTGATTTCAGCCCTCCGGCCCGAAGTACGCGGAAGATCATCGGTTACCGGCTTGAGTTCGTCAATTCGCCTGAGCCATTTGGCCTGAATTACCTCTGGGGAAGGCCTGCCGGATCGGCCTGAATCCCGCCTCTTTCCCTGGGGCTCACCGGCATCTGCGCCTAATTTTTCAGCAACTCACGGATTTCCGTTTCAGCGAGAAATTGCGGGCCGTTGCGGCGAATGTGATCGAGGACCGTGTCCAGGGCCGGGTTGGGCGGCAGGCCGGTGCGGTGGAGCACGAACCAGTGGCGGATGATCGGCAGCCCGTCCGCCTCGATCATCCTGAGGCGCCCCGATTTCAGCTCCTCGATTACGGTGTTGATCGATATCAGGGCGATGCCGAGCCCGGCGATCACTGCCTGCTTGACGGATTCGTTGGACTCCATTTCCGTAAAGGTGAAAGCCTGGCCTTCGCCGAGCTGATCCAGGAAACGCGTCGTAAGTATGCGTGTCCCCGATCCCGGTTCCCGCAGGATGAAATGTTCGGCCAGGAGGTCGGCGGCTTCCGCGCGGGCGCCTTGCGCCAGGGGATGGTCCGGCGGGGCAATCAGGACATGCGGATGATCGCCCATGCTGTAGGCTGTTACCTCCGGCCGGCGCGGCGGACGACCCATGATCGCCAGATCGGTCCTGCCTGCGGCAAGGTCTGAAATGGTCTGGTCGCGGTTGCCGAACTGCAGCGCGACTTCAATGTCCGGATATTCCTTTTTCAGATGGGCGACGATTGAGGGCGCGAAATATTTGCCGGTGCCGATGACGCCCAGCACAATCCGACCCGCCATGCCGTTTTTCATGGCCTCGATCCGGTCCACCGCCTTGGCGAGCGCGGAGTGCATTGTCTCGAATGCCTCCAGAAGCGCCATGCCCGCAGGCGTCGCTTCAAACCGCTCTCCCGGTGTCCGGTTGACCAGCGCGCATCCGAACTGCTCTTCCAGAACCTTGAGCTGGGAATGGACCGCCGGCGGCGTCAGGCCAAGCAGGTCGGCGGACTGGCTAATGCTGCCGGTTTCGACGATGGCCTCCAAGGCCCGTAACTGCTTGAGCGTGATCGCGTTCTGGATAGTCATTCAATAAAATTTAATCATCTTTCTGAATTTTTAAATTTCATTAATCCTCAAACGTGTGAAAAGCAAGTCAGCTCCACATCGACCAGAGGCCTTGATGACCCCGAAACCAGATATGCTATCGCCCGAACGCGTCCCGGAAGCTCTCTACCCCGCCATTGCCGCGATGTGCCGGGTGGCCTGCGACCTGTCGCGGACCATTGCCATGGGACCTCTGGCCGGAGCGCTGGGCGCCAGCGTCGGAAGCAACATCGGCGGAGACACGCAGAAGGCCCTCGACGTCGAGGCCGACGATGCGTTCGCCGCCGCCCTGAAACGCACCGGGATCCGCTGGTACGCGTCCGAGGAGCAGGACGATCCCATCGAGATCGATGCCGATGGTACGCTGGCGCTGGCGATAGATCCTCTCGACGGCTCGTCCAACATCGATGTCAACGTGTCCATCGGCACGATCTTTTCGGTGTTCGAGGCAAAACCGGATGCGGAAGGTTCGTTCCTGCGGCCGGCATCGGAGCAGATCGCGGCCGGCTATTTCATCTTCGGACCCCAGACCGCACTGATCATGACCTTCGGCTCCGGCGTCCTGCACTATGTTCTCGATCCGGTGGCCCGTGTCTTCACGCTGGTCAACGATCATTTTTCCATTTCGCCGCAAGCCAGCGAATTCGCCATCAACGCGTCAAATTACCGGCACTGGTCGAAGCCGGTCCGCGCCTTTATCGACGATTGTCTGGCCGGGGACGAAGGACCGCGCGAGAAAAACTTCAACATGCGCTGGGTCGCCTCCCTGGTCGCGGAAACACACCGCATCCTCAACCGTGGCGGGATCTTCCTGTATCCGGGCGACAAACGGCCCGGCTATGAACACGGGCGGCTCCGTATGGTCTACGAATGCGCGCCGATCGCCTTTCTGGTGGAACAGGCCGGTGGCCGTGCGACGACGGGAACCGAGCGTATTCTGGACCAGACCGCCGGCTCTCTTCACGCCCGCATCCCCTTCGTCTTCGGTTCCACCGACAAGGTCGACCGGGTGGTTGCCTATCATGACCTGCCCGACGAGGAAGTCTCTGCCCGCTTCGGATCGCGCGGCCTGTTCCGCGACTGACGCGATCTGCTGCCTTCCTGCGATGCCAGCTGTTGTATCAGTGCTCGGTCCTGACCCCGGACATTGCGGTGCTCAAGGCATCGGTCAGTGTGCGGACGCGCCTCGGCTGGGCGCGCCCGGGCGGGAACATCATCTGGAGAGGATTGGGCGGGGCCGCGTGCTCTTCGAGCAGCGCAACAAGTTTTCCGGATTTCAGGTCGGGTGCCACGTCGAGTTCCGATTTCAGGATGATCCCGTGGCCGTCCACGGCCCATTGCCGCACCAGCGAGCCGTCATTCACCGTCTTGTTGCCGCGCACGGTGACGGTGCGGGTCTTTTTCCCCGATCCGAAGCGCCAGACATTGTCGAGGGTCGTGCCGAACCGCATGACAAGGCAATTGTGCCGCGCCAGGTCCTCTGGCTGTTGCGGTGCGCCGTGGGCATTGATGTAGGAGGGCGCTGCGCAGACGATCCGGCGGAAGTGTCCCAGGTTCCGGATCCGCAACGTACTGTCCGTCACCGTGCCAAAACGCAAGGCCAGATCGAACCCCTGACCGACGATATCGACGTATCCATCGGACAGGGACAACTCAATCGAGATCGCCGGATGCTGTTTCGTGAAAGATGAAATCACTTCGGAAACGACGCTGCGGCCAAGGTCCACCGGTGCACTGACCCGGATCGGTCCGGACAAGGTCTCCGCTCCGTAGCGGATGCGCGTGTCGAGGTCTTCAAGTTCGCCCAGAACCACCTTTGCCCCGCTGAGCAGAGTACGGCCCTCATCTGTCAGGCTCAGCGAGCGTGTCGTCCGGTTGAATAGAACGACACCATAATGTGCCTCGAGGGCGGCAAGCCGTTCGGACACCGTCGTTGCTGACAGGCCGGCTTCTCGCCCTGCAGCGACAAGGCTGCCTTTTTCGGCGATGGTGAGAAACAGGCGGATGTTGTCGATCAGCATTCTACGAAAATTCCGGATTATCATTTCGATTGAAAGACGTTTATCCGGAAGAATCCCGCCTGTATATCCTGCGTACCGAACCGGACCCTTAAGGGAGTGCATCCATGTCGAAACTCACCATCGTCGCCAACATCCACGCCAGGCCTGAAAAGATCGAACTGGTCAAAGCCGAGCTTCTCAAGCTGGTGCCGATCACCCGCGCCGAGAAAGGCTGCATCACCTACGACCTGCATCAGGACAACGAAGATCCGGCCCACTTCATGTTTTACGAAAACTGGGAAAGTCGTGAGATCTGGCAGGAGCACATGAACGCACCGCACCTGGCGGCGTATATCGCCGCCACCGATGGGGCTGTTGCCGAGTTCACTCTCAACGAAATGACGCAGATCGACTGACAACAGGCAAGGCTGCCTGACTGCCAGGAAGACGGCAGGGACTGAAAATAAAAAAAGGATAAAATAAATGAAAGCCGTAGGTTACACCGCTCCCGGTCCCATCTCCCGCGAAGATGCCCTGCTGGATCTGGAGATGGACAGGCTCGCCGCCGGCGGACATGACATTCTCGTCAGGGTGGCGGCCGTTTCCGTGAACCCCGTTGACACCAAGGTCCGCGCCAGCCGTGCGGCGGAGGGCGACACGCCGGTGATCCTTGGCTGGGATGCGGTCGGCGAGGTTGTCGAGACCGGCGACGCGGTGAGTCGGTTCAAGGTGGGCGATACGGTCTGGTATGCCGGCGCGATCAACCGTCCCGGCACAAACGCCGAATTCCATCTCGTGGACGAGCGTATTGTCGGCCATGCGCCGAAATCCATCCCGGCAACCTCCGCCGCCGCGCTGCCGCTGACGACGCTGACCGCGCAGGAAATGATCTTCGACCGGCTGCGCGTTACCGACCCGGTACCCGGCGCGGCCAATGCCATCGTCATCATCGGTGGTGCGGGTGGTGTGGGGTCCATCGCGATTCAGCTCCTGCGCGCGCAGACCGATCTGACCGTTATCGCGACCGCCTCCCGTCCGGAGACGCAGGAGTGGGTGAAGGACCTGGGCGCACATTACGTCGTCGACCATTCCAAGCCGCTGCCGGAACAGATCGGGGCCCTGGGAATCGGCGCGCCGGCCTTCGTGTTCTCGACCAACTATTCGGACAGCTACGTGCCGAAGATCGCCGAGTTCATCGCGCCGCAGGGGCGCTTCGGCCTGATCGACGACCCGAAGTCCTTCGACATCATGCCGTTCAAGGGCAAGGCTATTTCCATTCACTGGGAACTGATGTTCACCCGGTCGTTGTTCACGACGGCGGACATCGCCCGTCAGGGCGAAATTCTGGATGAAGTGGCCGGTCTGATCGATGCGGGGACGGTCCGCTCGACCGCCACCGAGACCTACGGCACCATCAACGCTGAAAACCTCAAACGCGCTCACGCCTTGCTCGAAAGCGGCAAGGCAAGGGGCAAGATCGTCCTCGAAGGTTTCTAGGGTACGGATCTGTAATTGCAGAGCTCGGCGGTGTAGATCCCTTGAGGGTTTCTCCCGCGGCCGCCGGTGACGACCGCGGGAGAGCTCAGGCGCCGTAAACATCGGTGATGATGCCTTGTGCCCTCCGGCCGGTTCCTCGTGGGCGCCTGCCGGAGAGCACTTTTGTCCTGGTCCGAACGGGTTATTGCATCGGTGTGAACATCGGTTCGCCGGATGCGGTTTCGAGCACTTCTTCCTGCAGGACATCCCAGTGCTCGGCGATCAGGCCATTTTCAACGCGGAAGATATCGACACCGACCAGGGTCTTGGGGCCGAATCCGGTAATGCGGGCATGGACCGCGACCAGGTCACCGTCGCCAATGATCATGCCCGGTTCATACTTGAAATTGGCAGGCGCGTGACTGAACAGCTCCTTGATCACTGCACGGCCCGACTTAATGCTCGGGTTGTGCTGGATGTAGTCCTCCGCAAAATACGTATCGATGGCATTTGTATTGCCGTTTACGAAAATCTCGGTCACGGCTTTCGACACCACGTCCTTGGCAGTTTCCGCGAAGGCCGCAGCGGGCGCTCCGCCGATTGCGAGGCAGAGGAGGGCGGCTTTGAAGGTATGCTTCATGTTGGTCTCCATAATTCCGTTGATTGGGCCTCTAATAACGACTAACTAACAAAAGGAAAGTACGTACAAATTAGTTAGTATGGAGAAACCGCCATAAACAGCGCAAAAAATATTGCACCCGATGTTCTGGATAGGATGTGTCCGTCTCGCATCGTGCTCAATCACGTTACAAGCCGCTGGGGTGTTCTTGTGCTGATTGCCCTTCAGCAAAAGACCCTGAGGTTCAGCGAACTGCGCCGTATTATCGGGGACGTCAGCGAAAAGATGTTGTCTCAAACGCTGAAGACGCTGGAGAACGACGGCTTTGTTCACCGCGAGGCGCTCAATGTGGTTCCCCCGCACGTCGAGTACCGCCTCACACCACACGGTCAGGGCGTCGCGGTGCACGTCAAGGCATTGGCGGCTTGGGTGGAGGACAACATCATGGACCTGCCGAGATCAGGTAACTCATAGTGCTGAAACAGTCGGCCGCCGCAATCCTCTACAAATTCCCGGCGCGGGGTTTCCATACTGGCGGCCAGCCGCAGCAATCCTGCAGACGTGTCCGTGCGTCCTGATCCAGGAAGTCGAACTAGGGATCAGGCGGCGTTTTGGCTGGCAGCTTCCTCAAGGACGCTTTCCAGATGCCAGATCTTCGAGACGATCTGCCAACCGTCGGCGCCCTTCACGAAACCGAGATGATCGACAAAGATGTTTTGATGGGCGCGAATACGGATCTTGACCGTCGCGCTGATGGGAGAGAGGTAGTCGATCAGCAAAATCTCGGCTTCTTTTGCCTGCCCCTTGCTGGCGGGGGACACGCGGCTGCCGACATCGCGGCTGAAGCTGTCGATCGGTTCGACGAACACCGTGCCGTTGTCCGCATCGAACAGGCTCGAGCGGGGATGGAACACCGCATTCAGTTTTTCCGTATCGCAGTCATGGATCGCGTCGAAATAGGTTTCGATGGCGTCGAAAAGCTCGGTCGGTCTGGTCACGATCACGTCTCCGTTCTGGGTTGATGGCCTATGCTTGCCACCATCGGAAAAATCGCGATACTGGCGGAATGGACAACCTGCAGTCAGATTCTGCCAACGTGACGAAATTTGCGATCCCGCCGGTCAAGGCCCCCTTGGTCTGCGCAATTGCCTACGACGGTCTGTGCACATTCGAATTCGGCATAGCGGTCGAACTTTTCGCCCTGCCGCGCCCCGAGTTTGATCGCTGGTATCGTTTTGCGACCGTAAAGGCGGAGCCCGGACCTATTCGCGCCTTGGGCGGTATCACTCTGGATGCGCAAGACGATCTTGACCTGCTGCAGGAGGCGAGCCTGATCATCGTCCCCGGTTGGCGCGGGGCGGATATACCCGTGCCCGGCACGCTTTGCGCCGCTCTGCGTGCGGCCCGTGACCGAGGCGCACGCATCGCCTCGATCTGTTCCGGCGTCTTTGTCCTGGCGGCAGCAGGGTTGCTGGACGGCAAAACCGCGACAACCCATTGGCGTTATACGCAAAAGCTTGCGGAGCGATATCCTGAGATAACCGTCGATCCCGATGTTCTCTTCGTCGAAAGCGGCGGGGTCTTCACCTCCGCAGGTTCGGCGGCCGGGCTGGATCTGGGGCTGCACATAATCCGTCAGGACTATGGAGCGCAGGTTGCTGCCAGCGTTGCCCGGAGGCTCGTTCTGCCCGCGCAGCGAGACGGCGGCCAGCGCCAGTTTGTGCCGCGCCCGGAGCCCAGGGCCCGTGTCGGCTCAGGGCTGGCGGCCTTGCAGGATCTTATCAGGGCGTCCATTGACGAAAACTGGCCGGTCGAGCGCATGGCCAGCTCCGCAGGAACCAGCCCACGCACCCTGGCGCGCCGTTTTCACGAGGAAGTCGGCACCACTCCGTTGAACTGGCTCAAGGTCGAACGGGTGTCCCGTGCGGCAGAGTTGCTTGAGAACGGTCACGTGCCACTGGCGGATGTCTGGGACGCGTGCGGGTTCGGGTCCGCGGAAACATTTCGCCGGGAATTCCGAAAAGCCATGGGAGTTCCGCCCGTCCGATATCGGGAGAGGCTTGGCGCAATATCCGGTGCAACGGCAGACAGCTGATCTCGCGATGACTGCGGATACCGTGCCCATGTTTGACCGCAAGCGCCGAAACGGACCGCCCTGCAAGTCGAGGCATCGTTAAAGTTGGCCCGGAAACAGGCGTCTGCTGCGACCGGGAACCTCCGGCCGCAGCAGACTTGTGTCTCTTAACCCCCGAAAATATCGGTGGTGATGCCCTTGTACCAGCCGACCGATTCCTCATAGGTCGCCTGTCGCAGGGCGTCGTCTTCTCCGGTCTGGCTGATGAAGCTGTTGGTCGAGGCGATCTTGTCGGCTGAAGGGGCGTATTGGGCGCCGACCTTCACACCGTCATTGGTTTCGATCAGGCTCCAGCAGGTGTTCGAATATTTTGCCGGGAAGACCTTCGATCCGGTGAGTTCTCCCCGGATGGCCATGGCCGCGACCTTTGCCTGGCTGTTCGCTGAAAATCCGGATTTCGGCATGTCACCGGCAATCGAGGCATCGCCGATGACGAAGATGTTGTCGTCCATTTGCGAGCGCATGGAAGCGGGATCGATCGGACAGAAACCGCTGTCGTTCGCCAGCCCGGCGCTGGCGGCAATCATGCCGGCCTTCTGCGCCGGAATGACATTCACCAGATCCCCCTTGAAGGTATCCAGATCCGTTTCCACTTCGCCGGTCTGCGGATCGACGCTGGCGATGCCGCCATGAACGTCCGGGCCGTACCACTCGATCATGCCCGGATAGTATTTTTCCCAGCCTTCGGTGAACAATCCCTGCTTGGAGAACTTCGGCTTCGGGTCGATGATCACGATCTTGCAGTCGTTGTAGCCCTTTTCCTTGAACAGGTGAGCCATCATGGAAACGCGCTCGTAAGGTCCCGGAGGGCAGCGGTAGGGGTTGGGCGGGGCGACCATCACCACCTGCTGGCCGTTTTCGATCGCATCCAGCCTGGCCTTCAGGAGCTTCGTCTGCGGTCCGGCTTTCCAGGCATGCGGCATGATTTCGGCCACCTCCTCGGAATAGCCCGGCACGCTGTCGTAGATCAGGTCGATGCCTGGGGCCACGATCAGCCGGTCGTAAGGCACCCTGGAGCCGTCGGCCATCACGACTTCCCTGGCTTCGCGGTCGACCGTATCGGCAAACGCGTTGACAACGGTGATGCCGTAGTTGGAGGCAAGCTTGTCGTAGCCGTGGGTGATGGAGTCGAAACTGCGGTAACCGCCCAGATACAGGTTGGAAAAGAAGCAGGTGGTGTATTGCGGATTTGCCTCGATCAGCGTGACATCCAGGTCTTCGCCTGCGTCCTTGGCCATGTAGCGCGCGGCTGTCGCCCCGCCCGCGCCGCCGCCGATCACGACGGCCCTGGGTTTGCCCTGTGCCCTCGCGTAATAGGGCATCGCAAGTGTAGAGGCACCGGCCCCCATCATCAGTCCGAATGTCCGGCGTGAGATATTAGGCATTTTCTTCCTCCCCAGATGTGCAGCGAGCGGCGGGTTTTTCCGGAAAAGTCCCTACTGTGGATCGAGTGAACCGAAGTAAGCCGCGAGTGCTGCGATTTCCTCGTTGCCGAGATTGGTCGTCATGTTTTGCATGACCTGATGGCTGCGGATATTTGTCTTGTATTCGAACAGCACCCGGATAAAGGCCTGGCTCGGCCAGCCGACGATCGACGGGATCCCGTCCGCCCGGCCGGACATCTGGTGGCAGGTGACGCATTCGCTGGAAAGATATTCGCCATATTCCGGATCGCCCTCCAGCCCCATCGCCGCCGCGCCGATTTCCGCGCGTGTCTGCGTATCTGCCTGAGGATCGCTCGCCGGGGCTTCCTGCGACAACGCCTTCAAATAGGCGATGACGTCCGTCCGGTCCTGGCTCTTGCGCATGCCGAGATAGGACATGCGCGTTCCGGGAACATAGGCGCGCGGCTTTTCCAGGTAGGCGTCCAGAGTAGATGCGTTCCAGAGAAGGCCTTCTTCGCCGAGCTTTTTCATCGCGCTTGAGTATTTGAAACCCTCAAGCACGCCCGCCTGGCGGCCGAACAAGCCGTCCAGGTGCGGGCCGACGCCGTTGCGGGCATCCGCACCGACCTGGTGGCAGGACTTGCAGGCTTTGAACAGGGCCTCGCCCCTTGCCGGATCACCGTTCCCGGAGGCCGCCGCGGACAGTGGCAGCAGGACGTAGCCGGCCGCGAGCAGCGTCCAGGCGCCCCGTTTCAACGCGGCGGCTCTGGGCAAAATGCCTTTCGGCGTTTTGGTGCGTCCGGATCCGGTCATGTCGGGTCCTCCCCTCCCGGGACTTTCTCCCTGCGCGAAGTGGGACGGCCGCGCCTCCTTGCAGCCGCCCCGCCTTCAGTTCGGGGCGTTATCGCAAAACGGTGTCAGTCAACGCCTCCCATTCCGGCGGCATCGTCGTCATCGACGGATCCCGGCGTCACATCCAGAATCCGCGACCGCATGGTGATCTCGACGGGGCTGTCCTTGCAATCGCTCATGCAGGGTTCGCTCTTGTCGGCGTAATGAGGCTCCTCCGCACGATCATCGGCGATGAAGTTGTCTTCATTCGGCAGATGGATCTCCGCGAAATTCTCGTTCGAGAGCTCGAAATCCTCATCTTCGACGATATCGTTCAGATAGAGGAGATAGGCGGTGATGGCATAGATGTCGTCGTCGGACAGTGAACGCGCATTGCCGTAGGGCATTGCCCGCCGCACATAGTCATAGACGGTCGACAGATACGGCCAGTAGGAGCCGATGGTCTTTTCCGGACGCTCTTCGGTCAATGTGTCCTGACCCCCGGCCAGAACCGGCCAGCGACCGACGCCTTCTCCGAAGTCGCCGTGGCAAACCGCACAATTTTCCGAATAGAGCCCTTCGCCGTCGGCAACCGTTCCCGATCCCGCGGGCAGACCTTCGCCATCCGGGCGTATATCGATATCCCATGCGGCGACTTCGTCTTCCGTCGCCACCCGGCCGAGCCCGAGGACACCGCCCTCACGCATCGCGGAAACCGGGGCAGGAGCCGGTGCGGTGGCATTGGCCGCCGCGGTTTCGACTTCGGCTTCAGCCGTTTCCGGTTCCGCAGCGCTCTGCGCGTCTTCTGCCGCCGGAGCGGCGCTGGAGAAGGTTGCCAGATAGGCGATCACATTCTCCAGGTCCTCCTGCTTGCGCAGGCCGGCAAAGGCCATCTTCGTGCCCTTGATCATGGCTTTCGGCTTTTCCAGATAGGTGGTCATGGTGGCGTCGTCCCACACAAGCCCTTCCTCGCCGGCCTTGATCATCGCCTTGGAATATTTGTAGCCGTCAAGGGCCCCCGCGGTGCGTCCGAACACCTCGTTCAGTTGCGGGCCGACCTTGTTCTTGGCGTTTTCGCCGACCGCATGGCAGGCGGCGCATTTCTTGAAGACCTTTGCCCCCTTGTCGGGGTCGCCGGCCTGGGCCGCACCTGCAAGAACCGGCAGGGCTGCGAGGGAAACGCCAAGGCTGAGAACTTTAAGAAACTTCGACATTTTCCACCGTCCCGTCTGCTTTGACATGCCAGGTCTGGATACCGTTGTTGTGATAGATCGAGTTTTCGCCGCGTGCGGCGCGCAATTCATTCTTGGTCGGCTGGAAATAGCCGTTTTCATCCATCGCGCGGGACTGGAGCAGAAGATCCGAACCGTCCCAGTCGATGTCGAGATAGAAGCGGTGCATGGCCTTCGGCAGGCTCGGGCCGTCCAGCCGGGCCGTCTTCCAGTTGCGTCCGCCGTCTATGGACACATCGACACGAGTGATGCGGCCGTTGCCTGACCAGGCAACGCCGGATATCACCAGCGGGCCCTTGCCGTGCGTGACGGGCGCTTGCGGGCTCGGGTTGGTGACGACCGACTTGGCGTCCATGACCCAGGTGAACCGGCGGGCTTTGCCGCTCTCCAGAAGATCCGTGTATTTGGACGTTTCCTCGCGCTGGTGCCACGGCTCGTCGCCGACTTCGATGCGGCGCAGCCACTTGATCCACATGTTGCCTTCCCAGCCGGGGACGACAAGGCGCAAGGGATATCCCTGTTCCGGGCGCAGGGCCTCGCCGTTCATCTTGAAGGCGACCAGGCAGTCGTCCAGCGCCTTTTCCATCGGGATCGACCGCGTCATGGCGGAGGCATCGGCCCCTTCCGGCATGATCCACTTGGCATTGGTCTTGATGCCGGCCTCTTCCAGGATCAGCTTCAGAGGCACGCCGGTGTACATCACGCTATGGATCATGCCGTGGGTGTACTGGCAGCCGTTGAGCTGCGATCCGCGCCATTCCATGCCCGAATTGGCGGCGCACTCCAGGAAATACACCCGGTTTTCACGCGGAAACCGCTTCAGGTCCTCCATGGTGAACACCAGAGGCGTGTCGACCAGACCGTTGATCATCAGCCGATGGTCCGCCGGATTGATCTCCGCGATGCCGCCGTGGTGGCGTTCGAAGCACAATCCATTCGGCGTGATGATGCCGTCCAGCTCATGAAGGGGCGTGAAGTTGACGGAACTCTCCGTCGATGCGGTCAGCCATTCCACGTCGCGGCGCACCACATGGGCCTCGAATTCCGACGGCGTGCCGTAGGGACGCGACTGCACACCTTCACCGAGATACCGGTTCCAGTCCTGAATTTCGGTTATCAGCGGATCTCCATCCGCACGCGCTGCTCCCACCGCGCCTGCCGCCACGCCGGTGGCAAGACCGGCTTTGAGAAGCGCCCGGCGGGACAGGTTCGGCGATTGAGAAACGGTCTTGTCACTCATGACTGGTCCTCTTGGTCAAGACATCAGCCGGCAAGCGTCACGGACTGGTTGTCCGGCAGCTTGACGACAGGGTTTTTGGTGATGTGGTTTTCGACGACGTCCCAGATCGGCGGACCTTCGGTGCCTTCGTTGACGGAGGCCCAGCCCGCGACGACGTAATCTTTGGCTGGATCGATGGCTTCGCCGGTCGCCAGCAGCGTCATGCCGGAGATGCGCTCGCCGATCTCCTTGTTCGGATCGATCGTGTATCCCATGCCGCCGACGCGCACCATGTCGCCGCCCTGCTGGTAATAGGGATCCTTGTTGAACAGGTTGTCGCCGACGTCTTCCAGGATGTCCTTCAGCGTCTGCCCGCTCATTGCCGAGCGGTAGGCCGCCGGATAGGTCATGGCGCAGGCGTTGTGCACATCCTCGAAAGTGATGTCCTGACCCGGCAGCAGGCTGGTGCCCCAGCGGAAACCGGGCGACAGTGCGATTTCCGCATCGCGTTCTTTCAGAAGCGCCTGGCAGATCAGGTCGTCGAACGTGCCGTTGAAATTGCCGCGCCTGTAGAGAAGGCTTTCGGTCTTGCCGAGCACCCGGGAAAGATCGCCTTCATAGGGCGCGCGAACCTCGTCGATCAGCGCGGACATGTCGGCGTCCGGTGTGATGATGTCGGAGAACACCGGAATGAGACGGTAGGCATAGCCGCTGAGCTTGCCGTCCTGGATATCCAGATCCAGCCGCGAAACGAATTTGCCGTTGGAGCCCGACGCGATCACCAGCGTGTCGTTGACGATCACCGGCTCGGGCAGGGCATCGTGCGTGTGCCCGGTGAGGATGACATCGATGCCGTCGACGCGGGAGGCCAGCTTGCGGTCCACGTCGAAGCCGTTGTGCGAAAGCAGTACGATCAGGTCCGCGCCTTCGTCCTGCGCTTCCGCAACATGCTTGGCAATGTCTTCTTCACGGATACCGAAGGACCAGCCGGGGATCATCCAGCGCGGATTGGCAATCGGTGTATAGGGGAAGGCCTGGCCGATGACGGCCACCTTGGCGCCGCCCCGTTCGAACATCTTCCAGGGCTCGAAGGCCGGTTCGTCCCATTCGGCGTCGTAGATATTCGACCCCAGAAACGCGAAGGGCAGCTCATCGATCAGTTCCTGCACCCTGTCGGTGCCGTAGGTGAATTCCCAGTGGCCGGTCATCGCATCGGGAGAGAGCGAATTCATCACCGTGACCATGTCCTGGCCTTCGGTGACGTTGGAGGTGTAACTGCCCTGCCAGGTGTCGCCGCCGTCCAGCAGCAGCACGTTGTCATCCCCCCGTTCGGCGCGGATACGCTTGATCACCGTCGCCACCCGGTCCATGCCGCCCATCTTGCCGTAGCTTTGGGCCAGCGCGACGTAATCCTCGCTGGTCAGGGCATAGGCATCGGGCGAACCGGGCTCGATGTTGTAGAGCTTCAGGAAATCCGCGCCGGTCACATGCGGCGGTTTTCCGGCCACGTCGCCGATGCCGAGATTGATTGACGGCTCGCGGAAATAGATCGGCTTGAGCTGGGCATGAATGTCGGTGATGTGAACCAGGGTCAGTTTACCCTTGGGCTCCATCTGCAGGAGCAGGTCCTCGGAAAGCGCCTGTTGCGCCATCAGCCGGGACCACGATCCCGCCATTCCTGACCCGAGCAGCGCGCTCGTCGCCGTTGCCGCCATCAGGAATTCGCGTCGTGAGAACATTCCTTGCCTCCAAAATCGCGGACCAGATCCCGGCTGGCCGCATGCATGACTTCTCCGCTGGCGCACGGGGATCCGCGCACCATGGATCTTCGGATGAATTGTGCTTTCCAGCCTTCCTGCGCGAACGCGGGAAAGCCGATCACTCAAGGCCGGCAGGACCATCCGGCGCAGCGGCAGCCGCCGCGCCGGGATGGTTGGGAGGGCGCCTACTGGCGCACAGCCGGCGTTTCGACCCCGAGACCAGAACCGCGCCAGGTCACATAGACCTCAAGCGCCATGAGATCGTCGGAGAAGGCTGGCGGAAACGCGGCGCGTGTGTCCCGGATGCAGCCGCGGAAACGGTTGTGCAGCGAGACCATGGCGCTTTGCTTCAGCCGGTAGGTCGGGAAGCCGTTGACATTGCCCTGGCTGAGATGGTCGGCACGGATATAGTTGCCGTTGTAGTCTTCGTGACAGGTCGCGCAGGACAGGTTCAACTGACCGGTGCGGGTGTAGTAAAGCTCTTCGCCCTTGTCCCACCAGGCTTTCATGTCGCCTTCAGTCAGATCGACTTCCACCGGCATGCCGATCGACTGGTGCTTGATGAAGGTCGTCAGGGCCTTCTGGTCGGCCGCATCGAACTTGTAGGGCTTGGCCTGCATGTTCTCTTCGCGACACTGGTTGATCTGAAGTTCGATGTTGAAAGGTTTGCCCGCGTCGGCATTCCATTTCGGATAGTTGGCACCGATGCCCTTCAGGAACTCCTCGCCGTCTTCGTGGCAGGAGGCGCAGGACTTGCCGGCATCACCTTCCACGGTGTTCCAGATTTCCTCACCGCGCTCCACGTAGAGCATGCCCGGATTCTGGAAGCTGTCAGCCTCAAGATCCCGCGTTTCCTCGGTGCGGTAGTGCCACCCGGAAATCACTTCGTCGAGCGGATGGCCTTCCGGCGGGGCCACACGGGTCATGATTTCCATCTCGCCGTCGATGACAAGCTTGTCGTCCGACGGTCCGCCGGCAAACGCCGCGCTGTGCGCACCCAGCACCAACGCGACGCCTGCTGCTAAAGAAAGTCTATTGGATCTGGCCAAATCGTCTCCTCCCGATTGTCCCGGCCTTCAAATGTCACGGTCTATTCGACCGTGATCTTCTTCTCGGATTCGTAGACGCTGCCGTCGTCATCCACCCAGGTGAACTTGAAGGTGCCGCTGTTTTCGACCTTTGCGTTGAACTCCATGTAGGGGTTCGCCGATACGGCCGGGTCCATGTCGCATTCGAAGACGAGCTGGCCGTCGAATTCGCATTTGAACGTGTTGATGATCTGACGCGGGACGAGGTTGCCTTCCTTGTCCTTGCGCTGTCCGGATTCCATCGGATGACTGATGAGAGTCTTGATGGTGATGACTTCGCCCTTGGATGCCTTCTTCGGCACTTTCACGCGGGGTTTCGGATTTGCCATGATGTGTTCCTCTGTGTCCTGATCTTCTCGCTCAGCCGCCGCAGCCGCCGATGGTGACCTTGACTTCCTTGCGGTCGATGAAGGTGGAACCATCATTCATCTTGGCCACGGCAATCACGTTCTGGGTCTTGGCCAGCCGGATTCGCGTCTTGGCTTCCGCAGCACCGCTCATTGCGGTGAAGTGGAAGGTCGCAACCGCCGGACTGGGGTTGCCTTCCGCCAGGATCAGGACGGATTCCACGTAGTTGTCGGCCGTCATCGGGCTTTCCACGGAAACGCCGACCGGCACGGTGTTGCCGTTCTCGGCAATTTCCGGCGTATCAAGGGTTACGGTCCCCGTCGCCGGCTCTGCACCGCCGGTAAAGGCCTTGATGGCGGCTTCGGTATCATCTGTCGCCGCGAATGAAATCCGCGGGGCAACGGCCACGAAGGCGGCAGCGCCTGCCGTAAGGCCGAAGACTTGGCGTCGAGTAAAAGTCATCTCTTGCTCCCTGAGTCTCGAGATCAGTTGTCCTTGAGTGTCATGAGATAGGCGACTACGTCCTCTACCTCCTGAGCGGTCAGAATGGTCTGGCCGGCGTTTTCCTCGGCAACATTCACGCCGACTTTCAGCGTGTAGAAGCCGGGCATGATTGTCTGTTCGCCGAAAACATCCTTGCTGTTTACGACGATGGCGCGCAGCTGTTCTTCGCTCCAGCGGTCGGCGACGCCGTCAAGCTCCGGTCCGACCTCTCCGTGAAAGAGCTGTTCCTTCAGGTCCGTATTGGCATGGCAGGCCAGGCAATTGCCCTTCTTGCGGTCCGCGAATGCCTCGCGCCCGGCTGCCGGGTCGCCCTTGTTGTCGGTGAGTGTCTGCGTCAGCTCCATGTCCTCGATGGGAACGCTGTCCGGAGCCACGGTTCCGGCGGTCGCCACCGATGCGGCCATGACGGTCAGACCGGCCAGTAGTGCCGGCAAGCTCGTAAGTCTCGCGCCTGTCCTCATGATGTCGGCTTTCCTCCTCAGTGCGAAACGGCTGCCGCCGTCTCTTAGGCAGACCCGGTAACCGGTCCGCCTGTCCTCCTCACATTAAAAGATATGATTTTTTGCATATATTATGCAATAGGCCTTTTTACTAAGCCGGATCAAGCTCCTTTTTTATATCGGCGTCACTCCGCGCCGAGGCGGCCCTGCTCGCGCAACTCATTGATTATGCGGGCGTGGTACTTCTGAAAATGCTCGTCGCCCTCATAACCCTTTTCCCGGACCCAGCGGAACATGTTCAGGAAAGTCCACTTTCCGAACGCCCCCGGCATGGTCGCAACGGCGGCTTCCTGCACTGTGCCGTCATCCGGAGCGGTCTCCGGAAGGAAGACGATTGTCGGGGTGAACACGTAGCCCCATTTGCGCGCCGCGCTCTTTTCCGTCAGCTCCTCGCCATCCAGATCGATCACTTCCTCGTCGCCGAACATGTTGTATTGGACGACCATGAAATTCTCTTTGATGTAGTCGGTGACTTCCGGGTCGGAGAGGATCTTCTCGTGCATCTGGCGGCAATAGATGCAGCCTCTCTGCTCGAAAACGATCGCCAGGCGCTTGCCCTCACCGGAAGCGGTCTCGATGTCCTCGGCAATGTCGCGGAAGGTCATCGTGAACCAGGGCTGCTTGTGCAGCCCGTCCTCGCCCATTGTGGCGGCGAGGGCCGTCGTGCCCAGTGCCGCCGTCAACTCCACTGCCAGGACCAGATGTTTCCAGAAGCGCATGTTCCTATCCTCCCAGGTGTACTCAGCCGATTTGTGAAAAAACCGGAAATGTTTCAAGAAGCCAGAAGGCGATGGCCGACATCTGGCCGGTGATGAACAAGAGGCCGGTCAGGACCAGAAGACCGCCCATTACCTTTTCCACCGTGCCCATGTGTTTGCGGAACCGCCCGGCGAGCCGGAGAAAGCGGCTGGCAAAGGCGGCGGCCAGTATGAACGGCAGGCCGATCCCGAGGGCATAGACCGCCAGCAGCGCCGCGCCGTGCCAGGTCGAATCGGAAGAGCCGGCGACAAACAGGATGGCGGCCAGAACCGGTCCGACACAGGGCGTCCAGCCGAAGGCGAAGGCAAGGCCCATGACGAAAGCGCCGATCAGTCCGGCCGGTTTGCGCTCCACCTGGATCCGGGCTTCGCGGAACAGCAGCCCGATCCGGAAGACGCCGAGAAAATGCAGGCCCATGACGATGATGATACCGCCCGCCACATAGGAAAGAACGTCGTAATAGCGGGCGATCGACTGGCCGACGACACTCGCCGTCGCACCGAGCGCGACGAACACCGCCGAGAACCCCAGCACGAAAGCCACGGCTGCCAGAATCACCCGTCGCCCGGTTTCCGCCGTCGCGGCGTCGCCCTTCAGCTCGTCGACGCTCACTCCGGCCAGATAGCACAGATAGGGCGGCACGATCGGCAGCACACATGGCGAAATGAATGAGAGCAGCCCTGCGAGAAAGGCGGCTCCTAGCGAGACGTCGAGCATTCCTGTCCTCCCGGTGAAACTCGAAACCTGTTTTACTTTAAAGTATTCAAAAATTCATATATATTGCAATGAAAGAAATGCAGGAGCGTTCAGAATGTCGATTGCGCTGCGGTTTGGCGCGCTTGCCCGGGTCGTTTTCATCGTCCTCGTCTGGTCGTTGCCGGCGGGCGCGGCGGAGCTGATCATGCTGGAACAGCCGGGCTGCGTCTGGTGCAAGCGCTGGAACGAGGAAATCGGCGTCGCCTATCCAAAGACGGAGGAAGGCCAGCGCGCGCCCCTGCGCCGGGTCGATATCACTGATAGCTGGCCGGAAGACCTCACCGGTATCGCGCGCGAACGGCTGACGCCCACCTTCGTGCTGATCGAGAACGGGGTCGAGATCGACCGGCTGCGCGGTTATCCCGGAGCGCATTTTTTCTGGCCGCTGCTCGCCGGCATGCTTGAAAAGCTGCCTGAAAAGATCAACTGACAAAGTTGATCGGCCCGGTGACAAGGCTCCGTTATCCGGCTACTAAGTGTTTTACGCAGCGCAAGGCGAATTCGACGGAGACTTCAGACTTTCATGAACTTACCGGTCTTCAACAAGGACATGGCGGCGGAGGATCTCGACCTGCTGATGGCGCAGGCGAGAAAGGCCAGCGACCTTCTGAAAGCACTGTCCCATGAAGTGCGGCTGGTCATCCTGTGCCTGCTGTCGGAAGGCGAAAAGTCGGTCTCCGAGCTTGAAGAGATCCTGACCATGCCGCAGGCCGCGGTCTCCCAGCAACTGGCAAGGCTGCGCCTTGAAGGGCTCGTGGCGTCCCGTCGCGACGGCCGCCTGATCTACTACAGCTTGGTGGATGACGAGGTGAGCTCGATCATCGGCAGCCTCTACGATCTGTTCTGCAAGGACGCTCGCCCTGCCAAGAGCTGACGCGACCCTCTGTTGGCGCAATGCAGCATGGGCACTGATTGCTGGACCGGACACTGCCTGATACCCTTTTGTAAAATAGCGAAACCGGACCGGCTTCATCTGAAAACGTCCGGAATGCGCTGGATCAAACCGTTTTCCTGCGTGCTCGTGTATGCAGGAGACCGAATTCAGACGACCGTTCACAAGAAACGGCGGAGCCCGCGGGCACAGACGGCAGTCTGCTCTGGGAGGATGCCCGAAAGGGCAATGAGGGGAACAGGCACATGTTTATTCCGGACCCGGTCTTGCTGACGCCGATCCTTGGCGTACTTGCCGGGTGCGTTCTGGGTTTCGCCGCGCGGGTAACCCACTTCTGCACCCTGTCGTCGCTTGAGCGCCACTGGTATGCCAGCGACAGCAGCGGCTTGCGCACCTGGGTTCTGGCTGCCGTTTGTGCCCTCATCGGCACGCAGCTGCTTGCAGCCTTCGGTCTGGCCGACCTGGAAGCATCCTTTTACCTCTCCTCCGAATTTGCCTGGACCGGTGCCATTGCCGGCGGCGTCATGTTCGGGATCGGCATGGCTCTTGTGGGAACCTGCGGGTTCGGTGCGGTTCTGCGCCTCGGTGGCGGCAGCCTGAGGGCGCTTGTTGTTCTGACCGTGATCGGACTGTCGGCGCTCGCCGCGCAGCGCGGCATTCTGGCGGTCGTGCGCGTGCCGCTGGTGGATGACCTTGCGTATTCCTTCGACTGGGCCGGAAGCCAGTCCATCGGCGATATCCTCTCGGCGCTGACCGGGCTGCGCCTGCAGGAGGCTGTCGCTGCGCTCATGGCTTTTGCCGGTCTGGCATGGATCTTCAGGTCGGCGTCCTACCGGCGCGAGTTCGGAAAGATCGCATCGGCGGTCGTCATCGGCGCGGTGATCGCATTCGGCTGGTGGGCAACGACATTCACCGCAGCCCACTCCTTCGACCCGATCCAGATCGAGGCAGGGTCCTTCGTGGTGCCGGTGGGCGACACCATTTTGCAGTTCATCACCTACACCGGAACCTGGCCCGACTACGGGGTCGGCCTGATCGTCGGAACGTTCCTCGGTGCGGTCTTCGCCGCCCTGTGGAAGCGGGATGTCCGTTGGGAGGCCTGTGACGATGCCAGGGAACTGGGGCGTCACCTTCTGGGCGGCACCCTGATGGGTATCGGCGGCGTCATGGCCATGGGCTGCACGGTCGGGCAGGGCATTACCGGCTTTTCATCCCTGGCCATTTCCGCCCCGATCGTCATGCTGTCCATGGCCTTTGGCGCAAGGCTGGGCCTGGCCTGGCTGTTCGAGGGATCGGTGCTTGCCGTTTTCCGGCGCTATGGCGACGACACGCGCCGCTCGCCCGCCGAATAGCCGGCTTCCCGCATCACCCCTTGACGAACCTGTAACCCTGTGCGGCTTTTTCCACCCGGCCTTCGCCCGGATGCGGAAAGTGGAAGCCGATGACCCTCGACTGATCGAGCGCGAGCCGGTCGAGAAGCATCTTGCGCGTGGCGATCCCCTGGTCCCGGTCCTGGTCGGTGCCCGACGCCCACTCCGGTTTTTCAAAGGAAATCACGGCGTTTGAAATGGCGTCGCCGACCACGAAGACGCTCTGCGAACCCCCGTGGATCATGTAGGACATGTGACCGGGCGTATGTCCGTGGGTGCCGACCGCCTCGACGCCCGGCAGCACCTCGTCCCCCGGAGCGATCATGGAAATCTGGTCTTTGATGGCCTCAAGCCGGGACTGGGCGCCGACCACGAAGCTTTTCCGCTCGTCCGGCATGTTCGCCAGCGTATCGTCCGCGCGCCAGAAATCCCATTCGCCCTGCGGCACGTGGATATTCGCCTGCGGATAAAGCGGGTCGTCGAAATCGTCCAGAATGCCCCACAGGTGATCCGGGTGCGCATGGGTAAGGATCACGTCGGTGATGTCCGACGGATCGATACCTGCGTTTTCCAGTTTGGACAGAAGCTCACCGGCGGTGGGCTGGAAATTCGGTCCGGCGCCGACGTCGAACAGGGCGAGGCGGTCGCCGCTGCGCAACAGCGTGATGTTGCAGTCCGGCGTCAGCATGTCTGTCGCCATGCCGTGGGGCGCGAGCAGAGCCGAAATTTCCTCTTCACTCTGCTCCGGCAGAATGAAGTCCATCGGCAGGGAAAGATGGCCGTCGGAAAAGACCGTAATTTCATGATCGCCGACGCTCAGGTGTGCCTCGGCAAACGCCCGGCCGTGACCGGCGATCCCTGTTGCGGCCAGGGCGACGCCGCTCAGCAGGATCTCCCGCCTCGACATTTCAACACGCTTCAGACCGGACATTGTTTCCTCCACATATTCAAACTTTTGAATTTATCTATATGTCCCGGGAAAGGGGCAATAGTCAAACGGGAACCGCCGCTACCGGACTGCATCAAAGCGCATGCATCGCCGCACGGGCAGTTGAGGTGGCGCTCGAGATAAAAGGCAGAAGAAACAGCAGTGACAAGTAAACGTGAGCGGTTGGTGAAGTGAAATTGCCTGAATGACGGACGGATTAACTGGATGTTATTTGTAGTGATCGGCATGAAACCCAATCTCGATAGAAGCGGAGAAGGCGCATCCCGGCACAAGCCGGAAAGCAGGCTCCGCCGTCCGGGATCCCGATCCCGGTCTCATAAACACTTGAAGGAGATTGGAAATGCGTACGAACCGGAAAACCCTGTTCTCTCTTCTGGCCACCGCCATGATTTCTTCCGTTGCGATCGGCAGTGCTCATGCCGACCCGAACGACCTGATCGGCGATCTCACCGGTGACAAGCCGCTTTCCCCGCGTCAGCAGAGCGGGTTCAACCAAAAAGCCCTGCAGAATGCGGCCGGCAACAGGTTGCTGATCCTTCCGGTTGAAGGCAGCTACAATGGCGAGGAGCGCCTGACAGCCCGTCAGCAGAACATCGCCAATGCCAGGATAAACGCGAGCTCGGACGCCCGCGCGCTTCCGTTGTTGCAGTTCCAGGGCGACTGGAACGGAACCGCCAAGGCAGGTTTTCCGCATCAGTAAACGCCGATGACGGAGACTGAAAAGAAAGGGCCGCGCAACTTGCGCGGCCTTTCTTCTTTGAGCGACGCCGACCGCGAGTGCGCTCTTAAACATTCATATTTATGAATTTTCCTATATGTCCTTGAGGCAGGTCAAGGCGGGTTGCGGCTGAAAAGTCCAGATCGGGACGATGGAAAACCGGCTCGGACATGGACCCGGGAGGCCGAGATGGATTTGACGTATCTTCTGGACCGGATACCGGAAGCGTGGCTTCTGGCGCTTGGCGGTCTGATTGTCGGCGTTGCCTTCGGCGCATTCGCGCAGCAAAGCCGGTTTTGCCTTCGCGCGGCTGCCCTGGAGTTTTCCCGCGGCGCCCCGTCCGACCGCCTGCCGGTCTGGCTGCTCGCCTTTTCTTCCGCTCTCATCGCCACCCAGGTCCTGATGCACTTCGGTGAGGTGCAGGCGAGCGAAGCCCGTCAGCTGGCTTCGCCGCAAAGTCTGTCGGGCGCCTTGCTTGGTGGATTGATGTTCGGCGCCGGCATGGTTCTGGCGAGGGGTTGCGCCAGCCGCCTGCTCGTTCTGTCGGCAACCGGAAACCTGCGCGCGCTCCTGTCGGGACTGGTCTTCGCCGTCGTCGCCCAGGCCAGCCTGCGTGGCATCCTCAAACCCGTCAGGGAATGGTTCGCCGGGCTCTGGACGACGGTCGATATCGGCGGCAACGATCTGACCGCCCAGCTCGGCCTGACACAGGGCGTCACGCTCGCCTTTGCATTGCTCTGGTTCTTCGCCGGTCTGGTCTTTGCGTGGAAAGCCCGCAAGTCCGCCTGGCAGCTTGTCGCGGCCTGCGGCGCAGGTCTGGCGATACCGCTTGCCTGGTGGTTCACCTCGACCATGGCCCGCCAGGCATTCGACCCGGTCCAGGTGGAAGGGGTGACCTTCACCGGTCCGTCCGCGGACACGTTGATGCTCGTCCTTTCTCCACCGGGAGACCTGCTCGATTTCGATATCGGTCTGGTTCCCGGGGTTTTCCTGGGGTCGTTCCTGGCAGCCTTGCTGACGCGTGAACTGGCGCTGCAGGGGTTTGAGGGCGGAAAGTCGATGGCCCGGTATCTCACCGGAGCCACGCTGATGGGGTTCGGCGGCATGCTGGCGGGCGGCTGCGCCGTCGGGGCCGGCATCACAGGTGCCTCGATTTTCGCCCTGACAGCCTGGATAACCCTGTCCGGGATCTGGCTGTCCGCCGCCGTGACGGACAGGCTGATGGAAGGACGGGGGATCTCCCGTTTCGCATTCGCAGACGAGGTCGGCAATTCCAGCTGACTCATCGCATTTCGAGCTGCGCCGGGGACTGTTTTTCCCCAACCCGTCGTCATCGGATAAATTCCGGCTACAGCCCCGGCCCGATAAGCGCTAAACCTTGGCGACAGACGCGGAAGGTGAAGGCGAGCGAATGAAACTGGACGAAAAGCCGGCCAAGGACAGGTTCCTGATGCACGGACCGGTCACGGACGGCGGGACGATAATGACGCCGGATCGCGTCGCCTTGTGGTGGATTTTCCTCGATCAGATCACCGACAGCGACTGGGAAACCCTGGAAGCGGTCGTCAGCGAAGACGAACGCATCCGCTCGGAACGATTTCATTTCGACCGCGACAGGCAGGTCTATATCGCCGCCCATGCCATGTGCCGCGGGCTTCTCAGCTACTGCATGGGGGGAGATCCGCAAAGCTGGCGGTTCTCCGTCGAAGATCACGGCAAGCCGGAGCTGATCAGTCCTGCGGACGGTCCCCGGATGAGGGTGAACATCTCCCATACCCGTGGACTGGCCGCCGTCGCGCTGACGGTGGATCACGACATCGGCGTCGATGTGGAATGGCTGCAGCGCAATGCGGAGACGGACAAGCTGGCGCAACGCGTCTTCGCCGCGCGCGAATGCAGGACGCTTGCCGCAGCACCGCAAGCCCGCAAACTCGAGACGTTCCTGTCCTTCTGGACGCTCAAGGAAGCCTATGTGAAGGCGATCGGCAAGGGCCTGTCCCAGCCGCTGGATGCGTTTTCCTTCGATCTGGACACCTTGCGGATCGATTTCGAAGACCGGCTTGTCGACGACCCGGCGAAATGGCATTTCGAACGCTATGCGCCCGGTCCGGAACACCTGATGGCGCTCGCCATCAACCACCCGGAGCCTGCCCGGCTGACCATCGACGCAATGGCCGCACCGCTGGATTATCTTCGCGGCGCGGGCGCCTGAAGCGGCAGGCGTTATTCCGGCAGGATATCGCGGAGATAAGACGCCATGCCCTTGCTCTGGTCCCACTGGCGCGGATAGCCGAGAGAAACTTCCTCGAAACGCGAGCCGTCGCGCCAGTCGGTGCGGCGCGTGTGCAAGTGTCCGGAAATGACGACCTTGGCGTTGAAGCGCCGGTGCCAGTCCTCCGTTCGGCGGGTGCCGCACCAGGGCGTGAAGCGTGGCGCGCGTGGAATGTGGATCAGGTCACTGCGCAAGGGATAGTGATTGACCAGGATCGTGTGCGCGCCATCGGGAATCTCCGCCAGTCGTCGTTCGGCTTCCTCGCAGCGGTTTGAACACCAGTCGTCGCAGCTGTCCCAGGGGGCGGGGTTGAGATAGAGCTCATCCGCGCAGACCGCGCCCTGCTCGCGGGCCCAGTCGACCACCTCATGACGCTCGACATGGTCGGGCCGAAAACTGTAATCGTAGAGCAGGAACAGCGGCGCGATGACATGCGGCCCGCCGGGTCCGTCCCAGGTCTCGAACGGATCTTCCGGCGTGACGATGCCGTAGTCGCGGGCGCAGTCGACAAGCGCGCGGTAGCGCGTCTCTCCGGTCAGGGCAGGGCCGCCGCCCGGTTCCGGAATGGACCACAGGTCGTGATTGCCCGGAACCCAGAAAACCTTCGCGAACTTGCCGGCAAGCGTCTCGAAGGCCAGCCGGACATGATCGAACCGCTCAGCGACATCGCCCGCAACGATCAGCCAGTCGTTCTTGAAGGCCGGCAACTCCTGCAGCGCTTCACGGTTGGCGGGGCTGGCGAGGTGAAGGTCGCTGATGGCTTTCAGTTTTGACATTTCTGGATGCGACTTCCTTGACCTTGGCGGACAGGCGCGAGGGGCCTGTACGGGAACGTGCCAATATAGGTATGTTTTTCCCTAGGCGAAGGGGCTGCGAACAAACAGACCGTCCTCAGGACGGGCTACCCGGGAAAAAATCTGCATGCGGCACGGCTCCGCACGGACGGGTATTCCATTGAATCGATAAAATGGACTAACGTTCCCCGGTGCCGTAAGGCGTCAGAATTCCCGGTCCTGGAAATCGCCGCAGGGCTATGCATCGGGACCCGGATTTTCAAGGAGTAACCAATGTCTGCGACTGTCTTTACCGGCTGCATGCCTGCCCTGATGACGCCCTGCGCGGCCGACCGGATGCCGGATTTCGACGCGCTGGTGAAGAAGGGGCAGGAGTTGATCGGCCTCGGCATGTCCGCAGTGGTCTATTGCGGCTCCATGGGCGACTGGCCGCTGCTGAGCGACGCGCAGCGCATGGAAGGGGTGGAAAGGCTGGTGAAGGCCGGAGTTCCGGTGGTCGTCGGCACAGGTGCGCAGAACACCAAAGCCGCTGCCGAACATGCGGCCCACGCGGCAAGGGTCGGCGCAAGAGGCCTCATGGTCATTCCGCGGGTCTTGTCGCGCGGCAGCTCGGTTGGCGCCCAGAGGCAGCATTTCCGCGCGGTCCTTGCCGCTGCGCCGGCGCTTCCGGCGGTGATCTACAACAGCCCCTATTACGGCTTCGCCACCCGTGCCGATCTCTTCTTCGAACTGCGCGAGAATCATCCCAACCTTGTCGGCTTCAAGGAGTTCGGCGGTCCGGACGATCTGCGCTACGCGGCGGAGAACATCACCTCGAGGGATGCTAACGTCACGCTGATGGTCGGCGTCGACACGGCGGTCTTTCACGGCTTCGTCAATTGCGGCGCGACCGGCGCGATCACCGGCATCGGCAACGCCCTGCCGCGCGAAGTCCTTCATCTGGTCGCGCTTTGCAGAAAGGCGGCCGAAGGCCATCCGGAAGCCCGCCGCAGGGCACAGGAACTGGAAGAGGCGCTTGCCGTCTTGTCGAGTTTCGACGAAGGCCCGGATCTGGTGCTCTATTACAAGTATCTGATGGTGCTCAACGGTGATGACGAATACCGGCTGCACTTCATCGAAACCGACGCACTGACGGACGCACAGCGGAACTACGCGAAAGCGCAGTACGATCTGTTCAGGACATGGTACGCGGACTGGGTCCGCGAGGGCGGAGTGATCGCCGAATGCATGTGATCGACAGTCACACCGAAGGCGAGCCCACCCGCGTCGTCGTTACGGGCGGCCCCGATCTGGGGCCAGGGTCTCTTGCCGAAAAGGCGGCGCGGTTTGGCAAGAACCACGCTGACTTTCGAGCCTCCGTCGTGCAGGAACCGCGCGGCCACGAGGCGATGATCGGCGCCCTGCTTGTTCCGCCCTCCCGCGAGGATTGCGCCGCTGCGGTGATCTATTTCAACACCCTGCAAAACCTTGGCATGTGCGGGCATGCCACCATCGGTCTGGCGGTGACGCTGGCGCATATGGGCAGGATCAAGCCGGGACGTCACAAGTTCGAAACACCGGTCGGCATCGTGGAAGCCGATCTTCTGGACGCCAACACGGTGTCGGTGGTGAATATAGAAAGCCGCCGCCTGCACAAGGACGTGAAAGTGGAGGTCGAAGGCCATGGCCCGGTGACCGGAGACGTCGCCTGGGGCGGCAACTGGTTCTTTCTGGTCAAGGACAGCCCGATCGCCCTGCAGGCGGAGAACATCCGGCCTCTGACCGACCTGACCCTGCGCATCAGGGCGGCTCTGGAGCGGGAGGGTGTCACCGGCACCGACGGCGCCTGGATCGATCATGTCGAGCTTTTCGGTCCGCCGCAGGATCCCGCCAACAACAGCCGGAACTTCGTCCTGTGTCCGGGCGGTTCCTATGACCGCTCGCCCTGCGGCACCGGCTCGTCTGCGAAACTGGCCTGTCTGGCCGCAGATGGCCTGCTGGCGCCGGGCAGGGACTGGATCCAGGAAAGCGTCATCGGCAGCACCTACCGGCTGAGCTATCGGCCCGGCCCTCACGGCGGGGTCATTCCAACCATCACCGGGCGGGCATTCGTGACCTCCGAGGCAGAACTTCTGTTCGACCCCGCCGACCCCTATCGGACGGGCATTCAAGTGGCTTGAGGCAAAGGCATGCGCAGCAGCAAGACCATCCACGTGATTTCCTGCCACGCCGAGGGCGAAGTGGGAGACGTGATCGTCGGTGGTGTTGCGCCGCCACCGGGGGAGACCCTGTGGGAGCAGCGCAGCTTCATTGCCCGTGACCGGACCTTGCGGGATTTTGTCCTGAACGAACCGCGCGGCGGTGTCTTCCGTCATGTCAATCTGCTGGTGCCGCCGAAACACCCCGAAGCCGATGCCGCCTTCATCATCATGGAGCCGGAAGACACGCCGCCGATGTCCGGTTCGAATTCCATTTGCGTCTCCACCGTGCTGCTCGACAGCGGCATCATCGCGATGCGCGAGCCGGTGACGGAGCTTGTTCTGGAAGCGCCCGGGGGCCTGGTGCGCGTGCGCGCCGAATGCCGAAACGGCAAGGCCGAACGCATTTTCGTTCAGAATGTCGCCAGTTTTGCCGGCAAGCTGGATGTACCGCTCGAGGTGGAAGGTGTCGGCACCCTGAGGGTCGACACGGCCTATGGCGGCGACAGTTTTGTCGTCGTCGACGCGAAGGCGCTCGGCTTCGCGATCACCGAAGACGAAGCCGCCGACATCGCCCGGCTCGGGGTCCGGATCACCCGCGCCGCGAACGAGCAGATCGGGTTTTCGCATCCGGACCTGCCGGACTGGGATCACATCTCCTTCTGCGCCTTTTGCGGTCCGCTTTCAGAAACCGCGCAAGGATTGACGGGACGCTCCGCCGTGGCGATCCGCCCCGGCAAGGTGGACCGCTCGCCGACCGGAACCGCGGTCTCCGCCCGCATGGCGCTTCTGGCGGCGAAAGGAAAGATGAAGCCTGGAGACACTTTCGAAGCGGTTTCCATCATCGGCTCACGCTTCATGGGTCGCATCCTCGGAGAGCAGAGTGTCGGCGGCCAAATGGGAATTGTTCCGGAAATCAGCGGCCGTGCCTGGATCACCGGCGTCCATCAGCACATGCTCGACCCGGACGATCCTTGGCCGTCAGGCTACAGGTTGAGCGATACCTGGGGTGCACAGTGATACGGGCATTGATGTCGGGCCTGTCTTGTGAAGCCAGATTTACTTTCCAAAAACGGAAACTATACCGGCTGTTATCTCAATTTACATTGCAAAAATTGTTAGTGAAGATGAGGCTCGAGGCGTGTGCGGAAAAGGCCGGGGCAGGTGTTTTCCGGGGTGGCCGGTCAGGCCTGAAAGCAGACGGGTAAGCCTGAAATCAGGTTGCCGTGCTCAAAAGACAATTCACTCGGAGGAGGATACATGAACAAGATCAGGAACGCGGTTCTCGCAGCCGCCATGCTTGCCGCTGGTGCGAGTACCGCATCGGCAGCGGAATACGAATTCAAGCTTCACCATTTCCTTGGTGAAAAAGCACCGGCCCATTCGCAGATGCTGGTGCCGTGGGCCAAGCAGGTCGAGGAAAATTCCGGCGGCAAGGTCGCCATCGAGATCTATCCGGCCATGACACTCGGCGGACGTCCGCCGGAGCTGATCAGCCAGGTGCGCGACGGCGTGGTGGATCTGGTCTGGACCGTCAACGGCTACACGCCGGGTCTTTTCCCGCGTTCCGAAGTGTTCGAGCTTCCGGGCATCCACACCAACGACCCGGCTGCCACGAACAAGGCCATGAAGGACATTTTCGAAAGCGACCTGAAGGAAGACTACAAGGGCGTCGAAGTCATGTTCCTGCATGTGCATGCGGGTCAGGCGATCCATATGCGCGACACCGAAGTGCATTCACCGGCGGATCTCGCCGGCAAGAAGATCCGCATCCCGACCCGGACCGGCGCCTGGGTGATCGAATCCCTTGGTGCAATTCCGGTCGGCATGCCGGTACCCGAACTGCCGCCGGCACTGCAGAAAGGCGTTATCGACGGAGCCTTCATTCCGTGGGAAATCATTCCGCCGCTGAAGATCCAGGAGCAGACCGAGTTCCAGATCGAAGGCGCCGACAAGGAACGCTTCGGCACCACCGTATTCCAGGTTTCCATGAACAAGGAACGCTGGGATGGCCTGCCGGAAGACATTCAGAAAGCCTTCAGCGACGCATCGGGTGACGAATGGATCCAGAAGGTCGGTGAAATCTGGGCGGGCGCAGACGATTTCGGCATCGGTCTCGCCACCAAGGCCGGCAACACCCACATCATGTTGTCGGAAGAGGAAACCGAAGCTTTCCGTGAGGCTCTTGCACCGGTCGCGGACCGCTGGGTTGAGGAAGTTTCCTCCAAGGGTATCGACGGCGCCGCGCTGGTTGAAAAGGCAAAGGCCGCAGCTGCGAGCCATGCTGCCAACTGATGACAGCCGATTCTGAAAACAGCAGCTCCGGTTTCACCGGGGCTGCTTCCCGCTTGATCACGCTCTGGGCGCTTCTTGGCGGAGGCCTTTTGCTTGTGGTCGTGCTGACCAACACCTTGTCCATTGTCGGTTCGGTTTTCGGAATTCCCGTCCCGGGAGACTTCGAATTGACGGAGATGGGTGTCGGAATCGCGGTGTTTGCGTTCTTGCCCTATTGCCAGCTTGTCGGGGCCAATGTGTCGGCCGACATTTTCACCTCCGGGGCTTCCAGGCGGACCATAGCTTTCTTCACGATGCTCGCATCGCTTGTCGCGCTCGGATTCGCAGGGCTGCTGATCTGGCGCATGTATTTCGGCATGCTCGACCAGAAGAATTACGATTACACGACGACCATTCTGCAGATCCCGCACTGGATGGCCTTCGTCCCGATCCTGATCTCCCTTGCCCTGCTCGCACTTGCGGCTTTCGTTACCCTGACCCGCGATCTGAAAGTGCTGTCGAAAGGACAATAATAATATGGCGGACGCGCTTTTCCTGGGGTTGGGCGGGCTGGTGGTTCTGGTCGTGCTCATCGCGATCCGGATGCCGATTGCCTATGCGATGATACTGGTCGGCGGTGTCGGCACCATGCTGCTGAACGGTCCGACCCTCGTTCTCAGCCAGTTGAAAACCCTGGCCTATGGCCAGTTCTCCATCTACGACCTGTCCGTGGTGCCGATGTTCGTGCTGATGGGCGCGATCGCGTCCAAGACCGGATTGAGCCAGGCGCTGTTCCGGGGCGCGAATGCCTGGCTCGGCTGGCTGCGTGGCGGCACAGCCATGGCGGCGATTGCGGGCTGCGCCGGCTTCGGTGCGGTCTGCGGCTCCTCCCTGGCCACCGCTTCGACGATGGGCAAGGTGGCCCTGCCGGAATTGCGGCGCTACAATTATTCAGGCGCGCTGGCGACAGGAACGCTGGCCGCCGGAGGCGTGCTCGGCATTCTGATCCCGCCGTCCGTGGTTCTGATCATCTATGCCATCATCGTGGAGGCGAACATCGTCACCATGTTCATGGCGGCGTTTCTGCCCGGCCTGCTGGCGGTCATCCTGTTTCTGCTGACCATTGCCATCTATGTGGCGATCAGGCCGGAGGCCGGCCCCAAGGGCGGTGTCGCCGACCGGCGCGAGTTCATCGAAGCCACTATGGGCATGATCCCTGTCCTGATCATCTTCGGACTGGTGATCGGCGGCATCTATCTGGGCTTCTTCAACCCGACGCCCGCCGCTGCCGTGGGTGTGTTCCTGGTCTTGCTGTTCGGACTGTTGCAGCGCAAGCTCGTCTGGCCGGACTTCATTTCCGCGCTCAAGGAAACGGCGTCCACGTCGGGGATGATCTATCTGATCATTCTGGGGGCCGAACTCCTGAAAATCTTCATGTCCCGTGTCGGCCTGCCACAGGAAACAGCTGCATGGATCGGCAGTTCCGGACTGGAGCCGATGACCGTGCTAATCGTGCTTCTGGTTGCCCTGATCGTGCTCGGCTGCCTGATGGACAGCCTGTCCATGATCCTGCTGGTAATCCCGTTCTTCTGGCCGGTGCTGGTTGATATCAACGGCGGCATCTATCAGGGCGCGGAGGGTGCGGGCTTCGGCATGAGCACCGAGGACCTGAAGATCTGGTTCGGGGTGCTGGCGCTGATTGTGGTCGAACTCGGCCTGATCACGCCGCCAGTCGGCATGAATGTCTTCGTGATCTCGTCCCTTGCCCGCGACACACCGATGATCGAGACCTTCAAGGGCGTCATGCCGTTTTTCGGCGCGGAGATCATCCGTGTGGTGCTGCTGGTGAGTTTCCCGGCCATCACGCTCTGGCTGCCGCGGGTGCTCAGCGGCTGACGCTGCAGACTATCGGGAACGGAACCTCAGGAAGCGTTTGACTTCTGCCGCCGGGCGAAGATCCGCTCGGACATGTCCCGCGCCGGTGCGATCGCCTCGCGGGGATCGAGGGCTGTGCGCCAGTCGATCCCGGCCGGACTGTTCTTTGCCAGGGTCTCCGCAAAAGGTGCGCTGCCGCTGGCGGCAGCGGCCACCAGATCTTTTGCCTGCGCCCGTGACACGCCGTTTCTGGCAAGCAGAAAGCTGGCTGTCTCCGCCATGATCTCCGGATTGGCTTCAAGGGAAGCATCAAGCATGTCGTCATGCGGTTTCAGGCTTGCGGCCAGTTCCTGGGCGTGGCCCAGGGCCGTACCCGTGGCCAGCAGCATTTGCGGCAGGAACATCCATTCAAGCGGCCACTTGGCCCCGTCGCGCTCCTCCGCGGGGTCGGCGGCGGCTGCAAGACCTGCCTGCGCGGCAATCGCGATCCGGTGAAGGGCCTGAATGGTCTCCGCCTGAACCGGATTGGCCTTTTGCGGCATCGTGGACGATCCTCCGCCCGTGCCGCTCGAAACTTCGGCTATGTCG
Source organism: uncultured Roseibium sp. (assembly GCF_947496995.1). GTDB lineage: Bacteria > Pseudomonadota > Alphaproteobacteria > Rhizobiales > Stappiaceae > Roseibium. Next base: position 174,691 of record NZ_CANMFD010000001.1, read on the forward strand.
CTGCGTCCCAGGAGAACGAGATCGCCGGCCATCTTGGCGAGCCCCGCACAGACCTGCTGCAACCATCCGGCCAGCATCAGAACCGGCGTCCGGTTGACGTGCCAGGAGGGGCTGTCCTCAAGTCCGAGTTCTTCCGCCAACGCCGCGCTGACGGCCGATCCGTCGGGCGCGATCGCACTGTTGATGCCGGATGCGCCGCCGAACTGCACCCGGAGAACGGAGGACTTCAGGTCGGGCAGGGCGTTTTCGGCATCGATGAGGGGATGCGCCCATTGGGCAATCCGGTAGCCCAGGGTGATCGGCGTGGCGATCTGGCTGCGGGTGCGTCCGGCCAGCAACCGGTCCGCATTCCGCTGACTTTGCGTTTCCAGCGTGTCGATCAACCGGTCGAGGCGCGACTGCAGGATATTCACGCACGCCCGGTTCTGCAGCGCTGCCGCCGTATCCATGACATCCTGACTGGTAGCACCCCAGTGGAGCCATTGCCCGGCCTCCTCGCCGGCGACCTTTCTGAGCACGGCAACAAGGGCGGGAACGGGAACGCCCGCCGATTGCGTGCCGCTCTTCAGCGTCGCGGGATCGATGTCCGCGTCCTTCAGCCGGTCTTCGATCGCCTGTGCCGCCTCCTGCGGAATGATCCCGAGCCTGCCCTGAACCTTCGCGAGCGCGCGCTCGAAGCGCACCATATGGGCCACGTCACTTCGGTCGCCGAGAAGCTCCAGCAGGTCCTCGTCGGCGAACAAACCGGAATAGATCGTACTGGAAAACAGGGAAACAGGCATTTAGGGGTCCGTGACCTTAAATATCGCCCTGCATTGAGAGCCAGGAAAAGACGCGGGTCAAGCGGCCTTGAGAGGAAGCTCGAGAATCTCGCGCGCCTGCTGCCATGTGGCGACAGGCCTTTCGTATTTCGCGCAAAGATCCGCTGCCCGTTTTACCAGAGCGGCATTGGAGGGTGCCAGTCTGTCCTTGTCGAGACGGACATTGTCTTCCAGGCCTGTACGCGTGTGACCGCCCGAGGCGATGCTCCACTCGTTGACCGTCAACTGATGCCGTCCGATGCCCGCGGCGCACCACTGGGCATCCGGAACCAAGCGTTCCACGGTCTTGATGTAGTAATCGAACACGTCCCGGTCGACCGGCATGGCATTCTTCACGCCCATGACGAACTGCACATAGAGTTTGCCGGGAATCCGTCCGTCCTTGTTCATGGCGGCCGCCTGGTGAATATGGCTGAGGTCGAAGGCCTCGATCTCCGGCTTCACATGGTGCGTGCGCATTTCGCTCGCGAGCCAGTCGACCAGATCCGGCGGGTTCTCGTAGACCCTTGTGGGAAAATTGTTCGACCCGACGGAAAGTGACGCCATGTCCGGCTGCAGCGGCAGCATGCCACCGCGCGCCTTGCCCGCGCCGGAGCGTCCGCCGGTGGAGAACTGGATGATCATGCCGGGACAGTGCTTTTCCAGGCCTTCCTTCAGGCGCGCGAACTTTTCCGGATCGGAAGAAGGTGTCTCGTCGTCGTTGCGCACATGGGCGTGGACGATGGACGCCCCGGCCTCGAAAGCTTCCTGCGAGCTTTCCACCTGCTCGGAGATGGAAATCGGCACGGCCGGATTGTTTTCCTTTTTCGGCACGGAGCCGGTGATCGCAACGCAGATGATGCAGGGTTTGGTCATGTCATTCTCTTGTTTGTCGGATCAGCAAGGCGGTCCGAAGCCGGCAATCGATTTTTCCTTGCCCATTTACTCCCTCATCCCGAGAAGGACCGCAAGGTCGCTCGAGGTCACGGCTCATGAATGAGGCAAAGGTGGCGTTCCGTCCGCTTTCGTCAGATATCGAAGAAGACGGTTTCGTCCTGTCCCTGCAGCTTGATGTCGAAGCGGTAGACCGGTTTCCCGTCGCGCTCGCTCTTGCGGGCGATCAGCGTTTGGCGCCGCTGTTCCCACTCAATCAGGTTGAGCACCGAATCCGCTGCATTGGCCTCCGTTTCATCCTCGAAATAGACCCTTGTCTGCAGGCCGACATTGATGCCGCGCGCCACGATCCAAAGGCTGATATGGGGCGCGATCACCTTGCCGTCCCGCTCGGTTACCGGGCCGGGCTTGACGGTGTCGAAGCCCCATTCGCCGGTATCGAAATCGGTGATCACGCGGCCCCAGCCGCGGAAGCCTTCCTCGACCTCGCCTTCATGTTCCGGGTGGGCATAGATGCCGTCCGCATTCGCCTGCCAGGCTTCCAGCAGCACATCCTTGATCGGCGAGCCCATTCCGTCGATGACGCAGCCCTCGACGCGAATACGCTCTCCTCTCGCGTTTGGACCGGCGATATCCCAGCCGAGTTCCTGCCGGTAGATGTCGAAACCGGCAGCTCCCGGCGCCAGGCCGATGTGCACATAGGGGCCGGCAGTCTGGGACGGGGTCTCTTTCAGATAGTTCAGTTCCTGTCGCATGATCAGTTCCCCTCCGGACGGTTCTCGAACATGGTGGACCTGCGGCCACGCACGACGATGTCGAACTTGTAAGCGATCGTATCCAGCGGGATCGTCGCATTCAGATCCAGCCGGGCGATGAGTTGTTCAATCGCCTGCGGGTCCGGGATCGACTTGAGGATCGGGCACTTGTCGATCAGGGGGTCGCCTTCGAAATAGCACTGGGTGATCAGTCTTTGCGCGAAGGCGGTGCCGAAGATCGACATGTGGATATGGGCGGGCCGCCAGTTGTTGATCCAGTTGCGCCAGGGATAGGCGCCGGGCTTCACGGTCCGGAAATGATAATAGCCGTTCTCGTCGCTCAGTGTCCGGCCACAACCGCCGAAGTTGGGGTCGATCGGCGCAATGTAAGTATCTTTCTTGTGCCGGTACCTGCCGCCCGCGTTCGCCTGCCAGATCTCCACCAGCGTGTTGGGGACCGGCCTGGCGTTCTCGTCCAGAACGCGGCCATGCAGGATGATGCGTTCGCCGATCGGGCTTTCGCCGGACTTGGCGTAATTGCTCAGAAGGTCCTTGTCGATCGGGTCGATATCATTGTGCCCGAAGACGGGTCCGGTGATTTCGCCGATGCCGGTTTCAAGGCTGATCATCGAATATTGCGGCGACCGCGATACGCTCGTCTTGTAATCCGGGGTCAGTGCCGGTGGATGCCACTCCCGGTCGCGCTGGTATAGAGGGCCTGGTTTCATGTTACGTCCTCCCGTTTGGCGTCTCCGCCCGATGGCCGTTCTCTTTCCATCTCCGCATAGGTTTCCTTGGCAAGCTTGAGCGCCTGATTGGCGCGCGGAACACCTGCATAGATGGCGACATGCTGAAAGGCCTCGAGCACATCCTGTTTGCTGGCGCCGGTGCGGGCGGTGGCGCGAATATGCATGGGAATTTCCTCGAAATTCCCGAGCGCCGCCAGCAGCGCGAGGGTCAGCATCGAACGTTCCCGGTTACCGATGCCGTCGGAGGCCCAGACGGTTCCCCACGCCCCTTCAGTGATCAGCGTCTGAAACGGTTCGTCGAACGCCGTCTTGGCGGCCTCCGCCCGGGCGACGTGATCGTCTCCCAGAACCGAACGTCTGACGTCCATGCCGCTTTCATATCGTTGTGACATGGAGATCCTCCTTGAAGAATGTCATGAGATGGCCGGCATATTGATGCGGCTGCTCGACGCAGGGCAAATGGCCCGCGGCTTCGATTTCAACATAGCGGCTTCCGGCAACTAGAGCTGCCGTGTTCCGCACCAGCTCCGGCGGGCTGGCAAGATCGTCTGCGCCGCCGATGCCGATGACGGGCATGCCAAGTTTCGCAGTGGAGGCTGTTAGATCCGTCCCGGCGATCGCCTCGCAGCAGCCGATATATCCCTCGGCCGGCGTCCGGGTCAGCATGTGTCTCCACGCCAGGCATTCGTCGCTCCGGCGAAATTCTTCGCAAAACCAGCGCTCGAGAATGGCGTCGGCAAGCGCATCGATCCCGCCGGTGCGGATCCGCGCGATCCGCTCCTGCCACATGGCCGCCTCGCCCATCTTCGCGCCCGTGTTCGACAGCACCAGACCCTGGATCAGGGACGGCTGCCTGCTCGCCAGGAGCTGCCCGATCATGCCGCCGATGGAAAGCCCGACGAATATGCACGAATGCACGCCGGCGTGCTTCAGGAGCTCCTGCGTATCCTCGACCAGGCTGTCCATGGAATAGGGAGCCGGCGGGCAGGACGACAGCCCGTGGCCGCGCTTGTCGAAGCGGATCAGCCGCAGGCCCTGTTTCGGCAACAGCGCAATCACCTTGTCCCAGAGCCGAAGGTCGGTCCCGAGCGAATTGGCGAAGACGACCGGCACCCCTTCCGGGTCTCCGTCTTCACGCCAGTGAATGTCAGCGGAGGAAAGCCTTGCGATCTTCATCAGTAGGGCAACCCGACATAGTTCTGCGCGAACCACTTCTGTGCCGTTTCGTGATAGTGAAGCGACTGGATCTCCGCGCGCTGCATCTTCAGATCGAACTCCGACTGATCCGGGAACCGGTGCAGCAGATTGGTGGTCGCCCAGCTGAAGCGTTCGGCTTTCCAGACGCGCGCCAGCGCCTTTTCCGAATAGCTGTCGATGCCCTCGCTGTCCTTGTCCAGATAGTAGCGGACCAGTCCTTCGTTGAGATAATGAACGTCCGACGCGGCGGTGTTCAGGCCCTTGGCGCCGGTCGGCGGCACGATATGGGCCGCATCGCCGCACAGGAACAGGCGGCCCCAGCGCATCGGTTCGCTGACGAAGGAGCGCAAGGGGGCAATCGACTTCTCGATGGAGGGGCCGGTCACCAGCTTGTCGGCGACGGAATCCGGGATCCGGCGTTTCAACTCGTCCCAGAACGCCTCGTCGCTCCATTCCTCGACCTTGTCTGTCAGCGCGCATTGAACATAGTAGCGCGACAGATGGTCGTTGCGCATCGAGCAGAGCGCGAAACCGCGGCTGGAATTCGCATAGATCAGTTCGTCATGAACAGGCGGCGTCTCCGACAGGATGCCCAGCCAGCCGAAGGGGAAGACCTTCTCGTATTCCTTGCGGACGGTTTCCGGGATCGTCTGGCGGCTGACACCGTGGAAGCCGTCGCAGCCGGCCACGAAGTCGCAATCGATCCGCTGGTCCTGCCCGTCCGCCCTGAAGGTCACATAGGGCGCATCGCTGTCCACATCGCGGATCTCGACACCCTCGACCTCGAAAATCGTCTTGCCGTTGGCGGCTTCCCGAGCGTCATAGAGATCGTGGGTGACTTCCGTCTGCCCGTAGACGATGACATTCTGTCCGATCAGTTTCTTGAAATTGACGTCGAACAGTTCGTTCTCGTAGGAAATGCAGGTGCCGTGGTGGACGAAGCATTCCTTCTCCATCCTGTCGGCAACGCCCGCCTCGCGCATCATGTTGACCAGGCCTGTTTCCAGGATACCCGCCCGGATGCGGCGCAGCACATAGTCGCGTGTCTTGCGCTCCAGAACGACGGTGTCGATGCCCTTGAGGTGCAGCAGCTGTCCCAGCAACAGTCCGGATGGCCCTCCACCCACGATGACGACCTGTGTCCGCATGTGTTTCTCCCTGTATTCTCACCATATTGAATGTCCGAAAAAGAGAAGTAAAATGAGAAATGAAGCCATTTTGTTTCTAAAACAGGAAACTAATACCCACCGTGATCGACCGTCGCATCAAGTTCCGCCACATCCAGTGTTTCGTTGAGATCGCACGCGAGCGCAGTCTGAAGCTGGCGGCGGACAAGCTCAACCTGACACAGCCGGCCATTTCGAAAACCCTCAAGGAGCTCGAGGAGATCATCGGGGCCACCTTGATGACGCGCAACAGGGCGGGCATTGCGCTGACCAAGCAGGGAAAGGTCTTCCTGCATTTCGCACAGATTTCCCTGGCGAGCCTGCAGCAGGGGCTGGACGGTGTCGAAAAGGAAGGCGAACATGCCCGCCCGACGCTCAAGGTGGGCGCCCTGCCGAGTGTCGCGGCCAGTTTCATGCCTTCGGTCGTACGCGAATTTTCGGAGATGGCGCCCAATGTCATGCTGCAGATCATGGACGGTCCGCATGGATATCTGATCGAGCGGCTGAAACTGGGAGAGCTGGATGTGGTCATCGGCCGGTTGGGGCAGCCGGCGGCGATGGAGGGAATGTCCTTCACCCAGCTTTATTCCGAACGGGTCGATCTGGTGGTCCGGTCCGGTCATCCGCTGCTCAAGGCACCCGATATCAAGCGGATCGTCGACTGGCCCGTGATCTACCCGCCGGAGGGATCTGCGATCCGCCCGCTGGTCGAGCGCCTGATGATTGCCAGCGGCGTCGGCGAAATCCCCAACAAGATCGAGACCGTTTCCGGCGCGTTCGGCCGTGTCTATACCCGCAGGACGGATGCGGTCTGGGTGATTTCCTCCGGTGTGGTTCTCAACGAGACGGCGGACGGCCATCTTGTCCGTCTGCCCTTCGATACCGGCATCACCAAGGGTCCGGTCGGCCTGATGGCCCGGCCGGACAGCCAGCCCGGCGCGGGCGAACAGGTATTCCGCCTCGCAGTGCAGGCTGTGATCGACGAACTCGGGCTGAAGTCGTAGACGCCCCTGGCCCGAGAGGGCCGGTGGCTGCGTCAGAGCCCGAGCATCTTGTGGATCTGCTCCTTGTCGATGCCGCCGCCGGCGAAGTCGTCGAAGGCCTTGTCGGTGACTTCGATGATGTGGTTGGCGATGAACGGCGCGCCTTCCGCGGCGCCCTGTTGGGGGGATTTCAGGCAGCACTCCCATTCCAGCACGGCCCAGCTGTCATAGCCGTGTTGCGCCAGCTTGGAGAAGATGCCGGAGAAGTCCACGTGACCGTCGCCGAGGGAGCGGAACCGGCCGGCGCGGTTGATCCAGCTCTGGTAGCCTGAATAGACGCCCTGGCGGCCGTCCGGATTGAATTCCGCATCCTTCACGTGATAGGCGCAGATGCGCTCGTGATAGATGTCGATGAAGGCGAGATAATCCATCTGCTGCAGCAGAAAATGCGAGGGATCGTAGTTGATCTGGCAGCGGCTGTGTCCGCCGAGCGCCTCGAGGAACATCTCGAAGGTGGCCCCGTCGAACACGTCCTCGCCGGGATGGATCTCGTAGCCGACGTCGACACCGTGTTCGTCATAGACATCGAGGATCGGCTTCCAGCGTTTCGCCAGCTCCGAGAAGGCTTCGTCGATGAGCCCGTCCGGCCGTTGCGGCCAGGGATAAAGATAGGGGAAAGCCAGCGATCCGGTGAAGCTGACGGAGGCGTCGAGGCCGAGGGTACGGCTGGCGACAGCCGCCTTCTTCATCTGGTCGACGGCCCACTCCTGGCGGGCTTTCGGATTGCCGTGAACCTGCGCCGGGGCAAAGGCATCGAAGGATAGATCGTAGGCCGGATGAACCGCAACGAGCTGGCCCTGCAAATGGGTGGAGAGCTCGGTGATCTCGACGCCGGCATCGGCGCAAACGCCCTTGATCTCGTCGCAGTAGGTCCGGCTTTCGGCTGCCTTGTCGAGATCGAACAGGCGGCTGTCGAAGGTGGGGATCTGGATACCCTTGTATCCGAGATCCGCCGCCCATTTCGCAATCGCTGGCAGCGTGTTGAACGGTGCCTCGTCTCCGGCGAACTGGGCGAGGAAAATTGCAGGTCCCTTGATCATTCCAGCCATGAATGCCTCCCTTTTATCTTGTTGAAGCGACCGCGCGTGTCACGTTCCCTCTGGTGCATATGAGAAACGGCTGAAGTCGGCGGTCTTGCCGAGGCCGGTCGTGTCGAAGGCGAGCATGCCGACAAAGGCGCCCGTGAACGATCCGTGTTCGCCGCGCCCGCCTTCGTCGGAAATCACGCTCGCATCGAGTTCCGGTCCGAAGGGTTGCCAGTCGCCGCCCTGCTTCCAGAAAAACTGCTGGCGCGCCTTGTCGACATCGACGGCAAGCTCGACCGGGCCGTCGGCAATCGCCACCGGATCGGCCGGGAAGCTGAGCCGTCCGTCCGGCCAGTTTCCCGGACAGGAGAGCAGCGTCAGACAGCGGCCGAGGCGTTCATTCCAGCTCACGGCAAGGAAATGGAACTTGTGCCGGTTGTAGTAGGTCGTCAGGCCCGCAGCCTGCTGGTAGGTGGTCGGGTCGAAGGCGGTCAGCGTCGTCTCCACACGGTAGGAAAGATGCTCCTGGCGCCGGGCGACGAGCGATTGCTCGTACCAGCTTCCGACGCTTTCCCGCCCGGTCAGGCGCAGCGCCGATCCCGTCAGGGTGAACAGCCGCTCGGGATAGGGCGTCCGCAGCCACTGGAATTCCTCCGGCAATTTTTTGCCGCTGAATTCCCGGTCGATCCGTTGCGGCGGCCGCGGGACGGCATCTCCCGGACCGGGAACGTCAAGCTGCGGCAGGGGGCCGCCCTCGTACAGATACAGCCAGCCGTCGTCGCGCCATTCGCATTTCTGGATCGCCGTCTCCCGTCCGAGCGGCGAGAACCGGCCCGGCAGGGGGCGGGAACACAGATGGGTGTGATAGACCTGACCGTCCGGCGTTTCCACGATCTGGCCATGGCCGGCCCGCTGCAGAGCACAGTCCGGAGCATCCTTCGCGGTGATCAGGAAGGTGTCGGGATGAAGCTCGTACGGCCCGTCGATCGATCGCGACCGGGCCATGGTGACAGCATGGCCGTATCCGGTGCCGCCTTCGGCGACGGTCAGATAGTACCAGCCGTCGCGCTTGTGAAGATGCGGGCCTTCGGTCAGCCCGTGGGCGCTGCCGGAAAAGATCTTTTTCGGCGTGCCGACAAGCCCGCCGGTTTCCGACCATTCCTGCAACAGGATACCATCGAAGGCCGGATGGCGCGGATGGCCGCCTATGGAGTTGGAAATATGGTTCCACTGGAGCACCAGGAACCATTTGCGCCCGTCGTCGTCGTGGAAGAGCGAGGGATCGAACCCGTGTGACGAAACATGGACCGGATCGCTCCACGGGCCCTCGATGGAGGGCGCGGTCACGATGTAGTTGTGCGCGTCCTTGAAATTCCCGTCCAGCCGCTTCACGTCCGTATAGACCAGCCAGAACCGTCCATCCGCATGGCTGAGGCAGGGCGCCCAGATGCCTCCGCTGTCCGGATTGCCGCGCATGTCGAGCTGGCTCGCGCGGTCGAGCGGACGGCAGGCCAGATCCCAGTTCACCAGATCTTTCGAGCGGTGGATCTGGACCCCCGGATACCATTCAAAGGTCGAGGTGGCGATGAAATACTCATCGCCCGCCCGACAGATGGAAGGATCCGGGTTGAAGCCCGGCAGGATGGGGTTGCGGATCATTTACGCTGGGGCCCCTTGCGCTCTGAGGATGCGGCCCACAGGTTGACATCCGCTTCGCGGGTCTTTGCCTCGATCTCCTGAAGTTCGGCGTCGGTGAAGTCCAGATTTTCGATACAGGCGACGCAATCCCTGACCTGCTCCGCCCGGCTGGCGCCGATCAGCGCCGTCGTGACCCGGCCGTGGCGCAGAACCCAGGCAAGCGCCATCTGGGCCAGTGTCTGGCCGCGCTTCGCGGCGATGTCGTTCAGCGCCCGGATGGTTGCCAGGTTGTCCTCGCTCAGGAAGCCGGTCTGCAGGGACTTGCCCTGGGACGCCCGGCTGCCTTCCGGAATGCCTTTCAGATACTTGTTCGTCAGCATGCCCTGGGCGAGCGGCGTGAAGGCGATGGAGCCGATACCAAGGTCGTCCAGCGTATCGAGCAGGCCGTCTTCTTCCACCCAGCGGTTGATCATCGAGTAGCTCGGCTGATGGATCAGGCACGGGGTGCCCAGCTCCTTCAGGATGGCGACCGCTTCGCGGGTGCGCTTCGAGTTGTAGGACGAGATGCCGACATAAAGCGCCCGCCCGGAGCGCACGATATGGTCGAGCGCCCCCATGGTTTCTTCCAGCGGCGTGTCCGGGTCGTAGCGGTGGGAATAGAAGATATCGACATAGTCGAGCCCCATCCGCTTCAGCGACTGGTCGCAGGAGGCGATCAGATACTTGCGGCTGCCCCATTCCCCGTAGGGCCCGGGCCACATGCCGTAACCTGCCTTGGACGAGATGATCATCTCGTCGCGGTAAGGCGCGAAATCCGTCCTCAGCAACTCGCCGAAAGCCTGTTCCGCGGCGCCCGGTCTGGGGCCGTAATTGTTGGCCAGATCGAAATGCGTGATACCGAGATCGAACGCGGTGCGGGCGATCTCGCGCTTGCGCTCATGCGGCGTGTCATCGCCGAAATTGTGCCACAGGCCGAGCGAGATCGCGGGCAGTTTCAGGCCCGAATTTCCGCACCGGCGGTATTCCATCTTGTCGTAGCGTGTTTGCGCGGCTGTCCAGGTCATGAAGTGCTCCAGTTCAGGCCAGAAGGCCCTGTGCAGCCTGCGGATCGAGAGCATCCGGCCGGCCGCAGGTCGTGTTGATGTCGATGAACCGCCCGCTTTCGCCCGAGGCGAGGATCGACGTCATGACGTCGACCACATGCAGGGCAAATTCCAGCGAGCAGCGGTGCGGACGGCCTTCCAGGATGGCGAGCGCCATGTCCGCAAGTCCGGCCGTCCGGTAATTTGCATGGGTTCGGTCGTTGCTCTTCGAGAACGGATGTTTCCAGGCTTCGGTAATATTAACGAAGCTGCCCTTCTCTGTCATGCGGACTTCGCCGCCGAAGAAATTCGGATCGGGAACATGCAGTGTGCCGTCCCGCCCGTAAAGCTCCATGTTGGAGTGGCCATGCTGCCAGACATCCCAGGAAGCGCAATAGGTGACCTGTGCGCCTGAATGGAATTCCATCACCGCGTGGATGGTGGTCGGTGTCTCCACCTTGATCTTTTCGCCGAAGCGCGGCTGGGAGGTGATGGTCCGCTCCTCCGATCCGGAGGAACTCATGGCGGTTACCCGTTTCACCGGTCCGAGAAGCTGCACCAGGTTGGAGACGTAATAAGGCCCGAGATCGAGGATCGGACCGCCGCCGGCCTGAAAGAAGAAGTCCGGGTTCGGATGCCAGCTTTCCATGCCAGGGCTCTGCACGAAACAGGTCCCGGACGTCACCTTGCCGATGGCGCCGCTATCGATCAGATGCCGGGCGAGCTGATGCGACCCGCCCAGGAATGTGTCCGGCGCGGAGCCGACCCGAAGACCCTTGGCCTCGGCGATGGCTGCAAGAGCCTGGCCCTGTTCGACACTCAGCACGAAGGGTTTTTCGGAATAGACGTGCTTGCCGGCTTCCAGCACCTGTTTCGATACGTCGAAATGGGCAGCCGGAACGGTCAGGTTGACGATGATGTCGATGTCGTCGGCGGCCAGCAGGCCCTCAACCGTTTCGGACCGCAGGCCGAACTCTTCGGCGCGGGCTTTCGCCGCCGCTTCGTTGATGTCCGCGCAGGCGCGTACCTCGATCCCCCGGAAAAGGGGCGAAAGGCGCATGTAGGCAGCGGAAATATTGCCGCATCCGAGGATGCCGATCCCAAGTGTCTTGCTCATGGTCTGTCCTCAATAGGTGCGAAAGGCGTCGATGGAACGGCTTGCGAAACGGTCGAAGTCGGACGGCTTGTCGTGCTCCATCACGAACAGGTTGACGCCGGCGCTGCGCAGGGCTGCCATGATGGCTTTCCAGTCGAGCGTGCCGTGTCCCACATCCGCCCAGCCGTCCTCGTCAAGGCACTCGCCTTCCGGGGCGATGTCCTTCACATGGGCGGTGGTGATGCGGTCCGCATGGCGGTCGATCCATTCGAGCGGATCCTGCCCGCCGCGGGCGATCCAGGCGATGTCGGCTTCCCACTCGATGGTCGGCGCCGCGGTGAGCAGAATGTCCATGGGCAACCGGCCGTCCGCGCAGGCGGCGAATTCGAAGTTGTGATTGTGCCAGCCGAACCGCAATCCGGCATCGCGCACCTTGGCGCCGATGGCTTCCAGGCGTTCGCCGATCGATTGCCACATGACCGCGTCCGACACGCGTTGTTCGGGCGGTACGGCCGGCACGAACAGGCGGCGCATACCGAGAGTCTCGGCGGTGTCGATGACCTTGTTGAAGTCGGTCTCAAACTGTTCCATCGGAAAGAAATGTCCGGACGGCATGGTCAGACCATTGGCGTCGAGAAGCTTTTTGAAGCCCGCCGCGTCCTCGTAATTACCGCCGAAACCCTCGACCTGCGTATAGCCGAGCTGCGCGAGTCGTTCGAGAACCGGTTCCCACGGGGTAAATTCACGCGCGGAATAGAGCTGGAAGGAGATATCCATCATACTTGTCCTGAATGTGCCGGAAATCGCGGTTTAAAGCCGGTTTTCCGTGGTTTTGTCGAAAAGGTTGGCGCGTGCAGGGTCGAACCCGATCGCTATGCTGTCGCCGGAGGCGATGGCGGCCTGACCGTCGAGGCGGATCCACAGCGCATGGCCCTCCGCGGTCACACGGGCAAGGGTATCCGAACCGAGCGGCTCCACGAGATTGACCTGTCCGTTCATGCGGATGGGCGCATTCTCGGCATCGGCTCCGCTGAGCATATGTTCCGGCCGGATACCGAACCAGGCCGTGCCTGGCGCCGGGGTACCGGCATCAAATTCGTATCCTTCAAGGGTGAAGGACAGGTCGCCCGTGGTGAAGCGCAGCTGGTCGCCGCCTTCGATCGCACCGTCAAAGAAGTTCATAGTCGGCGAGCCGATGAAATCGGCCACATATTTGCTGGTCGGTTTGTTGTAGATTTCGTGAGGTGTGTCGAGCTGCAGGATCTGCCCACCACGCATGATCGCGATCCGGTCGGCAAGCGTCATGGCCTCGATCTGGTCATGGGTGACGTAGATCATGGTATTCTGAAGTTGCTGGTGAAGCTGCTTGATCTCGACCCTCAGGTCCGCGCGCAGCTTGGCATCCAGATTCGACAGCGGTTCGTCGAACAGGAATACGTTCACATCCCGGACAAGGGCCCGACCGATCGCCGCGCGCTGCCTTTGGCCACCCGACAGGGCCGCCGGCTTGCGTTTCAGAAGCGGCTCGATCTGCAGGATCTTGGCCGCCCTGTTGACGCGGTCCTCGATTTCGGCCTTCGGCAGGCCCGCGTTTTTCAGCCCGAAACTGAGATTGCCGGCAACCGTCATCTGCGGATAGAGCGCATAGCTTTGAAACACCATGCCGATGCCGCGTTGTGACGGCTCTTCCCAGGTGACGTTTCGGCCGCCGATGAAGATCTGCCCGTCGGTGATGTCCAGCAGGCCGGCAATGCAATTGAGCAAAGTGGATTTGCCGCAGCCGGAAGATCCTAGGAGCACGAGAAATTCGCCTTGCCCGACTTCCAGGTTCAGGTCTTTCAGGACCTTCAGGTTGCCGAAACTCAGGGCAAGGTTCTTGATGGAGATACTTGGTTCCATGGGTTATTCAGCCTTTCACAGCACCGGCGGCGATGCCGCGTACAAACAGCTTTCCGGAAAGGAAGTAGACGGTAAGCGGCACCAGGCCGGTTATGATGGTTGCTGCCATGTTGACGTTGTATTCCTTCACGCCCTGAACCGAGTTGACGATGTTGTTCAGCTGCACGGTCATCGGGTAGGTGTCGGGCTTGGTGTAGACGACGCCGAACAGGAAGTCGTTCCAGATGCCGGTGATCTGCAGGATGATCGCGACGACGAAGATCGGCAGCGACATCGGCAGCATGATCTGGAAGTAGATGCCCCAGAAGCCTGCGCCGTCGACCCGGGCGGCCTTGAACAGTTCCTCCGGAACGGAGACGAAATAGTTCCGGAACAAGAGTGTCAGGATCGGCATGCCGAAGATCGTATGGACGATCACAAGCCCGGTGAGCGAGCCGTAGACACCGATCTCCCGCAGCACGATCACGATGGGATAGATCATCACCTGATACGGAATGAAACTGCCGAAGATCAGGATGGTGAAGAACACCTCGGAACCGCGGAAACGCCAGTTGGCCAGCGCATAGCCGTTCACGGAAGCAATCGCGATGGAGATGATCACTGACGGCACGGTGATCCGGACGGAATTCCAGAAGCCGCGGCTCAGACCGTCGCAGTTGAGACCGGTGCAGGCTTCCGACCAGGCCTTCACCCACGGCTCGAAGGTGATTTCAACCGGCGGGGCGAAGATATTGCCTAACCGGATTTCCGGCATGCCCTTGAGCGATGTCACAACCATCACGTAGAGCGGCAGCAGATAGTAGACCGCGATGACGATCAACGTGCCGTAGAGCATGATGTTGCGTCGCGAGAAAATGGGCTTCGGACGTCGTCCGAACGGCCCGGTAACTGCGGCGGTATCTGTCAGAACCTGTGAGTCAGCCACGGCGTTTGCCTCCGAATTCCAGATAGGCCCAGGGGATGACGATGATCGCCACTGTGAGAAGCATGATGCTCGAGGCGGCGAAGCCCTGGCCGAGGTTCTGCGACTGGAACATGTAGTCGTAGACGTATTTCGCCGGCACTTCCGATGCGATGCCCGGCCCGCCGCCGGTCTGCGCGACGATCAGGTCATAGACCCGAACGATGCCGGAAGTGATGATGACGATGGTGGTGATGAACACGGGCCGCATCATCGGAATGACGATGAACAGATAGGTCTTCCACATGGGAATGCCGTCGACGCGGGCGGCTTTCCAGATGTCTTCGTCAATGCCGCGCAAGCCCGCCAGCATTAGGCACATCACCAGTCCGGTTCCCTGCCACAAGCCGGCGATCAGGACACCGTAGATAACGATGTTGGCATTGTAGAGAGGGTCGAAGTTGAAACTCTCCCAGCCAAGGCTGCGCACCGCGTGCTGAACGCCGAAATCCGGATTGAGAATCCACTGCCAGACCAGACCGGTGACGATGAATGAAAGGGCGAATGGGTAAAGCAGGATTGTCCGGAAGGTGTCCTCGAAACGGATCTTCTGGTCGAGAAGCGCTGCCAGCAGAAAGCCGATGAGAAGGGAAAAGATCAGCGAAAGGCTTCCATAGATCAGCAGGTTCTCGATCGAGACCAGCCAGCGGCGGGTCCCCCACAGGCGCTCGTACTGATCGAAGCCGACGAAATCCAGCTTGGGCAGAAGCTTCGACTTGGTGAATGAATAGAAGATCGTCCAGAGGGTGCAGCCGACGAAAATCACCAGCGCCGTCAGGATCATCGGGATCGATGCGATCTTCGCGTTCAGATTCCGGAAAGGCTGAAAAGGTTTGTCGTTGGCCACTGTCTGCTACGTCCTTGGCAATAGCGTGGACGGAGCCGTGGAGCCCTGACGGGCTCCACGGCGCTCATTGTCGGAAGAAAGTTAGGGATCAGTCCCCTTGCGCAACGATGTCGACGAACCGCGCCTGAGCGTCTTCGGCCGTGATGCTTTCGTCGTTGAAGAATTCGACGAACAGATCGTTGAGCTGTGTGTTGGTATCCTCGGTGTTGAGCTGGTTCACGTCCGGAAGCGTGTTGCCCGATGCGAGGATCTTCAGACCCTTCTTCATACAGTCGTTTGCGGTTGCCAGATCGACGTCGCCGCGAACCGGCAGCGAGCCCTTCTTGAGATTGAAGGCGACCTGCACGGCCGGCGAAACCATCAGCGAAGCGAGTTGATCCTGCGCTTTCTGGACTTCCGGGTCGTCAACGACCGGGAAATAGAACGCGTCGCCGCCCGTCGAGATCACCTCGTTCACACCAAGGCCCGGCAGACAGGTGTAATCCTCACCGGCAACCTGGCCCGCGACCTGGAATTCGCCCTGGGCCCAGTCGCCCATGATCTGTCCCCCGGCCTGACCCGTGATGACCAGGTTTGTCGCCTGGTTCCAGTCCTGAACGTTGGATCCCTTGCGCATGCGCCGGGCATCCTCCGCAGCCTTGAAGACCCGTTCAATTTTCGGGCCCGCGGCGACTTCGACGTCTTTTTCGCCGTAGACCTGGATGAGTGTTTCAGGACCTGCAAGCGTTGCGATGAGAACGTTGAACAGACCTGAATTCTGCCAGGGCTGCTGACCGAGGGCGAGCGGAACGACACCGGCTTCCTCGAGCTTCGGCGCCGCAGCGACAAATTCGTCCCAGTTGTTCGGGACCGGAATACCGGCTTTTTCGAAAGCTGCGTTCGACAGCCATAGCCATTGCCAGGAGTGGATGTTCACGGGCACGCAGTAGATGCGGCCGTCCACGGTGCAGCTGTCCAGCAGTGACGGCGGATTGATGATGTCTTTCCAGCCTTCGGCTTCGGCGATGTCCGTCAGGTCGCGCATCAGGCCGGCTTCGATCAGCTCTTCTGTCTGGCGGCCGTGGTTGAACTGTGTGGCGCCCATCGGATCGCCGCCGATGATGCGGCTGACCATTACGGGACGTGCCGTTCCGCCACCGCCGGCGATGGCGCCATCGACCCAGTTGTTGCCGGTCGCGTTAAAGGCTTTTGCAAATTCGGCGACCGCCGCGGCTTCGCCGCCGGATGTCCACCAATGCGTGACTTCAAGATCTGTTGCGTTCGCTGCGGTTGCTGCGCATAGAGCAGTGGTCGCGGCAAAAATTGCGCGTAATGCTTTCATATCATCCTCCCACCGAACAGGTCTGTTCGATTGCACTTAACAATACGGCCTCCACCGCATTTTAAATCGATTACATCTGGTTGTTTCTCTTTATGTAATCGATTACATTCATAATTCTCAGGAAACGGGCTCATGTCAACCCGAAATTGTGAGCGAAGAAAAAAACGAAACGCACCGGAGACGGGTTTGGTTCAAAAAAGTGCCACAATTCAGGATGTTGCTCGACAGGCAGGGGTTTCGACGGCAACAGTCAGCCGCGCCCTCAGCAACCCGGAACTCCTGACGGAGGCGACGCGCGAAAGCGTGTTCGCGGCAATCCGCTCAACCGGATACCGTGTCAACCGGGCGGCGCGAAACCTGCGGACACGGCAGGCCGGTGCGGTGCTGGTGCTGGTCCCCAACCTGGGCAATCCGTTTTTCTCCCAGATCCTGGCGGGAATAAGCGAAGCGATCGGTGAGAGAGACTATTCCGTCCTGGTCGTCGATACCAATGACCACACCAGCACCGGAAAACTGCTGGTCGACTACTTTCTGGACTCGCAGATCGACGGCATGATCTGCCTGGATGGATCGGTGTCGAGCCACGAGTTGCAGCAGTTTGAAGAAAACGGCGTCTCCGGGCAGATCGTCTTCGCCTGTGAGTGGGTGCATGGATCAGACCTTCCGTCGGTCCGAAGCGACAACAATCGCGGCGCCCGGCTGGCCGTTCGCCATCTGTATGAACTCGGGCACCGGAAGATTGCCCATGTCACCGGACCCGAGGACAATGTCCTAACCCACACCAGGCGCGAAGGCATGCTTGCGGAGCGGGAACGTCTGGACCTGCCATTCCGGGAGGAGTGGATCATCCGTGGAGACTTTTCCCTGAAGTCCGGGCGCGATGCGGTAGAAAAGATCCTGGCGATGGACGAAAGGCCGACTGCTGTCTTTTGCGCTTCGGACCAGGTGGCCTTCGGTCTGATTTCCACGCTGGCCGCGAACGGGATAAGGGTGCCGGAGGATATTTCCGTCATCGGCTTCGACGATATCGAGCTCTCCGAATATTACGTGCCGGGGCTGACAACCATCCGCCAGGACCGCCGCGCACTGGGCGTTCAGGCGGCCGCACTGCTGCTGGAAGGCATGGATCCGGCAGGCGCTGTTGCAGGGCTGCGCAGGTCGCCGGTCATGCTCGATGTGGAACTGGTCGTTCGCGCAAGCGCTGCGGCCCTCGGCCGTTAAGGCGCTGCCGGAGGATCACCGGTTACAGGTTCGATTGCGGACAATCCTGTTTCCGATGAACATGTCGACCAGCCATATAAGCTAGTAAAATCATATATTTGCAATGGAAAGCATCTGCCAGACCCTGCAACAGCGCAGGGCTTTGCCTTTGTTTGTGGTCGGCCGACTCCCTGCACGAAGATGTCGCGCACCGACATCTTGGCCACTTTGAAATCAGCGCAGGATTATTTGGTCAGGTAATAAAGGCGTCAAAGAGATAGTTAAATTTTAAACTATTACAGTGCGTGGCTATAAGTGAAATATTATCACCTGAAGGCAAATAATTTCTCATAGAAACAAATATACAACCAGAAGAATAATTAAGTTGTATTTCGAATTACCGCGCAAAATTCACTTTTACTCTAATTTTTATTGTATATTTAGGAAAATATTAACTTGAATAAGCTAGATTAGCAAGCGCGCACAAGATTAGGTGGTAAAGATGAGAGTTTTGACCTTCGCCTTGGTGTTCTCGCTAGGAGCGTTTCTACAGCTGACCCCGGCTGCAATTGCGGATTCCGACCTCAATGTCGTCGGAACCGGTGACGGCCTTGAAATGCTCCGCGAGATTGGCAAAGGCTTTTCAGCTGCTCACCCCGCTATTGAGTTGTCGATCCCCCCGAGCATCGGCTCCGGAGGTGGAATTGCAGCGGTCAGCTCCGGTTCGGAGCGGCTCGGCCGGGTTGCCAGGCCCTTGAAGGACAGCGAAGTCCAGTATGGTTTGATCTACCTGCCGATCGCCAGAATTCCGAGTGCGATTTTCACCCATCCTTCTACCGGGATTAAAGGCCTGACAAGTGAAGAACTGGTAAAAATATATACTGGTGAAATTACGAACTGGTCGGAAGTGGGCGGCGCGGACCTGCGGGTCAGGCTCGTCCGGCGGGAGGACGCCGACAGCACGTTGCAGGTTCTGCGCGGCTCCATGCCCGGCTGGACGGACCTGGAATTTTCACCGCGGTCCAAGACGGCGCTGACCACGCAGGAGGCGATTGCAAGCGCCCGCGAGGTTGAAGGAGCTATTGCCTTCGGCCCTTACTCCCTTCCCCTCGAGGACGGGCTCAATGTGCTTGAGATAGATGAAAGTCATCCCACGGAAGACAGCTATCCAAGCGCCGTCACGCTGGCCCTGATCTACAAGGACGGCACCATGGATGCCCAGATGGAGGCATTCATCGACTACGCCCAGTCCGATCGCGCGCGCAGCCAGATTCGCGACTTCGGCGGTGTACCGGTTCTGAAATAGCTTCAAGTGTGAATATGATACGTCACTCGTCCATTCTTTGGCACTACACTTACGGCGCTGTTTTTACGGCGCTATGCGCGTTTGCCGGATTGATCGGGCTCGTGGCCTATCAGCTTGAGGACAGCATGGCCCGCCAGGAAAGCGAGCTGCTGCAACTGTCTCAGTCGCGCCTGCAGGAGAAACTGTCCGCCGATGTGGAGCTTGCCGGAACGCGCCTGGAATTTCTTTTTCAGGACAGGTTCCGGCGGTTGAACTCGATTGCCGAGCGCGCCGACACTGCGAAGGCCATCGCGTCCCGGAATGTGGTCGCCATGTCCGAGTTGCTCGGTCCGGCCGCAAAGCTGGCGGATGTCGACGGAATTGTTGTCCTGGACGATGAGGCGAGGGTCATAGGTGCCTCGTCCTATAACGCCGATCTCGTGACACTGGGTTCCAATATCGAGGGCTTCAGCTTCTATTCCGACATGGTCCAGTCTCTGAAGGTAAGTTACCCGGGAGAGAAACGGACCATCTCGAAAATAGTGCCAATCAGTGACACCAAGGTGTTCGTTCCGGACGATAACATCAACGCGGTCTCGCAGATCATCTTCGTGCCGGTCTTTGACGATTTCGGCTACGTGATCGGAGGGCTTCTGGCGCAGCGTTGGCTGCGCCCGGAGGAAACCCTGCTAGCGGACCTTGCCAAGATCAATGCCTTCGAGCTGGCCATCATCTACGACGAGAGGATCATCTCGGAAGCGAATTTCCTCGGCAATGAATCCGATCTCGTCAGCATGCCCGAAACTCCGAACCTGACGTTCAACGGAGAAAGGGTTATCAAATGCGGCGTGCCGGTGCTGCCGCTGTCGATTTGCGCAATGATGCCGATCGAGGCTCTGACGGAAACCCAGAACGAACTCACCAGGATCGGGATCGAAGAGGAAGCAAAACTGCTCAAGTGGCTTCTGCTCTTCGGGCTTCTGACGCTCGTTGCATTCGCCAGTGTCGCCTTTCTCCTCGCCCGTCAGGTCACCCGCCCGCTGACAAACATTACCCGCGTTCTGTCCGGGATCCCGGACGGTGATTTCGAAAGCAAGGTGGTTGGCACCGAGCGCAGTGACGAAGTCGGCGATATCGCACGCTCTGTCGTTTCCCTGCAGCGATCCGTCAAGGAACGCGACGCGCTGCGTCTCAGGGTGAGCGAGAAGAACCTGATCCTGAAATCGCAGGAAGCCCGGCTGCGCGAACAGAACATCCTGTTCGATGCCGCTCTCAGCAACATGTCGCACGGCCTGTGCATGTTCGACTCGTCCGGCAAACTGATCGTCTCGAACCAGCGCTATCTGGAACTGTTCGAAATGGAGCCGGATAGCATCAAGCCGGGCATGACGGCGGCCGAACTTTCCACACTCCAGAACCTGGAAACGATCGAGCCGGAGAAATCGCGTGCCGCGGCTTACGGCGCTTCATCTGCGGAGCGCAAGCAGAACCAGGGAACGCAAAGTACGGAGATGGTGAGAATCCGCTCCGGCCGGATTGTTCTGACGACGCGCCAGCCGCTGTCCGACGGCGGCTGGGTGGCCATCTCGGAAGATATTACAGAGCGTCAGGAAGCCCGGGACCGGCTGGCCTATCTTGCCCGCCACGACATCCTGACCCAGTTGCCGAACAGAATGGAATTCCGCGAACAGAAGCAGGCGCTCCTGAAACGTCAGCGGGTTGAAGGAGGCGAATTTGCGATCCTGTGCCTCGACCTGGATGAGTTCAAGACCGTAAACGATGCCCTCGGACATCCTATTGGCGACGAACTGTTGCGGCAGGTGGCTGTCCGGCTGAAGGCGCTTGTCAGCGACAGGGAAATTGTCGTCCGGCTCGGCGGCGACGAATTTGCGATCCTGACCGGTCTGCCTAGCAGCGTGCAGGAGATCGACGAACTCGCCCAGACAATCATCTGGGAACTGTCTCAGCCGTTCCAGATTGCCGATCATGAAATCGTCATCGGTGTGAGTATCGGCATCTCGCTCGCCATGGGAGACGGCACGGCAGGGGACGAGCTGTTCAAACAGGCCGATCTGGCGCTTTACAGGGCCAAGGAAGACGGACGCAACACCTACCGCTTCTTCGAGGCGGACATGGGCACTGCGGTCAAGGACCGGCGTGAACTGATCACCGATCTTCGCAACGCGGTCGGAAACGGCGAACTTGAGCTTTATTTTCAGCCGCAATACTGCCTCGGAAGTTTCACGATTTCAGGGTTCGAGGCCCTTGTTCGCTGGAACCACCCTACCCGGGGGCTCGTATCTCCCGCGGAATTCATTCCGCTTGCCGAGGACACCGGCCTGATCAACCCTCTGGGTGAATGGGTGCTGCAGGAGGCCTGCCGGATCGCGGCGGACTGGCCGCCGCACCTGCGTGTGGCGGTGAACCTGTCGCCGCGCCAGCTGCGTGGCCACGCTTTCGGTCCGGTGCTGATCGAAACTCTCGTCTCGTCCGGATTGCGGGCGGATCGTCTGGAACTGGAAGTGACGGAAGGTGTTCTTCTTACCGACTCAGATGACGTTCTGAACGCCCTGCATCAGGCCCAGTCGCTGGGGGTCAAGGTGTCGATGGATGACTTTGGAACCGGGTACTCTTCGCTCAGCTATCTGCGCCGTTTCCCGTTCAACAAGATCAAGATCGATCAGTCCTTCGTGCGGTCGATGGCCTACTCGGACGATTCCATATCCATCGTGAAGGCGATCATCGATCTGGCCAAGAACCTCAACATGACCACCACCGCCGAAGGCGTCGAGACCAAGGAACTGCTGGACATGCTGGTGGATATCGGCTGCACCGAAGCGCAGGGCTATTACCTCGGGCACCCCATGCCGGTGGCGCAAGCCCAGGAACTGATCTTCTCCATTGATCAGGCGATATCGACCGCAGCCCAATAGAGCGGTTTGTGCTTGTATCCGCCATTCATTTGATGACGAGAAAAGCTCCAGCGTCCGGCTTGAATTTCAAGTCGCCGGCCGGCGACCCTGAGCGGATATCTTACCGCGCCGGAGCGGATGTGAACGGCGTTGCCGCCTTGCGCAGCAGGGCGCCGGCAAGGGCCAGAACGCCTCTATCTTCCTCAGCCACATAAAACGGGTCGGCATAAAAGGTTGCCCCGGACTCTCTGGCGAGCTCGCGCATCGCTTCCACATGTGCGGGGGCGCCTGCGGAATAGATGACGTGGTCCGGCGTCACGTCGCCGACGAGGTCCTGCGGACGTGCCGACAGCACGGTTTCATCGTCGCCGTCGCTCGCCGTCAGTGAAATCGCGATGCCGCGATTGCGCAGCCAGCGCACCGCGTCGCGCATGTAAAGACCGTCTCTGGTTCTAGCTCCGGCAATGATACGGATGTCCCGACCGGGCTGACCCATGCTTGCGGCAACCGCAATCGACCATATCGGAGCAAACCCGGTTCCGGTCGAGGTCAGAATGATCGGTTCCGGCTGACGGCGCAGGAAAGCGTTGCCGAACGGACCGTGAAGCTTGACGCTATGGCCCTTTGCAATGCCGGTTCCCAGTTGCGAGGATACGGCGCTGTCGGGATAGACCTTGATGTGGAAGACGATGATGTCCTGTTCCGCGTCCAGGTTGAGCGGTGTCGTCGGGCTGTAGTCCCGGGGCGGATAGCCGGCGAAGGTGGCCCGCAGGTACTGGCCGGCAAGCCACGTGACCGGCCGTGCCACGCGGATGCGGACCTCCAGGTAGTCTTTCTTGACTTCGCGGATGGAATCCACGATGCCCCTGGCCGTTTTCACGATCGGCACGGGGTCATAGGAAATCTCCGCATCGCCCGTGAGGACGGAAATGCACCCGAGCACGGTGTCCTTCTCCCGCGTTCCCAGATCGTCGATCTCGCCGTCCAGCACACGAACCCGGCAGGTTTCGCACTGACCGGAGCAGCAATCATGCGGGATGACGAGGCGTCCCCCGAGGCCGGCATCGATCAGGGTGTCCCCGACATTGGCCTTGATCTTCTTGCCGTTGATCGTAACGGTGCATGTGCTTTTTGACATGTTTGGCGTGTCCGTGGTGTGAAGCGTGGCGGTCCGGTTCGTTCAGGTGCCGATTCAATCGAAGGTCAGGCGCACCGGGCGCGAGTGGCGTGTGTGGCGGGTCTGGTTGTGATCGAAGACCGACAGCCACATGAACAGCCCGTCCTTCATGGCCAGGTCCTTTTCGTTGCCGGTATCCATATCGCGGATGACTTCAAGCGTCCAATAGCCGTCCTGCCACTGCGAACCACCCTCAAGGTCAGCCCGATTTCCCGAGTATTCGCCCTGGATCAGAACGCCGGGAAGAACGGTGCCTACGGGGATTTCGGCGTCCTTTTCCTCGGAATAGGGAACGCTTTCATCCTCGAACATCCACCATTGCGCTCCCTGGTCTTCGCTGGCTTCCACCGACAGGTCGATGTTGCCCATCAGGGCTGCGGTCTTCACGTAGTCGATCGGAAGACGGCGGACACCGACGGTGCCGTGATAATGGGTCTCCGGATCGCCTATATAGTTGTAGATGTAGAAGGCCTTGCCGTCGTCGGAACTGTAGCCGGCGCTGTAACGGCCCTTGCCGGCCAATTGCGCCTCGTTCGGCTCCACGGGCGCGCCGAACCACATGTCATCGACCTTGCCCAGCATGCCGCCGCGCGAAGCCTTCCATTGCCAGACATCGACCAGGCTGCCGTCGGTGGTGTAATGCAGGCCGCGCCCATGCAACGCTGCCGGTTTGTCGCCGAGCGGTTTGGGACCCATATGCGTCGCACCGCCGCCGCCAAAGACGTCATTGGTCGAAAAGGCTACGGAAAACTTGTCTTCATAGAAGGCAGTCTCGTCGGAGATATCCGCCCGGTTGTTCAGCATGCGCCAGCCCTCAGCGGTCTTGACGAGCGGATGCCGTTTCAGGGAGCGGGTGGGGTCTTCCCAGCGAAAACCGAAGGCGATCTTGTCACCTACCTGAACGGCGCGGACTTCAACGGTGGATTCGCCCGTGCCGTCAAGATTCGACCCTTGCTGGGTTCTGACGAACACAGGTTCGGCAGACTGCCAGAGCGCGTCGTCCAGCTTCCCGTCAAGCGCCGGCAATTCATCCGCCTGAGCAACGACGAGGTCGGACCTTGTGCCGAAATCCAGCAAAACGGCAGCGGCGATGATGACCGCCCCGAGTGCGGCGGCGATTGTAAGCGGATGCCGCGCCATGCCGGGAAACCGGCGCAACGTCTGCGGACGGAACAAGCGCAGAAGCTGTCCCAGACCCCCGTAGCAGTAATGAAGGACAACATGTGCGCCGATATAGGCCAGAACCACCACGGCCGCGGTAAAATGAACGGTCACCCAGATGCCGCCGTAGCCCATGTAGAGCAGGACACCCGTCACCGACAACGTGATGACCGCTGCAAACAGGATCCAGTAGGCGATGACGTTGACCGCTGCTATGCGCAGCTTGTTGCTGGCGGGCAGGGTCAGGACGACTATTTTCTTGGAGGAAACCCGCCTTTTCAGACGCGCCAGCGACATATAAGCGGCATAGGCGAAAATCAGCCCGAGAACGAAGACGGCGGAGACGTAGTGCCAGGTCCAGATCTCGCCCTGGGGCAGAATCGGCTCGAACAGTTTGGAGAACCATGCGCCTTCCGCGTCGGAGGACAGTCTGAGCCCCGTCAGAAGGCTGACAAAGATGGCGATCACAAGCGTCCAGTGAAGCAGGATGGTGCCGGGATCGCTGCGCACCGGAGCCTTGACCTTGGGCGGCCTGCCTGCGGTGTCGCGGCCGTCCTGCGACGGCCCGGCTTGTGTGGACGAGTTTGGCGGAGCCGTGAGGTCGAGTGGATGGTGTGTCACGTGGTCCGTCAACATGTCTCTCCTGATCCGAACTGATCCACGATCACATGTTAAACCGGTGAACCATGACGGAAATACTACCATAAAAGTCGATCTTTAAGTCTAGAAAATAACATTTCGAGAACAATGTGAAGCAAAATTATAGGTTGCACCTGCCAGTGAACGTAATCGTGACGCTTGGTGCGAGCGTTAATAGCACAAATAGGTGCCAACAGAATGAAGAAGAACTAGAAGTTTTCTTCCAGAATAAAGTATTATATTAATAAATATGACAAATTTTCTCGTAAAAATGCAGACTCTCTCAATAGTTTTGTCATGTGTCGGAAAATTTGCAGCCACGATTCTGCCGAATGCCGAAGAGGAATGAACTATCGGGATCGAGGTGGGCGTGAATTATACAATTTGATTTAGAAAATCAGCCAGATTTCCGATTCCAGTATTTTCACAAAAGAGTAATTTCCGTAAGGGAAGGTCGAATTTCGCTCTTGAGGCTCTGTATGGCGCGTCGTACCGGGGGGCTCGCCCGCAAGGGAGGAAAAGAGCGGTCCCCACGCGATAATCGCCTTGGCAGGACGCCGCCGATCGGGAGGCTCCGGTCATTGATACAGGTCATATGCCTGTCAAGACATCCCGCTTAACCTTCTTCGGGTTGACCGGCATTGGCGGGTTGCCGGGTCAGCATGATTGCAGGAAGCTGAAGAACCCGCCCAGGATCGATTGCCGCAAAGAGGTGAAAGAGGTGCCGAAACACCTGCTATCCTTGCACTTCACAGGACCATTCGCAGGGGACGACGATGCTGGTTTCCCATAGCCGAATTATCGACATCGTTGGCGACATCATCCGGATTGCGGTCTCGTCCTCCAGGCCCGGATCGGAGGGGCACCCTTGTCTGGGGGATCTGGCGCTCGTGGATCCGGGCATCGGTGAAACCTCGCTCGCCCAGGTCATCAGTATTGACGGCGAAATGGTGTCGCTTCAGGTGAATTCCGGCACCAAGGGACTGGCCAACAACGCCTCCGTCCGTTTTCTGGGCGAGCCCGCGAAGGTCACCTATTCGGGCAATATCCTCGGCCGGGTTTTCGACGGTGCCGGTCATCCCATCGATCGGGGGCCGGACTTGTCGAGCGATCCTTCCGTCCCGCTGGGCGGGCCTTCCGCCAACCCGATGAAACGCGTTCTGGCGTCACGTCTGATCCGCACGGATGTGCCGATGATCGACGTCTTCAACTGCCTGGTGGAAAGCCAGAAGATCCCGATCTTTTCCGTATCGGGCGAGCCCTACAATCCCTTTCTGGCGCGTATCGGAATTCAAGCCGACGCCGACATCGTCGTCTTCGGCGGCCTTGGCCTGATTTTCGACGACTACGCCTTCTTCCGCAAACAGTTCGAGGACGCCGGTGTCTTTCCCCGCACGGTGATGTTCATCAACCAGGCGTCCGATCCGGTGGTGGAGCGATTGCAGGTTCCAGACATGGCGCTGGCGGTTGCCGAGAAATTCGCGGTTGAGGAAGGCAAACGCGTCCTGGTTCTGCTGACCGATATGACAGCCTTCGCCGATGCGCTGAAGGAAGTCTCCATCGCCATGGAGAGGGTTCCGGCGAACCGCGGCTACCCGGGCGATCTCTATTCCCAGCTCGCGCGGCGCTATGAAAAAGCCTGTGACTTCAAGGGCGCGGGCTCGGTGACGATCCTGACGGTCACGACCATGCCCGGCAATGATGTCACTCACCCCGTGCCCGACAACACCGGCTACATCACCGAGGGCCAGTTCTACCTGCACAGCGGTGTCATCGATCCCTTCGGCTCGCTCTCGCGCCTGAAGCAGCATGTGATCGGCAAGGTGACCCGTGAGGACCACAATCAGATCATGAACACCATGATCCGGTTCTATTCCGGGGCGCGGGATGCGGAACAGAAACAGTCGATGGCTTTCGAACTGTCGGACTATGACCGCCAGCTGCTGAAATTCGGTGCCCTGTTCCGCAAACGCTTCATGGACATCGAGGTGTCGAAGCCGCTGGAAGAGGCGCTGGATCTGTGCTGGCAGACCCTGGCGGACTGTTTCGAACCCGACCAGCTTCTGATGAAGCAGGCGCTCATCGACAAATACCTTCCGAACAAGGCGCCGCCGGTGAAATCCGCGGACGGGGAGGCTGCCTGATGGCAAGGCTGGCGCTCAACAAGTCGTCCCTTGCCAGGGAAAGCGAGCAGCTGGCGGAATATAACCGCTTCCTGCCGTCACTGGAGCTCAAGCGTCTTCAGATCGTCGCCGAGCGTGCCCGGGCCAGGAATACCGTGAAGCGGCTGGAAGAGGACTATCGGCGGAGCTTCGATGATATCGCCGCGTCGCTGCCGATGCTCGCCAACAGGCTTGTGCCGCTCCAGGGCCTGGTCACCATCAGGAAGCTGGTGAAGGGAAAACAGAACCTCTCCGGGACCATCCTGCCGACGCTTGAAGACGTCGAACTTGAAATCAAACCCTATTCCCTGCTGGCGCGCCCTCACTGGGTTGACCCGTATGTAACGGGCATGAAGGACCTGTCGCGGCTGAGCTTGGAGCTTGAGGTCGCCAGGGAACGGGTGGAGCTTCTGCTGGAGGCGGAGGCCGTGATTTCGCGGCGGGTCAACCTGTTCGAGAAGGTGCTCATTCCGCAGGCCGCCCGCAACATCCGAAAAATCCGCATGGCCCTGGCGGACGCGGAGCGTGACGCGGTGGTGCGTGCGAAGATCTCCAAGCGCAAGACGGCTGCCCGTGCCGCCGGGGCCAGGATGGCCGAACTATGAGTATCGTTCCCTTGGTCAAGGTGAGCCTGATCGGCGTTCTGGACGACAAGGACACGGTTCTGGATGCCACTCAGCGCTTCGGCGCGTTGCATCTTATCCCGCTTGCCTCGGTGCAAAAGGAGTTGGAGGCCATTCCGCCAGGTGGCGGCCGGGAAGCGGTTGAGGCGCTGCGGTGGCTTGTCGCCTGTCCCTCCCAGCTCCGCACGGTCACCGACCCGGAGGGTTTCGATCTCGAGGGCGTTGTCGAGCAGACCCTGAAGAACCGCAGGGCGCTGAAGGACTGCGAGGATCTTGTCTCCAGGCTCGAAAGACGTATCCGGGATGTCGAACCCTGGGGAGAATTCAGCTTCACCGATCTTGCGCAGATCGGCCACAATCGTTTGTGGTTCTATGTCGTGCCTTTGGAAAAACTCAAGAAGGTCGATCCATCGGACAAGGTTCTGGAAATTGTCCATCGTGACCGGTACCGCGCCTATATCGTGCTTCTGGCGCCTGACGAGCCCCCGGTCAGCGCCATGCCGGTGCCGCGGGTGCATGTCGGTTCCGAAACGCTGTCGACCCTGAGACGCAGCCACGAAGCAGCGGCAATCAAACTCGAGGAACTGCAGCTCGAGCGCCAGGTCCTGACGAAATGGCGCTATGTCCTGGCACGGAACCTGGCCGCTGCGCGGGATCACGCTGCGCGCCGGCGTGCAGCACTCGAGACGGCCGATGCCGAGCGCGTGTTCGTTCTTCAGGCCTGGGCACGGCGCGACCGCATCGCGCAGGTGCAGGACCTTGCCGGCCAACTCGGCGTCGCAGCGCTCATCGAGGAGGTTTCGGAAGAGGACACACCACCGACACTTCTGGAAAACGACCCGTCCGTTGCCGCCGGTGAGGATCTGGTCGAATTCTACCAGACGCCCGGATACCGCGACTGGGATCCCTCCCCGGTCGTCTATGTCTCGTTCATCGTCTTCTTCGGAATGATCATGACGGATGCAGGCTATGGCCTCCTGCTGCTGGTTTTGCTTTTCCTGTTCCGCAAGCGTTTCGCCGGCTCGGCCCTGGGCCGGCGAATGTTCTCGATGTCGATCTGGCTGTCGGTGTCCACGGCGGTATTCGGGGTGGCCACGGGAAGCTATTTCGGCGTGAAACCACCCGAGGGGAGCCTCCTTGCGTACCTCGACATACTGCCCCTCAGGAATGTCGACGCAATGATGAAAATCACGCTCTGCATCGGTGTCCTGCACGTGGTTCTGGCCAACGTCATGCGCGCATGGCATGAAAAAACACTGAGCGGCCGGCTCCAGCCCGTCGGCTGGTGTCTCGTGGCGCTCGGCGGACTGGCCACCTACCTCGGCCAGGGCACATCTCTGGAAATGGCCGGGCCGGGAGCGGTTGTTACCGGTCTCCTGATCGTGGGGGTCTTCGGCAGCGACCGAAAGGTCACGTCGCTGAAGGCCGGTGCACTCCGCATCTTCGACGGGCTCACATCTCTTGCCCGATTCATCAATATGTTTTCCGACGTCCTCAGCTACATGCGTCTCTTTGCGCTGGGGCTGGCGGCAGCCTCGCTCGGAGAGACGATCAATACCCTGTCGGGTCAGTTGAACGATGCGGTCCCCGGCGTCGGGATACTGATCGCCATGCTGGTTCTGGCCGTCGGCCACGCGATCAATATCGGGCTCGGGCTGATCGCCGGCTGTGTGCACGGCTTGCGGCTGAATGTCATAGAATTTTTCAATTGGGGTCTGAAAGACGAAGGCACCCCCTTCCGTCCCTTCAGGAAAGAGGAGACACGCCTGTGAACGAATTCATCATAGTTCTCGGTTGGTTCGGACTTTACGCACCTGTCGCGCTTGGTGCGATCGGCAGTTCCTGGGGGTGCACGCTTGCCGGCAGCGCCGCCATCGGCGCGATGCTGGACAGCGACGGCGGCTACGGCCGCTTTGTCGGCGTGTCCCTCATGCCGTCCTCGCAGGTGATCTACGGCATCGTGATCATGTTCACCCTGCAACGGCCAGACATCGATGCGGCGAACGGTGCGGCATTGTTCGGGATCGGTGTTCTCTCCGGCGTCACGATGTTTTTCACCGGGATACGCCAGGGAGAGGTGCTGGCCTCCGCCATCAACGCCTCCAAGGCCAAGCCGGAGATCTTCGGGATATCCCTGGCTCCCGCCGCGGTGCTGGAAGGCTTCTCGGTTTTCGCCCTGGTGTTCGCATTGGTACTGGCCGGGTCGATCCCGGCTTAGGGGATGGGTTCACGAAGTTCTGCACTCGGGTTGTTCTCAATAGGAGGCGGTAATGTCCAAACATGACGCGGCGGATGACCTTGAAAATGCCGCCGGCGCGGGCGTCCAGGCGCTGATCGAGCGCCTCAAGGCCGAAGGCGTGTCAGCCGGACAGTCCGAGGGCGAGGAAATACGCGCCAGGGCGACGGCGAAAGCGGAGGAAATCCTTACCTCGGCCCGGCAAAAAGCCGACAGGCTGCTGGAGGAAGCGCGCGCAGAAGCTGCCAAAGAGAAGGCGGCAACTGAGGACGGCCTGAAAGTCGCGTCCCGGGACCTGGTTCTCAGCCTGCGCAATGAACTCGGCGAGCGCATCCAGCAGGAGGCAGGCCGGCTGGTGGCAACGACACTCGCCGATGAAACCTTCCTGCAGAAACTCATTCTGGCCATGGCGGCCAACGCCAAAGAGAACGCCTCCGTCAGCGAAACCGAGCCGATGGAAATCGTTCTGCCGGAAAAGGTCGTTTCGTTCGAGGAGCTGAAACAATCGCCTGAGGCGGTGGAGCCCGGCACGCTGACGCATTTTGTCATTGCGCTTGCCGGCGAGGTTCTGCGTGAAGGCGTGACCTTTTCCACCGCACCGGGTCTCGACGGCATAAAGGTCAAGCTCACCGACAGGGACGTTTCCATCGATCTGACCGCTGAGGCGATCGCCACGCTCCTGAAACGACATCTTCAGCCACGTCTGCGCGCCGTGATGGAAGGGGTCCTGAGGTAAGGATGTCCCGGTCGCACCAATATATCATGCTGGTCACCAGCCTGCCGCATCTGGGCAAGATGTTCACCCGCAAGGAGGTGCCGATTTCGGAATTCCGTCTGAAGCAACGGCTGTCGATGCTTCAGCCCGAACATTTGCGCCTGCTGCGGGAACTGGTGGAAGTGACCGCCTGGGCGGGTGTGGCCCGCTACAACCGGGACAGCGAAGTGCTCCGCCGGGCCAGGGAAGTCATCGTCGATCTGAAGGATTACCCCGACCTTCAGCATCTGGTTGGCGCACGCATGGAGACACGCACCGTGATTGCGGCGCTGCGCCGCCGACGGGAGGATCAGGACACTGCGGGTGACATTGAAAACTGGGGCTTCGGCCGCTGGTGCGGCCGGATCGCGAAGCACTGGAGCGATCCGGGTCTAGGCCTCGGCAATTTCATGCCCTGGGTCGCCGAAGCGCACCGCCTGATGCAATCGGGCGAACATATCGCCATGGAACGCCTCAGCCTGACCCAGATTTTCCGTCAACTCGACCACTACGGCATGCTGCATGAATTCGATTTCGAGGCGGTGGCGATCTATGTGCTGCGCTGGGTCATCGTCGAGCGCTGGTCGCGTTACAGCGAGGATGCGGCTCGCGAGCGGCTGCAGCTTCTGGTGACTGCCGCGCTCGGCGGCCCCAGCGAGCTGGATGGCATGGCCGCCGACGAACCTCCCCCCGGCCAGGGTTTATTCGCGGACGTCTCTCCAGCCCTTCAGGGAACCATTTCATGACCAGTCACGCTCAGCTTCCCGAACCGACCGCCCGGATCGTCGCCGTGCAGGACGACCTTGTGACCCTGGCCCCGCTCGACGATGCGCCGCTGATCAAGAATGAAGTGGTGTACATCATTCCCCATGGTCCGGAACGGGATGGCAAGCCACGTGAGTATCTGAAGGCGGAAGTGCTGCGTGTGCGCGGCAGCACGGCAGAGGCACAGGTCTTTGAAAGCACCGCTGGCGTGCGTGTCGGCGACCGGGTGATCCAGAGCGGCGAAATGCTCTCCGTGGCGCTCGGGCCGGGTCTGCTCAGCACGGTGTTCGACGGTCTGCAGAACCCGCTTGCGGATATTGCCGCCGAATACGGCTTCTTCCTGCCGCGCGGGGTTCTGACCAACGCGCTCGATCAGAATCGCAAATGGGCCTTCGAACCCAAGGTCAAATCCCGTGACCCGGTCAGGGCCGGCGATACGCTCGGCACGGTTCCCGAAGGCCGTTTCGAGCACAAGATCATGGTTCCGTTTTCCCTCACCGGAAACTGGACGGTGGAGCGCGTCCGTGAAGGCGCCTTCACGATCAACGAGGTTGTCGCCACACTTCGCAACGAGCGGGGCGAGACCCGCGACCTGACCATGGTCCAGCATTGGCCGGTGCGCCGCGCCATTCCCGAAAGGCTGGTCAGGGAAGGCCAATGCGAACGGCTCTATCCGAACGAACCTCTGATCACCACCCTGCGTCTGATCGATACGTTCTTTCCGATCGCGCGCGGCGGCATGGGCTGTATCCCCGGACCGTTCGGTGCCGGCAAGACGGTGCTCCAGTCGCTGATATCGCGCTTCTCTGCGGTCAATATCGTCATCGTCGTCGCCTGCGGCGAGCGCGCCGGCGAGGTCGTCGAGACCATCACCGAGTTCCCGCAGCAGCCGGATCCTTCGGGCCACGGCACGCTGATGGACCGGACGGTAATCATCTGCAACACATCTTCCATGCCCGTCGCCGCACGCGAAGCGTCGATCTATACCGGCATCACGCTGGGCGAATACTATCGTCAGATGGGCTATGATGTTCTGCTGATCGCCGACAGCACCTCGCGCTGGGCGCAGGCAATGCGCGAAACCTCCGGGCGTCTCGAGGAAATCCCGGGAGAGGAAGCCTTCCCGGCCTATCTGGATTCGGCCATCAAGGGTGTCTATGAGCGCGCCGGTGTCCTGAGAACCGCGACCGGGGAAACCGGCAGTCTCACCATGATCGGCACGGTCTCGCCCGCAGGCGGCAACTTCGAGGAACCGGTCACCCAGTCGACGCTCGGAACGGTCAAGACATTCCTGGGCCTTTCTTCCGAGCGCGCCTACAAACGCTTCTATCCCGCGGTGGACCCGTTGCTGTCCTGGTCTCGCTACCACACCCAGCTCACCGACTGGTACGACGAGAACATCGGTCCAAACTGGGTGCCCAGGGTGGAGGAAATGATCGACTTGCTCAAGAAGGGGGACGAGATCACCCGCATGATGCAGGTGACCGGCGAGGAAGGCGTTTCGACCGAGGACTTCATCCTGCAGCAGAAGGCGCTGTTTCTCGACATGGTCTATCTTCAGCAGGACGCCTATGACGATGTGGACGTGTCCGCGCCCCTGGCGCGCCAGCAGGAAACTTTCGATCTGGTCTACCGGATCGCCGGGACCGGCTTTGCCTTTGACGGCAAGGACGCGGTCCGGCGGTTCTTCACCGAACAGACATCCCTGTTCAGGAACCTCAATTATGCAGCGGACGGCAGTCAGGATCGCAGGGATCTGCTTGAGAAAATCCGCGAAAATGTAAGATCAGCCCCGCGGCATGTGCCTGCGTGAGGATATTTGTATTCACCACATAAACGGCCTGATTAAAAAATAACCTTGACCAGTGTGGTGGCAGCTTCCTAGATTTTCTTGACCAATTGGTCAGCGATGGGCGTAAGCAAGCAAATGCCCGGGCGATTTCAAAGTGACCGGGGCACACCGCCGTTCAGAAAACGCGGAATGTTCGGGTTGCGGTCGAAGTACGGGAAGCCGGCATGGCGCATGGGAAGCGCCGCAAGACCGGGCCGTCAAATGGTTTAAAGTTCCAGAGAGGGCGAGCCGGTAGGTTCTGCCCATAACAAGTAGGGGAATGGTAATGAAGGCATTGAAAAGTCTGGCGCTCGCGTCCGTATTGGGAGCGGGCCTGACATCGGGCGCGGCGCAGGCCGCGGACGAACTCACTCTTCAGCTCAAATGGGTCACGCAAGGTCAGTTTGCCGGCTATTATGTCGCCGAAGACAAGGGCTTCTACGATGAGGAAGGCCTCGACGTGACCATCAAGCCGGGCGGTCCGGATATCGCGCCTCCGCAGGTGATCGCCGGTGGTGGGGCCGATGTGATCATCGACTGGATGCCGTCGGCGCTGGCATCGCGCGAAAAGGGCGTGCCGCTCGTCAACATCGCCCAGCCGTTCAAGAAATCCGGCATGATGCTGACCTGCCTGAAATCTTCCGGCATTACGTCTCCGGAAGACTTCAAGGGCCGGACCCTCGGCGTCTGGTTCTTCGGCAACGAATATCCGTTCCTGTCCTGGATGAGCCACCTCGACATTCCGACCGACGGCAGTGACGGCGGCGTGACCGTGCTCAAGCAGGGCTTCAACGTTGACCCGCTGCTGCAGAAGCAGGCCGACTGCATCTCCACCATGACCTACAATGAATACTGGCAGGTGATTGATGCGGGCATCCCGGAAGAAGACCTGATCGTCTTCAAATACGAGGACCAGGGTGTCGCGACTCTCGAAGACGGGCTCTATGTGCTGGAATCCAGCCTGGATGACCCGGCTATGGTCGACAAGCTGGCGCGTTTCGTGAAGGCATCCATGAAGGGTTGGGCCTATGCCGCCGAGAACCCGGAAGAAGCTGCGGAGATCGTGCTTGAAAACGACGCCACCGGTGCCCAGACCGAGAAACACCAGATCCGCATGGTCGGCGAGATCAACAAGCTGGTCGACGGTTCCGACGGGACGCTCGACATGGAAGCCTACGAGCGCACGGTGAAGTCGCTGCTGGCCGGCGGTTCCGACCCGGTCATCACCAAGGAGCCGGAAGGCGCGACCACAACGGTTGTCACCGACAAGCTCTGAGCGACGCTTCAGAAAGACCTTGCAACCGCAGAGAGGCCGTCCTTCGGGACGGCCTTTTTTCGTGCGACTGGCTGAAAAGCGGGGTTAATCGCCGCTTTTGGGGTCTTTCCTCATCACCAGCCAGATCATGGCGCCGATAAAGGCAAATGTGCCGAGGTTGAGCAGCGTGTCGAGGGCGTCACCGATCAGCATGGGCCGGCTTTCTGTTCGCGTCCTGCAACAGCGCCCGGATGAGACAGGCGAAGAGAAGAACGGTGATGAAGACAAAGGGCAGGGCCCCCAGGGCAATCAGTTTCTTGACCGCCTGCAGCGAGCCGGACAGGATCATCGCCGCCCCCAGAACGCCAAGCAGACCGCCCCAGATCACCCGCACCCTGACGCTTGGATTCGGATCTCCGCCCGTGGAAAACGTGCCGAGCACGAACGCGGCGCTGACCACGCTGGTGACGATGAACAGGAACGCCGCAAGCACCGTCACGAGGGTTGTCAGCGTCGCGAAAGGTAGCCGGTCGAACAGGGCGAACGTCATGCGTTCAACGTTGGTCTGGGTCATGGCCAGCAGCTCTCCGGTCCCGTTGAGGGTCTCATAGAGACCGACGCCGCCGAAGGCGCCGAACCAGATGGTAGAGAAGAGCGTCGGGCCGATCAGGACG
Organism: uncultured Roseibium sp.; assembly: GCF_947496995.1. Classification (GTDB taxonomy): domain Bacteria; phylum Pseudomonadota; class Alphaproteobacteria; order Rhizobiales; family Stappiaceae; genus Roseibium. Next base: position 209,838 of record NZ_CANMFD010000001.1, read on the forward strand.
CCCAGCACGAACTCCCGGATGGTGCGGCCTTTCGAGATGCGCGCGACGAACACACCGACAAAAGGTCCCCAGGCGATCCACCAGACCATGTAGGTCAGCGTCCAGTCGTGGAACCACGTGTTGGCTTCGGTGCCGTAGAAGGTGAAGGTCTGCAATCCGCGCGGGATCACCACGGATATGTAGGTGCCGATGCCGCCGATGATCGAGTTCATGAGATACTCGGAAGGGCCGAGCACGATCGTATAGCCCACAAGCGCGATCGCGAGCATCATGGCGATGTTTGACAGCCTGGCCATGCCGCTGCCGAGATCCACCAGCAGCGGCGGGATATAGGCTGCGATCATGACGAAGAAAACCACTCCGATCAGAACCGGACCGGCTGCCTCGCTTCCAAAAAGAACGGAAATCCCGTCCGCGACCTGGAAGACCCCCATGGCGACCGATCCGGCCACCCCGATGGCAATGGCGGCAATCGCCATGAAGTCAGAAAACCAGCCGACAATATCTGCCCAGCGTTCGCCCGGAAACAGGTTCCTGACAGGAGCGCTGACGAGCATTGGCGTGCCGCGGCGATAGCTGAAATAGGCAATCGCAAGCGCTGTGGTGCCGTAGATCGCCCAGGCATGGATGCCCCAGTTGAAATTGGCCGCAAGCAGGGCCTGTTCCGCGGCGATCGGCGCCGGGAGCATCTCCCTGGCAAAATGGTAATGGGTCAGTGGTTCCGCGACGGCCCAGAACAGGAGACCGACCCCCATTCCTGCAGCAAACAGCATGGCGATCCAGGTCGGTGTCGAATACTCCGGCCGGTCCGTGTCCGCGCCAAGCCGGATGTCACCGAATTTCGTCAGGGTAAGGCCGAGGCAGAACAGCAGCATGAGCGTGACCGACAGCATCACGAACCAGCCTCGGCTGACGAAATACTGATCGACGATCGTACTCGCAATGGTGAGCAGGCCCGCCGGGTCGATGACGCCCCACAGACCTATCAGGGCACACAGGCTGATGGAGGCCGTCAGCAGGGAACGTGAGGCTTGCATACTGTTTCCCGGGGTTCAGGTTCTGTCGAACCGAGTGTCGCGCCTCGCCTGCCCATAAGCAATCCCTTCATTCCGAACCTGTTTGCCGGGCCCATGTTTGGCCGGTCTCGCGTTTGGTCGGTCTCGCGAGGGCATTGATGCAAGGCTGCAAATCCAGACCGCTCGTCCGGAAGAGGCAGCCTGCCGGAGGTTCCGTTCCCACTGTCACCAAAGATCCGGAGAGTGGGCCTTATTGTTATTACTAACAATATATAATCCAAAGTAGTTGATAGGACAGGGGTGTCAGGTCGGGTTTATTTTACATTTAACGTATTTAACTCTGCAGAAATTATTCTATGGTTCTATCAAATATGGATATTCTGTCCTGAACACAGAATGTGATTGTGGAAGGCGTATTTTGTCTGAAAAAGCAGACATACTTAACTTGACGCATGGGGAAGATGAGCGGGCTCGGGCAGAGCAAAAGCATCCGAAGCCTGCGATCCTGGGCATACCATCCGGCTACATCATCTTCCTGATGTTCTGCGCGGTGATTTTCTCTTTCGGAGCTGTCCTGTTCAAGGTCCTGGTGGCGGAAAGAGAAGCGGCGGCCCGGGAAATCAAATCGGTTTCGCGCGTTTTTGAAACCCACAAGCACAATCTCCTCAGGGAAATGGAGCGCTATGCCGCTTCGAACGCCGCCTACGAGAACGTCGAGACCCATCCTTCGATAGACTGGATCGAATCCCGCTTCGGGGTCGATATGGCGCTGGATTTCAAGCATGCCTACACGGCGGTTCTGGACAAGAACGGTGACGTCACGTTCGCCATTGATTTCCACGGGACAACATATCCGGACGTGTACACCCGCCAGATCAACCAGCAGCTCGAGACCACGTTGTCCGCGATCCGGGACAAATACCGGCAGGCTCTTGTGCGGCCTGGCGGTCAGGTCCGCTTTACAGGTCAGCTGAGCGACATTTCAGGCGTTGACATCGTCGAAATCGACGGCAGACCCAACATTGCCGCCGCCTTTGCGATCGTGCCGGATCCGGGCGGGATCGACATGAGGTTCGCTTCGCCGAACATTCTGCTCACCATCTTTGAGATCGACGCAGTTCATCTCAGCGACCTGCTGGCCAGCCTGTCCCTGGACAACCTGAAATTCGTCACCGAAGTGCCGGAAGACATGATCTCGGTGCCGCTTGCCAACAACGCGGGCACGGTTCTTGGTTACCTTGCCTGGTATCCCATGAGCCGGGCGTCCTCGATTATCGTGTCCTCGATCCCGATCCTGCTGATTTCGCTCGGGATCATACTGACCATCGCGCTGCTCACGATGCGCCAGAATGCGCATGCCCGGCGGAGCCTTGCCAGGCGGGAACAGGAAGCACGGCATACGGCAAATCACGATTCCATGACCGGGTTCGCGTCCAGAAGCTATTTTCATTCACTGGCCACGAAATGGCTCATGGTGCGCGGGGCGTTACGCAATCGCGCCTCGGTGATTTATCTCGATCTCGATAATCTGAAGCAGGTCAACGATATTCACGGTCACGCCGCGGGTGACCAGTTGATTATCGAACAGGCGCGCCGTATCCAGCAGGTGCTGGGTTCGAACGGACTGATCGGCCGGATCGGTGGGGACGAATTCGTCATTCTGACCGAAAGGTGGGGAGCCGCGAGGCCGCAGCAGTCGGAGATCGAAGAACTGTTCCGGGTCCTGAGTTTGCCGGTCGCCTTTGAAGACAGGCAGATCGAGACCTCATGCAGCGCAGGCATCGCACGGTTTCCGGAACATGGACGCAAGTTGCCCGAACTGATCCGCGCGGCGGACATCGCTCTCCATCGCTGCAAGCAGGAACAGAAGAATTCCTTCCGGTATTACGATGACCGCATGGACGAACAGTTGCGCGAGCAGCGCGAGCTGCGGATCGATCTTGTTTCCGCAATTCGGGAAAACGAGCTTGAGCTTTTCTATCAGCCGATCGTCACGGCCAAGACCGGAGACACTGTCTTTTACGAAGCCCTGATCAGGTGGCGTCATCCCAAGCGCGGGCTGATTTCTCCCGCCGTCTTCCTGCCTGTTGCCCGCAACGCGGACATGATGTCGGAAATCGGCGCCTGGGTGCTTGAGCGCGCCCTCGGTGATGCGCGCGGCTGGGACACCGCCGGGGTGTCCATAAATGTCTGCACCAGCCAGATCCGCAAGCACGGCCTTGCCGAACAGGTCGCAGACCTGCTGGTGGAAAACGAATTTTCCGCAGACCGGCTGATACTGGAAATCACCGAAGACCTGCTCATGGAAGAAAGCGCCGAAACGCTTCAAACGATCCAGGCGCTGCGCGATCTCGGGATCGGCCTGGCGATTGACGATTTCGGAACCGGATATTCAAGTCTGAGCTATCTGCACAAATTCCGGTTCGACAAGATGAAGATCGACCGCAGTTTCGTCTCCCGCATCGGTCAGGAAGACGAAGCCGACACGTTGATCCGCTCCATGCTCGGGCTTGCAAGGGCCATGGGCATGCAGACCGTCGGCGAGGGGGTTGAAACCACCGCGCAGAAGCAATTTCTTGTCGATGCCGGCTGCGAATATCTGCAGGGCTATCTGTTCGGAAAGCCCGCGCCCCTGAGTGAACTGGACCTTCCGGACGTCCGCAAAAGCGCCTCTGCCTGAAGAGTGGTGACAGAAAAGCCGCGGACAGATCCCGGTCCGTCTGCGGCTCCTGTTGCGTATAGCCGGTGTTATTCGGCAGCTTCCTTGACGGCCATCGGGTTGTTCGGATGGGTCGTCCAGTTGGCGTAGTCTTTCTCGACCGTCCGCTTGGTGCGCGGGTCGACGCTGCCGGCGGCCATCGGCTCCAGGGTGATGCAGTTCTCCACCGGGCAGACATTGACGCAGAGATTGCAGCCGACGCATTCCTCGTCGATCACCTCGAACTTGCGTGCGCCATCGACCATGCTGGTGATCGCCTGGTGGGACGTGTCCTCACAGGCGATGTGGCAACGGCCGCACTGGATGCACAGATCCTGATCGATCACCGCCTTGGCGACGTAATTGAGGTTGAGATACTGCCAGTCGGTCACATTGGGCACGGCAGAGCCGACGAACTGGTCGACGGATGTGTAGCCCTTCTCGTCCATCCAGTCGCTGAGGCCTTCGATCATGTCTTCGACGACCTTGAAGCCGTAGGTCATGGCCGCGGTGCAGACTTGCACCGTGCCCGAGCCGAGCGCCATGAACTCGGCCGCGTCGCGCCACGTGGTGACGCCGCCGATACCTGAGATCGGCAGGCCATGAGTGGCCGGATCACGTGCGATCTCGGCGACCATGTTGAGCGCGATGGGCTTGACGGCAGGACCGCAATAGCCGCCATGCGCCCCCTTGCCGTCAACCGTGGGCGACGGTGACATCATGTCGAGATCGACAGCCGTGATCGAATTGATGGTGTTGATCAGCGACACCGCGTCCGCGCCGCCGGCAAGGGCGGCCTGTGCAGGCTTGCGCACATCGGTGATGTTCGGGGTCAGTTTGACGATGCAGGGCATGCGCGAGTGCTTTTTCACCCAGCGCGTAACCATCTCGATATATTCGGGAACCTGTCCGACGGCGGAGCCCATGCCGCGCTCGCTCATGCCGTGAGGACAGCCGAAATTGAGCTCGACCCCGTCCGCGCCGGTGTCCTCCACCTTGCGGAGAATGTCGATCCAGCTCTGCTCTTCGCAGGGGACCATCAGCGAGACGATGAGCGCCCGGTCCGGCCAGTCCCGCTTGACCTGTTTGATCTCGCGCAGGTTGACTTCCAGAGGCCGGTCGGTGATCAGCTCGATGTTGTTGAGGCCGATCAACTGCCGGTCCTTGCCGTGGATGGCGCCATAGCGTGGTCCGTTGACATTGACGACGGGCGGGTCCTCGCCCAGTGTTTTCCAGACAACGCCGCCCCAGCCGGCCTTGAAGGCCCTGACGACGTTGTATTCCTTGTCGGTTGGCGGCGCGGAGGCCAGCCAGAACGGGTTCGGCGATTTGATGCCGATAAACTCTGTTCTCAAATCAGCCATGTCGGCTCTCCCTCAAATCCGTGACGCCGGCGCCTCAGGCGCTCAGGGCGGCGTTGATGCTTTCGGCGGCAATCTTTCCGTCCTCGACAGCGGCGACCGTCAGGTCCTCGCCTCCAAGCACGCAATCGCCGCCGGCCCAGACATCGGCAAGGCTCGTCTTGCGGTCCGCGTCGACCACGATACGGCCCTTCTCGAGCGACAGGGCACCGCCCAGATCCGTTTGCACCAGCGTCTGGCCGACCGCCTTGAACACCATGTCCGCAGGCAGGGTGACGGTCTCGCCGGTACCGGCAAGGGAGCCATTGTGCTCCCGGGTCCGCTCCAGCTCAATGGCGGTAACCGTGCCGTTCTGTGCGACAAGCGCCTTCGGCTGCATCCAGGTCATGATCCGCACACCGCTGGTCTGCGCCAGGTGCTGCTCATAATCGGAGGCATTCATCCGGTCCTGGCCGCGCCGATAGGCGATGGTGACATCCTCTGCCCCGAGCAGCTTGGTCTGAACGGCGATGTCGACTGCGGTCATGCCGCCGCCGATCACCACGATGCGGCGACCCACCGGAAGGGTGGAAAGATCGTCCGCCTGGCGCAGGTCGGCGATATAGTCGACCGCATCCAGGGAGCCGCTCTTGTCTTCGCCCTCGATCCCGAGCGCGTTGACGCTGCCAAGGCCGATGCCGAGAAAGACCGCGTCAAAACCTGCCCGCAGTTCGGCCAGATCCAGATTGGTGCCAAGACGCTTCCCGGTTATCAGCTCGATACCGCCGATAGACAGGATGAAATCCGCTTCACGGGCGGCGAAACCGTCAACCGATTTGTAGGAAGCGATGCCGAATTCGTTGAGGCCGCCGGCTTTTTCCCTGGCGTCGTACAACGTCACGTCGTGGCCGTGCACCGCGAGGCGGTGAGCACAGGCAAGACCGGCCGGACCAGCTCCGACCACGGCGACCTTCCGGCCGGTCGGTGCGCCGCGGGTGAAGGGCGTCGTATCGTTCTCGGCCATGTAGTGGTCGGTGGCGTAACGTTGCAGCTGGCCGATCTTCACCGGCTTGCCTTCCGCGATCTCGCGAACACACACTTCTTCGCACAGGGTCTCGGTCGGACAGACACGGGCACACATGCCGCCGAGGATATTCTGCTCGAAGATGGTCTTCGCCGATCCGGTGGGGTTGCCCGTTGAAATCTGGCGGATGAATTGCGGAATGTCGATACTGGTCGGGCAGGCCTGCATGCACGGCGCATCGTAGCAGAAGTAGCAGCGGTCGGCTTCCACCAGGGCTTCATGCGGGTCCAGCAGTGGATGCAGGTCGCTGAAATTCTCTGCGTACGCGTCGTCGGACAAACGCCCGGCGGCAATATCCGGACCGGCTGTGGTCTGGGTCATGGAGATCTCCGGAAGGTTGGCGATCATTTTCGGATGGCTTCCTTCATTTGGCGAGGAAGCTCGAAATCCATTGGAAGAAAATTTGAACAGTTAGTCAAATTTTTTTTGGAATGATTATAAAGTTGAGGAAAAAATTCAGAAATAAAGTTGCTTGAAAAACAGAAAGTTAGTTCCAAAAAAGCGATATGATTAAAATGACGCCATGGTGCAAAATGGTGCCGTGGAGGGCCTGTGCCGCGCTCGAATGGGTTCTGCGGTGTCTTGCGCGGGTTGGACAAAAGGCGTCTGAAGCCGCCGCGCAAAGAAGCTTATTCCGGATACCAGAGCCGGGCTTTTTCAGCGCCGCGATCGATGATCACATGGCCGTTGGCGAACACCCGGTAGGCGTGGCTCCAGTCTCCGTCCGGCCATTTGATGCGCACATTGGCGCGCTCGGCGACGCCAAGGCCAAAATGGACGAAGCCCGATTGGCCGGATGCGTGACCTGCGCCGATCTGGACGTCTTTCACCATCGAGCGCGTTCCTGTCCGGACGCTGATCTTTGCCCCGACCGCACGGCGGTTGGGCTTGCCCGGCTGGCGGATATCGACGGCCAGCCAGTTGCCGAGCGGTTTCGGATGTTCCGCTGTGCCCTGGCCGAGGTTGCGGAACAGGCTGGCAGGAGCGCCCCTGTTGACCACGACAATGTCCAGCAGCCCGTCGGCGTTGAAGTCCGCAAGGCCCGCGCCGCGGCCACGGCGGTCGAGGCCTATTCCGGCCTCGCTGCCGGCTTCTGTAAACCTGCCGTCCCATTGGCCCAGCAGCAGGTTGTCCGGATCGTAGGCGGCAAAATCCGGCATGGCTTCCACATTGCCCTTGGCAATGTAGAGGTCCCACAGGCCGTCATTGTTGACGTCCTGGAATTCGGAGTGCCAGCCGGTGGAAGGCTTCAGGTCCTCGCCTGCATAGGGCCGGTGGGCGGTGACCCTGAGATCGAAGGCAATGTCCTGATAGACAGGGACCGTCTCGTCGGAATCTTCGGCCAGCTTCTGCAGTTTTGTGTCTCCCATGCTGGTCAGCGCGTATTCCGGGAAGCCGTCGACATCGAGGTCGATGGAGGCAATGCCCATGCCCCAGATCTTCAGATGCTGCCAGCCGTCGGCCTTGCGGTAGGGGCGCGGCGGACGGCCCGGAGGCACCGCCCAGAGCTGTTCCTCGCCACCGCGGTAATACTGCCGGTCGTTGGAAATCCGAAGGGCCGGTTCGCCGGAGCGGTTCCAGTCGGTGAACAGCATCGACAGGCTGCAGTAACCGGGCGAAAGACGGGTGGCCTCGGAATAGCTGACATCGCCATCCCCGGTCGTCTCTGGCCGGAACAGAAAATTGTCGTGGCAGGTGCCCCAGGGCGAGCCGGGAGCCGAACGGTCGACATAGTTTCCGAATGCCAGCGTCGGAAATTCCAGGTCCGGTTCGAAGGTCGCGGAAAAGGCGGTCGTCCATTCCCGCCCGCCGTCAAAGGCAAGCGCGCGGTTGGTCACGTCGAAGCGGCAGGAACCCTTGCCCTCAAGAAGAAGGTTTTCGCCAAGCCGCAGCAGGACGAGATCCAGCACGTCGTCATTGTTGAAATCGAGCGGGTAGGCACCGAGAACGTTGGCCGATTGCCTATCGCTCAACCCGGTGTCCACGGGCTCGAATTTCAGCGGTCCCGCCGTCGGGCTGGCATTGCGGAAGAGTTGCGCCGGGTTTTTCCCGCCGGCCAGAAAAAGATCCGGCCGCCGGTCGCCGTCGCAGTCGAAAATGGCGGTGCCACCCCCGACAAAAAATTCCCACGCCCCGTCGTAAATGTGGTTGATCCCCGCCGATTGCGCCTCTTCGGCGAAGACCGGCACTGGAGCGAGTGAGCTCTGCCCGGAGGTGTTGCCGGAAATGTTGTCGGCAAATGCGGGGCAGGCGGAGGCGGTTACCGCCAGCAAGGTCAGGGCAAGGAAACCGGCCTGTCTCATTCGGCAATCTCCAGGCTGCGCAGGAAAGCGATGACCGACTGGCGGTCCTGCTCTTCCAGGTCGGAATAGGCCTTGCGGCTCGCGGTCGCTTCACCGCCATGGGCAAGGATTACTTCGTTGAGGGTCGTCAGGTCTCCCCGGTGTCCGTAGGGGGCGGTGCTTCCGATGCCCCAAAGTTCGGCGGTCATGAAGACGTCCCGGGCGACGAACCTCTGGGCCAGCAATTCGTTGCCGAACGTGTCGTTGGCGGCATCGGCAATCTTGTGGCGTTTCAGATCGCCGAACAGGGGAACCAGGACCCGTCCCTGATCGTCGCGCGGCAGCGCCTTGACCCAGTCCAGCGTGCCAAGGTCGAGGGCGAGAGGACTGACAACATCGCTTTGCCGCAAGGTGCCGGCGGTGTCGTAGGGGCCGGGATCGTGAAAAACCAGGCTCTCCAGCGGAAGCTCCGGAATATGGCACGCGCTGCAGCCGATCTCGCCGAACAGCGTCTCACCCGCCTGCGCGGCGTCCTGCCAGATGTCCGGCAAGTCCTGTTTCCGGGTCGGTGCGGGCAGTGTCGCCTGCCAGGCGACCAGCGCCGAAATATGTCCCGGCGTCAGTTCATCCGTGTGGCCGTCATCGTCAAAATCGTCCGTGCCGGTCCAGGTGCTGCCGAACCTTTCGCGCGCCTGCATGCCGTGATGCGCGTTCATGGCGTTGACGGTGAACTGGCGCAGGGAGGCGAACACGCCTTTCTGGCTGAAGGGGCGCAGGGTCAGGTCGTCATCGATCCCGTCTAACCCGGAAACATCCAGCGTGCCGTCCGGATCGGCGGTCAGGGAACCGAAGGAGATCCCCTTGCTCACCAGTTTGGTCTTCGCGGTCTTGCCGTTCGCGCGCGCCTTTGCCAGCACGTCCTGCCGCTGCCGGCGCAGATCGGCGGTCATTTCCCGGGCGAGCAGTTCGATCAGCCCGGCGCCCTGGATCGCGTTGGTGTTGCGTTCGTTGGAAAATTGAGGGTCGATCGTATCGAAATCGGCGCTTTCGAAGCCTTCGGAAACGAACACATTCGCGGTGAAGGCGCCCGCCCCGCCCACGACCGGCTCGTTGTGGCAGGAGGCGCAGGCATTGGCGTCCATCCCGGCGAGCCGCTGAAAGGGCAAATGGGACCGGCGGCGGGCCTTGGTCGGCACGATGGCGCCGGTCGCGTCCGGCCGCCCGGCGCCGTCCAGTGTGGTGAACCTGGCAGAAAACAACCGCTCCCCAAGTGGCTGAAGAACCGAAATCGGGTCTTCGCCCGAGGCGGCAAGGGCGGTTATGTCCACGTCTTCGCGAATGGCGCGTTCGCTCCACGGCTGGGGATCCGGGTCGGCGAAGACGGGCGCGGGCACGGCAGTCGCCAGGAAGAGTGCCAGCGCAATCGGGGTTCCTGCTGGTCTGAAAGTGTGGATCATGCTGTCGCCTCCGACGTGCCGGGCCGCGCGCTGGGGTTGGCCTTCGGTGTGGCGTTGCCGAGAAAATCCTTGTCGAGACGCTCCATCGACTGCGCAATCAGGCCGCTGCGGATGAAATCTTCGTTCCAGGACATCACGTCGAGGGTGAAATTGTTGCGCAGGTCCGCGACCAGCGCTTCCTCCAGACCTTCCCACATGCCTTTTTTCATGAAGGCGAAAGCCCGCACGGCCGCGCCCGTCAGCACCAGACGCTTCGGGTCGATCATGGCGATCACCCGCGCGATTCCGTATCCTAGGACGCGTCCTGCCTCGTGAAAGGCATTGCGCGCGTCCTCGTCGCCGGAACCGGCAAGCTCGATCAGCCGGCCAAGACCGCTCACGCCCGCCTCGATCGTGCCGGGGTCGGTATCCTCCGGCAGATGCGTGGCCGCCCGCACAAGCGCATAATCGGAAAGATAGGCTTCCAGGCAGCCCTTCTTGCCGCAGCGGCAAAGCGCACCGCCCGGAATGTGGTTGGCGTGGCCGAATTCGGCTGCCGTTCCGCTGGCGCCGGAAAACAGCTGGTTGTTCAGATAGAGCCCCATGCCAACCCCGTAGTCGAGCATGATCACCGCGAAGGTGCCGCTGTAGCGGTTCGGGTCCGACCAGTGCAGCGCTTCGGTGATCATGTTGGTGTCGTTGGAGATGTAACAGTCCGCGTCGAAAGCCGACTGCAGCGGATGGACGATCGGAATCTTCCGTCCCGCGAAAGCCGGGCTCCAGGCGACAAGGCCGGTTTCCGTTTCCACGACCCCCTGCGCCGCGACGCCGATTTCCCGCATCTGCGACGGCTCGACACCGGCTTCGTGCAGGAACTGCCGGATGGCCTCGACGAGCGTCTGAGGAAAGCTGTCCGCGTCGGCCGTGGAGCTGTCGAAATGCACACGCGTCTCCCGCGTGACATCGCCGGCGAAATCCACCAGCGACAGGTCGATGTTGTTGACCGACAGCCGGATGCAGAGCGTGAAGACCGCATCCGGATTGAGCTTCAGCAAGGTGCGCGGCCGTCCGCGCGCCTGGGGTGCTTTCGGCTCTTCGCTCTCCAGGCTGAGGATCAGCCCCTGATCCAGCAGGTCGGAGGTAATCGCCGTCACGGTGGCCGGGCTCAGACGTGTCGTCTGGCCGAGATCGATCCGTGCCGTCGGTCCGTTCCGGCGTAGCGCCTGGAGGATGATACTTCTGTTTTGCCGCCGGATCTGATCCCGGTCCGCCTTGCGTTTCATGTGCGCTCAGCTCTTCCCAAGGTGTTTCCTCTGTCCCGGGTTTCTCCCGGTTTTTCCGCCCTCATTCGGAATTTTTCAATCCCGCGGAGCAGAGTTTTGTAAAACCATGTTGACAGGAGCGGCGCTTTAGAGCAACTTTTTTTCGGACGCCAAAAAAAATAACAACAGGGCTGTCCTATCTGAAAGGTGCCTCGAAAAGGCGCCGGTTTGAAAGATGAATATTCAGGTGCAACCGCTTGATGCAGGTTGCGCCCACTGGAGGAAACATCGCAATGCGTAAAATCACCACTTTGCTGGCGGGCGCTCTGCTGTCCGCAACTGCTCTTCATGTCGCCCATGCGGAAGATCTTGTTGTCGGCGTGAGCTGGTCCAACTTCCAGGAAGAGCGCTGGAAGACCGATGAAGCCGCCATCAAGGGCGCTCTGGAAGCTGCCGGCGCGAAATACATTTCCGCTGACGCACAGAGCTCTTCCGCGAAGCAGCTTTCCGACGTCGAGGCCCTGATCGCTCAGGGCGCCAACGCGCTGATCATTCTGGCACAGGATTCCCAGGCAATCGGCCCGGCTGTTCAGGCTGCTGCCGACGAAGGCATCGCGGTTGTCGGCTATGACCGTCTGATCGACGATCCGCGTGCGTTCTACCTGACCTTCGACAACGTCGAAGTCGGCCGCATGCAGGCTGCCGCGGTTCTGGCTGAGGCGCCGAAGGGCAAATACGTCATGATCAAGGGCTCTCCGACCGACCCGAATGCGGATTTCCTCCGCGGTGGTCAGCAGGAAGTTCTGCAGGCCGCGATCGACGCGGGTGACATCGAGATCGTCGGTGAAGCCTACACCGATGGCTGGCTGCCGGCCAACGCTCAGCGCAACATGGAACAGATCCTGACCGCCACCGACAACAAGGTCGATGCGGTTGTTGCTTCCAACGACGGCACGGCCGGCGGTGTTGTCGCTGCCCTGACCGCTCAGGGCATGGACGGCATTCCGGTGTCCGGCCAGGACGGCGACCATGCTGCCCTGAACCGCGTCGCCAAGGGCACCCAGACCGTTTCCGTATGGAAAGATGCCCGTGAACTCGGCAAGGCTGCCGGCGAAATCGCCGTGTCCCTGGCAGGCGGCTCCAAGATGGCCGACGTCGACGGCGCGGCTGCATGGACCTCCCCTGCCGGTACCGAGCTGACGGCCAAGTTCCTGGCTCCGATGCCGATCACCAAGGACAACCTGACCGCAGTTGTCGACGCTGGCTGGATCTCGAAAGAAGATCTGTGCCAGGGCGTCGAAAACGGCCCGGCTCCTTGTAACTGATAACACCACGCATGACGCAGGGCCCCGGTCTTAACGACCGGGGCCTTTCAGCAGGAATTCCACTGGCGCGGTTGTTGAAGATGCGGTTTCCGTACTTTCCACGATCGCCCCGGCGGTTCCCGGGACGGCCTCCCGATGCGTGAGCTGAAACGGTCTCCAAGCAGGAGTGACCTTGATGTCCGAAACGGCACTGGCCGGGCAGAAAAGCCCGACAGCACGTAGCATTTTTTCCGCGTTGCAACTGGATACCCGCTTTCTGGGAATGATCGGGGCGTTCATTGTCCTGTGTCTGGTTTTCAATGTGTTCACGGACGGCCGGTTCCTGACACCGCGCAACATCTTCAATCTGACGATCCAGACCGTCTCCGTCGCCATCATGGCGACCGGCATGGTGTTCGTCATCGTCACGCGCCATATCGATCTGTCTGTCGGTTCGGTGCTCGCCACCATCGCGGCGGTGATGGCGGTCGTGCAAACGGACATCCTGCCCGCCATTCTGGGTCTCGGGCATCCCGCCATCTGGATCCTGGCGATCCTGGCCGGCATCGTCGTCGGCGTTCTCATCGGGGCGTTTCAGGGCTGGATGATCGGCTACCTCGGCATTCCGGCGTTCATCGTGACGCTGGGCGGCCTGCTGGTCTGGCGAAATGTCGCCTGGTTCATTACGTCCGGTCAGACGATCGGCCCGCTCGACGATACCTTCAACATGATCGGCGGCATCGGCGGCACCATGGGGGAGACAGGTTCCTGGATCTTCGGCATTCTGGCCGTTGTCGCAGCGTTGTGGCTGCAGCTGGCCTCCCGCCGCCGCAAGGCCTCGCACGGTTTTCCGGTAAAGCCGGTCTGGGCCGAGACAACGATGGCCGTGATCACCACCATCGCCATTCTCGGGTTCGTCTGGGTTCTCAACGCCTATGATATTCCCGAAGCGCGGCTGAAGCGCATTTTCGAAGCCAGTGGCGAAACCCTGCCGGAAGGCCTGACCATGGGCTACGGCATTCCCTATTCGGTGGTCCTCCTGATCGTCGTGGCCATCATCATGACAATGGTCGCCCGGCGCACCCGTCTCGGTCGCTACATTTTCGCGACCGGCGGCAATCCGGATGCGGCTGAACTCTCCGGCATCAACACCCGTCTTCTGACGGTCAAGGTCTTCGCCATCATGGGCGGGCTGGCGGCACTGGCTGCTGCTGTCGCCGCGGCCCGGCTCGGATTTTCGACCAACGACATCGGCACGCTCGACGAACTGCGCGTCATCGCTGCCGCGGTCATCGGCGGAACAGCGCTTGCCGGCGGTGTCGGCACGATCTACGGCGCCATCCTCGGCGCGCTGATCATGCAGTCCCTGCAGTCGGGTATGGCGATGGTCGGCGTCGATGCTCCGCTGCAGAACATCGTGGTCGGAACCGTTCTGGTCCTCGCCGTCCTGGTCGATATCATCTACCGCAAGCGCACAGGAGACTGAGCGATGGCAACACCTCTCATAGAAATGAAAGACATGTGCATCGCTTTTGGCGGTGTGCAGGCCGTGGACCACGTCTCCGTCGATCTCTTCCCCGGCGAAGTCGTCGGCCTGCTCGGCCACAACGGCGCCGGCAAATCGACGCTTATCAAGATGTTGTCCGGTGCCTACAAGGCCGACGCCGGCGAGATCCGCATCGACGGCAAGGAAGTCCACATACACTCGCCGCGCGACGCACGGGCGCAGAACATCGAGACCATCTACCAGACGCTGGCGCTGGCGGACAATCTCGACGCAGCGTCCAACCTGTTTCTCGGACGCGAACTGACGTCGCCGCTCGGCTTTGTCGACGACGATGCCATGGAAGCGGAAACCCGCAAGATCATGGGCCGGCTCAATCCGAACTTCAGCAAGTTCCATGCGCCGGTAAAGGCCCTGTCCGGCGGCCAGCGTCAGTCCGTCGCCATCGCGCGCGCGGTCTATTTCAACGCCAGAATCCTGATCATGGACGAGCCGACGGCAGCCCTTGGGGTGCAGGAGACCAAAATGGTCGCTGAGCTGATCCAGGAACTGAAGAAGCAGGGCCTCGGCATTTTCCTGATCAGCCACGACATCCACGATGTCTTCCAACTCTGCGACCGGATAGCCGTGATGAAAAACGGTCAGCTTGTCGGAACGGCGCGCACTTCGGATGTGACCGATGACGATGTGCTCGGCATGATCATCCTGGGAAAATGTCCTCCCGGGGCGGTTCCCGGACCGGGCGCTTTCGTGGAAGATGTTCCGGTCGGCTAAAGACCATCGTGCTCCTGCGGGTGACGGCCCGCGGGAGCTGCCTGTTCGCTCAAGAGCAGGCAGCGGACGACGGTCGGTCAGTGCGAAAGACACCGTGCCGCATCCCTTCGCGGGGATCGGCATTCTTTTTCAACCAAGTTGAGGAACGCACCTCATGTACATCGGTCTCGATATCGGCACGAGTTCGGTCAAAGCCATTCTCCTGAACGAGGACCAGACGCTGATTTCCTCGGCTACGGCCGAGCTGACGGTGCAGCGGCCTCATCCCGGCTGGTCGGAACAGGACCCGGACAGCTGGTGGACGGCGTGCCAGACGGTCCTCGATGCGCTGAAAGCGCAGGCGCCGAAGGAGATGGCGGCTGTTCGCGGCATCGGGCTTTCCGGCCATATGCACGGTGCGACCCTGCTGGATGATGCCGGCCGGCCCCTGCGCCCGTGTATCTTGTGGAACGACGGCCGGTCCGGCAAACAATGCGCCGAACTGCAGGCAGCCGAACCGAAGTTCCTGACGCTCGGCGGCAATCTGGTGATGCCTGGCTTCACCGCACCGAAGTTGCAGTGGGTGCGGGAAAACGAGCCGGACATCTTTGCCCGGACGGCGATGGTCCTGCTGCCGAAAGACTATGTCCGCTTCAGGCTGACCGGTGAATATGCGGGCGACATGTCCGACAGCGCCGGTACGCTCTGGATGGATGTCGCGAAGCGGGACTGGAGCGACGATCTGCTGGCCGCCACGGGGCTGACGCGCAAGCACATGCCGCGCCTCGTGGAAGGTTCTGAAAGCTCCGGCACCTTGAAACCGGACCTGTGTGCCCGCTGGGGAATCAATGGAACGCCCGTCGTTGCCGGGGGCGGCGGAGACAACGCCGCTTCGGCCTGCGGAGTCGGTGCGGTCGATCCCGGATCGGCCTTCGTGTCGCTCGGCACATCCGGTGTCCTGTTTGTCACCAACGACAGGTTCTCCCCGAACGTGGAAGGCGCCGTTCATGCCTTCTGCCATGCCGTACCGGACACATGGCACCAGATGGGCGTCATCCTGTCGGCGACCGACAGCCTGAACTGGCTTGCCAGGACCTTGAAAAAATCGCCTGCCGAACTGACCGGGCTGCTGGACAAGGTCTCCGGCCCGTCTGCGGTTTCCTTCCTGCCGTATCTCGGCGGTGAGCGCACGCCGCATAACGATGTCGACATCCGCGCCGGCTTCATGGGTATCTCGCATGAAACCGACGATGCCGACCTGACCCATGCGGTGCTCGACGGCGTCGCCTTCGCCCTCAAGGATTGTCTCGAAGCCTTGAGCGTTGCGGGGACGAAAATCGACCGGGTGCTTGCCGTTGGCGGAGGGTCGCGGTCGCAACTGTGGCTGGAGATCATTGCCAGCCTTCTCGACGTCACGGTGGATGTGCCGGTGGACGGCGATTTCGGAGCATCGCTCGGAGCGGCCAGGCTCGGTCACGCCGCAGCGCTCGGGACGACGGAAGGGATCTTCACCAGGCCGCAACTCAAGGCCAGCATCGATCCTGTTCCGGCCCTTACTGAAACCTATGCCGAGGCCTATGGCCAATGGCGGAAACTGTATCCGGCGCTCAAACAAGCCGGTTTTTGAGGAGACAAAAAAATGAGCACTGGGTTCTTTGGCGATCTTCAGCCGATTCCTTTCGCCGGCCCCGACAGCCGCGATCCCCTGACCTATCGCCACTACAACAAGGATGAGATCGTTCTCGGCAAGCGCATGGAAGACCATCTGCGCCTCGCCGTTTGTTACTGGCACAGCTTCTGCTGGCCGGGCACCGATCCGTTCGGCGGTGAAACCTTCAACCGCGCCTGGATGGCTGCCGGTGGCGACCCGATGGAACAGGCAAAGCTGAAGGCGGATGTCGCCTTTGAAATGTTCCAGATCCTGGGAATGCCGTTCTTCACCTTCCACGACCGCGACATCGCGCCGGAGGGGAAAACCCTGGCGGAGAGCAACGCCAACGTGAACGCTATTGCCGACATCTTCGAAAAGAAGATGGCCGACACCGGCGTGAAGCTGCTCTGGGGCACGGCCAACATGTTCTCCAACCGCCGGTTCATGGGCGGTGCGGCGACCAATCCGGATCCGGACATCTTCGCCTATGCCGCGGCGCAGGTGAAAAACGCCATGGACGCGACCTTCCGCCTCGGCGGCGAGAACTACGTTCTGTGGGGCGGACGTGAAGGCTACGAGACATTGCTCAACACCAATATCGGCCAGGAACTCGACCAGCTCGGCCGGTTCCTCAACATGGTGGTGGAATACAAGCACAAGATCGGCTTCAAGGGCACGATCCTGATCGAGCCGAAGCCGCAGGAGCCGAGCAAGCACCAGTACGACTACGATGTCGGCACCGTCTTCGGCTTCCTGAAGGCCTATGGCCTCGAGAACGAAGTCAAGATGAACATCGAGCAGGGCCACGCCATTCTCGCCGGTCATTCCTTCGAGCACGAACTGCACATGGCCCGCTCGCTCGGCATTCTCGGCTCCGTCGACATGAACCGCAACGACTATCAGTGCGGCTGGGACACCGACCATTTCGCAATGAACGTACCGGAGCTGGCGCTGGCCTATTACGAGATCCTGATGGGCGGCGGGTTCACGACGGGCGGCACCAATTTCGACGCCAAGCTGCGCCGCCAGTCCATCGATCCGGTCGACCTGATTCAGGGTCACGTCGGTTCGGCGGACGCCATTGCCCAGGGTCTCAAGGCCGCTGCCGCGATCATCGAGGACGGCCGCCTGAAAGGCTTTGTCGATGAGCGTTATGCCGGCTGGTCGCACCCGGAAAACGCGGAAATCCTGAAGGGCGGTTCCTCCCTGGAAGCACTGGCCGACCGCGTTCATGCAAGTGATCTGGAACCGCAGCCGAAATCCGGCAAGCAGGAATATCTGGAAAGCCTGGTGAACCTGTTCGTGTGAACCGCACCTCCGTGCTGTCCCGGCCTTGAGCCGGGACCTGCCACGTGGCCCCGGCTCAAGGTCGGGGCGGCGAGCTGTCAGTGGTTCGTCCGAAGCGGATAGACATTGGGGTGAGGACGCCCTGAAGGGCCGTCCCTAATCGAAAGCTGTTTGCAGCCGGAACATCAAACCCGGTCTGAGAACCGCAGGCCGTCGGGATCGCTCAGGTCATGCAGCCGGTTTGCGGCGCTGCGTGCGAACCTCTGGGTCACCGATTTGCGGGTTGCTGCGGCCAGCTTGTGTTCCGGGGCCTCCCGGAGAATTTCCGCACCGAACCCATCGGCAAGAATGAGCCCTGCCTCCTCCGGGAAAATATCCGCCGGCACATCCGGATGGGTGGCGAAAAAAAGCCGGTCGCAATGCTGTCGGTAGTCCGGCCACTTCGTGTCCGCCCGAAAATCGGCAATCGAGGATTTGACCTCGACAATCCAGAGCTGGTGTTTCGGCCCGAGCGCCAGAAGGTCCGCACGGCGGCCGGAAGCGAGAGTTATTTCCGGCATGCAGGCGAAATCGAGCTGGCGCAGCAGCCGGGCGGTCCCGCGCCAGACCATGAGCGCGGTTTCCGATTGCCGGCCGTCTTTCAAGGGATCGTCCAACTGAAGACGGCCGGGAGGCTGCAGGATCCTGTTCGTCATCGGAATTTTGTTCCACATTTGTTCGTTATTGACAAGGCGCTCAATGCAAAAGTTGACGCGGGCCGGAAATTGCGTGTTCTATCGACGTCGATTGAAATTCCGAAAGATGATCGATCATAAGTCTGGTCGGGCAGAGCAGGAAACAGCACCGGGCAATCCGGGAGGGGTAAATGAGGCTGGAATTTTTGAAACGATGCGTCTTGCTGGCCGTACTGTGTGCTGTGACAGGCGGGCCTGCATATGCACAAAAGGGGGATCTCAAAATCCAGGTCCCCAAATCCGCGCCTCTCCTGCAGGGAAAAACGCTTGATCTGCGGTTCGCCAAATTCGCGCAAGGGATCTGGGTGACGGATCTCGACTATTGCCCGGCGCCGAGCATCGACCGGAGCGTTCCGGGCACAACGCTGGCGATCTACCGCGGTCTGCTGGAAACGCCGGGCCGCATCTGCCAGGTCTATGGTGCTGAACAGAGCGACGGCAAAACCCAGCGCGCGGCAATCAACTGCCTGCTCACGGACGGCGGAGAAGCGATCGAACTGGTGACGGTTCGCCCGCGCGGAACCAGCGTGCTGATGGTGCAGGAGGGCGAACGTCCCCCGGTCCAGTTTCACTTCTGCCAGAAAATCATCCCGATCCTGCGAGCCGCCAGCAACTGAGCATCAAATAATACCGGGCTCTAGATCTCCGGCCCGGACCACATGTCGGAGCGGGCCGGTTTTTTCGGTGTCCGCGATTCCGAAATATGCGTGGTTTCCGGGTCCAGCGTACACAGGGCTTCATATTGGCTGAGGAAGATCCTGCCGGTCAGGTGTTTCAGGAACTCCGTCTTCTTCAGCCGGTCCATCACAGGGCCCTTGATCTCCGAGAGATGGAAGGTCACGCCGGAATCCGACAGGCGGTGATTGATTTCCTCAAGACTTTCCAGCGCGCTGGCGTCGATCTCGTTCACCGCCGTGCACATCAGCACCACATGCTCGATGTTTTCCCGTTCCGCGACAAGCGCGTAGATCCGGTCTTCCAGAAACCTGGAATTGGCGAAGAACAGGCTCTCATCGACGCGAAGCGAGAGCACACGCTCGCCTGTCACCACGGTGTGCCTGTCGATATTGCGGAAATGTTCACTCCCCGGAACGATACCGACGATTGCCATATGCGGGCGGCTGCTACGGTAGAGATAAAGCGCGATGGAAAGCGCGACCCCGGAAACCACGCCCTGCTCAACGCCGAAAAACAGCGTGATCAGGATGGTTGCCGCCATCGCGGCGAAATCGCTTTTCGAATAGAGGAAGGTGCGCTTGACCGCACCCAGATCCACCAGCGACAGCACGGCAACGATAATCGTCGCAGCCAGCGTCGCCTGCGGCAGATGTGTCAGCAGCGGCGTGAGAAACAGCGTGGCCAGGGCGATGCCGACGGCGGTGAAAGCACCGGCCGCCGGAGTGGCCGCACCGGCGTCGAAATTCACGACGGACCGCGCAAAACCGCCGGTGACGGGATAGCCGCCGGAAATGGCCGAGGCGATGTTCGACGCTCCGAGGCCGATCAACTCCTGATCCGGCTCGATCCGCTGGCGCTTCTTCGCAGCCAGTGTCTGGGCGACGGAAACGGAC
Organism: uncultured Roseibium sp.; assembly: GCF_947496995.1. Taxonomy (GTDB): domain Bacteria; phylum Pseudomonadota; class Alphaproteobacteria; order Rhizobiales; family Stappiaceae; genus Roseibium. Next base: position 229,760 of record NZ_CANMFD010000001.1, read on the forward strand.
TCCACGAAACCGATCACCGAAATCAGCAAAGCGGGACCGGCCAGCGCCAGCCACAGCTCGCTGTCGAAGGAAGGCAGTTGCGGCATCGGCAGGCCGGAGGGAATGTCACCGACGATCCGTACGCCCTTTGCGCCCAGATCGAAAAACGCTGCGATGAGGGTGGTGACCGCGACGGCCGCGACGGGTCCGGCCTTGGTCAGGATATCCGCAAAAAAGGGTTTGAAACCGAGGCTCAGCAGCAGCTTTTTCAGGCCCTTGCGCACCCAGAACAGGAACACCGTCGCGGAACCGCCGATGGCGAAGGTGATCCAGTTTATCTCCGTCAGATTGCCGCCGATGGACAGCAGGATGTCGTAGAGCGTGTGCCCCTGTGCCGGAACGCCGAGAATATGCTTGAGCTGACTGGACGCGATCAGCAGGCCGGAAGCGGTGATGAACCCGGAAATAACCGGATGGCTGAGAAGACTGGCGAGAAAGCCGAGCCGGAACAGCCCCATTGCGACCAGCATCAGGCCGGACAGGAAGGCAAGCACGATGGCGGCGCCCAGATACTCCGGGGTGCCCTGTTGCGCGAATTCGCCCACGGCGGAGGCTGTCAGCAGCGACACGACCGCCACCGGACCAACGGCCAGCGCGCGGCTGGTTCCGAAAATCGTATAGGCCACGAGCGGCAGGATGGAGGCGTAGAGCCCGACTTCCGGCGGCAATCCGGCAAGCAACGCATAGGCGAGCGATTGCGGGATCAGCATGATGGTGACGATGATCGCGGCGACCAGGTCGCTGGTCGCCGTTTCCTTGTCGTACTGCTTCCCCCACGAGAGAATGGGAAAATAGCGCTGAAGCGATTTCATGTGTTTGAACTTTTTACTGAAAGAGATTTGGACCCGATTGAGCAAAACCTCTGATAGTGGTCATCCCGGCCAAGCCTAGCGTGAGCCGGGATCGGTGAGCCACAGGTTTCTGAAGCGGCGGTATTCTGGCTGATGATCCGGGCTCCACGATCCCGGATCTCCGCTTCGCTGCATCCGGGATGACGATGGTGTGGTTTTTCCTTTGGCTCCAGCCTTGATCGAGGCGGTTGTTCGACGTTCTTTCACGGCATCTGCAGGGGCGGAGCGGTTACGAAGCCGAGATCTTTTCAGGTTTCGCCAGCCATTCCTTGCCGCGCAGCATGGCGCGCCAGTAGATGGGGGGCAGGATGCGTTCCTTGAGGAGCCATGCAGCCCGCGTTGGCTTGGTCCCGTCCACCAGCCAACGCGGGAAGCTCGGCAACAGCGTTCCGCCATAGCCGAATTCAGCAAGGACGATCTTGCCGCGCTCGACGGTGAGCGGGCAGGATCCGTAGCCGTCATACTGTGCCGTCGCGCTCTTGCCGCGGATGTCGGCAACCACGTTTTCAGCAACAACAGGCGCCTGCTTGCGCGCGGCGGCGGCGGTCTTTGCATTGGGGGCGTTCATCACGTCGCCCAGCGACCAGATGTTGTCATAGGTCTTGTGGCGCAGCGTCGACTGGTCCACATCGACCCAGCCGCCTGCGTCGGCAAGCGGCGAGACGCGGATGAAGTCGGGGGCGGTCTGGGGCGGCGTGACATGGATCATGTCGAAGTCGACCTCCACCTGACGGGCGTCTTTCTCTGGTTCCTTTACTTCGAAGACCGCTTTTTTCGCAGGGCCATCGATGGAAATCAGGTTGTGGAAGAAGTTCAGGTCGATACCGTAGCGCTTCACATAATCCATCAGCGCGGGGACATAGTCCTTCACCCCGAAGAGCACTCCGCCCGCGTTCATGAACTGAATGTCGATATTGCCGAGGCTGCCGGTTCTCGTCCAGTGATCGGCGGAGAGATACATGGCCTTTTGCGGCGCCCCGGCGCATTTGATCGGCATCGGCGGCTGGGTGAAGAGAGCCCGTCCCCCCTTCAACTCCTGAACGAGCTTCCAGGTATAGGGCGCCAGGTCGTAACGGTAGTTGGACGTGACGCCGTTCTTGCCGAGGGTCTCCACGAGCCCCTCCACCCGGTGCCAGTCCAGCTTCAGTCCGGGACACACCACCAGGCGCCCGTATTTGACAACACGGCAGCCGTCCAGAATGACGGCGTTGTCCTTCGGCTCGAAGGCGGCGACAGCCGACTTAAGCCAGTGAACGCCCTTGGGGATCAGCGATCCCATGGTCTTGGCCGTGTCCGCGGCATCGAAGATACCGCCGCCGACCATGGTCCAGCCCGGCTGGTAATAATGCACGTCCGCAGGATCGATGATGGCGATTTCCAGATCGGACTTGCGTGCCAGGAGACTGGAGGCGACCGAAATACCGGCCGCGCCGGCACCGACGATGACCACGTCATACCTGGCGTCTTCGGCTGTTTCCGTTGGTGTGCGCCCGCCGTTGGCGATGCGGCGCACCACACCTGCCATGTCGTAGCCGGCTGCCTTGGTCTGTGACAGAATATCCGCCAGAGGTTGCTTGTTCGCCTGGGAGAGGGACCACAGCGTCGCCGAGCGCGTTCCGGTCCGGCAGTAGGCCAGAACAGGTTTCGGCAGCTTTTCCATGAGTGCGCCGAAGTCCGTTGCGTCTTCGTCCCGCACCTTGCCCGCGACAATTGGCAGATAGCGGATTTCAATGTCGAATTTTTTCGCCGCCGCTTCCATTTCCTCGAAGGTGGGCTGGTCCGCGCCTTCCCCGTCCGGCCGGTTGCAGATGATGGAGCGGAACCCCTGCTGGGCGATCTCCGCCAGGTCTTCCGGGCGGATCTGCGGGGAGACGTATATCTGTGTGTTGATAGGTTTCATGTTCACAGCCGTTTCCTCCCGGCGGGTTCAGTTTCCGGATCGCATGTCGGACTGACCCGCACCCACGTCTTGCTGCGTGGCGCGGGTCAGCCTTCCTCCCGATCCTGATGATGTTCAGGGCCTGCCTGCTTCAGAGCGCGTTCACCGGCACCTTCAGAAAGGTTTTGCCGCTTTCGTCGGCAGGCGGCATCTTGCCGCCGCGCATGTTCACCTGCAGCGAGGGGATGATCAGCCTCGGCATGTCCAGCTGGGCGTCGCGTTCCGTTCGGAACTTGACGAAGTCTTCCTTCGTCTTGCCACCCCCGACGTGGATATTGTGGGCCTTCTCGGCGCCGACCGTGGTCTCCCAGGCAATGTCGCGGCCGTTGGGGCCATAGTCGTGGCACATGAACAGGCGCATCTCGTCCGGCAGGGCAAGCACCTTCTGAATGGAATCGTAAAGGGTCGCCGCATCGCCGCCCGGGAAGTCGGCACGGGCGGAACCGCCATCGGGCATGAACAGGGTGTCGCCGACAAAGGCCGCATTGCCGATCACATGCACCATGCAGGCGGGCGTGTGTCCGGGGGTATACATGGCAAAGGCCGTCATTCCACCGATCTGATAGGTGTCTCCGTCCTTGAACAGCCGGTCGAACTGGCTGCCGTCGCGCTGGAACTCGGTGCCTTCGTTGAAAACCTTGCCGAACGTGTCCTGAACGACGGTGATCTTGTCACCGATGCCCAGCTTGCCACCGAGTTTCTGCTGGATATAGGGCGCGGCGGACAGGTGGTCGGCGTGAACATGGGTTTCGATCAGCCATTCCACCTCGAGGTCACTGTCCCGGACATGGGCGATGATGGCGTCGGCATGGTCATAAGTGATGCGGCCAGCCGCGTAATCGATGTCCATGACACTGTCGACAACAGCGCAGGAATTGGACGCCGGATCCTTGACGATATAACTGATCGTGTTGGTCGCCGGGTCGAAGAATGCTTTGACATCCGGCTTGACGGTCATATCGACCGGGTAATTCGAACTGCTCATTCTTTTCTCCCTGATTACAAATTGGGCGGAATTCTTGACCATCTTGCGTTCAAGTGACCGCAGACAGGATTCTCCGTCATTTTATGGGTCAGCACCCTAATCTCAAGCTTGAACGGCTGCCTTGCGATAACTCAACTGGATCATCCATCTGGCCGCCAGAATACCGGCCAGAATGGCCGCACCGGTCATGAGCGGGGCCGTTCCCAGGCCGAGGACCGGGACAAGACCGCCCGGGCAGAAGCCGGTCAATGCCCAGCCGATTCCGAAAACCGCGGAACCGCCGATCAGCCTGACATCCAGGTCCTGCCGCGTCGGCAGGCTGAAGTAGCCCGCGAGCAGCGGCTTGCCCATCCGGAAGACCAGACGGTAGCCGATTGCGGTCACCAGGAGAGCACCCCCCATGACGAAGGCAAGGCTCGGGTCCCATGTGCCGGCGATGTCGAAGAAGTTCAGGACCTTGGCCGGGTTGCCCATGCCGGAGATCAGGATGCCGCAACCGAACACAAGGCCGAAGACAAATGCGAGAAGAGCTTTCATGCGATCAGCCTCCAAATACGTGACGGGTCAGGAAAACGGTCGCGATGGCGGCCGTCATGAAGGTGACGGTGGCAACGATCGAGCGTGCCGACAGTCGCGATATGCCGCATACCCCGTGGCCGCTGGTGCAGCCGGAGGCGTATGTGGTGCCGATCCCCGTCAGAAACCCGCCGATCAGGAGAAGGGGAGTGGCCGAGGGGACGGAGATTTCCGGCATCTGGCCGGTCACTCCGAGCAGGACTAGAGGGCTGACGATCATGCCGGCGAGAAAGGCGGCGCGCCAGGCCCAGTCCTGATTGAACTGCGTGGTCAGAAAGCCGTTCAGGATGCCGTTGATACCGGCGATCCTTCCGTGCACGGCCATCAATGCGACCGTGGCAAGCCCGATCACCATTCCGCCTGCGAAGCTCAGTAGTGGTGTGAATTCAGTCATGATGGCCTCTTATTAAGATATATTCGAATATATGAATATAATGGATGGGTTTCAAGGGGAATCTTTTCAGATCGCGGGCGGAGAGTTGATGTCGTGCCGGAATGGATTTCGCCGGAAAGGGACTCCCGGGCGGACGCGCCGCTTCTATCGGGTGCGGGCGGGTGCCACGCCGGTCGTTTTGCCGGGGGACTCAGGAGGTTCAGACCCGGAACTCAGCACAACAAGGGTGCCGTCGAAGCGTTTGCGGGTCACAGCTGATGTCATCAGAAGGGCTGGATTATCCGCCGGGACGGGTACATCGACGTTTGTTCTGGGGCCGGAAAATTCGCCCATCGGCCGCAGGATATCCTCGTGAACCACACTGCCGAGATAAAGCGCCTGCAACTTGCCGTGATTCAGGATTTCATAGCGGCTGGGCCAGAGGCGCAGCACCCAGCGGCCGCCCTGGCGATCATTCGGGTCTTCGCGGATCAGCATCAGGGCTGGTTGGCGGCCGTTCTGGGTGCGCGGCAGGATGGGCAGCGAGTCCGGGGAGGTCTTGCCTTCCACGAACCCGGTGGCCGAAGACAGCGACCATTTCGGTGGCTGCTGCCAGCCGGCCTTGCCGGCAAGTTCCGCGAACCGGTTGAGTTCTCCGGCATACTGGATGACAAGCGGTTCTTCAGTGTCGCCGTTGAGTTCGATCCGCCGCGCGGGCAGCAGCCTCCAGCCCCCTTCCTTCCATCCGGACGCCGTCAGTACCTCCTTGCTTGCGCGCGGCTCGTAGGTCTGCAAGGCGTGCTGGTAGGTCCCTGACAGGTGCCAGCCCCCGAAGACGCCCAAGGTCAGGATGGCAATGACGGCAACGGTCGCCCGTCCGATTTTCTCGTTGTGGATAGGGCCGAACACAAAGGCAAAGGCGGAGACCATCGCCGTTCCGAAGAACAGTCCCGCCAGCACATCGGACATCCAGTGGGCACCGAGATAGATCCGGGAAAACCCGATGGCGATCACGAAGGTGGCGGTGACGGTAAAGACGCCCGCCTTGGCCCAGCGGCTGAGGTCATGAGCGATCAGCACTGCGCAGATCCCGAAAAGGACGGCGTTCAGCGTCGCATGGCCGCTCGGGAAACTGTAGGCATCCGCGCCCGCGTAAAGTTCGATCGGCCGCGACCGGTGCAGAACCAGCTTGAACAACGGCACGAACAGCGCCGTTCCGGCCATGGCGATGACGAAGCCTGTCCCCCGTCTCCAGGCCTTGCGCAGGAACAGATAGGCGGCAACGGCCAATGTTACGGCCGTCACGACGATCCCGTCACCCAGGGTGGTCAGGAAGACCATGATCCTGTCGCCCATCGGTGTGCGCAGACTGTCGAACAGGTTGAGGATGGCAAGATCGGCCCGCACCATCGGTTCGCCCGGGGCGATCTCGCCGACGATCCAGAAAAAGGCCGGTATGGAGATCAGCAGCAGCAGCGCGGAGGCAAGCATGCCGGCGGAGCGGGGGTGGGCCGGGTCGAAATTGCGTGCGATCCACTGCGAAATCCGGCCCGGACGTTTGACGAACCAGGAAACGATGGCTGCATGCGCGTTCGGAAACAGCGGCAGGATGATCACGATCAGCCACCGTCCCAGCATTACGGTGAGGAAGACCACGAGCAGCAGGGCGCCCAGCACCAGCGCCAGGCGTCCACTGATCTGGCCGATGGCGCCCAGCGCCGATCCGGCGAGGATGCCCGGTCCCAGATGGGCAATGGTCCAGGCGACGGCGGATGTGATGTTGACGACCGAGAAGCGGGAGAAATTCATGCCCGCCATCCCGGCAATACCGGGAACAACGGATTTGACCCCCGGTACGAAGCGACCGAAGAAAACACTCTTGCCACCGTGTCTGGCGAAGAATTTCTCACCGCTCTCGATAATGTGGGCATACTTGCTGAGCGGCCACATGCTCTTGATCTTGTCCTTGAACGCGTAGCCGATCCAATAGGAGATCGCATCGCCCGCCGTCGCGCCCAGAGCGGTCCAGATGAAGATCGGCGCAAGGTCGAGTTTTCCAAGACCGACAAGCGTTCCCGCACCCACCAGCACCACCGTGGACGGCACGAACAGTCCGATGAGGAACAGCGCTTCGCCCATGGCCGCCAGGAAACAGATCAGGCCTGCCAGCGACGGATTGTCTGCAATGAAGGTCAGGACAAGGTCAAAATATTCGGTCACGGATGTCAGTCGGTTGATGAAAAAAGGCGTTTCCAGGGTCAATTGCGGGACGGTTCGTGCGTCCGATTTGTTTGATTACCGCTTCATATAGGCGTGCATCCTTCCATCCAATAGCGAAAAAACGGTTTCTCCGGGCCCGAAGCTGTTTAACAATGAAAGAGACGACACGTCTCATGGAGGTTTTTATGTTTGAATCGGCCCGGTTGCCGCAGAAAATGGACAAGAAGACCTTCAAGAAGCTCGAGCCGGAACTCAGGGAGTCCCTGCTGGCGGCACAATTGCCGATGATCGAGAAGCAGCCGTTTTCAACGCTGATTCTGGTGGACGGGCTCGACGGCGCCGGCAAGGGCGAAGCCGTTGCCCGTCTTTACGGCTGGATGGATGCCCGCCACCTCGTCTGTAACGCTTATGGCGAACCGATGGACGAGGCGCGCCGGCGGCCGCCGCTGTGGCGCTACTGGCGGGACCTGCCGGCCAAAGGCGACACGGCGATTGTCTTCGGCAGCTGGTACCAGTCCGTCCTCAGGGACTGGATCTACAAGAAGATCGATGAAGACGCCTTCGAAAAGGCGCTTGTCCGCATCCGCCGGTTCGAGGAAATGCTGGCGAATGAAGATGTGTTGATCCTGAAATTCTGGTTCGTGTTGCCTAAGGAGGTTCAGGAAGAACGGCTGAAACGCATCGAGAAAAAACACGCCGCCCGTCACGTGCTTGCGGACTGGGCGGCCCTGAAACACCACAAGAAGGCCAGTCAGGCAGGCGAAAAGATCATCTTGGAAACCAGCAAGGGATTTGCGCCCTGGTTCGTCATCCCCTCGCAGGACCCGGAATACCGCGACGCCGCGCTCGCCCAGACAGTGGCAGCAGCCATGAAACTGAAACTGGAAGATGGAGAAACGCATTCCGTCTCGGCGCCGCCCGTTGTCGGTGGCCTGAAACGCGAAACCGCGGTCGATATGATCGATCTCACCGAGAAGCTGGGCAAAGCCGAATACGAAGAGCAGCGTGACAGGTACCAGAAGGTGCTGTCGGAACTTTCCGACCGAAAATCCATGACGAAAACTGGCGTGGTGCTGGTCTTCCAGGGTAACGATGCAGCCGGAAAGGGTGGCGCTATCCGGCGGGTCATCCGGCCGCTCGATCCGCGCATCTACAAGGTCCATCCGATTTCGGCGCCGACCGACGAGGAGAAGGCGCGGCCCTATCTGTGGAGATTCTGGCGCCGGGTCCCCGGCAAGGGGCATTTCGCGATCTTCGACCGGTCCTGGTACGAGCGCGTGCTGGTCGAACGGGTGGAAGGCTATGCCGGCCACGATGACTGGCTGCGCGCCTATAACGAGATCAACGAGTTCGAACAGGAACTGACGGACTTCGGCTATATCGTCTGCAAGTTCTGGCTGGCGATTTCCGAGGAAGAACAGCTGCGCCGGTTCAAGGCGCGTGAAGACACCGCCTACAAGCAGCACAAGATCACCGACGACGACTGGCGTAATCGCCTCAAGTGGGATCAATACGCGATCGCTGCAGGCGACATGATCGACCGGACGTCGACCGATTACGCGCCCTGGACGCTGGTCTCCGCCGAAAACAAGCGCCATGCCCGCGTCAAGGTTCTGAAGACGGTGTGCGATCGACTTGAGGAGAAGCTCTGAAGGCGTCGGCAAGGCCGATGGTCATGCCGGGATGCTGTGAAAATCGCTGTAGAGCGTGCGTGCGGTTTTCACCAGGTCGCGCGACATATGCTTGCAGATGGAGCTCGCGTTGATGAGCGTGGCACCTTCCGCGGGAGTCAGCTTCCGGCTTCGGATCAGCTCATCCGTCTCACGGAAGATTTTCCTGTCGAGGGATTGCGCGTCCCGTCGCAGCGCCTTGAATGCTTCGCGGGTCCGTAACTCCGGGTCCTGGCTGAACAGTTCGAAGAGCGAGCGCAGCAGTTTTGCGATCACCAGACGGATCGAATCCATCTCCTGATGGAATTCCGGGCTTCTGTCTCCTGCCTCCCGCGTGGCGATCATGTTGAGAACGGCGCTGTTCTTGACGATGTCCAGCATGCGCCGATCGGCGAGACGGATGGCCTGGATCTGGTGATCCTGAACTTCGGTCAGGTTATGATTAGCCAGAATCTCCGACGAATAGCGCAGCATCTCCTCAAAAAGCGGCTCAATCCGGCTCAGGAAATGCGCTTGCGTGTCATAGGGATGGATGGGGCCTGCCTGTCTGAGCCAGGGCTCGAAAGGTTCATCTGACTGTATCTGCCGGCGCGAAAGGGACAGACTGTGCGCGACGCTCTCAAAGAGCGCGTTGTTGAAGAGCCGCCGGGATTCCTTCAGGAAGGCATCCACGGCCGTTTCGGGATATTTGATCGCGGAAGCGGTAAGATATTTCGGAACCGCGAATTCCAGACCCGGATCGGGTTTATCGGGAATGATGCGCGTCACCAGATCTGCAAGCCTGCTGACGAAACCGATTTGCAGCGAAACGTTCAGTATATTGAAGATGCTGTGAAACAGGGCGAGGCCGAGCGGAATGGCCGCGGGATTATCAAGGGGAGATCCGCCGCCGCCCCACATGACGGCTTCGTTCACGAGGCCGATCAGCGGACGAAGGAGCAGCAGCGCCCAGATCACCCCGAAGACATTGACAAAGAAATGCGCCAGGGCCGCCCGCCTGGCGTTTGCATTGGCGACCAGCGCGGCAAGGTTCGCTGTGATCGTGGTGCCGATATTTTCCCCCAGGATGATCGCGGCGGCTGCCTCGAACGGCAGCCAGCCCTGGCTCGCCGCAACAATGGTGATCGCCATCGTCGCGCTTGAGGACTGAAGGCCAACGGTCAGGATCGTACCGATCAGGAGAAAAAGCAGTGTCGAGAAGAAGCCGTAGCCCGAGACGGTTCCGATGAATGCGTAGACGGCCGGATTGTTCTGCAGATCCGGCACCGCGTCCTTCATGAATTCAAGACCGATGAACAGCAGCCCGAAACCGATGATGATGCCGCCCCATTTGCGGGCCTGGCCTGCCGGCGCCGAAAACAGCGCAAAGCCGAGCGCCATCAGCGGGATGGCGATGGCGGTCATCGACAGGCCGAAGCCCAGAAGGGCGATCAGCCATGCGGTGAATGTGGTGCCGATATTGGCACCCATGATCACCGGGATCGCACCTGTCAGTGGCAACAGGCCCGCATTGACGAAGCTGACGACCATCACGGTCGTCGCCGACGAGGACTGGATGACGCAGGTGATAAAGACGCCGATGGAGAGCGCCTTGAAGCGGTTGGAGGTCAGGTCTCCAAGCGTGGTTCTCAGGCCGCGTCCCGCGAGCTCCGACAAAGCGTCGCTCATGACCTTCATTCCATAAAGGAACAGCCCGAGCGCGCCGGCCAAATTCAGGAGTACAGTCATGTCTTACCCGCTTTCATGGGCTGTGGAGCAGCCTGCCGCGACAGAGGACCGATGCGGCAGTCAAATGGCTTCCGCTAGATAATCCATGGCGGCCTGAACACCGCCCCGGCCATGCGGGATCGCGAGTTTCGTCAGGCCGAGTTCGATGGCGGCAAGCGTGCCGAGCAGCATGACCGCGTTCACATGGCCCATATGAGCGATCCGGATGCCCTTGCCGGACAATTCGCCGATGGTGCCGCCTATAGTGACGCCGCAGACGTCCTTCGTGAAGCTGCGTAGCGCTGCCACGTCACCCTGGTCGATGCGCACTACGGTCACGCTGTTGGAGCGGGCATGCGGTTCGCTGATGCTGAAGTGAATGGCGCCGTCCCTGGACCACTCGGCCACGGCTCGGCGGGTGGCCTCGGCCAGCAGCGCATGCCGGTGCCAGACCTTCTCCAGCCCCTCCTCGAACAGCAGCTCCAGCGCCTTGCGGAAGGCGAACAACAGGTGTTCCGGAGGCGTGCCGCAGTATTTCTGGTAATGCTCGGGCCCCTGCCGGAAGGTCCAGTCGGTGTAGTTGGTTCTCAGGTTCGCGGTTTCGTGGGCCTTGTCGGCTTTCGGCCCTGCCGCCACGAAGGCAAGACCGGGAGGACACATCAGACCTTTTTGCGAGCCGGTCAGGGCGACATCGACTCCCCAGGCGTCCATTTCAAACGGCATGCAGCCGAGCGATGCGATCGTGTCGACCATGTAGAGCGCCGGGTGACCGGCGGCATCGATGGCTCTTCGAAGCGCGGCGATATCGTTCCAGACACCGGATGCGGTATCGACCTGCACCACCAGTATTGCGGCAATCTCGTGGGAGGTGTCCTGTTTCAACCGTTCTTCCAGGCGGGCGGCATCGACACTCTTGTCCCATTGTCCGGCCAGGACCTCGACGTCCAGGCCGGCAATGCCGCCGGCGTCGCCCCAGCCAAGCGCGAAGCGGCCCGATTCCAGAACCAGGATCTTGTCACCCCGTTTCAACGTGTTGCACAGAGCTGCGTCCCAGGCACCATGACCGTTGGCCGCATAGATGTAGGTTTTGCCTTCCGTTCGAAACAGCTTCCTGAGGCTATCCATGCAGAACTGGGTGTTTTCGAGAAGCGGCCCTTCGTAAATGTCGACAGCGGGCTTGTGCATCGCCCTCAGGACTTCATCGGGAACATTGGTCGGCCCCGGAATCATCAAAAACTCTTTGCCATTGCGAAGGGACATGGCGGGCTCCTTGTTCAAAGTGCAGATCCAGGGTTGGAAGGATGGTTCGGCACTGTCTGCCGCAAGAGGTGTTCAACCGGAAAATTGCCTGCCGGGACAGTTCCGTCAAGCAGGGAAGACCGATTGTCCGGTTCGGGGCGTTGGTCAGCTGCCCTGGGCCACAGTGCAAGAAAAGTTAACGCAACGAGAGAAAAATCAGTGGTTGCAATTACGATTGCGTTCTAGGGTTAATCTCTGTAAGGAATTGATTCACATGATATAAATTCCATTTATTGATTGCGATATGCATTGATACACCCGTTTTAAGATGCGAAAATGTCTTGTTTCCGTTAAGTAATTTCTTCAAGTTAGAGGTCAATCGCTTTTGTCGGTTAGGCGTTCCATATGATCCTGGTTGAAGAAGGACAAAGCCCGCTCATTCTGTGCCTGCCTCACAGCGGCACGGAAATCCCGAATGCTGTGCTGAACAGGCTGAACGCAACGGGGCGGCTCCAGACCGATTTGTCCTGGCGGATCGAGCGGGTTTTCGGGTTTCACAAGGAACTGGATGCGACACTGCTGCGCTCCTCGATTTCCCGTTATGTCATTGACGTTGACAAGGACCCGCAGACACCGCTCAGCGCGGCCCAGGATCCGGCAACTGCCCTGTGTCCGATCACGACCCTTGACGGAAAGAGGATCTACCAGCCGGGCGAGGAGCCGGGCCCGACGGAGATCGAGCAGCGCTCCCTGTTGTTCTGCATGCCGTTTCTCCGGGCGTTGCGCAAACAGATCGACCGGTTGCTGCGCAAACACGACAGGATCGTTATCGTCAACTGCCAGTCCATGCGCTCCAACATCAAGGGTGTGACGGACACGGGATTGCCCTTGATCAGCATCGGCAGTTCCAACGGTACGTCCTGTGATCCGCAACTCCGCAATCAGCTTGTCGGCGCTTTCAGGGATCATGAGGACTATTCCGTCGGCGTGGACGGATATGCCGGTGGTGGCTTCATAGAACGCTCTTACGGGCGACCGAACCGGGGAATTCATGTCGTGACCCTGCTTCTCGCGCAGCGGGCCTACCTGCGTCATGAAACCCCGCCCTTCGAGCCGGACAAGACCAGGACGCCCCGTTTGAGCGCAGTCCTGGCAAAAACGATGTCGGGCGTGGTCGATTGGGCGGAGAGCCCGGGAACCGCTGGTACGAAACCTATGCCTCGGGAGCCGGAGATAGCCTCGGATACGCTGCCGGATACAGGCCATCCGGAAACCAGGAGCGCCGCTCCTCGAAAGGCCTGCGCCAGCGGCGTCTCCGCCGACCGCAGCGCTGAGAAGATCATTCCGGCCGATCCCCTGGAGTTGCCGAAAGTTGCAGGTTCCCGGCTCGTGGATGTGAAGGAAGGCCCGGTTGCACCGCTTCTTGTGGCGGAGTAACGCGCTAAAAGCTCCGGATGGTCACGACCGTTCGGTGATCTCAGACAACATTTCTTTCAAGGATCGGCCTTTGCGCCGCGAGGCGCTCGATCGACAGGGGCGACAGATCCAGGGTCTGATAGGCGCCTGTCGCGATCAGCTCCGCCAGGCCCCGGCCGACGGCCGGTGACTGCTGCAATCCGTGGCCGGAAAAACCCAGCGCCAGATAGAAGCCTTTCAGGCCGGGGACTGCGCCGATGAAAGCGTTGTGGTCGAAAAGGTTCATGTCGTAGCTGCCGGCCCAGGAAGGCCCCGGGCGGATGGCCTCGAAAGCCGGCACACGCGCGGCAAGGGCCGGCCAGATATGCTCTTCGAAGAGGCTATGGTCGACCTCGAAATCGGAACAATCCGGATCCCGGTCCTCAGGCGGAGCCGATCCGCAGATATAGCCCGCTCCTTCCGGGCGCACATAGGTGCCTGTCGGATCGATCAGCAGCGGAAAATGGTCGAGTTTCTCCCGGCAGTCGAAGGTGAAGACGCAGCGCTTGCGCGGCACGACCGGAACCTCCAGCCCTGCCTGCCTGCAGATCTCCGTGCCCCCGGCCGCCCCCGCGCAATTCACGACGACCGGTGCCGTCAATGTGTCTCCGTTCGACAACTTTATCCGCCAGTCCCCGCCGCCGGCAGCGTCCACCGAGGCTTGCGCAGCGATATACTCTACACCGAGGGCGCGGGCTTTTTTCCGGAAGGCCTGCATCAGGCCGTAGCCGTCGAACCAGCCCTCTCCGGTCAGTCCGTGACAACCGGCGGCGAGGTCCGAGACGTCCAGCCAGGGGAATTTTCGCTTGAGCCCGGCGGAATCGAAAAATCCGATATCCGCGCCAAGCTTTTGCTGCAGCCGGTGGTTCTCTTCAAGGATGTCCACCTTGTCCGGCGTTGCCAGAAACAGGTAGCCGCCCTCGTGCAGGTCGATCGCGGGGCGCTCCGCGTTCACTTCGAGCCTCGCGCCGATCTCCCTCAGGAACCGGATACCGTACAGCGAGATTTCAATGTTGATGGCCGTGGAGAACTGCTGGCGGATGGACGCCGCCGATCGGGCAGAAGCGCAGGTCTCATACGCAGGATCGGCTTCAACGACAAGGATGCGGCCGGTAAAATCCTTTCGCCCGGCAAGGTGACAGGCAACGGAGGAGCCCATGACGGCTCCGCCAATGACAACGACATCCGCAGTCCGCTCTGCCATGCAGCCTCCGTGGCCAGCCCGCGTTCAGGAGAACGCCGATAAAGGAGGGCGGACGGACATCAGGTCCGCCCGCCGGGTGTTCCGGATCCGAAGCCGGATCAGAAGAAAGCCTGCAGGCCGGTCTGGGCGCGTCCGAGGATCAGCGCATGGACGTCATGCGTGCCTTCGTAGGTGTTGACGGTTTCCAGATTCTGGGAGTGGCGCATGACATGATATTCTTCCTGGATGCCGTTGCCGCCGTGCATGTCACGAGCCTGCCGGGCAATATCCAGCGCCTTGCCGCAATTGTTGCGCTTGATCAGCGAAATCATTTCCGGCGAAGCCTCGCCTGCGTCGAAGAGCTGGCCGACACGGAGTGCCGCCTGCAGTCCGAGCGTGATCTCGGTCTGCATGTCGGCAAGCTTCTTCTGGAAAAGCTGTGTCTGCGCCAGCGGGCGTCCGAACTGTTCGCGGTCGAGACCGTACTGGCGGGCGCGCATCCAGCAGTCCTCCGCCGCGCCCATGGAGCCCCATGAAATGCCATAACGGGCGCGGTTGAGACAGCCGAACGGCCCCTTGAGACCGGAAACATTCGGCAGCAGCGCATCCTCGCCCACCTCGACGCGGTCCATGACGATTTCGCCGGTGATCGAGGCACGCAGGGAAAGCTTGCCGCCGATCTTCGGGGCGCTGAGGCCCTTCATGCCTTTTTCCAGCACGAAGCCGCGAATGGCGCCGTCATGGGCTTCCGATTTCGCCCAGACCACGAATACATCGGCGATCGGCGAGTTGGAGATCCACATTTTCGAACCGGTCAGCCTGTAGCCGCCGTCGATCTTTTCCGCACGGGTGCGCATTCCGGCCGGGTCGGAGCCCGCATCCGGTTCGGTCAGGCCGAAACAGCCGACGAATTCTCCGGAGGCCAGTTTCGGCAGGTATTTCTGCCGCTGCTCCTCGGAGCCGTAGGCATAGATCGGATACATCACCAGCGAGGATTGAACGCTCATCATCGAGCGGTAGCCGCTGTCGACGCGCTCGATTTCCCGGGCAACGACGCCGTAGGCGACATAGGAAGCGCCCGCACAACCGTACTCCTCCGGAAGCGTGACGCCCAGCAGGCCGAGCGCCCCCATTTCGTTGAAGATTTCCCGGTCGGTCTTCTCCTCGCGGTAGGCCTCGATAATGCGCGGCTGCAGCTTTTCCTGCGCATACGCCCGGGCAGTGTCCTGAATGAGCTGCTCGTCTTCCTTGAGCTGATCACGCAGGTGAAACGGGTCCTGCCAGTCGAATGTGCCGCCGCCGGAGGGCGAGGATTTAACGTGTGCCGAAGCGTTCATGAGTCTCTCCCGGGCCGGTTGCCTCAGCCCATCTCTGTCGGCCTGTCATCAGCCGGGGTCATTCTTTATTCTCCAGTCTTGCCGTAATTTCATTTGCGGAAAAGCGAAAGCTGCTCCATCATTCATGACAAAATGGAATGAAGTGGAGGAGAGTTCGTGCGACGTGCCTTTGTCCCGCCAGCGGACACCCTGATCGCTTTCGAATGCGCCGCCCGGCATTTGAGCTTCACCCGGGCAGCAGAGGAACTTCATCTGACGCAAGGGGCGGTGTCCAAGCAGGTGCGCCATCTGGAGGACCGTCTCGGCGTCGAGCTGTTCCGACGTGTGCGTCAGCGCATTGTGCTGACCGATGCAGGCCGTATCTATCTGCACGACATCCGTGGCGCGCTGGAACAGATGACCTCCGCGACGCGGCAGGTGATGTCCTATGCCGGCAGCGCCGATGTTCTGAATCTGGCCGTGCTGCCGACTTTCGGGACCCGCTGGCTGGCGCCGCGTCTGGCGGATTTTGCCCGCCGTCATCCGGACGCCGGATTGAACCTGAGTGTTCGTCTGCAGCCCTTCGATTTCGAGGAGGAGCCGTTCGACGGGGCCATTCATCACGGCGATCCGGTCTGGGCCGGAGCCATTGCGGAACGATTGTTCGACGAGGAAGTTATTCCTGTAGCCTCGCGCGCTTTCAGGGACAGACACGAGATCCGCACGCCGGCTGATCTGGCGCGTGTTCCGCGCCTGCAGCTGGCAACCCGGCCTCTTGCCTGGCGCCACTGGTTCGATCTGGCGGGCGTCGAAACGGACACGGCGTTCCAGGGCGCGCGGTTCGAGCAGTTCGTGATGATCTCGGAGGCTGCGATCCATCACGCGGGCGCGGCGTTGATCCCGCGGTTCTTCGTTGAAACCGAACTGGCCTCGGGACGCCTCGTGCGCCTGTTTGACCTGTCGCTGGACCAGCAGACAGCCTATTATTTCGTTTATCCGGAGGGGCGGACCATCCGGCCCGTGGTGGCGGCCTTTCGGAAGTGGCTTATGGAAGAGGCCAGAATGGCCCGGGCAGATCGCGAAGCCATGCTGCCGGGGTGATCGATCTGGAAGTGAAAGAACGTCCGCTGTTCATCCGAGCGCGGGACTTTCCAAGGGAGAAGCAATTGGACAAGCAGCATCTGCGCCTGATCCTCAACGGCAAGTCGGCGGGCCGGGACGATGTGCGTGAGGCCGTGAACGAGGTGCGGTCCATGGGACACGAAGTGTCCGTTCGCACCACCTATGAGCCCGGCGACATTCCCCGTCTCGTCAGGGAGGCCCTGAGCGATCACGCAAGCGAACGGATCGACACGCTTGTGAGCGGCGGCGGCGACGGCACCTTGAACGAGGTGGTCGATGCGACGCTTCATGAACTGGCCGAGGATGAAAAGCCGCCATTCGCCTTCGCGGTGCTTCCGCTCGGCACCGCCAATGATTTTGCCGGCCAGATAGATCTGGATGCCGACGACATTCTGTCCTGCCTGCGCTTTGCCGCGCGTGCCGAAGCCAAGCCCACGGACATCGGCAAGGTCAACGGCTGCGTGTTCGTGAACATGGCCACCGGAGGTTTCGGGACCCGCGTGACGTCAGAAACCGATCCGAACCTCAAGAAGGTTCTGGGCGGGGCCGCCTATCTGTTCACAGGCCTGCAGCGCTTTTCCGAACTGGCGGCCTGTGAAGCCCGGATCGAGGCCGAGGATTTCACCTGGGAAGGTGCATTCCTGGCCCTTGCCGTCGGCAACGGGCAGCGCGCCGGAGGCGGTATCCGGCTGTGTCCCCACGCCAAACTCGACGACGGCTTCCTCGACCTGACCATCCTGCCTTTCCCCACCTCAGGCCGGGCGATCGACCTGTTGACCATGCTGCTGGACAGCGGCGCGGAAGGTCTGAACAACGCCCTTATTCAAAAGAAGGTGCGCAACGTCACCATCCAGACCGAGGACAGCGTGCAGTTCAATCTGGACGGCGAGCCGATGAACGGCCAGTCCTGGGAAATCGGCATCAGGCACCACCAGATCAACCTGCGGCGCTGACGCGGATCCCTCTGTCTGTTTCACCCGCCCGCCTATTTTGCCCGTTTCAGCCAGCCGTCGGGTGCCGCCGATATCAGCAGCTTGTTGTTGATGCTCTGGTCGATTGAAAATTCCGGATGCGATTTCAGAAACTCGTGAACAGCTGTCTTGGCATTGTTGCCTGGCGCCCACGGCCGGTCCGGAAAAGTGCCTTCCGGCAGATCCTCAATCACCGTATCGAAGACGAGACAATAGCTGTCTTTCGTAGCCAATCCGGCATAGGCATTCAACTCGGCCAGCACATGGTCATGGGTGTGATTGCTGTCGAGGCACACCAGGACGCGCTTGTAGTTTCCGGCATATTCGGCCACCCGCTGGATCATCGCGTCTTCAATGGAGGATCCTTCGAACATGTCGATCTTGGACGACATGGGATGGGCCTCGATCACCTCCCTGTTATGCGACCTGATGTCGATATCGATTCCGAGTACGCGCCTTTTGACGGCTTTGGGATCGACGACACCGCCGGTTTCAACCGCCTCGCAATAATCCAGCATCGCCAGCAGCGAGGCGCTCATGATCAGCGAACCGCCATGTGCGATCCCTGTCTCGATGATCAGATCCGGTTTGGTCGCCCAGACGATTTCCTGGAAGACGACCATGTCCGTCGGGAGCTGTATGATTGGCCGACCGCCCCAAGCGAAATTGTACATGTATTTTTCGTCGAAGGCGGTCTTCATCCAGTCGCGGGAAAGGGTCTTCCACTCTTCCTGTCCGGCATAGCCGGAAATCCGGGTTTCCCGCTCGCTCTCGAATTCTGTGACCGGATTGTTGTTGTTGTTCATTGTTCAACTCCTGAATAGGTCGGGCCGTTGCCCGCCATGCGTAGCAGCGAAGGCAGGTCCTCGATGAGTTTTCTTGGCGAGAAATCAAACTCGCTCTGAAGTCTGGCGATGTTGATCGCGGGAAAGGCTCTGCATGCGCCACCGGGCCGGAAGGAGCACGAATAGCCTTCCTGCTTGAGTGTGCGGGCAATGTCGCCGTGACGGGTCTGCGTGCAGCTGGCGATATTGTAGATCCGCTGCCGGCCCGATTGCGCGATCCTCTCGGCCATCGCCACGACGTCTTCGACGGAAACATAGTCCTTTGAAGATCCGGCGGATTCCAGAATCTCCGCACGTCCCGCCGTTAGCAGATCCCGCAAAAGGGATCCGAGGAAAGTGCTCTGGCTCTGGTCCGGTCCGTAAACATTCGACAGACGGACAACGCGAACCCCCGGCGTAGCAAGGCAAAGTGCCTCGCCCAGCATTTTCGAAAGGTCATAGGTCGTGTCGGCCGACGGCGTCACGCCGATCGGGGCGTCTTCCGCGGTCTCTTCGCATCCGCTGGCCTGGCCGTAGATCCGGGTGCTCGAAAAATACAGGAACGACTCAAACGACGTCGTTTCCAGCAGCCTTGCCAGAAGACCCGCATGGGCCTCCACCGTTGCGAGAGGGTATTTCCTGAAATTGCCGGTCATACCGATGCAGTAAAAGACATGGCCCAGATCGCCTGCGAGCGTTGCCAGCTCCGCCCGTCCCGGCATTGTCACGTCATAGCTCTTCCCCCGAAGATGCCGGACGATATTTCGGCCGATGAATCCGCTCGCGCCTAAAACAGTAGCCTTCATGTCCTCGTTCCGATTGTGCGCATCGGATTGCCAGTGACGATCGTATAGGCCGCAACGGTGCCCCTGACGACGGTTCCCGCCCCAATCACACATCCGCTGTTGACGACGGCGCCGTCGAGAAACACGCAGTTCGCACCGATCCATACATCGTCGCCGATCGTAATGCCGCCCCGGCTCGGCTGAAAGCCCTGCTCGACAATCAGTCGGCTCCGGTCCGCAAAGGCATGATTGACCGGGGCGAACGTGCAGTTGGCCGCGATGGCGACATTGTCGCCGATCCTGAGGCCATGGCCGGAATAAATCACACAGCCGGAATTGAGGGTGACATTCTCGCCGATCTCGACGTCACCGGAGCCTCCGGCTGGTTTGATCTTCACGAAACTGTCAACTGTGGAACGGGCGCCGATCCGTATGACCGAGCCGCGCACGCTGTCTTCGATATCGGCCAGTTTCGATATTCGGGCTGTCGGGTCGATCTCTAGGGTCATGGGACGGTGTTGCCAGTTTCTTTCAGGAGGTCTGTGTCTGTCGCAGCAGCATGCCGGAAGTCCGCGCCCTGTCAAAGGCGCTTGCCGCAAACCGGTGCGTCAGGGGCTGCCTTCAAGCACCCGGACTTCGGGAATAAAGGTGACGAACCTGGTGCCGGAGGCGGCAAGATCCGCGTTCTGCTTTTTGATTTCCTCCGCGATGTTCCACGGCAGTATGATCAGATAGTCCGGCCGCCGGTCTTTCAGCGCCTCCGGCGGCAGGACCGGAATGTGACTGCCCGGCAGGAACTTTCCCTGTTTTGCCGGTGCCCCGTCGCAGACGAATGGCAGCAGATCAGGTCTGACGCCCGCAAAGTTCAAAAGCGTGTTGCCTTTTGCGGCCGCTCCGTAACCGGCCACGGTCCTGCCGTCCCGTTTGGCGTCCAGCAGAAAACCCAGGAACTGGTTTTTCACCCGTTCCGCGCGCTGCTGGAAAGAGGCGTAGAATTCCGGTGTTTCCATGCCCCGCCGCCGTTCTTCCGACAGCACGTTCGCAACCGCGCTGCTTTCCGCATGCGGGGCGTCCTCGAGGCAGCCATAGACCCTCAGGCTGCCGCCATGTGTCGGCAACTCTTCGACATCGAAGACCCTGAGGCCCGCGGCGGCAAAGATGCGGGAAACGGTTCCAAGGGCAAGATAGGAAAAATGCTCGTGATAGACCGTGTCGAACTGGCAGAATTCCACCAGACGCATGAGATGCGGAAATTCCAGTGTCACAACGCCGGAAGGTTTCAACAACTGGGCGAGGCCGCGGGTGAAATCGTTGATATCCGGAACATGGGCATAGACATTGTTGCCGATGACTAGGTCGGCCTGCTTTCCGCTGGCTGCGAGCTCTTTGGCAAGAGCCGCACCGAAGAATTCACGCATCACCGGAACGCCGAGAGCTTCCGCCGCCGTGGCAGTGGAAGCGGTCGGCTCGATGCCGAGACAGGGGATGCCGTCCGCGACGAAATTCTTCAGGAGGTAGCCGTCGTTCGAAGCGGTCTCAACCACTAAGCTGTTGTCGTCAAGGCCCAGCCGCGCGGTGATCTTGCGGCAATAGTCGGCCGCATGCGCCAGCCAGCTTTTCGAGGTTGACGAGAAATAGGCATAGTCCTTGTCGAACAGGCTGCCGGCGTCGGTATAGTCCTGTGTCTGCACCAGAAAACATCCGTCGCAGACCATCAGGCGCAGCGGATAGGTCAGTTCCGGTGCCGAGAGATCCTCTTCCGCAAGATAGGCGTTCGACGGCGGTGCATAGCCGAGGTCGAGGAATTGCCGGGTCAGGTCGCGTCCGCAATGACGGCAGGTCTGGTTCATGAAATCGGGTCCACATTCTTCAGGGGCGGCAGGGTTCGGTCACGTTCGGAAAGCGTGCCGATTTC
This sequence comes from uncultured Roseibium sp., assembly GCF_947496995.1. Lineage (GTDB taxonomy): Bacteria > Pseudomonadota > Alphaproteobacteria > Rhizobiales > Stappiaceae > Roseibium. The sequence continues at coordinate 250,930 of NZ_CANMFD010000001.1, forward strand.
CAGAGGCCAGGCGATGGCGACGTCCGGATCTGCGTGATGCAATCCGCCTTCATTTTCGGGGCTGTAGCTGTCCGAGTGGAAATACAGCAGCTCCGCATTCGGTGTCAGTGTCTGGAAGCCATGCGCGCACCCGGCAGGAATGTAGATCATCTCTCCACCTTCCGAACTGAGCGTCACCGAAGTCCATTGCCCGAAGGTTTCGGAGCCCTTGCGAAGATCGACGATGACATCGAAGACAGCGCCTTGCATGCATTTCACCAGTTTTGCATCCGCTTTCGGCGGCCGCTGGAAATGCATGCCGCGCAGGGTGCCCTTCTCAGCGCTGTAAGACACGTTGCACTGTTCCCAGGTCCCGGCCAGTCCATGCCGCTGGAACTCTTCACGGCAGAACATCCGGGCAAAAAAGCCCCGGCTGTCGCCCCTGCGCTCCAGGCCAACCTGATAGGCGCCGGCAAGGGAAAGAGGCGTGAACTTCATCTGTCGGCCTCGAAAGTGGCGATCTGGTCGCGGGTAACCTGAAGTGGGTCGGCGCCTTCCGCAACCTGGCGGTACCAGGTGACCGTTTTTTCGATCGCGTTCGCGAACCGCCAGGCAGGCGCCCAGCCGAGGTCGCAGCGTGCCTTGTCGATCGACAGCGAAAGACGGCCGGCTTCGTGGACGGCATGCGCGTCGGACGCGTCGGTCCATTTGCCGGGCCAGTGTTGCAGGATGGTATCGGCCAGGTCCCGAACGGAAAACACATCGGCCGGCTCGGGGCCGAAATTATATCCGCACTGGAACCGCGCATCTGCCGCCAAATGCACGCGTTCGGCCAGAGTGAGATAACCCTCGAGCGGATCGAGCACATGCTGCCAGGGACGGATCGAGGCGGGATTGCGGATTTCTGCCGGATTTCCGGCTTGCAGGGAGCGGATGATATCGGGAACCAGACGATCCTCCGCCCAATCCCCACCACCGATGACATTGCCCGCCCGGGCCGTTGCTATCTTCAAACCGCCGCCGCCGAAGGACCGGCGCCAGCTGGCGGACACGAGTTCGGTGGCTGCCTTGGAGGCCGAATACGGATCGTATCCGCCGAGCGGATCGTTCTCGCGGTAGGCATACGCCCATTCGTGGTTTTCATAGACCTTGTCGGTGGTCACGACGATGACCGTCACCGGTCGATCCAGCCTGTGCAGCGCGTCCAGAAGATGAACGGTGCCCATCACATTGGTCGCCCAGTTTCCGACCGGATCCTTGTAGGAACGGCGGACCAGGGACTGGGCCGCAAGATGAAGAACGATTTCCGGCCGGGTCGCGGCAACTTCCTTCTGCAGCGCATCCGCATCGCGGATGTCGAGAAGGGCGTTTCTCATCCGGGTGTCCAGTTTCAGGCCGGCATATAGGCTGCTGTCTCCCTCGGCGGGAAGCGCGATGCCGGAAACCTCGGCACCCCGTCCGATCAGCAGTTCGCTCAACCAGGCTCCCTTGAAACCCGTATGCCCGGTCAGGAGAACCTTTCTGTCTTGCCAGAAGCTCATCGCCATCTACCAGATCTTCCAGGGCGCTGTTCCGGACTGCCATAGATTTTCAAGCTGGTTCTTGTCGCGCAGCGTGTCCATGGCGGCCCAATAGCCTTCATGCCGGAAAACGCCCAGTTGACCGTCCTTCGCAAGACCTTCCAGAGGGCCCGCTTCCCAGGGAATATCGTCGCCGACGATACGCGAGAGGACGGAAGGCTCGCAAACGAAATAGCCACCATTGATCCACTGGCCGTCGCCAAGGGGCTTTTCAAGGAAGTTGACCACACGGCCATCCGATATTTCCAGAGATCCGTAGCGTCCCGGCGGCTGAATGGCGGTCACGGTCGCTTCAAGGCCGCTGGTCTTGTGTTGCGCGACCAGCCGGTCGACCCGGATGTCGGCGACGCCGTCCCCGTAGGTGAGGCAGAACGTGTCATCGATATAATCCGCCACCCGCTTGATGCGCCCGCCCGTCATCGTGCTTTCGCCGGTATCGACCAGCGTGACCTTCCAGGGTTCCGCCTGACGGCGATGCACTTCCATGCGGTTCTCGTCCATGTGGAAGGTGACGTCCGACATATGCAGGAAATAGTTGGCGAAATACTCCTTGATCACATAGCCTTTGTAGCCGCAGCAGATGACGAATTCGGTGATCCCGTTGGCCGCGTAGATCTTCATGATGTGCCAGAGAATGGGCCGTCCGCCGATCTCGATCATGGGTTTGGGTTTGAGATGCGATTCCTCGCTGATGCGGGTTCCCAATCCACCGGCCAGAATAACTGCTTTCATTTTTATACACCGTCAAAGGACTGAAACAAGCACGCCGGCCCGGTTATTGTTTGCGACGTATCTATCAAGGTAGGTACCGGCTGCAAACAGGTTTGGCTCACTTTCTGAGTCTCATGGCTTTCAGAAAATGATCTTCCAGATCGTAGCGGGTCTTTATCCTCGAGTCGCGCCAGAGCCTCCGGAACAGTTTTATCCGGGTGCGCAGCGAAACGTCCGGCAGCTTGTGGACGACCTTGTAGCAGCCAATCGTGTAGTTCAGCCGCTGCTGCAGTTTGCCAAGGAAGGTTTTCGCGCCGTATTTTTCGAACGATCCCGAGCCCTCGACAAAGATGAACTCGGCATCCTCGGCCCAGACAGCCAGATCGCGCATCACGAATTCCGCAACCACATAGGATGCGACGCACCAGGCATGCGGATATTCGCTCCAGCGCCGGATGAGTATATCCGCGCCGCCCTCGGCACGGCAGAGCCCGTAGCACCATTCCGAAGGATAGGCGAGGCTGCGCGGCACAACGCCTCCAGCGAGTGACTCGGTATATCCGAAAATGATCGGGTCGGGCCGCAAAACGCGTTCGACGTCGCCATTGACCCTTCTGACGGTCGGAGCGGCGAGCAGCTTGTCCGGATTGTCATCCAGCGCTTTCACCAGCTCGGACAGGAAGTTCGCGCTCGACAGGTCATCGCAGGCGCGCAGGCAGAAATAATCCGCGTGCTCCTTGCCGTATTTCATGCAGAAAATGAAATTCTTCACCGCGGAAAGATGCTCGTCCTGCGTCAGCACCTCGAAGCGGGGATCCTTTTCGCAATAGGCCCGCGCAATCTCCGCGGTTCCGTCCGTCGACTTGTTATCGACGATGATTGCCCGGAAGTCCGTGAAGTCCTGATTGGCGATGCAATCGAGGCTTTCCCGCATGGTTTTTTCGCCGTTGTAGATGGGAAACAGGACTAGGACTTTGGGTTTGCTCAACGGTTCCATCCGTAATTCGTCGTCTGGCGATACAGCCGCAGCGATCCCGATTCAGGAAAAGCGTGCTGTTAATTAGACTCGCTGACTTGTGCGGTCAACGAAACGCGAAATAGCGCGGCCGAGCTGACCCGGCTTCCCGTTTGAAAATTGGACAGGCTCTGCGCTTTCCGATAAGGCACCACCGGGTCGGTCGCCGCGATGAGATACTCGAGTTAAAGTGTTCCGGATTTGCAGTCGCGTTCCGGGAGGCGGGGCCAGATGGTAGCACGGAAAGCATGGACGAATATCAGCTCAGGAATTTTCTCAAGTTCGCACCCGCGCGGCTAGGGCTGACGCCCAGGAAACACCTCTTCATCCATATTCCCAAAAATGGCGGGATGGCCATTCGCGAAGCTCCCCAGCTCCAGGGAAAACTGGTGCTCGCCAACCGCAGGCGCCTCAAAAGCAAGGCCTATGCGGATGGGCTCAAAAGCCACATGGAGCAAAAAGGCACTAACCCCGGATATGAACACGCCAGGTTGAGGGATGTTGACCTTTCGGTCCGCAAGGCCACAAAACCTTTCGCGATCGTGCGTAATCCATGGTCTCGCACGGTCTCAAGGTTCAAGTTTGCGCTGCAGACGCGGAAATATTCCGGTTTGGCGCCGGACTTTTCGAAAGAGGAATTCGAAAAATTTCTGGAAGAGCGTCACCAATGGGGCGCTGAGCCGTATTTCTGGCACCGTGCGGTCGGAGGTTGGTATCCGCAGGAGGACTATGTGCTGGACGAGCACAATGAAGTTGCCGTTGATGTCCTGCGCCAGGAGCGGCTCGGCGTAGAACTGAAAGACTATTTGAACTTCGAAAGTGAGCTGGAAAGACGCAATATCAGCAAGGCCTCCCGCGCGGACTACCGGGACATCTATAGCCCCCGGACGATTCGCATCGTCGCCGACTGGTACGCAGCGGATATCGAGCGCTTCGGTTTCGATTTCGACACACCGGCGTCGAAGAACACGTATTTTTCGGACAATTGAAACCAGGTGAAGGCAGAACGTTGGTGAACCAGATGAGCGAGCGGTTGAGGGATGCGTTCGGCACGCCGATCGCTGACAGTTTGAAGCTGCCCGCGGATGGAGTGATCGCGGTGATCCTCGCTTATAACGAGGCGCTCCGGTTTCCGTATTTCCTGGAGCACTACCGGGCGTTGGGCGTTCGTCATTTCATCGTCATTGACAACAATTCAACGGACGGAACGGACGCCTTGCTGGCGAACCAGTCCGACGTCAGCGTCATCCCGACGAAAAAGCCCTACAAGGACCACAAGTCCGAATGGCGGCAATTGCTTTGCGACCGGTACCTTGAGGATCGCTGGGTTCTCTTTCCCGATGTGGACGAGCTTTTCGTCTATCCGGGATGGCCGGATCTTCCGGTCGGAAGTCTCGCGGCCTATCTGGACGAAGGCGGGTTCAGGGCGCTCTTCTGTCCGATGGTGGACATGTATCCGCAAGGCCCGCTGAAGGAGCTTTCCTACCGGGCGGGCGAGAGTTTCCTTAAAACATGCCCTTGGTTCGATGCCGAGGGTTACCGCTACAATCCGCTGAAGGGCAGTCACGCCAAGCGCTACAGGACGCCTGAAAGGCACGTCTTCGGCGGCACGCGCGAGCGGTTGTTCCACCAGGCCGCCAAACGGCCGAAGACCCTTCTCGATAAGCTGCTGCTGTCGACACTCTTCTCGCTTCGCGCCACCGCGCCTCAAGGTGGGGTTGGCAGGAAGCTCGATCATCTGCTGTTCAAGCCGGTCAAGAACGCTCTCCCAAGCCCGGCGGCCGTGCAGAGCAAGATCCCTCTGCTCAAATGGGAGAAAGGTTACAGGTTTTCCGGTGGTGTCCACGGCATCGACAGGCAGATCGCGGTTGCCCCCGATTGGGGCGCCCTGTTGCACTTCAAATATCTCGACGACTTCGAAAGCAAAGTTTCCGAAGCCCTTGAGCGCAAGCAGCACACCGACAATGCGGGGCATTATGTCGATTACAATGCCCAGATGAGCAGATTGCTCAATGAAGGGCTGCATTATTCCGGCAGTGCCTTGTTTTCCGGTACTCAATCGCTTATCGACTGTGGCCTGATGCGGGAGAGCAGTGGCTTCCGGCGCTGGATGGCGGAAAATTCGAGCGGTGCCGATCAGGACAGCTCAAAGCCGTAGCAAGTGTGACTGTTCAGGTTTCATCTCAACCTCTGCATTGAAATTCAATCAGATAACGGTCGTAGCGCCGCGACGGGCCCGATGCCCGGATGCTCCGAGTCGGTTTCTGAAACAGGGAATGACCCATATGCTCGGACATTTCGGACGCCGGCTCGCCTACAAGGTCAGGCGGAAACTCGCGCCGAAAACAATCAAGCTTAACGGCATCACGCTCACCGCAGACCTGCAGGACGTTCCCAAGGGTATCCGCAAGCAGCTCTACCAGAAGAACTACGAGAGTCAGGAATTTCTTCTGGTGCGCGAGGCCCTGATGCCGGCGGACCGGGTTCTGGAAGTCGGGGCGGGGATCGGCTTTATCGGCATTGCCTGTGCCCGCATATGCGGGCAGGACAACATCCTGTCCTATGAACCCAACCCGGCCATGAAGCCCGTCATCGAAAAGAACTATGCTCTCAACGGCATGCGGCCGAATTTGCGCAGCAAGGTTCTGGCGACAGCGCCGGGCGAAGTCGAGTTCTTTTTTGACGAAGAGGTGCTGTCGTCCTCGCTGATCGACCGCAAGCATGGCTGTGCCACACGCGTGGCCGCCGACGCGATTTCCGAAGTGATTGAAAACTACAAGCCTTCGGCTCTTGTCATGGATGTGGAAGGCGCGGAGATCGATCTGCTCAGAAGCTGCAATCTGCGCAAGATAAACAAGATCATCATCGAGATGCATCCGCACGTCGTCGGCGCGGACAAGATCGAGGACCTTTGCGGGTTCCTGGATGAGAGTGGTTTTTCGATCGTAAGGCGCATCGGCAAGAGCTATTATTTCTCAAGGTGATGGACTGAGTCCCTACCCTGGACCGATCGATCCTGAAGCCGTTAGCGCGAAACGCCCTGCCTGAATAGTTTCAGGTACGAATCCGCGATGGCGTCTTCGGAATAATTGCCTTGGAGAAACGCGCGCGCGTTGGCCGCAAGGTCCTTTCCAAGGTTTTCCGTCTCCAGAATCCTGAGAACGGAAGCGGCCAGTCCATCGGCATTGCCGCAGGGTGACAGCAGTCCTGTGTTTCCGTCTTCAATCAGCCAGCTCGGGCCGGGGGAGGCCGTTGCGACAACGGGCAGGCCCGCGTTCCAGCCTTCCAGGACGACGTTACCGAGCGGCTCCGCGTCGGTCGGGCACAGCAGAATGTCGGCGGCCTTCAGGAAGGGCGCGGGGTCGCGCTGCCAGCCCAGGAAATGAACGCGTTTTTCGATACCTCTGGTTTTTGCCAGCGCTTTCATGTCGTCCATAAGGTCGCCGTCACCGATCAGCCAGGCATGCACATGCTCCGGCAGGCGCGCCACTGCCTGGATGGCCAGGTCGAAGCGTTTGCGCTCGACAAAGCGACCCAGGTGGATCAGCACGGTGGCATCTTCCGGGGTGTTGTAATCCGCGCGTTTGACCGGTTTGAGATCTTCCGGCAGCGGATCGACGAAATTGCTGATCATATGCGCCCTGTCCGCGGGCCAGCCCATCTCGACCGCCTGCCGGATAATCTCCGGCGTGTTGCCAATCAGGTCCTCGACATTGCCGTAGGTGTGAAAGCCGTCCGGCCAGTCGCCGAGACGCAGGAAGGTACGCATCGACGGGCCAGGTTTCGGCATCCATTTGCTTGCCGGGCTCATCCAACCCAGCGTGGTGGTGGCGCCGAAGGCGCGGATCTGCCGGGAAATGCTCCAGCGGACGAAATGGCGCTTCAGATGGGAACGGCTGAACCTGATCTCCCGCACGTCGCAATGCCGGGCCAGTTCGTCCCGCCAGGGCCGGTCCTTGCGGATGAAGGCAACCTGTTCGACGCCCCGGCGCGCAAGGGCACCCGCAAGGCGTACGAAAAAACGCTCCGCGCCTCCGTCGACACCCAGATGAATATGAGCGAGTTTTCCCGGCTTGCCGTCAGTGGCCATCGATCACGTCGTAGTAGTTATGGGCCCGGCCGAAGAGGCCGCGCAGGTTTCCCGATCCCTTCATCAGACGGATCAGGCCGTAATAGAACAGCTTTTCGCCCCGTTTGCGGGCAAAGGGTTTGATCACGAACCCGATAACCGTCGCCAGCAGCCCGAAAAACATCCGCCGTGTGCTCTTGGGGATGAAATGCAGCGCGGCCTTCAGCCGGCCTTCGCGCAACACCATGTTGAAGGCGCCCGAGGTTGCCGCCATGTGCATGCGGCTCAACAGTCTGCCGGTGGTAACGCGCGACGCCGGGATATCCTCTTCCACGAAAGCGTCGTCCACCCAGATCATCTTCGCGCCGGCCGCATGGGTGCGGCGGAAAAAGTCGATGTCCTCGCTGCCGAAGGTCAGGCGCTCGTCGAAACGCAGGCCCAACCCGTTTTTCGAGATGATCCGGGCACTCAACAGGATGTTGTTGGTCGGCGCCTCGGTGATCACCGTGCCCGTGGGGCGGGATTTCAGGAGCTGGGATTTCCACCAGTGCGGCGCGGGCTTTTCATAGATCCGCCGCACGGGCCCGTTCGCGACCTCGGCTTGGTGCTGTGTGCAGGCCGTCAGAAGCTTTTCGATCCAGTCCGGTTCGGCGCGCTCGTCGTCGTCGATCAGCGCGACCCAGTCCGGATCGTGTTCCAGCGCTGCTTCCAGGGCGGTGTTGCGGGCAAAGGGAATGCCCCTGCGGCTTTCATGATGGAAGAATACCGGCAGCGATAGCCGGGCTTTCAGCTCATCGGCGGCCTTGCCCGTGAAATGCGGCTGCGGATCGTTTTCGACAACGACGATGGACAGCTCGGAATTCTCCGGCTGGATCAGATTGTCGAGGCTTTCAAGGCAGGACTGCAGCATTTTCGGCCGCTGCGCCGTGCAAACGGCAATGACCAGTTTCTGGGTCATCAAGGGGTCTCGGTCTCTTCATTCTGCTGCGGATCGGATCGGGACCGGTTTGGCGCAAGACCGGCGCGCTGTCAAAGGGTTTCACGGAAAGGGACCTTTCCACGGCATGGCAGCCGCGCTACGGTCCGTGTCTCACCCTTTAAAGGTCTGCGCAAGCAGCCGTGTTCTGGGAGGAAACACATGAAGGGAATGATGATGCACCGTCCGCTGAAAATCGCGGACCTGATCACGTTCGCAGCAGAAAAATATCCCTCGGGCGAAATCGTCTCCGTGCGCACGGAAGGCGATATTCACCGTACGACCTACCGGCAGACAGCCAAGCGCATCGCCCGGCTCGCGCACGGGCTGAAGGCGCTTGGCGTGAAGGAGGGCGACAGGATCGCAACGCTTGCCTGGAACGGCTACCGGCATTTTGAACTCTACTACGCGATTTCCGGTATTGGCGCGGTCTGCCATACGATCAACCCCCGCCTGTCGGCGGCGGAGATGACGTATATCGTCAACCACGCGGGGGACAGCCTGCTTTTCTGCGATCTCACCTTCGTTCCAATTCTTGAAAAACTGCGTCCGCAGCTGCCGGACAATCTCCGCATCATCATCATGGCCGATCCCGGCCATATGCCGGAGACTTCTCTGCAGGATGTGTCGTGCTACGAAGATATTCTCGAAGGCCAGCCGGAGGAGATCGACTGGCCGGATCTGCCGGAAGATCAGGCGGCGGGGCTCTGCTACACCTCCGGGACCACCGGCCATCCCAAGGGCACGCTCTATTCGCATCGTTCAACGGTGCTGCATGCCCTCAGCATGTGCGTGACCATTCCCGATGCACTTCGAGAAGGCAGGCGGATCCTGCCGGTCGTGCCGCTGTTTCATGTCAACGCCTGGGGCTTGCCTTACGGCGCGCCGCTTTCGGGCGCCAGCCTGATCTTTCCGGGTGGAGCGCTGAACGGCACAAGCCTGTTCGAGCTGATGGACAGCGAGAAAGTCTATTCCGCCTGGGGCGTGCCGACCGTCTGGATCGGACTGATGGCGGAAATCAACCGGCGCGGCCGGCTGCCGGAAGGTTTCGGCGACGTCGTCATCGGCGGCTCCGCCGCACCGCGCTCGCTGATCGAGGCCTTCGAGACGAAAGGGGTCAATGTCTGTCATGCGTGGGGCATGACCGAGATGAGCCCGCTCGGAACCCAGTGCAACCTGTCGCCGGACCTGGCTGGCCTTCCTCTTGAAAAGCGCATCGACCGCAAACAGTCCCAGGGCCGCCGGATATTCGGCGTCGATATGAAAATCGTAGACGACGCCGGCAACCGTCTCCAGCATGACGGCAAGACACCCGGGCATCTCCATGTGCGCGGCAACATGGTCACCTCCGGCTACTACGAAAACCCCGAAGCCTCGAAGCCGGCCTTTGACCAAGATGGCTGGTTCTGCACCGGCGATATCGCGTCCATCGATCCCGACGGCTTTCTGACCATTACCGACCGGTCCAAGGACCTGATCAAATCGGGTGGGGAATGGATCAGTTCGCTGGCTCTGGAAAACATCGTCATGTCCCATCCGGGCGTCGCCAATTGCGCTGTGATCGCCGTGTCCGACGCCAAATGGGATGAACGCCCGCTGTTGGTGGTGCAGGCGAAGGACGATGAGGAACCGCCCAAGGAAGACCTCCTGAATCTGCTGGCGGAGCATGTCGCCAGGTGGCAATTGCCGGATGACGTCGTCTATGTGGATGCGCTGCCGCTGACGGCGACCGGCAAGGTGTCCAAGCTGACCTTGAGAAAAGAATTTACAGGGACGTCCGCATGACGACACAAAGCATGACGCCGGACAATCTGTTCGGCCTTTCGGGCAAGACCGCGCTGGTGACCGGCGGAGCGACGGGCATCGGCAGAATGGCTGCCGAGGGCCTTGTGGCCGCGGGCGCCCGGGTCCTGATATGCAGCCGCAAGGAAGACGCCTGCAAAACCGCCGCGGATGAATTGAATGCCCTCGGCCATGAGGGAAAAGCGGAAGGCTTCGGCGGCGATGTCGCCAGCGAAGAGGGAATTGCCGCGCTGGTCGAGGGTGTCGGCGGCCGCTGCGATCGCCTCGATATTCTGATGAACAATGCCGGGACCAGTTGGGGCATGCCGCTCGGCGAATTTCCCTATGCCGCCTGGGATAGGGTGATGCGTGTCAACGTCACCGGGCTTTTCCAGCTGACCCAGGGACTTTTGCCGCTGCTTGAGCGGGCGGCAAGCGATGACGATCCCGCACGGGTGGTCAATGTCGGCTCGGTGATGGGCGAAACGCCGCATGGTGACAGGGCTTACAGTTATGCAGCCTCCAAGGCCGCCGTGCACCACCTCACCCGGATACTCGCCAGCGAACTCGCGCAAAGACGCATCACGGTCAATGCGTTGGCCCCCGGGCCGTTCGTCAGCAAGATGACCGCCTTCGCCACCGCGGACGAGGAAGTCCGCTCCCGGGTCGGAGCACAGGTGCCGCTCGGCCGTGTCGGGCGGCCGGAGGACATTGCTGCCGCGATGCAGTTTCTCTGTGGACGCGGCGGCGCCTATGTCACCGGCGCGATCCTGCCGCTTAGCGGCGGGATCAATGTCGAAACCGGGCCGGACCTGTTCCAGGAAGCCTATGAGTGAGCGCACATGCCGCAATCCGGATGCCGTGTCTGTGTGAAAATGCATGCCCGCCGGGATCCGGGGATGCGGCAAAGATTCTTTTTGAAGGGACAAGCACTTGGGAGAAAACATGGATCTGGGTATTTCGGACAGGGTGCGCCCGCTTGTCGAAAAGGTCCGGCATATGGTCGAGACCGAGATCGCACCGCTGGATGTCGAATTTCACCATGAGGTGGGCCGTCATCCCTCCGGGGACCGCTTCCAGCTGACAGATAGGCAAGTGGAAATTCTCGATGGGTTGAAGGCGAAGGCCAGGGAACGCGGCCTGTGGAATTTCTGGCTGACCGGCAGCGAACACGGCTACGGACTGACAACCGTCGAATACGCCTATCTTGCGGAGGAAATGGGCAAGGTCGGCATCGCAGCGGAGATTTTCAACTGTAACGCGCCGGACACCGGCAACATGGAAGTGCTGGAACGCTATGGCACCGAGGCCCACAAGCAGCGCTGGCTGAAGCCTCTGCTCGAGGGGGAGATCCGCTCCGCCTATCTGATGACCGAACCCGACGTTGCCTCGTCCGACGCCACGAACATTTCCCTGACTGCGGTCAGGGACGGCGGAGACTGGGTTCTTAACGGCGAGAAATGGTGGTCGAGCGGGGCGGGCGACCCGCGCTGCAAGCTCTATATCGTCATGGCCCTGACGGATCCGCAGGCACACAAGCACAGCCGTCATTCCATGTTCCTGCTGCCGGCGGGCACGGAGGGGATAGAGGTTCTGCGGCCGATGCAGGTCTTCGGGTCGGACGATGCCCCGCACGGCCACATGCATATCCGCTTCACCGATGTCCGCGTGCCGCAAGAGGATCTGGTCCTGGGCGAGGGCCGGGGCTTTGAAGTGGCGCAGGGCCGGCTCGGCCCCGGCCGCATCCACCATTGCATGCGCGCCATCGGCCAGGCGGAAAAGGCGCTTGAGATCCTGTGCGCGCGAGCATTGAGCCGGGAAGCCTTCGGAAGGAAGCTTGCCGAGCTGGGGGGCAATTACGACATCATCGCCAATGCACGCATGGAAATCGAGATGGCCAGGCTGCTGTGTCTGAAGGCCGCCTGGGTGATGGACACGCAGGGAACCCGCGCAGCCCAGCCCTGGATCAGCCAGATCAAGGTGGTGGCGCCGCTGATGGCGCTGAAAATCGTTGACGAGGCGATGCAGCTTCACGGCGCGGGCGGCATCAGCCAGGACTTCCCGCTGGCGGCCATGTGGACGAATTTGCGCACGCTCCGTTTTGTCGACGGGCCGGATGCGGTGCACCGCCGCCAGGTGGCCCGCATGGAGCTGCGCAAATATGCAAATTCCGAGACCTGACCATGACAGCAGGCGCGGTGGATCCGGACCTTGAGGCTCTCGGTACCTGGCTCGAAGGGCACTTGCCCGGGTTCCGTGGCCCGCTGCGGGCGGAAAAGTTCGATCGAGGCCAGTCCAATCCGACCTACAGGTTGCGCGCGGCATCCGGCGACTACGTCCTGCGCCGCAAGCCTCCCGGCGTGCTGCTGAAGTCCGCCCATGCTGTCGAGCGGGAGTTCCGGGTGCAAAAGGCGCTGGCCAGGTCGGACGTTCCTGTCGCCCGCATGCATGTCCTGTGCGAGGACGAAAGCGTCATCGGCTCCGCCTTTTACGTGATGGGCCTGGTTCAGGGCCGCAACTTCGAAGATCCGCGTCTTCCGGACATCGGTTTTGAGATGCGTGCTGCCATCTATGAGGAGATGAACCGCGTTCTTGCGGCCATTCACAGCGTGGATCTGCAGGCGCGCAGCCTGTCGGATTTCGGACCTGCGGGCAACTATTACCGACGGCAGATTGATCGCTGGACCAAACAGTACCGGGCGAGCGAAACCGGAGAGATTGCGGCCATGGACGACCTGATCGCCTGGCTGGATGCCAATGTCCCGGAAGAGGATGGCATGCGGACCCTGGTTCACGGCGATTACCGCATCGACAATCTGCTCTTTGCCGAAAATGGCCCGGCCTGCGTTGCCGTTCTCGACTGGGAACTTTCAACCATCGGCCATCCCTTCGCCGATCTCGCAGCGCTGATCATGCAGTGGCGTCTCCCGCCCGGTTCGGAGGGACGCGGCCTCGCCGGGGTCGACCGGAAAGCGCTGGGCCTTCCGGAGGACGAAGCCTTCATCGACAGCTACTGCGCCCGCACGGGTCTTCCCGGTATTCCGGATTTCGGCTTCTATCTCGCCTTCTGTTTCTTCCGCATGGGCGCGATCCTCCAGGGGGTCGGAAAGCGCGCGCTCGACGGCAATGCCTCCAATCCGGAGCAGGGCCTTCGCCTCGCGGCCGCCGTTCCGCGGTATGCAGCGGGGGGGCTGGAAGCTGCGAAAAAGGTCTAGCCGCGGGCATGCCTTTAAGAACAGGCGCGATCAGAAATCCGCCGAGTATCTCTGAACAAGTCGGCGATGAAGATCCGGAGAACATTGTTTGTCCGTCTTGCCATGGCTTGACCATGGCATCCATGCCGTTTCGGTACCACGAGTTCCAGTCCGGCCTGAAATCCCTCGCACCGGTAATGCATGGCACAGAGATGAGAACCGCCGGGAAGGAATTTGCGCCTGTCACCCCCTGTTGTTCATATCCGCGAAGTTCTCGCCGCTTTCGGCCATCTTGCGAAGCAGGTCCGGGACGCGCCAGTAGTAGGAATCCTCCACCGCGTAGGCCTCGATCCGGCGCACCAGTTCGCTGGCGCCGATAAGGTCGGCGGTGTGCATCGGGCCGCCACGGAAGCGTGGGAAGCCGTAGCCGAAGAGGAACACCGCGTCGATATCGATGGGCCGCAGAGCGATGCCTTCTTCCAGAACGCGGGTCGCCTCCAGGATCATGGCGGTCATGAAACGGCTGACGATCTCGTCGGAGGTGAAACCGCGCGGCGTGATCCCTGCCTTGGCGCGTTCCTCGCCGATGATCTCGAGCGCGGCCGGATTGGGGCGGCTGCCCTCCGCATCGTAGATATAGAATCCCTGGCCGCTCTTGCGGCCGAACCAGCCGTTTTCGCACAGCCGGTCGGCAATCGGGATATAGCGCTCTTCCGCAGGACGCGTGGCCGCGCGGCGTTTGTTGGCCGCCCAGCTGATGTCGAGGCCGGCAAGATCGGCCACCTGGTAAGGGCCCATTGCAAAGCCGAAACCGGTCATCGCCCGGTCGATCTCTTCCGGCGATGCGCCGTCCATCATCATGTAGTCTGCAGACTTCTTGTAGAAGGTCATGATGCGGTTGCCGATGAAGCCGTCGCAGACGCCGGAGCGAACGGCGATCTTCTTCAAGGCCTTGGCAAGCGCAAAGCCCGTCGCGACCGTCTCTGCGCTGGTCTTCTCCGCCACAACGACTTCCAGAAGCCGCATCACATGCGCAGGAGAAAAGAAATGCAGGCCGATGACGTCTTCCGGCCGGTTCGTCATCGCCGCGATCTCGTTGATATCGAGATAGGATGTGTTGGACGCCAGCACGGCGCCGGGTTTGGCGATCCTGTCGAGGGTTTCGAAGATCTCGCGTTTGACGCTCATCTCCTCGAACACCGCCTCGATGATCAGGTCCGACTGTGACAGGGCGGCAAGATCGGTTGACGTCACGAGTTTCGACGCGAGGATCGCCTCGCGTCCGTCCGGCGAGAGTTTGCCGCGCTTCACGGCGCCATCCAGATTGCGGCTGATAGCAGCCGTGCCGCGATCCAGTCCTGCCTGATCCCGTTCGCTCAAGGTGACCGGAAAACCGGCCAGCAGCGCCGCCGTCGCGATGCCGGAACCCATGGTTCCTCCGCCGATCACGCCAATGGACGCGATGTCCCTGGGCTTTACGCCTGCTTCCGGGATCTTGGCAACAGCCCGTTCGGCGAAAAACGCGTGGATCAGGCCCGCGCGCTGGGGGCTATCCATACACGCGTCATAAAGACGGCGTTCTTCCTTCAGGCCTTCGGCAATGGGCAGCCTGCTCGCCTCGACGGCGTCCACGCATTTGTGCGGCGAATAAAGAAGGGGCTGGGATTTTGCGAGCTTCTCCCGCATCGCCTGGAGAGCGGTATCGTCCGGCACCACGGTCAGGTCCCCGGTCTTGCGCACCTTCAGCTTGCCGTCGATCAGGTCCTGCGCCGCCTGCAGCGCGGCCTCGCGCGGATCAGCCTCGCTCAGCCTGTCGACAAGGCCGAATTCCAGGGCATCCTGCGCGCTGACCTGCTTGCCGCTGGTGATCATGTCGAGAGCTGCCGGTATGCCCGCCAGCCGTGGCGCTCTCTGGGTTCCGCCGGCGCCGGGCAGAATCCCGAGCGTTACTTCCGGAAAGCCGACTTTCGTGCCTTTGAGGGCGACGCGGGCGTGGCAGGAAAGCGCGACCTCGAAACCGCCGCCAAGCGTCGTGCCATGAAGAACGCAGGCGATGGGTTTGCCCGAATTCTCCAGAAAATTACAGACCTCCGGCAGCCACGGGTCGAGCGGCGGCTTGCCGAATTCCCTGATGTCGGCACCGGCAATGAATGTCCGCCCCTTCGCGTAGAGCCCGATGGCCGCGATATCCGTGTCGTCCTGCAGGCGTTCGACCGCCTGACACAGGCCCGTGCGCAGGGCATGAGAGGCGGCATTCACCGGTGGATTGTCTAGCGCGACAAGCGCGACCGGCCCTTGCCGTTCAATGGACACGACTTCGTTGACAGCGATCTCGCCGGCTTCGGGACCGGCTTCAGGAATTGTCTGCATTTTGGTCTCCCACGACCGCTTCGCACGAGCGGTTTCGCCGTCGAGTGTCATTTCCGCCCCCGACTTGTCAAGCGAACCCGCCGCCGGGAAACCGTCTCGAAGGCTTCGCCGTCAGCGAGCAGGAGATGATTTGGGAGAAAAACTGCACCGGTCGGGTTTCAGGTCGATGAGCGGTGTGCCGTCCAGGCAATCGAGGCCGCGAACGATCAGGTTCGCTCCCTCGACCGAGACCAGCCTGGCGATGACGGTTCCGATCGGATTCGGCCTCACGGGAGACCGCAGGGCGAAGGTGCCGGAGGTTCCCTCGCTGTGGCCTGGATTCTGGATCACCAGGTCGCGCCGGGACTTGTCGAGCCAGTAGAGCACTTCGACGCGCTCGAATTTTTCAATGCCCTTGAGCGCCTGGTCCCAGGGTTCGAATATCTCGATCCGGCATTCCGGCCCGTCGATCTTGCCCTGATGCGGACATGCCTTCCTGTCGGTCCAGGGCGTGTGTATGCGCCCGATGAATTGCAGCCGGGCATCGTCGGGATCCGGGGTCGACACGGAAATTTCATGCGGACGGATATCGCTCATGCTTGCAAGGTCCTGTGATTGCTGTTTGCCTCAACTATACGCATGCGATCTGAGTTCACACCCTAGAACCTGTTTCCTTTCACGCCGGAGCACAAGATACCCGCCCCGGCGAACCTTTTGTAGCAGGAGGTGCCGGTCCGGAATTGTTTTGTGACGATTCCGGACAACTGGAACAAGAAATTATAAGCTATGCTCTTTGTGTAGTTCGCCGATGTGCAGGGCTCTCGGGGTCTCTGCTCATGGACGAAGCCAGATAAAAGGCGCAGACGCATCTAGATCGGTCAACGTAACTGCTTTTGCTGAAAGCTGGTTGATTTAGGGATACTTCCTTCCGGGAAAAGTTATTTCTTTCTCCGGAGCCTTTGTCTTGAGTAGAAATCTCGCCATTCAGCTACGCTGCAAAATATTAATTCGCCTCCTGATCAAAAAATATTCATTTTTTTTCAATGCCCCCTTTCAATGCGGTGGCATTTTTGTTTTTCTATGCGAGTTCGTGTCACTCGATAGCTCCAAGGGGACGATCGTCACCTGAGGGTTATTGGCTGCGCTTCTAATAATAATGAACGAAACCGGACTTGGGGACAAAATGGCGAACACACGGGGCGCTGCTGTTAAGTATGACGGCGTTCAAAAGAGCTATGACGGGGAAACCCTTGTCGTAAAGAACCTCAATCTCGACATCCCACCTGGCGAATTCCTGACCATGCTCGGGCCGTCGGGATCCGGAAAAACCACCTGCCTGATGATGCTGGCGGGTTTTGAACCGGCGACCCATGGCGAGATCTTTCTCAACGATCGACCGATCAACAATGTGCCACCGCACAAGCGCGGTATCGGCATGGTCTTTCAGAACTACGCCCTGTTTCCGCATATGACGGTGGCCGAAAACCTGGCGTTTCCGCTTCAGGTTCGCGGTGTCGGCAAGGCCGATCAGAGCGAGAAAGTCCAGCGGGCGCTGGAGATGGTCGAACTCGGCGCATTCGGCAACCGCCGTCCGGCGCAACTGTCCGGTGGTCAGCAGCAGCGCGTCGCCGTGGCCCGCGCACTGGTTTTCGACCCTGAACTCGTGCTGATGGACGAACCGCTGGGCGCGCTCGACAAGCAGCTGCGCGAGCAGATGCAGTATGAAATCAAGCACATTCACGAGAATCTCGGCGTTACGGTGGTCTATGTCACCCACGACCAGACAGAGGCTCTGACCATGTCCGACCGGGTGGCCGTATTCAATGACGGCATCATCCAGCAGCTGTCGACGCCGGACGACCTGTACGAGGATCCTCAGAACTCGTTCGTCGCCCAGTTCATCGGCGAGAACAACAAGCTGAACGGCAAGGTGATCGGGGTTCAGGGGGAAGAATGCCTCGTTGAACTCGATGACGGCACTCAACTCAAGGCGGACAGGGTGAACGTGTCCGCTGTCGGCGACAAGACGACCGTGTCGCTGCGGCCGGAAAGAGTTGAATTCGACACCAATACTTCGATGGACAATCTGGTCAATGGCCAGATTGAGGAGCTCATTTATCTCGGCGACCACATTCGCGTTCGCATGAACGTGGCCGGCAATAAAGAGTTCATCGTCAAGGTTCGCAACCGCGGAGAGAAGCGCAAGCTGAATGTCGGCGAGACAGTCCAGGTGGGCTGGGCGCTGAACGACTGCAAGGCACTCGACGCTGTTGTCTGAAATCGCCCGGCGGCCGGTTTCCGGCCGTCAGCGACCAAAACGGAAGAGCATCCGTTAAAATCCTAAAAGAGGGAGCTAGAATCCATGAAGCTCAAAACTGTAATTCTTGCAGGCACCGCACTGGCATTCGCCGGCAGCGCTGCTGTTGCTGAAGACATGACCCTGGTCTCCTGGGGCGGCGCTTATCAGGCGTCCCAGAAGGCTGCCTACGCGGATCCCTACGTCGCGGACCATCCGGACGTGACCATCATCTGGGACGAGTCCTCCGCTGAAGCCGTTGCGAAACTGCGCGCAATGAACGAAGCCGGCAACATCACCTGGGACCTGGTTGATGTTGTTGCTTCCGATGCCATTCGTCTGTGCGACGAAGGTCTGGCAATGGAAATCGATCCGGACACCGACCTTGCTGCTGCTCCGGACGGCACTTCGGCGGCTGACGATTTCGGCGACCTGCTGGTCTCCGAGTGCTTCATTCCGCAGATTGTCTACTCCACCACCTTCGGCTACCGCTCCGACGTTGCGGACTGGGGCGGCAAGGAGCCGGACGACATTTGCGACGTTTTCGATCTGGAAGCATTCCCGGGCAAACGCGCCCTGGAAAAGCGTCCGATCAACAACATGGAATGGGCGCTGCTGTGTGACGGCGTTGCAAAGGAAGACGTCTATGACGTTCTGGAGACCGATGAAGGTCTTGACCGTGCCTTTGCCAAGCTCGACACCATCAAGGACAGCGTCGTCTGGTGGTCCGCAGGTGCGGAAACGCCGCAGCTTCTGGCTGACAGCGAAGTCGTCATCGGCTCCACCTACAACGGCCGCCTGTTTGCCCTGATCGAAGAGCAGAAGCAGCCGGTCAAGATGCTGTGGGACGCCCAGGTGTTCGACCTTGACGGCTGGATCATCCCGGCCGGTCTTCCGGAAGATCGCCTTGCCGCAGTGAAGGACTTCGTCAAATTCGCCACCGACACTCAGCGTCTGGCGGATCAGGCGAAGTACATCTCCTACGGCCCGGCCCGCAAGTCGTCCGCTCCGCTGGTCGGCAAGCACGCCGATCTCGGCATCGACATGGCACCGCATATGCCGACCGATCCGAACAACGCCAAGAACACCTTCCTGTATAACTACGAATGGTGGGCGGATTACCGCGACGACATCGACGCCAAATTCCAGGCGTGGCTGTCCCAGTAAGCCTTTGCGGCTCCGGTCCGGGTGGGCAATGCCCACCCGGATCTTCAAATTGATTTGCGGAAGACTGTTTCATGAGCGATACCACAGCCGGTCAGGTTCTCACCACCAAGGACGGAAAGCCTCTCAAGGCCGCCCTTGCAAGGGCGTTGCGCCGGGAAAAACTGCGTTCCCTGGCCTTGATCGCGCCGTTGCTCATCTTCGTGCTGCTGACCTTTGTCGCACCGATCGTGGACATGCTGTTCCGCTCCGTTGAAAACAGCATCGTCGAGGATACGCTTCCCAGGACCGTCGTCGCCCTGCGTGAGTGGGACCCGGCGTCCGGACAGGTCCCGGACGAGGAAGTCTTTGCCGCTCTTTACGGAGATCTGGTGGTCGCCGTTGAGGAAAAGAAACATACCCGCCTCGGCTCCCGGCTGAACTACGAGGAAAGCGGTATTTCCAGCCTGTTCCGCAAGACCGGACGGCGCGTCAACCGCATGGACGAGGCCGGTCCGTTCAAGGAACAGTTCATTGACGCCGACGACAAGTGGGACGAGATCGGCACTTGGCAGGTGCTGCGGCAATTCTCACCGCCTTATACCGACGGGTATTTTCTGAACGCCTTCGACGCGCAAAGGACGGCCGATGGTATCGAGTTGAAGCCGGAGGACGAGCGGATCTACATGCTCCTGTTCGGCAGAACCCTGTTCCTGTCGATCGTGATCACCGTTTCCTGTCTGCTGCTCGGCTATCCGATTGCATTTCTGCTCGCGGCGTTACCGCTGCGCAGTTCCAATCTTCTGATGATCCTCGTGCTGCTGCCCTTCTGGACCAGTCTCCTGGTCCGCACATCCGCATGGAAAGTGCTGTTGCAGCAACAGGGGGTGATCAACGACTTCCTGGTCTGGACCGGTCTGATCAGTGACGCGAGCCGTCTGGTGATGATCAACAACCAGACCGGCACGATCATCGCCATGACGCATATCCTTCTGCCCTTCATGATCCTGCCGCTCTATTCGGTGATGAAAACCATCTCGCCGACATATGTGCGCGCAGCCAAGAGCCTTGGGGCCAATGACTGGACGGCGTTCTGGCGGGTCTATTTCCCGCAATCCGTGCCGGGGATCGGGGCGGGCGCGGTGCTCGTCTTCATCCTGTCAATCGGCTACTACATCACGCCGGAACTTGTGGGCGGCACATCGGGCATCTTCATCTCGAACCGGATCGCCTATCACATATCCTCGTCGCTGAACTGGGGACTGGCAGCCGCTCTGGGTACACTGCTCCTCGTCGCCGTGATGGTTCTCTTTGTTGTCTACGACAAGATCGTCGGCATCGATAACGTGAAACTGGGCTAGGTCACGATTATGAGCGCACTTCCCCCCTATGCGTCCCCGTTGCAGCGGACCTGGTACTATTCCTTCCGGGTGATCTGCGGACTGATCTTCTTCTTCCTGATCTTTCCGATCCTGGTGATCCTGCCGCTGAGCTTCAATGCGCAGGATTTCTTCACCTTCACCAAGGAAATGCTGGCGCTTAACCCGGCCGGCTATTCCTTCAAGCACTATCAGGACTTCTTCACCAATCCGGACTGGCAGCAGGCCCTGACCAACTCGGTGATGATCGCGCCAGTGGCGACGCTGCTGGCGACGTCCTTCGGAACCATCGCCGCGGTTGGCCTGTCCCAGTCCCATGTGCCCTACAAGCCGGCCATCATGGCCGTGTTGATCTCGCCGATGATCGTGCCGCTGATCATTTCCGCCGCCGGCATGTATTTCTTCTATTCGCGCATCGGGCTGCAGGGCACCTACTGGGGTGTCGTGCTGGCCCACGCCGCACTCGGCACCCCCTTCGTGATCATCACGGTGACGGCAACGCTGGTCGGCTTCGACCGATCCCTGGTTCGAGCCTCGGCAAGCCTGGGCGCCAACCCGGTCACCACCTTCTTCAAGGTGCAGATGCCGCTGATCGTCCCGGGTGTCGTCTCCGGCGCCCTGTTCGCCTTCATCACCTCCTTCGACGAAGTGGTGGTCGTCCTGTTCCTGGGCTCGGCCGGGCAGAAGACACTGCCCTGGCAGATGTTCACCGGGCTGCGCGAACAGATTTCACCGACCATCCTTGCAGTGGCATCGCTGATGGTGGCGATCTCGATCGTCCTTCTGACCGTACTGGAGATGCTGCGCCGCAGGTCGGAACGGCTGAGGGGACTTACGCCGGGCTGATCCGGCAAGGAGCCGCGACCGGCTCCGCTGCATTCCACAGGAGCCGGTGGCGGAACGCCAGCCACCGGGGGACGGGTCCGAAGGACTTTCCCGGCAGCAGACAATCTGATTACGGGCCTGGCGGGCCGGCTTCTTTTTCGGAAGCCGGCCCGTTTTGCGTTTCAGGCCCGAAAACCGGAAGCCGGAACCCTGGGAACCGGCAACGCCAAAAGCAACCCGGGTCGGGGACCCGAAGGAAAAAGGAGAACTTCCATGAGTGACGACATGATCCGCATCTACGAGATGAACAATGGAGAAAAGGCTTTCTCACCGTTCTCGCCCTCGGAGATGGACCGCCGGCAGACAGGGCTCAGAACGCTCATGGCGAAGCGGGAAATCGACGCCTGCCTGTTCACCTCCTATCACAACATCTGTTACTACTCCGGCTTCCTCTATTGCTACTTCGGCCGCAAATACGGCTTCCTCGTTACCCCGGAAAACGCGACCTCCATTGCCGCCGGCATCGACGGCGGCCAGCCCTGGCGCCGGACGCATGGCGACACGGTCATCTATACGGACTGGCGGCGAGACAATTATTTCCATGCCATCCAGTCACTGCTGGCGATGCCGAACCCGTCAGTCAAACGGATCGGTATCGAGTTCGATCACGTCTCTCTCGATCTCCTGAAGCAGCTTGAAGCGGCGCTGCCGGGTGTCGAGCTCGTGGATATCGCCGCGGACGCCATGGCGCAGCGCACGATCAAGAGCGCGGAGGAGCATGTGCTGATCCGCGAAGGCGCACGCATATGCGATGTTGGAGGAGCCGCCCTTGTGGAGGCCGTCGCGGCCGGCGTTCCTGAACACGAAGTGGCGATGGCCTCAACCAACGCCATGATCCGCGAGATCGCCGGATCGTTCCCTTTCGTGGAATTGATGGACACCTGGACCTGGTTCCAGTCGGGCATCAACACGGACGGTGCGCACAACCCGGTCACCAACAAGAAGGTCGAGTCCGGCGACATTCTCAGCCTCAACTGCTTTCCGATGATCTTCGGCTATTACACGGCTCTGGAGCGCACCCTCTTTTGCGATCACGTCCCGGACGCGCATCTGCGGCTGTGGGAAGTCAATTGCCATGTGCATCGCGAGGGCCTGAAGCTGATCCGGCCGGGCGCCCGGTGCCGCGATATTGCGGCAGAACTCAACGACATCTACCGCAGCCATGATCTTCTGAAATACCGCAGCTTCGGCTACGGACATTCCTTCGGCGTTCTCAGCCACTACTACGGCCGCGAGGCCTCGGTGGAACTGCGCGAGGATGTCGATACGGTGCTTGAACCGGGTATGGTGGTCTCCATGGAACCGATGATCATGGTCCCGGAAGGCCAGGCAGGCGCAGGTGGCTACCGCGAGCACGACATCCTGATCGTGACGGAAACCAGCGCTGAAAACATAACCGGTTTTCCGTTCGGTCCGGAGCACAACATCGTCGGCTAGAGCGTCGCGTTCAAACGGATAGATGGATTCGGGAAGACGCTCGCGGCAGCACTAGCATTGCGATGCGTTCGAGCGATTTCCTGAATTCAATTTAGCGCGACATGCTCTGGAAAAACGCCGGCGTGTCATGACGGCTCATTCGCAGATGTCTGCGGCGCAATGGACGTCCGCCGCAGGATCTGCCGGGCTTCCGCCCCCGACGGGGCTCGCGTATCTGTCCTGCCGGACCCGGGCATGACAGGGCAAGTCAAAGATGAAATCCCGCTCTCGTGCCGCTAGTGAAAGAAATCGGCGCGAGCGTTGCTGTTGATAATTCTTTGGAAATAGGCGACACCGTATTGTTAAATACACTTATTATCGATGACACGTATGATAACGGCTGAATTTCCAGGTTCATCGTAAAACCGTATCTCACCGCATCGGGGTACGATGGACTACGCCAACGGGGGAATAGAAATGCCTGAACCTTCTGAAGTCTCGTTGCCGGGCTCGGATTTGCCGCAGATGCTTCAGATGGATTTGGATATCGGGGATTTTTGCTCGAACTGGGCGCATTGCGATCTTCTTTCCGCATATCTCGCCCGGATGGTCAGTCACAACCGCCTCGATTCACTCCTGTTTTCAAATCTTTATTCCTCCGCGCTGAACGAATTGCTGGAAACCGTTTTCAGGGTTCACGGCAAGTCGGGCAAGCTGGAATGCTCGGTCCGGCGGCAGGGTGGTCTGGACCGGATCGAACTGGTTTTTCCGGCGGACGAAGACACGTTCCGGGTTTACAGCGAAGCGATCGACAAGCTGTCCGGCAAGGATGCGGAAAAGCTGTATCTGGAAGCGTTGTTTACCGAGGACGAACCGGACGCAAGTCTGGGACTTCTGGAACTCGGTGTCGATTACGGCGCCAGGCTTGCCATCGACCGGGCCGGCGACGGCCGGATGTGTCTGGTCGCCGAACTCACGCTTGAGGACGAAAACGAATGATTGCGGAAAATTCCACCCAGGCGTTTCAGTGGACCTATAACGAAAACGATCAGGAGTTCGCCCTGCACGGCAGCCTCCGCCCGCAGAAGGCGGAAGAGCTGAGCAACTGCATTTCGGCGCTCGATCAGTCTGTTTCCAACGTCAGCGGCAAATTCTACGTGAATGTCCGCCGCCTGGTGCGCATGAACAATGTCGCCTTCCATGCCATCGCCTGCAAGATCCTGGATCTGGTGCGCGGTCGCAGCGACCTCGACGTCCATGTGACCACGTCGAGCGTTGTTGGCTGGGCAACGCGAAAGTTCGCGGTCCTGGAAACCATGTCCGACAAGATCACGGTGAGCGAATACGACAGCGAGTTCTACCCGGGTCAGTCCTTTGTCGAGGATAGTGAATTCATCCACGTCCTGCGCACCCAGACGAAATTGACGTGGAAGCATGAAAAGGACCTGCTGCGACAGCACGGCCTGAAGCCCGGCATGCAGGTTGCCGACATCTGCTGCGGGATCGGTGATTTCGCGGTCCTTTTGCAGAAGGAATTCAGCCCGGACCGGCTGGTCGCGCTGGATCATTCCAAATCGAGCCTCGATTATGCGCGTCAGGTTGCCGCGGACTTCGGCATCAAGGGGATCGACTATGTTTTCGGCGATGCGGCCGACATGCTGCTGGAGGACAATCAGTTCGATTTCGTCACCTGCAGGCATTCCCTCCAGGTTTTCGACCGACCCGAACTGATCCTCAAGGAACTCTTCCGGATCTGCAAACCGGGCGGCCGGATCTACGTCACCAACGAGAAGAACTCCCATTGCCTGGGCGAGCCGCGCGGCGAGTCGATCCAGTGGACCTACAACGAGGTCGCCAAGCTCTGGCATCATTTCGACATGGACATCGAGATCGGCCCGAAAAGCCGGCGCTTGCTGATCGAAGGCGGCTTCGAGGATGTGACCATCGGCTCCTTCATGGTCACCAGCACCGATGGTGACCCGCAGGGCTTCGCCGATATCATTGCCTCGTGGAAGAACCTCTTCGCCGGCAAGATGGCAAGCGAGCGCGGTGACGATGCGGCTTTTGTCGAGCGTTTCGCCAAGGGATTTGACGACCACATCTTTGCGGCGCTTCACCCCAAGGGATATGCCGGATGGCCGATCTGGGTGGCCTCGGGGCGCAAGCCGCTATGACGACACCGGCTACCACTTCGCCGAGCGAAAAGCAGATCGGCCGCTTTTCGCTGCGCAGCTTCCGCGCCAAGTTCATGCTGGTCGTGGGCGCCGCGGTTCTGTTCGACCTCGCGCTTGCAGGCGGCATCGGCATCTGGAACGTCCAGCGGCTGTCTAAGGACGCCACCCAGCAGGTCGGTGACGGTCTCACCACGGCGACCGAGGAATATCTCCAGACCTATATCGACACGACGGCGTTCCGGGCCGATCTGCTGATCGAGCGGGTGCACTCGGAACTCGCGACGCTCGCCACCACCATGCAGACGCTGATCGATCATCCTGAAATCCAGGAAGCGGTCGGCGATACCGTGACCGGCAGCCCGGATTTTTCCTCGCCTCTGGCTTATGACGCCAACGGTGGATGGGCCCAGAACGAGGCCGGCGTGCCCTCGGCCGTCAGCGTCTGGGGATACCTGCTCGACGAAAACAGGCAACCGGTGCCCAAAGCCGCCGAAGAGCTGAAAAAGAGTGCCTTCCTCAGCCTCGTCGGCCCTTCGATGATGTCGACGGGCGCGCCCAAGCTGCAAATCTATTATGTCGGCCCGAAAGACGCCTCGATCATGCGGGCGACCCCTTATTCCGAACAGGCGCAGACGTTCGATCTGCTCTATCCGGGACACAACGAAGGCCCGAACTTCTGGGACTTCTTTTTCCCCGGCGTCTATGAAGGCTGGCAGGCATGGATCGCGGACCCGTCCTCGAAGCCGGTGGACTCCAACATCGTCACCACGGCGCCCTATGTGGACGCGATCACCGGCGAACTGATCGTCAGCTTCTTTCATCCGCTATGGTCGAGCGACCGCAAGGACCTGGCCGGCATGGTGGCGGTCGACATCACCCTTGAACAGCTCACATCGCTGGTCGAGAGTCTTGAAATTTCCGAGACCGGCTTCGGCTTCCTGGCCATGTCCGACGGCAATGTGGTGGCGACCAACTCCATAGGCGAGGAAACCCTGGGTCTCGTTTCCACCGATGTCAGCGGTCAGGGCGTCACCGGGGTCAACCGGAACCTGAAGGAAAGCAGCCAGGCCGCGATTGCCTCGCTTGAGCTCAATGCGACCCATGAAACGGTCATCGAGCATATCTTCCTCGATCAGGGCGGCGAGGAAGTGCCCTATCTTCTCGTGCTCAAGCAGCTCAATCCCACCAACCTGTGGGACGGGGCGGGGATCACCGGTGAAACGATGACCCTCGGGTTCGTCGTCTCGGAGCGGGAAATCTACCAGTCCCTGATCGACGCGACCGACAATATCTCCGCCGCAACGACGCGCATCCTGAACTATCAGATCATCGCTTTCTTCTTCAGCATCGTGGTGGTCTTCCTGGCTGTCTACGCGATCTCCGGTCGTATCACCAAAGGCCTGTCGCGGCTGGCAGATGCTGCCAGGGCGTTGCAGAACAAGGACTATTCCGTCCGCGTCGAGATCCCCACCCGTGACGAAGTGGCGGCGGTGGGCCTGGCGTTCAATCGCATGGCGGAAGAGATCAGCTATCATACCGAGAACCTGGAAAACCTGGTCGAGGAACGCACCAAAAAGCTGGAGACCGCCAACAGCGAGATCGTCGCGCTGAATGCACGCCTGAAGTCCGAAAACAGCAGGCTGGGCGCCGAGCTCGACATCGCCAAGCGTATTCAGGAGATGGTGCTTCCGCGCCTCAGCGAGCTGGAAATCATCCCGCAGATCGAGATCGCCGCCTTCATGGAGCCGGCGGACGAGGTCGGCGGAGACTATTACGACGTTCTGTTCGACGGCGAGCACATCAAGGTCGGTATCGGCGACGTGACCGGTCACGGGCTGGAAAGCGGCGTCCTGATGCTGATGGTCCAGTCTGTCGCCCTGGCGCTGCAGGAAAAGGGTGACAGGGATCCTGTCGCCTTTCTCGATGTCCTGAACCGGGCGGTCTTCAAGAACATCACCAGGACCCGCTCCGACAAGCACCTGACGCTGGCCTTTGTCGATTATCACGAAGGCAAGGTGACCTTGTCCGGCCAGCACGAAGAGGTTCTGATCATTCGCGCGAACGGCGAAACGGAACGCATCGACACCATCGATCTCGGCTTCCCGGTCGGTCTTGAAGAGGACATCTCACCCTTCGTCGCCACCCTGGACATGCCCTTCGGGCCGGAGGATGTTCTCATCCTGCACACGGACGGCATCACCGAAGCGGAAAACGACAAGGGCGAGATGTTCGGCATCGATCGGCTCAGCGAGAGTGCACATGAAAACCGGCTGAAATCGGCGAAGGGTATTGCGGAAGCGGTCATACTTGATGTCAAGTCGCATATTGGCGGGCATAAGGTATTCGATGACATCACACTTGTCGTACTGAAGCATAGGTAGGGTATGGTCGAGGATTACGGAAATACGGCTGCAGTCAACGGCGCCGATGCCAGGCGCTTTGCCCTCAAGCTGATGGCGGAGCCACTGGAGTTGAGCTGGCATCATTGCGGTGTCACCTCCGATTTCTTCGGCGAGTATTTCAGCCGCGCCTGCGACGGCAGCGTGGATGCTGTGGACGCCCGCCACAGCATCAGCTACATGATCAACGAGATCCTGGAAAACGCCATCAAGTTCCGCAAAGGCGGCAATATCGACATCACCGGCAGCCTGGAGGACGGGACGTTCGAACTCCTGATCAGGAACCGGATCGATGCGGGCACGGCGGAAAGCTTCAAGGCACACCTTGCGCAACTGCTCGAGCGTGAGCCGGGCGAGCTGTTGCTGGAGCGCATCGAGGAAAATGCTCTCAATCCGGACTCGACCGGTTCGGGACTTGGAATCCTCACGCTCATGAGCGATTACGAAGCCAAATTGGGCTGGTCTTTCGCCTCCGAGCATGTAAGTGAAGGCGTAGAGTTGACGACCTATGCGTCTTTGCGACTTTCCTGATCGCTGAAATATTCCAAAGGAAGACACCACAATGGAAATCAGCACGAACGATTACCGCGTTTGGACTGAAGGTTCGACCATCCACTATGAAGGTACGATGCGGCTCTCCGGCACGGATGCCTACGCGCCGATCCTGGAAGCCATGAATTCCATTCTGGCCGCCAAGCCGGAACTCATCACGCTTGACCTGACTAGCCTGCAGTTTCTCAACAGCTCGGGCATCAACCTGCTTGCCAAATTCACCATCGAAATCAGGAAGCAGCCGGAAGTCGGCGTCCGGGTTCTCGGGTCGAAGTCGATCCCCTGGCAATCGAAATCCCTCCGTAACCTGCAGCGTCTGCACCCCGCCCTGGAACTGACGATTTCCTGACCGCAATGCGGTCAGCCGCCTGAAGGTATCCGGGTGAATTTCCGCCTGGAAAGCCCGCTGCGGTTCGATGTTTTCCGGTGTGCAGCCATGCTGCAGGCGCGGCGCGCCCCGCCGCTCCGCTGATCTCCGCGCATTTTCCCTAAAGTTGGAACGGATCTTCACTTCAGGCGTTTGCCCCGCAACAGCGGGGTATATCGCATGGAATTTTCTGAAGAGAACAGGCAGGAGCTGCCGGAGCCGTCTGGCGCCCGGTCCACACGTCGCGTCGGCGTCGAAATCGAATTCGGCGGACTGACCGCGATTGAAGCAGCCGAAGTCGTCGTTGCGCAGCTTGGGGGCGATATCGAGAAGATCGACAGGCACCGCTACCGTCTCGTTGGTACGGCGCTGGGAGACTTCAAGGTCGAGCTCGACAGCAAATACGTGCACAGCGAGGACGACGCCTCGGACCTGGAACGCAAGGTCCGCAGCTTTGCCGGTGATCTGACAGGACCGATCGTTCCGACCGAGTTGGTCACCGATCCTTTGCCGGTTTCCCGGATCGGGGAAATCGACGCGCTGCTTGACCGCCTCGTCGCAGCCGGGGCGCTCGGCACGCAGCAGCTTCATCTGGCCTGCGGGCTGCATCTCAATGTCGAGTGGAACGACCGGGATATCCTGCCCATCTTGCGTATCCTGCAGGCCTACCTGATCAGTTCGCCTGACCTCCGCCGTGAGATTGCGCCCGATCCGATGAGGACACTGCTGCCGTTTATCGGTCACTTTCCGGAGGACTATCAGGACAAGGTTCTGGCCCCGGACTACCAACCGGATTTCAAGCGCTTTGTCGTCGATTACTGCCGCGCCAACCCGTCGAAGAACCGCGAGCTGGACCTGTTGCCGCTGCTCGCTTCGATTGATGAGGACACCGTCGCGGAAGCGCTCGGTCACCCGCCGGAGGCCGTGCGCCCCGCGTTCCACTACCGTCTGCCCAACGCCTCCCTTGGCGAGAGCAACTGGTCGATCGAAAAGGAATGGGATCGCTGGTTGTCCGTGGAGGCGCTGGCAGTGGATGAGGACAGGCTCAAGGCCGCTCTGTCCGCACGAAAAATGCCCGACACCAAACAGGAAGAGACGGGGACCTTTACCCGGATACTCAAGCGGGTGATCGGCAAATGAAACCGCTGATCGGAGTTTCCACATCCGCGCGCGGCGGCTGGCGGTCCTTTCTGGCGATCCGCTTTGCGCTCTGGCGCGCCGGGGCGACCGCAAGGCGCATCACCGCCGGAAAACCATATGATCTGAACGAGCTTGACGGCATCATCGCCGGCGGCGGCGATGATATTTCCGCGACGCTCTACGGTGGCAGCCTGATACCGGACGTCCGGCTCGATCCGGAACGCGATGCGCTCGAAACTAAGCTCATCCGGTCGGCGGTCAGCCGCGGGTTGCCCGTTCTGGGCATCTGCCGCGGCGCGCAGATGATCAATGTGTCGCTTGGCGGAAATCTCCATGCCGACGTTTGGGAAGCGTTCAAGAGCGCGCCCGAAATACGCACTGTGCTGCCGCGCAAGCGGATCACAGTGTCGAAAGACTCATGGCTCGACACGATTCTGGAGTGTGACGGCTGCCGTGTGAATGCCTTGCACCACCAGTCGGTGGACTCTCTCGGAGAGGGGTTGAGAGTGAGCGCCACAGATGACTACGGCATCATTCAGGCCATCGAGTCGGTCTCCCGCCCGCAGATACTTGGCGTCCAGTGGCACCCCGAACTGATGCCCTTCACGCGCAATCAACTCGGGCTGTTCACCTGGCTCGCCGACACCGCCAGAAACCGCGAAACGAAAACAGAGCATTTCATGCCCGGATTTGAGCGCCAGGCCGGGTGAAGCTAGAGAGCGCTGGCAAGCTGGAGCTGATCTGGCCACATGGGCGCACGGCAAACAGTCCTACACGACATGAACAGCAAGCGGCCCGAAGCCGTTGAAGCCGACCGAGGCATAGGTCGACGTGTAGGCGCCGGTTCCCTCGATCAGGACGTCGTCGCCGATCTGCAAATTGTGCGGCAGACGGCAGGGTCTTTGTTCGTAAAGCACATCGGCTGAATCGCAGGTCGGTCCCGCGAGAATATACGGGACCGTTGCCGTGTTTCCGTATCTGGTCGTCAGCGGATAGCGGATAGCCTCGTCCATGGTTTCCGCCAAACCGCCGAACTTGCCGATGTCGAGGTAAACCCATTGCAGCGGGTCTCCTGGGGATTTACTGGAAATTAGCACGACTTCGGACCTTATGGTGCCGGCATTGCCGACGAGACCGCGGCCCGGTTCGATCACCGTGTCGGGAAGCGCGTTGCCGAAATGGGCTCTCAGGGCGCGCCGGATTTCCCGGCCGTAATCGCCCGGTCCGGGAACGTCGCTCAGATACCGCGCCGGAAAGCCGCCGCCCAGATTGAGGCACCTGATCAGGACGCCTTCGTCGGCCAGCGTCTGAACCACTTTCGCTGCCTGTTCCAGGCTGCGCTGCCAGGCGGCCGGATCGGTCTGCTGGGAACCGACATGAAAGGACAGGCCGCAGGGATCGAGACCGCGTTGCCGGGCAAGATGCATGACGCAGATCGCGACGTAAGGATCGCAGCCGAATTTTCGCGACAACGGCCATTCGGCGCCGGCCCCGTCGGTCAATAGCCGGCAAAACACCTGAGAGCCGGGGGCGGCGCGGGCGATCTTTTCGACTTCCGCCGGGCAATCGACCGCGAATTGCCGAACACCCATACGGTACGCCTGCGCGATGTCGCGTTCTTTCTTGATGGTGTTGCCATAGGAAATGTCGCAGGCGGCAGCTCCCGCCTCCAGAACCATGTTCACCTCGGCAACGGAAGCGACATCGAACGAGGCTCCGAGCCCGACAAGCAACTCCAGGATCTCGGGCGCGGGATTGGCTTTGACCGCATAGTGGATTCTGGTTTGCGGCAGGGACCGCTGCAGCGCGCGGTAGGTCTTCCGGACGATCTCCAGATCAACGACAAGGCATGGCCCGTCGGCGAGGTCGCGGCGGTCCAGAAAATTGAGAATCTTTTTCGTGGTCATTCGAATCTCCTCCGGTTCGGAAAGCCTGTTTGCAGGCTGCGCGCGTCTCCCTCGATTGTTCGGGCACCCCTTGAACGGCAGCGGTGCCGGCTGGTTCTTTCCGGTCAGCGGTCGTTCAGATGATCGAAAAAGGTCGTGCCCCGGTAGTCCTTGCGGAAGAGGCCAAGATCGCCGAGCGCCGGAACGACCTGTTCCAGGAACAACCGCACCGACTCCACCGATCCGCCCGGGAAGGCTACAAAACCGTCGATGGCTCCCCCGGTCGCCCAGTCCTTGATCGCGGCCACCGCATCGGCTGGCGTACCCACAACCAGCCAGTGGGCGGAGCCGATGACTTCCGGTCGCCGAAGCAGGTCTTCAACGGTCGGCTCATCCCGCTCGATCATGCGCCGCAGCAGCTGGGAATGGGTCCGGCTGCGCACCTTTTCCGGCGGTGGCGGCAGATCCGACGCGGTCACATTCCTGCCGGTCGGCCAGTCGGACAGGTCCAGTCCCGTCATCTCCAGCACCGTGGCGAAGGCCCGCTGGCGGCTCATGCGCGCGTTCGTCTCGGCAAAGAGATCCTGCGCTTCGGCCTGTGTCGGGGCCAGGTAAAGGCTCAGGCCCGGCAGGACGCGGATGTCGTCTCCGTGCCGTCCCTGTGCCTCGGCGCGGCTGCGCAGGTCGGAGCGCAGGTCGATGGCGGCGGCCATGTCCGGTGTCGAGGCAAAGATCGCGTCGGCCACCGAGGAGGCGAAAGCCCGACCGGCATCCGAGGCGCCTGCCTGTACCAGCGGGATCGGGGCCTTGTCATAGCGCGGCAGGTTGAGCGGTCCCTTGACGCTGAAAAAAGCCCCCTGATGATCGACCGCCTTGACCTCGTCCGGGTCGGCAAAACGGCCGCTCGCCTTGTCCAGCTTCAGGGCATCCTGCGGGAAACTCGCCCAGAGTTGGCGGACGACTTCGGTGAACTCGGCTGCCCTTGCATAGCGGTCTTCCGGACTGGGCATTTCGGTGAGCCCGAAATTGCCGTTGCCGTCCAGCGCCGTGACGATATTCCAGCCCGCGCGGCCGTTGCTTAGCCAGTTCAGCGACTGGATCTGTCGGGCAACGATATAAGGCGGGAAGAAGGTCGTCGACGCGGTCGAAAGCAGCCCGATCCTCGAGGTCTCGCGGGCAATCGAAGCCAGCAGCAGCGTTGGATCCAGGCTGGCAAACCCCGTCCCCGACGCCAGCAGGTCCGTGTTCAGAAAAAGCGAATCCGGCAAGAAGGCAAAGTCGAGTTTCGCCCGCTCGGCGCGTTGTGCGATGTCGAGATAAAAGTCACTGCCGTAAAGGCCTTCCACGCCGCTGTCCGGACGCCGCCAGGCGTCGCCGCTGAGCCATGTCGGGGCGAGCGACATGCCAATATGCAATTTTTTCGAGAGGGTCATCTCATCCGCTCATGACTGGATTGAAAAACGAGTTGGGAGCTTGCTTTGGGTTTGCTGGCTCGTTTCGGATAGTATAAAGACTTCTGCAATGCAGAAGGTCAAGAGGTCGATTTTGCTCGAGACACGGCACGTAACCGCAGCTTATGGAAAACTGGAAGTGCTGAGCGATGTGTCCGTGCTCTTCCGGAAGGGCCGGCTGACGGCGGTCGCCGGGCCGAATGGCTGCGGCAAGTCCAGCCTGCTGAAAGCCATCATGGGGTTTCTGCCTGTCAGTGGTGGCGAGATCGTCCTGGAAGGCGAACAGGTGGCGCGGATCGGCCGGAAAAAGCTTGCCCGCCGCATCGCCTATCTGCCGCAGGACTGTTTCTGCCCGGACTATATGACCCTTGGCGAATTGATCGAGCTGGCAGGCTATTCCCGCTACGGGCTGGCCGGTGGGCCTTCCGAGCGAGACCGCGCGCTTTACCGGGAGGTGCTCGAAACGGTCGGATTGAGCGACAGGGCGGGATTTCCCGTCAACAAGCTTTCAGGCGGTCAGCGCCAGCGCGCCTGGATTGCCATGGTGCTGGCCCAGGACACGGATATCGTCCTTCTGGATGAACCGGTGAACCATCTCGACATGAAGTATCAATTCGCCGTTCTTGAACTGATCAGGGAACTGACCGAGATCCACGGAAAGACCGTCGTCGCGGTGCTGCACGACCTCAACCTGACCACCACCTTCGCCGACGACGTTGTCCTGATGCGCTCGGGCAGATGCGTGACGTCCGGGCCGGTTGCCGAGACGGTGACCACCGGCAACATCGAACGGGTTTTCGATCTCCGGACCCAGATTTTTCCAAGGGATGGACGCCTCGTCTGCTTTCCGGAGCGCGCGGGACACGCAGCGGTCTCCTGATGGAAAGGCGCACAGTCTTCCTGCTTGCGGTTCTTCCCCTGTTGCTGGTCGCGCTCGCCCTGCATTTGCTGGTGGGCTACCGGCCAGCGGATATTCCGGGCCTCATCGGCGCGGTGCTTCGCTTCGAAGCCCAAAGCTACGACGAGGCCGTGCTCCTGTTCCAGCGTCTGCCGCGCAGCCTGATCGCGATCTATGTCGGCAGCATCGCCGCTGCCAGCGGCTTCGTGCTGCAGAGCCTTGTGCGCAATCCTCTGGCGTCTCCGGCAACAATGGGTGTCAATGCGGGTGCCGCCCTGTTTCTCGTGGCCGGCGCGCTTGTGCTTGATATCGGACCGGCGCTGCAGGGTGTGGCCGCCCTTGCCGGGGCTCTGGCCGGCTTCGTTTGCTGCATTGCCATTGCCCGCTTTGCCGGCCGCCGCAACGATCCGCGCGGATTGTCGCTTATCCTTTCCGGAGCGCTGGTCTCCATGCTGTTTACCGGCATAACCAACGCCTTTTTGCTGTCCGACCCCGCACGGCGTTCGGAGTTTCTGAGCTGGGTGGTCGGCACAATCAATCATGCCTATATCGACAGGCTCGCCATGTTCTGGTGGGTCGGGGCGGGCGCCATCGTCGCCTTCCTCCTGCTCGCGCGGCCCCTCACGCTGATCCTGTTTGGCGCGGAAAAGGCGGCCTCGACCGGTGTCAATGTGCCCCTCGTCTCCCGCATCGCGATCCTGGCTGCCGTGCTTGGCTCCGGTTCCGTCGTCGCCGTATGCGGCCCGATCGGCTTCGTGGGACTGATCGTGCCGCATATGGTGCGCCCCTTTGTGGGCAACAATCTGGTCTTCGCGCTGCCTGCCTCGCTTGCGACGGGCGCCGTGGTCTGCCTGCTGGCGGATGTCTTCGCGCGCGAGGCTCTTTACCCCTATGTGCTGAGCACGGGCCTGGTGACGGATCTGATCGGCGGCGTCGTCTTTGTCATCATCGTCAAGCGTTTCTATCTCTCTCCTGCCAATCGGGAAGCGGCATGATCAGGCGCGGCACCGCGACGGACGGCAAACGGGTCCTGCGACTGGCGAACGGTCTTCAGATGCGGACCGGAAATCTCCTGGCAGGCTGCGGGCTTGCCGCAGCGGCGCTGATCCTGGCCGCCTGGTCCACAGGGCTCGGCCTGACGGATGCCGGACTTGCCGATCTGCTACGGGCGCTCACGGGCGGCTCTCTGTCCGATGCCGAAACATATGCGCTCCTGACGGTCCGGCTGCCGCGGATCCTGCTGGGCTTCATGGTCGGCTGGGCGGTGGCGCTCTCCGGTGCGCTGCTCCAGTCGATTGCGCGCAATCCACTCGCCGATCCTGGCCTTTTCGGTTTTAGCCAGGGCTCGATGATCATGATCATGCTGCTTCTGGTGATTGCACCGGTCGCGCCGAAAAGCCTGGTTGCGCTGGCAGCCGTGACAGGCGGGCTGTGCGTTGCCGGCCTGCTGCTCTGGCTGGTCGGCGGCGAGCGGTCAAGCGGCCTTTCGATCGTGCTGTTGGGGATCGCCGTCGAGACGGTTCTGTCCTCGTTCGGCTCGCTGCTGATCCTCTACCTGCCGACGGAAACCTCGATTGCCCTGTCCGAATGGCTTGCGGGGTCTCTGTTCCAGGCCAACTGGAGCGTGATCGCGGCCTTTACGCCGCTGTTCGTGCTTGGCCTTGTCGGCAGTCTTCTCGCCGGGGGCGCGACTTCCGCCTACGACCTTGGCACGGAGATGGCGCAGGCGCTTGGCGAACCTGTCGCCAGATCGCGGCCGTTGATCCTTCTGTTCGCGGTCGTCCTGAGTGCTGCCGCGGTGACGGCTGTCGGACCTCTGGTCTTTCTGGGAGTGCTCGCGCCGCATATTGCCGGCTTTCTCTCGCCGGCCGTCGGCCGGGCCCGCTTGTTACTCTCCGGGTTGGTGGGGGGCATGCTTGTCGTTGCCGCCGACGCACTCACCCGCGGCATTGCCGGTGGCCTCCCCCTGCCGCTCGGTCTCAGTCTGACGATGGTCGGTGTTCCGCTTTTCATCATCGCGCTGCGTCTTCAGGCGTTGCGAAAACTCCAGTCTCATTGAAAGGTTTCTCATGCGGTTTCTCGTTTCCTGCGCAGTCGCGGCCGTTCTGACGGCAAGCCCCGTTTTTGCGGCCGACCGTCTTCTCACCGACGATACCGGCCGGGAGATAACTATCCCGGACACTCCGGAACGGATCGTTGTCATGCACGAACCCCTGCTCGGCGTTCCGCTGATGGACCTTGGTCTGGAGCTTGCCGGCAGCTACGGCCGCGCGGACGACGGCGGCTTCGTGATCGCGGTGGATTTCATCGACACCGTGCTCGGCGAGGGCAAGGCCAAACCGAAGGGGTTCGGGCCGGTCGGCCAGCCGGACCTGGAAAAGTTGCGGGCGCTGGAGCCCGACCTGATCCTGGCGAGCGAACTCGATGCAGGAAAGGTCGATCAGCTCTCGACCGTCGCTCCCGTTTATCTGCAGAATATCAGCGGCGACAAGGTGCACGGCTTTGACATTCAGGAGAACCTTGCGGCGCTGCTCGGCCGGGAGGATCTGTTTGAAGCTCGCAAGGCTGGCTATATGGAGCGTGTCGCCGAGTTGCGCGCCGCCCTGCCGGGAGATGCGGCCGGCCAGACCTATCTGCCGGTCTTCCTGACGGATCAGATCAACGTTGTCGGCGATTCTTCCGGCATGGTGCAGGCGCTGGAGGATCTTGGTTACACTCGGCTCGAGGTCGCCGAGGCGAGCACCACCTCGGCGAGCGGTGGCTCCATGATGCTGATGCCGCTCAGCGCCGAGGTGTTCGGCAGCTTGAACCCGGATATCCTTGTCCTGTTGAACAGCTATATGGACAGCAGCCGCGACGAGGCGGGCACGCGTGAAAAGCTCGACAGGATCGTCCCCGGCTGGGACCGTTTTATGAAACCCGCCCTGGAAAATCGCATTCTCTTTGTCGATCCCGCAACGGTCATCACGCCGACGGTGGCGAGTGCGGAACACATGCTGGACGCCATCGAGCACTGGAGCGGGCAGGCACAGTAGCCGCCAGCTCACCGGACGTTAGAACGCCGCGCAAACAGACCACTTGAACCGGGTCGCCGAGGTTCGAGTGGTCCTGTGTGTCTTACGCGGACTTGCCCGAACCACACCCCAAAACGAAGGATGCCAACAGGCATTGAACAGACATTGTAAAAACATGAGTTTTTGATACAAGTTTAATTGCTCCTGATGGGTGCGCCTGCTAATAATTGCAACTGCCATTGATCCGTTTCGAGCGATCCCGTGCGCCGCAAAGATGAACTGTCGGAAGTTCTCGCGGCCTCAGGGCTCTCGATGACGCGCAACTAGCCCCAAAATGAGTATCAGGAGACTGCAATGACCGGAGGTTTCGACCGCCTGTTGACGGAAAGCGAGCTTGAGCACTTCGACGAGATGCTCAAATCCCAGGAAGATCACAACCAGGGTGCCGGGGCAGCTGTCGGGACTTCGGACAATTGGTCTCTTGCAGATCCGCTCGGTGTTACGCAGCATCAGGAGCGGATCTGGCTGGCCCAGCAACAGGACCCTGCGCTGACATTGCGCCATGCGCTGGCCTACAGGCTGGGCGGCATTCCGGAGATCGCACGCCTCACGCGGGCCGTGGACAATGTGGTCGAAGCCTTGCCGGAGCTTTCGATGCGCTACCGCTTCAGCGATGACGGCGAGCTGGTGAAACATCAGTCCGGTGAGCGCGGCGATACTCTGGAAATCGTCAATGTCGACAGCCGGCAGGAAGCCATTGCCTTGATCATGGCACGTCAACAGGCTCCCTGGGTGTCGCAGTCCGAACCACCCTTCAAGGTTCTGGTGATTTTCTGCCTCGACGAGGTGATCTTGAGTCTTCTCATGCATCGCATTGTCGAGGAAATCTGCACGCCGGAAGATGTCTTGAAAAATCTTGCCCGTGCCTATGACCGCAAGCCCTTCCTCCCGCCGGCTACGACCCACGCGGAGGAACTTGATCTGGCGTCTCGCGATGTTGCCCCGGTCGTCTGGCTGCGCCGGGAGGAGCCGGGTGTGGCGATTGCCGAATTCGGCGCATCCTCCCAGCTCCCCGTGGCGAGCGGACGGTATGCACACCGTTATGGCACCGTGATCGAAACCGGGACCTTGCCGCTTCCCTCAGACCTTGCCTCTGACATTTCGGGCGCGCTCGCGTTTTTCGGAACCCGCTTTGCCAGGTTGCTCTGCAGGTTGGGCGGCCATGAGCGGATCGAAGTCAGCTTTCCGGCAAAGCCGGAAGACCGGCTGGGGGACCATTCCGTGGCGTTCGCCTCCGGGGAAAGTCTCAAGGTTCTGGTCTCTCGTGAGGCTGCGTTGCAGGAAGATGAAGCCCGGGTGATCTCGATCCTGTCCCACGCGACCGAAAACATGCAGGCAAATGAAGGGGACCCGGAGGGCGACCTGCCGAAGGTGTCGGTCAAATGGTTGACCGACCCGCATCTCTTTTTCGAGGCGCAGACCGTCACTCTGGAGCGCGTGCCGCTTCCGACCTTTGAACCGCGCCCGGACTTTGAACTTGCCATCGGCCGGGATGCGGAAGGCCGCATAATCCTGGAACTGGTCACCGGCCAGAAGATCAGCCCGCATGCGGGCAACCTGATGCTGGATCTGTTTACACAGCAATTGAATGCAGAGAACGGAAAAGACGCTGAGGGGGAGCGACAGGTCAACCTTCCGGCGTCCATCGTCGGTGGCACGCCCCTTGCAGACCGTGCCGGAACTCCCGAAGAAGAGCAACGCGCTGATACTGCCGCTATCCAGGCAGCCATTCTGCTGGAGTTCCGCGAAGCGCTCGCCGCGCCCGACCTGAAGGCCGACGACGACTTCTTCGATTTCGGCGGCCATTCCCTGGTCGCAACCCGGATCATCGGCAGGCTTCTGCACAATCATGGCATCGAGCTCCGCTTCAACGATCTGTTCGGCAATCCGACGGCCGCCGCGCTTGCCCGCCACGCCAGACGTGTCGAAAGCGCCAAAGAGCCGGTCGGCAACGGGCCTGGCGAGATCTCCACCGGCAACACCGACGCTGCGACCGCGCCGTTGGCCCTGGCGCAGATGTCCTTGTGGAAGATCTATTCGGCCCTCGGCTACAACGAGATTTTCAACCTGCCTTTCGCCCTGGATTTTCTCGACACCGTCGACGAAACGGTTTTCGGTGAGGCGTTTCTGGATCTCATGAAGCGCCATGCCGGCCTCAGAACCCGGTTCTTCGAAGATGAAGAGGGGGAGGTGCTGCAGAAGGTCGTTCCCGTTTCGGAACTGGAGAACCACAAGTGGTTCTGGACAAGCGACGAGAGCACGGAGACCGACCGGCGCACCGAAGCCGGCTATTGCTTCGACCTGTCGAAGGAGCTGCCGGTCAGGTTGCGGTTCCTCAAGGATCCCGATACGGGCCGGCAGGTGCTGTCATTCCTGTTCCAGCACCTTGCGCTCGACGAATGGTCGGTCAACTTGTTGATGGACGAACTCGTTGAGGCCTATGCAGCCAGGGCGGCCGGCTCCGAGCCGGTCTGGTCCGGGCAGCCGGCACCTTTCCACGACTTTGCGCGCAAGCAGGTTCAGGCGGGTGTCAACACCAGGCATCTCGCCTACTGGACCGACATGCTCGCCGATGCGCCCAGAGAGCTGGTCCTGTTTACCGAAGGCCCCGCACCGGCGGAGCAGCCGGACGGCGAAGGCGTTGCCGGCGGCTGGGTCGAGATGCGGCTGGAGAAGGAGATTTCCGAAGGCCTTTACGCAATCGCCCGGGAAAACAGCGCTTCCTTGTTCAACGTCGTCTACGCCGCAATTTCCGCAGCCCTGCAAAGGCTCGGCAACCTGACAGACCTGGTGATCGGCACCTCAGCGTCAGGCCGGACGGATCCGGACTATTTCGACACGATCGGATATTTCACCACGGTGGTAGCCCATCGTGTGCGGTTCGCAGGCGAACCGACGGTCGGAACCCTGATCGGCAACGTCAAGGACATGATCAACGGATCGATGCCCTATACCGACATTCCCATCGACCTTGTGGAATCGGCGCTCGGCATGACATCCGAACGGGATCATCTTTTCGACGTGTTCATTCAGATCCACGCCCAGAACAAGCTGAACGGCAATCTGCCGAAGCCCGATGGCGGCCGGATCGCGTTCCGACAGGTCGATCCCGACAAGCACGAATCCCACCTGGGGCTGCAGTTCGAGGTGATGGAGGAGGTGATCGACGACGACAGGGCTATCCGGGTGTTGATGAGCTACCAGTCAAGGCGTTACAGCCCGCAACAGGTGGATGCAATCCAGGCGGCGGTCATGGATACGTTCAGCCGGTTCTCGCAGCCCGGCGTGTCCGCAAGACCGCTGAGTGAGTTGAAGCAGGCTTGAACCGGTCTACCGGAGCATCGCGGGTTCAGTTGAACGCGCGCGATGCTCCGCAAGGACAAAGCGGCTACATCGGGAAATGCTGCGCCACCGCTCGAAGGTGTGTGGCAGAAGGGGTTTCTTCGACAAGGTCACCAACCGGGCGGCCGAGCATCTCTGGCTGAAGGCTTCGCGACAGAAACGACGGTAGATCTCTTCCATGCCGTTCGAATTCCTTCCTGCCTGTCAGGTCCGGATCCGCATCCAGGCTGAGGACAAGTTCCCTGCCATCGCCTTCTCCCCGGAATGTGAGATTGAAACCGTCGGCCGGTCCGCTGCCGAGAATATGCCGCTGTGCCCGGCAGCCGTTGAAGACCGGCGAATTGAACGGCAGCACGTTAATCAGCGGTGAGAAGAAATACCGGCTTCCTTCCGAAAGTCCCTGATCCTTCGAAATCTGCTCGATCCTGAACCGGCTGTGCCGCCTCTGTTGCCTCAGCTCCTTGGCGGACCGTTTGAGAAAATCCGCCAAAGGTTCGGACCTGTTCACCTGCATGCGGAACGGCAGGATGTTGACCAGAAGGGCCGGCATATGCGCCCCCACGCTGCCCCAGCGGCTCATGAACGGCAGCCAAAGGGTCAGTGAATCCGAAGACCGTTCTTGTGTCTCGGGCGCCGTTGCGAACAGGTAAAGACCGGACATCAGCGTGAGCAGATCGGGCCAGCCGAGGTCGACTGCTGCCGCGGCGGCCTGAAGTTTTGCGCTGAATTCGGACGGCAAGGGTATCCTGCTATGGAAACCGGGCTCGCCGTAGTCCTCGTCTCCCCGCTCCAGCACTTCGATACCTTCGGCCTTGCCGAAATAATCCGCCCAGTAGGCCCGGTCGGTTCGCCACTGGGCACTGTCCTGATACCGGTTTTCTTCGTCCAGAAAACTCGCGAGGGAGTGAAACGGAAGGCCGGCGTCACCCGTCCCGCAAAAATGATTGTAGAGCTGGGCGCAGCGCCGCTCGATCAGGGCAAGGCCATAGCCGTCGACAATGATATGATGAGCGCGGATGTACCAGAAATAGCGCGCATCGCCGATCCGGTAGAGCGCATGGGCCGACAGCTTGTCGCTCCTGAGGTCGAGTTTTGCATTCAGGTCCTGTTCCATCAGCTCGATTGCGGCGGTCGGCGGACCATCCTCGCCTCTCAAATCGATGACCTGCAGCTCCGGCACGAGATCCGGATCGCAGATCTGCATCGGCGCTTCGCCTTGTTTTTCGGTGCGGAATCTCGCGGACAGGATTTCGG
Source organism: uncultured Roseibium sp. (assembly GCF_947496995.1). Lineage (GTDB taxonomy): Bacteria > Pseudomonadota > Alphaproteobacteria > Rhizobiales > Stappiaceae > Roseibium. The sequence goes on from NZ_CANMFD010000001.1 coordinate 292,241, forward strand.
CTTCCCTGATGGTTTGGTCTATCGCGCGTTTCAGCGCGGCTTCATCCACGTCTCCTTCGATTTCAACATAATGTGCCACCGTTGAAACGGGCTGGTCGGGCTGGAAAGTGAATTCCTCCCAGAAATCGAGTTGCGGCAGGGTCAGCGGCATCCAGTCGCCGTCGGGGTTGATGTCCGGCATGAACAATCCTCCTTGAAATCAGTGCGGATACGGACAGCGCCTGTCCGTCCTTCTTGAACACTCAGCGTCTCGTCGCGGCCCGGCTCAAAGTGTGGCCACAAGCTTTTGCACCTGGTCGGCGTTGCGGCATTGCAGAAGCTGTCTGGGGAGAATCTCGACACCGAATTCCGCGTTTATCCGGGTCGAGATCGATTTGAGATGCGACGGCAGAAGACCTATCGACAGGAAGTCGGTGGAACCGTCCACGGGGCCGCATTGCCTGTTGCCGACAACGCCCAGATAGATATCGAGGACACGGCGGCTTTCCGGCTCCGATTGTGGTTGCTGCTGCGATGGCCGCCTGGCGGCCGGGGTCTCGGCAAAGAAGCTCCGCGCCTTTCGTCGGTCCGGCTTGCCGTTGGCTGAGAGCGGAATGCTGTCCACCCTCAGGAGCCGCGAAGGAACATGCGATTCCTGCAGATGCTGCCGTGCAAAGTTGCGCAGGTCCGCATCCGTAAGGCTGCTCCCGGCCACCGGTTCGTAGAGCGCCCCCAGTTCGGTCTCGCCGCTTCGCTCATTGCCCAGATCCGTCAGCAGGATCCGCGAGATCTCAGGATGTTTCACCAGTTCGTTCTCGACGTCAGGGATCGAAATCCGGACGCCGCGCACCTTGATGTAGCCCTGGACACGGCTGTCGAACAGAATGATGCCGTCGCGGCCGTACTTGCCCCGATCTCCCGACCGGAAAGCGCGAACACTCCGGCCGTGTTGATCCTCTATGGTGACGAAGTCATGCTGATGCAGCACGCCGTCCTCCAGGTATCCGAGTGCTGTGCTCACGCCACTGGAATGGATACGGCCGACCACGCCGGGCGGGCAGTGTTCACCGTGTTCGTTGAGGATGAAGTAGCTGTTGGCCGGCAGGGGGCGGCCATAGGGGATGTTGCCGGTATCCTCCGGGCCGATCCGGTGCCAGATGCTCCAGATTGTGGTTTCGGTCGGTCCACCGATCGAGCTCAGCCGCGTTCCGGGATTGGTTTTGCGCAACTCCGCGATCACCGCAGGCTTCAGATAGTCACCGCCCTGATTGATCAGCCGCAAGGTTTTGAGTTCGTCCCCTTGCCGGCAGGAGAGCAGCATTTCGAAGATCGTCGGTACGGAGGACCAGATGGTCACGCCGTGTTCGGCGACAAGCTGGTTCCAGCGCAAGGCGTCCTTCTCCTCACCCTGAACCGGCTGAACCAGCGTGGCTCCGGCGGTAAGACAGCCGAAGACCTCGTAGACCGACATGTCGTGATAGAGCGGACTGACGGAGATGAAGACGTCGTCGGATGTGATGTTCCATTCCGCATTTGTGCTGCCGACGACGTTGTCCGTAGACCTGTTGGACAGGACGACGCATTTCGGCTTTCCCGTCGTGCCGGAGGTGTAGAGATAATAGGCCGCTTGCGTGCTGGCCGAGAGGTCCTCAAGCGGCTGGGTCAGGGCAAGCGGGTCTTGGGTGGCCTCTGCGCCCAGCACGGTTTCGGCGCTGATGACCTCGTGGCCTTCCACGGGTGTGGACCCGATGACCAGATCCGGCTTGCAGTTGTCATAGAGGTATTTCAGCCGGTCCCGGGGCGCACAGGCATCGACGGGCACCCAGATGATGCCCCTCAGCGCACAGGCCAGGGCCAGCATTGTCTGTTCCGGTGAGCGCAGCAGCGACAGAACGACGATGTTGCCCTTGCCCAGCTTTCGCTCTTCCAGAAAGGTCATGGCCTTGTGCACGCCTTCGCCGAGGTCCGCATAGGAAAGACGGCGGTCGCCATAGATGAGGGCAGGGTTCGCGGGGGGCTGTTTGAACAGGTGGTCCGCGATGCGGCTCAGGTAGCCGCAGGCGACATAGTCCTCTTCCTGCGCATTGAACCGGTAGTGGCCGAAATCCAGAATGTCGCTGCTGGAAAACCGGAACTCTCCGGTCTCGCAGATGGTGGTCACGGCCTTGTCGATTGCCGTCAGCATGTCCCGTATGACGGCCCCGTCGACCGCCTCCACGGCATAATCAAAATCGATCAGAAGCGCGCCGCCGCTGCCGGCAGACAGGCGAATGTCGATCGCGACCTGCGGGGTCTGGGTCAGGCTGTCCTGCATTCGCACGGCATGATCGGCGGAAAGCGTCGGCCACGAAAGGCCGTTGGTAAGGACGACCGGCAAGGCGACGCCGCTGTCCGCACCGCTCCTGTCCAGCAGAAAGCGGTTGATGTCGACCCCGGAAAACGAAAGGTGCTCCAAGCCTTCCAGAACGTCCTTCTGCAGTGTCTGCGCGCGAGCCGGCAGATCGCCCGTTGGAGGCCCGTCCCATGCCACCGCGAAAAAGGTCGATTTGTTCGCGGTGGCGCTACCGGCTTGAGGTGCCGCCGGGATGCCGACATGAAGCGATCCCTCGCTGAGCCAGTGTGACAGGACTTCGAGGATCACTGCGGCCAAGGTCGTGTTCTGGAAAAGACCGTTCTTCGCACCCAGGCGGGAGAATTTCCGGAAACGGTCTCTGTCGATAACCAGTTTCTCCCGGTCATACCGGGATGTCCGGATGCTTTCCAGCGGTCGTTTCCAGGGCAGATGCGGAGCCCCTTCGTAGTCCGAAAGCTTTGTCTTCCAGTAGGCAGCATCCCGCGCGACCATGCTGCGATCCGGTGCCTTCGCGGGCTCGGTGGGGGCACTGGTTTCAGGTCGTGTGTCCTCGAACAGTTCGACCATCAGGGCTGCGATGGAAAATCCGTCCAGGATCAGGGCATCGAAGCGGAAGAACACCGCACAGGTGTCACCGGTCTTTTCGGCCGGGTCGGGCAGCGTGAAGGCAACGGCGCGCCAGGGAGGGCCGGTCAGGTCGAACAGCTGATGAGTGAATTCCTGTTTCAACTCGCTGATCTTGCGGTCGGCCTCCTCCAGGGACAGGCCTGACAGATCGATGCTGACGAAATCGACGGACGGGGTTTGCAGGACATGTCTTGAATAGGTCTTGCGGTCGATAACGGTGCGCAGGCTCTCGTGCCGTTCCGCCAGCAATGTCAGTCGCCGCTCCAGAAGCGACAGGTCGAAACGGCCGCGATATTCGCGGAATTCCTGCATGGCCACGCCGCCAAGCGGTACATATTCGCTCCTGCCCAGGAGATAGGCGCGCTGCAGGGACGTCAGGTCGGTTTCCATGGTGTCTCCGGTGGGGTTATTCGGCGGGTTGGGCGTCCAGAGAGGCCCGTTTGCGTGCGTTGACAGCTTCCAGATAGGCGCGGCCAACTTTCTCGGACGCGCCGCCGGATCGCGCCTTGAGGAGGCCCGCAATCGAACCGGCTGTGCTTGCCGGGCCCATGTCGTCGAGGCTCAAGGCGGCAGCCGGGATGTAGCGGTTGATGAACGCGATGAAGCTCGACAGGTCATCCTCCGACAGGCCGAGGTCGCGGATTTTTCCGGTCGCGTGTGTGGCCATGCCGGGCGCCAGCCGTCCCAGCAATTCCTTCAACATGCCTTCGGTCGGGCTTTTGTGATTTTCGGCAGCATACGCCGGCGTCCGGCTGGAAAACGCCGGCCGCTCAAGTGCCGTGGGATCGGCGGCAATCTCCCTGACCAGCGCCACGTAGCTGTCGAAGGCGGCCTTGATCCAGGTTTCGGGAAGGGCGTCGTAGCGGATGTCCCAGTTTATGAGGATACCGCCGTCCATGTGCGCGACCTGGGCATCAAGAGCGACCTGGGGCCCCTGGGATACTGCCCAGGTCATCGGCCCGAAGACACGGGTTACCCGCTGCGAAAACAGATCGCCTCCCGGCAGATCGAGACCTGAGGTGAACACGATCGGAGCTGTCTGCAGGGATCGCCGTGTCCGCGACAGATCCCGCATCACGTTCACGCCCGGATAGGCGGAATGCGCCAGCAGATCGACCATCTGTTCCGCCAGGCTTTTGCAAAGCGACCGGAGGCTTTCATCGGGGGGCGGGGCGACCGCAAGAATGAGGATGTTGGAAAAGTCTCCAACCGTCCGCTCGACATCCGGTGTGTAGGGCGCACGCCAGAACATTGGCACGTTGAGGCGAAATCGCTCGTCGCCCGTTGCCTTCGCGATGACCGAGGCAAACAGTCCGAGCATCAGGGCGGACGGTGTGACGCGCAGGTCGCGTGCGGCCAGTTCGAGAGACCGACGCTCCACGGACGTCAGCATCGCTGCCAGCCGGCCGCTTCGAACCTCTCCGGAAGTGGCAATCGCCGGCAATTTCGGTTCCGGGGGCAGGTCAGCCAGACGGCTCTGCCACCAGCCTTTGTCCTCCTGCTGCTTTCGGGCGAGTTCCGCGTCGGAATTTTTTCGCTCAAGCCAGTCGAAAAAGCCCGTTTCGGCCTCTTCGGCATCGATTTCGGGCGTGTTGTAAAACCGCGCGAGGTCTTCCATCAGAAGGCAAAAACTCGGCGGGTCGATGGCCGTCATGTCCATGTCGACATGCAGCCGGCAGGTGCCGCCGGGCAGCAGACTGAGCCCGAAGGCGGAGGTTTGCCCGGCCTCGAGGTCGAGTGTCCGGCAGGTCCATTCCTGCCGCTTGCGTTCCAGGTGCCGCTCGAGCGAACCCGCCTCCAGCTCCCTCAGGTCCTCGACCTCGTAGGAAAGGCTTTCTTCTGCTTTTCCAATATCTTGCCTCCCATCTGGGGTGACGCGCATGCGCATCATGCCATGGGTTTCGTAGAGCTTCGGGATGGCTTCGCCGAGCCTCTGCGGGTCGATCGATCCACAATCGAATTCCACATAAAGATGGGCCGAGACGTTTCCGAGGAAGCCGTTGGCTTGCCGGCCCGTCCAGTAGGCTGCTTGCATGGGTGTGAGATTTTTCATTGCGACTTTTGGTGTTGACAAAACATGAGTCTTATACTCAGGTATTCGGACAGGTCAACCTTTTATACAGGAGATGCTCCATGACAATCGGAGCGCGAGTTATGTGCCATGAAGACATGGCCATCCTGCCTGATACCAAGACAAAATTTCTGTTCACCTCAGGCGAAAATGAGCTGCATGCGGACGGGATTCGCGAGCGAATCACCGTGCCGGTCCGAAACGGAGGAGCGGCTGGAAACTTCTTCAAGAAGGCGGTTGACGAAGCCCTGGAAAGAGCGAAATCGGCCGGACAGGAAAACCCGATCGTGGTCGGCGCCATTCCGTTCGATCTGGGAGAGGTTTCCTGCCTCTATGTGCCGGAAAACCATGCATGGCGGGTTCGTGACGCAGGTGAAAGTCTGCCGGTCAGTCAATTCGGCATGCCGGCCCTGCTCGAGCAGCGAAGCCTTCCTGACGAATCAGGGTTCAAACGCGCGGTGCGGCACGCAATCGTCAATTTCCAGCACAGCGATGTCCGCAAGGCTGTGCTCTCCGTCGTGCGGGAACTGCAGTTTGCAGGGCCGATCGATGTCGATGGACTGCTGCGAAGTCTGCGGGCGCAGAACAAGGACGGCTACCAGTTTCAGGTGCCTCTGCCTGAAGGCGGCGAGCTGATTGGTGTCAGCCCGGAACTGCTGTTGCGCAAAACCGGGAACCGGTTTGTCTCCAATCCGCTTGCCGGCTCCACGAAACGGCTGATTGATCCCGCTGCGGACAAGGATGCCGGTGAGAGGTTGCTGATCTCCGAGAAGGACCGGTACGAGCACAGGCTGGTCGTCGAGGACATCCAGCGCATTCTCGAACCCCACTGTGCCGGGCTCGAGGTGCCGGACCATCCCTCGCTCCTCAGTACGGCAACCCTCTGGCATCTTTCGACCCGGATCGGGGGCGTGCTTGACGACCCGTCGGTGACGGCACTGCAGCTTGCCTGCATGCTCCACCCGACTCCTGCCGTTTGCGGCTATCCGACCGAACTGGCGCACAGGCTCATCCGTTTTGTCGAACCTTTCGAACGCGGACTGTTTACCGGAATGGTCGGCTGGTGCGACGCGCAAGGCAACGGCGAATGGGTGATCACCATCCGCTGCGGCATCGTCGAGCACGAGACAATACGGCTTTTCGCCGGTGCCGGCATCGTCGAGGCATCCCAGCCGGACAGCGAATGGGCCGAGGTCCAGACCAAGCTGGGCACCATGCTCAACGCCTGCGGCATCGCCGCCTGAATTTCTGAATTCTCCAAAAAATCAGGTCTCAACAATGACTATCGACTTTCATCATTGGCCTGCCGAGCTGGCCGGGCGCTACCGGGCGCGTGGCTACTGGATCGACCGGCCGCTAACGCAAATTCTGGAACAGCATCTGGAGGGAAAACCGTTCGCGCCGGCGGTGATCTGCGGCGAGCGGACGTTCAGTTACGAGCAGCTTGACCGCCTGTCCTCCAACCTTGCCGCCAGACTGGCCTCCAAGGGCATCGGGCCGGGCGATACGGCGCTCGTGCAACTGCCGAACGTTGCCGAATTCTACATCGTTTTCTTTGCGCTGCTGAAAGTCGGCGTGGCACCGGTCAACGCGCTTTACAGCCACCGCAAGCACGAGATGACGGCCTACGCACGGCAGATCAGACCGAGGCTTCTGGTGGCGAGCCGTCTGCACGAATTGTTCAGGACCGATGATTTCATCAAGGAGCTGCGCGTCCTGCACGATGATCCCCTGGCGGTGCTTCTGTTGGGAGAGGATGCTCCCGGCTCCAGTCTGTCGCAGTGGCTGCAGAGCGAACCGGACGGTGTGCAACCGGAGTTTGGCCCGACGGACCCCGGCGAGGTGGCCTTTTTCCAGCTTTCCGGCGGCAGCACGGGCACGCCCAAGCTCATCCCGCGGACGCATAACGACTACGACTACAGCGTCCGGGCCAGCGCCGAGATCTGCGGATTGACGCCTGAGACGCGGTATCTGTGTGCGTTACCGGCGGCGCATAACTTTCCTCTCAGTTCTCCAGGCGCGCTTGGCGTTTTCCATGCGGGTGGCTGCGTGGTGCTGGCGCCGAGCCCGGAACCGCTTTCCTGTTTCGCGCTTGTGCGGAAGCACAGCGTGACCATGGCGGGCCTGGTACCGTCGGCCGTGAACCTCTGGCTTCAGGCGGCGCCCGATCACCGCAGCGCCCTTGAAAGCCTGGATCTGCTGCAGGTGGGAGGGGCGCATTTTCCCGAGTCTCATGCCCGGCTTGTCCCTCAGGTGCTGGGGTGCAGGCTGCAGCAGGTCTTCGGCATGGCCGAGGGGCTGGTGAACTACACACGCCTCGACGATCCGGAAGAACGCATCTTCACCACACAGGGACGCCCGATCAGCCCTGATGACGAGATCAAGGTCGTGGACGAGGATGGACAGCCGGTTGCCGATGGTGAAGAAGGCCGGCTCGCGACGCGTGGCCCCTACACCTTCCAGGGCTACTACCGGAGCCCGGACCATAACCGCGAGGTCTTCGACGACGAGGGCTTCTACTATTCCGGCGACCTGGTCTGCCGCACGGAAGGCGGTTACCTGAGCGTGGTCGGGCGGGTGAAGGACCAGATCAACCGGGGCGGGGAGAAGATCGCCGCCGAAGAGGTCGAAAGCCTGCTTCTGCTGCACCCGGATGTGCGCGAGGCGGCCCTGGTGGCGATACACGATCCGACTCTCGGCGAAAAAAGCTGCGCGGTGATCGTCTCCGACAATTCCTGCATCAAGCCGCTGGCACTCCGGCGTCATCTGATGTCGCTCGGCATCGCCGATTACAAGCTGCCCGACCGCTTCAGTTTCGCCGAAGCCATCCCCCTCACTGCCTTCGGCAAGCCCGACAAGAAAAAGCTGCGCGCGGACCTCGCGCAGAAATTCGCTCCCGCACTAACCGCATAAAGGTGTGTCATGACCATTCCGACAATTTCCGATTACCCGATGCCGCAGGATGTTCCCGCGAACAAGACTTCCTGGAAGCCGGATGCCGCGCGGGCCGTTCTGCTGATCCACGACATGCAGAACTATTTTCTGCGTTTCTACGGTGAGGAGGGCGATCTCCGCCGCAAACTGATCGCAAATCTGCAGCGCGTTCGTGCCTGGGCATATGACAACGGCGTTCCGGTGATCTACACGGCCCAGCCGCACAATCAGGCGCCGGAGGACCGGGCGCTCCTCAACGACATGTGGGGTCCCGGACTGACCGTGGCCGATCCGGCCCTGCAGCAGGTGGTCGAAGGTCTGGAGCCGGGCAAGGACGACGTGGTCCTGACCAAGTGGCGCTACAGCGCGTTTCAGCGCTCGGACCTCAAGCAGCGGATGCAGGACCTCGGCCGGGATCAGCTCATCGTCGGCGGCATCTATGCGCATATCGGTTGCCTGATGACCATCGCCGATGCCTTCATGAATGACATTCAGGCCTTCCTGATTGCCGACGCGGTTGCCGATTTCTCCGAAGCCGATCATTGCATGGCCCTCAAATACGTCGCCACCCGCTGCGGTGCGGTTACGGACACCGCCGCTCTGACGGGAGAGGCGGCCGCATCGGATCCGACGCGGGAGTGGCTGCAGGCCCGGGTCCAGGAACTGATCGAGGACGACGCGGACCTCGATCCGGAGGAAAACCTGATTTTCTACGGTCTCGATTCCATCCAGGTGATGAAACTCGCCAGTGAGCTGAAAGAGCGCGGTGTTGTGGTCGGCTTCGACGAGCTCGCCAAGGTTCCGACCCTGAACGGCTGGTGGTCTCTGATCGAAAGCAGACGTCTTGCAGCCTGAGGACAAGGGAGAGCCCGCCATGTGGCAGCGTCAGTTCGGCGGTAAACGTGTGCTGGTGACCGGGGCCGCCAGCGGGATCGGCCGCCGCATCGCCGAGCGCTTTTGCGAGGCCGGTGCGGAGGTCGTCGGACTGGACCGGCAGCCAGGAGAACCGGGCCTGCCGTTCCGGCTCGTTCAGCTCGATGTCACCGATGCGGAGCAGGTGGCCGATGTCTGCAACGCGCTCAAGACCGACATTGATCGCCTGGATATCCTGGTCAATGCGGCGGGCGTTCTGAGAACCGGTGCGGCCGAAGACCTGACGCCGGAAGACTGGCAGGCCTGTTTTGCCGTCAACGCAAGCGGTCCGTTTTATCTGCTCCGGCAGTGGATCCCGGTGTTCAAGGCACAACGCGCGGGCGCCATCGTCAACATCGCGTCGAACGCGGCACATGTGCCGCGCACCGGCATGACCGCCTACTGCGCCTCGAAGGCGGCCATGGCCAGCCTCAGTCACTGTATCGGCCTCGAACTGGCGCCTTATGGCGTCCGTTGCAATGTCGTCTCGCCGGGGTCGACGGATACGCCGATGCTCAGCAACATGGTCGGCGGCAGTGCCGGATATCAGCGGCTGGTTTCGGGCCTGCCCGACCAGTTCAAGCTCGGCATACCCCTCGCCAAGATAGCGACCAGCGACGATATCGCCGAAACGGCCCTGTTCCTTGCTTCCGATCTGGCCGGCCACATCACCCTTCAGGACATCGTGGTGGATGGAGGGGCAACCCTCGGAGCCTAGGGCCCCTGGCCCGCATGAAAAAAGCCCTGTGGAATTCACCCGGGCGCATTCCGGAATTTCAGAAATTCATCAGCCAAAAAGGATTGCGTAAATGTCCGCACCCCAAGCAGTTTCACAAGATCAGTCGGCCGCTATGCCGCCGTTCAAGCTGATGGCGCAGATCACGGCCTATCGCACGTCCCAATGTATCCGGGCCCTGGTCGAACTCGGCATTCCCGCACTTCTGGAGCAGGACGCAAGGTCGGTGGAAGACCTCGCGCAGGCAACCGGGACGCAGCCCGGTCTGCTCGACCGGCTGCTGAACCACCTCGTCAACGAGGAGGTCATCGGCAAGGATGACGAGGGCCGTTACATAGCGCTGCCTGTCACCGTCCACCTGGTGCCCGGACACCCGCGGAGCCTGAGCAACTGGGTCGCCTGTGAACTCGATCCGCTCCTGTGGCGCTCCTGGGAGAACCTCACCGAACAGCTGCGGTCCGGAACAACGGCTTTCGACCTGGCCCACGGGTCTGCTTTTTTCGAATGGCACGCACAGGACAGCGAGGCCCAGAAGCGTTTCGACGACCAGATGAATGGCGCTTCGCGCGGCATAGGCGCCGTTGTCGTCCAGACCCTGCAGTTCGAACCGGGCACGAGGCTGACGGATGTCGGCGGAGGCAACGGCTCGTTCCTGGCCCAGACGCTGGAAAAAAATCCGGGAACCGAGGGCATCCTGTTCGAACTGCCGCGATCTTCCGAAGACTTCGACCCGTTGTTCGAGGAGATGCAGCGGCAGGGCCGGGCAACCGTTACCAACGGATCGTTTTTCGAAAGCGTTCCCGGCGGCGCGGATGTTTACCTGTTCAGCCGTGTCTTTCACGACTTCAACGATGAGGCGGCGACGCTGATCCTGAAGAACACCAGACGCGCCCTCGCCGGAGGCGAGCGCCTGCTGCTGATCGACATGATGGCCAATGATGCGCAGGCCGGAGCACGCGGGTCCTCGCAGGACATCTTCATGCTCACGCAGCTCGGCGGGCGGGAGCGGACGGCAGAAGAATTTTCCGGTCTTCTTGCCAAATCCGGGTTCGAGACGCTATCCGTCACACCAACGGCAAGCCCGGTCAGCATCTTGGAGTTTCGCCCGGCGGTTTGACACCGGGGTGCTGGTCTGTCACGCGACGTCTGGAAACCGGGGCATGCGCTTCTTCGCCTGAAGATGTGGCCGATGGTTCGGCCACATGCAATTTGGACATGGACACATGATCGAGACCCCCTATTACCTGATCGACAAGGCAGGCCTGCTCCGCAATCTGGAGAAGATCGCCTACGTGCGCGAACGCTCGGGCGCCAGGGCGCTTCTGGCGTTGAAGTGCTTTGCAACGTGGTGCGTGTTCGACTTCATGCGCGACTATATGGACGGAACCACCTCGTCTTCTCTGAACGAGGTCCGGCTCGGCCATGAGCGTTTCGGCAAGGAGACACATGCCTATTCGGTCGCCTATGCCGACTATGAGATCGACGAGGTGATTTCCCATGCGGACAAGATCATCTTCAATTCGATCAGCCAGCTGGAGCGGTTCGCCGGAAAGTCCGCGGGCATCGTGCGCGGGCTGCGTCTCAATCCTCAGGTGAGCTCATCCAGCTTCGATCTGGCCGATCCCGCCCGCCCGTTCTCGCGCCTTGGCGAGTGGGATGCGGCGAAGGTGGCCAAGGTCATGGACCGGATCAGCGGCTTCATGATCCACAACAACTGCGAGAATTCCGACTTCGCGCTGTTCGACAGAATGCTCACGGACATAGAGGCGAAATTCGGCGCGCTGCTGGAACAGGCCGAATGGGTCAGCCTCGGCGGAGGCATTCATTTTACCGGCGAGAACTATCCGCTGGACCTGTTCGCTGACCGGCTGAAAGCGTTTTCGGAGAAATATGGCGTCCAGGTTTACCTGGAGCCGGGCGAAGCTGCGATCACCAACTCCACGACGCTGGAGACAACCGTGCTGGACACGCTGTTCAACGGCAAGAACCTCGCGATCGTCGATGCGTCCATCGAAGCGCATATGCTTGATCTTCTGATCTACCGCGAAAGCGCAAAGGTCGCGCCGAACACGGGCGACCACCCCTACATGATTTGCGGCAAGTCCTGCCTTGCCGGCGACATTTTCGGGGAGTTCAGCTTCCCCGAAGACCTCAAGACCGGTGACCGTGTGTCCATTCAGGATGCGGCCGGTTACACGATGGTAAAGAAGAACTGGTTCAACGGCGTGAAAATGCCGGCCATCGCGGTGAAGGAACTGGACGGGTCCATGACGTCCGTCCGCGAATTCACCTACCGGGATTACGAACAAAGTCTGTCCTGAGACCTGAACCCACACCCCCTCAAGTTCCAAGGAAGGTATAGGATCACATGAGAAAAAATGTTCTCATTATCGGCGCCGGAGGTGTCGCACAGGTGGTGGCGCACAAATGCGCACAGAACAACGATGTTCTCGGCGATATTCACATCGCCTCGCGCACCGGGTCCAAGTGCGATGACATCATCAAGTCAGTTCATGAGAAGAACGCGCTGAAACAGCCCGGTGTCCTCGAAGGGCATGAGTTGAACGCCCTCGACATTGACGCCACTGCAGAGCTGATCCGCAAGACCGGGTCCCAGATCGTCATCAATGTGGGCACCGCTTTTCTGAACATGTCGGTGCTCAGCGCCTGCCTCAAGACCGGTGCGGCCTATATCGACACGGCCATTCACGAAGAGCCGGGCAAGATCTGCGAGACTCCGCCCTGGTACGCGAACTATGAATGGAAGCGCGCCGAGGAGTGCGAAAAGGCAGGCGTGACCGCCATTCTCGGAGCCGGGTTCGACCCCGGTGTGGTCAACGCCTATGCGCGTCTTGCCAAGGACGATTATCTCGACAAGGTCACCGAGGTCGACATTGTCGACATCAATGCGGGCAGCCACCAGCAGTATTTCGCCACCAATTTCGATCCGGAGATCAACTTCCGCGAATTCACCGGCACGGTCTACTCCTGGCAGAAGGGAAAATGGCAGGAGAACAGCATGTTCGAGATCGGCAAGGAATATGACCTGCCGGTCGTCGGCAAGAGCAAGGCCTATCTCTGCGGCCATGACGAGGTGCATTCCCTGTCGAAGAACATGGACGGCGCGGATGTGCGCTTCTGGATGGGGTTCGGCGAACACTATATCAACGTCTTCACCGTCCTGAAGAACATCGGCCTGCTGTCGGAAAAGCCGGTCACCACCGCGGAAGGGCTGGAAGTGGTGCCGCTGAAAGTGGTCAAGGCCTGCCTGCCGGATCCGTCGTCGCTGGCGCCCGAATACACTGGCAAGACCTGCATCGGCGACTTCGTCAAGGGCATCAAGGACGGCAAGGAACACGAGGTGTTCATCTACAACGTTGCCGATCACAAGGAAGCTTATGAGGAAGTCGGCAGCCAGGGCATCTCCTATACGGCCGGCGTGCCGCCGGTTGCGGCAGCAATGCTGATCGCCACCGGCGAATGGGACGTGAAGAAGATGGCCAACGTGGAAGAACTGCCGCCGCATCCCTTCCTCGCCATCCTCAACCGGATCGGCCTGCCGACCCGAATCAGGGACGCCGACGGCGACCGGGCGATCGAATTCTGATTTCCTGGTCACCTGTTCCGGCCCAGGCTGAGGGCCCTCAATAAAAAGCGCCTGCATACCCTTGGTATGCAGGCGCTTTTGTGTTTCAGGTTCCGCCTGTTCTAGAAAGTAGCCTTCGCACCGATGCCGAACATGCGCGGTTCCGTCATGATCGCGAAGTTGGCAACACCTGGCCGGTTTTCCATGTAGGTCGGAACACGCTCGTCGAAAATGTTGTTCACGTAGCCATAGATCTGGAAGTGGTCGTGGACCTGGAAAGTCGCACGGGCATTGGCGATCGTATAGGGATCCACCTGAAGCGCCGGTGTGTTGAGATCGTCGGAATAATAGCCATCGAAATGTTCGACATTCGCCGAGAGCGTCAGCCTTTCCATGACGGTCCAGTCCACTCCGGCACCGATCGTATATCCCGGGGCCTTGCTGAATTCGTTGCCTTCCACGTTGGGAAGCGTATCGAATTGCGTGATTTCGCTCTGCATCACGCCGGCGTTCGCGTTGACGCGCAGGTTGTCCAGGATCTGGTAGCTCATCGCAAGTTCAAGACCGTAGGCATGCGCCTCCTCCGCGTTCAGCGTCAGCAACTGGGTCACGCTGCTGCCCGGAAGGGTGGTCTGGAAATACCGCTGGGAGTCCTGGTAGTCCGTGTAGAACACGTTAGCCGAGACAAGCAGCGCGTCGTCCAGCAGGTTGGCGCGGCCGAAGATCTCATAGTTCCAGGACGTTTCCTCCTTGAACGGACGCGCCGTGCCGCTGAAGAAATCGAAGCCGACCCCGCCGGGGTTGAAACCGCGGTTCACCAGGCCGCCAACGGTCACGTCGGGCGTGATGTTGTAGGCAAGCGCGATCTTTGGCAGAAGCGCGTTGAAAGTCTCGTCATAATCGAAACTCACCGGCACGGCGCCCGCCGTCGTCGACTGACCTTCGCGCTTGATCCGGTCGCTCTCGAAGCGCAGTCCGCCCGTCAGCGTCCAGGCCTCATTGATGCGGTAGTCGAGCTCGGTGAAGACACCCAGGTTGGTTTTGGAATCTTCGAAGTCCGGCGACCCGTTGTAGGGCAGCAGCAGGCTTTCATCCGAGTGGGTATAAGAGCCATAGAGACCGGCGACACCGCTGATCGTGCTGTCCGCGCTGCCGAAATTCACCAGTGTCTCGTTCGACCAGTTCTGCTGGTCGATCTTTGCGTCGCCATTGCCGACGGGATCCAGGCTGCGGTCCACATAGAGATCGGTATATTGCGCCTGATTGCTGACGATAACGCCGTTGTCGAACTCGTAGGACAGATCGGCAATTCCGGTATGTGTGCGCGAATAGAAGCTCGGCACACTGGCCTGATCGTTTTCAAGCTTGTCGAAGGGTTGAACGGTGGCCGCTTCATAGGTCGGCTGGTTGTTCTGCGACGTCGCATAGGTGAGCTTGGCCGTCAGGCCGGGAATGGCGTCTGGTGTATAGAGAAGCTTCGCACGTCCGGTGAACGACATGATATCGAGGTCGGTAGCCTCCTCGGTGAAGCCCGAATTGATGAAGTCGATGAAGGTGTCGCGGCCGTAATAGTCAAGCGCGACGCGGGCGGCGAGCTGGCTGCTCAACGGTCCGCTCAGCATTCCGGACACCCGGTGCGTGTTGTAGTTGCCGTATTCGGCCTGCAGCGCGCCTTCCGGGGTGAAGGTTGGATCCTTGGTCTTGGCGATGATCGCACCGGCGATGCTGTTGGCGCCTTGCGAGGTCGTCTGCGGGCCGCGGAACACTTCGATCTGGTCCACATCCCAGATGGACGTCGCTCCGAACACGGTTTCGAAATAGCTCTGGTAATGTCCGTCGATATTGATCGAGGCACGCGGCACCGTGCCGGAATAAAAGGCGACGGCGCCGGTGTTCGGTCCCTGGGTGTCCTGTCCCCGGATCACCGGAGCGACACCGACCGTTCCCGGATAATAGACGTTCGGGACATCCCCGATGGCGCTCTGGATGTTCTGTTCGTCCGGACGTGTCTCCAAGTCGGCTGCGGTGATGATTTCCACCGAACTGGCCGTTTCCTGCAGGGTCCGGGTGATGTTCTCGCCACTGACGTAGATCGTGTCGAGCAGCGTCGTCCCCGATCCGGTGTTTGTTCCATTGTCCTGAGCCCACGCAATACCCGATACGAGCTGTGAAACTGTGAACACAGCCGTACTGCCAAGCAACGTCGCAATCCGAGTCGGTTTCATCTTTTTTACCCTGATAGTGATGTTTCTGCGCCAGCTGGATAAATCTTGCCGCGACAGATTTCGGAGAGAGAAACCCATTGCCGTCAGTGGTCCGAACTTGCCCCCGGCCCCGGACGTATGGATCAATCGAGTTCCACTATACAGAATAGATTACACATTTCAACATGAGTTAAAAACTCATGAATAAAAGTTGCATTGCAGCAACATGACCCGGCAACGATCTGAATCTGAACGGGAATTTTGTCAGTTTCCCGATTGAACTGGAGGCGAATGCCCAATAGGCTGACGGGCAAACGGGGGAGATCGCTTTGCAGGACTGTTCAGGATCGGGATCTACCGGCAAAGGCTGCCAGGATCATGCGCGGGCACCGGTTTCATGAGTGAAGACAACGACAAGGACGGTGGCGAAGACACCCCGAAGCGGTCGGGCAACATCCAGTCGGTCTCGATCGCAACCCGCTTTCTGAACATCCTCGCCAATGCAGCCGAACCCACGGCTCTCGGGGTGATCGCCCGCAAGGCGGGAACCGGCAGTCCCACCGCCCATCGCTACCTGCAAAGCCTGGTGAAGGAAGGCCTTGCCATGCAGGATCCGCAAACCGGTTTCTACGACCTGGGTCCGACCGCACTCAGCATCGGTATAGGTGCCTTGAAAAGGATTCATCCGGTCGAAATTGCCGCCAGATACATGAAGGAACTTGCGAGCGGATTTGCCGCGAGCGCGGGGGTTGCGATCTGGACCGAGCGCGGGCCGACCGTCGTGCGCTGGTATCGCAGCTCCCTGTTTTCAATCAGTTCCGTCGGTCTCGGCGATGTCCTGCCGGTCGACAATTCGGCTTGCGGGCTGGTCTTCCAGGCCTTTCTTCCGGAGAGCCAGATCGACATGGCGAGAAAACTGCAGCCTGTGCATTTCCGTGGCAAGCGCGCGCCGCGAGACCAGGTGGATGAGGTGCGCAAGACCTGCTGGTCCGAGCTGACCGATCACCTTCTGCCGGGCATCACGGGGCAGGCGGTTCCGGTTTTCGATGCCCAGCAGGAAATCGCCTGTGTCATGACGACCGTCACCAATCTCGGGCTGATGCTCAAGCCGGAGGACCAGCGGGCTCTGTTCGAATGCGCCAAAAAGGTCGTGAGGGAAACCGGCGGAACCGATCGATTTGCCATCGAGTGACCTCTGGTGCCCGGCCGGCTGAAAAGGACGCGCCGGCGGCTTCAAAGCACATGAAGTGTCAGGACGGATCCTTCCGGGCCGAGATGGATGGTGTTGGTCGCGGTGTGCATCTGCCGGGACCGGCCTTCCGGTTCGCCCGTGTTGGGATTGACGTCATATTTCGGGAAGTTCGAAGAAGAAATATCGAGCCGCAGGCGATGTCCCCTGGCGAAACGGTTTGCCGTCGCGAACGGCGTGATCTCGATGCTGAATGCCCCGGTTGTCGCGCCGACCGGCTTCGGCTGTTCGAAGCCATCGCGGTAGCGGACGCGGAAAATACCGTCGGTGATGTTGAGCGCATAGCCGTTCGGATAGTCGCGTGAAGGCGGGTAGACATCGATCAGCTTGGCGGTGAAGTCAGTATCCGGCGCATCGGTGGAGACCAGAAGGCGTACGCTCACGGGGCCGACGACGATCAGATCCTCTTCCAGGGGGGCTGTTTCGAAGCACAGAACGTCGCGCCGCGCCTTCAGAGGCCGGCCCGGATTCTGGCATCCGAAAAACTCCGGCGCCTCGACCTGATCGAAGCCGCCTCCGGTAAAGATCGGCTCGCCTGATGTGAGCGCGCCACCGATAGTGGGTACCGGATCGCGGGGATCGAAATCGTAGGACAGCCTTTCGTCCACGGCAGGCGGCTGTTCGTCGAGCCGCATGTCCGGGTGCAGATGAAGGTCGAGCGGCACCGCTCCCGGTACCGGCCAGTCCGGTGCCTCGCACCACATGCCGCCGTGATCGAGATGACCTTCGGCCGTCTTCCGGCCGGAGCCGCCGCCCATGAGGAAATAGTGGACCCGTCTCTCCTGACCCGTCCCGGCCTCTTCCTTCAGCCAGTGTGCGAACCAGCGCAGACGATAGGTCAGCCAGTCGGCATCGATCTGCCCGTCGAAGAGGGCGGCGGGGCCGAAATCGACATCGCCGAATATGCTGCGCGAGCGATTGCCGTGGGTCCACGGTCCCATGATCAGGGCCGTCGGCCGCTCGGCCTTCAGGCCGGCATGATTTTCCAGGGCAGTCTGGACATAGGTGTCATACCAGCTCGACATGAAGACGACCGGGATCTTCGGGATGGAGTGATAGTGGCCGGCGGCCCACAGGCCGATCTTCTTCCAGAAGCCGTCGAAGGTTCCATTCTGCCACTGATCGAGCAGATACTGCTCGTAATCGGGATCCCACTTAAGCGGCGAACGTCCGGCGGTCCATGGCATCCGCCCCATCCAGCCTTCAAGGTCCTCCCGGGAAAGGGCGTCGCGGATGGTCGGGTCGCGCAGGGCGGCCGGGCTTTCCATCGCGTGGTTATAGGCCCAGATCGCCTGCTTCAGTTCCAGCGCGCCACCCTGGCGGATGCCGCAGGTGAACGCGTTGGAAAAGCCGCCGGAATCCAGGATCATGCAGGCAAGGCCAGGCGGGTTGAGACAGGCCAGCGCCATCTGGGTATGGGCGGCATAGCTGAGGCCCATGGTGCCTATCCGGCCGGAGCAGAAGGGCTGTGCGGTGATCCACGCCATGGTGTCATAGCCGTCCTCGCCCTCATGCACATATTTGGTGAACGTGCCTTCCGAACCATGGCGGCCGCGGCAATCCTGAAAGACCGCCACATAGCCTTCGCGCACCAGCCGGGCCGCAAGCGCTTCCCGTGTCATAGGTGTGGGGTCCGCCACGGAGAACTCGGTCCTCGGCGTGCCGCTCTTGTTGTAGGGCGTGCGCTCCAGGATCACCGGGCGGGGGGCCTCCGCCGCCCGTCCGCTTGACGCCGGGCGGTAGATATCCGTCGCCAGCCGGACGCCGTCGCGCATCGTCACCATGACGTTGCGATGCACGACGACATCGTCAGCGAGGAGAACCGCCGGCCCGAGACCGGCGTCTGCTTCCGGCATTTGGCTCACTCGGCCTTTTCCACGGCTTGCGGCAGGGTGGCTTCAGCCAGCCCGCCCTTGATGGAAAGGCCGGCCTTCATCGCCCAATGCACCTTCTGCCAGTAGAGCGGTACAACGGGCTCTCCGGCGAAGACATTGACAGTGGCGTCAGCCAGCAACGCGTTGCGCTTGGCCGGATCGAATTCCTGCATGGCAACGTCAAGAGCGGCGTCGAACTCGGGATCGGAGAACCGTACCCGGTTGAAGGATCCCTTCTTGGCGTCCTTGTCGTAGGTATGCAGCAGGCTCAACAGAAGCGGCGCGGTGGTCGGGGTCGAAGCCCCCAGCGAGAAGACGAAAGCACCGTAGTCGCCGTTGGTCGCAGCCTTGGAATAGACGTTGTAGGGCAACGCCTCGACGCCGTTCACCTTCAGGCCGCCCCGCGCCAACATCTGTCCGAGCGCCTGAACCAGATCCGCGTCGCCCGGAAAACGGTTGTTCGACGAGGAGAGAGTGATGCCGAAGCCGTCCGGATATCCGGCCTCCGCCAGCAGTTCCGCCGCCTTTTCCACGTCGCGCCCGTCAGGCCCGAGAACGTCGGCATGGCCGCCAAGCCCCGGAGCGCCGATCTGGCCCGCCGGAATGCCGGACCCGCCGAGAATGCGGTCGACGATAAGCTCGCGGTCGATCATCAGCGAAATCGCCTTGCGCACCCGGGCATCCCTGAACGGGTTTTCCGGCAACGGATTGCCCTCAAGGTCCGTGACGCCCGGCGCCTGGTCCTCGCGCATGGACAGGCCCAGATAGATGACACGCCCGCTCGCTGTGGAGACGACATTCATGCCTTCCGTCTTGGCGAACCAGCCGATATCTTCCGGCGGAACCGCGTCGATCAGGTCGACGGCGCCCGACAGCAGCGCGGAGACGCGGGCGGCGTCGTTGGAGATGAAGCGGATTTCGACATCCTTGAAGTCAGGCTTGTCGCCCCAATAGCCGTCATAGCCTTCCAGCTTGAGCGACTCGTTCGGCGACCAGCTGAGAAACTTGTAGGGACCGGTACCGATCGCCGCCTTGCCGGAGTTGAAATCGTCCGAGGTCATGCCGTCCGTCGCCGCTTTGGAGACGATGAAGACGCGGCCGATATCCTCCATCAGTGTCGGCGCCGGGACGTTGGTGGTGATCCTGATCGTGTGGTCGTCAAGCTTTTCCATCGCGCCGATCGCCGACACCATGTCGGTGAACGGAGCCGGGCTGTTGGGCACTTCATCCGTGCGCTCCAGCGAGAAGATCACATCGTCCGCCGTGAAGGGCGAGCCGTCATGAAAGGTAACGCCGGTCCGGAGATTGATCTCCCATGTCAGCGGATCGATGTTCTTCCAGCTTTCGGCAAGGCCCGGCTGCATCTGCAGGTTCTCGTCGAAATCGGCCAGCCGCCCGAAGATCATCGTCGCGGTCATCTGGTTGTTGCCGGTCCGCGAGAACTGCGGGTCGATCGAACTCTGTTCGCTGGCGCGTCCGATGGTCAGATCCGCCGCGTGGGCGGGCAGGGCCGCTGCCGCCAGAAGCGCCGCAAGGGCTGTACGTCTCAGAAATTTCATGTTCACTCTCCCTGTCTGGATGGGGTGTCGATAAGTCCGTTTCCGTCATTGAGGTGGCAGGCCACGTCCTGCCCGGCGCCGACCTGCTTCAAGGCCGGCCGTTCGAGGCGGCAACGGTCGAAGGCGTGCGGGCAACGGGGATGGAAGTGGCAGCCCGAAGGCGGGTTCACGGGCGAGGGGATTTCACCCTTGATGGCCGTGAACCGCCGGCCGCGGCGGTCGAGCCGCGGAATTTCTTCCAGAAGCGCCGCTGTATAGGGATGGCGCGGCGCGTCGAACACGGTGTCGGCGGGCGATATTTCCACCACCCGGCCGAGATACATGATGACGACGCGGTCCGAGATGTGGCGCACCACCGAAAGATCGTGGCTGATGAACAGCAGCGTCAGGTTGAACTGCCGGCGCAGGTCCATGAACAGGTTGATGACCTGAGCCTGGATCGAAACATCGAGCGCCGCGATGCTTTCATCGCAAATGAGGAAATCGGGATTGACCGCCAGCGCACGGGCAATGCCGATGCGCTGGCGCTGGCCACCGGAAAACTGATGCGGGTAACGGTCTGCCATGGTGGGATCCAGCCCGACCGTCGCCAGCAGTTTTCCGACCTCTGCGCGAACCTCCCTGCGCGGTATCAGCCCGTGCACGCGCGGTGCCTCGCCGATGATCTCCGACACCCGCTTGCGCGGGTTCAGCGACGACATGGGGTCCTGAAAGATGATCTGCGTGGCAAGCCGCATCTTGCGGGCGTCCGCGCCCCTGAGCGCGCGGATATCCTGTCCCTGGCGGGTGATACGACCCTCCGACGGCTGCAGCATGCCTGCGATGACCCGGCCCAGGGTCGATTTTCCGCAACCGGATTCGCCGACGAGGCCGACCACTTCTCCGCGATGAATGTGCAGGTCGACCCCGTCGAGGGCGTGAACGGTCGCCGGTTCGGCGGCGGCGCCCAGCCGGATGGCAAGCCGCTCGGCAAAGTCGGGCGTGTGACGGAAGCGTTTGGAGACGCCCTCGGCGGCGGCGAGAATATCGGTCATCACGAGCTCCCCATCGGATAAAAGCAACGCCAGCGCCTTGGCGTCGCGCAGGTTTCCGGAACGTCGTTCAGGCAGAGATCGCCCGCATGGTCGCAGCGCGGCCGGAAGGCGCATCCTTCGGGCCGGTGGAGGGCGGACGGCGCACTGCCGCGGATCTGCCGCAGGGGTTTGCCGCGTTCGTTGGCGATGGGCGCCGAGGCGACCAGCCCGCTGGTATAGGGATGGCGCGGCGCGTCGAGCACGTCGTCCCTCGGTCCTTCCTCGACGATCCGGCCGGCGTACATGACGGCGATCCGGTCTGCGAGGCCGGCGACGACGCCCAGATCGTGGCTGATCCAGATGAGGCCCATGCCCATTTCGGCGGCCAGCCCCTGAACCTCGGAGAGGATTTGCGACTGGATGGTCACGTCGAGCGCAGTGGTCGGCTCGTCGGCGATGATCAGGTCCGGCTCGTGCAGCAGGGCGGTGGCGATGGCGACGCGCTGGCGCATGCCGCCGGAAAATTCATGCGGATAGGCGTCGAGCCGTTCCTCCGGACGCGGAATGCCGACCCGGCCGAGAGCATCGCGCGCCTTCGCCCGGGCATCCGCGCGCGACATGCGCCGGTGAGCCTGGACGGTCTCGACCATCTGGGTGCCGATGGAAAGCACCGGGTTGAGGGTCATCATCGGATCCTGGAAAATCATCGCGATCCGGTCGCCGCGCAGCGCGCGCAGCCGCTCTTCGGAGGCGGCGCGCAGGTCTTCGCCGTTGAAGCGGATGCTGCCGCCGACCACCTTGCCGGGCGGGTCGACAAGACCGAGGATCGAAAATCCGGTGATCGATTTGCCCGAGCCGCTTTCGCCGACGAGACCAATGATCTCGCCCTTGGCGAGAGAGAAGCTCACGCCGTCCACCGCCTTCACCGTACCGGCCGGGGTTTCGAACCAGGTCTTGAGTTCGCTCACTTCCAGAAGGGTCATGCCGCAAGCCTCGGGTTCAGGACGGCCCGCAATCTGTCGCCGACGACATTGATCGAGAAGATCAGCGTCAGCAGCAGCAGGCCGGGAAAGACGCTCATCCAGTAAAGTCCGGCCAGAAGGACGTGATAGCCGTTTGCAATGAGAAGCCCGAGAGACGGCTCGGTGATCGGCAGGCCGATACCGAGAAAGGAAAGCGTCGCTTCCGCGGCGATGGCATGCGCCACCTGGATCGTGCCGACGATGATCAGCGGCGGCAGACAGTTCGGCAGCAGGTGATGAAAGAGGATGCGCGGCGAGGAAAGCCCGAGGCAGCGGGCCGCCTCCACATAATCCTTGCCGGTCTCCACCATGGCGGCGGCCCGCACGGTCCGGGCGAAGAACGCCCACTGAACGAAGACGAGGGCGAGGATCACCTTCCAGGTGCCCTGGCCGAAGGCGACCATGATCATCAGCGCGACGAGGATCTTGGGAAAGCCCAGCATCAGGTCGACGAGACGCATGATCAGCGTGTCGAGCCACTTGCCGAAATAGGCGGCGGCAAGACCGAGCGTGGTGCCGATCGCCAGGGCGATAACGCCTGCCGTGAGCCCGACGGCCAGAGACGTGCGCAGGCCGTAGAGCATGGCCGACAGCATGTCGCGGCCCTGGGTGTCCGTCCCCAACAGATAGGTCATGCCGTTATAGCCGACCGTGCCCGGCGGCAGTTTTGCATCGAAAATGTCGATTTCCTTCAGGTCATAAGGGTTTTGCGGCGCGAGCACGGGCGCGAAGATCGCCGCCAGAACCAGGAGCACGCAGATGACCAGGGCGATCGCGGCCTTCGGGCTGGCGGCGATGCCCCGGCCTGCGCGTGCGATCAGGCTTTCGCCCGGGAGCCGGAGAAGGGTCATGTGGCGCGGCTCCGGATGCGGGGGTCGAGAAGGGAGTAGGCAACGTCGACCGCCAGATTGATCGCGATGAACAGCGTCACCATCACCAGGATGTAGGCGACGACGACGGGCCGGTCCAAGGCGGAGATGGAATCGATGATCAGCTTGCCGACGCCCGGCCAGGCGAAGATGGTCTCGGTGACCACCGCGAAGGCCACCAGCGTGCCGAACTCGATGCCGATGACGGTGACGATCGGGATCAGGATGATCTTCATCACGTGAACCATCAGGATGCGGCGTTCGCTGAGGCCGCGGGCGCGGGCGTATTTCACGAAGTCGAGCGGCAGCGTTTCCTGAACGCCCGTCCGCGTCAGCCGGATGATCACCGCCATGTTGCCGAGCGAAAGGTTGATCGCCGGCAGGATCAGGTGGCGGATGCCGTCCCAGGAGGCGAAACTCGTGGTGATGCCAAAGATCGTCCCCGGCTCGCCGCGTCCGGTGGAGGGCAGCCAGCCGAGCCAGACGGCGAAGATCATGATCAGCATCATGCCCTGCCAGAAATTCGGCAGGGAAAAGCCCAGGATGGACCCGGTCATGATGCTTTCGTCGACCATTGTTCCGGGGCGGTTTCCGGCCCACAGACCCATTGGCAACCCGATCAGCAGCGACATCAGCAACGCCGTGATCGTCAGCTCCAGCGTCGCCGGCAGACGCTCGAAGATGACGGTCATCGCCGGCTGGTTATAGACAAAGGAATTGCCGAAATCCCCGTGCAGCGCGGCCCACAGGAACCGGCCGTACTGGACGGGAAGCGGCAGGTCGAGCCCGAGCGAGCGCGCGACCTGGGCCTTTTCCGTCTCCGAGGCGTCGGAGGGCAGCAGGATCTCCAGCGGATCGCCGATGGCATAGACCGCGACGAACACGATCAGCGACGTGGCGAACAGCACCATGACGGCCTGCATCAGGCGGCGGATGACGAAAGTCGTCATGGCGCGCCGCGCCCTGTATTCGGTTTCGGTAACATGCTCCCTCCAGCGTCTGGTGAGGCCACCTTGACCAACTTGCGAGGGCGATGCAAGATTATGAACAAACATGCGCATCCTATGCGCAAAACGCATAAGGTAAGCCATGCGCATCGATCTTCTGGAAACCTACCGCGCCATACTGGCCATCGGCACCACGCAGGGCGCGGCCCTGGAACTGGGGGTCTCGCAATCGGCGGTCAGCCGCCGCCTCGCGCAACTGGAGGAAACGCTCGGTCTCACGCTGTTTATCCGCGACAAGACCCGGCTGATCCCGACCCGCGAGAACAGGATGATCCAGGGCCAGATACAGGGGCTGCTGGATCGCAGCCACCGCCTGAGCGCCCGGGCGCAGGAATTGCGCAACGGCAATTCCTCTTCCATTACGCTCCGGGTGGCCTTTCCTTCAAGCCTGACCCTGTCCATCGTGCCGCGTATCGTCGCGGAGTTTCTGGCGGAAAACGATCAGGTGAAGCTCGAATTGCACAGTGGTCCCTATGACACCATCGAGCGCATGCTGCTGGACGAGCGGGCGGAAATCGGCTTCCTGCGCCATCCGGTGCAACGGTCCGGCCTGAAGACCGCGCCGCTGGTCACCTCGCGCACGGTCTGCGTGGTGCCGCGCGGTCATCCGCTGGAGGCACACGGCACGGTCAGCATCCGAGATCTGCGCGGCCTGCCGCTGATCCTGCTCGGCCGCGCCCGCTCCGTGCGTCAGGAGTTCGAGGACCTCTTCCGCCGCTCGGGCCTGCGCCCCGATATCCGCGTCGAGGCCCACTCGGTCTGCTCCGCCTGCGCACTCGTCGCCGCCGGCCTCGGCGTCACCCTTGTGAACGAGCTGATGGCCATCGACCAGAAACACCTGCCCATCACGCTCCTCCCTCTGGCCGAATCCTTCCCCCACGCCTTCGCCTTCGCCATGATCGACGACACCCCGCCAAGCATCTCGGCCACCAAATTCATGCAAAAAACCACCTCCATGCTCGCCGACTTCCTCAGCGCGAAGATTTCACCGGTGTGAGAAGGAGAGGTGCGTGCAATCAAACGCACCGGGCTGCCGGAATTCCCATTGCATGGCTTTCGGCGCATGATCTTTTCAGAGATATACGCAAGGCGGCTCATGATCGTGGAGTGTGAGGCTGGAGCAAGAACCCGGGCCAAGAAGACACGATCACAAGCTACGGAAAGAGCGGTCTGGAAGAGCCGTGGTGATTTGTCCGCGCCGAAAAAATATGGCGCACCCGACAGGATTCGAACCTGTGACCTCTGCCTTCGGAGGGCAGCGCTCTATCCAGCTGAGCTACGGGTGCGTAGGCGGCGCGGCGGGGCCACGCGGCGGATAGAGCGACCTGATACTAGATCGCGCGGTTGCAGGCAATGGCTTTGTGAGAATTTGGACATGATATCCGGCCGGTCGCCCCTGGCTGCGGCAGATGCCCGGTGGTGGTGCCGATGGGCTGGTTCGAGGGCGCGGTCCGCGAGCCAGGTTCTGCCCAGGGGGCGGCGGCGAGGATGAGTTCGGGGCGCGGTCGCAAAGTTCTGTCCCTGCCGCTTACCTGAGCCCGGCACGGTCCGGTAAATGTGTGTGGTCCGGAATACCCGGCAAGCTGTCGGGGCGGTGGCCTCAGCGGAAATTTTCAGATCGCGATGATACGAAAGCGGCCGGGGTGCGTACAGGAACAAACAAACAGAAAAAAACGCGCGCCATATGACCGAACCCGATCACTGCCGAAATCTTGTCCTCGTTCTTGGGGATCAGCTGTCGCCTGCGCTTTCCAGCCTGAAACGGGCGGATGCCGCCGTAGACCGTGTGCTGATGGTCGAGGTGATGGCGGAAGCGACCTACGTGCGCCATCACAAGAAGAAGATCGCCTTCCTGTTTTCCGCCATGCGCCATTTTGCCGAAGAGCTGCGCGCGGACGGGTGGACGGTCGATTACGTGACGCTCGACGCGGACGGAAATACCGGCAGCTTCAGCGGTGAAGTCGCCCGTGCCTGCCAGCGTCTCGCGCCGCAGCGGCTGCTGGTCACCGAGCCGGGCGAATGGCGCGTGCTGGAAGACATGAAGGGCTGGGCGGCCGATCTTCGCCTGCCCGTCGATATCCTGACAGATACGCGTTTCATCTGTTCGCTCGCCGAATTCCGCGGCTGGGCCACCGGCCGCAAGCAGCTCAGGATGGAGTATTTCTACCGGGACATGCGCCGCAAGACCGGCCTGCTCATGGAGGCGGACAAACCGGCCGGAGGCCGCTGGAACTACGATGCCGACAACCGCAAGCCGGCAAAACCGGACCTGTTCATGCCCGCGCCGCAAGGCTTCACACCGGACCGGATCACCCGCGAGGTGCTGGATCTGGTCGCGGAGCGCTTCGACGATCATATCGGCGCGCTGGAGCCTTTCTGGTTCCCGGTGACGCGGCACCAGGCGGAAGAGGCCTTCGATCATTTCCTGGAGACCGCCCTAGCCGAATTCGGTACCTATCAGGACGCCATGCTGAGCGGTGAGAAATTTCTCTTCCATTCCGTTCTGTCCACCTGTCTCAATGCCGGCCTGCTTGACCCGTTGCAGCTCTGCCGCAAGGTGGAAGCGGCCTTCCGGGAGGGGCGGGCGCCGCTGAATGCGGCGGAAGGCTATATCCGGCAGATCCTCGGCTGGCGGGAATATGTGCGCGGTATCTATTGGCTGAAGATGCCGTCCTACGCCTCGCAAAACGCGCTTGCGGCGGAGCGGGCGCTGCCCGGGTTCTACTGGACGGGCGAAACGCGGATGCGCTGCCTCGCCGAAGCCGTGTCGCAGACACTGGACGAGGCTTATGCCCATCACATCCAGCGGCTGATGGTCACCGGCAATTTTGCTCTGCTGGCAGGCGTGCGGCCGCAGGAGGTTCATGAGTGGTACCTGGCGGTCTATGCCGACGCCTACGAGTGGGTGGAAATGCCGAACACGCTCGGCATGAGCCAGTTCGCCGACGGCGGTCTGCTCGCCTCCAAGCCTTACATGTCCGGTGGAAATTACATCAACCGGATGTCGGACTATTGCGGCGACTGCGCCTATGACGTCCGTCAGCGGACCGGCCCGAAGGCCTGTCCCTTCAATGCGCTCTACTGGGATTTTCTCGATCGCAATGCCGCGGTGCTGAAAGGCAACCCGCGTCTGGGGCAGGCTTACGCGACATGGGCGAGAATGGGAGCGGCAAAACAGGAGGAGTATACAAGGAGCGCGGCAGAAGTTCTTGCCCGGCTTGATTCCGGAGATCTGATTTGATGCCGCCCTGATGCGCGAACGGCCAGCATCCGCGGGCAAGATCCGGAATGTTATTTAGGAAACCGAAAAAAAACGCGCAGCCAATAAGACTGCGCGAATAAAGTTACTGTGCACGTGGCCCCATCGACCACGGCGGCAACTCTACCGGCATCTTTCCGGAATGTCATTACCGTAAAATATTTTATTTTTTGATTCACCGTAATGCGACTGATCGTTATTCATACTGAGTTGACTGTGAAACTAGTGAAATTTGCGATAAATGGCGAAAACCAAAGCTTTATATGCACTGGTGAAACAAAATGATCCGCACCGACATGGTTCACCTGTCGCTCGATGAGGAACAATTATTGGCAGTTTTGTCCATGATGTTTTCTGCTTGGAAGGGTTGTTCCGGCGACCTGTACACGCGTCACGCCCTTGCGGATGAAACCCAGTTCCTTCGCGGCTGCCCGGGTCACATCGATCACCCGTCCCTTCGAGTACGGACCCCGGTCGTTGATGCGCACGGTCACAACCTTGCCGTTGGCCAGATTGGTTACCTTGACCAATGTGCCGAAGGGCAACGTCCGGTGCGCCGCGGTCAGACCGGAAGGGTCCGCCCGTTCGCCGCTCGCCGTTACGCCGCCCAGCTTGTACCAGGAGGCCTTGCCGCATTGCTGAAAGACGCCTGCCGAAGCCGGGGCGCTGGAGTTCAGGCAGAGCAGTGCGAGAGCCCAAAGAACAGTGCCGCGGCGGCGGCGTGAACGGATTATTGAACGCATTTTCGTCCCTTCGAGCAGGAAAGACACCCTGTGCAGCTGTGCAGCCGGAATTTTCAGGCTCTTGGCTAACATCGGGCGCGGGCGCCTTTAAGACGGGAGCGTGATGAAAATGTGGCGTGTTTTCAGAGCCGCAGGGCCAGTTCGGAAGTAATTGATTAAAATTTTACTCAATTTTTCGGCAGTAAAATAGAGAATTCGTTAAGTATAGGTTTCCTTAGATTTGTGGGTATTTTGTGACGCTCTCAATTCCCAAATAAACTGTGATAATAATCGGGAACAGTGAGTGGCGCCGGTATCGAGTTCGCGCCTTCGGACATTTTTGAAAGGGCGGTCTGTGCAAGTCAGCCAACGGTTTACAGGTGACCGGCGGGAGGATTCCGTTCATCCGGAGTTTCATACTCCCGCAGGTTTCCATGCCTCCCTACTGGAGGTGTTGCCGCATGCTGCCGCCTATGTTGCGCAGGACGGAAGCATTCTTGCCCGTAATGGCAGGCTGAAGACCGTCTGTGCCGCCCTTGGTGTCGAGGACACTTCCGCCCGTTTGAGCGATCTGTTGTCCGCCGACAGCTGGAAGCGTTGCGAGACAGTTCTGGCCGCCGCCTTCAACGGTGTTCCGGCTGAAGCAAGCGGCCGGATGTCGGTGAAGTCCGGCGCCGCCTTCTGCCGGAACGTGATCTGCACGTCCTTCCTGTCCCTTTCAAAGGACCGGCGTGCGGTGCTTGTCCAGTTCGACATGAGTGAAGCCCACCCGGAAGAGACCTACCCTGAAGACATCCGGGGAATATCCCTGAAAGGATATCGGGAAAGCGCATCGGACGTGCCGGAGAAGGCACCGGCAGAACGTGGCGGCGCTTCGGGCGTTTCCGGCAGCGCGGGGCTGAACAGGTCCTTGCTGGACCATTTCCCCGACGACGTCGTGATTTTCAATGGCCAGGAGAGCCTGGAGGAAAAGGCCATCCTGTTGCTTGACGTCATCGGCGGCGACCACGAGGCAGGTTTTCTGGCCGAGGCTCTGGGAGACCTCAAGGGCCAACCGCCACAAACACTCTATATTCCGGAGGCGCCCGGCAGTGAACCGGCGGTTTACGAGACCGATCGCAAGATGTGCGAGATCCGCCTGGTTCCACTGCCCGGACAAGACGGCGGCAGCGGTGCCGGCAAGACGATGGCGATCATCCGCCGGAATGTCGATTGCCCTCACGAGGCTGCGGAAAACAGGCGTCTGGCTTATCTGGACCCGCTCACGGGCCTGGAGAACCGCAGAGCCTTTACCAAGGTGCTCAAGCGGGAACTGAAGCGTCTGGACGCAGAGCCGGAAACCGGCCTTGCCGTTTTCTATATCGATCTGGACGAGTTCAAGAAGGTCAACGATCACGGCGGTCATGACGTCGGCGACGACATGCTGTTACGTGTGGCGGCCTGTCTGACGCTGACCCTCGGAAAGTTCGGCTCGGCGGCACGGATCGGCGGCGACGAATTTGCCGGCATGCTGCCGGTGGCGCACAAGGAGGAGGCGCTCCAGGTCGCCGAAGAGATTCTCGAAGGCTTCGACAGGATTCGGCTGGAAGTGAACGAGCGGATTTTTACCATCGGCGGCTCCATCGGCGTTGCATTTCTCGAGGGTGGAACGCCCTTGCGGGATATCGACGCCTCCGTGCTCCTGGGCCTGGCCGACAGGGCCTGCCTGCGCGGCAAACGGTTCGGTGGCCAGTCCGTCCAGATCCACAATGTGCAATTGGCCGAGGATGAGGCCCAGGCCACGGAACTGACCGCGCTGCCGGAACCGGGAAGCTTCCGCACCAGCGAACTCACGCTTTGCGCCATGCCGATCATGCATCTGAAAAAGGGCAGGATTTTCGGGCAGGAGGTGCTGTTGCGGTTGCAGGGCGAGCGGGCAGGTGAACTCTCCTCGCGTGCCTGGATCAATGCTGCCGAGAGATCCGGTTTCATCGCTCAGGTCGATGCCTGGACGCTCGACAAGGTGCTCAACGCGGCGGATCGTCATTCGGCCCGGATGACCCTGACGATGAACATCTCGGCGGAATCCGCACGTGATCCGAATTTCCGCGAAGGCCTGCACCAGCGCCTGTCGGCCAACCCGCTGCTGGCGTCGAAGCTGTGTCTGGAGATCTCGGAGAGGGACTTCCTGCGTGAACCGTCGACCGTTGAATCCTTCTTCCGCGACGTGACGGATCTGGGCTGCCAGACCGCAATCGATGACTTTGCCGGCCATTGGCCGGTTCTGTCCCGGCTCACCGGGCTGCGCGTCGTGTGGCTGAAACTGGAGTCCGGACTGACGCGGCAGGTGACCGGGTCGCCTGCAAAAGCGGCGATCCTGGCCGGGCTTGTCAGGGCGGCGCATGAACTCGGCATCAAGGTTGTCGCCAAGCACGTCGAAACGGCCGAGGAGGCCGATCTGCTCCGCACGCTCGATATCGAAGCCGCGCAAGGCTACTATTTTGGAAAGCCGGAGCCTTGGCCGGAAGGTTGATCCGGACATAAACGACGGCATCCCGGCCGCGCCCGACAGCCCCCCATTCAAACTGTAAAATTTCAAGACATGATTGGCGCACAGAAACTGCGTCAAGATCGGGTCAACGGCTTGCGCTCAGGTCCGGATAGCCACGGGGGATCATCGCCCTCTTCATTGCCGGGACCATTTCAGATTGTCCTGCACAGACGCCCATTATCGACCTTCACTAACCCAGGGTACCACCACCCTGCATAAGACAACTTGAATGCTAAACTTCAGGAATAATTAGAACAGACAGCAGTGGGCTCTTCACTGCATATCTTCGGGCGCTGAAAGAAAGTTTATAATAGTATCAGAGTGGCTTAATATTGGGCTTAGTTTGAATATTTATTGTGCAACTACGAGATTTGACAATAAAATTACAATAAGAAGTGCGGCCACAGACAACATCTTTTCCGAAAATTGAACCTACGCTCCAACTGTCGAATTTAGACAGCAGTCTTTCAGCCAGTATACGGAGCAGGAAATGAAAACCCCAGGATTTGCCAAGTCATCCAGTTTGGGAAGATCAGCAGTCGGCACTCTCTTTGCCGCGCAGCTTTTTGTCGCTGCATTCAGCGGCTCTCTTTTCGTCGACACCAATCAGGCGGAAGCCGAAACGGCCATGCCGGCAGCCTGTGCGGACCTGCAGGCCAAATACCCTTTCCTCAAGGGCAAGACACTGGTCAACGCGGTGAACCCGCATACACCCGGTTATGAGTCGCTCGACCCAAACGATCCGACCAAAATCATCGGTTTCGACATTGATCTCGGCGAAGCGCTCGGTGATTGCCTTGGTTTCGACCTTACATACAAGTCCGTCACCTTCGCAGCTCTTCTGACCACACTGCAGGCCGGTCAGGCCGACATCGTGATTTCAGATATTTACGCAACCGTCGACCGTGCAAAGGCTGCCGACTTTATCACCTATCTGAAGGTATTCGATGGCGTTCTTGTCGCCAAGGGCAACCCCAAAGGCATTACCGGCATCAACACGAGCATGTGCGGAACGGTCGCTGCAGAAAACACCGGTTATGTTGAAGTTCCACTGATTGAGGCACTGGCCGCAGAATGTGAAGCCCTCGGCAAGCCTGCGCCGGAAATCCAACTTTACGACAACAATGCCAACTGCATTCAGGCGATCCTGTCTGGCCGCGCTGACACCTATGTCAATGACGTCAACACCGTCGACGGCGCTGTAAAAGCCTACCCTGACCAACTGGAAAAGGCGACCGCAGTCACCCTGCCTTACTCAGTTGGCATAGCGGTCCCCCGCGACAACCTGGAATTCCGCGATGCCATCATGGCCGCGCTGACAGAAATCCAGAAATCCGGCCTGCAGCTTGAGCTGATGGCGAAATGGAACCTGCCCGCAGAGCAGCTCGAAGCGCCGAAACTGGTGCTGGCCGAGTAATCAAGTCTGGTGATCCGGCTGAACGGGCGGATCACCTCACCCTTCCGCAAAGAGCGCAGGATTCCATGGATCTCTTTTTACATTATGTCAGCCAGCCATATCTGTTGACCGGCATTCTTTACACCGTACTCATCACCGTGTTCGGACTGGCCGGCGGAGCGGTGATGGGGATCGTGCTTGCCGCAATGCAGCTCAGCCGGTTCCGCTCACTGGCTGTTTTCGCACGCATCTACGCGGTCATCTTCCGTGGGACGCCGCTGATATTGCAGATGATTTTCTGCTACAATGCGCTGCCGATGATCGGCATCAAGTTGACGGCCGTCGAAGCTGCCTGCCTGGCGCTCGCTCTCAACGAAGCCCCGTTCATCGCCGAAATCATCCGGGGCAATATTATCGGCGTGGACCGCGGTCAGACCAGCGCAGGACAGGCGCTCGGCATGACACCGATTGTCACCATGATCCGCGTTGTCATCCCCCAGGCCTTTCGTTCGATGGTTCCGGCCCTTGGTAACGAAGCCGTCAGCGCGCTGAAGAATTCGTCTCTCGCCTCGGTGGTCTCGGTTCAGGAACTCACGCTGCGCAGTACCCAGCTTGCCTCGGCAACATTCGATTTTTTCTCAATCTTCTTTGCCTCGGGCCTGATGTATCTCGTGCTGGCCGGCGCAATCGCGATCATTCAGATCATCGTCGAGATCATGCTGGATCTGGACCACCCGGAGCCAGGCGCCCGCTTCGCCCGGCTGTTGCCATGGTATCGCAGGCCGATACCCGTGGCCGGGGTGGAAGAAAAAGAAGAAGCGCCCGTCTGGACGCCGCTTCCCCCTGAAACGCCAAAAGCCGCCCACCCGATCAACCGCCAAAAGCGCGCGCAGGCCATCGCCGCCAGCCGCCCGGCCGTGGAAATCGAAAATCTCAAGAAGAGCTACGATGGCCGCACTGTGCTCGACGGGCTCGATCTCACCGTTCGCCTCGGCGAAGTCGTGGCTCTGCTCGGCCCCAGCGGATCCGGAAAAAGCACGTTGCTGCGCTGTATCAACCGTCTTGAACCGTGGGACAGCGGCACCATCCGCGTGATCGGCCGCCAACTCGGTGTAGACGAATACGGCCGTGCCCTGTCTCCCCGTTCAATCGCCAATGCGCGTGCTGCGGTCGGTGTCGGCATGGTCTTTCAGAACTTCAATCTCTTCGCTCACATGACCGCACGGGAGAATATTGCCGGCCCCTTGCGCTGGGTTCAACGCGTTTCCGCCAAGGAAGCCGGCCGGCAGGCGGATGAACTGCTGGAACGCGTGGGGCTTGCTCACCGGGCCGATGCGCTCCCCCGCCACATGTCCGGCGGCCAGCAGCAACGGGTCGCGATCGCCCGTGCACTCGCGCCCAACCCCGCGGTCCTGCTGCTTGACGAGCCAACCTCCGCCCTGGATCCGGAACTGGTCAATGAAGTGCTGGAAGTCATCCGACGTCTCGCCGTTGAGGACGGTCTGACCATGCTGATTTCGACGCACCAGATCAGCTTTGCGAAAGACGTCGCCGACCGGGCCATCTTCCTGGCGGACGGATCGATTGTTGAAGAAGGCCCGGCGCAGGAAATGTTGACCCGACCCGGTAATCCACGAACGCGCCAGTTCCTGCAGGTCATGAAGGACGATTCCACTCAGCTCGTCTGACCTCTTCACTTCAAGCTGCCAGAAACCGAACCAGCCAGACACCGAACCAGCCAGACACCAGACCAGCCAGCGCCGGCCGCTTCCGCTTCTTTGCACGCCAGCCAGTCGTGGCCCGATTTTTTGGAGAAACTGATGAAACACCACAACCTCCCCGTATCGCCTGAAACCGTCCACTGGGGTTATTTCAGCAAAGCGGTGCAGCCGGCCATCACGGTCAGATCGGGAGACCGGGCAACCATAGAAACACTGACCCACCACGCAAACGACGATTATGAGCGCATGATTCAGGGCGATCCTGCGGCCGAAGCCATCTTCCATTGGACGAAGGAACAGAAAACGATATCCCGCCGTGGATCCGGTCCAACGGAAGGCCCGTTCAAACTCGGTGCCGGAGAGGGAATTGGCGTTCACCTGATGACAGGACCGGTGGCCGTGGAAGGCGCGGAACCTGGAGATGTGCTCGAGGTTCGGATCCTTGACGTACGCCCCCGTCCGAGCCAGAGCGCCTGCTATTGCGGACGCTGTTTCGGCTCCAATGCCGCCGCTTCCTGGGGCTTTCACTATCATGACCTGATCGAAGAGCCCAAACCCCGCGAAGTCGTGACGATCTTTGAACTCGATACGGCAGGCGAGCCTTATGCAAAGGCGGTCTACAACTACGTATGGACCCCGCAAACGGATCCGGACGGCGTCATCCACTCAACGATTGATTATCCGGGTGTAAGGGTCGATCACAATCTGGTCACCAAGCGGGAAAACATCCTTCAGGATATAAGGGTGCCAGCGCGCCTTCATTTCGGCACCATGGGTCTTGCCCCGTCCGAAGAAGACTTCGTCAGTTCCATTCCCCCATCCTACAGCGGTGGCAACATTGACGACTGGCGCATCGGCCGTGGCGCGCGAATGTACTATCCGGTCGCCGTGGATGGCGCTTACTTCTCGGTCGGCGATCCCCATGCCGCTCAGGGCGACAGCGAACTTGGCGGGACCGCGATTGAAACCTCATTGACTGGGGATTTCGAATTCATCCTTCACAAGAAGAATGATCTGGGCGGAACCGTGCTTGAGGGGCTCGATCACCCGATGCTGGAAACCGACGAGCAATGGTCCGTTTACGGTTTTACCTACCCCAACTACCTTGAAGCCCTGGGCAAGGACGCTCAAACGACCATTGCCCATCATTCCAGCGTCGACAAGGCAATGCGCGATGCTTTCCGCAAGATGCGCCGGTTCCTGATGACCGCCCACAACATGAGTGAAGACGAAGCAATTGCGCTGATGTCCGTTGCCGCGGATTTCGGCGTCACTCAAGTCGTTGACGCCAACTGGGGAGTGCATGGCTCGATCCGGAAGAACATCTTCAAATGTTATTGAGGACAGGGATGGCATTCCTCTCTTCGCAGGTGCAATATCAAACGGTCGGCGCCTTCTCGATGCCGACCGGCGCCGTGGAACAAGGAATGAACATCAAGCAGTTTATCAGTGAATCCTATCCGCAGGATGCGCGAGGAGATGCCTGGAGCGAATTGCTTGCGGGATTGCATTTGCGTTCGAATTCGCAAAACGAAAACTTCGCTTCGTTCGCCGTCGCCGCAGTTCGGGGGCAAGCAGACGGCATCCTCATCGGCCATCTGGTTGCAGACGCTCAAACCCTGACCCCGATTTCACAGAGGGACCGTACGCTGATTGCCCTGATCTCTCTTGATGAAGAGATCGAGATCACGGCAGAAAACGTCAACTTGACGATAGCCCCGAACGAACTCGCCATTTTACCCACGGACAAGTCCTGGGAAACCTGCTTGCCGAGAAGCACGCGCCTCGTTGTCGTCTGCATGTCGGAAACGGCCCTTCAGGCCCAACGTTTCGGTTTGTCGCCAGTCGTGACACCGCTGCTGTTTCCGGCCAGGGGATTGGCCAGTGTCTTCATCCGCTCCGTGGCCAGTGCGGCAGATGAGCTTGACACCCTGACCTCTTTGGAGTGGCAATCCGTGGAACAGGTCATAGCGGACCTCTATCTGACCATGATTGTCTCCGCCGTGCCGTCCGAGACCGGCGTCAACTCAACTCAGGCCGCCCTGTTCAGCCGGCTCGCCCTGTCAATCGAACACCACCTCTCCGATCCTGACCTGTCCGCCGGTCGCGTCGCACGGCAAGAAGGGATCTCCGAACGCTACCTTCAAAAGCTGTTTGAGCAGAATGGCGAGAGCTTTACCCATTACCTGCGCGAACGCCGCCTCCAAAGGGCCAGGATGGCGCTTGTTGCGCCGGATGAGTTGCGGATGCCGGTGGCTGAAGTTGCCTATAGTTGCGGCTTTTCGGATGCCGCTAATTTCAACCGCCTGTTCAAGGAACGGTTTGGGTTGCCACCCGGCGCCTTTCGCACGCATCACGTAAAGAACCTTACGGAAACGGCCAGCGCAGAACAGCGCGGCTGGCCGCTCAAAGCCCTCAACAACCGAAAGGCGAAAAAGCGCAGCGCGATTGACGGCGCCGCTTCGGAAGTCTCCCAGCTGAAAGACAGCCGTGAGGCCGATGGCACTCATCACCACCTGTCCGCAAGTGCAAAGACGGTTCACTGGGGTTATTTCAGCCGGTCGTTGCCGCCTGTCCTGGAAATTTCCTCCGGGGATACCGTTGAAATCGAAACACTGACCCAACACGCTTCAGATGCGCCGGATCTCATGATCAAGGGAGATTCGGCT
Organism: uncultured Roseibium sp.; assembly: GCF_947496995.1. GTDB lineage: Bacteria > Pseudomonadota > Alphaproteobacteria > Rhizobiales > Stappiaceae > Roseibium. The sequence continues at coordinate 328,533 of NZ_CANMFD010000001.1, forward strand.
GCCGAAGATATTTTTTACTGGGATGGCGAAACGAAGCATGTTGATCGCCGCGGCGCCGGCCCGATCGATGCCTCGATCTTTGGTCGCGGCGCTGGTGAAGGCTTTGGCGTCCATGTCTGCACCGGGCCGATATTCGTCAACGGTGCGGAACCGGGCGATGTTCTTGAAGTGCGCATCGACGACATGATACCGCGTTCAAGTCGCAATCCGGAATACGACGGAAGGTATTTCGGTAGCTCGGTCTCTGCATGGTGGGGCTATCAATACGGCGAACTGCTGCAGGAACCGAAGCCGCGGGAAAATGTCGTGATCTTCGAGATTTTTCCCGATGATGACGGCTTCGGATACGCAAAGGCGCATTATTCGTTCCGCTGGCAAACCCAGACAGATCCTTTTGGCGTCGAACACAAGACCTACGATTACCCGGGCGTGCCTGTTGATCCGGCAAAAATTCAGCCGCTGCTTCCGGCCATGCACGACCTGCGCATTCCCCTGCGTCCCCATTTCGGTGTGATCGCGGTCGCGCCGCGCGAGGCAGACCCGGTGGATTCGGTGCCGCCGGCCTATTTCGGCGGCAACATTGACAATTGGCGCCTGGGCAAGGGGGCATCGGTCTACCTGCCCGTGTCGGTGCCGGGCGCGCTCCTGTCGATCGGCGACCCCCATGCAGCGCAAGGCGATGGCGAGGTTTCCGGAACCGCCATCGAGTGCTCCATGACCGGGCGCATCACCGTGACCGTACACAAGAAGGGCGGGCGATTTTCCGACCTCACCTATCCGTTGATCGAAACGCCGGAGGAATGGATCCTGACCGGGTTCAGCCATCCCAACTACCTCGCGGAATTCGGTCCCAAGGGGCAGGGAGAGGTTTACATGCAATCTTCCCTGGACCTGGCAATGAAGGACGCGTTCCGCAAAACTCGCCGGTTTCTCATGGGGGCATATGGTTTGAACGAAGACGATGCCATCACGCTCATGAGTGCAGCAGTTGATTTTGGCGTCACTCAGGTCGTGGACGGAAACTGGGGTGTCCACGCCATTGTAAGGAAGTCGATTTTCTCGGAATAGCTGGAATGTTTCGCGTAAGCGCGCTGACCCCAACCGGAGGGCATGTTGCAAGTTTAAATGCTGACGTGCTTCCCGGAAATTCCGGCCCGGGGCGATCCAAAGACGGAGAGCACTTCATGTTGGGACCAGACTAACCTCAAAACGCGAAATTTTCAGGGGAGCACGTCAGGAGACTTCAGTCTCGGACGGGGTCGACGACCGCCGCCTCGTCTGCGAAACGATCGCAGCCACAAGGGCAGGGCGCGACGTCCGAAACATCTTCTTCTTACACCTGAACAAGCGCTACGCCCGTGATGGCGAGATTGATCCAGGGGGACTTCTCACTTGTGCCGACGAAACCATTCGGATGAAAGCCCTTGAACTTATTTGTTGCGCCTTTCACGTTAAGATCAGGCTGATGTTAATTGTAGAAATGGGTTGGACTTTCTCGCATAAATGATGAAATAATAATATTTATAATCTATGATTGTATTCTCAAGAATCTGACATATTGAGGTTTTCCCATGAACAAATATCATGCAACGCTGGTAGGCATCATGTTCGTTTTTTCCTTTGAGGACGTTTCAGCGCAAGAAACATTTGGATCCTTTGCCAGCAGTTCCGGGGGAATTGAAATAGATACTGGACTGAAGGAATTGGGAAATGGATTTATCACTCAAGAACTCAGTGTTTCAGTTGTTGGGCCCTCAACGGAGACTATTAGGCCTCTGTATTACCTAGGAAAACCTTTGACCCTTTCACAGGCCTACTGCTTCACAGAGGGTTTCAAGGGAAAGCTGGATGGGCCTACCGATTACGCAGGTTTTGGAGCTGGCGGACCTAATAAGGAATGGGCTCTGGGAGCGAGGGTATTCGGTAACGAGGGGTCTGTTCTCAATGTTTGGGGAAGGTGTTACGTCTTTAACCCATGAGGTTCCCAAGCTCGTTAAAGTCACTATTGCGGACGATATCGCGTTAGTTACACAGCAAGATACATCCATCAGGCATATGGCTTCTTGTCGACTGGCCCAACAAATGCTTCGATGTTGACATGATGCAGGGTCATGCAATTGCTCTCGACCATGCTCGGCGGGCTGGGCAACAGCAGAGCCATCCCCGACAGAAAGAGCAGACGGAAAGGTCCGCCAAGCGGTTGCAGGACCGCCGAGAGTCAACAGAAAAAGAGTAGTGTTCGCTGTATTGTGGGTCGAGGGCCTCGGTACCACTGGCTTCGCCATTTTGTCCGAGTTGGATCTTCTCCATTCAGTATGTTGACGGCTTCACGTGGATTTTTCAGAAGCACTATGAGTCTCTTGCAAAACATTCACGGTATCAACGATCTCACATGACACGGGTAGGGATCAAAGTCTTTGGATGTCTAGGGGGAGTGGTTGCTAAAAAATGGCGAAACAAAAGGATCTCCGTAGTTGCCTTCAACTCATCGCGCCTGAATTACTGGAAGCTGAAATATGGTTACCAACGCTAGTTGCGATGGACAAAAATTGGCTATTCGAAAGCCTGCGGCGGGACTTACCCCAGGTTGGCGATTTGGCAGTACAAGAGATCACTCTTGGAAATGTGCAATTGGCAGTGAATTGGATCACGCTTGGCTTTTTTTGTAATCAGTCCATGGCACGAGAAGCGTTAACTTCATCGGGGACACTGCGCGCTTCTAAATACAAATTTCGGACAAATCAACTCTTAGACGTATTTGCCGCTCTGGAAGTGGTGGCCACAGAACTTTCACTTAATACTGACGATTTGCGCTACTTAAACTCTATGAAACTGTTGGCTGAGTTTGCTCCAGAAGTGGAAGACCTGGATCAGAGCCTCCGACGGTTCCTTAGGCGAAATGCCGATACAGCTTTGAAGTCTGTTATTGCGCGGGTAGACGCGCTTTTTATGATTTCGCATGACGTCGACCAAGCTAAGAATAAGAATGCACTAAACTCATACAGTAAGGAGGAGTTGGCCGAGGGGGCATCATACATCATTCACTGCATCAACGAAGAGATTGGTATTTCAGACGCACACTTCGGCATGATGTTGGAGCGGAAAATTGCAAGAGGCCTTATCGACAAGATGATCCTTAAGGCTTGCAAGATACGTCAAGTATTCGAAGCTGAGATGCTTGTCGAGGCCTTTAACTATCGGTGTACGGTAACTGGTGGAAAAATCTCGATCTCTGCAAAAGACCCTGTTCTCGAGAAGAGCATCCGCCTTGGCTATGTTCAGAATGAGTTAGCTAGTATGAAAGGCCACCTTGAACGAGTGCAAGCCATCGAAGATGGAGCTCATTCAGTGTTCGCGATTGCCGATGACTTTTTTGAAAACTTCCATGGGCAAGTCGTGCAACGTATCGAAGTGCCAGTGAGCCGATTCACGTTTAATATTCCAGATGTTCCTCCGATTCATGATTTATTTCAGAACAATTCGTTTACAATAGAGGAAGCGTTATACCTTCAAGAGTTGATTGATACTGAGCGTGTGACGTGGAAAGAACTAAAGGAATTCGAATATCGCCCAGGATTGACCCTATTAGATTTCTCTAGGGTCCATCGACTTTTCTTGTTTATTTCACGTTTGGCAATGCGGCAGTTAACTCCGCTTCTAGAAAGTGATGCGGAACTTGCCTACAGGTCTTTGGTCCCAGTCTTTAAAATAAAAACTCTAAAACAGTTACTTGGATGGTGCGTTCAAAAAGAACACGTCGATGCCGTATTGGATTTTCTTTCTTGGGTTCCTGGTCATTCAGACTTTTTTGATCTGCAATATAAGCCCATTCTACACTGCAACGAGTACTGTCTCGTCCCGTTACATATCACCGGGATGACAAATTGGTACCGGAACATGGCCCGGAACGAGAACCAGAGGCTCATCAAAATGCTCGACACAGACGCTGCTGAGCGCTCTGTTGCAAGTGATTTACAGGGGGCTCGGTGCGAATTTGTAGCACAGGGGTTTGAAACGGTGCTTGAGGGGCAGCGAATTGAGATAGACGTCATCTGCCGTTTTGGAGGCTATCTCTTTCTATTTGAGTGCAAGCATCCGACTCTTCCCTGCAACGTTCATGAACTCAGAACCTCATACAAGCACATGCTTAAGGGCGCACAACAGCTTGGTCGCCTAAAGAATCTTCTGAAAGCTCCAGATGTAGAAAAAGAACTTTACCGTCGCCTAGGCTGGGAGGTCGGCCCGTCGAACGAGATCGTTACGTGCATAGTGTCCGGAAACGGAATGTTTTCTGGTCTAAGAATAGAAGGTCACCCCGTGCGACGATTGCAGGAATTGTCCAATATGGTCCAAACAGGGGTCATCCGAACGATGATTGCGTCTATGGAGGTTGGCGATACTAATCAAACTATTGAAACGAGCGAATTAGTTGAAAGAAAATTATGGAATGATGAAAAATTTACACCTGAATTCTTGAGAGAATATCTCAATGAGGACAAATTAACCAGAATGCTCTTTGAAAGTATGGTAGAATTCGAGCGAACTTACACTGTAGGTAGTCGCAAGTTGGCATTTTTGACCTATGCGCTTGATACACAGGCTTTCGCCGACACTGTTGCAATGCTTCCTGTTGCAAATGCTTAATAGGCGAACAACTTTGACTTGACGCGGTATGTGTAGGAGCGTCGAGGTGTGCACCTTCGACTAATCCAATCAGCACAGACCAGAGGGTTCTGTCGTGGCCAGCATGACCAACTTTAGATCTTCTTCCGGCAGGCTGGAACCGTCAAAGTGTGCATTGAACGCCGACAAAGTGGTGCTGTACGCGTCGGCGCTCTCCGGCTGGAGGTTCACCGCCGCACCCCACCAATCGGCATCCTGTTCTGACTTCAAAGCGTAGGCCACATAATTTGCAAGGACGCCGACGTCTACTTGATGCGATTTCGCCACTTGCCGCACGGCCTTTTTCAGTTGTGGTAACTGTCCTTTGGCCTTTGATAAAGCCTCTTTGTAGAGGTCGTCGGCACTACCGCACAAAAGGATGTTACCCGCAAATTCGTTCGCCGCGCGCTCATCTTCCGAATCTCTTCTCTCTGATGCTGTACCATCGATAGCGGTTGGGTCGAAGCCGTGACTTTCATTTTCTCCTGCATGATACAACTCATGCAATAGGTCAAAGAGCCATCGAGATTCGGCTCTAACGGATTGCTTGAGAATGATTACGTTTCGGCCATTAAAGCGCCAGCAACACCCGTGAAAACGGATTGTGTCGCTGAGGGGAACGACTGGGATGCCCATTGCCCACACTGTATGGAGTGCTGACTGTAGGGAGAGACGCCCATCTTCTGATAGAGCCTCTCGCGCTTCTTTCCAATCACGGGGTATCGGTTGACTGTCGCTGGACATGGATGATGCGACGCGTTCGGCAACATAGTAGGCGTATTGCGTGTACGCACGGATGCGCACAGGGTTAGCGTCTTTGGGAAGTTTGTATCGAGCGATATTGGCCGCAGTGCAATCAAATGTGCGGGTGTCGATTGTCCCGTCACCCAAAACCGTTAGGTTCCAAATCCTTTTAAGATATCCAGATGCCGCTTTGAGTACGTCATGGAGGTCCTTTCCTGCGCCAGGTGCTAAACGCTTTCGCAAGAACTTCAGATCGATTCCAAGTTCATTTAACTTGTCAGCCGTATTTTTGGCCTCATGCCGGAACGAAATACTCTCGTGTACGCTTATGCCGAGCGCATTGCCAATCTTGATAAGTTTATTGAATCCGATTGTCTCATAATCAGAGTCTTCCCAGCGCTGAACTTGCTGCGGTTTAACTCCTATTCGATCGGCTAACTCCTTGTGAGTAAACCCTCGGACGATGCGAGCTTTGATGATCCCGAGCGGAAACTCTTCAAGCGATCCTACTTCGATCTGGTTTACGGTTCCTGATTTGAGTTGTTTGTATTCAGCGATCTCACGTTGCATTGTGGTGAGCTGGCTCTCCATGCCTTCGATATAGGCCTTCCAAAGGAGAGGATCGGTGTCTTGGGGAACTTTTTTGCCTTTGGCCTCAGCAATTGCTGCTTCGAAATTGCGAGCCTGGTTCTGTGTAACTCCAAACTGACGCTCGTTTTTGATCATGGCAGTGTTCCCAAATCTATGACAACTATGCCTTTCGGCTTTCCGTCCTTTGTGTGCTGAAAAAAGCTCAAGTAAGGCTCCCCCAGCATTGTCGCCGCACTCTCTGCAAAGAACATCTCACCAAGGAATTTCTTCTTCTGAGCCGCTCTTTCGTTTGAGAAGTCTCGAAACACGGGATCCAGGTCTTTGGAATTGATGCCCTTGAATTCGAAACAAGCATCCCAGTCGCCCGGATTGGCCTTTTTTGTGGCAAAACTTCCGTCGACAAACACACGCTTGACACCAGCAGACTTAAGGGACTGGCACGCAGCCAAAAGCCCGTTCATCAACTCCTTCCGCCTATCGTTGTAAGCGAGAAGTGCATACGCTTCGTCCCATGAGAGTGGGTGTATGCCCTTCGGGAGCCTTTTCGTTACCGAACCGAACTTCAACGGCATGACAACCTTTATGTTGTGTTGAGCGCTTTTAAGTCAAGCGGAATTTTCGGACGCAATCGCTGAAGTATGTCGGACGAAGCCTGCTTGCTGAGAATGACAATTGTTGGGCCTCAGAAATAATCCAAGGAGGGTAATGTACATAGCAGCGGGTTATTGAATTGTCCTAAGCTGACCGATGAGACCTTTTGGCGATTCAAGGGACTGAATTCCAGTATGACGATTAGACTGGAGGAGTACCACTTTTCGGTTAGAATTGTCTAAATTGTGTAGACTTGGTCATTAGAAGGTCCGAGCAATTTGAACTGAAGAAGTTGCAGCTACAGGTCTCTTTTAGCCAATTGAACACTGAAGCGCCCAAGATCCTCGTTCTCAGCCTGTATAGAAAGGCTTTGAGTGGCTTTGTAATGAACCGAGATGATTTGACGATATTCGTCACGACTTTGAGCGGTGGACGATCACACTGCCACTTTTTTGTGCTAGCCAGGAATGAAACGGCGCCTAAAGAGCGGCTATGTCGACACTATTGTTGGATTTCTCCTCACCGTATGGACCACTATGATGGGCAATGAGTCTAATTTGATTTGCGACCCTATTTCTTAAGCATCCAGGTTAGGGCTTTAGCTCGTTGCACGGTTTATGTCTTGACCCTCAACGCAAAAATGCGAGCTCTTATAACTTATTGAAAAAAAATCAATAAATCATAAGGGCATTAATCTGCTTGCGAAATTTTATGCGCGCGGCGAAACTTTATGTGCTTCCCTACAGCCGGTCAGATATCGAGGTTGGCGACCGAGAGAGCGTTGTCCTGGATGAACTCGCGGCGCGGCTCCACTTCGTCGCCCATCAGCTTGGTGAAGATGTCGTCGGCATCGTCTGCCTCGCGCACTTTCACCTGCAGCAGGGAGCGGACATTCGGATCGAGCGTGGTTTCCCAGAGCTGCTCCGGGTTCATCTCGCCGAGACCCTTGTAGCGCTGCAGGGAAATCCCCTTCTGGCCGAAGGCATAGATCTGCTGCAGCAGGGCTCTGGGGCCGCGGATTTCGCTTGAGCTGTCCTTGCGGCGCAGAACCGCTGCCTTGCCGTAAATCTCGCTCAGGTGGCTCGCATGCGCCGCCAGGCGTCGGGCGTCGGTCGAACCAAGCAGTGCCGCGTCGATGGTCGCCGTCTCCTCCACGCCGCGAACGGTGCGTTTGAAGACAAGGCTGCCGTCGTCCTGCGCTTCTCCGGCCCAGCCGCGTTCGAATTCGTCGGCGAGAATGTCCAGACGGCGGGCGATATAGGCCGCCGCTTCCTTGGCCTTGGCGTCGTCTTCCAGGATTTCGGGGGTGAGCGCGCCGGCGATTGCCGCCTGTTCCACGACATCGCGATTGTAGCGTGAATGCAGGCCGTCGAAGATATCGGAGATCTTGCGCGCGGTCTCCAGCACGGAAAGCAGGTCGTGACCGGTGCGCACTTCACCTTCGGCAAGGGTCAGCGAAGCCTCGTCCAGACCCTGGGCAATCAGATAATTCTCCAGCGCCAACTGGTCTTTCAGATACTGCTCGGACTGGCCACGCTTGACCTTGTAGAGCGGCGGCTGGGCGATATAGATGTAGCCGTTTTCGATCAGGTCCGGCATCTGGCGGAAGAAGAAGGTCAGAAGCAGTGTCCGGATGTGGGCGCCATCGACGTCAGCATCGGTCATGATGATGATCTTGTGGTAGCGCAGCTTCTCGATGTTGAATTCTTCCTTGCCGATCCCGGTGCCGAGCGCGGTGATCAGGGTGCCGATCTCGTTGGAAGACAGCATCTTGTCGAAGCGCGCCCTCTCCACGTTGAGGATCTTGCCGCGCAGCGGAAGAACCGCCTGGTTTTCCCTGTGGCGGCCCTGCTTTGCGGACCCGCCTGCGGAATCGCCCTCCACCAGGAAGAGTTCGGCTTTCGAGGCGTCCCGTTCCTGGCAGTCGGCCAGTTTGCCGGGAAGCGAAGCGATATCGAGCGCGCCCTTGCGCCGTGTGAGTTCGCGGGCCTTGCGGGCTGCCTCGCGGGCGGAGGCGGCCTCGACCACCTTGGAAACGAGTATCTTGGCGGGGGCCGGGTTTTCCTCCAGCCATTCGCTGAGCATCTGCGCGACGAGGTTTTCCACGACCGGGCGAACCTCGGAGGAGACGAGTTTTTCCTTGGTCTGCGAGGAGAACTTCGGATCCGGCACCTTGACGGACAGGACGCAGGTGAGGCCTTCGCGGCAATCGTCACCGGTCAGGGACACCTTTTCGCGTTTCATCAGGCCCGTCGCCTCGGCATAACCGGTGATCTGGCGCGTCAGGGCGCCCCGGAAGCCGGCGAGATGCGTGCCGCCGTCGCGCTGCGGAATGTTGTTGGTGAAGCACAGGACATGCTCGTGGTAGCTGTCGTTCCACCACATGGCGGCTTCCACGGTGATGCCGTCGCGCTCGGCCTTCATGTTGATCGGCGTTTCGATCAGGGGATGCTTGGCCCGGTCCAGGTAGCGCACGAAGGCTTCGAGGCCACCCTCGTAGTAAAGTTCCTCGACCTGGGTCTCCACGCCGCGATTGTCGGTCAGAATGATGCGGACGCCCGAGTTGAGGAAGGCGAGTTCGCGCAATCGGTGCTCCAGCGTACCGAAATCGAATTCGATTTTGGTGAAGGTTTCCGGCGACGGCAGGAATGTGACTTCCGTGCCCTTCTTGCCATCGGCGGGGCCGACCACCTTCAGGGGAGCCTGAACTTCGCCATGGGCGAAGGTCATGAAGTGTTCCTTGTTGTCGCGCCAGATGCGCAGGTCGAGCCGGGTGGAGAGTGCGTTCACCACGGAGACGCCGACGCCGTGCAGGCCGCCGGACACCTTGTAGGAATTCTGGTCGAACTTACCGCCGGCGTGCAGCTGGGTCATGATGACCTCGGCCGCGGAGACGCCTTCTTCCGTGTGGATGTCCGTGGGAATGCCGCGTCCGTTGTCGGAGACGGTCACCGAGCCGTCCGGATTGAGGGCCACCGTCACATGGTCCGCATGGCCGGCAAGCGCTTCGTCGATGGCGTTGTCCACCACCTCATAGACCATGTGATGCAGCCCCGAGCCGTCATCTGTGTCGCCGATATACATGCCGGGCCGTTTGCGCACGGCATCCAGGCCTTTCAGAACCTTGATGCTGTCCGCGCCGTAGTCGGCGCCGTTTTCGGTTTCCGGGGTTGGAATGGGCTCGGACGTGGACGTGTCGCTCATGCGAATCAATCACCAATCGGTTTATCTTTATACCCCCGTTATACGGGGTTCCGGCGGGGGTTCAACCGCGCGCGTTGCTCAGGCAAGCCAGCAAAGGGATTATGGTGGAAAACCACAAGAATCAGGCGGATTTAAGGGGTCTTTCCCGCGCGGATCAAACTGCCGGCACCCTCCCGGATTTCGAATATTTCCGCCGCCTGCGGCAAAGCCTCGAAAAGCGCCTCGTCCGTACCTGTCATGAACACCTGAACACCGAGTGAATCGAGCTTCACGAACAGGGCTTCCCGGCGGTCCGGATCCAGGTGGGCGGCCACTTCATCCAGCAGCAGCACGGGCGTCATGCCGGAGAGTTTCGCCGTCAGTTCCGCATGCGCCAGAATGAGCCCGATCAGGAGCGCCTTCTGCTCGCCGGTGGAGGATTGGGAGGCCGGCATGTTCTTGGCTGCGTGCAGAACTTTCAGGTCGCTCAGATGCGGTCCGTTCAATGTGCGCCCCGCGGCGCGGTCGCGCGGGCGCCCGTCGCGCAGCATGCGCCGGTAGACATCCTCGCGGTCGGCAGCGCTGAGACCGATCGTTTCGGCCTCGAATGCCCCTTCAAGCGCGACGGAGGCATGCGGAAAGGGCAGGGCCTCGCCTGCCTGGTCCGAGATCATCCGGCCGAGCAGGCCGACGGTTTCTCCCCTGGCGATGGAGACTGCCGTGCCGAGTTCGGCAACCTGCTGTTCCAGGGCGCCGAGAAAGGAATCCGAACCGCCCTGATCCAGAAGTCGGTTGCGCTGACGCAAGGCGTTTTCGAAGTCGCCGACCCTTCGCCCGTGCGAGGGATCGATCGCCAGGGTCAGCCTGTCGAGAAAGCGGCGCCGGTCGGACCCCGGCCCGGTGAACAGGCCGTCCATGGCCGGCACCAGCCACAACACCCGCATGTAGTCGAGGAGACTTTCCGAACCGCGCACTTCCGCCCCGTCGATGCGCACCTTGCGTCCGGCGGTGCCGGCGACGAGCCCGGTGCCGATCCGGGTTTCCATGCCGTCGAGGAGCACGCTGGCCGCAACGCTCCAGCTTCCGTCGCCGCCCATGCGGGCAATGTCGGCCAGCGCAGCACGGCGCAGGCCGCGGCCGGCGGTCAGAAACGAGATTGCTTCAAGAATGTTGGTCTTGCCGGCGCCATTGGGCCCCACCAGGGCCGCCAGTTTGGCACCGAGCGACAGCGTCAGGGCGGCGTAATTGCGGAAGCCGGTCAGGGACAGACGGGTCAGCTGCGCCGTCCGGAACTCTGTCATGAACCCACTTCCGCTTTTGAGCCTTCCGTCTCCAGGGCTCCGGTCGTCAGACCCGCATCGGCATCAGGACGAACAGGCAGTCTTCGACCGTGCTGTCCTGAATGAGCGTCGGAGATCCGGAATCCGCCAGCCGGAACAGCGCGGTATCGCTGCCGAGCTGATTGGCGATGTCGAGCAGGTAACGGGAGTTGAAGCCGATTTCCAGCGGCTCGGCGTCAAATTCGACGGCCAGTTCTTCCGTCGCGCTGCCGGAGTCCGGATTGTTGACGGTCAGCACCAGCCGGCCTTCACTCAGCGCAAGCTTCACGGCGCGGCCGCGTTCGGAGGAAATCGTCGAGACACGGTCTACGGCTTCCTTGAACTCGTCACGGTCGACGCGCATTTCCTTGTCGTTGCCCTGCGGGATCACCCGGCCGTAGTCCGGGAAGGTGCCGTCGATCAGCTTTGACGTCAGAACCACGGAGCCGGTGGTGATGCGGATCTTGGTGTCTGACAGTTCGATCTGCACATTGGCTTCCGGGTCTTCCAGAAGTTTCTGCATTTCGCCGACGGTCTTGCGAGGAACGATGATGCCCGGCATGCCGGCGGATCCGGAGGGCGCCGGCACTTCGGCCTGGGCCAGACGGTGACCGTCGGTTGCCACAGCGCGGAACCGCGGGCCGCCCGGCGTGTCCACCGTGTGCAGGTAGATCCCGTTCAGATAGTAGCGGGTCTCTTCCGTCGAGATGGCAAACTGCGTCGTATCGATCAGCTTGCGGATGTCTGCAGCGGTCAGCGAGAAGCCATGGCTGAAGTCGCCCGCGGTCAGGTCCGGGAAATCCGTCTCCGGCAGGATCTGCAAGGTGAACCTCGAGCGTCCCGCCCGGATCTCCAGCGTGGCGTTGTCGCTTGTCGTTTCCAGAACGACCTGGGAGCCATCGGGCAGTTTGCGCACGATCTCGTAGAACATATGCGCCGGGACCGTGGTCGCTCCCGGCATTTCGATCATCGCGGGAACGGATTCGACGATTTCCAGGTCAAGATCCGTCGCCTTGAGGTTTATCGCACCGCCATCTGCGCGCAACAGCACGTTGGACAGGATGGGGATGGTATTCCGGCGCTCGACCACCCGGTGAACATGGGTCAAGGACTTGAGGAGGTCGGTCCGCTCGAGGGTCGCTTTCATACACTCGTTCCGTACTCATGAAACGCCGGGCAGGTCTGCCTGGCAAAAACTGGACAATTGGGCTCCGGTCGGGAGCGGGGTGGAAGACACTGCCCTTAACCGGGTTCAAAAGCAAGGGGCCGTCCGGTCAGAACGCCCCCGATTCTGGTGGAATTTCATGCACTCGAAATCCGGGACAGGTCGGCATCTCCGCTTTCTTGCGCAGCCACGCCGAAACAGGTTAATCCAGACTGTCGGGCGTTCGCAAGAGTGCGGAGAGGTTGCTCTGGTTCAAGGTGTCGGAGCAACCTGTCGGCGTTGAGGCGACCCGGGTCATCCTGCCCGGGCCGTCGTATGCCCGGACCTAGGCGTCGAGCATCCGCTTCAGCAGCTCGAGCTCCTGCGCAAGCGCGTAGTCCCCCCGGGCCAGCTCTTCGATTTTCCGCACCGCGTGCAACACTGTGGTGTGGTCTCTGTTGCCGAACCGGCGGCCGATTTCCGGCAGCGAGCGCGGCGTCATCACCTTGGCGAGATACATGGCAATCTGACGCGGGCGGACAATTGTCCGTGTCCTGCGTGCAGACAGAAGGTCCGCCTTGCTGACGTTGTAGTGTTTTGAGACCACCCGCTGGATGTCCTCGATCTTGACCCGGCGTGGCTCGCTGGAGCGGACCAGATCGCGAAGGGTCAACTCCGCCATTTCCTGGGTGATCGGCTGGTTGGTCAGCTGATTATGGGCGATCAGCCGGTTCAGGGCACCTTCCAGGTCGCGGCCGGAGGAGGCGACGTGACGGGCCACGTAGTCAAGGACGCCTTCCGGCACCTCGAACTGCGGATAGGTCTTGCGGGCGGCAGCCACGCGGGAGTCCAGAATGCTGCGGCGCAGAACGAAATCCGGCTCCTGGATGCCGACGACGAGGCCACCGGAAAGACGGGAGCGGACACGATCGTCCAGAGTGTCCAGTTCCGACGGGGCGCGATCCGCGGCGACGATCACCTGGCGGGCACCGTCGATCAGGGCATTGAGGGTATGGCAGAACTCCTGCTGAACCTGTTTGCCGTGCAGGAACTGCATGTCGTCGATCAGGAGCAGGTCGATGGTGCGCAAAGTGTCCTTGAAGGCCAGAGCCGACTGGGACTTCAGCGCAGCGACGAATTTGTACATGAAGTGCTCGGCGGTCAGGTAGAGCACCTTCCGGCCGCTGGCCCGTGCCTTGGCGGCGACAGCTTGCATCAGGTGGGTTTTGCCCAGGCCAACGGCTGCATGAAGATACAGCGGATTGAACGTGACCGACCCACCGGAGGCAACCTGCCGGGCCGCAGCCAGCGCAAGATTGTTGGATTCGCCCTCGACAAAGGTGTCGAACGTGTATTTCGGATCGAGCGAGGCGCCCTGCAGGACGTCGCGAGGCGTGTCGCCGCCGGTGTCGCCGCGGCCAAGGGCAGCCGTCGCCGCCTGGGCGCGGGTCACCTGGGAAGCTTCCGCCAGCGTATCCGCCGCAGCTGGCTTCGAACCGGAAGGCAAGGCAAGGCTCGGCTGGGAGACCGGCACCTGGCGGGGCCTGATGGCGCCGCGAACCGTCAGCTCGATGCGATGTACGTTGTCGCATTCACGCTGCCACAGTCCCATCAGCTGATCGTTGTAATTGTTCTGGATCCACTGCTTGAGAAATCTGGTGGGAACGGACAGGCGCACAGTGCCGTCCTGATGTTCTTCCAGATCTACGCGTGCAAACCAGCTGGTGAAGACGTCATCGCCCAATTGCGCGCGAAGATGTTTCTTGACACGCTTCCATTGTTCCGAGCCGCCTGCCTCCTGAACCTGCATGTTATCTGCCTCCTGTCTTCGGTGAAGAACCGTCCGCCACAGCCGTTCTTCTACCTACGCCTTGCCGCTTTTGCGGCATTATATTGTCCCTTTTGGGACGGTTTTGGTATTGGCGGCGGGAAAATTTCCCGTCGCCCGTTTCCCTCTTGATGGGGTAACTAATTCTGAATCCAGGGCAGCCCGGCCGCCTTCCAGCCGGAGCTGGTGCCGCGATGACTGTCTGCATCGAGCGGGCCTTCGAAGCCATCGGAAATATTGAAGCACCGGGTATAGCCGGCTTCAGTCAGGGCTGTTGCCGCTGCCTGGCTCCGGGCTCCGGAGCGGCAGAGAAAATAGATTGGCGCGCTTTGGTCAAGTCCTTTTTTGACCAGAAGATCGGAAACCTTCGCCACGAACTCCGGATTCGGTCCGGAAGACGGGAAGCTCTGCCATTCAGCAAGGATGGCTTCCTTTCCGATCGGACGCAGATCGGGCACGCCGACAAAGGCCCATTCCGCTTGAGTGCGCACATCGACAAGGGTCGCGTCCTGAGTATTGGACAGCTCGTTGAAAGCCTCCAACGCTTCGACGTTTCCAGCGTAGCCACCGACAAAATGCACTATTGCCCCCTTCAATAGCCGTTAAGCTATCGATTTAAAGAAAAATTAGATTTTCGAGAAGAAGATTGGGCCGAAGCCGAAGCTAGGCGCCCTGGGTGCCGAATAAATTAATGTATTCATCCGGAATTCTACGAACTGCGTGCTTAGTTTTGTATCTTAGTGACTTATTCATTGTTGATCCAAGCACCATCTTTTGAGTTGTCCGCTGGTCTTTCTCCGCCAGCCGCTTGTTAATATACAGACAGCGCCCGACGGGGCAACAGCCCGTTTGGGCGAATGCGGAGAGTCGCCTGTTTCTGCCCCGACGTCACAGGAAACTGGCCGGCTGTGGGTGACGGAACAAATGCTTTTGACCGCAATGACTTTTGCCAGCGGGGCGACCTGTCACAGTGGAAAAACAACATTAATAAAAAAAAATTCGGCACACATACCTTGACTCACATCGAATCCGGTTTGAGCGCCTTCCACAAATCTTACATGTTCATAAGGTATTGGAAACGTGGAATAATTCATGTCAGCATTCTGAGGGTCTGAAATACATCAAATGCCCGTCATGGTTGCTGTCCGGCGTCATCCACAAAATTGCACGGCTAAAAAAAACCCGGCACGCTGGCCGGGTTTTTTGAAAGTCATGTGACGGAGTGATTACGCGCCAAGTGCCTTGATACGGGCATTGAGACGGGAAACCTTCCGGGACGCCGTATTGGCGTGCAGAACGCCTTTTGACGCAGCGCGCATGAGTTCCGGCTGTGCAGCCTTGAAAGCTTCGCTGGCAGCGCTCTGGTCGCCGGAAGCAATTGCTTCTTCAACCTGGCGCAGGTAGGTGCGCATGCGGCTACGGCGGGCTTTGTTCGTGGCCGTCCGGCGGGCAATCTTTCGGGCCGCCTTCTTGGCCGATGGTGTGTTGGCCATGGGCTCTTATCCTGATCGGTATTTTGGGACTGGTGTCCGGTGGCGATCGGGACCGAAACGCAACGGCGGCAAGACCCGATCAAAACAACAACGGCGGCGAAAGTCCGCCACCGGTTGGGCGCAGCTTATAATGGCCGTTAGGTCTGCCGTCAACGGCTTTATCGTTGAAACCGGCAAGATTATTTGTTCCGGAACTGTGGTGTCCGTTTCTCGGCGAAGGCGCTCATGCCTTCCTTCTGGTCTTCAAGCGCAAACATCGCCTGGAACACACGGCGTTCGAAACGGATGCCTTCTGACAAAGTGGTCTCATACGCCCGGTCGACGCTTTCCTTGGCCATCATGACCACCGGCAGCGAGAAGTCGGCGATCTTTTCGGCGGCCTTGAGGGCTTCCTCGATCAGATCGTCCGCCGGGACGATCCGGCTGACCAGGCCGGCACGATCGGCTTCCTTGGCGTCCATCATGCGTCCGGTCAGCACCATTTCCATGGCTTTCGACTTGCCGACGAAACGTGTCAGCCGCTGCGTGCCACCCGCACCGGGAATGACGCCGAGCGTGATTTCCGGCTGGCCGAACTTGGCGGTGTCCGCCGCGATGATGAAATCGCACAGCATGGCAAGCTCGCACCCGCCGCCCAGGGCATAGCCGGCAACGGCGGCAATGATCGGTTTGCGGTTCCGCGACACCCTGTCGAAGGGGGTGATCAGATCGTTCTGGTAGGCGGAGGAAAAATTATGCGGCTGCATCTCCTTGATGTCCGCACCGGCGGCGAAAGCCTTTTCCGATCCGGTGATCACGACGCAGCCGATCTTCTCATCCGCATCGAACCCGTCCAGCGCCTTGCCGAGTTCCGCGATCAGAGCCGCGTTCAGCGCGTTCAAGGCTTTCGGCCGGTCCAGAGTGATCAGACCGACTTTACCGCGTTTTTCAACGCGGATGTTTTCATATCCCATTTCACCCGCTCCTGTGCCTGGACGTGTCAAAGCTAAGCGCAATGCCTACCTGACCTAAGGCAGGTCTGGCAAGGCTGGCTCTTCGGCTAGCCGATTATCCTCATGCCTGACAGGAGGGACAATAAAATGTCGACCGTCCCGATTGCACCAGCCGGGCAATGCTGCCTGCGCAGCCCGGCGTCCTGCAGGCCTCGCCCTCCCGGTCATATACGGCAAAGGAATGCTGAAAATAGCCGAGCGTGCCGTCGGTCTGCGTATGGTCCTTCAGGGAGGAGCCGCCTGCCTTGATGGCCTCTTCGAGGATCGCCCGGATGTTCGCGGCAAGAAGGTCGGCCTTCTTTGCCGGCCGCCCGGATTTTGTCGCCAGCATGCCGGCAGGGCTTTGCGGGCTGAGGCCCGTTCGCCAGAGAGCCTCGCATACATAGATGTTGCCGAGGCCCGCGATGAACTTCTGGTTCAGCAGCGCGGCCTTCAGGGGCATCTTGCGCCCCGCGAACAGCCGCGCCAGGGTGGCGCCGCTCAGTTCATTGCCAAGCGGCTCCAGGCCGAGTTCCCTGAAATAGGGGTGCGCGGCCAGCTCCGGCCGGGACACAAGGTCCATGAAGCCGAAGCGGCGCGGGTCATTATATATAATGCGCGCGCCGGGTCCCGCCGTCGTTTCCAGGTGGAACACCACATGGTCGTGTTTCGGGTCCTTGTTGCGCGGATGGGCGAATTGGCCGGGAAGATCCTCCGCAAGGCCAGCCTCGATCCGGAACGACCCGGACATGCCCAGATGCATGATCAGGACGTCGTTGCTGTCGATGTCCGCAAGCAGATATTTTGATCGGCGCGAGAGCGCCGTCACCCGCTTCCCTGTCAGCCGGTCCGCAAAACCGGCCGGAAACGGAAAGCGCAGATCCGGGCGGTTCTGCTCGACCCGTGCAATGAGCGCGCCTTCGAAGGTCGGCGCGAGACCCCGTTTGACGGTTTCGACTTCCGGCAGTTCAGGCATTTGAAGCTTCTCGTGGTTGGCTGTCTGGTGTCATCGGATCGCACATTAGTTGCTCCCGGGGTCTGGTTTCAGCTTCCGTTGCGCGTTATAGGCCTGCGTCATATGGCTTTTCTATCCCGGCGAAGATAGCGCTTTGCAAGGGCTTGTACTATGGTTCGGCGCACTTTGACGAGACAGATCCCGCACCAGCATCCGCGTTCGCAGCAACGCGCAAAAGTTGACCTTGGAGGCGCTTCATGACGCAGCAGGCACACGGGCAGACCGGTTCATCCAGCCGTTCTCCGGAAGACATGCCGACCAGCTTCGGCTTCACCAGGGTTGACGAGGGCCGCAAACAGGCCCTGGTGGACGATGTCTTTCACAAGGTTGCCGAGCGCTATGACCTGATGAACGACCTGATGTCCGGCGGTTTTCACAGGGTCTGGAAAGACGCGATGGTCTCGCATCTTGCGCCGCCGAAATCGGGAGGCCGGGGCTGGCGTCTTCTCGACGTGGCCGGGGGCACCGGCGATATCGCCACAAGGGTCGTGCGCCGGTCGGGCGAGACGGTCGAGGCCGTGGTCTGCGACATCAACGAATCCATGCTCGGTGTGGGCCGGGACCGGGCTGAAAAGGCCGGTCTTTCCAACCTGATCACGTTTGCACAAGGCAATGCGGAAGAGCTGCCGTATCCCGACAGGAGTTTCGACGCCTACACGATCGCCTTCGGTATCCGCAATGTGCCGGACATCCCCAAGGCGCTCGGTGAGGCGTACCGTGTCCTGAAGCGGGGAGGGCGGTTCCTCTGCCTGGAGTTCTCGGAGGTCGAGGTTCCGCTTCTCGACAAGGCCTATGATGCCTTTTCCTTCAAGGCGATTCCCGCGATAGGCAAGATGGTGACGGGAGACGGCGATCCCTATCAGTATCTGGTGGAATCGATCCGCAACTTCCCGAACCAGGAGCGCTTTGCCGAGATGATCCGCGAGGCCGGGTTCGAACGGGTCACATATCGCAACTATTCCGGCGGCATCGCCGCTCTGCATACCGGCTGGAAACTCTGATAGATGGCGCTTCCGGTAATGCCTTTTTTCCGTCTGGTGCGGGCGGGATTTGTAATGGCGCGCGAGGGCGTGTTCGGTCTGGTCTCCCTTCCGGACCTGCCGGCGGGGCCAAGGTTCGTCATTGCCTCGGCGCGGCTTCTGGAGCGCCGGGCGGTAAAGAGCAAAAGCGCGGATCTGCGCCTCTCGGACGCCCTTAACAGGCTGGGTCCTTCCTACGTCAAACTTGGTCAGTTCCTTGCGACCCGCGCCGATGTGGTCGGCAAGGACGCCGCCCGCGAGCTGTCGGCGCTCCAGGACAGGTTGCCCGCCTTCGGTCACGATGCAGCCCGCAGCGCTGTTTCCGAACAGCTGGGTCAGCCGGTGGAAGAGATCTTCGCCGAGTTTGGAGAAGCGGTCGCGGCCGCCTCCATCGCGCAGGTGCACCCCGCCGTGATCCGCGATGGCGATGGCGCGGAGCGGAAAGTCGCCGTGAAGATCCTGCGCCCGGGCGTCGCGCGCCGCTTCCAGCAGGATCTGGAGAGCTTTTATCTGGTCGCGCGTCTGGCCGAGAAGTTCCATGCCCCCTCGCGCCGCCTCAGGCCCGTAGCCGTCATCGACACGCTGGCGCAATCCGTTGCCATGGAAATGGATTTCCGTCTCGAGGCGGCGGCCCTGTCGGAAATGGCCGAAAATACCGCCAACGATCCGGGCTTCCGGGTGCCCGGTGTCGAATGGCTGCGCACCGCCAAGGGCGTGCTCACCATGGAGTGGATCGACGGCCGCAAGATGTCGGACGTCGAGGGCATGCGCGAAGACGGTCATGACCTGGAAGCGCTGGGCGCTGCGGTCATCCAGAGCTTCCTGCGCCACACCCTGCGGGACGGCTTTTTCCACGCGGACATGCACCAGGGCAATCTGTTCGTGCAGGCCGACGGCACGCTCGTCGCCGTCGATTTCGGCATCGTCGGCCGCCTGAACAAGCGCGAGCGCCGTTTTCTGGCGGAGATCCTCTTCGGCTTCATCACCCGCAACTACAAGCGCGTCGCGGAAGTCCATTTCGAGGCCGGATATGTGCCGGCCCATCAGGATGTCGACATGTTTGCCCAGGCGATCCGCGCCATAGGCGAACCGATCCACGGGCACGACGCCAGCGAGATTTCCATGGCCCGGCTGCTCACCCAGCTGTTCGAGGTCACCGAACTCTTCGAAATGCGCACCCAGACCCAGTTGCTCATGCTGCAGAAGACCATGGTCGTGGTCGAGGGCGTGGCCCGCTCGCTCAATCCGAACCTCGACATGTGGCGGACCGCCGAGCCGGTGGTGGGAACCTGGATCAGGGAAAATCTCGGTCCGGCCGGCAAGCTCCGCGATGCGGGCGATGCATTTTCCGCGCTGGCCCGGATCGCCAACGACATGCCGATATTCGCCGACAGGATCGGCCGCATGTCCGAGGAACTGGAAAGAATGACCGCTTCCGGTCTGCGCTTTGACAGCAACACCGCCGAAGCCATAGGCAAGGCGGAAGCGCGCCACACCCGTTCGGGCAGGATCGCGCTCTGGGTGATCGCCCTGTCAGTGGGCGCCATCGCCGTGCATGTGATCTTCTAGCGCAGATGCATATGGGGATCCTTGATCCCCATATACTTCAGACGGTGCCGCCCAGGCTGCCCTCGAGCGCGACCAGTTCCTGACCGCCTGCCATCAGATCCTGCAACTCTTCCGGCTCGATCTGACCTCGTTGGGCGGTGCCCAGGGTCTTGCCCCGGTTCAGGACGGTGAAACGATCACCGACAGCCATTGCATGGCGCACGTTGTGGGTGATGAACACCACGGCGATGCCTTGTTTGCGCACCTTGTCGATGGTCGCCAGAACATTCGCGGTCTGCCGCACCCCGAGAGCCGACGTCGGTTCATCGAGGATCAGCACCTTTGCCCCGAAGTGCACCGCGCGGGCGATGGCGACGGTCTGACGTTCGCCGCCGGACAACGTGCCGACCGCCTGGTCCGGGCCGCGCAGGTTGATGCCCATCTGGCTCATTTCCTCCATCGTCACCCGATCGGCATGCTTGCGGTCGAAGAACGATATGCCGGCAATCTTTTTGGTCGGTTCGTTCCCCATGAAGAAATTCCGCGCCACAGACATCAGCGGGATCATGGCCAGATCCTGATAGACGGTCGCGATACCGGCGGTAATCGCGTCGCGCGGATCCTCGAAGTGCATCTCATGACCTTCGAAGAGGATTTCGCCCTTCGTCGGCTTGTGGACGCCGCTCATGGTCTTGATGAAGGTGGATTTGCCTGCGCCGTTGTCGCCCAGGAGACAGTGGCATTCACCGGGGAAGATATCGACGGACACGCCAGCCAGGGCGATGACGGAACCGAAATGCTTTTCGATCCCTTTCATCTGGATGATGGGTGCATGGGTGGTTCGGGAATTCATGTTACCGCTCCCCTGTGATGATGCGCCGAATATAGGTGTTCAGGATCACGGCGAGCAAAAGGATCACGCCGAGGAACACCCGAAACAGGGAGCTTTCGACACCGGCGAAGAACAGTCCCTGCTGAACGACACCGAAGATCAGCGCGCCCAGGGCAGCCCCCAGAACGGATCCATAGCCACCGGTCAGCAGGGCGCCGCCGATAACAACCGCAATGATGGCCTCGAATTCCTTCAGCAGACCCCGGTCCGCGCCCGCGGAGCCGAACTCCATGACCTGGCAGGTGGCGAAAACCGTTGCGCAGAAGGCGGTGAAGGTGAACATGAGGATCTTTACCCTGTTCACCGGCACGCCGACGTAGCGCGCGGCCTGTGCGTCGCCGCCGGAGGCGAAGATCCAGTTGCCGAACTTGGTTTTGGTCAGCAGCACATGGCCGAAGATTATCAGCAGGATCGCCCAGACGATCAGCATCGGGATCCCGTCGACAACCGGTTCGCCCTGCCTCGAGCCGCGCTCGAACGTGGCGATGAGGTCATGTTCGCCGAGAAACTGGAAAAATCCGGTCAGGATCTTGCCGCCGAAAAACGGAGCGAGCCAATCGCCCTCGGCCTGCTCGCGGATACCGCCGATGATGGTCTTGTTTTCGAGAAGCTGAGGGAAATAGATCGTGAAACCGCGCAGGATGAACAGCGTCGCCAGCGTCACGATGAAACTGGGAAGGCCGGTCCTGACCACGATCACCCCGTTGAGCGCCCCGATCGCGAGGCAAAGGACAAACGCCACCAGGATGGCCAGCCAGACAGGCCAGCCGAGCGTTACCGAGAAAATCGCGATCATCATCCCGGCAAAGCCGATCATCGAACCGACTGACAGGTCGAATTCGCCGGCGATCATCAGGAGACAGGCCCCCACCGCTATGATCATGAACTGCGCCGATACGGTCGACCAGTTCAGTACGCCCTGGCTGTTGAACATGCCGCTGTCGTGGGCAAACAGCAGAAAGAAGGCGAATACGGCGATCGTACCGCAGATCCCACCAAGTTCGGGCCGGATCAGGGCGCGCCGAAGCGACGACATTTCCTTGACACGTTCATCGGCAACAGGCTTTGGCTGCGTTGTCTCTGACATCGCTCGCGCTCCGTTTCTCGATTGGAAGAATTGAAAGACGGAGGCGCCCGCTATCGGGCGCCTCCGCTAAGTTCAGCGGTATTCGCCGGCGAACTCTTCAACCTTGGTCAGCCCGTCAGCGGTGACGAAGCCGGGGCCAGAGTTGATGTTGTTGCCCGGCAGAACGCCGTAGCGGTGGTAGTTGGTCAGGATGACGACCGGCATGTAGGCCTGCAGGAAGGGCTGCTGATCGATCCCCCACTGGATGACACCGGACTTGATGCCTTTGACGATTTCATCGCCCAGGTCGAACGTACCGAAATAGATGTCGCCGGCCATGCCGTTTTCGTTCAGCGCCTGCATGGTCGGGCCTGCGGAGACCGGACCCAGCGTCAGGATGCCGTCGGTTTCAGGGTGAGCCGACAGATACGCCAGGACCTTGTTCTTGATTTCTGCCGGGTCGGTGCCGCTGTCCAGCATGGAATCGCCCAGTTCGACGCCGAGACCGTCGGCAAAGCCGCGGCAGCGTTCCCCGACCGTGGGCTGCTGAATGGCGTGGTTGACGCACAGGAATGCGGTCACGCCGTCGCCTTTGGCGCGCGTACCGGCTGCAAGGCCGGCGTCATATTCGGGCTGGCCGACATACATCAGGGCGCCGACGTCACGGGCCTGCTCAGGCGTGCCGGTGTTCATGATGATGACGTCGATACCGGATGCGACGGCATCCTTGATCGGCCCCTGAAGCACATCGTAGTCGGCAAGAGTGGTGATGAGACCGTTGGGCCCCGATGCGACGACCTGTTCGATGATCCGGGCCATGTCGGCGACATCGCCGGTCGGCGGGTTGCGGTATTCGACCTCGACGTCCATCTGCTCGCCGGCAAGCGCAATGCCGTTCTTGATGGTGTTCCACCAGCTGTCACTGTCGGGCGCGTGGCTCACCAGGACATATTTCTCCCCCTCGGCGGAGGCCGCGGTCGCCGCCATCAGCGGCACCGCCGCGACAGCTATCGCAAGTGCGGCTTTCTTTAAAATTGAAGTCATGTAGTCCTCCCAGTTTTGACCAGAACTCTGGTCCGAAAACGGCGTTGGTCCGCCCTTCGTATTCCAGACAATCACATCCGGGAAAAAATTGCAACCGGTTGCAAAAGACTTCAATCAGTGTCACCATGCGTTTTGATGAGCCTGATGATAAAAGGAGCCGCAATCGGGTCGGAGATTTGTGAGCATGCCGAAGACTTTAAAGGATGTCGCTATTCGTGCGGGCGTTTCACGCTCCGCGGTCTCGCGCACCTTCACCGATGGCGCTTCAGTTTCTGACAAGATGCGCCGCCGCGTCCTGAAGGCCGCCGCCGAACTCGGATACAGCCCGAACGCGCTTGCCTCAAGCCTGACAACAGGGCGGACAAAGCTGATCGGTCTTGTCTCCAACAACTTTCACAACCCCATCTTCCTGGAGGTTTTCGACCGGTTCACCCGTGCGCTGCAGGAAAAGGACCTGCGCCCGCTGCTGGTCAATCTTTCCGATGAAACCGATCCGGCAAGTTCCGTGCGCATGCTGCGGCAATATTCGGTCGATGGTGTCGTGGTGGCCTCGTCGACACTGCCGCCGGGATTTTCCAAGGCGTTTCGCGATGCAGGCATGCCTGTCGTGCACGCCTTTGGCCGCCCGACCAGCTCACCCGAAGTCCATGTCGTCGGCATCGACAATATCGAAAGCGGGCGGATGGCGGCACGCACGCTGATCGCGCGTGGATACAGTGACGTCGGGTTTCTTGGCGGTCCGGAAACAGCAACCTCCACACAGGACAGGTTGCATGGATTTCTGGCGGAAATGGCGAACCACCCGAACATTCGCGTCAGACATTCCTTTGCCGACGCCTATTCGTTCGAAGCCGGCCGGCGCGAGATGTTGCGGTTGTTGGCGGATGATCCCGCACAGGCCTATTTCGGCGGTGACGACGTGTTGTCCATCGGCGCGCTGTCGGCAATCGGAGAATGCAATCTGACGGTGCCGGGCGATATCGGCATCATCGGTCTGAACGACATGGAAATGGCCGCGTGGCAGAACATCAATCTGACCACCATCCGCCAGCCGATCCGTCACATCGTCGCCTCCTCCATCGAGCTGATGACCGAAATGCTGAAGGATCCGGACCGGCTGCCCGAGTCCCGGATATTTGCCTGCGAGATTGTCGAACGCGGCACCTTGCGTCCCTTGAAGGCGCCGGAAGCCGGGGCTACCCTGGCTTCCGGCTGAAGTTAACGGAACATCGGCGGCCGGGCGTCCATCCAGGCGCCCTGGTTCTTCGCCGAAGCCACGGCCGTGTGGACTGCCGCCATCGACCGCACGCCATCGGAAGAGTTCGGCAGACCGTCCCGGACTTCACCCCGGATTGCATCGGCCAGATCGCAATAGATGTTGGCCACTGCCAGCGGAAACCCTTCGGGATGCGCGATGGAAACGCGCGACAGACGCTGTGCGTCGGCGTGCAGTCCGGCCTCGCCCTTCTCGATGATCTGTGTGCGGCCGCCCACCGGTGTGTAGATCAACTGGTTGGGCTGCTCGGACTGCCAGCGCAGGCCGCCGGTTTCGCCAAACACCTGGATATCGAAGCCATGCTGGCGGCCGATCGCAACCGATGACGTCCACAGCCGACCGACCGTTCCGCGCGACAGGCGGAAATTGACCATCGCGTCGTCCTCGAGCACGCGGCTGGGGATCGTCGATGCGAAATCGGCGGACAGTGTGGCGACCTCGTCGTTGCAGATGAAGCTGGCCATGTGAAGCGCGTGAATGCCGCAATCCGCAAACTGGCCGGAAACCCCGGCCATGGCCGGGTCATAGCGCCAGCGGACTCTGGGATTGTCCGCATCTGCTGCATCGCCGTGATGGCCGTGGCTGAAGTTGGTGACCACAAGGCGTACCTTGCCGATTTCACCCGCCTGCACCATTGCCCGCGCCTGACGCACCATCGGATAGGCCGAGTAGCAGTAGTTCACCGCGCAGATCTTTCCCGTGGCCTTGGCCACCTTGACGATCTCCTCGCCTTCGTCGACCTGCATGGTCATCGGCTTTTCGCACAAAACGTTGAACCCGGCTTCAAGAAAGGCTTTGGTAATCTCGAAATGCGTGGAGTTCGGGGTTGCCACCGTAACCAGATCCACCTTGTCGGGGCGGTCCCGTTCTCCGGCCAGCATTTCCTGCCAATCGCCATAGGCGCGGTCTGCCGCCACACCGAGCCTGCGGGCATAGTCTCGGCCAATGTCCGCACGGTGGTCCAATGCGCCGGCGGCAAATTCGAAAAGCCCGTCAGCCTGCGCCCCCAGCCGGTGCGCCGGTCCGATCTGGCTGCCTTCACCGCCACCAATCATGCCCCATTTCAATTTTGCCATGTCTTTGCCTTTCCTGGCATTACTATGTTCGACATTCGCCAACCGGGTCCCGGTCGGCAGTCAGAATCCGATGGATTGAAGGTATTCGCGGTTGGCCCGTGCGTCTTCAAGCGGGGTGCCCGGCATGGAGGGGTCGCAGTCCTGCTCGACCGTGCACCAGCCTTCGAAACCGGCATCCAGAAGACGTTGACGGACGGCGGGAAAATCCACGTCACCCTGACCGAGATTACAGAAGATGCCTTGGCCGCAGGCCTTGTAGAAATCGGTGCGCCTGGCGACCACGTCGGCTTTGACTGCAGGATTTATGTCCTTGAAGTGCATGTAGGAAATGCGGTCCATGTGACGATCCATGAAAGCCACCGGGTCAAAGCCGGCATAGCTGTGATGGCCGGTGTCGAAACAGATCTTCAGGATGGTTTCGTCGACCTCGTCCAGCAGGCGTTCGAGCTCTGGCTCGAAGTCCATGAAGCCGGCGGCATGAGCGTGAATGCCGACGGTCAGGCCGTATTCCTCGGTGCCCATCCTGGCAATCGTTTCGATACGCTCGCGGAAGGCGGCCCATTCTGCCGAACCCATCTGTTCGGCCTCATCCGCACGGCCGGCCGTGGGGGCGCGGCGGGGCGAAATGCTGTCGATCAGCACCAGATGCTGTGCCCCATGCGCCACCAGCGCCTTGCAGGTACGCTGGCTTGCGTCCAGGACTTCGTCCCATTTCGCGGGATCATGGAAGGGGCGGAACACGACACCACCGATGATTTCCAGATCGCGTTCCGCCAGCGCGGGCGCAAGAATGGCGGGATCCTCGGGCATGTAGCCGATGGGTCCGAGTTCGATCCCCTTGTATCCCGCGCCTGCGCACTGGTCGAGGACCGACTGCCATGTGGGGTAGGAAGGATCGCTTGGGAATTCGATGCCCCATGAACACGGGGCATTGCCAATGCGAATAGTCATTTTGCGTAGCCTTTCAGATACTCAGAACGCCGCCACGTCCTGCCAGGTTTTCGATTCGGAAGACGCGAGGGCGGTGGCCACGATGCGGTTGACCTCCATACCGTCGCGAAAGGTCGGCCAGACCGGCTTGCCGGTGTCGATGGCCGTCAGGAAATCCTTGGCCTCGATGATGATCTGGTCCTGGTAGCCGGTGCCGTGGCCCGGCCCCTGACAGAAGGGTTCGTAATCCGGATGCGCGGGGCCGGCCAGGATCTTGGTGAAACCGCGCGTCGCATCGGGGCCTTCCATACGATACAGCCACAGGGCGTTCTGATCTTCCTGATCGAAGCGGATCGCCCCCTTGGTGCCGGAGATCTCGTAGGCATAGCCCATCTTGCGTCCGGTCGAGATCCGGCTGAAATACATCTGCCCCATTGCGCCGTTTTCAAAGCGGCACATCATCTGGGCGTGATCGTCGTTGGTGACGCTGCCACCGGGCCGTTCAGCGTGCACGGTTTCGACCTCGGCGATCAGGCGGGTGATCGGGCCGATCAGCGCCAGCGCGCCATTGATCATGTGCGGTGCCAGGTCCCCCATGGTGCCGTTTGACATGCCCGTCGTGCGCCAGGTCGCGGGGGCCTGCGGGTCGGCCAGAAAATCTTCGGTATGCTCGCCGCGAAACCATGTGACGTCGCCGATTTCGCCGTCTGCCACAAGTTGGCGCGCAAAGTGGCTGGCGGGGGTGCGGATATAGTTGAAACCCACCATGTTGATGGCGCCGCTTGCCGTCGCCGCAGCCACCATCGCGCGGCTGTCGTTCAGCGAGGCGCCCAGCGGCTTTTCACAGAATACCGGTTTGCCGAGGGCGAATGCGGCTTCAGCGGCAGCGCGATGCGTGTCTTGCGGTGACGCGATGATGACGGCTTCGACACCCGGGTCCTGGACGAGGTCGAGCCAGGAATCCGTGCACCGGGCAAAGCCGTAGGCACGCCTGTATCGCTCGGCGCTTTCCATGCTGGTGGCGCAGATCATTTCCAGCCGGGGGCGGAGTGCGGTGTTGAACACGGCAGCAACGCTGGCCATGGCAACGGCGTGAGCCTTGCCCATGTAGCCACCGCCGATGATTCCGATGCCGATGTCTTTCATTCCCCTAGCCTCCCGCGGAAATATAATTTGCAACCGGTTGCAAACTTTGTATCTTGAGATTAGAAACCACGCAAGTTGCAATCGGTCCGAGACCGGAAATTCCCAGGAGGGCCTGCCAAGATGAGCAAGGTAAGTGAAAAACTCCGCCTGACGACCTCGCAGGCGATCATTCGCTGGCTGTCCAATCAGTTCATCGAGATCGATGGAGAGGAACTGCGCGTCTGCGGTGGCGGCTTCGGCATTTTCGGTCATGGCAACGTGACCTGTCTGGGGGAGGCGCTGAATTCGGTTCGCGAGGAACTGCCCCTCTATCGCGGCCAGAACGAGCAGAGCATGGGATTTGCCGCAGCGGGTTATGCAAAGCAATGGCTGCGCCAGCGGTTCATGTTCTGTACCGCGAGTGCAGGTCCGGGTACGTCGAACCTGTTGACCAGCGCGGCGCTGGCTCATGCAAACCGGCTGCCGATGCTGCTGTTGTGCGGCGATACCTATGCCACCCGGCTGCCTGACCCGGTGCTGCAACAGATGGAAAACTTCGGCGACCCCACCTTCGGGGTGAACGACGCCTTCAAGCCGGTGGTGCGCTACTGGGACCGGATCAGTCATCCGGCGCAGATCCTGTCCTCGCTTCCGAACGCCCTCGCAACCCTTCTGGATCCGGCGGATTGCGGCCCTGCCTTCATCGGATTGCCGCAGGACGTTCAGGGCTGGGCATATGACTATCCTGCCATCTGGTTCGAAAAGAAGGTGCATCGCATTCGTCGCCAGACCCCCGACATGGCTGAAGTCGCGGATGCGGTGGCGCTGCTGAAAACCGCGCGCAGGCCGATGATCATCGCCGGGGGCGGAGTGCAGTATTCCCGTGCTGTGGAAGAGCTGACCAGCTTTGCCGAGGTGCACCGGATACCTGTTGTCGAAACCATCGCGGGCCGCGCCAACATGCTGGCGACCCATCCGCTCAACATCGGTCCCATCGGGGTGACCGGCTCGAATTCCGCCAACGCCATCGCGGAACAGGCAGATGTGATCCTCGCTGTGGGTACGCGCTTGCAGGATTTCACCACCGGTTCGTGGACCGCCTTTTCCAGGGAGGCGCGCTTTATCTCTGTCAACGCTGCGCGCCATGACGCGGTCAAGCACATGTCCCTGCCGGTCGTCGGCGATGCCAAACTGTCGCTCGAGGCTCTTGCTGCCGGTGCCGGGGGATATTCGGCGCCGGAAGAATGGACCGCCGAAGCCACGGGCTATCGGGCGGACTGGGATGCTTATGTCGCGCAAAACGTTGCGCCGGGAAACAGGCCCAATTCCTACGCGATGGCCATCGGCGTGGTGAACGATCTGTGCGATCCGCGCGATCGTGTGGTCGCCGCAGCCGGCGGGCTGCCGGCAGAGGTCACCGCCAACTGGCGCACGCTCGCAGCGGGCACGGTGGATGTGGAATTCGGGTTCTCCTGCATGGGATACGAGATTGCCGGCGCCTGGGGCGCGCGCATCGCCCAGGCCCAGCGCGAGCCCGATCAGGACACCATCGTTTTCATCGGCGACGGCTCTTACATGATGCTGAATTCGGACGTTTATTCCTCCGTTCTCAGCCAGAAGAAACTCATCATTCTGGTGCTCGACAACGGCGGTTTTGCGGTGATCAACAAGCTGCAGAACAACTCCGGCAATGAAAGTTTCAACAATCTGATCGCCGATTGCCCGACCATCCCCGAGCCGTTCGGCGTGGATTTCGAAGCCCATGCGCGTTCGCAGGGGGCAATTGCCGAAACCGTGGCGAACCCGGCAGAACTCGGCGAAGCCTTCAAGCGCGCCAAGGCGGCGGAGAAAACCACGGTCATCTGCATGAAAGTGGACGCTTACGAAGGCTGGACCAAGGAAGGGCATACCTGGTGGGAATGCGGTACCCAGCAGGTCTCTGACGATCCGAAGGTCCGGGCAGCCCATGAAGACTGGGAATCGGCCCGTCCCAGGCAAAGGCAGGGCGTCTGATGGCCGATCTGGACCGCATCAAGGGCAATAGTTTTGTCATTCTCGGGCGCGCCGGGATGGACCTTTACGCCGACCCGCCCGGCACCAGAACCGAGGACGCAACGCATTTCTTCACCTGCCTGGGAGGATCGTCTGCGAACATCGCCGCAGCCATAACCCGGCATGGCGGTCAGGCCGCGTTGGTCACCACGGTGTCGAACGATGCGATCGGGCGTTTTGCGCTCAACCAACTCGATCGTTACGGCATCGAGCGAACTCATGTGAGATCGGTCGGCGGCGAGGCGCGAAACTCCCTTGCCGTGGTGGAAAGCCGGGTCGAGGACCACCAGTCGGTGATTTATCGCAACGGGGCCGCCGATTTCGAAATGACCGTCGACGATGTGGCGGCGGTGGACTACAGCAGCTATTCGGCGCTGATCACCACCGGCACGGTGTTTGCCGCCGAACCGTCGCGCAGTGCCACCTTCCACGCCTTCGAGGCCGCCCGCGCGGCTGGCCTTCCGTTGATCTTCGACGTGGATTACCGGCCTTACTCCTGGCCTTCAGCGGAGGTCGCCGCGGACGTCTATTCCCGCGCGGCCGCAATGTGCGACATCATTGTCGGCAATGATGTCGAGTTCGGCTTCATGGCGGGCGATTATGACAAGGGCCTGGACAAGGCCCGCGACCTGGTTGCCACCACCGCCCGGATCGTTGTCTACAAGATGGGTGAGGAGGGCGCGATCACGCTGACCCCCGAAGGTGAATTCCGCACCGGCATTTATCCCGTGACGGCCCTGAAACCCACTGGTGCAGGCGACAGTTTCATGGGCGGGTTCATTGCGGGCCTCGCCGAGGGACATGACTTGCGCGATGCGGTTCTGCGCGGCTCTGCCTGCGCGTCGATCGTCGTCAGCCGTGTCGGCTGCGCGCCCGCCATGCCCACACCCGCCGAGCTTGAGAATTTCCTGTCCTCGCACCCCGGCCCCACAACACCCTAAAAGGGAAGAAGACATGCATATCGCGCCCCATGACAACCAGAACAAGCCGATTGTCGACGTCGACAACCCGTTGGTCCCTCTGAACTATTTCAACATCGTCAAGCTGAGGAAGGGCGACGCGTTCGAATATTGCGTTCCCGGCTATGAGACCTGCATCGTACCGGCGACGGGCACCGTGGATGTCGAGATCGAGGGCGTTCGCTTCGAGGCGCTCGGCAATCGCACGGTTGATGTCTGGGACGGCGAGCCCGAGGGCGTCTATGTGCCGGTCGGCGCCAAAGTGACAATCGTCTGCACCTCCGATGAAACCGAAACCTTCATCGCAGGCGCGAAGTACGACAAGGTTCTGGAACCTTTCGATGTGCGCGGCGACGGCATCGACCGTGTGCAATATGGTTCAGATGACACCAAGACACACCGCAAGATCAAGCATATCCTCGGCGCCAACCATCATGACAAGGTCGGGCGGCTGCTGGTCAGCGAATTGTTCACCGTCGGCCAGGGCGGATGGTCCGGATTCCCCAGCCACAAACACGACACCGACCGCCTCCCCGTCGAGACCCGTCATGACGAAACCTATAACTTCAGGTTCAAGCCCAACTACGGCTCCGGCGTCCAGATGCTCCAGCGCGAGGACAACAAGCCCGGCGACGCCTATCACATCATGGACGGCTCCACGATCTGCCTCGACAAGGGCTATCACCCCTGCGCCGTTCTGCCCGGATACGAGATGTATTATTTCACCATCCTCGGCGGTCTGAGCCAGCGATCCCTGGTGCAGTATTTCCAGCCGACCCATGCCGCGCAGCTGGAAACCATTCCGGGTATCAAGGACATGATCGCGAAGTTCAAATGACCCTTGTCACCCTGTCGGATGTGCTGCAGCCCGCTCTGAAAAACCACTACGCCGTGGCCGGACTGGTCACGTTGGGATGGGAGGATATGCGCGCCTATGTGGCCGCGGCCGAGGCTGAGAACGTGCCGGTCATTCTGCAGGCCGGGCCGGGGTGCCGCGAACACACGCCATTGCCCGTTCTGGGCAAGATGTTCCGGTATCTGGCCGAGAACGCTTCTGTTCCGGTCGTGGCCCATCTGGACCACGGGTACACATTGGACGAATGCAGACAGGCGCTGGACGCCGGGTTCACGTCGCTCATGTTCGACGGCTCACGTCATCCCCTGCAACAGAATATCGACGAAACCGCCGCCATCGCTGAAATGGCGCATGCCGCCGGCATTTCCTGCGAAGGTGAGATCGGCTTTGTCGGCTATTCCGGCGGCGAAGCGTCTGCCGGAACCGATCCTGAGGAGGCCGCAAAATTTGCCCGGGAAACCGCGGTCGACGCCATGGCGATCTCGGTCGGTAACGTGCACCTGCAGCAGGACAAGCAAGGCGGGCTCGACGAGCCCCGCATCCGCGCGATCGAAGCCGTGACGACCGTGCCGCTGGTCATTCACGGAGGTTCGGGCGTGCCGGTGGAACAGCGCACGGCCCTGGCCCGGGGGTCGGCCATCTGCAAATTCAATATCGGCACCGAATTGCGCATGGCGTTCGGTCATGCTCTGCGCGAGGCAGTCAACAGCGACCCGTCCCGCTTCGACCGGAATTCAATCCTGAAGGACACCCACGCCCCGGTGGTCGCGGCCACGCGGCGGGTTCTCAGCGCTTTCAAGGCGAATTGACACCAGCCGGCAATCGAACAGGTTGATGCCATGCCGATTGAGCGGCGGTACAAGGCTCGGGGCCTTGCTGTTCCAGAATACCGGTCATTGGAAGAATGACGTCGTGGGGTGTTTGCCTGGGCAGCGGATGCTCAGGGCGGCGTGACCCGTCTCAGCGTCAGATTGATCCGCCCGCCGGTCTTCAGCAGCGTCGACGTGCCTTTCAGGACCCTGTCGATGCCGTGAAACGCGAGTCTCGCCTCGCCTCCCAGAACGACCACGTCGCCGGATTGCAGGCGGAAGGACTTCGTCAGGTCCTTTCGGGTCAGGCCGCCGACACGGAAAGTAGCCGTGTCGCCGAGGGAAACGGAAATGACCGGGGCTTCGAAAGTTTGTTCGTCCCGGTCCTGATGCAGGCCCATCCGGGCGCTCACTTCATAATAGTTGATGAGGCAGGCTTCCGGATCGGGTGCCTGCGGCGCAATGTCTTTCCACAGGGTGGTCAGAACGGCCGGCATCTCCGGCCAGGGGAGGCCGGTGTCGGGATGATGCGGCTGATAACGGTAGCTGTCGATATCGGAAACCCACCCGAGCGGTCCGCAATTGCTCATCCGCACGGTGAAGGCTTTGCCTGTGCGCGGCATGACCGGCGTATATAGCGGCGCGCGGGCGACAACCGCCCGGATTTCCTCCAGCAATGCCTCCTGCTCGCGGCGGCTGAAATAGCCGGGCAGGTAGCTGAGGCCGCTCAGGCCGTTGACGGACAATTCACTCATGAGGATCTTTTAGCGCAACACGGGAACTGCTGCAGCCCCCGCTACCGGTAACTTTCCGGGAAGAAATATCGGGCATGAAAAGGCATGTCTGCTATGTGTCCGTCGACAGATGGCTTGCAGGCAAAGTTTCATCCACCTATATAGCGTTCAAGCTTCGCGCCAAATCAAGAACTGAACGTTCGGGTGCGATGTCCGGGATATCCCGGAACCCAAGTGAGAGGAGCCGGACTGACGCCTTCATGGGTCTATCCGGTTTGCTAGAAAGAGAGGCAGATATGGCAAAGGTCATTGGTATCGACCTCGGCACGACCAATTCGTGCGTCGCCGTCATGGACGGCAAGGATCCCAAAGTTATCGAAAACGCCGAAGGCGCCCGGACCACCCCATCCATGGTGGCATTCTCGGACGACGGAGAGCGTCTTGTCGGTCAGCCGGCGAAACGCCAGGCGGTCACCAACCCCACGAACACCCTGTTCGCGGTCAAGCGCCTGATCGGCCGTCGGTATGAAGACCCGACCGTCGACAAGGACAAGAAGCTTGTTCCGTTCGAAATCGTCAAAGGCGACAATGGCGACGCGTGGGTGGAAGCCAACGGCGACAAATACTCCCCGTCGCAGGTCTCCGCGTTCATTCTTCAGAAGATGAAGGAAACGGCGGAAAGCTACCTGGGCGAAAAAGTCACCCAGGCGGTCATCACCGTTCCGGCCTACTTCAACGACGCCCAGCGTCAGGCAACCAAGGATGCCGGCAAGATCGCCGGTCTTGAAGTCCTGCGTATCATCAACGAGCCGACGGCGGCCGCTCTGGCCTACGGTCTCGACAAGACCGAAGGCAAGACCATCGCGGTCTATGACCTTGGCGGCGGCACCTTCGACGTTTCCATTCTGGAGATCGGCGACGGTGTCTTCGAAGTGAAATCCACCAACGGCGATACCTTCCTCGGCGGTGAAGATTTCGACATGCTTCTCGTCGATTACCTTGCGTCCGAGTTCAAGAAGGAACAGGGCATCGACCTGAAGAAGGACAAGCTGGCTCTGCAGCGCCTGAAAGAGGCCGCCGAAAAAGCCAAGATTGAACTTTCTTCCTCGTCGCAGACCGAAATCAACCTGCCGTTCATCACGGCGGATGCCTCCGGTCCGAAGCACCTGACCCTGAAACTGACCCGCGCGAAATTTGAATCGCTGGTGGAAGACCTGGTCAAGCGGACGATCCCGCCGATGAAGGCGGCTCTGAAAGATGCCGGCCTTGCCGCCGGTGAAATCGACGAAGTGGTTCTGGTCGGCGGCATGACCCGCATGCCGAAGATCCAGGAGACGGTGAACACCTTCTTCGGCAAGGAATCGCACAAGGGCGTCAACCCGGACGAAGTCGTCGCCATGGGCGCAGCCATCCAGGCCGGTGTTCTGCAGGGCGACGTCAAGGACGTTCTCCTGCTGGACGTCACGCCGCTGTCGCTCGGCATCGAGACCCTCGGTGGTGTCTTCACCCGTCTGATCGACCGCAACACGACGATCCCGACGAAGAAGAGCCAGGTGTTCTCGACCGCTGAAGACAATCAGACGGCCGTGACCATCCGCGTCTTCCAGGGTGAGCGCGAAATGGCGGCGGACAACAAGGTCCTCGGTCAGTTCGATCTCGTCGGCCTGCCGCCCGCACCGCGCGGCGTTCCGCAGATCGAGGTCACCTTCGACATCGACGCCAACGGCATCGTCAACGTGTCCGCCAAGGACAAGGGGACGGGCAAGGAACAGCAGATCCGCATTCAGGCCTCCGGCGGCCTCAGCGACACCGACATCGAACAGATGATCAAGGACGCTGAATCGCATGCCGACGAGGACAAGAAGCGCAAGGAGCTGGTGGAAGCCAGGAACCAGGGCGAATCCCTGGTCCATTCCACCGAAAAGTCGCTGAAGGACTACGGCGACAAGGTTTCCGAAGACGACAAGTCGGCGATCGAAACCGCTCTGGCTTCCCTGAAGACGTCTCTGGAAAGCGAAGACCTGGAAGACATCAAGGCCAAGACGCAGGCCCTTGCCGAAGCTTCGATGAAGCTTGGCGAAGCCATGTATCAGGCAGCCCAGGCGGAAGCCGAGGCTGAAGGCGAAGGCGAAGGCGGCGAAGGAGCCGAAGCCAAGGCTGAAGACGATGTCGTCGATGCGGATTTCGAAGAAGTCAAAGACGAAGACGACAAAAAATCTGCATAAACCAGACATGCGGCCGGCCCGGTAACGGGCTGGCCGCGTAATTCCTGGCGCCGGATGCTTGATTGCCTGATGACAAGGGCACCTGTGCCCGGCGCCTTCGCCGTACTTGGCGCCGGAACAATCCTGGCAGCCGGCGGTGCAACAACAAGACCGAGAGATCTTGATGTCTAAACGTGATTTCTATGAAGTGCTGGGTGTTACGCGCGATGCGGATGGCAAGGTGTTGAAAAGCGCCTATCGCAAGATGGCCATGCAATTCCACCCGGACCGCAATCCGGGGGACTCCGAAGCCGAGGCAAAGTTCAAGGAAGTCAACGAAGCTTACGATGCGCTGAAGGACGAGCAGAAACGGGCAGCTTACGACCGCTTCGGTCATGCCGCCTTTGAAAACGGCGGTTTCGGCGGCGGTGGCGGTGGCGGCGCTCATGATTTCTCCTCGACGATGTCGGATATATTCGAGGAATTCTTCGGCATGGGAGGCGGCCGCCGCTCGGGCGGACGCGAACGCGGCGCGGACCTGCGCTACAATCTCGATATTTCGCTGGAAGACGCCTTCACCGGCAAGACGGTGGAGATAGAGGTTCCGACAAGCATCACATGTGACAATTGTTCCGGCTCGGGAGCCAAGCCGGGAACCAGCCCGTCCGCGTGCCGCACCTGCGGTGGCGCCGGCCGTGTTCGGGCAGCTCAGGGCTTCTTCACGCTGGAGCGCACCTGCCCGACCTGTCAGGGACGCGGACAGGTGATCACGGACCCCTGCGAAAGCTGCGGCGGTTCCGGGCGCAAGACCCAGGAACGCACGCTGTCCGTCAATATTCCCGCAGGCATTGAAGACGGCACACGTATACGGCTCGCTGGCGAGGGCGAAGCCGGTGCGCGCGGTGGTCCGGCGGGCGATCTCTATATTTTCCTCTCGGTCAGGCCGCATGAACTGTTTCAGCGCGACGGCGCGGATCTTTACTGCCGGGTGCCGATTTCCATGTCGACGGCGACCCTCGGTGGCCAGTTCGATGTGCCGACCGTGGACGGGTCCACCAGCCGGGTGAAAGTCCCCGAAGGCACGCAGACCGGCAAGCAGTTCCGGTTGCGCGGCAAGGGCATGCCGATCATGCGCTCCAGCCAGCACGGCGACATGTACATTCAGGTGACCGTCGAGACACCGACCAATCTGAGCAAGCGCCAGCGCGAACTGCTCGCTGAATTCGAACAGGAAGCCTCGGGAGAAAATCATCCGGAGTCCGCGGGTTTCTTCTCCAAGGTGAAGGATTTCATCGACAATCTTGGTGCGTAAACGCGCGATCTGTGCGCTCGCATGTAGTATCTTTCTGGAATCCTTCCTATATTCCCTTCATGGATGTCGGTGAAGTTACATGCTGAAGCGCTACGGAAATCGCGGGGACATCCTGCGGCAGAAACTCACCAGGGTGAATGCCGTACGCACCAGGGTTCTCGATGAAGTCAAGTTCATCCGCTCCTGGGCGCAGAACCCGCTGAGAACCGGCGCCGTGACCCCGTCCGGCCCGGATCTGGCCGCCAGGATGGCATCCTTTCTGACACCCCTGCCGCATTCACGTGTGGTCGAACTCGGACCGGGAACGGGCGTCGTGACCCGGGCGCTTGTAGAGCGGGGCTTTACCCCTCAACATCTCAATCTGGTCGAGTACAGCGCCGATTTCTGCGAACTCCTCAACGGACGCTATCCGGGCCTGACCGTCCTGCAGGGAGACGCCTACACTTTGGGCGCAACCCTCAAGCAGCCGGGCGGATTTCTG
Organism: uncultured Roseibium sp.; assembly: GCF_947496995.1. Lineage (GTDB taxonomy): Bacteria > Pseudomonadota > Alphaproteobacteria > Rhizobiales > Stappiaceae > Roseibium. The sequence continues at coordinate 365,457 of NZ_CANMFD010000001.1, forward strand.
TCGGGTGATGGGGACCACACGCACACGCTTGACGGCATCGTCTCCTCGCTGCCGCTGCTGACCCGGCCCGAACCCGTCCGGCAGGCGCTGCTGAAGGAGGCCCTTGATCTTCTCAAGCCGGGAGCGCCGTTCATTCAGTTTTCCTACAGTCTTGCCGCGCCGATCAAACTTTCCGGTCGCGGCGTGTCGGTGGAATCTTCCGAGTGGGTCTGGAAAAATCTTCCGCCGGCGCGCGTCTGGGTCTACCGCAAGGGGCACTGAAGCGAAGGGAAACCTTCCCCGCGCTTGACGTGAAGATCCTGTGCCGCACGATTGCCGTTCAACCTGACACCCGACTGAACTTCGGATTGGAGCCTTTTCATGCGACATCCCAGAATACTTGTCTGTTCCGGCTCCACCCGGAGCGGCTCCTTCAATGGCAAGCTTGCCGCGCTGGCGGCAAAGCGGCTGGCTATCCTTGATGCCGAGGTCACCCTGCTTTCGTTGAAGGACTATCCGTTGCCGATCTATGACGGTGATCTGGAAACCGCGAGTGGCGTTCCGGAGAACGCCAGAAAACTGAAGCGGTTGCTGGAAGGGCAGGAAGGTGTGTTCCTGACCTGTCCGGAATACAATGCCGGTATCACGCCGCTCATAAAGAACACGCTCGACTGGATCAGCCGGGTGAAGGAGCCGGGGGAGGTCTTCACCAACAAGGTCTTCGCCCTGGGCTCGGCCTCTCCCGGCGCCTTTGGCGGCATGCGCGGGCTGATCGGTACCCGAACGATCCTCGAGGTCGGCCTTGGTGCCATGGTCCTTCCGCAGATGATTTCGATTGCAAAGGCCACAAGCGCGTTTGACGAGACCGGCGATCTGGTTGACGAGCGCTCGGACGGCCAGCTCGACAAGCTGGTGGACGTGCTTCTTCGGGCCTCCAGGTCATATACCGGCCTCAACAAATAACACCCCGTTTGACACGAGGGTGTCACGATGGCGCAGGCGCGGCGGTGAGAGCATCCGCGTCGAAGGGCCATTGATTGCTTGGAAAAGCCGCTGTTGCCGCCTACATAGGGCTTCAGCGACAAATGACTCAAGAGGATTGAATGAGCGAAACGCGCGAACCGGCCGTATGGCACGGTACGACGATCATGATGGTGCGCAAGGGCGGCAAGGTCGTGATTGCCGGAGACGGCCAGGTCTCTCTCGGCCAGACGGTGATCAAGCACACCGCCCGCAAGGTGCGGCCGCTTGCCAAGGGCGAAGTGATTGCCGGATTTGCCGGCGCCACCGCCGATGCCTTCACGCTGTTCGAGCGCCTTGAAGCCAAGCTGGAACAATATCCGGGCCAGCTCATGCGTGCCTGTGTCGAACTTGCCAAGGACTGGCGGACGGACCGCTACCTGCGTCGCCTGGAAGCGATGATGCTGGTGGCCGATAAGAACGTCTCCCTGGTGCTTACGGGTACGGGCGATGTGCTGGAGCCGGAAGGCGGCATCATGGGCATCGGCTCCGGTGGCAACTACGCGCTGGCGGCCGGTCGTGCGCTGGCAGACTCCGAACATGACGCGGAAACCATCGCCCGCAAGGCCATGGCCGTTGCAGCTGAAATCTGCGTCTACACCAATGACAGCGTCACCGTCGAATCCCTGGATACGGCCGAGTAGGCGGTCATGGTGACCTTTCGCCCCGTCTTGTCCGAGGACCTGCCGCTTCTGGCAGACTGGATGGCGCGCCCGCACTGGCGCGAATGGTGGGGCGACCCGCAAGAGGAACTCGACAAGATTCGCAAGAAGGTGGAAGGGCGTGATACGACGAGGCCCTTCATCTTTCAGATCGACGGCCGCGACGCAGGGTACATTCAGGTCTGGTTCGTGAAGGACCAGCAAGACCCTGAGGTTGCTGCCGTCTATCCCTGGATTTCTCTGCTGCCGATGGAGGCGGTCGGTGTTGATCTGTCGATGGCCGACGGTTCGATGTTGTCCAGGGGATACGGAACAAGGGTACTGCAGGCATTTGTCGAAAAGCTGCGCCGGGAAGGCCACAGACGGATCATCATCGATCCCGATCCTGCCAACCTGCGCGCGGTGAAAGCCTATCGAAAGGCCGGCTTCAGGGAGATGGAAGATCTCCTCGGCCGCACCGGCGACAGCCTGCTCATGGAACATTGGGCCGGGACCTGAGGGGCCGGCCCGCAAACACGAAAGGCGTGTCTTAGAAAATGTCCGATTTTTCTCCGCGTGAGATTGTTTCAGAACTCGACCGCTACATTGTCGGCCAGAAGGACGCCAAACGCGCGGTCGCGATTGCACTGCGCAACCGCTGGCGCCGGCAGCAGCTTCAAGGTCAGATGCGTGAGGAGGTTCTGCCGAAGAACATCCTGATGATCGGGCCGACCGGCGTCGGCAAGACCGAAATTTCCCGCCGCCTGGCCAAGCTGGCCAATGCACCTTTCACCAAGGTGGAAGCGACGAAATTCACTGAAGTGGGTTATGTCGGCCGTGACGTCGAGCAGATCATCCGGGACCTGGTGGAGACCGGTATCTCGCTGATCCGCGACCAGAAGCGTGAGGCGGTGAAGGCCAAGGCGCATATCCTTGCCGAGGAACGGGTTCTTGACGCCCTTGTTGGCAAGAACGCCAGTCCCGCGACCCGAGACAGTTTCCGCGCGAAACTGCGCGCCGGCGAGATGGACGACAAGGAAATCGAAGTCGAGGTTCGCGCCCAGGCGCAGATGCCGAGCTTTGAAATGCCGGGCATGCCCGGTGCGAGTGTCGGGGTCATGAACATGTCCGATCTGCTCGGAAAGGCCTTTGGCGGCCAGACCAAGACCAAGCGGACCACCGTGACCGAATCCTACGAGCTCCTGATCAACGAGGAATCCGACAAGCTTCTTGATGAGGACAAAGTTGTCGCGGAGGCGATTTCCCTGGTCGAGAATTCCGGCATCGTGTTCCTGGACGAGATCGACAAGATCTGCGCGCGCGAAGGCCGGGCAGGGGGCGATGTCTCCCGCGAGGGTGTGCAGCGTGATCTGCTGCCGCTGATCGAGGGAACGGTCGTCTCCACCAAGCATGGCCCCGTGAAGACCGACCACATCCTGTTTATCGCTTCGGGCGCATTCCACGTCGCCAAGCCGTCCGATCTGCTGCCGGAACTGCAGGGACGCCTGCCGATCCGGGTGGAGCTGCGGGCGCTGACGAAGGAAGACTTCCGCGCCATCCTGACGGAACCGGAAGCCAGCCTGATAAAGCAGTATGTGGCATTGCTGGAAACCGAGCAGGTGTCGCTCTCCTTCGCCGAGGATGCGATTGAGGAAATTGCCTCTGTTGCGGTTGATCTGAATGCCTCGGTGGAGAACATCGGTGCCCGCCGGCTGCAGACGGTGATGGAGCGGATCCTTGACGAAATCTCCTTCACCGCTCCAGACCGTCCCGGGGAAACCATTGAGATCACCGGCGAATTCGTCCGTGAAAATATCGGCGACCTCGCCAAGAACGTCGATCTTTCGAGGTTCATTCTTTAAGGGACGGGCGTATCGCCAGCGGCAATTTCGCCGCTTGCGGTGCGCACGCGCTGGTGGCAGCATGCGCCAATGGTAGCTATTCGAAAAAGCAATGAGGAAGGTCACCGCCGGAAGTTCCTGGTGGTGATCGACGATACGCCGGAATGCGACCGGGCAATCGTTTACGCCGCAAAGCGTGCGGCACGCACCGGCGGCGTCGTCACGCTGGTCTATATCATCGCTCCGGGCGACTTCCAGCATTGGCTGGGAGTTGAGGACATCATGCGGGCGGAAGCGCAGGAAGAAGCCGAGGCGACACTTGCCAAGGCCGCCGAGCGGGTGCGCACCGTCGCCCGGACGGAACCGGAAACCGTCGTGCGCGAAGGCAACAAGGCGGATGAGATCCTGGAACTGATCGAATCGGATGCCGATATTGCAATCCTGGTGCTTGCGGCAGGCACGGGATCGGAAGGCCCGGGGCCTCTTGTTTCCTCCATTGCCGGAAAATCGGGAAGTCCCTTTCCCATTCCGGTGACGATCGTGCCGGGCAACCTGGATGACGATTCCATCTCGGCGCTGGCATGACCGGGAAGCGGAAGCGACGAAAGATATCGGGTGGGGAACTTGATAGAACGCGATTTCTTCCTATCTAGTTTTTAATAGTTCCAAACTGATCGAAGATACGTTAGAAGCATTCATCGGTGTTTTGCGATGGAGAGACGCAAGGCATGACCGACAACGGGACGCGTTGAAACAACGCGAGGACAACACAAGATGTTCATTCAAACTGAAGCAACGCCGAATCCGGCGACCCTGAAGTTTCTGCCGGGCCGAGTGGTTCTGCCGGAAGGCACCTATGACTTCCGCTCGCGGGCGGATGCCGGCGTGTCTCCCCTGGCTCAGAAGCTGTTCGATGTTCCCGGCGTTCTTGCCGTGTTTTTCGGTCACGACTTCGTGACGGTCACCAAGGACGATACCGACTGGCAGCATATGAAGCCGGCGATTCTCGGTGTCATCATGGAGCAGTTCATGTCCGGTCAGCCGGTCATGTCCTCGGGCGAAAGCGAAGACACGGAAGAAGGCGAGTTTTTCGAGGAAGGCGATTCCGAGACCGTCAACACCATCAAGGAACTCCTGGAAACGCGGGTTCGCCCCGCCGTTGCCCAGGATGGCGGCGACATCACCTTCAAGGGCTTCAAGGAAGGCATTGTTTATCTTTCGATGCGCGGCGCCTGCGCCGGTTGCCCTTCATCCACCGCGACCCTGCAGCACGGAATTCAGAACCTTTTGCGGCATTTCGTGCCCGAGGTTGAGGAAGTTCGCCCGATCTGAGCGGAATTTCTGTGTAATTTCAAAGGCTCGGCGCATTCGCCGGGCCTTTTTTATTTCAGACCCCCGATCTCTGTGGAAGGCAAGCCCCCCTTTGGACTTAGGTCCAAAGCGCGGCTCGACTCTGTGAGCTCACCGGGTTAGTGGCATGTGACGGCATGTGACGTCCGCATGCCGAACGAACAACGATTGACCTGAAATGCGTGTCCTGGCCATCGATACCGCACTTGCCAATTGCGCCGCCGCTGTTCTCGACAACGGAGCCGCGACGACCTGTTACGAAGCCTGCGGCGAGGAGATTGGCCGCGGCCATGCGGAACGGCTGATGGTCATGATCGGCGAAGTGATGGCCGAAACCTCCACGGCCTTCGTCGATCTGGACCGGATCGTTGTCACGATCGGGCCGGGAAGTTTCACCGGACTGCGTGTCGGCCTTTCCGTTGCCCGAGGGTTCGGACTGGTCCTCGGCAAGCCCGTCGTCGGTGTTACCACGCTCGCCGCCATTGCCCGGCAAGCCGCCCCCCATGATGGAGGGCCATCGGTGCTTGTCGCGCTGACGGGCAAGGCCGACGAGGTCTACTGCCAGGAATTCACCTCTTTTGGAGCCCCGGCTGGCGAGGCCGGTGTGCGCAGCTTGAAGGATCTTGCGGCAACATTGCCGGAGGGAATAAGATTGGCCGGATCTGCGGCCGACAGCGTTGCGGAGACGCTCGCCATTCCGGGGGAGCGAATTTTGTCTCGCAGCGGTTTTCCGGCTATCCGGGAGGTGGCCGAGTTGGGGCTCGATGCGGATCCGGCGAGATCGTCGCCTTCGCCGCTGTATCTGCGGCCACCCGATGCGACGCCGCAGACCAAGGGAAGGATTGAACGGCAATGAGTTTTTGGTGGTTCTGGACTCAGCCGCCTGTCGTGGAAGAGGCGCTGGACGAGGACCTGCCGAAGATAGCCGAAATTCACGCTGCCTGCTTCGCGCACAATTGGAATGTAGACGAGCTCGGGCGGATGAAAGCCCAGGACGGGACGACCTTCCTGGTTGCACGGCGCGCCAGTCCCTACGGGACACGGGCGCCGCTCGGGTTCCTGATCCTCAGAACGGTCGCTGACGAGGCGGAGGTCATCACCATTGCGGTGAATGCCCGCCAGCGCGGTCGCGGTATAGGCAAGAAGCTCATGGAAGCAGGCCTTTTTCGCCTCTACGCCGAGCGCTGCGAACATTTGTTTCTTGAAGTTGACGCAGCCAACGAAAGCGCCTTGCTGCTCTACCGGGGGCTCGGCTTCAAGGAGATTGGCCAGCGCAAGGGTTATTACAGCGACAGTGGCGGGGACGGCACGGCGCTTGTCATGCGCATCGATCTTCGGTAAGCGCTGTAGCAGGATCGACAGACCTGTCAACGGGATCGATTGAGGGTCTGATTGCTGATCGATTTTGAAGTGGTGGAGCACCCGGTCGGCGTTCAATGGAACGCAGCAAGCTCCGACGAACATGAACTACCAGCGGGCGGCAATTCAATGGCTGACGACGAGCAACTAACGCTAGCGGATATGTGTATCGCAAAAGGCATGCGCATGACCGAGCAGCGGCGGGTCATCGCCACGGTCATTGAAGAAGCCTCGGACGAGCACCCGGATGTCGAGGAGCTTTACCGCCGTTCGGTGTCGATCGATTCGAGGATTTCCATTTCAACCGTATACCGGACGGTGAAACTGTTCGAGGATGCCGGGATGATCGAGCGTCACGACTTCAGGGACGGCCGCTCGCGCTATGAAACCGTTCCCGATGAGCACCACGACCATCTGATCGACCTGCGCAGTGGTCAGGTCATCGAATTCCGCAACGAGGACATCGAGGCCCTGCAGGAGTTCATCGCCCGCAAGCTTGGCTACAAGCTGGTCGACCACCGGCTGGAACTCTATGGCGTGCCCCTCGATCCTTCGAAGGACGAAAAGGACGATGGCTGAAATCAAGGCCGTTCTCATCATTTTCATTCTGACGCTCGTCTCGTTGATCCTCATTCCGCTGCAATGGATTGCGATCCGGCTGCAGCTTCCCATGCGCAGGAAACTGCCGCAGATCTGGCACCTGATCGCCACGCGGCTTGTCGGCATCCGCATCCGCCAGATCGGCAGCCCTTCGCCCGACAGGCCTTTGCTGATCACCTCCAATCATGCCTCCTGGGTCGATATCACGGTCATCGGCTCGCTCATGCCGTTGTCCTTCATCGCCAAATCGGAGGTCTCCGGCTGGCCCATATTCGGCTTGTTGGCAAAACTGCAGCGCACGGTGTTTGTCGACCGCACAAAACGGACGCGCACAGTCGAGGTGACCGATACGATCGCCGGCCGCATGGCGGCGGGCGATGCCATGGTGCTGTTTGCGGAAGGCACGTCCAATGACGGCAACTGCGTTCTGCCCTTCCGCTCCGCTCTTCTGGGAGCAGCTACGCGTGCGGTCGGCAACGGCGGCGGCGAGAAGGTCTGGGTTCAGCCCCTGTCGGTGGCGTATCAGGGCTTTTACGGCCTGCCGATGGGCCGGGCACACCGTCCCCATGTCGCCTGGTACGGCGACATGGAGCTTGCAGGTCACCTGTGGGGCGTCTTCGCACGTGGAGCCTTCGACGTGATCGTGCACTGGGGAGACCCGGTTCTGGTCGACGGCGACACGGATCGCAAGGCGTTGACCCGCCAGCTGGAGAGGGAAGTCCGGGCGATGACGGTCGCTTCGCTGCTGCAAAAGCCGATTGAATACGAAGATTCCGGCGAAAGCGGCGATTCGGACGAAATCGGGCCGTTCGAGTTCTTCTCAAACGGGGAAAAACCCGGTAAAGCTGGCGTCTGAATTTTACGAGTGCCGCCCGCAGCCATGCTTGAGCGGAAACAATGGGCGCGAAGGATTAAGAGATCCCGCCCGACGGCGCTTACACTCACGACATGCCGGCCGCGTGACGCAGGCCATGAGGAGCGAATGACAAGCCGCCCGGAAGCAGACCAGGAAACGACCGCATCCGCCGTTTCTCTGACAGCAGAAAAGACAGCAGCAGTGGCAGGAAACATGCGCAAGGTGTTCGTGCGCACCTACGGCTGCCAGATGAATGTTTATGACAGCGACCGCATGACCGATGTTCTGGCGCCGGAAGGGTTCCAGGCGACGGACAACATGGAAGACGCGGATCTGGTCATTCTCAACACCTGCCACATCCGCGAAAAGGCTGCCGAGAAGGTCTATTCCGAGCTTGGCCGTATCCGCAAGGTGAAGGAAGAGCGCGCCAGATCAGGCAAGGAGATGATGGTCGGCGTCGCCGGCTGCGTGGCCCAGGCGGAAGGCGAGGAGATTTCCAGGCGTGCGCCGATTGTCGATCTCGTCGTCGGCCCCCAGAGCTATCACCAGCTTCCGGCGCTGCTGGACAAGGTTCGCCAGGGCAACAAGGTCGTCGAAACCGAATTCGACATCGACGCGAAGTTCGACCACCTGTCCGCACGTGCCGAGACCCCACTGAAAAAGCGTCCTCCATCCGCCTTTCTGACGGTGCAGGAAGGCTGCGACAAGTTCTGCACCTTCTGTGTCGTGCCTTATACGCGCGGCGCGGAAGTATCCCGCTCCGTGGCGCAGATCGTGACCGAGGCGGAGCGTATGGCCGCCTCCGGTGTGCGGGAGATCACGCTGCTCGGCCAGAATGTCAACGCCTACCACGGCGTTTCGCCCGATGGTGCGACGTGGGGGCTGGGTCGTCTTCTCCGCCGGCTCTCCGAAATCGACGGTCTGGACCGGCTGCGCTACACCACCAGTCATCCGCGCGATATGGACGACGACCTCATCGACGCCCACCGGGAACTGAAAACCCTGATGCCCTATCTGCATCTGCCGGTGCAGTCCGGGTCGGACGCGATCCTCAAGGCCATGAACCGCCGGCACACACGCGACGAGTATTTCCGTCTGATCGATCGCATCCGCGACGCGGCGCCTGGCATTGCGCTTTCCGGCGATTTCATCATCGGATTTCCGGGTGAAACGGATCGGGACTTCGACGATACGATGGATCTGATCCGCCGCGTCGGTTACGGCTCCGCCTTTTCGTTCAAATACAGCCCTCGGCCCGGAACGCCGGGAGCGGGCATGGACGATCAGGTGCCGGAAGATGTAAAATCCGCGCGCCTGGCCGCCTTGCAGGATCTGGTGAGTGAACAGCAGAAGGCCTTCAACCTGTCCCGGCTCGGCATGACCTGCGACGTGCTTCTGGAAAAGGTCGGCCGCAATCCAGGCCAGCTTGTCGGCAAGTCACCCTGGCTGCAGCCGGTGCAACTGGACGCTCCGGAGAATCTGATCGGCAGCATACAAGCGGTGGAAATCGTAGATACGGGATCTAATTCGCTGTTCGGACGCCTGATAGACGGGCAAGATGAAACTGACTTTCCCGGGGCCATCCCGGCTTCGGCGGCTCAGGCCGGATGACTACAGGAGACGTCGTTTGACGCGAGACAGCCACTCTTCTCCCCGCAAGTCCACGGACCAGTCTTCTTCCGCCGCCGCGTCGGCCTCCGATATGACCCACATCGTCCTTGCTTTTGAAGACAACCGGCTGATTGGAGATCTCTTTGGTCAATTCGATCAGAACCTGGCTCTGATCGAGCAGCGGCTGGGCGTAGATGCGATCGCGCGGGGCAATCAGGTCACCCTGAAAGGCTCCCAGGCCGGGTGTGCGCAGGCGCGCACGGCGCTGGAGTCCATGTACCAGCGGCTGCTGCAGGGGCAGGAGATCCATCCCGGCGATGTGGATGGCGCATTGCGCATGGCCGCTGCCGCGGAAGCGCAGTTGCCCCTGCCGACCCTGGAGCCGAAGTCCCGGCTGGCGTTCGCGCAGATCGCCACCCGCCGCAAGACCATCGTCGCCCGGACGCCGACGCAGGACGCCTATATCCGTGCGATGGACCGGGCCGATCTGATTTTCGGCACCGGCCCGGCCGGCACCGGCAAGACGTTTCTGGCCGTGGCCTATGCCGCGGCGCTTCTGGAGCGCGGCGATGTCGCCCGGCTGATCCTGTCGCGCCCGGCTGTCGAAGCCGGTGAACGGCTCGGCTTCTTGCCCGGTGAAATGAAGGACAAGGTCGATCCGTACCTGCGCCCGATCTACGACGCGCTCTATGAAATGATGCCGGCGGAAAAGGTGGACCGCGGTCTGCAGTCCGGGATGATCGAGGTCGCCCCGCTCGCCTTCATGCGCGGCCGCACCCTGTCGAACGCGGTCGTTCTGCTCGACGAGGCCCAGAACACCACGTCCATGCAGATGAAGATGTTCCTGACCCGCCTTGGTGACGGCTCCAAGATGATCGTGACCGGCGACCCCAGTCAGATCGATCTTCCACCCGGACAGAAGTCCGGTCTGCGGGAGGCTCTGGGGCTTTTGACGGACATTCGGGAAGTCTCCCATATCCGCTTCAATGAAACGGATGTGGTCCGTCACGAACTGGTCGGCCGGATCGTCACCGCCTACGACAATGCCTCCCGTGAGGAAGCGGAGGCGCGCGAAAGGCGGTATTCCGAGCGTCGCCCTGCTGCTCCCGTCGAGGAGACAAAGCCCCGCGCCCGCGAAGCCGCGACCACCTGAAGACTGTTGGATCCGTGATGCCAGGCCCGTTGCCAGATGGATTTGTGATAGATCTCGCGATAGAGGCGGGTGAATGGCCCGGGGAAGCAGACTTGTTCCGGCTGGCAGACCGGACGATTTCGGCGGCGTTTGCCGAAGCCGGTCTACAGGTGACTGAAAACACGGAAGTCTCGCTTCTTTTCACCGACGATGCCGGGATCCGCCAGTTGAACGGCAAGTGGCGGGACAAGGACAAGGCGACGAATGTCCTGTCCTTTCCCGGCGGCAATCCGGAAGGAGACGTCTATGGACCGCTTCTGGGGGATATCGTATTCGGATACGAGACCGTTTTGCGGGAAGCGGAAGAATTGGGAATTGAATTCGGCGATCACCTTTCCCATCTGATTGTTCATGGTTTGCTTCATCTTTTCGACTATGATCATCAGGATAATGAGGAAGCTGAGCTGATGGAGAGCCTTGAGAAAGCCATACTGGCATCTCTGGGGATCGATGACCCTTACGCGGACAGGCCCCTTGTGGCGGACAGCGGTTAAGTGGCATCATGAGGCATGTTGTTTTTGTATTGATGGATGATGAACGCAGTTGAACCGCAAAGTCCGACAGGCGAGCCGAAGGCCGCCGCGTCAGGACAATCTCAGGACGGGGAAGACCCGCAACAGACCAGGCCGCAGCGATCTGCGGCCTTTCTCGAAAATCTCAAACGCGTGTTGCGCTTGGGGCGTCAGTCGTCGTCACTGCGCGAAAATCTTGAAGACGAGTTGGCGCGGGAAGGCAGCGACAATGCGTCGTTCTCTCCCGAAGAGCGCATGCTGCTCGGCAATATTCTGCGCCTTCGGGAACTGCGTGTCGACGATGTCATGATCCCGCGCGCCGATATCGAGGCGGTCGATGTGGGCACCAGCCTGAGCCGGGTGATGGAGCTGTTCCAGAAGAGTGGACACTCCCGCATGCCGGTCTACGAGGATACGCTCGACGATCCTCGCGGCATGGTGCACATCAAGGACCTGATGGCCTATATCGCCGAACGGGCCGCGACTGCCAGGTCTGCAACTGCTGTGGACAAAAATACCGATGCAACCGACGGGGATGACCTTCCCGCCAATGGTTCGGCGCGCAACGGCCACAACAGACCGGACCTGGATCTTTCCGGCGTGGATCTGTCGGTCACCCTCAAGGAAACCGAACTTCTGAGGGACCTGCTGTTCGCCCCGCCCTCCATGCCCGCGACCGATCTGATGGCCAAAATGCAGGCCGACCGGATCCAGATGGCGCTGGTAATAGACGAGTATGGCGGCACGGACGGGCTCGTTTCGCTGGAAGACCTGGTCGAAGAGGTCGTCGGCGACATCGAGGACGAGCACGACGAAGCCGAGGAAGCCATGTTGATCCCGGATGGTGAGGGTGTGTGGATCGCTGATCCGCGCCTGCCTCTGGAGGATATGGACGAGGCCCTCGGCACCGACCTGAACAACGGCGAAATCTCCGAGGATGTCGATACCCTGGGCGGTCTGCTCTACGTCTCGGTCGGCCGGGTTCCGGTTCGGGGCGAGTTGTTGTTCGTTCCTGTCGAGATGCCGGGATTTGAATTCGAGATCATGGATGCGGATCCGCGGCGCATCAAACGTCTGAAGATCCGACGTCGCCGCGCGGAGCCCCGCCAGCAGGAATTGCGCCGCCGCCCGAAACGCTCCGATGCACCCGTCGCCGAAGCCGGCCACGAGAAGGGCGCCGACGCGAACCGGCCGGTTGTTTCCGCGGATCCCGGGCGGCCCGACAAACTTTCCTGACCTGCCCTGAATAGGCCTTGACCGCCCTGCAGCAAGACGACAATTCTCCTGCCCTGTGAAACAGGAGCGAAGTCACGAATGCACTGGTTGTCTCAACGCCTGGCCGTTCTGCCGAACTTCTTCCTTTTGGCCTGGGGATGGCAGCGCCGCATAGTATGTGTGCTGTGCGGAGCGGCGACCGCATTTGCGTTGCCGCCCTACGGGCTGATGCCGGTTCTGGCCATCACCTTTCCCTGCCTCGTCTGGCTGTTGGACGGCGCGGTGGAGACGGGGCCGGGAAAGGTGCGCAGCCGGCTGCGCACCGGCTTCGCCGTCGGCTGGCTGTTCGGCTTCGGCTATTTCCTGTCCGGACTGTGGTGGATAGGGGCGGCCTTTCTTGTCGAGGCGGAGCGCTTTGCCTGGCTGATGCCTTTCGCGGTCCTGGCGATGCCTGTCGGTCTGGCGCTGTTTACCGGGCTCGGCGTTGCGCTTGCAGCCCTCCTGTGGTCGGACAGGTTCTACCGGATCGTGCTTCTGGCCGCCTGCCTGTCCCTGTCGGACTGGCTGCGCGGCCACGTGCTGACGGGCTTTCCCTGGAATGCTTTCGGCTACGGGGTCTCCGGCTCGCTCACACTGTCGCAGACCGCGAGCCTCGTCGGCATCTACGGCCTGACCTTCCTGACCCTGGCGCTTGCCGCTTCCCCGGCTGTTCTTGCCGACGCAAGACCCTTGCGGCAACGCCTCGGGGCGTTGGGCGCCGCCATCGCGGTATTGGGCCTTGTCGCGGTTTACGGCTCGGTTCGCCTTGCCTCGGTGGAAACGAAGGACGCGGCGCTGGATATCCGTATCGTCCAGCCCTCGATCAGCCAGAAGGACAAGTGGCGGCCGGAGTTCAGGGATACGATTTTTCAGACTTATCTGGACATGACCGAGGCCCCTCTCGGCGGCACTGCCCGTGTCGGCATGCCGCGGCTCGTGGTCTGGCCGGAATCGGCTGTGCCTTTTCTTCTCACGCAGGAACCGGGCGCTCTTTACCGGGTGGCAGGCGCTCTTGGTGAAAAGAGCGAACTGGTGACCGGCGCCATTCGTGCCGAGGCCGGAGCCGATGGCGCGCTTTACTTCAACAGCGTCTTTCTGATCGGTGGCGATGGCACCGTTCGCGGCATATACGACAAGGTCCGCCTGGTGCCGTTTGGCGAATACGTACCCTTGCGATCCGTGCTCGACCGGCTTGGAATTTCCAACCTGGCCGGTCCCATGGAAGGCTTCGAAGCGGGATATCAAAGGCGCGCACTGTCCACCGCCGGAGGTTTAGGTTTTCTACCTCTGATTTGCTATGAGGTGATATTCCCCGCCGATTTCGCTGGAAAAGCCGGTGCGCCGGCCTTCCTCCTCAACGTGACCAACGATGCCTGGTTCGGACGTACACCGGGCCCCTATCAGCATTTCGCGCAAGCCCGCATGCGGGCGATCGAAACGGGCCTGCCTCTCATCAGGGCGGCGAACACGGGCATTTCAGCGATCGTTGACGGCAAGGGGGAAGTGATTGATGCCCTTTCGGTATTCGAAAAAGGAGTGATTGACGCAAGATTGCCGCAAAGCATCGGGACAACAATCTATGGCAGATTTGGCGATGCTTCTTTTCTCCTGGTGGCGATTTTGCTTGTGTTATTTGCCGGGATATTCGAATACAACCGGCATTCGCGTCTAAATTGATATTTTTTGTTTGAGTTGAGTGAAGGAAGTGTGATACAACCGTGAAATAGCCGATTGAGGGCTGCTTCATGTACAAGTGAAGGGTTGCGGGCAAACTTCGATCTCTTGGGCCTTGTGGGGAGGACGCTGGGGGAGCTTGTGCAAACGACAACGAGCGGACATTCGCCGCGAGAAAAAGAAAGTGCGACGTAGATGCCCAGTAAGAAGTCTCCGAATCCTATTGATATCCATGTTGGCAGCCGTGTCCGGCTCCGCCGCATGATGCTTGGCATGAGCCAGGAAAAGCTGGGCGAAGCCCTTGGCATTACCTTTCAGCAGATTCAGAAATATGAAAAAGGCACCAACCGGATCGGTGCCAGCCGCTTGCAGCATATCGCGACTGTATTGAAGGTGCCGGTCGCGTTCTTCTTCGAAGATGCTCCGGGGACCCCGGATGAAGCTGAAGGCTTCGGGGAAACGCAGCCCACCTCTTATGTCGTGGACTTTCTGTCGTCTTCCGAGGGCCTTTCGCTCAACAAGGCATTCGTACGGATTGAAGATCCGAAAGTCCGTCGGCGGATCGTTGATCTCGTCCGTTCTCTTGCCGGCGATGAGTGACAAAAATTCATCTCGCGCTTGACGTGGCGAAAAACTTCTAAGATTGATGCTTCTGGAAGCGGCGATGTCATTCGCCGCTTCCTTCATATTCATTCCCAGAAGGACGATCGCCAATGGCACGTCAGAATTACCTCTTTACCTCCGAATCCGTGTCCGAAGGACACCCGGACAAGGTCTGTGACCGAATTTCAGATGCGGTCGTGGATGCCTATCTCCGGGAAATGCCGGAAGCCCGCGTGGCCTGCGAAACGCTCGCGACGACCAACCGTATCGTTATTGCGGGTGAAACCCGCGGTCCGGCGACCATCACCAACGAATACATCGCTCATCTGGCGCGCATGGCCGTCAGGGACATCGGTTACGAGCAGGACGGTTTCCATTGGGAAAACTGTGACGTTGCCGTCCACCTGCACGCTCAGTCCGCACACATTGCCCAGGGCGTCGACGCCGGTGGCAATAAGGACGAGGGCGCGGGCGACCAGGGCATCATGTTCGGCTATGCCTGCCGCGAGACCGAAGAACTGATGCCGGCTCCGATCCTGTATTCCCACAGGATCCTCCATCTGCTTGCCGAAGCCCGCAAGTCCGGCAAGGAGCCTGTGCTCGGCCCGGACGCGAAAAGCCAGGTCACCGTCCGCTATGAAGACGGCAAGCCTGTCGGCGCAACCTCCATTGTGCTGTCGACCCAGCATCTGGACCCGGCGCTGTCATCGCAGGATATCAAGTCGATCGTCGAGCCTTACATTCGTACCGCGCTTCCCGACGGCTGGATCTCCGCTGAAACCGTCTGGCACGTGAACCCGACCGGCGCCTTCGTCATTGGTGGCCCGGACGGCGACGCCGGCCTGACCGGCCGCAAGATCATCGTCGACACCTATGGCGGTGCCGCACCCCATGGCGGCGGTGCTTTCTCGGGCAAGGATCCGACCAAGGTCGACCGCTCGGCTGCCTACGCTGCCCGCTATCTTGCCAAGAACGTCGTGGCCGCGGATCTCGCGGACCGCTGCACCATCCAGCTTTCCTACGCGATCGGTGTCTCCGACCCGCTGTCCGTCTATGTCGATCTGCATGGAACGGGCCGGTGCGACGAAGCCCGGCTGGAAACCGCGCTTCGCGATGTCATGGGCCTGAGCCCGCGCGGCATCCGTCAGCATCTCCAGCTGAACAAGCCGATCTACGAGCGTACGGCGGCCTATGGCCACTTCGGCCGTGAGCCGGATGCGGACGGCGGATTTTCCTGGGAAAAGACCGATCTGGTCGACCAGCTCCGCCCGCTTGCCGGATAACGTCGCGAAAGCGTACTGAAAGAATAGGATCGCCGGCAGTCGCCGGCGATCCGCTGTTTGAAGTTGTTACAAGATGGCTGACCGCTACGAAGGTTCCTTTTTCGGCCGCCGCATAGGCAAGCCGCTGACACCGCGCCGTGAGGCGATGATGAAAAGGGAACTGCCGCGCCTGGGGCTGAACCTCGAAAGCCCCCCTCCTGCCGATCTGCGCTATCTGTTTGAAGCGAATGTCCGGGACATCTGCCTTGAGGTCGGTTTCGGCGGCGGCGAGCATCTGCTGCACAGGGCAAGAACCAATCCCCGGACAGGGTTCATCGGCGTCGAGCCTTTTGTCGGCAGCATGGCCAAGGCCCTGGCGGCAATCGTCGAGGAAGGACTGAAAAACGTCCGCCTCTTTGATGACGATGCGGTCAATCTGCTCGACTGGCTGCCGGAGGCTTCCGTCGATCTGGCTTATCAGCTTTATCCCGATCCCTGGCCTAAAGTGCGCCACTGGAAGCGCCGTTTCATCAATCAGCAGAATCTGTCCCGCTATGCCCGGGTGGTAAAACCGGGATGCGAATTCCGTTTCGCCAGTGACATCGACACCTATATCGACTGGACCCTGCGCCATTGCCGCGATCATCCGGCATTCGAATGGACGGCCGAAACGGCTGCCGACTGGAAGACGCCCTGGGCGGGGTGGCCGGGCACGCGATATGAAGCCAAGGCGATCCGCGAGGGACGTATTGGCCGCTATCTTACGTTCCTGCGGGTTTAGCGCCTGTCGCCTTCAAGTGGCTTCCCGGGTTCGGGAGGACACCCGAGGCAGCGTTTGCATCGCAAATGCGTTCGGTCGATTTCCTGAATTCAATTCAACGCGACATGCTCTGGCGGTCAGCTTTTGCGTCTGAATAGACTTCTTTCCGGGATTCCTGCCTGCGGCTCTTGCCTTTTTGCGTCCTTTGGCGTTATACAGCCCGTGTTTCACCTCAACGGCTTTTCTGGGCATTTGAGAGTGGGCCCGCCGGGGACCCGCTCTTTTTCGCTTACTTAAACCGGAAACTGAAGAATTCGAGCAGGATTGCCCTATGTAAACTGACAGTCAGGCATCTGATGCTCTGGGCCGGAAGCGGCTGTAAACGGGAGCCAAGTGTGAGCGCACACGAACCAAGAATTGTGACGGAACAGGGTGTCGACGCCCGTGTTGCCGCGATAGTGGAGCCGGTCATCGAAGACCTGGGCTACCGCTTGGTGCGCACCAGGATCAGCGCGGCCAATGGCTGCACGCTGCAGATCATGGCCGAGCGGCCTGACGGCACGATGACTGTTGAAGATTGCGAAACAGTCAGCCGTGCGGTGTCACCCGCCCTCGACGTCGAAGACCCGATCAACCGGGCATATCATCTTGAAGTTTCCTCTCCCGGTATTGACCGGCCCCTGGTGCGCTCCGGCGATTTCGAGCGCTGGGCCGGCCATGAGCTGAAGGTCGAGATGGCTGTCATGCTCGATGGCCGCAAACGGTTCCGGGGCACCCTGCTCGGCGTGGAAAGCGGCGCTGCGAAGATCCGCATTCCCGATAGCGCCAAGGGCGAGGAAGACACGGTGGCCTTGCCGCTCGAAAATATCGGCGAAGCCAAGCTCGTGCTCACCGACGATTTGATTACCGCGGCTCTTCAGGCGGAAAAGGCGGCTCTGGCCGCCCGCGAACCGCAAGAAGAGCTGACTCAGGACAACACGCCCAACTAAGCACACGGCTTGGCGGCAGGAAGATAAAGCGCCCGGTACGGACCCGACACTAAAAAGGCGCAAGAGGAGTGGAATATGGCAATCAGCGCGAACCGGCTGGAACTGCTGCAAATCGCTGACGCGGTCGCACGGGAAAAATCGATCGACCGGATGATCGTCATCAACGCGATGGAAGATGCGATCCAGAAGGCGGCCCGCTCCCGGTACGGCACGGAAACGGAAGTCCGCGCCGAGATCAATCCGAAAACCGGTGAGATCCGTCTGCAGCGTCTTTTGCAGGTTGTCGAAACCGTCGAGAACGTCTCGACCGATATTTCGCTGGCCGATGCCCTGGCGCGCAACCCGGAAGCAAGCCTCGGTGATTTCATCGCCGAACCCTTGCCGCCGCTCGACTTCGGCCGCATTGCCGCGCAGTCCGCGAAACAGGTCATCGTGCAGAAAGTGCGCGAAGCCGAGCGCGACCGGCAGTACGAGGAATTCAAGGATCGCGTCGGCGAAGTCATCAACGGCGTCGTTAAGCGTGCGGAATACGGCAACGTCATCGTCGATCTCGGCCGTGGCGAAGGTATTGTCCGCCGCGACGAACTGATCCCGCGGGAAGTATTCCGCACCGGCGACCGGATCCGCGCTTTCATCTATGATGTCCGCCGCGAGCAGCGCGGCCCGCAGATCTTCCTGTCGCGGACCCATCCGCAGTTCATGGCCAAGCTGTTTGCCCAGGAAGTGCCGGAAATCTATGACGGCGTCATCGAGATCAAGTCGGTCGCCCGTGACCCGGGATCGCGCGCCAAGATTGCCGTGATCTCCAAGGACAGCTCCATCGACCCGGTCGGTGCCTGCGTCGGTATGCGCGGCAGTCGTGTTCAGGCCGTCGTCGGCGAATTGCAGGGCGAAAAAATCGACATCATCCCGTGGAACGAGGAAGCGGCAACCTTCATCGTCAACGCGCTGCAGCCGGCGGAAGTCGCCAAGGTTGTTCTGGATGAGGATGCCGAACGTATTGAAGTCGTCGTGCCGGATGACCAATTATCTCTTGCGATCGGACGTCGCGGACAGAACGTGCGTCTCGCTTCCCAACTGACCGGCTGGGCCATCGACATCATGACGGAGCAGGAGGAATCCGACCGCCGTCAGAAGGAATTCCAGGAACGCTCGCAGTTGTTCATGGAAGCCTTGAACGTCGATGAGATGGTCGGCCAGCTTCTGGCGACCGAAGGTTTCTCCTCTGTTGAGGAAGTCGCCTATGTGGAGCCTGAAGAAATCTCGATGATCGAGGGCTTCGACGACGACACGGCCGTCGAGATCCAGGCCCGCGCCCGCGACTTCCTTGGCGAACTCGAAGCCAAGCAGGACGAGGAGCGCATCTCGCTTGGCGTTTCCGATGAACTCCGGTCGATTGACGGCCTGACCACCGCGATGCTGGTTGCTCTCGGTAAGGAAGGCGTCAAGAACATGGAAGATCTGGCCGGCTGTGCCGCGGACGATCTCATTGGCTGGGTCGAGCGCAAGGACGGTGAGACGAAGCGCTTCGAGGGCGCATTGTCCGAATTCGACGTTTCGCGCGCCGATGCCGAGAACATGGTGATGTCGGCACGCCTTGCGGCAGGCTGGGTCACCGAAGAGGAACTGGCAGCACAGGCAGCCGAGGCGGAAGACGACGAGGAAGTCGGCGTCGAGCCCGTCGAGGCTGCCCAGGAAGAAGTGCCGGGTGGCGCGATCCTGAATGGCTGACGGCACGGGGCGAAAGCCCCGGCCGGAGCCTCCCGTGGCTGCATGAGTGCACGGCGGGAGCTCTGACAAATTAAGATTGATCAGCTTTTCTGCTTTCAAGTGCAGTTGGCTGAGAGCAGGTTGATCCGGGGGAGTGGCCGCGTGCCCAGGAAGAACGAACCAACCGAACGGCAATGTGCCGTCACCCGGGAGGTTCTGCCCGTGAGTTCGCTGATCCGGTTCGTCCTCGACCCCGAGGGAGAGGTTGTTCCGGACCTGAAGCGGGTTCTGCCCGGACGCGGTGTCTGGGTCACGGCGTCAAGCGATGTTGTTGCTGTCGCCGAAAAGGACCGGAAGAAAGTTTTCGGCAGGGGCTTCAAGGGTGAAGCCCGTGTCGAGCCCGGACTGGCGGATCGTGTCGATGCGCTCATGGAACGGTCTGCGTTGCAGGCGCTCTCCATGACGCGCAAGGCCGGCGGGCTGGTTACCGGGTACGCAAAGGTTGACGCGGCGCTGCGGCGTGACCCGGTCATCGGGTTGTTGCATGCCTCGGACGCCGCTGACGATGGGGTACGAAAGCTTGCGGCGGTGGCCGCGGGCAGAGAAGAACCGGCAAACGGATGCGAAATCGTTCGTTTGTTCGATTCGGCTCAATTGGATTTGGCATTGGGCCGGTCTAATGTGATACATGCTGCACTGCTTGCGGGGCAGGCTGGCGAAAATTTCCTGGCACGAGTGCGTGACTTGGAGAGATTTCGCAGCTATTCCAACGCAGACGGCACTAATAGCAACGCTGAAAAGGCAGTTGCGCAGGACTGAAGGCAATATGAGCGATACGAAAACTCCAGGCGACAAGACTATCAGCGTTGAGCGTGGCAAGACGCTTGGCCTCAAGCGCGGCGGTGGCGATCAGGGAACTGTTCGGCAATCGTTCTCGCATGGCCGGACGAAAGCCGTCGTCGTGGAAAAGAAAAAGCGCCGTCTCGTAGTTCCGGGGCAGGAGCCCAAGTCGGAAGCGCCGGCAACGGCGACCCAGCGTCTTGATACGCCGTCCGAAGCGCCGCGCAAGCCGCAGCAGCCAGATTCGCAGGCCGCCAAGCAGGCCCGCCAGTCCGCCTCCGGCCAGCGTCAGAAAGGCAACGGCAACGTCCTGCGAACCTTGACCAAGGAAGAAGCGGCGGCCCGTTCGGCTGCGCTTGAAATGGCCAAGGTACGTGAGGTCGAGGAAAGCAAGCGCCGTCAGGAAGACGAAGCGCGCCGGGCTGCCGAAGCCGCACAGCGCAAGATTGAAGATGAAGCCCGCGCCAAGGCGGAAGCGGAAGAACGCGCAAAGTTCGAAGCGGAAAACGCCCATCTTGCCGAAGCCAAGGCCGAGGAAGCTGCGGCTGCACCGGAACCGGACGCTTCTGCCGAAGCTGCACAGCCTGCCGGCGCCCGTCAGCCGGCCCATGCCGATGGTGGCCGTCCGCGCAACCTGAACGAGATGGGCCGTCGCAAGGCGCCTGCCGAAGATCGTTCGGCACCCGCTGCGCGTCAGCCGGGTGGTCCGGTCGCTGAAGAAGACGATCGCGGCAAAAAAGATGTGCGCGCGGTCAAGCGCCCGAAACAGGCTCCGGCTCCCGCGGCACGTCCGCGTGGTGGAGACGATCGCCGTCGCTCGAAACTGACCATTTCCGCCGCCACCGGTGGTGACGACGGTCAGCGTGCACGCTCGCTCGCATCCATGCGCCGCCGTCAGGAAAAAGCCAAGCGCGGCCAGCAACAGGTGGTGCGCGAGAAGATTTCCCGTGAAGTCGTGCTGCCTGAGGCAATCACCATCCAGGAGCTGGCCAACCGTATGGCCGAGCGTGCTGTCGATGTGATCAAGCTGCTGATGAAGCAGGGCCAGATGCTCAAGATGAACGATGTCATCGACGCCGATACGGCCGAGTTGATCGCCCAGGAAATGGGCCACACGGTCAAACGCGTTTCCGAGTCGGATGTTGAAGAAGGTCTGTTCACGCAGGAAGACGATGAGTCCTCCAAGCAGGCACGTCCGCCTGTCGTGACGATCATGGGTCATGTCGATCACGGCAAGACGTCCCTGCTCGATGCGCTGCGCAAGTCCAAGGTGGTCACCGGCGAAGCCGGCGGCATCACCCAGCATATCGGCGCCTATCAGGTTGACCAGGACGGCCAGAAGATCACCTTCATCGATACGCCGGGTCACGCAGCGTTCTCGCAGATGCGTGCTCGCGGTGCCAAGTCGACCGATATCGTGATCCTGGTCGTTGCAGCCGATGACGGTGTCATGCCGCAGACCAAGGAAGCGATTGCGCATGCCAAGGCCTCGGGTGCTCCGATCATTGTCGCCATCAACAAGATGGACAAGCCGGAAGCCGATCCCAACCGGGTACGCACCGAGCTCCTGAGCGACGAACTTGTCGTGGAATCCATGGGCGGTGATGTCATCGACGTGGAAGTGTCCGCGAAAACCGGTCAGGGCCTCGACAAGCTTCTGGAAATGATCCTGTTGCAGGCGGAAGTTCTCGAACTTCAGGCCAATCCGGACCGCACCGCGGAAGGCATCGTCATCGAGGCGCAGCTGGATCGCGGACGGGGCCCGGTGGCAACCGTTCTGGTTCAGAAAGGTACGCTCAAGCCGGGCGATATCGTGGTTGCAGGGGCCGAATGGGGCCGTGTCCGCGCCATGCTCGACGAGAACGGCAAGCAGGTCAAGGAAGCAGGCCCGGCCAAACCGGTCGCGGTTCTGGGCTTCCAGGGCACGCCTGAAGCCGGTGACATGGTCGCGGTCGTCGAAAACGAAGCCCGCGCCCGTGAGATCACCGACTACCGTCAGCGTCAGGTCCGCGAAAAAGCGTCCGTGGTCGCCTCCGGTGCCCGTGGTTCGCTCGAGCAGATGATGAACAGGCTGCAGGAGACCGGCAAGAAGGAATTCCCGCTGGTTCTCAAGGCCGACGTGCAGGGTTCCGCCGAGGCGATCGTCCATGCGCTCAACGAGTTGGGCACCGACGAGGTCGGAGCACGTATCCTGCTCTCCGGTGTGGGTGGTATCACCGAAAGCGACATCACCCTGGCGGCGGCTTCCAAGGCGCCGATCATCGGCTTCAACGTGCGTGCGAACAAGCAGGCCCGCGAAGCAGCGTCCCGTGACGGTATCGAAATCCGCTACTACAACGTGATTTACGATCTCGTCGACGACATCAAGGCGGCGATGTCCGGTCTGTTGTCGCCGGAACGCCGCGAAACCTTCCTCGGCAATGCGGAGATCAAGGAAGTCTTCCACATCTCGAAGGTCGGCAAGGTCGCCGGGTGTCTGGTTACCGAAGGCGTCGTGGAACGTGGTGCGAATGTCCGCCTCATCCGCGACGACGTGGTCATCCACGAAGGCGAGCTGGGAACGCTCAAGCGCTTCAAGGACGAGGTCAAGTCTGTCGAATCCGGTCAGGAATGCGGCATGAACTTCGTCAAGTATCAGGACATGCGTCCGGGCGATATCATCGAGTGTTTCCGCGTCGAGCAGATCGCCAGAACGCTTTGATCGTGAGTTAGGATCACACCGATCCAAAATCAGATATGAGGGCGCGCGAAAGCGCGCTCTTTTTACAATTGGACCGCGCCAATGGCGCGGCATAAGCGCCGGATTGCCGATGGATGCGCAGATTGATACTGCGCATGTCCGCAATGACGGCGGTCAGGACAACTACAATGGCAAGACATCACGGACAAGACAGCCGTGGCCCGTCCCAGCGCCAGTTGCGTGTCGGCGAAACCGTGCGCAAGGAGCTGTCGGACATTCTGACCCGCGGTGAATTCTCCGATCCGGATCTGGAAGGGGTCATCGTCACCATCCCCGAGGTCCGCATGACGCCGGATCTGCGCCTGGCGACCTGCCTCGTCATGCCGCTCGGCGGGAAGAATGCCGACAAGGTGGAAAAGGCCCTCAACCGCAGCGCCAAGTTCCTGCGCGGCCAGGTGTCCCGGCGGCTGACCATGAAATACATGCCCGATCTGCGCTTCGTCCTCGACACGCGCTTCGATGATGACGACCGCATCGACACGCTGCTGCATTCGCCTGACGTTGCGAAGGATCTTGGCAAGGACGAAGACGAATAGGACTGGCCGGTCTCGGCCACATTCTCTTTGTCGTCCCTGCGATGGCAGGGAACCGGTAAACACCGACGACTGGCTCGAATACCGGATGACCGGCGCGCGCCGGGGACACCGGATACCGGTCTCTCGCCCGCTTGAACCGGAATGACAAGGAGAGGACATTTTTCTCTCCAGGGGCCACAGAATTCTCAAACGGAGCCGATATGGCACGGCAACAACAAGTCAAAAGAAAAAAGAATGCCATCAACGGCTGGCTTGTGCTCGACAAGCCTTTCGGCATCACCTCCAACGAAGCTCTCGGCAAGCTGAAGCGGATCTTTTCGCCGCAGAAGGTTGGCCATGCCGGAACGCTCGACCCGCGCGCGTCCGGTCTGCTGCCCGTGGCCTTTGGAGAGGCAACCAAGACGGTGCCTTTCGTCATGGACGGCCGCAAGGTTTACCGCTTTGAGGTGACCTGGGGCGTTGAAACCGATACCGATGATACCGAAGGCAAGGAAGTGGCTCGCTCCGATCTGCGCCCGGAACCCGACGCGATCAACGCCGTGCTTGGCGAATTTGTCGGGACCATCCAGCAGGTGCCACCGAAGTTCTCGGCCATCAAGGTGGCCGGAGAGCGGGCCTATGACCTGGCGCGCGGCGGCGAAGACGTGAAGCTTGCAGCCCGTCCCATCGATGTTCATCGCCTGGATCTCGTGGAATGTCCCGATATCGATCGCGCCGTGTTCGAAGCGGAATGCGGCAAGGGCACCTATGTGCGCGCGCTTGCGCGCGATCTCGGCCGCCGGCTTGGCACTTGCGGCCATGTCACCGAGCTCCGCCGTCTGCTCGTCGGCCCGTTCGGGGAGGGGGATCTGGTCGCACTGGACGAGATCCTCGAAGCTGCCGAAGAGCTGGAGGAAGGCGAGAGCGTCGAGGCGCTTGTCTCCGAGTTCGTGCTGCCGGTGCGCGAGGCGATGGACGACCTGATCGAACTTCCGGTTTCCGGCGACGACGCGGCCAAGATCCGCAAGGGCATGGCGGTGCTTCTGCGCGGCCGCGACGCCCCGCTCAACACGGACATCGCCTTCGCCAGCCACGCCAATGTTCCGGTGGCGATCGGTTCGATCGAAAAAGGCCGTTTCCAGCCGACGCGGGTGTTCAACCTGTAAACGGCATTCGAACTGCCCAGGCGTCTGGGGGCCGGTTGAATGGAAGCCAATTCACCGATATTGACCCTCCAGGCGGGAATGGTAGTCTCCGGGCACAATTCGGAGCAGTCCTGATGGAGAGCCGCAAAGTCATCGAGCTTATTGCCGGAAAGCTCAGGTCGGAAAAACACGTGCAGGCGCTCTGTTTGAGTGGAAGCTACGGCGCCGGTTTGGAAGACGGGTTCAGCGACATCGATTTCCTGGTCGTTCTGGACGACGGTGCATTCGACACTTTCACGCAAACCTGGCGCACAACTCTGTCGACCGTCGGTGAAATTGTTCTTTGGAGAGAGTTCAAAAGGACAGATCTCCTTGTCAATGCAGTTATGGCGGACTGGCTCAGGATCGATCTGCTAGGCGTCAACGCTGACCGGATCAGGATTGGCCGCGCTCGGAACGGTCTTGAGGTTCTCTTTGACCATACGGGGCTTGTGGAAGCGCTGCCTGAAGTCCTGGAGGATACCGGCCCCGATCCAAAACAGATGCAATACCAGTTTGAGGAGTTCATTCGCATTCTCGGACTGATGCCTCTCGCCATGGGGCGGCGGGAATATTTCAATGCGATTACAGGAGTGTTCCACCTTCGAAATCTGCTCGTCAGTCTTCTCATCGAGGAGACGCGAGCGCCTCACTGGGGCGGAGCGCTGCACCTCAACAGGTTGATCACGGACGAGCAGAAAGAGCTCCTGGGCTCTTTGCCAGCCCTTGTTCCGGGCCGGGAGGCCGCAATTGAAGCGCACCTTGCCTACGCGGCAGCCTATCTTCCGCGGGCACGTAAATTGGCGGACCGTTACGCAATTCCGTGGCCGGAAAGATTTGAACAGGTGACTTTGGGCAACCTGAATTCGAAGCTCGGACTCGACGTTTCGCATCTGCTCCACTGAGAATGCCGGTCGAAGCTTTCAAGTCGGCTTGATCTGCGGCCCGTCGAATGGAACCGTGTGAAAGATACCACTAGCTTTTCCCGACGTTTTCCGCCATATATCGCCGCCATTGGGCATTTCAGCTCAATTCGTCCGTAAGAATCCTTTGCTGAACGACATCTCGGCTCTGGAAACTCGCGGATCAGGCCGGGTTCCGGCAGTTCAACGTGTCCGGTCAACGGACCACCACTCTTTGAAAGGAAAAGAGCGATGTCGATTACAACAGAGCGTAAAGCCGAGCTCATGAAGGAATTCGCCACCAAGGAAGGCGACACCGGGTCTCCTGAAGTACAGGTAGCCATTCTTACCGAGCGCATCAACAATCTGACCGAACACTTCAAGGATCATGGCAAGGACAATCACTCCCGCCGCGGTCTCCTGAAGATGGTTGCGCAGCGCCGGTCCCTTCTGGACTACGCGCGTGGCAAGAGCGAAGAGCGTTACAAGACACTCATCGAGCGTCTCGGCATTCGCCGCTAAACTCCCAAATGAAAGAACGCGGCGGGAAAAACGCCGCGTTTTTTTGCATCGGGCACTCCTCCCGGATCGCTTTACGCAAGGAAGCCGGTCTGCTGGACGTGAACGCCCCATGCGCCGAACTGCGAGCAGAACCGTCCATGTCGCCGATCCCTTGCGGATCTACCGACCGGGTTTTGCTCTTGAGCGTTTCCATTTACCGGCAAACGCTCTATAGAAACCTCGTGACACGTCATGGGGCAGGATTACCGGCTTCTTTCCAGGTTCAAGTCAGAAAGCAGCCCGTTGTCTTGCCCGTGGCATGTCCGCCGGTAACCGGCCCATCCGGGGCCGACCGGGAATGTGTTTGTTCCGAATGTGTGCTGTACCGAACAGCGACGGAACGGGCAAATCTGTAAGGACAGATTATGTTTGATGTTCATCGTGTAGAAGTCGAGTGGGGCGGTCGTCCGCTCGTGCTCGAAACGGGCAAGGTTGCCCGCCAGGCCGATGGCGCCGTAATGGCGACCTACGGCGAAACCAAGGTTCTGGCGACAGTCGTTTCCGCCAAGCAGCCGAAGCCGGGTCAGGATTTCTTTCCGCTCACCGTGAACTACCAGGAAAAGGCATTTGCCGCCGGTAAGATCCCGGGTGGCTTCTTCAAGCGTGAAGGCCGCCCGTCCGAACATGAAACCCTGACATCGCGCCTGATCGACCGTCCGATCCGCCCGCTGTTCGCCAAGGGCTACAAGAACGACACCCAGATCGTCATCACCGTGCTCTCCCACGACCTTGAGAACGCACCGGACATGCTGGCGCTGGTCGCTTCTTCCGCGGCTCTCACGCTCTCCGGCGTTCCTTTCATGGGACCGATCGGCGGCGCGCGCGTCGGCTACATCGACGGCGAATATGTGCTGAACCCGCTGGTCGACGACATGCCGGAATCGGCTCTGGACCTGATTGTCGCCGGAACCGGCGATGCGGTTCTGATGGTGGAATCCGAAGCCAAGGAACTTGACGAAGACATCATGCTTGGTGCCGTCATGTTCGGTCACAAGGGCTTCCAGCAGGTTATCGACGCGATCATCAAGCTCGCTGAAACGGCTGCCAAGGAACCGCGCGATCTGGTTCTTCCGGATCACTCGGACCTGTTTGAAAAGATCAAGTCCATGGCAGCGGACGATCTGACCGCCGCCTACAAGATCACCTCCAAGACCGAGCGCAAGAACGCAGTCGATGCCGCAAAGGCAAAGGTTGTCGAGGCACTGATCACCAACGCTGCCGAAGGCGAAGCGGTGGAAGCCACCGTGCTCGGCGATCAGTTCAAGAAATTGGAAGCGGAAATCGTCCGTGGCGCCATCCTCGACACGGGCACCCGTATCGACGGACGCGATCTGTCTACCGTCCGCGCGATTTCCTCCGAGGTCGGCATTCTGCCCCGTGCGCACGGCTCCGCCCTGTTTACCCGTGGTGAAACCCAGGCACTGGCGGTCGCCACCCTCGGCACCGGCGAAGACGAGCAGTTCGTTGATCTTCTTGAAGGCACCATCAAGGCGCACTTCATGCTGCATTACAACTTCCCGCCCTATTCCGTCGGCGAGACCGGCCGCATGGGTTCCCCGGGACGCCGCGAGATCGGCCATGGCAAGCTGGCATGGCGCGCCATCAACCCGATGATGCCGCCGCACCACGACTTCCCCTACACCGTCCGCGTCGTGTCCGAAGTTACCGAATCCAACGGCTCGTCCTCCATGGCGACTGTTTGCGGAACCTCTCTGGCACTGATGGATGCGGGCGTTCCGCTGAAGGCACCGGTAGCCGGTATCGCCATGGGTCTGATCAAGGAAGGCGAGCGCTTTGCCGTTCTGTCCGACATTCTCGGCGACGAGGATCACCTTGGTGACATGGACTTCAAGGTAGCGGGAACCGAAAACGGCATCACCTCCCTGCAGATGGACATCAAGATCGACGGTATTACCGAAGAGATCATGAAGGTCGCTCTGGGTCAGGCGAAAGACGGCCGCGTTCACATTCTCAGAGAAATGTCGAACGAGATCACCGAAGCCCGTGCCGAGCTCGGTGAGCATGCACCGCGCATCGAAGTGATGAAGATCCCGGTCGACAAGATCCGTGAAGTCATCGGTTCCGGCGGCAAGGTCATCCGGGAAATCGTCGAGAAGACCGGCGCCAAGGTCAACATCGAAGACGATGGCACCGTCAAGATCGCGTCCTCCGACGGCAAGGCGATCAAGGCAGCGATCAACTGGATCAACTCCATTGCCGCTGAACCGGAAGTCGGTGTGATCTACGAAGGCACCGTTGTGAAATGCGTTGATTTCGGCGCATTCGTGAACTTCTTCGGTGCCAAGGACGGTCTGGTCCACATTTCCCAGCTTGCTCCCCACAAGGTCGCCAAGGTCACCGATGTGATCAAGGAAGGCGACAAGGTCTGGGTCAAGCTCATGGGCTTCGACGAGCGCGGCAAGGTCCGCCTGTCCATGAAGGTTGTCGATCAGGAAACCGGCAAGGAAATTCCGAAGGACGACGGCGAATAAGCCGCTTCATTCTGAAGCTGGAATCGAAACGGGGGCCTTCATGGCCCCCGTTTTTTTTGTTTTGACGCTTTTGAAAACACGCTCAGGTCGAACAGCTTTCCATCACTTGCAGGTGGTCGTGTTCAACCGGTTTTCACCGCGGCCTCGTTCCGACCGTTTATGCGGCCGAGATAGTCGCGGAAGTCCTCCGCCGACATCGGCCTGGCAATGCCGAAGCCTTGAATGAGGGTGCAGCCGAAGGATGAAACCAGGCTGCACTGCTCTTGTGTTTCAGCCCCTTCGCAGATGACCGAAATGCCGAGCGACCGCGCCATTGCGACCATCGCCTCGACGAGTGCCTGTCCATCCTTGTCCCGTTCAATGTCCTTGATGAAGGTCCGGTCGATCTTGAGTGTGTCGACCGGCAGGCGTTTCAGGTAGCTGAGCGAGGAATAGCCTGTACCGAAATCGTCGAGGGAGATTCTGACGCCCAGTGAGCTGATCGCCTCCAGGATGTCGACGGGATTGACGCGCTGGTCCTCGAACTTGATGCTTTCTGTGATTTCGAGCTGAAGGCGTGACGGCTCCGTTCCGGTTTCGGTGAGGATGGTCTGAAGCTGGCTGACGAACCCTGTTTCGCGGCATTGCCGCGGCGAAATATTGGCGCTGATGCTGTCGAGCTGCAGTCCGTTCCGGTTGCAGGACTGGAAGAAGGCGCAGGTTTCGCGCAACACCCATTCGCCCAGCGGAACGATCAGCCCGCTTTCCTCCGCGATCTTGATGAACTCGACAGGATGAACGTCCCCCAGTTCCGGGTCCGACCATCTGGCCAGTACCTCGCAGGAGACGATCCTGCCCTTAGGGAAATCCATGATGGGCTGGAAATTCAGATGCAGGTTTCCCTCTTCGATGGCCGCCCGCAAGGAGATCTCGATCTGGCCGGTGCGCGCGGTCTGCTCGTTCATACGGCTGGCGTAGAACCTGTAGCTGGCCCCGCTCTCCGATTTCGCCTGGTACATGCTGGTGTCCGCCTGCTGGAGCAGGGCTTCGTCCTCCAGGCCGTCGTTGGGCGACAGCGTGATCCCCAGGCTGCCGGACAGGACGACGCGGGTGTCATTTTCCAGCACGATCGGCTTTTCGACCTCGCTCAGGATATCGCGAACGGTCTGCTCGATCTGCCAGCGGTCTTCCGGGTCGGTCAAAAGGATCGCGAACTCGTCGCCGCCCATGCGGGCAACGGTTTGATCCGGGCCGAGAACTTCGGTCAAACGCGTTGCCACGGTCCTGATCACGTGGTCTCCGGCGTTCGCTCCGTAGGTCTCGTTGACGGTCTTGAACCGGTCGAGATCGAGGATCATCAGCGCCGTCAGCTCACCGAGCTGCTTGTTGCGCTGCAGGGTCTGTCGCAGGCGGTCTATCAGCAGACGGCGGTTCGGGAGACCGGTCAGGATATCGAAATTGGCATTCCTGGTTGCGAGTTGCTCCTGGCGTTTGCGTTCGCTGATATCGGTGATCGTGGCGTAATAGGCGGGTGCCCCGTTCCAGTCGGTGATGCGGACATGCTGCTCCAGCCAGACAGTCTGCCGGTCCTTGCGTATACCCTTGATCTCATGCGCTCTGGGCGTGTCGTTGTTTTCATTCGCAGTGTAATAGCTGCTCAGGCGGCCGTGTTCCTCCGGCGCGTAGATCGCCGGCGATGGTGCGCCGACGAGCTGCTCGGGAGAGCCAGGGTCGTAGCCGAGCATCTTCAGCAGGGCGTCGTTCACATAAAGAATGCGGTTGTCGGCATGCACCAGAACCCCGTGCAATGACCCGTCGATCATGTCCTTGAACTGGGCATCGCGGACGCGCATGGATTCAAAGGCTGCCTGGAACATCCGGGCCAGCTTGTTGAACTCGGAAATAAGCCCGGGCTTTGGCGGCGTGACCTGTTGCGACTGCCGCAGGCTCATCGCGTAGCTGACAAGACGCCCGAGCCCCGCACTGGTGATCCGGTTCACGAGCAGGGCGGCTCCGATCGCAAGGACTGCCGTATAGATCAGGAACGGCATGAACATCCGGGTGTAGGTTTCCTTGACCTTCTGCAGCGTGTCGATCGGCTGTTTGGTCACGGTTGAGAGCTGATGTCCGTCCATGCTTCTCATGAGCGGGGTATAGACATAGAGATTGTCGTCGCGCAGATGGTGACCCACCTCGTCGTTGTCGGTGATGAGACCGTCCGGCAGAACCTCGGTCGTCAGGTCGCCGATGCCTGCAATCAGGGTGTCCTTGTAATAAAAGGCCAGATCCTGCGCACGAAGCGTTTTCGCCAGTTCTCCCGGCAGGGTGAAGGAATCGGTGACGGTCGTTCCACCGAAGATCCTTGCAATCGCCTCGCCGGATTCCGGATCCAGAACCAGGATCGACAGGGCGGCGGTTACAATTTCCTGGTCCGACTCGTGATCCGTGTAGGTCACCCAGATATCGGGAGGCATGGCGGAGCGGATGGCGGGCGGTAACTGGTGGCTCAGGTCGATGAGGCCAAGGCTGCCGTTGATCCAGCTTTCCTCGTCCGGACGGTCGATCAGCAGGATGTCCAGAACCGCGCTGGTCATTCCCTCTGTCTCCCGCTCGATGACCTTCTTGGCGGTGGCCCTGTCATCCGCTTCAAGCGCATCACGTATTTCGGGACTGGCGGCGACCGCGCGGATATGACCTTCCAGCTTTTCCAGATGCTGCGTAAAAACCAGCCCGGAGAGCGTGGCCGTGGATCTGGCGCTGCGGGCGATTTCATGTTCGGCGATCGAAAGGCTGCCCAGATAGGTGATCCAGAACAGGGCAATCGCCGTTCCGATCAACCCGAAGGTGAACAGAGCCATGACAAGCCGGTTGAAGGGAATGGAAAAGCCTTCTTTCAACGCGGCGCTCCATGCGTTTCAGTGGGACCCGTCCCTGAAGAAACAGCGAGTGACACGTGCGGTGCCGCAGCCTTTCGAGAACACGCTTCTCCCGTTGAGGCCGAGAGTTGGTTGAGCCAGAGATTTCTCAAAAAAGGTTTTTTT
This sequence comes from uncultured Roseibium sp., assembly GCF_947496995.1. Classification (GTDB taxonomy): domain Bacteria; phylum Pseudomonadota; class Alphaproteobacteria; order Rhizobiales; family Stappiaceae; genus Roseibium. Next base: position 396,924 of record NZ_CANMFD010000001.1, read on the forward strand.
GTATGCATTGCGTGCATTTTAAAGAGAGTAACATGAAATTTTGATTGAGAATTCCAAATATATGAATTGGCCGTCTGATTTTTCAGCATATGATTGTATAGTTTATGTGCAGTGTAGGATAAATAGAAATCAGCTGAGTGATATTGGTAATTCAACTGATATTATACATTAGAAAAATTCATGATTCTATCGATATATTTTACAATAAACGCACCTGACAAGTGTTGCTGTGGGCTTGCGATCAGGCGTTTTCCTCTCTTCGTGAACCTGATATACCCCCTTCGATAACTGAATGAGAGGAACGGGATGCGGCAGATTCGCTTGGTCGTCGTTGGAGCTGGGGGCAGGATGGGCCGCGCCTTGACGCGCGCTGCAACTGAAAACACGGGCACTGAAATCGTCGCGGCTGTCGAAAGGGAAGGTGCCGAGGTCCTTGGTCAGGATGTCGGAGACCTGGCCGGCGTCGGCGCGCTGGGGGTTCCTGTGACCGACGATCCCCTGACCGCCTTTGCAAAGGCTGACGGTGTTCTGGATTTCACGGCTCCTGCGGCAAGCCTGTGGTTTGCCGAGCTGGCGGCCCAGGCGCGTATCGTCCATGTGATCGGCACCACCGGCTGGGCCGAGGGCGAGGACGAGCCGCTGCATGCGGCGGCGCGTCATGCCAGGATCATCAAGTCCGGCAACATGAGCCTCGGGGTCAATCTACTTGCAAATCTCGTCCGCAAGGCTGCCGCCGCTCTCGATGCCGATTTCGACATCGAAGTTCTTGAAATGCATCACAAGCACAAGGTCGATGCGCCATCGGGAACTGCGCTGCTGCTCGGTCAGTCCGCTGCGGACGGAAGAGGCATCGACATGCAGACGCATTCCGTGCGCTCACGCGATGGCATCATGGACCCGCGCAAAACCGGCGACATCGGTTTTGCCACCCTGCGCGGTGGATCCGTGATCGGCGAGCATTCGGTGATATTTGCCGGTGAAGGCGAACGTATCGAACTGACCCACCGCGCGGAAGACCGGCAACTCTTCGCGCGCGGCGCCGTCAAGGCGGCCCTCTGGGGATTTGACCAGAAGCCGGGATTTTATTCGATGGCCGATGTACTCGGTCTTGAGAATTGAACTTGAAGAACTGTTGCAGCATTCTGCGTCGAGACCAACGCGGCAGGAATGCGCCAACACATTAGGACAATTACCTTTCTGCTTTCATCCGGAAATATGAAGGCAGGCAGATCTGGTTTAGGGAGATTGGCATGGATCGCCTTCTTGTGCTCGTCCGTCACGGACAAAGCGAATGGAATTTGAAGAACCTGTTCACCGGCTGGAAGGATCCCGGCCTGACGGAACAAGGTATCGCGGAAGCCCACAAGGCAGGTCAGGAGCTTCGGGATCTGAAGCTGACATTTGATCTGGCATTCACCTCCGTTCTGTCCCGCGCGCAGAAAACCCTGGATATCATCCTTGAGGAACTTGGCCAGACCGGTCTTGAAACCCTCAAGGATCAGGCCCTCAACGAGCGCGACTACGGTGACCTGACTGGCATGAACAAGGACGAGGCCCGCGAGCAGTTCGGTGAGGAACAGGTTCACATCTGGCGCCGCTCTTTTGACGTCCCGCCCCCCGGCGGAGAAAGCCTGAAGATGACCGCCGAACGCGTTCTGCCGTATTACAAGTCGGAAATCCTGCCGAAGGTACTTTCCGGAAAGCGCACGATCGTGGCCGCGCACGGCAATTCCCTGCGCGCACTCATCATGGAACTGGAAGATCTCAGCCCGGAAGAAATCCTGAAGCGGGAACTCGGCACCGGAACGCCGATCATCTACCGGCTCGACGAGAGCGGCAAAGTCCTGAGTGTTCAGGACCTGGCGGACTGAGCTACCTGAAAAGACATGCTGTCAGCGAAAAGAAAAAGGGGCGGTTTCGCCCCTTTGAGACCGATGACAAACCTTCATGACGTCTTTCCGGACAAGTGCAGCGTCGCTGCACGCTGATCCGGAAACCAGCATGTCAGCGCGAGCGCAAGCGAGCACTCAACCTGTCAAGCCTTTGAAATCATGAAGCAAGACGCGCCTGTGGCGCGAAATATGTCTGGATCCCGGATCTGGCCATGCAGCTATCGCTGCAGACCGTCCGGGATGAGGCGCTGAGAGTTTGTCAGCAGTCTGAAAGGGGCGGTTACGCCCCTTTCCTGGTGTCGTCAGACCTCGAAACCGCTCTGCGCGGCGGTCGTTTTCAGCGGCCATTCCGGGCGGGCACCAACGTGACTGATCACGCTTGCGGCGCATATGCAGCCCAGTTCTGCGGCGTCTGAGAGCTTGTATTCGCGGGCAAGACCAAACAGGAAACCGGCCGCAAACAGATCGCCCGCACCGGTCAGATCCACCACATTTTCCACCGACTGGGCGCTGACCTTCAGCGTCTCGTCTTTGGTGATGACCATTGCGCCTTCCGCGCCGAGCGTGAGCGCGGTCAGGGCGCCGGTGTCCTGGGCGCCGGAGATTGCCGAGCCGAGATCGGACGTTTCGTAGAGCGCCTTCAGCTCGTGCTCGTTGGCAAACAGAAGATCGACCACTCCGTCGGACAACAGTGACTGGAACTCGCTGCGGTACCGGTCGACACAGAAGGAATCCGACAGGGTGAGAGCCACCTTGCGTCCATGCGCATGCGCGACTTCGGCGGCCTTCAGGAAGGCTTTCTTGGCCTCTTCAGGATCCCATAGATAGCCTTCCATATAGGTGACGGCGGAAGCCGCGACCACCGTCTCGTCGACGTCGGACGGGGAGAACTCGGTGCAGGCGCCGAGATAGGTGTTCATCGTCCGCTCGCCATCCGGCGTGATCAGGATCATCGACCGTGCGGTCGGCTTGCTGTCGCGCAGGCGCGGCGTGTTGAAGTAGACGCCGGTGCCGTTCATGTCGTGCGAGTAGCTGTCACCCAGTTCGTCTTCGGCGACCTTGCCGAAATAGGCGGGTCTGCCGCCGAGCGACGCGATTCCGGCTGCCGTATTGCCGGCGCTGCCGCCCGACACGCGGACTGTCTGGCCCATCTTGTCGAACAGACGTACGGCTTCTTCCGTATCGATCAGCCGCATGGAACCCTTGATGAGGCTCTCCTGAAGCAGGAAGTCTTCCTCGACATGCGCAAAGACGTCGCAAATGGCATTGCCGATACACAAGGCGTCAAATCTGGTTTCGGTCATAAGGTCCTCTGGTGGTGCCGTCATGTGCGGCTTCAGGAATGGGGGTTGGGCCTCAGGGCGCGGTTGGCTTCCGGTTCCTTGATCTTGTCCCGGAAGGGGCTGGCACGGTAGACGCCGAGCATGTTCAGCTCCGCGCAGAAAAAGGCGAGTTCCTCAAGCGCCAACGCGACTGAAGGGTCCTCGGGGTGGCCTTCCACATCCGCGTAGAACATGGAGGCGAAGAACTGGCCCTCGAGCTGATAGGATTCCAGCTTCGTCATGTTGACACCGTTGGTGGCAAAGCCGCCGAGCGCCTTGTAGAGAGCGGCCGGTACGTTGCGGACCCGGAAGATGAACGTCGTGATGACCGGTTGGCCGTTATACGCCGCTTCCATCTTGTCACGCGAAAGGATGACGAAGCGCGTCGTGTTGTGGGCGGCGTCCTCGACATCGCGGCGCAGAATATCGAGCCCGTAGATCTCGGCTGCCATTTCAGGCGCGAGGGCGCCGACGCTCGGATCGTCGAGTTCCGCGATCTGGCGGGCGGACCCTGCCGTGTCGCCGCCGACAACGGCAGTGAGGCCGAACTCCCGAATGACATTGCGGCACTGGCCGAGCGCGTGAATGTGGCTTTGCACCTTCTTGAGACCTTCCAGCTTCGCGCCTCTGGGCGCCATGAGCTGGAAGCGGATCGGCATGAAATATTCGCCGATGATATGCAGGTCGGATTTTGGCAGCAGATGGTGGATGTCGGCGACGCGCCCGGCCACCGAGTTTTCGATCGGGATCATGGCAAGGTCGGCCGTGCCGTCCGCCATGGCCGAAAAGCAATCCTCGAATGTCGGACACGGAATGGCTTCATAGTCGGGATAGACACTCCGGCATGCCATATGCGAATTGGCACCGGTTTCTCCCTGGAAAACTATTTTTTTTCTGTCGTTCATGGTTCTTTCCGCCTCTGGGCAGGATGCCCTGACACTTTGAAGTTCTTCTGCGTTTCCGCCGCACGATGTCTGCGAAAGCGGGCTTTCTAGGAGGCCTGATACACCTCTCGGGCGCGCTCCAGATCCTCCGGGGTGTTCACATCCATGGGCGCGCTGTCGATGATCGATACGTCGATCCGCATGCCTGCCTCCAGCGCGCGCAGCTGCTCCAGCTTCTCGCGCTTCTCCAGCGGAGAGGGAGGCAGCTTGACGAAATCGGCCAGCGCGGCGCGGCGGTATGCGTAGATGCCGACATGCTGATAGAGAGGACCGTCTCCGCTTGGCGCGGTCGCGCGGGTAAAATAGAGCGCACGGTGATGACCGTGGCCATTCGGCGTCGTGACGGCCTTGACGAAACTCGGATCGTCCCGGAATCGCGGCTCCGTAATTTCCGTCATGATCGTGCCGATTGCCACGTCAGGGATGCTCAGGGGAGCGAAAGCCGCGCGAATCGCCTCCGGCGCAATCAGCGGCACGTCGCCCTGCACATTCAGGATGACATCATGCCGGCCGTCCGGATCCACAAGGTTGACCGCCTCCTGGATGCGGTCCGAGCCGGAGGGATGGTCGGCCCTGGTCATGATGGCTTTGCCGCCGTGATCGTGAACGGCCTCGGCGATATCCTTGTCGTCGCAAGCAACGGCAACCGGGCCGATATCCGCGTTCTGCGCCTGCTCAAGTACCCTGACGATCATGGGTTTTCCGCAAATATCGGCGAGTGGCTTGCGTGGAAGACGGGTTGCCGCGAGGCGGGCCGGAATGATGACGAGTGCAGCGCTCAAAACAGTCTCCATGGGGCCGGACGCTTCGGCGGGATTGTTAAAAATGCCTGCCGCGTCCGTTTGTCATATCAGATGTCCTTTTAAAGCTATGGACAGCAAGGTCAAAAAATTTGTAGGTTCCGGCAAATTTTAAAAAGCTGATAGGGTCCGCAGCCTCATGCTGCGGGCTCGGACGCGTATGAGCTTGGAGCCGGAGAGAATGGATTCCTTCACGCTGAACAAGGCCGCAGGTGCGGTTCTGATGGTTCTTATCCTGACTATGGGCGTCGGCATTGTCTCCGACATCATTTTCCATCCGACGATTCCGGGGAAACCCGGCTATGAGATCGTCGTTGCCTCTGCGGAAGATGCGACCTCGGAAGTGGAAGCGGTTCCGGAAGTCGTGCCGATTTCCGAACGCCTTGTGGAAGCTTCGGCTGAAGACGGTGCGAAAGTCGCAAAGAAATGCGCGGCCTGCCACGACTTCACGCAAGGCGGCGCCAACAAGGTCGGTCCGGCTCTGTGGGCGGTTGTCGGCCGCAAGCCTGCCAGCCACGAAGGCTTCAGCTATTCGTCCGCGATGGTCGCCTACGCTGAAGAGCATCCGGAATGGTCTTTCGAAGAACTCGATCATTTCCTGCTCGCCCCGAAAAAGCATGTCCCCGGAACGTCGATGGGATTTGCGGGTCTGCGTAAACCTGAAGATCGCGCGGATATGATCGCCTATCTCAATGAGCAGTCAGACTCACCCGTGCCGGTGCCATCCGAGTAGTTCTCAGCAACGAACACGTAGTTTCAATGAATATCGGAAAAGCCGGATTAGTCATCCGGCTTTTTTATTTAAATTGTAGGAAAAATTAACACATCTTCCGTTACGTAGTGTATTGTCAGGGCGGGTTGGGATTAGGCAAGAGCCGTATGGATTTTAATCTGGCACGAAATATATTTTTCAGTTCGAGTGGGGCATTTACCGCGTTCATCGTCGCGATTGTGTGTTTCCTCGCTGGAATCGCGGTCACCGCGCATGTCGGACAACTCGTGCGAAGCGAACTTGTCGCTCAGCACAAGAAAGATGCGGTCGCCGACCTGTCCGAAGCGCGCGCGCGCCTTGAGGGTGAGATCAGTCGGACCGTGGCCCATGGTTTCGGCATCCGGGCCTATGTGACCCAATTCGCCGATCAGCCGTTCGAGATGGAACACTATCGGGAGATCGCCAGCGATCTGATCGAGGAAAATTCCTCCATACGGTCCATCGGGCTTGCTCCCAACAATGTCCTGCGGGCCGTCTTCCCCCTCGGGCCCAACCAGTCGGCTATCGGCCTGAACTACCGGATGAACAGCGCGCAGTGGCCGGCGATACGCGATGCGATGATTAGCCGTGAAGTGGTGATCGCCGGTCCGCTTGAACTCGTTCAGGGAGGGCGTGCCCTGGTAATAAGGATCCCGGTGTTCCCGCCCGCTTTCCCCGGCCAGCCCGTGAGCGACCGCTCCTACTGGGGCGTTGCGACGCTGATTCTCGACGAAGCGGGCATGATGGCGGCCGCAGGCATGAAGGATGTCCTGAACGGTATCAACACCGCCGTGGTCAACAAGAATGCGGCCAGCACCGCAAACAGCGTCATATTCGGCAGCCCCTCCGTTCTGGAAGCCGACTTCGTCTCGCTTCCTCTTCACCTTCCCGGTGGCTTGAACTGGCAATTGCTGGGCTACCCGCAGGGTGGCTGGTTGAGTTACGGCGACGAAGTCTGGATGACCCAGCTGATCGGCAGCCTTATCTCCCTTGTTTTCGGCACCATGGCCTTTCTTCTGATCAACGAGGTCTACAAGGTGCGCTCGATGGCGCTGCACGATCCCCTGACAGGGCTGGCGAACCGGCGCCTCCTGGAAGAGCGCATGTACCAGCTTGCCACCATGTGCGAGCGCTCGGGATCCGGATTTGAGATCTTTTACGTGGATCTGGATGCCTTCAAACCGGTCAATGACAATTACGGCCATTCGGTCGGAGACCAGTTGCTGATCGAAATCGGCCAGCGGCTGCAGCATCAGACACGCCAGAGCGACACGGTCGCCCGCGTCGGCGGCGACGAGTTCATTGTCCTGACGCCCGGCAATATGCGTTTCCAGGAAAAGGATGCCTTCCTGAACCGTCTGTCGGAACGTGTCGAACAGGCCTTCACCTTCGCAAGCATCAAGATCGACGTCAAAGCCAGTATCGGCAGTGCGAGCTACCCAGGGGATGCTGCTTCGGTCGATGATCTGCTCAAGGTGGCCGACGGTCGCATGTATGCCCAAAAGGCGAAATCCAAGCAGAACAAGGAAGCCCCGTCCGAAAAGGGCGTGCCCCAGACAGGTTAAATTTCTGTCATTTAGCCATCCGGCAGGTGACGTTTGGCCGGCTGGTCCCTAAACTGGTCCGTGACAGCCCAATTCATCCGGGCTGAGGAACGGAGAGGGATACAGAAGCTGATGATGGTCACATGGCGCGTTTTGAAGATGGCTGCGGCGCGGATCGCGCTTGCAGGGGCGATGTCCGTCACAGGCCTCGCATTGGCCGGCGTGACGATCGGGAGCCTTGCAAGCGGGACGGCATTTGCCGATGAGCCCGAGTGGCACCATGCATCCGCGCTCAACGGAACACCCAAATACGGTCCGGATGTTCCCCATTTTGATTACGTCAATCCGGACGCGCCGAAAGGCGGTGTCGTCAGGCTGGCGAGCAGCAGCAGCTTCGATACGTTCAATATCCTTGCCCAGAAGGGCAATATCGCGCCCGGTATTCTGGAGGTGTATGAAAGCCTCATGGAACCGTCGCTGGATGAAGACGACATCAGCGCGCAATATGCCGTCCTTGCGAACGCCGTCCGGTTTCCCGACGACTATTCCTGGGTCGAATACAGGATCGACCCGAACGCAAGATGGCACGACGGCGAGCCGGTAACCGCCGAAGACGTCGTCTGGTCGTTCGAAAAGGCGATCGAACTCGATCCCCGCCGGAAATTCTACTATCAGAACGTCACATCGACCGAGATCGTCGCGGACAACGTCGTCCGGTTTACCTTCGATTCCGTGGGCAACCGCGAGCTGCCGAAAATCATGGGCCAGCTTACCATTTTGCCGAAGCACTGGTGGGAAGGCAAAAACGCCGAGGGTGAGCCGCGTGACATTTCCCGCGCAACCCTGGAGCCGCCGCTCGGGTCGGGCCCTTACCGGATCAAGGACTTCTCGCCCAGCCGTCAGGTGATCTACGAACGTGTTGAGGACTATTGGGGCAAGGATCTGCCGTTCCGGGTTGGTACCAACAATTTCGACGAGATCCGCTACATCGCCTTCCTTGACGATTCCGTCCAGTTCGAGGCGTTCAAGGGTGACCAATACGACTTTCACGTCGAGCGCAGTTCCAGCCAATGGGCCAAACGATATGATTTTCCGGCTGTCAGGGACGGTCGGGTCGTGAAGGAGATTTTTCAGGACAAGTCCACCGGCGTCATGCAGGGCTTCTTCTTGAACCTGCGCCGGGAAAAATTCCAGAATCCGGATGTCCGCAGGGCGCTCAACTACGCCTATGATTTCGAAACGACCAACGAGATCGTCTCGGCAAACCTGCTGAAGCGGGTCAATTCCTATTTTGCGGGAACCGAGCTTGCCTCCTCCGGTCTGCCGCAAGGCAAGGAACTGGAAATACTCGAGGAAGTCCGCGATCAGGTACCGCCCGAGGTGTTCACCGAGGAATACACCAATCCTGTCGGCGGAAACCCGCAGAATGTGCGCGCCAATCTTCGCGAAGCCGTGAATCTGCTCCGCGGAGCCGGGTTCGAGCTCAAGGACAGGAAGATGATCGATCCGGCGACCGGCGAGCAGTTGAGCGTGGAGTTCCTTTACCGGGACAAGGCCAGCGAACGGACGTTGCTCCCCTATGCAAAGAACCTGGAAAGTATCGGCATCAACCCTGTCCTGCGTCTGGTGGATGTCTCCCAGTTCGTCAACCGGGTGCGCAGCAGGGACTTCGACACCGTCGTGCTGGCAATCGGTCAGTCCCTGTCTCCGGGCAACGAGCAGCGCGAATACTGGGGTTCTGAATCGGCGGACAATCCGAGTTCGGCAAACTACAGCGGCATCAAGAACCCGGCGATTGACCACCTGATCGACAAGGTGATCTTCGCGCAGGACCGCGAAACGCTTGTGGCCGCGACCCATGCGCTCGACCGGGTGCTTCTGTGGAACCACTACGTGGTGCCGCAATTCTATTCCGACGAAACCAGGACAGCCCGCTGGAACCGCTTCGGCCATCCCGACCGGATGCCCGAATACAGCACCGGCTTCCCGGCCATCTGGTGGTACGACGCGGAGCTGGCGGAAAAGACGGGAGCGGAAAGATGATCGGGTTCTCCTCCCCGTCGCGCCGGCGGCTGCTGCAACTGACCGGCGCTGTCGCGGTGGCAGGGCTGGGGCCGTGGTCAGCGGGCCCCGGTGCTGCCGCGCCGAGTGCGGCCGGGAAAGGACCCCAGCATGGCCTGTCCGTTTTCGGGGATCTCAAATACGGGCCCGGTTTCACCCATTTCGACTACGTCAATCCGAATGCCCCGAAGGGGGGAACATTCTCCTTTACCGCCCCCTACTGGTACTTCAACCAGAACCCGCAGACCTACAACACCTTCAATTCCTTCATCCTGAAGGGAGATGCGCCGCCGCGCATGGAACTGTGTTTCGACACGCTCATGGTCCGCGCCCAGGACGAACCGGATGCGGTCTACGGTCTGGTGGCGGAAACGGTCGAGGTCTCGGAAGACGGAAATCGCTATTTCTTCAATCTGCGTCCGGAGGCGAAGTTCCATGACGGTTCAAAGCTGACGGCGGAAGATGTCGCCTTCTCCATCCTGTTGCTGAAGGCGGACGGGCATCCGCTTCTGAGCCAGCCTCTGGCAGCCCTGAAGGATGCCGAGGTCCTGAGCGAGAACCGGGTCGCCCTGCATTTCGACGGCACCCAGGCGCTGCAGCTGGCGCTGGTCATCGCCACCGACTATCCGATCTTTTCCAAGCGCTATTACACCGCTTACGACTTTAAGCAGTCCACCCTGACACCGCCGCTGTCCTCGGGCCCCTACAAGGTCGGCAAGCATGCGGTCGGCCGATATGTCGAGTATCACCGGGTTGAAAACTACTGGGGCCGGGACCTGCCGGTGATGGCGGGCCAGTGTAATTTCGCGGCCATCCGGCTTGAGTTCTTTCGCGAACGGCAGGTCGCATTCGAGGCCTTCAAGAAGGGTAATCTCCTCTATCGCGAAGAGTTCACCTCCAAGAACTGGGCGACGGAGTATAATTTCCCGGCGATTGAAAACGGCGAGGTCGTCCGGAGAGAATTTCCCGACGGACGGCCCTCGGGAGCGCAGGGCTGGTACTTCAACACGCGCCGCGAAAAATTCAGGGACCCGAGGGTTCGCCAGGCGCTTGGCTACGCCTTCGATTTCGAATGGTCCAACAAGAACCTCTTTTACGGACTTTACGACCGGACCGTGTCGTATTTCGAGAATTCCGACATGAAGGCCGAGGGGCTACCGTCAGCCGAAGAACTCGCCCTTCTCGAACCTTTCCGCGATCAGCTCCCTGAAGCGGTATTCGGCGAAGCGGTCGTCCCGCCGGTGAGCGACGGTTCCGGGAACGACCGGTCCCTGTTGCGCAGGGCGAGCGATCTGCTGAGCGAGGCTGGCTACCAGCGCGATGGCACGGAACTTGTCGGTCCGGACGGAAAACCGCTGGAAATCGAGTTCCTGAACAACACCACCGCCTTCGAGCGGATCACCAACCCGATGATCAAGAACATGCAAAGGCTGGGCATCAAGGCCAGCCTGCGCGTCGTCGATCCGGCTCAGTACCAGTCACGCCTCAACGACTTCGATTTCGACGTCGCCAGTCAAAGGGTCTCGTCCTCGGCGACGCTTTCCGATGATGTGCGCGAACTTTGGGGGTCGCGGGCGGCAGAAATACCGGGCTCTCACAACATTGCCGGCGTTGCCGACCCCGTGGTCGACGCCATGATGGACAAGGTCATCGCGTCGCGGAGCCGCGAGGAGATGGACACCGCCGCGCGGGCCCTGGACCGGGTTTTACGCTCCGGATATTACTGGATCCCGCAGTGGTACAAGAACATCCACACTGTCGCCATGTGGGATGTCTACGGCTATCCGGAAAAGACACCGCGATATCTTTTCCCCATCGAGGAACTCTGGTGGATAGACAAGGAAAAGGCCGCAAAACTCGGCAAAGCCGGTTAAGCTTGAAAAGTGACACCTCGGGCCCGCGTCAGAAGGCCGGTTGAAAAAGGGACTGCACAGTTTCCATGGGCGCTTATATCCTTCGCCGTTTGCTGCTGATGATACCGACGCTGGTCGGGATCATGGCCATCAACTTCTTCATCATTCAGTTCGCACCCGGTGGGCCGGTCGAGCGGGTCATCGCCCAGCTTTCCGGCACCGATGTCTCGGCAACGGCGCGCATAAGCGGCGGCAGCAGCGACATGATGGGCACCGGCAACGACGCCTCGGGCGGCAGTGGCGGTGGAGCGGACAGCGTCACCTCCAAGTACCGCGGTGCGCGGGGGCTCGATCCGGAGTTCATCAAGGAACTCGAAGTCCAGTTCGGCTTCGACAAACCGCCGTTTGAACGCTTCCTGAACATGCTCTGGAACTATGCAAGGTTCGATTTCGGCGAAAGCTACTTCCGCGACATTCGCATTCTGGATCTGATCGCCGAGAAGCTGCCCGTCTCGATCTCTCTGGGGCTCTGGATGACCCTGATCTCCTATCTGGTCTCCATCCCGCTCGGCATCCGCAAGGCAGTGACGGACGGCTCCCGCTTCGACGTGTGGACCTCCGGCGTGATCGTTGTGGCATACGCCATTCCGGGCTTCCTGTTCGCGGTGTTGCTGATCGTGCTGTTTGCCGGTGGGTCCTTCTGGGACTTCTTCCCGCTGGTCGGCCTCGTGTCGGAAAACTGGGAGCAGCTCTCCTGGCCTGAACGTATTGCCGACTATTTCTGGCACCTTGCCCTGCCGCTGACCGCGATGGTGCTGTCCGCCTTCGCCACCACAACCCTGTTGACGAAGAACTCCTTCCTCGACGAAATCCGCAAACAATATGTGACCACGGCGCGGGCCAAGGGCCTGACCGAACGCCAGGTGCTTTACGGACATGTTTTCCGCAATGCCATGCTGATTGTCGTCGCCGGATTTCCGGGGGCCTTCATCTCGTCCTTCTTCGCGGGATCTCTCCTGATCGAAACGATCTTCAATCTCGACGGGCTGGGCCTGCTCAGCTTTGAATCCGTCATCAACCGCGACTACGCCGTGGTCTTTGCAACACTCTACATCTTCTCGCTGATGGGGCTTCTGGTGAACCTGATTTCCGACCTGACCTACACCTGGATCGATCCGCGCATCGATTTCGAGAGCAGGGAGGTCTGAGCGATGGATTCACGGCTCACCAAGGATATGGAAAACGCAGGCTACGACGTGCTCAATCCGCTGGCCGAAGAGACAGCGCCGCCGCCGCGGAAAATGCGCCTCTCGCCGATCAATCAGCGCAGGCTGATGAATTTCAAGGCCAACAGGCGTGGCTTCTGGGCGCTCTGGGTCTTTCTGGTACTGTTCATCCTGGCAATGCTTGCCGAGTTCGTCACCAACGACCGGCCGATCATCGCGGTTTACAACGGCGAATTGCTGGCGCCGGTCTTCGTCGACTACCCGGAAGAAAAATTCGGCGGCTTCCTGGCGGTGACCGACTATCGCGATCCTTTCATCCAGGAAGAGATCGCCGCCAACGGCTGGATGCTGTGGCCGCCGGTGCGCTATTCCTACCGCTCCGTGAACCACGACATTCCGATCCCGGCTCCGGCGCCGCCGTCATGGACGATGGACAAGGAAAAACGCTGCTCGCGCTATCCGCTCGGCGCGGAGGACCCCAATTGCAACATGGGCAACTGGAACTGGCTCGGCACCGATGACCAGGGCCGGGACGTCCTGGCCCGCCTTGTCTACGGCTTCCGGATCTCGGTGCTGTTCGGCCTGGCGCTGACGCTGGCTTCCTCCGTCATCGGCATCGCCGCCGGCGCCGTGCAGGGCTACTACGGCGGCTGGGTGGATCTTCTGTTCCAGCGGTTCATCGAGGTCTGGACCGCGATCCCGACCCTGTATCTGATCTTGATCGTTTCCTCGTTTCTGGTGCCGGGTTTCTGGACCCTGTTCACGATCCTGCTCGCCTTTTCATGGGTGGCGCTGGTGGGCGTGGTGCGGGCGGAATTCCTGCGCGGCCGGAATTTCGAGTATATTTCGGCGGCCCGTGCGCTCGGTGTCTCCAATCCGGTCATCATGTGGCGGCACCTGCTGCCCAATGCCATGGTCGCGACGCTTACCTTCATGCCGTTCATTCTGAACGGGTCCATCTCGACGCTGACCGCCCTGGATTTTCTCGGCTTCGGCATGCCGCCCGGCTCCGCCTCGCTTGGGGAGTTGCTGGCGCAGGGCAAGAACAACATCCAGGCGCCCTGGCTGGGCATCACCGGCTTCATCGTCATCTCGCTGATGCTGAGCCTTCTGATCTTCATCGGCGAGGCTGTGCGCGACGCCTTCGATCCGCGCAAGAGCTTCTTGTGAGGCGGGCAGTATGAGTGAAAACACCATGACCAACGAGCCGCTCCTGTCTGTCGAAGACCTCTCTGTCGCCTTTACCCAGAGCGGCCGGGAAACCCTTGCCGTCGACAGGATTTCCTTCGACGTCCGCAAGAGGGAGACCGTTGCCCTGGTCGGCGAGAGCGGGTCCGGCAAGTCGGTCTCCGCACTGTCGGTTCTCAAGCTGCTGCCCTATCCCACGGCCTCGCACCCCTCCGGCCGGATACTCATGAACGGCCGCGATCTCCTGCAGGCCGATGACGGCGAGATACGCAAGGTGCGCGGCAACGACGTGTCGATGATCTTTCAGGAGCCGATGACCTCGCTCAATCCGCTGCATCCGGTGGAAAAGCAGATCGCCGAGATCCTCAAGATCCATCGGGGCATGGGTGACGCCCAGGCAAGGACACGCGTTCTGGAATTGCTCAATCAGGTCGGCATCCACGACCCGGAGCAGCGGCTGAACTCCTATCCGCACCAGCTTTCCGGCGGACAGCGCCAGCGGGTGATGATCGCCATGGCGCTTGCCAACGAGCCGGATCTTCTGATCGCGGACGAACCGACCACGGCTCTGGACGTGACGGTGCAGGCGCAGATCCTGGAACTGTTGAAGGATCTGAAGCGCAAGCACGGCATGGCCATGCTTTTCATCACCCATGATCTCGGCATCGTGCGCAAATTCGCCGACAGGGTCTGCGTGATGACGGACGGCAAGATTGTCGAGCAAGGGCCAGTCGCCGAGATCTTCGACAACCCGCAGCACGATTACACCAGGCACCTGCTTGCCGCCGAACCCAAGGGTCAGCCGCCCGCGACCGACACGGAAAAGCCCATCGTGGTGCAGGCCGACGATCTGAAGGTCTGGTTCCCTGTCAAACGTGGCTTCCTGCGCAAGACCGTCGATCACATCAAGGCGGTCGATGGCATCGACGTCACGGTCCGTGAAGGCCAGACGCTCGGGATCGTCGGTGAGAGCGGGTCGGGCAAGACGACGCTCGGCCTGGCGATCCTGCGGATGATTTCCTCCACCGGACGCATCGCCTTCAAGGGGCAGGACATCCAGACACATTCCTGGAAGGAAATGCGTCCGCTGCGGCGGGACATGCAGATCGTCTTCCAGGATCCCTATGGCGCGCTGAGCCCGCGCATGTCGGTGGCCGAAATCGTCGGCGAAGGCCTGAAGGTGCATTTTCCGGGGATCACTGCGGAGGAGCGCGACCGCAGGGTGGCAAAGGCGCTGGAGGAGGTCGGGCTCGATGCCGCGACCCGGCACCGCTACCCGCACGAGTTTTCCGGCGGCCAGCGCCAGCGGATCTCCATTGCCCGCGCCATGGTTCTGGAACCCAAATTCGTCATGCTGGACGAGCCGACGTCCGCGCTCGACATGAGCGTGCAGGCCCAGGTGGTCGACCTCCTGCGCGATCTGCAAAAGGCTCACGGCCTGGCCTATCTGTTCATTTCCCACGACCTGAAGGTTGTGCGGGCGCTCGCCAACGAGGTCGTCGTCATGCGTCAGGGCAAGGTGGTGGAATCCGGTTCCTCGGAACAGATTTTCGACGCCCCGCGGACCGACTACACCAAGGCCCTGATGGCGGCGGCGTTCCGTCTCGAGGCCGCGCCGGAAGGCATCGTCAGCGTCTGATCCGCAATGGCCGCCGCCGCCCGCCAGTGCCGGCCGTCTTTTGGGTTTTTCTCTTTCTCATCTCATCACTCGTACGGAACACGCGATCCCGGTCTTGAACCGGGATCCGCCGTGAGACTCGAACTCCACGCTGGGGGCGGGGTATTGCGGCGCGTTGCCGGTTTTCCACATCACAAAGGACCGGCTACGTATCTAGAGCTGCAATATTAATGCTTGAAACATGACTTTAGATATGTCAGATAGTTAATCTAAGGGGCAAAGGATAAGTTTGCATGATCACAGCCGCACAAATGCGCGCCGCCCGCGCCCTTGCCGGTATCGACCAGAAAACACTCGCCGAAAAGGCCGGTGTCTCGGTGCCGACGATCCAGCGCATGGAAGCCAGCGATGGCAATGTGCGCGGAGTCATTGAGACACTGACGAAGGTTATCGATGCGCTCAATGCCTGTGGGGTCGAAATCCTCGGCGACAATCAGCCGAGCACCGGCGGCGGGCGAGGCGTCCGGCTGATGCAGCCGGGTTCCTCCGGCACTCCGGCAAAGTGATGTGCGGAAATTTTCCAAGTGACGGCGATTCCTCGCTTTAGGGTACGGACTCATAAAATTATGCTTTCAGGTCGTTCAGAAAACGTTTGGTTCCAAGGCGCAAGATCGCAGGAAACCTTTATGGTTTTCAAGATTTTGCAACGCCGGAGACAATCGCTTTCTGAACGATCCGAAGGACATCAATCCGGCTGCGAAGAGCCGCGTCAAAGCCTTTGCCCCATGCACCAGCATGGCGCTTCAGGCTTTTCCTAACTCTTCTTTGCCGGGTTGATGCCTGGAAGTACAATTTTATGGGTCCGTACCCTAGCGGGGGCGGTCCCGTCGCATTCAAGTAGACTGGACTGACAGGATGGACGCTTCTCGGCAGGTGCAAACCGGGTCGACAGCCGGCGGACCGGGGACGGATCGTTTTCCCGAGCCGACATTTCTCGAACTCTTCACGCCCAAGCTGGTGACCGTTTTCCGGGAAGGTTATCACTGGCCGCAGTTCCGCGCCGACGCGATTGCCGGGCTGACCGTTGCCATTGTCGCCTTGCCCCTGTCGATGGCAATTGCCATCGCGTCCGGCGTCTCGCCGGAGCGGGGTCTGTTCACCGCCATTATCGGCGGTTTCCTGATTTCCGCTCTTGGCGGCAGCCGATTCCAGATCGGCGGACCGGCGGGTGCTTTCATCGTGCTGGTCGCCGCGACCGCGCACCTTCACGGCATCGAGGGTCTGCTGCTGGCTACCATGATGTCCGGCGTCTTCATGCTTGTCGGCGGTTACCTGCGGCTCGGCACCTATATCAAGTTCATTCCCTATCCGGTGACCGTCGGCTTTACCGCCGGCATTGCCGTGATCATTTTCGCCAGCCAGCTCAAGGAACTGTTCGGACTGACGCTGGAGGGTGCGGAGCCCGGCGAGTTCGTCGAGAAACTGGCCGTGCTCTCGGCTGCGGCGCCAACGGTCAATGCCGCTGCCGTGACAGTGGCCGCGCTCACGATCGGTGCGATCCTGATCTTGAAACGCCTGCGGCCGGGCTGGCCGGGCATGCTGATCGCGGTGGTCGCCGCGTCCCTTGCCGCGACGCTGTTCGCACTGCCGGTGGAGACAATCGGCACCCGCTTCGGCGGTATCCCCCGCAGCCTGCCGCTGCCCTCGCTGCCGGTGTTTGACGGCGAACTCATGCTTGCCATCCTGCCTGATGCGATTGCCTTCGCCTTGCTGGGATCGATTGAATCCCTGCTGTCGGCCGTCGTCGCCGACGGCATGACCGGGCGTCGCCACCGTTCCAATTGCGAGCTTGTCGCCCAGGGCGTTGCCAATATTGTCTCGGCGCTGTTCGGAGGCATCTGCGCGACAGGTACAATCGCGCGCACGGCAACCAATGTGCGCGCCGGTGCACACGGCCCGGTCGCCGGTATGTTGCATGCGCTGTTCCTGCTTGGCTTCATGCTGGTGGCCGCACCGCTGGCCAGCTACATTCCGCTGGCCGCTCTTGCCGGCGTTCTGGCGGTCGTTGCCTGGAACATGGTCGAAAAGCAGGCGTTCGCCGCCCTCATCCGTTCGTCGCGCGGCGACGCGCTTGTTCTGCTCGTCACCTTTCTGCTGGTCGTCTTCCGCGACCTGACGGAAGGCATCGTCGTCGGCTTCGCGCTGGGCGCTGTTCTCTTCATCAACCGGATGTCGAAGACGATTGCCGTTGAAGCGCATGTCCCGGCACCGCTCGACGATGTTGCCGACAGGACCAACGGCGACCGCTATGCCTATCATGCCGAGAGCGCCAGCGATCCTCATACGGTCATCTACCGGATCTCCGGAGCATTCTTCTTCGGTGCCGCCGCCACCGTCGGCTCGGTGCTGGATCGGATCGCCGACCAGAGGCGAAACTTCATCCTCGACTGTTCGGCGGTTCCCTTCCTGGATTCAACCGCCGCCAGCGTCATCGAGGGCACCGTACGCAAGGCCCATCGCGCCGGGGTGCGCTTCTTCATAACCGGTGCATCCGAGCAGACGCGCCGCATGCTGGTCACGCACAATGTCCGCCCGCCCCAGGTGCGCTACAAGGCAACGATTGAAGCGGCGCTGCGGCAGCTCAAGACCGAAGACGAGACGCGACCGGATCAGTAACAGCGGCGTTTATGGAAATGCCGTCTCATCCCACCCAACAGGTGGCGAAGAAGCCGTTCTTTTCCTGGTCCTTGCCGATGGAGCGCCGGGTCTTGAAGCCGATCAGCCCGTCGGCGCCGCCGACGTCATGGCCGAGGCCTTCAAGGCGCTGCTGCAGATTGCGCACCGCGCCACGGGTGGTTTCCTTCATCGGTTTCCACTCTCCGGCAAAGCCCTTGTTGCTGCCGTAGCGGTCGGCCAGATGGCCGATGAAGAGCGCATAGGTGTCGCTCTCGTTGTAGTCCTTGATCACGTAGAAGTTTTCCGTGGCGATGAAAGCCGGGCCATACCGGCCGGCAGGCAGGAGAATGTTGCCCGGCCGGTTCAGTTCATGATCCGGAAAAGGCTTGCCGCTGACCCGCCTGACGCCTTCCCGGGCGAAGGCGGAGATCTTCTGGCGGTTGTCCGGCCCCTCGCGGGTGCACGATACGCTGTCGGGCAAGATCACCTCATAACCCCAGTCCCGGTCCTTGACCCAGCCGTGTTCGGACAGGTAGTGCGCGATAGAGGCCATGGTGTCGACCTCGGACGTCCAGATGTTGCGCTTGCCGTCACCGTCGAAATCGACGGCATATTTCAAGTAGGACGACGGCAGGAATTGCGGCTGGCCCATTGCTCCGCCCCAGGAGCTTTTCATCGCCTGCCGCGAGATGTCACCGTTCTGCAGGATTTTGAGCGCGGCGATCACCTCGCCTTTGAAGAAGTCCGGCCGCTGTCCCATGAAGGCCTGTGTCGCGACAACGCGCAGAGCGTCATGGGGGATCTTGGCGCCGCCATAGCCGCTCTCCCGGGCCCAGATAGCCAGGATGATGCGCTTGGGAACGCCATAGCGGGCCTCGATCTTTTGAAGCGCTGCGGCATGCTTCTGCATCAGGCTGCGTCCGCGCGGTACCAGCGCGTTGAACTGGCTGTCGCGGAAATAGCGGGCGGGCGACTTGAATTCGGACTGAAAGTTGACCTTCGGCGGCGCGCCCTTGCCGCCCGGACCGACGAGGCCGGGCAGGGACGTGTCCGGCGTGAGGCCGGCAAGCTCCCGGTCGAGCGTCGCCTGAGAAACCCCCGCCTGCCGTGCGGCGGGCATGATTTCGGTCTTCAGGAACTGCCTGAACTGCGCGTCGTATTGACCGGCCTGCAGCTGAAATCCGGAAAAGACGAAAGCGGCAAGGACGGCTGAGCAAAGTGTTGCAATTCGGCGGATCAAGACAGGCTCCGGAAGTTGACTCTCTATCGTGAGCCTAACACGTCGGAAGCCTGAGTTGGAGCGTGCCTAAAGCTCTGTCCAGCTCAAATTGCGGCCCGTCTGGTCCGTCAGCCAGGTCTTTTCGAAGCGGAACCAGCTGCCGCCGCGCGTCTGGTCGTGCGCTCTGGAGATCGGCGCGCCCATCAGGTGGCACATCAAAAGCGTGCCGACGCCGCCATGTCCGGTAAAGAGGACGGGGTCCGCCTCCGCAACGTGGCGCATGGCGCTTCGGATGCCGGTGACGATCCGGTTCTGCGCATCGATTGCCCGCTCCCAGCCACGGACGGACTTGTAGGGATCGGCGAAGAACGCGTCGGCGGTTTCCTCGAACTCCTCAGGCGGAAGAAAACCCGTCGCGCTGCGGTCGTTCTCGTGCAGGAAAGGCAGGGTCCGTTGAGAGACGTTCAGGCGTGCGGCAAAGGTCTGTGCGGTTTCCAGCGCCTTGGTTTCAGCGCTCGAAATCACGCCACGGATGTCCCCGGCAAAAGGCAGGAAGGCGGCCTTCGCCGCGCGCTGCCTGCCGACATCCGACAGGCCCCACTCCGGAACAGGTACCTCGGGGTCGATCGCGACCTCCGGGTGGGTCAGATACACGCACCAGGTCATGCCGTTCCATCCTCGTATTTTGGGCGGATCTAGATCCGCTTATCCAGCCAACCGGTGATCAGTTCATAGGCGATGGAGATCGACGGCGGGATCCTGTGGCCTTCCGGATGCGTGTCGGCCATCATCTGGCGGACCTCCTCCCGGTCGCACCACTTGCACGCCTCCAGTTCGTCATCCTCGATCTCGATTTCGGAAGATATCGCCATGCCGGTGCAGCCCATCATCAGGTTGGCCGGAAACGGCCAGGGCTGGTTGGCGATGAGCCGGACGTCTCCGACCCGGATGCCTGATTCTTCCAGGGTCTCGCGGCGAACGGCCTGTTCCACGGTTTCTCCCGGCTCCATGAAACCGGCAAGCGTCGTGTAAATGCCTTCCGGCAGCCGTGCCGGACGGCCCAGCAGCGCCCGCTCGCCATCGGTGATCAGCATGATCACGCAAGGATCCGTGCGCGGGAAATGCTGACCGCCGCAGACAGGGCAGTCTCGCCGGTAGCCGGCCTCGGCCATGAAGGATTTTTCGCCGCAGCGCGAGCAGAAACGGTGGGTCCGGTGCCAATGCACCAGCGCGCGGGCCTGGGCCAGCGGCCCGAGATCCTGCGGCGGGAAAAGGTGCTGCAGCGCCAGCGTTCTCAGGTTGACCAGCCGCAGATCCGCCTGCGTCTCCAGGTCCTCATCACTCTGCGGCAGCGTGGCCGCGAAGAGCGCTTGCCCGGTTTCGGGCCGCAATCCCAGGAAAACCAGTTCGTCCGGGTCGGCTCCCAGCGCCTTGGCGGCGGAGAGCCCATGCCCGATTGCTAGCGTTTCGGCGGCGGGAAAGACCAGCGTCGTGTCGGTTGACAGCACCACTTGCGTGTCCGGCTTGTTCAAAAGTCCGGAGAGATAGCTTTGGTCGCCGCGCCGCGTCGATTGCCGGTCGAGGGTGTTGCCGAGAAAGCTCATCTCCATCGGCAGGAGACCGGCGGCGCTGGCTTGCATGTTCTGATCCTTGGAGAGTTTTTGAAAGGAAATGTGCTGGCAATGCATCGGGTGCGGCAAAGACTGGGGGTAACCTAGGACGCCAGGGGGAGGGTGTCCAGATGGCCTTCCCGGCGAACCGGGGTGCCCTTGCTATTCGTCTTCAGATGCGAAGGCGTCCCGCAGCTGTTCGATCAGATCGTCCGCCTTTTCCGGCTCGTACGGCTGTGCGGGCACCGCACCCCAGACCGGTCCCGGCCATGCAGCGTCGTCGCGGAAGCGCGCGATAACATGCACATGCAGCTGGGACACCTGGTTGCCGAGCGCCGCGACATTGAGTTTTTCGCAGTTGATCACGGAGCGCAGCACCTTGCTGGCGCGGGCAATCTCCTTGATGAGCTGCTGCTGGTCCTGCTCGTCGAGGTCGATGATTTCGACCATATCCTGTTTGCGCGGGATGAGCATCAGCCAGGGATAGGTGGCATCCTTCATCAGGCGCACGGCGCAAAGCGGCAGGTCCGCAACGAAATAGCTGTCGCCTTCGAGGCGCGGGTTGAGGTTGAAAAAGGACATGTCTCTTTGATCCAGAGGCTTCAAGGCAAAGCGGTACGGGGCAACCGGGTCAGAGTTTCCCGATCAATTTCGGCCAGCATAGGTGCAGACCGGGCGCAAAGTGAAATGGTTTTCACGCCTTTTGCCGACAATGGGATGGAAGACCGGGTGACGCTGCAGCGGACGGCTGGTCTACCGGCAAATAAAAAACGGGCCGCCCTCTTGCCAAACCCCATGGGGCTTCTGATATAAGGCCCTCGGGAGGTTGGTGGTGGACGAGCCACTCGCCAACCGGGTCAGGTCCGGAAGGAAGCAGCCCTAACGAGCCTCGGCACGGGTCGCCGTGCCAGCCTCCCACCCAACATACCGGACGTATCCGGCTTCAGAATGTCAAAGCACCGCCGGATGTCAGCGGTGCTTTTTTGTTTGGGTCTTCTGCGGTTTGAAGCAGTCGCTTCAGGCTTTGCCGCCATTCAGGCGGCGCTCGTTGGAGCGCACGCGCTTCGCATAGGGCTTGACGGCCGCCGCCGCGAGAGCCTCGCCATGCCGGCTGGAAAAGTCCGGCTGCCGGCCGAGACTCATGGTCTTGAAGAAGGCCAGCCCCTGGAGAGCCATGGTGCTGTTGATGGCCATGACGCTTTCGATGGAAGCCTCGGCTTTTTCAAACACCATGCGGTTCATCTCGGTGGCATCGTGTGCTTCACCCGCAAAAGCGGATGCTGCCATGGATTCGCACCGTTTTGCGATGACCATCGGCGCGTGAAACCACAGGCTGAACATGTCGTTCGCAAGATTTGATTTTTTGGTTATGACGGTGTCTCCGTGAGAGGAATGCCTGGCGGCGATAAATTGGAACCGCTCTGGCCCGCATGATGCGGTAAACATATAAATAATACTCTACATATGGCCCCTTGGTTCCATAAAATAAGGACTGGGTTAAAAGAACGCTTCATAACCGGTGGCATTTGTGGAGAACCCGCCCTGCCATTCACAGAAAAACTTTCAAAGGCCCGTCCCACTTTGCAAAAAAATCGCTATGGTGCAGCCCATGGATGAGACAGGCTTTCCGCAGGAAGGCGCCGCAGCGGCGCCGGGTCCGATGAGCGATCACGACACCGCCAAACCGGCTTCGAAGGATGGGGCTTATCGCGTTCTTGCGCGCAAATACCGCCCGAAAACCTTCGAGGATCTGGTTGGCCAGGAACCGATGGTGCAAACGCTGGAAAACGCGTTCGACACCGGACGTATCGCCCAGGCGTGGATGCTGACCGGTGTGCGCGGTGTCGGCAAGACCACAACGGCCCGCATCCTCGCCCGCGGGCTCAACTACGAGGTGCCCGGCACCGCGGACAAGCCGACGGTCAGGCTCGAGCAGGAAGGCACGCACTGCCGGGCGATCATGGAAGGCCGCCATGTCGATGTCATCGAGATGGACGCCGCCTCCCACACCGGCATCGGCGACATCCGCGAGATCATCGATGCGGCGCGTTACCGTCCGGCGACTGCGCGCTACAAGGTCTACATCATCGACGAGGTGCACATGCTCTCCAATGCGGCCTTCAACGGTCTGTTGAAGACGCTGGAAGAGCCGCCCGAACATGTGAAATTCATCTTCGCCACAACGGAAATCCGCAAGGTTCCGATCACGGTGCTCTCCCGGTGCCAGCGCTTCGACCTGCGCCGGATAGAGCAATCGAAACTGATCGCCCTGCTGCGCCGCATCTCGGATGCGGAAAACATCCGGATCTCCGACGACGCCCTGATGCTGATCGCCCGGGCCGGTGAAGGCTCAGCGCGCGATTCGCTTTCCCTTCTCGACCAGGCGATGGCCCACGGGGGCGGCGCGATCGAGGCGGAAGACCTGCGCCAGATGCTGGGTCTCGCCGACCGCGCCAGGGTGATCGATCTCTTCGGGCATCTGATGGCCGGTCGTATTGACGAGGCGCTGGGCGAACTTCAGGCGCAATATGAGGTCGGGGCGGATCCCGCCATCGTGCTGACCGATCTGGCGGATTTCACCCACCTCGTGACGCGCATGAAGGTGGCGCCGAAGTCGGCGGACGAAGCGTCCGTGACCGAGGCCGAACGCAGCCGGGGCCGGGAGTTTGCCGAAAAGCTTTCCGTCAGGCTGCTCTCCCGGGCCTGGCAGATCCTTCTGAAAGGCGTGCAGGAAGTTCACGCCGCCGCCAAGCCTCTGGCTGCAGCCGACATGGTTCTGGTCCGTCTTGCCTATGCCGCCGATCTGCCCGACCCGGGCGATCTGATGGAACAGATCCGCAATGGCCGGAACCCGCTTGAGGGAGGCGCCCCCCAGGGTGGTGCCCCCTCTGGTGGCGCGCCATCTTCCGGAGCCCCCACGGGCGGGGGAGGCCCCACAGGCGGCGGAGCGCAGGCCATGGCCGTCGGCATGCCGCGCGGTTCCGGCATGCAGGGCGACGGCCCCACCATGCAGGGGGCAGATTCGCAGCAGCGCGGGGCAAGACCGCAGCTCTCGACCATTCAGGGCGGGATGCCACAACAACAGGCCGTGCCGCAACCGCAGGAGAGTGCGCCGCCGGCCCATACTCTGCGCAGCCTTCAGGATTGCGTGGCTCTCGCCTCCGAAAAGGGCGATATCCCGCTCAAGGTGAAGATCCAACGGCAGATGCGGCTGGTGAAATTCGAGCCCGGCAAGATCGAGATCCAGCCGACCGAGGACGCGCCTGCCGATATCGCCGGAGAGTTCGGCCGCAAGCTGACCGAATGGACGGGGCAACGCTGGTTCGTGGCGGTTTCACGCACCCAGGGACGCCCGACCATCCATGAGGAACAGGAAGCCAACCAGCAGCAGCTTCTGTCCGATGCCAGGTCTCATCCGACCGTCGCCGCACTTCTCAGCCAGTTTCCCGGTGCGCGGGTTGTCGACGTCAAGGTGCAGACCAGCGAGGAAGATGAAGCGGCCCTGGCAGATCCGCTTTTGAACGATCCCCTGCTGAACGAAGCTCTCGGGAATGACGAAGACGATTGATCTGCGATCATTGTTCTTCTAAATGCTGACCCCGAAGACAAGCGGTATGCGGCGACAGCCGGCGAATTGAGGCTTTAGAAGGAGTAGTTCCGTGGATTTCCTGAAGATGATGAAGCAGGCCAAGGAAATGCAGTCCCAGATGGGCTCCCTGCAGGAACAGATCGTAGAGATCGAGGTCGAAGGATCGTCCGGTGGAGGACTGGTCAAGCTCGCTCTCAACGGCAAGGGCGATCTCAAGAGCTTGAATATCGATCCCTCGCTCCTGAAAGAGGACGAGGTCGAAATCCTGGAAGATCTGATCATCGCGGCCCATACCGAAGCTCGCGCCAAGGTTGAGCTGGCGATCCAGGAAAAAACCCAGGAACTCATGGGTGGCCTTGGTCTGCCTGATGGCATGAAACTGCCGTTCTGACGGTCCTTGCCGGCTGTTACCGCTTTGCCTTCTCTCGCGTGGAGTAAAGCGCCTGTCAGGCGGAATGAGGGGAGTGGCCTCTCGGGGCCGTTGAAACCTTCATTGAAGAGAACATCATGGCGCAGAAAAGTGTTGCTGGTCCGGAAATCGAGCGGCTGATCCAGCTGCTGGCAAAACTGCCGGGCCTTGGCCCGCGCTCCGCCCGCCGCGCCGCCCTGCATCTCATCAAGAAAAAAGATCAGCTCCTGGTTCCGCTGGCGGAAGCCATGGGCGTTGCGGTGACCGAAATCGGCATCTGCTCCACCTGCGGCACGGTCGACACCTCGGATCCCTGCACCATCTGCTCCGATCCCAGACGGGAACAGGACGTCCTGGTGGTGGTCGAGGATGTCGCCGATCTGTGGGCGCTGGAGCGGGCCGGGGCGGTCAATGCCCGCTATCATGTCCTTGGCGGAACGCTGTCGCCGCTCGATGGCATCGGCCCCGAAGATCTCAATCTCGGTTCCCTGATCGATCGCTGCGGCGCCGACGGGTTCACCGAGATCATCCTGGCGATCAACGCCACCGTGGAGGGACAGACCACGGCCCACTATATCATGGACCAGCTCTCGCATCTGGATGTCCGGGTCACCCGGCTGGCACACGGCGTTCCGGTCGGCGGGGAGCTCGACTATCTCGACGAAGGCACGCTTAACCAGGCACTGAAAGCGCGGACACGGTTCGACTGACTGCCTGAATTGAAAAAAATAATCGGCTGAGACTGAAAAACATGCATCGGGATAGCGATGCAGACAACGCCGGTATGATCCAGGTGGCTGCAGACTGCGGCCTTGCATCGCCATCGCTGCGCACCTATGTCGACACGGTCATTCACAGATCGTCGAAGGTTCCATGTTCCAGGCTGCCTCCCGTGCCATGTCCCAGGTTTTCGAGCCGCCCTTCCGGGCGATCTTCTGGAAGCTGCTCGGTTTCACCCTCGGCGTTCTGCTGGTGATCTGGATTGCCCTCCAGGGGCTGGTCGCGAATTTCGTCGAGCTTCCCTATGGCTGGATGGATACGGCCCTGTCGGTTCTCACCGGCATCGGAGCGGTCTTCGTGCTGGGCTTTCTGATTGCGCCGATTTCCGCTCTTTTCGCCGGTTTCTTTCAGGACGAGATCGCCGACATCGTGGAAACCCGGGACTACCCGGGCGACGGGCCCGGCAGGGCACTGCCTCTGGGGCAGTCCATCGGTCAGACGATCAAGTTCACGGGCGTGGTGGTGCTCGGCAACCTGTTTGCCCTGCTGCTGCTTCTGGTCCCGGGCGTCAACCTGATCGCCTTTTTTATGGTCAACGGCTATCTGCTCGGCCGCGAGTTCTTCGAATTTGCCGCCATGCGCTTCATGCCCCCTGCAGAGGCCAAGGCGTTCCGCAAGGCACGCGGCGGCACCGTGTTTCTGGGCGGGCTGGTGATTGCCGCCTTGCTGGCGGTGCCGATTCTCAACCTGGTCACGCCGATCTTCGCGACCATCTTCATGATGCATCTCTTCAAGCGTCTGGCAGCCCGGCAGGTTGATCGTTCCGGGGCCTGATTGCCTCCCGGCCCTAGCTTTTTCGCTTCTCTTTCTGCAAAGGTCTCCGAAACGGAGAGCCACATGCAGGCGTTGTTGAACGAAATAGCCGAGGCTGCGGCAGCCGAGGCAGACAAGGGCAAGGTCGCGACCTATATTCCCGAACTTGCCGGGATAGACCCCGGGCAGTTCGGAATCGCAGTCGCCACGGCGGACGGAAAGCTTTTTTCCGCCGGGGACGCAGACGTGCCGTTTTCCATCCAGTCGGTCTCCAAGGTCTTCGCGCTCGCCCTCGCGCTCGGCAGGGTCGGCGAGCAGCTCTGGCGGCGCGTCGGGCGGGAACCTTCCGGACTGTCCTTCGATTCGGTTCTGCTGCTGGAGCGGGAGAAGGGCATTCCCCGCAATCCCTTCATCAACGCCGGCGCCTTGGTGGCCACCGACACCTATCTGGCCACGTCGAGGCCGCGCGAGGCGCTGGGGGAACTGCTGCACTTCATCCGCGCGGCGGCGGATGACGAGAGCATCCACATAAACGAAACGGTGGCCCGGTCGGAGATTGCCACCGCGCACCGAAACTTCTCCCTGGCCCACTACCTTGCCTCGTTCGACAATCTTCATGCCTCGGTCGACAAGGTGATCGGCACCTACAGTCACCAGTGCGCGGTCGAGATGACATGCCGGCAACTGGCGATGGCGGGCCGCTTCCTGGTCGATGCGCCCAAGATGCCGGCCCTTGTTTCCGATGAACGCCGCCGGCGCATCAACGCGCTGATGATGACCTGCGGCCATTATGACGGCTCCGGGGACTTCGCATTTCGTGTCGGCATGCCCGGCAAGAGTGGTGTCGGCGGCGGTATTCTGGTGATTTCACCGAGCAGGGCCTCGATTGCAGTCTGGTCGCCCGGGCTCAATCCCTATGGCAATTCCAAGCTTGGAACAGAAGCCATGCAGACCTTTTCGCACGAGACCGGTTGGTCGGTGTTCGGCGTTCCGCACAGGGGGCAACCGGCTGACCACGAGGTAAACTCACGGCTGACCACGAAATGACGAAACACTCACGGGAAGCCTGTTTGACCTTGAGGAAACCGGATCGGCGCACGGTTCCTGACAGTGTTCCGGCATTTCTTCTCCGTTCATGAGTTCACACCCTGGTAGGGAAGATTTGTCGCAGCCCCTATTTAAAACGGTTCAAAAGTGGTTTAGGTGCAATTAGGCCTATAGGATCTTTTGACCTTTCGAAGCGTTGGCGCTAGAACCTTTCTGAACAACGCTTTGATTTGCTTACGTTTACGCGAACGTAAATTGGAGCGACTGAACTCAGGAAATACCGCCGATGGCGGTAATCGGGCCTTTTTCAGGGTCTTAATCGGCCGGTTTTTCCCGAATTCATGCCGCTCGGAATTTTTAAGATCGATCAACTTTTATGCTTTCATATGGGTCCATATGAAAACTTGTTGATCCAGCGTCGTACGGGAGAGGAATTCCATGTCGAACGCCGATCTGCGGGGCAACCGCCCGCTGTCGCCCCATCTTCAGATTTATAAACCCATTCTGACGATGGTTATGTCGATCCTGCACCGCATCACGGGCGCGGCGCTTTATTTCGGCACGATTCTTCTGGCCTGGTGGCTGATCGCCGCCGCGGCCGGCCCGTCCCACTTCGATTTCGTCAACGATATATACGGCTCCATCCTGGGCCGGCTGGTCCTGTTCGGCTTCACCTGGGCACTGGTGCATCACATGCTCGGCGGCCTCCGTCACCTGATCTGGGCCATGGGCTCCGGATTCGGCAAGGAAGCCCGGGAATGGATGGCCAGGGCCACCATCATCGGTTCCGTTTCCCTGACCCTGGTCCTCTGGGTCATCGGTTACCTGGTTCGTTAAGGAGAGCGTCATGAAAGATTTGCGCACACCGCTGAACAAGGTCCGTGGCCTCGGCTCCGCCAAGGAAGGCACCGATCATTACTGGAAGCAGCATGTCACCGCTTTCGCCAATGTCTTCTTGATCAGCTTTTTCGTGATCATGGTGATCGCGATGCAGGGGTCCACCCATGCCGAGGTCATCGACACGCTGAAAAACCCGCTGGTCTCGATCGTCCTGCTTCTGGTGATCCTCTCCGGTGTCTATCACATGAAGCTCGGCATGCAGGTGATCATCGAGGATTACGTGCATGGCGAAGGCATCAAGTTCCTTTCCCTGATGCTGAACTCCTTCTTCTGCGTCTTTATCGGTTTCGGCTGCATCTTCGCAGTGCTCAAGATTGGCTTTGGAGGCTGACCCGGATGGCCAAGACTTACGAATTCGTCGACCATACCTATGATGTTGTCGTTGTCGGCGCCGGTGGTGCAGGCCTGCGCGCGGCACTCGGTATGGCCGAGCAGGGCTTCAGGACCGCCTGCATCACCAAGGTCTTCCCGACCCGCTCGCACACGGTTGCCGCCCAGGGCGGCATCGCGGCCTCTCTCGTCAACATGACGCCGGACAGCTGGCAGTGGCACATGTACGACACGGTGAAAGGCTCCGACTGGCTCGGCGATACCGATGCCATGGAATACCTTGCCCGTGAAGCTCCGAAAGCCGTTTACGAGCTGGAACACTACGGCGTGCCCTTCTCGCGCACCGAGGAAGGCACGATCTACCAGCGTCCCTTCGGCGGCCATATGCAGAATTTCGGTGAAGGTCCCCCCGTACAGCGCACCTGCGCCGCGGCCGACCGCACCGGTCATGCCATCCTGCACACGCTTTACGGCCAGTCCCTGCGCCACAACGCGGAATTCTATATCGAGTATTTCGCGCTCGACCTGATCATGTCAGACGACGGTGTCTGCCAGGGCGTGATCGCCTGGAACCTCGACGACGGCACGATGCACCGCTTCGCTGCCAAGACAGTGGTCCTGGCAACCGGAGGCTACGGCCGGGCCTTCTTCTCGGCAACCTCCGCTCATACCTGCACCGGCGACGGCGGCGGCATGGTGGCGCGCGCAGGCCTGCCGCTTCAGGACATGGAATTCGTCCAGTTCCACCCGACCGGCATCTACGGCTCCGGCTGCCTGATCACCGAAGGCGCGCGCGGCGAAGGCGGCTATCTGGTCAACTCCGAGGGCGAGCGCTTCATGGAGCGCTACGCGCCGTCGGCCAAGGATCTGGCGTCCCGCGACGTTGTCTCCCGCTGCATGACCATGGAGATCCGCGAAGGCCGCGGCGTCGGGCCGAAAAAGGACCATATCTTCCTGCACCTGGATCACCTCGATCCGGCGCTGCTGGCTGAACGTCTGCCGGGCATCTCCGAATCGGCGAAGATTTTCGCCGGCGTGGACCTGACCAAGGAACCGATCCCGGTCCTGCCGACCGTTCACTACAACATGGGCGGCATTCCGACCAACTACTGGGGCGAGGTGCTGAACGCGGATGGTGACAATCCGACCCGCATCCAGCCGGGCCTGATGGCCGTCGGCGAAGCTGCCTGCGCTTCCGTCCACGGCGCCAACCGCCTTGGCTCGAACTCCCTGACCGACCTTGTGGTGTTCGGACGTGCCGCCGCCATTAGGGCGGGTCAGGTGATCGACCGGAAAGCCGCCATACCGACACCGAACGAGGCGAGCTGCGACAAGATCATGGAGCGCTTCGACAGTCTCAGGAATGCCAACGGCACGATCCCGACGGCGGACCTGCGCGACAAGATGCAGCACGCCATGCAGGAGGACGCTGCCGTCTTCCGCACCCAGGAAAGCCTGTCGCAGGGTTGCAAGCGTCTGTCCGAGATCTGGGGAGAGCGCAAGGACCTCAAGGTGACCGACCGGTCGCTGATCTGGAATTCCGATCTGGTGGAAACGCTGGAGCTGGAAAACCTGCTGGCCAACGCGATCACCACCGTCTACGGCGCCGAAGCCCGCAAGGAAAGCCGCGGCGCCCATGCGCGCGAGGACTTCAAGGACGGCCCGTTCTCCGGCCGCGACGACGTGAACTGGCGCAAGCACACGCTGGCCTGGGTAAATGAAGCCGGTGACATCAAGCTGGACTACCGCCCGGTCGTGACCGATCCGCTGACCACCTTGGAAGAAGGTGGTATCGACCCGAAGAAGATCGCGCCGAAAGCGCGCGTCTACTGACGGGAGGGGGCGGTTGAGCGAGGCAGCAACACTTCTGGACACAAGAAGTCCGTTCGGCACCTATCCGGTCGAACGGATGGTCCGTGCTGCCTGGCGCCTGGCCGACCGGCATGAACTGTCCAAGGGGCTGCGCATCCGCATCCGCGCTCTGGTCGCACGGCTTTTCAGGGGGCCTTACGATCTGGAGGCGGACGGTCTGAAATTCCGCATCTATCCGGGCGAGAATTACGACGACCGCAAGATCCTGTCCAAGGGGCGCTTGCCGGAACGCGAAGAACACAGGCTGATCGCGCCTCATCTGGGCGAGGGCAAGGTGTTCGTCGATGTCGGCGCCAATATCGGCTCTTACGCGATCTTCGCCGCCGGTCTCGGCGCGCAGGTGGTCGCGATAGAGGCCAATCCGCAGACGGCGGACAAACTGACGTTCAATGTGCGGGCCAACGATCTGCTGGACAGTGTGACGGTCGTCCGCTCGGCCGTCGGCCCGCGCGACGACACGCTGCCCTTGTGGCAGGAGCCGAGCAATTGCGGCTTTGCCACCTTCGTCAAGGACCTGACCACCGGAGAGTGGGCGGGCGACTGGACGCCGACTTTCGTGAAAGTCCGGCCGCTGACAGCCCTGTCCGACGAACTGGGTCTGCGCAAGATCGACGTATTGAAAGTGGATGTGGAAGGGTTCGAGGACCGTGTGGTGCTTCCCTTCCTGCGGCACGTGGACAGGGACCTCTGGCCCCGTGTGATCCTTCTTGAAACCAACTGCCGGCCCTACTGGACCGAGGATTGCCTGAGCGAACTGGCAAACCGGGGCTACCAGGTGACCGGCCGAACGAATGACAACATGGTCTTCGAGCTTTGATCTCGAGCCAGAAGACCAACCGGCCCGGACGCGAAACCAGGGCCCAACGCGGAGCAGTAACGACATGGTTCAGCTGACGCTTCCCCGGAACTCCCAGGTGACGGAAGGCAAGGTGTGGGACAAGCCGGAAGGCGCAACCAACCTGCGTGAGTACCGCATTTACCGCTGGAACCCGGACGACGGGCGCAACCCCCGGGTAGATACCTATTTCATCGACGCGGACGACTGCGGCCCCATGGTTCTGGACGGCCTGATCTTCATCAAGAACAAGATCGACCCGACCCTGACGTTCCGCCGGTCCTGCCGGGAAGGCATCTGCGGGTCCTGCGCGATGAACATCGACGGCACCAACACCCTGGCCTGCACGAAGGGCATGGACGAGGTCGCCGCCGACGTGGTCAAGATCTACCCGCTGCCGCACATGCCGGTGGTGAAGGATCTCGTGCCGGACCTGACGCGCTTTTACGCCCAGCATCGCTCCATCGAGCCGTGGCTCCAGACCGTGTCGCCGCCGCCGGAAAAAGAGTGGCTTCAGTCGCACGAGGACCGGGTGAAGCTGGACGGTCTGTATGAGTGCATCCTGTGTGCCTGCTGCTCG
Source organism: uncultured Roseibium sp. (assembly GCF_947496995.1). GTDB lineage: Bacteria > Pseudomonadota > Alphaproteobacteria > Rhizobiales > Stappiaceae > Roseibium. Next base: position 428,723 of record NZ_CANMFD010000001.1, read on the forward strand.
ACGTCCTGCCCGTCCTACTGGTGGAACGGCGACCGCTATCTCGGCCCGGCAGTCCTGCTTCAGGCCTACCGCTGGCTGATCGACAGCCGCGACGAGGCGACCGGCAAGCGCCTGGACGATCTGGAAGATCCGTTCCGCCTCTACCGCTGCCACACCATCATGAACTGCTCCCAGGCTTGCCCGAAGGGTCTCAACCCTGCCAAGGCAATCGCCGAGATCAAGAAGATGATGGTCGAACGCCGGGTCTGATCCTGTCGAAAACCCAAGAGCTTGAAAGGCCGTCCTTCGGGGCGGCCTTTTTTTGTTCCAGAGGTTCGACAGGCCACATGGCCGGCGCATCACCTGCCGCCTCATGCGGGCACCGGTTTTGCGTGGTGAACCCGCAAGTACCGGGAAGGGCAGGTTCCACAAACCCATTCCTGCAGCACCGGCATCGACCGGCAGGCAGTCTTGTGACACGCTGCCTCTTACGGTGGGAAAGCCATGGAACCGCTCACGTTGGCTTCACACTCTTGTGCGGGGAAGCGCAAGGGAGTTGAGTTGTCTCGGCGCGCGAATGGCTTACCTCTTAACGCAATTGATGGAGGATCCTACATGAAGCGCCTTTTGCCGCTATCTGTCTTCGCCGCTCTTGCAGCAGCAACTCCCTATACACAGGCGCAGGCGGAAACCGCGATCCTTGCCGGTGGATGTTTCTGGTGCGTGGAATCGGATCTGGAAGCCCTTCCCGGCGTGCGCGAAGTCGTCTCGGGGTATGCCGGCGGAACGACGCAGAACCCGACCTACAAGGATTACGAGCGGGGCGGTCACCGGGAGGTGGTGAAAGTCGATTTCGACGAAAGCCGGATCAGCTATGGCGATCTGGTCGGAATTTTTCTGCGAACGATCGACGTGACGGATGCGGGCGGTCAGTTCTGCGATCGCGGCCATGGGTATTCCTCGGCGCTCTATCCGCTGGACGCGGCACAGGCAAAACAGGCCGAGGCGGAAATTGCCCTGGCGCGCAAGACACTCGGGTCAAAGGTCGTCACTCCTGTCGAACAGCCGGCAGTCTTCTGGCCGGCCGAAGACTATCATCAGAACTATTACAAGAGCGACGTGCGCACGCTGACACGCTTCGGGTATGTCTCGCGGGCCGATGCCTACAAGGGCTATCGCAAGGCCTGTGGTCGCGACGCACGGGTTAAATCCGTCTGGGGCGCTGAGGCTTTTGAAGGGTTGCCGAAGTCGGGGTCTTGAGGCACTTTCGCGCCCGAATCTGGCCGGATCTGGCGCGATACGACATTAAAATTTGCCGTTGAGGAATTTGTGACCTACATTTTTGCGGGTGGGCTCGCGTCTGGAAGGACGGTGTCATGCTTGGTTTGTTTGGAAGTCCCTCATTAAGGGAGCCGGAATTCATTTCGGAACTCAGAGCTGTCGAAACGGAAGACCGACTTCGCTTGAAGACCGCCGGCTTGCTGGAAGCCGCCGGGCTGGAGATCCGCGACACCAACACACCGACCGAGTTTGCCGCCGCGGCCACTGTCGCGATCATGAGGCTGGTGCTCGCGACAGCCGAACGCGACTTTGACGATCTGTCGTTCGAAAACCGGTTCGTGACCGGTCTCTTCGGGTTTCTCATGGCACATGACCTGTCCCGGCGGACCAATGCCGATCTGGGGGTCGTGCTGGGCATTGCCGGTCTCGATCTCTTCTCGCGTGAGGAAATCGACCAGATCTACACCCTCGGCAAGTCCTACCGGCGCCTGCGTCAGCATCGCCAGATCCATCTGGCCTTGCGTGAGGTCATCAGCGGGTTCCTTGCACACCCCAGCGCGGAGACCCTGGACGACCTTGCTGGCGTCTATCAATTGTGCCTGCGCGGGGACGGCTGAAGCGGATCGGTGAGGCGATCAGTATCGGTAGCCAAGGCCGAGATTGAACACGTCGATATTGTTGCTTGCCGTCATGATCGTCGAAAGCTCATTCATGTTGAACTGGATATCGTCAAACCGGAAGTGCTTGTAGTCGGCGCGCGCGAAAAACCCGTCGTTGATCCGGGCCTCGACCCCGCCGCCGAGCACCAGTGCAAGGGCTGTTTTGGAATAGGAGGATTCCAGCATGCGCGCCGGCGGCGGTGAAAACATATCGTCTTCCGCGAGCATGGCCCGTGTTTCGTGGTCCACCTGCAGGCGTCCATAGCCGACCCCGGCGGAAACATATGGCATGAACCTACCGGCATCGAAGCCGAGACGGACGGTTCCCGAACTCAGCCACTTGCCCTGCACGGAAAGATCTTTCGACGCGTCGCTGCGAAAATTGGTGACCATGCCCTCCAGATGAGCGCCCAGAACCAGCTGGTTGAACTGGTGATCGTAGCCGACCGAACCGCCGAATACCCCGGACCGCTCAAAATTGCTTTCCTTGTTCGTATTATATCTGGACTCCGCGGTGCCCGAGACGTTCAAAAACGCACCGCCGGCAAAAAGAACGCCGCTGAAGCCGGACCAGTCGGAACGCTCCAGGCGAAGATGTTCCACAGTGCCGAAGGTGGCGACAGGCACATCCGCTGCCAAAGCGGAAGCAGTAGAACCAAGAAGAAACAACCCGAAAACAGTTGCGATGCGCATTTGTAAACCCCCACGAAAGCTCAGCCTGAGTCTTTCATATCGCGAAAAGGGTCAATGCTTCGTTAAGGTTAACAGTCTTCAAACGCCTGCTTCGAAAGCCTCGACGAGATCAAGGAATGCCTCGCCGTATTTCTCCAGCTTCGACTGGCCGACGCCGGATACTGCAAGCAGCGCATCCTTGGTCACCGGACGCGCGGACGCAATACCGGCCAGGGTTGCATCCGGGAACACCACATAGGAGGGGACTTTCTGGTCGCGTGCGATCTGGGTCCTGAGGCGGCGCAACCGCTCGAACAGAAGCTTGTCTTCATGGTCGAGCTCGTCGGCGACCGAACCTGTGCGCGATGTGCGGGTCTTTTTCAACCCGGCCGCGTTGCGGTCCTTGCGCAGGGCAAGTGTTTCTTCGCCGCGCAGCACGGAGCGGGCCTTTTCCGTCAGGACGAGGGCGCCGAACTGGGTGTGATCGACGTCGACAAACCCTGCGGCGACGAGCTGTCGTGCGAGTGACTGCCAGGTCTTCTGCGCCACTTCCGCGCCGATGCCGAAGACCGACAGGGCGTCATGACCGAAGCGGGTGGTCTTCTCGTTGCTCTTGCCGAGCAGCACGTCGATGACATGACCGGTTCCGAAGCGCTGTCCGGTGCGGTAGATGGCCGACATGAACTTCTGCGCGGCTTCCGTTCCGTCCCAGGTTTCAACCGGCGACAGACAGGTATCGCAATTGCCGCAAGGCTTCGGGTAGGTCTCGCCGAAATGGGCCAGCAGCGCCTGGCGCCGGCAGCCCGAGGTCTCGCAAATGCCGAGCAAGGCGTTCAGCTTGGCGTTTTCCGCGCGTTTGACCTCGTCCGGAGCATCGCCTTCGGCAATCATGCGCCGCCGCTGCACCAGATCGGCCATGCCGTAGGCCATGAAGGCTTCCGCCGGAGCGCCGTCGCGGCCGGCCCGGCCCGTCTCCTGGTAATAGGCCTCGACGGAGGACGGCAGGTCCAGGTGCGCGACATAGCGCACGTCCGGCTTGTCGATCCCCATGCCGAAGGCGACGGTGGCCACGAGGCACAGGTCCTCCTCAAGCAGAAAAGCGTCCTGGTTGGCCGATCTCTCCTCGGCCGGCAGCCGCGCGTGATAGGGAAGCGCCCTGATGCCTTTCTCGGTAAGCCACGCGGCGATGTCCTCGACCTTCGCCCGCGACAGGCAATAGACGATGCCGCTTTCGTTTTCGTGCTTCTTCAGGAAATCCAGAAGCTGCTGACGCTGGTTGGTGCGCTCGACGATTTCGTAGCGGATGTTCGGCCGGTCGAAACTGGTCGAGAAGACTTCTGCGTCTTCAAGCTGCAGCCGCGCCAAGATGTCCTTTTGGGTGTGCGGGTCCGCCGTGGCGGTGAGCGCAACTCTCGGCACACCCGGATAGCGTTCCGACAGGCAGGACAGAGACAGGTATTCCGGCCGGAAGTCATGACCCCACTGGCTGACGCAATGGGCTTCATCGATGGCGAACAGGGATATTTCAAGCGTGTCGAGAAACCTGCGGAAGCTCTCGATGCTCAGCCGTTCGGGCGTCACGTAGAGCAGGTCGATCTCTCCACGCTGCAGTTCTGCGCGCAGGGTGGCCTGATCTTCAGGCGACAGCGTCGAGTTCATGGCGGCGGCGTTGACACCGGCAGCCTTGAGCGCGCCGACCTGATCCTTCATCAGCGCGATCAGCGGCGAAACGACGATACCGACGCCGCGCCGGCAAAGCGCCGGGATCTGGAAGCACAGGGATTTGCCGGCCCCGGTCGGAAACAGCACGACCGCGTCCTTGCCGTCGACCAGAGTGTCGATGACGGCCTGCTGCTTGCCGCGAAAACTGCTGTATCCGAAGACTTTCTGCAGCACGGCGAGCGGCTTCGGCTCCGCGCGGATCTGCGGAGCGGCGGGAGGCTGAAGTGGAGCGACTTCATCCGCGGCGGCCGCGGGCGAAACAGACATGGGGCAGCGGGTTCCTTTGAGTTTCCCGAACCATGTCTTATTCGCGCCAGAAGGGCAATCTGCGCCTGTGGATGACCCCGGTCTTTGCCAGGAAAAACTTTTCCTTTGCCAGGGAAAACTTTTCTGGCAATCGCTTCTAGAATTCCGCGTCCGGATCGTTGGCCAGGGTCTCGGCGCAATGGATGCGCATCTGCTCCGTCAGCTCGCCAAGGTCGCCCTGCAGCCGTTCCGGCCGGATGGGTTTGCCGAAATGCACGTTGAACTTGGCGTTTTTCTTGTTGAGCAGCTCATTGAAGACCGTCATGTCGCGCAATTCGGTCGACACCCTGGCGAGGAAATAAAAAAGCCCGGAATTACGCCCGCCCATATGCATCGGGATGATCGGCGCCTTGTTCTTGCGGGCGAGTGCAAGGGCGGAACTCATCCACGGGCGTTCGGTCAGTTTGCCGCCATGCCAGTAGGCAAGCCGCCCGGAAGGAAACAGCACCACCACCCGCTCCTTGCTGAAGGCGGAAGATGCGATCTTCAGTGTTTCCTTGGATTTTTCCCGGCTCTTGAAATCCGCTCGCCATTCGACAGGAATGATCATCTCGGCAAGGCGCGGGTTGATGCGGATGGCGTCGCGATTGGCGAAGATCGCCAGATCGTCGCGCCGGGCCTTGATCGCGTCATAAAGAACGATGCCGTCGGCGATGCCGGTCGGATGGTTGGACACCAGCACGACGGGGCCTTCGCTCGGCACGCGCTCAAGTCCGAGCGTCGTGACGTCCAGCTTCAAAAGATCGCTCAGATGGGAAAAAACGTCGAGCGCGTTCATCGGGGCAATCGTGTCGGCCATCTTGACCGCGGACTTGTAGCGCAGGAAATTATGCGCGAAGGGTCTGATGAACGGCCACCACGGGCTCGCCATCACCAGTTTTCCGCGCTCCGCGATCAGAGTATCGACGATATGTTGCTCGGCAAGTTGCCGCTGGGCAGCAGATTGGGGGCGTGCCGACGGAGCATCCGTCGTCTGATCTGTCGTCCGCACAATGCACCTCTGCCTACCGAAAAACCACTTTACTCTTTTGCATCGTTAACGAAATCGGTTCACTGGTGCAAATGCTGCTTGGACTATTTTTCTGGTTTCGCCATGCCCCGGAGGGCCCGTCAGCTCCACAAGGAACTGGTGAACAGCGCCACGATGGTGAAGAAAGATGCCGCCCAGGCGAGAGAACGCGGGTTGGCCCGTCCGGCCCAGTAACAGGCGATATAGATGAGCCTGAGCGCAACGAACAGGACGGCAAGACGGTCTATCCAGCCCGGGTCTGCACCCTGGCTCATGGCAACGAAAACAGCGACGGCGAAAAACGGGAAAGCTTCAAATCCGTTTGCCTGCGCACCTTGCGCCCGCGCCCGGAACCCCTGGCGCCAATAGTCCTGGTCTCTCGGATTGGCATTGTCGTAATCCTTGCTCAGCTTGGCTGGAAACACGGACAGAACGGGCAGGATTGCGGCAATCAGCACACACCACAAGGCGATCGGCATGAATTCTTTCCTCAGTCTGGACGGCCGGCGAAATGGACCTGCGAGTGATATATCCTGACAGAGATCAGGGTTGAAGTCCCCATATGTAAAGGCAGGGAAAGCGCCGCAAGCGTATCGTCCGGATGCGCCAGGAGCATTTCCTCACTATATGGGCGGAGTTATTTGGGCACAGATCTGCACCCAGACCCGGAATGAGGGTCGAAAAAGCCGGTTCCATGGGACAAAATCCCGGGGTTTTGGATTTTCGACAAATTCTGGGCTAAGGATGCATTCATTATGGACCGAAAGGTGAGGGACTGATTCGTCATGATGCGCGCGGGAAAACTTGTTTTGGTCTTGGGACTGGTTGTCCTGGCCGCCGGATGCCAGCGGTTCTCCGGAGGACGGAATTACGCAGCGCCGTTGCCCGCGACCCCGACCACGCCGGTTGGTGCCGGAACTCTGGCCCCGCTCGATCCCAATGCGCCGCAGGTCGGCACCGCCGGACTGGATCCGGCAGCGGCCCCGGCGGATCTTGCCAGCAACCCTGTTGCCGCGCCGTCCGGCGCCCAGGATATTGGCAGGACTGATCTACTTGGCGGATGGGAGCTGTCCTCCGCGGGCGAAAATTGCAAGGCCTTCATGACCCTGACGACATGGTCCGGCGGCTACCGTGCAAATACCAGAGGTTGCGCTTCTCCGGGTCTGACAGGCATTGCCGCCTGGGACCTGAACGGCAACCAGGTGGTCTTGAAGGACGGTACCGGAGTGATCGTCGCGCAGCTCTATTCCAGCGCTCCCGGGCGGTTCGACGGCCAGACTTCCACCGGATCGCCGATCTCCCTCTACCGTTAACAAGCATCGGTATTTTTTACTGGACAATGCTCGCTATGGGTGTACATTTTGCTCAGCTATCGGAAAGGCTGTGCAAATGTCGAAATATGAACCGTTGCGGGAACATCTGGCGCGTCTGGAGGATGTGGTCTGGGCTGCGAAGCTGAATGAGGTCGAACAGATTATCGGCACTTCGCTTCCCAAGAGCGCCCGGGAACATCGTACATGGTGGGCCAATTCCGGTGGCAGTCTGGTTCATCAGAATGCCTGGCTCGACGCCGGCTGGCGGGTAGAGCGCACGGACCTGATGCGCGACGTGATCGTCTTCCGGCGCCTCAGGATTGGCGGCACGGTGATCGCCGGCCAATCGTCCCGGTCGGATCAGGGCGTGAGAAATCCCCAGCGCCTTGCGGAAAAACGCCTGGCGAAGGAACTGGCGGCGCTGCGGCAACCGACCACCGTGACGCTTCGCTCCGAATGGGTTACGCTCGGCGACGTCCAAAGAACGCCGTGTTCGAGCGCTGCCATTCCCTCGGACGCCGGTGTGCTGCGGTTCGCAGCCATGAACGGCGATGACGTCGTCACGGCCCTTGTCGCAGCCGGCTCCGTCCAGCAAGTCTACCGGAGCCTGCGCCTGCGTACCACGGGCAAGGAAAACGGTGACGATAGCGGCTTCGGTGCCGCGCTTCTGGAAAAAGCCGGCTTCGACCCCAAGGCGCCGATCGAATGCGACGTCGTCAAACCCGGCAACGCCTGGCTCCTGACAGACGGCCGCGGCCGCAAGGCCAACCTGGACGACACGGATGAACGCCACCTCGTCGCCCAACTGCTCTACATCCAGGAACTGCAGAACGGCCGCAAATCGGTGCTGATGTAGCGCTGGGTGATGCTCCAGGAGGATGTATCTGGGGGAGTGCCCGGCTGCGCCAGCAATTGAGTGAGCCGGTGTGTTATACGTCTCAGACAGCTCGTAAACATTCAGCTCTGTTGAGCAAAGAGAGAGGCTGAGCGCTTCCCACAGGGGCGTCATTCCGGACAAGTGAGACGCAAGTCGAACGCAGATCCGGAACCCAGCGCATCAGCGCGAGCGTGAGCGAGCACAAGTTTTATTCATTCATCGCTTTGGAATAAGGCCGCGCCTGCGGCGCGAATGATGCGCCGGGTTCCGGGTCGTCGCGCAGCTTTTGCTGCACTTGCCCGGAATGACGTCCGTGAGTGAAGCGCTCAGTTTCTTCATTCGCTCAACAGAGCTCGTGATTGAGTTGAAAGATTTGTCAGCAGCTCGAGGCGTCTCCCCGAGGTCCTCATGCCTGTGCAGGCATCCACCGCATAATCTGTCGCCCGCCTGAACACCTTGCTTTTCAATCGGTTAAAACCGCTGCGTCTGCCTTGGAGAAGTGCGTAAGACCATATCATGGCTTGCATCTGCGGCGTTTTGACCTTATTCCGCCGTGCAACTGGATTAACTCGCGACCCCATGAGTTCTCATGGAGGGAGTATCGCTGTTGAAGATGGAACTGCCGGTCAACCGCGCGATGAGCGCCCGCTACGACGCGCTGATCGCATCCGGCGAGATTTCGGAAGACCCTGTCCAGCGGCAGGCGGTTCGCCAGCTCGACCTCCTCAATACCCGTCTTGCGGAAACCCGGCTCGCGTCGAAGAAGAGTTCGCTTGGCTGGCTGTTCGCCAACAAGAAGAACCAGCTCTGGTCCGCAGTGCAGGGGCTTTACATGTGGGGTGGCGTCGGACGCGGCAAAACCATGCTGATGGATCTCTTTTACGAGGTCACGGTGATCCGCCGCAAACGCCGGGTGCATTTTCACGAATTCATGAGCGACGTGCACGAACGCATTCATGCCCACCGCCAGGCGCACAAGCGCGGTGAGGTAAAGGGTGACGATCCGATCCCGCCGGTTGCCGAGCAGATCGCCGAGGAAACCCGGCTGCTGCTCTTCGACGAGTTTTCCGTCACCGACATTGCCGATGCCATGATCCTGGGCCGCCTGTTCACCCAGCTGTTCGAGAAGGGCGTGATCGTGGTGGCGACATCGAATGTCGAGCCGACGAATCTTTACAAGGACGGGCTCAACCGCCAGCTGTTTGTGCCTTTCATCAAGATGCTGACCTCCAGGGTCGAGATCCTTCATCTGGATTCGCCGACCGACTACCGGCTGGAGAAGCTTGCCGGTGCTCCGGTCTATATCACTCCCCTCGGCGAGACGGCCGATGCGCGGATGGACGAGATCTGGACGAAGCTTACCCACGGAATGAAGCCGCATACCGCGGAACTGGAGAACAAGGGGCGCAGGATTGCCGTTCCCTGCGTGGCCGCCGGCGCGGCGCGGTTCACCTTTGATGACCTGTGCATGCAGCCGCTGGGCGCGAGCGACTATCTGCGCATCGTCCATGCCTTCAGCACCGTGTTCCTGGACAACGTGCCGGTCCTGTCGAAAGCCCGGCGCAATGAAGCCAAGCGATTTATCATCCTGATAGACACCTTCTACGACAATGGCATCAAGCTGATCGTCTCGGCGGAAGCGGAGCCCCAGAATCTCTACACCTCGGAGGACGGAACCGAAGCGTTCGAATTCGACAGGACGGCGTCCCGGTTGATCGAAATGCGGTCCGAGGCTTACCTTGCGGGAGAGAGGCCGGATACCCACGCATAGGTATATATTCCCTATAGGGCATGTATGGGGGCGGGAAGATATGAGAATTTTTGCCGGGCAGCGCGCAATAATCTTTTGGCGAGGTTGCGCGGGCGCGGCAAAGGGAGTAGTGCCATCGTCAGTCATTGGCGGATGGCATGGAGTTCCATCTTACGTAAAGGGAAACTTTTAAAATGGCGCGTAATAAAATTGCCTTGATCGGTTCCGGTCAGATCGGCGGAACGCTGGCACACCTGGCAGGTTTGAAGGAACTGGGAGACATCGTTCTCTTCGATATCGCGGAAGGTGTTCCGCAGGGCAAGGCGCTCGACCTGGCTGAATCCTCGCCGGTCGACGGCTTCGACTCCAAACTGGCAGGCGCCAACAGCTACGAGGCCATCGAAGGCTCCGACGTGATCATCGTCACCGCCGGCGTTCCTCGCAAGCCCGGCATGAGCCGCGACGATCTTCTGGAAATCAACCTGAAGGTCATGGAGCAGGTCGGTGCCGGCATTTCCAAATACGCGCCGAATGCATTTGTCATCTGCATCACCAATCCGCTCGACGCCATGGTCTGGGCGCTGCAGAAATTCTCCGGTCTGCCGAAGAACAAGGTCGTCGGCATGGCCGGCGTTCTCGACAGCTCGCGTTTCCGCTACTTCCTGGCGGAGGAATTCAACGTCTCCGTGGAAGACGTCACCGCGTTCGTTCTGGGCGGTCATGGCGACACCATGGTGCCGCTGACCCGTTACTCCACCGTTGCAGGCATCCCGCTTCCCGATCTGATCAAGATGGGCTGGTGCACCGCCGAACGTCTGGAAGAGATCGTCCAGCGCACCCGCGACGGCGGCGCGGAAATCGTCGGCCTCCTGAAGACCGGCTCCGCCTTCTACGCTCCGGCGGCTTCCGCCATCGCGATGGCGGAAAGCTACCTCAAGGACAAGAAGCGCGTCATGCCCTGCGCGGCTGCCCTCGACGGCCAGTATGGCCTGAAAGACACCTACGTCGGCGTTCCTGTCGTGATCGGTGCCGATGGTGTCGAGCGCATCATCGAGATCGATCTTCAGGGCGAAGAAAAAGGCAACTTCGACAAGTCAGTTGCATCGGTCAACGGTCTGGTCGAGGCCTGCAAGAAAATTCAGCCGGCGCTGGCATAAGCGGCGGTCCAATGGAATAGCGGCCGTTCCTTCCCCATGGAGGAACGGTTCTCCGACAACGGGGGAGACACATGAATATCCATGAATACCAGGCCAAGGCCGTGCTGAAGGAATTCGGCGCTCCGGTAGCCGAGGGCGTTGCGATCTTTTCAGCTGACGAAGCGGAAGCTGCTGCCAAGAGCCTTCCGGGCCCGCTCTGGGTCGTCAAGTCCCAGATCCACGCCGGCGGCCGCGGCAAAGGCAAGTTCAAGGAACTTCCCGCCGACGCCAAGGGCGGTGTCCGCCTGGCTTTCTCTCTGGATGAAGTCAAGTCGCACGCCCGGGAAATGCTCGGCAACACGCTGGTCACCAAGCAGACCGGTGACGCGGGCAAGGTCGTCAACCGTCTTTACATCGAAGACGGCGCGGACATCGAGCGCGAGCTTTATCTCTCCATCCTCGTCGACCGCACCGTCGGCCGCGCGGCCTTTGTCGTCTCCACCGAAGGTGGCATGGACATCGAGGCCGTTGCCGAAGAGACCCCGGAAAAGATCATCACCCTGCCGATCGATCCGGACGCCGGTGTGACCGCGGCAGACGCAGGCAAGCTCTGCGATGCGCTGGAGCTTTCCGGAGCCGCCCGCGAGGACGGCATGAAGCTCTTCCCGATCCTCTACAAGGCCTTTGTCGAAAAGGACATGAGCCTTCTGGAAGTCAACCCGCTGATCGTCATGAAGGACGGCCGCCTGCGCGTGCTCGACGCCAAGGTGTCCTTCGACGGCAACGCGCTTTTCCGGCATGACGACATCTTCGCCCTGCGCGACGAGACCGAAGAGGACGCCAAGGAGATCGAGGCGTCCAAATACGATCTCGCCTATGTTGCTCTCGACGGCGACATCGGCTGCATGGTCAACGGCGCAGGCCTTGCCATGGCGACCATGGACATCATCAAGCTCTACGGCGCCGAGCCTGCCAACTTCCTCGATGTCGGCGGCGGTGCTTCGAAAGAGAAGGTGACGGCGGCCTTCAAGATCATCACCTCCGATCCGAAGGTGAAGGGCATCCTGGTCAACATTTTCGGCGGCATCATGCGCTGCGACGTGATCGCGGAAGGCGTTGTTGCAGCCGTCAAGGAAGTCGGCCTGCAGGTCCCTCTCGTTGTCCGCCTGGAAGGCACCAACGTGGAACTCGGCAAGAAGATCATCAACGAGAGCGGTCTCAACGTGATCGCCGCCGATGACCTCGACGACGCCGCCCAGAAAATCGTGAAAGCCGTGAAGGAGGGCGCGTAAATGTCCATCCTCGTCAATAAAGACACGAAAATCATCGTTCAGGGCCTCACCGGCAAGACCGGTACGTTCCATACGGAACAGGCCCTTGAATACTACGGCACCAAGATGGTGGCCGGCGTTCATCCCAAGAAGGGCGGCGAAACCTGGTCTTCCGGTGTTGACAGCGCCGCCGAGCTGCCGATCTTCGCCACCGTCGGCGAAGCCAAGGAAGCCACCGGCGCCGATGCATCCGTGATCTACGTCCCGCCGGCAGGTGCCGGCGCGGCGATCATCGAGGCGATCGATGCGGAAGTTCCGTTCATCGTCTGCATCACCGAGGGCATCCCGGTGGCCGACATGATTAAGGTCAAGGCGAGACTGGACAAATCCAAGTCCCGCTTGCTTGGCCCGAACTGCCCGGGCATCCTGACCCCGGAAGAATGCAAGATCGGCATCATGCCGGGCTCCATCTTCAAGAAGGGCTCCGTCGGCGTTGTTTCGCGCTCCGGCACGCTGACCTACGAGGCCGTCTTCCAGACGTCCAATGCGGGTCTCGGCCAGACGACGGCCGTCGGCATCGGCGGCGATCCGGTCAAGGGCACCGAGTTCATCGACGTCCTGGAGATGTTCCTGGCCGACGACGAGACCAAGTCGATGATCATGATCGGCGAGATCGGTGGCTCTGCGGAAGAAGAAGCCGCGCAGTTCCTGATGGACGAGGCCAAGAAGGGCCGTTCGAAGCCGATGGCCGGTTTCATCGCCGGACGGACCGCACCTCCGGGCCGCACCATGGGCCATGCAGGTGCCGTGATTTCCGGCGGCAAGGGTGGTGCGGAAGACAAGATCGCGGCCATGGAAGAGGCCGGTATCAGGGTATCTCCTTCTCCTGCGAAGCTCGGCGAGACGCTTCTCGAGGTCTTGAAGGGTTGATATCCGGGAATTCTTTGCAGCAGGGGACGTAAACTGTTTACGTTTCCTGCTGCATGATGGAAGGATGGGTTGTGGCGCGAATACCGTGCCGCAACTGATTTTCGAGGGGGCCGGTGTTTTTACATTGGTCTTTGTAGGGAACCGGCCGCGGGCCAATTACGGCTCGCCATAACAAAAAGGGCGGAGCAGCCCTCCGCTAGATGGACATGGCACGGCAGGAAGCGAACAACGTATTCGCACTGACGTCGTTGCTTTACGGCGCCAACGCATCCTATATCGAAGACCTCTACGCACAGTACAAGACGGATCCGAACTCGGTGGAAGCCGAGTGGCGGGATTTCTTTGCGTCCTTCCAGGACGAAAAGGAAGCCGTGCTGAAGGAAGCGCGTGGGGCAACCTGGAAACGCAAGGACTGGCCGATCGAGGCCAACGGCGACCTCGTCAATGCCTTTGACGGCAATTGGGCGCCGATTGAAGACAAGCTTGGCGAAAAGCTGAAAAAGAAGGCCGAAGCCGACGGCAAACCGGTTTCGGAGATGGAAGTTCATCAGGCGACCCGCGATTCCGTTCGCGCCCTGATGATGATCCGCGCCTACCGCATGCGCGGCCATCTTCATGCCGATCTCGATCCGCTTGGCCTCGCCGGCAAGGGCGATCACGAGGAGCTGCACCCGTCCTCCTACGGATTCACGGAAACCGACTGGGACCGGAAGATCTTCATCGATCATGTTCTCGGCCTGGAATACGCCACCATCCGCGAGATGCTGGACATCCTGAAGCGGACCTACTGTTCGACGCTCGGCGTCGAATTCATGCATATTTCCGATCCGGCGGCCAAATCCTGGATCCAGGAGCGCATCGAGGGACCGGACAAGCAGGTCGACTTCACGGCCGAAGGCAAGAAGGCGATCCTGAACAAGCTGGTCGAGGCTGAAGGCTTCGAAAAGTTCCTCGACGTCAAATACACCGGCACCAAACGGTTCGGCCTGGACGGCGGTGAAGCACTCATCCCGGCGCTGGAGCAGATCATCAAGCGCGGCGGTCAACTGGGCCTGAAGGATATCGTTCTGGGCATGGCGCACCGCGGCCGGCTGAACGTTCTGTCCCAGGTGATGGGAAAGCCGCACCGGGCGATCTTCCACGAGTTCAAGGGCGGTTCCGCCGCGCCGGACGAAGTGGAAGGCTCCGGCGATGTGAAATACCATCTCGGCGCGTCCTCCGACCGGACGTTCGACGGCAACAACGTCCACCTGTCGCTGACGGCGAACCCCTCGCATCTGGAAATCGTCAACCCGGTGGTTCTCGGCAAGTCCCGCGCCAAGCAGGATCAGCTTTCCGCGGACGAAGACGGCAAATTCATCGACACGACGGAAGTCGACCGTGGCACGGTTCTGCCTCTGCTTCTGCATGGCGACGCGGCCTTTGCCGGCCAGGGCGTGGTTGCCGAGTGTTTCGGCCTGTCGGCCCTGCGCGGCCACCGCACCGGCGGTTCGGTTCATGTGATTATCAACAACCAGATCGGCTTCACCACCAATCCGCGTTTCTCCCGCTCGTCGCCCTATCCGTCCGATATGGCGAAGGTGATCGAGGCGCCGATCTTCCACGTCAACGCCGACGATCCGGAAGCCGTGGTGTTCGCTGCCAAGATCGCGATCGAATTCCGGCAGACTTTCCACCGCCCGGTGGTTATCGACATGATCTGCTACCGGCGCTTCGGCCACAACGAGGGCGACGAACCGGCCTTCACGCAGCCGATCATGTACCGCAAGATCCGCAAGCACGCGACGACCCTGCAGCTCTATTCCGAGCGCCTGATCAAGGAAGGCGTCATCAGCCAGGAAGAAGTCGACCAGATGAGGGCCGACTGGCGCAAGCATCTGGACGGCGAGTTCGATTCCGGCCAGGCCTTCAAGCCGAACAAGGCCGACTGGCTGGACGGCAAATGGGCCGGCATGAAGCGCGCGGACAATGAAGACGATCCGCGCCGCGGCCAGACCGGCCTGCCGATCGAGGAAGTCAAGGAAATCGGCCGCGCACTGACCAGTGTGCCGGAAGGTTTCAACATCCATCGCACCATCGCCCGCTTCATGAAGCACCGCGAACGCATGATCGAATCCGGCGAGGGGATCGACTGGGCGACCGCGGAAGCGCTTGCCTTTGCCTCCCTGCTGAAGGAAGGCCACCCGATTCGCCTGTCCGGCCAGGATTGCGAGCGCGGCACCTTCTCGCAGCGCCACTCGGTGCTGTACGACCAGGAAGACGAAAGCCGCTATATCCCGCTGAACCACATCTCGCCCGACCAGCAGCGCTACGAAGTCATCAACTCGATGCTGTCGGAAGAAGCCGTGCTCGGCTTCGAATACGGCTACTCCCTGGCCGAACCACGTGCCCTGACCCTTTGGGAAGCCCAGTTCGGCGATTTCGCCAACGGGGCGCAGGTGCTGTTCGACCAGTTCATCTCCTCCGGAGAACGCAAGTGGCTGCGCATGTCCGGCCTCGTCTGCCTGTTGCCGCACGGCTATGAGGGACAGGGTCCGGAACACTCCTCCGCACGGCTGGAGCGCTTCCTGCAGATGTGTGCGGAAGACAACATGCAGGTCGCCAACTGCTCGACCCCGGCCAATTACTTCCACATTCTGCGCCGTCAGTTGCGCCGCGAAATCCGCAAGCCGCTGATCCTGATGACGCCGAAGTCCCTCCTGCGCCACAAGCGGGCGGTGTCCACGATCGCCGAACTCGGTCCGGATTCCAGTTTCCACAGGCTGCTTTGGGACGATGCGGAATACAATCCCGCGTCGGAAACCAAGCTGGTTGCGGACGACAAGATCAAGCGCGTCGTCATGTGTACGGGCAAGGTCTATTACGATCTTTATGAAGAGCGTGAAAAGCGCGGCATAAACGACGTCTACCTGCTGCGTGTGGAACAACCCTATCCGTTCCCGAAAAAGGCCTTGATGCTCGAACTGGCCCGCTTCCCGCAGGCCGAAATGGTCTGGTGTCAGGAAGAGCCGCAGAACATGGGCTGCTGGTTCTTTGTCGAGCCCTATATCGAATGGGTGCTCGGACAGATCGACGCCAAGCACAAGCGTCCGCGTTATGCGGGCCGTGCCGCCATGGCTTCGACGGCAACAGGCCTGATGTCCGCGCATCTCGCTCAACTGCAGGCGTTCCTCGAAGAGGCTCTTGGAAACTAATCGTTGAGAGGGCCTTCGGGTCCTCTTTCAAAAACTGGCCGGGTAATTTTAAGAGAAGGCGACCATGGCAACCGAAATTCGCGTACCGACGCTGGGTGAATCCGTTTCAGAAGCAACGATCGCACAGTGGTTCAAGAAACCCGGTGAGGCCGTCAAGCAGGACGAGCCGCTCGTTGAACTGGAAACCGACAAGGTCACCGTGGAAGTGCCGGCGCCAAAGGCAGGCACTCTGGAAAGCATCGTCGTGAACGAAGGCGATACGGTCGAAGTCGGCGCTCTTCTGGGTCATATCGCCGAGGGTGCCTCGGCTGCCGCCTCAAAGGCTGAAGCTGCTCCCGCAAAAGCAGACAGCAAGGCCGAGACGAAATCGGAAAAAGCCGAACTGGTTGATGTGGTCACGCCGAGCGCCGGCGAATCCGTCACCGAAGCGGAAGTCGGTGAGTGGAGCGTCAAGGTCGGCGATATGGTCAAGGCCGACGACACGCTCGTCGAACTGGAAACCGACAAGGCCGCCCAGGAAGTTCCGGCCCCGGTCGCCGGCAAGGTGGTCAAGATCGCCGCCGAAACCGGCTCCACCGTCGAGCCGGGCGTTCTGCTCTGCCAGATCGATCCTTCAGGAGAAGGCGCCGCCGCGGCTCCGGCCGAAAGCAAACCGGCCCCGGCTGCCGAGGCTCAACCTGCTCAGGCCGCTTCCGCCGGGTCTTCCATGCCTCCGGCGCCGTCGGCGGCCAAGATGATGGCCGAAAACAGTCTGTCCGCCGACCAGCTCGCCGGTTCCGGCAAGCGCGGTCAGGTTCTGAAGGGCGATGTCATCGGTGCGATTGCATCCGGTGCGACGGCCAGCGCCTCCGCTCCGGCGCCGGCACAGGTTGCCCGCGGTCCGGTCGCAGCCCAGGACGAGGCGCGCGAGGAACGCGTGCGCATGACCAAGCTGCGCCAGACCATCGCCCGCCGCCTCAAGGATGCCCAGAACACCGCCGCCATGCTGACCACCTACAACGAGGTGGATATGGGCCCGGTCATGGAGCTGCGCAAGCAGTACAAGGACCTGTTCGAGAAGAAGCACGGCGTCAAGCTGGGCTTCATGGGCTTCTTCACCAAGGCTGTGACCCATGCCCTGAAGGAAATCCCGGCAGTCAATTCCGAGATCGACGGCACGGACATCATCTACAAGAACTTCTGCCACATCGGCGTGGCCGTCGGCACCGACAAGGGCCTCGTGGTTCCCGTCGTGCGCGATGCGGACCAGATGTCCATCGCCGAAATCGAACAGGAGATCGGCAATCTCGGCAGGAAAGCCCGAGACGGCAAGCTCGGCATGGCTGATATGTCCGGCGGCACCTTCACCATCTCCAACGGCGGGGTGTATGGTTCGCTCATGTCGTCGCCTATCCTCAACGCGCCGCAGTCCGGCATCCTGGGCATGCACAAGATCCAGGAACGGCCGATGGCGGTGAACGGACAGGTGGTGATCCGGCCGATGATGTATCTGGCGCTTTCCTACGACCACCGGGTTGTCGACGGCAAGGAAGCCGTGACCTTCCTGGTTCGTGTCAAGGAAAGCCTGGAAGATCCGCAGCGACTGGTTCTGGATCTCTGATCCGCAAAGACCCTGGAGACACCGGTAGATGAGCCTTGAATTCCTGATAACCGCGCTGATTGTGGTGCTGGTTCCCGGAACCGGCGTCGTCTACACGGTTGCGGTCGGTCTCGGCAGGGGGCGGCAGGCATCTGTCGCCGCCGCCTTCGGCTGCACGCTCGGCATCATCCCGGCGATCCTGGCTTCCGTCGTCGGTCTGGCGGCACTGATGCATACCAGTGCCCTGGTGTTCCAGGCGGTCAAATATGCCGGTGTCGCCTATCTGCTTTATCTCGCCTGGCAGACGTTGAAGGAAAACGGTCCGCTCGACCTGAAGGCCGACAGGAGCGCGGGCGCAAGTTTCGCGGCAACCGCGCGGACCGGATTTCTGATCAATATTCTCAATCCGAAACTGACCGTGTTTTTCCTGGCTTTCCTTCCCCAGTTCGTCAGCCCGCAGGCACTCAACCCGACGCTCGACATGCTGCTCCTCGGCGGTGTCTTCATGGCCATGACCTTCGCTGTCTTCGTGATTTACGGACAATTCGCCTCGCTGGTGGGCGAAAGGGTTCTGCGCAGCGACACGGTCATGGTGTGGATGCGCCGGACGGTTGCCGCGGCCTTTGCAGGCTTCGGCCTGCGCCTGGCGCTGGCGGAGCGATGATGCGACGGGAGGCGCTTTTGGCGAGGCTGACTTTGACAGGCCGGGCTTTGACAGAACAGTGCAGGGCATATGCGCGCGCGCTGGCTCTTGGCGCTTGTGCGCTGGTCGTGGCGGTGCCACTGACAGGCGGCGCCACGTCGCCTGCCCATGCGGCTCCGAAGGCCGTCCTTGTCCCGCAGATCGAGGGTGCCTATTCCGTTCAGGGGTTGAACCCGGATGGAACCCGCTATGAGGGTGGCGTCACCATCACGGTCAAGGGCAGCACGGCTTTCTTTCGCTGGACGATTTCCGGCCAGACCTTCCATGGTCAGGGGCCGCTCGCCGGCAACAGGCTTGTCATCGACTGGGGTGAAACCGCCCCCGTATTCTACACGATCAACGCCGACGGAACGCTTTCCGGCACCTGGGCCGCAGGCAAGGCATCGGAAACACTTCGTCCCCTTAACTGAATGAATGGCCTCAACCGGAGGCGGAATGTCTGAAGAGATTGTCATAGTCACCGGCGGAAGCCGCGGAATAGGTGCCAGCGTCTGTCGCAAGCTTGCGGCAAACGGCCGGAAGGTGCTGGTCAATTTCGCTCAAAATTCCGGCGCGGCGGATGAACTTGTCGTCGAAATCCGGGCAGCCGGCGGCGCGGCTGTGGCAATCCAGGGCGACGTCGGCAACGAGGCCGATGTTCTGAACCTGTTCGCCGAAGCCGACAGGCTCGGAACACTGACGGGTCTGGTCAACAACGCGGGCGTCCTTGACGTGGCGCAACGGGTCGACGAAATGTCTCTCGAACGTCTCAACCGGATATTCTCCGTCAATGTCCTCGGTTCCATACTGTGTGCCCGTGAGGCGGTTCGGCGGATGTCGACCCGCCACGGCGGCAAGGGAGGCACGATCGTCAATCTCGGCTCGGCCTCCTCCAAGCTCGGTTCGCCGAACCAGTATGTCGATTACGCGGCCTCGAAAGGCGCGATCGACACCATGACGGTCGGACTGGCGCTGGAAGTCGCGCAGGAGGGCATTCGCGTCAATGCGGTCCGCCCGGGGATTATCGACACGGAGATCCACGCTTCGGGCGGCGCGCCCGACAGGGTGGCTGAACTTCAATCCAAACTGCCGATGAAGCGCGCAGGGTCCGCCGATGAGGTGGCCGATGCGATACTCTGGCTGATGTCGGACCAGGCAAGTTACACGACCGGCGCAATTCTGGATGTTTCCGGAGGCCGGGCAATCCTACCATGATCCAGATTCCTGGACGCACACTTGAAGAGGCAAAGGCGGCCCAATATGTCCCAATATGATCTTGTCATCATCGGAACCGGCCCGGGGGGCTATGTTTGCGCGATCAAGGCAGCTCAACTCGGCCTGAAGACGGCCGTCGTGGAAAAACGTGCAACGCTCGGCGGCACCTGCCTCAACATCGGCTGCATCCCCTCCAAGGCGCTGCTGCATGCCTCAGAAATGTTCGAGGAAGCCGGGCACGGCTTTGAAAAGATCGGCATCAAGGTATCCAAGCCGAAGCTCGACCTGCCGACGATGATGAAACACAAGTCCGACGTGGTCGACGCAAACGTCAACGGCGTCGCCTTCCTGATGAAGAAGAACAAGGTCGACGTGCACACAGGCACCGGCAAGATCCTGGGTCAGGGCAAGGTCGAAGTGACCGGCGACGACGGCAAGGCAAACGTACTTGAAACGAAGAACATCGTCATCGCGACCGGCTCCGATGTCATGCCGCTGCCGGGTGTCGAGATCGACGAGAAACTGATCGTCTCCTCCACCGGTGGTCTCGAACTGGACAAGGTGCCGGCGAAGATGATCGTTGTCGGCGGCGGCGTGATCGGTCTTGAGCTCGGGTCCGTCTGGAACCGCCTCGGGTCGCAGGTCACCGTCGTCGAATTCATGGACAAGATCCTCGGCCCGATGGACGGCGACGTCTCCAAGAACTTCCAGCGCATGCTGAAAAAGCAGGGAATGGAATTCAAGCTGTCGTCCAAGGTCACCGGCGTCGAGAAAAAGGGCAAGGGCCTGGCGGTCACCGTCGAGCCGGCCAAGGGGGGCGACAAGGAGGTTCTGGAAGCCGACATCGTTCTGGTCGCCATCGGCCGCCGTCCCTATACCGAGGGCCTCGGGCTGGATACGGCCGGAGTGGCGCTGGATGAACGCGGCCGCGTTCAGATCGACGCCCATTACAAGACCAATGTCGACGGCATCTATGCCATCGGTGACGTCGTCGCCGGTCCGATGCTGGCGCACAAGGCCGAGGACGAGGGCGTTGCGCTGGCCGAGATCCTCTCCGGACAGGCAGGTCATGTGAACTACAATGTCATTCCAGGCGTCGTCTACACCCAGCCGGAAGTCGCCTCCGTCGGCAAGACCGAGGAAGAACTCAAGGCCGACGGCATCGAGTACAAGACCGGCAAGTTCGCCTTCACGGCAAACGGCCGCGCGCGTGCCATGAACAAGACCGACGGCTTCGCCAAGGTTCTGGCCGACGCCAAGACCGATGAGGTCCTGGGCGTGCATATCGTTGGCTTCGGCGCCGGCGAGATGATCCATGAAGCGGCGGTGCTGATGGAGTTCGGCGGCTCCTCGGAAGATCTTGCCCGCACCTGTCATGCGCATCCGACAATGTCGGAAGCCGTCAAGGAAGCCGCCCTCGGCGCCTTCTTCAAGACGATCCACTCGTAAGAACCGGCCCACGCCTCTGCGCGTGGCGTGAAAGAAAACTGTTGGCCGGCGGCTCTTGAGGAACAGGAGCCGCCGGCTGTTTTTTGAAAGACTTGCGCATTGCCCTTCCGGTCGGAATAAAGTTGAGGTGCAAGATGGCGGGATAGTCCCGCCAGGGGTCCGTACCCTAGGATTTTGGCTTTGGGAATTTCGCAGGTGATCCCATGAAAAAGGCTGAAATGGAAAAAGGTGGAGCTGTGGGGCTGTCACCGGTCTGGCTGATCGCCATCGCCGGAGTGCTGCTGCCGGCGGTCTGCGGGCTGGTATTCTTCTGGCCGGACCGCACCATTGCCAATGTGGACGATCTGTTCTTCGTGCCCTGGGCGATGGAATTCGCGTCGAGCGGGCGGCACTGGAATTCCCTGCTGGCTGTCCAGTTTCCGGGTCTGGAGAGCTATCATCTGCAGCCGCGCCTTCATCTGATATTCGCGGGCTGGTTCTTCGCCGCCGCGGGCACGGGAACCGCGACGCTCGTGCTCTTTGAATTTGGCTGCTATGCGCTCACCAGCCTGCTCTTCGTGCTCCTCTGCCTGAGGCTCAACCTTCGCTTTGCGGCGCTGTTCACATCGCTGATCTTCGCGCCGATGTATGTCGTTGCCGGTTTCCGGCTCGAGCTGAGCGGTGCGCTGATCTGGCTGCTGGGCCTGCTGGTGTTCCTGCCGCTCCTTGTCAGGTCTGTTCCGGAAGACAGGCATACTGCGTATCGGGTCACAGCGAACGGCATCGTTGCAAAGGCTCTCCTGGGTATCGCCCCGCTCGCCGCACCTGCGCTTTTCGCCTGGAGCCTTGGCGCGATCGCGGTGCTGGACATCTGGCGGCTGGTGTCCCGGCGGGCGGGTGCTGTCACGATATTGCTCGAGGGAGGCGCCGCGCTGGCCGTTGCCATGGCGGTTTTCGCGGTCTCCATCGATTTCGAGTTTTCGGAATTTCTGCGGCAGTTCACCTATCATGCAAGCCGGTCCACGGGCGGCGGCGTCAATGGCGAGGCGATTGTTCGCGCGGTGCTTTACGCCGCCGCGGCCGCATTTCTTTTCCGCAGATCCCGGCTCGTTTCCGCAGTCTGCCTGAGCCTTGCCGCCGGCCAGTTTCTTGCGGCGTTTCTCCATGACAAGGCGCTTGTCCGCAACATTGCGGCGGCCATGGTGTTTCTGATCGTGGTGGACACCGCACTTCCGCAAAGAGGGAACAGGGTCAAGGCGGCAGTCTTCGCTGCGCTGTTCCTGGTCCTTTCCGCCAACTTCTTCAGTTTCTATCTCTTCTCCGAAGACGCCGGAAACCGGGATGCCGTCATTGCGGCCTACCGTCAGGATCTTGCGGATGGCCGGCGGGTTTTCATTGACGAGACCATGACCCAGCATTTCCTGGATCAGCAGACCGGCGGCGCCCTGTCCTGGACGTGGGGAGGCACCTTCCCGAAGGGCCGCCCGACATCCATGGCGGATCTTGGGGAGGGCGATGTCTGGTATGTCAGCAACTACACCCTGCAGGGCTACCTCAGGGGCCGTCACGACGTTGCGGAAAAGGCTCTCGCCGGATCGGATTACCGGCACGTGCCGCAAATTCCCTGCGTGCTCGGACGCCAATCCTGCAACCTGCCTGAAAAACGCTGGTCGATGTTGCGGCTGGAGCGGCAGGCGGGCGTGGTGACGGCTCAGGCTGTCGGCGACGAAACGGTGCCGAGGCCGTTGGTCAGCGACTAGGTTTTACCGGTATACGGTGATCGTCGCGGCAGAGACTGTGATCGCCGAAAGCCTTGAGAACGTTGCAATCGGTCACGGTATGGGCTCCCTTGCAGCTTGCCGCGATCCGCGCCAGCTCAGCTTCGAGCTTTTTCAGATGGGCAATGCGCTCGCGCACGGATTGCAGCTGGGTAGCGGCAATCCGGTCTGCTTCCCGGCAGGGTTTGTCCGGATGCTGGCCGAGTTCGATCAGGTCGCGGATGGCCGGCATCGGCAGTCCGAGATCGCGGCAATGGCGGATAAAGCCGAGCCGGTCCAGATCCTCCGCGCGGTAGCGGCGCTGGTTGCCCTCCGTGCGCAGCGGCACATCGAGCAGGCCTTCCTTTTCATAGTAGCGGATGGTCGGCACCTTGACGCCGGTCCGTTTCGCCAATTCCCCGATCGAATAATCCATCAAGACCTCTTGAAGCTCTAGTCGCTATAGGGATTACAAGGCTCCTGAAGCAGGATTTCAAGTGCACTGGAGTTTTTTATGGGCGCATGTTGCGGACATTCTCAAGGAACCTTCGACGGAATGTCGCAGGACTACCGTCGCCGTCTCTGGCTGGTGATTGCGATCAATGCCGGCATGTTCATCGTTGAAATGGTCGCGGGCCAGGCCGCCGGGTCGAAATCCCTTCAGGCGGATGCGCTCGATTTCTTCGGCGACGCGGCCACCTACGGACTTTCCCTGGCCGTGATCGGCGCGTCCTTGAGAACCCGCTCTCTGGCGGCGCTGGCCAAGGGTGCAAGCCTGTTTGTGATGGGCGCCTGGGTTGCTGGCTCGACGCTGTACCACGTCTTCACGCTCGGTGTTCCGCAGGCAGCGGTCATGGGCTCCGTCGGGTTCATGGCGCTCGCCGCCAATCTTGCCAGCGTTCTGCTGCTGGTCCGCTACAAGGACGGCGACGCCAATGTGCGCTCTGTCTGGCTGTGCTCGCGAAACGACGCGATCGGCAATATCGCCGTCATGCTGGCGGCCCTGGGCGTGTGGGGAACGGCCACCGCATGGCCGGACCTGATCGTTGCCGGGCTGATGGCAAGCCTCTTTCTCAGCTCCTCGTTTCAGATCCTCAGACAGGCCGTCAGGGAATATCGCCACACCACGATGCATGTGGCACCGAACGCCTGATCGGCTGAAGATCCAGAGGAGGCTGCGACAAAAAAAGACCCGCTGCGGGGCAGCGGGCAACTTGGAGCAATGCAAAAGTCCTGGTCACTCGGCGGGTTTTTCGCCCGGAACCGGCAGGACTGACATTTCCCGGAGTGTCTCATCGCTGAGATCATTGGTCGCGACGGCAGCATCGGTCTCGAATTGCGGCAGCGTCGTCACCTCGGCGACGGTCATTTTCTGCTTGGCTTGTGCGGTCTTGTCCCAGGTACAGGATACAGCCGGCACGACTGCAAATGCTGTCAGGGCGAGGGCCGCGATACCAGTGGTCAACAGACGCATCCATTCCCCTCCTTGCGTATCACTGCGCGACGTTGCGCTACCTAAAAGAGTAGGCCAACGCGCCAGTTTGGCAAGGAAAAAGAGGGAAACCTTCAAGATGTGCGATCATTTCCGCGTGAGATTGTAGGTTTCTTCCGTGCGCGGTTGAGACAAGTCGTTGGTGACATTGATCACATGCACGTCGAGCAGGTCACTGAAGACCTTCATCGTAAGCTGTTTGCTACTCAAAAAGCCGATCAGCAGCACCTGGATGGCCCCGTCCGACCGCCTCGCCGCTTCCGTCCAGCCCCATTTGCAATCGCGCGGAATGCAGGAGGTGAAGGCACGGGCGCGCACATGAACCTGGTTGTCCTGGCATCGGCTTTCGATCTCCACCCGGCTGATCTGCTTCGGCTCCGCGTCCTTGTTGATCCAGATGCCGTCTTCCGGCAGCGGGCAGTAGACGCGCTCTTGCGCGCGCGAAGCAGCGCATGACAGCAGAAGAAGGCCGGCGGCGAGAATAATCAGACGCATTCGCTCTCTCCTGGTTGCGGCACGGATCGGCAGGACAACGGCTCCACCGGCATGACCCTACCCGGTTGACGCCCGCGCCGCCAACCCTTGGGACGTTCTCAGTTAACCCGGAGAACCTGACCTCGGGCTGATCTGGGGGCCGTAGCCTAACGCCGTGGATGCGCCTTGTCGTAAGCGCTCAGGAGATGCGCACTGTCGATCTCCGTATAGATCTGTGTGGAGGCAAGGCTCGCATGACCGAGCAGCTCCTGGATGGTTCTGAGGTCGCCGCCACCCGCCAGAAGATGCGTCGCGAAGGAATGCCGCAGCGCGTGCGGTGTGGCGCTGTCGGCAAGCCCGAGGGCGCCGCGCAGCTTTTCCATCGCCAACTGGATCAGCCGCGGGCTCAGCGGACCGCCCCGCGCGCCCACGAACAGCGGCCCCTCGGGGCTGATCGCATAGGGGCAGAGCTTCAGATACTGTTCAATCGCCTCGCTGACGACGGGCAGGATCGGCACGATACGCTCCTTGCGTCCCTTGCCGACGATCCGCAAGGTCCTGGTGCCGCGTCCGGGAGCCATCTTGCCGGTGAGCGACAGGGCTTCGGAGATGCGCAGACCGCAGCCGTAGAGCAGCGTCAGGACGGCAGCGTTGCGCGCTTCGATCCAGGCCTCGCTTTCCATGGCCAGATCGCCGCTGGTGATGCCGATAGCGTCTTTCGAGGAGACGGGCTTGGGCAGCGACCGGGCTTGGCGCGGTGGACGAACTGCCGCGGAGGCGGCTGCATTCACCTCGCCGCGTCTCTCCAGAAACCTCAGGAAGGAACGGATGCCGGCCAGTCCCCGTGCGAGCGACCGGCTTTGAACGCCCTGTCGCCTGCGGCTCGCCAGGAACCCTCTGAAATCGGCAGGCTTGAGCGCGGCGATATCCTTGAGCGCCGGCGCGCCGCCCAGATGCCCGGTCAGGAAGCGCAGGAATTGCCTCAGGTCCCGTTCGTAAGCCAGCAGCGTCTTGTCGGACAGGCGCCGCTCGTCCGACAGATGGTCGAGCCAGAGGCCCACGCGCTGATTGAGATCAGGCATGGCCGTAACGAGAAGGGCGTCATTGTCTGCTGTTTGCGCGCACATGGCCTCAGTTTGGCGTGCAAACCTGTACGGTTCGGTTAACGGGTGCACGCACGCAAGGCAGCCCGGCAAAACAGTTGCGTTGCCGGCGGCGGCCTCTTTACCCTAGGAGCAGGACGCCTGATTCTCCGGTGGATGAACACCCTTCGCTGCGCATCTCCTGCGCGGACAGACTTGCGCAGGCAGGGCAGCCGGGCAATGACGGGTAAACCCGAAACACGGCGAAATGCGCCTCCGGCAGACGGTGGCAACACCAACCCGTAGTGAACAGGGACCTGATCTTCCGTGCTGTTCGATGATCCAGACCACAAGGTGACGATAGCCAGCGTCCTGGTGCCGGTCGCCGTGCCGCGCGCCTATACCTACAAGGTTCCGCCTGGCCAGTCCGTGGTGCCCGGGACGATCGTCAAGGTTCCGCTTGGCCCGCGCGAGGTGATCGGGGCCGTCTGGGACATCGAGCCGGATGCTGCCATCAACCCGGACAAGCTTAAATATATCTCCCGCGTCTACGACACCACGCCACCGCTCGATGCGGACCTGCGCCGCTTCGTCGACTGGGTTGCGAACTGGACCCTTGGCGCGCCGGGCATGGTGCTGCGCATGGTCTTGAGATCGGAGGAGGCCCTGGAGCCGGAAGCGCCCGTCCCCGGTGTGCGCCGGATCGAGGGCGCCGAACCGGATCGCTCCACCGCCGCCCGCACCCGGGTGCTGGCAACCATGGAAGACGGCTTTGCCTGGACCAAAAGTGGTCTCGCCCATGCCGCCGGCGTGTCGGCTTCGGTGATCGACGGTCTGCTCCATCACAATGTCCTGGAACCAGTTCTGCTGCCTGCGGCCCCGCCGCCACCGAAACCTCAGCTGGACTTCGCCCGCAAAACGCTGACCCCTGCCCAGGAGGCGGCCGTGGCGGGTCTTGTGAAGTGTTTCGACACCACCTCCGGCAGCGTCTGCCTGATTGACGGGGTAACGGGCTCCGGCAAGACCGAGGTCTATTTCGAGGCAATCGCCGAGGCGCTGCGCCGGGACAGGCAGGCGCTCGTCCTGCTTCCGGAAATTTCCCTGACGGAGCAGTTCCTGCGCCGCTTCGAACAGCGGTTCGGTGTCTATCCGGCCGAATGGCACTCGGAGATCACGGTAAAGAACCGGACGCGGGTCTGGCGGGGCGTTGCCTCCGGCGATGTCCGTGTCGTGATCGGAGCGCGTTCCGCGCTGTTCCTGCCTTTCAGGGAGCTCGGACTGATCATTGTCGACGAGGAGCATGACGCTGCATTCAAGCAGGACGACCGGGTGCCCTACAGCGCGCGCGACATGGCGGTGGTGCGCGGCCACCTGTCGAAATTTCCCGTCGTTCTGGCCTCCGCGACACCCTCTGTCGAAAGCCGGGTGAATGCCGAACTCGGCCGTTATGAGCTCTTTGAATTGCCCGAACGCGCATCGGGGGCCGATCTGCCGGAGCTGGACGCCATCGACATGCGGACCGACGGTCCCGAGCGCGGACGCTGGCTGGCGCCACGGCTTGTCCATGCCGTCAAGGACACGTTTGCCGCGGGCGGCCAGTCGCTTCTGTTTCTCAATCGCCGCGGCTACGCGCCGCTGACCCTGTGCCGCACCTGTGGTCACCGTTTTCAATGTGCCCACTGCAGCGCCTGGCTGGTGGAGCACCGCTTCCAGAAAAAACTGGTCTGCCACCATTGCGGCCACTTCGAGAAAATTCCGGACAAATGCCCCTCCTGTCAGGGAACGGACACGCTGGTGGCCTGCGGACCGGGTGTGGAAAGAATCGCCGAAGAAGTTTCCGATCTATTCCCGCAGGCCCGCACTCTGATCCTGTCGTCCGATCTGCCGGGTGGTCCCGAGCGGCTGAAGCGGGAGATGAAGATCGTCGAGGAGGGGGGCGCCGATATTGTCATCGGCACGCAACTGGTCGCCAAGGGCCACAATTTTCCCAAGCTGAAGCTGGTCGGTGTCATCGATGCGGACCTAGGATTGGCCCATGGCGATCCGCGGGCGGCGGAAAAGACATTTCAGCTTCTGGCCCAGGTGACGGGCCGTGCCGGCCGCGTGTCGGGCGGCGGCGTCGGGCTTCTGCAGACTTACTGCGCCGAACATCCGGTCATCCGGGCGCTGTTGTCCGGCGACAAGGCTGCCTTCTACAAGGCGGAGATCGACGCAAGGCGGTCCGCCGGACTGCCGCCCTTCGGACGTCTGGCCGCTGTGATCGTGTCAGGACCCGACAAGACCTTCGCCGAAGGCTACGCGCGCGCTCTGGCTAGAGCGGCGCCGGGCGACCAGCCCGTCACGCTGCTGGGCCCAGCGGAGGCCGCTCTTGCAATGGTCCGCGGCAGATACCGTTTCCGGCTTCTGGCAATGGCGCCCCGGCAATTCGACCTGCAGTCCTATCTGCGCAACTGGCTCGCCGGAGGCCCCAAACCGTCACGCGGATTGCGGGTCCAGGTGGATATCGACCCGCAGCACTTTCTGTGAAGCCCTCCGGACGGCTGCCGGGAGATACCGTCTAAAGGTTTATGACGCCGCTGAGACCTTGATCTGCAAGGCTTTTTGGGAACGGAAACCAAAAAACACCGATGATTCCGCAACAAAGGTCATTTGGCGAAGTTGCACACTCGGAAACCCTGTGCTAATTGAGGCGCGGCTTTGAGGAGACGGTTTAACCGTCATATCTTCTTGCCTGAAAATCATTCGTTTTTTCAATGTCTTGCGGGCGCTGGCCGTTTTGCGGGCATGAAAGAAGTCAGAGAGCACGGACCTGGTGACTGACAACGTATCTCTCGTATCCGGCGTGGCGCTGCGTTATGCGTCTGCCCTTCTCGACCTCGCAGAGGACGAAGGCCTGACGGCTGACGTTGAGCGGGACCTTACGGCTTTCGAAGGCATGCTTGCCGAAAGCGAGGATCTCGTCCGTCTGGTGAAGAGCCCGGCATTCAGTGCGGAAGAGCAGCTTGCAGCGCTCACCGCCCTGCTCGACAAGTCCGGCATCTCCGGTCTTGCAGCGAATTTCGTGAAGTTGGTCGCCCGCAATCGGCGCCTCTTCGTACTACCCGACATGATCAGGGGGTTCCGCGCCCAGCTTGCTGAAAAGCGGGGCGAGGCGACGGCCGAGGTGGTTTCCGCCAAGGCTCTCTCCGACGAGCATGTCGCTGCCCTCAAGGAGGCCCTTTCGGCTTCCACGGGAAAATCTGTAAACATCGCAGCGAAGGTTGATCCTGCACTGATCGGTGGCCTCGTGGTCAAGGTCGGTTCCCGCATGATCGACACGTCCCTGCGTACCAAGCTCAATTCACTCAAGTTCGCGATGAAAGAGGTCGGCTGATGGATATTCGGGCCGCGGAAATTTCCGCAATCCTCAAGGACCAGATCAAGAGCTTTGGCCAGGAAGCCGAAGTTACCGAGGTCGGTCAGGTGCTCTCCGTCGGTGACGGTATCGCCCGTGTTTATGGTCTGGACAAGGTCCAGGCCGGTGAAATGGTCGAGTTTCCCGGTGGTATCAAGGGCATGGCTCTGAACCTGGAATCCGACAACGTCGGCGTCGTGATCTTCGGCTCCGACCGTAACATCAAGGAAGGCGACACCGTCAAGCGGACCGGCGCCATCGTGGAAGTTCCGGTCGGCAAGGGTCTGCTCGGACGTGTTGTCGATCCGCTCGGCAACCCGATCGACGGCAAGGGCCCGATCGAGGCGACCGAAAAACGCCGCGTGGACGTGAAGGCGCCGGGCATCCTGCCGCGCAAATCCGTGCACGAGCCGATGGCGACCGGTCTCAAGGCCATCGATGCACTGATCCCGGTTGGCCGCGGTCAGCGCGAGCTGGTCATCGGCGACCGTCAGACAGGCAAGACCGCGATCCTTCTGGACACCTTCCTGAACCAGAAATCGCTGCACGCTTTCGACGACGAAAACGCCAAGCTTTACTGCATCTATGTTGCAATCGGTCAGAAGCGCTCCACCGTTGCCCAGTTCGTCAAGACGCTGGAAGACGCCGGCGCGATGGAATATTCCATCGTTGTTGCCGCGACCGCATCCGACGCCGCTCCGCTGCAGTACCTGGCACCGTTCGCCGGTTGCGCGATGGGCGAGTTCTTCCGCGACAACTCGATGCATGCCGTTATCGGCTACGACGATCTGACCAAACAGGCCGTTGCCTATCGTCAGATGTCCCTTCTTCTTCGCCGTCCGCCGGGACGTGAAGCATTCCCGGGCGACGTCTTCTACCTGCACTCCCGTCTTCTGGAACGTGCCGCGAAGCTCAACGAGGAAAACGGCAGCGGTTCGCTGACGGCTCTGCCGGTCATCGAAACCCAGGGCAACGACGTTTCCGCGTTTATTCCGACCAACGTGATCTCGATCACCGACGGTCAGATCTTCCTGGAAACCGACCTTTTCTATCAGGGCATCCGACCGGCTGTGAACGTCGGTCTGTCGGTGTCCCGCGTGGGCTCTTCGGCCCAGATCAAGGCGATGAAACAGGTTGCCGGCCCGATCAAGGGTGAACTGGCGCAGTACCGCGAAATGGCGGCCTTCGCACAGTTCGGCTCCGACCTTGACGCCACCACCCAGCGCCTGCTGAACCGTGGTGCCCGCTTGACCGAACTTCTGAAGCAGCCGCAGTTCTCGCCGCTGAAGACGGAAGAGCAGGTCGCGGTGATCTACGCCGGCGTGAACGGCTACCTGGATACGCAGCCTGTTGACCGGGTGCGTGACTTCGAGGAAGGCCTGCTTCTGTTCCTGCGCGGTGAGCACAAGGAATTGCTCGACGCAATCTGGGAAAAGAAGGCGCTCGACGACGAACTGACGGGCAAGCTGAAAGCCGCCGTCGACAAGTTCGCCAAGAACTTCGTCTAAGGATCACACGCCGGGATAAGGAGCAGGGGCGGCCATGCCGAGCCTGAAGGACTTACGAAACCGCATCGCTTCCGTGAAGGCGACGCAGAAAATCACCAAGGCCATGCAGATGGTGGCCGCGGCGAAGCTGCGTCGTGCTCAGGAAGCCGCGGAGGCCGCGCGCCCTTATGCGGAACGCATGGAAGCGGTGCTGGCCAACCTAGCGGTCGCCTTCGAGGGGCGCGATGACGCTCCGAAGCTGATGTCCGGTACGGGCAATGACCAGGTTCATCTCCTGGTCGTCGCCACCGCCGAACGCGGCCTGTGCGGGGGCTTCAACTCGAATATCGCCAAGCTGGCACGCGATCGGGCACGCAGCCTGATTGCGGCAGGCAAGACGGTCAAGATCATCTGCGTCGGCAAGAAGGGCTACGACGCCCTGAAGCGGGAATTGGGCCATCTGGTGCTCAAGACCATCGATCTTCGCAGCGTGAAGAATGTCGCTTTCGCCAATGCGGATGAAATCGGCCGTGAAGTTCTCACCATGTACGAAAACGGTGAGTTCGATGTCTGCACGCTGTATTATTCGACCTTCAAGTCGGTGATCGCACAGGAGCCGACTTCGCAGCAGCTTATCCCGGCTCAATTCGACACGGGAAAAGCCGAAGCGGACGATAGTGCCGTTGCGGTCTACGAATACGAACCTGACGAGGGCGAGATCCTTGCGGATCTGCTGCCGCGTAATATCTCCGTCCAGATTTTCCGGGCTCTCCTGGAAAATGCTGCATCTGAGCAGGGTGCGCGCATGTCCGCAATGGACAATGCGACGCGCAACGCCGGCGAAATGATCGACAAGCTGACGATCACCTACAACCGCCAGCGTCAGGCACAGATCACGACGGAACTGATTGAAATTATCTCGGGCGCTGAAGCGCTCTAACCGGATCGAGACGAGGATTAGGGATATGGCTGACAAAACGGTCGGACGGATCACCCAGGTCATCGGCGCCGTTGTCGACGTCAAGTTCGATGACCACCTGCCGCTGATCCTGAACGCTCTTGAAGTTGACAACCAGGGCAACCGCCTTGTGCTTGAGGTCGCTCAGCACCTTGGTGAGAACACGGTTCGCACCATCGCGATGGACTCCACCGAGGGTCTCGTGCGCGGACAGGAAGTTGTCGACACCGACGGCCCGATTGAGGTGCCGGTCGGGGACGGAACCTTGGGCCGCATCATGAACGTGATTGGCGAACCGGTGGACGAAGCCGGCGAGATCAAGTTCGAGGAACGCCGCGGCATCCACCAGGAAGCTCCGGAATTCGTCGAGCAGTCCACTGAGGCGGAAATCCTCGTGACGGGCATCAAGGTCGTCGACCTGCTGGCACCTTACGCCAAGGGCGGCAAGATCGGCCTGTTCGGCGGCGCCGGCGTCGGCAAGACCGTTCTCATCATGGAACTGATCAACAACGTCGCCAAGGCGCACGGCGGTTACTCCGTTTTCGCCGGCGTCGGTGAGCGGACCCGTGAAGGTAACGACCTTTACTGGGAAATGATCGAATCCGGCGTGAACAAGGAAGGCGGCGGAGAAGGCTCCAAGGCGGCCCTGGTTTACGGTCAGATGAACGAGCCTCCCGGAGCCCGCGCACGTGTTGCCCTGACCGGTCTGACGGTTGCGGAACACTTCCGTGACAAGGGTCAGGACGTTCTGTTCTTCGTGGACAACATCTTCCGCTTTACCCAGGCCGGTTCCGAAGTGTCCGCGCTGCTCGGACGTATCCCGTCCGCTGTGGGTTACCAGCCTACGCTGGCCACCGACATGGGCGCGATGCAGGAACGCATCACCACCACCAACAAGGGCTCGATCACGTCCGTGCAGGCCGTCTACGTCCCTGCCGATGACTTGACCGACCCGGCGCCGGCTTCGACCTTCGCCCACCTGGACGCGACCACGGTTCTGAACCGCTCGATCGCTGAAAAGGGTATCTACCCGGCCGTGGATCCGCTGGACTCCACATCCCGCATGCTGGATGCCCGCATCATCGGTGAAGAGCACTACAACACGGCCCGTGCCGTGCAGGTGACCTTGCAGCGCTACAAGGCTCTGCAGGACATCATCGCCATCCTGGGCATGGACGAACTGTCTGAAGAAGACAAACTCGCCGTGGCCCGCGCTCGTAAGATCGAGCGCTTCCTGTCCCAGCCGTTCTTCGTGGCCGAGGTCTTCACCGGTTCTCCGGGCAAGCTTGTTGCTCTGGAAGACACCATCAAGGGCTTCAAGGGCCTGGTGGACGGCGATTACGACCATCTGCCGGAAGCGGCTTTCTACATGGTCGGCTCCATTGAGGAAGCGATCGAGAAAGCCCAGCGTCTGGCCGCGGAAGCCGCCTAAGATCCTGGAATTGGCCGGACGCCCGCAAGGGCGTGCGGTCTGCCACATGCTGGATGGCCCGGCCATCCGAAACAGATCAGGTTGATCGATCTGAAGATGCTAGAGGGTCCTGTTCGCGTTTCGCGCGGCAGGATGCTCCAGACTGACAAGGAAAACGCCAAATGGCTGAACTTTTCCAGTTTGAGTTGGTCTCGCCGGAGCACCAGCTCCTGTCCGCGCATGTTGCCGAGGTGATCGTTCCGGGAACCGAAGGCGAGTTCGGCGTTCTGAAGGACCATGCTCCGGTCGTCTCCACCATCAATCCGGGCATTCTCAAGGTCCGTAACGACGATGGCGCCTGGGCAGAATATTTTGTCCGCGGCGGTTTTGCCGAAGTGTCCTCCGGAGTGCTCTCCGTTCTGGCCGAGCAGGCTGTTCCGGTCAGTGAGATCAGTATGGACCAGCTCGATCAGGCGATCCGCAACGCGGAAGAAGACGCGGCCGACGCCAAGGACGATCAAGCCAGGCAGAAGGCTGAAATGACGCTGGCCCAGCTCAGGGACGTCGTGGAAGCCCTCAAAAAGGCCTGACGTATTCGGCCTCAACGTGGAAATGAAGATACGCGGTCCGGCGACGGGCCGCGTTTTTCGTTTGAGCCGGTCTTGCCGGTTCCCGGAAAAAGTTCTATCCGTTGGCAATCCGGCGGGAAGCGAGTTCCTCGAAGAACCGGAAACCGTTACGCCCGTTTTTCTTGACTTCATAAAGCGCAATATCGGCTCTCTTGAAGACCGAACCGGTGTCCTGTGTTTCGCCATTGATGGTGGCAATGCCGATGCTGATGCCGACGGAGACCGTCTGTTTCTGAACCTCGAACGGCGAGCGAAGCTTGTCGACGATGCGCCCCGCGATTTCCGAAGTGTGGAAATCTGTCGGTCCGGTCCCGCTCAGAATGATCGCGAATTCGTCTCCGCCGAGCCGGGCGACGAGGTCGGTGGAACGCACGCAATCCTGCAGCCGTTTTGAGACGAGCTTGAGCAGTTCGTCACCTGCATCGTGCCCGTAGGTGTCGTTGATCGGCTTGAACCTGTCGAGGTCGAGCAGCATCAGGTTTCCCCGCTTGTCAAGCGCGGCGGCCTTTTCCAGAGCTTCTTCCAGCTTCAGATTGAATTGTGTCCTGTTCGCAAGACCGGTAAGCGGGTCATGATGAGCCGCATGGGCGATTTTCTGCGCTGCCCGCTCATTCAGCGTTATGTCTTCGTGGGTGCCGATCCAGCCGCCATCGGGCAGGGGCGCCTGAATGGAACTGATCACCTTGCCATCCGGATGGGTTGTCTTCGAGCGGACGACTTCACCTGCGGTCAGCCGGGTGAACAGGTCCATGACATAGTCCTGAACGTTGCCGGTGAACTCGCCGCGTTTCTCTTCGGCCTCCAGCAGTTTGGTCAGGCTGACACCTTCCTGGACCTCACTTTCGGGTTTTCCGAATATGTCGATATATTGCTTGTTCCAGAGCGTCAGGTTGCCCCGGTTGTCGAAGACGCTCACTCCTTGCCGCATGTTGGCAAGGATGACTTCCAGTTCCTCCATCCGGTGGCGGGCGAGCCGTTCGTTTTCCGCGAGCTTCACTTCCATGAGCTTGCGGTCCGTCACGTCGAAGAAATTGTAAATTCCGCCGCCGGTGGGAAGCGGCGTACTGCGAACTTCCAGAAAGCGCCCGTCCAGTGTCTGCCGCTCGTAGTGGAGTGCCTTGGGCTCCGCTGCCAGCTTGAACCGTTCCTTCGCCAGTTTTTCCGGCGTGCCGGGCCCCAGGTCACCCTTGTCAGCACTGAATTTGAGAAATTCCAGAAGGTGCGCCTTCCGATCGATCATGTCCTGCGGATAGTCCAGAAGACGCTGGAATTCAGCGTTGTTCGACGCCAGTTTGTTGTTCTCGTCGTAATGGGCAAATCCGCCGGGGAAATTGTCGAATATGGCCTGCAGGGTTTCTGCCTGATGCCTGGTTTCCGTGACATCCGTCAGCGAGACGACAATATCGTCCAGTCCGTATTCGTTGTGGGGGTCTATCGGTTCGGCGTTCAGGCGGAGCCAGGTTTGACTTGGATTTCGGGGCAGTTTGAGGCTCACGACCAGATCGGTCACGACTTTGGGGTCGCGCGCCGCCAGCATCAACGGACCGTTGCAATCCTTGCCATCTGGCGATTTGCTCGTGAATTCAAGGCCGAGATCGGTGACGCATTTGCCGGTCGGATCCGTACCGTCCAGACCGAGAATTGCCTGCGCCGCCGGGTTGGCCGACTGTATCTTGCCTGACCGGGTCAGAAGAAGGATACCTTCGGTCAAGGCTTGGAGTGTTGTTCGCTGCACCGCCTCCGAGTGCCGGATCGCCTGTTCGGAAAGCTTGCGCTCGGTGATATTCTGGAAAGCGCCGACAATACGCGTGACCGACCCATCTTCCATGATCGGCCTGCCGACGGCCCGGACCCAGATGGGGCGCTTCTTTGCGGTGACCATCGGCAATTCCACGTCCCAGCCGACGTTGTTTTCGATAGCCGCGTGAACGGCCTTGCTGATCGTATCTCTGGCTTCCGGCGGATAGAACGAAATGGCTTCATTGATATCGGGGACGAAGTCCGGATCGACTTCGTGAATTTCCTTGGTCTTTTCAGTCCAGGTCAGGGTGTTGGCGGCGACATCGACTTCCCAGCCACCAACTCCGGAAAGATTTGCAATTTCTTCGATAAGCTCCGTTTCGCGAACCGCCTTCCGGCGCGCGAGCTCGACAGTATCAAGAGCTTCCCGTGTCTCAAGCCCCGCCTGGTGGGCCTTGAACAATCCTTCAGTGACATTGCCAAGGCGGCGGAGCTGCTTGAGCTGGGCGACTGTGGGGACCTGAGGTTGCCGGCCAATAACGCAAAGTGTTCCAAGTCTGTTGCGACCGTCGATGGAAAGCGGGCACCCGGCATAAAACCGGATGTGCGGCTCGCCGGTAACGAGTGGGTTTTCCCTGAAGCGTTCGTCTTCAAGCGCGTTGGAGACGATCAACAGGTCATCGGAGAGGATTGTGTGCTGACAGAAGGAAACGTCCCGTTTCGTTCCTTCGGCATCAAGGCCGCACCGGGCTTTGAACCACTGGTCTTCTTCGGCAACGAGGGAGATAAGGGCGATGGGACAGTCGAAAATCTCGGCAACCGTTTCGACAACGGCATCGTATTCCCGAAGGTGCTCGGAATGCAGGATCTGCAACGAGTGCAAAGCATTAAGGCGCTCTTCCTCGATATGTCCCTGCGCGATGCTCATTTTGCGTAAGGTCTCCCAAATATAACTGCAGTCAACTATTCCGTGTCGAAATTAAAAGTTATCCATTAAATCGCAATAAAAGATTAAACTTACACACAGGATGACTATTCGGTGAATAACCAGGGGAAAAAATAAGGTGATTGGCATTTTTTACTAGGTAAGCATTTGTGACGATGTCGGAATAATTTGTTTTCGCGTGAAATTAATGCGTTTCTCTGGTGTCATGGAAAATGTTGATCTAACTTCAGCGGCATCAATCTTGCCACGGAGCATTCAGGCAACAAAAAACCCGGCCATAAGGCCGGGTTCAAGGCTCGTGGCGTCGCCACGAAAGATCTGCTTTTATTTTAAGCAGCTGTAACTTTTAGGCAGCCCGACGGAAGGACAGGCTCATGCCGCCACCGGAGCGGCTGCGGCGGCGTTCTTCCGGCGGAATGTACACGATGGCGCTGTGTTCCGTGCAATAGGACACACCGGCCTCTACGCGCGTCGAGCACGGAAAGATGTAGTTGCCAGCATCACCTTCCGCCCATTTGCAGCAGCCCGGACGCGGGAGAGACATGTCAGCCATTTCGTATTTCCTTTGTTCTTGTACCAAGCAGCAAAAACGCTCGAGCATCCTTAGTGAAAGGATCCGAACAGCTTTTGACGGGAATCGGATGTAATCGGCGCTCGGGACGTCATCCGTTGTCCAACCCTGTAGGGTGCTCTGCAGCAAGCGCACGGCTTACATAAGCGGCATGTCACAAAAATGCAATAGAATAGCTTGAATTTCCGGCCTGCGTCTGATGCATACCGGGTTAACGAAATTTAAGATGCGGACTCGTGAAATGATGCTTTCAGGCATCTGTCCGGCCGCAAAGATCCGCGTCGAGACTTAAGGCTTTTCCCGGCTCGTCGTTGTCCGATTGATACCTGAACGCGTCATTGCCTGGAGCCGTACTCCGACCAAATCACTCGGAATGCTCAGGTAATGTCCCTCCGGCTTTCCGCAAGGCCTCGGGTGTGTCGAGGTCCAGTCTCGCTGCCATGCCGATCTCGACTTCCCTGACGAAATCCGGATTGTCGGCAATGATGTGCCGGGCCCCAACATCGCCGCTCAGGGATTTCAGCGCCTCGAAGAAACTTTTGTCCCAGAGAACCGGATTGCCGCGCTTGCCGTCCGCCGTGGCTGTAACAATCAGACCCGTGTCGTTTTGCCGGTAGGCCGCAATGAGCCGTTGCAGGATCCCGGTGTCGATCCGGGGCATGTCGCCGAGCAGAATGATGACGGCGTCGGTATCCGGGGAAAGCGCGTTCATGCCGGTGCGGATGGAGGCGGCCATTCCGTCGGCGAAATCCGGGTTGTGCGCGACCTCTAACGAAAGATCGGAGACCGCACCGCCGACCGCATCGGCAAGGTGTCCCGTCACCAGCACAACCTGTGACAGTCCGGCGCCGGTGGCAGCTTCTGCAACATGGCGGACAAGCGGTTTGCCATCCAGTTCGGCAAGAAGCTTGTTCGGCCCGCCCATCCGCGAGGACTTGCCCGCCGCCAGCACAAGTGCCGCGATCTTCGCTTTCCGGCCAGGGCTTGCAAGCACCCGCGGCTGAGGACGGCTGGCAATTTCCATCAGGAGGCCTCCAACGCCCATCGCGGTAATATCGTCCGGCCCCACATCGAGCCCGGCGAGAAGCCGGTCGAGCACCCAGTCGAAGCCGTTCTCCTTCGGGCTGCGGGCGCAGCCGGGAGCCCCCAGGACAGGCATGCCGTCGAGCGCTCCGAGCATGAGGAGATTGCCCGGGTCGACCGGCATTCCCAGCTGGCGCACCTGGCCGCCCGCGCAGTCCAGGGCGGCAGGCAGAACATCGTGACGATCGACGATGGCCGACGCGCCGAACAGGATCAGGAAGTCTGCACCTTCGCGCACCAGCTCGGCCATGGCGCCGGCAACGGCCTCCCGTGTATGGGGAACCCGCTTTTCGGCGATGACACTGCTGCCGCTTGGCCGCAGGCGATCTTCCAGGACCCGGCGTGTCTTGTCCAGCGTGGCGGTTTTCACATGCGGCAGCTCGGTCGCGACCAGTCCCACCTTGTGCTGTTTGAAAGCGGCAACGCGCACTGCGCCTCGAAGTGCCTCGGCCGCGGTGTCCACCAGCTCTCCGGCTACGGCAAAGGAAATGATTTTGGCGGTCGCGACCATGCGCCCCGCGGCCACCCTGCTGTGGTTCGCCAGCGTCGCAAAGGTGATGCCCGGATCGATCCGGTTGGCCGCGGTCACCGCGTCGGGGTCGACCACGAGAACGCCGCCGGATGCCGCGTAAAGGTTCACCCGACCGGTGAAGGCAGTGTCTTCGTCCAGCCCCGGGCCTGCAGCAGCAAGGGCAAGGCGTCTTGCCGCGTCGTCCTCGCCGATGTCACCGGGTTCGAGAGATGCCACCACCACTTGCGCC
Source organism: uncultured Roseibium sp. (assembly GCF_947496995.1). Taxonomy (GTDB): domain Bacteria; phylum Pseudomonadota; class Alphaproteobacteria; order Rhizobiales; family Stappiaceae; genus Roseibium. The sequence goes on from NZ_CANMFD010000001.1 coordinate 467,511, forward strand.
TGTCCGGCTGCCGCGAGCTCGGTGCAATCCTTCTCGGTAAGGACATGACCCTTCTTGAGCGTTCTGTCCGACAGCCTGGTCTTGTGCGCCAGAATGCACCCGGCGGCCTCTGCAGGCGGACGGGGCCCGAATTTCATGCCGCGGCCTCCGGTCCCTTGCGGAGCGCCTGGATGATGGAGCCAAGCACGGCCACCGCGATTTCCTGCGGCGACGCCGCACCGATATCAAGGCCGATGGGTGCGTCGATCCGTTCGAAAAGTGCCGCATCGAGGCCGGCAGCCTCAAACCGCTCCAGCCGCTTGCCGTGGGTTTTTCGGCTGCCAAGCGCCCCGACATAAAAGCATCCGGTTCTGAGCGCTTCCATCAGCGGAAAATCGTCGATTTTCGGATCGTGTGTCACGGCGGCAAGAGCCGTGTAGGCATCCAGGGGAGCGTCCTTGAGCACGTCTTCAGGCCATTCGCCTCTCAGCGTGCTGCCCGGAAACCTTTCCTCCGTGGCAAAAGCCGTACGGGGATCGATCACTGTCACATCCAGCCCGGCGATCTCCGCCATGGGGACCAGCGCCTGACTGATATGCACGGCGCCGATGATCACCAGACGGGGCGCGGGCACGGAGACGGTCAAAAAGACATCGCCGCCCTCTGTCGCGACCGTTCCGGATTTTCCCGACCGGAAGCGCTTGCGCAATTCATCCGCCAGCGGATCGGAGGAAAGATCGTCTTCGGCGCGCACAAGCCTCTGGCTGCCGTCCTGAAGGCTGGTCACCAGGATCGCCGCGCGGCGGGTGGAACGAAGTTCGTTGAGATCCGTGAGAAGCGTGAGGTCCATGGGTCAGGCGCGATCCGTTGCCAGTTTCACGCCGAGGCCGCACAGCACGGAGCCACCCAGCCAGCGGGTCAGATCCTGGTATCTTGAGTTTCTGGTCAGGCGTTTTTTCACTTCCGATGCAAACAGGACCGTCACCAGGTCCGCGGACGTGAAGGCGAAATTGACGAAAGTCCCTAGGATCAGGAACTGCACCCAGATCGGCAGGCCGACGCCCGGATTGACGAATTGCGGCAGGAACGCAATGAAGAAGATTGCGACCTTCGGATTGAGAATTTCAACCAGGACGCTGTCGGCGAACGCCCGTCGGGTCGATTTCTGTGGCAGGTCCGGCATCGGACCGGCGCTTACCCGGGTGCGGATCATCTGGATGCCGAGAAAGACCAGATAGAGCCCGCCCGCCAGTTTCAGGGCAAAATAAAGCGCCGGAACCACGGTGAAAATCGCCGACAATCCGAAGGCGGCCGCCGCCACATGGACGTAACAGCCCAGGTGAATTCCGGCGGCAGCCATGAGTCCCGCCCGCTTGCCGCGCGAGATCGTCTGCGCGGCGGTGTAGAGCAACGCCGGCCCCGGCATATAGGCAAACAGCAGGGTCGCGGCGAGAAAGGCGAGAAATGTTTCGGCTGTCATGGCTTCAAGGTCCGGGGTCAGGTGACGGGTTCGACATAGACACGGATGCGGCCGCCGCAGGACAGGCCGACCTGCCACGCGGTTTCGTCCGCGACACCGAATTCAAGCGTCGCGGGTTTGCCGGTTTCGATCACGTCGAGCGCTTCGGAGACCACGGCGCCTTCCACGCAGCCGCCGGAAACGGAGCCTTCGAAATTGCCGTCGGAATCGATCACCAGATGGGAGCCGACCGGACGCGGCGCGGAGCCCCAGGTCTCTATCACGGTCGCCAGCGCGACCGCCCGGCCAGACCCGGTCCAGGTTTCCGCCGTTCTGAGCACATCCGCCAGGGGAGAGGTATCGGTGGCAGGCATATGGAATGTCCCTTTTTGTCGATACCAATATAGACTGTTTCGGCCCCGATGAAATACCGGTGTGCGGTGAAGATGACCCGGCCTGCCGCAGGCCCTTGTTGAAGACATTGCCCAAAAAGAAACGGCGCCTGCGGTCACAGGCGCCGTCCAGGATGGCGGTGGTCGGATGGGGCCTTTATTCCGCCGCGAGCCTCAGGGCCGGGGCGGCGCTGAGAACTGCGCCGTCCACGTGAGCCTCAAAGGCTTCGAAGTTACTGACAAACATCTGCACCAGTTTCGCGGCCTGCGCGTCATAGGCGTCCTTGTCGCTCCAGGTTTCCCGGGGGGTGAGGATGCTGCCCTCCACACCTTCAACAGCGACCGGAACGTCGAAGCCGAAATTCGCGTCGGTGCGGAACTCTGCCTGTTTCAGGCTGCCGGAAAGAGCTGCCTGCAACAGCGTGCGGGTGGCCTTGATCGGCATGCGCTGTCCTGTGCCGTAAGCGCCGCCGGTCCACCCGGTGTTGACCAGCCAGCAATCCACATTGTGCCGGGCGATCAGGTCTTTCAGAAGGTTGCCGTATTCGGAGGGATGGCGCGGCAGAAAGGGGGCTCCGAAGCAGGTCGAGAAGGTCGCCTGCGGTTCAGTGACACCTTTTTCCGTGCCGGCCACCTTGGCCGTATAGCCGGACAGGAAGTGATACATGGCCTGGGCAGGGGTCAGGCGGGCGATCGGCGGCATGACCCCGAAGGCATCGGCCGTCAGCATGATGATGGTTTTCGGCATCGGCGCGCGGCCGGTGGGGCTGGCGTTGGAGATGAAGTGGATGGGATAGGCCGCGCGGGTGTTCTCCGTCTTCGAACCGTCGTCGAAGTCGGGAACCCGGTTTTCATCCAGAACGACATTTTCAAGCACCGTGCCGAAGCGCTGCGTCGTGGAGTAGATCTCCGGTTCGGCTTGCGCCGACAACTTGATGGTCTTTGCGTAGCAGCCGCCTTCGAAATTGAAGACACCGCTATCGCCCCAGCCGTGTTCGTCGTCGCCGATCAGCGTACGGTCCGGATCTGCGGAAAGGGTTGTCTTGCCGGTGCCCGACAGGCCGAAGAAAATCGCCGTGTCGCCGTCCTCACCCACATTGGCGGAGCAGTGCATGGGCATCACGCCCTTGGCCGGAAGCAGATGGTTGAGCATCGTGAATACGGATTTTTTCATTTCCCCCGCATAGGAACTGCCGCCGATCAGGATGATTTTCCGGGTCAGGTCGCAAGCGATGACCGTTTCCGTCCGGCAGCCATGGCGTTCGGGATCGCCCTTGAAGCTGGGCAGGTCGACGATGGTCATTTCCGGGACGAAGTCGGCCAGCTCACTCGTTTCCGGCCGCAGCAGCAGGTTGCGGATGAACAATGAATGCCAGGCATATTCCGTGTAGACGCGCACCGGCAGCCGGTGAGCCGGGTCCGCACCGCCGTAAAGGTCCTGCGCGAACAGCTCGCGGCCTTCGGCATGGTCGAGGAAATCACCCAGCAGCAAGTCGAACTGGTCTCGGGTCATCTGCCCGTTGTTGTCCCACCAGACGGTGTCTTTGGTCTCGTCATCGAGAACGACGAACTTGTCCTTGGGAGACCGGCCGGTATGAACGCCGGTTTCGGCGACAAGGGCCCCTCCGGAGGTGATCTCGGCTTCGCCGCGGGAAACGGAATACTCGTAAAGCACAGGCGCGTGCTGGTTCCAGTAGAGCGCCTTCAGCCCCTTGAAGCCGAAGGTTTCGCCGCCAATGGAGGGATTTCTGACACCTGTTTCTTGCATTGTTCCCGCAGTCCTCGTGATCTGGGCATGTTGCCGCCGAAGAATGGCAAGAAATGCGAAGGTCAATTCTCGCCAGATCCGGCTGTAAGGGCTGCGACCGTAGTGGAATGGCAGAAGGGCAGCAAGACATCCGAAGGTGCTATGTCTTTGTTTAATCGATTAAAATATGATGTTGCGTGTCAGTTGTTTAATTTGGATAGCGAACTAAATAGCGACATCTTCGCAATGTTCGATTTGTCGAAAAAACCGAAAGTGAGCGCGCTTGAAGCGCAAGTCTCATGGCGCGCGAGGCAACGTCGAGGATGAAATAAAGCGATTCCGGAAATCAACGGCAGCAGGCGAGGCCGGCGCTGGTTTTCAGATCGACTGGTCCTGGCCGGCCTGGGGCTGAAAGGGGACCGATTTTACAGCGGCAGGGCATGCGGCCCGTGTTCAACGGACCTGGCCGGACTCTTGAAATTTCCCGGAACGATCCCCACCATGCAGGCAGTGTACTTGCCATTCTCGCTCCCGAGTATCGGAAATGGCAGATTGCCTTAATTTATGCGCATTTAGCAGGCCAAACGCTCTATGTTACAGTGAAGCCGATGCGTGCCATCGGTGCGTTGCCGGAAATGGAAAAATAAAGCATGCCGACAATTGCCCTGGTCGACGACGACCGCAACATTTTGACTTCGGTGTCCATCGCTCTGGAAGCCGAAGGATATCGCGTTCAGACTTATACGGACGGAACCTCGGCTCTCGACGGGCTGCAGAGCGATCCGCCGGAACTTGCTATTTTCGATATCAAGATGCCGCGTATGGACGGTATGGAACTGCTGCGCCGTCTGCGTCAGAACTCGGATCTTCCGGTGATTTTCCTGACGTCGAAAGACGACGAGATCGACGAACTGTTCGGCCTGAAAATGGGTGCGGACGATTTCATCCGCAAACCCTTCTCGCAGCGGCTTCTGGTGGAACGGGTCCGCGCGGTGCTGCGCAGGGCGCAGCCGAAGGACGCCTCTGCTCCGCGCGACGATGCGGACAAGCTGCTCGAGCGCGGCCAACTGGTCATGGACCAGGAGCGGCACACCTGCACCTGGAACAACAAGCCGGTGACGCTGACGGTAACCGAATTCCTCATCCTGTCCGCCCTTGCACAGCGTCCGGGTGTCGTGAAAAGCCGAAACGCCCTCATGGATGCGGCTTATGACGATCAGGTCTATGTGGACGACCGGACCATCGACAGCCACATCAAGCGCCTGCGGAAAAAGTTCAAGGTTGTTGACGACGACTTCGACATGATCGAAACCCTGTATGGTGTTGGTTACCGCTTCCGGGAGGCTTGAGGCGGTCAGCCGGGAATGGCCAGAAGATATGTTCCGATCGGACCGAAGCATTTGATGAGGGGAAACCGGCCCACCGGCATCGTGGCACCGCTTGCCCTCGTGGTGGGGTAGATGGCGGTTGAAAGCGAGAGCGCCGAGGCAGTTGCTGCCTCCGACCCGGCGAGCGGGTCGGAACGCTCCCGCTTGCGTCGTCTCGGCAACAAGCGCATCCGTCGCCGACTTCTGAACCAGTTCGGACGTATCTTCGGCACCTATGTGCTCTCCTCCCTGACGCGGCGGATCATCGCCATCAACCTCGTGGGCCTTCTCGCCCTCGTGATCGGTATCCTCTACCTCAATCAGTTCCGCGCCGGTCTCATCGATGCGCGCGTGCAAAGTCTTCTGACCCAGGGCGAGATCATCGCCGGCGCGATTGCCGCCTCGGCGACAGTCGACACGGGAACGATCACCGTTGATCCCGAGCGCCTGCTCCAGTTGCAGGCCGGCGAGAGCATCACGCCGACGGGCGACGATCTGGACAGCCTCGATTTTCCGATCAATCCGGAACGTGTCGGCCCGGTTCTGCGCCGCCTGATCTCACCCACCAAGACGCGTGCGCGGATCTACGATCCGGAAGGCATTCTGATCCTCGATTCCCGCCATCTTTATTCCAGCGCCCAGATCCTGCGGTTCGATCTGCCGCCGCCTAATGCGGTGGAGGAGGATTTCTGGGATACGCTCTGGCAATGGACCAAGCGCTGGCTGCGGCAGGGCGATCTGCCGCTTTATCAGGAAGCCGGCGGCGGCGACGGACGGGTCTATCCGGAAGTCGAGGCCGCCCTTGCCGGATCGCCCGCGAGCGTCACCAGGATTTCGCCGCGCGGCGAGCTGATCGTATCGGTCGCCGTGCCGATCCAGAGGTTCAGGGCAGTGCTCGGCTCATTGCTTCTGTCCACCCAGGGCGGTGATATCGACGCCATCGTGCGCGCCGAACGTATCGCCATCATCCGGGTGTTCCTGTTCGCGGCCACGGTGACGATTCTTCTGTCGATCCTGCTCGCCGGCACGATTGCCGGGCCCGTCCGGCGCCTGGCGGCCGCCGCCGACCGGGTGCGGCGCGGGTCGACATCGCGCGAGGAAATTCCCGATTTTTCCGACCGTCAGGACGAAATTGGCCATCTGGCGCGCTCTTTCCGCGAGATGACCCATGCGCTTTACAACAAGATCGACGCGATCGAGCAGTTCGCGGCGGATGTTGCGCATGAACTGAAAAATCCGCTGACCTCGCTGCGCAGTGCGGTGGAAACCCTGCCGGTGGCGAAATCGCAGGAGTCGAAGGACCGGTTGATGGAGGTGATCCAGCACGATGTCCGCCGGCTTGACCGCCTGATCAGCGACATTTCGGATGCCTCCCGCCTGGATGCGGAACTGGCCCGGATCCAGGCCGAACCACTCGATCTGGCCGAATTCCTGCGCAACATGGTGGCCGATTCCAACCAGAGGGCAGGTGCCGGGGAAGCCACGGTCAAGCTGACGGTTGCCGATGCTCCGGGGGCCAGGCCCTATCTGGTCCAGGGGCACGATATCCGGCTTGGTCAGGTGATCAGCAATCTGTTCGACAACGCCCGGTCGTTTTCGTCCGCCGACGGGACCGTGCGGGCCGATCTTTCCCGCGAAGGCCGGCAGATCAAGATCACCGTCGATGACGACGGTCCCGGTATCAGAGCCGAGAACACGGAACGGATTTTCGAGCGCTTTTATACGGACCGCCCCGACGGGGAAGGTTTCGGCAACAATTCCGGCCTCGGCCTGTCGATCTCCAGACAGATCATCGAAGCTCATGGCGGAACAATCGTGGCAACCAATCGTCTTGAACCGGGCGAGGGCAGCAAGCGGAAGATCGCCGGCGCCAGGTTCACCATTTATCTGCCTGCCGGAACCGGCAAGTGACCGGCCAGAGCATTCATGCGAACTGCGTGATCATCGGCACCTTCGGCGTGCTGATCCGCGGTACGGCGGGAAGCGGCAAATCCCTGCTCTCCGAAACCCTTATCGAAACGGCACGGGCAAAAGGCAATTTTGCCTCCCTTGTGGCCGATGACCGTGTCTTGCTGAGCGCAGACGGGAACCGGCTTCTGGCGCGGGTGCCCGACACGATAAAAGGCAGGATCGAGATCCGCGGGTTCGCTCTGGAGGAGACGGCACACGAGCCGGAGGCGCGGGTGTTTCTGGCGGTCGATCTGAGGCCGCTGGACACCCTGGACCGCCTGCCGGATACGGCGATTGCGCAGGAGGTTCTGGAAGGTCTCACCCTGGCGGTGATAAGCTCTCCCTCAAATCGACCCGACATCAGCCTGCGGCAGATCCGCTGGGCCTTGCGCACGCTTTTTCCCGGCGGCCCGGACTACATTTGAAAGCGCCCGGGTCTTTTTTGCTTGCAACTGACGGAACGGTTGAAGAGAGTGCTTCTGACTGATAAACGCCCGGCTCCGTAAAGAGAGCTTACCGCACTCCAGATCGACCGGTTTCTCGCGAGACCACGTGAAAGCGGAAAAGTCGATCGATGTTTTAACGTTGGAGCCTCTCTCCTGTGGTCGGTTGAATGCAGGATGCTCATAGGATCAGGTCAAAAGACGTATGATTGGACTAGTACTTGTTACCCACGGACGCCTCGCTGAAGAATTCAAGGCGGCGCTGGAGCATGTTGTCGGTCCGCAAGATCAGGTCGAAACGATTTCAATCGGACCCGATGACGACATGGAGCAGCGCCGGCAGGATATCCTGGCGGCCGTCGAAGCTGCCAACACCGGCAAGGGCGTCGTGTTGCTGACCGACATGTTCGGCGGCACGCCTTCCAACCTTGCCATTTCCGTGATGGACGGCAAATCCGTGGAAGTGGTCGCCGGTGTCAATCTGCCCATGCTGATCAAGCTCGCCAGTGTCCGCGCCGATCGGGAACTGGCCGACGCCGTGGACGAGGCCCGACAGGCGGGACAGAAATACATTTCTGTCGCAAGTCAGGTGCTCTCGGGACAGAACTAATACGAATATGACCACTGCAGCCCTGCTCGAAAGAAACCTGACGATCGTCAACCGGCGCGGTCTTCACGCGCGGGCCTCCGCCAAACTGGTGAAACTCGTTGAGACCTTCGACGCCGATGTCCACGTCTCCAAGGACGGCCAGACGGTGGGCGGAACTTCGATCATGGGCCTCATGATGCTTGCGGCCAGCCCGGGCTGCTGTATCCGGGTGTGCGTGAGCGGAACGGATGCGGAAGTGGCCATGACCGCGATTTCAGAACTTGTTGAAAGTGGATTTGGCGAGACGGACTGAGTTCGGCGGCGTCCTTCGTCTTGCCTTGCGTCTGTCTGCCATTCCGAGCGCATTATTATATGAATTTCAGGAGCGAGCATGGCGGACAGTTCAGCCGACACCACCCGGAAAGTCCTTGCTCATGTGCATGAGGTTCTGGGCGTCGACTTCGCCTTTGAACTGGCTGACGGAACGCTGATCCCGTCAAGCGCACCTCGCGATGGTCTGCGCCTGTTCGTTTCCAACGTGGCTTTGCCGAGGCTCCTGCGCGCGCCCGGCCTGAAAACCGTCATTGACCTTTATGCCGCCGGCGACATCGATCCGCGCGGAGGCACGATCTTCGACTTTGCCGACAGGCGGCCGGCAGTGAAGGGCCGGACGCTGTTCAGAAAGCTCGACAAGCGCCTGCTGCTCGGCGCCGCCTGGAAGCTTTTCTTCGCGCCGCGCGGCACAAAATCATCAACTGGTGCGCCGGACAGCAAGAGCTCTGTCGCAGGGGCCGGCAGCGGCAAGGCGGATATCGCCTTTCACTATGACGTTTCCAACAGCTTCTACCGTCTCTTTCTCGACCCGGAGATGTTGTACACCTGCGCCTATTTTCGTGACTGGGAAAACGACCTGGCGACTGCGCAGCGCGACAAGCTGGAGATGATCTGCCGCAAACTCAGGCTGAAGCCCGGCGACCGGCTGCTCGACATCGGCTGCGGCTGGGGCGCTCTTATCTGCTATGCGGCGGAACATTACGGTGTCACGGCGCTTGGCGTGACCCTGGCGGAGGAACAGGCGAAACTCGCCCGTGAGCGCATCCGGGAGCGGGGCCTGGAAGACAGGGTCAGCGTGGAGCTGAAGGACTACCGGGAGCTGGACGGTCAGTTCGACAAGATCTCCTCGATCGGCATGTTCGAACATGTCGGCCTCGACAATCACGACGACTATTACCGTCATGTCCGGCGCCTCTTGAAGCCGCGCGGGCTTTATCTTCATCACGCTATCACCCGGCGCGGCAAGAAGGACTTCGCGAAGTTCCGCCGCAAGAGACCCGAGTACCGGACCCTGGTGCTTTACATCTTTCCGGGCGGCGAGGTGGACCACATCGGCTGGACGCTGACCAATCTCGAGGCGCATGGCTTCGAGGTCCACGACGTCGAGGCGTGGCGGGAACATTACGCCCGCACCACCCGTCTCTGGGCCGAAAACCTTCTGGCTGCCAAAGACGCGGCCATTGCCGAGGTCGGGGAACGCAAATACCGTCTCTGGCTGGCCTATCTGTGCGGCGTGTCGCTTGGATTCCGCCGTGGCACCATCTGCATTTTCCAGACAGTCGCCTCCAGGCGCACCAAGGGCCCCTCCGGCCTGCCGCCTTCGCGGGATGACCTCTACCGGCCATAAAGCGGCCGGAGGCCGGGATATTTCAACCCAGTGCCAGTTCAATCGGGGCCTATTCACTTCCTCAGACGAGGTCGAGAGGGAGGTGGGTCTTCACTCGAAGGCCTGCCCGTCGTCTGGCTATGAGCTCCGAAGGACATGGCGTTATAGATTTGAAAAGGATATAAAGAATTCTTTATATCTTTATTGCATGATGTCTACGCTGGCGCTATAAACCCTCCCAATGATCTCCGGAAGATGCCGGAAATCGGAAGACAGTGACCGGACAGCCTCCATCGGCTCTCCTTCCCGTCAGAAGGATCGGTTGCCTTCAGAAGGCCAGGCGCTTTAAGCCGGCTCCAAAAGCAGGACACTTTCATGACCGACTACATTATCAAAGACATCGGGCTCGCGGACTGGGGGCGGACCGAAATCGAGATCGCCGAACACGAGATGCCGGGCCTGATGGCATGCCGCGAAGAATTCGGTGAGTCCAAGCCGCTCAAGGGTGCACGGATTGCCGGTTCGCTGCACATGACGATCCAGACTGCCGTTCTGATCGAGACGCTGACCGCGCTGGGCGCGGAAGTCCGCTGGGCCTCCTGCAACATCTACTCCACCCAGGATCAGGCTGCCGCGGCCATTGCCGCCACCGGCGTTCCGGTCTTCGCCGTCAAGGGCGAAACCCTGGAAGAATACTGGGACTACGCCGACAAGATCTTCGATTTCCCCGACGGGGCGAACATGATCCTGGACGATGGTGGCGATGCCACTCTCTATATTCTGATCGGTGCGCGGGTCGAGGCCGGCGAGACGGATCTCATCGAGAACCCGACATCGGAAGAAGAGGAATGCCTCTTCGCGCAGATCAAGAAGCGCATGGCGGCCAACCCGGGCTGGTTCACCATGCAGAAAGACCTGATCCAGGGCGTTTCGGAAGAAACTACCACCGGCGTTCTGCGTCTTTATGAAATGCAGAAGAAGGGCGCGCTGCCGTTCCCGGCGATCAACGTCAACGACAGCGTCACCAAGTCGAAATTCGACAACCGTTACGGCTGCCGTGAATCCCTCGTCGACGGCATCCGCCGCGGCACCGACGTCATGATGTCGGGCAAGGTTGCCGTGGTCTGCGGTTACGGCGATGTCGGCAAGGGCTCCGCCCAGTCGCTGGCCGGTGCCGGCGCCCGGGTGATCGTCACCGAGATCGATCCGATCTGCGCCCTGCAGGCATCCATGGACGGTTTCGAGGTCAAGACCATCGAACAGGCTCTGCCGGAAGGCGACATCTATGTCACCGCCACCGGCAACAAGGACATCATCACCTTCGACCACATGCGTGGCATGAAGGACATGGCGATCGTCTGTAACATCGGCCACTTCGACAACGAGATCCAGGTCGCCGCGCTGAAGAACACCAAGCTGCGCCCGGTCAAGGACCAGGTCGACATGTACGAGTTCCCGGATGGCAAGCGCATGATCCTGCTCTCGCAGGGCCGTCTGGTGAACCTGGGCAATGCGACCGGCCACCCGAGCTTCGTGATGTCCGCCAGCTTCACCAACCAGGTCCTGGCGCAGATCGAACTCTTCTCCAAGGGCGATCAGTATCAGAACGAGGTTTACGTGTTGCCGAAGCACCTGGACGAGAAGGTCGCGCGCCTTCATCTGGAAAAGCTCGGCGTCACGTTAACCGAACTGACGGACGGACAATCTCAATATCTGGGGATTAACAAGACCGGTCCGTTCAAGTCGGAACACTACAAATACTGATTGAGTGAAGGCGATGCACTACATGTAGTCATCGCCTTGATTCGGCACTGTGAACAAAAAAATGCAGGACCCTTCAATTTGAAGGGTCCTGTTAACTTTTCGGAAACGGACTCTTCTGCGTGATTCTCAAAAAGGTTATGGTTTAAGCGAATCAGAGGCCAGGAGGCGATTGTCTTTGATTTGCTCCCAGAAACCGGGAGCTGTGCCCGCAAAGGCGGGACATGGCGGCATAAGGGGATCACAGAATGCCGAAAGGCAGCAGGGACGGCGCGCGATCAGGTGCGGCGTGGCGAGATCGGAGTCTGAAAACGCTGAAAGCAGGCGGAGGCGCAATTGCGTGCTTCGGGCTGTCTTCCGCTCCGGCTTCCGCCGATATGCTCGCCGATACGATCGCGGCAATAAATCCTGATAGCATGATTCTTTTTGGTGCGCTCGGCGGAATGTGCGCCTTTGCCGTGACCGCCGCGACAGCCCTTGTCCGGCACCGCAAACAGTCCGCCGTCCTGATCGAAACGCTGCAAAAGGAAAAGGGCGATCTGAAATTCCGGGTGGACCGCCTGGAGGCCATGCTCAATACCGACGAGCAGCGCGTGATCGTGTGGACCGGCAACGGCGCCATGCCGCAGATCTGGGGCGTCCTGCCGGAGAAATCTGGTGTTCCGCGTCCGCCGGTACAGCTTCTGGCTTTCGGCAGCTGGCTGACGGCCAAATGCGCGAGCGATCTGGAACGCTACCTGGACATGCTTTTCCGCTCCGGCGAAGCTTTCACCACCACCTTGAAGACCCGCACCGGCAGCTATGTCGAGGCGCTGGGCCGCACCACCGGCGGCGCCGTCGTTTTGCGCATGCGCGACCTGACCGGCGAACGGCAGATGCAGGCGGAACTGGCCGCACGCAACGCCAAGATCTCCGGCGAGCTGCATATGCTGCACGCGCTTCTGGATGCGATGCCCGCGCCGGCCTGGCAGCGGGACGCGGAAGGCAACCTCATCTGGGCGAATGACGCCTATGCCGAAGCGGTCGAGATGCCGGATGCTGGCACAGCCGTGAAACAGGGCGCGACCTTCCTGGATGCGGCCGCCCGAACAGCGATGGCCGTCCAGAGGACCGAAGACGGCTGTTTCAACGCCCGTATTCCGATTGTTGCCTCCGGCGAGCGCCGGGTGTTCGAGGTGACCGATGTCAACGCGAATGTCGGCGGCGCCGGCATTGCCGTTGATATCAGTGAGCTGGAACAGGCGCGCAAGGAACTTGGCCGCGCGGAAGAGTTCCATGGCCGCACCCTGGATCAGCTCGCGGCCGCCGTCGCCATCTACGGCAATGACCGCAAGCTGCAGTTCTATAATGCCGCTTTCCGCCAGCTCTGGGATCTCGATCCGGCGTTTCTGGAAGGTCATCCGGAGGACGGGGCCGTTCTCGACGCCTTGCGCGCCACGCGCAAGATTCCCGAACAGGCGGACTACCGCGTCTGGCGCAACAAGATGCTGGAGAGCTACCAGTCGCTGGAAGCAAGGGAAAGCTGGTGGCACCTGCCGGACGGGCGGACCCTGCGCGTCATCGCCAACCCGCATCCGCAGGGCGGCGTCACCTATATCTATGAAAACGTCACCGAACAGCTCGATCTGGAAAGCCGCTACAATGCGCTGACCCGTGTGCAGGGCGAAACCCTCGACAATCTGTCCGAAGCTGTCGCCGTGTTCGGTTCCGACGGCCGCCTGCGCCTGTGGAACCCGGCATTCGGCCGTATCTGGGACCTGCAGGAAGACCAGCTCTCAGAATTGCCGCATGTCAAGGAAGTGGTCTCGGCGTGCACCTTGAACGCGACCGAGGAAGCTGCCTGGGAGCAGCTTGCCGGCAATGTTACCGGTCTTCTCGACAACCGCACACAGAAGGTCAGCCGTCTGGAGCGTCACAACGGCGACGTGCTCGACTATGCGACCGTACCTCTGCCCGATGGCGGCACGCTGGTGACCTTCGTCGATGTCACCGACAGCGTGAATGTGGAACGCGCGCTGCTTGAGAAGAATGACGCGCTGGAACAGGCCGACCAGATCAAGAACGCCTTCATCCAGCATGTATCCTATGAATTGCGTTCGCCTCTGACCAATATCATCGGCTTCGCCCAGCTTCTGTCCGATCCGAAATTCGGCGATCTGTCCGAAAAGCAGGGTGAATACGCCGAATACATCCAGTCCTCTTCCTCTGCTTTGCTGGCCATCATCAACGACATTCTGGATCTGGCGACGCTTGATGCCGGCATCATGGAACTGGACCTTGGCGAAGTCGACGTGGCCTCGACCGTCTCCGCCGCCGTCGAGGGCCTGAAAGACCGGATCGCGGAAGCCCGGATCAATCTGCGCACCCAGGTTCCCGAAGATATCGGCATGATGGTCGCGGACGAAAAACGTCTGCGCCAGGTGCTGTTCAACCTGATTTCCAACGCGGTGCGCTATTCGGAACCCGACGGCGTCGTCGATGTCAGCTGCAGCCGGGAAGACGATTCCGTCACCTTCGTCGTCAAGGATCACGGCTACGGCATTCCGGCTGAAATCCTGACCCAGGTGTTCAACCGCTTCGTCGGCCATGACACCGGAGCCCGCCGTCAGGGCGCCGGCCTCGGCTTGGCGATCGTCAAGAGCTTCGTGGAACTGCACGGCGGCACCGTCGATATCGCCTCCGCCGAAGGTGAGGGCACCACGGTGTCCTGCGTTTTCCCCGCACGGCCCGAATTGTCGGATCAGGCCGCCGCTGAGTAAATGGCAGACCGCGACCCGAAGCAGTTGCCCGCTTCCTTCCTCACGATGGAAATCCCGGACGAAGCTGCGACACGGCAGCTCGCCAACGACCTTGCGCTGGTTCTGAAAGCCGGAGACGTCGTCTGCCTGTCCGGCGATCTGGGGGCCGGAAAATCGACCTTCACCCGCGCCTTGCTGCGTTCCTTCGCCGGTGATCCGGAACTGGAAGTTCCAAGCCCGACATTCACTCTGGTTCAGACCTACGCCTTCGACCGGTTCGACCTGTCCCACTTCGATCTCTACCGTCTGGAGGACCCTGAGGAACTGGACGAGCTGGGCCTTGACGATCTGCTCCAGACCGGCGCGGCCCTGATCGAGTGGCCGGAAATGGCGGGCGGTCTTCTGCCTGAAGACGCGCTGTGGATCCGGATCGGGCAGCTGGACGAAGACAGCGATGCGCGCACCTTCAGCTTCAGTTCCGTGTCACCGCAATGGCGGCAAAGGATAGAGTTCACGCGGGACATCCGCGCCTTTCTGGAACAGACGAAGTTTCAGGGCGCGGACCGGCACTTTCTGGCCGGCGACGCTTCCCTGCGAACCTTCGAGAAAGTCGAAGCCGGCGGCGAGACGGCGGTTCTGATGCGCTGGCCGTTCCAGAGCGGCAGCGTCTCCGGAACGGTCCGGGCCTACATGCAAAAGGTCCATCTGGCGCAGGATTGCCGCTCCGTTATCGCCATCGGCGGCGAGTTGCGCCGACACGGTTTCCTGGCGCCCGCGATCCATGCGGCCGACACGGAGAACGGCCTCGTGCTGTCCGAATATCTGGGGAGCGAGACGATCGTCGGAAACGGAACCCCCGTTCCGGAACGCTATCACGCGGCGGTCGATGTTCTGGCCCGGATGCACGGCATTGCCTGGCCTCAGGCTGTCGACCTGGGCGAGGGGACAATCTACGAAGTCCCGGACTATTCGGCCGAAGCCCTTGTCACCGAAGCCTCCCTGTTTCTCGACTGGTTTGTGCCGGAGACGACCGGAGACCCGGTGGACGAAGGTGTCCGCGCGGAATTTGAGGCGCTTTGGCGAGCTACGCTGGACGGTTTGGCGGACGCGCAACGGGGCTGGGTGCTACGCGATTTTCATTCACCCAATCTGCTCTGGCAGCAGGAGGCGAGCGGAACCGATCGTATCGGCCTGATCGATTTTCAGGACACGGTCATCGGGCCGGTGGCCTATGATTTGGCGTCCCTGACATTCGACGCCAGGGTGGATATCGCTCCGGAACTGGAAACCGCGCTTCTGGATGCCTATGTCAGGGCAAAGGAAAACCAGGTCTCCGGGTTCGACAAGGCAGGATTTTCAAGGGCCTATGCGATCATGGCCGCGCAGAGGATTTCAAAGATCCTCGGGATTTTCGTCAGGCTGGCGCGGCGCGATCACAAGCCGATCTATCTGGGTCATCTGCCGCGCATGCAAAGTTACCTCGACCGGGTGCTTGACAGACCCGGCATGTCGGATTTGAAAGACTGGTACGACCGTTACCGTCCCTGAGCTTCTCCCTGTTACAAGAGGGGCGAACAGGGTCGTTTGCAATCAACCGAGTGACATCATGACAGACACGCGCTATCGCCCGAAAAACGCAATGATCATGGCCGCCGGCCTCGGCAAGCGCATGCGTCCGTTGACAGCGACGACCCCCAAGCCGCTGATCGAGGTCAATGGCCAGGCCCTGATGGACCACGGCATGGACAGGCTCGCCGCGGCGGGTGTGGAGAAATGCGTCGTCAACGTGCATTATCTTGCCGATCTGGTGGAGGTGCATGCCCGCCGCCGCCAGGACATGGAGATCGTCATTTCCGACGAGCGTGACCGGTTGCTTGAGACCGGCGGCGGTATCCGCAAAGCTCTGCCGCATCTCGGAGGCGAGCCGTTCTTCCAGCTCAATGCCGACACCTGTTACTGGGTGGAGGGCGTCAAACCCAACCTCGAACACATGATCGACGCCTGGGACGGGACCCGGATGGACGCCTTGCTTCTGATCGCCGAAACCGTGAAGTCGGTCGGCTATTTCGGCAAGGGCGATTTCGATCTTGCCAGGGATGGATCCTTGACCCGGCGGCAGGAAAAAGGCGTGACCCCCTTTGCCTATGCGGGGGCGGCGATCCTGCATCCGCGCCTGTTCGAGGGCGCGCCGGACGGCCCGTTCTCCATGAACCTGCTGTTCGACAAGGCGATTGAGGCCGGACGGCTGTTTGGTGTGGAGATGGAAGGGCTCTGGCTCCATATCGGCACGCCCGATGCCATCCGCGCCGCTGAATACGCCGTGCGGGAAAGTGCTGCCTGAGGATGGATGAACGGCCGCGTCTCTTTACCGTCTCTCCCGCCGTTCCGTTTCTCAAGACGCTTGTCGACACGCTTGTGGACGGAACCCTCGTCCCGGGCTTTCGTCCCCTCGATGATCCCATGTTGCTGTCCACTGCAACGCTTTATCTGCCGACACGCCGCGCCGCCCGCCTGCTGCCTGAACTCTTTCAGGAAAAATTCGGCGGCCGGCCGGTGCTGTTGCCTGCCATCCGGCCTGTCGGCGACGCTGATGAAGACGCTCAGAGCCTGACGAACGAGCCGGATCTGGAAGCCCTGCCGCCCGCGATGCCGCTGCTGGAACGCCATCTGGCGATGACCCGGCTGGTAAAGGCCTGGAAGGGCATGCTGCGCCGGGAGGCGCTGAGCCTTCGCTCCGACGAACCTCTCGGCGTGCCGGCCTCGACAGCCGATGCCGCCTGGCTCGCCGGCGATCTGCTCACCCTGATGGACGAGGTCGAGACGGAAGAGGCTGACTGGTCCGAACTGGCCGGGCTCGTTCCGGAAGACCATGCCCGCTACTGGCAGATCACTCTGGACTTCCTCAAGATCGTCCAGGAGGCCTGGCCCGCGCATCTGGCCGAGCTGAAGCAGATGGATCCGAAGGCGCGCCGCTCCGCCCTTATCCGGCGTGAAGCCACGCGTCTGTCCGCAAGTGCGCCGTCCGGGCCGGTCATCGTGGCGGGCGTGACCGGATCGGTCCCGGCGACGTCGGAGCTTCTGAAAGTTGTCGCCGGCCTTGCGCAGGGTGTCATCGTGCTTCCGGGTCTCGACCGGCATCTGGACGATCGGGCCTGGGCTGCCCTGGGCGCACGCAGGGCACCGGCGGCAGGGCCGCTGTTCCAAAGCGGCGAAGCCTCTCTCCCCTCGCATCCGCAATATTCCCTGAAGCAGCTTCTCGACCGCCTCCATGTCGCCCGAGCCGAGGTGGCGACGCTTGGGCCGGAACCGGCTGCCGATCTTGTCCTGCGCGAGGAACTCGTCTCCGAAGCCCTGCGGCCGGCGGACACGTCCGACAGCTGGACCGCGTTTCTCGACACGACATCGCAGGAGCAGAGAGCGGAAGCCTTGCAAGGCGTCGCGATCATGACCGCCCGCAACGAGGCGGATGAGGCTCTGGGTGTCGCCATTGCCTTGCGGGAAACCATCGAACGCGGCGAAACGGCCGCGCTGATCTCGCCCGACCGGATGCTGACGCGCCGTGTGGCGGCGGAACTCGCCCGCTGGAACATCCAGGTGGATGACAGTGCGGGCCGCCCGCTTGACCAGACCGCACCGGCGATCCTCGCCCTTCTGGCCGCGAAACTGGCGCTCAGCGGCTGTGATCCCATAGACCTGCTGGCGCTCCTCAAACATCCGCTTGCCAGGCTCGGCCTGCCGATCCGGGAGATCCGCTCCGCCGCACGCGCCCTCGAACGCGGGGTCATTCGCGGACCGCGTGCTCGCTCTGGAACACATGGATTGAAGGCTGCGATCGAAGCCAGCCGCGCCTCGGCAGGCGAAGCCCATGTGCCGCGCTGGAAAAAGATCCACGAGGGAGACTGGGATGTGATCGCCGATCTGGTGGACCGCCTCTCCTCTGCCCTGACGCCGCTTGAAGAGCTCTCCGAACTGGCGGAACCCGTCTCCATCATCGAGCTTGCCCGTCGCCATGTGGACGTGCTTCAGGCGGTTGCAGTGGATGAGACCGGATCGGTCGACGAACTTTTCGCCGGTGAAGCCGGAGAGGCATTGGCCCAGTTCCTCACCGGTCTTCTGGAAGCCGAAGCCAGCGGGCTGGAAATCCCGCCCGGCGAATGGCCGTCCGTTCTTCCGGCCCTGATGTCCGGTCAGGCTGTGCGCCGCAAGCTGCCGGGCGATCCCAGGGTGAAGATCCTCGGTCCCATGGAAGCGCGGCTGCAGTCTTTCGATTTCGTTGTTCTTGGCGGCCTGAACGAGGGCATCTGGCCGCAGCGGACCCGCAACGACCCCTGGCTCAACCGGCCGATGAAACGGGGCATGGGGCTGGAGCCACCCGAACGCAGGCTGGGCGCGTCGGCGCATGACTTCGCGCAGGGCATGGGCGCCGCGCGGGTCATGCTGACACGCGCCGCCCGGGCCGATGGCGCCCCGACCGTTGCCTCGCGCTGGCTGCAAAGACTGACCACGCTGGCGGGTCCGGCGGTCACGGAGGAGATGGAACACAAGGGCGCGCGTTACACGCGGTTCGCGGCCCTGCTGGACCGCCCCGACGGCCCGGTCAGACCGGCGGCCCGGCCCAATCCGCTACCGCCGCTGGCGGCTCGGCCGAAGACCTTGTCGATCACCGAAATCGAGCGCCTGATCCGGGATCCCTATGCCATCTTCGCGCGTCATGTCCTGGAGGTGCAGCCGGTCGATCCCATCGGCGGCGAGCCGGGTGCCGCCGACAAGGGCAACCTCATTCACGACGCTCTGGCCGAATTCCTGATGACGTGGACAGGCCCGTTCGACGACACTGCTGTTGCTGCGCTGACCGGGATAGGCGAGAGGTTCTTCGAACCGCTGGACGCCTTCCCGGCGATCCGGGCGCTGTGGTGGCCGCGCTTCCAGAGGATTGCCGCCGGCTTCGTCGCCTACGAGGCCGAGCGGGCGAAGCGCGTCGACAGGCGGTTCCTGGAAATCGGCGGCGGTGTCGACATGAAACTGCCCGGTTTCGAATTCCGTCTGCGCGGCCGGGCAGACCGGATCGACCTGATGGACAGCGGCGGCCTGGCGGTGATCGACTACAAGACCGGCCAGGTGCCGTCCCAGAAACAGGTCGAAGCCCTGCTGTCACCGCAATTGCTGCTGGAAGCGGCGCTGATCAAACGATCTGGGTTCAAGGACGTGCCCGCGGACGCGGAAATTCGCGAACTGCTTTATCTGCAGCTGAAAGGCGGAACGGAGCCGGTCATCGAAGCGCTGCGCAATCCGAAGGAAACGCCCCTTGAGGATCTGGTCGAGGATTCCTGGACTCGGCTGGAGCAGCTGATCGCGCATTATGCCAAGGAGGATACGGGTTATCTCTCCCGCGCCCGTGTGATGCGCGAGCGGCAGCTGAGCGGGGACTACGATCATCTCGCCCGCACCCAGGAATGGGCTTTGGGGTCGGAGGAAGATCCGGCATGAGCGGAATTGAAATCCCGAAGCTGACAAAAGAGCGGCAGGATCTTGCCTCCCGCCCGCGCGCGTCTGCCTGGGTGAGCGCCAACGCCGGATCGGGCAAGACCTTTGTCCTGTCTCGCCGCGTGGTGCGCCTGCTGCTCGATGGGACGGATCCGGCACGGATCCTGGCTCTGACCTTCACCAAGGCGGCCGCCGCCGAAATGGCCACCCGCGTTTTCCGCATTCTCGGCACCTGGGTGACGATGGAAGACGCGGCGCTGGCGGCGGAGCTTGAAGAGATCGAGGGCCGCAGGCCGAATGCCGGACGCCTCGCCCTGGCGCGGCGGCTGTTCGCCAGGGCGCTGGAAACGCCGGGCGGACTGAAGATCCAGACCATCCACGGGTTCTGCGAAGCCCTGCTGCATCAGTTCCCTCTCGAGGCCAATGTCGCCGGGCATTTTTCCGTCTTGGACGACAGGGTCGCCGCCGAGTTCATGGCCGCGGCCCGCGCCAGCGTGCTGCACAAGGCAGAGACGGAACCGGACAGTGCTTTCGGCCATGCGCTTGCGACGGTCATCGACCTGATGAGCGACGGTGGCGCCCAGAAGGCGCTGGACGAACTCATCCAGAACCGCGACGCCTTCCGCCGCTGGACGGTCGATGCGGGAGACCTGCAGACCGCGCTGTCAGAACTGGCCGGCCTGCTTGAAATCGACCCCTCCATCCGGCTGGAGACGTTCGACCGGCGGTTCAAGGGCGAATGTCCTTTCGACCGGTCTGTCTGCCTCAGCTATGGAGAGGCTCTGAAGAGTGGCGGCAAAACGGATCAGGGCCGGGCAGACGCGCTTGTCACCGCCGAACGGCTGCACGATCCGGTAGCGTTCCGCGAAGCCTGGCTGCAGATCTTCCTGACGGCAAAGCTGGAGCCGCGCCAGTCGCTCGCCACCAAGAAGGTGGCCGCGGCCTACCCCGATATGGTCGAGGCGCTTGTCAATGAGCAGGCCCGCTTGCTTGCGCTTCTGGATGAGCGGCGCAACGTCGTGACCTATGAAGGCACCGTTGCCCTGCTGCGGCTGGCCGATGCCGTCATCCGCCATTACGAGAGCGCCAAGACGGCCAGGGGCTATCTCGATTTCGAGGATCTCGTGGTCAAGACGGCAACTCTCCTGAGGAAGTCCGACGCGGCGCTCTGGGTGCAGTACAAGCTCGACCAGGGCCTTGATCACATTCTCGTCGACGAGGCCCAGGACACCAGCCCGCGCCAGTGGGAAGTGGTTCAGTCCCTTGCCGCGGAATTTTTCGCCGGTGCCGGGGCGCATGAAAGAACGCGAACGCTGTTTGCCGTCGGTGACGAGAAACAGTCGATCTATTCCTTCCAGGGCGCGGTGCCGGCCTATTTCGATGCCATGCGCCGGGAGTTTTCGCAGCAGGCGGTGTCCGCCGGGCAGGAGTTCCATTCCGTCAATCTGCAGCTCTCCTTCCGCTCCACGCCGGATGTGCTCGGTGCCGTCGACACGGTATTCCGGGACGAAAGCGCTCATAAGGGCCTTTCCAAGGAGATTACGCCACCGGTTCACGAGGCGATCCGCCGGGACCCCGGCATAGTCGACCTCTGGCCGCTGGAGACGGAGGCCGAGGTCGTGGAGCCGGAAGACTGGCGTCAGCCGGTCGATCATGTCGGCTCGGGAAGTCCGATGCTGAAGGTCGCAAGGCGCATTGCCTCCGAAATCGCCGGCTGGATGCGCGACGGGACGGCGGAACCCGGTGAGGTGATGATCCTGGTGCGCAAACGCGGACCGTTCGTCGATGCGCTCAACCGGGAACTCAAGCAGCTCGATATTCCGGCGGCGGGCAGTGACCGGCTGGTGCTGACCGAACATATCGCGGTTCAGGATCTGGCGGCTCTCGGAAGGTTCCTGCTCCTGCCGGAGGACGACCTCTCGCTGGCCAGTGTTCTCAAGAGCCCGCTGTTCGACCTGACGGACGACGATCTGCTTGAGATTGCCCGAGAGACACCCGAAAAGATCCGCCCCGGAACGCTCTGGCAGATGCTGGTCAAACGCTCGGAAGGATCCGGGAAATGGCAGGCGGTGCGGGAAAAACTGGAAGAGTGGCGCGCACGCGCCGACTTCGTCCCGCCTTATGAATTCTATGCCCGGCTGATCGGCGCCGATGGCGGCCGCAGGGCGTTTCGCGCAAGGCTGGGCGTCGAGGTCGATGACGTGCTCGACGAATTCCTGGCGCTGACGATCGCCTATGAGCAGAGCGGCACGCCGGGCCTTGAGGGTTTTCTTGCCTGGATGGCCGCCGCGCCGACGGAAATCAAGCGTGAGCTGACCAGCACCAAGGGCATGGTGCGGATCATGACCGTTCACGGCTCCAAGGGCCTGGAGGCGAAGATCGTCATCCTGGTCGATCCCGGAGCGCCTCCCGTCAGTGCGATCCACGACCCGTCCTTTCTGCCCCGCCTGCGGCTGGAAAACGATCTCCTGCCTCCGGCGCTGGTCTGGCTGCCGCCCAGGATCGACCGCACGCCCTGGCACGACGAGGCCGTTCAGGGGCTTCGCCAGACCCAGGAAGAGGAATACCGCCGCCTTTTGTATGTCGCGCTGACCCGGGCCGAGGACCGGCTGATCGTCTGCGGCTGGGAGCCGAAACGCGGTGCGCATGAAAGCTGCTGGTATTCGATGGTCGAACGGGCGCTGAAGCCCGAAGCCCGGGAGTTGAAGGACAGCACCGGCAATGTCATTGGCTGGCGCTGGCAGCAAGGCTCCAGTGAACCGCAGGACGCCGCGCCCGCCGAAAACCGGCCGGACGGCACCGCCGCACAGGTCGCGGAACCGCCGCTGCCGTCCTGGCTGTCCGACCCTGTCCGCCCGCTGCCGAAGAAAAAACGCCTGCAGCCTTCGCGCGCCTTCGAGGCCATGGAGGAAAAGGAGGGGCTGGAACCGGTGCCGGCTCTCTCCCGTCTTCAGGCCCGTCGGGACCCGGCGTCCTGGCCGCTGGAGCGCGGCCGCCTCGTTCACCGCCTGCTGGAGCTGCTCCCGGAGATTGCCGAGGCGGACCGCCTTGCCGCTGCCGGTGCCTATCTGCAGCAGGCGCTGAAGCCCGAGTTTGAACGTTATCGGGAGCGCCTGCTGGCCGAGGTCGGGGCCATACTCGATGAGGAGGCGTTCAGGCCGCTCTTTGCCGCCCCGGCGCGGGCGGAAGTACCGCTCGTCGGGACGATTCGTGCAAACGATGGAACGGAGATAGAGATTTCCGGCCAGATCGACCGGCTGCTCGTCGAGGCGGACCGGGTCTCGATTGTGGATTACAAGACCAACTTTCACCCGCCGGAAACCGTTGCGGCGGTTCCGCTGGAATACCGCGCACAGCTTTGTGTTTACCGGCAGATGCTGAAGCAGATTTACCCTGACCGCAGGGTTTGCGCCTATCTGCTGTGGACCGCCGGACCCGTGCTGATGGAAATTCCCGAAGAGATCCTCGAAGAAACCTTCGCAGCGCTGCGTCCGGATGGCACAGCAGCTTGACGGCGGGGCAATCGCTACCTACGTTCTGGCCAACAGATGCGCTTACATCGGGTAGGCGTGACGCATACAATCACGAGATCTTGTTATGGCAACAACGCAAGTCACCGATGCTTCCTTTGAAACGGAAGTTCTCAAATCCGACGGCCCGGTCGTGGTCGACTTCTGGGCGGAATGGTGCGGACCGTGTAAGATGATTGCACCGGCCCTGGAAGAAATTTCTGAAGAAATGGGCGAGCAGGTGAAGATCACCAAGCTCAACATCGACGAGAATCAGGACATGGCCATGAAATACGGCGTCCGTTCGATTCCGATGCTGATCCTGTTCAAGGATGGCGAGCCGATGGCGACGCAGGTTGGTGCTGCGCCGAAGGGCAAGCTCTCCGACTGGATCAAGAGCGCCCTCTAGGCATTTTTCTCCGCGGCTTCCCGGCTGCCGAACATATGAGTGCATCCGGCGGATAAGCGACAGCCTATCCGCCGATCCTCTTTGAAAAACCGGCAACCGGCTTTATAAGCATCCGCAAACAGTCTGAGCCAAAACGGAACATTCATGAGCGACGAAAACAAAACCCCGGAAGAACAGCCGGTCGAGGCAAACCCGGAAGCCGACGCACCGGCTGCACAGCCCGAAACCGCCGAAGAAACCGGAGTGGATCCGATCGAAGTTCTGAAAGCAGAGAACGCAGACCTGAAGGATCGTGCATTGCGGACGATGGCGGATATGGAAAATCTCCGCCGGCGTACCGAAAAGGAAATCAAGGACGCACGCCAGTATTCCGTCTCCGGCTTCGCGCGCGACATGCTGAACGTTTCCGACAATCTGCGCCGCGCTCTGGAAGCCCTTCCGGAAGACGACCGCAAGAACGCCGATGCCGGTGTCGCCGCCCTGATCGAGGGCGTCGAGATGATCGAACGCGATCTGCTCAATCAGCTTGAAAAGAACGGCGTGAAGAAGCTTGAGCCCGAAGGCCAGAAATTCGACCCGAATTTCCATCAGGCCATGTTCGAGGTTCCCAACACCGAAGTGCCGAACAACACGGTGGTGCAGGTCGTCCAGGCCGGCTACGTGATCGGCGACAGGGTCCTGCGCCCGGCCATGGTCGGCGTTTCCAAGGGTGGACCGAAGGAAGCTGCACCGACCTCCGACGCGGAAGCTGGACAGACGGTCGACAAGAGCGCCTGAACCCGCGCCGGGAGTTGACTATCGAATAAAAAGCCGCTCCTGCCGCAAGGTGGGAGCGGTTTTGTGTTTACCGGGTTTGCCGGTAAGAAACAGAACTTCGGATAATCCCTTCCTTTCCCGCGATCTCCCGAATACGGAACGTGGCGAGACGTCAGGTGTGGGGCAGGCCGCGCTCGGTACAGAAATATTGGGCGGTTGCGGCCAACAGGGCGCGGTCCGGGAAACGAGGCGACAAGATGCTGCTACAAGTGCTGGATTATGTCGGGGTCGCTGTCTTTGCCATCACCGGCGGCATCGTCGCATCGCGCAAGCAGCTCGACTTCATCGCCCTGCTGTTCTTCGCGACCCTGACCGGCATCGGTGGCGGCACCCTGCGCGACCTGCTACTCGGCGTGCCGGTGTTCTGGGTAGAGAACGAGGTGTACCTGCTGGTCTGTCTGGTCGTCAGCATCTTTCTGTGGTTTTTCGCCCACTGGGTCGAACGCCTGCACAAGCCCCTGCGCTGGGCCGATGCCATCGGCGTCTCCGCCTATTGCGTGATGGGGGCCGCAAAGGCGATGACAGTGGGCGATACGGTGCTGGTCGCGGTCCTCATGGGCGTCGCGACAGCCACCTTCGGTGGAATTCTGCGCGACACGATTGCCGGTGAACCTTCCACGATCGTCAAGCCTGAGATCTACGTGAGCGCCGCATTCGCCGGAGCAGGCGGCTTTGTTGTGCTGTTGCATCTGGGGCTGCCGCCAGCCGTATCGGCCGCCGTGGCGGCCTCTCTGGCCCTTGTGCTGCGCGGCGGCGCGATCGAATTCGGCTGGACCTTGCCGGGCTACCGCGACAAATCCAACTCCTGACCTGCTTTGGAGCGTATCGCATTCAAATGCGTTCGGGCGAAATTCCGAATTCAATTTAACGCGGCATGCACTAGCCACCCGCGTCTCGCCGGCTGAATGCCATCGATTTTTCGTGCCGTCCTTGTTAGGTTAATCCCGCGTCCCAGGCCCATGAATGGTGACGGGGAGGAGACATGACATGGCAGAACACGGAACATTTTACTGGAATGAGCTGATGACCCGCGACACGCGGAAAGCCAGGGAGTTCTATGGCAACACCCTGGGATGGGCATTCTCTGAAATGCCGATGGAGGAGGATTTCTATATTCTCGCCAACCTGGGCGAAAGGCCGGTCGCCGGCATCTTCCCGATGAGCGGGCCGCAGTTCGAAGGCGTACCGGAACACTGGATGTCCTATATCGCCGTAGACAATATCGATGAACGCCTGGAACTGGCAGCCGCCCATGGCGGCGAGGTCATCCGGCCGCCTTTCGATGTGCCCGGCATCGGCCGGATCGCCATCCTCAAGGATTCCGGCGGCGCCGTTCAGGGATGGATGACTCCGGTCGACGTGGCGCAATAGTCCAATCCGCTTTCAGATCTTTCCTTGTGAAGGCGGAATGGATTGCCGGTCTTCAAGTGCAGAACATCCCGCGTTCACGCGAACGCAGGATGTATCAGTAGATAAGGCCCGAACAGGCTGAAACATAGTAGATCAGTCCGAGCGCAATCGCCGGAAGGCTTGCCGAGTAGGCAAGTGTGGTGAACATCTCAAGCTCCTTTGCAATACGACAGTCGGGGAAACGGAGCCGCGGAGGTCGATTGAACCCCCGGATGGCCTCTGGAAGACATTGTGAAATGTCCGCTTCCGTAAAACTCCCCCTGCCGCAATGCAATATGGGAACCGCAGTGGCGGAGTTCCAGAGTCTGGAGCCGGTCTTCTCTTAAAATTGAACGTTCGACGGCGGACAAAGGTTCTGACGGCATGCGTGGGGCATCGGTCGATATATGCCGCGCCGGGCAAGCGCCGTTAAACGCTGCCGGCAGACGGTCTTTCGCCAGCCATGGTCTGGAAAATCTATCGGTAACGAGTTCCGAACGGACCGGCGGCTCAGGCCGCTGAACGATTATCCGGTCCAGTCAGGCCCTTCACGCCGGAAACCGGCTGTACGGAGGGCGCCATCTCGCGAAGCTGGTCGGCTTCCTTGTGCCACTTTTCGGCTTCGCGGCGTTTGACGCGCGCTTCCTTGCGCCAGCGACCCTGTTTGGCCCAGGCGCCCAGCCCGCCGACGATCACGCCAATGCCAAGGCTGGCGAAAATCACCCAGAACAACGGAATGTCGGTCAGGGTCAGCCGGGGATCCGTGGGATCAAACGGGTTGAGCGACAGGGACACGGTGTGCCGGTTGGCAACCGAAAGAGGAACCAGAACAACCGCGATTGCGAACAATATCACGTTCTTGACGAAACGGGTCACTGGGGTCTCCCGGGTGTTGTCATATCAAATTTCAAATTCGAACAGGGCATCGAAGCATCGCGCGCAATGTCTGCAATCATTCGTCGCCGTGATCTACGCCACCGTTCAGCCGCAAGCGCATTTCCTTGCCGGTCTTGAAGAAGGGGACGAATTTCTCATCCACTTCCACCTTCTGACCGGTGCGGGGATTGCGACCGACACGTGCGGGCCGGTTCTTGACGCTGAATGCGCCGAACCCGCGCAACTCGACGCGGTCTCCCCGCATCAGGGCCTCGGTGACCTCATCCAAGATCGCGTTGACGATATTCTCAACGTCCCGCTGATAGAGATGCGGATTCTGTTCGGCGATATGCTGAACAAGCTCAGATTTGATCATGAAGAGCCCCCTCGCTTAACGTTTATTGTCTGCCGCGTCGGAAGCCTGCCAAACGGATACCAGTCCGTCAAGCGTAAGCCCCCGTGGAATCAGCCCCTTAGCGTCATTAATGGGATTCAGCAGGGCTGAACCGATCCCTTTTCCGAATTCTCGCGACACACGGGAGGAGAATGGAAGCTCCTCCAGATTTTCCCGCGTCGTCCAGGTGACGACCGGAAGATCCTCCGCGACGCCCTTTTCCGTTTCCAGCCAGGCGATGGCCTTGTCCTCGCCGCCGATGGCGTCGATGAGCTTTTCACCCAGCGCTTCATGACCGGTCAGGATACGTCCGTTTGCAAGGTCCCGTGCCTTGGCAGGCGCCAGTTTGCGGCGCTCGGCGACAAGGCCGACGAACCAGTCGTAGGAATCCATCACCAGTGTTTCCAGCATGGCGCGCGCTTCCGGTGTCGCCGGAGAATAGAAGTCCGGTTCCGCCTTGAGGGGCGCGCTCTTGACGGCATCCATCTCAATGCCGACCGTCTCCAGCAGCTTCTGGACATTGCCGAACTGGAACAGAACGCCGATCGAGCCGGTGATCGTGTTGTAGCGTGCGACGATATGGTCGGCTGCGATCGCGACCATGTAACCGGCGGATGTCCCGATCGTGCGGATTTCCGCAACCACCGGTTTTTTCTCCGCCAGTTCGCGCAGCGCCTGATACAGCGCTTCGCCGCCCGTCGTGCTGCCACCGGGAGAATTGATCGAGACCACCACGCCCTTGACCGCTTCCGACTTGCCGATCTTCTCGATCATCTTGAGGGTCTTGCGGTCTTCGATAATGACCCCTTCGACCGCGATCCGCGCGATATGGGCCTTGCGCTTGGAGAATTCGGCAACGCCCGAGACGTACAGCAGACCGCCGACAAGCACCGCGGCGATCACGATGAATGTCGCCACCCGCCAGAACGTCACTTTGCGTCTGAGGCGCCGTCTGTCTACGAGCGCGTCGATATCAACGGACATGAATGCGGTGTCTCCGGACAAATCGTATCAAAACCAGCAACCTAAATAGGGTGACCCTCACGGGAATTGCAATCGCCTTCTGAGATTTACATCAGTTTGCGGGTGTTTCAGGCAACTTTATGGAGAAAATTTGCAATGGATCCGTGTGACCCCCTGTGTGCATCCGCAGCCATCAGGCCACAGCCGGCATCTTGGCCCCCTCAAAGGACAGGCAGGTGCGCATTGCAGGGACATCGGCCGGAGGGTGCGGTGAGCCGCCAGACTTGAAAAGACGAGTTGCCGCAATGGACTGACATCGGACGTGGAAAGTATCCTGCATTCCGTTGAACGCAGGATACTCTTGTCCTTGCCGTCCGCGCTGCGGATTTTCGCAGCGCTGCGTCGGAAACGACGGCCTGACGGTTGCCGGTGGACCGAGCCCCGCAGTACCTGCGGGGCAGGTCGTCAGTTGATCGAGGTGAGCTGGATTTCGAAGGTCAGGTCCTTGCCGGCCAGCGGATGATTGGCGTCCAGAACGACTTCGTCTTCGGAAACTTCGACGACCGTGACGGTCATCATCTGGCCCGTTTCGGTCTGCGCCTGGAGCTGAAGTCCGACGGTGATCTCGACATTTTCCGGCATGTTCGCCCGCGGCACCGCCTGGCGGGCATCCGGGTTCAGCGGTCCGTAGGCCTCGGCGGCCTCGACCTTCACGGTTTTCTCGTCGCCGACCTTCATTCCGGGAATGGCGCGCTCGAGGCCGGGAATGATCTGGCCGGTGCCGACCGTGAATTCCAGCGGGTCCCGGCCTTCGGAACTGTCGAAGACGGAGCCGTCATCCAGGGTGCCCTTGTAGTGAAGACGAACCGTATCGCCGCTCTTGGCTTCGCTCATGGTGCTTATCGCAATTCTGTCTGGGAGGTGAGTTTTGAGGCCGCATGCATCTGGCGGGTGCTCGTCGCAAGTCTTCAGCCTAACGGAGCATGATGAAATGTAAAGAGCGGGGCACAGGATGCCGGCCAACAAAAAGCCCGGCGTTTCCGCCGGGCTTTCGTGTTTTCCGAATTGTCGTAAATCGGAAATCTTAGTCGTCGGACTGCTGCTTCAGGGCAGCACCGAGGATGTCGCCAAGGGAGGCGCCGCTGTCGGAAGATCCGTACTGTGCGACGGCCTGCTTCTCTTCGGCGATTTCCAGCGCCTTGATGGACGCGGTCACCTTGCGGGTCTTCTTGTCGAACTGTGTGATGCGGGCGTCGAACTTGTCGCCAACGGAGTATTTCTCCGGACGCTGTTCTTCGCGATCGCGGGACAGATCGGCACGACGGACGAAGGCAGTCAGGTCGCTGTCTGCGATCTTGACTTCCAGACCGCTGTCCTTGACCTCGATGACCTCACAGGTGACGACGACATTCTTGCGAATTTCGCCGGCCGCACCGGATTCCATCGGATCGCCGGAGAGCTGCTTGATGCCGAGCGAGATACGCTCCTTGTCGACATCCACATCCAGAACGACGGCCTTGACCATGTCGCCCTTCTTGAACTCTTCGATGACCTGCTCGCCCGGACGGTTCCAGTCGAGATCGGACAGGTGAACCATGCCGTCCACGTCGCCTTCGAGGCCGATGAACAGGCCGAATTCGGTCTTGTTCTTGACTTCGCCTTCGACTTCCGTGTTGACCGGGAACTGCTCGGCAAACGCATCCCAAGGATTCTGCAGGGTCTGCTTGAGACCGAGCGAGATGCGGCGCTTGACCGGATCGACTTCCAGGATGACAACTTCCACTTCCTGGGAGGTGGAAACGATCTTGCCCGGATGGACGTTCTTCTTGGTCCAGGACATTTCCGAAACGTGGATCAGGCCTTCGATGCCCGGCTCCAGCTCGACGAATGCGCCGTAGTCGGTGATGTTGGTCACGCGGCCGGTGAAACGTGTGTCGACCGGGTATTTGGCTTCGATACCGTCCCACGGATCGGTTTCGAGCTGCTTCATGCCCAGGCTGATACGATGCGTTTCCTGGTTGACGCGGATGATCTGCACCTTGACCGTCTGGCCGATGCTGAGAACTTCCGACGGATGGTTGATGCGGCGCCACGCGATGTCGGTGACGTGCAACAGTCCATCGATGCCGCCGAGGTCGACGAACGCACCGTAATCGGTGATGTTCTTGACCACACCTTCCACGGTGTGACCTTCCTCGAGGCTCTGGACCAGCTCCGAACGCTGTTCGGCACGGGTTTCTTCCAGAACGACACGGCGGGACACAACGATGTTGCCGCGACGCTTGTCCATTTTCAGGATCTGGAACGGCTGCGGGGTGTGCATCAGAGGCGTGACGTCGCGCACCGGACGGATATCGACCTGCGAACGCGGCAGGAAGGCCACGGCGCCGTCCAGATCGACGGTGAAGCCGCCCTTGACCTGGTTGAAGATCTGTCCGTTGACTTTTTCGTTTGCTTCGAAAGCGACTTCGAGACGAACCCAGCTTTCCTCGCGGCGTGCTTTTTCGCGCGACAGGACAGCTTCGCCAAGAGCGTTCTCGACGCGCTCCAGGTAAACTTCAACTTCGTCGCCCACAGCCATTTCGCCGTCGCGGCCCTTGGCGCCGAATTCCTTCAGCGGCACACGGCCTTCAACTTTCAGGCCGACGTCGATGACGGCCAGGTCTTTTTCGATGGCAACAACGGTGCCTTTGACCACGGCGCCTTCGTAAAGGTCATTGTGGACGAAGGACTCTTCGAGAAGAGCGGAAAAATCCTCGGTTGAGGGATTGTAATCAGACATTTATTCTCCTGGGCGCCTTCAGGCGCACCGCCGGCGGGTTGGTGTTGCACTCCGGACTGTCGATCTCCCGGGATCGCGGTTTCCGCGTGATCCTTCCGCTTCATCAAGCGGGCCGGCGGGGCGGGAGACGGAAAATCCGGTCTCGTCACAGGCCGCCAAAACAGGCGCCCTGCCGATATTCCTTGGTCGTTCCTAAAGAACTTGTGGTCTCAAGACCGAATGCGTTCGCGATGCACAAACAGGGGCACACCAAGGGTGAGCCCCGTCCCGATCTGGCATCGTCAGGCGCGCGATACGATATCCACCGCCGCCTGGAACGCGGTTTCTATATCCATTTCTGTCGTATCAAGCAAGACCGCATCTTCTGCTTGTTTCATCGGAGCCACGGTTCTCTGGCTGTCGCGTTCGTCCCGGCGCTTCAGATCTTCCAGCACGGAGGCGTAATTCGCCTCCTGTCCCTTGGCGATCATTTCGTCGGTCCGGCGGCGCGCGCGTGCTTGCGCCGAGGCGGTGACGAAGAGTTTCACCGTGGCGTCCGGACAGACAACCGTACCGATGTCCCGCCCGTCGAGCACGGCCCCGGGAGGCTTTTCGGCGAACCGGCGCTGCAGTTCGACCAGCTCCTTGCGCAGGCCGCCGAGAACCGCGATCCGCGAGGCGGCCTCGCCGATCTCGTGAGAGGCCAGAACGGACTTGTCCATCTGCGCCAGGTCGAGATTATGCGCGATCTCCACGGCAATTGTCTCGTCGCCCAGCGGCAGACCCTTGGCCAGCAGCGCGGCGGCGACCGCGCGGTAGGTCAGACCCGTGTCCAGATGGCGGAGACCGAAATGCGCCGCCAGCCGCCGCGAGAGCGTTCCCTTGCCGGAAGCGGCCGGTCCGTCGATTGCAATGATCATGCGGCCTCGCTGGCGCTGGTGGCGAATTTGGCGCCCAGGTCCGAAAACAGCGCGGTGAAGTCCGGGAAGCTGGTGGCGATGACTGCGCCATCGTCGACCGTCACCGGCTTGTGTGCGGCCATGCCCAGCACCATGAAGGCCATGGCGATGCGGTGGTCCAGATGGGTAATCACCGTTCCGCCGCCGATGGCGTTGGCGCCGCCCGTGACGGTCAGCGTATCCTCGGTCTCCACACAGGGAATGCCGTTGGCCTCGAGCCCGCGGGCGACAGCCGCCAGACGATCCGATTCCTTCACCCGCAATTCCTCCAGCCCGGGCATGAACGTATCGCCCTGGGCAAAGGCGGCAGCGATGGCCAGCACCGGATATTCGTCGATCATCGACGGCGCGCGATTGGCCGGCACGGTAATGCCCTTCAACTGGCTGGCTTTCACCCTGAGGTCGCCGACCTCTTCGCCGCCGGTTTCCCGGCGGTTGACGATCTCGATATCGCCGCCCATCTCGATCAGCGTGGTGATGAGACCGGTGCGATGCTCGTTGAGCAGCACATTTTCGATGGTGACGTCCGATCCCGGAACGATCAGCGCGGCAACGATCGGAAAACCCGCCGAGGACGGGTCGCCCGGCACGTCGATATCCTGGGGCTTCAGCTCCGGCTGACCTTTCAGCCGGATGACCCGCTCGCCCGCTTCGTTCAGGCTGACGGAAATCTCGGCACCGAAGCCGGCCAGCATCTTTTCCGTATGGTCGCGGGTCGGGACCGGTTCGATCACGACAGTCTCGCCCGGTGCATTGAGCCCGGCCAGCAACACGGCGGATTTGACCTGGGCGGAAGGCATCGGCACACGGTAGGTGAGCGGCAGGGCCTGTTCGGGTCCGCGGATCGAAGCGGGCAGGCGGTCGCCGTCCCGGGCAATCACGTTCGTGCCCATGTCGCGCAGAGGATTGAGCACGCGGCCCATGGGACGTTTGGAAAGCGACGCATCGCCAATGAAGGTTGCGGCAATGTTGTGGCTGCCGAGGATGCCCATGGTCAGGCGCACGCCGGTGCCGGCATTGCCGAAGTCGATGACATGCTCCGGCTCCAGCAGGCTGCCAAGGCCGATGCCGTCGACCGTATAGGAGCCGTCGGACTGCTTTTCGATCGTCGCGCCGACCGCGCGCATGGCGTCCGCGGTGGCCAGAACGTCTTCCGACTCAAGCAGGCCTTTTACGGTGGTGCGCCCGACGGCCAGGGTGCCGAACATCAACGATCTGTGGGAAATGGACTTGTCGCCCGGCACGCGGATGGTGCCGGTCAGGGAGTTGCCCGTGCTGGACGTGAGGGGCGCAGGCGCGGAATCATGTGACATTTTCAATGTCCGGAACTTGGAACGGTTGTCAAAAGGTGTCACGTCCTATCATGTGGATGCAGCGCCGTCATCCATCCGAACGCTTGAAATTTGCCGCGCAACATGCAGAACAATGGGTGGAATAAGGAATTTGTCTTGATTTGTCTTTGACAGGGGTCCGGCTTGACGCTATGGGGCGGCCCACAATTTCCGGAGCGTCTGCGCTCGACTGAACGCAGGCAGAACGCTCTATCACTTTTGAATGGATCAGCTTCCCGATGATCAATCGAGCCCGGTTGAACATCTGTTGATCTCGACAGCGACATAACGATGAGGGTGAGCACAGTGGCAAAACCTGAACTTGGCACAAAGCGGCTGTGCCCGAGCTGCGGCGCGAAATACTACGATCTCAACCGGGATCCGATTACCTGTCCGAAATGCGGCACGGTTTTTGAAACCGTGATGACCGCACGTGCCGCGAAAGCGGCGAAGGCGGCGGAAAAGCCCGAGGAAGAGGATGACGACGACGACGTGACGGCACCGGACACCGTGCCGCTGGAAGAAGCTGACGCGGAAACCGAAGACACCGGCGAAGTTGTCCCGGATCTGGAAGACGCGGAAGTCGACGTCGATGACGATGACGCAACCGATGACGGCGTTTTCATCGACGATGAAGACGAGGACGAGGACGAAGTCCCGCCGATCCGGGTGGAAATCGACGAAGATCCGGACCGCTAAATCCATGTTCGGACAGGGATTTATCCCTGTCCGCGCAGTTACGGACGTGGCAGAAAAAATCATTCCATTTTCTGCTTGATCTTGCCTGGAGGTGTGACTATGTTCCGCCTCCATCGACGCCGGAGACCAGATCCGGCGGTTTAGGAATAAAGGGGCCATAGCTCAGCTGGGAGAGCGCTTCGCTGGCAGCGAAGAGGTCAGGGGTTCGATTCCCCTTGGCTCCACCATTCCACTCGTCGAGAGAATTTTCCTTTATATCAGACCGTTGTCATGAGCGCTTTTTCATATGCGCTCCTGGGCCGTGCGAATGGCGCGCTCGCTTTGAAGACAGTGCCTGTCTGTTTTGCTCAATTCTCGCTTTCACTCTCCGCCGACAGCTTGATCGGTATGGCGCTGGAGCGGATATGCAGGTCGCGCTGGGGGAAGGGGATCTCGATGCCGTATTTCGTCAGCGCGGTTTCCAGCGCCCAGTTGTAGTCGGCGCTGACCTTCGCGGGCCGGCTCACGGATTCAGGCTTCAGCCAGACCACCAGTTCGAAATCCAGGCTGCTTTCTCCGAACCCGACAAGCCAGACCTCCGGCGGTTTGACCCTGTCGCCTGTCAGCATGTGCGGGACGGAGCTAGCGGCTTCCAGCGCGGCTTTTCGAACCAGCTCCTTGTCGGTGCCATAGGCAACGCCGAAGGGAATGCGGGTGCGTTTGAAATTCTCGTGCAGCGTCCAGTTGGTGACCCGATTGTTGATGAATTCCGAGTTCGGGACCAGAATATCGACATTGTCGTTGGTGGTGACGCGCGTTGAGCGGATGTTGATTTCGCGAACTTCCCCGGTCAGCCCGGATTCAAGCTCGACGAAGTCGCCGACCGTGATGCTGCGTTCAAACAGTATGATGATCCCGGCGACCAGGTTGCTGAAGATCGCCTGCAAGCCAAAGCCGATGCCGACACCGACGGCACCGGAAAAGACGGCAAACGCGGTCAGGTCGACGCCGATGGCATTCATCGCGAACATGATCGCGGCGAAGAACATGGCAATCCGCACGGATTGACTGATCAGCGTTCTGACAGAAGGTGTCAGATCTCCCTGCTGGTTGACACGGGCCTGAATGAAACGGCTGACCAGTGAAGCCACCCAGACGAGCAGGCCGAAAATGATGACGCCTTTGATGACCATGTAGACCGACAGGCGCGTCTCACCGAAACTGAGAGCTAAATTGTCGAGGATCGCGATGGTGGGGTTCAGCAGCCGCAGGATGTTGAGCGCCGCGATCAGCCAGGCAATCGTCGCGAATGTTCGCGACCAGAGCGGGTCGCGGACGAAGGCGGAAAACAACCGAATGAGAATCCAGGCCTGGAGCAGGCTGGCAACAAGCCGAACCAGGTCGTTCCCTGTTCCCAGCGAGCGAAAGACGGTGGCGCCGATCCACAGCAGCAAAGCCAGGATCGCCGGAAATATCAGTCTCTGAACGACCAGGAAGGCGTTTCGAAGAAAGGTCTTCGACTCGCCGGAGGTCGGCCACAGTCCGGCAACCATCTGCCTCGCCGGCCGGGCGGCCAGCCATGCGAGCGTTGCGCAACCGGCAATCAGGCCGACTTGGTAAAGACCCTGGTAGGACAGCAGCTGATCGGCCACATGCACGGTGGTATCGACGACGAACTCGACAATCGGCGAGAGGCCCGAAGTGACATCCTCGATGATCGCCTCGGCGGTTTCCGGTTGCGTGTCCGCCGGTGTTGAAACCTGCGCCGTAACGATAGGGCTAGCCATGGTCGATCCCCGTTTCTTCTGATTTTCAATGCCGCTTCATCGATTGTGAGTTTACGCCCTAAAGCCAACCGAGGCGGCGGAATATCGCCAGCTCCCCGGCCAGAACCACCAGCATCAGGATACAGAAAATCCAGAATGCACTGTCGTTGTCCACTGCCGGCATGCCGCCGATATTTATGCCCAGCAACCCGGTGAAGAACGACAGCGGCAGGAAGATTCCCGATATGATCGCCAGTATGTACAAGGTCTTGTTGGTCGCCTCCGCGAGCTGGTTGGCAATGTCATCCTTGATCACCATCGCCCGCTCGCGCGCCGCATCGATTTCCTCGACATATCGCACGACACGATCCGTGGTTTCGCGCAATCTCAACCGGCTTTCATCGTCAAACCACGATGGCGGCTCGATCAGGATATTCGTCAAAGCTTCCTTTTGCGGGGAGATATAGCGGCGAAGCGCGGCGCCTTCCTGCCGCAGGGCCGACAGTTGCCTGCGCTGCTCGCTGGCCAGGGCGATATCGATATTCTCTTCGATCTGGAAAAGCCGGTTGTCGACGGACGCAAGGACCTCGGCCATCCTTTCGGTAATCCGATGGATCAGCCGCTCATACAATTGCGCCGCGGTTGTCGGTCCTGTTTCCGTTTCGATCAGCTGGCGCAATATGTCCCGGGGCGTCAGCAGCCGCTGTTGCCGGATTGTGATCACCCGGTGGCCATCCGACCACATCCGCATGGCGATCATGTCGGTCGGATCTTCATCCGGATTGGTGTTCACCCCGCGCAAGATGGTCACGAACCCGCGCTTTCCCCGGAAGACCCGGGGACGGGTTTCTTCCGCCAGCAGGGCTTCGACAGTCGGTCCGGTAAGATTGCTTTCATGCTTCAGCCAGGTCTGGACACGCTCGCTGTCACGATCGAGATGTATCCACAAGGCAGGACCGGTTTGCGACCATGCCTCGACCTCCGCCCAGTTCACAAGGCTCGCGCCGCCTTCTCCGTCCAGCACGCAGCCGAACAGAAGGCCGTCTTCCTCGAGCGGTTCACGCTGACTTTTGAGACCATCGGTCATTGAAAACCTCCCTGCGATGTCATCCTCGTTTATGAGATCGTGACCAGGCGCCTTTCCCGGCTCGTACCCTGGAGTATGGCGCAAAGGCTTTGACGTGGCTCTCCGCAGCCGGATTGCTGTCTGAGAGCGTAATTTTATGGGGCTGCCCTCTGAAATCACAGCTTGAAATTGTTCCGGGCAAACTGCTTGGAAAGTCCCGCAGTTTGCCCGGTGACGTCTTGTACTGGCCGGGCGGAGGATGTCCGCCCGGCCGCAACCCTTAAGCCGGGTCGAGCGTCAGCGACGAAACGCCAACGGCGATGTTCAGGCCGGTGCCGCTTTCAACGCTCAGGGGCTGGAGGCCGATGTTCTTGAGCTGGCCGCCAACGAGCGCATTCGCGCCAAGGCCGATGCCGAGAGACACGCCGGTCGAAACACCGACATATTTGCCGGAAAGAGCGTGGGTGCCGATTTCGCTGCCGGTCGGTGTGACCACGACCCATTTCAGATAGGTCTCACCCGTAACACCGATATCGATGCCGAGCTTGCTGATTGTGCCGGTGTAGGTTTCCACCGCGCCATCTGCCTGGATGAACGTGCAGGTGCCATTCTTGCTCGATCCAAGCAGCAGACCGACGCCGCCTTCGATCGTGCACTCAAGAACGCCAAGCCGTGTCTGCTCGGCGGCGGAAGCTCCAACGGGAGCCGCGATAGCGGCTGCAACAACTGCGGCAAGAATTGTGGTTTTCATTTTTCTGTTTCTTTCATGTTGGTCCCCCGATCGCACAGGCGGTTGGCGGACTGCGGGCATTGCTTGGAGGCAAGAGACAAGGTGCCGGTTTCGGCACGGCTTTCAGGTGAACGGGCCGGATCGGTTTCGGGCGCTCTCAACAACCGCCGGGACCACAAGCGTCACGCTTGAACATCTTCGGCAGCAGTGAGCCATCGTTGGCCCATAGATCCCCGTCGTCTTTGCGTTCGCTGCTTCTGGCACAGAACGTCCGACGGCTTTACCTTGGCGCTGAGCCGGACTTTACCCGGACCTTGGCGCTGAGCCGGGGTCTGCCCGGCGCTGAAAATGACCTTAGGAGCATTCCAAGGATAAGGCAAACGAATAATACTTGTGGTTGAAACGAGAAATGCTTATGCAAGAGCATGGATATCTTGCTGGCCAGAACCTATCTGGAAGTCATCGCGGCGGGCAATTTCGTCAATGCGGCACGCCGGTTGAACATTACCCAGTCCGCCGTTTCGCTGCGGATCAGGAAGCTGGAGGATCTGCTCGGCCAGCCTGTCTTCATGCGTACGAGGTCAGGCACGTCCCTGACCCCGGCGGGCAGGCAATTCGAGCGGTTTGCATTGACGCTGGTGAAGGTGTGGGAAGAGGCCCGCCATCAGGTGTCTGTCCCTGCCGGCTATAGCGAGCGTCTCGTCATTGGCGGCCAGTACAGCCTGTTGCCCGGCCTGACCATGCGCTGGTTCGGCCGGCTTGAGCAACGCCTTCCGGACGTCGCCTTCAGGATCGAGGCGGGAATGGCCGACAGGCTCATCCGCCAGATGGTGGAAGGCGTGCTCGATATCGCCATCATGTATCGTCCCCAGCTTCGGCCGGGTTTGACGGTCGAGCAGATTCTGGGCGGCGATCTGGTGATGGTGTCCGCCGATCCCGATTTCGGCCCGGAACTGGACGAGCGCTATATTTTCATGGACTGGGGAGAAGAGTTCGTCGCGGCGCATAATGCCGCCTTTCCCGATCAGGATATCCCGCGGTCGAGTTTCGCCACCGGGGCCTTGAGTCTCAACTTCATCATCAATTCCCACAAGGCGGCCTACTTCCCCGCACGACTGGTCCGCGATTATCTCGAAACCGGCCAGCTCCACCTTGTCAACGGCGCGCCGTCCTTTTCCAATCCCGTGTTCGTCGTCTACCAGAGCGATCTGGACCCGGCCTTGCGGACGGCCGCACTCGAAGAACTGTACGCGGTCGCAAAACTGGCCGACGCTGCAACGCAGGATGTGCTGAGGGAGCTGGACGAAGGTTAAGGGTAGCGGGTGAATTGTTGAGACCGGCAATCGCCCTGTTCGGCCCCGATCAAACTCCGGAAAAAGTCTTTCTCCACCTGATCGGTCCCGAAAAGGGAACCTCCGGGCGCCCTGTCGGTTTGCCTAGCGAACACGCACAGGAGCCGACATGACGAAGATCACCACCGTCAATCCCGCGACGGAGAAAGAAATCCGGTCCTACGACCTGATGAGCGAGGCCGAGGCGGTCGAGCGGCTGGAGAAAAGCCATGCCGCGTTCGAGGACTGGCGCGAGCTGTCCCACAAGGAGCGCGCGCCCTACCTGACCAGGATCGCCGCGACACTGCGCGACAACGCGGATGAGCTGGCAGAGCTGATGACGGCGGAGACCGGCAAGCTGCTCAGGGACGGCTTGACCGAAGTCGAGATCTGCGCGGCGATCTTCGAATATTCCGCAAAGAACGGACCGGATGTGCTTGCGGACGAGGAACGCACTCATGGCGGCGAAGGCAAGCGCGGCATCGTCACCTATCAGCCCGTCGGCGTCATCTATTCGATCCAGCCATGGAACTTCCCGCTGTACCAGCCGGTCCGCGTGCTGGCGGCCAACCTGATGACCGGCAACGGCTGTGTGCTGAAACACGCCAGCATCTGCACCGGCTCCGGGCTGCGCCTGCGCGAACTGTGCATCGAGGCCGGATTGCCGGAGGATCTCTTCCAGGTGATCCTGATCGACCACGACATCAGCGACAAGCTGATCGAGCACCCGAAGGTGCGCGGCGTGACACTCACCGGCAGTGACGGCGCAGGGCGTCATGTCGGCAGTGTTGCCGCCAGGGCGTTGAAGAAGACCGTGCTCGAACTCGGCTCGAACGATGCCTACCTGGTGCTGGAGGATGCCGATATCGAAACGGCGGTGAAATACTCCGTCATGGGGCGGCTCTACAACAACGGCGAGACCTGCGTGTCGGCCAAGCGCTTCATCGTCACCGACAAGGTTCATGATGATTTCGTAGAAGCCTTCGTGGCGCAGATGCAGGCCATCACTCTCGGCGATCCGATGGACGAGGCGACACAGCTCGGGCCGCTGTCGAGCCGGGACCAGCTTGAGACGGTACGCGACCAGGTGGAAAAGAGCGTTGCAAACGGCGCAAGGATCATGTGCGGCGGCGAGGTTCCCGATCGCACCGGCGCTTATTATCCCGCGACTGTGCTCGTCGACGTCAAACCCGGCATGCCCGCCTACGATGACGAGATCTTCGGCCCCGTCGCCGCGGTTATCCGCGCGAAGGACGATGAAGACGCCATGCGGCTGGCCAATGACAGCCGCTACGGTCTTGGCGGCGGCATCTTCTCGAAAGACGAGGACCGGGCCGTCGAGCTGGCGCGCAAGCATTTCGACACCGGTATGGTGCGCATCAATTCCTTTGGTGCAGCCGATCCGAATATGCCGTTCGGCGGTGTCAAGGACAGTGGCTACGGCCGCGAGCACGGCGGTTTTGGCATGAAGGAATTCGTCAACGTAAAGGCGGTGTTCCTGCCATGATCACGCTTCACGCTCTGAAATTTTCGCGCGCCACCCGCGTGCTCTGGCTGCTGAACGACCTCGGCCAGCCGTGCAAACGGATTGATTACGACCGTACCGACGCCTTTCGTGCGCCGGAAGCACTTGCGCGCATCCACCCGCTGGGCAAGTCGCCGGTGATCGAGGATGGCGACCGGATGGTCGCCGAATCCGCTACGATCCTGCGGTATCTGGCTGAGAAATACGACGACACCAGCCATCAGCCGGAGCGGGGGACGGCCGCATTCTGGCGTCATGAGGCGCTGCTCGACTATGTCGAAGCGTCCTTCGGTGAGGTGGTGCTGGCTGCGGTCCTGCCCGCTTTCGGGGGCAAGGATGTGCCTGAAGCCGCCAGAGCCGCACTGGAGCATCACCTGTCCTATATCGCCGGGGAACTGGGTTCCGGGCCATTCCTGTGCGGCGACAGGCTGACACTGGCCGATATTCAGATGTCGTATCTTCTCGCCCTCCTGGAGCGTTTCGGGTTCCTGAAGGAATTCCCGCGTGTCGCTGCCTATTGGCAGAGATTGCAGGAACAGCCCGGCTACCTCGCGGCAGTCGAGGCAGCCGGTCCCATGGCGCCGCCCGATTGAACCAATTCACCAGCTTTATAATTTCAAAGGTATATCCGAATGACCATGAATGTTCTCGTCGCCGGGGCCACCGGCAAAACCGGGCACCTTGTA
Organism: uncultured Roseibium sp.; assembly: GCF_947496995.1. GTDB lineage: Bacteria > Pseudomonadota > Alphaproteobacteria > Rhizobiales > Stappiaceae > Roseibium. The sequence continues at coordinate 508,269 of NZ_CANMFD010000001.1, forward strand.
GTCAGCGAACTGATCGACATGGGGCATACACCCACAGCGCTTGTGCGCGAGAGTTCCGACACCGGCTCGTTGCCTGAGGGCGTGTCGCTTCGAAAGGGCGACCTGACCGATCTGCAATCCGGCGTCTGCGCGGGTATGGACGTTGTTGTCTTCGCCGCCGGGTCCGGCGGGTCCACCGGTGCGGAGATGACCGACAAGGTCGATCGGGACGGCGCGCAGAAGCTGGTGGATCTGGCGAAACAGGCAGGCGTCAGCCGCTTTGTCATGCTGAGCTCCATCGGAGCGGATCAGAGCGATCCGGAAGGCGATCTGGCGCATTACCTCAAGGCCAAGCATGCCGCCGACGAGCATCTCAAGGCCTCGGGGCTGACCTGGGCCATACTGCGGCCTGTCGCGCTGACCGATGACGGACGCAGCGATAGCGTCGTCCTGGGCGCCGAAGTCGACAGGAGCGCGAAAGCCAGCCGGGCCGATGTCGCCCATCTTCTGGCGGAAGCGGCGACGACGGACCGTTTCGACGGGACTGCCGTCGACATGCAGTCGGCCTGATCCCGGCGTCCCGCATTCACTCTCTTTATCTTAGGCAACGACAAGACCATCCGGCCGCGCGGCTGTCGCGGGCGGATGGACTCCGTTCTATGCGGACAGGGACACCGGTGCGTCTTCTGCGAAAACACGCGGCGCCTGCTTGCGGCTCCTGACCGGAATGCCGGAAGGGACGGCTGAGAGGAGCCGCCTTGTGTAGGCATGCCGGGGCGCGGCCAGCAACTGGCCGGCGGGACCTGTCTCGACGATCTCGCCCCTGTACATGACCGCGATGCGGTGGCTGACGCGTTCGACCACGGCGATGTCGTGCGAAATGAACAGAAAGGCGAGACCGTCGCGGGCCTGCAGTTCCAGCATCAGGTCGGTTATCTGGCGGGCAATCGAGACATCGAGAGCCGAAACGGCTTCATCGGCAACGATCAGCTTTGGTTCGACCGACAAAGCCCGGGCGATGCAGAGCCTCTGACGCTGGCCGCCGGAAAACTGATGCGCGAACCGATGGATGGCATCGGTTTCAAGCCCGACCCTTGCCACGAGCTGCGCCGCCAGCTCCTTCTGGTCCTTGCGTGAGACAAGCCCGTGGATCCTTGCCGGCTCGGTGATCAGTTCATGGACCGGAAGACGTGGATTGAGGCTCGCATAAGGGTCCTGAAAAATCATCTGGGCCTCCTTGCGGCTCTGCCTCAGTTCCGCTTTCGAGGATCCTGTCAGATGTTTTCCGTCAAGAAGGACCGTACCGCTTTCCGGCTCGATCAGGCGCAGGATGGAGCGCGCCAGGGTGGACTTGCCGCAGCCAGATTCCCCGACCAGTCCGAGCGTCTCTCCCCGCGCGACCTTGATGGACACGCCGTTCACAGCCAGAACACCCTGCGAGGTCTTTGAGAACAGCCCCGCTTTCGAAGCGAACCGTGTCGACAGGCCGTCAACCTCCAGCACCATGTTCGTGCCTGCCGCGCGTGTGCTGCTGCCGGTGCCCAGCTTCGGTGTAGCCGCCATGAGTTTCTTCGAATAAGCGGCTTGCGGGCGGGCGAAGAGATCCTCCACGGCCGCTTCCTCGATCTTCTCGCCGTGCCGCAGCACGACAACCCGGTCCGCCATCTCGGCGACCACGCCCATGTCGTGCGTGATGAACAGGACACCCATGCCAATCTCGGCCTGAAGGCTCCTGATCAGCGACAGGATCTCGGCCTGGGTGGTGACGTCCAGGGCCGTGGTCGGCTCGTCGCAGATCAACAGTCTCGGCCGGCAGGCAAGCGCCATGGCGATCATGACGCGCTGGCGCAGGCCGCCGGAAAGCTCATGCGGATACTGGTCCAGCCGCCGGGCCGGTTCGGGAATGCGAACCTGATCCAGAGTCTCCTGCGCCGCTTTCAGCGCATCCCGGCGCGACAGACCCCGGTGCCGGATGAAAACCTCGGCAACCTGGTCGCCAATTTTCAGAACCGGATTAAGCGAGGTCATCGGTTCCTGAAACACCATGGAGATCGCATTGCCGCGCAGCCGGGTCAGCTGTGCGTCGTCCAGCTGTCTCAGGTCCTGATTGGCGTCGCCGTCAGCCAGCAGGATCCGGCCTGACCGGATGGTGCCGCCTTCACGCTCGATCAATCGGAGGATTGCAAGCGCCGTCGCGGATTTGCCGGAGCCGGATTCACCGACCAGGGCAAGCGTCTCGCGTGCATGGATTTCGAAGGAAAGACCCTTGACCGCTTCATGCGTGCCGAAGGAAATCCTGAGATCCTCAACGGCAAGGACAGGTCCGCTCATGTGAGGTCTCCGCGTCTTTTTGCGGCAAGTTCGACATGCTGGCTGAAGGCCGGCATTGGCGGTGTCCAGCGGGTTGCCGTCGGCCGGAAGGAAAAGGCGAACGGATCGCGCCCCTGCACCTGCCAGGAGACGGTTTCATCGAGTTCCAGGAGGGCGAAGGCACCGGCAGGTTCGCCGCTGGTGGTAAAGCTCTCGGTCAGAGATTGCTGGGTCAGATGGGTGATGCCGTCGACGGTGGTAACTGTGTTCCAGTGTACATGACCGGACAGGCAGACGACCGGAAACCGGCATTGCGCTAGGGCCGCGCGCGCCCGCTCCGCCATCGGGTAGGTGGAAGCGGACGGATTGCGTTCGAAATAATAATTGCCGGTCTGGGCATGGCCGGACACTGGTACGTGGCTCAGAACCAGAAGCGGACGATCGGTGGTCTGCGCGACCCGTGACAGCCAGAGAAGGTCCGCCTCGCGCAGGATGAAACCCGTATGCTCGGGCGTGCGCATGATCTTGCTGTCCGCGCGCCACAAAACGATCCGCCAGCCGCCGGCATCGAAGGTGGTGTTCATCATCGACTGGCCGAGGATGGCCTCGTTGTCGGCAACCTCCAGATGATCGCGGTCGTGGTTGCCGTTGATGTGATGGATCGGGGCCTCGATGGCCTTGAAGGCTTCGGCGACTTCCCTTTCGAGGCGAAGGTCTTCGTCCCGGCCGATGTCGGAAATGCGGTCGCCGAGATCGACGACGAAATCCGGTCTGGCGTCATTGGCGAAGCGGGCGAAGTCCGCCATCAGGTTGAGCGCGGTATCGCCGCGCTTGGTGGCGGAGGGCGCGCCGTGATGAATGTCGGCGACAACGGCAATACGAACTGACACGGGCGATTTTCCTGATTTGAAGGCGTGTTTTGAAGGAAGCGCCGCCGGCGGACCGGCGGCGCTCGTCCTGGTTAGTTGACGGCGATCGAGCCGGCGCGGAAATCGAGCACATAAGGGATGTGGCCCGGCTTCGGCGCCCAGTCGATGTTGTTCTTCATCGCCCAGCTTTCATACGGACGGTAAAGCGGCAGAACCGGAGGGTCCTGCTTGATGCGTTCCATCAGCTCGGCATAGGCCGCACGGCGCAGCTCGACATCGCCGGAGAAACGGAACTGTTCCCAGGCCTTGGCGTAATCCTCATCCGTGTTGAAGCGGCCTTCGGATTCCGACGGGCCGTTCGGAGCCCACATGACACCGAAGGAGCCGAAAGGATCGGCGAAATACATGGGGTTGGACCAGTTGCGGGCCATCATGTCCGGAGATCCGCCGTTCCATTTGTCCTGGACGGTGACCTTGCCATTGATGCCGACCTCGGCCCACATTTCCATGATCGCCTGGGCTGCCAGAAGACCATTGGTGTAGTAGCTGGGAGCCGTGTAGTAGGAGATCTCGAAACCGTCGTAGCCGGCTTCCTGCAGAAGTTCCCGGGCCTTTTCCGGATTGTATTCGAAGGTCGTCAGCTCCGGCTGGTACAGCTCGCCGAATTCCTTCAGCGTATGGGTCGAGGGCACCACGGCCTTGCCGCCCCACAGCGCTTCGTTGAGCGTGTCGCGGTCGATGGCGAGCGACATCGCCTGACGGATGCGGGCGTCCTTCAGCTTCGGGTGGTTCACGTTCATGATCATGACGTGGAAGAGGGCGGTGGCGCTGCCGGCTGCTTTCATGTCCGGATCGTTTTCGATCAGGCCGAGCTGGTCCGGAGCGATGTTGGTGACGATATCGGCTTCACCGGTCTTCAGCGAGGTGATGCGCGAGGCCGTTTCCGGCATGTGCTTGACGGTGACCTTGTCGAGAGGAGCCTTTTCGCCCCAGAAGTCGTCGAACCGTTCCCAGACGACACGCTCGCCCGGTACGAACTCGGCGACCTTGTAAGGTCCGGTGCCGACCGGTTTCAGGGAGAAGGCTTCGTAGTCGTCATGCTCGATCTTGTCCGGGTCGCCGGCAAGGCCCTTGGTATAGTCCAGCGGAACGATCATGACCTGCTGCAGGTTCAACAGCGTTTCCCAGAGCGGCTCGGGGCGCCTGGCGGTGATGCGCACGGTGTGGTCGTCGATCTTTTCGGCCTTCTCGAAGTTTTCAAGACGGTCGCGGGCACGCACCTGGTAGGGCGGAAAGTCCGCCTGATACATGCGGTTCAGGGAGAAGACGACATCGTCTGCCGTCATGTCTTCGCCATTGTGGAACTTCACGCCTTCGCGCAGCTTCAGCTCCATCACGGTCGGCTCGATCAGCTTCCATTCGGTCGCCAGACCCGGACGCCATTCGGTGTCGGTGGTGTCATGGTTCTTGGCGATCAGCGTATCGAACGAGTTGTAGTAGAACTGCGAGCCGACGTTGGAATGGTCGCGGCCCGGATCGAGGTAGCTGGACACATTGGCGGCGCCAACGGTCAGTTCGCTCGCGAATGCGCCGGTCGCGATCAGCGATGCCAGTGCGGTAGTTGCCAGTAGTTTCGTCATCTTGAGCCTCCAAGGCTTCGGGGGTGTTGTTTTGGCCGTTCCGGCTTCTGTTGGTGTTGCGGGATCAGCGGGACCTGAGACGGACATCCGCCTTGTCGCGCAGCCAGTCACCGAGGATCTGGACTGCGAAGGTGAGGAGAAGGATCACGGCGGCGGGTGCGAGCACGATCCAGGGAGCGGTCGGCAGGTAGTCGCGGCCGATCCCGACCATGGATCCCAGGGTCGCCGTCGGTGGCTGCACGCCGAGACCGAGGAACGAGAGGGTCGATTCCAGGATCACGATGTTGGAAAAATTCAAGGTGAATTGGACGACGATCGGGGAAACCACGTTGGGCAGAATGTGGTGGAAGGCGATCCGCAAAGGCGTCGCGCCCGCCGCCTGGGCGGCTTCAACGAAGGGCATCTGCGTCAGCTTCTTCACTTCCGCCCGGACGATCCGCGCATATTGCTCCCAGCCGTAGACGCCGAGAACCAGGACCATGACATCGAGAGACGACCCCATGACCGCCAGGATCAGCAGCGCGATCAGGGTGAAGGGAATGGCGATCTGGGTATCGACCATGGCCATGACGAAGTCTTCGACGACACCGCCGGCGATACCGGCCAGCAGACCCAGCGTACCGCCGATCAGGAGGCCGATGACGGAGCCCGCCAGGGCCAGTGCGAAGGTGAGGCGCAGGCCGTAGATGCAGCGGGAGAGGATGTCCCGGCCGAGTTCGTCCGTGCCGAAAAGGAAACCGTCCTTGTAGCGCTCGAAACCGACCGGTGGCCGCAGCCGGGAAATCAGGCTCTGGGCATTGGGATCGAAAGGCGCGATCAGGGGCGCGGCGAGCGCGACGAAGATCAGCACCAGGCCGACAAGCAGGGCGATGCGGACGATCCAGTTCGCATCCGACCACACCGGAATATGGAAGGGGGCGGAGCCGGGCGATGAAGAGGTTTGGGTCAAGTCGGTCATCTGCTCATCCTTTCGCAAGACGGATGCGCGGATCCGCATAGGCGTAGGCAATGTCGACCGCTGCATTGATCACGATGACCACGATGGCGACCGACAGCACGGCGAACTGAAGAACGGGATAGTCGCGAAGGATGGCGGACCGCACGAGCAGGTCACCGATGCCGGGCCAGGCGAAGATTGCTTCCACGACCACGCTGCCGGAAGCCGCCAGCCCTGCGATCTGCAGACCGATGACCGACAGAAGCGTGATGGAGGCATTGCGCAGGCCGTGTTTCAGGATGACGACCCACTCCGGCAGGCCCTTTGCCCGGGCCGTGCGCATGTAGTCCTGGCTGAGAACGTCCAGCATGGCGTTGCGGGTGAAGCGGGTGATGGCGGCGACCAGCATTCCCGAGATCGCCAGTGTGGGCATGATGAAATGCAGGGCGGAGCCGTCGCCGATCACCGGCAGCCAGTTGAGCGTGTAGCCGAAGATCAGAACCAGAAGGATGCCGATGATGAAGGCGGGCACCGCATAGCCGAGAAAGGCGATGACCATGACCACGCTGCCGATGATGCTGGTGCGATAGATCGCAGCCAGGATGCCGAGCGGCACGGACACGATCAGGGTGAAGCTTATGGCGCTGAGCAGCAGCTTCAGCGATGGCCAGGCCCGCTCGAACACGATCTGCGACACCGGGCGGCGCTCGAGGAAGGATAGGCCGAACTCGCCGGAGAAGACGGACACCAGATAGCGCCAGTACTGGCTTCCGATGGTCGCATCCAGGCCATAGTAGGCAATCAGCAATTCCCGGTCCTCACGGCTGATGCCGTCGCCGAGAACGAAATCGACCGGGTTGCCGGAGAGCCGCGTGGCAAAGAACACCAGCGTCACGATGACGAGCAGGGTGACTGCCATCTTGACGAGGGCGCGCAATACGTAGATCAGCATGACGCCACCTCCCTGGGTGTCTGTTCGCAGTGGCTGTCGCAGGTGTCCGGAAAGCCGGCTGCCGACGTTCCGGGCGCGTGGGCGACGAGGTGAATGAAATCGAGGTCGGCGCGGATGGCGGCGGCGCCATCGGTGGCGGCATTGTCACCGACAAACACGGAGTCGCTTGCCGCAACACCGGCATGGTTCAGCGCAGCTTCGATCAGGAACGGTTCGGGTTTGCCGAAGACCCTTGCCGGAATGTCCGGCTCGCAGGCCCGGAACGCCGCGAAAAGCGATCCGGTCTCCGGCACTGGCCGTCCATCGCCGTTCGGGTGGGAGAGATCCGGATTGGTGAGCACCAGCTCCGCGCCCTTGTCGAGAAGTCGAAGGGCGCGCTCCAGGCACGTCAGGGTGAAGCTGGTATCGCGGCCGAGCACGATGACATCAGCCTGATCATCGGCATCTTTCAGGCCGAGATCCGTTGCAAGGCGCTGGAGTGGCGGTTCCGCGAACACAAGCACTTGTGCACCCGGGCGCTCCGCCGCAACGGAGCGCACAGCAAGCTCCCCGGCGAGAAAAATACGCTCAGCCGGCAGGTCGAGGCCGATCGCCTTGAGCTTGCCTGACAGCGTGGTGCCGGTATCCGCCGAATTGTTCGATACGATCGACAGCCTGTTGGCGGCATCTCGCACGAAGGCCTGTGCTCCGGGCAGGAGGCGCGCCTCCGCGATCAGGCATCCGTCCAGATCGCAAAGGATGGCGGCATAGCCATCGACATCTGCCGCGCTCAGCGATTTGGTCAGTGTTGTTGTGCGCGCACGCATTGCGATGTCCATACCTTCCCGTTCGCCGCTCAGCCCGTGCCGTCGGCATTCACATGTCCGCCGGTCGGACCGGCGGAGATCGATTTTCAAAAAAGCAGTGTCCGGTGGAGGCGGCCTGCTGAGGTCGGGATCAAACTGTCGGTTCTGTGTGACGTGGCTGTTACAGAACGAACTTAAGGTTTGGGGCGGTGAAACTTTTTGCTTCAAACCGGATGGAAAGCCTCAAATGTCCGTCACCCTGCCCCGTATTCGCGCCGTCAACGCAGTCGCCGCCGGTGGGTCATATGCAGCCGCGGCGCGCACGCTGAAGATTTCGCAGCCGGCTGTCGCCCGGCATGTGAAGGACCTTGAAACGGAATACGGCGTTCGCCTGTTCGACCGGAAGAACGGCGTTTTGTCGCCGACGCCTCTGTGCAACGACCTCTGCGACATCGCCGAGCGCATGGAAGAGGCCGAGCGCTCGGCAACCCGGCTTCTGACCCGGCACAACACGCTGCTCAACGGCCGGCTGGTCATCGGTCTGGGCAACTCGATGCCCGGCATGGCGTTGATTGCGCTTTTTCTGAAACGGCATCCGAGCATTGAAATCGCAGTGGAGACCGGATCGCACGAGCAGATTACCCGTGCGGTGCTGACCCGGGAGGTGGATATCGGCGTGTTGCCGGATGTTCCGGCCGACGGCCGCTTCCGGCGCGAATTGCTGGCAAGGCAGAATGTGGTCGCGATTGTTCATCCCGACAGCCCGCTGTCGCGGGAAAAGTCGGTGACATGCGAGCGGCTCATGGCTGAACCGCTGATTTTCCGGACAAGGGGATCATCCACGCAGCGGGTGGTCGACCGGGCTTTTCGGACCGCCGGCTTCGAACCGTCGCCGCTCCTGACCCTCGATACCCGCGACGCGGTCTACGAGGCCGTCGTCAACGGACTGGGGGCCGGTTTCATGTGGCGGTTCGGAACCGGGCGTACAGACATCGTGCGCCGCGTCCCGGTGAGCGACATGCATCGCGAGTATCAAGAGGAGGTCTTTTCCCTGACGGACGAACGAAATCTGCTGTTCGATGCATTCTATTCAACCGTCACGGCCTTCCGGAGCGAAGCCGAGGCCATCCTGGAAAACGGCAAACCTTTTCCTTGATGAAGGCAGCCTGTCTCCCGCCGCTTCCCCCTCCGTCTCCACCGGCCAGCCCGACGCCGCCGACGTGCTCACCGAAGTCAGATCTTCATGACGATCCGGCCCTCGATCTGGCCAGCCTTCATCCGGTCGAAGATGCTGTTGACGTCGTCCAGCGTTTCCTCGGTGTAATGCGCGGCAACCTTGCCTTCGGCGGCAAAGGCGAGGGATTCCAGCAGATCGAGCCGTGTGCCGACGATGGAGCCCCGGATGGTCTTGCCGTTCAGCACCGTATCGAAGATCGACAGGGGGAAGTCTTCCGGCGGCAGACCGACGAGGCTCATGGTGCCGCCGCGCGCCAGCATGCCGACACCTTGCTGGAAGGACTTGCCCGCGACCGCAGTGACCAGAACGCCTTCCGCGCCGCCGCCGGCCTGCACTTCGGCCACCGGATCGCATTCAAGTGCATTGATCACCTGATCCGCGCCCAGTTTGCGGGCGAGTTCCAGCTTGTCGTTGGCAATGTCCACGGCGATCACATGCAGGCCCATCGCCTTGGCGTATTGCACGGCCATGTGGCCGAGGCCGCCAATCCCGGAAATGACCACGGTCTGGCCAGGGCGGGTGTCGGTTTCCTTCAGCCCCTTGTAGACGGTGACGCCGGCACACAGCACAGGCGCGGCCGCCGCAAGGCCAAGGCCGTCCGGAATGTGCCCGACATAGTCGGGATCGGCCAGAACGTAATCCGCGAAACCGCCGTTCACGCTGTAGCCGGTGTTCTGCTGATCGTTGCAAAGCGTTTCCCAGCCGCCCATGCAATGCCTGCAATGGCCGCAGGCCGAATGCAGCCACGGAATGCCGACGCGATCGCCTTCCTTGACCGCAGTGACACCGGCACCGACCTCGGCGACGATCCCGACGCCTTCATGGCCGGGAATGAACGGTGGATTGGGCTTGACCGGCCAGTCGCCATTGGCAGCGTGCAGGTCCGTATGGCAAACCCCGGAGGCTTCCACCTTCACGACGATCTTGCCGTCCGTCACCACCGGCTTCTCCACCTCGCAAATGTCCAGAGGAGCACCGAACTTGCGCACTACGGCGGCTTTCATGCTGACCATGCCAGATATCCTTTTCCATATCGATCGTGAAACCCTTGCCCGGCTGGAGGTCCTGCGAACAAGACCTGTTTCGAGCATCGGGCGATAACGTGACGCAAACCGGTGATATTCGCCTGTCTGATGTAAAAAGCGGGAACGCCGGCGGCCCGGGAAACCGGTTTTGCGCGATACCGGAAGTCATATGGGAGGCAGCCGGGTCACGCCAGTTCGTCCGATTACGTACCGGGAATCGAGCTGGCCGTAATACTCAAGCGACAAACGGCGGTGCACCTGTCAGGCGGGGGAAGGTTCATCGCCGGCACCACCGCGCGACGTCACCTGACCCGCCTGTCGGACCGACCGACCCATTCCAGCACCGGTGTCAACTGGTAGAGCAGCACGGACAGGAGAATGGAGACCACCGCGACGGTCCAGATCATGCCGTAGTCGAGATAGCCGCGCGACTGGTTGAGAAGATTGCCGAGGCCTTTTCCGGTGGCCAGCCACTCCGCGATCATGACGCCCAGCAGTGCCTTGGGCAGGGCAAGGCGCGCAGCAACGAACAGCCACTGCCGGCTGGCGGGAATGGCGATCAGCCGCACCTTGCGCAACGTCGAGGCGCCATAGGCGTCGACCAGATCGAATGCGGCCTTCGGGATCATCGCAAAGCCTTGCGCCAGAACGACGAAGGCGGCGAAAAAGGTGACGGAAATGGTGATCACCAGCGTCACCGTTATTCCCCGCCCTAAGATCAGCACGGCCAGCGGCGTCAGCGCCACCAGCGGCATGGTCTGGGTCACCAGCGCGAAAGGCAGAAGCGCCCGCATCAGAAGAGGGGCGGCGAAGGAGAGGAGCGCCAGGGCGAAGGCGAAGCCGAGCCCGAGCAACATGCCGGCGATGGTGATCGGTACGGTTTCGGCAAGGGCTGCCAGCAGGCGGGTCTGCGCCGACGCTGCGGTCTTGCCGGTGATGAGATAGTCGATCACGCCCATCGGCGTCTTGGCAATGATCGGCGAGAGATCCGCCCAGAACAGCATTGCCTGCCAGATCAGCAGCGGCATCAGGATCGCGGCGGCCAGCAGCAGCGCGCGGCGCAGGGGCGCTTCGTTTGCCGTTTCCGGTTCCGGGCCTGTTATGCCGATGTTCACCGCGCGGTTGAGTGATGTCGTGCGGGCGGCAAGGGTCGCCGACAGGGCGTAGCCAAGCCCGGCGATTGCCGTGGCGGTCAGGCCGATCCCCCAGAGACGGTCCGGTTCGGCGCGCCCGAGCGAGCCGAGCAGAAAGGTGCCGAGACCCCAGCGGGCTCCGGAGCCGAATTCCGCCAGAACGGCCCCGAGCACCGCAGCCGGCGCAGCCACCTGAAATCCGCTCAGGATGGCGGGCAGGGCCGCCCGCAGCCGCAACAGCCAGAGTGTCCTGAGCGGACCGCCGCCATAGGCTCGAATGAGATCAACCGCGCGCGGATCTGCCGAACGCAGGCCGGCCAAGGCGGCCGTCATCGTCGGAAAATAGACCAGCAGGGCGGCGAGTGTGATCCGCGCCGTTTCGCCGTCGAGCGCGATTACCAGCACCGGCGCGAGGGCAATCGGGGGGACCGTGAAGGCGGCGATGTTGACGCCTCGGAAAACCCGCTCCGCCACCGGCCACAGACAGAAGGAGACGGCAGCGGCAAGCGCCACGGCGTTGCCGATGAGGAAGCCGAGCGAGGCCGTGTAAAGCGTGGCTGCGACATGCGGCCAGTATTCGCGCCATTCCGCCGCCAACCGCAGGAGGATTGCCGAGAGGGGCGGCAGTGTGCCGTCGGCGACCAGTTTCAGTTGTCCGGCAACCTCCCAGGCCGCCAGCAGCAGGAGGATCAGAACGCCCGTGGCGAGATGATCGCCAAACCGGGTCATGCGGTTGTCCCGGCTTTAGCCGGGGCGGCTACAGGTGCTGCATCCAGTGCAGCGGTTTCGGCGGCGGCGCTGGCGGCCGAGGTTTCGGGATCCAACAGGGCGGCGATCCTGTCGCACACATGGTGAAACGCGGGGTCGCGCAGCAGTTCCGCGCCGCGCGGACGGGAGAAGGAAACCGGAATGTCGGCAAGCACCCGCGCGGGCCGGGGCGACAGCACGATGACACGGTCGGCCAGATAGACCGCCTCGTCGATGCCATGGGTGATCAGCAGCGTCGTCGGCCGTTTTGCCGACCAGATACGCTGCAGTTCGAGATTCATCTGCCGCCTGAGGATCAGGTCCAGAGCGCCGAACGGCTCGTCCATCAACAGCACCCGGGGCTCGGTTGCCAGCGAGCGCGCAATGGCGACGCGCTGGCGCATGCCCCCGGACAGTTCGCCCGGGCGGGCCTTTTCGAACCCCTTGAGCCCGACCAGCTCGATCAGGCCGTTTATCTTCTCCGGGTCCGGGCGCTTGCGCCCGAGCACTTCGAAAGGCAGGCGGATATTTTCCTCAACGCTGCGCCACGGGAGCAGGGCCGCATCCTGAAATGCGACCCCGACCGCCCCGGAGCGGCAGATTGACCGTGGGCTGTCGCCGCCGATCCGCAGCGATCCGGAATCCTCGCTCTCCAGAGCCAGCGCCAGCCGGAGCAGCGTGGACTTGCCGCATCCCGACGGCCCCAGCAGGGCGGTAAAGGAACCGGCCGGACAGTCGAGCGAGAGATTGTCGATGACGGGCAGGGCCTTGCCCTTGATTGAAAACGCCTTGGAAACGTTTGTAAACTGAAGGGGAAGACCCTGCATTTCCGGTCAGCCTTTGATCTCTTCCAGGAGGCTCGTGTCGAACATGTCGGGCGTTGCCTTGATGCCGATCCGGCCAAGGGTCTCGATATTGGCGTCGATCCCCTCCGCATCCATTGTAAAGATCCCGCCGGCATGTTCCATCAGCGGTTTCTGGGCACCGTTGAAGAAGACTTCGTTTTCGATGGTGCGGCCGGTTCCGGCAAACCAGGTGGAAGCGAATTTCGGCGGATAGGCAGTGGTGTCGGCGAAGTTGGCATCCCAGCCCGCACGGCTGGCCTTCAACCAGGCGACCAGTTCGGCGCGTTTGGTTTTCAATACCTCTTCGGTCACCACGACCGTGTCGTTGTAGGTCTTGTAGCCGAAATCGTAGAGCAGGAAGCTGACGGCCTTTTCACCGGACTGTTCGATCGTGAAGGGCACATTGGTGGTGAAATCGAGCGAGGCGTCGATTTCACCCTTGATCAGCGGTGTCGGATCGTAGGCGTAGGGAACGATATTCACCTCCGACCGGTCGATCCCGTTGATCGCCAGCAGGGCCTCCACGGAAATAACATTCACCGGCGGCACGGCAAGCGTCTTGCCTTTGAGTTCCTCCGGCGAATTGATCGGCGTCTTGGCGAGTGAAACGATGCCGATCGGGTTCTTCTGATATTGCGCCCCGATGATTTTGAACGGTGCGCCTTGATCGACAATCGTCTTGATGGTCGTGTCCGGCGTGGTCAGCGCAAGGTCCGCCTTGCCGGCGATGATCGAGCTTTCCGGGATCACGTCCGGACCGCCGGACAGATAGGTCACGTCCAGGCCTTCGTTCTTGTACAAGCCGTCGTCGATGGCGGCGAAGTAGCCGGCGAATTCCGCGTCGTTGATCCAGGCTGCCTGCATGGTCAGCGGGGTGGCGGCATGGGCGCGCGAGACGAAGCCCGGCATGGCTCCTGCGGCTGCGCCGGTGCCCATGAGTTGCAGGAAACGGCGGCGGTTGGTCATTAGCGGCATCAAATGTATCCTTTCATTTCCGGGGAGGAGGTTTCAGGCGTCGAGGCCCCGTAGCTTGCGGAGTTCCTGAAGGGGGGGCGTCTGGGCGATCTGTTCGGGTTCGAGCAGGTCCCAATGAATGCCGCGGGGTCGTGTGCCGCGGTGTTCGATTGTATGGAAGCGGTCGGGTGTGGCGATATGGTCGACCAGAATGTCCGTCGGGCTGGGGAAGAGCTTGTCCTCGACCACCTGAACGTCATGCACGATCGCGGTCACCGGTGACTTGTCGTCGACAATGCCGAGTTCCGTGAACATGCCCCATTCCATGTCGAAAAAACCGTGGCCCTTGCCAAAGCGTACGCCATCCAGCGAAACGGCCGAGGCGCCTGTGACCAGAAAGTCGAACCGGCCGCGCTCGGCGATTTCGGCAAGGGTGATCGGACGGCCGAAATGCTCCAGTCCGTCCAGCCAGGCGGCAAACAGTTCCTGGCCCTTCGGCACCATGTCCGGTTCCAGAAGCCAGAAGCCGCGATAGATCCCGTAGGTCGACACGACCATGGACTTGCCCGCCTCAAGCATGCGGCGGCGCAGGTCGACGAGGCAATTGTCGGGAGTGATGAACGCATAGTCGCCGGTCTGGAAGAACGGCTGTTCCACGATCCGGTCCGTCGCTTTGTCCGAGCCGATAAAGTCGGGGATCACTTCCGCGAAGTTCTTGTGAAATCTGGAGTCCGGCAAGGCTACCGCATCGAGCTTCGACCAGATTTTTTCGCGGACGATCTTGGTTTTGGTCACGTTAAGTTCCATTTGTTTCGGAATTGACATTTTCTGAAACAAGAGTTTCATAGACATTCTCACTTGTCACGTGTTTTTTCAAAACGGCTGTGAGAATGCTGAATCGCATGGCGATTCTGCGAAGAGAGCGAAGGGCAGGAATGGGAACTCGACTGGCGCTGCGGATCCAGGAACGCTACGAGGAACTGACCCCCTCGGAGCAGAAGCTCGCCCAGTTTCTGCTCGACCGACCGGACGAGATCCTTGCCTCATCCGCCACCGAGCTTGCCAGGTTCACAGGCGTTTCCAAGGCGACGGCCGCCCGCCTGTTCCGCAATCTCGGCTACAATGATTTCAACGATGTGCGTCTGCAGGCGCGCGAGGAGCGCAACCGCACCGGCCCTGTTCAGCAGATCCCGATGCCGCAGGCGTCGGTGGACGAAACGGTCACGGTGCCGACGCATCTGCAGGTGGAAAGCGCCAACCTGACGCGCACTTTCGAGGAACTGCGGCCGGATGTGCTCAATGCCGCCGCAGAGCAGATCGCGGGCGCCGGGCGGGTCTGGGTTGCCGGGCTCGGCATCGAGAACGGCATCGCCCGCTATCTGCGCATCCTCTTGACCCGCGTGCGTCCGGCCGTCCACATGATTTCCGAAAACGCGGCGACATGGCCTGAAGAACTGGCCTCGACCGGGCCCAATGACGCCCTGATCATCATTGCCGTCCGGCCCTGGACCAAGCAGATCTCGACCGTTCTGACCTTCGCCCGCACCACGCGGTTGAAGACCATCGTCATCACCGACCCAACCAATACCGGCAAGGCCCGACGCAAGGAGGCGACGGTGCTCAACTGTCACGTCTCCACACCTTGGAGCGAACTCACCCAGACCAGCGTCCTGTCCATGGCGCAGCTTCTTGCCGCGACAGTCGCCAACCGGATCGGCGGCCGCGCCAAGGCGCGCCGCGACCTGATCGCGGACCTCGCCGAGGAAATCGAATCCGGCGACATCTGAGCGCCGGGCAGGGGCGTCAACTCTGTGTGGTGCAACGGGACTAGGGCGTGGCAGGCCTATCGAATTTGCTCCGTCATTGCAGGGCCAGACCCACTGCTGTCCGGTTTAAATTGGATTAAGGTTTAGGGTCATCTGCCTTGTGTCTGTTTCCGGTGGTGGTTTGTGAGTGTTTAGTGCGTTGATTGTGCGTCGATGCATGAGGTTGAGGCGAACAAGGCGTGCGAAGGCGAGTGGTTGCTTGACTGCGGTCTGGGTCGCCTGAGCGGCTCTCAGCAGGATATAGGCGATCAAGGCGATGAAGATCTGGATGCGTACGGCATTCTCGGACGTTCCGAGGAAATGCCGGATCTTCAGGTTCTGCTTGATCCACTTGAAGAACAGCTCGATTTGCCAGCGTTGTTTGTAGAGATCGGCGATTTCGTCGGCCGGTGCGTCCAGGTCGTTGGTGACAAGCCGGATGGTTTTGCCTGTTGAGATCCGTATGGTGATCTCACGGACGGGATCGTCGAAGGGATTGCGGCGCGACCGGGCCAAGCGCTGTGGGAGCAACCCGATGCGGTCGGAAAGGATGTTGCTGCTTGCGGGCACATCCCGTTCTGCGCTGACCTGAAGGTTTGTGTTGGTCTTCAACCGGGAAACGAACCGGCATCCATTCGCGTCGAGCTTCTTCCACCAAGCGTAATCGTAATAGCCGAGATCGAACACATAGGTCATCCCCGGCTCGATCTCCATGTCTTTGGCAGGGAGAACATCGTGAACCCTTTGACCGGTTACAGTGGTCTCCAGCGCGGTGTCAGCATACGGATCGTAAGTGACATGCAGCTTGATGGCCCGATGGCCGCTTACTGTATCGGCCCAACCTGTCCCGGCCGAAGACAAACGGATCCGAGTGGCATCGAGGATGCGCACGGCATCTGCCAGGTGCCTGCGTGTTCGCCGACTGGCGGCAGCAGCCATAAAGGCGAAGAGCTCAGCATAGAGTGCGGCCGGCCGCCGGGCATTGGCGTCAGCCAGTGTCGTCCTGGCCACGCAGCTGCCGCCCGCATGATAAAGCCGGGCGGATTGGCTCATCAGACCGGTCTCAATCTCCCTGAGGCTCTGCGCGCCTGCAAGCTGGCCGAACAAAAGGGCCAGAAACTGGGTCTTCGTCGTCAAACGGCGGACGCGGTGGTCCGCTTTATGCTCATCCACAAGGCGATTGAACTCGCCCCAAGGAACATGCTTCAGCACTTGATGAAAAACGCTATTGTGATGGCGCATGACATTGATCCTCTGTTCGTGTCTCAAACGCGGCCAAACGTCTGAAGCCGAGTAGAATCAATGTCATGCGCTCTGTCTAGATTTTTAAACCGGACAGCAGTGGGCCAGACCCTGCAATCCATGCCGTGACATTTGAACAGGTGAAGCTGAAGGTCTGGGCGACGAAGCGGCACGGGTGCCATGGTCAAGCCATGGCATGACGAAGGAGAAATGTGGTTCGGGTTTCAGTTGAGCGTAGCGAGATCGGGGGCGCCAGTATTTGCTGCTGCTCTCCGGTCAAATGCGATGACCTTTCCATCAGGGAGAAATAGCGGAAGCCGGAATGGCTGGGACCGTATCGATCTATTCGTCTGACCGGACACCGGTGGCAACATCCGCTCTTTCACCGCATCTAGGACCGGAATCTCGAATTCCCGTCCTATTGTCATATCTCCGTAATCTGCCCGCTTTAGAACGGCGTTTGCACACGTGTGCAAAAAATACCTATACTGCGCTTGGCGCCTCCGGGAGGGACGCCGCGCAACAGACAGCAGGCGAGATCAGATGACAACTCTAGTTTCAAAACTGCGCCAGTCCACAGCGGCTGCCGTTCTGGCCGTCACCGCGGCATCCTTTGCCGGTGACGCCTTCGCGAAAGACCTGACCATCACCGTTTGGGCCGGGGGGACCAACGACAGTGACGTCTACCGTCTCGATGCCATCGAGATGGCGGCGGACATGCTGGAACGCGAATACGAGATCCTCGGCGAAGAGCTGAATATCACGGTCGAAAAGAAACGCGACTTTGCCGACTGGGCTGCCTTCAAGCAGGCCGTGACACTGGCCGCCGAAGCGGGCGACGCGCCGAACATTGTCGTCACCAGCCACCTGGACATTGCTCCGTGGAGCCAGGCGGGCCTGATCGTTCCGGTCGAGGACTATGTCGACATGGACGCCTGGCCGCTGAACAACCTTTATGACAACCTGGTCGAGATCACGTCCTACAACGACGTTGTCTACGGCCTGCCGCAGGATGCGGAAAGCCGTCCGTTCTTCTTCTGGAAGGACACCATGAAACAGCTCGGCTATTCGGACGCGGAGATCGAAGCTCTGCCGGCCAAGGTCGAATCCGGCGAATACACGCTCGCCAACGTTCTGGAAGACGCCAAGAAGGCTGTCGAGATGGAACTGGTGGAAGAAGGTTACGGCTTCTACCCGCGCGTTTCCAACGGCCCGGACTACGCCCAGTTCTACCAGTCCTTCGGCGGTGAGCTGCTCGACAAGGACACCGGCAAACTGCTGCTCGACAAGCAGGCGATGACCGACTTCTACCAGTTCTTCGTCGACGCCGTTGAGGCGAAGGTCACCCGCAAGAACCACATCGGCACCGAGTGGGACCAGTGGTACGCGGAAGTGGCCAGCGGCAAGGCGGCCACCTGGCACGGCGGCACCTGGCACTATGCCCGTTACACCGGCAAGGAAGGCCTCGACGATTTCTTCGGCAACATTCAGTTCACGCTGATCCCGGCCGGCAATGAAAATGGCCGCGCCAACACCATCACCCATCCGCTGGCCTATCTCCTGACTGCTCAGGACGATGAAGACGATGTCGAAATTGCTGCACAGCTGATCAAGATCGCGTCCGAGCCGCGCATCAACACGCTGCATGCGATCAAGTCGGCTCACCTTGGCATCGCCAGGGAACAGTCCAACATCGAACTCTATGCCAACGACCGCTGGGCGGCGGAAGCCACCGAGCGTCTGCTCGGCCAGGCCAACGCACAGCCGAACCACACCGGTTACGGCCAGTTCTCCCAGATCATGTTCAAGGGTCTGGAAACCGCCTGGACCGGCACCAGGACCCCGGCAGAGGCCGTGGCCGAAGTCGAAGCCGAAATGAAGGCGACCCTGGGCGACGAAGTGATCATTCGCTGATCAGACGTTCGATCTGACACCGGAAACCGGGTGGCGGCGTCATGCGCTCCGCCACCCGGGACCTTCAGGAGTTTCCTTATGCGGCGCGCACATCTGCTGGGCCTCGGTTTTCTTTCGCCGGCCCTCGCGATCATTCTTATGCTTTTCCTGATCCCGGTCCTTCTGACCGTGATGTTCTCTTTCACAAACATGAGTACGGCGACCGGCATCAGCGGCGGCGCTTATGAAATCAACGCGGCATCGCTGAGAAAGCTGGCCGATGCGGGGGCGCAGGAGAGCTTCGTCGAAACGCTCGGCAAGGAATCCTTCGTTGTTGACGATGCCGGCATCACCGCGGCGGCCGCCGCCTATGGCGAGCAATTCGCCAACGAAGTCGGCTCGCAGATGCTCGGTGAGCGGTTTTCCAGCCGCCGTGATCTGGAACGGGCCTTCCGCAAGCTGAAGTCCCGGCCGAGATCGACGCGCGACATCAAGAAAGCCGCGGACCTCTTCAAGCGCTCCGTCCTCAATATCCGTTTCGAGACGGCCGGCGGACTTGTGGACGCGGTTACGGATAACGGTATCGAGATGACGCCGGATCAGCAGGAGCTGCTGACAAAAACCATCTATACCGGCTGGACCTGGACATCCGACAATTTCGCGCTGATGGCGCAGATCCCCTACGTCTGGCGGGTTGCGGGCAACACCGTGTTGTATGTGGTGCTGACGCTCGCGGCTTCCGTCGGAATGGGCCTGTTTCTGGCGATCACCACCTTCTATCTGCCCTCGTCCGCGGCGAGCAGTTTCCGCGCCATCTGGTTTCTGCCGCGCATCCTGCCCAACGTGATCTTCGTGCTCATGTGGAAGTGGCTTGCCTGGGACACCGGCTTTCTGTCCTCCCTGCTCGCCAACTTCGGCGTGCCGCCGAGAAACTGGATGCTGGACACCGGGGTCAACGCCTGGGTGTTCATCGTGCTGATCAACGGCATTGTCGGCGCTTCGCTCGGCATGATCCTGTTCGGCAGTGCGATCAAGTCCATTCCGCAATCGATGCTCCACGCCAGTGAGGTCGACGGCGCGTCGCGCTGGCAGCAGATCCGCTACATCATCCTGCCGCAGCTGCGCTGGCCGATCATGTTCATCTGCGCCTACTCGACCCTCTCGCTGCTGACGAGTTTCGAATACATCCTGCTGTCCACCGATGGCGGACCCGGCGGGGCGACGGAAGTCTGGTCGCTGATGGCGTTTCATACCGCACTCGACAATTACGCGGGCAATCTTCAGTACGGCCTGGGCGCCGCCATGGCGCTGATGCTGGTGATCGTCGGAATTCTGGCCTCGCTCGTCTACCTGCGCATTTTCAACTTCAACGACCTCGTGGCCAAGCCACGGATCGAACAGTGAGGAGGGCCGCCATGACGTCCTCGAATTTCCGTTCCTGGCCCCTGTTCCTGGTTCTGGCCGTGATCTCGATGCCGCTGGTGATCATGTATGTGTACCTGTTTGTCGACACGGTCACGGATACGACGGCAGGGTCGCTGATCCCGGACCGGTTCACGCTTCATCACTGGCGCTTCCTGTGGGAGGAACCGGAGACAGGCCGTGTCAGTATCTGGACGGTGACCCTCAACACCTTCATCTTCGCCACCTGCACGACGCTGATAAATGTGTCGGCCTCCGTCACCGCCGGCTATGCGCTGTCGCGTCTCAACATGCCGTTCAAGCGCTTTTTTCTGGGCGGCATCCTGACGCTGCACGCCTTTCCGACCATCACGCTGATCATCTCGATCTTCCTGATCCTGCAGATGATCGGTCTCTACAACACGCTGATCGGCGTCATTCTGGTCAAGGCCGCGCTGGAACTGCCGCTCGGCATCTGGATCATGAAGGGCTTTTTCGACAATGTGCCCTGGGAAATAGAGATGGCCGGACTGCAGGACGGCGCCAGCCGCTTCACCGTGTGGTGGAAACTGGTGCTGCCGCAGGTCCAGCCAGGTGTGGCGGCCCTTTCCGTGTTCGTGTTCCTGTCCGCCTGGAGCGAGTTCATTCTGCCCCAGGTGCTCGCCCCGAGCGGCAGCGCGCAGGTGCTGTCCACCTATCTCTCGAATCTGATCTTCGATGACATGAAACCGGACTTCAACATGTTCAAGTCCGTCGGCGTCTTCTACGCCCTGCCGGTGATCGTCATCTACCTGATCTTCAACAAGCAACTCATGAACATCTATGGCGGAGGCACGAAGGGCTGATGCGAATTTCAATCGAAAACTTCACCAAATCCTTCGGCGACACCACTGTCATCGAGGACATGTCGCTGGAAATCGGGGATGGCGAAATGCTCGCCCTGCTGGGGCCGTCTGGCTGCGGCAAGTCGACGACGCTGTTCGCCATCTGCGGCATTCACCGGATGAACGCCGGCCGTCTGATGTTCGGCGATGCCGACGTCACGGAAGTCTCCTCGCAGAAACGCAATGTCGGCGTGGTGTTCCAGAACTACGCGCTCTATCCGCATATGAACGTCTACGAGAACATCGCCTTCCCGCTGAAGGTGCGCAAGGAAAGCAAGGCCGAGGTTGACCGGAAAGTGCAGGAGATCGCCGGTCTGGTGCATATCGGTGAATTGCTTCAGCGGCGTCCGATGCAGCTTTCAGGCGGTCAGCAGCAACGGGTCGCTCTCGCCAGAGCGCTGATCCGCAAACCGGACATCCTGCTTCTCGACGAACCGCTGGCGAACCTTGATGCCAAGCTGCGCCTGGAGATGCGCTCCGAAATCCGGCGCATCCAGCTTGCCACCGGCATCACCGCCGTGCTGGTGACCCATGACCAGGTGGAGGCCATGTCCATGTGCGACCGCATCGCCCTCATGGACAAGGGACAGATCGTGCAGCTGTCCACGCCGAAGGACATGTACGAAAGTCCCTCGTCCGACTTTGTCGCCGGCTTCCTCGGCAATCCGCCGATCGCCTTTCTGGACGGAACCGTGGCCGATGGCGGTTTCAGGCTGGCGAATTCGCAGGTCACCCTGCCGGTGCCTTCCGGGATCGAAGTTCCCGGCGAGGGCGCGCCGATGCGCTTCGGCGTCCGGCCGGAATTCTTCCAGCCGGGCAACCCGCTCAAGGTCCCGGGCAAGGTGAGCTTTGTCGAAACCCAGGGCCGGGAGGAACTGTACGACGTGACACTGGAAAATGGTGCCGTGCTGCGCTCCATCCAGTCCCAGAACGCCGGGTTCAAACTGGGCCAGGAAGTCTCCTGGGGGATTGAGCAGGACAGGGTCCTGGCCTTCGGTCCTGACGGAAACCGGCTTTGAGGGCATCATCATGACGCAGTTTCAACTGGACAGGACCTGGATCTACGACGGGCACCGCCCGCCACTGGCAATCGCCCATCGCGGTGCAAGCGCCTATGCGTTCGACAACACGCTTCGCGCCTTTGAAGTGGCGCAGGAACTCGGCGCCGACATGTGGGAGGTCGATGTCCGGCTGACGACCGACGGTGTGCCGGTGGCCTTTCATGACGCCGACCTGAAAGCCATATGCGGCAGGGACCTGCCCATAGGCGATGTCACTGCCGAAGTCCTGGTAGAGCTGACGGCGGCCGCCGGCCGTCCCGCCCCGCTGTTCGCGGATATCGCCGCCTTGGCGGCGCGGTCGGGCGCGGGCATCTATCTTGACGCCAAGGAGGGCGAGGCCGCCTCGCGCGCCGTCGATATCCTGCTGGACAACCGCATCGAGCGCGCGATCGTCGGGGCGAACACGCCGGACTATTGCGCCGAACTGCTCACCGCCGGCTGCCCCTATCCGGTCTCCATCCTCGTCGGGCTGGGCAGGGACCCTTTCGCGATTGCGGACACATGCGGGGCGCAGATCGTGCATCCCTGCTGGGAACGGGCGGGCGACCGGCCGGACGGGTTGCTCGACGATGCCTTTTTCGCCAGGGCCCGCGAACGGGGCCTGCCGGTGGTCACCTGGCACGAGGAACGTGCCGATGTACTCGAAGCGCTGGTGAAGATGCCCATCCTGGGTATCTGCTCCGACCAGCCGGAAATGGTTACGCGGTATAAATCCGCCGGTCTGCGGCGACCGGAGATTGTCTGCCATCGCGGCGCCTGCGGGATCGCCCCTGAAAACACCAGAAGCGCGGCGCGCGCCGCCTGGGCTGCCGGCTTCGACTTTGTCGAGATCGATGTCTGGGAAACCTCGGACGGTGAACTGGTGGTTCATCACGATGCGCTTTTGCAGCGCACGACGTCCGGCGCGGGTGAAGTTGCCGGAAAAACGCTTGCGCAACTGACGTCCCTTGACGCCGGAAGCTGGTTCGACCCGTTTTACAGGGATGAACGGGTGCCGCAGCTAAGCGAGACCCTCGACCTGGCCGTGTTGGCCGGCGGCAAGCTATATGTCGAACTCAAGCAGGCCGATCCGGTAAAGACTGCGCGTATGGTTCTGGACCGGATGGCGGCCGAGGATGTGTTTTTCTGGTCCGCCAATGCGGACTGGCTGCATCAGATCAGGAAGAGTTTCCCCGAGGCCAGGCTGATGGCCCGTCCGGAGGATTTTCAAACCCTGGACGCCTGTCTTGCCGCCTTCGATGCCGATATCATCGAATTCAACCGGGGAAATGCGACCGATACGGGTCTTGAAACGGTGCGCAAGGCCGGAAAGAAGGCCATGGTCGCCTATATGGGCAGTGATCCCATCGAGATGGAGCGGCTGCTCGCGCTCGGTCCGGATCTTCTCAACGTGAACGAGCCCTTTCTGTTGGCGCGGCTGCTGGCCGGCAAGGAAAAAGACGGAAGTACGGATGTCAGACGCCTCAGGGCCTGAAAGCATAATTTTATGAGTCCGCACCCCAGGAAACAGATCAATTCCTTCGATGTCGCCCGGCTGGCCGGTGTGTCGCGCTCCGCCGTTTCGCGCACCTTCACCGATGGCGCCAGCGTTTCGAAGGAAACCCGTGACAAGGTGATGGCGGCTGCCCGCCAGCTCGGTTACCGGGTCAACGTTCTGGCCAGATCGCTGCACAAGCAGAAGTCCGATCTCGTCGGCGTGGTAGCCTCCGATCTGGACAATCCGTTTCGCGCCGAACAGATCGATCTCCTGACGCAAGGTCTGCTGGAGCTCGGGTTTCGGCCCATCATGCTCCGGGGCGAACCTTCCGCCGATGTGGCGGAGCTGATCGGCTCGCTGCTGCAATACAGCGTTGCCGGTGTCATCGTCACGTCCGACACGCCTCCCGAGGAGATCTGCCAGGAATGCCTGCAGAACGGGGTGCCACTGGTGGTGGTCAACAAGCGCGATCCCGGTGCTCCGGTCGACAGGGTGGTGACCGATTTCGATGCCGGCGGCCGAATGGCTCTGGAGCACCTTCTGGAGTGCGGCTGCAAGAGACTTGCCGTCATCACCCCGGAACATTCCTCCTATTCGATCAACGGCCGGGTGCTGGCCTTCGAAGAGGCGGGGAAAGCCAGAGGCATTTCGGTGATCCGGATTACCTGCCCTACCCAGTCCTATGAGGGCGGGCTGGCCGCGTCTGACGTCGTGCACGAAGCGCGCAACGACATCGACGGCATCTTCTGCACCGCCGACTATCTCGCCCTTGGTGTTCTCGACGGTTTGCGCCATGTGCACGGGCTTATGGTGCCTGAGGACATTCAGATGATGGGCTATGACGATATTCCGCAGGCTTCCTGGAGGGCCTACGACCTTACCACCGTCTCCCAGAGCCGCCACGACCTGTGCGAGGCGACGCTGGATCTTCTGGTTCAGCGCCTGGAAGAGCCGCAATCATCCCCGCAGATCCGCACCTGCGGCGTCACGCTTGTCCCGCGCGGCACGACACGGAAACTGACCTGAAGAGCGATGCAAAGGATATTTCTGATCGGGCGCCGCCGTTGAGACCTGTCGGCAGACGCCGGGTGCACCGGTAAGGTTGGAAGACGCGGTTGCGCCCGCAGCAAAATCGGCTCATACCATTTCAAGGCATATGATAGAGCCAGCCTCGGCAAGTTGCTTTGAACTTGCAACTTTGCAACACTTGGACGAAATATTGATTAAAGGGCTCAGCCTAAAGAGCCGGGGTAAGTAGAAGGATTGGAAGATGAACGTTGCGCGGTCCGTTTTACCGGAACTGACGCTTGTAATCCTTGCTGCCCTGTTGCTGCTGGCATCGCCGGCAACTGCACAGGAGAACTTCTTCGAACGAGGCTGGACGCTGCAGCGCGAGGCATCGTCGCTCCGGTTCCAGTCGGTCAAGAATCTCACCAAGGTCGAATCAAGCGGTTTTGCCGATTTCGCGGGGACGATCGACGAGACCGGTGCCGCCAGCGTCCGTATCTTTCTGGACTCGATCGATACCAAGATCGATCTCAGAAACGTCCGCATGCGGTTTCTGTTCTTCGAGACGTTCCAGTTTCCCGAAGTCGTCATCTCCACCCGGATTGACCCAGCGCTGCTGACCGACCTTCCTGCGCTCAAGCGCAAGATCATTCCACTCACCTACACGCTGACGCTGCACGGACTTTCCAAGACGCTGGAAACCGAGGTCGCGGTGACGGTCATGAGCGATGACCTTGTCGCTGTCTCGACAACGGCGCCCATCTCCGTGGCGGCGTCCGACTTCGGCCTTGATGGTGGTATCCAGAAACTGGAGGAAGCCGCGGACGTGGTGATCGTGCCATCCGCGACGGTGTCCTTCGACTTCGTGTTCGCCCGCAATCCCGCGGAAGGGGCTGCCGCGCAAACGGCGGCGTCACCCACCGCGCCGGCAGCCACTCCCCAAGCCACAACCCAACCTGCCGCTCAGGCTGCCCCGAAGACCGCAGCCGCAACCGCGCTGGAACCGGAGGGCAATCTCGATCTTGAGGCATGCAAGGGCCGGTTCGAAATCCTGTCGCGCACCGACAACATCTATTTCGGAAGCGGGAGCGCCCGCCTTGATGCGCGCAGCGAACCGCTGCTGAACAGTCTCAGCGACATCATCTCTCGCTGTCCGGGCCTTGTCATCGAGATTGGCGGTCACACGGACAGCGACGGAAGCGCTGCTGCGAACATTCGGTTGTCCGAGCGTCGTGCGGCGGCGGTGAAACAATACCTGACCCAGAAGGACATCCCCGCGGACCGGATCGTGAGCGTCGGATATGGAGAAGCGCGCCCCGTGGCCCCGAACGAAACTGCTGATGGCAAACGCCGCAACCGTCGTATCGAGTTTGTCGTTGTCGAATAACTTCTGCATACGCCGGTCCCCCGCAGTCCTTGTCGCAGCTTTCTTGCTGCTGATGACGACGCTCGTTCCGCTTCGGGCGAACGCCGAAGCGCGCCTGGCGCTGGTCATCGGCAACGGTGCCTACAGCAACGTCACTGCCCTGGACAATCCGGTCAATGACGCGGTCCTGATGGCAGACTCCCTGCGCCAGGTAGGTTTCGATGTCACTCTGATCACCGAAGCCACGCAGGACAAGCTGATCCGGGCGATTTCGGATTTCGGCCGCAGGCTGCGTGAGGCGGGGGACGATGCGACAGGCTTGTTCTACTACGCCGGGCACGGGGTGCAGTCCTTCGGGTCGAACTACCTGCTGCCCGTTGACATAGAGCTGCGGGATGCCGCCGACCTGAGCCTTGTCGGCGTTCCGGCGAACGCTGTGCTCCGGCAGATGTTCTCCGCCCGCAACCAGACGAACATCGTCATTCTCGATGCCTGCCGGAACAACCCCTTTTCTGCCATCCCCGACCTGACAGACAACGGCCTCGCCGAGATGAAGGCGCCGACGGGGACGTATCTGGCCTATTCGACGGCTCCGGGCGAGATTGCCGTTGACGGTGGCGGATCGAACAGTCCCTTCACGGAAGCGCTGGCACGCCGGCTCTCCACACCCGGGGTGCCCATCGAGGCGCTGTTCAAGGATGTTCGCGTCGAGGTGCTTGAGGCGACAGGGGGAAACCAGACCCCGTGGGACACCTCGTCGTTGACCGTCGATTTCCAGTTCGCGCCGGCGGTGGTGCTTTCCGCAGAAGAAATCCAGACGCGCCAGCTTTGGGAGTCCGTTCGGCTCAGCCGCGATCCCGTCCAGGTGCTTCTGTTCCTGCGCGCAAGCCCCAGCAACCCCTACACGCATGAAGCGCGCGCGCTGCTGCAGGAACTCATGGCGCAGGAACTGCAGGCAGAGGCGAGTGCGCCGCAGGCCTCCTTACCGCAGACATCAGAACAGCAGGCGCCTGCGCTGAAGGTTGAACCGGTCGATCCCGTCCAGTCCGAGCGCGACCTGATCGAGCAGGCACGCCAATCGGGAACGGCCGAGGCCTACCGGAAGTATCTCGATACCTTCCCCGCAGGTGCATTCTCCGAACTCGCGCGCCTCGAACTGGAGACGATCCTGAAGAGCGAGACGGGCACCGATCCGATTGCCGCGGCGCCTGCCGCGTCCGCGCCCCAGGCACCGGCGTCGGACACGCCCGCGTCCGGTCCGCCGCAGGTGGTGGCGTTCAACGCGCCGCTCGGTGTCGGCGATCCGGAACTTGCGAGCCGGAGCATCGCCGAACTCATCACCGGTTTTCCGCGCTTCCCGCCGATCGAGGGCCTTCCGGAGGCGGTCTGGAAGGAAAAGACATGCGCTTCCTGCCATCAATGGGAACAGTCCAACCTGTGCGAACAGGCGCAGAACTACGTTGCGGACAAGACGCGCACGGTTGCCAAGCAGCATCCGCTCGGCGGTGTCTTCAAGGAAGCGCTGGGCGTCTGGGCGCAAAACGGCTGTCAATAGAGGCAGTCCCCGGCCGGACGTTCAGCCTGTTCGGCCTGCCGCGTCAGTTGCCGGACGCCGCCGCAAGCCCGTCGAATGCGGCCAGCGCTTCGGCGCCGTAAATCATCGACGGACCTCCGCCCATATAGACCGAGACGCCGATCACCTCGAGAATTTCCTCGCGGCTGGCGCCGTGACGGGCGGCGGCACGGGCGTGATAGGCCAGACACCCGTCGCAGCGCGCGGTAATGCCGATGGCGAGCGCGATCAGTTCCTTTGTCTTGGCGTCGAGCACTCCCGGCTTCGTTGCCGCTGCGGCCAGCGCGCCGAAACCCTTGGCGATGTCTGGCGCGCCCTTGCGCACCTCCGCCATGCGGGCGTCGGTCTGGTCTACGAATGCGGTCCAGTCTGAAATGGCCATGCGCAAAACTCCTTGCGTTCTGGAAAAAGTCGTCCGGAAGCATAAGCGCCGGAGTGCGCGCGGGCGTTGATGTGACTCAAGTGTGCCCGGGACCGGTGCGCCATCGGCGCACCGGCTGGTTTTCGATCAGTGAGCCGTCATCTCGTCGAGGATCTGCTGGCCGCTGAGCGCGGCGGGATAATAGGTCGGCCAGTTTGTCAGTTCTTCCAGAAGGGCCGCACGGTCGTCTCCCCAGTAGAGATGATAGTGGTCGGCCTTCGCCGGTGCGATGCGGTGATCGCTGAACTGGATGAAGTCCGGAGCGGCCGCGTCGCCGCCGGTCTTTTTGAAGATGAAGCGTACCCCGCGGTTGCCTTTTTCATAGGTCAGGATTTCGTAGCCGTCGGCGGCGTATTGCCCTGAGGCGCTTCCGCCGTCCTTTTGGTAGGTGACGTCATTACCGTCGATGACGATGCGGTTGACGTCGGTCCGATAGCCTGTCTCGTAATAGGCGCGGTATTCCTGCGCGGTCTTGCCGCCATGTTCCGCCTTGTGCTGCATGACCGGGTCCAGCGTGCCGTCTTGCAGGTAGGGGTAGACGGACTGCCAGTCGCCTTCCCAGTCGGACAGCGCGCGCGAGCGGATCTGCTCATCCTTGAAATAACCTTTGTAAATCTCGTCGTCGTGGCTGTGGGCCGCGGTTTCGTCTGCCTTCGGGCTTTTCTGGGTCTGCGCGTTCGCGGGCAGTATCGTTCCGATCGCCAGCGCGAGAGCCAGCATGCCGATCAATAGTCGCATGGGTGTGAACCTTTCCGGGATGTTTGAGGGAAGCCTCATGTTGAAGAAATATTATGTTATAACATTACAAACGAAGATCTAACCCAATTGACACGGTGTGGCAATGGAGATTGTTCAGCTCGAAGGCTCGAAGGCTCGAAGGCTCGAAGGCTCGAAGGCTCGAAGGCTCGAAGGCTCGAAGGCTGGGAGGAAACCGGTGCACCATTCCGGCGAGGTAGCAGCAAATCGCGCTGCCGAAGCCTCACTCCCCGCCGCCCCGGACTTGATCCGGGGCTTGCGCGGGCCGGTTGCCGACGAGGTCCCGGATCGAGTCCGGGACAGTGTGGAGAGGGCGTCTGCGGTAAACAGAAAAACGTCTAGCCGAGCACGATTACCGTCGCGCCGACATCGACGCGGTCATAAAGGTCGATGATGTCCTGATGCCACATGCGGATGCAGCCACTGGAGGCGTTGGTGCCGATGCTGGAGGGCTGGTTGGTGCTGTGGATCCGGTAGAGCGTGTCCTTGTTGCCCTGCCACAGGTAGAGCCCCCGGGCGCCGATCGGATTGCTCGGTCCACCCTCCTGGCCGTCGTCGTATTTGGCAAGGCTGGGGTCGCGTTCGATCATCTCGTCGGGCGGGAACCACTTCGGCCATTCCCGCTTGAACCGGATTTCCGCCTCGCCGTTCCAGGAAAACCCCGCCCGTCCAACGCCGATGCCGTAGCGGATCGCCCGGCCGCCCGGCTGGATCAGGTAGAGAAATTTCTGCTTCGGATCGACGACGATTGTCCCGGCCGGATAGCGCGAGGGGTAATACACCACCTGGCGCAGATATTTGGGATCGAACTTCTGGTACTGGATGGCCGGCAGCGAGAACCCCCCGTCGGTGACGGGCGCGTAGGCTGTGGCGTAATCCGGTGTTCCATCGGCGAGCGTCGTCAGACCCGCCGACAGCGGCGTGCTGTTGCGGCCCTCACAGGCGGCCAGAAGCAGCAGCGGGATGCCGGCAATCAAGCTGCGGCGGCTCACATGTGACACCAATTGAACGTCCTTTCCTCAGCGCCTCGCAACTCCGGGTTCAGGAGCGGTCTCTGGCGCAAGAAGGGCAGCCTCGCGGGCCGGATAAGGGATAAATCGAATACGCGACCTGAAATTGAAAAAAACATCATTATGGTAAACGGCGTCTTAACGCCAGAGAGATGCCGCACCCGATCAGTCACGAATTCGACAAAAGCCCCGCCCGGAACATCAGGCCGAAAGACTGGAAAGATGAACGGGAGACGCGCGGGCGCAGGAAGACGCCCGGCGCGTGTCCGAGAGATCAGCTGTCGTTTGCCGCGCTCTTTTTCGCCGGGGCCATGCCGTTGTCCGGTTCCTGACCGAAGAACGTGCCGCCGAGCTGTCCGCCCGTGTTGGTCTTTTCCGCGGTGCGCAGGATCTTGTCGGCTTCTTCCTTCGCCTCGGTGCGGGCCTTCTTGCTCGCGGTCGTCAGGTCGGGGGTCGTCGTATCAGGGGTCGTGGACATGAGGTCCTCCTTCACGGGTTGCTTCATGAAAGTGAACGGCGCGGGACGCAGATCGTTCCATGCCAGATCCTCCCGAGGGGATCTGCACACACGCGTGCGCTGCTCTCATATACGCCTTATGCTGGCGTCCGCATTGATGCCACGTGGTCTCTAGGAGGGGGGTGCAGCATGACGTACAACGAGATTCTCGGCGCTGTGGCGAACTGGGCGGCGATCCTGACCGCCGTTGTGGCGACGACCGCTTACGGGCGGTTCCTCTACCAGCAACATCGTCAGACACGCGCTCTGGAAAAACACCTGAAAATGGAAATGGCGTCGGGCAAGGACACCGGCAAGCGAACTGTCTTGCACCTGATGGCGGCTCTCTCGCTCACGGAGACGGAAGTGCTGAGCGCGGCCTTCAGAAGCCGGAAAGTCTCCCCCGCGATAATCACCGACGCCAAGGGCCGCGCCGACGGGCTGATGTTTGTCTATGACGGCCCGGACGCTCCAATTCCGAAAAAATTCTAGCGGGTTCTCAGGACACCAGGCAAGGGAGGCGGGAAGACGCCGGGAAGGGGGGACGGCCGAAGATATGGCCCCGCCTGAACAGGTCCCGCAGCTCCGCAATCCCGCGCGGCCAAAAATCAGCATTCTGTGATCTGCAAAACAGACAGGCTCCCCATGCACGTCGCATTTTGGGTCGCCGGTTGCTGAGCGACAGTCGCCGGGCACCATGCCATCCGACAGGCCCGTTTAGGGGCCGATTGAAGGAGAACGAATGTGGCCGAGTCCTTTTTCCTGCCTTATGAATACGTCGACCGTCTCATCAACCCGGGCCTGCAGACCAGTGCCGGGCCCGTCAAGCTGAACCAGTATCTGTGCAAGACCCGCAGCAATGGCGGCAACGACAGCGCAACCAGTTTTTTCAAGCAATTCCGATGGATCAAGGATGCGGACGGCATGAACCTGCAGCAGCTTGTCGGCGGCAATGCCATCGACCTGGCGCTCAAGGGTCAGGGCAACGACAAGACCTTCGTCAAGATCTGGGACTTCATGCTGAAGAACAAGGATCTGCTCGACAAATACAAGGTCGAGGTCTGCGACCGCGCCAAGAAGGACGGCTCCAAGGACGTCAAGGAAACAGGCAAGATCAAGCGGATCTATTTCGACAAGATGTCCGATCGCGCCGCGCTGCAGGCGATGGTCCAGGACCGTTTCTTCGGCATGGACTGCATCGGCTTCGTCGCCAATTTCCTGATCCATACCGGCGAATGGGACAAATATCACGGCGTGGTACCGAAGAACTATCCGAAGAATGTCGCCAAGATCAACATCGACGACATCAAGGAGGTCAAGCCGCTCGACTTCATGGTCTGGAACGGCCATGTGGCGCTGGTCGACTGGGTCTGGAAACTGATCGATAACAAGAGCGCCCAGATCGACATGTGCCAGAGTTCCAGCGGCGGCCCGCAATGCAACGAATATGTCACCCTGAAGGAGACCGGCGGCAAGGGCCTGCACGGCGGCCGGGAGTTCACCATCCTCGGCGGCACCCCGGCCCCGCCGGTCCGCGGCCATTTCACGATCTGGCGGCGGGAGGGGTTCTGGTACTAGGTTGCGGCCCCAAACTTTTCAGGTGATCTCCTGACAGGAGGATGCGGTCACGGCCAGCTTTGAGAGCCTGTGCCATGACCCGCGCGGTGCCCGCCCTTGATATTGCCGAGCACGGTTCCCCTCGGCTGTGGAACATAGCGGACCATCTTGAGCTCGGCCTCGGAAATACCTTCCTTCCTGGCGTAGTTGCTGGCAAGCTGCCCGGCAGCTTCGTACCTGGCTTCCTGGCTTATCGCCTTGCCGCCGGCCACGCGCAGGGCCTTGATGCCGGCTCCAACCCCGGCAACCAGCAGGACGCCTTCGGCCACCTGGCCGCTGGCCCTGGCCACCTTCAGGATCTTGATGGCCGTTCCGGCTCCGCCGATCGTGCCGCTGACATAATCTGCAAGAAGTTGCGCGTTGTATTCAACGCCATGCGCTGCGGCCAGCAGGTAAACCTGCGCTGTGTTCACGTCGCCGCCGGCATTTGCCTCCCAGGCCTTCATTCTCAGCGCGTGCGGACGGTTCCAGATCCAGGTGGCGGGAAAATCCGCTCCGCCCAGCCAGTCCGCCACCTTCACGACACCCGGCGCCGCACTGTGACGGTCCATCATCAGTTGCATGTGCATGGACCAGCCGTTGTCGTACTGGGCGTCGAACCGCTCGAACGCGCGCTTGAGCTTCGTCTGGACATGTCCCGTCAGAACGGACCTGTAGTAGCCTGCGCCGAGCATCGTCGTGTCGAGCAATTCCTCCCGGTCGATGAGCGCATCATCGGTCTTGATGGTGTCGCCGTCGTAACCGAGGGAGAACCAGAATTCCCATTCCGTCGGATTGCGCCCCTGCGCGTTCCAGGGCTGGCGCAGCCGCAGCCAGACCCCCTTGGAATCGAGGATCTGCCGGACGCAGGCAAGATAGTCGGCCTCATCCGGATTGTTGCTGCGCGGGACAAGCGCATCCGCCGTCAGCATCTTGTTGTGATCGACCCGGATGCAGCCGTCGCTTTTCGATACGCGCACCCGCTTGTCGAGTATCCTGCGCGCCTTGCGTTCCTTCGTCCGGTCGCGCAACACGAGGTTCCCGGCGCGCGAAATCACCGCCGCCTTCATCGCGTTTCTGTAAGCCTCTTCGTAAAGCGGATTGAGAACGGCCGCGTCGAGCACCCTTTGCACCTGCGCCACCTGTTCCCGGGAAAGCAGGCGCGCCAGTTTGGGAACCGTGGCAATCAGCGTTTCCGCTTCGGGCGCTCCGAGGTCCTTCGCCTTTTGCCGCGTCGTTGCGTCGTTTGCCACGTTGCTCGCCTTTCGAAATCCGGATGTTCTGGATCCGCGACGCACCCTCATCCTCACGTAGCGCCGCGCTCGACTTCATCTTCAGATGGAGTATGCGGGCCTCGTTCCGCGCGTACATGTGCCGGTCGTCACAGCACACGACACCGTTGCCGAGTGGTCGGATCCATATGTGCCGCAGGTCCAGCGGCGGGCAGCAATGCAATGAAATCGTCGTTCTGAAGAAGACCGGCGGTGAGCGGCCGTCACGTCTCCCGCCGCGGTCCGCGTGCCCAGGCCTTGAGATCCGCCACCACTTTCACGGTCGCCGCCACGACCAGCGCGCACAGGCCGACCTTCGACAGCGTCTCCATCGTGCCCTCGATCAGCAGCGCATGGACCACGCTGCCGGTGACGATGACCACCGCCAGAGCCGTATGAGCGCGCCGCCAGAGGCGCAGGCGCAGGCGGCGGCGGAAAATGGCGAGGACTGCAGCGGCGAACACCGCCCACATGGCGATGACGCCCCAGACGGAGAACGGCGTCGGAGAGCGGAACAGGAGGGCGTCGATCACGTCCGGCGGGCTGGTGATCCAGAGGCCGCCGACATGGGCGATCACCACCGCCACCAGCAGGCCGCCGGTCCAGCGGTGGATACGCCGCCCGCGCACGCCGGCAAGACCCGGCAGGGCGCCGCCCGCCAGAAGGGGCTGAAGCAGCAACAGACCCATCGCGATAATCCCGGCAAAGCCGGCGGCGATATAAACCGGCTGGCGCCATTGCAGCAGCGGGCTTGCAACCGCTGCAGCCAAAGGCACGAGCAGCGCTGCTGCAAGCACGGCCCAGATCAGGACGGCACGGGCCCGGCGCGTGGCCGTCGGCATTCCCCGCTCAGGCAGGCTGCAGGACGAAATGGGCTTCAAGGCCGGTGTCCTTCGCGCTCGACATCACCGGGCGCAGGAAGACGGTTTCGAAGTCGCCGCTGTCATAGGCAAGATGTGCATGCGGCTGGCCGAAGGCCGGAACGATCTGCGGCATGTCCATGTAAAAGACGCCGTTGGCGTCCGTCAGCGTCGCCCCGTGGCTGCGTTTGTCGCGCTCGTGCCCTTCGGTGGTATGTGCCCAGATCTGGATGCGCTGCCCGGCCAGCGGCGTGCCGTCGCCCGCGCGCCGCACAGTGCCGGTCATCCGGAACCCGCCGCTGCCGATCCGCTCCACGATGGGCGCACCGGGCAGATAATTGTTGGCCCCGCCGCGCATCGACCGCGTCGGCGCCAGCCCCGCCGCCTGCGCAGGCACCACAAGTCCGGAGGCTGCCGTCACCAGTGCGGCACCGCAGACAACACCACCGGTGGCAAGCAGTTTGCGGCGGGTGAGGAAGTCGGTTGTCATCAAGATCTCTCCATTCGGGCGAACGGCCCCGCCGGCCTGTGCAGGCCCGGGTCCTCGAAACGCTCTGTGCTCCGACAGGAAATTATAGCGCCTTTGTGGCGATTTCCGAGGTGAGGTCCGCGCGGAGACGATAAAGCGCGCTCACGCTTGCGTGAAAATCAGCCTCTGACGGCTTCCGGCCCCCAGAAAAGGGCGTGGATTGGCTGTTGGCACGCGCCGTAACAGCCTCTCCCTTTCCAACATAAGGGGGACAGATCCTTCCCGGCGTCCCGGAAACCGTGGACCGTTTCCGGCGGCGGCTGTTTGCCGATTGTCGAGGTTTTTTGTCCTGCCTAAACTCCCGGCATGACGCGCATTCTGGAAACCGAACTCTACCTGCCGGTCAAGACCTTCCTCGAGGGGCAGGGCTACGAGGTCAAGGCCGAGGTCGGCGCCGCCGACATTGTCGCCTGCCGCGACGGCGCGGATCCGGTGATTGTCGAGCTGAAGACCGGCTTCACCCTGAGCCTGTTTCACCAGGCCGTCGACCGTCAGTCGATCACCGATGCGGTCTATGTCGCGGTCGCGCGGGGGCAGGGCAAGCGGTTTCTGGCAAGCCTCAAGAACAACCTCAAGCTCGCCCGGCGGCTGGGCCTCGGCGTGATCGTGGTCCGCCTTGCCGACGGGCACGTTGAAGTCCCCCTCGACCCGGCGCCCTATGCGCCGCGCAAGTCCAAACCCCGCAAGGCCCGCCTGCTGCGCGAGTTCTCCCGCCGCGTCGGCGATCCCAACACCGGCGGCTCGACCCGGGTAACGCTGGTCACCGCCTACCGCCAGGACGCGATCCGCTGCGCCGAACATCTTCACACCAACGGCCCCAGCCGCGGGGCTGACGTTGCCAAGGCCACCGGCGTCACCCGCGCCACCCGCATGATGGCCGACGATCACTACGGCTGGTTCGAACGCGTCGACCGGGGCGTTTATGGCTTGACTGTCAAGGGGCGAGGCGTGCTTGGAAGCGAGACGGCAGGGAGCGAATAGGGCGCGTGCCTCCTATCAGTCGCTCTGTACAACCGGAGTGACCGTCCTGTCGCAATTGTCGATCTTTCCGGAAATGCAGATTCCGTCCACATCCATGTGGTGTGTGCCGGGTATCCGGTCCCGATAGGCGCCGAACTTGAATTTCATCCGGCTATTGGTCAAGTCGCCATAGCCCACATGACCGCTTACACGCACTATGAAACGACCGTTTGCGTAGATATCGATCTCTCCCTGTTCCTCGCCAAGAGCCTTGATCCGGTAGGACATGGTCACCCACCCTTTCTGCGGGTCCGGCAGTAGTGGCGGGGCACCGCCGTCGACTGTCCAGACGGTGAAATCCTCCGGGGTGCAGATCTTGCCACTGCGGGTGCATTTCAGCGGTCGCGATTTTTTAAGCGCTTGTCGCACGTCCCCCTCGGGTGCCGCTCGCAGAGACTGTTCGTCGGATATCCGGTCGGGGTCGCCGTCCGTCATGGCCACCATGCAGCGGCACCGGTCGTTCTGGACGGTGATGTGAAAGACACCATTGTCGAATCTTTGAGCGAGGAACGGATTCTGGCTGAATTCGTGCGGCCAGCCTGAAGCTGCCTGGTATTTCCATTGCGCCATGACCCAACGGCTCGATCCGCAGGGTGGGGGAGCGCCTCTCGTTCGGAAGCGGAGTGTGTACCAGTGCGGGTCCGTCACGTCGTGGACATGTTTCTTCTGGAGCAGGCGCAACTCGTTGCGTTGCACCTTGTCACTGTCGCCGTCTTCACAGCGGCTTTCTAGGTTCTGGATGTCCGGTGCGATCATGCTGGGACCGAGATCCGCGACGTCGTCGTCAAACGTGAACGGCTCGAGAAGTCCCGGCGTCAAACCGAGTTCGGAAATCTGTTTCTTGTAGATCTCGCGGTTGGCGCATGTGTCCACATTTCCGCGATTCTCGTCGATCGAGACAGTCAGATATCGGGTTGTCGTCGTGCTAGTCACGTCCTCATCAAAGGTGACCAGTCGCGGGTAATCCGCCTGGCAGGTGATCCAGACGAACTTGTTGAGCCGCCCCCGATCGAATCCCTCCCGCAACTCCGCTCCAAGGGAGAGGGTGGTGGAAGCGACGAGAAAGAAACATGAAATCAAGAGTCGATTGAACATTGTCCGCTCCCGAAATAAATGAGCCTTTGACACATGCACGATCCTGGCTCGCGTCGACTGCGCGAAACGCAATCCAGAATAGCATTAAAGCACTTATTAACCAATGGGGGGTGCGGAAAGCAGCTAACTTTAGTGCCGCTCACATCTCTCCCTGGAGGCGATTTCACGCATGCCGCAACTGAAACGTCGGACCACCCCGGCGCGCATGAGGTCAGACGATTGGTCAGATAAGGAAAACGCCGCCGTTGTCGCGGCGCATTTTGCCATGCTCGGTGATGAGCTGTTTTGCCGTTCGTATGGGAAGGCGGAACAGAACCGGTAGCCGCAGCAACAGACCGCTGCGTCGACGTTGCGCCACATGCGCCCGCCGTCGGAGTACATGGCAAGCTGACGGCGGGAAGCTGTCAGCAATACCGCTCGGGGCCGGACCATTGCGCATCCGAATACCTGTCGCCATGGGCCCAGCCGACCGGCAGCACGGCCTCGATACGCTCCAGGTCCTCTGCCGTGAGGCTGAGGGCTGCGCCCGAGATGCACTCGCGCAGGTGATCCACCGAGCGCGTCCCCGGGATCGGGATCACATGGGGTCCCCGGCTTAGCAGCCAGGCATTCGCCAGCCCTGCCGCCGTTGTGCCCATCTCTGCCGCGAGCTTGCGGAAGCCTTCCATGATGCGCAGGTTTTCGCTCAGGTTCGGCTCCGTGAAACGCGGGTTTGCGGCGAGGAACGGCAGATCGGCGATCCGCTCGCGCGGGATCGGGTTGTCCGTCAGCAGCGAGCGGCCCAAGGGCGAGAAGGCCACCATGGCGACACCGAGCTCGGCGCAGGCCTGCACCAGTCCGAGATCAGGCGCCCGCGTGGAAAGCGAATATTCCGATTGAACGGCGGCGATCGGGAAGGCTTTCATGGCGCGCCGCAGGGTCGAGGGCGCGACTTCCGAAAGACCGATCGCGCGGGCCTTGCCCTTTTCAACCAGCCGCCCGAGATTGGCCGCCGTTTCCTCCGGGGTGAAGCGCGGATCGCGGCGGTGGGCGTAGAAGAGGTCCACACACTCCAGGCCGAGCCGTTGCAACGACTTGTCCAGCTCGGTTTCAAGGTGCTCAGCCGAATTGTCATAGCCGCGGTTGCCGTCCGCATCGCGGGTGATCGTGGCCTTTGTCGCGATGATGAATTCGTCCCGCGCGCCCGGATTGGCTTTCAGATAGGTCCCGATGGCGCTTTCCGATTTGCCCATGCCATAGACATTTGCCGTGTCCAGATGCGTGACCCCAAGGTCGCGGCAGGCATCGAGGATGGCGTGGCTTTCCGTCTCGTTCGTCGGCCCGTACATGTCGGAAAAGGACATCGCACCGTAGCCGATCGCGCTGATTTCCGGCCCATTGGCGCCCAGTTTGCGTTGTTCCATGTTTCTCTCTGCCCGCTGGAAAAGCTGAAGAATTCTTTCTTAAGCCATTGGCTTGATCGCTGAAAGGTCTGAAGCGCCCGAAACGACCTCCTGCGCGCCTGGCGGGCAAACCCCGACCGGCCGTTCTGGGGGTTGAGACTGCCATATTGCTTTTTTGGTGGGGTCAGGTAGCGCCGCAATTCCCGCATGACACAATCGCCGGACCGCACTACCCTGGCGCGCATGAGTTCAGGCGATTGGTCAGATACGGAAAACGACGCCGTTGTCGCGGCTTATTTTCGCTCCCTCAGGAGCTTGGCACAGTGGTTGGAAAATAAACTGGACAGCAGTGATATGCTGCAAAGAAACACTCGGAGAAAAGGCGGTGTTTCAGATGGTGGCGAGATTTATGCACCGCAAAGTAGAACAAGAAAAATATTTTAATTTATACTTGCATTTATAGCAATTTATCGTGTTATTTTAGGGAATTCGAAAATCATTACGGTTGTGTCTAAGTGCCAAAAATTCGACCACATATTTCCCGTCCGAGATACGGCGAAATAACCCAAGGAACGGTGTTTAATTGCGCTTTTGCGTGTAGGTATGAAAAATGTGAAGTATTTGGTCTTTCAATTACAGCAAGATGCGATGTAGCGCAAGACAAATACCCGATACTAAACTACATACCTATTGTTATGCTGCGTGATTGGCTAAATAGGGATGGGTTAGATATATTAGTTGAGCAAGAATTAAAGGAGCAGTCCGGCAAACTAGGGTCGATGCTCCGTCAAGCTAATCTGTCTCCATCGCTCCCCTTATCTGTGCCACTCACCGCGATCGCGGATACACATTTCCCGATCGGAATAGGAAATAAAAATCAAAATAGTGCCGCTAAGAAATTTCGTGAACATGTAGTCTTGGTAGAAGAATTCAAAAATATAACAGGTGTTGGTGATACTGATATTTTATATTCTTGGTTTCAAGATAAGCGACCGAAGCACGTTGAAGACCTTGTGAAGAGACTAAGTCGACATCAAGTTCTTGGATATTACCTGTTAGAGGAAATTTGGCCCGATGAGGAGGAAAATATCGGTTATGTTTGCCTTTTAAGAGAGGTGACGACCTTGCTGCGGAGTGTGGCGAAAGAGCTTGGGCGAGGACTTTCGTCCACGAAGTACGAGGAGTTGTGTTCGGAAACCAAAAACTCAACTGGGTTATCGATCGCGCAAGGTGAACTCGCTATGCCGGTTAGCTTGATTGGTTCACCTACGATTGAGCATGTACTTCAATTGTTCTCCAATTTATTTGGCAGAATAGGGGTCGCTGATCCGCAGGATGAAGTTATTCAGCGTATCATTGGTCACTGCTTGAGCGGAGACTTGGGAGGGAATAAATGAAGTATGTTTGCCTCGACGACGATGCCGTTGCGGAGCTTATTTCGGGACGCGAATATCAGTCTATCGATTTTGAGGAAGGTGATAAACTTATTCAAGCGCTGGTCGGAAAGGTACAATTTTTGGCTAAATTAGGAAAAGTTATACTTTACCAAGATCAAGAAGGAGCATTTCTAACTACAAAAGGTAATTGGAAGCAAAAGAGATACTTAGTAATAGATTGCGAACAGTCGTCCTTATTCACTCAATTGCGTTCGGGGGAGACGCTTACGTCATTCCAAAAGCTTCTTAGGTTTTGTAGCAAGTACTGGTCAGGGGCAACTTACAATAAATCGGAGAAGTTAATCAGCGGGACATCTAAAGCTGTGATTTTTCCGCTCCCCTACACAGAGAGAGCTCCGTTTCGAATAGCGATTGAACGCGAGCCGCTAAAGCAACGCCTTAAGAAACGCGAAATGGATGGACGCTTCTTGTTGGTCTATAAATCTGGTTATGAAGCGGCGGACTCTGCGACGGAGCAACCGGAAGAGACAGTTTTTCGGAGAGTTTTCGAACGCTTGCCTGGTGTTTATAAAGATGTTTCTGAGGCGGCGGAAGAGATCGCAAGCGCAGAAAATAAAGGCCAGATGATTTCGACTGAACTTGCTACAACTCCTACGACAGTTCTGCCAGCACATATGCCCCTTAACGACTGGCTACCTCTTCTAACCAAGCAGCAACGTAAGTTTATTTTTGCCGAGGCCACTACTCCGCACAGATTGCAAGGTCCAGCAGGCACTGGTAAAACGCTTTCACTTATGCTGAGAGCTATCCGTGTACTGCGTCAGGCGGAGAGTAAGAATCAAGATTTTCGTGCGCTTATCGTTACACATAGTGAAGCCACTCGAGAAGCAATTGAAAGTTCACTTACTGTAATCGATATCGAAGGGTATCAATACCGAGATAAAAAGAAGTCAGAAGTTTCTTTGTCGGTTGAAACTTTAGCATCTCTTTGCGCGGGATTTTTGAGTCAATCGATAAGTGAAGCAGAGTTCATCGATAGAGACGCAAATGATTCAAAAATATTGCAAAGATTATATATTGAGCAGGCCATCGCCGAGGCACTAGACGAAGATATGCCTTCATTTAGTCCGTATCTTTCTGAAGAGTTTATTTCGCAAATAAAATCTTTTACATCTTCCGAGCTTTCAGTTTTATTTCAGCATGAGATCAGCGTTCTAATTAAGGGGCGAGCCGGTGATTCCTTTGACGTCTATAGAAAATGTCCGTCCATTAAGTATGGTCTTCAGGTTTTCAATGATGCGGATAAGGGTTTCGTATTCAGCATCTTTAAGAGATATCAAAGGCAATTAGAGACTTCTAGCCAATTCGACACTGATGATGTTGTTATATCGGCAATTGGACAATTAGATACGCCGATCTGGCGTCGACGTAGATCTCGAGAAGGTTATGACTTTATAGCCGTAGATGAAACGCACTTATTCAATATGAATGAACTTCATGTTTTTCATCATTTCACTCGCGAGGTTGGTAAGTTTCCTATCTCTTTTACAGTTGATCAAGCTCAGGCAGTTGGTGATCGAGGCTGGGATGATATTTCGTCTCTCTCGGATCTGTTTGGCTCAGAAGTTGACGTGAGCCAAGAGCTTACATCATTCACCGCAGTATTCAGAAGTTCTCCACGGATCACTGATTTTTCGCAAGCTGTGCTAGCTTCAGGTGCAACGCTATTTACTAATTTTAACAATACTTTATTGGGTTCTCATAGCATATTTACACCAGAGGAGGAGAGAAGGTCTAAACCTGTAAAATATATAGAGTTTCCTGATGACGCCGCTATGATTGCTGGGGCGCTTAAGAGAGCTGACGAGTTGCAGTCAGAAACTAAAACTAATAGGTCTAAAGTTTTAATAACAAGTCATTCTGAAGAGATAATAAGTGAGATTTATGAATTAGCCAAAAGTAGTAATAAGCCAGTAACAATTTTGGAGAGGCGCGGCGATTTTGTCAGGCTGAAACAAGCTGAGCAGTCAGGACATCTAGTGCTTGGTCATGTAGATTTTGTTGGTGGGCTTGAGTTCGATGTAGTTGTAATTGTCGGAGTTGATAAGGGCCGCGTTCCGAGCGAAGGCGAGAGTGAGACCTCAAATTCGCGTAGTTTTGCCGCTTACTCAGCCCACAACAGACTATATGTAGCTTCTTCTCGTGCTCGATTTGCTTTGAATTTGTTGGGGGTTAAATCGAGAGGCCCCAGCGATTTACTACGGGGTGCTGCGCTAGGCGGGCTAATTGAAGGTGTTCCAACATTTTAGGTTTCTGGCGGTTGGTGCAGGTGGTTTCACTTGTGAGCGCGACATTTAACTAAGAGCATGTGTCGTTTTGGCAGCCGCATGGTATTCTTCTCCCCCTCAATGAAAATCCCTGCTCGGAAACAGCCTCTTCGCCTGATCCCGCGGATGCATCGCCCGGGGCTTCGGGGCTGGCTGTGGTTTCATGTGGGCGGGGACGTCGTCGGTCTTGGCTGTGGTCTGCCCCAGCACGTCGCCGTTCGGGTGGCCGAGCAGGGAGAGGTCGCCGGAGCGGTCCTCTATGGTGTCGGCGATCAGATGCACGACCTGGCCCTCGCGTTCCAGACGGCCGGTGACCTTGACGAGGCGGCCGCCGAGGACGGTGGGGCGGTATTTTTCGTAGATTTTCGGCCAGACGACCACGTTGGAAACGCCGGTCTCGTCCTCCAGCGTCAGGAAGATCACGCCTGACGCAGTGCCCGGCCGCTGGCGGGTGATCACCAGCCCGCAGACGGAGACGCGGCGCGCCTCGCGCGGAGAGAGCACGGCCAGCCGGTCGTGCGGGGTCAGCTGCGCGATATGCGGGCGCAGCAACTCCATCGGGTGGGCGCGCAGGGTCAGGCGTGTCGAGAGATAGTCCTCCACCACCTCCTGGCCCAGATGCATGGCCGGCAGGGTGACCTGCGGCTCGAAGATCGCCTCGCCGTCTATCGGATCGTTGAAGAGCGGCAGCGGTTTCGGGCTGCGGATGGTCTTCACCTGCCACAGGGCCGCGCGGCGGCTCAGGCCCATGCCGGCGAAAGCATCGGCCTCGGCAAGGCGTTCCAGGGTCGCCGGCGCGACGCCGGTGCGCAGCCAGAGAGATTCCGGGTCCGGATAGCCGTTGCCACGCGCCGCAACGATCCAGGAGGCGTCCTCCTCGCGCAGGCCCTTGATCTGGCGGAAGCCGAGCCTGAGCGCCAGCGCGCCGTCGCCGCGCCGCTCCAGCGTGCAGTCCCAGGAGCTGGTGTTGACGCACACGGGCCGCACCTCCACCTGGTGATCGCGCGCGTCGCGGACGATCTGCGCCGGGGCGTAAAAACCCATCGGTTGGGAGTTGAGCAGCGCGCAGGCGAACTCCGCCGGGAAGTGGCATTTCAGATAGGCCGAGACATAGGCGAGCATGGCGAAGGCCGCCGCGTGGCTTTCCGGAAAGCCGTATTCGCCGAACCCCTCGATCTGGCCGAAGCAGTTCTGCGCGAACTCCAGCTGGTAGCCGCGCTCCAGCATGCCGGTGATGAATTTTTCCTTCAATTGGCCGATGGTGCCCATGCGCCGGAAGGTCGCCATGGAGCGGCGCAGCTTATCCGCCTCCGACGGGGTGAATC
Source organism: uncultured Roseibium sp. (assembly GCF_947496995.1). Lineage (GTDB taxonomy): Bacteria > Pseudomonadota > Alphaproteobacteria > Rhizobiales > Stappiaceae > Roseibium. Next base: position 550,877 of record NZ_CANMFD010000001.1, read on the forward strand.
CGGCGGCGACCACGGCGATCTGCATCGCCTGTTCCTGGAACAGCGGCACGCCGAGCGTCTTGCCGAGCACCTCCTCCAGTTCCTTCGAGGGGAAGACGACGTCCTCGCGGCCCTGACGGCGGTTGATATAGGGGTGCACCATGCCGCCCTGGATCGGCCCGGGCCGCACGATCGCCACCTCGATGACCAGATCGTAGAATTCGCGTGGGCGCATGCGCGGCAGGAAGTTCATCTGCGCCCGGCTTTCCACCTGAAAGACGCCGACCGCATCGGCCACGCACAGCATGTTATAGGTGGGCGTGTCGTGCTGCGGCACGCTCGCCAGCGTCAGCTCGCGGTCGTGATGGTCCTTCAGGAGGTCGAAACACTTGCGGATGCAGGTCAGCATGCCGAGGCTGAGAACATCGACCTTGAGAATGCCGAGCGCATCGATGTCGTCCTTGTCCCATTCGATCACCGTGCGGTTTTCCATGGCGGCGTTCTCGATCGGGCACAGCGCGTCGAGCCGCCCCTGCGTGATGACGAAACCGCCGACATGCTGGCTGAGATGACGCGGAAAGCCGATGATTTCGCGGATCAGCTCGATGGTCTGGATGACACGCGGATTGGTGAGGTCGAGGCCGATCTCCTTCACCCGGGTTTCCTCCGGCCCCGTGTTCGAGCTGCCCCAGATCTGCCCGGTGAGGGCGGCGGTGACATCGGCGTTCAGCCCCATCACCTTGCCGACTTCGCGGGTCGCCGCGCGCGAGCGGAAATGGATGACGGTGGCGCACAGCCCCGCCCGGTGGCGGCCGTAGCGCTCGTAGATATACTGGATCACTTCCTCGCGGCGCTCATGCTCGAAATCGACATCGATGTCCGGCGGCTCGCCCCGGTGCTCGGAGATGAAGCGCTCGGAGACCATGGTGATCGTCTCCGGCCCCACATCGGTGATGCCGAGCGCGTAGCAGATGATCGAATTGGCCGCCGAACCGCGCCCCTGGCACAGGATGCGCCGGCTGCGGGCGAACTGGATGATGTCGTGCACGGTGAGGAAATAGGCGGCGAATTTCAGTTTGCGGATCAGCGCCAGTTCCTTTTGCGCCAGCGCCTCGGCGCTTGCCGGCACGCCCTGCGGGTAGCGCCGCTCCAGGCCCTCCCGCGTCAGCCGTTCCAGCCGCTCCTGCGGGCTCTCACTGCCGGTGACTTCGTCCGGATATTCATAGGAAAGCTCCGACAGGTCGAAGCTGCAGCGGGTGGCGATCTCGATGCTCCGCCGCAGCGCCGCCGGGTGGTGGCGGTAGAGCCGGGCCATGTCGGCCGGCGATTTCAGCCGCCGCTCGCCGTTGGGCAGGGCGCGGGTGCCGATCTGATCGATGCTGCAGCCCTCGCGCAGGCAGGTCAGCACGTCGGCCAGCCGCCGCCGCCCGGCATGGTGCATCAGCACGTCGCCGACGGCGACCATCGGCGCGGCCAGAGAGTGAGCGGCCCGGGCGCAGGCGCGGAACCATGCCTGGTCCGAGCCGTCATAGCGCGGCGCGGCGCCCAGAAACACATGCCCGGGGACGGCCTCGCGCAGCCGGCGGATATGATCCTTAGCCGTCTCACAAAGGGCCATCGCGGGACCGGACACCTGCGGCAGCGCGATCAGGATCAGCCCGGCGGCGGCGTTCACAAGATCGGCGAAATCGAGATGGCAGTCGCCCTTCTCCGCGCGCCGCTTGCCGAGGGTCAGCAACTGGCTGAGCCGTTCATAGGCCGCCCGGTCGCTCGGCAGCGCCACCCACTCCACCGGGCTGTCGCGCAGCACCAGCCGGGCGCCGACGATCAGTCTGGGCAGCCTCAGGGGAACGGATTTCGAGGCCGCGCGGAGCGTGGTCGCGGAGGTGGCTGCACCGGCAGCGCTGGTGTCGGTTTCGGAGACGGTTCCAGCCGGGTCTTGTGGCGCGGGTAGGGCCAGGGGAAGCGGCGGCGCGGCAGTGGTGACCTGACGGGAGGACGGATCGGTCTGCGCATGCGAGCGCACGGGCACGCCCTCTTCCGCCGCCGCGCGTTTGATCTCCTTCAGCGCCGAAAACGCCCGCACCACTCCGGCCAGCGAATTGCGGTCGGTAATCGCAATCGCCTCCAACCCCAGCGCCGCCGCCCGCGTCACCAGTTCCTCCGGATGGGACGCCCCCGTCAGGAAGGTGAAGTTCGACGTCACACACAGCTCCGCATAGCGCACCGGCTCGACGCGGAATGTGTCGGGGGAGGGCAGGGAACTCATCGCCGGCCTCCGTCCCGCCGCATGGGCCGGGAGGCGGTGCCGAAAGGCAGCCTTTCTCCACCCGGTTTTATTTTCCTGGCCGCGCGGCGAACACCACTCTCCCCCCTTGAGGGGGAGATGTCAGCTCTGCTGACAGAGGGGGGTGAAGCGTCGCGGCGCATTCTGAAAGGCTGTGTGTGCCGGCAGGCCGATACCCCCCTCTGTCCCCTGCGGGGACATCTCCCCCTCAAGGGGGGAGAGAATGCGCGAGCGGCGAGGGGGTTTGGCTGGCGGTCATCCCCGCTGCTCGCAGACCTGCCCGCACCCCGCATATGCCATGCCGCCCCGGCCTTGAGCCGGGGCCTCGCCTTGGGAGTGGGCTGAAGAGGTCCCGGATCAAGTCCGGGACGGCGGCGGTCACTGCCGGTGTCAAAGGGAAGCTTGGACGCGCGGCGAACACCCCTCTCCCCCCTTGAGGGGGAGATGTCAGCTCTGCTGACAGAGGGGGGTGAAGCGGTGCGGCGCATTCTGAAAGGCTGCGTCTGTCGGGAGGCCGATCCCCCCCTCTGTCCCCTTTGGGGACATCTCCCCCTCAAGGGGGGAGAGAATGCACGAGCGGCGAGCGGGTCTGGCTGGCGGTCATCCCCGCTGCTCGCAGACCCGCCCGCACCTTGCATATGCTCCGCCGCCTCGGCCTTGCACCGGGGCCTTGCCTCGAGGGCACGCTGAAGAGGTCCCGGATTAGGTCCGGGACAGCGGCGGCCACTGCCGGTGTCAAAGGGAAGCTTGGCCGCGCGGCGAACACCCTTCTCCCCCCTTGAGGGGGAGATGTCAGCTTTGCTGACAGAGGGGGGTGAAGCGGTGCGGCGTACTCGAAGAGGGATTGTCTGCCGGGAAGCCGATACCCCCCTCTGTCCCCTGCGGGGACATCTCCCCCTCAAGGGGGGAGAGGGTGGGCAAGCGGCGAGGGGGTCTGGCTGGCGGTCATCCCCGCGGCTCGCAGACCCGCCCGCATCCCGCATAACGCTATTCAGGGCGGTACATGCTGTCAGATGTGTCGAAGTCATTTTGCAAATCGAACTCTTCCAAAACATCTGTCGCAACTTTCTGGATGATCTTGATCTCAAGTTCTGTGAGTTCTGAGAATTTTGTCAGGGCTTTCTGCGAAAGAGCGCCCTTCCCCTGAATCAGGAGCTGGGCCAACAGCGATGCCCTTCTGTCAGGCATGTCAATTCGCTCTTTGATCTCTTGCGAGATGGCATCGTACATACCAATGAAACTTAATTCGTCTCGAAGGTCTTTTCTGACGGTTTCTTTAATTTTCGAGTACAAATACTCGGTGATCGTTGTTGCGTCGAAATATCTGTAAAGATCGCAGGTGTCGTTTTTGACCGATATTTCTTTTTCCGGTGTCCAGGACCATTCGATGAACGGCTGTATAGCTGCGGAAAACGACTCCAGAGCCGCATCGTAGCCGCGACGGTCTCTTACAATTGCAGCGCTGATTGGGAAGAGAACATCTTTCGGAGTGTACCCCTCCGACGAGAGGATGTTGTGCATCAGGAAACGGTGAATTCTTCCATTTCCATCTTCGAACGGATGGATAAACACAAAGCCAAAAGAGACCAATGCTGCCGAAACTACGGGATCCACATGTCCTCGAAGTTTAGAGGCCATGTCCGCCCACCCTGAAAGCAATGACGGCACATCCTCAGGTTTCGGGCATATGAAGTGGACGATCTCTCTATATCCCCCGGCAGTCTCGCCGATAAAATTCTGAAAGTCCCGGATGCCGGTGGCTGCATATCGCGGGTCGACAATGCTGTTCTGAAGGGACAGCAAACGTGTCGGGTCTGATAGATCGAACTTCTCGGCACCTCGGAGGGCGGCCACAAATCTCTCAGCCCGCATCCCGGAAGCCACTTCGTTTTCTATTTGGAAAGTGGACTTTGTTTCCTTTGTGTACAGGAAGTTTACCGCCCTGGTGAGGATGTCGGGATCACAGCCGGATACGAGCTCGCTTGCTTCACTGTTCAGCGCCTCGGCCTGAAAGCTTTTAATTTGCTCCGTTCGCCGAACTGTCGGACAAAAGGTTCGTGTCCCCAGGAGGTTGTCTATAACCTTGTGGCGCCTGGATTGACGTCCGTCGGTAGCTGTAATGTGAAATTTCTCGTCCAGCGCGTTTATATAGGTGACGGCCCCAAGATCTGGAATGTCCAGCGTTTTGTCAGTCAGCCACTCATATAAGAACCACGCCCTCCGGGAATATGCTCCATTCGGTTCAGAACGGATCCAGTCTTCAAGTTCACGGTGGTCAGCAACCTTGAAAAGATCCGACAAGACACCAAGGTCTGTTGGCTCATAACGGAGCGAGAATTTCAGGTGGCCGGCTAAAGTGTCTTTCGGAGCGTAGCTGGCCGTGTACTTCTCAATTGTTACCCCATTTTCTGTAGTTGTTTTTCTGGCGCCCGGACCGACAACTGACATGAGGGAGGGTGACGGAACTTGAAGTCCGTATTTTTCAATTAGTGCCGATTGACCGACATATTTATTTTTATCAGTTGTCATTTGCGTCCCGCATAGGTTTCGAGAGGTCATCACTCTCATGCAAAAATACTCAGTTGACTGCGAAAACATTCAAAATTCTGGAATCACGTTTGAAATCGCTCAAACTACCGGCAATTCAACCCCTTCAAAAATACTCAGCCTCCTCCAAAAATAATCAGAAAAAGATAATTATTTGAAAATTCGTTCAATTTCAGTGTGCGGAGATAGAAATACCTTATTTATCAGAGCTCCCGGATCAAGTCCGAGACGGCAGCGGTGTCTGCCGGTATCAAAGGAAGGTCTGGCCGTGCGGCGAACACCCCTCTCCCCCCTTGAGGGGGAGATGTCAGCTTTGCTGACAGAGGGGGGTGAAGCGGTACGGCGTACTCGAAGAGGGATTGTCTGCTGGGAGGCCGATACCCCCCTCTGTCCCCTGCGGAGACATCTCTCCCTCAAGGGGGGAGAGGATGCGCGAGTGGCGAAGGAGCAAGGCATCAGGCGAACTCCCCTTGCACGAACCATCCCTGCGGCCGTGGCGCCTGGGGGGTGTGGAACAGCCAGAGGCGGCGGCCTTCGCCGGTTTCCACGCGCCAGTAATCGCGCAGGCCGCCGCGCCAGCCGGCGTCATTTTCCCACCAGGCCGGGGTGATCCGCTCCGGGCCTTCGGCGCCGATGGTTGTCAGAAAGCTGCCACGCCAGCGAAAGCGGGTCGGCGGTTCCAGTCCCTGGCGGCTCCCGCCGCCGGAGGTGATCACCGGTTCGGGTGCAAACAGCCTGAGGGGGCGGGGGCGGCGGCTCGGCCAAGCCGGGGCGGGGCGGCTGCCGGCGGCGGGCACGAGCGTGAAGCTGCGTTCGGGAATATGGCTGTCGACAGGCTGGAAGCGCAGGATGTTGTCCAGCCCCAGCCGGTTGCCGAGCTGGGTGACGAGATCGTCGAGACTGTCCTTTTCCCGGTTCTGGGCGCGGTCAAGCTGGCGCATGCCGAGCGCCTCGATCTCCACCGCTTCCAGGCGGATCATGTCGATGCCGTAGCCGGCATCCACCGCGCCGACGCCGCGCTCGAACAGTGCGGCGATGCGAACCGGATCGCGCATCGGCCGGGCAAGGCGCAATTCGACCGAGCGGTTTTCCTGGTCCACCCGGCGGAAGGTCAGCCGCAGCATGCGTGCGCCCTTCTGCGCCGCGTCCAACTGGGTGCACATATGGCCGATCAGGCGCCGGGCGCCGGCCATCACATCGTCCAGAAGGCCGATGGGGTCCGGCAGGGTGAGGCGGGCCGCGAAGCCTGGCGCGTCCTGCAGGGGGGAGATCTGTTCCCCGACCGCGCCGAGCGCCTGGTCGAGACGGCGCAGCACATCGGGGTCGTAGCGCCGGGCAACGGTGGCCCGGGGGAGGTTGTGAAGGTCGGACACCGTCGCGATGCCGAGCCGCTCCAGGCTGGTGCAGGTCTGGTCGGCAAGGCGCAGGGCCGATAATGGCAGCGAGCCGATGCGCGACAGGTTCTCGCCGGGCGGCGCAATGCCTTCGCAAAAGCGTGACAGCGCCCAGGCAGCCCCCGGCGTTCCGGCAAGGCCGAGGCGGGCGGAAAGACCGGCGCGCGCCAGCCGGGCGCGGATGTCACCCAGAAGCGGCTCCTCGCCGCCCAGAAGATGGGTCGAGCCGGTGATGTCCAGAAAAAGCCCGTCCCGGCCGTCGAGCCCCACCCAGGGGCAATAGCGTGTCGCCCATCTTGCCAGAATGCGCAGGAAGCGCTGGTCGGCGTCCGGGTCGGCGGCCCGCGTCAGGAGGCCGGGGCAGAAGCTGCGCGCGTGAACCAGCGTCATGCCGCGCTGCAGGCCGAAGCTTTCCGCGCGCGGGCAAAGGTCGTAAAGGCGTTCGGAATTGCGGTCGAAAAGGCTCAGCGCAAAGGGCGCGTCGACGGGACGGGCGCGTAAGGAGCGCTCAGCCGCCAGCCTCGGAAACCACAATGACACGACGCGCCGCTGCATCCCAACCTACAATCCATCCAGACAATGTTCCTATTTTGTTCTTTATAAGCGACCAGCGCCAGCGAGTCGAGTCGGGACCGTTTTGCGGAGGGTAATTTTGACGTTGAGCCGGATCGGAAGACTCTCTTGTATCCGGCGGCAGGCCCGTGCAGCGCCAGCGGGTTTCCGCCGCATTGCTGCCCGCGCCCTCCGGAATCACCAGCAATGCCGTGGTGCCGCCGGCCTCGGCGGCCAGTTGCAGGCGCCGGCCTTCCGTCAGGCCGATGGCGGCACCGAGTTCGGCGACCACCAGCCCCGCTGCCCCCGAGCGCAGCGCCGTCTCCGTGCTGGCCAGCACGTTCAACTGACTGTCGGCGCGGGTGACGAGCAGCCGGCCCGGATCGCAATAGGGCAACAGCCCTTCCGGGTTCACCACCGGCAGCCGGTGCTCCGACACCCACACGACGGCACCTTCGCAAAGCCCCGCGCTGATGGCGGCAAACGCCAGCGCGCCGTCGCCGCACACTTCATGGGCGCGGGCTTTCTTCAGCGGAAAGGCGGAGGAGAATTTCAGGGACATCGTCTGCTGCACCGGTAACGTCTGGCTTTTGAACCTAACGGAAGCCGGCCGCGTGCGGAACCGGCTTTCATGCAACCGGCGGGCCTTCACTCCGTTATTCCGGACCAGTGAGGCGGAGCCGAGCGCCGATCCGGAATGACGGGGAAGGGTCGTTCCGGCGCTGGCCGAATGCTGTGACGCCTCTCCTCCGGCAAACAGCCGTTGCCGGTCGGGAGCCGGATTGCTATACGGCCTGTCACAGAAAATCGGGAACATGCGATGACAGGCGGCATTCCGGACTTGGGGCCGATCAAAACGATTTCCATCGTCGGCAACGGACCTGTTTCGCAGGCCGATGCGGCGCTGATCGACGCCGCGGATTTCGTGCTGCGCTTCAACAGCGCGCCGGCCTGCGGGGCGGCGGGCCACAGGGTCGATGCCCTGATGCTCAACCGGGCGCGCGTCTATATGAGCAAGCGGATCAACCCGCTGGCCCTGCACCGCTCTCCGGAGGTCTGGGTAAACGACATCGAGGAGAACGGCCGGGTTGACTGGCTGTTCGAACGGGAGTGCAAACCGCGCTACCTCGGCTTCGGTCCTGTCACACGGGCCCGCGCCCATCTGAAGGAATTCGATGCGCTCGATCAGAGCAACCCGACATCGGGAGCGTCGATCATTGCCGAACTGCTGGACCTCTATCCCGAGACGGAAATCCATCTGTTCGGCTTTACCCATCAGGGCAAGCAGCAGACCCACGACTGGGACGCGGAGCGCCGCTGGACCGAAAAGCTTTGCGCCGAAGGCCGCATCGTCAGACACCTGACCCCGGGACCAAGGGCCCGCAGGAGCCTGGCCGGCAAGCTGGAATACGCGTTTCGTTTTGTTGAAATGCGCGCCAGACACTACCTCTTCAACAAGATCCTGCATTCCTCCGCCAGCACCAAACGCCGGATTTTCGGCAGGTAATAAGTCCGTCCGGCGAGGATGTGATCCCGACCCGCAGGCCGTCAAGCAGGCTTGCGGGAAGGAAACCCCGTGTGGATTCGCAAGCCTCTGCAACATGTCGCCGTCGGTTCATGTGAATGACGCTCAAGCTTCATATGAGCCGTCTAACCTTCTGCCGGATAATTTTTTGAAAGGGCTCTCGCGCTTTGCCGAAACGGGCGAATGCGGGGGAAACCCACGGCCGGCCGGACCCGCGATGCTTCGCAAACAGGCTGTCTGAACGGACAGGAAACCGGGTTTTACAGATTTAAAACCGTTTCTGCTTGCGGACGCGGTCATGGCGTCTTTTAATGTTCATATGAGCGTCATAGAACGTTCATATGAAAACAATACGAAACGCAGGCGTTATCGTTTCTGATGCTGATCGGGCCATTTCAGCATCGTGAAAGAGACCAACTGCTGACAGGGGCCCCGACGCCCTGATACATGGGAGCAAAAATACATGGCTTATCGTAAGACTGTCGCCAGCCTCGTGGCTGCGGCTGCCCTTTTGGGCACTTCCTCCGCTTCTTTTGCCGCGACCGACATCACCTGGTGGCACGCCATGGGCGGCCGTCTTGGCGAAGTCGTCGTTGACATCGCCAATGGTTACAATGAGTCTCAGGACGTCTGCCAGATCACTCCGGTGTTCAAGGGTACGTATGAAGAGACCCTGACAGCCGGTATCGCGGCTTTCCGTGCCGGCGAACAGCCGAACATCCTGCAGGTCTTCGATGCGGGCGCAGCCACCATCATCGGCGCCACGGGTGCTGTCATCCCGGCTCAGGACATTCTGGAAGACGCCGGCGTCGGCTTCGACATCGAAGATTACATCGACGGTGTCCGCTACTTCTACGCCGACAGCGACGGCAAGATGATCGGTATGCCGTTCAACTCCTCCACGCCGATTCTCTACACCAACGAGGACGCTCTGAAGAAGGCCGGTGTCGAGGCACCGAAGACCTGGGAAGAGTTCGAGGCAATCGCTCCGAAGCTGAAGGAAGCCGGTTACGTGCCGCTTGCGCAGTCTCACCTGCCGTGGATCTTCACCGAGAACTTCAAGTCCCGTCATAACCTGCAGTTCGCGACCAACAACAACGGTTACGACGGCTCCAAAGACACCAAGCTGGTCTTTGGCGAGCCGATCAAGAACCACTTCACCAAGGTGAAGGGTTGGCTGGACGACGGCCTGTTCGGGTATTACGGCACCGGCTGGGGCGACAACCAGACCCCGTTCAACGAAGGCAAGGTGGCCATGTGGCTCGGCTCTTCGGGGTCCTTCGGCGGCATCTCCAAGACCGTCGAATTCCCGTTCTCGGCAACCTACCTGCCTTACTGGGATGCCATTGAAGGCGCCGGCACCGGCACGTTCATCGGCGGCGCGGCCCTGTTCGCCATGTCCGGCAAGCCGGACGAGGAAAACAAGTGTGTTGCCTCGTTCTACCAGTACCTGACCTCCCCGGAAGTCCAGTACATGTGGCACAGGGAAACCGGCTACGTGCCGATCACCAACGCTGCCTATGAGCTGGCCAAGAAAGACGGCTACTACGAAAGTACGCCGGCCGCCGAAGTCGGCATCAAGCAGCTCACCCTGCCGGGCGGCGAATGGACCAAGGGCTACCGCATGGGGTTCTACGTCCAGATCCGTGACGTCATGAACCGTGAGTACGGCAAGATCCTGTCCGGTGAAGCTTCCGTCGAAGATGCTTTCGCCACGATCGAGGCGGACGGCAACAAGCTTCTGGAGCGTTTCTCGAAGACCGCCGGCAACTGATCGGCAGTTGACCTGATCCCGATGGGGGCGCTGCGCGCCCCCATTTCCCATGCAAGTGAAGCGGGCTGGCCGGTCGATCGGCGGCTCGCTTTGCCCGTTCCCGGTGGTCGAGACGCAATCCGATGAAAAAAGTCTACTTCCAGTCCCCGTGGCTGCCCTATCTGCTGCTTCTGCCGCAGCTCTCAATCGTGGCGATCTTCTTCCTCTGGCCGGCAGCCGAAGCGGTCGAATCGTCCTTTTACCTTGAAGATCCGTTCGGCTTCGGCTCGACCTTTGTCGGCCTCGACAACTTCACGGATACGGTGACATCGTCCGATTATGGCCGCGTCGCGCGCTTCACGGCCGTGTTTACATGTTCCGTGACCTTCCTGTCTCTGGGGCTGGCCCTGTTGCTGGCGGTCAAGGCGGACAAGGTTCTGCGCGGTGCCTCCTCCTACAAGACCCTGCTGATGTGGGTCTATGCGGTGGCGCCCCCTGTCGCGGGTCTGATCGGTGTCCTTCTGTTCGACCAACATGTCGGCCCGATGGTCGATTTCTTCGCCATGTTCGGCTGGCAGATGCAGATAGGCGTCAACTATTTCGACACCAGCTTCGCCATGATCACCACGGCGGTGTGGAAACAGATCCCGGTGAACTTCATCTTCTTTCTCTCCGGCCTTCAGAGTGTTTCGAAGTCCGTCCAGGAGGCCGCCAGCATTGACTGCCGGTCCGGCTTCCGGCGGTTCTGGACCGTTACCTTCCCGCTTCTGGCTCCAACCGGATTTTTCCTGCTGATCATCAACATCACCTACGCCTTCTTCGATACGTTCGGCATCATCGACGTCATCGTCAAGAACGAGCCCGGCAACAACCCGGTCACCCTTGTCTACAAGGTCTATCTGGACGGCTTCCGCGGCAACGACCTGGGGGGCTCTTCGGCCCAGTCGGTCATCCTGATGGCGATGGTCTTCATCCTGACAATCATCCAGTTCCGCCTCATCGAGCGGCGCGTGCACTACACCTGAGGGGGCTGAAATGAAACGACTGCAGATCTCGGACCACGTGATCCTTCTTCTCGGTGTCTTCTTCATGGTAACGCCGGTCGTCCTGGCGTTCCTGACCAGCACCCATGATGCGCTGACCGTCTACAAGGAGGGCATCCAGTTCACCCCCGGCGGCAAGTTTTTCGAGACGTACGAGAAGGTTCTGTTCGAGGCGGGCGGCTTCACCAAGGAAGTCGACGGCTTCGTCATGCTCAAGAATTCCATGATCCTCGGCTTCGGCTTCGCCATTGGCAAGATCGTCATCTCGATGCTGGCTGCCTATGCCATCGTCTATTTCCGGTTCCCTTTCGCGACGCTCTGTTTCTGGGTGATCTTCGCCACGTTGCTGCTGCCGCTCGAGGTGCGCATCCTGCCGTCCTACGAGATCGTTCAGAAACTCGGCATGGTGAACACCTATTCCGGCCTGATCGTGCCGCTCATCGCGTCTGCCACCGGCACCTTCTTCTTCCGCCAGTTCTTCATGTCTGTTCCCGATGAGTTGCTGGAAGCAGCCAGGATCGACGGCGCAGGCCCCTGGAAGTTCTTCAAGGACATCCTGGTCCCGCTGTCCCAGACGATGATCGCGGCGATCTTCATCATCATGTTCGTATACGGCTGGAACCAGTATCTCTGGCCGACCCTGATCACCACCGACGAATCCCTGTTCACCCTGGTGCGCGGCATCAAGCAGATCCTGCAGGTCTGGGTGGGCGCGCAGATTCCGGCCTTCAACGAGGCCATGGCCCTGGCGATCCTCGCCATCGTGCCACCGGTGCTGATCGTGGTGGTCTTCCAAAGCTGGTTCGTCAAAGGGCTCGTCGAGAGCGATAAGTGAGGTATTAAATGTCAACGATTACTCTCGACGCCGTCCGAAAGGTGTATGCGGGCAATGTGGAGGCCGTCAAAGGCGTCTCCATCGATATTGCCGACGGCGAGTTCATTGTACTGGTCGGTCCGTCGGGCTGCGGCAAGTCCACCCTGCTGCGCATGATTGCCGGCCTGGAGGTCATCACCACCGGCGACATCAGGATCGGCGATCGTCTGGTCAACAATATCGACCCGGCCGACCGCGACATCGCCATGGTGTTCCAGAACTATGCGCTCTATCCGCATATGACGGTCTACAACAACCTTGCCTACGGTCTGAAGAACCGGGGCATGAACAAGGCGGAGATCGACCGCCGGGTGAAGGAAGCCGCCGGCATTCTGGAAATCGGTGAGTATCTCGACCGCAAACCCCGCGCCCTGTCCGGCGGCCAGCGTCAGCGTGTCGCCATGGGCCGCGCCATCGTGCGCGAGCCTGCGGCCTTCCTGTTCGACGAGCCGCTGTCCAATCTCGACGCCAAGCTGCGCGTGCAGATGCGCGTGGAGATCAAGCGCCTGCAGCGGGCTCTCGGCACCACCAGTGTCTATGTGACCCACGACCAGCTCGAGGCCATGACCCTGGCCGACCGGCTGGTGGTTCTCAACGGCGGCAACATTGAGCAGATCGGCGCGCCGATCGAGGTCTACGACAATCCGGCCTCCACCTTCGTGGCCAGCTTCATCGGTTCGCCGGCAATGAACCTACTGGAAGTCAAAGCCAATGGGGATGGCCTGGAACTGGTCAAGGGTACGGGGCTTTCCGGCGCAAACGTCAAGGGCCACGACAGCTACACCGTCGGCATCCGTCCCGAGCACATGGAAGTCGTGGACAGTGCGTCGGCGGGGGACGGATTGACCCTTCAGGTTACCGTCAACGTGCTCGAACCGGTCGGTGCGGAAAGCTTCATCTATGCCGGCTTCGAAGAGGGCGGCCCCGAACTTGTGGTGCGCGTCTCCAGCCATGCGGTCCACCCGGCCGGTGAAAAGCTCACCCTCAAGGTCGCGCCGGAGCATGTCCATTACTTCGACGCAAAGACCGGCCGCCGCATCGACTGACGATCGGATGTGCTGAGATCGAATAACGGACCGTTGCGGCGGACCGACACGGGCGTTTCGACCCGAACCAAGCCACTCCGGAAAACCGGAGTGGCTTTTTTGTTTGTCAGCTCGATACAGCGCGGCAAGATCTCCTGACAAACCCTGTCAGGAGCCTGGCCGGATCGGGCTAGGAAGCCTGGCGGACCTCCGGCATACCGGAAAGATCACGGACAATGAGGCTGGGGCATGGAACCGTTCAAGAACAATATCTCGCCGGACCTCGTGCGCTGTCTCGGCGGCCACCTTGCACGGCATGTGAGCGGCTTCGACAGGCAGGTCTATGAAGCGGAGATCCTGTCGGACCTGGAGCAACTGGAGCTTAAACAGCGGGCCGCGCATATTGCCGATGTGATCGACCGCCATCTGCCGGACGATCTGTGCGAGCGCTTCGCCGTTCTGGAAGCTGTCCTGCATCCGGTAACGGAGATCGCCTTCGACCGGGGCAGCGACGACAAGGGTATCCGCGGCTGGGGGATCATGCCGCTGGGCATGGTGGTCTCGGCGAGCGGTCTGGAAGATTTCGACGCGTCCTTCGCGCTCCTGAAGGAAATGACCAAACGCGCGACTGCCGAATTCGATGTCCGCCCGTTTCTGGACAAGGATCAGGAGCAGGCCCTCGCGATCATGGCCCCCTGGGTAAGGGACCCGAGCGTGCATGTCCGCCGGCTGGCCTCCGAAGGCTCCCGGCCGCGCCTGCCCTGGGGCATGCGGCTCAGGCGCCTCGTGGAGGATCCGTCTCCGACCCTGCCGCTGCTGGAAGCGCTGAAGGACGATCCGGAAGACTATGTCCGCCGCTCCGTCGCCAACCATCTGAACGACATCGCCAAGGACCATCCTGATCTTGTGGCGGAGATTGCCGCACGCTGGCTGAAGGATGCGGATGAAAACCGCCGGAAGCTGGTCCGCCACGCCTGCCGGTCATTGATCAAGCAGGGGCACGCGCCGACCCTCACGGCTTTCGGGTTGAATCCTCCGCAAATCCGTCTTGAGGGCCTGAGCATCGAGAGCCCCATGGTGTCATATGGCGACGCAGTTGCCTTCGCCGCCGATCTCGTCTCCACAGGCAGCAAGCCGCAGGATCTGGTAATCGACTATCTTCTCCATTTCAGGAAGGCCAACGGGTCGCAGTCCCCCAAGGTGTTCAAATGGACGAAACTGCGGCTCGCGCCCGGCGAAACCATTTCTCTGTCCCGCGCGCATGCCATCCGGCCGATCACCACGCGGGTTTATTACGGCGGCCCGCAGGCGCTCAGCCTGCGCATCAACGGCCAAGATTTCGGACATGCGGAGTTTGATCTGGTGATGCCGGAGGGCAGGAGGTAACTGCAGCATTTTTGCACTCGCTTCTCCCGCGGCCGTCCCGGACGAAGTGAAACGAAGATCCGGGACCTACCGAAGATGAAAGCGAGGATGGCAAGCTGACAAAGATCCAGGCTCGCGCTGCGCTTGGCCGGGACGGCAGCCGGGGCCGGATTACGGAAGCCGTTTCAGCCGCACCATGCCCCAGATCCCGAACACCGGACCGATGGCCATAAGCGCGAACACGCCCGGCCAGCCGATGAGATCGACGCCGAGCGGGGTCAGTTGCACGGTGAAGAACGTCAGTGCAAATCCGAGCGCGGTCTGGAAGGTCATCAGACTGCCGGCCTGGTCCGCCGGGGCGTAATCGGCAACAAGCGCTGAAAACTGGGCCGAGTCGGGCAGGATCGCCGCACCCCAGACGAGAACGCAGACAATCGTCAGCCAGACCGGACCGCCGAAGGTGAGGGCGGAGGCAACAGCTGCCGTTCCGCTGACAGCCATGGCGAGGACGGCGATATTCGCCTTGCCGATCCGGTCGGCTGCGAGACCGGCAACAATACAGGCGGCGCCACCGGCCGCGATGCTCAGGAAGGCGATCAGGCGCGAGAGCGAAACGGCCGCCTCCGGTCCCATATGCGCGGAAAAGGAAACCGCGAGCGCCACGCCGATCCACGCCCACATGGCATAAAGCTCCCACATGTGGCCGAGATAACCGGCATAGGCATACCGGATCTTCGGGTTGGTCCAGGCCGTCAGGATGGCGCGCACCTGCATGCGTGCGGCGCGGGCGTGATACGGGCCGAGATCGGTCAGAAGACACAGGATACCGCCGGCAGCGGAGGCAATCGAGGCGACCGTCAGGCTCCAGCGCCAGTCCGTGCCCCCCAGAAGGGCGAGAAGATGCGGTCCGGCCGACCCGAATGTCAGCGCACCGACAAGCATGCCGACCAGAAATCCGCGATCCCTCTGACCCCAGCCGACGACGATCTTCATGCCGACCGGATAGACCCCGGCAAGCAGGGCGCCAGTCGCGAACCGGGCCAGGATAGAGGCGGCTCCACCCGGCTCGACAACCAGAAGACTGGCGTTGAAAAGACCGGCAAGGATCGCGCAGAACGCAAAGAAACGTCGCGGATCGATCCTGTCGGCCAGCCCCAGGAAGGCGGAGACGAGAGCTCCGGCGACAAAGCCGATCTGCACAGCACTGGACAGCGCTGCCTGCCGGAACGGGGAAATCCCGAATTCGCGGGTGAGATCGGGCAGGATTGCGGCGGACATGAACCACAGGCTCATGGCGGAGATTTCGGCCAGCATGAGGAGGCCGAGCGACTGCCATTTCAGGGAGCGTTCAGACAGCAAGGCCGAGCTCATTGCGTTGTTTGCGGGTCAGCTTTGCCGAAATGATCTTGTGCGCGGCCTCGATGTAGGCTTTCAGGCTGTCGTCGTCGAGCGCGCCTTCCTCTTCCATCTGCACCCATTTCGCCCGGGCGAGGTAAGGGGCCGGGATCAGACCGTCCTGCTGGATCAGCAGCGCATAGGAGATGTCGGAGCATTTGAAGCTGAACCGGGGAAGATCACCGTCTCCCCATCTTGAGCAGATGGCAAAGATCTTGCCACCCACCTTCCATACGGACGCATTGCCCCATTGCACCACATGGGTGGTCGCAGGCAGCCGGCTGCAGAATATATCGAATTCGTCGCGGGTCATTTGAAGAGTCGTGTATGCGGGAACATTCATGGGCAATGCGGCACCGGTGCGGGGCCGGTGGCTAGACTGGCCTGTCCTGCCCCCGGGCACAAGACGAACCGGATCACGGACGCGTCATTTCGGCGGAAAAGCCTGATAGGTCTATTAGCGGGAACGCACGATCGACCCAGTCTCCCGGGCGACCTGGCCCTGTCTGACCCGTCGGACAGCGCGTCGAAAGGGGGAGAGCATCCTGCGCAGCAAGCGTCTCCAGAAGAGTTTTCTGATCCTGAGAGCGCGGGCCATGTGCCGCCTTTCAAGCAGCACATGCTCCGGCAGGTCTTCCGGCCAGAACAGCGCGTGGTGCGGATGCAGCTCCCTTAGTGGGTCATTCCAGGCGAGGCCGCCGTTTTTCGTGCGCGCAGACTGTGAGCGCGGGGGCAGGGGGATGGACATGCAGGTTCTCTTCATATTTGATTGTTTTTTGTAGTGTCTTGCAAACAATCTCATGAAGTGACGTTATTGGCATGTTTTCAAAGTGTAATTGAGTTTTCAAAAATGAAACGAAATATGGATTGGGAAGATTTACGGCTGTTTCTTGCCGTCGCCAAGGCAGGTGGGCTTTCGGGGGCGACGGAAAAAACCGGCGTCAGCGCGGCGACGCTGGGGCGGCGGGTCTCATCCCTGGAAAAAAGCCTGAACGTGCGTCTCGTGGAGCGCGAGGCTCGCGGCTACCAGCTGACGGCGGAAGGGCGCGCTCTGCTCCTGCATCTGGAAGACATGGATCAGGCCGCCCGCTCCATCGCCACCTGGCGGGACAGCGGCAGGGTCCGCCGCCGGATACGCATCTCCGCCGGCGGCTGGACCACGCGCCTCCTGATCGACAACATCGCTGGCTTCTGGTCGCCGGACTCGGACTGGGCGCCGGAGTTCCTGATCGATCTGCGCAACCGCGATGTCGCCAGGCGCCAGATCGATATCGGCGTCAGGAACGGCCGGCCAAAACAGGCCTGGCTGGCGGGACAAAAGGTCGGCCATGTCGAACATGCCGCCTACCGGGCAAAAGTCGTTCCTTCCGGCGGCGAGCCCGGCTGGATCGGTCTGGTGGAGGAGGAAGCGCATTTCCCCACGGGTCTGTGGCTCAAGGAGAACCATGGAGAAGAGGTTGATATCACGGTCAACAACGCAACCCTGGCGCTGTCACTCGTGCGCAAGGGACACGCCCGGATGCTGTTGCCGACATTCGTCGGCGACGCCTATCCGGATCTGGTCCGGATCACGGATCCCGTCGAGAGCCTGACAACGGAACGCTGGCTGGTCATGCACCAGGATGAACGCCACGAACCGGCCGTGCGCCATGCTGTCTCCGCTCTTGCGAAGATGCTGAAACAGGACCCGCTCCTGTCTCCCGGCCCGTGAACAATCCCGGTCACGCTCGGATGTCTTCGGAGATCGTCCCATAGGGTGAGCACACGGACGACCGGCACCGGGACCGGTCAACTATCCTGCGCAACGCGCCTCGCCGGAAAATCGGGCCGCCTTGATCAAGGGGCTCCTGTTCACCATGTTTGCTGTCAACAGAATGAAAAGCTGCCGAAAAGCGCTGAAAACGACCCTCCTTGAATCAAATTTAACGAAGCGCCATATTTAATAGCGAATGGAGCCGGTGGGTTCCGGTCCGGATGCCTAATCGAAGGGTCCGGATGCAAGGTCGCTTCGACAAGGACTTTGAGGATGACACGCATGTCAGCGTTTTCTAGCCCGTTCATGCTCGGGTTCGACGATATCGAGCGCGTGCTCGATCGCGTCTCCAAGGCCGCGAATGACGGTTATCCGCCCTATAATATCGAAAGATTGCCGAAATCGGACGATCAGGGCGATACCATTCGCATCACGCTCGCTGTTGCGGGCTTTACCAGAGACCAGCTTGATGTCTCCGTCGAGGAGAGCCAGCTCGTTATCCGGGGCCGTCAGGTGGATGATAAGTCCAGACAGTATCTGCATCGCGGCATAGCCGCCCGGCAGTTTCAGCGGGCCTTCGTCATGGCCGAGGGGATCGAAATCCTCGGTGCCGACCTGAAAGATGGGCTTTTGTCCATTGACCTCGCACGTCCCGAACCGGAACGTGTTATAAGAAAAATAGAAATCTCCAGCGGCGAATAGACCCTCGTCGGCTAACGGATGGAGAATGACTGATGCACAATACAAAGACCCCGGCCTGGACAGACCGCAAAATTCTGTCCGAATTCATGTCCGTTGACGAGCTGACCGAGCTCGGTACGGGCGACATCGCCTATATCAAGCCGATCAAGGCGCGTGACCTCAAGGAAATGTTCCCGGATGTCCCGCCCCTGCACGACAACATGACGCTTTACGCGCTGCTCAACGCGGACGGCACGCCGATCCTGCTTGCCGACAGCCGCGAAGCCGCGGTCGCCAATGCCTTCGAGGCGGACCTGCTGATGGCCTCGCTGCACTGAACGGCGAAGAAGACGAACCAGACAAAAACACCGGCCGCATGGCCGGTGTTTTTGCTTGAGGAAGAGGTCGTGGCAGGTAACGCCCCACCCACCGTGCCGTCCCGGCCCTGAGCCGGGACCTGCCGGGCGCTCCCGGGTGTCGGGTCAGGTGAGCTCAGTTGCCCTTGCCTGCGTTTTCCCTTTGCTTTCAGGATTGCTGCCAACTCCGGCCTTCGGTGGTTCGTGCGATCCGTCGGAAGACATCTTGGGCGGCTTGCGCCAGGGTTCGCTCTTGTACCAGGAGACGGTGTAGGCAACGGCGATCAAAGCCACGAACCCCAGAAGGTTCGAAAGGATCTGCGGGATCCAGTCGCCTCGGCCCCAGACCATGTCGCGCAGCAGCCCGGCCGCCTGGGCAATCACGAGGCTGGCCATGAAGACGGCGAGCGATTGCTGGCCGACCTTCTGGACCACCCGCACGAACCGGCCCCAGAGCTCCCCATGCCCGAGCAGATATTTGCCGTGCTCGCCCGCCGCGACCCAGGCGAGATAGGCCAGCGCCAGGAAGTGGATATAGCGGAACAACCCGAACTCCGTCTTGATCCACAACGGGCGGATGGATTCGCGGATCTCCTGGATCCACTCCACGTTGAGGTGAACGCGGAAATAGGCGAAGGGAATTGTCACGATCACGATGGCCGCGCACAGCGCCATCAGCTTGCGGCTGACGGGGGGCGCGGGGATCCAGCCGCGCATGAAAGCAAAGCCGGTAAAGAACAGCATCTGCCAGGCAAACGGGTTGAAGAACCATTTCCGGTGCAACCCGTCCGCCTGGGGCCACGGCTCCGCCGGCAGGTCGAGCAGTCCGAACTGCGCGGCGAGCCACAGGCCGATGGACAGCGCGAAGGCGGCGATCACCGAAACGCGGGACGCCAGCATGATCAGCGGGATCAGCGCCAGGATCACCACATACATCGGCAGGATATCGAAGTAGTTCGGCACCCATGTCAGTGTCATGAGCCCCGGCAGGGCGACGCTGGTGTTGTCGAAAAGATGCCAGAGGTTCAGCGATCCCACGTAGTCCTGTGTCAGGCCGCAGCAGCGGTTCAGGTAATCGCTCTCATGCAGCATGACGAGGCCGACGGCGATCAGCAGGAACTGGCCGATATGGGCCCAGTAGACCTGCCACATGCGGTGCAGGATGCGCGCCGCGCCCATGGTCCAGCCATGCACGTCGAAGATCTTGCCGAAGGCGATGGCCGAGGCCATGCCGGAACAGAAAACGAAGATTTCCGTCGCGTCGGAAAAGCCGAATCTGGCGGGGATCCACAGCGTCCACCAGTTTCCGGGCAGATGGGCGATATAGATGATGAACATGCCGAGGCCACGGAAAAAATCGAGCCGCGGATCACGGGGGCGTTTCGCTTGAGAATGAACGTTCACGTTTGGTCCAGCTGATGCATGGGATGAAGCCGGACCGCTTGCAGGGCGTGACGCCTGAAAGCGGAAAGGGCGCTCACCCTTCGGGAAGGCCGGGTCTTATACCGAATCCGTAGCCCTGAGTTTTTTATCTTCCATCACGCGTTGGGCGCGATGCATTTTGTTGCAGATTTCAAGACGCTGTTCGGCAAATCTGTCAAGTGCGCCGCGCTTGCGGGCGCGGCTTTTGAGCAGATTTTCCGCTTCCGGCGAGAAACCGGCGCGCAGGGCGGCATCGATGGTGATCCGTTCGAAGACGTCGCGCTGGGCATGAGAGCCGCCGATGGTGTGAAGATTGTTTCTTGCCGAATCCAGAAGCGTGAAGGCCGAGGCGTAGTTGCCTTTTCGGTATTGCTCCAGGCCGAGACCGGTCGGCAGACCCGCTTCGGACGCGACATGGCCGAGATCGGTCTCGCTCTGCGCCCGCAGTCTCAAACCGGTAAGAAGCCGGTCAGCCCCCATGCGGCGCCCGCCGTTCAAAAGCGCCATCAGATAATGCAGGTCGGCAAAGACGTTGCAGCCGTCTTCGGCGCGCTTGTCGGACAGAAGCGCCAGTTCGTCCCATCGTGTTCCCACGGGAACGCCTTCCAGCTCCAGCCGGACAAGCAGCGAGGCGGCGTTGGAGATGTCGCGGTAGTCGTCGGTCTTGTCCTTGCGGATCTCCGCATCGTAAAGCGCCAGCGCCTTGTCCGGATTGTTCTGGTCGAGATACATCAGCGCCAGGTGCCACCACACGTGATAGCCGAAGTTGTTGCAATGGGCCCAGCCGTCGGGATGGTTTTCCAGCCAGCCCGCGCCTTCTTCCGAGCGTCCAGTCATGTCGTGCACATGGGCAACGGCATGCAGGCCCCAGGCGTCGTCGCGGGCGAACTCAAGCCCCCTGCGCCCCAGGGCTTCGGCCTGGCGGTACTCGCCCGTCTCCTCCAGCGAGAAGGCCCGGCAGCCGAGCAGGTAGCCATAGGCGGGATGGCTTTCTTCATAGGCGGAAAAAACGCGTTCGATCGACTGGCGCATGCCGGCTGCATCGCCCATGACGAAGCGAATGGCATGCACCAGCTTCATCATCAGCGCGTCCTCGGGCACCCGCACCAGCATGGCGTCGAGAATATCGGCGGAGCGCGAGGGGAACCCCCGCAGCCAGCTGTCCAGCGCATCGACGACCACCGTCTCGCGCTCCGTCAGCGGTGTGTGCAGGGCGGAGCTGCGCGCCAGGTCGAGACACTCCTGCGCGGTCGCATTCAGTTCCTTGCGGCCCAGCAACAGGCAGAACAGCCCGCGGGTGGCATGTGCGAGTGCGAAGTCGGGTGCGAGGGTGAGGCAGGTCTCAAGATGTTGCGGCGTGGTTTTCCCGTGCGCCAGGAAGGCGTTCACCGTCGCGTTCCAGGCCGATACGGCGTCCTTGTCCGTAAGGGTGAGGTCATACCCGAATTGATCGCTTAGACGCATGACAGGCCTTTTTGGTTCCCGGGCCCGGCCTTTGCCGAAGCGCGCTCCGCGCGCTGGGTGCAATGCACCGGCCGAATAAATTATCAACGCCCAAAATCCGCAGCCTTCACTTGAACTGCAAAACACAAAAAGGTGTTGGCAATGTGTAGACCGGCAAAGGAGAGTTGCGTTGCGGAATGAACCCGGGCGATGCCGGGAAGCCGGTTCATCCCGGCACCTTCCTGCACCGGCACGGCGACGGCCCGAAATCGCCGCAACACCGCATTGTGAAACCCCTGTGACTGCAGGGCCGCTAGGGTCCCCTCACTGTTGCGAAAAAAATGCGGGAGACGAGACAATGCGCGTGTTGAGCTGTTTCATGGTGATGCTGATGCTGGCCCCGGCACTTGTCACTGGACTTTCCACCGGGCCTGCCCGGGCGGACAGTATCGCGCCCCGGGAGGGCTGGCAGGTGATGCCGACCTCCCTTGCCTATGACGAGCTGGTGGAGAAACTGCAGGCCGCCGTCAAGGAAGAGGGCATGATCGTGGTGACCCAGGCCAGCGCCTCGTCCGGCGCGAAAGGACGCGGTCTGACAATCCCGGGCAACCGGGTCGTTGGCGTCTACCGCAACGACTACGCGGTGCGCATGCTGGAGGCCTCGGTTGCCGCCGGCATCGAAGCGCCAATCCGCTTTTACATCAGCGAAGACAGCGGCGGCACCGCGACCCTGTCATGGAAAACCCCGGCTCTGGTGTTCGCGCCCTACATGGACGAGGGTGGTCAGGCGCTTGCCGAACTGGCCGCGGAACTGGACGCTGTCTTCATGAAAATCGCGCAAAAGGCTGTGTCTTCCCGGTAACAGGCCGGGACATGCACGTTTGAAAGGCAGCACCGGCCGGATTTTTAGGCTTGTTAAACCGGTAGAACCACCTCACATTATTCAGGTCATCAACAACTGAAAGGAGGTGTGCCCATGTCTAATGAGTATCCGAACGTGGCCCATGTGTCTGGGCGGACTGGAACGATGTTGGAGCAGCCTCTGGCATTGAACGGTTTCGTCGGGATCTGATCCGGACCTCGTGTCACGTCGATCTCATGGGAGGGCCGCAATTGCGGCCCTCTTTTGATTCCGGCGGCGGTTATATGCTCGTCGGCAATTCCGGAAGCTCTCAGACCAGTCCGACCGCCTTGCGCACATCTTCGTCGCGCAGGGAACAGTCGACACCGCGATAGGCGTCGCCCGCGTCGGTGCACAGCCAGCAGATGGTTTCGCCCACCCATTCGGCGGGAATGTGGACCGAAGGATCGAGCTGGCTGACCGGATTGACGCCCGAGGCCTTGATATCGACCTGCATCTGGGTGGCGACCGTTCCGGGGCTGAGGCCGACGACGCGCAGACCCCTGTCGGCGAATTCCTTGTCGCCGCAGCGCGTCAGCGCCAGGGCAGCCGCCTTTGACGAGCAATAGTGGCTCCAGCCCTCCAGCGCCCCGGCCGCGGCGCCGGAACTGATGTTGACGATGGTGCCCGAGCCTTTTTCCAGCATATGCGGAGCCACGGCGCGGATGCCGTGATAGACGCCCTTCACGTTGATATCGATGACCTTGTCCCAGGCGTCCGGATCGGAGGTTTCGATCCGGCTGATCGGTTCGATCACCCCGGCATTGTTCACCAGAATGTCGATGCCGCCAAAGGTATCGACGCAAAACTGAACGGCCCCCGCCACCGCGCCGTAATCGGCCACATCGCATGTGACGGCTGCGGCCTCGCCGCCACCGGCGCAGATCTCCCGGGCAATCCGGTCGATGTCATCGCCGGAGCGGGCGGCCAGAACCACCCTGGCTCCGTATTTAGCAAGGCTGCGCGCGGCGGCCTCGCCAATCCCGCGGCTCGCGCCGGTCACCAGCGCAACTTGTCCCGACAAATCGAACATGTAACTTTCCTGTCTTTCGGCCCCACCGGCCAATGGTTTTCAACATAATCCCTATTAGGGCGTAAACTCATAAATGAAGATGACATGCCATTTCGTCTTCGTTTATGAATTTACGCCTTAGGTCAGTCCGGCGCTGGAATAAACAACCCGTTTGCAGGAGGGTCATGCGGCATCTGCACGAATGTCCCCATGAGCCGCGCAACACGCGGATTGACTTTTGGCCCCGCCTCTTGTCCGTTGCCTCTTCTGGCGGATGCGAACACATGAGGAAGCGGTGCCGATGGCGGAAGCAATGTCCGGTTTGAGAACCTTTCTGCGCCAGCTTTATTACGGGCACTCCACGAAGGCGCAGATCTTCCGTTACGCGCTGCTGGCCTTCGACCTGATCACCATCGGCTATTTCATCGTTTCCTCGGTGATCGATCCCTACCGGATTCATCACGAACTGGATTATTCCATAGCAGTCGTGCTGACCCTGGACTTCACCGCCCGGCTGATCGCGTCGGCAAGGCCCGGGCGCTATATCATCAGCTTTACTTCCTTCGCGGATGTGGTGGTGATCATGTCCCTGGTCGCACCGGCCTTCCTTGAAAACTTCGCTTTCCTGCGCGTTGTCCGCATGCTGCGGCTGATGCGCTCCTATCACCTGCTGAAAGAGTTGCGCTCGTCGTCGAAATGGTTCCGCAGCAACGAGGAGATCCTGCAGTCGACGGTGAACCTTGCGGTGTTCATTTTTGTCGTCACCGCGCTTGTCTTCGTGGTGGAGGACGACCGCAATCCGAACATCAACAATTATCTCGACGCGCTCTATTTCACCGTCACGACCCTGACCACCACCGGGTTCGGCGACATCACCATGACCGACAGCGTCGGCCGCCTGATGACCGTCCTCATCATGATATTCGGCGTCGCCCTGTTCCTGCGCCTGGTGCAGACGATTTTCCGGCCGACGAAGGTCTACGCACCCTGCCCGGATTGCGGGCTTTCCCGTCACGATCCGGACGCGGTTCACTGCAAACATTGCGGCAAGACCATCAATATCCCGACCGAAGGCGCCTGGGACTGATCCTCCCGGACGCGCTCAATCGCCGACTTGTGAACGCAACCATCTGGACAAGTGCCGTCTTGAGGTCATTGTCTATCCGGCGAAGGGTGGCGCGACCCGCACCGCCTCACGCCTGATCCGATCAGACCTGTTTCCCTGATCCTATCAGTCCTGTTTCAATGAGCGCTGGAGACGATTTTGGTCCCGAAATTTCTTCACCCGATCGCCTGCGCGGCCTTTCTGGCTGCCGGATTGGCGTCGCCCGCCGCGCTGTCTGCTGCCCTGTCGGCGGACGGCGAAACATGCGGCGAGGAAACGCCCTGTGAGCTTGAAAACGGAGAATACTTCATTCACCTGCCGCAGACGCTGGCGGAGATCCGCAAGAGCGGCGAGCCGCTTGGCGCCATCTTTTATCTCCACGGCCATCGCGGCAAGGCCCTGAACGCCGTCCGCAACAAGGGCTTCCAGCGCATGGCGGATGAGCTCGGAGTGGCATTCGTCGCGGTCCAGGGGATCAACGGCACCTGGTCTTTCCCGACGGCCCCGCGCAACCTGCGCGACGAGGCCGTCTTCTTCGACGCGGTGCTTCAGGACCTTTCCGACCGCTTTGGCGTCGACAGGCACCGGACGCTGCTCTCCGGGTTCTCCTCGGGCGGCTTCATGACGTGGTATCTGGCCTGCGCGGATTCCGGCCGGTTTGCCGGATATGCCCCGATAGCCGGCGCTTTCTGGGAGCCTCTGCCGCGCGATTGCCCCACCGAAGCGCCCTATCTGTTTCACGTTCACGGCACGGCCGACACCGTGGTGCCCCTGGAAGGGCGCTGGCTCGGCGGCGGCAAATGGAAACAGGGCGATGTATCCCAGAGCTTCGATGTCTGGCGCCGCCAGAGCGGCCTCTCCGGCACCGCGCCGCAGACCGAAACGGACGGCAATCTGAAGTGCGAACGCTGGCAGCCGGTCACCGGCGTTCTGGAACTCTGCCTCCACGACGGCGGTCACAGTGTGCAGGCCGGATGGATCCGGCGGGCCTGGGAACATCTCGCCGAGATGAAAGGCTGGTCCTGACCGCACCCATCCACTGCGCCGCCCCGGCCTTGATGCGATGCGGCGGTCTGTGTCTCTGACAGGAATGTGAGCCGTGTTGTAGTCACCCGCGATAAGGTGGAGTTGACGCGGGCGGTTGCCGTGTGGCCTTTACGAGAACGTCCCTGAACCCGTGACCCAAGGTGGCCATTGTCAAAACTTTCCTCCGCGCCCGGCGCGCTCTCCGGTCTTGTCGTCCTCGATCTGTCGCGCATTCTGGCCGGGCCGACCTGCACCCAGATCCTCGGCGATCTCGGGGCTGAAGTTCTCAAGGTCGAACGGCCGGGCCGTGGCGACGATACCCGTGGCTGGGGGCCTCCGTTTCTGAAGGACGGAGAGGGCAAGGAGACGGCGGAAAGCGCCTATTACCTTTCCTCCAACCGCAACAAGGCCTCTCTCGCCATCGATCTGGCGACGCCGGAAGGTCAGAAGCTGATCGCGGATCTTGCCGAAAAGGCAGATATCCTGGTGGAGAATTTCAAGGTTGGCGACCTGAAGCGGCGCGGGCTGGATTACGAGAAGCTGAAGGCGCGCAATCCGAAGCTGATCTACTGCTCGATTTCCGGCTTCGGTCAAACCGGCCCTTACGCGCAGCGCGCCGGATATGACTTTATCGCGCAGGGCATGGGCGGCATCATGTCCCTCACCGGTTTCCCGGACGAGGAAGGCGGCACGGAGACCAAATGCGGCACCGGTATCGCCGATGTCATGTGCGGCATGTATGCGGCCGTCTCCATCCTGGCGGCGCTCAATCACCGCAACAGCACCGGCGAAGGCCAGTCCATCGACATCTCGCTTCTGGATGCCCAGGTCTCCTGGCTGATCAACCAGGGGGTCGCCTATCTGATTTCCGGAGACGTGCCCGGCCGGATCGGCAACGGCCATCCGGCAATCGTGCCCTATGAGACTTTCCCGGCCGCCGACAGGTCCTTCATTCTGGCCGTCGGCAACGATACGCAATTTGCAAAGTTCTGCACAATCGCCGGCGCCCCCGAACTGGCGGCCGATCCGCTCTATGCCCGCAACGCCGACCGGGTGCGCAACCGCAAGCAGCTCATTCCGCTGATCCGCCGCCTGACCATCGAAAAGACCGCCGCAGAGTGGATTTCCCTTCTGGAGACCGCAGGCGTGCCCTGCGGGCCGGTGAACGATCTTGCCGGCGTTTTCGCCGATCCGCAGGTGCTTGCACGGCAGATGCGCATCACCTTGCCGCATCCCCTCAGCGGCGAGGTGGACCTGATCGGCTCCCCCATCAATCTTGAAAAGACACCGGTCACCTACAGGAGCGCACCGCCGGTTCTGGGGGCGGACACGGCAAACGTGCTGAGCGGTCTTCTCGGACTGGACGAAGCGGCACTGTCCGCGCTGGCCGAAAAAGGCATTGTCGATCTCGGCGCGTCCGCCGGGCAAAAAGGAAACGCAGCGAAATGACCACAGGCGCCGATATCATTGCGGGCAAGCTTTTTGCCGCCGGCTGCCGCCATGCCTTCGGCATTCCCGGCGGCGAGGTTCTGGCGCTGATGCAGGCGCTCGATCAGGCCGGCCTCGAATTCGTACTGGTGAAACACGAAAATGCCGGCGGCTTCATGGCCGAGGGCGGCTGGCATGCGAACGGCGCGCCCGGCGTTCTGCTGGCAACGCTGGGGCCGGGCGCGGCTAACGCCGTCAATGTGGTCGCAAATGCCTGGCAGGACCGTGTGCCGTTGATCTTCCTGACCGGCTGTGTCGACCACGGCGAAGCCGAAAGCTACACCCATCAGGTGTTCGATCACCAACAGCTGCTGCGCCCCATCGTCAAGGCGAGCTTTTCCGCCCGCTCCGGCGCGCTCGACGTCATGATGGAAAAAGCGCTCGCCATCGCCCTCGACGGTCAGCCGGGCCCGGTCCATATCGACGTTCCCATCAAGGTCGCCGAAACGGAAACGACCGAAGCCTGGTCGAAGACCTTCCGCTCCGGCCCCGCCGCGCTGGCCCCGGCCGCCGGGCCGGATCTTGAAACCGCGCTGGAGCTCTTCGCCAAGGCAGAACGGCCGATCGCGATTGCCGGTGTCGATGCGGTGAATGAAAACGCCTCGGCCGCCATTTCCGATTTCTGCCGGACATTCCAGGTGCCGCTGGTCACCAGCTACAAGGGCAAGGGCCTTCTGGACGAGGCCAATCCGCTGGCGCTGGGCGGTGCCGGGCTCTCCCCGAAAGCAGACAACCACCTGCTGCCGCTGATCAACCGCAGCGACTGCATTCTGCTTCTGGGCTACGACCCCATCGAAATGCGCATCAACTGGCGGGGGCCCTGGGCGGTGGACGCCCCGGTGGTCGATGTGACCCCGGTTCTGCGCACCCACGGCATGCACGCCGTCTCGGCCACCCTGCGCAGCGCCGTCACCCCGGCACTTGAACACCTCGGCAAGGCGAGGGCTGCGGACAAGCCCTCATGGCCGGACGGGGAACCGGCCCGGATCAGGGCGGATCTCGAAAAGGCCTTCGCGCCGGAGCCGACAGGCTGGGGGCCGGGAACGGTCTTCCACACGCTGCGCGACACCCTGCCTGCCGACACGGTCGCCACCGCCGACAGCGGCGCGCACCGCATCCTCGTCAGCCAGATCTGGCGCTGTCCCAACCCGCGCGGCATGCTGCAATCCTCGGCGCTCTGCACCATGGGCTGCGCCGTGCCGCTGGCCATGGGCCACCGGCTTGTCGAGGGCCGCTCTCCCGTCATCGCCTTCGTCGGCGACGCGGGCCTGGAAATGTGCCTCGGCGAACTCTCCACCCTGCGCGACCTGAACCTCCCGGTCATCATCTGCGTGCTGGTCGACACCAGCCTCTCCCTCATCGAACTCAAACAACGCTCCAGCCAGCGCCCCAACGTCGGCGTCGATTTCGGCGAGACCGATTTCCCGGCGGTTGCCAAAGCCTATGGCGGTCACGGGGTGTGGATCGAAAATGCGACGGACCTGAAAGCGGAAGCCGAAGCGGCCTTGAGCCGCGACGGGTTTACGTTGCTGGCCTGCCGGATTGAACGGCGGGCGTATGATGGGGCGTTTTGAGGGGGCGTAGTTGAAGCGGACCATCACCGAAGACGGCTCTGACTGCTGAAAAATCTCTGTTCGCCCTCCCGGACGGTCTGCAGCGCAACTGCATGGCCAGATCCGGGACCCAGCGTGTCAGTGCGGGCGATAGCGAACCCTTTACCCATAATCTATTGAGTTATTTAGGTTTTGTCGCGCCTTCGGCGCGGCTGATGTGCTGGGTTCCGGGTCGGCGTGCAGCGTCGCTGCACTTGCCCGGAATGACCGCTGATGGGATCGTCAAAAAACCGAGGCGGGCCGAAGGTGGCGATCCCCGTCTGCGAGTACTTGCAAATCACGCCTCGGGCGAGCGATCCGGCGAAAACCCGACGCGTCCGACCATCGGAAGCTTCAGTGAAAAATCATTCAGGTCGATGCCGTAAGTCAGGCCCAGGAGGTTGACCTCAAGTCCCTCTTCCCAGGCGACCAGGATGCCCAGGAGACCTCGAAAAGAGAGTTGGTATCCGGTGCCGCTCGGGGCTTTCGCCCAGAGGCCTGCTTCCAGAAAATCCTTGCCCACAGCGGTCGGGGGCAGGTCCAGCCTGAGTTCGGGCGCGACCCGGCCGAGATGGGCGATGAACGTGTTCGAGTTGGGGCCCGGCCAGACGGTATATTTGTCGTCGTGGTGGTACTGGTTGATGGCTTCCAGCAGTCTCGGAATCGCGGTAGCGGCCTCCCGGCCTCGAAACTCGGCAATCAGTCGCGGCTCCGCGCCGAACCAGCGGCTGTCCGGAGGGCGGCGAGAGGCGGAAACCGCTTTCCCGCCCCGGCGCACCCGCCACCCGGTGACCTCATAAGTGGTGAAGTGCTCCGCCTCCGGCGGCTTGATCGATATCCAGCTGTGCACCCCGAAATACCCCCGCCAGCTGAAGGCCCGGGCGGCATAGACCTGGATGATCGCCTGCCGTTCGGTGCGCGGATCGGGTGCGATCCCGAGCGGCACCCTACTGGCAGTGCTCCAATGCGCGGCTGTCGACTGCACCCCCGAAAGATACGCGGCGAGGCCAAGGCCAAGATTGAGAAGCACGAATCCCGTAACCCAGATCAAGATCCGACGCATTGAGTGTCCCGTGTTCCGTTTCCTGGCGTTGCAGCCTTGAGCCCGTTTCAACGCCTCGCTGATGGCGTCATCTTTCCAACCGGGTGTCTCCAAAGCCAATCACATTCCTGCGACAGGGATTGGTGTCAGCAGCTTTTCGCTGATCGAACAGAAACAGCGCTCCAGCCGGTGACCCAACACCGGAGTCGATTCCGGCGAAACGGACTTCCCGGCGGTGGCGTGCCGGATCGCGCAGCGGGCGTGTCACGGGGCGTTTTGAGTTGGGACTAGCGATGGCTGCAATCGAGCGGGAAGCGGTTATTCGCTTCGGTGGCTACCAAAGTCGGCTAGGCGCAGATAGTGACATTTGCAAAGTCTTGGAATCTGCCAGCCGGGCGGCGGTCCCATACTGAACGAGCAACGGATGGAGCAGACCTTCGCCGCAGGAGCAGCCAGCAAGCATCATTGAACGGACGGGATGCGGACAACCCTGTCGTTGTTTTCCAGTCTCTGAATGTCTTTACGTGGCCGGTTAGGAGCCATATATCCGCAGAATGAAATTCGATATCGCGCCCGATTTGTTTTTGAAATTCCTCCAGCGGTCAGACGCTGAGGACTTGTTTCGGGTTGTTGATGCCAACCGTGATTTTTTGCGGAGTTGGTTGCCTTGGCTCGACAGAAACTGTTCGCCAGACGATTCTCGGAAGTTTATCGAAAGCATCCATCGCCAGGAAAATGCCGATTTGGGTTTTGCATGTGGGGTTTACTGGAAAGACAGTCTTGTTGGGATGTGCGGTTTTCACGAGATTAACAAGCAAGAACAATCAGTTGTTATTGGGTATTGGCTGTCAGAAGATTGTCAGGGGAACGGCATAATTTCTCGATGCACATCCTTTTTCATCGACTACGCCTTTGACAAGCTGAGCCTTGAAAAAGTTTGGATACCGGTCGCCGAAGGAAATATCCGCAGTCGTAAGGTTTGCGAGAGACTTGGCCTGGTGTCAGAGGGCATATCTCAAAGGGCTGAATGGCTCTATGTCAGATGGGTAAACCACGTTTGCTATGCTATGGATGCGCAACGGTGGCGAGAGATAAGCCAAAACGCCAACAGTCGATCGTCTGGGATGAGGCAGCTTCTTCCTTCAACGCGCTGAGCAGCATCCGTGACTCTAGGCTCCTTTCTGCCATTCGCCGCAAATGGCTCGAATGGCAGCTTGGGGCCGGTGTCTAGCAGGCACTACCAGGGTCAGGATCGGGATGCTGTACCACGGCAAGTCCGCTTCGAGCCTAACGTGGATGTCGATACATCAGTTGGGACAAATCCACGCTCTAGCGGTTGCTGAGGTCCAGAAAACATCGGATGCCTAGACCATCTAACTGCACGTCACCGCCCCGCGCTGAACACTGGTAGGCTCCAAAAGAATTCCAGCCTATGAAGATTGCTGCCAACACCAGAAAAATAACTAACAAGTTGCGCTTGTGATTTGTCGATGAAGTTGGAGTATTTTCAGTCATGATGATTGTCCTTGCGATAAGTTTTCTTGAATTTGTAGGTCGAAAGCATAAAGTTTTTGTTTTCCAGAGCGACACAGTTTTGCGCAATGTTTCGCAATATTTGTTTCGTCCGCTTAGTGGACCTTGGCAGTGACACAAACACCGCAGGCGCGGCGAATGGCCGATTTGACGGTACGCGACGCAGCGCACAGCTTAGCCGATGAATGACAGGAAAGGGCCGCAAGCAGAGATCTCCCCCTAGACCTTCCCCGGCCCCCTCATTATGCTGCACCCGCGAAAAGACCGGTCTGACGACAAACCGGCTGCGGGAGGAACGAAATGAAAATCTGCCCGACAAAGGTGGAGATGCGCGAGACCGTGCGCGCATGGCGGCGCGAGGGCGCGGCGGTTGGTCTGGTTCCGACCATGGGCTACCTGCATGACGGCCACCTCGGCCTCGTGCGCCTGGCCCGCGAAAAGGCGGACCGGGTGGTGGCGAGCATCTTCGTCAATCCGACCCAGTTCGGCCCCAACGAGGACCTTGCGACCTACCCGCGCGACGAGACCCGCGACCTGGCGCTTTTGAAGGCCGAAGGCGTCGATGCGGTTTTCATGCCGAGCGTTGAGGAAATGTACGGCGCGGGCGGCGATACCTTTGTGGAGGTGCCGGGCCTCTCCGCCATTCTGCAGGGCGCCCTGCGGCCGGGACATTTTCGCGGTGTCGCCACGGTGGTGACCAAGCTCTTCAACATCGTCACGCCGGATTTTGCCGTCTTCGGCGAAAAGGACTACCAGCAGCTGACCCTGATCCGCCAGATGGTGCGCGATCTCGACATGCCGCTGGAGATTGTCGGACATCCGACCGTGCGCGAGGCGGACGGTCTCGCCATGTCCTCGCGCAACGTCCGCCTGAGTGCGGAGCACCGCGCGCAGGCGGTTGTCCTCAGCCGGGCGCTGTCCCGGGCGCAGGAGCTGGCGACATCCGCCGTCGATATTGCCGCTCTGAACGCCGCCATCCGGGAAGAGCTTGCCGCCGCGCCGGCGGCCGAGGTCAGGAGTGTCGATATCCGGGATGCCGACACGCTTGCCGAGCTTTCCGGCCGCCTCGACCTGCCGGCCGTTGTGCTGCTCGCTGTCGGCTTCGGCAACGTTCTTCTGATTGACCAGCGGGTCATCTCGCCCGATACCTGAATTCGCCTCTCAAGCCCCCTTCGAAAGGACGCCGCATGAGCACCCAGAAACCCATCCGCCGCACCACGGCCCCGCAGATCACCAGGCGCAAGGGCGGCGACCCGATCGTCTCGCTGACCTCCTACCACGCCCACACGGCGGCCATCGTCGATGAATACGCGGATTTCATCCTCGTCGGCGACAGTCTCGGCATGGTGATGCACGGCATGGAATCGACCGTCGGCGTGTCGCTGGAACTGATGATCATGCACGGCAAGGCGGTGGTGCGCGGCACGAAGAAGGCGCTCGTCGTCGTCGACATGCCCTTCGGTACCTACGAGGAAAGCCCGTCCGAAGCCTTCAGGAACGCCGCGCGCGTCATGAAGGAAACCCAGTGCGGCGCGGTCAAGCTGGAAGGCGGCGTGCGCATGGCCGAAACCATCAACTTCCTGACCGAACGCGGCATTCCCGTCATGGCCCATACCGGCCTCACGCCGCAATCCGTCAACGTCATGGGCGGCTTCCGCACCCAGGGGCGGGACGAGGACACCTGGGCGATGCACGAGGCAGACGCCCGCGCTGTCTCCGATGCGGGGGCCTTCGGCATCGTTCTGGAAGGCATGGTCGAGCCGCTGGCGGCAAGGATCACAAGCCAGATCCCCATCCCGACCATCGGCATCGGCGCCTCTCCCCAGTGCGACGGCCAGATCCTGGTTCTGGAAGACATGCTCGGCCTCAACCCCACCCCGCCGAAATTCGTCAAGGTCTACGGCAACCTCGGCGGCCAGATCGAGGCAGCCGTGAAGGCCTACGCCGAAGAGGTCAAGTCCCGCAGCTTCCCGGGTGAGGATCAGGTGTACAGGTAGGCGAAGGAGGCAAAGACACCTCCGCTTGCTCCCCTCTCCCCCCTTGAGGGGGAGATGTCCGTGAAACGGACAGAGGGGGGTGAAGCGGCGCAGCGTGTTCGGGGAAAACCGTGGTGTGCGGAGAGGCTGTCACCCCCCTCTGTCTCCTGCCGGAGACATCTCCCCCTCAAGGGGGGAGACCGGGTGCCGGCCGCGAGGCTTGTAGTCCATGCAAGGGTCATCGAGGCTGGATAGCAGTGGCCTTGGAGGTTCTTTGTCATCCCGGTTTGACGCGGCAGCGGCAAGACCGGGATCCAGTACTCCAGGCGGGTTTGAATGGGAGCGTAAATTCAGCGGGTTACTGGATCCCTGCCTGCGCAGGGATGACAAGAAACGAAAAGCATTTCCCTTGAAGTGCCGGACGTTGCAGCATCCGGAAACAAACGCCCGATGTTCTGGCCCCCGAAATGACACCTCCGCTTGCTCCTGTCTCCCCCCTTGAGGGGGAGATGTCCGTGAAACGGACAGAGGGGGGTGAAGCGGTGCAGCGTGTTCGGGGGAAATTGTTGTGTGCGGAGAGGCTGTCACCCCCCTCTGTCTCCTGCCGGAGACATCTCCCCCTCAAGGGGGGAGACCGGGTGCCGGCCGCGAGGCTTGTAGTCAATGCAAGGGTCATCGAGGCCGGACGACAGTGGGCTTGGAGATTCTTTGTCATCCCGGTTTGACGCGGCAGCGGCAAGACCGGGATCCAGTACTCCAGGCGGGTTTGAATGGAAGCGTAAATTCAGCGGGTTACTGGATCCCTGCCTGCGCAGGGATGACAAGAAACGAAAAGCATTTCCCGGAACCGCCGGCCCATTGCAGCATTTTGAAATAAACGCCCGATTTCCGGCTGCACTATCCGTCCGCTCAGCTTAATCTCTGGCCATGCTGATGACCCGACCTTCCTTCGATACGCTTTATGAGGCCCTTCTGGCGCGCGATGCGTCCTATGACGGGCGCATGTTCGTCTGTGTTTCCTCCACCGGCATCTTCTGCCGGCTCACCTGTCCGGCGCGCAAGCCCAGGGCGGAAAACTGCAGTTTTCATGAGACGGTAGCCGAATGCATCGAAGCCGGGTTCCGCCCTTGCAAGCGCTGCCGGCCGACAACGCCCGAGGCCAGCGCCGACCCGGTGGTGAAGCCATTGATAGAAGCGCTGGAAAAACGGCCCTCCTATCGCTGGGGCGAGCCGGACCTGGTCCGCATGGGGTTTGAACCTTCCACCGTGCGCCGTGCCTTCAAGCGTCATTTCGGGATGACCTTTCTGGAAATGGCCCGCCAGCGCCGCCTGCAGGAGGGGTTCTCGGCGCTCGCCGGTGGCGGCAAGGTCATCGACGCGCAGATCACCGCGGGCTTCGAGTCCCCAAGCGCCTTCCGGGAAGCCTTCGCGAAAATCCTCGGCCAGCCTCCGGGGGCGTTTTCCGCGCAGCCGCTGCTGTTCGCCGATTGGGTCGCATCGCCGCTCGGGCCGATGATCGCCGTGACCGACAGCACCCAGCTTCACCTGCTGGAATTTCTCGACCGCAAGGCGTTTCCCGCCGAGTTCAGAAAGCTGCAGACCTTCGCGAAAGGCGAAATCGGCTTCGGACGCACGGAAGTAACGGATCAGATCCAGGCCGAGCTCGACCGCTTCTTCGCAGGCCGGGGCGGTACCTTCGAGACGAAACTCGCCCTGCACGGCACGGCTTTCACCCGCGATGTGTGGCGCGAGCTGCTAAGGATCCCCGCCGGCGACATCCGCAGCTACACCGATGTGGCGAAAGCCCTCGGCCGGCCGGAAGCGGTGCGCGCCGTCGCCCGCGCCAATGGCGCCAACCAGATCGCCGTGGTCATTCCCTGCCACCGGGTCATGGGCGCCGACGGCTCCCTGACCGGCTACGGCGGCGGCCTGTGGCGCAAACAGCGCCTGATCGAGATCGAGCAGGGGTATCGCTCCGGGGCGTGACACGGAGCGGCATGCCTCGCGCAAAATACCGTTGTTTGAGCAAGCGGCACTGCGAGTGGGCCCCGGGTCAGGGGTACAACCTCTCCGCGTCATCCCGGGCGCAGCGAAGCGGAGACCCGGGATCGGAGAGCCGAAGCCTGAGGACAGAAACACGAGGCGTTTGTGCCTCGCCGGTCCCGGCTCGCGCTTCGCTTGGCCGGGATGACGAAGGTTGGGGCCGGCCTTTATCCGCAGACGAAAAAAGGGCCGGAAACCGGCCCTTCTCGCGTCATTTGCATGCGTGAAAACGAAAGTCAGCCTTACGCTTTCACGACCTTCTGGGCCTGGCTGCCGAGCTTGTCGATGCCGAGCCGCATGACTTCGCCGCCCTTCAGGTAGACCGGCGGTTTCTGGCCCATGCCGACGCCCGGAGGGGTGCCGGTGGAGATTACGTCGCCGGGCTGCAGGCTCATGAAGCGGCTGAGATAGGAGACGAGGAACGGCACCCGGTAGACCATCGTCTTCGTGGAGCCGTCCTGGTAGCGCTTGCCGTCGACTTCGAGCCACATGCCCAGGGCGTCGTGGTCGCCGACTTCATCGGGCGTCACCAGCCAGGGGCCGGTCGGGCCGAAGGTGTCGCAGCCCTTGCCCTTGTCCCAGGTGCCGGAGCGTTCGATCTGGTATTCGCGCTCGGAGACGTCGTTGACAACGCAGAACCCGGCGACATGGCTCATGGCGTCGGCTTCCTCGATATAGGAGCCGCCCTTGCCGATGACGACGCCGAGCTCGACTTCCCAGTCGGTCTTCACGGAACCGCGCGGAATTTTCACATCGTCATCGGGACCGACGACGGCGGATGTCCACTTGTTGAATACCACCGGTTCCGGCGGAACCTCCATTCCGGCTTCGGCGGCATGGTCGGCGTAATTCAGACCGATGCAGATGAACTTGCCGATGGCGCCGACGCATGGTCCCAGACGCAGATCTTTCTGCGGATCGCCGTCGACGAGCGGCAGGCCGGAAATGTCGAGGCCCTTCAGGCGTTCGATGCTTTCGGGCAGAAGCGCGTCGCCGGCGATATCCGAAACAACCGATGACAGATCGCGAACCCGGTTGTCCGCATCGAGAACGCCCGGCTTTTCCTGTCCGGGAGCGCCAAATCGCAGCAATTTCATGAAATCAGTATCCTTGGTGCTGGAAGCCCGGCCGCACCGGCGGCCGGGTTCGTCGGTTCAAACTGCCTTCATATGGACCGATAGGAAAGCAGAAAAGAGCTTTTGTCCGCAAAGCCTGGAGCATCCCGCGCTTCTGGTCGCGGGATGCTCCGGTCGGGATCAGTCGTAGAGGACAGCGGCGATTTTCGGATCGTCGATGTTGGAGTTGTCGTAGTAGTAGAAACCGGTGTCGATATTCGCCGGAACGTCCTTGCCCTGTGAGGCTTCGAGCGCGGCCTTCACGGTTTCATAGCCGATGCCGACAGGGTTCTGGGTGATGGCGCCGGCCATCACGCCATTGCGGATCGCGTCCTTCTGGGCCTTGCCGCTGTCGTAGCCGATGATGACGATATCGGATTTACCCATCTCGGTAACGCCGTTGACCACACCGAGCGCCGAGCCTTCGTTGGCGCCGAAGATGCCTTTCAGATCCGGGTTGGCGGTCAGGATCGCCTTGGTCAGTTCGGTCGACTTCAGATGGTCGCCGCCGCCGTACTGGACCGTGACCACTTCGATATCCGGGTACTTGGCCTTGATCTGGTTCGCAAATCCGTCGACCCGGTCGATGCCCGTGCGGCTGGTCTGGTCATGGGCGATGATCGCCACCTGACCGGAACCGCCGATCAGCTCGGCCATCTTGTCGGCGGCAAGGGCCGCTGCGGCGACATTGTCGGTGGAGGCGGTGCTCACCGGAATGTCGCTGTCGACACCGCTGTCGAAGGCGATGACCGGAATGCCCTTTTCCTGCGCCTGGCGCAGAAGCGGGATGGCGGCCTGGCTGTCGAGAGCGGCGAAGCCGATTGCCGTCGGGTTCTTGGCGAGTGCGGCGGCGAGCATGTCGATCTGGCGATCGACCATGGTTTCATTGTCCGGCCCCTCGAAGGTGATGGTGACCCCGAGTTCTCCGGCGGCCTGATCCGCGCCGGCCTTGACCGCCTGCCAGAACTGGTGCTGGAAGCCTTTCGAAATCATCGGAATGTAGATTTCCTGGGCGGAAGCGAAATTACCGGAAAGCATGAGTGCAAACGCACTGGCGGCTCCGATGAGGTGACGTCTGTTGAGCATATTCCTCTCCTTTGTCGTGATCGGACTTCGTGTCCGCTTGCCGGGGTGTGGGCACCCTCTTCTTGTTGATGGACCTTCAGGCCTTGCGTCTGCGCACCATATCCGCGTAGACGGCCAGAATGATGATGGCGCCGGTCACCACCGTCTGCCACTCCTGGGCGACGGACAGCACACGCAGGCCATTGGTGAGCACGGCCATGATCAGCGCGCCGATCAGCGTGCCGAGCACGGTTCCCCGTCCGCCGGAAAGCGACGTTCCGCCGATGACAACGGCCGCGATCGCCTCAAGCTCGTAGCCGAGACCGAGCGCCGGCTGGGCCGAGTTCAGGCGCGAGGCGATCAGTATGCCGGCGATGCCGCAGATGCCGCCCGCCAGACTGTAGACCGCCATTTTCCAGAAATCGGTGTTCACCCCGGACAGACGCACGGCTTCCTCGTTCGAGCCGAGCGCGAACGTGTAGCGCCCGAGCACCGTGCGGCCGAGAACATAGGACGCGGCGAGTGCGACGATGAACAGGATCAGCACGCCATTGGGAATTGGCAGCGCGGGAATGACCTCGCCGATGAGCGAGCCGCGTGAGATCTGGTCGAAGCCGGGCGTGTCGTTGAAATAGATCGGCCGCGTGCCGGATATCACCAGCGACAGGCCCTTCAGGATCAGCATCATGCCGAGGGTGGCGATGAAGGGGGGGATCTTCATCTTGGCGACGAAGGTGCCCGAACACAGGCCGCAGAGCGCGCCCGTGCCGATGGCTGCCAGCACGCCGACCGGCAGCGGCATGCCGAGATTGGTCAGCACCACACCGGCGATCACCGCGCAGAAGGTCATCAGCGTTCCGACCGACAGGTCGATGCCGCCGGTGATGATCACCAGCGTTGCCGCCACCGCCAGCACGCCGTTGACCGACGTCGCCTGCAGGATGGCGATCATGTTGGAGGTCTGCATGAAGTTGGGCGAGGCGATCGAAAAGCCGATCAGCAGCAGGACAAGGCTGGCGAAGGCCAGCAGCTTCTGATGCGCGCCCGTGTCGATCATCCGCGCGAACAGGGAGGGGGTGGAGGTCGGATTGACGGCTGTCATTGCTGGTATCCCTCTGGCTGCATGGACGGTGCGCGAAGCGTCGCCAGGTGCATGATGTCTTCTTGCGAGGTCTGCTCGCCGCCCGGCAGAATGCCGGTCAGCCGCCCTTCGCACATGACGGCAATACGGTGGCTGAGCCGCATGACTTCCGGCAGTTCGGAGGAGATCACGATGACGGCCCGGCCTTCCTTCGCCAGGTTCTTCAGGAGCTTGTGGATTTCCGATTTCGCGCCCACGTCAATACCGCGCGTCGGCTCGTCGAAGATCAGGATATCGCAATCGCGGTAGAGCCACTTGGCGATGACGACCTTCTGCTGGTTGCCGCCGGAAAGCAGTCGCACCTCCTGCCTGTCCGACGGGGTGCGAATGTCCAGCTTGCCGATATAGTCCTGCGCCGTGCGCC
Organism: uncultured Roseibium sp.; assembly: GCF_947496995.1. GTDB lineage: Bacteria > Pseudomonadota > Alphaproteobacteria > Rhizobiales > Stappiaceae > Roseibium. Next base: position 589,674 of record NZ_CANMFD010000001.1, read on the forward strand.
GCATGTCCTCTTCCTTCAGGACACCGAGGCTGCCGGAGAAACGATCCAGGCTGGCAAGGGCGATATTGGTCCGCACATCCATGCCGGTCGCAAGACCGAAGTGCTTGCGGTCTTCCGACAGATAGCCGATCCCGGCTTTCACCGCGTCTGACGGTTGCGAAATCGCGCAGGGCTTTCCGTGCACGCGGATCTCTCCGCCGTCACGCGGATCCGCTCCGAAGATCGCCCTTGCGACCTCGGTCCGTCCCGCGCCCATCAATCCGGCAAAGCCGAGGATTTCGCCCTTGCGGACAGAAAAGTTGACATCGCGGATCTCGCGGCCCCGGTTCAGGCCGCGCACTTCCAGAACGGTCTCGGCCTGCGACAGGTCCGGTATGTCGGCCGTCTCGTTGGTCACCTCGCGCCCGACCATCATGGAGATGATGCTGGAGACAGGTGTTTCGGCCGCACCCACCGTGCCGACATAGGCACCGTCGCGCATCACGGTTACCCGGTCGGCGATCTGTTTCAGTTCGTCCATCTTGTGGCTGATATAGATGATGCCGACACCGTCGGCCTTCAGCCGCCGGATGATGGTGAAGAGTTCGGCGATCTCCGCGTCGTTCAGGGCGGCCGTCGGCTCGTCCATGATCAGCACGCGGGAACGGTAGGAGAGCGCCTTGGCGATTTCCACCATCTGCTGCCTGGCGATGGTGAGTTCGCCGACGACCGTCTTCGGGTCCAGCTTCAGGTTCATGGACCTGAAGATCTCGACCGCCTGCGCGTTGAGCGCGGTCTCGTCCAGCCGTCCGAATCTGAGACGCGGTTCGCGGCCGATGAAGATGTTCTGCGCGACCGTCAGGTCATTCATCAGGCTGAGTTCCTGATGAATGATGCCGATGCCGAGGTCCTGCGCGGCCCTCGGGCCGTCCAGCTCCGCCGCGCGGCCGTTGACGAGGATCTCGCCGCCGTCCTTGGGGTAGATGCCGGACAGGATCTTCATCAGCGTGGACTTGCCGGCGCCGTTCTCGCCCATCAGGGCATGAACTTCTCCGGCGGCCAGATCGAAGCTGACATTCTTGAGGGCATGAACGCCCGGGAACCGTTTGTCGATCCCCGTCATTCTGACCAGGTCTGTCATCGCGCAGTCCTCCCAAACCGCGACGGAAGTGCCGCCTAAATGGTGACACCCCCATCGACAAGAAGTGCCTGCCCGGACACGAACCGGCTTTCATCGGACAACAGATAGACGACCATCGGGGTCATGTCGTCGACCGTCGCCAGACGGCCCATGGGCTGGCGGGCGATGAAGTTCTTTTCCGCCTCGACAGGATCGGGGGCGGAGGCGATCCGGCCGCGCAGGGACGGCGTGTCGACGGTCCCCGGACACAGCGCGTTGCAGCGGATGCATTCCTGAACGAAGTCGGCGGCAACACCCTTGGTAAGGCCGATGACCGCGGCCTTGGTGGTGCCGTAGAGCGTGCGCACCGGAAAGCCCTTGATGGAGGACGCCATGGACGACATGTTGAGGATCGACGCGGTTCCAGTCGTCTTGGCGCGCTCGCGCATGCCCGGCAGGAAAGCCTGGATCATGCGGTACATGGAGGTGACGTTGAGGTCGAAGCTGAAGGCCCAGTCGTCCTCGGGGATGTCGAGAACCGTGCCGTGATGAACAAAGCCCGCGCAGTTGAACAGACCGTCGAGCTGCGGCAGCTGGTCCGCGAGAGCGATGATCTGGCCGCGATCGCGCACATCCAGCTTGTGGATCTCGATGCCGGGACATTCCTGCGGCAGGGAGGCAAGGGTTGCTTCGTTGATATCGACGGCAATGACCTTGGCGCCTTCCTTCGCGCAGGCGATCGCACTGGCACGGCCGATCCCCTGGCCGGCTGCCGAGACCAATATTGTTTTATCCTTCAAGCGCACTGAAATCCTCCCGAAACCCTGAGCGGGTATGTTCTGTTTTTTGCGGCGTGTTACATCACGGCGCCGATTTGCCAGGGAACGAACTCGACTCCGCCGAAGCCCAGTTGTTCACTCTTGGAATGCTCCCCGGAGGCAACGCTGATGATCTTTTCGAAGATCTCCCGGCCCTTGTTCTCCAGGCTGATGTTCTCGGTGATCACATCGCCGCAGTTGATGTCCATGTCTTCCGACATGCGGCCGTACATCTCGCTGTTGGTGGCCAGCTTGATGCAGGGCGTCGGCATGTAGCCGGAGACCGAACCGCGTCCGGTGGTGAACACGATGATGTTGGCACCGGAGGCGATCTGACCGGTGACGGAGCAGGGGTCGAAGCCTGGACTGTCCATGAAGACAAAGCCCTTCTTGTCGACAGGCTCGCCGAACTTGTAGACGTCCACCAGCGGAGCCGACCCGCCCTTGGCCGCCGCGCCGAGGGATTTTTCCAGGATTGTCGTCAGCCCGCCTCGCTTGTTGCCGGGAGAGGGGTTGTTGTCCATCTCGCCGCCGTTGCGGGCGGTGTAATCCTCCCACCAGCGGACCCGCTCGATGAGTTTCTTGCCCACATCGACGGAAACCGCCCTGCGGGTGAGCAGGTGTTCTGCGCCATAGATTTCCGAGGTTTCGGAAAGGATGGTCGTGCCGCCGTGGCGGACCAGAAGATCGGACGCCATGCCGAGGGCCGGATTGGCGGTGATGCCGGAATAACCGTCCGAGCCGCCGCACTGCATGCCGACGGTGATCTCGGAGATCGGAACCGGCGTGCGTTCGGCCTTGTTGGCGATCTCCGCCAGATCCTTCAGTTCCGCAAGGCCCGCTTCGATGGTCTTGCGGGTGCCGCCTGTCTGCTGGATGGTCATGTATCTGAGATCGCCGCCCGGGCGCATCTTGCGTTCGCCGATCAGGTCGGCGACCTGCATCACTTCGCAGCCGAGGCCGATCAGCAGGATGGCGGCAAAATTGGGGTGCTGGGCATAGCCGGACAGCGTGCGGAAGAGGGTCGCGTAGCCTTCGTCCTTGCCGGACATGCCGCAGCCGGTGCCATGCACGATCGGAACGATGCCGTCGACATTGGGATAGTCCTTCAGCAAGCCGGATTTTTCCGCCGCTTCCGCAATGAACCTGGCAACCGAGCCAGAACAGTTCACCGAAGTGAGAATGCCGATATAGTTGCGGGTGCCGGCCTTGCCGGTCGGGCGCCGGTAGCCGAGAAATGTCCGCTCTTCAGCGATCGGGTCCAGCGGGATACAGGCCTCGCCATGTTGATAGTCCTGGCTGTGGTCGCCCATGCCGAGATTATGAACATGCACATGTTCGCCCGGCTTAATGTCGGCTTTCGCCTGGCCGATGATCTGGCCGTAGCGAATGACGTTCTCTCCGGCGGCAATCGGCAGGCGCGCAATCTTGTGGCCGCGCAGAACCTGTCCGGGAAGCGGTGTGTCCACGAAGGCCGCGTTCGCCCCCGCCTCGATATCCTGAAGCGCGACGACCACGTTGTCGCCGGGGTTGAGAAGGATCGAATTGGCGTAAGTCTGCAACACGTCGGCTCTCCCTGTTCAGCCTGTTGCTCAGGCCTACCTCGTCTTCAGGATTAGCTTGACAGGGTAACTGTGTCAACTAACATGTTAGCATTCCAATTGAGATAGTCATGTCGCTGCCGAACGAACAAGATCCTGACGAAATCGCCTTGCCGGACATCGGCAAGCTGACGGGCTCCCTTGCACAGCGTGTCTACGAGGCGCTGCGTACAGCCATTCTCGCCATGGATCTGCCGCCGGGCACCAACCTGAAAAAACAGCTCATCTGCGAACAGCTCGGGGTTTCCCGCTCACCGGTGACCGAAGCCATCACCAGGCTGGCGGGCGAGGGGCTGGTGGAAGTCGTTCCCCAGTCGGGGTCGCGTGTCACCAAATTCTCCATGTCGGAAATCCACGAAGGGGCGTTCCTGCGCGAAGCAATCGAGCTGGCAGCCGTGGCGAAGGTCGCGGCGGAGCGCACCGAGGAACAGCTTTCCGAACTGACCCGCAATCTCCGGCTCCAGGCGCTGTGCCTTGAGGATTTCGACGAGGCCGGCTTCTACCGGGAGGATGAGCGCATGCACGAACTCATCTTCTCCTTCACGGGCTACCCGAAACTGAACACGCTTGCCGCGGCCGGCTGGGTCCAGGTGAACCGCGCCCGGCAACTGCTGCTGCCGATGCGCGGCCGCGCGCAGGAAGCCTACGAAGAGCACAAGGTCATCATCGACGCGATCCGCGACCGGGATCCCGAAAAGGCACGGCAGGCGATGCAGAAACATCTGAGCCGGCTCGTCACCCGCCTCGAACCGCTCATCGAAAGCCGGCCGGACCTGTTCGACTAGGCCGTGTGGACGAAGTGGAGACGCAGCCATGAATGAGGAAATGCAATGAACGGTCTTCCAACGCATTTGTTGAACAACCGGACAGCTGAAAAGATAGAGCTGACGGAAATGGGTTTCGGCGGCGCGCCGCTCGGCAATCTCTACCGGAAGGTTTCCGAGGCCGATGCCCAGGCCGCGTTGCAGGCGGCCTATGACAACGGTATCCGCTATTTCGACACCGCGCCGCAATACGGTCTCGGCCGGTCGGAGGAACGCTTCGCGCAGGCCATAAAGCGCTTCGGCAGGGAGAACATCCGCCTCTCCACCAAGATCGGCCGCCTGCTGCTCGACTGCGAACCGGAGGAGGTGACCCCGGAAGCCTTTGTCGATGTGCCCCAGAAGCGGATCGTCTTCGACTACAGCTATGACGGCGTCATGCGCAGCTATGAGGCCAGCAAGGCCCGGCTGCAGATCAGGAACGCCGACATTCTCTTCGTTCACGACGTCTGCGCCTTTTCCCAGGGCTCCCAGGAAGCAAGCGATGCCCGTGTCCGCGAACTCTTTGATCTCGGCGGTTACCGCGCCCTGAGTGAGCTGAGAGAGGCGGGCGAGATTGGCGCCATCGGCGCCGGCGTCAACGAATGGCAGGTGTGCGAGAAACTGCTCGGCCTGGCCGATTTCGACTGTTTCCTTCTCGCGGGCCGCTACACGCTGCTCGAACAGGAAGCGCTGGAAAGCTTCCTGCCGCTCTGTGAGGCTCGCGACGTCGGCATCATCCTGGGCGGGCCGTATAATTCCGGCATTCTGGCCACCGGCGCAGTGCCCGGTGCGAAATACAACTACGCAGACGCGCCGCCTGACATCCTGGAACGGGTGCGCAGGATCGAGGAGGTCTGTGCGGCCCACTCCATCCCGCTTGTCGCTGCGGCCCTGCAATTCGTGCTCGGTCATCCCTGCGTGAAGACGGTCATTCCGGGCGCGGTCGACGCGGCCCAGGTCGAAGCCAATCTGGCGGTCTTGAAGACATCCATCCCGGCCGGTTTCTGGTCGGACCTGAAGTCCGGCGGCCTCGTCCGCGAGGACGCTCCCATGCCGGAGGAACGCACATGCTACGCGGCCTGAACCCTCTTCTTTCACCCGACCTGCTGCATGCCCTTGCGGCCATGGGGCACGGCAACGATATCGTCATCGCCGACGCGAACTTTCCCGCGCACAGCAACGGCCAGCGCGTCGTCCGCCTCGACGGTGTTTCGGCGACGGCGGCGCTGGAAGCAGTCCTTCAGGTCCTGCCGCTCGACACCTTCGTGCCCGATCCGGCACTGACGATGCAGGTGGTCGGCAATCCGTCCGAGGTCCCGCCGGTGGTCGCCGAATTCCAGAAGCTGGTCGATAAACTGGCGGACAATCCCGTGAAGATCGGCGGCCTGGAGCGCAATGCCTTCTATCAGCGCTCCCGGGACGCCTTTGTCATCCTCCAGACCGGTGAAACCCGTCTCTATGGCAACATCCTTCTGAAAAAGGGCGTGATCGGTTCATGACAGCCGCCCGGACCCGCATCGACGCCCACCAGCATTTCTGGCAGATCGGGCGCGGCGATTACGGCTGGCTGACACCTGATCTAGGGCCGATCTACAGGGATTTCCTGCCCGCCGACTACGAGCCGTTTCTTGAGGCGCATGGCGTAGCGGGGACCATCCTCGTCCAGGCTGCGCCTACACCGGCCGAGACCGCCTTCATGCTCTCGCTGGCTGAGAACAATCCCTTCATCAGGGGTGTCGTCGGCTGGGTGGATTTCGAGGCGGCTGACGCAGCAGGTCAGATCACCGCGCTGGCGGATCGGTCCGGCCTCGTCGGCCTGCGCCCGATGATCCAGGACATTGCCGATGTCAGCTGGATGCTGGGCTCGCGATTGACGCCGGCCTTCGAGGCCATGGAGCGGCATGATCTGACCTTCGACGCGCTGACCCTGCCGGGTCACCTGCCGCACCTGCGAGTGCTGCTGGACAGGCACCCCGGTCTGAAAACCGTTATCGACCACGGTTCGAAACCGGATATACGCTCCGGAGAGTTCGATGTCTGGGCGGAGCACATGAGCGCGCTTGCCGGCCAGACGCAGGCCTGTTGCAAGCTTTCAGGTCTCGTCACCGAAGCTGCAGAAAACTGGAAGGTGGAAGACCTCAAACCCTATGTGGACCATCTCCTTGCCACCTTCGGCCCGGACCGACTGATCTGGGGCAGCGACTGGCCAGTCTGCACTCTTGCGGCCAGCTATGCGGACTGGGTCGCGGCAACGGATCGGCTTCTCGCCGGCCTGAGCGAGGCAGAGATAAAATGCGTTCTGCATGACAATGCCGTCAGGGTCTACGGCCTCTGAGGAGAGGTAGTCAGGTCCGGCGAGGTTTGATACCCCGCCGGACCGGTCGATATGCGCTGGGCTTTATTTCTTGCCGAAATTCGCCCCAAGGCGCATCTGGATGTAGTCATGCGCCGTCATCGGTTCGTATTTGCCCTCCGGACCGGCAAGCACCGTATCCATGTTGGCCTGGGCGAAAAACGCCATGGAATAGCGCGGGCCGAGATATTCCTCCGGCTTGGGCATGCGCACCCGGTGCAGGTTGGACAGCAGCTTGTCGTCGGACCAGCGCATCAGCATGTCGCCGATATTGCAGGTGATCACTCCTTCCAGCGGCGGCACGTCGGTCCAGGCGATCGCGCGGCCCTGGCTGTCCTTGCCCGGGCAGAGCTGCAATCCGCCTTGCCCCGCCTTCTGGTGCAGCAGCGTGAGACAGTCGAAGTCCGTGTGAGCTCCGGCGCGCCAGAACTTGAAGTCCTCTGGCTTGGCGTCCTCCATGCCCAGATAGTGGATCAGCCGCAGGGTGGACTGATATTCCGGCGTCAGCGGATTATGGCCATCGGTGAAGAAATCCGGCGGGAAGTCCAGCTTGTCCGCAAAGCAGGAGAGAACTTTCATCGCCAGCGCCCAGTTGTGGCGCTCGAAGGCCAGCATGGTCGCCTTGAAACCCGTGACTTCCTCCCCGGACGGCCACAGACCGGTCATGCGCGGCAGGGTGATCTGGTAGCTTTCCTTCTGGTCCGCCGTGCCGGTGGACGGGCGCACCTGCGCCTTGAATTCCCATCCGGCATTCGAGCCGGGCTTGAGCGGGAATTGTTCCTTCGTCTCCGCGGGCAGGCTGAAAAAATCGGCCGAGAGGCGAAAGGCCTCGTCGATCAACTCCTGGGGAATGCCATGATTGGTGAGCTGGAAGAAGCCGATCCCGGTAGCTGCCTCCCACAACTCCTCGGTGATCTCCGCCTTGCGTGAGAAATAGTCCGACATGTCGATCCGCGGGATGTCGCGATCGACGAGCTCGCCTTCGCCGCCGAAGTTCTTTTCCTTCTCCAGTTCGGCAAGGCCGTATGATGTAGAGGTGCTCATGTTTCCGTTCTCCTCAAAAAAGGGTTCCCGGAGCAATGACCCGTGCCGCGGCGGCACTGCCAGCTTATACTCCACATACCGGTTTCACCGGCAATTCAGGCCAGTCTTTCGGGCCCATCAGGCATGGGCGGCGCGGGCCCCGGTGGACGCCGTTATCTCCTTTCTTCGTTCGATGATGCCCCGTGTGATCCGGCCGGCATCTTCGGCAAGCGCCGCAAGATCGAGACCGGGTATCCGCCCGTCCTTCACGACCTGCCGGCCGCCGACGAAACTGTGCTTCACGGTTGCGGCCCCGGTCAGAACCGGCGCCAGCGCCGGGTCGTGCAGACCCAGATTACGCGGCGCATTCAAGTCGAACAGGGTGATGTCTGCGGCCATGCCGGGCGCCAGAATTCCGAAGTTGTCGAAGCCGAGCATTCTGGCGCCGCCGTCCGTTGCCCAGTTCAGCAGCGTTTCCGCGCGGGCGGCGTGAACGCCCTTGGCGGCCCGGTGAAGCGTGAAGGCGCTGTAGAGTGCCGCACCCATATCCGCCGCCTCGTTGGCTCCGGCCCCGTCGACCGCAAGGGAAACAATCCCGCCCGCGTCATGCAGCGCGTCGGCGGGCGCGATGCCGGAGCCGAGCCGCGCATTGGCCTGCGGGCAATGGGCCATGCCGGTACCGGTTTCCGCAAGCAGGGCGACTTCGGCCGGATCGCATTCAACCAGATGAGCGAACCAGACGTCCGGCCCGAGCCAGTCCTGCTCGGCCAGCCAGTGCACCGGCCGCTTGCCGTAGCTGCGAAGCGTGAAATTCACATAGGCGCGGTTTTCGGAAAGATGCGAATGCAGCCGCAGGCCCTTGGCACGGGCGAAACCGGCAATGCCCTTCAGCTCGCCGGGCTCGACGTTAAAGGTAGGGGTCGTCGGCGCCACCGCGACCCGGCGCAGGGAGCCGGGGGAGGGGTCATGCCAGCGGTCGGCGGTCCGCTCGATGGAGGCCAGAAATGCGTCCAGTGTTTCGGTCGGCGCCGGGGGCAGGGCCGGATCCGCAAAGGAACGTCCCTTCGTGCCGCCGCCGCGGGCCAGCACGAAACGGAGACCGAGGGCGCCCGCTTCCTCGAACAGGATGTCGGCGGGGTCGTACTCGTAACGGTCGGAGAAGACATAGTGATGATCGCAGACCGTCGTCGCGCCGGTGAGCAGAAGCTCGGCCAGTCCGATCCGGGCGGCAACTCTCAGGGCTTCCTCGTCGATCAGCGGCCAGTAACTGTAAGGCACATGCATCAGCCAGTCGTCGAGCGGGACGTTCAGCCCTTCGGGCACAGCCTTGAGGATCGACTGGAAGAGATGATGATGGCTGTTCACCAGCCCCGGCGTCACCACGCAGCCACCGGCATCGACGGTCTCTTCGCCGGGGTGCGGCAGAAGCGCACCCATTTCGCTGATCATGCCGTCGCGCACCCGCAGCGTGCCGCTGAAACGCTCTCCCTCCCGGTTGCCGGTAAGTCCGTAATCGATGCCGGTAATCAGGAAGGACGTCATTTCTGCCCTTTCGGCAGAGACCACGGGAAGAAGATCCGCTGGGTCTGGCTGACGATCTGAAACAGCAGGAGCGACATCGCAACCAGGATTACCAGACCGGCCCAGGCCTGCGGCAGCTTGAACATGGAAGTCGAGAACTGGATGAAATAGCCGATGCCTTTTTCCGCTGCCACGAATTCCGACACCACCGCACCGATGACCGCCAGCGTGATCGAGATCTTCATGCCGGAAAAGATGTAGGGGGTCGCATAGGGCAGCCGGATCTGGGTGATCTCCCGGAAGGACGGTGCGCGCAGCGAGCGCGACAGTTCGATCAGCTCCGGCGGTGTCGCCGCAAGCCCCGTGGTCATGGAGACCACCAGCGGAAAGAAAGAGATCATGAAGGTGATGACCACCCGCGGCGCATCGCCCGTGCCGAGCACCACGATGATGATCGGCGCAACGGCAACCACCGGCACGGACTGGATCACCACAAGCAGCGGATAGAGCGCGCCCGACAACAGCCGGGACTTCGCCAGTCCCACCGCGATCGGCAGGGAGACGACGAAGGAGACCAGATAGCCCAGCAGCGCCACGCGCAGCGTCGCCCAGATATGTTCCACCCAGCGCCCCGCCGGCACCGCTTCGAAGCCGAACAGGATGCGGGAGGGAGACGGCAGGATGTAGGACGGCACCGCAAAGATCCGGGTGCCTGCCTCCCATAGAATCAGCAGCAGCAGGAAAGTCATCAGCGGCAGCGCCACCGGCGTGCGCAACAGACGCTCCTTCAGGGGAACGGTCTTTGCGGACGGCGCTGCCGTCGCCGGCTTGGGTGTCTTTGCGCTGGACGTGTCCGGCGTGTCTGCGACCGTCATCAGGCAGCTTCCTTTCGGATCAGGAGCGAACGCAGATGTGCCGCATAGTCCTGCATCTCCGGTGTCCCGAGCGAGGTCTCGTCCCGGGGACGCGATGTCGGCACAGGCAGGTCGGCGATCACTCGTCCGGGGCGCTCGCTGAGCACCAGCACACGGTCCGCCAGAAGGGCGGCTTCGGGAATGGAATGAGTGATGAACAGCACCGTCTTGGGGCTGGCCTGCCACAGGCGCAGAAGCTCGAAACCCATCATGTCGCGAGTCAGGGCGTCCAGTGCGGAAAACGGCTCGTCCATCAGCAGGATGTCCGGGTTGAGGAACAGCGCTCGGGCAATCCCCACCCGTTGCTGCATGCCGCCGGAAAGTTCGGATGGCAGGCGCTTTTCAAACCCGGCCAGTCCGACCGTTTCGATGATCGCCTGTGCCTGCGCGCGGTCCTCGGGGGTGACCCGGCCCAGCTTGTGCCTGGCGGGAAACACCACGTTGTCCTCCACATTCGCCCAGGGCAGCAGTGTGGGCTTCTGGAAGACGATGCCGACATCGTCGCGCGGCTGCGTCACCGAAAGGCCGAAGACGCTCACGCTGCCTGTAGAGGGTTTCATCAGACCCGCGGTCAGCCGCAGCAAGGTTGACTTGCCGCATCCCGACGGGCCGAGCACGGCGACGAACTCATGCTGGGCAATGGTGACGGAGACCCCGTCCAGGGCTGTCAGGGAGCCGGTGCCGGTCAGAAAAGTCTGACCGACACCGGAGAAGTTGATCGCGTTACCTGCAAGCGCCACGGGGCGTCACTCCGACGCCGGCATGAAGGACCGGTCGACAACGTCCTCAGGCTGCAGCGAAGCCGGATCGAGGTCCTGGGATGCGGCAACCCGCTCCCATGTGGCCTGCAGACGGTCCGCATCCAGCGCGCCGAGGCCGTAGGTTTCGGTCACTTCGTTGAAGGCCAGCTTGGAGGCGTCGAGCCAGGAGCCCTTGACGTCTTCCGCCGAAAGCTCCGGCACCATCGCCGCAACGGCGGCTGCCGCCTTGTCCGGGTTTTCATAGGCGAATTCGAGAGACTTCTTGAATGCGGCGACGAAACGTTTCGCCACCTCCGGACGCTCGCTCAGAAAAGTGTCGCTGGCAACGAGCGCTGCGGAATAAAGCTCCAGACCCGCATCGGCCCAGGGAAGGATGACAATTTCCTTGCCGGCTTCCTTGGCCTGACCGGTGTAACGGGACACATCCGTCAGCCAGGCGATGATGGCGTCGGACTGGCCGGTCATCAGCAGCGGGCCGAGCGCGCCCGGATCGGATTTGGTCAGGGTGATGTCGTCTTCCGAAATCCCGTTGTCGGCGAGCACCAGCGGCAGGAAAACGTTGGAGGAGGTGAAGGGGGAAGTGGCGATCTTCTTGCCCTTGACGTCCTTGATGGATGTGATCCCCGTGTCGGCCGTCGTGTAGAAAGCGTGCGGACCCATGTTGAAGATGGACATGACTGCGGTCGCCGGAACGCCTTCAGTTGCTCTTGCGGCCATCAGCGCACCCAGCCCGGCAGAGCCGATATCGGACGTGCCGGTCGCCAGCTTGGTGATGGCTTCCGACGAACCGCGGCCCGGCTCGATCTTGATCTCCAGGCCTGCTTCCTGGCAGAAGCCTTCCTGAACGCAGACATAGATCGGTGCCTTGTCGCCGCCCGGCAGCCAGTCGAGCTGATAGGTCACCAGGTCCGCCGCCGAGGCGGTTCCCGAAGCCGTGACCGCTGCAGCGACCGAAGTCAGGGCAACGCACAAGATTTTCCCGTCAAACATGCGCATCAGCACATCCTTTCACTGTTGTTTATCTGGAAAAGGGGCAAGACGCGGGAGCGTGATTTCCGACCGTTCGCCATTGTCATCCCATTGTTCGCAAGGCAGGCTCGGAATGGTCCCCCAAGGCTGCATCGGCCAACCAACAAAGATGAGCAATGTCAAAGCCGAAGGCTCTACCGCTTCTACTCGCCTCCACGGAAGATCAAGGCAGTGTTCTTGTCAAGAAGACCGCAAGGTGATTGCAATTGATTGCGGTGGCTTCGCTTAATATTTCCGCGAATGCCTCAATTTTCGCCAGACGATTGATCAAATTCTGTCCAGCAAGACTGAACGTTCCGGCGCACTTGCAAGGCGAAAACGGGCATGATCCCCTCTGCCGCAAAGCATACGGGAGACAGGCGTGAACGTTACACGGGAAGACAGGGACATCGCGCTGCTGCGCAGGGCATTCGAGATTGCCGCCAGTGCCAGGGAAACCGGCGACCATCCGTTCGGCTGCCTTCTGGCCGGACCGGACGGAGAGATCCTGATGGAGCAGGGCAACGGCTATACCGCCGAGGGACAGGACATGACAGCCCATGCCGAACGCCTGCTCGCCACCCGCGCCAGCAAGCAATGGCGGCCGGATTTTCTCGCCGGCTGCACCATGTACACCTCGGCCGAGCCCTGTGCCATGTGCTCGGGTGCTGTCTACTGGTCCGGCATCGGCCGTGTCGTCTTTGGTCAGACGGAAAAATCGCTGAAGGAACAGACCGGCGATCACGACGAAAACCCGACGCTGGACCTTCCCTGCCGCACGGTGTTCGCCGCGGGCCAGAGGCAGGTCGAGGTGGTCGGCCCGCTTCTGGAGGACGAGGCCGCGCAGCTTCAGGCGGACTTCTGGTCTTAGGCCGTCCTGCAAACGGAACGGCCGGGCAACTTGCGTGGCCCGGCCGTGTTCCGTTGGTTGTGAAGGTGTTGCAGGTCGGGCGGAGGATCAGACCTGTGCGTAGCCGCCGTCGACGAAGATCTCGCTGCCGGTCATGTAGCTGCTGTCGTCGGACGCCAGGAAGGCCGCGACGGCTGCCGTCTCCGACGGATTGCCCATCCTGCCGAGCGGTGTCTGCTCGTTGAAGTTGGCGACAATCTGGTCCGTCGCTCCGGTCTGGTCGAACAGGTCCTTGACGCCTTGCGTCTCCGTTGCGCCGGGAGAAAGCACGTTCACGCGGATACCCGTCCCCTTCAGGTCCAGGGACCAACTGCGGGCGAAGTTGCGGACGGCTGCCTTCGAGGCGCTGTAGATGCTCATGGCGGCGGTTCCCGTCACGCCGACGGTCGATCCGGTCAGGATGATCGATGCACCGCGATTGAGAAGCGGCAGCGCCTTTTTAACGGTGAACAGCGTGCCCTTGACGTTGATGTCGAAGGTCCTGTCAAAATGCTCCGGCGTGATGTCACCCAGGGCGGCGAATTCGCCGATGCCCGCATTGGCGACCAGAACGTCTATGCTGCCCTTGTCGGTTTTCACCGTCGCAAACAGACGGTCGAGATCTTCAAGTCTGGTCGTGTCGCCCTGAACGGCCCGTGCATTTGCGCCCAGCTCTTTCAGGGCCGCGTCAAGGGCGTCCTGACGGCGGCCGAAGATGTAGACCTGCGCGCCGTCTGCGATAAAGCGCCTTGCCATTTCCAGGCCGATACCGCTGGCACCGCCGGTGATGACTGCTGTTTTTCCTTCCAGTTTGCCCATTGGAACTCTCCTTTGTTTGGGGTCAAACTGAAGCTAAGATGTGATTTCCTTTCCACAAGTATGCACCTTTTGGTAAGTAGGCAGAATGAGCACCGAACCTGAAAAATCCTTTCCGTTTATCTGTGGCCTCGACGCAGCCTTGCGCGTGATCGGCGGCAAGTGGAAGCCGCTGGTTCTCTATTTTCTCCGCAAGGGACCCATGCGCTACGGCGAACTCCGGCGCTCCGTGCGCGGCGTCAGCGACAAGGTGCTGATCCAGCAGCTCAAGGAACTCGAAGCGCACGGAATAATTCTGCGCACCGACTACGGGGAAGTCCCGCCCCGGGTCGACTACACCCTGACCCCACTCGGCTGCAGCCTGGCCGATACACTGACATCCCTGTGCGTCTGGGGCGAGAAAAACGCCGCAACGATCGCCGCCGCACTCGCTGAGCGGGAGAAGGAGAGTGTGGGGTAGAGTGATTTCCTGGAAGGGTGTTCCTTCGCATCCTGCCGCAGACCTGTTTTTCCGGTTGGGTCCATGATGCCGTCTCCGGATGTTTTCGCTTATCCTGTTATCTGAAGTCGGGATATTTTCAGCGAGCGTTGAACGCTCCTTCAATGGCGGCAGCCTATGCCGCCCGTGCGCGGCGGCCTTGCGATTTTCTCTCCGGTTACCAAAAAGTCAGTACTTGAAGAAAGGTTACCTGCGACGACATTGTTCCCCATCAGAACCGATCGAAGCGTTTCGGAGGGTGACATGAAAATAGGGACACTCGGAGCTGGCCTCGTTGCACAGTCCTTTGCGCTCAAGGCCATGGCCGCCGGCCATGAAATCGTCTTCAGCAACCGGCGTGGTCCGGAGACTCTGACTGGTCTGGTCGGGGAATTCGGCCCGCAAGCCCACGCGGCCACTCTTGAAGAGGCGGCCCGCCAGGAAATCGTGCTGCTCGCGGTTCCCTGGGCAAATGTTGAGGACACCTTGAACAGTCTTCCCGCATGGCATGGTCAGATCCTGATCGATGCGACCAATGCGCTGACGGAGGGTGGCGCAGAGGATTTCGGCCAGGACAGTTCCAGCGAAATGATCGCGCGGCTTGCACCGGGCGCGCGTGTGGTCAAGGCGATGAATGCGATGTTCATGGAGAATTTCAGGAAGGACCCGGTGATCGGGGATCTCCGCAGAGCAATGTTCATTTCCGGCAACGACCGTTCGGCCGCGTCGGACGTCGCCGACCTTTTCGAAGACCTCGGCTTCGCGCCGGTCCTTCTCGGCTCCCTTGCCAGGGGCGGCAGGATGCAGGCGGTCGGTGCGACCCTGGCAGGGCACGACCTTTTCCTTCCCTGGCCGGCACCGAGATCCTTCCCCGCTTTCAACGGTGAGCCGGCCGAAGAAACGGCATGACGTCCGGAGCGGCTTCAAGATATCCTTGCCATGGCTATCGACCGGCGAAATCATGAACCGGTGACCGGGTGGGCAATCTGCCGACCGGCGGTTGGCGGGAAGTTCACTGACAGGAAGGGAGCGTTCCCCTGCGGGCACGGCACGCCGCCAGACAATTTCGACAGTCAGCGAGCTAAGATATTCAGACCTTCCCAGGCGCTGTTTCCGCAGGGTTTCGATATTTAACCCGACGTTAAATACTGAACGGACACCATGCGTCAGGAACCACCTTCCCTTGTCCTCTCTTCCCTGATTTTATCCAACTCATTGATATTGCTCATATGCTCAGATCCAGATTCGACAGTTTCTCCCCGAAACACGCTACAGTCCAGGTGAATGCCATGTTGCGAATTCTCGCTGCGTTTCTTGCGCTCGTCTGTTTTTCGTCAATATCGGCAGCACAGGACACTACGGAAGAAAATCCGAAACTGCTGGTCGGCATTTATGAAAGCCCTCCCTTCGTCATGGTGGACGGGGACGATATTTCGGGCATGGCGGTTGACCTCTGGGAATTCATCGCCGGCGAGATCGGAGTCGAATACGATTACAAGTCCTTCGATACGGTCACGCAACTGGTCGACGCGGTTGCGTCTGAGCAGATCGACCTTGCCGTCACCAATCTGACCATCACCGAGAAGCGCGCGGGCCGTTTTGACTTTACCCAGCCCTGGTTCGACGCAGGCTTGCGCGTCATGGTTAGCGAGACACCTCATGTCGGCTTTTCGGGGCTGATCGAAGGCCTCAGGGATGCGGGTTATCTCAAGCCTTATGCCTGGCTCGCGTTCATCATCGTTGTCTCGACCCTGGGCATGACCCTTTTCGACCGGAAATTCGACAAGGGGTTTCCGCAGAAATGGACCGATGGCGTTGCCGAAAGCTTTTATTCGGTCATGTCGGTCGTCACCTCGGGAAAGGCCCCGTCACGGAAGAACCTGTTCGGCTGGGTTGGCCGCATCTGGCAGGCGCTGTGGCTCATTTGCGGGATAGCTGTGATGGCCTACGTCACCTCTTCGGTCACGAGTGTCATGACAAGTCTGTCGCTGACCGGAACCATCAACGGCGTCTCCGATCTTGCCGGGAGAACGGTTGCTGTCGCCGAGGGCAGCAGCGCGGAAGAATTCGCGCACGATTCGATCATCAACTCGATTTCCACCCGCAACATCAAGGCGTCCGTTGAAGCCCTGGAAAACGGCTGGGTGGAAGCCATCATCGGTGATGCCCCTGTCCTGGAGTATTACCTGCACAGGAATCCTCAGGCAGAGCTCAAGGTGGTCGGTCCGATTTTTCAACCGGAGAAATACGGCTTCGGTCTTCCCCATGGCAGCCCCCTCAGACGGGAGATGACGATAGAGGTCGTGGGGGCTCATGAAAATGGCGTGATCGACGATCTTCGCACGCAGTATTTCGGCGACAACTGAGTTTTCAACGCGGCTGGATCTCTCTTCGGTCAGTCATAGCGCCGGAGCACGAAGGACCCGTCGCAAGGAAACGCAGAACCTCCGCCGGCCGCGCACTCGGCTTTCTCATGGTGGTTCCGTTTCCCGGTGACGGTGACTTGCCACCTTTAGTGCCTGTCCTGGCGATGTTCCGCCGAGGTCTTGCGTGCACAGGGTGTTGGAACAATACTCGCTGCAGCCATTCCATTCAGGAGCCTCAGCCATTTACGAGCAGGATTTTTCCAAGGACGTTCAGATCAGGACGTTTCGGACGCTTTTTATTTCCGATATTCATTTGGGCACGCGCGGGTGTCAGGCCGAGCTGCTTCTTGACTTTTTGGGACATCACCAGGCCGAGACGATCTATCTTGTCGGCGACATCATCGACGGCTGGCGGCTCAGGAAGAAGAGATACTGGCCGGCCTCTCACCAGGCGGTCATGAACCTTCTGCTGGAGCGTGGCCATCACGGCACGACCATTGTCTATCTGCCCGGCAACCACGATGAATTTCTCAGGAAATCATGCAGGGTCCGTTTTGGCTGTGTGGAGTTCGCCGACGATATCGAACACGTCACGGCGGACGGCCGCCGCTATCTGGTCATCCATGGGGACCAGTATGACGTGGTTATCCAGAAGGCAAAATGGCTGGCCTATCTGGGCGACCGCTTTTACGTCACGGCTCTGGCGATGAACACCTGGCTCAACATCGCCCGGCGCAAGCTGGGGCTGAACTACTGGTCGCTCGGGGCTTTTGCAAAACGGCACGTCAAGCAGTTCGTCAATATCATCGGGCAGTTCGAAAACACCGTCGCCAGCGACATCAGGCAACGGAAACTTGATGGCGTCATCTGCGGTCATATCCATCACGCCACCAGTCGCGACATGAATGGCCTGCACTATCTCAACACGGGGGACTGGGTGGAAAGCTGCACCGCCATCGGCGAACGGTTTGACGGCACGATGGAGATCGTCAGATGGTCCGGGGCCGAACAGACCACGCCAAGGGCGGACCATGACAGAGAGCCTGTAATTGCCGCATGAAATCCGTGCTCTTCGTGACGGATGCCTGGTATCCGCAAATCAACGGTGTCGTCCGGACGCTTGAATATACGGCCGATGAGCTGCGGAACCGCGGTCTGCGCGTGGAGTTCATGACACCTCGGGAGTTCAGGACGGTTCCCTGCCCGACCTATCCCGATATCCGGCTCTCCCTGACGACCGGTCGCACCGTGCGCAGGCTTATCCGGGACTACGATTGCGACCATGTGCATATAGCGACGGAAGGTCCTCTCGGGCTGCTCGCCGCTGCGGCCGCCAAAAAGGAAAGCCGCACCTTCACAACCAGCTACCACACCCGTTTTCCTGAATATGTGGCGGCCCGCTTGCCGTTGCCGACAGCGCCCTTCTATGCCTGGTTCCGCCGCTTCCACAATTCCGGGTCCGGGTGCATGGTCGCCACGTCGCTGCTGAAAGAAAATCTGCGCGAGCGCAAATTCCGGAACCTGATGCGCTGGTCGCGCGGCGTCGATACCAGCCTGTTCAGACCCGATGAAGGCTCCGTCCTGCCGGTGGCGCTTCCCCGGCCGGTTTTCATGAATGTCGGCCGTGTCGCCGTCGAGAAGAACATCGGGGCCTTCCTCGATCTTGACCTGCCCGGCTCCAAGGTCGTCGTGGGCGACGGTCCGCAACTGGAAAGCCTGCGCCGCAGCTATCCGGAGGTCCATTTCACCGGCGCGAAATCCGGAGAGGATCTCGCCCGGCACTATGCAAGCGCCGACGTCTTCGTCTTTCCCTCAAAGACGGACACCTTCGGACTGGTGCTGCTGGAAGCGCTGGCCTGCGGCACGCCTGTGGCCGCCTATCCGGTCATGGGGCCGCTCGACGTGATCGGCGACAGAGGCGCGGGCGTCCTGTCCGACGATTTGCGCGAAGCTGCGCTTGCGGCCCTGAAGATACCGCGAGATGTCTGCCGGAAAGCGGCACTCGGGCAGAGCTGGGCCGTCTGCACCGATCAATTCGTTGCCAACATGGAAGCAGCGGTAGCAGCGGAAGCGGCGCACGGGCGCGCCTGACGCCGGGCCAGCGAAAACCGCCGCCCTATCTCACCCGGTCAAACGTAATCGGCCAATATCAGCCTGTCAGAGGCACCCGTCCGGATCGGGCTTCCAGGAACTGATCGCTCAAGGCGCCGGTTTCGTCCGTCACCTTCAGCGGTTCGAAGTCCTTGGCGAATTGGCTCGGCAGTCTGTAAAGCGGCCGGTAGGCGGATCGCAACGGGTCGGTCATGGCGTTGTAGGTCAGCGCGGGTTCCCGGAACGACTGGCGCATCTGGCGCGGGCTGCCGAGACCGAAATTTCCGCCGAACCGATGCAGAGGACGCACGGCGGACAGGACCGTCTGCTCCCATTCGAAATGCTTGCGCCAGTGCCATGCATGCCCGAACGCATGGCGCGTGAGAGCCATCTTGCGCCCGCGGAACTTCAACAGGTCGCGCAGGAAAGGCGTGACCTTTTCCAGCGGTTCCTGCGGCCATTCGACAAGCTTCTGCCCGTCCATGTCACTCAAAAGCACATTCGGCATCAGCCGCCCGGCCCGCGCGGCCTCGTCGAAATAGGGCGTCCCGGCAATCGGTATGGTCAGCGACAGCAGGCCGGGCAGGGGGATGCGCGGATCCGAAAGGATGCCGGAAACCTGATCGTCCACCTCGGCGATGGTCTGTTGGGCAAAATCGATAATCACGCCGTAGTCGAAGAACATGCCGTGCTCCGCACAGGCCTGGGTCAGGGACAGCGGATCGGAGGCAAGGCTCTGCTTCTTGTTGAAGGTTCTCAGCACAGCCGGATCGAGATTCTCGACACCGGAGAAAAGCGCCTTGCAACCGTTGTCCGCCATCAGCTTGAGGTTTTCCGGACGCTTGAAGAAATCGCCCGTCACCAGCGCGCCCCAGCCGCGAAACTGCCCCTGTCTCCAGCGCTCGCCGATTTTGCCGACGCGCCACTCGAAGCTGCTGCGGTTGTTGCCGTAGAAGTTGTTGTCCAGAACCATGACACCGAAGGCCTTGCCCATGGCATCCAGCTGACCGTCGATCGACGCTTCGCTGTGGGCGGTGTAAGCGCGCCCTTCGCCGGACAGGGAGCAGAAGGAACAGGCAAAATTGCAGTTCTTGGTGGTTTCGAGATAGCCGACCCCCATGGTCGGGGCTGTCAGGTCGAAGCGGGGCGCGGTCTGGTCCGCAAGATGATCCGCGCTGAAGACGGCTTCGATGACCGCTCCGATCTCTTCCACGTCGCCCTGGCAGGTGTAGTCGAACACCTGATTGCAGAGGGCGGGCAGCGCCCGGGCGATCGGGCCGCCGATGACGCTCACCACCTGCGGATTGAAATGCCGGCAATAGGCGCCCAGTTGCCGCGCCCGGTCGAAGGCCGCCGTCAACCCGGTGAACACCACCATGTCCGGCCATTCCAGCAGGCGGCGGTTCAGCAGCGCGCCGTGAAAGACTTCGTCCCAGACCCTGACCTCGACATGATCGCGGTCGAAATAGCCCGCCAGATAATAGGGAGCCATTGCGCGCGGAACGAACAACCGTGTGGGCGATGCCGATCTCCACGGGTCGAAGTAGGCATTCACGATGAGAACTCGGCGCTTCTGTCCCGTTTGCATGCGTATCCCGAAGGTTTCAGGTTTGATCAAGTCTGATGCCTACCCAAATGCTCTAAAGACGCGAACCAGCCGCCGCAAGGCCGGAGTGCCGGTTATCGTCCGGTGGGGTTTCTTGTGCGCGAGCCTGTGGTCCAAAAGGAACGCAACCGGTTGGCTGTGTTCTCCTGAAGCGGGAAGCGGTAGGAGTTTATGAACGTCTTGCTGCTACGCATCGGGCGCGATACCAGGAACAGCAATTGAACTCGATTTCAGACAGTTTGCCGATAGCCCTTCCATGGAAATGATCGATCACTTCAAGATGCACGATGCCTTTGCGCATCTGAACGACAGCGTGCTTGAAAGCATCGCTTCTGTATCCCGATACGTTCAAATTCCCGAAACGCAAACCATCGTGCGCGAAGGCGACGAAACCTCCGATCTGTTTCTTCTGATCGAGGGCGAGGCTCTCGCCACCAGGAAAGGGCCGGAGGGCGGCGACATTCCGCTGAACACGGTACGCGCCGGAGAATGTCTCGGGGAACTGGCGTTTCTGGACGGTGCACCGCGTGCCGCCTCCGTCATCGCGCAGACCGCCTGCACGCTTATCGAGATCCCTGTGGCCGCCCTCAAGGGGCTGCCTGACGGTGCCGCCGTTTCCGGTGAACTGAAGGGGGCCCTGGCGAGCGTGGTGGTCAAGCGTGCGCGGTCCCTGAGTGACGGCATGCTGTCCGCCCTGCAGGAGCAACTGGCGGCGAAAACACTGCAGAACCAGTTCGGCTACTTTCTGGTCTTCACCATTGCGCTTTATCTGATTTCGACCTCGCTGTTCTATCTCGTGGCCGAACGCTACGTGAAGGACGTCTATGATCCCGGGTTCTCCTGGCAGACCATCCTGGCGTTTGCGGTTCCCTGCCTGATCATCATCAAGGTCATGAAAATCCCGGCCGGCCAGCTTGGTCTGCGCCGGGAAGGGCTGTTCCGCTCGCTCGCCCAGTCATTCGCGATCTGCCTGGTGCTGTCGGCGCCGGCGCTGATCTACCTGGTTTTCTTCAAGGGGGATCAGGTTCCGCAAAATGCCGGCGTCAAGGTCGACCTGCTGTTCCTGGTGCAATACCTGTTTCACACCGTGATCCAGGAAATCGGCTCCAGGGGCCTGCTCCAGGGCCTGTTCCAGAAGTTCCTTGCCGACACCAGGGGACACCGCGCCGTCTTCCTCACCAGCACCATCTTCGCCTCGCTCCACCTGACCTTCGGGGTGGACGCGGTGGTCATCACCTTCTTCGCCAGCATCGTCTTCGGCTATGTCTATCTCTACCAGAAGAACCTCGCCGGGGTGGTCCTGATGCACTACTGGTTCGGCGTTCTCGCGGCACTGATGGTGGCCATCTGAAGCCGCAACAGGGTGTTCCCGGTCATCGGGTGCCGTCCGGCTTCGCGAGCTTGCGGTAGTCGCGCGGCGAAAGGCCCGTCCAGCGCCGCACGGCGCGGGTGAAGGCCGGTGTGCCATTATAGGCAAGTTCCTCGGCCAATGCGCCGATAGGGACGTCTCTGCACCCGAGGCCGTTCAAGGCCTTGCACCTGCGGACATCGTCCAGGATCTCCGCATAGCTCGTACCGTCCTCGGTCAGCCTGCGCTGCAGGGTTCTCAAGCTCATGCCGGACGCATCGCCAAGCTTTTCGATCG
Organism: uncultured Roseibium sp.; assembly: GCF_947496995.1. GTDB lineage: Bacteria > Pseudomonadota > Alphaproteobacteria > Rhizobiales > Stappiaceae > Roseibium. The sequence goes on from NZ_CANMFD010000001.1 coordinate 611,466, forward strand.
ACGGGACACCGTCCTCGACCATGCTTTCAACGTACAGGCGGACCGTGCGCGAGATGCCTCCGCCCCTGCGCAGGGCTTGCCATTCACAGGGCGTTCTTCCGCCGGTCGGCCGATCGCCCCGCGGCCGGAAAGCCTGGTCCAGAATCCGGTCGGGAATGAAAATCGCCAGGCGTCGCCGTGTGCTCGCGGTCGGACGGACGCCGAACTGGCGTTCCAGATAAGTCACACCGAGGTCCGGGTGAGGGGTGATCTCGATGCTCTCGAACGGGGCGTCTGGCGTTCCCGTCAGCTGGCACAGGGAATTGAGCAAGGTCGCCACATATTGCTGGACAACGTGGAGTGTCGCGAGATCGACCTCGATGGACATGGTCTCGACAAAGATACCGCCTCCCCTGGCAGGGAGCAGCGCAATGTTCTCATGGGTGCTGTAGTTCGGCATCGCGACCGTAAGCCGGTGGAGTGCCTGTCTCAGGGTGTCCGCGGACATCAGGATTTCCGCCAGATATCCAAGGTCGGCGATGCTTTCCTTTCCGACGACACGGACACCGATGTCGGGGCCGTCGCTCAGATGCAGCTCACGCACGAACCTCATGGCGCTCACCAGGGAGATGGGCTGATTGAGAGATTCATGAGGGACGTGGCTGAGACCGCAGGTGTCGAGCAATTCGCCCATCGGCCTGCCGCTGCTGCCGGCCCACCGCGAGAAGGGAGCGATCCCGCCGGCTCTGAAAAGAGGAAATGCGGATGACATTGTGGCTCCTGGCGTGAATTCCCTTGTGAGACTTACCACCTTTTTTGGCGGCAGATGGCAAGTTTCTTGTAATTTCCAGTCGTCTGTTTGCAGGATCGGCAGTAGAGTAAGGGAAGTTTTACTGCCGGGTGCGCCAAGGCGCGAGCACGGGTAATACTATAGATTTTTACCTTATTGACATATTTAACTATGTGGAGACTTCCGTTGAAAGTTCTGAGATTCCCGCTTGTGGCGCTGATTGCCGCAGCCGCTCCCTTTGCCGCCCTGGCAGATGTCAGCGAAGAAACCGTCCAGTCGCTCTCCGCCCCGGCCAGCGTCGACACGAGGGTCGGGACCCTTGAGTTCAAGAACGGCGTACCAAGTGCAAAATCCGCACGCACGATTTTCGACACCGTTGACTTCGGCAACGCGCTGAACGTCTACAACAACAGCTTCCGCGGTGCTTCGGCGCTTGCAATCAAGAAGGGCATGCAGAGCGTCGGCGCCGAAAGCGGCGATGTCATCCTTTTTGAAGAGCTGATGGATTCGGCCTCCCTGTTCCTGACGGCCAATGCGGACACCGTGTATTACGTCGCGTGGATCGACCTGTCGGACGGCCCCGTGGTGATCGACCAGCCCAAAGACGGCCTCGGCACGCTCAACGACATGTGGTTCCAGTGGGTGATCGACATCGGCAAGCCCGGTCCGGATCGTGGCCTGGGCGGCAAATATCTGATCGTCGGCCCGGATTACGACGGTCCGCTTCCCGAGGGCGGATATTTCATCGCCCACGCCAAGACCAATTCGGTGCTCTATGCGCTGCGCGCCTTCATCACGGACGGCAAGGATCCCAAACCCGCAGTCGCCAACGTGAAGGACAATCTCAAGATCTATCCCTATGCGCCGGGCAGCTACGGAACCTCGATCGCCGAGGCGCTTGAAGGCAAGGTCCGCCTCGGGGCCGAACCGAAGATCCCGGAGATGAAGTTCATCAACGGCAGCGGCGTGGCCTTCAACACCATTCCGCCCAGCGATGCAGGCTTTTTCGAGCTCGTGAACGAGAACGTCCAGAACGAACCTGCCACCAGCTATGACGTGGAACTCGCCGGACAGCTTGCCGCGATCGGCATCGTCCACGGCAAGGACTTCGCGCCGGACGAGCGGATGAAGAAGATCCTGGCGGATGCCGCCCAGGTGGGGCAGGGCTACGGTCGGGCGCTTCAGTGGAGCTGGAAGGACACGCACCCCGACTGGGCCTATTATGAAGGCTCGAACTGGTGGAACATGCTGTTCGAGGGTGGTGCCCTGTTCGAAACTCCGCCGCCTGCCTACGAGGACGGGATGTTCAAGCCCTACCCGCCGACGGGCGCCCGCACGCTCGCGTCCCGTACTGCCTTCTACTATGGCTACACGCTGGACAGCCCCGGCATGATCATGCGGATCCCCGGCGTCGGCTCGCAATATCTGATGAACGGCCTCGACGCCACCGGCGCACCGCTCGATGGCGCCAGGACCTACAAGGTGACCCTGCCCAAGGACATTCCGGCCGCCGCCTTCTGGTCCTTCACCCTCTATGACAACCAGACCCGCTCGATGCTGCAAACACCGCAGAAATTTCCGCGTGCAGGTTCGCAGAGCTATCCGACCCCGGCCGCCGTTGCGTCCGAGGACGGCTCGACCACCGTCTATTTCGCGCCCGAAAAACCCGACGGTGTCGCTGAGGGCAACTGGATCCAGACCGACCCCGAAAAAGGCTGGTTCACCCTTCTGCGTCTCTACAGCCCGCTTCCCGGATTTTTCGACAAATCCTGGCAGCTGAGCGAGATCGAGTCGGTCGAGTGAAAACAACGGGAGGGGCCCGCCCCTCCCGCTTCCTCCGCCTTTGGCATTGCAAGGCGTGACGTCAGATGTCCGCCGCAAGGCGTTTCATGATGATCTGCTGGCTCATTCCGGGGGAGCTTCTTGCGCTCCTGTCGATAAGAGCCATGGCACAGGTGTTTCGGCAGCCTCGAGTCCATCTCGATCCCAGCCAGAGCCGATTCAACTTCCTGCGAATGTAAGGACCGCTCGAACCCTGGCTCGACACGATCTGTCGGCCAAGCGAGATCGAACTCGTGAAGGAGGCGCGCCACGAAGGTGTAAAATCACCTCAAGTGCGTAAGTAAAATTTACTCAATATAATCATAAAGTTATGGCGGAGAGAGAGTCCGCCGAACATCTATTCTTTGATAGTCGCCACCATCGTTAAAATAGGCAAAAATTGAGATAATTAAGCCAATATCTGTTTGCAGGCTTTCGTTGTAATTCGCCCAAATCCGCACTATCTTTTAGGGACAGTTTTAGGGTTTTTAGGGTTACGGCGATGGCACGTGCAGCGAAGCGGCTTTCAGCAAGAGCGGTGCAGACACTTTCTAAGCCCGGTCTCCATGCGGATGGGGATGGGCTTTATCTGTCGGTCAAAGCGACGGGCGCAAAGTCCTGGCTGTTCATTTTCCAATGGCACGGCAAGCGCAAGGAAATGGGGCTGGGGAAGCTTTCGGCGGTTCCCTTGGCCGATGCCCGCGAAAGCGCTGGGCAGGCTCGGGCGCTCGTTGCAAGGGGCATAAACCCCATTGAACGGCGCAAGGCCGAAAGGGCGAGGAACGCCGACCAGGCGTTCGGGTCTTTTGCCGATGCGTTGATAGATGACCTTGCGCCGGGTTTTCGAAACCAGAAACACATTGCGCAGTGGCGCATGACCCTAAAAGACTATGCCGCACCGTTGCGCGGCAAGCGCTTGGATGAAATCGACACGGCGGCTATTTTGTCGGTCTTGCAACCGATCTGGCAGACAAAGCCCGAAACCGCCATTCGATTGCGTGGCCGATTGGAACGCGTCCTTGACGCGGCGAAGGCAAAGGGGCTGCGCTCTGGCGAAAATCCGGCAAGGTGGCGCGGCCATCTGGATGCACTCTTGCCGAAGCGGCAGAAGCTCACACGCGGCCATCACGCGGCAATGCCCTACAAAGCCATCCCTGACTTCATGGACGCTCTGAGAGCCAATGAGAGCCTGTCTGCACTCGCTTTGGAGTGGTGCATTCTGACCGCGACCCGAAGCGGCGAAACGCTCAATGCAACATGGTCTGAAATCGACCGTGAAAGTGGCGTTTGGACTATTGCCGCCCAGCGCATGAAAGCGGGCCGGGAGCATCGGGTGCCCTTGACGGGGCGCATGGTGGAAATTCTCGGTAAGCTGGAGTTATTGCGCCGGGAGGACGGCTATTTGTTTCCCGGCAACAAAAAAGACAGGCCGCTTTCGGGCATGGCGATGGCGATGCAAATGCGCCGCATGGGGTACGGTCAATTTACCGTTCACGGGTTCAGAAGCGGCTTTCGCGATTGGGCTGCTGAGGAAACAAGCTTTCCGCGTGAAATTGCCGAAGCCGCGTTGGCGCATGTTGTCGGGGATGCGACAGAGCGGGCCTATCGGCGCGGTGACGCGCTGGAGCGTCGGCGGGACTTGATGGGGGCATGGGAAAGGCACTGCAGCCCAATTGAAAACGCAAACATTGTTCAACTGGCAACAGCGCAATGAGCAGAACAGAAAAATGGATTGTCCCCGATTGGATCTACTGTAAAAAGTTCGATGCCGAGCTAGATGGTTTCATAAAATCATTGCCGGATGGCCGCGCAGCGCCACTAGCGAACAGATGGCAAAATAACTCCGGAGGTGCCATCGACTTTGGACGCAGGGCGTTAGAAGTATCAGTGTTGAAAGCCCAAATTGCAGAACGGGATAGCGAACCCCTCCATCACGATTGGACGCGGGTGTGCGAGCTCGCGTCGAAAGCACAGGAATCTCTAGACCAATTTGTCTCCTATTTTACAGGGTGCGGAGAGCCTTCGACAAATTTGCTGGAACCCATGTTGATTCAATTTCTGGCGCAGCATGAAAAACTGGACGTCGAGGTGCTAAAAGAACGCGCTCGCGAAAATGCTAAAGTCTTGATGGCCGCAAGGACGTTGGCGCGCGAATACACTATCTATAGCAAGGTCAAGAGCAGTTCGCTTGCATCGAATTACCAGAACCCGGGTAATCCACGAAAGTTGGCCTTTGTCGAGGTAATGTTCGAAGCTTGGGCAGCACTCACGGGGAAATTACCCAGTAGAAGCCGGACAGATGGTCCCTTCATTCGCTTCTTACAAGCAGCCTGGGCGGACCTTCATTTATCTGATTTGAACGGCGAAGAAGACTTCGCAACTGCAATTACGCGTGTTCATAAAAAGCTGAAAAACGGCGATTTTAGTATAGATTTCGATAACCTACCTCTATGGCATAGCGATTGAGACAGACCCTGCCAAGTTTTTTTTGGTGGTCTATCTTAGTGGCATTCTTCGTTTTTGGTCATCTTCGATAGCGTTCCTAGACGAGCACCACAGGCCGGAGACAAACGATATGAAGGCATTTACAATCCGCGCTTTGAAAGAGGCCGGTATCCTAGGTCCGACCAAAGCCTACGAAGAAATCAACGCAGGTCGCTTGATTGCCCGGAAGGTCGGCAAAAAGACCGTCATTCTCGAACAGGATTTAAAAGCCTGGCTTGACGCCCTGCCACGGATGTAGAGCGGCCAGGGGATCTGAGAAAACCTCAGGTTCGAGTTGCTGGACCATATAAGGAATACGAGTCCAGTACTAAACAAAATCCCCGGTTCGCGAACGGTCAGCTTCGACACATTCCGTAAGCGCCGGGGACTTATCTCAAAACCCAGTATCTAAAGGAGCTAGAGACTATGCGTCTTTTAGCAAAGCCTCGCCGTGCGGTAAATGCATCCCTTCCACTTTTCGATTGGGCGGAACGGCAAACCGCTTCCCGTCGTCCCCTAACCTTGATCAGCCAGCGCCTCCAGGCGCGAACCGGGTGGTCGGCTAGTAGGTGCGATGCGCACGTTTCAATCCATTTTCCCAATGTGCCGGAGGTGTTCTGATGAAAGCTATGCAGACACTTAAAATCAAAGCGGAAACGGCGCTGGGCTCGTTGGACCTGACCTATTCAGGCCGGAATGCCTGGGCTCTTTCGAAGCTCATTGACGCTGGCGAAAAGGGCTGCACGCCCATCGACACGCCGGGGCCGCGCTGGAGCGGCTATGTTCATAACCTTCGCGCCGATGGCTTGGACATTGAAACCGTCACAGAGCGGCACGGAGGGCCGTACAAGGGCACACATGCCCGGTATGTGCTTCGGTCGCCTGTTATGGTCATTTCGCGCTCTATGCCGGAAAGCAAACCGCATGGCTAGGCGCGGTAGAGGGCATGACAAGAAGGGCCGGAGCAAGCTCGAGCCACAGTACATGAAGTTTCCGTACTCAATGACGCAACACCCGGCTTGGCGGTCACTTTCCGGTAGCGCGCTGAAAGTGCTTATCGAGATGCGCGGTCGGTACAATGGATCTAACAACGGGAGAATTCGGTTGAGTTTGGAAGACGGTGCGCGGACGCTCAGAATGGGCAAGGAAACAGTCCGACGCGCGCAACACGAGTTGGAACGCAAAGGCTTTATCGTAAAGATCAAGGAGGGGCAATTCTATGGGCGGCTGGCGGCTGAATGGAGGCTTACCGATTGCTCATTTGAAGGGCATCCGGCAACACGCGATTGGCAAATAAAAAAACCGGAAAAAGCAGGCCAAAAAACAAAACGCGGTTCTGAAACGGGTCCATCGAAGTGGCTAATGGACCCGATCTAGAACCGAAGGCGCTGGGCGACGTGTATAATGGGCTCGAATTAGAACCGGTGGGACGCTTTTTTCAGTCGCCCTCGGTTCTGAATCGGGGCGCTGTTATTAAACCATATGGGGGAGCAATCGAAAGAGGGGGGAAGAATGAGGTTGTCATTCGCTTTTTTGGCCTTGATGGCTTTGTGGGCGCTTTTTGGCAGTCCCCAAAAGACCGTTGCCAATTGGATCTGGCCAGAAACAGCCGCGCCCTGGGAACGAGTGGACGCCTATTATTATCCGAACCCGAGCAACTTAACTCGGTACCGAAAAAGTTCAGACGTTGGGAGTGTCCAAGGGTGCCGTGATGAGGTCTTTGCAATGGCGGCGGTGGAGAGTGACCCTGACTTGCGTCGTGGTGACTACGAATGTGGGGTCGGTGAACTTGAGGGTTTCGCTGGCATGACCGTCTACCGCATCACAGTGCGCTAGTGTTTCGATCATTGCAGGTTTCAGGACTAATATGTTCTAAGCGCAATTTTTGCAGCTCAAAGGGCTAAGGCAATCCGTATTTAGGGATTGTTTTAGGGTCGCCGGATCTTTCAACGGGAAATGCAAATAGAAACAGCAGCTTGTCATGAAAAATGGCGGAGAGAGAGGGATTCGAACCCTCGGAACGCTTGCGCGCTCAACGGTTTTCGAGACCGCCCCGTTCGACCACTCCGGCACCTCTCCGCGGTACTTTTGACTAAACGGGTCTCAAGTGGCGCGGAACATAGACACACTGTGCGCGCGCCGCAAGACCGGAGTTCAGTGTTTTTTGCCAAATGTGGATGAGCCGGATTTTCGGGCCCGTGCAGGGAGGCTGAACGGCTTAACAGGGCCGGTTCAAAGGTCTGCTGCCGGCAGGCTTGTCCCGGATCGGCTGGCGGTTCGCAAAGGGTTCCGGCGCAACGGATCGGATAATGCGGCCCGGGCCTGGATCCGGGGCGGCGAGGCCGGAGGGCATGCGGTGCGGTCAAGGTGTGTGAAGGGGGCGGCGGCGCGCTGCCGGCACGCCGGTGCGGGCCGGGCTGGACAAGGGAGCCGGCCGGAAGCATGATTGCGGCGGAACGGCTCAGATTTCCGTTTGACATCGCAGGCTGGCTGACTATATTGCGCGGGCTCGAAAAGGTTCGCCTTTCCGGGCATTGACCGTCGTTTCAGGCCTGCCGGGCTTTTACAGCTTCACGCTCAACCCGTCACCAAAGACTTGTCAACCGGGCTTTCTGCTCCGGTGAAACAAGCGCCTCGTATCGACCCGATAGCTGCCGGCTGACAGATGTTTCATCATCGCGGCCGGTGAGTTCAAAAACGAAAAGAAGGACGTGCGAGACATGTTCGCAGTGATCAAGACCGGTGGCAAGCAGTATACTGTCGCTGCCGACGACCTCCTGAAGGTCGAAAAACTCGATGCCGAAGCTGGCAGCACCGTCACTTTTGAAGACGTGCTCATGGTCGGCAACGGAACCGATACAACAATCGGCGCGCCGCTTGTCGAAGGCGCCAGCGTCGTTGCGGAAGTGGTCGAACAGGGCCGTAACCGCAAGATTATCATTTTCAAGAAGCGCCGGCGTCAGAATTCACGCCGCCGCAACGGCCACCGTCAGTCCTTCACCCTCGTCAAGGTGACCGATATCCTGACCGGTGGCGCCAAGCCGGCCAAGAAGGCAGCGCCGAAAAAGGCCGCGCCGAAGGCTGAAGAGGCTCCGGCGGCAGCCAAGCCTGCTGCCGAGAAGAAGGCAGACAAGAAGGAAGAGGCGGCTGTCGAGCCTCTCTTCACCGCACCGGACGGCAAGGACGATCTGAAGAAGATCTCCGGCGTCGGCCCGGTTCTGGAGAAGAAGCTGAATGCTCTGGGCATCATGACCTATGAGCAGATCGTTGGCTTCTCCGCGGAAGACATTGCCCGCGTTGACGAGGTCCTGAACTTCAAGGGCCGCATCGAGCGCGACAACTGGGTTGAACAGGCCAAGGAACTGGCCGGCAAGTAAGCCGCCGTTTCCGGTACCTGTTAAAGAGAATTCGAAGAACGAGGAGTTCTAACGATGGCACATAAAAAGGCAGGCGGTTCATCCCGCAACGGTCGCGATTCAGCCGGCCGCCGTCTCGGCGTCAAGAAATTCGGCGGGGAAGCTGTGATTCCCGGCAACATCATCGCTCGTCAGCGTGGCACCCAGTGGCACCCGGGCAACGGCGTGGGCATGGGTAAGGACCATACCATTTTCGCGACCGTGGAAGGCAAGGTTGAGTTTCAGGCGAAAGCCAACAAACGAACCTATATCAATGTGGTCCCGGTAGCGGTAGCTGCGGAGTAAAGCCGACGTGAAGTTTCGAAGCGCCGGTGTCCCTCACGACCCCGGCAATTCGAGACAGGTCAGCAATCGACCAGTCAGAAATCCAGGGGAGAGATGGGACACCATCTCTCCCTTGATTTGTTTTGGCTGGAGGAAAAAATGGTTGTTGAAAGCGATGGTTTATTAGACGAGAGCAGTTTGATCGCGGCCCCGTTGCCGCAGGAAGCGGTCCGTGTGCGGCTGGACAAGCCGCGCAGGGACGATCTGGCCGATCTGGTGTATCTGGCCGACAACAGGACCGTGGCGGCGAACCTCGCGACCATGCCGCATCCCTATACCGCCAAGGATGGCCGCGCGCTGATCGAAAAGGCAGCGCATGATCGCGCCTGCTCTGGCGTCTTCGCGATCCGTCTGAAAAGCACCGGCCGGCTGATCGGTATTGCCAGATATGCATCGGTTGAGGCCGGCGGCCCCGTCCATGTCGGCTACTGGCTGGGCGAACCGTTCTGGGGGCGCGGGTTTGCGACCGAGGCGGTGCATTCCCTCGTCGATCATGCATTTGCCTGGCACGACATCGATGAACTTCAGGGGTCCTGCAGGGTAACCAATCCGGCCTCCCGCCGGGTGCTGGTCAAGTCCGGGTTCCAGTACCGCGACCAGGCGATGATCCGCTCCGTCGGTGCGGGCGGATCCGTGCCGATCGAGCGCTATACGCTGGAACGGGCGGTCTGGAAGTCGCTCAAGGGATGGGGGCAGGGACGATGACCATGTTGCCGGACCTGAAAACGCGGCGCCTGATCCTCAGACCGGTTGCGTTGAGCGATGCCGAAGCCATGGCCACGCTCGCGGGCCGGGATTTCGAGGTGGCCAGATGGCTGACGTCCTTCACCTGGCCTTACGAGGACGGAGCGGCGGAAACGTTCCTGAAATCGGTCGTCGGCAAGGACCCTTTCAAGACCGAGGCGCTGTTCGCGATCACCCTCGGCGGTGTCTTCATCGGTGTCGTGGCCGTCGAACCGCCGGGCGATCTGGAAGACCTGCCGGCAACCCCGACGCTCGGCTACTGGATCGGTCGGGCGTTTCAGGGGCACGGCTATGCCGGCGAGGCGGTGGAGGCAGTGCTCGCATGGGCCTTCGATGCGTTCGAAACCGATGCCATCGCCGCGCGGGCCTTTGAGGACAATTTCCGCTCGCGCGGTCTGCTGCGCAAGTTGGGCTTCAGGCCCTACAGCCTGACCGAACGGTTTTCCAGGGCGCTCGACCGCCGGGTCGCCAGCGTCGTGGTCCGGCTCGCACGGGCGGATTTCGAGGCCCGGAAGGAAGCGGCATGAGGCTGCCCGAGCTCAGAACCGGGCGCCTTCTGCTGCGTCCGGTTGTTCCCGAAGACCTGCCGGTCATCACCCGTCTCATCGGAGATTACGATGTGGCGAAGATGCTCGCGCGGGTCCCGCACCCTTATTCGCTTGAGGATGCCCGGTACTGGTACGGGCTGAATGCCGCGTGCAAGGAAGATGGCGAGCGGGCGTTCGCGATTGACGCCGGCGGCGGGCTGATCGGTGTCATCTCGGTCGGATCACCGGCGGAGGCGCCGGAATTCGGCTATTGGCTCGCCACGGACCAATGGGGCCAGGGCTTCATGACCGAGGCGGGCCGTGCGATCCTGGCCTGGCTGTTCGAAACCACGCAGACACTGCGCGTCATGAGCGGCGCGCTGAAGGAAAACACGGCTTCCATCAACGTCCTGAAAAAACTTGGTTTTCAGGATGAGGGACCTTATCTGCTCCCGATCAGGTCGCGGAACGCGGAGCTGCCCGGAGCCCGGGTGATGTTGCGGCGTGAACGGTTTCTGGCTGCGGCGGGAACGGGCTCATGAGCACGCCTGTCATTGTTTCCGAACGGCTGGTTCTCCGGCCGCCGCGTCTGGAAGACCTGGACCGCTGCGCGGAGCTTCTGGGCGACTATGAGGTCGCCAGGATGCTGTCGCGTGTGCCGCATCCCTATGATATTGAGCGCGGCAGAACCTCGCTGCAGGCGTCCGTGGACAGCTGGGCCGACTGGAAGACAGCCGGGGACCTTGGCTTTCAGATTGACCATGAAGGCGAAATGATCGGCGGTTTCGCCTTCAAAAAGTTGCAGGAGACCCCGGAGATCGGCTATTGGCTGGGGCGTGCCTACTGGGGCAGGGGCTTCATGAGCGAGGCGGTCGGTGCGGCGGTTGACTGGCTGTTCCGCAATACGGATCACCAGCTTGTGGCCTGCGAAACCATGATCGGCAATCCCGCGTCGCTCAAGGTTGCGGCAAAGCTCGGTTTTCGCGAGGTCGCACAAGTGGACTGCGCCAGCCTGTCGCGCGGCACGACGGTGCCCGCCATCCGTATGGAACTGACACGGACAGATTTTTTAAACGGCTTTGACTCGAGACAGGATCAGGCCTGACAACCGGATAAAAAGAGAAAAACAATGAAATTCCTCGATCAGGCCAAGATCTATCTGCGCTCCGGCAATGGCGGTGCGGGCAGTGTGTCGTTCCGGCGCGAGAAATATATCGAATACGGCGGTCCCGATGGTGGTGACGGCGGCAAGGGCGGCGATGTGATCGTCGAATGCGTCGATGGTCTCAACACGCTGATCGACTACCGTTACCAGCAGCACTTCAAGGCCGAGACCGGCATTCACGGCATGGGCCGCAACCGCACCGGCGCTCATGGCGGTGATGTGGTTCTGAAGGTGCCCGTCGGTACGCAGATCTTCGAGGAAGACAACGAGACGCTGATTGCCGACCTGACCGAACTCGGCCAGCGCGTGCTGTTGCTCAAGGGCGGCAACGGCGGCTTCGGCAACGCGCATTTCAAGTCATCGGTCAACCAGGCGCCGCGCCGGGCCAACCCGGGTCTCGAGGGCGAGGAAAAGTGGGTCTGGCTGCGGCTCAAGCTGATCGCCGATGCCGGCCTGGTCGGTCTGCCGAACGCCGGCAAGTCGACTTTCCTGTCCAAGGTGACGGCGGCCAAGCCGAAGATCGCCGATTATCCCTTCACAACCCTTCATCCCAACCTGGGCATCGTCCAGATCGACGGCAACAGCTTCGCGATGGCCGATATTCCCGGACTGATCGAAGGCGCCCATGAAGGCACGGGTCTCGGCGACCGGTTCCTCGGCCATGTGGAACGCACCCGCGTGCTGCTTCATCTGGTCGACGGCTCCGGGCAGGAAGATCCGGGCGAAGCCTACAAGATCGTTCGCGGCGAGCTGGAAGCCTATGGCGCCGGGTTGGTGGACAAGCCGGAAATCGTCGCCCTGTCCAAATGCGACGCGCTCAACGAGGAGCTGATCGCCCAGCAGTCGGCTAGCCTGGAAGCCGCGTGCGGCCAGAAGCCGCTGATCCTGTCTTCCGCCAGCGGGCTCAACGTCGACCGGGCGCTGCGCATGATCGTGCGGGCCATCGACAAGGATAAGCAGGATGCTGCCAATCAGGTGCCTTCGCCCGAACAGGAGGGCTGGCATCCGTGACGTCCGCGTCCCGCAGCCTGAAGGGCCACAGCCGCATCGTCGTCAAGATCGGGTCCGCCCTGCTGGTCGAACGGGGTGAGCTGAAGCGCGCCTGGCTGGATGCCCTGGTCAGCGATCTGGTGGGGCTCGTCGATTCCGGCGCCGAAATGCTGATTGTCTCCTCCGGCTCGATCGCGCTCGGGCGCGGCATTCTCGGTTTGCCCGCCGGGCCGCTGAAACTGGAAGAAAGCCAGGCCGCCGCGGCCGCCGGTCAGATTTCCCTGGCGCAGGCCTATGCGGATGCGCTCGGCGCCCACGGCAAGAAGGCCGGGCAGATCCTGCTGACCCTGGGCGACACGGAAGAACGCCGCCGTTACCTCAACGCGCGCGCCACCATCGGCATGCTTTTGAAACTCGGCGCGGTGCCGATCATCAATGAAAACGATTCTGTCGCCACTTCGGAGATCCGCTACGGCGATAATGACCGTCTGGCGGCGCGTGTCGCAACGATGGCGAGCGCCGATTGCCTTGTGCTGCTGTCCGATATCGACGGGCTCTATACCGCGCCTCCGCAACAGGACCCTGATGCCGTCTTCCTGCCGGAAGTCGCGCGCATCACGCCGGAAATCGAGGCGATGGCCGGCAGCGCCGGATCGGAGCTTTCACGCGGCGGCATGAAGACCAAGATCGATGCCGGCAAGATCGCGACGTCTGCGGGAACCTCCATGGTGATCACTTCCGGCAAGCAGCTCAATCCGCTGAAGCGTCTGGACGAGGGGGGCAGAGGCACCTGGTTCCCGGCAATCGCCACGCCGGCGAGCGCCCGCAAGGCCTGGATCGGCGGCCATCTGGAACCGCGCGGCAGGATCGTGCTGGATGCGGGCGCTGTCCGGGCGATGAAATCCGGCAAGAGCCTGCTGCCCGCCGGCGTGACGTCGGTCACCGGGACCTTCACCCGCGGTGATGCCGTCATCCTGCTCGATCCCGAAGGCGGGATGATCGGCCGGGGGCTGATCGCCTATGATGCGGACGAGGCCCAGTTGATTGTCGGGCGCAACAGCCGGGAGATCGAGGCGATCGTCGGCTATCCGGGGCGCGCCGAAATGATCCACCGGGATGATCTTGTCCTGGAAGATGCGTTTTTGAATGGAACAGGCTAAAAAGCCCGGAGAAAAACGGTTGCCGATCGGTCCCGCCGTCACATGGATTGACATGAAAGCGGACAGGAAGCTCGGACAAGCCGGTTGAACAGGAGTTTGCAGCTATGCTGGATGTAGTCGAGGCAAAGACCACCGAGGACCTGATGGCGCAGATCGGGCAACGCGCCCGTGCTGCCGGACGGATCCTTGCAACGGCACCAGCAGAGCAGAAGAACAGGGCCCTGCGCGAGATGGCGGTTGCGGTCCGCGCCTCGACGCCGGAAATCCTTGCCGGAAACAGGCAGGATATCGACGCCATGACCGCCAACGGTCAGGCGGCGTCTTTCCTGGATCGCGGCACCCTTACCGAAGAGCGCATCGAGGCCATCGCCAGGGCGCTCGAGGATATCGTCGCACTCGACGATCCCGTCGGCAGCGTCATTGCTGCGTGGGAGCGTCCGAACGGGCTCAGGATAGAGCGCGTACGCACGCCGCTGGGCGTGATCGGGGTGATCTATGAAAGCCGCCCCAATGTGACGGCCGATGCCGGCGCCTTGTGCCTCAAGGCCGGCAACGCGGTAATCCTGCGTGGCGGCTCCGACACGATCCGCTCCAACAGGGCGATCCACGCGGCTCTGCAGAAAGGTCTGGCGGCGGCTGGTCTTCCCGAGGACGCCATCCAGATGGTGCCGGTCACCGACAGGGCGGCGGTGGGTGAAATGCTGCGCGGCCTGAACGGCAATCTCGACGTTATCGTGCCGCGCGGCGGCCGCAGCCTCGTCGAACGCGTACAGGGCGAGGCCCGTGTGCCGGTCTTCGCGCATCTGGAAGGCCTCGTGCATATATTCGTCGACAAGGCCGCAGATCTGCAGCAATCCGTCGAAATCGTCGTGAATTCCAAGCTCCGCCGCACGGGCATATGCGGTGCGCTGGAAACGCTTCTGGTGCATGAGGACGTCGCCCACAGCCACTTGCCTGTCATCGTCAAGGCGCTGCAGGATCAGGGGTGCGAAATCCGCGGCGGTGCCCGCGTGCGCGACATCTGCGAAAACATCGTTCCGGCCAGCGAGGAAGACTGGTCCACCGAATATCTCGACAAGATTCTCGCGGTGAAGGTCGTCAAGGACCTGGACGCGGCAATGGATCATATCGCCCGATACGGTTCCAACCATACCGACTGCATCCTGACGGAAGACCAGGCCGCTGCAGATCGCTTCCAGCAGGAAGTCGATTCCGCCATCGTCCTGCACAATGCCTCCACCCAGTTTGCCGATGGCGGCGAATTCGGCATGGGCGCCGAAATCGGCATCGCCACCGGGCGGATGCATGCGCGCGGGCCGGTCGGCGTCGAGCAACTGACCAGTTTCAAATACAAGGTTCACGGGACGGGCCAGACGCGCCCATGAGTGCTTCGGGTCTCCGGCCGGAGCTCGGCGGCGACTGGCTGAAGCTGCCCCATGCCGAAACCGGAAACCGGATTGGCATCTTCGGCGGGTCGTTCAATCCGCCGCATTCGGGCCACCGGCTTGTCGCCTCGACCGTGCTCAAGCGGCTGGGGCTGGATCAGATCTGGTGGTTCGTGACGCCCGGCAATCCGCTCAAGAGCCATTCCGAGTTAGCACCGCTGGAAACGCGGCTGCGATTGACCAGTGAACTTGCGGATCATCCGCGCATGAAAGTGACCGCTTATGAGGCGGTTCTCGGCACGACTTATACGGCCAGAACGATCATGGCACTGCGCGCCCGGCGGCCCGGCGTACGATTCGTCTGGGCCATGGGAGCGGACAATCTGGCCGGCTTTCATCATTGGCGGGATTGGCGGGCCATCGTCGGCTCGGTGCCGGTCGCAATTGTCGACCGCCCCGGTGCGTCGCTTTCTGTCCTGTCGTCGCCGATGGCAAAAGCCTATGAAAAACATAGGCTTCCAGAGGAAGATGCGGCTCTTCTGGCCGATATGGAGGCACCCGTGTGGACCTTTCTGCACACCCCGCTGGACCCGGCTTCATCCACGAAACTGCGGCAGAGCCGGTGACGGTTAAGCCCGGATTTGCCATGTAAAAATCCCTGTCTTGAAAATGCCAAACGGGAAGCGGTATTATAGGGGGCGGTCGCGGTGGCGCGGCCGAGGTACGGTCAACCGGTCCTGTAACCAAAACGGGTGACGTATGAAATCGAACTTTTTTGTTCGTGACGACGTTGGGCGCAGGACGGCACAAACGGCGAAAGGCACAACACCTGACCATGACCTTTGAAAGTGGGCGGACAAACATGTCCTCTCCTCTGCAGGCATCCGTAAGCACTGATCTTGCGGCTGACCTTCTCGATACGGTCCTCACCAGTCTTGACGACTCCAAAGCTGAGGACGTTGTTACTCTCGACATCGCAGGCAAAAGTTCCCTGGCCGATCACATGGTGATCGTGTCCGGACGCTCCCACCGTCATGTGGGCGCGATCGCGGAAAATTTGCAGAAAGACCTGAAAGCAGCCGGCGCCGGAAAGGCAACGGTTGAAGGTATGACGACCTGCGATTGGGTGCTGATTGATGCGGGTGATGTGATCGTTCACATTTTCCGTCCGGAAGTACGCGGCTTCTACAATCTTGAAAAGATGTGGGCGCCGGAAGCGGACGAAACACCGCAGTATATCGGTTGAGACGGGAATGAGGTCCTGACAGCGGGACCTCTGTCCGCCGAGGGATAAAGTCACCGGATCGTTTTCCGGCGGAGATTTCATGCGCTTTACGCTTTCCTGCATTGGCCGGATGAAGGCCGGTGCGGACAGGGACCTTCTCGACCGCTACCTGGACAGGGCCCGCAAAAGCGGGCGCGGTCTAGGTGTTATCGATGTCCTCCTGAACGAAATGCCGGAAAGCCGTGCTCAGCGCGCCGAAGACCGCAAGGCGGAAGAGGCCGGCAGCATTCTTGCTACGCTTCAGAGCGGCGCCCGTCTCGTTGTCCTCGACGAGAACGGTCGGAACATGAGCAGTCCCGATTTCAGCCGCACCCTGGAAACCTGGAAAAACGACGGCGTGCCGGACATCGTCTTCGCGATCGGCGGGGCGGATGGTCACGGCGTAGAGGTTCTTGCAAGAGCCGATCTCAAGCTGGCGCTCGGCGCGATGACCTGGCCGCATCAGATCGCCCGCATCCTGCTGGCCGAACAGATCTACCGGGCCATGACCATTCAGTCGGGCCATCCCTATCACCGGGTCTGATCTCGCGATGCCTATACTGCAGCTGAAGAGGAAGTCTCGTGACGCCGACGATTGAAACAGAACGCCTGGTCCTGCGCCCGATGACGATGGAGGACTGGCCGGATTACTCCACCTTGATGCAGTCGGACCGCGCGGCCCATATGGGCGGGCCCATGTCGCGGGAGAAGGCCTGGGGGTCGTTTTGCCATGACGTGGCGCTCTGGGTGTTGATGGGCCACGGTGCGCTGATGATCGAGGAGCGCGGCTCCGACCGATGCCTCGGTCAGGTGGGCATCAATCATGGCCCGCTCTTTCCCGAGCATGAAATCGGCTGGTTTGTCTACCCGCATGCGGAAGGCAAGGGAGTCGCGTTTGAAGCCGCGCGGGCGTTCCTGGATTGGGGTTTCAAGGAGCGCGGCTTGCCGACCCTGGTGAGCTATGTGGATCCGGACAACATCCGTTCCTGCAGGCTCGCTGAACGACTGGGCGCGAAACTGGATGCGGAGGCCCCGCGCAACGACCCGCGCGATCTGGTGTACCGGCACACCATTATGTGATCCCGAAGGCGTAGCCGTCATGGGTCCCGGACGTTGAAACGTGAAGGATCTTTAATGCGGCGAACGCCGGGAAAACACGCCGCTGCCCGTATCTCGCCGCAATCGGCACGTAACGGTCAGATCATCAAGGGAAAAGAGGTTGGCGCGTGCGGCGATACACGCGGGAGCTGAGGTTGAGCACCGGGTCGACAAGGTAAACGGTTCGTTAACACAGACTGTGTATCGCTGAAGAGTCCGTGACCTAACCTTCGGGAGTTGAGACAGGTTGAAACCGGATCGCATCATGATTGTGCGTCCTGGACTTAAGAAGCGGATGCTTGTCAAACCGCTCTTGGGCAGTCTTCTTGCGGGCGCGCTTGCATGGCCGCTGCAGGCACTCGCGACCGAAAGCATCGATGACGTGCCGCAGAACCGGCCCGAAGCCGCGGCGCAGACCGATGCCGCAGCCGAAATCATCAAGGCGCGCGAAGAGGAACTGGCCGCGCTGTCGCGGGACATTGAAGTCTCCACCGACCGTCAGGCCGCCATCGCCCGCGAAATAAGGTCCCTGGACCGGGATCGCGAAACGCTGAATGCCAAGATCATCAGCACGTCCGACACGATCCAGGGCCTGGAAACAGAACTGACCGATACCGAGCGCCGGCTGAGAAGCCTTGGCGAGAACGAGGACGCCGTGCGGCTGTCCCTGATTGCCCGCCGCGATATTCTGTCGGAGGTGCTTGCAGCGCTGCAAAGGCTCGGACGGCGTCCGCCCCCGGCCCTGGCCGTTCGCCCGAGCGATGCCCTCTCCGCCGTCCGCAGTGCGATTCTCCTGAACGCGGTCATGCCGGAGCTGAAAGTGGAGACGGAGGCTCTGGCAGCCGATCTGGAGGAGCTGCACCGGCTCAGGAGCGTGATTGCCGGGGAAAAAAACCGCCTGCGCGGCGATGCGATGCGATTGGCTGAGGAAAAGTCGCGCCTGGAGCTTCTGTTGAGCGCGAAAAGGCAGGAACATCAGAGATCCGTACGGGATCTCGAAGCGGAGAAAGAACGCGCCGCCGAACTGGCCGAGCAAGCCGGGTCTCTCCAGGAGCTGATCGCGAACCTGGAAACTGAAATCGAAAGCGCTCGCGAGGCCGCGGAGAAGTCCAGGCAAGCGTCGTTGGATACAAAGGGAAAGACTTCACGCGACTTTGATCCGTTTTCCGATCCGGGTCGGCTGGCGCCGGTGATACCTTTCCAGGAGGCCAGAGGCCAGTTGCCTCAGCCTGTTTCCGGAACCATGCTGAAGGATTTCGGTGAGGAAGATGATTTTGGCGGTTTGACGGAAGGACAATCTATCGCCACAAGGCCGGGTTCTAATGTAACCTCTCCGGCGGACGGCTGGGTGGTCTATTCGGGACCGTTCCGTTCGTTCGGACAACTCTTGATCCTGAATACCGGTGATGGCTACCATGTGCTGTTGGCCGGTATGGACCGGATCGATGCGGAGTTGGGGCAGTTTGTTCTTACCGGGGAACCGGTTGGGGTCATGGGCGCGACGCAATGGGCAAGCGCCTCGACCTTTGGCTTGGGGTCTACCCAGCCAATACTATATGTTGAATTTCGGAAGGACGGCCGTGCGATTGACCCCAAACCCTGGTGGGCGCGCACAGAAGAAGAAAAGGCTCGCGGATGATACGGAAAGCTTCCTTGCTGCTGGTGGGTGCCCTGATGGGAGCTGCGGCAGTCACGACAATGGCCCAGATGCCGCTCAATGTGTCCGTGGCAGCCAACGCGGCGGCAACGGATACGTACCGGCAGCTTAATCTGTTCGGTGACGTGTTCGAACGGGTACGCTCGGACTATGTGGAAGTGCCGGACGATGCCCAGTTGATCGAAAATGCCATCAACGGCATGCTGACGTCGCTGGATCCCCATTCCAGCTACATGTCGCCGAAGAGTTTCCGCGACATGCAGGTGCAGACCCGCGGTGAATTCGGTGGTCTCGGTATCGAGGTCACCATGGAAGACGGTCTTGTGAAGGTCGTCTCGCCGATCGACGATACGCCGGCGGCCAAGGCGGGTGTCCTCGCAGGTGACCTGATCACTTCCATCGACGGAGAGCAGGTTCAGGGGCTGTCGCTGAACGAAGCGGTCGAAAAGATGCGCGGTCCGGTCAATACGGACATCGTTGTCACCGTCCGCCGCGAAGGCCGTGCCGATCCGTTCGACATCACCATCACCCGTGACATCATTCGCATCCAGTCCGTGCGCTGGCGGGAAGAAGATGATGTCGGTTATGTGCGCGTCACCCAGTTCAACGAACAGACCTTCGACGGCATCCGGGACGGCATCGCGGAAATGAGCGAAAATATCGGTGAGGACAAGCTGAAAGGCTTCGTCATCGATCTGCGCAACAATCCGGGCGGTCTTCTGGATCAGGCCATCGCCGTGTCCGATGCTTTCCTCGACCGGGGCGAAATCGTTTCGACCCGCGGCCGGGAAGCGGAAGAAACCCAGCGCTACAATGCGCGTGCGGGCGATCTGACGGACGGCAAGCCGGTCATCGTGCTGGTGAACGGCGGCTCTGCGTCCGCGTCGGAAATCGTTGCCGGCGCGCTGCAGGATCACCGCCGGGCGACCATCCTCGGCAGCCGGTCCTTCGGCAAGGGCTCCGTGCAGACCATCATTCCGCTGGGTGCCAACGGTGCGATCCGTCTGACGACCGCCCGCTATTACACGCCGTCCGGAAACTCCATCCAGGCGAAAGGTATCGTGCCGGATATCGAAGCCCTGCAGGAACTGCCTGAAGAGCTGGTCGGCCGTGTCGACACCAAGGGTGAAGCGGGTCTGCGCGGCCACCTGGAAGCCGACGGTGAGGAAGAATCCGGCAGCCAGGCCTATGTGCCGGCGGATCCGGAAGACGACACCCAGCTGAAGCTGGCTCTGGACCTCCTGCGCGGCATTCAGGCGAACAGCGCCTTCCCGCCGGTCTCCGACAGCGCGGCCGTCAAGAACTGACACACTGCAATGTGCGCCGGACCACCGGCGCACATTTTCCATTCTCGTTCTGCGTATCCCTATAACAACCATGATGCCGGTCCGCCCATTCGCGCGCCGGTCAACAGTCTCAGGACGGTATGACGAGCGAAGATCTCACAGCTCCCCTTGGTATGGGAAAACGGCGGCTTGTCAGGCTGCCGTTCGGTCTGATCGGTGCTGGCCTGTTGAGTGTGATCGTCACCACCACGCTCGTCTGGGTCGCTGTTGTTGACGATCCCGTGGGCGGAGAACCCGTTGCGGTTCTGCCTCTGGATGCCGTGGTCGAGGGCGTGACCTCCCAGGACATCGAGGTTGTCGAAATCCGGCCGGGTATCGGCGACGATCTGGGCCCCAACCTGCGGCCTGAAACGAGCGGCGACCTGCTCGGTCCCCGGTACGAGATGGTCATGCGGCCGGACGGGCTGGGGCCGGAGGCTCCCGTGACAGGCCTTTCCCTCAACCCGGACACGAGAGTGAGCGAACGCTCGGAACTCGGCTTTCTCCCAAAGGTCAGCGATGCCGGAGTGCGGCCGCTTGATGCCTATTCGCGGCCGATCGTGCGTGAATTCACCTCCATTCCCAAGATTGCCGTCATCGTGGGTGGTCTGGGGTTGAGCGAGACCGGAACCCGCAACGCCATCACCAGCCTGCCTTCGGACGTCACCTTCGCCCTGGCTCCCTATGGCGAAGAACTGGATCTCTACATGCAGCAGGCCCGCATGGAAGGCCATGAACTGCTGCTGCAACTGCCCCTTGAGCCGTTCGATTTTCCGGACAACGACCCAGGCCCCCATACCCTTCTCGTCAGCCTCATGCCGGACAAGATGGTCGAGCGGCTGGTCTTCCTGCTGACGCGCGCCACCAACTATGTCGGCACGATCAACGAAATGGGCGCACGCTTCACCTCCACCCAGCCTTCCATGCAGTTCCTGATGGAGAAGCTGAAGGGGCGTGGGCTGATGTTTGTCGATAACGGAACGTCCTCGCGCTCCAAGGCGGCCGAGGTCGCCGCGGAAACGCGCACGCCCTTCAGCGGGGTCGATATCGTGCTGGATGAGGTTCCGCGCGAAGACGAGATCGACGCGAAGCTTTTGCAGCTTGAAAGCATCGCACGTGCCCGCGGGGTTGCGGTCGCGGCAGGCTCCGCGCTTCCGGTCACCGTGCGCCGGCTGGAAAAATGGTCGCGCGATCTTGAACAACGCGGCCTGCAGCTTGTACCGGTGAGCGCGACCATCGACAGGTAGGACATCCTGTCCTGGCTTCACCGCAAGCAGGATGCTCTTGCATTTTGAAGATGATCAATTACCAGACCTCCGAACAATTCCGATATCGAGATAGGTGCAGCCGTGACGAAGCTTGAACTTGGAGCGGGTTTTCCGGAACCGGCAGGCGGGCTTCCTTACCGTCCCTGCGTCGGCATCATGCTGATCAATCGGGACGGCAAAGTATGGATCGGCAGCCGGGACGATGGCTCCGGCTCCGCCGCCTACGACTATGCCTGGCAGATGCCGCAGGGCGGCATCGACAAGGGAGAACTGCCGGAACATGCCGCGCGCCGGGAACTCTACGAGGAAACCTCGATCCGCTCGGTGACATTTCTGGAAGAAGCGCCGCAATGGTTTGCCTATGATTATCCGCCCGACGTCATCAAGGCGTCGCGCAGGGGCAAGCACTGTGGTCAGGCACAGCGCTGGATTGCCTATCGTTTCGACGGCTCCGACGACGAGATCGATATCCTGAACCCGCCGGACGGGCATTCGGCGGAATTCGGCGCCTGGCGCTGGGAAGACGCCGCGCGTCTGCCGGATCTGATCGTGCCCTTCAAGCGCCCGGTTTATGAGCGGGTCGTGGCCGCCTTTTCGCACCTGACGGCATGAGCGTAACGAACGCAGGTTGAACGGCGGCCAGGTTTCTGCGCGCGGTCGATGAAGGCGCGACAGGCTCCCCGAAGTCTTGCCTCGTATGGCAGCAACTGTTGGCGTCCGGTTACCTGTCTCCCCCAAAGGCTATCGCATTTGCCCGCATACGCCAGTCCCTATGGTTGTGGGGGACGCTCTCTTCGGGCGTCACCCCGGACAAGCGAAGCGCAGATCCGGGGCCTACTCGCAGTGCAGCTTGTTGAAACGGTTGAATTTTCCCCTGCAGGGTTTCTGCAATTTGCCAGCTCTCTGGAAATGAGTGGGCCCCGGGTCTCGCTCCGCTCGCCCGGGGTGACACCTGTATTTGCAGCAACTTCCCGATCATACGCGATAGCCCTGCTGTTTCCCGCGCCTCGCCACCTACCCACAAAGGGAAGGTGCAGGCATTCATCATGGATTGATCCGCAAGGGACGCGATTTTTCTCTTTGTCAGTTCGCCTGGACATTCACATTGAGGAGGACGGGCAGCACCTGGGGCGTTGCCAGGCTGCCAAGGATCTGCGTCATCGGCACCGGGTTTTCCGGCTTCAGCGTTACCCTGAATTCCTTCGGATTCTCAAGGAATGCCGAAGCTGCTTCGCTCACCATCCGGGTGAAGGCCTCGTTTCCGATGGCCGCCGTCGCCATGGCCGCCTGGCTCACCAGGGCCTCGCGGAAGACATTTTCCGGAATGCCCTGCTGTTCGGCGACGTGGGCAAGGCCCTTTGTGGTCAGTCCGCCATCCTTGAACACCACCGACGCATCGACGAACTGCGCGACGATCGCCGCCATTTGTCCCTGACCCTGCGGGTCTTCGAAGAGGGCCTTCGGCACATTGGCGAAGCGCGCGGACGCTTCAGCCTTTCCAAGCCCCTTGATGTCCAGCATCAGACGCTCCAGGCGCAGTTCCAGTGTCGTCTCGTCCCAGTAAAGGCGTGTCTCGTCCGACCAGTCGACCGTCTCCAGGCCGAGCGCCTGAAGGAGGGCCTTCGTGTCCTTGTCCTCAATGGCGCTGACGGGGATCCGGATGCCGTCATTCTTGACGTAGAGGCTTGTCGGTACCGGCGGAACGGTGGTGGACAGGGTCATCTCGGCCTTGCCGATCTGGGTCCTGCCGATTTCCGGCACATTCACATCCAGGCCCTGGACCTCATATCCGAAGGACCGCGGCAGAAATGCGCGTGCAACGTCGAGCGGGTTGCTTTCACCGTAGTCCGGATCGGCCATGAGCGTGGCGATCATCGCGCGCATGGGCGAATATTCGGCGAACTCGATGTCGCCGATAGCAGCCCAGTCAAGCTTCACGGAGCTTCCTTGGGGAAGGTCCGGCGCATCGAGACCGACGACCAGCATTTCGCCGATCCCTTCGGAGCTGATGTCGGTCATCGCCATTTCATTGATTGTGAAACCGACGTCCCCGATGCCGGGTCCTGCCGGAAAGTCGACGGTAATTCCGCTGATCCTTGCATCGGCGACGGCAAAGGACCGGTAGAGCTGAAAGAAGCCGGAGATCAGTTCTTCCGGCTCGGGGGCTTTCCTGTTGAGCATTTGGTCCAGCATCGACAGCAGCGTGTTGCCCTGCTTGACCACCGTGATATCGCGGATCGAGCCGCGCTCGACAGATGTCTTGACCGCCTTGCCGTCAGAAAAATCCTGCGTGCTTTCATAATCGACCATGGAACCGGAGCCGATCAGTGTCTGCTCCTCTCCGGTGACCGGAACGTCCGGATCGAACAGATCGATGATGGCGGCGACATCGATATCCCGGTAGACGGTTTTTCCCTGCCGCGTCGTCTGGCGCAGCATCCCGCCCGTCGCCGGATCGAGCGTGCGCAGGTCCTGGGTCACGAGATCGACGGAATATTCCCCGATCCAGCCCTCTTCGGCATCCGCCATGCGGTAGCCGTCCAGCTCTGAGGTTCCGGAAAAGACCAGAGTCTCCTTGCCGTCCTCGCTCGCGTGGCCCTCGAAGGTCAGGCCCGTGCTGTCGACCCTGATCTCCTCGTAGGATGTCAGAAGCAACGCCTGCACGAAGGGCAGCCAGCGGCTGGCCGGATGATCGCGGTCTTCCGCCGGTATTTCCGGCAGGGTAAAGCTGTAACCGGTCGCGGAAATACCCGCCAGCCGGCCCTCGACCTTGAGGCGGCCTTCGTCCTCGACCGATGCCGTCATCAAAAGCCTGGTGTCGTCGGAGTGTGTCCAGCTTCCCGTTTCGAAATCGCCGTCCTCATGTGTGAGGCCTGTGATGGCAAGCGAGCCGCTGGACATAGAAATGGCAAAAACCAGATCCCGCGGTTTCGAAGGAGCAATATCCTTGGGCTCGTCCGTTTCGGATACTTCCGCCTCTTGCGGCGGAAGGTTCCTGATCGTGCCGCCGAAGGTAAAATTCGGATCGGTCACGGTCAGCGTATCGCTGCCCTCGTCATAGGCGATGGAGCCGGTTTCAACCTCGACGCCGAGCTTTGCAAGGCCATTGACGTAGGCGTTGAAGGCATCGGGTCCCTTGTCCTGCGCGAAGGCGGCTCCGCAAACCAGCGTCAGCGCGCCGCAAAGGGCAAGAAGCCGGACAGGCGCTTTTGCCAGCTTCGGCCGTGAAGAGGATACAGGCTGAGAAAACAATATCATGGCTCCAGAAAGGATAATCGGAAATGGCCGGATGAATCACGACCGGGTCCGATTAAAAAGGTCATTTCCGACCTTTCCATGACTATGACCCATTCTCGTGACGGCGTCGAGCAACTGCAATTTGATCGCGGCGGCGCTTTTTTCGGTATTCAAGACGGGGGCGGCGACAGCCACTCGCTGCGGACAGCTTCGTCGGCTTCCCTGGCGATTTCTGTGGGGCGGATGGCCAGGACGGCGTCTTCGGGCGCCAGCCGGCGGAAGGCCCAGACTGCGGCGCCCCTCACAACCGGGTCGCTGTCCCTCAGGAGCAGCCGCACCTTGTCCAGCAGGGCGGGCTGTCCGGAATTGCCGGCGGCGATCAGAACATTGCGAAGGAACCGGCCGCGCCCGATGCGCTTGACCGGCGAACCGGAAAAGAGAGCCCGAAAGGCCGGATCGTCCAGGGCAAGCAGATCCGCCAGCTTCGGATTCTTGAGATCCTCGCGGGCAATCAACTTGGCCTCGCGCGCGGAGGAGGCGAACTTGTTCCACGGGCAGGCGGCAAGGCAGTCGTCGCAGCCGTAGATCCTGTTGCCGATCGCCTCACGGAATTCGTCCGGAACCGGGCCCGGATGCTCGATCGTCAGGTAGGAGATGCAGCGCCGTGCGTCCAGTTGATAGGGGGCGGGAAAGGCATCGGTCGGACAACTGTCGAGGCACGCCCGGCAGGAGCCGCAATGGTCTTCTTCCGCACCGCTTGGCGGCAGCTCCAGCGTTGTAAAGATCGAGCCGAGAAAGAACCACGATCCGAGGTCCCGCGAGACCAGGTTGGTGTGCTTGCCTTGCCAGCCGAGCCCGGCCGCCTGGCCGAGTGGCTTTTCCATCACCGGAGCGGTGTCGACAAAAACCTTCACATCGCCGCCGGCGCGCGACACCAGGAAACTTGCAAGCTCCTTCAGGCGTCCCTTGATGACATCGTGATAGTCGCGGTGGCGCGCATAGACCGAAATTCCACCACGGCTCCTGTCCTGCAGATGAGCAAGTGGATGGTTTTTAGGCGCGGCGTCCGGCCCGTAGTTCATGGCCAGCATGAGGACCGATTTCACCTCCGGCCACAGGTTGACCGGCGCCGAACGGCGTTCTGCCGTTTCGGCCATCCAGCCCATGGTGCCGTGATAGCCCTTGTCGAGAAACTGGCGCAGACGATCCCCGGCTTCGGGGATGCTGTCGGCCGGCGCGACCCTGACATCGTCGAAGCCGAGGCCGGATGCCTTCTCGGCAAATGCGGTCAGCAGTTTTCTGGTCTTGAGTTCCACGTCTGGCTACTGCGTGTTCCGGGTCATGACAGGGAAATCGACCCCAGGGTACGGACCCTAGGTCCCGACAGCCTAAAAATCCAGATCCGCGTAGGTTTGCGCGGGTGGCATGCCAAGCACCTTCTCGCCGAGCAGCGGCCGCATGCTGGGGCGCGATTTCACCCGGGCGTACCAGCTTCTGATGTCTTCTTCGTCACTCCAGGAGACTTCTCCCAGATAGTCGGCGCAGGACAGGCAGGCGGCGAGGGCGAAATCGGCGAAGGACAGCCGGTCTCCCGCCAGCCAGCGGCGGGCGGCGACAAGATAGGCGAAATATTTCAGATGGTGGTGGATGTTGGCCCTGGCGACCCTGAGCGCGGCGGAATCCGGTTCGCCGCCACCAACGGATTTCGGCATGATCTGCTTGTAGATGCGCTCGCGCACCAGATGGCCAACCACTTCCTGGTCGAATTTGGTGAGGCTCCACTCCACCAGCCGCCGCGTTTCGGCCCTGGCTTCCGGATGATCGGGCATCAGCCGCTTGTCGGCGACCGCATAGCCGCGGGTCTCGTCGAGATATTCCATGATCGGGCCCGGACCGCAGATCGCCGGACCTTCGTTTTCCACCAGGACCGGAACCGTGCCGGCCGCATTCAGCATGAGAAGCTGCTCCGTGCGTTCCCAGGGGTTGACGTGGTGCTCCTCGAACGCAGCGCCGTATTCACTCAGGATGAGGCGCACGAACCGGGACGACGGCGAGAACGGATGATGGTAAAGCGTGAGCATTGAGCGGTTTAGAGCCTGAACTGTGGCGAGACTAGGTCACGCCTCCATAAAAAAGACCGAAACGGCGGGGTCCGCTTGCTTGCGGAACCGCACGACGCTGCGTTATTCGCCGGATGGGAACATCGTATTATCGGTGAGTTTGACTCAGATATGGTTATCAAGGGTTTGACGACCCGCGATTGCACCGTCAAATAGTCGGCATCCGGATTCGCGTCGCGGATTTCTTCTAGCCGTGTGGAGAGATGACAGGCAATGGACGGTCAGACAATTGTACACGCTCTTATTCTGGGGATTGTCGAAGGGCTGACCGAATTCATTCCGGTGTCTTCCACCGGCCATATCCTGCTTCTGGGGCATTTCCTCGGCTTTGAAAGCACCGGCAAGACCTTCGAGGTGCTGATCCAGCTCGGCGCCATTCTGGCGATCCTGTCGGTTTATTTCTCCCGGCTGTGGACCCTGTTCATCACCCTTCCGAGCGATCCCGCCAGCCGCCGCTTCGTCGCCGGCATCCTGCTGGCCTTTCTGCCCGCGGCCGTGATCGGCGTGATGCTGCACAGCTTCATCAAGGAAGTCCTGTTCGAGAGCCCGGCGCTGATCTGTTCCACGTTGCTGATCGGCGGCGTCATTCTTTTGTGGATCGACCGGCTGCCCCTGAAACCGCGCTATACCAACGTCATGGACTATCCGCTGTCGCTGTGCCTGGCCATCGGCTTCTTCCAGTGTCTTGCCATGGTGCCGGGCGTCTCCCGCTCCGGCGCGACCATCGCCGGGGCCCTCCTGATGGGAACCGACAAGCGCTCGGCGGCGGAATTCTCGTTCTTTCTGGCCATGCCCACCATGGCCGGCGCTTTCGCCTATGACCTTTACAAGAACCGCAACGTGCTTTCGATGGACGATGCGATGATCATCACCATCGGCTTCATCGCATCCTTCGTTGCCGCCGTCTTCGTGGTCAAGGGCCTGCTGGACTTCGTCTCCAGGCACGGCTTTGCCCCGTTCGCCTGGTGGCGGATCTTCGTCGGCCTCGCCGGATTCGCAGGACTGTATTTCCTGGGCTGAACGCTTTGGATCGCGGCGCGCTTTCCTCGCGCGGTCATCCCGGACCAGTGAGACGCCGGTCGAACGCCGATCCGGGATCCAGACATATTTCGCGCCAAAGGCGTGGCATTCATGAATAAAGAGTTCGCTTTGCTCGCGCTGATACGCTGGTTTCCGGATCGGCGTGCGGCGTTCACTGCACGTGTCCGGAATGACCGGGCACCGATCAGACCTGATCCATTGGCCTCAGGCGGAAAGGTCGAGCGGCGGCCCGGTGTCATAGAGCGCCGCCAGCTCCGCAAGCTCCCGCGCCAGTTCCCGCCGCAGGCCGTCCGGCCCGACGAGTTCGGCGCCCGGGCCGAGCCAGCGGACCAGCGGCAGAATGCGCGCCGGTTCCGTTGAAGGGATGCTGATCAGCACCCTGCCGTCCTCCGCCGGGGTGAACACCGCATGGCGGTAATACCAGTCGGCGCCGAGCTTTTGCGCCTGGCGCGAGGTGATCAGGATCTTGGCGATCTCCTCTTCCTGCTCCCAGCGGCGCATCGCGCGTGAGAGCCACGTCCCGCCGAGCAGGCTCTGGATGGAGAAGTCCTTGTCGGGCCGAAAGAAAAGCCCGCTGACAGCAAGGTTGCGTACCCGGTCGGCCCGGTAGACCTTGACCACGTCCGTGTCCACGCAGCGCCCGGCAAGATACCAGTGATCGCGGTCGAACAGGACGCCGCGCGGTTCGACGTCATGGTCCTTCACGGTCTTGCGGGCGGGGTTCACATGCTCGAACCGCACGCGCTTGCCCTCAAGGATGCCGGTCATGAAACCGTCCAGCGCCTTCTGCCAGTCCCCGCTCGGCTCAGCCTTGGTGCCCGAATGGAAGATATCCGCCGGGATCGGCTCGATGCCGACGATCCGTTCGGCGTCCTTGAACAGCCCGTGGACGCTTTTCGGCAGCGAGGCGAGCAGCTTCTGCTCCGCCGAGGTCAGGTCCGCCGCCAGCGGCACCATCCGGCTGGCGCGCACCATCGCCATGGCCGCCAAAAGCGCAGCGGTCTCGTTGCGGGTCAGGGCGACGGGCGGCTGCAGGTAGCCGCTGGCCAGCCGGTAGCCGCCTTCCGCGCCCCGTTCCGCATCGACCGGCACGCCAAGGGCGATCAGCCGGTCGATATCGCGGTAGATCGTTCTGAGCGACACCTGGAAGCGCTCCGCCAGCACCGTCGCCGGGATGAGTTTGCCGCCGGTCAGAAGCAGCAGGATGCCAAGCGCGCGTTCAATCGGGTTCATCGGACGGTCTCACGGGAAAGAATCTCGAAAAAAGCATATCTCGGGAACATAACGAGATCAAACCTGACTCCCTGCTGTCAGGATTGGCCTGTCATTCTTCTCTTGTCCCCGGCAATCGGGACCGTGTCGCCGCACTTTCAGAGATCCACCCGGAAAGCGGATGAAGCGACGGATTGATAATGCAAGAGCCTCCGGCCCGCGCCGGAATGCTCCGGGAGAAAAGAGATGAGCATTGAGATCGAAACTGTATTCCACCGCCGCGCGCGCAGCCGCAGCCTTCTGGTATCCGGCCTGCTGGTGTCTGCCCTTGGTGTATTGGCCGCTGAACTGCGCAAGTATTTCCGCCGCAGGGCAACTGCCAGGGCCTTGGCTCATCTGAGCGCGGACGACCTGAAGGACATCGGCCTGGCCCGCACCCAGTTCGGCTATCGCGAGTTGCACCAGGACCGGCTCGGCGCCGACTACTGGAACAACTGAAGCGCGTGCCGGCGGCCAGATCAGCGGGCGTTAAGCCGGAAACGGCTTGTCGCCCAAAAGCTGATCGATTCCTTGGTGTGAGAGCATCTTTTGGGCGGTTGTTAAACGCCCGGTGCTCCAAAGGATCAGCCGCCGGACCGGCGCGTCAGCGCCTTGATCTCCGGCTTGTTCCAGGCCAGGAACATCACCGCAAGCGCCGCGATCGAGATCGCGATGACCCCGTAGAAGGGCAGGTTCAGGTTCAGGCCGATCAGCTCCCCGCCGAGCAGCGAAACCACGCCCGCATCCAGGGTGAAGACGGCGATGGTCACGCCCATCACCCAGCCCTGCCGGTCGTCACTGACGGAGGCCGAATAAAGCCCGAGAAAGGTCGGGTAGGCGATGCCGAAGATGAAATAGAAGCAGAAGACCGGAATGAAGGTGAGGATCGCCACGGGCGATGCCAGGAAGCCGGCGGCCGAGACGGCCCACACCAGAAACGTCACAGTCAGGATGGCCTCCTTGCTGAAGCGCTTTTGCGCCGGCACCACCAGGAAGGTGCTGGAAACGGCCAGCGCCACGCCAATGGTGAACATCACCATCGAGCCCCCGAGCGTGCCATAGCCGAAACGGCTGCTGAGATAATTGTCGACGAAGATGTAGAACGACATGTTGGCGAGGTGAAACAGGACGAACACCGCCGTCAGCCGCATCACCTCGGGATATTTCCTGATCTGCCACAGCAGCTCGAAAATCTCCGCCGGACGGAAGACGAAGGGCGGCCGGTCGGCCTGCCCGTCGCGCTCGCCCCGGAAGGCGGTCAGCACCAGCACGATGGCCACCGCCACAAGCGCCAGGCAGGCGTAGAACGGCAGTTTCACGCTGGCGATACTGCCGACGAAGGCCGGGTCGGAGAGAAAACCGCCAATGATCGGCCCGCCGACGAGCCCGAAGCTGACGCCGGTGATGATGTAGCCCATGTTGCGGTTGCGGTCCTCGTCGTCGCTGCTGCCGTCGATCATTGCCGCCTGGGCGATAGGCTGGTTGCCGGCGGTCAGCCCGGTGATCGCCCGCCCGAGGATAAGCAGCGTGAAACTGTTGAGGTAAAGCGCGGCAATGGTCAGCGCATAGCCGCCGAGTGCACCGACGAGGCAGATCAGGATGGCGTTCCTGCGGCCGATCACATCGGAAAGCCTGGAGACATAGGGCGCGCCGAAGAACCAGCACAGGAAGAACACACCGATGACCAGCCCGTAGTCGAAATGCCGCGCCGCCTCCGACGTCTCGCGCGCCAGCATCGGCGACCCGGTGTCCATGATCAGCCCGTTGAGGATCGGAAACACCAGTCCCTGACCCAGCAGATCGACGAACACCACAAACAGAAGAGTGAATTTCGCGGGATACGACATCGGCACTCCTTGGCAAAAGAACCGATGTCATCCCACCTTAAAACCGACCGAATTGCCACCCCTGAATTTTCCAGCAGTACCGCCACCCGCCGCAGCCTGATCCCCTTCCCCCTTGTGGGGAAGGGTTAGGGATGGGGGTACACCGCGCCAGCGGTATCGGAGGTCGAGGGTCCGCAACCCCCACCCCTGACCCCTCCCCACAAGGGGGAGGGGAATCCGGCCGCCGCGAGATCGTGCCCAGATCACAACGCTTTCCGCTGAAGGATTACCCGCAAGCCAAAGTCCCGCAGCCCAAACCAGGTGCCGCAGCCTGATCCCCTTCCCCCTTGTGGGGAAGGGTTAGGGAAGGGGGTACACCGCGCCAGCGGTATCCGGCCCGGGCCTCACCCCCCGCCCTCACGCGAATCGCAAAACGTCCCGGATCATGTCCGGGACGGCAACAGGCCTGGCTGAAAGTGCAATGGCGCCTCGGCTCTACGCCGGGCGGTGGGCGTCGTACTGGCCGTGCTCGCGGTAGCGTTCCAGATAGGTCGGCAGCACGGCGGCCAGTGTGGACGGGGCGATGCCGAGGCCGTCCAGGGTGCGGCCGTCCGCCTTTGCCACCTCGGAGACGACATTATCGGTTTTCAGCAGCTCCACCTGGTCGGCGGTGAACGGCGCCATCGGGAACAGCTGAAACACCTTGCCCATCGCGGAAGCGACCGGGAAGGGGATCGGCAGCAGCGTGCGCGTGCGGCGGGTGACCTCGAGTGTTTCTTCCAGGCACTCGCGGAAGCTCTTGATCTCCGGCCCACCAAGCTCATAGACCGCGCCGGCGGTCAGATCGCCGTCGACAGCGCGCGCCGTCGCTTCGGCCACGTCGCACACATAGACCGGCTGGAACTTCGTCTCGCCGCCGCCGAGCAGCGGCAGCACCGGCGAAAAGCGTGCCATGTCGGCGAACTTGTTGAAGAACTCGTCTTCCGGGCCGAAGACGATCGACGGCCGCAGGATGACGCTGCCGGGCAGGGTCTCCAGAACGCCTGCCTCGCCCACAGCCTTGGAACGTGCATAGGCGGAGGAACTCTCCGCATCCGCGCCGATGGCGGAAATATGCGTGATGCCGGCAAAACCGGCGGCGCGGGCCGCCTCGGCGATGGCGCGCGGGCCGAAGGCCTGCACCGCATCGAAGGACTGTTTGCCGGAAGGCGCCAGAATGCCGACCGCGTTGACGACGGCGTCCGCGCCGATCACGGCCCGGTCGATGGACCAGCGGTAGCGCAGGTTCGCCTGCACCGCCATGATCTGCCCCGGCATGCCGAGCGGCTGCAGGTGCGTCGCCAGATCCGGCCGCCGCACGGCCACCCGCACCCGGTAGCCGCGTTTGGCCAGTGCCTGGACGATATGGCGGCCGAGAAAGCCCGAGCCGCCGAAAACCGTGACGAGTTTGCCGTTAAGGGAAGTGGACATCCTGAAATGCCTTCTGTCGCGCCGAAAAAAGAACTGTCTTGCCCCGGGCGTTTGCCCGGCTCTCCCCCAGTCTCTTAGCCCTTTGCGGCCGGTGTGTGAAGAGCCGGGGAGGAGCTTGGGAAGAATGAACGCAAAAAGTAGCATTCCATGATTGACAACCCGTAACCTCCCCCTTACAAGCCCCCCTCACAGCCCAGGTGGCGGAATTGGTAGACGCGCTAGCTTCAGGTGCTAGTGCTCGAAAGGGCGTGGAGGTTCGAGTCCTCTCCTGGGCACCAAATTCCCGTTTCGGACAGTCTACCAACGTCCGAAACACTCAAAAAAAGCTCCGGTTCGCCGGGGCTTTTTTTGTTTCTGGTGTCCGGTGTTGTCCGGTGGTGTGTGTTGGTATCCGATGCATTTGTTGGTACTATTTTCCTAAAGAGACCAACAAGCCTGAGATTCGTGTTGGTCTCTTCGGAATTGCGAGACCAACAATGCCGCTGACCGATACCCAACTTCGCCGCCTGAAAGCGCCCGAAAAAGAGAAAAAGTTGAGTGATAGCGACGGTTTGTATCTGTTGCTGAAGCCGACGGGCGGGCGCCTGTGGCGCTTGGCCTACAGGTTTGGAGGAAAGCAGAAGGCCTTGGCGCTGGGCAAGTACCCGCAGGTTGGTCTTCTGGAAGCCAGGCAGAAAAGGGATGCGGCAAAGGTTCTGCTCGCGAAGGGCATCGACCCGTCTCAGAAAGCGAAGACGGAAAAAGCGGAGGCTGCTCTTTCGAACGGAAACACCTTTAGCAGCATCGCCGATGAGCTTCTCGAGAAGTTGGAGCGGGAAGGCTTGGCCAAGACCACGCTGACAAAAAGGCGTTGGCTTTTGGACATGGCCAGGCCGGACCTCGGAATGCGCCCGGTCAAGGACATCACGGCTTCCGAAATCCTGGTCCCGCTGCGCAAGGTGGAGGCGCTGGGCAACTACGAAACGGCCCGCCGGCTGCGCGCGACTGTCGGTCAGGTCTTTCGCTATGCGATCGCAACGGCGCGTGCGGAAAACGATCCGACCTTCGGCCTCAAGGGCGCGCTGACGACACCCAAGGTGGTTCACAGGGCGGCTATCACCGACTGGCAGCGCCTTGCAGGGCTCATTCGCTGCATCTGGGACTACGAAGGTTCCTACGAGACCCGTGCGGCACTCAAGCTGATGGCGCTGCTCTATCCGCGGCCCGGAGAACTGAGATTGGCCGATTGGGCCGAATTCGATCTGGCAAAGGCCACTTGGACGGTCCCCGCAGCCCGAACCAAGATGCGTAGGGAACACAAAAAGCCCTTGTCTGGTGCTGCAGTCGAAATCCTTCAGGACCTGCACCAGTTGACCGGAAACCGGCCGCTGGCCTTCCCCTCTGTTTCATCACCAAAACGTCCTATCAGCGAAAACACCATGAACGCCGCTCTAAGGCGGATGGGCTTCACCAAGGAAGAGATGACCTCGCACGGCTTCCGGGCGACAGCTTCGACGTTGCTTAACGAGTGCGGCAAGTGGAACCCCGATGCGATCGAGGCTGAGCTTGGCCACGTCGGTGCTGACGAGGTGCGCCGCGCCTATCACCGTGCAGCTTATTGGGGAGAGCGTGTGCAGATGGGGGAGTGGTGGTCAGCGCAAATCATTTCCATCAGCTGATTGGATTGGACATAGCGGGTGAAACAGATGGAACATAACTCAGACGTATCGAAATTTTGGCGTTTAGCTGAAACCGTGAACGTTATTCAGGCTGCTCTTCTGATTATCGGTGTCGAACCTCAATCAATTGAACACAACGTCGAGATCTTACGCCCCGAGCAACGACCGCAGGATTATATTGCTGCACGGAACGCAATTGTTAGCGCGATCGAGAATGGTGTGCTTCAGGGAAGCATTAAAAGAAGAGAAATACCTTCTGATCTCCGCGTTGTACCTTCCAACCGCGATCGCGACCTAGGACCCGATTACTCGATATCGAGTGTTAGTGTATTGAGTCTCATCCATTGGCTAGACGAACGAGGATTTGAGACAGAAGCCTTCAAATTGCCAGCTAATGCGCCATTGGGGTTTCGTGACCCTTCGCATTCTCGTTACTCGCCCAAACTGATGGCGGTCGTAGATGCTTGGGAGAGCTTCGATTCTGAGCTACACGAGCCTGGAACGCCGAAGCAACGGATCATGAAATGGTTAAGGGCACATGCCGACAAATATGGATTGATCGACGATAGAGGAAATTTCCTTGAGAATGTGATCGAAGAATTGGCCAAAGTCGCTAATTGGAAAACAAAGGGCGGAGCATCGAGATCAAAACAGGATTAAAGTGGTGCATGTTATTTATTTAATTAATTCAATATCTTGTTAAATATCTGAATCGAGTTGAAAGTTCTCCTTCAGATAACATGGTGCAAGCAGGTACCTAATCTGGTGCAAAAAAACTCGGACCCGCCAGTCTATTCTGTCACCCGATAATCTCGGATGTCTTCATCACCGAAACAACGGAGATGAACGATGTCCAACCTTGACGAACTACCTCAGACCGGATTCCCCCGGCTGAAGTCCATATTAGCTCCCAACGGCCCTATCCCAGTCAGCAAGTCCACTTGGTGGGCCGGCGTGCAAGATGGGCGCTTTCCCCAGCCCGTGAAGCTCGGCGAGCGCATCACCGTTTGGCGCGTCGAGGACATCCGTGCGCTTCTTGAAAAAGGCGCAGACTGAGATGGCTGGCAGGCGTCCGAACGGGCGCCGGATCAAGATCCTCCCAATCCAACACAACAGATAAAGTATTTGCGCTGGGCACAGAAAAGACCCGGGGCATTGGAAAGGTTCGTCATGAGCGATACAGAAAAACTCGCATTTCAGATTGTCGAAGCAGCCAAGATTGTAGGTGTCAGCAGATCAAAGCTTTACGACGAAATCCAGCAGGGGCGATTGAAAACACGGAAAGTCGGGCAGCGCACACTCATCTTGAAGAGAGATCTTCAGGCCTGGTTGAACGACCTGCCTTCTGGTCGGGGAGGTTGGTAAGATGAGCTCACCAGACAATTCAGATGGAATAGTGGAGTTCTCCCGGATCAACGGTGGGGAAGTTCTTTGGCCAAAGAGCTTTTCAATGCAAGGAGATGGGCTCTACCATCAGAATCAAGAAAAGGGTGAGCCACAAAAAATATGTGGTCCCTTCTATGTGTTGGGAATGGCGCGCGACAAGTCGAATTCGGAATGGTCGATTTATCTCAGTTGGTACGATCCGGACGGTAGCCCCCACAAGGAGAAAATCGCGCTTGCTGATTTGGTTAGCCAAGGAACAGATTGCTTTAGAGGATTGGTATCTCGTGGGTTTCCGCTGCATGCATCTTCAGGATCCTTACAGAAATTGAAATCAGCGCTGGGCGGCGTCAAATGCAAAAAGCGTGTAAGGCTGATCGAGCAAACAGGGTGGTTCGAGGATAACTTCGTGCTTCCTCATGAGGTCCTGGGGCGACGCGACCAGGAGATCGTATTTACGAACGTCTCACATGCTGCGCTTTACGGCAGGCTTGGAGAGCTGGACGACTGGCGAGAAAACGTGGCGGCGCTTGCAAGCGGAAATACTCGGCTTGTCTTCGCGATCTCCACGGCCTGTCGGGGCCCGTGATCGCGCTTATGAAAGAGGAACCACTCGGCATCAATTTCTTCGGCAGCTCATCGACCGGAAAATCCACTCTTCTGAAAGCCGCAGGTTCAGTTTGGGGTGGAGGTGGACGCTCTGGTTTTGTCCAGAGCTGGAAGAGTACGAACAATGGCTTGGAAGCGTTGGCAAAGGCCCACTCAGCGACTTGTCTATGCCTGGATGAATTGGCCGAACTTGACGCTCATGGGGCGAGCGAGACGATCTATTTCTTGATCAACGGCCAGGGGAAGTCGCGTGCCGATCGATTAGGAGAGGCTCGGCCTCGCGCAACTTGGCGAATGCCCATTTTGTCCTCTGGGGAGATAACCCTTGAGGAAAAAATCAAAGAGGGGGGACACATACCGAAACAGGGGCAGAGCGTGAGATTCGCCGACGTACCTGCTGATGCAGGAAAGGATCTTGGTGTCCTGGAGCACGTTCACGGAGAGGAAGCGTCGTCCATGATTGAGAAGATCAAGGACCATGCGCTTCGCTATTACGGAGTCGCAGGACCGGCTTTTGTTGAGCAACTGACTGAAGCAGTAAATATTTGCTCTGTCATCGAAGCTTCAACGAACAACTTGGTAAAGCAATGGGGGCAGAACGGCGCTGACGGACAAGTTTTGAGGGTCGCGCGCCGTTTTGCGATGATCGCGGTATGCGGAGACCTAGCTTCAAAATGGTTGGATTTTGCTTGGCAAAAAGGTGAAGCCAACAATGCAGCAAAACGCTGCTTTGACGCTTGGCTTGAGAACCGCGGTCATGCATACGCTGGAGAGTTGGTGCAAGCGACTAACGCGATCAGGGACGTAATCACGGAACATCGTGACATCCATTTCCCTGTTCTGCGTAGGCAAGAACATGAGAGCGCTCCCTCAGTAATCTCAAGAAGCAAAAGAGAAGTCTGGGGATACCAGTTTGAAATCCAAACTGGCGAGAAGCTTGTCGGCTTCACTCGAAAAGCATTTGAAAGGGCTATCAGAGGAATAGGGCAATCGACGGAACTTGCCAGAATTCTGCATTCCAGCGGATTTCTACACACAACAAAAAGCGAGCCTGGAAGGTTCACCTACGCCAAAAAAGTGCGCGGAAACACGGTCCACCTCTATGCTTTTCGTGAAGCGGTTCTTTTTGAAGATGAGGAGGACATCTGAACGAGAACGGGTTTTTCTGGAGCTTGACTCTGGAACCGTTGGAACTTCTGGAACTCAATAGAAAACAATAGCTTGTAGGTTCCGGAGTACGAGCTTCTCGGAAACTTCTCGGAGCCGCTTAAGCATCTGAACTTATTGCGGTTCCAAAAGTTCCAACGGTTCCGGCGTAAAATTGCATCGTCAAGGACACCAAATTTATCATCGATTTGCCCAGCGCTTGGGGAGGCAGATGTTAAGTTTCTTATCAAAACGGGTGCATGACAGGGGTGTTTTCAGACCATTCCGATAACAATTGGAGTGTTTTTGATAAGGACCACGTAAGGAGTTTAACATAAGGGAGAAAATAAGATATTTGTAAAATCAATAACTTATCGAAGAAGAAAGGCCAAAATGTTAAAACATGTTAAGGTTTTTCGCGGATTTTCGAGTTTGGAGGCTCAGAAACGGGCCCGTGTCGATTTCATTGAGCACCTTTCGGCCATGTGGGGTTGCGGTTGTTCAATTGAAGGCTAAATGTTTGGATACCGTTCCCGCTAATCCGCCACCCCGATCCGACTGCGCTATTTGGGAGCTTCGTCTGCTCGGCCTGGCTAGCAGTATAGCGCGTGGAGAAGATGGGGACGAAATTAAGAGGTCGCTGACCCCTCATGGCATTCCGCTGTCGAAGCCAAATAAGTGAAGCCGAAAGTTCAGTTGAGAAACCTTCCAGCCCAATCAACCTGGCGGTTGAAACGCGCCATGTGACCCTTAAGAAGCTCTGCGTCTGATCCCACTGCAGTGGCTAAAAGGTCCTGTCCCTCCTCGATAGCCTTTGAAAGCGTCAACCATGGAACGGAGCCCTCATTATTCACCAGACGGCGTGCGACGGCCTCGTCGAAGCGAAAACGCATGTCATCGGGCAGAACTTCCGGAGCTTCGGAATAGATGAGCCGTTGGCCCAGTCCCTTGTAGCGTGGATCGGCAAGATCCTGCAGCACGGCTAGTCGGTCTGCCCAGTCCGCCTGATGAAACCGTTCCATCGCGAGCGAATCAGCCCGGCTTGCGAAGCCATCGTAGATCTGTTCTTCCAGATGCTCCGAAGTTTGAAATGGTTCGCGTGCATCCAGGATCAGATCAAGCAGCCTTTTGCGTATGCCTTCATCGTCTCGAAGCTGTTTGGCGCGTGACCTAAGTTCTGCGAGATCTGGAGAGGTTTCCCGAAGAAGCGTCGGAGCTTCCTTGATAGGCCACAGCACTGGCGCGGCGTTCATTTTGAGACTGCGAACCGGTTTCGGGCGACGTCTTATTGCAGACTTCAGTTCCGTGTCCGTCAGTCGCAGCAGCTCTTGCGGGTCGTTGGTCAGGTCGAGGACAAACAGCTCAGATGAATTTACTGGGTTTGGGCCAATAGGCGCGACATACCAGGAGTAGGAGCGACCGAAGTAGAAATCAGTCATCGCGAACAGTTCATGCACGGCAAGGAACTCGGAGACCTTTGACTTCCGGGACAACTGCAGACCGCGCCACCAAAGATCCGGCGTCTGTTCGGCAAGCAGGCGGCACATGTGAATAGTCGCCTCGACGTCGGCCATGGCATCGTGGGCGTTGTCGTGCGAAAAGCCGTTCGCCGGTGAGAGCCTGTCGAGCTTGAAGCTCGGCCTTCCGTTATCGCCATGAGGAATAATGAAGGCATTGGGCTTCAGCAGGACGGCCGCTTGCAGCAGCCGCAGAGTGTCGGTTCTCCCGTTACCGTGACTGTTTGTCAGGTAGGGCTCCGAAAGTGTTTTATAAAAGGCTTGCCGGAGCAGGGGTTCATCAAATCCAAGGCTATTGTGGCCGATAAATACAGCTGGAGACCACTCCAGAACCTTGTTCCGGATTTGTCGAACCATCTGATAGTGACTTGGCAGGGTAGGGTCGTCGAGTTGTTCAGCCGTCACACCTGTCACGCGCATGGCACCGGGTGAGGGGACAACGTGCTGTAGGATCCGGCAGCGCATCTCAAAGCGCTCCAGTTCTCTGAAGGCCTCGTCCGTGCGGATCGCACCAAACTGCAGGATCTGGTCGAACGCAGTATTGGTTCCCGTCGTTTCGGTATCGTAGAACACGTACGTCATCGTCCGATCCTGTTCTGGAGCCGGCTCTAAGCAATCTGATACTGCCAGCTATCTGGTCGA
The DNA here is from genome assembly GCF_947496995.1 of uncultured Roseibium sp. GTDB lineage: Bacteria > Pseudomonadota > Alphaproteobacteria > Rhizobiales > Stappiaceae > Roseibium. The sequence goes on from NZ_CANMFD010000001.1 coordinate 650,763, forward strand.
CAAGCCATCGCAGTGGCAATGTAGGAGGCTCTCGAGGTCGGGAAGAGAAAATGCCCGGCGCGCGCACGAAACAGGCGCGAGCCGAACACGCGGAGATTTCAACGGACATCCCGGTGTTCGGATGAAAAAACCGTACAGGTCACCTACCACACTCAATTGCAGACCTGGGTCTCTACAAGCGAATGTTTGACTTCAATTATTGAATCCGTTCAATTTCCAATATGGATAAGAAAAGCCTTTCAGAACGCGACATTTGCACAAAGTTCATCACTCCTGCCTTGCGCAATTCCGGCTGGGATGAGCAGCTGCAGATACGTGAGGAAGTCAGTTTCACGAAAGGCCGCATCATCGTCCGAGGCAAGCTGGTCAGCCGCGGCAAAGGCAAACGTGCCGATTACATTCTTTACTACAAGCCCAATATCCCTCTCGCGCTTATCGAGGCAAAGGACAACACTCACAGTGTGGGGGATGGCCTGCAGCAAGCCCTCGACTACGCGGAGACACTCAAGGTTCCTTTTGTTTTTTCATCGAACGGGGACGGTTTTGTTTTTCACGACCGAACAGGCGACAGCGAACCGCGAGAGGTCAATCTCGGCCTGGATGACTTTCCGTCACCGGCTGAGCTTTGGGCGAGATATCGAACCTGGAAGGGGCTGGATACCGAAGCGGAGAGGGTCGTCTTGCAAGACTATTTCGATGATGGCAGTGGCAAGACCCCCCGCTATTACCAGGTCAATGCGATCAATGCGGCGATTGAGGCAATCGCCAAAGGAAGGAAACGAGTCCTGCTTGTCATGGCGACAGGGACAGGCAAGACCTACACAGCGTTTCAGATCATCTGGCGCCTCTGGAAAGCGCGAACTGCAAAACGAATCCTGTTTCTCGCTGACCGGAATGTCCTGATCGACCAGACGATGGTGAACGATTTTCGTCCGTTCGGCGGAGCCATGGCCAAGCTGTCCACAAAGGCCAAGACCATTGAACGTCAGGACGGCAGCACAGAAGATCTAACCCTTGCGCTAGATAAAAAGAGGCGTATCGACACCGCCTATGAGGTCTATCTCGGACTTTACCAGGCCATCACCGGGCCTGAGGACCGACAGAAGCTCTTCCGCGAGTTCTCACCCGACTTCTTCGATCTCATTGTGATCGACGAATGCCACCGCGGCAGTGCTGCGGAAGACTCGGCCTGGCGCGAGATCCTGGAACATTTTGCTGACGCAACACAGATTGGCCTGACTGCAACACCCAGGGAAACGGAATACGTTTCCAACATCGCTTACTTCGGAAAGAATGTATTCAAATACACTTTGAAACAGGGCATTCGTGACGGCTTCCTGGCACCTTACAAGGTCATCAAGGTTCATGTTGATCATGACGTTCAGGGCTACCGGCCTCAAAAGGGGCAACTTGATCGCGAAGGCGAAGAGGTCGACGACCGCATTTACAATACCAAGGATTTTGATCGGGCGCTGGTGCTAGACGACCGAACCAGACTGGTTGCACGTAGGGTCACGCAATTCCTCAAAGAGAGTGGAGACCGCTATCAGAAGACGATTGTTTTCTGCGTTGACCAGGAACATGCCGATCGCATGCGCCAGGCACTGGTGAATGAAAACGCCGACCTTGTTGCGGAAAACCCTCGCTATGTCATGCGGATCACTGGCGGGGATGCCGCTGGGCAGGCCCAACTTGATAATTTCATAGATCCTGAATCCAAATGGCCGGTGCTGGTAACGACTTCTCGCCTGCTCTCAACCGGTGTCGATGCGCAGACCTGCCGCCTGATCGTGCTTGATCGCGAAGTCGGTTCCATGACCGAATTCAAACAGATCGTGGGACGGGGGACTCGAGTCCATGAAGATACGCGGAAATTCTATTTCACTCTGATGGATTTTCGGGGAGCCACGAGCCACTTCGCAGATCCGGAATTTGATGGTGAACCGGTGCAGATCTATCAGCCTCGAGAAGACGACCCGATGATGCCGCCAGATCCGGAAGAACACGAGACGGATGGTATGGATGAGGAAGGATCCTCTTATGATCCGGAACCTGTCGATGAGCTGACTGGTGACGCTCCGGCGGATTCAGCTGGACAAACCGGCGGCAGAGGCCAGCGTAAGGTTTATGTCGACGGTGTCGGTGCCAACATCGTTGCAGAGCGCATTGAGTATCTGGACGAAAACGGAAAGCTCGTCACGGAATCGCTGCGCGATTTCACCAAGAGAGCTCTTCGCAAACGGTTCGCCAGCTTGGACGAGTTTCTCACGCGCTGGAATGCGAGCGCTCGAAAGAAGGCAATTCTCGACGAACTGGAGAACGAAGGCCTGCCGCTTGATCCCATACTCGATGAGCTGGGAAAGGAACTCGATCCCTTCGACCTGATCTGCCATGTTGCCTTCGATGCCAAGCCTTTGACGCGCCGGGAAAGAGCGGAAAATGTCAAAAAGCGTGACGTCTTCACTAGGCACGGTGATAAGGCGCGTGCCGTTCTCGATGCTCTGCTGTCAAAATATACCGACGAAGGCGTTATGAACCTGGACGACACGAACGTGTTGCGGATCAATCCGTTTTCGGACCTTGGTACGCCGATCGAACTTGTTCGTGCCTTCGGTGGCAAGCTGGGTTTTGAACAGGCTGTTCAAAGTCTACAAGCTGAACTCTACAGGGACACCGGCTAATGGAGGTCGACAGTCCTTTGACGCAAAGCACTGAAATTGAAACTGCGCTCACGGAATTGGTCACGGAGTGCCCGGAACTCGCCCAACTCGAGGCATTGCTCTCTCAATTCAATGTTTTCAGGGTCCTTGGAGCGACCCACAGCGAATTGAGACATTCCAACATGCTGGCGTGGCTATTCGATCCGTCCGGTTCGCATGGCCTTGATGACCTTTTTCTCCGCCGATGGTTGATGGAAGTCATGAAAAGGGGTGCAGAGCTGGACAGCCGGCCAAAAGGCTGGGTGTCACCAATCGCTATTGATGTGATGGAAATAGATCGCGTCGAAACGCACCGCGAATTCGATTTCATTGACTTGTTGCTCGAAATTCACCCTAAACAGGGAAAACCTTGGCTGATCTGCATTGAAAACAAGGTGGGAGCAACCGAGGGGCCGGACCAGCTCAAGCGATACTATGAAAAGATTGAGCGAAGATTCGAAAGCTTCGATCGAAGAATCTATGTGTATTTGACCGCACATGAAGGCACTGCGAAGCACAATCAATTTATCGATGCGGGATATAAGACCGTAATCGCTGTCCTCGCCCAGTGCATTAAGCAACAGGAGGACAGCATCGGGCCGGAACCGCTCATTTTGATGACCCATTATCAAGATCTGCTCAAGGAGTTTTTTATGGACGACGGTGAGGCAGCACGACTTGCGCGACGGATCTATATGAAACACCGGCAGGCTCTTGATTTCATTTTTGAAAACAAGGTCGATCCCAAATTCGAAGCGACAAATGCGATTGAAAAAGCGTTGGCTCAGCAAAGTGATCGGTTGGAGTTGGTTATGGCGCCGTCCAGCAAGGGCAACGTCAGATTTCTGCCAAAGGAATGGGCTGTCGACGAAAACACGGGAGGCACAGCCTGGGGAGAGAACAGCAGATATGTGCTCTGTGAACTTTCGCTTTGGTCGAAGACGGTCAACTTGCACGTTATTCTTGGACGTGCTCCGGAAAGCTGGGCGGAACTGGTTTGGCAGCGAGCTGAGCATCCACCATTTCGACGTACTCGGAACAAGCGGCCGCAGTACTGGGTGAAACCTCACACCATCAAATCCTCAATTTCCGTCGCCAGGCTTTTTGAACTCAGCGACGAGGAAACGGTGGACGAATTAATGCCCTGGTTGAAAAATCAGCTGGCAACCGAAAACTTCCGGGCCGTTACTGCCGAAATTTCAAAACTCCTGCCAAGCCTGAAAGCCGAATAACCCATGTCCGTCCGTACAACCGTCAAGTCCATCCAGGACATCATGCGCCAGGATGCAGGCGTCGATGGTGATGCCCAGCGCATCAGCCAGCTTTGCTGGATGTTTTTCCTCAAGATCATCGACGATCAGGACCAGGAATTCGAACTCCTGAAGGACGATTACAAATCGCCGATCCCCGAGCGCTTTCAATGGCGAAACTGGGCTGCGGATCCGGAAGGGATCACCGGAGATGATCTGCTCACCTTCATCAACGGGGAGCTGTTCCCAACGCTGAAAGAGCTGGCGCTGGCAACACCGCGCGCGCGCACCGTCCGCGATGTCTTCGAGGACGCCTACAATTACATGAAGTCCGGTCAGTTGATGCGCCAGGTGGTCAACAAGATTGACGGCATCGACTTCAACAATCTGAGTGAACGCCAGCATTTCGGCGACATTTACGAGCAGATCCTCAACGATCTGCAATCCGCCGGCAATGCAGGGGAATACTACACCCCCCGGGCCGTGACCGCCTTCATGGTCCAGATGACAGATCCGAAGCCCGGGGAGACCCTGTTCGATCCGGCCTGCGGAACTGGCGGGTTTCTGACCTGCTCTATCCGGCACATGCGGGACGAGTACGTGAAACGTCCGGAGGACGAAGTCATCATGCAGACTTCGCTACGGGCTGTCGAAAAGAAACAGTTGCCGCACATGCTGGCGGTTACCAACATGCTGCTTCACGGGATTGAGGATCCGTCCTTCCTGCGCCACGACAACACGCTCGCTCGGCCCTACATCTCCTGGGGGCAGGACGAGCGTGTTGACATCATCCTGAGCAATCCTCCCTTCGGCGGGCGAGAGGAGGATGGCATCGAGAGCAACTTCCCGCAGCACTTCCGCACACGCGAGACCGCCGACCTCTTCCTCGCCCTGATCGTTCGCCTTCTGAAACCCGGTGGACGTGCGGCGGTGGTCCTGCCCGACGGCTCGCTCTTCGGCGAGGGCGTCAAGACCCGGCTCAAGGAACACCTAATGGAGGAATGCAACCTTCACACCATCGTGCGCCTGCCGAACTCGGTGTTCAGGCCCTACGCCTCAATCGGGACCAACCTGCTTTTTTTCGAGAAGGGCGCACCAACCTCTGACGTCTGGTTCTGGGAGCATCAGGTGCCGGAAGGGCAGAAAGCTTATTCCATGACCCGGCCCATCCGGTTGGAGCATCTGGCAGACTGCGCTGCTTGGTGGGGAGGCAAGGAGCGTAGGGGACGGGCGGAAAATCAGCGCGCCTGGAAGGCTTCCCTCGAGGATATCAAGGCCCGCGGCTACAACCTTGACATCAAGAACCCGCACACGGTCGAGGAGGATCACGGTGACCCGGAAACCCTTCTGAAGGATCTGACTACTGCCGAAACCGAGGTAACGGAGATCCGCGACCAGCTGAAGGCCATCCTGGCGGAGGCACTCGCACAATGAATGAATTGAACTTTTCCGACGATGCCCTCGGACGTCTCCGGGCAGCCAAGGCAGTCATGCTTGATCGCGAGGATATCCGCAAGATTCAGGAATCCAAGGACCAGGTTCTTGCCCGCTACAATCCAGCTTTCCAGACCGGAGCGATCGACACCCTGTCAGAGGATGTCCTCCGGTCTTTTCTGTATTTTGAAAACAACCATCATTGGTCGGGATTGAATCGGCAGGTGAACCGCATTTGCGCGGACATGGAAGCAACCCGTCAGGCTCTTGCAGAGCTTGTCGATGAAACGCTGCCAATCGAGGGCCGGATGCATGCAGCAACTGGCATCAAGGGCATGGGCAAGGGCATCATCACCGCCATATTGCATGTTGCCTACCCGTACAAATACGGCGTCTGGAACAACACCTCCAATGACGGATTGCTCGACTTAGGTCTTCTCCCGGCATTCCCTCGCGGTGCCAGCTTCGGTGAACGGTATGAGGCAGTCAATCGGGTGCTCACGCACCTAGCACAGGAGTTGGATGTAGACCTCTGGACGCTTGATACGATGTGGTGGTTTCTTCACGTGGAAGAAGACCTGGACGAGGAAGAGACCAACCTTCCTGAGGAACCGGCTGATCCTTTAGCAAAAGGACAGAACACCAGAAAGGCCCGGTTCGCCCTGGAGCGTCATCTACACGACTACATGTTCGACAATTGGGACATGCTAGACCTCGCAAAAGAATGGAACATCTTCAGCCGGGACGGAGAACCTGAAGCCGGCTACGAATTCCGCACACCGATCGGCCGGATCGACCTGCTTGCACGACACAAGACCGATCCACGATGGTTGGTGATCGAACTCAAGCGCGAAAAATCCTCTGATGCCGTTGTCGGTCAGGTCCTCCGCTACATGGGCTGGGTTCAAAAACATCTCGTGGAAGATGGCGAAGAAGTTGAAGGCCTTGTTGTGGCCACAGAAGGGGATCCGCAACTTCATTATGCGCTCGAAGTCGTGCCTTCGGTTTCCTTCAAGTCCTATGAGGTAGAGTTCCGCCTCAAGGCAGGCCCCTCGTTCGAGGAGTTTGCCAAGCCATGAACGTGGATCGGTTGCTTCAACTCTATGAAAAAGTCGCCGACACGCCGGAAGCTGTTCCACGGCTGCGGCAGTTTGTTCTGGATCTCGCCGTCCGGGGAAAGCTGATACCCCAAGATCCTTCCGACGAACCGGCATCGGAGTTGCTGAAAAGGATTGTGGCTGTAAATGCGCGCCTGAAGGTCAAACACAGCTCTACGCCAGTAGCTGGTGAAGAGTTTCCGTTTCCCTTGCCCAAAGGGTGGACTTGGAGCCGAATTGGAGACCTGTGCTCAAAGACTGGCTCTGGAAGCACGCCCAGAGGTGGGAAGGAAGTTTACAAAACCACTGGCGTCCCATTCTTACGTTCGCAGAATGTGTACGATGACGGTCTGCGTCTTGCCGATGTAGCCTACATTGACGAGGAAGTGCACGAACGCATGGCCGGCACGAAAGTTGTCGCGGCAGACCTGCTACTGAACATTACCGGAGGCTCGATCGGACGCTGTTGCCGGGTTCCAGATGACTTCGGCGAAGCGAACATCAGCCAGCATGTAGCCATCATACGGCCGTCGGCCGAAGGAATGTCGGACTTCCTGCACAAGCTGATCCTTTCTCCGTATTTTCAGGACTTTATTTTCGGTGGGCAGACCGGAGCAGGTCGCGGCGGTTTGCCGAAAAACAGAATGGATCGGATTATCGTTGCCCTTCCACCCCTCCCCGAGCAGCAACGCATCGTAGCACGGGTCGACGAATTGATGGCATTGCTGGACCGCCTTGAAACGGCGCGATTGCAGCGAGAAGCTAGCCGCGACCGTCTGGCCACCGCCAGTCTCGCCCGCCTGACCGGACCTGCTGCGACGACAGAAGACTTTGCTGCCAGCGCCCGCTTCGCCCTCGTCGCGCTTCCTGCTCTCACCACACGTTCAGACCAGATCAAACAACTCCGCCAGACCATCCTAAACCTTGCTGTCCGTGGGAAACTGGCGGAACAGGATCCGAATGACGAACCGGTCATTCTGCCCCAATCCGGTAGAGTTAACTGTCCAGAGCCGCTGCCAACCACCTGGCACTATACGCGCCTTGTCCATCTCCTCGCCGAGAATACGCGCAACGGCTACTCGCGACGCCCAGACGATGCAGATAACGGAGTGCCTATCCTACGCATCAGTGCCGGAACAGTCCGACAAGACGGCATAGTCGCGGAGGAGGAACACAAACTAATCAGCGGTATTGATGATGCTACGCGCATTCAATACAACCTTCAACGTGGCGACTTGCTAGCTTGCCGTTTCAACGGCAACAGGGCGTTTGTAGGCCGTCTGACGCTGTTCGATGACTACTTGCGGCTCAATCCGATTTATCCTGACAAGCTGATCCGAGTGCGCCTCGATCGGCGGTTTGCCTTGCCAGAGTTCATCCGCTTAGCGGGCGAAAGCGAACTTGTCAGAGGAAACATTGAGGCGTTCTGCGCGACCACAGTCGGCAACTGGGGGATAAGCGCGTCAAATCTTAAGGAGGTGCCATTCCCCCTCCCCCCCCTCGCCGAACAACATCGCATCGTGGCGAAGGTTGATGCCCTTCTTGCACTCTGCGACAGTCTCGAGGCCGCCCTCAACCGCGTAGACACGACCCGCGCCCGCCTCCTCAATTCTCTCCTTCACGAGGCTCTCCCCCCGGCGACAGAAACCCAACAAGAGGCGGCTGAATGAGCTTTCGCGTATTGGATGCATTGCCCATCCTGGTGCTTCGCTTTGGAGAGACGATCAACAAAGTCCCGGATGATCGCAACGGGCGTCGGGGATATGAAAACAAGAAAGTCATGGGCTTTCGGACGCGGTCCGGCAAAGTCCTGGCTCTGGACGTTGACGGAGAATACGACGAGGTGGAGGTCTGGATCGAACCACCAGCACCTCCGGCGATCATTGGCATCCGTATTTTGAAACCCCGGGAAAGTCACGACCTCCATCGAACGGAACTCGCGCCGCTTGCGAAAAAGGCAGGTGTCTATCTGACGGCTGAAACGAAAGCGGGATTTGAGGAATTGCTCTCGTGGTATGCATGAGCAGCCGCCCCTTCAAAAGTGTACAAGACATAAGGCTGGGCGCATTCCCGTGGTGACCCGCGCTTGCTTGTGTGACGCGTGTCATTACAGGGCACGCCCCGCGACTGCCGTTATCAAACGGGAGAATGCGCAATGAATTCAAAGAGTAAGGATTCTCCAGAAGTCGTCGAATTTATGCTTTTGTTCAATCGTCTGAAGGAGTGGTTCGACGATGCTCCTGATTTGCTTGCCAAACAGGCTCTCGGCGATGAAGAAGCGGAAAAGCTTTGTGCCAGGCTGTCTCAGGTTGGCTTTTTTCTGACTATGAACGAGCGGCGCGCTCGTTCGCTTTTTACGGGGCCCGTCGACCCGGCGTTCCTTGCCGCCTGGCGTGATTACGAGGAACGTTACCAAGCGGTTGTTGCGGGCGTTTGGCTTTCGAACATACTGCCTCGTCCTGCGACCAACGGCACCTCTCGGATTCCGAGCGCAGAACTGCAGTGGCAAGCTGCGCATGAGGATGCAAAGGAGCAGGCAAGCGGTATCGAGGCGGCGCTCGATTTCGCGAAACACAACGCAGACCAGGCAGACAGGTGGAATGACCAACCGGACTTCATTGAAGAAATTCAGGAAGGAACGGCTGCATGGAGACGTCTGAAGAAGGACACCGGATTCGACTCGACCGGTGTTTTTCGACGTCGCGAACTCATCCCATTCGTCCTGGTTCCTCGACGGGTCTTAGATAAGTGTGGCGAAACCGAAGCGCATTCGATGTTGAAAAATCTGCAACAGGCACACGACGCCTTTGTTTTCGGCGCCCCATTTGCCGCCATTGCCCTCATGCGCTCGATCATGGAAGCCGTGCTCCGTGACCACTACGAGGTTTCGGGATACGACCTCAACGAACGGATCAAGAAAGCTCACAAGCTGCTGCCCCCTGGAGCAAATCAGGCGGCACTGCATCGTCTGCGAAAACTGGCAAATGCCATCCTTCATATCGATCAGGAAAAGGACGAGGGATTACCAAAACTGGATGACGTTCAGTTGGAGAAGGAGATCGTCTCACTTCTGTTTGTCCTGCGTGCGTTGATCGAGGGCGCGCGAGTTAAGTAATGGACTTGAAAGGCGAATATTCTCAATCAGCGGGCGCTCTGCGACTAACCACTGCAATTCTTGAAAGAAGCACATGGGAGAGACAATCGACTGGGGCCAGGTCGCCCGGTTTCTCGATGATCTATATACTGCGTCTGACGGTCTGGAACGGATGTTTCCTGGTCGCAAGTTCACTCTGGATGGTCATCTCGTCGGGAGTATAGGCGAAGTACTTGCCGCCTACATGTTCGACCTCGAACTGAACCCGGCTTCAACACTGGGTCACGACGCAACGGCGCGTGATAGCCGAAACGTCGAAATCAAATTGACCCAGGGCTCAAGCGTTGCAATACGGCATGAACCGGAACATCTCATTGTCTTGCACAGACCCAAGAATGCTCAGGTGCGGGTCGTCTACAACGGGCCAGGATCTGTTGTGTGGAGCGCCGCCGGCACGATGCAGAAGAACGGCCAAAGATCCATATCCATTGCCCGATTGTCCGGTCTCGATAAAGAAGTCTTTGAAAGAGATCGACTGCCGCAACAAAGGATGCCGCCGGTGTAACCATGAGGATCGGGTGCACCATAATGTTGCGGCATCCGGCGCGGCCATGAACGCCTTTAGTGGTTCTTTTGTAGTCTGATCCGAAAGACCGTCAATTTCTGAATTTTCTGCCGAAGTGGTTCAACGATTGGGCACCCGAAATTCGAACTACGAACCACCTCTTGAAGCACAGTTTACGCGCGAAAAACATATCGCGCACAGGTTGCGCCATGTATATGGCTCTCCTAGAATGCTCTGAAATTCCGCCTGAATTTGGTGCACCCTTTGTTAGTAGAATCCCTGTCGCGACTTATTTATATGCACCCGCGCGGCTTAAGTAATGAGCAGCTGCTCTGGCGCTTGAGAGATTCCGGCATACGTGTCAGCGCTTCCGAAATTCTCTCGACTTTGACGACGCTTGCCGAACGCGGCGAAATTGTTCGAATGCCGGACCAGCGCTGGCGTCGCAAGCCATCCACTTTGCAGACTGTCAATCGATCGGCAGGCGAACCAGGCAAAACTGATCCGAGCGATCAGACGGCAGTCTCGAAAAGCCTTTTTGCGGTCAACGCAATCTCCCGGCCGATCAACCAGGATGAAGCTGAGTTAGGCGCAACACCAACTGAAAACCAGCAGTCCGAATTGCCGGAGCCGGAGCTTTTGCTGCGCTACTATGCCGCCACCCAACGCAAGGACCCGCGCGGCCGGATCACAACATTTCCGGATCTTCACGCGGAATCCTGGCAGCTCATGCGGATGAGCGGCACCTGGTGGGCGGATAACCTTCAGCTTGAAGTTTTTGCTACGGACCTTCCGGATACTTTCCGGGAGGCGCTGAGCCGTCGGAATGTGGACAGCGCAGCACTCGGGTATCCGCTTTTGCTATCCGAGACTAAAGAAGGTCAGACGATCTACCCTGCCTTTTTGTTCCCGGTGGAATGGCGCGTCCAGGACGATCGCCTGATCATGAACGTTCAGCCCGGAGAACCTTCCATAAACCCTGACTGGTTGTCGCAGGTCATTCGGCAGACACAATGGACAGAGCACGATCTGCTTGAGCGGTTGTGGATGCTTGGCGAAGCTCAGGATCTCGGGTCTCTCTCCGATCGCCTGAGACACACTCTGGCAACATTGGGGGCCGAACGAATCCGGGTGGCGGATCTGGAAAATCAACTGCCACTGCAAAGACAAGGATTGCACAACTGCGCCGCCCTGATACTGCCGGACGATTCCAGCTTTACAGTAGGTGCGGCCAAGAACCTCGAAAAGCTTGCCTCCTGGGATCGGGACACGTTGCTTTCAACGTCCCTGGGTGGTTTGTTTTCCTCCGCGAACGATGCAGTAGGCAAAGACAACGACCATCCAATCCTGTCTCCGGTGTTGCTTTCCGAGACTCAGAGAGAGGCCGTAAAATCCGGACTGACAAACCCTCTCACGGTGATACAGGGACCTCCAGGGACAGGGAAAAGCCAGGTCATCATTGCAACGATCGTTTCTGCTCTTCTGCAGGGCAAAAGCGTTCTGTTCGCCTCGAAAAACCATCAGGCTCTTGACGAGGTAGAAACCCGGCTAAAAGAACTGACGAACGATTCCCCTCTGGTCACGCGTGGACGCGACGCAACGGGAGAGATTGATACAGGCTTTCTTGACGCTTTTCGCGAAATCGTCGCCGGCGAATATCGCACTGAGGCGGATGACGCTGCTTATCAGAAGCTGGAAGCACTCAAAAGTGATGCTCTGAGGCTCGACGATCACCAACAGCTTCAGACCGACTTGCGATCGAAGCATGTCATGCTCTGTGATGTAGCGGACAAGCTTGAACGGCTTCAGCAAGCTGGAGAGGGAGATCCGGAAACTTCTGATCCGGCACCTACCAGAAGTCAGTCCTGGATCATCAAGTGTCTGACCTGGACCGGGCGCATGCTTTTCCGCAAACGCGATCGTTCAGGAGATATCCCTGCTCAGGACTACGATATTGGTCATCTGCTTGAAGTGCAGGCGAACCTTCTAAGGACGATTGCCGGCCTTCAGAAATCGGTGGCGTCCATGCCGACAGAAGAATTCCAGCGTCTCGAAAAGACGGTCATGGGAGGCATTGAACCTCTATTGAACCGCCTGGTGTGTGAACTCACGCAACCGACTGGGGACCAGCGGCGCGCGCTCAGTGAAAAGCAGAGAGAACTGGAATTTAACGGACTACGCTTGGCAGATGCTCTGCCCCTGGACGTAGCTGAACAGATTGTCGGCCTCCGGCCCGTCTGGGCAATTAGTACGCTTTCCGTTCCAAAGCGTGTTCCACTTGTTCCAAATCTGTTTGATTACGTGATTTTCGACGAGACCAGCCAGTGCGACATCGCCTCCGCCTTGCCGCTGATGGCTCGCGCGAAGCAGGCAGTGATTGTCGGTGATCCGCAACAGCTGAATTTCATCCCGGCGCTGGGCAGGCAAACCGAACATGCTCTGATGGACAGTCTCGAGCTCCCGAAAACGGGGCGTGCCACCTACGCGCAAAGCATTAACTCATTGTTCGACTTCGCCTCACACAAACCCGCAGCAGTCAATCATTTCCTGAAGGACCAGTTCCGGTCAGCGCCTCATATCGTCGACTATATCAGTGAGGATTTTTATCGCGGGCGAATGGTGTCTCAGCGCTCAGAAGACGAGTTCAAAGCTCCCACCGGTTACAAACCTGGATTGGCTTGGGACGATGTCCAGGGTTTCGTCCGGCGTGAAGAAAGCGGCTGTACGAACAACGATGAGGCCGAGCGGGTTGCCGAACTCGTTCAGCAATTTGCTTCGGATCCAAATTTTTCCGGAACTGTCGGTGTTGTGTCGCCCTTCAATGCTCAGGTTGCAAAAATCTCCGGCAAGATCGCTCAATGCGTTCCTCAAAAGGATCGCGATGCGCTCAAGCTACGGGTTTCGACTGTCGACAAGTTCCAGGGGGGGGAGGCGGATGTGATCCTGTTTTCGCTTGTCTTGGCGAGCGGCATCGATGCCGGCGCTCTCACGTTTTTGCGGAGGGAACGACGGCGGTTGAATGTGGCGATCAGTCGTGCGCGAGCGCTTTGCGTTGTTGTGGGCGATCTCACAACCGCACAACACTCCAACATTGCTCACATACGCTATCTGGCAAGACGGTCATCGAACAGGACGCTCACACCGAGGGCTCCCTTCGACAGCCTCTGGGAGCGTAGGATGAGTGCCGCTCTCAAGAAGGCAGGTTTTGAACCGATTCCCCAATACCCGGTCGGGTCCAGGTATCTGGACTTCGCACTGGAACCTGAGACCCTGAAAATTGACATCGAGGTCGATGGTCAGAGATGGCACACAGATGCCGATGGCAATCGAAAGATCGGCGATCGGCTTCGCGATCGTGAACTGACGGCACGTGGATGGACGGTTCTCAGGTTCTGGGTTCACGAACTCCAGCGCGACATGCCTGGATGCATTGAAAAAATCAAACAAACACACGACGCGCTGCGGGAGGCACAATCATGAACGCGAACCGGATTCAGCTCACGGTGATCGTCGTCCTGGCGGCTGCGGTAATCGGCCTCAATGTCATCCTGTTTCTGCAGTTTCGCGCTCAGGTCGACGTGCTTGATGCCCGTGAACGCGATATTTCGCATCGGGAGGCGCAGACCTCCAGTCTCGCAGCGCGGTTTACCGAGCTCGAACCTCAGGTTCGCGACCTGGAAGAGCGGCTCCGTGAAAGGCAGGAAGTGGAACAGGCTTTGCAAAAAGCCCGCGAGGCGGAAACCGAAGCTCTACGGACACGGGATGAGGCCATTCGCTTGTGGGAAAATGCGAAGGCTGAGGAACAATCGGCACAAGACTTCAAGACAAAGCTGGATGACGAAATCAATGACTTGGAAAGGCGAAAGCGCCAAGCATCTGACGAGTTGACCCGATTGCAAAACAGCGAAAACAACCTCAAGGGCGTGGAAGAAGAGCTACGCTTGGCGAGATCCCAACTTCAGGAAGTGCAAGCTAACTTGAGCCGCGCAGAGGCGGATAAAAAGAGAGCAATTGAACAGAAAAATGAAGCTGAAGTTACTTCGAAGAAGCTCACCTTAGACGCCGCGAACGGTCAAGAAAGACTGGAGGAAGCAAACGAAGATCTGGAGCGCGTAACCAAGTTGCGAGACGCCGCCAGAAACGAGCTTTTGGATACACAAAAACAAAAAAACGACCTCGAAAGTGAGATAGACAGCCTGCGATCAACACAAGCCGAGCTGGCTCCGGTTGTTTCGGAGCTTCAGAACACAAGGGATACACTCAGTGCCGACGTCAATCGCCTGACAGAGCAGAAAACCGATGCCGAAGCGCGCGCGCAAACGGCGCAGCAGGATGCGCAGCTAGCACAAGATCGAGAGGTGGCTGCAATTGAACGTGCTCAGTCAGAAGAAGAACGTGCCCGTGTTGCTGAAGAGCGTGCAAAGGCTGCCGAGGCAGATGAAAAGACGGCTTTGGATCGGAAAGCTGCCGTCGACAGCCAGCGCTCCGAACTCGCTCAAGATGTTCAGAAAATGCAGCAACGTCTAGACGTCCTGCAAAGTTCAATTGATGAAAAAGGACCGCAGTTAAGCTCAGTGGAAATGGACTTGAAGGCTAGGCAGGAAGAGCTTCGACAAGCACAGAGCGAATTGAATTCGAAAAATATGGATTTGGCGGGCAAGGAAGTGAGGCTGTCAGAATTGGATAGCCAAATCCGCATTCGGTCGAACGAACTGGAAAACATAGAAGCAGAATACAAAAATGCCGCGGACGAATATGCGAAAGCGCGAGCCGATCTCATTCCGGAGCAAGCCAAACTGGCAAATGCAAGGGCAGAACATACACGCCTGACTTTAAACTTGAATTCGCTGCGTGAAGTGCAGGCGCAGCTCGCTGAGCTTCCTGAAGAGCTTGAAAACCTACAGGGACAGCTAGCTTCGGAACGCGCTACTCTGCTGAACATTCGCAGCCAGATCGAACAGGCTCTTCTCGAGCGTGATCAGCTGATCACCCGGACAAAAGAAGTGCCGGATGCCGAGCAGGCTCCGTCGGCACCGCCTACCAACTCACTCAATGAAAATACTGAGACAGAACAGGAAGCGCAGCAATGACGCCGGCAGAACTTATTCTTATCGGTCTGCTTACACTTGTTCTTTTGGTGGCCATTCTCACCTGGTACGCAGCATGGAACGGGTACCGGGCGAACCGGGAGAGAGATTCCTACGAAGATAGGAAAAGCCGTCTTCCGGCAGCCACGGAATTCGAGAACATTTCCGAACGTCTCAAGCTTGCCAAGGCGGAGCTATCGGAACGGCAAGAAGAACTCTCGGTTGTCGAACAGAAAATCCAGGACCGGGATAGACTGATTGCCGAAGTGTCTTCGCTGCAGGAGCGGCTGGATGCCCTCCACGTGGAACATGCAGGGTTGTCTTCCGCTCGCGCAGATATTGAAGAGGCAAAAAAGGAAGCTGCTTCAGCTGCGTCCGAACTTGCCGAACTCAGTCAAAAACTGGATGCAGCCCGGACGGAGCACAACGAACTGGAACGAAGTCTTGAGGTACTTCGAAAGGAACGCGAGAAGAAACCAGAGAACCTCGAACGCCGGATCGAAGAGTTGGAGCTACGGCTTGAGACTCTCAAGGATGAACGGACAAAGCTGGAAAACGAGCTCGATCCCCTGAGAGAGGAACGCGACACACTCATGCGTCTTGTACACGAAGCGCGCAGGGCTGAAACTGAAAAACTTGCCTTGGAGCGGGACATTCAGTCGCTTGAAGAAGGCGTTGCTACTCTCAAGGAACAGGTTGCCGATCATGAACGCGCGTCAGCTGAAGTGGCCAGGCTCTCCGGTCAGGAGGCAACTCTTCAGGAGTCAATCAGCCGCTTGATGAGTCGTGAAGACAAATTGGCGGCCAAAGTTGATGAGTTGGAACAGGAAATCGCGGAGGAAGAGCCTAGGCTCGAGGAATTGGCGCAACTTGATGAGGACTTGTCGAACAAGCGAAGACGGGCTGCAGAACTTGCTGACGAAATCTCCAGCTTGATAGCCAGACGCACCCAAATTGAGAGTGATATGCCCAGCGGAACGTCCGCTGATGCAGGCCAACTGCTGGCAGACTTGAAGGCCGTGCCCCGGTGCCTTGAATTGCCGGAAAGTTTGCGGGCAAGCAGCATTAGGGAAACCGATGCACTTTACGAGGTTCAAAAATACCTCGAGCGACTAGGCCTGCGATATCATTGGCGAACGGTCTATGCTTTTCACACTTCCCTGAAAATCAACGATGTTGCGCAGCTAACAGTCCTTTCCGGTGTTTCGGGTACCGGGAAAAGCATGTTGCCTCGACGATATGCAGAGGCGATGGGCATGCACTTCCTTCCTCTTTCTGTTGAGCCGAGATGGGACAGTCCTCAGGATCTTCTCGGTTTTTACAACTACATAGAGAAAAAATACCGCGCTTCGGAACTCTCAAGAGCCTTGGTTCATATGGACCCGCATAATACTTCAGGACTGTCAAACCAGGACTTCAGTGACCATATGTTGCTGGTTTTGCTGGATGAGATGAATCTGGCGCGCGTTGAATATTATTTTTCCGAATTCCTCAGCCGCCTGGAAGCACGTCCCACTTTCAACAACGAAGGGGTACTGAACAGTCGGAAGGATTCCTTAATTCCGATTGATGTGCGGGGAGTTGAGCATGGCTCAGTTAACCTGTACCCGTCGCACAATATTTTGTTTGCCGGCACAATGAACGACGATGAGAGCACACAGTCCCTTTCGGACAAGGTGCTTGATCGAGGTAATATTCTTCAGTTCGCGGCCCCGACGGAGTTTTCAAGCTTTGATGTGCAGCGATCGGCAGAGCCTGCATCTGAGGGCATTCGCTTCGGAGAGTGGCGGAGCTGGACAAAGGAGACCTCCAGCCTGGAAGCCGCCCCGGCACAAATGGCGAGAACGACAATCAGCGAACTCGCCCAGATTATGGAGCATTTCGGTCGCCCATTTGGTCACCGGCTCAATGACTCAATTCTGTCATACGTGGCCAACTATCCCAAGGATGGCCCCGCTGGATCGGGCTCGAAGGTACCTCTTTCCGACCAGATTGAATTCAGGATCATGCCGAAACTTCGGGGGGTGGAGATCGACAATCATCAGGAAGGTTTCGAAAGGTTGGAGTCACTACTCCGCAATGAGCTTGCCGATGAAAATATGGCGGACAAACTGAAACAACTCAGGGAACAGCAATCCAACAGCACTGGGCTCTTTAATTGGCGGGGGCTTTCACATTCAGGAGCCGGCAATGCCGGCAATTGAGCTTTGGACCCGGCCTTGGGCGCTTGTTGAAACCAGCCGCAAGCACCGGTTTGCAATGGTTCCCGGTGCGTTCGAGTTGCCCGCCGAGAACCTTACAGCCACCTGGATATACACAACCACGTCAAATCCCTTGAGGGTGGATAGGTCACAGGCAACACTTGAACCGGTGCCGGGATATGTGGGGGAGGCGACCGGCCCCCGGACACTTGGTCTTGTTCCAGTTCCGCTACGTAGGCAGGCAGGTGTCCAGATCGAAGGACCCGACGGAATAATTTCGGTGTCGCTACCGCATTTTCCGGAACGCCCGTCAGAAGTGGAGGTCATCAGGACAGCTGATCAGGAGATTGCACATCATCTTTTTCTTCGGCTGAAGTCAGTCTGGGCGCGCCTAAAGGACGCTGAGGCGGCAAGTGCGGATCCATCGACTTTGTGGGTCGAACTCAGGCGGCGTTGGACAGAAGAGACCGTGCAGGACGACGCATTTATGGACGTCATTGTGCGCCATGCGCGCAACCTGGGAACGACAATTGATACGATCGAAAAGTCCCCGCGTCGGATTCTTCGCCGTTACCATCAGATGACCCCTTTGTCTCGTGTGCAGGAGGTTGATCGGCGTTCCATGACGTGGCTTATCAGGCAGCCCGGAGAGAGCCTCGCTGAGCGCGCTGGTGACAGGCAGCAAATCCTAGCCGTCGCCCGGCGGGAGAACTTTGATACGCTCGAGAACAGGGTCGTGCGCGCTTACGCGGCAATCGCCCGATCAAATGCGAAAGACTACAAGGAACGAAATTCGCAAGCTCAGCTCCACAGGCGCTTTCAGGACGTCTCCGCATTTGAGAAGCGTTGCAAGCGACTGGATCGGGATTTCGCGGAATTGGGTGTCCGAACCACTGATCCAGGCATCACCCCAAACTTTGTCATGCAACACAATCCCGCATACAGGAAGATCTGGGAGGCTTGGCAGGAACTCATCCAGCAGAGACGGGAGTTGGATGAGCTCTGGCGCTGGCAGTCCCGTTCCTGGGAGGACTATTGCGCACTGGTTCTGATGGTCGCACTGCAATCTCTACCCGGGTCAAAGCTTATAGCAGCCTCCCCGCTTTATTTCCGTGATGAGCAACATCGCGGATCATGGCTCGATCAGGATAATCCTTTTGGTGTCTTTTACTTGCCCGATCATCAGACCGTGTTTGAAGTCCGCTTCCGAATGAAACGGCCACACAAATTTTTGGCAGACTTTGGCGCACCAATCTGGGTTCGTTACGGAAAGCTGCAGGATGATAGATCCTTCCTGAAATACATTGCCGTATGGCCAATCTGGCATGCCTTAGGAGGCCTGTGCCCGGGCGAAGCAGATGAAATCTCGGGGCTAATCACTTTGGGGCGCAGAGCGCACCTGAGTGGTGGTGTTGTTATGCGCCCAACGGCGGGAAATGCCGATTCTGAATCAGAAGACGCTCCCGCAACCACGGCCTTAACCGTCGGAACTTCGGGCGCACCGTTACGAAAGGCGATTGGCAATCTGGTTCAGTTTTTCGACGAATTCCTGCAATCCGGGCCAATCACATGAGACGGTGGGTGGGCGTCGACATCAACGGATGGCATGATCTGGCGTGCCGGGACTGGAGCTTTGAAGACCCGGATACACCACTGCAGGACCCGCAATTGATAGATGGCGGACTGCAGGGGGTACTTGTTCAGTTGGATAGTGGCCGCTGGATCGGCGGTCCTCAAGCCAGCCTGGCGCCTCACGGAAGGAGTGGTGCCTGGGGAGAAGTTGGACTCCCGGAACGCCGCAAGTCTGTGCGTTCTTTATTAGACGCTCTGAAAGATGAGGCTGAAACTCAGTCGCACTTCCTGTTTTGGGCGCCTGTTGAAGCACTTACGGCCGGTGCTCAAAACTACTTCCTGACCATACCGGACAGCGTCTCTTACGACGAGAGCGTTCGAGAACGACTGCTAGGCGCATTGAGAGGCCAGAAGCGGCCGAAAGCGGCGCTTTTATGGCGATCCGTGGCATGTTTTCTCGGCGCAATGGAAACAGGTCAAATCCCATCTGACAGGGATGGCTTTCGTGTTCGGATCCTGACACACGTAAGCGACGGTTTGGAAGAACAGATATTGACCCTGCGACGCGTTCAAGGTCAATCCGGGCACTACGCGCCGGAAAGGCAGGGATACGGACAAACCTTCGGCCCGGAATTGGGCTTGAAAGCACTATTCGAAAGCGCCGAAAAAGACGTCCTGTTATCTGATCAGACGCTCCTAGAAGGGCGTTGTGACCCTACTTCCATGGCCTTTCAATTACTGTCTGGCCGGATGAAGCCGGGAGATGTTGAAATTCTTAGGCGTGCAAATGGCACCTGGGTGGAAATCTCTGCTCCAAAAATTGAGCCCTTTAACTCTCTCTCGCTTCCTGCAGGTCTAGAAGGTCATTCGGTTGAGCCTGCCGACATGACGTTGTTGTCGACACCTTTAGGCGCGAGTTTCGCAGATACGCTTGCTGACGTCGTCGAGACGTACTGGGGTAGGCTGGAGATGCTCTCGTGGGATGCCGCTGCGCGAGGTGCATTGAAGGCCGGCCTTCTGGTCGAAAGCGGACTACCACATTTCTTGGACCGTCTTGATCCCGTCAGACTTTGCCTGCTCAAGACCGAAGGTGCTGAGTTTGTGGATCTGATACCCGAACGGGAGACGGTTCCCGCAAACCATACCTACAAGTCGAAACCAATCACGGGGCCAGTCTGGGGTAGTGGGAAAACAACAATCGAATTTTATATCCAGAAGGGAGACACCAAAGTTCGACATTGGACTGCGACAACAGAGACACCTCCATCCGACGATACTTCTGTAGAAATCCATCTCAGTCAAAAGCCAGCGCAGGGCTGGGCGAAAATACAGATTGTGAGTTCAACCTGGGAAGATTTGAGAAGAAAGCCGATTGATATTGATTGGTTATCACTACCTGAAGATCAGCGCAGTCCGGAAGAAATCATCGAGGAGCTCGATAAAGATTTTTACCGACCGCAGATACCAAACCGGATTTTGGAGCCGTCCCATATCGATCTATGGACAAATGATGCGTTCAGATCGGGCATTCTGGACGCAGTATCTCAGTTTGAACAAAGAGGCCCCGAAGCTTTAGAGAGCCTTTCAAAAGCAATTAGGCGAAGGCTAAATCCTCCTTTGTACTCGACAGTCTATCTCCCTATCGGCACTGATGGAGAGTTACCCGAGCTCCTATCAGCAGATGACACTCTACGTTTCAAGAATGTAGTTCAAGCAATTGAACATGAAGTTATTTGCGTCGCGCAGAAGTCTCGTAATCGATTGAAAAACAACAATCACCTGCTTTGTCTCGGTTGGGCAACGGGACAGTGTTCCGACCGTGTCCAGGACGCGTTTTTGAATGCAATCCGCGCTGAGATCGAAGGCGAAGATCATCCACTTCTCAGTGCGCACGCATCGGCCCGTACAATTGTGCGCGGTGCAGCTCGCATAATGACTTCTACAGAGAAGCTACATTCACTTTTTAGCCTGCTTGTGAAAAGAAACCAAAATGCGGACACGCGTGGAGCGCTTTGTGATGCCTTGTCACGACGCAAGTTCGCTCCGCAAAGTCTAAGCCGGCAGCTGGCAGGCAAGATAGCTCAGGATACGGCAGAAAACATTGACAGACTTATTGAAAAGAAATCATTCGAAGTCGATCTCAAATACACACTTCTCATCCTGACAGGTCTCCTGCGCTATCGTGAAGTTGAACCTTGGTTTCTCACTCCAGACAACCCCGGGCATGGTCGAGAAATCCAGAAAAAGCTGGAAAAACTTCGAATTTCCGTTTTCAGGCACCGAAAACGCATCGGTCAGGGCGACCTGAAAGTCGAAATTATTGACAGTCTATTGGAGTATATTGAGGGAACTGGTGGTGATCCAAATCTACTCAGGATGCTGGAGGAAATAACATAGATTAGAAGGTAGATTTCTGGGAATTAATACGCTTGTCGATATTGATGGTTTGTTTCAGAGTTATTGGAGGCGACTGTGCTGGTAGCAGGTTGAATTATAAGACGAAAATAAAGGCAAAGTTATTTTTGGGAGTGATTCAAATGGATGCCGACGATCACCCGGTAGAAGTGGTTTTGAAAGAAGCGCGCCGTTTCATGGTGCCACTTTACCAGCGTAAATACCAATGGGGCGATGAACGCCTACTCCCCTTTTGGGAGGATGTCTCTGCAAAAGCCGCCGAGGTGCTTGTAGGCGAAAGTAAATTCGAGCATTACATGGGTGCGCTGATCCTAGCGCCTGTCGACAGCGGTGCGAAATTTGCTTTCACACCTACAGTCCAGGTCGTCGATGGTCAGCAGCGGTTAACAACGTTTCAGCTTTTCCTTGCTGCGTTGCGTGAGGTGGCACGAAGCCATGGTCAGGATGATTTTATAGACCACATAAACGGCTACCTGACCAATGTGCCGCAGAGCAAAGACACTGATCCGTTGACGCGCTTCAAGCTGACACCAACGCCTTCTGATCGGGACTTGTTCCACGACATCATCGATCTGCCTGCAGCCGAGGCTGACAAGAAATACAAGTCACTGTTTTGGGGCTCTACCGTTCCCAAAAGTCGACCGGAGAAGGCGTATCGCGCCTATCATCTGTTCCGACAGTGGATCGAGAACTTTGTTCAACGCGGCCCACAAGACTTCGAGGGAGATTCTGACGAGCTAGAGCTAGCTGAACAGCAAATCGTTGAGGAAACCGCCTCTGAGGATGTTTCGGCAAGACTAGAGGCGCTGCTCAGCGCCTTGCTGGACCGTCTAAAGCTGGTCGTTATCACGCTTGGAGAAAGCGATGACGCTCAAGTGATCTTCGAGACGCTGAACTCGAAAGGCGAACCGCTTTTGGCAATGGATCTCGTGCGCAACAACATCTTCCACCGAGCGGAGAAAGAGAAGGCTAAAGTTGAATCGTTATACAAGAAGCTTTGGGACCCACTTGATGATCCCTGGTGGCGTGAAGCTGCTCCAAATGCACGTCCCAAGCGTCCGCGACTGGATCATTTTCTGGCACATATGCTTGCCGCCGAATCGGGTAAAAAAATATCGATCCGCGAACTCTATGCAGAGTACCGCAATTTTGCGGTGCCAAAGGGCAAGCCTCAGTTCGACAATGTTGAAAATGAACTGAAGCTCCTTGAGCGTCACGCTCCAGTTTATCGCACGCTCGAAGGAAAGGAAAATTGCGACCCATCTTTGAAATGGCTTGGGCGCAAGTTGAGGACCTGGCAAGTCACCACTGTATATCCAGTGGCACTGCAGATAGGGCAGGAAGGTGTTCCATCGGAGGAGCGGGAAAAGCTGGCGCAACTCATTTATTCCTATCTTGTGCGTCGAACGCTTTGCAGTCTAACGACCAAAAACCTCAATAATGTTTTTCAGTCCATCGCAGCAGAGTTCCTAGAGAAGGGTGTTTTGGTCGAAAACTTTAAAGGCTACTTTTCGAAGAAAGCGGGTGTAAGCAGCCTGTTTCCAACCGACAGCGACGTTCGCAATGGCATCTTGAACAACAATGCCTATGCAATCTCACCGCGGCCTCGCTTGACGGACATCCTTTGGGAACTGGAACTGGCCAGCAGGTCGAAATTGGCCGAGAAGTCCGATCAGCCCGCAAACCTGTGGGTTGAGCACATCTTGCCACAGTCATGGGGTGATGACTGGCCATTCGAGGACGGGTCAACAGGGCATACCTCGGATGCGGAAGGCAAAGCCATTGCGCGGAACTCGATTCTGCACACTCTCGGCAACCTTACGCTCCTGTCTGGCGGTCTCAATATTGCGTCAGGCAACAAAAGCTTCGATGAAAAGAAAGCAAAGTTCGAGGAGCACACTGGGTTGTTTCTGAACAAGTGGTTTAATGGAAAATCATGTTGGACAGAAAATGAGATTCGTGAGCGTGGAGAAAGTCTCGCTGATCTTGCCACCGCCCGCTGGGTTGGATTGGAGGCAATAGAATGAGTGCTGGAAAATTTTGTTGGTCTTTCTGCTGGTCTTTTGAAGGTTTAAATTAAAAGTATAGATACAAAACAGTGCCTTATTAATTAAATATGATGCCTCTCCTGGCACCAAATTCCCGTTTCGGACAGCCTACCAAAGTCCGAAACACTCAAAAAAGCTCCGGTTCTCCGGGGCTTTTTTGTTTCGGCGATTCGGCAATCCCGGTTTCTCTCAAACGCATGCTTTTCCAAGTGAAGCCTCTGTTTCAGTCCGAGGCTCCGCCACTTGAGCCTTTTCCCCACACCCCGGTCATCACCGGGCCTGACCCGGTGATCTATGCCGTGCCGGTGGCTCAAGTCAGGCCTGAGTTTTTTGACCCGCCACGGCATGGATGCCATGGTCAAGCCATGACAGGACCGGAGGAGGGGAAAGAGGATTGTTATTACCGGTCTTCAATTTTCTGAAAATCCTCCAGTTCGTCATCCCGGCTCGCGCTGCGCTTGGCCGGGATGACTTCGGTGAGGTGCAAATTGCGTCGGCGGTCTGAGGGCCGTTTGGAAAGTCCTTTTCGGGGCGCCGGCACCGGAATTGATGTTTCAGGATCTTTTTAAAAGGAGCCCCCATGCGCCAACCCGGATCCATGAACTCCCTCGAAAACCTCGGCCGGGTACGCCTGTCCGAAAACTACTTCATGCGGGATTTTCTCTATTCGGAAATTTCCAATTTTTATGGCATTCCCAACATTCCGCATCATCCCGATGTCGCCATCGAGGCCGGCACGAGGCTGTGCGGGGAATTGCTGGAGCCGTTGCGCGCCGCCTTCGGGCATGTCGCCATCCGCTCCGCCTACCGCTCGCCGGAGGTCAATGCCTTCGGCAACGAGAACGATCTCAACTGCGCCCGCAACGAGGCCAATTATGCCCATCACATCTGGGATTACCGCGACGGTGAGGGGCGTCTGGGGGCGACAGCCTGCATTGTCGTGCCCTGGGTCTGGGACCGTCACAGCGAGGAAGGCGACTGGCGGCGGCTGGCGTGGTGGATCCACGATCATCTGCCGTATAATTCGCTCTGGTTTTTTCCGAAGCTCTGGGCGGTGAACGTCAACTGGCGCGAGGCCCCCGAGCGCCGCATCGACAGCTATGCCGTCCCGGCCGGCCTGCTGACAAAGCCGAGTTTCGATAACCACGCGGGCGATCATGGCGCGTGGTACGAAGGCTTTCCGGCGCTCAAGGAGCGCGATGGGTGAATTTGCTGTCCGCCAGGACAGGAGCTCGATATCCGCTCAGACGGCGCGGCACCTGCCCTCTCCCCCCTCGAGGGGGAGATGTCCGTGAAGCGGACAGAGGGGGGGATCGGCCTCTCGGTACGGTCATTTTTGCCGAATTCGCGGAGCTGGTGCCCTCCCTATGTCTCCTTCAAGGGGCAGAGCTATCGCAAATGAACGGATACGCCAGTCCATATGGCTTGTGGGGGAGGTTCTCTTCGGGTGCCTCCCCGGACAAGCGAAGCGCAGATCCGGGGGCTACTCGCGGTGCAGCTTGTTGAAACGGTTGAGAATTTCCTGCCGCGTTTCGGCAATCCACCTGCTCTCTGGAAATGAGTGGGCCCCGGGTCTCGCTCCGCTCGCCCGGGGTGACAGCAGTGTTTGGGGCGACGTCCCGCTCGTTTGCGATAGCCCTGCCCTCAAGGGGCGAGCCGGGATCAAGCGTTGAGGCTTTGTGCTTCAGGCTGGCCGGGAGTGTGAGAACTCGTGAAAAGAGGGGATGTCAGCGGGGTATCAGCTTCCAGAAGAACCCCGACAGCCTTACCCCTCCGCCCACAGCCGTCCCATGTCGAACCTGTCCACATCCTTCAGCAGCTCGATAAAGCCGTGCGCGGCGTGGTCGAGGGACTGGCGGCCCTTGTCGGCGGTGGCCAGGGAGGCGTTGCCGATGGCGCCGGCGAGGTTGAGGTCCTGGGCTTTCCAGCCGAACTGATGCTGGCCGTGGGCGCGCAGGTGGGTGAAGTCTTCCACCAGGGCGTGCTGGTTGGAGCGGAAGTCCTCGGCGCGCTCCATGCGCACCAGCTCCGGGTAAAGATGCAGCATGATGGAGGTTTCGACGTCACCGCCATGGATGCCGAAGGTGAGTTCCTCCGGCGAGAACACCCCCTCGGGCTGGCCGAAGCGGGCCCAGGCGGTACCGGTGGCCAGCATGGAATGGCGCACGCGCAATTCGCGCGTCACGATGTCGATCAGCGGCACGTTGCCGCCGTGGGAGTTGACGATCACCAGCTTGCGGATGCCGGCGCGCTGAACGCTTTCGGCGATCTCCAGCCAGGCTTTTATGGCCGTCTCCCAGGTCAGCGTCAGTGTGCCGGGCGAGGAGATGTGCTCGTTGGATTTGCCCACCGCCTGCACCGGCAGGAAAGTCGCCGGAAGATCCTCCGGCAGCAGCTCCACGACGCGGCGGATCTGGCCTTCCGCGATGGCGGTGTCGGTGAAGACCGGCAGGTGCGGGCCGTGCTGCTCGATCGCCGCGACCGGCAGCACCGCGATCCAGTTTTTCACGCCGGGCGCGTGAAAATCGGTCGTCGTCATTTCATGCCAATAGGGTGTCGGCAGCATCGGGTGGTCCTTCGGATAATTCGGTTTGGCCCAGCTCGGCCTGGCCCGGTTCGGGGCAGGGGCTGTCAGGCGTTTCGGGACTGTTTGGCGTTACGGCGCGGCGGCGATGACTTCCACCTCGACGACGAATTCCTCGCGCGCGAAGCCGGAGACGATCATCAGGGTGGAGGCCGGCGGCGGGTCGGAAAAATAACTGTCGCGCACCGTCATGTAGCCGGGAAGATGGGCGCGGTCGCTCACGTAGGCGTTGATGCGCACCACGTCGGCCAGCGTCATGCCCGCTTCGTCCAGGATGGCGGAGATATTGTCGAAACACAGCCGCGTCTGACCTTCCGCGTCAGCAGGCACCGTGTCGTCGGCGGCAATGCCGAGCTGGCCGGAGGCAAACAGCAGCCGGTGGTCGGGCGGAACCTCGATGGCATGGCTGTAGCGGGCGAAGGGCGGGCGGATGCCGCCGGGCGTGTGAGCACGTGTCAATTATCATATTCCCGTCGTGAAAGAGCGCTAAACCTATCGTGCGCTTGCCGGTTGGGCAATTTCCCTGTCTGCGTATTTTCAATGCGTTTGCTAAAATTTCAAGCACGTCTATTTTTTATGCTGACACGTTTCCCGTCCTGTGCAATTGTTCATCTGCTTCCGGCGTCTGGCGACGCTGGCGAAAGTTCTTGCGGGCTGAACGGTAATACCGGGCCCGCTTTATTGCCTGTTCCGCTCACAGGGCCTTATCAAGGCACAGCGGCAGAGCATTCGGCCCGTTGCGGGCGGATTGACCTGCGCGGTGTACGAAATGATAGGGGAAGGCGGATACATGACAGTTTCTCGGAAAATCGGAATTGCGGCGCTTGCGCTTGTGGCCTCCACAAGTGCGCAGGCACTGGAAAAGGTCAGCTTCGGCACGAATTGGGTCGCCCAGGCCGAGCATGGCGGCTATTATCAGGCTCTTGCGGACGGCACCTATGAGGCTTGCGGCCTCGAGGTGGAAATCAAGCCCGGCGGACCGCAGGCCAACAACCGCATCCTGCTGCCGGCCGGCAAGATCGACTTCCTCATGGGCGGCAACATGCTGCAGGCCTTTTCGGCCGTCGAGCAGGGCATCCCGACCGTCGTCGTCGCAGGGCATTTTCAGAAAGAACCGCAGATCCTGATGACCCATCCGGGCGAGGGCCTGGACACCTGGGACAGCCTCAAGGGCATCAAGCTGCTGCTCGGCAAGGGCGGGCTGAACTCCTTTTATCAGTGGATGAAGGCCGAGTTCGGTTTCACCGACGAGCAGGTGCGCCCCTACACTTATAACTCCGCGCCGTTCCTGGCCGACAAGCAGATCGCCCAGCAGGGCTATGTGACGTCCGAGCCCTATGCCATCGAGACGGAAGGCGGCTTCACGCCGAACATCTTCCTGATCGCCGACTACGGCTACGACACCTATTCCACCACCGTCGAAACCCGCGCCGATCTGATCGAAACCAAGCCGGAAGTCGTCAAGTGCTTCGTCGACGGCTCGGCCATCGGCTGGGTCAACTTCCTTTATGGCGACAACTCCAAGGCTCTGGAGATGATCAAGAAGGACAACCCGGGCATGTCCGACGGACAGCTGGCCTTTTCCATCGAGAAGCTGAAGGAATACGGCATCGTCGACAGCGGCGACACGCTGACCATGGGCATCGGCGCCATGACCGACGAGCGCCAGAAGTCCTTCTTCGACAAGATGGTCAAGGCCGGTGTCGTCAAGCCGGATGTGGACTACACCAAGTCCTACACGCTGGACTTCGTGAACGCCGGTGTCGGTGTCGATCTGAAGAAAAAACTCACCGGCAATTGATTGGCGAATAACCGCAACGCGGGCATTCAAACCAGACCGGGCCGGTTCGCGGCGGACGGAAAACATGCAACCATGGCCGGGCTTTGAAACCCGGAAACACACTCCCCGGAAACGAAAACAATGACGGCCATGGCACAAACCAACATGCAGACTGATCCGAACCCGGCGATCGTGTCCCTGAAGGGTATCTCCAAGACCTTCTCAAACGGCACGGTGGCGCTCAACAACATGTCGCTCGACATCCGGCAGGGGGAGTTCGTCTCCCTGCTCGGGCCGTCGGGATGCGGCAAGTCGACGGCGCTCAGGATCATCACCGGCCTCACCGGCCCGACCTCGGGCCGGGTGGACTGGCCCCAGGAAACGGCGGGCGCCACGGAGCACGAGCTTTCCTTCGTCTTCCAGGAACCGACGCTGATGCCCTGGGCAACGGTATTCGCCAATGTCTGGCTGCCGCTGCGCCTGAAGGGCATTTCTCAACGGCAGGCCCACGACAGCGTCATGGAAGCGCTGGAAATGGTCGGCCTGGCGGAGTTCGCCAAAAGCTATCCGCGCGAACTCTCCGGCGGCATGAAAATGCGTGTCTCCATCGCCCGGGCGCTGGTGACCAAACCGAAACTGCTGCTCATGGACGAGCCTTTTGCGGCGCTCGACGAAATCACCCGGTTCAAGCTCAACAACGACCTGCTGCACCTTTGGGAGACCTTCGGCTGGACGGTCGTCTTCGTCACCCATTCGGTGTTCGAATCCGTCTATCTGTCCGACCGTATCGTCGTCATGGCGGCCCGGCCCGGACGGGTGGTCAATGACATGGCGATCGACGCGCCCTATCCGCGTGACGAGAGCTTCCGCACCTCCGCCGTCTACAGCGGCTTCTGCCGCGACGTCTCCCAGGCCCTGCACGCGGCCATGGATGCGGGAGACGACATGTGACGCACACCGCCCGCGCCGTATTCCCAAAAAGGCAGACCCCATGACCGTCGCGCTGTCAGACAAGGCCAATCCGGCCAAGACTTCCTATGCCGCCTCTCTCGATGCCGCTCCTCTCGACGAGGAAGAGCTGAAGCGCGTCCGCGCCGCCCGCATCGAATCCATCGGCCGCTGGGTCGTTCCGCTCGCCATCCTGGTGCTGTCGGTCTGGTTGTGGGACCGGATCTGCATCTGGAACGAAATTCCCCATTATATCCTGCCCAGGCCCGGGCTGGTGTTCGAGACGCTGCTTATCGACTGGCCGATCCTGTGGGTCGCCCTTCTCAACACGCTCAAGATCACCTTCGGCGCGCTTTTCATAGCCACTGCCGGCGGTCTGGGTCTCGCGGTGCTGTTCACCCAGTCGAAGTGGATCGAGATCTCCTTCTTTCCCTTCGCAGTCATCCTGCAGGTCACGCCGATCATCGCCATCGCGCCGCTGATCCTGATCTATGTGGATTCGCTCACCGCCAGCCTGCTGATCTGTGCCTGGATCGTGGCGTTCTTCCCGATCCTCTCCAACACGGTTCTGGGGCTGAATTCGGCCGATCACAATCTGCGCAATCTCTTCCAGCTCTACGGCGCCAGCCGTTGGCAGACGCTGCGCTACCTGCGCCTGCCGGCCGCCATGCCGTATTTTCTCGGCGGCCTGAAGATCGCCGGCGGCCTGTCGCTCATCGGCGCCATCGTCGCGGAGTTCGTGGCAGGCTCGGCCGGCTCAGGCTCCGGGCTCGCCAACCAGATCCTGGAAGCCAGCTACCGGCTCAACATGCCGCGCATGTTCGCCGCCCTGCTGATGATTTCCGTGACCGGCATCCTGATCTTCCTCACCATGAACCTTCTGTCGCATCTGCTCCTGAGAAAGTGGCATGAGAGCGCCCTCAAGCGGGAAGTCTGAATGGGACACATCCTCAACGCCGGACTTCACGGATCGGGCTATCTGAAAAACGCCACCATTCCGGCCTGCCTGATTGCCGGCAATGATGGCCTGAACCCGGAAAAGCTGAACCCGGAAAAGCTGAACAATGACGACCTGATCGCCGCTGATCTGGAAATCTCGCAGGGAAAGCTGGTGCGTATCCTGCCCGCCGGAACGCCGACGGGGCTGCACGGGACGTTCGATCTCGACGGCGGCCTGGTCCTGCCGACCCTTGTCGACATGCACACCCATCTCGACAAGGGCCATGTCTGGCCACGCAAGGCCAATCCGGACGGCAGTTTCCAGGGGGCGCTCGAGGCCGTGGGGGAAGACAGAACCGCCAACTGGTCGGCGGAGGATCTGCGTGCCCGCATCGAATTCGCGCTGAAATCCGCCTATGCGCATGGCACCTCGGCAATCCGCACGCATCTCGACAGCCTGCCGCCGCAGGATGCGATCACCTGGCCTCTTTTTGCCGAGATCCAGGCCGAATGGGCCGACCGGATCGATCTACAGGGCGTCTGCCTCTTCGGCATCGACCGTCTGGTGGACGATGGCCGGAGTTACCTCTCTAGCATTGCCGACCGGGTCGCCGCCGCCGGCGGTGTCATGGGCGCCGTGACCTATATGGTGCCCAATATCGACATGCATCTGGAAACGGTCTTCCGCGCGGCCATGGAGCGCGGACTGGATCTCGATTTTCACGTCGACGAAACCCTCGACCCTGCCGCCGTCACCCTGCGCCATATCGCCGAAACCGCCATCCGGCTTGGTTTCGAAGGAAAGATCGTCTGCGGACATTGCTGTTCGCTGTCGGTTCATGAGGAAGGTGAGGCGGAAAAAACGCTGGATCTTCTCGCCGAGGCCGGGATCGCCATCGTCTCGCTGCCCATGTGCAACATGTACCTTCAGGACCGGCAGGCAGGGCGAACGCCGCGCCGGCGCGGCGTCACGCTGCTGCACGAGATGCGCGCGCGCGGCATTCCGGTCTCCGTCGCCTCCGACAACACCCGTGACCCGTTTTATGCCTATGGCGATCTGGACCTTGTCGAAGTCTATGCCCAGGCAACCCGCATCCTCCATCTGGATCACCCGATTGCCGACTGGATCAGCAGCGTTTCGTCGACCTCGGCGGACATCATGAATGTCCCGCACGGACGGCTGCGCCCCGGAGCGCCGGCCGATCTGATTCTTTTCCGGGCGCGCAGCTGGAACGAACTGCTTTCCCGCCCGGCGGGACCGCGCGAAGTCATCCGCGAGGGCTACAGCATCGACAACACACTTCCCGACTACCGCGAGCTCGATCATCTGATGCTGGAAAGGTAAGCCCGACCATGAGCGCCATCGCCGCCCTGAAAGCCGATCTCGAAGGACTGCAGATCGAGGATAACCCGCAGATCGTCCGGCAGAAGAGCCGCGACTTTTTCTGGTATTCCCCGGTGCTCAAGCAGCAGCTTGAGGATGTCACCGCGGACCTGGTCGTGACGCCGAAATCCGAGGCCGAGGTCATCCGTGTCCTGAAAGCCTGCTATGCCGCCGGTGTGGCGGTGACGACGCGCGGTGCGGGAACCGGCAACTACGGCCAGGCCATGCCCCTGTCGCGCGGCGTCGTGCTAAACCTGGCGGAGATGACGGCGGTAAAGGACATCCGTCCCGGATCCGTTGTCGCCGAGGCCGGTGCGATCATAGCGGACATCGACGCGGCGGCGCGCGCCCATTCGAACCAGGAATTGCGCATGCACCCGTCCACTTACCGGACGGCGACCATCGGCGGGTTCATCGCCGGAGGGTCCGGCGGCGTAGGGTCGATCAACTGGGGCGGACTGCGCGATCTGGGCAATGTCATCCGGTTGCGAGTCATCACCATGGAGGCCGAGCCGCAAGTTCTGGAAATGACCGGCGACGATCTGCAGAAGGTCATGCATGCATACGGCACCAACGGTGTGATCACCGAGGTCGAGATGCCGCTGACGGCCGCCTATGACTGGGTCGACGTGCTGGTCGGCTTCGACGATTTCATGGACGCCGCCGTCTTTTCCGACGAGCTGGCCAAT
This sequence comes from uncultured Roseibium sp., assembly GCF_947496995.1. Taxonomy (GTDB): domain Bacteria; phylum Pseudomonadota; class Alphaproteobacteria; order Rhizobiales; family Stappiaceae; genus Roseibium. The sequence continues at coordinate 682,549 of NZ_CANMFD010000001.1, forward strand.
CTCGACGGGCTGCTGGTGAAGAACATCGCCCCGATCGCCGCCCCCGTGCCTTATGATTATTTTCTGCGCCACAGGAAATTCATCCGCCGGGACCAGTCCGTCGCCGTGCTGATGGTCGCGCCTTTCGCGATGCCCGCCTTCGAGGCGTTTGTTGCCCGGCAGAAAAAGGCCGAGGTGCTCTACCGCTCGGATCGGGCCAGCGACGAAGACAGGACGCGCCTGCCGCCGGCTTATGAACTGGCGTGGAACCACACCACGCTGCGCGGCCTCAGGGTGGATCCGACCATCACCTATCTGCAGGTGCTCTATCCCTTCCCCGATCAGGTAGAGCGCGTGCGCAAGATGCACGAGATGTTCGGTGACGAAGTGCCGGCGCATCTGGAATATGTCCGCTTCGACGGCAACATCACCTGCTTCGGTCTGCCCATCGTCCGATACACCAGTGAAGCGCGGCTCAACGAGATCATCCGCCTGCATGAGGACAACGGCTGCCCGATCTTCAATCCGCACCGCTACACGTTGGAGGAGGGCGGCATGAAGCGCACCGACGCCGTGCAGCTTGCCTTCAAGAAGCAGGCGGACCCCAAGGGGCTGCTCAACCCGGGCAAGATGATCGCCTGGGAAAACCCGGATTACGATTTTTCCAGCGATCAGGTTTTTCTGTTTCCCGGTTTGCAGCAGGCCTGACTATTCATGCCGCCGATCTCCGGCGGGCGTAACAAACACCGTGTCGCAAAGGCCAGACCCATGCGCGTTCTCGTGGTTTTCAGCCACCCCTGCAAGGAAAGTTTCAATGCCGCTCTTTGCAAGAAAGTGGTGGAGACCCTGGAGGAACAAGGCCATGAGGTCCGCCTGACGGATCTATATGCCAAGGGCTTCGATCCGGTCATGAGTGCGGAGGAACGGCGCGGCTATCATACGCCGCAGGCCAACACGGAGCCGGTCGCCGAGGACCTTGCGGACATCATGTGGTGCGAGGCGACGGTCTTTGTCTATCCGACCTGGTGGTTCGGCCTGCCGGCGATGCTGAAGGGTTGGCTGGAGCGGGTCTGGGTGCCGCACGAGACCTTCGAGATGCCGACGGCGACCCATGGCGCGCGACCGAAAATGCAGCATATAAGACGTATCGCGGTCGTCACCACCTGCGGCGCAAGCTGGTGGCTGTCAAAGCTGATAGGTGAACCGGGCCGCAAGACGATCCTGCGCGGGATCGGGATCCTGTGCCGGCCCGGCTGCAAGACGCTGTATCTGGCCCATTACAAGATGGACAGTTCCACCCGGGAGAGCCGGGAAAGATACCTGCACAAGGTCGGACAGAAGATTGCGGCATTCACGGCGCGATAGCAGAAGGCCGCGGACCGGCATTCTTTTGCCTTGACCTTCCAGTAACTGGAAACTCTAGTACCAACCTCATCAAACAGTTCCTTGGTTTTTGAGATTGGTACAGGTGAGGGGCGGTGCCCCGAGGCGAGAGTTCGAAATGCAGAAAACAGCAGTCAAGTCCGGCCAGGCATCGGCAGCCGAAAAGGCGATTGATCCGGTCTGCGGCATGTCCGTCACGCCCGGCACGGGCAAGCCGACGCTGAACTACAAGGGGCAGGACTATCATTTCTGCAGTTCAGGCTGTCACGACAAATTCGAGAACGATCCTTATTTCTACGTGTCCGGCAACAATGCCCGCAAAAAGGCGATGGAAGCCGAAGGCTCCGCCAACGGGGCGACATACACTTGCCCCATGCACCCTGAAATCATCCAGGAAGGACCGGGTACCTGCCCGATCTGCGGCATGGCGCTTGAGCCGACAAGTGGCGTTTCCGACGAGCCCAATCACGAACTGATCGATTTCACCCGCCGCCTCTGGGTCAGCGCGCTGGCCTCCGTTCCGCTGCTGATCCTGACCATGGGGCCGATGCTCGGCCTTCCCGTGCGCAGCTGGATCGGCGAGGGCGTCGCGGTCTACCTGGAGGCCCTTCTGGCAACACCGGTTGTTCTCTGGGCTGCTCTGCCGTTCTTCCAGCGCGGCTGGACGTCCCTGGTCACCCGCCACCTGAACATGTGGACGCTGATCATGATCGGCGTCGGTGCGGCCTACCTCTATTCCATGGTGGCCACCTTCCTGCCCTTCCTGTTTCCGGACACGCTCAAGGGCGCGAGCGGTCACATGCCGGTCTATTTCGAGGCCGCGGCGGTGATTGTCGCGCTGGTCTTCGTTGGTCAGGTTCTGGAACTGAACGCTCGCGAGCGGACAGGCGACGCGATCCGCGCGCTCCTGGACCTGGCGCCGAAAACGGCCCGCCGCATCACGCCGGACGGCGACGAATATGACGCGCCCCTGGAAAACGTCCTGCAAGGCGACAAGCTCAGGGTGCGTCCCGGCGAGGCCGTGCCGGTCGACGGTGTGGTTCTGGAAGGCACGTCCTCGATCGATGAAAGCCTGGTGACGGGTGAACCGGTCCCGGTGCAGAAATCTGCCGGAGACAAGGTCACCGGCGGCACGCTCAACAAGACCGGCTCCTTCGTGATGCAGGCCGAACTGGTCGGCGCGGACACGATGCTTTCGAAGATTGTCGACATGGTCTCTTCAGCGCAGCGTTCGCGCGCGCCGATCCAGGGTCTTGCGGACAGGGTCGCGGGCTACTTCGTTCCCACCGTGGTCGGCGTTGCCGTGCTGGCCTTCGTCGTCTGGCTGCTTGTCGGCCCGAGCCCGTCCCTGGTGCACGCGATTGTCGCCGCCGTTTCCGTGCTGATCATCGCCTGCCCCTGTGCGCTGGGGCTGGCGACGCCCGTGTCGATCATGACGGCAACTGGGCGCGGTGCTCAGGCAGGGGTTCTGGTGAAAACCGCCGAGAGCCTGGAGCGGCTTGCCTCGGTCGACACGATTGTCGTCGACAAGACTGGAACCCTGACGGAAGGCAAACCTGCGGTCAGTGACCTCGTGACGGTGTCCGGCGTCTCGGAGGAGGACCTCCTGAGGCTGGCCGGCGCGCTGGAAAAGGGATCCGAACATCCCCTTGCCGAGGCTATTCTGGCAGAGGTGGACAAAAGGTCCGTCCAACTGGCGGACGCCGCCGATTTCGAAGCGGTGACCGGCAAGGGCGTCAGGGCCAGTGTCGGCGCCGACGAGGTGCTCTTCGGCAATGCCGCCTTCGCGGTGGAAAGCGGCGCTGACATTTCCGCAATTGAAAGCCGCGGCGAAGAACTGGCCGAACTCGGCAAGACAGTCATGTATCTGGTGAAGGTATCGGGAGGCCAAGCCGCCCTTCAGGGACTGATCGCCGTCGCCGACCCGATCAAGTCCAATGCAAGGGCCGCGATCGACGCGCTTCATCGCGACGGCATCAGGATCGTCATGGCAACCGGCGATGCGCCGCGCACCGCACAGGCCGTGGCGGGCGTTCTCGGCATCGACGAGGTGCGCGCGGGTGTGCTGCCCGAAGGAAAGCAGAAGCTGATCGAGGAACTGAAGGCAGCCGGCGCGACGGTCGCCATGGCTGGCGACGGTGTCAACGATGCCCCGGCGCTGGCCGCAGCCGATGTCGGCCTTGCCATGGGAACGGGCGCGGATGTCGCCGTGGAAAGCGCCGGCATGACCCTTTTGAAAGGCGATCTGGAGGGCATCGTGCGGGCGCGGAAACTGGCCCGTGCGACCGTGCGCAATATCCGCCAGAACCTCTTCTTTGCCTTCATCTACAATTCTGTCGGCGTTCCGATTGCCGCGGGGATCCTCTATCCGGTCTTCGGCATATTGCTGTCGCCCATGCTGGCCGCCGCCGCCATGAGCCTGTCTTCGGTCTCGGTGATCAGCAACGCGCTGCGGCTGCGCAGGCTGAAACTTTAGCTCACGCCGCGGGTTCGCGCGTGAATTGGCAGGTGCCACGATGAATATAGGTACAGCATCCCGGCAAAGCCGGCTTCCGGTGAAGACGATCCGCTATTACGAGGAGATCGGCCTCGTCCGTCCTCTGCGCGGCGAGAACGGCTACCGTGATTTTTCGCAGACGGACCTGGAGCGCCTCAAATTCCTGCAGCGATCCCGCAGCCTGGGGTTTTCCATAGAGGAGTGCCGCGATCTGCTGTCACTCTATGAGGACACCAACCGCGCAAGCGCCGATGTCAAAGCCATCACGCGGCAGAAGATACAGCAAGTCGACCGCAAGATCGCCGAACTGAAGTCACTCAAGCGGGTCCTCCTGGAGATGGTGGAAGCGTGTCACGGAGACGACCGGCCGGAGTGTCCCATCATGGACGACTTGTCCGGACGTGCGCGCGCTCCAGAAGGCGGGGGGCATTGATGCGGCGGATATTCTTGCTGATCTCGATGGTGCTTTCCCTGATCGTTCTTGGCGTCCTGGCGTGGGCACTGGTGTCGGGGCGGACCGACACCGCGCCGGCAAGCGGAGCTGCTCTCGTTGCGGTCACCGTGCCTGCGCTGAATGCGGAAATGCGTGCAGGAGAAGCACTTTTTGAGGAGAACTGTGCGGCTTGTCACGGCGACAATGCCGCCGGCCGCGATGGTTTCGGTCCGCCGCTGGTGCACAGGATCTACGAGCCCGGACATCACAGCGACGGGGCCTTCCATCTGGCGGCGGCCCGGGGCGTGCGCGCGCACCACTGGCCGTTCGGCGACATGCCCCCTGTCGAAAACGTGAGCGAAGGGGATGTGGGAAGAATTATAGCTTATTTGCGCGCGCTTCAGCGCGCCAACGGGATCAATTGAAGGAGTGGCAGCGGCATGCGGTTGAAACTGGCGGGAGTATGCATGGGTTTGGCCCTGGCAGGTGCAGGGGCGGCCTTCGCCCATGGCGGGGCGACCGGTATCGTCAAGGAGCGGATGGATGCCATGTCCGAAATCGGTGACAGCATGAAAGCCGTTGGCCGCATGCTGAAGAGCGGCCCCTACGATCCTCAGGTGGCAATTGCTGCCGGCAACGCGATTGCCGGTCATGCCGGCGAGGCGCTGACCGAATTGTTTCCCGAAGGCAGTCTTCAGCCGCAAAGCGAAGCGAACCCGGCGATCTGGAACGACTGGCCGGCTTTCGAGGACCATGCCGGCGATCTGCAGTCAGCGGCTCTCGCCCTCAAAACGCTGGCAGAAGCCGGGGCAAACAAGCAGCAACTGGCGGGCGCGTTCGGTGACTTAGCGGGCACCTGCAAAGCCTGCCACCAGGAATTCCGCGTCAAAAAGTAGGGGTGTTGCGGGCCGCCGCTGCGGACGTCGCGGCAATTTGCTTGCCACATTCGGTGCCATGTTCTACCAGACGATCAAATTCTTCGGTTATTCCAGCGCCGGGCGTGGACCGGAAACAGGAGACGACGCGACATGACCATCCGCTACCACAAGGGCGACCTTCCCGACCTGAAGGCCTATGAAACGGCAAGCGCGGTGGCAGTCGATTCCGAAACCCTTGGTCTTAATCCGCACCGCGACCGTCTGTGCGTGGTGCAGCTTTCTCCGGGCGACGGCACTGCCGATGTGGTACAGATCGCCCGCGGCCAGAAAGATGCGCCCAATCTGGCGGCGCTGATGACCGATCCGTCAAAACCGAAGATTTTTCACTTCGCCCGATTTGATGTTGCCATGTTGCGGCACTATCTGGGCATTGAGGTCTCGCCGGTGTGGTGCACCAAGATCGCGTCCAAACTGGTGCGCACCTATACCGACCGGCACGGATTGAAGGATATCTCGCGCGAACTGCTCGGCGTCGAATTGTCCAAGCAGCAGCAAAGTTCGGACTGGGCAGCGGAAACCTTGTCCGATGCGCAGCTCGCATATGCGGCCTCGGACGTGCTTTATCTGCACGGGCTGAAGGAAAAACTGGAATTCATGCTCGCCCGGGAAGGGCGGGAACATATCGCAAAGGCGTGTTTCGACTTTCTTCCCGTTCGGGCGGAACTCGACCTTAAGGGATGGGACGAAACGGATATCTTCGCCCATTCCTGATTTTTGCGGGCTGTTCTGAGCCCCGGGCCTGTCGGCCCTTTGGTTTTCGGAGACCTTGTTGAGCGTTGTCAGCGAACATCCGGGAGTTGGAGCTCCCAGGCCCGCCCTGCGCAGGCCGCAGAGCCGGGTACAGCGGGCTGCGCGCAGGCACAGTCTGCTTGTCCGCATCCTGCGCTGGGTCTTTCCGCTGGTCGGGTTCCTGATTTTCGCCGGCATGGCCGGTATGGTTGTTCTGTTCAACATCCTCAGCGGCTTCGGCGCCTCGAATGTGATGCTGACCAGCGAAGGCCTGGTCATGGATCAGCCGGAGTTGTCCGGCCATGACGGCGAGCGCTCCTACAAGGTGACCGCGCGCCGCGCCATTCAGCGCCTGACCGATCCGCGCATCATCGATCTGGAGACGATCCGGGCCGACATCGTCCTGAGTGCCGACCAGAGCGCTGAAGTCGTCGCGCTCAAGGGAACCTACAACAACGCGTCCGAAACCCTGCGTCTCTATGAAGGCATTCAGCTTGACTGGAGCGAAGGCTACAAGGTGGATCTGAAGGACGTGGAGATTGATTTGAGCAATGGCGCATTGACCACGTCGGAACCTGTTTCAATCCGCTCCGATCAGGGGCATGTTGTTGCAGGCAGACTTTCCTATGACGAGAACAAGGGTCTCGTCAGGTTTTCCGATGGTATCAGGATGACCATCAATCCGGTTTCGAAGGACGGTGAGCAATGATATTTTTCAAACGCATATTGATAGCGTCTGCAGCGGTCCTGTTTTTTGGCTCCGCGCAGGCGCAGACTTTTTCCGATGCTTTTGCGGGGTTTGGATCGAACGAGGGTGAGCCGATCGAGATCGAGGCCGGCGAACTGCGTGTCGAAGACGGCAACAACACGGCGACCTTTGTCGGCGACGTGGTTGTCATCCAGGGCGAAACGAGCCTGAAAACACAACGCCTGAAGGTCTTTTATGCCGGCGACGGTGAGAACCAGGCCGAGGGTTCGGTCCAGCAGAAGATCTCCCGTCTGGAAGCGGCCGGAGGCGTCTTCATTTCCTCCAAGGACCAGACGGCCAAGGGTGATGAAGCCAGCTTCGACATGAACCGGGAATTCATGGTGATGACCGGCAACGAGGTCGTGCTCAGCCAGGGTCCGAACGTGGTTGTCGGCAAGAGGCTGACCGTCAACCTGAAGACCGGTCAGGCGAACCTGACAGCCGGGCAGGGAAGCGGCTCGGGCCAGGGGAGCGGCAGGGTGAAGGTCCGCATTCAGCCGAACAGCGTAGAAGACAGCAATTGAACCTTGAACCGGCCGGCATCGACAAGAATGCGGGTTGCCCCGGGTGCGAAACCCTGATCTGACTCGACACAGCCTGTCGCAGATCTTATGTGAACCTGCGGCAAGGATTGGATGGACGACACATCGGTGAAGATAACCTCCATGGATTATGACGGGCCGCAGGCAAGCGCGCCGGAACCGGCTGGGCGGGAGGAAGATCTTTCCCGGGCTCTGGTCGTCGAGGGCATCGGCAAGACCTATGGTCGCCGTCAGGTCGTGAAATATGTCAGCCTGACCGTGAGACCCGGCGAAGCTGTCGGTCTCCTCGGACCGAACGGCGCCGGCAAGACGACGACATTCTACATGATCACCGGGTTGATCCGTCCGGATCAGGGCAAGATCTTTCTGGACGGCTTCGACATCACCCGCATGCCCATGTACCGGCGTGCCCGCCTCGGCATTGGCTACCTGCCTCAGGAAGCGTCGATCTTTCGCGGGCTGACCGTGGAGGAGAACATTCGCGCGGTTCTGGAAGTGATCGAACCCAGCCGCCAGAAACGCCGGGAAGAACTCGATTCGCTCCTTGCGGAATTCGGCCTGACCCATTTGCGCAAGGCGCCGAGCATTTCACTCTCGGGTGGTGAGCGCCGCCGAGTGGAAATTGCCCGTGCCCTGGCAAGCCGGCCGTCCTTCATGCTGCTCGACGAACCCTTTGCCGGCATCGACCCGATCGCCGTCGGGGACATCCAGCAGCTTGTGCGTCACCTGACGCAGCGCGGTATCGGCGTTCTGATCACCGATCACAATGTGCGCGAAACACTGGGCCTGATCGACCGGGCCTATATCATCGCGTCCGGTGAGGTTCTCACCGAAGGCCTTCCGCAGGAAATCGTCACCAACCCGGATGTCCGGCGATTGTACCTGGGTGAACAATTTACGCTTTGATGACAGGTGGCTGCCTAGGTTATAAGGTCTGTAACAAGCGATAAGCAAAAACCAGACCAATCGCCTTTCACTCAAACGGCGCCCGGGACATTAATGGCCATTTCGACAAAGCTGGAGATGCGACAGAGCCAGTCGCTGATCATGACGCCGCAATTGATGCAGGCGATCAAGCTTCTGCAAATGTCCAATCTCGACCTTGTCGACTATGTCGAAGCCGAGCTTGAACGCAATCCGCTTCTCGAAAAGTCGGACGTGGGAGACAACGACGCCGGCGGATCCGCGGGCGACGGAGACACCGCAGGCTTGTCTGATCAGGGCTCGCAGGGCGATGAAAGCGTTGCCCCGGCCGGTGACGAAGCTGTTGCGAGCGATTGGATGCAAAGCGATCTGGAGACCGGGTCGGAAGCCATCGCCTCCCGCATGGATACCGATCTCGGCAATGTGTTTCCCGATGAGCCAGGTGTTCCCGCGTCGCCCGATCCGGCCCTTCTCAAGTCCGGCGACAGCTACAAGAATGCCTCCAGCGGCAGCGCCTCGGATGACTACAACCTCGAGGCTTTCGTTGCCGAGGAAATATCTCTGAGTGCCTGGCTCGAAGAGCAGATGCATCTTGCCCTGAGCGACGCGGCGGACAAGCTGATCGGCGGCCATCTGATCAATTCCCTCGACGAGAACGGCTATCTCTATCTGGATCTCGACGAGGCGGCGGAACAGCTCGGCGTCGACACGGACCGTTTGGAACGGGTGCTGAGCGTGCTTCAGACCTTTGAACCTGCCGGTGTCTTTGCGCGCAATCTGGCCGAATGCCTGAAGCTGCAACTGATCGACAAGAACCGTTTCGATCCGGCGATGGAAGCGCTGATCGACAACATCGAGCTGCTTGCCAGGCGTGATCTTGCCGCGTTGAGGAAAACCTGCGGTGTGGATGACGAGGATCTCATGGAGATGATCGCGGAGATCCGCGCGCTCGATCCGAAACCCGGCAGCGTGTTCGGCTCATCTCTCGTACAACCCGTCGTCCCGGATGTCTTTGTGCGTCCCGCCAACGACGGCAGCTGGACGGTGGAGCTGAATTCCGACACCTTGCCCAGGGTGCTCGTCAACCAGACCTACTATGCGAAGGTCATCAAGACAGCGCGCAACGATACGGAAAAGGAATACCTCACTGACTCGCTGCAGACGGCCAACTGGCTGGCGAAAAGCCTGGACCAGCGCGCCCGGACCATCCTCAAGGTCTCGACGGAAATTGTCCGGCAGCAGGACGGCTTTCTTACCTATGGCATTGCGCACTTGCGCCCCCTGAACCTGAAGACCGTAGCCGAAGCCATCAGCATGCACGAATCCACGGTCAGCCGCGTGACGTCCAACAAGTACATGTCGACGCCGCGCGGCATCTATGAACTGAAGTACTTCTTCTCCTCCGCCATTTCGGCGACGGTGGGCGGCGACGATGCGCATTCGGCGGAAGCCGTGCGCCACAGAATCCGGCAGATGATCGACGCCGAAGACGTCAAGGCGATCCTGTCCGACGATACTATTGTCAAAATTCTGAGGGATGACGGCATCGATATCGCCCGCAGGACGGTAGCAAAATATCGTGAAGCGATGAAAATCGGATCTTCGGTACAGCGCCGGCGCGAGAAGAACTCGCAAATTTGAGGCACATGATGCTGGTTAGCCGGGTTCCGGCCATGTGGTTTCACTTCTTTTCCGCAGATGTCCACTGAAAGAAAACACTGAATTCGCTCCGTGTTTCTTTGGCGCGGGGATTCTTTTCCCGAAACGTTTGACTCTTCGCGTTGACGCAATTATAGGACCGCCCTCGTGAGGTAAACAGGGGATGGCGCTTCGGCGCTGACTGGTCCATTCTGCAAGCTTGAAACGTATCGCGTTTCAACACCGGCGACATTGCCGGTGACCTGTCGGTCAATAGAAAAGAAGAGGTCCCCATGGCTTTGCGGATTTCGGGTAAGAATGTCGATGTCGGTGACGCACTGCGCGTCCACATCACAGACCGAATTGAAGATGCCCTGTCAAAATACTTCACGGGCGGTTACACAGGCCACGTTACGCTCAGCAGGGAGGGCGCCGGCTTCAAGTCGGAATGCAACCTGCATCTCGATACCGGGATACTGTTGCAGGTCTCTGCGCAGGACCAGGATCCGCGCAATAGCTTCGATCTTGCTGCGGAAAAGATCGAGAAAAGGTTGCGGCGCTACAAGCGCAAGCTGAAGGACCATCATAGCCACAGCGGCAACGGCCGTGAGGCACTCGAGGCGGCATCTTACGTGCTCGCCTCACCGGAAGAGGATGAGGAAGTGCCGGTGGATTTCAATCCGCTCGTCATTGCCGAGACCTCTGCGAAAATCAAGACAATGACCGTCGGCATGGCGGTCATGGAGCTGGATCTGACCGAAGCACCGGTTGTCATGTTCAAAAATGCGGCAAACGGCGGTGTCAACGTTGTTTACCGCCGGCCGGATGGCAATATAGGCTGGATTGACCCGGCGTTGGTGGCCAGTGTGGCCGCCGAATAAAGATGCGGACGAGGTCGGCTTCCCCAGGGAAGCCGACTTCCGAAACTTGTAGGCGAACGAATGGATCTTAGTGATCTTCTGGGTAAAGACGCGGTCATTGCCGACCTGAAGGCCAAAAGCAAGAAACAGGCTATCCAGGAACTCGCGTCCAGGGCAGCGGAGCTGACCGGTCTTTCCGAACGCGAAATTTTCGATACGCTTCTTCAGCGTGAGCGTCTGGGCTCCACCGGTGTCGGTCATGGCATTGCCATCCCGCACGGCAAGCTCATCCGTCTCGACAGGCTTGTCGGCCTGTTTGCCAAGCTCAAGAAGCCGGTCGAATTCGATTCTCTCGATGACGAACCTGTGGACCTGATCTTTCTGCTGCTGGCACCCGAAGGCGCTGGCGCCGATCACCTCAAGGCTCTGGCCAGGATTGCGCGGCAATTGAGGGACACTGTCGTCACGCAGGGCATCCGCAGCTCCTCCGACGCGGAAGAGATCTACGCCCTCCTGACCCAGCCCCTAGCATCGTCCAACGCCGCCTGAGTTTTCAATAGGTCAATTTGAACGCAAAGCGCTTCCGGCTGCTTTCGTGACAGGATCAGGCTTCCGCCGGATTGGCGTCGCCCTGAACGAGATCCTTCGGAGCTGTTGTCGGAACACGGCTCTTTGCGAGCGCGGGAAGATGCAGGTCGCCGAGCTCGGCAGGCGGTGCGGTTTCTTCCGGGATGCACCACAGCGTCGAGCGCAGCGCGAGCATGCCGAGTGTCCGGGTTGACGTCGTCACCGCAATCACGATCGCCAGGAGCGGCCCAAGGGCGACCGGAATAACCGGCCAGACCAGGCCGATCTGCTGCCCCGAGAGCCATGCCAGCCCGGCCAGCCCGAACAGGGTCTGCGGCCAGAGCTTGCGGGCGGTGAGCAGCACCGGCAACCGCGAAACACCCCGTGCCTGTGCACCCCAGCCGATGGTCTTGCCGAAGATGAGCCCGCCCATGAACAGGGTATGGGCGACGGCCATCACAGGCGCCAGCATGGCTGCATAAAGAATTTCCGTGAAAACGCTGATCAGAACGCGCAGCGGTCCACCGAACGCCTTGCGCAGATCCGCCCGTGCCAGAACATCGGCGACCGTCGCCAGCTTGGCGGCGAACACCATTGTCAGCACGCTGAAGAACAGGAGCGCACCGGTGTCGGCACGATAGGGCATTTCATCGGCCACCATTCCAAGTATGGCAGCGGCGGTCATGAAGCCGATCCATGCCGGGGATCCCAGGAACATCAGAATCGCCAGAAAGAGTTGCACACGGCTGACGGCCTTCAATCCCGGCATGCCGAGCAGCCGGCGGTATTGCAGGTTGCCCTGGCACCAGCGCAGGTCGCGGCGGATGAATTCCAGCAGATGCGGCGGATTGACCTCATAGCTGCCGGTTTCAAGCGGCAGGACACGCACTTCGTATCCGGCACGGCGCATCAGCACCGCTTCCACCTGGTCGTGCGACAGGATTGGACCGGCCAGCGGACCTTTTCCCGGCAGCTCCGGCAGTTTGCAATGGTCGGTGAACGGCTTCAGGCGGAGGATGGCGTTATGGCCCCAATAGGGTCCGCAATCGCCCTGCCACCAGGCACTGCCCATTGTATAGGAGCGCATACCGAGCCGCATGCCGAACTGGAAGACACGGGCAAAGGCGCTCTCGGTCGGCAACCCGACTACGAGGCTCTGCAGAATTCCGACCCTGGGATTGGCTTCCATGCGTCTGACAAGGCCGGTAATGGCCTCCGCCGACATGAAGCTGTCCGCATCGAGCACCAGCGCGAAATCGTGCCTGTCGCCCCAGCGCCGGCAGAAGTCTTCGATGTTTCCGGCCTTGTAGCCGGTGTTCTTGGCGCGCCGCCGGTAATGAACTTCCATCTGGCCCTGGAACCTCTCCCCAAGGCGGGCCGCCATCTGCTGTTCCCTGAGGGCGATGTCGTCCATCGAGGTGTCGCTGAGCACGTAAAAAGTGAAGTGTTCCGCCTCGCCTGCCCGGACCAGATGCGTCATCATGGCGCTGAGACTGATTTCCAGGCTGGCAACGTCCTCGTCGCGAATACACGACAACAGCGCCGTCGAACTTGTCAGCGGACCCGCGCCCGGGTTGATCGGGCAAACGGTCTCTATCGGATTTCGGGCCAGCCGCATCACCAGAAGGCCGATGACCGCATTCCAGAATCCGATGATCGTCCAGGGCAGCGTCACCATGAAACAAAACAGGATGAACAGGTCGAGCGCCGAATATCCGCCGGGCGAAAGCGTGACCGTCATCAGTGCGGCCAGTCCGATGAAACTGGCAATGACGAGCACGGAGAAGATACCGCGTCTTGCGGTCATGCCGGCAGCTGCTTTATCGGATAAAGTCATGTCAAAGACCCGAAACATTTTTTTGACTTCCAATCAGGGCGATCATGGCGTTAGTGCGCATGTCAAAGTGTCCTTACGTTGACAGAGGCGGTGCGGATGATCATGAACGGTAAAGGAAGAGCGGAATTATGGCGGTGACGGGCAACACACCCCTCTCGCAGGCGCTCTGGTATACCGGCCCGGCGCAATGCGCAATCGATGTCGTGCCGTGCGAAGTGCCGCAGGCCGGCGATGTTCTGGTCCGGACTCTCTTCAGCGGTATCAGCCGGGGCACCGAAGGCCTGGTTTTCCGCGGAGAAGTTCCTGAAAGCGAATGGCAACGGATGCGGGCTCCCTTTCAGGCCGGTGACTTTCCTTTCCCGGTCAAATACGGCTACGCCAACGTGGGCCGGGTGCTTGAAGGCGATCCTGACCTGGCCGGGCGTCTCGTTTTTTCGCTCTATCCGCATCAAAGCGTTTTTGTTCTCCCATCCAGTGCCTGCGTGCCTGTTCCGGCCGGCATTCCGGCCGAAAGAGCGGTTCTGGCGGCCAATATGGAAACCGCGATCAACGCTTTATGGGACGGAAAACCATCACCTGGGGATCACATCTGCGTGGTTGGCGGCGGAGTTGTCGGATTGTTGACCGCCTATCTGGCAAGCAGGCTTCCCGGAACGAGGGTGACGCTGATTGACACGAATGCCGCCAGGGCAGGAACGGCCGCGGATCTGGACCTGGACTTCGCGCTTCCCGAACAGGCTCCGCGCGATCAGGACCTCGTGTTTCACACCAGCGCCAGCTCGGCCGGTCTTGCCACGGCGCTGGGCTGCGCCGGCGACGGAACCACCGTTATTGAAATGAGCTGGTATGGCTCCGGCGATGTTCTGGCGCCGCTGGGCGCGGATTTCCATTGCCGCCGGTTGAAGCTGGTCTCCAGTCAGGTGGGCACCATCCCGGTGGAGCGGCAGGCCCGCTGGACATTCCGGCGTCGGCTGGAAACCGCCCTGTCCCTGTTGCAGGACCCGGCTCTGGACCGGCTGATCAGCCACCGGGTGGATTTTCCGGATCTTCCCGCGCAGCTTCCCGAATTGTTGAACAAGGCTTCCGATGTGCTGACGGCTCTGGTCGTCTATGAAGACGCGCCGGGCTGATCCCTTCACACCTCCATTCTCCCACTGAAATTTCAGGATCCTAGTGACATGTATGCTGTTGAAGTTCGCGACCACGTGATGATTGCCCACTCTTTCAAGGGCGAGCTTTTCGGCCCCGCACAGGCGCTTCACGGGGCGACATTCGTCATCGACGCGGCCTTTCTGGCCGAAACGCTGGATGCAAACGGCGTTGTCATCGACATCGGCCGCGCGCATGACGCCCTGAAGGAAGTGCTGCAGCCGCTCAATTACAAGAACCTCGACGAAGTACCCGCGTTTACCGGTACCAACACCACGACGGAGTTTCTCACCAAACATATTCACGACCATCTGGCGAAAGCCGCACGGGAGGACCGGCTCGGCCGGCCGGGAAGCGAGCTCGGCGCGATCCGGGTGACGATCTCGGAATCCCATGTCGCCCGAGCCTGGTATGAAGCCGCGATCTGACCTCGGCATGAAACAGCTCTTCTTCGCCTTTCCGGGAAACCTGGAGACGCCGACCGGCGGTTATGGCTACGACCGGCGGATCATTGCCGGGTTGCGCGATCTCGGCTGGCGGGTAGAGCTTGTGCCTCTCGGTGAGGAGTTTCCCCAAGCTTCGGAGATGACCCTGGCTTCGGCGGAAAAGCAGCTCGCTGCACTGCCTTCAGGCGCACTTGTGGTGATCGACGGGCTGGCCTTCGGCGTGATGGCGGCCGCAGCGGAGGCGCTTGGCAATCACCTGTGCCTGGTCGCGCTCGTCCATCATCCGCTGTGCCTGGAAAATGGCCTGACACCGGAAAAGGCCGAGGCAATGCGCGAAAGCGAGCACAAGGCGCTTGCCTTCGCCCGGCACGTGATCGTCACCAGTCCCGCAACCGCCCGCCAGGTGGCCGATCTGTTTGAATATCCGCCAGACCGGATAACCGTTGTCCTGCCCGGAACCGACCACCCGAAAGCCGTTCCGGGTGAGCGCTCGAATGTGGTCAGGCTGCTTGCCGTCGGAACAATTGTGCCGAGAAAAGGCTATGACCTGCTGTTTCAGGGCCTCTCCGGACTACCGGACAACAATTGGCATCTTGAGATTGTCGGAGGTCTGGAGGCCGATCCCGCCTGCTATCGTTCTTTGCTTCGCCAGATCGAGGATCTGAACCTTGCCGGGCGGATTACGTTTCGCGGCGCCGTTTCGCCTGAGGACCTCACGAGCTATTACAGCAATGCGGAAATCTTCGTGCTTGCCAGCCGTTACGAGGGATACGGCATGGCCTATACGGAAGCCCTGGCCCACGGCCTGCCGGTTATCGGCAGCGGCGACGGCGCCGTGCGGGACACCTTGCCTGAAGGGGCTTCGATTTATTGCGGCGTTGAAAACGTCGGAGCGCTGCGCGACGCCTTGGAACTTTTGATCACCGATGCTGCGGCACGCTCGCAAATGGCGGCTGCCGCCCGGATCGCCGCCGCAGCGCTTCCAGGTTGGCCGGACGCTGCCGCGCAATTTTCCCGAACCCTGCAGGAGCTTGCCGAATGAGCGGATTTTCATCTGAATGGCTGGCCTTGCGCGAGCCGCTCGACCTTGCGGCGAGAAATGCCGAAGTCGAGGAGGCATTTCTGGCGCAGTTGCCCGAAAGACCCCTGCGTATCCTCGATCTGGCGAGCGGCGCCGGATCGACGGTCGCCGCCCTGCACGGCAAGTTTCGCCAGCCGGTGACCTGGTTGCTCACCGATCATGATCCGGCCCTTCTGGAGGTCGCGGCTTCGCGCTGGAAAAAAGCAACCGGTGAAAGGTTGGAAACCCGTCAGCTCGATCTTTCCGGGAACCTTGAGGATCTGCCGCTCGCGGATGTGGATGCGGTGACGACATCGGCTTTTCTGGATCTTGTTTCAGACGGTTTCCTGCGCCGTCTCACCGACCGGATCGTCCGGGCCGGAAAACCGTTTCTTGCCAGCCTGACATATGACGGACGCACGGCATTCGAACCTTCCCATCCCTTTGATGCGATCCTGGGCGCGGCCTTGAACGCACATCAGAAATCCGACAAGGGCTTCGGTCCGGCGCTTGGACCGGACGCCGCGGAGCGGGCCGCCGGCCTTTTTGAAGCGCAAGGATACAGCGTGGTTCGCGGATCGTCCGACTGGCAGGTTGGATCCGCTTCTGAAGGGTTCCTGTTGGAATTTCTGCAGGGCTGGCGTCGTGTCGGCCAAGAACTCGGGCTGGACGAAAGTTCTCTGAATGCATGGTGGGCTGATCGTCAGCGGAAGATCCGCTCCGGCGAGCTTCACGTGGAGGTCGGCCACATCGATTTCGCAGCCTTTCCGCCATCCGCTCCTTGATCGGGGCCGGTAACTTTTCTGCGTTCCCCTGTTTCAAAGTGAAAGCCGGTTGATCTAAGGTAGAGGAGACATTGAGGGAGAGACCGGCATGGCCGAAGTGAATGAGCGTTACAGCCTTATTGCGCGTTCCATCCACTGGCTGACGGCGCTTCTGGTGCTGTCGATGGTGCCGGCCGGTCTGATCATGATCCGGATCAGCGGCGGACCGCTGCAGAACCAGCTCTTCGACTTCCATCGCTCTGTCGGAGTGGTTCTGATGATCCTGACGGTCATCCGGCTGGCTTATCGGCTGACCCACCCTCCGGCACCCCTTCCGGCCGATATTCCCCCTGTGCAACAGTTGGCGGCGAAGGCCACTCACGTCTTTTTATATCTCTTCCTGCTGGTCAATCCGTTCATCGGATGGGTGGCGACATCCGCCTATGGAGCTTCGATATCGGTCTTCGGCGTGTTCACCATGCCTGCCATCGTTGCCAAGGACCGCGCCCTCGCAGAGCAGCTTTTCGCGGTCCACGAAATTCTCGGCCTGCTCTTTACGGCCGCAGTCCTGATGCACATCGCTGCGGCGCTCTATCACGGTATAATCCGCCGGGACGGCGTGCTGAGCCGGATGGTTTGAGTGCCGCAAAGGTACTTGAAAACATAATTTTATAGATACTTCTGCTGATGCGCTGAAATCGAAGCCGATTTCCGGGGTGTGGTCAGTGATGTTTACACTTTGTTTACTTAACAAAATTTAACTAAAGTTGATTTGTAATTTTTTACCATGCCTCTTAAGTACAGTTTATTCTTTTTTTGCGAGAAATAGTGCTTCTAAACACAGTCATCGGTTCACGGTAACCGGCAGATATGGCAAGGATTGACATGAAACAGGCTATTCGGACCCTCCTGGCGAAACACGGCAACCTGCCCGGCGCAATTGAAAGCATCGATGACGGTGCGGATCTTTACGACGCCGGTCTGTCTTCCTTTGCATCGGTTCAGGTGATGCTGGCTCTCGAAGAGGAATTCGACATCGAGTTTCCCGAGCATCTGCTGAACCGCAAGTCGTTCTCCTCCGTCGACGCCATTGCGGCGGCGCTTTCCGAAATCGTCGAAGAACAGGCTGCCTGATCGATGACCGCTGCCAGCAAGATCACCGCTCTGGCTCTGACAGACCGGGCCAAACGCGCCGCCAAGGTCGCTGCCGAATTTGCCGATCGGGTCGATACCGAGGGCCGGTTCCCCGCCGAGGGCATGGAAGCGCTGAAAGCCGAGCGGCTGCTGGGCATCATGATCCGTCCGGAGTTCGGCGGCGAGGGGGCAAGCCTCACCGAAGTCGCCAATGTCTGCGCGATCCTCGGCCAGGCCTGCGCCGCCACCGCCATGACCTACGCCATGCACCAGATCCAGATCGCGAGCCTTGCCGATTACGCGCCGGGTAGCAACTGGCATGAGGCGTTCCAGAAACGGATCTGCGACGACCAGCTCCTGATTGCCTCCGCGACCAGTGAAGCGGGCATTGGCGGCAACCTTCGCAACTCGCTGTGTGCGACCGAGGTCGAGGGGGACATTGTCCGCCTGACCAAGGATGCCACCGTGATCTCCTACGGCGCCAAGGCCGATGCCATCATGGTCACCTCCCGCCGTCATCCGGACGCCGCCCATTCCGATCAGGTCGCGACGATTTTCCTGAAGGATCAATACACGCTCGAGCAGACCAGCAAATGGGACACGCTCGGCATGCGCGGCACCTGTTCCGACGGCTATATCTTCAAGGCGGAAGCGCCCGCCGAACAGATCCTGCCGCGTCCCTTCGCCGAGATTGCCGCCCAGTCCATGCTGGCCGTGTCTCACCTGTTGTGGGGTGCGCTCTGGTACGGGATCGCCGCGGATGCGGTGGCGCGCGCCCAGAGCTTCGTCAAGGCCGCCGCGCGCAAGACGCCGGGTCAGGTGCCTCCCGGCGCACTGCGCCTCGCCGAGGCCTCAAGCCTGTTGCAACTGGTCAAGGCCAATGTGGTCGCCGGCCTCAAGCAGTTCGAGGGCGCCAAGGGCGACGGCGATGCGCTGAACGCGATGAGTTTCTCGGTCGCCATGAACAACATCAAGATCGGCACCTCGCAGACCATCCTGACGATCATCAACCACTGCATGCTGATCTGCGGCATTGCCGGATACAAGAACGGCACGCCTTTCAGCCTCGGCCGGCATCTGCGCGATGCCCATTCCGCCCAGTTGATGATTTCCAACGACCGCATTCTGGGCAACACGTCGACAATGCTGCTGGTCAACAAGCAAGACACAAGCCTTTTGGGGTAAATGATGGACGCGCAAGTCTCTTTTCTGGATCAGCTCTTCTCCAAAGGGGTGCTGCACGATAGCGGTGTCGACGGTCTTTATGCCCGCAGCGGTGAATTCGAGGATGTTATTTCGAGGTTCGAAACCTTCGCGCTTTCCTACGGCAAGGACGAGATTTCCGAAGCCATGGTCTTCCCGCCCGGCATGACCATGCAGGATTTCGAAACCAGCGGTTACATGAAGAGCTTCCCCCAGCTGGCGGGAACGGTTCATGCCTTTTGTGGCAACGATCACGACCATATGGGTCTGTTGCAATGTATGGCCGCCGGCGAGGACTGGTCGAAGGGCCAGAAACCGACCCAGGTCGCGCTCACGCCTGCCGCCTGCTATCCGCTTTACCCGATCCTCTCCCGGCGGGGTCCTCTGGCGGAGGAGGGGGCTTATGTCGCTCTTCAGTCCTACTGTTTCCGGCACGAACCTTCCAAGGATCCGGCGCGGATGCAGATGTTCCGCCAGCGCGAATATGTACGTGTCGGCTCCGCGGACCAGACCATGGCTTTCCGGGAAACCTGGAAGAAGCGCGGCCAGGACATGATGCAACGGCTGGAGCTGCCGCATTACGTCGATGTCGCCAACGATCCTTTTTTCGGCCGCGCCGGCAAGATCATGGCGTCAGGTCAGCGCGAACAGGAACTGAAGTTCGAAATGCTGGTGCCGATCACCTCGCAGGAAAATCCGACCGCCTGCATGAGCTTCAACTATCACATGGACAATTTCGGCAAGGCCTGGGACATCCGTCAGGCGGACGGCGCTCCCGCGCACACCGCTTGTGTCGGCTTCGGTCTCGAGCGGATTGCCCTCGCTCTTTTCCGCCATCACGGCTTCGACACGGCCAGTTGGCCTGAAGGCGTCAGATCGGCCCTTTGGGGCTGAGAGGATCGAGCACCCCATGACGCAAGCCGTCTTTGACACTTTGAGTGCAGACACCTACGTGCGCAGCCCGCTGCATGCGCAGGAGCGCGACTGGCCCGAGACCAACTGCTATCTTGATGTCTGGATCGAGGTTCTGCCGTCGCTCGGCCTGCCGCCGGAAGCCTGCCTTGCCTATTCGCTCACCCAGGACTTCGAAGGCGATCAGTTCACCTTCTTCAAGGTTCCTCTGGAGGATCTGGAAGCGCTCTATGGCCTGAAGGTCACCGAACTGGCGATCTACGACCGGGTGGAAAACCACGTTCAGCAGCAGATCGAACGCGGCCGCCTGTCGCTGGTCGAGGTGGACAGCTATTTCCTGCCCGACACACAGGGCGTCGGCTACCACGCGACCCACGGCAAGACGACCGTCGCCGTCAACCGGATGGACTTCGAAAACCGGACGATGGACTATTTCCACGGCCTCGGCCTGCACCGTCTGGAAGGCGACGATTTCGACGGCGTGTTCCAGCGCGGCGCGCATGCCGGCCCAATGCCGTTCCTGCCCTACACCGAGTTCGTGAAATTCCCCGACAGGCTGCCGTCGCAGCAGCATATTCTGGCTGTTTCCGAGGATCTGTTGCGCCATCACCTGAAGCGCAGGCCGGCCGAAAATCCGGTGGCGGCATTCGCCGCGGTGTTCCCGGCGCAGGTCGAGAAGGTGAGCGAGCGCGCGTTCGATTTCTTCCATCTTTATGCCTTCAATACGCTGCGCCAGCTCGGCGCCAATTTCGAGCTGTTTTCCTCATATCTGGACTGGTTGACTGCGCAGGGACGGCCCGGACTTGCCGAAGCCGCTGTCGAGGCCAAGGCGATTTCCACCACCTGCAAGACGGTTCAGTTCAAGCTGGCCAGGGCGGTGATGCGCAAGAAGTTCCAGGGGCTTGACGAAAGTCTGCTTCCGGCGGTGACCGCCTGGGACAGCCTGATGAGCCATCTTGACCGGCACTATGGTGACGGCGAGGCAAGCCTTGCGCCCGTGGTCAGCGCAGCCGAGGCCTGAATGGCCGATTTAGCCGCAGCGCAATGGACCGTCGCGCTAAGTTCGCCTGGCTCTGAAGAGGCCGGGGACATGCGATTGCAAGACGTTCCGGCGAAAGTTCCCGGAACGGTCGCCTCAGCCCTTGCCGCCGCCGGTCTTTACGATCCTGAAAATCCGCACCCGCTGCATGACAGGGACGCCTGGTACCGGACGGAATTCGACGCCGAACCGGGCCGCTACCGGCTGGCGTTCGACGGCCTTGCGACGATCACCGAAGTCTGGCTGAACGGCGAACGTCTTCTGGACAGCCGGAACATGTTCCGAAGATATGAGGCTGAAGCCGAGCTGTCGGAAAGCAACAGACTGGAAATCTGCTTCCGGGCGCTGGAACCGCATCTGAACGCCAGGGGGCCGCGCGCCCGCTGGAAGCCGCAACTGGCGACCTCGCAGGGCTTGCGCCTGATCCGCACCACGCTTCTGGGCCACATGCCCGGCTGGTGCCCGGAGATACACGCCGTCGGCCCCTATCGGCCGATCCGGATTGAACCGGCTGACGCGCCCCGGATCACCGGCACGCACATCCTCGCCGATCTCGCTCCGGACGGCAGCGCAACCCTCACGGTGTCACTGAAACTCGAAAACGCCGGCGGTACGCCCGAGCTGTCCTGTGCGGGAACCACAGCCGAAATGATCCGGCAGGAGGACGGCCGCTGGACGGCGGTGCTGAGACCGGCTGATGTCACCGCCTGGATGCCGCACACCCATGGCACGCCTGCGCTGTATGATGTCTCTGTAAAAGAGGGTGACCAGCGGTTTTCCCTCGGAAAAACCGGCTTCCGCCGCCTGGACGTCGATCACGGCCTGGACGGCAAGGGGTTCGGCCTGAAGGTCAACGGTGTGTCCGTTTTCTGCCGTGGCGCCGTGTGGACCTGTGCCGATCTGCTCAACCTGCCCGGCGATGCGGACAGCTACCGGCCGCTTCTGGAAGCGGCCCGCGACGCAGGCATGAACATGCTGCGCATCGGCGGCACCATGCTCTACGAGACCAGGGCATTTTTCGACATTTGCGACGATCTGGGCCTGCTGATCTGGCAGGATTTCCAGTTCGCCAATTACGACTACCCGGTCAAGGACGAGGCGTTCGTCCAGGAGGTTCGCGCCGAGGTCCACGACCAACTTGCCAAAACCCAAGGGAGCCCGTCGCTGGCTGTTCTGTGCGGAGGCAGCGAGATCTATCAGCAGGGGGCCATGATGGGCCTGCCGGAAGAGCGCTGGAAAGGTCCGCTGTGCGAGGAAATCCTGCCGGAACTGGCTGGCCGCCTCCGGCCCGACGTGCCTTACGTGCCGAATGCGCCATCAGGTGGCGTGCTGCCG
The DNA here is from genome assembly GCF_947496995.1 of uncultured Roseibium sp. Lineage (GTDB taxonomy): Bacteria > Pseudomonadota > Alphaproteobacteria > Rhizobiales > Stappiaceae > Roseibium. The sequence goes on from NZ_CANMFD010000001.1 coordinate 704,666, forward strand.
TTTTCACCTGGAGAAGGCATCGCCCACTACTACGGCGTCGGTGCCTATCTGCGCCCGCTGGAGGACGCTCGCCGCGCCAATGTCCGCTTCGCCGCCGAGTGCCTGGCTTTTTCCAACATCCCCGAACAGCGCAGCCTCGACGAAGGCCTGCCTGGCATCAAACCCGGGCACGATCCGCGCTGGAAAGCGCGTGTCCCGCGCGATCGCGGCGCGGGCTGGGACTTCGAGGATGTCCGCGACCACTATCTGAAAACGCTATACGGGATCGACCCGGCAGCCCTGCGCTACGGCGATCCGGATCGTTACCTCGATCTCGGCAGGGCGGTGACCGGCGAGCTCATGGAACAGACATTTGCCGAATGGCGGCGCGAAGGCTCCTCCTGTCAGGGGGCGCTGGTCTGGACCTTCCAGGATCTCGCCATGGGAGCGGGCTGGGGTGTGATCGACGCGGCCGGCAGGCCGAAGCCGGCCTTCTACGCCCTGAAGCGGGCCTTCCGTCCTCTTCAGGTCTCGCTCACCGACGAAGGCACCGGCGGCCTTGCCATTCATGTCATCAACGAAAGACCCGAGGAAAAGCAGGTCACGCTCTCGCTTGAGTGCCTGCGGGACGGTCAGGTGCCGGTGGTCTCGGGACGAAAGGATCTGATCCTCAACCCGCACAGCATGCAGTCCCTCAACGCGGTTGAGCTGATCGGTGCGTTCTTCGACGTCACCTATGCCTACCGCTTCGGCCCGCCCTCGCATGATGTGACAGCGGTGAGGATGCTGGACACGGAGACAGGTGAAGTCCTGGCCGAGACGTTTCATTTTCCGGACCGTTTTGATCGTGGGCTGCATCAGCTGGAGATCAGGTCGGAGTTAAGCAGAAGCCGGACAGGGCTTTTTCAATTGGAAATTGAGACGGACCGGCTAATCAGGTTCGTGCAGATCAACTGCGATACGCATCAGCCGGAGGAGAACTGGTTCCCTCTTGCTCCCGGCGCCAAAAAGAAGATCGGTTTGCAGCCAACCGCCGGATCTGGCGCTCTTGATGAGCCCCCAAAGTGTCAGGTCTCAGTGCTTTAACGCGACAGGCTACAACTCATGACTGGCTGCGCGTTGCCGTCGATTGAAGTGAGTGCGCGGCCTTGAGAAGCAGATCCGTAAGGGCATGACGCGCGTGGTCTGGCATCAGGCAATGATCCGAGTCCCCAATGGTGCTGTAGGAAATATTTCGAAACTGAGAAAAAGCTTCAAACTTGGGCCCGAAATGGACTTTGAGCAGGTTGATGCTTTCATCTCCAAGGGTACAGAAAATGTGAACGGGGATATTTCGATCTCGTAGCGTTTCGAACATATCCAAAGCTTCGAGCCTCATTCTACCAAGGCTGGTCATGCGCGGAAAGAAAGGCGTGATCTTTTCCGCGGTCCTTTGTTTGAGCAGCCTTGCGATGCCGAGCGATGCAGCGCGGATATTGATCTGTCCTTTGAATAGCCTCTTGAATATTTGAGGGTCGAGGAGGCGTTTTTTGTATTCTTCGGTCGATCTGTGACCCATATATTTCAAGTTGACCGGAACTTTCGGATCCCAGATATATTTCAGTTGGTTCACGAGTATCAGTTGGCGAACCCTTTGATCGCGCGCGGCTAAATGAAACGCCGAGTAGGCACTGCTGCAACGGCCGACCAGCGTTATGGGGCCCTCGAACCGGGCTGCCGCAAAATCAACGATGTTTTTAAAATCCTGGATTGAGGTTTCGGAATAGAGGGTTTCCTCGCCCGCAGGTAGGTCCGGATAGCTGTCACCGGTGTTCGAACCATCAAAGCGGATGGATATGGCGCCCGCCTCGGCCAGAGCCCGGGCCGCGGTCACGGAATCCCGCGCCAGACCGCCGTGATGATCATACCCGCCAGTGTTACCGAAAATAAAAACTGGAGCATCTGGCGAGCAGGACACCGGGCGTGTCGTGACCGTCAGCAACTTCTTTTTCCTGGTCTCGACAAATGCAGCTGTTTCAGTAAAGTTGTCTGCCGTCAGAACCGGAGGATATTTGTCGGCGTTGACGGGAGCCGGAAAACTTTTCCGCGCAGGTTGCGTTTCTCTCATCCAACCAAGACAGCTTTCGATCAGGTCGAAGGGCACTTTCGAAGTCAATACCTCCGCTGTCAGGTCCTCGAACTCGTGAAATTCTTTAACTGTAACATGTCTCGACCGCGCCTTTAGATCTTTAGCGTAGCTGCAGTCGCTCTTGTTCTTTCCTCTGGAAAAGAACAAGAGCGGAATTTGTGTCAGTGTGGCCGGATCGTCCAGCTTCTTGCGCGACACATCTTCCGCGACTTTTCCGGGCATCACGTTTCCCAGAACGGATGTCTTTCTGGTATCCAGAAGGTTGAGCGGAATATGCTCCGTCTCGTAAAGCATCTTGGCGAGAAGGTTTATTTCCCGGATATATCGGCGCCCGTTGACGATGGGCGCAGCGATGATGGCCCCCGACAAATCATGCCGCCTCCCGGCCAACTCATGAGACACAACGGCACCGAGGCCCAATCCGAAGACCACGATCCTTTCACAGCCGGAGATGTCCTTCAGAACATCAGCACTTTTTTCGGCTCCCCGCACCCAGTCTTCAAGGCCTTCATCCGCATCGGGATCGAGCGAGTCGACAGTTCCTGAATAGTCGAAGCGCAAAGTGGGATAACCGGACGCGGCCAGGACGTCGGCCAGGGTGCGGTAGAACTTTCTGCAACAGACCTCGTCGCGCCCCCAGGGGCGGCAAAGCAGGACACCTGTCTCACACCGGACTCTGCCCACCGGATAAGATACGAGTGCCGAAAGGCCTTCATAGGCAACTGGGCACGTATCGGTTTCAGACATTAAACTTCCTCAATTCAGTTCCGGGGAGTTGCCCCCAGAACGGCAATCACAGGCTTCACTAGGGCTCTGAAACGCGTTGGAGTGTAGGTATTGAGCGCGGTTCCGACTATTTCCAGTTCTTCGCCCGGAATGGATTTCGTGATCCTGAGTGCGATCAAATAGACGACGGCTGCCACCGGTATCGCAAGTAGCACACCGGAGAGCCCGCCCAACTCCGCCAGAACGAGGTAGGCGCATAGCGCGCAGGCCAGCCCGGAAACAAGAGTTCTTGCCAGCGAGTTGAGATTGATATTCAGGCCAAGACGGGTGTGGCAGTGATAAATCAGCCAGAGGAACGTTGCTAAACCTGTAGCGCCCCTGATCAATGCCGCTGCCAGACCGCCGAACATCGGCGTAAAAATCAGGTTCAGAGTTATCAGGATGAATGCGGCCAATCCATTGATATAAAGAATTTTTCTGTCTTTTTCGAAGGCGAGCATCGCGGAAAGGGGGACAGAGGAAAGAGCCGGTGGCAAGGAGAAGAGCACAAGAGTGTACGCTACGGGGATTGCAGGCAAGAAGTCACTTCCGTATGCCAGCGGAATAAGCTCCGGCATGATTACGGCTCCTCCCAAGCTGACAGGCAACAGCAGTAGTGTGAGCCACCTTATCGAGCGGTCGTAGGAAACCTTCAGTTGCTCGGTGGCACCATCGTCAAAGAACTTGCCAAAGCTTGGGGTCAGGCCTGCGGCCAAATAGAGAGAAAGCTGGAGAATCAGACTGGAAAATGTCACCCCGGCCGCAAAATAACCCACTTCGACGACGGTAAAAAAGTAGCCGATGAACAAGAGTTCGACGCGTGTCTTGACCAAAGTGTCGAGCAGGACGGATATCCAGTTGCTTTGACCATATCTGACCATCTGGTCCGTGATCTCGACATCCGCAGTGCCGGATTTGGATCTGTAATCCCTCAAACCCACAGCTTGGGGAACGTAGCGCGCGAGATAGCCCAGCATCGCGCCCGCAGGCCCCAGGAAAAAAGCACCTGCAATCGTGGTGGGAATTTGCAGGGCGCATCCGATCGCGGTCTTCTGAGCGGTTCTATGAAAGTGCCCAAGACCATGGTCGGCAGCGACTACGAAATGGCCTTGAGCGTAAGCAAGGCAAATGAGCCCGGCAATCGCCCAGACGAACGCGTTGTTTATGTCGATCGTGAAATAATCATAGAGGCCGTAAAGCAGAAAGCTGAAGCAGACTATCAGAACGAGGCGGATATATTTCCTGTAGAGCTGTGTCACAAGGCCGGTCTGATCTTCCGGCGTTTCTTTTTTGCGTGAGATGTACCGCAATATGATTGCGGGAATTCCCCTGCCGGCCACAATGGCTCCGGTGATCGCCACCCATGACGCCAAGGCGGTCAGCCCCGTACCTTCTGCTCCGAGCAGGCGGGCAATCACGATAGAGCAGAAAAAACCCGCAATCATCGACATAAGCCCGGACGCGGAAACAAAGAAACTCGCACTGAGAATGGACTGCATCACTTACCCCGGAGCCTGTATGTCAGGCTCTTAGTCGAAGGCCGATTGGCCATGGGTTTTTTAGCGGGAACATCTTAAGAATTGATACTTGCTCCGGACAGGCTTTCAGGCAATCAATTTCTAGAAACAAAAAAGGGGGCTTGTGCAAGCACTGCCGCCCTTAAGTGATGTGCGCAAAACGGTCAGTTTACGACCAGGCTCAGCTGTTCTGTATGTCGGCCCGAGGACGCAGCCCGGCCAGTTTCATACCGGACCTTTGTTACGATCTACCGCGGCACCCAGCGCTTGCGTATAGGCTGTGCCTATCCTGGAAGCCCTGTAGTCATCTGCGCTGGAAAGAGCACCTCTGGAGAAGGCTTCGTACATCTGCGGGGCTGAGGCTATCTGCCACAAGGCGTTCTTGAGAGCGAGAGGGTCCTGTGGAGGCACATGAAGGCCGTTGATGCCCGGAACGATGGTTTCGGCAATTCCGCCCAGACTGGAGCCGATGACTGGAATCGCGTGAGAAAAGGCCTCCACGGCAACCCTTCCGAACGCTTCGCGACCGATCGAAGGAAACGCCAGCAGGTCGATCTGCGGAAAGAAAATTTCCGGCTCGATCCAGCCAAGAAATTTTGTCGTTCGAGCCGGAAAACGGGCCCGAACCTCCTCGGCAAAGGCATCGCGGCCAGTTCCCGCAATGTAAAACTCAAGAGGGTATTCCTTCGGAAGTAGCCGCACGGCTTCCGCAAGGACATCTATTCCCTTGAATTGCGTATGCGCGCCTATGAAGCCAATACGGAACGGCCGGCCGGCTGGATAGGATCTAGCCATCATCGCGCACTCGTCGGGAATGGCACCCGGAATACGTTGTGGCACGGCATTGCGGAAATAGCCCTCTTTCAAGTGGCGTTGAAGGATATCGTCGGATTCGCCTATCGCCAGATCCACGAATCTGGAGAAAAAAAGTTTCCCGATGGCGGTCAGGCGGCAGCTCCCGCATTGCCTGTCGCATGCGTGCCCGGATTTTTGCATAACACCTTTCCAGCAGAGCAGAAATGCGCTGCGGATCGTATGAGCAACCGGTAGCCCTAGCGATTTTGCGGCTGCCCAAGTCGCCACATTGATGTTCTCGATGCTGTCCGTCAAAACGATATCGGGATTGAAGCTTTGTATTTCCCGCCGCATGAAGCTGTAGGCACGCGGATTTCCGTTTTCCAGCATGTGCCAGCATGCTTTTTTCCAGCTCGGTCGGGGCAAGTGATAGTTCCAATAGAGATTGAGCGGTTTTATCCGATGGACCGGAATGCCCTGATAGGTCTCAAACTTCTCTTCATCGCTGGCATTTACGACCCGAACGTCGTGCCCTTCGTTTTTAAGAAGCGTTGCGACCACGAGAGCGGAAACAGGTCCCCCGCCGTCGACAAAGGGTGGGAATGCTGCGCACGGCATCAAAATTCGCATGGACGACAGAGTCTCTCAACCGGTTGTAGGAAATCGCATAACCTGAATGAAACGTTGCCTGAAATTTGTTACACAAGTGTATGCTGAATTATTTTTTCCGATCGGGCGCATTTTTGGTTTATTTGGCAAAAAAGTATTTAGAAAATAGCTTTAGAGCATGGTTCTGATATCTGAAAATGTAGTAAGAGCATTGGAAAAGATATTAAATATATAAGAGAAAAACATAAGGTCTTGTAAAATAGCATGAATGTGGACTTGCTACCCGCCAAAAACTCTGGAGATCGAAGCTTTTCGGAAGTTTCGCTACGCTTGTCCGCCGGGGCCAAGGCGCGGGGCCAGATAAAAGCACTTGGACTGAAATCTGTCGCCAAAAGCGGTCTCGCCACCCTCGTGGGTAAAGTTTACGGCGGTAAGGGCGTCATCCTGATGTTTCACGAGTTCACACACTGCCTGAGGAAAAAGCTGGGCAGTGGATGTCACGTGGATGACTTCGAGGCGATTCTACGCAGCCTCCGGAGGAGCGGGCGCGATATCGTCAGCCTGTCCGAGGCGGTTCACAGGATAGAGGATCCGGCAAGCCGGCCGTTTGCGGTTCTGACCTTTGATGACGGCTACCTGTGCAATACTGAACTGGCCTTACCGATCATGGAACGATACGAGGCGCCCGCAGCTATTTTTGTGCCGACGGAGGCCATTACCAGGACGATCAATGCTTGGTGGCTGGGTTTACGCGATATCGTTCAGAAAAATGACAGCGTGGATTTTGCGCCTATGAAAACCCGGTTCCTTTGCCCGGACTATGCAAGCAAGGTTGCGACGCTTCGCCATCTCGTGGCCTGGGTTTGGGAAGATTTCCACCGTGCCGATATGCTTGAAGAGGTATTCAGGGAAAATGGCGCTTCTCTTCCGGATCTGGCTGAAGAATTCTTCATGACTGAAAATCAGATGATCGAGGCCGACCGGCATCCCTTGATCGAGATCGCCGCGCATACGACGACACACCGGGCGTTGGGGCTGTTGTCCGAGGAAGAGGTGCGGCGGGATATAGGGGACAATAAGGAATTCCTGGAAGAAAGGCTTGAGCGCGACGTGCCTCACTTCGCATTTCCCTACGGTCGTCCGTCGCTGACGGGCCGCCGTGAAGCCGGCATCGCAAAGGAATTCGGGTTTCAAACCTCCGTTACAACAGATCCCGGGTGCCTTTTCCCCCAGCATGGGGATGAGCTTCATATGCTTCCAAGGGATGACGGCGAGTATGCGGGCGACGGCTATACAACTGCGGTATGCTCCATGAACGGAGTGTTCAGGGCAATCTCCAGCCGCGGTGGATCGCCTGTGGTAAATTGCTCCTGATTTGATCACTGAATTATCGCTGCGAAAGACTTTCCGTTGCTGGCTAACCTTGAAAATGTTTCAGTAGTGCATGTGGTACGCCAGTTCGCGCCAATGGTCGGCGGGCTGGAGGATTTCGTTCTGCAAATGGTAAGGCAGCAAGCTGGTCGGTTCCCCGGCGTGCGGGTTGTCACGCTCGATCGTCTGTTCGTTCAGCCGGACCTGTATCTGCCCCGGGACGAGGTCATTGACGGCGTTCCGGTGCTCCGGATCCCTTACTGGGGCAGCAGCCGGTATCCGCTTGCACCTTCTGTCTGGTCCAGTCTGGCAGGTGCGGACCTTGTTCATGTACACGGCGTCGATTTCTTCTTCGATGCGCTTGCCGTCTCCAAGCCGATCCATCGTTGCAAGCTCGTTGCGACAACACATGGCGGCTTCTTTCACACCGATGCCTATTTACAATTGAAAAAGATCTGGCTGAATACCGCGACGCGGCTGTCTGCGTCGCAATATGACGGCATTGCATGTTGTTCGGACAATGACCTGGCGCTGTTTCAGAAAATAGCGCCAAACAGAGTGCGCCTGATTGAAAACGGTGTCGATCTCGACAAGTTCAAAGGCGGATCGGCCCTCCAACCGGCTAAGAGACTGGTCACGATCGGTCGGTTTTCCACGAACAAGCGATTGGACAGGCTGCTGCAGGTCGTTCAGCATTTGACGAGGATCGATTCAGACTGGCATCTGGACATTATAGGTGCTCCATCTGATCTGACCGTCGAGGGCCTTCAGGAAATGATTTCCGGGCTCGGTTTGAAAAACAATGTTTCCCTTCACATAAAGGTTCCCGACAGCCGCGTTCGAGAAATCATGTCGCGATGCAGCCTGTTCGTCAGTGCATCTGAATACGAGGGATTTGGCATTGCGATGATCGAAGCTCTGAGTGCAGGTTTGATACCGGTCGTGGCGGCAAATAAGGCTTTCCAGGCGCTGGCGCACAAGCATTCCATGGTCCGGCTTGCGGATTTTGCGGATCCTGCGCGGGCGGCTGGCAGCATCATTGCCGCCAAGGGTGGGCTTGACGAAACTCCGGGACTGCGCGAAGCCGCAATGGTTTCTGCGGCTCAACACGGCTGGGAGAGCGCAATTCGCCGCTATGATGAATTGTACCAGGATGTTCTATTCACCGAGAATTTCAAGGGTGAATAGGCGAAGTCGGCAAGGGTCGAGCACCCGGAAAACGTCTTGTCACCGCGCGCACTGCGAGGAATTGCCTTTGGGAAGCAGGTAGGGCAGGAGCGCCCGCATTTGAGGTTTGTCTATTTTTCCGACCGGTTGAAGGGACAACGGGTAGTCTCCCCACCATTCGCCCGCCGCCCATGCAGTCCATCCAATCCAGATGGTGTGATGACGGTTTACGTAGTCCGCGACTGTCATCAGACCGGTCAGGCACTCGGGTGATGTCGACGCACCGAATTCACCCAGAAAACCTCTGAAGCTGTTCCGGTCCAGCCACTCTGTGACTTTTTTCAGGGCCAGAATGGCATCGTCTACGCGAGAACAATTGTTCTTCGTGCCTGAGAAGTCACTATCCATGTACTGGTGAAACTCGAAAGCCAAATTGTCTGCCGGGTCTGAGATTTGTTCAAACAGCTGCGCATTTGAGCCCCCCTCCTGCTCGTCGAACCAATGTGAGGCCCCGGTCCACATGTTACCGGGAATCAGAACAAGATTTTCGGCATTTGCCTGGCGAATTGCTGCAAGGGCTTCCTGGGCCGCATCGAACCAGACCTTCGATGGAATGTCGGCGGGTTCGTTCATCACCCCGAAGACAACTTCATTATTGCCCGCGAAATGATGCGCAAGACGACCCCAGAAATCCGCTAGCGCCTTTGCAGGCACCTCCCCGGCACCGATTTTCTGCCCCCTGAATGACGCATAATTGTGAGGATCCAAAACGACGGAGAGACCCCTGATGTTTGCACGTTTGACTGTGTCCTGAAGGCGTGCGAGCTCGGCGGCGTCAAGATCAGTAAAGAGGTACGGTTGCAGCCGTTCCCAGAGAAAGGGGAGGCGAATTGCGTTCATATGCCTGGATACAGCCCAATCCAGGGTACCATCGGACGGGTAGATATAGGCGGTTTCGTAGATTCCTTCAGCATCGCCATATTCACCTCCTGAAACGTTGACGCCGCGCAGGCAGCCAATCTCTTCCGCCTGCAGCATCGAGGACATGATTATGATGGCAGCCAGAGCTGCGATTACTGCCGCAAAAAACCGTGCGTGTCGCTTTTCGGACGGGCAGTAAGGAAAAACCAGTATCATTCAGCCAATACTCACGCTTTGGGGGGGGCTTGCGGATGGCAATGCTATGTTCCGGAGTAACTGAATGTAAACGTCGTTTTCCCGCCTTCCATTATAATGCCATATTGTGCGACAGGTGCAAAAGAGAGAGCTCAAATCCGTGTCATCGCCAATGACTCTCATCGTTGTTCGGCACACTTCCTACCGAACAGCGTCAAATCACGATCAGACAAGTACTTGCTGTTGTCGGTTCGTATCTGAACGGGTCGGATAGACTCATATGCCGTGGGTCAGATCTTTTGAGAACCATTCGTTCCGGTGCAGCTCCGAAACGTCCCCATGGCATCGGCGGCACCGGCCGCAATCCAGAAGAGCGCCGCCATTTTGATGGAGTAAAACGAATTTGAAACGGTCATGAGCAGAGAGATATATGTGATCGCAAGGGCCTTGAATTGCAGGGCTTTCGGATTGTTGTAAGGGGCAAACACAAAAAGAGACCACAAGGCAAGCAGCCCGATCCCGCCGATCTGCACGATGGAATATGCAAAGCCATTGTCCGCAAGAATAGGACCAAAGGCCTGAACCCCGAAGAACGCTTCCATCGTGACATATTGCAACAGCTGGCTGGCGCGCAGAAGTCTGCCGGTGAAATCGTCCTCCCAGATGATTTGCGACGACCAGCCGCCATAAAGCGCAAGGGCCAGGACAATGAGCAACGGAAGCGGCCACCAGAGAATTCTTGGGATGATGAGCCCGGCTGCAGCCGCGGCAAAAAGTGCGAAAGAAACGAACATTCCGAATCGGGCGTCGGGCATCACGATGGCGATGAAGGCGGCAACGAACATCAGGACCCGATAGCGCATGCCGGAGCGAAAGAGAGCCCAAAGGCATAAAAATGCGCCGAAGTTACCCATGGTGACTGGTTCCAGAAACACGGAAGATGCGCGCAGAGTTCCAAGAAAGTTAAGGAAATTCCGGCCTTCGAGACGGGTGCTGGAAATGAAGAGGTTCGATCCTTCGACGAAGTTCGAACCCGCTTCAAGCGTGCCGCGGGCCACGTAGTAACCAAAGATATCGATGAATTGCGTATAGAGCTCCAGAAAGAAGAATTCGAAAAAGCCGATAGCGAGAATGAGTATGGCACTTAACCAGATAAGCCTGTCGGCGTCCTCGATACGGCGAAATTTTCTGCCGATGAAGTAGAACACGATGGGTATCAGGAAGTCTCTTATCGCCTTGAGATCGAGTTCCGGCCGCAGCGCCAGGATGAAGGCCATGTAGCTTATGTAGATGGCCAGAATGACATAGAGCGCGGCGTTTCTGCTGAGCGCGAGCAGAAGAGCGGCTCCCAGCAACGCCATCTCCGCCAGAATGACATGGCTCTCGGAAATTGTGAAAACGTTCGAGTTGACGAACGCGAGCATCAGATTGAACGTCAGCGTTCCGAAGGCGATCAGATAGACCGCGTTCAGCCAAAGGCGGTAGCGGTCCCGGTCGCGCTCGCCGAGCGCCCTGGAAAGCTCCCGGCGGTCAAGGGTGTTATAGGACAACATTCCCGATAATCCGGTCCTGCCAGGGTTCCAGGTAGGCGAGGGTCCGCTTGCAATCTTGCATGCTGATGCCATCGAGCGCCGTGATCAGTATGATGGTGTCGCAGTGGCGCAGCAGCACCGGCAGCAGCGGGCTCTTGTCGATATTGCCCGCGTCGACCAGGAGAAAAGCTTCGTTCGCAGTGTTCAGATCGCCGCTCGAGGCATATTTCCGGCGTGGGTTGATCTGTTCGACCTGCAGGTATTTGCTGAGCCCCGAGTGGCCGGGCAGGTCAGGTTGCCGGTCCTGGTTTTCGGGCGATCCGCTGGCACCCCCGGCACCTCCGGAGAGCTTGGCGGTGAGCCGGTTGAGCAAACCCGGGTTGCCGTTTTCAGAGAGCGCGGGTGTCTGACGAGCGGGCTGCTCGTGCCCCGTGGTATGCGCGAACAGCACCTCCTGCCCCATCTCGTGCAGCTCTTCTGCAACCTTGCGGGTAAACTTGAAGGTGTCGCCTGTTTCCCCGATGGAAAGCACCAGGATATTGGCCGACCTGCTATCGGGAAGGCTCTGCCGGATTGCATAGGCAACGCGGGTCTGGGCAATACCCTGCAGCGAGGAACTTGATGTCCTGCCGCCGAACAGGCCTTTCAAAGGCCGGAATGAGCCGGAACGGTCGCCGGTTTCATTCAGCTTGGCGAGAATTGGAATGCCCGTTTCGGCAACCAGTTGCCGTTCGGATGCGACCGGCCCCTTGAGAATGGCAAGCCCGAGAATGCCTGCCGCGGCAGTCATGAAGCCGAAAACCATGGCCGCCGCCAGCACGATGCTGCCGCGCGGTCCGTTCGGAGAAGAAGGGACAGTCGCGGTGGACAGGATGCGCGAGGAATTGGTGTCCAGTTCGGGCAGTTCTTCCAGCTCCCGCGCCCGCTTCAGGAAGGCATCGTAGACCGCGCGGCTGGCATCCGCGTCGCTCTGCAGCTGCCGCAGTTCAATGAGCGCCTGACCCTGGGTGGTGTTTTGCGACTGAAGATACTCCGACTGCCGTTCCAGGGCGTCGAGCGTTGCCTGCGCCTGCTCGTACTGGCTGCGGACGTTGGTCTTGATCCTCTGCAGCTCGTCCTGGATCTGGCGTTTGGTGTTGTTCACCTGGGAACGGAGTTCAAGCAGGGTGGGGTGGTTGGCACCGAGTGTGGTTGCCGCTTCGGCTTCCTGCTGGGCTGCGCGCGCATATTGTACGCGCAGGGAGTTCAGAACGGAATCGGAGGCACTTTGAGGCAGTGCGCCCGATTCCACGTCGACAAGCGTAAGCGGGGCAATTCGCTCGTTGGTGGCCTTGGCGCGCTCCAGTTCGACCCGGGCTTCGGTGATCTGCGTGTTGAGCGATTCGATCTGCTGATCGACAATACTGCCGCCGCTGGTGCTGATGAGCCCCTGGCTGGCCTTGTAGGCCTCTATCGCGGCTTCGGCCTGATCGACACGGGTGCGGAGCTGGCTCGCCTGTTTGGTCAGGGAGGTGCTGGCCCGACCAAGGGATTCAGCCCGGCTGCTCTGGATCTGCTCGATATAGGCCGTCGCGGTCTCGTTGGCGATCGCCGCGGCGAGCTGTGCGTCCGGATGCGTTACCTGGATCAGAAAGACCAGCGACTGGTTGAGCCGCACGACCTCCAGGATATCCCTCAGGATTGCGAGCGTTTCTTCGCGGGCTTCGCTCGACGAGCGCGTATTGGTGGCAGACCCGAGCAGCCTCCTCAGCAGCCCGGGCCGCTTGAACGTGGGGGAATCGTCGAGATTGAGATTGTTGGCGACCTGGTTCAGGACGGGTGAGGAAAGAATGATGTAGGCCTGACTCAAGAGGTCCATGCCCTGCAGCGACTGGTTGGCAACTGTACCGGCGGGGTCGTTCTGGATCACCTGCACGCTTTCCGGCTGGATGATCAGCTCCGCACTCGTCCGGTATTGCGGTGTCTTGAGCGCCAGAAATACAACGGCAAGAGCGGCAAACAGAATGGGAAAAGCGATCAGCCAGATGATATGGCGTCTCAGGATCGCAGGGATGTCCAGGATATCAATCATGTTCGCGTCTGTTGTGCCTTGTTGCAGGCTGCTCTGTGGCCCGCATTATCTTGCCTGCGGAAAAGGTCGAAATTCCCACGCGTGGCGCCAATCGCGCAGCGACCGTCCGAGTATATTCGTAAACAAACATGTTTAACGCATCGCAAACGGTCTGTGTCGCAAACGTGATTATCACTTGAAACTGGTTTGAATTGGGCAATAGTCCCACCGGCGTTGCCGTTACGGTCGCGCCAGCACCATCATGATGATCCCGTCAGCTCCGACCTTGCACGATCATGGTGCAATTCCTTCCAAGGGTCGGGTATCTTGCATGAAAATCGGAATGGCCACGGAAGTTGGATCTTGAGCTTTGATAAACAGCGCTGAACCGCAATCTGCGTCTGAAATCGACCGCACCGAGATTGGCCCGTTCGCCATCGCGTGCCTGACATCGGAAGATTTCATTGCACGTGTCCGGGCAGCCGTCCGTCGGCGGAGCCAACTCGATATCGCGATCTGCAATGCCCACACCATCCTGACGGCGCTGGACGATCCGGGCTACGCTGACACCCTGCAGCAGATGACCCTTCTGAACGACGGTGTCGGCATCGGACTCGCAAGCCGGTTTCTGGGGGGACGAAGCTTTCCGGAAAACCTCAACGGCACGGATCTCGTTCCTCGATTGCTGAGGGATATCGATGTGCCGTTGCGCCTGTATCTTCTCGGGGCAGGGGAGCCGCAGGTCCTGGGGGCCAAAGCGCATCTGGAAGCCGTCTATCCGCAGCATCAAGTCGTCGGCTATCGCAACGGCTATTTCGAAGACAAGGATGTCGCCGGCATCCGCGCGGATATCAGCGGGTCCGGAGCGGATCTGCTCCTGGTCGCCATGGGCAATCCGCGTCAGGAGATCTTCATCACCCGCAATCGTTCTGAGCTGAAAGTACCGGTGGCGATCGGTGTCGGCGCGCTGTTCGACTTCATGTCGGGTTCCGTTGTTCGCGCACCGAAACTTGTCCGGGCGGTCGGCCTCGAGTGGCTGTTCCGGCTGCTTCAGGAACCGCGCCGCCTGTTCCGCCGCTACATCATCGGAATTCCGCGCTTTCTGGCCCTGCTGGTAAAACTGAAATTCCGCCGGATTGCCGGCAGGTCCTGATTGCGCTCAGCCCCTAGATGCTCTTGGAGAGATACGGCTGAAGGCAGCGTATCAACCCGGCGACACTGTCCGCGCTCGGTGCTTCCGGCAGGTCGGGCCGCCGGACCATGATGACCGGCAGGCCGAGGTGCCTGGCCGCCTTGATCTTGGCGCTGGAGCGTTTGCCGCCGCTGTTCTTGGTGACGACATGCGTGATCCGCCGGTCCTTGAAGAGAGCGATTTCCTTTTCCGCCAGTTTCGGCGGGCGGGACAGGATCAGTTCCCAGTGATCCGGTAGCACTGCCTCGGGTGGTTCGATCATGCGGACAACGGCATGGATATCCGGTCGCCGCGTGAAACAGCCGATGTCCTTCCGGCCGATTGCCAGAAACGCGCGGGCATCGGAGGGCAGGGCCGAGGCCGCTTCTTCCATGGAGGCGGCATTCACCCAGATATCCCCCTCGACCGGCACCCATCCCTGGCGCTCAAGCCGGAGCAGAGGAATATCGGTCGATGTTGCCGCCGCCACCGCGTTGCAGCTCATCTGTGCCGCGAACGGATGAGTGGCATCGACAATCACCGAAACAGCCTCCCCGATCAGGTAGTTGGAGAGGCCTTCGACCCCGCCAAAGCCGCCGACACGCACCGGAACGCCGGGATCGGGCAGGTCGCGCACCACGCCCGCATAGGACGCCGTGATCCGGGTCTTTGGGAACGTTTCCGCCAGCGCGCCGGCAAGCAGGCGCGCCTCCCGGGTGCCTGCAAGCAGGAGAATGTGATCAGGCTTGGCTGTCAAAACCGCATTCTCCCAGCACCTTGCCCTCGCGGTCCGTGATCAGCACTTCCACCGCAACCGGTGCCTCCTTGAGGATACCGCGGACGGCGGTTTTCGTCTTTTTGGCCAGAGCGTTACTGAGGCCGATCCCCGCTTCAAGCGAATGATCAAGCACTTCCTTGGCCGTGTTGGCGGACCCGGCCGCTGAAATCATCGCAGCCGGCGCATCGCATTCCCTCAAGAGTTCCTGAAGAAACCAGAAGTTTACGGAACTGCGAGCGGAGTGGAGATCCAGCGCCCCCTGTGCCAGTTTGGAAAACTTGGCGAAGCCGCCAGCAAGCGTCAGCTTGTCGATCGGATGGTGGCGCAGATATTTCAAGAGACCACCGGCAAAATCTCCCATGTCCAGATAGGCAGCGTCCGGCAAGTCGTAGCGGCTGCGGATTGCGTCTTCCGAGGCAGCGCCCGTCGCCCCGGCGACATGGGTCAGTCCGATGGCCCGGGCGACATCGACGCCGCGATGGATCGAGGCGATCCAGGACGCACAGGAAAACGGCCGCACGATGCCTGTCGTCCCGAGTACGGAAAGACCGCCGGCGATACCGAGGCGCGGGTTCATTGTCTTCAGCGCAAGCGCCGCGCCTCCCTCGATGGAAATCTCGATCTCGACATCGCCGGAAGCGTCATGGAGGCAGGCGACTTCATCGATCGCTGTCTGCATCATCCGGCGCGGCACCGGATTGATCGCGGGTTCGCCGGGAGGAATAGGCAGGCCAGGAAGCGTGACGGTGCCCACGCCTTCACCCGCCTTGAAATGCACCCCGTCGCCCTTGCCAAGCAGGCGGACTGTCGAGGAGATGAGCGCCCCATGGGTAACATCGGGGTCGTCACCGGCGTCCTTGGTGATCGTCGCCGTGGCTTCTTCCGCCGAGTGGCTGTGCCGGGTCAGCACGAAACTTGCGGTTCCGCCCTTGGGCAGCGTGATCTCCACGGGATCGGGAAACGCGCCGGTCAGAAGCGCGGTGTAGGCGGCCTTTGCCGCCGCCGTGGCGCAGGCGCCCGTCGTCCACCCGCGCCGAAGCTCTTTTGGCTCAACAATCGACATGATCCCTCTATAGCGAATGTCGCGCGGCTTTGCGCTGAAATGTCGTTTTCGGCGTGTTCCGCATCGCGGAATCGCTTGGCGCTTGCCGCTCAGCCGGGTAAACAGGACCCATGAACGGCAATGAAAGCAACATCACTGTGCCTGCCGGCCTGCCGGAATTCGAGCCCGGCTGGGTGTGGCTTGCTGGCGCAGGTCCTGGAGACCCGGGCCTGTTGACCCTGCACGCCCTGAACGGTCTGCGGCAGGCCGACGTGATCGTCTACGATGCGCTTGTCGACCAAAGTATTCTCAGCTGGGCAAAACCCGGCGCGGTGACCGACTATGCCGGCAAGCGCGGCGGCAAGCCGAGCCCCCAGCAGCGCGACATAACCCTGAAGCTGATCGACCACGCCCGCAAGGGCAAACGGGTTCTGCGTCTCAAAGGGGGCGATCCGTTCGTGTTCGGCCGGGGCGGCGAAGAAGCGCTGGGCCTGGTTGCGGCAGGCGTGCCGTTTCGGGTCATCCCCGGGATCACCGCCGGCATCGGCGGCCTGGCTTACGCGGGCATCCCGGCAACCCATAGGGACTGCAACCAGGCGGTCACCTTTCTCACCGGCCATGACCAGACCGGCCTGACGCCGGACGCGGTCAATTGGGACGGCATTGCAAAGGGCTCGCCGGTGATCGTCATGTACATGGCGATGAAGCATCTGGAAGCCATAGCCGGCAAACTGATTGCCGGTGGACGGTCTGTGGATGAGCCTGTGGGTATCGTGTGCAATGCGTCCCTGGCCGGTCAACGGGTTCTGGAGACGACCCTGGGCCGCTGTTTCGAAGACGCGGCCGAGGCGAAGCTGGAGCCGCCGGCAATCGTCTGTGTCGGCGAAGTGGTCCGTCTGCGCAGCGGGCTCGACTGGCTCGGCGCACTCTCCGGAAAGGAGTTGATCTCCGATCCGCTCGGGCTTCGGGCAGACCGGCAGACGGCTGATGCCGGGTAAACTGAACGTGAAGGAAGCAAAAGGACTGCTGGTCGCCGCGCCTTCCTCCGGAGCCGGCAAGACAACGCTGACGCTTGCGCTGCTCCGCGCGCTGAAAAACGCCGGCCGCTCCGTTGCCTCGGCCAAGTCCGGCCCGGATTATATTGATCCGAAATTTCACGAGGCGGCCAGCGGCAGTCCCTGCATCAATCTCGATGCCTGGGCGATGACCGGCGAAACGCTGCGCGCGCTCGCCCACCATCAGGCACAGGGACATGATCTTCTGCTCGTGGAGGGGGCCATGGGCCTGTTCGATGGCGCGGCCAACGGTACCGGCTCGGCGGCCGATCTCGCGGTGGCTCTGGGGTTGCCGGTGGTGCTGGTCGTCGATTGCGCCAGACAGGCGCAATCCATCGCGGCTCTGGTTCACGGCTTTGCCGGTTTCCGAGAAGACGTGCGCCTTGCTGGTGTGATCCTCAACCGGGTTGGCAGTGCCCGGCACGAAAAGATGCTGCGCTCTGCCCTGGAACCGTTGAAGGTGGATGTTCTCGGAGCTCTGCCGCGCTCCGATGATCTGATCTTGCCGGAACGCCATCTGGGTCTCGTCCAGGCGGGCGAACATCCGGATTTGGAAGCCTTTCTGGACCGGGCAGCGGTGCTATGCGCGCGGCATGTCGATATCGCGCGGTTGGCGGAGACTGCGGGCGGCCTGACGCCGGAGCATGGTGACGGCTTGTGTCTTCCCCCGCCGCCGGGACAGAATATCGCCATTGCCCGCGACGTGGCGTTCGCTTTTGCCTATCCGCATCTTTTGGAGCACTGGCATCGTGCAGGCGCCGGTCTTTCGTTCTTCTCCCCGCTGGCGGACGAAGCCCCGGCCCCGGATGCCGACGCGATTTGTCTGCCCGGAGGCTATCCTGAACTTCATGCTGCGCGGCTCAGCGCTGCCAGGCGTTTCAGGGACGGCATGAAAGGCGCTGCGGACGCCGGAAAGCTGATCTACGGTGAGTGCGGCGGCTACATGACCCTTGGTGCCGGTCTCGTCGATGCGGACGGTGCCCGCCATCAGATGCTCGGTCTGCTGCCGCTTGAAACCTCCTTCAAGACCCGCAAACGTCACCTCGGTTACCGCAGGCTCGAACCGCTGGCCGGATTGCCCTGGAACGGCGCATTGACGGCGCATGAATTCCACTATGCGTCCATCGTCTCCGAAGGGGCGGCGGATCGGCTCTTTCGCGCGCGGGATGCGGAAGGAGTGGCGCTTTCAGATATGGGTCTGCGGCGCGGATCGGTCATGGGGTCCTTCGGGCATGTGATCGCGGCTGCCCCAGGTTAAGCAGATCTACCTCAAGCCGGATCAGCCCTAAACGACCTCCAGCACGACAAGCTGGCAGAAGATGTCTTCCTTGGTGTGATACGGGCTGTGGGTGATCTCCACCGTCTTCGTTCGGCCGTCCGTTTCAAGTTGCCCGACCTTGGCCTTGAACCCGTCCGTCTCCCATGCACTGTCGCGCACGGTCAGAACGACAGGCGCGCCTGGCCTGGTGATCCGGATGAGTTCATCGATCCCATCGGGGCCCACATGGCCGTTGGTGAAGACGCCGGCGCTGACCACGCCGTCATAGCTATCGTCGTCGATATCCTCAAGCCGTGCGCTCATGTCCGCTTCGCTCAGCTTGCGGTAAACTTCCTTGCGGCGGGACACCTCCAGCATTTCCGGTGTCAGGTCGATCCCGTCAACGCTCAGATTTTGCTTGCGCTTGATGAGTTCGATGCCTACCAGCCCGGTACCGCAACCGGCATCAAGGATAGTCGCCGTATCGGACACGCGCCGGCAGAGAGCTTCCGCGGTGATTTGCGGTGCCACATAACCGATGTCGAGCAGCAGGTCGCTGTCGTAGCTGTCCGACCAGTTCTTGTAGAAGTCCCGGATCGCGTCGGGGTCACCGCCAAGGGTGACCGACTGTTTCAGCAACGGGTTTTCAGCGCTCATGCCTGCCTCTTTCTGGTGTGGTGAGGTCAGGATAGGCGTATCCGATGCTGCAATGCAAATGCGCGCACGTTGGCGATGGAATGCCGGCTCACGCCTGCCGAGACACCGGTCGATGAGATAGGCGCTTGTTCCTGGCGGCGCGGAATCAGCCCTTCGCCTTCTTCTTCGGACGCAGCACGTGCACGTGGTCGGCGTCGTAAAGCGCACTGTCGCGGAAGTCTTCGCCCGGCTTGAGAGCGTGGCCGACGAAGATCAGCGCCGTACGGGTGATCTTCGAGGCGCGCACCTTGCCTGCGATTGTCGACAGCGTGCCGTGAATGAAGGCCTGGTCCGGCCAGCCGACGCGGTAGGCGACAATCACCGGACAGTCCGGTCCGTAATGGGGCACGAGCTGGCGCTCGACCTCGCGCAGGTTGCGGATCGACAGGTGAATGGCGAGAGTCGCACCGCTTTTGCCGAGCGTGTCCAGATCCTCGTTGTTGGGCATGGCCGAGGACTGCATGGCAGTGCGGGTGACGATGATCGTCTGCGCGACTTCCGGAATGGTCAGCTCGGTCTTGAGAGCGGCGGCGGCGGCTGCGAACGCCGGCACGCCGGGCGTGACGTCATAGTCGATGCCGAGTGCATCCAGCCGGCGCATCTGCTCCGCCGTGGCGCCATAGATGGAGGGATCGCCGGAATGGACCCGGGCGACATCCTGCCCTTTCGCGTGGGCGGTTTCGATCTCGCCGATGATCTCGTCCAGCGTCATCGGTGCGGTGTCGACCACGCGCGCGCCTTCCGGGGCCGCGGCGACGATCTGTTCCGGCACCAGCGAGCCGGCATAAAGACAGACGGGGCAGGACTGGATCAGCCTAAGGCCCCGTACGGTGATGAGGTCCGGATCGCCCGGTCCCGCGCCGATGAAATGAACGGTCATTGAGTGTCTTCCGGGGTCTGGGGATCGCTCTGATCCGTGGATTGAGGTGTGTCGTCCTGCCGGGCTTTGGGAGCGTCGATGCGCTTGGCATAACCGCGCGGCGTATAGACGAAGGGCTTGCCGTCGCCTTTCATCACCGTCCTGGTGTTCGACGAGCCGACGAGAACCGTGGTCAGCATGTCGACGTCATCCACTTTCAGCGCTTCCAGGGTTGTCACCCGCACGGTTTCTTCAGGCCGCCCGAGGTTGACGCCGAGAATGACGGGAGTGGCGGCGGACCGGTGCTGCAGCAGTATCTCGCGCGCTTCCGCCAACTGGGTCCTGCGGCGCCTGGAGACCGGATTGTAGAAGGCGATGACGAAATCGCCCTCGGCGGCCGCTTTCAGGCGTTTTTCGATCACTTCCCAGGGCGTCAGGAGATCGGACAGGGAAATGGCGCAGAAATCGTGACCGAGCGGCGCGCCGATACGGGCCGAACAGGCCTGCAGAGCGGAAATTCCGGGCGCATTGGTGATGCTGACACGCTTTGCCGCATCCGAAACGCCGCCGAAGGCCTCCTCGCGGTGGAGCAACTCGTACACCAGTGTGCCCATCGCATAGATGCCGGCATCTCCTGAGGAGATCAGCGCGACAGTCTTGCCCTTGCCCGCTTCTTCAAGGGCAAAGCGCACCCGGTCTTCCTCCGCGCCGAGCGGGAAGTTGTGGAGGGTCTTGCCGGCAATGTGGCGTTCGACGATATCCAGATAAAGCGAATAGCCGACGACATCGGTCGCCTGTGTCAGCAGTGCGGTCGCCTCGGGGGTCCGCCAGTCGTCCTTGCCCGGTCCGATGCCGATGACCGAAAGGTGCCCGCGTGCGCGGCCGACATTTTCCGCATCGATGAAATTGGGCGTCCGTGCGATGGCGCATGTGGCGTTGTCGGTCTTCTGCTTTTCAACCGTCAGCGTTCCGAAGGCGCCGGAAGCCGCAAGGGCCGCCCCTTCCGAAACGCCATGGCAGCCGACCTCCGCGAACACCACGTTGGACGGGTTTTTCAGCCGCGGTGTTTCGCGCTGCAACTCGACCGCCGAAAAGACCCGCAGCGGCACATCAAGATGCTCCGCAAGCGCGGTGACAGCGGCTTCGTCGGCCTTCAGGTCGATGGAGGCGACGCAGGCGACAGCGCCTCTGGCGATATTCGCCTCGGCAAGGTTCTGCTCGACCAGGTCGATCAGTTCCTCAGGCGAGCACCCGCGGGCACAGCCGACGCCAACGGCATATTTCAACGGATTGTAGACGAGCCGCGTCGGGCTGCCGTCCAGGGGATATTCCGTTGCGGCCAGGGTGATGGCGGCGTCCTCTGCCTGCAGCAGCTTTGCCTCTCGCAGCCAGTCCGCCTTGCCCTCGATGCGCACAGGCGCACCGGAAAGCAGTTCGGCCATCACCGGTTTGGCGTCGTCCGGGTTCGCAAGACGCCAGCCTTTCGGGGGCACGTCGAGGGCAATCCCCAGCTTGGTATCGCCAGCGGTGGTGATCGCCGCATGGCCGCCAAGGGCCTTGGCCAGCAGACGTGCCAGTTCATTGGCGCCGCGATGGCCGCCGAGAAGCGGCACGATGCTTGAGCCGTCCTCGGAGACGGCGATCACCGGAGGCTCGTTGCGTTTGTCCGACAGGATCGGGGCGAGGGCGCGGATCAGAATTCCGCTGGCGCAGAACCCGACGATTGGGTGCCCCGCCTTGAACAGCAGTTGCAGATGCTCGACGGTCTCGTTGAACTGCGTGTCGGCCGTCGGCACACGGCCGGCAAGACCGTGAATGCGCGCGGTTGAAAACCGGCCTGCAATGTCCTGGGCGGTGTCGAGGCCGGCCTGGTTCAGGACGAATAGGATGGGGGAAGCGTCCACGCTTCTTCTCCCTTGTAGATGAGGATCATGGAAAAATAGGGGGCGGTTTCCGCATCGAGGTCAACGAGGCGGTGCACTTTTTGCTCAGGTAAGCTTGCACGCTCCACATACCCCGCCTTGTCGATGAGGTCCATCTCGGCGAGCAGGGCCTTGAGACGGGCGAGGTGGCGGCCGACCTTCATGATGACGACCGCCTGAGCCTGATCGATCCTGCTGCGGATCTCGGCATCGGGCAGGGGACCGGGAATGACCGTCATCACGTCGTTTCGCGATGTCAGCGGCCGGCGGAGCTGTGCCGCGCAGGCGGTCAGCGACGTGACCCCGGGCACGATCTCGATGGAAAATCTGTCGGCGAGGCGTTCGAACAGATACATGAAGGAGCCGTAGAAAAACGGGTCGCCCTCGCAGAGTGTGACCACATCCTGTCCGGTTTCCAGAACCGCCGCGATTTCCTTCGCGGCACGGTCGTAGATCTCCTGCGCCGGAAACCGGTCGGTGCGCATCGGCACGACGATCGGGATCTCGCGGACGCCAGACGGCAGCGCACCGGCGGCGATGGAGCGGGCGAAGCTTTCGCCGCTGTCGGGAGCCGGATAGGCGATCACTTCGGCGCTGGAAATCAGCCGGTGGGCTTTCAGGGTCATCAGCTCCGGATCGCCGGGGCCGAGACCGATGCCGTAAAGGGTTCCGCTCATGCTCTGGTGAGGCTCCATTGGGTGACCGGCATCGACGGGCGCCAGCCGGTCAGGCCGCCGACGGCGCTTGCCCGGTGAACGGAGAGCTTTTTCAAGCTGCCGCCAAGGCTTTGGTAGGCCGACATGAGGATCGCCTCGCTTTCCAGCGTGACGGCGTTGGCGACAAGCCGCCCGCCGGGCTCAAGCGCATTGAGGGCCGTCTCGACGATCCCGGGCGCGGTCAGGCCGCCGCCGATGAAGATCGCATCCGGCTGCGGCAGTCCTTCCAGTCCTTCGGGAGCCTGAACATCCTTCAGTTCAAGCTGCGGCACTCCGAGTGCAATGGCGTTTTCAGCCGCCATCTGTCGGCGCTCCGCGTGGGGCTCCAGTCCGATGGCCCGCGTCCGGTCCGCTGCGCGCAGCCACTCGATGGCAATCGATCCGCACCCGGCGCCGATATCCCACAGGAGTGCGCCCGGAAACGGCTTCAGTTCGGCGAGCGTGACCGCGCGGATATCCTGCTTGGTCATCTTGCCGTCATGGCGGAAGGCTTCATCGGGCAGGCCCGGTGTTCGGGCGCGCACCCGCAGGCCCGGATCGGCAACGGCCTCGATTGCCAGCGTATGGAAGTCGGCAACCTCGCCGGACCAGTCTTCCGCCGTCGCCGTGACGATGCGTTCCTTTTCCCCGCCAAGATGTTCCAGAACGGTCATCCGTGTCCGGCCGTATCCCTCATCGGCAAGAAGATCCGCTACCTGGCGCGGAGCGTCCGCGTTGCTGGTAAGCGCCAGAATGCGTGCTCGCGGATAAAGCGCGGCGCGCAGCAGATCGACGGAACGGCCGTGAACCGAAAGACACTCGGTGTCCTGCAACGCCCAGCCGAGGCGGGATGCCGCGAGCTGGAAAGCGGAAAGAGACGGCAGCACCGTCATCTCTTCCGCACTGAAGTGTTTGAGGAGCGAAGCGCCGATCCCGTACCACATCGGATCTCCGGTCGCGAGCACGGCAACCTTGCTGTTCGTGCAGGTTTTCAGATCCTCGAAAACGGACGAGAACGGGCTCGGCCAGGCTCTCTTTTCAGCCTTCAGCGGCCCGGCCAGCTCGAGGTGGCGGGTGCCGCCATAGACGATGTCGGCCGAAGACAACGCCTCCGCGCCGCCCGGCGCTGGCACGCCGTCCTCGCCGATACCGATCAGCGTCAGCCATGGCGAACTCATTTGTCCTCCAGCACGTAGGGCTTGACCTTTGCCTTGACCGGAAGCGTTTGCGGTTTGCCGTCGGAAGTTACGGAAACCGGACGCGAACCACGGGACCTGTGGTGTTTGTGCTCCGGCTCGCCAGGCGCTCCCGGTCCGGCCTTTGCCTGACTGCCGGGCTGCGACAGGAAGCCGAGCGAGCGCAGGGGCTTGTTGCCGGCGCGCGATTTTAGTCCCTGTTCCGGCGCCTGTTTCCGCCCCAATTTCCGGTTGTCTTCCGCCATCTCACTTTTCCTCCGGCAGACCGGCGGCAAGTGCATTGACAGCGGCAGCGGCCATCGCGGACCCGCCACGGCGGCCTTTGACGGCCAGAAAGGGAATACCGAACGGATTGGCGATCAGCGCGTCCTTGGATTCCGCCGCGCCGACAAATCCGACGGGGAACCCGAGAATGAGCGCCGGTTTCGGAGCGCCTGCTGCAATTGCTTCCAGAAGATGGAACAGGGCGGTCGGCGCATTTCCGATCGCCACCACGGCCCCTTCGAGCCGGCTTCGCCACAACTCCACCGCCGCAGCGGAGCGGGTCGTGCCCAGCTTTGCCGCAAGACCGGGAACGGCGGCGTCGTTCAAGGTGCACCGGACGTCGGTACCTTCCGGCAGGCGGGAGCGGATGATGCCGTGCGCCACCATTTCAACGTCGCAGAGAACCGCGCTCCCCTTCGTGAAGGCATCCTGCGCCGCGGCAGACACACCATCGGACCAGGCGAGATCCTGCGGCAGATCCGTCATGCCGCAGGCATGGATCAGGCGGATGACCACCGGATGCAGGTCCTCGGGAAGGCGTGAAAGGTCGGCCTCCGCCCGCACGATCGAAAAGGACTGCCGGTAAATCGCCGCAGGGTCCTTTTCATAGGCGTAGGGCTGGCAGGGCTCACTGTTCACGGTTTCCCCGATCCTTGCCGGTTCAGCGACTTCGGTCCGTGCGGGTGGTCCGCATGCGGATAGGGAGGGTGGTGGTGACCGTGGTCGTGCCCATGTGCATGGTCGTGATCATGTGTGTGGCCATGCCCGTGCTCATGCGTGTGCGGGTGATCATGCGCGTGATCATGATGATGATGGCTGGCGGCCTGCACCTGTTTCTCGCAGGCACCGGTGCAGATTTCCTCGCAAAGCCGGCATTCGGCTTCCGCGCCGAGGCCTTCCACATGATGGTGGTGGCTTTCTTGCGCGAGGCCCACCTCCGCCTCGAAGCCGAGCACCTGTTCGCGGTACTTGCACAACTGGCAGTTCATCAGGTTGGCGCCCTGCAGGATTTCCTGCACCCTGTCCGCCATGGTGTCGATCACCTGGGGGTGATCGTTCAGGTAGCCCGCCTTCAGAAACTCGATATCGGGATGCCCGGCCGCGACCTCGTCGGTCGTGCCGTAAATCCGTTGCACCAGAACGCCGGTGAAAAGGAAATAGGGAAAAACGATGACGCGCTTGTAGCCGAGCTTCGCCGCGTGCTCCAGGCCGGCGCCAACGAGCGGGAAGGTGACGCCCGAATAGCAGGTCTCCGCCCAGCCGAAGCCGAAGCCTTCCCACAGCATGCGCGTGATCTTGGAGACATTGGAATTGGCGTCCGGATCGGAAGCTCCGCGCCCCACCACCATCAACAGCGTTTGATGCAGCGGGACGTCGCTGTTGGCCGTGTCGATGGCCTCCTGGATGCGTGCCGCGGCGGCTTTCACCATGCGCGTGTCGACAGCCAGTTCCCGGCCATAGGAGATCGTCATCTCCGGATGTTTGGCCTGATAGGTGTTCAGCACGGAAGGTATGTCGTTCTTGGCGTGACCGGCGGCAAACAGCATGCCCGGCACCGCCAGAACGCGCGTGCATCCGGCTTCCCGCAGCCTGTTCAGGCCGTCATGGATGACCGGATTGGCAAATTCCAGATAGCCGTATTCCACCGGCCAGTCCGGGAAACGGGCCTTGAGGCCTTTCGCAAGCTGGGCGAACTGCTTGACGGCACCCTTGTTGCGGCTGCCGTGACCGCAGATCATAAGCCCGAGTTTGTCAGCCATCAGGCGGTCTCTCCGGCGGTCTCTTCCTCGGCCGTTTCGGCTTCCGGAGCCTCGTCTGTCTGCTTCTTCTTGCGGCCCTGAAGCGCAATGATACCGGCAACAAGAGCCGCTCCGGCCAGCGCCGCGGCACCGATCCAGTGGGAATGGCCCGCAAGCTCGCCCAGATGCCCGCCATGAGCGAAGGCGGACGTGGGAATGAATACGGCGGCGAGGCCGGCAAGAATGGTCCGGTGGAACATGAGTCTCCCCCATTTGGCAGGTGCCGGGACGGCGGTTGATGGTGCCGGCGGTAAGGGAGATGAAAGCAAACAAGAACAAAAAGCCGGCCGCGAGCCATTCTGCCGCGAAACATGCTTTTGCAAATGCCCTGGACAGCTCCGGCCTTGGTCCCCTGAATGGGTCAACCGCATCCGGAATCGCTTTCAGTCCCTTGCAAGGACGCCGTCAGTTTGCGGCACCTTAGGGGAGGCCTTCTGGCGGATCAAGCGCGAATCCGACATCCCCTGTCCGGAAAAGGCAGCCGGAGGTTTCCTCACGAAAACACCTTGGCGATTTCGCCGATTTCAGCATTTGTCTTTCCCGCCCCGTTGAATTAGAGAAGGACCATTCTCGAACTGGGGTATTGGGGCGTGAGGCGTTTCCGGCGGCAATTTCCGGATATGAAGATGGCAGTCAGGGCATTGCTCCTGCTGCCGTTCCTGCTTGCCGGGCTGGTGCCGCAGGGCTACATGCCGGCGGTGCAGGCCGACGGCGGTTTCACGGTCACGCTGTGCACCACCGAAGGCCTCAAATCCATAACGCTTGACGCCAACGGCGTCGAAATCCCCCCTGGTTCCGGGCAGGACGACCCGGACCGCAGCGCGTCCGGACACTGCCTTTTTGCAGGTGTCGGCGCATTTGCCGTCCTTCACGAAACGCCCAAGTTTCCGATCGCCGTCTCCGCCGCGCCGAGTGGCCGACCAGCGCTGTCCGACGTCCGGCTTTCCTATCTGGTCCGGGGACAGAACGACGCCCGGGCGCCGCCGCTCGCAGGCTGATCTTCCTTTTCGAATTCAAATGCAAATTGATACCGGGTCGTCCCTGTGGCTTCACAGCGGACAACACCCGTTTATGGAGATCTCATGAGCGAGACACTTGAGAGCGCACGGCCTATGCCGGTGCCGAACCGGTTTTATCTGGCTGCCTGGCGGTGGCACTTCTATTCGGGCATTTTTGTCGTACCGTTTCTGATGGTCCTCGCCGTCACCGGAATGATGATGATGTACATCGGCTATTTCGACGGTCGGGACGGCGAAAATATTACGGTTCCGGTCCCGCAGGACCAAACGCCCCTGAGCGTTTCCGCGCAAGGGGAAGCGGCCCTGAAAACCTTGCCCGGCGGCACCATCGTCGAATGGCTCAAGGGACGTGCCGCCGACAATGTTTCGGTGTTCAGGATCAATGAGGGAGGCGTCCAGACGATGGTCGCCGTCGATCCCTACAAGGGGGAGGCCGTTGACAGCTGGGTCCGCCGGCAGGGCTGGTATGATTTCGCCGACAACATTCACAGCGAACTGCTTCTGGGCACGACGGGTGACAGGCTGCTGGAAATCGCCGCGGGCTTGTCGATCGTGCTTATTGCAACAGGTCTTTACCTGTGGTGGCCTCGGGACAGATCGTTCCTGCGCGCACTCGTTCCCGACCTTGCGGGCAAGGGGCGGTCGTTCTGGAAGGAGCTTCATTCCAGCGTCGGCGTGACTGTTTCCGTCTTGCTGCTGGTATTCCTCATTACAGGCATGTCCTGGACCGGGATATGGGGCGGCAAGATCGTTCAGGCCTGGAGCACGTTTCCGGCGGAAAAATGGGACAATGTCCCGCTGTCCGATGACACGCACGCATCCATGAACCACGGGGCGATCTCCGACGTGCCCTGGGCGCTGGAACAGACACCCATGCCAGCCTCCGGGTCGAAAGCAGGCGAGTCCGGTACCCCGCCCGGCGTTCCGGTCAACATCGACAGTGTGGCTCTGCTCGCTGGGGATATCGGCTTCAACGCCCGCTACCGCATTTCCTATCCCAATGGCAATCAGGGCGTCTGGACCATCAACCAGGACACGATGAGCGCGGATGCGGAAGATCCGTTCTCCGACCGCACGGTGCATGTGGATCGGCACACGGGCCGTGTTCTGGCGAATGTGGCCTTCGCTGACTATTCGCTCGCCGGCAAGGCGATGGCTGTCGGAATCCCTTTTCACATGGGCCTGATGGGGATCTGGAACCTGGTGCTCAACACCCTGGTGTGTCTTGCCGTCATGACGCTGTGTGTCAGCGGCATTGTCATGTGGTGGCTTCGCCGCCCGAAAAAGGCCGCGCTCAGGCTGTTCGCGCCAAGGGCTCCCGCCGATATGCCCCACTGGCGCGGTGCCATGGTCCTGATGCTGTTCCTGTCGCTGATGTTTCCGTTGGTCGGACTTACGCTCCTGTGCGCCCTTGCACTGGAGTATTTCGTCGTGGAACGCGTTTCGGCGCTGCGAAAAGCCCTGGGCTGACACGGGGTTCCAGGCGCCGGCGTCTGGAAACTATTTGTGGCGGATCACCAGAAGGGTGATGTCGTCATGCACCGTCTGACTGCCAATATGGTCCTTGAGGTCGCTGAGTACGCCCTCAAGGATCAGGGACGCCTTCGGCGCGCGATGCTTGCGGACGCTGCCCACCAGCCGGTCCAGACCGTAAAGTTCGCCGTCCGGGCTTTCGGCTTCGGTCACGCCGTCCGTATAGAGGACGATCATGTCGCCGGGACCGAATGGCAGGTCCCTGGTTTTGATGAAGGGTTCGATATCCTCGTCAAGACCGATGGGAAAGCCGAGATCGACCGTATCGACGATTTCGCAATCGCCGTTTTCCTTCAGCAGGATCAGTTCTTCGTGCTGGCCGGACAGGGTGACCTTGTCCCCCCCGAAATCCAGGAACGACAGGGTCAGGTGCTTGTCGGTTTTGGTGCGTTTGATGTTGCGGCAGACCGCGGTGTTGAGCGCGACGAGGAATTGCCTCGGATCGGACGGCCCGCGCTCCTGCAGCGCGACGGCGATGGACTGAACCATGAGCATCAGCACACCGCTTTCCAGTCCGTGTCCCGTGACATCGCCGATGCCGATCTTGACCCGGTCATCGAGCTGCAGGACATCGTAATAATCGCCGCCGACCTCATCGGCAGGTTCCATGAACGCGGCGATCTCCAGTTGATGAATGCCGCCGAGTTCGTCCTTGGTCGGCAGGACCATCATCTGGATCCGGCGGGCGACCTCGATTTCCGCCCCCAGGCGCAGGTTTTCCGAGGTGAGCTGCTCGTTCAGCCTGGCGATCTTGGTATTTGCCTGCGCCAGGTTGATGTTCATCTTGTGGAAGCGGGTGGCCTGGTGCCATTGCAGGCCGGTTACGGCGGCTCCGATCGCTCCGGCGCCTGCGAAATACAGCAGCAGGAACTTGAAGGACCAGAGGTTGGCGGCAATTGGCTGACTGATGGTGATGGCCTGAATGCCGCGCACATCGCCGACCGCCCAGTCTGTCTTCGGGCTTTCCGGATGGCTGTTGTGGCAGGAGACACAGGCTTCTCCCATCATGACGGGGGAGGCGATCTGGATCTTCCGGTCAAAGAATGACCCCGCGTACCCGATGACGACATCTTCCGGGTCCCGGCTTTTGCGGAAATCGACGAGTGCGGTCTGTTCGAACGCGCCGAGGTCGTGAGACTGGCGCTCTCTGAACGGCAGGTCCGAGACGAAGCGGTATTTCAGATTGCCTGCATCGCCGCCGATCACCTCGCCCAGTTCAATGGACAGCGTGGCCGGAATCGGAATGCCGCCGGGCGTATCGTGATACTCATGCGTCGGCGTCACCGTGCCGGGATTGTCCAAAACGCGCGCCACGACATTTTGTGCGTAATAGGTTCTGATCTTGCTGATCGCCTGGTCCAGATCGACAGCCTGTGACTTCAGCGAATCGTCCGAGAGGGCGCGCAGGTCCAGCCACACGGCAACCGGAAGCAGCGCCAGTCCGGCAACAACCAGCACCAGGAAAACCGCCGGGCGCTCGATGAGCGTAAGCCAGAACCTGTCTACACGGCGACGTTTTATCTGCTGCATCGGCGAACCTGAATTTTTCAACGGATCTGTATTAGGTAGAAGTATCATGAATGGCAACCGAACCAGAATTAGCCTTTCCCGGGCTCGGCAATGTGAGGTGTTCCATCTCCAGAGTGCGGGATCGGCGGCGAAATTCAGGCTCGTTTTGAACAGTCTGAATTTGTCTGGTTCAACCTGCATTCATATGAAATCATAGGGAAGCAGAAAAACCGACCCGATGAGGTCACTGCTCAGGAAACACCAAGAGGCGGCATGCAGACACATCTTGTTTTCACGGTCATAGCCCGGGACCGGCCGGGTCTTGTGGAACGCGTGGCCGACATCATCGCCGGTATGGGCGGAAACTGGATCGAAAGCTCCATGGCCCGCCTTGGCGGCGAATTTGCCGGCATTGTGCGCATAGTCATCGCCGGCGACAAGGCGGACGAGCTGGTTGTAAAGCTGCGGGCGCTGTCCGCGGACGGTATCGACATCACGCTCCGCTCCGACCAGACCGGCGCCGATGTGCCCCAGGGCGCGTTTGCCCATCTCGATCTCGTGTCCCAGGACCATCCGGGCATCCTGCGGGACATTACCCGCGTGCTGAGCGAGCAGGGCGTCAGCATCGAGCATCTGGAAACCGAAGTCGCGAGCGGTTCCATGCAGGGCGAAGCCCTGTTCAAGGCCTCCGCCGATCTGCGTCTGCCGTCCGGCCTGGCCCCGGCGGAGCTGAGCGAAGCGCTGCAGGAAACAGCGGCCGACCTGATGGCCGACGTCAAGCTGATCGACTGACAAAGGCGCCGCAAAAGGCAATCGCATGATTGCCGGACATGCTCGTCGGAGCTTTCTGCCGTCGGTCAACTGAGGGCAGGCAGTTTCAGGCGGCGACCGCCCAGTCCGCCGCGTCTTCACGCGCACCGATCAGCGCCAGGCCGTTGGCAACGGAGGTCAGTTCGTTACCGCCGGAGGTTTTCTCCGCGCCGAACCGGTTGGCGAACTGCCGGCGGACGGCCGGCACAAAGGAAGTGCCGCCGGTCATGAACACCCGGTCGATATCCGCTTCCCGCAATCCGGCCTTTTCCAGGGCTGTGTCCAGCGCCTTGTCCATCTTCTGCAGGTCCGGTGCGATCCAGCTTTCGAAATCGCGGCGCGTGACACTCGCTCTGAAGTCCTTGCCAAGCGGGGCGAAGACGAGCTCCGTTTCTTCTTCGCATGACAGCGCGGCTTTCGTCTCGGAGACGGACTTGTAGAGCGGATAGCCCTGGTCTTCCTCGACAAGATCGATAAACAGCTCGATCTTTTCCGGCGCCAGGCACCAGCGCAGCAGTTTCTTCATTTCCCGAAAATCATCGGACGTCTTGAAGATCGACAGAAGGTGCCAGCGGGCGAAATTGGAAAACAGGTTCGGCGGAATTTCCAGCACCTTGCCCATGCTCTTGTACATGGATCCCTTGCCCAGCCTCGGCAGCACCACGTTGTCGATGATCCGGTAGTCGAACGTATCGCCAGCAATGCCGATCCCGCCGCGCCCGAGCGGCGTTGCCGACAGGTGACCGGCATGGGTGTGAAAGCGCATCAGGGAATAGTCTGTCGTGCCGCCGCCAAGATCGGCAACCAGGATCGTGGTGTCCCTGTCCAGCGACTGCGCATAGGAAAACGCCGCGCCGACCGGTTCCATCACGAAGAGGATGTCCTCAAAGCCGAGCTTGCCGAAGGCGGCGCGGTAACGCGCCATGGCAAGTGTCTCGTTCGGATTATATCCGGCAAATTCCACCGGCCGCCCGACGACCAGCCGCACCGAAGACGGCTCGACGGCGGTGCCGGCCCGCTCGAAGGCGCACCTCAGGAAGGTCGCCATCAGGTCTTCGAACTCGAATCTGCTGCCATAGATGCCGGTGCCCTTGAACGCGGCACTCGCCGCGAAGGTTTTCAACGACTGAATGAAACGCACATCGCCGTAACTTTCCAGAAACTGCCGGATCGCCCAGGGCCCGACCTCCGGATGCGGCCGCTTCGCCGGCCCCATGTCCAGAAAGCTCAGCACCGTCGGCAACGACGCAAACGCCTCCTCCCCATCCCGAAACCCCATCGCCCGCGTCCCCCCGCCCCCATCCGCCGAAACGGCAACGGTGTTCGAGGTCCCGAAATCAAGGCCGATGGTGCGGATCATGGGACAGGTCCTTTTGGTAAATAAGACGGGCCTTATGTACATTCCGCAAAGGGGCAGACAAACAGAATTTAGGATACTTCCATACTTTCTCGAAATCCTTCGAGGGTGACTCGCACTGGAGTTTCGGAATAGTCTGTTCGATTCCCTACGGCCTCTTCAATTATAGGCTCTTTTTACCAAGCCCAATTGGTTGTGACTCATATTTGAGCTTCCCTTTTCAGGGCAAATCATGATTCACGATGGCAAACAGGGAGTTTGCCATGGGTAGCCGGATTTCACTTCGCGATGATTTTGATGGCGGGACGCTGCGGCGTCTGGCCAAACAATCAAGCGATGCCAATCGAATGCGGCGTTCGCTGGCGCTTGCCTCGATCTACGACGGTGGCAAGCGCCTTGAGGCGGCCAGGATCGGCGGGGTGACCCTTCAAATTGTTCGAGACTGGGTGTTGCGCTTCAACTCTGAAGGCTCGGAGGGGCTCGTTGACCGCAAACCTCCCGGTGCTGTGCCCAAGCTGACACCTGAACACCGCACGGCCTTGGCGCGGATTGTTGAAGACGGGCCGATCCCGGCAGTCCATGGCGTGGTCCGTTGGCGGATCAAGGATCTGGTCGTCTGGCTCCATGAGGAGTTCGGCTTGAGCGTGGCCGAAAGCACGGTGCGTGGAACCTTGAAGGATATGGGCTTTGTGAAGCTGACGGCCCGTCCGCGCCACCATGGCCAGAACGAAGATGCGCTGGAGGCTTTTAAAAAAAGGTTCCCCGCAGAACTCAAGGCCCTCAAAGCTCGTCTGGGTCTGCGGACACCGGTAGAGATCTGGTGGCAAGACGAGGCCCGGGTCGGTCAGAAGACAAAGATCACAAGGCAGTGGGCGCACAAGGGAACCCGGCATGTCGCCCCAAAGGACCGGCGGACGAAATCAGTATGGATCTTCGGCGCCATATGCCCGGCAGCCGGTCTTGTTGTCCTCCGGTGCAACACGGCCATGATGCAGCTTCACCTTGATGAAATCTCCGCTCATGTTGCTCCCGGGGCGCATGCGGTTCTGATTATGGACCGGGCTGAATGGCACATGACCGGAAAGCTTCAAGTGCCCGACAACATCACGATCCTGCATTTGCCGCCCAAAGCGCCGGAGCTCAATCCGGTAGAGAATGTCTGACAGTTCATGCGCGAAAACTGGCTCTCAAACCGCGTCTTCATGTCCTGCAAGGAGATCCTCGACCTGTGCTGCAGGGCTTGGAACAAGCTTGTCGAGCAACCATGGACCATAATGTCAATCGGCCGCCGGCAATGGGCTCATCTGTTCTGATCAATTGCGCTTGGTATTAATTATTCTGCACAATAATATTATTAGTTTTTATTTTCAAGTTCTTTAGTTATTCTATGAAGGCTGCCGGTGATTTTAAAAAAATTAATATCAATACTGCGGCTATCTAGCTGAACTTCGATATTTGATCCGGAAAAAAAGTGCATCCTGACAAGGCATACTCAGCCACTTTGTTAAATCCTTTAATATATTTATTATCTACAAGCAATCGCACTACAACGCTATTCGGATACTTTCCGTTTGTTGGTGGTCCTATGACTGAACTATCTAAGCAGAACTGATAGCTGCCTGGTACATCCTTAGTTAGGATCACATTGTGGTGAGAGCCTTGTTTTTTCTCCCAAGTCATTGACCAGTTAGATACTTTTTCAACTTTAAAGGCTCTAAGGAAATCCTTGTCGATTTTTGTGATCGATCCCCAGAAAAAATCGCTCAAAGTAACATCATTCTCAGAGTACCTAAGCGCCAAGTGTTTTGCTTCAACAAGTATAAAAGAGCTTATATCTAAGCTGTATCTTGTCGAAGGATAGCCACGCAGTTCTGAATTGTTTGCATATACAAATAGTTCTGATGTTCCGGTTCCAGCGGTGGTGGCACCTACGCGACAAAGCCTATAAAGGCTGTCCTCGTTTTCGGACACAAGGATTTCGCCATATTCATAGGGAGAGCTTGCACCTACCCACCTTTGGGTAAGAGCCCATCTTCCCGGACTGTTGCCAATGACATTTGTCGCGGTTGCTTCCAGAGCACCAAACACCACAGAACTTTGAATTCTTACAGAGCGATCATCTTCTTCTGCTACGGCGAAGTAACTGGAACTAAAAAGGATCAAAAAAACTTGGCAAGAGTTCCCGCAAGTTTGAGAAACATTGTCGTCTCCTAACAATTATAACGTACAAAATTAGCGTTATTTTAACGCTGGCGTGCAAAGATAAAACTCTACAATTAATATCAGCCGCAATAAATAAGAACCTATTTGACCATGACATGAGCGCGTTCCGCGAGGAGCGTGTCGCAGGGCGATGCGTGGCATCGGCCAAGACGCGCGAAGCTGCGGAGCGCGCTCATGTCATGGCCTCCGGTGGTTTGTTCAGGTCCGCCTGACTACGTTGCGTCCCTGGACCGGGCAACCAGGCCGATCTGCGTGCCGCGCCTTGCAGACGGTCCTGAACAAGCCATCCAATAAGTTCTTATTTGTTGCGGTTAGTATAAACTAAATTTCATCAACAGATTGAAGTCAATACGAATTACTCGTTTTGGTGTCACTTCTATCTCGGTACGGTCAAAATTTAACGATCATGCTGGACTGCTCAATGGGGAATTTAAGCGGGTGAATGACGCGCCGGTGGCCGTCCATGCTCGTTCACGGGCATGACCCTTCAGGGGCTTGCCCGCAGGCCGACAGGCCGAACGAGACGGCCAGAGGTGGGGCAAGGGCGGTGTCAGGATCTAGCAGGCTGTTGAAGAAGTCAGTCGCGCTCGCAGGCTGATCCGTCGCGTGCGCCGTAGCGAACGTCGAGAAAGCCCTTGAGCGCGCCGAAGGCGTTCTCGCCATCCGCCGCGCCGTCAAAGGTGAGATGCGCTTCTTCGACAAGGTCGAGGAAGTCATTGTCCCAGTTGTCCATCTCGACGATGCGCCAGCGGCCGGCGAAGGCCTTCGCGAAGGCGGGAACTCTAGCCATTAGCCGGTCTCCGCGATGAGCCTGGGCAGCCGCACCAGCTTGTAGGCGGCTGCGGCGAAGGTGAAGGCCCATCCGACACGGTCGCGGCCACGGAACTTCGTCTTGTCCTGCCCGGCGATCGTCTTGATCCAGCCGAACGCCTCCTCGATGCGCTTGCGGATGCGTTGGCTGACAGCATAGCCGTCATGGCGCGTCGTGCGTCCGTCGATTGCCGAACGGCGCCCACTCATGTTCTGAGCCACGTGCGGCGATACATTCATCGCGCGCAATTCATTGACGAAGTCCTGTGTGTCGTAGGCCTTGTCAGCCCCCAGCGTGACCGCTCGCGGCCGGTCGGCGCGGGGCTCGATCATGTGCAATGCGGCCACTCGTTCGCCATGACCGTCGGCCAGTGTCAGGCAGGCATCGACCAAAAGGCCGTTGCGGTTCTCCATCAGCCCATGCCCGAGGAAGCAGAGCTTCGCCTCCTTGCCTTTGCCCTTCTTGTAGAGCCTTGCTTGCGGATCGGTGGTCGAGGCATGCGTATCGTTCGACCGCTTCTGGCCATGGAAATCCGCCTCGATGTTGCGCCCGCCGCCAGCAGCCGGCGGTTCACCCGAACCGTCTTTGGGGGCCTCTTTCGGCCTGACGCTCTTCATCGACGCCCAGGCCTCGATCAGCGTGCTGTCGACCGAGAAGTGATCGGTCGACAAAAGCTTCTTCACCCTGGGTTGGGCCAGCACTGCCGCCAGGAATTTCGCGGCAATGTCACCTTCCAGAAGCCGGTCGCGGTTCTTCGAGAAGGTCGAGTGGTCCCACGCTGGATCATCAACGCCGATGCCGACGAACCAGCGGAACAGACGATCGTACTCCAGCCGCTCCATCAGAAGCCGCTCCGACCGGATAGAATAGAACGCTTGCAGCAGCATCGCCCGCAAAAGCTTCTCCCGCGGGATCGACGGGCGCCCAATCGGTGAATACAGAGCAGCGAACTCCCGCTCCAGAATAGTCAGGGCCGCGCTCACGATCTCTCGGATCGAACGGAGAGGATGATCCCGCCGAACCCGCGCCTCAAGATCGACATAGCTGAAAAGCTCACCCGTCTGTTCGTCCCCGCCACGCATCCATCACCTTCCAAATCATCTTCGGGAACAATGAATCACGGCAAGGCGTTCGAAACGAGTCCTTTTTCAACAGCCTGCTAGAGGTGGCGTCGTAGTTGATCGTAGCTGTCGTAAAAGCAGCGACTTTTTGCAGCGGAGTAAATCGATTCCTTCGGGGGGCATCTTGCTGATCGAGGCTGCCGAGCAGGAATTCTGCATCAAGTTGGATGGAGACGATTTTCAGAACTGTACCTTCTGGAAGGTCTCCAGCCTGGCCAGCATCATCCGGGACAAACGGACACCATGACCGGAATTACTGCAGATGGCCTGTCCGAGACGCTCTCGCGCTGCTGCATAAAGCCAAGCGACATAATCTTCATGCATACCAATGCAGGTTATTCCGGCAAGATGGAGGGGCCCCGGTCGCTGGACGAGCTTCACGGCAGAACGGTCGTTGCGCTGTTCGACTTGATCTGAGCGGAAGTTTAGGTTATTCGTTTGGATCGGGTTAGGCTGAATGCCTGTTTAATGCCGCGGTCGCCCCGTCCGCATGCGGTTCCCAGTCGAGATGTTCGCTCAAGCTGTAGCAAACCTGCAGGTCCGTCGGTCTGATGCGTTTGATCGCGGCCGTCGGTGCAATGAAAGAGCAGTTGACGGAAGGCGAATCCAGAGAGCGCTTAGGTGCGGGTACCGTCTTGGAGCGATTTCTCGACGTCAACGGCAAGGTCTGAAATATCAACTTCGATACAGGTTCAACCTCATCCATAATGTCAAGCGAAAGTTGAAGGTTCCTTTCCGCCAGGACCGCACCATCCAGGGCAAATAGTTTGGCGGCGCGAGTTGGCAGTGCACTTCTTCAACTACGTAATAAGAAGACACGGCGCCGTAGCAAAATTCAAGCTATTCGATGAACTGGTATGCGAAGCCAGCATCGTAGCAAACCTGCCGGTCGGTAGCGACAGCGTGGTCGCCATCACCACGCGATATGCAGCATTTTGTGTCCTGCCAAATCAGCAGGTTGCCTGAATTCTTAATCTCGCGCGGAATGTCCACTTGACAGTCCCCGACAATTACGGGATTTAAACGCCGCCTCCCAGATTCCATAGAGAAGTAGATTTACATGTATCGTATTTTTGACGCCGATCACTCTGCCAAGTTCGAAGAGGCAACTATTCTCGTGACCGGCGGGACCGGTTCCTTTGGCAAGCAGTTCGTAAAAACAGTTTTGCAGACCCGGAGTCCGCGCAAGGTCATCGTCTATTCGCGCGATGAGTTGAAACAATTCGACTTCAACATGGAGCTGCAGGCGCTCCTGCCGCCGGAGAAGATGCGCGCCGTCCGGTTTTTTATCGGTGACGTACGGGACCAGGCCCGCCTGCAATTCGCGATGCGGGAAGTGGACTATGTGGTTCACGCCGCGGCGCTGAAGCAGGTGCCGGCCGCAGAATACAATCCGCAGGAATGCGTGCGCACGAACATTCAGGGTGCCGAAAACGTGGTCTCCGCCGCGCTGGCCAACCGCGTGAAACATGTTGTAGCACTGTCGACCGACAAGGCGGCCAACCCGATCAACCTTTACGGTGCCACTAAGCTCGCGTCCGACAAGATCTTCGTTGCGGCCAACAACTTCAGCGGAAACATCGGAACAAGGTTCGCCGTCGTGCGATACGGCAACGTGGTCGGATCGCGCGGTTCGGTCGTGCCCTTCTTCCGTGGCCTGCTCGAGCGCGGCGTGAAGGAACTGCCGATCACCGACGAGCGCATGACCCGTTTCTGGATCACGCTCGAACAGGGCGTCGCCTTCGTGATTTCCTCCTTCGCAATGATGCGGGGCGGAGAAATCTTCATCCCGAAAATTCCGAGCATGAAGATCACGGATCTCGCGGAGGTTCTCGCGCCGGGGTTGCCGCACAAGGTCGTGGGAATCCGCCCGGGCGAAAAGCTGCACGAAATTATGATCTCTGAAGATGACTCCTACGTCACCGTCGAGTTTCCCGACCGGTACGCCATCGAACCGGCGTTCAACGAATTCAATCGCGAAAGCTTTCTCGATCTGGCGCATGTGAAACGCGTCACCGACCGCTTCAGCTATACCAGCGACAACAATTCCGAGTGGCTCGACGCTGCCGGTCTCGATGACCTGTTGACCAAAGGTAGCCACTGAGATCTGCGGCTGCCGCTGCTGGGCCTTGAGTGCGAGGCGTGATGAATGGCTGATTTCCTGCCGTATGGCCGTCAGACGATCGATGAAAACGACATTGCAGCAGTATGCGATGTCCTACGTGGTGATTTCCTGACGTCGGGTCCCGCCGTCGCTGGATTCGAGGCGGCGCTCTCCGACGCTTTCGGCGACCCGCAGGTCGTTGCCTCGGCAAACGGGACAACGGCGCTTCATCTTTCTATGCTGGCGCTCGGCATCGGACCGGGAGATGTGTGCATCGTTCCCAGTGTCACGTTCCTGGCGACGGCCAACGTCGTGCGTTACGTGGGTGCCGACGTGATTTTCTCCGATGTCTGCCCCGACACAGGTGTTATGCGGGCACAGGACGTGGAGGCGGCGCTGGCCAAGGCCGGCGGTCGCCCGGTTCGGGCGGTTCTGCCGGTGCATCTGGGCGGCCATGTGGCGCCGATGGAGCAGCTTGCCGGCATCGTTGCCGCCTGGCCGCAGGACAAGGCTCCGGCGATCGTTGAAGATGCCTGCCACGCGATTGGCAGCAGGTACACCACTTCCGAGGGAACGTTCACTGTCGGAGACTGCCGCCACTCGACCATGGCGAATTTCTCGTTTCACCCGGTCAAGACGATCGCCTGCGGCGAGGGGGGGGCAACGTCGACCCGCGATCCGGAACTGGCGAAGAGCCTTGCGGAGCTGCGCTCGCACGGCATGGTCCGGGACGCAGAACGCTTCCAGAACCGGGATCTTGCCTTCGACGGCGAGACGGCCAATCCCTGGTTCTACGAGATGCAGGCGATCGGCTACAATTTCCGCATCACCGACATGCAGGCCGCTCTCGGCATCAGCCAGCTGAAGAAACTTCCGGACTTCGTTGCCCGGCGGCAGGCGCTGGTTGCCCGCTACAATGAGCGGCTGCAGGACTGCGGTCCGCTCATCCGGACCAATGCGGGCGCGCCGGACAGTCTGCCCGCGCAGCACCTTTACGCCGCCCGGATTGACTTTGACGCCGCCGGACGTTCGCGCCGGGAGGTCATGGAGACCATGCGCGAGGCGGGTATCGGGACCCAGGTCCACTACATTCCCGTCCACACGCAGCCTTACTACAGCGCGCTTTACGGAAAACAGGCACTGAAAGGTGCGGAGGCCTTTTACGCCCGGACACTGTCCCTGCCGCTGTTTCCGGCAATGGAACCGGATGATGTCGATCGGGTTGTCGGCGCCCTGAAAAAAGCCGTCGGCGTGAATTCATGAGCAACGGGGCGCAGCCTCGGGTCGTTGCGATCGTGCAGGCGCGCATGGGATCCAGCCGTCTGCCGGGAAAGGTCATGAAGCGCCTGGGACAGAAAACCGTCCTGGCCCATTGTCTCGAGCGCTGCAAGGCGGTCCCCGGTGTCGACGAGGTGGTCTGTGCGACCGTCGACACGCCGGATTGCGATCCAATCGCGCAGGAAGCGGAGCGGCTGGGCTGCAGCGTCTTCCGCGGCGACGAAAGCGATGTCCTGTCGCGGTATGTCGGCGCCGCCCGGGCCGCCCGCGCGGACATCGTGCTGCGGGTCACCTCCGACTGCCCGGTCATCGACCCGCGGGTGTGCGGCGCGGTCGTCGATGCCCTGCTCGGCCATGACGCTGATTTCGCGACCAACAACGCCCCGCCGAGCTTCCCCCATGGCATGGATGTGGAAGCGGTGCGGGCGGACGTCCTGGAAGCCGCCTTGCGGAAAGAACCGACGGACCATGACCGGGAACATGTCATGCCGGCGGTCCGCAGGAACCCGGAATTAAAGAAGCTGAATGTTCACTTGCCGCAAGACCTCGTCGCGCACACGCTGCGGTGGACGCTCGACACGGACGCCGATCTCGCGTTCTTCGAGGCACTGGAAAAGGCGATGCCGGGACTTCCCGCCTGTGAATGGCCGGTAATGGCCGAAGTCTGCCGCGCTACCCCAGGGTTGAGCGA
Source organism: uncultured Roseibium sp. (assembly GCF_947496995.1). Lineage (GTDB taxonomy): Bacteria > Pseudomonadota > Alphaproteobacteria > Rhizobiales > Stappiaceae > Roseibium. The sequence continues at coordinate 744,886 of NZ_CANMFD010000001.1, forward strand.
ACTTTGCGCGGCAGGCGGTTCCAGTGATACAAGGCAGAACAGATTCGACGGCTTCGAGCAGATCACATATCCGCTTGCAGTCTGAACCGGACCCAACGAGGAACAGGACGCCGATGAGTAGGCGGATAGGTTTCAGGGTGGATGCGGGCGCGACGCTCGGCGGCGGCCACGTGATGCGCTGCCTGACGCTTGCCGGTGTGTTCCGCTCGGTCGGCCATTCCTGCATCTTCCTTTCCTCTCCGGAGACGCTCGAGGTCATTCCGAAGGACATGTGGAACGGGTTCACCGTCCGCACGCTTGACGGGGGAGAGATGGGTGAGGCAGCGGACTGCTTCGATCTGCTGGTGATCGACCACTACGGCATAGCGGCACCAGATGAAACACGCTGGCGGACCTGGGCAGGAACCCTTCTGGTCATCGACGATCTGGCGGACCGTCCGCATGATTGTGACTTTCTGCTGGACCAGACTTACGGCGTGCGCGAGACGGATTATGAAGGACTTGTCCCCGGAGGGTGCCGCCTGCTGCTCGGGACGGAATACGCGCTTCTGCGGTCGGAGTTTGCGGAGCATCGGTTAGGGTCCTTGGTACGGCGGGAAGATCCCAAGCCAATCAGGAAGATCCTGGTATCGCTGGGTCTGACCGACCTAGGGGGGGTCACCGGACGAATTTGCGATATCCTGAAAGACTTCAGCTTTATTGATCGGTTCGACGTGGTCATCGGCAGCAAGGCTGCCTCCCGGGAACGGATCGAGGATCTCGTCAGCGCCGACGACCGGTTCCGGATACATTGCGACGTTACCAACATGGCCGACCTCATGATGACCGCCGACGCGGCCATAGGCGCTGGGGGAACGTCCACTTGGGAGCGCTGCGCATTGGGCTTGCCGACCGTACTCCTGGTCTTGGCCGACAATCAGTTCAAGATAGCGGAACAACTCGACGCCGCCGGCGTGGTTGCCCTGGTGGGTGATGTGCGAACTGTCCGGGATCGCGACCTCTCAGAAGCAATTTCATCTCGTTTGCGGGATTTTCAGGAAATGGCCAGGAAAGGCGCCCGCGGTGCAACACTTTGCGATGGCGACGGTGCTACTCGGGTGGTTTCTTTACTTGAGCAACATGCTCAGGTAGACGGTGGGGTGTGATCGCACCGCTATACTAGGGACTTCCCTTTCTCTGTCGTCAAGCTAAGGAACCGGACGCGGGATGCTGCATTTTCGACGAGCAAATCTTGAAGACATGAAAGCCGTCTGGTCGTGGAGAAACGACGACCGGAGCGTTACCATGTCCTTTTCGAAAAAAACGGTTCCCTGGGAAGACCACGTCCGGTGGTTCGGAAATATCCTAAATGACGTTAACACGATCCTGTATATGGCAGATCTTCTGGGCGAGACTGAAGGCGTCGGCTATGTACGGTTTGACAAGGTTCAATCCGAGTGTTCGGAGATTTCGATCGCTCTGAATCCGCTGTATCGATCCCGCAAACTGGGTCAGCCGGTCCTAGCGGAGGCAATAGAAAAGTTCTTTGCTGAAACAGGAAAAGACCGATGCTCCGCGCGCGTTCTGGAAATAAACAAGGCGAGCGTTTCTATTTTCGAGAAGGTGGGTTTCGTCAAAAAACGTGGTTCCCGCAGAACTATTGAATACGAACTAGCAAAGACAGATTTACAGGCTCAAGGGGTTTTGTGATGACCGAGAGATCAAAGACGATTTCCATCGATGGCAGGCGGATTGGCGTAGAGGAACGTCCGTACGTAATTGCCGAGTTGTCAGGCAATCATAACCGGGACATCAAGCGTGCCTTGAAGCTGATGCAGATTGCCAAGGATGCGGGCGCCGATGCCGTCAAGTTGCAAACCTACACCGCCGACACGCTCACGATTGACCATGACGGTCCCGGGTTTGTTCTGCAGGGCGGTCAATGGGACGGACGCAAGCTTTACGAACTGTATCAGGAAGCGAACACGCCTTGGGAATGGCATAAGGAACTATTCGATTTCGCAGCTTCAATTGGGATATCCGTTTTCTCCAGTCCCTTCGACTCGACCGCAATTGATTTTCTCGAAGAACTGAATGCACCAGCCTACAAAATCGCTTCCTTTGAAGCGATGGACATTCCTTTAATTCAAAAAGCCGCAAGTACTGGTAAACCGATGATAGTTTCGATCGGCGTGACCAATCTGCCGGAAGCAGCCGAGGCAGTAGAAGCAATTCGAGCGACTGGCAACGACAATATCTGCCTTCTCCATTGTGTCAGTGCGTATCCAAGCAAGCCTGAAGACGCGAACCTTGCGACTATCCCGCATCTGAGCAAGGCATTTGATGTAGTGGTTGGATTGTCGGACCATTCTCCTGGCACAGCGCTGCCTTGCGCTGCTGTGACACTGGGTGCTTCGGTCATAGAAAAACATGTGACCTTGTCCCGAACCGACGGCGGTCCGGACTCATCGTTTTCTCTAGAACCAGATGAGCTAAACCGCCTTGTTGAAGATACGCATGCGGCTTGGTCTGCCATCGGACGAGTGAACTACGGGATCAAGGGTGAAGATGAGAAAAAGATGTCTCAGCTTAGGAGATCCCTTTACGCGATAAGAGATATTCAATCAGGAGAAGAATTTACAACTGAAAATGTTCGTTCAATTCGACCAGGTTTCGGTTTGCGTCCTAAGTATCTTCCGAAGGTACTTGGTAAACGTGCAGCTCAAGCGATAAGGCGGGGTGAACCATTGTCGTGGGAGCTTGTGAGTTAAGATTCCGAGGAATCTGATCTCCTGAGTGCAATAGCTTCAACGTCCATTCGACATTGAAGCAGGTTCAAAATTTGAAAGTGGCGGTGCGAATGAGCTGGTCGGTGAAAAGTATTCTTTCAGAAAATGTCGCAAGCGAATTTGGCAAATATATTGCTAATAACAAAATTGGTTCGATTACTAAATTTTTGAAAAAGAAAAAGAAAGTAGAGCGCACTAGTAGTCCATACGCTTATCAAATCCACTACAGAAAAAAACTTAATAACATTACCGATGATTTTTCGGCTTTCTTTTTGGCTGGGCCCAACTGGGAAGAGAAGCCTGACGCACCCATCGTGCTGGCATTCGGATTTAATCGTTGGAAATTTGGGATAATTGCAGACTATTTGCCAGAATATCGAGTTGCATTCGCCCGCCCCAGTATAAAGGGATTCTACGGACGCTGGGCCATGTCGTCGCTGAGCTTCACACCAGCGGCAGTTTACAATTGGGGGTATTCGACACCCAAGTTCGTTGAACGATTTGTCGCCAGTAAAAAGATTTCATTGATCAGAGTAGAGGATGCGTTTTTAAGATCTGCTGAAATCGGTGCGAGCCATTCCACGCCATGCTCGTTAGTATTCGATAAGAAAGGTATGTATTATAACTCGCTTAGTCGCAATGACCTTACCGATATCCTTGATAAAATTGATTTGAGCTCCGATAGAGAACTAGAACTCAACGCTAGGAATTGCCTAGATCTATTAATTGAAAGCAAGCTTTCGAAGTACAACCTCCCAGAATACCTAATAGAAAAAGTTACTAATAGGCCTAAAATCAAAAAAAGAATTCTGGTGATCGGGCAAGTTGATCGTGATGCTGCTGTTCGTCTAGGTAATCCGCAGAATTTTACCTTTTCGGATATCATTGACGCGGCACTCTGCGAAAACCCAGACGCTGAAATTTTGTACCGGCCTCACCCGGAAGTATACAAAGGATACGCGAAGACTCGGTTCAAGTCCAAAGAGCTTGACAGCAGGGTCACACTTACTAAGCCGACAGAGTCTCTTATCGATTTGCTAGAAACCGTAGATCACGTCTACACACTTAGTTCGTTGTCTGGGTTGGAGGCGATTGTCAGGGGCATTAAAGTGTCCGTTTTCGGGACCCCCTTTTATAGTGGTTGGGGGCTAACCGATGATCGTTGCGACATCAAACGTGGGAGAACACTTTCCGTTCTTGAGTTGTTTGCTGGTGTCTATCTAAAGTATCCAAAGTACCTTGTCTCTCCTGATAACCCAGTGATCGGGTTTCAATCCGCTGCCTATAAAATCATGAGCGACAGAGTGCTACTCATGAAAGGAGTGTTTGCGAGAGCGAAGGAAAGTAGATGTCTTCAAAAAACAAAGATTTGGTTTGCAGATCTTTTTGGATATGAAGGTGAACTTCCAGAAGAAATTGTGAGAAATCTGACACTAGTCCAATCTCTTCGTTATATTATTTCGAGGAATGGCGTGCCACGCTATCAGGAAGCAATTCTAATTTGGCTAGCAGGAATCGCAGCACGAAACGGTATCCTCGATTCTTATTTGAATGCAGCAAAAGTAGTCGCTGAAGAAAAGAGCTTCCAACGCGCCCTAGATTTTTTGACGTCAAAAAATGGAAAATCGGTTGTCTCAAGATTTAAGTTTACAGATGATTTCTTTAAATCATATGAAGAAGAGGATGTTTTTACGGCGAGTATTATAAAAGAAATAAAAAGCCAGCATGATGCTTTTGAGGCAGGTTCAAAAGACTTTGAACTGGATGAGGTCGTCCTCGAAGATATGTTGCAGGTGGCTAGGGTCTTATTGACAAAGAAAAAGCTGGACATTGCGAATAGAATTCTCATGGAGTTAATTTTTTTCGGATACAAGCCTGATGCGATCTTTCTTGAATTGGCGCAGTTGTTTCGTCTCCAGTTCGATTTTTTGGATGCAGCTACAATATCTAATCTGGTTATCATAACCGGAGGTAGTAAGCGGCTCGAGAAATTCATGGCCATCTATCTTGATTGCAAACAAGTGAATAACAGAGAAGAAAGTCTGAAGGATGCAGCTCTTGCAATAAATGTAAGTCCCGATAGGGCGTACTACGCGATAAAATCCGTGGAGAACGTCGAACTGAATCACAGTAGTGACAGGGAAATAATTGCTAACATTCCCTACTTGGATGGCACTTTGTCGTTCATGAAAGTTCGAGGCTTTTTGGCGTTGGAGGACCCGGGACGCGCAGAACGGATCCTGCGCATGATGCACGATAACAATCAGTCATCGACAGCGATGTGGGCATGGTCGATGTGCCAGGCATTGTCATTCGGTGGAAAGGTGAAAGAAGCAATTGCTATTTGTGATCAGGCGCTCGGAGTATTTGAAACACCGCTACTATATCGGGAAAGATTAAGGCTGTGTATCTTGGAGGGCGATTATGAGAACGCCGAAATCGTGATGCACAATGCAGAGCTCAATAACGTCGATATTGGCGACATGCTGAGCCGAAAGATAAACTTTGGGCTTAGAAGGCCTGAAGAGGCGTTCAAGTTTTTCAGAGACATAAAACTAAAAAACAATGTCCGATCGTATTTCCCCGAGAAATACTGCGACGCTCCCTTGGCGTCGGGAGAAGCGCGGAAACTGTTCATGCCAGCTATTTATGGACCTGGTGACGAAATTAGGTTCGCCTCAGTGTATAAAAAAATACGCAGTTTGCTTCCCCAAAAGAATGTAACGATTGGAACGGATCCTCGCTTGGTAGAAATCTTCCAAAGATCGTTTGACGGATTTAATTTTGCTCCTGTGGGTAGAGTACGATATCTGAACAGAAACGATCTGTCGAATTTCTCTGAGTTGCCCGGATCGGACATTCATGACGCTTTGGACAATAAAGGAATCGATGAAGTCAAAAAGGCAGATGAAATTTGTCTTGTGACAGATCTTCTGTCGGATGCCATAAAAGGGTACCAAGATTTTGAAGGCGTTCCTTGGCTTAAGGTTGATGAAGAAAAAGCTAGAAAATACTCTGACATACTGCCAAAGGAAAAGAAAATAGTGGGTCTGTGCTGGCGTAGTAGTGTCGTTTCCCACTCGCGAAATGAGCACTACTTCACTATAAGGGAATTAGAGCCGCTTTTTTCGATTGAAAACGTTCAGTTTGTTAATCTCCAATATGATGACTGTGACGAAGAACTGGCGTGGGTTGAAGAAAGATTCCCAGGTAAACTGATCCATTTGAGCGAACTGGATCAGTATAATGACTTGGATGGCGTTGCTGCGCTAATGACAAATCTTGATCTTTTTATTGGAGTGGCCACGACACCCATTGAATTGGCTGGCGCGGTTGGTTGCAGGTCTTGGCTCTTGTCGAACTCCTCGGAGCTGCACTGGCGCCGAGATGACGAGACCTTGATTGATATCTGGAGCAAATCCATTTCCCACATAGAAAATCGCCCGGGGGATGAGAAAGAGGTTCTGGTTAGCAAGCTTGTTGAAGAGCTGAAAAAGTTTATCGGCAGCGACTGAGTCCGAGAGACTCCCGGAGACGCAACTGGCAACGCGAGTGAAACGGAATAAATGAAACAGAATATCTTCCTGACGACATTTCCTGCTCACAAATCCCAGAATGTGGGTGATGCGCTGATCGCCGACTCCACTCTTAGACTTATCAGGGCGCGTTGGCCCGAGTTCGTGCCGGCAATTCAGTTTCGCGGCAACCTCTTGGATGGCTTCACAAAAAGGTCACGCCACAATGTAATTGCGCCGGGGTTCTCAGTCAGTAACGGTACGTCTGTCGAGATCTACCCGTTATTTAGTGACCTGGATCGCATCAGCAAATTCTTCGCCTTCGGTTGTTCATACCAACATCCCATTCCTGAACATGACAGTTTTGAATTGCCGTACGATCAGGAAACCCTTGTATTTCTGAGGTCGATGGCGGAGCAGCACGGCCCCTTTTTCTGCAGGGATAGACTGATTGAAGGGCGACTGAAGTCGCAGAATATTCCAAGCGATTTCAGTGGCGATCTCGCCTTGTTTTCCGAAGAGAAGATCGGGCGGGATCTGGGCTACAAACTGGACGATCTGAAGATAGTCGTTTCGCTTCAGCACCACACTAGATATCTGGAACAATCGATCATTCTGCTGAAAGAGCTAAAGAAAGAATTTCCAAATTCGCAGATCGACATATCATTGCATAGCGTACCAAAAGATCTATACAAAGTTATAACACGACGAGCTTCAGAACTTAGCATTGATTGCCTACACCTATATGGCGACGTCAACAAGTTGTCGGCGTACGAGCACTATGATCTGCATGTAGGGTACCGTCTTCATGCCCATATTTGTTTTCTCAGAAATAGAAAGCCATCAATATTGCTTGTCGAGGATGCTAGGTCGTTCGGGTTCTCGAATACCTCTGATTTGTCTCACGGATGCATTCAAGCATGGTCTGCCGCTGAAAGAGACGCCGACATGGATGCTCCCGACAGGGCGGTAGCTTTCCTAAGATCTCAGATTGACGAAAAATTCGCCGGATATAATAAAACACTCAGCTTTATTGATCAAATCTACCATGAAAAGGTCGCGCCCTATTTCGATGACATGGTAGAGAAATTGCGAACGAGTTGAAACTTCAAATAGTTTACGAAATAAGCTAGAAAGCTGAATAAGAACATTAATAATACCCGATTCGATGTGAGTGTCGGGTATTGCGTGAAATCACCGAGCGTATTACCTGCGTCGGACATGAATGTCGTGGTCCATGTGAGCGCTGTTAAGGCGTCTTGGCATGGGCTTCGGTTTTCAAACACCAGGTTTGACTTCAGGACAAAAGGGGCGAGTGGATCCAATATGAGCATTCTAGATTTCTTCCAAAGTTCAAAAGTAAACGAGATGGATGTCAGGATAAGAAATCTTGAAAAGCTCTTAGAAGAAAAAAATACTGAAATTGAACAGCAGAATCAAAAGATTCACGCGATTCTCAAGCAGATTTCAAAACTTGGGAAACGCATGAACACCATCATCGATCTGAGCAACAAGCAGGCCGAGCCAGGCGGTGAAGGCGGAGCTCAATACGAAACTTCACAGGAAAGAGTGTGGAGTGGAAGTCATGGCTATCGCTATGTGGTGCACCACGCGAACGAGAACTGGTTGGAAACAAGAGTTCCGACCTGGGAAATGCTGCTGGAGAGCATGCCGGACGTGCAGTCCGTTCTCGAGATGGGTTGCAACATTGGTGCAAACCTAAAGGCTCTTCGTCATCTGCGTCCGGAATTGGCGATTTCCGGAGTTGAAATCAACAAGCCGGCAGTAGATATGCTCTTGGCGGACGGTTTTGACGGTGTTCGGCAAGGTTCGATAATTGACATCGAACTCGACCAAAAATTCGACCTGGTCTTCACAAGAGGCGTACTTATTCACATTAATCCAGATAAACTCGAGCAAACCATGAAAAACATGGCTGCGCATTCGAATAAATATGTTCTGATTTACGAGCACTTTGATCATGAGGTTACGGAACTCGAGCACTACTCTAGACGTGTTCCGGAAAAGGAAGCTGGGCAAGGGTATCAGTACTGGCGTGATTTCAGTGGCCTTTTTCACAGCTTTCATCCCGACTGGGAAATCGTCAGGGAAGGCGTACGAATGACGGTGGATGCCAAGCCCCACAACAAGGGTGACATGCACTGGACGATATTCAGGCGGAACCATTAGGAGCGGAATGGCTCAAAAGGCGTACCAGCCGCGGAGAATTCCCGCAAGGTTGCGTTCAGGCAGGTCCCTAGCTAACCGGAACCGGCATTGACCCGGCCAACCCCGCGCAATTTGTGGCTTTCGCCGTTTCATGCGCCGTTGGCCGGGCGCCTTCACCCTTGGCATTTCTTTGCCGGAGGCCGGACAAACGAGAAGCCCCGGAAACGTTGGCTATGCCACCAGCCGACGTTTCACGAGGAACGTTCGACACATCGGATGCTTCTCTTTCGCGGAAATACTCCGTGAAGATTGTTACGGGAGCGGTGGACGCGGTCCTGCGCCTGTTCGTTCAAAACACAACAGCTCGCCTGAAATCAATTTCTTCGATACCGCTTGCGCGACCTCGTGACAGCTCCAGCAGTTACCGTTCTCGAAAGTATTGACTATTTCGCTCTTTGGCAGAAGCCGCTTCTTCTTTTTGACCGGAGTTTCGGTCTTGGGCGTCGCGTAGGTGAAAATGCCGAATTTACTGGTGCCGTTCTCGTTTGCCAGACGCTCCGCCTGTCGAATGTAATTCGAGACGATGGCGATGCCCATCTCCTGAAAGGAACTGCTGTTCCAGAAGAAATCGATCGAGTCCTCCACCTTTTCGAGCTGCCAGGGGCAGAGAGGTATGATCCGTTTCCCGGCGGTGTTCCCGGGGGTAATCGTTTCCAGGGATCTTGTTTCACGGTAGTCGAAAACGTCCCCCGGGAAGAAATGTTTCAGATACTGGGTGCCGACATAAAGCGTCGGGGGAATATCAAGGTAGTAATATCGTTCTATGTTCGGATACCTGTGCAGCAGGGTGTGCGCGTAGGCGCCGGATCCGCCGCCGATTTCCAGAACGGCCTTCACTTTCCCGAAGTCGACGACCGGTTCGAAATCAGCGATCCAGCTAAAAACGCGGATGTAGTTGAAGCCGATTTTCCGGCCAGCGATCCTGTACCATCGGGCCGGATCGCCATGCATCGTATCGGGCAGGGGGGAATTCCTAGCCGTTTCCCTGAGGAATGAACCCAGTTCCCTGTCGAAGTGCCGTTGCAGGGCGAGCCGGCTCAGGTATTCGTAGGATCCGTTGGAGAACCTGCGGAGCACGTTCTCGCCGAACCGTGATTTCAACAGGGAAACCAGGGGGCCCGTTGCCGGCAGGATCGGCGACAGGTTCCTGCTGAGGGGGACGTCGGAATACCCTTTTCCGACTTCCGGATTGTTCCGGAAGCAAGCGACGCCGTGGCGCAGGATCGCGTCGACGGTGGTGTTCGCGTATCTCTGCCAATAGGGCCCGGGCCGATGGATGCTGGCCTGAACGCTCATGTCGTCCATCATCAGCTTGAGCAATTCAGGTTCGTCTTTCATCACAATTGACCCAAACGGTGTTCATGCAGAGGTGCCTGGCCCTGTTTCAGGCGGACGGGCTGGTCGGCACGTTCGACCCGCCCGGCGGACCGCCGCATTGCGCCTTTGCGAAGCAAGCGCCTCAAGGCGGCAGTCGGACAAACCCGGAAGACAACCGCCTCAGGGACGGGCTGGAAACCCGAACAGCTTTTTCCTCGGCGGCTTCTTTCTGAACACGATCTCCGAATATTCGTTTTGATCGACAGGCACCCCTGCTGGTCAATCCATCCGTGGTCCGAATCAGCCTTCGTTTCTGAACATGTCTTAGGCGATATGAGCCTTACTTTGAAGGCGAAATCAGAAAAAGTTGGACACACAGCCCAGAGTTCGAGCCTGGCAGCGCTTGCTGAACGGCTAGAGACCGGATTGGCATTGAAGTCAGCGGCCGGCGAGCTGGGTCGCTGTCCGCAGCGGAAGCTGTGCCTGCGCCTGCGGCGGGCCATCTTCAAGCCGTGAGTGCCTTGTCGAGTTCCAGAACGCTCAGCTGCTGCAGCACGCCGTTGCCGGTCACTCGGCCCTGTTCGCTGTAGATGACTGTCCCATCCGGTACTCTTCAGCACCGGAAATACCAGGGGAAGAAGCGTAAGCGGAGACCGCACCATAGGATTTGGATTGCGCGAAGACCGCGTCAGTCTCTGGTCCAGAAGCTGTCCGAATACATTGTCTTGCTGCTCGCGTCGGCATTGGCCAGCTCTGCTCGGGAAAGGTCGACCACGGTGTAATCCGGCAAACACTCTTTGTAGGTTTCCAAGGTGACGGCCTCCAGAACGCCACCGGTCCCCGGTACTGTGGAGACGCTCTGACCCTTCATGTGCTGCATCAGGTAAATGTTCTTCGTGGCTTTCGACACGATGTCCAGGTAGTGCTTGACGACATTCGGTTCCATCTCCTGGAAACTCGCGGCATTCCAGAACAAGTCGACTTTCCCAATGGAAATCATCGGCAGCTGCGAATTGGCGAAAACATAAATCTTGCCGGCCTCGATGCCGTCGAGGCTCTTCATTTCCCTGCAGACTTCGTAATCGACGAAGTCCTTGCCAAAGACCTTTTTCAGGTACTGGTTCTGAATGTACAGCTGCGGGATAATGTCGAAGAGCAGAATGGTCGCGGTTGGATGCGCCTTCTTGATGAGTTCGGCCTGCTTGGCAGAACCTGATCCGAGTTCGACGATGACCTTGTTGTCCAGGTTCATGAACCTGGATACGTAACAGTATCTTATGTAAAAGTTCAGCCAGGAATTGGTGTAGGCCGAGCCGCCGCGATCGTGCAGGTCTTCGGGATTTCCGACGTCCGAAACACTCAGGCTGCCGAGGAACGCGGTGTTGTCGCTCTGCCTGAAGGATGCCGCCCTGTCATAGGCTTCCTCGTAATTCAGAGCCGCATTGAGATTGTCGGTTGCTCCGAACGCCCGCAGAACCGCTCCGGCGGTGCCTTTCGGGTCGTTGTTCCTACGGAAATCGCGCAGGCCATTTTGTAGAAGAAATCCGTACAGCCTCTTGGTTTTCTTGTACCAATAATTTGTTGTTTTATAAATCGCATCGGAGTTTCGATAGTCTTCCATCATCAATTGAAGAAGTTCTTCGTCATCATCGACTTGTTCGGGAATTTTTTGGTCCGATTTCATCATGGCTCTATGATCTATGTTGAAGCTGAGATCTCTTTCGTTCCAATTTTCACGATATAAGGCAAGCAAAAACTTTTCGCAGCAACGCTCTGCCCCCAGACCGGTCCCCGGCGCGGCGCGATTTCGATCGTGCGCAGCCGGGAAACGCTCATTTGCTGCGCGAGCCGAAGGACGCCGATCAGGCGTTGAAGGCCGTCCCAAAGCCTTTGATCCGTGCGCCTGCATGGTTTTGCGGGCCGTTGCTTCCCGTCCGTGCGCGACTGACGAGCGAAAGCAGGATCTATTTCGAGTTCGGATGCTGATGCCGGCCGGTCGCGAAGAGAGGTTCAAGCCGAAACGGTTGGGAGGAAGAAGGGACTGGGATGATTCGCCCGCCACGGATATCCCTGCTCGTCAGGCGAAGCGTGCCGACGTGGGGCCGAGCCGTCGCAGGGGGCGGGTGCGCCAGCACGGACACGCCTTCGAGGGACATGTGTCTCCGGAGGTGGTGTGCCCGACCGTGCCGGTCGCGCATCTTGAAGGGCTGAGGCCGGTCGCCGGCCAGAGCCGATCAGTTCCGGTCGCGGATGTTGTAGTACATCAGCACGCAGAGCAGCCAGGCGCCGAGCAGGATCAGAAATGTGCTCAGCGAATATAGCAGCCGGTTCGGGTATTGTGCCCTGTCGGAGAGGGTCGGCGGGATGAAGGTTGCCAGGTAGAGGCTGTTCCGGTTGGCCTCCTGGCGGGCCTGTTCGAGACCTGCAAGTGCCGTGGTGAAGAGGTCCTGAGCAAATTCCTCTTCAAGGGCCAGTTCGGAGAAACTGGCGAGTCGCTCGGAGATCGAAGCTCCCATGCTCCCGGTTGAGCCTCCGCCGACACGCGATTTTTCCAGCTGTAATTGGTTCTCCAACGCCGCGATCTCCTCGGAGAGCAATCGGATGCGTGGCGACTCAGTATCCAGGTAACTGAGGAATTTTAGGCGCTCGGCCTTCTTCTCGGAAATCCTGTTGTCGAGTTGCCCAATCAGCTGCAGCGCGATCTTCGCATCGTCTTCGGGGCTGACTTCCTGGGTTTCCTTCCGGTATTGTAGGATCTGTTTCCTAATGGCCTTGAGGCGCGTTTCCGATTTCGCCACGGCTTCTTCGGCGTAGCGAACGCTCTCGCGGCGGTTCTTTGCTGACAGTTCGTTTACGAGCTTTTCGGATTTTTCCATGACAAGGCTGCTGATCCTGAGGGAATCCCGCGGGTCGAAGCTTCGGACTTCCAGGTAAATGACGCCGGACGTCGAATCGTAGTCCACGTCAATCATGCTGTTCCAGTAGGAAAGCCGTTCTTCGATCGGAAGATCCTCACCCATGCGGAACAGCCAGTCCGCGCCCGAGCGGTTGTAAATGTCCGTTAGATCGACCTCAGAGGCAATATCTTCCAGCAGGGTCTGGCTCTGGACGTAGTCGCTCACTATATAGCTGTTGGATTCCGTAGAGTCAGCGCCGGGGGACATAAGGAAGCCCATGAAATCAGAAGCAGGGGCCGAACTGCCGCTGCGAATGGCAAATGCCGCAATGCTATGATATTGATTACTTGCAAAGAAAAAAATGTAGATTGACGTGACAGACGAGGGGATAATAACCATTAGCAAAAATCCAAGAACAATTAATCTGTGGCGCGTCTTTATAGATGATTTGGCAGTCCTATTTGGTAATGTAATTTCTAGGAGTTTTTGCGGATCAAGTCCGGATCTTCTCAGGCGATCGATAATTGTGCCGTCGCTACTTTCCTTTTCTTTAGAGTTCGGCAAATTTGATGGCACTCTAGTGAGGTTTGTCACAGAACTATCTTGTCTTTCCGAGTCTGCCGGTTTAACTATGCCGGTCATTGTGTTCACCTGAGTCTTGGGTTTTTGAGAAATCTATCTGAGAGCCATGTTCTGAGAATGTATCTCCACAGCATCATTAATGTTCTCGTAGAAATTCAGAGAACCATCCTCCAGAACGATTCCGGCTGAACAGTAGTCTAGCAATGTCTCGGTTGAGTGAGAAACCATAATGATGTCAGAATGCTTCAAACGCTTGGTAAATACTTTTCGACATTTTTTCTTGAAGTTTTTGTCACCAACCGCGGTGATTTCATCAACGAGATAATAGTCGAACTTGATTCCCATGCTCACGCCGAATGCGAGTCTTGCTTTCATTCCGGATGAATAGGTCTTAACAGGCATGTAATAGGCTTCTTCTAGCTCTGAAAAATCCTGAACATACTCGACCAAACCCTGAGTATCGGTACCATAAATTCTGGCTACAAACCGAACATTTTGTTCTCCGGTTAGGCTAGGGTTAAAGCTGCCTTGAAAGCCCAAGGGGAATGAAACGTTTGCCCTTCTGATTATTCTTCCAGAAGTCGGCTTGATAGTTCCGGCCATCAGCTTGAGAAGAGTGGACTTTCCAGCTCCGTTCCGGCCAAGCAATCCGATGCTTTTCCCGCGCTGGATTGTGAAAGAAACATCCTTAGCAATAAATTTGAGACGGCCTTTGTGCCTGAAGGCCTTAGTCATGTGCTCAAGCCTAATCATTTCGGTTCCCTTATTCGTGCATCGAACATCCAAACCAAGACAAAACCGAATACGACAGAAAAGATGGCTATACCTACCACGTAAGTTAGGTCGACATAAGCGGCTCTGTAGGTCGGGTAAAATCCGGTTCTGAACAGGCCGACAACATGGATCATCGGATTCCACATTAGAAATTCCCTGTACGGATGTGGGATCTCTTCAGGCAGAAAAAAAACGCCTGAAACCATGAATGCAGGCCGATTGATGATGCCCCAAACGTGTTCATAAGTAGTGTTCATATGAAACCATACAGCATTAGCGGCCCCAACGCCAGATCCTAGGCTAATAGCAAGTATACTTGCGATTATTACAGGCTCTAAGTCAATTGAACCAATGGGAGAAAATAAATTTATACATGTAAATAAAAGCATATTAACTGCAAATAATGTAATTAATTGGAGAATTATTCTTGATATAATGGTATCGTATGGGGTTACGACCGGGTAGTTTAGCAGCGCTTTGTTTGCTTCTATCGATTTGGCTATCTGGTCGGCAGTTGATCTGTAGGAATAAAACGCCAGATAGCCGGTTGCATAAAATAACACGAAACTCCTCCCCAAAGGAGGTAGACGTGCGATCGCGGAAAAGACCAGTGTCAAGATGCCGATAAATAGCACTGGATCCAGAACCGCCCACATATATCCGCCAAACTTGGTTCCATAGCGAGTAGTCATCTCGCGGATGATCAGTGCGGAGATGATGGCAAACTGACGTTTGAGGCTGGCACCAAGGGACTTTGAATACATAAGAACCTTTTTATTACGTTTGGGGCATCCTAAATTAACTCGTTCACCCGAAAATTAAATGAATTTTCCAACCTTTCTAAGGCAATGCGGCGCTCATATGCACCTCAGTACCTCGTCCATCCGAAATGGCTGGCGGATATGTGATTCATCTTTAATTGGTTGAAGCCATTCATGCAATCAGTTGCCGCAAAGGTTCGGCGGCGCACGTCGCCCAGCGAAGCATTATCCCAAGCTTGGTCGGCAATTCCGAATTCGCAGCATTCTCGTGTAAATTAGAAACATTGGCGGACAGAGAGGGATTCGAACCCTCGGAACGCTTGCACGTTCACACGCTTTCCAAGCGTGCGCCTTAAGCCACTCGGCCACCTGTCCTTTTCAAGCGGTCGACCCACTCGAGTGCCGCGCAATATACCCATGACGCGGTCGAGCGCAAGCGCCTTGCTGCGTTTTTTTGAAGTTGCCCTCAAGCTTTGGATTTTTCTGGGAAAATTGCGGAACCACAGGCCGCTCAGGGCGTTCACCCGGTGGCCTGCCGGGGTAAATGTCGCAAAATTGTGTTGCATATCAATACCAGTATATTAATTGTGTGGTATTACCTTGAGGAAGCGCTCAATTGGAGGCGTGACAGCCTTTTTCGGCGAACTCGCGTGAGTATTAACTATATAAAGTGTGATGCGTAGAAAGATATACCATGATTAGTGTTTTAAAATTTTTATTCCGGTTACTGGGATATGGCCTTCTCGCTGTCGCGATTGTTGCCGGAATCTCGGATGCAAGCAGTTCAATTGCTCAATCACAAGTTTATCTGGCTCCGCTGGGGCATGTCTGGTCCAACCTGTCGCCCTACACCTTCGAACTGGTCGGAAACTCGGTTCGGCCGGGTCTATGGGATGTCGCGGAGCGGACCGTGCTGGTCTGGCCGGTCTGGGCTGTGCTGGCCCCGCTGGGTATGCTGCTTTTGTGGCTCGGCGCCAAGCGCCGGCGCCAGCTCGCCCAGTTTGCCTGAAGCCTGCGAGACCCATCGGATCGCTCGCTGATGCCAGACGGCGAACCTGAGGACCTGTCAGACGAGAGGGGGCAGGTTTGCCGGCAGGCGGCCGCGCGCAAGGCGGCATGGCAGGTGACGCAATGTAGGCCGGCACCGGGACAAATCTCCGAAGGCTGCAATTGGGGGAATTCTCCTTCGCGCCCCCCGTTCCGAGGGATGACCCGTATCGCCCTGCGGCACGCTTCTCGTGGAACAATCTCCAGTCGTGCTCAGGCAAGCTCATATGTCTGCCGGAGGGTATAAACCGTCAATTTGCCGGACGGCCCTTGGCATGGCTGGCAAGCTGCGCCACATATATGGCTGACCATCAACCGTTAAGCGCACTCGGCCCTGCGCCCGTCCTTGTGTGTGTCGGAGGCGTCCGCCACCCGGCAGGCAAGGCGGCGCGGGCAAGTGCCGGAGATCCGCCATGTCGTTCATGACCATGCTGTCCAAGAAATTTTCCCTGCCGGGCAAGGAGGAAGCCTTGCCGGGGCGTGCCGAGGCGATCGTGCCCGCCGAACCCCATTTCGTCAACGGCAGGGCCCTTGCCGGGCCTTACCCGGCGGGGATGAAGACGGTCCTTCTCGGCATGGGGTGCTTCTGGGGCGCAGAACGCCTGTTCTGGCAGCTCCCGGGCGTTCATGTGACCGCCGTCGGCTATGCGGGCGGCATGACGCCCAACCCTACCTATAATGAGACCTGCACCGGCCGTACGGGCCACACCGAGGCGGTTCTGGTCGTTTATGATCCAGGCAAGGTGACGCTTCAGGATCTTTTGAAGGTGTTCTGGGAAAACCACGACCCGACGCAGGGCATGCGCCAGGGCAACGATACCGGCACGCAATACCGCTCGGCGATCTATGTGGCAGATGAGGAAGACTTAGAAGCCGCCGAGAAGTCCAGGGAGGCTTATCAGCAGGCCCTGAAGGCGAACGGCGTCCCGGCCTCCATCACCACGGAGATCCGCCACCTGGATACGTTCTACTTCGCGGAGGACTATCACCAGCAGTACCTGGCCAAGAACCCGAGCGGCTATTGCGGCATCGGCGGCACGGGCGTCGCTTGCCCGACGGGTCTCGGCTGACCGCCTGAACGTGCCGAGAAAGCGTGACAAAGTCAGCTGATCGGTCGCAGAGCCGATCCTGGTACTTTCAAACGGCTTCATGGCCTCCGTCCGTTTGCGGTCGGAGGCCTTTTCGTTTGCAATTTCCCTTCCCCGGCTGGTTCAGCTTTGCCGATCGGGTGTGCCCGCGCACGTGAGGATGGGTCTTCGAGGCGTCCTGTCTTCAAATTCTTTTCCGGATCACGGGAAATTTGGACGCCCGCAACCAAAAACTTCAGCATTTCTTAAAGTAAAACAGCGAATGTACGGGTAAATGCATACGTGTGAGGTTGATTCGATGACATCATCCGCAAAGATCTTTGCGGTTACCTATTTTCTCGGCGCCAGCATGCTGATGTGTCTCGGCGTGCTCATGCCGGGTGGCAGTGGGCTGGTTGCGGTGTTCGCCAAGCCGGGTGGTCTGACGGCCGCAGAGGTCATCGCAAGGGCCGAGGGGTCGATCATCTTTGTCCGCGACGGATCCTGGGTCGCACTGACCGAATCTGAAGATCATGAATTCATCGCCAGTCTGTATCGGGCCGGGGCCGGCTTTGTCGCCTCCTCGGCCGTTGCACAACTCTGCGCGCGCTGGAATGGGGTTTTGGGGGAAAATACGATATGAGTGAAACCACGAATACGACTTCTGGTCTTGACGCTTTCCGGGATACTTTCGCCAGGATCGCCGTCTATTTCATCTGGGCAAACGTTGCTGTGGTCATCGCGGCCGCCTGGCTGGTGGGTACCGTGTCCCTTGTGGCCGTGGGCGGCGCGGCGCTGGTCCTCGGGGCGGCTGCCACTGTCACCTGGATGAAATTTGGCTCCGGCGTGGAGACGCGGCTTGCAACCGCCATGTCCCTTGCCGGGCTGGTCGCGCTTCTTGTCGCTTCCCTTGCCGTCCCCGCCGGGCAGGTGTCCTACCAACTCGACGGTCACATGTATTTCTTCGCCGTCCTGGCGATCCTGGCCAGCTGGGTCGACTGGCGCGCGCTGGTGGCCTATGCCGCCGTCGTTGCAGTCCACCACATCGTGCTCAACTTCGCCATGCCCTGGGCGGTGTTCCCCAATGGCGCGGATTTCGCCCGCGTGCTGTTTCATGCCACCGTCGTCGTGCTTGAAGTTGGCATCCTGTGGTGGATGACCAGCAATCTGGGCAAGGCTTTCGACATTTCCGACAAGGCACGTCACGAGGCTGAGGAAGCCCGCGCCGAGGCGGTCTCCCTGCAGCGCCAGAGTGCCGACCATGACGAGGCGCAACGGCGAAGGGAGGTGCTCGTCAACGAGCGGATCGCGGCATTCCAGATGGACATCGCCGCCAGGCTGGACGAAGTCGGCCGCAAGGTTCATGAAATGCGCGGTTCGGCGGAGGAGCTGGGCTCCGTGGCCAAGGATACCACCGGCCGTGCCGCGTCGGTGTCGGACGCTTCCGAAACGGCCTCTTCCAACGTGCAGATGGTCGCATCGGCCGCTGAGGAACTGTCGTCTTCCATCGCTGAAATCTCCCGCCAGGTCGAGCAGACCACGGGCATCGTGGTCCAGGCGACGGAAAATGCCCAGACCAGCAACACCAAGGTTGCCGGCCTTGCCGAGGCGGCGAACCGGATCGGTGAAGTGGTCACTTTGATCCAGGCGATCGCCGAACAGACCAATCTTCTCGCCCTCAACGCCACCATCGAGGCGGCGCGCGCAGGAGAGGCCGGACGAGGCTTTGCGGTTGTTGCGGCCGAAGTGAAGGAGCTGGCGACGCAGACATCCAAGGCGACCGAGGAAATCGGTGCGCAGATTTCCGCCATCCAGGCGGAAACCAAGGATGCGGTTGCTTCCATCGGGCTCATCGCCACCACGATGGACGAGGTCAACAGCTATACCGCGGCCATTGCCGCCGCTGTCGGCGAGCAGGGCTCGGCAACAGCCGAAATTTCCCGCAACGTCGCGGAAGCGGCAGACGGCACCGGCCGGGTCGCGGAAAATATCGGCGGCGTGCGTGAAGCGGTCGAGAGGACCGGCAAGTCCGTCGCATCAATGGTGGAAGCCACGGAGGTCCTGGATGGGGACACCTCCGAAATGCGCCGCTCGATCGACGCCTTCCTGAAGGACGTCGCAGCCGCCTGACCGGTGGCTGCAGGATCAGACTTCAAGTGAATGAACAGGACCGGCTGATTTTCAGCCGGTTCTTTTTTGCCCGGTGGCATCCCGGATCACACACTGCCGCCGTTCCAGGGGGTGACCTCCAGCTCCGGCCACAGGGCCTTCATCCGCTCCGCCTTCTCGACATATGTCTGCTCGTTCGGCTGCACGTAGTTGGGGACGAGGCGCATGGCGAAGAGATTTGCAAGGCCGAAGGGAGCCTGGAGCACGATCCTGCCGTCCGGTCCAGCCTGGCCGCTACCGCGTGCGTGCGGGCCGCATAGGTTGTCAGAGAGTCGATTGAGCAGTCCAGCGGCCGGTAGGGGCGCCCGAAGCGTTGTTCGTACCATAGGTGTACCCGCGCCTGATTGCGCACCTCCAGCAAGGGGGCAAGGTCGGGCAGGGCGGCGTTCACCTTGCGGATGACGACGTCTTCCGCCTCCCATGAGAGGTCTGATCCGTCAAAATAGATGACGTCGAAATCCTTGAGGCCGTGAAGGGCCGGCCGGCCGGTCAGGACATTCCAGACACTCTGGTAAATACCGCCTGAAACCAGCCACCCGTCGGGCAGCGCGAGATCACGTATGGAGATGAGAATTTCCATCACATGCGGGAGCGTCGAAAGGATCTGTTCGAGCCGCGTGATACGCTCTTCTTCGCGGGCGGCATATGGTTCGCCCAGACGGGTATCGGGGCCGGGTCGGGTCTGGGCATCTGCTGTCATGCTGGGGCCTTGTCGTCAGCATCGGCGGATCTCAAGCCTACGCGATTCTGCGCGCGGGAAAACCCGGAACCCTGAAACTTCGCCGGAGCGGCTTGACTATGCGCCGATAGACGCCATTTCGCATTCAGGACCAATCAACCGGGACATGCATATGAGCCAGCAGAACAAGGGACCGCTTGCCGGAAAAGGCAGGCCTGAAGAACGCGGGTTTGGAAAAGGCAGACTGGGATGGATGGCTGCTGCCGCAGGGGCGGCGCTTGTCTTGTCGGCTGTGCAGCCTGCCGCGGCGCAGTCGGGGCGGCCCGACACACGCTCGATGAGCTGCGCGCAGGTCCAGGCTCTCATCAGCCAGCGCGGCGGCGTCGTGCTGAGCACGGGCCAGTATACGTTTGACCGCTACGTGGCGAACCGCAATTTCTGTCAGCACGGCGAAATTCTCAAACGCGACTACGTACCGACCAAGGACAACAACAGGTGCTATGTCCAGAGATGCTCCAACAATCAGCCGTTCTATTTCGACTGAAGGAGCTGAATGGCCGCAGACGCTGGACCCATCTCCGATCGGGAAGGACTTGCAGATGAACGCAATGGTCAAGACGGTTTTCCGGAAGCTGCCGGTTCTGGCGGCTGCGGGAGCCTTTTTCCTCCATCCCGGCCTCCTGCAGGTTCAGGCGCAGTCCGCACGGCCCGATACGCGTTCCATGACCTGCGCTCAGGCGCAGGCCATGGTCAAGCAGCGGGGTACGATTGTCATGTCTACGGGGTCGACGACCTACGAAACCTTTGTCGCTGACGCCCGCTATTGCGTTCCGCGCGCTAGTTCGGTCCGGGCACGATTTGCACCGACGAAAGACGATCCGAAATGCCCGGTCGGCAACAGGTGCTACCAGAACCGGAATAACCGCTGATCGATCTGAAAATCATGGCGTACCGGTTTACGAACCGCCGGGCCGTCGTGCCCGTGTCGTAAATTTTTCCGGCAAGAACATTAATGCTCTCCACCTCGGCTATTGCAAATGGACCTCGTTTCACAAATATGGAACAAGGAGTACTGAAGCTCTTTTGTTAAATAATTTTGCCTGAAATCTCAGGAAAGGCCTTGCGATGAACGCGAACAGCAACAAGAAACAACTATCAATTGCAGGGCTTGGCGTCGGCGCCGGGCTGGTTTGCGCTGCGTTGTTCTTGACTGTGCTGTCCGCCGAAGCGCAGACCCGCAGGCAACCCGACACCACCGCGCTCACCTGCGCGCAGACGCAGGCGCTGATCGACAAGTTCGGCGCGATCAACCTGAAATCCGGTCCGTACAAGTTCGACCGTTATGTGTCGGGCAGGAACCAGTGCGTGTCGGCCGGGCGTGTGGTCAGTACAACATATGTGCCGACCAAGGACGATTCCAGCTGCCCGGTAAAGGTCTGTGCCGAGCAGGGCCAGCAACAATAGCCGGAGTTCCAGCGCGCGCAGCCGAGCGAACGCCGGATTACATCCTTCGAAAAATCAGCTGCCTGCTATGGGGCGCACTGCCGCCGGAAAGCAGCGCGCCGCACGGATATCTCCGCGCGGCGCCTTGAAATTCAATGATCCGGCAATCAGCTCCTCAGCGTGCCGCCGGTCGCTTTTTCGACATTGGCGATGATCCGGGCTGAAACGGCGTCGATCTCCTCGTCCGTCAGCGTCTTTTGACGCGGCTGCAGCAGGACGTCGATGGCAACAGATTTCTGGTCTTCCGGAACGCCCTTGCCTTCGTAGATGTCGAAAAGAGTGACTTCGGAAATCAGGGTCTTTTCTGCGCCGCGCGCCGCTTTCAGAAGCGTTTCCGCCGAGACGTCCCTGGCAACGAGGAAGGCGAAGTCGCGCCGCACCGGCATCAGGCCGCTCGCGTTCAGCGCGCCTCTGGACCGGCTGCCCTTGCCCTTGGGCTGCGGCAGGGCATCGAGATAAATCTCGAATGCGGCCAGCGGGCCTTCGATATCCAGCATGGCAAGTGTGCGCGGATGAATTTCCCCGAACACGGCCAGGGTGTTTTTCGGGCCGAGCTTCAGGCAGCCGGACCGTCCTGGATGGAAGGTTGCCGGGGCATCCGCGACGACCTGGAGCTTGTTGACCGGTGCGCCGATTGCGGCAAGCGCGGCTTCCGCGTCGGCCCTGACGTCAAAAACATCCACATCGCCGGAGGCGCCCGCCCAGTGGCGTCCGGCACCCTGCAGCTTCGCCGTGCCGCGGCGAACGCCTGCGGCGACCATCTTCTGTCCGTCCGGCGTATCGTTCTCGAACACCTGGCCGATTTCGAAAAGGGCGACATCCCCGAAGCCGCGGTCGGCATTGCGCTGGGCGGCTGCCAGAAGGCCTGGCAGCAGGCTGGGACGCATGTCCGACATTTCCTGCGAGATGGGATTGGCCAGAGCCAGCGCCGCGTTGCCGCCGCCGAAAAGCTCCGCCTGGTCCTTGCCGATGAACGACCAGGTGACCGCCTCGTTGAAACCCCGGGCGGCAAGCGCGCGCCGGGATTTGCCGCGGCGTATCTGGCTGGTGGTCAGCACCTTCTGTCCCACGGTGCCCTGGCGTGGCAGCGGAGTGAGCGGAACCCGGTCGAGCCCGATGATGCGCACGACCTCCTCCACGAGATCGGCCTTGCCTTCGATGTCGGGCCGCCAGCTCGGTGCTGCAACCCTGACCGTGTCACCGGCGCCGGAAATCCAGAACCCGAGGGATTTCAGGACGACATTGGCTTCCGCGTGCGAGAGTTCGACGCCGGAGAGACGCCGGATTTCCGAATAGGGGAAATCGATGATGTTGCTGGTCTCGGGAACCGAACCGGCCTGGACCGGTTCCGAGGCTTCTCCCCCGCACAGGTCCAGCACCATGCGTGTGGCATACTCCAGTCCCGGCATCATGTAGTCCGGATCGACACCGCGCTCGAAGCGGTAGCGGGCGTCCGTGTTGATGCCGAGTTTGCGGCCGGTGGCCGCGATGTCGTCCTCGTCCCACAAGGCGGACTCGATAAGCACGTTGACGGTCTCTTCGGTACAGCCGGAGGGCACGCCGCCGAGAATGCCGCCGAGGCTCTCGATGCCGTTGTCGTCGGAAATCACGCAGATCGTCTCATCGACTTCATAGGTCTTGCCGTTGAGGCCCTCGAGGCTTTCGCCTCTCCGGCCGCGACGGACCACGAGATCGCCGCTGACCTTGTCGGCGTCGAAGACGTGCAAGGGCCTTCCCTGGTCGAAGGTGATGTAGTTGGTGATATCGACGAGGATGTTGATCGGCCTCAGGCCGATGGCCGTCAGCCGGTCCTGCAGCCATTGCGGTGACGGACCGTTCTTCACGTTCCTGACCATGCGCAGGCCGAACGCCTTGCACATCGCCTTGGTGCCGGCGAAGTCGAGCTTCACATCGACCGGGCAGGGATAGCTGCCGCGGGTCTGCTCGTGAGAGCGTTCCTTCAACTTGCCGAGGCCGGCCGCTGCGAGATCCCGCGCGATGCCGTAAACGCCCGTGCAGTCCGGGCGGTTCGGGGTCAGGCCGATTTCGATGACGGGTTCGTCCAGTCCTGCCCATTCGGCGTAGCTCATGCCGACGGGCGCGTCTTCGGGCAGATCGATGATGCCGTCGTGCTCTTCGGAGAGTTCCAGCTCGCGCTCAGAGCACATCATGCCGAAGCTTTCGACATCGCGGATCTTGCCCACCGACAGGGTGATGTCGAGGCCCGGGACATAATCGCCCGGCTGGCCGAGCACGCCGACGAGGCCGGCGCGGGCATTGGGGGCGCCGCAGACGATCTGGACCGGGTCGCCTTCGCCGGTATCGACCTTCAGGACGCGCAGGCGGTCCGCATTGGGATGCTGCTCGGCTTCCAGGACCCTGGCGATGCGAAAGGGCTTCAGACGGTCGGCGCGGTTGGTGACCTCTTCCACTTCCAGCCCGATCATCGTGAGGCGTTCCACGATCTCCTCCAGGCCGGCATCGGTGTCCAGGTGCTCCTTGAGCCAGGAAAGGGTGAATTTCATGAGTGTTGCTCTTTATCGGTCGTGCAGCGCATGCGCGCGCGAAACTGGTGAAACGAGGTTAGTTGCTGAACCGGTCCAGCTCGGGAATGATCGTGGCCTGACCGTAGCTATTGGCGAACCGGCGGCCGATATCGGAGAGGTCCTGTGTCCAGAAGCGCACCATTTCCGGTGTGATCTGCTGTCCGGTGGCAATCGCCTGGGCTGCTTCCGTTTCAATTCGGTCCCGCAGGATGCCGAGCTCGAACTGGGCGGAATATTCGGCCCTGTATTTGCCCAGCCAGCCCATGGCGACAATCGCCACCATCACCAGGACCGCGGCGCTGCTGGTGAGGCCGGCCCATTTGGCCGTGCCGCCGATACGCCGGTCGCTGGCGATCAGCACGATCGAGGCAATGGTCAGGAAAGCGACGATGTAGATCGCCTGGAGAAAGCTCTGGTATTTTTCCGCCGAACTTGCCTCATGGCCGGCCCGCAGCCGAGTGATGCGGTCGCGCAGATAAAGCAGGGCGTCGGCTTCCGTGCCGAGCTTGTCGCGGAAATAGGTGTCGCAAAACCGCAAGCGTCCCCGGCTTTCGATCTTTTCGGCACAGGCCTCGAGAAACGACGTCGGTGTCGCAACGCGGCTTTCCTGATCCGTGGTCTGGGCTGCCACCGGCAGAATGGCGGCGAGTGACAGAGCGGCAAGAATGAATAAGCGGGTCAGCAGTGACATGGGTATACGCCCCCCTTGAAGGTCCTGACAGTTAACTGGACAACCCGCCGAACAGCGTCGGCAGGTCGAGAGGGCGGAAGCCGTAATGCTGGATCCAGCGCACATCCGCGTCGAAGAACGCCCTGAGATCCGGCATGCCGTATTTCAGCATGGCGATCCGGTCGATCCCCATGCCCCAGGCAAAGCCCTGATAGACGTCCGGATCGAGGCCGCAATTGCGGATGACATTCGGGTGCACCATGCCGCAGCCGAGAATTTCAAGCCAGTCGTCTCCCTGGCCGATCTTCACTTCGCCGCCCGAGCGGTCGCACTGGATGTCCACTTCCATCGACGGCTCGGTGAACGGGAAGAAACTCGGCCGGAAGCGCATCTTGACGTCGTCGACTTCGAAGAAGGCCTTGCAGAATTCCCTGAGCACCCACTTCAGGTGACCGAAATGGCTTTCCTTGTCGATGACGAGCCCTTCCACCTGATGGAACATCGGCGTGTGGGTCTGGTCGCTGTCGCAGCGATAGGTCCGCCCCGGGATGATAACCCGGATCGGCGGCTCCTGTTCGCGCATGGTGCGGATCTGCACCGGCGAAGTATGGGTGCGCAGCAACAGGCGTTCGCCGTCTTCCTTCGGATTGAAGAAGAACGTGTCGTGCATCTCGCGCGCCGGATGGCCTTCGGGAAAGTTCAGCGCCGTGAAGTTCAGTTCATCTGTTTCGATGTCCGGGCCTTCCGCGATGGAAAAACCCATATCGGCGAAGATCGCCGTCAGTTCGTCGATCACCTGGCTGACCGGGTGGATCCTTCCGGTTTCCGCCGGAGACGGGCGCAGCGGCAGGGTGATGTCGACTTTTTCGCCGGCAAGACGGGCTTCCAGCGCAGCTTCTGCCAGAACGTCCTTGCGGGCGGCGATGGCCTCGGTGATCTTCGCTTTCAGGCCGTTCAGGGCAGGGCCCATCACCTGGCGTTCTTCCGGGGTCATCTTGCCGAGCGTTTTCATCTGCTCCGAGATGGAGCCCTTCTTGCCGAGGGTATTGACCCGCAGCTCTTCCAGGGCGGCTTCATTCTCCGCGCTTTCGATGGCGGCCAGAAGGTCGGATTCAAGAGTATCGAGATTGGACATGCGTGCTCAAGTACCGGTTCGCGCGCGGCGCGCGCATGATGTCGAAACAGAAAGTCGGGGTCTTTTAGCGAATAATCGCACACATTGCCACGGTCTCAGCCGCATTAATGCGTGAGACCCCGTGAGAAGGAAAAGCGCTGGAAATGAAGCGCATTAGCGCCTAAATCGCCCGCAGGCGGGGCCCTGCAGCGCAATGAGGCGCAAGCCAACGTCCGCAAATGCGCGCAAGTCGGCGGCGGGTCCGGATCGTTGGATATGTGCGGTGCGCTCACTCATGGGCGCCAATCTACTCCACGAACCGGCATTGGCAAGCAAAAAGGCATTTCAGGGAACTTCGCGCCTGACCGGGCGTTTACTCATGATATTTGCCCGCTCGAACGCGGGAGTGTTCCGGCGGAGTGCTTCGCCTGCTTGCGCAAGAGGACCAGATGGCGGTAGGCCGAAATGCAGACAGTCCGGCGGGAATTCCGGCGGCAGGATGGCGCGACATTCTCTATCGTGTCTGGCGCGCGGTGCAGAAGGATCACGTCGGTCTGGTAGCGGCGGGCATCGCCTTTTACGGTTTGCTGGCGATCTTTCCGGCGATCACCGCCCTTATGGCGATCTCCGGACTGGTGGTGGAGCCTGCCGAAATCCACAATCAGCTTGCGACGATCAGGACCTTCATTCCCCAAAGGGCGTCCGAGATCATTCTCGAACAGGCGGAAAGCGTGGCCGGCTCCCAGGATGCGGGTCTCGGTATCACCTTCATCGTCAGTCTCTCGCTTGCCTTTTATTCGGCCTCAAAGGGCATATCGAGCCTGATCGAGGGGCTTAACGTTGCCTATGACGAGCATGAAACCCGGGGGTTCTTCAAACGCAAGCTTCTGACGCTGGCGCTGACGGTCATTCTCGTGCTTGTATTGCTGCTTGGACTGGCCTCTGCGCTCCTGCTGCCTGTCATCCTGAATTTCCTCTATCTCCCGGACTGGCTCGCGGGTGTCTTGTCGACAGTGCGCTGGATACTCATGGGTCTGCTGACCGTCATGGGGTTGTCGCTCGTCTATCGCTTCGGGCCGTGCCGGTCCGATGCCAGGTGGAAGTGGATTACGCCCGGCGCGGTGACGGCTGCATTGCTCTGGCTCGCGGCATCCATCGGCTTTTCGGTCTACGCGGCTAATTTCGGCAGCTACAACAAGACGTTCGGAAGTCTGGCCGGGGTCATCATCCTGCTGATGTGGCTGTGGATCTCCGCCTATATCGTTCTGCTTGGCGCGGAACTGAACGGTGAAATGGAAGCCCAGACGCGCAAGGACAGCACCACAGGCCCCGAAAAGCCCATGGGCGAGAGGGGAGCGGTGAAGGCCGACGTTCTCGGAAAATCTTTAACCGCCTCGGACTAGTGGGTTTTCTCCTGCCACCGAATCCGCACCCTTCGGCCGTCCGATGGAGGTCTGCAGTTCTTCTTTCAGCCAGGTGCCAAAGGCTCGCTTCGCCTTTGTCTCCGGCGCGTTGCGACCGCTGATCAGCCAATAGGCCATGCCTGTTGCCGGGCGTTCGGGAAAGGGGGCGATCACCTGGCCGGAATTCACCGCGTAAACGGCAAGTGTCTCCCAGGCGAGGAAGACACCTTGCCCGGCAATGGCTGCATCGAGGCACAGGGAGCCGTCGGAAAACGTCGGTCCGTCCTGAAGAATGCTCTCGTCCAGCCCGAACAGGTCCAGCCAGCTCTTCCAGGTAAACATCTGCCCCGGATCGTGGATGATCGGCAATTTGCCGATGTCCTTCGGTTCCCTGATCTGTTCGGCAAGCGCCGGACTGCACACCGGGAAGACCCGCTGGTTCAGCAGTTTTTCCGCTTTGACGCCCGGGTAGGGGCCGCGGCCTACCCGGATGCAAAGATCCACATCGGATGTATCCGGATCGACCAGGTCGATCGTCGCCTCCACTCGAACCCGTATGCCGGGATGCGCCTTGCTGAAGGACTTCAGGTGCCAGACGAGCCATTTGCCTGCAAAGACAGGGGCGACGGAGATTGTCAGCGCATCTTCCCTGCCGCGTTGCGTGGTCGCCACCGCAGTGGAGAGCGACGTCATCGCGGACGTCAGATGCGGCTGCATCGCCAGCATATGCGAGGTGGGAAGCAGCAGTCTGTTCTGTCGTTCGAAAAGCTGAGCACCGAGCTGGGCTTCCGTCTTCTGGACCTGCTGGCTGACGGCGCCGACGGTGACGCCGAGTTCTTCCGCAGCCGCCTTGACTGAGCCAAGACGGGCGACGGCTTCCACGGCCCTGAGGCCGGACAGATGAATGCGGTTCAGATTTTTCATTATAGATAATCTAAACCGAATGGCAGAAGAAGTCGATTTTTATCGCCAAAAAATTCGACTATATAGAAGCATAGCTAAATTCAACAAGAGGGATTTGGCGATGACAAGAACAATAATAAGGAGACTTAAAGTCATGATGAAACTGTTTATGCGCCGCCAACTGACCGCCAGACCGGCATCCGCTTACGACCGCGCCGATCCGCTGTCCCATCCGGCGATCCAGCGTATGAGCCAGCGCGAACTGGCCGACCTGCCGTTGAGCCGGCGTTAACGAGACCCTGACCGGCTTTTCAGCCGGTCATGACCGATCCTTTTCGGTGTGAAGCCGATCAAGTAACTTTGTGAAATCAGAAAACGGCGCCGGTGCCCCCCGGCGCCGTTTCTGTTTAGGGATTTCCTTCAAGCCAGTACTCTTGGGGGAATTCTCCGCGTGTTGCGCAAGCCCGTTGCCGAAGGACCAGTCCTCTACCTGTGTTTCCACCAGATTGATGAAAATGTCCTCGGGCAAGCCATTCTGCGAAGCTTTCAGCAGCGCGGGTAATTTCAGTGCTGCTCGGAAAATGCCTTGACCTGGAGTGACTCCAGACCGGTAGGTTCGTAACCGCAACACACGAGCAGTGCCCCATGAGAATTTCTGAAGCCTCCACGAAAAGCGGTCTGAGCGCCGACACCATCCGGTATTACGAAAAGTCGGGAATCGTCCCTCCGATTGACAGAGGTCCGGACGGATTGCGGCGCTTTTCGCCTGAAAACCTGGAGTGGCTCACGCTGCTTTACTGGCTCCGCAAGACCGGAATGCCGATGAAGGAGATGCAGCGGTTTGCGTCGTTTTACCGGCAGGGAGAGGCAACCGTTCCACAGCGCAGGGATCTGCTTTTGAAACATGAACAGCGGCTGCAGGAACGCCGGGCGGACCTCGCCAGGTGCGAGGAAGTCCTGAGCTACAAGCTCGCGGCGTATGACAGGATCGAGGGAAACAGGTCATGAAAATTATTGTCGTCGGAGCCGCGGGAGCGATCGGCCAAGCGGTTTGCGCCGAACTGGCGCCCAGGCATGACATCATCACCGCCGGGCGCTCTTCCGGAGATGTTCGTGTCGATCTGGCCGATCGGACGAGCATCGAGGCGATGTACCGGGCTGCCGGCGCAGTGGACGCTGTCGTCTGTGCGGCGGGGGAAGTCGAATTCGGCCGGCTTTCCGAGATGACCGGAGAAAAATACCTGTTCGGGTTGAAGAACAAGGTTCTCACCCAGATCAACCTGGTGCTGGCCGGAATGAATGTTCTGACCGATGGCGGATCGTTCACGCTGACGAGCGGCATTCTGGACCGGGATCCTGTCCGGGAGGGCTCGGGATCTGCGACCGCGAACGGCGCGCTGGCCGGTTTCGTCAAGGCGGCGGCCATCGATATGCCGCGCAGCCTGCGCATCAACGTGGTCAGCCCCGGCCTGCTTCAGGTTTCAGCGGAAAGATACGGCGCCATCTTTCCCGGCCATGATCCCGTCTCGTCGCGCCGGGTCGGTCTGGCTTATGCCAAATGCATTGAAGGTGCCGCGACAGGGCAGATGGTGCCGGTGGACTGAAGCCCGGCTTGGGACAGGGCTTCTAGGACTTCTTCACGAATTCCGTCAGGATGACGATCCGCTGGTCGTTCACCCGGCCTTCGATATGCGCCGGGTTGTCGGCAACGAGGCCGATGTTGCGCACGGCCGTGCCGCGCTTGGCCGTGAAGCCGGCACCCTTGACCTTCAGGTCCTTGATCAGGGTCACCGTATCTCCGGACGAAAGGATGGCGCCATGGGTGTCCTTGTGAACCACATCGGTGTCCTCGCCAGCGGTTTCACCGGTCCCGTCAGCCTGCAGGCCGGCCTTTGCCCAGGCAAGAACATCGTCTTCCAGGTAAAGCATGTCCAGAAGATCCCGGGCCCAGCTTTCATCTGGCATTCTGGCAAGCAACCGGTAGGCGGCGACCTGCACAGGGGGAACCTGGCTCCAGGCGGATTCGTTCAGGCAATGCCAGTGGGTCGGGTCGATATCTTTCGTACCGGAGATCTGGTCGGCGCAAGCGGCGCAGGCGAGGATCGCCATGTCCGCGCTGCCGTCTGCTTCAGGGCCGATCTCCAGCGATGCCGGAGCCTCGGCGGAGCTGCAGAGTTCGCAGGCGTTGCCGGCGCGTTCACGGAGGGTCTGCTCCATGGCCATTTCCTTCATCTAGTCAGTCGCATTTTTCACAGCCAGGCTGTGAAGCTCAAGGTAACCTGGTCGAGACCAGCCGGCAGGGCGCCGGCTTTGCGGTCTCGGAGATGCTGTAACGGCATCGCCGTTCGCCCACTGACGGGCGCTGAGCATCTTGCACGCGCGTGCGCTAGAAGCGAGGCCGCTTCAACCCGCTCGACGTTGCACCGCGTCTTACACGCGCGTGCGTTCGAAGCTCGAAAAGATCCACCGGACCTTTTCGCCGGGTGAGGCTCTACCGCTTCTCACTCATCCATCTTCAGGGCCTGGATGAAGGCTTCCTGCGGGATTTCGACCTTGCCGAACTGGCGCATCTTCTTCTTGCCGGCCTTCTGCTTTTCCAGCAGCTTGCGTTTACGCGTGGCGTCGCCGCCGTAGCATTTGGCGGTCACGTCCTTGCGCAGGGCCGAGATGGTTTCGCGGGCGATCACCCGGCCGCCGATGGCGGCCTGGATTGGAATCTTGAACATGTGCCGGGGGATCAGCTCTTTCAGCTTTTCGCACATGGCGCGGCCACGGCGCTCCGCCTGGCTGCGGTGTACCAGCATGGACAGCGCGTCCACCGGTTCGTCATTCACCAGGATCGACATCCGCACCAGATCGCCGGCCCGGTAGTCGGAGATCTGGTAGTCGAAGGAGGCATAGCCCTTGGAGATCGACTTCAGCCGGTCGTAGAAATCGAAGACCACTTCGTTGAGCGGCAGGTCGTAGGCCACCAGAGCCCGCGAGCCGACATAGGAAAGGTCCGCCTGAATGCCGCGCCGCTCCTGGCACAGCTTGAGGATGCCGCCCAGATAGTCGTCCGGCGTCATGATCGTCGCCCGGATCCACGGTTCGCGGATCTCGGTGATCTTGACCACGTCCGGCATGTCCGCAGGGTTGTGCAGATCAATGTCCGATCCGTCCGTCAGCGTCATCTCGTAGACGACCGACGGCGCGGTCGCGATCAGGTCGAGGTCGAATTCGCGGTAAAGCCGTTCCTGGATGATTTCCAGATGCAGCAGGCCGAGGAAGCCGCAGCGGAAGCCGAAGCCGAGGGCCGCGGAGGTTTCCATCTCGAAGGAGAAGCTGGCGTCGTTGAGGCGCAGCTTGCCCATGGCGGCGCGCAGATCGTCGAAGTCGTTGGCATCGACGGGAAACAGCCCGCAGAACACCACCGGCTGCGCAGGCTTGAAGCCCGGCAGAGCTTCGGCGCAGGGCTTCTTCTCCAGCGTGATGGTATCGCCGACGCGGGTGTCGGCCACTTCCTTGATCGAGCCGGTGATCACACCAATCTCGCCGGAATGCAGTTCGTCCACCTGCAGGAACTTGGGTGTCATCACGCCGACACGATCGACATCGTAGGCGGCGCCTGTTCCCATCATCTTGATCTTCTGGCCCTTCTTCAACGAGCCGTTGATGACCCGCACAAGAACCATTACGCCCAGATAGGTGTCGTACCAGCTGTCGACCAGCATCGCCTTCAGCGTGTCGTCCGGGTCGCCCTTCGGTGCCGGCAGCTTCTGGACGATCGCTTCCAGCACGTCCTCCACGCCAAGACCGGTCTTGGCGGAGATCATGCAGGCCTCGGACGCATCGATGCCGATGACATCCTCGATCTGTTCCTTGATCCGGTCCGGTTCGGCGGCCGGCAGGTCGATCTTGTTCAGCACCGTGACGATCTCGTGATCGTTGTCGATGGCCTGGTAGACGTTGGCCAGCGTCTGGGCTTCCACGCCCTGTGAAGCATCGACCACCAGCAGCGAGCCTTCGCAGGCCGCAAGCGAGCGGGAAACCTCATAGGCGAAGTCGACATGGCCCGGCGTGTCGATCAGGTTCAGCGTATATTGCTGACCATCCTTGGCGGTATAGATCAGCCGGACGGTCTGGGCCTTGATCGTGATGCCGCGCTCGCGCTCGATATCCATCGAATCGAGAACCTGCGCGGTCATTTCGCGGTCGGTCATCGTACCGGTCATCTGGATCAGCCGGTCAGCCAGCGTCGACTTGCCGTGATCGATATGGGCCACGATGGAAAAATTGCGGATGTTGGAAAGTGTCTTCGTCGTCATGGCCGCCCGTTTACCACCGCATTTTGATTTCGACCAGTGAATTGCGCGCGCAGGAAGCCGAATTCTGGTGGTTTTTAAGCAAAATATGGCTAATCGAACGGGACCGCGACCCTGGTCTTGCCTCAGCCGGTGCACAAGAGAAAAAACGTCGCGATCGGGCTGGGGCCGGTTCTCACCCCTTCACGGTGTTTGGACTTAATACGGCAAGAAACTTGTGCTAGCGATTGATTGTTAAAATTACCAAGGAAAGTTACATGAACGTCCGCGATGCCGTGCCAAAGGACATTCCAGCCATTCTGGCCATTTATAACCGCTCGATTCGCGAAACCACGGCCTCCTGGACGAACCGGGAGGAAAGCCTCGATGACAGGCTGACGTGGTTCGAGGGGCGCAAGAAGAATGGCCTGCCGGTTCTGGTTGCCGAGAATGACAAGTGTGAGATTCTCGGGTTTGCAAGCTTCGGTCCGTTTCGCCCGCGCGAAGGTTACCGGTTCACGGCGGAACACACGGTCTATGTCGACCCGAAGGCCCAGCGTCAGGGCGTTGCCTTTTCCCTGCTGTCCCGGCTTGTCGAGATCGCCGGCGCGCAAGGCCTGCATCTGCTGCTGGGTGTCATCGACGGAGAAAATGCAGCCTCAATCGCCCTTCATGAAAAACTCGGCTTCGAAGTCACCGGCCATTTGCCGCAAGCCGGTACCAAGTTCGGCCGCTGGCTGGACCTCGTGCTGATGACCCGCGTTCTCAACGCGGGAATGCCTGCACCTGAAAAATGAGCGGATGAAACGGAGTTTCCTTGTTTGGGGAAGACCCGGCCAGGAAGGGGCAGGCCAGACTGCTGACACGGCTCGGCTTTGTCATCAAGTCTGTTGAGTGAACTGAGAAGCTGAACCACTCTCGGCGGTCATCCCGGCCAAGCGCAGCGCGAGCCGGGATCGGAGAGCCACATCCTCTGCCGTTGTGGAGTTTTTCTTTCGATAGCTCACGGCCCACCGGTCCCGGGTCTTCGCTGCGCTACGTCCCGGACGACGCTCTGGTGGGGGCGGCAAACTGCGAGGTCCTCTGGAAAACGCCAAACCCGATTTCGTCATCAGTTTGAAGACCCGGCCCGAACACGGGCCGGGCTTTAAGGTCATGCGGCTGCCTGATGGCCGCAGCAGGTGCCGCTGATCGCCGAGATGTGCCGGTGGTCCGTACCGCAGCAGCCACCGAGCACGCGGACCCAGGGCATATAGTCCAGAATGTGACGGTAACGCATCGCCAGGTCCTGCGGATCGCCGATGTCCAGGTCCTCTGCCGCATCCAGCTCCTCATGGCTCATCCGGGAAGCATTCGCGCGAATGCCGCAGATGCGCTTCACCCATGCACCGCCCTGCTCCAGAACCTCGCTGAAGTGAACCGGATGGGCGCAGTTGACCATGTAGTAGGCGACGGAATTGCCGCTTACCGCATCCACGGCATCGATCGCGTCGCCGAGATACTCGCCGGAGGGCAGGCGGCCATCGGTTTCGACCGTGAAGGAAATCACGCACTCTGTCCCGACTGCCCTTGCGGCAAGCGCAATTCCGGCTGCTTCCTGCACATTGGTCATGGTGATCGCCGAAACCATGTCCGCACCGCTTTCTTGGAAAACTTCGATCTGACGGCCGTGGTAATCGCAGGCGTCCATGACGCTCATCAGCTCACCGGCGACATAGCCGTCGCCGCGCGGGCCGATGCAGCCGCTGATAACGAAGGGACTGGCGTCGTTGCGGTATTCGTCAGCCAGTTCGCGCAGTGTCCCGATCGCATCGCTGTTGGCGGCGTCGAGGTCGCTTGCGGAATAGCCGAGCTTTGCCGCCCAATCGGGATTGGCACGCCAGGTCGGACTTTCCAGAACGAAACCGGCGCCGCAGTCGATCGCTGTCTGCGCGTAAGGGCGGAAATAATTTTTCAGCCTGTCGCGCCCTTCCGGCGTCTTCAGCAGGGTAAAGGAGGCAAAGTGAGGCAGCTCGATGCCGTCAAGAAATATCAGGCTTGTTTCCATGCCGCCATCGGTGAGGAACATCTGTTCCGATTGATGGGGAAGTATTCCGGCGGGGCGTGTCATATGAAAATCCAATCTGGTTCAAACGATACGGATGTCGATCCGGCCTGCGAAATAAGGCAGCGCGCCGCGACTTTTGTCCGATCCCGCGAGAAGATCCAGAGGTTTCCAGGTCAGGTTGTGCAATTGGAAAAACAGAAGTGACACCGGTCACACCGAAAACCGGTATTTTCGATAAAAACAGCGCGTTTTCGCCGGTTCGTTGCCAGTTAATCGTCAGTTCGCCGTCAGCACAGACCGGCAATCGCGCGGCAGCGCGGCCAGGGCCATGGGCCTTTTCTTGACCACTTTCGGCTTTTCACCCGGCTTGGGCGGGTTTTTCGGCACCCAGGGTTCGTCCGACAACCAGTATGTCAGGTTGGATCCGCAACCGTCGCCGGGGGGCGGCGGGTTCTGGTTCTTGCAGCCGACGCTGGCGGACGGGCAGGAAAGCCGGACATGGAAATGGTAGTGATGCCCCCACCATGGCCGTATCTTCGATAGCCAGGCTCGGTCGCGGCCTGTCTCGAAATCGCAGAGCGCTTTCTTGATTGTCGGATTGACGAAGATCCGGGCGACGCGCTTGTCAGACGCGGCACGGCGGATGAGCCTTGCATGGACGTCGGTCCATTTCCTCGGGTCCACTCGCCGGTCCGCGCCTTTCACGTCCAGAGGACCGATCAGCATGGACGTCGCCGAGACTTCCTCGCGTTCCTGTCCGCTGAGGCGCCGGCCCGGCATTTCCGTCAGCCAGATATCGGCATCCAGTCCGATCTGGTGACTGGCATGGCCGGACGTCATGGGGCCGCCGCGCGGCTGCGCCAGATCGCCTACCAGAAGTCCGTTCCAACCGACCTTGGGCGCGTCCTTCGCCAGATCTTCCAGATAGTCGATCAGCACCGGATGACCCCAGTTGCGATTGCGCGACAGCCGCATGACCTGCCAGGTGGGGCCGTCCTGCGGCAGGGCCGCGCCACCGGCAAGGCAGCCCTTGGCATAGGAGCCGATGGACCGGGCCTTCAGGGGCGCCGGGCCGTTGGCCGCTCCGAAATAGTCTTTCGCGGGAGACTGGGAATAAAGCACGAGCTTGGGTGTGGTCGCGACATAGCCTTCCGGGACGTCGCGTTTCTTCACCGGCACGGGCACACCGGCAACAAGCTGTATGCTCGGCCGGAACTCTTCGATGACAAGGTCGGCAATGGCGTCAGGCTTGGCGGTGGGTACCGGGGTGGCCGCCCCGGCATTCGAAGCCATCGACGCCACTGTAACAAGAGCGGCGATGAGCCCGGATGATCCCGCGAACGGGCGTTTCCGGACGCTCGATGCTGTGGTCCGAGCTGCCGGGTTGCGCATGGTCACCTTGGAGCCTCGTGCTTCGCGATTTGCAAATGGTATTACGCAGCATGCACCAATTTGGGCGGCTCCGCATCCGATTCCCGGACCTGGAGGTGGGTTTTCATCAACTCGGCGATTTCGTCCAGAAGAACTGTGTTGTCACGGATCACCCGGTCGGCTGCACCGTTGAGCGCGATGATGTTGCCGGGCCGGGCATTGTCCATGGCTTCGGCTTCCGGCGGCAAGGCGGCATCGAGGCGGTGATAGGTGACACCGGGCATCTCGGCGAACAGCTGGCGCGCCTGATAGGATGTCGTCTGCGATTGCCCATCCGACAAGATCGAAAGGAGGGGCGCGCCCCTGGAAGGCTGCATCCAGCCAAGCGATCCCCAGCCGGTGGCGTCCTTGTAGGCAAACGACCGCTCCGCCGAGCGTCCGCTGCCGAGTGACAGAATGACGAGCTCGTCCGAAGCCCAGCCGATCTTGCGCGCCTCCAGATAGGCGGCGATGGCCGGATCGTTCATGCAGACATCGCCGCCGACAAGTGCTTCTTCGCGTTTGCGCGACAGGTTCTCGACCCGGGCCGGTTCGAAATAGGAGGGCGTGGCGGTCGTCGCGCGCACGGCCTGCCAGAAATAATAGTCATCCGTTCGGCCGCCGTTTTCCTCCAGCCCGTTGGTCAGGAACACGGCGCGCCGTTGCTCGATGTCATATGCGGTCAGCACCAGTTTGGTGAGGCCGCTGGCCATGGAGGTCCAGCCGAAGCGTTCCTTCAGCAGCTTTTCCAGCGGGCGGGCGTCATAGGTCTCATCGAAGAGGCCGAGCGGTTGGGTCACCGCACGCGCAAGCCGGTCGCTGATGGAATGGGTGAAGATCTCCCGTGCCTCGCGTTCGAAGAAACATCTGAGTTCGGAAATCGTGGCAGCCGCCTCGCCAGCCGAGCTGCCGGGGCGCGGCGCGCACAGGCCGGCGGTGATCAGCCCGCCGGAGGCAGTTCCCGCCATCAGATCGAAGACCTTGTGCATCGGCGCCATGATGCCGCGGTGGATCAGCCGGCTCTCGAGAGCCTCGAGTATGCGCAAGGGTACCAGGCCGCGCATGCCGCCGCCGTCAATGGAAAGAATGAATCGTTTTTTCTGGGCCATCTCTTGTCCCCGGGTGGTCGAAAAGGAAAGGGCTGCGCCGCATCCGGCTGCAACGGAAACTTTTTATGTTTCCCTGATTGTTTGCCCGCAATTGCGACGCGGCAATGGCAAAGCGCAAAACTACGGCCTGTTTATTGAAAAATCGGCGAGCGGATGGTTAAGCAATTCAGGCAAATTTGCTGTTTTTCCGCGTATCGGGAACGGATATCGAAGTCCTGCGTCTTCACTCTTTGTCCCGCAGCCGAATTCGGAATAGGATCGGCCGGATTTTACAACCCTCAGCAGGAAGTTCCATGAATATCGATCTCCTCCGCCGTCTTTGCGAAACCCCAGGCGTGCCGGGTCACGAGCACCGGGTCCGCGAACTGATCCAGGCAGAAATCAAGGGCCTGTTCGACGAGGTCACCGTCGACCCGATGGGCTCGTTGCTTTGCCGCCGAGACAGTCGCAAGGCCTCGAAAAAGAGCGCTCCGCAAAAGGTCATGCTGTTGTGCCATATGGACGAGATCGGCTTCCTGGTCTCCCATGTGACGGACAAGGGCTACCTGCATGTGCAGCCGGTTGGCGGCTTTGACGCGCGCAACCTGTTTTCCCGCCGCGTGCTTGTGTCGACGGACGAGGGCGACTTCAAGGGCGTCATGAACCCCGGCGGCAAGCCCATCCATATTTCCTCACCCGAAGAGCGCAAGAAGATCCCGGAACCGAAGGACTTCGTGGTCGATCTCGGCATGGGCGAGAAGGCGAAGGAAATCGTCAAGGTCGGCGACATGGTCACCATGGACGAGCCGCTGATCGAGATCGGCGACAAGGTGGTCTCCAAGGCGCTCGACAACCGCATTGCCTGCTGGCTCGGCATCGAGGCGCTCAAGGGCGTCGGCAAGAGCAAACACGCTTCGGAAATCCATGTCGCCTTTACCTGCCAGGAAGAAGTCGGCCTGCGCGGCGCGCGCACGGCGGCCTTCGCCATCAAGCCGGATATCGGCTTCGGGGTCGACACCACGCTTGCCTGCGACACACCGGGCGTCCCTGAGCAGGACCGCACCACGGTTCAGGGCGAGGGCTTCGGCCTGCATGTCAAGGATTCCAGCTTCATCGCCGACCGGGACCTGGTCAAGGAGATCGAAGCGATTGCCGTGAAGGAAAAGATCCCGTTCCAGCGCACCATGCTGGCGGCCGGCGGCCAGGACGGGGCGGCGGCCCAGCAGGCGGCGGCAGGAGCCAAGGCGGTCGGGATCGTAGTCGGCACACGCTATATCCATACGGTGACCGAGATGATCCACAAGGCCGACCTGCAGGCGGCTCTCGATATTCTGGTGGCGTATCTGAAGAAGGCCTGAGCGTGCCAGCATCTTTAGGCTGAAGACGTCTTAAGCACTGAAACAGAAAACGGGCGGCGAATTTCGGAATTCGCCGCCCGTCTTTCAGGTATTCTTGGTGCCTTCAAAGCGATTTCCTGTTTCGGAAACCTGCCTCAGGCAAAAAGCCCTGCCAGGTTGGACACCTGGTCGCCGGTACCGGCGTAAAGCTCGCTGACGGAAGCGCTCTGGTAGTTGAACGAGGAACCGTTGTCGGATTCGCCCTCGATGGCAGAAGCACTCGCCGAGCGCACCGAGAGGCCGGTTGCGCTGTCGTATGAAACGCGCTCGTAGGAGACGAACTGCGCGGTAAGCGTCTCGCCGCCAACTTCGGCTTCAATTGTCGTTGTGGAGATCGTCGCGCTTTCATAGGAGATGGAGGCCGATGCACCGCCGTCGTCCTCTCCGAGCGCGGCTTTCAGTTTACCCGCGGTGTTCTGATAGTCCTCGACCGTCGCAAGGGCGCCGTCCTTGTCGTCCTCGTCGCCGTTCTGTTCAGCCTTGCCCTTTTCCACCGCGTCCTGAAGCGCCGCGATCACCACGGCGTCTTCCTCGGCCTTCTTGCTGGCAACTTCAAGAGCGCTGACGACAGGCGCCTTTTCAGCGTCCTGACCCTTGGCATCACCGGAGCCGCCATTTGAATAGGACGCCATGAAAAGGCTGGAGCTCTGGGTGGTGGTCTCGATGGAAATCTGCATGAAGCTCGGATCCTGGCGAATTCGGACCCGTCCGGCCCGGCAAAAAGACCCCTCCACCATTATGCAAAAAACTTAACAGGCCATTAACTATTGCCTTCTGCATTCAACACGGCATGCCTTAACGCCCGGTCCGGGTCAGGAGCCGATTGAAAATGCTTTCTCCAGAAAACGCCCGCCGAGCACCATACCGCGTTCGTCGATGCCGTGGCCGAGGCCGTCAAGTTCATGAAGGGTCGCATCGACACCGGCGCTCTCAAGCGCCTTCCGAGCGGCTTCCGCGTGATAGCAGGGCACCACGTCGTCATCTGTTCCGTGCACAATCAGGACCGGGCTCCGGGTATTGATGCCCTCCAGTCGATCGGCTCCGGGTAAAATCCCCGAAAAGCCCACAAGAGCAGCAGGCGCGGTGCTGCGGCGAAGGCCGCACTGGAACGTCATCATGGTGCCCTGGCTGAACCCGACGAGCGCCAGCGCGCTGTCGTCCAGGCAAAGCGCCTCCAGTTCGGCGTCGAGAAAACGATCGAGAACCGGCTGGGCGGCTTCCGCGCCGATCCGGTATTCCGCCGGGGTGCGTTCGCTCAGCGCAAACCACTGGCGACCGCCGAAAGCTTCGAAGGGCAGGGGCTCCGGTGCGTTCGGCGCAATGAAGGCGGCGTCTGGAAGCCGGCCCTGCCAGGCACGGCCGATGTCTATCAGATCCGCGCCGTCGGCGCCGTAGCCATGCAGGATGACGACAAGCTGCCGGGCCGGCTTGCCGGAAGCGGGCGCAAGACGGGGGCCGTCGAGAGGCGGGAGGGGAGGCATGGTCATCGGATCAGTCTGCCAGCGTTTTTTCCTGAAAGCGCATGAAAGGAAGCGCGATCAGCATGGAAGCCAGGATCAGCAGACCGGCCAGGGCGAAGGGAGCGCCCGGGAAGACGATTGCCGCGTCCGGACCGGAAAAATAGGCAAAGGTTTGCGTCATCACGAAGGGACTGACCACCATGGAGAGCCCGGCGGCACTGGCGATCAGGCCCTGAAGTTCGCCCTGGGCGTTGTCCGGAATGCGGTTGGACATCAACGCGGTGAATGCAGGTGTGGCCAGGGCCCCCAGCGCGGCGAAGGAAATCAGCGCGTAAACCATCCAGCCCTCATTGGCGACCGCGAGACCACCGAATGCCAGAAGATTGGCGCACAGTCCCAGCAGCAGCGTACGGCCGGTGCCGAGTTTCGGTTCCAGAACCCGGATCAGATAGCCTTGCACGAATGCGAAGCCGATCCCGACCGCCGCGAGCGACAGGCCGATATCGGCCGGGCTCCAGGCAAATACCTCCTCCACATAGTAGCTCCACACGGCGGGATAAACGTAATGGGCGATGTCGAACAGAAAGACCGCAAGCAAAAGTGTGCGGACTGCCGGGTAGGCCCCGATCTGCTTCAGTGCGCCGAAGGGGTTCGCGCGTTTCCACTCGAAGGTTCTGCGATTTTCGTCCTTGAGCGTTTCCGGCAGCATGAAGTAGCCGAACAGGAAGTTGATCAGCGAAAGCGCCGCTGCCGCATAGAACGGCGCACGCGGGCCGTATTCTCCCAGAATACCCCCGATGATCGGGCCGAGAACGAAACCGACGCCAAAAGCGGCGCCGACCAGGCCGAAATTCCGGGCGCGCTCGTTCTTGGGCGAGACGTCGGCGATATAGGCGGAAGCCGCGGAATAGGTTGCGCCGGATACACCTGACAGGGTCCGCCCGACAAACAGCACCGCAAGATGCCAGGACATCGCCATGATCAGATAGTCCACGGCCATGGAGAACATGGAGACCAGCAGGACAGGACGCCGGCCGAACCTGTCGGACAGGTTGCCGAGGAGGGGCCCGAAGGCGAATTGCATCAGCGCATAGACAACGCTCAAGGCCCCGCCCCAGCGGGCGGCATCGCTTACCGGCAGGGCCGTCAGCTCCGTCAGAAGCGACGGCATGACCGGCATCATCAGGCCGATGCCCATCGAGTTGATGGTCAGCGTGACGAGGATGAACGCGAGCGCGCTGCGTTTGGAAAGTGGGGACCGCACCTTGTCTTCCCGCGGAAATGGGCCGGAGTTGCGACGGAAGCCGGTATTATTCGGCGGCCACCACCGCCGGCTGCTCCCAGTGACCCTTTTCGATCTCCGCGATCTGCTTATCGATCTGCGCGGTGACGAACCGCGAGAACGGTCCGAGATGGACGTAAAGCGCCAGCATCATCATCACCGGCTTGATGGCCCGGAAATTGGTGAAGGCGGTCTTGATCAGGGTTTTCCAGAAAGGAAGACGATAGGTCGTCTCCTTGAAGGTCATCGCGTAGATCAGCCGGCCGAACATCCTGAGGTCATGGAAGAAGCCCGCGCCGAGGATCGACCCGTTTGCGCCGCTCATGTTGAGCATGCTGGCGACCTTCTGCACCCTGCCGAAATAGGCTTCCGGCCCGTAGACCCGTTCGATGACCGACTTGAAATCGGCAAGGATCTGTTCGCGCGGCCGTACCGTCGTGAAGTTCAGGCCCGCCGTGCACTGGTCGCCGTGTTCGGTGTCTGGGTCGTCGGTGGCGAAGTCCGCGTGCAGGCGGCCTTCCTTGGCGAGCCGCCGTGTGAGCTGCGTGTTGGGCAGGGCATAGAGCAGACCCGTCATCGCGACGGGGATGGCGGCCTCCTCGATCAGGGCGGAGATCTCCTCCGCGACCCTGTCGTTCTCTTCGTCGAAACCGACGATGAAACCGGCGAGCACGAATATGCCCGCGTCGTAGATCTTGTGCACGCTCTTGGCGATGTCGCGGCGGGTGTTCTGCTTCTTGCGGGTCGCGATCAGAACTTCCGGGTCCGGGCTCTCGATGCCGATGAACACCGAGAAGAACCCGGCCTTTTGCATCATTGTCAGGAGCGCTTCGTCATCGGCCAGGTTGAGCGAGGCTTCGGTCGACATTTCAAACGGATGGTTCCGCGAATTCTGCCAGTCCGCCAGATCCGGCAGGAAGCCCTTGACCGCGCGTTTGTTGCCGATCAGGTTGTCGTCGACGAAATCCACATGGCCGCGGTAGCCGAGCTCGTGCAGCCTGTCGAGTTCCGCCAGCATCTGCTTGTTGGTCTTGGTCCGCGGCACCCGGCCGTAAAGCTCGATGATGTCGCAGAATTCGCATGTGAACGGGCAGCCGCGTGAATACTGGACGCCGATCTGGACATAGTCGTCGAATTTCAGAAGGTCGAAACGCGGGATCGGGCTGGAGGTCACGTCCGCCTTGAATTTCTCGGCGGTAAACCTGCCGGTGCGGGCGCCTTCGTTCCACGCGTCCACAAATGTGCTGAGAATGCCTTCGGCTTCTCCCAGGACGAGAAAATCCGCGGCTTCATAAACTTCAGGAGACGAGGTTGCATCCGGTCCGCCGACCGCAACGGGAACGTTTTTGGCCTGCCCCATCTTGATGATGGCAAGGCAATCGGCCTGCTGCGGCAGCATGCCTCCGGTCATGATCATGTCGGCCCAGTCGAGATCCTCATCGCTGAGGGGGCCGGTATTTCGGTCGACCAGCCTGACATTCCAGGTCTCCGGCAACATTGCCGCAACCGTGATGAGCCCGAGAGGCGGGGCGGGATATTTTGCGCCTACAAGTTCGCAGGTTGCCCCGTAGTTCCAGAAGGAACCGGCGTTAAAACGCGGGTAAACCAATAAAACATTGCAGTTCGGCATATAATTTCCCTCCGGACGAACCATCCGCCCACCAAAACAATCCGCATTCGGATGAACGCGGACATGGTGCTCTATCGCTTACAATTGCATCAACATTCAGACCTTCGGTCAATTCGGATGCGAGCACCATCGATCCAATGGCGATACCGTAGCAATAATATACCTCGACACAACCGTCTTATACCAAAGAGCATTGATTATGACCCATCTGATGGGTCATTCCCGGTCGCCTGCCAGGCGCGTTGCGTAGCGCGGCCTGGTTGCTCGGGCAAGCGGCGCAACGAAGTCCGGCGGGCGGGAATGGCCCACTGGAGGCCGGTTCTGGAGGGCTTTCGGACGGCGTCGTACCTCTTGTCCGATACCCCGTATCGCACTGCGACGAACTCCTAGCCGAAATCCCTCCAAAACCGGTCAGATGAGTCCTGATCAACGCTCTTTGGTATTATACCGGTGGGTGGATAAAATCGGGGCTGAATCCCGTTTGTCTATGCGACCACGAGGATGTCGGGCTTCTGCAGATGGAAGATGAGGCCGTGGACCTGTTTTCCCAGTTCGTGGCGCAGGACCACCTGTTTTTCCCTGAGATAGGAAAAGCCCTCCGCTTCGGCGCTGCGTCTGAGATAGGCGGGCAGATGAGCGTAGCGTCCCGTCGGGTCGACCCGGTAGTCGGGACCGGCCGGA
Source organism: uncultured Roseibium sp. (assembly GCF_947496995.1). Taxonomy (GTDB): domain Bacteria; phylum Pseudomonadota; class Alphaproteobacteria; order Rhizobiales; family Stappiaceae; genus Roseibium. The sequence continues at coordinate 788,108 of NZ_CANMFD010000001.1, forward strand.
TCGGAGAGATGCTCGACGCTGGCAATCAGCAGGCCACCGGGTTTGAGGGCGGCGTAAAGGGCGCTCATGAAGGGCTGCAGATCGCCCAGATAGCATAATGTATCGACGCAAACGGCCAGATCGAACCGTGTCGGCAGGTCGGACCTGAGGAAGGCGACCAGTTCGCCTTCCACCAGGAAATCATAGGCCTCCAGCGACGCAGCCTTGCGCAGCATGCCGGGCGAAAGATCGATGCCGGTCAGCTTGCCGCACTGGTCCCGGATGAGCGGGCCGCACAGGCCCGTCCCGCACCCAAGGTCAACCACATCGGCAAACGGGGTTCCGTTTTCCCTGCCAAGGGCGATCACTTCTTCGGCGACCAGTTCGGGTGCGCAGTAACCGAGATTCTTCAGAACCTCGTCGAAACTGTCGGAGAAACTGTCGAAATGGGTTTTGACATAGTCTTCCGGTGCCTGATCAAGATTGTCACCGCGCACGGCGGCCAGCTGATAGCGCGCGACGGTATTGTCCGGATCCGCCGCGACGATGCTTTCCAGATGCTCGACAGCGCGTTCCTGCCGCCCAAGGGCGCAGAGAACCCGCGCGTGCCAGATCGGGTCCGTCCAGACCTCGGCGCCGAATTCCAGACACCGTTCCAATGCGTCGGCTGCCTCGTCCCTGTGACCCGCGAGCATCAGCGACAGGCCGTAGTTATGCCACGCATTGGGATTGTCGGGATCCAGGCGAACGATTTCGCTGAGGATCGGCAGGAGGTCGTCGTTGTTGGTCGCGCCCTCCATCATGACATTGATGTTGTTCCAGGCCTGTTCGTGGCGCGGTTCGATTTGCACCGCCCTGACATAGGCCTCCAGCGCTTCTTCCTGCCTGTTGCCAAGTTTCAGAATGTTGCCGAGATTGTTGTAGGCGGAGGCGTTTTGCGGATTTTTGTCCAGGGATTGGCGGATCAGCAGGACGGCGTTGTCCGTCTTGCCGGCATCAAAGTGCAAAAGGCCGAGAAAATGCAGCCCGTCGGAGTGGTCGGGGTCGGCGGTCAGCACGTCCTTGTAGGCGGCAAGGGCGGCCTGCAGATCGCCGTCGCGGTGGGCGGCAATCCCTTCTTCCAGCCTGGCGTCACAATCAATCACGTTCGGCATTTCCCAACAAAAAAGGGCGGTCGAACCGCCCTCGTTTCCGGATAGAGCTGTAAGCGAGCTTACAGGACTTTCAGATCTTCGGCCACCATCTGACCGCGGCGCCACTCGAGGTCGAAGAACACAAGCTGTCCTTCTTCAAGAGTGTCGATGCCGGATCGGCGAAGGGCCGAGATGTCGACGAGAACGTTATTCTCGCCATCTTCAGGTTCGATCGTACCGATACCTCGGCGATGATCGAACCATTTTACGTTTCCATGTTGCATGGATATGCTTTCCAAATTTTCGCATCAAGGCATCGAAGCGGCATATGTAGCCGCACTTCTCAACGTCTTGATGACATCGTTGTTGATAGTGCTAAAGTACTTTTGAAATACCCATCGGAGAAATACGCATGTCCGGGCAGTCATAATAGACTGCCTCAATTCGAACCGCGGTCCTTGATAAGTTGGGATCTCGCTACCCGGCATTCAAACCCGGGAATATCTAAAGCTTTACCCAATATGGTGACGATAAAGTTAATGTCAAGGCAAGCTTAGCGATCCAGCTGGCCGTGTATGACATATTTGAGGATATCGACCACTTGAGAAGGTTTTTCTGCGACTGCAAGTGCTGCTGCGTCAACTTCCTTGAGAGGATGGGTCAGAGACGGGTCGTGCAGGACGATCAGCGATTTTCCGAGCGCCGATGCATAGCCGGCGTCGAACGCCGCGTTCCACTGTTTGTACTTGTCGCCGAAGCGGACGACGACGATATCGGCCTTTTCGATCAGCGTGCGCGTACGGATCGCGTTCACCTTCGCACCCTTGTTGTCATACCAGAACTTGTTGCTCTCATCGCCGAGGATCACCGCACCGCAATCGTCGCTGGCGGCATGATCCGTGACCGGGGCGGAAAACTCCACCGGCAGGCCCAGTGATTTCGACTGCTCCATGATCGTTTCGCGCCAGTCGGTATGAATCTCGCCGGACAGGTATACGCGCCAGGTGCCCATTTTTTTCTCCCACTCAGGTTTTGTTGTTGTAGACATTATCTGTCGCTCATCTGGTCCCAAGCTGGTGGGTGAACAGGCTGTCGTCAAGCCGTGCGTCGGATTGCCCATGCCGGAGAGCCATACCCACTCTGGACAAACCGCTGGGAATTCGTGAAGGATGGCACGCCCAATTCCGGCTTTCTATCCATGAGAAAATTATCAGGAGATTATTGATGTCTGCACTTTTGCTCGGAGACGAGGCTCCCGATTTTGAAGTTGACACCACCTCTGGCCCGATCCGCTTCCATGAAGCGATCGAAGGTTCCTGGGCGGTTCTGTTTTCCCATCCAAAGGATTTCACCCCGGTCTGCACGACCGAACTTGGCATGACGGCCAAGCTGAAGGACAAGTTCGAGGAACGCGGCGTCAAGGTTTTCGGCGTTTCCGTCGATCCGATCGACGATCACCATGCCTGGATCGGAGATATCAAGGACACGCAGGGTGTGGCACTGAACTTTCCGCTGATCGCCGATCCGGAACGCAAGGTCGCGACCGCTTACGGCATGATCCATCCGAACGCCAACGACACCTTGACCGTGCGGTCGCTGTTCGTGATCGGACCGGACAAGAAGATCAAGCTGAAAATCGAATACCCGGCGTCCACCGGCCGCAACTTCGATGAGGTCATCCGCGTGATCGACTCTCTTCAATTGACGGCCAAACACAAGGTCGCCACACCCGCCAACTGGAATTCCGGTGAAGACGTGATCATCGTTCCGGCCGTCAGCGATGCCGAGGCCAAGGAAAAGTTCCCGGAAGGCTGGAAGACGCTCAAGCCCTATCTGCGCATGGTGCCGCAGCCGAAATAGGGTGTGTGCAGTTTTATGATGAAAGAGGTGGTGCCGACCCTCTCCTCACAGGAGGGGGCACCGGACCGCCTCACACGCTTGCCAGCAGGTCCTTCAAGGCGGTGCGGTAATCGGGAAAGCGGAAGGAATAGCCGAGTTCGTCCTTGACCCGCCGGTTGGAAACCCGCTTGTTCTCTCCGTAAAAGGAACGCGCCATCGGGGACAGGTCGGCGGTTTCGAACGGCACTTCGGCGGGCGGGGCCACTCCCAGCAGGTCCGCGGCGAAGGTGACCACGTCCTGCGGCGGTGCCGGCTCATCGTCGGTAACGTTGAAAATCCGGGTCGCGGGACGTTGCATGGCGGCGCTCAGCACACCTGCGATATCCGCGACATGAATGCGGTTGAACACCTGGCCCGGCTTGACGAGCCGGCGGGCCGTCCCGTTCCTGAATTTTTGCAGGACATTGCGGCCGGGTCCGTAGATCCCCGAAAGCCGGAAGATCTGCACCGGCAGCTGGTGGGCGGAGGCAAAGTCGAGCCATGCACGTTCGGCGGCAACGCGCTGCACCGAGCGTCTGGAAACCGGCTTGCAAGGTGTCTCCTCGTCCACCCAGGCGCCATCGTGATTGCCGTAGACGCCCACGGTGGAAAGATACCCGATCCACTCCGGCCTGGCCGCGGCGATATCCCCGCCGTGCTGGTTCAGGACCGGGTCGCCTGCGTCATCCGGTGCGATTGAAACCAGCACATGCGTTGCGCTGGAGAGTGCCGCCGCGATGCCTTCCCCCTGGCTCTGCCCGTCAAAAAGAAACGGCTCCACGCCCAGATCCTCGAGGTCCCTGGCTTTTTCCTGAGAGCGGGTCGTGCCGCCGATCCAGTCGAACCGGTCGCGGATTTCAGTGATGAATGCCTTGGAGGAATAGCCTGTACCGAAGACGAACAAACGCATTCAAAGCTCCAGGTGCTTGCGTCGGATTTCGTAGAGCGCGATGCCGGTGGCAACGGCCAGGTTGAGACTGTCGGCCTGGCCCACCTGCGGAATGCGGATCAGGGTCGGGCAGGCCGCAGCCATGTCGTCTTCGAGCCCCTGCTGTTCGTTGCCCATCACCAGCAGGACAGGATCCGTGTAGTCCGGCGAGCGGTAATCGACCGAACCCTTCAGATGGGTGGCGGCAACGGTTCCGGGCCACTTGCCGGCAAGCGCCTTGAACTCGTCCTTGCTGATCTTGGCAAGCGGCACATGGAACAGCGAGCCCATGGTGGCGCGCACCGCTTCGACGGCAAACGGATCGGTGCAGTCCCCGACCAGCATCACGCCCGCGCCGCCGACGGCATCGACGGTTCGGATGATGGTGCCGAGATTGCCCGGGTCGCGCACCCGGTCGAGGGCCACCCACAGGGCCGCTCCGGAAGGATGGATGTCCTTCGCGGAGAGCATCCGCTGTTCGTAGACACCGACAACCATCTGCGGATTGTCCTTGCGGGTCATGGCGGACATGACGGCCGTGGAGACTTCCAGGATCAGCGCGCCCCGTGCCTTCGCGGTCGCGGCCGCCTTCTGGGCAACCGGATTGTCGCGCGCTTCCGTTCCGAGCGCCAGGTAGCGCACGCCCCAGCCTGCGGCAAGCGCGTCTGTTGCCAGCTTCAGGCCCTCGGCGACGAAAAGACCGGACTGGCTGCGGTGCTTGCGCTGGGCGACGAGGCCCTTGATTTCCTTGACGATCGGGTTGGAATGGCTGGTGATCTGCTTGACCGAGCCCTGGCGGTGTTCGCTCATCGGCTGCTCCAGCGCGAAAACAGCGAGGTGGACAGGGCCCGCTTGCCATCCTCTTCGCGGATGACCAGCTCACCGGATTCCAGCAGTCCGCCCTGACGGTCAAGCGTCTCGGCCATCAGCTCGTGAATGGAAACGAAACTGGAGCGGATCGCATAGGCGGTCAGGATCATGAACAGGGCATCTTCGGAGAGCAGTTTCTGAAGATCGGCGAGCATGCCCGGCAGGCTGGTGTAAAGATCCCAGACCTCGCCCTTGGGGCCGCGTCCGTATTTCGGCGGGTCCAGGATGATGCCGTCATATTTGTTGCCGCGGCGTACTTCCCTGGCGACGAACTTGCCGGCGTCCTCGCAGATCCAGCGAATGGGAAGATCCTCCAGTCCGGAGAGCTCCTGGTTCTCCCGCGCATAGCCGATGGCTTTTTTGGAGGCGTCCACATGGGTAACCTGAGCGCCTTCGCTCGCCGGCAACAGCGAGGCCATGCCGGTGTAGCCGAAGAGGTTCAGGATCTTCAGCGGCTTGTCCGGGGCGCGTTTGCGCTCGGCGCGGATCTTGCCGTTGACCCAGTCCCAGTGCGCGGCCTGCTCGGGAAAGACGCCGACATGGCGGAAGGACATGAAACGGCCGTTGTAGCGCACCGGCCCATAGGCCATCGGCCAGGTTTCCGGCACGCTGCCGGAAAACTTCCACCGGCCCGGACCTTCTTCTTCCGTGTCACCGGAAAAAACCGCGTCCGCCCTGTCCCACACGCTTTCCTTCAGCCGCCGGGCGCCCATCGCCTGCGGCTCGGGGCGCACGATAGTGAAACGTCCGTAACGCTCCAGTTTCTGGCCGTCTCCCATGTCCAGCAGCCGGTAGTCCTTCCAGCCTTCGGTCTCCAGAATGACAGGCCAGGACTGGGCTGGGGAAGTGTCGGGGTCGGCAAAGGATGAGGCGCTGGTGCGGTCCGCCACGATATTCTCTCGTATCTCAGAAATCTTTGGTGTTGTCCTGCCCTGGAGCAGTCTGCATCTCGTTGAGCGCAGACTGTTTGCTCCAACGCATATGAATCGATCAGCGTCTTGATGACCAACCGATATCGATTGGTCATCCGTTGATCTAGTCGCCAGCGGCGGCGCGGTCAATATTCAGCGCGAAATCCGGGATTGCCTGCGTGGGGGGATCCGTACGGCACGGCGCAGACTGGCCACGAAAAAGGGCGGGAGCGTTCAGCGCTCCCGCCCTTGATTTCCGCGCTATCCGGATCAGGCCGCGGCCACCTCCGAAAGGAAGCGCTCGACTTCCTGTTTCAGTCCGTCGGTCTTCTCCGTGAGTTCGCCGGAGGCAGACAGAACCATGTCGGCGGAGGAGGACGTCTGGTCGACCGCTTGGGACAACTGGTTCATGGAGGAGGAAACCGCGCTGGTTCCTTCCGCCGCACGCTGCACATTCTGCGAGATCTCCGCCGTGGCGGCGCCCTGCTGTTCGACAGCAGAGGCAATCGCAGTGGTGTAGGTGTTAACCTCGGTCATGGTCTCGGCGATCTCGCCGATCGCAACAACGGACTCCTTCGTCGCGTTCTGGATCTCGGTGATCTGCGAGCTGATTTCCTCGGTTGCCTTGGACGTCTGGGTCGCCAGTTCCTTGACTTCCGCCGCGACGACCGCAAAGCCCTTGCCGGCTTCACCGGCGCGGGCAGCCTCGATGGTCGCATTGAGCGCCAGAAGGTTGGTCTGCTCGGCAATCGCCTGAATGAGCGTCACGACTTCACCGATCTTGGTGGCCGCTTCCGCAAGGCCCTCGACCTTCTGGTTGGTGATCCGCGTGCCGGTGGTTGCCCGGTCGACGATCTCCGTGGTCTGGGCGACCTGACGCGAGATCTCGCCGATTGATGCCGCGAGTTCTTCCGCCGCGCTTGCTACGGTCTGCACGTTGCTTGTGGTGTCGTTGGAAGATTCCTGGGTTTCGCTGGCATACCCGGCGCTGTCCCGTGCGATTTCCGTCAGGGCGCGGGCAGTCGAGTCGAGACCGCCGGCGGTCAGTTCAACCGACCCGAGGGCTTCCTCTGCTGTTGCCCGGAAAGACTGGATCAGACTGTCGATGCGCTGCTGACGCTCCTGCCTGTCGGCTTCCTCGCGTGTGCTCTGCTCCTGCAGATGTGCGCGCTCGATAGCGTTGTCGCGGAACACCTGCACCGTACGGCTCATGCCACCGATCTCGTCACCGCGATCGATACCCGGTATTTCGATTTCATTGTCGCCGTTGGCCAGCCGGTCCATCACGTTGGTGATCGTCTGGATCGGACGGGTGATGGCAAGGTTCAGTACGAACGCCAGGCCGATGCCGCCGAGGATGGCCAGCAGGATGGTGACGATGATCTGCATTTCAGCAGATGCGGCGGCGTTGGAGGCCGCGGTGGCCTGCGAAGCGGATATGCCGGCAATCTCTTCGCTCACCTGACCGGTCAGGGTGTCAAGCTGCTTGCGTTTCTCCTGCAGATCGGACTGTGCCGTCAGCATTTCCTTGAAGGCTTTGTCGAAAGTGGCGACCGATACCGGAATTTCGTTGATGGCATCCGCAGTGGAGGGCAGGACTTTCGCGAAGGAAACCATCTCCTCTTCGAGAGCGGCGAGCGCGGCAATCTGAGCTTCGGCGGGCGCCGGGTCATCCAGTCCGAACTGGCCGAAGAGGTTCAGGGTTTCCTTTTGTGCCTTGAGGGCGAGTTCCTTGAGGGTTTCCGCCTTTTCGGCAATTCCGCGGATGCTGGCAAGGCGGGTGTTCGCGGTCAGTGCGGTGGCTTTGGACTGGCTCACGGCTGTATTGGCCTGCATGCGGATATCGCGCGCGATCTCCAGCATTGCCTCGATGGAGGTACCGACCGCCGTCCTGGCCTCATAGGCTTCCGCAAATCCGAGATCCTCGGAAAGCTTGGCGATTGCCTTGCTCAGGTTGTTCGCCTGGCCCGAAAGCTTGGAGACGCTTTTGCTCTGGACGCCTTCGATCTGCCGGTAACGCATTTCCTTGGTCTGGGCAACAAGATCTTCCGCAGTGCTCAAGGCCTTCGCGTGGGCTTCGCCTTCCAAAGAACCGCTGCCTTTCAGATAGGCGAGCTGAATGGACACCACGGCTTCCTGAAGCTCGAAGACCCCTCGCTGCATGGTGTTGGCATCGTCAAGCGTGCCGTTGGCGGTGAAAACCTCGGCGCTGACCTTTTTTTCCTCGGCCAGAACCGCTTCGGAGATCGACGACGCGAGCGTTTCGAGATTGCCCGCGCTTTCCTGCAGCGTGGCAAGACGTTCTGCCTGTTGCTGCGTCTGGGTGACGACCTGACCGAATGTTGCCGAGAATTCCTTTACGGCGGTCAGCGCGCGTTCGACCTGGGTGCGGGCAACGTCGTCATTGGAGACGTCGTGGCTCAGTTCCTCCAGCGTCCCGTTCAGTTTGCCGATCTCCTGCTGGACGGCAACGTCGAGTTCAGCTGACGGGTTGTTGAGGAATTCCTCACGCTTGAGCGATGTCACCTGGACCTGATTGGCCACTCGGGCCGAGTGGTCGGCGACGACAAAGAGTGATGAGAGATTGTGGATTGCCAGAAAACCGACGCCACCAACGACGGCAGTCAGCAGCAAAACAGCGAAAAACCCGCCTCCGACCTTGAAGCCAAACTTCAAGTCGACCAGCATCTTCATAATCCGTTGCATTTCGTCCCCGCAGCGTCAAAAGATCAGCATTCATGTTCTGAAACTATTGCCGGGGTCCGTGAATATTAAGTAAACTACTGACAAAATAGTTGTCGCTCGTGGAGATCGCCTAGTTAATATTTCTGAGCATTCGTGCGGCGCAGCATTCAGAAATGTGGCGCTGGTATATCGACTTATCTGCCGGACCTTGAGCGGGAATTGCTCTAGACGTGCTGCCCGCCGTTGATATGGATTTCCGCACCGGTGACATAGGAGGAGTTGTCCGAACACAGGTAGAAGATCGTGTCGGCGACCTCCGCCGGTTGTCCGAGGCGGCGCAAGGGTATGTCTGCGACCAGTTTTTCGGTGCCGGGAGACAGGATGGACGTATCGATTTCGCCCGGTGCGATCGCATTGACCCGAATGCCGTGAGGGCCGAAATCTGTAGCCATTTCACGGGACAGGGACGCAAGAGCGGCCTTGGAAGTCGCATAGGCTGTTCCCGCAAACGGGTGAACCCGCCCGCCCGCGATGGACGTCACATTGACCACCGATCCTTTCGCGTTCTTCAGTTCCTTGAACAGGCCCCGGCCCAGCAAAATGGGGGCGAAAAAGTTGACCTGGAACACCGTTCGCCATTCATGCATGGGCGTGTCGAGGGAATTGAGACGTGCTCCTTCGGGGCCTTTCGGACTGATCCCGGCATTGTTGACCAGCGCATTCAGCCGCGAGCCGTTGGCTTCCAGCCGCTTGCGGATTTCCTGCACTGCAAAACCGAGATTTTCCGGATCGGAAAGATCGACCTGAATATGGTCTTCCGGTCCCATCGGCCAGGGACATTTGTCCGAAAAGGCGTAACGGGAGCAGGTGATCACGCGCCAGCCTTCGGCGGAAAAGCGCTTGACCGTGGCATGCCCGATGCCACGGCTGGCGCCTGTCAAGACGAGGGTCGGACGATCATCCTGAGGGGCCTTGACGGTCATTTCAGATCCTTGCTGGCGTGTCCGGGTCGGCTCGGAAAAAGTTGACTCGGACAGTAGAGTTTCGTTATTGCGCACAAATCCCCGAATGCCAATATGTCCGAATGATAGGGACGCGGTCCGGAACCTGCGATGATCATATGCTCCTGTAACGTTCTGTCTGACAAGCAGCTTCGCGAAGCGGCGGAAGAAATGCGTTCGGATCCCAACGGAAAACTGCCGACGCCTGGCGCCGTGTTCCGGCACCTGGGGTGCCGGCCGAGATGCGGTGGTTGTTTTCCCGCCATCATTGACATCATTCATCAAAAGGCGTCTGAAGAGGAAAGCGAAAAGCAACCGCGGACCGAACCGGTCAAGCAGGTCGTGAACAGGTAAATTGAAGAGGGCCAAATGAAGGGCGAAGCGCGCGTTATCGACTATCTGAACAAGGCCCTGCGCCACGAGCTGACGGCCGTCAGCCAGTATTGGCTTCATGCCAGATTGCTGGCCGACTGGGGATTCGGCAATCTGGCGGACAAGGAACTGGAGGAATCCGCGGAAGAGCGTCAGCATGCGCAGGACCTCATGGACCGGATCATTTTCCTGGAAGGCCTGCCGAACCTGCAGACCCTGGACCCCTTGCGCATCGGCCAGTCGGTCAAGGAATGCCTTGAGGGGGATCTTGCGGCTGAATATGTGGCCAGGGCGCTGTATCACGAGGCCCGCGAGGTCTGCCGCGAACTTGGCGACTTCATCTCCATGAAATTGTTCGAAACGCTGCTCGGCGATGAAGAAAGCCATATCGATTTTCTCGAGACGGAACTCAGCCTGATCGAGCGGATCGGTATCGACAGATATTCGCTTCTCCAGGCCAAATCCGCGGACGCGGCCGAGTAATCCTGTTTCCCGTGCCTCGCTTTCCCGGTGCTCCGCGCCGGGAACGGTCGAACGCGCTCACTCTGTCCGGCAGCCATTGCCGGCTTCACCGTTGCCAAGACGATGGACCTCGCCATCGGCCGCCCGGGCGTCTTCCTCGTCATGGCTGACGAGAAGCACGGGCAATCCCTTCTTTCGCGCCAGATCGAAAACCAGTTGCCGCACCTCCTCCCGGCGCGTCCGGTCGAGGCTGGAAAACGGTTCATCCAGCAAAAGCGCCTCCGGTTCGGCAAGCAGCGTGCGCATCAGCGCAACGCGTGTCTGCTGTCCGCCGGACAGTGTCGCCGGATCCCGTGAGCCGAAGCCGGCAAGGCCGACATCGGCCAGAGCGCGTTCAGCTAGATCCTGCCGGTCCTGTCGGCGTTTGCAGGTCGCGGGCAGGGCGAACATCAGGTTCTGCAAGACGGACATATGCGGAAACAGCAGGGGCGACTGGAACATCAGGCCGATATGCCGGTCCTGCGCGGACCGGGACGTCAGATCCCGGCCGTTCAGGATCACCCGTCCCTCCGCCGTGAAGTCCGGCCGGAGGAAGCCGGCGATAAAATCCAGCAGGCTGGATTTTCCGCTGCCGCTTTCCCCCATGATCGTCAGCACTTCGCCCGGTAGGATCCGGCAATCGATTTCAAGCAGTGGCACGCCGTCCAGCCGGATGGTGACGGTATCGAGAACAAGGCCGGAGCTGCGATCGCTGGAGTGCATGTCCGTATGTTACCTTTCCAGCCGCATGGCGGCGCGGTTCCTGAAAACCAGCGCCGGGACAAGCGCCGCCAGAGTGAACCCCACCAGCGGAACGACCAGTTGCAGGAGGGCATAGAGCGCGGCGATCTGGCGGTTTCCGCCGCTCGCAAGGGCAACGCTTTCCGTCGTGACCGTCACTACCCGCCCCGCGCCGATCATCAGCGTCGGCAGGTACTGTCCTGTGGAAACGGCAGCAGCGACGGCGAAGGTCACCAGAACCGGGCGCAGCAGCAGCGGCAGCTGGACCCGGAAGAAGACCCGGGCCCGGCTTGCACCGATGGATCGGGCGGCCTTGGCGTAGCGCGGATCGAGCCGGTTCCAGGGATCGCTCAGGGCCAGGAACGCATAAGGAAAGACGAAGATCAGATGGGCAAGCAGCACGCCTGTCAGCGTACCGCTCAGCCCGGCAAGCAGAAAGAACATCTGCAGGCCGAATAGAAAGCCGATCTGCGGAAGCAGGAGAGGCAGGAAGATCAGAGCCTTCAACCGTCCGGTTTCACGTCTCCCGGCGTTGCCGCGCGCCTCCAGCAGCCAGAGCGTCAGAGCGGTGGCGATGATGGCGGCGCCACACGCGATGGCCAGCGTGGCCCCAAGGCTCGGGCCACCCGACTTGAGAGCGTCCAGCATGCGGGCAAGGCTCCAAGCCTGCGGCAGGCTCGCGGGATACCACCACGATTTTGCCAGCGACCAGACCCCCAGAACCGCCACGGACAGGCTCATGGCGGTGATGATCAGCAGCATCGGTACGAGACTTAAAACCCTGGCCAAGACGTCGCGCGGGTGCCGGCGGCCATTGGCAAAGCGCGTGCGCAGTCCGTATCCGGCAAGCATTTCGAGCAGCAGATAGACGAGCAGCGCGCCGGCGCTGACGAGAAGCTGAAGCAGCGCCCCGGCCGAAGCCATGAGGCGCAGGGACAGATCCGGATCATTCATCCAGCCCACAAGGCGCGGCGCCAGGGGTTGCGGGGTCGTCGGGCCCAGGATCACGGCCACATCGACAACAGAAGTGGCATAGGCGATCACCGCCAGCACCGGCAGGCGGATCAGCGGATAGATCTGCGGCAGAACGATCTTGAAGAAGGTGGCCATGCGGCCGTAGCCGAGGCTTGCACCGGCCTTGAGGTAATCCTGAACATGGGGCCTGTTCAGGGCGGCGAGTGTCATCAGGAAAAGAAACGGAACCTCCTTGGCCACCAGCCCGAAAGTCATGGCGAGGCCATAGGGGTCGCCGGGGATCAATATGTCCGGCGGACGGGTCCAGCCCGTCGCCCATGGCGAGGCGAGGCGGGCCAGAAAGCCGGAGGGTGCGATCAGGAACGCCAGCCCGATGGCAGCGGCCGCATGCGGCACCGACAGGAGCGGCGACAGGAACCGCGTCAAACGACGGAAAGTGTCCGTTCCGGCCCAACCGGCGGTAAAGAGAAGGACGATTGCCAGTGATATGAGAGAGGCGGCAAGACCGGTGCCGAAACCGAGCGCGGCGGAGGTCGCCAGGCCCGGCATTGAAAACAGTTTGCGGAACGGCTCGCCGGAAAAGGCCTCATGACCAAGGACAGGCAGATAGCCGAAGGCCGGCAACACGGTGCCTGCAAGCCCGGCCAGAACCGGCGCCGCCAGCAAGGTGGTCACAAGGACGGTCGCCACGTCCGGAAGGCCCTCAGGTTTCGGCAAGAGGTCTCACTTATCTGGTGCCGTAGCGAGCGGTCCAGGCCTCTTCCAGCGCACTGACCCAACTGGGATGCGGCTCCGGCAGCACTGGCCCGAGATCTTGCGGTGACAGCGCCGCCGGGCCGAAGTCCTGTGCCATGAACAGGGCTTTTTCATTGTCCGGCAAGCCAGCCACATTAAGAACGGTCGGATCGCCCCAGATCTCCGGATCGCGTTTGCGGGTCTGGGCCATCGGTGAGAGCAGGAAATCGGCGAATACCTTGGCGCCTTCCTGGGCGGAGCTGTTGAAGGGGATCGCAACGAAATGCGTATTGCCGATCGTGCCTCCGTCGAGAACGAAGCTGCGCACGCTGGGCGGCAGTTCCCCGTTGGCTATCGCTGCGGCAGCGTCTCCGGGATTGAAGGAGAAGGCGATATCCAGTTCGCCGTCCGCAAGCAGCAGGCGTAATTGCGCCGCGTCCTGCGGAAACGTTTGCCCCTGACGCCAGAGCACCGGGTTCAATGCGTCCAGATAGGCAAACAGTGGCGCGGTGGCGGTGTCGAAATCCGCGTCACTGACCGGTTTCGACAAAAGGTCCGGGTCCTGGATCGTATCGACCAGAACCTGTTTCAGGAAAGTCGTTCCATGGAAATTCGGCGGTTGCGGATAGGTGAAACGACCGGGATTGTCTTTCGCGAAAGTGAGCAGCTCGGCAAGCGTTGCCGGCGGTGTCGGCAGCCTGGCGCTGTCGTGCATGAAAACCAGTTTGGCCATTCCCCAGGGACTTTCCTGGCCATCCGTCGGCACCGTGAAGTCGATGGTCACGGTCGGTTTGTTCTCGACATCGACATAGCGCCAGTTGGGCAGGGTTTGCGCCCAACCGGGCGCGGCCAGCAGGCCGTTTTCTTTCATGGAGGCGAAGTTCTCGCCATTGATCCAGATGAGATCGACAGCGCCGCCGGAGGTCTTGCCGACCGATTTTTCGGTCAATACCTGCGACACCACGCTTGCAGTGTCGCTGACTTTCACATGAACGATGCGCACACCGAAGTCCCGCTCAACCTCCCGGCCGGCCCAGGCGATGAAGGCATTGATGCGCGGTTCGCCGCCCCAGGCATGGAAATAGACGGTCTGGCCTTTGGCAGCGTCCAGCGTAGCCTGCCACTCCGGAGACGGCGCAGCGTCCTGCGCAAAACTTTGAAGCGGTGCCTGCGACAACAAAAACAGACCGAGTGCGATAGTGAGCAATCGAGACATTGTTTCTCCCCCTTGTGCGGTCTCTGTCCCTTGCGCAGGCGGGACGACACGGTCAAGACAATGCTTTGTGAACGCATATAGGCTGGACGCCCGCAGGCTTTCTCCTGTCCGGTTCCAAATAGCCTCTCGCTGGTCACACTGACTTGTCACACTGGCAGGATATGCGTGTCCTTGATTTCTTCCATGACCGCATAGGTATGGGTTTCCCGGACGCCGGGAAGCGCCAGCACCACATCCGACAGGAAAGCGCGGTAGGCCTCCATGTCCTTCACACGGCTTTTTACCAGATAGTCGAAGCCGCCCGCCACCATGTGGCATTCCAGAATGTCCGGAGCGCGCTCGACGGCGTGTTTGAACGCGTCGAAGATCTCCGGCGATGTCCGCTCCAGCCGGATTTCGACAAAGACGAGCAGGCCCCGCTCGACTTTCTTCGGATCGAGGCTGGCGGAAAAATGCTCGATATAGCCTTCCCGGACCAGCCGCTTCATCCGCTCCGCCGTTGCCGTCGCCGAAAGGTTCACCCGCTCGCAAAGGTCCGTGTTGGTGATACGGCCGTCCTGCTGCAGAACTCTCAGAATTTTCCGGTCGACGGGATCAAGCACGGCGAAAATCTCTATTGAAAACAGATTGGACGAATAATACCTCACAATATGAGTGAAAAATAGGGAAAATCGCCATGTGAAATCCGGTATTGTAGGGGAATGTAATGCCCAGGTCTCCCATGGTGCTGTTTTGGAGGTTTCCATGATTTCTGCCGCTGCCCCCACCTCTGCTTCTGTGACGCCGATCGACAATGCGGAACTGATGCCGTTCCGCGCCGCCTATGCGCCCGATGACAGGGTGCTGATCGAGGCGTTGCTGAAGGAGGCGGCGGGCGATCCGGTGGTGGAAAAACTGATCGACCAGCGCGCACGCGGCTATATTCAGGACATGCGCGCGGTTCAGGTTGGTCTCGGCGGTGTGGAAGACTTCATGCGCGAGTTCGGTCTGACGACGCGCGAAGGTCTGGCGATGATGGTTCTGGCCGAAGCTCTGCTGCGCGTGCCGGACGCCGTGACTGCAGACAAGCTGATCGAGGACAAGCTGGCGGCCGCCCGGTTCGACGATCCGTCCTCCGGCCACAAGTCCGATACCTGGCTGGTGTCGGCCTCCTCATGGGCGCTGGGGATCACTTCCCGGCTTCTGCACCCGGGCGACACACCGCAGAGCGTTCTTTCCAGCCTGGTCAAGCGCATGGGAATGCCGACGGTGCGCCTGGCGACCCGCAAGGCGATGCACCTGCTCGGACACCAGTTCGTGCTTGGCGAAACCATTCAGAAGGCGCTGGATCGTGCCAAGACCCAGGAAGCCAAGGGGTATCGGTACTCCTACGACATGCTCGGGGAGGGCGCGCGCACGGCCGCAGACGCCGAGCGTTATTTCCAGTCCTATGCAAAAGCCATCGAGGCGATCGGCAAGGCCGCGGGCGACAAGCAGCTGCCGGACCGGCCGGGCATTTCGGTTAAACTCTCGGCCCTTCACCCACGCTACCAGGCGGTTCAAGGGGAACGGGTGCGCGACGAATTGCTGCCGAAGCTGCGCGAGCTGGTGCAGATGGCTCGGGACCGCGATCTCAACTTCACCATCGATGCCGAAGAAGCCGACCGTCTCGAAATCTCTCTCGACGTGATCGCAGCCCTGCTTGACGATCCGGTCACGAAAGACTGGGAGGGCTTCGGTCTGGCGGTGCAGGCCTACCAGAAACGCAGCCCGGAGGTCATCGACTGGCTGGTGGATGCCGCCCGCAAGACAGGCCGCAGAATGATGGTGCGCCTGGTAAAAGGCGCCTACTGGGATACGGAAATCAAGCACGCCCAGGAAAACGGCGCCGACGGATACCCGGTCTTCTCCCGCAAGGCGGCGACCGATCTTGCCTATCTTTGCTGTGCGAAGCGCATGCTGGCGGCCCGGGACGTGCTTTATCCGCAGTTCGCGACGCATAATGCCCTGACCGTCGCCCAGATCATCGAGCTATCGGGAAATGTCGCGGAAGGCTACGAATTTCAGCGCCTGCATGGCATGGGCGAAAGCCTCTACAAGTCGGTCTGCGAGCGTGACGGGTTCCCGTGCCGCATCTATGCTCCGGTCGGTGGGCACAAGGACCTGCTTGCCTATCTCGTCCGCCGCTTGCTGGAAAACGGTGCCAACTCCTCTTTCGTCACCATCGTGGGCGACGCCTCGGTTCCTGTCCGGGATCTGCTGAAACGTCCTGCGAGAATTCTCGAAAACGGCGATCATGCGATCAACCGGTCGATACCGCTGCCCGCAGACCTTTACGGAGAGAGCCGCCGCAATTCGAAGGGCCTTGAGTTCGGCTGTTCGGCGGAACGCAATGCGCTGGTGACGGGCATGGCCGCGTTCACCGCGCCGTTTACCGAAGCCGGTCCGCTCGGTACGGGCCTGTCCGCATCGGGCGACGCCCATCCGGTCTTTGCGCCGATGGACGGCAGTACGAAGGTCAGCACGGTTCGCTTCGCGGATGTGGAGACCGCGCGAAAGGCCGTCGACGTCGCGCTGAAAGGGTTCGAGACCTGGTCGCGCCGGCCGGTCAACGAGCGTGCCGCCGCGCTGGACAGGCTCGGCGACCTTCTGGAGGAAAACCGCGACCGGCTGATGGCAATTCTGGCGATGGAGGGCGGCAAATGCCTGACCGATGGCATTGCGGAGATCCGTGAAGCGGTCGATTTCTGCCGCTATTACGCCGGCGAAGCCCGCAAGCTTTTCGGGGAAGGGGAGTTGATGCCCGGGCCGACCGGCGAGGAAAACCGCTACCGCCATCGCGGGCGCGGTGTGTTCGTCTGCATTTCGCCGTGGAATTTCCCGCTGGCGATCTTTCTGGGCCAGGTCAGCGCTGCGCTTGTCGCCGGCAATGCCGTGGTGGCCAAGCCCGCCGAGCAGACGCCGCTGATTGCCTTCGAGACCGCAAAACTGATGCATATGGCCGGCATTCCCGAAGATGCCTTCCTGCTGGTGCCCGGCGAAGGCGACATTGGCGCCGCGCTGACCTCTCATCCCGCCGTGGCCGGCGTCGCCTTTACCGGATCGACGGAAACCGCCTGGGCGATCAACCGGACGCTTGCCGCCAAGAATGGCCCGATCGTACCGTTGATCGCCGAAACCGGCGGCATCAACGCCATGCTGGTCGATGCGACCGCTTTGCCGGAACAGGTCTGCGACGATGTCATGATGTCGGCTTTCCGCTCCGCCGGGCAGCGCTGCTCGGCCCTGCGGCTTCTCTATGTTCAGGAAGACGTTGCCGACCCTCTGCTGCGGATGCTGGAAGGCGCCGCGAAAGAGCTGAAACTGGATGACCCGCGCCTGCCGTCCACCGATATCGGTCCGGTCATCGATGAGGAGGCCCGCGATGCTATTGTTGCCCATATCGATGACATGCGGGAAAGCCAGACCCTGCGCTATGCCGGCGAGACGCCTTCGGGACCACTCGCCAATGGCTCATGGGTAGCTCCGCATATCATCGAGCTGGATACTTCCGGCGCCCTGACACGCGAGGTCTTCGGGCCCGTCCTGCATGTTGTGCGCTACCAGGCGAAGGACATCGACAAGGTCCTCGATCAGATCGCCGCCACCGGTTACGGCCTGACGCTCGGTGTCCACAGCCGCATCGACGCGACGGTCAAGAAGGTCGTCGACCGGCTGTCCGTCGGCAATGTCTATGTCAACCGCAACACCATCGGCGCAGTCGTTGGCACCCAGCCCTTCGGCGGCTCCGGCCTCTCCGGCACCGGCCCGAAGGCAGGCGGCCCGGCCTACCTCACACGATTTGCCCTCGAACAGGTCGTCTCGATCAACACGGCCGCCGCCGGCGGCAACGCCAGCCTGGTGGCTGCGTCCGACGATTGAGGTGAAACAACGCGGAAGGCGCGGTTCTCGTCCTGTTTCTCTTGTTACTTAAGAGAAGAGTGTAAATTGCGAAGCCGTGATCGGGAAGATCCGCCCGGACCCCCACCCCTAACCCCTCCCCACAAGGGGGAGGGGACTTGCAGCGGCTTGCGACGCGGATGACCTCACCGTTTCACAGGGTGAAAGGCGGATAGTGGGCCGCTCCGTTATAGATACCGGCGATCTCTCAAAATGCCGGAAACATGCCAGGTCACCCGAGTACCAGTTTCGAAACTCCGGAAAAGCCAGAAACTCGGCCTGATCCCCTTCCCCCTTGTGGGGAAGGGTTAGGGATGGGGGTGAACGGCGAAGCCGTAATCCGGAAGATCTGTCTGGCCCCCCCCCACCCCTGACCCCTCCCCACAAGGAAGAGGGGGACTTGCAGCGGCTTGCAACATGGATGAGGGAGGCCTTTCACAGGATGTAAGACGGATAGTGGGCTTCTCCGTTCCGGCTATCTATCCGGCGCCGGTGATTCCGCGGATCTTTGGAAAATTGCGTCACCCTCCGGATGCCGGTTTGAAGAATGCGGAAAAGCCAGAAACTCAGCCTGAGCCCCTTCCCCCTTGTGGGAAAGGGTTAGGGATGGGGGTAAACGGCGCAGCCGTATCAGAAGCCAGGCCTCCAACCTTAACTGCCCCGCGGTTTCACTCGCCGTGTCGCCTCGGCAATGGTCGGGTCGTCCGGCCAGGGGTGTCTCGGATAGCGTCCCTTCATGTCCGCCTTCACGTCCGACCAGGACCCCGCCCAGAAACCGGGCAGATCCCGGGTGATCTGGATCGGGCGCTGGGCGGGGGAGAGCAGTTCCAGGATAAGCGGCAGCCTGCCGCCGCAGACGCTGGGGTGTTCCTTGAGGCCGAAGAGTTCCTGCACGCGGATCGACAGCGTCGGACCGGCCGCCGCACCATAATCTATCGGCACCCGGCTTCCCGTGGGTGCGGTGAAATGCGACGGGGCGAGTGCGTCGAGCTGTGCGGTGGCGTCATAGGGCAGCAGGGCCGACAAGGCTGTCCCGAGCAGGCCGGCGTCGATCGCGGAGACGCTGCTGCAGCCTGCCAGAAAGGGCTCAAGCCAGGTTTCCAGGCTTTCAGTCAGCGCCCCGTCCGAAAGATCCGGCAGATCGGCCGCGCCGTTGTCGCGGGTGTAGGCAACGCGCCTGCGCAGTCGCTCCTGGTCCTTGTTCCACGGAAGTCTCGCGACGCCACGGCGACGAATTTCCGCGGTGAGCGCTCTTGCAATGGCCTCGGGGTCGGCAGCCTTGACCGGCACGGACTGAAGCTCGACGGCCTTGTAGCGCCGCACGCGCCGCGCCTTGAGGGCTCCGTCGCCGGTGAACTGAACCTCTTCCTCTTCGACGATATCCGGGGCGAAAAGCTCTTCGATCTCGGTCCTGGTGATCGGGGCGCAAAGCTGGATGCGGCCGCTGGCCGCCTTGCCCTGGATGTCGGCCACGGTCAGGAAGGGCTCAGCCGCAAGTCCGTGCGAAGGCTCAAGCTCGGCCCCTCGGCCGTTGGCGAGGCGGAAACGGCCGGTCTGGCCGCGGGCTTGCGCGATACGATCCGGATAGGCGAGCGCCAGCAGCATGCCGGCGCTTTCGACATCGACTTCGCGGCCGGAACCATGGGCCTGTTTCAACCAGCGTTCGGCAAGACTGCGGCCATCCCTTGCCCGTTGGCTCTTGTCGTGACGAAGCGCCTGCAGGCGGACGCGGATGTCCGGATCGCGCCCGCCGAGGCCGGGTTCCGAGAGAAGCAGGGCGATCAGCGCGGCTGTGTGACCGAGGTTCTGTTTCGCGCCTTCCAGCACCATATGCGCGAGCCTCGGGTGCAGGGGAAGATCCGCGAGCGCCTTGCCTTGCCCGGTCAGTCGTCCCGCGGCGTCGAGCGCATGCAGGTCCTGCAGCAGCGTCTTGGCTTCCGCCCAGGCGGCGCGTGGCGGGGGATCGGCGAAGGAAAGACTGTCCGGATCGCCGGTGCCCCAGGCGGCCAGATCCAGAACGAGGCCGGTGAGATCGGCTTCCAGGATTTCCGGCGTTTCCGATTGCGGCAGGGCAACGGTCTGGGCTTCGTCCCACAGCCTGTAGCAGACACCGGCTTCCGTCCGGCCGGCGCGGCCGCGCCGCTGGGCGGCGGAAGCGCGCGACACGCGCACGGTTTCCAGCCGGGTCAGGCCGGTTTGCGGCTCGTATCTCGGCACGCGCGCCAACCCGCTGTCGATGACCACGCGGACGCCCTCGATGGTCAGCGAGGTCTGCGCGATGGCGCTGGCAAGAACGATCTTGCGCGTGCCCGGCTGCGCGGGGCGGATCGCCTCGTCCTGCGCCCTGGCATCGAGACCGCCGTAAAGGGGGGCGATGACGCAGTCGCCGGGAACCTTCCCGGCGAGCAGTTCTGCAGTGCGCCGGATCTCGCCCTGGCCGGGCAGGAAAACCAGAAGCGAGCCGCTGTCAGCGTCGATGGACTGATGGATGGCGCGGGCAACCTGCGGCTCGATGCGCGTGTTCGGCGTGCGGCCGAGATAGCGGGTCTCGACGGGAAAGCTTCGCCCCTTGCTTTCTATCACCGGGGCATCGCCCAGGAGGGTCGATATTCCCGCCGCGTCCAGTGTTGCCGACATCGGCAGAAGGCGGAGATCTTCGCGCAGGGCCGACTGTACGTCGAGGGCAAGCGCCAGACCCAGATCGCCGTCGAGTGAGCGCTCGTGGAATTCGTCGAACAGGACGGCGGCAACACCGGTCAGCTCCGGGTCGTTCAGGATGAGACGGGTGAAGACACCTTCGGTGATCACCTCGATCCGGGTGCGGGCGCTGACTTTGTTTTCCATGCGCACCCGGTAGCCAACGGTTTCGCCGACACGCTCACCCAGTTCTCCTGCCATGCGCCGGGCAGCGGCCCGGGCGGCGAGGCGCCTTGGTTCCAGCACGAGGATCTTGCCGTCCTGCCGCCAGGGCGCACCCAGAAGCGCGAGCGGAACACGCGTGGTCTTGCCGGCGCCGGGTTCGGCCACCAGAACCGCGTTGGCGCTTCTGTCCAGCGTGTCGAGAAGGGCCTCAAGGACGCCGTCAATCGGCAGGGGGGCGGCGAAGGCGGGAACGCTCACCATTGCATCAGGTCTGCGAAGCAGCACTCTTCCAATGCCGGCCCTGCATGTCGACGGCAAAGGCGTCCGGGGTCTTGGCGAAGGCCACCAGACCTTCCAGCGCCGGGTTCGGGTGACGAACGATGAAGGTCGGGATCTTGGCCATCAGCGCCTCGTGCGGCGCTTTTGCCTCGAAGGCGGCGCGAAACCCGCCGTCGGTCAGGAAGCGGGTGATCCGGGGCGTGATGCCGCCGGTCAGATAGACCCCGCCCCGTGCGAGCACGGTGAGCGCCAGATCTCCGGCGACCCGGCCGAGGCAGCGCACGAACACTTCCAGGGTCTTGACCGCGACGGGGTCGTTGTCCTTCGCGGCGGCAGTGATACTGGACGGCGTTTCGAAAGCGCGCTCGTTGCGCATATGCAGGGCAACCGCCCGTGCCAGGCGCGGCAGACCCGTTCCGCTCAGGATCTGCTCGGCCCCGAGACGGCCGCCGACCCTTTCGATATGCGGCCAGATCTCGAAATCCTCCGGCGTCACCGGGCCGAGCTCGACATGCCCGCCTTCTCCGGGAACGGGAATCCAGGTGTCGGCAGCGTGGATCATCGCGGCTGCACCGAGTCCCGTGCCCGGGCCAAGCACGAATTTCGCGGTGGCATCGCGGATTTCACCCGGTCCGATCTGCTCGACATCGCCGCCGCTGTAGGCCGGAAGCGCCAGCGCCTGGGCTTCGAAGTCATTCAGAACAACGACTTGCTGCAGGCCGAGGTCGGCTATCATCTTCAGGGGTTCGATCACCCACGCGGCGTTGGTCAGCGGGATGACATCGCCGGTCACCGGTCCGGCCACGGCAATGATCGCGGTTCTGGGTGTGAAATTCGTCCCCGGCAGGACCGCGTTGCGGATCGCCGATGAAATGTCCGGATGACCGGCGGTCGCCGTCTTTCCGCACATGCGGGTCGGGGCGTCCGGCCCGTCGACCAGTGCAAACCGGGCGTTGGTGCCACCGATGTCGGCCACAAGAACAGGATAGGCAAAGGAGTTTTTGGGTGCCTGAAGATTCATGATGCGAAGGCACTCACTTCCGGGGTCTGGGAGCTTGTCTTGAGGCCGGTCAGACGGGCTGAACGCAGCAGAATGTCCGCCGTTGACGGATTAAGCGCCATCGGCAGGTCGTAGACAAGCGCCAGCCGCATCAGGGCTTTCACATCGACATCATGCGGCATCGGTGAAAGCGGATCGACGAAAAACAGCAGCCCCTGCAGCTTGCCTTCGGCGATCATGGCGCCGATCTGCTGGTCGCCGCCCAGAGGGCCGCTCTTCAGCCGGGTAATCTCCAGACCGGGGCAGGCTTCCTGTATGCGTCCACCGGTCGTCCCGGTCCCCACGAGGTTGAAATCCTCCAGCTTGTCGAGGTGCCGCCGGGCAAATTCAACCATGGCATCCTTTTTGGCATCATGCGCGATGAGCGCGAGCGTAGGCTTGGAGGGCATCGACGATCCTCTATCTGCGAAAACAACGGCGGCCGGATGTATTTAGCCGCTCAAAGCGCTTTAGGCAAAGGAAGATGGGAACTTATACGTATATTGCAGAAGGAAAAGACCCGGACCATCGAAAGCGGCAGTGGAAGTGTCTCGAGCCGCAATGCAAAAACGCCGCGCTCCGGCAAGGAACGCGGCGGGAAGCTTAAGGAGAAGAAGCAGCTCTCAGTCGAACAGGTTGCAGCGGATCGGTTCGCGGCCGGCAACCTTGTGCACCTGGGCTCCGTGTTGAGGCAGCGTCAGCCCGGCAATCTCCATCACCAGCTTCATGCGGATCGCGTCGGCAAAGCCCTCCTGAGAGCGCACCGGAATGGCGAAGGACCCCGGGCCACCGATCACGCAATCCTCGTAATAGTGGTCGAGATTGAGCATGGCCTGCCAGGTGTTCTTGTTGGACTTCATCATCAGCGGCAGCCCGTTGATGGTTACGCCCGCAGCCACCATCCGGTCGCGCATTTCCGTCACCGAACCACCCTGGTTGTTCGGGCCGTCGCCGGAAATGTCGATGACCTGGCGAAGGCCCGTATACTGGTTGTTCTGAACCAGCTGAACGGATTTCTCGAGTGCGGAGGCGATAGATGTGCGCTGGACCTGCCGCAGGGGGGCTTCGGCGATCTTGGATGCAAAATGAGAGGCCGAGCCCGCATCCCGGATGACGGTCCAGTCGGCAACGATGAAATGCTCATCGACCCCGCCCCATTCCATATAGGTCACCGCCACACGGCCGATCGGACCGACCTGAATGGCGTCGAGGAACTCCCGGGAGGTCAGGGCGGCGACGTAGCCGGCGCGTTGGACTTCCTGTTCTTCGGTATCCATGGACTGGGAAATGTCGACGGCCAGAACGAGTTCCACGTCCACTTCGCTGGCCGGATCATACACAAATTGCGATGAGGCAATCAGAGCCGAACGGTAATCCCGCGCGACTGAAGGTGCGGTGAGCATAAAGACCGCACAGAAAAGAAACAGTAATTTCGTAAACGCTGGTGCACACAGTTTTGGAATGCCGAGACGCATTGTTTTTCTCCTTACGTCAGCCTTGCGGCTGGGTGGTTACGTCTCCCCGGACTATTTTGTTTTTGTATTTCTTTGCTTTTCGTTCCTTGTGATTCTTACGTAGGCACGTCGAATGCCTATGTTGAGCCTGGTAATTTACTTAGCAAGCTACATGCCAAACGTAGCGGAATGGAATTTGGCTGGCAAAATCAAATGCGCACGGAGTGCATGTTATACACAGATAGGGATAAAATGCCGGATTACCAGGCAGAAATTGCCGCCTTCCGCCGTTTCACGGCAAATGTCCGGCAAAATTTGCCGAATTCGCTTATCTGCTGTGCAGATCGTAAAATTGCCTGAAAAAGCATCACGTGTCCGAAAAATCGGCAGCTTTTTCAGTTGACGTCGGCGTTGCGGCTGGTCATGATCTGAAGAAATCCTCACTTGGTGAAGAAATTTTCAGGCGACGCAATTCGAGAATCGCCTGGCAAAAACAAAAAAGCTTCGAAACGAAGCAAGGCGTGAGCGGCGGTGATCGGAATTCGGACGTGTTTCCGGTCATGCGGGCTGTTTTCAGGGGAAGGTGTCGAGGCGGAATGCAGGTGCGCGACGACGACTGGACATCGCATATGGCCATCCGGGCGGCCTGGCTTTCCTTCGTGGGTGGCCGGACGCAGGGAGAGATCGCCTCTCAGCTCGGGGTGTCGCCGGCAAAGGTCCATCGCCTGATCGCTCATGCCCAGAAAGCCGGATACGTGAAGTTCCAGGTCGATGGGCGGCCGATGGAATGCCTCAATCTGGAAAATGAACTCACCGGTCACTTCCACCTGACGAATTGCATCGTCGCTCCGGATCTCGGCGGCGGCGACGATGACAGTGCTGTGCGGGCGGTTGCCGCTTCCGGGGCGCAGTTCCTTGCGGCTCTCCTGAGTGGATCGAACCTCACCCGGCTTGGGGTCGGCATGGGGCGCACGCTCACGGCCACCGTCGAGGCGCTGCCGAAAATCGCCCGCCCGGATCTGGAGATCATGTCGATCTGCGGGTCGCTGACGCGGACACTTGCCGCCAACCCCTATGATATCATCCAGAAGATGCAGGAACGCACCGGCGGGGTCGGTTATTACCTGCCAGTGCCGTATTTTGCCGAAAACCGCCACGAGAAGGCGATGTTCCTGACCCAGCGCAGCGTGCAGGATCTCATGGCGCGCGCTGGTGAATCCGATGCCTTCCTCGTTGGTATCGGTTCGGTGGAGAACGAAGGCCACCTGGTGCGGCGTGGGATGATTTCGAAGCAGGAACAGGAAGAATTGCTGTCAGTCGGCGCCGTCTGTGATTTGATGGGCCGGTTCTTGACGCTTGACGGAAAACTGGCGCCCGATACGCTCGGCGATTGTGCCGTCGGGCTGCACTTCGACGAAGTGCGTGGCAGCCGCGTGATTGCGCTGGTGGGCGGGGAAAGCAAGGTGGATGCCACACTTGCAGCCCTGCGCACCGGTGTCATTACCGACCTGGTGACCGACGAGACCCTCGCGAGGGCTCTGAGCACACGGGCCGGATTGCAACTGGCACAGTCCGCATGACGCGGCTGGGCCACGAGGGGAAACGGGTCGGCCGAAGGCAGGCCCCCGCATGTCGGAGGACATACACGTGAAAAAGTTTCTAACCATCGGCACGGCGCTTGCCGGACTGGCCTTGTCGGCCATGAGCGCGGCAGCGGCGGATATCCAGCCGGCCGTTCTCTACGATCTGGGCGGCCGTTTCGACAAGTCGTTCAACGAAGGTGCGTATAACGGCGCTGAAAAGTTCAAGGAAGACAACGGCGTCGAATACCGGGATTTCGAAATCCAGAACGACAGCCAGCGTGAACAGGCGCTGCGCAACTTCGCCAAGCGCGGCATGAACCCGATCGTTGCCATCGGCTTCTCCCAGGCCAACGCGGTGGAAAAGGTCGCCAAGGAATTTCCGGACACCCAGTTCGCCATCGTCGACATGGTCGTCGACCTGCCGAACGTGCGGTCCATTCTCTTCAAGGAACACGAAGGCTCCTATATCGTCGGCATGATGGCGGCGATGTCCTCCAAGACCGGCAAGGTCGGTTTCGTCGGCGGCATGGACATTCCGCTGATCAGCAAATTCTCCTGCGGTTACAAGCAGGGCGTGCTGGCCGTGAATCCCGACGCTGAAGTCTTCGAAAACATGACCGGGACCACGGGCGCTGCCTGGAACGACCCTGTGAAGGGTGGCGAACTGGCCAAGTCCCAGTTCGACCGTGGCGCGGACGTCGTCTACCACGCGGCCGGTGGCACCGGAATTGGCGTGCTGCAGGCGGCTGCCGACAGTGGCAAGCTTGGCATTGGCGTTGACAGCAACCAGAACGGCCTGCATCCCGGTTCCGTTCTGACCTCCATGCTGAAACGCGTCGATATCGCCGTCTATCAGGCATTTGAAGACGCGCAGAACGACGCGTGGACGTCCGGCTTCGAGGTTCTCGGATTGAAAGAGGGCGGTGTCGACTGGGCTCTGGACGACAACAATGCTCCTCTCGTTTCCGACGAGATGAAGGCTGCTGTCGAAGAAGCGACCCAGAAGATCATCTCCGGCGAAATCGAAGTGCATGACTACATGGCCGATCAGGCCTGCCCGGTCTGAGGCAAGCTCAGATCCGCACATAAGAACCGGCCTGCCTTCACGGACAATCGCGTGAAGGCAGGCCGATCGATCTCGAAGTTTCAAAAATATCCTGTCCGTGTTCATCCGGATGCGGAAGACACGGGGAATGTCTGCCGCCGGGCAGGTTGAGGGGGACCGAATGATCCGATTCACGTCTGTCGTCTTCTCTACGGCGATCGCCACCGTGCTCGCCGCGGCCACAGCCTTTGCCGAACCAGCGATCGTCTATTCCGTCGGCGGCAAGTTCGATGGCTCCTTCAACGAAAGCGCCTATACCGGTGTGAAGCGGTTTCAGGACGAGACCGGCAGCCCGGTCCGCGAGTTCGAGCTGGAGCGCGATGCCCAGAGCCTGCAGGCGTTACGGAATTTTGCCAGTCGCGGTTTTGAGCCGGTCGTCGTCATCGGCTTCAATCAGGCCAACGCCCTTACCCAGACGGCCCCGAATTTTCCGGAGACGGATTTTACCATCGTCGACATGGTCGTCGACGAGCCGAATGTTCGCTCCTACGTTTTCCAGGAGCAGGAAGGCGCTTATCTCGCCGGCCTGCTCGCGGCCATGGCCTCCAAAAGCGGCACCATCGGTTTTGTCGGCGGTATGGACATCCCGATCATCCGGCGCTTTTTGTGCGGTTACAAGCAGGGCGCGCTGGACGTCAATCCGGACGTCAGGGTGCTCTTCAACATGACCGGCGACACACCGGCTGCCTTCGCCGATCCGATCCGCGGCGGCGAACTGGCGACCGTGCAGATACGGCGAGGGGCCGACGTCATCATCCAGGCCGCTGGCGGCACGGGTATCGGTGTCCTGCAAAAGGCGGCCGATGCCGGAATTCTCGGCATCGGGACCGACAGCAACCAGAACGGCCTGCATCCCGGCAAAGTGCTGACCTCCATTCGCAAGCGTATCGACACTGCGGTCTATGACAGCTTCCTCGCGGCCCGCAATGGAACCTTCACCCCTGGTATCCGGGTGCTGGGCGTGGCCGATGGTGGTATGGATTGGGTGCTGGACGACAACAACAGGGACCTCATCACGCCGGAGATGGAAGCGGCTGTGGAGGCGGCGGTCGCGGGTATTTCCGACGGATCCGTCAAGGTGCATGACGTCGTCTCCGAAGGGGCATGTCCTTTTTAGGCAACGCGCGTCACGCTGCAGACCGGTAAGATCCGAAGGGGCGAAACAATGACAAAGAAAATCCGTCGGGCCTGGGGGAAGGCATGAACGAAACGCCGGCAATCGAACTGCGCGGGATCAACAAGAGCTTTGGTCCGGTCCATGCCAACAAGGACATCGACCTTGTGGTGAAGAAGGGGTCCATTCACGGGATCATCGGAGAGAACGGCGCGGGCAAGTCCACGCTCATGTCGATCCTCTACGGGTTTTACCACGCCGATGACGGCGACATTCTTGTCAACGGCAAGAAGGTCACGATTGCCGATTCCAAGGCGGCCATCGGCATGGGCATCGGCATGGTGCATCAGCACTTCATGCTGGTCGACAATTTCTCCGTTCTGGAAAACATTGTTCTGGGCGCGGAAGACAGCGCCATGCTGGCCGGAGGCCTCGACAGGGCGCGCATCGAGCTGAAGCGCCTGGAAGAGGAATATGAACTGCGCGTCGATCCGGACGCGCTCATTCAGGACTTGCCTGTCGGCCTTCAGCAGCGGGTGGAAATCCTGAAAGCACTGTACCGCAGCGCCGAGGTCCTGATCCTCGATGAGCCGACCGGAGTTCTGACCCCGCCGGAAGCCGATCACCTGTTCAAGATTCTCGAGGTCCTGAAGAACGAAGGCAAGACCATCTTGCTGATCACGCACAAGCTGCGCGAAATCATGGCCGCGACCGACAGCGTCTCCGTCATGCGCCGCGGTGAAATGGTGGCGACCCGTGAAACCCGCAACACCTCCATGGAAGAACTAGCCGAGCTGATGGTTGGCCGCAGCGTGCTTCTGCGGGTCGACAAGAAACCGGCCGTGGCCGCGGAGCCGGTCATGCAGGTCGAGAACCTGTCCGTGACCGACCAACGCGGTGTTCAGGTGGTCAAGGACGTAAGCTTTTCCGTCCGCGCCGGCGAGATTGTCGGCATAGCCGGTGTCTCGGGCAACGGTCAGTCGGAGCTGCTGGAAACGCTCGCCGGCATTCGCCGGGCGACCGGTGGCACGCTCAGGATCAACGGTGAAACAATCGATCTGGGCACCAGCACTCTGGACGCGGCGGACATGCGGGCAAAAAGCATGGGGCACGTCCCGGAAGACCGTCACCGCATGGGTCTGATCAACAGTTTTGCCGAATACGAGAATTCCATTCTCGGCTATCACCGCGATCCTGCCTATTCCAGCGGTCTTTTGATGAATATTGCCGCCATCAAGGAAAACGCGGTCGCCGAGATCGAAAAATACGACATTCGTCCCCCCAATCCGATGCTCAAGACCGCCAGTTTTTCCGGGGGCAATCAGCAGAAGATCGTGCTGGCGCGTGAAATCGAACGGGACCCGGACGTGCTGCTGGTCGGCCAGCCGACTCGCGGTGTCGATATCGGTGCTATCGAGTTCATTCACAGCCGCCTGGTGGAATTGCGCGATGCCGGCAAGGGTATCCTGCTGGTCTCGGTGGAGCTCGATGAAATCCGCGCGCTTGCGGACCGGATACTGGTGATGTTTGACGGCAGGATCGTCGGCGAGCGCGGCGCCAACGCGGACGAAGGCGAACTCGGCCTGCTCATGGCGGGTGTTGAGGACCAAGCGAAAATGTCTGTAGAAGGAAGCGCCCGATGAGTGCCGGTCAGCTCCCGCGCTGGGTCGATTACGGCCTGATCCCGTTCGTCAATCTGGCGGCAGCCTTTCTGGTGTCCGGCCTTGTGGTCGTCCTGATCGGAGAAAACCCGCTGGAAGCGGTGCGGATCCTGATCTGGGGTTCGCTGGGCTATGGCGAAGGCATCGGCTTCACGCTGTTTTACGCCACCAACTTCATCTTTACCGGGCTTGCCGTCGCCGTTGCCTTCCATGCCGGGCTGTTCAACATCGGCGGCGAGGGCCAGGCCTATATCGGCGGGCTCGGGGTCACCTTCGCCTGTCTTGCCCTCGACCACATCGTGCCATGGTACGTGACGCTGCCTTTCGCGATCATCGGCTCGGCGCTGATGGGGGCCGCCTGGGCGTTCATCCCCGCCTGGCTGCAGGCGACACGCGGCAGCCATGTGGTCATCACCACAATCATGTTCAACTTCATCGCCTCGTCGCTGATGGTCTATCTGCTCAACAGCGCGCTGAAGAAACCGGGCTCCATGCAGCCGGAAACACGAACGTTCGAGGCGGGCGGCCGGTTGCCGTTCCTGAACGACGTCTTTCCTTCCTTCGGCTTCGGCTATGCTCCGGTGAACCTGTCCCTGTTCGTCGCACTCGCAGCCTGCGTCCTGATCTGGCTGCTGATCTGGCGGACGAAGCTCGGCTTTGAAATCCGCTCCTTCGGCGCCAACGCGACGGCGGCCGTCTATGCCGGTATTTCACCCGTGCGCACCATCGTCATCACCATGCTGATTTCCGGCGGGCTTGCGGGCATGATGGCGATCAACGAGATCATGGGATCGCAGCACCGCCTGTTGATCGATTTTGTCGCCGGCTACGGCTTTGTCGGCATCGCGGTGGCCCTGATGGGACGAGCGCATCCGGTCGGTATCGTTCTGGCGGCGATCCTGTTCGGCATGCTCTACCAGGGGGGCGCGGAGCTGTCCTTCGAAATGCCGAACATCACCCGCGACATGATCATTGTCATCCAGGGCCTGGTCATCCTGTTTGCCGGCGCGCTTGAACACATGTTCCGGCCGGCCATCACCGCGTTGTTCATGCCTTCACAGGCGCATGCGGCGGAGGAGGCGTAATCATGTTCGAGACCCTCATCCTTATCCTCGATTCCACCGTCCGCCTGTCGACGCCGCTGCTGCTGGCCTGTCTTGCCGGGCTTTATTCCGAGCGCTCGGGCGTTGTCGATATCGGCCTGGAAGGCAAGATGCTCGGGGCCGCCTTTGGTGCCGGAGCCGTCGCCTATGTCACGGCAAACGCCTGGCTTGGCCTGTTGGCCGGCATCGGCGTGTCCGTTGCGCTGGGCCTGCTGCATGGCTTCGCCTCGATCAGCAATCGCGGCAACCAGATCGTATCCGGCGTGGCCATCAACTTTCTGGCGGCCGGCCTCACGGCGCTGCTCGGCCAGACATGGTTCCGCCAGGGGGGACGAACTCCGGCCCTGCCCGAGGGGGGCCGGTTCAGGGATATCGTCTGGCCATATGCCGAACAATTACGCGACGTACCGGTGATCGGGCCGCTCTACAGCGAGCTTCTGTCCGGGCACAATATCCTCGTCTATGCCGGGTTCATTGCCGTTCCGCTGACATGGTGGGTGCTGTTCCGGACCCGCTTCGGTCTGCGGCTGCGTGCCGTTGGCGAAAATCCGGCAGCCGTCGACACAGCGGGGATCTCGGTCGCCTGGCTGCGGTACCGTGCGGTGATCGCCTGCGGCATTCTCTGCGGCTTCGCGGGGGCCTATCTGTCGATCGCGCAAGGGGCTGGCTTCGGCGTCAACATGACGGCGGGCAAGGGCTTCATTGCGCTGGCGGCGCTCATCTTTGCCAAGTGGCGGCCAGCCAGCGCGATGTTCGCCTGCCTGCTCTTCGGCTTCCTCGACGCGGTGGCCATCCGCATGCAGGGCCAGGAGGTCCCCGGCATCGGCGAGATCCCGGTTCAGTTCTTCCAGGCGCTGCCCTATATCCTGACGGTCATCCTGCTTGCCGGCTTCATCGGCAAGGCGGTGCCGCCGAAAGCCGCCGGAATTCCGTATCTGAAGGAACGGTCATGAGCGATCTGGACAAGCTCTTCGAAGCGGCCCGGGCGGTGCGCGAAAAGGCCTATGCGCCTTATTCAAACTTCCTGGTCGGCGCTGCTCTGCGCACTCCGGATGGCAGCGTCTTCACCGGCTGCAATGTCGAGAACGCGTCTTACCCGGTCAGCGTCTGCGCCGAGGGCGGGGCGGTCGGCGCCATGATCGCGGCCGGCTATCGCGAGATCGCGGAAGCCGTTGTCATCGGCGATGCGGCCCTGTGCACGCCCTGCGGCATGTGCCGCCAGCGGCTTAAGGAATTCGCCACGGACGATCTGATCGTCCATGTTGCGGACTTGAACGGTATCCGCCGCAGCTTCACCATGGACGAACTGCTGCCGGCAGCGTTCGAACTGGATTACACGACAAATAACAGGAAGGACTGACCCTCGATGAGCGGTTATGGCCATGAATGCGCGGAAATCGTCCGCGCCGCCCGCAAAGGTTCCTACAAGATCGGCATGATACTCGGCTCAGGCCTCGGCGCGCTGGCCGAGGAGGTCGAGGATGCGGTCCGCATTCCTTATACCCATCTGACCGAATTCCCGGTCTCCACCGTAACCTCCCATTCCAGTGAACTTGTGGCCGGCACGCTGGCCGGTGTTCCCGTGGTGATCCTGTCCGGCCGTGCCCATTATTATGAAACTGGCGACCCGTCGGTCATGCGCACGCCCGTCGAGACCCTGAAGGAGCTCGGCTGCGAGATTCTTCTGGCGACCAACGCGGCCGGCTCCCTGCGCGAAGAGGTGGCGCCGGGCTCGCCGATGCTGATCCGCGATCACATCAACTGGTCCGGCAAGAACCCGCTGATCGGCGAGGAGAACGAGAAACGCTTTCTGGACATGAGCGCTGCTTATGATCCCGAGCTGCGGGAAGCCATGAAGAAGGCTGCGGCGGAAACCGGCGATCCGATTGCCGAAGGTGTCTACATGTGGTTCTCGGGCCCTTCCTTCGAAACGCCGGCGGAAATTCGCATGGCGAAGCTGCTGGGTGCGGATGCTGTCGGCATGTCCACCGTTCCGGAAGTCATCATGGCCCGGTTCATGGGTCTCAGGGTTGCGGCCATGTCGATCGTCACCAACTACGGGGCAGGCATGCAGACCCATGCGCTTTCCCACGACGAGACCAAATCCGTCGCGCTGCAGGGCATGGAGCGCATGAAAGAGCTGGTAAGGGCATTCGTGAAGGAGGTCGGGGAATGAGTGACACGGTCGAAAACGCAAAACGCGCCCTCGGGCTGATCGATCTGACCAACCTCAACGAGGATTGCACCGCCGCCGATATCACCGCGCTGAGCGTCCGCACCGTGACGGATCACGGGTCGGTCGCCGCCGTCTGCGTCTGGCCGCGTTTCGTCGCGCAGGCAGCACAGGAGCTGAAGGGAACCGGCGTCAAGGTCGCCACCGTCGTGAATTTTCCGGCAGGTGATGACGACACCAATACCATTGTCGCCCAGACGAAACAGGCGCTGGACGATGGCGCCGACGAGATTGACCTGGTGATGAATTACAAGGCCTTCACGGCGGGGCGGAAGGGATATGCCGAAGAGCAGATCATCCGCGTCAAGGCCGTGATCCCGGAGCCTGCGATCCTGAAGGTGATCCTGGAAACCGGGGAGATCGGCGATCCGCTGCTGATCCATGCCGCTTCCAATGTGGCGATCTCCGCCGGAGCCGATTTCATCAAGACTTCCACGGGAAAGGTCGCCGTCAATGCGACGCTCGAGGCCGCCGAAATCATGCTGACCGCCATCGAGGAGGCGCGCCGCGACAACGCTGAACGCGTCATCGGGTTCAAGCCCGCTGGCGGCATCAGGACGAGTGAGGATGCAGCGTCCTATCTGGCGCTCGCGGACCGGATCATGGGTCACAATTGGGCGTCGGCGTCCACATTCCGCTTCGGCGCAAGCGGCCTTCTGGATGCGTTGATCGCTACGATCGAGGGCAAGGACCCGACGGCCGGCCAGAGCTATTGAAGCTGAAACAGGGCTTCTGAAAAATGTTGCCACGAGGATACCAAGCATGCTGCCGCAGGAACTGATCCGCAAGAAGCGCGACGGGGGAACACTCGACGCCGCGGAGATCGCTTTTTTCGTCAAGGGGCTGGCCGACGGATCGGTCACCGAGGGACAGGTAGCGGCCCTGGCCATGGCCGTCTTTTTCAAGGGATTGAACGTAGACGAACGCGTAGCCCTGACGCTTGCCATGCGCGACAGCGGCGATGTCATGAACTGGTCCGGTATCGACGCGCCGGTTCTCGACAAGCACTCCACCGGCGGCGTCGGGGACAACGTCTCCCTGATGCTCGCCCCGGCGCTTGCCGCCTGCGGCGCAGCCGTACCGATGATCTCCGGCCGCGGCCTCGGCCATACCGGCGGCACGCTGGACAAGTTCGACAGTATCCCCGGTTACCAGACCCAGCCGGACAACGCGCTGTTCAAGAAGGTGGTCAAGGAGATCGGCTGCGCCGTCATCGGCCAGACGGGCAATCTGGCCCCCGCCGACAAGCGCTTCTACGGCATCCGTGACGTGACCGGCACCGTAGAGAGCATTGATCTCATCACCGCTTCCATCCTGTCGAAAAAATTGTCGGCAGGCCTGCAGGGCCTGGTGCTGGACGTCAAATGGGGCACAGGCGCCTTCATGGCGACGCTGGAGGAAGCCCGCGCTCTGGCGGAAAGCCTCGTTCAGGTGGCCAACGGCGCCGGTCTCAAGACCACAGCCCTGTTGACGGACATGAACGAACCGCTGGCCTCCGCTGCCGGCAACGCGGTCGAGATGCAGAACGCGGTGGATTTCCTCAAAGGGACTGCCATCGACAACCGCCTGTGGGACGTGACGGTTGCCCAGGGCGGCGAATTGCTCGCCACCGGCGGTATCGCCGCGACAGCCGAATCTGGTGAAGAGATGATGCGCCAAGCGTTTCAAAGCGGCAAGGCAGCGGAAAAATTCGCGCAGATGGTCGAAGCGCTGGGCGGTCCGGCCGACTTCATGGAAAAAGCCGAACTCTACCTCGCAAAGGCCCCTGTCGAAGCGCCTGTCTATGCCGATCACGACGGCGTGGTCACGGGTGTGGATGCCCGGGCGGTCGGCGTGGCCGTGGTCGCGCTGGGCGGCGGCCGCAAGGCCGCTTCGGATGTGATCGATCCGGCTGTCGGACTGACCAGTCTGGCCGGTGTCGGCAACACGGTTGACGCGGATGCGCCACTGGCGATCGTTCATGCAAGATCCGAGGAAGACGCGGAAGCGGCGGCGAGCGCTCTGCGCCGGGCCTACACCCTTGGCTCGGCGGCAGATGTCGTCGACCGGCCCATCGTCGCCGGCCGCATCGCACCGTAAGCTACGAACTTGTGCCGGGACCGCAGGTCCCGGTGCCCATCCGGCATGAAGCCGGGATTAGAAAAAATTTGAGGAGATGCCCATGCCCCGTGCAATCCTGTGCGTGCTGGACAGTTTCGGCATTGGCGGCGCGGAGGATGCGGACGCCTTTGGCGATGCCGGGTCCGATACTCTGGGCCATATCGCCGAGAAATGCGCGTCCGGCCTGGCGGATCGGGAGGGGTTGCGCAGCGGCCCCTTGTCGGTTCCCAACATGGACCGGCTCGGTCTTGGTGCGGCCAGCAAGCTGTCGACCGGCAGGGACGTGCCGGGTCTGGACTTCGCAGGCGACCCGCAAGGGCTCTGGGGCTATGCGGCGGAAGTGTCCAACGGCAAGGACACGCCGTCCGGCCACTGGGAAATCGCCGGTGTGCCCGTCCGCTTCGACTGGGGTTATTTCCCCAAGACGATCCCGACCTTTCCGAGTGAACTGATCGATAGGATCAAGGACAAGGCGGGACTGGACGGCATCCTCGGTGACAAGCACGCGTCCGGTACGGAGATCATCGCCGAGCTCGGCGAGGAGCATCTCAGGTCGGGCAAACCGATCTTCTATACGTCAGCGGACTCGGTCATACAGATTGCCGCCCACGAAGAGCACTTCGGCCTGGAACGGCTGTATGATCTTTGTGAGATCACCCGCGAATTCGCCGATCCCTATAATATCGGCCGCGTCATCGCCCGGCCGTTCACCGGGGAAACGGCCGCAACCTTCGTCCGTACGCCCAACCGGCGGGACTATTCGGTGCTGCCGCCGGAGCCGACACTGCTTGACCGGCTGACCCAGGCCGGCCGCACTGTCTACGGCGTCGGCAAGATCTCCGACATCTTCGCCCATCAGGGGGTTTCGAAGGTTCTCAAAGGCGCCGGCAACGACGCGCTTTTCGAAAAGACCCTCGAAGCCATGCAGCAGG
Organism: uncultured Roseibium sp.; assembly: GCF_947496995.1. GTDB lineage: Bacteria > Pseudomonadota > Alphaproteobacteria > Rhizobiales > Stappiaceae > Roseibium. The sequence goes on from NZ_CANMFD010000001.1 coordinate 823,416, forward strand.
CCGGGGACGGCGATCTGGTCTTCGCCAATTTCATCGATTTCGATTCGCTTTACGGTCACCGCCGGGACGTTCCGGGCTATGCCGCCGCCCTGGAACACTTCGATCGTCAGCTGCCCGAACTGCTTGCCGGTTTGCGGGAGGGAGACCTGCTGATCCTGACGGCCGATCATGGCTGCGATCCGACGTGGAAGGGCACCGATCACACGCGCGAGCATGTCCCTGTCATCGCGACAGGCCCCGGTATCGCTGGCAGATCCGTCGGCGGACGGAAAACCTTTGCCGATATCGGCGAGAGCGTCGCCGATCATCTGGGCATAGCCCGGGGCCTCCACGGTGAGAGTTTTCTTTAGCTCGGGGACTCAGGCACAATAGGGCACTGAGCCGGTACTTTCCAAAGGGTGTGGCTCGCCACACCGGGAACGGCACACCTGCCATTCATTCACGATCGAGGACCCGCCGCACATGAGCGATCCCATCACGGTTCCGAAAGCCGAACTGCACTGCCACATTGAGGGCGCGGCTCCGCCGAGCCTGGTCAAGCGGCTGGCGGACAAGCATGGCATGGACGTGTCGAAAGTGCTGGATGGCAACGGCAAGTATGTCTGGTCCGACTTCACCACATTTCTGAAGGCCTATGACACGGCAAGCGCCGTGTTCAGGACCCCCGCCGACTATGCCATCCTGGCGGAAACCTATTTCCGCATGCTGGCCGCCGAGGGCGCCATCTACGGCGAAATCTTCATTTCTCCCGATCATGCCCAGGCGACGGGTCTCTCCTACCGCTCCTATGTCGAAGGCTTGTCCGCCGGGATCGAGCGGGCCAAGAACGATACCGCCATCGAAGGCCGGATGATCGCGGTCGGAGTGCGTCATTTCGGGTCCGCGGCGGTGGAACGCGTCATCAAGGAGGTGATTGCCAATCCCAATCCCCTGGTGACCGGTTTCGGTCTTGCAGGCGACGAGCGCTCGGGCCATCCCGCCAACTTTTCCAAGGCCTTCCGCATGGCGGCGGAAGCCGGGCTCGGCACGACGGCCCATGCCGGCGAATTCGGCGGTCCGGACAGCGTCACCGCAGCGCTGGAATTCCTGCGCGTCAAGCGTATCGGGCACGGCGTGCGTGCCATCGAGGACAAGGAACTCGTCAAGCGGTTGGCCGACGAGGAGATCGTGCTGGAGGTCTGTCCCGGCTCCAATGTGTCGCTGGGCGTCTATACCCATCTGCGCTTCCATCCGGTGAACATGCTGCGCCGGCAAGGCGTGAAGGTGACCCTCAACTCCGACGATCCGCCGTTCTTCGGCACCACGCTCGGCAAGGAATATTCCTCCGTCTCCGAAACATTCGGCTGGACGTTCGACGACCAGATGGAGGTCACTCGCACGGCCATCGAGGCGGCATTTTGCGACGAGCCGACGCGAAACCGCCTGCTGGTCCGGCTGGACAGCGCGGTGCAGAAGCCGGTTGAGGGATAGGTCCCGAAGACGCCCTGGCCCTTCCGGGCAAGGGTGGCTGGGTCGCATTGAAGAGGAAGAGAGAGCCCCTCAGATATCCCCGCCCGTCTCGTCCACTTCCGTTCTCGGGTCGAGCACGACCGTTTCCGGCGTTGTTGTCTGGGCAGTCGTCAGGACAGGCAGGAAGTCCGATTTGTCTTCCGTCTTGACCGGCGCGCGCTGGCTTATGCGCCAGATGGCAAACAGCATCATGGAAAGATGGGCCGCGGCGGTTACCTGGAAGAGGGCGCCCGGATAGGTGAAGGTCATCAGGCCGGACGCCATCAGCGGTCCGACCATCGTGCCCGTTCCGAAGATCAGCAGCAACCCGCCGCTGATGCGCAGGAAGTCTCCCGGTTCCGCGTGGTCGCTGGCATGGGCGACGATCACCGGATACATGGAATAGATGATGCCGCCGAAGGCCGCGATCAGCAGGATCGTGATCACCGAATCGTTGCCGCCGATCAGCGACAGGCTGGAGCCGAACGACATGGCGGCGACCGCGAGGCCGACGAGCACAAGCCGCCGGTCCAGCCGGTCCGACAGCATGCCGACCGGGATCTGCACCATGGCGCCCGCCAGAAGCGCAAGGCTCATCATGATGGCGATTTCAGGGATATCGAGTCCGATATGCCGGCCGTAGACGGCGCCGAGCGTACCGAAGGAGCCGTTGGAAACACCGACCATGAAAACAGCGACCACCGCGATCGGCGAGTTGCGCCACAGCTGTTTGGGATCGAGTTTCGCCTGCGTCAACGGCTGCGGGGAAGCGGCTGTCGAGAGCGCTGTCGGCAACAGCGACAGGGAATAGATAATGGAACCGAGAACGAAGAAGAAATAGCCGCTCGCGGACCCGAGCGTGAGCAGCATCTGGCCGGCGGTTGTCGCCGCCAGATTGATCATCGTGTAAAGGCCGAAGATCCGTCCCCGGGTTTCGGATGTGGACCGCTCGTTGAGCCAGCTTTCCACGATCATCGCCGCGCCGGAAAAGCAGAACCCGGAAATCGCTCTCAGCACGATCCAGACGGCGGCATCGATGAACAGCAGGTTCAGCAGAACAGTGATCGCCGCAAGTGAGGCCAGCGCCCCGAAGGACCGCACATGCCCGACCCGCTTGACGATAACCGGAACGGCGAGACAGCCGCTCATGAAACCGAGCGCCCATCCGGCTCCCAGAAGGCCCAGCGAGGCATCGGAAAATCCTTGCGCCAGACCGGCCAGCGGCAACAGCAGGCCATGCAGGCCGCCTGCCAGCAAAAGCAGGCCTGATCCGGCGAGAAGGGCGGCGATCGAAACGACGGAGGACATGAAATTTCCAGTTGGGGCGATTGTCGGTGCGGGGTTTCATACAGCTGAATGATGATCAATGACGAACCCGTTTGACAAGTTTATGGTGGAAAGCCACACCAAACATGTCTTTTCAAGGTGCTGCCCGCAGCGACGCTGCCCGTCTCCCGCTTTCCGGAATGTTTTTGATGAATTCTTCTGTCTCACCTTTGACCTTTTTCCAGCCGAGCGAAGTGCGGCGCCAGGCGCACCGGTTTCTCGATCTGGCGCAGGCAGGCACGCTTGCCCATGTGCGGGTCGATCTAGCGAAGCTGGCGGACGCGCTGGTCACGGTTCTGGAGACCACCCGGAAGACCTATCCCGATTTCCAGATCCCGCCCTATGGCATCTGGCGGGACTTCGAAACCGGTGGTATCGACCGCTGGGGCGCGATGGCAAGTGCCCGCAATTTTGAAACCGCCGAAGACATGCTGGCGGCAGCAACGGATCTTGCGGTGCTCGGCGCTTTCATGAAGACCCGGCATCCGCAAGACTGGACATTCGAAGACCGGATGACGGGGACCGTTGCGACGGGCAGGCAGGCATCGGCTCTCGCCGCTTTTCACATGTTCGCCGCCGGCTCTTTTTCTGCCGAGATGACGGACCCCTACCGTGTCGATGCCGAGACCCTTATCCGGCTCGACAAAGAGGAGCTTGCCTTCGGCCTGCAATGGGATCCGGAGGGTGATGCCGAATTGCTGGAAGACATGCAGCGGCATCTCAAGCGTCTGGGAGAAGCGCTTGCGCTGCGTCCCGACCTGTTTTCCGAAGGGGATACCACCCGGCCCGGCCTAGTGGCCACGCGTCTGGCAAAAGACAGCGACGGCACTGTCAGTGCCGGAAAGCTTCTCGATCACCTGCTGGAAGCGCTCGCTCCGGTCTGGGACGGCGGAGCGCAGGAAGGCGAGATTGCCCTTGGGGACAGCTTTGCCCATTCCGCTCTGCCCGATGATGATGCGGCAAGTGCCGTGCCCTTCCATCTGGCCGCCCAGGAAATGGTCTACGCCCTTGTCGAACCTTTTGCCTGGGCCGGGCTGGAAATTGCCGGTCTTGAGGACCTGACGCCCCCGGCCGACGAAATTCATGCCGCGCTGTTCGTCCATACCGGCGTATTGGAGGTCAGAACCGCCGCTGGTGCCCTGACTTTTCAGGAAGAGCAGGACCGCATGGTCGAACTGCGCGCCGTCAGTTCCGCGTTGACGGATCAATTGGCGGAGCTGTTGCGCGGCGAACTTGGGGTTCCTGTGGATCAGTTGCCGCTCACCTGCATCCTTGAAGGCGGCACGCATCGGGCCGGGCGGCGGATACTGGAAGACGACGCGGGCGAGTTGGGCAATCTCGAAAGATTTATGAACCCGGGGTCTGTTTTTTGGTTGCCGTTCGGGGCATAGGTCCCGAACATGAAAATTCATTGAGGCCGGTCCGGATCGTACGGACCCAGACTTGAACAAAAGAGAGGCAGATATGTCCGGAGCCAACGTCATCAGCCACCCGCTGGTCCAGCACAAACTGAGCATCATGCGTGACAAGAGCACGTCCACCCAGGGCTTCAGGCGTCTTCTGCGCGAGATCTCCACGCTGCTGTGCTACGAGGTGACCCGGGATCTGCCGCTGGTTCGCCAGACCATCGAGACGCCGGTCGCTGAAATGCAGGCGCCGACGCTTGCGGGCAAGAAGCTTGTCTTCGCCTCTGTTCTCAGGGCGGGCAACGGCCTTCTGGAGGGCATGCTGGATCTGGTCCCCTCGGCACGCGTCGCCCATATCGGCCTTTACCGGGACCCGGAAACCCTCCAGCCGGTCGAATATTATTTCAAGGCTCCGGAAGATCTGCACGAGCGTCTGGTGATCGTCGTGGACCCGATGCTGGCCACCGCCAATTCCGCCATCGCCGCCATCCAGAAACTGAAGGAGCGCGGTGCCAACAATATTCGTTTCCTGTGCCTGCTGGCGGCTCCGGAAGGCGTTGCGAAATTCAACCAGATGCATCCGGATGTGCCGATCTTCACGGCCTCGATCGACGAGAAGCTCAACGAAAAGGGTTACATCGTTCCAGGTCTCGGCGATGCGGGCGATCGGATGTACGGCACGAAATAGTCCGCCTGGCGCAGGGCCGGAGATATTCGCCCTGCGCCGGTGTGACACGGTTTCTGCGCCTTCAGGCAAGGGCTTTTGCGCCAGTTCCGGGCGGCAGGGTCATCTGCTTCCTGGCAAATTGAGAACAAGGACCACGGCATGATCACCGTATTCGGCTCCATCAACCTCGACCTCGTCGTTTCCGTTCCGCGGCTGCCGAAGGCTGGGGAGACAGTCAGTGGTCCGGACCACCAGTCCTTCGCCGGTGGGAAGGGCGCGAACCAGGCGCTGGCAGCCAGCCGGGCCGGAGCTGCGGTAAAGATGGTCGGAGCGGTCGGGCGCGACGCCTTTGCGGTCCCGGCTCTTGCCAATCTGCGGGAAGCGGGCATCGACCTGTCGGATGTCCGGGAACTGGATGGCGCAACCGGCCTTGCCCTGATCGGTATCGATCCCTCCGGAGAAAACCAGATCATTGTCGCCAGCGGCACCAATGCGCGTGTCGAGGCCGACTGGCTGGATGACACTCTTACCGACGCCCATGTCCTGATGCTTCAGGGAGAAGCCCCTTATGAGGAAACCATCCGGGCTATGGGACTTGCGCGCGGGGCAGGGGCATCCGTTTTCTGGAACCCGGCTCCCGTACCGACGGGCAATCCGGGCACCGGGCTTGACGCGGTCAACACGCTGGTGGTGAACGAAAGCGAAGCGGCGTTGTTAGCTGGCGGTCTTGGCATCGCGGGCGGCGTGGAATCCTTTCTGGACAATGTCGTCAGGCCTGGACGGGCCGTGGTCGTGACCCTCGGCTCCGAGGGTGTTGCCGCCGCCAATGGCAACGACCGGTTCCGGTTCGCATCGCCCTCTGTCGATGCGGTGGACACCACCGGTGCGGGAGACGCCTTTTGCGGCGCTCTTGCGGCGGCGCTCGACCTTGGCCAGCCGTTCGAGAGGGCGCTCAGGGAAGGGGTCGCCGCAGGCGCTCTTGCCTGTACCGTGACAGGCGCCCAGTCCAGCGCGCCGATGAAGGCGGATATCGCCCGCCTTGCGGATCAAATCGCCTGAGACGGTTTTCGGACCGCGGTTTTACAGGCCGCTAAGGAAACTCTGCTATGCCAGCGGCATCTCGCTCTGAAGGGTCGGCCGGGCATGTGGCGGTTTTTGGTGATTTTGTTGGTCTGCGTTGCGATCGCACCGTTTTTGCCGGGAGTGATCGAGAGCGGTCTGAAGAGACTGGCCGATCGTGAAGCACCTTCAGCCGTCAGCGAAAGCGCAAGCGAAGCAGAGGGTGGCGGCGGGCGGACACACCGCATTTCGGCAGACCCTCAAGGGCATTTTATCGCCGAGGTCCGCCTGAACGGCCGCTTTGTCGAGATGCTGGTGGATACCGGGGCCACATTGACCGCGCTGCCTCGGTCTCTGGCTGAAGATATCGGCATTTTTCTACAGGAAGCCGACTTCAAATATCCGGTCCATACCGCCAACGGCACTGCCTTGGGCGCCAAGGCGACAATCGACCGTTTGAGCATCGGTGACATACGCTTCACGAACGTGAATGCACTGGTGATGAAAGACCAAAGTCTGGGGAACCCGCTGCTGGGTATGTCCGTTCTCAACAAGCTGAGAAAGTTTGACATGTCCGAGGGCACCCTTGTACTTATTCAGTAGAAAAATACTTTTGGCGTTCTCCGGGATCTGTCTTTTCAGCAGGATCCATCTTTTCAAATTGAGAGGCTTGCATGTTCCCCAAACCGTTACCGAGTCTGAGCCCGAATACATTCGAATATGAATCGTTTCCGATGGTAAAAGCGACCGGTTTCCGGGAATACGACGCCCGCTGGCTGTTCGAAAAGGAAATCAACCTGATGGGGATGCAGGCGCTCGGCATGGGCATCGGCACTCTCATTCATGAACGCGGTGTGCGCCCGGATATTGTGGTCGGTCACGATTTCCGCAGCTATTCGTCTTCCATCAAGATGGCGGTCGTCAACGGCCTTCTGGCAGCCGGCATCAATGTCCATGATATCGGTCTGGCGCTGTCGCCCATGGCCTATTTCGCCCAGTTCGCCCTGGATGTTCCCGCAGTCGCTATGATCACCGCCTCCCACAACGACAACGGCTGGACCGGCGTCAAGATGGGCATCGACCGCCCGATGACCTTCGGTCCCGACGAAATGGGACGCCTGAAGGAAATCGTGCTCGAGGCGGCCTTCGATCTGAAGGGCGGCGGCAGCTACCGCTTCGTGGACGGGTTCCCCGAGATCTATTTCAAGGACCTGACCGACCGCGCGAAACTGAAGCGCCCGATCAAGATCGTCGCGGCCTGCGGCAACGGCACGGCAGGTGCGTTCGCTCCGAAAATCCTGGAAGCGCTCGGCGCCGAGGTCATCCCGCTTGATGCGGACCTCGATCACAGCTTCCCGAACTACAATCCGAACCCGGAAGACATGAAAATGCTGCATGCGCTCCGGGACAAGGTCCTGGAAGTCGGCGCGGAAGTCGGCCTCGGCTTTGACGGCGATGGCGACCGCTGCGGCGTTGTCGACAACGAGGGCGAGGAGATTTTCGCCGACAAGGTAGGGGTGATGCTCGCCCGCGACATCTCCGCTCTCTATCCCGGCAGCCAGTTTGTCGTCGACGTGAAATCGACCGGTCTCTTCAACACCGATCCGGTGCTTCAGGCAAACGGTGCCAAGACGGACTATTTCAAGACCGGCCATTCCTATATCAAGCGCCGGGTCAACGAACTGGACGCGATTGTCGGCTTCGAAAAGTCGGGCCACTATTTCTTCAACAAGCCGATCGGCCGCGGTTACGACGACGGCCTCGTCTCCGCCATCGCGATCCTCGACATGCTCGACCGCAACCCGGACAAGACGATGGCCGATCTCCGCCGGGATCTTCCCAAGACCTGGGGCTCGCCGACCATGGCACCGAAATGCGCCGACGAGGTCAAATACGATGTGGTCGACAGGGTGGTTGCCCGGTTCCAGGACATGAAGGCGAAGGGCGAGACAGTCGCCGGCCAGTCAATTTCCGACCTGATCACGGTCAACGGCGTCCGGGTGGTTGCCGAAGACGGTACCTGGGGACTGGTGCGCGCCTCTTCCAACAAGCCGGAACTGGTCGTGGTTGTCGAGAGCCCGGTCTCCGAGGCGCGGCTGCACGAAATGTTCAAGGCGGTGGACGGCGTGCTGCGCGAGAACTCCGAAGTCGGCGACTACAATCAGACGCTTTAACGTCAGGGATATCAGCGAAGGGCGCGGAACCCCCGCCGCCCTCCGCCCATATATCCGCACAGTTTCTCATCGGAGAATTTCATGATCAGGGATTTCGGTGTGCTGCCCGATGGCACGAAGGTGCAGGAGGTGACACTGAAGAAAGGCGCGCTGGAAGCCTCTGTTCTGACCTTCGGTGCGATCATCCGTGATCTGAAGGTGGACGGGCAAAGCGTCGTTCTCGGGTTCGAGGATCTGCAAAGCTACCTCGATCATCCCAACTACTTCGGTGCGATTGTCGGGCGCTGCGCCAACAGGATCGCCGCCGGCAGCATGACGATCGACGGAACGCGTTATCAGCTTGACCGCAACGACGGGGGGCTCAACCATCTTCATGGCGGATCGGACGGGTTCTTCAACCGGGTCTGGCAGTTGGAGCAGCACGACAAGGCCAGCATCCTTTTGAAGCTGGTTTCCGAAGATGGCGACATGGGCTATCCCGGCCGCGTCGAGGCTCTGCTGCGCTACACGCTGACGGGAACCGGTGCGCTGCGGGTGAAGATCACCGCGGTCACGGACAGGACAACGCCAGTCAATCTGACCCAGCACAGCTATTTCAATCTCGATGGCAGCAGCACGATTCTCGATCACACGCTTGAGATCGCAGCGGAAACCTATCTTCCGGTCGACGATCAACTGATCCCGACCGGCGAAATCCGCAAGGTCGAATGGACGCCGTATGATTTTCAGGGTGGCCGCAAGATCCGCCGCAAGCCAGGCGAGGAAGATGTGATCTTCGATCACAATTTCTGTCTCTCCGCGCAGGCCCAAGAGACCGTTCAATTCGCTGCCGCTCTTGAAGACGGCGCCGGAGAGCGGCGGATGGAGGTCTGGACGACCGAGCCCGGCGTGCAATTCTATGACGCCGGCATGCTCGATGTCCCGGCTCCGGGGCTTGGCGGAAAGCCCTACGGTCGCCACGCCGGCCTCTGCCTGGAAGCTCAGCGCTGGCCCGACAGCGTCAACCGCGAAGGCTTTACAAGTGTGTTGTTAAGGCCTTTGGAAACCTATAGTCACGTTACGGAATACCGTTTTTCCTGAAATGGTTTAAATTGGCCGGGTGGCTTGAGGCAGTAATGGAACTGGGGGCAGGCTTGTGAAGACGGTTTTTTCAGAGACCCAGCTTGCGCACGCACCGACGCAGGAAATTTCCGACGGAGAGCTGAAGCCGGCCGTGGAGATACCGGCCAGGGCTGAAATGGTGCTGCAAACCCTCAAGGACCGGCAGGTTGGCGATATCATCGCCCCGGAGGAATTTCCCCTTCGCAGTATCCAGCGCGTCCACTCCCCCGACTACGTCGCCTTCCTGGAAAATTTCTGGCCGATGTGGACAGCCGCAGGGCGTTCCGGTGAGGCCTTTCCTTTCGTGTGGCCTATTCGCTCCCTCAGGGTGGATACGCAGATCAATCACATCGACGGTCTTCTCGGACGCTACTCGATGGATGCCGGCACACCGCTGGGGGCGCATACCTATGAGGCGGCGCGGGCGTCAGCCGATACCGCGCTGACGGCAGCTCAACTGCTGTTGGATGGCGAGAAATCCGCCTTCGCGTTATGCCGCCCTCCCGGCCATCACGCAGGCTTCGACTTTCTGGGCGGGTATTGCTTCTTCAACAACGCCGGCGTGGCAGCTCAGCATCTGCGCGACAACGGGCTGAACAGGATTGCCATCCTGGATGTGGACTATCATCACGGCAACGGCACCCAGGCGCTGTTCTATGACCGGCCGGACATTCTGTTCCTGTCCATACATGCCGATCCGAAGGACGAATATCCCTATTACTTGGGCTACGCGGACGAGACCGGTGAACATGCGGGAACCGGATTCACCCGCAACTGGCCCTTGCCGCTCGGCACAACCTGGGACTCCTATTCCCCGGCGCTCGAAGAAGCCTGCCGATGGCTTCTGGTCTACAAGCCCGAGGCGATGGTCGTCTCCCTGGGGCTCGATTGCTTCGAAGGCGATCCCATTTCCGGGTTCAAATTCAAGAGCGAGGATTATCTCCGCCTTGGAGAGCGCCTCGCGAAGGTCGGTGTGCCGACCATGTTCGTGCTGGAAGGCGGTTATGCCGTCGATGCGCTCGGCACCAATTGCGTCAATGTCCTTGAAGGTTTTTCCGGCTGAGGAATGGAGACTGACAAGGTCGTCCGTCAGCCGGCGAGCAGGCCCAACCCGATCAGCTCGCTGCGCAGACCGTCAGCGCCCTTGAAGTGATGTGCGCGCATTCCGATCTTGCGGGCCGCATCCACATTGGGCCGGGAATCGTCAATGAATAAGCACCTTTGCGCATCGAGCCTGTTCCGCTTCAAGAGGATCTCGTAAATCCTTGGATCAGGTTTGATCAGCTTTTCCTCCCCGGAGACGACGACATCCAGAAAACTGGTTTTCAGGAAGGGAAACCGTGTCCGGGCCTCGCTGAACTTCTCGGTTGAAAAATTCGTGATGGCATAGAGCGGCACAGCGCGCTCCCTGAGCTGGGCCAGAATGTTGCTGGTGCCCGGAATTTCACCCGGGACCATCTCGTGCCAGCGGCGGTCGTAGGCGGTGATCAGCTCTGCCTTGTCCGGATGCTGGCGCGACAGCGTCTCCACGGCTTCGCTCCACGAGCGGCCGAGATCCTGCTGCTCGTTCCACTTCGCCGAACAGATCGTCTCCAGGAATGTCTTCCGCTCGAGCGGATCGGGAATGAGCTGTCGATACAGATACTCGGGGTCCCATTCGATCAGGACATTTCCTATATCGAAGACTACGGTCGTGATAAGATCGCTCATGAACTGCTCCGGCGTTGCTGATGGATGGATGCAGACAGACAGGAAAAGAATTTGCAAGTCGTCTCAGAAGCTTATGTCGGATTTGTGGCCCTGCTGAAAAACTGCGCCCGGTTGATTCTCCTGGCCTTGCCGCTGTTTTGGCTGCCGCTGACAGCACTTGCGCAGGACAACGTCGACATGCCCGACAGGCTGCGCCTCGGTGTCATCGTCGCCGCCGACGAAGCTGCGCGCGAGCGGGTGGAGCCGTTCCGGCTGGCGCTGGAGGAAATCGCCGACCTGCCGGTGGATCTGTTCCTGCTGCAGTCAATGGGCGAGGCGGTCGAGGCGATTGCTTCGGGCAGGATCGACTACGTTCGACTGTCGCCGTCCGCCTACGCGGCCGCGCATGCGTTGTGTGCGTGCGTGGAGCCGCTTGTGACCGCCGGCCCGGATGATTTTCCCGCCCGCTTCTACGCCATCCTTGTCGCGAGACGCGGCCCGGAAAAGACGTCGCTCGCGGATCTTGCCGGCACCCGGCTGGCGGTGGGCTCCAGACAGGCCGTGACCGGATACCGGGTGCCCCTCGCCAATCTTGCCGCGGACGGCATAAACGCGCGCGCGCATTTCGGCGCGCTTGTCGAAGTCCAGGATCCCGTGGAGGGGTTGAAAGCAGTGCTCGACGGCCGGCTGAAGTCTTCGCTTGCCTGGTCCACACTCGCCGGAGAGGCCAAGACCGGCTATACCGCCGGCACGCTCAATGATTATTACGTCGCCGGCCGACCGGGGTTCAAGGATCTCGAAATCGTCTGGCGGTCCCCGCCGATCCCCTATTCCGCGCACAGCCTGCGCACGGATTTGCCCGATGCCCTGAAACGGCGCGTGCGCGCCGGACTGATGGACCTGCGCCGGGAGGCGCCGGATGCCTATCTGGCCATCGAACCGGATCTGCCGGGTGGTTTCGAACCCGTGGTGCATGGGGATTACCGGCCGGTCCTGAGGACCTATGACGAGGAATTCACGGCGCTTCTCGACCCTTCCGGAGGATAGAGGTCAGGCGGAAACCGCTTCGGAACTCAGCAGCTTTTCGGTATGCCGGCGGATCATTTCCTCTTCGTTGGTCGGTATGACCAGCACAGATGCCCGCGAGGTGTCCGCTGAAATCTCTTCGGCCCCGGACTGGTTCTTCGCCTCGTCGGCCGTCAGTCCGAGCCATTCGAGATCCGAACAGACCTTGCGGCGGACAAGGGCGGAATTTTCACCGATGCCACCGGTGAAGACCAGTGTATCCAGCCCGCCGAGCACCGCCGCCATCGCACCGAGTTCCCTGCGGATGCGGAAGACGAAATAGTCGATAGCTTCGGCCGCCTCCGGCGCGTCGCTCTGCGTGAGGGTGCGCATGTCCTGGCTGATGCCGGAAAGGCCCTTCAGACCCGACTCCTTGTAAAGCAGATCGGAAATCTCTTCAGCGGTCATGCCCTTCGCGGTGAGAAGATAAAGCACCACACCGGGATCGAGCTGGCCGCAACGCGTGCCCATCGGCAGACCGTCCAGGGCGGTGAATCCCATCGTCGAGCCGATGCTCTGTCCATTGCTTACGGCGCACATGGAAGCGCCGTTGCCCAGATGCGCCACCACCAGCTTGCCGGCATAAACGTCCGGTCGGGCCTGTTTCAGATAGGCGCAGATATATTCATAGGAGAGACCGTGAAACCCGTAGCGGCGCACACCTTCCTCGTAAAGTGAGCGGGGCAGGGCGAATGTGTCGTTCACCCAGGGATGATTGCGGTGAAACGAGGTATCGAAACAGGCACTCTGCAAGGCTTTCGGGAAGGCGGCGCAGGCTGCTTCGATGCCCGCCAGATTATGCGGCTGGTGCAGCGGCGCAAGCGGCTCGAGCCTCCTGAGTTCCGTCATGACCTCGCCGGTAATCCGCACCGGAGCCGTCAGGGAAACGCCGCCGTGGACCACCCGGTGTCCGACCGCATCCACGTCCTGACCGCCCAGTTCCTGTTCCAGGCTTGGCAGTAGCGCATCGAGCGCCGCTGCGTGGGTCCTGCCTTCTGCGGGTGTAAGGTCCCTGTCGACCCTTGTGTCCGAGACGTGCGATCTCAGCGAAATATGCGGCTGCGCGCCGAGACCGGAAATCTGTCCCTTGAGCTGGACGGCGTCCCCCGAAAACAACGTGAACTTGATGGAGGACGAACCGGAATTCAGAACCAGAATGACCGGGGCCATGATCACACCCCTTCGCGATCGAACACTCCGGCCGGAGCGCCGGTCGCCTGCCAGTGCTTGAAAAGAAGCGCAAGCGCGCAGGATGCAAGCCGCGCGCGACTGTCGTCGGCCCGACTGGTGAGCATGACCGGAACCTTGGCGCCGATCACCAGCCCGGAGGATTCTGCGTGGGCGATGAACGTCAGTTCCTTTGCCAGCATGTTGCCCGATTCCAGATTCGGAACGATCAGCACTTCCGCGTGGCCGGCGACCAGCGACGTGATCCCTTTGGAGCGGGCCGCCTGGACATCGATCGCGTTGTCCATGGCCAGCGGACCATCGACGATCCCCCCTGTTATCTGGCCGCGTTCGGCCATCTTGGACAGGATTGCAGCGTCCAGACTGGAGGGGATTGCCGGGTTCACGGTTTCGATGGCCGACAGGATACCGACCCGGGGGGTCTCAAGACCGAGCGCCAGGGCAAGGTCGATGGCGTTCTGCGTGATATCAACCTTGGTGTTGAGGTCCGGCGAAATGTTTATGGCGGCATCGGAGATCAGGACAGGTGTCTTGCGGCCGGGGATATCCATGACGAAGACATGACTGATGCGCCGCCGGGTTCTTAGCCCGCCGTCCGCCTTGACCACGTGATGAAGCAAGTGATCGGTGTGAAGATGGCCCTTCATGATGGCTTCGACCCGGCCCTCGTGAACCATGGCGACGGCACGCCCGGCGGCCTCGGTCTCATCCTCGATGTCGATCAGTTCGAAGGCATCGAGGTCCTCGCCCAGATCCTCGGCAGCCTTGTCGATCCGCGCTCTTGCGCCGATGAGGATCGGCCGGATCAGACCCTCCCGGGCCGCCATGAGCGCACCTTCGAGCGAATTGGTGTCGTCCGGGGCAACGACCGCGGTCGACAGGGGCGGCAGGGCTCTCGCCAGCTCTATCATCCTGTTAAAGTGCCGGTGCCGCTGAACGAGGATGGCAGGCAGATTGCTGGAATCGAATTCGATTGTCTCGGTCGGGGCTGCTACTTCCGCGACCCCTTCGACCAGACGTGTGCCGTCGCCGCGCGTCACCGAGAGATCGAAGACGACGATGTTGCCCGGATGTTTTTCCTTGGCGGTGACCTTCACATGGAGCTTGTCGCCGACGGCTGCGCCCTCCAGGAAGCGGAACGACTGCGATTTGTACACCGTGCCGGGCCCGGGAAGTATGTTCCCCAGGACCGCAGCCGCCAGGCCGCCCACCCACATGGCGGGAGCGACCGGCTTGTCGATATGGCCGTCTCCGGTCCAGTCCGTATCCGGCAGGTGAATCGGATTGTGATTTCCGGAGGCATGCGCATAGACCAGAAGATCGTTGGAGGAACACTCCCGGACGATCTCCGCCGTATCGCCTACGGTAATCTGCTCATAAGTCTTGTTCGTCGCCATCGGCTTGGGAACCCCTGACTGGAAATCCATATTGCATTGCAGCAATCGTGAAGGACCGTAGCCGTATTATACGACGGATCAAATACGGGAGAGTTACTATGACGTGCGGGAACGCCTCAGCAGTCGCTGCAATTCACCGTGTTGGCCAGGCGCGGCCGCAAATAGAAGATGTCTTTCAGGGTGTAATTGGCGAGGCGGGGGAAGGTCTCGGTAAAAAGCCCCGAAAACGGTGGCGTATATACAAGCGTGCTTTCGGCGATGACGATCGAGGTGAGCGGGGCCGCGACCGTCTCAGGCAAGACGACCGGTGGGGCGGCTCCCTCGTCCCAGGCGTTGCTCTTGTTGCTATAACTCCAGTCGACGATTGGATCGCCGTCTTCGTCGAAGGTGACGCTTGAAATGATGGTCTCGAGAGTGTCGTCCGGATATGGGTCGAGGATCTTTTCGCCGAGGGCGAGGATGTCATCGAGTTCAGCGGTCGTGAGGGTCTGTGCCTGCGCGACCAGGTCGGTTGTCGAGTTGGCGATGCGGCTGACCTTCCGGTCGGCGTTGATCGCTCCTGAAAGTTCCGTCATTCCGATCAGGATAACCAGCATGAAAGGCAGGATAAGCGCGAATTCCGTCGCCGAGACGCCGCGCCTGTCCCGCCAGAGCCCGTTCAGCTGCCTGGAAATTCTGCGAGCCGGCCGGATCATGGACCTATTCCCAAGGTTCATTTCGAAATACCAGAGTTGATGTCAGATGACGTACACCGCCGCGATCTTCAGGGTAAAGCTCGAGGTTGGACATCATCATCGGCCATCTGTAAATCACGTTCATGACCACGATATCGCTGGCCTCTCCGGTCACGAATTGCAGATCGTCTCGAACATTGCCCTCGTCGTCGTAGAGGCTTTGAGCCGCATTTGCCGCAGCGAAACTGTCCACGGAGACGACTTCGACGGACATCCTGTTGGCATCGCAGATGAATGTCGGCAGGAAACCGCAGATCTGGTTCCTGAACTCGTCTGGAGTGAACGTGCCTTCCTGGGCCTGACCCGTCCTGATCATTCTCGCAGCGCTGACGACCGCGTCATCGACCATACGGTTGACCACCAGCACAAGACCGACTTCCATGATGCCGATCGACAGGACAAAGAACGGAATGCCGATCATGGCAAATTCAATCGCGGTCGCGCCGCTGTCATCCTTGAGCAGCGACCGGCGTCTCTTGCGTCTGAATGGCCAGAAAGGCCTGATCCTGCCGCGCATCGGGAGTTCGCTCCACAGACCGTTTGGATCGACAGGACTTCAACCGGAATCGATTGGAGCGCCAAAAGTCGATCGATTATGAAATGTTCAAGCCTATTTGCCGCCGCCGGCCGCTTCCAGTGCGAGGCCATTCCGGGCCGTTGCCTGTTCGGCGGCTTCGTTGAAGGCGTCTACGTCATCGCCAAGGCGAAGCGTCGGCTCGCACATCGGATGGCAGGAAAGGGTTTCCCGCTCCACCTTCCGATAAACCGAGACGATATCGTTTTCCGAAGCGCGCACGGTAATTTCCTCGTCCACGATCGGCTTGTTGTCGGCATCCAGGATGACGAGGTTGGTGGTGCCATAGCTCTTGCCGGTAATGACGACCGTGTTCTTGTCGAACATGGCGACGTCGGCGATGAAGGGATTGCCGACGATGACTGCGGAAGCGCCATCTTCGATACGGAACACCTTGGCACGATCGACGGTTACCATGACCGGTCCGTCCTGCGCCATCGCTGCGCTTGCCTGAAACGCGAACACAAGCACGCCAGTCCATCTGATCAGGTTCGAAAACATGCTTATGAGTACTCCATATGCCACTTTACCTGCGAGATCATGCCGTAGACGTAGTGAACGATCTGCTAACGCCCGGCGGCAAGATCAGTAAAACGGCATCTTTGCGGTATCCGAGTTGTCGCGCAGGGCAGAGGTGTATTCACCGCGCAAACCGAACATTTGAATTGCATCGAACGGGTGGGAAACGAAGGCTTGTCTGAATACTGCGCAATGAAAAATCTCCAAACTTCTAGTATATATTGAAAGACAGGATAGTAAGGCTCTCAGAAGTTATAAGGAAAAGAGGGAAATATGAGAATTTCAAAGAAATTTCCATATTTATATTAAATTATCACATCGTATTAATTAAAAATTATCTATACTTTTTGTTAACTATAGTCAACTTTCCCTACGATTCAATGGTAGTAAAAGGTAAATTTAACTGCTTGGAAATCTATTTATTCTAGGTTCGCTCCATGTCCAATTGGACCCGAATAAGATCCAGCGGACTTGAAGCTGTCAGTTCTTTGGTACTTGGAGCAAACATATGAAAAATCTTCTGAAACGCTTCGTCAACGACGAATCCGGCGCAACTGCAATCGAATATGGTCTGATCGCGGGCCTTCTTTCTATCGTGATCATTGGTGCCGTTGCGGCGACCGGTGGATCGCTTACCGATTTGTTCGGTCGTATTTCCGGTCAGCTCGATGCCGCCGGTGTGGCAGAAGCCACCGAATAATACAGTCTGACTGCCGGGGGATACCCCGGCCAGTCCATCGTAAAGAAAACGGGCAGCCTGCTGCCCGTTTTTTTTGTGCGTCGACGTGTTTTCCGCGCGCGCTCTTTTTGAAAGCGCATGCTCTCGATGACCAGGGCACTCCTGCCGGGCATCGGTAAAAAATTAACAATCGGTCTCTAAAATTCCGCGGGATAACTAAAGACTGAGCGGAAGCCCGATGATCGAAGCGGCCATTCTAGTGATTTTCCCGATGCTCGTTGCCTTTGGCGGCGCGTCGGACCTGTTGACGATGACGATCCGCAACAGGGTGTCTGTTCTCCTGATCGCCGGTTTCGCCGGTCTTGCGCTTGCAACGGGTCTTCCCTTGAGCGGTTGGGGAATGCATGCGCTGGGTCTGCTTGTGGTCTTTCCCGTCTGCTTCGGATTTTTCGCTGCCGGCTGGATGGGTGGAGGCGACGTTAAGTTCATCAGCGCCATTGCCTTGTGGATCGGACTGACGCCGGAACTCGGTGTTTTTGTATTACTCGTCGCTTTTTTTGGAATGCTGCTTACCTTCGCGCTCCTGTTCGTCCGCAAATTCGAGGTGGTGCCCACGGTCCTTGCGACACAGGACTGGTTCGCCCGCCTTCATGACCGAAAGGGCGGCATCCCTTATGGCATCGCGATCGCGGTCGCCGGTCTGAAGATATATCCCTCCACCGAGTGGTTCCAGCTGGCCGCTCAGGGCATCTAGACCACACTTGAGTATTTATATTTTCAGCCGTTATGCCGCTGGTTATTCGCAAAATGCGATAGATTTAAGAAATCATTCAGTAAAGTTAATGGATATTAACCAAAATCATCTAGATCTGGTTAACCATGTTTTGACTAATTACCCCTCATCCTAGGTTTGAATGGTGCATCTGCGCACAGGATTATTGGGTATAGGTCATGAAATTCGCTCGACTTTTAGTACTGGCAGTAGCCGTGGCTGCAGGTTTTCTGGCTTTCCGAATGGTCATGATGTCCGGCGGAAATGAAGCCGAACCGCAAACCGCGCAGGCGCCGGCCGTTGAGCGAAAACAGGCTCAGGTCCTGGTGGCCGCAAAGGATATTCAGCTCGGCGGAAAATTGCAGGCGGAAGATATGTCCTGGTCGCCGTGGCCTGAAGACGTGATTCCCAAGGGCGCAGTCACCAAAAAGGCTTCTCCCGCAGCGGACAAGGAGCATGTGGGCCAGATCGCTCGAACTCCGATTTTCGCCGGTGAGCCGATTCGCCCGGAACGTCTGATCAGCACGGACAAGGGCTTCATGTCCTCCATTCTACCGAAGGGAAAACGCGCCAGCGCGGTAAGCGTTGAAGCGGAAACCACGGCGGGTGGCTTCATTCTGCCCGGTGACAAGGTTGATCTCATCCTCACGCGCAGATCTGACGACGGAGCAAGCAGCGAAACGATTCTGGAGAATATCCGCGTACTGGCGATCGACACGACCACTGCGGGCGAACAGGACAAGAAAAGCCTCTCGCCCAAGAAGACCGCAACCCTGGAACTGACACTGCCTCAGTCGGAGATCGTGGCGCAGGCACAGCAGATCGGGACGATTTCCCTGGCCTTGCGCAGCGCCCAGGATTCCGCCGACGACGCAGCACCGGAAAACGATCAGCGCCGCGGCATGAGCTACGTGAAATATGGCGTGACCAGCAAGTCGGATAGGCAATGACACGGGTAATCACAAGAAAGTTCAGCGCAAGGGGCGCGATGATGAACCAGCTTAAGAAGTTCATGGCAGTCTCGGCGTTCGTTGTTGCGGCACTGACCATGACGGCGCCGTTCGCCGTGGCCGAGGGCAATTTCCCGAGTCAGGTTCACATCGCCGCCGGAGAACGGGCGAGCGGACGGATCCTGAATGTCGGCGTCGGCCGGTCGGTCGTTGTCAATCTGGCAGAAGATGCGGCCGATGTGCTCGTGTCCAATCCGGAGATAGCCGATGCCGTTCTGCGAACGCCGCGTCGGATCTTCATCATAGGAAACACGGCCGGCCAGTCCCGGGTTGTCTTTTTCAGCCGCAGCGGCCGTGAACTGGCGAGCTTTGATCTGAGGGTCGAAAGAGACACCTCCGATATGACCCGGATCATCCGCAAGTTGATCCCGGGCTCGAACATATTCGCCGAATCCGTCAATGGCAGCGTCATCCTGAGCGGCACCGCGAAGAGCACCATCGAAGCCCAGCAGGCTGCGGATATCGCGGCAAAGTTCCAAGGCACCGGCAGTGCCGAGGACGTCGTCAACCTGATCTCCGTCGAGGGCAAGGATCAGGTGCATCTGAAAGTAACCGTGGCGGAAGTCGAACGCTCGGTCATCAAGCAGCTCGGGGTCCAGTTTTCCGGTTCTATCGGCGTGGGGAATTTCACGCCCTTCGGACAGAACCTGCCGGACTTTCCGGTAAACCCGACCATCGTCAACCAGGCGGTCGCCGGCTTCGGCTTTGCCAGCGGCGCCACCAGTCTGGCTGCCCAGGTGGAAGCCTTGCAGCGGGACGGCGTGATCAGGACCCTGGCGGAACCGACCCTGACGGCCATAACCGGTGAGAACGCAAGCTTTCTTGCGGGTGGCGAATTTCCGATCCCGATCGCCCAGGACGACGGAGAAGTAACCGTCGAGTTCAAGAAATTCGGTGTGGGACTCGATTTCACTCCCGTGGTGCTGTCCGGCGGACGCATCAGCCTCAGGGTCAAGACGGAAGTGAGCGAGCTCAGCAATGACGGTGCGGTTTCGGCGGGCGGGATCACGATCTCCGCGCTGAAGGTCCGCCGCGCGGAATCGACCATGGAACTGCCTTCGGGCGGCACGCTGGTCATGGCTGGCCTCCTGAAGGAGTCCTATCAGCAGGCGGTCGACGGTGTGCCGGGTCTGATGCAGATCCCGATCCTCGGCGCCCTGTTCAAAAGCCGCGACTTCCTGCGCAAGCAGACGGAACTCACGGTCTTCGTGACGCCCTATGTGGTTCAGCCAGTCGCCGCTCAGAAACTGGTGCGGCCGGACAAGAACTTCCTGCCGCCATCTGATGCGGAAACGATTTTCCTGAACCGGCTCAACAAGATCTTCAGCCCGGCCGGTGATGCGGTCGAAGGCACCTATCACGGCCAGGTCGGCTTTATCTACAAGTGAGGACGGACGGATGAATACCTACAATACGGTCCGGGTTGCCGCAGCCTCCAGATCCGCCCTTGTCTTGCTGGGATGCCTGGTGATGGCCGGCTGCCAGGGTGCGCAAACTCAAAGCCAGATTCTGGCGTCCAACGACTACCGGCTGCGCCACCCGATTGTCATCACCGAGGAACCGGAAACCCTTGACCTGCCGATCGGCCGCAACACGCGCCGGCTTTACGGTCCGGTCGAAGGTACGGTCACGGCGTTTGCGATAGATAGCCGCCGCAAGGGCGACGGCAATGTGGAAATCCTTGTTCCCTCCGGCGGAGCGAATGAATCCGCCGTTCATGCGGTTACCGGCAACATACGCACGGCGTTGCAGCGCGGCGGTCTCGGCCGCTCGCAGATCAGCACGCGCACCTATGCGGTCAACGACCCGACGGCCGATGCCCCGATCCGGCTCTCCTACGCGAGGATGCAGGCGACTGCCGGTCCTTGTGGTAACTGGCCGAAGAACATCGGCGGCGGATTTGGCGAAAACATCGAATACGAGAATTTCGGCTGTGCCACTCAGTCCAACCTCGCTGCAATGGTTGAAAACCCGTCCGACCTGCTGACGCCGAGAGCGATGACGCCGGCCGACCAGAGACGGAGGGCGGTTGTCATCGAGAACTACAGAAAAGGTGACGTGACATCCGGGGAATATCAGGAAGGCGTCGGCGCCGAGGTCTCTGAATAGGTGAAGATATGAGTATTAACCCAGACTTGAGTGAGATGGCCGGCCATTTGGATACCATGTCGTTGCCTGACGAACAGCAGTTCGCCATTAACGACGAGGCCATCCAGATCGGCCCGATTCCGCGCATCACGATTCACGGGTTTTTCCTGAACGACGCATCCATGCGCATCGCGGAAGCGGCGATGGAAGACCGCCGGCTGGCCAAGGCTCATCTGAAGCTCGACAAGGGCGGAATTCCGGCCGCAATCGAGATCTTCTCACAAGCGCCGACACCGAACCTGATCATCGTGGAGACGGCGGGCGACAAGGAAGATCTCATTGCCAGTCTAGATAACCTGGCCGAATATTGTGATGCCGGTACAAAGGTGATTGTCGTCGGTGACGTCAACGATGTCACGCTCTACCGGGATCTGATCGCCCGGGGCGTCAGCGAATATCTGATCACTCCGATCAGCGTTCTGCAATTGATCGCCTCGGTCGGAACCCTTTACGCCAGTCCGGAAGCGGAACCTCTCGGTCGGACGATTGCTTTCTACGGCGTGAAAGGCGGCTGCGGCGCATCGACAATCGCACACAACGGCGCCTGGTCGCTTGCGCGCTGCTTCGAGAGCGAAGTCATTGTCTCCGACCTGGATCTGCCCTTCGGTACGGCTGGCCTGGACTACAATCAGGACCCGTTGCAGGGCGTTTTCGAAGCCGTGTCCTCGCCCGAACGCCTGGACGAGACCTATCTGGATCGCATCCTGACCAAATGCAGCGATCACCTCAGCCTGCTTGCTGCGCCGGCAACACTGGAGCGGACCTACGACCAGAACGAAAAGTCGTTCGAACTGCTCCTTGAGACCATGCGGGCAACCGTGCCTCATGTGGTGCTGGACCTGCCCCATGCCTGGAACGCGTGGATCAGGAACACGCTGCTGAATGTCGATGAGATCGTGATGGTTGCGGAGCCGGACCTGGCCAACCTTCGGAATGCCAAGAACGCCGCCGACATGTTGAAGCAGATGCGGCCGAACGACCGTCCGCCGCATCTGATCATGAACAAGGTCAACATGCCCAAGAGGCCGGAAATCAAGCCGGATGAATTTGCCGGAGCGCTCGGACTGACGGTTCAGGCGTCGATCCCTTTCGAACCGCACCTCTTCGGCACCGCGGCCAACAACGGCCAGATGATCGCCGAACTGGATGGCAAGCATGCCATCACGCACATGTTCGATGATCTGGCCCAGTCCGTTTCGGGCAAGGCGCAGCCGAGCAGACCCGCCAGGTCGAGCCTTGGCGGCCTGTTGTCGAAGCTGAAACGCAGGGCCGGCTGACCGGTTCTTGAACGGAGCAGATAGTTCGTTATGTTTGGAAGACGTGGCAGTTCATCGTCCGGAGTACGGACAGTCAGACCGGCAGACGTGCCGGGGCTGCAGGATGCGCCTGCGCCGGACGAAGACGACAGCCGTGCGGAAGCCCCCGTCCCGCAGCCGCCCGTTCAAAGTGAGCCTGAAAAAGCAGCAGTTGCTGCCCCGCCGCCCGCAGCAACGTCACCGGCTCCGGGACAGGCGCAGGAAACCGTGCAACCGGCTCCGGCTCCCCGCAAGAAGAACAGCGAATATTACGAGACCAAGGCGCAGATCTTCAACGCGCTGGTGGAAGCGATCGACCTGTCGCAGCTCGCCCGTCTCGATGCGGAAGATGCCCGCGACGAGATCCGCGATGTGGTCAATGACATCATCGCCCTCAAGAATGTCGTCATGTCGATTTCCGAGCAGGAAGATCTGCTCGAGGACATCTGCAACGACGTGCTCGGCTACGGTCCGCTGGAGCCTCTGCTGGCCCGCGACGACATCGCCGACATCATGGTGAACGGCGCTCACACGGTCTATATCGAGACCGAAGGCAAGGTTGAACAGACCGCCGTGTCCTTCCGCGACAATGCCCAGCTGATGAACATCTGCCAGCGCATCGTGAGCCAGGTTGGCCGGCGTGTCGATGAATCCAGTCCTATCTGTGACGCGCGCCTGCCCGACGGCTCGCGCGTCAACGTCATCGCACCGCCCCTGTCTATCGACGGGCCGGCACTCACCATCCGGAAATTCAAACGCGACAAGCTGACCCTCGATCAGCTGGTGAGATTCGGATCGATCACGCCGGAAGGTTCGACGATCCTTCAGATCATCGGGCGCTCTCGCTGTAATGTTCTGATTTCCGGCGGTACCGGCTCGGGCAAGACGACGCTGCTGAACTGCCTGACGGCCTTTATCGACCATACTGAACGCGTCATCACGTGCGAGGATTCCGCCGAGCTTCAGCTCCAGCAGCCGCATGTGGTCCGCCTCGAGACACGCCCGCCCAACCTTGAAGGCGAGGGCGAGATCACCATGCGCGACCTGGTGAAGAACTGCCTGCGTATGCGCCCTGAGCGGATTATCGTCGGCGAGGTGCGCGGACCCGAAGCGTTCGACCTTCTGCAGGCGATGAACACGGGCCATGACGGCTCCATGGGCACGCTGCACGCCAACTCGCCCCGCGAGGCTTTGTCCAGGCTTGAATCGATGATCACCATGGGCGGGTTCTCGTTGCCCTCCAGAACCCTCCGCGAAATGATCGTCTCCTCCATCGACGTGGTGGTGCAGGCTGCCCGCCTGCGCGACGGTTCCCGGCGGATCACCCATGTCACCGAGGTCATGGGCATGGAAGGCGACGTCATCACCACCCAGGACGTCTTCCTGTACGACATGGTCGGCGAGGACGCGAACGGCCGGATTATCGGTCGGCACCGCTCCACCGGCATCGGCCGGCCGAGATTCTGGGAACGCGCACGTTACTTCGGCGAGGAAGCCCGTTTGGCTCAGGCTCTGGATGCGTCAGAGATGCCCGAATACGTAGCGGATTGAGGCACAAATGTCCGGACTTGAAGAACTGCTTACCCCACAGGTCACCGGCCTTGCCATCGCTCTCCTTGTGATGCTTGCGGTCGGGGGCGTCATTTTCAGCCTGTTCCAGCCGCAGCTGTCGGGCAGCAAACGGCGCGACCAGAGACTGCAGGCGGTATCCGAGCGTCCGCAGAGTGAAAAGCAGCGCAAGCATTTGCGCGACAATGACCGTCGCCGGCGTTCCATCCAGGACCAGCTCAAGGACTTTGAGGACCGGCAGAAGGCCAAGCAGCACAAGCAGCAGAAAATTTCCCTGAAAGTCCGCATGGAACAGGCGGGCCTGACCTGGGAAATCAAGCATTTCATCATCTTCAGCGTTATCTGCGCGCTCGTCTTTCTGGTGATCGGATTTTTTATCAGCGGTAACCTGATTATCATCGCCGCGATGACATTCGCGGGCGGCCTGGGATTTCCGCGCTGGTACGTGTCCCGCAAGCGCAAGCGCCGGTTCGATGCTTTTTTGAACGAGCTCCCCAACGGAGTGGATATCATCGTGCGAGGCGTGAAAGCCGGTTTGCCTCTCGGTGACTGTATCAAGGTGGTCGGGCGTGAAGCCCGGGAGCCGGTCGCGACTGAATTCCGCAAGATCTCGGAAACCCAGGTAATGGGGATTTCGCTCGCCGAGGCGGTTGGGAAACTGCCGGAACGGGTTCCTGTCGCCGAGGCGAATTTCTTCGCGATCGTTGTCGCCATTCAGCAGAAAGCAGGTGGTGGCCTTGCTGAAGCGCTCGGCAATCTCTCCAGGGTGCTGCGCGGCCGCAAGGCCATGAAGGGCAAGATCAAGGCTCTGAGTTCGGAAGCCAAATCGTCCGCCGCGATCATCGGCTCGTTGCCGTTTTTCGTCGGCGGGATCATTTTCCTGATCTCCCCCTCCTACATCATGCTGCTGTTCACGACGACCACCGGCAACATCATTATCGCCGGCTGCCTGTTCTGGATGTTCATCGGCATCATGGTCATGCGCGCCATGATCAACTTCGACTTCTGACGAGGGACGGCATGAATCTCGATACGATCGCCTCAACCCAGTTCCTGGCGGCAATGCTTGCGATGGTCGCCGTTACAGGGACGATCTTCTCCCTGGTCTGGCCGATGTTTTCACGCAACGCCCTGAAGACGCGCATGAAGTCGGTTGCCCTTGAACGCGACCAGTTGCGCGCCAGGGAAAGAGCGCGCCTTCTGGAAAACCAGAGCAATGCAAGGGCGTCGCTGCGCAATCAGCCGAAGGCGAAGATGAAAAATTTCGTCGACCGGCTGAACCTGAGGGAAATGCTGTCGGACGAAAGCACGGTCGAACGCCTGCGCATGGCCGGCTTCCGCGGATCCGCACCGCTTTACTACTTCCTGACGGCACGTATCGCGTTGCCCGGGGTCATTTTCGTCTTCGCGATCACCTACGCGTTTCTGGTGTTGCCGGCAACGCTTCCGGCCATCACGAAAGTCTGTTTCTGCATCGCGATTGCCGGGCTTGGCGCCTTCGTGCCGAACGTCTATCTGAAAAACAAGATCGACAAACGTAAGCGGGCGATTCAAAGAGCCTGGCCGGATGCCCTCGATCTCATGCTGATCTGCGTTGAATCGGGGATGTCCATCGAAGGTGCGTTTCAGCGGGTCGCTGAAGAGGTGGGCATTCAGTCCATCGACCTGGCGGAGGAAATGTCTCTGACCACCGCTGAGCTGTCCTACCTGAGCGAACGGCGGCAAGCCTATGAAAACCTGTCAAAGCGCACCGGTGTGGACGGCGTCAAGAACGTCATGATGGCGCTCATTCAGGCGGAACGCTACGGGACGCCGGTTGGCTCGGCCATTCGCACGATGGCGGACGACACCCGCGACCAGCGCATGCTCATGGCCGAGCAGAAGGCCGCATCGCTGCCGCCGAAACTGACCGTTCCGATGATCCTGTTCTTCCTGCCTGTGCTGTTTTTCATCATCATGTCTCCCGCGGTTATGCAGGTCATGGATATGGAAGCTTTCTAGGACCAGTGAGTTTTTAGGATTTCCATTTTCGCTGGACAGACGGCGCATCGAACGGAATCGATTGCGAACTCAACAGCGGGCCCGTTTCAGAAAAACGCGATGTTCCTGGATGAAAATCTGAAGGAAATTCCGCACGCGCCTGCGACACATTCGCGACAATGAACGTCGAATTCAGCAGCTCTATGAAACCGTGATGGTTCGTATCAGCCTTGGCGGTTCTGCATCATGGAGCGCAGATAGGCGATATTCGCCTTCGCCTGCTGGGGGTCGAGTTCGGCCTGGGCCACCTGGATGGCTTCGTCATACTTGCCCTGAACGCCGAGAACCAGTGCAAGGTTCTGGCGCACGCGGCTGTCCGCGCCGGGCAGGGCGGCTGCGCGCCGAAGCGTGTATTCCGCGTCCGGAAGTTCATTGGACAGGAGATAGGACAGGCCCAGATTGTTGAGCAGGCTCGGATCGTCCGGAGCGATTTTCAGCGCCTGCTTGTAAAGGTTCCGGGCATTCGAGTGTTCACCCATCTGATCATAGATGGCAGCCTCGGCGGACATCAGCTTCCAGTCGGGCATGTCTGCCTGTTGCGCACGTTTTAGGACGTTGAGAGCTTCCTCGAAACGGCCGTTCATTGCCAGAACCTTGCCATAGGCCGATGCAACTTCCCGGTCCTTCGGATAGTTGATCACACCCGACCGCAGCACCGCCATGGCTTGCGGTGTCTGTCCGTTCTGGCTCAGCGCGTTGGCATAACCGAGAATGGCTGCGCGGTTCTTACGGTCCTTCTGATAGGCCTTCGACCATTTGGAAACCGACGAAATGGCTTCCCGCGAACCGGGCGTCGTGTAGTGGGTTCCATAGGCCGGGGAATGCGTTCCGGTGTTGGACTTGTTGGAAGCGCAGCCGGTTACCAGGACAAGCGCGGTCATTGCCATCAGCGTCGAGGCGAAACGGGCGCGGCTTGAAAAAGGACGGGTCACGGGCGCATGCATCTTCAATATCCTGGGGTCTGCAGCATTTCTTGGCTTCCAATAGAAATAGATAATTAACCCTAATGCTTGGTTAAGCAGGGTCGCGAATTGCGAGATGACAGGCAACACCGGTGACCTTCCGTCTTCTGCGCATATTGCGTCCTGCCGCCGTGGGGCTAATCTGGGCGGCAGCGATTCTTGAAATTTCGGAGTATCTCCCGTGCGTGACTGCCTTGTGCGTAAAAGCGATGTTTCCCGGTCAACCCCCATCATTGCCGTGACCGAGGCCGGTCTCCCGCAGGTGCTGGACGAACTCGGAGACGCGGCGAAAAGCTGGTGTGCTGTGAATGACTTCACCGCCAAAGCCTCGAGCTTTCAGCTTGTGCCGGGCTTGGGCGGTGCGGGCGCGGCGGTTCTTTTTGCCGTGGAAGAAACCGGCCTGTCTCATCCTTTCGCGCTTGGCGGGCTGGCGAATGCGCTGCCCGAGGGCGATTACCACCTCGCCGACGGCTTCCCGGACCAGGAGCAGGCCGCGCTCGGCTTTGCGCTCTCTGCCTATGCGTTCGGGCGTTATCTGGCGTCGCCCGGCAAGAAGCGCCGGCTCGCCGTCGATGACGAGGTGGATCTCGGCCGGCTGCACGTCATTCTGGATGGCGTTCAGCTCGCCCGGGACCTGATCAACACACCTGCGAACGATCTGGGTCCGGAGGAACTGGCGGCGGCCATCGAAACCCTGTTCGAAAGCCATGGCGGCAGCGGCAGGATCATTGCCGGTGACGACCTGCTGGAGGAAAATTTCCCGATGGTTCATGCGGTCGGACGGGCGAGTTCGCGCGCGCCGCGCCTTGCGGATTTCTCCTGGGGCCGGGAAGGGGATCCGAAGGTGACGCTGGTCGGCAAGGGCGTCATCTTCGATACCGGCGGCCTGAACATCAAACCGGGGGCCTCTATGGGCCTCATGAAAAAGGACATGGGCGGCGCGGCCAATGTTCTGGGCCTTGCCTCAATGATCATGGCAGCAAACCTCGGCGTGCGTCTGCGGGTGATCGTGCCCTGTGTTGAAAACTCCATCTCCGGAAATGCCTTCCGGCCGGGGGACATCCTCCCCAGCCGAAAGGGCCTCACGGTCGAAATCGGCAACACGGACGCGGAAGGCCGCCTGGTCCTTGCCGACGCGCTTGCGCTGGCGGATGAGGAAAATCCGGATCTGTTCGTCGACATGGCGACACTGACAGGGGCCGCGCGCGTTGCACTCGGCCCCGATCTGCCCCCTTATTTCACCCATGACGACGATCTGGCTGAAGATATCGCCGTGATGGCGGAAGCCGCCAATGATCCGCTGTGGCGCATGCCCCTTTGGCAGCCCTACATGAAATATCTCGACAGCAAGGTGGCGGACATCAACCATATCAACACCTCCGGGGCGGGGTTCGCCGGTTCCGTAACGGCGGCGCTGTTCCTGTCCCGCTTTGTCGAAAATACCGGCAGCTGGGTCCATTTCGATATTTACGGCTGGACACCCATGGACAAGCCGGGAAAACCGGCCGGTGGCGAGGCGCAGGGGATTCGCTGCCTGTTCGATCTGATTGCGGAGCGTTTTGCGGGCGCACAATAACGGCTCCGAAACGTTTTTGTGTTTCGATGGCCATGAGTTGGATGGGAACCTGACAATCCATGGCTGTCGAAATACGCGCCTCCCAGGCGTTGAAATTGCTGCATGAGGTGAACCTGGCGCTGGTGCGCGACAGTGAACAGGATCTGTCTGCCCGCCAGTTGACGATCCTTCTCACCGTCTATCTCGAACCGCCGCCGCACACGGTTCGCGGCCTTGCGGCAAAGCTGAACGTTACTAAACCCGCCATCACCCGCGCGCTCGACACGCTCGGCGGTCTGCGGCTGCTGTCCCGCAAGCGCGACGATGCCGACAAACGCAACGTCATCATCACCCGCACGGTTGAAGGGGCTCTCCATCTGGAACACCTTGGCGACCTCGTGGTTGAAAAAGCCGCGGAACTGCCACGCTGATTTCAGGCCAATTCTGTTTATTTCACCAGCCTGTGACCTGTAGGATGAGCGCCGTGTCTGCCGGAGACGCTCCTCAGGACAAGCTTCACCATCGGGAAACGAGTGACGACCATGTCCCAGAATTTCGACCGCCGCCGTCATCCGGTTCGCCCGGATCTTGCCTCCAGCGATTATGAGGGACTGGCGGATGCCTGCCGCTTCGTCGAGGGCGAAGTCTTTCAGGTGAAAGCCGACCGTCTCGCGATCCGGCCGGAACCACGTTCGGATCGCCCGATAGACACCGAAGCCCTGTGCGGCGAATGGCTGACCGTCTATGAGCAGACCCCGGAAGGCTGGGCCTGGGGCCAGCTCGATACGGACGGCTATGTCGGTTGGTTTTCCTCCGATGCCTTGGGTGCCGTGACGGCGGCAACGCACCGGGTCAGGGCGCTGCGCACCTACCGCTACCCGGCGCCGGATCTGAAATTCCCGCCTCTGGATCTCCTGTCACTCGGATCGCTGGTAACGGTGACCGGCGAGGTGCAAACCCGTGGATTGACCTATGCACTGCTGAGTGATGGATCGGCGGTGGTGGCAAAACACCTCGTGCCGCTGGACGACCGGGAAGAGGATTGGGTGTGTGTTGCCGAGGAACTGCTCGGCACGCCCTATCTCTGGGGCGGACGTTCAAGCCTGGGACTGGATTGCTCTGCCCTGGTGCAGCTCGCCGCCCACACCGGCGGTTACGACCTGCCGCGCGACAGCGACATGCAGGAAGCCGAAGCCGGGGAGGAAATCCCGCACGGCGATCCGACGGCGCTTCAGCGCGGCGACCTGCTCTTCTGGAAAGGGCATGTCGGTATTATCGCAGGTTCGGGAAGGTTGCTTCATGCCAACGGCCACACCATGACGGTGGCCTTTGAACCGCTTGGCGAGGCAATCGAACGGATTGCGGCAACGGAATGGGGTGCAATCACGCGGGCTCGCCGCCTGCCGGGCAACTCCTGAGGGATCGCACCACGCGACTGAAAGGCAAGATGTCCTGCAAAACAGAAGCGTGCCCGGCGCGGAAACGCCGGACACGTTCTTTAGATCAGCGGGCGTTAAGCCGAAAACGGCTTATCGCCCAAAAGCTGATCGATTCCTTCGTGTTAGGGTACGGACTCATAAAATTATGCTTTCAGGTCGTTCAGAAAACGATTGGTTCCAAGGCGCAAGATCGCAGGAAACCTTTCTGGTTTTCAAGATTTTGCAACGCCGGAGACAATCGCTTTCTGAACGATCCGAAGGACATCAATCCGGCTGCGAAGCGCCGCGTCAAAGCCTTTGCCCCATGCACCAGCATGGCTCTTCAGGCTTTTCCTAACTCTTCTTTGCCGGGTTGATGCCTGGAAGTACAATTTTATGAGTCCGTACCCTAGAGCATCGGGCGTTTCTTAAACGCCCGATGCTCTAGGTGCCGGATTTACTTGATCGCGAGAATGTCGAAATTGCTGACATTCGCGACAACACCGTCGTCCCAACCGCCGGCAACAAGAACCGAAGCTTGTTCATTCAGCAGGCCCGCCACTTTACCCGCAAAGTGGGCTTCGCGACCGGAGTCGTCGGCGAAGATATCGAAGATCGCGAAGTTGTTTTCGTCGATCTGCAGCGCAGCCCAGAACAGCGTCTTCGGCTCTGTTTCGGCGACGATGGGCCCGGCTGCTCTCAGCAATGCTGCCAGTTGCTCACTCTGCCCCGGCGCGGCTTTGAGCTTGACATAAGTGGCTGTCGTTGCGCTGTAGAGATCTGCAGGTGCCTTTACCGACAGCACGTCTGAATTGTTGATATTGGCGACAACGCCCGCATCCCAGCCTCCCTTGACCAGGGTGCCTGCGTTCTCGTTCAGCGCGCCTGCGACAGCACCGGAAAAATGCGCGTTTCTCGCGTCATCGTCGACGAAGATGTCGAAAATGGCCAGCGTGTCATCGGCCTGAAGGGCGAACCAGAGCGTGGTTCCAGGTTCGGTCTCTTTCACCAGGGGGGCGGCGCCGGCCAGGAACGCGGCGAAGGCGTCTGTCTGGCCTTCGGCAGCCGGCATGGTGATATAGCTTGCGGTGTGATCTTTCATGGCGTTTTCCTCAGCGTTTGCGGTGCCGGCGAACAAGGACAGTGCGGCGAGTATCTGCAGGATCCGGGTTTTCATGGTCGCTTCTCCTTCGTGTTTCATCGTTTCAGTTCCGATGCGCTCTTGTCCCACGGCGGGCCGCCCCGACTCCAATCCCGGATTTCTATTTTACGATAGGCATTGACTATGGAGGCGGATCCGACAAGCTGAAGGTTCCGAAACGCCAGGTCAGCGGGAAACGCCAATGGAAATGAATCAGGTTCGCTACTTTCTTGCCGTCTGCGAACACCGGAATTTCACCCATGCGGCAAGTGCGTCGAATGTTTCGCAGCCCTCTCTGACCGCTGCCATCAAGAAACTGGAAGATGAAATGGGCGGGCCCCTGTTCATCAGGGATCGCGCGGGGTGTCGGCTGACGCCTCTCGGAAAACTTCTGCGCCCAAGGCTGGAAAGGGTTCAGCAGGAAACACGGGAGGCAAAGGCCGAAGCCGTACGGCATGCGCGGTTGGAGCGTGTCCCGATCAGTATTGGTGTCGGTGAGACCATCGGACACAACAGGATTTCCGCAGCGGTGGAGCGGTTCCGAACGCGCCTTCCGCAAGCTGAAATCGAGCTGATTGTCGCTGCGACGGACGATTTGCTCACAGGGCTGCGCGAGGGAGACTACGACATCGTCGTGACCGCCCGGCAGGTCAGCCCCGAGCTATATCGAATAGATCCACTCTATCGAGAGGAGTATCGTGTCGTCATCGCGAAGGATCATCCGTTGTGCCAACTGCAGGCCGTGACGCTGGAAACGCTCGCCAACACGAACATGCTGGACCGCCCGAACTGCGAGATGCGTGACACGCTCCATGCCACCTGCTCGGACCTCGGGCACGTCCTTTACGCCGCTTATCGCTCGAACCGGGTCGACTGGTTGCTGGAGCTCGCACGCCAGGGGTCTGGTGCCGTGATCCTTCCGGCAACTGCGATCCCGGCCGATCCCGCACTTGAGTCGCGACCAGTCGAAGGGATCGAAATCGCGCGCGAGGTCGTCGCCCTGCGGTTCCGGCACCAGGCGTCAAGACCTGAAGCCAATCAACTGGTTCAGGAACTTTCCCGAAGTTAGCTATCTGCGAATTGGGCTCTTTTCAGTCATTCTGCGCGATGCCGCGACCTGGACAGATCGCTGCTTCTCGGACCAGACTATCCGGGCTCGGTGCCTGATGGCGACGGGCAACGCCTGAAACGGCCATGTTCCGTGGCCATACTCCCCGAAAATCAGACCGATGCGGCGATGTCCTGCCACAGTGCGTCGGCGTCCCGGGTCTCGGCCGGTTTTCCCGCGCGCCGGAACCAGTAGGCGGCGTTGCCCGGATCGTTCTCGATCAGGTGGCACAGAGCGTGGATCCAGTCGTGTTCCATGTCGCCTTCACGGCTCTGGCAGATCTCGTGCGCTTTTTCCCATTCGGGACCGAGTTCCAAACCGCCCTTTTTCAGCCACCACAGTGCTTGCCGGGGAGGTGAGAAATCGGCAGGCGGTTCAGGCAGAGAAAAATCCATTGGGGTCTGACTGGACATGAAACACTCCTGTGTCAGTGCGGGAACCCGGTGCAAGGGCAAGGCCGATTGCCGACGACAAGTCCCGGAAAGTCCTGGAAAGTCCCGGAAAGTCATTGATGAGCTTTGGGCTGCGCCGGGTGCATGGGTGAGAATTCAAAAATACTACGCTTCCGGCGAAATGGCGAGCGATGGCTCCGCAGGGGAGGCGTCGTCTTTATCCCCCTGGATATCGCCCAGTTCCAGATCCTCGATCCTGCGGCTGCGTTTGCTGATCTTGTCGGTGGAAATCAGGATCTGGTCGATATCCTTGTTCGCCTGGGTAAAATGCGATTGCAGCTTGCCGACCCTGTCGTTCAGGCGGCTGACGTCGACGATAAGATGACCGACCTCGGCCTGGATCAGGTGCGCCTGCTCGCGCATCTTAGCATCGCGCAGAACGGACTGGATCACCTGAATGGAGAGCATCAGCAGCGACGGGGAGACGATCACCACCCGCGCGCGATGGGACTTCTGCACCAGATCCTCGAAACTTTCATTGAGTTCGGCGAAGACGCTTTCCGACGGCACGAAGAGGAAGGCCGTATCCTGGGTTTCGCCGGGGAGCAGGTATTTTTCGCTGATATCCTGAATGTGCTTGGTGAAATCCTTGCGGAACTGGGCCTGGGCGTATTTCAGCTGGTCGTCGCTTTCCGCCTTGCGCAGCAGGTTGAAGGCCTCAAGGGGAAACTTGGCGTCGATGGCGAGCGAAGGAGCCCCGTTGGGCATGTGGATGAGGCAGTCCGGACGGCTGTTGTTGGACAGCACCGCCTGAAAGGAATAGGTGCTCGGCGCCATCTGGTCCTGGACGATCGCTTCCATCCGTCCCTGCCCGAAGGCACCCCGTGTCTGCTTGTTCGAAAGGATCGCCTGCAACTGCCCGACCTGACCGGACAGGTCGGTAATCGTACGCTGCGCCCGGTCGATGACGGCGAGCCGCTCATGCAGGTGCCGCAATCCATCCTGCGTGCGCTTGCTCGTATCGGCCATGGACAGGCCGAGCTTGTGGCCCATGCCATCCAGGCGCTCGTTGACGGAGCGCATCATGTCGGAATGCCGCGAGCCGAAGACTTCGGCCATGGTCTGCATGCGACCTGTCATCTCACCCTGCGATTTCAGTAGCTGCGACAGATGGCTCTCCAGCTCGTGAATGCGTTCCGTCGCTGCCGTATCGGCTTCTGCACGCAGCCGGATCTCGCGAATTGTCTTCAGGCCCAGCCAGAAAATCAGGGCAAGCAGCAGCAATCCGCCCGCGATTGCGGTTTCCAGGACCGTCACGGGACGGCCGCTCAACTCAAACAGGATCTCATTCATGAAACAAACATAGAACGATTCGGGCCGTGCGCGCATCCGGCGGTCCGTTGATGACCGTTGAAAACGTAGGGCACACCTGCGTTTTCCGCGTTGACCCGTGCGAAATGATTGCCTATGTGAGGCAAATGACAACACGCCCGATCATCACCATTCCCGATCCGGTCCTGCGCGAGGTCTGTGCACCTGTCGAAACAATCGACGACGGGATACGCGCGCTGGCGGACGACATGCTGGATTCCATGTACGAAGCGCCCGGCATCGGCCTGGCTGCCAGCCAGATCGGTGTCCTGAAGCGCCTGTTCGTTCTGGATGTCTCCAAGGACGAAGAGCCGAAGGCGCCGATGGTCTTCATCAATCCGCAGATCGTCTGGTCGAGCGACGACACCTCTGTGTACCAGGAAGGCTGTCTGTCGATCCCGGAATATTTCGAGGATGTGGAGCGTCCGGCCGAGGTCACGGTTCAGTTTCTGAACCGGGAAGGTGCGGAACAGGAAATCAAGGCCGAAGGGCTTCTGGCGACCTGTATCCAGCATGAGCTTGACCATCTCAACGGGAAACTGTTCATTGACTACCTGTCGAAGCTGAAGCGCGACAGGGTGGTCAAGAAATTTACCAAACAGGCCAAGCTGGCCGGCAAGCTCTAGGGTTCGTAGCCTTGGGTCCGCAGACCCTGGGTCCGTGACTTGAAGTTGTTGAATTGCTGAAGGGGGGCATTCATGGATCAGGCCTTGTTCCTGAAAATCTTCGCTGCGCTCTTTGCGATCATGAACCCGATCGCCAATCTGCCGGTGTTCCTGTCTATGACTGCGGACCGCGGGGCGGGGTATGAACGCAAGGTCGCTTTCACCCTGCTGATCAGCTTGTCCCTCGGCGCGATCTTTATCGGGGTGACGGGGGATGCGGTCCTGAAGGTCTTCGGCATCAGCCTGGATGCCTTCCGCCTCGCCGGCGGGTTTCTGATCCTCCTGATCGCCCTCAACCTCATCTCCGGGGAAAAGAGCAAGGCTCATCACGGAAGTGAAGAAGAGCGCCAGAATGTCGACGAACAGGACAATCCTGCGATCTACCCGCTGACGGTTCCAATCCTCCTTGGTCCCGGAACCATATCCACCATGATCATCTACCGGGGGCGGGTGACCGACACGCCGCAGGAGATCGCTTATATCGCCGGGGTCGCCGCCGCGATTGCCGTTCTGGTCGCCACCTTTTTTGCCGCTCCCTTCCTGTCGCGGTTTCTCGGCCAGACATCGACCAGCGTGATGAGCCGCCTGATGGGCATGATCCTGGCAGCCATTGCCATGGAAATGATGGTCAGCAGCCTGAAGGTGCTGTTGCCGGGACTGGCTTGAACGACAGATCTGAATTGACGCCGAAGCTCATCGCGAGAACGCGCTGAGCGCTGACTCTGCGATAGGTCGCAATCTCCGGATCACCCCGCCCAGTACCCTTGCAAGCCACGGCCCGAGGCGCAATAAGGGGGCAAATTCCACAAACCGCTCAGGAGCGTCATGTCCCTTCGCGTTGTTTTTATGGGCACCCCGGATTTCTCGGTGCCGACCCTGATGGAAATCGTCGGGCACGGGCACGAGGTCGTCGCCTGTTACTGCCAGCCGCCGCGTCCGGCGGGACGGGGCATGGATCTCCGCAAGTCACCGGTTCACGAGGCCGCCGAATCCTTCGGCATTCCGGTATTCACGCCGAAGAGCCTCAAGGGCGGGGCGGAACAGGCGGAGTTCGCGGCACTGGACGCGGATGTGGCGGTGGTGGTCGCCTACGGCCTTCTGCTGCCCAGGGTCATTCTGGACGCCCCGCGCGAAGGCTGTCTCAATCTTCATGCCTCCATTCTCCCCCGCTGGCGCGGCGCGGCGCCGATCAACAGGGCGATCATGGCGGGCGACCGCGAAACGGCGGTTCAGGTCATGCGCATGGAGGAAGGTCTGGATACCGGGCCTGTCTGCATGTCGGAAACCGTCGCCATCGGCGAGGACATGACCGCTGGTGAACTTCACGACCGGCTTTCCGCACTCGGCGGCGACCTGATGGTCCGCGCCCTGGCGGCCTTGTCTCGCGGCGCTCTCGGCGAGCAGCCGCAGGCCGAAGAGGGCGCGACTTACGCCGCAAAGCTTTCCAAGCAGGAAACCCACATTGACTGGAACAGACCTGCGCAGGAAGTGCATAACCACATCCGCGGCCTTTCCCCGTTTCCCGGCGCCTGGTGCGAGATGACGCTTGGCGGAAAGCCGGAGCGTGTGAAAATCCTGCGCAGCACCCTGGCCCAGGGCCAGGGGGCTCACGGAACAGTACTGGACACGGCCCATGGCCCGGTCATTGCCTGCGCCACAGGTGCAGTGCGTCTCGATCAGGTCCAGCGGGCCGGCAAGAAACCGATGAGCGGCATGGATTTCCTGCGCGGGACTTCCCTTCCTGACGGCACGGTTCTGGAATAGGATCGATGCAGGAGAGATCGATGACCAATGCTGCCGGCACGCCCAATCTGACATTCAGGGATGTCACGTCCGAGGACGAAGCTGTTGTGAAGGACCTTCTGGAAGCGGCATTTCCGTCCGACATGGAGGCCCGTCTTGTCCACAAGCTGCGCCATTGCGGCGCGCTGGTGCTTGAGCAGGTGGCTGTGGACGGTCAGGGCGATGTGCAGGGCCACGTTGCCTATAGCCGTGTGACGCCGGCGGCCATCGGCCGCGCACAGGGCCTGCAGGTCGCGTGCCTTGCACCGGTAGCGGTCTGGCCGGACCGGCAGCGCACCGGCATCGGCTCGGCGCTGATCACCGCGTCGTTGCAAAAACTCAAGGGCCTGGGCGAGGATCTGGTGCTGGTGCTCGGTTATCCGGGCTATTATCCGCGGTTCGGCTTCGACCCTGTTCTGGCGCGCAAGGTTCAGGGCCCCTATGCCGGCGACGCCTTCATGGCGCTTGCATTGACGGAGGCGGGCAGCCGCGATCTGCCCATAGAGGTGGCATTCGCCACGCCGTTTGAAGAATTCGAGTAATGCCGCGATACAAGCTGACGGTGGAATATGACGGCCGGCCGTTCTGCGGCTGGCAGCGCCAGAGCAACGGACCGTCCGTTCAGGCGGTGATCGAGCGCGCCCTGAAATCCTTTTCCGGGGAAGACGTGACGATCGGCGGGGCCGGGCGCACGGATACCGGCGTTCATGCGACCGGGCAGGTCTGCCATGCGGATCTGTCGAAATCCTGGCCTGCCAGGACGGTCATGGGGGCGGTGAATTTCTATTGCCTGCCCGATCCGGTCGTCATTCTCGATGCGGAGGAAATGCATGAGGGTTTCGATGCCCGCTTTTCCGCGATTCGCCGGTCCTACCAGTATCGTATTCACAATCGTCTCGCGTCGCTGACCTATCAGCGCGGTCTGGCCTGGCATGTGAAAACGGATCTCGATGCCGAAGCCATGCACGCCGCGGCGCAGGAATTCGTCGGCCATCACGATTTTACCACCTTCCGCCACACCCGCTGTCAGGCCAAAAGCCCGGAAAAGACGCTGGAGCATTTTTCCGTTCGACGGGAGGGCGAATTCGTCATCGCCGAATGTTCCTCCCGCTCGTTCCTGCACAACCAGGTCCGCTCCATGGTGGGATCCCTGCGCCTGGTGGGCGAGGGTAAATGGGGGCCGGGCGACATCACAAAGGCTCTACAGGCCCGCGACCGCACCGCCTGCGGCCCGGTCGCCCCGTCTGACGGGCTGTATCTCACCCGCGTCGATTACCGCCCGGTGGAGGTTGATCTGGCGGAGTGGAAAGACAAGCAGGCGCGCAAGACCGTGCCGGCTGTCGAGGAGAACGGGGAGGCGTAAGCCGTTCCCTCTTGGAAGCGT
This sequence comes from uncultured Roseibium sp., assembly GCF_947496995.1. Lineage (GTDB taxonomy): Bacteria > Pseudomonadota > Alphaproteobacteria > Rhizobiales > Stappiaceae > Roseibium. The sequence goes on from NZ_CANMFD010000001.1 coordinate 861,094, forward strand.
CCCTCAGTCAGCACGCCGGAATTCCGGGACCCGGGACCCGGGACGCGCGGTCTCTCTCGCAGAGCTGGTTCTGGCACTTCTCGAATCACGGCATTTCAGCCGCCAATCCTGATTGTTGGAACAGCCGTGTCGGACGTGCTCCGGCACCCGTTGCAAGCAGCTACGGGAACGCTCGAAAGCGACGAATTTCCGCCAATTGTGGGGCTGCAATCCCATGCGGCCTGACGCGTTTTCAGATGGCTCTCAAAAGCGGCCTCACCTTGTGAAGCGGAGCGGCGGGTCAAAAAATTAGACACTTGTACAAATGGACTCGTTGACAAAAATACGCCTGGAGTCTAAATGTTCGTCATGGTCAATTTTACGTCCCTCGAGTGCGAAGGTGCGTTCACTGCCACGGAAAGCAGCGTATGAACTAAAGTAAAAAATACATTCAACGATGTACTCAATCTGGTTTAACTCTGGGGCTGAAGCCGTTGCCCGGAGCGCTGGGTGTTGTAAAAAGCCAATAAAAACAAAGTGTTGTAAAAATACTACTCGGAAGTTGAATGTAGTTGGTTGATACGCAAAGGGCTTGATTGTCAGGATGAAAATTGGAAGAACGTAAGTAGGCAAGGAAGTAGAAGAAAACTAAATCTAAAAATTACAAATCAGTTTACTCTGATTTGTGGTGGGGTTGAGTATTGTTCTCTCTTTATTGCTTATATGAACGTAAAATTGGAGAATAAAGATGAAACTCAAGAGCTTGATGCTCGGCGCTGCAGCAGCTGCTGCCGCTACCACCGCCCAGGCAGCCGATCTTCCGGTTGCTCCGGAGCCGGTCGATTACGTTCGCGTCTGTGACGCTTACGGTGCACGCTTCTACTACATCCCGGGCACCGAAACCTGCCTCCGCGTTGGCGGCCGTGTTCGTACCCAGATCGTAGCCAATAACGTTCTGGAAGACGGCAACTGGTCTGACCGCGATTCTGACGGTTACTCCTGGCTGGCTCGTGGTTACCTGTACCTTGACGCTCGCACGGCTACCGAATTCGGCACGCTGCGCACCTATGTCTCCATGTACGGCAACTCCACAAATGGCGACGCTTCCGGCTTCGAAATGGACAACGCCTACATCCAGTGGGGCGGCCTGACAGCTGGTCGTCTGACTTCGAACTTCGACATCTTCACCGGTCAGGCCTTCATCGGTGTTGTCGATCGTGACTGGTCGGACGTGACCGTGAACCAGGTTGCTTACACTGCAGCTTTCGGCAACGGTTTCTCCGCAACCATCGCTATTGAAGACCGTTCCAGCCGTGAAGCTACCGGTTCCGCAGCAGGCGGCGGCGTAGTGAACTACGGCGGCACACGTGCTCCGGACGTCGTTGCTGCTCTCGGCATCTCCCAGGGTTGGGGTTCCGCACAGCTGTCCGGTGTTCTGCACCAGGTTTACCCGGATGCAGCTGCTAACGGCGGCAACAACGGCGGCGAAGACGAAATGGGCTTTGCAGTCGGCGGTGGCGTAGTCGTTAACCTGCCGATGGTTACCCCGGGTTCGAACATCTTCTTCCAGGGTTTCTACGGCGACGGCGCAATGGCCTACATCTCCACCTTCGGTGGTGTTGCAGACAGCAACGGTTCGGGCGACACCTCCACAGGTTACTCCCTCTCCGCTGGTGCCTTCATTCAGGCAACTTCGACCATCGGTCTCGCACTCGACGGTTCTTACCTCGACGTTGACGCAGCCGCTGGCCTGAACGATGTGACCCGTTATGCAATCGACGGTTCCGTACAGTGGGAGCCGGTCTCCGGTTTCGTAATGGGTGCTGATGTTGGTTACGCCAACACCGACTACGACGTCACTGGCGACACCGACGAACTCCTCTTCGGTGTTCGTATGCAGCGGACGTTCTGATCCCTGACCAGTTAACTGGCTGCGGTCACTGACCTCCTTGACCTCCAGTCGGTCAACGGCCCGGCAGACTCCAATCTGCCGGGCCGTCCCCATTACAGACCTGACCGAAGCCTTCCGGGCGGGCGAGAGACGGTCGCGCGAGAATGGAAGCTGTTAATCGACGCTGTTCAAGACAAGTTGCCGCAGTGCTCGATAGGACCGGTGCACCTGATCGATGTCCACCGCATACTTCTTCCACTGCTCGAATGAGAATCTGATGAAATCGCAAAGGTCATCAAATTCCACATTTTCAAGACGCATGCGATTCTTGTACGGCTCGAGCAAATCGGCGATGACGCTGTTGTAAATTTTAATGATATTGTTTTTTTTATCTTGAGACATTTCTTCGGTAGCTTGAAGAATTTCTTTCCGGTGAGGAATGGTCATGATGATCTTGCACGGCTCAAGTGTAAGAAAATTGAAGGCCACATCCAGACGATCGCCGAGATCGTCAAGAGCAGCGCATTGCCTTGAGATGGCGCAAGCCGACTGCTGGGCGCGATGTTCGAGTGCGCCGTAAATCAGTTCTTCCTTGCCGTCATATGCATTGTAGATCGATTGCCGCGCAACGCCTGCAGCGGTCGCAATCTCACTCATGGTGGTTTTCTTCACCCCATAGTGAGCAAAAAGCTCCAAAGCTGTTTCGACAATCTTGATATTACGTTCATTCATACTTATTTGATAGGGTTACCGTCAGGCGTTGTCAATTTCAGGTAACAACTTCGAGAGTGGTAATATTCAAGAAAGCGCCGGTCTGCGAACTCTGCTCGGCAGTTTCATCAAATTGAGTTTTCTCTCAATTGCGTCCAGACAAAAGAAATACCGCCAAAATGCTGGACCTTATTGCTTCCGGCCCCGGCGCGGATCCTGGGTGTCCGGCTAAGCAAAGTCACGGTATTCTTCGTCGCCACTTGTGAGCCCAACACCCTGGTGCGCTCTACCTCCGGTGTTCCTGAGGTATCACCACACATTTCCTGTAAAGATGCCAGGTCGTATGGCCCAGTATAGGCAGGGTGACGACAAGCCCGATAAAGGCCGGAATCATCGAGACGATCAGAACCGCCGTGACCGTGAACGCCCATCCGATCATCGGCACAGGGGACTTCACCACGGCGCGGACGCTGGTAATCATCGCGGTGATGAAATCGCGGTCTTCTTCCAGCAGCAGCGGGAAGGAAATCACCGTCAGCGAGAACAGGATCAGCGACAGCACCGCGCCGACCACATGGCCGACGGCCAGGAACATCAGTCCCTCCGGCGTACTGATCACCTCGTTCAGGAATTCCTGGAACGATGCGAAGGAGCGAAAGCCCAGGAAAAGGGCGAGCAGCAGACGCACCTGATACATCCACATGATCTGGATGAAGAGAACCACGAAGGCCATCCAGGACAGTTCCCGGCTTTTCTGCGCCCACATGGTTCCGAAGATTTTCGACCAGGACAGAGCTTCGCCCGTGTTCAACCGGCGGCTGACCTCGTAGAGGCCAACCGCTGCGAACGGACCGATCAGCACGAAACCGGCGGCAGCCGGGTAGGACAGGTAGCTCATGTTGAGTGCGGCGGCACTGAGGACGACGAACAGGCCGCCGAGCGCGAAGACCGCACCGATGCACAAACCATAGACCGGAGCGCGGCGAAAATCGGCCAGGCCGGCGGCCAGGGCGTCGATGACATCGTTGACGCTGATCGTGTTGACCTGCGGCATGGGCCGGATGCCGTCACCGGCCGGAGTTCCGGTGCTCATCGGGGCCGTATTGTTCTCGTCCATCCGCCAGCTTCCTCCCAAAAGCGGCCTGCCTCGCGCAGGCAGGCAATCTTAGCCGGGAAAATCAGGGCTGTTCAATGCGGAGAAGGACTTATACGAGCCTAACCTGAGACGAGCGCTATCCTCCTGCCGGTTTAGGCGCACTAACCGATTCCGCCGCGGCCGCTGCGATCTGTTGCTTCTGCTCATTATCGAGCTTTGTGTTGTCCGGCATATGCACGCGCACTTCCTTGCGCGCGAACTGGATGCCGTTTTCCTCGAATGCCTGCTGGACGCGCTTGTAGATTTCCTTGCGCATGCCGAACTGCTTGCCGGGCTTGGTGGTGAACTTGCCGCGCACAACGATGCCGACATCGTCGACATCGGCAACGCCCTGACCCTTGAAGGGCGCCAGGATGTCGTCCTTGAACTCATCCATCTCCATGATCTCCTGGCCGATCTTCTTGAAGAGCTTGCGGACCTTTTCGACATCCGTATCGAACGGCACCGTGAACTTGAGCTTCATGATCACCCAGTCGCGGGAGAGGTTGGTGAGTTTGGGGATCTCGCCATAGGGCACGATGTGAACGGCGCCCCTTGTGCCGCGCAGTTGCAGCGAACGGATCGAGATTTTCTCGATGGAGCCCATGGTTCCGTCTGCATCGATGAATTCACCCAGGCGGAAGGCATCGTCCATCAGGAAGAAAATGCCTGAGACCACATCGCGGACCAGGGTCTGCGCACCGAAACCGACCGCCAGGCCGATGACGCCGGCCCCGGCCAGAAGCGGGGTGATGTTGACGCCGAGCTGGCTGAGCGCCAGCAGCACCGTGAGCGTCAGAATGGTGATCTGCGAGATCACGCGGATCAGCGGCAGGATCGTTGCAAGGCGGGACTTGCCGGCACCACCCATTTCCGCGTCGTCGTCCTCGTTCGCCACTGGCGGAGAATCCTTGGCGAGCTGATGGGCGACCCAGAGATTGATGATCTCCCAGGCAAGATACCCGGCTGCGAGGATCAGGAGCAGGATGACGGTGTGCCTGGCGACGGTTGTTTCACCGTCACCACCGATCGCCAGCAGGTTCAGGCCGTAGATGCGTCCGATTGCCAGGATCAGGAAGGCGACGAGAGCGACGCGGGCGATCCGCACATAGCTGTGCCGGGACTGACGGTGGGCGGCTTCCGCCACCGGGCCTTCCCCCTGCTTCGGAGGGATGATGTGCGAGACGATACCGCGCGCCATCGTGTCGAGGAACGGCGCGAATACGACAAGGATGATGACCGCGAAGGAGCGGGTCGCTGTCAGGGTCTCGATGCCCATGCTTACGGAAAATTGCACCAGCAGCCAGTTGAAAACGATGAACGCCATGGAGAAGTAGGGCCAGAAACTGGCCATGCGTTCCAACCCGCTGGTCGGCTCCTTTTCGTCTCCCAGAATGATGTTGGTCAACCCGCGCCGGGCCTTCCACAGAACCGCGACGATCCAGGCGTTTACCGCGAAACTGACAAAAAACCGGAACGTTTCGCCGATGGTCTCACCCGCATCGCGAATGACAATGCCCAGGAAGAAGGAAATGCCGACAAAGGCGAACAGCATTGTGAAATTGCGGTAGAGCGATTTGGCGGTGTGATCGTCCGCCGTGACCAGACGCAGTTCTGGCCGGTGCGGGGCAAGCGCGAAGCGCAAGAGAGCCGCGATCAGCCGGGGCAGGAAGACAATCCAGAACACGGCCTGAAAGGCGACGGTTTTGACCTGCGGATCGACAAGGAAGATCCGGCCCACCACAAGGGCGACGACCGCGAAGACGATCAGGCCGCCAAGATCGAGACCGGCCCGGGTCGAGACCATCTTGACGGTCTCGTAAAGACTTGTCGGAGAGTGGCTGCGCAGACTGGCCCGTCTGGAGGCAGCCAGCCGGTTCACCAGGAACTCCGCGATAAAGCCCGCGGCAAGAAGAAGGGCAATTGCGCCGGCGAGAATATGAAAGGGTCCGGCGATCTTTCCGGCGAGAAGATCGCCGATGCCGGTAACAAGACCGGTCAAAAGCGCCGGCAGGTTGAGGAAATATCCCGCGATCGCCAGTCCCAGATTGTCCAGAGCCGTTTCAACCTGCTCGAAGATGCCGGGTCTGTTTTCAGCGGGCGTTGCCGTCTGGCCTTTCGCTTCCGCGCCCTGTTGCAGCAGGGTCATGAGATCCGTCAGCGCTTTCACCTGTTGCGGGTCGAGATCCGAAACAAGTTTCTCCATCGCTTCCTGCTGAAGCGGTGCGGGCAGAGTGGAGGTGCTGCTCTGGGCGGAGGCCGGAGCCGGCGGCAATATGACCTGGACGAGACACAGAAGGGCTATGCAGGCTGTTACTGTCGTCTTCCAAACACCGGTCATCAGCGCGTTCCCCTTCATCGCTGTTGAATCATATGCTGTCAGGTGTGACACGCCAACTGTGCAATTTTCCTTAAGTCAGCCGGCGTCGTTGTGGCGTCAAAGGCACGCTGCTCACGTCGATGGGCGGCTCGCTTCGCACACCGGCACCCGAAATGCGCCGGTGGGAAATCATGACAGAGCTTGATCAACGTCGCTTATGCGTCTACGTCCAAGCCAGAACGATCTACAGCGAGCGGGATTGAATGAGCACGCCCCAACGAAGCGCGAATATATCACCGGGCATATTCTGGGCCCTGCTGAGCCCGATCGGCCGCATGGGCAGGCTGCCCTACTGGATGTGCTTTGCCTTCATGTGGGTCGTCATCGGCATCGCCATCCGCCTGTGGTGGATGTCGCTCACCGAATTGCCGACGCCCGAGACGGTGACGGTCAACATCTTCGTGAGCTCCAATCCGCTGCTGCCGTTCCTGCTTCTGGTGCTCAACTGGTTCGAACTGGCGCTGGTCATCAAGCGGCTGCAGGATATCGGCCAGAGCGGGTTTCTCGCGTTGCTGATCTTCGTACCCGGCGTTAACCTGCTGGTCGTGCTCGTTCTGGGCTGCATTCCCGGCAAGGCGGAGGCGAACCGTCACGGTCCGTTGCCGAACAGCTACTGGCGCAGGAGCTGACCGGGGCGACCGGCTATGCCATGAAACCCCGGCAAGCCGCACAGCGGGTCTGATTTCAGCGGTGAGTGCACCTGACGCACATCCGGCTGCAAACATCCCGATACCGAAAAACAAATGTGGAGTTCTCCAGCGATGCCGTCTTCCGCCGTCACCATCGCCCGCGACCTGATCCGCTGCCCGTCCGTGACACCGGCCGAAGGCGGTGCGCTGTCCTACCTGCAGGAGCTGCTGGCAGGGGCGGGGTTCGCGGTCTCGCGTGTCACCTTCACGGATGACGACACGCCGGACGTGGACAATCTTTTTGCCACCATCGGCACCGGAAAACCGCATTTCGTCTTTGCCGGTCACACCGACGTGGTTCCGGCCGGGACGGCGGGCGACTGGCGTCACGACCCGTTCGACGGCACGATTTCCGATGGCTTCCTTTTCGGCCGCGGCGCGGTGGACATGAAGGGCGGCATCGCCGCCTTTGCAGCCGCGGCACTGGACTACATCGGTGAGGCCGGAACGGATTTCGGTGGCACGATCTCCTTCCTGATCACCGGCGACGAGGAAGGCCCGGCGGTCAACGGCACGGTGAAGCTGCTGCAATGGGCGAAGGAGCAGGGGCATGAATTCGACGCCTGCATCGTCGGCGAGCCGACCAACCCGGACAAGCTCGGCGACGCCATCAAGATCGGTCGGCGCGGATCACTCTCCGGCATGGTCTCGGTCACCGGTGTCCAGGGCCATGTCGCCTATCCGCATCTGGCGGATAACCCTATCCCCGGACTGGTGCGTCTGATCGCGGCGCTGGATGCCCTTGAACTCGATCAGGGCAACGAGCGCTTTCAGCCGTCCAATCTGGAGGTGGTGAACATCGAAGTCGGCAATCCTGCCTTCAACGTCATTCCCGCCCGCGCCGAAGCCCGTTTCAACATCCGCTCCAACGACGCCTGGACGCTGGACAAGCTGAAGGCAAAAATCAGCGAGACCCTGCAGGCCGTCGATCTCGGCAGCCTGCAGCTGGAGATCGCCTTCAGGCGTGATGCCAGCGAGTCCTTCCTGACGAAGGACGAGACCTTGATTGCCGCGCTCGGCAAGGCCGTCGAGGCGGAAACCGGCCGCGTTCCGGAGCTCTCCACCGGCGGGGGAACCTCCGACGCCCGCTTCATCAAGAACTATTGCCCCGTGGTGGAATTCGGCCTCGTGGGCCAGACGATGCACAAGGTCGATGAATGCGCCGCCGTCGAGGATCTTGACCGGCTGGCAGCGATCTATAAACGTTTTCTGACGAGCTATTTCTCTTGAGAGCCTTGCGCGCGGCGATGACCTCGGCCGCAACGCTTTCACACTTGGTATTCACCCACCTGCTTTCATATGATTTTGCATGGAAGCCGGGCCGGTCCGGAAATTGAATTCGGAAATTTGATCCTGTCAACGGGAGCGCGTCGACTTTGGTGAGTTTGAACGAAATTCGGGCCGCGCTTGACGGGTCCTGGCTGCTGTTGCGCAACCGGCCGGAAGGGATGGCCTATTTCGACCAGTCCATTCAGGGCTTCTGGCGGTCCTTCTCGGCGGTTTTCCTGCTGATCCCGGCGTTCCTGCTCAGCGGTCTCGCCGAAAAGGAATTCTATTTTTCCGAAGAGATGTTCCAGCCGGAGACCTTTCCCGACGGGGCCTACTGGACGGCGCAGTTCATCGGTCTGGCGGTCGACTGGGTCACGCTGCCCATTCTGCTGGCCGTACTGGCGGTGCCGATCGGCATTTCAAAACGCTACGTGCCCTTCATCGTCGTGCGCAACTGGACCAGCCTGCTGGCGTCCGTGCCCTATCTGATCACCTATGTGCTCTTCCTGCTGCGGATCATCCCGCCGGGCGTTGCCGTGCTGCTGTCGTTTTCCAGCCTTCTCGCCGTCCTCTGGTACCGCTACCTTGTCGCCCGCATCGCCCTCCAGGCCACCATCAGTCTCGCCGTCGGCATAGTCGTACTCGACATCGTCCTGACCCTGGTGATCTCCCAGATCGTCGGAAATCTCTGGGGCGGTTAGACTTCTGTCCGGCGCCCGCAGCAGAGCAGCAAATCCGGCCTGGTCCCCTTCCCCCTTGTGGGGAAGGGGTAGGGAAGGGGGTAAACGGCGAAGCCGTAGTCGGCCGGTCCGTCCCGACCCCCACCCCTGACCCCTCCCCACAAGGAGGAGGGGGACTTCCAGCGCAAGGTGCTCGCCCGCGATATGCGGGAGGTCTCTGTTTCGCAGCGAGTTATGTGAAATGCTGGCGTGGCGGGTTGGCCAGGCTGCAGGTCGCCGCCCGCAGAAGAGCGGCAAACCCGGCCTGGTCCCCTTCCCCCTTGTGGGGAAGGGTTAGGGAAGGGGGTGAACGGCGAGGCCGTAATCTGCGGACCCGTCCCGACCCCCACCCCGACCCTTCCCCACAAGGGGGAGGGGGACTTCCAGCGCAAGGCGCTCGCCCGCGATATGCGGGAGGTCTCTGTTTCGCAGCGAGTTATGCGAAATGCTGGCGTGGCGGGTTGGCCAGGATGCAGGTCGCCGCCCGCAGCAGAGCGGCAAACTCGGTCTGATCCCCTTCCCCCTTGTGGGGAAGGGTTAGGGAAGGGGGTAAACGGCGAAGCCGTAATCTGCCGGTCCCGTCCCGACCCCCACCCCTGACCCCTCCCCACAAGGGGGAGGGGGACTTCCAGCGCAAGGCGCTCGCCCGCGATATGCGGGAGGTCTCTGTTTCGCAGCGCGTGTAGTGGATAGTTAGCGTGGCGGGTTGGCCAGGATGCAGGTCGCCGCCCGCAGCAGAGCGGCAAACCCGGTCTGATCCCCTTCCCCCTTGTGGGGAAGGGTTAGGGATGGGGGTATACGGCGCAGCCGTACCCGGAAGATCCGATCCCGCTCAGTCGCGCAGCAGTTCGTTGATGCCGGTCTTGGAGCGGGTCTTTTCGTCGACGGTCTTCACGATGACCGCGCAATAGAGGTTCGGGGCCGGTTCGCCGTTGCCCATTTTGGTGGCGGTCGGCATGGAGCCGGCGACGACCACGGAATAGGGCGGCACTTCGCCATAGCTGACTTCGCCGGTCATGCGGTTGACGATCCGCGTCGACTGGCCGATGAAGACGCCCATGCCGAGCACCGAGCCTTCGCGCACGATGCAGCCTTCCACGACTTCCGAGCGGGCGCCGATGAAGCAGTTGTCCTCGATGATGACCGGGCCGGCCTGCAGCGGTTCCAGAACACCGCCGATGCCGACGCCGCCGGACAGATGCACGTTCTTGCCGATCTGTGCGCAGGAGCCGACCGTCGCCCAGGTGTCGACCATCGTGCCCTCGTCCACATAGGCACCCAGGTTGACGAAGGACGGCATCAGCACGACGCCCTTGCCGATGAAGGCGGAGCGGCGCACGGTGCAGTTCGGCACGGCGCGGAAGCCGGCCTGCTCGAAATCGACACCGCGCCAGCCGTCGAACTTGGAGGGAACCTTGTCCCACCAGGTCGCATCGCCCGGGCCGCCCTTGATGACCTCCATCGGGTTGAGGCGGAATGACAGCAGCACGGCCTTCTTGGCCCATTGGTTGACGACCCAGTCGCCGTCCTTCTTTTCCGCAACGCGCAGCTTTCCGTGGTCCAGAAGGGACATGGCGGTGTCCACCGCGTCACGGATTTCCCCGGTGGTCGAGGTGCCGATGGAATCGCGGTCTTCAAAGGCGGCGTCGATGATTTTGGACAGGGCGGCGAGATCGTGGGTCATCAGAAAGAAGGTCTCCGGCGGTGTCGAATTAAGCGCGGACCTAAGCCGCCGCACCGCGCACTGTCAAGCGCTTCGCGCCTCCAGGATGTCCCGTTCGGCGGTTTGCCCCCGGCATCGCGGTTCCGGAAGGCGTCCTTTCCTCCCTGCCGCTTCACTCATCCGGGTCAGCACCCCACTCTTCTCTTCGCCGTCCCGGACTTGATCCGGGACCTTTCCCCATGCTTTGCCGCCCTCGACATGATCCGGGGTCTTGGGCAGATCCGGAGCAGGTCCCGGATCAGGTCCGGGACGGCAAAGCATGGAGCCCCTACTCGGATGCGGACCTCGCCGGACGTGAGCATTCGCACCGCACGGAAGACGTCCCCGGAAACCGGGAAGGTTGAGCAAATCTAACCGGTGGGTTTCCTTTTCGCGGCATATTCAGCCGCACGGGACGGGCTATGATGACGACAGTTCAACGCATTTCGGAAAGCCGCTCCCCTTGGAACTCTGGATCCCCATCACGATCGCCGCCGCGTTCTGCCAGAACCTGCGCACGGCCCTGCAGAAACATCTGAAGGGCAGGTTGGGCACAACAGGTGCGACCTTCATCCGCTTCGGCTACGGGGTTCCCTTCGCCGCGCTTTATGTCGCCTTTCTGCATTTCGGTCTGGATCATCCCCTGCCGGACCCGACCGCCACGATGCTGGTCGCCGGGGCGCTCGGCGGTCTGGCGCAGATCCTGGCGACCTTCCTTCTGATCCATCTGTTCTCCTTCCGCAATTTCGCGGTCGGCACGGCCTATTCCAAGACGGAGCCGATCCAGGCAGCCCTCTTCGGTTTCGTGGTGCTTGGTGAACAGGTTTCGCTGACGGCAGCGGTCTGCATCCTGATCGGCATTACCGGTGTCATCGTCATCACGCTCGCCCGCGTGCCGATGACGCTCAGCGCCGTCAGGTCGTCGCTGATCGGCCGGCCCGCCCTGATCGGGTTGGCGTCCGCCGCCCTCTTCGGCGCCTCGGCGGTGGCCTACCGCACCGCGTCCCTGTCCCTCGACGGCACCACCGTCGCCATGCAGGCCGCCTTCGCGCTGATCTATGCGACATCGTTCCAGACCGTCGCCATGGCCGCCTGGATGGCCGTGCGCGAGCCGGACCAGCTGCGCGCCAGCCTCGCCGCCTGGCGCAGCGCGGTCTGGGTCGGCATCGCGGGCGTCGCCGGATCGGCCGGCTGGTTCACCGCCATGACCCTGCAAAACGTCGCCTACGTCCGCGCCCTTGCCCAGATCGAACTCGTCTTCACTTTCCTGGCCTCCTGGCTGTTCTTCAAGGAAGTGATCGCGAAGTCGGAAATCCTTGGCTGCGTCCTGATCGTGCTGGCGGTGATCGGGATTGTTCTGTTAGGGTGAGGGGCATCGCAGCGTTCGGATGGACGTCATCCGCAACGACTGCTTTGCACCCTGATCTCGGTCGTTAGTTCGTTTTCGTTTCCATCCTGAAAGCCGAAATTCATCGCAGACGCAGTGAATTCACTGGTTGGGCGGGAAACTGACATTTGTTGCGCCGTTCACCAATGTCAGCAACGTGCAGGAAGCGGTCGTGAGGATTTCACACCACATTGATGATAGAGGGCGAGCTTTGTCGGATTTCCGAGAGTTCGGATCCGCAAGCCTAATCAGGTATATTTATAAGGGAGCTCCACATCGATCAAGAACGTGCCCAAAGAGTGTTCGTTCCGCCCAGTGCTCCTACCCAAGCTAACATCTTGAAATTGCTTCCGAAGACTCGACCGTTCTGAAAAGGAAAATCGATTACCAAATCGATCTCCTCTTCGCCATCTCGCCCCTTTTCTCTATAGAATTGTACGTCTCCCGCCGCTGAAAAAAGAGCGGGCAAAACCGTGCGGGGCCGATCAACCGATGCGAGCACGCCCTCAAGACGAAAATTCATTGTTCAAATCTACTTAAGATTGTGTTAAGGTATTTTATGAGGTGATGCGTGCAATAAGCGAATACCAGCGGTTCAGTTGATTTTTTGATTTTTCTAATTTTTTGGCTTGGGGGGGCTATGGGCGTTTTTGGTCTCGATGCCACGGCCAGTCGGCGAAGCATATTCTCTGAAGCTTCCGGCGGCACCGTGCAAGTCGCGGGGGTAGAGGTGGTTCAGGCCATCCAGAACCTCGCACATGACGTTCGTTTGATCGCGCAGAAACGTACGGTTGTCCGGATCTACGTCAAGCCCAATGGCCTGTCGCGAAACGTGCGCGTCAGGGCCGAGATTGCGATCTCCTCGACGCGCGGCGGCCCGGAAAAATACATCGTCTCGCGCAACATCGTCTCGTTGCGATCCTCGGATCATCCCGATCTGGAGGCTCAGCGCCGCGATGAGGATCAAAGCCTCAATATCGAGCTTCCCCTGCAGCAGGTCGGGGCGCTGCATGTCCGGGTCAAGCGGATCATCCCGGTTGCCATGGGCGACGACGTTCCGATCAGCAATCCCGACAACGCGATTGAGGTGAATTTCGAAGCCGCGCCGCCCTTGCGCATTCGGGTTGTGGGGCTGCGTTACACCGACAACCGGCTGAATCCGCCTGTAAGTTTTGCCCCCGACGCACTGCATTTCGATCTCCTGCGGTCCTACCTGACGCGCACATATCCGGTGCCCGAACTGGAATGGTCCCAGATCGTCGTGCCCATCGGCAGCAACGTCGAACCGCCTTTCAGCGACGGAACGCCCAACGACCCGTTGTGGCAGACCTTGGCCGCGCGAGTGCTTTTGCGGCTGCAGTTAATCCGGCAGGCGGATGTCAACGCCGGACGGGATCCGCGCACCCACTATTACGGGCTGATTGCCGACGACAGCGGCTTTTTCCGGGGACGCGCGACACAGGTGGCGGCGTCACCGGACCCGGCGACGGTGGCCATGGGGCCCGCGGGCCGTAGTGGGTTTTCCTGGGATGACGATGGTTCTTATGCCGACTGGTATGGTGCGCATGAATTGGGCCACACGCTCGGGTGCCGCCATCCTGGTCACTGCAACCAGGACCGCGATCCGCTCTCGAGCTTTCCCTATGAGAACGGACGCATTTCGGATGCTGCCGAGGGCTGCGTCGGATTCGACACCGGCGATCCCGACCTCGGACTTCCAATGCGGGCTCTGCCGCATCCGGACAACAGCGATTTCATGACCTATTGCGAAAACCAGTGGGTGTCGCGTCACACTTACGATGAGATCTTTGATCGACTGCATCTGGAAGACGCCCAGTTTGCACCGGCGAACGTGTAGCGGCGGGAGGAAATGCGATGAGCAAGACATGTATCCAGGCCGTCGGGATCTTCAACCGGGCGGACAATTCGGGTCAGTTTGTAGCGGTGCAACCTGCCAAGGAAAGCTACGTGCCGCAGCAACGTCCGGAAAGTGCCCTGAAAGTATCGGTCGAAACCGAAGACGGCCGGAGGCTGGCGGAGATCCCGGTGACACCGGATTTCGGCAGTTGTGACGACGTGGTGGATGAAGGCACCTTTCAGACCTTCTTTGAACTGCCCGAAGGCACCAAGGTGCTGCGCTTGATGCATGACGGTCAGGAACTTGCGGTCTTTTCCACATCGCCCCCGGGTGCCGCGGCCGAGTCGTTTGGCCTTGGGCTGCGCAGGGGACATTCTGTGCCTTTGACGCAGACCGGTTCGGCCGACCCGAACGCGACCTACACGCTGCAGGCGCGCGAAAAGGGAGGTTCGCTCTGGCAGACGCTGGACATCGGGCTTGACCGCCCGGACGCCGGACAAGTGGATCTCAACCAGTTTCCGCATGCCGATGCGATCGAGGTCAGGGTACTGAAGTCCACCGGCTTCGATACCGAGGAGGTCGACAGGACCGAAATCGATTTCAGCGAATGACCCGGGCGTCGCCGCGCCCGGCGGCCTTTTGAACTGCCCCGGTATTGAGGAGGATACATGCGCGCCGAGGATATTCAGTCGCTTTCGATACATCCGTCCATTGGAATCGCCCGGATCGGCAACGCGCCTGATGCCTGGTTTCCCGCTGCGGAAGTGCGCGGTGGCGTGCCGGAAGACCCGGACGGTTTTCGCAACAGCGGCGGCATGATCAAGCGGCAGGTGCCGCGATTTCGGGTCTACGCAACGCTCAAATCCGGCGAAGTTCGTGAAGTCACGGCGGCTGACGGCACGCTGACATGGCGCGTCGAGGTCGCCAATCTCAAGGCCGGCTGGTACCAGTTTCTTTTCGCGATGGACCTGGATCCGTCCTATGTGGAAGAGCCGCAACAACGCAACGCAGCCCTGACCGGGGAAGCGCGCGAAGATCTTAGTATTCGGCCTGCCGCGCGCCAGATCTCGGGTCCGAACGAGCAAGGGTCCCAGTATCACTTCGACGACGGAGCCTTTTTTGGCAGGACGGTTTACCTTGGCGAGCTGCGGACAGACGAGGCCGGGCGACTGCTGTTCCTTGGCGGCGCCGGTGTGTCCGAGCCGCGACTGCCCGGCGCACGGCCCACGACCTTTGCCAACAATGACGGCTGGCACGACGACACTTGTGACGGGCCGGTGCGCGCCAGTTTCGAAATCGACGGCCAGAGTTTTGAAGCGACGCCGGCGCATGTGGTGGTGGCGCCGCCGAATTACGGGCCGGGACTGTTTGGTGTTGTCACAATGGATGATGTGGTGCTCGATCTCTACGTCCGTCTGGGGTGGCTGGACAAACCGGCAAGCACCTCCTTTACCGAAGACGTCTGGCCCATCTTCGACCGGATGAGCGCGCATCAGTGGGTCAACGACGGCATATTGCTGCTGGCCGGGCAGGGCACGCCGCTGGATGCGCGGGATCCCGGAGTTATCGACCGGCTGATCGACACATCTTCACAGGCTGCAGCCTTTCGCGCGGCCGTGCTGGCGCTTTTCCGGCCGCCGCCGCCGCGGGATCAGGCGGCAGGATTGCCGCCCTTTTACGGTGATACCTTTGGCGATGGCGTCGATGCGGCGCTCGAATATCTGCCGGTGACCCAAACGCAGTACGACCATCTCAATCGATGGGCGATGGGCAATTTCGCCTCGGATTGGACGGGTTTTCCGCAACTGCCGGTCTTCGACGCCCTGACACCGGAACAGCAGGTCGAGGAACTGGACCGAGCGGGTCTGCACGAGTGCCTTGGCGGTCCGTTTCACCCGGGCATCGAGATAACGTGGCCCTTCCGGCTGGCCACCATGTGGGAGGCACCCTATCGCCTGCGCACGCTGCCCGAAGGAGAACCTGTCAGGCAAGACTACGGCCCGGTCCTGACCCGGCAGGAGGCGCTAGCCCCCAACGGACCGCATGGCGCTTCGGGGCCCGGGTCTCTGACACGTTGGCTTGGCGTGCCGTGGCAGACTGATGAGGCGTCCTGCAATTCGGCCGCCATCTACACGCCAAGCCTGTATCTTTCCGCGCCCAGTTTCTGGGGTGCACGGGTTCCGAACCAGGTCATGTCCGCCGAAGCCTTCGAGATTGCGACCTTGCCGGATCAGCCTGAACTGCAGCGGCAGCGTCACTTTTCAAATCGCCGCCTTTGGCTGCGCGACATCCAGGGGCGCGGCTACCTCGAACGCATCGACAACATGGTGTCGATGTGGTGGCGGCTGGGCATGGTCGAGGCCAAGTCGCCACCGCCAAGAAGCGGTCTGCCTGACCCCTGTTTCGTGGAAACCGGCCGCTGGCCGCGTTTCTCTCAGGGCGATTTCACACTGAAGCTGGCACGCGACTTGACGGCGCTTTACCAGGACGAACCCGCCGCGCCGACGGCCGGGCTCGTGCGTGCCGAGGAGGCCTCGCCCAAGCCCACCTTCAAACGCTTCGACCGCGGAGAGGTCTGATGACGCATCCGTGTTTCGATGCGGTTATCGCTGGAGGTGGACCAGCTGGTCTGGCCGCCGCGATTGCCTTGCTGGAGCGCAGGTTGAGCGTCTTCATCCTGAGGCCGCCGGCCGTGCACCCAACGCCGCGCGCCGAGATGCTGCCGCCGGCCGCAGAGCCGATTATCGCCCGGTTGGGCATTGCCGACGTCCTCGAGCAGGCAGTCGCGCTACACCCCGCGCTTGGCCTATGGCCGACGGCCCAACCGGAGGTTCTTGGCCATGCGTCCGCGCAGCAGCGCACCGCGATCAGCATTGACCGGTACGCGCTGATCACGCTTATGGAGAGGCGTGTCAAAGAAAAGGGCGGGCATTTTCACCCGCACCGCTTGCGCGGCATTGCCGGCGCACCGGGAAACTGGCTCGTTGCGACTGGCGACGGGCAGGTAGTGCGCGCGCGCTTTGCGGTCGACGCGACGGGACGGCCCGCGCATCTGGCGCGGCGGCTAGGCGCACAGCTTTGTCTCGGCGCGACTCTTGTGGCGCGGACCTTCTTCCTGCCCGCAACCCCTTGGCCACAGCTTGTCATCGAAGCTACAGCCAACGGTTGGTGGTACGCCTTGCCGATGCAGCAGGGTGGCACGGCGGGGTTTGTCAGCGAAGCCGACACGCTGCCGGAAAAACCAGCCCTGCTGCCGATACCTGGAGGTTTCCCGCCTCGAGCTAAAACATGGGACGCACGGAACAGCCGTCTTTCACCCTGCGCCGGTCCCGGCTGGCTTGCCGCTGGGGATGCCGCGGCGGCCTTTGATCCCGTTGCGTCACAGGGCCTCTTCAATGCGCTTTCTGGAGGGTTCTTTGCCGGGAATGCGGCGGCGGACGCGCTTGCGGGTGAGCACCATGCGTTCATCGTCTATGCAGACCTCGTGGCGCGAACTGCAGTACGCACACATCGTGCCACGCCGCATCACTATGCGACAGCAAGGGGGCAATCCGGTTTCTGGCATCGGCGCAGAGCGCAGGCGTTTTCTGCGCAATCCGAGCGACCCACGCCCTCCCCCTTTTCCGAGCAAGGGTTAGTTTTCCAAGCGAACTTCAATTGAAAAAGGAGTTTTCAAATGGCCAGAATCAGACATGGCAGCGTGGCCGAAGCGATGTTCGGCGTCATGCAAGCACGAGACGCGGCCGGATTGACCCCCGGCGGCCCGCAGCCGGACGCGGTCTTTGACCGTATGCTGCCGCCCGAAAACGACCAGCCGGATGAAGACAAACTCAGGATCCTGGCCGACAGCATGAACGAAGGCACTAATGCGTCAGGGGGCGATGCCGAAATCCCTGCCGGCGTGACTTTTCTGGGACAGTTCATCGACCACGACCTGACGCTCGATTTGGTGTCGAAACTGGGGGACGAAGCCGAAGCCGGCCTGCCAAACTTCCGCACACCGCGTCTCGACCTCGACTCGGTTTATCGTGATAATCCGGATCATTTTCCCTACGCCTACGACCGCAATTTCCATTTTATTGTGGGCACCGCAGACAACCCGGGCGATCTGCCTCGAAACTCGGCCGGCGTGGCCCTGATCGGCGACCCGCGCAACGACGAAAACATGTTCGTGTCGCAGCTGCACGGGCTGTTTCTGCGTTTCCACAACTTCCTGCTGGATCAGGAGACCAGCGGCGGTACAGCATCGGAAGAGCAGTTCATCCAGGTGCGCGCCGCCGTGCGCGCCCTGTACCAGAGCGTCATCGTGTCAGAGTACCTCCCGGCCATCGTCGCCGACTCGGTGTTGCAGCCGATGGTCGACGGCTTCTGGCTGGGTGCCCTTCCCGGGCCGGTTGACTGGGCGACAATGCCCAACATGCCGTTCGAGTTTGCAGCGGCTGCGTTTCGATTCGGGCATTCCCAAGTGCGCTCGGGCTATCGCGTGAACGGCAGCAAGAGCGCCGGCCTGTTCGACATCGGCGGGTTCAATCCGGTCGACACCGACAGCAATGTAGCCTGGAACCTGTTCTTCGACTTCGGCGACGGCGCATTCCAGAAAGCGCGTGATATCGACAGCAACGTGGCCCAGGCGCTTTTCGAGATGCCCGACCGTGTCGCCGGCAAGGACGGACCGTCCCTGCCATTCCGCAACCTTGTGCGGGGGCAACACACCTTCAAGCTGCCTTACGGCGAAGATGTCGCGGCCATATGGAATATGCCGTCCAAGACCCATACCAAGGTCAAGGCGGCCGGCCTGACCAAGTCGCCGCTCTGGTTCTACGTGCTGGCCGAGGCCGAGGACTTCGGCGGCAAGCTGGGTCCGGTAGGCGGTACGATTGTCGCCGGAACGATCCTGAACCTTCTTTTGCGCGACAGCGGCTCGATCGCCCACACCGGCGGCCCTGAAGTGCCTGGCCGGATGAACCAGGTGGCTCGGGCCTCAGTTGCTGAGGTCGCGACTTGATCAGGTCTGATCCCCGAATGCACCCGGGACGGACGACCTGGGTGCACACTCATGAATTGGTAGGCTCATGACAGAAACATCTTTCGACAAGCGCAGCCTAGTCGAACAGATCGGGCATCCCCTGACCGCCGACGCTTCGGCTGGGTTGGCCCCGACCGGAGTGCCACCGGTGATGCGTATGGTGGTCGGCCTCGACCCCGCTCCGGTTCTCCTGACACCGACCGACCTCGAAACGCTGGGCGATCCGTTCGCGCGCCTGATCCTACGCCGGGACGAGCGCCCGATGACCGTGGATGCCCTGCTGGAGCGGTTTGACGTTCTGTCCTCCGAGGCGACGCTAGCTGACGCCGCCGTTCGCGACGAAAAGGTCTTTCTGCTTGGCGAGGGCGGGCAGATCCCGTTCACCCCTGCCACTGCGGCGTTGAACCGCGCGCTGCGTTTTGTCGTCGCGCGAACGGGTCCGAACGACCGGCTCATCCTGATGAGCGTCGATGACCGGCCCTCGACCGTCACCGGGCTATTGCAGGTGCTGTCGTGGGACCCTGGCAAGGGCGCCTACAATTTCTACCAGCGCCGCGACGGTGTCTGGTTCTATTCCGGGGACGGCACTCATGCGCTGGAGCCGCCGACCCGGGGGCGCGGGCCGTTCGACGGCCACGTCAACGGTTCTTTGGTCATGAAGGAACTGCGCGCACCCTGGCTGCACTGGAACAGCCAGTCGGTCCCGATCCCACCCGAGGCCTTCGCGCCGGGCCACCCGATCCTAGGTCACCGGCTGATGGCGCATCCGGACGGGGCGGAGGTTCTTGAGCTCGACATCATCCAGCCCGGTATCGACCGGTGGATTGAGGCACGGTTTGATCGTGCCATCCAAGGCGGCACCCTCAAGGCGGCCGACACCTTCCTGCGGCAAGTGGTGCAAACCACGACCGTGAACCTAGTGGCCTCGGACCGGGAATTCCGAGAGGTGGCTGCCGGGGTCCGCGTCAACGTTCCGCCCGAAATCCTGCTCAACATCGAGGCATGGACCCATCTGCTGGACCCGCTGACGATACGCGGGCGCGTCCAAGTCGATGGCGGCCACCTGTTGCGGGCCATCGACGATCTGGGCATCGCGCTGGAAGACCCGGCTGCGGGCTTTCGCCAGCCCGGCGAGGCTTTCTTCGCGCTGGCCTGTCCGTCGCCCGCATTCGAGGACCTGAGCACCATCCTTGCGCTGATCGACCGGGGCGTCCTTAGCGCGGGACTGGTGCGCGCGATCCTTGCCGTGGACTTCAGCAATCCGGTCCAGTCCTCGCGCCGCGCCGGATTTTTGCGGCACATGCCAAGGGCCGGGGCCCTTGGCACTGGGGCAGGGTCCTGCGAGGCCCAGATCCTCGACGCGTTCGCCGCCGAGGCCGCCGCCCGCCCGTCGTCGGATGAGGCGCGGGTTCTGGATTGGCTTGCCACGGGTGACGACGCGGCTCAGCGCGCACGGATCGGGGCAGAGATCGCCGCCTACTACGAAGCCGCCAAGCAACGCATGCAGACCGAACAGTGCGTACGCGACCTGATGCGGCTGATCGTTTCGCGCCGGCGCTATTTCCGGACGCTCGGCGTTTCCGAATTTGCGCTGACGCTGCCTGTCGACGCGCTGCCCCCGGACGCGGCGCCGGTTATGATGGCCCCGGACGCCACGATCTTTGAAGCACCTGATCTTGTTGGATAACTGATTGGAGGACATACCGATGGCATTCACGTTTACCGCCACTGGCGACCTGACCGAAATGAACACCGGCGCCGCTGCGGATTGGCATGCTGAGGTCAGCGGATACTTCAACGCATCGCGCAATCCGCCACCGTTTTCCTTTGCTGGGTCCCGCAACCAGTTCTTCAACCCGGCGGACGGAGTCGAGGCCGATGCCGTCGAAAAGGACATCGGCTGGACGGCGTTTCCCCGACCGCTGACCATTTCCTCGGCCACCGATGAGGAACGCTGGTTCCTGGCCGAGGAAAGCCGCTTCGAACAGGTCGAGTACTGCGAATGGAGCACCACCCGCGATGCCAGCGGCAAGGTGATCAAGATCTCGTTCACCTGCGAGGACCGCAATTACTTTCGCGCACTGTTCCGGCACCAGCCCGATGTCGTTCTGTCCCTGTACCGCGAGCACGTGTCGCCGGATGTCCAGATGTCCGACCTGGTGGACGGGTTGGGCAACTACGTGCCGGCGAACCGCTGGAACGCCAACAGTTCGGACGGCGCCATGCACATGATCGGGCAGCCCAACACGATCGGCGCAGCAGTCGAGCTTGTGGCCGGGGCCTGCGTGGTGCGCAGCAATCCAGACGGCACACTGAAGACCGGCGCGCGGGAGCTGATCCTGTGCGGACGCTACGGCGATGCCGAAAGGCACAGCGATCCGACCATCGGCGCAGAGGTCAACGAACTGGCGCGCGCCGGACACGTCATCGCGATGGCAAACCCGCCGCAACTGGCCTTCGAGTCGATTTCCTTCTCCGGCTGGGACGTGCCGGACGGCGTCGCGCCCGAGCACTGCTGGACCCACACGCGCGGTGCAGACGGTCGGGCCGTGCGCGGCGTTCTGGAAGCCCCCGAAGGCGCCTCGTTCGTCGTGGGCGACATCCGGATTAACGGCAAGGTTATTCGTTTTGGCGGGCAGGTGGCCGACGGCATCCGGATCAAGGTCACCGGACTCGCGCACAGGCTTGGACAGGCGACAATCGAGGCTGAAACCGGCTGCCTTGGCGATCCGGTATTTGGTGCCGCAGGTGGCGCCACCCCAACGCCGACGCCCGCAGCCGGTCAAGTGAACCGTTTTCGCAGGATTTGACCGCGAATCGTGCCGGTTGGTTCGACCAGCATTCCAGACACCAGACCGACCCTCGGGGGCACACATGCTGACATCCATCGCCATCTATCCGCCACTGGCTTTTGCCCGCGTCGGGTCTTCCGATACCCCCTGCGCGGCCTATTCCTGGCGTTCGGCCAAGTTGTCGCCAGACCAACCCGCATCGACGACCCTTCAGCCCGAAGATACGCTGTCACTAGCGGCGGACGGAATCGTGAAGTCATATGTGCCCAACGAAATTGTGCTAAAGGACCCCGAAGGTGCTTTCCGCCCGGTCTGCCCGTTCTTCGAGCTTTGGGGCACATGGGAGGAGAACGGAACCGAGGTCGAAGGCGCACTTACGCCGGATATCCTGTCGCGCTTCGGACTGTCGCTGAGCGACGTGACGTGGAGCGTGGATGTCGGCAACCTGAAGCCCTATCACGTCACGCAGCGTGATGGTGACCGGATCAACGCAAGGCGCACGATTGCCGGGGAGGACACCGCACGGCACGAGATCTTCGGCAAATCGCCCGAGGTGGCCCAGCCGCTGGTCAGGCATCCCGACGGAATCCCGATGGGCGCGGTGCAACTGTCAAAGCCCGATGACGCCTTTCCTGAGCTGCGGTTGCGTTTCTATGCGCCAAAGGGGGTCATCTATGGACCGCCGGACATCGACACACGTATCGACGTCGCGCTCGCGTCCAATCCCGACCAGGAAGGTGCGATCCTGCCCTGGCGTGATTTGGTCGTGCCACCTGACCGTCACAGGGTGAACCCCAACTCCTCGTGGGCAACCCATGATCTGGACGCTACCGATGTGCCGCCACTGGGACCCGGCGACGGGCGGTTGAATCCGGGCGGGCTAGTCGCTTCGATCCTGAGCCGGGTGATCGGTCTGGTGGACGATGTGGGCGACGGGCTGATCTCGTGCCAGATCGGTGACCTGGCAGCCCATGCCCGCATCGCCGTCGGCCCGCCGGATTTCGCACCTATGAACCGGCCGGTCGTGTCGCTTCAGGACGGGTTGAGCGACCGCGAAATCCGTGCCTCGGCCCGCGACGGAACGATTTCCGACGACGAATTGGAAGCAATCGTTGCCGATATTTTCGAGCGCGCGCTCGAAACTTCGGACCTGATGAACAAGGACGCGCAGAACTACCGTGCGCGTCTTACCAATCTCAATGAATACACCGGTCCGACAGGCGGCAACCTGGATCTCCCCAACCCGTCTCCGGCCTTCGAAGCCAGCCCGCACCGGACGCTGTGGCCCACGATCGATGAACAACTTTCGGCCAGTCCGGCCTACCCGGTGACACCTCAAAACGTGGACGCCATGCCGGTGACAATGGTGGGGCAACGCAAGCACCGCCGCTACAACGCCATTGAATACTTTCGCGACAGGCTGCGAGAAGAGCCAGACCTGATCGAAAAATGGATCCGTATCCCGCGCCCGCCGGAGCGGTTCTACGACCGGCGGATGCCTGCCCTAATGCGCGGTTCGGACCGGAACGCAATGCATCTGACCCGGCGGCAGTACGAGTTGATCCAGCTTTGGGCGAAGCGGCAGGGAGACAGCGCATGACCGACCTTCATCCCTTCCGCAGCCCGCATGGCGCGCATGTGCTGCTGGTCGATGGCAGCCGTATCTACGACGTCGACGAGGATAGCTATGCGGAGGCGGCTGTCGGTAAGGTTCCTGCCGGGCTGCGCGATGCTGTCAGGACTCAATATGTCGACGAGACGGCCTACCGTCCCGGCGGGCTACGCGCGCTGTCACTGAACGTCGCGCAGGGCTGCAACATGAGCTGTAGCTATTGCTATGCGGACGAAGGTCGGTTTGGTGCGCATGCTCGCCTGATGTCGGTCGATATGGGGCGCATGGCGGCCGAGCGTTTTCTCAACCAGGTGCCTCCCGGCCAAGATGCGGTCCTCGGTTACATGGGCGGCGAGCCGTTGCTCAACGCACGGGTGCTGCACGAGGTCACCCGTTTTGCGGCGGACCTTGCGGCGCGGCGGAATATCTCGTTGCGCTTCTCGGTGACCACGAACGGTACACTACTTCGGGACGAGGACATCACCCTGCTCGGGGACTTTCCCTTCAGTGTTGCGATCAGCCTTGACGGCGGACGCGCCACAAACGACGCACAGCGCCGTCTGCGAAATGGTCAAAGTGCCTATGACCGGACCGTCGAGGGCATCCGCAAGCTGACCTCTGCCAAGCGGCGTCCGCGCCATGTCTCCCTTCGGGCGACCGTGACGCCGCGCTCGGGCGAGTTGCCTATGATGCTGGAGGACATGTTCGCGCTGGGCGTGGACGAGGCGGGCTTTGCCCCTGTACTCGCCTCGCCAGATCCGAAAGACATGTTCGACGCTGCGGATTTCGACCGTTTCCTGACCGGCATGATCGCCTGCGGAGAACGCGCGGTCGGCGCGCTTTCAGACCGGCAGCGCTTCCCGTTTTCAAACTTCGAAACCGCGCTGGGGGAAATCCACCGCGGCAGCCACCGCCCCTATCCCTGCGGCGCTGCGGCCGGCTACGCGAGCGTTAGCGCAGAGGGCGGGCTGTTCGGCTGTCATCGCGCCATCGACGACCCTGCCTTCGCCATCGGTTCGATCGAGGACGGCGCCGACCGCGAGGCGCAGCGCGATTTCCTGGAACGTCGACACGTACTACAGCAAGAGCCGTGCCGGACCTGCTGGGCACGCTTTCTATGCGGCGGCGGCTGCCACCAGGAGGTGCTGGCGCGGGGCCGGGTCGGATGTGACTATATCCGCGGTTGGCTGGAATTCTGCCTCTCGGCCTATGCCGACCTGTCCAGCCGCATTCCCGATTATTTCGATGAGCCCGAGACCTTTTTCAAGGACCAGAGCGTGGAGCCTTTCCAGTGAGCGAAAACCTGACAAACCGAAAGATCCTGCCCCGCAACCTGACCGCCCGAGCCGACAAATGGGTGCGGGGAAATCCGGTCACCGTCCGCCCCGAAAGCGGCGTGGACAATTGCTACCCCGGGCTCGAATTCGACCAGCGCAACCTAGACAAGCGGTTCTTTCCCGGGCTGGAGTTCGAATTTCACGGCATCTTTCCACCCCTGCAGATCTCGATTCCTCCGCTTCTGCGGAGCGTCAGCAATGAGAAGGCCGGGCGCGACCTGCCAATCGAACAGGCCGATGTCGGCCAGTCCTTTGACAAAACTATCTACCTGTGGGCGGTCTGGGGAACCTTCGGCACCATGACCGGTCCGCAGCGGCGGGTAGAGCGGTTTTCCGGTCTGGATGGAACCGGCGGCCTGTCCGCTTGGCGCGTGGTGCATGACCTGGAACCCGGCCCCATCGCCCTGCTGCTGGCCCGGCGCGCTGCGGAGGGTGGCATTGACCTCGATGCGGCATCCACACTGGAGGCTGAGACCGCCTTGCAGAGCGGGCAAGACCTGGTGCGGCGTGAGAACGACAGGCTCGTGTTTGCCGTCCTTTCCGGCGAGCGGGCCGAATACTTGGTGGACGGCGTCATCAACCCGGACCTCTATGAAGTGGGTGATCTGTCCCGCAGTCTCTGTGCGCCTTGGCAATACGACTTCACTGACTGCGGCTGTTTCTACTGGGCCTCGAACAAGCCCGACCTCGTCGCGCTCAACGCCGAGGGACCGCAGCTTTACAACTTTCAGCGCGCTGTGCGCGGGCCGGGGCAGGAACGTCCCGTCGCGGAGGTGCTGGATGACCGGACCGGGCTGCTAACCTTTGCGATACGCGACTTTAATCCGGGCGGCTGGTCGACCCGCGAGCCGGAATTTCCCGGTCACGTGATGAACTACCAGGCCCTGCTCAACGATTGGGAAGTTCTCAACCCTGTCTTCGACCACGCCGAAAGCCCCAGATTCACGCCGGAACCTGCAACGAAACTGCCGCCGGCGGATGTCCTTCCCAGAGCTGAAGTGTTGCGCCGTCTTCGCTACCTTGCGACGGTTGAGCACGGACTGATGGTTGAGTACCTCTATGCGCATTACTCGGTTGACGCCCCGAGGACGATCCCCGGCACGGATCTCGTTCCGGCGCGCAACTTCGACATTGCCCGGTCGGTCCTCAGCGTTGCTATAGATGAAATGCGCCACTTCCGCTGGGTCAACGAGATCCTCCGCGAACTTGGCCATTCTATGGAACTTGGCCGTGTCGGCATGTTCGAGGATCTTGACGGCGATGCACGCTTCATCTCGCATGATTTCGCCCTGAAGCCCCTGAGCGCGCCGCAACTCGACTGGTTCATCGACGTCGAACGCCCTTCAGACCAGGTCGATCCCGACAAGGCGGGTGACACCATCGACGGTCTTTATACGCGGCTTTTGCTATCGATTCGGCAAGGCACGGATTTCAGCGAGGACGAGCGGGCAAGGCTCTTGCACCTGATCAAGTTGATCATCGACGAAGGGTTTGACCATTTCACCCGGTTCTCAAACGTAAGGGTCGCCCTCGCCGGCATTCCGGCCGGGTCGTGGTTGAGGGCTGCCATGCCGGAAAATCCGCGGCCGCTTGCGGATGGGCACCCCGCCAAGGTGGCCGAGATCGTCGCTGACCGCGCCTATTCGACCGTGTTGTCCGCCCTTGGGATCGTGTTCTCCATGTCCAATTCCCATGCCGGCGATTTCCTGCAGGCGGCCCGCTATGCCATGTATGCCCTCGATGATGCCGCACATGAGGTCATCACGCTGGGTGGCGCGCCCCTGTTCACCTTGCCGGAGACCGGAGACTTGCTGGCCGGGCCTAGCTTCGCGACGGCAAGCGGGACACCCGAGGACAGGTTGCGGACCTCGCTGGTCGCGCCGATGGAAACGGTTCTTGACGACTTGCGCAGCAGCGGCAGCGGCGCGGTGGCGGATTCCATGCAGAAACACTATGCGCGGATGATCGAAGAAATGGCGCGGCTGATGTGATGCCTGTACCGATGACCGTCGAGGGGGCCGGCCTTGGGGCCGTCGCGGCAGCGGCAAGCCTTTCGCGTGCGGGGCACCCGGTGGTGGCCCCGGACCTTTCAGAGGCGGTCGCGGGCGGCCCTACCCTCGTTCTGAACGAAAAGACGCTGTGGATGATCGGCAACCTCTTCGGGCCTGAACTCTTATCTGGCATCGTGGCCGATGGGATCGCGATCAGGCACCGCAGACTGCGCTGGCACAGCGATCGGTTCGAGAACCTTCCCGAAAAGAGCCTGTCGGTCGACGCGGCCCGGCTGGCCAGCCGACTTGGCAGGACGATTCCCGCGGCTGGGGACGGTCCGTGTCTGACCGTTCGCGCGCGGGGACGGCGGGCCAACCCGGGCATCGCGGCCCGCCCGCTTGCGGCCTACGTCTGGGATCTACCCGTTTCGTCGGACGGCCACCTCGACTGGTGCGCGACGATGACCGTTGGTCAGGGCTGGGCCGCTCTGGCGCCTGCGCCGTTGGGTGGCATCAACCTTCAGGTCTACCTGACCTGCGGGGCAGAGCCGGAGGCGCGCACAAACGGTGCAGAAGTACTGGACTACCTTGGTCTCGATGCCGGGCTGATGCTTGGAAATCCGCCCCGACGCCTCGATGCCTCCGCTCGCCTGGGGACACTGTGGCAGAAAGCAGGTTGTTCGGTTGGGGATGAAGCGCTGGCGTTGGACCCGTTGGTCGGGGACGGCGTCGGACACACGATCCGCGCCGCCCTTTGGGTCTCTTCGCTTTTGGTTGCCGGGGATCTGTCAGATCACATGCGGCGTGAAGTCTATCGCCGCCGCATGATGGACGTCTTTCGCCAACACCAGGAGATCTGCGCGCGATATTATAGGCATTTGGATCAGAGCATCGCTGTGTCGACTGAAACGGGCTGACGTGCCAGGTAATGCACCGGGGATTGCTGTGGTCTGTATGAGAAACAAGCTATCCCATTATATCGGAAGCAAATTGTCCCGGGGGCGCTGGGCCGTTTTTTAAACTTCGGCCCCGTTTCCAGTCTGTCCAGCGAGACCTTGAAATGCGCCGTTCTCAGATCCGCAGGAAAGGCTATGCGATCCGGATCAGATGTAATCCCCCATTTTCATGGGGGCAAGGTCGTAGAATTTACGCGGCCATTCTCAGCTTCTGGGCAGGCGTCATTCCGCCGTTGCCCGTGTTGGGGCGCCCGTTATTGTATGACCAGAGACACTCGGTGGCAATCTGCTGTACCTCCTCGAGAATGTAAATTTCGAGGAGGTCGCCGTCGGTATCACCCCTTTCATCGAAACCTATAACACCCGTCGCCTGCACTCTGCCCTGGGGGATCTCAGCCGCGCCCAGTTCGAAGACTGCCACTCCGGAGCCTTAGTCAAAACCGCCGCCTGATCCTGTCCACCCGCAGGGGCGCACTTCAGGCGAACGGCAGGTTTGTCCGCACGCTGCTGGGTGCGAGCTCCCTGGATGAAAGGGCCACTTCTCCCGCACGGCAGCTCGCGTCGAAGGAGAAGATTGGGCTAAAACCTGCCATTACCCGCGTAGATTCCAAAGGTCGGCTATGGGCCGAAAGCAATATCTAGGCAGCATTGATTTGAGTCTGCTTAAGGGTCTTGGTTCCCGAAACCTGCCAGTTCGCTCCCGGCCCCGAACCGGTCATCCGCTCAAATCACAGCGAACGACCTTCTCACACCCTCACCCCACCGCAGAAATACTATGCAGATGCACATCGTGTCCCGAATGTTTCTTCAGGATGTCCGTGGCGCGTTGTTCGTGTGCCGGGTTCCAGGTGCGCACCCACAGCAAAAGGCCGCCGTATTCGAGCTGTTCCTGCAGATGCTGCGCGGAGTGGTTGCCGACGAGTTTGGCCAGGATGCCGCCGATGACACCGCCCGCGCCGCCGGCAAGGGCCGCGCCGCTGATGATCTTGGCCTGTAGCTTCCGCCCGGGTGCGGCTCAATCCGCTGTCTGCGGTCAGTTCCGGGCCGCACCCTCCGGTCGCCTGCTTCGAGCCAACGGGAAATGGCGGCACTTCAGCCGGGCGCGATGAAGCGTTCCAGTTTGCCCAGAGTTTGCTGTCCAAGTTCCACTGCTCCGAAGCCTTTCGCATCCTGAAACTCGGCCGCCGTGGTGAAGACCATCCCCAGGGTAACCTTGGTCGCCCCGTCCTGCTCCTCGAACGAGGCCCAGGCGTCGGCGTGCTTGGGTCCGTTCTCGCCCCATAGCAGCGTGTAGCCGATCCTCTCGCCGGGCCGGACTTCATTATAGAGATGGTGGTTCGGGAAGACCGTGCCGTCAGGGGCGATCATATCGAATACCCATTCGCCTCCCGCACGCAGGTCAATCCTTTGAGTGCGACAGGAAAAGCCATCCGGTCCCCACCATTGCGGCAGCGTTTCAGGGTTCATCCACGCGCCCCACACCACGGACCGCGGTGCCCGGATCACCCGTTGCAGCACCATGGTCCGTTCTGCGACACCCGCGAGGTTGTCCAGACCGGCGCCGAAGCCCTCCCGGTAGCCTGCCGCCATGTCCTCGGCCAGTGACGAAAGCTGCACCGTCAGGACCAGCCGGCTGCGCTCCTGCGTTCCAGAGATTTCCGCCGTCACCAGCGCAGCCGATTGCGTCACGCCTTCGGATGAGATCACTTCGTAGTTGACGCTGAGCAGCTCCGGCTGCAACTCCAGCCAGCCGCATTCACTTCGCACGTCCGGGAAGCCTTCCACCTTGCAGAGCGAGATCTCTCGGCCACCCACCCTGGTATCGGCCTCCAGAAACTCAACGGTCACCGCGGGCGAGGGCGCAGCCCACACCGCCCGCGCCGCCGGGTCCGTCCAGGCATTCCAGAGCACCTGGGTCGGCGCGGCCACCTCCCGCCGGAAGGTGAGTGTCGCGAAACGGTTCCCGCCTGCATCCGCGGAAGCGTCGTTTGAAGCGCTGTGCTGTGTCATTCTTCGCTGTCCTTCATCACATCCATCACAAATGCGTCCAGCCGGTCGAGCCGTGCCTCCCAGATGGCCCTGTGTTCATCGAGCCATGAGCGCACCGGGTCCAGAGCCTCGGGCACGATGGCGCACGTCCGGATCCGCCCATCTTTGGAAGTGGTTATCAATCCTGCTTCCTCCAGTACGGAAAGGTGGCGCATCACCGTGGGGAGTCGCAGTCCAGTGGGTTCCGCCAGCTCCGTCACCCGCGCAGGAGTTTCGGCAAGCCGGGTCAGGATCGACCGGCGTGTCGGGTCAGCCAGGGCATGGAAAAGGAGCGAAAGATCCGGATCATACTTAGTCATGTGACTAACTATTACAGATGCCGATAAAGATGCAAGAGAAAACTTTGCCGATCGGCTAAGTTTTTCCGTCAAGCTGTGTCGAATTCCTGGAGCAGACGACTTCGCTATCCGGACTTTTCTGACCGGAGCGCCCTAATTCACTCTGCATATTTCAAACAGCTGTTGCAGACGGCTGCGAAATTTGGTGGCAGGGGGTTGAGCCTTAGGGGCGGGGGAGTGGGCGAAGCAGGATTCGGTTTCTGGTTCGAATAATGTTCAATCCGGCAGGACAAGATTTATGGCGTCGAGTTCGGGGAACCGAAGCGGCGGTCGATCACGATGGGACCCAAGCGAGCCGTGTCACCTGGCATGGTCACAGCTTCGCCGCTTGGCTCAGACTCTCCCTGATCTCACACCCTCACCCCACCGCAGAAATACTATGCAGATGCACGTCGTGTCCCGAATGTTTCTTCAGGATGTCCGCGGCGCGTTGTTCGTGTGCCGGGTTCCAGGTGCGCACCCACAGCAAAAGGCCGCCGTGTTCGAGCTGTTCCTGCAGATGCTGGGCGGAGTGGTTGCCGACGAGTTTGGCCAGGATACCGCCGATGACACCGCCCGCGCCGCCGGCAAGGGCTGCGCCGATGATGGTGGCGGCCATGGTGCCGCCGGAGGCGAGGATCACTCCGGCTGCTGCGCTGGCGGCGACATAAAGCGGCACGCCGATAAGCGCGCCTTCCGCGTCACCGGTCGTTTCCGTGGAGACATAGGAGCAGCGGGCGGCCTTGGGGTCGTCCTCGAGGTCGGTAACTTTCCTGTAGGCGTGGCCGAGCTTTTCCTCCACCGCATGTTCGCCCGCCAGCAGGCTGAGTTCGGCGCGGTTGAAGCCGGAGACCAGCAGCTCGTCGATGGCTGCCTGCAAGGCTTCGGCGGTGTCGAAATAGCCGACCGCTTCGCGGATGTTGTAGGTCGATTGCGTTGAGGTCATTGTCGTTCCGTCTCTCGATGCCTGGTGTTGAACCGGTCAAACGGCCGTTCTGTCTTGTCCGTCGGACTCGGTGCAAGGCGGAGAAAGGTCGTTCGTTTCCGCAAGGATCAGAGCACCCGGCAGGCAAACTTTCATTGACGCGCATCAAACGCCCTGCGCGGCTCAAAGCTTCCGGAACTGCGGCGCGCCGTCGCCGATCTCGTAATAGCCGGCCTTGTCCTTGACGAAGATATGCTTGCCGGTGGTCAGACCGTCCGCCGTGTCCAGGCAGCCGGCCGCGATGGCGATGTTGTCCTCGCCGTCCATCCGGTAGAACAGGCTGGAGCCACAGGCCTTGCAGAACCCCCGCTCGGCGAAATCGGAGGAGCGGTACCACGCCAGGCCCTCGTCGCAGGTAAAGCGGAGCGTGCCGGCGGGCGCGACGGTGCTGGCCCAAAGGTGTCCGCTCGTGCGCCGGCACTGGCTGCAATGGCAGACCGTCACCGTGTCCCGGACCGCATTCACCTCGAAGGCGACACTGCCGCACTCGCATCTTCCTGTAATCATGGTCGCTTTCCATCCGTCTTCATATGGGAGGCCACAGTCAAGACCTTCAGAAGCCTGTTATGATTTCAGGCCGGAATTCGGTTCTCTTGCCGTCACTGCCTGACCTGTCACGGTCGGAGGTCAGCACGATGTCGGCGGCGGCTTTGCCGATTTCCCGTCGGGGCGTGCGGGACGTGGCTATCTTGACCGGCAGGCTTTCGACGAGATCGAGCCCGTTAAATCCGGCGAGAACGAGTTTCCCCGGCACGTCGATGCCGGCGGCGATACAGTGAAACGCGCCTCCGACTGCCAGATCGTCATTCGAATAGTAGATGCAATCCAGCTCGGGATGGTCCTGCAGGATTTGCGCCGTGAGGTCGCGGCCCGCCTTGACGGAGGAAACGCCGTTGCCTGTCTGCGCGGCCACAAGCGCGAGGCCCTTCGCCGATAGTGCGGCTTCAAACCCCGTGAACCGTTTTCGGGCACGCGTGTCCTTGTCGAGATCGCTGCCGACAAAACCGAACCGGCGGCGCCCCTTGGCGATCATGGCATCGGCCATTGCCTCACCGGCAGCCTTCTGGGACAGCCCGACACAGGCATCGACCGGTGTGCCGTCAACATCCATGATCTGGACCACGGGGATATCGGCGTTTTCCAGCAGCCGCAGCGTGTCGTGCGGCTGATCGAGCCCGGTGATGATCAGACCGGCGGGGTTCCAGGAGAGCATGTTGCGGATGATCTCGTATTCCCTGTCCGGATCGTACTCGGTGACACCGAACACCGGCTGCATGCCGCTGCCTTCCAGGCCTTCGGCAATTCCCGAAAGCACTTCGGCGAAGACGATGTTCATGAGGCTTGGAACAACGACGCCGATCAGGTCGGAGCGCTGGCTGGCCAGCGACATCGCCAGGTGATTGCCGACGTATCCGAGTTCTTTCGCCGCCCGGCCGACTTTTTCCAGGCTCGATCTGGACACGTCACCGGCCCCCCGCAGGGCGCGCGATGCGGTCATCTTGCTGACCCCCGCCGCAGCGGCGACGTCACTCAGGGTTTTTCTTTTTTTCATGGCCTTGGCATCAATCGGGCAATGGTCCGGGCGCTGAACGCATCTGTCATTCCAAATGAAGTAAGCCCTCTGGCCATTGAAAGCAAACCTCATGAGCATTGACAGAAGCCGGATTATCATGGCACTGGTACCGATACCGGTACCGATATCATCTACCGGACCACCGAAGAGCGACTGAAGGCACGATGCTTTCGTCACGCAACTTTGACGGTGACTGTGAAAGTGGTCGCCGATGGGAGGAAAAATGAAGTCATACAAGTTCAAGTCCGCTATTTTTTGCGGCGTCGTAGCTGCCGGTGCGTTGATCGGCGGCACGGCAATCGCACAGGAATACCAGTGGACGTTCCAGACCTCGGCCCAGGCCGGCGACAACTTCTTCCCCATCGAGGAAGAATGGGCCGAACGGGTTGGCGTCATGTCGGGCGGCCGCATCGAAATCACGGTCGTTCCGGTGGGAACGGTCGTTGCGCACAACGAAACCCTCGAGGCTGTGGGGTCCGGTATCCTGCAGGGTCACATAACGGACCCGTCCTACTTCTCCGGCAAGGATCCGGCTTTTGCCATGCTGGGCAACCTGGTGGGCGCGTGGTCCGCGCCGCAGCAGATGTTCAACTACATGAACTACGGCGGCGGCCATGAACTGTTCAACGAATTGGTGAACCCCTACGGACTGGAGTTCCTCGGTGCGTCCGCGACCGGCGTTGAGGCTTTCTTGTCCACGAAGCCGATCAACGGCGTTGCGGATCTCAAGGGCATCAAGATGCGCGCGCCGGAAGGCATGGTTCAGGAAGTGTTCGCAGCTGCGGGCGCAGCGCCTGTGAACCTGCCTGGTTCCGAGGTCTACACGGCTTTGGAAAAAGGCGTCATCGACGCGGCCGACTACACCGTCTTTT
Organism: uncultured Roseibium sp.; assembly: GCF_947496995.1. Taxonomy (GTDB): domain Bacteria; phylum Pseudomonadota; class Alphaproteobacteria; order Rhizobiales; family Stappiaceae; genus Roseibium. Next base: position 894,324 of record NZ_CANMFD010000001.1, read on the forward strand.
CGACGAACCATGCGCAGGGCATGCACGAGTTCGCCAACTACCCTCTCTATCCCGGCTTCCATTCCATGCCGGTGATCGATGTGTCGATGAACAAGGCGATCTACGATGACCTTCCGGAAGACCTGAAGGCGATCCTCGAAGTCTCCGTCCGTGATTTCGCCCAGGATATGGTTGCACGGCTCGAGGCAGCGAACGCCATTGCGGTCGTCGAAGCCACTGCTGATCCGAACATCACGATCATCAACTGGTCCGACGAAGAGCGTGCAAAGTTCCGTGCGATTGCCCAGACACAATGGGCCAATTGGGCAGAGCGCTCCGAAATGGCGGGCAAGGCCTACAAGAGCGTCACGGACTACCTGACCTCCACCGGTCTGCTCGCCAAGTAACTCAGGCACGCACTTGATTTGGGAAGGGGCTGTTCCAGCCCCTTCTTTCTCATTAAAGATCACGTCCAGCGGCTTGGGAGGGCGACATGTCACAAGAGAACACGGCGATGACCGCGGATGAGATCGAGACTCAGCTCGACGCTCTCAAACGCGCTCACGAGGAAGACAGTGCCGGCGCTCAGACCGCGCTTGACCGCAAGATCATTTCCTTCGGTGGTGCGTTCAGTTTCCTGTTCGCGATTGCCACCATCGTGTCGATTTACGAAATCGTCATGCGCTATTTTTTCAATGCGCCGACAATATGGGCGCATGAAACCGTGATCGCGCTGATTGCCGTCTGTTACCTGTACGGCGGAATGCAGTGTTTGGCAGCTGACAAGCACATTCGCATCGGTCTGATCTATTTCGGTACCAGCGGCGGAACGCGTCGTCTTTTGGACTTCGTCAACGCGCTGCTTGCGCTTTTCTTTGCGCTGGCCATTGCCTACGCGGCCTACACAATGGTCGAAAAGTCGTGGTGGACGCCGCAAGGCGACCTGCGGCTTGAACGGTCGGGGTCGGCGTGGAACCCGATCACACCGGCACTGGTCAAGTTGGGACTGTTCATCACGGCAGGCGTTCTCGCCATTCAGTCCCTTGGGCATCTGTGGGTTGCCTATAAAGGCACGGGCTATCGTCAGGCGGCATCCGAAGCTCCGGGCAAACTTGCGGTGCTGGGCATCGCGGCCGTTTTCTGCCTCCTTGCCATCGGGGGATATTTCCTGTTCACCGAGGGCCGTTCGCTCGGTATCGAGACGGGGTCCCTCCTGCTGGTGGGCAGCATCATGGTGCTGATCCTCACGGGTATTCCCCTGGCGTTCGTGACAGGCCTGATCGCCATCCTCTTTACAATGGCCTGGTTCGGCACCTCGGGCGTACCGCTCGTCTCCAGCCGCATCTATTCCTTCGTGAACGAATACGTCCTGGTGGCGATCCCGATGTTCGTTCTGATGGCGTCTTTGCTGGACAGGTCGGGCATGGCCCGGGATCTTTATGACGCGATGCGACTTGTGGCGGGTCGGCTCAAGGGGGGTGTTGCCATCCAGACCCTCGTCGCAGCCGTATTCCTGGCTTCCATTTCGGGGATCATCGGCGGAGAGATCGTTCTGCTGGGCCTGATCGCCCTGCCACAGATGCTGCGGCTGGGCTACAATCGCGCCCTGGCCATCGGCACTGTCTGTGCCGGAGGTTCTCTCGGCACGATGATCCCGCCTTCGATCGTCCTCATCGTCTATGGACTGACGGCCAGTGTGTCGATCGGCGATCTCTTTCTCGCGACGGTCGTGCCGGGCGTGATGCTTGCCGCGTTCTACATTGTCTACATCTACACACGCTGCACTCTGGACCCCACGATAGCTCCTGGTATTCCCGAAGAAGAGCTGTCCATGCCGATGAGCGAAAAGCTCCGGAAAATGAAGGGGATCATTCTGCCCGTCCTCGTGGCGTTCACCGTGCTGGGTTCCATTTACGGCGGCGTCGCATCGGTGACGGAAGCCGCCGCGATGGGTGTTGTTGGCGTCTTCGCTTCGGCATGGATTCGCAGGGAAGTCTCATGGGAGTTGATCACCAGCAGCCTCAAGCAGACGCTTGAAACCTGCGGCATGATCATCTGGATCGGCCTTGGTGCAGCGGCCCTTGTGGGGGTTTACAACCTGATGGGCGGCAATCGTTTCATCGAAAGCACGATCCTCGACAGCGGCGCGTCCCCCATGGTCATCGTTCTGATCATGATGGGCATCCTCATCGTGCTCGGCCTGTTCATGGACTGGATCGGCATCGCGCTGCTGACCATGCCGATCTTTGTGCCGATCATCATAAAACTGGGCATGGACCCTGTCTGGTTCGGCATCCTGTTCGCGATGAACATGCAGGTCAGCTACCTGTCGCCCCCCTTCGGACCCGCGGCGTTCTATCTGAAATCGGTGGCGCCCAAGGATATGTCCCTGTCGGAAATTTTCCGCGCATTGTTACCGTTTATCGCGATCCAGCTGGTCGCCCTGATGCTTGTTCTGTTCTTCCCGGACCTGGCACTCTGGCTTCCGGCCTGGGTGAAAGGAGGCTGAGATGACTGACCATACAAAGCTGACCCGGAACGTTGCCGCAATAGGCCTCGGCTCCATGGGCTACGGGATCGCAATGTCCGCCCTGCGCGGCGGACACGCGGTCTGGGGCGTGGACATCAATCAGGAACAGATGCAGCGGTTTGCAGGCGAGGGCGGACAGACAGGCGCTCTGCAGGAGGTTGCGGACAGTCTGGATACTGTGATTGTCACCGTCCTCAATGCGGCCCAGGCAGAGACGGTCCTGTTCGGTGCGGACGGCATCGTGCCCCACCTGAAAGCCGGCGCCGCCCTCCTGTGCTGCGCCACCGTGCCGCCTGCCTTCGCCAGGGACATGGCCGCCCGCTGCGCCGGCCACGGCGTGCATTATCTCGATGCGCCCATTTCAGGCGGCTCGACAAAGGCGGCGCAAGGCGAGCTGACGATCATGGCCGCCGGCGCACCCGAGGCCTTTGCAGCCCTGCGCCCTGTTCTGGACAGCATCGCGGAAACCGTCTTCGAACTGGGCGATGAAGCCGGCGCGGGCAGCGCCATGAAGGCGGTCAATCAGCTGCTGGCGGGCGTTCATATCGCCACCATGGCGGAGGCCCTGACCTTCGGTATGACCCAGGGCGTTGCCCCGGACAAATTCGTCGAGGTCATCAGCAAATGCGCCGGGACAAGCTGGATGCTTGAAAACCGCGCGCCGCATATCGTGGCCGGAGACTATACTCCGCACAGCCAGGTCAACATCTGGCCCAAGGACCTTGGCATTGTCATGGACATCGCAAGGTCGGCAAGTTTCAGTGCCCCGATTACGGCGGCAGCGCTGCAGCAGTTTCTGGCGGCCGCCGGGATGGGCTTGGGCAGCGAGGACGATGCTGCCGTGGCCAAGGTCTATGCGCGTAATGCAGGGCTCACCCTGCCGGGAGAAGCATGATGCTGCTGGGATGTATCGGCGACGATTTCACGGGGTCCAGCGATCTGGCCAACACACTGGCGAAGGGGGGCATGCGCACGGTGCAATATACCGGCGTGCCCGACGTTCCGGCAGGGGATGATGTCGAGGCCGGTGTGGTCGCTCTCAAATCCCGCTCCATCGCTCCGGCCGACGCCGTGGCCCAGTCGCTGCAGGCTCTGGAATGGCTGAAGGCACAGGGATGCGAGCAATTCTTTTTCAAATACTGCTCGACCTTCGATTCCACGCCCGAGGGCAATATCGGCCCGGTGGCGGATGCGCTGGCCGAGGCGCTTGATGCTCACAAGGTGATCGTCTGCCCGGCGTTTCCCGGCACGGGCCGGTCCGTCTATCAGGGCTACCTTTTCGTGAAGGACCGGTTGCTGAACGAGTCGGGCATGCAGAACCATCCATTGACCCCCATGACGGACCCCGACCTGCGCCGCTGGCTCGCCCCGCAGACGCGCTATACGGTGGGTCATATCCCGACTGAAACGGTGTTTGCCGGCGCGGAAGCGATTTCCCGGTCCCTGGAGGAGGAGCATCGCGCGGGCCACCGCCATATCGTCGTGGACGCCATTCGCGATGAAGATCTGATCGAGATCGGCCGGGCGGCCAAGGGACTGCCGCTGGTCACCGGCGGCTCCGGTGTTGCCTTGGGACTGCCCGCCAATTTCGGCGCCGTGGCATCCGAAGCGCCCTGGACCGGGCAGTCCGGAAAATCTGTCGCCCTCTCCGGCTCGTGCTCTGTGGCCACAAGAGGCCAGGTCGCGCATCACGCCGCCCGGCATCCGGCGCGCGAGATCGTTGCGGCAGATGTCATCGAGGGGCGCCTGACGCCCGAAGAGATCGCCACATGGCTTGTCGAGACCGATGGCCTGCCACTGGCCTTCAGTTCAGCCGATCCGGAGGCTGTGGCCAGGGTTCAGGCGACATACGGACGGGAGCGGTCTTCTGAGGCGCTGGAAAGCTTTTTCGCCAGGGTGGCAGCGCTGGCTGTTGCCGGTGGCGCGACCCGCGTCATTTCGGCCGGTGGCGAAACATCGGGAGCGGTCGTGGAAGGGCTGGGCCTGACGACGCTGGAGATCGGGCCGGAAATCGATCCCGGCGTCCCGGCCCTGCGGGCACGGCGCAACCTCGTGGTGGCATTGAAGTCCGGAAACTTCGGGACAGAAGATTTCTTTGAAAAAGCCGACAGGGCGCTGGCAGGCACGTCATGACGGAAGCCGGGCTGCGCGAACAGATATGCGTTCTGGCGAAGTCGCTTTTCGACCGGGGCCTGACCCATGGCAGCACGGGAAACATTTCCGCGCGCACCAGGGACGGCGGTTTGCTGGTCTCTCCGACCGGAAGCTCCTTCGGACGGCTGGACCCGGGTCGCCTCAGCCGGTTCGACAGCAAGGGTATCCTGATCGACGGCGACAAGCCGACCAAGGAGATGCCCCTGCACAGCGCGTTCTATGAGACCCGCTCGACAGCCGGTGCCGTTGTTCACCTCCATTCCTGCCACTCTGTCGCCCTGTCGCTGATGCCGGATGTCGATGAGGATAACTTCCTTCCGCCGTTGACGCCTTACGGGATCATGAAGCTCGGCAAGGTGAAACTGCTGCCCTTCTTCCTGCCGGGCGATCCTGCAATGGGCGATGCGGTGCGCGGTCTCGCCGGAAAACGCTCTGCCGTTATGCTGGCGAACCACGGTCCGGTGGTCGCCGGCAAGGATGTCGAAGCGGCCTGCAATGCCATCGAGGAGCTCGAGGACACGGCCCGGCTGACGATGCTGACAAGAGGCCAGCATCCGCGCTGGCTGTCCGATGATCAGGTCAGGGCTCTTGTCACCCAATTCAACATCGAGTGGGACTGAGCAGTCGATGCAGTTTTCCGCAAATCTTGGGTTCCTCTGGAACGAGCTCCCGCTGCCCGAGGCGATCGTTGCGGCCAGGGATGCCGGCTTCGACGCCGTTGAATGCCATTGGCCCTATGATGTTCCGGCAGATGAAGTCAGGGCTGCCCTGAAACAGACAGGTCTGCGCATGCTGGGCCTCAACACACGGCGCGGCGACATATCGAACGGAGACAACGGTCTTTGCGCCATCCCCGGACGGGAAACCGAGGCCCGCGCCGCGATTGACGAAGCCATCGCCTATGCCCGTGCCATCGACACGCCGAACATTCACGTCATGGCCGGATTTGCGGAAGGTGAAGAGGCGCACTCGACCTTTGTGGAAAATCTGCGCTATGCCTGTGACAAGGCCGCCGCAGGCAACATCACCATCCTGATCGAGCCGCTGAACCCTTATGACGCGCCGGGCTATTTTCTGTCGGATACGCGGCAGGCCGGCGAAATCATCGCCGAGGTGGCAAAAGCCAATCTCAAGCTGATGTTCGATTGTTATCATGTCGGCAGAACCGAAGGGGACGTGCTCGGCAGGCTGAGAGAATGCCTGCCGCTGACCGGCCATATACAATTCGCCTCCGTTCCGGACCGCGGCGCCCCGGATCATGGCGAGGTCGATTACAAGACGGTGTTCGCGGAGATCGCAGCCCTGGGCTGGAGCGCGCCCCTGGGCGCTGAATACAAGCCGGTAGAGAAGACGGAAGCGACCCTGGGCTGGCTGGCTTCGGCCTGATTGCCGCCAAAGTATCCACGCATCAAACCGTCGTCAGCAGCCAGTCCCGGAACGCGGCCACCGGGCGGGTGAGCGTGCGTGTCGGAGAGCGGACGAACCAGTAGCCGGTGTCCAGTTCGACGCGGGGCCAGTCCGGCATGACGAGGTGACCGGCATCAAGTTCCTGGGAGACAAAGCGCCGGTCGATGACGATGGCGCCCATGCCGGCGATGGCCGCCTGGATGGCCAGATCGCGGCTTTGCAGAACCATGCCGGATGTCGTGTCGCCATGGTCCAGACCGGCTTTTTCCTGCCAGACGTTCCAGTCGTTGCGCCGCGAAGCGCTGTGAAGCAGTCGGAAATCGTTCAGGATGGAAGGATCTTCAGGGTCCTTGCCGTTCAGGAGGCCTGGTGCGACGGCGACGGCAAGGTGTTCCTGCCACAGGAGCCGGCTTTCCACGCCCGGCCAGTTGCCGGTGCCGAGGCGGATGACGCAATCGTAGTTTTCCCGGTCGAGGTCGATCATGCGCGTGGACGCCGACAGCAGCAGTTCCACATCCGGCTGGATGGTCTGGAACTGCGGCAGGCGCGGGATCAGCCAGCGGGTGGCGAAGGTCGATACCGTGCTGATCCTGAGTTCCGTCCGCCCGCGCCGTTTGAAACTGTCGACGGCCTCTTCTATCCGGTCGAAGGCATCGCCCATGCTCAGCGCCAGCCGTTGGCCTTCCTCCGTCAGGCTCAGGCCGCGGCCGTCGCGGTTGACCAGCGTCGCGCCCAGCTCGCTCTCCAGCTTGCGCATCAGATGGGACAGGGCCGAAGGCGAGACGCCCAGTTTTTCAGCCGCCAGCGCCGCCCGGCCGTGGCGGGCGAGCAGGGAAAAGGCATGAAGTGCGCGCAGGGATGCCATGGAGCAAGTTCCGGACTATTGAATTTTATTCAATAATGGATCGTGCGGTACATGTCGAGTTGGAGGTCCGGCTGAGCTATCCGAGGGCGCCGAGAACCGCCTTGAGAAAGCCGGTCAGGTCGTCGGTGACGAAATCGACATGGGGGTAAGGCTCGTCTTCCACGTCCCAGGTTTCCCTGAACACCTCGCCCGCACTCTGCGGTACGATCAGCGTCGTGCACATGCCGAGCTGATGCGGTACGATCAGGTTCTTCGAAAGATCTTCGAACATGGCCGAGCGCGCGGAGGAAATACCGGTCCTGGCCAGAAACCTGTCGTAGGTCTCCCGGTTGGGCTTGGGGATCAGGTCGGCTTCGACAATGCCGAAGATATCCTCGAAATGATCGGAGATGCCAAGGGCTGCGGCGGTGCGTTCCGCGTGCGGCCGATCGCCGTTGGTGAAGATGAACTTCCGGCCCGGCAGGGCCTCGATGGCATCCCCCAGCTCCGGGTTCGGCGCCAGGCCCGAATAGTCGATGTCATGCACGAAGCGCAGATATTCGTCCGGATCGATCTCGTGCCGCTTCATCAGTCCGCTCAGCGTTGTGCCGAACTCGTGATACAGCGCCTTTTGATGCGTCATCGCTTCTTCGCGCGGCAGGTGCAAGGTCTTCTCGACATAGCGCGCAATCTGTTCGTCGATTTGCGAAAACAGGTCGGCGTCATGCGGATAGAGCGTGTTGTCCAGGTCAAAGACCCAGGCTTCGATGCCCTTGAAGACACGAAGGTCGCGCCTGTGCGCTTGCGGGCCCTCGTGGGGCAGGGGGCGTTTTCCGGTCACGGGCGTATCAGGGTTCCCGCACCGCCATCGGTGAAGAGTTCCAGAAGAACCGCATGCGACACCTTGCCGTTGAGGATGACGACCCCTTCGACGCCCTGGTCCAGCGCCTCGATGCAGGTCTCGACCTTGGGGATCATGCCGCCGGAAATCGTGCCGTCGGCCATCAGCTCGCGGGCCCGTGCCACGGTGAGCTGCTTGATGAGATTGCCGTCCTTGTCCAGAACGCCGGGGACGTCGGTCAGGAACAGGAGGCGCGTGGCGTTGAGCGCTCCGGCGATTGCCCCGGCGCAGGTATCGGCGTTGATATTGTAGGTCTCGCCGTCACTCCCCGGCGCGACGGGGGCCACCACCGGAATGATGTCTTCCTTCAGAACCAGCCTGAGGACTGTCGGGTCGACGCTTTCCGGTTCGCCGACAAAGCCGAGATCGACGACGCTCTCGATATTGCTGTCCGGATCGACGATCCGGCGCTGCAGCTTGCGCGCGGTGACCAGGTTGCCGTCCTTGCCGCACAGGCCGACCGCCCGGCCGCCCTCGGCGTTGATCATCTGGACGATTTCCTTGTTGATCGATCCGGCAAGCACCATCTCGACAACTTCGACGGTGGCCTTGTCGGTGACCCGGAGGCCACCCTTGAATTCGCTGACGATATTGAGTCGCTGCAGCATCTTGCCGATCTGCGGCCCGCCACCATGCACCACCACGGGATTGACGCCGGACTGACGCAACAGCGTGATGTCCCGGGCGAAGGCCTGACCGAGTTCAAGATCGCCCATTGCGTGGCCGCCGTATTTCACCACGACGGTCTTGTTGTCGTAGCGCTGCATGTAGGGCAGGGCATGGGCGATGATTTGGGCGCGGCTGGTCATTTCAGGCGTGATCATGGACTTGAGATACTCTGCGTGGCTGAGAAACGTCTCGCGAAAGAGACCTGCTATAGCCGGTTTGACGGGTCTTCACAATCGGCAGCCGGGAAGTGCCTTACTGGTTCGCCAGCAGGTAGAGTTCGGCGCGAAGCTCGTCGACACCCTTGTTCTTCTCCGAGGAGGTGGCGATGATTTCCGGATGGGCGGCAATCCGTTTGGCCAGAAGCGCCCTTGTTTCCGTAATCAGTCGCGCCAACTGGGGCGGCTTGATCTTGTCGGCCTTGGTCAGCACCACCTGGTAGACGACGGCCGCCTTGTCGAGCAGCGCCATTGTCTCCAGATCGTTCGCCTTGATCCCGTGCCGGCTGTCGATCAGCAGGATGACCCGGCGCAGGTTCGGCCGTCCGCGCAGATAGGAAAACACCAGCCGCGTCCAGGCGTCGACCAGATCCTTCGGCGCCTGCGCATAGCCGTAGCCGGGCATGTCGACGATGGTCAGCGGCGTATCGGGCGCGACGAAGAAGTTGAGCATCTGCGTGCGGCCGGGCGTCGAGGATGTCCGCGCCAGTCCCTTGCGCCCGGTCAGCGCATTGATCAGGCTGGACTTGCCGACATTGGAGCGGCCCGCAAAGGCGATCTCGGTATCCGCCGCTTCCGGCAGATTGGCCATGTCGGTGACGCTGGTCAGGAACTCCCAGGGACGGGCGAACAAGAGCCGGCCTGCTTCCAGGTCTTCCGGCGTATAGGTTTGATCTTCACTCATATGCGCGTTTTAGCCTGCCGGACTGACGCCGTCGAGCGTGCATTCCGGTGCAGCGGTTAAATTCCGGCCGAGGTATGGCCTATAGGCCGGACAGCTGTTTTTCGAACGCATAGGTGGGGGCGATGAAGTCTGCGTTGCTCTTGATGATCGCGCAGGCGAAAAGAGTTCTGACAGCGCGCCCGTTGCCGTCTGTAAAGGCATGCGCGCGAAGGTGGGCGCCCAGCAGGTAACAGGCAATATTGCCCCAATTGTTGTGCTGATTTTGAACCGTGGGCACGAAGATGTAGTGGCGTTGTCCCGGAGTCTCATAGCGGTGCCTTTGCTGCTCGGCCGCTGGAGGCAGGGGCATCATTTCCCGGATCTTGCGCGATTGCCGCGCGGCATAAGCCTGCAGATAGGTTCCGCCACCGACGCCGCAGTAGTTCTGTCCCATCGGTGTGTTGCGAAGGGCGTCGGCATTTGCGGGGATGGACCCCACGACGGCCCTGTGGATGTGTTCGATCGTCTCCACATGCCGCAAGTCCATATTGCGGTTCAGGACGGTGGTGATCGCTCTTTGGACAGCCGTCACGTCCGCCCGGTTGGCGGTTCTGCCGAAGCTGTTGGAGGAGGTGCAGACCCATTTGGAGGCCTTGATCAGGTCGGTGTCCGTCTGGCGGGCACCGTATTGGTCGGGTGGTATCTGATGGCCAGGGGTATTCCGCAATGTCACGAAGACATTGGAGTAGGCTTCCAGCAGCAGCATGTCGAGATAGCGCGTGGATGCGAGAACGCGCTGGCGCTCCATGTCGAGACGCCCGGACAACTGGTTCCTGTAGTACTGCTCATTGCTTCGCGCGGTAACGATTTTCGTCAGGTCGTTGGTGAAGGTTCTCTTGTTTTCGGCCGCCCAAAGCGTCGCAACGGTCAGCTCCGCACAGTCCCGGTCGGTGTCCTGCACCAGCCGTTGAAAGGCCGGAAGCGCCCTGGCCATGTCCAGATAACTCCTGGGGGTCAGGGTAATCATGTCCTTGCGGCGCTGGAACAAGTTAAATCCGGTCATGCCATACCTCGAGTGCGTTGATTGCACAAATTTTGGGGGCCGTACCTCGAAGTAGCGGCCCCGCGAATGAACTTTCTTCACTGGCAGATTTACGGAAGAGTGCAGGCAAGCGCCTGTGACGGGCGGCACTGGCGACAACACCGCGTTGGCAGCGCCCGGGGGGCAGGGTTGTTTCAAGGTCGGGGGAAACCGCCGGACCCGGGCGGCCCGGCGGCGCTCAGGAAATTTCAGTCTCGGCGGTTGCCTGTTCCAGAATGGCGAAATCCGCCCCCCTGATCGCGCCGAGATGGCGGGTGATCTTTTCCACGGGCCAGTTCCACCAGGCAATTTCCAGGAGACGCTCGATGGTGTCTTCATCGAAGCGAAGCCGCATCACCCGGCCCGGATTGCCGACGACGACTGCATAGGGCGGAACGTCGGAGGCGACCACCGTATGGGCGCCGATGATCGCGCCGGAACAGATGGTGACGCCCGGCATCACCGTGGCGCCGGTCCCGAACCAGACATCGTGCTCCACGATGGTGTCGCCGCGCAGGTGATCGGAAATCGTCGCCGGGTCGAACCCTTCGCGCCATTCATCGGCGAATATATTGAACGGAAAGGTCGAGAACCCGGTCATGGCGTGGTTCGCACCGTTCATGATGAAGGTCGTGTCCTGCGCCAGCGCGCAGAACCTGCCGATCTTCAGCCGGTCGCCGACGAAGTCGAAGTGATAGCGCACATTGCGCTCTTCGAACGCGGTGGCATGGTCCGGATCGTTGTAATAGGTGAAGTCGCCGACCTCGATGGTCGGGCGGGTGATGACGTTCTTCAGGAAAACGGTGTGCGGTTCGCCGTTGAACGGATGAAGGATGTCGGGAGACGGGCCGTGCATGGGACCTCCTCAAAAAGCAAGAAACAAGGGAAGACGGAAAACGCGTTTCATACGCGGTCGACCTGCCGGTGAGCGGCTTCGCCTTGCGGATCAGGTCTTGCTTTATCGGTTCATCGGTCCGGGAACTCCTGAGGACAGTCACGAAAAAGCGCCGCTTCAATCGGCGCTGACAGGACAAAATCCATACATTTACCCGTGCGCCGGGTCAAGATGCGAAGAGCTTCAGATCTATTCGCGCCGGCAGCCTTCCAGCCAGACATCGCCATTGCCTTTCGGCGTGCAATTGCCCGATACCAACCTTTCGATGCGGGCAATGCGCTCTTCAAGCTGCGCATCTTCCTGCCGCAGATCGTAAGTTCCCGGCGCGATCAGGACAGCCACGAGCGACAGGAACTCCCTGTCGGTCAATTCGGCGGGCGGCCGCAGGTAAATTGTCTGGCTCGCCACGAAGAAACCTTTCATCCAGCCATCCGGTCCCCGGCCCATTTCAAGCGTATCCAGCCACAGGGCCATGATCTGGTCTTTGGTGAGTTTCCGTTCCAGCCCGATGGCGTAGCCGGTCTGACGGATCTTGCCGATGCCCGGTTTGAACTTCCGGAAGGCAACGCGTTTCGCCAGGGACTGCGTGACAGTCGTGATGCCGGCCCCCGGCGTTGTGACATCCAGTCCAGCGTGTTGAAGAAAGGCCGGGTCCTGAACCATGAGGAGGGTCTCCAGCCGCTTTTCTCCGAGATCCTTCCCGCTGCGGCCCTCTGCCATCAGCGCGTCGGCGCGCAGGGCCAGCCTATCCGCGTCTGAAAGGGCGTCGAAATAGCCGGAAACGCCATAGATCAGGCCCGCGGCAGCAAGCAGCAGAAACACGGCACCTAGGAATTTGAAAAGTCGACGCATGATGGCTCCACGGGAAGGGGTCGCCAAGATGATGCGCGAAAAGCGGCAATGTCATGATGGCCCGCAGCGGGCGTTCGGCTTCTATCAAAAAAAGGCCCCGCCTTGCGGCGGGACCTTTGTATCGGACAGGTTTTTATCGGCTGCCTCAGCTCTTGTCTTCGGCTGCCGGTTTCTTTCGCTTGAACATGCGGGACAGGTTGTCCCACAGCTCCACCTTGACGCCCTGACGGCGCATGATGACGTATTGCTGGGTCACCGAAAGGCTGTTGTTCCAGGCCCAGTAGATCACCAGACCGGCCGGGAACGAGGCCAGCATGAAGGTGAAGACCACCGGCATCCAGGTGAAGATCATCTGCTGGGTCGGGTCCGGCGGCGCCGGGTTCATCTTCATCTGGATGAACATGGTGATGCCCATGATCAGCGGCCACACGCCCAGCATCAGCATCTGCGGCGGATCCCAGGGGATCAGGCCGAACAGGTTGAAGATGCTCGTCGGATCCGGCGCGGAGAGATCCTGGATCCATCCGAAGAACGGCGCATGGCGCATTTCGATGGTGACGAACAGCACCTTGTAGAGCGCGAAGAACACCGGAATCTGGATCACGATCGGCAGACAGCCGGCCAGCGGATTGATCTTCTCTTTCTTGTAGAGCTCCATCAACGCCTGTTGCTGCTTCTGCTTGTCGTCCCCGTATTTCTCGCGGATCTCCGTCATCTGCGGCTGCACAAGCTTCATCTTGCTCATGGAGACGTAGGACTTGTTGGCAAGCGGGAAGAAGATCAGCTTGACGAGCACCGTGACCAGAAGGATCGCGACCCCGAAGTTGCCGGTCAGGTGGAAGAACCAGTCGATGGCGAAGAACATCGGCTTGGTAAGGAAGTAGAACCAGCCCCAGTCGATCAGCAGCTCGAAGCGCTTGATGTTGAGGGCTTCCTCGTATCCGTCCAGAAGCTTGGTTTCCTTGGCGCCTGCGAACAGGTAGGAACTCGTTTCTGCGGTTCCGCTCGCCGGCACCGAAACGGCATTGCCGAGATAATCCGCCTGGTAATTGCCGGTCTTGGCCGAATAACTGAAGCCCGGCTGAAATTCCTGGCCCGGGAACGGGATAAGCGTTGACGCCCAGTACTTGTCGGTCATGCCGAGCCAGCCCTGGTCAACCTTGGGAGGACGGATCGTGCCTTCCTCTTCAAGATCGGAATAATCGACCTCCTCGAGCCCTTCCTCGCCGAAGACCCCGAGCAGGCCTTCATGCAGGATCCAGATGCCGGTGGTCTCGGGAATGTTGCGCCGGGCGATGAGGCCGTAAGGGTAAAGCGTGAGCGCATCGGCCGTGGTGTTCTCGACCGACTGTTCGACGGTGAACATGTAGTTGTCGTCGACCGAATAGACGCGCTTAAAGACAACGCCCGCGCCGTTGTCCCATGTCAGCGTCAGGGGAGTTGCCGGGGTAAGCGTCGCCTGTCCCTCGATGGACCACTCCGTATCGGGACCGGGAAGGGAAATACCGGCTTCGGGATCCGCCACCCAGCCGTAGTCGGCGTAATAGGGGTTGGGGCTGCCCGAGGGAGAGAACAGCACGATGGTCGGGCTGCTCTTGTTGACGGTCTCGTGGTATTCCTTCAGCCGAAGATCGTCGAGACGGCCGCCGGTCAGATTGACCGAGCCTTCCAGGTGCGGGGTATCGATGGTGATCCGCTTGCTGGCCGAAAGGGCCTGCTCCCGGCTTGCAAAGGCTGCCTGACCGGCTGCTGCAGGTGCGGGGGCCGAAGCGTCCGTGCCGGGCGTTGCAGTTGGCCGCGGCGCGTTCGGGTTGCCGCTGTCAGTCAGTGTCTGGCCGCTTGCCGCGGCATCCTGCTGCGCCTGAAGTTCAGCCTGCGCCTGCTGGCGCTCCAGTTTCGGCCCGGCGATGAAATACTGCCATCCAAGCAGTACGATCAGGGACAGGACGATTGCAAGAATCGTGTTTCGGTTTTCAGAAATCAACTGGAGTTACCCCTGTTTCCTGCGCAAGTTTGTTTGATTCTGCCGGTTCGTCCGGCGCGGCTTTTCCCGTCCGCGCGGCGTGGCAGGGTCAAGCACCTGGCTCAGGCCAGACTTAAGGTCTGCGACGAGTTTTTGAAAGGGAAGAGTGCGCGCGCTGTCCCGTGCGATCAGGACAAAATCCGCGTTTTGCGGTTTATCCCCCGGTCCGAGTTCGGCAACGGCGGCCCTGAGGCGGCGTTTTATGCGGCTGCGCACGACGGAATTGCCGGTCTTCTTGGTGACCGTATAGCCCACGCGCGCTTCGCCGTCCGCATCCCGTTTCAGCCCCTGAACGACAAAAGCGCGCCGACCCAGTCGGCCGCCTTTGGCGACCGCCAGGAATTCGGAGCGCTTTTTCAAAGTGTCCATGAGCAGCAGCTGGTTGTTGGCAGACGCCGCCAACCCGGCGCGCTGCGGGCTCAACGCCGGTTAGGCGCTCAGGCTGTTACGGCCTTTGGCACGGCGACGAGCAAGCACCTGACGACCGTTCTTGGTTGCCATACGTGCGCGAAATCCGTGGCGACGCTTGCGGACAAGACGGCTCGGTTGATACGTACGCTTCATTGTTCTTCCCCACGCGGATTAATGCGCGGCCCTTGTTCATCTTAATTCTTTGGAGGAAGCACTCGAAGCGCCTGAAGCGCGGGGCTCTTGTCAGCCTTGGGTCCGAATGCATGTCCCGGTCGAGCGCGCTTATAAGGGCCATGACGCTGCAAGTCAACTTTGCGGGCGAAGAATCTCTTAATTCCTGTGCGCCCGGGAAACCCATGCCCAATCAGGTCGGCGATTGGCGGTGGACCGCTTCGCAGGTGACCGTGCTGTGCAACGGCGGCAGGCGGATCACGCGTGAGTGAACTTGAGCCGGCCAAACGTCACTTATCGGTGAAGCATGGTTCTTTTTACCGGAATTAAGATACATCTGCCAATACTCACATATCCCGAACAGGTAAAAACGGGCGAATGAAAAAACAACGGGACCCTATATGTCGGGTGACAAGGCCAACACAGTGACAGCACCGAAGCAAACAGAGGCGATCGCCGGCGAAACGCCCAAGCGCTCGGTGTCCGCCCGGATCCGCACATGGCTGCCACTGATTGTCCTGGTGGGCCTGATGGGGCTCGCTTTTGCGCTCGGGCTGCACGAACAGCTTACGCTGTCGAATCTCATTATGCGCCGACAGGAACTGGCCGGCTATGTGGAGGCCAATATCGCGCTGGCCCTCCTGGTCTACGCGGCAGCCTATGCCGTGGCCGTTGCGCTTTCCTTTCCCGGTGCGTCCCTGCTGACCATCGCCGGCGGGTTCCTGTTCGGCTGGGTTCTCGGCGGTTTCGCAACGGTTCTCAGCGCGACCCTTGGTGCCTGCGCAGTCTTTCTGGTCGCCCGAACCTCCTTTGGGGACATCCTGACCCGGCGCGCCGGACCGTTCCTGTCCCGTCTCGCGGACGGGTTTCGCAACGATGCCTTCAACTATCTGCTGTTCCTGCGGTTGACGCCGGTCTTTCCCTTCTGGCTGGTGAACATCGCCCCGGCCATGTTTGCAATGCCGTTGCCGTCCTATGCGCTGGCGACCTTTGCCGGCATCATTCCGGGAACCTTTGCCTTCGCCTTCATCGGTTCCGGTCTGGACAGTGTCATCGCGGCCCAGGAGGCGGCCGACCCCGGCTGTGCCGCGGCCGGGACCTGCCGGATCGAATTGTCCGCCCTGGTCACGCCCCAGCTTCTGGCCGCTTTTTTCGCGCTCGGCATCGTCAGCCTCATTCCCGTCATTCTGAAGAAGCTGCGGTCCCGCTGATTCTCTCTTTCCCGTTCATCGATTGGAGTCCCTGATGGCAAGCCTGCTGACCCCAGATATTTGTGTGATCGGTGCCGGTTCCGCGGGACTGTCCGTGGCTGCGGCCGCCGCCGCCTTTGGCGTTGAGGTGGTGTTGATCGAAAAGGCTCTCATGGGCGGGGATTGCCTGAATTACGGCTGCGTTCCCTCAAAAGCCCTGCTTGCCGCTGCCAAGGCGGCAGCGGCGGAAGAGAAAAACACAAGGTTCGGAATATCCTCCGCAGGCCGGACGATCGATTTCGCGAAGGCCAACGATCACGTCCGTCAGGTCATTGCCGCCATCGAGCCGCACGATTCGCAGGAACGCTTCGAGGGGCTCGGCGTCACCGTGTTGCGCGAAACGGCGACATTCACGGCGCCGGGTGTGCTGATTGCCGGAGAGCACGAGATCAGGGCACGCCGCTTCGTGATCGCAACCGGCTCCTCGCCCATGGTGCCGCCGATCCCGGGACTGGACGAGGTTTCCTGGCTCACCAATGAAACCCTGTTCGACCTTCGCGAGGTGCCCGAGCATCTGGCGATCGTCGGCGGCGGCCCGATCGGCCTCGAAATGGCCCAGGCGCATCGCCGTCTCGGCGCCAGGGTGACGGTCTTCGAAGCGCAGAAAGCCTTGGCGAAGGATGACCCGGAGTTGGCCGCGCTTGTTCTGGATGCGCTGAAAGCCGAAGGCGTCGAGCTCCTGGAAAATACCGGTGTCGAGAAGGTCGGAAAAACCGATGGGGGCATTCTCGTCACCGCAAAGGCGAAAGACGGGAAAACGGTTGAGGTCTTCGCCAGTCACCTGCTGGTCGCGGCCGGACGTGCGCCGAATGTAACCGGTCTGGGGCTGGAGGCGGCCGGTGTCGCATTCGAGCGGAAAGGTATCAAGGTCGACAAGGGCCTGCGCACCTCGAACCGGAAGATCTATGCCATCGGCGATGTCGCCGGGGGGATGCAGTTCACCCATGTCGCCGGCCACCAGGCCGGACTGGTCATCCGCTCCATCCTGTTCCGCCTTCCGGTGACGATGAACGAGGATATCGTGCCCTGGGTCACCTATACATCTCCGGAACTCGGCCACATCGGTCTTTCCGAAGCGGCTGCCCGGGAGAAATACGGCGACAAGGCCAGGGTGCTTGCCGCGGAATATTCAGGCAACGACCGGGCGCAGGCCGAGGGCGAGACGACGGGCAGGCTGAAGCTGATTGCCGGACCGGGGGGCAGGCTGCTGGGCGCCGATATCGTCGGCGCGCATGCGGGCGAGATCGTCAACCTTCTGTCGCTGGCTTTGTCGAAAAAGATGACCATGAAAGACCTTGCGGGATTTATCGCTCCCTATCCGACACTTGGAGAACTGGTGCGCCGCGCCGCAATTTCTTACTATGCGGAAGCGCCCAAAAATGTTTGGGTGCGCCGTGCAATCGCATTTCTGCGCAAATTCGGATGATCGGTTGCACGTTGGGCCGCGTATGAAGACATGATCTGGCTTCGGGAACCTTGGGACGTAGCGACATGAAGCATGAGGGCGCGCCGCATGGGTCGGTTGTCCCGCCGGAGGGTGAGGCAGGGTCTCAGCAGACGGGCGACAGCTTCGGCCATTACAGGCTCGGCGGTCTCTCCGGCAAGCTGCTGCTCCTGACCGTCGTCTTCGTGATGGTGGCCGAAATCTGCATCTACGTGCCGTCGATCGCCAATTTCCGTAACACCTGGCTGATGGAACGGCTCACCACGGCAGGCGTCGCAGCCTCGGTGCTCGCGGAAACCAACACGATTGCCCCCAGGCTCCAGGAAGAGTTGCTGCGCACCACCGGGGCCCTCGCCATTTCGCTTGATCAGGGCAGCCGCCGCAGTCTGATCGCCATGAGCAACGTCCCGGACGAGGTCGATTTTGTCATCGACATGGCCAATGTCACCCCCTGGACGTCGGTGCAGAACAGCTTTGCCATTCTCACGTATGGCGGCAGCGGCGTGATGCGGGTCATCGGCGCCGGACAGATGGGCCATACGGAGCGGGTGGACGTGGTTCTTCCGGTCGCCCTGCTGCAAAAGGACATGCTGGCGTTCTCGGGCCGCATTCTGGCCCTGTCGCTGGTGATTTCGATCATCACCGCCAGCCTGGTTTACATCGCCCTCAGAGCTCTGTTCATCCGCCCGCTGCGCCGGTTGACCCGCTCCATGGAACGTTTTGCCGAAAGTCCGGAGGACGCCTCGCGGATCATGCCCGTCTCCGGCCGCCGGGACGAGCTGGGAGATGCGGAAATCCGCCTCGCCGGCATGGAGGAAGCTCTCTCCAGGGCCCTGCACCAGAAGCAGCGGCTGGCCGACCTGGGACTTGCCGTTTCCAAGATCAATCACGACCTGCGCAATCTTCTCGCTTCCGCGCAGCTCTTTCTGGAGCGCCTGGAGCATGTGCCGGATCCGACCGTCAGCCGGCTCGCCCCCAAGATCCTGGCAACGCTCGACCGGGCCGTCAGCTACACCCAGGCTGTCATGTCCTACGGCAAGGCTCAGGAAAGAGCCCCCCAGCGCCGTCTCCTGACCCTGCGCCGGGTGGGGGACGATGTCGCCGACGTTCTGGGGCTGGTGGACCATGAACTGGTGAGCTTCGACAACAAGGTTCCGGAGGGGATCGAAATCGACGCCGACCCGGAACAGATTTTCAGGATCCTTCTGAACCTCTGCCGCAACGCGCTTCAGGCTCTGGAAGCGGAAAAGGATGCGACGCTGGTCAGGCGGATCACCCTCGAAGCCGAGCGCACCGGCTCCTGCGTGTCCATCGCCGTGATCGATACCGGGCCGGGGATTCCCGAAAACACCCGCAAGGCCCTCTTCAAGGCCTTCCACAGCGGATCCAAGCACGGTGGCGTCGGCCTGGGGCTTGCCATCGTTGCGGAGCTGTTGAAGGCCCACGGCGGCTGCATCCGCCTCGACGATACCGGTCCGGGCACCTGCTTCCGTCTTGAGGTGCCGGACCGGAGCACCTGACGGCAAGCCGCGCGCGGACTTGATACAGAACGCAATTCCGGCGGCCGTTTTCCGGGGCGATGGACGCGGGGTCGTACCCGACTCCTCAAAGGCGGATCAAAGAGGGACCGGGTCCGGCAAGTTGAAGCGGAAAAACCGCTGAATTCAAACATCCACATGTCGGTAGCGGCGGAACCTGCGGGATTCCGGCAACCTGCGAACCTTTGTGACCGTTCCATGAAAAAAAGTTCGAAAAGTCGCTTGCATTCCCTCCCGGTCCGAAGTACGTAAGCGCCCTGTCCGGGGCACGTCCCCGCAGTGCCAAGACCGGTCATCCCGGGGTCTTTCAGGACCCGATGACAAGATCTTCGCCTCTATATGCACCGGTAGCTCAGCTGGATAGAGCACCAGACTACGAATCTGGGGGTCAGGGGTTCGAATCCTCTCCGGTGCGCCATCTCTTTTTTACCACTGCAAATTCCGCCTAAAGCCTTGAAAGGCAAGGCAATTTCTGGTGTTCGAAAACCCGTATCACGGCAGTATGCTAAACGGTCGTCAAAAGCCAATTTTAGCACCGTGTGACGGTACTCCATATTCCCTTTTTCCCATATTTTCCAAGGGCTTGATAAAAACTGCATAGAGTGTTCGAAAACTTCGTCATAGTCTCTAAGAGGCTTGCCGCAATTTTCGATTTTTTCTCGCAAAGCCGCACGTTCAATTTCAAGATTTCCAATCTTCCGTTCGATAGCTTTGATGGCCCCTGCGCTGTCTAATTCAACCAGCGTATCCACGAACTTCTCGATTTTACGATCAATTTGAGAAACCTTTGCCTTCATTGACTGGCCTTGCTGCTTTGAAGATTCAGCGCGCTGCTGCCACAGGTCACGAAAGATCGCAGAAGCTAGGTCAAAAAGGTCTTGGGACGGCTGTAGAGACATCAGGAGTGTTTCAAAATCGTTTTCCACCACTTCCCTGCGAACGGACTTACCAGCCGCCTCACAGCCTTTGTGGCGGCATAGATAGTATGGATAGTGGGTGGACTTACCCTTCGACCAATTGGCCGTCAGGGGATTGCCGCAACATCCGCACAAAACGAATCCTCGAAGCGGGAAGTCTGCATTGATATCTTTTCGTGCCGGTAGGTAGGTGTTCTCATTCAAACGTTTTTGGATGGCATCAAACGTTTCAAAACGAATAAGGCCTTCATGCTTTGCGGGACGCAAAGAGACATCCCAACGCGGTACTTCTAAGTAGCCTGCATAAAGCGGTTGCGTGAGCAGATCATTGACGCGCTGGTTCGTTATTTCACCGTTCGAGTTCTTAGGGAATTGCGGCTGCGCCTCCAAGAATCGTTTGACCTCAGCTTGGCTTGCAAAACGTCCACACGCAAAGCCCTCAAGTGCCTCTGTCAGGATTGATGCTGCGGGCTCGTCTGGATGCAGCAATTTTCCTTGCCCCGAGACGCGTTCGAAGCGAAAACCAACCGGAGCTCTAAATGGCCAGCACCCATTCGTTGCTCTTGCACGCATACGGTTGAGGGTCTGCTCGCCATTCTTTTGGCGTTGATGTTGCGAAACGCTTGCGAGAAGGTTTTCGACAAGCTGGCTATCACTATCTTCCCCGAATTCGATTGATGGAGATTCCAGAATTCCACCAGCTTTGTTAATTGCTGCTCTCAATTCCAAATGTGCGTCCAGACCACGCGCAAGACGGCTGATGTCGTCGATGATGACGATATGCGGATCGCGACGATGTTGGCGAAGATAGGCAAGCATGGCCTGCATTCCTGGGCGATTTATCAAGCCACCGGAAGCATCGTCCTTAAATACCTGCTCAACATCATATTGACGAATAGAAGCAAATTCTCGGCAACGCGTCTCTTGCGACCCAAGGCCTGTTCCCTGGGTAGCTTGTTTGGCGTGTGATACACGGCAATAAATAACCGCTTTCTTTGCTTTCTGCTTCGTCTTCATAGAATCCCTTTCGCACCCTCAAGAATATCTTGAAAAGGTTCTTTAATCTTCGGTTTTGCTAATATCATCGATTCTAGCATAACCTGCTGTCTTACCAAGCATATTCTTATTTTTTTCGTCCTGAATCATTTGAATTGAATGTCTTCCCCAAGCCGCGTCTGCAAATGGCTCCATAAGGCTTGTAACCATGTGGACAGTTTCATTGATTTTCTCCTCGGAGAGCCCTTTCTCCCTCATTTTTTGTATTTGTTCCCTCAAGTCCGGGGTCATTGGACAGACTCCACCTGTCTCAGCAACGCAGTGCGTGCTGACCAGCTACTTCAATTTTTCAATTGAGACGTGCCCCCAAAGACGTTTTGCGTCTCGGCTCAGGTTGCCTTTATTATGCAAAACACAACCATAAGTATAGTGTACCTCGAAATTGATCAGGAGTGCAAATTCCTGATCAATTTCAATTGGTTACTATTGCAGGGCAGCATCAAGGCTCACTGCGAAGCACGCATCAAGGTCGTCACGGGGTTTCCTCGTGGTTTTGCGACTGTCCGCGTGCCGTCCTTCGCGTTCGGGCGCGTTCTTTCAGACTATCGATGTCTCGGCTGTCTGATTGGGACCGTGCCTGCCTTTGCTCCAGCTCCCATGACTGCATCCGTTCAATGGCTTGAGGAACGAGGGTGTGCAGTTTCAGCAGATCATTGCGGTTGAAGTTGTTCGTCCGCTTGTAGTCTTCGCCCTCTTTGTAGATCTTGCTGACATGAGCATTCAGCCAGGGACCTTTCTCGCTTTCCTGTTCAAAAAGGGAGATTTCCGCAGGGAACTCCTGAAACTTCGCTATCGGTCTGTTGGTCATGGATCAATCCTCCTCGCCTGTGTCATCGGAAAGATCGAGCAGCAAGACCCGATAGCTCTGAGCGGGGTCTTCAGGATGGCTGGCTTCATTGGCGAGGGTATCGTCCTCGTAGACCTTGATCATCCAGATGATGGGGAAGGACTTATCCTTGCTCCGGTGTTCGAAGGCACCGCGATCACGGAGCGGGAATTCCTCAAAGTCCGCGAACTGGCGAACCTTTTTCTTGATCGCCGCCTTTGTCGTGCCGGGAAGTTCCTCTATATCATCGCCTAAGATCCATCGACCTTTGATTTCGTCATCGTCGGTTGACTGGTTCTGACGGAAACGGTCATTCAGGGCTGCGATCTGGCCGGATACATCCCCTGTTTGATCGTTTCCACTTTCCGATCCTGCCTCATCGCTGGAGGCGATATTACTGAGTTCGTCTATCAGATCGTCAGGCAAAGTCGGCGTGTCCGTTCCGCCCGTGAAGCGGGCTTCGATAGCGCTCAACGACGCATCCAGATCGTCAAACAGTCTCTTCATCATGTCGTCCATGATTATCTCTCCTTACCAAATGTCGAATGAAGCTTCGGGAAGATCGCCGAGCGTGGAAACGCGTTTCGCGCCCTTGTCCGCTTTGGCTTTCATGATTTTTGCCCATCTCTCAGAGGACTTTTTCTTAGCCTCATCAGACCTGCTAACGTCCAGCAACTGATCGACCCGTTCGGAGCCGAGTGTTTTAATCTGTTCATCGCGCACGCTGTACCAGACCTCGACGCGGGTTGCGCCGCAGTGCTCGAACAGCCCGTCTACATAGGCGCGGACTGCTTCCATCGTGTCGGCGATGGAGTCCGTTGTGCCGAACTGATTGATTTTTTCAGGATCGAAAAACTCACCCATCGATTCAACGAGGGCGGTGTGGCGGCCCCAATCAAAGCAGAGCTTCGCACCCGCGATGGGTTCATCAGCCTTGAATACGACCAGATAGTAGAACTCGATAAGTTCCATGCGGAGCATCACGTCGATGCGTTCAAGATACCAATCGCAATCCTTGCCATGATCAGCGGCGATCTCGAAAAATCGCCGCGCCACACCTTGCAGCAGTTGATTTCTTGTTAGGTTCCATACTCGCGCTTTTGTTTGCACCATTGTCATGGGGCTTCTCCTTTCAGTTAGATTTTCACCGGAGGGATATGCGGCTGCGGCAGTTCCTCATTTGCAGGATGAAGCGCGCCGTTGCCGTAGTTATGAAAGCCTTCCTGCCCGATGAGCGGATTGGCTTCCTCTTGAACCGACTTCGCCTGGTTCACAAAGTTGGTGTTCCGTGATTGCGCGGCCAGCTTTTCACCGGCAGCCACTAGCTGCGGATACGTGGCTCCGTTTGAGGCATCAACAATCGAAGCTGCTGCGTGCTTCCAATCAACGCTGAGGAAATCAAAGCCCGCATCACGAGCGCAGTTCATTGCTGCCTGTTTTGCGAGGTCGTTGACCAATTCGGCAAAGAAGGCGACCGATTTTTCAGGAAACTTGTTCACCAATTGCCCGGCCTGACGAACGGACAGCTTGGGAAACATACCGGCAATCACCCTTTGTAGGTCGACACCTCTTGGGTCAAGCGTGCATAGCGCTGCCCGTCCCTCACGCACCAGTGGTGAATGAAGCGCTGAGATGTTGTTGACGATCAAAATAAGCGCAGGAGGGCGCTTAAACCTGATTGTTCGCCTTGTTCCCGTATCGGATTCGACAAGCAACTCTCTGGGGTTATTCGCAAACTGCATGAGCCAACCGGACGAGGCGTTGTTATTCACTGTTCCGGTAAAGCGCTCATCGACGCGAAGGCCGCCCATTTCGGCATCGTCCAGCAGGACGACAGGCTGAAACGGGCTCGGGTCGTTGGCGGCTTCTATGATTTTTCGTTCAAGTGCTTTGGTGCCTTGGCCCTCCCATTGCGACACCATGTCTTTGCCGTGGATTTCGTATAGGGGCGCACAGATATGGTTACAAAGATGCCGGATTGTGGACGTCTTGCCGGAGCCGGCTGGCCCTTGCATGATTAATATCGCAGGTCCATTGATGTTTGGGTTCTCAGCTATCGATCTGAACAGCGATAGATGTGCCAAAACATTATAGGCAACTGTCGGCGGAATGTAGCGACCAGTTTGAAGTCTCATTCTATTTCTCCTTTCAGGTTTCAGGGGGGCGGCTTGCCGCTACCGAACGGGCAAGCGCTTCGAGCTTGGCCGTACCGGTGAGCGGAAGAGGAATTTCAGTGATAGGTTCAGGGCGTTCAGCACGCCGCGCCGTGAAGTCTTTCCAGACCTTTCGAAACCAAGCGCGGGCACGTGTTTCACGATGGTCGCGGCTGGGGTCGATCATCCAGACCGGTAAAACTTTGTAGCTGAGGGCTGTTTTCACCATCATGGAGCGCTTGCCATTGCGAAGAACAATGGCATTGTTCCGCCCCGCCTCCAGAAACCGCCGAACCTGATCCGGGGTGATGACGGGGATTTCTTTGCTGCTAACCGTCCAAAGAAATGGGATTCTCCATTTCTTCCGTTTGACGGTCTTCTGCCCAAAGACGTGGTTGGCGATGTACTCGTAAGTTTCATGGTCATTCGTCGCCATGAAAACCACGTGTTGTGCGTTCCCAATCATGGATTTGTAGTCTTTCGGGAAGGCTTTCCGCAGGCCTGGCAAGTCCTGACCTACGGCTGTCAGAGAGACGCCTTGGCCAGCCATGAGAGGAAAGGCTTCGCCCACGCCCTGCAACGCGTCTTCACCAAGTGCCTGAATCTCTTCAATCACAAACCGCGTCTTGGTTTTCAGGTCACCGGGAATCCATTCCATGACCGCGAGCGACAAAGAAATGATGCCGCCCACCCAGGGCCTAAGGGTCGTGCGCATTTCCCCGACAGTGACAGGCAGGGAAATTATGAGATTTTTGTCGGGATCTTTGAGGTCGCAAAGATTGACATCATTGGATCGGGAAACCGATTTGACCTGTTCGTGGTCCCAAAACGCTGTCTTACTTCGGATCGTCGCAAGGACATTTTCACGTGTACGTTCGTCCATTGCGATCATTTGCGCAGCAAAAGACGACACGTAGCCGTCATAGGCATCGCAAGCCAGCATCGCCTCCCAGAGCATAGCCATGGCAAGCACAGGGTCGCCTTCAGCATCCTCAATGAAGCCGACCAAGATCAGACGGCGGGCATCCAGCATGCTTGAGTTTTCGATAGTGATTTTCGCGAAAAGGATAATTCGTGCCCATCCCTCGCGCCCCATATCGCGAAAGAAAGGTTTCTCGTTGCTGCTAGGCGGGAAAGAGAGGGTTGCGATGCGGTCGCACAATATCGTTGTCCGGTCTTGGCCGAGCCGTGCGTTGATCAGATCGATTTGGGCGATGAAATTGATGGATTGAGATGGGCCGTCCAGTAATCCCAACGGGTCTAATGCACAGAGCGTGTGTCCGCGCCGTTCAAGTGGGATGAGGACTTGATTTGTATGGTTGGCCGTCGGGTCAACGATCAGTGCGCATGCGTCTTGCGGCATATGGGCAAGTTCAGTTTGAACCTGCAACGATTTCCCCGACCGCGAAGACGCGATATAGAGCTTATGCCGTTCCGATTTCTCGCCGATTAGGCTGTAATGGGGAATGCCAAGCGGCAAGCGTACGCGCCCAATCAGGCTGTTGCCTTCCTCGTATCGCAAGGCGAGTTGAGTTAATGCTCCGGATTTTCCAGCGCTGGCTTTGCCTTGTTTGAAATTCTCTTCTTGCCATTCCTGAAAACGTATCCAGAGACGCAGGTATGGCCATCTCCAAGGCAGACGCGGCCACTTCTTGTCCCATCGTGGATCGAATGCGCCAAAAATTCGCAGTGTAGTGAAAACCACCGTGCGCAGGGCAATATTTGCGGTTCCACCAATTACAATGGTTTCGGCAACGGGGATGCCGATTTCGATGACTTGCTGGACGATCTGAGCCATATCAGCCGTCCTTGCTTTCGAGAGCAAGGGATTTGAGATCCGTTTGCACACACGTCTCCCGTTTACCGCCGCGCCAAAGCAGACGGTTCCCTTAAAGAGAAGATTGGATATTTTGTATGAGCAGATGCTCATCCAAGCGAACAGGGTCAGTCTACAATGTTTGCGGCAAAGCAAATACTGTGTTCACTTATTGTTCTATATTTAGTTTGGTTCTGGCCAATTGTTGATGATATGTGGCGCGTGTACATTATAGGCTTCAACTACGAGCCTTAAAACTTCCGGCTCCAGCGACTCGACGGCTATCTCATGGAGATCAAAACCAAGCTTGTCGCGATGTGTGAAGTCCACTAAATATCCATATCTAAATATTTCTTCGAGATAGGCAGGAAGACGTCCGTAGGCGGCTAGCATAGTCGCGCTCATTCCACTACTTGTATGAATTTCATTGACCGACTGCGGGTTATTCCCAATAATTTCAACAGCTTCCTGAAAATTACTATCTAATATCGCCTTTACCAAACTCGATTTACGCACAAAACCCTTTTCTGTTTTTGTTTTTCTAGCATTTTTCATTTTAGCACTACTTTTTCAATTTCTCAAAGTTTTCGCAAAGCAACTTTTCTTCTTTTGAAGCTTCCACGAAAAATAACCAACCAAACAATAGGTCTAGAACGAAGTCGTTCGTTTTCCTCGGCAGCCCTATATATGTTTCATCTATCTTCTTATAATAATTTCGGTCTCTAACTGGGCCTATATTTGATTTTATGTATTTGAAGTAACTATTAAAAGAAGTGCCCGCCAATCGATCAAATGATCGGATGCAGATGCAATATTCTTCATCGAGGGACAACTTTGCGCCAACACTTCCAAGTGCTGCATGAAAGCTTATTCTTTTTAGATCAATCGCTATGGAACCGTCGGTATTCCTATCTTGTATCGGCAAAAATGCGTCGTGTGCCGCTCCCGAACGCTTCCAGTGTGGGTTCTTAAGAGCATCCCGAGTTTGTTCAGCGGATAGGAAATAGGCTTGTTGATGTCCCGCGATATTTCGTTTCTTAGAAAAATGCAGGAGACCAAAATGCTCCATCTCATGTTCTTTTCTTGAGATCTCCTCGAAGGAAGCATTATCTTTCCCGGATTTCTTGTATTGGGCATTTACCCAGACTGCTTTGCCCTTTTGAATTTCAATTATTTCGCTTGGAGAACACAAACTCCACTGGGTATATTTCTCCTCGACCGGTATTTTGTAAAGACTGACAGTGGTTGGCAGCAAATCACTTGGGTCTAACACGTCGAAGGATGCATCCAAGTCTTCTACGTACGGTTTGAATAATGCAAATCTATGCTCTTCTGCCCAGCTCTCTACGATCTTCGGTTTAATTGTCCATAAGAATAGATGAATAATTTGTAGTGTATAAGGCGAGGATCTTAGAATTCTTTTTTCTAGAACCTCATCAACACGGCTTGTGTCTAAAAATTTCTTATAGGTTATTGGCGTCGGGAATACTTTTGGAAATGGAACCTTGTCTTGATTTGGCAAGCGGATATCAACCTTTTCCGCAAGAGATGCGACTTCATCATTGACATGTATTGCAAACCGTTCCTCGCTTCGGCCAAATTTTATGAATTCAGCTCGAAAGCTCTTCCATAAACGCGTGATAAAATAGGCACTGTATTGCCGTCGAACTACCACTTTGGTTGGCTGAAATTTAATAACAGAACTCATTGCATAATAAACTCGGGTTTCCAGTAAAAAGTTAGCAATCGATCAAATACACAACCGAAAATGGATTAGTCAAATCCGCCTCAATTGTGACAACACATGCATTAGCTGCTAGCCTGGTTTGGCCGTACCCATGTGTTGCGCAATAAAGAAAAAGGCAGCTCTCTGGTGGGAGCTGCCTTTAGTTTTTCGTGTATATTGTGCGGAGGGGATTACCAACGCACAATATAATCATATACGTGAATATGTAATATATGATTAAAAATAGGTAAAATACAATCTATTATTTACATAATATTAAATTGATCTGCATATAATACTATGAATACACACCGAATGCACCCGTTTTGAAAGAGGTTGCGGGGAAGTGTGGGGATTTAAAGATGCGTTTTTATGGAGAGCAAACCGGTCTAAAGAACCGATTTCGAGCAGTCGATACATTGGGTGACTTTGCAGAAGCCGCGAAGGCCATCTCTGCGCCTGGCGCGCAACAATCCGACAAGCAGTTCGCAATTGAACAAGCCGCAAAAATCGTCAAAGAGCATGACGACATTCAGCATGGTTTGAAAAGCGGCTCTATCGAAAGTGTGCATCTAACGACCGCTGCAGCTTCCAAAGAGGCGCAAGGATCAGCACAGGAGAATTCCGAACGTAAGGCCAAAGAGCAATATGAAGATGCTATGTTCTTGGCACTTCTCAACAGCGGCGATCTCGACGCCTACGTTGCCGAAAACATTTTTGGCGGCATGAGCGATGCCGAAGTTACTGATGTCATATCAATGATAGAGGCTGAGACAGGCCGGAAATTCGAAGAATATGCAGAAAATTTCCTCGGTGACGATATGCCAGAGCGAGTGCCCGGCGAGAGCGATGCCGATTATCATCGCCGTGTTCTGATCGCGGTTACGGATGAGGTTTTAAACGATGATCTTACGATCAAGGCCGGATATGAGAATGATCCGCTAGCTAGGTTCGTGAACAACCACGAAGTCACGCAACACGCTCGTGAAAAAACACGAGAGGCTGACCAAATAGCGTTGCGAGAGGGAGCCGATGCCGGAATCGCGCATATAAAAGATGAAGTGGAAGGGAACTACGCCGTTGCCCGAGTGGTTAGCGATGAATCCGAGGTGTCTGAAGTTTCGGACTTTGGCGGAGGAACGCAAGACAACCATAGCGATGCAAGTTTCAATGACGCATCCAGCGTAGAAAAGAGCAGCTCCTTTTTCTCTGGGTTTCCGGGATCTGACGGGGCGCTAGAAACGGCCAAAGCGGATTTTGAAACTCAATTCCCTAAAGCTGCCGCGCCGAAAACTGCTGAGCTTGCCAGCACAGCCGAGCATACTGTTAAAGTTGAAATAGGAAGGGACCTAACTTAACCACCTGGCTGACTTGACTGGAACGCGTCGATGTCCGCATTGGCAAGTTCAAGCGCAATTCTGGCCTGTTTAACAACGTCCGGTACGATTTCCGAAGCCGTTTGAAGATCGAACAAACCGTTAGACCCGGGTGGCGAATAGATATGATCCCCAACGTGATAAGTTAAACCTGATCCACGAGCATCATTCGTTCGCGGAAAGATTCCTATATCTATTCCGTGTTTGGCAAAGCTCTCTTTGAATTGATTTTCAACCCATTGCAGCAGATCTTCTGGCTGTTCATGGTTTTGGATGTCCATTCCAACGTGCAGGAGTATCGCAACGCCATGCTCCTTTGCGTAAGCTGTGGCCGCACGGTCGGCAGCTCTTAGCTCAGCGATCTCAGCGGTTCTAGAAGTCTCTACTGTATTAGCGACTGATGTAACCTCCTGCGCGTTCGCTGCTACTGGAGTAAATAAGGCGGCAGCGGTCATCGCCGCGCCAGCGACGGCTCCGAATAATCTGCTTGTTTGTTTGGCTTGTGCCATTTGTGTCCTCGCATTTGCGCCAGACACACCCTCAACATTCTTTTTTTCTTTATTAGTTGTCAGAACACTAAAGCAATTATAAATAAAATGCAAATTTTTAGCAACATTGTTACTGAGGCATATTGAATTTTCTTCTTTATGTTTCTTTGTTGTTGGCGTAGTCAAAACTGATGGATTTTGACTATGTTATGTTTATGTAAATTTTGGAAAAGAAGAGCTTTCAGAAAAACCCTGATTTCGTGGTTTTCTGACTGCCATTGCCGAGTTCGGAGCCTTCCCCATGACGGACATGCAAAAACGATCGGTTTTGCTAGTCCCGAAAGGAAATTGCCATGAAACACTGGCACCCAACGTCATTGCTAAATGCGCAAAGTGGCAAGTTAATCGGCTATGCTCGCGTTTCAACCTGCGAGCAGAAGTTGGACATTCAGCTTAACGCACTGAAACAGGCGGGCTGTAAAAGCGTATTTCAGGATCACGGCCTTTCGGGAGCGTTAGTCGAGAGGCCCGGTCTCGACAAAGCGCTGCACGCACTAGCGGCAGGGGATACCCTGGTCGTTTATAAGCTGGATCGATTGGGGCGTTCGGTATTGCACCTTGCCGATCTCATCACACGGCTTGATGCGAACGGAATTCAGTTTTGTTCTTTGACGGAAGGGATCGATACGACAACGCCCGGAGGAAAGCTTGTTTTTCATGTTTTCGCCGCCGTGGCCGAGTTCTCCCGCAATCTGATCCGCGAAAACACCTGTGCTGGCTTAAGGGCGGCACGCGAGCGGGGAGCACAAATTGGAAGGCCGAGATGTCTGACGGATGAGCAGGTCGTAGAGGCACAATCCTATATGCGAGACAGAGGTAAATCGCCGATTGAAGTAGCGGAGCGTTTTGGAGTGTCAGCAAGTACCTTGCGGCGCAGCATACGCCGTGTCGAAGCTAGTGATGTGGAATAGCGTGCACTTATTCTAAATGGCCCGTTTTCTCGGGGATTTCGGTTATCTCTCAGTCGCAAGATGTGTGGGGTAGTACCCCACATCTTGGCAAGGAGGCCCGCTGCGCGCCTCCTGTGCAACCTCCCGGCCTTGGCTCTTCCAGGGCATTGAACCCGTTTCAGAGCCATCCAACCCGTATCGCCGGATTGAGCCACTCGCGGAAGACTTCGCTCTCCCTGCCCCCATCGACTTGGGTGGCGTTCCTGCCCCCAAGACCCCTGACAATTCCATTGAGGCCATGTCATGGAGACGATTTCATCGAGAGCAAAGGGCGTTCCTGCCCTTATGCAATCCTGACCAGGAAGGGAGCTGTCGCGCTGCCCTTCCTTGGAACCTTCCTATCGACCAATGAGCCTTCGTGCCCTTTGGAAACCTGACCAACCTTTCGCAAATTGGATGCGCGTCAGCGTATCGACGCTGAACCCGATCAAAGGGCTATCGCGCCCCTCGAAACCACTCCCCAGGCTTGTAGATATGCCTCTCCATCGACACCTAACCATGCAATATTGATGTCGGCAGTTGTCCCCCGTCAAAGAACGGTGCTAGCTCAATCGCGCAGGCTAACTGAGGTGCACAAGCCTTGTTTGTGAGTGGGTTTTGCTAAATCCCTTCACTAAGGTATTGGAATATGGCAACAATAGAGGGTGATCTCATTCTTGTGCAACTTTGTGTCCGGAAGATTGGGCGGAACCACTGATTTTTCGGAGCAGTAAGATACGAAGGACCGCAAAAAGAAACTTTACAACGATCTGCAGAACTTGAAGGTCAAAAATTGAAACATATAGAAATACTAAATTCTTTTCGGAAAGAAATTTCAGAGCTCGTTGTAGAAGTGGAATCTTCAGTTGCAATGGGTCATCTTGACATAAATAAAATATGTGAAGATGTATTTTGCGGTATTTTCAAAGAGCTATTCGATCTTGACCATCTTCGAAACCTAAATGCTGAAGAAAAACAAAATTTTCCTGGCATTGATCTGGCCGACGA
Organism: uncultured Roseibium sp.; assembly: GCF_947496995.1. Lineage (GTDB taxonomy): Bacteria > Pseudomonadota > Alphaproteobacteria > Rhizobiales > Stappiaceae > Roseibium. Next base: position 925,707 of record NZ_CANMFD010000001.1, read on the forward strand.
TCAAGCGCGAGTGGCTATACAGATAACCTCGGATAAGACACTCGATAAAATCAAAGAAACTTTAAAAGCCGTCAAAGAACATAAGTTATATGAGAAATTCGACCGATTTATTATATACATCATTACACGCAGACAGGAATCATATTCCCAGGATGCAGTAGAAAAACTTTGTAGTGGGATCTTTTCTTTTAACACACGTGAAGATGTTTTAGATCAAAGAGATATCTCCACGAGAGCGGCAAATTCCAATCCGAAGAAGTTGAAGGCGGCGCTAGAACATTTGCTCAGCTATCGCAGAGGAATAAGTGTGGGGCTAGCAGATGAAGATTTTGATCCACCGATGGAACCTGCCGAGAAGTTAGGAACAAACTTAGTCGAAATATTTTTTTCGGGCCGTCTTTACATTGCAGAGGTTGTTACGGATGCAATTACCAATAAGAACGGTAAGACAATAAGAAATCACCGGAAGGGTATTAGGGACTTTGCATTCGATTTACAAAGAACACTTCCATCGGATTTCGAGGCTCTTGGCGGGCGATTAATTACTTTCCATGATCTGGAAGAGCGTAATAATCCCTTCAGAGATATAATTGAAGAAGGCACCGTTGAAACGTTTTCGCCTGCTGATTTCTACAAAATAGACAGCGACCACGAGCGGGTCTTTAAATCATTACTTCGTTTTACGATGCAGCAAAAGTTATATCGACACCGTGTGCTATGGCAACATTTCGAGCATAAATTCATATTCCTTCCCTTGCGCGATGGTGATGATAAACGGACTGAATCTTGGACAGGCCAAAGAACATCTTCTCGCATGGTTTTTGAGCGAAAATACAACAGAAACAACCCTGAGAAAGTGCTTTCAACTCGCCATTTCGCGTTTAGTGCGGAGTTTTTGTCAGTAGATGAAAATTGGTACGTAGTACTGACGCCTGACTGGTTGTTTAGTTATGGCGACGATTACCGCAGATCCCATTTCGGCGAAAAGTTGCTGAGCGGTCTAAAGCGTATGGAAAAGAACCGATCTGTTTATGATCAAGTCAGGTTCCTTGCATCATGGCTTGAGGAAATTGATCGCGAAGACCTTTTTTCTACGGAAGAAAGTTCTGCCTCAAAACTTAGCTTTGGCGAACTTCTCGTCGTTGAAGGTGGGCGGCATCTAAATGAGTCACTCTGGGCACCGCTTAGCTCACCTGACGACGATCATATCCAGGAAAGGTTTGGTGAAGTTTGAAGCTTGATTTTCTAAATGAGCCGAGGCTTATTTTTGCGAATGGAAATCATATCTGTCCTCGTCGCGGCATTACTGCATATGGCGTGTTTGATCAAACGCAAGAATCGCGGCGTTCGGAAATCCATATAGGCGGAATCGGTACAGCCGAAGGTATTGAAACACTTGGGCGGTGGCTTGAGAGATGCAAAGAAGGCATTGCAGCGCCCGCTGATGCGCGGCAACAAAACTTACGTTTGGATTTTTGCGGCTTCAATAAATCTCACGGCTTTCATGCTGAAATGCACTTTGGAAGTGACCTTGGCAGGTCTATAAAAAACTCAGACATCGGGCGAGTCGTAAATATCACGTCTCGAACCGAGAGAATCGACGCCGCTCTTGAATTGTACTATGAAGAGATCAAGTTCCTCGCTCAAAATCGACATGTAGACGTAATCGTCTGCGTATTACCCGAAAACTTATATGATGCTATTTCCTCAGAAGAAAATCCTGGCCAGGATACTCTTGAAGACGATTTGCCATCGGAGGAGCTGAATTTCCGCAGAGCTTTAAAGGCGAAAGCAATGCCTTTGGGTAAGCCCTTGCAGCTCGTGCGCCAGGTTAGTTTAGATGGAACTAAAGTACGTGAGCAGCAAGACGACGCCACGAAAGCTTGGAATTTTTGCACAGCACTATACTACAAATCCGGTCCGACAATTCCCTGGAAACTGGAGAACGAACAGTCTCGTGGAACATCATGCGCAATTGGCATCGCATTTTATCGAAGTCGAGATCGCGCGACGCTTCGAACCAGTCTTGCGCAAATTTTCGATGAATTAGGAAATGGATTGATCTTACGAGGCACCCCGGTGCAGCTCGATAAAGATGACCGCATACCACGTCTATCAGCCGAGCAAGCTCATAATCTTTTCTCCGCAGCCTTGAAGGAATATCGTATTGCTATGCGGAACTTTCCGGCGCGTGTAGTCGTTCATAAATCATCGAATTTCACGCCTGAAGAGATTGCTGGAATAGAAGATGCCGCACAAGAACTAAGAATTGATGCTGTCGATTTTGTAACAATAATGGATTCTAGATTTCGACTGTTTAGAGATGGTCAATATCCACCATTTAGAGGGACATTGGCTCGTGTCGAAAGTGATCGACATCTCCTCTATAGTAGAGGCTCGGTTTGGTATTATCAAACTTATCCGGGCCTCTATGTGCCTCAGCCAATTGAATTGCGGATTGTAAAATCAGAAGAATCTCCAAGGCTTATTGCGAATGAGATACTTGGCCTGACCAAAATGAATTGGAATAATACTCAGTTCGATGGGAAATACCCAGTGACATTGGGTTGCGCAAGAAAGGTCGGTGAGGTGATGAAATACCTGAGTGAGACTGATACACCTCAAGTTCGCTATGGCTACTACATGTGAAACCGAGTCATATCCAACGCGCAACTCAGTGTTGAATTACTCTTTAAAAAGATGGCCGAGGCCTTTGCCAACAAGCGCAGCAATTTCACTTGGTCGGTAGGAGGCGGCTAGCAGCTTGTTGTCGTCATCACTCAATGCATTTTCATACCCATCCCATTTTTGCGTTTCAGCCATTGTTTTTAGGGCATCAAGGCCATCAATCAAACGCTGGTCGCGCTGATCTTTGTCTGCTTCAGCCGTCGGAAGCCACTCAGCGTAACTCGGGCGAAGTGCTCGAACGATATCAATTGTTGCTCCCCCAAAACCGCCTGCAAGATAAAGCGGTTGACGATGTTTTAGAGAAAGTAAGACCTCCTCTACAATGCCGGGCATTGCGCCTTCGAAACCGGCTCGTTTGCCACCAAGAACAATGCGGGCATCAGTATTGTTAGTCATGTAGTTTCTTAAACCAGAAAGCGACTTGGCTCGCTCATCAGCCGTAAATTCTTGTTGGGGCGGATCGTTGTGCGGCCCGTCCAGACGATCCCCATCTTCCGATAAAAAAACAATATCTCCAAAAAGACCCAGAAAGTCTTTTTGCTCTGCTATCTGCTCTGCGGTCAGAGAGCGATGTATCGTCCAGGCAAGGCATACTTTTAGAGGGCGATCTCGACGGCCATAGCGATGCAGTTCCTCTATCAAAAAACTTGTGATGCCGTCCGATTGAAGGTGCCCTCCGTAGAACAGGGAGCCGCCGCCAATTATAACAGTACGCGTTAGTTCACCTAACGTCATACGAAAATGCGTATCTAGCAAACCCAACCTATGCAGGTCGGGGCTGTCTGAGACTGAAATTCCAAGACGTTTTTCACGAAGCGCGTCGGCAGGGAGCAACTCCGCACGGTGTAGGTCAGTGCTCATAACTACCCGCCTCTGGTCGCCAGTTGACGTGGCGTCATAATATCAACTCCCCGTCCAAGGCGAGTTCCACTAACATATTTTTGCAAAACACTCCTTTCTTCCGGTCCCAATGGCGGATCGGGATGGAGTATTCGAATATCGCCTTCACCGTCCGCCGCGTTTTCAAGATTGTTTTCAATCCAGTGAGATAGTGTGAGGAACTCAGGCGCATGGGGAGCCCACCAAGCGACATCGAGCTCCGGACGGTTCTGAGCGAGCTCTTTTTGGCGTAGCCAAAGTGCCCGCTTTAGACATTCATCAACGAGGAGATTCAAAGCACGATACACGTCTCTTTTTTGCCATCGTCCATCGATTTTGCGGACGGCAATCCGTGGAACGTGATCCATTAAGAATGATCCTCGCTCTTCACCATAGCCTATTGCGTCCATCATGATCACAGGCATGCCTTCGGTTTTTGCAATCACGACCTCGCGTTGGCACCATTCTCGGCTGGAATAAAGGTCTGTTCGGATCGCAAGCATGGCGCTTGTACCGGCTTTGCCTCTCAGCTCCGCGTCCCAATCCGTGCCTGGTTGAATGTCGTTGGCATCAAAGAAGTCATTCAGGCGTGTGCTGCCGATTACGTGTCTGACAAGATCAACCAACTCATCTACGTCTTCGCCCTCAGTTTGGCTGTGCCGTTTTGTATGGCTGATGAAGGTTGTCAATCTATCCATTTCATCTGGCGAAACCAGTTGCGCGATGCCTTGGGTTAGATCTCGACAAAGCATGCTTTTGACATCTTCCCCTTCCTTATCAGGCTGGCCTGCTGCTGAAAATTGATAGCCGCCAAGCAATCGACCAAGTTCTGTACCGTCCGTTGCTCCTCTCGAAAGCAGGAACGGGAACACACCGAATTTGTCCGGCTGATTTTCTTGTGCACCTGCTACAGAAGCAATGAAGTGATGCCATGAGGAGTTCGTGTCTTCGACACTAGCTGCCAGTTCAGTTCCTAATAGTGGCACCGCTGCAACAAAATTAGCCGGTGGTATCCCGTTGGGAGCTGGAGCCCCCTCCCAATAGACTGGCCGCGGAGCGCCGTTATCACTTTCCCAAGTGGCGCTTCGCATCGATACTTGGATGCCCCCGCCGATTACGCCTGAAAACGTAGGCCCGTGCATAAAGTGCTTGAAGATGGCTTCGGCTAGAGCTGCTCCCGCCTCATCCTGAGGATGCCAAATCAGAAATATCTCTAGGACAGGAGGAAGCATCTAACCTCTTTCATTCATTGAGTTCTTTGCTCGCATTACGATTATGTGTAGTGTATCATAATGAAATAGAACACCAAGGGTTGTCTTCAGCTATGACAAAAGAAACAAAAAATGTTTTTATTAGTCACGTCCATAAAGACGACGCGGGTCTTGCTGACCTGAAGAATCTCTTGAAAAACAAAGGCATGGATGTTCGGGACAGCTCGATTAATTCGGACCGTCCGAACAACGCAACATCGCCCGAATATATCAAATCACAGATATTGGCTCCCCGAATCGATTGGGCCAGCACAATGATTGTTTACATTTCACCGGAAACCAAAAATAGCGATTGGGTCAACTGGGAGATCGAGCGCGCTCATAAGCAAGACAAGACAATCATTGGAGTGTGGGAACGCGGTGCCAATGGCTGCGAAGTTCCAGAAGCGCTGGACGAATACGGTCACGCTCTTGTCGGTTGGAATGCAGACAAAATTATTGACGCGATTAATGGTGATTATGAGCAATTTGAAAACCCTGACGGCACGCCCTGTGGACCTCGGCCTATTCGCCGACATCCCTGCGGGTGAGGTGACTAATGTGCCGACACTTCACAGCTATATTGTAGCCTATGACAGCGGGTTTGCTCCTAACCCATTTAATGGTTTTTGCACACTTGCTACCTGCAAGCCTGACATCAGGCAGCGAGCGGCTATAGGTGATTGGATCGTCGGCACCGGTAGCAACAGAGCGGGGGTGCGTCGCGGAGGGTTTCTCGTCTATGCCATGCGTGTCTGCGAGGCGCTCACATTTGGTGAATACTGGCACGACCCCCGCTTTTCGAAAAAGAAGCCAAATCTATACGGTAGCTATCGCATGGCTTGTGGCGACAATATTTACTATCCCGTTGAAGGTGGTGGATGGGGGCAGTTAAATTCCTACCATAGCCAAGAAGACGGCACATGTTTTCAAAAGCATATCAACAGAGACACGTCAGTAGACCGTATTTTGATCAGCAATGATTTTGTCTATTTTGGCGCTGAAGGGCCAGAAATACCCGACGATCTTAAAGACGCAGGCCTTGTTCTTTCTGGGCGAGGTCGAAAAAAAATCGAAGACGAAGCGACCATTCAGGCCTTTGTTCAGTGGCTGGAAGGACTCGGTGTCAAAGGTTACCAAGGGCGGCCTTTCGATATGCTTGAAGCGGCGAGGAAACGCACATGACCGAAGCGGGGGCCAGTTCAAACGTATTGCTTTCTGAATATGAGCGATTAGTCGCTCCGACAGACCGTTTCTCCAAGGCCGATGTCATCCCGATCCTGCTTGGACTTTTTGGTGAGGTCGGCAGCGTAATGAGCACGTCCAAGAAATTACACCGAGAGAAAAGCGCTTTTGCCGCTGGTTATATGCGCGATGTTGAGGAAGAGCTTGGAGATACGCTGTGGTATGTAGCAGCTCTTTGCAGGAGATTTGATATAAATCTATCGGATCTGTTCTCGGAGGCTCTTGAGGGGCAAGGTTTTTCGATGAGCATAGTCGCAAACGGAAATCCTAGCCTCCCGTTTGCGAAAGCCATTAGCTCCGTTGATTTAGCTCCTTTGGATTCAATATTACTGCGCCTTGGTGAGCAGGCCGCTAGGTTACTAAATCTGGAAACGGATGCAGCAAACGCCAAGACAGAATTGGTTGAATTTATTCGAACTTACATCGAGGCAGTGCAAGCATCCAAGGTGTCTTTTGCATCAGTCTTAAACGGCAATATCTCAAAAACCTGTGGCCGATTTATTACGCCGCCTGCTGACACTCTTCCTGATTTTGATGCCGAATTTCCTGAAGACGAACAAATTCCAAGAGATTTCGAGATTGAAATTACCCAAAAAGCAGACGGTAGGAGTTATCTGCGGTGGCAGGGCGTATTTATCGGGGATCCGTTGTCTGACAACATCGGCGATCCTGACGGCTACCGCTTCCACGACGTGTTCCATTTTGCCAATGCAGCCATACTTCATTGGTCGCCTACTTTCCGTGCTCTAATTAAGCATAAGCGTAAGAGCATGAAAGACGTTGACGAAGCCCAGGATAGCGGTCGCGCAATAGTCATTGATGAAGGGCTTTCCGCCTACATTTTCTCTCATGCTAAGTCACTGAACTTTTTCGAAAATCAAGACACCGTCTCCTTTGACCTTCTCAAAGCAGTTCAAAATTTTGTACGGGGCTATGAAGTGGAGCGCTGCCCCTTAAAACTATGGGAAGACGCAATCCTTCAAGGTTATGAAGTCTTTCGGCAAATGCGAAAAAACGAAGGTGGTATTGTCATCGGCAACAGAAAAGATAGAACGCTGCGCTACAAGCCGCTCAAAAGGAAGGTTTTATGAGTTCGAAGGAAATTCTGAACGCCATTAAACAGATGGATTTCGAAGATACCTTCAATCCGTATTTTGAACGTTGTTCAGTCTACGACTCGGAAGACGCTGCAGAATTGCGCTGCCACTACCTTGTAGAAATGCTGGAACGGGCGGCAGCAAGTGATCTTGACGCTATATGGGTAGGGCGTGATCTCGGTTACCGTGGAGGACGGAGAACCGGACTCGCGTTGACGGACGATGTGCACTTTTCAGATCATCTCGTTCGTTGGGGGCTTGATCCTAAGCGTCCGACCTATGGTGATCCGGTTGCTGAAAGAACTGCAGCGGTTATCTGGGATATTCTGCTTCGTGTGAATGAACCCATTTTCCTATGGAATGTCTTTCCATTACATCCATTTGAGAAGGGAGATCCATTCTCAAATCGTGCTCACAATGCTCGGGAGAGAAAAGCAGGCACGGAAATCCTAGTGAAAATTGTCGAATATATTAAGCCGCGCCGTATTATTGCGATCGGAAATGACGCGTTCAAAGTTCTGAGTGCAGCCTGCGGCGAAGATCGGGTTAGCAAAGTTAGACACCCGAGCTACGGCGGGCAGACCGAATTTTTATCTACGATGAGAAATCTCTATGAAGGAGAAATTATCGAACGCGAGGTTGATCTATTTTCTCATGCCAAGTCTTGATTGCATAGATGGATGCTAAACTTTCCATTCGTCATCCCACCTGCTGAGCGGCATGCTCGCAACCAATCCATCTTTGTCTGCATGGCGCATCTGTTCTTCGCGATACACGGCCAGAGACAGATAGATCAACGCCGAGCGGGCCAGTTTAAGTACGCGTAATGTCTTAGCCTCGAATTCGTTTCGAGAAATGTGATAACCGGGACTGCCTCCGAGATGATCTTGGAAACCTCCGCCAAGAGCCCAGGATTCGTGAACCTGAAAGTATTTGTGTTCGAGAAAATTCCTGATCTCGGCCAGGGACTCAGCCTCGGGCTCCATCACTTTCTTGAACTCGGGCTCAAAGATGTCCTTTGAGAGCCAGAACAAGCCGCGCAGCGCTAAGTTTTCCCGCCGCTGGAAGATCGGCCGCAATTCTTTCGTCCGGTCTTTCTTGAACCGGTACCAAACATTCCTGAAATTCACCTTGTCGTCAGCCCAACCGACTTGCATGTAGTGATTGATGAAGAAAGCGATTTTGTCGAACAGCGAATATCCCATTCGGTAGGCAAGTCGGACTTTCTCAACAGCCAGGGCATATGACGGATAGTCTAGTGTGTTGTAGAGCGCGACATCCTTGTCGGAAAAATGCGCGGTGTCGAAGCCTGAACCCAATTCCGCGCCCTCATAGAAAATATATCGTGCTGAAACGAATTCTTGCTTGAGCTGGTTATAAAATCCGATCACAGGCGGTGGGTTCGGCCCTTCGTATTCGTCGAATGCAAACGTCATTGACGGGAGGGTCAGGATATCCTGAGCTGCGATGTTTTTTGCGCCGATATCATTGAGCGGGTTTAGGAACAGACGGTTCCGCAGAACCCATTTTCGGTATGCGCATTCTTTTGGGCTATCTCCGAGAGAGAACTCCGTTGAATTTAGATTCTCACGCGCGCTATCCAGATCAAGTTGGGCTGCAATCTGTTCATGGGACTTTTTGAACTGATCGCTAAATGCTGCGTTGTGAACGGATTCAAAAACGGCTTCCGGTGACGACGCCTCTGCATATGAATCTGCTGCGGCCAGTTGGAGCATATATGCGTGCCCCTGATCGTAGACGCTTCTTGCATAGTAGGAAAATCCTAGCCCACGGTTTGCAAGTGCCACCGCAAATCGCTTTTCTAGGCAAAGAACACGATCCCATAGTTCGATAGCTTCGATCACGCGGCCCACGGAATTGAGTGTGTTGGCAAGATTCGTCAGTATTGCGCAGCGCCAAACTTCCTCAAGTTCTTCAAAGCCCTCGTGCCTTGCCGCTAAGCGTAGGTGCAGAATCTGGTTTTGAATCTCCTCAATGTCCCAATCCCAGCTTTGCTTTTTGGCGTTCTCGCGAAGTCTGTTTTCCCAGGCATTAGAGCGGAAATAATGGAGCAATACGCTCTGCTTGGGTGTCAGGTCGCGCTTTTCAATGGCGTCCATCAACGTAAAAGCGCGCCTGGTTAGTGCTGCATCGCCGTTGTCTCCGGCCATGTCGATCAAGCTCCCGATGAGATCGAGTGCTTCTTCGTTACTTTTTGCGTCAATGTCGGCTGCCTTTGTGATCGTCGTAATGCCTTTTGTTATGTCGCACCCCGGTTATCGAAAGCGTGTGATTGCAATTAAATGTCTAAAATACTGAAATATTCTAATGTAGATTGCAGAGTGACTTCAACGTTAAACACTGCCGATAATGAGGGATTCCTTGAGTGGTAGGCGCATCCCACTTAGTGGGACCGGGCTGTCGTGAACCGAGCCTGTAGTCTCGGCCATGGGGGCGTCCATCCCTTGCGCGTTTCGGGCATGGCGGCGCGGGGCGCCGGCTTTATTGCGCGTGTGTCACACGCTCTTGGAACCTAAGCTTCCAGCTTAAACCGTCCCATCCCGCCTGATCCAATAGCCCTGATCTGCGTCTGCCCGCTCCATTCGATACGGCCCTGGGCCGCATCTCCCGTGTTGCCGAGATCGCCTTTGGCGTCGCAAGCGACAGGACTTTGGGGCGCTCTGTTTGACGGTACTCCCGTCCTCTTGATCGTCGCCGTCCGCTGGTGCGGATCGGCGGCTTTGTCTCTTTGATTGGTATCGGACGCTCGCCGCTGGGCAAGGGTTCAAGCGCGGGGTGAAAGGTTTCTCGCGCTGCTTGAAACCCTAAAACCAAGTGAGGCAGCAATGATCCTACTCCATGCACAACCCTACGATATCTCGGCAGTTGGCTTTTATTTTGAAGACGCAGAAAGCTACGAGGCCAAGGCAAAAAACAACAAGAACGATTACGGCCAGCCCGTCGAGGAATACGAAATCCAGTTCATCGATGGCGATGACATCGATTGCGCATTGGCAAAGGCGTGGGGGATCAATCAAGCCAATTTTGCGGCGTATCTAGAGGCAGCAGAAGATTGGGATGAAGACGACAAGCACCGCTACATCATCGCCGTGGGCGAGTGCGGTTATTCCCATGAGCAGGTGGCAAGCGATCCGAGCAGCGTAGATATGAGCATCTACGAGCTGTCATCCATGCGTGATCTGGCAGAGCAGTTTGTAGAGGAAGGCCTTTACGGAGCAATCCCCGAAAGCCTGCAATTTTACATCGACTATGAGGCCATCGCCCGTGACCTCGCGGTGGACTATTCCGAAACCACGATAGCGGGAACCAATTTCATTTTTCAATGCGCGTGATCGGCATCAGCACATGAAGACGGCTTCACATCTGACTGAAGAGTAGGGGTTCAGCAAGGCTGAACCCCTTTCCCAATTCAGCATGGCAAGCTGTTAGGACGCTTCTTTCCAAAACGGCGATGAGAAGATGTCTATCGGCGTTGCACTGCATTCCGGGCAATGCCACATGTTTTCTGCCAATTGCTTGCCACTGATCGCAGCATCGCAGTGAAGGCAAAACCACTGGCTAGCCAGCTCTTTGTTTTCCCATAGCGGATGAACGACGCGCCCTTGGGCATCAGGCTTGGTGGAACGTCGAGGCCAGTCCGATGAAATACGCGCCCGAACCCGATCTGCCGCTTCTTTTGCGATGCTCAAAGCGCGCCCCAAAATCGCAGGGTCATCAATCGGGCAAGCCTTGTATTTTTCGATTGTCGGAGGTTCGGACGGTGCATGTCCTAAATGGATGCACCAGCCATTTTCCCCAAGCAGCACATAGTCAAAGCCAAGGGTGAGTTCATAGGGATGCCCATCAATTTCACCCCGATGGGTTTCCTCGGAATCCAGCGGTATCTGGCCCTCAGCTCCACCTTCTAAGAGAGCACGCACGGCAGTCTCATTCTCTTTTGAAGGTCGCCACCCGTTCTCAAAGGCGGATGTCAGGCTATTCCAGTGCGATTGCCCGCATGCAACTGCAATTGCATCCAGTGCCTCGTGATGGGCAATACGAGAGCCTCTAGCCAGTTGTTTTGCGGATTTCTTTAGGTCGGTTAGTTTGTTTTGATCTGTCATGATCCATTCCTTTCGGATTCACGGACCTGACTAGGTGCCCACTGCCAATCAAGCCCGCCCAATCGGGAACGGTCGTGAAAGATTTAATTGAGAGCACTGCGTTGCTTCGCGAGCGGTGGGCACACCGGCCTGTGCTTAAGGCCAGATAAAATGATGCCAATATTTAATAGCTCAGTCAAGTTATTGAGTGTTTTCCTGTTTTCCTAGCTAGCGCAGGATGCTGATAGGGGATGATTGCTCGAATTCTTGCCGTGCGGCTTGCATACGCGCTTCCATCTCAGCCTTCAGAGGCGCGTATGCCTCGATCTTGTAGCGAAGTTTTCGAACCGCGCCCTCGCATTTCCAAATCTCGCGACCGAGCTGCGCTTGAACCAGTGCCTTTGTTTCGGCGAGCGGATCAGCGGCTGACCTGGCTGATGCAATCAACTGCGCGGTGTAATCGACGTTCGCCTTCCGCGAGGAATCGGCAACCTCAGTGAATGCAACGGAAGTCGCTTTGTTGCCGTCGATCCGGTTGTTCTCGTATCGATGGAGTAGGAGCCCGAAACTGGCTTCAAACCGATACTTTTCAAGCGTATCTGCAATCTTAACAGGCTCGTACCCCCAAAGCCGCGAGGCATACTCGCTGTATTCCTCGACTTCGCTCATCATGCTTTGCGCTTTTGCAACCAAGGACAAGCAGGCAAGGAAATCGTCCTCGCTCGGGCTTGCGGCATTTGCATTTGATGCCATGACCAATACCGCAGCTGCAGCGATAGGCTTGAGAAGTTTTGCTTTAAATCCCGTCATCCCGTTCCCCTTGAAAATACTGATTTGCAATCAGCCTGATCGTCCACGCTCAGCGAATCCGCGTCAAGGTTGAACGAGCCTACTTATTCTTGGGAGGTTGCCAGGAATTCTTGTGTGTGTTCACTCCAAACCAATAGGTTGCCATTCGATTGCCGCGAGAGGTAAAGTGATTGAAATAATTACTGCATTTCAGTTATGGGGGCTGACTTGAAAACTCTCGAAGACATTTTGAGGAAACGCTCTTCACCGGCGCTGCTCATCGGCAACGGAATAAACCGCTATCAGAACACCAATGGGTCATCCTCTTGGGAGAGCCTGTTGCAACAAATAGCCCGGGCCCAAAACCTTGCCTTCAGCCAAAACCAACTCAAAGAGATGTCGAATACGGAGTTTTTCGATATCCTTGATCTTGCCAGACCCGGTGATGACCGAAGTGATCTGCAACGAAAGTTCTGCGCGCTGATGGATAGCTGGCAGCCCAAGAGCCACCATTCGAAAATAGTGGGCTGGGCGCGAAGCCGTTCAGCGCCGGTCATAACTGTCAATTTTGACGAGAACCTTTCCCAAGCGGTCAGGGCAAAATATCACGCGCCAAAAGCCAGAAAAGGTTTCACTGACTACTATCCCTGGACTTCATATTTTGCGGAATCGGAAATCGCCACTCCAAGGACCAGCTTTGCGATCTGGCACGCGCATGGAATGAAAAGATATTCGCGCAGCATTCGCCTCGGTCTTACGCATTACATGGGATCGGTGCAGCGGGCGCGAAGCTGGGTTTACGGCAAAAAGGGCATTCGTATGAATGCCAAGGAAAGCCTCTCGAATTGGCCTGGCGCGAACACATGGCTCGACCCACTGTTTTTCTCACCGCTGCTTATTCTCGGGTTCGGGTTTGGAAAGGACGAAACCTTCCTCAGATGGTTGTTTTTGGAGCGAGCAAGGCTTCACAAAATCCGCCCCGAATGGAAACAGCAGGCTTGGTATGTGACGAACAAATCAAGCGGGAACAGGGACCGGAGTCCCTTTTTCAAGGCATTGGGTCTTCAGATGATCGAGGCCGAAAGCTACGAAGAGATTTACGACAATCCGGCTTGGTTACCCTGATGCAAGCCCCATTGGATAAAGATATCCCCTCTGAAGGCGGCAATGGAAACGGCAGGCCAGGGATCGCCTGCCGCGTGGCGGTTAGCCGAAGGGCGGACGAAGCACGAGTTCAGCCTCAATGTTTTCAAGTGAAGCCAAAGCATTTCTGCGATCTTCCGATCCGCGCGGTGCGGATGCGAATGCGTTGAATGCCTCACGGTAAAGAGCGTTAAGTTCGGCTGTGTTACGGGACGCAGCTTCAAAGCGGGAGATGAGTTTCATCGTTTCCTCCTTTGTTTCAAGGAGGCCCCGAACCATTCAGGGCCTTTCGGCCCGTTCCCAGCATCATTGGCTCAGAGAAGGCCTGATGGTTCGCGGGGGGTGACGCCGGATCAACAAGAAGGAGGAACGCTGTAAACGCACGGATGCGCGCTAAATGCGCGTTTAGTTGACGTTGCACGCGCAAATGTGAGAAAATAAGACGTGAATGATAGGAGAAACGCCATGGCGGATACGCACGACACGAAAATGATCAAACGGCTGAATACCACGCTGCCCGACCCACTGGCGCTGTACGTTGGTGAAATCACCGGCAAGGGCTCGCTATACGAGACACCGAGCGAGTTCATCCGCGATCTGGTGCGCAGGCACATGGAAAAATCGCTAGAACAGGAACGCGGCGATATCCGCACATTGCTTGCCCAATCCTTGCGCGAGAACGATTATTCCGATCTGACAGACGACGACTTTGCCGACGCCCGCAAAGCAGCGACTGAATAGGCGCTTATGTCCAGGATTATCCGCAGCGCACTTTTCAAACGCCAGCTTATTGAAATCACTACCGGTTACCGCAGCCGCGCGGGATCGGAAATTGCTCTTAAATTTGTCGACCAGCTTGAGGTGAGCGTTCGCTTTATTGCCGCGAAGCCCTTGGCTTGCGCGGTCTACACGCGGCTGGAAGGCAAGGAATTCCGCAAATGGGGCGTGCAGGATTTCCCTGTTTCGATCTTCTTCCGGATTGAGGATGAGGATACGATTATTCTCGACGCGCTCTACGCTCACCGTATGAACATTGCCGCGCGCTTACCCAAAGACATTGAGTAACAGCGCATCTGCCTTAAGGCTCCAGTTCCGGCCCACGATCCCGCTGCTGCTCTCGCCGTTCGCGCAGGCGTTTGAGCCGCTCGTCGGGCGATAGCGGTTGCCGCTTCGGCTTTGGTTTTATTTGAGTGGCAGGCTTCGATTGGCGCTGAGATTCCGGCTGACGGGATTTCTCCCTCAAGGCTTCCAGCCGCTCGAAAGACGTTTTTGCTCTCGGCTTCGGCGCTTCGCCGCGCTGCATCAAACGGTAGTTGGCAGTATCGGAATGTAGGTCGAGCAAGGCTTGCGCGTGCCTGCTGCGAGTGGCCGTGATTTCAGCTTGCAGGTTTTGTCTTTCTTGCATCTGGGAGGCAATGACCGCATGCCGCTGCTCACGATCACGCTGCAAAGCCCATAGCGCTTCCATCTCGTTCTGTTTTTCAAGCTTGGCGCGCTTGCCCGTCAGTTTATCCCATAATCCCAGCACGCCTTTTCGCAGGCGATCAGCACGGTTCCGTGATTCATCTTCAAAGCGCTGTTTCTGTCCGGCATCAAGCTTGGCACGCTCTTCAGCGTGCGTTTCCGTCATCACACTGCGCCGAGAGTTCAAAGCGCCTGTTTCAAGGCGAGCTTTGCCCCGAGCTTCATCGAGGTGGGATTTCATGCGTGGCAGAATGCCTTCCGCAATCCGCTGCCTGGTTTCTTCGATGCTGCGCAACTCCTCAGCTTTGCCGAGACGTTCTCGAACATCCTTTGTCTTTTTCCCGATAGCGCGGGGAATGGCGATAACTTCGCCCTCGAAGGTTACGGCTGCATATGCTCGCCGATCACCACGAGCGAGATAGAAACCACGCTCTTCCAATGCGTGAGAGAAGGATTGCCGCGTATCGGATATCGCCCAGGCTTCCTGTATCAGACCCTTGATCTCGCCCGCATGGCGTCCGCTTCGCTTGGCTTGTTGCCATTCGGCGAGCGTGAAATTGCGCGGATCGCGGTTTTGTTTGTCGATCAACCCGCGCGGCATCTGCCAGCCGTTTTCGAGATAGAGCTGCTTTGAGACTTCCTGAAGCTTGTTCTTGAAGAAGGGGAGCGGTTTCGCCGTCATCGTCTCGGCGTCAATACGGCTCCATACAGCATGGCAATGCCGACGCCCTTCCTTTTCATGAAAAACGACGACACGCGGCTGACCACTCAGACCGTTCTTTTCCTCGATAGCCTCAATGGCCTTTTCGAATGTCTGAATCCGCACATTTTCATTCGGCGGAGGATTGAGCGAGACAGAAAAAAGGCTCTGTCTGCATTTCGTGCCTTTGGCTATGGCATCCACTTCGGAAAGCGCACCTGCAACATCATCGGACACAAAGCCCCGGACTTCATGAACTTCGATATGCTCGTTTTCTCCCATGGTGAGGAGGTATCGACCGAGTTGACGTCCATCGCCGCGAGGTTTGGCCTTGAGGATCATGACGGCTCCGAAACCGTGCGGTGACCGAGCGCCCGCAGCAATTCCAGCCGCATTAAGGCGATATCCGCGCACGCACGGCGAATGTCGCGCTCTGTATCGGGCATGACAGGCAATGTGCCCATATGTGCGGATTTGGCGAGTTGATTGAGATTATTTGCTAAGCGCGACTGACCGAGCTGCGCCAGCACGTAAGCAAGCTTCTTCTCGTCTTCAATAGGACGCCGGACACGAGAGCGTGCCCGTTTTCTGCCGGTTCCCTTGCCATCGAAGACTTTACGCTTGATATAGGAGCCGAGCGGCTCATCTCCGGCAAGTTCTTCAAGCCTTGCGCGTTCTTCAAAGGTCAGTCGGAGTGAGAAGGGTGGGTCTTTCTTTTTCATCCGACCACCCCGCAAATGTCCCGCTCAGGGTCATTTGCAGGGTTTTCGAGCGACTTAAGCACCTCATTCCATTTGGCGAGAATGTCGAACAAAGTGTTCGAACTTACTCCTCCAAGGTGCGCCATTTCTCATCGGTCCATTCTCGTCACATGGTTTACATTTGATACCGGAGAGACAGGACCCCTTTATTCGGTGTGAGTGGCTTTCTGCCGGTACTGCACGACTCTCTTTTCTCGAAAAATTCCAGCTCCTGATCGCATCGTCGACTTCCGTGATTCCGTGTCTCTGACCGGCGAGAACGGTGGATGTTTTTCTTGTTCCGGTACATGCAGATCGATGGTCTCAATGGATTGCGGGGCCGGTTCGGCAAGGTGAAGGGCATCTTGCTGTCAGCCAATATGGCTGAAGGGCGACAGCGTCGAGGACACCTTTCAGGCAAGGGTGCATTCCACTTTTTCAAGGCAAGCCCAAAACCCCTATGCTACGAATTTCTTTGAACGCATCCGGTCGCCCGCTTTTCTGATGTTGGAGAAAGTCGGGGACCTTCTGGTTTTCCATGTCGCGTTGCGCGACCCTGGCCGTCAGCTGAATTGAATGGAGCTGTGAATTGACCACGACAAGCTGTGCAGATTACATCGCCGAACTTCTTGCTGAAATCGGTGTAACGAGGATTTGGGGTGTAACCGGCGACAGCCTTAACGGCATCAATGACAGTCTCCTCCGGCAGGGCAAGATAGAATTCATGCATGTCCGCCATGAAGAAACGGGCGCATTCGCGGCCGGCGCCGAGGCGGCGGTGACCGGCAGGCTTGCCGTCTGCGCGGGAAGTTGCGGACCGGGAAATCTGCATCTGATCAACGGGCTCTACGATTGCCAGCGCAATCAGGTCCCGGTCCTGGCGATCGCTTCGCACATTCCCTCGTCCGAAATCGGCACGCAATACTTTCAGGAAACGCATCCTCAGGAGCTCTTCCGCGAGTGCAGCCACTATGTTGAATTGATCACAGATCCGGCCCAATTGCCGCGCGTCATGGAAACGGCCATTCGAACCGCCGTGGAACGTCGCGGCGTTTCCGTGATCGTGCTTCCGGGCAACACTTCGCTTGAACCGGCTCCGGCAAAACCCGCCCCGATCACCTTTGCTCAGCCACCGCAAATCACTCCGGCTTCTGCCGATATCGATCGGCTCGCCGACCTTTTGAACGGCTCGGAAGCGATTACCCTGCTGTGCGGAAGCGGCACGGCCGGCGCACATGACGAAGTCGTCGCGCTGGCGGATGCGCTCGGCGCTCCCGTCGTTCATGCGCTTCGCGGCAAGGAGCACATCGAATGGGACAATCCCTTCGATGTCGGCATGACCGGGCTGATCGGATTTTCCTCCGGCTACCATGCCATGGAGAACTGCGACACGCTGCTCATGCTCGGTACGGATTTTCCCTATCGCCCGTTTTATCCCGAAAAGGCGAAAGTGGCCCAGATCGATATCCGCCCCGAAGCAATCGGGCGCCGCCGGGCGGTCGATATCGGGCTGGTCGGTGATCTTCGCTCAACAATTACCGCGCTCCTGCCGCGCCTGAAGCGTAAGGAAGACAGGCATTTTCTCCAGAGCGCCAGGGAACACTATGCCTCAGCCCGCAAGGGGCTGGATGACCTGGCATTCCCCGGGAAATCCGATCGCTTCATTCATCCGCAGCACCTGACACGCCTCCTGAGCGAACACGCTGAAGACGATGCGATCTTCACGGCAGATGTCGGTACGCCCACGGTCTGGGCGGCGCGTTATCTGAAGATGAATGGCAAACGGCGTCTGCTGGGGTCCTTCAACCACGGCTCGATGGCAAATGCCATGCCGCAGGCCATCGGCGCGCAGGCGGCCTTCCCCGGCCGCCAGGTGGTGTCACTGTGCGGCGACGGCGGCTTTTCCATGTTGATGGGGGACATTCTTTCGCTGCGGCAGCTCAAGCTCCCGGTGAAACTGGTCGTCTTCAACAATGGCTCGCTCGGCTTTGTTGCCATGGAAATGAAGGCCTCGGGTTATCTCGATGCCAATACGGATCTCGACAATCCGAATTTTGCGGCCATGGCTGAAGCGATCGGCATCAAGGGTATCCGGGTTGAAGATCCGGACAAGCTTGAAGACGGCGTGTCAGATGCACTGGCGCACGACGGACCTGTGTTGCTGGACGTCAAGGTCGCCAAGCAGGAGCTTGCCATGCCGCCGTCGATCAAGCTCGAACAGGCCAAGGGGTTCAGCCTGTTCATGATAAAGGCGATCATGAGCGGGCGTGGTGATGAACTCGTGGAACTCGCCCGCACCAATTTGAGGCCGCGCGGGAAGCGGCCCTGACCCGCAGGGAGCAGGGAAATGCCATGTGCACCTCCTTGCCCCGGCATCGACGCTGCCATGCGTGCCGACCTGCCACTGTCCTTCATCGATTCAGGATTTGAAGGAAAGAGCACCCGAACGTCATTGCGTGCTTTTCCAGTTCGCTCTGGTGGTGCCCGTCCAGAGCCATCGCCATGATCCTGAATTCCTGAGCCCGGTGTTTCAGAGCGGCCGTCCGCTCGCCCGGAAAGGCATCCGCGATCACGTGATGATGCTCATTCACCAGGTTTGTAAGCCGAAGGGCGCCGCCGATCAGAAAGGCGCGATATTGCAACCGCTTCACTTGCGAAATCCCGAGGGTGTCGGCGTCCTCCAGAAGTTGCCCGAAACCGATGACAGTGGTACAGGCCAATCGCAGTTCACGGGCGCAATCTTCTTCGAAGGAGCGGGGCATTCGGGACCTCGAAAGCTTGTTGCAATCGCCGAGGCTAACAGGCCGTCCGGCGATTGCAATGACGCAGGAGTTGCATGCCTTCCGCCCGTGAGGGCGTCAGAACGGCACGCTGAGGCGCAATGAACCGCTGTTGGTGCTGAGGCTTTCCGAGAAGCGGCCGTTGTACTCCAGTCTCAGATCAACGCCCTCGATCGAGGTCAGCTGAAGGCCGGCGCCGACGATCGCGAAGATGTCTTCATGTTCCAGCGATGTGCTGAACGTGTTTGTTCCCGGAACGCCGTTGGTGAAGCGCGCCTCGGTTTCCCAGCTGTCGTTCGACAGGAATGAAACACCGAGCTTTCCGTAGAGGCGCAGATCCTTGCCGTCCTTGTATCGAAGACGGCTGCCGACTTCCAGGGCCGGCGTCGCGGCGAAGTTCCATTGGCCGTTGGCCGCGAACTGCAGCCCGTAAGGCCCGCTTTCCTTGTAATCGTCGACCCAGGTATAGATGGCATCGACGTCGATATACGGTTTGACGTAATAGTTGGTCGCGGCAAAGGTACGTGCAATGCGTGCCTTGACCGATCCGGCCAGAACATCAGGTGAACTGGAAATCGTCTGCGAGAGGTTGGAGATCGAGAGCTGGCGGTCGATGTCGGTCTTTCCGTAGCTGCCGGCGAGCCCGCCGGAAACGGTCCAGCCGCCAAACTCGTGCTTCAGGCTCGCCCCCAGATATCCGGCGGTGCCGCTGCCCTGAACGGTGCTGGAGGCTTGTGAAATCCAGTTCTGCTGGAAGGCCGCGGCGCCGCCGATGTACCAGTCCGGAGCAAATTCCCGTTGCCCCCCAAGCTGGTAGGTCAGGGAATTGGCATTGTAACTGGGGGAGCCGCCCAGGGGGGCACGGTGGCCGGTACCGGCGGTCGCACGCGCCCAGCCGCAGGAAGATTCCGACAGGCCCGCAAGGTCGCCGTCGAACACGGGACAGCTCATGAGGCTGTCGCCGAAGGAAAGCATCTCGAAGCTCTGCTCCACGACAGGGGCGAATGCGGCACGCGGAAGCAATTGGTCGAGAACATCGGAATATTGGCGGGAGTCGTTGTCGACGGCATCGGCCACGGCGCCGAAAAGCGTGCCGAAGACGGTATTGCCGCCCCGGTCCCAGATCTCCTGCAGGTTTACCGCAACAGCATGCTGATCGCCATTGAGACCGGCGTGTCCGTTGGGCGTGAAGTCCGCACCGTCGACATGAAAGTAGAAATCGTTCGCGACGGCATTCAGGCCATAGTCGAAGATCAGGGAATTCTGGGGTGTCAGAGAACCGGTTGCGGTGCCCGAGACCGTCAGGAAACGGGTCCGCCTGTTCGGAAGCAGGCTGATCGTTTCAAGTCCCAGCGTTCCCGCGAGCGTCGCATCGCCGCCGATCTTCAGAAGATCGGAATTGTAATTGTTGAGATCGATGTCGGCAACCAGCAGGCCATTTTCGCTCTGCACGAAATCACCCGTGATCTCCGTTGTTCCCGGGTCTCGTGAGCGTCCGAGAACGAAGCGGCCATTGTTGACGACATGTGCATCATAGAGATAGCCGTCGGCCATCGTGTAGAACGAATTGTTGGTCACTGTCCCCGCGCTGCCGCCACTGGCGTTGGTCAGCACCACGTCACCGTAAAGGGAGGCTTTGTCGTTGACCGTTATGTTCAGGATCGCGCCCTCTGCGGCGGTCCCCGTTCCGATAAAACGGACTGCGTGGGAACTGTCGTAATCGACACCGTTCCTGGACGCGCCCGACTGGACAACGGCGGTGTCGCTCAGGACGAGGCGGTTGTTCTTGCCGCCTGCAACCATGACCGCGGCCGCATTTTTGGTCGTGCCTCCCTGTATGGAGCCAGTGTCGGAGACGTTGACATTGATCTGACCGTTTCCGTCGGATCCCTCGCTTTGCGCGAAGATGCCCGTTGCCTGCGAGCCTGTCGCCGCCACAGTGCTCGACACCACGATATCGACTTCTCCACCGGTCCCGGAACCATCGGAGGACATGACACCGGCCGTCCCGCCATCACCGCTTCCGGCGATGCCGCCGCCGCCGCCGATGGACTGTGCCACGATGCCGATGGCTTCGTCTCCCGATACCATGATCGGGGCATCTATTGTCAGGTCGACAACCCCGCCGTTACCGCTTGCACCATCGGAAACGAAGGTCACGGGCGTGCTCGACAGGGCGCCGCCGGTTGTGTCGCCTGCCAGTCCTCCGCCGCCACCTATGGACTGCGCCACGAGCCCGAAGGCACCGACACCTGACGTGCTGATGCCCTCTCCCTCGGTCAGCTGGAAGGTGACACTGCCCCCATTGCCCGCCGAACCGCCGGAGCCGCCGACGGCGACATCGAGACCGCCTTCGACGCTCCCGGTGACGCCGTAACCGCCGCCACCGCCGATGGACTGCAGGAGAACCCCGTGCGAACGCTGTCCCGAGGTCGATATGCTGGCGCCGATGGTCAGGCCGATCGTCCCGCCATAACCGGCGACGCCCCCCTTGCCGCCAACCGAAACACTCAATTCCTCACCGTCCACGCGGGTATTCTCGGAGCTGCTTCCGACCCCGCCGGTGCCGCCGCCGCCGCCGATGGACTGGGCAATGAAACCGGCGGCATCGTTTCCGTATGTCGAGATGGTCACGTCGCTGGTGTCGTAGGTATTGACCTGGCCACCATTGCCACCGGCCGCACCGGATCCACCGCCATCACCCCCAATGGCCAGAGTGCCCGTCTGATTGTCCGAGCCGTCGCCGCCCTGGCCACCGCCACCACCGATGGACTGCATCAGCATGCCTGCCGCGCCGTAGCCATGTGTCGTGATGAAATTGTTGCTGGCGCTTTGAAGCCAGATTGCGACCTCGCCGCCATCTCCGCCCGAGCCGCCCTTGCCACCGACCGCGACGTTGACGGAAGCGGTGACCTCGCTGCCGCTGGCCGCCGATGAGCCGCCTTGCCCGCCACCGCCACCGATGGACTGCAGAACGACACCATCCGCCCAGGCCCCCTGGGTGATGATCTGGCCATTGTGGTAATACTTTACCTGGTTGCCGTCGCCTCCCGATCCGCCGCTACCGCCAACATCGACCGTGAATTCATACGAACTCCCGGCATCGGTAAAACGTTTGATCTGTCCTTTGAGCTTGCCGATCGCATCGAGGATCTTGTGAGTGGACGCATCGTTGCCAAGCGAGCCGCCAATGCCGCCACCACCGCCGATCGATTGCAGAACAACACCATCAGCGTCTCCGCCGAAGGTTTCCACACGGCCATATTGTTCGGCATAAATGGTGTTGCCATCGCCGCCGCCACCGCCGGTCGCGCCGAGGCCAAGGTCAAGAGTTCCGGATATTCCGCTGACATTGGCCGCCAGATAGATTGTGCCGCCCTGGGAGTTGCCGCCGCCGCCGCCGATGGACTGGGCAACCATCCCCTTGGCGCCGGAGCCCTGGGTCTGAATGGTGTGACCGGCAAAATTGTGCACGGTGACCGCGTTGCCGTCGCCGCCAAAGCCTCCCTGTCCCCCCAGGGAGATCTTCGCCTTGAGCGACGCGATGCCGCCTTGCGCGTAGGCATTGCTGTTGCCGAGACCGCCATTGCCGCCGCCGCCGCCGATTGATTGGGCGAGAAGGCCGTGCGAACCGTCACCAATCGTCAGCAGCGTTCCGTCAGGAGCAAGCGTCGTCAGTTTCGTGGCGGTGGTGTTCGTGGAATTGGATGCGGCACCATATGTCCCCAGCACGACGTTTACCTGGCCGCCGGCTCCCCCTCCGGACGTCGCATAGGCATAGTCGGGGTTGAAACTGTTCAGTATGTTGCCCGCACCGCCTCCGAGTGCCACGCTCGAGGTGGCTTCCACCGTATCCTTGTCGCCGAGCGTCGCCGAAAGCGCGGAGGCATCACCACCATTGCCGCCGCCGCCGCCGATCGACTGGGCCAGGACGCCGTGAGAGGCGTCTCCGATCGTGGTCAGGCCGGAGTCCTGATCATAGGAAACCGTAACGGTCCCGCCATTGCCGGCGTTGCCGCCATTGCCACCGACGGCAGCAACGTAATTGAAGGCGATAGGGACGCCTGTCCCTGTCGGTGCGGCGACGACCAGATCGCCCGCCGAGGTCGATCCGCCGTTTCCGCCGCCACCGCCAATCGATTGTGCAAGAACGCCAACGGAGTTGTTGGGGCCGTACTCGGAGGTGTTTGAGGCGACCAGGCCCGTCGCGATCGTGCTGTCGGACAGATCGATCGAAACCGCTCCGCCCGCGCCGCCGGTTCCGCCACTTCCTCCGACAATGAAGGCGGCGTTGAACCCGATGGTCGCGTCGAAATAGTTTGCGCTTCCGCCTGTGCCACCACCGCCGCCGATCGACTGGGCGAGGATGCCCGCCGACTGCGCGCTCGAAGTGGTTATCTGCAAATCGTTCTGGGTAAGTGCGACCTTGGCACCGTTGCCGCCTGCACCGGCGTTTCCGCCGGTCTGAAGCGCCAGGAAGGAAAGCGCGCTGAAGTTCTTGACGCTGCCACCATTGCCGCCGCCGCCGCCAATCGACTGGGCGATCAGGCCGGGAGCAAATTCGCCGGTCGTCTTCACGTTGGCATTGCCGGCACCCGTGGAGACGGCAAGTGAACCCAGGCCGGAAAAACCACAGGACGCGGTATTGTCGATACAGATTTGACCGCCGGCGCCGCCCTGGCTGGCAGAGCCGCCGATGCCAATGGACGCGATTTCCGAGATCGTCAGCACGCCGCCGCCATTGCCGCCGCCGCCGCCGATCGACTGAAAGATGCCACCGGCGGCATAATCACCGGATGTCAGGATCGTGCCGATGTTTGCAACAGCTATCTGTCCACCTGAACCGCCCGCGGCGCCTTGCCCGCCAACGCCCGTCACACCCGCCGAATCGCCGCCCGAGCCGCCACCGCCTCCGATCGATTGTGCCAGGATGCCGATCGACGAATCGCCTGCGCTGGAGATCGTTCCGGTGTTCGAGATACCGACAGACCCGCCGCTGGAAGATGTGGAACCCGCCGCATTGCCACCGATGCTGACCAGTCCGCTGGATGAGCCGGCCGCCCCGCCGCCACCACCGATCGACTGGGCTATGATGCCGGAAGAATTGAAGCCCTGGGTGGTTATGTCGCCGCTGGAATTGATGGTGACGACCCCGGCCAAGCCGCCACCGGCGCCATCGCCTCCGAGACCGACTACGGTGGAGGTGTCGATCCCGCCTGCGCCACCACTGCCCGCGATGGACTGTGCGACCATGCCGAATGCATGGTCGCTGGCCGTTTGAATCCCCATGTCACTGTTGACCGTCACGGAACCCGCGTCACCGCCGTTGCCACCATTGCCGCCCTGACCGCCGAGAACGCTCACGAAGTCGCTGCCGGTGCCTCCGCCTCCGCCAACGGAATGAAGCACGATGCCGGCGGCATAGTCTCCGGTGGTGGAGATGAATTTGTCGTCGGAGGTGCCGGACAACGTCAGCACGATATTTCCGGCATTCCCGCCGAAGCCTCCGCCGCCACCGGTTCCGGCGAGGGCCGTGGAGTCGCCGCCGGATCCACCCAACCCGCCGATGCTTTGGCCGAGTATCCCGTAAACGTAATCGCCGGTCGTCCGAATTTCGGCGGAGGTTCCGCTCATCCCGAGCGTGATGTTTCCGCCGGTTCCGCCGTTTCCACCTGATTCGTCTTTGCTGGGGCCTTGCCCGCCCGCGCCGCCCTTGCTGCGCGCGGCTATTGCGGCACTTATCGCCGGGGTTCCGTTCTGGACCTCAAGCACCACCGGCGCGTCATTTGTAATCGTGACGGCCCCTCCGTCACCGCCAAAGCCTCCCCGGTCGCTATTGTCGGTGGTCGGATAGCCGACACCGCCCTGACTGAGTGCCGAAAGCCCGAACAGGCCGGTCCCGCCGGTCCCTGACAAATACCAGTAGAGTTGAGTATTCAGGCTGCCGGTAATCGAAATCGCACCGCCGGCGCCTGCGTTGCCGTTCTGGTATCCGCCTTGGCCACCGATGGATTTGGCGACGATCCCGCCGCCTGTATCCAGTCCTTCGAAAAAGGCGTTGCTTGCCCCGACATTCAGAAAGCTGCCCGCACCGGAGGTGATCGTGATGGCGCCGCCATCTCCCCCGTCGCCGCCGAACTGATCGCCGGCGGCACCGCTGTTCTGCTCTCCGCCCATGCCACCGGATGTTTCTGCGTCGAAGACCGCAAAACCGTCCACAGCCGATTCGGAGACGTAGTATCCCGCATTGTCGGCGGTCTGGAGTGTGATGGCTCCACCAGAACCGCCATGTCCGCCGTTGGATTTATAGTTGCTGTTGTCCTGATCCCCGTCGCCACCAACCGAGCGAAGGTACATTGTCGCCTTGTAGCCGGTGTTGGAGACCTGGGTGTCGAAGGTGCCGTTGTTGTAAATCTTGAGCCAACCGGCGCTGCCGGCGTCACCATCATCCTTCCCGGGCCCAGCAGTTGTGCCGAAATACCAGGCAACCGGGGAAGCACCGCCAAACAGCTGATAAAGCAGATTGGTGTTGTTCGTTGCTTCCATGGCGACACTGGCGTCACCGGGATCCACCGAATTTGCGGTCTCTAAAAGAAATTCCGAGGAATCGCCCGAATTTGTTTCGCAGACCCATGGATCGCTGGAATTATCGCAAGAGGCAAACCCTGGAGAAGCCAGACTGATGCAGGTGAGGGAAACGGACGTCAGGAGAAGCGTTCTGTTCTGCCGGCGATTGGCAGCGGTTCTGGCTTCCATCCGCACATGTCGTTTCAAGGAGGGGACAGTTTGCATTGCGTTTTATCCGAAATAAATTCGCGAATATGGCATCGAGTGAACACGTATCCGCGGAAGGCTTTTGGTCGAAATTTGAAATTCTTGAGTCACCTGCTTTATTCGAGGGGGCAGAGGATTTCAGTTCAAAATCGATGAAGCTGCAAAAATTCTCGATGAAACGGCTTTCGAACGGCGGCCTGTGCATTTGATGAGGTGCGCATGAACCGTTTGCGAATTTCCTCTTCGGTTCCCGCGCGGCAGACTGGCGAAATTGCTTCAGCCGGAAATCCGGGCCGCAAGAGACGCCCGGCGGAAGCGCGGGCGTGTCCGACCTTTTCACAATTGATACCTGTCAATTCCGGACGGAACGGCAACGCCTATCTTGCAGCGCGTGACGAGTCTCGAATGGGACGCACGAGATGGCGGACCCGGTGACACCTGCGGAAGCGGGTGGATTCGGCCAACCATCGCAGACACGTGCCTGTCCCGTCCCGGCAGCGGAAGCGGACGGGGTGCCGAAGGGCATCTCGGTTCGTGATCCGGATGAGGATCAGGCCCCGAAGCCTGTCATCCCGGATGGCCCGTTTCGGGTGCCGCCGGACAGGGAGACTCTCACGCGATTGTGCCGGGGCCGGGTCCGCCCTGGAAATCCGCCGCATGCAGCAATGCAGTTTCATGGTCGCAACCTCCCTTGCGACGTGAACGAACAGGAGATCTGACATGACTATCAACGGTAAAGTGGCACTGGTAACCGGAGCCGGTCAGGGGATCGGACGCGGTATCGCCTTGCGGCTTGCGAAGGATGGCGCGATTGTCGACATCAAGACGGACAAGATGGAAGCCGTCGCGGCCGAGATAAGAGCCCTCGGCCGCAAGGCGACAACGTTCAAGGCCGACGTCGGCAATCGCGACGAGGTCTATGCGGCGGTCGATCATGCCGAAAAGGAACTCGGCGGCTTCGACATCATGGTCAACAATGCCGGCATCGCACAGGTCAACCCGATCTCCGAAGTGCAGCCCGAAGAGGTGACACAGATCCTGAAGATCAATATCGAGGGCGTGCTTTGGGGGATTCAGGCGGCTGCGGCCAGGTTCAAGGCTCGTGGCCACAAGGGAAAAATCATCAACGCCGCGTCTGTTGCCGGCCATGAGGGCTTCGCCATGCTGGGCGTCTATTCGTCCACGAAGTTCGCAATTCGCGGGCTGACCCAGGCTGCCGCCAAGGAATATGCCAGCGATGGCATCACAGTGAACGCTTATTGCCCGGGCATTGTCGGCACGGACATGTGGGTGACCATCGATGAGCGCTTCGCAGAGCTGACCGGCACGCCGAAGGGAGAGACATACAAGAAATACGTCAAGGGGATCGCCCTTGGCCGGGCCGAAACCCCGGACGATGTCGCCGCCCTGGTGTCCTATCTCGCCGGGCCGGACTCCGACTATGTGACAGGGCAGGCCATCATCACCGATGGCGGGATGGTGTACCGCTGATCTCCTGACCGGCAACGGAAACCCGGTGAAGGTCGCCCCTGAAAGCGCCCCTTCACCGGGACACCCGGACATGATCTGGAGCTTCTCTCAGCGCTCGGAACCCGGGCGGTGAAGCGGTTTTCGGCATGGAGTCCGTCCTGCCGCGACCAGCAGTCACGAGTCCTTATGTCCGATCCTGTGCGGCGGCCGTCGAGAGTTCGATGATTTCGGTGGTCATCTGTTCCTGGCGCGCGCGCTGGAACTCGCCCTTGAGGTCGGCGGCGATCCGTTTGACGTTCGATTGCGCCCGCGACATGGCTGCCGCGCGGGCGGCATTTTCGGCGGAGAACCCCAGCATCAGGGCCTCGCAGACCTCGGTGAAAACATATTCCTCGACCAGCGCGCCGATCAGGTTTTCGGCGGAAAGCGTCGTCAGCGGCGGTGTGCCGGGGGCGGCCGGAAAGCGGCTGAAGTCGAAGGGAAACAGCGGCCTGCGGATCGGCGGTTTTTCCGGCGTGACCGGGTCGCCGAAGACAATGTCGAGGGTCATGCCGGGCGTGTCCGCGAAACGTTCGAAAAGCGTGTCCACCAGACGGTTGGCCAGATGAGGAACCTCGGCGGCGTGCGGCGCCATGTCGGTCCACCAAATCGGCGCGACATCGTGCTCGTCCAGCGTTGCTTTCGTCCGGTTGCCGACGACCATCAATGCGCGGCCCTCCCTGGCCATGGCAAGACAGACCTCGGCCATCGCGTCGCCGAAAGAACCTGAAAATCCCTGAGCCGCCCCGACGACGATTGCCAGCGCCGGGCCTTCCGCTTTGTCCGGCGCTCCCCGGTCGCCGAGGGGCAGGGCAGCGGACAGGGCTCCGGCCACGGTCGCCTCATGCGTCCGGATAGCGTCCAGATGCGTTCGCGCTTCCATTTGGTGGGCCGAGGCAAGCGCCCTGAGGGTCGAGACGACGCTGTCGATCTCATGGATATTCGCGATCCGCTCCTTGATGTCCTCGGGCCGGTTCATGACGGCGGTTCCGGCTTGGTGCCGGACAGGCGCGCGGCAGCGGTGCGCACGCAGTCGACAAGGGCGGCGTGTACCTCATCCTCCAGCAGGTCCGCTTCGGCGCTTCCGGTCCCTGTGCCGGCCAGTTTCGGTTCCGCGGCCAGGATGGGAAGGAGTTCCGTTTTCAGCGCTGGTATGGCGTCAGGGGAAAGACTGTCCAGCAAGCCTTCGGCCAAGGCGGCGAGCAAGGCCACCTGGGCAACTGTCGGCAGCGGTGAGAAGCGGTTCTGCGCCAGCAGTGCGCCGATCCGCTCGCCGCGTTCCAGGCGCGCTTTCATGCCGGCGTCGGCGAACCCTCCGAAGCGGGAGAACATCTTCATTTCAAGATATTGGGAATAATCCAGCCGCACCCGGCCGGCGACCGCCTTCAGCGCCGCCGATTGCGCCTTGCCGCCGACCCGGCTGACCGACAGGCCGATGTCGACCGCCGGGCGCTGGTTGCCGGCAAACAGCGCGGCGGACGTGACGATCTGGCCGTCGGCGATGGAGATCAGGTTGGTGGGGATATAGGCCGACAGGTTGCCGGCCTCGATTTCGGCGATCGGCAGGGCGGTCAGTGAGCCGCCGCCCTTTTCCTGCGACAGTTTGGCGGAGCGCTCCAGCAGGCGGGCGTGCAGATAGAAGATATCGCCCGGATAGGCCTCGCGCCCCGGCGGCTGGCGGGCCAGCAGGGCGAGCTCGCGATGCACGGCGGCATGTTTGGTCAGGTCGTCGTAGACAATCAGGGCGTGGCCGCCCCGGTCACGGAACTCCTCGGCGATGGAGGTTGCCGAAAAAGGCGCCAGCCAGCGCAGACCCGGTTCCGCCGTTGCCGGGGCAACGACGAATATCGTCCGCTCGAAGGCGCCCTTGGCGCGCACCGCCTCGATGACCCGGCGCACTGCGGTGGTGCGCTGGCCGATTGCCACATAGATGCAGACCATGTCGCTGGACTTCTGGTTCAGGATCGTATCGACCGCAATCGACGTCTTGCCGGTTCCGCGTTCGCCGATGATCAGCTCGCGCTGACCGCGTCCGATGGCAAACAGGGCATCGACCACCAGCAGCCCGGTTTCCACCGGCTCGGTGACGAAGTCACGCTCGATGATTTCAGGCGCCGGGCGTTCGGTTTCCGCAATCCCGGTGGTCTCGATCGGACCCAGATCGTCCAGCGGGCGTCCGAGCGGATCCACGACCCGGCCGAGCAACCCATCGCCGACGGGAACGGAAAGCAGGGTCCCGGTGCGGGTCACCGGACTGCCGGCCTCGATCCCTGTCATGGGGTCGAGAAACGCGGCCTGAAGGACCTCTTCGTCAAGGTTGAGGACAAACCCCCGGGCGCCGGTCGAAAAGGCGATGATTTCATCCAGCCGGGCGCCGGGCAGCCCGGTGACATGGGCCAGTCCGTCGGCGATCTCTGTGACCGTGCCGGTTTCCTCCGCTTCCGGGCCAAGGGTGGCGGCGGCCACGCGGGCCTTCAGATCTTCAAGGCCGGGTTTCATGGTCATCCTTCAGGGCCTCCGAAATCCGCGTGAGATCGTGCGTGAGGGAGTTGTGAACCGTGCCGGTGGAGGACGACAGATCCAGCCCGGCGACAAGTGCCGGGTCGATTTGCACTTCGGCTGCGGCAATCCCGAATGGCTTCAGCGCCGCATCGATGATCTTCCTGTCGTTCCCGGACAGCGGGTGGGGGGAAATGACCCTGAGGTTCTTTCCGCCCAAAAGGGCGGCCCGGCGGTCCTCCGGCAGCGCGCCGATGGTTTCGGCCAGCCGGGCAGCATAGCCTTCGACGGTGGGGGGAACGGGAAGCGCCGACAATGCCCGCTCCGCAATGGCTTCGGCCAGATCCCGCGCACGCCGGAGTGTTTCGGCTTCCGCATCCCGCGCCGTCTTCTGCGCATCGGCGCGCGCCGCGGCCAGGATCGCGGCGGCCTCCTTGCGGGCGGCCTCCAGCAACTGCTTGCGCTGCTCCTCGGCGTCCGCCTGCGCCCTGGTCAGGACGTCATGGCGGGCGGCTGCGGTTTTCTCCGCTTCCTGTTGCGCCAGGGCGGTGGCCTTGAGGGCGTCGGATTTCGCCTTCTCCGCCGCATCCATGGCCGCTCTGGTCTCAGCCTGCCGGCGCGCGATGATCCCTGCCACGGGCCGGAACAGGAAATGCCGCAGGATCGCCAGCAGCACCAGCACATTGACGATCTGAAGGCCGAAGGTGATCCAGTCGAACTGCATGGCCTATTGCACGAACGGGTTGGCGAACAGCAGCAGCAGCGCGATCACCAGGCAGTAGATCGCCATCGTTTCGATCATCGCCAGGCCGACGAACAGCGTTCGGGAAATGGTGCCGGAGGCCTCGGGCTGGCGGGCGATGGCCTCCATGGCGGCGGCAACCGCGCGGCCCTCGGCAAGGGCAGGGCCGATCGCTCCGAAGGAAACCGCAAGTGCGGCGGCCAGAATACTGACAATTTCGATGTAGCTCATGCAGGTGGATCCTTTTTCGGAGGGGCGTCTGTCTCGACGGCCGAGGCGATGAAAACCAGGGCGAGGATGGCGAAGATATAGGCCTGGACGGCACCGGTCAGGAGATCGAGCGCCATCAGCGGAATGGGCACAAGCAGCCCGGCCAGCGACAGGACGATGCCGATGACGAAGACACCGCTCATGACGTTGCCGAACAGGCGGACCATCAGCGAGAAGGAGCGGGTGACCTGTTCGATCAGGTTGAGCGGGATCATCACCCAGGTCGGGCGGGCGAAGCTCTTCAGATAGCCCCAGACGCCCTGTGCCCTAAGGCCATAGGCGATGGTCGCGACAAAGACGATCACCGCCAGCGCGGCATCAGTTTCCAGATGGGCGGTCGGCGGTTCCACACTCGGGATCAGCGACGACCAGTTGGCGGCAAGAATGAACAGCAGCAACGTGCCTATGAGCGCGCGGAACCGGCCCGGGTCGCCGGAAATTGTCGCCTTGATCTGATCGTCGATTGCGGTGACCACCAGTTCCAGCACTTCCTGAACCGGGCCCGGTTTGACCGACAGCCGCAGGGTTGCCAGGAAGGACCCAACACCCAGCACGGCGAGAATGGCCCAGGTGGTGACCACCGTCTGGCTGATGCCGATGGATCCGATGGAAAAGACCGTGGAAACGGCAAACGGAGAGTCGCTCATGCCGCCTCCTTCCGCGCCTGCCGCAGGACAAGCGAGCGGCCGACCCAAAGGCCCGCGGCGGCGGACAGCAGCGCGGTTGCTCCCATCCTGGCGCATAGATAGAAAAACAGCCCGAGTGCGATGAAGCGGACCACTTGCAGGACCACCGCCTTCAGGTCGCCTGCGGCGAGACATTCGCTCACGCGTAGCAGACTGCGGAAATGCAGCCAGCCGGCTGCCACACCTGCGGGAGCCGCGAGCGCGGCGATTGCCAATATCGTTGGAATTTCACTCATTGTTCGTGCATCCAGCGCAGGGCGAGCCAAAGACCAAGGGCGGCGCCGGCCATGGTGAGCGCGGCCGTGAGTGTGATGCCGCTGCCGAGCAGATGGTCGAGCCAGTTTCCCGTCACGACACCCAACAGGGTCGGACCGACGATCACCCAGCCCAGCACGCCGATCTGGCCGAACCGGCGAGCGAGAGACGGTTCCGGGTCCTCCTTCGCCGCTTCATCGCGCTGGTGGGTTCTGCGGGCCGCATTGGCCAGATGGCCGTCTTCATCGTAGTCTTCGCGCTCACTCATCGGAAATCCTCCGCAAGATCCTCGCCCGCCTGGTGTGGACCGAGATGGCGCATCAGGCTGCGGATCGCATTCGCGTGAAGACGGACCTGTTCGCCGCGCGCCCGGCGGGCGGCATCCTCTCCGGTGGCCTCGCTCTCCCGCACGACAGCCTCCAGATTTTCCAGATTGTCGCCCGGGACAGCTTCCCGGGTGGCGATGTCGACCCGCTCGCCGTTTGTCACCCGGAGAACGCCGCTGCGCAGGGCGCAATAGCGCCAGCCCCCGTCCGCCCGGCGCCAACGCAGCACCGACGGGTTCAGAACAGTCAGAAGGTCCGCGTGCCCCGGCATGATACCGAATGCGCCGCTGGCATCTTCTGCCCGCAGGGACATGACGGCATCCTCCGATACTGCCACTTCCAGAGGCGTGGTAATGACAAGGGTGAGCGTCCGGGTCATGCCGCTTTCGACCCTTTGTCTTTCGCCGTACGCGCAGCTTCCTTTTCCCGCGCCTCGTCCAGCGTGCCGATCATGTAGAGGGATGTCTCGTCCCAGTCGTCGCATTCGCCGTCGAGAATGGCCGCGCAGCCGGCGACCGTTTCGGCGACCGGTACGGAGCGGCCCTCCATGCCTGTATAGGCGGCAGCGACGAAGAAGGGCTGTGTCAGGAAGCGCTGCAGGCGCCTTGCGCGGCCGACCATCAGACGTTCCTCACGCCCGAGTTCCTCCACACCCAGAAGCGCGATCACGTCGCGCAGCTCGTGATAGTGCTCGATCAGCTCCCGCAGGCGGGCTGCCACTTTCGCGTGTTCCTCGCCCACCACCAGCGGGTCGAGCAGTACCGACGTGGTGGCGATCGGGTCGATGGCCGGATAGATGCCCTCGGCCGCCAGTTGCCGCGACAGGACCACGGTGCTGTCCACATGGGCGCTGATGGCCGCGACCGCGGGATCCGTGAAATCGTCTGCCGGAACATAGACGGCCTCGATTGCCGTCACCGAGGCCCGGCCGACCGAGGCGATGCGTTCCTGAAGGTCGGCGACCTCCGTTTCCAGCGTCGGCTGATAGCCCACCCGCGAGGGCATGCGGCCCAGCAGACCTGAGACCTCCGATCCGGCCTGTACGAAACGGAAGACATTGTCCATCAGGAGCAGGACGTTGCGGCCGTCCTCATCGCGAAAATATTCGGCGATGCTCAATGCGCTCAGAGGCACGCGCCAGCGAGCGCCAGGCGGTTCGTTCATCTGGCCATAGACGAGAACCGTTTGATCGAGCACACCGCTGTCGCGCATCTCGTTCAGCATCTCATGGCCTTCGCGAGAGCGCTCGCCGACGCCCGCAAAGACGGAAATTCCGTCATACCCCGATACCATTGCGCGGATCAGTTCGGTCACCAGAACTGTCTTGCCGACGCCTGCGCCGCCGAACATCGCCGACTTGCCGCCCTGCGCCAGCGGCGCCAGCAGGTCGAGCACCTTGATGCCCGTGGAAAAGACTTCGGTCTGGCCGCGCTGGGAAGAGAGCGGTGGTGCACTGTGATGAATCGGCCGCCGTGGCGTCGCGGTGGGCAGGGGAGCGCCATTGTCACCGGTTTCGCCCATGACGTTCAGCAAGCGTCCCAGAACCGCCTTGCCGACCGGAACGGTAAGCGGTCCACCGGTGGCGCGCACCGGCGTACCCCGGGCGATCCCGCGCGTCGATTGCAGCGCGATTGCGCGGACGTGATGTTCATCGAGATGGGCCTGCACTTCCGCGACGATGGGCGCTTCAGTCCCGATTTCCAGGGCATCGTGAATGGCGGGAAGGGGGCCGGAAAACCGGACGTCCAGCACAGGGCCCCGCACGGCCGTCACTTGCGCGGTATCGGACAAGGGAGTTGCTTTCATGCTCATGTGTGAATCCGTGACGCCGGCCGCCTTTCAAGCACGTTCAGCGCGCCGCCGCCGCCACCGCCGCCGGGATCTGTCCGGACGTGTTGGCCGCGATCCATTGGCAGACTCCCGGCCAGGTGTTCCTGAGTGTTTTCGTTCCCATGAACAGGCCGATATGTCCGCCCGGCACCAGTTTGCTGACGATCCGGTCCCCGGGAGTGCCGACCAGGGTTTTGGCGGCAAAGACCTGTTCCCGGGTGGTGATGTCATCGGCCTCGCCCGCCAGAAGGTAGAGCGGGCAGACAACCTGGCTGAGCGAAAGGGTCTTGCCGAGGGCGACGAATTCGCCCTTTGCGAAACGGTTTTCCTTGAAGAGGAGTTGGATCGCCTGAAGATAATACCGTCCCGGCAGGTCGATCGGGTTTTCGTACCAGCGCTCGAAATGTTCGGTGCGGGCGATGTAGCACTTGTCCTCGATATGCTCATAGAGATCGATGAACTTGCCGACATACTGTTTGCCGGGATGCATGTCCTTCCACCCGGCCAGCATATACTGGCCCAGCATGCGTCCGCCGCCGGCGGCAACCATCTGCTCGTAGAAGCTCAGCGGCAGTTCATGCGCCAGTTTCTTGATGGGGCCATTGCCGGCATCGGTGTCGATGGGCGCGCCGGCCAGCACAAGGGCGATGACCTTCTGCGGATACAGGCAGGCATACATGGTTGAAAGCCAGCCGCCCTGGCAAAGTCCGACCAGGGCGACCCGCCCCCCAAGCGCGTCTACCGCGATGTTCAGATCGGTAAGATACTTGTCGATATCGTAGTCGCGCATTTCAGGGGTGGCGGATTTCCAGTCCGTTGCTAGCACCCGCTGCAGCCCGGAATTCAACAGCGTTTCGACCAGGCTCTGCCCCTTGGCGAAATCCGCGATTGTCGAACTGTGGCCGGCATAAGGGGCATCGACCAGGACCGGTATGGCCGCCGGATCCGCCTGCGGCGCGGAAAAATCGCGCAGCCGCATGGTGTCGAGATCTTTCACGACGCGGTTCTCGGTGGCCCACATAGGTGGTGGCGGTGCCGCTATTTCACCGGCTTCGGCGATGAAACGCATGTTGTCCTGAAAGACCTTCAATCCCTCTTGTTGCATCTCGATGGCCGCAGCCATCGGCCAAAACCAGGGGACCGAATGCTCATATTTGGGCGTTTTGTTCATGGTTGAGCCTTATGCGTTGTTCTCATGCGCGGCCGGAGCGGTCGTGGCGTGCAAGGTGACGGCAGGCAGGACGATCGTCCCGGTTACCATGCCGTCGGTCGTGGCAAACATCTGCTGGCGACTGCGCATACCGGTTGCGCCGGGTCTGGAGCGCCGCAGCGGATGAAGCGGCAAGTGAAGAGATTCGGCATTG
Source organism: uncultured Roseibium sp. (assembly GCF_947496995.1). Taxonomy (GTDB): domain Bacteria; phylum Pseudomonadota; class Alphaproteobacteria; order Rhizobiales; family Stappiaceae; genus Roseibium. The sequence continues at coordinate 960,840 of NZ_CANMFD010000001.1, forward strand.
CCGATCCCGGAGGCACCGCTTCACACAACTCAAGGTGCCATCGTCAAGGAGAGCTCTTCATTGACCCGGTGCGCATTGTTCCAGATCAAATTCTTCCGCAATGCGAGGGGCAAACTGCGTGGATGTGTCTGCACATCGTTTCCCACAGCGCCATGCAGCTGGGAAAGATCGGGCAGCAAAGTTACGGGGAGGGTGCCGTCCAATGGTGGAGAGTTCCAGGGCAACAGGTCGTCGCCATCCGGAAGAAGGCATGCAGCAAGTTACCGGTGCCGTAGATCAGCCATGCCGGCTAAGAGCCTGACCGGTTCGCAACCGCTGGCGATGGCTGTGCAGAGGCAGGCGCGGCAACATGGACGCCGGGTGCGCCTTTGGCAGTGAACAGATTGACGGCGGAATACGGCTCGTCCGCGAAGGCGTGTCGATGATGGCCTGCGGTGGCGATTTTCCGGGTATATCGGCAAGGTATGTTTGCGCAGGACGACCTGCCTGGCCGCGTTTGCAACGCGGTCAGACGGGCCGGAACATCCCCCTCGGACGGGGGGGCTCAGAGCGTCAGGCTCTAACTGCGGGCGGCGCTGCTCGCACGGGCTGCGGCAGCCGCGGGCTTTTTCGCTTTGCGCCCCTTGGCCGGTTTGGGATCCGGCAGGTCGGCCTGAGATGCCAGGCGCGCCGCGCGCAGCCTCATTGTCTTCGCATCGCGCAGCTCGGATTCGGTCCGCAGCATTTCCTGCGAGATCCGCTTGGTTGTTTCCGCCTTTGATTCTGCGGTCTCGCGCCGGGTCTGGCTGAGCTTGCCGCTGTTGGTCTCGGTGGACATTGCTTCCGATCCTTTCAAAAGTGCAGAACAAAAAAAAGGCCGGGAAATTTCCCGACCTCTCATCTCATCCCGGTGGTCCGTGCCAGTACATCCGTGGTCACGGACCGGGGATGAGTTATTTAGACTGCCTGCAGGTTGTCAGCAGCGGACTTGCCGGAGCGACGGTCCTGGACAACTTCAAAGCTGACTTTCTGGCCTTCGACCAGGGAGTGCATGCCAGCGCGCTCAACAGCGGAGATGTGAACGAACACGTCTGCTGCGCCGTCTTCCGGCTGGATGAAGCCAAAGCCTTTGGTGGAATTGAAGAACTTTACGGTGCCAATGGTCATAACGATTTCCTTTCAATCGGTCATGAGAGAATGCCTGCCCCACAAGATGTGAAACGGGCGGTTTGTCGACGTTGATAGGGAAGATCGTTCAGGCCGCGGCAAGCCGCGCAGTCACAAAGTTCGTCAAACAATATCGATGAGCGTTACATAAGCCAGCTGCGTGGCCAAAACAAGGCGCGTTTCTCAAATATGATGACTTTTTTGATAAAAATTCTCCGGGGGAATGCTGAAAAACAAGTGCACATTTGAATGGTTTATACGCTTTTCCACATTGTTGCGGTCGGTTTACGCCCCTGATTACGCCGATAATCCAGAAAAAAGCAGCAGTCTCGGCATCATCGGGCATTGCCTCGAAGAAACAGGAAACTGCCGTATCGAGCGATTCGCACCCGGTTGCCCTCAGGTGTCCCGACCCGGTTCGACCGACGATGGTCACGAGATCGTAGCCGCGCGATTGTTTGTGAACTCTCCGTAAGAATGCTAGATTGCCCTGAATTGAGAAGACGCCTGTTTCAATATTTTTTTGGTGAATGATGGCTGAGCTGACGAAGCGCAAATTTTTGAATCTCATTTCTTTTTTACTGTCGCTGATCATTTTCTGGCTTACCGGAGCAACCTCTTCCGCCAAGGGGAGCAGGTTGGAGCAGGCGGATCCTGTCGAGACCGGTGTCTGGAAATTCTCAGGCCGGAGACCGGCGTCTTCGGTTTTTCTGGCGCTTGAAGTGCCGGTTGGCGCCGGGCTGACGTCCGGCGCGCTCGAACAGGGAACCGACGGGTCAATCACGATTGCCGCTTATGGGGGCGACTCTCCCAATGCCAAGGCCGGATCGGGAAGTGACCCGATCAGTCCCAATCTGCCTGCGCCCGGCAACAATGCCGACAACGGTTCGGGCGCCCCTCAGGAGAGGGCCATCCTTCAGCGCTTGTTGAACACCAAGGCGCGCATCGTTGCCGAATCCGAACGATGCAAAACGAAAATCCTGCGTGGACTGGAACCCTTGAGATGCTTCGCCGATGTGCTTGCGAGATATGAGGCACGCCTGGCACGCGAAGCCGGTCGTGGCAGCAGCGTGGCGAAGTCGGCCCTGCCGATTGTCAGGCAGATGGCCAGAGATATCCGCAGGGCCAACAGCAGCGCACAGGGGCTGGAGATCGTTCGAAGGGGGATCGGTAAAGTCCAGCGAATTCGCCTCGTCAGATCGCAGGACGCCGTTGTGGCGAAGCTTCAGCAGCAGCAACGTGGCGTTCTGGTGGAAACCTTGCAGGCGGTCGAGATCAACCTTGCGAAAGCGATTGCGATTTGAGGGAAAAGCTTTTCGGGATCCTGGAAAGGTTTGCGGTACAGCGCTTGCTGGCGAGATTTTCCGGTCTCGCCTGCGGGCTTTTGATTGTCGCATTGTGGTCCGGAAGCGCGTCGGCTCAGGGTGAGCTTTCCGGCATCAGAATGGCGCTGATTATCGGCAACTCCAACTACACATCCGAAAGGCTGCCCAACGCCGGGAACGATGCCGAGAGTATCGCCACCACCTTGCGAACGCTCGATTTCGACGTCCGGCTGGTGCTGGATGCAACGCGCGATCGCTTCCTTGGTGAAATAGAGGAATTCGCGGAAGACACGCTCCGCCGCAATGCCGGTGTCGTGCTCGTCTACTATGCCGGCCACGGGGTGCAACTGGCCGGCAAGAACTATTTCATCCCGGTGGATGCGGCCATCAGCGACGTTGACAGTCTCGTGGATCAAAGCGTCCATTTCGACAAGCTTCTGAACCTGATTGGAAGAAGCAACGCGTTCAAGATGGTCTTCCTCGACGCCTGCCAGAACAATCCGTTTCATGATCGCATCGACAGTATCGAGGCCGGCCTTGCGCCGCCCCCCGATGTCAGCGGGTTCCTTATCGGTTTCGCGACGCAGCCCGGAAAGGTCGCCTTCGACGGCGCCGGCAAGAACAGCCCTTACACGTCCGCGCTTCTCGCCAACATGCACGCCCCGGGACAGGAGGTACTGTCCGTGCTGGCGGAGGTGAACCGCTATGTGCGCAAGGATACCGGTGGTGCTCAGGTTCCCTACGTCCAGTTTTCGGTCAAACCAGAGTTCTACTTTCTGCCGGGCGAAAAGCCTGAACTGGATGTGGAGGTCAGGCTTTGGAAACTGGCGGCCCAGCAGGCGGATCCCGAACTGATCGACTTGTACATGCAACGCTATCCGGAAGGACGTTTTGCCGGTGAAGCGCGGACCCTGCTGGAAAAGGCGGGATCGGACCCGGCCGTTTCGCTCACGCAGGGCCCGAAGAACCGCGACGCGCTGGAAGAGGAAATCTGGTCGAATGCGCTGGCGTCCCGAAACGGCTCGTTGCTCGAATATTACATCGAACGCTTTCCGAACGGGCGCAATCTGCAGCAGGCGAAGGAAATTATCACCCAGATCGCACCCGGCGATGACGCGAACATCACACCTGCCGAACTCTGCCGTCAATTCGCGACACATCCCAATGATTCCACGATTGTCTATCGGGGCGTGTCGCTCAATCGGCTGGCGAAAAATTCCGCCGCTGCGATCAGGGCCTGCGAGCGGGCCGTGGGAACATTTCCCGAAGATCCGCATTACAAGGCCCTGCTGGCCCGGGCACTTGCTGCGGGCGGTGACACCGACCGGGCGATAGATTTTTACAAGCAGGCCGCGCTGGCGGGAAATACGCGGGCGCTGGTCAGCCTGGGCCTGTTTTACGAACTTGGACAGGGCGTGCCGAAAAACCTGACTACGGCCAGAGCGCTGTTCGAGGAAGCCAACAGCCACGGCAGCACGGACGGAGCGATCAACCTGGCCGTTTCGCTTTACTCGGGAGCCGGGGGCACGCGGGACGTTGCGCGCGCGGTCGAACTTCTGGAGTTCGCGTCTTCGGAAGGGGCCGCCAGGGCGACCTATAATCTTGGTGTGTTCGCCAAGGAAGGCATCAACAAGTCGCCTGAAAACGCCGTGGCCTATTTCGAGCTCGCTGCCCGGCAAGGCTATGCGGAAGGCGCGCTCGCTGCTGCGGCGATCTACGATGAAGGCTTTCACACCGACAAATCACCTCAAAAGGCTTCGGAGCTGCTTTTGTCGGCTCTGACTTCTGACAATGGCGAGATACTCTCGAAACTGGCGGCTGACGCTAACAGCTGGTCGCTTGACACGATCAGGGCCGTCCAGTCGCAAATGAAGACAGCAGGGTACTATGACGGTGCCCTGGATGGTGTGCCCGGTCCGCGGTTCAATCGCGGACTCGAACTGTGGCGTCTCTACGGCGGTTCGCCGTCCTGAACACTCGTATGCGGATCTGAAGCTGTTTTCCTCGGCAAGGGCAGAATATGGAACTGGACGTCCTTTATCTGGCTGACCTGCGCTTTCCCGGCGGCACATCCACATCGCTCAAATACGACCTAAGAGCCTGCAAACAGGCGGGGCTGAGGGCAGGGGTCGTGCCTCTGTCGTCTCCGGTGTTTGCCAGATGCCAGGTTCCCAATTCCGCGTTGCTCGCTGAAATCGAGGCAACCGGAACGGTGATCGTGCCGCAAGACGAAACGCCGAAAGCCAGGGTCGCGCTTTTGTATCATCCTTCGCTGCTGGACAAGACCGTGCATGTGCGCGCCGGGTTCGATGCGGATGTCTTCTACGTTGTGGTGCATCAGCCGACGCGGGACCGGCGCGGGCGCGCCTATTACCGGACCGAGCACTGGTCCGGCCTTGCCGCTGACCTGTTCTCTCATGACTTGCGGCTGCTGCCTGTCAGCGACGTCGTGCGCAAGGATTTGGAGCGGCATGGCTTTTCACATGCGCTTCATCCCGCCAACTGGACCAACCTGATTGATCTGGAAGACTTCCCGCTGAAGCAGATCGGAGAGCTGAATTCGCCGGTCAGGATCGGACGCCATAGTCGGCCCAGTAGAGACAAGCTGCCTTCTCCAAAGGTCGCGCTGGAGTGCTATCCGCAGCATCCGGACTATGCCCACCTGATGATGGGCGTCCCCCAGGACTTTCTCGACGCGTTCGACACGCTGCCGTGGAACTGGCAGATCTATGCGTTTTCGTCGCGGCCGGTATCCGGGTTTCTGCAAAGCCTGGATATCTATAGTTATTTCCATTCAGACACCTGGGTCGAAGCATTCGGCTACAACGTGCTCGAAGCTCTGGCGACCGGCCTGCCCTGTGTCGTGCCGCACTACATGGAAGAGACGTTCTCCGACGCCTGTTTGTATGCCGAGCCTGCAAACGCCCAGCAGACTTACGACCGCCTTCGATCCGACAGGTCGCTGAGGGAAGAGGTCTCCCTGAGAGCTCGGGCCCATGTCGAATCCCGTTTCGGGCTGGATCAGTTTGCGAACAAGTTCGAAAAAATCGTCGAGGCACCGAAAACCTCTTCACCGGGCAGGGTGAAACACCCCCGGACATCGGAGCGGCCGGTTGTTCTTTCGGTGACCTCCAACGGTGTCGGCCTTGGTCACCTTACCCGGCAGCTCGCCATAGCCGAGGCGCTCGGGCCCGCCGTGAACGTGGTTTTCTTTTCGCTTTCAGAAGCCATCGAAGTCGCCCGGTCCATGGGCTACCTGGCCGAATTCCGGCCCTTCCACCGCCGGCTGCAACTGGACGTCGATGACTGGAACAGCTTTTTCTTTCAGGAAATGCGCGAAGCCCTGAGCCATTACAAACCTTCCCTGGTTCTCTTCGACGGCAATGTGCCCTACGCCGGTTTTATCGACGCGGTGGACTCCTACGGCAAAAGCTGTTCCGCCTGGATCAGGCGGGGGATGTGGCGCACGCCGCAGCCCGACAGCATCGCCCGGGAAGGCTTTTTCGATGCCATAATCGAACCTGGAGAACTCTGTGAAGCTCTGGACCTCGGATACTCAAGGGTAAATCCGGACAATGTGACCAGCGTGAATCCCGTGTTGATGACACAGCCGCATCAGCTCCTCGACAAGGCCGCCGCGAGGCGCGCGCTCGACCTGCCGGAAAATGCCACACTCTGTCTTGTCCAGCTCGGGGCAGAGGCAAATTTCAACATGTCGGTTCCCAGGGAACTCCTGTTCGATTTTCTCGACAGACATCCGGATGTGATCGCCGTCGATGTCAGGTCGCCGCTGCATCTGAAGGAGCACAGCGATATTCACGAACGTTTTCTGCAGCGGCGGCTGTTTCCGCTAGGCCGCTATCTGAAGGCGTTCGACTTCGCTGTCTGCGCGGCGGGATACAACACGTTCCACGAAAACATTGCCGCCGCGCTGCCGACGCTTTTCATTCCCAACAGCAATCCGGAAACCGACGATCAGGACTCAAGAGCCCTGCATGGCGCGCGTGCGGGCTGGAACCTGGCAAGCACCGCCGAAGACCCCTACGAAATTGAAACGCAGCTGCGAAAACTGCTTGAGCCCGATATCCGGCAAGGTCTGTCCCTGGCCTGTGCCCGGAAGACCGGCTGCTGGGATGGTGCCGGGCAAATTGCCCGTCAGCTGCAGATACAGGCCCGGCTTCCGCGATCCTCTCAGGAACCGGCACCATGATGCGGCAACTGCAAAATATCGGTCTCAGGTTTGCCTTGCGCGGTCTTCGAATTCTCGGTGTCACCGACAAGGAAGATGCGCTCCTGCTGTCGCAACTGCGCAAACGCGGCAGCGTCGCGCTGATATGGGCGCTTGACGAGACGGAGGATCATCTGTCAGCGGGGCTGTCCGACAAGCTGGCCAAGCTGAGCGGGTTCGAAACGGTGGTGGTGGTCTGCCCGCCGCGGCTGTTCTCCGTGCTTCGGAGCCAAGGGCATTTCTTTGAAACCTTGCCCGCGCCCGAAGACATCGGGCGCAGTGGGATCTCGTCGAACTGGGAGCTGTACCTTCGGCGGCGGATCGCGCGCATTCGCAAGAACTGGGGCCCTGATTTCGAGGCGGTCGAGGGGCCGGAGCCGGAGCTTTACTTCGACGCAATCCTGAACGGGCCTGAGAACAGCGGCTTGCGGTAATACCGGTCGGAAAAAGCCGCCCGCCGGGAACGCCGGTGCAAGAAAGAAAAATCCCGATTGTCATCAGGTTTCCGCAAGGCTAGCGTGAGCGGAAACGGCGCGGCCCGCTCGCTTCGTTGACCTGAAATTTTCCCTCCTGCCATCAAGACGAGGCGTTTCATGGCGCAGCTCCCAAATTCCCTTGAAGCCCGTGACATCGCGGCCCAGCTTCACTCCTATGCCGACGCGCGCCGTCAGGAGGAAACTGGCGCGCTGGTGATCGACCGGGGCGAAGGTATCTATGTCGAGGACATCAACGGCAAGCGCTATATCGAGGGCATGGCGGGGCTGTGGAGCGTTGCGGTCGGCTTCGGCGAGAAGCGTCTTGTCGAGACGGCGACCCGCCAGATGGAGAAGCTGCCCTACTATCATACCTTCACCTACAAGACCCACGGCCCGTCGATCGAGCTGGCGGAGAAGCTGATCGAGATAGCACCCGTGCCAATGTCGAAGGTCTATTTCACCAATTCCGGTTCTGAGGCCAACGACACCGCGATCAAGCTGATCTGGTACCGGTCCAACGCTCTCGGCCAGCCGCAGCGCAAGAAGATCATTTCCCGTGTCCGGGGCTACCACGGCGTCACGCTCGCCTCGGCCAGCCTGACCGGCCTTCCGAACAATCACCGCTCCTTCGACCTGCCCATACCGCAGGTTCTGCATACGACCTGCCCGCATTACCGCTCGATGAAGAAGGACGGCGAGAGCGAGGCGGCATTCGCCAAACGCTGTGCGCAGGATCTCGAAGACATGATCCTCGCCGAAGGCCCGGACACCATTGCTGCCTTCTTCGCGGAGCCGGTGATGGGCGCCGGCGGGGTGATCGTGCCGCCGGAGGGTTACTGGCAGGCGGTGCAGCCGGTCCTGAAAAAATACGGCATCCTCTTCGTCGCGGACGAGGTGATCTGCGGGTTCGGGCGCACGGGCAACATGTTCGGCACCCAGACCTATGATCTGCAGCCGGACATGATGACGCTGTCGAAGGCGCTTTCCTCCTCCTATCAGCCGATCTCGGCGCTGTTGATCAACGACGCGGTCTACCAGCCGATCGCCGATGAAAGCCACAAGATCGGCGTGCTCGGTCATGGCTACACCGGCAGCGGCCATCCGGTGGCGGCCGCGGTCGCGCTGGAGAACCTGAAGATCATCGAGGAGCGCGATCTGGTCGGCAATGTGAAGGCCGTGGCGCCGCTGTTCCAGAAGCGGCTCGCCGGACTGGCGGAAAACCCGCTGGTGGTCGAAACGCGCGGCATCGGCCTGATCGGGGCGGCAGAACTGTCCCACCAGGCTCTTGCCGCGACACCGGGCGCGCTCGGTGCGAAAACCAATGCGGTCTTTCAGGAGAACGGCCTGATCTCCCGCAACATGGGCGACGCAATGGCCTTCTGCCCGCCGTTGATCATCACCGAGGCTCAGATCAACGAGATGTTCGACATTGCGCAGGCCGGGCTTGATGCGGTGGCGAAAAGCCTATGACCGGATGGTCCGTCGTCGGCACGATCAGCGGCACCTCCGCCGACGGCATCGATCTTGCGGAAATCGAAACGGACGGCAGGACAGTCGCCCGCATCGGCCCGGCCGAGACATTGGCTTACCGGCCGGAGACAAAACGGCGGGTGCTGGAGGTCGCCGCGACCAAGGGAACGCGGCGCGACGCCTGGCACGATCTTGCCGAGGCCGTGACGCACGACCACGCCACTGCACTCCGCAGCTATCTGGAAAAACACGACCTGACACCGGATGCCGTCGTCTTTCACGGCCAGACGGTCTGGCACGATCCGGCGGCGGCAGAAACCATCCAGCTCGGCGATCCGCAGGCGCTTGCTGACGCGCTGGGCTTGCCGGTGATCGGCGATGTTCGGCTGGCGGACATGGCCGCCGGCGGGCAGGGCGCTCCGTTGGTGCCCGTCTACCATCAGGCGCTGGCCAGGTCGCTGGTCGGTCAGGACAGGGAACCCCTGTGTTTTCTCAATATCGGCGGCGTTTCCAACCTGACCTATATCGACGCTGAACGCCTGCTGGCCTTCGACATAGGTCCGGGCAACGCACTGCTGGACGACTGGGTCCGCCGGCACGGGGCAGGCGACTATGATGCCGGAGGCAGGCTTTCGGCGGCAGGGCGCGTGGATGAGCAGCGTCTGGACGAGGCTCTGCGCCACCCGTTCCTTGACGCGCCCGGCCCGAAATCTCTTGACCGCTACAGTTTTTCCGGAAGCTTCGCCGAAGGGCTCTCCCTGGAAGACGGTGCGGCGACCCTGCTGGCCTTCACCGCCGGGACAATCGCCAAGGCCGAGCAGCTTCTGCCGGACAAGCCCGGGCTCTGGCTGGTCTGCGGCGGCGGGCGGCACAATCCGGTGCTGATGCGGGCGCTGGCGGACCGTCTTTCCGGAGAGGTCGTTTCGGCCGATGCCCTCAAAATCGACGGCGATACGCTTGAAGCACAGGCGATGGCGTTTCTGGGCGCGCGGCTAAAGGCCGGATTGCCGACAACTTTCCCCGAGACCACCGGCGTGAGCCGTCCGGTGGTTGGCGGCAAGCTATATACGCCGGGCAACTGACCGGGTGATTCAGTCCAACTTTCCGGAGGAAGCGTGAAGAGAATTCTTGAGCCCGCGCGCGAGATCGATGTCATCCATGAAACCGACGTGCTTGTGGTCGGATCCGGGCCGGGCGGTCTGGCGGCTGCCCTTGGCGCGGCGCGGGCCGGTGTCGAGGTGACGCTGGTCGAGCGGTTCGGCTGTTTCGGTGGCAATATCACCGCAGTCGGGGTCGAAGGCTTCGCCTGGTATCGGCACGAAAAGACCATCGATACGGAAGGCGTCGGCCGCGAGTTCGAGGACCGGGCACGGGAAGCGGGCGCAGCTACGCCGGAACCACAATCCGACAGCCACGCAATCGACGCAGAGGGCTTCAAGCTGGTCGCCGACACTCTGGTGGAAGAAGCCGGAATTCATCCCATGCTGCACCGGGCCTTCGCGGCCCCCATCATGGAAGGTAACGAAATCCGCGGCATCATTACCGAAAGCAAGGCGGGCCGCGAGGCGATCCTGGCGCGCAAGGTGATCGATGCCACCGGCGATGCCGACGTGGCCTTCCGGGCGGGTGCAAGGACGAAAAAGACCCCGGTAGAAGAGATGCAGGCGGCGTCCGTCATGTTCTCCATGACCGGTGTCGACAAGCGCAAGTTTATCGAGGCCGTCAAGGCGGACCCACAGACCTACAAGGACTGGGAAAGCGGCGAGTGGTCGGTGGAAACCACCGGCAAGGAAGACACGATGTTCTCGCCCTTCCTGCGCAAGCCGTTCGAACAGGCCATGCAGGCCGGCATGATCCCGGCGGCCCTGCAAACGATCTCCGGAACCTGGGGCGCGGTCTATGACAGCGGCGATCTCACCTATCTCAACCTGGTGCATCTGCCCGAATGCGACGGCACCGATCCCGGGTCCATGACGAAGAACGAGATCGAGGGCCGCCGTCAGGCAATGCTGGCCGTGGAAGCTCTGAAACGCTTTCAGCCAGGCTGCGATACGGCCAAGCTCCGCAATTTCGGCATGACCATCGGCATCCGCGACACCCGCAAGATCTTTGCTGCCTATGACATGATGGGCGAAGATGTCCGCGGCGAGGGCCGCTTCGAGGACAGTGTCGGCATCTTTCCGGAATTCATCGACGGCTACGGCATCCTGATCCTGCCGACAACAGGCCGCTACTTCCAGCTCCCCTACCGCACGATGCTGCCGAAAGGAGTCAAGAACCTGCTCGTCGCCGGCCGCGCCACCGGCGGCGACAAGGTCAGCCACGCCGCCACCCGCAACATGATGTGCTGCACGGTGACCGGCCAGGGTGCAGGGGTAGCCGCCGCGCTGTCGGTCAAACATGGACTGGATCTGGAGGCGATGGATATTCAGCTGTTGCAGGCGGAACTGAAGCGTCAGGGCGTGCGGCTGCATTAGAGTTGGTTTGGCATTAGATACGCAGGTGCACCCCCACCCCTAACCCCTCCCCACAAGGGGGAGGGGAATTCCGCTGTGCCTCCTTCACAGCCTTTGTCTTTCAAAAAAGTTCTGCCATCGAACCCATCCAAGCGCCGCTGCCAAGTCCCCCTCCCTCTTGTGGGGAGGGGTTAGGGGTGGGGGTCCACCTGCGCAGAGAAGAGTAATGGGTGGGGTTACCCGCTAAATAGATAAACCAACAAAGATCCATACCCGGTCCAGACCTTCCCGCCACTCTTGCGCAAAACCCGTGCAGCCGCTAACCAGATCCTATGAACGGATCTGAAATCTACCGGCGGCTGATCGGGCTTATCGAGGAGCGGGTGCTGAAACCCGGTGACCGCTTGCGCGAGGCGGATCTGGCGGAGGAGTTCGGTGTTTCCAGAACGCCGATCCGCGAGGGATTGAAGCGCCTGGAAGCGCAGGGGCTTGCCGTTCACGAGCCCAATCGCGGTATGGTCATTCCGACATTGGATCACGGTCAGATCAACGAAGTCTATTTCATGCGCGAAGTGCTGGAGGGCACCGCTGCCGGTCTTGCCGCCAAACACGCCTCCGAGCCGGAAATCGAAATTCTGCAGGATCTGGTGACCGCGGACCGCCGGCGCATTGCCGACAAGGACAGCCTGGTGCGCTCCAACCGGGAGTTCCACCGTCGCCTCTGCCTTGCCTCGCACAACCGCTATCTTGTCGACCAGATCGACCATCTGCGCCTGTCGCTGATCCTCATGGCCGGCACGACGCTGGATACACCCGAGCGCCGCGAGACGGCGGTCGAGGAACATGCGGCGATTGTCGATGCGATCGGCAAGGGCGACAGCGCGGCAGCCGAAACCGCCGCTCGGCGGCACATCGCCCACGCTCACAAGACGCGACTTCAGCAGATCTGATCTTCTTACGGGGGAGCCTTCAGGTGATCGGAGGCCCGCCCACTGCCGCCGTCAAGTCAATCGGTCTTGCCGTGCGCAAGTGGCCGGGTTACGACGCCGGAGCGTTTTCAGCACTCGACGACATTCACTGCCAGACCGCCCTTTGAGGTCTCCTTATACTGCTCCATCATGTCCATGCCCGTCTGGCGCATGGTCTCGATGCAACCGTCCAGCGGCACGAAATGAGAGCCGTTGCCGCGCAGCGCCAGCGAGGCGGCGGTCACGGCCTTCACCGCGCCAAGGGCGTTGCGTTCGATACAGGGCACCTGAACGAGGCCGCCGATCGGATCGCAGGTCATGCCGAGATGATGTTCCAGGGCGATCTCGGCTGCGTTTTCGATCTGCTCGTTTGTGCCGCCGAGGGCGGCGCAAAGCCCGGCCGCCGCCATGGCCGACGCTGAGCCGACCTCGCCCTGACAGCCGACTTCCGCGCCCGAGATCGATGCATTCGCCTTGATGATGCCGCCGACCGCGGCGGCGGTCAGCAGGAAGGTGCGGATGCCGGCCTGATCGGCATCTCTGCAATGGTCGAGATAATAGCGGGTCACCGCCGGGATGACCCCGGCCGCTCCGTTGGTCGGCGCGGTCACGACCCGGCCCCCTGCCGCGTTTTCCTCGTTGACGGCCATGGCGTAGACGCCAAGCCAGTCGACCACATTATGCTCGAAGCGCGGATTGCCGCGGCCTTCGTGGATGAGCTGCTGGTAGATGTCCGCAGCGCGGCGTTTGACCTTCAACCCGCCCGGCAGCTGGCCGGTCTGGGTGATGCCGCGGTTGATGCAGGCATCCATCGCCGACCAGAGCTTGTCGATGCCCGCTTCCACGTCTTCCAGGGGCTGGGTCACACATTCGTTCCGCAGTTTCATCTCGGCGATGGAAAGCTCCGATTCCTTGCCCATGGCCAGCATCTGGCTGGCGGAGGCGAAGGGAAAGGGCACGTCCTGCCGGGCAAGCTCGGTGATCGGCTCGTTGGTGGTTTTTGTGAGCTCGGCCTCGCTGACCACGAAACCGCCGCCGATCGAATAATAGACGAAGCTGTCGATAGGAGTGCCGGACGCATCGAGCAGTTCAAAGGTCATGCCGTTGGCATGCAGGGGCAGGGAAGGACCGTAATCGAAAATCACGTCCCGCTCGGGAATGAAATCCAGTTCTGGCAGGCCGGGAATCCGCAGCCGTTTTTCCGAACTCAGGGTGTCGAGCATGGGATCGACCTGGTCGGGATCGAGACTGTCCGGCCTCGCACCCAGAAGTCCCAGGCAGACGGCCTTGTCTGTTGCATGGCCTTTTCCGGTGAAGGCAAGCGAACCGTGCAGGGTGACGGTCAACCGCGCCGCCTTTGCTTCCGCACCTGAAAGGCCGCGGACCCGGTCCAGATAGCGGTGCACCGCGACCATTGGCCCGACCGTATGGGAGCTTGAGGGGCCTATGCCGACCTTGAAAATATCGAAGACGCTGATGAACATCCGAACCGCACTGCCTGTCTGTTCCAAGCTGACCTTGCCAGCATTCTTTTCAAGGTAACAGATAGCCCTTTGTGGACAGGCGTTCAAACGGGCAATTTTGTGTTGTTTGCGACATCGCCCGAAACACATCTTTCCGAAGTTCGCCCAGGCAGGAACAAATCCTCACTGAAACTGTTGTTTGCGAAAAGGCGCTTTGATAGCTTGCCGCTCCCGTTAAGGATCGACCAAGCATCAAGAGTATCCGATGACCGCGCAGCACCCATCCGACATGCAGGACGTTCTGAAGTCCAGAAAAGACGCCTTCCTGATCCCGGAGGGGATCATCTATCTGGATGGAAATTCCCTCGGTGTGTTGCCGCGTCATGTGCCGGCGCGCCTTACCGAAGTGGTGACGCAGGAGTGGGGTGAAAGCCTGATCACCGCCTGGAACACCCACGGCTGGCTGGACCTGCCGGCCCGCACCGGCGATCGCATCGGTCGGCTGATAGGTGCACCTGCCGGCACGTGCATCGCCTGCGACAGCACCTCGGTCAATGTCTTCAAGGTCCTGTCGGCGGCGTTGTCCCTGCGTCCGGACCGCAGGGTCATTCTGTCGGACACCGGAAACTTCCCGACCGACCTTTATGTCGCCTCCGGGCTGAAGGATCTCCTGGCGAGGGGCTATGAGCTGAAGGTGGTCGCACCGGAAGAGGTCAAGGCGGCAATCACTGACGATGTGGCCGTTCTTATGCTGACCCAGGTCGATTACCGCACGGGCCGTCTTCACGACATGGAGGACCTGACCCGGACGGCGCATGCCGCCGGGGCGCTTGCCATCTGGGATCTGGCGCATTCAGCTGGGGCCTTGCCGGTCGACCTTGCAGGCGCGAAGGCGGATTTTGCCGTCGGCTGCGGCTACAAATATCTCAATGGCGGCCCCGGCGCGCCGGCGTTTCTCTATGTCTCGCCGGAGCATCTGGACAAGGTGACCTCGCCGCTGACCGGGTGGATGGGCCATGCGGCGCCCTTCGCATTCGACCTCGATTACCGGCCGGTCTCCGGCATCGGCCGGATGACGGTGGGAACACCCGCGGTCCTGTCGCTGTCCGGTCTTTATGCCGCGCTCGATGTCTTCGAGGATGTCGACATGGCCGATATCCGCCGGAAGTCGATTTCACTGAGCGAGTTGTTCATCGCGGAGGTCGAGGCCAAATGCCCGCAGCTTGATCTGGCAAGCCCCCGCAACCCGGAGGACCGGGGCAGCCAGGTATCGTTCCGCTTCGAGGAAGGCTATGCGGTGATGCAGGCGCTGATTGCAAGGGGCGTGATCGGTGATTTTCGCGCACCCGACGTGATGCGGTTCGGCTTCACACCGCTCTATCTGTCGCATCAGGACATTCTCGACGCGGTGGCGATCCTTGCCGGCATTCTCGATACGCAAAGCTGGGACCGGCCGGAATTCAAAACCAGGGCCAAGGTCACATAGACGCGATGTGCATCTGTGTTTCCAGCATCGACAGCAGTCGCTCCTCGGGAACGGGTTTCGAGTAGAGAAAGCCCTGGAACCGGTGGCAACCGTTTTCCAGCAGCCATGCCCGCTGTTCCACCGTCTCGACGCCTTCGGCGATGACTTCCGCACCGAGGGCATTGGCCAGGGAGAGGATCAGCTTCACGATGGCCCCGCCAGAAGCGATGTCGGTCATGAACATCCGGTCGATCTTGATCCCGTCGATCGGATAGTTATGGAGATAGGCCAGATTGGAATAGCCGGCGCCGAAATCATCGATAACGATCCGGTAGCCGGTGCTTTTCAGCTGGGAAAGGGTTTCGGACGCATTGGGAATGTCGCCAAGGAGAACGCTCTCCGTCAGTTCCAGGGATATCTTTTCGGGATTGCAGCCGGTTTCCCGTGGCAAGGCCTGCATGTGGGCCACGAAATGCGCATCGGAGAGCTGTTTCGGCGACACATTGAGTGAAAGCGGTATGTCGTAGTTCAACTGCGCGAGCCGCGCCTGCATTTGCGCAACATGGCGGCTGACCCAAAGGCCGATCTGGTTGATGAGACCGGTTTCCTCCGCGATCTTTATAAAGTCATCGGGGTAGATGAGACCCTTCTCGGGATGATGCCAGCGGACCAGGGCCTCGGCGGAAATCACCCGGTCGTTCAGGGTGCATGCGATCGGTTGATATTCCAATATGAATTCATTCACCTGGATCGCACGTTCAAGATCCTTCTTGATCGCCAGATGCTCGTCGCGCAGGTGCCGCATCTGCGGGTGAAACCGGACGCATTTGTCCACCGGGTCCGTCTTGGCCTGATAGAGCGCCAGGTCGGCGTGCCGCATCAGGTCGTCGATGCTGACACCATCCTCAGGATATTGCGTATAGCCGATGCTGAGACCGACGCGCCTCGGCTTGCCGTCGATCAGCTGGGGTTTCGAGAAGGCCTGCAGAAGTTGCCGGCCAAACCAGTCCGGCCCCCTGGGGCCGGGTTTTTCGAGATGGCAGATGAGAAACTCGTCGCCGCCCAGCCGTGCCACGATGTCGTCCGGCTCCGCCAGCTGCTTCAGCTTTTCCGCAACAAGTTGCAGCAGGCTGTCCCCGGCGGCATGGCCGAGGGAATCATTGACCATCTTGAAGTCATCAAGGTCGACCAGATAAAGTGTCGCCGTCAAACCCCTGTCCGTTGCCGTCTGCAGGACCTGAGCGAGCCGTTCCTGCAAATAAGTCCGGTTGGACAGACCCGTCAGTGTGTCATGACTTGCCAGATACTGCGCCCGTTCCTTGGTTTCGTGCAGTTCGGTGACATCGATTTCACTGACCAGATAAGCCGGCTGGCCGGACACCGCATCCTGGCAGGCACGGATCGTCACTTCGTGCCAGCGCGGGCCGGCGCTTGTCCTGACCCTGGTGACCCGTCCCGAAGTCCGGTTCCGCTCGACAAGTTCCAGGAATTCCAGCGCATCCCGGGATTCGACGAAATGACGGTGAAACGGCGTGCCGAGTGACTGGCACGCGGCTCGCGCGGCGGTGTTTCTGTAGAGAGGCGTACCGTCCGTCGAGAACAGTGAAATCATGACGGTGGTATGCATCAGGGCTTCGGCGCTTCTGAGGGTCTCCGGTTGCTGTTCGTGATGGTCGCGCGCTTCGCAAAGAAGAGCCATGCGACCGTCGATCAGCCTGATCCCGCTCATGTTCAGCTGCAGGACCTTCGGTTTGCCCCGGGGATACAGCGTCCAGATTTCGGAAAAGCTCACATCGTGCCGGCAAAAATCCTGCTGATATTGCCGCAGTCGTTCCTCGACGGCAGGAGACATGTCGGTGGCCAGATCGCGGGAACGGAGTTCTTCAAGACTGACGGCCTCGGTAATTTCCAGGGCCTTGCGGTTCGCCCAGAGAAACCGCTTCCTGTCGAAATCGAAGATCCAGACGGCAGTGTCGAGCCGGTCGTAAATCGTCGCTATGAGGTCCGGGTCGATCTTGCCTTCGGCGATACCGTTAAACAGCGCTGCGCGGTTCTCTTCCGGTTCAAGGCACGTGTCTCCGGAAAGATCAGAATTGTCCGGCAGTTTCTCCTCCACGATTTATGTGTTGCCGAAGCGATATCCGGCTGGTTTTCTGCCTGCCCCAAACGTCCTGGTTCCCTCGGGGGCAATATCGTAAAATCTCAATCCGATATCAATTGAGAAAAACCATAAGGAAAGAAAAGAGGTTACCATAATCGGTAGTCGTTGAGAGAAAATGCTGCTTATTGTAAAAAATAACAGTATCGAACTCAGGTTTTACTTGCGCCTAAACTGCTTCCCTTTCGTCGCGAAGGCAACTGAAATAAGCGGCTGTCCACCGGAACGGCCAGGAACGGTCATTGGGTTCATTGTTGCTAAGTGAGTACATGAGACCCGCTGTATGCCTGTCAAAACAATGTCGCGGAGGCAGATGATGCGTGCGGTGTGCCCGGGTGAAACTGACTCTATCGACCCGCATAGCTCTGCAAATCCACCTGGACACAGGATTGCCCGTTCCCGTGATTTGCCGATTCTGGAAAATCCTGCTCTTTCTGCTGTTGAACCCGGTGATTTTGAGTTGATTGCGCTGTCAATGGAGTTAGAAGGTCTTGATGCCGCGCCGGTGTGGACAAGACTGTGTCCGCTCCGCCAAGCCTGAAAACAGGCATTCGTGGCCAAAGGTTATAAGAAAGACCGCTATCGGGGGGCGGCGAGGAGACTGAATGCTTGAGCTTGATCAGCTCGTAATGGATTTCGGAAAGTTCCGGGCTGTAAACGGTTGCTCGTTTCGTGTCGAAGAAGGCAGCATCACCGGGCTGATCGGGCCCAACGGGGCCGGAAAGACCACGCTGTTCAATCTGATCGCGGGTGCGTTCCACCCGAGCAGCGGCAGCATCCGGTTCATGGGTGAGGATGTCACCGGATTGGCAAGCCACCAGCTGTTCCACAAGGGCCTGGTACGTACCTTTCAGATACCGCATGAATTTCACAAGCTCACGGCGCTGGAAAATCTGATGATGGTTCCGCCGTCGCAGCCCGGCGAAAGCCTGTTCTCCAACTGGTTCGCCTGGCGCAAGGTCAGCTCGGCGGAGCGCGATGTCGAGCGACAGGCCTATGAAACGCTGGAGTTTCTTGAGCTGACCCATGTCGCGCACGAACCTGCGGGCAACCTGTCGGGCGGGCAGAAGAAGCTTCTAGAACTCGGCCGCACCATGATGACCGATGCGAAGCTGGTGCTGCTCGATGAACCGGCCGCGGGCGTCAACCGGACACTGCTGCGCAAGCTGGAAACCAAGATCGAGATCCTCAATCGGGATCGCGGCTATACCTTCATCCTTATCGAACATGACATGGAGATGATCGAGAAGCTCTGCGCTCCGGTCATCTGCATGGCCGAGGGTCGGGTGTTGATCGAAGGCGATTTTCAGACCGTGCGCTCTAATCCGCAGGTGCTGGAAGCCTATCTGGGCGAAACTACGGGAGACGCGGCATGACGGCGCTTCTCTCGATGGAAAGCCTCACCGGCGGCTACGGTGATGCGGACATCCTGATCGATGTGTCCCTGCATGTGGATGTGGATGAGATTGTCGCCATCGTCGGCCCGAACGGGGCCGGAAAGTCGACAGCCATGAAGTCGGTCTTCGGTCTGCTGACGATCCGCGGCGGCAAGATGCTGTTTGATGGCGACGATATCACCCGCTGGGCTCCGAACCGCATCGTCCAGAGGGGCATCTGCTATGTGCCGCAGGTCGACAACATCTTCCGGGAAATGTCGATCCACGAAAATCTGGAGATGGGCGGTTTCCTGAGAAAAGGCGATCTGTCCGCTGCCTATGACCGCATCTACACGCTGTTTCCCGACCTGAAGGAGCGCCGCCGCACGCCGGCCGGCAGCCTTTCGGGTGGTCAGCGCCAGATGGTGGCCATGGGCCGCGCCCTGATGCTGGATCCCAAGCTCCTGTTGCTGGACGAGCCGACCGCCGGGCTGTCTCCCAAATACATGGAGCAGATTTTCCAGATCTGCCGGGATGTGCGCGACACGGGCGTTGCCATTCTTCTGGTGGAGCAGCATGCCAAACAGGCGCTCGCCTTTGCCGACCGTGGCTATGTTCTGGCCGCGGGCCGGAACCGGCACGAAGGCTCGGGCGCCGATCTCCTTGCCGACCGTGAGGTCGCCGAAATGTTTCTGGGGGGCTGAGCGGCATGGATCTCATCGAACTTCTGAATTTCTATGTCATTCCCGGCATTGTGCTCGGGTCCATCTATGCGCTCGGCGCGGTCGGCATCACGCTGATTTTTGCGATCCTGCGCTATGCGCATCTGGCCCATGGCGACCTGGCGACCTTCGGCGCCTTTGTCGCGCTGGCCTGCGTTACCGGCGTGGGAATACCGCCGCTGGCGGCCCTGCCCATCGCGATCCTGGTGACCGCTGCGGTAGCGGTCGGCATCGACAAGGTGTTTTACGAGCATCTGCGGGAGAGGCCGAAGATCGTCACCGTCATGGCGTCGCTCGGCATCGCGCTCATGCTGCGGTCCGTCGTTCAGGTCGTATGGGGCGTGGACACCGAAACCTATTCGCGCGGCATTGTCCGCCCGGAAGACTATTTCGGTCTGCGCATTCGTGACCGTGAGCTTTATACGGTCGTCGCCCTGATCGTGCTGGTCGGCGCCCTGCAGCTCTTCCTGACAAGGTCCAAATGGGGCAAGGCGATGCGCGCCATGTCCGACAACCCCAACCTGGCGCTGCTGTCGGGCATCGACAACAAGAAGGTCGTGATGTTGACCTGGGTCATCGCCGGCGGGTTGTGCGCCGCCTCCGGTTTCTTCCTTGGCTACAACACGGAAATCAAGTCGATGATGGGCTGGCACATGCTGCTGCCGATGTTCGCCGCAGCCATTCTCGGCGGTGTCGGCCGGGTGGAAGGCGCCGTCCTGGGAGGGTTGATCGTCGGCATTGCCGAAGAGCTGTCGGTGCTGGTGATCCCGAGTGAATACAAGGCCGCCATGGCGTTCGCCATATTGCTGTTCATGCTGCTTGTGCGCCCGACCGGGCTGCTCAAGGGCAAGGTATTGTAAGGGGGCGCGGACATGGAATTCCTGGGTCTTGTAAACTACGCCCTCTTCACGGCGATTTTCATCGCCATCTATGCGCTGCTTGCGCTTGGTCTCAACATCCAGTGGGGCTTCGCCGGGCTTTTCAATGCGGGCATCGCAGGCTTCTTCGCGGTCGGCGCCTATACCTCCGCCGTTCTGTCCACGCCGGCAGACGACGGCAGGCTCGGCGGGTTCGATCTGCATTTCGTCTTCGGCTGGATCGGCGCGATGCTGGCGGCGGCCCTGGTCGCCTGGCCTATCGGCAAGATATGCCTGAGGTTCCGCTCCGACTATCTGGCGATTGCCTCCATCGGCGTTGCGGAGATCATTCGCCTGGTGATCAAGTCCGAGGAAGTGCTGACCAACGGCGCCCGCGGCATTAACGGCATACCGCGCCCGGCGGGCGATATCGGCTACACGGAATCGCAGATCGCCTATCTCGTCATCGTGCTGGCCGTGCTGATCGTCGCCTATGTCCTGGTGGAGCGTCAGTTCAACGCGCCCTGGGGCCGGATGATGCGCGCGATCCGTGACAACGAGGATGCCGCCAAGGCGATGGGCAAGGACGTCGAGTTCCGCCGTCTGGAGGCCTTCATCTTCGGTGCGGCGCTGATGGGTCTGGGCGGTGCGCTCTTTGCCCATTTCAACCGCTCCATAACGCCGGAAGCCATCGATCCGATGGTGGCGACCTTCCTGGTCTGGATCATGCTTATCCTGGGTGGGTCCGGAAACAACCGGGGCGCGATACTCGGTGCCGCGGTTGTCTGGATCATCTGGTCCGTTTCAGAGATTGCAACGGACCGCCTTCCGCATGAATATGCGATCCAGGCAAAATACATCCGCCTGTTCCTGATCGGCCTCATGCTGCAGCTTGTCCTGCGGTTCAGGCCGGAAGGACTGCTTCCCGAGCCCCTCAGGGGGGATCTCAGAGGAAGCCGGCGGACCCCGAAATCGGGTGCGGACCACAGTTAGGCCCGTTCCACAGGCCGCACATTTGACTTATGAATGTGAGGCTCGGAAATCCAAAGTTCCGGCAAAGACCGGATTTATGAGGAGGTAGACTTATGAAAACCAAGATTCTCGCGCTCGCTGCCGGTTTGATGGCCGCAACAGCCCTGGCGTCCGTTCCCGCGCAGGCCGATGTGAAGATCGGTCTTCTGGGCGGCGTTTCCGGTCCGATCGCCGCCATGGCGCCGGCCATGGTTGACGCGGCACAACTCGCTGTCCAGCAGGTCAATGAGCAGGGCGGCATCGGCGATGGCGAAAAGCTCGTCGGCGTGCTCGGCGACAGTGCCTGCAACCCGCAGAACGGCACGGATGCCGCCACCAAGGCCGTGAACATTGAAGGTGTCTCCGGCATCGTCGGCCCGCATTGCTCGGGGGCTGTTCTGGCTGCCGCCGGTTCCGTGACCATCCCGGCAGGTATCGTCATGATTACGCCGTCCGGCACGTCGCCGGAAATCACCGGACTGGACGACAACGGCACCGTGTTCCGTACTGTTCCTTCCGACGATTATCAGGGCCGTGCCCTGGCTCGCACGTTGAAGGAACAGGGTTACGGCAAGGTCGCCGTCGCCTACCTCAACAACGACTACGGCACCGGTCTCGCCAATGCCTTCAAGGCTGAATATGCCGACGCGCTGGGCGGTGAAATCACCCAGTTCGCCGCGCACGAGGAAGGCAAGGCGTCCTACCGGTCCAACCTTGCCGAACTCGCCAAGGGCGGCGCCGACACCCTGGTCATCTTCGACTATGGCGACGGCACCGGCCTGACCATCCTGCGCCAGGCTCTCGAAAACGGCTTCTTCGAAAAGTTCGTTGGCGGCGACGGCATGAAATCCGACGCGGTCATCAACGAACTCGGCGCTGAGAACCTCGCCAGCTTCGTGGCGTCTTCCCCGGTTGGCGAGAAGTCCGAGTCGCTGGACATGTTCAACGAAGCCTTCAAGGGCGTCGGCGGTGACCCGGATGCGATCTTCGCAACCACCTCCTACGATGCAGCTTTCCTGATGGCGCTGGCTCTTGAAAAAGCCGGTGGCAAGAAGGAAGGCGTTGCAGCTGCCATGCTGGAAGTTTCCAACGGCACTGGCGAAGCCATCCGTCCGGGTGAGTGGAAGAAGGCCAAGGAACTGATCGCAGCCGGTACCGCCATCGACTACAAGGGCGCGGCAGGCGACCACAACTTCGACGCCAACGGCGACGTTCCGGGCACCTACGCCCTGTGGGAAGTCGGCTCCGACGGCTACGAAGTCATCATGGAAATGAAGTAATTTCTTCAACTGAAGAATGTGCTTGTGAAGCCGGCGGTTCGAAAGAGCCGCCGGTTTTGTTTTTGGGAACCACCGCCCACCGCCTGACGTCATCCCGGACAAGTGCAGCAATGCTGCACGCAGATCTGGGATGACGGATGGGGAAGGTATTTATGCATTGCCTAAACTTCCTTTACCCACATCTCTCAACCCCGTGTATAAGCCCGCCATGCGTGATCTGGATGTTCTCATTCTCGGTGGCGGCGCGGCCGGGCTGATGTGTGCCATTGAGGCGGCCAAGCGGGGCCGCAAGGTGCTGGTCATCGACCATGCCTCCAAGCCGGCGGAGAAAATCCGTATTTCCGGCGGCGGCCGATGCAATTTCACCAACCTGAACTGTTCTCCGGCGAATTTCCTGTCGCAGAACCCGCGCTTCTGCGTTTCGGCGCTGAAGCGCTACACCCAGCATGATTTTCTGGCGTTGGTGGAAAAACACCGCATCGCCTGGCATGAGAAAACCCTCGGTCAGCTTTTCTGCGACGACAGCGCCAGGGACATCATCCGCATGCTGCTGTCCGAGCTGGAAGCCGCAGGCGGCACCCTGCAGCTGGAAACGGAAATCAAGGCGGTCGAAAAGCCTGATGAGCGGTTCTCCGTGTCAACGTCGAAGGGGCCGCTTCGGGCCTCCTCGCTGGTGGTGGCGACCGGCGGTCCGTCCATCCCGAAGATGGGCGCCACCGGCTTCGGTTATGATCTTGCAAGGCAGTTCGGCCTGAACGTGATCGCGCCGCGCGCCGCGCTTGTGCCACTGACGTTCTCCGACGCCAACAAGGATCTCTGCAGCCGTCTTGCAGGGGTGTCGCTGGACGCCATTGTCTCTTTTCAAAAGACGCGCTTTCGCGAAGGGTTGCTCTTCACGCACCGGGGGCTCTCGGGTCCGTCGATCCTGCAGATTTCATCTTATTGGGAGGAGGGCAAACCGGTTTCGGTCAACCTGGCTCCGCAATCGGATGTCTTCGAAACGCTGCGCGCTGCCCGCCAGAGGAGCCCGAAACAGGATCTGAAAACCGCGCTTGGGACCTTGCTGCCGAACCGCCTTGTGGAAGAGCTTGCAAACGCTTTCCAGCTCAAGGGCCGGTTGGCGGATCAGTCCGACAAGGTGTTGCGCCGGACAGCGGACCAGGTGAACAACTGGCAGCTTACGCCTGTCGGGACGGAAGGCTATCGCACGGCGGAAGTCACGCTCGGCGGCGTCGATACAAAGGAGCTGTCGTCAAAGACGATGGAGAGTTCGAAGCTGCCGGGGCTCTATTTCATCGGCGAGACCGTCGACGTCACCGGCCATCTCGGCGGCTTCAATTTCCAGTGGGCGTGGTCCTCCGGTCATGCCGCCGGACAGGTTGTATGAACGCCTGACGGAACGGGCTGCACGCACTGCAGCATTTTTTGATGACCGCACCTCATTCATGACTATACTCCTGCCAAAATCGGGGGACTGAATGCGGCGAGTGACGATACACGATGTTGCCGAGGCGGCTGGGGTGAGCCTTGCGACGGTCGACCGGGTGCTGAACGGGCGTCCGGGCGTGCGCAACAACACCATTGAAAAGGTGAAGCGGGCGGCCGAGACCCTGAACTACAAGCCTGACGTCTTCGCCGCGGGCCTTGCCAAGAAGCGCCTCTACCGGTTCCATTTTCTTCTTCCCAACGGTCCGAACGCCTTCATGGAGGATCTCACCCGTGAGGCGCTGTCGCATGCGGAAACCATGAGCGGCGAGCGCATGCATGTTCATGTCGAGCCGATCGATGCATTCGACGGTCACCGGGTTGCCGGGACGCTCGCTATCATCGAGCGGGCGATCTGCGACGGCGTGGCGGTGGTCGCACCGGCCTTTCCGGAAGTCCGGGCCGCCATCGACCGCCTCCAGGATCGCGGCGTGCCGGTGGTGACACTGGTTTCCGATCATCCGTCTTCCACCCGCCAGCATTTCGTCGGCATCGACAACATGGCGGCGGGGCGCACGGCGGGCCGGCTGCTGGGGCGGTTCCTTCCAAAGGAGCCGGCGAAGGTCGCTCTGATTGCCGGCTCTCTCGGGCTGCGCGATCATGCCGAGCGGTTCGCCGGCTGCAGGGAGGTGATCGAGGCGGACTTCCCGCATCTGCAATTGCTCAAGGTCCGCGAAGGCCGCGACGACAACGCCCGCAACGCGGACCTGGTGCGCGGACTGCTGCAAGATTATCCGGATCTGGCCGGCCTCTACAATATCGGTGCGGGCAACAGGGGAACGATCTCGGCTCTCCAGGAGACCGGCCGCGCGCAGGAGGTGGTGTTCGTCGGCCACGAACTGACCCCTTATACGCGCGATGCCTTGCGGGACGGGGTACTCGATGCGGTGATCGCCCAGGATCCCGGCCATGAAATCCGCAGCGCCATCCGCGTGCTCAAGGCCCTGTGCGACGGCGCGGAGATCATCGACGGGCAGGAACGCATCGGCATCGATGTTTTTCTGAAAGACAATCTGCCCGCCATTTCCGATTCTGACGAAAACAGGCAATAGTACGTATACTGGCCGGCAGCGTGCCGGGGACCGGATATCTTCACGAATTAGTGGTCAAGAGGCTGAATTAGTTCAGCTTTTTTAAAGTGGTCTCCAACATTCAATTTTTAGCATTGACCTTTCGTGCCGGGCACCTCATATCTACGAGATGCGTTTGACACAACAGACCAACTATGCCGTGCGCGCACTCATGTATTGTGCGGTCAACCCGGACAAGCCAAGCAAGGTCGCGGACATCGCGGCCAGCTTCGACATGTCGGAGACACATCTGTTCAAAATCATGAAGGTTCTGGTCGATTCCAATCTGATCAGGACTATTCGTGGCCGTAACGGCGGCGTTATGCTGGCTCGTCCGGCTGAACAGATCACCGTCGGTGAAGTGGTGCGGGCCGCGGAGGAAAGCTTCCTCTTGGCGGAATGTTTCGATTCCGGCCGCAAGGACTGCCCGCTGATCGTTTCCTGCGGTTTCAACGGCCTGCTTCACGAAGCTCTGGAAGCCTTCATGGAAGTGCTCGACACCAAGTCGATCGCCGATCTGTCCGAAGACCGTTTCGGCATGCGTGACCTGCTCAAGATCGACGTGGCCAAACCGCCGCTTGCTGCGAACGCATAAGACCTTCCAAAAAGGTTCACACGAATTTCAAAGCGCCACCACCCGGTTGGCGCTTTTTTTGTGCCGTGGTCGTTTGTTTCTGTTGTCGGGGGAGAGGGGAAAGTGCCTGGCTGGCTGGCCGCTGAGGGAGAGGAGAGGGCGGTTGGCTTGCCTGGCATTTGCTGCCCCCGATCGCTCAGAGGCCCTGTCTCAATCAAAACCGGAGGACGCGATTTCCAGTTCCGTTTCGATCAGGCATTGCCTTGATAGGAAAACTTGAGTATGAGTGTCAAGTATAAAGTTGAGTTTTTAACTCACCTTTAAATTTCTCTGCCGAACCGCATGCCGGATGAGCCCCGTAGAGTGGGTAAGACGGTGAGCAAAATGAAAGCCAAGGAGCGATTGCGCGCATGACACCGACAGCCAACAGCCAGAAGCGCCGCCTGTCCCTCAGTATCTCAGGTCCGTCCCGGACGGTTCTCGCCGGCGCACCGTCCAGGGAAGCCAAGACGGATTTCGATTCCCGGGAATTGTTCGGCAGGGGCCGGCAGATTCACATTCATCACAATGATGAAACCTACCGGCTGTCGATCACCAAACAGGGCAAGCTGATCCTGACGAAGTGATCACGGTGTTTGCCGTCGTCGCCCCGGCCAAAAGCCGGGGCCGGAAAGCGGCCGGTGCAAGTCCGGCTCAGGGCCGGGATGGCACAGAGATCTAGAACGCCGCTTCCACGCCACCCATTTCCACATAAACGCTTTTCACCTGACTGTAGTAGGCAATAGCAGCGTGGCCGTTCTCCCGGCCGATGCCGGATTTCTTGTAGCCACCGAAGGGCATCTCGATCGGGGTCAGGTTGTAGGTGTTGATCCAGCAGGTGCCCGCCTGAAGCTTGTCGACCACCCGGTGCGCACGTTGGATGTCCCTGGTGAAGACACCGGCGGCCAGACCGAATTCCGTATCGTTGGCCCGCGCGATCACATCGTCCTCATCGGTGAAGTCGAGCACGCTGAGCACCGGACCGAAGATTTCCTCGCGGGCGATGCGCATGTCGTCCTTCACGTCGGCGAAGACGGTCGGCTGTACGAAATATCCGTCCGGGAAACTTGCCACTTCCGCCGCACTGCCGCCGCAGACCAGCCGGGCGCCATCTTCCTGCCCGACCTGCATGTAGTGCAGAACCTTCTCCAGCTGCTGCCTGGAGACGAGCGGCCCGATATTGGTGGCCTCGTCCAGCGGATCGCCCAACACTGCCTCCTGCGTGCGCTCAGCAAGGCGGGCAACGAATTGTTCCTTGATATCCGCGTGGACGAAGACCCTGGTGCCGTTGGAACAGATCTGGCCGGTGGAATAGAAATTGGCGTTGATCGCCGCCGACACCGCGTTTTCGATGTCCGCATCCTGGAAGATGATCAGGGGTGACTTGCCGCCCAGTTCCAGGGTCGTTTTCTTCAGGTGTTCGCCCGCGAGGGCCGCAACCTTCGCGCCTGTCGGCACGGACCCGGTCAGGGATATCTTGGCGATATCGGGATGCGCCACCATCCTCGCCCCCACATCGCCGAACCCCTGAATAACGTTGAAGACACCGTCCGGCAGGCCGGCCTCGCTCAGGGCCTCGGCGAGCTTCAGCGCGCTGAGCGGCGTTACCTCGGAGGGTTTGAAGATCATGGCATTGCCGCAGACGAGTGCGGGCGCCGCTTTCCAGCAGGCGATCTGGATCGGATAGTTCCAGGCGCCGATGCCGAAACAGATGCCCAGCGGCTCGCGCTTCGTATAGGCGAAGGAGTCACCGAGATCGATGTGTTCTCCCGTAAGCGTCGCGGCCAGACCGCCGTAATATTCCAGGCAGTCCGCACCCGAAGCGGCGTCGGCAATCAGCGTCTCCTGCAAGGGCTTGCCGGTGTCGAGCGTTTCCAGCACCGACAGCTCGCGGTTCTTCTCGCGCAGGATTTCCGCGGCCCGGCGCAGGACACGGCCGCGCTCCGCAGGCGGTGTTGCCGCCCAGATCTTCTGGCCGTCCTTGGCGGTGCGGATAGCCGCTTCTATCACGCTGTCATCGGCGGTCTTGATACGGGCGATCACTTCACCGGTGGCCGGATAGAGCGAGTCGAAGGGCGTTCCATCCTGGCTTTCCAGGTAAGAGCCGCCGATATAGTGCGAGGCTTGCGGTTGGGCGCGCATGTGTTGGCTCCTGCTTGACGGTTTGAATGGCGTTGTAACCATAAACGGCTTCAGCGCTGGCTGGTTTCCCAGGCCGGGTTGATCCAGGGCTCCTGGTTGGACGCCGGCAACGGGTCCTTGCCAAGAATATGATCGGACGCCTTTTCCCCGACCATAATCGAGGGAGCGTTGAGATTGCCATTGGTGATTTGCGGAAAAATGGAACTGTCGGCAACACGCAGGGCCTCGACGCCGATCACCCGGCATTCCGGATCGACCACGGCCATCGGATCGTCCGTGGAACCCATCTTGCAGGTACCGCAGGGATGATAGGCGCTTTCCACGTGTTCGCGGATGAAGTCGTTCAGCGCATCGTCGCTCTGGACGTCATCTCCCGGCTGGATCTCCTTGCCGCGGTAAGGCGCGAAAGCCTCCTGGCCGAAAACCTCTCGCGTCAGGCGGATGCAGCGGCGGAAATCCTCCCAGTCCTCTTCATGCGACATGTAGTTGAACAGGATGGAGGGTTTGCCGTGCGGGTCGTCTGACGTCAGCCGAACCTGTCCGCGCGATTTTGAGCGCATCGGCCCGACATGGGCCTGGAAGCCATGACCTTCCGCTGCCGCCTGTCCGTCATAGCGCACGGCGAAAGGCAGGAAATGATACTGGATGTCCGGATATCTGACGCCCGCCCTGGAGCGGATGAAGGCGCAGCTCTCGAACTGGTTCGAGGCTCCGAGCCCCTGCTTGAAAAGCAGCCACTGCGCCCCGATCAGGGCTTTGGAAAAGAGGTTCCAGTGCTTGTAGAGCGTGATCGGCTGGGTGCAGGCCTGCTGTATGTAGAGCTCCAGGTGGTCCTGCAGATTGGCGCCGACGCCGGGCCGGTTGGCGATCACGTCGATCCCCATGTCCTGAAGGTGATCGGCCGGGCCGATGCCGGACTGCATGAGGATCTTCGGCGAGTTGATGGACGACGCCGCCAGGATCACTTCGCGGGCGGCTCTTGCCTCGCGGACTTCCCCTCCGGTTTCGAACTCCACACCCACCGCGCGGCCGTTCTCGATCAGGACCTTGCGCACCAGGGCACCCTTGATCAGGTCAAGATTGCCGCGCTTCAGCGCCGGCTTCAGATAGGCATTGGCGGCGGACCAGCGACGGCCTTTGTAGACCGTCATTTCCATGTCCCCGAAGCCTTCCTGACATTCGCCGTTGTAGTCCGCGGTCACGCCGTATCCGGCCTGCTCCCCGGCATCCTTGAAGGCATGGAACAGCGGGTTCCACTTGGTGCCGCGTGTCACATGCAACGGACCGTCCGTGCCGCGCCAGCCGCTCTGGCCGCCATGACTTGTTTCCAGGCGCTTGTAGTAGGGCAGCACATGCCGGTAGCCCCAGCCGTTGGCACCCATCTCTTCCCAGGTGTCGAAGTCGCAGGCGTGGCCACGCACATAGACCATGCCGTTGATCGAGGACGACCCGCCGACAACCTTGCCGCGCGGCGTCGCCAGACGCCGTCCGCCGAGATGCGGTTCCGGTTCGCTTTCGAACCCCCAGTCGTAAAGCGGCATGTTCATGGGATAGGACAGGGCGGCCGGCATCTGGATGAACGGCCCGGCATCCGTGCCGCCGAATTCCAGCACCAGGACCCTGTTGCGGGGATCTTCCGACAGCCTGGAGGCCATGGCGCAACCGGCGGATCCTGCGCCGACGATGATGAAGTCGAACTGTAAGGTCATGAGCGCTCCGGGCGGTTCAATGGTCCGCGTCGCGGCAGGCGTGCGCCGCAATCTGGGTTTCGACATAGTCCTCGACCAGCGCAATGGCGGCCTTCCGGTCTGCCTGCGCATCGCTGAGGGCCTGGCGGATCCACACCCCGTCGATCATCGAAGCCGTGCCTTCGGCGATGCGCCGGGCCTCCGGTTGCGGCATGAAGGCCCGCAGATTGACCGTGAGGTTGGAGGCCAGCCGGGCGGCATAGATCTTCAGCAGCCGGCTGTTGCTTTCCGTTGTCCGGGACTGGACGTAGAAGGCCAGCCATGCGGCGATCACGGCGGGCTTGAACTGGTCGACAGCGAAATTGCCCGCGATGATCGCCGAGATCCGCTCGCGCGGCGTTTGCGCCTCGGCGAGGCTTTCGCGGATGGCGCGGCCGAGTTCGGTCAACAGGTGGCGCATTGTTGCTGCGAGCAACTGATCCTTCGACCCGAAATAGTGATGCACGAGGCCACCGGACACACCGGCCCTCTTGGCGATCTGGGCCATAGTCACGTCGCTGTAGCCGCGCTCGTGTATTGCATCCACCGTTGCGTCGATAAGACTTCGCCGCCGTTCCGCTTCAATTCCGATCTTGGGCATAGCGATCTCCAGATACATTCGGTGTCTTATTTTTAATTGATCAATCAATCAATGAAAACTTGCAAATTTTTCCGGTGGATGTTTGGATTGCTTTTAGGCAGGCTACCGGTCGAGGAACGTGGCGGATTTCCCGTGCGTTCAAACTGTGACTTGCGATAATAATCTTGCGACCAAAAACCAGGTCGACTTTCCACAGGAGGTATTTCAATGAAAATGGCAGCGAAACTCGCTGGAGGACTTGCTCTCGGGCTGATGCTTTCCGGAACGGCGCTCGCGAACGATCCGGAAAGCTGCAAGACCGTCCGCTTCTCGGATGTCGGCTGGACCGACATCACGGCGACGACGGCGGCCACATCGGTGGTGCTGGAAGCTCTGGGTTATGAACCGGAGGTCAAGCTCCTGTCCGTGCCGGTGACCTATGCCTCCATGAAGAACAAGGACATCGACGTCTTTCTCGGCAACTGGATGCCGACCATGGAAGGTGACATCAAGGCCTATCGTGAAGACGGCTCCGTCGAGACGGTCCGCGCCAATCTGGAAGGCGCGAAATACACGCTCGCCGTTCCCAAATACACCTACGACAAGGGCCTGAAGAGCTTTCAGGACATTGCCAAGTTCAAGGACGATCTGGACGGCAAGATCTACGGCATCGAGCCGGGCAACGACGGCAACCGCCTGATCATCGGGATGATCGACGAGAACCTGTACGGCCTGGAAGGCTTCGAGGTGGTGGAATCCTCCGAGCAGGGCATGCTCGCCCAGGTCGCGCGCGCTGGAAAACGCGACAACGACATCGTCTTCCTCGGCTGGGAACCCCACCCGATGAACGCCACATTCGAGATGGCCTATCTTGAAGGCGGCGACGACATCTTCGGTCCGAATTACGGTGGCGCGACGGTCTACACCAACGTGCGCGCCGGCTTCGTGCAGGAATGCCCGAACGTTGGCAAGCTGCTGGAGAACCTGGAGTTCTCGCTGCCCATGGAAAACGAGATCATGAGCGCGATCCTGAACGACGGCGAAGATCCCAACAAGGCTGCGGCCGCATGGCTGAAAGTGCACCCGGCGACCTTCGAAAACTGGCTCGTGGGCGTCAAGACCTTCGATGGCGGCGACAGCTTCGCAGCCGTGAAGGGCGCTCTCGGCCTCTAAAAAATAAAGTCTGACGGGGCGCCGGCCGCGCGCATCCCGCGTTCAAGCGAACGCGGATCCGATGCGCGATTGTTTCGGCCGGTGTCCCGTCGTCTTCAACAGAAACCAAAAGGGGCGGCGGGTTGAACTGGCTGACGGACAACAAGTTGCCGATCGGGCCCTGGGTGCGGTCCCAGGTGGATTGGCTCACCGACAACGCCTATTGGGTGTTCGACGGTATTTCGATTTTTCTGGAAACGCTGATCGACGGCATCCTGTGGATTTTGCAGACCCCCCACCCGCTGGTCGTCGTCGCCATTGCCGTTGTGCTTGGCTATGCGGTGCACCGGACAATCACCTTCGCCGTTTTCGTTGCAGTCTCGCTCCTGCTGATCATCAATCAGGGCTACTGGGAAGAGACCACGGAGACGCTGGCGCTGGTGCTTGCCGCCTCCGTCGTCTGTATGGCCGTCGGCGTGCCCCTGGGGGTGCTCGGCGCCCACAATCCGCGCTTTTACGCGGCATTGCGTCCGGTACTGGACCTGATGCAGACCATCCCGACCTTCGTCTATCTTATTCCGGCGCTGATCCTCTTCGGCCTCGGTATGGTGCCGGGGCTGATCGCCACCGTGATCTTCGCGATCCCCGCGCCGATCCGCCTGACCCAGCTCGGCGTCGCCTCCACGCCCACGGCGCTGCTTGAGGCGGGGGAAGCTTTCGGCGCGACCCGCTCGCAGCTGCTGTGGAAAATCGAACTGCCCTATGCCCTGCCGCAGATCATGGCGAGCCTGACGCAGACGATCATGCTCTCGCTTTCCATGGTGGTGATCGCCGCGCTCGTCGGGGCCGACGGTCTGGGTGTACCGACCCTGCGTGCACTCAACACGATGAACATTTCGCAAGGGTTTGAAGTCGGTGTCTGCATCGTCCTGATTGCCATCGTTCTCGACCGGTTTTTCCGCGCGAATGAGGGGGGCAAGTGATGACCACTTCCGATGAGACCCCTGTCGTCACCTTCAAGGATGTTGATATCGTCTTCGGCGATAACCCTGCCTCGGCGCTGCCGCTGATCGATGCGGGGAAGACCCGGCAGGAAATCCAGGCCGAGACCGGCCAGATCCTCGGTGTGGCCGGCGCGACATTCGACATCCGCCAGGGGGAGGTCATCGTGCTGATGGGCCTGTCCGGCTCCGGCAAGTCGACGCTTCTGCGCGCGGTGAACGGCCTCAATCCGGTTATCCGCGGTGAAGTCCAGGTCTTTGACGGCACGGGCTATGTGAACCCTGGAAGCTGTCCCCCGAATGCCTTGCGAGAACTGCGCCGGAGCCACGTCGCCATGGTGTTCCAGC
Organism: uncultured Roseibium sp.; assembly: GCF_947496995.1. Classification (GTDB taxonomy): domain Bacteria; phylum Pseudomonadota; class Alphaproteobacteria; order Rhizobiales; family Stappiaceae; genus Roseibium. The sequence goes on from NZ_CANMFD010000001.1 coordinate 993,359, forward strand.
AATTCGGCCTGCTGCCCTGGCGCACGGTTTCCGAGAATGTCGGCTTCGGTCTGGAGCTGGCCGGCATGCCGGTAAAGGCGCGCGCCGCCAAGGTGAAAGAGCAGCTGAAACTGGTCGGTCTCACCGACTGGGGCGAAAAATATGTCCACGAACTGTCCGGCGGCATGCAGCAGCGCGTCGGCCTGGCCCGGGCCTTCGCCACCGACGCGCCGATCCTCTTGATGGACGAACCGTTCTCGGCGCTTGACCCGCTGATCCGCGACAAGCTGCAGGACGAACTTCTGGACCTGCAGAAGGAACTCAACCGGACGATCATCTTCGTCAGCCACGATCTGGACGAAGCGGCCAAGATCGGCTCGCGCATCGCGATCATGGAAGGCGGGCGGGTCATCCAGCTTGGTACGCCGCAGGAAATCGTCAAGAAACCGGCCAACGACTATGTCGCCGATTTCGTCGGTCACATGAACCCGCTGAACGTTCTCAGGGCCCGCGACATCATGGTGCCGCCGGGCAGCCTTCCCGGCTCGCTGGCAAGCGGCCTGAGCTGCGAGGCCAGCACGCCCATCCGGGATGTCGCAAGGCTGAAGAAGTCGAGCCCTGAACCGGTCGTCGTCCGCAAGGATGGTGCAATTGTCGGTGTCATCGGCGAGAACGAATTGCTGGATTGCATGCTGTAGCCAGACGCAGCTCGAATGCTGCGCCAGCGCTGCCTGAAATAAAAAAACGGGACCGATCGGTCCCGTTTTCATCAGATGCACGCGCGGCGGATCTGATCGGCCGCCGCGGGTGAAAACCTTTTGAACTCAGATCAGCTCGAGCTGGGCAGCCTGCTTGCCGCGGCCGCGACGGTCGTCTTCGGCTACGAAAGAAATCTTGGCGCCCTCAACCGGCGTTCCGATTCCGGCCTGCTCGAAAGCGGTCACGTGAACGAACACGTCTTTGCCACCGTCATCCGGTGTGATGAAGCCGAAGCCGCGATCATGGTTGAAGAATTTAATGGTGCCGTTCTCACGCATGGAGAAACCTTTCCGTCAGTTGAAAGCGCCCCGCTCGTGTCCGGCAAGGCGCGGATAAACGAGCAGTCAATAAGAAACGGAAAGCTTGTTAATTCAGAGCGGCGCTTAATGGAGCATCCGCCGAAGTTCAGTCTCACCGGGTCTACGTCATGTCCCGTACGACGCAACTCGCGCCGATGGCGGTTACTTTATGTCCGCTTGCGCCTTCCGGCAAGAAAAAGATATGAGAGCGGCGCGGCAGCTCATGACAAAGTAAACGAATCCCTTTTATTTCAGTTGATTAGCATGCTTCGGCGGTGAAACGCTGAGACGGCGGAAGTCGGCAGTTCGTCTGTTTTGGGGTCGTTTTCCTCTGCCGGAAACGGCAAAAACACGCAAAGTGACAGCTTGTGACCCCAATCACAGAGTGAGGAATGCTGCCGGGCTAATGTGCCTTCATGAACTGAGGCGGAGAGCAGGGCCTCACAAACAGGAAGGGACACCGTCATGTTCAAGAAAATCGCAATCACCACCACCGCACTGGCACTGATCGCCGGAGCAACCCTGACCTCCCAGAGCACGCCGGCCGAAGCCGCCAAGGGCTGGCAGGTCGGTGTCGGCATCGCAGGCGGACTTGCCGCCGGTGCCATCATCGGGTCCGCCCTGGCGCAGCCGCGGTATCACGCTCCGCCGCCGGCCTATTATCCCGGCCCGGTCTACCGTCCGGCCCCGGCACCCGTTTACTATCGTCCGGCACCGTGGAGCCCGGCCTGGTACAACTACTGCAGCCGCAAGTATCGGTCCTTCAATCCGAACACCGGATACTTCCTGGCCTATTCCGGTCAGCACAAGTTCTGCCGCTAAAGGCAGCTTTATCTCGCGCCGGGTACAATTGGCCCCGCAAGGGCCCTCGGCCACTCCCTGCAAGGAGATTTCCTCCCCGCCTTGCAGGGAGTTTTTTGTTTCCGGTCTGAAGTTCAGCCAGCTTTCGGTATTGCCGGGATTGCAGCCGGTCAGCTTTCTTCGGCCATCCGCTTGGCGGCCCGCATGGTCGTTTCAAGCTGGTTGAGAAAACGCGACCTGTCCGCCTTGCCGAAGGCCGGACCGCTTTCGCGGATTTCGCCGGTCTCACGCAGATGCGTGTTGAGGTCGCGCATGGCAAGGCGCATGCCGATCGCGTCTTCGCGAAACGGCTTTCCGGTGTGCGAAAGCACCAGGGCTCCGGTCTTGACGCAGCGCGCGGCCAGCGGCACGTCGGCGGTGATCACCACATCGCCCTTGCCGGCCCGTTCGGCGATCCAGTTGTCGGCCTCGTCCGGTCCCTCGGCAACCACGACCCGTTCAATCAGGTCTCCTTCGGGCAGACGCATCCAGCTGTTGGAGACGAACTTGATCGGTGTTCCGTGCCGCTCTCCCACCCGGACGGCTTCATCCTTCACCGGGCAGGCGTCCGCATCCACATAAAGCACCGTCATTGCTCCGGCTCTCCCTCGCTTTTCTTCAGATAGGCCGACAGGCCCTGCGCTGCCCGGTGCCCCGTGGCAAAACACGCCTGCAGCAGATAACCGCCCGTCGGCGCTTCCCAGTCCAGCATCTCGCCGGCGGCAAAGACGCCGGGAAGTTTCTTGAGCATCAGGCCGTCGTCAACCTCATCCAGGCTTATGCCGCCTGCGGAGGAAATCGCCCGGTCGATCGCGTAGGGCGCCTCGCACGAAACGGGAACCGCCTTTATGCGCGCGGCAAGCTCGTCGGGATGCTGCGGGATCGGACCCGCCTCCCTTAAAAGCGCCTGTTCCACCGGATTGAGCTTCACCGTCTTTTTCAGGTAGGTAGAAACCGTCTGCTTGCCCCTTGGCCGCGAAAGCCTGCGGGCAAGCGCGGCGGCTGTCTTGGCTGGCCGGAGGTCGATATGCAGGGATGCCGAGCCTTCAGCCTCTATCGTCTCGCGTATCTCCGCCGACAGGGCATAGACCGCGCCGCCTTCCAGCCCGCTTTCCGATACCAGAGCTTCGCCGGTGACGGATCTCCCGCCATGGCGCAATCCGATGCGCTTCAGCGGGGTTCCCGCAAAACGCTCTTTCATCACCGGGCTCCAGGACACGTGGAAACCGCAATTCGCGGGCCGGAACCGGGCCATCCCGATCCCCCGGTTTTCCAGTATGGGAACCCAGGCGGCATCGGAGCCGAGCTTCGGCCAGCTTGCACCGCCGAGCGCCAGCAGGACTGCGCGCGCCGGCAAGTTTTCCGGCTGCCCGCCTTCGGGCTGAACGATCGCAGTCCCGTCATCGGAGAACCCGGTGAACGTGTGCCGTGTCAGCAGACGTACGCCGTTCGTCTCCAGCCGGCGCAACAACGCCCGCAGCAGGGGAGAGGCTTTCATCGATGTCGGGAACACCCGGCCGCTGCTGCCGGTGAAGGTTTCCTGTCCCAGCCCGTGGCACCATTCCTTCAGGGCCTCGGGTGGAAAGCCTTCGATCATGGGCGACAGGAAGACCTCCGCCTGCCGGTAGCGGCTGGCGAGGGCCGAAAGGTCCTCGCTGTGCGTCAGGTTCAGGCCACCGCGTCCGGCCATCAGGAATTTGCGCGCCGGGGAGGGCATGCGGTCAACTATTGTGACAGCAAGGCCTTCGGCGGCCAGAAGGTCCGCCGCGAACAGCCCCGCCGGCCCGGCACCTATAATCAGAACATCAAGCATGGGGCCTTATAAATCAGCCCCAATGGAAAACGCTACCGTTGAATTTGAACAAGTCAAAATAACCGTGAATCCAAGACTTCAGGCGACAAGTCTAAAATTAGAGTTATTTTTAAAGTATTTGTTATCGGTCGTATGGGACTATCTTTTGAAAGTCGAAGCTGGGTGATGTGCACCGCCTGTTTTGCTTCGCCATTTACAAGGAGGCCGGGTATGGAAAAGACCACGGACCTGATCGTTGTTGCGGACCCGGATGAAGGTGTTCAAGCAGGCTTCAAACGCCTGTTTGGCGAGCACCTGAAGATCGTTTGCTTCGGGGAATCCGAAGAGGCGCTGCTGTATCTCAAGCAGAACACCGGAGCCGCCGTCATCCTCTCCTGCTACAACCTTCCCGGTCGGGGAGGTCCAGCGTTCCTGCGTGCTTGCGAAACCCTTGTCCCGCAGGCCGCCAGGGTCATGCTGACGCGTGAGAACTCCGCCGAGGCGATCAAGAAGGCGCTGAACGAAGGCCATGTTTTCCTGTTTCTGCAAAAGCCCTGCAAGCAGGCGGAACTGATAACCGCTGTGGAAACGGCGCTTGGTCATCACCAGCATCTGGCCAAGGACCGGGCGTTGCTGGAGCGCACGCTTGCCGGGTCGATCAAGTTGCTGATCGACATGATGGCCCTGTTTCATCCGGAAGCCTTCCGGCGAACGGCCACCGTGCGCAAGCAGGCGCTCAAGCTGGCCAAGGGTCTCGGCATGAAGAAGACCTGGGAACTGGAAATGGCGGTCATGCTGTCTCCGCTCGGCGAAGCCTTGCTGCCGAAACAGATCCTGTCGCGCTACCGCGCCGCCCGCAGCCTGACGGAACAGGAGCGGGACGTTCTCAACAGGGCTCCTGCCCAGACCCGCGAACTGCTGACCAACATTCCGCAGCTTGAGAAAGTTTCAGAATATCTCTTCCTGTCAGCGCGCGGCTATGACGGGTCGGGTTTTCCCAAGGACGGACCGAAGGGAACGGACATCCCGAGGGTCGCCCGCATCATCAAGCTTCTGACCGATCTCTGGTACGCAAGCCCGGAAAACGGACCGGATGCCGCGGCGTTCGACGCCATGACGATCAACAAGCGCAAGTACGATCCCGAACTTCTGGAGCTTGCGAAAGAAGTGCTGATGGACGATGTGCCGGACGACAAGAAGAAGTTTGTCACCCAGTGCCACATCCGTTCGCTCAAGCCCGGCGATATCCTGATCGATGACGCTCTGACGGAAGGCAACCGGGAGCTCGTTCTGTCCCGTGGACACATGCTGACCCCGACGACCATCCGGCGTCTGGAGCACTTCCACCAGACCACGGGCGTGCGCCAGCCGATCCGTGTGGAGCGTCACCAGCCCGCTGAAGAGGGCGTGGCCGCTCCTGCATGAGGGAGACGGGTTCTAGGTCTCTGAGCGCTTGTCCAGAAGCTCCGCCTCGAAGGCCTTTGCCACGCGCAGGAACCGGGCGTGCGCATAGTTCACCGAGAGGATGAAACCCCACCAGCCGTATTTCCGGTAACGGCGGCCGAAATAGGCCTTGAGGAAACTGGCCGGAAACTCGCTCAGCAAGCGCCAGCGGGGCAGCTTGCGACCTCGTGAGCGCATGTCCTCCACCTGCATGCCGGAATAGCGATTGTACTTGCTGACCTGGAAATCGAGCGAGCGGATCGAACGATGCGCCATGGTGCAGGCAAGGTTGGCAATTGTCGCGCCTTCGTCGGGGCGAACCGTGTCATGGACGGTCGAGGTGGAAAACCGGCCCTTGCGCCGGTCATAGAGGCGGATCTGGTGATAGCCGTAGGCCCACGGGGCCGGCGTGTTTTCATGGGCGTACATGTCCCGGATCATGACGCGCCAGCCGTCGGCGTTGCTGTAGCTTCCATCGGCGAACTTCGCCTGGATTTCGGCTTTCAGGTCCGGCGTGACTTCCTCATCCGCATCGAGATTCAGCAGCCATTCGTTGCGGCACTGATCCTCGCCGAAACGCTTCTGCGGACCGTATCCGGGCCAATCGTTGTGAAGGACCCGGGCCCCGAGGCCTTCGGCGACCGCAACTGTGTCATCGCTGGAACCGCTGTCGATGACAATGACCTCGTCGACCCAGCCAATCACGCTTTCGATCGGCCGCGAAATCCGGTCGGCTTCATCCCTGGCGATAATGAAAACGGATAGAGGCAGGCGGTCTGTCATCTTGTATCCGGCGCTTATTCTGTCTGAGCCGGAAAAATCCCGGCACGCCTGTTTAGAGCGTCCGCCGTGAATTTGGAACTGTCTGATGGTGGAAAGCAGTTCATTCGGCAGCTCTCCACCACCTGACGGGCCGGGATATCTTTCAAAGAGTGGGCGTCAGTTTTTCACCCGCGCAAAGACCGCATCGAGGCCGTTCAGACAGATTTCGGATCCGGCTACGGTCCCGGCAAATCCCGGCGCGTTGAGGTTTTCCAGATCGAGGCCAGGCAGGTTGAATGTTTCCGGAGAGCTGCCCAGATTGAACCCGCACAGCACGGTTTCTCCCTGGTGGGACCGGACGAAGAGCAATGTTTCGCCGGGGCCGTCAAGGAAGGTCATGTCACCTTTCCGGAGCGCCGTCTGGTTCTGCCGCCAGGCGAAAAAGGATCGGTTGCGGTTCAGCACGGACCGCGCGTCCTTGTCCTGCTCGAAGGCGGCCATTTCCCGGTGCTCCGGCGCCACAGGCAGCCAGGGGGCCGCGTCGGAAAAGCCGGCATTGGCATTGTCCCTGATCCAGGGCATCGGCGTGCGGCAGCCGTCCCGCCCCTTGTAATCCGGCCAGAAGCGGATGCCGTAGGGATCCTGCAGCTGCTCGAAGGGAACCTCCGCCTGCGTAAGCCCGAGCTCCTCGCCCTGATAGAGGCAGGGCGTGCCGCGCAGGGAGGCGCAGAGCGCAGTCGCCAGCGGTGCGAATTTCGCCTGGTCGAGGCCGTCGCCCCAGCGGCTGGCCACCCGTTTGACGTCGTGGTTGGACAGTGCCCAGCTCGCCCAGCCGGAGCCGATGCCGACGTCCATCTCCTCGACGATACGGCGGATATAGGCGGCCGAATGCTCCGGTGTCAGCAGGTCGAAACTGTAGGCCATGTGAATGCGTCTGTTCGCTTCCGTGTAGGACGCGGTCAACTCTACGGCCTGTCCGTCCGCACCGATCTCGCCGACCGACGTTGTCCCCGGATAGCGGTCGAGCAGCGCCCGCAGTCTCTCCAGGAAAAGGAGGTTCTCCGGCCGGGTCTTGTCGTAGAGATGGTCTTGATAGCCATAGGGATTGCTGGCTTCCACGGTGGACGGCGTTTCGCCGGCACCAAGCGGCGGATTGTCCCGCAGCAGGGGGTCGTGGAAATAGAAATTCACCGTGTCGAGGCGGAAGCCGTCGACGCCACGCTCAAGCCAGAAACGCGCGGCGGAAAGCACCGCATCCTGCACATCGCGGTTATGGAAATTCAGATCCGGCTGGCTGGTCAGGAAATTATGCATGAAATACTGCCGGCGGCGGCTGTCCCATTCCCAGGCCGGACCGCCAAAGATGGACAGCCAGTTGGTGGGCGGCGTGCCGTCCGCTTTGGCATCGGCCCACACGTACCAGTCCGCCTTCGGGTTGTCCCTTGAGGAACGGCTCTCCCGGAACCAGGGGTGCTGGTCGGAAGTGTGCGAGATGACGAGGTCAATGATCACCTTCAGGCCGCGCTCATGGGCAGCGGCGAGCATGCGGTCGAAATCCGCAAGTGTGCCGAACAACGGGTCGACATCTTCATAGTCGGAGACGTCGTAGCCGAAATCATCCATCGGGGAGGTGAAAAACGGCGATAGCCATATCGCATCCACGCCAAGCGAGGTGATGTAATCCAGGCGTTCGGTCACACCGTTCAGGTCGCCGGTGCCGTCTCCATTGGTGTCGTTGAAGGAACGCGGATAAATCTGGTAGATCACGGCACCACGCCACCAGTCCGGGTCCTGGATCGTCTTCTCCGGCATTTCAGCCTCGCGGCCCGTTTCGGCTTCTTCGAACATTACCCGTCTCCGTTCCGCATGGCGATCATATCTGCGCGCTTTGTTGCGAGGCTTCGCAGGTGGAAAATACTGTAGCGGAAAAAGTACTTTCAAAGCGCTTTGAATGGCTATACGCGGCGCTCTTCGAGGTCAAGCGCCTCGAACGGAAATTCACCCGGAACGGCTTTCTTCGGCGCGTCACTTCTGACGGAGCAGGACTAAAAAAACAGTCTGTTGCAGCTGTCGGCAGTTTGCGTTTTGCGCTGCGCCGTTTGACTCGAAATCGCCGAGCAGACAGAAAGAAGATAATAACTACATGAAATATATTGCAAAAATAAAAAGTTATTACGTTTAGGTCACTTTGATCTTGCAAAGCGGTACGGAAGCTGGAAATGTCCAGTCGAGCTGATCTCAGGTGAGGTGGATCCCGCGCGGTCAATCGGCAGTCATACTTTCGGCCGACGATACCGGCCGAACCGTAATCGGGTATCCTTGGGACTATTCGGGAGGCGTGAAGCCTGGACGCGCGCTTCCACCTTGCAGACTGAAAACTTGGAGGAAATGTCATGACGGCAGCCATGGTGGGTTGGGCGCATCTGCCCTTCGGCAAGCACGCGGAAGAAACCGTTGAAAGCATGATCGTCAAGGTGGCGAGCGAAGCCATACACGATGCCGGCATTGCGCCGGAAGACGTGGACGAAATCCTGCTCGGCCATTTCAATGCGGGCTTTTCGCCGCAGGACTTCACCGCATCTCTCGTACTTCAGGCGGATTCCGCGCTGCGGTTCAAGCCGGCGACGCGTGTTGAAAATGCCTGCGCGACCGGTTCGGCCGCCGTCCACCAGGGTGTACGCGCCATCGCCTCGGGTGATGCGCGCTTCGTGCTCGTGGTCGGCGTCGAGCAGATGACGACCACCCCGGGACCGGAGATCGGCAAGAACCTTCTGAAAGCCTCCTACCTCAAGGAAGAAGGCGATATTCCAGCAGGCTTTGCCGGGGTCTTCGGCAAGATTGCGGACGCCTATTTCCAGAAATACGGCGATCAGTCGGACGCGCTGGCAGGGATCGCCGCAAAGAACCACAAGAACGGCGTCAGCAATCCCTATGCCCAGATGCGCAAGGATCTGGGGTTCGAATTCTGCCGCGCGGAAAGCGAGAAGAACCCGTTCGTGGCAGGGCCCCTGAAACGCACGGATTGTTCGCTTGTATCCGACGGCGCGGCCGCTCTGGTGCTGACCGATCCGGCCACGGCGCTTGGCATGAAGAAGGCCGTTGCCTTCCGCGGTCTGGCCCATGTGCAGGACTTTCTGCCGATGTCCAAACGCGACATCCTGAAATTCGAAGGCTGCTCCAGGGCCTGGGGCGAAGCCCTGGGCGATGCCAATCTGGCCCTGGAAGATCTTTCCTTCGTCGAAACCCACGACTGTTTCACCATCGCCGAACTGATCGAATATGAAGCCATGGGCCTGACGAAGGAGGGTGAGGGCGCCCGCGCCATTCAGGAAGGCTGGACCCAAATGGACGGCAAGTTGCCGGTAAACCCTTCCGGCGGCCTCAAGGCCAAGGGCCATCCGATCGGTGCGACCGGCGTGTCCATGCATGTTCTCACGGCAATGCAGCTGACCGGTACAGCAGGCGACATTCAGGTCAAAAACCCGCAAATAGGCGGCATCTTCAACATGGGCGGCGCGGCAGTCGCCAACTATGTCTCCGTACTGCAGGCGATGAAGTAGGCTGATCGCTTTCCTCGCAAACGGCGGTGATTTCAATCAGCCCTGACCAGCGGGCGATGATCTGGAATACTGAGAAGAGACGCCTGAAGAAACAGCCCGAAATGGCAACCTGAACATTCGCACAATTGCCGGACCGGAGTGTCGATGAAGACCGACAATCCGGTCCGGCAATTGTGCGAATGCGCCATAACCGACCGTTCCAGCACGGAGAACTTCCGTGAACGCAGCGGGATGCCTGGACACGATCTTGCCATTTCGTTTTGTCATTTGATGACGCGGAGCTGATACGGCTTGCAAAGTGTTGACCGGGCTCGGTTTGTTCAAATGGAATTTTCGCTGCATATGCTGGTTTTGATTTCTACGATGGCGATGACGGTGCCATTGTTCGGAGCCCTGTGTTGTCTGATACAGGACCGAAACAAAAACGTGTTCCGGGTTCTTGCCGCTTTTTTTCTGGCAGCGGCAGTCACGGAGTTGCCGACTGCCCTGCAATTGATCGTCTCCAGCGCGGCCGGTGTGACACTGCTGGAGGCGCTGTGGCTGGTTGCCATGGCGTGCGTCACCCCCCTGATTTGGCTTTACGTCTGGATGCTGACTTCAGAAGAAGATGGTCTTCCAAAGCATCTCTGTTGGCACATGTTTTTGCCTGCCTGCACACTTCTGACGAGCGTTTCGATTGCGCTTTACCTGATCGAGGCGGAACTGCAGCTGGTCGGGCTCTCCGAACAAGCCCTGCAACAGTTGGCGACCGCAATAAACTGGGTATTCTGGACGCTTGTAAACGTGGCCATCAAGCTGCAATGGGGCGTCTACATATTGCTGGTTTACAGTCGGCTGATCTCCTATCGAATTCGCTTGAAGGATCTTTTTGCAAGTACCGAGAGCAGGGAGTTGCGCTGGATTGCCTTTGTGATCGGCGCCAGCGCATTTTATTGGCTTCTGAGCCTGATATCATCACTCCTGAGTTTGATCGTCCCGGACTACGGCGGGCTTTCAGGTTCGGCGTATTATCTGCTTAACTTGTCGCTGCAGACGATCATGGCTGCCTGGGGGTTGAGGCAACGACCGGGACTTAGGCCTGCAGACGACGAGAAGCGGGCGATGGACCAGCGCTATGCGAACTCGGCCCTTACAGAAGACGCCATCGATCGTATCTCCGGCAAACTTCGCAAGGCGATGACGGTCGACCAGCTCTATCTCAACCCAAATCTTTCGCTCTGGATTCTCGCGCGGCATATCGGTGTGAGCGAGAACTACATCTCTCAGGTACTGAACGAGGCGATTGGTCAGAATTTTTTCGACTTTGTGAACAGCTACCGGATTGAAGCGGCAAAGATCAATCTGAGGGGCGGAGGATCCTCGATCCTGGCAATCGCGCTTGATGCCGGTTTCAACTCTCGCTCGTCTTTTTACAAGGCGTTCAAGAAAGTTACGGACCAGACGCCCACAGCCTACCGACTGGCGCAGGGCACGCCCGAAAAACTTGCAACAAATCTGTCCGTCTGAGCTGAACCGGACGACACATCGTGGCGACAGGGCCTATCCGGCGAATTCTCAACCGGAGAAAACCCTATGAAACGAATACACATTTTTCTTGTAACAGCACTGACCGCGACACCTGCACTCTCGGATCTTCCATCTGAGTTCAACGGTGTCTGGCAGACCGACGGCTATGGCACAGTCGCCGAGGTGAAGGACGGCGACATCAAATTCTATCAGGTGGCCGGCGACATCTGCATTGAGGAAAGCGGCGACGCTGAAGCGCTTTCCAACTTGATCGACAACAGCCGGGTTGTCATGGCCAAAGACGGCGACATCGCCACCGTTACACTGCCATTTGCGCAGCACCGGATCCGGGCCGATCGACTTGATGCACTTCCCGATTCTTGCCTGGTATCGGCTGAAAACACACCCGCATCCAATTTTGAGGCGTTCGCGGCATTTTTTGAGCACAACTACCCGTTTCACGGCCTTCATGGTGTTGACTGGCAATCGACCGTGGCATCTGCCCGGAAAAAGATTCGGACGGAAATGTCAGATACGGAGCTTTTCGAGGTGTTCAAACAAATGATGGCACTGCTGAAGGATGGTCATCTGGACCTCACCGCACAGATCGGCGATGAGTTCATTCGCTTCGAACCTCACCCTGATGACACGTTTAATCAGCTTTCCCGGGAAGCAAAGAGAATGGGAATACACCGGAAAGAGGTAACCGAAGCATTTTTCGAAAGCTTCTGGTACGACAGCATACCGAAGACAATTCTGGGTGGACAAGGCCGCGTTGTCGGAAATCAACGCATCCAATACGGCGTCTTGAATGGCGACACAGGCTACCTGGCACTTGCGACCATCGGATACTATGGTCAAATGGGGGCGTCACCCGACGAGGAACTGGCAGCGACCAATGCCATCATGGAAGAGATTATGCAGCTCTTCCAGACATCCGGCGTGCGATCCGTCATCATTGATCTCAGTGCGAATGTCGGCGGTTACAATCACTTCGGCGGTTACGAGTTTGTCGCCCGCGCAATTGCAGAACGCTTTGCCTCAAAGCCGGTTCAGGCCTACGAGAAATATGCCGCTGATGCCAAAAACTCTCTGAGGACCAAGGTCACGCTTACACCGAGCAGCGGAACCCGGTTCGAGGGCCCCGTCCATGTTCTCACCAGCAGCATCACAGTAAGTGCGGCTGAAGTGCTGGTGCTGTCGCTGCGCGCGCTGCCGAACGTAAGGCATGTCGGCAAGGCCACCCGCGGTGCACCATCGGATATTGTCGGACGAACACTGCCAAACGGTTGGTATCTGTCACTGGCCAATGAAGTGCACGTGGACAATGACGGGCGTTTCTGGGAAGGCCGCGGCATTCAGCCTGATATCGAAATGAATGTGTTTGGCGATGTGGCGTCAACCAAGACGCATGTGAACTTGATCGGGGAGCTTGCCAAGCGGAACTGACATCGACCGCACAATTTTTCCCGGATGCTTGGCGATTTGATTGCCAGGCATCTTCGTATCCTGGCGGTGCTTTGGTCGAACGCGGGGGACCATGATGAAATCCCGTCAGAGTGCATCGCCTTGCAAAAAGTCGCGAAGCACCGGTTCAGGGCCTGGGCACAATGGCAAGGGAATCGATTTGTCTGAACATTCGGCAAAGACCTAAATTCTGCAAATACGCCTTTCTTCGTTTGAGACGAGGTCTTCGACCCGGCTGTTGCCAGGCCGGTACCGAGAACTTAAGAGTTTCGGTGAGGACCTATTCCGCCGCCTCCGCCGCGGCTGCATAAAAATCCGGGTCCGTCAGTTCGGGCGGAGAGACCGGAGCTCCGCCGCCTTCGCCGACATAGGTATCGGCCACACCATAGATGAAGACGCCCCCTGCCTTGCGCCCGATAATGGCAACCCGCTCGATCAACTGATGGTCGCCCGTCTCGCAGTTTGCGTAGCTCGTATAGATCTCCTTGCCGCCTTCGGTGATTTTTTCAGAGCCGGAGGAAAAGCTGCCGTTGGAGCACGATTTTTGACTGTCGGCGACGATAAGGGACATCAATTCCTGTTCGCTGGTGTAGCCGCCCTGCACAAAAATATGCGCCACGATCGTGCGGGCCTCGTCGGCGGCGACGGCGTGCAGGCCGTTGAGATCCTCCTCGCGCTGGCCGTCCGGGATGAGTTTCAGACCGGACACCCCGGCGCTGCCCATCAGGTTGAACAGCGCTTGTGTCGCTTCCACGGCCAGTTGCGGATCGGACGCCGGGCTTGCGGGGGAGGCTGCCTGCGCCGGCGGCTTGCTGCCAAGCCCGCCGGACGTAGTCGCCCCAACGGCATCCACGGCAGGCGCCGCGCCGAACCGTGCTGAATTGCGCTCCACGCATTTGGCCATGCGCGCCATCAGCCGCGAAGTGCCGGTCAGGCGGAATTCGTAATTATAGGAACCGTCATTCACATACAGCGTCCGCCCCCGCCGGAAGCGGGTGATGATATAGCCGTCTTGCGGCATCTGCATGCGGGCGAGATTGTTAGAGGTTGCCTTGGCGACACCTTGCTGCCAGGCACCCCTGTCGATCCGGTATTGAAGGGGAATATCGGCACCCGGTTTCATGGTCCAGTGCGGAGCAGAGAAGCCGATCGCCCAATTGTAGCCCGTATCCACCTGCACATAGAGACTGATACCGCTTCGATAGGTGGCTGAGGCAACGCAGGTGCTGAACAAGCCGCTGTTGTCATCGGTATAGGCATGGCCGTTCCAGCCGCCCTGACGGAAAGTCTCCACCGAAGCAGCCTGTGCCTGTCCGCTGCCTGCCCCCGCAAGGCCGGACAGTGCCAGCAGGCCGGCAACCGCCAGCAATCGAATTAGTCGCATCATACCCCCCGGATACTCTGTCGCGGCTGTCGGCCGACGCCGCCGCTCAAGTCGGAAACTATGCGAATTACGCGAAGGCAGCAAGAAACCCGGGGGGTGTAAATGGGCTGGTCCGGATTCTGATCCGGACCCGGCCCCGAACCGGTACGAACGCTTTATTGAACGGCGTCCACCGCCCGGCTGAAGCCGGTGAGCGGCATTTCGATGGTCTGCCTGCGGTCGGCCGCGGGCGCAAAGTCGATCTGCAGCGCTCCACCTGCCTTCATGGTGGCGATCATTTCCGGCGTCGCTTCGGTGGACAGAAAACAGCCTCTCTGGTCGCAGGTGCCGATCTCCAGTTCGCTTAGCGGCGTGCCGTCGACACCAAGCTTGATCTTGCCTGGCAGATAAAAACCGAGGGGAGCCTGGATGCGCAGAACAGGCGTTGCCTTGTTGGCGGGGAAAATGAGGTCGACCTTGAAAACAAGTTGACCGCTGTCCTTCATCCGTACGCTTTCACTCGTCTCGCAAGCAAGAGCCTCCGCCGATCTGGATGGACCGGCGCAACGTGTCTGCCAGAGAGCGTCTTCGCCGGCCTGCTGCGCGCTAACCGACTGTGCCACCATCGATAGGCCGAAAGCCACCGACAGAAGAATACCTGATTTGATGAATTGCATTCGTCTTCGCTTTGTTTGTGCCGTGCGTCCGGTGAAACCGCATTCGGTCATGAAGAATTCGCCACCTGCCGCGATGCCAGGTCCGAACGCCTGATCGGGTTTTATTCGCAACTGGTGGAAGGATGCAAGAAGGACGGGAATTGGAATTGGTCAAACCCTTCGTTGGGAAAAAACTATTCCGCTAATCCGCAAAGCTTTGAAATCCGGTGCCCGGCGTCCGGGAAGGCTGCCGACTACATTAACTCCATCAAACTGGGATTGGAGACCCTGAAGATGGCTGGCAGCCGCGAAACAAAAGCGAAAGCACTGAAAAAGCCGGATGCCCGGCTGGACGTGTTTCCGGCGTTCATGAAAGTTGCCGGCCGCAAAGTGCTCGTCATTGGTCACGGCGGCGAGGCGGCTGCCAAGGTTCGCCTGCTCGGCGAAACCAATGCGCGGATCGTTGTGGTCTCCCAAACGATCGAACCCGAACTGGGTGAGGCAATAGACCTCTTTCAGGCCGAACATATTGCCGAGGACTTTCGCCCGGCGCATCTCACCGATGCCGCGCTTGTCTTCTCCGCCCGCGAGGACTGGGATCTCGACAAGGCCGTCGTCGATGCCGCCCGGATCATGGGCGTACCGGTGAACGCGGTCGACAAGCCGGAGCTTTGCGATTTTTACACCGGCGCGCTGGTCAACCGCGCACCGATTGCCGTCGCCATCACGTCCACCGGCGTTGGCCCAGTTCTCTCCCGTCATATTCGCGCTCGTATCGAGGCGATGCTGCCGCGCGCAACAGGGGACTTGGCGCGGCTTGCTGAAAGCTTCCGCGACGCCGCCACGAAAGTGATCCGCGACGGCGCCCTGCGCCGGAATTTCTGGGCGCGGTTCTTTTCCGGCTCCGTTGCCAGCAACCTTTATGCGGGCAGGGCCGGTGCCGCGCGCTCGGAAGCGCAGCGGTTGCTCAACAGCATGGCCGGCGAGCCCGGTTTTGTCTGGCTGGTCGGTGCCGGTCCGGGGGCGGAAGACCTTCTGACCCTGCGTGCCCAGCGCCTGCTGCAGGAAGCCGATGTGATCGTCCATGATGCGTTGGTGCCTGGCGATGTGGTGGCCATGGGCCGCCGCGACGCGGAGCGCATTTCCGTCGGCAAGCGCAAGGGTGCGCACTCCGTGCCGCAGTCGGAAATCTGCGAGCTGCTCGTCGGCCTCGCCAACAAGGGTCATAAGGTCGTGCGCCTCAAGTCCGGGGATCCGATGGTCTTCGGCCGCGCGGCGGAGGAAATGGAGGCGCTCCGCGCAGGCGGCATCGGCTTTGAAATCGTGCCCGGCGTTACTGCAGCCTTCGCCGCGGCAGCTTCGGCCCAGATCCCGCTGACGTTGCGCGGTGTCGCCTCCAACCTCGTGTTTGCGACCGGTCACAATGCGAAATCCGAAACCCTGCCGGACTGGGCGGACCTTGCGCTCAAGGGTGCGACCGTCGCCGTCTATATGGGACGCACCGTGGCCGCTGCCGTCGCCGGCCGGATGATGTCCGCCGGCCTGAAGCCCGAAACCCCGGTGGCCGTCATTGAAAACGCCGCCCATCCGGACGAACGCCAATTCGCCGGAACCCTGTCCGACCTTGCGGTCCTTTCGGATCGCGCGGAAGTCGACGGGCCGGTTCTGATCGTGATCGGCGAGGCCGTTGGCCATGCCGCCCTGGACAAGGCTGAACCTCTGGCGCCGCTCCGCGCGGTCCGGACAGCAGCCGCCTGAGAGTGAAGAGAGTAAGTGCCATGAAAGTCGTTACCGCCAACCGGCTCCTGAGCGGCGAAGTCGTCTGGCTCGGTGAAAACGGCCGTTGGGTCGAACGCATCACGCTTGCCGGGGTTTTCGACGGCAAGGAAGCGGTGGCCGAAGCGCTGGCCCTGGGGCTGGCATCCAAGGACAGGCAGGAAGTCGTCGATGTTTACGAGATGGACGTGACGGTCGAGGACGGCGTCATCGTTCCGGTACGGTTGCGCGAAAAGATCCGCGCGACCGGACCGACCACCCATCGGGACCTGGGCAAGCAGGCCCAGGCCGTATCCGCTTAAACCAGAGACGGGAGCAGGGCAGCGCCCGGGTCACTGAAAGACACGCACGGCAGCGCCCGACAGGAGAGTTCAACGATGTATCGCTACGACGAATTTGACGCGAGCTTTGTCAGCCAGCGCACGGAACAGTTCAAGGATCAGGTCCGCCGCCGTCTCGCCGGGGAGCTGTCCGAGGACGAGTTCAAGCCGCTGCGCCTGATGAACGGCCTCTATCTGCAGCTTCATGCCTATATGCTCCGGGTTGCCATTCCCTATGGCACGCTCAACAGCCGCCAGATGCGCAAGCTGGCCTATATCGCCCGCACCTACGACAAGGGCTACGGCCACTTCACCACGCGCCAGAACATCCAGTTCAACTGGCCGAAGCTGGAAGACACGCCGAAGATCCTGGAAGAACTGGCGGAAGTCGAGATGCACGCCATCCAGACCTCGGGCAACTGCATTCGCAACGTGACCGCGGACCATTTCGCCGGTGCTGCCGCCGACGAGATCGCCGATCCGCGCCCTTACGCGGAAATCCTGCGCCAGTGGTCGTCGCTGCATCCGGAATTCTCGTTCCTGCCACGCAAGTTCAAGATCGCCATCACCGGCGCGCCGAACGACCGCGCAGCGGTCCAGGTGCATGACATCGGCCTGCAGCTGACCCGCAACGACGCCGGAGAAACCGGCTTTGTGGTCTTTGTCGGCGGCGGCCTCGGCCGCACGCCGATGATCGGACGCAAGGTGCGCGACTTCCTGCCGGAAGAGGATCTTCTGGCCTATTCCGAAGCGATCCTGCGTGTTTACAACCGCTATGGCCGCCGGGACAACAAATACAAGGCGCGCATCAAGATCCTGGTGCATGAGACCGGCCTGGAAGAGCTGAAGGCGGATATCGAACAGGAATTCGAAAAGATCCGTTTCGGCGTCCTGCGCCTGCCGGAGGAGGAGGTCCGCCGCATCGAGGCCTATTTCGCGCCGCCGCCGCTGGAAGTCGGCGCCGCCACGTCTGCCGCTGTCGAAGCGCGCCGTGCGAGCGATGCGGGCTTCGCCCAGTTCGCTGCGCATAATCTCAATCCGCACCGGGTGCCGGGCTATACGTCTGTCACCTTGTCGATGAAGCCGATCGGCGGCATTCCCGGCGATGCGTCCGATGCGCAGATGGACGTCATGGCCGATCTAGCAGAACAATACGGCCACGACGAAATCCGCATTTCCCATGAGCAGAATGTCATTCTGCCGCATGTGAAGCTGGACGATCTGCCTGCCCTTTACGACGAACTGGTCGCGGCCGGTATCGCCGAAGGCAATGCGGGTCTCATCACCGACATCATTGCCTGCCCGGGTATGGATTTTTGCGCCCTGGCAACCGCACGGTCCATTCCGGTGGCGCAGCGCATTTCCGAACGGTTCGGCGCGGCGGAGCGTCAGGCGGAGATCGGTGAGCTGAAGATCAAGATCTCCGGCTGCATCAACGCCTGCGGTCATCACCATGTCGGCCATATCGGCATTCTCGGCCTGGAGAAGAAGGGCGAGGAATTCTATCAGGTGACGCTCGGCGGGTCGGCCAACGAAAATACTTCCATCGGTGAGATCGTCGGCCGTGGCTTCTCCTCCGAAGAAGTCGTCGATGCAATCGAAAAGCTGGTTGATACCTATCTCGGACTGCGGTCCGGCAAAGAGGAAACCTTCCTGGATGCCTATCGCCGTCTCGGGGAGGCGCCTTTCAAGGAGGCCCTGTATGGCGCTGCATGAGACATTCAGCCTGGGTGTCGATCCGGAGCTTGGGCTGCAGGCGGAAGTCGCAGCCCTAAACGCCCAGTTCGAGGGCGCGAGCGCGCATGAAATCCTACTGACGGCCATCCGGCACCAGTTCGCCGGCGGCATTGCCATGGTGTCCAGCTTCGGCGCGGACTCCGCGGTGCTGCTGCACATGGTCGCCCAGGTCGATCCGTCGACGCCGGTGTTGTTCATCGACACGGTGAAGCTGTTCCCGGCAACGATCCTTTATCGCGACCAGCTCATCGAAACTCTCGGGCTCACCAACGTGCGGACGCAAAAGCCCGATGCGGAAGATCTGGCCGCCAACGATCCTGCCGGCATGCTGTGGATGAGCGACACCGATGCCTGCTGCCATATCCGAAAGGTCGTTCCTCTGGCCAACGCGCTGAAGGGCTTCGATGCCTGGATATCGGGCCGCAAGCGCTACCAGAGTTCCACTCGGGCGACGCTTGAATATTTCGAGATCGACGAAGGCCGCGTGAAGGTCAATCCGCTTGCGGACTGGACGGCCGGAGACATTCTCGATTATGCCAAGACCCACGATTTGCCTCCGCATCCGCTGGTGGCCCAGGGCTACCCGTCCATCGGCTGCCTGCCCTGCACCAGCAAGGTCGCGCCGGGAGAGGATCCGCGCGCCGGGCGCTGGCGTGGCCAGGACAAGACCGAATGCGGCATTCACTGGCCCTCGCACGGCAAGGAAGTCGACGGCAGCGGTATCTAAGGCGCAGCGGCACGCTGCAAGACAATGAACCCGTAGAGGTCTCGCGAACGACCTCCAGAACGGACAAAGCGGAATTGAGGACGCAAGGAATGACAACGATTTTCAAGGACGGCGCGTTCGTCGAGGAGGACTGGGTCCGCGCGGACCCGGAGACCGGCGCCGCCGTGGACGGCGATGCCCTGGTGCCGCTCTCCATGTTCCTGGTTGAGCCGGAAACCTATCTGGCGCGCGGCGGCCGCACGGCCGTTCTCATAGAGGCTGGCGACGACAGCGCGGAGATGCTTCCGTTCCTCGACCGTGTGGCGCTGGTCGCGGTGGATTTTCCGAGCTTTTCGGACGGGCGCGGCTTTTCCGCGGCCCGCATCCTGCGTGAGCAGGCCGGCTACAAGGGTGATATCCGCGCGACCGGCAAATACATCCTCGACCAGGTGCCGCTCGCCATACGCTGCGGTGTGTCCTCCTTCGAAATCTCCAAGCCGGAAGTGCTGAAGGCCCTCAAGGCGGGCGAGTGGCCGGAAGTCACCAAATACCTGCAGCCGGTCGGCACTGTTGAGGAAATCCCGGAAGGCACCCGCCCCTGGGCTCGCCGTTCCCTGCGCGACATTCCCGTCGCGGCGGAGTAACCGGTTCCTCTGTCTGTCCTGTACCCTCCGCCCACCATACTCCACGCGCCGTCCCGGATCTGATCCGGGACGACGCTTTTGGTGAGCCGGAGGCGAGAGCCTGTACGCTGGGGTGATCCGGGGTCTAAATTCTCAATCCGGCAGATGCCAGAATACATAGACCGGAAAGAAAAGCAGCGGCGCCAGCGTCAGCAGCATTCCGGCCGCCCGGCCGTTGCCGAAGCCAGAGGTGAGCAGTGTGCAGTAGTGCAGCAGGCGGCCGCACAGCAACGCCCCGCCGCCCGCCCACAGCAGATATCCGGGGGCACCGCTCAGCTCCGCGGCCGCCATGGCGAGCAGGGTCATCGGCACCGTTTCTGTAAAGTTGCCGTGAGCGCGCATGCGCTTGAGCAAGACCTCATCGCCACCATCCAGAAACTGGATGCCGGTTTGCGCCCGCCGGAACCCGACGGCCATGGTGATCGGAACCTGCAGAAGCGCGAACAGCGCGATAAAGACCGTGGTTACCGGTAGCGAGGAAATCAGTTCCATCTTGAACTCTCCGAAACGACAGGCTGGTCTGCGGCTCAGGCTTCCGTTGGTGCTTCATAGGTAATCATCGCCAGCACTCCGCCGACCGGATCGACGATCGTCGCAATACGTCCGACGCTTGGAACGCTCATGGGTTCCATCGCGATTGTCGCCCCGAGGGATCTGGCCTTTTCGACCCGTGCATCGACATCGTCGACGGTGACATAGGGCAGCCAGCGGGGCGTGTCGGTTTCCTGGGAGACGAAACCGCCGATCATGCCATCCTCGTTCCTGATCATCGTGTAGGGGCCGACCCCCACGTCGACGGTTTCGGTGTCCCAGTCGAGCAGGCTTTTGTAAAACCCCTCGGCTTTTTCGCCATCCCGGCAATGCAGTTCCATCCAGCTGAAAGCACCATGGGTTTGCGACGGTGTGCTCATGTCGATCGTCCTCACTCTTTGAATGCAGCCTGGGCAGGTCCAGGTGATCAGAGGACGCAGAAGGAATGGGGAAACCGACAGGAGAGATAAAAAAATTATCTGCGAGCCGCTGGAGCGGCCGGCTAGTTGGCGGGCTGTTGGCGCGAAGTAAACCAAGATGGTGGAAACTCAGGCCTTCGTCTGACTTCAGCGTTCCAATTGTGGTCGCATCCAGACAGTGTAACAGGCAGAATGCAATTGCAGCGGCGCAAGAGGTGACGGCGACGATGACGGAAGCGCAAGAGGAGGCTGCGACAAGCAAAGGCGACGCTTCTCTTGCGGTGCGGGATGCTGCCACAAGCCTCAGCGGATTACGCTCGGAAATCATCGAGAATGCTGCGGCGCAGGCGGCCATGCAGCCTTGGGTCACCATGGAGTGCTACCAGCTCAGCCGCGGCAAGCAGGTGTCGCAGATGGACAGTCTGGACCTTGGGCGCGTGCAGATCGTGCGAGAGCATCAGTTTGCAGCGATTCAGAAACTGGGCATCACCCCGGAAGATTTTTGCACCATCTCCTACTGCACACCGGACCCGGCATTTCGTTTTTCCGACCACTCGGCCAATGGCGAAGACAGCGTTTTCTTCATTCCGGAACGAACTGAGTTCGACATTCACGTGCCCGCGGGCACGCAAACTGCCTATGTCAGCTTTTCCCAGTCAGAGTTTGCCGGCGCCGCCCGTGCGTTGAACCCGAGGGCATGGGAACAGCCGTCGCACCAGGTGTCGCAGTTTCAGTCCAGGCAACTGGTTGAGCTGAAGACTGCTCTGGCCCAATGGATTGGTGCCGCCGAAGCCGCGAGCAGACGGGACGAGCTGTTCGACCCCAAAGGCATGCGGGGCATTGTTCTGGAGACTGCGCTGCGCATCGCGACCGCTACCCCCGAGGATGACGCAACGCGTCCGCCGCCCGCAGCCCGGTCTCGCGCCATGCGGATTTGTCGGCTGGCCCGGGAGTTTGTGGAAGAGCAGTTGGTGAGCCATGTGGTGCCTACCATCGTCGATATCTGCGTGTCATTGGCCGTCTCTGAACGAACGCTGCTCTACGCCTTCCACCATTATGTCGGCATGTCCCCGCAGGCCTATCTCCGACGTTGCCGGTTGAACCAGGTCCGCACGATATTACTCTCGAGAGATCCGCAAAACACGACGGTGACAGAGGTCGCCATGCAGTTTGGCTTTCTTCATCTCGGCCGCTTCGCAGGCGACTACAAGCAGATCTTTGAAGAATCCCCGGGCACGACGCTGGCAAGGCGCATATGATGCCCGATGACGGCCCGCGTCACTTTTGCGGATTTCGGATAGCAGCACCGCCATTTCGGCTTTAGCTTTACCGCGAAGCGCGTCGCGTATCGTTCGCTGAGGCGACGAGACAGCCGCGTTCAGGCTCCTTTCCAACTTGCCGTTCAACGGGGACTTTATCGCCATGCGTGGAAATCCAGCCCTGTCAAAACCTCGCAACGGCCGCGTCGGCGCTGCCCTGAAGGTGTTGGTTGCCGCGTGGGGCGTTGCGATGGTGGCGGGTGAGGCGTCAGCCCAGACGACCAGTTTAGGCAGCTATCTGGAGAGCGTCCGGATCGAATATGATCTGCCTGCTTTGGCCGCCGCCGTGATCAAGGACGGTGTTGTGGTGGAGGCTGCAGCCACTGGAATGCGCGCTTACGGACAAAATCTGCCTGTGACGATCGATGACCGCTTCCATATCGGCTCCAACACCAAGTCGATGACAGCGACTTTGGCCGCAATGATCGTTGAGGAAGGCCTGCTGTCATGGGACTCGCGTGTCGGCGACGTGCTGGGTGAAGAAGTCACCGAGATGAGCCAGGGGCTGGCTGATGCCACGCTGGAGCAATTGCTATCGCACTCCAGCGGCATCCCGAGCGACACCGAGGCGATGCTCGACCTGTATTTCAGCAATATGGCGTTTGAGGATAACGTCGTGCAGCAGCGCATCCACGCTCTTGAGAGTTGGCAGCACAACGAAGTGGTCATCCCGGCCGGATCGCCTTTTCAATACTCGAATTTCGGCTATTTGATTGCCGGCATGATGATTGAAAAGGTCAGCGGAACCGCCTGGGAAACGCTGATGCATGAGCGTATTTTCGGTCCGCTTGGCATGGAGAGTGCGGGCCTGGGCCCGCAGTCCACCTTCGGGCTGGTCGACGCTGCTGTGGGGCACAGGATCAAGCCCGACGGTTCTGTCACCGCCATGCTGTGGGGCCCTGCGGCTGACGTTCCCCCCGTGATGGGACCAGCAGGAAATGCCCATATGTCGATTGTGGATTATGCCAAATGGGCAGGCTGGAACGCGGGGCAAGCAGAACGCTCTCCTCATCTGGTCACGCCTGCATCGCTGGAGCTTATCCAAGCGGTACATGTTCAAACGCCGGTGCGCGAAAATCCCCCGCCAGGCACGCCGAGCACGGGTGGCTACGGCCTGGGCTGGAGCAGCGTGGAATTTGAATGGGCCGGCAAGCCGCTGCTGACCCATAACGGGTCCAATTCGATGAATCTGGCCAGAATTATCGTCGATACGGACAGGGACCTTGCCGTCGTTGTCACGACCAATTTTCCGGGCGCACGGGCCAATGCCGCGACCGGCGAAGTTATGAAAAATTTGTACCTGACAATGGAAAACTGAAGTTCTTTCTATTGGAGATAAGGAGAAAGTCATGTGTGAAGATTGCAAACCTGAAAATGTGAGCCGGCGAGGATTGATCGCCGGAGGCTTGGCCTTGTCGCTGACTGCGCCCTTGGTCACACAGGCTTTCGCCCAGGAAGCCGGTGCGGTTGCGCCAGCCTCGCCGGAAGAGGCGATGCAACGCCTGATGGATGGCAATGCACGCTATGTTGCCAATGCCGCAATCAATACGGATCACTCGCTGACGCGCGCCAGCCGGGCCGAGGGGCAACAGCCCTTCGCCGCCATTGTCAGCTGTTCAGACTCTCGCGTGGCCCCGGAGTTGATTTTCGATCAGGGTCCGGGAGAACTGTTCGTCGTGCGTGTGGCCGGCAATTTCATCAGTGAAGAGGGTCTGGCGACGCTTGAATACGGCGTGGCCGTGCTGGGCATCAAGACCATAGTTGTTCTCGGACATACCGCCTGTGGCGCCGTTGATGCGACGATCAAGTCGATTGCAGACAGGGAATTGCCTCCCGGACATCTCCCCAGCCTGGTCAATGCAATTCGCCCGGCAGTCTATGATGTGATGGACGATTCACCGGACGATCTGCTGGCGGCAGCCACCGCTCAGAACGCCAAACTCAACGCCGCGCGAGCGCTGTCCGAAGGGCCGATCCTGTCCGAAGCCGCTGCTGCCGGCAAGCTTGGCGCCATGGCTGGCGTTTACGACATTGCCACGGGCAAGGTAACGTTCCTCTAGCCGATCATTGTCGTTGGCCATGTGGCATTTGCCGTGCCCATGGCCAGCTTGACAGCCACCGATTACCATCCCCGCGTTTCCAGACGAAGCGCTTGAATGCGCCGTATCGCCTTGATCGGCCCATCTTCCAGCCTTTTCCTGCGTCTGAAGCGCTCATTGCTCAGCCCTCAATCTCTCGCTTCTTCTCCCGAATAAACGCCCGCTCCACCTCCGTCCCCGCCAGTCCAAGCCCGGTTTCATACGCCTCCCGCGCTTCCGATACCCGGCCCAGCTCCGCCAGAAACGAGCCGCGCACCGTGTGATAGCCGGCGTAGCGGGCCAGCGGGGCGGAGAGGTGTTCCAGGCGGGTGAGGGCAGCCGGGATGCCGTCGAGTTTTGCCTGCACCACGGCCCGGTTGAGGGCGACGACGGGGGAAGGGCGGATGTGTTCCAAGGCGTGGTAGAGGCGGTCGATCTCCTGCCAGTCGGTGGCTTCGTAGGTGGCGGCGCGGGCATGGGTTGCGGCGATGGCGGCCTCGATCTGCAGCGGGCCGGGGCGCCCGGCGCGCAGGGCCGCTTCCAGCAGGATGGTGCCTTCGGCAATTGGTGTGCGCTCCCACAGCGTGCGGTCCTGGTCCTCCAGCGTGACCGCCCTGCCGCAGGAGGTCAGCCGGGCGTGGCGGCGGGAATGCTGGATCAGGCACAGCGCCAGCAGGCCGCGCAGTTCCGGCTCTTCGGGAAACAGGCGCACCAAGAGGCGGGCAAGGCGAATGGCTTCCTCGCACAGGGTCACGCGGATCAGCTCCGGCCCCTGCGAGGCGGAATAGCCTTCGTTGAAGACGAGATAGACCGCATTGGCGACGGCGGAAAGGCGCTGGGCCCGCCCGGCCCTGTCCGGTTCCTCATAGGAGAGCTTTGCTGCCTGCAGCCGCTTCTTGGCGCGGGTGATCCGCTGTTCCATCGTCTTCGGCTGCACCAGGAAGGCGCGAGCGATTTCATCGACGGACAGGCCTGCGACGATCTTGAGCGCGAGGGCGATCTGCTGGTCGCGGCGCAGCACCGGATGGCAGCAGGTAAATAGCAGACGCAGGATATCGTCCCGGTAGACCGCCTGGTCGAGCGTTTCGCTCAACAGCTCTTCCGGATGAGGTCCGTCGAACGCCGGTTCGATCTCGTCCGGGGGCGACAGGGTCTCCCGGGATTTCCGGCGGATCGCGTCGATGCCGGCGTTGCGCCCGGCAACGATCAGCCAGGCAACCGGATCGCCGGGCACGGCGTCCGGACGCCACGCCTTCACCGCTCTCAGCGAGGCTTCCTGAAACGCATCCTCGGCAAGGTCGATGTCGCCGAAGGCCCGGTTCAGGGCGGCGATCACCCTTGGCCGTGCGGCTCTAAGATGCGTCGATAACCAGGCGCTCGGCATTCTTGAAATCGGCTCCCTCGAAAAACTCGACCGGACGGATTTCGACGCGGCCATGGTCGAGCGGCAGCAGCTTCACCGCTTCGATGGCGTCTTCCAGATTGGCGCAGTCGATCAGGTAGAAGCCCATGAACTGTTCTTTCGTCTCCGCAAAAGGCCCGTCCGTGACGACGAAATCGTCGCTGTCTTTTCTGACGGTCATGGCGGTGCCGGTCGACATCAGCTTGGCTGCCGCGGCGAAAGTCCTGTTGGTCTTGGTATGCTCGTGAAAGCTGCCGTGCTTTTTCAGAACCGCCGCGTGTTCCTCGGGTGTGAGCGCATCGATGAAATCTTCGCTGGCATAGATCAATACGGAAAACAACATGTCGGATCCTCCGGATTCCTGGGCGCGATACCCAAGGAACGTTCGCGGGTGACCTTAGCCGACAGCTCCTGGGAAAAAGGAGTCAAAAAGGGGTGAGAAAAAGAAAATACCGGCATCACCGCACATGCTGTTCCTCGCCAAGATGCATGAACTCCCGGAAAGCGGCCACGGCGGGCTGCTGGTCGATGCTCGCCGCCCAGGCAAGGCCGACATCCATCGTCGGGATCGCATCGGACAGGGAAATCACCTCCACCCTTCGCCCGTCCAGCGACCAGGGCCGGTAGACCATGTCGGACAGGATCGTGACGCCCATTCCGCCGGCGACCATGGACCGGACCGCTTCGACCGAGGAGGTCCGGAATTTGGTGCCCGGGCGATAACTCGTGCGGTTCCAGTAGCGCTGGGCCGTGTTGGAGGCCTCGTCCACCGTCAGCATGATATAGGGTTCGTTCGCCACATCGGAGAGGCTGACGGAGGGGCGCTCCAGCAGGGGATGCTGGGACGACACCCAGAGACGGCGCCGGGACTGCAGCAGGGTGTCATACGCCAGTCCTTCCTGGTCCAGGATGTTCGATGTCAGCATCACCGCCAGATCGAAGGTACCCGATACCAGCCCGTCTTCTATGGCCGTTCTCGGTGCTTCGGTCAGTTGAAGCTTGACACGCGGGAAGGCCTGGCTGAAGCGCTCCAGATAGGGGGGGATGTAATAGCCGGCGACCGTATAGGTCATGGCAAGGCGCAAGGTTCCCTTGACCGTCTCGCGCGACCGTCGCGGCGACTGCACCGCCTCCTGGACGGCTG
Organism: uncultured Roseibium sp.; assembly: GCF_947496995.1. Taxonomy (GTDB): domain Bacteria; phylum Pseudomonadota; class Alphaproteobacteria; order Rhizobiales; family Stappiaceae; genus Roseibium. Next base: position 1,019,900 of record NZ_CANMFD010000001.1, read on the forward strand.
CCGTCACCCGTCTGCCGTGGTCGAGAAAAATATTGCCCTCGAATGTCAGCGTCATGCCGCCGGCGTGACGATCGAAAAGCGGCACCCCGACGATGTCCTCCAGGTGTTTTATGGCCGTGGTGACGGCGGATTGGGAAACGTTCAGCTCCACGGCCGCACGGGAGACCTGGCCCATATTCGCAACGGCTATGAAATAGCGGATCTGGCGGAGAGAAGGTTCATTCATTTTTCTGATATTCTTTATCTGATTTGCAGATGAAGTCCTGTCATTATTATATCTGATCAATTTACAAAAACGGACGATTTAATTCTAAAAAGCGAAAATCCGTGTCATCAGCCACCTGAAAATATTGGATTTATCAAAAATTGGGCTCTCTCGTGCTTAGTTTGTAGGCGTGCCCATATTTTGCGGTTTAGTGTTCTGAAAAACAGAAAATATATACCTGATAATCGTATTTTACAAACACGCCAGCGCGTCCTTTCATTCTTTCACCGTCCCTCCGGTGGCGGTCGACAGATCGGGTCATGAAGACCCGCAGACATCAGGAGGCGCAAATATGAAGCATCTGATCAAACTCGTGACCGCGTCAGCGGCCATCGCATTCGTGACCACTGGCGGAGCATCGGCCGACGACTGGTTCCCCTATTCCGTCGAAGTCTGGGACCCGCCCTTCGACATGGCAAGCCCGCGTTCGTCGGTTGACTATGCACCGCTCGCCAAGGCATCGAAGCCATGGGACCTGTGCGTGTCCTTTCCGCACATGAAGGACGCCTACTGGCTCGGCGTCGATTACGGCGTGACCGAGGAAGCCAAGCGGATCGGCGTCAAGGTGAACGTCGTGGAAGCTGGCGGCTACACTGAGCTCAACAAGCAGATTTCCCAGATCGAGGATTGCGTTTCGGCAGGCGCGGACGCCGTGATCATCGGCGCCATCTCCTTTGACGGACTGAACAATGTGGTGGCGGAACTGGCCGCCAAGAACATCCCCGTCATCGATGTGATCAACGGCATGTCCTCCGACAAGCTGTCGGCCAAGTCGCTGGTCTCCTTCGGCGAAATGGGCGCCAAGGCCGGTGCCTTCCTGGCATCCCTTCACCCTGGGGGTGGCACCGCCGCCAAGGTGGCGTGGTTCCCCGGACCGGCCGGCGCCGGCTGGGTCGAGGCTGGCAACACGGGTTTCCAGGGCGCGATCGAGGGCAGCGCGCTTGAACTGGTCGACACCAAATACGGCGACACGGGCAAAGAGGCCCAGGCAAAGCTTGTCGAGGATACGCTGGAAGCCTATCCGGACCTCGACTACATCGTCGGGACGGCGGTCACCGCCGAGGCGGCGGTGCCGATCCTGCGCGCACGCGGGCTGACGGATCAGGTCAAGGTGGTTTCCTACTACTATACGCCGGGCGTTGATCAGGGCATCGCCCGCGGTCAGATCCTTGCCGCACCGACGGATTCAACCGTTGTCCAGGGCCGCATCGCCGTCGATCAGGCGGTGCGCATTCTGGAAGGTGAGGACTACCTGAAACATGTCGGTCCGGCGCTCTATGTCGTGACGGAGGAAAATCACGGCGAATTCGATCCCTCGTCGACGCTGGCTCCGGACGGGTTCCGCCCGGTCTTCTCGGTCCAGTAGGCGAAGGCGGCGGCGAAACAATGTCGAACCGGCAAACGCCCGCTCAAGACAGGATGCAGCCAGCGGCTGCATCCCCCTTGCTGGAAGCGAAAAACCTGACCAAGGAATATCCCGGCGTCACGGCGCTGGACCAGGTGAATTTCGAACTCCGCCCAGGCGAGGTTCATGTTGTTTTCGGCGAAAACGGCGCCGGCAAATCGACGCTGATCTCGATTCTCGCCGGAGCCAATCAACCCACCGCCGGAGAGATCTTCCTGCGCGGTGAAGCGCAGCACCTGCACTCCGTGCATGATGCGCGCGAAAACGGAATTTCTGCCGTTTTCCAGGAATTCTCGCTCATCCCGCAAATGACGGTTGAGGAAAATCTCTTCCTCGGCGGAGAGCCTACACGCCGCGGATTTATCGACAAGGACCGCATCCGCCGCGAAGCCAGGGCCATTCTGGACGAACTGGGCTTTAACCTGAACCCCCGTCAGCGTGTCGACCATCTCACGCGCGCCGAGCAGCAGATGGTGGAAATCGCCAAGGCGTTCCGCTCCGATCTGTCCGTCCTCATTCTCGACGAACCGACAGCCTCGCTCACCAGTCACGAGACGGACCATCTGTTCGAGCTGATCGCCCAGCTCACCAAGCGCGGCGTCGGTATCGTCTATATCACCCATCGGATGGCAGAAATCCGCCGCATCGGGGACCGGATCACCGTCATGCGCGATGGCCGCTACGTCGACACGGTGGATGCCGGGTCGACGTCGGAAGACGACCTTGTCCGGTTGATGACCGGCCGCGTCGTCGGCAGCATTTTCCCCGAACTCGATCTTGGCGAACCGGGCCGGCAGGTGCTGCAGGTCAAGGATCTGACGACGGTCGGCGACACGGTTCGCGCGGCTTCGGTGGAGGTTCGCGCCGGCGAGATCGTCGGTATGGCCGGTCTGGTGGGGTCGGGCAAATCGGAATTGCTGCAGGCCTGTTTCGGCGCCATACAGATCGAAAGCGGCAGCGTGCAGCTGAACGGCGCGGATATTACCGGCAAACCGCCGAGACACAGCATTCGCGCAGGTTTTCTCTATCTGCCTGCCGACCGGCGCAAGGAAGGCCTGATGATGATGCGGTCGGTGCGCGAAAACGTGTCGCTGGCCTCGCTCGACATCGCACCGTTTTCCAACGGGCTCTGGATGGACAGATCCGGTGAGGCGCGGGCTGTGTCAAGTCTGGCGGAGAGGTTGAACCTGTCACCGCCGCGCATCGAACGGGCGGTCGACCACTTTTCCGGCGGAAATCAGCAAAAGGCGATGCTCGCGCGCAGCCTGACGCGTTCCTACGACCTGATTGTGTTCGACGAACCAACGGTGGGTGTCGATGTGGGAACGCGCGCCTCGATTTACGAATTCATCGTTGAACTTGCAAAGCAGGGAACGGCAATCGTGCTCATTTCCTCCGATCTTCCCGAGATCCTGCATCTCACCTCGCGGGCTTATGTTTTCTATCGCGGACGCATCCAGGCCGAACTTTCGGCAGGGCAGCTCACCGAGGAAAATGTCCTGGCGCATTTTTTTGAAAGGGAGGCTGCATGATGGCCGGTAAAACCGCGATCGCGCGACCATCCTCCGGTGCCGGGGATATCGTCAAGCGGCTCTTCGTGAAGCTGGGCATTCTGCCCTTCCTGCTTGTCGTGGCCCTTGTTGTCTTCACGCTGATGTCGGACAACTTTCTGACACCGCGAAATCTCATGAATGTGCTGCGCCAGTCGGTCTACCTGATGATCGTCTCCATGGGGCAGATGCTGGCGCTGCTGACCGGTGGCTTCGATCTTTCTGTCGGCACGATCCTGGCCCTGTCCTCCGTGGTCGGCGCCATGGCGATGGCTGCCTTCGCGGCGGCGTTTCCCGACATGATCGGGTTGGCGATCGCGCTCGGCTGCTTCGCCGGGATCGCCGCGGGTGTCTCAATCGGTGTCATGAACGGTATCGGCGTTGCCTTCTTCAATGTGTCGCCCTTCATGATGTCGCTCGGGATGGCGTCCGTCGGCTTCGGCATCGCGCTTTATCTGACCGGCGGTGTCCCGGTTTACGGCATGCCCATGGAGTTCGGAAACATATTCGGTTTCGGCGCGTTCCTGGGAATACCGGCGCCTGTCTATGTCGCCGCACTCCTGATCGCAGCGCTTTATGCCTTCCTCTACCGCACACCGCAGGGCCGATATTTCTATGCCGTCGGCGGCAACCTGAAGGCCGCATCCCTGTCGGGGATCAATACGGCGGGAACACTGTTCTTCACCTACGTCCTGTGTGCGTTCTTCGCGGCGGTCGCGGGCATGTTGCTCACGGCGCGGCTGGATACAGGGGAAGCCAACATCGGCTCCGCCATGCCGCTGGAATCGATCGCGGCCTGTGTCATCGCCGGGGTCAGTCTGCGCGGCGGTGTCGGCCGCCTGGAAAATGTCATCCTCGGCGCGCTCTTCATCGGTCTCGTCCAGAACGGGATGAACCTGGCCCGCATAGAATCCTACCTGCAGACTGTGGTGCTCGGCGCCCTTCTGATCCTGGCCGTCATCGCCGACCAGATCCGCCTGCGGTATGTCGCATCGCTCAAAGACTGAGAAATCACGGAGAAAAACAACAATGCCGGTCGAACTTAACTGCGACATGGGAGAGAGCTACGGGCTCTATAAAATGGGCGATGACGAAGGGATCATGCCGTTCATTTCGCAAGCGAATATTGCCTGCGGCTTCCATGGTTCCGACCCGAACCACATGCGCCGCGCCGTCGAACTGGCACGCAAGTTCGACGTGAAGGTCGGGGCGCATTTCTCCCTGCCGGACCTGCCGGGCTTCGGCCGGCGCGAGATGAAGATCGAGCGTGAGGAGATGGTGAACATCATCATTTACCAGGTCGGTGCCATCAAGGGGTTTCTGGAGTTCGCCGGTCTCAAGCTCATGCATCTGAAGCCGCACGGCGCCCTGTATGGAATGGCGGCCCGCATGGAACCCATCGCTCAGGCCGTCGCCGATGTCGCGCAGGTGTTCGATGTTCCGGTACTCGGTCTTGCAGGAACCCTCCACGAGGAAGTTTTCAAGGCAAGGGGCGTCGGTTTCCAGGCCGAGTTTTTCGCGGACCTCGACTACGATGACGATGGCCGGCTGCTGATCACACGTGAGCATAAGCCGGTCGACGCGGCGCAGGCCGCAAAGCGCGTCCAGATGGCCGTTCGTGAAGGAAAAGTCGCGTCGATCAGCGGCAAGCCGGTGCCTGTGCGGGTCGAAACGGTCTGCGTCCATTCGGACACGCCGGACGCGGTGGGAATCGCGAAAGCCGTTCAAAAAGCAATCGCGGAGATCGAAGCCGCCTGACACATGCGCCCGTGAAGCGTGCACCGAACGAGCCCGCTTAACGAGCCCGCTGAACTAGAAGGAGACAACCCTATGGCCACACATGAGATCAAGTCCCCTATTCCGGGAACTTTTTACCGCAAACCCTCGCCCGATCAGCCGCCTTTCAAGGAGGTGGGGGACACAGTGTCCAAGGGCGATACGGTCGGCATTGTCGAGGTGATGAAGACATTTCATGAAATCAAGGCCGATGCCGGCGGCACGATTTCAGGCTTTCCAATCGGTGACAACGAACCGGTGATGGCCGGTCAACCGATTGTCGAGCTAGATTGAGGCCGCTGTGACCAAGGGCAACATCAACAAGCTGCTGATCGCAAATCGTGGCGAGATCGCGGTGCGCATCATTCGTGCCGCGCGCGACCTGGGCATCGCTACGGTTCAGGTGCACAGCGATGCCGACACGGACAGCCGCGCGGTGCAGATGGCCGATGAGGCGGTGAATATCGGCCCGCCGCAAGCTGCAAAATCCTATCTGGATGTCAGCGCCATCCTGAAAGCCGCAGCCGAAACAGGCGCCGACGCCGTGCATCCCGGCTACGGGTTTCTCGCCGAAAATGCCGATTTCGCAGATGCGGTTGAAGCAGCGGGCCTTGTTTTCGTTGGCCCCTCCGGCGACACGATCCGCCTGATGGGCGACAAGGCGGCAGCCCGTGCGGAGGCGAAGAAGGCGGGCGTCCCGACGGTTCCCGGCAGCGACGGTGTGATCGACGACATGGACGTGGCGGCTGACCTGGCCGCGCAGATCGGGTTCCCGGTCATGATCAAGGCCGCGGCCGGTGGCGGCGGGCGCGGCATTCGCATTGCCCGCGACACAGCCGAATTCAGGTCGCTCGCACCGCAGGCCTCATCGGAAGCCAGTGCGGCGTTCGGTGACGGCGGCATCTATATCGAAAAGGTGATCGAGCGGGCGCGCCACATCGAGGTTCAGGTGCTCGGTGACGGAAAGAACGTCGTTCATTTCTTCGATCGGGAATGCTCCCTGCAACGCAGACGTCAGAAGGTCTGGGAAGAGGCGCCCTCGGCAGCTCTTTCCGACGAGGTCCGGGATGAATTGTGCCGGTCTGCCGTCGCTCTGGCGACGGCGGTCAACTACCGCGGCGCCGGCACCATTGAGTATCTCTACGACGACAAGAGCGGCGATTTCTATTTCATCGAGATGAATACCCGCATTCAGGTCGAACATCCCGTCAGCGAGATGATCTGCGGCACCGATCTTGTGGCGCAGATGATCGCCATCGCCGGAGGCGCCGCCCTTCAATCGACCCAGGATCAGATCAGGCGGTCCGGGCATGCAATCGAGGTGCGGTTGAACGCGGAAGATCCTGCGAACAATTTCATGCCGTTTCCCGGTGTCGTCGGCGAATTGCTGACGCCCGACGGGCCCGGCGTACGCTTCGATCACATGCTGTATCCCGGTTACGCCATTCCGCCGTTCTACGACTCGCTGCTCGGCAAGCTGATTGTCTGGGCTGACGACCGGGAGGCCGCCCTTCGGCGGCTGAAACGTGCGCTGGGCGAATTGCGTATTGAAGGACTGCCGACAACAGCCCCCCTGTTCGAAGCCCTGCTGGAGAGCGACGACCTGCGATGCAACGAGGTTCATACCCGCTGGCTTGAAACGTGGCTTGAAGAAAATCCCGAACTCATCGCGCAACAAGGAGGCAAAGCCTTATGACCTGTCGATACACTTTCGGAGGCGACGAGCATATTTTTGTCGAGGTCGACGAAGCCATGTCGCTCGAGGCCTTTTTCGTAAGTCTCTCCATGACCAACGCGGTGCGTGACGCCAATATCGAGGGGGTCACGGAAATCTGTCCCGCGAATGCCTCTTTCCAGATCAAGTTCAATCCGGACATCATTCACCCGGACGATCTGCTCGCCAGGCTGCAGCAACTGGAAGCCACGGCCGAAAGCGCGGAGCCGGTCCTCGAGACCCGGATTGTCGAGATCCCGGTCTACTATCAGGACCCCTGGACCCATGAAACGCTGATGCGCTTCCGCGAGCGCCATCAGGACCCGAACGCAACCGATATCGAATATGCCGCCGAGATCAACGGCTTTGAAACGGTCGACAAATTCATCGAGGCCCATGCAGGTGCCCCGTGGTTCGTCTCGATGGTCGGTTTCGTCTCCGGTCTGCCGTTCCTGTATCAGATGGTTGACCGCCCGCGGCAGATCGAGGTGCCCAAGTATCTGCGCCCGCGGACCGATACGCCGCGCCTCACGGTGGGTTATGGCGGATGCTTTTCGTGCATCTATTCCGTGCGCGGCGCCGGTGGCTACCAGATGTTCGGCATTACGCCCATGCCGATCTACGACCCGGAACAGGAAGTCTCCTATCTCAAGGACTTCATGGTGTTCTTCAAGCCGGGCGACATCGTCAAATGGAAACCGATCAACCGCGAGGAATACGACCGGGCGGTGGAAGACGTGCAGGCGGGCACCTTCGCGCCGCGTGTCAGGAACGTGCGCTTCTCCCTCGACGACTACAACGCCGATATCGACGGCACCAACGCCAAGCTGATGGAGGTTCTCTATGCCGATTAATGTCCTTTCCGCAGGCATTGCGACAACCATCCAGGACCTTGGCCGTCCGGGCTACTATCACCTCGGCATTCCGATGGGCGGGGCGATGGACCGCCTGGCGCTGCGCACAGCCAATCTTCTAGTGGGCAACGAGGAAGACGCCGCCGGGCTGGAATCCGTATTCGTCGGTCCGGAACTCGAATTCACCGAGGACGCAACGGTTGCCGTTTGCGGTGCCGAACTGCCGCCGAAGATCGATGGCGAGGAACGCCCGACGTGGAGCGCCATTGCCGTCAGGGCGGGTCAGGTCCTGTCCTTCGATTTCCTGAAGTCCGGTGCCCGCGCCTATATTGCCATCAGCGGCGGGATCAACACGCCGCCCATGCTCGGCAGCCGCTCGACCTATGCCATCGGTGCTCTCGGCGGCATTGACGGCCGGGCGGTTCAGCCCGGCGATACGCTGCCGCTCGGACGCCCGAAGGCACCGGTCAGGGAAGGCCTGAGTGTCCCTGAAGCATTGCGCAGGGGACCGGGCAATCCGGCGGAACTGCGGATGCTGCCGGGGCTGTACTGGCACCGGATCACGGAAGCAGCGCAGGAAGGGTTCTTCAAGGATACTTGGAAGGTGGCCAACGAGGCCGATCGTATGGGCTACCGGTTCCAGGGGGGGCACAAGCTGGAGTTCGTTGAGCGGGAACAGCCCTTCGGCGCCGGCGCCGATCCCTCCAACATCACCGATGCCTGCTATCCCTATGGCTCCATCCAGGTTCCAAGCGGAACCGAACCGATCATCCTGCACCGCGACGCGGTGTCGGGCGGCGGCTACTTCATGATCGGCACGGTCATTTCCGCCGACATGGATCTGATAGGCCAATTGCAGCCCCACACACCGACCCGTTTCGTCAAGGTGGACATGAACGCCGCCCTGGCGGCACGGCGGGACCGCGCGCAAACGCTCGAAGCCATTCGCACCGCGCTCGCCTGATTGCAAAGAAGAGGCCTGCCTGGCTGACCGGGAGGTTTCAGGAGTGCATTCCCGGAAGCAGTCTGCGTTCGAGCGAACGCAGACTGCCATTGCACGAGGACCACCGGCGCGCCGTTGACAAGCAGCGTCCGGCGCCAGCGGGCCCCGCCGCCCTGGCAGAGTGCGGCAAAGCCGAGATAGGCCGAAGGCGCGCCCATTTCGGCCGTTCAACTGCAAGGGGGCATTGTATGATAGCTGCCGTTCGTTGCACGGTGACGGAAAGCCTGAAGTGGGCGGAGAGCGGGAATTCGCTGCGGTCCAAACGAATGACCAAAAAGTGGCCGGGAGGGGACTGGCAGCTGCAATGTAGTGAAACTGGAAAGCGGCCATTCGCTCCCGCTGTCGCGCAAAATTTGCCAAAGAAGCTTTTTCTAATCGGCTCTTCCGGTAGAATTACGGCACAAGTCGCAATCGGGAGATTCGTTGAGTGCAACTTTCGTTCAAACAACCGCACCTATCCATATCGGCGTTCCCAGATATTGAACTCCCCCCCTTTTCCGTAATCGTTGGCCTGAACGGCAGTGGAAAAAGCCATCTGTTGCAGGCTATACAGAATGGTAGCGTATCTAATTCGATCGTGGCGGCACCGCTCGGCCGCACTGGCAGAGTCAACTCCAATATAAAGCTGCTTGGTCAGAATGATCGCGTCCTTGATCTCGGCAAGGCTTATAATACTGCCCAGAACAGCGTGGCGGCCCCCGCTAACATCACAACGGAATCGTTCGAACGAGCACGGCTTAGACTCTTGGCGCCGCATCAGGCAGCGCTTGAAGATGCAGCGAACCAAAAGATCGAAGAGATTTTGCAGCCTGGAGAAGATGTTTGGCGGCTTGGAACGACGGAGGTCGCAAATAGGTTAGGTGAAGCGGACGTTGGTCGGATCGAAGCTATTTTTGCCGCAGCGGAGCAAGCGCTAACATCCATTGATAGCGCTCAGAAAAGGAAACCTCGCAAGGAGGAAATAGATCAAGCCCAAATGGTGGAGGTGGTGCGGAGGGTCGCAGAGAAGATTAGCATCTCACCATTGCAGGTGGACATCACGCAGATGAAGTTGTTCGCGCCATGGGGCAATACGGATCAGTTCTCCGCCAACCTGCCGCTATTGTTCGGCAAGTATCGCGACGTTCTGTTGCGAAACAGGCTTCAACGATTGGAGGACAATGAACAAGGCATAGAAAGCGCTATTCGCGAAGAAGATTTTATCGCGAACTTTGGCAGTCGTCCATGGGATCAGATCAACGATACCCTTGCTGCGTTCGCGCTGCCGTACGAATTTACACCGCCGAGCCTTAACGATTTCGCCACGGTAACCGTGAAACTCACAAAGGTTGGCACGGACAAAGTTGTAAGCCCACAAAATCTGTCTTCAGGTGAGAAGGTCCTGCTGCAATTTGCAATCTCTTCATTCCACTACGATGAGGATTTCATATCCGTGTCGCGACCGAAGATTCTTCTTCTTGACGAGATGGACGCTTCACTTCACCCAGAAATGGTGAACAGGTGGCTTAGGGCGATTCAGCACGGCTTGGTCGAGGCGCAGGGTCTTAATTGCATAATAACGACCCACTCGCCCACCACGGTTGCGCTCGCCCCCGAAGAGTCTTTGTTCGAGATGAAGGATGGGAGCTCAGGGCTGGCAAAGATTGCCAAGCGGGAAGCGCTGAACAAGCTCACATACGGCGTCCCGACACTTTCGATTAACTATACAGGTCGTCGCCAGGTTTTCGCTGAAAGCGATACAGACGCCGCGATCTATGAGAGTGTTTATGCGCTCATCAAGTCGCATATTTGCTGCGAAAGGGATTTGAACTTCATCTCCACTGGCCTGCGTGACAAGGACAACGGCGAAATCAACGCCGGCTGCACGATTGTCAAGCAAACCGTCGAACGTCTAGCCGATTTGGGTAACTCATCGATCTTTGGCATTGTCGATTGGGATGGCGAAGCCCATTCCACCGATCGGATCAAGGTCGTGGCTGGCGGCGAACGAAATGGTATCGAGAACGTGCTTCTCGATCCTCTTCTAATGGCGCTGCTCCTGATGAAAGAGCGGCGCCTACCGAAAGGGTTTGAGGATATTGACCGCTTTACGGGAGCACCAAGCCTTAAACCTCCTGAACTTCAACGGCTGATTGACGCGATCCAAACTGTCGTATTTCCTTACGAGACGGAGCGCGTGGAAGTTTCCTATCTTAGTGGAGCAAAGAGCGAAGTCCTCCGCGCCTATCTCAGGGCTGACGACCATGAGCTCGAAGATAATCTCGCCGAAAAGTTTCCTGTACTCAAAAAATGGAAAAACAGAGGTCGGGGCGAACTCGTTAAGGCCGTGATTGAGCATGTTCTATCGGAGCACTCGCTATTTTGCCCCGTTGCATTGCCAAAGGTTTTTGAAGCCATCGCGAATGCCGCTACCTAATCTTCCGGCATCAGCAGATTAAACGACGGCCTTTAGCTTACAATTTGCCAAAGTCAATTCTGACTTCAGATGATGTGCAGTGGCCTGGGAGGCTTGTCCGCTATCAGGACTTTCATCTGAAGCCATGAATGACAGATATGGGGGCGCGAAGCCGCCTTCCATTGAGACCACGGCCTATGTCCGCTCCGGGCCGGAAGTTACAGTGGACCAGCTCTGTGCAAATTCCGCGTAGGTAACTTGTGTATTCGCAAGCCGCCAGTCAGCAGTCGGCACCTTTCCGGTCATTCGTTCTCAGCGCAATGAACGCCTTCTGCCGGCATTCCGCTTCCTCGGTGCGATGCTCGTTGAACGTCCGGATGTAACCTTGGCCGACAGCTCAGGAAAAAGTCGAAAAATAAAACGCCTGCCGTAAAAAGCCGGCCGTCCCCGTCTGCTGGGGAACCGGCCGGCCTCCGATATCAGCCCAGCAGGCCATCCCGTTTCAGGACCTGGAAGGTGTCGTCGAGGGTTTTCTCGACGGTCTTCACGAGGAGATCCGCCTCTTCGTGCGTGAGCACCAGCGGCGGGGAGATGATCATGCTGTCGCGCACCGCGCGCATCACCATGCCGTTTTCGAAGGAAATGTCACGGCAGAGGGTGCCGGCCGTGCCCGCATCGCGGAACGGTTTGTGCGGGTTGGTCTTGTCCGGCACCAGTTCCAGCGCGCCGAGGAGGCCGGTCATCCGCGCTTCGCCGACCAGCGGATGCCCGGCGAGCTTCAGCCAGCGCTCCTTGAGATAGGGGCCGATGTCGTTTTTCACCCGGTCGACAAGGCCTTCGCGCTCGATGATCTCCAGATTGGCGAGCGCCGCCGCCGCGCAGGCCGGGTGTCCTGAATACGTATAGCCGTGGTAGAATTCGCCGCCGGCAAGCATCAGCCCCTCGGCCACCCGGTCGGACACCAGAACGCCGCCCATCGGCAGGTAGCCGGAGGTCAACCCCTTGGCGATCGGCATCAGGTCCGGCTCCATGCCGTAATAGTCTGACCCGAACCATTCGCCCATGCGGCCGAAGCCGCAGATCACTTCGTCGGAAACAAACAGGATATCGCGTTCCTTGAGGATGCGGCGGATCTCCGGCCAGTAGCTGTCCGGTGGAATGATCACGCCGCCCGCACCCTGGATCGGTTCGGCGATGAAGGCCGCGATCTTGTCTTCGCCGATCTCGTCGATGGTCTGTTCCAGCTTCCGGGCGGTGAGAATGCCGAATTCATCCGGATCCATCTCATGGCCTTCGCCGAACCAGTAAGGCTGGTCGATATGATAGACGCCGGGAAGCGGCAGGTCGCCCTGGGCGTGCATTGCCTTCATGCCGCCAAGACTGGTCCCGGCCAGTGTCGACCCGTGATAGCCGTTCCAGCGCCCGATGATCCCTTTCTTGTCCGGCTTGCCGAGCTTGTCCCAATAGGTGCGCACCATGCGGAACACGGTGTCGTTGGCCTCTGAGCCGGAGGAACAGTAAAACACCCTGTTGATGTGCGCTGGCGCGAGGCTGGCAAGCTTTTCCGAAAGCGCGACGGCGGGCGGATGGGTCGTCTTGAAGAAGGTGTTGTAATAGGACAGTTCGACCATCTGCTTGTGCACGGCATCGGCGATCTCGGTGCGCCCGTGGCCCACCTGCACGCACCACAGGCCTGCCATCCCGTCGAGGATCTTCTTGCCTTCCGAATCCTGCAGCCACACGCCGTCGGCACTGGTGATGATCCGGGTGCCTTCCGCATTCAGCGACTTCATGTCGGAGAAGGGATGCCAGTGATGGGCGGCGTCAAGGTCCTGCAGGGCCTTGGTCGGATAGAGGTTGGAATGGGCCGTCATGGCGGAAACTCCGGATAGTGTTGAACGGGATCAGACGTTGAGCAGGAGGTATTCCCGCTCCCATGGGCTGATCACGGACATGAAGGTTTCGAATTCTTCGTATTTGATCGCCCGGTAGGTGGCGACGAACTTCTCGCCGAACACCTCGATCATCTCGTCGGCTTTTTCGAATTTTCCGAGAGCCTCGGGCAGGCCGCGCGGCAGGGATCTGGCCCTGTCGGTACAGTCGTCGGCCTTCGGGGAATCCGGTTTCAATCCGTTGACGATGCCCAGGTAGCCGCAGGCCAGGCTTGCGGCGATGGCCAGATACGGATTGGCGTCAGAGCCCGGAATGCGGTTTTCCAGCCGCCGGGCCTGCGCGTTCGAATAAGGCACGCGCAGCCCCACGGTCCGGTTGTCGTATCCCCAGTAGACATTGACCGGCGCGGTCGAGGTTTTCGAGAACCGCCGATAGGAGTTCACGAAAGGCGCCATGATGCAGGACACCTTTGGCAGATATTTCTGGTGGCCGGCGATGAAGGATAGGAAAAGCGGCGTTTCCTCGCCGTTTTCTCCGGCAAATATGTTCAGTCCGGTTTCCTTGTCGACCACCGACTGGTGGATATGCATGGCCGAGCCGGGCTGGTTCGACATCGGCTTGGACATGAAGGTGGCATACATTTCATGCCGCAGCGCGGCTTCACGGATCGTGCGCTTGAACAGGAAGACCTGGTCCGCCAGGGCCAGCGGATTGCCGTGGCGCAGGTTGATCTCCATCTGCGCGGCGCCTTCCTCGTGGATCATGGTATCGATCTCGAGGCCCTGCTGTTCCGACAGGTCGTAGATGTCGTCGATAAGATCGTCGAATTCATTCAGCGCGGAAATGGAATAGGACTGGCGGCCGACTTCCGGACGGCCTGAGCGGCCCCGCGGCGGCTCGAGCGGGTAGTCCGGATCGGTGTTGGGCCGCACCAGGTAGAATTCGATTTCCGGGGCGATGACCGGTTCCCAGCCCTTGTCCTCATAGAGTTTCAGAACCCGCTTCAGGACATTGCGCGGCGCGGTTTCAAGCGGATCGCCTTCGCGCGTATAGGCATCGTGAATGAGCTGGGCCGTCGGATCGGTTTCCCAGGGCACCGTGGTTAGCGTGCTGTAGTCCGGCCGGAAATACAGGTCGCCGTCCGTGGCGTTATGCTGGAAGCGGTCGTCGTCCTCCGGATAGTCTCCGGAAATCGTCTGGGCGAAAATGGAGGCGGGCATGGTCATCACCGGACCGGAAAAGAACTTTCCGGTCGGCATCATCTTGCCGCGCGCGACACCAGCGATATCGGGAACGATGCACTCGATGTCCTGAATGTTGCGCGCATTCAGCCATTCCCGTGCGGCATCGACATCCGGCACGCCGCGCAGGCTGTCCGACGGATTCTGGATTTCACTGGCAGGTGCGTCTGCAGTCACGGGAGGCTCCAATTGTTGGTCGCCGGAAAGGAAAACCGTCCGGGACGATGGCCGATCACCAATCCTGTGTCCGGCGCTTTGCAAGTCAGCAGAATTTTGTGATCACAAAATGACACGGGACGGGAAAGGGATCAACAGCTCATGCGCCGGCGAGAATTTCCTTACCCAACAACCCCATGCCCTGGGAGATATCGGCAGCGATGGCGGTGCGCAAGGCCTGTTTGTCACCCAGTTCGACCGCCCGGATGGCTTCCTTGTGCCGGTCGACCAGACTGGCCGTGCCGACCCGGCCGTAGACCGTGCGCATGAAAGGGGCGAATTGCAGCCACAGGCTGTCGATCAGGGGCAGCAGAACCTTCGAGGCGGTCGCCCGGTAGATGCTGAAATGGAAGGCGTGGTTCAACCGCATATAGGCCTCCGCATCGCCGCTGACGAGGCATTCGTCGATATCGTTGTCGATGGATTGCAGGTTGGCTGCATCGCCGGCGGTCAGGTGGGGGAGGGCCAGTTCGGCAAGTTCCGGCTCCAGCAGAAGGCGTGCCTTGAGCACCTCGTCGAAACGGGCCGGCGTCATGTCCGGCACCTGGACGCGGCCGTTGGGTTTGACTTCCAGGGCATTTTCCGCCGCAAGCCGCTGGAGCACCTCGCGCACCGGCATCGGGCTGACACCGAGTTCCGCCGCAAGCCCCCGGATCGTCACCGCTTTTCCGGGAATGAAGCGCCCCGCCAGCAGGCCAGTCCGGATCGCCACATCCACCTGTTCACGGGTCGCGCCGCGTGAGGTTGCTTGACCGGTCGCGGTCTTTGTCGGTCCGGATTTCAGAGCGGTACGGCGAAGTGGCAATGATGTGGTCCTCGCACGGTGATAAAGATGGTTTTGCGTGATCCGCCTTGACAGGCTCAGGGGAAAGTGATCACATTTTTGGAAAGCAAGCAAACAAAAGTGGACTGCCGGTCAACAAACGCGTTCCGGTCAGGGCCAACCGATACAGGGGCAAACAGACTCTCAATGAACGAGCTTCCCCACCAGACACTTGAACACCCAGCCGAACCTGGATGGAAGGCGGACTTCAACGCCTTCATGGCCGAGCATCCGGACCTGGACACGCTGGAAGTTGTCCTGCCCGACACCAACGGCGTCCTGCGCGGCAAGTGGTTGCCCGGCAAGGCGTTGCCGAAGGTGTTCGAAGGCGGCGTCGCCTTTCCCTATTCGCTTTTCGGGCTGGATGTCTGGGGCCGCGAGGTCGAGTCCACCGGCATGCATCTGGAGACGGGCGACAAGGACGGCGTCTGCTGGCCGATTCCTGAATCCCTGAAGCTCGTGCCCTGGGCTGATCGCAAGACCGCCCAGGTGCTGCTGTCCATGTACGACCGGGACGGGCAACCCTTTCCCGCCGATCCGCGTCACGTCCTCAACACCACGGTTGAGCGGCTGAAGGACGAGTTCGGCGTCACGGCAACCTGTGCCTTCGAACTGGAGTTCTACCTGTTCGAGGAAAGCGACGGCGACTGGACGGAGCAGCCGACGCCGCTGTTTTCAACGCACCTGGGTCCCGCCCGCCAGAACATGTATGCGCTCTCCGACCTGGAAGCGCTGCTGCCAGTAGTCGACGATCTGCGCAGGGCCTGCGAGGCCCAGGGCATTCCGGCCGATGCCGCCGTGTCCGAAGCGGCGCCGGGCCAGTTCGAGCTGAACCTGCATCACCGGCGCGATCCGCTGTTGGCGGCCGACGACGTGGTGCTGCTGCGCAGGCTGGTGGCCGGTGTCGCCCGCAAGCACAAGCTCAAGGCCTCCTTCATGGCCAAGCCCTTCGTGCAATGGCCGGGCAACGGGATGCATGTGCATGTCTCCATGGAGGACGCAAAAGGCAATCTATTCGCCGATCCCGACAAGGGCGGCGAACAGCTCGGTTACGTTATCAACGGTCTGTTGAAGACAATGCCGGAGGCCCTGCTGCTGTTCATCTCCACCTTCAACGGCTTCCGCCGCATGCAGCCGGGATCCTATGCTCCGGCGTCGATCTGCTGGGGCTATGACAACCGCTCGGTCGCCCTGCGCGTCCCGGCCTCCACGCCGGAAGCGGCGCGCGTCGAACATCGCATCGCCGGCGCGGACGCCAATCCTTACCTGGTGCTGACCGGCATTCTCGAAGGCATGATGGAAGGCCTGCGGCTGAAGAAGGACCCGCCGGCCCCGATTGCCGGCAATGCCTATGAAAAGCGCAGGAAACGCCTCACGCCATGGATGGATGAGGCCATCGATGCCTTCGAGGCGTCCAAGCTGATGAAAAAAGCGGTCGGCAAGGAGATGCACAAGGTGCTGACCGAGATCAAGCGGGAAGAACTGAACGAATTCGGGCGGGAGATTTCTTCTCTGGAACGTCAGACCTATTTGTGATGCAGCCACTGCCCAAAATCGGCGCTGGACAAAAAACCGGACCGCCGTCAAAGTTCAGGAAAGACCAGTCAGGACAAGTGTCTACGGCTGTATGCAATCAACGAACAGGACCAAAACAGGGTCACCGAAAATCTCTGAAGGGGAGTTACAATATGTCACTGAAATCCATTTTGACCGGTGCTGCCGCGCTCAGCCTCTTGGGCGGCGCGGCATTCGCCCAGGACCGGGAAGTCAGGGTCTATAACTGGTCCGACTATATCGACGAGTCGATCCTCGAGGACTTTACCAAGGAAACCGGTATCGAAGTCGTCTATGACGTCTTCGACAGCAACGAAGTGCTTGAAACCAAGCTGCTGGCCGGCGGAACCGGCTACGATATCGTCGTGCCGACCGGTACCTTCCTCGCGCGTCAGATCCAGGCAGGCGTGTTCGCCGAACTCGACAAGTCCAAGCTGCCCAATCTTTCCAACATGTGGACGGACATCGAGGAGCGGGTCCAGAAGTACGATCCGGACAACGCTCACTCCATCAACTACATGTGGGGCACCACCGGCCTCGGTTACAACGTCGAGAAGGTGAAGGCCGCTCTCGGCGAGGATGCACCGGTCGACAGCTGGGACCTCTTCTTCAAGCCGGAGAACATGGAAAAGCTGGCGGATTGCGGCGTCCATGTTCTGGATGCTCCGACGGAGCTGTTCCCGGCCGCGCTCAAGTATCTCGGGCTCGACCCGGACAGCAAGGATCCGGCGGAAATCGAGAAGGCCGGTGAGCTGCTCATGACCATCCGCCCCTATGTGCAGAAGTTCCATTCATCCGAATACATCAACGCTCTGGCCAACGGCGACATCTGCCTGGCGATCGGCTGGTCCGGTGATGTTCTGCAGGCCCGTGACCGCGCGGCGGAAGCCGATAACGGCGTGACCGTGGAATACTCCATCCCGAAGGAAGGCGCGCTGATGTGGTTCGACCAGATGGCGATCCCGGCCGACGCGCCGCACAGCGAGGAAGCGCATGAGTTCCTGAACTACATCATGCGTCCGGACGTCATGGCGAAGGCCTCCAACTACGTCTATTACGCCAATGGCAACAAGGCGTCCCAGGAACTCCTCAACGACGATGTCATCGGTGATCCGGCGATCTATCCGAGCGAAGAGGCGGTGAAGAACCTTTACACCGTGACCTCCTATCCGCCGAAGGTGAACCGGATTGTCACCCGCACCTGGACAACGGTGAAAAGCGGCCAGTAGGTCCTTGAGGCAGGACCGGGCTTTCACCGCAAAGCCCGGTCGGCCGATGACTTCAGAATTCTCTTAGGGGTGGGGATTGTCTTGGCGAAGAAATCGATCGGACCTGTACGGCGGGAGTTCACTCCGTGGGAAACGCCGGACCATCCACCCTTCATCGAATTCCGCAATGTCACCAAGATGTTCGGTGACTTCACGGCCGTCGACAATCTCTCCCTGAAAATCTATGAACGCGAGTTTTTCGCGCTGCTCGGCGGCTCGGGGTGCGGCAAGACGACCCTGATGCGCATGCTGGCCGGGTTCGAAGCGCCGACGGCGGGGCAGATCTTTCTTGACGGACAGGATCTTGCCGGCATCCCGGCTTTCCGCCGTCCCTCCAACATGATGTTCCAGTCCTACGCGCTGTTCCCGCACATGAGTGTCGAAAAGAACATCGCCTTCGGCCTGAAACAGGACAAGCTGGATGCCGCGGAGATCCGCGACCGCGTTGCGGAAATGCTGCGGCTGACCAAGCTGGAACAGTTCGCCAAGCGCAAACCGCATCAGCTTTCCGGTGGCCAGCGCCAGCGCGTCGCCCTGGCCCGGTCCCTGGCAAAACGTCCCAAGGTTCTGCTGCTGGACGAACCGCTGGGCGCCCTCGACAGAAAGCTGCGCGAGGAGACCCAGTTCGAGCTGATGAACATCCAGGAAGAACTGAAGACCACTTTCCTGATTGTCACCCATGACCAGGAGGAGGCGATGACCGTCGCCGACCGGATCGCGGTGATGGACAAGGGAAAACTGGTTCAGGTGGCGACACCGGCGGAAATCTACGAAGCGCCGAATTCCCGGTTCGTGGCCGACTTCATCGGCGACGTGAACCTCATCGAGGCCAAGGTTTCGCGAAAGTCCGGCGAGGGCACCCTGCTTGAATCCGTCTGCGAAGGGTTTGCCATAGAGACAAACCAGGAAACCGATGCCGGTATCGGCGACCGGGTCTGGTATGCTATCCGCCCCGAAAAAGTCCGCATCGCGCACGGCCGCCGCGATCAGGACGCCGCCAACCAGATCGATGGTCTCGTCTGGGACATTGCCTATCTCGGCGACGTTTCCATCATCCATTCCAAGGTAGGCGAGTCCGAAAAGGATACCATCCTGCGGGCCACCTTCGCCAATGTCTCGCGCATGGTGGACAATCCCATCACCTGGGATGACGAGGTCGTGCTTTCCTTCGACCGCGACGCCGGCGTCATTTTGAGGGGGTGAGGCACGATGGATGAACCCGTCCCCGTAAGAAGAACCCTTGGAGGCTGGGCGCTGATCGCGGTGCCCTATGTGTGGCTGCTGATCTTCTTCCTGGCGCCGTTCCTGATCGTCTTCAAGATTTCTCTCTCGCAGATAGCGGTCGCCATTCCGCCTTATATCCCGACTTTCGATCTTGCCTCCGGCTGGCAGGCCTTTTTCGAAAAGCTGGGTGAGCTGTCGTTCGAAAACTATCTCTGGCTGACACAGGATGACCTCTACTGGAAATCCTACATCTCCTCGGTCATCATTGCCGGCATCTCGACGCTGCTGACGTTGGTCATCGGCTATCCGATCGCCTACGGCATGGCCCGCAGTCCCCAGTCGCTTCGCCCGACGCTGCTGATGCTGGTGATCCTGCCCTTCTGGACCAGCTTCCTGATCCGCGTCTATGCCTGGATCGGCATCCTCAAGAATGAAGGTCTGCTCAATCAGCTGCTGCTGACGCTGGGTATAATCGACGAGCCTCTGGTCATTCTCAACACCAACATGGCGGTCTATATCGGCATCGTCTATTCCTACCTGCCGTTTCTGGTCCTGCCGCTCTACGCAAGCCTTGAGCGGCTCGACGGCAGCCTGCTGGAAGCCGCCGAGGATCTCGGCTGCCCGCCCTGGCTGGCCTTCTGGAAGATAACCCTGCCTCTTTCGCTTCCCGGGGTGATCGCCGGCTGTTTCCTGGTCTTCATTCCCGCCGTCGGCGAGTTCGTCATCCCCGATCTGCTCGGAGGTTCCGATACGCTGATGATCGGCAAGACGCTGTGGACCGAGTTCTTCAACAACCGTGACTGGCCGGTCTCTTCCGCCGTGGCCGTGATCCTGCTGATGATCCTGGTGATCCCGATCATCCTCTTCCAGAACCAGCAGCAGAAAATTGCGGAGAAAGAGGCATGACGCGCGGCCCTTCCTGGTTCAATGTCACGTCTCTCGTGGTGGGCTTTTCTTTCCTCTACCTGCCCATCGTTCTCCTGGTGATCTACTCCTTCAACAAGAGCCGGCTTGTCACGGTCTGGGGCGGGTTCTCGGTCGAATGGTACGTGTCTCTGCTCCACAACGAGCAGCTTCTGGACGCAGCCTGGGTGACGCTCAGGGTGGCTTTCGTCTCCGCCAGCGTCGCGACGGTGCTCGGCACGGCGGCGGCTCTCGTTCTGGTACGCTCCGGCCGCTTCTTCGGGCGCTCGCTGTTCTCCGGCATGATCTTCGCACCGCTGGTGATGCCCGAAGTCATCCTCGGCCTGTCGCTGCTGCTGCTGTTCGTGGCGATGGACCAGTCGCGGGGCTTCTGGACCGTGATCCTGGCGCACACCACCTTCGCCATGTGTTACGTGGCCGTTGTCGTGCAGTCGCGGCTTGTGGGCTTCGACAAGTCTATCGAGGAGGCGGCGGAAGACCTCGGTTGTCCGCCGGTCAAGACGTTCTTCCTGATCACCCTGCCGATCATACTGCCGGGCGTCGTTGCCGGCTGGATGCTGGCCTTCACCCTGTCCCTCGACGATCTGGTCGTTGCCAGCTTCACCACAGGTCCGGGGGCGACGACCCTGCCGATGAAGATCTATTCCCAGGTCAGGCTCGGCGTGACGCCGGAAATCAATGCCGTGTGCACCATTCTCGTTGTGCTGGTCACCATCGGCGTGATTGCAGCTTCCCTTGCGACCCGGCGGCAGCAGGTTCAAAAGGAACGGGACGAGCGCACGGCGTTCGGGGCGGAGGGTTGACGCCTCAGCATACCGAGCTCAGGTGCTTGGCGGCTTGAACAGATAGATTATCAGCCAGACGGGCACGACGATGAAGGCACCGACGATCATGTTCGGGATGGCCCAGTCGATGAAGAGATTGAGATAGACCCACAGCGCCATGGGGCTGAGGCCGACAAACCCCAGAATGTCTTCCGCCGAAATATCGATGAGAGACAGCCCCGCACCGACGAGCAGTGAAATGACCGCGATCTTGATAACTGTCGACAGGAACTGGTACACGGGCCGTGGTATCTTTCTTGAAGGCGTTCTTAGCCGGTGAAAAACTCTTAACATATTCTGCCCGGCAGAAAACCGGGGAGACGTCCGCGCCGACGATAGTTCCCTTCGCATGGAATTATCGACCGCCCGGCTGCTGACGGTGCGTTCATGTTTTTCGCTGCAATGCATCAAAGAGATCTTGACCGGAAGGGGGCAAGCGGTAAATGTGCCGCTCATGCGCCTAACGACACGGATTGGGAGTGACACATGAACAAAATCTACCCGGATGCGAAGGCCGCCTTGGAGGGGCTGACCTTTGACGGCATGACGGTGATGGCCGGAGGTTTCGGTCTTTGCGGGATTCCGGAAAACCTGATTGTCGCGCTTCGCGACTCCGGAGCCGGCAACATCACCGCCATTTCCAACAATGCCGGTGTGGACGATTTCGGCCTCGGCCTTCTGCTGCAGACACGCCAGATCAAGAAAATGGTGTCGTCCTATGTTGGCGAGAACGCCACATTCGAAAAGCAGTATCTGAACGGCGAGCTGGAACTGGAATTCAATCCGCAGGGCACGCTTGCCGAACGGATCCGCGCCGGAGGCGCCGGTATTCCCGGTTTCTACACCAAGACCGGTGTCGGCACGCTGATCGCGGAAGGCAAGGAACACAAGGATTTCAACGGCGAAACCTACATCCTTGAAACCGGCCTAGTCGCCGACGTGGCGCTGGTCAAGGCCTGGAAGGCCGACAAGGAAGGCAATCTCGTCTACCGCAAGACCGCGCGCAACTTCAATCCGATGATGGCGACGGCGGGCAAGACCTGCGTGGTGGAAGTGGAAGAGCTCGTCGAGATCGGTGAACTCGATGCGGACAACATCCATACCGCCGGGATCTTCGTCGACCGGATCATCGTCGGCAATCACGAAAAACGCATCGAAAAGCGCACCACGCGCGCAGCCTGAGGAGGACCCATCATGGCCTGGACACGTGATGATATGGCTAAGCGCGCCGCGCAAGAGCTTGAAGACGGCTTTTATGTGAACCTGGGTATCGGTATTCCGACCCTGGTGTCGAACTATATTCCCGAAGGCGTTCATGTGACCCTGCAGTCGGAAAACGGCATGCTCGGCATGGGTCCGTTCCCCACCGACGATGAAGTCGACGCCGACCTCATCAACGCGGGCAAGCAGACCATCACCGAACTGCCGCAGACCAGTTTCTTCTCCTCCGCCGACAGCTTCGGCATGATCCGCGGCGGTCACATCGATCTGTCGATCCTGGGTGCCATGGAGGTATCGCAGAGCGGTGACCTGGCCAACTGGATGATCCCGGGCAAGATGGTCAAGGGCATGGGCGGCGCGATGGATCTGGTCGCCGGCGTCAAGCGCGTCGTGGTGATCATGGATCACACATCCAAGGCGGGCGATCCGAAACTCCTGAAGGAATGCTCCCTGCCGCTCACGGGTGTGAAATGCGTTGACCGGATCATCACGAATTTCGGGGTGTTCGACGTCACCGACGACGGTCTGAAGGTCGTCGAACTCGCACCGGACGTGACGCTGGAAGAGGTGAAGGCAAGCACGCAGGCTACACTTTTATAAAGGAAGCCGGGTTCGCTTGACCGCAGACAGGATGCCACAGGGAACTGAACGGTAGCCTGAAACCGACTACAGATCCTTGAATTGGAGCGCCGGTGTCATGCACCGGCGCTTTTTTCGTTACACCGCAGCGCCGGACCCGGCGTCTTTCGTGCGTTCGGAAACTGGGCGTATCGGCGGGAAGTCGTGGTCGGTCAGCGTTTCGCGGTCAAGCAGCAACTGCGCTCCTTCGTCCAGCTCCTTGCGATGACCGTTCAACAGCTCCTTGGCGTGGGTGAAGGCGGCTTCGACGCGCGCCTTGATCGCAAGGTCGATTTCCCGCTGGGTCTCTTCGGAGACTTCGGTAACGTCACCGGCGGGCAGTCCCAGAAAGTTCTGTCTCTGTGAGGAATAGACACGGTTGCCGAGCGTGGTTTCCATGCCGTAGCGCATGACCATGTCCCGGGCGACTTCCGTCACCTTTTGCAGGTCGTCCGACGCACCAGTGGAGATTTCTCCGAAGACGATGTCCTCTGCCGCCCGTCCGCCCATCAGCACGGTCATCCTGTTTTCCAGGTCTCTGGTGGTGAGAAGGAACCGGTCTTCCGTCGGTCGCTGCATGGTGTAACCCAGGGCGCCGATGCCGCGCGGAATGATGGAGATCTTGTGCACCGGGTCGCAGCCTTCCAGGTTCGCGGCGACGAGCGCGTGGCCCATTTCGTGATGGGCGACGGTCGTGCGTTCCTTGTCCGACAGGATCCTGCTGCGTTTTTCGATCCCCGCGATCACCCTTTCGATAGCTTCGTTGAAATCCTGCAGGGTCACGGCGTCCGCGTTCCGCCGGGTTGCAAGCAGAGCTGCCTCGTTCACAAGTGTTGCAAGGTCCGCTCCGGAAAAGCCGGCCGTGAGTTGGGCGACCTGATCGAGATCCGCTTCGGGGGACAGCTTGATCTTCTTCACATGCACGTCGAGGATCTCCCGGCGACCCGTCTTCTCCGGTCGGTCGACAAGCACCTGCCTGTCGAACCGCCCGGCTCTTAGCAAGGCAGGGTCGAGGATCTCCGGCCGGTTTGTGGCCGCCAGCAAGATGATGCCGCTGGAGGGGTCGAAACCGTCCAGTTCGGTCAGGAGCTGGTTGAGCGTCTGTTCCTTTTCATCGTTCGTTGCCATCGGACCGCTGGCCCTGGCGCGGCCGAGCGCGTCGAGCTCGTCGATGAAGATGATCGCGGGAGCCGCCTTGCGAGCCTGGTCGAACAGGTCGCGCACACGCGCCGCGCCGACGCCGACGAACATCTCGACGAATTCGGAGCCGGATATCGAGAAGAAGGGAACGCCGGCCTCACCGGCCACCGCGCGCGCCATCAGCGTCTTGCCGGTTCCCGGTGGGCCGACCAGAAGGATCCCTTTGGGAACATGCGCGCCCAGACGGCCATAAGAGGTCGGGTCCTGCAGAAAGTCGACGACTTCCTGAAGCTCTCGTTTGGCCTCGTCGACGCCGGCGACATCCTTGAAACGGACGGAGACATCGGTCTCCACGAAAACCTTGGCCTTGGATTTGCCGACGGTCATCATGCCGCCGAAACCCTGTTTCTCGGCCAGTCGGCGAATGAAGAACATCCACAGGCCGAACAGCAACAGCACCGGCAGGACCCAGGACAGGATGTCCCGGACAAGCGTGTTCTGCACGACGCCGGTGAACTTCACGTCGTATTTGCTGAGTTCGTCGGCAAGCGGAATATCGACGCGTGTGGTGATGAAATACTGTTTGCCGTCCTTCAGAGGGTCCTTGAACTTGCCCCTGATGGTGTTTTCCTCAATCGAGATTTCATCGATCTTCTTCTCTTTGAGATACTGCTCGAATTCGCTGTAGGGGATGGGCTCGACGGTCTTGTAGGTGGCCCACCAGCTCTGGAAGACGAACACCATCATCATCGCTGCGAAGGCGTACCAAAGATTGATCTGGTGCTTTTTTTCCATCGAAATTTGTCCCGGGATGATGCAGGCAGGAAGGACGTCTGGGTTGCGGCCATTGGGTCGATTTGATCAGGTGCTGTCAAGACATGGCGGTACGCGGACTGTTCAGACCACCGGGCCCGGCTGACGTTTTGAAAGCTTCGTCCTGAAGGAGGACGCGCTTGAGCGGGCGAGGTAGATGACCGGTATGAGGCCGACCAGCACAATCGCCAGTGAGGGCAGGGCGGCCTCCTCGAAGGCCTCGCGGGAGGCCGCTTCGAAGACTGTGGTCGCCAGGGTCTCGAAATTGAACGGCCTCAGGAGGATCGTTGCCGGCAGTTCCTTCATGCAGTCGACAAAGCTGAGCAGCGCAGCGGACAGGAGCACGGGTTTCAGGATAGGCAGATGTATCTGGCGGAGCGTCTGGAAGCTGTCGCGGCCAAGCGTGCGTGAGGCCATGTCCAGATGCGGCGTGATACGGCCGAAGCCGCCTTCCACCTGGCCGTAGGAAACGGCGAGAAACCGCACCACATAGGCATAGACCAGGCCGGTTCCGCTCCCCAGTAGCAGCAGGCCGGTATTGAGGCCGAACCAGGCTTCCATGCGGCCGTCGAGGAAGTTGTCGAATTGTGCGAGCGGGATCAGGATACCGATCGCCAGAACCGTTCCGGGTATCGCATAGCCGATGGAGGCGAGGCGCACCGCGGTGCGCAGGGCGCCCCTGTTGTTGAGGCGCAGCGCATACGCCAGCGAAACGGAGATCACGACAGTGAGGATCGCGGCAACGGCTGCGAGGCTGAAACTGTTCCAGGCGGTTTCCAGAAACCCGCTGGACCAGAAGTCGTCCAGCCGCCGGCTGGCCCGGTCGGCCAGAAGAAGACCGGGAATGACGAAGCCGAGAAGGATCGGCAGTAGACACAGGACCAGCGCGAGCAGAGCCTGCCATCCTTGCAGGTCGAAGCGCGTCGGCGGATGGCTCTTGCTGCCGCCACCTGCATCGAACCGCTGTTTGCGCCGGCCGAAGCGTTCCAGCCAGAGCAGGAAAAACACCATCAGCAGCATGGCCAGCGCAAGCTGGGCGGCGCCTCCCAGGCTGGAGCGGTTCAACCACGTGTCATAGACCGAGAAGGTCAGCGTCCGGACGCCGAAAAACGTGACCGCGCCGATATCGTTCAGGCACTCCATCAGCGCCAGAGAGATGCCGATCGCGATCGCCGGGCGGGCGAGCGGCAGCGCGATGCGGAAGAACAACCGGTAGGGCGATGCCCCGAGCGTCCGGGACACATCCAGTGTCGAAGCCGACTGGATGAGGAAACTGGCCCTGGTGGTGAGATAGACGTAAGGGTAGAGCACCGCGCCCATCACGAAGATAGCGCCTCCCAGGGAGCGTATCTCCGGAAACCAGTAGTCGCGCGAGGTGGTGAAGCCGAAGATATCGCGGATCAGGCCCTGGATCGGTCCGGTATATTCGAGCACCTCCACATAGGAAAACGCGACGATATAGGTCGGAACGGCGAGCGGCACCAGAAGCGCCCAGTCCATGATTTTCCGACCCGGAAAATTGCACATGGTCACGAGCCAGGCCGTGCCGACACCCACAACACCGGTGATCAGCCCGACACCGAGCATCAACAGCAGCGTTGTCCAGAACGCTCCCGGCAGCACGGTCCGGATCAGATGGCTCCAGACATCGCCTGACGGCGTCAGGGAGATCCACAAGATGGCACCCAGCGGCAGCAGCACAAGAGCCGCGATAAAGAGTGCCGCGACCTGCCAGAAACGATCGACAAAGGAAAGGGTGGGCGTGCGCAGCAAATCGGGACTGTTCGTTGGGGGTGATCTGCAGAAGCTCTAATAGTTATTGCGCCAAAAAGCAAAAAGCGCCGTGCTCTTGCACACGGCGCTTTGCGTCACTGATTGCTGCGGAAACTCAGGAGGACGGGCCGTCGTCGAAACCGACCTTGTCGACGAGCTCACTCGCGGTCTTGCGGTTCTCGGCGACATCCGCCAGCGGAAGCGGGTCTTTCTTGATCTCACCCCAGCTTTTCACGCGCTCGGAGACTTCCACGCCCGGCTTGACGGGATATTCGTGGTTGGTTTCCGCGTAGATTTCCTGCGCTTTTCCCGAAGACAGGAATTCGATCAGCTTGACGGCGTTATCCTTGTTCGGCGCGTGTTTGGTCAGCACCACGCCGGCCAGGTTCACGTGACTGCCGCGATCCTCGGAATTGGGGAAAAGGATGCGGACGCTTTCAGCCCACTCCTGCTGCTCGGGCTCTTTCTCGTTGGTCTGCATCAGACCCATGTAATAGGTATTGCCGAGCGCGATGTCGCATTCGCCTGCATAGATTGCCTGAACCTGCGCACGGTCGTTGCCGGCCGGCTTGCGGGCGAGGTTGTCGCGAACGCCTTCCAGCCATTCTTCGGTCTTCTCCGCGCCGTGATGAGCAACCATCGATGCCACCAGGCCGATGGTGTAGACATGCTGACCGGAGCGGGTGCAGATGCGGCCTTTCCATTTGGGATCGGCGAGCTCTTCATAGGTGATCGCATCCTGGTCGACGCGCTCCCTGGAGGCGTAGACAACGCGCGCACGGTTCGTCAGGCCGATCCAGTGACCCTCAGGATCCCGGAATTCCGCGGGAACATTCCCGTTGACGGTCTGTGAAGTCACCGGCTGGGAAATGCCGAGCTGCTTGGCGCCGTCCAGCCGTCCGATGTCGACGGTCAGAAGAACATCCGCCGGCGAGTTCTCGCCTTCAGCCGCAATCCGTTCGCCAAGGCCCTTGGAAGCGAAGACGACATTGGTGTCGATGCCGGTTTCGGCCGTGAAGGCGTCCAGAAGTGGCTGGATCAGAAACGGCTGACGGTAGGAGTAAATATTGACTTCGCCGTCAGCGACCGCTGGTGCGGCTGCGAACGCCGCCGATGTCAGAGCGAGGGCACCCGTGAGGGCCTGGATCGTGGCACGCATATTTTTCTCCCGAATATCCGGCCGCTTGCCGTGACGGCAAAATGGCCCGTTTGTTTGAGCGCGAATATGTCGTGAAGGCTGTGACAAGTCAATAAATAGAGTAAAATCAACACTTTAGAATTATTCAAAACTAACTGGAGGATTGCACTCCACAATGATCCGGAAAAATCCTGCGAAAACAAGAGTTTAAATATCAACTTTTCTTTGCGCGGTAGAAATGCAGCCCGGCGCGATCACGAAAATGTTTGATCGCGCCCTCCGGCAATCCGAAATGATGTATCGGAATTAATCCCGGTGCCGGCTTTTATTCCGACAGAACCCGCTGGGTCGGGAAGACGATCTCCACAAGTGTGCCCTGATCGGGCGTGGAGTCTATATGAAAGCTCGCCCGGTTGGCTTCAACCAGCGCCTTGGTCAGCGGCAGTCCGAGGCCCGTGCCGCCACCGCGGCTCGCGGTGTGAAGCTGACGGAACGGTTCGAGCGCGGCCGCAAGCTGCTTGGCGGTCATGCCGGTTCCCGTATCGCGCACCCTGAGCGCCACTTCGCCGTTGCTTTCCAGCGCAGTGGACAGGATCACCTGACCACCGGACTTGTTGTATTTGATCGCATTGGACAGAAGATTGAGGACGATCTGGCGCAGAGAGCGCGGATCGGCCACCACGTCCGGCACGGATTCCGGCAGGCTGGCCCGAATGATGACCCGCTCCCGGTTTGCCTGCGGCTGCATCAGCGCCACGCATTCGTTGATCACGTCATTGGTCGACACCGCCGAGAACTTCAGGTCCAGCTTGCCGGCCTCGATCTTGGAGAGATCCAGAAGATCGTTGATCAGGCTCATGATATGCGAACCGGACGTGCGGATGTCCTTCAGGTAGTCCTTGTAGCGGTCATTGCCGATCGGGCCGAACCGCTCTTCCATCATGACTTCGGAAAATCCGATGATCGCATTTAGCGGCGTGCGGATCTCGTGGCTGATCTTGGCCAGGAAGTCGGATTTCTGCGAACTGGCATTTTCCGCCTGGCGCTTGGCCTGCGTCAGCTCCTCTTCAGCCGTCTTCCACTGTGTGATGTCGCGCAGCACCGCGCAGTATTTCGCGTCGTCCTTGCTGTTGGTGATCCGGCCTATGGTCATGAACAGCGGAATGAGGCCGCCCGCCGGAACCTTGCCGAGCACTTCCCGGCCATCGTTGAGGATGCTGGCGACACCGTTGCGCGTAAGACCATCCAGATAGTCGGCCGCCGCCCGGTGGCTTTCCGGCGCCAGGAATTCGGTGAACGGCGCGCCGATCATGTCGGAGCGGTTGGCGCTGAACAACGCCTCGGCGGAGCCGTTGACCTTCAGGATGTTGCCGGTCTGATCGAGAACCAGAACCCCGTCCGTCGCCGTTTCCAGGATGGTGTCCATTTCGGCGATCTGGCCGCGGGCGCTCTCCAGTTCGGAGCGCACCTCGGCGAAGAAATTCGGCGCGGCCTGCGGGGCAGCGCTCACCGGCGCCTGTTTGACCTGGCGCTCCGTTATCGAGATCATCAGTCCGCGGCTGCCGTTCCACGGGACGGAATGCATATGCGCATCGACGGTCAGCACGCCGCCGCCGGCGAGGCGCAGCTTCATCGCCTCATCCACTTCACCGTCCATGCCGTCGGCATCGGGGAGATCTTCGGTGTCGTCTATGAACAGGGCTTCAAGGCCGCCAGCCTCGCACAGCGCGGCGACCGACTTGTAGCCGAGCATGCCGAGGAGAACCTTGTTGGCATAGAGCACTTCGCGGTCATGGACGACTGCGATACCGATCGGCAGGCGGTCCAGCAGGCTTGGATCGATCGGCCCGGCTTCCGGTTCTTCGGGCGGCAGGTCGTCGATCTCGGGGCCATCGGACCCGTCGAAGTCGACAAGGTCGCCCTCAAGCCGGGCTCCGAGGGCTTCGGCGATCTTGCGGAAGGCCTGGCGCTCCGGACGGGAAAGGCCGGATGTGTCGACCGGAACCACACGGGGTCTGGCTGTCGCGAGCGGAATGACCTGACCGGTCGGTCTTTCCGGCTCCTGTTCGGCTGTGTCACTGTCGTCTTCCGCCGGATCCGATGTCTCTTCTTCGGCTACGAAAGCGGCGGTTTCTTCATAAAAATCGCGCTCGTCGTTGCTGTCGTCATCGGCGTCCAGTTCAGCGGCAACTTCTTCTATCCTGCGGCCGTCCTCTTCGATGATGTCGAAATTGGCATCTTCCAGCGGAGGAACCGGTTCGAACTGTTCGTCCTCCGGAGCCTCTTCGGCCGGGGTTTCGGCAGCACCCTGCGTCTCGTCAGCGCCGTTGTCCTGTTCCGTCGCAGTCGTGGATGCGTCGCTTGAAACGGCGTCTTCGTGGTCGAACAGATCGCGCGACTTCTTTTTCGCCATGTCGTAGTTTTTCGCCAGCGACCTGACCGCGTTTTCAATTTCGGCAGGTTCCAGAGGGGCGGACCCGGCAATTCCGGTGGGCTCCTCTTCAACGGGAATTTCTTCAGGAGCTTCTTCGGCGGAAGGCGCGTCGCCGGTCATCGAAACTTCCGGTTCCGGAAGATCCGTGTCTATGGCTTCGGACGCGGTGGCGTCTTCTTCGCCGTCTCTGTCCGGGTCTTCATTTCCGGGAGCATCCGCGGGGGAGATCTCGGTTTCGGTGGAAGCCGGTGCCTCCGGAAGGGCTGTGCCGGTCTCGAGCGCTTTCAGCTTGTCGTCCAGAGAGGCCGCGACACGCCGCGTGTCTTCGTAATCCTCGTCGCTCTCGGTCGGCTGCTCCGGGTCTGCAACCTCTTCCGGTGTTTCCTTCGGCTTGCCGGTTTGTTTCGATGCGGGCGTCCCGGTGAACCTGGCAAGGGACCCGACCAGGGCGGCGGCGCTGGCACCGAGAAATGTCTTGCCGCCGAAGCTGTCGGGTTGCGCCGGTTTCAGGTCGGCGAGGCTGTCCTTCGGCGCGTCGGCTGCTTCCTGCGCGGAAATGTTATCCTGAGCATCCGGTGAAGAGGTCGCGGGCGCATCGCTCAGGTCGCTGTCTTCTTCGTCGCCACTCTCTTCTTTGCTGTGCAGCAGGTCTTCGCCAGCCGTCTCCGCGTCGTCCAACAAGGCGCTTGGGGCCTCGGTGTCCGGGCTTTCTCTTGCCTGGCTCTCGACTTCAGATGCGGCTTCGATAATGCCGTCGGCATCCTCGCCTTGGGGCGTTTCATCGGTGTCGGTGTCGATCTCCGGCGCCGCATCGCCTGCATCTTCGATTGCGTGCTCTTCGGAAAAGGACTGATCGAAGCTGGACAGGGCCGTGCTCAGGAGGACCTCCTTGGCTTCAACCGCATCGGCGGTCCGGCAGACGCCGAAACCACGATAGCCCTCGAATTTCCGGTTGCGATCAAAGGCGGGCAGGGCGGCCATGTCCACCGGCACCCGCAGCGGAGCGCCGCTGACCGGCCAGTCGACCGTCTTGCCGCTCCATGTGTCGCGACGGTCGAGCGCGCGCGCGATGTTGCCGCGTGGATCCAGCTCGAATTTTTCCGAAACCTCTTCCCAGGTCAGGCCGACGATATCCGTCGCTTCCGGGCCGAGCACTTCGGAGAATTCGTCCGAGAGGAATGTGAAGCGCTGGTCGATGTCCATTTTCCACGCGAAGCGGACGGGACGGCGGCGGGGACGGAAGACAAACGTCTCGTCTTCGGCCGCGACAGGCTGTTCCTCTGAAAGGTCTGCGGTTCCTTGCGGGGCGTCCTCTTCGGCCGTGCTCCCCAAACCTGCATCCGGTTCAGCGTCGTCTTCCGCATCATACTGAGGTGCCGCATCATCCGGACCGGCGACATGTTCGCTCTCGTCGGTGATGCCCGACGCGACGGCTTGAATGTCTTCCGCAGTGTCCAGTTCATCGGACAGATCTTCGGCTGCGGTTTCCTCAACCGGTGCGTCCTCAACTGCGGCGTCATTGGCTTCGGCTGCGCTTTCCAGTTCGTCATCGCCGACGTCTTTTGAAACTCCGTCGCCGGTCTCTTCGCTCAGACCGGACATGTCCTCGGCATCGTCCGCCGCAAGCACGGGTTCCGGGGAGGGCACTGCAACGACGCTGTCGGAGGCGTCCGGCTCTTCGGACGTCTCATCCGCCAGAGGAGCATTGTCCAGAACCATCAGTCGCCGACCGGCCGAAACTTCCAGCACGACACCTTCATGGAAGCCGCCGTCAAGTTCCAGCGGGCCGAACAGGGCCTTTTGATCCTCCGGAAGACCCGGATCCGCCGGAGACCCTTCCAGATCGCCAAGGCGTTCTTCGACCATGTTGCCAGCGGTCAGGAAAACCGTCGTGTCGTCACCCGTCAGCATGTGAGCGAAAGCCGGGACGGGCTCGCGCGCCGTAACAAGTCCCTTGTCGCCGCAGACAATCAGGGCCGCGTCCTCGCCGGATTCCAGCACGACCCGTCTGCACTGGCACGTAAGCAGCATGACCCTCAGGCCCCGGTAGAACCGGAGGCGGTCGATGCTGAACTTGTCCGTCGAACCGGACTGCGCGATGCGGGCGATATGCGGACGCGCCGGAGAGCGCTCAAGGGAGCTGAGGGTGGCAAGGCCGGAAACGGCGGAGACGGAAAAAAACGAGGCTCCGGCGGCGTTTGCCCAAAGGATGCGCGCTCCGTCGGCCGACCAGAGCCAGGCCGCTCTTTTATCGGCAATCAACTCAACCAGATCATCCATGGCGCTCAGTTCCAGGAATGATTGGGTCTGACTGTCCATGGCTCTGCTCCAAACTGGTCTGCAACACCGGTTTACGGTGCACGCGGCTGCCGGATCTGCCTGCATTGGTAAACAACCCGTTAATACAAGCAAACTCACGCGTCGTCCACGTAAAGCACGGTTGTAAAAGGGGTTACGTGAAGGCGTGGTTAATCCGGACGCCGAACCTGTAACGGATATGGGCCTGATTTCGCCCGATTGAAGTCGTCCCCGGATGCTCCTGGAAACAACGTAGCGGCACTTTGGGAGACGACGAGCTGGCCGTGCCGGACCGCCTGATGATCATTTCCGGGAAACCGGACTGGATGGGTCTGGCTGCTGAAAGCCGCTTTTGCGCCTCCGCGCACCAGGCTGTCTTTTTCCCACACCCCCTCGGGCAGGGCATCGGAAACGCGGCGCCTCCCGCAACCTGGCATTTCGTGTTCTGGAAGTTTCCCGTCTCCGGTTCGTCCTGTTCACAGGTGCATTGTCCAAAGACACAGGTTTGCCGGATCGCCATCTCCATGATACGTATTTTTGGCAGGAAACGTGTTCAGGATTTCCACACCCCCTATCATCCTGCAACCCGAGGAGCGCCGACATGAGTAAAGACAAGAACGGTTTCGAAATCCCCGACCAGATGCGTGAATTTGCCGACAAGAGTGTCGACCAGGCGCGCAAAGCATTCGACGATTTCATGGGGGCGACCCAAAAAGCGGTTTCCAATGTGGAAGACAGCGCCACCGCCGTTCAGGCAGGTGCCGCGGATGTCAACAAGAAGGCCCTGACCTACGCCGAGGAGCACGTTGACGCCGCTTTCCAGTTTGCACAGCAACTCGTCAAGGCGAATGACCTTGAGGAAATGATGAAGCTCCAGCAGGATTATTTGCGCAGCCAGATGGAAAACCTCGGCGAACAGGCACGCGAATTCTCCAACTCCGCCACCAAGGCGGTCCAGGACGCGGCCAAGGCAGCCCAGAAGAAGTAACCGGCCGTCCGGAACGGACGTCCCGCGCGGGGTGCGATCACCCCGCGTGATACGCCCTAGATCAGATCTGATCTGATCAGATCAGTAGACTGCATGTTCCAGTTGTAGTAACTTAAAAGACGTCCTTCCCAGGGCGCGCTGACGGAAGCTGCCTACGACGGCGGAGCGGGACAATGATACCCGCGCATCGCCTAGCCGCCTGACCATCCGGAACCTCTTCAGAACTCATTTTATTGTGCAGTGCAAAAAAATGTTGCAATGCAACAAATGATACACTATGTAGAGCCTGCGGATGACGACAGGGTCCGTCGACAAAAGTTCGGCGGGAAGAAAACAAACCGATGATCGCATCCGAACTCAAGGAGATGAGATCATGACTGAGACAACCACAACAGCCAAAGCGGCCCCGAAAGCACGTGCAACCAAAGCAAAAGCGGCTCCTGCCGGTGTAGCTTTCCCGGACTTCGAAGCCTTCGCAATGCCGAAGATGGAAGTTCCTGCCGCGTTCCGTGAAGCCACGGAAAAAGGCATCGAAAACGCACGCGACGCATATGCAAAGGTGAAAACCGCTGCTGAAGACGCGACCGACCTGATGGAAGACACGTTCGAAACGTCCCGCCAGGGCGTTGTCGAGTTCAACCACAAGGCTGTCGATGCGGCCAAAGCGAACACCGATGCGGCGTTCACCTTCTTCAAGGACCTGATGTCCGCGAAATCGGTGGCTGAAGCTATCGAACTGCAGTCCACGTTCGCACGTGAGCAGTTCGAAGCTGTGAGCTCCCAGACCAAGGAAATGCAGGAAATGGCGACCAAGCTTGGTACCGACGTATCTGCACCGGTCAAGGAAGCTTTCGAAAAGTCCTTCAAGGAAATGAAGCTTCACTGAGCTTTTTGAACTGAACGTTCAAGACGGCTATCAGATCCGATGCCCGGGGTTTTCCCCGGGCATTTGCTTTTCAACAGACCGGTTTTTTCAGAAAATTCAGACTTGCCGGTTTGCAGAAACGGGGTTAGAAGACGCCCTTGCAAACGGTGGTCCGGGCCAGCAGGTTCCGCGCCGCCTTGAATGCCCTTAAGCAGACGTAGCTCAGTTGGTTAGAGCGTCGGATTGTGGCTCCGAAGGTCGGTGGTTCGAACCCACTCGTCTGTACCATTCCCAAGCGGGCCTGTCGCGGCAGATGAGTGACGCTTCAGAGCGTCCGGAACATCTCCTCCAAAGCTGACGACCTTCCTGCGACAAGCCCACTTTCTCAATTTGACCGATAAACATACACCGGGCTCGTCCAGGCGCGGGTGCCGTCCTCGAGCTCGACACGGATATAGAGCGGGTTGTCCCCTTTGGCCTTCAACTCAACGGGCCGGGAGAAGGTGAGGGATCTGTGCGGGTTGACCGATGGCAGCCGGCTGATTTTCAGGAATCGGGGCAACTCTCCGGACGCATCGAAGACCACTTCCTCCTGTCCGATTTCCGCGATCGGCAGATCGAAGGACACAAGTGGCGTCTTTACCGAAATCACTCCCTCCGCTGCAGTGTCCAGGTAAAGGTCTGCGCCACCGAAATTTCCGGTCGTCAAAGCCTTCCAGGTCACTTCCGCCGCATTGACGGCGTCGATCGTCTTGTCCGGGTTGAAGAAATTGATCGGCGTGATGTCGGTGATGCTGTTTCCGGAAACCGTCGCCGTTCCGTCCCAGATGACCTCCCGGAATCGGCCGCGGTATTCCGCCCCTTCCCAATGAAGCCGCAGGCGCGCGCCCAGGTCCTCTTCTGAATAGGGGCGAATGGTTTCCACCAGCTCAAGACCGTTTAAAAGATCGACTTTCAGGATGGGGGAATTGCTGTCGACGGCGACATTCAGTTCCATCTCTCCGGAAGGCAGTTGAACGATATCGCCCATCATCGCCGTGCGCGAGGAAACCGGTTTGCTGTCGAACAACTTCGGGTCATCGTGATACAGAGCGGCGTCTTCGCTGAAACGCGCCTCGACGCTGATCGCCATGCGCCCGCCATCGCCGCCGGTGGTGCCGTAGTGGCGCCGCTTGCGCATGCAGTCGAGCAGCGCCTCACGGCTCAGCTCCGCCGTGTGGAAGCAGGTCAGGCCGCCGATGGCGCCGAACTTGCCCGCGCCGGGATAGCTCGCGCCGGGACGGCCCTTGTGTCCGTCCGAATTGCACACCACGCCGACGCGGTACCCGAACTTGAGCGCATCGTGCAGCAGCCATTCGAAGGTTCCCCAGGACGAATGGACCTCAACCGATCTTTCGAAGCGCCCGTCATGGGCAAGACCGATATCGGCATAACGTCCGCCGCAATGGGCATAACAGACGACGTCTTTCTCCCCGTTTTCGGCGAAAGCCTGAAACAGCTCCCCGGCGGTGAAACAGTCGGTGTCGGCTGTCGTCGTGTCTTCGACCAGCGCGTGGGAAGAGCGCCGGATAATGCGGTCGTCGGTCGGAAAGAAGACGTTGCGGTCGCCGCCCAGAGCGGTGTTCCCGGACCATTCGTAACCCGGCATCGCCACGAATGTGCCCGGGTCGTCGAATTCGGCGGTAATCCGGTTCAGCTCTGCCCAGAACAGGTCGGTGATCTGGAAGTCATTGCCCTGGTGACCGCAGGCATCGACCCAGGCCTTGTCGCGGGCGAACGCGAAATAGCCGCGCGCGCTGTTGGTGCCGATGGTCTCTTCTGACTGGCCGTGCATGTCGCCCCAGAAGTGCACCAGTTTCCGGTCTTCGGCGATCACCGGGTTGGTCCGCGCGACGACGCGGCCGCTTTCGTCCTTGACGGTAACGGCGGCCTTGCCGGGCTCTTTCAGGGAAAGACCGTCAATCGTGACGCCGAATGTGCCTTCTTTCATCTCGGTGCTGTCCGGCAGGCCGGCGATCGCGCCCTCGGCTTCCAGATACAGTTTGCCGGAACAGCGATCCGTCGGATTGCCCCATTTGTCCTCGCCCTTGATCTTCAGCGAAAACACCTCGCCCGGCCGGCGCAGGGTCGGCATGATTGCGGCATATTTGACGGCCGGTCCCGGAACGATGGCAATCATCGGCTGCACGGGCAGGGTCTGGAAATTGAAGGTGGCGATCGGGTCGACCAGCACCCTGAACTCGAACGTTTCCTCGCAAAAGGTCTGCAGCCGCATGCCCGGTCCACCGTGATCGGTGACGCCGAAGCGGATGGTGATGCTGTCGCCTTCCTGCAGGAACCCCTTCACCACCTTGATCCAGAGCGTGCGGTCCCAGGGGCGCACATTGCCCTTCGGATCCCAGCGGAGTTGCAGCACGGCTCCGTTGGATGCTTCCACGGTGCAGTAGTTGGCACCGGACGGATCGTCGAACTGAGGATTGCCCTGATCGGATGCGAAGCGGAAGCAAACCCGCAGGCTGCCGGAGTCGTCAACGCCGAAAGTGCCCGCCGTATAGACAAGGGTGAAGGACGCATAGGACCCTGCAACGAATTCGCCGGCCGGCGTGATGGTTGCCTGTCCGAGAAGGGAGGGGGAGATCGGGTCGCGGATCACACCGCTGTCCATGGCCTCCCAGGGACGGTCCTGGAAAGCGGTCGCTGATGGGCTGGAAGACATTTGAAACCTTCTTTTTTGATCGGTTGGGCCGAGGGGCGCGTCAGGTCACGCTCAGCCGAACAGCCAGACAGGAAACAGGGCAACGGGCGGGTAGTAGGTGATGATCAGAAGATCGAGGAGCAGCACGCCGATGTAGGGCCAGATCGTGGTCACGATCTTCTCGATGGGGACCTTGGTGATTGCCGAGGCGATGAAGAGGTCGACGCCGAGCGGTGGCGTCACGGTGCCGATGCTCAGGTTTACCGAGACGATGATGCCGAACAGCACCGGGTCGATGCCGAAGCTCATGGCGGCCGGATAAAGGATGGAGGTGAAGATCACGATTGCGGCGGCGGCATTCATGATGCAGCCGACGAACAGCAGGAAGACATTCACCAGAAGCAGATAGACGATCGGCCCGCCCGCGGTTTCGGCCAGATAGGCGGAAATGCTTTGCGGGATCTGGTTGATCGTGATCAGCCAGGCAAAGACCCCGGCCGCGTTCATGATGAACATCACGACGGCGGAGGACAGGACGGCCTTGTAGAAGGCCCTGTAGAGATCCGCCAGCGTCAGTTCCCGGTAGATGCAGCCGACGATCAGGCCGTAGAGCACGGCGACGATGGCCGCCTCGGTCGGCGTGAACACGCCGCCGTAAATACCGGAGAGAATGATGACCGGCATGAGCAGCGGCAGGAAGGCGGCGCGGAAACTGTCCCAGATGCCCGGCAGGCCCTGGAATTCGGTCTTCTCGATGCCCTCCCGCCGGGTGAGGAACCAGTTCAGCGCCAGCATGCTCACACAGATCACGATCCCCGGTACCATGCCCGCAAGGAAGAGATCGGCGATGGAAACCCCGCTGACGACGCCATACAGAATGAGCAGGATGCTCGGCGGAATGATCATTCCCGTCACGCCTGCAGCGGCAATGGTGGCGGCGGTGTATTGCGGGCGGTAGCCCTTTTCCTCCATCGGTCCGTTCATCACCCCGCCGATGGCGGCGACCGTTGCCGCGTTCGACCCAGAGAGCGCGGCGAAGAAACTCGAACCAAGTATGGCAACCGCACCGAGGCCGCCCGTCATGTGCCCGACAAGGGCCCCCGCGAAGTTGACCAGCCGGCGCGACATGCCGCCTGTCGACATGATTTCACCCGCGAGGATGAAAAACGGAATGGCCAGCAGCGGGAAGGAGTTGTTCGTCGACAGCAGGCGCTGCGCGGCTATCTGCAGATCGATGCCACTGAGTACCAGTCCCAGGACACTCGACAGGCCCAGCGCCACCGCGATCGGCGTGCGGATGAGCATGAGCAGAATGAGAGATCCGAAAATCGCGGCTGTTACCATGGCTGTCTACCGATTCCGGCTGAGAGGGGTCATAATCAACGCCCTTGGGTATTACTGGCCTTCGGAAAGAAGCTCGGCGGCGGGCGCCCTGAGCTG
This sequence comes from uncultured Roseibium sp., assembly GCF_947496995.1. GTDB lineage: Bacteria > Pseudomonadota > Alphaproteobacteria > Rhizobiales > Stappiaceae > Roseibium. The sequence continues at coordinate 1,058,252 of NZ_CANMFD010000001.1, forward strand.
CTTCACGGTCAGTTCCAGCGAATAGAGGATGAGGAAGGCCATTCCGACGGGAATGGCGCCGTAAACCCACGCCATGGAGATTTCCAGCGCAGGCGAGATCTGCGGTTGAACCCGAAGGGTCAGCCGCAAGCCGTTGATCAGGATCAGCACGAAGAAAACCATGCCGAGCAGCGTGGCGCTCACCACCGCTGTGCGGTGCAGTGCAAGGGGAAGGTGGGAAACGACCACCCCGATCGCCGCGTGAAGGTTCCGCCTAAGGGCAACGGCCGATCCGAGGCTGATCATCCAGATGAAGAGATACCGGATGAGCTCGTCGGGAAAGGCCAGTGAACTCTCGATGATGAAGCGGAAGACCACCGTCGCGATGCCGAGAACGAACATCGCGGCGAAGCTGAGGACGCATACCACCGACAGGGCGGTCTCGGAGAGGTCGAGGAATTTTTTGATGACCTGCATGATGTGAATTCCCTGCCGGTGGTTTTGTCGCTTACTTCGTGTCGACTGCGGACTGGATCAGCTCTGCGCCGATTTTCTCGCGGTACTCATCCCAGACCGGCTCCATGGCCGCCTGGAAAGCAGCAGCCTGCTCCGGGGTCAGGCGGGTCACCGTCATTCCGTCGCTTTCCATTTCCTTCAGGTAGGACGCCTCGACGGCATTCAGGGCTTCGCGCTCCCAGTCCTGGGTTTCCAGGGCGGTTGCCGTGAACAGCTCTTTCGCGCTGTCGGTGGCCGACTGCCAGAGCTTGTCGCTGGCCAGGAACATGATGCCCGCCCACTGATGGCGCGACAGCGTTATGTTGCCCTGCACCTTGTCGAAGCCGAAGGCCTTGACGTTGCCGACCGGGTTATCCTGTCCGTCGACCGTGCCCTGCTGCAGGCCGGTGAAGACTTCCGAGAGCGCCATCGGCGTCGGGTTGGCGCCAAGGGCCTTGAACGTGGCCACGTTGAGCGGGTTGTTCACGACACGAAATTTGACGCCTTTCATGTCGTCGGGCATTTCGATTTTCTTGTCGCGGGTCGTGATCGTGCGGAATCCGCTCTCGTACATTGCAAGAGTATGGATGCCGGTCGCCTTCTGCAGGCCGTCGTAAAGCGACTGGCCGACCGGTCCGTCGGACACGGCATAGGCGTGCTCGCTGTCGCGGAAGAGAAACGGCAGGTAGAAGATGTCCAGCGGCGAGTAGAAGCTCGCCACGTTGGTGGTCGGCACGAGTGCGAAGTCGACCACCCCGATCTGCGCGGCTTCCACCAGTTCGCGGGACGAACCGATGGTGCTGTTCGCATAGACCTGGATCTTGATCTTTCCGCCGGACTTTTCGCCGATTTCGTCGGCGAATTTCTGGGCGCCTTTGGCGAGCGGATGGTTTTCGTTATAGGGATGCCCGAATTTCAGGGTCATTTCCGGATAATCTTGGGCGCCGGCCGCGCTCAGGGTCATCAGGCCGAGGGAAGCTGCCGTAATGGCTGTTCGTGCAACCCGAAACAGTTTGCCGGTCAAGCTGCTGGAAGTGAGTAAGGTCAGGTTCATGGAAGGTGCTCCTGTCTGCGTTTGAAAAATCCGCATGATGGGCTTCACCGCCCATTCTCGTTTTTTCTCCCCGGCGCCCGAACGGGCGCCGTCAGTTCAAAAAACTTCCTGCAACGGCGATTGCTCGACCGCACTCGTTGGAACGATTTCGATGACCCGGTCGCTCGGCGGCACGAATATCCGTTGCCAGGTAATCGGCGTGTTGCGATAGCTCAGTCCGCCGATCGACCAGACGATGCCGTATTGGCCATGCGGCACATTCAGCGTCCGCGTCACCCGGGGCGGCAGCGGCTGGCAGGCCATGGTCTGATGCGTGTTGATGGTCGGCGCGTTGAAGCGTTCGGCCAGAAAGTCGCGGAAAGAGACGCCGTTCAGAGTCGCTTCGCTCATGCCGGCGATTTCGGAAAAGCGGCTGGCGGGCAGATAGATCTCGCTGAAGACGTCGAATTCGTCATTCACGTTCACCAGGCGGTGGATGTGAATGTAGTTGTCCTCACGCTCACCGAAGAAACTGCTCCAGGGGCCGCTTTCGCGGACGGTTTCAATGCCGACAATCTTGAAATAGACCGGCAGAAGCTGCGTGCCGCCCTCGGCCATGAAGCGGAAGTGCCGCAACTGGCCTTCCTGGGCGCGGGCACCGGTCACGAAGGTGCCGCGGCCGTGATGGCGCTCGACCACGCCCATCTGCACCAGCGAACGCAAGGCGCGCTGTACCGTGCCCAGGCTGGCTTTCATCTCGATGGCGAGTTGATCTTCGGCGGGAAGGCGTTCGCCCGGCACCCAGCGCCCGTCTTCGATGGCGCTCAGGATCTCTTCGGAGATCCGGCGGTGTTTGGCCTTCGCTCCACCTGATTTACTGCCGGGAACGACCCGCAGCGGTTTCTGTGTCATGGATCAGGTCCTCTCTAGGACTTAGCTGAAAACACCATAAAACAGAATATTTTGATATCAAGTCCTATATAGGAATAAGGGAAGCATGAATATTTTATAATCATGAAGCCCAAATAAATTGCGGAATTCTCGCAAAATATGTCTACGTGCTGTGCACGGCAGGGCGAAAAATGCCAATCCTCTATAGGATGCAGGACTGCAGTCCTGCGCTCTTGCGTTGCGGTGAAAGCCTTTTTAATCCGCCGAAACGCATCCGTGTCTCCCGGTCCCGCATCGTCCCGCAGGCCCCGTACGGCCGGGAAACCGCGCAGAAGAACGACTCCGCATCAGAAATTTGACAAGCCGGGAAACCGATTGCCCGCAAACACGGCTGGAAAAATCCCGCGCGCTGGGCTAAGCGCTGAAGCAGTGAATTTGGCGTGCCGGACTTGCATGGAACCGCCGGGAACAAGGATTTCAGCGTGGAAGATCTCAGCCTACTCTCCCTTGGCCTCCTGGCCGGCGCCCTTCTGGCAACCGGCCTTGTGGCGGGGATCATCGCGGGACTGCTCGGCGTTGGCGGCGGGATCGTCATCGTTCCGGTGCTCTTCTACATGTTCACCGCGCTGAAGATCGACTCGTCGGTGCTGATGCATGTGGCGGTCGGAACATCGCTTGCGACGATCCTGGGAACGGGAGCGTCTTCCGCCCGCGCCCATTACAAACGCGGCAGCGTCGACATGGAGCTGTTGAAGCGCTGGTGGTGGGCGATCGCTTTGGGCGTCATTGCCGGCGGAACCCTGGCGGGCAACATTTCCGGTGGTGCACTGACACTCGTCTTCGGCGTCGTCGCTCTGGCCGTCTCCGCCAACATGTTGTTCCGCAAGAACGGCTCCGCTCTGGCCGAGAGCCTTCCGGGCAGTCCCCTGAAGGAGGTGCTCGGTTTCCTCATCGGCGGCATCTCGGTGATGATGGGCATTGGCGGCGGAACGCTCGGCGTGCCGACACTCTCCCTGTTCAACTATCCGATCCACAAGGCGGTCGGCACCGCTGCGGCCATCGGCCTGATCATCGCAGTGCCCGGAACCTTGCTGTCGATCTATTTCGGCTGGGGTGTCGAAGGCCGCCCGCCGCTGTCGCTCGGCTATGTCAATCTGATCGGTCTGTTGCTGATCATTCCCGTATCCACTCTGACGGCACCCCTCGGCGCCAAGATTGCCCACGCCATCGACGCGTCCAAACTCAAGCTGGTCTTCGCGCTGTTCCTTGGTATCACCGGTGTGCGCATGATCTACGGCGCTCTTTTCTGAGAGACGCGACGGGATCTGACCAAAGAATCGCTGATGGGAGCATCAAAAGGTTTCATTGGTCCGGAGCGAAGTTTCGGGGAATAATGCAAAATCTCGTCGCCGCTCTGCTGCGGTCTTCTCAATTCATGGACACCAATGCCTGAGAAAGATGTCACCCTCAGCCTCAAGGGCTGCGTGCGCGGTGCTATGATGTGCGTTCCGGTCTTTCCCGGCATCATCGCGCTTGGCGCCGTATTCGGCACGGTGGCGGCGCAAAAGGGGCTGACCTTCCTTGAAACGCTGTTGATGAATTCGCTGGTCTTTGCCGGCGCCAGCCAGTTCGTCGCCATGGAAGTCTACGGCGATCCGCTCACCTGGGGCACACTTGTCGCCATGGTCGGGGTCACCGGCGCCGTCAACATGCGCATGCTTCTGATTGGCGCAAGCCTGCGGCCATGGCTGGGCAGGGTTCCGGCCTATCAGTCCTACCCGGCCTTGTATCTCCTCACCGATCTCAATTGGCTTCTGGCGCTGTCCGAATATGGCAAGGGGGAACGGGACTGGGGCATTTATCTCGGCAGCGGACTGATCGTCTGGTCGGTGTGGTCGCTTGCGGTCATCCCTGGATATTTTGCCGGCAGCCTGATTGCCGATCCCAAGGCCTTCGGACTGGATGTGGTCCTGCCGGCGTTTTTTGCCGCGCTTCTGGTCCCGCTCTGGAAGGGAAAGCGCCAGACTGTGAGCTGGCTGGCGGCGGGCGTTGTCGCAACTCTGACCTGGTACCTTGTCGGTGGCTACTGGAGCATCTTCACCGGTGCGCTCGCCGGTGCGTTCGCGGGAGCGTATCTCGATGACTGACGCCGCTTTTTCAGCCGACAGGATGTTTGTTCTGGCCGTGGTCTGCATGGCCATGTTCACCTATGCGCTGAGAGCCGGCGGCTACTGGGTCATGGGCCGGCTGCCGATTACGCCAAGGGTGCGCCGGGGGCTGGAATCCCTGCCCGGAGCGATCATCGTTTCGACCGTGTTGCCGATCGTGCTGCAGGGCGGCCTTGCCGTCGGCCTCTGCCTTGTCGTGGCGACCGCCGTCCAGGTGCGGATGCGCAAGGAATATATCGCGGTCTTCGCCGCCGCCGCGGCTGCCGCCGGGCTGAGAGCGGCAGGGCTTTAGCGCGACTTTCTGAAATCAATTCAACGCGACATGCTCCAGTCTTTCAAACCGAGCGAGGCGCGCGCAAGCTGAGTGGTGTCGTCCATGCCGCCGCCCGCATCGATTTCGGTCCAGGTCATCTGGCCGAGGTCGTAGCCAAGCTGTTTGTCGACGACATCCGTGGTGGCATCCGAGGCATCGCCCTCGCGCCCGGCAACCCGGGCCTTGAGCGTTGTGGCCGGGGCGGTCAGCCACAGTCCGGTGAATCCGGCTTCAACGTGCTGAGCGATTGCCTCGATCCGTTCCCGCTCGTCCTGCGCGGCAAACACCGCATCGAAGATGGCAGAATGACCGGCAGCCAGCACCGCCCGGATCGTTTCGTCGAGGGTCTGATAAACCCGGTCGCTTGCCTCCTGTGTGTAGGCTTCCGCAGGCGCCTTGCCGGTCTCGGGAATATTCAGCAGCAGTTTGCGCATTACGTCCGTGCGCAGCACCCTCGCGCCAGGGGCGTGACCGATCGAGGGGGCGAGACTGTAGGCCAGAGTGGTTTTGCCGGTGCCGGACAGCCCCCCGATGGCAACCAGACGCGGCTCTGAGGGATCCAGGAAGGAAAGCGCGTATTTGAAATAGGCGCGCGCCTGCTGCCGCTGGATGTCCCTCTGCTTCGGGTCCTTCTGGCTGAGGGCGGCACTGGCCGCGATCTTGGAGCGGATCGCCGCGCGCATCATCAGATAAAAGGGCAGGGCCGCCAGACCGTCCGGGTGTTCGTCCAGCCGGGTCTTGTCCAGGTAACGGTTGAAGACCCGGTTGGCGGCGCGGCGCTGGCCGCGCTCCCACAGATCCATCAGCAGGAAGGCGAGATCGTAAAGGACGTCCCCGGTGGCGATGGCATCGGAGAACTCGACCGCGTCGAACAGGACCGGCCTGGCATCGATCAGGACGATATTGCGCAGATGGGCATCGCCGTGACATCGCCGCACCAGGCCATGATCGCCCCGTTTCAGGATCAGCTCACGAAGCGAAGACAGCACCGACCGCGACGTTTCGCTCAAATGGCGCACGTCCTCGCTTGCGAACAGGTCCGGAAATTCGTGAAAGGCCGCTTCGTTCTGCTCGACATAAGATGCCAGTTCATCGTGGAACCCGGCGCCGCGGCGCACGGGTGCCGCTGCATGGGCTGTCACCATCATCTCGGCGAGACTGTCGGACAGATCGTCGGAAAAGGGTCCTTTTTCCGCCATGACATCCAGTTCGTCGCTTCGGTCGAACCGGTTCATTTCCACGGCCCACTCCACCGGATCTCCCGCGCCATCCAGCATCAGCCGGCCGTCGGCTTCGAGGGTAATCGGCAGGGCCCTCCGGTAGATCTGCGGGGCATTGTCCCTGTTGCAGGTGATTTCCGCGCGGCAGGCTTCTTCGCGCAGTGCCAGCGTCGAGTAGTCCAGAAACGGGAACCTGACCTCCCGTTTGACCTTGTAGGCCTTGCTGCCGGTCAGAAAGACAATGTTGGCGTGGGTGTCGATCCGCTTGACGCTGTCACGTCCGGGATCGTCCGAAGGCAGGGTTTCCAGAAATTTCAGGACTGCGTCCTGAGAACGGGCCGGAGCCATGATTTGTCCTTCTGCTGATGGCGGGAAGACTGTGCCCCATGAGCGTCTGTGCTGGTTTGATCCTTCTCAATGTGACATGACAGCGATGTGGCACAAATACTCCGAAATGTCAGCAAAGGAAGAAACCATGGGCGACCACCCTGCTTTGAAAAAGATCAGGCTGAACCTGGCCAGAACGAAAGAATTCCCGCAAGGCTCGGCACGCCATGGCTACGAGTTTACCGCTCCGCTGGATGAAACCGGCCATATCGACGCCGCGCTCTGGAAAAAAGAACGCGATCATTGCCGTGTGCGCCGGTTCTGGGGCGGCGAGGAAGAGGAAATCGGCCATCTGATTCACCGCCCGGGCGGGTCCTGGGCCTTTCACTACGACATTGACGGCGAGGATGACGACGAAGCCGGCTACCGCTTCGGCGCGCATGCCTTCAATCCGGGTGAATATGTCTCCATCAAGGACGAGGACGGTGAATTGCACACGTTCCAGGTGGTGACGGTCCAGGCAATCTGACCGTCTCCGCGTGGAGGCCGATCAACCCGTCTTCACATTGTGCCCCCGAAGGCGAAAGGCTTGATCGGTCATGAAGTGCCCGAGGCACTTCGTTTGCAAACCGTAGGCAAATTGGAGGACGTTGAAATGAGTTCGTTGATACCTTCTCTTTGGAATGACCAGAGCAGTCCTGTCTTCTCCCTTCACAAGGAGATGGACAAACTGTTCGAGGATTTCGGGCGCAAACTCCCGGCGGGGAGCCCCTTTGGCAGCTTTCCGTCGATCAATGTGGCGGAAACCGAAACAGGCCTGGAACTCACGGCCGAGTTGCCGGGCGTGGCGGAAAAGGACATCGATGTCTCGGTCTCCGACCGCACCTTGACCCTCAAGGGCGAGAAGCACGAAGAAAAGACAGTCGATGAAAAGGACCGGCACGTAAGCGAACGCAGCTTCGGGTCATTCCGCAGGGTCATGACACTGCCTTTCGCACCGAAGAAAGAGGGCATCGAGGCCCATATGGAAAACGGGGTGCTGACGGTCACGCTGCCGCGTCCGGAAGACGCCGGTCCTCAGCCCCACAAGATCGAAGTCAAGCGCAAGGCTTGATAACCGGGAGTTCCTGACCGAGAAGCGTGTCGGGAAAACCGGGCGCCGGGAAACCGGCACCCGGTTTTCGCGTCTTGGTCCGCACAGCTGACGGCGTTTCTTCCACACCGGAATGAAGTCATTGCCAATTAATCTGGATACGGCCTCTGACAGGCCGGTCTTCCATACGCTATAGAATGATCAGTGAATTTTTCGATCAGGAAGCGGGACATGGACCAGAAGACCGGCGGTGAATTGTTGGTGGAAGCGCTTGAGCTGCACGGGGCGGAACGGGTGTTCTGCGTGCCGGGCGAGAGCTATCTGGCGGTCCTCGACGCGCTCTACGACGCGTCCATCCCGGTTACCGTGTGCCGTCAGGAAGGTGGCGCGGCGATGATGGCCGATGCCCACGGCAAGCTGACGGGCAAACCGGGCATCTGCATGGTCACGCGCGGGCCGGGGGCAACCAATGCCTCCGCCGGCGTACATGTCGCTGCTCAGGATTCCACGCCGATGATCCTCTTCGTCGGCCAGATCGACCGCAGCATGCGCGAGCGGGAAGCCTTTCAGGAGATCGACTACCGGCAGATGTTCGGCGGCATCGCCAAATGGGTCGCGGAGATCGACCATGCCGACCGCGTTCCCGAGTTCATTTCCCGCGCCTATCACGTCGCGACCTCCGGCCGTCCGGGACCGGTCGTGCTGGCCTTGCCGGAAGACATGCTGACGGAAATGGCAGCAGCTCCCCAGCCGCCGGCCTGGAGCCAGGTGGAGACCCATCCCGGCCTGACTCAAATGGCCGACTTGCAGAAGCGGCTCTGGGCGGCGGAGCGACCGATAGCAATCCTGGGAGGCAGCCGCTGGTCGGAAGATGCCGTTGCCGCTTTCACCCGATTTGCCGAGCGCTTCGACCTGCCCGTCGCCTGCTCCTTCCGCCGCCAGATGCTGTTCGACAACCTGCACGGAAATTATGCCGGCGATGTCGGCATCGGCATCAACCCGAAGCTGCTGGCGCGGGTAAAGGCATCCGACCTGGTTCTGCTGGTTGGCGGGCGGCTCTCTGAAATGCCGAGCCAGTCCTATTCGCTGTTCGATATCCCGGCTCCGGCGCAGCAGCTCGTGCATGTTCACGCCGATGCCGAGGAACTTGGCCGCGTCTACCGTCCGGCTCTGGCGATCCACGCCAGTGCGACCGCGTTCTGCAAGGCGGCGGAGGGATTGCAGCCACCGAACGAGATCAAGGGCACGGGCGAAGCCGCTAGGGCCCATCAGGACTACCTGGACTGGTCCGGCGCCCGTCCGGAAACGCCCGGCAACCTGCAGATGGCGGGTGTCATGGACTGGCTGGAGGGCAATCTCGCAGAGGATGCCATCTGCACCAACGGCGCAGGCAATTACGCCACCTGGCTACACCGGTTCCACCGCTTCCGCCGCTTTGGTACGCAGGCGGCTCCGACTTCCGGATCGATGGGCTACGGGCTGCCGGCGGCCGTTGCCGCCAAACTGGCGTTTCCCGATCGGGAAGTGATCTGTTTCGCCGGCGACGGTTGCCTGCAGATGACCCTGCAGGAATTCGGCACCGCCTGCCAGGAAGGTGCGAACATCATCGTTCTGGCCATCGACAACGGCATGTACGGCACCATCCGCATGCATCAGGAACGCAATTATCCCGGACGACCTTCCGCGACACGGCTGGTGAATCCGGACTTCGCCGCGCTCGCCCGCAGCTATGGCGCTTTCGGTGAAACTGTCGAGACGACAGACGCGTTCGGTCCTGCGTTCGAGCGCGCCCGCGCCGCCAAGCTTCCTGCCGTTCTCCATCTGAAGCTGGATCCCGAAGCGCTCACCCCGTCGGCATCCCTGTCCGAAATTCGCGCGGCGGCGGAAAAACGAAGCTGAGGCCCGTCGCCAAACCTCGCGGGCTTCCGGTGCAAAGCTGATCCGCAAGCCGTCGTCTGGTAAGTTCAGGCGTCTTCCGGCAGGTCCGCGACAGGCAGGGTGACCAGTGCAATGCCGGGATCGTCCGGTGAAGTGCCGACGTTGAAGCCGAGGTTTCGGCACATGGAGATCATCTGGGTGTTGTCCTTCAGGACTTCGCCCTTGATCGTTGCGATGCCGTCGGCCTTTGCATAGCGGATGATGAGTTTCATCAGCATCCATCCAAGCCCCACGCCCTTGAGGTCGGACCGTACCATGATCGCATATTCGCCGGTCTGATGATCCGGGTCGGCGTGCAGGCGCACCACACCGAGCAGGGATCCGTCATCCGGATCGAGAGCCGCGAAGGCGATGGACCTGGCATAATCGAGCTGGGTCAGCCGGGCGAGAAAACGGTGGCTGAAGTCGCGCACCGGCGCGAAGAACCGCAGGCGCAGATCTTCCGGCGTGACGGCTTCGAAAAAGGTCTTGAACAAGTCCTCGTCTTCAGGCCGCACCGGGCGTATGAAGATCTCGCTTCCGTCCTTCAGCGTCTGTTTCTGTTCCCATTCCTGCGGATAGGGCGTGATTGCCAGGCGGGAGCTGCCGGTGCGGCCCGGGCGCTTTTCCGGATGGCACAGGGTCATGCGGGCATCGAGGGCGATCAGTCCGCTGGGAAGCGAGACCATTGGGTTGATGTCCAGCTCTAGAATTTCCGGGATATCGATGGTGATTTGCGAGAGCTTGACCAGCGCCTGGGAAAGTGCCGCCTTGTCCAGCGCCGGGCGGGAAGGGCCACCGCTCAGCAGTCGCGCGATCTGCGTGCGCTCGATCTGCGCTTCGGCAAGATTCAGATCAAGGGGCGGCAGTTCCAGGGCGATATCCCGGCTTTCCTCGATGGACGTTCCGCCCTGGCCGAAAACCAGCACCGGTCCGAACTCCGGCGTCTCGGCAAGACCCATGTAAAGCTCCAGCCCGTGCCGGTCTTCCAGCATCGGGTGGACGGAAATTCCTGCGATCCGGGCCTGAGGGTAGTCCTTGCGGGTCTTGGCGATCAGTTCGGTTGCAGCGTCCCTGACGGCATCGGGGCTCTCCAGTCCGAGCCGGACGCCGTCGATGCGCGACTTGAACGGCAGGTCCGGAGAGATCAGCTTGGCGACGCAGTGTCTGGAGGTTGCGAAAAACGGCTTCGAAAGGGCGGCGGCCTCCTCCGCGGTGGCTGCCACGGCCGTTTCGATGATGGGCAGTTCATAGGCTTCAAGGACGGCGCAGACTTCCGGCGGACTGAGCCAGCTGCGGTCTTCGGCGAGCGCCTTGTCGACGATGCCGCGGGCGCGGGCGACGTCCGGCGTGAAGGTTGTCGGCAGGCTTGGCGGCGCAGCCATGAGGAACTTGCGGGCCTTGGCATCATGGGCCAGATGCATGAGGCTACGGGCTGCTTCGGCGGGACTGCCGTAGTTGGGGATCCTGGCTTGTGACAGTTGCGACCTGATCCCTTCGTCCGCACCGATGAGACCGGCAACCAGCGCCTTGCGCCGGCCGGTACGTTTACGCTCGATTGCGGCTGCCTCGGTGATCGCTCCGGCGATGGTGGACAATGATTGAAAGGCGCTGGCGGCCTGCAGCACGAGCGCCCCGTCGACCGCCGGGTCCTTCAGGACGGTCGTAATGGCGGTGGTGATGTCTTCCGGGGAAACATTCTCGCGCAGCACGATGGTTCCACCCGCGGCCGGGGTCACGTTCAGATCGGTGTAGCTGCGGCTCAGACCGGCAAGCGTTTCGCGCGTGTCGGCGCCAAGGTCCGCGAAGTGACCGCCGAGGTCGATGAGACGGTCGATCGCAAGGCTCGCAAGGCTGCGGCCGCTGGCGATCACCGCAAGCGTCTCACAGCGCGGAATGCGCACATTTGAGAGGGTCTGCAGCGCTTCGAACATTTCATCCAGATCATTCACCCGAAGCAGACCGGTTCTGCGGAAGACCGCTTCATAGACCATGTCAGTCCCGGCGAGGCGGCCGGCATGGGTCAGTCCTGTTCCGCCGGTGTCGCGGCTTTTGCCGGAGCGGATGACAATAACGGGTTTGCTGCGTGCGGCTGCCCGCGCTGCCGAAATGAATTTCCGGGGAAAGGCGATGCCTTCCACATGGAGCATGATCGACCGGGTCCGGTAGTCCTGGGCGAAATAGTCGATCAGGTCACCCACATCCACGTCGATGCGCGCGCCGAGGGAGACGACCGCGGAGAAGCCGGCGTTGTGGGTTTTGGCCCAGGAGAGCGTTGCATTGAGCACGGCACCCGACCGGGAGAAGAACGCGATATCCCCCGTGTCGGGCCGTTCGGCGCTCAACAGCGCGTTCAGCCCGCTTGCAGGGACCGCCAGCCCGAGACTGCCGGGGCCGATCAAGCGAAGATTGAATTTTCTGGCTGCGTCGCGGCAGGCCTGCATCAGGTCGTCAGGCCAGACTTCAAAGCCGGGCGAGGGAATGAGGACCGCACGGGTGCCGCCGGCACCGAGCTTTCCGATCGTTTCCGGCAACGCCTCGGCCGCGGCGAGATAGATGGCCAGGTCCGGCATCGCCTCCAGGTCGTCCAGCCGTTCGGCTTTTACGCCCTGGAACGGGACGTCCTGATCGAAGCCCACAAGCGTCACGCCGTGTCCGGTCTCGATGTCCCTGAGGCAATCGATCAGCTTGTCCGTAAGCACGCCCGGGTGTCGGCATGGACCAAGGATGGCAATGGAACGCGGTGCGAAGAAGCCTTCGATATTGCGAATGGTCACGACGGCGGTCCTTTCGAAAAAGCCGGAGACGATACCAAACGTAGTCAAGTTTCAGGACAACTTGGAGACAAAAATACCCGCGGGCCCGGATTGCCTTGGTCCCGCGGGTTTTTGGAAGGTCCGATGTCTGGAGCACATCCTCCAGACATCGGATCATCTGGTGAAGGTGCTCTAGTGCGCCATCAGAACCGGAACCGTCATGGCTTCCAGGATCTCCCGCGTAGCGCCGCCGAACAGGAATTCCCGCATCCGGCTGTGCCCGTAGCCGCCCATCACCACCAGGTCGTTGCCGTTGTCTGAAACGTGGTTCAGAACAGCATCCGCAACACCGGTCTGGGGGTTTGTAACGACCTCGATCGTCACATTCATGTTGTGGCGGGCGAGATAATTGGCCACATCGGCACCCGGCTGGCCGTTCTCCGGCGTTGCCTTCTTCTCGATCACGAGCACGGTGATGTCGTCCGCCTTCTCCAGCACCGGCAGGGCGGCGTGAATGGCGCGGGTTGCAGTGGAACTGCCGTCCCAGCCGACCAGAACCTTTTTCGGCTGATACGCCTCGCTGCCGATATAAGGCACGATCAGAACCGGCACGCCGCTTTCGAACAGGACGGTTTCGATCAGCAATTCCCGCATCGGCTCTGGAATGTCCGGATTGGCCTGGCCGATGACCACGAGGTCGGTCGGACGGCAATGGGCGAGGACGTTTTCCAGCGGGCCACCCGTCAGGATTTCCGCCATGCGGCTTTCGTTTTTCGTTCCGGCCAGTCTGGCGAGTTCGTCAAACTGTTTCTTGGACTCATTCGCTGCGGCAACAGCTTGCTCGTGCGCGGCCTGCAGATAATCGACGGGCATCGGCGCCGCCGCGAAGGCGGGGACTACTGGTTCGAACGACACCGCAAGACCTGTGACATGAGCGTCGTGTGTGCGGCCGAATTCCAAGGCGTATTTGGCGGCCGGCTGGTCGCCGGCAAGATCCAAGACGGTCAAAATATCTTTGATAGGCATTTATCTCTCCTACGGCTGGAAACACCGATATCGACCAGCCTTGTCAAAATTCTAGAGAACACGCAACCCATGATCCTTGACTCGTATCAATGGCAATTCGGGTTCGGGTGGCGGGAACCAAAAAAATGCGCAATATGGAGCCATGTCGAAACGCTGGTTTTATCTGGCGCTGCCGCCCCTGGCGTTCGTGGCCACCGCCTTTGTGCTGGTTCAGCTTTTTCTGGAGCTGGACGAGGACAGCATTGACCGCAAGGCGGCCGAACGTCTGACGCTGTACCGTCAGACCATTCTGGGCGAGTACAAGAAATACCGGTACCTGCCCTACATGATCGCGCGGGATCCGAGAGCGACGGCGGCGCTCGCTTTCGGCCAGCCGGTCGAAAGCGCCAACCGGTTCCTGGAGGAAATGGCTGAGAATTCCGGCGCCGGGCTGCTTTACGTGATGAACGCGGAGGGCACGACGCTGGCGGCAAGCAACTGGCGTGACGAGCTGTCCCTGGTCGGGCGCAACTATGGGTTCCGGCCCTATTTCAAGTCTGCGATCATGGGCGAGGAGGGCCGGTTCTTCGCAATCGGCGCCACATTGGGTGAGCCGGGGCTGTTTCTGGCCCGGCCGACGCCGGTCACCGGAGAGCCGAAGGGCGTCGCCGTCGTCAAGGTCGATATGGGGCCGCTGGAAGAAGCCTGGGCGGAGGGTGGTGAAACCGTGTTTGCCTCCGACAGCAACGGCGTGATTTTCCTGTCGAGCCAGCCGGACTGGCGCTACCGCACGCTTGACACGCTGCCCGGTGAGGTGCGCAGCGCCATCGAGGCGACACGCCAGTATGCCGGGCAGAGTCTTGCACCCGTCGGCGACACGTCCGGCCGGTCGATGGAACAGTTACGCATCGAGGGGAAGGCCTACCGCCACAATTCCGCGCAAGTCGGCCTGCTCGGCTGGACGCTGCACTTTCTGGTGCCGGTGGAGGAAGCGCGCAAGAGTGTCCTGCCCATCTGGGCCGCGGCCATCACGCTATGCCTCCTCTATGCCATCATCGTGCTGATGCTGCGCGGCCGGCGCTTGCGCAAGGCGTCCGTCTTGCTGCGTCGGGAATCGGCGAGCCTGAAGGAATTGAACACTCGTCTGGTGGACGAGATTCAGGAACGCCGACGGGTGGAACGGGAACTGCTGGAGGCTCAGCGCGGCCTCGCCCGGTCGAACAGGCTGGCCGCCGTCGGCGAGATGTCCGCGGCGGTCGTGCATGAACTCAGCCAGCCGTTGTCGGCCCTGCGGATGTTCGTTGCCGGCACGCGCAAGTTCCTTGAAAAGGGCGACACGGCCACGGCTGCCGAAAATCTCGATGAAATCGATTCCCTGCAGATGCGCATGGCCTCCCTGACCCAGGAGCTCAAGCGCTTTGCCCGTCCGAGGGAAAGCCGGATCGAAAAAATCGATCTCAGGGAAAGTGTCCGGGTCGCGGAAAAGATCGTACGGCCGCGTTTCGAGGAGACAGGCGTCACGCTTGAACTCGATCTTCCGGACACCCCGCTGGAGGTTGAAACGGCGCCGCTCAGGATTGAGCAGATCCTCGTCAACCTTCTGCGCAACGGTGCAGATGCGGCGGCCGCAGAGGAAGACGGCACGGTCAGGCTGACGGCGGCACGGCCGGAGGGGCAGGTGATCCTCAAGATTTCCGACAACGGCCCGGGCATTCCGGACGATTTGCGCGAGCGGATCTTCGATCCATTCTTCTCAACCAAGGCCAGTTCCGATGGCATGGGGCTCGGCCTGGCGATCTCGATCCGTCTTGCAGAGGATCTGGGCGGCGGCTTGTCAGTGCGTGCGAACATGCCTAAAGGAGCGGTGTTCGAACTTCGCCTGCCTGCGCTTACCGTCGGGATTGCCGGGCACGGCCCATTGCCGGAACTGAAATCCGAAGCCGCTGAATGACAGATCATCCTGCCAAAGTGCCCGTCCTGATCGTCGACGATGATCCGTCCATGCGGGCGGCACTCAGGCAATGGATCCGGCTGGCCGGGTTCGAGACCCGGGAAGTCGCGACACCGGATGAGGCCCTGAACCGCCTGTCGCGGGACTTCACCGGTTGCGTGGTCACGGACGTCATGCTCGACGGTGAAGACGGCATGTCGCTGCTGCGGAGGATCGCACAACTGGACGCCGATTTGCCGGTGGTGCTGATCACCGGCCACGGTGACGTGCCGATGGCGGTGGAGGCTATGCGGGCCGGCGCTTATGACTTCGTCGAAAAGCCTTTCGATCCCGATCATATCGCCGATGTGGTCCGCCGGGCCTGCGACAAGCGGATGCTGGTGATGGAAAACCGCGCCCTCAGGATGCAGCTTACAGACAGCGCCGGCCTGGAAAGCCGGTTGCTCGGAGCCAGTCCGGCGATGGAGGCGCTGCGGCGGCAGGTCCTGCATTTCGCGGCGACGGACGCCGCCGTGCTGATCGTCGGCGAGACCGGCACCGGAAAGGAAGTCATCGCGCAGGCGCTGTACGACTTCAGTCCGCGCAAGGATGGACCGTTCGTGGCCATCAACACGGCGGCGCTGCCGGAAGCCATGGTGGAAGCCGAACTGTTCGGTCACGAGGCAGGCGCCTTCACGGGCGCGGACCGCCGCAGGGTCGGCAGGATTGAGGCCGCGGACGGCGGTGTTCTGTTCCTCGACGAGATCGTTTCAATGCCCTTGCCCCTGCAACCGAAACTGTTGCGGGTCCTGCAGGAGAAGAAGGTCGACCGGATCGGGGGCACACAGCCGGTGGATGTCGATATCCGTCTGGTCAGCGCCGCCAATCTGGACCCGGGGGAAGCCGTCCGGTCGGGTCGCCTGCGCGAGGATCTGCTGTTCCGCGTGAATGCGATCGAGCTACGGGTGCCGCCATTGCGCGAACGGGGCCGCGATGCCCTGCTTCTGTTCGACACGTTCGTCAACCGCTTCGCGGCCCGTTATGGCCTCGATGCGCCCGCCGCGAGCGCCCGCGACGAGGCTTTTCTGCTGACCTATGCCTGGCCCGGCAACGTGCGTGAACTGCGCAACGCGGCCGAACGGTTCGTGCTGAACGCGCCGGTCAGTCCGCAGCCGCTCGAGGCACTGGTGACGGGCCGGCACGACACCGGTGCGCTTCCCGCGGCAGGCGGGTTGAAGGACCTCATGGATGCCTATGAGCGTAACCTGATCGAAGGTTCCCTGCGCCGGCATGGCGGCCGCATTCAGGAAGTCATGGGCGAACTCAATCTGCCGCGCAGGACCCTGAACGAAAAAATGACCCGATTGGGCCTGAGCCGGGAGCGGACTGGCCTTGCGGACACGACAGAGACCTGAGCGGAAGCGTCTGCCAGGCGATAATCCGGACGTGGGACCCGGTATAGCCTTCGGCGGAATCTTGCCGATGGCGGGCGTGCGCAAGCAAGATCTTGCCGAGGTGCGGTGCGGTATGGTTTCCGGGCGATGCGGGAACGGGCGAGGTTCCGCGAAAGAAGTGTTGTCAAAGGGAACTGGCACGGGTCATGCTATGGGTTCTTCGACTTGGTTCGGGCTTGCGGCGCGGGGAGCGCGCAGGCTGAGCGGCCAAGGAAATGAGCGAAATAATTCGGGAGGATTTCATGCTCTTTTCACTCAAGTCGGCGACCGCCGTATCCGCGGTTGCTCTATCCGTCGTTTTCGCCACCGAGACCTTTGCAGCGGACGTTACCTGGAACGTCTCGCTCTGGGGCAAGCGTCGTGCCTTTACCGAACACGTTGAAAAGCTTGCCGAAGAAGTGTCGGCGAAGACCGACGGAAAGTTCGAACTGAAGCTGAACTATGGCGAGGCGCTGTCGAAGTCCCGCGAGAACCTTGACGGCATCTCTTTCGGTGCGTTCGAGATGGCGCAAATCTGCGCCTCCTACCATCCGGACAAGAACCCCAGTCTGACCGTTCTGGAATTGCCGTTCCTCGGGGTCAAGGATCTGGACGAGGAAATCAAGGTGTCGATGAAGCTCTATGAGCATCCTGCAGTCCAGGAAGACCTTGGCCGCTGGAACGCCATGGCCCTGATGCCTTCGCCGATGCCGCAGTATAATTTTGCCGGCAAGGGGGACGCGCCCAAGACCGTTTCCGACTTCGAAGGCATGCGTGTCCGCGCCCTCGGCGGGATCGGCCAGCTGATGAACGCCGTTGGCGCGGTGCCGACGTCCGTCACCGCTTCGGAAACCTATCAGGCTATTGATTCCGGTACGGTTGCCGCAGCCAGCTTCGCGCCGCACGCGCATCTTTCCTTCAAGGTCGTGGAAGTCGCCGACTGGTGGACGAAGAACCTCAACCCGGGAACGGTCCAGTGCCCGGTGATCGTCAATATCGACGCTTACAACGCCCTGCCGGACGACTTCAAGGCAGCGTTGGACAGCTCCGTCAGCCCGGCGCTGGCTCACTACCTGGAGACCTATGACAAGGTGTACGAAAAGTGGTGGCCGGAACTGGAAAGCCGTGGCGTGAACCAGATCGAGTTCTCAGAAGAAGACCTGGCAGCCTTCAGCGAAAAGGCCGGCCCGATCCATGCTGCATGGGTTGAGGAAAACACCGCCAACGGTCTCCCGGCTCAGGAGATTCTCGACATGGTCAAGACGACCCTCTCCAACTAAGCCCGAACCTGCAGGCTTGTGAACCAGACACTCCCCGACGCATTTCGCGCCGGGGAGCCAATGCTCGGGGCTGACACTCATGACTATGACTGATCCCGGAGGACGTTCCGTCTCGGAGCGCCCGGTGACTTATATCCGCTTTGACGGCTGGCTCGGCCATGTCGAAAATGCATTCAATATGTTTGCGGCCTTTTCCATCCTGTCCCTGATGCTGTTGGCAGTGATCCAGGTGATCGGCCGGCTGCTCTTCAACATACCGATACCCGGCTTCATCGATATCACCGAGCAGGCCATGGCAATCTTCGCGTTTGCGGGTGTCGCTTATTGCCAGCGTGTCGGCGGACATATTCGCATGGAGATCGTGCTCGGCAAGCTGAGCGGGCGCACGCTTTATATCTGCGAGATGCTGGGTGTCATCCTGGTCGCCTTTACGGTCGCGCTGCTGATCTGGGGCTCCCTGTATCACTTCGACCGGTCCTGGGCGATCGGCGACAGCACCATGGATATCCGGCTGCCGACCTGGCCGTCCAAGCTGATCATTCCGGCCGCGCTGGGTCTTTTGCTGTTGCGTCTCCTCATGCAGATCTACGGCTATGCCCGGCTGGTCGCCGACCCCACCCGCCAGCCCGTCGCCGTCCCGATGATCGAGGGCGTGGAAGAACATGCCCGCCATGAAATCGAGGAAGCTCTCGGAGATGACGTCGTTGAAGGAGACGCCAAATGACGCCGTTTGAAGTTGGCATCATGATGACCGGCGTCCTGCTGGTCCTTGTCGTCATCGGTGTGCGCGTGGCTTTCGCTGCCGCCTTCACCGGGCTCGTCGGACTGATTGTGCTGTTCTCCATGAAAATGGGGTTCGAACGCGGCTTTTTCGTCGCACTCAAGATGGCCGGCACGATCCCGCATTCCAAGTCGGTCACCTATGCCCTCTCCGTCCTGCCGACATTTATCCTGATCGGTTTTCTGGCCTTTTATGCAGGCTTCACCAAGCAGCTGTTTGAAGCGGCCAAGCGTTGGCTCGGCTGGCTGCCGGGCGGCATGGCCGTCGGCACGGTGTTTTCCACGGCAGGCTTTGCAGCCGTGTCCGGGGCTTCAGTTGCGACCGCGGCCGTTTTCGCCCGTGTCGCCATTCCGGAAATGCTGGCCGCCGGCTATTCCAAACGTCTGTCTGCCGCTGTCGTTGCGGCCGGTGGAACACTGGCGTCCCTGATCCCGCCGTCGGCCATTCTGGTGATTTACGCAATCCTGGTGGAACAGTCGGTCGGCAAGTTGCTGATCGCCGGCTTCCTGCCCGGCGTGTTCTCCGCGCTGGTCTATGTCGGCATCATCGTGGCCGTCTCCGCCTGGCGCGGCGATGCTCCGGCGGTCAAGGGCTTCACCTGGAAGGAGCGCTTCGAGAGTGTTCCTGGCACCCTGCCGATCATCGCTGTAGTGGCGATCATCTTCTGCTCGTTCTTCTTCGGTCTGGCAACGCCCACCGAAGCAGGCTCCCTGGGCGCCTTCGTCGTGCTGGTGGTTGCCTTCGCGAAAGGCATGAGAACCCGCCAGCTGGGTCAGGCGCTGCACGAGACGGCAAAGCTCACCGTGATGATCTTCACGCTGATTTGGGGCGTGCTGCTTTATGTGCGCTTCCTTGGCTTTGCCGGACTTCCCGATGCCTTCAAGGACTTCATCGTTAGCCTGGAGTTCTCTCCCTGGATCGTGATGATCTGCATCCTGCTGGCCTATGCGGTGCTTGGCATGTTCATGGATGCGATCGGCATGCTGATCCTGACGCTGCCGGTGGTCTATCCGGCTGTGATGGCGCTGAACGGTGGTGAGGGCGTCTCGGCGGCCGACAGCGCCTTCGGCATGTCGGGCGAGGCCTGTGCCATCTGGTTCGGGATCCTGGTGGTCAAGATGGCGGAGCTCTGTCTGATAACGCCACCCATAGGACTCAACTGTTTCGTGGTCTCCGGCGTGCGGCCGGATATCCCGGTTCAGGAAGTCTTCCGGGGCTGCGTGCCGTTCTTCGTGGCCGACGTCCTGACAATCGGCGGCCTGCTGGCCTTCCCGTCGATCATCACCATCCTGCCGCAACTGATGGGCTGATCCGCGCAAGGTCACCCGTAAAAGAAAACGCCGCCGGAGACACATCTCCGGCGGCGTTTTCTTTATGTTGCGGGGACAACAATCTCTTGGAATTCAGATCCGTTGGCCGGGCGCCTTCTCAGTCGAAGACCGGCGCCAGACCTTGTGCGGTGTCGAACCGGTTGGTTCCCGGTGTTCCCGGGAAGAAGCCGTTCATGATGAAGAGATAGATGGCGTAGAAAGCGCCGATCAACGGCACGAACAGGATGAGCAGCACCAGCGCCGAAACATCCCTGTCGTGACAGCGCCGAGCTTCCAGCGACCAGTAATTGACGATCCCTGCGATAAACAGCGCTGTGTAAAGTAGACCAGAGGTCGATGTGAAAAGGGCATGGGCGATCGTCGCCTGGGTCATTTCTCCAAGGCCGGGCTGCATCGTGTTGACGAGAGGGAAAAAAAGCGCCAGCAGCAGGACACATCGGGCGATGCCGATGGACCAGTATTCCAACAGCCCGATCCGCCCCCGGAAGCTGAACAACAGCGCAAGGGTGTTCGTGAACACCGTCCAGAAGGAAACGCCGTCTTCATCGTCAAAGGGAAGGGCGCTGGCGCCCGCAGAAGCGTATGCCGTCGTCATGCGGCTGGAGGAATAATGCGACTGCCGCTTCCCGCGCTGCGATGGGGCTTCTTGCGAAAGGCCGCGCCTTCCAAATTCCTTGCGCTGCATTGGCACCCTGGCCTCCGTCACGAATAGCGATAAATCGAACGACGGCGACCCTAGGCGATGGGCTTAAACTTGACGTTAGGGAGTTCGTTAAAACTGAAAGAAATAGCCGCTTTTGCTACGCGGACCTAAAAGAGCGTGCCCTGATCGGTCCGCGTCGGCTTGGCTGAACCGCTTTTCCTGGGCTTCGCCGGCTTGGGTGCGGCGCTGTCGCTCATGGCGACCGCGTCGATGTTGCCGTCCGCGAGCTCGATCGACAGGGCGGCACCGGAGGCGACCGCTGCGGCGGAGCGGACCGGCTGTCCCTCGTCATCGCGCACCACCGCATAGCCGCGCGCCAGAACATCCTTGTAGGACAGGGATTTCAGAAGCTTCTGCAGGCCGTCCAGCCGTGCTTTCTCCTGGCCGACACGCGAGAGATAGGCCCGGTCCAGTCGCTCCATGAGGCCGGTAAGGCGTTCCTTGCCCAGTGTCGTCTGCTGGGCGAGACGCACCGGGGTCAGCCGGACCGCCAGCGCGGCGAAGGTCTGGCGCTTCTGGGCGACGGCGACATGCAGCGCCCGCTGCTGGCGTTCGCTGTGGTTGGCAAGATCCTGTCGGGCCTTGGAGGTCAGACGGGAGAGCAGCACCGGCGACAGGCGGCCTGCAAGGTTCTGATGATGGGTGCGATGGGTCCGCGTGCTGACGATCAGCGCCCGCCCGAGGCCGCTTGCAAGAGTGTCGAACTTCTGGCGCGGCAGGGCCAGCAGATCCTGAGGGGCGGGCAGGGCGGCGCTTGCGGCACGCAGCTCGGTCCGGCGGGTGGTGACGAAGCGCACCAGGCCGGAATTCAGGCGCCGCGACCGGTCGTCGACCATCGCCATCAGTTCGGCCTTGACCGGCACGGCGATTTCCGCCGCTCCAGTGGGGGTCGGCGCGCGCACGTCCGCGGCAAGGTCGAGAAGTGTCCAGTCCGTCTCGTGGCCGACCGCGGATATCAGCGGGATCTCGCTCTCGGCGGCGGCGCGCACGACGGCCTCCTCGTTGAAACCCCAAAGGTCCTCAATGCTGCCGCCGCCGCGCGCGACGATCAGCAGATCCGGCCGAGGGACGGGACCGCCGGGCTGCAGCGCATTGAAGCCGCGAATGCCGTTGGCGACTTCCGCGCCGCTGGTTTCGCCCTGCACCCGCACGGGCCACACCAGCACATGCAGGGGAAAACGGTCGTCGATGCGGTGCAGGATGTCGCGGATGACGGCGCCGGTCGGCGAGGTGACTACACCGATGATCCTCGGCAGCGGCGGCAGCGGCCGCTTGCGCTCCTCGGCGAAAAGGCCTTCCGCGGCGAGTTTCTTCTTGCGCTCTTCCAGTAGCGCCATCAGCGCCCCGGCGCCGGCCGGCTCCAGGGCTTCAATCACCATCTGGTATTTGGACTGGCCGGGGAAGGTGGTGATCTTGCCCGTGGCGATCACCTCCAGACCCTGTTCCGGCTGAATTTTCAGCTTCGAGGCGACACCGCGCCAGATCACGCCGGACAGAACCGAACGGTCATCCTTGAGATCCAGATAGATATGTCCGGAGCCGGGCCGCGAGATCCGCCCCAGTTCGCCGCGCACCCGCACATAGCCGAAGGCATCTTCCATCGTGCGCTTGATGGAAAAGGAGATTTCGGAAACGGTGAATTCGGCGGCGTTCGAGGGTTTTTCGTCCACGGATGATTCCTTCTGACCTTTGGAAACTGGCCATAAAGCGGGGAAGGGTCAAGAGGCGGTATCGGATCGGCAAGGCGAGCAAACAACACGGGTGGGGACGGCGACGGGAATCGAATAATGTGAACAGTGCCGCGCCTGCCGCGTTCCGCCTTGAAACCCTCACATTCCAGCGACTACCTGAAACCCATGGCAAAATACGAGTTCAAAATGCAACGGTTGTTCTTACGGCATATTTTAGCGGACGGAGCCCGGATCGAGGCGGATAGAGGCCAGGCCAATTATCTTTTGAATGTCCTGCGCCTGAAGGACGGCGACTTCGTGCTGGTGTTCAACGGAAGCGACGGCGAATGGCTGGCGAAAATCGCCAGCAACGGGCGAAGGGACTGCGCGCTGCAGCTCATGGAGCGCATGCGCGAACAGACCGCGCCCAACGACCTGATGTATATGTTCGCCCCGCTCAAGCACGCCCGTCTCGACTATATGATTCAAAAGGCGGTGGAAATGGGCGCCGGCAGTCTGAAGCCGGTCATCACCCGGCATACCCAGTCGAGCCGGGTCAACCTGGAGCGCATGGAAGCCAATGTGATCGAGGCCGCCGAACAATGCGGCGTGCTCTGCGTCCCCGAAGTGCTTGCGCCGCAGCCCCTGAGCGATGTCCTCGCCGTCTGGCAGGAAGCCCAACCCGGCCGCCGTCTGCTCTTTTGCGACGAGGCGGAAGGCACGAACAATCCGCTTCTCGCCCTGGCCCAGATGAAGGACAGGGGTGAGCAGCCACTGGCTGTGCTGATCGGCCCTGAAGGCGGGTTTTCGGAGGAGGAACGGGCAGAACTGCGCGCGCTGGAGTTCGTCACGCCGATCCCCCTCGGGCCCCGCATTCTCAGGGCGGATACTGCGGCCGTCGCCGCACTGGCGATCATTCAGGCAACCCTGGGCGACTGGAAGTAGTGGAATAATCTGCGGTATTTGCGCACCTCTGAAACCGGTCCTAAACGGAGGGTGCGCCCGCGGAGCCGCTTTTTCCGGGTTCGGAATGGCTTGAACGCGGACGGCGCTTATATTTCCATCCTTGCATTCTCGCCGCAACAAACCTAAATCACCGAAGCTCAAAAGCGTTTTCGGACGCGCCGGATTCAAGCGGTTCGCGGGATGTTTCGACACTCCGGCTGACACACCGCGCAGCAACTAGGACGGTTTCATGGCCCGCGACACGGTCGACACCACACCGATTGAAACTGTGGCGGATCTGGCCGCGACGCTCAACGAGGGCTCGAAGCCGGAAGACCGGTTCAGGATAGGCACGGAACATGAAAAGTTCGGGTTCTGTCTGAAGGAACTCAGCCCGATCCCCTATGAAGGTCCGAACGGCGTGGAAGCCGTCCTGACCGGAATGGAAAAGCTGATCGGCTGGGAGCGGATCGAGGATGCCGGAAAGATCATCGGGCTTTCGGACGATCGCGGCGGCGGCGCCATTTCCATCGAGCCGGGCGGCCAGTTCGAACTCTCCGGTGCGCCGCTTGAAACACTTCACGAGACTTGCCGGGAAGCCAACCAGCATCTCGCGCAGGTCCGCCAGGTCGCCGAACCGATGGGCGTCGGTTTTCTTGGCATCGGCATGGCGCCGACCTGGGCGCGCTCCGATATGCCGCGTATGCCGAAATCCCGCTATGACATCATGACCAACTACATGCCCAAGGTCGGTTCCCTCGGCCTGGACATGATGTACCGGACGTCCACCATCCAGGTGAATCTCGACTTCTCCTCCGAAGCCGACATGGTGACAAAGATGCGTGTCGGCCTTGCGCTGCAGCCGATCGCAACCGCCATATTCGCCAATTCACCTTTCACCGACGGCAAGCCGAACGGCTTCAAATCCTTCCGTGCCCAGATCTGGACCGACACCGACGCGGACCGGACCGGCGACATGCCTTTCGCCTTTGAGGAAGGATTCGGCTTCGAGCGCTATGTGGAATGGGCAATGGATGTGCCGATGTATTTCGTCAAGCGCGGCGAGACGTATTACGACGTCACCGGCACGACGTTCCGGCAGTTCATGAACGGCGCGCTCAAGGGCAAGGTGCCGGATGCGACACCCAGCCTCGGTGACTGGAACAACCATCTATCGACCCTGTTCCCGGATGTCCGGCTGAAGAAATATATCGAGATGCGCGGCGCCGACGGCGGCCCCTGGCGGCGCATCTGTGCCTTGCCGGCACTTTGGGTCGGCCTGCTTTATGACAAGGGTGTCCTCGACCAGGCCTATGAACTGGTGAAGGACTGGACGCAAGAAGAGCGTGCCGCGCTGCGCCGGGACGTTCCGAAGACGGCGCTGCAGACACCTTTCCGCGGCGGGACGGTTCTGGATGTCGCCAGACAGGTTCTGGCACTCTCCCAGGAAGGCCTGAAACGCCGAAACAGAATGAGCGACGGTGATCTGGACGAGCGGGTGCATCTGGCGCCGGTCGAGGAGGGGCTTGCTTCCGGCATGTGTCCGGCCGATGTCCTGCTGCAGCGCTACCACGGATCCTGGAACGGCGACATCACCCGGGTGTTCAGCGATTATGCCTATTGAGGCAGGTCGCGCGGCGAAAAAAACTCGGCTCTGAAAGTTGCCGGTGGCGCGGAAAACACACTCTGTCATCCGTGAATTGACCTAACGCCAACAAAGGGTCACTCTCTGCATAGGTTGGTCTTGTTTCTCAAGACCTTGCGGAACCCCGAGCGGAGCAGTGCGATGACTGGCAACGAAACGGCAGCTCCCCCATTCGATATCTTTTCGCTGACGGAAGATGTGCGAGAGCGATTCGGCTGGTCCAATGACGATCTGAACAGCGTCATGGGGCAGCTCATGCCGGCCGCACTCAACGGCTTTCGCTATTTCGGCGGCACCATTCCCGGGTTCAGCGAATTCCTCGGCCAATCCTCACCGTTTGGCTCCTCACCGTTCGGCTCCGCGCCGCAAAATCCTTTCGCCGGCTACACCGGACTGTTTCAGGGGCCTTCACAGGCGGCGTTGACGCCGTTCTTCGGGCCGGAAGCCGTCCAGAAGGCGTTGGCCGGACAGATCGCCACCATGACCGGACTGCAGGGCGACGCCATCCAGGAAATGATGCCCGTCGCCGCGACCCTTGCCATGGGGCAGGTTGCGCGGCCCTTCGTGCACGGTGAGGCGCGTAACCTTCTCGACGCCTATCTGCGCGGCTTCGCGCGCGGGCGGCCCAAACCGCAGCCGACACCGGCCGACTACCTGCAAGGCTACGCCGAGGCCATGCAGGCCTTCTGGGGTGTTTTTCTGCAGCCTGCCCGGGTCGTCGAAGCCGCCGCCGAACCCGAGGAGGAGGCGGAACCGGAAGAAGAGGACCTTCAGCCGGAGGATGACGCCTCAAGCGAGGAGAACTCCGGCGAAGCCTCGGAATTTGACGGAATGGTCGCCGACTGGATGGAAGCCGGCCGCGATTTCCAGTCCAGCCAGTTCAATGCATTCGACAGCTTTTTCAAGAAGGCCGCCAAGGATCTCGGGCAAACCTGATCTGGCCGCGACTTTCACGCAAAAAAAGACCCGCCGAAAGGCGGGTCAGTTGCGTCAGCAAGGCTAATTGCCGACAGGGGCTGCAAATCAGGTGTTCGTCGGGCCGCAAGGGCCGGGATCAGGCGGCCAGTTGGCCGTTGCCGGTGGCCTTTTCGGTTTCCACAAGGGTCAGGTCAGCTCTGGCCCGGGGTGCATTGGCTGCCTGCAGGCTCAGCCTGCGGTTCAGCGCCGGTGAAGCGCTCAAAAGAGAAGATGTCGGGTCGCGATAGAACGGCTGTGCCATGGCTCGTCGAACGTCGCTCCGGCTCAGGCCGACATCCTTCAACTGCTCGTCGGACCAGTCCTGGAGTTCGGCAAACTGGCGCCGGTTGTTGAATACACGCCATGCACGGGCAACCATCTGCCCGAAGAGCGCGAATGACGGAGTGCTTGTGGTATGGGTCATGGCATAGTTCTCCTGTGAGCGGCCGAAGGAATTTCCGGCAGCCTGTTCCCGGCCAGTTATTGGCAGTCCTGTTTGTGGAACACCCTGTAAATGGCGGTATTCCAAATATTATTCCAACGAATGTTTTTGATGCGATTGATCGAAAATTGTGATGTCATGGACCGAACTGGTCCGCGGCACTGGCAACGTCTGACAGTGGGTCGAGACATTTCAAATTTGAATAGGTTTGGTGGCAAACATCAGTTTGTCTTATATTTGAGGCGCTTATGCTCGATCTTGATCAGCTTCGAACCTTCGTGGCAATTGCCGAAGGCGGCAGTTTTACGCGGGCCGCGGACAACGTTCACAAGACACAGTCGGCGGTCTCCATGCAGATGCGCCGCCTTGAAGAGCGGGTCGGAAAACCACTTTTTGTCCGTGTCGGCCGCCAGTCCCGTCTGACGGAACACGGGGAACGGCTGCTGCATTACGCGCGGCGGCTGGTTCAGCTCAACGATGAAACCCTCGCCGCATTCGACGACACCGAGCTTGCCGGTCTGGTCCGGCTCGGTACGCCGGACGACTATGCCGACCGGTTCCTTCCGGAAATCCTGGCGCGGTTTTCCAGGTCGAATCCCAAGGCGGAGGTGAGCGTGGTCTGTGCGCCGACCCCCAATCTTGCCGACATGATTTCGGAAGGCGAACTGGATGTGGCGATTATCACCCATGTTCAGAAGAAAGGCCGCAAGAATGTGGATCTGGTCCGCCGGGAGCCGCTGCTCTGGGTCGTCTCGGCCCGTCACGCGGTTGAAAACGAATCCCCGCTTCCTCTGGCGCTGGGCCGCGCGACATGCGACTGGCGCAAGGCGGCGATCAATGCCCTGAGCGACCAGATGCGCGAGCATCGGCTGCTTTATTCGAGCTGGAATTCGACCGCGGTCGGTGCGGCGGTGCTTGCCGGTCTGGCGATTTCGGTTCTGCCGGAATCCGCATTGAGATCCGGCATGCGCGTTCTGACGGAGGCCGAAGGCTTTCCGCGCCTTCCCGATTGCGAGATCGGCATCATGCGGTCCTGGCACAACAGCTCCAGGGTCACCGACGCTCTGGTCGAACATATCGTGTCTTCTCTGGACAACCTTTCGGTTCCTCTGGCCGCTGAATAGGTGTGAGCCGACCGGTACGCGTTTGTTTTGTAAGGGATTATCAAAATCCCTCACGTCATCGTGTGCTCAATTGGTCATTGAATTGTAAATGTTTGTGATGTATCGTCCGCTTATTAATTCGAATCTCAAATCGCCCGCACGGGACACAGTTCATCTACAGGGTCTCTTATGAGTCACGCATTAGATATTGACCAGTTGCGCACGTTTTTGGCGATCGCCGAACTGGGAAGCTTTACGAAGGCGGGCGAGGCGGTGCACAAGACCCAGTCAGCCGTGTCCATGCAGATGCGTCGACTTGAAGAGCGCGTCGGGCAACCGATCTTCATCAAGGACGGCCGCCAGTCCAGGCTGACGGAAGACGGACTTCGGCTGGTCGAATTCGCCCGGCGGATGATCCTGCTGAACGACGAAACCCTGTCGGCCTTCAATGGCCAGAAGGAAGTCGGCCACGTGAAGCTGGGCGTGCCGGACGACTATGCGGACAGGTTGCTGCCGCAGGTTCTGGCGGCGTTCAACCGTCTCAATCCTTCCATTGAGGTTCAGGTCGAGTGCTCGAGCAGCGCGAAACTCACCGAAGCGATCCGCGAGGGGCAGCTGGATGTGGCGATCACCACGTCCGGAGATACTCTCAACCTGCGCGGTGAGATCATCCGGCGGGAACCGCTTTACTGGGTCACGTCGGCCCAACATTGCGCTCACACACAGGATGTGATCCGCCTGGCGCTGGGCCCGGCGACCTGCAATTGGCGCCGGCTTTCCATGGATGCGCTCGACCGTGCCGGACGGCGCTACCGGGTGTCCTACACCAGCGCCAGTGCAGCCGGGCTTGTTGGTGCGGTTCAGGTCGGTCTGGCAGTTACGGTCTTTCCCGAAAGCGCTATCCGCGACGGCATGCGCATTCTGGACGAGCGGGACGGATTTCCCTCACTGCCGTTCTGCGATATCGCGCTGCTGCGCTCCGACGATGCGCGTGAAGCCATGCATGACACGCTCTGCAATCACCTGATTGCAGCCATCGGCAATGTCGGCACCGGGGCCGCACAGCTGGCCGCCGAATAGGCGGCGTCAGCTTTTCAGCATAGATTACCGGAAGCCGCCGTTTTTCAGCGTGCGCGCAGCATGATCAGATTTCCGCCCAGGACGCAGAAGAGCCCGGCCACGGCCAGGGGCGTCCAGTGATAGCCTTCAAAGATCGTCGACAGCGTCAGCGCGACCACGGGGAAAAGAACGGTCGCATAGCCGGCGCGCGCCGAGCCGATCCGGCCCAGCAGCGTCAGATAGGAAGCGAAGGCGATCACCGAGGCGATGATCGCCAGATAGACGAGACCGCCGAAATAGGCGACCGACCACTCCACGGCAAAGCTTTGCCCCCTGAGAAGCGACACGATCCCCAGAAACACCATGCCGTAGACCATGCCCCAGGCAGTGGCCGGCGTCACGCCGATGCCGCGCCGCTGAGTGTCGGCCGACAGCATGTTCCCGAAGCAGAAAGACAGCGTTCCCCCGATGCAGAAAGCCAGTCCGATGGCGGCATGCGAATTGAATTCGGCACCCGTGAGCTGTGGCCAGAACATCAGGCCGATGCCGATGAAGCCCATGAAACCGGCGGCGAGGGCCAGAAGATTCGGCCGCTGACCGAATAGAATCAGGCCCAGGAACAGGTTGAATATGGACGCCGTGGAAAAGATCACCGCGAGCAGGCCGGAGGGCAGGTAGGACGCGCCGTAGTAGAAGAGCGTGAAATTGGTCGAGAACAGGAATGCACCGAGGCCGGCGAAACGCAGATGGTCCCGAAACGGGAACGACATCCTGTGTCCCCGCGCTTTCGCCCAGATCATCATGACCGCTGCCGCCAGCACGAAACGCCAGAAGACGGAGACTTCCGGCGAGACAGTCGCGACCTGGCTCTTCATGGCGATCCAGCTGAATCCCCAGGCAAGCACGGTGGTGGCGTAAAGACCGTAGTCGGCCGGTGTGAAACCGGCAGTTTCCCGGCGCAGGGCAGGCGTGGCAACGCTCATGTGAAAACCGATCCAGACTGTGATGCAGGGTAATCTGGTCGCCCCACCCCATCAGCACAAGTGATTGTTTTTGATCTTCTCATCAGCAAAGACGATAGGTTTAAAGCAACTGCGCCCGTTCGTGGAGAAGTGTTCTTGCCGATGATATCCGCGCGCAACTTCCCGGCCAGAGCGGGTGCTGTGAAACCGAAACCCGCGTCCATACCGCGCGGGCCGAATTGTTCGGCGCCGCGCTCTTTTCTGCCTGTCTTGTGGTGCTCCGGGTTCTGCTGGCAGTCCTCAAAGAACCATGTTGTGTCGGCCCACCCTGGCGATGTCGGTTTCGCCGCAAAGTCCCATGGTGACGTCGAGTTCCTTGTGCAGAATCTCCAGTACCTTGGTCACGCCGTCCTTGCCTTTGGCGCCCAGGCCGTAGATGAAGGCGCGGCCGATATAGGTGCTGCGGGCACCCATGGCGACGGCCTTGAAGATGTCCTGGCCGGAGCGGATGCCGCCGTCGAAATGAACCTCGATCCGGTCGCCGACCGCATCGACGATGTCGCCCAGGACATCGTAGGAGGCCAGCGCGCCGTCGAGCTGGCGGCCGCCATGGTTTGAAACCACGATGGCGTCCGCACCGATATCGGCGGCGATCTTTGCGTCCTCGACGTCGTTGATGCCCTTGAGGATCAGCTTGCGATCCCAGTGTTTCTTGACCCATTCGACGGAGGACCAGTCCAGTGTCGGATCGAACTGGCTGTTGGTCCATTCGGCCAGCGACGTCATGTCGTCAACGCCCGAGACGTGACCGTGAATGTTGCCGAACTGGCGCCGCTTGGTCTGCAGCATCTGCCAGCACCAGCGGGGCTTGAGCGCGAGATCCGCCAGCACGGCCGGGCCTGGCTTCGGCGGTGTCGACAGACCGTTCTTGATGTCCCGGTGACGCTGGCCGAGGACCTGAAGATCGAGCGTCAGTACCAGAGCAGAGCAGCCAGCCGTGTGCGCGCGCTGCATCAGTCTTTCGGAAAAGCCGCGGTCGCGCATCACGTAAAGCTGGAACCAGAAGGGCGACTTCGTGTTTTCCGCAACGTCCTCGATGGAACAGATGCTCATGGTGGACAAGGTGAACGGGACACCGAATTCCTCGGCCGCCTGGGCAGCGAGGATCTCGCCATCGGCGTGTTGCATCCCGGTCAGCCCGACCGGCGCGAGAGCGACCGGCATCGACACATCCTCCCCGATCATCGTCGTCTTGACGGAGCGGTTGTCGATGTTGCGGGCGACCCGCTGGCGCAGCTTCTGGCGCTGCAGCGCCGCCTCGTTCTCGTGATAGGTGCTCTGGGTCCAGGAGCCCGTGTCGGCATATTCGTAGAACATTTTCGGCACCCGGCGTTTTGCCAGAGCCTGCAGATCCGCAACATCGGTCACAATTGTCATGGGTTTTCCTCCAGGATGCTCAGGAACGAGCTGAATTCTTCAGGGGTTTGTTGATCCTCAGACCGGCGAGCTGTTCGCGCTGGTCCATGGCCTGCGCGTCGGCCAGGGTGCCGCGCACGTAGTCGATATGATCCTGTGACGCCCGGTGGGCCCCGTCGGGGTCCCGGCGGCGGATGGCATCCGCGATGGACTTGTGCTGCTGCAAGAGTTCAATGCGCGCGGTCGGGTGGTGATAGAGACGCCCGCGGTTATAGAAAACGCCGTTTTCCAGCAGCCGGTAGCAGGACCTCAAGGTGTGCAGCATGACCACATTGTGGGCGGCCTCGCCGACCGCATGATGAAAGTCGACATCCAGCCGGGTTTCAGCGGCCAGATCTTCTGCGTCATGGGCGCTCTGCATCTGCCGGATGATCTCGTCAAGGCGCGCGATGTCGGACGGTGCGGCCCGCAAGGCGGCCTGTGCCGCAGCCTGGCTCTCGATGCCGCGCCTGAATTCGAAATAGTCGCTGATGGCGGAAGGATGCCGGGCGATGAGCTGAACGATGGCTTCGGAGAAGATCGGGCCGATCAGGTCGCAGACAAAG
Source organism: uncultured Roseibium sp. (assembly GCF_947496995.1). GTDB lineage: Bacteria > Pseudomonadota > Alphaproteobacteria > Rhizobiales > Stappiaceae > Roseibium. The sequence continues at coordinate 1,089,711 of NZ_CANMFD010000001.1, forward strand.
GTGCCACCGCCCTGGCGGGCTTCGATCAGTTGCCGCTCCTCAAGTTGCTTCAGAGCATCCCTGAGAACCGGTCGCGATACCTTCATGCGCTCGGCCAGGGTTCTTTCCGGAGGCAGTCTGTCCCCGGACTGCAGAACACCCTTCAGGATCAGATCCTCGATCTGTTCCACGGCGGCATCCGCCGTTTTCTGATGGTCTACAGGTTGAAACATGCCAGCCGGCCTCTCCGCGTCAGGCTGGAAAATAACGTCGAAACAGAAATTGGTCAATTTTCTTATCCAATTTAACGGTACGCAATCACCCCATTTCAGCGTCATATTGTCCCGACAGAGCTAATCCTGGTTGGTCTCCCGACGCCACGGGGCGAAGGTGAAGCTCCACGAACAATGTGCGCAAACGGGGTTGCCAGCTTGGATCAGGGCTCAGAAAACGGATCGTCCTTTCCTGCCTTCCGGACATCGCCGCTGCGCGAGAAGGTCCTGGGCGAAGTCCATGCCCGCCCGCTTCGCCCCCTTGGCAGTCCGCGGACCGTCTTGCATTACGCCTTTCTGACCGGTGTGCAGGAAGCGGCCGAAGATCATGCCTGGCTGAACGAATTTTGCGTTTCCAGGGGAGGGCACGGCCCGGCGCCCGGCGCCCGTCATCACAGGCTTTCCTTTGGCGGCGGTACGCTCAGCTGGGAACAGCATGCGGAATTCACCACCTACACATGGGATGGGGCCGCAAGGTCCGAAACGCTTTTCGGGTCGGTGCCGGCATCCCATCCTTTCGGCGCGGCCTTCAGGGCACCTGGCGACCTCTTGGTCGCTGTCCGTCTGGAAGTGCGCGGGTCCGAAGATATTCAGGATTGGCGGGAGAGGTTCGACGCCGGCAGTCTGACCGTGTCCGAGGTGGAGGACAGCGCTGCCCTGGTGGCAACCGATTTCCGCCAGGACGGTGACGGCCTGACCCGCTTTCTCGTGCTCAACCGTTCGCTGAGCGACGTGCGTCTCGGCGCGGTCGTGCAACGCCTTCTGGAACTGGAAACCTATCGAACGCTGGCCATGCTCGGCCTGTTCAAGGCGACGGACCTGCAACCGGAGATCAGACGGTTCGAGATAGAACTGGCCGAATTGACGGAACAGATAAAGGAATCGTCCGGACTGGGGGCGAACCAGAAACTGCTGGGAAGGCTGAGCGAAATGGCGGCCGCCTTGGAAGCCGGGGCGACGGCGAGCGCGTTCCGCTTTGGCGCAAGCCGGGCCTACGACGGGATCGTCAAGGCCAGACTGCATGCACTGAAGGAGAAAGCCGCTCCCGGAGACCTGTCGATGGCTGCGTTCCTGACGCGCCGTTTGACGCCTGCCATGCAGACCTGCCAGGCGACCGAGGATCGCCAGGCCATGCTGTCCCGCAAACTCGCAAGGGCCACGACCCTGCTGCGCACGCGCGTTGATGTCGAGTTGGAGGACCAGAACAGCAAACTGCTGCAGTCCATGAACCGCCGTGCCCATCTGCAACTGAGGCTGCAGCAGACCGTCGAGGGACTGTCGGTTGCGGCCGTCAGCTACTATGTGGTCGGGCTGATTTACTATCTGGCGAAGGCTGCCACGGAGACCGGATTGCCCGTCCCGGATGCGAATGTCACCACCGGGCTCGCCGTGCCTGTTGTCTTGCTCCTGATCTGGTGGCTGGTCCGGCGAATCCGCAAGAAGCACGACGATCACTGAAGCCTCTGGCGCCGGCCACGCGCATGATCCATAGGGCAACGATGCCAGGGAAATTGCCCCGGAAAACAAAACAGTCCGGGAAATCCCGGCCTCAGCGTGGTGACGAAGCAATAGCTTTACCGCTGTCATCAACTCTGTTGAGTGAACTGAGAAGCTGACTACCACCCTCGGCAGTCATCCCGGCCAAGCGCAGCGCGAGCCGGGATCGGAGAGCCACATTCTTTGCTGTTACGGCATTCTCTATCAATAGCTGACGGCTCACCGATCCCGTATCTTCGCTACGCTGCGTCCGGGATGACGACTTGAGGGTTCTCACCAGTCCGGGGCCGGGAAATCCCGGCCTCTCGAGTGTTGTCAGCCGAATGGGCTTATTTGGTCGTGCCGTCTTCGTTGAACTGCGCCAGGTAAGCGATCACGTTTTCGCGGTCGGCTTCTTTCTTCAGTCCGGCGAACGCCATCTTGCCCTTGGGAATGAGATCCTTCGGCTTGGTCAGGTACACATCCAGCGTCTCGACGTCCCAGACCTTGCCGTCTCCCACTTCAAGGAGAGACTTGGAGTATTTGTAGTCTTCAATCGCGCCGAACGGACGGTCGACAATTCCGTTGAGCTCCGGCCCGACCTTGTTCTTGGCGCCTTCACCAACCGCATGGCAGGCGGCGCATTTCTTGAAAACCTTCTCACCCTTGGCGGGGTCGCCTTCGGCACTTGCCTGCACGGTCAGCGCAAGAAGCGCCGTTCCGGCGATTATCAGCAATCGCTGCATAGTATTCTCCCTCGGATTTAAACTCTCAACCACACAACAGGATGCAAGAGATCGACGCAAGTGACGCACAGTCGCAGGCACATTGTGTCGCGGTCAGCTTGCCCGCGCCGCGCTCGGCAGATGGAGCCAGTCTTCCAGGCCGGCGTCCCAATAGGGCGAAGAGCCGTAAAGATGCGCCAGGAAATCGATGAAGACCCGGACTTTCGCCGGCAGGAACTGGCGGCTCGGATAAACCGCGTAGAGGCCGACATCTTTCGACGCCCTGTATTCCGGCAACAGGATCTGCAGTTTGCCCGCCCGCAACTCCGGACCCACATCCCATGTCGAGCGAAGAGCGATCCCGACACCGGCCAGCAGACATTCGCGCACGACTTCGTTGGAGTTGGTCTTGATGGGCGCACGCGTGCGGATGGTCACCGTGCCGTCGGGGCCGGCCAGCCGCCAGGGGTCCTGATTTGTCGCGGCCAGCGTCACATGATTGCCCGCCAGGTCTTCGATGCTTTGTGGTGCGCCGTGCCGTTTCACATAGTCGGGGCTGGCGCACAGGATCCGGTGCACGGGGGCAAGTCGGCGGGCGACAAGACTGGAGTCGGACAGTTCCGCGATGCGGACCGCAAGGTCGTAACCGTCCCCGACGATGTCGACGAAATCGTCGGAAAGATCGAGGTTGACCGAGAGGTCCGGGTTTTCGATCAGGAATTTTCCCATGTGCGGGGCGATATGCAGACGGCCGAAGGACGTCGGTACAGCCACTTTCAGAATGCCGCGCGCCCGGGCGGACCCGCGTGACACGAAGGATTCGGCTTCTTCCACCGAGGCCAGTATGGCGATGACACGTTCGTAAAAACCCTGCCCCGCCTCCGTCATGGCGATCTGGCGCGTCGTTCGCTGCAGGAGCCGCGTCCCGAGTTTTTCCTCAAGCCGCCGGATGCGCTTGGAGACCACGGCTGGCGACAGGTTCATTTCACGCCCGGCCGCGGACATGCTGCCGGCGCTCACCACTCGGGCGAAAATCTCCATGTCGGTCAGATTGCTCATTTTCAATCTCTCAGAAAGACATCTATTATTGTGCGGACGTTTCCCTTGGCCGAGATACTTGCCACACTTGAGGGGAGCTGTTGATCTATCACCACTGCTTACGTACGAGCAATTTGCGTGGATCATCAAACGTATATGTGAAAGGAGTCCACTCTGTGACCGCGATCGCCATGCCTGCCCCGGACCGGGATGTTCTCGCCCGCCGCCGGGAGATCCTGAGCGCGCTTCAGGCGATCGTCCCCGGAGAGGGCGTGATCCACGACGAGCGCGAGATGCGCGCCTATGAAACGGACGCTCTCACCGCCTATCGGCAGCTCCCCCTTATCGTGGTTCTTCCCGAAACGGTCGATCAGGTCTCCAGGGTTCTCAGGTACTGTTACGACAACGACGTCAAGGTGGTGCCGCGCGGGGCGGGGACATCGCTGTCCGGTGGCGCCCTGCCGCTGGAGGACGGCGTGCTGCTGTCGATGATGAAGTTCAACCAGGTTCTCGACATCGACTATGCCAACCGGGCGGTCGTCGTACAACCGGGCGTGACCAATCTCGGCATCACGCGCGCAGTGGAAGGCGAGGGCTTCTATTACGCGCCGGATCCGTCCTCCCAGATTGCCTGTTCCATCGGTGGCAATATCGCGGAAAACTCCGGTGGAGTGCACTGCCTGAAATACGGTCTGACCACAAACAACGTGCTCGGCCTGGAAATGGTGTTGATCACCGGCGAGGTGATCCGCCTTGGCGGCAAGCACCTGGACAGCGAAGGGTACGATTTTCTGGCGCTGATGACCGGTTCGGAGGGACTGCTCGGCGTGGTGACCGAAGTTACCGTCCGCATCCTGCAAAAGCCTGAGACGGCGCGCGCGCTGCTCATCGGTTTTCCGGCCAGCGAGGACGGCGGCCGCTGCGTGGCCGATATCATCGCGGCCGGCATCATTCCTGGCGGTATGGAAATGATGGACCGGCTTGCCATTCATGCTGCGGAAGATTTTGTCCACGCAGGCTATCCGCTCGATGTCGAGGCTCTGCTGATCGTGGAGCTGGACGGGCCGGAGCGTGAGGTCGATTACCTGATCGGCCGTGTCGAGGAAATCGCCCGGGCCCATGCGGCAAGCCACGTGCGGATCTCGGCGAACGAAGAGGAACGCATGACGTTCTGGGCGGGACGCAAGGCGGCATTTCCGGCCGTCGGGCGGATCTCGCCGGACTATCTGTGCATGGACGGCACGATCCCGCGCCGCGAGCTGCCAAAGGTGCTCGCCCGCATGCGGGACCTGGGTGAAAAGCACGGGCTTCGCGTTGCCAATGTCTTTCACGCCGGCGACGGCAACCTTCATCCGCTGATCCTTTACGATGCCAACAAGCCGGGGGAACTGGAGGCTGCCGAAGCCTTCGGCGCTGATATCCTGCGGTTGTGCGTGGAGGTCGGCGGCGTGCTGACCGGCGAGCATGGTGTCGGTATCGAGAAACGCGACCTGATGACGGAAATGTTCTCCGAAGACGATCTTAAGCAGCAGCAACGGGTCAAATGCGCTTTCGATGAAAAGCATCTGCTCAACCCCGGCAAGGTCTTCCCCTTGCTGCACCGGTGCGCAGAACTGGGCAAGATGCACGTCCACAAGGGCCAACTGCCCTTTCCCGACATCCCGCGCTTCTGAGGAATTCCCGAAATGGATGCAACGTTCAAGCCGCGCGATACGCGGCAGGTTGAAGATGCGGTGAAATGGGCGGCTGCAGAGGATCAGCCGCTGGAAGTCGTCGGGCACGGGTCCAAGAGAAAGCTCGGCCGCCCTGTGCAGGCGGCCCATGTTCTCGATCTGTCAGGCCTCACCGGCATCGAAAGTTACGAACCGGCGGAGCTTGTGCTGACCGTCAAGGCGGGAACAGCGATCGCCGAAGTCGAGAAGCTTGTCGGCGACAACGGCCAGGAACTCTCGTTCGAACCGATGGACTACGGGCCGCTGCTCGGGGAAGAGCCCGGACGGGGAACCGTCGGCGGCGTACTGGCGGCAAACCTCTCCGGTCCGCGCCGCATCAAGGCGGGTGCGGCGCGCGACCACGTGCTTGGCATGGAAGCCGTGTCCGGACGCGGGGAAATCTTCAATTCCGGCGGCAAGGTGGTCAAGAACGTCACCGGCTATGATCTGCCGAGGGCGCTCTGCGGGTCTTTCGGAACCCTGGCGGTTGCGACCACGGTCACACTCAAGGTCAATCCGAAACCGGAAACCTCGGCAACTTTCCTGCTGGATGGTCTGGAGGAGGCCGACGCGATCAAGGCCCTGTGCCTGGCCATGGGGTCGTCGGCCGAAGTGTCCGGGGCAGCCCACTTGCCCGGTGGCATCGACGGCGAAGCCGGCAAGACCGTTCTTCGGCTGGAAGGGTTCGAAACCTCTGTCGATTACCGCTTCAAGACGCTGGAAAAGCTTCTGGCGCAATTCGGCGCGCCTGCCCGCCTTGCAGAAGAGGAGTCCGGAAAACTCTGGCGCAACATCCGCGATGTGCTGCCGTTCGCCAGCTCGGAGACACCAGTGTGGCGGGTGTCCGTTGCTCCGGCGTCCGGCCCGATGCTGGTGGAGCGTCTGAAGGCGGCGCTCGACATGAGGGCATTCTTCGACTGGAGCGGCGGTCTTGTCTGGCTTTCCTGCGACGATGGAGAACTTCACGAGGCGGAAATTCGCGCGGCGCTTCAGGATGCAGGCGGAGGTCACGCGACACTGGTGCGCGCGGATCCGTCGGTCCGTTCGACTGTGCCGGTGTTCCAGCCCCAACCCGCTCCCCTGGCCGCGCTTTCGCGCCGCCTGAAGGAGCAATTTGACCCAAAAGGCATTCTGAACGCTGGACGAATGGTCGCGGGCGTGTAGTCTTATTCGTATATTTTCACGTGGATATTTCTAGCGGAGAGCATAATGGACCAACAATCCGGCGCTGAAGGTTATCTGGAGCCAGGCGGCAAGAACGTCAGCCTTGTCTACATTCTGTATCTGGTGAGCATTCTATTCGGTATCACCATGCTGGTCGGCATCATCTTCGCCTACCTGAACAGGGGCAAGGCCGGCGGCTGGGTCGACACCCACTACACATACCAGATCCGGACATTCTGGATTGGTTTGCTGGGCAGCGTGGTCGGTGTTCTCCTGGTCTTCGTTGTCGTTGGGGTGTTTCTTTTGATCGCACTCCTGATCTGGATGATCATCCGCTGTATCAAGGGGTTGCAGCTTGCCTCTCGCGGCGAGCCCATACCGGACCCGAATACCTGGCTGTTCTGACGCTTCTTGACGAAAAGAAACGAGACCCGGCCGCAGGATCGCGGGCGGGTTTCGTGTTTCTTCAGCTGAATTCATTCCGTTGTGAGGGTGCTCTTGTGCCGGAATGATACCTTGTGCGGCGAAAACCCAGCCCCTACGATCCGGGTCACTCGCAAGGAGAGTTCCGCAGCAAATGCGGGCAATTGAGGGACGCCGGACACCATGCAGACCAATTTCACCGCAGAGCAGCTGAAGGACAGCCATGTCGCAGAGTCTGAAAAGATCCTGCGCAAATGCGTTCATTGCGGGTTCTGCACGGCAACCTGTCCGACCTTCACATTGCTGGGCGATGAGCTCGACAGCCCGCGCGGCAGAATCTATCTGATCAAGGACATGCTGGAAAACGACCGTCCAGCTGACGAGAAGATCGTCAAGCATATCGACCGCTGCCTGTCCTGCCTTGCCTGCATGACCACCTGTCCTTCCGGGGTGCACTACATGCATCTTGTCGATCATGCCCGCGCCCACATCGAAAAGACCTACAGACGGCCGGCGTCAGACAGGTTGCTGCGGTCAGTGCTTGCTTTCGTTCTGCCCTATCCAAAACGCTTCCGTCTTGCTCTGATCGGCGCATTCTTCGCTCGTCCGTTTGCCGGTGCGCTGAAGGCGCTGGGAGGACCTTTGGCCAAGATCGGTGCGATGCTGGAACTGGCGCCTGCAAGTTCCCCAGGCAGGGGAGAACATGAAGGTCCAGGTGTGTTCGCGGCCGAAACCACGGCCGGCAAGGGCCGTGTTGCCCTTCTGGGCGGATGCGCCCAGCCGGTGCTCAATCCCGGTATCAACGACGCCACGATCCGGCTGCTGAGCCGGGCGGGTTACGAAATCGTTCTGCCCGAAGGCGAGGTCTGCTGCGGCGCGCTTGTTCATCACATGGGCAAGGAAGAGGCGGCTCTGGAAAACGCCCGCCGCAATGTCGATGTCTGGATGCGAGAAGTCGACGCCGGCGGACTGGATGCCATCCTGATCACCGCGTCCGGCTGCGGCACGACGATAAAGGATTACGCCCACATGTTGAGAGAGGACCCGGCCTATGCCCTGAAGGCCGCCCGGGTCTCCGCTCTGGCAAAGGATGTGACCGAGTTCCTGACCGGTGTCGATCTTGGCACACCTGCCGCCAAACCGGATCTGACCATCGCCTATCATTCCGCCTGTTCCATGCAGCACGGCCAGAAGATCACCCGCCAGCCGAAGGATCTTCTGACGGGGGCCGGCTTCAGGGTCAAGGATGTGCCGGAAGGGCATCTGTGCTGCGGCTCGGCAGGAACCTACAACATTCTCCAGCCGGAAATTGCCCGCCGCCTGCGCGACAGGAAGGTGGCCAATATTGAGAAAACCAGGCCGGACGTCATCGCCACCGGCAATATCGGCTGCATGACTCAGATCGGTCTGGGGACCGACATACCGATCCTGCATACGGTGGAGCTTCTCGACTGGGCCTATGGCGGACGGCAGCCGGAAAGCCTGTCCTCCGTCCTGCTTTCCTCGGAAGCTGCGGAATAGGGCACCCGGCTTTTCCCGGTCAGCCTTCGCGCGTGCCCAGTTGTATCGGGGTGTCCTCGGGCTGCTTGTCCGGTTCCTGGCCTGCAAGTCTCAAGGTCCGTTCCAGCAGTTGCTCGTAGATCGGCCGGCCGCCCAGGTGGTGCGCCGTGAGGGATGCTGTGGTGCAGGTCACCAGAACCGGCATGATCAGGGCGTAGGCGCCCGTCAGTTCCATCACCAGCACGACGCCGACAAGCGGTGCGCGCACGGAGGCCGCGAAGAAACCGCCCATGGCAGCCACCGCGCAGGCGGCCCGGAAGTCGTCATCTACAATGGGCAGGAGTTCCGCCGCCCCCGTACCGAAGGCGAGCCCGGCGCAGGTTGCGATGGACAGCATCGGTGCGAAGATCCCGCCGGGGACGCCCGAGGCATAGGAAAACAGCACGCCGCCGAAACGCAGCAAGGTGAGCAGGAGCAGGACCAAAACACCCTGATGGGAGGTGATCAGTCCGCGCACCAGATCTTCACCGCCGGTGGTCGCGTCCGGGAGAGCGATCAGAAGAGCTCCGGTGACTCCGCCGACGGCAAGCGCCGGCAGCCAGCGCAGTCCGATCCGGATTGTCTGGAACAGGTCCATGACCTTGATCAGCGCCCAGTTGAAGAAGACGCCGAGTGCGCCGAGAAAAACGCCGAGAAGGCCGAGCAGGAAGAAGCTCCAGATCGGCACATAGGACACCGTGACCAGCAGCGGTGGGCCGATGTGCGTCAGCTTGACCGTGACTGCCGCGCTCAGGATCGAGGCGATGATGACGGCCATGTAAGTCCGGTAGCCAAACGGAAACTGTCGTCTGGTTTCCTCCACGATGAACAGGATTGCCGCCAGCGGCGCATTGAAGGCCGCGGCCAGACCGGCGGCGGCGCCTGCTGCCAGAAGTCCCTTGTGATCGGACGACGAAAGCCCTTGCGATCTGGAAAGCGCTTCGGCCGTCATCGCCCCCATGTGAATGGTCGGGCCCTCCCGGCCGAGCACCAGGCCGGATCCGAGCGCCAGCAGCCCGCCGAAAAACTTCGCGATCAGCACTCTGGCCCACCGTACGGGTCGCTTGTCCTCCATGGCGCCTTCGATTTCCTGAATGCCGCTGCCGGCAGCTTCGGGCGCTATTCGCTGGACCAGAAAGAACGCTCCGACGACCGCAGCGCCGGAGATCGCAATCGACACCACGTAGGGCAACACACCGGTGCCCAGAGAGGTCCTGAGTGCGGCGAACTGCGCAAGCAGAATTTCCACGCCGGAATGAAACCCGGCGCCGATAATTCCGACGAGCACTCCGACCAGAGCTGCCTTGGCGAAATAGGTGGCATCCGGTCCGGGTGAAAAATGTTTCAAACGATCTGTCATGCCTCGGACCGGCTTTGTCGGGGGAAGGGCGGCGATTGAGTCGACGGTATCGACAAATTGCAGGGAAAGAGGAAGCTCCGCAAGTGAGGGCTTCGCTCGGTATAATCAGGGAAACCGCACGGCAGACCGCGCGGTTTCCTCAAAGTCGCAAGATCTCCGATGACGGATCGGCTCAGATCACGATGACCTTGGTGCCGACGCCAACCCGCTCGTAGAGATCCATCACATCCTCGTTGCGCATGCGGATGCAGCCGGAAGATACAGCGTGACCGATGGTCCAGGGCTGATTGGAACCGTGGATACGGTAGAGCGTCGATCCGAGATAGAGCGCGCGGGCGCCCAGCGGGTTTTGCGGACCGCCGGCCATGAAGGTCGGCAATTCCGGACGGCGTTTGCGCATCTCTGCCGGCGGGCGCCAGTCCGGCCACTCGGCCTTGCGGGTAATCTTGTGTGTTCCGGCCCACTCGAAACCGGGTTTGCCGACGCCGACGCCGTAACGCCGGGCGGTGCCGTCATTCTGCACCAGATAGAGATGCCGGGTGTTCGTGTCGATCACGATCGTGCCCGGTTTGTGCTTGCCATCATAATCGACGATCGTCGGCAGGAACTCCGGTGCGGTCTGGCGGCTCGTCGGTGCGCTGGCCTGGCGCTGCGGCTGCTGGCGCACCGGTTGCTGGCGGGGCGACCACCAGTTGGCGCGGCGGACCTGCGGCTGCATCACCTGGCGCCGCTGAACAGGAGGCGCGGCGCGTCGGGTGGCCCGCGGCTGCAATTGCAGCACCCAGGGTTCCGCGAGGTTCGGACTGAGGACGAGCGGCGGTGGAGACACCTGTCCGGCATTCGCCTGTGGAATGAAAAACGCGGCAGTGAATAACAATGTGCCGCCCAGGATCAGTAACTTGGAAGAAACAATGCGTAAATGGAACATGGCTGTACTCTTGATACTTGTCATCGACCACGTTTAGCGACTTTTCGGGTCGCCAATTAACGGATTGGAAATGATGATAAGGGTTCACGCTCTTCCAAAAGTGAATCCGGTACAGTGTATTTTGGTAATTCTTCCTTATGGTTATCTATTGGTTGAGAAACAGTCTTAATGAAATACTTTCCTCTGGGGGAGGGGAAACGCAATCAAAATCGCCGAAGTTGAAATCCTTGGTCTTTCACGAAGACCTTGGTTAACGAACCCGCCGCCGGGCGTCGCGCACCACCAGTGGCAAAACTGCCCGGGTCTGCTTCAACGACATGCCCGGTTTGATACGCGGATCGTAAAGCATGTTCAAAATGAGCTGGTCGAACACGGTGAACCGGCTGTGACGCGAGGAATCGTTAAAGACTGAATGGGTGAGATCCTCGTCGTCGTTCATCGGCCCGAGGCCCTGCAGCACTTCTTCCACCAGGCATCGCTTGAAAAGGAATTCGCCTTCATCGGAAACGATCACCGCAGCAGAGCGTTTGATACCGTCGCGGCCTGAGACGACGCGCACCAGGCAACGTCCTGGAACGTTCGCACGCTCGCTCTTGTAGATTTCCGTTTTGACGACACGCTCATACTGGGCGCGGTCGACCACATAGACCTCGAAATTCGCCTCGGCGGGATCGCGCGCGATACCTGTCTTCAGTCCGTCGACCCGCTTGTCGATTTCGCGCACGAACTGGTGGACTGTCTGTGTCCGGTCGCGTGAAGAAAGATTGTGAACCTGAAATAAAACCGGCCGGGTAAACTTTTTTACCAGATAGGGACGCCAGCTCCAGCTGCGGTATTCCAGGCCGAATACTGTTTTTTCAAATCCATAGAGAAGTTCTTCAGTGGTAAAAGTATCATTCGCCGCCATTGCCGGAGCTGCAGACAGAAATCCTGCAAACAGGATCGTCGAAAGAAAACGCAGGACTCGCATTCAGATCAATTCGCCTTCGCGTGTGGCGCAAGGTCCGTCAGCTCCTGGAATTCGGCAGAGTTTGGCTGACTTTAGCATGCGATGAGCTGTTCCGTTGATTCAGCGGGAGGATAACCAATGGTCCCCGAAGAGGGAAGCCAAGAAACGGTTACCAAAGATCAAAAGGGCCCTCCGTCTTCGGCAAGCATCTCAAAAACATTTCTTTAAGCTTCCCCGGCTATAAGTGCAGGACAGTTTGAATTGAATACGCCTGGACAGGCACGCGACGGGAGTAGGCATGGCCGCGGTGAAAAGATCCTTTCGAGCGGAAAGCTTGATACGCATGAATTCCGGGGTATCCGACAGCCCCGCCTTTGCTGAAGAACGCCGCCACCAGGAGCTCCTGGCAGAACTGGCAAGCGTAAAATCCATGATCCAGAGCGGGGAAGGGCAGCAGCAGGCTGCAATGGACCCGGAAGCCATGAGCGCTACGGTTCTGGCAGAGTTTCGCAAGGAAATGTCGGAAGCGGCCAAATTGAAGGTCGAGCTCGACGCAATCTATGAAGCGATCGCGCAGACCAAGAAGGAAATCGCGACACTTCACCAGACGACCGGTTCCGAGGGCGAGGAGATGACCCGCGTAACCAACGAGCTGGATGCCGTCGTGGACGGTACCGAGGGCGCGACCGAATCCATTCTGACCGCTGCCGAGTTCATCGACGAAACCGCCAACACCCTTTCCGCCAGGCTTAATGCTCAGGACCAGGAACTGGCGAACGACATTCAGGACAAGGTCGTTCATATTTTCGAGGCCTGCAACTTCCAGGATCTGACCGGTCAGCGCATCACCAAGGTGGTCAATACCCTGCGCTTCGTTGAAGACAGGATCACGCAGATGATGGATATCTGGGGCGGCATCGAAAGCTTCCAGGATATCGAGATCGAGGAACGCGAGCAGAAGGAAGGCGACGCGGCACTGCTCAACGGCCCGTCGCTGGACCACGATGTGGACGTTGCCAGCCAGGACGACATCGACGCCCTGTTTGCCTGACAGCTTCCCAACTGTTTTCGAAAAACCCGGCCAAGTGCCGGGTTTTTTGGTTTCAGGCCGGGAGGTCGCAACACCATTTGCCCTTGCGCTCCGATCCTTTCGACCTTACCAACGGGAGAACAAAGAGTGAATAAAGGGCATGTACATGGCGGAACAGGACAGCGGCGGCACGGTGAAAGCGGAGCGCGATCCGGTCACGGGACTGCTTGCCGGCAACGATGGGCGGCTGCGGTGCTGGTGGCACGGCAACCTGGAGGACTACCGGCTCTATCACGACACCGAATGGGGCTGGCCGGTTGACGAGGACCGCCGCCTTTTCGAGAAGGTTTGCCTGGAAGGTTTCCAGTCGGGCCTCTCCTGGCTGACCATTCTGCGCAAGCGCGACGCCTTCCGGGCGGCCTTCGCCAATTTTGAATTCGAGACGGTTGCCACGTTCACCGAAGCCGATGTCGAGCGCTGTCTGGGGGATGCCGGTATTGTCCGCCACCGCAGGAAAATCGAGTCGACCATCAACAACGCGAAACGCGCCTTGGAGCTGAAAGCCGAATTCGGCACGCTTGCCGCCTATTTCTGGTCTTTCGAACCCAAACCGGAGAACCGGCCGGACAAACTCGATTTCGCGACGGCAAGAACGCTCGGCAAGACGGAAGAGAGCACGGCGCTCTCCAAGGACCTGAAAAAACGTGGCTGGAGCTTCGTCGGTCCCACCACCATCTACGCCTTCATGCAATCCATGGGCATGGTCAACGACCACCTGGAGGGCTGCTGCTGCCGCGACCGGATCGAACAGGCGCGGGCGGACTTCAAAAGGCCGGGCTGATAAAGAGTGGTTATTCAGCCTACCGGCTCATTGAAAGAACTACCCGCCCACCTTGTCCTTCAGTGGGGCGAACAGGCGGTTTTCTCTTGAGAAGACATAGTCGAGCGTTTCCACGGTGACCGTCTCCGCGCCTTCCTGAATGAGCAGCTGGGCGCAGTCGGCGACGGCATCCTTCGGACACAGCACGCTGACATGATGGCCGTCGGGAGCGTCGGAAAACCTCTGCAGCGCGCCAATCTGGCTTACGGATCTGAGCGCTTGCGTCCGGTCATCGACGACAGCCTTGACCAGTTTGACATCGCGGGCGGCTTCCTCGGCCGCAATCCGGTCCAGAATGGCCCGTGCCGCTGCAAGCGCGGTCTCGGACCAGTCGGCCTTGAGAGAGGCGACCAGATTGGCCTGGCTTTTCAGGATCACGCCATCGGGCAGGATCTTCAGGTTGTTGGCCTGCAGCGTTGCGCCGGTGGTGGTGATATCGACGATCAGTTCCGCGGAGCCGGCAGCCGGAGCGCCTTCCGTTGCACCGGCGCTCTCCACGATCCGGTAATCGGCGATGCCATATCGGGCGAAGAAGGCCCGGGTCAGCGTGACGTATTTGGTCGCGACCCTGAGGCGGCGGCCGTGGCGGTTGCGGAAATCGGAGGCGACGTCGGAAAGATCCGCCATGGTTTCCACGTCGATCCATGCTTTCGGCACGGCGACGACCACATCCGCCGAACCGAAGCCGAGCGGCGTGACGATGTGCACCGAGTTCTCCGGATCGGTAATGTTCTCATGCACGAGGTCGAGCCCGGTAATGCCGAAATGAACCGTGCCGTCGGCAAGCGCGCGGGCGATCTCGGAGGCGGACAGAAAGGCAATCTCCACATCGGTGAGGCCCTTTATGGCACCGCGATAATTGCGCGCGCCGCCCGGCTGCACCACCTTCAGGCCCGCGCGGCCGAAGAACTCATGGGTGTTTTCCTGCAGGCGTCCCTTGGAGGGAATGGCGATGATCAGTTTGCTCATGGGTCAGCCCTTCACGCTCAAGGCAATGCGGTCGAGCCACATGGAAAAGCCGATGGCCGGAACGTCCTGTTCCGAACCCAGCAATGTCACCAGCTTGTCGTAGCGGCCACCGCCGACAAGCGGTCCTTCGACCGTGCCGGAAGCTGCATGGATTTCGAAAACGAAGCCGGAATAATAATCGAGGCGCCGTCCGAAGTCGGCGGCAAAACTCAGTCGGGATGGATCAATCCCGCCGGCGTCGAGCGCTGCGAGACGCTGCTCGAAGGCGGCCAGAGGCGTATCGAGACCGAGACCGTATTCCTTGCTGAAATCGCGCAGCACGCCAGGCGCGGCAACGGCGTCCGACTTGAGAGCGAGATAGGCACTCAGCGTCTCCGCAGCCTTGTCGTGGCCGCGCGCACCGCTGGAAAGGGCAGCCTGTTCCAGAAACCGGTCGGCAATTTCACCGGGAGTGCGGCCGCCGACGGCGGAAATTCCGGCAATGGACAGGAGATCCTCCACAACCGCATGGGCCGCTTCCGGGTCGGCGCCTTCCAGCGCGGACAGGAATCCGAGGCGCACATCGCGGCTGTCGTCATTCGAGGCCGATCCGCCGGCCATCCGGCCGATGGCGTCGGCAAGCCGGCCGGTCTCGCCGAACAGATCGCGCAGCCTCCGGCGCCAGACGGCCGGAAGGTCGAGGCCCTCCAGAATGGCGGCGAACAGGGTCTCGTCGCCGATGCGGATGGAACAATCGTCCAGACCGAATGTCTCCAGAGCCCGGACCGAAAGCGCCAGCAGATCCGCATCCGCTTGTGCGGTGTCGCTTCGCCCGAGGCTTTCCGCACCAAGCTGCGGAATTTCGCCGAGACCGTCCGCCCGCTGCCGGAACACCGGGCCGTTGTAACAATAGGCGGCAGGCAGCTTCGCGTCAGCGCGCGCCAGGTGATGACGGCAGACCGGGATGGTGAAGTCGGGCCTGAGGCACAGCTCGGCACCGTCCGTGCCGCTGGTCAGGAAAAGACGGCGGCGGATGTCCTCGCCGGTCAGGTCCAGAAAGACGTCTGCCGGCTGCAGGATCGGCGGGCTGACCAAAGTATGGCCCTCCGCGGTGAACCGCTCCAGAACCGCGTCGATCTTCGCCGGGTCCAGCCCGCTTGTCTGTGCTGCCGTCATCGCTCAGCCCTCACTCGCCCGTTTGCGATCCTCGGCGTGGCTCTCCAGAATGCCCTTGACCGCCGTCAGCAGGTCCGCCTCCTTGACGGTAATCTGCGCCGGGCGGCTTTCGCGCCAGGTGACGTTGTCGGTGATTTCCTCGGACAGGCGTTTGCCTTCGATCAGATCCTTGATCTGGATCTCGCCGGCGTCCCGTTCGTCCGACCCCTGAATGATCGCGATCGGGCAGCCGCGCCGGTCGGCATATTTGAGCTGATTGCCGAACTTCTTCCAGTTGCCCTGGTACATTTCCGCCCGGACGCCGGCATTGCGCAGGTCCTGCGCCATCTTCTGATAGCGCCCGAGGGCTACCACGTCGCCGTCCATCACGGTGACCAGTACGGGCGCTGTCACATCGGCGGTGTCCAGCTTGCCGAGGTTCTTCAGCGCCGTCATCAGGCGCGAGACACCGATGGAAAAGCCGGTGGCGGGAACGTCGCGGCCTGTGAAGCGCTTGACCAGCCCGTCAAAACGCCCACCGCCACCGACGGAGCCGAACTGGACCACTTCGCCCTTTTCGTTGGTCACGTCGAACAGCAGTTCTGCCTCGTAGACGGGGCCGGTGTAATACTCGAGGCCTCGGACGACGGAGGGGTCGATCTTGATGCGGTCTTCGCCGTAGCCGCAGGAGGCGAAGATCGAGGCCATGGCACTCAGTTCCGCAAAGCCCTCATTTTCAGGAGAGCCGGTTCCGGAAATGAACGCGACGATATTCTCAATCGCGGGATCTTCCAGCCCAGCACCCTTGGTGAAGTCGCCGCTCTCGTCCTTGCGCCCTTCGCCCAGAAGCAATCGCACGCCTTCGACGCCGAACTTGTCGAGCTTGTCGATGGCCCTGAGGACGACCAGCCGGCGCTCCGCCTGATCTTCACCACCGAGACCGATCGATTCCAGAACACCATCCAGAACCTTGCGGTTGTTCACACGGATGACGTATTGCCCGCGCGGAATGCCGAGGGCTTCCATGGTGTCGGCCATCATCATGCACATCTCCGCGTCCGCCTGAACGCCCGGCGCGCCGACCGTATCGGCGTCGAACTGCATGAACTGGCGGAAGCGGCCAGGTCCCGGCTTTTCGTTGCGGAACACCCATCCGGCCCGGTAGGTGCGATAGGGAAGCTGGATCTCGTTGATGTTCTCCGACACATGACGGGCGAGCGGTGCCGTCAGGTCGTAACGCAGGCTCATCCACTGCTCGTCGTCGTCCTGCACGGAAAAGACACCCGCGTTCGGGCGGTCGGTGTCCGGCAGGAACTTGCCGAGGCAATCCGTATATTCGAAGGCCGGCGTTTCCACGGGGTCGAAGCCGTACTGCTCGTAGACGGCGCGGATCCGGGAAAGCATCTCGTCGGTGGCGCGGATGTCCTCGGTAGAGCGGTCAACGAAGCCGCGCGGCAGGCGCGCCTTCAGTTTGTTTGGTTTTTTGGCCATGAAGTCTAACAGGTCCTGGCAGGTTCCATGCCGTGCGCGCGCGAAAAAGGACCGGGCGCCCGGCAGTGTGCATGTTGCGGTTTTCCTAGACGAAACAGGGACTGAGAGCAAGGAGGTGAAGCATGCGCGGCTGGTTTCCGTGTATCCCCCTCTAGAGCTGACCTGCAGCTGTCCCGGCCTTGAGCCGGGACCTCCACGCCGATTTGAAGGGACCCCGGCTCAGGGCCGGGGCGGCAAAGAGGGAGCCGAACCGCGTGGGTTTTTGAAGCCCGGACCGGGAAGGCAAGGCCGAAAGCGAAGCCGGGGCCTTGTTTGCAGCGCAGTTCGGCTTAAAAGGACCCGGTGTTTTCTTGTATTTAAGAACTAGCAGGCTATGGTCCGCGCGAATTGTGGCTGGAAAGCCGGGGTTGGCTGCAAGCGAGTGGATAAGGGTTGGCAATGGACGAAGCTGTGCGCATGGCTGAAATGGATGCTGGAGAAAGCGGAATGCCGGCCGGCCGGGGACCGGTGGCAAAAGCTGCCGAACTCAGTGTAATCCTGCCGAGCTTCAACGAAGCCGCCAATATCCCGATCCTTGTCGGGCTCCTCGACACCGCCCTTGCCGGCATCGCCTGGGAGGCGATTGTCGTCGATGACAATTCTCCGGACGGCACCACCGAAGTTGCACGCACGATTGCCTTGAGCGATCCGCGTGTGCGGGTCATTCGCCGCATTGGCCGCAGGGGCCTTTCGGGCGCCTGCGTGGAAGGTATCCTGGCCTCCTCTGCCCCCTATGTCGCGGTGATGGACGCGGACCTGCAGCATGACGAAACCATGCTGCCGAAGATGCTGGCCGAATTGCGGGCCTCGGACACCGATCTGGTGGTCGCCAGCCGCAAGGTCGAAGGCGGAACCGCCGGCGTGGGGCTTTCAACTGTCCGCGCCTGGGCCTCCGACATCGCCAACGGCCTGGCGCAGAAGTTGCTCAACGTCACCCTGAAGGACCCGATGAGCGGCTTCTTCATGGTCCGCCGGGAAAAAGCGGAAGCCCTTGCGCCGAAACTGTCGCCGCAGGGTTTCAAGATCCTGCTCGATCTTGTTTCCAGTGCCGGCGGGACGCTGAAGATCAAGGAACTGCCGTTCACTTTCCGGGAACGCCAGCATGGCGAGAGCAAGCTCGACAGTCTGGTCACCTTGGATTATTTCGGCCTGCTGCTCGCCAAGTATTTCGGCAACGTCGTCTCCGTCCGCTTTCTGATGTTCGGTCTTGTCGGCGCCAGCGGTCTCATCGTGCATCTGGCCGCGCTGCGCGTGTTTCTTGTTTCGGGCATGGAATTCAATTTCGGTCAGACCGCGGCTTCATTCGTTGCCATGACCTCGAACTTCTTCCTGAACAACCAGCTCACCTATCGCGACCGCCGCCTGCATGGTGTGCGGATGCTGATCGGTCTTCTCACCTTTTATGCCGTCTGTTCTGTCGGCGTGCTGGCAAATGTCGGCGTCGCCAATCTGGTCTACGCCGACCCGGCCTACTGGTGGTTCGCCGGCACGGCCGGTGCCATCATGGGGGCCGTCTGGAATTATGCCGCCAGCTCCGCCCTGACCTGGCGGAAAACGTAAAAGAGGCAATGTGACCGACCTGGCAAAGACGCAAGACCTGCCTCCGGTGCTGCGGCCGGTCGGCCTGGCCGTTATTGTCGGCCTGCTGACTGCCGTGAAACTCTTTGCGGCCGGCAATGCCCATTTCGTCGAGGATGAAGCCTATTACCGGCTCTGGGGGCTTTATCCGGCACTGAGTTATTACGATCATCCGCCGATGATCGGCTGGTGGATCTCTGCCGGACAGGCCGTTTTCGGCGATACGCTGTTCGCGGTGCGGGCGATGGTGATTGTCTCCGGCGTGATCGGCTCTCTGGTGCTCTGGCGCACTGCCGCCATTCTGTTCGATCGACGGGTCGCCGGTTGGGCGGTACTGTTTCTCAACGCCAGTCTTCTGGTCGGCATCGGTGGCATTCTGGCGACCCCCGACGCACCGTCCGTTTTCTTCTGGGGCCTCAGCCTTTGGGCGCTTGCCGAACTCTCCGTCTCCAGAAACGCCAACTGGTGGCTGTTGGCCGGCCTCATGGCGGGCTGCGGCCTGTTGTCCAAATATTCCGTTCTTTTCCTCGGCGCGGGAATTGTGTTGTGGCTGTGCTGGGTCCCAGAGGCGCGGCGCTGGTGGCGCAGCTGGCAGCTCTGGGCCGGCGGCCTGATCGCGCTCTTCTGCTTCTCGCCGGTTCTCTACTGGAACCATGCCCATGAATGGGCCAGCTTTTACAAGCAGTTCGGCCGGGCGGGCAATGGCGGTTACACGGCGAAATACATCTTCGAGTTTCTCGGCGCGCTGATCGGCCTGATCAATCCGCTAATCGCGATCCCGGCAATATTCGGCGCGGTAGGGCTGTTCGGCGCCCTGCGCAAACGGCAGAGCGCAGCCTCACTGGTTCTGCTCACCACGCTGCCGTTCTTTGTTTATCTGCTTTATCACGCGCTGCATGCCCGCGTTCAGGCCAACTGGCCGGCACCGCTGTTTCCGGCCTTCGCGATGATGGCTGCGGTCTTCGTGGCGTCACTCCCGCAGGGCAGATCTGTCTGGCGGGGGATCGCCTGCGGCGGCGTGGTCCTGGGCCTGCTGCTCTCGGTTCTGCTGCAGATCCATGCCGTATGGCCGCTCACCGGACAGTTCGCCCGCAAGGATCCGACCTTCCAATTGCGCGGCTGGTCGGAAATCGGCCGGAAGCTCGAAGAGATCGCCGCGCGGGAAAACGCAGCCTTTGTCGCAACGACCAGCTACGGGCTCAACGGCCAGTTGGACTTCCTCCTGAAGGACAGGCTGCCGGTATTCCAGCTCACTGAGCGCATCCGCTATCTGATGCAGCCTGCGCCTGAAGAGACCTTGTTCGCAAATCCCGGCCTCTATGTGGCCGAGGGACGGCGCGACAAGGCAGGCGAGCTTGAGAAATCATTTGCGGTCGTGGAGAAAATCGCTGAGCTGGAGCGCACAGTGAAAGGTGTCC
This sequence comes from uncultured Roseibium sp., assembly GCF_947496995.1. Lineage (GTDB taxonomy): Bacteria > Pseudomonadota > Alphaproteobacteria > Rhizobiales > Stappiaceae > Roseibium. The sequence goes on from NZ_CANMFD010000001.1 coordinate 1,109,815, forward strand.
GGCTGGAAGACCTTGTAGTCTACAGGGTCGAGGACCGGATTGGTCCGGTCTTCGAGCCGATCCGGTACAGATAATCTGGCAAAAGACATATCATCTTCCTGAGAAGAGACTTGCAAACCTGCAGCGAATGCCGCAGGGAAGATATCGCATTTTCAGATCTCTCCGACTCGCCTGCGGAAATTCATGAAGCGGATCACACTTGGAGCTTTGGACTACGGCCTTGCGTTTGGGGTCGATCGCGCGCTGCGCGAGCTGGTCGAGATGGGCCGCCTGAGTGCCGTCGGCGCGATCGTTGCCAGCGAACTCTGGCCACGGGAATTCCGCCCGCTTCAGGAAACCGCGGAGAAGGTCGGCAAGAAGGTGCTGTTCGGCGTGACGCTGGCCTTCAGCGGCGACCGGGTGTTTCCGGTCAGTGCGCGCATGCAGGACGCCTACGGCGAGCGCATGTTCAGCCGGGCGAAACTCCAGCGCCGCGCGCTCCTCAGGCTTCTGCCGGATGAGGTCCTGTTCGAGGAAGCCCATGCGCAACTGGTGCGCTACAGCATCCTGATGGCGCGCCCGCCCGATTTCGTCGCGGTGCGTGAAGGCCTTCTGGCCAGAACCGCCCTGGCGCGCATCGTCTTCAGGGCCATCGATCACGCGGATTTCGAAGTGCCGCCGCTGGTGGTTTCCCCGGTGCGCTCCGGCTTGAAGGCCTTGCGGCTCAATCACCTTGCCCGATCCTGCAATCTTCAGATGCTGCCCAGGGCCGATCCCTTGCCTGAAACGAGCGACAGCGAAGAACTGCAGAGGCTTCTGCACAATCACTTCGACGGGATGACGGATCGCAGTTTTGTCGCCGCGATACCCGGCAGGCCCGATGATCGTCTGAGGCGGGATGAGCCGCGCAGGAAGATTGCCATACGGGAATGCCAGTACGAAGTTCTGTCCAGCAACCGTTTCTTTCAGACGCTGGACCAGAAGGATGTCTTCCTGAACTGATGCCGGCCGGCGAGAACCGGAGCCTGTTTGGTGTTACGAGGTCCGCGGACAGTTCCAGGACAGGGTCTGAAAATATGACCGGAAACGAAAAAACGGCTCTGCGGGGAACAGAGCCGTTTTTCGTGGAGGTCTGAAAGGGGGAGGGGCAACCCCGCTTCCATGACTAACTATGTAGGCATATTTTTCTTGATTGCACGTGATGGACATCACAGGATCGCGCTAACTGCATTTTTTGATTGATATGGGTCCGGACCCTGGAGCGCTTTGCGTTCAAATGGTTCAATATGAATGCAAAGCGCTTTAATATCTGAACGTTCGGAACGGCAGCGCTCGCTGGCAGGGGGAATGCGTGACGGAAATCAAGGACTTTTTGAAAAACAGCTTTTCGCTGGAGGGGCTTGATCCGGAGCTCGCGGTCGGCCTGTCGCGCCTTGCAAGAGCGATGAAGATGCCTTCGGGCACGATCCTGTTCGAAAACGGCGACCCGGGAAACGGTTGTTACGCGGTGCTCGAGGGCTCGCTGAAGGTCTCCCTTTTGTCCGTCGACGGCGACGAGCAGCTGCTGGCCGTCCTCGGCCCGGGCGATCTTGTCGGCGAACTGGCGCTGCTCGACGGCCGCCCGCGCTCGGCGACGGTCATTGCCCTGAAGGAGGCCCATGTCGCTTTCATCGACAAGGCTGCTTTCCAGAGGTTTTCCGATGAGAACCCCGCGGTCTATCGGCATATGCTGTCGATCGTCGGCAAGCGCCTGCGCCATGCCAACGACGTGCTGGCGGCGCGCTCCTTCCTGCCGTTGCCGGGCCGTGTCGCCCAGGCGCTGCTGCAGCTTTCGGAAACCTTCGGCAAGCCTCTGGAGAATGGCCGGGTGCTGATCCACTACAAGCTCAGCCAGGCGGATATCGCCAATATGGCAGGCGCAGCGCGTGAAAATGTCAGCCGCGTGCTGAACGACTGGAAACGCTCCGGCACGATCAGCCGGATTTCCGGCTATTACTGCCTGGAGCAGGTGGAATTTCTGCAGCAGGCATCAACACTTTAGGAGTTACAGTGCGAGGAGTTATCCTCTCCGCTCTTGAAACGGCACGCCGGTGGCTTCGCGGCCAGAAAAGTCCATGCAAACTGGGAATATTCCTATTCTTGCTGCTCCTGCCAGCTCTGTCGTCCCCGGTGCTTGCGCAGCCGGCGGCATGTAACGAGATCGAAAGTACACAGTCTTATCAGGACATCTTGGATTCCGACGACACACTTGAAGAGACAAGAAAGAAACTCAGCGATCTGGACCCGTTCGGCCCGGAGCTTGCCAACTATCTGGACTTTCTTTCCGGACTTGAAAACGCTTCAGGCGAGGCGGAAGAGGCAAGCGCATTTCTTCGCGACTTCAGGCCTGAGGGGGTCATAAATCTGAACAGGCTTGAGTTCGCCCTTCTGATGGCGGAGACGAAATCTGCTTCGGATCGACAACTTTTTCTGAGCCGCTACATTACGCTTCGCAACCTCATTACGCTTTTTTGCAATGAGGACGATCCGGACATCCAGTTTCTTTCTCTATCATTGACGTTCCAGAAATTTCAGCAACCGCGAGGGGAAACTCCGTCCAGGGAGCATGTGCGTGCGGCAAGAGAGCTTGCGCGGGCGGGTGCGCTCTCGAAGGGACTTGAACCTTATTCAAGTCTGCTGAGCGAAACGTTTCAATCCGTTCGCGAGGATGAATTTGAATGGATGTATGAGTTCACCGGAGACGAGGCGTGCCGGGATCGGCAGCATGCGGACTGCCTGACGGCTTTTGAAGACAAGATATCAGGGGACCAAAACAGCTCGACTGAAGCGCTTCTGGAAATTGGTCTTTGTGTCTTGAAACTGGTCAAGGGTGGAAAGACCCTGTCGGTGAATGTCTGCGAATTGCAGCTTTCGCGATAATTTCGGCTTTATTTTCTCACCTCCGGCATTGAAGCTATCTGCGTTCCTGCCAAGATGGTTTCCAGCGTCTGCGTGTTGAGGCTGTCGATAAACGCCTCCGCGGCCCGCGCCATGGCGCCTTTCAGCGCGCAGCGGGGCAGGAAAGCACAGGTTGTCGGTTCGGGCTTCAGGCAGGCCACCACGCCGAGGTCCGGTTCCATCAGCCGGACCACATCGCCGATCCGGATGGCGGCCGGCTCTTTTGCCAGCCTTATGCCTCCGCCGCGGCCGCGGGTGGTCTCCAGATAGCCGCCCTTTGCCAGATGGGCGACGATCTTCATGACGTGGGAGTGGGCAAGGCCCAGCCGTTCTGTCAGTCCACCCACCGTTTGCGGATCGTCGGACTGGCCTGCCACCATCAGGATTCTCAAGGCGAAGTCGCTTGCCTGGCTGAGGCGCATGCGGGGACCCATTAAACATTCATATGATATGTTGATTTTAACGCGACGATGTGAGATTTAAAAGATGCATTTAAAATGAATGTTTGGAGGCGATCATGAATCCGCGCAATTCCGGTCCGAAATCCGATCAGGCTCCCGTCTCCCGGCGGCACCGGGTTGCGGACGACGCGGGAGATCGGCTGCTGCGTTATGAAAGCGTCGACGAGGCCTCCATCCGGGTCATGGTGCAAACGTTTTACGGCTGTATCCGCGAGCATCCGCGCCTTGGAGAGATCTTCTCGCGCCGCCTGGAAGGCCGGTGGGACGAGCACCTCCTGAAAATGGAGAGCTTCTGGCAATCCGTTCTTTTGAAGAACGGAGCCTACAAGGGAAAGCCCGTTCCGGCCCATATGAAGCAGAAGGAACTGGTCAGTTCCGACTACGGAGAATGGCTGACAGTGTTCCGCCCGGTCGTGCGGGAGCTTTTTGTCCCGGATCTTGCCGACGAAATCATCATGGTTGCCGAACGTATCGCCCAGAGCCTCTGGCTGGCGACCTTCGGTTTCGCAGCGGCCACCCCGCCGCCCGAGCTTTCCGTGACAACCAGCGAATGGGGCGGATCAAGCCGGTAACCTGCGTTTTTTGGCGGACGTTTCTGGCGGTGTCTACTGAACGGTGCCCCTCCCGCTGTGGATCATGGCACTTCTGCTGCACCGAATGACCTGACTAGTCTTGTGATCTTCACGCCTGCCGTTAGTCTTCAAGGACGAATTGCAAAACGGGGAGTTCAGGCGTGAGCGAAGACAAGCCGACCGGCGAACTGACACTGCGGACCATGGCGATGCCATCCGACACCAACGCCTCCGGCGACATTTTCGGCGGCTGGGTGCTGTCGCAGATGGATCTGGCGGGCGGCATTGCCGCGGGACAAAGAGCCCAGGGGCGCGTGGTCACCATCGCGGTCGACAAGATGAAATTCATCCGCCCCGTCCAGGTCGGCGACGTTCTGTGTGTCTACGCCGAAGTCATCCGCGTCGGAAACTCGTCCATGGAGATCAAGCTGGTCTGCTGGGCCCTGCGCCACCGCTACGGTCATCGGGAAAAGGTCACCGAGGCGGTGTTCACCATGGTCGCCGTCGATGACAGCGGCAAGCCGCGCCCGGTGCCCAAAGAGCTCTGAACGAATTACCGCCGCTGCCGGTGGACGATGTCGGCAACAAGATCCTCGTCCACCGCACAGGTGCAGCCATTGGCCCAGAACCGCAGCAGGTCCGTCAGACGCTGGATCCGTTCTTCCGGTGCCAGCGGGGCCTTGCGACGCCGAATTCCGCCAATGAGACGCATGGACCTGATGCGCGCCAGAACGCAGTCTTCAGCTGCCTGTTCCCAGATTTTCGTATCGGCAGGTTCACAAGGTGAATGGCCGGCGATCAGATCTGCCGCACGTCCGGCAAAAGGCTGTTGAGACAAAAAATCCTCCATCGGTTGCCCGAGGAGGACTGGCGCATGAAAGAAAACCGCTTAGTTGCCGGTCAGCCTCTCTTGAGAGTCAGCCCGGCCGCATCCCTGTTTGCGGAAACCACCTTGCCCGGTAAGGCAGGTTGGCGAGGGCGCCAGCCCTTCTCTTGATGATGGGGCGCTTATGTCATGACTTCCGGCGTCTGACAAGGGGGCTCTTGGCAACTGCGGGAAGTCATGGCACTTCTCGTAAGGGAAACCACGGCGTATGGACCGCCGATCTGCAAGCCGGTTTGAAACGAAAGCAAAGAGACCCGTGTCGGACACCTCACCCTCGTACCGCAGCCACTCTCTCGTGCCGGTCCTGCTCGCCTTTTGCGCCTGTTTTGTCGATGTGGTCTGCATCATCGGCCTCTTCCACACCTTCACGGCCTTCATTTCCGGAACGCTGGTCGTGCTGTGCGTGGAAGTGTTCCACCAGAGCGAAAATGCGCTCCTCAAGGTGTTCGTGTTGGTGACATTTCTCGTCTTCACGCTGTTCTGGTATGTCGTGGTGACGCGGCTGATCCGGCGCAAGAAAGTCGCCATCGGCCATCTTTTCGCGCTCGAAGCCTGCATCGTGGCGGCCTTCATGCTGGTCGCCGGGCTTGGCGATCCGTCCGGGTCCGGGCCGCTTGCGCCGGTCACACTCGTCGCGGTCGGGCTGTCCACTATCGCCATGACGCTTCAGAATGTGATCATGCTGACCATCTTGAACCACCACGTGCCGACCACCATGATGACGGGAAATTCGCTGAAACTCGTCTTGGGCCTTGCCGATTATTTCGCCCATCCGGAAAGCCGTACCGGCAGCCGAGAGATTGTCATTCACCAGACGCTGGTCATCTCCGCTTTCGCCGTAGGCGGTCTGCTGGCCAGTTTCCTGTTCGGGTATTTCGGCTTCTGGGTCCTTGCCATTCCGGTGACGGTGCTGCTTCTGCTCGCCGTCCTGCCGTCTGTTCTCGAAGGCCTCGACGATGAAGGAAACGCCGATAAGGACGCAGCTGGAGGAATTCCGACCGCCACCGGATAGCGTCTCCCGGCGCGCCTACGCTGATTAACCCGGCAGGTTCGAGGTCTCACCCCTGTTGCCGGTCCCAGTCGATACGCCCGTCCACCAGGTGAATGCGCCGTTCCATGCGGGCTGCGAGATCCATGTCATGGGTGACTGCCACCACGGTGGTCTTCTGCGTCTCGACGATTTTCCGCAAGCTGTCGAAGACCTGTTCCGTCGCGACCGAGTCAAGGCTACCGGTCGGTTCGTCGGCCAGGATCAGGTCGGGCGAATTCGCCAGCGCTCGCGCGACGGCCACCCGCTGGCGCTGGCCGCCGGAGAGCTGGGCCGGACGCCGGTGCAGGAAGTCCTCCAGCCCGAGATCGGCAAGCAGCGCCGTTGCATGGTCCAGTTGATCCCCGGCGGAAAGCTTGCCGAGCTTCTGCATCGGGATCATCACGTTTTCCAGAGTGGTGAATTCGGGCAGCAGAAAATGGAACTGGAAGACGAAGCCGAGTTTTTCAAGGCGCATATGCGCCATCTCCGCCGGGGACAGATCGTCCGTCCGCGCCCCGCCGATGAACACCTGACCCGATGTCGGCCGGTCAAGCAGGCCAAGCAGGTAGAGCAGAGAGGATTTGCCGGACCCGGACGGCCCGGTGATCGCCACGAACTCCGACCTGCCGATCCTGAAGCTGACATCTTTCACGAGAGTGACCGGAACCACCGCTGGAAGAATGCGCGTCAGGTCCCTGGCTTCCACAAGCGCGGACGTTTCTGCAGGAACCTCTGCGGGAAGGCTCATGTCGCCCCCCTTATGATATCAACCGGATTGAGCCGGGCCGCCTTGCGCGCCGGAATATAGCCGGCGATCCCGGAGGAAAAGAGAGCGAGCAGGCAGGCGATGATGTAATGGGTCCAGGAAAAATAGATTGGCAGATGCGTCATCTCCACGTCCTGGGTAAACTCGAAGCGGATGGTCGCCATGTAGCTTGAGAGCCCGAAACCGAGCGCGGATCCGGCCACGGCACCCAGAATGCCGATGACGAGCCCTTCAAGGACAAAGATCTGCTGGATGTCGGATTCGGGAAATCCAAGCGACTTGAGAATGGCGATGTCGCGGGCCTTTTCGTGGACGATCGTCGACACGATGTTGAAGATGCCGAAGCCGGCGACGACCAGAATGGCGCCGACGACGGTATACATGATGACGTTTCGCACGAAAAACGCCTCCATCAGCCCTTCATTGGCTTCCTCCCAGGAAACCGCCTTGTAGCCGAGCTGCCGCTCGGCCCGGGCGGCGACCTCGTTGGCCTGGGCGATGGTGTCGAGCCGTATGGCGATGCTGTTGATGACATTGGGCTTTTCCAGAAGGATCTGCACCGCTTTCAGCGGCGCATAGGCCAGACTTTCGTCGCTTGTCGTGATGCCGGTATGAAACAGCCCGACAATCTTGAACCGTTTCGCCACGCCGCTTGCCGAGGTCAGCGTCACGGTATCGCCGACATCCGCCCCCAACCGTTCGGTCGCCTTGTCGCCGATGACAAGCCCGTTCGCCGTGGTTCCCAGATCCTCGAAGGAGCCCTCGCGCATGTCTTCCCTGATCTTGGAGACGCTGAGTTCGCGCTTCGGGTCGACACCCATCAGGGTCATACCGATGTCCTGGCCGCTGTAGCGCAGCACCGCCTGTCCGCTCAGCCTTTGGGCTAGTTTTCCCTGTACCCAGTCCCGCAGCGCCGCCAGCGCCTCCGTCGGGTTGCGGATGCCGCGCAGGTCTTCTTTCGGCCGCAGCCCGAAATAGGCGACGGCGTCGTAGGCCGTACTGGCCGGCTGTTCGGCGGGTGCGCGCTGTTCGTCGACGATCTCCACATGCGGTATGGCGTCGATCAGGGTTGTGGTGAAATCGCGCTGCGACCCCTCCATGAGGCCGGCCATGGCAACCGAGAAACCGACCCCCAGCGCCACCCCGAGAACCGAGACCACCGTCTGCCGCATCCGGTTCCTGATATGGGTCGCCGCGATCCGCAACAGCAGCATCATCGCTCGCCTCCGGCCTCCGGCACGACTTTCTGGCCCTCGGCCAGGTCGCTCTGGTAAGGGAACGCCACACGGCTGTCCTCCGCGAGGCCGTCAAGCACTTCGATGGCCCGGGTCCCCTTGATGCCGGTCTTGACCTCAATGAAGGTAACCCGGTTCTCCGCGTCCACCACTTGCACTTTCGAGCCGTTGAAGGCGGCTGGCGGCAACAGGAGGCTGTTGTCATTCTCGCGCGTGACGATGTTGATTTCTGCGGTCATGCCGATGCGCAGGGGCGTATCGTCCGGCAGATCGAGGTAGACCCTGTAGTTCTTGAGGACGGGATCGCCCTTGGGTGTGATCCGGCCGACCGTCGCGCTCAGTTCCTCGTCCGGAAAGGCATCGGCGAGGATCAGCGCCTTCTGGCCTTCCGTCACCTTGGGAATGTCTTCTTCGTTCACCTCGGCGACCAGTTGCAGAGGTTTCGGCTGACCGATCCAGAACAGGATCTCTCCGGGCTCGGCCACTTCCCCGACCGACCCGTCCTGCCTGAGGACCACACCGTCCATCGGAGCGACGATGCTATAGTCCCGGAGGCGTTCCTTCTGGGCGGCGATGATGGCGTTGATGCGGATCAGTTCGCTCTGCGCCCTGTCATAGATCTGCTGGCTGACCACCCGCCGTTCCAGAAGCTGAAGGGCGCGGTCGCGCTCGGAGCGGGCCAGGTCCTGCCGGGCTTCCAGCTCGGCAAGCGTCGCCCGGGCGTCGCCGCTGTCGAGTTCCGCCAGCCCGTCGCCCTTGGTCACCTTCATGCCCTCGCAGCCACACAGCGAGATGATCCGCTCCCGGACGATGCTGGTGACCTTCGCCCAGCGGACCGGCTCGACAACGGCGGTTGCATAAACGACTTCTGCGGCTCGTCCCCTGTAGGGATGAACCACATTCACCTCCGGCGGGCGCAGCGACCACCAGTAGCCGCCGGCAATCACCGCAGCGAGGGCGCAGAGCAGAAGCAGATAACGTATCAATCGCATGTAGCACCTGTGCAAGATTCGGGCACAGACTACCGCGTCCGGGCCGCAATTCCATGTCCTGTGTCAAAACACGGGGAGTGCGGTCAGGAGAGCTTGCGACGAAGCAGGAGGTTCAGCGGATGGCACCGGCTGTCCGGCGAGGACAGGGGCTCTGTCCGGATCTGATCAGTAATGCGGCGGCTTTTCGCTCTGGTGGCCAGGCAGGACGTTCTCCATGAGTTCTTCCACCTGATCGGTCATGTTGCCCAACAGCCGCGTCAGCCTGTCGATCTTCTTGTCTTGTTCGACGATGACGGTGTTGAGTTCGTCGATCGTGTGCGTCGCGTGGGCAAGCATGATTTCAAGCTTTTCGAGCCTCTGTTCATGGTCATCCGCCATGGGCACCTCCTGATGGTTGGGTCGCGGAACACGATTGGATCGATCTGCTTTTCCGCCTCCGGCTGAAAGGGGGCCGTTTCGGGAAGACAAATCACCGGCGACCTTATAAGGCGTCGGCAGCGACGCAACAATTTCAATCGACGGATTTTGCCGATAGTTTGAAACAGCGTCCGGGACGCCCTGTCCGGTGAGCTGGATCGTGGCGCGTGCCGCCGGAAAAAACGGCTGACTTAACAAACCGTCGATTGAGGAACTTCATGTCCGACTTGTCCGAATTTCAGATCACACGCAAATGGCCGCCACGGCATCCGGACCGGATTCAGCTCTATTCCCTGCCGACGCCGAACGGCATCAAGGTGTCGGCGATGCTGGAGGAGACCGGTCTTGCCTATGAGGCGCACAAGGTGGATTTTGCCAGCAATGACCAGACGAGTCCGGAATTCCTGTCGCTCAACCCCAACAACAAGATCCCGGCGATGATCGATCCCAACGGCCCGGACGGCAAGCCGCTGCCGCTGTGGGAGTCCGGCGCCATGCTGATTTATCTGGGTGAGAAATCCGGCAAGCTGCTGCCGGCGGACCCGGCCCTGAGGGCCGAGACGATGCAGTGGCTGATGTGGCAGATGGGCGGCCTTGGCCCGATGGCCGGTCAGCTTGGCTTCTTTCACAAGTTCGCCGGCCGCGACTATGAAGACCGCCGCCCCTTCGAGCGTTACCGCGACGAGGTCAAGCGCCTGCTCGGGGTTCTGGACAGGCACCTGAACACCCGCGACTTCATCGTCGGCTCCGACTACACCATCGCCGATATCGCCGCCTGGCCCTGGATCCGCAACCTCGGCGGTTTCTACGAGGCGGGAGAAGTCCTCGGCCTCGCCGATTTCAAGAACGTGATGCGCTGGCTGGACACATGCATGCGCCGCCCGGCGAGCGAGAGAGCGGTGAATATTCCTGCAAGAGACTGATGCGGCGGGAGCAGTGGCGCCGGTCGCAAGGCCTCATCGCGCGCATTGACCGGTGAGCCATATCGCTCTGCAACGCGCTCTTCTCGCAACGTTCTTCAGATGCGGTCCGGTCAACGACGTCTGCTGCAAACTCGGACAGTCCGGGGCCTTGCAGGGGAGGGGTACCAACCGTACCTCAACCCGGGGGCGTCTTCTGTCCGAGCCCTTCCGGTCCGGTCAGGAAATCGAGAAAGCTGCGTACCTTGGCAGGCAGATAACTGCGGTCGGGGTAGATTGCCGAAATCGGAACTCTTGGCCAGATTTCGTCCGGCAGCACGGTTTCCAGCCGGCCTGTGGCCAGATCGTCCTTGGCAAGCCAATAAGGCAGGAAGGTAAAGCCCATGCCTTCGCGTACACCGATCTGGATCAGGGTTTCGTTTTCGCTTTGCATCACCAGCTTGTAGCGAATGTCCGGCAAATCGGCGTACTCCCGTAACCGGAGGCGGTCACCGATAACCATCGGCGAATATATGAGGAACGGTGCGCCGGACAGATCGTCAAAGGTAGTCGGCCGGCCGAACCGGTCGAGGAAACCGGGAGAGGCCACCAGCGGAAAGTCCACATAGGCGAGTTTGCGTGCGATCAGGCCGTCGTCCAGTGTCGGGGCCGCGCGCAAGGCCAGATCGATCCCTTCCTCGACCATATTGACTTTCTTGCTGTTCAAATCGAAATCCAGAACCACTTCGGGGTTCTCTGCATGGTAAGCTGCCATGATGCGTCCGAACATCGGGTTCGCCATCCAGACAGGCATGCTGATCTTCAGCGTTCCCTTTGCCGCCAGCGTTGTTTCCGACAGTTGGGCCTCGGTCTCGGCCAATCCTTCCAGCAAGGGGCGCACGCTCGCAAGGTAGAGCACTCCCGCCTCCGTCAGGCTGACATTGCGGTTGTTGCGGTTCAGCAGCCGGGCACCGACCCGCGTTTCCAGATGCTGAACGTGTTTGGTCGTCATCGCGGGCGAGAGTTTCAAACGTTCCGCGACAAAGGCGAAACTCCTGTGCTCGGCAACTTCAGCAAATACCCGCAGGCTGAGAAGGGTGTCCATTCAATTTACTCTAAAGAAATACAGCATCAAATTTACCGCAGATGATCTCCTTTCAGGAAACTAATAAGGTCCGCCTCAGATAGCAACTGCTCCGCCTTGGTGGCGAGCATCCTGAAGGAATGGACCTATGACACTTGCAAACGAAACATCGACAACGCCTTCCAGCACCAAATGGAATATCGGCCTTTGGGTCGCAGCGGTGGTGCTGAGCCTGCTCTACGCCATGTCCGTTTATATGAAGCTTTTCTTGTCGCACACGGAGATGGTCGAGATGGGGATCGCCTGGGCTGAAAATGCGCCGCTTGGCTTCGTGCGCTTTATCGGCGCAATGGAACTGCTCGGCATCATCGGCCTTATCCTGCCTGCCGCGACCCGCATCATGCCGAAGCTGACGATTTACGCTGCCGTAGGGCTGGCGGCCATTCAGGTGCTGGCCATTCCGTTCCACATGTATCGTGGTGAATTCATGGCACTGCCGTTCAACCTGATCTACCTCGGCCTGGCCGTGCTGATCATCTGGGGCCGCAGCCGCAAAGCTGTGATCGTTCCCCGCGCCTGAAAAACAGCAGAACCGCGGTCCGGGGCCTTCCCCGGGCGCGGCCGGAAGGATGACGCCATGAATACCGATGCTTTAGGCACCATCCGGGAGACCGGAGAGGGCAATCAGCACGAAGGCCTGTCCTGGGACGTCGCTGAGCTTCAGGTTACTGACCTTGCCCGCGCCGTGGATTTCTGGACACGGGTGTTGGGATTAGGAATTCGCCAACAGGACGGCAGTACGGCCGAACTCGGAACCCGGAAAAAGACCCTCATCGTGTTGCTTGCCGGTGCATTGAGGCCGGTGCGCCGGGAGCATTTGGGCTTGTACCACGTTGCTATCGGGGTGCCCGACCAGGCAGAGTTCTCACGTATTCTGGCTCGGCTTATCAAGACGGGCGTGCCCGTCTCGCCGACGGATCATCTCCTCTCCAAATCCATCTATCTGAGCGATCCCGACGGATTGGGGATCGAGATCGTTTATGAGACGCCCGAGCGTTTCGGCCGCTTCGGGGACCTGTCCAGGGGTCTCGCCATGTACGATATCGATGGAAACCCGCATAGCGGCCGCGAGCCCCTGGACGTGCAAGCGGAATTGCGACATGCGCGCGGGGCCGATCTGGGTGCGCCCCTGTCGGACGAGGCCAGTCTCGCACATCTGCATCTCCAGATTCCGGCTCTCGACAGCGCCACGCAATGGTTTGAAGGCATAGGTTTCAGCCGTAGTCTCATGATCCCCGGGTTTGGCTTTGCAGATATGAATTTTGGCGGCAGGTCTCTCCATCGCCTTGGACTGAACATCTGGGCCGGGCAAAACCTCTCGCCCGCTCCCCCCTTCATGGCGCGGCTGACCGGCTACACGTTGCATGTGCACGATCCAGCGATCATGGCGAAGGCCAGGGGCTTGTTGAAAACATCCGGAACGAAGCTGACCGGCTTTGATCCCAGCGGGACTGAAATGTCGCTCATTCCCGCTTACCAGGTCACGAACTTGTAAATGGGTGTGAATGGACGTGGAAATGGCGAAACCTTCCTAGGGAAGCGTGAGCTGGGCAGCTCTATGGAGCGATCTCGGACCGCTGACAAACTTTTCAGTGTGTCTTTCCGGACAAGTCCAGCGTCGCTGCACGCTGATCCGGAAACCAGCACGTCAGCGCGAGCGCAAGCGTGCACTCAACCAGTCAAGCCTCTGAAATCACGAAACAAGACGCGCCCATGGCGAGATACATGTCTGGATCCTGGATCTGGCCCATGCAGCTATCGCCGTAGACCCCTTGGGGGTAACCGCAGGGGGCAGCGGTTTGAAGGCGGTACGGAGACTACCGCTTCCGCAAGACTTTTGAGCTTGAGGCTTCCTGGAAGCCCATGCTGCTTACCCGCACTGCAAGCTGGCACAATCTGAAACGAGGGGGACGCGCTGCCGCATGCAAAAAGGGCGGCCCGAAGACCGCCCTTTCCGTAAGACTTTTGAGCGTGAGGCTTCTTAGAAGCCCATGCCGCCCATTCCGCCCATGTCGCCGCCACCCGGCATTGCCGGAGCGTCTTTCTTCGGAAGCTCGGCAACCATGGCTTCGGTGGTGATCAACAGACCGGCGACGGAAGCTGCGTCCTGCAGGGCAGTACGGACAACTTTGGTCGGGTCGATGATACCGGCTTCGATCATGTTGACGAATTCTTCGGTCTGGGCGTTGAAGCCGAACGTCGGATCGTCGTTTTCCTGGATCTTGCCAACAACGATGGAGCCTTCGACACCGGCGTTTTCAGCAATCTGGCGGATCGGGGATTCCAGAGCGCGCAGAACGATCTTGATGCCGGCGGCAATGTCAGGGTTGGCAGAAGACAGGGCCGAAACGGCTTTCTTCGCACGCAGCAGAGCCACGCCGCCACCCGGGACGATGCCTTCTTCGACAGCAGCGCGGGTTGCGTTCAGAGCGTCGTCGACGCGGTCTTTCTTTTCTTTCACTTCGATTTCGGTCGCACCGCCAACGCGGATGACTGCGACACCGCCAGCGAGCTTGGCAAGACGTTCCTGCAGCTTCTCACGGTCGTAATCGGAAGTGGTGTCTTCGATCTGAGCCTTGATCTGGGAAACGCGGCCCTGGATGTCGTCCTTGGAACCCGCGCCATCGACGATGGTGGTGGTTTCCTTGGTGATGGACACCTTCTCGGCGGTGCCGAGCATGTCGAGGGTGACGTTTTCAAGCTTGATGCCGAGATCTTCGGAGATCACCGTACCACCGGTCAGGATGGCGATGTCTTCGAGCATTGCCTTGCGGCGGTCGCCGAAGCCAGGAGCCTTGACGGCAGCGATCTTCAGGCCGCCACGCAGCTTGTTGACGACGAGGGTCGCAAGAGCTTCGCCTTCGACGTCTTCAGCGATGATGAGCAGCGGACGGGAAGACTGAACGACAGCTTCCAGGATCGGCAGCATGGCCTGCAGGTTGGAGAGTTTCTTCTCGTGCAGCAGGATGTAAGGCTTTTCCAGGTCAGCCAGCATCTTGTCGGCATTGGTGACGAAGTAAGGGGACAGGTAGCCGCGGTCGAACTGCATGCCTTCGACGACTTCCAGCTCTGTTTCCAGAGACTTGGCTTCCTCGACGGTGATCACGCCTTCGTTGCCGACTTTCTGCATGGCTTCGGCAATGTCCTTGCCAACCTGCTCGTCACCGTTCGCGGAAATGGTGCCGACCTGGGCAACTTCAGCGGAGGTGGTGATGGTCTTGGAAGCAGCTTCCAGGGCCTTGACGGCTTCAGCAGCAGCCATGTCGACGCCGCGCTTCAGGTCCATCGGGTTCATGCCGGCAGCAACTGCCTTGGCGCCTTCCTTGACGATGGACTGGGCCAGAACCGTTGCGGTCGTGGTGCCGTCGCCAGCGATGTCGTTGGTCTTGGAAGCCACTTCGCGCACCATCTGTGCGCCCATGTTTTCGAACTTGTCTTCGAGTTCGATTTCCTTGGCAACGGAAACACCGTCCTTGGTGATGCGCGGTGCGCCGAAGGACTTGTCGAGAACGACGTTACGGCCTTTCGGGCCGAGGGTCACCTTGACGGCGTTTGCGAGCGTGTCGACGCCGCGCAGCATGCGCTCACGAGCGTCGGAACCGAATTTTACTTCTTTAGCAGACATAGGATCGTCTCACTTGTTTGTGGAATTTGGTTGAGATCAGAAGCGGTTCGCTGGAACTTAAGCGATCACGCCCATGATGTCGGATTCCTTCATGATCAGGAGGTCTTCACCATCGATCTTGACTTCGGTGCCGGACCATTTGCCGAACAGGACGCGATCGCCTGCCTTGACATCCAGCGGGATCAGCTCGCCGCTGTCCTTGCGGGCGCCGGTGCCGACGGCGATGATTTCACCTTCCTGCGGCTTTTCTTTTGCGGTGTCCGGAATGATGATTCCGCCTGCGGTCTTCGCTTCGGAGTCTACGCGGCGAACAACGACACGGTCGTGCAGTGGACGAAATGCCATAAGACTGTTTCCTCTCATGAGCGCGCCCCACGCAATTAGGCAGCGCGCGAGACATGATAATCTGGTTGAACTTCACGGGAGCCCTTTTGTCTCCCGTCACAAATTAGCACTCCCTTAAGGCGAGTGCTAACAGCGCCTTGGATTTATGCATCCGCACGTCCGTTGTCAATGCTTGGTGAGGAGAATTCATGCGCCGAATGGCGCGAAGACCGGCGAAAGTGCCGGTTGAGGTAAAGCCGCGCCACATTGCCTGCAAAAGATGGCGGCAATGTGCAGGGCGACGCCCTGCCGGATCAGTTCGCCGCGGTGACGGAAAAGGGCAGGGTGAAGCCGGCCTGCTTGCCGCCGACAGCGTCGGTGAAGGTGGCTTCCAGCTTGTAGTCGCCGGCGGGCAGACCGCTGAACTGGAAATTGAGAGAGGCGGAGAGTTCCCGCTTTTTCGCGCGGCCGCTGCCGGAGAAGGTTGCGAAATTGCCTTGTTCGGCCAGAACCTGGCCTGAGAGGTTCAGCAGCCGGTAGCTGGCGGTCAGCTCATAGGCATAGCTGTCACCGGTCTGGCGAAAATCGTAGCCGACAGGTTCGGCATAGACGGACAGGGTCTCGCCATCGCTGTAGGCCGAGCTGGCGCGCGGGGTGTATTGCCCGTAGCTCTGGCTGCCGCCATCGGTGAGCGTCACCGTGTCGAACGCAAGATCGGATGCTTCCCACGCCGTGTCATAAGCGGCGCGTGCCTGAAGGAATGTCTGTGAGGGAGCTGAGCCGGTGTCCGACTGGGCCTGTGCGGACAGTATACCTGTCAGTGTTGCGACCATGATGAGAACGGCGGATATGATCCACCGAGATGCAAGTCTTCCAGCCAACAATGTCATCGTTCCCCGCACGCCCTTAAGTCTTGTCTTTTCTTAGCGATTTTGCCGATATAGACAGAATTCGCACATATGACAAGGAAATGCGTGCGATGCGGTAAACGCCGTCGCGTCCGGCTTGCAGAAATTTACCCGTCAAAGCGTCGCGCCGGTGATCTTTGTGGTGCGGAGAAGAAGAATCAGGACATCAGAGGCAGAAGGCTGCGTTCCGTCCAGGACTGCCGCTTGCGGTAGATTGTCGACGGGCTGATCTCCAGCGCGGCGGCGGCCATGGCGATATTGCCGTCGAAGGCGTCGAGCGTATCCTCGATGATCCGCCTCTCCTGGGCCCAGAGCGGTTCGATCGACCCGAAGGGCCGGCTCGGCGCGGCAACGCGGGACCGTTCCCGGGACAGATCGATGATGGCGTTCGGGCGGCTGCTCTGGTCACGGATGACCATCGGCAGCATGTCGAAGGTGATGGCGGCGCCGTCATTCATGACAACCATCTGCCGGATGGTGTTTTCAAGCTGGCGCACGTTGCCCGGCCATGAATAGGAAACGATCCGTGCTTCCGCATCGGCATCGAAGCCCCTGAAGCCGCGCCGTTCTTCCTTCGAATAGCGTTCCAGGAAGGTCTCCGCCAGGGGAAGAATGTCGTCGCGGCGTTCCCGCAGCGGCGGCAGGTGGATCGGCAGCACGTGAAGCCGGTAGTAGAGATCCTCCCGGAAGCGGCCGGCCGATATTTCGGCAACCGGATTGCGGTTGGTCGCGCAGATGATGCGCGCGTCGACCTTGCGCGACTGCGTGTCGCCAAGGCGCTGGAACGTGCCGGTTTGCAGGAAGCGCAGCAGCTTGCTCTGCAGCAGAAGGTCCATCTCGCCGATTTCATCCAGGAACAGCGTTCCGCCGTCGGCCTGTTCCGCGGCACCGGCCCGATTGTCCACCGCTCCGGTAAACGCCCCGCGGACATAGCCGAAGATTTCGCTTTCAATCAAATCCCGCGGAATGGCGGCGCAATTCAGCGTGACGAAGCGGCTCGGCCGGCGGTCCGACAGGTCGTGAACCGCTTTGGCGCACAGTTCCTTGCCCGTCCCGGATTCCCCGGTGATGAAAACCGGCGCCTGCGACGGCGCCATGCGGCTGATCTGGTCGTGAATATCGCGCATTTGCGCCGAGTGACCGATAAGTCGGTTCATCGCCTCGCGCACCGGTTCCTGCGGATTGCTCTGCGGGGCCAGATCGGAATTGACGGAAGCGGGCCGGATATCCTGCGGCTCCGATTGAGCAGGCGCAACGGGCGCGGGAACGGGGCGGCGCTGCTCGAGCTGGAAGGTGATTTTCGATGCAAGCGCGTCCAGCGAGAACGGCTTGGTCAGGAAATCATGCGCTCCGGACCGCATGGCGCTGACGGCGCGCGACACGGATCCTCTTGAAGAGACCGCCAGAATCACCGCCTTCGGGCACCGCACGGCGTAGGCTTCCAGTGCCTCATCGCCGCCGATGGTTTCCAGGTCGATTATGAGTATGTCGGTGGATTTGTCCGCGAGGTCCTGCAGACAGGAGGCTGAGTCCGTATAAAGGATTGGGTCCGTGCAGGAGTGAGACAGTTTCGCACACACTGCGGACGTGCGGGCGGCTTCAGAAGCCGATGCATCCAATACGCGTACAATCACAGGCAGGGCATTGCCTTCTTTACTCCCCATTGCTGGGTAACTCCCATCGCTCGACCGGTCATTCGGAAATCGAAAGATTCGTCAATCTGATAATTCTCCGAACAGGGTAAACAAAGCGTTGTCAGTTCGCGCATTTTGCATTTAGTCGAAAGAGAAAGCGCTAAAGAGGCGAGTTATGCCCACGAATGTGGATTGTGGCTGCCCTGACAGGGTCGCGAGGCTTTGCGGTCAGGGGCCTGATCGCCGATCCTTGGCTTTACATCGAGCCTGCCAGATAGCCGATCAGCAGGCAGACAGCGCCGGATGCCGCCATGGCAGCCGCAACGACTGGCAGGGAAAAGCGCTGCGTCAGCACGGTATCCAGCCTGCCGGGCGCCCCGGAGCGAGGATGTGAAATGGAAAGGTCAGGGGGAGTTTCGTGCGGCACGGAGAAGGGTTTTTGCCGCTCGGTACACTCTGCCGGGCGAAATTCGGGCGCATAACTTCCTTTGGGGATAACGATGCGGACAGGGTCACCCGATCCCGATCCTGAATAATATTTTTCCAGCCTCAGGCGCAGCCGGGCAGCTTCCACGCGAACGATCGGGTCTGTCACCGGATTGAACTCCTCCGGTCGGCCGAGCGCTTCCACGGCGATGGTGTAGCCTTTCAGACTGTCCCGGCCGTGCTTGAGTGTGGCTGTCCCGACAAATCTGAGAAAAGCGCAAAGCTGGGGCGCCGAATGGAATTCCGGACTTTTCAGTGTCCTGGCAAGGGCTCTTCGGATCTGCTGGTCGGAAAGGTTGCTGCCGCCGGATTGCGCTGGCTCGGGACCGGGACGCGTCTCATCCATTGCTGAACTGCCGGAATATAATTTCGCGGAGATGCGGCGCCTGTGTCTTTGTCCCGGCAGTATCCGGGTGCAAACGGCGCCAAATACCTCGGCCGGTATTCTCCATACCGGTCCCCCCTTCTTGTTATTGATAGCCGGAGATTATCTTCCCCTACGTAAGTTTACTGGAGCCGCTGTCGAATGCAAAGCTGAAAAGGCCTTTGGGTTACCGGACAAAGGCTCTGTTACGCAGGGAGACTTGAGACATCAACAGTGGCCGCAACGGCAATTGAATTGCCGAAAATGCGCGGTAGAGCGAGCATAGTAGGGGACAAGTCACGGATTCTACACCGTAAAGCAGTTTGCGGATTCGGAGGCCGTCGTTTCTTAAGGCATGATTAACGGGTAATTTTTGATTCGAGTTGGAATAGTACGCTCCATGGGCCGCACAGGGACCATATTCGTAGCAATCTGCATGGCGGTTATCGCGCTGTCATCGGCAACGGTGCTGGTGTTCCAGTTTGGCCGTCCCTTTGGCGAGGCCGTTTCCCTGTCGCTCGCTCTCATGTGCACCATGATCCTCGTTCATCTGCTGATCGGCCGGGCGCGCGACCGCAGCGCCGTCGGCGAGGCGGTTGACCGTCTGGAAGACCGGATGGCCGACCTCGATGAGGATGTCGGCAATCTGGAAGGCCGGCTGACAGGCATGGAACATGCCGTTCCCCGCCGCACCCGGGCGGAAATCGATCCCCTGTTCGCCGAAGTGGAAGTTCTGGGCACCTTGGTGAAACAGATGGCCGAAGCCATGGCCGATCTGGAAACCAAGGTGGAAGACCAGCAGGCCCTGATGCCGCCGCCAAGGATGCCCAGCCTGCCGGGTTATCCGCAGGGACAGCAGCCCCAGGGACTTCCGCACCAGGGCCACCAGCACCAGAGCCACCAGCATCAGGGTTATCCGGCAGAACCTTATCCGGCGCCGAACGAAAGGCCGGATCAGAGGATGGATCCGCAGCAGGGCTACGGTCAGTTTCCGCCTTCCGCTGACGGCCATGGCGGGCAGACGGGGCACAGTGACATGGCTGAGCTGGACCGCCGCTACGGGGTTCACGCGCCCAGACACCCCGAAGACACGGCGCGTGCGCCCGATGTCCGCGCCGCCGAAACGCACGAACCTGGCCGGCAGTCCGGGGACAGCGCCGTGATGCAGCCGAACCGGCCGGGTCCGGATATGGCCATGCGGGAACTGGTCGCCTCGGCCCTGAATGCCAATCGCGTCGAACTGCATTTGCAGCCCATTGTCTCTCTGCCGCAGCGCCAGGTTAAATACTACGAGGCCTACACCCGCCTTCGCGATTCCGCAGGGAACCTTATCGAAGCCGCCAGGTTCATGCCGTCAGCCGTTCAGTCCGGCCAGATCGCCCGCATCGACAATCTTCTGCTGTTCCGTTCGATCCAGGTCATCCGGCGGCTGACCTCACGCAATCGCAACGCGGTCCTCTTCTGCAATATCTCTTCGCAATCGCTGATCGACGAGACCTTCTTCCCGGGTTTCCTGGAGTTCGTGAAGGCGAACCGCAACTTTGCCGATGCGCTCGTTTTCGAGTTCTCACAGACCGATGTCGCGGACATGGGGCCGATGGAACTGGAAAGCCTGAGTGCGCTTTACGAATCCGGCTTCCGCTTCTCCATCGACCAGATCTCCGACATGAAGATGGACTTCAACTCGCTGGCGGGACGCGGGTTCAAATACGGCAAGCTGCACGCGGACTATCTGATCGGCCGGCGAGAAGCCAAACACGGCCATATCCATCCTTCCGATTTCGGCGATCTTCTGCACCGCTACGGCATGGAGCTGATCACGGATCACGTGGAAACCGAGTCCCAGGTTCTGGAACTGCTCGACTATGACGTGAAGCTTGCCCAGGGTAACCTGTTCTCGCCGCCTCGGCCGGTCAAGGCGGAGGTCCTCCAGGGAACCCCGGCACCGGGACCGCGGAGATCGGCAGCAGGCTGATCAGCCGTTCGGCGCGCCGGCGGCAACAATTCATCCTTTGAAATTCTGAGTGGCTTGCAGCGAAACAAGCTGAGTGCCTGTCACAAAACAGGTTCGATCCCTGACGCTTGCGAGGCTTCACAGCGCTGCGCAGCTTACGGCGAGATGATGTAGGGAAACATATGCGAAGAGGTGCGAGCGGCAGGCAGGGCCCGCCGCCAACACTCTTTAAGCATTTCTCAGCTCTGCTTGGGACCGACCATCACGATGGTCGGTTGCTTTTCCGCCAGCAGACGTTTTGCGACGCGCTGGACGTCTTCCAGCGTGACTGCCTCGATTTCGCTGTTGCGGCGGTCGAAATAGTCGATGCCGAGATCTGCGTTCTGCAGGGCAACCAGCTGACGGGCGATCTTTCCTGAACTGTCGAAGCGCAACGGATAGGATCCGGTGATGAACTGTTTCGCGGAGTTGAGCTCTTCCTCGCTCGGACCTTCCGTGGCCATGCGCCGGAACTGTTCCAGCATGACATCGACGGTCTCGCCGGCGCGGTCGGCCTTGGTGGCCGCGGAGCCGATCAGGAGGCCCGCGTGACGGTAGGGCGAGAGCGACGTGCTGGCGCCGTAGGAAAGGCCGCGTTTTTCGCGCACTTCCTGATACATCCACGAGGTGAAGGTACCGGCACCGAGAATGTGGTTCATCACATAGGCGGCCTGATAGTCCGGATCGTCCCGCTTGATGCCCGGCAGTCCCAACAGGATCGTGGTCTGGGGAACCGGCAGTTCCTGGTAGACCTTCTTGCCGAACTCCGGCTCCAGATCGGGCACCGCGACGAGGTCGCCTGTTTCGGCAAGCGGTGCGAAAACCTCGTCGAGAATCGATTTCAGCCTCTGCGCGTCGATCGCGCCGACGACGCCGATGGTGAGCCCGTTTCGGGCCACAAGTCGTGCGTGCTGGGCGGCGAGGTCGGCAGGAGTGAGGCCGTTGATCGTCTCGTCCGTGCCGAGGGTCGGCCGGGCATAGGGGTGGCTGTCAAACATCGACACGGCGAGCGAGCGGCCGGCAATCGAATCCGGGTCGCTTTCGTTGCGTCTGGCCTGGGCCGACAGCTGGGTCTGCATCCGCTCGACCGCAACGGCATCGAACCGCGGCTCGTTGACCGCCATCGCCAGCAACTGAGCGGCTTCATCGAGTGTCGGGGTGAGCGTCCGCAGACTGCCGTAGAACCTGTCCTTGCCGGTGCTGAAGCTGATGCTGACCGCCAGCTCTTCCATCCGCGCCTGGAATGCTTCGGAATCCAGATCTCCGGCGCCTTCATCCATGGTCGCGGCGAGCAGCCGTGTCAGGCCTTCCTTGCCTTCGGGGTCCTGGGCGGAGCCGCCTTCGAAGGAAAAGTTCAGCGCAATGATGGGCACCGTGTGGTCTTCCACCAGCCAGGCTTCAATTCCCTTTTCGCTGGTCACCTTCTGGATCTCGACGGCATTTGCAGGCTTGGTCAGTCCGAATGTGACGAACAGGGCCATGGCCAGCATGAAAAAGGCAAGGTTCGAAAAAAACAGGTTGGTATCGGATTGCCGGAATTGGGTTGTCTTGGTCATGGATCAGGACTTGCCTTTGAGGGGAGTGGTTTCGGTCAGGGCGGCTGCCGGTTCTTCCGGCGCCATGCGCAGTTCTCCGACAACCGGCAGCGCCGTCAGGTGGGCGCGGGCGGCATCGAGCACATCCTGCGGCGTCACGGCCGTGACCTGCGACGGCCAGCTCTGAACGTCCTCGATTGTCTGGCCCGTCGCCAGCGCCCCGCCGAAGAGACGGGCGAGCCCCGACTGGCTGTCCTGTGCGTAGATCGCGCTCGCGATCATGCTGTTCTTGGCGCGTTCAACCTCTGCTTCGCTCACACCTGTTTCCAGAAGCTGCTGAATTTCGGCGGCAATGAGCTCTTCCAGTTCCTCCAGTGTGTGACCTGGGCGCGGAGTGGCGTAAACGCCGAACCGGCCGTCATCCAGTGCGCTGCTCTGGTAGTAGGCTCCGGCATTGATGGCCGCTTGCTGTTCAAGCACGAGGGACTTGTGCAAACGGCTCGAAGGCCCTTCTCCCAGAATATAGGCGAGCACATCGAGCGCTTCCGGCAGATGGCCGGCGCCCGTGTTGCGGCTCGGAACAACCCAGGCTTCCGAAATGGATTCCTGCCGCACCCGTGCATCGGAGACCGTGATGCGCCGCTCGCCGGAAAGAGGCGGTTCGGCGGGGCGTACACGCGCCCCGGGTTCCGCCCGCCTGGCAACCTTGCCGTAGGTGTCCTCGGCCAGCTTGCGCACCTCGTCGATATCGACATCGCCGGCTATGACCAGCACCGCATTGTTGGGCGTGTAGAAGCGGTCATAGAACGCGATCGCGGACTCCTTGTTCAGCGCTTCGATCTCGCTCTGCCAGCCGATGACCGGGGAACCGTAGGGGTGATTGACGAAGGTGATGGCGTTCAGCGCCTCACGCAGCCGCGAGCCGGGATCGCTGTCGACCCGCATGCGCCGCTCCTCGAGAACCACATCGCGCTCCGGAGACACGACCGCGTCGCTCAGCACGAGGTTCTCCATCCGGTCGGCTTCCAGTTCCATCATCAGTGGCAGGTGCTGTTTCGCGACTCGCTGGAAATAAGCCGTGTAATCGGTGCTGGTGAAGGCGTTTTCCTGGCCGCCCCGCTCGGAGACGATCTTTGAAAATTCACCGTTCGGATGTTTCGTCGTTCCCTTGAACATCAGATGTTCCAGGAAATGTGCGACGCCGGACTGGCCTTCCGGCTCATCGGCAGAACCGACCTTGTACCAGATCATGTGCGTCACCACCGGTGCCCGGCGGTCCGGAATGACAACGACCTGAAGCCCGTTGTCCAGGGTGAAGCTCTCCAGATTGGGGGCAATCACCATCTCGCCGGCCGAAACGATCTCGGCGCGCACCGTATCCGCGGGCAGCAAGGACGCGGTCCCGAACACCAGCACCGGCAGCAACAGCAGACCGGCAGATTGTTTCAGCCGATAGCGCAGGGACGGGCGGTTCTTCTTGATGGGCAGGTTCACGTGCAACTCCCGTTTTGGGTCTTTATCTGAGTATTTTCTCGTCCGCGAAGTCGGTGGGTCCGAATTTCCTGTCTGCACAGGGACGCTTGTCCAAAGGGCCAAATGCAAAAAAACCTCCGGGCTCTCTCTTCCATATAGGAAGCGGCGCCCGAAGGTCTCATTACAATTTCGTCATGCAGGGCCGAAGCGTCAGTTGCAGTATTCGGTCTCGCCTTCCAGGCACCTCGGGTCAAGCGGTGTGGAATCGTAGATATCGCGATTGCCCGCACGCTTGCTCTTTTTCACCACTTCGGGCATCGGAGCGTCCGGCGAAGGAGTGCTGTAGCCTGTCGGCGGTTCGGTCAGGAATTTGCGTGAAGCAAGGCCGTTCTGGTCAACCCCGGCCTGTTGCGCTTTCAGCTTCTGCAGGCGCTCCCACTCCGCACGCTGTTCGGCGCGGGTCAGCTTGCTGCCTTCCGTGATATCGCCGTCACGGCGGTCGGCTTCCACATCGCGCGGCTGGCCGGTCACGCCGGTGATCTTGAAACCGCGCATCTGCGCAGGCGTCAGGGGATCGCTGTTCATACTGCCCGACTTGCCCGAACTGGCAAAGACTTCCTGGATCTCGGTAAGCTGTGCGTTTTCACGCTGCTTCGGCCAGTTGGCGGAATTGACGCCGGCGACATTCGTCTCCGGTTCCGGAAGTGTGGCTGTCTCGGAAGGCATCGCCAACGGCGCGCGCGGCTTGTAGTCGATCGGCTTTTCATTCGGATCGACGGCGCCGAGACCCTTCATCACCGAATTGACGAGGGCAATATCCGGTGCCTGGCTTGTTCCGTCCGCGGCCTGACAGGCGGCCAGTCCGGCGAGTATCGCCAGCACCGCAGATTTCTTCACCAAAGCAAAACTCGTCCGCAGCACGGCAGACTCCCCGATTTCTCGCTCACATACCGGCAGCGTTCTGCCCGCAATCCATTAATCCTGCCATAAACCGCTATTTTGCGGCTGAATTAGGACCGTTCCGGAAACTGTCATACAGGAGACCGGCGACACCCGCAACGATCCACACATCGGCGAGGTTGAACACGTACCAGGAAAAGCTGCCGACGTGGAGATGCACGAAGTCGACGACCGCGCCGAAAGCCATTCGGTCAATGCCGTTGCCGAGGGCGCCGCCTATGATCAGCGCCAGGGCGAGGGCCACCAGTCTGGTCTGGCAGCGGGTGGACCAGATCCACAGCCCCACCGTGACAATTATGGTCAGCCCGGCGAGCAGCCAGCGACCCAGATCGCTGTGCTGCTGAAACAGGCCGTAGGAGATGCCCCTGTTCCAGACCAGTACGATGTCGAGGACAGGCAGAAGCCGTACCGGCCCGGATTCGGCGAGGCCAAACCCGTAGACAAGCCAGAGCTTCGTTGCCTGATCCAGAACGAGCCCGGTCAGCGCGACCAGCAGGACGAGCCGACTGAAACGGCCCCAGAGAAGGGGCCGCTTCGGCTGTTTTTCAGATGTCTCGTGAGAAACGTTCATGGTTGTCCGCTGGTTTGCCGCCTCATGCAGCGGCATGCGCCGCGTCCCACTCCCGCAGCGCTTCCGCATCGCGCAGGGTCACGTCCGGATAGTCCGGATCCGACCCGACTTCCGGCAGGATCTTCCAGGACCGGGCGCATTTACGCCCCTCTGCCAGAGCCGGAACGACGGCAACGTCCTTTGTGTCGTCCAATGTGAACGCGTCTTCGGGAGCAGGCTCGGCGGAAAGCGTCAACTGGCTGGTGATGGCGATATCCGCCATGTCCCTGCCTTCCAGAGCGGCCATCAGCTCCGGATCGGTGACATGCACGACCGGGTGGGCTTCCAGCGACGAGCCGATGCGTTTTTCCCGGCGTTCGATTTCCAGCGCTCCGGTGATCACCCGGCGCACGGTCTTGATCTTTGCCCATTTGGCCGCAAGCGCATCGTCTCTCCACTCTCCCGGCACGACCGGGAACTGTTCCAGATGGACGCAGCTTTCTTCCCCGTACCGGGAGGTCCAGGTCTCATCCATGGTGAACGGCAGCATCGGCGCGAGCCAGGTGACCAGGCTGTCGAAAATCTTGCCGATGACGAAGAGCGATGCCTTCCTGCGCACGGAAGACGCCGGGTCACAGTAAAGCGCGTCCTTGCGGATATCGAAATAGAACGCCGACAGTTCAAGCGTCATGAAGCTGAAGAGCTGATGGAAGATCTTCTTGTAGTCGAATTCCCGATAGGCTTCGCGGACCATCGCATCGAGCTCCACCAGCCGGTGCAGCATCAGCCGTTCCAGTTCGGGCATGTCGGCGTAGGCAACTTCTTCGCCGGACGCGTGGGCAAGCGAGCCGAGCATCCAGCGGAGCGTGTTGCGCAGCTTGCGATAGCTGTCGACATTGGTCTTGATGATCTCCTGACCGAGGCGCTGGTCTTCCCAGTAATCGGTCGAGGCCACCCAAAGGCGCAGGATATCGGCGCCATATTGCTTGATGATGTCCTGCGGAAACACCTGGTTGCCGAGCGACTTGGACATCTTGCGTCCGTCTTCGGCCATGGTGAAGCCGTGGGTCAGCACCGCATCATAAGGCGCATGGCCTCTGGTGCCGCAGCTCTCCAGCAGCGACGAGTGGAACCAGCCGCGGTGCTGGTCGGAGCCTTCCAGGTAGAGCACGTAGTCTTTGCCGCCCTCGGGCTTGCGCCTGGGGGCAAGGTCTTCGCGCTGTTCCAGCACAAAGGCATGGGTCGAGCCGGAATCGAACCACACATCCAGGATGTCGGTGACCATGTCCCAGTCTGCGGCAGAATAGTCGTTACCGAGGAAACGCTCCTTCGCACCGTCTGCGAACCAGGCATCCGCGCCTTCGCTTGCGATCGCATCGTGAACACGGGCGTTCACGGCTTCGTCCTTCAGGATCTCGCCGTTTTCCTTGTGGATGAAGACGGTGATCGGCACGCCCCAGGCGCGCTGGCGCGACAGCACCCAGTCCGGACGGTTCTCGATCATCGAGCGCAGGCGTTTCTGGCCGCTGCCCGGAACGAAGCGCGTCTCGTCGATGGCCGTCAATGCGCGGGTCCGCAGCGTGTCGCCTTCACTGCTCAGCGCCTTGTCCATATGGACGAACCATTGCGGCGTGTTGCGGAAGATCACCGGTTTTTTCGAGCGCCATGAATGCGGATAGGAATGGCTGAGGCGGCCGAGGCCGATCAGGTTGCCGCTTTCCTTCAGCTTCTCGATCACTGCCTTGTTGGCCTTGCCCTTCTCACCCTTGTGGGTGATGACTTCAAAGCCCTCGAAACCCGGCGCGTCCTTCGTATAGAACCCGTCGTCGGCAACCGTGAACGGGATTGCCGTGTTGATGCCGCGCGCTTCCAGTTCGGCGCGGTTGTCCATCCAGATTTCAAAGTCATCCGTGCCGTGGCCCGGCGCCGTGTGCACGAAGCCCGTACCGGCGTCGTCCGTGACGTGATCGCCGTTCAGCAGCGGAATGTCGAACTCGTAGCCGCCAAGATCCAGAGCTGCGAAAGGATGGGCGCAGGTCAGCGCCGCCAGCTCATCCGCGGAGACGCCGCGCAAGCGGTTGAAGTCGGTGATCCGCGCGTTCTTGAAGACATCGTCGGCAAGCGCGTCGGCCAGGATCAGCTTGTCGCCCTGCTGGACCCAGTTGTCGTCCGGCAGGCCTTCCTGCGTCACCTCGTAGAGGCTGTAGGCGATGCGCGAGGAATAGCTGATGGCCCGGTTGCCGGGGATGGTCCAGGGCGTGGTCGTCCAGATGACCACGGCGGCTTCCAGAAGTTCTTCAACGGCCGCGTCGTCGCTGCCGCCTGCTGTCACCACAGGGAACTTCACCCAGATCATGTCGGACTTGTAGTCCTGGTACTCGATCTCCGCTTCCGCGAGGGCGGTCTTTTCGACGACCGACCACATGACCGGCTTGGAGCCGCGATAAAGCTGGCCGGACATGGCGAACTTCATCAGTTCGCGCGCGATGACGGCCTCGCTCTCGAAGCGCATGGTCAGGTAGGGATTGTCCCAGTCGCCCTCGATGCCGAGCCGCTTGAACTCCTTGCGCTGGACATCGACCCAATGCTCGGCGAATTCACGGCATTCCTTGCGGAACTCGTTGATCGGCACCTCGTCCTTGTTCTTGCCCTTGGCGCGATATTGTTCCTCGATCTTCCATTCGATCGGCAGGCCATGGCAGTCCCAGCCCGGAACATAGTTGCTCTCGTAGCCCATCATCTGCATGGACCGCGTCACGATGTCCTTCAGCGTCTTGTTGAGGGCGTGGCCGATATGGATATTGCCGTTGGCGTAGGGGGGGCCGTCATGCAGGATGAACTTGTCGCGGCCCTTGCCCTGTTCGCGCAGCTTTTTGTAGATTTCCTGCTTTTCCCAGCGGGCCAGGATTTCCGGCTCCTTCTTGGGAAGGCCCGCCCGCATGGGAAACTCGGTCTGCGGCAGGTTGAGCGTTTGTGAATAGTCGCGTTTGTCTGTTTCGGTCATCGTCAATTCGATCCGGTCGTCCGGGCGCAGTGCCCGTGAACTGTCTGCGGATAAGTGCCGGCCTGAACACAGGCGGCATCGTGAAACTGGAGGGTCCCGGTCCCTGGCGCCGCGCAGGCCGCGTCAGCCGAAGGCCGGGCAGGTAATTCGCGAGACCGCGGTCACCCTTGGTACGGTGACTATGAGAGCTTTTTTCTGCATGGCATGGGACATAGCAGCACTTCGTCCGCGAATAAAGATGTTAGCGGAGCGCAAAACGGCTTTGTCTGCCGGATCGGGACGGCTCCGGATCGCCTTCAGCCCGCTGCGGCGGATTTCACTTTCCGCTCCCTGTAGGTGATGTACAGCCCGCTGCCGACGATGAGGGCGATGCCCAGCCACGTCGGCCCGTCCGGAAAATCCGAAAACACCAGATAGCCGAACAGGGTTGCGCTGACGATCTCTATATATTGCAGCGGCGCCAGCAGGCTGGCGCTGCCGCGCTGGAATGCGGCAACGACCAGCCCGTGAGCCGCGAAGGAGATCAGCCCGATCAGGGCAAGAAAACCCGTCTGGCCGCCGGAGGGCATCACGAATGTCATGTCCTCAAATCCGGCGACGTTCGCGGCCAGCAGCGCGGCACCCAGCAGCAGCGAGCCGGACAGGCCGGCGCTGAACTGAATTGTCAGAAGACCGTCGGTGACCGGATAGAGCCGGTTCAACAGCAGATAGAAGGAAAACAGAAACGCCGTCGCGACCGGCAGCAGGCTGACGAGCCCGATTTCGGCGAGATTGGGCCGCAGGATGATGATGGCCCCGGCGAGGCCGACCAGGATGGCGGCGATCCGCCGGATGCCGACCTGTTCTTTCAGGATCAGGGCCGCAAGAATGGTCAGCACCATCGGTTCGACGAAGAAGATCGAGATCGCGGTGGCAACGGACATGAATTTCACGGCGGTGAAAAAACACAGGGATGCCGCGGCCAGAAAAATGCCGCGCAGATAGTTGATGAGCGGATGATGTCCGCGAAGTCCCGTGACCCGCCCGGTCACGGCAGCCAGGACCAGACAGATCAGAAACTGGAAGAAAAACCGGCCGAAGGTCACTTCAAGCGGAGGCAGGTCCGCCGACAGGTACTTGGCGATGATGTCCATCACCGGAACGATCAGCATCGCCGAACTCATAAGTGCGATGGCCAGAAGCGGGTTCTGGTCCATGTGCACGGAGGAGGCGGGCCGCGTCACGCAGAAACGTCCAGCAGTCTGGTATCGATTTCGGATAGGGGCCGAAGCGAACCGAGGGCCGCACGGGCTTCAGCGCTGTCCTGATCCATCTGGACGATCAGCGCTTCGGCACTGTCGAACTTCTCCTCGCCGCGCAGGTAGGACACCAGATGAACCCGGAGCGTCTGACCATACAGATCGCCGGAAAAATCGAACAGGTGCACTTCGAACACCGCCGCGCCATTGTCGAAGGTCGGCCGGCGGCCGAAGCTGGCGACACCGTCATGCCAGCGCCCGCCGGCCTCGACCTTGACCGCGTAAATGCCGTGCTTGAGCGGGCAGTCTTCCGCAAGCACGAGATTGGCCGTCGGATAGCCGAGGTCCCGGCCGCGTTTGTCGCCCTGCCGAACCTGCGCCTCGAAAAACCAGCGATACCCCAGAAGACCGTTTGCCTGCGCCACGTCGCCATGTGCGAGACTGTCGCGGATGCGGGTGGATGAAATGATTTCCGCTCCTTCGTCTTCTTCACGCTGGACGATGGTGACGCCGAACCCATGAGTCGCGCCGGCTGTACGCAGGAAATCGGGTGTGCCCTGCCGCGCGCGGCCGAAATGAAAATCATAGCCCGTGACCGCATGCGAGATGCCGAGCGTATCGATCAGGATGTCCTGAACAAAGGCATTCGCCTCGATCCCGGCAAACTCCTTCGTGAAGGGCAGGATCAGGACGCCTTCCAGACCGCACACGCGCAGCATCTCTATCTTGAGATCGCGCGGTGTCAGGCGGAAAACCGGCTTCGACGGATTGAAGACTGTCCGCGGATGCGGCTCGAAACTCATGGCATAGACCGGATGGTGCGTCCCGTGTCCAAGGCCGAGGGCTGCGTCGAGCACAGCCCGGTGGCCCCTGTGCACGCCATCGAAATTGCCGATCGCGACGATGCCGCCTTTCAGTTCCTCCGGAAAGCTGTCCAGATTGTCGACAACCAGAAATTTGGAGGAATCATACTGGCTCATGCAGCAAACCTTCGCGCAACATGCCGGGCGCAAGCCGGGCGGGATCAGCAGGGCAAACGCGTTTGAGTGAGTGACACGCTCGCGCTGGCGTGGAACCTGCCGTCAAGAAAAGCAAAGGTCAAGGTCGGCCGTGCCGTCCCGGCTTCAGGAACCGGGTTGGTTCGGTTCCGCATCGCGGCTTGGAACTTTCACGAGCGCTTCTCCCTCGAGCACCACCGTGTCGCCGACGCTGCATATGCACGAAAGCCTGGCCCGGTTCCCCCGCTCCGTCAGTTCCTCCACCGTGACGACGACCTTGACGTCGTCGCCGATTTTTACCGGGGCTTTGAAGTTCAGCGTCTGGGACAGGTAGATCGCACCCGGTCCGGGAAGGCGTGTGCCGAGCACGGCCGAGATCAGGCTGGCGGTATAAAGCCCGTGCGCGATGCGAGTCTTGAAGGGTGTTCTGGCTGCAAAATGTTCCGAAAGGTGAATCGGGTTGCGGTCCCCCGATACTTCCGCGAAGCCCACGACATCAGAAGAACTGACATGTTTAACCAGTTCTTCGCTCATCCCGGTTTTCAGGTCTTCGAAACAGAGTTTTTGTAGTTCCAGCATCGCGATTTCCGCCCTGATCAGTCATTTTCAAGCAATGCGAACGCTAGGCACCGCAAGGTTTTCTGGCAATTGTGCTTTGGGTGAAGAAAAAAGTGCTTGTTATTAACGGTCTTTTCAGGTGCTGCCGTTACATTGCGTTGAGTGTGGGGAGGTGAGGACACAAATGAATGTGTCTCTCTCCTTCAAAAGTCATAACGCGTTTACACCGGCCACGGCCAGGGTCCGCGCAAATTGACATTATGGAGTAGACAATGGCCCTTGATCTTCAGATGCCGGTCCTCGTGGTCGATGACTACAAAACGATGATTCGCATTATTCGGAACCTTTTGAAGCAACTTGGTTTCGAGGACATCGACGACGCTGCGGACGGCACCGAAGCTTTGGAAAAAATGAAACAGCGCCGTTACGGCCTGGTGATTTCGGACTGGAACATGGAACCGATGACCGGTTACGAACTGCTCAAGCAGGTTCGTTCCGACAGCGGTCTCAGCAAAACACCATTCATCATGGTGACAGCCGAATCCAAAACGGAAAACGTCATCGCCGCCAAGAAGGCAGGCGTTAACAACTATATCGTGAAGCCATTCAATGCGCAGACTTTGAAGGGCAAGATCGAGGCCGTCTTCTCTGAATAAATTCTTGCGCTCGGCGGAGAAAGGCCCCTGGCCGCATCTCCGCCAATGCAGGACGGATGTTCCAGATCAGCGCGGTTCCGCCGGGCAGGCGGATCGGGTGAGTTTTGGTGTTTCCGAAAGGTAATAGCGAGGCTGGCCTACAGTTCCGCGTGTCGGGAGGATACATTCAAAATGGAAAGGCTGGACCTCATGGCCAACATGAAACAGGAAAACGTCGCACGCATTATCGATTTCTTGCAAGAAAACAAGAATCGAGAAGGTGAAGTTTCCCTGACCGACGTCATGCATCTTGCCGAGGTGATGTCGG
Source organism: uncultured Roseibium sp. (assembly GCF_947496995.1). GTDB lineage: Bacteria > Pseudomonadota > Alphaproteobacteria > Rhizobiales > Stappiaceae > Roseibium. Next base: position 1,141,746 of record NZ_CANMFD010000001.1, read on the forward strand.
GGTCGATGTTCGACTTTCTTTCGACTGTGCAGCCTGCTGTAACAGAAGAGCTGACGGCGATCGCCAGACAGATCACATGCATGAAGGAGGAAATCTCCCAATTGCGTGCAAACGACATGAAAACCAACAAGATCCCCGATGCGGGCCGCGAGTTGGATGCCATTGTCGAGGCGACGGAAACCGCCACCAACACGATCATGGAAACGGCCGAAGAAATCATGGGCGCCGACACCAGTGATCCCGAGGCCTACCAGGAACTGGTCAGCAACAAGATGATCAGCATTTTCGAGGCCTGCACGTTCCAGGACATCACCGGTCAGCGGATCTCGAAGGTTATCGAGACACTTCGCTTCATCGATGAACGGGTGTCGTCATTCATCTCGCATCTGCGCATCCCGGAAGACCTGGAAGCTGCCATCGAGGAGAGCGACGAGGAACGCCGCAAGCGTGAGCTGATCCTGCACGGACCGCAGCATGTCGGCGAAGGAGTTTCCCAGGACGATATCGACGCCCTGCTCGGAGACGCGCAGTCCGATATCGACAAGCTTTTCGACTGAACCCCGGTCCGATAAAATTCTCAAGTTTCAAAGGCTGCCGAGGCAGCCTTTTTCATGTCTGGTCACCACTGCAGACGCGGCAGGACGGCGCGGGCGCGCAGTCCTTCCTCGGTCAGGCGGCTGCGGATCAGATGCTCCTCCGGAAAGTCGCTCGGGCCGAAGTCTGACGCGTGGATGCCGGCTGTGATGAACAGGACATCGATATCCTGGGACACAGCGCCGCGGATATCCGTCGGCAGGCCGTCGCCGATCGCCAGCACGTCCTCCTTGCGGATATTTTCCACCCCGAGCGTCTCGAAACGCTTCATGGCTGCCTGGTAGATCGGTGCATGCGGCTTGCCCAGAATGGTGACCTCGCCGCCCAGATCCTCGTAAAGACGCGCCAGGGCGCCCGCGCACCAGACCAGCCGGTCGCCGCGTTCCACGACGATGTCCGGATTGGCGCAGATCATGGGCAGTTTGCGGTCGGCCAGTTTCTGCAGGCGATCGCGGTAGTCGTCGGGCGTTTCGGTCTCGTCGTCGGCCAGACCCGTGCAGCTGATCGCCTCGGCTTCTTCGTCGTTGGAAGTGAAGGTCGCCTCAAGGTCCCGGTATAGCGGCTGGTCCCGGTCCGGACCGATATGCAACAGGGTCTTGCGGCCCTGTGCAATCAGAACATCCCTGGTAACGTCCCCGGAGGAGATGATGCTGTCATAGGTCTGCTCCGGGACACCCATGGAAGCGAGCATCTCGCCCACCTGCTTGGCCGGCCGCGGCGCGTTGGTGATCAGCACGACCTTGCCGCCGGTTTCCTCGCGGTAGGTCTGAAGGGCCTTGTGTGCCTCCTCGAAGGCCGTCACACCATTGTGCAGAACGCCCCAGACATCACATAAGATGCCCTTGTAAGAGGGCGCGAGGGCGCGAAGCCCGTCAGTCAGTAGTGGTGCAGAAGCGGTCATGGAGGGTCACCCGGATCACGAAAGGTCTGATAAGCTTTGCAAAGAATCGAAGCAAACTCGGCGCGGACCATATAGGAACATGCCGCAGTGCGAAACCGAGTAGAGAGAGTTTCATGCAGGTCAGGCAACTTGGCGAACAGGTGATCAACCAGATTGCCGCCGGCGAGGTGATCGAGCGTCCCGCCAGCGTGATCAAGGAACTGGTTGAAAACGCCGTGGATGCCGGGGCGTCGAACATCGAAATCGTCACCGCTGCCGGGGGCAAGACCCTGATGCGGGTGTCGGACGATGGCGAAGGCATGCGTCGGGACGACCTGAATCTGGCGATCCGGCGCCATTGCACTTCGAAAATCTCCGACGACGACCTTTTCGACATCCGCACGCTCGGCTTTCGCGGCGAAGCGCTGCCCTCCATCGGGTCGGTGGCGCGTCTGGCCATCCAGACCCGTCACCGGGAGGAAGACCACGCCTGGGCGATTGCCGTAGAAGGCGGCAGGCAACAGCCGGTCACCCCTGCCGCGCGCACCAGGGGCACGCAGGTTGAGGTCCGGGACCTATTCTTTGCAACGCCCGCGAGATTGAAATTCCTGAAATCTGACCGGGCCGAAGCCTCCGCGATCACCGAAATCGTCAAGCGCATCGCCCTTGCTTATCCGCAGATAGGATTTGCGCTGTCCGGTGCCGACCGCCAGACGCTCAACTGGCCGGCGGCCCGCGGCGGCGAGCCGCATCTGGCGCGGATCGCGCAGATCCTCGGGCAGGATTTCGTCGACAACGCCATGGATATCGACGCAGAGCGCGAAGGGATTCGCCTGACCGGCTTCGCCGGCCTGCCGACCCACCATCGCGGCAATGCCCAGCATCAGTTCTTCTATGTCAACGGCCGCCCCGTGAAGGACAAGCTGCTTTTGTCCGGTCTGCGGGGCGCCTATGCCGATGTTCTGGCGCGCGACCGGCATCCGGTGGTCGTGCTGTTCCTGGACCTCGATCCGGTGCAGGTGGATGTGAACGTGCACCCTGCCAAGGCGGATGTCCGCTTCCGGGATTCCCAGCTTGTGCGCGGACTGCTGGTGGGATCCATCAAGCACAGTCTTGTTCAGGCCGGGCACCGTTCGTCCACGTCGAATGCCGCCGTTGCACTCGATGCTCTGCGGACACATGCGCCGGGAAGCGGGCCGGGCGCCGCATACGGGCGACCCGCCGCTACCCCGCGTTGGGACCCGGAGGTTTTCCGTCCGGTCGACGCCGCGGTCGCCTCTGTGTCAGGATTTGCCGAACAGCCTCAGGAACGCTTCGCGGGCCCCGGCGGGTTCGACGCCTTTGGCGCACCATCGGCGGATGCCCGCGCGCATGAGGTTCCGGTCGAAAGCGAAAAAACCCGGCTACCGCTAGGTGCGGCGCGTGCCCAGGTGCATGAAACATATATCATCGCCCAGACCGGTGACGGGGTTGTCATCGTCGACCAGCATGCGGCGCACGAACGGCTCGTCTACGAGCGCCTGAAGGAAGCGCTGGCGAAGAAGGAGGTCGCCCGGCAGATCCTCCTTATTCCTGAAATCGTGGAGTTGCCGGAAGAAGACGCCGCCCGGCTGGCGGAGCGGGCCGAGGATCTGGAGAAGGTCGGGCTTAGTCTGGAAGCTTTCGGTCCGGGCGCGATCGCCGTCAGGGAGACACCCGCGATCCTGGGCGACATGGATATCCAGGGGATGGTTCGCAATCTGGCTGACGAGCTTGCCGAGTGGGATACGGCCGATGGCCTGAAGGAAAAGCTGGATCATGTTGCCGCCACCATGGCCTGCCACGGATCGGTGCGCGCCGGCCGCCGCATGCGCCCGGAGGAAATGGATGCCCTGCTGCGGGATATGGAGGCGACCCCGCTTTCCGGCCAGTGCAACCACGGACGACCCACATGGGTGGAACTGAAACTGACGGACATCGAGAAGCTGTTCGGACGAAAGTAAAGTTCGGCGTGATCGGCTGCGGATTTTGCGCCGTAGGATTGCCGGACGATCATTATCAGGAGACCGGGATGTTGGCAGACGCATCGTCTGAAAAACGAAGCAGGCGTGTGTGGAAGGCCCTTGCCAGATTGGCGGTCATCCTCGCCATCGCCTACGTGATGGCCGCCGGATACATGTATCTCAATCAGCGCAGCTTTGTTTTCGTACCTTCCGGTGATCTTTCCGCACCTGCGGAAAAAGGGCTGGAAACCGTTGCCGTTGAAACGGTCGCAATGGCAGACGGGACGAAAGTGGCCGTCTGGAGCGCGGAACCGGCACGCGAAGGCGCACCGACAGTGCTCTATTTTCACGGAAATTCCGGCAATGTTTCAACCAGGTGGGAGCGTTTCAGACAGATCCTCGACAGCGGCTTCGGGCTCTATGCGCCCAGCTACCGGGGCTATGCGGGCAGTGAGGGAAGTCCATCGGAAGCAGCGTTCGTATCAGATGGGCTGGAGCACTTCGACCGGCTGTCGGCCTCGGGTGCGCCAATCGTGCTTCACGGTGAAAGCCTGGGAACCGGTGTCGCGACAGCGGTCGCCGAACAGCGCCCGAAGGCCAGACTTCTGGTGCTGGAGGCGCCTTACACGGCGCTCGTCGATCTGGCGTATGAGAACTATTCCTGGCTGCCGGTGAGCCTTTTGATGAAGGACCCCATGCCGACACGCGAGCGCATAGAAAACGTTGCCGCGCCGCTGTTGATCGTTCATGGCACGAATGATGGGCTCATTTCCGTCGAGCACGGCAAACGATTGTTCGAACGGGCCACTGATCCGAAACGCCTCTTCATCGTTGAAGGGGCCGGTCATGGAAACCTGTGGGGCAACGGTCTGTGGCCCGCCGTTCTGGAAACCTGGCGGCAGATGCAGTGATGGCCACTTGTTGTTGAGAGGGCCGGGCATACTGACGCCGCTGCTGCGGTGCCACACCAGTCATTAAGAACCCCGGACCGCTGGGCCCGGGGCTCTTGTATTGAGAAATCGCGAAAGCTCAGAACGTCCGCTGGACGCGGAAGGTCCCGTAGAGTTCGTAGGTATCGTCGAGGCCGGACGACTGGCTGAAGTCCAGGTCGCGGTACTGCAGTTCCGGACCCATGACGAAGCCGGAAACCGGTTCCCAGACCACGTTGGCTGTCGCATCCCACTGAGTGAAATCATAGGCGTTGGTGCCGCCTTCCACACTGTGGTAGCCACCTTCGAGATTGGCTTCGATGGTGTCGGTCAGGCCCAGGTTGACGCCGCCGAAGACATTCCAGGTCTTGGTGGTGTCGGTCCCCGTTCCTGTGAAGACGGCATCGGTGATCCGGCTGTTCCATCCGGTTGAGCCATAGCCGCCGGCACCGTCCGTATAAACACCCTGAACGGCAATGCTGCCGCCATTGGCCAGGCCGCTGAACTTGAATTCCACGCCGCCGCCGACGGCCCAGCCGAGTTCATCACCGCCGCCGCCAGTGACGCCGTTATAGGTTCCATCCGGATAGACCTGATGCAGTGCGCCCATGACCTGGGCTGCGCCCCAACCCTGCGTGAGGCCGACCGCGGCAACGAAGTCCGGCATGCGTGTGCCGCCGTAGTCTTCCGTGCCGCCGTTCAGGCCGATGCTGGTCTCGCGCGACGAGCGGTCCTCGATTGCGACTGTTGCATTGAAACCGTGACCGAAAGCGAACGTATAGGCAGCCTGATTGACCTTCTGGTCGCTGTAGCTCTCGATCTGTGCGTTAAACGCATAGCCGGTGAAGAAGTCGAAGTTCGAGCCATTCCGGCCGGCCAGCAGACCGCCCCACTGGATATAGGCCTTGTCCACCGTGAAGGACGAGTTGTCGTCGTTGGTGGCCGTGCCATACATCTCGATAAAGGTGCGCAGCGTGCCGTATTCGGTCGCGGTGCGGGAATCGAGGTAGAGGTAACCGCGCGAACGCAGCTGAATGGCGTCGGAATCGCGGTCACCCCAGGAGTTTTCAGCTTCGCCGAAGTTTCTGAAACGTGTGTCGAAGCGAACGCGGCCGCCGACGCGCAGGCAGGTTTCGGTGCCGGGGATGTAGTAGAAGCGGGCGCCATAGGCATCGCAGATGCGGACATAATCGACAGGCTCCGGAGCTACTGGCAGATCAGCAGCCTGAGCCGGGTTGGCCGCCGCCACGAAACCGGCGAGTGCGCCAAGAACAGCAATACGAGTCATTTGATACTCCGAAAAGAATGCGGACTTGATCCTCACCTGGAAACATGGGTCCGTATAGGGCGATTTGGATAGCGCACCGGTCACAAATGTCGTCGGGCAGGACGTTTGATTCACTGTGTTGCTTATGTGTCACGAGGAAACTTAACGCTGCGTCATGCACGTGTGCAAGTCCGGGTGAAGGCCTATCGGGGTTGTCGCTTTGCCTGAAAGAATGTTTTCAACAAAACACCGGAGCGGGTTTCGCCGATCCCCGCATAAACGTCCGGGGCGTGATGGCAGGTCGGCTGACTGAAGAATCTGGTGCCGTGATCGACGGCCCCGCCTTTTTCATCGCCGGCGCCGTAATAAAGACGCCGGATGCGCGCGAAGGAAATCGCCCCTGCACACATCGGGCATGGTTCAAGCGTCACGTAGAGATCGCAATCCGGCAGGCGCTGGGATCCAAGCTCGGCGCAGGCTGCGCGCAGGACCAGGATTTCCGCATGGGCGGTCGGATCGTTGAGCTCAAGCGTCCGGTTGCCGTCCCGGGCAAGGACTCTGTCCCCCTGAACGACAACAGCTCCGACAGGCACTTCACCCCTGGCGGCAGCCTTTTCCGCCTCGCCCAGGGCCAGGTCCATGAAGGACCTCTGGCGCTCATCGGTTTGCGCGCCGGTCATGAGTTTTCGGTTCTGATGGAGGCAATCGGGGTCATATGAATTTGTTTACGGTATGGACTCATAAATGAAGATGAAATGGTTTCACCCCGTGTCGTCAGCGTGCTTGACCGGGCATGAAGTCCGCTCCGCGCAAGCTTCCTGACGGGATTTCCCATTTCCGATGCCATTTCGTCTTTATTTATGAGTTTACACCCTAGTTGGAATTATGCGCTCCGTCAGCCCCGGTTGCGAAATTTTGGCCCGGATAACGGGCAGGTTCCGGGTCGGAAAATGCTCCATCTTGACCATTGCTTAAAACAAGCGATTTCCGAAAGGCCCAAGCTCTGCTATGACGCGCGCATGACGACAAGAAAAACACCCCCCAGGCGCCCGGCCGCAGCAAAAGGTCAGGGGCGCGACAAGCGCGCATCGGAAAAACGCCGCCCGGCAGCCAAAGATGCGCCGAAAAATGTGCCGAAAGCGGTGCCGGTAGTCGCCCCCCGTGTCTCCGGTGATGCCGCGGACCGCGGCGAACGGATCGCCAAGGTCATGGCGCGCGCCGGTCTGTGTTCCCGCCGGGAGGCGGAAACCTGGATCGAGAACGGCAGGGTCGAACTGAACGGCAAGGCGCTGACGACGCCTGCGATCACGGTGACCCCGAACGACAAGGTGGTCGTGGACGGAAAACTGTTGCCGACACGGGAGCGCACGCGCCTTTGGCTTTATCACAAGCCGCGCGGCCTCGTGACGACCAACAAGGACCCCGAAGGCCGGCCCACGGTTTTCGACAGACTGCCGGCGGAACTGCCGCGTGTGCTGACCGTCGGCCGTCTCGACATCAACACGGAAGGTTTGCTGCTCCTGACCAATGACGGCGGGTTGGCGCGCGTGCTGGAGCTGCCGTCGACCGGCTGGCTGCGGCGCTACCGGGTACGCGCCTTCGGCAAGGTGACGCAGGCCGATCTGGACGGATTGAAGGATGGCATTGCCATCGAGGGGGCTCTCTACGGCGCCATCGAGGCGACGCTGGACAAGGAGCAGGGCGGCAACAGCTGGATGACCGTGGGGCTGCGCGAAGGCAAGAACCGCGAAGTCAAACGGGTTCTGGAGCATCTCGGCCTGACAGTGAACCGTCTGATCCGCCTGTCCTACGGTCCGTTCCAGTTGATGGACCTTCCGGAAGGCGATGTTCGCGAGATCCGGGGTCGGGTCCTGCGCGACCAGCTTGGCGACACTCTGGCGGAAGAAGCCGGTGCGGATTTCGATGCGCCGCTCTACCATACGCCCAAGCCGGAAGCGGAGAAGAAAGCCTCCGGACCCCGCCAAAAATCCGGCCGCTCCGGCGAAGGGCAGTCGGGCGAGCGCCGCGAGGGCGGGCAGGGCAAATGGATGACGGCCCGCGAGGGCAAGTCCGTGACCGATCGCCACAAGGCAACGAAGTCGAAGCGGTCGGACGCTGCCGGTGCTGATCGGGATAAGGATCGCAAGCCCGGCAACCGCAAGCCGTCCGGGCCGAAAAAGGAAAAGGTTTCGCCGCGTAGCCGTTTCCGCATGACGTCGGACGCCAAACCCCGCAAGGACTTCGGCGAGCAACGCTTCAATGCACCGCAGCGCAAGATCTGGGGTGACGATGGCCTGGTGGAAGACAAGCATCAGGAAAGCCGCAGCGAAGCTGAAAAACGTGCCCGCAGCGGCCCGCCGAAAGGCGGCAGGGGACCGAGGGGTGGGGGCCGTTCGTGAGAATTGTCGCCGGACGTTTCAAGGGCGCGGCACTTGCCGCGCCGAAATCGCAGGCGACCCGCCCGACAAGCGACCGGCTGCGCGAAACGATCTTCAACATTCTCGCCCACGGTCTCGACGTCGAGCTTGACGGCATCCGGGTTCTGGATCTTTTTGCCGGCACCGGCGCGCTTGGCTTCGAGGCGATCAGCCGCGGCGCGCGTCATTGCACCTTCATTGAGGAGGGCACGCAGGCGCGCGGCGTGATCCGTGCCAATATGGAAAACCTCGGCCTGAACGGCGCTGCGAAGATTTTCCGCCGTGACGCCGTCCGCCTCGGCAGTGCCGGTAACATCGAACCGTTCGATCTGCTGTTCGCCGATCCTCCCTATGACAAGGGGCTTGGCGAAAAGGCCCTTGCCTCGGCCGCGGCCGGTGGTTGGCTAAAGCCGGGCGCCATATGCGTTCTGGAAGAGCGTGCGTCCGCCGCGATCGAGATCCCCGAAGGCTTCACCGAACGCGACCGGCGGCAGGCCGGTGACAGCCAGGTGGTTTTTCTTGGCTACAGTCCGGGAATGTAATCAAACAGGTTCTTGTTTGTAGAAGTTGGTATCAGGCGCCGCCCGGCATCATGATATAGACGGTCTTGCGTATAGGCAGTCCTGCACGGCTGACGATCAGCTTTGGAGTGTCGGCCCGGACGATTTCGTAACCGGCCTCTGTTGCCCGGCCCGTGAAGCTCTGCAGGGCGCCGGCAAAATGAAAATGCATCGGGATCACCATCGCCGGGCCGACGCTTTCAAGAACCTCCATCAGGCTTTCCAGTCGTAGCGTCGAGGAATTGTCGATAGCGGCAAAGACGATGTCGATCTGCCCGAGCCGTGTCAGGTCCTCCTGGGTCAGCCTGTGATGCAGATGACCCAGATGGGCAATGCACAGATCCGCCACCTCGAAGATGAAAATCGAATTGCCGAGCCGCCGGCTCTCTCCGTCCCAGCCGCGAATGTTGGTCTGGATATTGCGGATGCGGACATCCTGGACGGTCAGGTCATGGTCTATCGGACCGCCCTGCGGGTTCCAGCCGTAGAGAAGATGTTCGATGTCGGGTGACGGATTGATCGCATAATGCGTGCTGTGGGCACCGTTCATGGTCGCAACGGTCGGCGGCAGAAACGGCCGGATGCTGTCGTTGTAGTCCGTCGCGATCCGGACGCCCATCGGCGTTTCCAGCTCAAAGGTGGAATGGCCGATGTACCGGATCTGCACTTCGTCGGCTGCAAGGGCTGCTTGCCACACGCGGGCTTCTCCAGGCGCCGGGCTCCTGTAGGGCGCGTCCGCAATCAGCTGGCAGACGGCGTAGGCAGGTCCCGGCAGCACCAGGCCGGCCAAGATCGTGAAGAGGCAGGCTGCCAGCCGCGTCAGACGTCGCAGATGCCGGTCAGGTACAATACGTTCAAGAACAGCTGAAGCCATGGGTCACCATCCGAAGGTCAGTGTGTCCCTTTAAGTGTAGCGGGCGGATTTCCTGGGGCAAGTAACTTCGAGGTTGATATTAGGCCACACCCTAAGCCGCCAAGGCAGGCAAACGGCTCGTCAGGGAACCAAACGGACAAAGAAAAAGGCAACCGGCTTTCACAGGGAGGCTGTGAAGACGGTTGCCTGAGTTGGGGGCGGGTGGGAGGAAGGACCAGCCCCTGATCGGATGTTCGTTATACGCTTCGGAGGCTGACCTGGACCTTGCCCCCTCTTGCGGCGTCGTTGAAGCGGCTTTCTGTTTCCGTACCGGCGGCAACTGCCTGCAAATGGATCAGCTCGCCGGCATGTCCGGCTTCCATCACAAGGGAGTGCCGGCTGCAGAGTGCGGCAAGCGACAGCCCGAGCTTGCGGAAATGAGCGCGCCGGTAACAATAGATGGCCAATGCCGCGCGCTGGCTGTCCGGTAGCTGGTTGCCGACATCCGTCACCGCGTTGAACGTGGCGTCGAGCAGCCGCTTCAGCAAATCGTCCGATACCGGGCAGTTATCCAAATCCGTTGATCCCGTTGGCTGCATAGCCTTCTCCTAATAGAATAGGAAAAGTATTTATTGTTTGTGTTAATGCTTTGTTAAACGGGGTCTCGGATCCAATAAAAAGCATTTATCTCGTGGATTGTACGAATGTTGCCTCTAAGTAACTAAGCTTGGTTTTTTTATCAATATTTCGAGCTGTTCTTTCGTCGTCTCCTTTAACGACTCGGCTGATTTGAGAATGCGCTCTGCTTTCATGAAATCGAGAACACGGATGGTGTCGTGTGGCGGCCGGATCAGGATATCCGGTTGATCCACCTTGAGTTTCTGGTTTGTTATCGTCTGCATCAGGATCTGCGAAGCGCCGAACAGCGAGTCCAGCATGCTGATTTCGCTCTTGTCGGTTCGCGGAACCGGAGCGCCGACCACATCGACAGCAATGACTATGTCACAATTGGTCCGCAAGCCGTCAAACGGCAGTGGATTAACGACGCCGCCATCAATCAGAATCTGGCCGTTCAGCTTGACGGGCCGGAAAATTGCGGGAATCGCGATGGATGCAGCCAGGGCAGGCAGCAGAGGACCCGATTCGAAATCGACCTCCTGACAGCCGTAGAAGTCGGTCGCGAGCAGGCGAAGCGGGATCTGAAGGTCCTCGAACCGGTCCGGCAGATAATCCGAAATGAAGACTTCCAGCACACGCTGCGGATCGAATTGAACCGGGCCGGGGCGGAGCATGTCGGCAAACCGTCTGGGCCTGAGTTTCCACAGGCGTGACAGCACACTGTTGCTGTCGGCGAAGATCTCCAGCGTCATCTGCCGGATTTCCCTGCCGCTGAGCCCGCTGGCATAGGCCGCGCCCATGATGGCGCCAATGGAGGTGCCCGCGATCTGGGCGGGCTTCACGCCAAGCTCGTCGAGGGCCTCAAGCACCGGTATGTGGGCAAGCCCCCGGGCGCCGCCGCCGCCAAGGGCGAGGCCGATCCGGGGGGAAGAAGCAAGACTGGACATTACGTCAGTTTCCGGCTGCTGGTGTTCAGAGTTTAGGGGCCGGGGCTGCGCAAGGGCTGCATGAACCCGGACCAGACCTCTTATCGCCGGTGCATGGTCCGGACGTCAAACAGAACGCGCCGAAGGTCCGGAACCGTCAGATGACGTAATAAAGGTCGTCGGCGGATTCGGTCATCCAATCCGTCACGCGGTCGAACGTCATCGGTCTGGCGATCAGATATCCCTGGATCGAAAAATCGCCCATCATCCGCAGACGGTCATACTGTGCTTCCGTTTCCACCCCCTCGCAGACGATCCCGATGTTCAGGGACCGTGCAAGATGGATGAGCTGGTTCACAACAGCTTCCTTTTTCGGGTCCTGGAGCATCTGGTTGGTGAAGGATTTGTCGATCTTCAGTCCGTTGATCGGCAGGTCGGCAACATGGGTCAAGGATGCATAACCGGTTCCGAAGTCATCCAGCTCGATGTGAACGCCGAGATCGTAAAGCTCCTCGAGTGCCGCAAGGTGCCCAGACCGGTCGTCGCTCAGGAAGACGGATTCCAGAACTTCGGCTGTGATCCTCTCGGGCCCGATATTATATTTCGCCATGGCTTCCTTGAAGTGCTCCGAGAGCAGGCCGGAAGCCAGATGGGAAGGGGAGATGTTTATCGACACCCGTCCGAAGTCGAGACTTGCATCCAGCCAGTGCCGTGCCGCAGCCAGCGCCGTGTCAATGACGATCTTGCCCAGAACAGGAGCGAGGCTGGTCTTTTCGACCACCGGGAGAAATTCGGCCGGAGACAGCAGTCCGCGTTCGGGATGTTCCCAGCGGACCAGTGCCTCGACACCGGTGATCGACTGGGACCTGAGATTGACCTGGGGCTGGAAGAACAGCACGAACTGATCGTTCTTGACGGCGTCGTGAAGCTCCAGCTCGATTCTTGCCTCGGTCTCGCTGTCGGTTTTCATGTCCGACCTGAAGAAGGTGTAGCGGTCCTTGCCCTTTTCCTTCGACTGGTAGAGTGCGAGATCCGCGTTCACCAGCAGCGTGTCGAAGTCGTCTCCATCCTCCGGGCACAGGGCGATACCCATGCTGACTGTCGGCCAGAACCGCGTGCCGCTGAATTCCATCGGTGCGCGCATGAGCCGGCGGGCGCGTTCGCACAATTCATTCGGATCCGAGGTGCTGCTGTTCGCCAGAATGACGAATTCGTCGCCGCCCCAGCGATAGGCGGTGCCGAGCCCGCGGCAGACCTGCCGCAACCGGCGGCCGGTTTCCTCCAGGCAATGATCCCCGGCAAGATGGCCCAGCGTGTCGTTGACCCGCTTGAAGCTGTCCATGTCCACATGAACCAGAAACGCAGGTCTGTCGGAACGGGAGAAGCGGGATTTCGCGTCGCGCTGACACCCGGCACGGTTCGACAGCTTGGTCAGCGGATCGAAATAGGCCAGGCGTTCCGCGCGGACCTTTGCCTCGCGGGTCTCGTTTTCCCGTTGCACGCGTTCGGAAACGTCATTGGCGATGGCGACAAACAGGTCCCTGTCATCGTCCTTCAGCAACTGGACTCGAAGATCGACCGGATATTCCGACCCGTCCTTGCGTTTGTGAAGGCTCTCCACGGTAAGGCTGTCCCGGGAGCCGTTCAAAAGAGGCGTCACATCCCTGCGGACGGACTCCGCATCATAAACCGGATTGATATCCCAGATATGCCGGGACTTGAGGTCCGCAAGATCGTAGCCGAGGTTGTTGAGCGCACATTTGTTGGCGTACTCGATGAGAAAGGTCTGCGGGTTGAGGATGAAGATCTCGTTCAGCGAGGACTCCAGGATGTTCGCCAGTAGATTGTTCCGCCGTTCCGCCAGACGCCGTTCGGTAATATCGTGAACGGTTCCGAAAACCTTGGCAGCCTTGCCGTCCGGACCGGCCAGAACGTAGCCGCGCACGTGCACGAACCGGACCTTGCCGTCCCTCTGGACAAGATTGTGCTTGAAGTCGAATTCTCCGCAAACGGCCATCGCTGTGTCGACGATTGCCTGTACGGCGATGAGTTCCTTTTCCGGCACCTGTGAGAAGATGTTGTCCTGAATTACATCTACCGGCAGGTCCTTGGGGATCTCCATGATCCGGTAGAATTCTTCAGACCCGAGAACCTCATTGGTCGCCACGTCCCTTTCCCAGCTGCCGACGCCGGCAATCCGCTGGGCTTCCGTCAACTGAAAGGCGCTGTGTTCCAGCTTTCTTGTATTTTCCCGGACCTCCGCTTCCAGCCGTGACGTCGTCATCTGAACGGAGGACTGCAGCCTGGACAGCAAACGATGGATGACGGTCCACGATACCAGCGCCAAGCCGATGCCCGCCATGAGTGAAAACAGCGTCTCCTGTGCGAAGGCCCAGACGTTGCGGGTAACATCCTTGACCAGGGCGAGATTGACGGGACGGTTCGTTCCGGTCACCGGTATGGGCAGATCCCGCAACACGAAGATCCTGTTCTCGTGCAACAGGATCTTGTTGAGACCGTCGAACCCGTTGGGGCCGGCGATGGAAGCGATATCGAATCCACCCGGCACCGGACCACCGATATTCGTGTAATGGAAGCTGCGGCCGCTGAGGCCGTGGCTTTGCCCCGTCTCCGCAACCTTGACGATCTGCGCATCAACAGCGGAACTCGTGAAGGCCAGTGCGCTCTCGATATCGATTGCAAGCTTGAGGTAACCAAGCAGCTTGCCGTCGGAAGTCCAGGGACGAAAGACGCTGACGACGGCTTCGGCGTCCGGCCCGAGTTCGATGCCGCTGGTCCGGCGCGACAGGTTAGCACTCAGATCGGACTGAAACGAAACATTGCGACTGGCAGGGTGGGGGCCATGGCGATCGCCGGTGTCGTTCGGGTCCAGTGCCCGGAATATGAGCTTTTGATCTGCGCCGTAAATCGTGAATTCGGCAATATGCAGCCCATCCGGCTTCCGGGCAAAAACGCCGGCGGCGATTTTTCTGATTTCGGAAGAATCCTTCTCCCGGATGGCCATCTGCAGCGCGCTGTCCGCTCCGATGGTGCTGACGGTCTGGTCGAGCGTCTCGGTGCCAAGCGCCTTCTGCCGGATCAGCAGCCTTTCAACGGTCCGCACGAGCTGTTCCTGCGGTTCGTTCATGCTCCGGTAGGCGGAAACGATGTTCTGAATGGTCAGGAGGGCGACGGTGAGCGCGAAGATCGACAGAAAGATTGTTCTGAGCGGTTTTTCGAATTGAACATCTTCACCGCAACACCACTGGGCAAGAATCTGGTCCAGACGCGCGCTGACGCCCCGAAGGCGATGCCCTCTTCCCCGCGTGCCTTGTCCGTCACCTGTGTCCAGTTTACCCACTTGAAATACCATGCCCCTGAGCAACTTGCGCTGCGCACCGTTCGGCCAGTTTCTCCGCTGCGTCACGTCCCACCCCAACGCAGCAGAATGGCGCAAAAAGCCAATGCCATTTTTCTCAATAGGCCCGAATGGTTAAATTGTTTTGAACAGGTGTCTTAAAGAAGAATAATATGAAAGATTATATTATTGAAAATTATTAGAAATATTCTCCAGTAAAGCAAATCATCAAATTGAATGATGTGTATAAACAGGAGTAACTTTAGGTAATTTCATGATCTGGTTGTGAAGAAATCCAGCAATGCCTGACAAGTTCGATCAGGAGCTTCTTCAGGGAGAAAGTGTCCGCAGGGCAGAGCCGCCCCTTCTGCTTCTGGGCACCATGTCCGCCAGATCGCCAGGGGATCCTCCACACTGTTCGCAATTCCCTTTTCCCCCCAAAGGGCGAGCAGGGGCATGTGGATCCGGTTGCCTGCTTCCTGATCCGCCCTGTCGTGCTGATAATCGACTGTCGCTCCTGCGCGGTAGTCCTCGCAAGTGGCGGAAACCCGGTCGGGTTGGCAGAACCAGTCACGATTGTGGGCAAGCGCCTCTTCTGAAAAACCGGACAGGGTCTTGTCGCCCGTCCAGCTCGCCAGGGTATGTTCCAGAAACCTGATGGGAGATGCCGCGATGAGCTTTTCGGGGAAAGGGGCCGGCTGCGCCAGGAACATCCAGTGATATATCTTCAGCCCGAATTGCCGGTCCATCCTGTCCCAGTAATCGGATGTCGGCAGGATATCGAGCACTGCGAGTCGTTCGACAGCTTCCGGCCTGTCCAGCGCCAGGCGGTAGGCCACCCGTCCGCCGCGGTCGTGCCCGGCAAGAAGGAAACGGCTGTGTCCGAGCGCCTGCATCATCTCGGTGACGGCCTCGGCCATAGCGCGCTTGGAATAGGCCGCGTGATCGTCGCTGAGGGGCGGAACGGAGGAACTGCCGTAGCCGGGCAGGTCGGGCAGGACAAGCGTGAAGCGTTCAGCGAGGCGCGGTGCGATCTTGTGCCAGATGACATGGGATTGCGGATAACCGTGCAATAGCAGAAGCGGGGGACCGGAACCGCCGACGCGGCAAAACAGCCGGACGCTCGCGGTCTCCACGTTGACGCTGTCAAATCCCGGGAACATATCCGGCAAATTACTTTTCAAGCCCTTCTCCCCGCCGCGGCTTCAAGGGAAAACTAGATCTTTTTCCATTCCGATGAAAGCTTCGTGCCGAAGGTGCGCTAGCTGTTGTTCTCGCGCTCGATCGCCCGCCAGCCGATATCGGACCGGCAGAAGCCTTCCGGCCAGTCGATCTTCGAGATCGCTTCATAGGCGGTTTGCTGTGCCTCAAGGACGCTGGATCCGAGTGCGGTCACGTTCAGAACCCGGCCGCCATTGGCAAGCAGCCGTTCACCGTCCTGTTTGGTCCCGGCATGAAAGACTTCCAGCCTGTCGGTGGAAAGAGGCTCCAGGCCATGGATTTCCGTGCCCTTTTGGTAACTTCCCGGATAGCCATCGGCCGCCATCACGACGCAGATCGCGGCTTCGTCGCGCCATTGCGCGGAAGCTGTCGCCAGCGTTCCGTCGACGCTGGCAAGGATCAGGTCCAGCAGGTCGCTTTTCAGCCGCATCATCAGCACCTGGCACTCCGGGTCGCCGAAGCGGGTGTTGTATTCGATGAGTTTCGGACCGTCTCCGGTCATCATCAGACCCGCGTAAAGCACGCCCTTGAACGGCGTGCCGCGTCCGGCCAGCGTCGCGATTGTTGGTTCGATGATCGTCTTCATGACGTCCGCGATCAGCGGGTCGGTCAGGACGGGGGCCGGGGAATAGGCGCCCATGCCGCCGGTGTTCGGGCCCTCGTCGCCGTCGAAGGCGCGTTTGTGATCCTGTGCGGTTGCCAGCGGCAGGGCGTGAGTGCCGTCCGAAAGCACAAAAAAGCTGGCTTCCTCGCCCTGCAGGAATTCCTCGATGACGACTTCCGCCCCGGCCTCACCGAACGAGCCTTCAAAACACGCCGTCACCGCGCCCTCGGCTTCCTGCAAGGTCATGGCGACGACAACGCCCTTGCCTGCGGCAAGCCCGTCGGCCTTGACGACGATGGGCGCGCCTTTTTCCCGGACATAGGCAAGGGCTGCGTCGCACGTGTCGAAGCGGCCGTAGCCGGCGGTCGGAATGCCGGCTTCGTCGCAGACACCTTTGGTGAAAGCCTTGGAGCCTTCGAGCTGCGCTGCCGCCCTGCTCGGACCGAAAGCCTTCAGTCCGGCCGCTTCCAGATCGTCCACCAGGCCGGCCACCAGCGGCGCTTCCGGCCCGACCACCACGAGGTCGATCCCCTTTGCCCGGCAGAACGCGATTACCGCCTCATGGTTCGAGACATCCAGATCGCAGAGCTCCGCCACCTGGGCGATGCCAGCATTGCCCGGTGCGGCATAAAGCTTGATCAGTCTTGGGGATTTCGCCAGCGCCCAGGCCAGGGAATGTTCGCGGCCACCGGATCCGATGAGGAGAAGTTTCATGAGTGTCCAGTCTCAAAAGCAGGGTGACGCCGCACTGAGTTTTGCTGCCCGCAGCGACTTGTCGAATTCGATGCCGCGGGGTCTATCACGCGGACAGGTGCGCTGCAATTCGGGGATCGGGAAATCCGGCGGCAATCACCCGCCCACGGTCACACGGCAGTAAAGGATATTGTCCTTTTCCAGGTCCGGCCCCCAGATCAATCTGGCGCTGCCGTCCCAGGTGATCCGGTCATAGCCGCCCTTGGGACTGACATTCCCGGTGCTGTGCACGGTTGCCGCCGGCCAGGAGCTGTCGTCAAAATCCGGAGCCATCCAGCCGTCCGGCGTCGGCGTTACGGTCTGCGCGCAACTGGCACTGGAAACATCCGGCTTGCGGTCGCTCTCACACGACCGGTCCGCCGGTGCGGACTGAACCGTCAGGCAGCGCCAATCGGATCCGGTCGCAGCCAGAAGCCTGCCGGAGGCGGCGTCATGGAACTGGGCGATCGCGCCGCCGTCGCCCATCTGCTGACGGCGGGTGCCGATATATTCAAGGCCGGTGCTGTTTTCCATGAAATCGCGGAACTCGAATGCGATTGTCATCGGTAAATCGGCGTTGAAATCGAACCGTTCCGCATTGAAGGAGCGTTCCGTACGGATGGAGACGCTGTCCTCCAGAAGCGGCGCCCCGTTGATGTAGAGCGTGAACCAGTTGTCCACCCAGACCTCACCAAGGATCTTGTGCGCCCCCTGAGACCTGATCGTGCTTTCATTCAGGTCCTGCCCCTGGACCCCGCGCGGAGGAGGGGCCTTGCCACCCGGTGGAGGCGGAGGTTTCTGTGCGAAGGCTGCAGCCGGGACGGCTGCCAGCGCGACGGCCACGGTGACAGCGAATTTTGAGGTAAGAATTGCGGAAAGCTTCACAACGTGCTCCATCTGTCGGCCACAATATGGGCACTATGACGCTTTGCGGAACGAAATTCACCTCTGCTAGAGGTAAAAGTGCCGATGAATACAAACGGCGGCCGGAAGGGCTGCCGGATCAGCGAATTTCGGATGGGCAGGAAGATGTTTTTTTCAACCAAGGACACAGGGCCGGTTGCCGATGCGGTGAAGCAGCATTGGGTCGACACGCGGCTTCCGGCGGCCATGCGCCCCTACGCGCGGCTGGCCCGCTGGGAACGGCCTATCGGCTGGTGGCTGCTGCTCTGGCCATGCTGGTGGTCCGCTGCCCTTGCGGCGATTGCCGCCGGCAACGGCTGGCCGAACCTGTGGCATCTGGTTCTTTTCCTGATCGGCGCCGTGGCGATGCGCGGTGCAGGCTGCACCTATAACGATCTTGTCGACGTGGACATCGACACCAAGGTCGCGCGCACGCGCTCCCGGCCGATACCGGCCGGGCAGGTGACAAAAAACCAGGCGAGGATCTTTCTCGTGCTGCAAGGTCTGGTCGGACTGGCCGTCCTGCTGCAGTTCAACAGCTTTGCGATCGGTCTCGGTATCGCTTCGCTGATCCCCGTCGCCATATACCCGTTCATGAAACGCGTCACCAACTGGCCGCAATTGTTCCTCGGCTTCGCGTTTTCCTGGGGTGCGCTGATGGGCTGGGCGGCTGTGTTCGGATCGCTCGGCTGGGCGCCCGTCCTGCTGTACCTCGGCGGCATCTGCTGGACCATCGGCTACGACACGATCTATGCCCATCAGGACAAGGAGGACGACGCGCTGGTCGGTGTCAGATCGACGGCGCGGCTGTTCGGCGCGCGCACCAAACCGGCTCTGATCGTGCTCTACGCTGCCGCCACCGGACTGTTCATGCTGGCCGCCACCGCCGCCGACGCAGGCCCGGCCGCGTTCCTGGGCATTGTGGCCGGTGTCGTCCATCTCGGCTGGCAGGTCATCGTTCTGGACATCGACGACGGCGACCAGTGCCTGAAGCTCTTCCGTTCCAACACCACTTACGGCTGGATCCTCTTTGCCGGGTTCTGCGCGGACGCGCTGATCGGGTGGTTGTGAGGGGCCGGGAAACTAAAAAAGGCCCCGCGCTGCGGAGCCCTTCATGCATGGCGATAAACCGATCTGTCTTTTGGCGCATCAGTTCCGCGCGATGATCTCGCGTTCGTCTGCATGGACAGCCATCACCTCTGCCGGACGCCCTGGCAGGCGCTTGTTGAGAAAGCGCGGGCGGCGGCCTGTCAGGAGGCGAAGCTTGCGGCGCGGAGCCGGATTTGCCGAAGGTTTGGCGCTGTAGGCGTCGATCGGTTTCACCTTGCCGCCGAGGTCACACACCAGCATGGGCAGGTTCAGCGTCTGGGCCCAGCGGCTCCAGAGCGCGGCAAGTTCGTCCGAAGTTTCGGTTTCCGCAAGTGTGATCGACAGTGCGCTGTCCGGATGTTTCAGGATGAGCGCCGCCATGATGTCCCCGGGAGCAGCCCCCGGGACAATCCGTACCATGACGCCGTCGAAACCGGGTGTCGGAACGACGACGGTGACCGGAACACCGGCAACCCGGCGCTTGATGATCGCCCTGTCGCAATCAAGAACTATATCTGCAGGAAGAGCAGCGGTTCCCGGCCTTGATTCCAGTCGTTGCTGGAAGTGGGCCGGCAGGCAACCGGGATGCGGCATCGCTTGCGCGCCACCCCCGGTTGCTACCGTTTCCTGTATTTCTGTTTGACGTCTCAAATGACTCTCCACCGGACCTTTTGGTCTCTGATGGCTTGAAGGTAGATCAGAAAGGTCGTGAAGCACTTAAGAGACACGGTTAAAAAAGTCTGATTTTAAAGAGGGTTACTGGAATGTAAGCGGAGAGGTAACGCCTGATTCACATGTGTGGCAGAAAGCAATAAACACAACTCATGGATGAGCTTTCGGTGGGGCAAGCCGATGACGGGCACGCAAGCGTCGGCGTCGTGCCGGAATGGACTGACTGGAATGGGTTGACGTGACGCGCAACCTGAACCGATCGGGCCGAATAGCGTTATTGTCCTGTGGGGACAGGCGGAATTATCCCTCTCGGAGGGAACCGGAATGGCACAGGCTGTTGGGAACCTGCTGCGGCGGTTGCAGGCTGCCGGTGCGAAGCGTAAATAACTGCCGGAGCAAAAAGGCGGACCTGATGTCGGAACTGATTGATCAAAGCGAATTGCAGTCACGGGCTGCACGTCTGGTGGAAGCGGCCCGCAAGGCCGGGGCGGATGCCTGTGACGCTGTGGCGGTCACGGGTGTGTCCCTGGGCGTGGACGTCAGGGAGGGCAAGGTTGAGGAAACCGAGCGCGCGGAAGGCGACGACGTCACGCTGCGCGTCTTCGTCGGCAAACGCACCGCCGCGGTTTCGGCCAACCGTCTGGATGATCCGGCAGGCCTTGCCGAACGTGCCGTCGCCATGGCGAAGGTGGCCCCGGAAGATCCCTATGCCGGCCTTGCGGATCCGGATCTGCTGGTGAAGGACTTTCCGGTACTGGATCTGCTCGACACCAAAGAGATGACGGCCGAGGACCTGAGCGAGATCGCGCTGGAAGCCGAAGCTGCCGGTCTTGCCGTTGCAGGGGTCAGCAAATCCGGCGGCGCGGGTGCGTCCTGGCGTTTGGGCGGTGTGGTTCTGGCCACCAGCCACGGCTTCCAGGGCTCCTACATCTCATCGCGCTACGGCATGTCCATGACCGCGGTTGCCGGCGACGGCACGGCCATGGAACGCGATTACGATTTCGACAGCCGGACCTATTTCGAAGATCTGGAATCGCCGGCGGAGGTCGGCCGAAGAGCGGGCGAAAGAGCCGTGCGGCGTCTCAATCCGCAGAAGCTGTCCACCCGGACCACCAACGTCATTTATGAATCGCGGGCGGCCCGCAGCATTCTCGGTCATCTGGCAGGGGCGATCAACGGGGCCTCGATCGCGCGCAAGACCAGTTTTCTGAAGGACAGGATGGGCGAGCAGATTTTCGCCTCTGGCATTCAGGTGGTCGACGATCCGTTCAAGCGCCGCGGGGCCGCAACACGCCCCTTCGACGGCGAAGGCACAAAGGCCGAGGTCCTTGACGTGATTGGCGACGGCGTGCTGCAGCACTGGTTCCTGGATGGGGCGACGGCGCGCGAGCTTGGCCTGAAGCCCAACGGCCGGGCCCATCGCGGCGGCAGTGGAACATCTCCGGGCGGAACCAACATCACACTGATGCCGGGCGACAAGAGCCTTGAGGAGCTTATGGCCGAAGCCGGGGAGGGACTGCTGGTCACCGATCTCATCGGTCACGGCGTCAACGGTCTGACCGGCGACTATTCCCGCGGTGCGGCAGGGTTCTGGTTCGAAAAAGGCGAAATCGTCGAGCCCGTCAGCGAGATTACCATTGCCGGCAATCTCAACGACATGTTCAGGCGGCTGGTGCCGGGCAGCGATCTGGACAACCGCTACTCGACAGCGACACCGTCGATCATGATCGAAGGAATGGCTCTTGCCGGAAACTGACAAAGGCAATCCCGCTCCCGAGACGGACATGCGCTTGCTGGAAACGGCAGCGCGGCAGGCCGGCGAACTGGCGCTCAGCTATTTTGGGCGGGACCCTGAAACCTGGTTCAAGGGCAACAAGTCACCTGTCTCGGAAGCGGACCTTGCTGTCGACAGGTTTCTGGCGGAAGAGCTGCGCACCGCGCGTCCGGGTTACGGATGGCTGTCGGAGGAAACCGCCGACGACCGGCAGCGTCTCGATCGCGAACGGGTGTTCATCGTCGACCCGATTGACGGCACACGCGCTTTCCTTGCCGGCGGCAACGAATGGACGGTGTCGATTGCCGTTGTTGAAAATGGCCGGCCGACCGCCGGCGCTGTTTTCTGCCCGCTCCGCGAGGAAATGTTTCTGGCAAGTAGCGGCGGCGGAGCCTGGCTCAACGGCCAGCGGATGTCGGTGTCCGGACAGGCAGACATTGAGGGGGCCAGCTTGACCGGTCCTCATTCGATCGTGGCCAACGAGGACGTGATCGCGGCAGGGTTCGTCCGCGCCGACATAATGCGCTCGCTCGCCTACCGCCTTGCAATCGTGGCGGCGGGACGGGTCGATGTGGGTGCGGCCCGGGGAGGGCCGAGCGACTGGGACCTTGCGGCGGCCGATCTTTTGGTGCAGGAAGCAGGCGGCCATCTGACCGACCTGTCCGGACAGCACCTGATTTACAACCGCGCGAAGTCGGGTCATCCGGCTCTGGTCGCAGCTCCCCAAGCGCTGATCGGGCCTGTGCGCGACGCGCTCGGGGTCCTGATCAAATGAGCTGCGGATTGACGAACAGCGAGGAAATTCATGAGTGATAAAGACACGCCCAAGCAGCTTTTGCATCTCGTGTTCGGCGGTGAACTGGAGTCGCCCGAAGGCCTGACCTTCCGCGATCTGGACGCCCTGGATGTGGTCGGCATCTACCCGAACTATGCCGAAGCCTACAAGGCCTGGAAGTCGAAGGCACAGTCCACGGTCGATAACGCGCACATGCGTTATTTCATTGTTCACATGCACCGCTTGCTCAATCCGGAAACGGACGACTGAGCAGCCGCTTCTTCAGGCGATAAGAAAAATGATCAAACGCCTTGGCCGCCATCCCTGGGTCCTGTCGGGTGTGGGCACTTTGCTCGCTGCCTATCTGAAGCTGGTCAGGCGCACCAACCGCTTTGTTCTGGATCCGCCGGGGATCTACGACAAGACGGAACCGGAGCTGCCGGTTATCGTCGCCATGTGGCACGGCCAGCATTTCATGGTGCCCTTTGCCAAGCCGGCGGAGTGGCAGGCGAAGGTGATGATTTCGCGATCCGCCGACGGCGAGGTCAACGCCATCGCAGCCCGCAAACTCGGGCTTGGCCTGATCCGGGCATCGGGCGGCAGAAACGCCCGCCAGATCAGGAAGCGCGGCGGAATGCGCGGGTTCATCGAAGCGCTGAGGGCTCTGAAGGACGGGTATACGATTGCCATGACCGCCGATATTCCCAAAGGCCCGGCGCGTAAGTCCGGCGTCGGCATCGTGCAACTGGCGAAACATTCCGGCTGTCCGATCCTGCCTGTGGCGGTGGCAACGAGCCGCAGCATCGAGCTCAACAGCTGGGACAAGGCGAGCGTGAACCTTCCTTTCGGGCGCGGCAGCATCGCCGTGGGCGAGTTGATCCGGGTGCCGGCCGAGGCCGGGGACGAGGAGCTGGAAGTCTACCGTCAGCAGGTAGAGGACAGCCTCAATACGGTCACCACACGTGCCTATGAACTTGTCGGCAGGGTTGAGACGTCCGTACCCTAGGGTGTGAACTGAGGCGCTGGAGGTAAGGAGTGGGAGATATGCAGGCTGGGCGTCGCCCCTTGCTCATCAGTGCCTATCGGGCTCTTTCCCGTGCCCTGACGCCCCTGTTCCACCTTCTCTTCTGGTGGCGCAGCCGCTCAGGCAAGGAGGTCGCTCAAAGGAAAGGCGAACGTTTCGGCCGGCCGCAACACGAGCGCCCTTCCGGGCATCTCACATGGATCCATGCGGCAAGTGTCGGCGAGACCATGTCTGTCCTGCCGCTGATCGAGGCCTTGTGCGCTTCGGGACAAAGGGTGCTGCTGACGACGGTTACCGTCACGGCGGCTGAAATTGCCGCATCGCGGCTTCCGCAAGGCGCGGTTCACCAGTTCGTTCCCTATGATGCACCGGGCCCCCTGACCCGGTTTCTCGATCATTGGTCTCCGGACCTTGCCATGGTCGTTGAATCGGAGATCTGGCCGTGCCAGTTCGATGAGTTGAGGTCCCGGAAAGTGCCTTTCATTTTGCTGAACGGCCGTCTTTCCGACGGGTCCCACAGAAATTGGTCCCGGTTTCCGGGGGCTTCCCGCTATATCTTCGAGTGTCTGGACCTGGTGCTGGCGCAAAGCGCCGCCGACGCGGAACGCTTCCGCCGGCTTGGCTGCAAGAGGGTGGAAACACCCGGCAACCTGAAATTCGACGCGAGTGTGCCGGAGGTGGCGGAAGCCGAAATTCAGGAGCTTCATACGCAGATCGGCGGCCGGCCCGTTTGGCTGGCGGCGCTGACCCATCCGGGCGAGGATGCGATTGTCCTGCAGGCCTGCGAAAAGCTCCTGATGGAGTTTCCCGAACTGCTGTTGATCCTGGTGCCGCGCCACCCGAACCGCGCCGATGACATCGCGGAGCTGATCGGGGCACACGGCCTGACCTGCATCCGACGCAGTACGGGTGAAAAAATAAACCCGTCCACAAGGGTCTATCTTGGCGATACACTCGGCGAGATGGGACTGTTCTACAAACTTGCGCCGGTGACCTTTCTCGGCGGATCTTTTACCGACGCCGGCGGCCACAACCCGGTGGAGGCGGCTCTTGGCGGGTCCGCGCTCGTGACCGGACCGCAGGTGGCCAATGCACGCGCGCTCTACAAGGAGTTCTGGTCAGGCAAGGCGGCTGTGCGGGCATCGCGGCCCGAAGATCTGGCGGACCTTGTCGCCGGACTGCTGCGCCGGCCGGACGAGGCGCGCGCGCAGGCAGGCTGTGCAAGGGCCCTTGTCGACGCTGGCAGGGGCGCGAAGGAGAAGATCCTGTTCTTGTTGCAGCCTTATTTGAAAGATCGCTCCGATGGGCGGGAACCGGAGGCGGAGCGTGAGCAAAGCGCCTGATTTCTGGTGGAAGCCCGGACTTTCTCCCATTGCCCTGCTTCTGGCCCCCGTCGGCTGGATATACGGTCTGATCACCGGGCGCCGCATGCTCGCAAGAGCGAAGGCGAAGAGTGGGCTGCCGGTCATCTGCATCGGAAATTTCGTGGTCGGCGGCGCTGGGAAAACCCCCTTCGCGATCGAACTGGCCTACAGGCTGCGGGAAGAAGGCTACAGGCCCGGATTTCTGTTACGCGGCTACGGCGGCAGCGAGAAGGGACCGCTGCTGGTGGCCGCGGACCTTCACGATGCCGCCGATGTCGGCGATGAGGCGCTGCTTCTGGCGCGCTACGGGCCGACAGTGATTTCCCGAGACCGCCCGGCGGGCGCTGCTCTTGCGCAGGAGCAGCCGGTCGATCTGCTGATTATGGACGACGGGTTTCAGAATCCCGCGCTTGCCAAGGATCTCAGCCTCGTGCTGGTCGACTGTGCCACCGGCTTCGGCAACGGTTTTTGTCTTCCGGCAGGTCCGCTACGCGCCCCGGCGCACAAGCAGATCCTCAAGACCGACTGTCTTGTGCTGGTGGGGGAGGGCGATGCTGCCGAGGAGGCGGCCCATCTGGCCGGGCGCAAGGCCTTGCCGATCCTGCATGCCCATCTGAGGCCGCAGCCGAACGGAGAGCTGGACGGCCGGAAACTCTTTGCGTTCGCGGGGATCGGACGACCGCAGAAATTCTTCGCCTCGCTGAAAGAGCTTGGCTATCAGGTGAAACAGACCCGTGCGTTTGCCGACCACCACCCCTATACAGAGGCCGATGTACGCGCTCTTCTGACGGAAGCGGAAGAGGCTGGGCTGCAGCTCGTTACGACGGCGAAGGATATGGTGAGGCTGGAAACGTCGGACGGCGAACTCTTTCACTGGATCGCGTCGTCAGCACGGGTGCTCGAAGTGCGCATGGAGATCGACGACGAGGACAGACTGATGGGCCTGATCAGGGAAACGCTCCGCAACCGGAGCTTCCACCAGCAGGCCTAGCCCTGGTCCTGAGACCCTAGGCGGACTTGGTTTCCAGGTACCGCTTCATGGAGGCCTTTGCATCGACATAGGCTTCCTGACGCTCGACGGACCAGTATTTCAGTTCATCAAGCGGAATTGCAGTGCCTGTCACGGCGCAACGCACGAAGGTGCCCGGTGATTCCACCTGGTAGTCGCCATCCAGATACCGGACGCGGGCTTCGCTCGGAATGCGCGGGTTTTCGTAACGGTTCATCATCTGATCGGTTCCAGGCAGTCTAACGACAGCACCTTCTAAGCCGAAACAAGGTTTCAGGGCAAGCTGTGCGGTTACTCACCGTGCTCCAGAGAGACCTTGCAGGTCTTTTGTCAGCGGTCTCCGGGAACCGGATCAGCGTGGCTTTGCGTCTTTTTTGGAAGGAGCGGCAGGTTCCGTCAGTCTGGATCCGAACTGCGGCCGGACGATATTCGCGTCGTTCTGTTCGGACGGTGGCGGCGGACCGGAGACCGACCCGGATCGGGCGAGAACCTTTGCCAGCAGCGGATGCAGCCCGTCGCCTCGCGCGGCGGCAAGAGCATGAAAGGACAGCATCTGGGGAAGGTCATCTGACGCGGACATGGTCTTGCACCCTTTTGTATCCTCTTTCAGGCAGAGCGCCTTCCGGGATGGTTTGCGGCAGGCCGAATTCACCGGCGAACGAAATGCGCCGCGTTTATTTTGCATCGCAACATTAATATGAGTTTTATATTCAGGTTTAAATTTTCGCAAGTGGAATTCCGAGATTTTCGGATGATTTCTGCGTCAGAAACCCTATGTTGGGGATAAACCAGCGATAACAACTCCGGTTATGGCGGCTGAGTGAATTCGGGCGGCTGCTTTCGCATGCCGGCCCACGAACACGCCAGGGCCAGCCGGAGGCAGACAGGACGCGCGCATGACAATTTCCACCACCGATCTTATCGAGAGTTCCGGCCTGGGCCTGGAAACGGCGAAGCGGATTACCGCCGAAGCTCTTTCCGGCGCCGATGACGGTGAGCTTTTTGTCGAATACCGGCAGAGCGAAGGGCTGGTGTTTGATAACGGCCGCCTGAAGGGGGCCAATTACGATACGGCCCAGGGGTTCGGCCTGCGGTCCGTGGCCGGCGAAGCGGCCGGATATGCCCATGCGGGTGATATTTCCGAAGGGGCCCTGAAACGGGCCGCCGAAGCCGTCAGTGCGGTCAAGAAGGGATATTCGGGCAGCTATGCGGCAGCTCCGTCCCGCACAAATCAGTCGCTTTATACCGATGCCAATCCGCTTGGCGGACCGAGCTTTGAGGAAAAGGTCAAGCTGCTGCAGGAAATCGACGCCTATGCACGGGCAAAGGACCCGCGGGTGCGTCAGGTTTCCGCTTCGCTGGCCGGTTCCTGGCAGGTGGTCGAGATCCTGCGCGCCGACGGCCATCTGGTGCGCGATGTCCGTCCGATGGTCCGTCTCAGCATTTCGGTTGTTGCAGGCAATGACGAGCGCCAGGAGAGCGGTTCCTTCGGCTGCGGCGGCCGCGAAGGCTTTGGCCGCTTCATCACCACGGAGAACTGGCAGGGCGGCGTTGATGAGGCGCTGCGTCAGGCGCTGGTCAACCTGGAAGCCGTTCCGGCGCCTGCCGGCACCTTCGATGTCGTTCTCGGCCCCGGCTGGCCCGGCATACTGCTGCACGAGGCGGTGGGGCACGGCCTGGAAGGCGATTTCAACCGCAAGAAGACCTCAGCCTTCGCAGGTCTGATGGGCCAGCGCGTCGCGTCGCCGGGTGTCACCATCGTCGATGACGGCACCATCCCGGACCGGCGCGGCTCCCTGACCGTCGACGACGAGGGAACACCGGCAAGCCGGACCATGCTGATCGAGGACGGTATCCTCAAGGGTTATATGCAGGACCGCCAGAACGCACGCCTGATGGGCATGGAGCCGACCGGAAACGGCCGCCGCCAGTCCTACGCGCATATTCCTATGCCGCGCATGACCAACACGGTCATGATGGCAGGCGACAAGGACCCCGAGGAAATCCTGAGGTCCGTCAAGGACGGTATCTACGCGGTTTCTTTCGGCGGCGGACAGGTCGACATCACCTCGGGCAAGTTCGTGTTTTCCTGCACCGAGGCCTACAGGGTCGAAAACGGCAAGGTCGGAGCTCCGGTCAAGGGAGCGATGCTGATCGGCAACGGTCCCGATGCCCTGACACGGGTGACCATGATCGGCAACGACATGGAGCTTGACCCCGGTATGGGTACCTGCGGCAAGCAGGGGCAGGGTGTGCCGGTTGGTGTCGGCCAGCCGTCCATGCGCATCAACGGGCTGACAGTCGGAGGAACGGCGGTCTGACGAAGGCGGACGGGGATCATGGCGGACATCAAATTCGCGATATTCGACATGGATCAGGTCCTCTACGATTATGACCACCGGACGCGGCTCGCTCTGCTGGAACAACTGACCGGCAGAGCCGCGGCCGACATCGATGCCGCGGTCTGGGGCGGGCCGCACGAGAATGCTGCGGAAGCCGGAAATCCGGATACGGCGGAAGGCTATCTCGCCCAGTTCGCCAGACTGCTGGATTACCCCATCGATTTCGACACCTGGGTGGACATCCGGCGAAAGATGATGCGCCCGCGCTCGGATGTTCTGGATCTGGTCCGCGACATCAGGAAGAGCGCCGATGTCGCGCTGCTGACCAACAACGGCATGATGCTCAAGGCGGCACTGCCGGTCTGTGCACCCGAAGCGGTCGCAATTTTCGGGGACAAGGCGCATGTCTCCGCAGAGTTCCGGTGCCGAAAGCCCGATCCGCTTGTCTACTTGCGGATCTGCGAAAGATACTGCCGTAAACCGGAGGAAAGCGTCTTCGTGGATGACAGGCCCGACAATGTGGCCGGAGCCGAGCTGGCAGGGCTTCAGGGCCATGTCTTTTCCACCGCCGAGGGCCTGAAGGCCTTCCTGCACCGGGTTGGACTGGCCTGACACGTCGGATCTGGCATTCTTTGACCTAAGGGCAGCTCCCAAGGACATGAAGACGCATTCCTGACTGCCAAGCTGGATTTATTAACATCGAAGCGCGTATCCTTTGCGAGGGAAAGATGCGCCGGGTCCATCCCAAGTGGAAAACGGCGACACTTCCTTGAAATTTCGAAGTCGATCAACTTCCTGCATGCAAGCGATCGACATGCAAAAAGCTGATCCGGGGAGAGAGAATGGCCTTAGAAGGTGCGCCTCCGTTTTTCGCTGAATCGATAGTGTTTCTGGCGGCGACTGTTGTGGCTGTTCCAATTGCGAAACGCCTCGGGCTCGGATCGGTGGTCGGTTACCTGGCCGCCGGCGCGATGATCGGGCCGCACGGGCTACAGCTCCTGGGATCGGGCGAAGACGTGCTTCACGTCGCTGAACTTGGCGTTGTCCTGCTTCTCTTCGTGATAGGCCTCGAGCTGGATCCGCAAAAGCTCTGGCGGATGAAACGGGATATTTTCGGCCTCGGAACGGCGCAGGTCCTGCTGACCGGACTGACGCTCTTCGCCGTCGGCCGGTATGCCGGATATCCGTTTTCGACCGCGCTTGTCGCAGGGTTCGGTCTCGCCCTGTCCTCCACCGCCTTTGCCTTGCAGATCCTTCAGGAGCGTGGGCAATTGTCTTCCGCATACGGTCAGCGGGCTTTCGGTATCCTGTTGCTTCAGGACATCGCCATAGTTCCGCTTCTGGCGATGGTTGCCATTCTGGCTGCGGGGGAAGGACCGGCCACCTTTGCCGATATCGGCCGGGAGGTCTTCACCGTCTCTGCCGCCGTTGCAGCAGTGGTTCTTGCCGGGCGTTATCTGGTTTCCCCCATTTTCCATCTACTGGCGGCAACCCGCGCCAGGGAGGTCATGCTTTCCGCCGCGCTTCTGGTTGCGCTGGGCAGCGCGGGCATTGTTCACGCCGTGGGACTGTCCATGGCGCTTGGAGCGTTCCTGGCCGGTGTCCTGCTGGCCGAATCCAGCTTCCGCCATACGCTTGAAGCCGATATCGAACCCTTCCGTTCCCTGCTCATGGGACTTTTCTTCGTCGCGGTCGGCATGTCGCTGGATGTCACCCTTGTTGCCGCGAACTGGGAGTTCGTTGCCGTCGGCGTCGTCGTCGTCATGCTGGTCAAGGGAGTTTTCCTCTGGAGTCTTTCCCGCGCCACCGGATCGCCGAATTCCGATGCCTTACGCATCGCGGTGACCCTGCCGCAGGGCGGGGAATTCGCCTTCGTGCTGTTCACCGCGGCCGTCAGCAACCGGCTGCTGGACTATCAGACGGCGAATCTCCTGACCGCGATTGTCATCCTGACGATGTTGTTGACACCCCTTGCCTGTCTCGCTCTCGACCGTCTTGCCGCCAGGGTGAAGGCCAGGGGCGTTGAAAATCCCTCGATCGAGACCTTCGAGGAGGCGACGCCGGCTGTTCTGGTCATCGGCTTCGGCCGTTTCGGCATGGTTGTCGCGCAGATCCTGACATCGGAGGGGCTTGAAATCACCGCCATCGACAACCGGCCGGACCGCATCGCCTACGCCCGCAAGCAGGGCTACAAGGTCTATTACGGCGATGCCACCCGCGCCGATGTTCTTGCGGCTGCGGGCGCGGGCAAGGCGGCACTCGTTGCCATGTGTATCGAGAACGACAAGGTAATGGCCAAGGCCATCGATCTTGTCCGCGAAGGTTTCCCCGACGCCCTGATCTTCTGCCGGGCAACGGACCGGGCGCATGTGCTGGATCTCACCCGGCGCGGCGTGGATTTCCAGATTCGCGAGACCTTCGAGTCGAGCGTCGTATTCGGCCGTGCGGCATTGGAAGCGCTCGGAACCCCGCTGGACCGGATCGATCAGATCGAGGAAGACGTGCGCTACCGCGACGATGAACGTCTGGCGATGCAGCTGTCCGACGGCATCTATGCCGGCGCCGACCGTCTTCACCAGGTGACCCCGCGCAAGTCCGCCAAGGACGAGCAGGACGTCCCCGCAGAATGACAAAGGCGCCGATGCGGCGCCTGACCCTGATGACAAAGCCATAGTGTCACCACAGTCATCCCGGCCAAGCGAAGCGCGAGCTGGGACCGGAGAGCCGCAAGTTTTTAGTAAAAATGATTTTCTCTAAGGGCAACCTTCGGCTCACCGATCCCGGATCTTCGCCATGCTGCGTCCGGGATGACGAACAGAAAGGTCGTCAGAAGCCAAAGGCACAGATGCTGGGCCTTTGGTTCTTTGCGATTTTACTCTTCGCGGGAGTGGCCCGGCCGTCAGGGAAGGGCAGTGAAACCCGCGGAAAACCCGTTCAGTGAAATCGGAATGCCGATGCCTTCTTCAGGGGTCTGGAAGATGATGAAGGTCGCCTGTGACCCGGTCTGCAGTTTCGAGAGCAGATCTTCCTCGAGGATCACTTCCGCGATGCAGCCGTTCGGCAGGCAGCGGACGAAACCGGCGCGTCCGATATCCGCGTTGTCGACACGCAAGCCAAGACCCGACGGCAGAAGGACACCGAGCGGCGCCAGCACCCTGAGGATGCGCGCCTGCTTGTCGGCGGTTTTGAGAATGATCACCGACAGGCCGACATTTTCCCGGTCCGCTGCCGTGACGTTCTGGATAAGCGCGCATTGTTCGCTGGTGGCGCCCGGAGGTGTATCGCAGCGCATTTGCCAGTCTCCATGCGCGGAGCGCACCTCTCCCTGGGCCAGGGCGGGAAGTGCGCCTTGAGCGAGGGAGGCAAGAACGATTCCCGCCGCTGCAGTGATTCTGAACAAAATCGATCTGGAGCGCCCGGCCGGGCGAGCGGAGTTGGACTTAGGCAAATGCGCTGACAAGAAATCCTCCAGTCAATCAGTGTCCGATCCGTTGAGAGCGGTTCGCAGAAAAAAGCGTCCGGTTTCGCGAATCATGGTGTTATCCCGGCCAGACATTGCCGCATGACGGCGCGTGATTCCAGTCTCACCGGATCGGGTAGCTCATGAATAGGCGGTTTTTTTGTCGAAAATCCGCCTGTCCTTGATAACGCTCAATCGGGGAGGGGTGTTTAGCCACTGTGAAAAGTGGGAAATTCCGTTGCAGCCCGGCGTATCTTGTGGTTTTTGTGCGGCATACAGGTGTCGGTGGGATGATGCGGCAGATCGCCGCTCTGGCCAATTGTAGCCATCGCCCTTGATACCAGTTTGTGGTTATAGTTCCGGCAATCTGATTATCCTGTCCGAGGTAAGGACGCGGCAAAATTGGCTTGCGAAGCTTTGCTAAGCCCGTTACTCCGCACTGGATTGGGCCGGGACCAGAAACCGGTGCTTAACGTATGTGCCGCATTTCATGCGGCTGAGGGAAGGGAGCGTGGACGTGAAGGCAGTCTTCAAGCGTCTCATGACTATTGCCGGATTGGCAGCGACAATTGCTGGAGTGTCTACAGCGGCCCTGGCAGCTGAATCCGGCATGAAAGAATGGCAGCTCGGGTTTCAGAAATCCGTCACGGGTGTGATGGACGACATCACCTGGTTCAACCATTTCACCCTGATCATCATCACGATCGTCACCGTGATGGTGCTGGTGTTGCTGTTGATCTGCATTTTCCGCTTCGGTGTGAAATCGAATCCGGTGCCGTCCCGCACTTCGCACAACACGATGATCGAGGTGGTGTGGACGATTGCTCCCATCCTGATCCTGGTCGTGATCGCGATCCCGTCGTTCCGCTTGCTCTACAAGCAGCTGGACATTCCGGAATACGACATGACCATCAAGGCCACCGGCTATCAGTGGTACTGGGGATATGAATACACCGACGAAGGGATGGGCGAGCTCTCCTTCGACTCGCTGATGATCCAGAACGACGAGCGCCAGGCTGTCGCCGAAGCGCGTGGCGTCTCCCTGGCAGAAGTGCCGCGCCTTCTGGCCGTCGACTACGATCTTGTCATTCCGGTGGACACCACCGTGAGGATGCAGGTGACGTCCGAAGATGTGATCCATTCCTTCGCGATGCCGTCCTTCGGCGTCAAGGTCGACGCGATCCCGGGCCGGTTGAATGAAACCTGGTTCCATGCCCGCGAGGAAGGTGTCTATTACGGCCAGTGTTCTGAACTGTGCGGTAAGGATCATGCCTTCATGCCGATCGCCATCCGCGTTGTGAACTCGGGTCAGTTCGAGGCCTGGGCTGCAGCTGCCCAGGACGATCTGGACACTGCCAACGAACAGCTTCTGGCATCGATTGCAGCGGACAAGAAACTCGCTGTGAATGGCACGCTGGAAGAAATTTCCGTCGCCGCGAAGTAACGTGGCGACGAACCTTTTGGGCGATGCGCGCGATGACACGCAGCGCCGCTGAGAACGACTAGAGAGGGAGCCGAAAATGGCTGCGACCGAAGCGCATGTTGCACATGGTCATCCGACAGGATGGCGCCGGTACGTCTATTCGACGAACCACAAAGACATCGGCTTGATGTATCTCATCTTCGCGATTGTTGCAGGGATCATCGGCGGCGCACTGAGCGTCGGCATGCGACTTGAACTGCAGG
This sequence comes from uncultured Roseibium sp., assembly GCF_947496995.1. Lineage (GTDB taxonomy): Bacteria > Pseudomonadota > Alphaproteobacteria > Rhizobiales > Stappiaceae > Roseibium. Next base: position 1,174,785 of record NZ_CANMFD010000001.1, read on the forward strand.
AACCGGGGATGCAGATCTTCTCCAATCCGCATATGTTCAACGTCTTCACGACCGCGCACGGTCTGATCATGATCTTCTTCATGGTCATGCCTGCGATGATCGGGGGATACGCCAACTACTTCGTGCCGATCATGATCGGTGCGCCGGACATGGCATTCCCGCGGATGAACAACATCTCCTTCTGGCTTCTTCCGCCGGCGTTCCTGCTTCTGCTCCTCTCGCTCTTTGTCGAGGGGCCTCCGGGCGCCAACGGCGTGGGCGGTGGCTGGACCATCTATCCGCCGCTTTCGACTTCCGGCCAGCCTGGCCCGGCCATGGATCTGGCGATCCTGTCGCTGCATATTGCAGGGGCGTCGTCCATCCTGGGTGCGATCAACTTCATCACGACCATCTTCAACATGCGTGCCCCGGGCATGACCATGCACAAGATGCCGCTGTTCGCCTGGTCCGTGCTGATCACCGCGTTCCTGCTGCTGCTGGCCCTGCCGGTTCTTGCAGGCGCCATCACCATGCTGCTGACCGACCGTAACTTCGGAACCACCTTCTTCAATCCGGCAGGTGGCGGCGATCCGATCCTGTTCCAGCACCTGTTCTGGTTCTTCGGCCATCCGGAAGTGTACATCCTGATCCTGCCGGGCTTCGGCATCATCAGCCACATCATTTCCACCTTCGCCCGCAAGCCGATCTTCGGTTACCTGGGAATGGCCTATGCCATGGTTGCCATCGGCGTCGTCGGCTTCATCGTGTGGGCTCACCACATGTACACCGTCGGCATGTCGGCTGACACGCAGGCCTACTTCGTGGCGGCCACCATGGTGATCGCGGTTCCGACCGGGGTGAAGATCTTCTCCTGGATTGCCACAATGTGGGGCGGTTCCATCGAGTTCAAGACGCCGATGGTCTGGGCAGTCGGCTTTATCTTCCTGTTCACCGTTGGCGGTGTGACCGGTGTGCAGCTCGCCAACGCGGGTCTCGACCGGGCCTACCACGACACCTACTATGTGGTTGCTCACTTCCACTACGTGCTGTCTCTGGGTGCCGTCTTCGCGATCTTCGCGGCCTGGTACTACTGGTTCCCGAAAATGTTCGGCTACATGTACAACGAGACGATCGGCAAGGCTCATTTCTGGATCACCTTCATCGGTGTGAACCTGGTGTTCTTCCCGCAGCACTTCCTGGGTCTCAACGGCATGCCGCGTCGCTATGTCGACTACCCGGACGCTCTGGCCGGCTGGAACTTCGTGTCTTCCATCGGATCCTACATTTCCGCCTTCGCGGTTCTGGTGTTCCTCTTCGGTATCGTCGAGGCTTTCGCCAAGAAACGTGCCGTCGGCAACAATCCGTGGGGTGAAGGTGCGACGACACTGGAATGGACGCTGTCTTCACCGCCGCCGTTCCACCAGTTCGAAACCCTGCCGCGCATCAAGTGATCTGCGGCCGGAGGATCGGTCCTCCGGGTTGAAATCCACACCGCGCCGGACCCCGGCGCGGTGTATGCCGTAAAAAAGACTGCCCGGGCGCTGTGCCGCCCATTGCGCTCCTTTCAACGCGCAAGCTGAAACAAGAAATCAAAGGACACGCCCATGTCGCTCGTAGAGCGCCAGGATACGATCAGCCAGGACAGCTCCGTCTGGGACGGTGGTATGGGGTCAGTAGGCGACTATGTGGCGCTGCTGAAGCCGCGTGTCATGTCGCTGGTGATCTTTACCGCCTTCGTCGGCCTGATGCTTGCGCCCGGTTCCGTGCATCCGGTGCTCGGCGCGGTCGCGATCCTGTGCATTGCCATCGGGGCAGGGGCGTCCGGCGCGCTGAACATGTGGTACGACGCCGACATCGACCGGATCATGTCGCGTACCCGCAACCGGCCCATCCCGACCGGAAAAGTCACGGGTGACGAGGCGCTGGCCTTCGGGATTACCCTGTCGATCGGCTCCGTGGTCACCCTCGGTCTGCTGGTCAACTGGTTCGCGGGCGCGTTTCTGGCCTTCACGATCTTCTTCTACGTGATCGTCTACACCATGTGGCTGAAGCGCTCGACGCCGCAGAACATCGTCATCGGCGGTGCTGCCGGCGCCTTTCCGCCCATGGTTGGCTGGGCATCGGTCACCGGATCGGTCAGCCTGGAAAGCTTCGTCCTTTTCCTGATCATCTTCATGTGGACACCGCCGCATTTCTGGGCGCTGGCGCTGTTCAAGAGCGTGGATTATCGCGCAGCAGGCGTTCCGATGCTGCCCGTGGTCGCGGGAGAAACCAGCACGCGGCACCATATTCTGGTCTATTCCCTGCTGCTGGCTCCGATCGGCGTTGCGCCCTATCTGCTTGGTTTCGCCGGTCCGGTCTACGGCGTGGCTGCGGTGCTGCTCGGACTGGCCTTCGTGGCCCTTGCCGCCGATGTCTGGCGCAAGCGGGACGGCGACGTGGCACGTCTGGCCTGTGTACGCCTCTTCAAATACTCGATCTTCTATCTGTTCATGCTTTTCGCCCTGCTTCTGGGTGAAAGCCTCGTTGCGGGAGTCTGAACCGATGGCTGAAGAAGAACAGGGTATCACGCTGACGGACGAGCAGAAAAAGAAGCGCCGCTCTAGGTCGATTGCGATCGCGGTGGCTCTTGGAGCGCTTGTCGCCCTTTTCTATGTGGTTACCATCGTCAAGCTGGGTCCGAGTGTCATGGACCGGGCGCTTTGAAGGAAAACACCGTGAGCACAGGAGAGAGCACACAGACCCTTTCCCGCAGCAATCGCAAGGTCGCGATTGCCTGTGTGGGTGTGTTCGCCATGATGGTCGGTGCCGCCTATGCAGCGGTACCGCTCTACAATCTGTTCTGCCGGGTGACGGGTTTCGGCGGGACGACGCAGGTCGCGGACGCGGAAAGCGACATGATCATCGACCGGATGATCACCGTGCGTTTCGACGGCAACGTCAATCACGCGCTGCCCTGGAAGTTCCGTCCGGTGCAGCGCTCCGTCACGCTGAAGATGGGCGAGACCGCCCAGCTTGCCTATGAGGCGACGAATACAGGGACGGGCCCGACCTTCGGAACCTCGACCTTCAATGTCTCGCCGCCGACGGCGGGAATCTATTTCAACAAGCTGGAGTGCTTCTGCTTTACCGAGCAGAAGCTCGAAGCCGGCGAACATGTCGAAATGCCGGTCGTCTTTTTTGTCGACCCGGATATGGACAACGATCCGGAACTGAAATCGGTGAAGGAAATCACTTTGTCCTACACCTTCTTCCCGGTAGAACAACCGGAACGTCCTGTTGCGGCACGGGCAGACAAACCCGCTGCTGAAACGAACTTGTGAGCAATCGCGCGCGCTGCGCTTGAGATGACTGTGTTTGGGGAGCTTGCCGATGGCTGAGGCACATACCAATAACCACGATTACCACCTGGTGGATCCGAGCCCGTGGCCATTCATTGCGTCCATTGGCGCATTTATCATGGCGCTCGGGGCAATCGGCTTCATGAAATACGGCAATGGATCGGAATTCGTGCTTTTCGGCATCGATCTGACCGGTTGGGGCCTGTTTGCCGTCGGCCTGGCGATTGTTCTCTACGTGATGTTCGGCTGGTGGCGCGATACCATTCGCGAAGCCCACGAAGGTCATCACACCCGGGTGGTTTCCCTGCATCTGCGCTACGGCATGCTGCTCTTCATTGCCTCGGAAGTGATGTTCTTCGTTGCCTGGTTCTGGGCCTATTTCGATGCATCGCTGTTCACGGGCGAGGCGATCCAGTTTGCCCGCGTTGAAGCGACGGGCGGTCACTGGCCGCCGGAAGGCATCGAGACCTTCGATCCCTGGCACCTGCCGCTGCTCAATACGCTGATCCTGCTGTGCTCCGGCACCACGGTCACCTGGGCGCACCACGCGCTGCTGCATGACGACCGCGAAGGACTGAAGTGGGGCCTGACGCTGACGGTCATTCTCGGTGTGCTCTTCACCATCTGCCAGGTTTACGAATATGCCCATGCGGCCTTCGCATTCGACGGCAACATCTACGGCGCGACCTTCTTCATGGCGACCGGTTTCCACGGCTTCCACGTCGTCGTTGGAACCATCTTCCTGCTGGTCTGCCTGATCCGCGCGATGATGGGCCAGTTCACCGTCGAAAAGCATTTCGGCTTCGAGGCGGCAGCCTGGTACTGGCACTTCGTTGACGTTGTCTGGCTGTTCCTGTTCGTCTCGATCTACATCTGGGGCGCAGGTACTCCGGCCGCTCACTAGAGCATTCAGCGTTCAGTTGGACGCAGGATACTCCTGGGCGGTATTTCCAGGGTCCTGAAAACGCCCGATCCGTCTGCCGGATCGGGCGTTTTCGTTTCCGCAACAATTCTTGAGGCAGGTTATGGAAGACAAGGCGCATTTCCCTCCGGTCAATCCGGTGTCCGCGGGCCTTTCCGGCAAATGCCCGCGTTGCGGACAAGGCAAGCTGTTTGACGGCTTCCTGTCGGTAAAAAAATCCTGCATGGCCTGTGGCCTTGACTATTCCTTCGCCGACAGCGGCGACGGTCCGGCCGTCTTCGTCATCATGATTGTCGGTTTCATCGTCGTCGGCCTGGTGCTGTTCGTCGAACTCAGCTTTCAACCGCCGATATGGGTGCACCTCATCTTGTGGCTGCCGCTCACCATCATTCTTGCCGGCGGCGTGCTGCGGCCCCTGAAGGGCCTGCTGATCGCCATGCAGTTCCGCCACAAGGCCGAGGAAGGCCGCATCGATGACGGCCGGGACTCCTGAGCCCGAAACCGCGCTCGCAACGCACGAAAGCAGATCCCGTCATGGGGCCAATTCGAAAACTTCTTCTTCCCTTCATGGCCGCGGCCCTGGCTCTGCTGGTGCTTCTCAAGCTGGGTTTCTGGCAGCTCGACCGGCTGGCCTGGAAAGAGAGCCTGATCGTGCAGGTCGAAGAAGGCGTTTCCAAATCTCCCGTCGCTGCGCCGGGTCCGTCGAACTGGCAGGGTCTCAATGAGGCTGACGACTACCGCCATGTCAGCGTGACGGGCGCGTTTCTGCCGGGAACGGTTTTCTACTATAACGCCTTGAGCGACCCGGCCGGGCCTTTTGGCGGGCCCGGCGTGATGGCATACGCGCCATTCGAGACCGACGATGGATGGGTTGTCCTCGTCAATCGCGGTTTCCTGCCCCAGGACCTTGAGAGCGCGCGCCGTGAGCCGGCTCTCGTTCCCCCGCAAGGCGAGATGGAGCTGACCGGCCTGTTGCGTCTCAGCGAAAAACCGAACTGGACAACACCGGAGACGAACCCGTCCGACAACATCTGGTTCGCCCGCGATACCCAGGCCATGGGTGAGGTGCTCGGTATCGACCCGGCTGTCCTGGCGCCCTACAGCATTGACCTCGACGCGGGCTTCACACCGCAGGATGGCCTGCCACAGGCGGGCGAAACCATCGTTCGCTTCAAGAACGATCACCTCGGATACGCGCTCACCTGGTTCGGCCTCGCAGCGACGCTTGTCGGCGTTTTCCTGACTTATGCAGCCGGCGTTATCTGGCCGCGCGAGCGCCAGTCCGATTAACTCCGGTTTCGCCGAGGTTTGCCTGCGCTTTTGCCGTCTTTGGAAAAGCGGAAGTGTGCCTGCGCGCGAGACGAAACGTGTCAGGCGTGAGCCTTCTCCCAAACACCCAAATCATTTTGTGCTGAAAACATTGGCGAATTCGGATTTTAATACTTGACTAATAAACTCATATATTAAATCATTCGCCCTACAAAGTGAGCGCAAGCCGCCGCTTTTTCCAACGCCAGCCGAACAGCAAGCCTTCCTCAACCGATTCGAGTTCGAAAGACCTTTCGAGCTCACGACGGAGCTCACCCATGTTTTACAATTCGGGGCTGAAAAGCCTCAAGCTGGCGACAGTCGCCGGCTCCGCTTTGTTGTGTCTTGTTCCTGATACGCAAGCGCAGCAAATAAACGATAGTCCTGCCACCGAACCGCAAGCGACCGAGCGCGGCAACGATACGGATGCCGGCAATGCACCCGACGAGGCTGTGCAGGGAACGCTTCTCGACACGATTACGCTTGTTGCCGGCCGCAAGAGCGTCTCGACCCTCGATATCCCGGCCAGCGTCACGGTTGTCGACGGTGCGGAGATCGAAAAATACGGCATTTCCGACATGCAGGAACTCACGCGCTACATCCCGGGCGTGACTGTCAGCAGGCAGACAACGGCCACCGATCCGTTCAACACCTTCGGCGGGTTCAACATACGCGGTGTCGGCGGCAACCGGGTCATGATCCTGTCGGACGGTTCGCGGATCCCTGAGCGGATCACGGACGGGACACGCGATTACCTGGACTTCAACTTCGTCAAGCAGGTCGAGGTCATCCGTGGCCCGGCATCCGTCCTGTGGGGGGCGGACGCCCTGGGCGGGGTGGTCGCGCTGGAAACACTGGATCCGGAGGATCTGCTGTTGGGCCGGAACTATGGCGGACAGGGGAGTGTCGGTTACGACAGCTTCACGAGTGCGGCCACGGCTTCCGGCGCCGTCGCTTACCGCTTTTCCGATCAGCTGTCGGCGATGATTGCGCTGTCGCGCGGATACAATGAAGAGCCCGAGCTCAGCAATGCGCGCGCCGATGGCGGGATCTACGGCTGTCCCAGGGACTTCTCCGCAGGCCAGCTTGAGTGCAACAAGTTCGATGATACGACGACACAGGCCTATCGAGGCCTGGCGAAAGTTGTCTGGGAGCCGACGACGGAGCACAGACTGGAAGCTTCCGCCGATATCATGAAGCGCATCACCGGCGTCGACTACACCCAGAACCTGAGCGCCGACATTCACAGATACGACCGGGATCTCGATCTCGACCGCGGCCGGTTCGCATTCGAGCATCTCTGGAGCCCGGAAGCCGGTCTTCTGGATGAACTGAAGACGGTCGTCGCCTATGCGCCGAACAACTACGACCGCACGGGAAGCGAATGGGGTGTCACTTCCACCGGCACCCCGTATCTCACTGAAGACGAATTGACCTACAAGGAAAATTTCTTCGAACTGGACATCCAGGCATCCAAGGCCTTCGACACCGGAAGCTTCAGCCACGATGTGATCTTCGGCTTCGACGGCGATTACACGACGGTCGACTACACACGCACCGACCGCACCACGGACCTGGCGACCGGCGTGACCACGGAGACACGGGCCGGTGGGTTCAACTTCGCGAATTCCGACACCACCCGCGCCGACATCTATATCCAGGACACGATCGGCCTGTTCGACAACAACCTTGAAATCACGCCAGGCGTTCGCCTTGCAAGCTACCGCATCAAACCGCGACCCAATGATGACTACCAGCTTGTGGACGGCTTCGAACCGAAGACCCGTGAAGATGTTGCGCTGGTCAAGAGCCTGTCCGCGCTCTATCACGTCAACAACACCTGGTCGGTCTGGGGCAAATACGGCGAAGGCTTCAAGATGCCGACAGCCCAACAGCTCTATACGTCGCGCCCCAGTGCCTTCTTCGATCTGATCCCGGCACCCGACCTGAAGCCGGAGGAAGTCAAGAGCTATGAAGCGGGGATCCGCGCGCGGATCGACAAGGGGCACATTGCTGTTACCGGGTTCTATTCCGACTACACCGACTTCATTCAGAACTTCTACAATGTGCCGGGAACCAACGATTACACTTACCGGAACCTGTCTTCCGTTGAAGTTTGGGGTATCGAGGTCGAAGGGGCCTACGAGCTCAACGACAACCTCAGACTGAACGGCAGTCTGGCCTGGCAGCGCGGCGTGCAGAAAGCTAATGAAGACGCAGACACCACTCCGCACACATTGCCGCCTCTGACAGCGGTTCTCGGTCTCGATTACCTGATACCGGACTACAATCTCAGCCTGTCAGCGGTCACGACGCTTGCCGCGCCGGTTACGGAAGTGTCCGGCAGGGACGATGGCTTCAAGCCCGGTGGCTATGCCCTGCTTGATGTGTTCGGAAGCTGGCAGTTCGCCAGGCTCGCCAGCCTGGATGTCGGGGTCCGGAACGTCTTCGACAGCCGCTATTTCGAAGCCGGGGCTGCAGACAGGACGCTGTCTCCCTCAACGTCGGTCGCCCGGCAGAACCCGCTGGAGCTTCAGACCGGTCCGGGCCGGACGTTCACCGCCTCGCTGAACATCAAGTTCTGACCGGATGCGCACGATCCTGAAAAGGATCTACACCCTGACACGGATCGCCGTGTCGGGGCCCGGGTCCTGGTACGCCTTTCTGCTTTATGCCGTCGTTCTCGGATTTCAGTTCGCTGAAGTCTGGGTTTCCGTGAAGCTCATTGCCTGGAGCAAGAGCTTCTTCGACGCCCTGGAAAACCGGGATGCGTCTCTGGCGCTGGTCGAGATAGGCAATTTCGCGGTTCTCATCGGTGCATCCGCAGGTTTTCACCTTGCCGGTGACTGGCTGCGCAAGCGCCTGTTCCTGTTTCTGCGCCAGCGGCTGACCGAGAATGTCCAGAATGCCTGGCTGGCCAACAAGAGCTACTGGCATTTGCGGCCCGGTTTCACCAGCCGTCCCGTGGACAATCCGGATCAGAGAATTGCGGAAGACTGCCGTCAGTTCGTCAACCGATTGCTCATTGAAACGCTTGACCTCACTTCCAACATTGTCGCGCTGGTCTCCTATGTGGCCGTGTTGTGGTCCCTGTCCTCCTTTCCTCTGGAGTTCAGCCTTCTGGGGCAGGACATCGTCATTCACCGCTACATGGTCTGGGCCGCGTTCGTTTACGTTGCTCTGTCGAGCGTCATAACCGACAGGCTGGGCAGGCCGATCAAGGGTCTGGTGTTCGCGCAGGAACGCTGGGAAGCAAATTTCAGGCATGCGTTGATACAGGTGCGCGAAGGCGCCGACGAGATCGCTCAGGCGTCCGGCGAGAAGGCAGAGCGCCGTCGGCTCGAGACACGCTTCGACGCGATCCGCGGCAACTGGTTTCGCCTGATCAATGCGGAGCTGCTCCTCGGCCTGTTCGTTCGCCCCTACATGCAGACCGTCCTGCGTATCCCGACCTTCCTGGCATTGCCGGCCTTCTTCGCGGGCAATCTGACGCTGGGGGGGCTGATGCAGCTCGCCGGAGCCTTCTCCCGGGTCTCCACGACCCTGAGCTGGTTCATATTTTCCTATCGCGATCTGGCGGAGTTTGCTGCGGTGGCGGAGCGGCTGGATCTGCTGCTGAAAGCGACCCGTGATCCCTTCCCGGCGCCGCAAGCACCCCGTGCCATCAAACGGACCGCCTCCGACGACGCACGGCTGCGAATTTCAGGCCTGACGCTCACCACACCGCAAGGCGATCCTCTCGACCCGGTTCCGGATCTGGAAATGAAACAGGGCGAGACCGTCTGGGTGAAGGGCCGGTCCGGTATCGGCAAGAGCACGCTGCTCACCGCCCTGTCCGGTGTGTGGCCTTACGGCAAGGGTGACATTCGGGTTCCTGAAGGAAAGCTTCTCGCCTTGCCGCAGGTTCCGCGTGTGTTCCCGGAAGGTCTCGCTCAGTCGCTGACCTACCCGGACGCTCCGGATGACTTTGACATTACGCTGATAGAGCAAGCCCTTGTGAAAGTCGGTCTCGCGCACCGGCTGGAAGCGCTCAAGAAACCGAGTGAAGAGAGCTTCGCGGGCCTGTCCATCGGCGAGCGGCAGCGGCTCGCTCTTGCGCGGATCCTGTTCGCACGTCCGGATGTTCTCATTCTGGACGAAGCGACCAGCGCCCTTGACGGCAGCAGCGAGGCAGAGGTGCTGACCCTGCTGCGCAGGGAATGCCCGAAGGCGATCATCATATGCGCGGCCCACCGCCCGCCGGATGCCCTCGGCACCTTCAAGGTTCTTTCCCTCGGACACGGATCCCGGGAGCCTGACCTGCGGGACCGGACATCCGAAGCCCGCACCGACTTTTCTCCAGAAACAGGACATCCTGTATGAGCGACACCGACAAACGCCATCTCCTGAAAGCCGCCCCCTCCGACGTTCTCAAAAGCTTGCCTGACATGGACCGGGTGATGGTGATCGTACGTGCGGACGGACTGCTGCACGAACGGCTTGGAAAGGTCGAAGCAGTGGACGTAAAGGCCGAGACCATTCGTCTTTCGGGAGCGTGCCAGGATATGGAAATCGATGCCTCAAAGCTCGCATCGGTGGAATACGACACGTCTTCGCAGATGCGCGGCAAGCACTATCCACGTCTGGATTTTCTCGGAAAGGACGGCGACATCCTTTTCTCCGTCGTCGGGCTGGAGGGCCTTGAGCCCTTCGCAGGGCCGTTGGACGGGTTTGACCGCGATGCTGTCGCCATGCGGCCACGCAACAACCCGGGTGATGCCGACTCGGACCTGGACACGGACCCGGCCCGTCCGTTTCTTGAAAAGCTTGTCGGCAGCCCGGACGTCACCGTTCAAGTCCAAACCGAGGCCGTCACCCAGAGGTGGACAGGCAAAGTCGAGGACATGAAGCCGATGGGCGGTTGCTTCAATATTCTGCTGAAGGATTTTCACCTTCATCTGCCCGCAGGTTGCCTGTCCGGCTGGTCAGAGGAAGACGGCTGGCACCACGGCACCCTGAAAGGCGGCGGCCGAAGCGCCCTGTCGATCGGAACAGACCGATGACCCCGGGCCGCTGGATCGATCCAGCCACGGGTGAAACCCTTGCCCATCAGGCGGTGTTGAAGAAGGCAGCAACGGCGTCGGTCGTCCTGCTGGGCGAGCAGCATGACAAGGCGGCCCAACACCGCTGGCAGCTCCACGTGCTGGCCGGGCTGCTGGCACTGCGTCCCGATCTAGCCGTGGGCTACGAGATGTTTCCCACAAGGCTAGATCCCGTGCTTGCCCGATGGGTGGCCGGCGACTTCGAGCGGGAGGACGCCTTCCTGAACGAGGCGGAATGGGGAACGGTCTGGGGCTTTCCTCCCGAGCTCTACCTGCCGCTGTTCCGCTTCTGCAGGCAGTTCCGCATCCCGATGCATGGCCTCAACTGCCGGCGGGCTCTTGTCACCGAGGTGGGAAAGCTTGGATGGGACGCGATTGCCGAGGAAGACCGCGACGGTGTCACGCCGTCTCTGGCGGCAACGCCCGCCTATCGCAGATACCTGTTCGAGTTGACCGGCGGTGGCCCGCCGAACCGCAAGGCACAGGGGCCGGACGATCCCGCCATGGACCGTTTCGTCCGGACGCAGCAGGTCTGGGACAGGGCCTTTGCCTGCCGCATCGCAGCTCTGAGAGATGCACCGGAGCCGCCGCTTGTGGCGGGGATCATCGGGCGGGGCCATCTGGAATTCGGCCATGGAACTCCGGCTCAGCTCGCCGACCTGAATGTCGGTTCCGTTTTTGTCTTGTTGCCCCATACCGGCCATGAGCCGCCCCGGGAAGGGCTGGCGGACGCCGTGTTCTGCATGGATCCGGATGAGGATGTCCAGGCGGCCGAAACCGGAACGCGATGACGCTTTGCGTCGCGCCGTCGGGGTGACCGGGGCGAGGGGGAGTTCATAAACGAAAGGGCCCCATGGGCCCCTTCGCGCGGTTGATCTGTAATCTGCTCGTATGGATCAGCCGAGCGCTTCCAGAATGGCTGCGGCGCCTGTTTTGGTGGCTTCGCCCGGGCTTTCCTCGATGGCGAGGAAGGAGACGACGCCGTCCTTTGCGATCAGCGCAAAACGCTGGGAGCGGAGGTGACCGAAGATCGGTGCCGGGCCGAGGCCGAGGCCTGCTGCTTCAACGAAGTCTGCTCCGGTGTCGGCCAGGAAGGTGATGTTGCCACCGGTGTTGGAGGCTTTTTCCCAGGCGTCCATGACGAAGACGTCGTTAACCGAGACCACCGCGATCGAGTCGATGCCCTTGTTCTTCAGCGTTTCGGCATGTTCCACGAAACCGGGCAGGTGGTTCATGTGGCAGGTCGGTGTGAAAGCACCCGGCACGCCGAAGAGAACGATGGTCTTGCCGGAGGTCAAATCGGCGGTCGACATCTCGCCGGGTCCGTCGGCGGTCATGATCTTGAACGTGGCGTCCGGAAGGCGGTCTCCAACCTTGAGTGTCATAACAATCATCCCTTGTCTGTGTCGGCTGAGTAAAACGGTGCAGTCGGATGAACAGATAGAACGTTCCGGCCCGTCCGTCGAGGGACGCCAGGCCAAATACCTTGTCGGCAGCCTTTCAGGATTTACATGCTGCGTGAAAGACAGATGCGGTCGCTACTTCACCCAGGCGGGGTCCACCGGATGCAGATGTTCGATGGCCTTGCCACCGGCGGACAGAACGAGCCTGAGCGTGTTGTCATCGTCCGAGACCGAGAGGCCGCGTGTCGGCAGCTTCCAGAAGGCCTCGCCATCGCTATGGCCCGTCAGTTCCGGCAGGCCGATGAAAGAGCCTTCAGGACCGGCGACGAACAATTCAGGGGCTTCCGCTCCCGCCACGCTTGCCTTGATGACAAGACTGGTCTTGTCCTGTGATGCCGCAACGGAGGTAATCCGGAGATCGCCGTTCAGGTCTGATAGGGGAACGGCAGCAAGATCCCGGGCGATGAGCTTTGCCGCGACCGTGTCGGCTTCCGACCCCGGTGTCAGATCGAGGGAGAGCGATGCATCGCCCGGCACGCAGATGTCCTTGCAGATGCCGAAAAAAACGTCGACTGAAAGCCTGACGGGGTCTCGCGGGTCTGCCGGAACCACCTGCATCGGCAGCACGATGCCCCCGTGATAGACGATCGACCGTGAAAAGCCGTCATCGTAGTGTTCGGGAACGGGATAGAGAACCTTGAGATCTTCGAGGTTGTCTGCGTCCGAAAGGGTGATCTGCGGAGGGATGCCCGCCTCACCGGGATAACGCCAATAGGTGTGCCAGCCCGGTTCCAGAAGGAATTCCAGACCTGCCTGATATTTGCCGTCTTCCAGCTTGCCTGAAGCAATCAGACGCACGGCACCGCCCTGGACTTCCGTCCAGTCCGTCATGGCGGCGCGGGAAGGGGAGGTCAGCGTCAGCAGCGCCAGAAAAAGTGTCGAGGCAATCCGGTTCATGCGCTCTGTGCTACACGAGTTTCGCGCAAGCGTCATGGGCAAGTGTGTTCCCTCCGGTCATATCCTCGTGACGCCATCGTGAGGCATTCCCTGCATCCCACGCTCGGATGGATGTGGTTCAGGCGGTTGATCGCGAACGGCAAACAGACGTTAACAAATCCCGCCAAAGAGGCTATGCTTGCCATAAGGCAGAGGGCGTCAACAGCAAACGAGGTACGCATGGCCGCAAGCGAAGCAACAGACACTCTGGAAGGCCAGTTTCTGATTGCGATGCCGAGCATGGCGGACAGCCGGTTCGAACACTCTGTCATTTACCTGTGCTCTCACTCCGACCAGGGCGCCATGGGGCTGGTGGTCAACCAGGTCGCCCGGCATCTCTCCCTGGAGGAATTGCTGGTGCAACTGGACATCGTCAACGACGACAGCGCGATCCGTCTGCCGGCCCGGGTTCGCGACATGAACGTGCACAAGGGTGGCCCGGTCGAGGTGGAGCGCGGCTTCGTGCTTCACAGCGATGATTTCACCCTGAACCAGTCCACGCTCAAGATTGACAACGGCATCTGCCTGACGGCCACGCTTGAAATTCTCAGGGCCATGGCGACCGGCACCGGTCCGTCCAACGCCATGCTGGCCCTCGGCTATGCGGGCTGGGCGCCCGGACAGCTGGAAAACGAGATTGTGTCCAACGGCTGGCTGACGGCGCCTGCCGATCCGGACATTCTCTTTGATCCAGATTCCGAATCCAAATGGCATCGCGCGCTGGCAAGTCTGGGCATCGATCCGGCCATGCTCTTTTCCGACGCCGGTCACGCCTGAAGTTGTCGTCTCGACAGGCAACGTCTGCCTGCCTTGTCGAGGCACAGTCATCCTTTTAGCCAAAAGCGACTTGCGCTTGAATGTTATGGCGCGTAAGTCGCAACGATGGCATGATTTATTTCAAATCCGGCAGGTTTCACGTAGGCTGTGAGCCTGGACTTAAGGTCATGCAGGGCGGGTCCTGCAAAAAAGGTCAACACCAAAGGGAAGTGACGCGGTGAAATACAGCAGTACGCGCGGTGAGGCACCAATCCTGGAATTTTCCGATGTCCTGCTCCAGGGACTCGCGCGCGACGGCGGACTTTATCTTCCCGAAACCTGGCCGCAATTCGACGCCGACACCATCGCCTCCTTCGCGGGAAAGTCCTATCAGGAGGTTGCCTACGCGGTAATCAGCCCTTTCATCGGCGATGAAATTCCGGAAGACGATCTCAAGGCCATGATCGCCGACGCTTATGCGGGCTTCCGGCATCCGGCGGTCACTCCGCTGGTTCAAAGCGGACCGAACACCTTCCTCCTCGAACTCTTTCACGGACCGACGCTCGCCTTCAAGGACGTGGCGATGCAGCTTCTCGGCCGAATGATGGATTATGTGCTCACGCAGCGCGGGCTGCGCGCGACCATTGTGGGCGCCACCTCGGGCGATACCGGCGGTGCGGCTATCGAGGCCTTCCGCGGCCGTGAGCGCACGGACATCTTCATTCTTTTCCCGGACGGACGCGTTTCCAACGTCCAGCGCCGGCAGATGACGACGGCATCCGAGGACAATGTTCACGCGCTGGCGCTCGCCGGAAACTTCGACGATTGCCAGGCGATCGTCAAAGGCATGTTCAACCATTTCGCCTTCCGCGACCGGGTGGCGCTGTCCGGGGTCAATTCGATCAACTGGGCGCGTATTCTGGCGCAGATCGTCTATTACTTCGTTGCCGCCGTGGCGCTCGGCGCGCCGCATCGGAAAGTCTCCTTCACGGTGCCGACAGGCAATTTCGGCGATATCTTTGCCGGCTACGCCGCAAAGAAGATGGGACTTCCGGTCGAAAAGCTCGTCGTTGCGACCAATGTGAACGACATTCTGGCGCGCACGCTGGAAACAGGCCGCTATGAGAAACGCGGCGTGACGCCGACGATCTCGCCATCCATGGACATCCAGGTGTCCTCGAATTTCGAGCGGCTTCTGGCGGAGGTCTCCGGACGGGACGGTGGGACGGTTCGCCGGATGATGGACCAGTTGGCCCAGTCCGGCAGCTTCGGCATCGACAAGGAGCCGCTGGAGGCCATGCGCTCGGTCTTCGCTGCGGGGCGCTGCAACGAGCACGAGACGGCTGCCACCATAGAGCAGACCTGGAAAGAGGCGGGCTACCTTCTCGATCCGCACACCGCCATCGGTGTGCATGTTGCTAAAGACCATGATGACGGCTCGGTTCCGATGGTGGTTCTGGGTACGGCGCATCCGGCCAAGTTCCCGGATGCAGTCGAAAAAGCCTCCGGTATCCGGCCGGAATTGCCTGAAAATCTCAAAGACATGATGATTGCGGAGGAGCGCCAGCAGGTATTGGCAGCAGACCAGGGTGTGGTGGAACGATTTATCGAAGATCACGCACGGGCCGTCACCGCCGGGGTGTAGCTATATGAATGTAAAAACAACTGTTCTCGACAACGGACTGACGGTCGTGACCGACCAGATGCCGCACCTGAAGACCGCGGCCCTGGGAGTATGGGTCCGCACGGGGTCCCGGGTGGAAACCGTGGACCAGAACGGCATCACCCATCTGCTTGAACACATGGCGTTCAAGGGAACGAAGACGAGAACAGCCCGCGGAATCGCCGAGGAAATCGAGGCGGTGGGCGGCGAGCTGAATGCCTCGACAAGCATCGAACACACGAATTATTACGCCCGCATCCTTGCGGAAGACATGCCTCTGGCGGTCGATATCCTGGCGGATATCCTGCAGAACTCCACGTTCGATGCCCAGGAACTGGCGCGCGAGCAGCATGTGATCCTTCAGGAAATCGGCGCGGCAAACGACTCGCCGGACGATCAGGCCTTCGACCTGTTCCAGGAAGCCGCCTGGCCCGACCAGGCGATCGGCCGGCCGATCCTGGGAACGCCGGAAACTGTCAAAGGCTTCAACCGCGATGCGCTGAACGCCTATCTGGCCGATCGCTACCGGGCGCCCGACATGGTTCTGGCCGCCGCCGGTGCGGTCGATCACGAGGCGTTCGTGGCGCTGGCGCGGGAAAAATTCGGTGGCTTCAGCAGCGAGCCTGCCGCAAAGGAATCCGAAGCGCGCTATCGCGGTGGCGAGACCTTGCGCAACAAGGACCTGATGGAAGCACAGGTTCTGATCGGTTTCGAAGGCCGTCCCTACAAGTCGAAGGATTATTACGCGATCCAGATTCTCGCTTCGGTCCTGGGGGGCGGGATGTCGTCGCGGCTGTTCCAGGAAATCCGCGAGAAACACGGTCTTTGCTACGCCATCTACAGTTTCCACTGGGCGTTTTCCGACACCGGCCTGTTCGGTCTGCACGCCGCAACCAGTCATGAGGATCTCGGCGCGCTCATGCCGATGATCACCGATGAGCTGCTTGCCGCCACCCGGACCATTACCGAAGAGGAAGTCGCCCGGTCCCGGGCCCAAATACGCGCCGGCCTGATGATGGCTCTGGAAAGCCCGGCGGCGCGCGCCGGTCAGATCGCGCGGCAGATCCTGGTCCATGGCCGCGTGCTCGGCCCGGAGGAGATTTCCAGCAAGATCGATGCCGTCACGGCGGCCGATATTCGCCGGGTGGCGCACGAAACCTTTGTCGGAGCAACGCCCACTCTGACAGCTATCGGCCCGGTGGACGGGGTCATGACTGCGGCCGAACTGGCGGAAAGGTTGCAGCAGGATCCGGTTCTTCGGGCAGCTTCAATGTAGGACGCGGAGAGCGGGGCATGTCGCTGCTACGGCCGGGATCTTCAACAGACGCTGAATTGCTGATCGAGGCAGGAGGCTACTGTCTGCGCCCGCCGATCATGTCCGATTTCAGGAACTGGGTCGAGCTGCGCTCGGAGAGCCGCGCCTTTCTGAAACCCTGGGAACCGCTCTGGCCCTCCGACGACCTGACAAAGACCGGTTTCCGCCGCCGCCTGCGCCGCTATTCCAGGGACCGCAAGGAAGGCCGCAGCCTTTCGTTTCTGCTCTTCCGCGCCAGAAGCAACGAGATTCTCGGTGGCCTGACGCTGAGCAACATCCGGCGCGGGGTCAGCCAGACGACAACACTTGGCTACTGGATGGGGCAAAGACACGCGGGAAAAGGACACATGTCGGCGGCCGTCGCCATGATCTTGCCGTTTTGTTTCGACGTTTTGGGCCTGCACCGAATTGAGGCAGCTTGCCTGCCGTCCAACACCCCGTCCATCCGGCTGCTTGAAAACGCCGGGTTCCACCGGGAAGGCTACGCACGCAACTATCTGTTGATCAACGGGAGCTGGCAGGATCATCTGCTGTTTTCCTGTCTGGCGGAAGATCATGCATCGCGTCCCGGAAAAGTGGCTCCCAGCGTTGAGGGTATCTTGAAAGAATTCTTGTGACATGCGCCACAACCCGGTAGTTCTTCGCCCCATGTCGATTTCGTCACCGGGTTCCATCAGCAGCGCGTTCAAAAGCATTGTCGTTTTGGCGTTTTTTGTGTGTGCGGCAGTCTTCGCGGCGGTCCCCGCCCAGGCGATCGAGCCGATCCCCGTGCCGATCGATATCGAAGCGCTGGATATTACCAATTCCGTCGAAATTCACCGTGAGGCAGGCAACCGCCTGCAGGTGTCGACGGCACCGGGCGCCGACGGCATCGTCCGCCGCATCGAGGTGCCCTCGCGCGACGGCACCAACACCAACTGGGCGGTCTTCGCGCTGGCCAACACCAGTGACGAACAGATCGACCGGTTGATCGTCGCGCCGAATTACAAGCTGGTCGGATCAAATCTCTTCTGGCCGGACCTGGGGTCCTCGCGCATCGCGGCGATCACCCCGAGCCAGGGCATTTCTCCCGAGCGGCAGAAAAGTCTCGAGGCGGATGTCTTCCTGGTCACCCTCGATCCCGGCTCGATCGTGACGTTCGTTGCCGAAATGACGACGCCGAACCTGCCGGAAATCAGGCTCTGGGAACCCGATGTCTACGAGGAAACGATCAACGCCTATACGCTTTACCGCGGCATTATCCTCGGCATTTCCGGTCTGCTGGCTCTGTTCCTGACGATCCTGTTCGTGGTCAAGGGGACAGTCATGTTCCCGGCAACGGCGGCGCTGGCATGGTCGGTGCTGGCGTATCTTTGCATCGACTTCGGCTTCTGGGGCATGGTGTTCAATCTGCAGGGCAGCGGCGGCAGTCAGCTCGCGCGCGCTTGCGCGGAAGTGATGCTGGCAGCCAGCCTGATCGTTTTTCTCTACGCCTATCTCAACCTGAACCGCTGGAACATCCACTATTCCCATCTGGCGCTCACCACGCTGATCCTCATTCTGGGTCTTCTCGGCGTTGCGGTCTGGGATCCGTCGATTGCTTCCGGCATCGCGCGGCTCGCCCTTGGCGTGATCGGTATCCTCGGGTTCGTGACCATCGCCATACTGGCCGTCCAGCGCTACGACCGTGCGATCCTGCTGATCCCGACCTGGTGCCTGCTGATCGCCTGGCTGATCGGCGCGGCCATGACCATAACCGGATATCTGTCCAACGACATTGTCCAGCCCGCCCTTGGCGGCGGTCTGGTGCTGATCGTGCTTCTGATCGGTTTCACCGTCATGCAGCACGCTTTCGCGGGCGGCGCGATTGCGCAGGGGCTGATTTCCGACGTGGAACGCAAGGCTCTCGCGCTTACCGGTGCCGGAGACATCATCTGGGACTGGGACATCGACCGGGACCGCATCTACACCGGCAACGAGGTCGAGGACCTTCTCAATCTCAGACACGGCACCCTTGAAGGACCGGCGCGCGACTGGCTGGAAGTCCTGCACCCGCAGGACCGCGACCGCTTCCGCGCGACACTCGATGCCGTGATCGATCAGCGGCGCGGCAGGGTCACGCAGACATTCCGTCTGAGATCCGAAGACGGTCACTTCCGCTGGTTCCGCCTGCGCGCCCGTCCGATCATCGGGTCGGATGGCGAGGTGATCCGCTGCGTCGGAACGTTGCTCGATGTAACCGAGGAACGCACTGCCGAAGAGCGGCTTCTGCATGATGCCGTTCATGACAACCTGACGGGTCTGCCGAACCGCGAACTGTTCGTCGACAGGCTGCGCACCAGCGTTGTGCGTTCCAACGCCGAGGAAACCTCCAAACCCACAATCCTGGTTCTCAACCTGGACCGGTTCAAACAGGTCAACGACAGCATCGGCCTTTCCGCAGGCGACAGCATCCTCCTCACCGTGGCCCGCCGTCTCGGCCGCCTGATCGGCCAGCAGGATACGCTCGGCCGCCTGTCCGGGGATCAATACGGCCTGGTGCTGTTGTCCGAACAGGAACCGGACCGGATCGTCGCGCTGGCGGATTCGCTGCGCAAGGCCGTGCGTGCGCCGATCACTTTCGGAGACCGCGAGATTTTCCTCACCTGCTCCGTCGGCATCTCCTTCTTCGAAGGTGGCAAGCAGGGCGTCGAGGATATGCTCACCAATGCGGAAATCGCCCTCAACCATGCCAAGCGGCTGGGGGGCGATCGCCAGGAGGTGTTTCGCCCGATCCTGCGACCGCTCGACAAGAACATCGTCGATCTCGAGGGCGATCTCAGGGAAGCGATCAAGAAAGAAACGCTTGGCGTCTTCTTCCAGCCGATCATCCGCCTCGAGGATCAGTCCGTTGCCGGTTTCGAGGTGCTTGCGCGCTGGAACCACCCCAAGCGCGGCAAGATCTCTCCGTCCGAGTTTATTCCCGTTGCGGAACAGTCCGGCCTCATCAACGAACTGGGCATGTACATGCTCGACAAGGGCGCTCAGCAGCTGGCGTTCTGGCAGCGCGAGTTCCGTACGCGCGAACCCCTGTTCGCCTCCGTGAACCTGTCGTCGCGCCAGCTCCTGAAGCAGGACCTGATCAACGACGTGAAGGCGGTCCTGTCACGCACATCCCTGGAGCCGGGTACGCTGAAGCTGGAACTGACGGAGTCCCTCGTCATGTCCAATCCGGAGTATTCCGCCAAGGTGCTGGAGCGCCTGCGCGGTCTGGGTGCAGGGCTGTCACTGGACGATTTCGGCACCGGCCACTCGTCACTGTCCTATCTTCACCGCTTTCCGTTCGACACGATCAAGATCGACCAGTCCTTCGTCAAGCCGAACGGCTCGTCTGCAAGACCCGTCCTTCTGCGCACCATCGTCGCCATGGGCCATGACCTGGGCATGTCCGTCGTCGCCGAAGGCGCGGAAAGCGAAAACGATGCGCTCGAGCTCTATCAGCTTGGCTGCGAATTCGCCCAGGGCTATTTCTTCGGCGAAGCGGTGTCGGCGAACGAGGCGACCAAGATCCTGCGCAAGATGCCGGCGGAAGCAGAGTCCGCCTAGACACGCATCAAGGCGTGAAGGTCACCGAACCAGCACGGAAATTGTCCTGTCCGCCGCCTGGATCTCCAGTGGGGTCGTGCCGAACGGATCTCCGTCGATCTGGGCGGCGACAGGGCCTGCCGCCGTGATGGTGGCGCTGGTAAACGGTTTGACGATTGCGCCGCGCGCCTTGTGAATGCGCCCGGACAGTAGCGCGATGCCGTAGAGGATCGAGGACCAGGGATCGTCTTTCTCCAGCACCAGCATATGCAGTCCCGGATCGGTGGCCTTACCGGGACAGATGACGAAGGGGCCACCATAGTGCCGGACGTTGCTGGCAACGGCGAGCTTGCCGGTGATCGTGTCGCCGTCCAGGGTGATCGCCAGCGGAGTTGTTGCCTTGCGGGTGAGCCCGGTTCTGATCGCGGTGATCACATAGGCCAGCTTGCCGAAGCGCCGCTTCAGGGCGAGCGGAACCGCATGGACGACCTCCGCGTCGAAACCGGCGGAAGCCATCAGGACGAAGGGATGCCCGTTTGCCAGGCCGTAGTGCAGCTGGCTGGTTTTCTGCCGTGCGATGATGTCGGCGATGGCGCGCGCATTGCGGGGCAGACCCAGCTCCAGGGCCAGAACATTCGCCGTGCCGAAGGGGATCACCGCCAGTTGCGGCGGATTGGGATGAGACTGAAAGCCGGTCAGCGCCTCGTTGATCGACCCGTCCCCGCCGGCAACGGCCAGCGTCCGCACGCGCAGGTCCGGATCGGCGCAGATCGTGCCGATTTCGCCGGCATGACGGGTCAGTCTGATTTCGGCCTTGCAGCCGTGCCACTCAAGACGCGCTCGAACCTCTTCCAGAAATCCGGCGTTGTAACCGCCTGAGGTCGGATTGGCCATGATCAGCACAGAACCGGGTAAAACCGGCTGCGGCGGGGACGGCGAAGGGGAGACGGACCGCCTGAAAACGCTCACGGGAAATCCTTTGCGTGTCACTCCGGGACCGCGATTATGCGCCGTCCTTGTAGGGAGCCATGCCGCTCCGTGCCAGTTCGTCTGCGCGCTCGTTGTCCGGATGTCCCGCGTGCCCCTTGACCCAATGCCAGGTCACGTCGTGACGTTCGCGAGCTGCATCGAGAGCCTGCCAGAGATCGGCATTCTTGACCGATTTGTTCTGGGAGGTGCGCCAGTTCTTACGCTTCCAGCCTTCGATCCACTCGTTGATGCCGCTGCGAACATAGGTGCTGTCCGTGTAAAGGTCGACGGCGCAGGGACGGGTGAGAGCCTTAAGGGCCTCGATAGCCGCGGTCAGCTCCATCCTGTTGTTGGTGGTTTCCTCTTCGCCGCCGCACAGTTCCTTCTCGCGCTCGCCGAAACGCAGGATGACACCCCAGCCGCCGGGACCCGGATTGCCCGAACAGGCGCCGTCCGTATAGATCGTCACTCGGTTTGCATTGCTCATTGTTCCAGCCCGTAAGCCTCCGCGCTGTCGATGGTCTGGTGGAACCTGAGCTTCTTCAGATATTCCAGCGGGTCTTTCGGTGTCACCAGCGCGCCTTCGGGAACGCTCAGCCAGTCGTAAAGGCGCGTGAGCAGGAACCTGAGGGCGGCTCCCCGGCAGAGGGTCGGCAGCGCGGCATATTCCGTCGATGTCAGCGGCCGGACGGAGGTGTACCCCTTCAGCAGCGCGCGCGCCTTGGTCACGTTGAACGCCCCGTCCAGTTCAAAGCACCACGCATTCAGGCAGATGGCGATGTCATAGGCGAAGGCGTCGTTGCAGGCGAAATAGAAATCGATCAGGCCAGACAGTTGATCGCCCAGAAAAAACACGTTGTCCGGAAAGAGGTCCGCATGGATCACCCCGGCCGGCAGATCGGACGGCCAGGCGGCTTCCAGATGATCGAGTTCGCGTGAAATTTCCGCGCCGAGACCCGGCTGGACGCTGTCGCTGCGCGCGCCGCACTGGTCGAACAGCGGCCGCCAGCCACTGACATCGAGGGCATTTTTGCGGAAACCTTCGTAGTCCATGCCGTCCAGGTGCAGCTCGGCCATGGCCTTGCCGAGTTCGCCGCAATGATCGGTGCGCGGGCGTCTGACCCACATGCCTTCCAGAAATGTCACCAGCGCCGCGGGACGCCCGGCCAGCGTGCCGAGCAGCTTGCCATCCTTTGAAGGAACCGGTGTAGGGCAGGAAAGTCCCTTGCCGGCCAGATGCCCCAGAAGATTGAGAAAATAAGGCAGATCGTCCGGGTTCACCCGCTTCTCGTAAAGCGTCAGGATGTAGGACGCCTTGTCGGTGTGGACCAGAAAGTTGCTGTTTTCGACGCCTTCGGCAATGCCTTTGAAGGACAGGAGGCGGCCAACGTCATAGCCGCCGATGAAGCGGTCGAGTTCCTCATCGGTTACTTCGGTATAGACAGCCATTATCTTATCCGCTGGCCGCCTGAGCGGGCGGGACCGGGTCCCGCAGCTCACGTGGCAGGTTGAAGGAAATCGTTTCCTCGGCAGTGCGCACCGTTTCGACGGTGACGTCGAACCGGTCAGAGAAAGCGCTGATGATTTCCTCTACCAGAGTTTCGGGCGCGGATGCACCCGCTGTCAGGCCCAGCGAGCCAATCCCTTCGAAATCCTGCCAGTCGATGTCGCTTGCGCGCTGGATAAGTACGGCGGTTTTGCAGCCCGCACGCTCCGCCACTTCCCGCAAACGCTGAGAGTTGGAGGAGTTCGGCGCGCCGACAACGATCATCGCGTCAACTCCGGGAGCGACATGCTTGACCGCTTCCTGGCGATTGGTCGTCGCGTAGCAGATGTCTTCCTTGTGCGGCGCCACGATCTCCGGGAATCGCTCCTGCAGCACGGCAACGATGCCGGCGGTATCGTCCACCGACAGGGTGGTCTGGGTAATATAGGCGAGCGGACGGTCCGAGCGCGGCGTATAGCGGCGCGCGTCGTCCTCGGTCTCGATCAGGCTGACGATGCCGTCCGGAAGCTGCCCCATGGTGCCGATCACTTCCGGGTGGCCCTGGTGACCGATCAGGAGAACCTCCCGGTCGCGCCGGAAATGGATCTCCGCTTCCTTGTGAACCTTGGAAACCAGCGGGCAGGTCGCATCCAGATAGAACATGTTGCGGGTGCGGGCGTCCTCCGGCACCGCCTTGGGAACACCATGGGCGGAAAAAATCACCGGTCTGCCTGCATCTTCCGCCGGTATTTCCTCCAGCTCCTCGACAAACACGGCTCCCTTGGCCTTCAGCCCGTCCACCACGAATTTGTTGTGAACGATCTCATGGCGCACATAGACCGGCCGTCCGTATTTCTCCAGGGCGAGTTCCACGATCTGGATGGCCCTGTCCACGCCGGCGCAGAAGCCGCGCGGCGCGCAGAGCCGGATGGAAAGCGGTGGTTTTTGCAGCGGGGTTTCAGTCATGGCGCACTTTCGGCAAACTTTTATGGCCGCAATAAGGGCTTGCAGGTCCACCCTGTCAAGGGAGAGCGGAGCCTGCGCGGCAAAATGAGCTGCTTCACGCATTGCTGTCAGCGGCTCTCGCCAACCAAATGTGTAGCTGCTATGAAGCTCCGCCAGGTTACTTTGCATTCAAGTGGACAGAATATGATCAGTGCGTTTCAAGCCGTAACCAAGATGAAACTCAAGACGGCATTCGCGATTTGTATCGGCGCGGCGGCGCTGGGCGGATGCGGCGGAGCCGAAAGCGTTGCCGGAAAGATCATCACGGGTGGCCAGGAGCCGATTGAAATATCGCCCGAGACCTTCGCGCCGCCGGTTCCCTGTCCACCGATGCAGCTCAAGCTGAACACCTACCTGATCATGAAATACGTCCGCGGCAAGGAAAATGAGCCCGATGGACTTCTTTATCAGGCAACCGTGGAAGACTGGGCAAACACCTGCACCCAGGGACCCGACGGCCGGAGACAGATGAAACTCGGGTTTTCGGGCGATGTGACCTCCGGTCCCGCCTGGAAGGGCGGTGAAGTGATCCTGCCGTTGCGTGTCGCCATTGTTCCCGGCGGCACCGATGCGAAACCCCTGGTGTCCGAGGTTCTGAAAATACCGGTCACTGTCGGTGCCGGCTCCCCGAGCGAGACCTGGACGCTGATCGAGGACAAGTTCACCGTCGCACCGGACCAGAGCGTCAAGGTTGTCTTCGGATTCGACGATGGCGGCCGTCGCTGATTACTGAAAACTGGATTTGCCGGGTGCGATTGTGCCCGGCAATTTGGCGATGTTGCGATGTCGCATATTGACAAGACTATGTCCGCCTCGCACAATCGCCGCCTCAGATCAGGATCGTTCCCTGATTGGCGTGGCAGCACGCTGACGCAAGTGCGGGAGAGGCCGGGTTGAATGATCCCGGCGCCGAAGGAGCAACCGCCCCGGAAACTCTCAGGCAAAAGGACCGCACGAGCCAAAACGCTCTGGAAAGCAGTGCTCCGCAACTGGATTCGCGGACTGCTCACCGAAGGAGTAACTGCTGGGCGCCTGACTGGCGTTCGCGGGAAATCTCTCAGGTACTCGGACAGAGGGGGTGCAGACAGGCCGGGTCCCCGACAGGACGGTCTGGGACTGCGCAACCCCGATACGAGGACCGTTCATGGCGGATGCCGCTGCAGAGACCGATCTCAAACAAACGCCTCTTCATGATCTTCATGTGGAACTAGGTGCCCGGATGGTGCCTTTCGCGGGCTATTCCATGCCGGTTCAGTACAAGGCCGGCATTATGGCCGAGCATCTGCAAACCCGGTCGAAGGCCGGGTTGTTCGATGTCTCCCATATGGGTCAGGCAATCCTGATCGGTCCGGATCACGAGACCACAGCCCGCGCGCTCGAAGCGCTGACCCCGTCCAGTTTCGTGGAGCTTGGCCACGGCCGGCAGCGCTATAGCGTGCTCCTCAACGAAGAGGGGGGCATCATCGATGACCTCATGGTCTCGCGGCCTGTTTCGGAAGAAGATGACGGCAAGCTGATGCTGGTCGTCAATGCCGCGCGCAAGGATGTCGACTACGCACATTTTCGCGACAGGCTCCCGGAAAACGTCAGGCTTCAGGTGATCGAGGACCGGGCGCTGATCGCCGTGCAGGGGCCTGCAGCTGTTGCCGCCGTTGCCGCGCACGCGCCCAAGGTCACCGATCTTGCCTTCATGTCCGCCGCTCCCATGGAATTCGACGGCATCGAATGCCACATCGCCCGTGCCGGCTATACAGGTGAGGACGGCGTCGAAATGTCTGTTCCGGCCGGCGCCGCGGAAGCCGTCGCCCGGGCGCTGCTTGCCGACGATCGGGTGGAGCCAATAGGGCTGGGTGCCCGCGACAGCCTGCGCCTCGAGGCCGGGCTCTGCCTCTACGGTCACGATATCGACGAGACCACCTCTCCCGTGGAAGGGGCGATCACCTTCTGCATGCAGAAGCGCCGCCGGGAAGAAGGTGGATTTCCCGGAGACGAACGCATTCAGGCGGAATTGAAGGACGGTCCCGGCCGGGTTCGCGTGGGCCTGCGCCTTGATGGCAAGGCGCCCGCCCGCGAGGGCGCCGAGATCGCCTTGCCGGACGGTCCGGTGATCGGAACGGTGACCTCGGGAGGGTTTGCTCCGACCGTGGGCGCTCCCATTGCGATGGGCTATGTGCCCGTCGAACATTCCGGCGCCGGTACCGCTCTTGAGCTGATCGTGCGAGGCCGTCGGCTGCCGGCAACCGTCGCGGACATGCCCTTCGTGCCGAACCGCTATTACCGCAAACCCAAATCCTGATTTTTCTGAAATGGACGCACAGCAATGACCATCTATTACTCCAAGGACCACGAGTGGATTTCCGTCGAAGGCGACATCGCCACGGTCGGCATCACCACCTATGCCCAGGAACAGCTTGGCGATGTGGTTTATGTCGAATTGCCGGAAGCGGGCAGGGAGATGTCCCAGGGCGATGAAGCCGCCGTTGTCGAATCGGTCAAGGCCGCCAGTGAGGTCTACGCGCCGATCGACGGGGAAGTGGTCGAGGCCAACGCCGTGCTGGCCGACGAACCGGCCAAGGTCAATGAAGACCCTGAAGGCGGCGCATGGTTCCTGAAGATGAAGGTCGGTGACCCCGGCCAGCTTTCGGACCTGATGGATCAGGCCGCCTACAAGGCATACGTGGAGACTTTGTGACATCATGGCAGGGCATTATTATTCGGCTCAGATAGAGTGGGCATGCGACGGTGACTACGCTGCAAATGCGTATTCACGGGGACACATCTGGCGTTTTGACGGCGGATTGGAGATCCCGGCAAGCTCATCGCCGACAGTGGTGCCCCTGCCGCATTCCGTCGAAGCGGCCATCGATCCGGAAGAAGCCTTCGTCGCTGCCATCTCCTCCTGCCATATGTTGTCATTTCTGGATCTTGCGCGCCGGGCGGGCTTCATCGTCGCCAGCTACCGGGACGATGCACAGGGCCAGATGAGCCGTGTGGCAAGAGCCAAGATGGCGATCACGAAAGTGGTTCTGCGTCCGCTGGTCACGCTTGTCGCCGACAAGGATCCGGATCCGACATGGCTGACCGATCTGCACGAGAAGGCGCATGAGATCTGCTTCATCGCCAATTCCGTAAAGTGCGAGATCGTTCTGGAACCGGAGCCGCTGAAGCTGGTCGCGCCTTGAAGTCAGGATCTGGTCGCGCAGGTATGCGGCCGGGTCCACCGTCGCGGACGGTGTCAAAGCTTTTCCTCCGTCATCCCGGACGGCGCTTCAGCGCCGAGCTGGGACCGGGGAACCCTGAGCCGGGAGTTTTTCGGCTCACTGGTCCCGGGTCCCGCGTTGTTCGCCCGGGAATATGAACCGGAAGGTTTGAGCTTACGCCGGCTAATTGATTTTGTAACTCTTGGGAGCTGCCTGATGCGCTACCTGCCTTTAAACGATACCGACCGGAGCGACATGCTCGCGCGGATAGGCGTCGGTTCGATTGACGACCTGTTTGCGGATATTCCTGCAAATGTCCGCCTCAACGATCTTCTGGACCTTCCCGGACGCGCCACTGAAATGGAGGTCGAGCGCAGGCTCTCCGCCATGGCCGCGAAGAATACGTCCGCGGGGTCCGTTCCGTTTTTTGTCGGGGCAGGGGCCTACAAGCACCATGTTCCGGCCACCGTCGATCATCTGATCCAGCGCTCGGAATTCCTGACGTCCTACACGCCCTATCAGCCGGAAATCACGCAAGGCACGCTGCAGTACCTGTTCGAGTTCCAGACCCAGGTTGCGCGTCTGACCGCCATGGATGTGGCCAATGCCTCCATGTATGACGGCTCGACCGGCACCGGCGAGGCCGTGCTGATGGCCCACCGCATTACCCGGCGCAACAAGGCGGTGCTGTCCGGCGGTCTGCATCCGCAATACCGCGCCGTGGTCGAAGGCCTGTCGGCGATGGCCGGCGACCAGGTGGTCAGCCTGCCGGCCGACCCGAGCGGCACCGAGGACATTCTTGCGCAGATCGACGACGAGACCTCCTGCGTTGTGGTCCAGTCGCCGTCCTTCTACGGTCAGCTGATCGATCTGAAGCCGATTGCCGAGAAGGCCCATGCCCACAAGGCCCTGCTGATCGCGGTCTTCACCGAAGTGGTCTCGCTCGGCCTGATCGAGCCGCCCGGAACGCAAGGCGCGGATATCGTGGTCGGCGAGGGCCAGTCCATCGGCAACGGCCTGAATTTCGGCGGGCCATACGTCGGCCTCTTCGCCACCCGCCAGAAATACGTCCGCCAGATGCCCGGGCGTCTGTGCGGCGAAACCGTGGACGCGGAAGGCAAGCGCGGTTTCGTGCTGACGCTGTCCACGCGCGAGCAGCACATCCGCCGTGACAAGGCGACGTCGAATATCTGCACCAACTCCGGCCTCTGCTGCCTCGCCTTCACCATCCACATGTCGCTGCTGGGGCAGGCGGGCTTGACGAAACTCGCCCGCGTCAACCACGCCAACGCGGTGAAGCTGAAGTCGCTTCTTGCCGGCGTTCCCGGTGTCGAGATTCTGAATTCGGCCTATTTCAACGAATTCACCATCGCCCTGCCGAAACCGGCCGGGGAAGTGGTGGAACGGCTTGCCGAACGCGGCATTCTCGCCGGGCTGCCGGTCTCCCGGCTGGAGCCGGACAACGGGGATATCGCCAATCTGCTGGTGGTCGCCTCGACCGAAGTCAACACGGATGAAGACCGCGCGGCCTTTGCGAGCGCGCTGAAGGAGGTGCTGGCATGAGCATGAACACGCAAGGGCGCCCGACCAGACCGGGCGAGGCGGACGGAGCCTTCCATCCCAAGACCTTCACCGGCAACAGCGGGCTCGACATGGAAGAGCCGCTGATCTTCGAATTCGGGTCGCTGGAAACCACCGGTGTCGATCTGGACGAAGACGACGGTGTGGAATTCGAACTCGGCGGCCACAGGCGCCAGGCCGAAATCGGTCTGCCCGGCCTCGCCGAACCGGAAGCCATGCGCCACTACGTGCGCCTGTCGCGCAACAATTACGCGATCGACAGCGGACTCTACCCGCTCGGCTCGTGCACCATGAAGCACAATCCTCGGCTGAACGAGAAGATGGCCCGTCTGCCGGGCTTCGGCGATATCCATCCCTTGCAGCCCGTCTCTTCCGTTCCGGGCGCGCTGGAGCTGATCGACGAACTGGCTCACTGGCTGATGGTATCCACCCACATGTCCGCCGTCGCCATGAGCCCGAAAGCCGGCGCCCACGGCGAATTATGCGGCATGATGGCGATCAAGGCGGCCCATACCGCCGCCGGACGTGACCCGAAGATCGTGCTGGTGCCGGAAAGCGCCCACGGCACCAATCCGGCAACCGCCGCGCTGCTCGGCTACAAGGTCGTCTCCATCGCCGCCAAGGACGATGGAACGGTCGATCTCGATGCCCTCAAGGCGACAGCCGAGGAGCATACCGGCAATATCGCCGGCATCATGCTGACCAACCCGAACACCTGCGGGCTGTTCGAGCGCGACATCAAGCTGATCGCCGACCTGATCCACGCCGCCGACGCCTATTTCTACTGCGACGGCGCCAACTTCAACGCCATTGTCGGCAAGGCGCGGCCAGGAGACCTCGGCGTCGACGCCATGCACATCAACCTGCACAAGACCTTCTCCACGCCCCATGGCGGCGGCGGGCCGGGCTCCGGCCCCGTGGTCCTGTCCGAACGGCTGGCGCCTTTCGCACCGCTGCCTTTCATCCGCAAGACGCAGAGCGGGCTGGAACTGGTTGAAACCACATCGGCGACAACGGAGGGCGAGCAGCCCTTCGGCCGCATGACGGCTTTCCATGGCCAGATGGGCATGTATGTGCGCGCGCTCTCCTACATGATGAGCCACGGCTCGGACGGTCTGAAGCAGGCCTCCGAGGATGCGGTCCTCAACGCCAACTATATCCGTGTCGGCCTGCAGGACCTGATGAGCCTTCCCTTCGGCGAGCGGCCCTGCATGCACGAAGTGCTGTTCGACGACAGCTTCCTGAAGGATACCGGCGTCACGACGCTCGATTTCGCCAAGGCGATGATCGATGAGGGCTATCATCCGATGACGATGTATTTCCCGCTGGTTGTCCACGGGGCCATGCTGATCGAGCCGACGGAATCTGAAAGCCGGGCTGCGCTCGACCTGTTCATCGCCACCATGCGCGACCTGGTCATGAGTGCCAAACGCGGCGAAACCGACCGGTTCTCCGGCGCGCCCTACCTGGCTCCGCGCCGCCGCCTGGACGAAACCGCCGCAGCCCGCAAACCGGTCCTGAAATGGACCGAACCCGAAGCGGCGGAAGTGAGCCCGGCCGCAGCGGAATAGGCGGCAGGCAGCCGGCCGATACGACAAGGACACCCCGGCTTCGGCCGGGGTTCCAGACTGCTGACACACCCGACTTCGTCATTCCAGAAAAGTGCAGCAACGCTGCGCTCAGATCTGGAATCCAGCGCATATGAGCGAGCGGCAGCGAGCACAAAAATTAAATAAGCATTTGAAATTATTGAATTAAGGCGCGCCTTCGGCGCAGAATATGTCTGGATTCCAGATCGGCGCTCGACTGGCGCCTCACTTGTCTGGAATGACGCTGCAATCGGTCTTGCCGCGTGCTTCCGCCGGAAAGGGAAGGCGTGAGGACGGATAGTCCGGAATTGTTGCTGAACACACTGTTTCCTTAAAGTCAGACGGATTCCGGCTATAAGGACTGCTGGCAAGACGTCTGGCAAAGCGAAGGAAAACCATGACCGACCCGACGCATCTGGACCAGCGGACCGGACTGCCTGAGGAGTGGCTGTATCTCCTCAAGGAACATCCCCGGGTGGACTGGGCCGCGCACCGGAACCTTGGCCCGTTGACCGAATTCTGGCTGGCGCGCCACAACGGGTTTCGCCAGCTTGGCCGGACGCTCGACACGCTGCTCGACGATTTCCGCGAGGAGCGGGTCGCGGCGAAGCAGTTCGGTGGCTTGTTCGCGCCGCGCTTGCAACAGTTCCTTTCCGAACTGCATCATCATCACATGATCGAGGATGAACACTATTTCCCCGTCTTCATGGAAGCGGAAAAACGGCTGGTCGCCGGTTTCGAGCTTCTGGAAGGCGACCACGAGCTGATCCACCACCGTATCGAGACCGTCATTGGCAGCGCCAACACATTTCTCGGCCGATTGCAGCAGGGTGGTCGGGACGGTATCCGCCGGGCGGCGGACGACTACGCCGCCGTCAGCGACAAGCTGCTCACGGGCCTGATGCGCCACCTGGACGACGAGGAGGACATGATCGTGCCTCTTATCCTGGATCGCGGCGAGCACGATCTGGGCCTGTCCTGAGGCCGTTGCGGCCTGGTAAAACCTCATCCACAATGCTGTCCCGGCCTTGAGCCGGGACCTCGGATTCCGCCCTGCAAAGCCTGGGTGGCGAGTTCCGGTGATGTATTCCACACCGCACCTTGGAAAACCACCTCAAGCATCCTCGATCGCCAGATATAACTGCCCGATTGCCTTTCAAATTTCTTGAAACGTGACCGGTGAGAAATGCTGGACAGTTGACATTGCTAATGCCATATTGACAACTAAATTGTCAAAGTAGTGTCATGAGCAAGTCAGTTGAACTTTATGAAATCATCCGCCTGATCCGGCCGGTCCACAGGCGTCTTGCCCGGGCGGTCGAGGCGAAACTGGACGGCACGGGTATCACGGTCGGCATGCGCGCCGTCCTGGAAGTGTTGCAGGATGCCGGTCCGATATCGGTTCCGGATCTGGGGCGCGTGCTGTTCTTGGCCCGTCAGCAGGTTCAGTTGATGGTCAACGAGCTGGAAAAAAAGGGAATGGTTCACCGCAAAGCCAATCCTGCCCACAAGCGTTCGCCCCTGTTCGCGATCACCGAGGCCGGTCAGGCCGGCTTCGGGGAGATCCGCGCACGCGAGAATGACGAGATCGACGCGGTCAGCGGCTTGTTCGCGGAAGAAGATCTTCGCTCCGCGCAGCGTGTGCTCTGCGCGATGCTCGATCATTTTGCGGAATTCGAGGACAACCCGGATCTTCCAAGAGCGCTGGAGTAAACCCATGTCCGTCTACTGGATTGCAGTGACCATCGCCGCATCAGGCCTGATCTGCCTGCTGCTTTATATCGGGTATTGCCTGCGCAAACTGGGAACGCCGACAAAAGGCGCTGACATCGACAGGCAGGCCCGTCCGAACCGGGCGCTGGTCGTGATCGACATTCAGGAGGACTTCACCCGCAACTCCGGCAGGAACGGCTTTGATCCGGCTCTTCGCGACGCGGCTCTTGCCGAGGTCCACCGGGAGATAGAAGCCGCCCGCGCCGAAGGCCATGAAGTGGTTTTCGTGAAGAACATTTTTCGGGACTGGCTGGTCATTGCGGCCATGAAACTGACGGCCGGTGGCATAGGTACGCCGGGGCGGGAGGGCCTGAGGCTCGACAGGACACTCGATGTCGGTGATGCGCCAGTCTTCGAAAAATCCATCGGCGATACCTTCTCCAGTCGCGATTTCGAAGCCTGGCTTGACAGGAAGCGCGTCGGCCGTCTGATCCTGATTGGCCTGGATGCCTGCCATTGTGTTCAGCTCACTGCCAAGGGCGCGCTTGCCCGGGGGTATCGGGTGGAGATCCGCGAAGCGGCGACGCTGAGCAGCACGCCGCAAAAATGGCCGCCCCTGAAAAGCCAGCTTGATGCGGCAGGGGTCATATTCGCCTGAGCGTCATCAACTCTGTCAAGTGAACTGAGAAGCTGAATACCCTCCTCGGCTGTCACCCCGGCCAAGCGTAGCGCTGAGCCGGGGCCCACTCGTTCGCAGAGCCTCTGTTGGGAATCGCCGAGGCCGCTTCCCACACCGCCCCCGGGACAAACAATACGGTGCGCAGGCCCGGAGTGTGTCGCAGCCGTCGATGTAAAATACTTCTGCAGAACCTCTCGTGCCTCCCTTTTTCAGCAAGCGGCACCGCGAGTAGGCCCCGGGTCTCCGCTTCGCGGCACCCGATCCCGGCACGGTCGCCTATCGCAAGCCTCCTCGGGCAGTGTGGAAGCCCCTCACAGAATGACCCAATCGCCAACGAACAATCCAGAAGCCGGGCACCGGGTAACCGGACACCCGCCG
This sequence comes from uncultured Roseibium sp., assembly GCF_947496995.1. Lineage (GTDB taxonomy): Bacteria > Pseudomonadota > Alphaproteobacteria > Rhizobiales > Stappiaceae > Roseibium. The sequence continues at coordinate 1,207,692 of NZ_CANMFD010000001.1, forward strand.
AAACAGGCTTGACATCATGCCCGCTGTCGCGCATTTAAAATCCCATGACCAAGATGAGCGCAGCCTTTGTGTATTTTTATTACGTCACCGACATACCGGCGGCTGCGTAGGATCTTGTTCACCTCTTGAAACCTCAAAAGCCGCCGCGTCAGGCGGCTTTTTGGTTTTCAGGACCCTGGCTTCCTGGCGGGAAACCCAGGACACCGAAAATGACCAGCCACATGATCGAAGCCGGCAAGCCGGCGACCAGATTAAAATCGGAAGCGCTCGCCGTACTTCTGGAGCGCGGGCTCGTGCACCAGTGCACGGACCTCGAAGCGCTCGACCGCACGCTTTCCGAAGGACCGCTGACCGCCTATGCCGGTTTCGACGCGACGGCGGCCAGCCTGCATGTCGGCCACCTGATGCCGCTGATGACCATGCGCTGGCTGCAGAAGCTGGGCCACCGGCCGATCGTCGTGATGGGCGGCGGCACCAGCCTGATCGGCGATCCGAGCTTCCGCAAAGACGCCCGGCCCATGCTGGAAGAGCGGCAGATCGCAGCGAATATCGCCACGATCCGCCGGTCCGTGGAGCGTCTCGTCGACATGGAAGGGCCCGATGGCGCGATGCTGGTCGACAATGCCGAGTGGCTGAACGAGTTCCGCTTCCTGGAATTCCTGCGTGACTACGGCTCCCGCTTCACCGTCAACCGGATGATGACCTTCGACAGCGTCAAGTCGCGCCTCGATGCGCAGATGCCGCTGACCGTGCTGGAATTCTGCTACATGATGCTGCAGGCCGTCGATTTCCTGGAACTCGCCAAGCGTCATGACTGTGTCCTGCAGGTCGGCGGATCGGACCAGTGGGGCAATATCGTCAATGGCGTCGAGCTTGGCCGCCGCGACGGGCGCAAGCTTCACGGCCTCACCGTGCCGCTCCTGACCACCGCGAGCGGTGCAAAGATGGGCAAGACGGCCGCCGGCGCCGTCTGGCTGCACCCTGAACACCTGTCGCCTTTCGGCTTCTGGCAGTTCTGGCGCAACACGGCCGATGCCGATGTCGGCAGGTTCCTGCGGCTGTTCACAGAGCTGCCGATGAGCGAGATCGACCGTCTTTCGGCGCTGCAGGGAGCCGAACTGAACGAGGCCAAGAAGATCCTCGCGACCCAGGTTACGGCTATCGTCCACGGGCCGGAAGAAGCCCGCGCTGCTCTGCAGCAGGGCGATGCGTTGTTCGCCGGCGAAGGCGAGATCCTGGAGCCCTCTCACAAGTTGCCGCTGGCCTCGCTGGCCGAAGGACTGGGATTGCTGGAAGTTGTCGTCTCTGTCGGTTTTGCGGCCTCCAACGGGGAGGCCCGCCGTCTGGTGGAAGGCGGCGGTGTACGCCTCAACAACAGGATCGTCGACGATCCCCGCCGCCGCATCGCCATTGGCGACCTTCAGGCCAATGACAGGCTGTCGGTCTCTGTCGGAAAACGACGCAAGGCGCTGGTGGGGTTTGCGTGAGGCGAACGGAAAAACGGGGCAGCCCTTCTCAGGACTGCCCCGCCATGTTCACGATGCAAAGCCGGACAGCGCGAAACGCTGTCAGAAAAACCCGAGTTTGTTCGGGTTGTAGCTGACCAGCATGTTCTTGGTCTGCTGATAGTGGTCCAGCATCATCTTGTGGTTTTCCCTGCCGATGCCCGACTGCTTGTAGCCGCCGAAGGCGGCATGAGCCGGGTAGGCGTGGTAGTTGTTGACCCAGACCCGGCCGGCTTCGATGGCGCGGCCGAAGCGGTAGCAGGTATTCGCGTCGCGCGACCACACGCCGGCACCCAGGCCGTACATGGTGTCGTTGGCGATGGCGAGTGCTTCGGCCTCGTCCTTGAAGGTGGTGACCGACACGACCGGTCCGAAGATTTCCTCCTGGAACACGCGCATTTTGTTGTGGCCCTTCAGGATGGTGGGCTGGATGTAGAACCCGCCCTCCAGATCGCCGTCGAATTTGGCTTCGCTGCCGCCGCACAGAACCTCGGCGCCTTCCTCGACGCCGATGGTCAGATAGGACAGGATCTTGTCCTGCTGTTCCCGGCTCGCCTGGGCACCAACCATGGTGTCGAGCAGGCGCGGGTCGCCCTGCTTGATCGCTTTCACGCGCGCGATGGCCCGCTCGATGAAGGCCTCGTAGATGTCCTCCTGGATCAGCGCACGGCTCGGGCAGGTGCACACTTCACCCTGATTGAAGGCGAACAGCACGAAGCCTTCGATGGCCTTGTCCAGAAACGCATCGTCCTCGCGCATCACGTCGGAAAAGAAGATGTTCGGTGACTTGCCGCCGAGTTCCAGCGTCACCGGGATCAGGTTCTCGGTGGCGTATTGCATGATCATCTTGCCGGTCTGGGTGGAACCGGTGAAGGCGATCTTGGCAATACGGGAAGATTTCGCCAGCGGTGCGCCGACCTCGGCGCCATAGCCATTGACGATGTTGAGCACACCGTCCGGAAGAAGGTCGCCGATCAGTTCGGCCAGCACCATGATCGCCGCTGGCGTCTGTTCTGCAGGCTTGAGCACGACGCAGTTGCCGGCGGCAAGCGCCGGAGCCAGTTTCCAGGCGGCCATCAGGATGGAGAAGTTCCACGGAATGATCTGACCGACCACTCCGAGCGGTTCCTGGAAGTGATAGGCGATCGTATCGGCGTCGATCTCCGACATGGATCCTTCCTGGCCGCGCAGAACACCGGCGAAATAGCGGAAGTGATCGACCGAAAGCGGGATATCCGCCGCGGTTGTCTCACGGATCGGCTTGCCGTTGTCCCAGGTTTCGGCCTTGGCCAGAAGATCCAGGTTTTCTTCCATGCGGTCGGCGATTTTCAGCAGGACGTTGGCGCGTTCCGCTGCCGGGGTCCCGCTCCAGCCGGATTTTGCCGCATGTGCAGCGTCGAGTGCCAGTTCCACGTCCGCCGCGTCAGAGCGGGCGACGTCACAGACGGGCTGGCCGGAAATCGGCGTTATGTTGGAAAAATAGCGGCCGTTCACCGGAGCGACGAACTTGCCGCCGATGAAATTGTCGTATTTCGCATTGAAGGGCGACACGTTGTCGACCGCAATCCTGGGCATCTGGTTCATGAATATCCTCCTCGTGTTTCCCGATCCTCCACCGGGAATGAGGGGACTTTGCCGAAGCCTTGGCCTTGTGCACAGATGGGGGGAGGCGGTGACTAGGAGGAGGTGTCTCAGGCATGAGACAGGTCCGGATCAGTTTCCGCCGATCCCGAGCCGCTTCATGCGCCGGTAGAGGGTGGCCCGGCCGATACCCAGTGCGCGCGCGGCCTCGGACACGTTACCCCTTGCCCGGGAGAGCGCCCGCATCACCGCTGCCCGTTCTGCCTTCTCGAAACCGGTTGGACCGTCCTCGCGTCCGAGCAGGTCCGAGGCCGGAAGCGGAGCGACCCGGCCAAAGGCGTTCAGCCCGAAAGCCTTGCGGGCGGCGCGCGTCGCTCCTTGCACGATGTCATCGCCGTCGACCGCGAGCAGCATGGCCGAGTCGGTGGCGTCCTTGTCGGCGAAGACGATACGACTGCCGGAAAAGGCGGCGCGGAAGGCATCGATTTCGATCTGGCGCGCAGTTTGGGTGACCATGGCCGCGATCAGACGGTTGAAGGCTTCCGTCTGGTCGGATCTTGCCGACGAGACGTCGAGCGCGCCGGCGAGATGTCCGTCGGGGCCGAAGATCGGCGCGTCCATGCAGCTGAGACCGGCGTTGCGTGCAAGGAAGTGTTCGCTCTGGTGGATGATGACGTTACGCTGTTCGGCAATGCAGGTGCCGACACCATTGGTGCCGACTGCAGCCTCGCTCCAGTCCGCCCCGACCGCAAGTCCCCAGGTCTGGAATTCGCCTTCGTCCGCGTCACTGCAGCGCTGGTCGAGCACGATGCCATCGGCGTCGGTCAGAACGACGGCGCAGCCCGACTGTCCGACAAGCCCGAACAGCTGGTCCAGTTTCGGTGCCGCAATCTGCAGCAGCGAGCCGGTTCTGTCACGGCGCTGGCGCAGTTCGGGCGCATCGAGACGATCCGGGGCACTTTCTTCGCCAGGATGCAGGCCATGCCGCTCGATGGACCTGCGCCATGACGCGGCAATCTGCGAAACGGCAGGTGCCGAACTCGATTCCACGGTTCGGAAGACGGTTTCCACGTGTTCTTTCATGTCTGCGATCAACGATCAAAGTGCACAGCCGAAAAGTCCGGCGCGTGTCCTTCGACGCTCCTCCCGAGAACGCTTCAAGGAAAGGCCAGAGTGCAGCGGATGAGCGGCATGTTCAAGCCACCGCGTCGAACGGTCCTGCGATGTGTCTCAGTTCCGGGACTCCTTGCGGAAAATTCGTGCGCGCCGTCAGCTTGCTTCTTGTGACGGACCGACCGCACAAAGAAAATCCCCGCCTCCTTTTCTGGGAGACGGGGCTCAGTTAATCGCGGGGAACGCGAAGGTCGTTTCTGCTTGTAAGCCTGCTTATGCCTGCAGGCGGGATCTGACTTCCTTGCGGAGTTCGTCGATAGGCGATTTTGTCGGACCGTCCTGGGTGTGCCAGAAGGTCCAGCCGTTGCAGGCTTCCTGGCCCTGGACCAGAGCTCCGACCTTGTGGATCGAACCGGTGTGGTCGCCCGATTTGAGCGAGCCGTCCGCCCGGACGATGGCAAGATGTTTGCCCCTGGAACAGCTCAGTTCCGTCCCCGGTGCCAGCAGGCCGCTTTCCAGAAGGGTGCCGAAGGGAATGCGCTTCAGGGCGCGTTTGCCCTGCTGCATCTCCAGTGCTTCCGCATCGCCCGGCTCGATCGCCTTGATGCGGGCGGTGGCGGCGTCGATATAGTCCTGCTCGCGCTCCACACCGACATAATTGCGGCCGAGTTTCTTGGCGACAGCGCCCGTGGTGCCGGTGCCGAAGAACGGGTCGAGCACGACATCTCCCGGCTTGGAGGAGGCGGTCAGGACACGGTAAAGCAGGGCTTCCGGTTTCTGGGTCGGATGCACCTTCTGGCCCGCCTTGTCCTTCAGCCGTTCTGAACCTGTGCACAGCGGCAGGTGCCAGTCGGAGCGCATCTGCAGATCCTCGTTGAAGGTCTTCAGCGCGTCGTAATTGAAGGTCGGCTTGGCATTCTTGGATTTCACAGCCCAGATCATCGTCTCATGGGCATTGGTGAACCGCTTGCCGCGAAAGTTCGGCATCGGGTTGGACTTCAGCCAGACGATGTCATTCATGATCCAGAAGCCGAGATCCTGAAGCATCGCTCCGACCCGGAAGATGTTGTGATAGGAGCCGATCACATACAGCGAGCCGTCCGGCTTCATCACCCGGCGCACGGCAAGCAGCCAGGCGCGGGTGAAGGCGTCATAGGCCTGAAAGCTGTCGAACTGATCCCAGTGATCGTCGCAGGCATCCACCTTCGACTGGTCGGGTCTGTGCAGATCGCCGCCCAGCTGGAGATTATAGGGCGGATCCGCAAAGACCAGGTCGACCGACCGGGACGGCAGCTTTTCAAGGGCGGACACGCAGTCGCCCTTGAGGATCGTATTGAGCCAGGAAGCGCTTGCCTCCGGCTGATCTGATTGGTGGGGTGCCGCGAAGGACACCCCGGTACGCAGTACACTCATTGCGACGCATTACCTCACGCAATTTAGAGCGTCATGGTTACCGGTTTTGGTAAATCAGGTGTTAAGCGACTGGAACAAAAATTCCCGTTGAATCAATGGTTTGTTTACAATAGTAAAAGTTGAATGAGAGGTTAACGGCCGCTGTCGGCCGAAAACGCCGGAATTCTGCTGATTTCAATGTATGCACGACCGGAGGTTGTCTTTCATTCGTTAAAGATTGGCTGAATCGCCCTCCGGTTTTTTTTCGACACAGCGGCATTCCCAATGACATTTTCACCGATAACGGCATTAACCACGTCACCGGAGCGGATGAAACGCTGCCTTTGCGTGAAACGTAGGGTGATTTGCCCGTTGGTGCCGCTTCGGGAGCCTTGAACCGGATCGTGTCGTCTTCACGTCGGGCGCGAGCCCCTAGGGTGTGGACCCATAAAATTGTACATTCAGGCATCAATCCGACAAAGAAGAGCAAGGAAAAGCCTGAAGAGCCATGCTGGTGCATGGGGCAAAGGCTTTGACGCGGCTCTTCGCAGCCGGATTGATGTCCTTCGGATCGTTCAGAAAGCGACTGTCTCCAGCGTTGCAAAATCTTGAAAACCAGAAAGGTTTCCTGCGATCTTGCGCCTTGGCGCAAATCATTTTCTGAACGACCTGAAAGCATAATTTTATGAGTCCACACCCTAATCCAGCCGGTGTTGCTCCAGATAGATCCGGTTGTATTTGTCCAGAAGTCCGTCGACCATGGCGAGATATCCAGGTTCGGCGAGTATCTCGTCTATTTCTTCCAGATGTTCGAGATAGGCGGACCTGTTCGATATGGAAATATGCAGGAGACCGCGCGTGAGCGGCTTGGGTAGGACGGATATCCTGTCCTCATAGCCATGCAGATCGCGTTGCAGCACGCCGATCTGTTTGCCGGTCACCAGAAAATCCGCCCGTCCGGCATCCAGAAACCGGAAAGCCTGCAACCGGCTGTCCAGTCTTTGAAGGGTGGTGTTGGCCTCCAGAAAGGCGTCATTCTTCTGCCCGATACTGACACCGTTGAGCATGATGGCGCGTTTTCCGGCCAGGTCTTCAAGGGTGTCGAATTCGAATTCAGAGCCCCTGGGCACGAACACGGAGATTTCGTTGATGCCCATCGGATTTCGGGTGAAGGTCGAGTATTCTTGCCGCGCGTCGTTCACGAAGGCGCAGATGTTGACGTCGATCTTGCCGCTTTCGACGTATTTCTGGCAGCGGCTCCAGGGGCCGATGTAGTCCGTGTCGACCTTGAGCTCCATGCGGCTGAAGACGATGTCGGTGATTTCGGCGCAGACGCCGACGATCTTGCCATCCTTGCGCCAGTTCCAGGGCGGGTAGTCCTCATGACCGCAGGCGGTCACGGTGTCGTCTGCAAGCACCGGCACGGAAATCAGGCATGCAACGATCCAGGCCGCGATCATCACGCGCATGTCGCTTCTCCTGCTGCAACCATGGAGTGATCCAGCTTCACAGTACGTTACAAGCTGCGCACCGGCAAGCCGATCACGCCAGGTGCCGCCCGCTTGTGCTAACGGCCTCCAACGTCCCGTGTGCGCTCGAATTTGCGCAGGGCGAGCGACAGGGTGATGGTCATCATCAGGTAGATGAGCGCGACCACGTTATAGGTCTCGAAATAGCGGAAGGACCCGGCCGCATAGATCTTGCCGAGCTGGGTGATGTCGGCAACGCCCAGAACGGAGACGAGGGAACTGTCCTTGATCATGGCGACGAAATCATTGCCGAGCGGCGGCAGGATTGTCTTCAGCGCCTGCGGGAAGACGATCAGCCGGAACCGCTGCCAGCCGGTCATGCCGAGTGCCTTCGCCGCTTCGATCTGCCCGGTGTCGACCGCCTGAATGCCCGCCCGGAACACTTCGGCGATAAAGGCCGAATATCCGATGGTCAGGGCGGCGATCGCCCGCCACAGCAAAGGGAAGTCGCGGGTGCGCAACGTATTCAGCCCCAGGGGCTCCAGAACGGCGTTGATGCCGGCGATGATCAGCGGCGTTGCGACGAAGGCGATATAAAGCAGCAAAACCAGGATCGGCAGCCCGCGTACGATCTCGACATAGAACCTTGCCGTCTGGCGCAGGAATATCGAGCCGGAGAGCGAGGCAAGCGCCAGGAGCAGCCCCAGAACAGAAGCCAGGAAGAAACCGGTCAGGGTCACGAAGACGGTCAGGCCGATCCCGCGCGAGACCGTCGCCATGACCTGCGAATAGATCTCGTCGGTCGCGATCTGGAAAAGCAGAAAGACGGCAAGCCCGCCGGCGGCCACAAGCCAGTAGGGAAAGTCCTGTTCCGGAGTAGTCGTCTGGTTTTTTTTGCCGAACATGGATTCTGACCTGAGGGCTTGAGGGGAACGGGCGGTGATCCCGGAATGCGCCGGTCCTGTTCCGGATCAAGCGCAATCTCCATCGGAAGATACCGAAAAGCTGACAAGGACCGCCTGTTGCTCGGTATCCCGGCCAAGCTAACGGATCGCCGAATTGCCTCCATTATTCAAAGGCATCAAGGCGATAGTCACAGGATCACCGGTTCTGGATCTCCGTCTCGGTTCGTCCGGGGCGACCAAGAACGCGGAGAGCTGGCTGGAAGGTGCGATTGTCACTGAAAACGTGCACACCTTCCACCGGAGCAGGCCATCACTCGGCGGTCTTGTATTCGAAGAACCATTTCTGATTGAGCGCATCCAGTGTGCCGTCGTCCCGCATGCTTTTGATCGCGGCGTTGAACGGTGCGATGAGGTCGGAGCCCTTGGGGAAGATGAAGCCGAAATCCTCCGATCCCATCGGTTCGCCGATCAGCTTGAACGTGTCTGGGTTGGTGGCGACATATCCCTCGCCGCCGGTGCTGTCGGTCAGCACCAGGTCGACGTCCCCGGACTTGAGCGCCTGCACGGCGGCGCCGAAGGTCTCGAACAGCTTGATGCGCGGATTGGCCTCGTCACCGTCCAGCACTTCATAGACAGTGACGTAAAACGGCGTGGTGCCCGGCTGGGCGCCGGCCAGAAAATCGGCGTTCGCGCCAAACTCCCCGGCATCGGTAAAGCGGTTCTCATCGGCGCGCACCAGCATGTACATTTCCGAGCGCATGTAAGGATCGGAGAATGCGACCTGTTCCGCGCGGTCGGCACGAATAGTGATGCCATTCATGGCAACATCGTATTCGCCAGCCGAAATGGCCGGGATCATCGCGTCCCAGCTGGTGTTCTCGATGATCACCTTCATGTTCAGCCGCTTGGCGATTTCTTTGACCGCATCGTATTCCCAGCCGATGGCCGCACCGGTCTTCGGGTCGACGAACTGCAGCGGCGGATAGGTGTTTTCCGACGCGATCACGACTTCCTTCCCGCCCAGGTCAGGCAGCGTGTCTGCAAAGGCGGCATGGCCTGCGCCGATCAGGGAGGCGGCGGCAACCGCCAGTTTCACGATGGTTCGATGCATGGGATGCTCCTTGACGATAGTATGAAGAACATTATCGGTATCCTTGCCTGCGGAAAAGGGCATTGCCGCCGGTTCGCAGGCGACGTTCTGAAAAGTTTTTCTCCGCTCGAAAAAAATTCCGAAATCTACGGTCCGATCTATTGACCCGGGTGAGACTTGGCGGGACTGTAACCAAAAACAACAATAAGGAGACCGTACATGTCCGATACCACCAGCCGGAACATGCAGCCGGCAGCCCGCCGGACCCGCTTTGCCCCCGGCCATCCGCTGGAAGTCTTCACCGATGCGGACAAGGCGGTGGAACGGCTGATCGAGATTTTCGAGGCGAACACCGGTTTCCTGCGGTCCCATTTTCACGATCTTCTCGAGGGCAAGGAGGTCGAGGGCAAGGTGCGCGCCTTTTACCCGCAGGTGCAGATGGTGACGGACAGTCACAGCCGCCTCGACAGCCGGCTTTCCTACGGCTTCGTCTCCAGGCCCGGCAGGCATGCCTCCACGATCACGCGGCCGGATCTCTTCAAGCATTATCTCCAGACTCAGTTGTCGCTGCTCATGAAAAACCACGAGGTGCCGGTTCTCATCGGTGACAGCGAGATGCCGATCCCGCTGCATTTCGCCTTTTACGACGGCACACATGTGGAAGGCGGCGCGGCGGCGGCCAATCTGGACAGGCCGCTGGCCGACATTTTCGATCTGCCGGATCTTACGGTGATGGACGATTCCATCGCCAATGGAACCTATGAGCCGAGCGATGGCATCATGCCTCTGGCGTCGTTCACCGCACCACGGGTCGATTATTCCCTGCACCGGCTGCAGCACTATACGGCGACCCGGGCGGAGCACTTCCAGAACTATGTTCTCTTCACCAACTACCAGTTCTATATCGACGAATTCTGCCGTCTGTCGGGGGAAATGCTGGCGGATCCGGAAAGTGGTTACGAGGCATTTGTCGCGCCCGGAAACCTGATCACCGAAGCCGGGTGTAGCGAGCCTGCCAGCGGCGTCGAACTTCCCAAACTGCCGCAGATGCCGGCCTATCATCTGAAACGCGCAGATGGCAGCGGCATCACCATGGTCAACATCGGTGTTGGCCCGTCGAACGCCAAGACGATCACCGATCATATTGCGGTTCTGCGTCCGCATGTCTGGCTGATGCTCGGCCACTGCGCCGGGCTCCGCAACAGCCAGACGCTGGGCGACTATGTTCTTGCCCATGGCTATGTGCGCGACGACAACGTGCTCAACCAGGACCTGCCCATCTGGGTGCCGATCCCGCCGCTCGCCGAAGTTCAGGTGGCTCTGGAGGATGCGGTCGCCGAGGTGACCGGCATCGACGGCTATGAACTCAAGCGCGTGATGCGCACCGGCACGGTGGTTTCGCTCGACAACCGCAACTGGGAACTCTGGGACCAGCCGGAACTCGTGAAACGGTTTTCACAGTCCAGGGCGATCGCGCTCGACATGGAATCGGCCACGATCGCCGCTAACGGTTTCCGCTTCCGCGTGCCTTACGGAACGCTGCTCTGCGTGTCGGACAAACCGCTGCACGGCGAACTGAAGCTTCCGGGAATGGCAACGGATTTCTACAAGCGCCAGGTCGCCCAGCACCTGGAGATCGGCATCAGGGCCATGGAAAAGATGCGCGCCATGACGGCGGAACGCCTGCATTCACGCAAGCTCAGGAGCTTCGCGGAAACCGCGTTCCAGTAAGACCAAACAAAAAAGGCCGCGGACGCAAGGGCTGTCCGCGGCCATTTGGGCATTGAAAGAGAAGCTGTTACTCGGCTTCGTCAGCCGGAGCGGCATTCAACAGGCCGTAACGCTCGACACCGATGTTTTCCAGCAACTCAAGCTGGGTTTCCAGAAAGTCGATGTGGCCTTCCTCATCCGAGAGCAGTTCCTCGAAGAGCTTCATGGAGACGTAATCGCCTTCCTCGCGGCAGATCTCGCGGGACTTGGAATAGGCCGTGCGGGCTTCATATTCACCGGCAAGGTCCGAATCCAGCACTTCCTTGATGTTCTGGCCGATGCGCAGAGGCGCGACCTTCTGCATGTTCGGGTGGCCTTCAAGGAAGATGATGCGGTCGGTCAGCTTGTCTGCATGCTGCATCTCCTCGATGGATTCTTCGCGCTCCTTCTTGGCGAGACGCGCAAACCCCCAATCGCTCAAAAGGCGGTAGTGAAGCCAGTACTGGTTGATTGCACCGAGTTCCAGAAACAGGGCCTCGTTCAGACAATCGATAACCTTTTGATTTCCCTTCATGGCAATTCTCCTGGAAGCCGGTAATTTAGAATGGTTCTAAAACACATTAGAGTTATTTCAGTGCTCTTGTCCAGTCATAAGGCAAAAGATTTTTCTGAAATGCGGCTCCGTCGAGGCGCCCCTTGCTCCTGAGGCGGAGCGCCGTAACATATTCAATAAAAAGAGTTTTCCCGTCTACTGAAAAAAATGGCGCGATCCCGAAGGACCGCGCCATCTTCAATCACCCGCGCCGCGGGCAACGGATATCGGAAAAACCTCAGGTCTTCGGCAGGATGACTGCGTCAATCACGTGGATAACGCCGTTCGAGGCCTCGATATCAGCGGAGACGACGGTCGCGCCGTCTACCTTTACGCCGTCCGTCGCGTCGACGGAGATTTCGCTGCCCTGAACTGTGGCGACGGAGGCCTTTTTGCCGGCGATGTCGGCCGACATCACTTTGCCCGGGACCACATGGTAGGTGAGTATCGCCACCAGCTTGTCCTTGTTCTCGGGTTTCAGCAGGTCTTCGACTGTGCCCTCCGGCAGCGCGGCGAACGCCTCATCGGTCGGTGCGAACACGGTGAAAGGGCCTTCGCCCTTCAGGGTTTCGACGAGCCCGGCGGCCTGAACAGCGGCTACAAGCGTGTTGAACGAGCCGGCCTCGACCGCGGTATCAACAATGTCCTTGTCGGCGGCCTTGGCGGCGGACAGGGGCAATACGACAAGCAACGCCATGACGATTTTCTGAATAAGTTTCATTCCATACTCCCACTCGGTTCACACAGACACAGCCCTACCGTTCCCGGAAATGCATTTTTCGGGTTCTCTCGAAGTTCCAGTTCAAGTGCCTGTGGTATGGGAGATACGGGCAGCTGCCCGCCTTGGATGAGGAAAAACACTGTTTCGATTTTCAACGGCGATCGGATTTTGGCCCTGGATCGTTTGCCTTGGCCGGGCGCAGCTTGAAACCGGGTTCCGACGCGAATTCCGCCATGCATCAGTCTGACTGGTCGTGATCGCTGGTCAGGGCCAGCGCGAGAACCTTGCGCATCACGGTCGGCAGGGCTTCGCCGTCAAGCGTTTCCGGCTCCGACCACCAGGCGTCTTTCAGGACAGGCGCGCCCGATTCCTCCAGATCGGCGCGAAAGACGTCGAGCCGCAAATGGAAATGGGTGAACGTGTGTTTGACCTCGGCAGTCCGCCGCGTCCACGCCGCGGGGAAAGGGGCACCAGTTGCTGCGTCTTCCCGGTCGAAGACCTCCGACCAGACCGTTCCGGGCACCTCCGTCATGCCGCCCAGAAGACCACTGGGCGGGCGGCGGCGCAGCAGCACGGCACCCGTATTCTTGTCGACCGCGACAAAGGCAGCGCCATAGCGGGTCGGCTTCTGCTTCTTTGGTGCCTTGCGGGGCAGGGTCTCCGCCACGCCGGAAGCGTGAGCCTGGCATCCCGTCATCCACGGGCAGAGCGCACAGGCCGGCCGTCTCGGCGTGCACAGGGTCGCCCCCAGATCCATGACGGCCTGCGCGAAATCGCCGGGACGGGCCTGCGGGGTCAGCTCGGCCATCCGCGCCTTGATCTCCGGTTTCGCATCCGGAAGCGGTGTCTCGATCCGGAAATACCGCGACAGCACCCGCTCCACATTGCCGTCGACCACGGCTGCGTGTCTGTCGAAGGCGATTGTGGCGATGGCGGCGGCTGTATAGGGACCGACGCCCGGAAGCTTCAGGAGGTCTTCCTCGGTATCGGGAAAGCGTCCCTGAAAGTCTGCCGCAACGGCATCTGCGCATTTTTTCAGGTTTCGCGCGCGCGAATAATATCCGAGACCCGCCCAGGCTTTCATCACGTCTTCTTCCGGAGCGGCGGCGAGATCTTCAACGGTCGGCCAGGCCATTGTGAATTTCTCGAAATAGTCCTTCACTGCCGCGACGGTCGTCTGTTGCAACATGACTTCCGACAGCCAGATCCGGTAGGGATCGGGGACTTCGCCGAGCGCGCGGTTCTGCGGGCTGACGCGCCAGGGAAGGCGCCTTGCGTGGCGGTCGTACCAGGTCAGAAGGATTTGCGAGGCAGAAGCAGAGTGCATGAGATCAGCTGAACAAGTCTGGTGAAATGATATGGCAAGTCATTGGATAGCCTGGGGAAAACTTTGGTCTCGGTACCCTGCTGTTCGGATTGGAGAAAGTATTCGTCGTCATTTTGTCTTATTTTATTGAGACACATCATCCCGATTCCTGATACGGGCCGATGCAAAGGCGGTTTCCGCCGGGCGTGTCCCGGTTGGATGAGGAGGTAGGTCATAAGCGCTGCAAAGGCAAATCCGGTGCGCAGGTCGAGAGATGCGAAACTGCTTGCCGAGCTCGTCGGCAAGGCGATGACGCCTGCCTGCAAGAAGCGCGGATTTGCCTCGGTCGATATCATTGCCTCCTGGGGAGATATTGTCGGCGAGCGCTACGGCACGAAGGTCCAGCCGGACAGGCTGATCTGGCCGCGCCGACCGGACCGCAGCGATCCGGAAAATCCACCTGACCCGGCCACTCTGGTCGTCCATACCGATGGTGCGACAGCGCTGCTTCTGTCGCACGACAGTGCGCAGGTCATCGAGCGCATCAACATGTTTTTCGGCTGGGCCGCGATCGGCCGCATCAAGATCCTGCAAAAGCCGGTCACGGTAAAGGCGCCCGAACCCCGCAAGGAGCTTCGCTCCCTCACCGGCACCGAGGAACAGCGCCTGGAAGAACGTCTGGAAGGGGTGGAAAATGACCGCCTGCGCCAGGCCTTGAAGAAGCTCGGCACCCAGGTGATCGCGCGCAATCCGGATCAGGCCGCCTGACATCCTGACGCCGCGATGAGGCGGCAAAAGCCGACCAGCTGATAAAAACTCCGTGAGACCGGCCTTGCCTGCGTCCTCTGTGTTGCCACATTTGAAAAGCTCTGTTGACGCACCGTGCCTTAAGAGGCACATGAGAAAACAGACTTTGTACACTCAGGGCATCCGGCGTTCATGTGAAAGCGCACAGGATGTTCCCGGACTTCAGGATAGATCGGCTTTCCTGCTTCAAGGTGAAAAACCGGCAAGCAGGTGGATCAAAGGAACAGGACGACCCCGTGACCCAGACCCGCAGACAGTTTCTCAAAACCACCGCCCTGGCCGCCACCGCGCTTGCCCTGGCCGGAACCTTTCCGGCGTTCGCACAATCGGTCGATCTGGACGAACTGCTGAAACCGGGCCCGCTCGGCGACAAGGTGCTGGGTGAGGAAGATGCACCGGTGACCATCGTGGAATACGCCTCCATGACCTGCGGTCACTGCGCGAACTTCCACAAGCAGACATACGCCGACATGAAGAAAGACTACATCGATACCGGCAAGGTCCGCTTCATTTTCCGTGAATTCCCGCTGGATCCGGTTGCCGCCGCCGCGTTCATGCTGGCGCGCTGCGCGCCGGCCGACAAGTATTTCGAAATCGTCGACATCATGTTCGAACAGCAGCGCAGCTGGGCCTTCACCGACAATCCCTACCAATCCCTGCTCGATTTTTCCAAACAGATCGGATTTACACAGGAGTCCTTTGAGGAATGCTTGACAAACCAGGGCATGCTGGACGCAGTAAATGCTGTGAAGGATCGCGGCGCCGCTGAGTTCGGTGTGAACTCCACGCCGACATTCTTCATCAACGGGGAAAAGCACTCCGGGGCGCTGTCGATTGATGAGTTGGGCAAGATCATTGAGGAAAACCTCTAAGCCGGCGGTTTTGCAACCGGCCGCCTTGGTATGCCCTGATTTCGCTTCCGGTCTTTCGGCGCCCTGCTTCGCAAGAGGTGGGCGCCGGTGAAGTTTTCCAAGCTCCGTATCGTCGGTTTCAAATCCTTCGTCGAACCGATGGAATTCATCATCGGCAACGGCCTGACCGGTGTGGTCGGGCCGAACGGCTGCGGCAAGTCCAATCTGGTCGAAGCCCTGCGCTGGGTAATGGGCGAAAATTCCTACAAGAACATGCGCGCTTCCGGCATGGACGACGTGATCTTTTCCGGAAGTCTCAACCGGCCTGCGCGCAACACCGCTGAAGTCACTCTTTATCTCGAAAATCTCGACCGCACGGCGCCGTCCGCATTCAACGATGCCGATCTGCTCGAGGTCAGCCGACGGATCGAACGCGAGCAGGGCTCCAACTACAAGATAAATGCCCGCGATGTGCGCGCCCGCGACGTACAGCTGCTCTTTGCCGACGCCTCCACCGGCGCCCGCTCGCCCGCAATGGTGCGCCAGGGCCAGATTGGCGAACTGATCGCCGCCAAACCGACTTCCCGCCGTCAGATCCTGGAAGAAGCCGCCGGCATTTCCGGTCTGCATTCCAGACGCCATGAAGCGGAAATTCGCCTGAGGGCTGCCGAACAGAACCTGGAACGCCTGGAAGACGTGCTCGTCCAGATCGACAGCCAGCTCGACAATCTGCGGCGCCAGTCCCGGCAGGCATCGCGCTACCGGAACCTGTCTTCCGAAATCCGCGCGGCGGAAGCCTCGATCCTCTACATCCGCTGGACGGAAGCCCGCGATGCGTTGTCGGCGGCTGAAATCCAGTTCGCGGATGCGCAAAAGGATGTGAATGAAGCGACCAGCCTGCAGGCGGAAAGCGCCCGTATTCAGGCCATCGCCGCGCACAAGCTGCCTGAACTCAGGGAGGAAGCCGCGGGTGCCGGCGCCGCCCTGCAGCGGCTGGTCATTGCCCGCAACGAACTGGATGCGGAAGAGCGGCGGGTCAAGGAACGGCTGCAGGATCTCGAGCGGCGGCTGGTTCAACTGGTCGAGGACATTCGCCGCGAACAGAGCATGGTTTCGGAAAATGACGAGGTGCTGGAGCGCCTGTCGGAAGAGCGCGCGGAACTTCTGGAAGAAAACGAAATGGTGCAGGAACGCACCGAAAGCGCGCGCGAAAAGGCGGTTGAAGCCGAGGAAGCGGTTCGGGGCCTGGAGGCCCAACTCTCTGAGTTGACGGCAGCGGAAGCACGCGCGAGCGCCGAGCGCCGTCAGCTGGAGCGCGCCGTCGCCGACAGCCGCCAGCGAGCCGACAGGCTTGTTGCCCAGGCGCAGGAAGCCCAGCAGGCGCTGGCGGAAATCGATGCGCGCATGGCCGAGCATGACGGCATTGCCGAGAACCGTGAGGCGCTTGAGCTTGCCGAAGAAACCCTTGCGGAGGCCGAGAGCGCGGTCGAGGAAGCCGAAACGCTGACGCGCGAGGCCCGCGAGCAGGAGCAGTCCGCCCGCGGCCCCTTGAGCGAGGCCCAGCAATTGCAGCAGGGCCTTGAGACGGAAGCCCGCACACTGGAACAGGTGCTCAACGTTCATTCCGAGCAGGATCATACGCCGGTGGTGGAACAGATCCGGGTGGAGCAGGGGTATGAAACCGCCCTCGGCGCCGCGCTCGGCGAGGACCTGGATGCTTCGCTGGAAGAGGCGGCCGCCGTTAAATGGGGCAGCCCCTTGCCAGGGACAGCAGATCCACAGTTGCCCGACGGTGTACGCTCGCTGGCGGATTTCGTCGATGCACCGGAAGAACTCTCCCGGCGTCTGCGTCAGATAGGGATTGTCGACCACACACAGGGCCAGGCTCTTCGTGCGGCGCTCAAGCCGGGACAGCGGCTGGTCTCCAGGGAAGGGGACCTGTGGCGCTGGGACGGCTTTGTGATTGCGGCCAATGCGCCAACGCCGGCCGCGCAGCGCCTGTCCCAGAAGAACAGGCTGGCGGAACTGGCCGAGGAAATCGACACCGCCCGCAGGACGGTGGAGGACCGCAAGGAAATTCTGGAAACCGCCGCCGCGCGCGTCCGCCAGACCGTCGAACTTGAGCAGACCGCCCGCGGCAAGGTTCGCGACGGACAGCGGCAGGCCGCGTCCGCCCGCGAAGCGCTGGCCGCAGCAGAACGCGCCGTGTCCCAGCTTGCCGCCCGGAAGGAAGCCGCCCGGGATCGCGCCGAGCGCATCGGCGAAGAGGCCGAACTGGCACGCGAACAGGTCATTGAGGCCGAAGAGCGCCTTGAATCGGCACCGGACAGCACGAGCTACACGGACCGGATCGCTGATCTTCAGGGGCAGGTTGAAACCGCCCGCGGCGCCCTTGCGGAAGCACGGGCGGTGTCGGAAGGCCTGGCACGTGAACAGCAGATGCGGGACCGGCGCCTGGAGGCGATCGCCCGCGAATATGACGGCTGGAAGACCCGCGCCGCCAACGCCGCCCAGCAGATCGCCGTTCTGAAGGAACGCCGCGACGAGGCGGAAGAGGAGCGGGCGGAACTGATCGAGGCCCCCGAAGACATCGAGATCAAGCGCCGGGAGCTTTTTTCCGCCATTGCCAAGGCGGAAGAAGAGAAAAAGGCCCGCGACGACCGGCTTCAGCAGGCGGAACTGGACCTTGCGGATGTAGATCGCGCCGCCAAGGCGGCAATGGAAGCCATGGCCGGCGCGCGCGAGAAGAAGATCCGCGCCGAGGAGCGTCTGGAGGCGGCCCGCGAACGCAAGAGCAATCTGGAACGCCGGATCGACGAGGACCTGGAAGTCGCCGTCACCGCCCTGCCGGAAATTGCCGGATTGAAGGACGGCGCGCCGCTCCCCGATCCCGAGGCAACGGAGCGCAAGCTTGAGCGGCTGAAGGCGGAGCGCGAGCGCCTCGGCGGCGTCAACCTGCGGGCCGAGGAAGAACTGCGCGAAATCGACGAACAGAAATCGACGCTGACGTCCGAGCGCGACGATCTGATCGAGGCGATTCGCCGTCTGCGCACGGGCATATCCAACCTCAACCGCGAAGCACGCGAACGCCTGCTGACCTCCTTTGAAGTCGTCAACGGCCACTTTCAGCGTCTGTTCACCCATCTCTTCGGTGGCGGCACGGCTGAACTGCAGCTGGTTGATTCCGATGATCCGCTTGATGCCGGGCTGGAAATCATCGCCCGGCCACCGGGTAAGAAGCCGCAGACGATGACCTTGCTGTCGGGCGGCGAGCAGGCGCTCACGGCCATGTCGCTGATCTTCGCGGTGTTCCTGACGAACCCGGCGCCTATCTGCGTTCTCGACGAGGTCGACGCACCGCTCGACGACGCCAATGTGGAGCGCTACTGCGATCTGCTCGACGAAATGGCGTCCAGTACGGAAACCCGCTTCGTGGTCATAACCCACAATCCGATCACGATGGCCCGCATGAACCGTCTGTTCGGGGTAACTATGGCCGAACGCGGGGTTTCCCAGCTGGTTTCGGTGGATCTGGAGACAGCGGAACGATTCCGCGAAACAGGCTGAGACCGCATCTGCTTCGGCGGTGCCGCAAAAGCTTATGCAACTTAGGTCTCGTCTGAATCTCTTCTGTCGGAAAAACTCCTTTATTTTCAATTGGATATAGTTTGTTTAAGGCTCCTTGACACGACATGTGGTGCCGACTATGGTGCGCGCGGCTTAAGGGGCTCCCCTGTTGTTTGGATCTGACAAGTCGGCACGGGCTGAGGACTTACGAACATGTCTTCGCACAATGGCGATAAGGAAGATCGGGCGGCGGGAAACCCGGAAGCTGGTCTGTCGGAACGGCGGGCCCAATTGAACCGGAAGCTTGACGGCCTGAAGGCGGTGGAACAGAAAGCCGCGCGGAAGTCGCAAAGCAGCTCATCCGGATATGCGCATGCAATGAAACTGTCTTCAGAGTTCATTGCGGGCATTCTGGTAGGTGCCGGAATCGGTTGGGTTTTCGATCAGTGGTTGGGAACATCGCCTCTCGGGCTGATCGTTTTCCTGCTGCTGGGCTTCGCAGCCGGTGTCTTGAATGTTCTGCGTTCGGTGGGTGTCGCCGAACAGCCGGACGCAAAGATCCAGCGCGAGAAAGACGTTCAAAAGGACGGATCTGACTAGGTTTTTGTCGCGCCTTCGGGCGCAGTGATTATGAACGAGCGAAGAAGGCTGGCCGGTGGCGAACGATCCGATCCATCAGTTCCAAATCCAGAAGATCTTTCCGATTGAAGTCGGGGGCGTGGATTTCTCTTTTACCAATTCTTCGCTGTTCATGGTTTTGACCGTGGCAGCGACATGCGCTTTCCTGATTTTCTCGACCAGCGGTCGCGGCCTTGTGCCGTCCCGCCTGCAGTCGGTATCGGAAATGGCGTATGAGTTCGTCGCAGGGACGCTGAGAAGCGCCGCGGGAACCGAGGGGATGCGGTTCTTCCCCCTGGTGTTCTCGCTCTTCATGTTCGTGCTTGTCGCAAACCTCTTCGGGATGTTCCCGTATTTCTTCACCATCACCAGCCATATCATCGTGACCTTCGCGCTGGCGATGCTGGTGATCATCACCGTGATCGTCTACGGCTTCATGCGCAACGGCATGAAGTTCCTCAAGCTCTTCGTTCCCAGCGGTGTGCCGGTTGCACTTCTTCCGCTGGTGACCTTGATCGAGGTGATCTCTTTCCTTTCGCGTCCGATCAGCCTGTCGGTTCGTCTCTTTGCGAACATGCTTGCAGGTCACATCACGCTGAAAGTGTTCTCGGGCTTCATCGTAAGCCTCAGCGCCCTTGGCGCGGTCGGTATCTTCGGATCCATCCTGCCGCTCGGAATGACGGTCGCCCTGACGGCGCTGGAATTCCTGGTCGCATTCCTGCAGGCCTATGTCTTTACGGTCCTGACCTGCATGTATCTGAACGACGCCATTCATCCTTCACACTAAGGGTCATCCAATCACACGGCCTTCGCGCCGTGCGTGAGAAAATCTGCAAACACCATCTAGGAGCACGTGTCATGGAAGCAGAAGCAGCAAAATACATCGGTGCCGGTATCGCATGCCTGGGCATGGGCGGCGCTGGTATTGGCCTCGGCAATATCTTCGGTAGCTATCTCGCCGGCGCCCTGCGCAACCCGTCCGCTGCTGATGGCCAGTTCGGCCGTCTGATCTTCGGCTTCGCCGTTACAGAAGCTCTGGGCATCTTCTCGCTGCTGGTCGCCCTGATCCTCCTGTTCGCTTGATCGCTCATCCGCAGCGATTATCGATGCGACTCCGGTGACGGCGCTCATGTGCATCCGGCGTTCGAATGAACACCGACACGATGCGCTAGCACTCAAAAGAGTGATCGATTTTGCGGCATTCATGCGTTCGCGCATGGATGCCGGTTGATCCGATAGCCGTCCAGCCGGATTTAGGAGACAGAAAATGGCAGGCGAAACGCATTCGACCACAGAAGGCATGCACGAAGTCATAGACGTGCCGGCCGCAGAACACGGCGCGGGCTTCCCGCCGTTCGACGCGACCACTTTTGCCTCCCAGCTGTTGTGGCTCGCCATCACCTTTGCCGTGTTCTACTGGATCATGAAGAACGTGGCGATGCCGCGTCTCGCAGGGATCCTGGAAGACCGCAAGGACCGTATTGCCGGTGATTTTTCCGAGGCCAACCGCCTGAAGGAAGAAACCGACGCGGCGATTGCGGCTTACGAGCAGGCGCTGGCTGAAGCCCGCAACAAGGCACATGGCATTGCCAGCGACACGCGGGCCAAGCTGAAAGCCGACAACGAAGCCCGCCGCGAAAAAGCGGAAGCCGGGCTCGCTGAAAAGCTCAAGGCGGCGGAAGCCCATATCAGCGGCATCAAAACCGAGGCCCTTTCCCAGATCGAGGAAATTGCCGGAGACACCACGTCAGCGCTCGTCGAGAAGCTGATTGGCAAGGCTCCGACCAAGACCGATCTGTCCAAGGCGCTGAAATCGGTCATGGACTGAGGAGACCACCATGGACGCAACATTTTGGGCCACGGTCGGTCTCGTTCTTTTCTTCGCACTGATTATCTACATCAAGGTTCCGTCCAAGATCGGGGCTTCTCTGGATGATCGCGCCGAAGCAATCCGCAAGGAGCTGGACGAAGCGCGCAAGATGCGCGACGAAGCCCAGGCTCTTCTGTCGGAGTATCAGCGCAAGCGTCACGAAGCCGAAGGTGAGGCAGAAGCCATCATCGCCGAAGCCAATTCGGAAGCAGAGCGTCTGACGGTGGAAACCAATCAGGCTCTTGAAGAAATGATCGCCCGCCGGACCCGGGCCGCGGAAGACAAGATCGCCCAGGCAGAGACCCAGGCAATTGCCGAAGTCCGCGCCAAGGCAGCTGATATCGCCGTGGCGGCAGCCGAGGAAATCCTGACTGCCAAGGTCAAGGACAAGGTTGCCGACGATATTCTTTCCAAGAGCATCGCTCAGGTGAAAGACCGGTTGAACTAGATCAATCGGCTTTCAAGTGGCACCACATGAAAGCCGAAAGTTGATCGACCTTTGAAATGTCGGCGTCTTCCGCGTTCAACCGAATGCAGAAGACGCCGAATTTTTTCGGACATCGCGAAAACCTGAAAAGCGGCCCATGTGGCCGCTTTTTTTATTTGTGTTCCCGAAAACCGGCTTTGATCGCGAGGGTTCAGATAACTACCAAGGATAGTTAAAACTCGAAATACATGCTAAAATAGCGCTGTAAATATTTTGATTTCCAATTTTTTTATAGGAGAATTGTCATGGGCGATTGCAAGCCGAAATCCCTGCCGATCGAAGAAGTCATGGAACGCACGAAGAAGGTCGTCTATCGCGCGATCGAAGAGCAGCCCAACATCAGGATTGGTGACATCGAATTTGAAATGCTGATCAATCCGACGACACTCGGTTTCAGGATCAGGGAGGAACTCATGAAAGAGGTCAGTGCCCTGGAAATATCGAAACTGTCGAACCGGATCACCAGCGAGCTCGACGTTCCCTCGCTCGAAGCCGAAGCGATTGCCATTATTCGCGAAGGCAAGATCACAATGGGGTACAGGCCGTACTGAAGGATCCGAGCGATGCCTACCAAAGAAAGGGCAGGCGGCGAAGATCTATCGTGTCCAAGCTCCCAGCCCACTTCCGCAGGCGCCAGGGTGATCGGGCTCGTCGAGCATGAAAACGGCGAACCGCGTATTGCCTATCTGAACGGGGATCAGCCTGTTACGCCTGAATTGCTTGAAATGGCGGCTCCTTTGGAACCGACAACCGTGTTTCGCTTTGGCGCGGCGTGCGAGACATCCAGTTGCGTGCATTTCGGAAACGGTAATTGCCAGCTGGCGAAACGGATATTGACCGGGCTGGAGGAGGTTGTCGACAGCCTGCCTCCGTGTGTCCTTCGCAAATCCTGCCGCTGGTACGCCCAGGAAGGCGCCGCGATGTGCAGGCGATGTCCGCAGATCGTGACGACGTCCTCCGGTCAGGACGAAACGATAAAAGCGGTTGCGGACGGATAGCTCGCTGCCCTCATCTGACCGGTCCCGAACAGGGGCCGGCTATACGAGGACGCGGGGAAGCAGAAGGTTACGGTCGCCGGTTTTCGGAGCCTGTCACGCCTGCTCCCCCGCGGCCAACCGCACCGGTTTGAAAGACATCCGGTGATGCGGAGAGGGCCCGAGCGTGTTCAGCGCCACCTGATGCTGTGGAACGCCGTATCCCTTGTGCCGGGCAAAGCCGTATCCCGGCAAGTGATCGTCGAGCCGCACCATCATCCGGTCGCGTGTGACCTTTGCGACGATGGAGGCTGCAGCGACGCACAGGCAGCGCCCGTCCCCCTTGATCAAGGCCTGGCCCGGCTGTTTAAGCCCGAGCGGAACATCCCGTCCGTCGACAAGTACATATTCCGGCGGTCGTGCCAGTCCGTTCACGGCGCGGACCATGGCCGAAAGAGTGGCCGCGCGGATGTTGTATCTGTCGATGGAGGCAGGTGACGCACTGGCGACGGCTACATGGGCGCTTGCCACGATCTGTTCGAACAGCTCTTCGCGCACGGCCTCGGTGAGTTTCTTGGAATCGTTCAGTCCCGCCGGCACCCGGTCATAATCCAGGATTACGGCGGCAGTGACCACCGGGCCCGCCCAGGGCCCGCGTCCGGCTTCATCGACACCGCAGATCAGTCCGTCGAATGAAGCCGCATGTTTGCGTTCAAGCTTGAGATCCAGCCCGTCGGAAAAGGCAAGGTCAAAGAGTGAATGGCCGTCTGTCATGATCTCGAACCTGCCGCGAGCAGCATCCCGGCGCAAGCAGGTTGCCTAGAAGAGATCCAGTTGCACACCGCCTTTTTGCGGCTGAACAAAGTCGTCCGTGTTGAGTTTCTTGCGGCGCAGGTTCAGACTCAGGCGCTTGGCCGCAAGGGAAAACCGTTTCGAAATCTGATCGGCATAGGGGCCGCCGCCGCGCATGCGTTCACCCCACTTCGCGTCGTAATCCTTGCCGCCGCGCATGGAGCGGATGAGGCTCATCACATGCTGGTAGCGGTTCGGCCGCTCGCGCAGCAGCCAGTCCCGGAAAAGTTCGGAAACTTCGAGCGGCAGGCGCAGCAGCACATAGCCGGCCTCCGCCGCACCATGCTCGGCGGCGGCTTCCAGCAGGCTCTCGATTTCACTGTCGGTCAGGGCGGGAATGACGGGCGCCATCATGACGGACGTGGGAATGCCTGCCTCCGAAAGGGCCTTTATCGCTTCCAGGCGCTTGTGCGGCGCGCTGGCGCGCGGCTCCATCGCCCGGCACAGCTTGCGGTCAAGCGAGGTCACCGACAGGGCTACCTTGACCAGGTTGCGTTCCGCCATGCGGGCCAGGATATCGATATCCCGTGTGACCAGGGCGGATTTGGTGACGATCGCGACGGGATGGCTGCAGTTTTCCAGAACCTCCAGGATTTCGCGCATCAGCGTATAGCGGCGCTCAAGGGGCTGGTAGGGGTCGGTGTTGGTGCCGATGGCGATCACGCGCGGACTGTAACCCGGCTTGGAGAGTTCGCGCTCCAGGAGCTGGGCCGCATTCGGTTTTGCAAACAGGCGCGTTTCGAAATCCAGCCCGGGAGAAAGGCCCAGAAAGGCATGGCTCGGTCGGGCGAAACAGTAGACGCAGCCATGTTCGCAGCCTCTGTAAGGGTTGATCGAACGGTCGAAGGAAATATCGGGCGACTCGTTGCGCGTGATGATCGTTCGCGCGCGCTCCTCCTGCACGTGGGTCTGCAGCGGCGGCAGATCCTCAAGGCTGTTCCAGCCGTCGTCGAAGCTTTCGCGACTAAGCGGTTCGAACCTGCCGGTCTTGTTCAGGGCGGCGCCGCGTCCGCGCCTGCGCTCTTCCGCCAGGCGGGCAGGCTCGATCTCCGGATTTTCCGGGCACGGCACCCCATCCAGAGGCTGAATTGCTGACTTCATGATCGTGAACCGGAGAGAGAAAAGAACATAAAGGGAACATTAGCCAATTTAAGCGCTTTAACAAGCCCCGTCTCTCGCGCTTTAAAAAACTTTCATGTAAAACTTGCCAACATGATCAGCGTCATTATTCCGACAAAAAATTCCGAAACCGATCTGGTGCACGCCTTGTCTGCGCTGGTTCCGGCGGCGGCTGAGGGCGTGATCCGCGAAGTTATCGTCGTGGATGGCGGATCTTCAGACAATACCGAACAGGTTGCCGATGCGGCCGGATGCGAATGGGTATCCCTGCACGCGCCGCGGAGCGAGCGCCTGTCCTTCGGCGCCTCCCGGTCGAGACGGGGCGACTGGCTGTTGTTCCTGCATCCAGAATCGATTCTGGAAAGCGGCTGGCATCACGAAGCCCAGGCATTTGTCGAACGCGCATCAAGAGCGCCCAACGGCGACCGCACGGTAGCCAGTTTCCGATTGCGTTACGAAGCGTTCGGCCTCAGCGCGCGGGTCAGCGAGTCCATCGCGGCCCTGCGTTCTCAGCTTCTCGGCATGCCCTATGGCAATCAGGGCCTCCTGATTTCCCGGCAGTTCTACAAGAAACTCGGCGGGCACAGACCCCTGCCGGAGCTGGAAGACCTCGATATTGCCAAACGCATCGGCCGCAGCCGGATCGTCTTCCTGAGGGCGGCCGCCGTTTCTTCCGGACAAACCGAACGTGAAGGAGTGATTTCAAGGCTGCGTCAGGCCCTGGCACGCTTTTGCGTCGGCACCTTGCGGATCCCGGCAAGCGTTGCAGTCAAGCTGCACGGCTGAAGGGAGCCTCCTCAACCGGAATGGCGACGCGAATTATTACCGGTCTTGAGAAGTTTTGCGTCATGTCTGCCCTAACCTGAGCTCCGGACACTCCGAAACAGGCATTTCAGAGGAACATCATGATTAAACGCTTCGATCATTGCACCATCTGCGTCCGCGATCTGGATGCCGCGAAAAGTTTTTTTGGTCTTCTGGGGTTTCAGGAGGAATCGCACAAGACGACGGTCATCAAGGGCGAGGTCTTCTCCGGATACATGGGCGTGGACAATATCGAGGCCGATCACGTCACGCTGGTCGTTCCCGGCCTGTCGCCGCGCTTCGAAATTCAGCTGCTGCACTACCGCTCACCGGAGGCTGCGGTCGATCCGCTCTCTGGCCGTCTCGACAAGACCGGTTACAATCACATCTGCTTCGCGGTGGACGATGCGGAGGCGCTGATTGAAAAGTTGCGCGGTCATGGCGTCGAAGTGCGCGGCGAATTGAAGAATTTCCACGACCGGCTGCTCTATTTCGTCACCGGTCCGGAAGGCATCACCATTGAACTGGCGCAATGGGGTATCGAAGCCGGGTGACGTTCTTCACGGTGCCGGTAAACCGGACAAAGCGCCGGCTTATACCTCCTGCAGCTTGCCGCGTTTGAGATGTTCGTCGAGGCGCGGCATGATTTCCACGAAATTGCAGGGCATGTGCCGATAGTCGAGCTGCCATTTCAGGATGCCGTCCCAGGCGTCCTTGCAGGCGCCGGGTGAGCCGGGCAGCACGAAGATATAGGTAGCGCCGGCAACGCCGCCGGTTGCTCTGGACTGGATCGTCGACGTGCCGATCTTGTCATAGGAAATCCGGTGAAACACTTCCGAAAATCCGTCCATCCTCTTTTCGAACAGGGGCTCCATGGCTTCGGGCGTCACGTCACGGCCGGTGAAGCCGGTGCCGCCGGTGGAGATGATCACGTCGACGCCCGGATCTGCGATCCAGCTTTTCACGACATTCTGGATGGCGGGCACGTCATCGGTCGCGATTTTCCTGTCCGCGAGCCGGTGACCTGCCTTTTCAAGCCGCTCGGCCAGAGTGTTGCCGGAACGATCCTCGTCCAGCGTTCGGGTGTCGGACACGGTCAGAACCGCGATGTTGAGCGGGATGAACGGGCGCGTATCGTCCAGACGGGGCATGGCGGTCTCCTTTGTTGCTAACAGATAGGCGATTGCGGGTGCAGGTTCCAGAGCCTTCGCCTTTTCGGAGAGGGGGAGGGTTGCGCAATAAAATTTCAAAAAATAACAAGATTGGGACACTTGCTAAATATTTAGGTCAGTATTATTGACTTAAATATCGAAGCAATCGCCAAAGAGCAGAAAATGACCACCTGGGACAGCCTCTATGCCAGACGCGCCAGCCGAATGCGCGCCTCGGAAATCCGTGAACTCCTCAAGCTGCTGGATCAGCCGGACGTGATTTCCTTCGCCGGCGGTATCCCAGATTCTTCGCTGTTTCCTTCACAAGCGTTCAAGAACGCCTATGCGGATATTCTCGGAGGCCCGGAGGCCGGAAAAGCTCTGCAATACGGCGTGAGCGAAGGCAGCCTGCGTCTTCGCCGCTGGATTGCTGCACATATGCGCGATCTCGGCATCGACTGCGGCCCGGAAAACATTCTGGTCACGTCCGGCTCCCAACAGGGACTGGACTATATCGGCAAGCTTTTCCTGTCTGCGGAAGATACGGCGCTGGTCCAATCGCCGACCTATCTCGGTGCCCTGCAGGCGTTCAACGCCTATGAGCCCCGCTTCGAGCGGCTCGATCCGGGCGCCAACCGACCGGCTGCCGATTACGCAGCCAGGGCGCACGAAGCGGGCGGCCGGGTCAAATTCGCCTATCTGTCACCCGATTTCGCCAATCCGACCGGTCTCACACTGGATCTGGAAGAGCGCCGGAAGGTCCTGTCGCTCGCCGATGATCTGAACTGCGCGATTGTCGAGGACGCGCCCTATCAATGCCTGCGCTATCAAGGCGACGCTGTGCGCCCGCTGCTGGCCCTCGATTGCGAAGCCTCCGGCGGCATCGATCACACCCGTACGCTCTATTGCGGCAGTTTTTCCAAATCCCTGTCGCCTGGCCTCCGGCTCGGCTGGATCTGCGCCGCATCAGAGGTGATTTCCAGACTGGTCCTGATCAAGCAGGCAAGTGACCTGAACACGCCGGTTCTCAATCAGGAAGCGATGGCGCGCGTGGCCGAAGAGCATTTCGACACGCATGTCGCCAAAACCAGGGCGGTCTACAAATCGCGCCGGGATGCGATGCTGGCAGCTCTTGAAAAGCATATGCCCGAAGGCGTTCGCTGGACGAAACCGGAGGGTGGCATGTTCATCTGGATGGATCTGCCGGACGGTATGGATGCCGCTGAATTGTTGAAAGCGTCGGTTGAAACTGCCAGGGTCGCCTTCGTCCCGGGCAGGGCCTTTCATCCGGACGGCAGCGGCGCCAACACCTTGCGTCTCAGCTTCTCCAATGCGGATGTTGCAAAGATCGAAGCCGGGATTGCCAGGCTGGGAAATGTGACTGGAAAAGCCATCCCATCCGCGCTGTAATCAGAGCTTGTGACTGCGGCAGAGGGATCAGGGCATGCTCGAATGGCGCTGAGCGATCAGGTGAACAATTACTGCGAGCGGCTCGGACCGGAATTCTGGGCCGAACCGCTCAACGCTGTCACCAATGCCGCCTTTCTGATCGCCGCCCTTGCGGCCTGGCTGATCTGGCGCAGAAAAACGCCGGACGATCTGCCGGCGCTTCTGCTGATCGCAATTGTCTTCGCCACGGGCGTGGGATCCTTCCTGTTCCACACATTCGCGACCCGCTGGGCAAGCCTCGCCGACGTGATCCCGATCGCGCTCTTCATCCATGTCTATCTGTTTTTCGCGCTGAAACGCTTTCTGGCGCTAACCTGGTGGGCGGCGGCCGGCATCGTCGTCATCTTCTTTGCGGCCTCGCCACTTGTCATCGGTGCACTGGCGCCGCTGGCCGGGTCCTCGGCGGGCTACGTTCCCGCCCTGCTGGCGATTTTCGTGGTCGGCGGGCTGTGTATCCGGACCGACCGCAGGCTCGGCGGCCGGCTTCTGCTGACAGGGGTGATTTTCACCGCATCGCTTGGCTTCCGGATGTTGGACGCGCCGCTCTGTGCGGATCTGGCGATTGGAACCCATTTCCTGTGGCATATCCTGAACAGCATCGTGCTCTTCACGTTACTACGGGTTCTCATTTTGCAGCGTGCCGGGTAAATCTCGGCGTTCATTCACGATTTTGCAACGGGTACGGACAGACGGTACCCACGGCAGATGCGAACACGGTCGATCCGCTTTCATGTGCACTCATATGAAACGGAAGCTTGATCGATATTGAAAAGACAGCGCATCCTGTGTTCGTCTGAATGCAGATGCGACAGAACAGTGATTCAAGGGAAGAGGGCAGGGACCGTCATGAGCGAAGGCAACAACACCGAGAGCGATCTGACTGACGCCGCCCTGTTCTATCATGAGCATCCGCGACCCGGTAAACTGGAGATCCAGGCAACCAAGCCGCTGGGCAACCAGCGCGACCTGGCGCTCGCCTATTCTCCGGGCGTCGCCGCCCCATGTCTTGCAATCGCCGACGATCCTTCGAAGGCGGCACTCTATACCTCACGTGCCAATCTGGTAGCCGTGATCTCCAACGGCACAGCCGTTCTCGGCCTCGGCAATATCGGGCCACTCGCCTCCAAACCGGTGATGGAAGGCAAGGCTGTCCTCTTCAAGAAATTCGCCGGGATTGACGTCTTCGACATCGAGGTCGCCGAAAACGATGTCGACAAGTTCGTCGATGCGGTGTCCGTCCTCGAGCCGACCTTCGGCGGCATCAACCTGGAAGACATCAAGGCGCCGGAATGCTTCATGATCGAGGCCCGGCTCCGGGAAAAAATGAACATCCCGGTCTTTCATGACGACCAGCACGGCACGGCGATCATTGTCGGCGCTGCCGTCCGCAACGCTCTGGAACTGGCCGACAAGAAGATCGAGGACGCCCGGATCGTCGCCTCCGGTGCCGGTGCCGCGGCCCTGGCCTGCCTGAACATGCTGATCTCACTCGGCGCCCGGCGGGAAAATATCTGGGTCACCGATATCGAAGGGGTCGTCTATGAAGGCCGCGAGGCGCTCATGGACGAGTGGAAGTCCGCTTTCGCCCAGAAAACCGACAAACGGACACTCGACGAAGTTATCGACGGCGCCGATGTGTTTCTCGGGCTGTCGGCCGGCGGCGTACTCAAGCCCCATATGGTCGAAAAGATGGGCAAAGGTCCGCTGATTCTGGCGTTGGCCAATCCGAACCCGGAAATCATGCCCGAGCTGGCCCAATCCGTGCGCGACGACGTGGTGATGTGCACCGGCCGCTCCGACTATCCCAACCAGGTCAACAACGTACTGTGCTTCCCCTATATTTTCCGCGGCGCGCTGGATGTCGGCGCGACGACGATCAACGAGGAAATGAAGCGCGCGGCGGTGGAAGCCATCGCCGGCCTTGCCCGCGAGGAACCGTCCGACGTGGCCGCCCGGGCTTATGGCGGCAAGACCGAAACCTTCGGTCCGAACTACCTGATCCCTTCGCCCTTCGACCAGCGCCTCATCCTGCGCGTGGCACCGGCCGTGGCGAAGGCGGCGATGGACTCCGGTGTTGCCACCCGTCCGATCGAGGATTTCGCTGCCTATATGGATGTGCTGAACCGCTTCGTGTTCCGCTCCGGCCTGATCATGAAGCCGATCATCCAGAACGCCGCCAAAGATCCGCAGCGGATTATCTACGCCGAAGGCGAGGACGAGCGCGTCCTGCGTGCGGCACAGGTCATGATCGAGGACAAGATCGCCACACCGATCCTCGTCGGCCGGCCGGACGTTCTCAAGACCCGTTGCGAGCGCTTCGGCCTGAAGATCCGCCCGGATGTCGACTTCGAATTTATCAACCCGCAGGACGACCCGCGCTATCGCGACTACGTGGATGAATATCTTGAGTGCGTCGGCCGCCACGGCATGCCGCCCGATTCGGCGCGAACCGTCGTGCGAACCAACACCACGGTGATTTCCGCGCTTGCCGTCAGGCGCGGCGAGGTCGATGCCGTCATTTGTGGGCTGGAGGGCCGGTTCAGCCGCCATCTGCGGGACATCAAGCAGATTATCGGCGTGTGTGACAGCGCGCGTGACCTGTCCGCCATGTCGCTCCTGATCAACAGCCGCGGCGCGCTTTTCCTGTCAGACACATTCGTCACCGAGGATCCGACCGCCGAAGAGATCTCCGAGATGGCAGGGCTGGCCGCAGAAGAAATCCGCCGCTTCGGGATCGAGCCGAAGATCGCCCTGCTGTCCTTCTCGAATTTCGGCTCACGGGAAACGGCATCCTCGCGCAAGATGCGCGAGGCAACGGAATTGATCTGGAAACGCTATCCGGACCTTGAAGTGGACGGCGAAATGCACGGCGATAGCGCTCTGAGCGAAGCGCTGCGTGAGCGGGTGATGCCAAACAGCAAGCTGAGCGGCGAAGCCAACCTTCTGCTGTTCCCCAACCTTGATGCGGCCAACATCGCCCACAATCTGCTCAAGGTGGCGACGCAGGCCCTGCATGTCGGCCCGATCCTGCTGGGAACGGCAAAGCCGGCGCACGTTCTTACCCCGTCGGTAACGTCGCGCGGCGTGGTCAACATGTCGGCTCTGGCGGGCGTCGAGGCGCAGACCCGTTCGCTGAAGTAATGAAGGACCCTCGCGGATTTTTGACGACCTGCCGACTGTAAATCTCTTCCGGCGCTCCTATCTGGAGAGGCAGGAGTTGGATTGCAGTCGGGAAGGGTCCGAAATGATTTTGAGGAAGATGTCTGTCTTCACGCTGGTCGCAGCCCTGTTTGCGGCCGCCTCTTCGGCAATGACGGCGGCAACCGCCCAATCCGCCGTCGATCTGGAAACGGTGACGGACGGCCTTTCCTATCCCTGGAGCGTCGCCTTCCTGCCGCAAGGCGGTTATCTGGTGACCGAACGGGACGGGGCGCTCAAATTCGTCTCCGCGAAAGGCCGGCAGAGTATCGTGCCGGGCACGCCCGAGGTCTTCGCACAGGGGCAGGGCGGGCTTCTGGATGTTGTCCTCAGTCCCGATTTCCAGACGGATGCCACGATCTTCCTGAGCTTCTCTGACCGATCTTCGCAAGGGGCGGGGACGTCGCTGTTCAGGGCAAGGCTTGTTCCGGAGGAGACCGGCTACCGGCTTGAGGACGGCAGGACGGTCTTCACCGGAAACAACACGGCTGGCGGCGGCAGGCACTTTGGCTCGCGCCTTGTTTTCGCTCCGGACGGCTCGCTGTTCATGACGGTGGGCGAGCGCGGCGACGGCAAGCGCGCGCAGGACCCTTCCGATCACGCGGGATCCGTTTTGCGCCTGACGCCGGAAGGAAAGCCGGCTCCGGGCAACCCTTTCATCGACCTTCAGGACCACAAACCGGAGATCTGGTCCTTCGGCCACCGCAATCCTCAAAGCGCGGCGATCAACCCGCACACAGGTGACCTGTGGACCGTCGAGCACGGCGCGCGCGGCGGTGACGAGATCAACATACCCGAAGCGGGCAAGAACTACGGCTGGCCGGTGATTTCCTACGGAAGACACTATTCCGGAGCCATGATCGGTGAGGGGACGTCCGCTCCCGGCATGGAGCAGCCGATCCATTACTGGGACCCGTCGATCGCCCCTTCCGGAATGGCTTTCGTGACCGGCAACACCTATCCGGACTGGCAGGGAAGTCTGCTTGTGGGGGCTTTGCGCGGCCAGCATCTGGCAAGGCTGCAGCTTGAAGGAGACGCGGTCGTCTCGCAGGAAAAGCTCCTGACGGATCTCGGCGAACGTATCCGCGACGTGCGTCATGGGCCGGACGGTTTCGTCTATGTCTTGACCGACAGTGACGAAGGACGGCTGATCCGCCTGAAACCGTGATAGCCAACTCAGGGCATCAGGCCCTATGATGCAATGCGGTATCTTCGCTTGACTTTTCAGCTGGCTAAGTCGATATAGCAGCATGCAACCTCTGCCGCGTGAGCAGACAGCGCGCCCTTATTTATCGAAACCTCAGTGTTTCCAAGGGCTGCCGCTTGCAGATTGCAGACAAGGGCCCAATGAGGGGTCCAACCAGTTCCCATGTCACGCGAGGGTCTGGCGGCGAAGAGCCCGTTTATCGAAACGATTCGGCTGCCGCACTCCAAAAACGAACCGCAAGGATACGTTCCTGCGGTTATCCGGGTGTGTTTGTCACGCCCGAACCAAGGAATTTATATTGACCGACTTTCAAAGCCTGGGACTGTCCGACGGCCTCCTGAGCGCTGTTGCTGATAACGGCTACGACGAACCGACACCGATCCAGCAAAAAGCGATCCCGTTGATCCTGGAAGGCCGTGACCTGATGGGTCTGGCCCAGACCGGAACAGGCAAAACGGCAGCCTTCGGACTGCCTCTTATCGACAGTCTTCTTGCAGACAACCAGAGAGCCCGGCCGAAGGGCGCTCGCGCCCTCATTCTGGCGCCGACACGCGAACTGGTGAACCAGATCGCCAAGAACCTGATTTCCTTCCTGAGAAACACCCCGCTGCGCGTCACCGCCGTTGTGGGCGGTGTCTCGATCAACGGACAGGTCAAGCGCCTTTCCAAGGGGACGGATATTCTGGTCGCAACCCCGGGCCGGCTTCTTGATCTCGTCGACCGTCAGGCGGTCGACCTCAAGTCAGCCTCCTATCTCGTTCTTGACGAGGCAGACCAGATGTTGGACCTCGGCTTCATTCATGCGCTGCGCCGCATCTCCGGACTGGTCGCCAAAGACCGTCAGACGATGCTCTTCTCCGCAACCATGCCGAAGCAGATCAACGAACTGGCCCAGTCCTACCTGCGCAATCCCGAGCGGGTGGAAGTCTCGCCGGTCGGCAAGACGGCGGACAAGGTCACACAGTCCGTTCACTTCATGGACCAGAATTCCAAAGGCGATTTCCTGGTCGACCAGTTGAAGTCGAAGCCGGATGGCATGTCGCTGGTCTTCTGCCGCACCAAGCACGGTGCGGAGCGGCTGATGCGCAAGCTGGCGCAAAGCGGTATCGCCGCAGGTTCGATTCACGGCAACAAGAGCCAGAATCAGCGTGAACGGGCGATCCGTGAACTGCGCGAGGGCAAGATCAACGTGCTGGTGGCAACCGACGTGGCTGCCCGCGGCATCGATATTCCCGGCGTCAGCCATGTTTACAATTTCGAACTGCCGGAAGTTGCCGAAGCCTATGTCCACCGGATCGGTCGCACGGCACGTGCAGGCGCTGAAGGTGAAGCGGTTGCCCTCTGTGCACCGGAAGAAATCGGCCTGTTCCGTCAGATAGAAAAGCTGATCGGCATCGACATCGCTGTTGCAAGCGGCGAAGTTCCGCCGTTGTCGGCAGCTGTCAAGCTGAAGCGTGGCGGTGGCGGTAACCGCGGCGGCAAGCCGGGCGGCAAAAAGTCCTTCGGCAACAAACGCAGTGGATCGCCCAGCGACAACGACAACCGCGCGCAGCAGGCCCGCCGTCCGAATCGTAGACGCACAACCGGCCGCAAGAGCGCAGCTTAAAGCGCGTTGCGGTTGAGCGGATGTATGGAGGTCGCCTGTGAGGCTGTATTTGCGTTGCAAATGCGCTCGGGTAATCTTCTGAACGCCATTTAACCCGGCACGGCCCAAGCGCCGGACCTCCAATCGGAATCGATTCGAGATCCGGAGGCACGTTGAGTTGACACCAGGAAGAGCCCCCGCACTCGGAAGAGCGCGGGGGCTTTTTTGTCTGTCGTATTTACCGGGGAAGTGCGCCGAAACTGTCTGCGGTAAGCAAATCTGCCTCCACCGGCAAAACAGACTCAGGCAGAAGGGCAAAAAAAAGCATCGGGAAGTGGCCTTCCCGATGCTTAACCTTGTGGTCGATGGGACCCAGAAAGGCGCACAACCAATCTGAGTGTGTTTTTGAAAGCCGGGAAGAACCGTCTTTAAACCCGCCGAGGTTCAAATATGGATCCGTATACTTTCTGCCCACAAGGCATCTGACCGCATAGCCACAGCCAGATCCTTTATTCTTTCGAGGCGTTGCTGAAAACAACCAAGTTTCTCTTGAAGTTCGCCCGGATCAGCCCCGTTGAAAGTAAACCTAAATTAACGAACATGAATGCGCAATCATAATTGTTCTGAGTTATCCGGGCGTGTGGAAAAGATATAAACCAATATATATCAATAGTTTATGGGTAAAATCACGATCTATTCCAGATTTGCATGTGCCGCCATCGATTTGTCCCTGCTGACAACGATCCAAGAAATGCTTTGGTTTCAAAGAATTGGACAGTTTATATTGTTAATTTATTGTGACATAGAAAAAATCTATGGCTGAAGAATTCAGCTTCCGCAGGATTAAATTACAGAAAAATATGATGAAAATGGGCGGGCCTCTCCTGATGGAGCTTCGATTCTATTTCTTCTCTTTACTTAACTGGGGTCATTTTCTCAGGTTTTAGCAAGTGCAATTTATCCGGGCATGATCAGAATTTGACCACTTGGTATAAAAGGCCCTTGTGGAGTCATAGTTTAATTTTATCAGCTTTATTATTTGGTTGACCTTACCATAACGTCAGGCTATCTCCACAGCCAGCGAGGGTTTGGTTAACGTGGTTTAACAAAATACGAACCCCGAGATAATCCAGGTCAAATCTGGAAAAAATATTGTGCACGTCGGCTCTGTTTAGATCCTGACCCCAGAACATAATTGCCTGGCGTTCAATTCAGGCAAACACCTTGTGGCGCGGACTTCGCGCAACGGTATGCAGGTGCGCGGCGCATCTGCTTACCTCGCCGTGTGCGAATGATAACCGCAGCAGGCTGGTCCCCCACAAAAGCCAGCCTGAATCGACCCATCGGCCACAAGACTTCGGCACCGGGAAGGTTTCCTTCCCGGTGCCGCTTGTTTTTCCAGCCCGGAAAAAAGAAAAGCCACGGAAATCCGTGGCTTTTGCGATTGTTTCGGGACATCGTCCCTACATGTTCGGGTAGTTCGGCCCGCCCGAGCCTTCCGGAACGGTCCAGGTGATATTGCCGTTCGGATCCTTGATGTCGCAGGTCTTGCAGTGGACGCAGTTCTGGGCGTTGATCTGAAACCTCGGGGCATCCGCGCCTTCTTCCACCCACTCATAGACGCCGGCCGGGCAGTAGCGACTTGAAGGGCCGGCAAAGACATCGTGTTCGGATACCTTCTGCAGCACGGGGTCCTCCACCTTGAGGTGGATGGGCTGGTCCTCTTCGTGATTGGTATTGGACAGGAAGACGGAGGACAGCTTGTCGAAGGAAATCACACCATCCGGCTTCGGATAGTCGATCTTCTTGCTGTCTTTTGCGGGCTTGAGCGTGTCGCGATCGCGTTTTCCGTGCT
Organism: uncultured Roseibium sp.; assembly: GCF_947496995.1. Lineage (GTDB taxonomy): Bacteria > Pseudomonadota > Alphaproteobacteria > Rhizobiales > Stappiaceae > Roseibium. The sequence goes on from NZ_CANMFD010000001.1 coordinate 1,243,470, forward strand.
TCAGGGTGCCGAAGAAGGAAAAGCCGAACAGTTCGTTGGTCCACATGTCGAGACCGCCGAGAGCAACGCCGAGCAAGGTCCCGTATCTGGACCAGAGCGGTTTGGCATTGCGCACTCTCTTCAGGTCCGCGCCGATCGGGCTTTCGCGCCACGCCTTGTCGAAGTTGCTAAGCTCTGTATGAGCCTCTCCGCGCCCGATGGCCGCCATCACTTCATCGGCGGCGAGCATGCCCGACAACATGGCGTTGTGAGACCCCTTGATGCGCGGGACATTCACCAATCCAGCCGAACACCCCATGATCAGACCGCCGGGGAAAGACAGCTTCGGGACGGACTGGTAGCCCCCTTCGGTGATCGCGCGTGCGCCATATGAAATGCGCTTGCCACCCTCGAATGTGTCGCGGATCGCCGGGTGCGTCTTGAAGCGCTGGAATTCATCGAACGGTGAAAGCCACGGGTTCTCGTAATTGAGATGGACGACGAAACCGACGGCCACCTGGTTGTCCTCCAGGTGATAGAGAAAGGACCCGCCGCCGGTCTTGCCATCCAGCGGCCAGCCGAAGGAATGCTGCACCAGGCCGAGCCTGTGCTTTTCCGGATCGATCTGCCAGAGTTCCTTGATACCGATCCCGAATTTGGGCACGTCGCTGTCGCGGTCGAGCTCGTATTTGTTAATCAGCACCTTGGCGAGAGAGCCACGCGCGCCTTCGCCGATCAGCGTGTATTTTCCGCGCAGTTCCATGCCCCGGGTGAACATGGCATTGGGCTTGCCGTCCCGGCCGATCCCCATGTCGCCTGTGGCGACACCGGCAACGCGGCCTTCATCGTCATACAGCACTTCGGCCGCCGCGAAACCGGGATAGATCTCGACACCGAGCGCTTCCGCCTTTTCGGCGAGCCAGCGGCAGACATTCCCGAGCGAGACAATGTAATTGCCGTGGTTGTTCATCAGCTTCGGCATGAAAATATTGGGCAGCCGCAGTGACCCCGCCGGGCCAAGGACCAGGAAATGATCCTCCGTCACCGCAGTCTTGATCGGCGTCTCTTCTTCGCGCCATTCAGGGAGCAGTTGGTCGAGGGCAATGGGATCGATGACGGCGCCGGACAGGATATGCGCCCCGACTTCCGATCCTTTTTCCAGGACCACAACGCTGAGCTCTTCACCCTTTTCAATGGCGATCTGCTTCAGCCGGATGGCGGCTGCCAGTCCTGCGGGGCCGGCACCCACGATGACGACATCCACGTCCATGCTTTCGCGTTCGCCAAGCGTTTCCTGTTCGCTCATTTTTGTCTCCCTCTGCCCGAAGGGGCCAAGCTTCTATGGTCCTGTTTGCCTCATTTCGCGGTGCAAAACACGACATTTTTAGTGGCCATATGCGAATTCGGGCAATTTTTCCTCTCACGAATGAAGCTCAGATAGACCAAAGGCGACCCGGCACGTCAAGAGTTGACTTAACGTTTACGTAAACGTAATTCATCGGGAAATTATCCGGATGACATGTGCACAGCATCTGGAAAACCGGCCCGCGGGACGTCAACCCCGGTCCGGGTTCTTGTTCTCGGCGGTCATCCGGATAGAGTACATTATGATAAGGTTGCGTTTTCAGGGGGCAACGCTGTCGCTGCGCAGGAAAGCCAAGGAAAATCCTTCCGGGTCTTCCCGCAGCGTGGTGTGAAGGCTTTGACTCGGCTTTTCAAAGTTGTATTGACGCCTGAAAGCAAAAATTCCGAGAGCCTCCACTTATTACTCCGCCGCCGGAGACAGCGCCAATGCAGCAGACCCCGCACGAACGACGCCAGATTGAAGCTCTGCTGGATTTTTATAGCGCCTCGGGTGTGGATTGCTTTTTGGGTGAACAGCCGGTCGACTGGTTCGACCTGACGAATGAGCACGCCGCGCAGCGCCTGCAAAACCGGACGCCGGCAGCGCCGTCGCAGCACACCGGGCTGGCGGAGACAGCACCTGCGGCCAACCCTCGGCACCCGGCCGGTGCCGCGCCTCAACCGGCGCCCGCCACCATGCCGATGCCGTCTGCCATTCCGGCTCCGCCAACCGGGCAGGGGGGCGCAATGGGCCAACCCGCCGTGCTGCCGGACAGGGAAATCATTGCTGCCGCGCGCGATCTGGCTGCCTCGGCCGCTACGCTGGAGGATTTACGCCGGTGCCTCGAAGCGTTTGACGGGTGCAATCTGAAACTGACGGCGAAAAAGCTGGTGTTCGCCGATGGTGATCCGCAGGCCAGACTGATGTTCGTCGGCGAAGCGCCGGGCCGGGACGAGGATCTGCAGGGCAAGCCGTTTGTCGGCCGTTCGGGCCAGTTGCTGGACCGGATGCTGGCGGCGATCGGGATCGAGCGGACAGCCGTTTATATTGCCAATGTCGTTCCCTGGCGTCCGCCGGGCAACAGGACACCGACGCCGCAGGAAACCGAGATCTGCAAACCTTTTATCAAAAGGCAGATCGAACTGGTCAATCCCGATGTGCTGGTATTCCTCGGCGCGGCCTCCGCGAAAACGCTTCTGGGGGCTCAAGACGGTATCCGCAAGATGCGCGGTCGCTGGATGAGCTATCCGGGGAACGGCAGGGAAATCTCCGCCATTGCCACCTACCATCCGGCCTACCTTCTCCGCAGTCCGCTGGAAAAGCGGCTGTCCTGGCGGGACTTCGTCTCCATCAAGGAGGCGTTGCTTGCAAATCAGGAGAGGTAAAGTGAATTAAAACAACCCGTAACTTAAAATTTTATGTTTATTCTTTGATTTGCGCTAATGGTGCTTAAACCATTCAAAAGAAGGCAAAAAGACACTTTGAAATGTTGAATTTCGCCTGGATGTCAGGGATTTTCACTGGCAGATTTATTTATTGTTAAAAGTAACATGTCTTTTTATGGTCCTGCGCTTCTCGGTTTTTGCCTGCGAAGCCGATGAAACTGGCCACGCTATTTGAAGAGGGTAATTTGACAGGGCCCGACATCAACATTCCGGAACGAGCTGTTCTGCATATACTGGTCCTGGATTTCGACACCCTGGCGTGCGAGGAGACGTCGGCCTCCGGTTTCAGCAGCAGGGGCTGCCGCGTTCTCACCAACGCTCATAAGGAAGTCGGAAAAACCATCGGATTACGCCTTGCCGGTTTCGACCAGATGATAAAGGGCAGGGTCAAGGAAGTCCTTGATTCCGAAATCCTGGTGTCGTTCGAATTTGCAAACAGCACCATTGTTGAAAAACGCCGCGAACGAAGGCGCAAGGTCTCCATTCCGGCCCTGGTCAGCGGCCGGGGATCGCAGGATGGCGTCAGATGTGAAATCATCGATGCAAGCCAGTCCGGCTGTCGCCTTGCAAGTCGAAGGCTCGAAAAGTTACCCAAGGACATTTATCTGCAGATCCCGGGTCTGGACATGCCTGTGACGGGGGAGATCGTCTGGCGGTCACCCGAGTTCGCGGGCGTGAAGCTGATCTGGCAGTTCTCCAACGGGCAGGAATTCAACCATAAATCTCTTCGCTCCGCGGAACGCGTCGAAAGAAAGTCAAGCGCGCAGGAGAGACGGGATGCCTCCGGTTTCGGCGTCAGGCGCAAATCCGCGCCGAACTGACCCCGGCCTGATGGTTCCACCTGCGGTGTAGACGACCGGCTTTGCGTCGATGGGCAAGCACCACTAAAAGTTTTCTCAAGATATGATAGCGGCCGGAAGTTTTCTTTTCCCGATCCGTTGTTCACTTCCCTAGTGGTGCGCACGGGGTTTTAACAGCCCGGAGCCTTTGCAAGTCAGCACGCAATACATATATCGAGTGGAACGTATGATCCGGGTCCAGCCCGGACGAACGCAGATCTGATGCGCCAGGTCACGAACCCATGTCATCTCGTCCTCATTGATGGCACCGTGATCTGGACCACTGAAATCGATCAACTGCTCCGCATTCGTGGCCCTTCACGAACGGGGGGTGATCAAGCGAGGCTGTTTCCGAGTGTTTTCAACCATACGCAGTTTTCTCCCCAAACCGTTGCGTGACGACAGAACGGTCATTCCCGTCGTCCGCCTCCAGGGCACGATCACCACATCCGGCCCCATGCGCTCCGGCCTTTGTCTTTCGACCGTGGCGCAGCCTCTGGAGAAGGCGTTTTCGGTGAAGAAGGCACCCGCCGTCGCGCTGATAATCAATTCGCCGGGAGGGTCCCCCGTGCAGTCGCGCCTGATCTTCAAGCGGATTCGCGATCTGGCGAAGGAGAAGGAAAAAGACGTCCTGGTCTTCGTCGAGGACGTCGCGGCCAGCGGCGGGTATCTGATTTCGCTGGCCGGTGACGAAATTTTTGTCGATCCGTCCTCGATTGTCGGCTCGATCGGGGTGGTGGCCGCCGGGTTCGGTTTCACTGAATTGATCGACAAGATCGGCGTCCAGCGCCGCGTCTATACAGCGGGCGAGAAGAAGGTCATTCTCGATCCCTTCCAGCCGGAAGTACCGGAAGACATCGAATATCTGAAAGGCCTGCAGCAGGAGATCCACGAGACGTTCGTCGATCTCGTCAAATCGCGCCGCGGCGACGTTCTGAACGACGATCCGGATCTGTTCAGCGGAAAGTTCTGGACCGGGCGCACAGCCGTTCAGCTTGGGCTTGTAGATGCGATCGGAGATGTCAGAAGCGTGTTGAAGGAACGCTACGGCGACAAAACCGAGCCCAGGCTCTTTTCGGCGCCGCGTGGCCTTTTCGGCCGCAAGGCTGGAGTCGGCCTGGATCTGTCCGGTCAGAGGCTGACGGAGGGCCTCGGAGAGGATATGATCTCGGCGATTGAAAACAGGGCGCTGTGGATGCGCTATGGTCTGTGACCGTGCTGTCGTGTATCCGTGGAACGCTCTAAAGGGGAACAATCATGACTGAACTGATAGGTGTGGCGGCGTTGGCGGTGGGCGGCTACTGGATCGTGCAGCGGCTCAAGCGCAAGATGGCTGAGGTGGAAAATCACATCTCCAGGGCGGCAGCCAAGGCCGATCCCAATGGCCGCGGAACCAAGCTGATCCTGGATCCCGAAAGCGGCAAATACAAACCGAAGGCCTAGAGACCTCACTGTTGTGTCCCTACCCTGGGCCGGGCTGAGCCGTTCGGCCCGCGCCCGCCGTCGGCCATGGCCTATTCCCTGGCAGCCCGAAACAATCCCCAACGCGCCGGACTGTTACGCGCCCTGGCGGTGAGCATTGTCAACGTCAGCAGGACCAGCAATGCTTCACCCGCAGGACTGGCAAGCCAGATGCCGCGCTCTCCCGCAAGGAGCGGTAGCACGAAAACAAGCGGCAGAAAGAACAGATAGGGCTTGGCCAGGCTCAGGAATGCCGCGCGCGCAGCATCGCCGATAGCCTGAAAATACATCGCCACGACAAGCAGGGGCCCTGCCGCGAAATAGAGCGCGACTATTGTCGGCAGAATGCGCGCAACCTCGCCGGCAACCGCCGGGTCTTCCACGAACATGAACCCGATAGGCCGCGCGAAAAGCGAGAGCACCGTCTGCACGCTCAGGCAATAGAGAAACGCAATGACAATACCGAGCCGCAGCGTATCGTCAGAGCGTTGCCAGAGCCCGGCGCCGTAGTTGTTGCCGATCATCGCCTGAAGCGCCTGGGTGAGCCCCAGAAACGGCAGATACGTGAACGTCATGATCCGCGTGATTATCCCAAAGGCTGCCACGGTGCTCTCGTAACCGGGGGCTCCGATGTGCTGCAGCATCGCGAAGGTTGCCGCGGAGCCGAGTGCGATCCCGATGAAGCTCAGGCTTTGGGGAGCACCCAGGGCCAGAATGGAGCGCCATTGGGCAAATGGCGTGAACCTGATCAGCGCAGCAGGCCTCAGAACCGTCCGGCCACGCAGCCGGAAGCCGAGCAGCAGGACGAAGGCGAGCATTTGCGCCAGCGCTGTTCCGTAAGCGGTCCCGGCAACGCCAAAATCCAGGATGCCGACGAGTACGAAATTAAAGCCGATATTCACCACCGACACCATAAGGCTCAGGCCCGCCATGAGTAACACCCGGCCTTCGTTGCGCAGGGCGTCGGCATTGATGGAGAGCAGAAACATCAGCGGCGAAAACCAGACGGTGATCGACAGATACGTATAGGCCATGCCGGCAACACGAGCCGATCCTTCTGCTGCCGCTAATGTCATGCTGCTGCCGAGCACGAGGAAAAGCGCCACGACCACGGCGGATATGCAAAGCGCCAGCCAGTGAGCCCCTGCAAAGACGGCCTCTGCGTCCCTGGTCCGCCCGCCACCCAGGTGCCGGGCGAGCACGCTCGACATGCCGCTGGACACAAGCGTCGCCAGAGCGGCCAGCAGCATATAGGCCGGAAACATCAGTGTGACGGCGCTCAGGGCGTCGGGGCCGACGAAGATGCCGAGAAAAACGGCATCCGCCACCGTGAGCAGGCCGTTCATGCTCATGACGAGGATGATCGGCAGGGCGGTTCTGGCAAGGGTGCCGGCGAGCGGTCCTTGCGTATAGGCGTTCATGCGGAAAGTGTCAGACGACATTCCTGTCTCCAATTCGTGACATTTCGCAAGGAAGGAGGAGCCCGCATTGCCGCCAGCACGAAATGCATGGAGCAGAAACAATCGTCAAAGTCAGAACTTCACCAGGACGGCAGCGTCCGCGGGCAGCAGGTGTCTGAAACCGAAGCCGCTTGATACGTGCCGGCCGCGGCGCCGTCAATGCTGTATTGCCGAAAGGGGGTGGTGCGCGCCGAGACGGACCGCCTGATCACCGGCAGGCGCCAATGAGCAGCCCTGGCGCCGCCTGTCTTGACCTTCTGCGCGCATCGTGGCACCTCTCGCCCCGAAACGGCGGTTCTTGTCTGACCGGCCCAGCACAATTGCGGAAGTCCTTCATGTCGAGCGAAACCCTCCCGGCGCATATGCGGCCGGAAAATTCCTTCCAGGGCCTGATCCTGACCCTGCAGCGCTACTGGGCCGACCAAGGGTGTGTCGTGCTTCAGCCCTATGACATGGAAGTCGGTGCCGGTACGTTCCATCCGGCCACCACTTTGCGCTCTCTCGGTCCGCGCCCGTGGAAGGCGGCCTATGTCCAGCCGTCCCGCCGCCCGACGGACGGCCGCTATGGTGAGAACCCAAACAGGCTGCAGCACTATTATCAGTTCCAGGTGATCCTCAAGCCGTCTCCGCCGGACCTTCAGGACCTCTACCTGAACTCCTTGTATGCCATCGGGCTTGACCCCAAGGTGCACGACATCCGCTTCGTCGAGGATGACTGGGAAAGCCCGACCCTCGGTGCCTGGGGGCTCGGCTGGGAATGCTGGTGCGACGGCATGGAAGTCTCCCAGTTCACCTATTTCCAGCAGGTGGCCGGCTTTGAGTGCGCGCCGGTGTCGGGCGAGCTGACCTACGGTCTTGAACGCCTGGCCATGTATATCCAGGGTGTCGATAACGTCTACGAGCTCAATTACAACGGCAGGCAAGGCGACGAAAAGGTCACCTACGGCGATGTCTTCCTGCAGGCCGAACAGGAATACTCCCGGCACAATTTCGAGCACGCGGACACCGAAATGCTTTTCCGGCATTTCAAGGACGCGGAAACCGAATGCAAGGCGCTTCTGGAGGCTGGCGCCAAGGCACGCGAAGCGGCCGGGGCGAACGTGCACCAGGTGGTGCTGCCCGCCTATGACCAGTGCATCAAGGCAAGCCATGCGTTCAACCTGCTTGACGCGCGCGGCGTGATCTCCGTCACCGAGCGCCAGAGTTACATCCTGCGTGTACGCGACCTCGCCAAGGCCTGCGGCGCCGCGTTCCTGGAAACGGAAGCCGGCGGTGTCGGCTATGACAACCGGGCCGCCGGGTAATCGCACAGGGCGTGTCGCAGATTACAGTTTGTCGTTTGAATCCGGACAAAGCCTCAGAACAGGATGACAAGTCCGGGGGCAGTGAGTAGCCTTCGCCCGAATTTCTCGGAGGGTCTCATGTTTACCTGGTTCATTCTTACGTTTCTGATCGCGCTCTCGGTCTTCGCAATCGTTCTTTACAACGCTCTCGTCCGCAAACGGCAGATGGTGCAGGAAGGCTGGAGCGGCATCGATGTCCAGCTCAAGCGCAGGGCCAATCTGGTTCCCAATCTGGTGGAAACCGTAAAGGGCTATGCCAGCCACGAAACCGAGACCCTGGACAAGGTCACCGAGTTGCGCACGCGTGTCGGCTCGCTGCCCCGGGACGATGTCGCCGGCCGCGCCGAGGCGGAAGGGCAGCTTTCCCTGGCGCTAGGCAGGCTCTTCGCGGTGGCGGAGGCCTATCCGGACCTGAAGGCCAGCAGCAATTTTTCCGACCTGCATCAGTCTCTGGATGAAATCGAAAACGCCATCCAGATGGCCCGCCGCTATTACAACGGCGCCGTGCGCGGCCTGAACGTGGCGGTGGAGAGTTTCCCCTCCAACCTGATCGCCAGCCGCTTCAAATTTGAAAAAGCAGACTATTTCGAGATCGAGGACGAAGCTGAAAGAGCTGTCCCCAAGGTCGCATTTTAAGATTTTTCCGGTCCCGGGAGACCTTCACATGATTTTTCGCCGTCCGTTCGCATGCGTTCTTGCTGCGCTGTTTCTCGTCGTTACCGGAGGGGCTGCCGCCCATGCGGACGAGCTGATAAAACGGTATGTCTCGAATGTGGAGGTTGCCGAGAACGGCACCCTGACCGTAACGGAGACAATCACGGTCAGGGCGGAAGGCGACAAGATCGAACGGGGAATCTTTCGCGATTTCCCGCTCATCGCGGAAGGGCCGACCGGCCGGCTCTACGAAGTCGGCTTCAAGCTGCTTTCCGTGACGCAGGACGGCCGCCCGGCGCCTCATTTCACCAGGCGCAACAGCAGAGGTATCCGCATCTATATCGGAGAAGACCATGTGCTGCTGAAGCCGGGCGACTACACCTACACGATCGAATATGAAACCGATCGGCAGATCCGTTTCTTCGAGGATCATGACGAAATCTACTGGAACGCGACCGGCAACGAGTGGGCCTTTCCCATCGAAGAAGCGATTGCCCGGGTCGTGCTGCCGAAGGGTGTCAAGGCCACCGGCTGGGCCGGTGCTACCGGCAAATACGGCGAAACCGGACAGGATTTCACGGCTCATACCGCCGAAGACGGGCGAGAGGTGATTTTCACCACCACAAAAGCTCTTTGGTATTATTCGGGGCTGACGGTTGTCGTCACTCTGCCCAAAGGCGCAATCGCGCCGCCGTCCGAAGCCGAACAGTTCCGATATTTCCTGAGTGACTACCGCTCCGAACTGATCGGCGCTGCCGGCATCGGTCTGGGTGTTCTCTACTATCTTCTTGCCTGGTTCTTCGTCGGCCGCGATCCGCATCGGGGCGTTGTGTTTCCCCGGTTCAAGCCGCCTGAAGGGATCTCGCCGGCTCTTGGAGCCTATATCTCAAACCGCGGTTTTTCAGACGGTGGCTGGACGGCGCTGTCGGCCGCCTGCCTCAACCTTGCGGTCAAGAAGCGCCTGCGGCTGGAGGAAAACGACGGAGACATGACCCTGGTGCTGGATGAGAACCAGCCGGAAGACCGAATTCCCGGTTTCGGACTGCCGAAGGGCGAAGCTGCCCTTGAAACCTATCTGAAAGGGCGCGGCACGCCGCTGACGCTCGACAAAGGCAACGGCAAGTCGATCCTGACGCTCGGGTCGAAATTCCGCGCAGCCATCGAAAAGGAAAGCCGCAACGTCTTTTTCAAATCCAACAGGCTCTTCCTCATCCCGGGCGTTCTTGTGAGCATCGCGACAATTGTCGCCCTGCTCGTCTACGGACAGTTGCAGCGGGATCAGTCCGAGTTCGTCATCATCTTCATGATGTTTTCCATCTTTGCCTCGCTGGCCTCCGTGACCATCGGAAAAGCCGTTTTCCACCTCTCCGGCATGAAGCTGCGCATGGCAATAATCTTCGGGATCTTCGGCGTCGCCATGTCCGCGGCAGGCGTCGGTGCGTTTCATTTTACCGGCGGCTTTGAAAGGATTCCGGTCTTTCCGTTCATTGCGGTGGCTCTGGGAGCACTGAACATCCTGTTCTTTTTCCTGATGGGCGCTCCGACCGTGCTGGGTCGCCAGGCACTCGACAAGATCGAGGGTCTCAAGCTCTATCTGACAGTCGCCGAAAAAGAGCGCCTCAACATGGCCGACGCACCGGACATGAGCACCGGTCATTTCGAGGAACTTCTGCCCTATGCAGTCGCGCTGGGCGTTGAAAAACCCTGGGCCAAGGCCTTCGAAGGCTGGCTTGCGACGGCCGCCGGGGCTGCGGCTGCGGCCAGCTATCATCCGAACTGGTACTCGGGACGGACCTTCGATGCGCGCCATGTCTCCGACAGCATCGGCTCGACCGCTAGTTCCATGGCCGGATCCTTCCGCTCGTCGCTGCCTGCTCCCAAATCCTCCAGTTCGGGCTCCTCGGGCGGGTTTTCCGGCGGCGGTGGCGGCGGGGGTGGTGGCGGCGGGTGGTAATCCGCTTGCATATTGCCGCGACGGACGATTGAATTGAACAGGCGCGGGCCGGCTGCCGCAAACCGTGCGGGAAGCAGGTGGGAAGATGACGGAAGAGGCATTGCCGCTCAATGAATTTGTAAGCTTCAACCTGGCGATCCTGGTCTATTTTCTCGGCGTCCGGTTGAACAAGAAAACCCCGTTTCTGCGCCGCTACAATATTCCCGAACCTGTTTCCGGCGGACTGCTGGTGGCTGCGCTGGCGTTCGTTGTCTACATCGCTCTCGACACCGAAATCAGTTTCTCCCTGCAGTCGCGGGATTACCTGCTCTACTGCTTCTTCACCGCAATCGGGCTCAACGCCCGCTTCGGGGATCTGGTCAAGGGCGGCAAGCCGCTGTTGATCCTTCTGTGCCTGACCGTCGGCTATATGCTGGTTCAGAACGTGGTCGGCACGTCAATCGCTGCGGTGCTGGGACTGCCGGTCGGCTTCGGTCTTCTCGGCGGAACGATTTCCCTCGTCGGCGGTCACGGCACGGCAATCGCCTGGGGCCCGAAGCTGGTGGCCGACTACGGCGTGGCGGGGGCCGTGGAGATCGGCGCGGCCACGGCGACGCTCGGCCTTGTCGCCGCAAGTTTGCTGGGCGGCCCGATCGGGAATTACCTGATCGAAAAAAGAGGAGCGAAGCCGGACCCCGACCGTCCGCAGGAAGCGCCGATTATCGGTATCGAGACCGCGCGCGAAGCGGACACCACGGTCACACACACGGGCCTGATGCGCTCTCTGCTGGTGCTGAACATCGCAATCGCGCTTGGTGTCGGGCTTCAGGAAGCTTTGGTGGTGGGTATAGGTCTGGATCTGCCGGTCTTTGTCGCCTGCCTGTTCTGCGGCATCGTCCTGTCTAACACCGTGCCTCTGGTCTTCCGCAGGATGACCTGGCCCGCGGGCTCGCAGTCGCTCGCGGTGATCTCCGACCTGGCGCTCGGGATCTTCCTGACCATGTCGCTGATGAGCCTGCAGCTCTGGACGCTTGCCGGACTGGCCGGTCCGATGCTGCTGATCCTGGTCATGCAGATCGTGATCGCCGCGCTGTTCATCATTCTGGCGGTCTTTCCTCTCATGGGCAGGGATTACAACGCGGCGGTGCTCGGAGCAGGCTTTGCCGGCTTCGCTCTTGGCGCAACGCCGACTGCTATCGCCAACATGACCGCGGTCACCAAGCGCTATGGCCCGGCAACACAGGCCTTCCTCATCCTGCCGCTGGTCTCCGCGTTTTTTGTCGATCTGGCGAACGCGCTGATCATTCTGCTCTTCCTGGGCGGTTGATCGCACCCCGGACCACCGGCTTCAGTGGGGAGCTTCAGTTCGGACCGGCTTTGTCGGAAAACAACAGTCGGCCGCCCGACTGTTCGCTCAAGAACCCCGTGGCGTCCTCCGCGCTGACGGCGGAGGCGTAGAGAAAACCCTGGCTGAAGTGGCAACCGCCGGCCGAGAGCGCCTCATGCACGGCGCTTTCTTCGACACCTTCTGCGATGGCGTCGATGTCGAGACCTCTGGACAGAACAAGAATGGCCTCGACGATGGCGGCACATTGCTTGTCGGTCAGCATGCGTTCGGTAAAGGACCTGTCGATCTTGACTTTGCGGATCGGAAGATCGCGCAGGTAACTCATGCTGGAATGACCGGCGCCGAAATCGTCCAGTGCGATCGATACGCCGGCCTCGGTCAGTTCCGTCAGGATACGCCGTGCCGAAACCGGGTTCTTGACCAGCGAGGTTTCCGTAATCTCCAGAACCAGCCGCGTGGAAGGAAACCCATGTGTTTCCAGAATGGAGACTATCTGGTTTGGCAGAGACGGATCCTGAAGCTGGACCGGCGACAGGTTGAAGGACAGGTAGACATCCTCCGGCCAGGCCTTTGCAGCGCTGCAGGCGCGCGCCAGCAGGTGCCGGGTCAGCTCGAAGATAATGCCGCAATCCTCCGCGATGGAAATGAACTCAAGTGGCGGAACCGCGCCGAAGTCGCTGTCCGTCCAGCGCGCGAGCGCTTCAAATCCGGCAATCCGTCCTGTCTCCATGTCCATGATCGGCTGAAAATGGACATTGATCCTGTCTTCCGGTATCGCCTGGCGCAGCCGTTGCTCCAGAAGGGTCCGATGCAGGATCGAGGCATCCATTTCCACCTCGAAAAACCGGTAGGTGGAGCGTCCGGAAGACTTGGCCCTGTAAAGGGCGATATCGGCCCGGCGCAAAAGCTCGGTTATTGCATGCCCGTCGTGAGGATAAAGGGCAATGCCGAGGCAGGCACCGATCGATATCTGCCGGTCCCCCAGTTCGAAGGGGGTGCTGATATGCGTGAGAACGCGCCGCGCAAATCCGGCGGCCTCGGATTTGTTGCTGAAAACCGGAGATACGATGGCGAATTCGTCACCACCAAGGCGCGCCACGATACCATCCTTGCCGACGATCTGAGTGAGCCGGCTGGCGAAGCTGGTCAGAAGGTTGTCTCCGAAAGCGTGGCCGTAAACGTCGTTGATGGGTTTGAAGCCATCAAGGTCGAGCATCATCACTGTTCGAAAACAGTCGGGCGCCAGGTTGTTGCTCAGGTCGTTGAACGCTTCCAGAAGACGCCGCCGGTTGGGCAGGCCCGTCAGCGGATCGTGCAGAGCCAGCGCCAGCGCCTCGGAATGCGCAAACGATCGCGCGTTGAGTTCCTTCCGCAGACGCCACATGGCGCTTGCACCATAGATTAGTCCGAGAATGGCAGCACTGATCAGGAGACCCGCCCCGATTTCAAAAGAAGGGTGACGGTGGTCGGAGTAGGGTGGGGGGAGGAGCTCGGGGAAGATAAAAACACTGGCATAAATGACAGTTGTTATAACGAGTAAAGCAACTATGGATCGTATTATGTAATGACTGAGCGAAATATTTCGTTTCATCACGTTGCTGATCCTGAGAAGATCTGAAGTAAGACTGTTGCTGAACTTCGCATGTATTTGTTGAGGAAGCGTGAAACCGGATTTGCAAGTAACGGGATATGGAGACGGGCGAAGGTGCCTCCGGTCAGGACGGGAAAAGGGGTGACAAGACGGCAATGACTTGGTAACGGACGCGCAACCCATTTTACGTGGCGTCCCGCCAAGACCGAAGGCCCTAATCTTCATGCCCGATCTTCTGCTTGAGCTGTTCAGCGAAGAAATTCCGGCCCGTATGCAACGCAAGGCGGCCGAAGATCTGAAATCCCTTGTCACCAACGCCCTGGTGGAGGCCGGCCTTCCTTATGAAGGTGCCAAGGCCTTCGTCACGCCGCGGCGTCTGGCACTGCATGTGGCGGGTGTTCCGTCCGGCTCGGCCGCAACTCGCGAAGAACGCAAGGGACCGCGCGTCGGGTCTCCGGAAAAGGCTGTCGAAGGCTTTCTGCGCGGCGCGGGTCTTTCCTCGCTGGAAGAAGCGTCAATTCAGAACGACCCGAAAAAAGGCGATTTCTATGTGGCGGTGATCGAAAAGCCGGGCCGTCCCGCCATCGACATCATCGCCGAATTCATGCCCGCAATCCTGCGCAATTTTCCGTGGCCGAAATCCATGCGCTGGGGATCGACCTCAACCCGCTGGGTGCGTCCGCTGCACTCCATCGTCGCGACCTTCGGGCCGGAGACGGAAGATCCGGATGTCGTGCCGTTCGAATTTGACGGCATTCAGTCCGGCAAGACCACCCGCGGCCACCGCTTTCTCGCCAACGAGACCTTTGCCGTCCGCCGTTTCGACGACTACGCCACCGGGCTTGAAAAGCACAAGGTGGTGCTGGACGCGGACCGCCGGAAGGAGATCATTCTCCACGACGCCAAGGACCGTGCGCTGGCGCTGGGCCTCGACCTTGTAGAGGATCCGGGACTTCTTGAGGAAGTTGCGGGCCTCGTCGAGTGGCCTGTGGTGCTGACCGGCAGTTTCGACGAAGACTTTCTGACGATCCCGGACGAGTGCATTCAGCTCACCATACGGGTCAACCAGAAGTGCTTTGTCCTCAGGAACCCGACCACCGGACGCCTTGCCAACAGGTTCGCGCTTGTGTCCAACCTCGTCGCCGAAGACGGCGGCAAGATGATTGTCGCCGGCAACGAGAAGGTTATCCGGGCACGGTTGTCCGATGCGCGCTTCTTCTGGGACACGGACCTGAAATCCAGCCTGTCCGACAACCTGCCGAAACTCGATGGCGTGAAATTTCACGAAAAGCTTGGCAGTGTCGGCGAACGGGTCAAGCGCCTGATTGCGCTCTCCGCCGAATTGGCTCCGCTCGTCGGTGCTGACCAGACGAAGGCGAAACGCGCCGCGGAACTGGCCAAGGCCGACCTTGTCTCGCATATGGTTTTCGAATTCCCGGAACTGCAGGGCCTGATGGGCCGCTACTATGCGGCAGCGCAAGGCGAGGATGCTTCCGTCGCCACGGCGATCGAAGAGCACTACAAACCGCAGGGACCGAGCGACAACGTGCCCACGGACCCGGTCGCCATCGCCGTGGCGCTCGCCGAAAAGCTCGACCTGCTTGCCGGGTTCTGGGCGATTGACGAAAAGCCCACCGGTTCCAAGGACCCTTACGCGCTGCGCCGCGCCGCTTTGGGCATCATCCGGATCGTTCTGGAGAACGGCCTGCGGATCAATCTGGGCAAGGTCATTCTCTCGGCCTCCGACCTGCATCAGGTCAAGCTCGGCGATCCGTCAGCGCTGGTCTCAGATCTTCTCGGCTTCTTCGCCGACCGCCTGAAGGTCCACCTGAAGGACGACGGCGCCCGCCACGACCTGATCGATGCGATATTCGCCCTTGAGGGCCAGGACGACCTGCTGATGGTCGTCCGGCGCGTCGAGGCTCTCGGGAAGTTCGTTTCTTCCGACGACGGCGTGAACCTGCTGGCCGGCTACAAGCGCGCGGTCAACATTCTGCGTGCGGAGGAAAAGAAAGACGCGGCCCCGGTCACGGGCAAGCCGCACGCCGATCATTTTCAGGAGCAGGCCGAAATCGACCTTGCCGCAGCAATCGACACCGCACGGGCGGAAGCGGCTGACGCGGTGAAGGCCGAGGACTTCGAAGGCGCAATGGAAGCGCTGTCCAGATTGCGGGCGCCGGTCGACAGGTTTTTCGAGGATATTCTCGTGAACGCCGACGACCCCGTCCTGCGCATGAACCGCCTGCAGCTCCTCGCCGAAATCCGCGACGCGACCCATGTCGTGGCGGATTTTTCCAAGGTGGCCGGGTGATCCGGTAGAACCTGACTGAGTTGCCTATGGAGTGCGCGGGGGTTACCCCCCACCCCTGACCCCTCCCCACAAGGGGGAGGGGAATGCTGCCGTGAATGGAGCAGCGCTTCCGAATTCAAAGACTATGATTTGTAAGTGGACGATGCCAATCGCCGCAGCCTGATCCCCCTCCCCCTTGTGGGGAGGGGTTAGGGGTGGGGGTATCCGACCTCTCGAAAACCCGCCCCTTCCAAAAAACCTTTTTCGTCCGACTTTTCTTATTCAGCCGCCTGCTGCGCCAGCCTTTCCACCGGCTTTTCCTCGATCGGCCAGTGGACGATTGCCGCGAAGATGCCGAGGACGATGCCCAGCCACCAGATGCCGTCGTAGGATCCGGTTTCGTCGTAGAGCTTGCCGCCCAGCCAGACGCCGAGGAAGGCGCCGATCTGGTGGGAGAGGAAGACGAAGCCGAACAGTGTCGCCATGTAGCGCGGGCCGAACATGACCGCGACCAGCCCGGATGTCGGTGGCACGGTGGACAGCCACAGCAGCCCCATCACACCGGCAAAGACCAGCACGGAGAAAGGGGTGACCGGCAGCATGATGAAGGCAAAGATCGCGACTGAGCGGCTGATATAGATCGCCGACAGGAGCAGCGGTTTGGAATAGCGCCCGCCGACATACCCGGAAATCAGTGATCCTGCGACATTGCACAGTCCGATGAGGGCAATCGCCGTTGCCCCCCAGGACGGGTCGAGGCCGAGGTCGGCGATATAAGGCGGCAGGTGAACCGTGATGAAGGCCACGTGAAAGCCGCAGACGAAGAAGCCGAAGGTCAGCAGGATGAAACCCCGGGTGCCGAAGGCTTCCGCCATCGCCGATGTCAGCTTCTGGTCGTTCGCCGGATTGCTGTCCTTTGGCAGTTCCGACTTTCCGCGAAGCGCGATGGCGAGAAAGGGAATGAGGGCGACGAGCCCGGTAAAGACGATCAGCGTGTCCTGCCAGCCGATATTCGCGATCAGCGCGCCGCCCATCGGGGCGAACAGGAACTGGCCGAGAGACCCGGACGCCGTGCCGATGCCGAAGGCAAGCGATCTCTGCGCAGGTGTTACTGCCCGCCCGAAAGCGGCAAGCACCAGCGAAAAGGAGGAAAAGGCGATACCAAGCCCGATGAGCACACCCGCGGACACATGCAGCGCGACGGCGCTTTGGGCGTCGATCATCAGGATAAGGCCGGAGGCGTAAAGGACGGCGCCAAGCGTCATCGTCTTCCAGGTGCCGAAGCGGTCCGACATCATTCCGGCAATCGGCTGACCGATGCCCCAGAGCAGATTCTGGATGGCGAGCGCCAGCGCGAACAACTCGCGGCTCCAGTCCCGGGCTTCCGTCATCGGCTGAAAGAACAGGCCCATTGCGGAGCGGGGACCGAAGGAAATCAAGGCGATCAGACAGCCGCAGGCGATAACCAGCGGAATGTTCGGACCGGTGCGACCGGTTGTTTTTGCGGCAGTCATGGAAAGTCTCTCATCGTGAACTTACGATAAGATACGCGCGGGCCGGAGTTTCACCAAACGCGTAATTTTGATCGATACATCAGCGTCGGGAATGAATGACTTCGGCACGGCTGCTTTTGATGCATGTATCAAGCTGACCAGAAACCGAGCTGCCAGAGGCATGTTAACTGCATGAAAAATAAGAGGGAAACAGTTTGACGGCAGAATTATCACGAAAGTGATGGATTTTTAACCGCGCGACTATTATATAAGCTCTGAAAGAGCAAAAGGGTGTGGGCCGATGCGCCCGTTTTCTTTTGCAACTAATATGCTCAAAATGAGTATAATAACGGCGCGGGCAAACCAGTCCTGGTTCGATCCGCAAACAAAAGGGAGGTCGTCATGACCATTGCCCAGACATCCGTACCTGTTGGCGCACCGATCGCAAGTGGGCTGACCGCCCTGGACCGGTTCGGCAGAGTGGACCGCCCGGACCTGCGCTATACGCCCGAAGTTGCGGAAGCAACCGCGCCGATCTATCAAAAAGTGAAACACATCATTCCGGCGATCGAATGGCCGGCTCTGGCGCCGACGATCCACGCGATCAATGTACTGAAGAAGCAACGCAACGCGGTCATTCTGGCGCATAACTACATGACGCCGGATATCTACCACGGTGTGGCCGATATCGTCGGCGACAGCCTGCAGCTCGCCATCGAGGCGACGCGGACGGACGCCGACGTGATCGTTCAGTGCGGCGTGCACTTCATGGCGGAAACCTCCAAGATCCTCAGCCCGGAGAAGACAGTGCTCATTCCGGACATGCGGGCAGGCTGTTCGCTGGCTGAATCCATCACCGGCGCCGACGTGCGCGCCCTGCGCGAGCGCAATCCCGGTGTGCCGATCATAACCTATGTGAACACCTCCGCCGACGTGAAGGCGGAATGCGATATCTGCTGCACCTCTTCCAACGCCCTGCAGGTGGTGGAAAGCTTCGGGGTCGACAAGGTGTTCCTTGTTCCGGACAAATACCTGGCCGCCAATATCGGCAACAAGACGGATGTCGAAGTGCTGGTCTGGGACGGTGCCTGCGAGGTGCATGAGCGCTTTACGGCGAAGGAACTGCGTGACTATCGCAGCATCGAGCCGGGCGTGAAGATCATCGCCCATCCCGAGTGCCCGCCGGACGTGGTGGCGGAGGCCGACTTTGCCGGTTCCACGGCGCATATGATCGACTGGGTGAAGGCCCGCAAGCCTGAAAAGGTGATGATGATCACCGAATGCTCCATGGCTGACAACATCGCCAGCGAAACGCCGGACGTGGATTATATCCGCCCCTGCAACCTGTGCCCGCACATGAAGCGGATCACGCTGGACAAGATCCTCGACGCTCTGGTCGAGATGAAAGAGGAAGTTGTCGTCGATCCCGTCGTGGCCGACAGGGCACGCACCGCCGTCGAGCGGATGATCAACTTGAAAATCTGATCACGGATGGTCTAAACCGCACAACGTGTCTCCTTCCGGGCGACCTGCGCCCGGAAGTCCTTCGGGCAAAGCCCGGCCTTTTTCCAGGATGTATCCCATGGCCGTCTCGCAAGAGGATTTCGCACCTGCCTACCTGGGCAAGGATGTGGATGACGTTGTCATACTGGGGGGCGGGCTCGCCGGTCTGTTCTGCGCGCTGAAACTCAGCCCGCGTCCGGTCACGGTGATCACCAATGCGCCGATCGGGGAAGGCGCATCGTCCGCCTGGGCCCAGGGCGGAATTGCCGCGGCCATCTCCGAACAGGATTCGGTTGAAAAACACCGCGACGATACGCTGGCGGCCGGCTGCGGCATCTGCGAGGAAAAAATCGTCGAGCAGATGACCCGCGAGGGCAGCGCCCGGGTGCATGACCTGCTGTCATACGGCGTCCCGTTCGACCATGATCTTGAAGGCCGGCTGAAATTTTCCCGCGAGGCGGCCCACTCCCAGAGCCGCGTCGTGCGCGTGCGCGGCGACATGGCCGGCAGGGCGATCATGGACGCGCTTATCGCCGCCGTGCGGAAGGCCCCGTCCATCCGCGTTCTGGAAGGCTATATCGGCGAAAGTTTCCTCGGTGAGGGCCGGTATGTTACCGGCGTCCTGGCGCGCAAGCGCGGCGGTATCGAGCGGCTTGCCTTTCCGGCGAAGGCTGTTGTGCTGGCCTCCGGCGGCGTCGGCCATCTTTTCGGCCTGACGACCAATCCACATGAGGCGAACGGTCACGGCCTTGCCATGGCGGCCCGAGCCGGCGCGGTGATCGCCGACGCCGAATTCGTTCAGTTTCACCCGACGGCACTGGATGTCGGCAAGGATCCGGCTCCACTGGCCACGGAAGCCCTGCGCGGTGAAGGCGCGACGCTGGTCAACAAGGCCGGCGAACGGTTCATGCAAGGCGTTCACCCGGATCTGGAACTGGCCCCGCGCGACATTGTCGCCCGTGCGATCCACAAGGAAATCGCCGAGGGCCGGGGAGCGTATCTGGATTGCCGCGAAGCCATCGGCGCCAGGTTCAAGGATGATTTCCCGACCGTTTTTGCCGCGGCCAGTTCGGCCGGCATTGATCCTTCGAAGGAGCTGCTTCCTGTCGCGCCTGCCGAGCACTATCACATGGGCGGTGTTCTGACAGACGCCAACGGCCGTACTTCCCTGGATGGCCTCTGGGCGGCCGGAGAGGTTGCCTCCACCGGTGCCCATGGCGCCAACCGGCTTGCTTCCAACTCGTTGCTGGAAGCGGTGGTGTTCGCAGCGCGTATCGCCGAAGACATTCAGGGCCTCATGCCCACGCCGCGCAGCGCCTTCTGGAACGAGATGGACGAAGAGCCGAGCCTGCCGAGCCGGCGCAACATGGAAGAACGTGAGGCGATCACGACCTTGCGCAGCACCCTGGCCAGAAATGTCGGGGTAATGCGGGACGCGAACGGTTTGAAGACCGCTTTGGCCGAAATCGCCGGCGCGGAAAAGATTTGCGTGCGCCAGTCCATCAAGAACATGATGGTGACCGGCAAGATAATCACGGCTGCCGCCCTCAAGCGTCAGGAAAGCCGCGGCGGACATTTCCGCACGGATTTCCCGGCGGAAGACCCGGCCCAGGCCAGACGCTCCTACACCACGCTGAAAGAGGTCGAGGCGGTCACCGCCGAGGCTCTGGAAACCGCTTGAGCCGAGAGGCGCCATGACCCGCAAAAACCTGCCGCATCTGCCGCAATTGATGATTGATGACGCGGTCAAGGCCGCCCTGTTCGAGGATTGGGGCCGTGCCGGGGACGTGACCAGCCAGGCAACGCTGCCTTCCGGCGCTCGGGCCACGGCCGTCATCGCCGCCCGCAAGCCAGGCGTTCTGGCGGGGCTCGGCTTTGCCGAAAGCGCTTTCCGGCAGACGGATGCGGACTTGCGTTTCGAACCGGTCAGGCAGGATGGCGACCGCCTCGCTGCCAAAGACATCGTCGCCCGTATCGAAGGGCCGGCGCGGGCCCTGCTGTCGGCTGAACGCGTCGCACTGAATTATCTCGGTCACTTGTCGGGTATCGCGACGGCGACGTCCTGTTTTGCCGACCTGATCGCGCACACGAAAGCCGATATCGTCTGCACCCGCAAGACGACCCCCGGATTACGGGCGTTCGAGAAATACGCCGTCAGATGCGGAGGTGGCACCAATCACCGTTTCGGGCTGGATGACGCGATCCTGATCAAGGACAATCACATAGCTGTGGCCGGCGGCGTCGCCAAGGCTGTCGAAGCCGCGAAGGCTTTCGCCGGACACCTTGTGAAAATCGAGGTGGAAGTCGACACGCTGGAGCAGCTCGAAGAGGCGCTTACGGCCGGACCGGATGTGGTCATGCTCGACAACATGCCGCCAGAAACCCTCAAGAAGGCCGTTGAAATCGCAGATGGCAAAGTGCTTCTGGAGGCGTCCGGCGGTATCGAACTGGATACGGTCAAGGCAGTCGCCGAAGCCGGAGTGGACCTGATTTCCTCAGGCTGGATCACCCATTCGGCTCCGGTTCTGGATCTCGGACTGGATATCGAAATGTCCTGATCAGCCTGCTGCCAGGTACACTCCGCCCAGAGCCGTCAGAACGCCGAGGCTGCGGATGATGCGCCTGGCCCAGGCCGGGTCGTTGCGGGTGGCGACATTCGCCCCGTAGCCGATCAACAGGCCCGCGGCGTGGAGCAGGACCGTGGCGAGAACGAAACCGGCGGCATAGCCGATCGCACCGGCCGATCCCATCTCACCGCCGTGGGCGTGACCATGGCAGAGACCGAATACCGCGACCAGCGCAGCCGATGCTCCGAGGGGCAATTGCAGGGCCAGCGCGACCGCCACGCCGAGCACGATCACGGACGTCAGGATGACCGGCTCTACATAGGGCAGCGGGACACCGGCGACCGACAGCGCGAAACCGCCGATCATGGCGCCAACAAAGGCGCTTGGGAGAAGCCAGATTGCGCGGCCGCCCAGGAGGGCGGCCCACAGACCGACGGCGATCATTGCCAGAACATGGTCCGTGCCGAAAACCGGGTGAGTGAACCCGGCTGCGAAGGAACCGTGTTCGGACGGGTCCAGGTGCGCCAGGGCCGGGGATGCGGCTAAAAGGGTGATGGCGGCCGCGAGAATTATGCGGAAAATCATGAAACGTTCCTTCATTGGGTCACTCCGGCGCCCCGGAATGGGTCGCGCCTTTCATGCGTTTCTTTGAAACACGTCCGCACCATGCCCGATTCCGGACATCTTGTGAATTACCTCAATGTTCCATGTTCTTATGGTCAGGTGAAAACAGGTTTTCAATCTCGCGCCGGAGCATGTCGCAATGAAGTGACTTCAGGAAATCGCCCGAACGCATTTGCACTGCAAACACTGCCTCGGGCGCCTTCCTGAAACCAGGGATCCGCTTGAACGCGACAGGCTTCAGTTCCAGCCGCCGGCAAAGGTCTTGTAGAAAATATGCTCGCCGACCTGACCGCGTTTGGCCATGGATTTGGCCCAGCGTGGGTTCACATAGGTCGCGTGATAGTGGGTCGAGGCGTCGACCATCTTCAGATACTGCTTGCCGTCCAGGACTTCCCTTGCCAGGCGCTGCGCGGTCTTCCAGGCAACCGGGCTGGAGATCCGGTCCTTGATGCCGTCGCAGGCAAAGGAGAACTGGCAGCGGTTGCGTTTGTGGCGGTTCTGGTAGACGACGCCGCAGATCGAATTCGGATAGGACGGGTTCTTCACCCGGTTCAGGACCACCTGGGCCACGGCCACCTGGCCTTCTTCGCTTTCGCCGCGCGCTTCGAAATAGATGGCCTCCGCAAGGCAGCGCTGTTCCTTCTTCTCTCCGACGGACAAGGGAAGGGGCTTTTGCGCCCACCAGTGCGGGTTCTCCGGATCTTCCGGCGGCGGCAGGTCCTGCTCGTATTTCGCCGAGCCGAACAACGCGTCGAACGGCTCTTTCGTCTCCCTTACGCTTTCGGGAGCATAGGCGGAAACGAGCGAGAAACTGGCGGCGGCGGCATTGCGTGCCATCATCACCTTCTGCAGGTCCAGCGGACCGTCTTCAAGCAGGCCGTCCTTCCTGGCTTTGGCCAGAAGGCTGTCGGTTTCGCGGGAATTGAGCGGATGCGCCTTCACGAAAGAAACGCGGGGCATATCCTGATGTTGTTCCCCGCTCGAGATCATGCTCGCCATGGCATAGACATTGCCGGAGGCCATTTCGACCGTCTGCCAGTCCGGTGCAACGGAGATCAGTCTGTCGCCCTTGCTGGACTTGCTGGTGGCGATCCTGTCCGGAAGTTCCGTCGGGCGCACGCTGTCGGCCACGTCCTGCAGGCCGTAGAGAGGTCTGGTCTCGAACCCGTTGTCGGCGGATGTCAGCGTCAGCACCGGTGTGCTGGCCAGGCTCGGCGGGGGTGTTGTCCCGAGTGCCAGTTGCGGGGCGAGCTTCGACGTGAAGTTTGCCGGTTCAAGCGCCATCATCCAGCGCGGCGTTTCGTTGCCACGGGCATTGATGAGCGCGAATATGTCCTGCTGACCGACGCTGCCGGCGAGACCCAGATAGATCAGGGGACAGGCAATAAGCACGCGTTTGAGCCGGCGCATACGCGCTCGGACCGGGCCGTATTCTTGTGTCACTTTACGAGAAAACCGCTCTTTGTTGCGGGATTTAAGGCCAGACATACGCAGCCAACTCCAACTCGGTACCTATCATCCCGAAACGCCGGATGATCCGTGCCAAACGCCGTGTTAACGGCAACACTTGAATTGAAGATGTGCGCTTAACCTTGAAAGAGCGTTAATGAGCGAAGAATTCGAGGAATTTGGTGGAAGTTTTCGCGCAAGTCGGGAAATTATGGTTAATAAGCTTAAGTACTTATGACCATGGAGCAGTGAAATACGGCCCGGAATGGGGCAGTCAGCGTCCGCCGACCCGCAGTCCCGGAGCGGGGCGCTCGCTCATGAGCTGGTGGCGGAAGCGGAAGAGGGCCGCGGGACGTCCTCCGGTGGCCGTGGATGTGGCTCCTGTCGGTTCCACCAGGTCCGCATTTTCCACCAGACGGCGGAAATTCTGCTTGTGCAGGTGCCGTCCGGAAATGGCTTCGACGGAATTCTGCAATTCCGTCAGCGTGAAGGTTTCCGGCATCAGCTCGAAGATCACCGGACGGTATTTCAATTTGCCGCGCAGCCGGGTAATCGCGGTTGCCAGCACCCTGCGGTGATCGAAGTGCATTGCCGCGCCGAGAAACGGCAGCGTTTCACGCGCCTGGGCCGCAGGCCGGCCGTCACGACGGGCCTCGAGAACGAGTCCGGCTTCATAAAGAAGTTCATAGCGCTCCAGCGCGCGTTCCTCGTCCCAGCTTGTACTCCCGGTTCCGAAGGCAAGACGGATGCGTTCGCTGCGGCTGAGCGGCTTCGGCGCTTCGCCTGCCCCCGGCGGATCCTGCGCCCAACTGTCGAGGGACGGAAGGATTTCCTTGTCCAGCAGGGCCGGGCGGCCGGTGCGCCAGTCTTCCCAGGGGAAATAGTCATACCAGGAGCGCCAGGCGGAGTTGTGCCGGGCAAGCATGCTTTCGGAGTCCGGCGTCTGCCGCGTCAGCGCCAGATAGCCGACCGAGACCACATGCGGGCCCTCGTCCCCGGACAACCGGTGGCGTCCGCGGTCACCGAAGGTATAAAGCTGTTCCACATAGCCGAGCCGCAGCGCCGTCTGGTTTTCCACCCAGGACCGCAGTCCGATCTCGAAGGTTCTGTGATGGATAGGATCGAAAGGGCCGAAGGGCAGGCTGTCGAGAGCGCGGTCGTCCGTATCGTTCACATGGACGATCTGCGGCATGCCACCGGCCACGGAAACGATGACGGCGTTCAGTCCGATCTCAATACTGGCTTGCCGGTGCGGCATGGTCTCTCCCGGTTACCCGTCTACCCGTCAGTCGAGCGGCAATTCAAAAGGTACACCTTCATAAGCATTCGCGCCGCGCCCGATGCCGCGGATCGCATCGATCATGCGGCCTTCCCGCCCGAGAAGTCTGTCCCCCATCGCGACGATGCGCGCGTTGGGGGTCGCTGAGGGAGACCGTTCGCGCAACAGTGCGGCCAGACGATGCTCGTTGGCATCAGGGTTGAGCGCACACACCGCGACATAGGCTCCGGCCGTCGACCGGCTGATCCCGGCCCAGCAGTGAATCACCAGCGGTGCCTGCCTGTCCCAGGCGCGGATGAAGGCAACGAAGTCGTTGATCTGCTGCTCGCTTGCCGGGACCAGTCCGTCAATCGGCGCGACAATGTCGTTGAACGCCAGAAACAGGTGCCTGTCCGGCGCAATTCCTGCCGGAGTGGGAACGTCCATCTCGGCATTGATCAGGGTGACAAGTGATCTTGCACCGGTCGCCGCGATTGTTTCGGGCAATTTGGACAGGGAGCAAACATGCAGCATCGAACAACCAGGTTAAGCGTCTCTAAGGGTAAACTAGGGTCATTCGCCGCTGAGGTCACCCGCTTGTGCGCGCGCTTTTGCGTTTGTTCCCAGCTTCGCGAAGCGCCTCGATCTCCTCGAAGCGCTTCATGAACTTCTGCTGCGCCCTGGCAACGGGCAGGGGCTCCAGTCCGAAATGGAGTTTGCCTTCGTTGTTCAACGGAAAGCCGCGCGGCTTGCCGAAGATCTTCGCCGCTTCCTTTTCCTCAAAACCAGCCAGTTCCACGGCCTCGAAATAGGCGCAGATGATGTCGGCCCGCTTCGCCAGTTTCTTCACGGCCTGGGGTATTTCCGCAGGCAGGCCGAAGCGCAGGTGGATCGCCGCCTGCAGGCGCGCCTCGACACCCTTGTAGGCTTCGCCGATTACCGCCTTGAAGGGGGAGATCATGTCGCCGATTACATACTCCGGCGCATCATGCAGCAGCACGGCCTGGCGCCAGTGCGGCGGCAGGTCCGGCTTCAGCATCAGGGCGATGTCCTCGACGATCAGCGAATGCTCGGCAACGGAAAACGCATGATCGCCGTAGGTCTGACCGTTCCAGCGCGCCACCCGCGCCAGGCCGTGGGCGATATCGGAAATCTCGACATCCAGCGGAGAAGGGTCCAGCAGGTTGAGGCGCCTGCCGGACAGCATGCGCTGCCATGCGCGGGGCGGAAGATCGGAAGGAGCGGAGGCCATCGGTCCTCGTTTGTCGCGCGGTTCAGTCCGCGGTGGTCGGTTCCGGCTAGGTGAAGGCCGCCCAGTCGGGAAGTCTGGCCTGAAGCTCCGCCTCGCCGCATTGAAGAGGGCTGCCGTTTTCCTTGGCTTGGGCAACCTTGTCAAGACGCATCAGCGCCAGGGCAATGGTCTTTCCATCGACCTTGGCACTGGAGCCGAGCGTGCCCAGGCTTTTCCCGCCGGCTGTGACAGTCGCCCCCTTTTCGGGAAGCGCCCCTGAACTCTCCACGGGAAGGAACCGCTTGCGGGCTGTGCCCCGGTGCTGGACGCGTGAGACAACTTCCTGACCGACAAAACAGCCTTTCCTGAAGGAGACACCATTGAGCTGATCGAGATCCGCGTCATGCGGAAAGATGTCCGAATAGTCGTAGTCCTTCAGCCCTTCCGGCACCCCGAGGCTTATGCGGTGAGCATCGTAGGCGGCAACGTCGCTCCGCCCTGCCGGCATCTCGGCGGACATCGCAACGGGGCCGACAGCTCGCAGGCCAAGAGCGCCGAGACGCGGGTCGGTGACCGTCAGTTCCGCGCCCGGCACTTCGGCGGAGCCGTCCCAGATCGCGAAAACGCCTCTCTCCCCGTCGAGCAGTTCCAGGTCCACCTTGGCACGCAGCCGGTAGAATGTGAGGCGCTTCAGAAGGTCCTGCGCCGCCGCGCCGGGCACATCGAGCAAATAGGCTTCACCGGCCTTGTAGATCAGGAAATCGAACTGGATCTTTCCCTGGGGTGTCAAAAGCGCCCCAGAGCCCGCGCCGGTCCGGTCGACGGCTTCCATGTCCGCAGTGACCAGATTCTGCAGGAAATGATGTGTGTCCGGGCCGGAAACCCGGATCAGAGCGCGGTCGGTCAGATGAGCGAAGGACGGGGAGGGCACAAGGCATTCCTAAAGACATGAGGGCGAGGATTTCAGTTCCAGATAGTCACTTTGCCCTGATCGGACAAGATTTGGAATTCCTGCGCAGCATCTGGTTCTTTTGACAGGGGCCGCGTATAAGCCCGGGGACGCTGAAAAACCAGTCCCGTGACAAATGCCGGAGGAGCCTCATGAGCGCGACCTATGACCTGATCCTGAAGGGTGGAACCGTTGTCAATCAGGATGGCGAGGGTCTGCGCGACGTCGCTGTCAGAAACGGGCGGATTGCCGGGATCGGTTCTTTCGCTGGTGCCCAGGCGGGCGAGGTGGTCGATTGCACCGGGCTGCACGTCCTGCCGGGTGTCATGGACACCCAGGTGCATTTTCGCGAGCCGGGCCTCGATCACAAGGAAGATCTGGAATCGGGATCGCGTGCCGCCGTGATGGGCGGTGTGACGGCCGTCTTCGAAATGCCGAATACCAATCCGCTGACGACCTCAGAAGCGGCGCTGGCCGACAAGGTCCGGCGCGGCCATCATCGCATGCATTGCGATTTCGCCTTCTGGGTTGGCGGCACGCGCGAGAACGTTACGGACATTCCGGAGCTTGAGCGTCTTCCGGGCGCTGCCGGGATCAAGGTGTTCATGGGCTCTTCCACCGGAGACTTGCTGGTGGAAGACGACCGGGGCGTCAGGGATATCCTGTCCGTCACCCGCCGCCGGGCCGCCTTCCATTCCGAAGACGAGTTCCGCCTTCGCGAGCGCATGGGCGAACGGGTCGAGAACGATCCGTCATCACACCCCGTCTGGCGCGATGAGATCGCCGCGCTGAAGTGCACGCAGCGACTGGTCGCGATTGCCCGTGAAACCGGCGCCAGGATCCACATCCTGCATCTGTCGACCGCCGAGGAAGTCGATTTCCTGATCGACCACAAGGATGTCGCCTCCATCGAGGTCACTCCGCATCACCTGACCCTGACCGACGAGGCCTATCATCGCCTCGGCACGCTGGTGCAGATGAACCCGCCGGTCCGCGCACCCCGCCACTCGGAACGCCTGTGGTGGGGTCTGCAGCAGGGCCTGCTGGACATCTTCGGCTCCGATCACGCTCCGCACCTTCTGGAAGAAAAACAGAAACCCTATCCGGCTTCGCCCTCCGGGATGACCGGCGTGCAGACGCTTGTTCCCATCATGCTGGACCACGTCAATGCCGGCCGCCTCACCCTTGCCCGGTTTGTCGACATGACCAGCGCCGGCCCGGCCCGTCTCTTCCAGACCGCGCGCAAGGGCAGGATCGCGATCGGTTACGACGCGGATTTCACTGTCGTCGATCTCAAGCGCAAGGAAACCATTCGCAACGAGTGGATTGCCTCCAAATGCGGCTGGACACCCTACGACGGCAAACAGGTCACCGGATGGCCGGTCGGCACCCTCGTCCGCGGACAGCGGGTGATGTGGGAAGGGGAACTGGCGCAGCCTTCGAAAGGGGAAGCTGTCGTTTTTCTGGATGGCATGAAGGCCTGAGAAAGCCTGCATACCCGGAAAAACCGACACCGGCAGACAGGCGTTTTCCTGCCGGGACCCCGGTATTTCTGCGAAAGCGGCGGTTGCCTTACATTTTGTGATGTGAATAACAGCCCAAACCCGGATAATGTGGAACTTTGGAGGGAACAGCAAAGGAAACCAATAGGTAACCTTGTTTCCTAACCTGTTTTACACACGTCACGATTAGAATTTGAATCGAGCTTTATAAGTTTTTGCGTTGGGGAGCTCTGGAATGTTGTTTGGTAAGATTTATACCCGGAAACGGCGGGCGGGCGCGTTTGTAAGCCTTGCAGGTGCCGCGCTCTTGTCGGTCACTGCCTTGTCGGGCGCAATGGCGCGCGATGCCGCGCCTGCGGCGGATCAGGCTGAGGCTTCGCAGCCGCCGCTTCATATGCTCGTCTCGCTGGAGGACCAGCAGATCAAGGTCTATCGTGGTCTCGATCTGATCGAGACCTCGCCGATTTCATCCGGAAAACGCGGGCACAGCACGCCGACCGGGGTGTTTTCCATTCTGGAAAAGCGCCGCAAGCATTTCTCCAATCTCTACGACAATGCGCCGATGCCGTTCATGCAGCGGCTGACATGGTCCGGTGTCGCGATGCATGTCGGCAGGCTTCCCGGCCGTCCGGCCTCGCATGGCTGCATCCGGCTGCCGCGCGATTTCGCCAAGTCGCTTTACAGCATGACGGATCGTGGCATGCACGTGGTCGTCACGCGGGAGCCGGCCGATCCGGTCCGTGTGTCTCACTCGGTCCTGCCGCAGCCCTTTGCGCCGGCAACGGAAGTCGCGAGTCTTTCCAACCGGACCATCGAAGCCGACCCCGCCCTGCGTGGGGCGATCCGGGAAACGGAACTCAACGCATCCCTGACGCTGGCTCAGCCGGAGAATCCGGATTTCGATCAGCCGCTGCGCATGATCATCACACCGCAGAAGCTGCCGGGCCGGATTCAGGTCCTGCAGGAGCTTCTCAACCAGATGGGTTACAACGCCGGTCCCGTTGATGGTGTTCCGGGCCGAAAGACCCGCGCCGCCATCAGTCTTTACCAGGAAGGTGCGGACCTGCCGGTCACCGGACAGATGACCGACGCTCTCGAGGCGCGCATTCACGCCGACGCCGGTTACGAGGAACCGCAGAACGCCATGCTGCGCGTGCGCCGGAAGTTCCGGGACATCTATTCGGCTCCGGTTAGCGTGAAGGATCTCGGCCGGGAAATCGGCACGCATGTCTTCACCGCTCTCGATTTCAAGCCGGGAGATGCCTCCGTCGAATGGATCGCCGTCTCTGCCGAGGGCGGGCGTGGCGGTGCACCGGCCAGCATTCTCGACCGCATCGAGATGTCGGACAAGGTCGCAACGGATCTTGCGAAGATGCTGACGCCAGGCACGTCGCTCACGGTCACCGACCGTGGCTTTGCGCGCAACACCGGCCTGGGCACCGACTTCGTGGTGATCACCCGCTGATCCGGAATCAAGTTAGTCCGATAAGCAATTCAGCCCCCGCTTCGGCGGGGGTTTTTTATTGTCCGGATAAACGCCCAAATCCTCCGGAACGTCACCAAACTGTCGTCTCGCTCACGTATCGGAAAGCAGTTTATTCACGTGGGTGACTCGGGAGAAAGACATGGCGCACGGCACGCTGACGGCTTCGAAAAAACGGCTCGGGAACGCGGTTCACCGCTCCGAAGCAACTTCTCGCGACGGAATTCTGGAACGGCTCTTCACCTTTGCGTTCAAGGGGCTGGTCTATCCGCAGATCTGGGAAGATCCGGATGTCGACATGAAGGCTCTGCGGCTCACTTCGCAAAGCCGCATGGTCGCCATCGCGTCCGGCGGATGCAACGTCATGTCGTATCTCACCGCAAATCCGGCCGAAATCACCGCTGTCGACCTCAACAGGGCGCATGTCGCTCTTGGGCGGCTGAAACTGGCCGCGGCGAAACATCTCCCCAACTACGAAACTTTCTACCGGTTTTTCGGTGAAGCCGACGAAAAGACCAATGTGGCAGCCTATCAGCGCTTCCTGAAAGACAATCTCGATGCGGAAACGGTGGCCTACTGGGAAGGCCGCGACTTCGCCAACCGGGGCCGCAAACGCATCACGCTGTTCTCCCGCGATCTCTATCATCACGGTCTGCTCGGCTATTGCATCGGCTTCGGCCACCTGATCGCCCGCCTTTACGGCATCGATCCGAAATACATGGTGAAGACCAGGTCGCTTGAAGAGCAGCGCAGTTTTTTCGATACGGCGCTGGCGCCACTTTTTGACAAGCGCCTCGTGCGCTGGGCGACATCGAAGAAGATGTCGCTCTACGGCCTGGGCATTCCACCCGCGCAATATGATGCGCTGGTCTCGGCCAACGCGGATGGCAATATGTCTGCCGTGCTGCGTCAGCGGCTGGAAAAGCTGGCCTGCGATTTCTCCATGCAGGACAATTATTTCGCATGGCAGGCCTTTGGCAGGGGCTATGCCCCGAAGTCCGGGGAAGCGTCCGGTGAAACGACTGGAGAATCCGGCCCCCTGCCGCCTTACCTGAAACGCGATCATTTCGAGGCGATCCGCCAGCGCGCGGACCGCGTCCGGGTTCTGAACCGGAATTTCACCGAACATCTTCAAACCGTGGCCGACGGCACGCTCGATGCCTATGTGCTGCTCGACGCGCAGGACTGGATGACCGATCACCAGCTCAACGCCCTGTGGAGCGAAATCACTCGGACCGCGCGCCCCGGCGCCCGCGTCATCTTCCGCACGGCGGCAGAGCCGACGCTGCTGCCCGGCCGTGTCTCCGACGAGGTCCTGAACCGCTGGACCTATGAGCAAGCGGAGAGCCTGGAACTCGGCCGGCAGGACCGCTCGTCCATCTATGGCGGCTTCCACCTCTATGTCTTCAACGGCTGATAGTAGGCGACGAGCGGACACCCTGATGAGCGAAGCTGCTGAAACAGCCCGGTTGATGGACGGCGTCTACCGCCGCCAGCGCCATTTTTACGATCTGACGCGCAAGTATTACCTGCTGGGCCGCGACCTGCTGATCGAGGAATTGCAGCCCCCGGCCGGGGGGACGGTGCTGGAGCTCGGCTGCGGCACCGGCCGCAATCTGATCGCTGCGGCCAGACGCTACCCGCAAGTCCGCTTCTACGGCCTCGACATCTCCCGGCAGATGCTCGAGACGGCGCAGGCCAACATCACCCGTGCCGGCTTGAGCGACCGGGTTTCCCTGATTGAGGGCGATGCCGCCGACCCGGCGGCGACAGATCGCCTGGGCATTCTCGCCTTCGACCGTGTGTTCTACTCCTACACCCTCTCCATGATCCCGATCTGGCGCGAGGCCCTCGCAGCCGGCGCCGCGCGTCTTGCAGAAGATGGGCGCATCCACGTGGTCGATTTCGGCCAGCAGGAACGGCTGCCCGGCTGGTTCCGCACGCTCCTCTTCGCCTGGCTGAAGTCCTTCCACGTCACCCCACGCGCGGAGCTGGAAACCGAGCTTCAAAGCCTGGCGGAAAGGACGGGGACCGAGTTGAGGGTCCGGCAACTCTACCGCGGCTATGCGCAGTATGCGGAGCTTCGGAAGGCGGTCACAGGTCCCTGTAACTGATCAATTGGATGCCTGACTGCTCAACCTGCTTCTGCAGTTCGGCACTGGTGAGCGTCTCTAGGCAGGTGACCCGGTCCTGCTCCACTTCTTCGTATCCAAGATGGCCCGATGCCGCCAGTTCCGGCGACTCGACAGCGGGATGATCGATGAAGATATAGGTTCCGCTCGCGAGGTCGGCCAGCTCCGCAACAAATGCCGATATTCTCGCCTCCGTGCTACGTGGGAATTTCCGATAGCCTTCGATCCTCGGCAGTCCGTGTCCGAACGGATCGTCCTTGAGCCTGAACGCGCTACAAAGGTCCGATACGATCTCTTCAAGCCTCGGGTCGAAGTCCTTGAAATGCCGGATCATGTGCGAACTGATATGCGAAGCATGCGGGAACATCGCCACACCAAGCTCGATCTGAGCCCTGAATTCCCTGGAAATGTCGTCAATCGACCAGTTGCTTTCCTGCAGACTTCGACGGGCGTCGCCTTCTCTGGGTGTCAGCAGCGGTAGAAAGGCCCCGGTATCATCGGCGATGGTTTTCGCCGCGGTCAGAGGCCGCCATTTCACGGCATCCCATTCACTGGTCAGGGTGAGATGGATACCAATATCGATATCTGGTCTTTCTCCAAATATCAGGGCGGCATGATTGATCCATGCGCATGGCATCATGACTTCAACGCTGCGGGCAATGCCTTCGGTGCATGCCCGCAGGCAACCGATGTTCGAGGCCCATCCGGAGCCTGCGTCGTCTGCTCGAACTAGCAGTCGCGTGTCTGGCAATTCCCAAGCCCCTTTTTTCCTGTGGTGAGGAAATCACATCCTGCGCCTTTCGTCAGGCAGAAATCTTGCCATAAATGGTCGCAACCAGAATTCTGCAATGGGCTCGAAGCGGTCTTTCAAGGAAGGCAGGCTCACGACAAATGCGAGCCATCTCAAAGATATCGGCCGCATCCACTTGGTTGATTTCGGCCCGCAGAAGGGCCTGCCGGCCTGGTTCCGCACGCCGTTCTTCGCCTGGCCGAGATTGATGCCGGATCAATTGTTTTTGTGCGGGTTTTGAGATCTTAATGGAGAAGGTTCGGAACGAGCCGCCTGAAGGAACAAGAGATCACGATGAAAAATCCCGAAATCAGTTTTCATGGCGCTTCCCGGGCCGTAACAGGATCCTGTTTCCGGTTAAAAACCGAAACGGGCACGATCCTGATCGATTGCGGGTTGTTTCAAGGCTCGAAAACGGAGAAGGAACTCAACTATCGGCCTTTTCCGTTCACGCCATCCGATATCGATGCGGTCCTGCTGACCCATGCCCATATCGACCACTCCGGCTTGTTGCCGAAGCTTGTCAAACACGGGTTTGACGGCTCGATCCATGCGACCCCTGCGACCGCCGATCTCGTTGAAGTCATGCTGCTGGACAGTGCGCATATCCAGGAAATCGAGGTGCGTCAGTTCAACAGGAGAGCCGCGAAGCGCAGACGGCGGAATGTCACGCCGATCTACGATGAAGTCGATGTTCGGCAGACAATCAACCTCTTGAGAAAAAACGGCTACGACCAGTGGTTCGCAGTTCTGCCGGATGTGCGGGGCCGCTTCTGGAATGCCGGTCACATGCTGGGCTCGGCTTCACTGGAACTGGAAATCAAACAGGAAGATGGCGGCGACCTGCGACTTCTGTTTTCCGGTGATATCGGCCCGGATTTCAAGCTGCTGCACCCGGACCCGGAAGCGCCCAGCAACATCGATTTCCTGATTTGCGAATCCACTTACGGGGATCGGGAGCGGAACGACGTAAGACCGGAGCAGCGCCGACAGATCCTGGCGCGTGAAGTCCGCGACGCGATCAGACCGAACGGTGCCTTGATTATTCCGTCGTTCGCGGTTGAACGGGCACAGGAACTGATCAGCGACCTCGGTCATCTGATGAAGCAGGGGCAGGTACCGACGGTGCCGGTTTATCTCGACAGTCCCCTGGCCATCCGGGCGACAGAGGTATTCGCGCGCCATGCCGATGAACTGGAACACGATGCGAAATTCCTGCAGGGGCTCGAAGGCCATAACCTGCATTTTTCACAGTCGGCAGAAGAGAGCAAGGCTCTCGACCGGCTGCGCGATTTTCATATCGTCATTGCGGCAAGCGGCATGTGCGAAGCAGGGCGGATTCGGCACCGGCTGAAGAACTGGCTATGGCGGGAAGAGGCGACCGTTCTGATCGTTGGTTTTCAGGCGGAAGGCACCTTGGGACGCATCCTGCTGGAAGGTGCCCGGAATGTTCGCATACAGGGAGATGAAATCGCCGTCCGCGCACGAATCCGATCCATCGATCTGTACTCCGGTCACGCCGACAAGACCGAACTGGTCGACTGGATCAAGAAGCGGCAGCCGATCAACAAGGGGTTGTTCCTCGTTCATGGCGAGGAAAACGCGAATTCCGAACTTGCCGAGACCGCACGGGGTTTTCTGCCCGCAGAGAAAGTCTTCTCACCTTATCTCGATTCCACTTACGAGCTGACGCCGGACCGTGCCATCCTTTGTCCGCAAACATCCGAGCCCCGGCTGGCACCGGATCAGGTCGCGAGTGAGGATTGGCACAATGATGTCACCCGGCTCATTCTGGACATCAACAATCAGCTGAGATCACAGACGGATCCGAAAACGCGGCGCGAGCTGATCGGAAAACTCCGCAAGGCGCTCGAAGGCTGAGCTGAGGAAATGGCTCCGGCAGGCCGATCCCCCGTGTGAAGGGCCCGGCTCAGTCCCCCGCGACGAAATAATGCAGCGTTCCGTCCGGGCCTATGCCGACGCGGTAGAACGTCCATGCGCCGAAATCCTGCATCTCGGCGAAGTCTCCCGCCGTGACGATACGGTAGAGTTCGACCTTCTGGTCCGGCGTCAGATCGAAGAGCGGATAGCGGGAGAAATACGGCCAGACATACATTTCCTGAGGGGTTCCGGCATCGACATGCAGGAAGCCCGCGTCGAGTATGTCGGCCAGAATGGCGAGGATCTCGAAACCTTCGCCGTCACCGGAAATCGATTTGAGAAACTCGATCGGATCGCCGATCTCGGTGAAGGAAAGCGTCGGGGGAAGCTCGTTGCTTTCCAGGACCATGCGCAGCCGGTCCATGCTGCCCCCAAGGGCGGCTTCCCTGAGTTGGGCGTGCATGCGCGCCACCGCCCTGGGCAGCATGTCGGTGTTGTAGAGCACCTGGGGTTTTCCCGTGTCCTCCGTACCGGTGGTCTCGCCATCTTGCGGTGAGGTGCCGCCCTCGGACAGGCCTTGTCCGCTGCCGATTGCCGGATCGCTCTGCGGTGTCTCCACCAGCGGCCGGATAACCTCCGTCTGAACGGTCTTCGCCAGGGCCGCGCCCTGGTAAAGACAGGCTGTCAGTAGTGCAGCGGCGATAATGCGCGCCATTGTGACCTTCTCCCGGTTTCAGCACCGAAGGCATAGCCCGGATCGACGCGGTTTTCCATGCAGTCCGGCGAATGCGTTCGCCCCGGCGTTATTCCTTAAACAATTCGTGCGAAAGTGAAAACGGGGCGATTGGACTTTCCTGTTCTTGTCATGACGCCGCCGGGCAGTTAACGAATAGCGGAACTGTTCGTCCATGGGGCCGTTTCCCGAACGCGGGGTTCACCGAAAAGGGCTGTTTGTGACATTCGTGGAATATGTGCTGATCGGCTTTTTTGTCGGGATTATCACCACGGCACCGGTCGGTCCGGTCAATGTCATGGCCATTCAGCATGCAGTGTATGGCGGGTTTCGGCAGGGGGTGTATGTCGGTCTGGGCGCTGTCGTCGCCGACACCATCTTCGCCGCCGTCGCGATATTCGGCGTGTCAGCCATTACCAATTTCATCGAAGGCCAGATCAATCTCATCGAGATTGTCGGTGGCGCGCTGCTGATCGTTTTCGGCCTCAAGATCTGGAACACGCATCCCCATCTGGACAAGGACGGCAACGGCTGGGAGCGCGGGTTTCTGGGCGACGCCACCGCCGCCTTCTTCATGGCGATCACCAATCCGGGCACGGTCATCGCCTTTGTCGCCATATTCGGCGGACTGGGGGAGTTCCGGCCACCTGCCGGAGATCACTTCGGCGCGCTTGTGATGGTCTCGGGGGTCGCCTGCGGCGCGACGACCTGGTGGGTCGTCGTTTCGGCGGCAGTCTCCCACTACAAGGCCAGGATCGACGACAGATGGTTGGACAGGGCAAATCACATTGCCGGGCTCGTCCTGGTCGTCTTCGGGGCCCTTATCTATCTGAAACTGGCCCTGGATCTCACGCTTTTGAAATAAGCTGAAACTGCAGGAGCGGCATTCGCCGTCCGCAATGACCGAGGCCTTCCGGTCAACTGCAGGAATCACAAAGGCCGGACTTGCCGGCCTTCGTCAAGGGAAGCGTTTCGCGAACGTCTACTGAAGAACGCGGTTGACCGTGTAGTCGCCCTGCAGGATACGGTCGGGCAGCCCCTCGGCCAGTTTGGCGACAGCATCTTCGCCATAGGCCGCCACAAGGTCCGCAAGGGCCGTGAACATCGCCGCGTGAGCAACGGCGTCGGCATCGACACCGTTTGCGATGGCTTCTGCCCATGCGTCAGAGATAAAGCCGAGAGCAGCACGCCTGATGTCTTCATCTTCCGCAAACTCGGCTTCCATCGCCGCTTCAGCGTAATCATCGTTTATCATTCGTTTCCTTACCGGTCCTTCCCGAACGCTTTGGAGTCAACTCCAACGTGTCGATGCCCGAATCTGATGACTTGATCCTAGCACGGCTAACCGCACTGATAAGCAACCGTGAACGCAAACTTAACGGCCACCCACAAATTTGATTCAAATGGTTAACCGACCGGTAACAATCTGAGGATTTCCCGCCGATTTATCGCCCGTATCGGCTGGTGACGTCGCTGATGATGGTCTCGCCCTCAGTCAGATACTGTGCCATTGCGATACGCGCCGCCTCGGTACACTCTCTATAAGCGACTGAGAAACCTCTGTAACCCTGATTAAAGCGTTCGATGAACCGCCGCCGGCGATTTTCGTCCAGCGTTTCGGCGTCCAGGAAATCCTCCATCTGGTCGCGCCAGTTGGGGGTGTCGCTTTTCTTGCAGAGCGGGCGCAGAAAATGGAGGGCGCCAAAAATCTCCGAAAGACGCATGAGCTGCTGCTCGAAAGGGGGCTCGTCCGCGGTGCTTTCCTGTGCGGATACAACCTGGCCGGGACCCATCAGGCAAAGAGCAAGCAGAAGAGCTCCGGCGCAGACAGAACGTATGCACTGTTTCATCATGAGCAGATCATGCGCAACGGCACGGCGCGTCGCAAGCACAATGAACCGTGATCCCAAGAATTGGCTGAGAAGCGCCGGGAAGTTCCCGAGCTATCTGTCCAGCAGGCGGCGGACACGCTCTGGTGTGCCCGGTGTGGTCAGCCTCTCGTCCAGACGATCGGGCGCGACCCACTCGAGCGCGGCGGCATCGTCACCGGGTTTGGCGCTGCCTGACTGATAGGTTCCGCAGAAGACGGTGAGGATGAAATGCGCGGAAACCGTCCCGTCGGCATCCCGCTGAATGGAATCGAAGGTTTCGGCAGGCTTTCCGAGGCGCGCCGTCACACCGGTTTCTTCCATGAGCTCGCGTTCGGCAGCCTCCAGCAGCGTTTCGCCCAGTTCCACCAGTCCGCCAGGCAGGCTCCAGTGGTCCTTGTAGGGTGCTCTGCCGCGCTTGATCAGCAGCACCAGCCCGTTCCTGTGGCACAGGACACTGACGCCGACGCGGGGAGCATCTGGATATAATCTGGACATGGAGCGCCTTGGAAAATGTCGAGCGACGGAACGCTTCAGGCGAACAGGGCGTCGATCTCTGCCTGAGCGCCTTCGCCTTCGTGCTGGGTTGCTTCCGGTTCAACATGGCCGTGAATGACCGCACCCGCAACGGAAATCAACGGTTTGATTTCATGTGTTGCAATGTAGGCGATTTCCGCGGCGACCACCGAAGGGGACTCAGCCTGGCGCAGTCGGTCCTGGATACGAACGACCAGCGCATTGATTTCCGCGACCTGGGTTTCCAGATGATTGCGCAATTTCGCAGGGGCTGCGTGATAGGCCTGGATGGCGAGATTCTTGTCCTTGAAGGTCGAAATCTCGAAATGGCCGATATAGTCAAGCGGCGCCCAGTCGAGCACATCCCCTGCGCAATCCGGCATGGCCGGAAGCATTTCAAGAAGCATCATCACTTCATTGAAATGATTGAGGTAATCAGTGGCAAGCCCCGTCTGGGGGTTGATGTTGGCCTGTTCCAGCCTGTCGGCAGCCAGATCTCCGGCGCCCAAAACTGGATCCAAACACTCCATACCCTGCCCCCGATTGTTGAAGTTGCGCTTTATGTCACGGACTCATGAATGAGGAAGAAATGGCATCGGAGATGGCGAAACATCGCGAGAAAGGGCGTGAAGAGCGGACTTTTGCCCGGTCATGCGCGCTGACACCGCTGGATGAAGCCATTTCCATGTCCTCCCGATTCAATCGGATTGCTCCGGTTCTACGGCACGAAAGGTCGGGAAATACGCTGCATTTCCTGCACTTGCGAACCTTGTCGAAGAGCAATCCTGTTCAAACCATTTCATGCTCATTCATGAATCCGTGAACTAGGCTACTTCCTTTTTATTTCCAATTGCCTAACTTGGCAGTGCCGGACCGGGACCCGGTGTATGATGTCAGGCAATGGAGAAACCCGAAATGTGCGGCCGGCTTGCGCTCACCACACCCCCCGACGCCGTGCGGAGCTTTTTCAGCTATGAGGAGCGGCCGAATTTTCCGCCGCGCTACAATATTGCGCCGACCCAGCCGCTGGCGATCGTCCGTCAGAACCTCGGCGGCAAGCGGCAGTTCCATCTCGTCCGTTGGGGGCTCATCCCCTCCTGGACCAAGGATCCGTCAAGTTTCAGCCTGCTGATCAACGCAAGAGCGGAAACCGCATCGCAAAAACCGTCCTTCCGCTCGGCCATGCGCCACCACCGCTGCCTGGTTCCGGCGTCCGGGTTTTACGAGTGGCGACGGACGCCCGAAGGCAAGCAGCCTTTCTGGATCCAGCCGGCGGACGGCGGCGTCATGGCCTTCGCCGGTTTGTGGGACACGTGGTCGGACCCTGATGGCGGTGACATCGACACCGGCGCAATTCTCACGATCAGGGCCAACCGGATGATGTCACCGATCCATGATCGCATGCCGGTAATCCTCAAGCCCGAGGTGTTCGACACCTGGCTGGACGTCGGCCGTGTTGACCGGAGAGAGGCCGAAAAACTGCTTCTCCCGGTAGAGGACAGCTTTCTGGTGGCGACACCCGTGTCCAGCCGGGTCAACAAGGTGTCCAACGACGATGCGGATCTGCATGACCCAGTGGAGCTGGATGACCGGCTGGCCGGTCCCGGAAAAGACGCTGGAGCGAACCGGGCGGCGAAGCCGGTGCCCGATGACAGTCAGCTCGATCTGTTCTGAGCACAAACGGCGGTGGACCCGCCAGAATTGCCGTGCATTCGCTTTACAGCCGCTGTAGGGGAAGGCTCTGCCGGGAAGGATGACGACATGAGCGACAACGACAACTTCGCCCCCCATGAGCACGACGAGCAAGAAAACGACGCACTGGCGGCGGCCTACAATCGTGGTCTGGACCTCCAGAAAGCCGGCGACCATGAAGGGGCGATAGAGGCCTATCGTCATGCGTTGACGCTTGATCCCGTGGATACCGGTGGTGTCAGTATTCGCCTGGCGGCCATGGGCGCGCAGGACGCGCCGGAAAAGATGCCCGATGCCTATGTCGCGACGCTCTTCGATCAGCATGCGGACGTTTTTGACGACATCCTGGTGGATGAGCTTGGCTATTGCGTCCCCCTGTTGGTGCGGGACCTGATCCGCCGTCTGGAGATCGGGCCGTTCACCCGCCTGCTGGATCTGGGATGCGGCACTGGCCTGACCGGCATGGCCCTTGCCGACTGCACCGTTCACCGGACGGGTGTGGACCTGTCCGAACGCATCGTCGAACTGGCTTATGACAGGCAGGTCTATGAGGATCTCTATGTCGGTGAGGCCGTGGAATTCCTGCAGGAATTCGAGGAAGAGGATGGGTCGCAGCCGAGTTGGGACCTGATCACCGCCACCGATGTCTTTCCCTATCTCGGCGCCGTCGAACCGTTTCTGGCCGGCGCGGCCGGTCGGCTCGGGCAGGGCGGCTGCCTGGCATTTTCAACCGAAACGCTTCCCGAGGAGGTCCTCAAGGGCCGGACCTATATGGTCGGTGCGAAAAACCGCTTTGCCCAGGGGGAAGCCTATATCCGGACGGCGCTCGAGGCGGCCGGGTTCGAAATCCTCGCCATGGAACCGATTGTCGTGCGGCTGGAGGAAAACGAACCCGTGCCCGGTCATCTTGTCATGGCGCGGCTGAGGTGACAGAAACGCCATAGTATCTTGGTACGCCGTTGATCAAGGCGCTTCAACCGGCGCGCTTCACCTTCAGATGAGGCTCGCCGTCCGAGGTTTTCTTGACCGCAATTCCGTCTTCGCGGATGACACAGGTGACACGGCTGCGATGAGCGGAAAAACTGTCGAAAGTCACCACGTCGACGGGCTTGTCGAATTGAAGGGTTACGCGAAGATGGCCTGACTGGCCGACCCGCGAAAGCCCTCTTATGTCGCCGGTGAAGGCTTGGCGCATATAGACGCCGGACACTCGGTCGCCGACCGCGAAGGGCAGGGCCTTTCCGGTTGCGGATGCCGCCGCGCAGGCGGTGTTCCAGTCCTTGTAGCCGTATTGGGCGGAAAGCAGTTCGAGCGCCTGGCTGTGCGAAAGCACCTGCCCCTTGGCGGTAAGAGCCGTGCGCAGGCGTTTGGCCTGGGTTTTGAGCGTGTCAACGCTGGGAAGCGTCATGGGAATGCCTTTCAAGAACGTCAGGCGAAAACAATGGGGCCCGCATTGCCATCAGCCTGCACTTCCTTGTGAAGGTCGCTCAGCTCAGCGAAAGAAAATTCGCTGAAGGGATTCACCAAGGCTTTTTGCCCGCGGGCGGCCGGTTCCCTCAAACCGGCAACAGGCATAGGGACACGGGCGGGCCCTGTCAACGGCGCAAAAAGAAAGCCGCTTGCGCGGCTTCAGGGGCAGGATAAACCTTCAATTCGTTATCCCGGACACAGCGTAGCGAAGATCCGGGATCGGGGAGCCGAGGGTTATCTTTGAAACAGCCTCAGCTGCAACGAGGACTTGTGGCCCTCCGGTCCCGGCTCGCGCTTCGCTTGACCGGGATGACGGCGGCAAAGTCAGAACTGTGAAGCCGGTGCTGCGGCGGTTGAACCCGCCGCAGCAGACGTTTCAGGGCCATGTCGCCCGTCGTGAATCAGGAATGTATCAGGCGCTTCAGCAGTTCCACTTCCTGTGAGAGAGCCTTGTCCTGTTTCACCATGCCGTCGATCTTGCGGACCGCATGCAGAACCGTGGTGTGGTCGCGGTTGCCGAAGCGGCGACCGATTTCCGGCAGTGAACGCCCGGTCATGACCTTGGCGATGTACATTGCAATCTGACGTGGCCGGACAAGAACCCGGGCCCGGCAGGAAGACAGGAGATCCGCCTTGGTGACGCTGAAGTGCTTGCAGACGACCTGCTGGATTTCTTCAACCTTGATCGAGCGGGGTTCGCCGATCCGCACCAGATCGTGCAGGGTCTTTTCGGCAAGCTCGAGGGTAACCGGCTGCCTGGAAAGCTGATTATGTGCAAAGAGCCGGTTCAGCGCGCCTTCCAGATCCCTGGCGGAGGCAATCACGTAGCGGGCAATGTAATCCGAAACTTCGTCCGGAACCGAAAAGCCGGGGTGGGTCTTGCGAGCCGCCGCGATGCGCTTGTTGACGATGTCGAGGCGCAGGGCATAGTCCGTGGACTGGATGCCGATGACTTCACCCTTCTGGATGTATTGGCACAAGCCGGTGCCGAGCGTTTCAAGATCCTCCGGAGCGCGATCCGCCGCCATGATGATTTGCGAAGGGAACTCCATCAGCAGCTCGAGCGTCTTGCTGAATTCCTCTTGTGCCTGTTTGCCGTGAAGAAACTGAAGGTCGTCGATCAGGAGCAGGTCGATGGACTTCATGGCCTGTCGCAGCACCGGGAAAGCCGGTGTCCGCAGAGCGGGAACCAGATGGTACATGAAGAATTCGGCCGACAGATAGGCCACATTCCGGCCGGTCTTTCTGGCCTGGCAGGCGGCGGCCTGCAAAAGGTGGGTCTTGCCGATGCCGGTGGAGGAGTGAACATAAAGCATGTTCAACGTGCCTTCATGGCCGGCCGCCATCTGCCGCACGGCGGCGCAGGCCAGGCTGTTGGAAGCGCCTTCCGCGAAAGTGTCGAAAGTCAGTTTCGGGTTCAGGGCAGCGCCGCTGAGAAATTCTGTCGCCGAGTCTTCACCCGTGTCCGCAAGGCATGGGATCGCGGCAATGCCCGATCCGGTACTGAACTGCGGTGTGCTGTTGAAGGGAGCGGGGCGGCCGCTGATCCGCCGGGCCGTGATGGCCTTCGGGGCCTGGGCGCCTTCGATCTGGCGGGGGCGCAAAGCGCCGCGAACGGTAAGTTCTATACGGCTGATGTCGTCTTTTTCACGCTTCCAAAGGCCGACGAGCTGCTTTTCGTAATTGCTCTGGATCCAGTTCTTCAGAAAACGGGTTGGAACGGAAAGACGAACCGCATCACCTGTCGTTTCCTCGTGATTGACCCTGCCGAACCAGTTCGAGAAAATATCTTCCCCCAGCTCGTTCCTCAGTTCTTTCTTGACCCGGTCCCACGGACCGGAATCGGCTAAAACCTGAAGCTGCATTGTGGCCTCCTTCATGGGGTGGGCGTTTAACGCCCCTCTGTGCACTGTCTTTGAACCGCGATTACCGCTTCGCAGCCCGTTTATTGTTTCCGGCCTGCGGACCCTTTGGAGGTCTCTTGGTCGGGGTGGCTTTTAACGCCTATGAGACAACATTAACCTTTGATTTACCATCTTTTCAAATAGCTTATTCTTATAAGGTCATAGATCGTTCACATAGTAATTTTTGTAGATGTTTTCTGGTCAAAGAATGAATTTCTACATGGCAAAACTTAAACTCCATCAGCGTCAAGACGAGCAATAGGTCCTGAGGGAGTTTGTTTTCTGTAGACGATTCAGCATCGACTTTCGACTGGGGAAAATCTTTAGCAAAAAATTAACGCATGCCAGAATTTTCTGAAAGTTTTCAAAAGGCCGCTGTAAAAATAGTGAGTTTCGTCAGGTTGGTTTTCAATACTGTGCTGAAAAGCAGGTTACTTTTGACAGAGACGTCTCGTGGGGGCGAACGCTTGCTGAACAGGATTTTGACCTGAAATTGACTCAAACCTGTCCAACCGGTCCTCCGCGGGCCGCGAAGGTGGGGAAAACTTTCGGAGGAGATTCGATTGATTTGATCGAATGGTCAAATTTTTATCGAGCTGGCTTGTCGCGAAAATTCATTTCGGAACAGAATGCTGACACCAGATGTGAAAGTGATCGTTGCACTGTCGTCTTTTGCCAATAGCGAGAACGCTATCCACAGGGTTGCGGAAATTCCGGCAACCCGTCAAATGTACATATTGATCCGTCTTGCGAACCTTGCCTTGAACCGTGGTCCGTTTCTGCCGTCCGGCGCCGTAGATGAACGGCGGGCTCACCAAGTAAAATCGCAATACGGACCGGTGTGATCAGGCACCGGTCCGGCGTCCCGCGACTACTACGCTTTATTATCAGATTACGAAAAGTAGCAGCGGGACGCAGCGCGGACAGTCTCAGATGACGCGGCCCGGGTTGAGAAGGTTGCTTGGGTCCAACGCGGATTTGATCCGCCGCATCAGGTCCAGTTCAATATCCGACTTGACCTGGCTGAGGAGATCGCGCTTCAGGCGTCCGATCCCGTGTTCGGCGGAAATGCTGCCGCCGAAGTCATGAACGATGCCATGCACGACAGCATTCATCTCGTCCCATCCGGCGAGATAGCTCTCCTTGTCGGCGCCGACCGGCTGGCTGACATTGAAATGGATGTTGCCGTCGCCCATGTGGCCGAAGGGCACCGGCCTGCAGCCGGGAACGAGGCTTTCGACCGCCGCCATGGCCTTGTCGAGAAAATCCGGGATGGCGGCGACGGGTACGGAGACGTCATGCTTTATGGAGCCGCCTTCCGGTTTCTGCACTTCAGACATGCCGTGACGGATATGCCAGAAATCCTGAACCTGAGAGAGGTTCTGTGCAAAGGCGGCGTCTTCGACGAGTTCTTCTTCAAAAGCTTCGCCGAGAATGCTCTCCAGCAGATCGCGGACAGGAAACGCCTCCGAAGCGCTGGAAAGCTCCATGAGGATATACCAGTCATGCGGGTTTTCCAGCGGATCGCGGCTGCCCTCCAGATGCCGCAGGCAAAACTCCAGTCCGACACGCGGCATGATTTCGAAACCGGTCAGGACGGGACCGGCCTGGGCCTTTGCGAGCGAGAAGAGCTTCAGGGCGGCCTGCGGATCGGGCAAACCGATAAAGGCCGCTTCCAGTTTCTTCGGCTTGGGAAAGAGTTTCAGCGCAGCGGCGGTAATGATCCCCAGGGTGCCCTCTCCGCCGATAAATAATTGTTTCAAATCATAACCGGTATTGTCCTTGCGAAGGGTTCTCAGACCGTTCCAGATCTCCCCGGTCGGCAGCACAACTTCGAGGCCCAGGACGAGGTCTCGGGTGTTGCCGTAGGCCAGCACGGCGGTGCCGCCTGCGTTGGTGGAAATGTTGCCACCGATCTGGCAGGAGCCCTGCGAACCGAGGGCGAGGGGGAACAGACGGTCGACTTTTTCGGCTTCGTTTTGCAAAGCCTCCAGCACCACGCCGGCCTCTACCGTGATGGTGAAACCGGCCGGATCCACAGAGCGGACCTTGTTGAGCCGGGAGAGCGACAAGACGATCTCATCCCCGGATTCCTGCGGGATTTGTCCGCCCACCAACCCGGTGTTGCCCCCTTGCGGAACTATTTTCAAACCTTGCTGGCAGGCATATGTCATCACCGCGCTGACCTCTTGCGT
Source organism: uncultured Roseibium sp. (assembly GCF_947496995.1). Lineage (GTDB taxonomy): Bacteria > Pseudomonadota > Alphaproteobacteria > Rhizobiales > Stappiaceae > Roseibium. The sequence goes on from NZ_CANMFD010000001.1 coordinate 1,288,398, forward strand.
GCTGCCCGGGCGAAGCACCATGGGCGTGACGCCCTGATAGAGATCCCGCCACTCGGTGAGGAACGGAGCCTGGTCGTCAGGGCTGGTCAGTACATGTGCCGCGCCGATGATTTCGGCGAAGCTGTCGGCATGGGAAGAGCGCTCCATGAGCGGGGTCCTTGTGACGTTTGACAGTGAAATTCGGGCGCCAACATAGTGGCTGACGGCGCCGCCGTCGACGCTTCATTCGCGCCGCTGCTCACTTGAAGGACGAAACCCCTTGTGCCATAGGATGCCAGCCCTCGGGGGCGGTACAGGATTCCTTTTCGGAGATGACGATGGCGGAAACGCGCGGACTGATGAACGGCAAACGTGGTCTGATCATGGGCGTGGCTAACAACAAGTCAATTGCCTGGGGTATTGCCAAAGCAGTGGCCGACGCGGGAGCCGAACTGGCGCTGACCTATCAGGGCGATGCATTGAAAAAGCGCGTCGAGCCGCTTGCCGAACAGCTCGGTGCCTTTGTCGCCGGTCACTGCGATGTCACGGACGGCGCGTCGATCGATGCGGTGTTCAAGGCCCTGGAAGAAAAGTGGGGCAAGATCGACTTCGTGGTCCACGCCGTTGCCTTCTCCGACAAGTCCGAACTGACCGGCCGCTTCGTCGATACCTCCTCCGATAATTTCGCCCGGACGATGGACATCTCCTGTTATTCGCTGACCTCCGTCACCCAGCGCGCCGAAAAGCTGATGAGTGCGGGTGGTTCCATTCTGACGCTGACCTACTACGGCGCCGAGAAGGTGATGCCGCATTACAATGTGATGGGTGTCGCCAAAGCCGCGCTGGAAACCAGCGTCAAATATCTGGCCATGGATCTCGGCCCGCAGAACATTCGCGTCAACGCGATCTCCGCCGGTCCGATCAAGACACTGGCTGCCTCAGGCATCGGCGACTTCCGCTATATCCTGAAATGGAACGAGTACAATTCACCGCTCCGCCGGACGGTCACCATCGAGGAAGTCGGCGACAGCGCGCTGTTTCTGCTCTCCGACCTCGGCCGTGGTGTTACCGGTGAAATCCAGCACGTTGATTGCGGCTACAACATCGTCGGCATGAAGGCCGTCGATGCCCCCGACATTTCCGTGGTCAAGGATTAAACGGTTCAAAGACCGGCTGCCGCCGCCTTATCTTTCTGAAGAGTTCGTGATGGCCGGTTTCAACCGGCCATTTTTCTATTACGTGTCTTTTGATTGAAGCTGAAGCTTTCGCATTGCCTGAGTGAGACCATGACGATCCTGCAATCTGCACCCGATACCGGCCTGCTTCCAAGGCTCCATGACCCTGAGCTGCTGATCTTCATCCGTCACGGTCAGACGGACTGGAACGCGGAAGGGCGTATGCAGGGGCAACGCGACATTCCGCTCAACGCCACCGGCAAGGCCCAGGCCACAGGCAACGGCGAACGGTTGAAAGCTTTTCTGGAGGCAGAGAATATCCCGTTGGACATGCTCGACTTCGTTGCGTCCCCTCTTGGGCGCACCCGCATGACCATGGAACTTCTGCGCTCGGCACTGGGCGCGGATCCAGCGACCTACCGGCTTGATGACCAGCTCAAGGAAATCACCTTCGGAGACTGGGAAGGCCATACCCTTGAGGAACTGGCGGATGTGGAGCCGGAGCTGATTGTGCAGCGGCGGGCCGACAAATGGGGGTTCGTCCCTCCCGGCGGCGAAAGCTATGAAATGCTCACCGGCCGGATCGGCCCGTGGTTGCGATCGGTCGATCGCCCCTCGGTTGTCGTTTCGCATGGCGGCGTTTTCCGCGTCGTGCGTGGTTTGCTTGAGGGGCTGGAGAAAACCGCAACACCCAAGCTGGATGTGCCCCAGGACAAGGTCTTCGTCTGGAGAGACGGCCGCTTCGAGGTCGTCTGAGGCCGAAACAGATTCGCTGGCTTCTGCTTTGTGGCCTGATCTTCATTCAAGGCGAACCGGTTTGGCTCGTTGGCTCCGTGGAGTCGGCTGCCTTCCGATGCCTGACGAGGATCCAGCGGTGCCATTCAGGCGCCAGATTTCGGCTATGAAGGATAATCCCGATCTGATCACTCCCGGTTGTCGTAGACAGATTAACGAAGCGCCGGCCTCCGTGTCAGCCGGAGTTTGAAAAGGCGTCAGGAGCGTGTGTCGTGTCAGCGGATGAATTTTACAGCGAGCTGCCGAGCTTTTCGGATTTCAGCACGGTCGGCGAACTGGCCGGTTACCGGCCTGTGCCGGATAACTGGTATGTCCTGGCAGCCGACATCGTGCGCTCGGGAGATGCTGTTGCCGCCGGACGCTACAAGGAGGTCAACATGGTGGGGGCGGCGGTCATTGCCGCTGTCGTGAACCGCCTCGGCCGCGACCGGGTGCCGTTCGTCTTCGGCGGTGACGGCGCAACGCTCGTGGTGTCCGAACAGGATGTGCAGGCAGGACGCGAAGCGCTTGCCGGTGTCGTTGATCTTGCCCGGCAGGTCATGGAACTGGAACTGCGGGCCGCAGCCATCCCCGTGGCGCATCTGAGAGAACTCGGCGGAGACGTCAAGGTACGCAAGTACGAGCTGAGTGAGGGCAATCACCTGGCGATGATCCTTGGAGACGGGCTCGCCATCGCCGACCGCATTCTGAAAGACCCGGATGCCTCAAGGCCCTTTACGATCACCTTGAAAGACACGGTCCTGCCGCCACTTGACGGCCTTTCCTGCCGCTGGGAGCCGTTGCCGGCGAAACACGGGCACATCGTTTCGCTGATCGTCAAGCCGTCCGGCCGCAAGACCCTGCCTGAGGTCATGGACGACGTTGCTGCAGAGCTCGGCTTCAATCCGCTGACGGACGACAACCGGACAAGGTTGGCGGAAAAAAGCCGGCTGCGCTTCAGGTTCCCGCCCCGAAATCTCCGGCTGGAAGTGGCGATGTCCTTCGCCGGCAAGGCCGTGCGCGGCTGGATGACCAGCATCTTCGAATGCCTGGCTTTCATGCTGAGCACCACCACCGGCTGGCGCATTGGCCCCTTGGCTCCGGCGAAATATTTTCGGGAGCTGAGCCTCAATACGGACCATCGCAAGGTCGGGGACAGTCTTCAGCTTGTGCTCGATCTGACGTCGGCACAGCTTGCGGCGGTCGAAAACTGCCTGAACACGGCCTTTGAAGCCGGAGACGTCGTCTACGGAATGCATGTGTCCGGCTCGGCGCTGATGACCTGTTTCGTGGAGGACATCGGCAACAGCCGTCACATCCATTTCGTCGACGGCGCGGATGGCGGTCTTTCGCTTGCTGCTGCGGAGTTCAAGAAAAGGCAGGCGGCCCTGTCACCAGCCGCGACCTAGCCCCAGTACCGTTTTACGCGGCGCCGGAGTGCTCAGGGGCGTAAGAAAATTGTGCTTTAGGATCAGGTTCAGAAGCTGGTCTTCCGGCACGGCTTTCGAGATCAGGAAACCCTGGATGTCGTCACAGCCGTTCTGCTTCAGCCACTCAAGTTCGCCCTCGGTCTCGACACCTTCCGCGAGCACGCGGATATCGAGGCTCTTGGCAAGATTGATCAGCGCACTGGTGAACTTTTGCAGGTCCGGGTCCGTGTCCACGCCCGAGATGAAACTGCGATCGATCTTCACCCGGTCCACTTTCAGGTCCCGCAGGCTGGAAATGCTGGAATGGCCGGTGCCGAAGTCGTCCAGTTCTATGAAGAATCCAAGGTCGGACAAGCGGGCGATATTTTCCTTGATAGGTGCAACTGTGCTTTCGTCGATCATCACCGCTTCGAGAATTTCCAGACTTATGTGGGAAGGCAGTAGGCCCATGGACCGGACCTGACGGTCCAGTGCATCCACGGCCTCGGGATTTCCCAGGAGATCGGCTGTGACATTCAGACCGAAATGGATCGGATGCAGCGTCTTGCCGCTCACGCTGGCCGCGAGACCTATGGCGTGTTCCCGGACGGTCTTTTCGATCATCTCCATATAGCCGGCTTCCACGGCAGCGGGAAAGAAGGAGGCGGGCGCGCGGACGTCGTCGCCGTCAATCCAGCGCACCAGGGCCTCGGCGCCGATCAGGGTGCCGGTGTGGATGTCTATCTGCGGCTGGTACCAGGGGACGATGTTGCCGTCGTGAAGCGCCTTGATGAGCTGCTTGGCGATCTGTCCGTTCTCTTCGAAGGTTTCCCGCATGTTGTGGGTGAAGAGACTGTACTTCCTCGGTCCCAGCTTCTTGGCCGAGCGCAGGGCAAGCGCCGCGTCGACGATGATCTGGTCGCTGACCTCTGCGGCGGGCCGGCTTATGAACAGGCCGGCATTGCCGTCGATTGTCACCTTGTGGGTGTGCAGGTACCGCTCCTTGCCCAGTTCTTGAATGAGCCTGGCCGCAAGCTGTTCGAATTCCAGCGGGTTCTTCAACCGTCGGCGCAACAGCATGAACTCGGTACCACCGGTCCGGCAGACAAAATCGTGCGGCTCGGCAAGCTGCGTCAGTTGTTCGGCCACCTGCCTGAGAATGGAGTCGCCATATTGATCTCCGAAAAGGTCGTTGACCTTCTTGAAATGACGCAGGTCGAAAACCAGAAGACCGACCCTGATACCCTCATGCGGGAGAGGAAGGTTCTGAATGGTTTTCAGGAGCGCCCGGCGATTGGGCAGGCCGGTGAGCGGATCGTGAAATCCGAGGTTTTCAAATTCCTGCTGCGTGCGCGCGGCAAGCGTACGGCTCAGCGTCACGGCAATGGCGAAGGCGGCAAGAATGACCACGGCGCCTGCCAGCCCGGCAAGCGCCACGGCGAACAGGGTCTGCGCGCGTTGTTGCTGCAGATCCGCGCTGAGCGCCTCCAGGGCTGCCTGCCACAACTGGAAGGTCACCTGCACCAGCTCCGGCTGCTTCGTGATGAGAGGCGCCGAAACAATGTCCGCGCTCGTGCTGGCCTTGATGGTGGAGGACAACAGTTTCGAGCCTGCCGTCTGAAAGGACAGGTTGGTCTTGCGGTAGAGCCGGGCCTGTTCGCTCAGATCGCTTACGCCTGTGCCCGCCGGGTCCTGCAAATAGATTGCCGTGTCCTTGGCGGCTTCATCCGCGGCCGCCTTGAATTGACCGGCCTGCACCGGGATAAGCATCTTGTCCCAGACGCTTATGTTGTCGCGGCTTGCCAGCAGATCGGCGTTCTTCGCCATTTCGGAAGATTCAATAACCACGGCCAGAAGCGTGTCGTCGATCAGGCTCGGAAGTCTTGATGTCTTCGGAGAAGCGGATGAGCTGAGCTTCGCCAGCTGCGAGAGGGAGGACGTCAGCTTGCGAGCCTGCCGCAGGGCAGGGACACCGGGTTCGGTGACAAGGGCGTCCAGATCTTCAAGCAGGGCGGGATAACGGTCTTCTCCGGCGAATTCCTCGAGCTGGACACGAAAAACTCCAGAAGGTTCCTTTGCGTTGCCGGTCAGGGCTTTTTCCTGCATCAGCGGGCCGAGGGCCTCGATCAGATGCAGTCCCTCCAGACTGCGGTCAATCGCGAGCACGTTCTCGATCTTGTTGTGAAACCAGAGCGAAGCGAACAGCAGGCTGGGCGCCAGCATGAACACGATCAGTCCGGTCAACCAGCCCCTGATCCGCACCGGCATGCCTTTTGATTATTTATCATTGTAAATACATATTAATTGCAGAGGCTTAAGAATTTGCGAATCAACTCCTGAAAGTCTGACACGTTTTATTCTTGGGCTTTGCTCGTTTCCTCAGGTTATTTTGACTGGCGATAACCTGAAGCTCTGTTGATCCGGGTAACTGTTCTTGACGGATGCAATAATAAGCGGATTGCCGGTCTCGGCGGTTGAGCGCAGTCCGGATCCGACCGTCGGGGGTTGCAGGCCATGGCCGAAGGACTTGAGCTTCCATGCAGTATGGCGTATCGCTCGGCGCCAGACATTCTTTCGCATGAGATCGGTAGCCGTTCATGTCGCATAACAGTTTTGGACATTTGTTCCGGGTCACGACCTGGGGGGAGAGCCATGGCCCCGCAATCGGCTGTGTCGTCGATGGCTGCCCGCCTCTGATCCCGCTGACGGAAGCTGACATCCAGGGCTTCATGGACAGGCGCAAGCCCGGACAGTCCCGGTTCACGACCCAGCGGCAGGAAGCCGATGAAGTGAAGATCCTGTCAGGCGTCATGGTCGATGAAGACGGTGTCCAGAAGACGACAGGCACTCCTGTTTCCCTGATGGTGGAAAATACCGATCAGCGCTCCAAGGACTACTCGAAGATCAAGGACCGGTTCCGTCCAGGCCACGCAGATTTCACCTATGATGCCAAATACGGCATCCGCGACTACCGCGGCGGCGGACGCTCGTCCGCGCGCGAGACGGCGATGCGGGTTGCTGCCGGTGCCGTTGCCCGGAAGGTCGTCCAGGGGGTGAGCATCCGCGGCGCGCTCGTCCAGGTCGGTCCGCACAGGATCGAACGCGGCAACTGGGACTGGGATGAGGTCGATAGAAATCCGTTCTTCTCGCCCGATGCCGAGGCTGCAGCCCTGTGGGCCGATTATCTGGACGGCGTCCGCAAGGCGGGGTCCTCGGTCGGGGCTGTCATAGAAGTCGTGGCAGAAGGTGTTCCTGCAGGCTGGGGAGCTCCGGTATACGGCAAGCTCGACACCGACCTTGCGGCCGCGATGATGTCGATCAACGCCGTGAAGGGCGTTGAGATCGGCAACGGTTTCGAAGCGGCAAGCCTGACCGGTGAAGACAATGCCGACGAGATCCGCATGAACAATGCCGGTCGTCCAAAGTTCCTTTCCAACAATGCAGGCGGCGTTCTTGGCGGGATTTCGAACGGCGATCCGCTTGTCGTGCGCTTTGCCGTCAAGCCGACGTCTTCTATCCTCACCGAACGCAAGTCGATCACGCGGCAGGGCGAAGAAGTCGATGTGAGAACCACGGGACGGCACGACCCGTGTGTCGGTATCCGCGCCGTTCCGGTGGGAGAAGCCATGATGGCCTGCGTGCTCGCCGATCACTTCCTGCGTCACCGCGGCCAGGTGGGGTAAACCTCCGCGCGGTTACATATCGTTACAATTCTGTAGAGCCAGGGACTGGATCTTGGCCCACTTCCCGCTAAGTTTTCGAAGCATTGCAGTGTTTCGTGCCTTTCAGGGAGTAATGACATGAATGAGATGACGCCTATCCGCCGGATGACGGCGAAGGATTTTCCGCAGGAACTTCTGGATCTCTATGACTTCTATGCGCACGGCAAGATCACCAAGCGCGAGTTTCTGAGCGGGGCTGCGAAATTTGCGGTCGCCGGCGTGACCGCCGCGATGCTGCTTGACCAGTTGTCTCCCAATTATGCCCATGCTCAGCAGGTAGCGCCGGACGACGCAGATATCGTCACCGAACGCATCACCTATCCGTCTCCGAACGGTCACGGCGAAGTTAACGGTTACCTGGTGAGGCCCGCCGGAGCCACCGGCAAACTCGCAGCTGTCCTTGTGGTGCATGAGAACCGCGGTCTGAACCCTTATATCGAGGACGTCGCCCGCCGCCTCGGCAAGGCCGGCTTCATGGCGCTGGCACCGGACGGACTGACTTCCGTCGGCGGTTATCCCGGAAATGACGACCAGGGCCGTGAGCTGCAGCGCACGGTCGACGGCACCAAGCTGATGAACGACTTCTTCGCCGGATTTGAATACCTGCTCAACCATGACGGCAGCACCGGCAAGGTGGGTGCGGTCGGGTTCTGCTATGGCGGCGGTGTGGTTAATGCGATTGCAGTTGCCTATCCGGAACTGGCCGCCGGCGTGCCGTTCTACGGCCGTCAGCCCGACGCTGCGGATGTCGCGAAAATCGAAGCTCCGCTGATGCTGCAATATGCCGAACTCGACGAACGCATCAATGCCGGCTGGCCGGCATACGAAGAAGCGCTCAAGGCTGCCGGCAAGGACTATGTGGCCTATGTCTACCCGGGTGTGAACCACGGGTTCCACAATGACACCACGCCGCGCTACGACGACGAAGCCGCAAAGCTCGCTGAAGAAAGAACAGTCGAGTTCTTCAAGAAAAACCTGATGTAGGCGAAAGGCGGCAGCTTGTTCAGGCTGCCGCCGCATCTTGCCGGCTGACTGTCAGGCGAGCGGCAACAGCATGTCCGGCAATTCAGACAAACTTGAACGCGCGGATACGGGTCAGGATTTCATCCGGGTCGGCCGCAAGGGTGTGCAGGTCGATGGCGATCAGTTCCCGGCCGTGTTCACGCCTGGACCTCTTCCAGTTCCGTTTCATGTATTTTTTCCAGAATGGAAAAGGCTGGGCCCTGGTAAGCGCGTTGTCAAGGGGGCGGGTCAGCAGCACGTCCAGCCGGACCTGTTCGATATTGCGGACGGTTTTCCGTTTGACATCGGTCATCCGGATGGCGGACCAGTCGATGAAGCCGATCCGTTCGACGTAAAGCCCCTCTTCGTTGGCGCCGAGCTGCGGTTTGCCCTTTTCGATCATCGGGTAATGCCAGTAGGCCATCGCAATGGGGGCGATTGCGGCCAGTGTTAGCAGATGAACCCCTGTAAAGACGCCGATTGCGGCGAACAGGATGCCAAGTGCAAGGCATCCGTAGACGATGACTTCGCTCTGGCTGCGGTTGAAACTGACCGTGAATGGCACCGCTGCTTCGTGTTCACTGTCTTCCGGTTTTTGCGCCTCGTTCCCAGTTGCCATGAATGACTACCTCTTCGGAGACCTCAGGTATCAAGGATCTCCGTCTCGTCAATTTTGATGTCGAACCCTTCCAGCCCCACGTAATGCCGTTCACGCGTGGCCAGCAGGCGAATTGAGCTGACACCCAGATCTTTCAGGATCTGTGCGCCCAGTCCAACCTCCCGCCATTGTTCCTGTCTAGCTTGCGCGGAGCTGTGGTCCTCGTTTTCGTCGGCTTCGAAATCGTTCCGGGTGCGTCTGGACTGTTGCGCGACACCGACGGAACCTTCGCGCAGATAGACGATGATTCCTCTGCCGCGATCCGCGAAATGCTTCATGATATGGTCGAGCGGCTTGCCGCCACCGAACACATCGTCGAGAACCGATTCCAGCTGCAGCCGGACGGGCACGCTGCGGCCGTCGAGAATGTCGCCGTAGACGATGGCAAGGTGGTGCATCGGATCGTAGGGAGTGGAATAGGTCATCGCATAGGCCATGCCGGCGACGGTTTCGACCGGCTGTTCATTGATCCGCTCCACCAGCTTTTCCGTGCGCTGGCGCCAGGCGATCAGGTCGGAGACCGAAACCATTTTCAGGTCGTGCTCTGCGGCGAATTCCGCCACCTGCTGGCCCCGCTTGACCGTGCCGTCGTCATTGACGAGTTCGCTGATGACTCCGACCTGTTCCAGGCCGGCGAGGCGGCAGAGATCTACGGCGGCTTCCGTATGGCCGGAGCGGATCATCACGCCGCCTTCCTTCGCGACCAGCGGGAAAATGTGCCCCGGGCGCACGAAATCCTCGGCGCCGACATTGGGATTGGCGAGAGCGCGGACGGTAGAACAGCGCTCTTCAGCCGAAATGCCGGTCTTCAGGCCGTGCCGGTAATCGACGGAAATTGTGAAGGCGGTCGACAGCGGCGCATCGTTTTCGGCAACCATCGGGTCGAGCCGCAGACGCCGCGCCTGGGCAACCGTCATCGGTGTGCAGATGATCCCGGAAGTATGCCGCACCATGAAGGCCATTTGCTCGGGCTTGATCTTGGAGGCGGCGACAATCAGGTCACCTTCGTTTTCACGGTCGTCATCGTCGGTCACGACCACCATTTCACCACGTTCGAACGCACGGATTGCTTCTGCGACACGGGCCTGGGACACGGGATGCTCCTTGGTTGTAGACAGTCCGAGAAAGTCGTTTGGAGTGACGTCGCCGTTCGTGGCGATGGCAATTTTGCGAGCCATGTCCCGCGAGACCCACACGGTGGGGTCATTGCACAGGGCGGTTACCGAAGCAGGGGACAGGTTGGCGCGGCGCGCGAAGGCACTGCGGCTTTCTCCGGTCTGCAAGAGCCATTGATCGAGTCTCATGCGGCAGGATATAAACCTGTTCGCATTCAGCCTCAAGAGAAGGGTAATCAAAAATTCAGTGTGGCTGAAAAAAATCAGCTGCTTTTTACGAATTCCGCGACGCGCGACACGAAGGCCGGGGTCACCCGGCGTTGCTCTAGGCCGCTGTCTGCGCACAGACCCGTCAGGTCTTCGTCGAGATAGGACGTGAAATAGGGTTCATGGAAAAGCTGCGGGAAGACGGACAGAAGCCCGTCATAGACCGGCACGTCTCCGCTCTGCAGACTGTCGACGAACAGAAACGAGCCGCCCGGTTTCAGCACCCGCGCCACTTCGGCGATCACCTGCCTGCGGATCTTGGGCGGCAGCTCGTGAAACAGGAAAACGCAGGAGACGATGTCGAGCGAATTGTCTGCAAACGGCAGATCTTCCGCCATCGCGGTCACATAGCTGGCGCGTTTTGAGCGGCTCCGCTCCCGCGCAACGTTCAGATAAGGCTCCGACAGATCCAGTCCGGTTCCTCTCAGGCGGGGGAAGGCCGCCAGGGCAGGGTGTAAAAGCCCTCCCGTGCCGCAGGCAAGATCCACGAAGGCGACCTTGCGCTGGTCCTTCTTGCGCAGGATCTCCGCAAACGGCACGAGCGCTCGGCGGCGCATGGCGGCCGTTGCGCCGGAAAACAGCACATCGACCTGAAAATCATAAAGCCGGGCGCTTTCCTGCGACAGCCAGCCATCGGTCTGGAAATGGAAATTTTGCCGGTAGTAACGCGGCAGGGCGTCCGCAAACCCCTCCGCCTGCTCGTTCACTTCCTGATGCGCACCGGTCGCCCTGCGGCGGGCGACGTTCGGCACGTCCCGGAAGAAGGCCCTGCTGGTGGACAGCAGCTCGCGCGGGGTCATGGTGCCGTCCGAGGGCATCGGGTAAAGGCCGTCCTCGACAGCCTTTAGGTCTTCAGCGAACAGCTTGACGATATCCGCAAGCATGCGCCGCTGACCCGGCATCGGGCCGCTGGGCACGACCTTCGGTGTCTCGGGGAGTTCTTTCTGCAGCCGCCGGTTCATGCGGCGCATGGCCTCCGAGTGCAGCGTATAAAGCGCGAGGCGGCTGCCTTGCCGGAGAACATAACGCGACCGGCGGGCAAACGACCGGAGCGGTGGACTTCCAAAGGAGCCTGAAAAAGGCCTGAAATCATCGTCCGCCGCGCTCATGGCTCACTCCCTTTTCAAGACTGCCACTGCTTCAATATGGGGCGAATAGTGGAACTGGTCCACCGGTGTGACGCTTTGCAGCACATAGCCGCCGTCGATCAGGACCTTCAGATCGCGGGCCAGCGTTGCCGGATTGCAGGAGACGGCAACGATTGTTTTGACCTTCGAGATGGCCAGTTGCTCCGCCTGGGCCTGCGCGCCGGCGCGCGGCGGATCGAAGACCACCGCGTTGAAGGGCTCCAGTTCATCGCGCACGAGCGGGCGGCGGGTAAGGTCGCGGCGCTCGAAGGTAACCTTCTTCAAGCCCTGCGGCTTGCGCAGCGCCTTGTCGAAGGCGGCCATGGCGGCCGCATCGCCCTCAACCGCATGGACATTGGCTTTCCTGGCGAGGCGCAGGGCAAAGGTGCCGGCGCCGGAATAGAGATCGGCCACCCGCTTGGCCTTGCCGACGCCCTCCAGGACCAGCCGGGACAGGGCTTCTTCCGCAGCAACCGTTGCCTGGGTGAAACCGCCCGGTGCGGCCACAAGTCCGATCCCGCCCATGTCGAGCATCGGCGGACGAAACTCGACGATCACTTCACCATTGACGGACAGACGGGCGAAACCGAGTTCGGCCGTCTTTTGCGAAAGCATCGGTATCTTGCGGTTGTAGTCCTTGTCGGCCTTGTCGATGGAGACATCCAGGCCGGCAGTCGTGTTCAGAACCGTCAGGCGCAGCTCACCTTTTTTGGGCAGCACCTGCGCGGCAAGCGCTTTCAGGCCGGGCAGGGCGCTGACAATGGCAGGGTCGAGGACCGGGCATTCGCTGATATTGACCAGCCGGTGGCTGGCCTTCTCGTGATAGCCGAGCAGCGTATGGTTGCCGGCTCGAGCCGCCGTCAGCACGGCACGTCGCCGTCCGCCCGCCGTTGCGGCAATGGTGTCCGCGACCGCAAACTCAATCCCCCGGTCGCGCAGCGCATTGACGACAAGTCCGCGCTTCCATTCCAGATAGGGCGCATCAGCCAGATGCTGCAGGGAGCACCCGCCGCAGGCTTCGTAATGCCTGCACACGGGCGGTATCCGGTCCGCGGATGCTGTTTCGATAACCGCATCAAATGCGCGGTCGTTCTCGACCCGCGCCCGGACGACTTCGCCCGGAAGCGCGCCTTCGACGTAGATCGGGCCGGTTTCGGTCCGCGCGATACCATCGCCGCGATGACCGAGTTCTGAAATTATCAGTTCTCTCTCACTCATTGCAGAGCGATAGCGCCAAGCTCGGGGATGAGCAAGCCGTTTGACGGAAAGGCGAGAGAAGATGCCGAACGAACCGTAAGTTGGTCGACCTGATATTTAACCTAGAGGAATAAGTGTTTTGATTGTTGTGGGCAATCTTCAACCGAAATCGAAGTTGAAGTGAGTCAAATAAAAATCTAGCGTTGAAGGTGTCGAAAAAAGAAAACAGAAACTTGTCGACCTGACTTTTGGGAGGAAGTAATGAAGACAATCTTTGCGACATTGGCCGCAGTCTCGCTGCTGGCCGCACCTGCACTTGCACAAACAGCAGGCCTGCCGGACAATCTGGCAAAACTCGGTGCCTTCAAGACCACGGGTGTCACGGATTTCACCGTTGTCGAACAGACCGGCCCCTTTGCCGACGGCATCAGGAAAAACCTTGAGCGGATCAAGTTACCCGACGGATTCAAGATCGAGCTTTATGCGGTCGTACCGGACGCCCGCCACATGGCAGTCGGACCGCAGGGCATCGTGACCTTTGTCGGAACCCGGAAAACCGAAGTCTGGGCGGTGACCGACCGCAACAAGGACCGGGTGGCGGACGAGGTGAAGAACTTCGCCCCCTCCCTGACCAAGGCGATCCCGAACGGGCCCTGTTTCACCAAGGACGGGTTCCTGATCATCGCGGAACAGAACCGCGTGTTGCTCTACCCCGCCGCCGAGTTCTTTTATGAAAGCCCCGATGTGGTGGCGGTGCCGATCGTTCCGGGCGGTGAACTGGTCCCACCGGAAGAAGAGAGCTACAACCACACTGCCAGGGTCTGCAAGATCGGCCCGGACGGCAAGGTCTATATCTCGCTGGGCCAGCCGTTCAACGTCTTCGCTCCGGAGAAGATGGACCTTTATAACGAGCACGGTATCGGCGGCATGATCCGGATGAACATGGACGGGACCGACCGCGAGGTCTACACCCGCGGCATCCGCAACTCGGTCGGTCATGACTTCCATCCGGTCACCGGAGATCTGTGGTTCACGGACAATCAGGTCGACGGCATGGGGGATGACATTCCTCCGGGCGAACTCAACCACCAGACCGAGGCCGGTCAGCATTTCGGTTTCCCCTGGTACGGTGGCGGGAGTGTCCGCACCAATGAGTACAAGGACAGCGAACCGCCTGCGGATGCCGTGTTCCCCGCTGTCGAAATGGTGGCGCACGCCGCTGATCTTGGCATGACCTTCTACACGGGCAAGATGTTCCCGGAGAAGTACAAGAACGCGATCTTCTCGGCCCAGCACGGGTCGTGGAACCGGACGACACCGGTCGGCGCGCGCGTCATGGTCACCTACATAGATGACGAGGGCAACGCGACCAGTGAACCGTTCGCGGAAGGCTGGATCGACGAGAACGACGAGTATCTCGGCCGTCCCGTGGATGTCGCGCAACTGCGTGACGGTTCCATTCTTGTGTCCGACGATCTGGCCGGTGCGATCTACCGCATCAGCTACGGCCAGTGATGCGAGCCGCGATTCTGAGCCTCGGCGTGGTTTTCCTCGCCGGGGCCGTTCAGGCGACCGAATTTCCGCAGGGAGATCCGCAAGCCGGAAGAAAACAGGCCGGCGCCTGCCGGACGTGCCACGGCCTCGACGGCTTTGCAAAAATTCCGATCGCGCCACACATCGGTGGTGAGCCGGCAGCCTACATCGAACGTCAGCTCACGGCATTTCGCGACGGCACACGCGTTCATGAAATGATGAGTGTCGTGGCTAAAAACCTCGATGACGGACAAATAGCCGATCTCGCGGCATGGTATGCCGGACACGACATAACCGTAACGCTGACCCGGGAGGAAAGCGAAGCCCCGGAGGCTTGCGTTTCCTGCCACGGTGTCGATGGCATCGCGGTGATCGAGGATGCGCCCAACCTGGCCGGGGAAACCAGCATCTACACCGACACGCAGCTGAAAGCTTTTCGCAATGGCAAGCGAACCCACGAGATCATGAGCGAGATTGCAACCGACATGAGCGATGCTGACATTCGCGCTGCGGCCGACTGGTACGCATTGGTGAAGATCGAGATTGCTCCGCAGCCGAAAGAGTGACACGGCGAATAACCGGTCCCGTTCCTCAAAAAGATGCTGCCGGTCTTCCATAAGGCCGGCAGGCTGTAACCTTTCAAGACAGCGTTTGCGAACCCGTGACGCTCATCCTGTTTTCTTCCCGTACAGCAACCACTCCTTGTTGCCGTCGCCACCTTTCACTGGCGAAGGCACGAGATCGCCCGCCTGCCAGCCGGGAACGGATGCCAGCCAGATCTTCAGGCCGGCGGCCGTCTCCTCCGCGACACCCGCCTCGACCAGTCCGCCCTTGCCTATATTGTCCCTGCCGGCCTCAAACTGGGGTTTGACGAGAAACACGCCCTCCGCACCGGGGGCGGCGAGGTCGAGTGCGGGCGGAAGGGCAAGTTTCAGGGAAATGAAGCTGACGTCGGAAACGAGAAGGTCCGGGCTGTCGCCGTCAAGATGATCGCGTGTGAGATCGCGCGCATTGAGACCGTCGCTGGCTTTGACCCGGGGGTGGCCACGCAGCTTGTGATGAAGCTGATCGTGGCCAACGTCGATCGCATGCACCTTCTCGGCTCCGCGCTCCAGCAGAACCTGGGTAAAGCCGCCGGTGGAGGCTCCGATGTCGAGGCAGATCCTGCCTTTCGGGTCGATGTCGAACCGAGACAGGCCCTCCATCAGCTTCAGCGCGGCACGCGAGACATATCCTGCAGCCGGATCTTCCACCTGCAAGGAAGCTTCCGTGCCCACCTTCCGGGCCGGCTTGAGGCAAAGCTCGCCGTCCACCTGAACGGTGCCGCGCAGGATAGCGTCGCGCGCCCGGGCGCGACTGGCGAACAGGCCGGTATCGACAAGATGCTGGTCAAGGCGTTGCTTGGACATGTGTGCCTGATTTCAGAAACAGCCGGCAATGGCGGAGATCAGCCGGTCCGCATACACCCGTTCGCCTGAATACAGCCACAACAGCACCGACAGCGCGACGAGGATCGTCGCGCCGACGGTCAGTCCGATGTAGAGCGGCATGCGCATCGGTCCGGTTTGCTCCGTGGCAGGGTCAGCTGGAAGCCGGTGCCTCGCCGATCAGGCGGTGCAGCTTCTTCAGTGCTGTTTCCTCATCTTCCCCGTAGGCGATGGTGCCGACGAACCGATTGTCTGCGTCCATCAGGTAAACGGCTGCAGAATGGTCCATCGTATAATCGCCGTCGTCAAGCGGCACTTTCTTGGCGTAGACCCGGTAGGCCTTGATCATCGCGTCGACCTGCTCCCGGGATCCGGTCAGCGGCGTGATGCGTTTGTCGAAGGCCCAGACGTAGTCGCGCATGACGTCCGGTGTATCGCGTTCGGGGTCCACCGTCACGAAGGCGTAGTTGAGCTTGCCCGCATCCTCGCCGAGTGCTTCCATCCAGCCCTGCAGTTCCGACAGGGTGGTCGGGCAGACGTCGGGGCAATAGGTGAAGCCGAAGAACATCAGCGTGGGCTTGCCGGCGAAGGTCTGGTCCGTGACCGTCTCGCCATCGCCGTTGACCATTTCAAACGGGCCGCCGATGGCGCTGAGCGGTTCGATCAGGGCGCCCGAATTCGGGTTGCCCGCGGTTTGCTGGTAGACCAGCACGCCGGAGACGACGGCAAGGGCGGCTACCGCCGCCCAGGCCCCGTACCGGAAGAGTTTCAGTCCTGACATGAGGTGTCCTCTTCTGGCAGCAATCAGTTCTTGCCGTGTTTCATCTTGCCGTGGCCCGCATGGCCGTCGCCCATGGATTTAGCGCCCATCGCAGCGACGTCGAGTTCGATTGCGACTTCGCCCGCCTTTTCGAAGGTCAGCACGACGGGCACCTTGGTGCCTTCTTCGAAGGCCTGGTTGAGACCCATGAACATGATGTGCAGGCCACCCGGTTGCAAGGCGACAGTTTCGCCGGCCGGTATGTCTATGCCGGCTTCCATTTCGCGCATTGTCATCACGCCGTCGGTGACGGCCATTTCATGAAGTTCGACCTTGCCGGCCACATCGGAAGCCGCGGCGACCAGCCGGTCGTCTTCGGAACCGTTATTGACGATCTCGATGAAACCGCCACCGGCCTTGGCTCTCGGCGGCGTGGCGCGGGTCCAGGGACCGGAGATCGTAAGATCGCCGACCGTGTAGTCCGCGGCCATGGCGGAAAGGGAAACAAGCGTGAAGGCCGCTGCTGCGGCGATGGATGTCCAGAGCTTCATTTGTAATTTCCTTGGTATCTGAATTTGGGGAATGTGTCAGATCAAGGAAAGGGGAGGGCCGCGGATCGCTGCGAACCTGCTCACAAACGGACGAAATCCGTCCTGCGCTGCGCTTGTCTGGCCGCCTCCGATTGTGGAGCCGGTCAGCGCGGGTGCATGCAGACTGCCGGATAGACCGCTCTTCAGCGAGCATCCATGGGCACAGACCGGCCCGCATTGGCAGGTCGCGGGATCATGCGCACCGGGCAGAAACTGCTGCTGGCTGGAAGAGTTGCACAGACTTGTCAGGCCTGCTGCCGCGGCCGCATCGGGAGACAGGGCCGAGGCCAGAACGAAAAAGCCAAGCCGCATGGCAAAGGCAAGCGCCGTAAGCGTCACCAGCGGGTGACGCTCCTTCCGGAACACTTGCATTGGCGTTATGCGCGCGGTCATGGTGCGGCTATAGGCTCAATCGGGGCCTGTGTCGAGCGGCGAAACGGCGCAGCAGGTCCGCCGGAGCCACTCACTCAGCCGCTCTTTTTCGGCGCTGTGCCATCCGTCTCGTTATCTGCGCCGGCGTCTGCGGACGAAGGCGATGCTCCCGAGGTGCCTTCGGCCGCCGCGCCGGTCCGGGCTTCTTCCTCGTCGTCCGGCGAGCTGTGGTCGAAATTGTAGATGTCGTCTTCGTAGGCCGGAAAATCTTCAGGCGAGATAACATATTCCTCCTCGTCCGCATCCAGCGGTTCGGCGGAAATGACCGAGCCGACCTGGGCGGTGGAGGCATACTCGAAGTCCGTCTTTTCCTCTGCCGTGAGCGCTCCGCGGGTCAGGACGCGGGTCAGGATGAAGGCAACCATCAGGACGTTGGCCCCGACGATCATGATGTACAGACCCGAAGGGCCGGTTTTGCTCATGATAAGCGAGGCGATCAGCGGCCCCGCGATGGAGCCGATCCCGAAGGAAAGCAACATGCCGGAGGATGTCTCGACAAAGTCCTCATGCGCCGCGTGGTCGAACGCATGGGCCACCGCAATCGCGTACAGCGGCTGGCAGAACATGCCGATAACCACGGCGCCCAGGATGGCGATCCGGAATTCATCGGGCGAAAACAGCACGATTGCGAGAGCAACGGCCACTGTTCCCCCGCCCAGTCCGGCCATGACAAGGCGCCGGTCGAGCTTGTCCGACAGTCTGCCGACCGGCCACTGGGCGATCAGGCCGCCGCCGACGATCGCTGCCGCGTAAAAAGCGGACTGCGTGCTCGACAGGCCGATCTGTGATCCGTACAGCGGCGACAACGTCAGCAGCGCGCCCTGCGAACAGCCGACAAACAGAACGCCGACAAACGCTGCGGGAGAGTTCTTGTAAAGCTGTGCGGGACGGAAGCGCACCAGCGTGATCGGCGCGGGCTGGTTGGAGGTGGTCAGGGCGACTGGCATGACCGCAAGGCTGACCATCACCGAGGCGATGACGAAAGGCACGAAGGAGGAAATGTTCATCGTGGCGATGGAGATCTGCCCCATCATCAAGGCGCCGAACAGGATGAGAATGTAGGTGGACATCACCGTGCCGCGGTTTTCGTTCGTTGCGGTCTCGTTGAGCCAGCTTTCCACGATCATGTAGAACCCGGCCAGGCTGAAACCGGAAATCAGGCGAATGATCATCCAGGCATAGGGATCGATAAGCACCGGATGCAGGATCGCGGCTGCCGACATCAGCGAAACCAGTGCGGCGAATGCACGGATATGACCGGCCCGCATGATCACCAGCGGCGCTCCAAGGCAGCCGAGCACCATGCCGAAAAAATAGGCCGAAGACACCAGGCCGATTTCGAAGTCGGAGAAATAGAAACGGTCGGCGGCCAGCGGCAGGAGGGTCGTCTGCAGGCCATGGCCGAAGATCAGCAGGGCGACGGACAACAATAGAGCGGACACGGAAAGAAGCGTCTGAGCCACGGCTGTCTCCTGAAAATCGGGCCAAAACAAAAGCGCCGGTTCGAACCGACGCGTGTTGTTCTTGAGATCAGCATTTTCAGGTCTGACAGCAGGTGTCAATCAGGTTCTGGGTACGCTCCCCCGCGCAAGCCCGCAAAGGACGCTTCTGTTACCGTTTGTGCCGGTTTATCGCCTCATTCGAAGCCCTCAGGCCCTCTGTGGCGCACTCAGGGTTTGAGATCCAAGCGCGGTGAAGACGGTTTTCAGGATGCCGTCGCAATCGAGGCCGGCCTTGGCATACATGGTGTCCGGCTTGTCGTGATCGAGATAGGTATCCGGCAGGGCCAGCGTGCGGATCTTCAGGCCGTTGTCGAGCAGACCTTCTTCCGCGAGCCTGGTCAGCACATGGCTGCCGAAGCCGCCCGGGGCGCCTTCCTCGATGGTCACGAGCACCTCGTGCGAGCGGGCCAGACGGCGGATGAGGTCCATGTCCAGCGGTTTGGCGAAACGGGCATCGGCCACGGTCGTCGACAGGCCGGCGGCGTCCAGTTCGTCGGCTGCCTTCAGGCATTCGGCCATGCGGCCGCCGAAACTGAGCAGGGCGACTTTCGTGCCTTCCCTGCGGATAACACCCTTGCCGATTTCCAGCACGCTGCCACGCTCCGGCATTTCCAGGCCTACGCCCTCGCCGCGCGGATAGCGGAAGGAAATTGGTCCCTCGTCATAGGCGACGGCTGTTGCCACCATATGCCGGAGCTCCACCTCGTCGGCAGCTGCCATCACTACGAAACCGGGCAGGCAGGACAGGAAGGCGGTGTCGAAGGCACCCGCATGGGTCGGCCCGTCGGCGCCCACAAGACCGGCACGGTCTATCGGGAAGCGCACGGGCAACCCCTGGATCGCCACGTCATGGATGACCTGATCGTAAGCCCGCTGCAGGAAGGTGGAGTAAATGGTGGCGAAAGGCTTGAAACCTTCACTGGCAAGACCGGCGGCGAAGGTCACCGCATGCTGTTCGGCAATGCCGACATCGTATGTGCGCTCCGGAAAGGCCTCACCGAAGAGGTTCAGGCCGGTTCCGTCCGGCATGGCCGCGGTGATCGCCACGACCTTGTCGTCCGTTTCCGCTTCCTTGATCAACGACGTTGCGAACACATTGGTGTAGCTGGGCGCATTGGCCTTCGGTTTGGCTTGCTTGCCGGTCACCACGTCGAACTTGGCAACGCCGTGATACTTGTCGCGGGCGCCTTCCGCCGGAGCGTAGCCCTTGCCTTTCTGGGTGACCGCATGGATCAGGACGGGTCCCTGGTGGGTATCGCGGACATTCTTCAGCACCGGAAGCAGATGTTCCAGGTTATGGCCGTCCACCGGTCCGACATAATAGAAGCCGAGCTCCTCGAACAAGGTGCCGCCGGTCCAGAAGCCGCGGGCATATTCCTCCGCCCGGGCGGCTTTTTCGAACAGTGGCTTGGGCAGGTTCTTGACGATATTCTTCGCGGCTCCGCGCAGGGACTGGTACGTCGGGCCCGACACCAGCTTCGCCAGATACGCGGACATTGCCCCGACGGGCGGCGCGATGGACATGTCATTGTCGTTCAGGATGACGATCAGCCGTGAACCGAGATGACCGGCATTGTTCATCGCCTCATAGGCCATGCCCGCGGACATCGCGCCATCGCCGATGACCGCAATCACGTTGTTGTCGCCACCCTTGAGGTCGCGGGCCGCGGCCATTCCCAGGCCGGCCGAGATCGAGGTGGAGGAATGCGCCGCACCGAAGGGGTCGTAGACGCTTTCGGCGCGCTTCGTGAAGCCCGACAGGCCATCACCCTGGCGCAGGGTGCGGATGCGGTCACGGCGCTCCGTGAGGATCTTGTGCGGATAGCATTGATGGCCGACATCCCAGATGATCCTGTCATCGGGGGTATTGAACACATAATGCAGGGCAACGGTCAGCTCCACGACACCAAGCCCGGCCCCCAGATGGCCACCGGTGATCGAAACGGCGTCAATTGTCTCGGTGCGCAACTCGTCGGCAAGCTGTTGGAGATCGGCTTCCTCGAACCCGCGCAGATCCGCGGGCGAGGCCACCTTGTCGAGAAAAGGCGTATGGGGTTTGGAAGTCACTCTGTCGACGGCTCCGGGAGTTGCAACATGGCGGGCAGGCATACACCAACCCGATATAGGGCGCAAATTCGGCAAATGGAATGCGCCATAACGCCATTGTCTGTGAAGGGACAGGTGCTGAAGTCGGGAGTCAGCTCACGGAAAGGTTGTAAAATTAGGGGTTGAGCTTGTGGATTTTACGTAACTTCAGCCGAAAATCCGTCCAGTCACCCTTTTGGGTGATGCATCTCCTACTGATCTGTCTTAATGCACTATTCGTGGTCGATGGGGCCACGTGCACAGTGATCAACTAGGGGTCGTATTTATGCGGCCCCGTTTTTTTTTAGCGCACGTCTCTGCGCATCGGAAAAAACGGCCGCTTGCCCGGAGCCAATCGACAACCTGCCGGAAATTCGATTGAAAAAGTCGGACGGAGGTATCGACCGGCCTTTCCGGGCCGCAGATCCTGTCCGTCACCGATCGTATCAGAAAAGACCCGCCAGTTTGTGAACCAGCCTTGCGAGCTGAAGCTGCGTGTGCACACCGGTTTTCTCGTAAATCCGCCGCATATGTGTCTTGGCCGTGTTGCGGGTGATGCCGAGATGCTCTGCCGTGGCATTCATTGAGCCGGTCATGGTCAGATATCTCGCCAGATGCGCTTCCGACAGAGACAGGTCGTAGTGGTCGTGGAGGATGCTTTCGACGTCCTCCGACAATTCAGCCGTTGCGGCGATGCGGATCAGAAAAAACGGCGACGCAACACCGTCAGAATTTGAAGGAGGCGGGGCGACGGTTTCAATGGAAATCCGCTTGAGTGTCCCATCCTGGTCCGTGAGGTAAATGGATCGCTCTTTCGGTGTTTCGCTGTCTGTCGTGCGCTGGTGATCTTCTGCGAGCGCCTGAAGACCGTTTTCGAAATCCTTGTTTTTGATCAGCAGCCTGAGGCTCGAGCCACCTGCCAGTCCCAATTGCTGAAGCATCTCCAGTGCCGTCGGGGTCTGTACCAGGATATCGCGATCGGCATTTATGAGGACCGCGGGACTTCCGAGCGCAGACAAGAGCATGCGGTGGATCTGAATGAAGGACCGCTCCTGTTCAAGCCGCAGATAGGTGTGCAGGCCGGGAGCGAGCGCCCTGACGATCGTTCCGAAGGTTTCACTCGCAACGGCGCTGTCTATTGTGTCCGGCGTATGAGCGGTGAACAGGCAGGCGAACAATATCGTTGATTTTTCGGTTCGCCGGAGAGGCGAAACAAGTCCCGGAGCGCCGGACAGCAGTCTGATCTGATGCTGCTCCGGTCCACCCGGGGCGGCTCCGGACAGGTCCGGGCTGTCGCCAAGCAACGCATCGGGTGGCGGACTGCAGCCGTTGGTTCGTTTGTCGATCGAGGTTTTGCAATAGGGGTGGAACAGGGAGGCTTCGGCGATCAGAAACTGCAGCGCGGTGCGACTGCTCGACATCCGGATGTTCTGAAAGACATCACCGAGTTGCCGGGCCTGACGGTCGCCGCCGAATTTCGGCGTCGGAGCGCCATTCTGGTCAAATTCCGCCAGAAATGATCTGCAGTTAAGCTGTTCCTCGATAAGCTCGAGAATGGCATGCCAACCTTGAAGTTGCGCGGAGCATTCAAGCACGCGCATAAGTAGTTTTGCTTCATCTGATTTACTGAGTTCGGGCATTGAAATACTTTATCTACTAATGATTACATTTGAACTCCGTAATTGTTAAATATTTTTAACAATGATCAAGATTGAGTGCAATGGAAATAATACCTGAAAGCTGTCCGAATATAATGGATTGCTCCGCGATCAAGTGAATTAAATCAACGGGCTTTGTTTAAACCATCTGATGGTCAAGTGTCAGACATCAATACAACCGTGTGAAAACTGTTGGAAGCAGCATCAGCCAGGAACGCGAGGTATGGGCTCGAGCGTGCTTCTATAACTCGGGGAGACATACGCACCGGTGAAGACGGCCGCCGTGGGACCTACTGAGGATCCAGGGCGCCGGTTCCGCTTGCTTCGCCGTTTTGACCGAGCTGGATTTTTTCCACCTTCGCTTCGGCGGATTTCAGCAGTGTATCGCAGTGCTTGCGCAGGGAGTCACCGCGTTCGTACATCTCGATGCTTTTCTCGAGCGGCACGTTGCCTTGCTCAAGCTCGCGCACGATGGTTTCCAGCTGCTTGAGCGCCTCCTCGAAGGAAAGGCCGGAAATGTCTTTGGCTGCATCGCTCATCGCTGCGGTCCCCGGTATTGATGTCTGGATGTCGGTTCGTCTTCAGGGCAAACTTGCGGTCCGAAGGGCCGAGGTCAAGGTCTGATTTCAAATTCGGCCCGGTGGTCCCCGTGGTTTTGCTTCCCGGTCCGGCTGGTGCCGCTCAGCCCGTCATCAGGGTCATGACATGGGCGGCGACCGAGCGGGCAAGCCCTTCCAGATCATATCCGCCTTCCAGCAGGGAGACGACGCGGCCGTCGCTGTGCCTGTCTGCGACATCCATGAGTGCTCGGGTCGCCCACCCGAAATCGGCCTCCACCAGATTGAGCCCGCCCAGCGGGTCGCGTGCGTGGGCATCGAAGCCCGCGGAAATGATGACGAGTTCCGGAGCATAATTCTCTAGGCGAGGCAGGATGACGGCTTCGAAAGCTTCCCTGAAAACGGCGCCGTCATCCCCCGCGGCGAGCGGCACGTTGACCATCGTATTGGCGTCGCCGCATTCCGACGCAGCGCCCGAGCCCGGATAAAGCGGCATCTGGTGCGTCGAGCAATACATCACCTCGGGATCGTTCCAGAAAATATCCTGGGTCCCATTGCCGTGGTGAACGTCGAAATCGACGATGGCGACCCGCCCGATCCCATGGACTGCCTGGGCATGTCTGGCGGCAACGGCGGCGTTGTTGAAGAAGCAGAACCCCATTGTCCTGTCTTTTTCGGCGTGGTGCCCCGGAGGCCGGGATGCGGAAAAGGCGTTGTTGACCTTTTTGGCCAGGACTTCGTCCACGGCCAGACAGGCGCCGCCTGTCCCTCTCAACACGGCTTCCCAGGTTCCCGGCGACATGGTGGTGTCGGCATCGACCCTGGTCGTGCCTTCTTCCTTGGGCGCCAGCCTGTGAAGCTGGTCGATATAGCTCATCGGATGCGCCCGGGCGATGTCTTCCAGCGCACCGACGGGAGCCAGGTCCCGCTCCAGCGCCTGGAACCTCTCGTGCTCCAGTATCCGGTCAATGGCACGTATCCTGTCCGGGCGTTCCGGATGGCCGACCGGAGTCAGGTGATCGAGATACGACGGGTGGTGGAGAAGAAGAGTGGACACTGAGAGCGTTTCCGGACGGCTTTGTTATGGGGATGACCTGCGTCATGGACCAGGGCCATCAGAGCGCTCGCCGGTGCTTCTGTCAATTGACGAAGGGGAGTAGCCGGAAAAGGTCGGATATAAGCGGCAGGACAAAAAGAGGGCCGGCAAATCTGGCCGGCCCGTTTAAAGGTGCGAGCACCGCAATGCCCGAGGGGAGGTCCGCTGCATCTCAAATCCAGATACAGACTACGTGATTCCGGTAAGCTTTGGCGAGCTTTTAACCGTTATTCATTTGGAAATTGGTGTAGAAATCACGAAATTCGACGTTTCGTTATCAGCCGGCATCGACTGTTTTGCTTAGGGTTCTTGATGCGAGGTCAATGTCTGCTTGGCCTCTTCAAGGTGCGAAACTTGCTCAGGTCACTGAATAACTTAACGCGTTCGAAGTTGAGTTCGCAGAGCAAGTTTCCCGCTGGAGTTGCTGATTTTTAAGGCTTTTCGGCAAGGTGGTAATTCGCGGGATTACCACCTGCTTTTCCGGCGCGGCGGTGGTCTGGCGATCGCTCGGGCGGTGGCCGGTCAAACGCGCGGTGCTGCAGCCCGGCGCAAACGGTCGTTGATCGCCTCACCCAGCCCAAAGTTGGGGATAAACTGGACGCGGATGGTGCTTGCGCCGCTTGCATCGAGGGTCCGCATGGCCTGAAACAGATTGGCGGCTGCCTCCGTGAGGTCTCCCGAAGGGCTCAGATTGACCTCCGCCAGGGCCTCGGACGCCCTCGGAAGCGCATCGGGCCCGAACGAAAGCAAGCCGTCCTCCGGGTGTGCTTCCTGGGCGTTCAGGACCATCGCCGCGTCAGGCGCGTAATGCGAGGACAGCATGCCCGGAGCTGCAGGTGCATCCGCCCGCATATCGGAAGACGCATTTTGAAGCGGATGTCCGAGAACGGTTTCGATGTCCTGCCGCGAAATGCCCCCGGGACGCAGCAGGCGTGCCGTGTCGTCGCCCAGGCCGACAATTGTGGATTCGATTCCGACAGCGCAGGGGCCTGCGTCGATCACCCAGCTCAGCGACGGGCCTAGATCCGCGATCACGTCATCGGCGGTCGTCGGGCTGATCCGTCCTGACCGGTTGGCGCTTGGAGCGGCCAGGGGCCGGCCGGTTTTTTCCGACAGGAAGCGCATTACCGGGCCGGCCGGAAGTCGCAGCGCGACTGTTCCAAGTCCGGCGGTGGCAAGATCGGATATCCGGCAGGTTTTGCTTTTGGGAACGACAAGGGTCAGCGGGCCCGGCCAGAACGCCTCGGCCAGCGCCAGGGCTCGCGCGTCGAAGACCCCATGTTCCATGGCGGCCTCAAGGGAGGCGACATGGGAAATCAGCGGATTGAACTGTGGCCGCCCCTTGGCCTCGAAGATCCGGGCGCAGGCGGTCCCGCTGGTGGCGTCTGCCGCCAGACCGTAGACGGTTTCGGTCGGCACCGCGACCAGTTCGCCTGCGATCAGCGCTGCGCATGCGGCCTCCGCTTCGGGGGCTTCCTGCCAGTCCCGGGACTTCAAGTCGGGCGTCCAACGCTGCATTGCCGGTCTCTTCATGACGGGTGCGTTCGTTTTCACCGAAAACCTGCGCACCTGCCGCTGCGATATGGGTTGACGTTTACGTCAACAGGGCTACTGTCCTGTCAAACCACTGTCTCATGCGCCTTTTGCGGAGAACCACTGCCGCCGTCAAGCTTTGAGCAGTAAAACAGCGGGTTGCCAGCGGAGGAGAAGCTGGCGAGTGAATGGTCGACCAGCCTGTCCTGGAAACGAAACGGGCTGAAAAGTCGATAGATTTTAGAGTGTTAGAACGCCCTGGTTGCCTTGAAGACAACACGGGGTGCACCTGGGAGGACCTGAATGTATCGCGCGCCGGTCGATGAGATTGCTTTTACCCTGAAACATGTCTGCGGTCTGGACGAGCTGCAGAAAACCACGCTTCATGCGGAGCTTGGCGACGATCTGGTCGAGGCAATTCTGACCGAGGCCGGCCGGTTCGCCTCCGAGGAAATCGCACCGCTCAACGCCGTCGCGGATCGGCACGGAACCCCCTTCCAGAACGGTGAGGTCACCACGCCTCCCGGCTGGCGGGATCTCTATCATGCCTGGATCGAAGGCGGCTGGAACGGCTTGTCGGCGTCTCCGGAAACAGGCGGTCAGGGCCTGCCCCAGATGCTTTCCGCCGCTGCGCTGGAGATGTGGAATTCGGGCTCGATGGCCTTCGCGATCGGCCCGACCCTGACCATGGGCGCAATCGAGGCGATGGAAAAACACGCTTCCGAAGAGCTGAAGACCCGATATCTGGAAAAACTGGTTTCCGGTGAGTGGATGGGAACGATGAACCTCACCGAACCTCAGGCCGGCTCCGACCTCAACGCGCTCAAGGCGAAGGCGGAACGCAATGACGACGGGACCTACCGGGTTTTCGGCCAGAAGATCTTCATCACCTACGGTGACCACGATCTGACCGACAACATCATTCATATGGTTCTGGCGCGCCTGCCTGATGCCCCAGCCGGGACGAAAGGCATTTCGCTCTTTCTGGTGCCCAAGTTTCTCGTCAATAAGGACGGCTCGCTGGGTGCGCGCAACGATGTTCGCGTTGCCGGTGTCGAGCACAAAATGGGCATTCACGGCTCCCCGACCTGCACCATGATCTATGGTGATGAAGGCGGGGCGACGGGCTGGCTGATCGGTGAAGAAAACCGCGGTCTCGCCTGCATGTTCACCATGATGAATAACGCCCGCCTTGCTGTCGGTATTCAGGGTCTCGGTGTCGCCGAGCGCGCCTATCAGCATGCCCTGCAGTATGCACTGGACCGCAAGCAGGGCAGGGCGCCGGGGGACAAGGGCGAAGGCATGAGCCCCATCGCCCGCCATCCGGACATCAAGCGCATGTTGCTTGCCATGAAATCCAGAACCCAGGTTGCCCGTGCGATCTGTTACGCCTGCGCGCATGCCATCGACATGACGAACGGGGCCGAGGACGACGACACCAGAAAATTCTGGAGCGAACGCGCCGGCCTGCTGACACCGATCGCCAAGGCCCTCTCGACCGATTTCGGTGTCGAGGTGGCATCGCTCGGCGTTCAGATCCACGGCGGCATGGGGTTCATCGAGGAGACCGGCGCGGCGCAGCATCTGCGCGACGCGCGGATCGCCCCGATCTATGAAGGCACCAACGGCATTCAGTCCATTGATCTTGTCCTGCGCAAGCTGCCCCTGTCAGGCGGAGATCACATCAGGGGCTTCATAGCCGAACTCAAGGCCGTTGCCGATGAGGTCGCCGCGTCCAACCGGCCGGAATTCGGCGCGACCGCTGAACGCCTGGCAGCCAGCATCGAGGATCTGAGAGAGGCGAGCGACTATATGCTGGCAGCCCAGTCAGAGGGCCGGATCGCCGATGCTCTTTCCGGAGCAACGCCTTATCTGCGGGTTGCCGGACTGGCGCTCGGCGGGGCGCTGCTGGCGCGAGGCGCCTTGCGGTCGGCCGGAGAGCCGGCACAAAGGCTCGCCGAACGAACCCTGCTCGCCCGCAATTTCTGCGAGACGACGCTTTGCGAAACCGCCGGTCTGAAGTCGGACATCCTGCTGTCGGCCGAAGCCATTCAGGCGTTCGATGCAGAAGCGCTGGCATCCTGAAGCGCCGCACGGGAGAACTCCATGATCCGCAAAACCATTGAAGACGGCGTCCAGCTTCTGCGGCTGGACCGTCCGGAAAAGAAGAATGCCCTCACGGGGGCCATGTACACGGATCTCGCCGAGGCTCTGGAAGCCGGAAACACGGATGACGGCGTGCGCTGTCATCTGATCTGCGGCCAGCCGGAGGTGTTTACGGCGGGAAATGATATCGGCGATTTCCTGCAATATGCGGGCAAGTCCGGCATGACGGAGACCCCGGTAGTTCGGTTCCTGCGCGCGCTGGTGCGCAACGAAAAGCCGCTTGTGGCCTCGCTCGACGGCATTTCCATCGGCGTCGGCACGACGTTGCTTATGCATTGCGACATGGTGTTCGCCAGCCCGCGCACGATCATCCGCTCCCCCTTCGTGGATCTCGGCCTTGTGCCGGAGGCCGGCTCCAGCCTGCTCGGGCCGCGGATGCTTGGCCATGCCCGCGCTTTTGAACTGCTTTGTCTCGGCAGGCCCTTTTCTGCGCGAAAGGCGGAGATGGCCGGCCTTGTCAATGAGGTGGTGGAAGGCGATGTCGATGCCGCCGCCATGGCTTGCGCCAGGGAGATCGCGGCCAAACCGCCGGAGGCGATGGCTCTGTCGCGCAAGCTGCTGCGCGGCGACACCGGGCTGCTTTCCGAACGTGTGGAAGAGGAAATCAGGATCTTTGCAAGCCGGCTGAGTTCGCCGGAAACGATCGCTGCTTTCCAGGCGTTCATGACGAAATCCGCGAAGAACTAGGGCAGAAATAGCGTCTGTCATCGGCGGCAAGCGCCTTGGAAAAGAACAAGCGCCACAACGGCGGTAATCCGGAGAAATAGAAGATGTCATTGAAGGGCAAAACCCTGTTCATCACCGGCGCCTCGCGCGGCATCGGCAAGGCAATCGCACTCAGGGCGGCGCGGGACGGCGCCAACATCGCCATTGCCGCCAAGACCGCCGAACCGCATCCCAAGCTTGAGGGCACGATCTATACGGCCGCCGAGGAGATCGAAGCAGCCGGCGGCAAGGCACTGCCGCTGGTTGTCGACGTGCGCGACGACGAGGCCGTGAAAGCTGCAATCGACAAGACCGCCGCGGAATTCGGCGGCCTGGACATTCTGGTCAACAACGCCAGCGCCATCCAGTTGACCCCGCTGGCGCAGACCGACATGAAGCGTTTCGACCTGATGCATCAGATCAACACGCGCGGCACGCTGGCCTGTTGCAAACACGCCATCGAACATCTCAGGAATGCTGACAATCCTCACATCCTGACGCTGTCGCCGCCGCTCGACATGCAGGAAAAATGGTTTGCGCCGTTCACGCCCTATGCCATCGCCAAATACGGCATGAGCCTGGTGGTCCTTGGGCTCGCCGGTGAACTGCGCTCGAAAGGCATCGCGGTGAACGCGCTCTGGCCGCGCACGACCATCGCAACGGCGGCGATCAGAAACATCATCGGGGGCGACAAGCTGATGCAGCAGAGCCGGACACCGGATATTCTGGCCGATGCCGCCTATGAGGTCTTCACATCGCCGTCGAAGGAGTTCTCCGGCCAGTTCCTGATCGACGACACCTTTCTGGCAAGCCGGGGCGTCACCGATTTCGACAAGTACAGGGTTGATCCGAGCCAGGCTCTGGCCCCGGATTTTTTCGTACCGGACGACAGCGAGGCGCCCTGCGATCTCGGACCGCTCAAGGGCTGAAC
This sequence comes from uncultured Roseibium sp., assembly GCF_947496995.1. GTDB lineage: Bacteria > Pseudomonadota > Alphaproteobacteria > Rhizobiales > Stappiaceae > Roseibium. Next base: position 1,317,798 of record NZ_CANMFD010000001.1, read on the forward strand.
GTCTGCGCTGAAAAACGGCTGGACGGGCTTGCATTGTCGAGCCTGTTCATGCAATTTCCCGGAGCCGACGAGGGCGGCATCCGGATCCGCGGAAAGCGCAAGCACCCTGACGACTGACGACATATGCCGGTTTTTCACCTGCGCCCGAAACCAGCGGATCGCCCGGGCTTTGCATCAGGAGAAAAGCCATGTCCGACGGACCTGCATTCACCCTCGATACTTTTAAAAATACAGCCCGCCGCCTCAGGAAAGCTCATGCCGCCGGCGATCCGGACGCCCATGCGCGCGTTGTCGCCCATGTCGCCTCTGACAGGGGGCTCAGACATGCCGACTTTCTGCATGTGATTGCCCGGGAAGAGGGGCATGAGAGCTGGCCGAAGCTGAAATTCGCAGTTGAAAGCGCGGCCATGAGCCGGGCCGAAAAGGCCGAGCGGCTAAAAGTGGCGCTCTATCAGGGACAGTACTGGAAAACCGGCAGGCTTCTGGCTGAGGACCCGACCCTGAAGGACGACACTCTCGGCCTGCAGATTGCACTCTACGACCTGGACGCGGTCCGTGCGGCTGTCGACCGCGATCCCGAAGCGGCTGTCCGACCTATCGGCGTTCGCTCCCCGATCCTGCATCTGGCGTTTTCAAAGGAAATTCACCGCAGTCCCGGCAAGGAGGCCGACATGATGGCGATTGCCGAACTGCTGGTGGCCAGCGGCGCGGACGTCAATGACGGTTACCTGTTCCAGCCGGGCGACAAGGACATGCTGACGGCGCTGTATGGCGCGCTTTGCCATGCGGACAATTTCACCCTCGGCCGCTGGCTGCTGGAAAAGGGGGCCGATCCCAACGACAACGAGTGCCTCTACCATGCGACCGAACTGGAGCACGCGCGCGCGCTGGAGCTGTTGTTGAAGCACAATGCCCGCCCGGACGGCACCAACGCCCTGCCGCGCGCGCTCGACTTCGAGGACGAGGTCAAGGTGCGCATGCTGCTTGAGGCCGGCGCTGATCCAAACATCACCGTGCCGGACCAACCGGGCGGCCTGCCGCTGAACACCATTCCCGCACTCCATCAGGCCGTCAGGCGGGGCCGTTCCGCCGCGATTGTCGAGCTGCTTCTTGAGTTCGGCGCGGATGCGAAGGCCGTCTGGCAGGGCCACACACCCTATGCGCTCGCGCGGATCTACGGCAACATGGCCGCCGCGGATCGGCTGGTAGAGAAGGGCCATGCTTCTCAGCTCTCTGAAAGCGAGACGGTCCTTGCGGCCTGCGCTGACGGTGTGGCCCGGCCCGGAAGCCTGGATCCTGCCGCGTTGAGCAAATACGACCGGAGCCTTCTGAGCGAACTGGCAGCCTTTTCCGGGCGGCTTGATCATCTGAAGGCGCTCGTCGAGGCTGGTTTTGACCCCGAGATGGGCGATGACATGGGACTGCCGCCGTTGCATATCGCGGGATGGCACGGATTGGTGCCGGAGCTGAGCTATTTCCTGTCGCGCGAACCGGATCTTTCCAGGAAAAACCATTATGGCGGCGATGCGCTCGACACGGTGGTCCATGGCTCCGAATTCGCTCCCGGTCGGCCGGAAGCCGACCACATCGCCTGCGCGCGCCTGTTGCTGGAGGCAGGCAGCGTTCTTCAGCCTCACTATGTCTCCAATTGCGGCAACCCGGACATGGCGGTGTTTCTGGAAGACTGGCAGGAGAGGTCCGGCCGGGTGTGATCCGTCGAGGCGGGTGGAAGACGCTTGGTTTCTTCGCATCCGCCACGTCGCACGTTGAGGCTCCGCAGATCTGACAGGGTTATCTGCGGAGCCTGTCGAAAAGGTTGGGGACTTTGCCGGTCCGGACGGATTACGCCGCTAAAACCTGCATATGGTCAAAGCCTGTTCGCGAACGGAGGAATGCATCATGGAAAGTGCCATGGACCAGGTCAGCGTTTATACGCCGCTGCTGATCAATGCGGTCAAGGCGGTCATCGTCCTTCTCATCGGGTGGTTTCTGGCCGGTTTTCTGTCAACACTGGTCAAGAAGAGGATCGTCAGCCACCCGCGTATCGATGACACGATAGGGGGCTTTGCCGCCTCGATCGTGCGTTGGCTGGTTCTTCTGGTCACGCTGATTGCCGTGTTGCAGCTTTTCGGCATCCAGGCGACCAGCCTCGTGGCTGTTCTCGGTGCCGGCACACTGGCCATCGGCCTCGCCCTGCAGGGCACCTTGAGCGATATCGCAGCCGGGGTCATGCTGATCATTTTCCGCCCTTACCGGATCGGCCAGTTCGTCGATATCGGCGGCACCAGCGGAACGGTGAAGGATCTCAATATATTCGTCACCGAGCTGGTGACCCCGGACAACGTGCAGATCATCATGCCGAACGGGCAGGCCTGGGGAACGGTTCTGACGAATTATTCCGCCCATCCCACGCGCCGTCTCGATCTGACTTTCGGCATCGACTACGACGACGATGCCGACAAGGCCATTCAGATCATTCTGGATGTCGCCAACGCCGACGCGCGCATCCACAAGGATCCCGAACCCTGGGTGCGGGTGACGAACCTCGGTGACAGTTCGGTCGATCTGGGCGTACGCCTGTGGTGCAATTCCGCCGACTACTGGGAACTGAAATTCCACATGCTGAAGACGGTCAAGGAAGCCTTCGATGCCGGCGGTATTTCCATACCGTATCCGCACGCCGTGGAAATTCAGAAAGCGGGCTGATTTCTGCCGCGCAGGAAACGGGCCGGCCGGCCCGTTCATCCCGGCCACGTCGAGGCTTTACCGGCACTCGGTTGAGGCCGGCGGTGCCTATGCGGTGCCTGTTTTCTGATCCGCGGTGTTCTCTTCGGCATTCTTCGATGCCGCAGGATCTTTTGCATCTGGAGCGTCCACCGGGGCGGGGTCTTTTGTCTCCGGAGATTTGCTCTCGACTTCGGCGGCGCTGTCCTCCGCCGCGTTTTCGGCGGCTTCGGGTGCATCGACCGGAGTGTCCTCTCCGCTTGCCGCGGTTTCCCTGTCCTCATGCGACGTGGACAATGCTCCGGCGAACACCGAAAGCACGGGGTCGTCCATGTCCAGGGTATCGTCGTTGGTGTTCATGAAACGCCGTTTTTTGGCAAGAGCAATGACATGGTCGCGCAGCTCCTCATGCTGCGCCATCAGATCCTTGAAGTCCTGGGCTCCAAGGCTCAGCAACTGGCAATACCCGAGCGCGACCACGTCGGCACTGCGCCGGCCTCCCGTCATCAGCGCAATCTCGCCAAACACGTCACCGCGGCCCAGGCGCACGGCGTGGGTGGGCGTGCGCACCTCCACCGCACCCGAGGCAATGAAGTAGGCCGCGTCGCCCCGGTCGCCCTTGCGGATCAACAATTCACCGGGGGTCGCGAACTGCGGCCGCATCATGCGCCGGATCGCCTTTTTCTGCTTGGGCGGCAAATCGGCGAAAAGAGGGTGGGCACTCACCAGTTCGCGTGTCTTGAGACCCAGGTCCAGAGCCGGACGCGTGTGGCAGGCGCGGCGCGCGCGTTCGACATCCTGCAGGAGGTCGCGGTGCAATTCGGTCCCGATCAGCATCTGTGCCTTGGCATCGTCGTAGGTGGTCTCCTCCAGCCGCACGCCCGTCTTTCTGAGGAACTGTGCTTCCAGCGCGTCGGCGTAGTCGGGATACTGAAGACGCAGGGCGTCGATAGCCTGCAGGGTTTCGTCCTGACGGATGGCGAGTGTGTCCTGAAGGATGTCGCCCACACGGTCGCCGAGCAGGGGCCGGATCTGTTCGTTGCAGAAGACAATCAGTTCGTCCGCGAGGATCCGGTAGACCAGCAGAAATTCAAAGCGGTCGGCCAGGCGGATCGCGAGCGGGCGCGTGATCCGCAGCCGTCTTTGCAGTGCTTGCGCCAGGCGGAAGGACAAGTCGAACTTCAGCGGTTGCCGGGTGGCCTTGTTATAGCCGGACCGGCCGTCGCTGCGGGTCAGGTCGCCTGTCCGGCCGGTAAGCGTGAGGAACCGCGACACCGCCCGGCCCGAGATGGTTTTCTCATGGAAGTGTTCCAGGACCAGTTGCTGTTCCCGGTCCGCAAGCGCGATCAGGCCGATACGGACCCGGTCCCAATCCTTCAACTCTGCCAGCTTGTCGGTTTCCGCGGCGGCTGCCGCAGCCCTGTCTTCATAGTCCTTCAGCACCTGCGCGGTGACTTCCGGTCCGATATGATAGGCCTTCGCCGCCGTCTCCAGTCCATGACGCACGTCGGACAGGGAGAGCGCCAGGAACTGTGTTCGGAAGGCCTCATCGCGGGCGTTCAACTGGTCGAGACCGAGCAGGCGGATCAGCGGTTTCAGACTGGTGCCGTAGACAAGCAGGGTGAACAGCACGAACCCGGTTGCCAGCTTGGTGACAAAATCGGACACCTCTTCCGACAGGGCCGCGTGTTCGGACACGCTGAGCGCCAGCGTCAGCGTCACCGCGCCGCGCATGCCGCCCCACAGCATCACGGTCTTGAACTTGCTGTTGACCGATTGTCCCATCTTGAAGACGCTCAGGACCGGCAGTAATCCGAAGATCACCACCGCCCGCGCCGCGAGCGCGGCGATGATCACGACCAGCAGCAGCAGGATGTCTACGGGGGTGAAGCCCTCCACGAAGCGCGGGATCAGGATTGCCGAGAGCAGAAAGATCAGCGATGCCGCCCAGAATGAGATCTGCTCCCAAACCGCATGCAGAAACTGCCAGATCGCCGGCTGGATGCGTGCGGGCCCGTAGAAATTGAACACGGTTCCGGCACAGACCACGGCCACCACGGCGGAGACGTCGGCGAACTGGTCGCTGAGTACATAGGTGCCATAGGGGAGAGCAAGGCTCAGGGTCACCTGGGCAAGCGGGATGTCGCGCATGATCGGCAGAAGGGCGACAGCGATCCGCCCCAGCAGCGCACCGACGATGACACCCCCGGCAAACGACCGGCAGAAGGCAATCACCGCTTCGTTGATCGACAGGGTCTGTTGCCCGGTGAGCATGTGCAGCAGTATGACGAAGATCACGATGGCCGCGGCATCGTTCAAAAGGCTCTCGCCCTCCACAATGCGTCCAAGCCGGGCCGGAGCGCCGATATCCCGGAAAATGGCGACGACGGCAACCGGATCGGTGGTGGCCACGATCGATCCGAGCAGCAGGCACGCGATCAGCGATATGTCCTTGAGCGAGAACACCAGCGCGAGCGGATAGAGCGCCAGGCCGATAAAGGCCGTCGCCACGAACACCGCCACGATCGCCATCAACAGGATGGGGCCGATATCTTCCATGATCCGGCGGATATCCAGAGTGAGCGCGGTCTGGAACAACAGGATCGGCAAAAAGATGTAAAGGATCATCTCCGCGTCCAGAGGCGGATTGATGAAGACATCCGCAATGGCGTTGAAGACGTTGGTTTCGGCCGTATAGCGCAAATAGATCGCCAGAATACCGATCATCGTGCCCACGGTGGCCAGCAGAACGCTGGGCGCGAGCCCGAGCCGCCGCGCAAGCGGCTGCAGCAGGGAAATTGTTATCAGCAACAGCGCGAAAGCGCCTGTAATCAATGGTGTTTCCATGAACCCATCGTGCCTTGCGATTGCGGCAATTTCAAATGTGCCTCTCCTAAATTCCGCTGGACCGGACCGCTATCAGATTGAAGGAAATGAAAGCGGAAATCTGTTGGAAATCAGAGTTTTGGCGCGCCAAACCCGTATTTCCCGAAAGCTCCGCCGTCCTTCACACGAGCAGCTCTTCGATGAAAGCCGCACCTTGAGGGCGCTTCGCCTCCCAAGCGATAGCAGTATTTCTGCTTAAGAAGCGTAAAGGCGGCGGCTTGCCGGGAGCAAAATTTTCGGTGCGGGACGCAATTTCTCTCATCCCGGCCCGGAGCATCCTCACCGGGCCATCTTGCTGACGAACAGGTACCGACAAACCGCAAGCGGAAAGGCGTTTCAGCCTTTATACAGCTCCGCCCGGATTGGGCCGGTCGTGCCTGCCGGACGCCTTGCGTTCCGAAAGCCAGATGCCGCCGAGAACCAGGGACAGGGCCAGGCCATGATGCCATTTGAATGGCTCGCCGAGGATCGAAACAGCAAGGATAGCTGCGAATATGGGAACGAGATTGATGAAGACGCCGGCCCGCGCCGGGCCGATCATTTCCACGCCGCGCATGAAGAAGATCTGCCCCAGGCACGAGGGGAAGAGCGCAATGTAGAAAACCACCATCCAGCCTTTTACCGTCGGCCACTGCGCGGTGCCGGAGGCCATCTCGAAGGCAAGACCGGGAAGGGAGGTGACGGCGGATATGGCCGACAGCACGGCAAAGAAGGCAAGACCGGAAACACGCGGCCTGTTCTTGAGGCCGAGCGTGTATCCCGAATAGAGCACGCAGGCGAGCAGCATCACACCGTCACCCGGATTGATCGCCAGTGCCAGCAGGGTGTCCAGTTTGCCCTGGGAGGCGATCAGCGTCACACCCACAAGCGTCAGAACGATGCCCAGGATCTGAAGCACCCTGACACGGGTGCCGAAGGCGATCACCGATCCGATAAGCACGAAGATCGGGATCGATCCCTGGATAATGCCGATATTGACGGCGGTGGTCGTGGTTGCCGCAATATAAAAAAGGGAATTGAAGCCGACGAACCCGAAGACGGCCATCAGAACCATGCGCAGCAGATAGGGCCGCATGACAGACCATTCTGATCGGATGCGTATCCACAGCAACGGCACCATGATCCCTGCGACGATGAACCAGCGCAGGAAGACCACCACCATGGGAGAGACTTCACCCACGACCAGGCGCCCGGCAACCGCGTTGCCGCCCCAGAAAAGGGTTGTGAGACCGAGCATCAGGATAGCGTTCCCGTAACTCGGGCCGCCAAATCGTCTCGCAATCGAAAGCATAGGGACCTTTCCGCAGAAAGCGGTGTTGACGCCGCCATCGGTACTGGAAGAACGGAGGGACCGAAAGGGCCTTCTTTTCAAAATAAGACCCGGCCTGTGGAGATAATATCCCGGATTGTTTCCAAAACAGAAAAAGTCATGGGTGAACCCGACCAATTGACGCCCGCCCTGTTTCATCCCAAAACACTGGCAGCTCGTAACGTGTCCCGGGGTTACTACCCTGAACACAAGTGTATTGCAGGGAGACAGGAATGACCGGCCGGATCGATGTTCATGGATTGAAAGTCGCCGAGGTACTTTTCGATTTCATCAACGGCGAAGCCTTGCCTGAGACAGGTGTCGACCAGGACCATTTCTGGAGAAGCCTTTCCGCGCTGGTTCACGATCTGGCTCCCGTCAACCGGGAACTGCTGGAAAAGCGCGATGCCCTGCAGGCGAGAATCGACGACTGGCACAAGGCCAATCCGGGAACCCCGGACATGGCGGCCTACAAATCTTTCCTGAGCGAAATCGGCTATCTGGTTCCCGATGTGGGCGATTTCCAGGTCGGGACAACCAATGTCGATCCGGAAATCGGCGAAGTCGCCGGTCCCCAGCTTGTCGTTCCGGTGATGAATGCGCGATACGCGTTGAACGCGGCCAACTCCCGCTGGGGATCGCTCTATGACGCGCTTTACGGAACGGACGCCATGGGCAGTCGGCCGCAGGGCGGCGGATATGACGAAGCGCGCGGGGCGGAAGTGATCGCCCATGCCCGCAAGGCTCTTGACGAGGCTGCGCCACTGACAAGCGGAAGCTGGTCGGGCGTCACCGGGTTGGCCGTGAACGGCGGGACGCTTCAGATCAGTACGGAAACCGGCTCCACGTCCCTTGCCGATCAAGCCCAGTTCGCGGGTTTCTCCGGCGATGCAAGCGCGCCCTACAAGGTCCTTCTGGTCAAGAACGGCCTTCATCTGGAAATCAATATCGACAGCCAGCATCCGATCGGCAGCACCGACAAGGCCCATATCTCCGATATCGTTCTGGAATCCGCCATGTCGACGATCATGGATTGCGAGGATTCCGTCGCTGCGGTCGACGCGCAGGACAAGGTGGCCGTCTACACCAACTGGCTCGGCCTGATGAAGGGCGACCTGGAAGAGACGTTTGAAAAGGGCGGCGAAACCGTTACCCGGCGCATGCATGGCGACCGGCACTATACGGCTCCAGACGGCAGCGCCGTCACGCTCCATGGTCGCTCGCTGCTGCTGGTGCGCAACGTCGGCCATCTGATGACCATCGACGCGGTGCTGGACAAGGATGGCAATGAAGTGCCGGAAGGCCTTCTGGATGCCATGATCACATCGATGATCGCGCTGCACGACATCGGCCCGAACGGCCGGGAAACCAACAGCCGCGCCGGTTCGGTCTACATCGTCAAGCCGAAGATGCACGGACCCGAGGAAGTGGCCTTCGCCTCGCGCATCTTCGACCGGGTCGAAGACGCGCTCGGGATGGCGCGCCATACGATCAAGATGGGCATCATGGACGAGGAACGCCGCACCACGGTGAACCTGAAGGAATGCATCCGCCAGGCGAAGGACCGGGTGTTCTTCATCAACACCGGGTTCCTCGACCGGACCGGAGACGAGATGCACACCTCCATGGAAGCCGGGCCGATGATCCGCAAGGGCGACATGAAGGCCGCCCCATGGATCACAGCTTATGAAAACAACAACGTCGATGTCGGGTTGGCCTGCGGGTTTCCCGGACATGCGCAGATCGGCAAGGGCATGTGGGCGATGCCGGACCTGATGCAGGCCATGCTGGAGCAGAAGATCGGCCATCCGATGGCGGGGGCCAATACGGCCTGGGTACCGTCGCCGACGGCAGCCACCCTGCATGCGCTTCATTATCACAAGGTGTCCGTTGCCCAGTGTCAGGCGGAACTGAAATCGCGCGACAGCGCAAAACTGGAAGACATCCTGTCTATTCCGATCGCCGAGCGGCCGAACTGGACGCCCGAAGATATTCAGGCGGAGCTCGACAACAACGCGCAGGGTATCCTGGGATATGTCGTGCGCTGGGTGGAGCAGGGCATCGGTTGTTCAAAGGTTCCCGACATCAACAATGTCGGCCTCATGGAAGACCGGGCGACATTGCGAATTTCCTCGCAGCACATCGCCAACTGGCTGCATCACGGCGTGGTCAGCAAGGATCAGGTGATGGAAACCATGAAGCGCATGGCCGCCGTGGTCGACGGCCAGAATGCCGGAGATCCCGGCTACCGCCCCATGGCCGCGGACTTCGACAACTCCGTCGCTTTCCAGGCGGCTTGCGAGCTGGTTCTGGAAGGCACGAAACAGCCGAACGGCTATACCGAGCCGGTCCTCCACCGTCGCCGGATCGAGTTCAAGGCGAAGACGGCTGCATGAGAGAGCCGGGCGCGTCATGCGCCCGGACTTTTTCCGTGCCGGATCGGCCGCGGCCCGGGGCATCCGCAGGCTGTGAGGTGGGCGGAATTCAGTGGTAAACTGCGAAAGGTAAACACCTAAAAATTGAGACAAATATGGCCTGTCGCAATAGGTGTATTATTGCAATGATAGGTTATTTTTTTCAAAGGGTTAGGTTGAGTAATCTTTTGTTATTGATACTGCGTTTCAAGCACGTGTTTTTACGAATTCCGTAGGGAAAGCAGGTAGGTTGCATCTTCTGGAGTAAGAGATGCTGACCGTCCTTTCATGTATTGCTTTTGAGCATGACCCGCTGTTTGTTTTTCTGGCGGTAGTCATATTGACGGTCGGTGCAGTTCTGACCATGCGGCTCTATGCAAGAGTACGCCGGACGAACGGCAGTCTCAAGTATATGTGGCTGCTGCTTTCCGGTCTGATCGCGGGCGGAACGATCTGGAGCACCCATTTTGTCGCCATGATCGCCTACGAAAGCCCGTTCATTCTGGGATACGATCTCGGGTTGACGGTGATTTCGCTGATCGTTGCCGTGTCTGGCGCCACAGCCGGCCTGCTGATCAGCAGCGTCACGCGAAGCTCGATATTGATCGAGGTTGGCGGGCTGGTTTTCGGAGCTTCCATAGCGGTCATGCACTTCATCGGCATCGAGGCGATGAAGGTCTCGGGGATACTGACGGTGTCCATGCCATATGTGTTCGCCTCGGTCGTCCTTGCCTGTGTCTTCGGAATGCTTGCGACCAACCGGGTGGCCCGGCCGGTGACACGCTACTGCAAATACGGCGCCGTGCTCAGCTTCATTCTGGCGGTGGCCAGCTTGCACTTTATCGCCATGGCCGGTGTGGATGTCATGCCTCTGCGTCTGGATGGCAGCATCAACGACCTCGTGTCCAACCGGCTCGTCGGGATTGCCATAGTCTTCACGATGAGCGTTCTCATGCTGTCGGCGATGATCACCTATTCGATCGATTCCGCAAATGCCCAGGATGCCGACAACAAGCTGCATCACGTGGCCCATCACGACCCCATGACCGGGCTGCCCAACCGCAGGGCTCTCGACCGGTATCTGGACGCAAGACTGTCCAGCATCACCAATGACAACGCGCGCATTGTCGTGATGAACTGCAATCTGACCCGGTTCAAGGAAGTGAACGAGGTTCTCGGCTATTCCGGCGGGGATGCATTGTTGCGGCACGTTGCCAAATGCCTGTCGGAGCATCTGGAACAGGGCGAATTTATCGCCAGGCTCAGCGGTGACGAATTCGTTATCGTCGGAAGACCGGTCTACAATCGGGGCTATATCCTCGAATTCTGCAAGCGGGTGCAGAAACTGGTATCGCAGCCGATGAGCTGGCGGGGCAAGGATATCCGCGTTGGCTGCAGCGTTGGATATGCCCTTTATCCTGACCATGGCTCGGGCGGGGTTGAACTTCTCGACGCGGCGGAGCGCGCCATGCGCCGTGCCAAGGTGGAGGGAGGAAATGCCGCCCTTTGTTACGATGAGGACAAGGACCAGCAGATCCGCGACCGCAGCGCGCTTGCCATGGATCTGCGCAATGCGCTCAAGAACGATGAATTCGAACTCTATTATCAGCTTCAGAACGACGTCGGCACGCGTGCCGTTACCGGGACTGAGGTTCTGCTGCGCTGGAACCATCCAAAGCGCGGAAAGGTTCCGCCCTCGCAATTCATCCCGATTGCCGAGGAGAACGGGCTTATCCTCGAAATCGGCGCCTGGGTCCTCCGCACCGCCTGCCATGAGGCGGCTGGCTGGTCGGCACCCGTCAAGATCGCGGTGAATATCGCCCAGGTGCAGCTTTCCGACAGCAAGTTTCCGGGGTTCGTGGAACGCACGCTCAAACGCAGCGGGCTGGATCCGGCGCGGCTCGAACTGGAGATTACCGAAACCGGCATCATCGCCGACACGACACACGCCCTGCAGATCATTCACCAGCTCAAGCGCCTGGGAGTGCGGATCGTGATGGATGACTACGGAACCGGGTATTCCTCACTGGCGACCTTGCAGGCCTTCCCGTTCGACAAGATCAAGATCGACCGGGAATTCGTCAAGGACCTGGGCCGTAACCGGCAATCCGACGCTATCGTGAAAGCGACGATCATCCTGGCGGAAAGCCTCGATATCCCGGTGCTCGCCGAGGGCGTGGAAACCGAAGAGCACCTCCGTCTCCTCGCCGAGCAGGGCTGCAACGAGGTGCAGGGATTTCTCTTCGGTCAACCGATGCCCGCCAGTGATATCCGGTTTCTGGTCAGCGGGCTCGCGGCGGAGCGGCTGGAAGACAACATCCCCCGGGAGGCCGGTAAAATCAGCCTCGTCAGCCAGGTTGCGTAACAGGGCGGCATGTCTGCCGCCCTGATGCTCTAGCCGTTGATCAGATCTCCGGCGTGGGCGATTTTCCCCCGGTTGGCTTCAGCGTATTTCATCATTCCGGCCAGAACGCCGCCCTTGTTGGAGAATTTTGCAGAGGGTTCGAAGCCGTGGGCATGCCAATAGGTGGTCTTGTCCAGCCTCAGCAGGCGCCCGAACACGGAGGCAACGATCGCACCGCCGACACCGGTCAGTTTGCCGCCACCGTGTTGTTCCGCTTCCTGCAAGCCATAAAACCACAGCGGTGTGCGGGTGAAGCCTTTCTTGGCAAGCTCTGCATGCATTTTGACTTTGGGAGTGGAATGACCACGTGCACTGTTGAGCCATTCGGCAATGATCTCGCCACTGGCAAGCTGATAGGTGTAGCGGTCGCGGATCATGTTGCGCAGTGGCAGGTTGCGGCTCTGGTCGAGCGTCAGATCATGCTTGATGTCCGTAAGGTGGACCTTTTCATGAATGAAGTGAAGGTTCGTCAACGGGAGCCCCAGTGTTGTGCCGACCGGACGCGCACGCTGGGATTTCTTGCCGTCTATATCGAAGAACAGCTTCATCTCGACCGGCTTTTCTCTGGGTCCGAATCCCAGGATCTTGTCCATCGACACCTGGCCGGATCCTGCATGAATTTCGTAGTCGGGCTGGGCCGTCGCATGACCGAAACGATATGCAGCCCCGGTGAACTCGACCGGCATGATGGCGGCGTCCGCGCCAAACAGGTCTGACAATCGTGCTTCGTCCAGGCACGCCTGGTCGACGAATGCGGGCAGCAATTCTTCCCAGATCGCATACTGGTAGTGGAAACGAATAAAACGGCGCACCTCTTCGAAGACCATGTTCCGTTCGGGAACGAATTCAGCCCAGTCGTTTTCCGACATGCCCATATGGGCGCAGCCCTTGATTTCTTCGTATGTCGCCTTGTCCTTCAAGGCTTCAGTCATCAGGATGTTGTGCAGTGCTATGAAGTTGGCCTGAATCTGGCTGACGATTGCGTTTTCATCATTGCGCGGGTCGCCGATCAGAGCGGTTCCATTGCTGGTACGGGCCAAATCGAATTTGTTCTTTTTGGTTCCCATAACCAGGAAATTCGCCGTGTTGTTGCCGCCCTCCCGGCTTTTGTCCGCGCCATAGAGATGCGGAGTCGCCTCCGGGCCACTCCCGTACACGCAGTCGAGGTCCAGCGCAGGCGTGCGCACATTCGGGATCGAGGACGGGGTAATGCGTTTACCGAGTGCGCTGGTGGCATCCAGTGTGATGTCATGATCGACGAGTTGCCCGAAGAAGGTCATTCCGGCAGAGGCCGTGCCGGGCTTGTCGGTTTTCTTGCCCATGCCTTTTGCGACCTTTTCCAGGGTTTCGATGACCTGGGCATGGGTGAGATTTGTCACTTTGACAGGGACCGCAGGCCGCAGTCGTCCGAGTGTGGCCGGAAACGGCCTGGGGCGATCTTCTTCGGGTCCGGTATGGCATTTAATCAATTGATCGATGCGGGATAGCCCGTGGCGTGTGGAGCTCATATCAAGTTCCCTTTCAATTAATTTTGCTGTCTAAGTTTATGATTCTAAAAAGGTAGTCGCACGAATAACCACGCGTTCACGAGCCGGTGAGGCCGTTGGATCGCGCTTATTACTGCAAGAGTGGAAGTTACAGCACTAAAAATGACTGCTTCTTCATATATAAATTATAAAAATATTGGCGTACACGTTATTTATATACAAAAAATCTGAATAAAGCAACCATTTCGGGATCGTGATTAAAGCGCATCTGCTGAATTCCGGCTGCGGAAAGGTGCGTCAAATCCTTTGCGCCATGCTTGAGGTCAACGTCTCGAAACCCTGAGGCACCTGCGATGCAGGAGCCTCAGGCAGGGCACCGCGGATTTTTCCCAGGGCAAGGGCTGCTCCGTATCCCCTTCGCTTCAAAGCGGAAGAGCCGGCCTTTCCTGAAGTCCGAGATGCAGCTCGTTGCCCTTGTACGGATTGGCCCTCGCGACCTCTTCATTGAGATCGTGGCCAAGGCCCGGTTCGCTCGAGGGGATGACGTAGCCGTCTTCCCAACGGATCGGTGTTCTCAGCAGATCGGCATAGAAGCCGTCGAAGCGCCGGATCGATTCCAGCACCAGGAAGTTCGGACTGCAGGTGGCCAGCTGGATATTCGCCAAGGCGACCAGCGGACCGCAGTAGAGATGCGGTGCGATCTGTGCGGAGTGGCATTCGGCCATCGCCGCGATCTTCTTGCCCTCCAGAAGTCCGCCGACGCGGCCGAGGTTCATCTGGAGAATGGCCGCGGCTCCGGTTTCCAGCACCCTGGAAAACTCGTATTTCGTGCAAAGCCGCTCACCGGTCGCAACGGGAATGGAGGTGAAGCGGGCAACTTCCGCCATGTCTTCAGGCCGTTCGGGCGGAATGGGCTCTTCGAACCACAGCGGATCATAGGCTTCCAGCCGGCGGGCCAGACGCTTTGCACCCGAAACCGTGAACTGGCCGTGGGTGCCGAACAACAGGTCGGCCCTTGTCCCGACGGCTTCGCGGATGGCGCGGCAAAAGCCCTCCGAACGCTCCAGGTCCTCCAGGCTCGGCTGATGACCGTCATAGATGGTATAGGCCCCGGCCGGGTCGAACTTGACCGCCGTGAAACCCTGCTCGACGGCTTTGAGGGCGACTACGGCGGCCATGTCCGGATCGTTGTAGACATTCGGCAGGGCAGGGTCCGGATAGACGTCGCCTTCCGCAGGGTAGAGATAGGTATAGGTGCGCAGCCTCTCGTGCACCTTGCCGCCAAGCAACTCGTAAGCCGGCTTGCCCGCCGCCTTGCCGATGATGTCCCAGCAGGCCATCTCCAGTCCGGACAGAACGCCCATGACGGTGACATCCGGGCGCTGCGTGTATCCGGCGCCATAGGTCTTGTGCCAGAGCTTCTCGATATGATGCGGATCCGCACCTTCGAACTGGCGCTGGAAAACATCTTTTGCCATGTCGGCCACCAGATGCGGGCCGAAGGTGGCGTTGTAGATCTCGCCGTAGCCGGTGATGCCGCAGGCGGTTACCAGCTTGACGAAGATGAAATAGCGGCCACCGTGGCGCGGCGGGGCGTTTTCAACGACAAAGGTCTCGATTTGGTCGAGTTTCATTTGGAACCGTTTAGCTTGCGTTGCTGATGGTGATCGATTTCACCTTGGTATATGCATCCAGGCCTTCCCAGCCCTTTTCGCGCCCGTAACCGGATTTCTTGTTGCCGCCGAAGGGCAGTTCCAGTCCGCCTGCCCAATAGTCGTTGACCGAAACCTGGCCGCAATCGAGGGCCGCCGCGACGCGCATCGACCGGCCGACGTCGGATGTGTAGACGCTCGCAACCAGACCGAACTCCGTACCGTTGGCAAGCGCGACCGCTTCTTCTTCTGTTTCGAAGTTCTGCACCGCCAGCACTGGGCCGAAGATCTCTTCCTGCACAGCCGGATCGTCCGGCTGAAGGTCCGCAATGATGGTCGGTTGGAAGAACCAGCCCTTGCCGGTGTCCGCGTCGGTGGTGACATCTCCGCCGGTGAGGATATTGGCGCCTCTGGCCTTTGCCGCATCCACATGAGCCTTGATGCGGGACAAATGCAGGTTGGAGTTGATCGCTCCCATGTCGGGAGCCGTCAGGCCGTGCGCCGTTTTGATCTTTCCTGCCCGCTCCGTCAGAATGGCAAGAACCTCATCGCGGATCGATTTGTGCAGGATGAGACGCGATCCGGCAGAGCAGATCTGGCCCGAGTTGGAGAAAATCGCCCAGTAGGCGCCTTCGGCAACCTTTTCCGGATCGGCATCCTCAAAGGCGATCAACGGCGACTTGCCGCCGAGTTCCAGCGTCAGGCGGGTCACGTTCGGCGCCGTCATCTGCGCGACATGGACACCCGTCGCAACGGAGCCCGTGAAGGTCAACTGCCTGATGCGCGGGTCCTGCGCCATTTTCGCACCGACCTCGGAACCAAGACCGGTCACCACATTCACCAGCCCGTCCGGCACGCCGGCTTCAGACAGCAGCTGCGCCATCACCAACGCCGTGAACGGCGTGGTCTCTGCGGGTTTTGCGACCACGGAACAGCCGGCGGCCAGAGCGGGTGCGACACCGCGCGCGAAGGTCGAGGTGGGATAGTTCCAGGGAATGATGTGCCCTGTAACTCCGACCGGTTCGCGCACGGTGAAGGCGGTGTAGGCAGAGCCCAGATTGACCGACCGGCCATCGAGCTTGTCGGCCGCCCCGGCGTAATATTCGAAAAGTCTGGCCGATGCCTGAACGTCGCCGGAGGCCTCCGCCAGAGTCTTGCCGCTGTCGACCACCTCGATGACCGAAAGCCGGTTGGCGTTTTCCCTGAGGACGCGGGCGACGCTGTTCAGGATGCGGCAGCGCTCGGCCGGAGCGACATGGCGCCAGTGGTTTGCCGCCTTTTCGGCAGCCGCGATCGCCCGGTCCATGTCCGCCTCGGTCCCGAGGGAAAATTCCGCGAAGACTTCCGCACGGCCCGGATCGAAGCTTTCCATTTTCCGGCTGGAGGCTGGCGTAAACCTGCCGTCTATGAAATGGTCATCGGGCAGCGACGCCAGCTCTCCCGTCTTCAGGTAGTCCTGTGCGATATCCTGGACAGTCATTGCATGTTCCGTCTTTGGTCTTCGAGAATGAGATCGGCCCCCTTGAGGGCCAGCATCATGGTCGGGGCGTTGGTATTGCCCGAAGTGAT
Source organism: uncultured Roseibium sp. (assembly GCF_947496995.1). Lineage (GTDB taxonomy): Bacteria > Pseudomonadota > Alphaproteobacteria > Rhizobiales > Stappiaceae > Roseibium. The sequence continues at coordinate 1,334,243 of NZ_CANMFD010000001.1, forward strand.
ATTCGGAAAAGCTGAAGCATCGACAACGCGAAGCCCATCGACGCCATGGACTTTCAACCGGCTGCTGACGACGGCCGTCTGCCGGTTTTCACCCATGCGGCAGGTGGACACCGGATGGAAGACGGTGCTCGCACGGGCGCGGAAATCCGCCAGGATGCCATCGTCGTTCAGGTCGCCCAGATGCGGTGCGACCGAGCTCTCAACCAGTTTGCTCAGGGCATTGCTGGACATCAGCTTCTGGCATAGCCTGCCGCCGTCGATGACGGTTTGCCGGTCTTCTTCCGTGGCGAGGGAGTTCGGCCGGATCGCCGGCGCAACCATGCTGTCTGCGCTCTTGATGTCCACGCGCCCCCGGCTGGTCGGCCGTGCCGGCTGCGCGCAGATGATGAAGCCGTTGAACGGATCGACGGTCAGGCGGGTCGTATTCCGGTAGGGCGTCAGCCGGTAGCTGATCGGATTGAAGTAAAGCTGCTGGTCGGGCCGGTTGAGGTCCGGGCGCGATCTCAGAAAACCGCCGCACTGGTTCACCGACAGGGAGAGCGGCCCCTGACGGGTGGCTGCATATTGCAGTGCTGCAAGCGCCTGGCCGAACAGGGGACGCAAAACGGCATTCAGCGTTGCCTCGCGGGCGCGGAAGGTGAAGTTCGCGGCCAGATGGTCCTGCAGGTTGCCGCCGACATTTTCATTGTCGTGGATCACCGGAATGCCCAGCCCGCTCAGCAGCCGGCCCGGTCCGACGCCGGAAACCTGTAGGAGCTGCGGCGACCCGATGGCCCCCGCCGACAGGATCACCTCGCGCCGGGCGAAGACCGTCTCGCCGCTGACCAGCTCGATGCCATGCGCGGTCAGTCCCTCAAAAAGGATGCGTCTGGCCTGGGCATTCATGCGCAGGGCGAGGTTGGGGCGGGCAAGGGCAGGGCGCAGAAAGGCGCGAGCAGACGAGCAGCGCCGGCCGTTGCGAGTGTTGATCTGGTAGACGCCGCCGCCTTCGGGATTGTCGCCGTTGAAATCGTCCGACCAGGGCAGGCCGGCTTCGAGGACCGCGGCATGAAAGTGCCGGGTTACCCTGTGGATCTGGTTGGTGATGTTCTGAACATGAATGAGCCCGTTCCCCTGCTTTTCGCCAAGCGGGGTCACCTTCGTTTCAAGCCGTTCAAAGGTGGATTTGACGTCCCGCCAGTTCCAGCCGACAGCGCCGGAGTTCTCCCAGTCCTCGAAATCTCCGGGAAGGCCACGGCAATAGACCATGGCGTTGATGGACCCGGAGCCGCCCAGCAGCCGCCCGCGCGGCCAGAAGACACTGCGCCCGCCCAGGCCTTCGTCGGGCTCGGTCATGAAACGCCAGGTCCGCTTCGGGTCGGAGTTGAGCTTACCGTAGCCGAGCGGCAGCGACACCCAGGGAGATGTATCCGGCCCGCCGGCTTCCAGCAGCAGAACGCTGGTCTGAGGATCGGCGCTCAATCGCTCCGCCAGGATACATCCGGCGGACCCCGCTCCAACGATGATGTAATCGACTGTTTCCATGCGCTGCACTGCCGTGATGCCTGCTCGTGAGAACAAGTTTCCGGCAAGATCTGAAAAATCTGAAACGAATAATTTTTTGACTTCGCATTGAAAAAATTTGAAAGAGAACCCTGTTTATAAAACGATGATCTGATCGGTCGTCATCGGATCACGGTGGAAAGACCACGCCAACGGGAGACACAGGCATGGCCTATAATCTGCCCCCGCTTTCCTGGTTGCGCGCTTTCGAGGCGGCCGCACGTCTGGGAAATTTTACCCGGGCCGCTGAAGAACTGCTGATCACTCCGGCCGCAGTCAGTTACCAGGTACGCCAGCTCGAGCAGCACCTCGGGTATCCGCTCTTCGACCGGGTGCACCGGGAAGTGGTTTTGACGCGGCTTGGCCAGACCTACCTGCCCAGCGTCGAAAAGGCTTTCTCCGACCTGTCCATCGCGACGGTTTCCGTTTTCGGAGAGCGGCATAGAAAGCCGGTCCGCTTCCGCTGCCTGAACAGCTTCGGCCAGCTGTGGATGATCCCGCGCCTGAAGGCCTTTCAGACAGCCTATCCGGAAATCGATCTTCAGATGATCTCGGCGTCTTGGGCGGAAGTCCTCAATCCGGACCTGTTCGATATCGACGTGCGCTTCGGTGACGGCGCCTGGACAGACGGAGCAGTGGAATTTCTGCTCAACGATCCCATCGTTCCGGTCTGCCATCCGGACCTCGCGCTCGATCCCGGACAAAGGGATCTGGACGGGCTCGCCGGAGCCACCCGTCTGGACATCATGGGTGTGGTCGATACCTGGGAAAGCTTCTTTCGAAGCTACGCGCACCCGGTTCCGCCGCGCAACGGCCTGCAGGTCGATCAGAGCCTGTCGGCCCTGGAACTGGCCGCCCGTGGCCACGGTCATGCTCTTGTGCTGGAAACGCTTGCACAGCCCTATCTGGAGGATGGACGATTGCTCAGGTCGTCTCCCAGGCAGATCAAGAGCCGGCACAGCTATTTTCTCGTCACATCGAGCCCACGACAGGTGCTCAGCCCCGATGCGCAGATTTTCTGCGACTGGATGATCCGCGAATTGAAAGTCTGAAGAGCTTCACTTGAAGGAGAAGGTGAACTCGAACAGGCGCTCGATCGGATCGGACGGTTTGGGGTCCCTGTAGCGGTTGATATCCAGAACGCCCGCCTGGAGCGCGTCCTGATCCCGCAGGCTGTCCTGAATGAGGTCGAACGTGGCCCAGAACTCCGGATGGGTTCTGCGGATGCCGTATTGCGCGACAAGCTCCACGTAATCGTCCTGGCTCCCGATCCCGCGCACCGCGTCGACGAACGTCGGCAGACCGTTCGCAGGCACCTTGAAAATGAAATTCGGGTAGCTGCTGAACTGGCCCGGCACGACCGTCAGGGCGTCGTCTTCCGGCTCGCGTCTCAGGTCTTCATTGAAGATGAAGGCTATATTGCTGTGCGCCTCGTCGTGAACGATCGTGAAAATTTCGCCATCCGGGTTCTCCTCCGTCTCGGCGACCAGGACAGCAATGTCGGGGAGATATTTCGCGAACGGAGCAGGTTTTACCGTCAGCGGACGCAGTTGTCCCGCAGGCGCCTCTGGCGCCGCGCAGGTCTCGCCCGTACACCGGTTGATCGGGTCGCTGGACGGCCAGAGATCCGGTTCGACCTCAATCAGTTTTGTCAGCAGTTCGGTCTTCGGGTGGGTGGTCTGATAGACGATTGCCGTTGGCGACTTCGTATCAAGACCACTGTCCTTCCACATGTCGAGCAAGGTGACCAGAGGACCCCGGTACCAGCTTGAATGTATGGGTTTGCGGATCTGTGGTGGCAGGAGGGACAGGAATATTCGCTCGCCCTCCCGGCGCAGGCTGTCCATGTAGAGCCGCGTTGTGAGCTGGTGCTCAACATTGCCGAAGACATCGAAACCGGCGACCAGATTGTAATGGATCCGCTCGAACAGCGGGAAATCGATGACCCAGGCCGTTTCAGGCACAGTGCCGTTAAATCCGTTCACGACGGAGGCTGAAGAAAAATTGCGGTAGACGGTCAGCCTTGCATCCTTGTTGTGGCCATCGCCATGCCAGATGTCGTCATAGGTGGGACCGCCGCTGACTGCCGCCTGCCGGGCGTAGCGGGTTTGACGGAAGGCCTGGTATTTCACCGGGCCGCGCAGCAGGAAGCCCTCCAGCCGGTCGTCCAGCGATCCACCGGTCTTGGCAACCGGAAGCTCCAGGATGGGGATGGCGTTTTCGAGAAAGCTCGGGTCCGTCACGGACAGATCCGCGTCCGGTGCGAGAAACGTCACCCAGAATCGGTCCTCTATGACGTTTACGGCAACCTGACCGTAGCACACAGGACCGCGAATGAACGAGCGTACGAAAAACAGCGCATTGTCCAGCATGAACTGATAGCGGCTCCGGGCGGGAATGGCGCTGAAGGTGGAAAGCGGGTTGCCGCCTGCGTCGATGGAATAGGCGGGCAATGCGTCGATCGACCAGTCCGCTGCAAGAAACAGCTCGCGGTAGCGCCGCAGCTTCTGCGGGCCGATCTCGTAAACGATATGCTCCTTGTGAAGGATGGTGCCGTCGATCGGGATGATCCGGTAGTAGAAGGATCCGCCGGGATCGTCGAACGGCCGTCTTGACGGAATTTCGTCGGTGTCGGAGCCCGGAGCGGTTCGCGACCGGATGATGCGGAAAAACCTTTGCGGACTGTCGCCCTCAAGATGGAGATGCGCCAGGAACAGGTGTTCGTAGATGTAGCGCGCCGTCAGTCTTTCCCTGAGGCCGCCCTGGTTGAAAAAGGTTTCGATCTCGCTGATCTGTCCGGCCACGTCCTCGGGCAGGGCGCTGTTTACCTCCGGGGCGGGGGCACCGTCTTGCGCCCAGGCGAGAAGCTGCCGGTAATCTTCCTCAGGAAGTGGGGCAGTGGCAAATGGCATGCCGCCCCGGGGATGCTCTGACAGATAGGTCTCGACGTCGGAGCGTGCCGGACAGCTGTTTTTCCGGAAGGTTCGTATATCCAGATCGTCCGGCAGGGCCGCGCCGAGTTCGAAGCCGTTCTTGCGGCCGGCGCGCAGCAGCTGTTCGAGAGCGGAGGGTCCCGTTCCCGCCTGCGAAACGGAGAAGAAGCCTTTCCCCCGCCACTCTGGGACTGTTTTTGCGTCGATACCCAGCCGGGTCATCGGCGCGTCCTCAAGCCTTGAGGATTCGTAGACCTTGATCTTGCTGGCACCGCGCAGCCAGCCTTCCGGCGAAGACAGTTTGAGCTGGCAGGGCGCGTCATAACACCCGTGGCAGACGACGCAGCGCTTGTTCAGCACATCCTGGATCGGAGCAATTCGCGAGGTCCCGTGGACATCTTCAGCCAAGGCTCCCGCAGCTGTTGCGAAGAGCAGGAGAGTGGCGGCGAGAATGAAAAGACCGGTGCGGCAGACGGCAGGCAGACGAGGAAGCGAAATCGATGAAATATCCTGCGGCATGCGGATAATCATTCTTCGTCCTGATGTGTCTCTTGCTTGGGTTGGCGCGCAGGATCGTCCGGGCTCTTGTAATAGTAAAGAAACGACCAGCCCGCATAAACCGTGATGCCGAGCGTCACATAGAACCAGGTGGTGCTGCCGAAATAGTATTCCACGCCTGTCCAGGCGGCGCATACGGCAACAAGCAGGTAGCGTCTCCAAAGCGGATCGAACCAGGGATGTTCAACAGGGCCTAACACGGTTTTGCCTTCCTTTCGGATCAAGTGGGCGCCAAAGCCCTGAAGCTGACGCTAGGAGAGATGCAAGATGTTGCAAAATCAAGCAAAAACCTGCCCCCCATGAACCGATTTCATCTTGAAACTGAATTGTGAACAAGGGAAGGTGTACCTTCTGGTGGGGCAACATATCAACACTATTACAGAATTGGTCCAGAGGAGCCGGTGATCGACCATGTTCACAGCGCTTGATCTCCTGACAGCGAACGATGCTCCCGGCCAGCATGCCCCGTCCTATTATGCGGCCACCGCCAACTGGACGACATCGCATCCGCCTCTGCACGGACAGCAAAGTTGTGACGTCTGTGTTGTCGGCGGTGGGTACACAGGCCTGTCGGCGGCGCTGCATCTGGCCGCGCATGGATTGAACGTCATCCTGCTGGAAGCCAACAGGATCGGCTGGGGCGCCTCGGGCCGCAACGGTGGGCAGGTCGGCTCCGGGCAGCGGATCGAGCAGACGGTTCTGGAGCAGCGTCACGGCAAGTCGCATGCGAAATTGTTGTGGGAGCTCGCCGAAGAATCCAAGGCGCTGGTGAAACGCCTCATCGCCACCCATGAAATTGCCTGCGATTACACACCCGGCATTCTGCATGCGGATCACCGCAAGAGTTTTGTCGAGGACAGCCGGGACTATGTCGAGCATCTGCGTCTTGCCTACGGCTATGAACACATCCGCTTCATAGACGGCGACGAGATCGGCGAGCATGTCGGCAGCCCGCGGTACTTCGGCGGCTCGCTCGATATGGGCGCCGGCCACCTGCACCCGCTCAATTTTGCGCTTGGACTCGGCAGGGCCGCGGAAAGCGCCGGCGCGACCCTGTTCGAGGAGACCCGGGTCACAGGCATTGAAGGGCTGGAACAGGGCCAGAGCCAGGGCAAGGGGCGTCTCACGGTGAAGACCGAGCACGGTGAAGTCCGTGCCGACCACCTGATCCTTGCGTGCAACGGGTATCTCGGCCGGCTCGAGCGGCGCACGGCCGCGCATGTCATGCCCATCAACAATTTCATCGTCGCGACGGAGCCCTTGTCGGAAACTGAAGCGGCGCAGATCATCCGCAACAATGTCGCCGTCGCGGACAGCAAGTTCGTCATCAACTATTTCCGTCTTTCCGCCGACCGCCGCCTGTTGTTCGGAGGCGGTGAAAACTACGGCTACCGGTTCCCCAAGGACATCAGGTCCTTTGTGCGCCGGCCGATGCTGGAGATCTTTCCGCAGCTCGAGGATGCGGCGATCGACTACGGCTGGGGCGGCACTCTGGCGATCACGCCAAAACGCATGCCGTATTTCGCGCGGCCTGCCGCCAACGTGCTGACAGCATCGGGATATTCCGGCCATGGGGTCGCCATGGCCACGCTCGGGGGGCAGATCCTGGCGGATGCGGTTGCCGGAAAGGCCGGACGGTTCGACGTGTTCGAAAAGCTCGACATTCCGGCATTCCCGGGTGGCGACCGTCTCCGCTTTCCGCTGCTTGTTCTGGCGATGACGTGGTTTTCCTTGCGCGACAAGCTTGGGATCTAGGGTGTGGACTCATAAAATTATGCTTTCAGGTCGTTCAGAAAATGATTGGCGCCAAGGCGCAAGATCGCAGGAAACCTTTCTGGTTTTCAAGATTTTGCAACGCTGGAGACGGTCGCTTTCTGAACGATCCGAAGGACATCAATCCGGCTGCGAAGAGCCGCGTCAAAGCCTTTGCCCCATGCATCAGCATGGCTCTTCAGGCTTCTCCTTGCTCTTCTTTGTCGGATTGATGCCTGAAAGTGCAATTTTATGGGTCCACACCCTAGGGACTTTGGAAAATTAGGTTATGGCGCTCACAACGAAATCGAGACGGTTTGAAACGATTTGCGCTTACAGCGGCAACGAAAGAGCAGGAAAGATAGGTCAATTTACCAATGTCGGCCGGAGGGGGACGGGTTCGACAAAGCTGATCGGAAGGACATGGGAAGACACGTTTCCTGCCGGTCCGGATCGCCTCCGCGCACGGGAGGCTGCGTCGTCGGCACCTTCCCTGCCGGCACGCGCCGATTTCAACACCGTACTCTTCTCGTCCATGGGGCCATGACCTGATGCAGCAGACACAATCGGAACCGCGCCGCACGATTGGCAGCTACTGGGAAGCCAGCATCCCGCAGCTGCGGGCCGACCGGCAACTGATCGGCAACGCGCTGTTCGATGTTGCCGTGATTGGCGGCGGCTACGCGGGTCTGAGCGCCGCGCTGAAGCTGGCGGAGGCGGGTGTCTCGGTCTGTGTTCTGGAAGCCGAACACGTCGGCTACGGAGCGTCGGGCCGCAACGGCGGCTTTTGCTGCATGGGCGGCACCAAGCTCAACGAGCATCAGTTGCTGCGCAAGTTCGGCCTCGAGGAGGCCCGCCGGTTCGTTGCCTACCAGGTGGCAGGGGTCAATCTCGTCGCGCAACGGCTCGACAGCTGGGGGGTCGACGCCGAACGTCACTCAAAGGGCGAGATCTACCTTGCCCATCGTCCGAAAGATGCCGTTGGCCTGCGCTCGGACGTCGACTTTCTGATGAAGACCTTCGGTATCAAGGCGCGGTTCCTTGCAAAGGACGAACTGGCGGGCGAGGGCTATGGCGGCCCGAATTTCCATGGCGGGCTGCATGTGCCCTACGGCTTTGCCCTGAACCCGATGATCTACGTCCAGGCGCTCGCGGACCAGGTGCGCAAGAGCGGCGGCAAGATCTTCGGCAAGTCGCCGGTGACCTCCCTGAGCCGTGATGGCGACCGCTGGCGCCTTGAGACCGAACACGGATTTGTCCGCGCCCGGAAAGTGGTTCTGGCGGGCAACGGCTACGCACGGGAAGATGTACCCAAATGGATACACGGGCGCACGCTGCCGGTGATGTCATCGATCCGTGTCACCCGCCCGTTGACCAAAGGCGAATTGGCCGCCCAGGGCTGGACATCGGACATGATGGCTGCCGACACCCGCACGCTTCTGCATTATTTCCGGTTGCTGCCGGATGGGCGGTTCCTTTTCGGAACCCGTGGCGGGCTGTTTGAAAATGACGCGGCGCTGACGGCCATGCAGAACCGCGCGCGCACCGATTTCGAGACCATGTTCCCGGCCTGGGCACATGTGGAGGCGGATTTCAACTGGTACGGACATGTCTGCCTTGCCCGCACGCTGACGCCTTTTGTCGGCGAGGTGCCGGGGGCGGCGGGCCTTTATGCCGCCATGGGCTGGCACGGCAGTGGCATCGCCATGGCGTCGATATCCGGCGAGAAAGTCGCCGGCCTGATCATGGGCAAGCTGCGGCCGCAGGATCTGCCGTCGCCCTTGCAGCGCCCGTTCAAGAAGTTCCCGCTCCCGGCCCTGCGCAAACTCTACCTGCAGGGCGCCTACTGGTGGTACGGGCTGAAGGACCGGTGATGGCACTTTCGGTGGAGCCAGTGGAGGTCCGTCGCGCGCATCTCTGCGCCTGAGACCGAAGTTATTGTTTGCGCCGCACAACCGCGACATTCACCTCGCTGAAGATTTCAAAGCCGAGCTTCCGGTAGAGCGCGATTGCGCCGTGATTGTCCGCATAGGCATGCAGAAAGGGCGTATCGCCGCGTGCCCGTATTTCCCCGGCGACATGGCGGGAAAGCGTGGAGGCAAGCCCGCGCCCACGAAAGTCCGGATGGGTGCAGATGCCGCTGACCTCGGTGAAGCCGGTCACATTCAAACGGGTCCCGGCCATGGCTGCCAGCCGCCCATCGTGCTTCACACCCCAGAACCGCCCGAGTTCGGGCGTCCGGGCGGTGAAGGGGCCGGGCTTGGTCAGCTCTGCAAGGGCAACCATCTCCGGAATGTCGTTTGCGGTCAGAGCGACAATGCCGGCATCCGGCGCTGCATCCGGTCCGGCACGCCGCTCGGTCATCAGGACACCAAGCGCCGTGACCTCCGCTTCGAGCGCATCGGGCAGGGCGATGTCCTCGGCCTGCAGCAGATAAACATGATCCTCCCCGGGGGTGATCAGGTCAGCGAGAGCCTCAAGCGCCGGACGGGAATTGTCTTTGGTGGCCGCGAAGGGAGAGACGGCGGGATCGAACCTCTTGGCCAGGTCGCCACCGCGCGAGAAAGCACTCTGTCGTGTCGTCAAAGCGGACCAGACGGTGCGGTTGAAAATCTGTGTCATTTGCTCTTTACCCTTAGGAACACTCATGTCCAAAATGCCGCGCCCCCTCTGCTGGCCGGAGTTTGACAACGGGTCTCGGCATTTTTCGATGTGGCCTGGCCTGGCCGTGCCGGATGCAGGGCTATCGCATATGCCCGGACACGACAGTTGATTGGTTGTGCAGAATACACTCTCCACAGGTGATTCCCCGGACAAGCGAAGCGCAGGGCCGGGGCCTACTCGCAGTACAGTTTGTTGAAATGGTTGAATTTTTCCCGGTCGAGTTTATTCAATCCACCTACTCTCTGGAAACGAGTAGGCCCCGGGTCTTGCTCCGCTCGCCCGGGGTGACACCAGTATTTGCGGCAACTTCGCGGGTAAATGCGATCGCCCTGGTGCCGGACGGGCTTGATCATCGGTTTTCCTCCTCTGACGGGCTGAAAAGGCTCCAATGGGGCAGCGGTTCATCCGGTTTCCGCCGGGAAAGAGGCCTGTCCGCAAGTGCGTCTTCCAACTGGGCAAGCTGATCCAGCAACGGCCCTTCAAGCCCTGCGCAGGCATCCTGCACGGCCAGAAAGGCAGCGGGCCAGAGCGTTGCCTTCAGATGCGCAACCAGCCTTTCGCCCTCCTGCGTCAGCGAAATCCGGCTGACCCGTCCGTCCTTGTCGTCGGACTGCGCTTCGACGAGGCCGTCCGACTTCATCCTGTTGACCATTCGCGTCACGCCCGGCTGGCTCTGCCCCAACGCTTTCGTCAGATCGCCGATGCTCAGGGGACCGTGGATGTCCAGCGCCGCCATAACCGGGTTGTGCGGTGTCGGCAGATCGGTGCCCGCCAGATCCACGGTCAACTCCTGCGTCTCCGCCTGCAGCTTTTCCCCGATCCGCTTCAACCGGCTGCCGAGCGTGGCGTAGCCGAGAGCGCGGACGACATCTTCAACCATGCAAATCTCCTTCAATATAACAATATATATAACAAGTTATATTAATGAGCAAGCCTGTCTGCCTTCTGGTGGATTGTGTTGACGCGGTTGCAACCAGTGGGTTTGATGGATTTGATCGGGGGACGAACAAGGAATGGCAAACCATCGGAACAGCGCCACTTCCAGGTGGGGCCGCTGCAAGCCGCGTTTGTGGGCGGAAGAAAAGCAGCTTTCTCATATCGCGGAAGTCTCGCAAAACGCCCGCAGCACCTGGTTCGCGCTGATGGCGACCCTGCTGTTTTCGGCCATCGCGGTCTCGGGCGTTCAGGATAGGGATTTTTTCGCCTATGATTCCGGCCTGACCTTGCCGGTCATCGGTTTTTCGGTCCCGATCATGCCGTTTTTTGCCGCCGGCTCGGTGATCGTGCTCGGGCTGTACGTCTACCTGCATCTTTACCTTTCCAAACTCTGGCGGGCGCTGGGCGGTGTGCGGCCGAAGCTGAAGGACGGGCGCTATCTGGACGACGCGGTGTTCCCGTGGCTGATTTCGGATGCGGCCATCTTCCTGAAACCGGGCGGTCCCCGGCGCAGCAGCGGACGCCTGTCGGTCCTGATCGCGGTGCTGTTTCTCTGGGTATCCGGTCCGGCCGTGCTGTTCCTGTTCTGGTGGCGCAGTTTTCCGCCGCACATTCTCTGGCTGACTTCGTGGACTGGCGCGGTTTTTTGCCTGTCGCTGGCCAGCGCCGCCGCCAGTTTCTGCATCTTCATGCGCTGGATGCGCGGTGGCAGCGTCGTGCCCGCCGCCGGGCGGATCTGGAAAGACGTTTATCGCGTCTCCCGCGCTCTGATCGCATTGGTGTTCATCCTGATCGCAGGGGCGGGGATGGTGCGCACCGGTACTGTCCTTGAAACGCCGGAAGTAAGGGAAGGTAAAGTCGTGACGTGGAGGCAGGGCTGGATCCGGATCGGCGGCGAAAGTCCTTGGGTCTACCCGGCTTCTCTCTACCGCGCCGAACTCGTCGAGCGCCCGTCCGGCTGGCTGCCGCGCGCGGAAGCCGAAGCGGATTTTCTGGCGCACTATAGCGGCGAAAAGCGAAAAGACTTCAATTCCGAAACCGATTGGCGGCAAGACGCGAGAGATGCTTTCGCAAAGCGCCGCAAATCCTTGCTGGACGGGCTCAGGGCAAAGGACTTCCAGAACCGGAGTTTCCGCAATGCCGACGCGCGAGAGGTATTCCTGCCTGGCGCGGATTTGCGTTTCGCCGATTTCAAGAAGGCTCAATTGGATAACGCGACCCTTGAAGCGGCGGACCTCTCGGGCGCAAACCTGCAAGAGGCGAACCTCAGGTTAGCAAACCTGCAAGAGGCGGACCTCTCGGACGCAAACCTGCAAGAGGCGAACCTCAGGTTCGCAAACCTGCAAGAGGCGGACCTCTCGGACGCAAACCTGCAAGAGGCGAACCTCAGGTTAGCAAACCTGCAAGAGGCGGACCTCTCGGGCGTAAACCTGCAAGAGGCGAACCTCAGGTTCGCAAACCTGCAAGAGGCGGACCTCTCGGGCGTAAACCTGCAAGAGGCGAACCTCTGGGACGCAAACCTGCAAGAGGCGGACCTCAGGTTCGCAAACCTGCAAGAGGCGAACCTCTGGGACGCAGATGCCAGAAATGCGTCTTTGCAATTTGCATTTCTGGCATCTGTCAATTTAATTGAGGTGCAAAATCTGACCCAGAGTCAAATCAATTTCGCTTACGGCGACGCGGCAACAGCGCTTCCGGATCACCTGTACCGCCCCTCTTACTGGGCGTTCGAAAAGCTCGGTGAGGAAGACGGAGAGCGGCGCTGGCGGGTCTGGTTTGAAGTCCAGGGAGCGAAGGAGAGGAAGGAGAACCGGATCAATTCTTAAGTCTGTCCCGGCATCTCACACTGGTCGCGTCCACTCCGGTTGCCCTGCCGTTCGCAGATCGGTCTCCTTCACGCAGTCCCGGCATTGAGCCGAGACCCCGAGCCACTGGGGGCAGGCCCCGGCTCAAGGCCGGGGCGGCAAGTGTGTTGGACCGCGAAAGGCCTGTTCAGTCGAACTCCGGGCCGCGGGCGCGGTAGGGGGTGATTTCCTTCCAGGCCTTCATCAGCGTTTCCAGCTCGTCGTCGCTGTTGGGCGGCATGACGATCTGCAGCTTGACCAGAAGGTCGCCATGGCCGCCGGTCTTGGTCGGCAGGCCCTTGCCTTTCAGCCGCATGATCTTGCCGCTGGAGGAATTGGCCGGGATCGTCAGGTTGACCGCCCCGGAAAGCGTCGGCGTCCTGACCTTGGCGCCAAGCACGGCTTCGTAAAGCGCGAGCGGCAAGTCCAGATGCAGGTCCGAGCCTTTCACTTCAAACAGCTTGTGCGGCCGGAAGCGGATTTCGACCATCACATCACCGGCCGGTCCGCCGTTCTCGCCGGGATAACCCTGGCCTTTCAACCGGATCTTTTCGCCTTCCTCGACCCCCTTGGGCAAGGTGACGTTGACGGTCTTGCCGCTTGGCAGCGTCACCTGGGTCTTGCCGGAGTTGACCATGTCTTCCAGCGATACCCGGGCGACGATCTCCGCATTCCGGCCTTTGGTCTTCGGAGGGGCCTTGGCGCGCGCGCCGGTGAACCCGGCACCTGGACCCGGGCCTGCACCAGCACCCGGACCGGGGCGTGCCCGGCCGCCGCCGAAGCCGCCGAAGATGTCGTTCAGGATGTCGTCGAAACTACCGCCGCCGCCGGTGGCCTTGAAGCCACGCGCTCCGCCCGGAGCGGCGGCGCCCTCGAAGCCGTCGAATCCATGCGCCTGGAAGCGCTGCTTGCCTTCCGCGTCGATCTCGCCGCGGTCGAACTGGGCGCGCTTTTCCTTGTCGCCGATGATTTCATAGGCCTGGTTCGCCTCGGCAAAATGCTGCTGCGCCCCCGGATCGTCCTTGTTCTGATCCGGGTGGTATTTTTTGGCCAGTTTTCTGAAGGCCTTCTTGATGTCGCTCTCGCTGGCAGATTTCGCCACGCCAAGAACGCTGTAGGGATCACGCATTCGTCTTACCAGGTTTCCAAGATTGTCCGGGAGGCCGCCTCACGCATATCCGCTGCGGTAAGATGACATCTTCCCAAGCGTGCGGTAGTCCGAGGTCCGGCCCGACTGGACTTGTACTTTATATCGGGATGAAACAGGAAAAAATCCAGATCTTGATACCAAAGAGTATTGATTATGACACATCTGACCGCGTTTGGAGGTTCTTCGGCCAGACGCGTGTCGCAGGGCGATGCGGTGTATCGGACAAGACGCGCAACGCGATGCGCCTGGCCGGCGGACGCAAATGGACCATCAGATGGGTCATAATCAATACTCTTTGGTATTATCCCAGTTTCAAGGACAACATGTTTTTAGCCGGTTTTCCAGCCGCTTCAAGCGTCTGCGACAGAAAGCGTCGTGACGGCGAACTTCTGCGCTAGGTCGCGGCAGGCGGTGCCGGAATAAAGCTTGATCCCGGCAATCGTGTTCGCCGTGGTCTCGAAGGACAGGCAACCGGTTTCGCCAAGGGTGGCCGTGTCGAGCTTCGACAGGGTTCCGGAATTGCCGCTGATGTCATTCAACCAGGGCAGGGTGAGGTCTTCCGCCGTGCTGCCGGCGGCCAGTTCCGGTCCGATGGCATCCAGGTTTTCGGCAATGATCTTGCGGTCGTCGCTGTTGATGTCGGCATAGGCGACATCCGTGGAAGACCCGATGGAGCCTGTCAGGAGGGTCGGAGAATCGCTGTTGTTGCTGCCCATCGGCATGGAGACCATGCTGCAACCGCCAAGTGCCTGGCCAAAGACGACCAGAACCGCCACAAAAAATTGGATCTTGATGTTGCCGACAGTATATGAACGCATACGAAACATCTTCCAGACAGCTCCCGGGCCCGGCTGTTTCTTGCCGCGATTGAGGCCGCCACGTCCTTCGACAGGTTACAAATGACAGATCTCAAACATCCTCGCGAAGAATTAACAAAAGGTGACTTCACGGAGGTCAAGAATCCATTTGATCTTTTTTGTGAATGGTTTGAGGACGCCAAGAACGCGGAGCCGAACGATCCGAACGCACTGTCGCTGGCCACCGTCGACGAGACGGGCCTGCCGAACGTGCGCATGGTCCTTCTGAAGGAGGTCGATGAGCGCGGGTTCGTGTTTTACACCAACTTCGAAAGCGCCAAGGGGCGCGAGCTTCTGTCCGCCGGCAAGGCGGCCATGTGTTTTCACTGGAAGTCCCTGCGCCGGCAGGTCCGCATCCGTGGACCGGTCTCACAGGTCTCCGATGAGGAAGCGGATGAATATTACCGCTCCCGGCCGCGCGGCAGCCGGATCGGCGCCTGGGCCTCGAAACAGTCCCGGCCTCTGGAGAGCCGCTTCGCGCTGGAAAAAGAAGTCGCCAGATACACCGCGAAATTCGGTGTCGGCGAGATCCCCAGACCCGAACACTGGTCCGGCATGCGCCTTGCCCCGACTTCGATCGAATTCTGGCACGACAGGTCGTTCCGCCTGCATGACCGTGTCCTGTTCACCCGCACCGCGCCCGATCAGCCCTGGTCCAAAGAACGGCTCTATCCTTAGCTGAGAGCGTGCCGCGTTTGAACGCGACACGCCCTAAAGCAGCCGCTTCCAGCGGAAAAACGCGAAGGTCAGGATGACGGAAACAAGCATGAGGCTGATGGAGAACAGGAAACCCTTTTCCCAGTGCAGTTCAGGCATGTTGGCGAAGTTCATTCCGTAAATCGAGGCAATCAGCGTGGGGGGCAGGAAAATCAGCCCCAGCACCGTGAAGATCTTCGCGATCTGGTTTTGCTCGAGCGTCACCAGGCCGACCGTGGCATCGAGCAGGAAGTTCAGTTTGCTGTCCAGCGCGTCGCCATGTTCCTTGATGGAGTGAATGTCGCGGCCGTACATCTTGCAGTCGGCGGCTTGGTCCTCCGACAGGTCGAGCCGTTTGGCATGTGTGCTCAGGAATAGCAGCATTCGTGACAGGCTGGTGCAGACATCGTGCATCTTCGCCACATGAAGGCCGATCCGCCCGACACGCTTGATGGCGACCTGATAGCTGTCGGTCTTGCGGGTGTTGAGACCGTACTCGAAGACTTCGACGGAGAGTTGGTCGAATTCGTTGGAGGCCGATTCCATTTCGTCGGCGCAGCGGTCGACGATAACCTCCAGCATGGCGAAAAAGACCGCCGGCCCAAGATGGGCGATGGTCGGGTCCGACTGAACCTTTCTGGAGACGATCAGAATGGATTTCGGTTCGCCGTAGCGAACCGTGACAAGTCTCTTCGCGTTGAGGACGAATGTGACGGAGGAAATCGTCGGATCGATTGTCCGTGCCAAAATCGGCAATTGCGCCGTCATCACCACCGCACCCGGCTCCGCATAGAGCCGTTCGGAAGTTTCGATCGAGGCGATCTCGTCGCGCGTCGGAATTTCCGCGCCCATGAGCTTCTCTGCCGCCTTCTGTTCCTCCTGCGTTGGAGAAACCAGATCGATCCAGACAGATGTGGTCGGCAGCGACGCGCCGGGAGCAAGTTCAATCCGCTCCAGGCCGTTTACAGAGGGGCAATAAGCAATGATCATCGGGGCTAATCTCCGCGGCGACACGTGCGGTGTCGGAATCAGCGGCAGTTTGCCCAACAGACCGGGTTACGGCAACTGTTCCTGCGGAGCCGGAAAAACAGGTAGGAACCGCAGGCCCGAGATGGCTTACTTGCCTTTTTTGACCGTCGCACCCTTGCAGCAAAGTGCTGCCGCGGTGAGTGCCGCGATGCCGACGGGCTTGTAGTAACTGAGCAGCTTGGCGCCATCCGGAGCTTTTACGGTCGGGGTGGCTATTTGCTTAGACATTTTCTCTGGTCCGTTTTTCAGTACCCGCATTCTGGTGCTTTCTGACGGGGAACTTGCGGGCACTTGTGCATGTCTTATCCAAATAAGGCATTCGAAGGGCAGACAGCTTGTCTGCACGGCCTTTTTCTTACTTGGATGGCTAAGTATGCGCCTCTTGCTGAAGCCCGGCCAGTCAAAAAAAATAACAGGATGTAACGATATCGACGAGAAATTGAACGTTTTTCGTAAGTAATTCTTTACCGATTAACTTAATATCCGGATTCCTGACAAGCCCTTTGAGCAGCAAGGCCGCGACCGGGGTCCCGCGCGACGAATTTTGAGCCCTCCGGAGGACTGTTCCGCGCTTCTTTCCGGCCAGGCGTCACCGGATCTGTCATCCGCCAAGACAAATTTTTCTGGAGCAGGCTGTGGAAATGACGTTCATTTTGACAATTCGCCTGTAAATTAGGAAACAATTGTTACGCCGGTATCCCTGTTCGATCACGGGCGACTCAAGTGGAAAAGAAATGAAGCGCTACGCGGCCTACAAGTCAGCCTCGGCACCCGTCAGCCGGACAACCGGTGCAATCGGGCTGGCTGTGGCAGCCACCGCCTTGCTGGCGCAGCGGTTCGGGGTGATCGACGCGGACGTCTTTGTCCTGTCCCTGATTGCTGCGGCGGCGGTGGCGCTGCTGTCGCTCGCTCTGGCCATTTCCGCGCTTTACCGCATCTGGACGTATGGCGGGCCGGGCATCCCGGCGGCGTTGTGGGGCTTTTTCTTCAGCGGCCTGGCGCTTGTTCCGTCCGCTCTGGTGCTGGGGCTGCTGGTCATCCGTCCGGGCACGATCGATCTGTCCACGGACCGTGTCGATCCGCCGTATCTGAAACTGCAGGCAGCATCCGAAGAACAGCCATTTCTTGCCTGGATGAATGCCAAGGCGCTGGAACATGTCTGGCCGGTCCTGTCGAAGGGCGCTGCCGCCGGTGCCGGTGCGGACGCCGGGCCGGCGGTGGTCTATCCGGATATCGTGTCACGCAGATACAGGATTGCGCCCGCTCAGCTTCATGCGGCCGGCACGAAGGCCTTCGCGGCCTTGAACTGGAAAATCGTCGACGAGTTGCCGCCCGATCTTCTGGATGCGCCCACGCGGTTGCAGGCCGAAGGCACCTCGCGGATCCTCGGTTTGAAACATGATGTGACCTTGCGGATCCGGCCCGATCCGGTCGGAGCCCTGTTGGATGTGCGGGCAAGATCGCGGACCCCGCTCACAGATATTTCCGGCAATCCGGACCATATCCGTGCAGTTTTTGCCGAAATCGACCAGGTGCTGCTCGAGACATATGGCGACCTTGCCCGGTTGTCCGTCGAGGAAGGTACGCTGCCGCAGGAAGACCTTCAGCCGGAACCGCTGGAGGAGCCGCGCGAGAGCGCACCGGTTCCGGGCTTCAAACCCTACAACGAAGAAGAGGACGCACCCGTCGCGGATGATCTGGGTCTGACCGATCTGGAGGGGTGAACAGCCAGATCTTCCATCGCCTCAGGAGGTCTGCAGACTGAAGGTGGCCGTCAGCGACACGCCGGGCGAGGCCGAAACCAGACCGCGGCCGGCAAGGTCTTCCAGGTGGGCGAACACCGACAGCCCGGCTGCGCGGTGCAGGGCCGGGTCCACATCCGCATAGAGCCTGGCGACGATCTGCGGAATTGTCTGCGGCGCGCCGGCAAGTTCCCGCAGGACTGATGCCTCCCTGCTCAGCCGGTGCTGCTTCAGGTCCCGGACATAGGAATGCGCATCGTGAATGACGCCGCCATGTCCAGGCAGGTAAACCTGTTCCGGCCGGTTCAGGAGTTTGTCGATCGAGGTCATGTAATCGCGCATGCTGCCGTCCGGCGGGGCGACGATCGAGGTCGACCAGCTCATGACATGGTCGGCTGAAAGCAGAAGGTTTTCTTCGGCAAGCGCAAAGCACAGGTGATTGGCGGTATGTCCCGGCGTCTCGATGGTCTGAAGCGTCAGGCCCGCGGCGCTGAAGACCTCGCTCTCATGCAGATGCTGGTCCGGTGCGTATTGCCTGTCGCCACTGGCGTCGAGAGGATTGACCTCGTTTTCCATGAGGTCCCGGGCGGCCCTGTGCACGCCGCAGCCGACGATCGGCGCGCCGGTTCTTTCCTTGAGCATGCGGGCTGCTGGGGAATGGTCGACGTGGGTATGGCTCACCACGATGGCCTCTATGGAAGCTCCTGACGTTGCCTTCAATATGGCTTCGACATGCGCTGCATCGGCAGGGCCGGGATCGACGACCGCAAGTCGGCTGGTGCCGAGCAGGTAGGTGTTGGTTCCAAAGAATGTGAACGGCCCGGGGTTGTTCACCGTCAGTCGGCGCACTCCAGGCAGGATTTCAACGGCAGCGCCATAATTCGGGTCGAAGTCTCGATCGTGTTTCATCTGTGTTTGCGCCGCGAACTATGGGGAGGGTGGTGACCGGTGGAAGGTGAAACCGTTTAATGTGCAAGGCAACGGCAATTGCGTGAGTGGTATCCTGCAAGTCCGTGATGTGGCCTGTTCTTTCGCCTGTGGTCGGTTTTTTAAGCTACGTCATCTATATGACGCTGAAATCGGGTAGGGAAGCCCGGCTTTGCCAACCGGAGTCCTTCTATGGGAAACTGCCGGTTGGACCTGATCTGATTCCATTTTGGCGGAGTGCTATGGCAGAAGAAACGGAATGCCGCTTTGAGGGTTTGCTGAATCTGCCGCGTGAGCAGGCGTTTTCGCTGTTTGTCGACAGGCCGGGTCTGTGGTGGGTCTCTCCTTTCACCGTTCCGGACGCTGGCGAAATAGATGCGGAAATCGAACCCTTCGCCGGAGGCAGCTGTTATGAGACCGACGGTCAGGGCCATCGCCGGATCTGGGGAACGGTGCTCTCCATCGAAAGCCCCCTCTATGTCCGTCTCGCCTGGCAGGTCTCCCTGAACGGCAGGGAAATCGCCGACCCTGCCGCGGCGAGCCGGGTGATGGTCAACTTCCGCGGGGCCGGGGAGGCGACGCGATTAGAGATCGTCCACAATGAATTCCTGCGGCATGGCGAGCACGGTGCGGAGTATCTGAACTTCATGTGCCGCCCCGAAGGCTGGCCTCGCATCATCGAAAATCTTCAGAACGCCGCCCGCACTGCCGGACGGCGTTAGGGTGTGGAAACTTCATGGCCGGGCTGTCGTTTGGATGTCACGCTTCCTGTGTTAGGTAACGGATCCACCGACGCCCCGATTGCCTGTTTCCGGTCTTGCGCCTTTAGTAAGACGTCGAAATAGTATCTTTCCCTCGTGGCGGAATTTTCTGGCAGGCAATCGCTCAAATTATCCATGACTGAATCCCCATCGCCATTCGAAGAAATTGCCGAGGCACAAGCCGCCGCATCTCCGCTCACGCGGATAGGCGAGGCGAAGTGGATTCTCGTCACGGCGTTCTGTGTGGCGGGGTATGCGGTCATTGCCTTTGATGTTCCGGTTGTATCCGCGGCTGCTGGCCTTGCTGCCCTGACTGCCGTGGCGGCGGTGGTCCCACGCCGGTCCGCCAGTCGCAGGGTGAAGCTGAAAACCCAGCGGGAAATCCGCAGGATGTGGCCGGGCACCGGCATGAAGGTGACCGTCGACGCTCTGCCGACCCCATGCTTCGTGGCCGACGGCCGCGGAATAACCCGCTATGTCAATGCACAGGCGCAGGCGATTTACAGCGGTGTGAAACCCGGTGACCCGCTGTCCTTTTCCTTGCGTGCGCCATCCTTGCTGGAAGCCTTTGACCGTGTCTGCAGCACGGGTGGAACGGAACGTATCAGCTGGATAGAGAAGGTGCCGACCGAAACCTGGTTCGAGGCTCATATCGCCCCGATCTACATGCCGGGCACCGGCGCTCAGGAGCGTATGCAAAGCCGCCCGGACTTCATTCTGGTCGTCATTCAGGATCTGACGGAAAACCGCCGGCTCGAGCGCATGCGAACCGACTTCGTCGCCAACGCCAGCCATGAGCTGCGAACGCCGTTGGCCTCCCTGACCGGCTTCATCGAGACAATTCAGGGTCCCGCACGCAACGACCCGGAAGCCCAGGACCGGTTTCTGGCGATCATGCTGGAGCAGGCGGGCCGCATGCGGCGGTTGATCGACGATATCCTGTCGCTCTCCCGGATCGAACTCAAGGCCCATGTCCAGCCGGCGAGCGTCGTGGATCTGACCGAGATTGTCCGCCATACCAGAGACGCTCTGACACCTCTTGCGGTGGACCTCGACGTCGAGATCCGCATCCACGCACCGGAAACACCCGTCAGGGTGAAAGGGGACCGGGACGAACTCATTCAGGTGATTGAAAACCTGATCGAGAACGCGCTGAAATACGGCAGCGCCGGTAAATACGTGGATGTGAGCCTTGAGGAGCAGAACGACACGGACGATGCGCCGTGCTGGGTCTTGTCCGTGCGTGACTACGGCGAAGGCATTTCACCGGAGCATCTGCCGCGCCTGACGGAGCGGTTTTACCGCATCGATGTCGAATCCAGCCGGGCCTTGAAAGGCACGGGGCTGGGCCTTGCGATCGTCAAGCATATCCTCACCCGGCACAGGGCAAGGCTGGACATCGAAAGCGAGCCCGGCAAGGGCGCAACCTTCAAGGTGAAACTTCCCGCGCTTGAAGACACCGATCAGCCGATAGAATCCAAATCAACGAACACGCCCCTCTGAAACCAGATCCTGGACGGGAGCCTTTCCCGTTACCAAACGGAATGTTCCGGAGCCGGGCGTCTCGCCAACAGAAAACAGATGGCAGGGGACGGTCTCGTGTGTCGTCAATTCGGTCGATTCCGCGACACAAAAGCATCAGAAGTAATTTTTCTCCATATTTTTCAATAACTTAAATTGTCATAAAACTGAGAAATAACTGTCATAGAACTCTCATCCATGGGGCCTAGGGTCCCGGCATCGCTCGAGCAATCCCATGCCCGGTGATCCATTATAAACCTTGACATTCAAAGGGAGTGGTCAAGTGAAATTTACGACCCTCGTTAGCGCAACTGCTGTTGCTGTTGCTTCCACTGCATTCGTCGGTGCCGCCCAGGCTCGTGACCAGGTTCAGGTCGCTGGTTCCTCCACCGTTCTGCCGTACGCGTCTATCGTTGCAGAAGCTTTCGGTGAAAACACCGATTTCCCGATCCCTGTCGTCGAATCAGGCGGTTCCTCCGCCGGTCTGAAGCGTTTCTGCGAAGGTGTTGGCGAAAACACCATCGACGTTGCAAACGCCTCCCGCAAAATCCGCGAGAAGGAAATCAAGGCCTGTGCGGAAGCTGGCGTGAAAGACATCATCGAAGTCCGCATCGGTTACGATGGCATCGTCTTCGCTTCCCAGAAAGACGGCCCGGCCTTCACCGCGTTCCAGCCGGCTGACATCTTCAACGCTCTTGGCGCCAAGGTGCTCAAGGACGGCGAACTCGTCGACAACCCGTACAACAACTGGGCTGAATTCAACGCTGACCTGCCGGACGTCGGCATCGCAGCTTTCATCCCGGGCACCAAGCACGGCACCCGTGAAGTGTTCGAAGAAAAGGTTCTGGCTGTCGGCTGTGAAGCCACTGGCGCTCTTCAGGCCATGATCGACAGCGGCATGTCCGAAGACGACGCAGAAGACGCCTGCATCGACGTTCGCACGGACGGCAAGTCCACCGACATCGACGGCGACTACACCGAAACCCTGGCGCGGATCGACTCCAACCCGAACGGCATCGGCGTCTTCGGTCTGGCGTTCTACGAGAACAACACCGACAAGCTGAAAGTCGCAACCATGGGCGACGTGGCTCCGAACACGGAGTCCATTGCGTCCGGTGAATATCCGGTTTCCCGCCCGCTGTTCTTCTACGTCAAGAAGGCACACATCGGCGTGATCCCGGGTCTGAAGGAATACGCCCAGTTCTTCACCGCTGACGAAATCGCAGGCCCGAGCGGCCCGCTGGCTCAGTACGGCCTCGTTGCCGATCCTGAACTGGCTGCGACTCAGGCTTCCATCGCCGCTGAAGAAACCATGAAGTAACAGGGCTTCGGCTCTATCAGGGGGCGGCGCTTCCCGCCGCCCCTTTTCATTTGCGTGATTTTTAATTCTTTCGGGGAACCACATGTCCTTGTTCTGGCTCGTCGTGATCGTGCTTGCCATCGCGCTGGTTGGCTATGTTGTCGGGCGCGCGCGTGCCCTGGCCAGCGCCGGAGGAGATATGCGTGATCTGCATTCTCTTCCTTCCTATTATGGGGCAAACGTGGCGATGAAAGCTGCGGTGCCGGCTTTCCTGATCCTTGTTCTCTGGTTGCTGGTGCAGCCGTTTGTCATCCACAGCAACATTTCCGACATGATCCCGGAAGGGACCATTGGCGAGGGCTCCTCCCTCGGGCTGGTGATGGCCGAAGTGCGCCGTACCGCCGAAGGGCTCGAAAACGCTGTCGCAGCCGGGCAGATAAGCGACGATTTCGCGCGTAACGCGCGCTCCGATTTCACCGATATCACCACCCGCCTCAAGGAGGCTGGGCAGATCGTTACCTCCCAGATCACGCAGCCCATCATGCGGGCCGCGCAGTCCTACCGGATCATGCTCTC
Source organism: uncultured Roseibium sp. (assembly GCF_947496995.1). Classification (GTDB taxonomy): domain Bacteria; phylum Pseudomonadota; class Alphaproteobacteria; order Rhizobiales; family Stappiaceae; genus Roseibium. The sequence continues at coordinate 1,357,031 of NZ_CANMFD010000001.1, forward strand.
CACCGGCAATTTCTACATGTCGATTGTCGTGCTGCTTGCGGCAATCGCCGGGGCGCTGTGGGGCATCCGCGAAACAAAGGCCGACTTCAGGGCGCGCAACACCGTCGAGCGCGGCATTCAGGTCATCCTGTTCAGTGCCGCCCTGATCGCGGTTCTGACAACACTCGGCATTGTCCTGTCGCTGGTCTTCAACACGGTGGAATTCTTCCGGCTCTATCCGGCAATGGACTTCTTCTTCGGTCTGACCTGGTCGCCGAGCTTCTCCGGGCGCGGCGGGTCGTCGGAACTGGGTATTCTCCCGCTCCTGTGGGGCACGTTCTACATTTCCTTCGTCGCCCTCGCAGTCGCGGTGCCGGTCGGCCTGTTCGCCGCCGTCTATCTCTCCGAGTACGCCAGTTCCAGGGTTCGGGCGGTGGCCAAGCCGATGCTCGAAATTCTTGCCGGTATCCCAACCATTGTCTACGGCCTCTTCGCCCTGCTCACCGTCGGCCCGATGCTGCTGTCGGTCTTCGGTGAGGACGGCCTCGGTATCATGAAGGCGGGCACTGCGGTCATGACGGCAGGTCTGGTCATGGGCATCATGCTGATCCCTTTCGTGAGTTCACTCTCCGACGACATCATCAACGCCGTACCGCAAGCCATGCGGGACGGGTCCTACGGACTGGGCGCGACCAAATCCGAGACGGTGAAGCAGGTCATTCTTCCTGCCGCGCTGCCGGGCATCGTCGGCGCAATTCTGCTGGCGGCCTCTCGGGCCATCGGTGAAACCATGATTGTGGTTCTCGGGGCCGGCGCGGCCGCGCGGCTCAGTCTCAATCCCTTCGAAGCCATGACCACCGTAACCGCAAAGATCGTCAGCCAGCTGACAGGGGACGCGGATTTCGCCTCTCCCGTGGCACTGGTCGCCTTTGCGCTGGGCATGACGCTCTTCGTGGTGACCCTTGGCCTGAATATCGTTGCGCTCTACATCGTGCGCAAATACCGGGAGCAGTATGACTGATGACTGATACAACTCTTTCTCCCGAGACAAGCCCGGCAGCGGCCGGGGAACCGGTGAAATCGAAGTCGCTTTACGCGCTCGACGATCTGACCCGCAAGCGCAACGCGTCGGAGAAGCGGTTCAAGCTCTACGGCCTGGGTGCGGTTCTTATCGGCGTGTTCTTCCTCGTGGTTCTGGCCACGGCGATCATCTCGCAGGGAATTCCGGCTTTCACCCGCACGATTGTCGAGGTCGAGTTCACGCTCACCCAGGAGCAATATGACGCGGCGGAAAAGGAACTCTTCAAGACCAAGGCCTATGAGCAGTTCTTCATCGGTGCGCTTCAGGGGCAGCTCGAAGAAAGCGGCATGAGCGTCCCGTTCGACGCCGCGGCCATCGAACGTATCGTCGGCAAGACCGGCGGCACCATCCGCGAATATTTCAAGGCCAATCCGGGGGCACTCGGCGCACCGGCGGCCTTCGAACTGGCGGCTTCCTCGCGGGTTGACGGATACTCCAACGGCCGTGTCACCCGCGAGACGCTGACCGACAGCCGTTTCCTGGAGAAGTCCGACCTCGACATCGTCGACGCGCTGGTTGAGGCGGGTATCATCAAGACGGTCTTCAACTGGAACTTCATCACCGGCGCCGATTCCGGCGTGGACAATCCGGGCGGGGCGGGCATAGGTGCCTCCGTCATCGGGTCGTTTTTCATGATGCTGGTGGTCCTGTTCCTGTCGCTGCCGATCGGTGTCGCGGCCTCCATCTACCTGGAGGAATTCGCGCCGCAGAACAGGTTCACGGACATGATCGAAGTGAACATCTCCAATCTGGCCGCGGTTCCCTCGATTGTCTTCGGTATCCTCGGCCTCGCAGTGTTCATCCAGTTCATGCATCTGCCGCAATCCGCGCCGCTTGTGGGTGGACTTGTCCTGACGCTGATGACGTTGCCGACGATCATCATCTCGACCCGCGCATCGCTGAAAGCCGTGCCGCCGAGCATCCGCGACGCGGCGCTCGGGGTCGGGGCCTCCAAGATGCAGTCCATCTTCCACCATGTTCTGCCTCTGGCCATGCCCGGCATCCTGACCGGGACCATCATCGGTCTGGCTCAGGCGCTCGGCGAGACCGCTCCGCTGTTGCTGATCGGCATGGTCGGGTTTGTCGCACGCGGGTATCCCGATGGCTTTATCACGGGCTTCATCGAGCCGAACTCGGCAATGCCTGCACAGATTTACACGTGGGCTGCCCGTGCGGACTACGCGTTTTACGAAAAAGCCTGGGGTGGCATCATCGTTCTGCTGGTGTTCCTCCTCACCATGAACATTCTCGCGGTCATTCTGCGCCGCAGGTTCGAACGCCGCTGGTAAGGAACGATCCGATGAACGAGATGCCGAATTTGGAACAGGCGAGCGCCATGACTTCAAGCAAGATTTCCGCGAAAATGGTTCAGGTCTTTTATGGCGACAACCAGGCCATAAAGGACGTCGACATCGAAATACAGCCGCGATCGGTCACAGCTTTCATCGGCCCTTCGGGCTGCGGCAAGTCGACCTTCCTGCGGACCCTCAACCGGATGAACGACACCATCGATATCTGCCGGGTCGAGGGCTCTATCGAGATCGACGGCGAGGACATCTATGACGCCAAGGTCGACCCGGTGCAGCTTCGCGCCAAGGTCGGCATGGTGTTCCAGAAGCCGAACCCCTTTCCAAAGTCGATCTACGACAACGTCGCCTATGGTCCGCGCATTCACGGCATGGCCCGCAACAAGTCCCAGCTGGACGACATCGTCGCCTCCAGTCTTCAGAAGGCGGGCCTGTGGGAAGAAGTGAAGAACCGTCTGGATGAGCCGGGAACCGGCATGTCGGGTGGCCAGCAGCAGCGCCTGTGCATTGCCCGCGCGATTGCCGTCAGCCCGGAAGTGATCCTCATGGATGAGCCTTGCTCGGCTCTCGATCCGATTGCGACCGCAAAGGTCGAGGAACTGATCGACGAACTGCGCGAGAACTACACGATCGTCATCGTGACCCACTCCATGCAACAGGCAGCCCGCGTGTCTCAGCGTACGGCGTTCTTCCACCTTGGAATTCTGGTGGAGGAAGGTTCGACGCAGGATATCTTCACCAACCCGAAAGACAAGCGGACACAGGATTACATCACTGGCCGCTTCGGCTAGGCGAATCCCGAAACTCTGAAAGGGACACAGGATGTCTGAACATACAGTCTCGGCATATGACGAGGAGCTGACGGAAATGGCAGGCAAGGTCGCCGAAATGGGTGGCCTGGCGGAAAAAGCCTTTGCCGATGCCGTGTCGGCGCTGGTTTCCCAGGATCTGGAACTGGCCAAGAAAACGATCGAAAAGGACGCCCGCCTCGACACTCTTCACCAGGAAGTCGAAGTCAAGCTGATCGAGATTATCGCACGCCGCCAGCCCATGGGGCAGGACCTGCGTGAGATCACCGCCGCAACCCGTATCTCCTACGATCTGGAGCGGGTGGGGGATCTGGCAAAGAACGTCGCCAAGCGCGTGATCGCGATCGACAGCGACCTGCAGTCGAAGAAACTTGCGATCGGTGTGGAGCACATGACGGAGCTGACCCTGTCACAGCTCAAGAAGGTCCTTGACGCCTATACCCGCAAGGATGCGGAAACGGCACGCCGCGTTCAGGAAGCCGACGCCGAGATCGACGCCATCTATACCTCGCTGTTCCGCGAACTGCTGACCTATATGATGGAGGATCCGAGGGTGATTACCCAATGTGTCCATCTGCTGTTTTGCGCCAAGAACATCGAACGGATCGGCGATCATGCAACCAACATTGCCGAAAACGTCTACTACATGGTGACCGGAGAGCGGTTGCCGGAAGACCGCGTGAAATATGACGAAACGACCGTTTCCGCCTAGCGGCCTGTATTCACCTGAACGCAGGATGCCCTGAAGCGGAATGACGCGGAATAATGACCCGGCCGGCGCTACGGCGCCGGTTGCTGAAATTGGAGCGAGAACGTATGCCGAAGGTGCTCATCGTAGAAGACGAAGAACCGCTGAGCCTTCTTTTGAGATACAATCTGGAAGCGGAAGGATACGCGGTTGAATCGTGTGTCCGCGGGGACGAGGCGGAAATCCGCCTGCGGGAAAGTCTTCCCGATCTCCTGCTTCTGGACTGGATGTTGCCGGGTCTGTCGGGAATTGAACTGTGCCGCCGCCTGCGCGCGCGCGAGGATTCCGAACGCCTGCCGGTCATCATGCTCACCGCGCGCGGCGAGGAAGCCGAACGCATTCGCGGACTGTCCACCGGTGCGGATGACTACGTGGTCAAGCCCTTCTCCGTGCCGGAGCTGATGGCACGCGTACGGGCCATCCTGCGCCGGGCAAGTCCGGAAGTGGTGTCCTCGATGCTGCGCTCCGGCGATATCGAGCTGGACCGGGAAACCCATCGCGTCCGCAGGAACACCAAGGAAATCCATCTCGGTCCGACGGAGTTCCGCCTGCTGGAATTTCTGATGACCGCGCCGGGCCGGGTGTTCTCGCGCGAGCAGCTCCTGGACGGCGTCTGGGGCCACGATGTCTATGTCGACGAGCGCACGGTGGATGTCCATGTCGGCCGGCTGCGCAAGGCGCTCAACAAGGGCAAGGCCAGGGACCCGATCCGCACTGTCCGCGGCGCCGGATACGCCTTCAACGATCAGTTCTCCATGGCGGGCTGAGCGGACAGGAAGCCAGCCGTATCAGCGACGAGGGGCGTCCGGACCGGTTCGCGCTCACTGACCTGCAAAAAAACACCCTGCGTTCAGCTGAACGCAGGGTGTTTTCGTCTGTTCTATCGGTGACTTGGCGAAAGGCGGCTCAGCCGGCTTGTGCCACGACCTTGCGGCTGCGACGATCGGAGACCGGCTGATAGGCGATCTTGCAGTGATGCACGCAATAAGGCGCGTTCGGGTCCGACTGGCGACCGCAGAAGTAGAAGTCGTCCGTGGACGGATCGCCGATCGGCCATTTGCAGGTGCGCTCGGTCAGCGTGAGGATTGTCGCGCGCTGGGAAATCGGCACCAGCTCGGCAATCGGCTCGACCTGCGGCCTGGTTTCGACTTCCGGTGCAGGTTCGAAATCCGCCTTCAATGCGGTTGCACCGACGGACTGCGGCTGAGAGGCCGGTCTTTTCGGAGCTGCGCTGCCGGGGGCCGGATTGGGCCGTGCGCGGCGCGCCTTGGAAGCGGAGGAGGTCGTCTTGGCGCGGCCCGACAAACCGAGACGGTGCACTTTACCGATGACGGCGTTGCGTGTGACACCGCCCAGCTCGCCAGCAATCTGGCTCGCGCTCAAGCCTTCGCTCCAGAGTTTCTTCAGAAGCTCAACCCGTTCGTTCGTCCAACTCATTGCCGCACCCTTTTATTTTGACCGCCGTGCGGCCATTAACCTCGTGTTAGGCACAGCATGTGCGTGCCTAATATGGCATATCTAGTGCCTCTAGCTGATGTGCCTCACGAGATATCGCGTCTGACTGCCCAGAGGTTACAATAGTGTTAATTTGTCAGGCAACCATTCGGCCCAAACCAGTTGGGGATGAAGCAACTTTTCCCCAAATAACGCGAGGTCCTTGAGAGTTTTCACAAATTCCCGATATCGGACGGATGCGGCATTTCCATTGACAGGCAACGGTGGGGACAGTGTATAACGAGACCGCTGCGTGCCGCCTCATCGGGGCGGCACGTTGCGTTTTGGCCTTTCCGCATGGATTCCGAGGGAAAAACCTCAACCGGTGTGAACCCCTTGAGGCGGAAGAGGCGTTTAAAGGAGCAACTGGGGTTATGTCCGAGAGTGCACTATTCGGAAACTACGCAAGATCGAACCTGACTTTCGATCACGGGGAAGGTGTGTGGCTGGTAACGAATGACGGCCGACGATTTCTCGACTGCGGTTCCGGTATTGCCGTCAATTCACTCGGGCACAGCCATCCGCATCTGGTCAAGGCGCTGCAGGACCAGGCAGCCAAACTCTGGCACGTTTCCAACCTGCACCAGACGCCGGAGGGCGAACGGCTGGCCCAGCGGCTGTGCGCGGCGACATTCGCCGACAAGGTCCTGTTCGTGAATTCCGGCGCCGAGGCGATGGAAGCTGCCATCAAATGCGCGCGCCGCTTTCACTATGACAACGGACAGCCGGACCGCTTCCATATCGTGACGTTCGAAGGTGCCTTCCACGGCCGGACGCTGGGAACCATCGCGGCCGGTGGCCAGGCGAAATATCTGGAAGGCTTCGGCCCCAAGGCGCCCGGTTTCGACCAGGTGCCGGTCGGTGATCTGGATGCGCTCAAGGCCGTGATCGGACCGCAGACGGCGGCGATCGCGATCGAACCCATCCAGGGCGAGGGCGGCATCCGGGAAATCCAGACCGACTTCTTGCGTGCCTTGCGCAGGATCTGCGACGAGAACGGCATCCTGCTGATCTTCGACGAGATCCAGACCGGCGTTGGACGGACCGGCAGGCTGTTCGCTCACCAGTGGACCGGTGTCGAACCCGACCTGATGGCGATTGCCAAGGGCATCGGCGGCGGCTTTCCGATGGGCGCCTGTCTGGCAACGGCCGAAACGGCCCGGGCCCTGTCGCCCGGTACCCACGGCACGACTTTCGGCGGCAACCCGCTGGCCATGGCTGTCGGCAATGCCATCCTCGACGTCGTGCTCGAGGATGGGTTTCTGGAGGAGGTCAGCCGCAAGGGCCTGAGCTTCAAGCAGAAGCTGGCCGGACTGGTGGATGGGCATCCGAAGGTTCTGGACGAAGTGCGCGGTACCGGCCTGATGCTGGGCCTGAAGTGCGCTGTTCCCGCCGGCGACTATGTCGCGGCAGCCCGCGAAGCCGGATTGCTGGCCGTTCCGGCTGGCGACAACGTGGTGCGCATCATGCCGCCGCTGACCATGAGTGAAGACGAAATTGCCATTGCCGTCGAGCGCCTGGACAAGGCCGCTTGTGCAATCGAGGCGAAATTGGTGGAAGGAGCGGCCGAATGACCGCCGGACAACCCTACCGGAATTTTCTGGATCTGACGGAAATCGAAAGCGACGAGCTGCGCGCCATCCTGGAAACGGGAAAGAAGATCAAGGCCACGCGCAACGGCGTTCGCCGGGGCGAAGGGCCGCTGGCCGGCAAGGTGCTCGCCATGATTTTCGAACAGCCGTCCACGCGAACCCGGATCTCCTTCGATATCGGCATGCGCGAGCTTGGCGGTGAAACCCTGATGCTGACCGGTGCTGAAATGCAGCTCGGACGCGGCGAGACCATTGGCGACACGGCGCGCGTTCTCTCGCGCTTCGTCGATGCAATCATGATCCGGATTCTCGATCACAACGAATTGCGCGAACTTGCTGAGAACGCGACGGTACCGGTGATCAACGGGCTGACCAAGGTCTCGCATCCCTGCCAGATCATGGCGGATCTGATGACCTTCGAGGAGCACCGCGGATCGGTGAAGGGCCGCAGCATTGCCTGGACCGGAGACAGCAACAACGTGCTGGCGTCGTGGATCCATGCCGCGCCCCGCTTCGACTTCGAGCTGCGCATCGCGACCCCGGAGGAGTTGGCGCCGCCGAGTGAGCTGATCGACGCCGCCCGGAAAAAGGGTGGTTCCATTCTCGTCACGTCAGACCCATATGAGGCAGTCAAGGGGACCGATTGTGTCGTTACCGACTGTTGGGTGTCCATGGGGGACGATGACAGCGAGACGCGTCACAACCTTCTCGGCGCCTATCAGGTGAACAAGCGATTGATGGACGAGGCAAACAAGGACGCGCTGTTCATGCACTGCCTGCCGGCCCATCGGGGCGAGGAAGTCACCTCGGAAGTCATGGACGGTCCCAATTCCGTTGTGTTCGATGAGGCCGAAAACCGGCTCCATGCCCAGAAAGGCATTCTGGCCTGGTGTTTCGGCGCAGTTTAAGGCAAGGCCAAAGTGGCACTTAATCTCGATGAACTGGGCATCATGCCTGCAGGGCTGGACGCTGTCCGGCCCTTTGCCGTGGAAGGACTGGATGTGCGCGGCCGCGCCGTGGCGCTCGGTCCCGTCCTGGAAACCATTCTGGCCCGTCATGACTATCCCGAACCCGTCTCGCGCCTGCTGGCCGAGGCGATGGTTCTGACCAGCCTGCTTGGAACCTCGCTCAAGTTCGATGGTCGCTTTACGCTCCAGACCCAGACCGATGGGCCCGTTTCCATGCTGGTGGTGGATTTTGCCTCGCCGGACGCGGTCCGCGCCTGCGCGACTTTCGATGCCGAACGGGTCGATGCGCTGGTGGAAGCCGGTACGGCCACGCCCGAGGAATTGCTCGGCCACGGTCATCTCGCCATGACCATCGACCAGGGCAAGCACATGCAGCGCTACCAGGGTCTGGTGGAGCTGGACGGCGTGTCCCTGGAAGTCGTTGCACGCCGGTATTTCGAACGCTCCGAGCAGATCCCGACGGAAGTACGTCTGGGCGTTGGAGAACTCTTCACCCGTCAGGAGGGAGAAGGGCACGCCAGGACCTGGACAGCGGGCGGTATCCTCATCCAGTTTCTGCCGGAAGCGCCGGAACGCATGCGACAGGCCGATATCCATCCGGGCGATGCCCCGGAGGGGACGGACGCGCATGAGATCGAGGAAGACGACGCCTGGGTGGAAGCCAAGGCGCTGGTCGATACGGTCAAGGATGTCGAACTGACGGATCCGGAAGTCAGCGTGGAAATGCTGCTGTTCCGCCTCTTCCATGAACGCGGAGTGCGTCTCTACGAGCCACAGCCGCTCGCCGACAAATGCCGCTGTTCGCGGGAAAAGATCGAGAGCGTGCTGGCCAATTTCAGCGCCGAGGAAATCCGCCAGGTAACGGTCGGTGGCAAGATCGTTGTGACCTGCGAATTCTGTAACACCAGATACACTTTCGACGGCTGAGCGCAGCCGCTGAAGGGCCACCAGACACGTTTTGTTACACTTTTTCGCATGTAAATGGCTGCCTTCGGCGGTAAGCCGGACTTGAATATTGCGCTGCGAAACAAATCTGTTCCGTGTGCAAACAAGATCATTTCTTCATGTTCCTGGTGAGCCGCAGATGTTGCAGTCGTTACAATCAGAACCCGGGAAGCGGTCCGTTTCCGAAGTGATACCGCCGGCGGAACCGCGTGGGCGAAGGCGCTCTCGGCGGACCGCGCTGGTGATGAAGGCCGTCCTGCAGGCCGTTCTGGCACTCGCCATTCTGTTCGGTGCGGTCAAGGGAATGAACCTTCTCGTCGCCACCCGCTCCGAACTTCCCAAGCAGCCTGTCCAGGAAAAAAGCTACGCCGTGGAAACCGTGACGCTCGCGCGCGGCGACCACGCGCCGCAAATCAGCGTCTATGGCGAGACGGCCGCCGGGCGGGAGGTTGAGCTGCGTTCCCTCGTCGCCGGCGAAGTGGTCGAGGTGCATCCGAACCTGAAGGCCGGTGGCGCCGTCTCCAAGGGCGAGCTTCTCGTTGCCATCGACCGCTTCGACTACGAAGGCGCGGTGACGGAGGCGCAGGCCAATCTTGCCGAAGCCCAGGCGGCGCTCGTCGAAAGCGAAGGCCGGGTCAAGCTGGAAACCGGCAACGTGCTGCGTGCGAAGGAACAGCTGGAATTTGCCCGCAAGGACCTGCAGCGGGCCGAGGATCTGCAGGGCAGGGGCACGGTGACCGAGCAGACGCTCGACGACCGCAAGCTGCTCGTCTCCCAGCGGCAGCAGACACTGGAGCAGGCAGAGAATTCTCTGACCCTTGAAAACGCCAAGGTCGTTCAGCAGAACGCCGCCATCAAGCGTCTCGAGTGGCGGCTTGAAAATGCGCAGCGCCAGCTGGAAAACACGGTTCTGAGAGCGCCGTTCGACGCCATCGTACGCTCCGAAGCCGCCGAACTCGGCCGGCTCGTCGGCGTCAACGATGCGGTCGTCTCGCTTTACGGCAGTGACGCGTTCGAGGTCCGGTTCACGCTCTCGGACAACCAGTATGGCCGCCTGCTGGCAGAAAGCGGTACGCTCGTCGGGCGTCCGGTAGAGGTCACCTGGTATCTCGGCAACCAGCCTGTGACCTACCCGGCAACAGTCACGCGCATTGGGGCGGATGTCGCCAGCACGCGCGGAGGCGTCGACCTCATCGCGTCAATCGACAACTCGGCGGTCGACACTCCTCTTCGCCCCGGTGCTTTCGTCGAGGTGACGCTGTCGGACCGGACCTACCGGGACAGCTTCCGCGTTCCGGAAACGGCATTTTACGGCGAAGGGACAGTCTACGTGGTCCGCGACAGCCGTCTTGAGCCGCGCGAAGTGACGTCTCTGGCAATCGATGACGGCTACATTCTCGTGGAAGGCGCGCTCGAGGACGGCGAGACGCTTCTGGCGACACGCATTCCGGAGGCGGGCAGCGGCCTGCTCGTGAACGATGTCGATGCCGCTGAAGAGGCACCGGATACGAGGGCTCCGCTTGCCGCCGGCGGCAATACCAGCCAGGGCGGCTAACGGAGCAGGTCATGGCGATAGGTGAAACAAACCGCGGCATTCTGGAACAGATCGTCCGCCACTCGAATGCGGCCAACCTGATCATGGCCGTCATGGTGCTGTTCGGGGCCTATGGCCTTGCCAAGCTGAACACGCAGTTCTTTCCAACCGTCAAGACAGACCGGATTACCGTCTCCATCACCTGGTCGGGAGCAAGCGCGGAAGACGTGACCGCGAACATCCTCGAGGTGGTCGAACCGGAACTGCGTTTCATCGACGGACTGGACGAGATCGTCTCCTATGGCCGGGAAGGCGCTGCGTCGGTGCAGATGGAATTCGTCGAAGGCACCAATATGCAGCAGGCGCTGTCCGACGTGGAACAGGCCGTGTCCGGCGTGACGACCCTGCCGGTCGACAGTGAAACACCAGTGGTCTCCGCATCGACTTTTACCGACAGTGTCGCGACCCTTGCCCTGCGCGGCCCCTATTCGGAGCAGGCGCTCAAGATCTTTGCCCGCCAGATGCGCGATGATCTGCTGGCGCGCGGCATCGACAAGGTCGAGCTCTATGGCTACCGGTCGCCCGAATATCTGGTGGAGATCCCCGAGCGGGAACTCCACCGTCTGGATCTGACAGTTTCCGACATTTCCAGCCAGATCGCGGGCAACACCACCGACCTGCCGGCCGGAAATCTCGACGGCGCCGTGGAACGGCAGATCCGCGCCCTGTCCGAAGCCAGATCTCCCGAAGCGGTCGGGCGGGTGGAGGTCAAGTCCTTCACATCCGGCGAAAAGACGCTCGTCAAGGACATCGGCACCGTGGTCCGTGATTTCGACTCCAGCGAAAAGCAGGGGTTTTCGGGCGGAACGCGGGCCGTTGAAATGAAGATCCTGCGGGCGGAGAAAACCGACACGCTGAAGGCGGCGGCGATCGTTGATAGCTATCTGGCCGAAATCACCCCGCAATTGCCCCGGACGCTCGAGATCCTGAAATACGACGTGAGCGCGGATGCCGTGAAGGGGCGTATTTCCCTTCTCGTGGAGAACGGTCTTTCCGGGCTTGTTCTGGTCGTCGCCATCCTCTTTCTGTTCCTGAACGCCCGGATCGCGCTCTGGGTCGCTGCCGGTATTCCGGTCGCGATGATGGCAACGCTCGGCATAATGTGGCTCATGGGCGAGAGCATCAACATGATCTCCCTGTTTGCGCTGATCATGATGCTTGGCGTGATCGTCGATGATGCGATCGTGGTCGGAGAGCATACGGCAACCCGGCAGAGCCTCGGCGACACGCCGCAGGACGCTGCGGTCAACGGGGCCACCACCATGCTGGCGCCGATCTTTGCCGCGAGCCTGACGACAATCGCCGCCTTCCTGCCGATCCTGCTTGTGGGCGATGTTCTCGGCCAGATCATGGGCACGCTTCCGATTGTGGTTGTGGCGGTGGTGATCGCGTCGCTGGTCGAGTGCTTTCTTGTCCTGCCCGGACATCTGTCCCATGCGCTTTCCAGAAAGCCTGCCTGGAACTGGTGGCGGGTGGTCATCATCGCCGGCGCCCCCGCGTTTTTCCTGAGCGCGCTTGTCGCGCAGCCGGACATGTCCGTGCCGCCCTATCTCGACCTGATCGACGATCCGCTGCGCAGCCTGAAGGACACCGCCGGCACCTTTGTCTTCGAACTTGTCGTCGTTGTTGCCTGCTTCCTGATGGCGCTTGCCGTCGAAACCCTCCTGCTGGCGCTGCGCCGCGGCCGTCAGGCAAAGGATACGGACGATCAGCCCGGATGGTTCCGGCGCGGCTTCGACGCAGGCTTCGACTGGATGCGGGATTATCCGTTCCGGGCTCTGGTTGCCGTAGCGGTGCGCTGGCGCTATGTGACGCTCGCTTTCGCGATTGCCGCCATGATCCTTGCGGTCGGCCTGGTGCGCGGCGGTCGGGTCGGCTTTACCTTCTTTCCTTCTCCCGAAGCGGAAAACCTGACAGCGTCGATCTTTTTCCACGCCGGTATCCCCGAGGACCAGGCCATCGCCGCCATCCTGCGGATCGAAGACGCGCTGACAGAGGCTGAGGACAGCCTTACTGAGGGAAGTGACCAGAAACTGGTGCTCGCCACCTATGCAACGCTCGGCTCCGCAGGCAACACCAGCGGAGACAATGTCGCCAATATCAGCGTGCAGCTCACGCTTTCGGAGGAGCGCACGATCAGGACGCCGGAAATCGTCCGGGCGTGGCAGGCGGCCGTGCCGCCGATTCCCGGCACCTCGCGGATCGCGATTGCCGAACGCCGGGGCGGTCCTCCTGGCCGCGACCTCGACATCCGGCTGTCCGGCGCGCCTCTGAAGGACCTGAAAGCCGCGGCGCAGGAGCTGCAGCAGGAACTTTCCGGCTTTCCCGGCACAAGCGCCGTGGAAGACGACCTGCCGTACGGAAAACCCGAGTTGGTGGTGGAACTGACCCCGCGCGGGCGCGCGCTCGGCTTCACGGTCGAAAGTGCCGCCCGGCAGATCCGCAACGCCTTTGAAGGCAGCATTGCCCAGCGCTTTGCCGAAGGGGACGAGGAAGTCGCTGTCCGGGTGAAACAGGTGTTCGACCAGGACGGAACCGCCGCACTGCGCCAGCTTTCACTGAAAACGACTGCGGGAGACTTCGTGCCCTTGACCGAGGTGGTCGACCTGACGGACGCACAGGGCTTTTCGGTGGTGCTGCGGCGGGACGGCCAGACGGTGGTGACCGTCGTCGCGGATGTCGACAGTACCGTCACCTCCAACAACCGCATCATCGCGGAGCTGGACAGCCAATTCCTGCCCGACCTCGCAGAGCGCTATGGCCTCGACTATTCCTTCGCTGGCCGGGCGGAGGAACAGTCCAACGCCTTTTCCGAACTCCTGACCGGGGTTCTGATGGCAGTGGCCGGGATCTACATCATCCTGGCGGCGATCTTCGCGAGCTACGCGCGCCCGATCGTGGTGATGTCCATCATTCCGTTCGGAATCGTCGGAGCAATCGTCGGCCACTATCTGATGGGCTATAACCTGACCATTCTCAGCCTGATCGGACTGCTGGGGCTCGCCGGAATCCTGGTCAACAATTCCATCATCCTTGTGGCGCGTTTCGAAGAGCGCAGGGCCACCGGTGAAAACCTGGAAACGGCGGCCATCGGGTCCAGTTGCGACCGGTTGAGAGCCGTGCTGCTCACCTCGCTCACGACCATCGGCGGCCTGCTGCCGCTGATGTTCGAAACCAGCCTTCAGGCGCAGTTCCTCCTGCCCATGGCCATCACGATCGTATTCGGTCTTGGCTCGGCAACAGCGCTCGTTCTGGTGCTGGTGCCGGCCCTGATCAAGATCGGCGACGATCTGGGATCCCTTATCCGCATGCGGCGGGCACCGGGCCATTCTTCGAACGGCCGCGCGCTCACACCGGCGGAGTAGATCGCTCCGGCCTCAAAGCGTTTGCGCGAAGGTGGCTGTGGCCTTGGCGGCGGCAGTGATATTCCCGTCGAGCGTCGCCGGGGATCTGCCGCGCGGACCGAAGTCGTGGTTGCCGTCTTCAAGATAGGTCAGCCGGACATGTGCGGGTAGGGTGACCTCATCGAGCTCGGTTTTTGAACCGAATGGGTCGCGGTCGCCTTGCAGGATCAGCACAGGGCGCTTGGCGTCCTCCAGCGGCGGGAGCCGCCACTCGGCGTCCGCTTTGCCGGTCGGGTGAAACGGATAGCCGAAACAGCAGACACCGGCCACGCGGCCGGGCAGGGAGGCTCCGCCGCCCAGCATGGCGGCAACGCGCCCGCCCATGGATTTGCCTCCGATCAGCAACGGCCCGTCCGTTTCCGTCATTACGGCCTGAAGGGCGGTCTGGAATTCGCCGATCAGCTTTTCCGCGCGCGGCGGCGGCTTCTTGGATCCGCCCGTGCGGCGACCGGCCATATAGGCGAATTCGAACCGGACGGCAGCAATGCCTTCCGCCGCAAGCGCCGCCGCCAGCTTGTTCATGAAAGCGGAATCCATCGGCGCGCCGGCCCCATGGGCCAGAAGCAGCGTTGCAGCGGGCGGCGTTTCAGGGCGGGTCCAGACAAGGGTGCTCATGGTGATGTGATCTGTCGCAGAGGCAAGAGGTGTATAGAAGACTATGCTCCCGACCTATAGAGCCATACCGGACCTGGCAAGCCGGTTTGCTTTGAAAGGCTGAAAGAACGGAATGTTTGACCAGATAGATATCAATCAGCTTCGCATGGCGTGTTTTGCCGGCATCTTCCTGCTGATGGCGCTGCTGGAGGCCGGCTTGCCGAGACGGAAGAGGACATCCGGCCGCCTGAAGCGCTGGCCCACCAACTGGGGTCTTATTCTCCTCGATGCTCTCGTGGTGCGGCTGATTTTTCCGATCGGCGGCGTCGGTCTGGCGCTTCTGGTCGTGGAGAAGGGCTGGGGTCTGTTTCCCCTGCTTGGCTGGTCGGGACTGCTCGCCGGACTGCTCACCTTCCTGGCGCTTGATCTGGCCGTGTGGTTTCAGCATCTGATGTCGCACAAGATCCCGCTCTTCTGGCGGATACACCGGGTGCATCATGCCGACAGCGAAGTCGACGCGACCACGGCGCTGAGATTCCATCCCATCGAGATCCTGTTGTCCTTCATCTGGAAGGGACTGGTGATCGCCGCCCTCGGCGGCCCGGTGGAAGCGGTGCTGATCTTCGAGATCGTGCTCAACGGTTCGGCCATCTTCAGCCACGCCAATCTGCGCATCCCGTTGTGGGCGGACCGGCTGCTGCGCTACGTGATCGTGACACCCGATATGCACCGGGTGCATCATTCCGTCTACCGGCGCGAAACCGACAGCAACTACGGCTTCTATCTATCCTTCTGGGACCGTCTGTTCGGAACCTATGTGGATCAGCCGGAAAAAGGCCATGACGGCATGGAGATCGGTCTCGGCCCCGCTTTGACGCCGAAAGCCCATTCTTTCCTGTTCAGCCTGTCCATTCCGTTCTTCGAGAATGCGAGACGCCGGTCCACCGACAGGGATCAATAAAAACTCAGTGGAAAATAGCGCAGGTAAAGCTCCCGGTAGACACCCTTCTGGTGAAGCTGGCGCAGGGCGTAGTTGAGCGCTGCGGCGCGTTCCGGATCGCTCTGTCGGGTGACGATCGCCATGCCCTGGTCGAAATATCCCGCTTCCAGCCAGGGGCCGCCCGCAAACGTGCAGCAGCCTTCGGCCGCCGCGCTCGGCAGCCAGAAGGACAGGCTGAGGCCGTCGCCGAAATGCGCATCGGCCTCTCCGGTCCTGACAGCCTCGCGCGCAGCGGCCTCGCTTTCAAGGCTGAGGACATTCGCCTCGGGCCAGAAACGCGTCACGAACGCCTCATAGCGCGAGCCGGTTTCAACGGCGATGGTCTTGCCCGCGAGCTTCTGCTCATCGAACGTCCCGGTCTGATCCTTCGGTACCACGAAGCGCGCGGGCAGTTTCAGATAGTCATCGGTGAAGTTCAGACGCCGCGTTGACGGCAGGCTGCGGGAAAGGCCGGAAATGATGGCATCGCCTTCCTCCTCCTCGAGAGCCGGCAGCAGAACCTCGAAATCCTTGATCCTGAGCGAGCACGAACTGCCGAGTTCCTGGCAGAGCGCCCGCGCCAGATCGACATTGAAACCGGTCAGCCGCCCTTGCGGATCGCGGAAGACAAAGGGCGGATAGTCGTCTGTCGCCAGAAACTGGATCTTGTCGGGAATAGCGGCCGGCCGATCGTGGACAGCCTTGGGGTCCCAGAAATTAGGCACACGGACCTGCGTATCCTGCGCCAGGGCCATGCCGGGCAACAGGGCCGCGCAGCAGGTGACAACCACCGCACCGGCGACAAGAGGTCTGACGAGGGACCGGCACAATCGGGCGAAGGACATTGCTGAAATCACACGGCGGTCCTGGGACGAAATTGGAAATCGGCGTGCCGCCATCGGCAGCCGGGGAATCGCAAAAGCAGATTATCGCGACACCGGCCCTTTTGTCAGCCCGGAACTTCTGGCGTCTGCAAATCGGAGCACGCCGGTTTAAGCTTTTACGCTGAATGGCGGAAGAACGATTTTACCGATATGCATGGGACCAGGCTGCCGCCGAGTGCTTCGGATGTGCGGAACAGGGAAGCGGGAACATGGGACCGGGAAGGGTCATGTTCCCTTCAGCGGAATTTGGGAGCGAGACGGGATGAACGGGCAGAATGCTCTGGAGGGAACCTACGATTATGTCATCGTCGGCGCGGGCACTGCCGGCTGCGTTCTGGCCAACCGGCTGACGGAGGATCCCGCCGTGCGGGTTCTTCTTCTGGAGGCCGGCGGCTCGGACAATTACCACTGGGTCCATATTCCGGTCGGTTATCTTTATTGCATCGGCAATCCGCGCACCGACTGGATGATGAAGACCGCCGCAGAACCGGGGCTGAACGGGCGCAGCCTTGTCTATCCGCGCGGCAAGGTCCTTGGCGGCTGCACCTCCGTCAACGGCATGATCTACATGCGCGGGCAGGCCGCCGACTACGATCACTGGCGCCAGCTCGGCAATGTCGGCTGGGCCTGGGACGATGTTCTCCCCTATTTCCTGAAGTCCGAAGATCACCATGCCGGCACCACTGCCCTGCATGGCGGTGGCGGTGAGTGGAAGGTCGCCAAACAGCGGCTCACCTGGGACATTCTCAAAGCGGTTCAGGAGGGCGCGCGGGAGTTCGGTGTCGAACCGCGCGCGGACTTCAATGACGGCAACAATGAAGGCAGCGGCTTCTTCGAGGTTAACCAGAAGGGCGGCGTGCGCTGGAACACTGCCAAGGGCTTCCTGCGTCCCGCCCTGAAGCGCCCGAACCTTCGACTGATCACCCACGCGGAAACGAAATCCATCCTGCTTGAGGGCAAGCGCGCCGTCGGCGTGGCGTTCTCCCACAAGGGCCGGGACGTGACAGTGAGGGCGGAGCGCGAGGTTCTGCTGGCAGCCGGCGCGATCAACTCGCCCAAGATCCTGGAGCTTTCCGGCATCGGTAACGGCGAGGTTCTGACCGGTCACGGCATCGGGCTGCGCCACGAGAGCCCCGATGTCGGCGGCAACCTGCAGGATCATCTGCAGATCCGCACCGTCTACAAGGTCCAGAACACCAAAACGCTGAACACGATGGCCAACAGCCTTTTCGGCAAGGCGGCGATCGCGCTGCAATACGGATTGACCCGCTCCGGCCCGATGGCCATGGCGCCGAGCCAGTTCGGCATGTTCACGAAATCCGACCCGTCGCTGGACATGCCGGATCTCGAGTATCACGTCCAGCCGCTCTCCACCGACAAGCTCGGCGACCCGTTGCACAGCTTCCCGGCCATCACCGTGTCGGTCTGCAACCTGCGCCCGGAAAGTACTGGCTCGGTCCACATCCAGAGCCTGGACGTGTCGCAGCAACCCGATATCCGTCTGAATTACCTTTCAGCCGAAAAGGACCGTCAGGTCGCGGTCACATCCGTGCGCCAGGCCCGCCGGATCATGACCGCCCGTGCCCTGGAGCCCTTTCAGCCGGAAGAGATCCTGCCCGGTCCGGCGGTCGACAGCGAAGAGGATCTGCTGGCGAAGGTCGGCGACATCGCAACGACCATCTTCCACCCGGTCGGCACCTGCCGCATGGGCGCGGACGGCAAGGCCGTGGTCGATCCCGAGTTGCGCGTGCGCGGCCTGGACGGTCTGCGCGTCATCGACGCCTCGGTCATGCCGAAGATCGTCTCGGGCAACACGGCCTCACCGGTGGTGATGATCGCGGAGAAGGCGGCGGACATGATCCGGAGTAAGAAAGTGGCCTAGGCTGCTTTCCTCGTGGAAAAATCATTCCGGCTCGGGGTCATATGATCGCAGAACCACGATCGTGTCGAAGCCCTTGATCTCGTCGGAGTAGAAATGCGCTTCGGTGAAGTTGGAATAGGCTTCCATGGAAGCGCATTGCATTGTCAGCACCAGATCGGCGTTGCCGGTCACGTGATAGATCTTCTGGACCTGGGGGAGTTTCAAAAGATCGCGCCGCAACTGAGCGGCCTTCTCCGGCTGCCCGCGTGTCAGCACCAGCATCACCAGCAGGGTGACGGAGGCTCCGGCCACCTCGGGCGAGATGATCGCGACTTCCTTCTCGATAGCCCCGATTTCGCGCAGACGCTGCACCCGGCGCAGACAAGCGGCCGGGGAAAGACCGACTTTCTCTGAGAGCTGCTTGCCGGTCCGGCGGCTGTCGCTGCGCAACAGGCTCAAAAGCCGATGGTCGAATTCATCGAGATGTTCCATGTTGCGCGCCGTTCATATCGTCTTGAGTGCCGTTTTGCGGAATTTTATCACCAGGTGGGAAAATTTGCGAGAAATACGCATGATCTCTTGAACTTTGCGCATCACACGCGACGCTGCTTCGTAAGCTTGCTGCATCGAATTTCAATTGGAGCAAGCAAGATGAGAGATGATGCGATTGCCTCCCCGATTGTTCAGCCGCAGCGCTCAGACCTGTTCACTCGCTTCATCAGCGACCTGCTGCGCCGGTTGCGTCATCGACGGGACATGAAAATACTGTCCGAAATGCCGGACTACCTGCTGGACGACATCGGCCTCTCACGCAGCGATTTGCCCGCGCCGGACCGCGTCGGAGAAACGCTGCGCTGAGCCTGAGAAGGGCGTGTTCGATTGGCTGGCTTGTCGGTCGGGCGGAAAAAATCTGGAGCGGGTGAAGGGAATCGAACCCTCGTCTTAAGCTTGGGAAGCTTCTGCTCTACCATTGAGCTACACCCGCCGAGAACCTCGAGCTTTCTGCTCTGACTTGCCCAAACTGTCAAGCGGGCTTTTAGCCCGGCTGGATCTTGCACTGCAGCGCCGGAAACGCCATCTTCCGCCCGGCGCTTCGGCGCAGATTAAGGGTCACAATCCAGGGCAGGTAAATGCGAAATCAAGTCAGCGCGCTGGTCTCTTCGCGCAATTGGGAATACGGCATCATCGCCATCATCGTTCTGAACGCGGTGACGCTCGGGCTGGAAACCAGTCCGGCCATGATGCGGGACATCGGCGGCACGCTGCTTTTCCTGGATCGGCTGATCCTCGGCATTTTCGTGATCGAACTTGCCTTGAGGCTTTATGCCCACGGCCTGAAGTTCTTCAGGGACCCGTGGAGCGTTTTCGATTTCACCATCGTTGCCATTGCCCTGTTGCCGGCCAGCGGCGCCTTTGCCGTCCTCAGGTCCCTGCGTATCCTCAGGGCACTGCGCCTCATTTCCGTCGTGCCGTCCCTGCGCCGCGTCATCGGCGGCCTCATCGCCGCGCTGCCCGGCATGGGGTCGATCATGGTGCTGATGGCGCTGGTGTTTTATGTCTTTGCCGTCATGGCGACTAAGCTCTACGGCGCGGCGTTTCCGGAGTGGTTCGGCAACATCGGCGCCTCGCTCTACACACTCTTCCAGATCATGACGCTGGAGAGCTGGTCCATGGGAATCGTGCGGCCGGTGATGGAAGCGTTCCCCTGGTCCTGGCTGTTCTTCGTGCCCTTCATCCTGTGCACCGCCTTCACGGTGCTGAACCTTTTCATCGGCATCATCGTCTCCGCCATGCAGGAAGAGCATGACGCCGAGGCGGACGCCAACCGTCAGGCCATCCATGACGATACGGGGCTGATCCTGGCAGAAGTCAGGGCGCTCAGGGACGAGGTGAAGGTGTTGCGAAATGAGGTGGGCAAAGCGAAGGGCTGAACGAAACGTGCAGGGGCGCGCTTTCCCGAAGTCTTTCGGCGGGTCAGCTCCCCTCCCCCTTGTGGGGAGGGGATGGGGGTGGGGGTATTTTTCCCGGCCTTGAGACCACGACCAATCTACCGCTTTGCGATTCACCCCCATCCCTAACCCTTCCCCACAAGGGGGAAGGGAACCCGGGAGCAACAGTCTAAAGCATGTCGCGTTAAGTTGAATTCAGAAAACCGCCCGAACGCATTTGCTGCGCAAACGCTGCCTCGGGCGTCTTTCTGAAAACATGAATCCGCTTGAACGCGATATGCTCTAAAGCTCCGCCAGCGCACCCTCCGGACCTTCAACCGTCAGCGTCACGCCGTCTACGTTGAAGTCGCGTGAAACCACGCTCAGCCCCAAGTGTTCGATCCGTCGTTCCAGCTCGGAACCTGAAGCGAAATCGGCGCTGATCTGTCTGGTCAGGATCTTCTGAAACGGCACCAGTTCCGCGCTGTTGATCGCGTCCTGCGCTGCCCCAGAATAGGCGCGGGCGAGGCCGCCGCCGCCGAGTTTTGTTCCGCCGAAATAGCGCACGATCAGGACGGCGCAGTTGATCAGCTCCGCGCCCTGCAGCACCCGCAGTGTCGGCATGCCGGAGGTGCCCGCCGGTTCGCCGTCGTCCTTGCCGCTTTCCTCTATCCGGTCGTCCTCCAGAAGACGCCGATGCGCGGTGACGACATGCGCGGCTTTCCTGTGCTCCTTGCGAAGCTCTTCAAGCCGCTGCTCGAACATCTCCACCGGAACGAGATGTGCCAGAAAACGGGATTTCCGGTCTTCCAGAAAGCCTTCGAATTCGCGGTGGATCGTCTTGAGTGCCATGGGAACTCAGGCGGACATCCTGAAATGCTTGGAAAGCTTCAGGGCCTGACCCTGGTAGTTGGAACCGATGCCCTCTCCATAGAGCCGCTCGGGACGCTCCGCCATGTGTTCATAGACCAGACGGCCGATGGTCTGGCCGTGTTCGACGATGAAGGGAACATCATGGGAGCGGACTTCCAGAACGGCCCGTGAACCGACGCCGCCTGCGCCAACATGGCCGAAGCCGGGGTCGAAGAAGCCGGCGTAATGCACGCGGAATTCGCCGACCAGCGGGTCGAAGGGGACCATCTCGGCGGCATAATCGGGCGGCACATGCACCGCTTCCTGGCTGACCAGAATATAGAACGCATCCGGATCGAGGATCAGCTCCGCCGTCCGGCGGCGATAGATAGGCTCCCAGAAATCGAGCGGGTCATGCGCGCCGACCTTGTCGACGTCGATCAGGCCGGAATGCTGTTTGGCGCGATAACCGATCAGGCTGCCGGGACCGTCTCCCTCGAGATCGATGGAGAGCTGGACACCGTTGCCGATGCGCTCGTTGCCGCCACTCATCAAGGTGTGGGCCTTGTGAACCTCCTCCAGCGCGCTGTCCGCGATCAGCGAATGCCCGCGCCGGAAACGGATCTGGCTGAGACGGGATCCGGTGCGCACCAGGATCGGAAAGGTGAGGGGCGAAATCTCCGCGTAAAGCGGCCCGGTATAGCCGGCCGGTACCGTGTCGAAGGCAAGCCCGTTGTCGGTGATCACGCGGGTGAAGACGTCGAGCCGCCCGGTGGAGCTTTTCGGATTGGCGGTCGCGGAAATGTCGCCTGCCAGCGCCAGACTTTCTTGCAAGGGCACGATATAGACGCAGCCGGTTTCCAGCACCGCACCGACCTCAAGGTCCACGGTGTGCAGCTTGAGCTGCTCCAGACGGTCGGCAACCCTTATCCTGGGGCCCGGCAGAAAGCTGGCGCGCACCCGGTAGGCGACCGTGCCGAGGCGCAGGTCGAGACTGGCCGGCTGCACCTGACCGCTGACGGGTGGTGCGGGCGCGGCAATTTCGCCGGACGCGAACATGACGTGAATAACCCGTTCAGGCAAAATGCCGTCCGCTGAAAGAGAAGCGCTTCCGTTCAAGGCCTGACCCGTTGTCACATTCATGTAGGTGTCCCGCTTGGTCTTCTTCCTACCGTCCTTAACGGATGCAGCGCCTCGCGCCAACAGGCTTTCTGGTTCTTTGTTGAAGGCGATTGACCCGGAAGCTGTTTTCGCTTAGGACAATTGCGCGTTGTGGTGATTTGGGCCGGCCGGCTTGCAGCCACGTTAAATAAGTTGCTAAAAAGGCCGGAGGTGCAAACCCCGGTCCTTTGGCTGGGGTTTTTTGCATTTGGAGCGAACTGAAGATGACTGAGAAGACCAAGACCGGAAGTGAAAACTGGCGCCCGTCAACCACACTGGTTCACGGTGGCACAATGCGGTCGCCCTTCGGTGAGACTTCGGAAGCCCTCTATCTGACCCAGGGCTTCGTTTATGGCAATGCGGAAGCCGCCGAAGCGCGCTTCAACGGTGAAGATCCGGGCTACGTCTATTCCCGTTATGCCAATCCCACCGTCTCCATGTTCGAGGACCGCCTCAAGGCGCTGGAAGGGGCGGAAGCCGCGCGGGGCACCGCCAGCGGCATGGCCGCCGTCAATCTGGCGCTGATGGCCGCCGTCAAGGCGGGCGATCATGTGATTGCCGCCAAGGCGCTGTTCGGTTCCTGCCGCTACATCTGCGAAACGCTGCTGCCGCGTTTCGGCGTGGAAAGCACGCTGGTGGACGGAACGGATATCGCGCAATGGAAAGCCGCGGTCCGCCCGAACACCCGGGCGCTGTTTCTGGAAAGCCCGACAAATCCGACCCTGGAAGTCATCGACATCGCCGCCGTGGCGGATATCGCCAAAGAGGCCGGTGCCCGTCTGATCGTCGACAATGTCTTCGCGACACCGATGTACCAGTCGCCGCTGCAGCTCGGCGCCGATGTGGTCGTCTATTCCGCCACAAAGCACATCGACGGCCAGGGCCGCTGTCTCGGCGGTGTCGTGCTCTCCGACGAGGAGTGGATCACCGAGGAGGTGATGCCCTTCGTCAAGCACACCGGTCCGCACATGAGCCCGTTCAGCGCCTGGGTGCTGCTCAAGGGACTGGAAACCCTGCCGATCCGCGTTGCCCGCCAGAGCGAAAGCGCCGCGCAGATCGCCGATTTCCTCGCCGGCAAGCCCAAGGTGAAACAGCTGATTTATCCGGGCCGGGACGATCACCCGCAGGCGGAGGTCGCCAAACGCCAGATGCGTGGCGGCTCGACCATGCTCGCCATCGAGATCGAGGGCGGCAAGGAAGCGGCCTTCCGCTTCACCAACGCACTTGAGATTGTCAGGATTTCCAACAATCTGGGCGATGCGAAAAGTCTCATCACCCATCCGGCGACCACGACGCATCAGTCCATCGGCGAAGAAGCCCGCGCAGAGCTCGGCATCACCGACGGCATCCTGCGCCTGTCGGTCGGTCTGGAAGATCCGCAGGATCTGCTGGAAGATGTCGAAAAGGCGCTTGCTGCGGTTTAGGTCCGCAGCGCCTTCACGCCGATCAATACCCTTGCGGCTGCGGAAACGAAGCAGACGACCGCGAAAATCCAGGCCAGCGGCGCGAACCAGCCGGGCAGGAGTGCCATCAGCAGGAACAATGCGATGGTCTCCGTGCCTTCGGCCAGACCGCCAAGATAATAAAGTGATTTCGACCCCTGGGTGTCGTTGCTCAGGCCTTTTCGCTCCGCCATGATGGCAAAGGCCAGAAAGGCGGAGCCGTTGGCATAGAAGCTTGTCAGCAGAGCCGCGGCGGCAAGTGCGTTGCTTGCAGGATCGTTGATGGCGAATGCGAGCGGGATCGCGCCGTAAAAGAAGAAGTCCAGCGTGATGTCGAGATAGCCGCCAAGGTCGGTTTTGCGTGTCGCCCGGGCGATCGCACCGTCCAGACCGTCGGCAAGCCGATTAAGCGCAATCAGCAGAAATCCGGCCAGAAAGGCACCTGTGGCGATGGCAACCGCCGCCGCCACCCCGAGCGCGAACCCGGTCAGTGTCATGGCATTCGCACCGATACCGGTCGCGGCAAGCATCCGGCCCATCCGGTTCAGCGGCGGGTCGATCAGGGGGCGCAAACGGGCATCGAGCATCAAGGGAGCACTTTTTTAGAGGTTATCAGCGGGTTTCATGCAGAATTCACTCGAAAATCGCAAGTTGGTCTCTTTCACGCTTGCGTCATTCGCCCTATAAGCCCCTTCATATTTAAGGGCTTAGCCCCAGGTTCAGGACTTGTTTTCGGAAAGGGTCCCGCCTGACCTTAACCCAGAAGGAACAATCGTGTCTGGCAGTTACAGCGCCACTACCGAAGGGATCGAAGTCTCGGTCGAACCGTTTTATCTGGACGATGAGTCGAAGCCGGAAGAAAGCGAGTTTATCTGGGCCTATATGGTGGAGATCCACAATGGCGGCACCCAGCCGGTGCAGCTCAAGACGCGCTATTGGCAGATCACCGACGCCATGGGGCGCAAGGCGGAGGTTCACGGCGACGGGGTCATCGGCGAACAGCCTGTGATCGAGCCCGGCGAGACCTTCGAGTATTCGTCCCATTGTCCGCTGGCCACCGATTCCGGCATCATGGCGGGCTCCTATTCCATGGAGCGTCCGGATGGAACCCTGTTCGACGTCACGATCCCGGCCTTTTCCCTCGATCTGCCGGATGCCATTCACAGCCTAAACTGAGCGATACCGCCTCGGCTCTCAGAACTTTCCGGAAAACGGACCTGAATCAAAAGGCCCCCAATCGAAAGCGACTGGAGGCCTGAATATTGATCGGTTTCGGGAATTACGGGTCTGTGGTCTAGTTCACCGTCCGGTAGCGGGCGATCGCGCCGCGCTCGATTGCGGCAACGGTCAGCTTGTCGAGGCGGAACCGGTCCCGCAGCAGCTGGAGAATTCGCAGCTCTTCCCGATGGACTTCCAGGTCCGCGGCCGCCACCTCGACAGCGAGCGCATAGGCCGTGTCGTAAAGTTTCACCGGCAGGATGTCGCGCACGAGTTCCAGAACCAGGGACAGGCCGTTTTCTTCCTGAAGAATGTCCCCGCAGCGCTGGGCCGCCGGAATGATGCTGTTGCCGTCATAGTCCTTGAACACCGGCAACATCTTGATCATGTCGCCGATTGTGGCCAGTTCCTTGTCGGTCATCGAGTTGTCCGACGCCGAGACGATGACCATCACGTAGATGAGGGCTTCCTGAACGCTGATCGGCTCATTCTTAGACACTATAATTTCTCCAGTGACGCCGGTTCAAAGGCAGATCGAAAGACCGGTGTATAGGCTTGCCGCCAAAGCTTCAAGTCACGGACCTGCGACATTTGCCTGCCTGTGGCCGCGCTTGTTCCCGGGCCTGCCTCGATCGGAGAAACGCGGACAGACGGCGTCAAGGCTTCGAGCCCGATTAACTTCGCTGCTTTCATGCGATTGCACATGAAAGCCGGTTGATCTAGTGTCGCGCCGCAGCAGCCGGCCCGAGGGTTTCCGCGGTTGCCGGACCTGCATTCAACCCAGACAAATCAGAAGAACGATATTCGAAAATGACCGACCAATCCCTGCCTACGCTTGACCTTTCGCAAGACTTTGTCGAGGCGGCCCGGAAATCGAAAGCCTGGCCCTTCGAAGAAGCGCGAAAACTGGTCAAACGGATCGAGAAGCGGGATCCGCAAAAGACGGTCCTTTTCGAAACGGGATACGGCCCGTCGGGTCTTCCGCATATCGGCACCTTTGGCGAGGTCCTGCGCACGACCATGGTGCGCACGGCGTTCCGTGTGCTGACGGAAGACAAGATTCCCACACGCCTGCTGTGCTTTTCCGATGACATGGACGGCATGCGCAAGATCCCCGAAAGCGTGCCGGACCGCGCGGCGATGGAGCCTTATCTGCAGATGCCGTTGAGCGCTGTGCCGAACCCCTTTGGCGGCGATTTCGACAGCTTTGCGGCCCACAACAACGCCATGCTCCGCCGGTTTCTGGATACGTTCGGCTTCGATTACGAATTCGCCAGCGCGACCGAATATTACCGGTCCGGCAAGTTCGACGATGTGCTGATCAAGGCGACCGAGAAATACCGCAAGATCATGGACGTGATGCTGCCGACCCTGGGTGCGGAGCGGCAGGCGACCTATTCGCCGTTCCTGCCGATCTCGCCGACCTCCGGACGCGTGCTCTACGTGCCGATGAAGGACGTCAATGCGAAGGACGGCACGATCACCTTCGAGGACGAAACGGGAGAGGATATCACGGTATCGGTCACCGGCGGCAAGGTGAAGCTGCAGTGGAAGCCCGATTTCGGCATGCGCTGGGCGGCTCTCGACGTGGATTTCGAAATGTTCGGCAAGGACCACCAGACCAACGCGCCGATCTATGACAAGATCTGCAACATCCTTGGCGGCAAGGCTCCGGAGCACTACGTCTACGAGCTGTTCCTCGACGAGAATGGCGAGAAGATCTCCAAGTCGAAGGGCAACGGCCTGACCATCGACGAATGGCTGACCTACGCCTCGCCGGAAAGCCTTGCGCTCTACAATTACCAGAAGCCGAAAACGGCCAAGAAGCTCTATTTCGACGTCATCCCGAAGGCGGTGGACGAGTATTACACCTTCGTCCAGAAATACGCGCAGATGCCGGTGGAACAGCAACTGCAGAACCCGGCCTGGCATATTCACTCCGGAAATATTCCGAAGATCGACATGCCAGTGACCTTCGCCATGCTGCTGAACCTCGTGTCCGCCTCCAATGCGGAAAACAAGGACGTGCTGTGGGCATTCATTTCCCGCTACGCACCCGGCGTAACGCCTGAAACCCATCCGGAGCTGGATGCGCTGGTCGCCTATGCGATCCGTTATTTCGACGACTTCGTCAAACCGAAGAAATCGTTCAAGACCCCCGATGATGTGGAACGCACGGCACTGGAAGAGCTCGACAAAACGCTGGCGGCCTTGCCGGCCGGCGCGGACGGCGCAGCCATTCAGGATGCGGTTCTCGATGTCGCGCGCGCCATCGAGCGTTATCAGGATCCTTCCAAGAAGGGCCCCGATGGCGGTCCGGGCGTCTCGGTTGCCTGGTTCTCGGCGCTCTACCAGCTTTTGCTCGGTCAGGAAAAGGGGCCGCGCTTCGGATCTTTCGTGGCGCTGTACGGCATTGCCGAAACCCGCGAGATGATCCGGAAGGCACTTGAAGGACGGCTCGCGGAATAAAGCTATAAGGCTGCTTCTTTAAATCAAATGGCGGACGTTCACTCGAAACCGAGTGAACGTCCGCCTGGTTTATTGCGGGCGTTGGTCTTCGGGCGTATCGAGTTCGAAGGGGAAGGGGCCCTGATCCGGCTGCTTCGGATCAGCCGGCAGGCTCCACTCGACAATTTCGGATTCCAGATATTCAAGTCCTGGCAAGGCGGCGGTCGCCTCTCCGTCCCAGTCCGATTTCGGCAGGTCGGTGAGCCATTCCGCCTGCCATTTGCCGACTTTCCGGTCCTTGGCCTTTTGAGCCAGTTCCACGATGTGCGAGGGAGCATCGGGTGTCGGATCTGCCCAACCGTAGCGGACAAGCCGGGCGCTCAGGTCGATATTGCCGCGCCTGCAACTGCCGATAATCTGGTGCGGGCCGATCTCTTCAATCTTTTCGCAGGTGATCTTGAACTGCCGGATCAGACCCCTCAGAAACGTTCTGGCGCGGGCGCCGCACGGCCAGCTGCCGCCAAGCCGCGAAACACAGGTTTCATCAATCTTCAATGGCTGGATATGGGCGAGGGTGACGACCAGCCGGTTCGACTGGATGCGGCCGCTGTCCAGGACCTGAACGCGTGTCAGCTCGATCGGCCCGTCGGGGATCGGCTCGACCGGCGGGTCCTTGAGTTCCAGATAGCGTTTTGACGGCTCGACCCGCTTCAGACTGCCGCTGACTTTCGGTGCCGTCACGCCTTCCGGGGAGACATCGCGGATATTGTCGGGAAGCGGCGCGGCGGAGGTCAGCCGTTCCTGCACCTTCACGGCAATATCCGGCGAAACCGTCTCTACCTGTTTTGATCCGGCCTTTTTTGTCCCGACCTGCAGCGTCCCGGCCGATTGTCCCTCGGAAATTTCGGGAGGGTCGGACAGCAACAGCCAGGCCAACAGGCCACCGGAGCCTGTCAGGAGAATTGCCGGCACTAACAGAGGCCGAAGCTTCATTCCAGTTTCTCTCAGTGTTGCCGTCGTGCCGGGACCTTACAGTCCGGCCGTTTGAATGCCGAGGCCACCCTGTGGCTTGTTCCCTGATTTCTCCTGCCACACTACAGGACATTCTGCAAAGAGCGGAATGCCTTCTTGTCCGGCTGCACCCCTTTGAGTAGTGTCCCAGCCGGTTGGAGCCGCCGCCTGGCAGGCCAGTATCGAAAACGGATGGAACCGGACAAACCCATGAAACTGATATTCAAGATCGTTCCCAGATCCCTCTGGCAGGAGGCGCTTGATCTCGGTGTCTTCAAGGGGGCTCCGGTCGACCTTGCCGACGGTTTCATCCATTTCTCCACGGCGGAGCAGGTTCGCGAAACGGCCGCAAAACATTTCGCCGGACAGACGGATCTGCTGCTGGCGGCTTTTGACGTCTCCGCCCTCGGCGAGATACTGAAGTGGGAAGTCTCCCGGGGAGGAGCGCTGTTTCCGCATCTTTACGACCAGCTCGACCCGGCTTCAGCACTCTGGGTGAAGGAGCTGCCTCTGGCGGCCGACGGCAGCCATGTCTTTCCCGAGTTGGACCGATGACCTTGCGCTGGCTTGAAGATGCGGCCCTCAGGGGGCTCCGGTGCCTGGACGCGGAAACCGCCCATCGCCTTACGGTCGTCGCGCTGAAATCGGGTTTCATGCCTGGTCGCAACAAGCCCGCCGATCCACGCCTGGCCGCGAAACTCTGGGACCTTAACTTTCCAAATCCTGTCGGCATGGCTGCCGGGTTCGACAAGAACGGCGAAGTGCCCGATGCACTGCTGAAGCTGGGGTTCGGCTATACCGAGGTCGGCTCCGTTACGCCCAGGCCACAATCCGGCAACCCGCGTCCCCGCGTCTTCCGCCTGCCCGCCGATCACGGTGTCATCAACCGCTACGGCTTCAACAACGAGGGCGAAGCGGCGATGCGGCGGCGCCTGGATGCGCGTGCGAGCCTGAACGGCATTGTCGGCATCAACATCGGGGCGAACAAGGACTCTGAGGACCGCGTTGCGGACTATGTCTCGGGCATTTTCGCATTCGCCGACATGGCGTCCTATTACACCGTCAACATCTCGTCCCCGAATACGCCTGGTCTCAGGGACCTGCAGGGCCGCGCAGCGCTGGCGGAGCTCCTCACCGGGGTCATATCCGCACGGGACGAATGCACCGCCAAGGTCGGACGTCACGTTCCCGTGCTGCTCAAGATCGCGCCCGATGTAACGGACGAGGATCTGCAGGATGTTGTCGAAGAGGTCCTGGCCAAGAATGTCGATGGCCTGATCGTCTCCAACACGACCCTTGGACGCGAAGGCCTGAGCGCCTCGGGACCGACCGGCGAGGCCGGCGGCCTGTCCGGGACGCCATTGTTCCGCAAGTCCACCATCGTTCTTGCCCGTGCGCGCAAGCTCGCCGGTCCGGATCTGCCGCTCATCGGCGTCGGAGGGATAGACAGCGCGGACACCGCCTGGACCAAGATAACCGCCGGAGCCGATCTGCTGCAGCTGTATACGGCCATGGTTTTCCGTGGACCCGGTCTGATCGACGAGATCCTGTCGGGCCTGTCCGCCAAAATGGAAGAGCACGGCATGTCGTCCTTGCGCGAGGCAAGGGATGCCAATACCGAGGCCTGGGCGGCGGAGACGCTTTAATTCAGCGTTCTGTCAGGCCGCATCCGCGAATGTCCGCGCCGCCCGCTTGCGGCAGGCGGCAAGCAGGGTGATGCCGCGTATTCCCAGGAACAGTTCGAGCGCCAGCCAGAGCCCGTGGTTACCAAGCAGCGGGAAGAGAACATAGTAGGCCGCGATATAGGCCGCCAGCGAGATCAGCATCATGTTGCGCATGGTGTCCGACCATGTGGCGCCGATGAAGACACCATCCATCTGAAACGCCAGAACCCCCAGCAGCGGCGTCATGACGGCCCAGATCAGATAGGTGTCGCCGAGCGCGCGGACCTCCGGCACGGTGATCATGAAGGCGATCAGCGAAGGGCCGAAAATGTAGAAGAAGACCGCAAGGCCGCCTGCCAGGGCAAAGCTCCAGAGCGCCGTGAGCTTCAATGTCCTGTCGAACGCCGGCCGGTGCCTTGCGCCGACCGCCCGCCCCGCCAGTTGTTCCGCAGCCGTCGCGAGACCGTCGAGGAAATATCCGGAGACGAGTACGAATTTTTCCAGCACTGCGTTGGCGGCCAGCATCGCATCGCCCTGGTCGGCAGAGCGGGCCATGAAAAACGCATAGGCGTAGAGGAGGGCGAAGGACCGGATCATGATGTCCCGGTTCACCGCCATCATGCGCATCAGCAGCCGCCGGTCGAACACCACCGCGAGAGAGGGCCAGGAGCCCCGCTTGACGCTGGCAAGAACCAGCACAAGGCCGAGCACCATCGCCGCGAACTCGCTGAGAACGGTGGCAAGCGCGACCCCTTCGACGCTCCAGCCCAGTCCGATGACGAACCAGACACTGAGCGCGATATTGATGCTGTTGAGGAACAGCTGCAGCACCAGGGCCGTTCCGGCACGGCCGAGGCCTATCAGCCAGCCCAGAATGGCGTAATTTGCGAGCAGGAACGGCGCACTGAAAATCCGCATGTCGAAATAGCGCACCGTAGCGGCCTGCACTTCGGAACTGCCGCCCAGAAACCACAGGCCCGCCTCGCGGACCGGGGCGTGAAGGGCGATGATCGCCAGCCCGCCGATGGCGGCAATGATCAACGCCCTCAGGAGCGTTGCCCTGATTTCCACGTCGTTGCGGGCGCCGAGCGCCTGCGCGGTGAGGCCGGTGGTGCCGGACCGCAGGAAGTTGAAGCTGGTGAAGGCCAGGTCGAAGATGATGCCGCCCATGGCGATGCCGCCGAGTAGCGCTGCATCGCCGAGCCGTCCGATCACCGCCATGTCGACCACGCCGAGCAGGGGTGTCGACAGATAGCCGAGCGTCATCGGAACCGCGACGGCAAGCACCGAGCGGTGTGTCACCGTGAAGGCGAGTTTCGACGGATCGTTGATGGTGGCGGGTCGGGTCATGAAAACTCGTATGGGCAGGAAAACCTTCTTGTCTCGCTTTGTCCCTTTCGTCAAATGGTTTCCCTGCATTGCCAGCTGGTGTGACAAGCGGCAGCAGCTGACTTGCGAAGGGATGTCGGAATGGCAAAACCCGCCATATAGTGTTCCCAATGACCCTGCCGATTGTCCATCATCCGGCCTATTGCGCCGATCTGCCCGCCAATCACCGTTTTCCGATGGACAAGTTCCGCGCGGTTGCCGAGCTGATCCGCACGGAAGGTCTTCTGGATGGTGGCAATTTCTACCGGCCCAGGCCGGCGCCCTTCGAATGGGTCGCCCTTGCCCATGACCCCGCTTATGTGGACCAGGTGTTCAACGGCACCGTGCCGGAAAGGATCGCGCGGGAGATCGGATTTCCCATGCGCGAGGACATCGCGCTGCGGGCACGCTGTGCGACCGGCGGCACGGTCCTGACTTGTTATCTGGCTTTGGAGCACGGGATTGCCTGCAACACGGCCGGCGGCAGTCATCACGCCCGAAAGGCCCATGGCGCCGGCTTCTGCGTCTTCAACGACGTTGCTGTTGCGGTCAGGGTCATGCAGGCGGACGGGGCCATCGGCAAGGCGCTGATCGTCGATCTCGACGTGCATCAGGGAGATGGAACCGCCGATATCTTTCAGGGCGATCCGGACATCTTCACGTTTTCGATGCACTCGGAGCGGAATTATCCGGTCCGCAAGATCCCCTCGCATCTCGACATAGGCTTGCCCGATGCGACCGGAGACACGCTCTATCTGCATCAGCTTGCTGAGGTTCTCCCGGCGCTTCTGAAACAGGAAGCCTGGGATATCGTGATCTTCAATGCCGGTGTCGATCCTTACGAACATGACCGTCTGGGCCGCCTGGCGCTGACACGTGAAGGCCTGCACTTGCGGGACCGGCTGGTGATCGAGACTGTGGCGGCCGCAGGTGTTCCGCTGGCCGGTGTTCTCGGGGGAGGATATTCCACCGATATCGATGAACTTGCGGACCGCCACCTGACACTGCATCGCAGCGCCAGGTCGGTCTTTGAAGGAGCAGGTACTCTTGCCCGGACGTCCGGGTGAGGGCGCCTGAAGTCGCATGGCGCAGGGACACGCCGGAGTGTTTCGATAAAGGGGTGCTTAGCGGTTCCGACCCATGGACAGGACCCGGGTCACCAGCCAGATCGGTATGACGACAATCGCGCCGATTACCAGATAACCGCCAAGGCGCCAGATGGCATGGTAGCCCATGTTCCAGAGCCGCTGGACGAATTCGACCGCCATGTCGACGAGATCAAACGGATCCAGGTTAAGGGCCGAGAGCACGATGCCGACCACAAACGAAAGAAACACGAGCCGCAACAGCACCTGCGCGGGCGAGCCTCCCAGAAAACGGCTCAAGCCGGTGTCGGACATGTATTTCTCCTGATTGATCTTGGTGCCGGACCTTGACCGGAAGTTAGGAACAATCCCGTGCGATTACAATGTTCGAGGAACTTAAATTGAGGAAGGGTTCCAGCCGGTTCGTGTGCTCGTGATCTGCTTCAGGGAGGAAAAATGAGCAGAAAAGGATCGAATATCGGCAAATTTCCCGATTAATTACAGGTGGTGTCGTAAATAGTATAGTTCTGTCGCTCTCAGGCCAAAGACGAGGACATTCCGCTAGGGTATTTATGTAAGCAGGAAAATTTAATCGGTTGCTTGCGGTCACCCACATCCGCATCTGATCGGACTTTTCCCGACCTGTAGCGAATGACAGACACCGGAAAAAAGCCGAAAAGGCACCGGATAAAAGACTTTCATGCTGCGGTGTGGCCCCTGACGCCAAAAACAATAGGGACGGTTTTCTCTGAAAGCACGCTCCCAGATACTGTGCACCCTAGATGCTCGGACAGCAGTTTCCAGCGTCTGTCAGGTTAAGGCCCATCTCAGGCACGGCGGCGTATCAGCCCTGACGCCCCGTGCCGCAATTCTTTTCCTCACAACTGATGTGAACTGCGGACCCGGCGCCTTGTCATGCGGATTTTGACATCCCGCCCGGCTCGCCGATCCTCTCGACCGTATCAGTCGGAGCTTCACGCACCTTTCTGGGAGGGATGCCGAACCATGTCTTGACCGCCCTGGAAAAGGTGCTCAGTTCGGAAAATCCCAGCAGATAGGCGATCTCCTTCATCGGCAATTCCGTGCTTCTCAGGTATCGTTCGGCTGCCGAGCGCCGGATTTCCTCGCTGAGTTTGCGGAAGCTCGTTCCTTCCTTCTCCAGAACCCGTTGCACGGCTCTTTGGGACATGCCCAGTTTTGAAGCGATCTGCGGCAGCGAGCAGGTGCCGTTCGAAAGGCTGGAGGCGACTTCGTTGGCAATCCTCGACAGGGGGGACTCACGCTGATCGAAGGACTCCATTTCGCTCATCGCCGCTTTCAGGATGATCTCGTACAGGTGGGAGTCGTTGCGGCGCAGTGGCCGCGAGAGCAGCGCGCGCGGAAATGAAATGCGGTTGTGCGTTGCCCCGAACTTCAGGCGACCCTGATATTTTTTCTGGAAGGCGGAGGTGTTTGCAGGCGCGTATGTTGCCAGCTCGATCAGAACCGGCGGAACGTTCATGTCCAGGGCATGTTCCAGTTGCTGGGTGGCCCAGCCGACACGGGCGAACATGTTCTGCCGCCATTCGCCGCGTCCTTCCAGGATCGGCCATTCGACATAGCCGCTCGTGTCGGTTTCCTGAAAGCTGATCCGGTAGGCATTGGAGCGGATCGGCATGTATTTCACCCACGCCTGACAG
Organism: uncultured Roseibium sp.; assembly: GCF_947496995.1. GTDB lineage: Bacteria > Pseudomonadota > Alphaproteobacteria > Rhizobiales > Stappiaceae > Roseibium. The sequence continues at coordinate 1,391,126 of NZ_CANMFD010000001.1, forward strand.
GCATCCCGCAGGGTGGGGGCACAGGAGAACAGATAGTCGAAGATGGAAAAGCAACCGATCTCGATATTGTTGAAGAGGTCGAACATCACCGCGTCGTTGCCAAGTGTCTCGGCAACTTGTTCGAAAACGCCATGCCAGGCAGTAATCGGTACAACCCCTCGAGCGTCTTCGAGACTGCAGAGGTCGAAATTGTAGCGATGTGCCATACCGGGCCAGTCCAAATTTTCATTTGAACAGATATCGCGCAGGACACGGAATACGTCTGCGCGCGCCCATTCGCCTTCTAGCGGCATCTCCCCCTCCAGCCGTCAAATGCACAACTGTTGTTTACAACTTTGCATGATGACACGCGGCGGATCAAGTTTTGTCGCAGTTCGCTAACACCTATTGCATATGCTTTAGGCAAAATTATCAATGCCGCTCCTCCCTGGAGCGGCATTGATGTTGCTGTCAGGCTGCGTTTTTCTGGCTCTGCTCGGTTTTCGGAGGGAATTTACCGTAAAAGGATTCGTTTTCCCGGGCCATGTCCCGCAACAGCCGGTTCGGCTTGAAACGCGGCCCCCATTTGCGGGTGAATTTCTTGCAGAGCTCGACAAAGGCCGGGGTGCCCATGGTGTCGATGTAACTCAGCGTCCCGCCCGAATAGGGAGCAAAGCCGAACCCGAGGATGGAGCCGACATCGGCCTCGCGCACATCTGTCAGGCACTTCTCTTCGAAGATCCGCGCCGTCTCCAGGGCCTGCATCACGAGAAGGCGCTGCTTCAACTCCTCGATATTGAAGCTTTCGGCGGGTTTCGGCTGGCCGGTGACTTCGGTAATGCCCGGCCAGAGGCTCTTTTCCTTGCCCTTGTAGTCGTAGAAACCCTTGCCGTTCTTGCGGCCGAAGCGTTCCCGCTTGACCACCATCTCTTCCAGGATGTTGTCCAGCGGGCCTTCGAGGTATTTGACACCCAGGTCCTTGCGGGCCGCCGACACGATTTTCCAGGCTAGGTCGAGAGCGACTTCATCTCCCAGCGACAACGGACCGACCGGCATGCCTGCCATCTTGCCCGCATTTTCGATCATCGCTGCCGGAACGCCGTCGGCCAGCATCATCAGGCCTTCGCGGATGTAGGTCATCACCACGCGGGACGTATAGAAGCCGCGGCTGTCGTTGACCACGATCGGCGTCTTCTTGATCGCCTTGATATAGTCCATCGCCATTGCCAGCGCCCGGTCCGAGGTCCGTTTGCCAAGGATCACTTCAACGAGCATCATCTTGTCGACGGGCGAGAAGAAGTGGATGCCGATGAAGTTTTTCGGCCGCTTCGAGGCCTGTGCGAGCGACGTGATCGGCAAGGTCGAGGTGTTTGACGCGAAAATCGCCCGTGATTTCATCACGGCTTCGGCGTTCTCCGTCACGGTCTTCTTGATCTCACGGTCTTCGAACACCGCCTCGATCACCAGGTCACAATCTCCCAAAGCTTCGTAATCGGTGGTCGCGTTGATCCTGGAGAGCAGCTTTTCCTTCTGCTCTTCGCTGGCCCTGCCGCGTTTGACGGCCTTGCCCATGAGCTCGTCCGCATGGGCCTTGCCCCTGTCGGCGGCGTCCTGGTCACGGTCGATCAGAACGACATCGATGCCGGCCTGTGCGGTGACATAGGCGATGCCTGCGCCCATGAACCCGGCCCCCAGAATGCCGACCTTCCTGATCCGGTTCGGACGCTGATCCGCCGGACGGCGGGCCAGCTTGTTCAACTCCTGCATGGAGACGAACAGGGAGCGGATCATGTTGGCCGCTTCCGGCGTCTGCAGAACCTTGGCGAAATACCGGCTTTCGACCTGCAGGGCGAGGTCCATCGGCAATTGCAGACCTTCGACCACCGAGCGCAGGAGGTAGCGGGCGCCCGGATAATTGTCCTGGGTTTCCCGGCGATAAATGGCATTCGCTGCCGGCCAGAACTGGAACCCGGCCGGAGAATAGACCTTGCCGTTCGGAAGCTTGTAGCCCTTCTTGTCCCAGTCCTTGACCGGGTCGAGACCGGCTTTCAGCATCTTTTTGGCGGCGGCCACCAGCTTCCGGGACGAGGCAATCTCGTCAACCAGCTTCAGCTGTTTGGCTTGCGGCGCACGCAGCGTGCGGCCCTGCAGCAGAAACTGCAGTCCCTGCTGGGCGTCGGCCATGCGCATGACGCGCTGGGTGCCGCCGGCACCCGGGAAGAGGCCGATCTTGACTTCCGGCAGCCCCATTTTCAGGCCGTCATCGACAACGCGCCCATGGCAGGCAAGCGCCAGCTCCGTACCGCCGCCCATGCAGGTGCCGGCAACGGCGGCGACAAACGGCTTGCCGCAGGTTTCCAGCTTTCGGTAGACCTGCGACAGCTTGCGGGACCCTTCGAACAGAGCTTTCGCAGCGGCTTCGGCATCTTTGCCGCGCTTGATGTGAAAGTCCTTCAACAGACCTTCAAGCATGGTCAGGTCTGCACCGCCGGAAAAGGCGGTCTTGCCGGACGTGATGACCGCGCCCTTGATAGCTTCGTCGCCGGCCACCTGATCGACAATGGCGCTCAACTCCTCCATGACGGTCATGTCGATGACGTTCATCGACTTTTCCGGCATGTCCCAGGTGATCAGCGCGAAACCGTCTTCGTCGGTTTCAAGGGTGAAATTCCTGTAGCTCATTTGAAAATCCTCCTCGGGCCGGCACCGTTTTCTTGCAGATGGGCGCGCTGCCGCGCTGCCGATCCGGTGCCTTCCAAAACTACGTCGCCTGCGTGTTTCGCTACTGCCGGTTCGAACGGCATCACTCGGCGTTCCCTGGCAATATCGCTCAACATCGTCAGACCCGTTCGATGATGGTCGCGGTTCCCATGCCGGCGCCGATGCACAGCGTGACGAGGGCGGTGTTGAGATCGCGGCGTTCCAGTTCGTCCAGAACCGTGCCGAGGATCATCGCCCCGGTTGCGCCGAGCGGATGGCCCATGGCGATCGCGCCGCCATTGACGTTGACGGTCTGCGGGTCGAGATCGAAGGCCTGCTGATATCTGAGAACGACGGACGCGAACGCCTCGTTGATCTCGATGAGGTCGATGTCCTTCATCTCCATCCGGGCGTTCTTGAGCAGTTTTTGCGTGACGTCCACCGGGCCGGTCAGCATCAAGGCGGGTTCGGAACCGATGTTGGCGAAGGCCTTGATGCGCGCCCGCGCCTTCAGGCCGCTTGAGCGGCCTGCGGCGCTGGAGCCGATAAGCACCGCTGCTGCCCCGTCGACGATGCCGGAGGAATTGCCCGCGTGGTGCACGTGGCGGATTGACTCGATTTCCGGATGCGCCTGAATGCCGACGGCATTGAAGCCTCCCATGCTGCCCATCATTTCGAATGAGGGGTTTAGCGAGGCCAGGGACTGCATGTCGGTCTCCGGCCGCATGTGTTCGTCGCGGTCCAGGATGGTAATGCCGTTGACGTCTCTCACCGGTATGACCGATTTCGAGAAACGGCCTTCGTCCCAGGATCTGGCGGCGCGCTTCTGGCTCTCGACCGCATAGGCGTCGCAATCGTCACGGCTGAAACCGTATTTTGTCGCGATCAGGTCGGCGGAAACGCCCTGCGGCATGAAATAGGAGGGAATGGCAACCTGCGGCTCGATCGGCCAGGCGCCGCCAGAAGCACCGAGGCCGACACGGCTCATGCTTTCCACGCCCCCCGCGACAACCAGCTTGTGCTGGCCGGACATGACCTGAGCGGAGGCCATGTTGACCGCGTCGAGGCCGGAGGCGCAGAAACGGTTGATCTGCATGCCTGGAACCGACGTGGCGTACTCCGCAGCGAACACCGCCGCACGGGCAATGTCTCCGCCGGCCTCACCGACCGGATCGACACAACCGAGCACGACATCGTCCAACCTTGCGGTATCGAGGTCGTTGCGGTCGCGGATCGCCTCAAGCGCGGTTGCCGCCAGCCGAACGGCAGGCACTTCGTGCAGCGCTCCGTCCTTCTTGCCGCGGCCGCGCGGCGTGCGCACGTGATCGTAGATATAGGCTTCGGGCATCAGATCCTCCTCTGGACCAATCTGAAGTTGGTCGATTTGAAAGTGTCCAGGCATCCAGCGCTCTTTCGGGCGCTGGATGCTCCGGATCAGATCCTCCTCATGTCGCGTTCGGCAACGGGTGGCCGGGCATGAGGTCGTAGGGATGTTTCCAGCCGGGCAGGGACTTTATCCGTGCCAGCCACTGGATGACGTTTGGATAGGCGTCGAGGTCGAAGCCGAGCTCGCCGTCGTAGTAGAGATAGCTGCACAGGGAAAAGTCGGCGATCGTCGGCTTTTCACCGACAGCAAACGCGGTGCCGTCGAAATGCTTTTCAAGGATGGCGAGGGCCGCTTTCGAACGGCCGTCCAGGAACTTCGTCACATCGGTCTCGCCGGTTTTTGCGAGTGTTCGCATGAAACGCAGGGGGCCGATAAGACCGGAAACCTTCTGGTTGTCGAAGATCGTCCAGCGCAGAACTTCCCGGCGTTCGTCTTCACTCTCCCAGCCGAACTTGCCGAATTTCTCGAACAGGTAGTCCATGATCACGGCGGACTGGGTCAGCAGCTTGCCATTGTGATTGAGCACCGGGACCTCGCCCATCTCGTTCACGGTCTTGCGGTATTCTTCCGTGCGGGTTTCGCCGTTGAAGAAATCGACCCATTTCGGTGTCCAGTCGGCACCGCACAGCTCCAGCATCAGGGCCGCTTTATAAGAGTGCCCTGACTGGGCCATGCAATGAAGAACGTATTCAGCCATATCTTGAAAATCTCCCTGGCAAATCAGATCCGAGCGCGACTATAGCCGCGCGATCCGGCTTGCGGGGTTCAATCTTCCAACATTTTTTGTCGTCATGGCGCGCATCAGAAAGCCTCTTCGCTGACCGACATCAGGGTGTCCGATCCGGAGGAAATCCGGGCCAGATGCGCCGAGGTCTCCGGGAGGGTCCGCTCCATGAAGAACGTTCCGAAGGCGAGCTTGTTCTCAAGCCACCCGGCCTTGTCGCCCGCGCCCGCCGCCAATTGCTGCCTGGCTGTGACCGCGATGCGGGCCCACATGTAGCCGAGCGCGGTCAGACCGAATAGATGCATGTAATCGGAGGAACCTGCCCCTGCGTTATCAGGGTTTTTCATGGCGTTGTTCATGAACCACATGGTCGCGGCCTGAAGGTCGTCCATGGCTTTCTTCAGTGGACCGGTGAAGACTGCAAGGTCTTCGTTGTCTTTATTTTCCTTCAGGAAAGTGTTGACTTCATTGAAGAAACTCATGACGGCGCGTCCGCCGTTGGCCGGCAGCTTGCGGCCGACCAGATCGAGCGCCTGAATGCCGTTCGCGCCTTCGTAGATCATGGCGATCCGGGCGTCGCGGACGAACTGCTCCATGCCCCACTCGGCGATATAGCCATGGCCGCCGAACATCTGCTGGGCGTTGACGGCGTTGGCGAAACCGATGTCTGTCAGGACACCTTTCAGCACCGGTGTCATCAACCCCATCATGTCGTCCGAGAACTGCCTGGTCTTTTCATCGTCCGAGCGGTGCGAAACGTCGCCGTTGAGCGCGGTCCACAGAACCAGGGCCCGGGCCGCCTCGTTGAAGGAGCGGATCGACATCAGGGTGCGGCGGACGTCCGGATGCACGATGATCGGGTCGGCTGCCTTGTCCGGGGCCTTCGGGCCGGTCAGGGCGCGGCCCTGCAGTCGATCCTTCGCATAGGCGGCAGCGTTCTGATAGGCGACCTCGGATTGCGCCAGTCCCTGCACCGCGACGCCGAGACGGGCCTCGTTCATCATGGTGAACATGGCGCGAAGCCCCTTGTTCTCCTCGCCGACGAGCCAGCCCGTCGAATCGTCGTAATTCATCACGCAGGTGGCGTTGCCGTGAATGCCCATCTTGTGCTCGATGGAGCCGCAGGAGACACCGTTGGTGTCGCCGACCGAGCCGTCCTCGTTGATCTGGTTGCGCGGCACGACGAACAGCGAAATGCCCTTGGTGCCTTCCGGCGCGCCTTCGATCCGGGCGAGCACCAGATGAATGATGTTTTCCGCCAGGTCGTGTTCGCCGGCGGAAATGAAGATCTTGGTTCCGGAGATCCTGTAGGACCCGTCCGCCTGCGGGACGGCCTTGGTCCGGATGAGCCCGAGATCCGTGCCGCAATGCGGTTCCGTCAGGTTCATCGTGCCGGTCCACGTCCCGGCGATCATGTTGGGCAGATACTGCTGTTTCAGCTCGTCCGTGCCGTGCAGGGTCAAGGCCGCGACCGCGCCCGCCGTCAGCCCCGGGTACATGGCAAAGGCCATATTGGCGGAGGAGGCGAATTCGTTGAAGACGGTCGCCAGCGTGTGCGGCAGGCCCTGGCCGCCATAATCCGGATCCGCGGACAGAGTGCCCCAGCCGTTTTCGCAAAACGCCTTGTAGGCTGCGTCGAAACCCTTGGGCGTGCTCACCGTGCCGTCGTCATGCCGGGTGCAGCCTTGCTGGTCGCCGCTCTGGTTCAGCGGCTGAAGCACTTCCTCGGCGAACTTGCCGCCTTCGCGCAGAATCGCTTCCACCAGATCGAGCGGGGCGTCGGAAAAGCCCGGCAGGTTGGAATATCGTTCGTAGCCCAGGACATCGTTCAAAAGAAAAAGCGTGTCATCGACAGGCGCGGAATAGCTCGGCATGGAAATCCTCCCAGATCTGCCGTTTTCCCCTTGACCTTACGTTTCCGTAAACGTCAACTTGGTCTGTATATACGCGGCTTGAATGGTTCCGGCAAGTGGTGTCCCAAGGGAAGGGGTGACAAAAAATTACGCCTAAAACATGCAGATTGGAATGGTTTTGCAGCTCTGGCTGCACAGGTTCGTGTTTCCCGGCGTCATTTTCCGGTATTTTTCGTCTGCCAGGGGGGGAGGGCAGACCGTGGTGCACAATACGATCACGACGCCACATAAAAAAACCGCCGGTCGATGAACCGGCGGTTGATGTTGGCGGATCGTCGGGGAAACCGGCTCAGGCTTCTTCGGCTTCCTTGTGCTTCAGCATTCCGGAAACGATCTCCACGGTGCGGGACAGTTCCTCGATCGCCTGCTCGATGTCCTTGCGCTGGTCTTCCAGAACGGCGATCTGCTCACTGAACTTCGACAAGGCAACCCGCAGCTGCGTGACCTGTCCGTCGCGCAGATCGTAAAGGTCGAGCATGTCGCGGATCTCGGAAAGCGAGAAACCGACGCGCTTGCCCATCAGGACCAGTTTGAGGCGTGCCCGGTCGCGGCGGTTGTAGATGCGGTTGAGGCCGTCCCGTTTCGGGTTCAGGAGCCCGCGGTCTTCGTAGAACCGCAGGGTTCTGAGGGTGCAATCGAATTCTCTCGCCAGATCACCAATCGTGAAATGGGTCTTTTTGGTGCTGTCGTCCGCCGCGGATACGACGTCCACCAGGTTTTCCTCGTTGAGGATGGAAAGCGCTTCGCTCATATCAGTTGGTGCTCGTGCTACAGCCGTTGTCCGGCTCATCGTTGATGTTGATACGGTTTTTGAAATCGGCGCCGGAGATTATGCTGCCGGCATCGTCGCGGGAGCCGCGGTCGGACGCCAGCTGAGGGCCGAGTTCTTGAGGTCCTTGTAGCTTACGTTTGCGTCAACGTCCAGTCGGGGCGAGCTTCCGGTGGAAATCGCCCGGTCGGCAGGAGGGCGATTCGGCGTTCTTCACATGCGCGCTGGGTCGAATCGGAGTTGAAACAACCGGTTTTCGCATTTGGCAACACCGATTAACTGCCTGTTTACCCTAAATCGACAAAGTCTCTTAAAACGCTGCGTCCTTTCCGCCATCAACGGAAAATGGACGCGGCATGCTCCATCAGCGGTTGGAAAAGCCGTAAGCCCAGGGTCAAGATATGCCGGCTTGGAAGAGACACGAGGCAGGAAGCCGCGATCGCGATGCGTATGAAGGTGACGACTTTTACGAGTCACCACGCCGCGAACGTGCTCGTGACCGTATTGAAAGGCTGACCCGTACCGCAACTGCGCTGGGGGGCGGACGCGGCTCCCGTATGGAAGAGTCGGACGAGGATCTCGATGCGGTGGCCGATGAGCTCGACCGGCTGCTGTCGGAAAAGGACTCTGTCGCGCCGCAGCGTTCCGCAAGGCCCGCCCGCCAGACCCGTCAATCGTCTCCGGCACCCCGCCGCCGTGCCCCGGCGCGCGAGACCGCTCATGAGCCGGGCGTGGATGACGTGCTCGGCGCGCTCGACCGTCTTGATGAACAGGTTCAGGGGCTCGGAGGCGGCAGGGGTTTCGAGGAGCCTTATAGCGCACCTACAAGGCCGCGCTCGCGGCCCGGCCGCTATGCCCTCGACAGCCTCCGGGAAGACCGTTACCAGGACCCGTCCGATCCCTACTACGATGACGGGGATGAGGACGCCGGGAACGAAACCCATGGCGAAGACTATTACGACCGCGCACCGCCGCCTCGCGAACAGGTTGCCCGCGACCGCCACGACGCTTCCTTCCATGTCTACAAGGACCTTGGCAGACGCATTGACGCCCTGAGGGCGCCGCAGGAAAAGGTCCTCGGTCAGGTTCGTGAGGAAATCGGTTCCCTGCGCGATGCCCTGGGCGGCATTTCGCGCGGCACCAGTGAAACGGTCAACAAGCAGAACACGGAACTGCGGCGTCTCGCCGACATGGTGGAGCGTCTGCGGACCGACAAGAAGACCGACCACCTGGCGCGTGAAATCCGCAAGGAGGTTTCCGAACTCAAGTCCATGGTCGGCCGCACCAACGTGGAAGGCGCCCTTGAGACCCTGGAGCACGGATACGCCCACATCCTGCAGCGCCTCGACGAGCTTTCCCGCGCGTCCGTCGACCCCAGGGTCCTGCGCAGCGTGACGGCGCGCCTCGACGAGATCGAGGATGCCTTCGCGGCCCTGCCGCGGTCCGAGCACATGGTGGTGCTTGAGGACCGTGTGGTCACCATCGCCGAACGCGTCGAAGAGCTGCTGCAGCGCAAGGATCACGTGCAAATCGAACCCCTCCGGGCGGAATTGCGCGAAGTGCGGGGCTTTGTCGAGCAGATCGACATCAAGGGACTGGTCGAAGGCATCGACGACCGCATGAAATTCGTCTCCGGACGGCTGGACGATCTGGAAGTCCTGGCGCGCGAACAGCGCGGCCTCGACACCCGTCTTTCCGCGATGGAAGACCGCATGCCGGAGCCGGAAACGCTCGCCCGGCTGCAGGGCCGCTTGGAAGACATCGTCGGGATGATGTCCGATGACCGGGCCGAGCCTTCGGGCGATGAACACCTCTCCCGTGTGGACCGCCGCCTCGACGATATCGTTGAACGTCTCGAGCGCATGGAGCATGCCACCCCGCTGCCGTCGACGCAGTCCGGAGCCTTCGAGGCGCTGGAAAAGCGGCTGGAAACGATTTCCGGCAAGATCGACGCCATCGAAAAGAAGACCTCCCGCGCGCGCCCGGCGAAGTCGAATGCCAAGGGTGGCGGGGCGACCGACAACGAATTTCTGTCCGAGATTCAGGACCGCCTGAGCGACCTGACAGCCCGGCTCGATCAGCCGACGGACACGGTAACGACGGCAGACCTCGACAAACTGCGCGAGGAAATCGGTTCCATGCGGGCCAGCGTCGCCGCGCCCGCTTCGACAGACGCGCTGGAACAGCGGATTGCGGATCTCGCCCAGGTCGTCACCAAGGGCGGCGAGCTGACCGATGACGGCCGTTTCGAACAGCTCGGCGAAAAGGTCGCTGCGCTTGCGGCACAGCTGGAAAACTCGTCCGGCAACGCTTTCGGTGTCGAGCAGTTGTCGCCGGTTCTGGAGCGCATAGAACAGGGACTGCAGCAGACCCGGGCCGACGTCGCCGAAATTGCCAGGAAAGCGGCGACGGAAGCTGTTGCGAACCTGCCGGCTGCGCAAAACTCGCAATATGACGAGGAAATCAATGCCCTGCAGGGCGACCTTCGGCGTTTGCTGGATGCCGCTGAAGGCGGCGAAGAGCGCACCCGCAACACCTTCGACGGCGTCAAGTCCGTCCTGGGGTCGTTGACGGAGCGCCTCGACAATCTGGAACGGCCGGAGACCGGCGGCGCAACACCTGCCGCAAGCTTCACGCCGCTCAAGGTCGATGATAAGATGCCGGTCTTTGCCAAGCCCGTAGACGCTGGAAGTCCGGAAGACGATCGCCACACCTCGACCGCCGGAGAAACTGTCCGTCCCGATACGCGTACACGGGACCGCAAGGCGGATTTCATTGCCGCCGCCCGCCGGGCTGCGCAGGCAGCCTCCGCGGAAGCCGCCCGGCTCGACAAGAAGCCGAAAGCGCGCGGCGGATCGGATAGCGCCGACGAGGAACGCGGCAAGGAACGGGTTGGTTGGCTGCGCAATGTCCTGAAGCGGGAAAAGCCGGCTGCCGACAAGGAAATGGCACCGCAGCCGGTCCAGGATCTGGAACTCGGCGCAGAGGATATCGCGGACCGGGACTTCCAGACAGAGGACGCCAGGGTTCTGCCGGGCGACCGTCCGGCACCTGAAGTTTCGCCGTCCTCAGGTGGCCGTCGCCGGACCATCCTTTACGCTGCAGCCGCCGTTGTTCTTCTGATCGGAACCTTGCAGGTCTACCGGGTGACGACCGGCGGGAACGATGACGGCGAACAACTCGCCTCGACTGCAGAAAAAGCGATAGAGTCCGTCGAAGCGCTGCCGGAAGAGGCCGAGACGGATCTCGCCGCTGCCGCCGCGAAAGCAGCCGCCGCCGCGCAAGCCGTTCAGCAGCCTGCATCGGACAGCGCTGCCGTATCCAGGCCTGAAACGCAGCCGGTGCGCGCCGCCGCCACGCCCGCCGATCCTTCTGCGGCCCGCACCGCATCGACGCCGGAAAATCAGACTGCCGCCGCCGCGCCTGTGGTGGAGCCCGTTCCCGCAACCGGGAAGGTGCAGCAGGCATCCGCCGACGGGTCTCGCGAAATCGATACCGACCTGGCCTTCGCCCCGCCGGCCGGGGTGGCCAGCAGCTTCGGAACCGGAAAAACCGAAAACTCCTCGACGTTCAGCCCCAGCGGGTCAGACGCCGCAGGCAAAAGCTCAACCGAAACCGAGGTGGCCGGTGCCGGCCAGGCCGCGACCGGACTGATAGCAAATCTGCCCCCCGAAGGCATCGGCCCGATGGCCTTGCGCAGCGCAGCGGCCGGCGGCGATCCGGCAGCGGAATTCCTGGTCGGCGTGAAATATACCGAAGGCAACGGTGTTCCGGCCGATCTGGAAAAGGCCGCCGTCTGGTACCAGAAAGCTGCAAACAAGGGTCTTGCACCGGCGCAATACCGTCTGGCCAGCCTCTATGAAAAGGGCCGCGGTGTCGAAAAGGATCTTTCGAAAGCCAAGGCCTGGTACATGAAGGCCGCGGAAGCCGGCAATGCCAAGGCGATGCATAATCTCGCCGTTCTGTTTGCAGAAGGCGCCGGCGGAGAGCCCGACTATGCGGCCGCCGGCAAATGGTTCGAGAACGCGGCGAACTACGGGGTCAAGGACAGCCTGTTCAATCTCGGCATCCTGTATGCGGGCGGTATCGGCGTCGATAAGAACCTCGTTGCCAGCTACAAGTGGTTTGCCATCGCCGCCGATCAGGGCGATCCGGAAGCTGCCAAGCGCCGTGACGATGTCGCCAACATGATGGACCAGGAGATGCTGGCCAACGCCCGGCTCGCGGTCGAGAACTTCAAGCTGAAGACACCGGATCCGGCCGCCAACAAGGTGACCATGCAGTCTGACTGGGCGGACGGCGCCTCGCTTCCTGCATCCCAGGCATCCGTTCAATCTGTCGACAACACGGCGATGATCCGTGAGGCGCAGGACAAGCTGAACTATCTCGGCTTCGACACCGGCACCCCGGACGGCGAGATGGGACCGCGGACACGCAGTGCCATCAGCGCCTTCCAGCGCAGCCTTGGCCTGCCGGAAACCGGTGAGGTGGATGCCAGGTTGCTTGAAGAGCTCAAAAGTCAGGCAATCTGATCGTAATCCGGCTGATTTGAGCCTAAAATCGCCCAACCGAACGGAAGAGGCCCGCTGGCCGGTTGACACGCCTGCGCGCACGGGTCTTTAACCAATTTAATATAGTCATCATGCGGTTCTATCTGCAGTCTGTTGGCGTGATCCAGTGCAATTATACCTGCCCATAGCCGAAATTCCGGTGAATATCTTTGTGATATTCGGCATGGGTGGTGCTGTGGGCTTCCTGTCAGGGCTTTTCGGCATCGGCGGCGGATTTCTCCTGACGCCGCTGCTGATCTTTTCCGGAATTCCTCCTGCGGTGTCCGTTGCAACGGTCACCACCCAGGTCGTTGCCTCCTCCGCATCCGCCGTCGTCACCTACTGGCGCCGCAAGGCCATTGACCTGAAGCTGGCGACGATCCTCTTGGTCGGCGGTGTCTTCGGATCCTTGATCGGCGTTATCCTGTTCGACGTGCTGCAATCCGTCGGCCAGCTCGATCTTGTCATCTCCCTTTCCTATGTCACCTTCCTGGGAGCCATCGGCAGCCTGATGCTGTTTGAATCGGTCAGGGCGATCCGGCGGCGCAAATCGGGCGTGGCGCCCAAGGCCCGCAGGCCCGGCCAGCACAACTGGATCCATGGCCTTCCGCTGAAGGTGCGGTTCCGTCGTTCCAAGCTCTATGTCAGCGTCATTCCCGTCGTGGGTCTCGGCGCCATCATCGGCTTCCTGGGAACGGTTCTCGGCATCGGCGGCGGCTTCATGATGGTGCCGGCGCTGATTTACCTGCTGCGGGTTCCCACCAGCATCGTGATCGGCACCTCGCTGTTCCAGATCCTGTTCACCATGGCCGCGGCGACCATCTTTCACGCCATGGGCACCAAGACCGTCGATATCGTCCTGGCCATGACGCTGATGATCGGCGGGGTCATCGGAGCGCAGTTCGGGGCGCGCATGGGGCAGAACCTGCGCGGCGATCAATTGCGGCTTCTGCTGGCGCTTCTGGTGATGGGGGTTGGACTGCGCTTTGCCGTCGACCTGCTGCTGGTCCCAGAGGACCTTTATTCCATCGCCATTCGCAAGGGGGCGGGGGCATGATCCGTTCCACCGGTCTCTGGCCCCTTCTTGCCGCCGTCCTGTTTGTCGCTCCGGCCGTGGGCGATCAGCACAACAGCGATCTGGTCACGTCGCTGTCGTCGGATGTGATTTCCATACAGTCGAACTTCACCGGTACGGAAATCGTGATCTTCGGTCAGGCGCAGAATTTCGAGCGTCAGCCGAACGACCCGAGCAGCCTGGAGCTTGCCATCGTCGTCGAAGGCCCGCCGCAGGACATCACCACGCGGCGAAAGGGTCGCTTTCTCGGTGTCTGGGTGAACCGGGAGGCGGAGCGGTTCCAGAACGTTCCGTCCTTTTACGCCGTGGCCAGCACCATCGATATCGGCGAACTGGCCAACCGCGACATCCTTGATGATCTGGGCATCGGCCTCAATCACATCAACCTGGCGGTTTCCGGCGTCTCGAACGTCCCGCTCGCCGACCGCGACGACTTCCGCGAGGCCTTCGTCCGTCTGCGTGAGGAAACAGGACTTTATTCGGAGCAGGAAACCTCGATCCAGTTTCTGACCGAGTCGATGTTCCGCACCAACATTCCCCTGCCGGCCAACATTCCCGTCGGCGAATACAGGGTGAAGAGCTTCCTGTTCAAAGGCGGCGAAGTGGTCTCCCACACCGAGGAAACCATGGCGGTCGCCAAGATCGGTTTTGAACAGATCACCTTCAGGCTCGCCCAGCACTATCCGCTGGTCTACGGCATCCTGGCGGTCAGCCTCGCCATTTTCACCGGCTGGCTGGCGGGTGTGATCTTCAGGCGCGACTGAGGCCTGTCACGGGCAAAAATTTGACCCGGTTTTCCCTAGGTGTGCTTTCCAATGAGGTTGTTCACCGATTTTGGCCGCGCCATGCGTTGATCCGGCGCTGCAATCCTTGGCTCAGTCCCCGACCAGACGGCTGGCGGTGAACGGAAACAGGCGGTCGTTGCCGAGCAGAAAGACGGAGAACTGGCGGCGGCGGAAAATCATGCTGTAGGCTTCATCGGTCACGTTGAGACCACCGGTGAGCGCGCCGAAGGCGGGCAGCACGAGGCGGGTGCCGTCGGTTGCGAAGCATGAACGGCGGATGGACCGGCCGAAGCGGCGCACGCGCGCCGCCGGATGCAGGTGGCCACAGATTTCGCCCAGCGTTTCCTGAGAGCCGATCTTCTCGATCGGTTCGTGGCGGAAGGTGAGGGGACCGAAGGACACCTCGTCAACGGTCTCGCCGCAAAGACGCACAGGCGCAACCGGATCGTGGTTGCCGGTGACCCAGATCCATTCCCGGCCGAGCTGCAGGGTTGTCAGCATCGCGCGGTAGGGAGCCGGCAGGCGGTCGGAACCCTTGGCGTCGTGAAAGCTGTCGCCGAGACAGATCACCCGCGCCGGATCGAATGCGTCCATCACGCCGGCGAGCTTTTCCAGCGTCGCTCCGGTGTCGTAAGGCGGCAGCATCACGCCGCGCCTTGCGTAGCTGGAAGCCTTTTCCAGATGCAGGTCGGAGACGACAAGGGTGTTTTCGTCCGGCCACCACAGCACGCCGCTGTCATGCAGGCCGAGAAGCTGGCCGTTGATCGGAATGTCATGACACACCGGCGCAGCCGTATAGTTGCGCAAATGTGACGTGAGTACACTCATTCCAAAGCCTCCAGAACCAGCTCTTGCGCCGCCTCTTCCAGGATCGCGTCCATGGCTTCTCCGTAGACAGGCTCTTTTCCTATCTCCAGGAGAATTGGCACGGCGAGGGGAGAGACGTGCGAAAGGCCAGTATGCGTGATTCGTCCTTTGATCCGGGCAAGAAGTTCCCCCAGACGAGAGATATCCAGAAGTCCTTCAGCCGCGTCGTTCCAGGTGGCCTTGAGCAGGATGTGATCCGGTTCATGGGCCCGCAACACATCGTAGATCAGGTCGGAGGATACGGTGACCTGACGGCCCGTCTTCTCCTGCCCCGGATGACGGCGCTCGATTAGCCCGGCAATTACGGCGCAATTACGGAAGGTCCGCTTCATGAGACTGGACTCCGCCAGCCAGGCGTCCAGGTCGTCGCCGAGAATGTCCTGTTCGAACAGTTCATCCAGTGAAATTCTGCCGGATGAAAACAATGAGGAGAGGTCGCGAAGGCCCCAGACGGCGAGCGCATAGTCATTGGCGACAAAGCCCATCGGCTGGGCGCCCATCCTCTCCAGCCGTTTCGTCAGCAGCATGCCGAGTGTCTGATGGGCGAGCCTGCCTTCGAACGGATAACAGACCATGTAATGCTTGTTGGCGCGCGGAAAGGTCTCCACCAGCAGCCCGTCTTTGCGGGGCAGAACCGACTTCTCTCTCTGGATCTCCAGCCAGTCGCGCACCTGGTCCGGAAGTTCCTTCCAGCTCTCCGGATCCGCCAGCATCGCCCGCACGCTTGCCGCCAGATAGGTGGAGAGGGGGAACTTGCCGCCCATGTAGGAGGGGATCATCGGATTGTCGGTTTTCGCCCGCGAAACGTAAGCCTCGCTTTCCCGGATGGCCTCGAAGCGCAGCACTTCTCCGCCGAAGAGGAACGTATCGCCCGGGGCCAGCTGCTCGATGAAATATTCCTCGATCTCACCCAGCATCCGGCCGCCGCGGCCGACCGGAGTTCGCCGCCCGTCCGCCTTGGATTTCACCAGCCGCACCTTCAGCATGGGGGCTTCGACGATGGTGCCGACATTCAGCCTGTACTGCTGGGCGATCTTCGGATGCGCGATGCGCCACAGTCCGTCCTTGCCCTTCCTGAGCTTGGCGTATTGCTCGTAGGTCTTGAGCGCGTAGCCGCCCGTGGCGACAAAATCGAGCACCTTCTCGAAGATCTCCCAGTCGAGGTAACGATAGGTTTGCGAGGAGCGGATCTCCTCATAGGTGGCAAGGGCGTCCAGAGGATCGGCGCAGGCGAGCCCCAGGAGGTGCTGGGCGAGTACATCCAGCGCGCCGTTGCGCAGCGGCGGCGTATCCTGCTCGCCGCGCCTGGAGGCCGACAGAGCCGCCTGGCATTCCAGCACCTCAAAGCGGTTGGCCGGCACCAGGACGGCCCTGGAGGGCTCGTCCATGCGGTGATTGGCGCGGCCGATCCGCTGTGCCAGACGGCTGGCCCCCTTGGGAGCGCCGATATTGATGACCAGGTCGATGTCACCCCAGTCGATCCCCATGTCGAGGGAGGAGGTGGCGACGACCGCTCGCAAGCTGCCGGCAGCCATCGCCGCTTCCACCTTGCGCCGCTGGCCGACATCGAGAGAGCCGTGATGCAGCGCGATCGGCAGCGTCTCGTCGTTGATGCGCCAAAGTTCCTGAAACACCATCTCCGCCTGGCTGCGGGTGTTCACGAACAGCAGCGAAACATTGTGTTTTTTTATCAGGCCGTAGATGTCGCCGATGGCATAGCGCGAGGAATGGCCGGACCACGGGAGACGTTCCTCGGAATCCAGGATGGTAATGTCCGGCTGGGCCCCGCCTGAAACCTGCACCAGATGGGCAAGCGCGCGCTCGTCCGTGTCCGGCTGGTCCACCAGATAGGCACGCAGGTCATCGGGTTCCGCGACCGTCGCCGACAGGCCGATGGTCCGAAGCCCAGGCGCCAGACGTCGAAGCCGCGCCAGTCCGAGGGCCAGAAGATCGCCGCGCTTGGAGGTGACCAGCGCATGCAGCTCATCCAGGATGACGGTTCTCAGCGAAGCGAACAGCCGCTCTGATGCGGGATCGGACAAAAGCAGCGCGATCTGCTCCGGTGTCGTCAGAAGAATATCCGGCGGATTGAGCTTCTGCCGCTGGCGCTTGTGGGACGGCGTGTCGCCCGTCCGGGTTTCCAGCCTGACCGGAAGGTCCATTTCCGTGACCGGCGCTTCCAGGTTGCGGGCGATGTCGACGGCGAGCGCCTTCAGCGGCGAAATGTAAAGCGTGTGAATGCCGCGACCGGCCGCGCCGGGCTTGCGCTTACCCTGTCTCTCCAGCTCCACCAGGCTCGGCAGGAAACCCGCCAGCGTCTTGCCGGCCCCGGTCGGAGCGATCAGAAGGGTGGAATGACCCTGTGAAAGGTGATCGATCAGCTGCAGCTGATGCGCTCTCGGGGTCCAGCCCCTGGAGGCGAACCAGCTCTGGAAACGGTCGGGAAGATGCGCTGCGTCCATCAGCTCTTTTTAGGACAGGATCTGTTAAAAGGCGAGGGCAGGGGATGGGAAATGTTCACTTTGTGTTCCGTAAGTGTGTTCTGGTCATCTCCCGCGTTCTTGTTCAGAACCGCAGTTGGGAACAAGGCATGGTAAACCGGCGAAACAGACCTATCTAGCGAACGATGTCCGATTTGCTCACCCTCATGCCGGAAGGCCTTTATTGTCCGCAAGCCGGCGCCTATGTCGATCCGGTCCGGCCGGTGGAAAAGGCGATCATCACCCACGGTCATGCCGATCATGCCCGAGCGGGCCATGGGGCCGTTCTGGCGACCCGGCAGACGCTGGAGATCATGGCGATCCGCTACGGGGCGGATTTCTGCGGCACCTCCCAGGAAATCGCCTATGGCACCCGGCTCAAGGTCGGCGATGTGGATGTTTCCCTGCACCCGGCGGGCCATGTGCTCGGTTCGGCTCAGGTTCTGCTGAGCGGACCGGCCGGGCGCACGGTGGTCTCCGGCGACTACAAACGCCATGCCGACCCGACATGCGCCCCCTTTGAGCTCGTCCCCTGCGACACCTTCGTAACGGAGGCGACATTCGGCCTGCCGGTGTTTCGCCATCCGCCCGCACACCGGGAAATCGCCAAGCTTCTGTCGTCGCGGGATCTCTTCCCGGAACAGACTCATCTGGTCGGCGCCTACGCGCTTGGCAAAGCGCAGCGGATCATCGCCGAACTTAGGGCGGCCGGCTACGACAAGACAATCTATCTCCACGGCGCGCTGGAAAAGCTCACCGGCTACTATCTGAGCCAGGGCATCGCCCTCGGACCTGTGGAGCCGGTCGGCAAGCGCGGCAAGGAACTGCAGGGGGAAATCGTTCTCTGTCCGCCTGGTCAGCTCAGCGACCGCTGGGCGCGGCGCTTCGGCGATCCGGTGACCGCCATGGCGTCGGGCTGGATGCGGGTGCGCGCCCGCGCCCGTCAGCGCGGCGCTGAACTGCCCCTGATCGTTTCCGATCATGCGGACTGGGACGACCTGTGCCGCACCATTCTGGAAACCGGGGCCGAACGGATCTGGGTCACGCACGGTGCGGAGGAAGCTCTTGTGCATTGGTGCGAAATGAATGGACGGAACGCCCGCCCTCTCAATATGATCGGCTATGACGACGGTGAGGATAGCGATGCGGTGCAGGATCGGGCCGAATTGACGTGAATTGTCAGGGAAGAGAAAGAATTGAGCGATATTGAAGCATGTCGCGTTTAAGCGAATTCAAAGCGATGTGCTTTAACATGTTGGAACGTGTTATTCGCATGTTCGCGAGCCCACCATGCTCCGACAACGACAGAGTGGGCCTGACTTTGGCGCACCGGGCAGGGCCCCGGTTCCTATCAGGAGACAGTCATGGCGGATGACGGTGGTTTTGCAGGCACTGGCGACGGACAAAAGAACGGGGCAGGCTCAGGGGCGAACGGCGATGCCGAAGAAGCGATTGCCCAGCTGTTTGACGATTATCAGGCCGGGTTCAACGACTATGATATCGACCAGATCTGCGACTGTTTCGCTCTGCCGGCAATCATCTGGCAGCACGAGAAGGGTCATGTTTTCAACGATGAAGAAGAGCTGATTGAAAACATCGAGGCGCTGCTGAAGGCGCTGGAAAAGGAAAAGGTGACCCAGTCAGATTTCCATGTCGCTTCCAGCCATGTCAGCGGTTCCGCGGCGCTGGTCACGCTCGACTGGGTGCAGGAAACCTCCGACGGCGAAGCTGTTTTCGAATTCACCTGCCACTATCAGCTCATTCAGGACGGGTCGGACTGGGTGATCGCCTGCATCATCAACGACTGAACATCTTGTACCGGGCAGT
The DNA here is from genome assembly GCF_947496995.1 of uncultured Roseibium sp. Classification (GTDB taxonomy): domain Bacteria; phylum Pseudomonadota; class Alphaproteobacteria; order Rhizobiales; family Stappiaceae; genus Roseibium. The sequence goes on from NZ_CANMFD010000001.1 coordinate 1,410,182, forward strand.
GTGAGTTAAGCGAGGGGCAGGCATTTGCGTTCCCGCCGCCTGTGCACCTTTTCCGCGGCCTGTCGAGCCGGAGACCGACACTGCCCCGGTCAATTGAATTCCTCCTAGCAAGACCCGCCACAATTCGGGTTTGTCTCCAGGCCCTGGTCCTCGAAAGACTTCAGGCACCCCAGAATGCTGTCCGTCAGATGGGTCACGATATCATCGCGCCCGAAGCGGGTCTGGCCGGCGTGCAGAAACGCATGAACCACCGAGCGGCACATGTTCATGATGACGAATATCGCCGGCTGCAGCCGCGCGCTGTCGGTTACTGACGTTCTTTCCCGCAGAAATTCGGTGAGGAGCGACACCATGTTTTCCTCGAAACGGGTCCGGTCGATCAGCTTCGTGCCGGCGGGTATCCATTCCTCGAACGCGGCGTGCAGCTTTGGGGACTTCGAATGGTTTTCGATGCTGGTGAGAACGACGACTTTAATGGCATCGCGGAATGACAGGTGCCGGGAACCGGCTATGCACGATTTGACGACGCGCACCTGTTCGTCGTGATGGGCCTTCTGAACCTCGAATATGAGGGAATCCTTGTTCGGAAAATACTGATAGAGGGAGCCTATGCTGATCCCCGCCCGTTCGGCGATCTGGTTGGTGGTTGCCTGTTCATAGCCGGTTTCCGTGAAGATCTGCTCCGCAGCCTCGACGATGGTTTCCACCATCATGCGTGAACGAAGTTGCTTCGGCTGCCGCCGCTGCCCCGGATTGAGATGCATCTGCACGCATACCCCCTGAATTGTCGATCCGCGTCTATACGGGTCAAAGCTGGGTCATTTTGTGACCGGAACGCGAGCAGGGGCTGTTTCGCGATTTGGACCTGTGTCTGAGGGTTTGGATGATTTCAACAAAAACAAATGGTTATGAAGATTTTTATAACCGAAACAGCCTCATTCGCAGATGCGAAAAGCGAGTTTCTGGCAATTTCGCGCTCAATCATAGTCCCTCTGCCGTCCGGGGTTCCTGGCCTGAAGGAGCGTCTCATCCGGTGAGCGGCATTCGATTGATCGGAGGTTATGAATTTGCGCAATCACAGGGACCTTGTCCGGATCACCGGTGTCAAGTTGGCATTGATATGCAGTGCAGTCGGGCCCGCCTTGGCCGCGGATCTGAACGAGCCCGAAGACGATCGGTCAAAAGGAATTCATGGAATGGTTTTGCTGGGCGGTGGTATCGCGCCCGATTTTGAGGGCTCGGCGGAATATGCGGCCATTCCGTTCGCATTTGCCACCCTGAGGGCCTATGGCGTCGAAATGCAGATCCTGGGTCCCGAGGTGGCGTTGAACTTGCGGCCTGATGCCGTTTTCCAATTGGGTCCGGTGGCCGGATACAATCCTGGCAGGGACGATGTCTCCAACAATGTGGTGGATCGTCTCGATGCAGTGGACGCGGCGTTTGAAGTCGGAGGTTTCGCCAAGCTCCGGTTCAACGGCCTGCTGGCTCAGTCGGATGTGCTGGAATTGTCGGCGAAGCTGATGGCGGATATCAGTGGTGGCACCGATGGTGCAAGAGGATCAATCGGAGCGTCCTACATGGTCGCGGTTTCAGAGCGTGCCCGGATAGGGGTGAATGTCTCCACCGGTTTCGCCACCGACAGCTATATGGATGCCTATTTCGGAGTGACAGGTGCCGGCGCGGTGCGCTCGGGCCTCCCCGCCTATACGGCCTCCGGCGGACTGAAAGACGTCGGTCTCGGCATGATGGCGACCTATAATCTCACAGAGCGCTGGGGTGTGTTGGGCCGCCTGCAATATACCAGGCTGCTCGGCGATGCAGCCGACAGCCCCATCGTGACCGAGGAAGGGTCGGCCGACCAGTTCATGGCCGGAGTGGGGATCTCCTACTCCTTCTAGGCCAGCATGCCTTCCACGTGAGTTGGCTTGTCCGAGTGTGCCGGAGCGTTAGGCGACCATCGGTACGGGCCAAAGTAAAAGGCCGGCGGGGTTTCCCGCCGGCCTTGTTTCATGTCTTCGCCTTGGTGGCCTTGCGCTCGGAGCGGGAAGGCTTGTTTTTCTTTGGCGCCTTCTTCTTGCCTGCCGGTTTTCCCGCCGACTTGCTGCGCGGCTTGCGGCGTTCGCCGTCGCCGGCGCTGGCATCCGCTGAACGGGGCTTGCGGGCCGCAGGCTTGTCGTCGCCGTCAAGTTCCCGGGCCAGGGTCTTCATGTCGAGCGGCTCATAGGCAGGATGATTTGGCACCACGTCCTTGTCGTCCGGGCGGCGGCGCGGCTTGCCGCGCGGCGCGTCGAAATCCCGTTTCGGACCGCGTTTCGGTCCTCTCGGCTTCAACGTGTCTTCCGCGCCCATGGTTTCATAGTCCGGAGCGTCGCCCTTGTTGAAGCGGCGCTTTGGTGGGGCGCCGCGTCCGCGCCGGTCATCGTCTTCCTTCGGCGGGGCCGGGATCTTGCCGCCGCGTGCGTCCAGAAGCGTGATGGTGACATTTTCCTCGCCGGATCCGTCGCGCTTGATCACTTCGGAAAAGCGTTGGCCATGGCTGCCGGCTATTTCGAAATAGAGCTGGTTCTGGAAGATCTTGATCGCGCCGACTTCCTTTTTGGTGACGTGGCCTGCCCGGCAGATCAACGGCAGGATCCACCGCGGCTCGGCGCGCTGGCGGTGACCGAGAGAAAGCGAGAACCAGACGCCGTCCTCGAACTTGCCGGTAATTTCGGCGCTGCGGCCGCCGCGCGAACCGGCATCCCGTCCCTTGAGGGAGGTTTCGTTGAGTTCGGCGACGTCTTCGGGAGCCGGAAGACGGGACTGGCGCAGCTTGACGAAAGCGGCGGCAAGCTGTTCCGGGCTGTGCAGCGCCAGCAGCTCGAGGGCGATTGCCCGGTCCTCTTCCTCCAGTTCCACGCTCAGGGCAGGGTCGGCCAGGAGCCGTTCCTTGTCCTTGGCCCGAATGTCGTCGGCGGTCGGTGCGCCCTTCCAGGTCGCCTTGATCCCGGCGAATTGCAGGACGCGTTCCGCCTGGCGGCGGCGCGGGAAGGGGACCATGAGAACGCAGGTGCCCTTGCGGCCTGCGCGGCCCGTACGGCCGGAGCGGTGCAGCAGTGCCGACTTGCCGGTCGGCAGATCCGCATGGATGACGAGGTCGAGGTTCGGCAGGTCGATGCCGCGCGCAGCCACATCGGTTGCGACGCACACCCGGGCACGGCCGTCCTTGATGGCGGCCAGCGCGCTGGAGCGCTGTTCCTGGCTCAATTCTCCGGACAGCGAGACGATGGAAAAGCCCCGGTTGGCGAGACGGGACGTCAACCGGCTGACTGCCTCGCGTGTGGAGCAGAAGACGATCGCTTTTTCCGAATCATGCAGGCGCAGCACGTTGATCAGCGCATTTTCGCGCTCATTCGGAGAAACAGGGTGGGCAATATAATCGATATCGCCGTGCTGCTCGCGCGCATTGATGGTCGACAGCCGCACAGCATCGTTCTGGAACCGCTTTGCGAGTTCGGCGATCTGTTTCGGTACAGTCGCCGAGAACATCAGCGTCCGCCGCTCCCGGGGAGCCGCATCGAGAATGAACTCCAGGTCTTCGCGAAAACCCATGTCGAGCATTTCGTCGGCTTCGTCGAGAACCACGGCGCGGATTTCGGAAAGATCCAGGGCACCGCGTTCGATGTGGTCGCGCAAGCGACCGGGCGTACCAACGACGATATGGACGCCGCGTTCAAGCGCGCGGCGCTCGGTCCGCGGATCCATGCCACCGACGCACGATGTGGTCACCGCACCGGCTTCGGCGTACAGCCAGGTCAGTTCTTCCTTCACCTGAAGGGCAAGTTCGCGGGTCGGCGCAATGGCCAGCGCGATGGGAGCACCGGCCCTGCCGAGTGTTTCTTCGCCGCGCAGCAGGGTAGGAGCAAGCGCCAGGCCGAAGGCAACGGTCTTGCCGGAACCGGTCTGGGCGGAAACAAGCAGGTCGGCTTCAGGCGGAATGCCGCTCAGAACGCTTTCCTGCACGGGCGTGAGGGTTTCATAGCCTCGTTTCGCCAGCGCGGCCGACAGGGCCGGGGCGATAGACGTCAAATCAGTCATTGGAATCTTTCAACTGCTCCGGATCTTCTGCATGCCAGTCAGCAGTCTACCGGATCGGGCTTAAATTACATCAGCCACGGGATGGGCGCGGCTTATACAGGCAAATGGCTGCCTCGTCCATCCCGCAGACAAATTGATTTCGATCGCGAAAATTAGCGGTCAATCCGCCTGAAAGGCTTGAAATCGCACGGCTTGCCCGCATTTTCTATCATCATGCAGGCATTTTCCCGACTATTGGACAGACTTTCCCTGGAACCGCGGCGCCTCGCCAAGGAAGCGCTTCTGGTGCGTTATTTCAAGGAAACAGCCGATCCCGACAGGGGCTATGCCCTGGCGGCGCTGACGGGCGGTCTCAGTTTCAAAAATGCCAAGCCGGCCTTGTTGAGGGCGCTGATCAGCGATCGCACCGACACGCGGCTTTTCGCAATGTCCTACGACTTTGTCGGCGACCTTTCCGAGACTATCGCCCTCATGTGGCCCGAGAGTGGCAGCACCGCGGAGCAGGCAGAGGACCGGCAGGAAGGCGAACTCGCGTTGTCCGATGTTGTCGTTCAGCTGGAAACCGCCGGCAAGACCGATGTGCCGCGCCTGCTGGCCGCCTGGTTGGACCGGCTGGATGAAACCGGGCGCTGGGCCCTGCTGAAGCTGGTGACCGGAGGGCTGCGCGTCGGTGTTTCCGCGCGCCTTGCGAAAACCGCCATTGCCCGCCTCGGGGATCTTGATGTCTCTCAGGTGGAGGAAGTCTGGCACGGACTGCAGCCGCCTTACGAGACGCTGTTCGCCTGGGCCGAAGGAAAGGCAGCCGCGCCCGACAGTGACGACCCGGCGCCTTTCCGCCCGGTGATGCTTGCCCACCCCCTCGACGAGGACAAGGATCAGGACCAGCTTGAAGCAGGTGATTTTGCCGTCGAATGGAAATGGGACGGGATCCGCATCCAGGCCTCGGCCGGCCTGACCGGCAACGGCGAGACCGTCCGCCGACTGTACAGCCGCACCGGCGAGGATATTTCCCGGGCCTTTCCGGATGTCGTCGATGCGCTGACATTCGAGGCCTGCCTTGACGGTGAACTTCTGGTGATGTCGGAGGGCAGGGTCCGGCCGTTTTCCGATCTTCAGAAGCGGCTCAACCGCAAGACGGCGGGGCCGAAGCTCCTCAAGGAGTATCCGGCTGCGATCCGGGCCTATGACCTGCTGTTTGTGAAGGGCGAGGATCTTCGCGGCCTTCCTTTCGCGGAGCGCAGGCAGCGCCTGGTGTCATTTCTTGCAGAGCTTGGTGATTCCAGGATCGACCTGTCTCCCATGGTTCCGGCGGAGCAATGGACCGCCATTGCCGCCGCGCGGGCTGAGCCCGGGGAGCATCTCGATGCCGCCAATGCGGAAGCGGTGGAAGGGGTGATGTTGAAACGCTGGGACTCAGCCTATGTCACCGGGCGTCCCAAGGGCCTCTGGTACAAATGGAAGCGTGATCCGCATCTGGTGGATGCCGTGCTGATGTACGCTCAGCGCGGCCACGGCAAACGCTCGTCCTTTTATTCCGACTATACCTTTGGGGTCTGGAAGGACGCCGATGGCGGTCCCGAGCTCGTTCCTGTGGGCAAGGCCTATTTCGGGTTTACCGACGAGGAACTCCGCGAGATCGACCGCTTTGTGCGCAACAATACGGTCAACAGGTTCGGTCCGGTGCGCGAGGTCGCACATGGTCCGGACAAGGGGCTGGTGCTGGAGGTTGCCTTTGAAGGGTTGAACCGTTCCAGCCGACATAAGTCCGGGGTGGCCATGCGCTTTCCCAGGATATCGAGACTGAGATGGGACAAGCCGCCTTCCGAAGCCGACAGAATAGAGTTTCTGGAAGGCCTGCTGCCCGCAGCTGGCTCAAAGTGACTGCGGACCACGAGGCAATTGCCGAAAAATCCGCGATCAGCCGTGCTTTGGCCATGGAATCGTGGCAAGCATCGGGCAAGTATGAATTGGCAGGATTGAGCTGCCAGCAATTGTAGACCCAGAGGTGTTCATGACTTTCAGCAAAACCCTGTCTGCATCCATTCTGGGAAGCGTTCCGGCCCTGGCCCTGCTGGCCGGCGCGGCGATCGCCCAGGACAAGGTTGATCCACAAACGTCCCAGGCCGTGACCGAAGGTCAGCCCGGCCGCTATTCGCTTGTCGCGGTCGACGATGAAATCCTCAGGGTCGACAGGCAGAACGGCACGGTTTCTGTCTGCGTCGAGCGAAGCGATGCCTGGCGCTGTAACCCGGTTCCCCTGGCCGAGGAGGCCTACCTCGCCGAGATCAACGAGCTTTCCGAAGAGATCGACCGGCTGGCGGTCCGCATCGAGGAACTGGAAGCCGGAGACTTTGACGAGACACGGGAAGGCACGCAAAAGCTTCTGCCCCCCGGGTCGGCGCTCGACCGGCCGAAGTCCGGGAACGACGGCAAGGACCAGACCTCGAAGTTGCGCGAGGAGGACGAGGAAGAGCTTGAAAAGGTTCTGACCTTCACCGAAAGCGCCATGCGCCGCTTTTTCGGCATGGTTCGCGACCTTCAGAAGGATTTTCAGGGTGAGGACGAAGGCAACGGCAACTGAAACCGGGACGACGTAGCCGTCATCTTCATTTCAGTGTCAGCGCCTTAGTCAATCAGCATCTTGCTGATGCTCTGATGCGCTTCGACGGGCAGGTCCACGGCAGTGCGTGTCTTGAGGTCCATCGTCAGCGCCACGACGTCCAGTGTTGCCGCCAGACGCCCCGTCCGGCTTTCAAACAGATGATGGCGCATCGTGAACATTTTTGCGCTGACCCCGGTGAAGCCTGTGGTGACCACCACGGTATCGCCGGTTTTCAGCGGCGTTACCCAGCTCAGCTTCATCTCCACGGCAACCCGGCCAAAGCCGTTTTCGTTCAGATAGGCCTGGTTCATGGGAGTGCGCTGCCAGACATGGGCGACGCCGTCCGTGCAGCAGGACAGGGCAAAGCGGTCATCCGCCTTGCCGTCGATGCCGATGTCGCGCGGCAGAACCGTGCCGCGATAACAGATCTCCGCACCTTTTGACTCAAGACCTGCAAGGGTCGCCCGCAGACCGGACGGGCCGGTCTGGATGCCCCTGGGGGCGGCCTCCGCAAGCATCGCGCACTGGAAATCCTTGAACCGCTGACGCAGCGTCTTTGCAGAATTCGCGCTCGGCTCATATCCGTCAAGCGCGGTGGCGGCGAGGGTCCCGGTGCCGGCGTTGCGCAATTCGTGCACAACCGTCAGCATGTGAGGCCCGTCGAATGCGACGCAGGAATGTACGGTAATCAGATCGCCGGTGCGAAGTTCCTCGTGGTAACGCACATGCCGTACCCGGCGCGCACCGACGAGCGTTTCGCTCAGACCGGAAGCCAGCCGGAACTGTCGGTCGGCCTCCTCGAACCGGCTGAAATAGAACTGCACGTTCAAGTGATCGTTTTCGTCGCATTCCCAACGATTTACGAATGAAAATAAAGTTGCCTGGAGTGTCATACTAAAATTTCGTGAGCTCAGTGATTTTGATTATGTGAACGTTTTTGAAGACAGACATTAGTTGCCGTCTTTGCGTTAATTTTCAACAAGAAAAGCAGTCTGTGGATAAGATTCTATGTTTGGCGGCCGTCTACGTGGAGAAAAATGGCATTTCTTCTGCGGAAGAATTAAAATAAACTTTAAGTTGTTGGGGTGTAAAATGCTCTGTACTCGAATTTATACTTAACGCGCGCGAAAAACAGGCGCCGTTCATGCGCCATCTCCTGACCCGGCGAAATAAAGCACTTTGGCCGAAAGCATGGTTTGACTTGCGCGCAATCATTGTTGCAAACATACTAAAACAATGCCGCGACCCGGGGTTGAGGGCGAAATGCCTGAGATCCCGTCGATAAGGTGGCCTGGAAGCGCACAGGGAGGCTGAGGCGCTCGGCAATTCAGGGTGGTGGAGCGGCAGGAAGACCGTTGAGGGAGGAAGAACAACGTGTCGGAAACATCGTATCGTTTTATCATTGCGGATGATCATCCGCTGTTTCGCGGAGCGCTGCGTCAAACGCTTGAAACGCAGTATCCGGATGCGGCCATCGAAGAGGCGGGCGCATTGGAGAATGTCACCGCGAGCCTGGAAAAGGACGGCGATGTCGATCTGATCCTCCTGGATTTGACCATGCCCGGAATGCGCGGTTTTTCAGGTCTCATGTACCTGCGTGCGCAATATTCCGGTGTTCCGGTTGTTGTGGTCTCCGCCAACGAAGACCCGCAGGCTATCCGCAGGGCAGTGGAGTTCGGTGCATCCGGGTTCATCCCCAAGTCCCATGGCATCGAGGTGATCCGCCAGGCGATCTCCGAAGTCATGTCCGGCAACATGTGGACGCCGCCGGACGTCGATCTGACGGCTGATGACGGCAGCGGCGATCTCGTGCAGCGGCTATCGACACTGACGCCGCAGCAGGTACGCGTGCTGATGATGTTGTCCGAGGGCCTGCTGAACAAGCAGATCGCCTATGAATTGTCGGTGTCCGAGGCGACTGTGAAAGCACATGTGTCCGCCATCTTGCAGAAGCTCGGCGTGGAAAGCCGGACCCAGGCGGTCATCGCCGCCTCGAAGATCGAGGCCGGTCAATGGCAGCTCGGTGGGGAAACGCAGGAAGCCGCGGAAGCGTAACCCGGCCGCGCCTGTAACCGCCGGAATAGCCTCGGAAAATCCGCCCGGAAAAGGTGTCGCCTGCGGCTGACGCAGAGGTGCGCCTTGCCTGTCGTGCATGAACCGCGAGTTGCGGCCTTGTGAAAAGTACTCGCTAAATACCCCCGACTTTCAAAGCTCGTTTTTACCGGAATTTCAGGGAATTCCTGTATCCCTTTTCTTGCAGGCCCGATGCGCGCGGGTTCAACGGGAAGCGATTGCGAGATGAGATGGGGTTGAATGCCAATTGGAAACTGATCCTCAGGACGGTCTGCATGGCATTTCTGTCTCCAGGTTCCCACGACAGGAATCGCGACTGGCAGTTGTTGTCGCGGCAGACTGAGACATCCGGCCCGGACACCACGCGCGGTCTTCTTCTGGCCTTCGGCTACCCGGTGGTCGAGGAGCTGCTGGCAAGACGTGTCCGCGCCGCACAGATAGCCGGCATCGCCCGGCTCACACCTTTCGTCATCATCGCAAACGTCATCAACGCGATAGTCGTTGCACCGATTTTTCTGCAGTTCCTGCCGGTTTCCTATGTGGCGGTCTGGCTGTCCGCAATTGCGGCCCTGCTCTGCGTCACGACGTTCAAATGGCTCAGGGCGAAACGGGCGCCGATCGAACTCGCCTCCCGCAGAGCCCTGTCGAAAGCCGTTCGGCACGCAACCATCCTCAGTTCCCTTTGGGCGGTTGTGCCGATTGCCGCTTTTGCAAGTGGCAACACTGCCGGGATGTGGGTCGCTTCATGCGTGACGACGGCAATGATCTGCGGTGGCGGCTTTGCCCTGGCAACCGTTCCACAAGCGGCCTTTCGCTGGGTGGCGATCCTTTTCATCGCCTCGACGGTCACACTCGCCATTGGCGGCAACGTTTTCATGTGGCCGCTGTTCTTTCTGCTGTTGAGTTTCACGCTTGTCGTCGTCGGCAGCGTGACATCGACCGGATGGCTGTTTGCCTCCCATTTTCTCGCCGAGGCGGAACTGAAACAGAGGGGCGAACTGATTGCCCTGCTGCTCAATGAATTTGAGGAAAAAGACAGCGACTGGATCTGGGAAGCCGACGCCAGGGGCTTCCTGAGGAACGCTTCCGACCGGTTCCTTCATGCCAGTGGCCGCTCGAAGCAGGACCTTCATGCCCATCGCATGGTCGATCTTGCTTATTCCTTGAACGACAGCGATGCGCGGACAGCTGTTGGCCAGCTGGAAATCGCCGTCGCTTCGAAGGAAGCGTTTCGGGACATCGTCATTGGCGTGGATGTGAACGGTGAGGAACGCTGGTGGTCGCTGGCGGCCCGGCCGATCATTGACGCCAAGGGCGTGTTTGCCGGCTACCGGGGTGTTGCCTCCGATATCACCGAAGCCCGACGGGCGAGCGCGCTCGTTTCGCATCTTGCGGAACACGATTCCCTGACCGGTATCGGCAACAGGAGCTGGTTCCTGAAACAGTCGGAGCAGCTTCTGAAGGAGCAGAACCGCTACGGACAGTCCTCGCTGACATTGTTCCTGATCGATCTGGACAATTTCAAGGTCGTCAACGACACCAGCGGTCACCCGGCGGGCGACGAATTGCTCCGGCAGGTCGCAGGACGATTTAGCGAACTCGGCGAGGGCAGAACCATGCTGGCGCGTTTTGGCGGCGATGAATTCGCAGCCTTCGGCAGCTTTGTCTGTGACCAGTCAGCTGCCGTGTTCGCGGAAGAACTCGTCAATGTGACGCGTAAGCCCTTCAGGATCGGCCGCCGCGACTTTGCCATCGGTGCCACGATCGGCTTCGCGCATCTGGGCGAATCCAATGACACGATCGACGATCTGATGCGCAAGGCGGATATTGCCTTGTACAAGGCCAAGGAAGGCGGCCGCGGCCGGGCGCTTGCGTTCGAGAGCGAGATGGAGCGGGAGGTGTGTGAACGCCGCGAGCTGGAATCCGACCTGCGCGAAGCCTTCGAATACGGCAAGCTGAATGTCGAATTCCAGCCGATCGTCGATGCACGCTCCGGAAAGGTGGTCTCCAGCGAGGTGCTGGTGCGCTGGCTGCATCCCGCAAGAGGGGAAGTCCCGCCTGATATCTTCATCCCGATTGCAGAACATGCGGGCCTCATCCTGCCGCTCGGCAACTGGGTCTTGAAGAAGGCCTGCGCCGCCGCTGCCCGGTGCCCGGAGCTGGAAAGCGTCGCGGTCAATCTGTCTTCGGTGCAGTTCATGGATCCCAACCTGGTCGAGCATATCATGGCCGTCCTGACGGAGACCGGATTTCCGCCCGAACGTCTGGTTCTGGAAATCACCGAATCCGTTTTCCTTCAGGATTTCGGCTCCGCCTCACAGAAGCTCGAGACATTGCGCGGCCACGGTATCCGCATCGCGCTGGATGATTTCGGCACGGGCTATTCCTCATTGTCGTATCTGCGGCAGTACAAGTTCGACAAGATCAAGATCGACAAGTCCTTCGTGGACGAGATCGGCGAACGCAGTGACGGCCTCGCCATCATTTCGGCGGTCATTGCCCTGGCGCATAATCTCGGACTTGAAGTGACCGCTGAAGGCGTTGAGCGCCAATTGCAGGTCGATGCGCTGCGCACCCTCGGCTGCGACACGATGCAAGGATATTATTTCGGCAAACCGGCAGCCAGCCCCGTTCAGATCACCCGGATCAAAAAAGAGGATTGGGAAGACCGTTCGCCGAGCACTGCTCCCAGCCATGCCCCGGAACGTGGCAGATTACCGGCCCTCCAGCCGGATCCGACAGGGGATCTGCAGGCGGATCAGGCCTGAAGTGTTTGAGCACCTTGTCGAGTTGAAGCTTGCTCACCGATTAAGGTAATAAACCAGTTTCATCATCCAATTGCCTTGCCGAGTGCTGTCTACTCCGCCGCATGCCCTGCCTGAAAGCGGGCCAGGTGAGCTCGCAAGGCCGCCGGTTTGACCGGTTTGTTGAAGAAGGTGATGTCCTTTTCGCCGGCTTCGGTGCGAACCGAGCGGCTGCGATCCGCGGTGATCAGCAGAGCCGGGATCTGGCTTCCGAATTTCCATCGCAGCTTCAAGATAGCTTCAATTCCGGTTCCGTTGTCCAGATGGTAATCGGCCAGGATGACATCCGGCGTCAGCCCTGACTGGTTCAGGAGCGCGGCTGCCTCGATATCGTCGGCGGCGGCGATGACGCGGCATTTCCAGCTGGAGAGCAAATGTTGCATGCCGCTCAGGATGTTGGGCTCGTTGTCGATGGCGACCACCACCAGACCGTCCAGATGCCCTATGATGGCAGGCGTCTGCTGGATCGGTACAAGATCCGGCATGGCGGCCGAGCGCGGCAATTCGACGGAGAAGCAGGAGCCGCGATTGGCTTCAGAGCGCAGTTCGACCGGATGGTCCAGCACGTGGCTGATCCGTTCGACGATGGACAGGCCGAGCCCGAGCCCCTTTGCCATCCGCATTCCGTCGTCGAGGCGGTGGAATTCCTGAAAAATGGCCTTCTGCTTGTTCTTGGGGATGCCCATTCCCGTGTCATGGATCTCGACAAGCACCTGGTTGCCCCGCCTGCGGCAGCCGACCAGGATCTTGCCCTCCTGGGTGTATTTCAGCGCGTTGGACACAAGGTTCTGGAGCAGGCGGCGCAAAAGCCGCCGGTCCGTCCGCACGGACAGGGATGTCGGCATGATCCTGAGGTCCAGGCCCTTCTCTTCGGCAACGGGCCGGAAATCGAGGGCCAGGCCGCGGAAGAGCTCATCAAGTCGGAACACCGTCGGCTCCGGTTTCAGGGCGCCGGTATCCAGACGCGAGATGTCGAGCACGGCTCCCAGAATGTCCTCGACCGATTCCAGCGCCGATTCCACATTGCTTGCCAGGCTGCCGTCGTCGCCTTCCTTGAGCTTGTCGACCAGGACGGACGCATAAAGGCGCGCTGCGTTCAGCGGCTGCAGGATGTCGTGGCCGGCAGCAGCCAGGAAGCGGGTCTTGCCGATATTGGCTTCTTCCGCGGCTCTGGTAGCCTCCACGAGGCGCTCATTGACGTGGGTAAGCTCTTCGGTCCGCTCCCGCACCCGCCGCTCCAGCGTCTCGTTCGCCCGGGCGAGAGCTTCCTCGGCCATGACCCGCTCCGTGATGTCGGTGTAGGTCGTCACGATGCCGCCATCGGGCATCGGGCTGATCCGCACTTCAAACACCGATCCGCTCGAGGTCAGTTTCTCCTGGAAGGTCTCCTGGATCAGGACGAGTTTCTCCAGCCTGTCCGCGACAATCGCTTCCACCGGGCCGGGGCCATGCTCGCCGCGTTCCGCATTGAAGCGCAGGATCGCGTCGAGCGTGGTGCCGACCTGACCGTATTCTGCGGGCAGACCGAGCAGATCGCGGAACTGGCGGTTCCAGCAGATCAGCCGCAGATCCTGGTCGAAAACACCGATGCCCTGCCGCACCTGGTTGAGCGCGGTCTGAAGCAGGTCCCGGTTGTACTGAATGGCGATGGAGGCATCGTCCAGCAGCTTGACTGCCCCCTTGGTCGACGGATCGTGCCGCTTCAGCATCAACGTCAGCACCAGGCGCGAGGATGCCGCGCCGATTGCGCTCGCCAGAAGCTGTTCGGAAAAGCGCAGGAGGTTGGCGTCCGCCAGCATGTTGGGATCGAGCTGGATTCCCCTTTCGCTGGCGAACCGCTGAAAAGACCGCTCTGTCCGCTCCTCACCGAGGTAGCGGGCCACTGTGGCCTGTAGATCGCCTGCGGTAACGGATGTCCGCCAGTAGCGCAGGTTGGGCGAAGGCGTCAGTTCCGCCGGTACGAAGACATTCGCCTGAAGGGTTTCGGCCGGAAGCGGTTTTCTCAGGAAGGACGCGCCGATGAACAGCACGATGTTGACGAACAGGCTCCAGAGCGTGCCGTGTATGAACGGATCCAGCTCAAGTCCGAGAAGAGACTGGGGGTTCAACATGCTGATACCGAACGGACCTGTCTGCAGGAAGCCGTCGGAAATCAGGCCGCTCTGAGCGAAGGTCGGCAGCAAAAGCGTATAGGCCCAGAAGAAAAATCCACCGCTGAGCCCGGCAATGGCGCCAAGGGATGTCGCCCGGCGCCAGAAAAGCGCGCCGACAAAGGCAGGCGCGAATTGCGCGATCGCCGCAAAGGACAGCAGTCCGATGGACACCAGGGCGGCGGTGTCGCCGGCCGCCTTGTAGTAGGCGTAGGCCAGCAGCAGGATCGCGAAAATCGCCAGGCGCCGGATCGTGAGAAGCTGGCTGCTCATGTCCTTGCCGCCGGAACGGATGATCTCCTCCTCGCCGTGCCGCCGCAGCAGCAGCGGGACAACGATGTCGTTGGAAATCATGATGGCCAGGGCAACGGTCGCCACGATCACCATGGCGGTGGCGGCAGAAAGGCCGCCGATAAAGGCGAACAGGGCTATCCAGTGCTGGTTGGCATCAATTGGCAGGGCAAGAACGAAGGTGTCCGGATTCACGTCCTGGCCAAATCGCAACAGGCCCGCGGCGGCGATGGGGATCACGAACAGGTTGATCAGCACCAGATAGACGGGGAACATCCAGACCGCGCGGCGCAGTTCGGCATCGGAATTGTTTTCCGTCACCGTGACATGAAACTGGCGCGGCAGCAGCAGGACCGCAAAGGACGAGAGGACCGTCATCACCAGCCAGTTGCCGGGATTAGGAGGCTTTTCGAATATTTCGGCGACTTCCGGGGCTTCGGCTATCGCCTGAAACAGGTGAAGTGGGCCGTCGAACAGGGCGAAGGTGACCCAGATGCCCACCGCCAGAAAGGCGATCAGCTTGACGACCGCTTCGGCGGCAATCGCCAGCATCAGGCCTTCCTGGTGCTCGGTCGCGTCGATATGGCGGGTGCCGAAAGCCCAGCTGAAGATGGCCATGCCGAGCGCGATCAGCAGCGTGATGTCGTCGAAGACTGGGGTGAATATATCGCTGGGAGAAATCAGCGGCCCGATCATGGTGGTGATCGACAAGGACACCGCCTTGAGCTGAAGGGCGATGTAGGGGATGACGCCGATCACAGCGATCAGGGTCGCCACCGCCGCGACAGACTGGCTCTTGCCGTATCGGGAACCGATGAAATCCGCGATCGAGGTGATGCTCTCGGCCTTGGAGATCTGGATGATCCGGTTGAGCAGCGGGTAACCGAGCGCAAAGACGATCAGGGGCCCGATATAGATAGTCAGGAACTCGGCGCCGTTGCGGGTGGCATTGCCGACCGAGCCGAAAAAGGTCCAGGACGTGCAGTAGACGGAAAGCGACAGGGCATAGATGAACGGCCGCCCGCCGGTTCTCGACGAATAGCGGCGGGGCATGCGGTCGCCATAGCTTGCAATGGCGAACAGCAGCAGGATGTAGGCCGTTGCGGCCAATATCACGATCCATCCGTGCATACTGATACGGTGTCCCGTCCTCCCGACCGGAATGATATGTCCCGCGCGTCTCTTTCGGACCCGCTGGTGGCTTCCGGCGCGTGGGTTCCGACCGGAGGCTTTTACAATCCGATCATAGCTTTCGCATCCTGTCTATCCACCATGCGATCAAGAGGGAACGTGGCGCGGCCACAACTGACCGTCCTCCGGGGCTCCGAAATGATCATCACCGTTGATGTCTTGTTCACATCCTTTGATAAATCCTCGCGCGGCAAACCGGGTATGCTGCGTCCAGGCCCGTCATTCAACGGCCGGCCGGCAAACTCTTGTTCCGTTCTTCCGGTCTGTCCCCGGCCCTGATTTTGGCCGGCAGCGGAAATTGCCTGTTGTAAACCTGAAAGGTCCCAGCCAGTTGACCAGCCTGATCGAACGCCTCAGCCCGGAAGCCAGACTTGCTCCGGAAAGCGGAATAGTCGAAGTTTTCAATGCCGGTTGGGGCAGGGACGATCTGATCCCCCTCTGGGCGGGAGAAGGCGACCTGCCCACACCGGATTTCATCTGCAAGGCGGCCAGCAGCTCCCTTGAGCGGGGCGAAACCTTCTACACCTATCAGCGCGGCATCCCGCCATTACGCGAGGCGTTGGCCGCCTATCACAAGGATACCTACGGCAAGGACTTCTCACCGGAGCGGTTCTTTGTGACGGGATCGGGCATGCAAGCCATCCAGCTTGCCGTCCAGGCGGTTGCCGGTGCCGGCAGCGAAGTGATTGTGCCGACGCCGGCCTGGCCGAATATCTCCGCCGCCGTAGGATTGCGCGGCGCTCGCGCGGTTTCCGTGCCCATGCGCGTGGAGGACGACGGCTGGCGGCTGTACATCGAGGATGTCGAGGCGGCGATTACGCCGCGCACAACTGCGCTTTTCCTCAATTCCCCCTGCAACCCGACCGGCTGGGTCGCGGGCGAAGCCTTGCTGCAAGAGTTTCTCGATCTTGCCCGCAGGCATGGTCTGTGGATCATCGCGGACGAGATTTATGCATTTTTTCATTATGGCGAAGGCCGGCGGGCGCCGTCCTTCTATGACATTTGCGACGAGGACGACCAGATCCTCTTCGTCAATTCGATGTCGAAGAACTGGGCGATGACCGGCTGGCGTGTGGGCTGGATTTCGGCGCCGGCCGTTCTCGGGCAGGTGATCGAAAACCTGATTCAATACTCCACCTCCGGCGTGCCGTCCTTCTCCCAGTGGGGCGCGGTGGCCGCATTGACCGAGGGGAGAGACTTCCTCGGGGAACAGGTGGTGCGCGCCGCAAGGGGGCGGGAGTGCGTGATCAAAGGTCTGCAAGGCCTGAACCGGGTGAAGGTTCTGCCGCCGGACGGTGCGTTTTACCTCTTCTTTTCAATCGATGGTGTCACCGATACGCGCCGTTTCGCTTTGGATCTGGTGCGCCAGACCGGGGTCGGTCTTGCTCCGGGCACGGCATTCGGTGCGGGCGGTGAACACTATCTGCGGCTTTGCTTTGCCCGGCGCGAAGATCACCTTGAGGAAGCTGTGAGACGAATAAGTGCTTGGTTGCCAGAGTTTTAGAAGTTTGGTGGGTTGCTGGTATACGTGAAACCCCTTAAACCTTGGATGGACGTGACTGCCACCAGGGTGACCGGATGCCGCGCGACAGCGTTATTGATCACGATGAGGAGACTGCGGGCGAGTCGGACGCACGCCTGACAAGTGTGTTCGATACCGCCGCGGACGGCATTGTGGTGATCAACGACCGCGGACAGGTTCTGGCCTTCAACAAGGCCTGTGAAAGCCTGTTCGGGTATGAGGCGGCGGATCTGCTCGGACGCAATGTCAACCGGATCATGCCGACCGAATATGCGGCCGCGCACGACCAGTATCTGACCAACTATCTCGAAACGGGTGAAAAGAAGATCATCGGCATCGGCCGGGAAGTGCAGGGCCGCCACAAGGACGGGACGGTTTTTCCAATCGAGCTTTCCGTCGGTGAAGCGTCCACGCCCGTGGGGCGCCAGTTTATCGGTATCTTGCGCGACTTGCGGTCCCGCAAGCAGATTGAAGACAGGCTTGCCAGGGCACAGGCGCAGTTGCTCCACATGACGCGGATCAGCGCTCTTGACGAAATGGGGGCGGCAATCGCCCATGAGCTCAATCAGCCTCTGACGGCCGTGCTCCTTTACCTGCAATCGGTGTCACGCAAGGCCAAGGCCGACAGCTCCCTTGATCCCTTTATTCTCGAAGTGATCGGCAAGGCCGTCCGGGAAGCCGAGCGGGCGAGCGAAATCATCCAGCGCATGCGTCAACTGGTCGAGAAAAAGGCGCCTGAGCGCCAGACCATAGATGTGGTGGAGCTGGCCAGGAACTGTCTGGAAATGGCCGAGCTGGGCAGCGGCGAGGGACCATCCTTTCTTCACTCCGACTTTGAACCCGACTTGCCGCCGCTTCAGGCCGATCCCGTGCAGATCCGCCAGATTCTCATCAACCTTCTGCGCAATGCGCGCGAAGCGGTTGCGGACCTGCCGGAAAGAAAAGTGATCTTGTCCGTCGGCAAGAACGAGGACCGGATCGAGTTCCGTGTGAAAGACAACGGTCCGGGAGTACCGGATGACCTTGTCGATACCCTGTTTCGAGCCTTCACCGGTGTGAAACAGAAAGGCGTCGGACTGGGGTTGGCCATTTCCCGCTCGATCGCGCAAAATCACGGCGGCGATTTGAGGCTTGAGAACGTGCCGAAAGGGTGCGGGGCGTCGTTCTTGCTGACGTTGCCTGTCGACCCGCCGGCCGACCTTTCAGACAAGCCGTTGAACGCATTTTCAACTGACGACCACATGGGTGAGGATTAGACACAAATGGAAGCTGACGCCGAGGCCATTTATATTGTTGACGACGATCCTGCGGTACGCGATGCGCTGTCGGTCCTGTTCAACATGGAAGGGTACGTGGTGGAAACCTTTTCGGACGGCGACACGTTCATAAAATCGGCGAGCAAGGCCGTGCCCGCCTGCGTCATGCTGGACGTCCACATGCCCGGCCGATCCGGCATCGAAATCCTCAAGGCTCTGAACGCAGAAAACTATCCCGCACCGATCTTCATCATCTCCGGGCAAGGCGATATCCCAATGGCTGTCGAAGCCATCCGCAACGGTGCCTTTGACTTCGTCGAGAAACCCTTTTCTGCCGAAACGGTGCTTGAGCGGGTGAAGGAAAGCATCGCGGCGATGAAGCAGCGTCAACCGCAGGACACGACGCTCTCGTTCCACGGTGCGGAAATGCTGACACGCCGGGAGCTGGAGGTCCTGAAGGAAATCACCAACGGCGCCTCCAACAAGGAAGCCGGCAGAACGCTGGGTATCAGCCCGCGAACCGTCGAGGTGCATCGGGCGCGCATCATGGAAAAACTCGGCGCGCGAAATGCCGCGGATCTCGTTCGGATCGTTTTAGGCGGACAGGCGGGAGGGTGATTCGCCCGCTCTGCATGCCTTATACGTAATAATGCGAATAGGCATTTTTACGTACAGCAGTTGACCTCCTCCTCGCTTAGGCTGTCCTTTCGGATCGGTATGTCACCGGAACGAAAGGGTTTTGGTCCGTTGATAGTTCATATCGTTGAAGATGATAGCGCCGTTGCCGACGCGCTTGCCCTGGCGCTCGAAGGCATGGATCGTCGTTCCAGGACCTATCCGGACGGCGAAGCCTTTCTGGCGGGCGCTACGCTTTCGTCTGAAGACTGGGTCATTGTCGACCTCGGCCTGCCTGGAGTCGGCGGAACGGAAATCGTTCGTATGCTCTCGCTCATGCCGGACGCGCCGAAGGTTCTGGCGATCTCCGGAAAGACGCAGGCGACCCTGACGCAGCATTTGCGGGAATTGCCCGACATGAAGGTTCTCAGAAAACCCCTGTCGATCGAGGCGATCTCCGCGGCTTTCGCCTAAAGCCCCTGCGTCATTACAACCCATATGTAGTTTTTCTTACGCAGTCGCCCGCATTTCTCCAAAAAATTAAAGGAGTTAGAGTTCGGGTTGCAAGTTGCTGGTGTCGGACGGGACACCACGCAAACACGGTCGGATTCCATCGCTTGCGGTGCATTCCAGCACCTTCAAAAGATGCAGCCGTTGTCATTGCAAATCTGAGACCGTGCAATTCTGTACGAAGGAGGGACACATGGCATATCTTGAAGTTGGTACCCGGGGACAGGGCGCAGCAGGCGCACATGGCGGAACGCCTGTGCCAATGGCCGCGACGACATCCTTTTCCGATTTTGGCGGCAAGGCGGTCCATTATGACACCCATGCGGTCATCTACTACGAAGGGGATCCTGCCAAGCGTCTTTACGAATTGCTCAGCGGCTCGGTGATGCTTTACAAGCTTCTTCCCGACGGGCGGCGCCAGGTTGTGGAAGTGCTGCGGCCAGGCGACATTTTCGGTCTGGCGAACGGCGATGAAAACGACTGCACAGCGGAAACGCTGATGGATGCAACGGTTCAGGAAGTCGATCTGAGACACGTCGAGCAGTCGAATGATCTTCAGCGGACCTTGGCAAGATGCCTGTCCAGCCAGATGCGCGGTCTTCACGAACACGCCGTTCTTCTGGGACGTAAATCGGCGGTGGAACGGGTCGCGAGTTTCCTGATGCACCTTGTTCCCGATCGCGGCGGCGTAAGCTGCATCGGGCCGGTCGATCCGGATAACGACAGTTTCGATCTGCGGCTGCATATGACCCGGCAGGAAATTGCCGACTATCTCGGCCTGACCATCGAAACAGTCAGCCGCGTCATCTCCGACCTGAAGCGCCGCGGCGTGATCCGCGTGGACAAGGCCGACAGGATCCACCTGAACAGGGTCTGCAGCCTGTGCCGGATGACCGGAATGCATTGAGGCGGAACCTGCCTGATTTCATGAGCCGCGATAACTCGCGGCTCTTGGACTGCTGAAAAAGCCTGGCTTTCCCGCTGTCATCCCGGCCAAGCGAAGCGCGAGCCGGGACCGGAGAGCCACAAGCCCTGTTGCAGCTGACACTTTCCAATAGAAAACCCTCGGCTCACCGATCCCGGATCTTCGCTACGCTGCGTCCGGGATGACGAATTGAAGGTGTGTCATAAGGCTGCGAGCCGCGATAATTCGCGGCTTTTTTGTTTTCTGCATCAGCTTGAGAAAGCGCTCATACAGCTGACGAATGCCGTGCCTTGCCCGTTTCCTGACTGTCTGCCAGGTAGACGTCGAAAGCGGCGGCCGCCAGCCGCACATAGGGCCGGCCTGCTTCGGTCACCTCCACCTTCGCGTTGTCGTTTGCGCCGCGATCAAGCCGGACAAGGCCGTCTGCGGCAAGGCTTTCCAAAGCCCTGAAAGCATCCGCGAGGTCCTGCATCGAGTTGCCGTATTCCCGGCACACCGAGGCCAGGTCGCAGGCATAGTTGGTCATCAGTTCCTCGATGATGCGGCCGCGCATGCGGTCGTCGGCCGTGAGGGCAAGCCCCTTGGCAACGGGCAACTGCCCGGCTTCGATGCTCCGCTGCCAGTTGCCGACATCGGTCCGGTTCTGGACAAATCCCGCCGACAGCCGTCCGATGGACGACACGCCGAAACCGATCAGCTGTTCGCCCTGGTCCGTGGTGTAGCCCTGGAAATTGCGCTTCAGGGACCCGTCGGCCAGCGCGATGGCCATACTGTCATCGGGACGCGAGAAATGATCGAGCCCGACGGCGATATAGCCGGCCTTCTGCAGTTCGTCGCGGGCAAGCTCCGCGAGCGCCAGCCGCTCGGCCGGGCCGGGGAGCGCTGCCTCGTCGATCAGCCGTTGGTGCTTGCGCATCCAGGGAACATGAGCGTAACCGAACAGGGCGATACGGCCCGGTGCAAGCGACAAGGTTTTTTCAACCGAATCGGCGATCGTCGCCGGCGTCTGGCCGGGCAGTCCGTACATCAGGTCGAAATTGAGTTCGCCGATGCCGGCGGCGCGCAGGTCGGCCGTCGCCCGGGCGACAACTTCGAAGGGTTGGACACGCCCGATGGCCTTCTGCACTCCGGGATCGAAATCCTGAACGCCCAGGCTGGCGCGGTTGACACCGATTGTGGCAAGGGTGTCGGCCAGCTCGGACGTCACCAGCCGCGGATCCAGTTCAATGGCGTGTTCGATGTCCGGAGCGAAATCGAACAGCACCCGCATGAGCCCGGTCAGTTCGATCAGACTTTCCCTCGGCAGCAGGCTGGGTGTGCCGCCACCCCAGTGAATATGCCGGACAGGCCCCGCCTCGTTCAGATGCTCCCCGACGAGCATGATTTCCCGCGACAGAGTTGCTGCGTATGCCTTTAACGGTGCCTCGCGCAGCGTCGCCTTGGTGTGACAGCCGCAGTAGTGACAGAGCTCCCGGCAATAGGGGACATGCAGGTAAAGCGAGAGCGAGTCGGCGGGGGGCAGCTTTGCAAGCCAGTCGGCATAGGTTTCGCCGGTCACACCTGCATGAAAATGCGGTGCGGTCGGATAGCTCGTGTAGCGCGGGACGTTGCGCATGGCGAGGGGGAGCGGATCTTTCATCATGAGCGTATTTTCCGGCAATCGGCATTTCCCGCCTTGATCTTACTCAAGTCTGCCGGCCGTGGGAGCGCAAGGAGAGCTCTGGCATGTTCAAGTTGATTGGTGCAATCAACCATGCAAATGATGATCAATGAGTCTAGGGTCGGACCTTGAAGGGTCAAAACCCTGCATCATTCGATGGTTCCTGATGATCTTTTCCCTGCTTGAAACCTCCACCGGTCGCCTGGTGGTCACAGTGCTGATTGCTGTTCTCGGTGCAGCGGTGTTTTCCTACATGGATCTGCCGGCGGCCTGGCTTTCCGGCGCGATGGTGTTCGTTTCCATCGCCACGCTCAGTGGTGTCCGGACCCACATTCCTGTCCGGCTGCGGGACGCGATGTTCGTCCTGCTCGGTATTTCCATGGGGGCAGGTGTCAATCCGGATGTGGTGGACCGGGTCAGCGAGTGGCCCGTTTCCATGGGCTTGTTGATTCCGGTCATGATCTGCGTGACCTATGCCGGGTACGCGGTTCTGCATTTCAGCGCCAAATGGTCGAAGGAAACGGCCTATTTCGGCGCGTTGCCGGGAGCGCTTTCCTACGTCATGGGCCTTGCCACGGAGCGCGGGGCGGACCTGCCGCGCATCGCCTCAAGCCAGTCCCTGCGGCTGTTCATACTGGTGGCGGTCGTGCCCTTCGCGGTCGTTGCCTCCAATGGTGAGGTGGCGGGCGGCGCCGGCCCGGCGGTCGTGTCCGATCCGGTCGATTTTCTGTTCGGCCTGCCGCTCTGTCTGGCCGCAAGCTGGCTAGCCGTGAAACTGCGTGTTCCCGGAGGCTGCATGACCGGCGCATTCTTCATGAGCGCCGGGCTCAATGCCAGTGGCGTGCTGCTCCTGGTCCTGCCGGATTATATCGCGCTTCCCTGTTTCATGATGATGGGCGCCTTTATCGGCTGCCGGTTCGGTACCATGACCCTGCGCCAGTTCGTCAGCGTACTCGGTGCTTCTCTGGGGGCGTTTGTTGCCGCTTTCGTGACATCGCTTCTGGGCGCATGGCTTGTTGCCGAACTGGTGCATATTCCCTTCGGCCAGGCCTTGCTCGCCTACGCGCCGGGAGGCCTGGAGGTCATGACGATCCTCGCCTACATGCTCGACCTCGACCCGGCCTTCGTCGCTGCCCACCAGATAGCGAGATTTACCGGCATGGTACTGGTGCTGCCGTTCATCACAGCGCTGGTTCTGGGCAAAAAATGAGGCAGCCTGCTTTCCGCTCCCGCTGCGCCAGATCGGCTATGCGTTGATGTAATGCAGCGTGTCGAAGCTTCGACGCCATTCGGCCACCCGTCCGGCCATGGCCTCCGGGTCGTTGGACCGCAACGCCTCGGCGATCAGCTTCGCCAGTTCAGGCATGTCTTCCTGCGTCATGCCCCAGCGGACCAGTTCAGGCGTGCCAAAGCGCAGGCCATTCATGTCTCCGTCGACAGGCGCAATCGGAAGGCCTATGCCGCAAGCCAGGAAGCCTGCCTTGCGCAGCTTCTTTGACGCTGTCTGCCCGCCGCCGAAAGCCGCTGCCTCCAGCGCGAACTGGTGGGACGCGGTTATGCCCTTGGAGGTGGAAAAGACAGGCAGACCGTCGGCTGCCAGCGCTTCGGCCAGCGCCGCGGCCGTGGCCGCCATTTCGGTTGCGTAAGCCTTGCCATGGTCCCGCCAGTCCAGCAGCGTGATCGCCAGCGCCGCCGACTTGGCAACGTCGAAATTTGCCGTCAGCCCGGGAAAGGCGATCGCATCGAGTTTCTGCGACAGGTCCCGGTCATTGGTGACGATCAATCCGCCGGCGGGGCCGCCAAGGCTCTTGTAGGTGCTCATGGTCATGAGGTGCGCGCCCTCCGCCAGCGGATCGGAAAAGACACCGCCGGCGATCATGCCGCACTGGTGGGCGGCGTCGAACAGCACCTTGGCTCCGGTCTCGTCGGCAATGGCGCGGATGTCCGCAACCGGATGCGGATGAAGATTGAGGCTCATGCCGATGGTGATGAGTTTGGGGTGCACCTTGAGGGCAAGTTCCCGCAGCCCGTCCAGATCGATGGTGTAGCCGTCCGGGTCGACCGGTGCTTCGTGGATCTCAAGTCCGTAAAGACCGGCGCAGCCCGGAGCGTGGTGGGTCACATGCCCGCCGACCGAAGCCGGCGGCGCGATGATCGCATCGCCCGGTTTTGTCGTTGCCATGAACGCATAGAGATTGGCCAGTGCCCCCGACGAAACCCGGATTTCAGCGTATTTGGCGTTGAAGACTTCGCCCGCAAGCTGCGCTGCGATCACTTCGATCTCTTCGATGGCTTCCAGCCCCATCTCGTATTTGTCACCCGGATAACCCAGCGACGGGCGGGAGCCCAGACCGCTTGCGAGCAGAGCCTCTGCCCTCGGGTTCATCACGTTTGTCGCAGGGTTGAGGTTGAAGCAGTCCCGCTCGTGGATCTGACGGTTCTCCTGCGCCAGCGCTTCGATGCGCAAGGCGATCTGCGCAGATGACAATGCTTGCGTGCGGCCGGTGATGTCATCGATACGCGCTGCCGCAACGGCTGGCAGCCAGGGGCGTAGATCACGAACGGTCATGGTTCAACTCCAGTGAAAACGTGTCCAGAGACTGAATGAGCGGTTGCCTGATCGCAAATCAGATTTTAGAAATAAAAGGCCTAGAAAAATTAGGGCTTACCATGTCGGTTGAACCGCCAGTCCCCCGGTTTCCATCTCTCAACGCGCTGAAGGCTTTCGAAGCCGCTGCGCGTCTGGGCGGCTTTGCACCCGCTGCCGAGGAACTTCATGTAACGGCAGGGGCGGTTGCCGCACAGATCAAGTCTCTGGAACAGGAAATCGGTGCGGCGCTTTTCGTGCGTCAGGCGCGCGGCGTCCACCTGACGCCTCTCGGACAACGGGCCTTGCATGGGTTCATAACCGCATTCGACGTCCTGGGAGAAGCCGTCCGGGACCTCAGGCGCGATGCCGCGCCGCAAAAGGTGCATATCGCCGCGCTGCCGGCCCTGGCCCAGCTCTGGCTGGCGCCGAGACTGCCCGCCGTCCGCGAACATCTGGACGGCATCGATATTTCTGTGACGGCGCTGGAACGACCGCCGAACCTGAAACGGGTCCCGTTCGATCTCTGTCTCTTTTACGGATCGCGATCACCCGATGGCAGTATTCGCTTTGCGGAGGATGAACTTCTTCCGGTCTGCACGCCGGAAGTGGCAAAGGGTTTGAGAAAGCCTCAGGACCTGAAGGATGCCGTGTGCCTGACGGACACGGCCTGGGCAGGGGACTGGGCCGCCTGGGCGGAAAAGGTCATGCCGGGTCAAGGCTTCGCACCGCGCGGTCCGGTGTTTTCCCTCTATGCGCTCGCCCTTCAGGAAGCCCTCAGCGGCGTCGGTGTGCTGATGTCGCGCCGGGCACTGGTCGCTCCTCATCTGGCGTCCGGAGCCCTTGTCGCGCCATTTTCGGAAACAGTGCCGGCGGGGGAGGCCATCTCCCTCTGGCTCCTGCCAACCAGTCGCCGTGGCAGTGCGGCGGAGCAGGTCATGGAGGCCTTGCAGGTTATTGCGGGCGACACCGCCAGCTGATCCTAATTCACTTCAGCCAGCAGAACCCTGTCGAAAAACGCGGCAAGGTCCGCATGGGCATCCAGGGGAAGGACCAGTGAGACATACTGGTCCGGACGGACGACCACCATGCAGCCCGAGGCGCGGTCGATGCCGCGCATATCGAAAATGTCGCTCTCCGCGTCCGGACAGAACATCTTTTCATAGTCCTTCAGTCCATAACGGCCTTTCGCGGGCAGCAGGAAGTCCGGCAGGCGGCTCAGGTAGAGGTCGCGATGGCTCTGCTGAAAGACCGCCCGCACGTCGAGGACCGCATCGATGTCCTCACTTTCCGAGGTGTATTTTCTGACCGGCGAGGCCGGTGCGGTTTCGAGAAACGTGCACAGGCGGTGGATCATGGCGTTTTCCACCATCGGATCTTCCGAGCCCGCGAAGGCAAAGAGACGCCAGCGCCCGTCCGCCTTGACTGTGTGTCCGAGATGGACCGGCTTGGCGTCGGCCAGGCGGATCACCGGGGCGGAGTGAAAGCGCATGCCGACCGGAAAACCGGTCGCCAGGTGCTGATGATCTGATCCGCCGGTAAGGACGGAAGGCCTGTATCGCGTTGCCGTACCGGCGGTATAGCGTCCATGCTCGACGAAGTGCCTGCGCACGTCTTCCGGATCGACGCCGCCCGGGTTGCGCTCCGATTTCAACGGGGCGCTCAGCATGCGTGACCACTCACGGTCAAATTCGATCAGCGTCCGTGCAGTCTCCTGACGCTCTTCGGAATAGCTGTGCAGCAGAGCCGGGGAGCTTCGCCCGAGGAGCACGTGAGCGAGTTTCCAGCCCAGATTGAATGTGTCCTGCATGGAGACATTCATGCCCTGACCGGCTTTCGGACTGTGGGTGTGACAGGCATCGCCGGCTATGAAGACATGCGGGGGGCGGTCTTCCCCGTCCGCAACATCGTCGAACCGGTCGCACAGCCTCTGGCCGATCTCGTAGACCGACCACCAGGCAACGTCCTTCACATCCAGTGCATAGGGATGAAGAATTCTCTGTGCGGCGGCAATCAGCTGATCGATGCTGATGTTGCGTCCCGCGACGCGCTCGTTTTCGTTGAGCTTGTCGAGTTCCACATAAATGCGCACCAGGTAACCACCCTCGCGAGGAATGATCAGGATGCTGCCTTCGGACTTCGACTGGACCAGCGCCTTGAACCGGATGTCGGGAAAATCGGTGACGGCGAGCACGTCCATCACGCCCCAGGCCTGATTGGCCGAATCTCCGGCAAGCTCGCGCCCGAGGGCCCTGCGAACCGTGCTGCGCGCACCGTCGCAGCCGACGACGTATTTCGCTCTGACGGTCTCCGTCTTTCCTTCATGTCCCGCATCGGTCCGCTCCAGATGAACCGTGACCGGGTATCCATCTTCAGGCTCGGAAGGGTCGACCTCAAGACCGGCCATGCGCCGCGAATAATTCGGTTCCAGCCGGTTCGCGGATTTGTGCATGACATCGAGATAGAAGTCGTGCACCCGGGCCTGGTTGAGGATCACATGCGGGAACTCGGAAAGCCCGTCCTCCACGTCCTGAACCCGGCCGCTGCGGGTGATGGTCTCCGGCCGGTCCGGATCCGGTTTCCAGAAGGTTGTCTCGTTGACCCAGTAAGCCTCCTTCATCAGTTTTTCGCTGAAGCCGAAGGCGTGGAACATCTCCATCGTCCGGCAGGCGACACCGTCGGCCTGTCCAAGCTCGAGCGGCCCCGCTTTCTGCTCGACGATCCGCGTGCGGATGGCAGGAAAGGCTGAAAGCTGTGCGGCAAGGGTCAGTCCGGCCGGGCCGCAGCCGACAATCAGGACATCGACGGTCTCCGGAAGATCATCGGTATTCGCCAGCATGCCGGGGATGTCTGTCTGCGCGCAGGTTTCCGGATCACCGGTCTTGAAGCCGTTCAGATGAAATTGCATGGGACCGTTCCTCCGCCCGTCGTGTTCCGCCGTCTCTGCCGGAGGCGGCCTCCCGTTTTGACAATCCTTCCGCGATGCTGACACTGGCCTCGACAGATGCGATATTTACTCAGTATACTGATGATCAGCATACTGTCAATTCGAGTGGAGAGGTTCGGAGACGGCCGTGAAAGACATCAATGACATGCCCGGCCACCTGGTGCGCCGCCTTCAGCAGATCGCGGTTGCCGTGTTCCATGCACAGGTTGAAAGCGCCGGTTTCGACCTCACACCGGTTCAGTACGCGGCGCTCGTACGTGTCCGCACCCATCCCGGCATCGATCAGGCGACGCTGGCGGGTCTGATCGCCTATGATCGCACGACCATTGCAGGCGTGGTCGACCGGCTGGTGCAGAAGGGGTTTTTGACACGTGAGGTCAGCGGCACGGACCGCCGGGCCCGCGTTCTGCGCATGACGGAGACCGGCGAAGCCGCTCTGGACAGGATTGAGCCGGCGGTGGAGACCGCGCAGAAGCTCATACTGAGCGGTCTCGACGAGGCTGAGGCGACGGAATTCATGCGCCTGTTGCGCAAGGCGACGGACGCCGCGAACGACTTCAGCCGCGCACCGTTGCGCCAGGTGTCAGGCGACCCTGGGAACGCGAAGTAGCGATTTGCCGTGGGCTGTCGCCGTCAGTTGTTTTCCGGGTCCGTTTCGGCGTGAAAAGCCAGCACGGCGACGGCAACACAGGCCCAGACTGTCGGCAGCCCAACCGTCAGGGTCAGGATGGCGAACGGTATGAGGGAAAGCATCAGGTAGCCTCCCACCGACCAGATGATCAGGCAGGAGAAGACGAGTATCAGACTGTCGATCAGGACAGTGGCCGATACGACGCTAAGCAGGCTGCTGGCCGTAAGCACGCGATGCCTGCCGCGTGCGTCGTCTTCTTCGAAATTCAGGGACATCAATCCGCACTCCAACGCCTTTCGGAAGTTTCCTCGAAAGGCACGAACCGGCTGGATCCGCCAGGGTATGGATTGGTGAAATCACCCTTCCGGCGCATCCCGGTCCTGAATGGATGTTGCTGTTCCGGCATCGGCACGCAATTAGACGAAAAATATATTTTCCGCCGACTTTCATGCCGTGATTTTGCCCGGATTATAGATAGCGGTGTCTGGATTACGGCTTTTTTCGGACTTCTCCCCCTCAAGAAAAAGGGCGCCTGAGCCAGACGTCGTTCGGCGTCCGACAGGGCCCGGTAAACGCGAAACACCTCCGGCTGAAAATTCAATTTTCCGCATCGCGATCCACTTGCAAAGCTTTCGTCACCATCCCACGTGATTTCCGCTCGCAGATGAGTTCCCCGCACGACCAGCCAGCCCTGTCATGTGCCCGGTGTTGAAGAATGGCGCTGGTGGAACCTTTGACATGACCCTGTTGCTCGTTGAGGTGATGGGCGAACCCGTGTGGATGTGGGCTGTGTTTCTCACGTTCGTGCTCGGCTTGCTGGCTTTCGATCTGGGCGTCCTCCACCGTCACCCGCATGAAATCGGCACACGGGAAAGCCTTCTCCTGTCGATGTTCTATATAGGCCTCGGCCTTCTGTTCGGCCTCTGGATCTGGCTGATGCTCGGCACGCAGGCCGCGGTCCTTTACGTCACCGGCTTCGTCGTCGAAAAGAGCCTGGCGCTGGACAATGTGTTCGTCATCGCGGTCATCTTCTCCTACTTCGCCATTCCGAAGGAGCTTCAGCACCGGGTTCTGATCTACGGAATTCTCGGTGTCATCGTGCTGCGCGGTCTGATGATAGGGGCGGGCACGGCCATCGTCTCGCAGTTCGAGTGGGTGCTCTACGGTTTTGCCGCCTTCCTCGTCTTTTCCGGCATCAGGATGCTTGTTGCCCGTGAGCAGGAATACGATGTCGCATCGAACCCGATACTGCGTTTGTCATGCAAATGGCTGCCGCTGACCCCGACCTTGCACGGACACAGGTTTTTCGTGCGCTCCGGGTCGAAATGGCTCGCTACACCGCTGTTTCTGACCCTGATCATGATCGAGACTGCGGATGTCATTTTCGCGATCGACTCCATACCGGCCATATTCGCGATCACCACCGAGCCGTATCTCGTCTATACGTCCAACATTTTCGCGATTCTCGGCCTGCGCGCGCTCTACTTCGTGCTGGTCGTGATGATCGACCGCTTTACCTATCTGAAGCCGGCGCTTTCGCTGGTGCTCATCTTCATCGGCAGCAAGATCTTTCTGTCCGACCTGTTCGGGTTGGAAAAATTCCCGCCGATGCTGTCCCTGTCCATCACGATCGCCCTCCTTGCAGGCGGGGTCTTGCTGTCCTTGCTGATGCCCGGATCCCGGGTGCCGACAATGGATGAGACCGGATCCGCCGGGAAGAAACCCGCCGGAGCCCTCGGCGTGGATCCCTGCGGCGCCTCTTCCGATGCGCGTCAATAAGGTCCGAAGTCAGCAGGCCCGCAGAGCCACGCGCCGCGTCATGCTGTCCGGGTGACCCAGCGTTTTCCTGATTCTTTTTTGAACCGATCGGTTGCCAATGCGTTCTTGCTCTGAGAACAGTCCTATGGAGAAACCATGCTACGCCCGAAACACAAGGAAGACGGAATGAAGCTGGTGCCGGTCAGTTTCGCGACCCTTGTTGCGCTGCTCGCGCTTCTCACGCCTCCGGTCCTGGCCGACGAGCCGGAAAACTGCGAGGTCGATCCCGAGAACGAGGAAACCGAAACCCTGACTGCGGAAGATGAGGCAAATGCCGGCAAGCTGACCGACTGCGACGGCATCCTTCAACCGGCCCCGGTCGGCGACATGGACCTCGTCCAGCCCGCGCCGGACACCGGCGAGACGCCTGTCATTGCACCGCAGGAGTTGCCGGATCAACCAGGCAAGGAATAGAGAAGAGCCTCCTCTTTATCCTGACAGAGGAGATTGCCGGTTTCGATGGGTTTTCGCACCGAATTTCCGTCGAAGTCCGGATATCTGCCGCTTCCACACCAACACCGTGATCGATCCTGTCAAGGTTGGCCTCTCCATTCCAGCCTTCTGACAGAATGTTTCGCGCCCAAGGCGTGGAGACGATCGCGGCGGGTACGAACCGGCACACTGTCCATCGGGTCCTCGACCGCGGTCCGGGATTGGAATATCTGCGTCTCTTCAGCAAATTCCTGGGCCGGGCAGGGCGAAATCCGGCACGTTTGACGGATGTCTCGTGGGTGATTCTACACGGCATGGTGGAGCGGCTTTCAATAGCAATCCGCCTGGTGACATGATGATTTTTACAATTGGCGTTGTACATTCCCCGCCAAATGGCGCATGATGGCGATGTTACCGGATCGTTTTGGGCGCATGGGCCCTTCCTGACGCATTCCTGGACCGCGGTGCCGGTGGCCTGCGTTGTCCTTCGATCCGTTTGATCATGCACATCCCCTGAATACGAACGCGCGCGGCACATCGATCCAGCGCGAAGAAGTCGTTGTCGGGCGGATACCAGCTTGAAACTTAATCAATTTCTTCCTCCGCGCGCCCGCTTGCCGGGCGCGGAGGCGGCCGTCCTCGCGTGCCTGTCCGGCCATGCGCCGGCGTTTACTCCCAAGGAGCCTTTATGACCGTAATTCCCTTCGCGAACACAGTGAAAGCAAGACCTGTCCTGCATCTGTCATTCGCCAGGAATGCCCCGGTTCCACCTGTTGCACCGATTGCAAAACCGGCTGAAGCCGCGATTGCGACTGCGGTGGTCTATTGCGAAGGCAATTTCGGCAAGATCGACGGCAAGACGGCCAACGGTCTCGTGCGCCACTCCGAAAAATATGAAGTTCTCTCGATCATCGACAGCACGCAAGCAGGCAGCGATGCCGGCGAGGTGCTGGACGGGAAGGCGAACGAAATTCCCGTCTTCGCCAGTCTAGACCAGGCGCTGGCCGGTTCGCGCCGCAAGCCTGACTATTTCATCTATGGCATGGCGCCGGCGACGGGAATGCTGTCGCCGCAAGAGCGCAAGATCGTTCTTGCCGCTCTGGGCCACGGCATGAATGTGGTCAACGGGTTGCACGAGTTTCTCGGCGACGACCCGGAGTTTGCGGCGGCAGCAGTTGCCAACAAAGCTGTGATCATCGATGTCAGAAAACCGCGCCCCAAGAACGACCTGAGATTGTTCAGCGGCGCCATTCATGACGTGACCTGTCCGCGGATCGCGGTCCTGGGGACCGACTGCGCCATCGGCAAGCGCACCACCGCCAGCATCCTGACCAGGGCACTGGTCGCACGCGGCGTGCGCGCCGTCATGGTGTCCACCGGTCAGACCGGGTTGATGCAGGGCGGACGCTACGGCGTTGCTCTGGACGCCGTGCCCTCGCAGTTCTGTTGCGGCGAACTGGAGGCGACGATTGTCGATGCCTGGAAGGGCGACCAGCCGGACGTCATCATTATCGAAGGGCAGGGGGCGCTGAGCCATCCTGCCTTCTGTACGTCGGCCTTCATCCTGCGTGGCAGCGCTCCGCAGGGCGTCATCCTGCAGCATGCGCCACACCGCGAGAACCGCTGCGATTTCGAGCATATGAAGATGCCCGAACCGAAATCCGAGATCGCGCTTATCGAGGCCTTCTCGGATACCAAGGTAATCGGCCTGACGATCAATCATGAGGACATGACGGACGCCGAGATCGGCGCGGCCATGTCCGCCTATGAGAATGAACTTGAAATTCCGGTCACGGATGCGCTGGCGCGCCCGGAAGACCGGCTGGTGGACATGGTCTTTTCGTCCTTTCCGGAACTTGAGAGGAAGCACGCCGCTTTGATCCAATGAGCGCACCGCGCCTGGAAGTCGATCTTGAGAAGATACGCCACAATGCCTCCGCCCTGGTTTCGCAGCTGCGCGGTCGCGGCATTTCCGTGACCGGCGTCACCAAGGCCTGCCTCGGGGAGCCGCGCTTTGCAAATGCATTGCTTGGGGCCGGTATAAAGGGGCTCGGCGACTCCCGTATCGAAAATATCGAGGCCATGCGCCGGGCGGGCATCAAGGCGCCCATGACCCTCATACGGTCGCCCATGCCAAGCCAGGCCGATCGCGTGGTTGCCCATGCGGACATCAGTTTCAACACGGAGCTTGACGTCATCGGCGCCCTGTCGGCTGCGGCCCGCAGGGCCGGCAGGCGTCATGGCGTGGTGCTGATGGTGGAAATGGGCGACCTGCGTGAGGGCATCATGCCGGGGGACCTTCAGGAAACCGTGCGGGCGGCGCTGCGTTTTCCCAATATCGACCTGAAAGGCATCGGCACCAATCTGGCGTGCCAGAGCGGTGTGTCTCCCGATGCCGGGAACATGTCCGACCTGTCGCGCCTGGCGGATGTGCTGGACGAAGCCTTCGGCCTTGTCATCCGGGTCGTGTCGGGCGGCAATTCCAGCAATCTCGAATGGGCGCTCTCCGGAGAAAAAGCAGGCCGCATCAACAACCTCCGGCTTGGCGAGTCGATCCTTCTGGGACTGAACCCCCTCGACCGGCAACCGATTGAAGGTCTTTACACCAACGCGATCTCTCTGGTCGCGGAAGTCATCGAGGCCAAGACCAAACCCTCCCGGCCCTGGGGAAAGATCGCGCAGACAGCCTTTGGCGCGATGCCGCCATCCGGGCAGGACGGCAGCGCCTTCCGCACGATACTGGCGCTGGGCCGGCAGGACATAGATCCTCTCGGCCTGACAGCCGCACCTGGCATCGAGGTTCTGGGGGCCAGCAGCGACCACCTGATGGTGGACACCGGAAAATCCTATGTGAGTGCGGGGTCCGAAATGACCTTCCAGCTCAATTACAGCGCGCTGCTGCGCGCCATGACATCGCCTTTCGTCACCAAGACCTACAGCTTGCCTGCCGGACAGGGGGCATTTGAGGCCCGAATGGCGCCCGGACCGCGATCATCGGAGGAATTGCATCAATGGCATTGAACTTTCCCAATCAGAGCCGAAGCTTCGACCCGGGACGGCAGTCCGTGCGGTTCACGGGATATGACGGTGTCTTCGAGATCTCGATCTTCGTGCAGGTCGACGCACTCAGGACGATGACCGAAAAGCCGATGTCAGACGAGACGCTGTTTCTGGCGGCCTTCGATGGCATGCGTGACACGGTCGAGGGACATGCCCGTAAGGCCTATTCCCGGCGCCGGGGCGCGACCCTCATTCTGACCGCCGCCGATATCAGCTAGTCGCGCCGCAGGGAAAACGGACAGTCGCAAGAGTGTCCATTCGCATCCTTTTCGGAAGGGCAGGAGCCGGCCTCACCGCATGACGTCAACAAATGCGGCTCCCACTACAGGAGACAACCATGGCCAAATCACAGAAGCGCAGCAATCGCGAGATCAGAAAACCGAAGAAGGCGCCGAAAGCGGCCGAACCGGCCCAGACGTCATCGTCCTTCCTGAACAAGGGCCTTTCCGCGTTTGCCGGTGGAAGCAAGAAGAAATGACTTCGGGGCAGCGGTGCCCCGCTTAAGCGCCGTTGCCTTCAGAATGTTTCCGGGACCGGACCGTCCGGCTCCGCGGACGCCGGTGTTTCCGGCCTCGATATCGAGGCCGGCCGGTCATGACATTGCAAAGATGACGACGGTCAGGCAAAGAGTTTCGATCTCCACCTGACACCTCCAGCCGGCATCTCCATCGGCCGGATTGCAGACCTTCCTGCGACACAATGCACCCGCCATGCGGCAGTTTGTGCAAGCGCCATCCCGCGCACCGCCTCCTAAGCGTCTTGATATGAATCAACGCGGCTCAAAGCGAGTCGTGCGAATGCTCGTGCCATCGTTGGCACCTTGTAACGATATCAAAGACTGGGGCGCTAAAAATGGCACAAAACAAGGCCAAAATGGTTTCGCTCGAGGAAGGCGGATTCGCCATCTTCCTCGTGCTGCTTGCATTCGCCTGCCTGATTGTGGCGGGCAAAACCTTCGATCAGGTCATGGCATTTCATGCGGGCATCGGCGCACTTATCGCCGCTGTCAGCGTGTTTTGGATCTTCAAGAATTACTTCGATGATGGCGGGGAACCGATCCCGCAGGAAATCGGCGGTAAACCCAATTACAACATGGGTCCGGTCAAGTTCGGCTCGGTCGCGGCGATGGTCTGGGGCCTCGCCGGCTTCACCGTCGGACTGGTGATCGCCCTACAGCTTGCCTTCCCGGCGCTGAATTTCGATCTGCCCTGGACAAATTTCGGCCGCATGCGCCCCTTGCACACCTCCGCGGTGATCTTCGCCTTTGGCGGCAACGTGCTGCTGGCGACGTCGATGTATGTGGTCCAGCGCACCAGCCGGGCGCGCATGCCCGGCAAGATCCTGCCCTGGTTCGTGATCGTCGGCTACAACGTCTTCATCGTGATCGCCGGCACCGGCTATCTCCTCGGTGCGACGCAGAGCAAGGAATACGCCGAGCCGGAATGGTACGCCGACCTGTGGCTGACCGTCGTCTGGGTCGCCTACCTGCTCCTGTTCCTCGGCACGCTGTGGAAGCGCAAGGAACCGCACATCTACGTGGCCAACTGGTTCTACCTGGCGTTCATCGTCACCATCGCCATGCTGCACATCGTCAACAACCTGACGATCCCGGTCTCGGCCTATTCGACCAAGTCCTACATTGTCTGGTCTGGCGTGCAGGATGCCATGGTGCAGTGGTGGTACGGCCATAACGCGGTGGGCTTCTTCCTGACCGCCGGCTTTCTGGCCATCATGTATTACTTCATCCCCAAGCGCGCCGACCGGCCGGTCTATTCCTACCGCCTGTCCATCGTGCACTTCTGGGCACTGATCTTCATCTACATCTGGGCCGGTCCGCACCACCTGCATTATACGGCGCTGCCGCAATGGGCTTCGACGCTGGGTGCGACCTTCTCGATCATCCTGTGGATGCCCTCCTGGGGCGGCATGATCAACGGCCTGATGACGCTGTCGGGCGCCTGGGACAAACTCAGGACCGATCCGGTGCTGCGCATGATGGTGGTCTCCGTCGCCTTCTACGGCATGTCGACCTTCGAAGGCCCGCTGATGAGCCTGCGTTCCGTCAACTCCCTGTCGCATTATACCGACTGGACCATCGGCCACGTGCATTCCGGTGCGCTCGGCTGGGTGGGGTATATCTCCTTCGGCGCGCTCTACTGCCTCATTCCGTGGCTGTGGAACAGGAAGGGCCTCTATTCGCTGAAACTGGTGAACTGGCATTTCTGGCTGTCGACGCTCGGGATCGTTCTCTACATCACCTCCATGTGGGTGTCCGGCATCATGCAGGGCCTGATGTGGCGTGCCTACGATCAGCTCGGTTTCCTGGAGTACTCCTTCGTGGAAACCGTCGAGGCGATGCATCCCTTCTACATAATCCGGGCCCTGGGTGGCGCGCTCTTCCTGCTGGGCGCCGTGATCATGGCCTATAATCTCTGGATGACTGTCCGTCATGGTGAGGCTGAGGAAGCCGAAGCCACGCCGGCCGGCTCCCTGGCTCCGGCCGAATAAGGGAGGGACGAAAATGTCAGCTTGGAAAAAACACGAAGTCTTTGAAAAGAAC
Organism: uncultured Roseibium sp.; assembly: GCF_947496995.1. GTDB lineage: Bacteria > Pseudomonadota > Alphaproteobacteria > Rhizobiales > Stappiaceae > Roseibium. The sequence goes on from NZ_CANMFD010000001.1 coordinate 1,445,893, forward strand.
TCCTTCGTCCTCCTGATCGGGATCCTGGTCGTGGTCGCCATCGGCGGCCTGGTCGAGATCGCACCGCTCTTCTACCTGAAGAGCACGATCGAGAAGACCGAGGGCATGCGGCCCTATACGCCGCTGGAGCTCACCGGGCGCAACATCTTCATCCGCGAGGGCTGCTACACCTGCCACTCGCAGATGATCCGCCCGATGCGCGACGAACTGGAGCGCTACGGCCATTATTCGCTGGCCGCCGAAAGCATGTACGACCATCCCTTCCAGTGGGGCTCCAAACGCACTGGACCGGATCTTGCCCGCGTCGGCGGAAAATATTCCGACGACTGGCATGTGGAGCACCTGAAGGATCCCCGCTCCCTGGTCCCGGCCTCGATCATGCCCGGATATCCGTTTCTGGCGGAAAACCGGCTGAGCAGCCGCGACATCCAGGCGGATCTCTCGGTGAACGCCTTCCTGGGGACGCCCTATACGCAGGAGCAGATCGACAACGCCGCAGCTGACCTCATGGGTCAGGCAAGGCCGGACACCGATGCGGCCTACGAGTTCGAGGAACGCTGGCCGACGGCAAAGGTCCGCTCCTTCGACGGCAACCTGAAGGACGTCACCGAAATGGACGCGCTGGTCGCCTATCTTCAGGTGCTGGGCACCATGGTCGACTTCTCCATCTATGACGACAAGGCAAACGCGAGGTAAGGCGATGAACGAGACATATACCGCTGTTGCGGCCTTCGCGCAGACCTGGGGCCTCATCTATTTCATGATCCTGTTCGGCGTGGTTCTGGCCTACGCCCTGTGGCCGAAGAACCGCAAGAAGTTCGATGACGCCGCCAAAATCCCGTTCCGGGAGGACTGAACCATGGCAGACACGCACGACAAAGAAATCGACCGGATCTCCGGCGTTGAGACGACCGGCCACGAGTGGGACGGACTGAAGGAACTGAACAACCCGCTGCCGAGATGGTGGCTGTACAGTTTCTATGCCTGCATCGTCTGGGCGGCGGTCTACTGGGTGCTCTACCCGTCCTGGCCGCTGATCTCCAGCTACACCACCGGTGTGCTGGGCGCCAATCAGCGGACCGAAGCGATTGCCGCCTTTGACGAGGGGGTCGCCGGGCGTTCCGAGTTCGCTGACAAGATCATCGCCACGTCCCTGGAAGATATCTCCCACGATCAGGAACTGCTGCAGTTCGCCCAGGCGAACGGGCAGGCCGCCTTCGGCGACAATTGCGCGCCGTGCCACGGCTCAGGTGCAACGGGAGCCGAAGGCTATCCGAACCTGCAGGACGATACCTGGCTGTGGGGCGGTACGCTGGACGACATCCATACCACGCTGCTCTACGGCATCCGCTCGGACCATGACGAGGCGCGCATCGGCGAGATGCCGGCCTTCGGCCGCGACGAACTGCTGACCCGTAAGGAAGTCGCCGAGGTTGCCAATTTCGTGGCCTCCAAGGCCGGTGTGGAGACCGAGGACGGCGTCGATCTGGCCGCCGGACAGGTGCTCTACGACGACAATTGCGCGGCCTGCCACGGCGAAAACCTGGAAGGCATTCAGGAAGTCGGCGCACCGAGCCTGATGTCGGCCAATTACCTCTATGGCAACTCCCTGGACGACATCAAGGCGCAGATCCATGCGCCGCGTAACGGTGTCATGCCTGCCTGGGTCGACCGGCTGGACCCGGCGACGATCAAGTCGCTCACGGTCTATGTCCACTCCTTCGGGGGCGGTCAATAAGCCGCGGCACTGCGGCAAGGCGCGCAATGGGCGCATGAATTGATCCGGCGCAAAGTCAGTCCGCTTGCGCCGGATTAGTATTTCAAGTGCGATGGACCCTGCGGTCCGCCGTTATCTACCCGATCCTGGTGGGGCAGGATTCTTGTCGACAGAAGGACGGACGGAATGTCCACGGACACGGAAAGCCATGACGACGCACACACTGAAGAGTGGTTCGCGTCGGCCAAGAAGATCTATCCCATGGCGACCCACGGCCTGTTCCGCAGGATCAAATGGACGCTGCTCTTCATCACGCTTGGCATCTATTATTTCCTGCCGTTCATCCGCTTCGACCGTGGACCGAACGCGCCCGACCAGGCCGTTCTGGTCGACATGGTGCACAAGCGGGCCTACTTCTTCTTCATCGAGATCTGGCCGCAGGAGGTTTATTATCTCACCGGCCTTCTGATCCTTGCCGCAGTGGCGCTGTTCCTGATGAACGCGGTCGCCGGCCGGATCTGGTGCGGCTATCTGTGCCCGCAGACCGTCTGGACGGACATGTTCCTGTGGATCGAACGCAAGATCGAGGGCGACCGGCGGGACCGCATCAATCTGGACAAGGAACCCTGGACCTTCGGCAAGGTCCGCAAGCGGGTCACCAAGCATTTCTTCTGGCTGATGATCGCCTGGTGGACCGGGGGTGCCTGGGTCCTCTATTTCAACGACGCGCCGACGCTTGTCTGGCAGCTTCTCACGTTTGAGGCGCCGCTCGTCGCCTATGTCTGGATCGCGATCCTGACGGCGACCACCTATCTTCTGGCCGGCTTCATGCGCGAACAGGTCTGCATCTACATGTGCCCCTGGCCGCGCATTCAGGCGGCGTTGACGGATGAAAAGGCCCTCAACGTCACCTATCGCTGGGACCGGGGCGAGCCGCGCGGCTCCCTGAAACAGAACAAAAAGCTGATGGAGCAGGGGCTCCCGGCGGGGGACTGCGTCGACTGCTACCAGTGTTTCCAGGTCTGCCCGACCGGGGTCGATATCCGCAAGGGCATGCAGCTCGACTGTATCCAGTGCGGGCTCTGCATTGATGCCTGCGACAACATCATGACCAAGGTAGGCAAACCGACAGGTCTGATCGCCTACGATACCGACGAAAACATCCAGCGCAGGATCGAGGGCAAGGAACCGGTCTATGAGATCGTCCGGCCCCGGACGGTGATCTATGCCGGTCTCATCGTCCTTGTCAGCGCTATCATGATGTTCGCGCTGCTGACCCGCGATTTTGCCGACATCAGCGTTCTGCATGACCGCAATCCGGTCTTCGTGGAACAGTCCGACGGCACGGTCCGCAACGGCTATACGGTGCGCCTGTCCAACAAGCGCCAGCATCCCCGCAGTTTCATGCTGAATATCGAGGGCATGCCGCCCAACACCAGAATGGAAGCCGTCGGCGTGGAAACCACCTTCGCCGGACGGCCGATCATCGAGGTCGGGCCGGACACCACGCGGGAAGTCCGCATTCTGGTGACTTCGCCGCCCTGGGAAAAGATGCCCGCTTCAACACCCGTGACCTTCCGCATCACCGACAGCGTGATGGGTGAGGTGGTGACCGCAAAAGACAATTTCAAAGCGCCCGAAAAGCCTTGAGGAGGATTAAATGTCGATGGTTCAATCCAGCATGAAGGATCCCAAGGCAATCACCGGGAAGACGGTCCTTGTCTGGCTGTTCGCCTTCTTCGGCGTGATCTTCGCGGCGAACGGCATCTTCATCTACCTCGCGCTCGGATCGTTCCCGGGCGTGGTCGAGGATCGCCCGTATGAAGCCGGTCAGGCATACAACGAGGAAATTGCCGCAGCCAGGACACAGGCGGCTCTGAACTGGCAGGTGTCGGGTGAAGTCGTTCAGGCCGCCGAAGGCACCGGCCGGTTGGTCGTGACCGCGGCAGACGCCGACGAAACGCCTCTCTACGGGGTCGAAGTGCACGCCCTTTTGCGGCATCCGGCCCGCGAAACGTCGGATATCGAAGCTTTTCTGACCGCCGATGGCGGCGGACGCTATACTGCGGATCTGGAGAAGGTTCCGGCAGGCAACTGGACGCTTATTCTTGAGATCGAAGAGGACGGGGTGCGGAAATTCAAATCCGAAAACCGGATCTTCCTGAAGGAATAGAGCAATCGACGTGACCGTTCATCAGCGCGACTGGCAGTCATTCGTAACCCCCGGCAAGGACGGTGCTGTCCACATGGACCTTGCCGTCGACGGCATTACCTGCGCTGCCTGCATGGGAGATATCGAGCGCGGGCTGAAACGCCTGCCCGGTATCCGCACTGCCCGTGTCAATCTGACCAGTCAGCGTCTTGCCGTCGACTGGGTGGAGGACCAGACCGGCGCGGACGAAATCGTCGCCGAGCTGTCCCGGCTTGGCTACACCGCCCATCCGTTCGACCCGGCAAGCCAGAAAGACCGTCAGGACCGTACCGGCAAGGAGCTGCTGCGCTGTCTCGCCGTCGCGGGCTTCGCCGGCATGAACATCATGCTTCTTTCGGTCTCCGTCTGGTCGGGCAACGCAACCGGGATCGACACGGAGACACGGGACTTCTTCCACTGGCTGTCTGCCCTGATAGCCCTGCCGACGGTGGCCTATGCCGGACGGCCATTCTTCAAAAGCGCCTTCAAGGCACTGGCGTCCGGGCGATTGAACATGGATGTGCCGATCATGATCGGTGTGGTTCTGGCTGTGGCGCTGTCCGTGGTGCAGACGGTGCAGCACCAGCATCACGCCTATTTTGAATCGGCCGTCATGCTGCTGTTCTTCCTGCTGGTCGGCCGGTATCTCGATCACAACATGCGCGGGCGCACCCGCTCCTTTGCCGAAAACATCGCCGCCCTCAAGGCGGAAGTCGCCGCCCGGATCCTGCCCGGCGGCGATGTGCGCGAAGTCCCGCTCTCCAGGATCGCGACAGGCGATCTCGTGCTGGTGTCGGCGGGCGAGCGGGTTCCGGTCGATGGCGTGGTGGAAACGGGAACCTCGGAGATCGATCAGAGCCTCGTCACCGGCGAAAGCGGTCTTGTACCCGTGGAGTGCGGTCAGCGCGTCTATGCGGGAACGCTCAACGGTTCCGGTGCCCTTCAGGTGCGCGTTGAAGCTGCCTCCGGTGCAACGCTGCTTGATGAGGTCAACAGACTTCTGGAAGCCGCCTCGCAGGCGAAATCGAAATATGTCCGCATCGCCGACAGGGCTGCGCGGCTCTACGCACCGCTCGTCCACGGCGCTGCCGGGCTGACCTTTCTGGGCTGGCTGCTTGCGGGCATGGAGTGGCAGCCGGCGCTGGTGATCGCCATCTCGGTTCTGATCATCACATGCCCCTGCGCGCTTGGCCTTGCCGTACCCGCTGTTCAGGTGGTCGCCTCGGGGCAGCTTTTCCGCCGTGGCGTGCTGCTCAATTCCGGCGATGCCATCGAGCGCCTCGCCGACATCGACACCATCCTTTTCGACAAGACCGGCACGCTGACCCTTGCCGAACCGGAACTCTGTGGTCCGTTCGACGCGAATGATCATCTGGTCGCACTGGCGGGGCGTCTGGCGCTTGCCAGCCGTCACCCGTTATCGACAGCCCTTGTCAGGGCAACGCACGCCATCATCCCCTTGCCTGAGGTGAAGGAAGTCCCCGGTGCCGGCCTGGAGACCCTCGTGGAAGGCGACCGCCTGCGGCTCGGTAGCCCGCAGTTCTGCGGCGCAAGGGCACAGCAGGTCGAGGACGCGTTGAAGAAAGTTCCCGGCGCCTCGCTTCTCGCGATCAGGTTAGGTGACGGGCCGGTGCGGCTTCTGCCTTTCCGCCAGAGCCTGCGGCCCGATGCCCGTGCGGTGATCGATCATCTGAAGGCTGCGGGATACGCGCTGGAGATCGTTTCAGGCGACACGGAGCCGGCGGTGGCCGGTTGCGCGGAGGCGCTTGGCATCGCCGACTGGCAGGCCGGAATGAAGCCTGCGCGGAAGATTGCCCGTCTCGAATCGCTGCAGCAGACCGGCCGCAAGGTGTTGATGGTGGGCGACGGCCTTAACGATGCGCCAGCGCTCGCAGGGGCCCATGTCTCCCTGTCGCCCGTCTCGGCGGTTCATCTCAGCCAGGCGGCCGCGGACGCAGTGTTCCTGGGCGACAGACTGCAGCCCGTAGCCGATGCGCTGCGTCTGTCGAAAAGAGCCCGCGCGGCCATCGAACAGAACCTTTGGATCTCCACCCTTTACAACCTGATTGCAGTTCCCGTGGCTGTCGCCGGCTTCGTGACGCCGCTGATGGCGGCCGTTGCCATGTCCGCCTCCTCGCTGGCTGTCACGGCCAATGCTCTCAAGCTGCGCTGGGGCGAAAAGGTTCAAGGATGACGCTGCCATGGACGTCCTGATCTACCTGATCCCGATTGCGCTTTTGCTCGGAGCTCTTGGGCTGGGCGCTTTCCTGTGGTCCCTGAAAAGCGGCCAGTATGACGATCTGGAGGGCGCCAAGTGGCGCATTCTGGAGGATGACGACCTTCCGGACGATTGAACCAACGAGCGCTTCTTGACAACCTCTCTGCGCGGAATTAGCGCTGTGCGCCTTGGTAATTTCGACGAGGCAAATGGTATGGAGCACTTTCCGGACGCGCACAGGGCAGGCTACGCGGTTTATTCAAAGACATCGCTGGCCGTCTATGACGCTTTGGTGCTCGGGGTCTCCAACCGGCTCATCTGGCGCTGCCCGAGCCGCCATATGATCGATCTCTATAACCGCCACCTCTCCGCCGACCACCTGGATATCGGCGTCGGTACCGGATATTTTCTGGACAGGGCGAAGTTTCCTGCTTCCGGCCCGAATGTGACCCTGCTTGATCCGAACGAGCACTGCCTCGAAAAGGCGGCCGACCGAATAGAGCGCTACAGTCCCCGTTTGGTCCAGGCGGACGCCCTGGTGCCCTGGCCGGCATCGCTTGGCAGCTTCGGCTCCATTGCGCTGAACTATGTGCTGCACTGTCTGCCGGGAACCATGCCCGAAAAGGCAGTGATCTTCGATCACCTGCTGCCGCATCTTGCCGAAGACGGGACCGTTTTCGGCGCGACGATCCTGCAGGGTGACGTGCCCCGCTCTGCCGCTGCCCGCCAGCTCATGCGTATCTACAATCGCAAGGGTGTCTTTTCCAATGAGCACGACACGTTGGAAGCTCTGGAGGCCGAATTGTCGCGCAGGTTTGCTGTGGTCGAGATTAAGCTGATCGGTTGTGTGGCGCTGTTTTCCGGCAAATCACCGAAAACCTGAGGGCGTCGCGCCTCAGGAGAGAATGTTGGAAAGCACCATGCCGGAGGCCAGCAGCAAAAGGCCGATGCCGGAGAGAAGCAACAGATTTTCCCGGATCTTTTCACCGGACACAGGTTCACTCTGCTTGCGCTGACGCGAAAGCGGTTCGTCCTGTTCTGATGTTTCCGGATCCCGGGACATGGTTCGTACAATCGTTGACAAAGGTCTCTCGCCTGTTGCTGTGCCCTGGCTCAGGATGGTGCCGCAGGCTTGAAAGACCCGTTAACACCGCTTCGGCAAAAGGATTAATTCCGCGCAAGATTACCGGGCTGTGAATACCGGTGTGTCGTTTGAAAATGTTCCGTAAAGCCCTGATCAGCAATGGCCGGGTGCGGCCGCGATATCACGTTCACCGGGCGGCTCTTTCATCGGGAATCTCGAGGCTAACCCATTGTTCAGACTTTCATGACAAGACTTGCCTTGAAACTTAGGAGGATTTGGTGAGCCTGGACCTTGCCTCACTGACATTCCTGCTGGTCGAGGACAGTGCCTACATGCGCACCATCCTGCGGACCATGTTGCAGGGCTTCGGCGCACGCCGCATCGTGGAAGCCGAGGACGGAGCCTCCGGCCTCGAAGCGATGGACCGTGCCAATCCGGATATCCTGATTCTGGACTGGGTCATGCCCATTCTGGACGGGGCCGATATGGTTCGCATGATCCGCAGCCCGAACAATCCTTTCGCCTATATTCCGATCATCATGGTCACGGCCCATACCGAGCGAAGCCGGATTGTGGAAGCACGGCGCCTGGGGGTTCATGAACTCCTGTCCAAGCCGATCTCGGCCAAGTCCCTGTATCAGCGTGTGTCGAGCGTGATCCTGCATCCGCGCGATTTTATCAAGACCGCGACCTATTTCGGACCGGCGCCCCGGGAAATCCGCAACCGCCAGAAAATCTGGCAGGCAGGTCAAGGACCTGAACCGGCTGAGAACGAGCAAAACGCCGCGTCTATCGGATAATTTCGGAATTTGGAGAAGGTGTTGGCTGCTGCTCAGGCTGCGGATTGCGCGTTTGATGCCGCCGCGTAGGCGGTGTTCAGCGCATTTCCGGACCTTGCTTCCATCTCATCGGCGAATTGCGCCAGCACATCCAGATCCACCGTATAATGGTCAAGCAGAAATTGGGAGAGGACATCCAGCGGCAAGTTCTGATAGCCTTCGATCGCCGCCATCAGTGCTTCAAGAGTGTCCAGCCGTTCGCGCAACTTGATCATGACATTCCGTTGATCTGTTTCATTTCAAACTGGAATATTATTGTTAATAATACGTAAACCATGTTTAGGCAAGTCGAGGTTGAAGTTTTTGCGTTGTGTTGGTGGTCCGTCCACAATCTTTTCGCGAAAAAGCGCGGGTTTGACAGGAACAAATCGCCGTTGAACGCCATACTTTCAAGGTAGGAAAAGGGAATTACCTATGGTCAAGGTCATCTATGTTCTGAACGGACCGAATCTCAACCTTCTCGGCAAGCGGGAACCTGAGATCTACGGATTCCAGACGCTGGATGACGTTCGTGCGATGTGCGAGATCGAGGCCGGAAAATCCGGACTGCAGGTCGTCTTCCATCAGAGCAACGCGGAACATGAACTGATCGGCTGGGTTCACGAAGCCCGCGAAACCGCGCTGGGGCTGATCATAAATCCTGCCGCCTATACCCATACGTCCATCGCCTTGCTGGATGCTCTTTCCGCCTGCAGCTTTCCGGTGATCGAGGTGCATATCTCGAACATCCACAAACGGGAGAGCTTCCGCCATCATTCCTACGTATCCGCAAGAGCGGACGCGGTGATCGCAGGCTGCGGTGTGGATGGATATCAGCTCGCCATGCAGCACATGGCGACTTTGGTTGCGACTGAATAACTTGGTCCCGGGACCGATCGGCGCGCAGTCAATTCCGCGCGAATATGTGCGGGTCGGCTACCGTTTCCGTCAGTAACCGCTGCCTTTGAAAAACTCCTGGACGACCGTGTCGGCGAGGATCTTCACGTCGAGCAGGAACGACTGGTTTTCGATGTATTTGAGATCGTGTTCCAGACGCATGCGGGCGGCATGCCTGTCTTTGGTTTCGCCTCTGAAACCGTTGACCTGGGCAAGGCCGGTCAGACCCGGGCGGACCTGATGGCGGCTCATGTACCGGGGGTCGAATATCTCGTATGGCACCCCTGCGGCAAACATGCCGGGAACATGGGGACGCGGTCCCACCAGGGACATGTCACCCTTCAGAACGTTGAACAGTTGCGGCAGCTCGTCGAAATTGCTGCTGCGGAGAAATCTGCCGACCCAGGTCACCCGCGGGTCGTTTGCGACCGTCTGTGAAATGCCGGATTTGTCGCACATATGCATGTGCATCGTGCGGAACTTGATGACGGTGAAGAGCGCGCCGTTCAGGCCATGTCTTTGCTGCAGGAAAAAGACCGGGCCGCGGCTGGTCGATTTGATGGCAATCGCGATGAGCGCGAAGAGCGGTAGCAACAACACCAGTCCTGCCGAGGCCCCGGCCAGATCGAGACTTCTTTTAAGAACGTTTCCGGCGACCCGGCGCAATTTCCAACGACGTATAAAAGCCGGGTTGTAGCCGTCCGGACGCTTTTTGAGCGGGAAGCCAAGAACCTCGTAACCGGCAAAATCGATTGCCTGCCGATGGCCGTCTTTCCGGTCATATGAAACAGTTTCGTCAACCAACTTCGACAGCCTCAACCTATTGCCTGGGGACCAAAACGTTTCTGAAAACCAACATATCCGGTTGCTTCAGCTCACGCCACGGCATCGTTACCAAATGGTTAACAAGTCTTGGAAAAATTTAATCCATTAAAGGTTTGGTTACCATGCGGCAGACGGCAGGACAACATTGCGAAAGCGATTCCGTCATGAAATATTGGTAACATTTCGCGCGCGAATACACGCGAAATGCAATCCCGCGTTTAAGGCAGGGGTGCAGTCGCGAGATGAAGACTGGACGGAAGGCGTTCGCTGCGGCCTTCAGACGGCAGCCAAATCCCCGACGCGCCCTTCCGGACGGTTACGTTCTTGATTTGGCATCGCTCCCTTGCACCGGATGTCACTCCGGGCGCAGCGAAGCGCTGAGCCGGGGTGACAGCCGAGGGTGGTATTCAGCTTCTCTGCTCACTCAACAGAGTTGATGACGCGCTGAGGGTCTGGCTGCCGTCCGAGGGCCGCAAAAGCGACCCTTCGGGTCTCATGGGGTCCGGCGTTCGTGAGGCAATATCAGTCAGGCGGCGTCAGTAGCTCCGGCCGACGCTGGTATATTCGAACCCGTGCGCGGCCATGTAGTCCTGCGTGTAGATATTGCGCAGATCGACTACTTTCGGAGCCTTCAAAAGCGACTTGACCCGTTCCAGGTCCAGTGCGCGGAACTGGTCCCACTCGGTGACGATCACCACCACATCCGCGTTTTCGATGGCATGGTAGGGACCGTCGCAGAAAAACACGTCGGTCATCATGTGGCCGGCTTCTTCCATGCTGGCCGGATCGTAGGCGCGTATCTTCGCACCTGCGGCCTGCAGTTTCTCGACGATATCGATGCTCGGGGCTTCCCGCATGTCGTCGGTGTTGGGTTTGAAGGCGAGGCCGAGCAGCGCCACGGTCTTGCCGTTGACGTCGCCGCCCATGAAGTCAATGACCTTGTCGGCCATCTTCTTCTTCCGGGCCGCGTTCACTTCGATAACCGAGTCGACGATCTTCAGGTCGCTGTTGGCGTCTGCCGCGATCCTGGAAAGCGCCAGCGTGTCCTTTGGAAAGCACGAACCGCCATAGCCCGGCCCGGCATGCAGGAATTTGGAGCCGATGCGGTTGTCGAGCCCGATTCCCTTGGAAACTTCCTGAACGTTGGCGCCGACTTTCTCGCACAGATCCGCGATTTCATTGATGAACGTGATCTTGACGGCCAGAAACGCGTTTGCTGCGTATTTGATGAGTTCGGAGGTCCGGCGCCTTGTGACGATGATCGGTGTTTCGTTGAGATAGAGAGGACGGTAAAGCTCTCTCATCACGCCAACGGCATCTTCGCTGTCCGTTCCCACCACGACACGGTCCGGCCGTTTGAAATCGTTGATCGCCGCGCCTTCGCGCAGGAACTCCGGATTGGAAACAACCGCAAAATTGGCGTCCGGATTTGTCTTGCGGATGATGGCTTCGACTTCGTCGCCGGTTCCGACGGGCACGGTCGACTTTGTAACGATCACCGTGAAACCGTCGATCAGACCGGCGATCTCCTCGGCCGCCGCATAAACGTAGGAAAGATCCGCATGCCCGTCGCCCCGGCGGGTCGGCGTGCCGACGGCGATGAACACCGCATCCGCGTCCTTTATGGCGTCTTCCGCCTTAGTGGTGAAAAACAGCCGCTCTTCGGCGACGTTTTTCGCAACCAGATCTTGAAGCCCCGGTTCGAAGATCGGGATCGTGCCGGCGTTAAGGGCGTCGATCTTGCCGGCGTCCTTGTCGATACAGGTCACCACATGGCCAAAATCGGCAAAACATGTCCCGGAAACCAGACCGACGTAACCGGTCCCAATCATTGCAACGCGCATGGCAAGTCCTAAAGCTTTTTCAGTGTCGGTGTTATCCGGTGCACACTGCATCCATGCCGGATGGCACGGGTTCAGCGATATCCGGAAGGCCGGACGGACCATCACTGGGCCGCCGAGGCCGAAAACTCAATTCGAGCGCGTTGGTACCGGCTTTCGCCGCAGCAATCAATCGGCTTGCATTGAGATCAATGTCAAAGCCCGGATTTTGGCGAAATGCCGCACCATTGGGCGGTAAACAGCGCAATCGTCCGGGTCACGCGTTTCAGCGAAGGCAGGTTCACGCATTCGTCGATCCCATGAATGTTGCGGGTGAGCGGACCGTAGGTGAGGGAAGGGATGCCGCAATGGTTCATGTAGAGCGCTGCATCCAGGTAGCAGGCCATGATCGATCTGCGCAGCGGCGTGCCGGTCACGCATTCATGGGCTGCGGAAAGCGCCGCTTCTGCTGCCGACCCTTCTTCCAGCCGATATCCCGCCTGACAGGTTCCGATCCATTCCAGCTCAGGCTTCGCCCTGGCCAGGCGCGGGTCTTCACTGCACAGGCTTTCCAGGGCCTTTTCAAAGTCCGCCATCCTGTGTGCGGGCGTATCTCCCGGATAAAACCCGATGCGGCCCTCCAGCTTGCATTCGAAGGGGATCGAGGCCGGCCATTCTCCGCCGTGAATGGTGCCGATATTGAGGCTGGCCGGATTGCTCAGCTTGTCAAATCCGGAATGCTGATGTTTCTCGTCGTTCCAGCGCTTTTCAATGGTCTTCAAGCCGCCGATGACGAGAAACGCTGCTTCAATGGCGCTCAGGCCGGAAGCCGGCTCGCGGGGATGCGCCGGCACGCCCTGAACCGAGATCCGGAATTTGATGACCCCCGAATTGGCGAAGATGACATCTTCATCCGTCGGTTCGGGAATAAGGACGGCATCGGCCGAAGCGCCGCGAAGGATGGCCGCGGCCGTGCCGTTGCCGGTGACCTCCTCATCGATGACGGACTGGAATTCCAGCGGCGCCTGAAGCTGGAAACCCGCAGCCTCGATCGCATCGACCGCAAAGAGATTGGCCGCGAGCCCGGCCTTCATGTCGCCGGCGCCGCGCCCGTAAAGCCAGTCGCCCTCGCGGATCGCGGCAAATGGCGGATGGGTCCAGTGATCCGGATTGGCCGTCGGCACCACATCAACATGGGCGTTCAGGATCAGCGACCGGCCCTGCGTGCTTTGCGGCTGTTTCCGTCCGCTGACATTGTATGTGCCTGCGTAATCGATTGTTGCCGGGGAATAGGCCGGATGGTCTTTCAGCGCTTCGGTGTCTATCGGATAGGTCTCGACCTGATAGCCTCTTGAATTCAGCGCGCCGGCGACAATTTCCTGCACGCCCGCTTCCTCCCCGCGCAGGGAAGGGGAGCGGACGATCTCCTGCAGAAAGGCTATTTCTTTTTCGAAGCTCGCGTCTACCGCATCTGTAATGGCAGAGATGGCGTTTTCAGGAAGCAAGGAGGGCATGCATGGCAGTCCATATGGGAAGGGGGAGGCGGGCTGAATGTTTGCCCGCACCCTATCAATTCGGTCTGCTTCGTCAAATCCCGCGGTGAAGAGACGGAGACTTCAACACATCCGGTCGCGTGCTCGGCTGGTCCCCGTCACACCGTCAGAAAGCGTCTGACTTCGGTTTCCGACAGATCCGCGCCGGTCCCCGACAGAACGATCTCGCCCCTGTCCATAACCGCATAGTCGTCCGCGAGGTCCCGGGCGAATTCGAAATACTGTTCCACCAGCACGATCGCCATGGTGCCCTGGTCACGCAGCCAGGAAATCGCCCTGCCGATATCCTTGATGATCGAGGGTTGAATGCCTTCTGTCGGTTCGTCCAGCACAAGCAGTTTCGGCCGGGTCACCAGCGCCCTGGCGATGGCGAGCTGCTGCTGCTGTCCGCCGGAAAGATCGCCACCCCGGCGGCCCAGCATATCCTTCAGCACCGGGAAGAGCTCGAAGATGGTCTCGGGGATGAACCGGTCCCGGCGGGCGATCGGCGCATAGCCGGTCTCGAGGTTCTCCTTTACCGACAGCAGCGGGAAGACTTCCCGGCCCTGCGGAACAATGGCGATGCCCTTTCGGGCACGGGCATGGGCGGGCAGGGAGGAGATGTCTTCCCCGTTCCAGACGATCCTGCCGGACGAGATACCGTGCTGACCGGCGACGGCACGCAAGGTGGACGTCTTGCCGACGCCGTTGCGGCCCATCAGGCAGGTGACCTTGCCGGTCTCGGCAGTGAGGGACACGCTTTTGAGAGCCTGGGCAGCGCCGTAGAAGAGATCGATATTGTCAACTTGCAACATGGGTTCTGACCTAACGGACACAATATCCTGGAAGGAGTTCCGGACTCTGTGTTTCAATTCGTTTTCGGGGAGGAAGGTGGGCGGAATTCATGCCTGACAGTCACCGTCCCAGATAAACTTCGACGACCCGATCATTGGCTGAGACGTGGTCGAGGGATCCTTCGGCAAGGACGGAGCCTTCGTGGAGGACCGTGACCTTGACGCCCAGGGAACGCACAAACACCATGTCGTGCTCGACCACGACGACTGAGTGATCATTGGCAATATCCTTCAACAATTCTGCTGTTTCCGCGGTTTCGGCATCGGTCATGCCGGCTGCCGGTTCGTCGACAAGAAGCAGTTTCGGGTCCTGCGCCAGCAGCATGCCGATTTCCAGCCACTGCTTTTGACCGTGGCTGAGATTGGCGGCAAGCTCGCCGCGTTTGCCGCCAAGGCGAATAAGCTCAAGCAGATACTCGATCCGCTTCTTTTCGGCGCCGGAAATGACATGGAAGAGGGTCGCGAATGGCCCGCGCGGGGCCTTCAACGCCAATTCCAGGTTGTCCCAGACCGTGTGGCTCTCGAAGACTGTCGGTTTCTGGAACTTTCGGCCGATGCCCAGTTCCGCGATGGAGGCTTCGTCCTCGCCGGTAAGATCGACGGTGCCGTTGAAAAACACCTCGCCGCTGTCCGGCCGCGTCTTGCCGGTGATGACGTCCATCATGGTGGTTTTTCCGGCGCCGTTCGGACCGATGATGGCGCGCATTTCGCCGGGCCCGATGGTCAGCGACAGCTCGTTCAGCGCCTTGAAGCCGTCGAAGGAGACCGACACGCCATCGAGATAAAGAAGACTGCTTGATCTGGCCATGGGTCTACTCCGCTGGCTGGGGTTCGGCCGCGCCCGGCGCCCGCTTCGAATGAGTCACATTGGCAGGTGCGCCGGGCGAATGCGGGGGTGCGGAAGGCGGCTCGTCCGATCCCTCTTCATAGGCGGCGGACACCTTGCGCTGCCGGAGAGCCGTCCAGCCCTGGCTGACCGTGCCGACGATGCCCTTGGGCAGGAACAGCGTGACGAACACGAAGAGGCCTCCGAGGGCAAAGAGCCAGATATCGGGCAGGGCACCGGTGAACCATGTCTTGGCGAAATTCACCAGAACCGCGCCGAGCACCGCACCCACCAGCGTGCCGCGTCCACCGACGGCGACCCAGATCACCACTTCGATGGAATTGGCCGGGGCGAATTCGCCCGGATTGATGATGCCGACCTGCGGCACGTAAAGCGCGCCGGCTATTCCCGCCATCATGGCGGACAGCGTCCACACGAACAGCTTGTAGTGTTCGACCCGGTAGCCGAGAAAGCGGGTCCGGCTTTCTGCGTCGCGCACGGCGACCAGAACCTTGCCGAGCTTGGAGCGGGTCAGCGCCCGGCAGACGATGAAACACAGGACCAGCGCCACACCCGAGGCTGCGAACAGGCCGGCGCGGGTCGTGTCGGCCTGAATGTCGAAGCCGAGGATGTCCTTGAAATCGGTCAGGCCGTTGTTGCCGCCAAAACCCATGTCATTGCGGAAGAAGGCAAGCAGGAGCGCATAGGTGAGCGCCTGGGTGATGATCGACAGATAAACGCCGGTGACCCGAGAGCGGAAGGCGAACCAGCCGAAGACGAAGGCCAGAAAGCCGGGCACCAGCAGCACCATCAGGGCGGCGAACCAGAACATGTCGAAGCCGTACCAGTACCACGGCAGTTCCTGCCAGTTCAGGAACACCATGAAATCCGGCAGGTTCGGATCGCCATAGACGCCGCGCGTGCCGATCTGGCGCATCAGGTACATGCCCATGGCATAGCCGCCGAGGGCGAAGAAGGCGGCATGACCGAGCGAGAGGATGCCGCAATAGCCCCAGACGAGATCCACCGCGAGCGCCAGCAGGGCATAGGTCAGATATTTGCCCATCAGGGTGACGGCGTAGTTCGGCACATGGAAGGCGGAGCCTTCCGGAGCCAGGAGGTTTCCGGCCGGAACCAGGATGATCACCGCGGCCATGATCGCCAGGAAGATCCCTGCACGGGTGTCCATGGCGCGGAAGAGAAAGGAAGTCATCATGCTTCAACTGCCCGGCCCTTGAGGGCGAACAGCCCCCGCGGACGCTTTTGAATAAAGAGAATGATGATCACGAGCACGAAGATCTTGCCGAGCACGGCGCCTGCGTAAGGCTCGAGGAACTTGTTGACGATGCCCAGTGTCATGGCGCCCACAAGTGTGCCCCAAAGATTGCCGACACCGCCAAAGACCACGACCATGAAACTGTCGATGATGTAGCCCTGGCCGAGGTTCGGCGAAACGTTGTCGATCTGCGACAGCGCGACACCGGCGATCCCGGCGATGCCCGACCCGAGGCCGAATGTCATCGCATCGACCCAGGGCGTGCGGATGCCCATGGAGGCGGCCATGCGCCGGTTCTGTGTCACGGCACGGGTGTAAAGCCCGAACGGTGTCTTCTTCAGCACCAGCATCAGCCCGGCGAAGACCAGCATCGCAAAGACGATGATCCACATGCGGTTATAGGTGATGGTCATCTGGCCAAGTTCGAAAGCCCCGGACATCCAGTCCGGATTGCCTACTTCCCGGTTGGTCGGCCCGAAGATCGAGCGCACCGCCTGCTGCAGGATCAGGGAAATCCCCCAGGTGGCGAGCAGGGTTTCCAGCGGGCGTCCGTAGAGCCAGCGGATGACGCCGCGCTCAATGGCGACGCCGATGAGCCCGGACGTCAGGAAGGCCAGCGGCAGGGCGATCAGGAGGGAGTAGTCGAAAAGCCCCGGAGCCGAGGTGCGGATCAGTTCCTGCACCACGAAGGTCACATAGGCGCCGATCATCACCATCTCGCCATGGGCCATGTTGATGACCCCCATGACGCCGAAGGTGATCGCCAGGCCGATGGCTGCCAGCAACAGCACCGAGCCGAGGGACAGTCCGTACCAGATGTTCTGGGCCGCATCCCATGCGGCGATGGATTTCTGGATCTTGGTAACGGCCTGCGTTGCCGCATCGCGCACCGCGCCGCCGGCACTCGACTGGACGCCGATCAGGAGAGACAGGGCATCCCGGTTGCCCATCACCGAAAGCGTCTCGATCGCCTCCAGTTTCCGGGCGTCGTCCAGATCGGAGTTCAGGACGGCTGCCGCCCTGGCTTCCTCCATCACCTTGCGCACGCCGTCATCGGTTTCCGCCGCAAGCGCCGCATCCAGCGCTTCGATGCCCTCCGGATCCCGCGCCTTGAAGATTGCCTCAGCGGCAGTCATCCGCACCTGCGGATCCGCCGCCATCAGTGTGAGCGAACCCAGCGCCGAGCGCAGCACACGCCGCAGCTTGTTGTTGACCTTGATCTTGGACACTTCGCGGCGGCCAGCCTCTCCAGCCGGTTCCAGCGTCAGCGGATCGGTGAGCGCGTAGCCCTTGCCGGCTTTTTTGGCGATGAACACCGCCCCGTCCGACTTGCGGGCATAAAGATCCCCCTCGCCAAGCGCTTCAAGCGCCGGGGCAACCGCAGGATCCCCGGTGGCGACCAATGCGCCGATCTGCTTCTCGGTTTCGGCGTATTTGCCTTCGGCCAGCCCGTTGATCAGCGGCCGCAGGGCCTCCGGATCTGACTGGGCGAAGGACGGCCCGCTTAAAGTGCAGATCATCAGGCCGATAAGCAGGAAGAATGACTTCAGAAGGGACATCGTGTCCGCCTTGCGAGGGTTTGTTTGCATGTTGCTCGAGGGGTTCGAAGGAACCCCCACCCCTAACCCCTCCCCACAAGGGGGAGGGGGATCTGGCCTTGCCTGTTGAGACCGTCCTACCCGACCAGCCTCGCTATTAGAAAAGCAGGAGGCAGTTGGCGGCTTCAGCCTGGTTCCCCTCCCCCTTGTGGGGAGGGGTTAGGGGTGGGGGTATTCTCGTGGACGAAACCCGGAAAAGGGGTGGACCCGACAAGGCCCACCCCGATCCTGGTTCGGCTTAGGAGCCGGAACCGCCGCACTTGCCGGTTGCGGTGTTGAAGTTTCCGCAGGAGAGCGGTGCGCGCCAGTCGGAGATCAGATCCTTGGAGCCGTCCAGATAATCGGACCACGCATCGCCGACAACGAGGCCGGAGGTTTCCCAGACGGTTTCGAACTGGCCGTCATCCTGGATCTCGCCGATCAGCACCGGCTTGGTGATGTGGTGGTTCGGCATCATCGCGGAGTAGCCGCCGGTCAGGTTCGGAACGCTGACGCCGACGATGGCATCGATTACCGCGTCCGGATCGGTGGTACCGGCCTTCTCGACCGCTTCGACCCACATGTTGAAGCCGATGAAGTGGGCTTCCATCGGGTCATTGGTCACCCGGTTGTCGTCACCGACATAGGCCTGCCAGGTTTCGATGAATTCGGCATTGGCATCGGTGTCGGCGGACTGGAAGTAGTTCCAGGCGGCCAGGTGGCCGACCAGCGGCGCGGTGTCGAGACCGGCGAGTTCTTCTTCACCGACGGAGAAGGCAACGACCGGAATGTCTTCGGCCTTGATGCCGGCGTTGCCGAGTTCCTTGTAGAACGGAACGTTGGCGTCGCCGTTGATGGTGGAGACGACGGCGGTCTTCTTGCCGGCGGACCCGAAGGTCTTGATGTCGGACACGATCGTCTGCCAGTCGGAATGACCGAACGGCGTGTAGTTGATCATGATGTCTTCTTCAGCCACGCCCTTGGACTTCAGGTAGGCTTCGAGGATCTTGTTGGTCGTGCGCGGATAGACATAGTCGGTACCGGCCAGAACCCAGCGCTCGACACCTTCTTCGTTCATCAGGTAGTCGACGGCCGGAATGGCCTGCTGGTTCGGAGCGGCGCCTGTGTAGAAGACGTTGCGCTGGCTTTCTTCGCCTTCGTACTGGACCGGGTAGAAGAGAATGGAATTCAGCTCTTCGAAGACCGGCAGCACGGATTTGCGCGACACGGACGTCCAGCAGCCGAACACGGCATCGACGCCGTTGACTTCGATCAGCTCACGCGCCTTTTCGGCGAACAGCGGCCAGTCGGAAGCCGGATCGACCACGACAGCCTCAAGCTGCTTGCCGAGAAGGCCGCCCTTCTTGTTCTGCTCTTCGATGAGCATCAGCATGGCGTCTTTCAGCGTGGTTTCCGAAATCGCCATCGTACCGGACAGCGAATGCAGGATACCCACCTTGATGGTGTCTTCCTGGGCGGATGCGCCGCCGATGATCGTGGAGGCCAACAGGCCTGTCAGAGCGAGTTTGGTGAAGGTCTTTTTCATTGAGTTCCCCTTGTGCATGACGCCGCCGGTTCCCGTGCCGGCGGTTGGCGGCTGGAAGGAGTGCCGCTGTCGGGGAAGGATCGTGCGCCGGAACTATCGCGCTGCAACATACGTCGTTTGACGTAGTGGGAAAGAAGGTGCCTTCGTCGCGAAAGGCACGGTGTTTTCTCGGCACCCCTAAAACGTTTATTTGCTTTTGAGAATACGTGATATCTTTGCAATCAACGCCACGATTAGCTTCAGGAAGGCAATCGAAATGACGGACGGTGATATGCGTGTGGGAGGTTCCCTGGCCCCGCAAACGCAAGCGATGCTCAACATTCTGCCGGTCGCCATCTATGCCACCGATGTCAGCGGACTTCTGACCTACTTCAATGAGACGGCGGTCGAGTTCTGGGGGGATCGGCCTCAATTGGGGCACGCGCGATGGTGCGGCTCCTTTAGGATATACGACACGGATGGTCGGGTGGTTCCCCTGGATCAATGTCCGATGGCGCAATGTCTGACCGATGGTCGGGCGCAGAACGATATTGAACTGGTCATCGAACGGCCGGATGGCAGTTGCCGCTCCGTAATCGTCAACCCGCGCCCGATGTACGACGACGCCGGAGCGATGATCGGCGCACTGAACACTATTGCCGATGTGACCGCGGTGCGGCAGGCGGAACAGAATCGCTCCAGGAGCGAGAGCTTCGCCCGGCAGGTGCTGGAACAGAGCCAGGATTGCATCAAGTTGCTTGATCTCGACGGCCGTCTGCAATCCATCAACCCGTGCGGCGTTGAGGCTCTGGAGATTTCCGACCCGCAATCCGCGGTCGGGCTCTCGTATTTCGATTTCTGGGAGGGAGAGGATCGCGAGGCGTCGATCGCTGCCACCCGGCAGGCGCTGGAAGAAGGGCAGGGGCGGTTTTCCGCCACCTTCACGTCATCCACCGGACGCATGACACGGTGGGATGAGATCATTTCCCCACGCACAGACGAGCGGGGCGAGATGATCGGCTATCTTGTTGTTTCGAGAGATATCAGCGCCCGCGAACAGGCCACCAGGGAACTGGAAGAAAGGTTGCGGCAGCAAAAGGCGATTGCCGAACTGAGCGCCATGGCCCTCAGGGACGAGACGTTGGAAACGACGCTGAACCTGATTGTCGAAAAGATCTCGGAAGTCCTGCATTGTCCGTTGGTGAAGGTCTTGAAGCTTGTTCCCGAAGCGGACGGCCTGCTTCTTTCCAACGGTGTCGGCTGGCAGGACGGGCTCGTCGGCACGGCGACCGTCGACATCGACGAGGGGTCACAGGCGGGTTTCACCCTCCTGAGCAAGGACACGGTGGTAGTGGATGACCTGCTTGCCGAAACGCGCTTCAGCGGACCTGACCTTCTCATAGCGCATGGTGTGCGCGGCGGGATCAGTGCGACGATCGCCGGTCTCGGTTCCAGACCTTACGGCGTGCTTGGCGTTCATACGACCGTATGCCGGAAATTCGGCCCGTCCGAGGTTGAGTTCGTCGCGTCGGCGGCAAACATCATCGCAAGCAGGTTTCGTCTCGCCGAGAGCGAGGAACGCAGGCGTCTCATCATCCGGGAGATGGCTCACCGGACCGGGAACCTGATGCAGTTGGTTTCCTCGATCTTCGAGCAGACCATCCGGTCCACGACTGACATCGAAGATGCCAAGAAATCTTTCGGAAACAGATTGGGGGCCATGGCGCGGGTCAACAACAGGGTTGTCTCCGACGGTTGGAAATCCACCCGGCTGGTCGAACTCGTTTCGGAGACACTCAGTCCCTTCGAGGGCAGTTTCGATCTGAATGGCCGCGATATCGTGTTGCCGTCCGACCTTTGTTTCGACCTCGGGCTGGTGTTGCACGAACTGGCGACCAATTCCGCCAAATATGGCGCTTTTTCCAGCCCCTCGGAGCGGGTAAAGGTGAATTGGTCAATCGCTGACGGGGAAGACGGCAAGACGCTGACAATCGACTGGGTCGATCCGGGAGGGTCAACCGCCGTGGCATCGACCGGCACCGGATTCGGAAGCAAGCTGGTCACGTCCCTGGTCAAGATCAAGTGGCGCGGCAAGTTGTCGATCGAGCTTGGCGAAGCGTATCGGTGCACGATGGAAATTCCGATAGCCGCACAGGACGGTCTGGAGACCGGGCAGTCCTGGGCAGTGCAGGTCGCCGCCGAATAACCTGGTTGTCCAACCCCAATATGTATTGGCGGAAATAGGCTCGCCCGCTTACCGGCTGACGGGCCGTGGCCGGTTTGCGTATCGCTCCTTTTATGAGATCGCCCCCTGGTTTCGGACGCAATTCCAACGGGCGGTATCGGTGAAGGCGCGAGTCTGTGCGAGAGGCCGGATCACGCGCATCACCGGAATGGTATGAAACGTGCAAAAGAAACGGAAAATGGGGACGGCAACAGCTGCACCGGCGAGAGAATGCCGCTGCACTGGTGATATTAGTGGTGAAAAAACGGGCATATGCTTAATGTTTGGACAGATCGATGACTGCCCGTCAGCGCATTCTTCCGGTCCGCCGCCAGTACAACAAGTGGGTCAATAATCAGACCCTCGAGGACTATGCGCTCCGGTTTACCGCCAAAAGCGCGCGCCGTTTTTCCTCCCGTGCAATTTCGCAGACGGCCATCGGCGCGATCTCCTTTCTGGCCCTGGAGGCCATCGGCGGCGCGATCACGCTGTCACACGGCACCGCCAACGCGTTCATCGCCATTCTCGTCGGCAGCCTTGTGCTGCTTATCGTCGGCCTGCCGATCAGTCGCTATGCCATGCGCTACGGCGTCGACATCGATCTTCTGACCCGCGGCGCCGGTTTCGGCTATATCGGCTCGACGGTCACGTCGCTGATCTATGCCAGCTTCACATTCATCCTCTTCGCCATCGAAGCCTCGATCATGTCGAGCGCGCTGGAATTCGCCTTCGGCGTGCCGCTCTGGCTCGGGTATATCGTCAGCGCGGTTGCCGTCATTCCGCTGGTGACTCACGGGATCACCTGGATCAGCCGGTTTCAAATCGCCACCCAGCCATTCTGGATTGTCCTGAACATTCTGCCCTTCTTCTTCATCGCCTTCACCGACTGGCATGCAGTCGGGAGCTGGCTGATGTTCACCGGCATCGATCCGCTGACGCAGGCGCCGAAAACCGGCCCC
The DNA here is from genome assembly GCF_947496995.1 of uncultured Roseibium sp. Lineage (GTDB taxonomy): Bacteria > Pseudomonadota > Alphaproteobacteria > Rhizobiales > Stappiaceae > Roseibium. The sequence continues at coordinate 1,468,236 of NZ_CANMFD010000001.1, forward strand.
GGAGGCTGGGAAAGCGTCAATCTGGTCAGTTTCGGGGCTGCATCGGCGGTCATTCTCGCGTTGATGGCGCAAATCGGTGAGCAGGTGGACTTCCTGCGCTTTCTGCCGGCCCAGGACTTCGGCCGCCGCCGCCACCGGCTGGCGCTCTTCCTGGCGGGCCCCGGCTGGGTGGTGCTCGGCGCGCCGAAGATGATCGCCGGATCGTTTCTGGCCGTGCTGGTGCTCTCCCACGGGGTGCCTGTAGAACATGCCGACGAGCCCTCGCGCATGTATGCGGTCGCCTTCGGTTACATGATCCCCAACGAGACCCTGGTCCTGCTGCTGATGGCGGCCTTTGTCGTCGTTGCCCAGCTCAAGATCAACGTCATGAACGCCTATGCGGGCTCATTGGCCTGGTCGAATTTCTTCTCCCGTCTGACCCATTCCCATCCGGGCCGGGTGGTCTGGCTGGTGTTCAACGTCGGCATCGCGCTCCTTCTGATGGAGCTCGGGATCTATCGTCTTCTGGAGGAAACGCTCGGCGTCTTTTCCATCATCGCGATGGCCTGGCTATCCACCATTTCGGCCGATCTTTTCATCAACAAGCCGCTCGGCCTGTCGCCGCCCGGTATCGAGTTCAAGAGGGCCCATCTTTACGACATCAATCCTGTCGGCACCGGTGCGATGCTGCTTGCTGCGGGCATCGCGCTGGCGGCCCACTTCGGGCAATTCGGAGAGGGCGCCGCGGCGCTGGCAACCTTCCTCGCCATGGCGGTCGCCTTCATCGCCGCGCCCTTGATCGCCTTTGCCACAGGGGGCCGCTTCTACCTGGCGCGAAAGCCACGCATGAGCTGGCAGCAACTGCAGCATATCGCCTGTTCGATCTGCGAGAACCCGTTCGAGCCGGAGGACATGGCTTATTGCCCGGCCTATCAGGCGCCCATCTGTTCGCTGTGCTGCACGCTCGACGCCCGCTGTCATGATTCCTGCAAGCCGAAGGCCCGGTTCACCCATCAGCTCGGCACGGTCGCCGGCTATGTCCTTCCCGAAGCGCTGCTGGTCTATTTCCGCACCCGCCTCGGGCGCTACGCCCTGATGTCCATCCTGTCGATAGCCTCCATCGGCCTGGTGCTGTGGATCATTTATGGTCAGGCCGCCAGCCGGCTTGGCGACCCGACAGGCATCATCGGCCAGACCGTCGCGCTGATCTTCTTCGTCTTTGCCATCGTCGCCGGCATCGCCTGCTGGTTTCTGGTTCTGGCCAACGACACGCGCAGGGTGGCGGAGGAGGAATCCGCCCGCCAGAATGCGCTTCTGCAGAAGGAAATCGATGCCCACAGCGTGACCGACGCCGCGCTCCAGAAGGCCAAGGAGGACGCGGAAGCGGCCAATCTGGCCAAGAGCCGCTATGTGGTCGGCCTCAGCCACGAACTCAGGACGCCGCTCAATGCGGTGATGGGCTATGCCCAGGTGCTGGAGCGCGACGATACGCTGCCGGCGGCGCGCAAACCCGCCGTCAGCACCATCCGCCGCAGCGCGGAGCATCTCTCCGGCCTGATCGACGGGCTTCTGGATATTTCCCGGATCGAGGCCGGGCGTCTGCAGATCTATTCCGACGAAATCAACATTCACGACTTTCTCGACCAGATCGTCGACATGTTCCGCATGCAGGCTGCCGCCAAGGGGCTCGGGTTCGACTACGTCCGTGCCGCCAACCTGCCGGTCTTTGTCCGTTCGGACGAAAAACGTCTGCGCCAGATCCTGGTCAACCTGCTGTCCAACGCCATCAAGTTCACACAGGAAGGCAAGGTCTCCCTCACGGTCAGCTACCGCTCGCAGGTCGCGGGCTTCGTCGTCGCCGACAGCGGTCCCGGCATCCCGCTGGACGAACAGGCGAAAATCTTCGAGCCCTTCGGGCGCAGCAAGGCGGCCTATGGCGCGCGCACGCCCGGCCTCGGGCTGGGGCTGACAATCACCAAGCTCCTGGCCGAATCCATGGGCGGTGCAATCGCCCTGTCCAGCGAGCCGGGCGGGGGCGCGTCCTTCGAGGTGCGCCTCATGCTCTCCGCCGTCGACCGGCCGGTGGACACCGTTCGGCTTGAACGGCAGGTGCGCGGCTATGAAGGCGCACGCCGCACCATCGCGGTCATCGACGACAATTCCGATCACCGAGCGCTCGTCAGCGATATTCTCAAGCCCGTGGGGTTCGCGGTTGTGGAAGCCGAACACGGCGCGGCCTGTCTTGAACATGTCCAGGGGCTGAACCCGGATCTCTACCTTGTCGACATCCTGATGCCCGGCATGAACGGCTGGGAGCTGGTGGAAACCCTGCGGGCGCGGGGGGACACCGCTCCGATTGTCATGCTTTCAGCCAACATCGGCGATCAGGCCTTGCGGCCGGACGGTCCTGTCCACCACAATGCGACCCTCGCCAAACCCTTCACCATCGGCCAGCTTCTCGATCTTCTGCAAAAACACCTGGGTGTCGTCTGGACGGAAAAGCCGCAGAAGGCCGATGCGGCGCCGGCCTCCGGCAGCCCGCTGCGCTCTCCGGGTGCCGATCACGTGGCGGACCTTATATCACTGGCGGAGATCGGTTATGTGGAGGGGATCGAAGCCAAGTTGAGCGAACTTGCGCAGACACCGGGAAACGGGCCGCTGATCGACACGCTGCACGAACATCTCAACCGTTTCGACTTCGACGCCTACAGGCACGTGCTCAACGGACTGGAAACCCATGACGGATGATCGCCGCGATACGGTCCTGGTGGTGGACGACAGCCCGGAGACCCTCGGGTTCGTCACCGAGGCACTGAAAAAGACCGGGATTGCAGTTCTGGTAGCCACCAGCGGCGAAGCGGCGCTCTCCGTATGCGAGAAGGTGACCCCGGACACCATCCTCATGGATGCGGTGATGCCGGGACTGGATGGCTTCGACACCTGCCGCAACATCAAGGACAATCCTGCACTCCGGCATGTCCCGGTCATCTTCATGACCGGGCTTTCGGAAACCGAGCACATCGTGAAGGCGCTGGAATCCGGCGGCGTTGATTTTCTGACAAAGCCCATTGATGTCGATGAACTGAAGGCGCGCATCAAGGTTCATCTGAAAAACGCCAGATCCGTTCAGAGCGCCCATGTGGCGCTTGATGCCGCCGGTCGTCACCTTGTGGCCGTTTCGGCCGATGGCGGCGTGCTGTGGTCGACGCCGCAGATCCGGAACCTTCTGGAAAGGACCGGCGACGCGGAGGCCAGCCTGTTTGCGCTCGGCCGGGCGCTCGGGGAATGGCTGGACAGCGTCGAGCTTGCGGACGACCGGCGCAAGAGCTTCATGCTCGGCCTGTCGGAGGACCTTGCAGTCCAGCTCCACCCCCTCGGCCGGGTCGGCCCGGACGAGAATCTCTTCAGGGTGACGGCGGAGGACGAAGCCGGCCAGATCCGCGCCCTGCAGCAGCGCTTCGAACTGACCCAGCGCGAAGCCGAAGTGCTGATCTGGATCGCCAAGGGCAAGGCCAACAAGGATATCGGCGAAATCCTCGGCCTCTCGCCGCGTACGGTGAACAAGCATCTGGAACAGATCTTCGTCAAACTCGGCGTCGAAAACCGGGCCTCCGCTGCGGTCAGGGCCGCGGAAGTGATCTATGCGCTGTGAGGGTATCCGCACTCTTGGTGGCGACAGGTTCGACCGGCGATTGACGCCAGTCTTCTTCAGGGGAGGGAGAACAGATGCTCGTGTTGTCTGCGTGCGGTGTCGATTTCACGGCGAATCCAGTCTCGCAGATGGCGGTAGCCGTCCGTTTCCGAATAGGCGGCCGTCGTCACAAGCCAGTATCTCGCCTTTGAGGCGACAGGCTTGCCGACGACTTCGAGAAAACCTGCCTCGATATCGTTTTCGATCAGGAGCGTTCGTCCGAGGGCGACCCCCATGCCGCTGATGGCGGCCTGAATCGCAAGATCGGCGCGGGCAAAAGAATTGCTTATCTTCCCGGGAGCGTCCGGCCAGTTGCGCCCGCTGTAATAGGCCCTCCAGCTGAATCCCGTTCCGTCCGTCTCACCGGACCTGTCGGCCAGAAGCGGCACGCCGCCATCCCCGGAAGCCGGGGCCAGATCGCCGGAAACGAGGCCCGGACGGGCAACCGGGACAAGGTGGGCGTGAATGAGGGCATCAGCGTGAAAACCTGGATAGGGCCCGACACCGTAGCGGATCGCCGCCTGGGCTTCGCCGCCGTGGAGATCGGCCAGTCGGTCCTCGACATCGACCACGAGGTCAAGGCCGTCCGCCTGGGCGCGTTGAAGCGCCGGCACGATCCATTTCATGGCAAGGGATGAGGACACGGAAAGGCGAAGGGTCCTGGACGTCTTCACGTCGGCGACCCGAACCAGAGTGCTGCCCCAGATTTCCTGGCAACGCTGCGCGGCCTCGCACACGATCCGGCCCGCCTCTGTCGGCACGATCCGGCGTGTCGTCCGCTCGAACAGCTTCGTACCGAGTACCGTCTCAAGCGACTTGATGCGATGGCTGACGGCCGATTGCTCCAGACCGACCGCCAAAGCCGCCCGGGAAAAGTTACCTTCCTCGAGAATTGCATTCAAAAGGGTCGCATTCTGCATGAGGCGGTTGCGGAGAGCATCTTCGCTATTCATGAATTTCACTCATGTATTCAGGCATTGCGGCTTTAGTTTATCTGGATGATTGTTGTTATCAGTTAATGAGAAAAAGGTCACGGATATGAACGAAATCAGAAAAATCGCCGCCCGTATCGTCAACGGGTTCGTTACGCGCACCAACGCAACACAGGCCCATGGCGGCAATCCGGCCGGGGTCGTGCTCGATGCCGACATGTTGTCCGAAACGGACATGCTTGCGATTGCCGGCAAGATCGGACTTTCCGAGACGGCGTTCGTGTCGAAATCCGCATCCGAAGGCTTCAGGCTGGACTTCTTCACGCCCAACCGGAGGATTGCCCATTGCGGTCACGCCACCATCGCCACCTTCAGCTATCTGGCGGAATTGGGGCGGGTGCAGGACGGGCTCACGTCGAAGGAGACCGTCGACGGCCCGCGGAAGATCATCATCAAGGACGGCGCCGCCTACATGGAACAGCTCGCCCCGAAATACGAGCAGAGTGCGGACTGGACTGATCGCGATGTTAGCGAGGCGGATGTGCTGGCCTCCCTCGGCATCGGCGAACACGAACTCGACGGGCGCCTCCGCCCGGTGCTCGTCAACACGGGCAACAGCTTCATCGTCGTGGCTGTACGCGACGCTGGTGTTCTGAAGCGGATTGCGCCGGACCAGGCAAGGATCGAGGCCATCAGCAACAAGCTGGACCTGATCGGCTACTATGTCTTCACGACCGACCGCAGCGCCACACAGGGGGACGCCACGGCCCGCATGTTCGCGCCGCGATATGCGATTGATGAGGAATCGGCCACCGGCATGGCGGCCGGGCCTCTGGCCAGCGTGCTCCACGACCTGATGGACATCAAAAAGCCCCGTCTGGTCATCGAGCAGGGTCACTTCATGGAGCCGCCTTCGCCGAGTGTCATCACCGTCGACCTCGAGCTTGAGGACGGGAAGATCACCGGTCTGATGGCAGGTGGCTACGGATCGGTCATGGAGGAAATGACCGTCACCATATGACGGCGAGCGGCTGCTCCTGTCAGTCGTGTCGTAGCTTCGATGGGAGTAACCGAAAGGACCTCAATCGTTCCGCATGAACCAGCCTCGTTGACCGGTCAGATTTCACAGACAATGACAGACAAGTTTTCCTCAAAGGAAGACGGTGGCTGCAGCGGGCATGAGGATGACGAGCACCAGAACACACAGCATCACCGCAATGAAGGGAAGCGTGGCGGCAAATATCTCCTCCACCGAGACCGTCGGATCGTTGAGGGTGTTGTGAACGGTGAAGACCGATATGCCGAAGGGGGGCGTCAGCAGTCCGATCTCCACTGCGATCACGATGACGATGCCGAAATGACTGAGGTCGATCCCCATGCTTTGCGCGATCGGCGCGGTAATCGGGACCATGATCAGCAGGATCGAAGTGCTGTCGAGGATCATTCCCATGATCAGGATGATGAGCGCGCAGAAGACCAGAAAGCCGAACGGACCAAGCCCGGTGTCGGTCACCAGTCCGGCGATGGCGTTCGGCAGCCCGGCGATTGACAGCATTCGGGAATAGAAGCTCGCCGCGATCAGCAGCAGCAGGATCGAGACCGAGATCACGCCGGTCTGCTTCATCACCTGCCACAGCTTGTGCCGGTCGAGGGAGCGCCGTGAAAGCGCGACGAGAAACGCACCGAATGCGCCGACGCCGCCAGCCTCGGTCGGAGTGAAGAAGCCGGTATAAAGACCGCCAAGCACCAGGATGACCAGCAGGACGATCGGGATGAGCTTGCCGATCATCTGTCCGGCGGGCATGCGTTCGATATCCCGGTCGAGGCGGCGCTCGCGTGAGGCATTCGGATCGGTCAGGACGAAGCCCGGGAACAGCGCGGTGACGGTGATCAGCATCGTCACGAAGCCGCCGGCGAGCAACAGGCCCGGCACGATGCCTGCAATGAACATGCCGCCGATGGAAACCTCGGCAAGCACCCCGTAGATGATCAGCAGCAGGCTGGGCGGGATCAGCATGCCGAGCACGGAGGACCCGGCCACCGTTCCGGCGGCGAAGGACGCGCGATAGCCGTGACGGCGCATTTCAGGCACTGCGACCCGGGTAAAGACGGCGGCGGAGGCGATGGAAACCCCCGTGACCGCTGCGAAAATGGTGTTCGCCGCAACGGTGGCGACGCCAAGCCCGCAGATCACCCGGCGCAGCAGGTCTTCGGCCACTTCGAAGGTGTCCCGGCCGACATTGGACACACTGACGAGCAGGCCCATCAACACGAACAGGGGGATCGTGGCAAAGAGATAATCGGCGATGCCGCTATAGACCGTCAGCTCCAGCATCCGGAAGGCGAGATCGATATTGTCGCGGATGATCCAGATCCCGGCGAAGGCCACCGTGAACAGCGCGTAGGCGATCTGCATGCCCAGAAGGACCAGGACGATCAGGGCGAAGACAAGCAGAAGCCCGATGGTGAGCGTCGTCATGCGAGCCTCCGGAACCTGCGGGCTTCATCCTGTGCCCGGTACAGCGCGGCGAGTGCGGCGACCGCCGAACCCAGGATCGTGATCCCGCGGAACGGCCATGTGGGAATGGTGAAGACGCCCTGGACACCGAAGAACTCCGATGTCTGCCAGGCATCGGCGAACTTGGGCCAGGAGGCCCACAGGATTGCGACCAGAACGATGACGCCGGTCAGCGCGAAGATCATTTCGATCATCGCGGCTGTGCGTGGAGAGCGTCCGTTCAGTCGGCGAATGAGAAAGTCGGCCCGGGTCAGGCGCTTCTGCAGGATGGCCGCTGCGATCTGCAGGAAAACGATGGCGACAACGGTGCGCCCGGCGATCTCGGCAACGCCCGTGATGGGCGCGTTGAAGAAGTTGCGGCCCAGCACATCGGCAACGATCAGCACCATCAGGGCGCCGATCCCCAGAGTGCCGATGGAAGACATGACGGCGGCGACCGTGCCCAGGAGCGCTCCGAAGGGAGCCTCCGAGAACTTCGGAACGAAGGCGTCGTCGTTCTCGACCGCAATGTCGTCGCTCATTCTAAAACCCGCTCTGTGTTGAAAAAGGCCCGCCCGGCCATGGTGCCGGGCGGGCCCGAGGTCAGTCAATGCCTGAGATCACTGGCCTTCATCCCAGGACCGCAGCGGTTCTGCGCCCCGTGCGCGCAAGGCGTCGAAATAGGCTTTCAGCACCACACGTCCGTCATCGCCGGTCTGCTCGAGCCAGGGCGCAACGATATTCGGCAGGCCATTGACCCAGGCGGTCTTTTCAGCCTCCGGCAATTCGTGGATGGTTAGGCCGGCTTCCTGCATTTCGACCAGGGCCCGCTTGGCAAGATCCTCGACATATTGGCCATGCGCGGCGGATGTGGCTTTCGCGGCTTCGCGGAACGCCGCCTGAACGGGCTCCGGCAGGCCGTCGAAGAACGCCTTGTTGGCCGCGATGCCGCCGAAATACATCGACCCGATGCCCACACGGGTCAGCTCGGGAGCGACTTCATAGACGCGCGTCGGCAGGATGCCGGAGGCAAAGGACAGGGTGCCCTCGGTCACGCCGGTCTGGATGTTGGTGTAATAGGTCGTCAGCGCTCCGTCGACCGGTGTGGCGCCAGTTTCCTGGAGCCAGTTGGCCGATGTCCCCGGAGCGTTCAGCTTGCGGTTCTGCAGGTCCGCCATCGTGTTGACCGGGAAGGTGGCGTAAATGTCGTAGCTGTCGGTGATGAGCGAGGACAGATGCACCATGCCGTTGTCCGCCCAGCTGTCGCGCAGCTCGGGCAGGTTTTCGGAAAGGTCATCGAAAATCTCGATGATCATCTTGTGGTCTTCGGTCGCGAAGGGGGTGAAGTAGGTCACGTTCTGGAGCGGCATGTTGGCGCCTTCCCAGACCGTACCCACCATCCCGACATCGACGATACCGTCCATGACGGCTTCCCGCGTGTCGGTGAACTTGTAGAGCGTGCCGGCATAGGCCTCGACCCAGTCGATCTTGTAGTCGCCCGCTTGTTCAAGAATACGGTTCACCTCCGGCTGGAAGGTGTTTTTCATCGCGTAGACCCAGATGTTCTGTTCAGGGTGCGACGAACCGATGTTGACGGTGATTGTCTCTTCCGCTGCGGCCCAGCCGGCGGAGCCGGCAAGGATTGCAGTCGCTGTTGCTAGAGTTACGAGTTTCATTTTTTCCTCCCTGGATGAGGGGCTCTTCCTCCAAAGCCCCCGCTGGTTCAGTCCTTCAATACGCCCAGTGCCCGCAGGATACGCTCCGGTGTGAACGGCATCTCGGTGACCTGAGCGCCCCTTGGACGCAATGCATCGTTGATCGCATTCATGACCGCGGCCGGGGCGCCGGCCGTACCTGCTTCTCCCGCGCCTTTCGCGCCGAGCATGCTTTCCTTCGTCGGAGTCTCGACATGGCCCACGACCATGTCCGGCATCTCGGCCGCCATAGGCACGAGATAATCGGCCATCGACCCGTTCAGAAGCTGGCCGTCCGCGTCGTAGTGGATCTCCTCGAACAGCGCTCCGCCGAGGCCCTGGACGATGCCGCCGCGGATCTGCTCGTCGACGAGTTGCGGATTGATGATCCGGCCGCAATCCTCGACGCACCAGTGTTTCAGCAGCTTCACGACCCCGGTTTCGATATCGACCTCCAGGTAGGAGGCCTGCACACCGTTGGTGAAGGCGAAGGGATAGTCGGAGGTGATGAAATGGCGGGTCTGCACCAGCTCCCGGGGCAGCCCTTTCGGCAGCGTGTCTCCCCGGAAATAGACGATCCGGCCCAGTTCCTCGAGGGGCATGCGGTTGTCGCCGGTGGCCGCGTCAACGACCTGCCCGTCGCGGATGTCCAGCCGGGATTGCTCAGTCTGCAGCATAGCGGCCGCGACGGTCAGGATGGATTCGCGCAACGCCCGGGCGGACTGCAGCGCGGCTTCGCCGCCGATGCCGGCCCCGCGCGAGGCCCAGGTGCCGCCGCCATAAGGCGTGACCTGCGTGTCTCCGGTGATGACGCGCACCTTGTCCGGCGATACGCCGACACCCTCGGCCACGATCTGGCTGAGCATGGCCTCGGTTCCCTGGCCCTGCTCGGTCACGCCGGACAGGGCGACGAGGGAGCCGTCCGGATCCATGCGCACGGTGCAGCCGTCCTGCGCCGAAATGCGTGCGCCGCCGATACCGTACATGAAGGGGGAGGGGTTGGTGAGCTCGATGAAGCTGGCGATGCCGATACCGCGATGGATCCCCGCCTTGCGCAGTTCCGCCTGTTCGGCGCGCAGGCCGTCGTAGTCCATGAGGGCCATGAGCTTGTCCATGGACGCATGGTGCGACAGGCCCTCGAACCGCATGTTGGCGGGGGAGGTCACGGGATAGGCGTCGTCGCGGAACATGTTGCGCCGGCGGATTTCGACCGGGTCCATGCCCAGCTCCGCCGCCGCCTGATCGACCAGGCCTTCCGTGATCGCCACGGCGATGGGATGACCGACGGCGCGATACTGACACGTCGGGGTCTTGTTCTGGAAAACGACCGTGGTCTGCGCCCGGTAGTTCTTGAAGTCGTAAGGACCGCCGCACAGGTTCACCACCTGATTGCCCTCGATCGCCGAGGTGCGCGGATAGACCGAATAGGCGCCGATTGCCGTCCAGTCGTCGATGTCCATGGCTGTGATGCTGCCGTCTTCCTCGACGGCGATCCTGGCTTCGATCTCGTGATCGCGGGCGTGGATGTCCGTGGTGAAGCTTTCCAGGCGGTCCGCCACGAATTTCACCGGCCGTGCCATGATTTTGGCAATTGCGGCTGTTGCCACTTCGTCGGGATAGACATGAACCTTGATGCCGTAGGACCCGCCGACATCGCCGCAGATCACCCGGACCCGGCCTTCCGGTACGCCGAGATGCTCGGCAAGCACCGTCTGTATCATGTGCGGCGCCTGGGTCGCGTGATAGGCGGTCAACTGGCCTTCTGCCGGGTTCCAGTCGGCAAGAATGGAGCGCGGCTCAAGCGTCACGCCCGTGTGCCGGGCGGTTCGGAAACGCGTCGAGACGACCTTGTGCGCGGATTTGAACGCGGCCTCGACATCGCCTGCCTCATGCAGGCGCCGGAAGGCGAGATTGTCACCCATATCCTCATGGAGGACAGGTGTGTCCGCATCCAGGGCGCTCATCATGTCGGTCACGACCGGAAGCGGGTCATAATCGACATCGATCAGCGCTGCCCCGTCTTCGGCGGCGGCCCGAGAGGTGGCCACAACCGCAGCAACCGGTTCTCCGACCCAGCAGGCCCTGTCCACGGCGATCGGATATTCGGGCGGCGACTTCAGGCCTTTCAGATGCGCCAGAACGGCGACCCACGGCGTGCAGACCTCGGCGATATCCTTGCCTGTGAAGACCCTGAGCACGCCCTTGACGGACTTTACCTCGCCGGCATCGATGCCGGTGATACGTGCATGAGCGAAAGGCGAGCGCACGAAAGCGACGTGAACCATGCGCGGCAGCACGATATCGTCGACATATCGACCGCGGCCCTGCACCAGACGGCCGGCATTCGGGCGCGGCACGGTCTTGCCGATGTAGGAGTTTGGTCTGTCGGGATTGCCGAACTCGATGGTCATGCCGCTCCCTTTCCGGCGCGCGCCTGCGCCACTGTTTCAACAGCGTCCACAATGGCTTCATAGCCGGTGCAGCGGCAGTAGTTTCCCGACATGTGCTCGCGGATCTCCTGCCGGGAGGGGACACCGCCCCGGGAAAGAAGGTCTTTCGCCGCGACCAGCATGCCCGGTGTGCAGAAGCCGCACTGAAGTGCGTTTTTCGCCACGAACGCTTCTTGCAGATCCTTGATCGCCGCCGTGTCCGTCAGGCCCTCGACGGTCCACACCTCGGCGCCGTCCGCCTGCGGAGCGAGCATCAGGCATCCGCGGATCGGAGCACCGTCGACCTGTACGGTGCAGGCACCGCAAACTCCGTGTTCGCAACTGGCGTGCGCGCCTGTCAGCCCGAGTTCGAGCCGCAGAAAGTCGGTGAGATGCTGACCGACTGGCACGCGTGCCTCGACGGACTCTCCGTTCACTGTCAGGGTGATGTCTATCCTGTCGCGGAAGGCTTCGCTCATGCGTTCGCTCCCTCAATTCTTGCAACGGCGCGGCGCAGGAGAACCTGGGCGAGATGCTGCCGGTAGGCGCCACTGGCCTGTGTGTCGGAGGGCGGGTCCATGTCGTCGCACAGGGCTTCCGCCGCGCCCTCAAGGTCACCCCGGTCGAGAGCGGCCATCGCGGACCGGGCCAGAAGCGGTCTGGGTCCGACCGAAAACAGCGCCAGACGATGACCGGCCGACCGTTTCACCAGGCACAGTCCGGCCAATGCGTAATCGCCTGAGCGGCGGGCAACTTCCTCGATCACTTGCGCTTCGTTCGCCTCGGTCTTCGGGATGGAGATCCCGGTCAGGATCTCGCCTTCGCCGATGGCGGTCTCGAAGACGTCCTGGAAAAAGTCTTCCGCTGCAACGTCCCGTCGTCCGGTCAGTCCCTCGATGTGCAAGGTCGCGCCGAGAGCGAGGATGCAGGCCGGAAATTCGGCGGCCGGATCGGCATGGGCTAGGGCGCCGCCGATCGTTCCCCGGTTCCGGATCGCCGCGTGGGCGATGTATTGGACAGCTTGAGACAGAAGCGGCGCGTATTCGCGGATGAGGGGATTTCTGCCGATTTCGACATGTCGGGTGAGGGCGCCGATCAGAAGCCTGTCGCCCGCATCCGACACTCCCGAGAGCTCGGAAACGCGCGAGATGTCGACCAGGAGGTCGCCCGCCGACAGGCGCATGTTCATCGCGGCAATCAGGCTCTGGCCGCCGGCCAGAACCCGGCCCAGTCCGTCCGAGCCTGACAGCAGCTCAAGCGCATGCTGCAAATCGGATGCGCGGGCATATCCGCCCACCGATGCCTTCATGGCCACCCCTCCCGTAATGCCCGCAACGCCTCCTCGCGTCGCTTATTGAGCATTTGATCAATCTTATTGAGCAAATGATCTATAATTCTGACGCGAATGCAAGTAGAATATTTTTCGAAGCAAAAACGCGGACGGAATCATGGACATCAACGGACCGGTGGAAAGCACCGTCATCGAGGAAAGACCGGGGCGGCGAAGGCTGCCGCCGCAGGAGCGCCGCCAGCAGATCATCGACGGGGCGGTGGCTTTCTTTGCCGAGGTCGGTTTCGACGGCAAGACGCGGGATCTCGCCAAACGCCTGGGTGTGACCCAGTCGCTCCTGTTCAACTATTTCGCCACCAAGGACGAACTGATCGAGGCGGTCTATGAACACGTCTATCTCAACCGGCTCGCGCCCGACTGGCCCGACCGCCTGACGGACCGCTCGGTGCCGCTGCGCGACAGGTTGCTGGCGTTCTACAAGGAGTACAGCACGCTCATTTTTCAGTATGAGTGGATGCGCATCTTCATTTCCTCCGGCCTGTCCGGTGCCGAACTCAACCGCCGCTATCTCAAGCATCTCGGCGAACTGATCCTGAAGCCGGTTCTGCACGAGATCGAATTCGCCGCGCGCTCCGACGAAGTGCCGACCATGGAGGATATCTGGAACCTCCACGGCGGCATCGTCTACATCGGCATCCGCCAGCACATCTACCGCACCCCGTGCCCGGACGACCCGTCCGTGGCGATCACGCGCGCGGTGGACCGCTTTCTGCTGGCGTTCGGGGTAGAGCAGGGGTGAGGGTAGTCAGAGGCTCTTGATGCTGCTGCCGGAGGGAGAAACCTCGAACACGCTCCTGAATACCCTTGAAGAGGGAAACAGTTGCCTCGAAGCCGAAAACATGGACTTCTCGAGGGCCGCTCAAATGACGGATCAGGATAGGGCGGTTTACAGCGTTGCTCCCCGCTCCGTAGGAGCGGGGAATTTTCTTCCGATTGCATCACAGCAATTCGCAAGGGAATTTACGACAAAGTCCTGCAGAAGGTCCTGTCGTTACGTCCCTCTGTCAGGCAGCCTCGGACCGCGTCGGTTGCGTTTCTGTCGTTGACGCGGGGTCGAGTGGGAGGCGAACGACGAATTTGCTGCCTTTGCCAACTTCCGAATGGACTGTCAGCTTGCCCTTGTGTTTGATCTCTACAATGGACTTGCAGATGGCCAGTCCCTGACCTGTGCCTTTTCCTGGCGGTTTGGTCGTAAAGAACATGTCGAAGATGCGGCGCAGGGATTTCGCTGGAATACCCGGTCCGTTATCGGCAATTGTGATTGTACAATAGGCATCGTCCTTTGTTACGCTCACCGCGATCTCGCCCATCCCGCCTGCATAGTCGCTAGACTGGGCATGTTCGGCAATGGCATCCGCCGCATTGACAATCAGATTGATAATGACCTGAGAAACATCTCCCGGATAACAGGGGATCATGATCTCGTTTTCGTCAGCTTTAAAGTCGAGCTCCGCACTGTGGCGCCATTGCGATCTTGATACGGTTGTCGCATTTTCGACGAGTTTGATCACGTCGGTTTCAGTTGTTTCGGAATCATCCGGATGTGCGAATTCCTTGATCGATTGAACGATTTTCCCAATTGAGGCAACGCCTTGTGCCGCTTCAGACAAGGCCGCCGGTATTTCGTCCTTCAGGAAGTCCCAATCCATGGCCTCGAGTTTTTCCGCGTGTGCTTCGGCAGTTGTGCCTTTCTGGTCATCCAAAACCTCGGTCAAATCGTCAAAGGCTTCACTCAGGAACTTCAAATTGTCTCCGATGAATTGTGTCGGCGTATTGATCTCGTGAGCGACACCACTGGCCAGGGTTCCCAGCGATTCAAGTTTGTGGGTTTCCATAAGTTCCATTTCAAGCCGACGGTTCTTCTCGTTGACTTCATACATCTCCGAAATGTCAGTATCCACCAGGACGAATCCGCCGGAGATCATGGGGCGCTGTGTATGGAGGATCCTCTGGTCTCTTGCCCAACGGCTTTGCCATGTTTGCACCAGACCCAGGTCCAGACGTCCCAGTCGGTCGTCGACGATAATCATCTGACTTTCCATATCGTCCGTAGCCGATGCCGCGTAGGCCGTATGGAGCAAGTCCTTAAGCGGGACACCCGTGAGCGGCTTGTCTTCCGGCAACTTGTAAAGGTCCAAAGCAGCCTTGTTCACAAAGCGAAGTTTCTTGTCCTCACAAACGATGAAGATGGCCTGGGAGACGCTGTTTATTGCGTTATGAAGCAAGGTTTCCGCGAATTTCCGGCCCGCCTCCGCTTCGTCTTTTTCATTTTTCGCAATTTTTGCATATTGCGCCAACGCAGAGGACATCTTGTTGAACGACCGGGCGGTGGAAGCCAGTTCGTCGTTGCCTGTTACAGGCATATGATACCCGAACTCGCCCTTGGCCACCCGAGCTGCGCTGTCGCGCAGTTGGTTGAGCTGCCGGGTCAGGATCGTCCCGAGAAAAAATCCGAAGATCGCGACGATGATCACTTCCACGCCGGCGATCGTCAGCATGCGTTTCGTGCCCGCTGCGACCACGCTGTCAATAACGGATGTTGACAGACCGATCTGGACGGAACCAAAGGAAGTCTTTCCGACTTCGATGGGTACGCTCACGCCAAATGTGTCATCCGCCAGGCGCGCGCCGTTTACGGTGTTCCCGGAGGTCTCGGGGGCAGCTGGAACTGCTCCTCCTTCTGCCAGCACAAGTCCGGCATCATTCTTGATCTGAACATACATGAGCCCTTCGTTCGACAGTGCTTGGTCCACGAGGACATCCAGGGTCGCCAGGTCGGAAGCAACCACTGCGTCTGCTGTCATCGTCGCCAGCAGCTGGGCGGATGTGTGCGCCCGCGACTTGAGCTCTCTTTCGTTGGAAGATCTAAGGTCATGAAGACTTGTACCGACCAATATCGCCAGAACAAAAACCTCAATCAGTGCAATACCAAGTATGGTTTTCAGCTTGAATGACATTTTTCTTCTCCTGCTGAAACAATTTCCGTTTGTCCCACTGAAAGGTTCAAGGACCTGACATCGTCCCAGTTGTCATTCGAAGCAGAAACAAAACCCGTCATGCCGAGCGACTTGAGGATGTTTTCTTCAGTCATGCCTATAAGCGCAGCTGCGACTGCGTTGCGATCGTCAGCGTGCACTTCTGCGGATGCTGCGAACGCATGCGGCGTATAATCATCTGTTTTGTAAATCACCTTTAGCTGCGCTCTGAGTTCATCAGGAATATTGTCGAATGTCCTTCCAACGCCTCCGCCCGCAGGAAAAAGTCCCAGAGCAACACTGCGATAAACCGAGTCATGCGACTTCACATAAGACGGTTCGAATGAAATATTTTTGGAAGTAAGTTCGGCCCTCGGGACCACGCTCGCACCGAACGCGGCGGGCGAAGGGAATGCCACTTTCGCGTGTTGCAACTGGTTGAGATCGTCGATGTTGCTGTCGGTACGGGCGACCAGAATGCCCTTGAGCTTCTTGTCAGCCTGATGTGCAAAAGCCTGATAACCCGCGCGCTCATGGAACACGGTGTAGTGGTAGGGGTTCATATAGGCGAAATCATAAGCCTTCGCATTCAGACAGGCTTCGAAAGTGGGAATGTCTTTGGCCGTTGCGAACTGAAACTTGTAGCCTGTCGATTTTTCCAGTTCTTCCAGGAGCGGAATCCAGACCTGAGCCAACCGACTTGCAGACTGTTGTGGAACGACACCGAAAGTATAGACCGTTTCAGAATGAACAGGTTGATTTCCAAACAACAAAAAAGCGGCTCCACTTTGCAGCAAAAGAGCAGACAAAGCGGACAGCCGCGAGTTGTTCTGTGGTACATGGAGAATTGATGGAATGGTCATGGATCGTTCCTTTCGTTTTCAGCAATTTGCCGAAAAGGACTAGGAGGAACGATCCCCATATAGGGACAAAATTTACTCCTTTCTTCCTTGGTAAACACTTAGGGCGTAAACTCATAAATGAAGACGGAATGGCATGGGAAATGGCGAAACCCCGTTAGGAAGCGTGCGATGAGCGGGCTTCCTGCCCGGTCAAGCACGCTGACGACAAGGGGTGAAGCCATTTCCATGTCCTTCGGATTTGACCGAATTGGTCCTCCAAAGATCAACCTGCTTTCGTGTGAACACGAAAGCAGACAAGTTGATCGCATGCCAAGTGGTCGAGCATCTTGTCCGTGTTCGAGTGAACACGGGATGCTCGAGCGTCGCAAAAGGCTTGAAAATGAACCACATTTCCTGCGCTTTCGCTCCTTGATGAAGACCAATTCGCCTCAAACCATTTCATCTTCATTCATGAGTTTACGCCCTAGGAAACGAGGGCCGTTTGCTGCGGTTCGTCTGAAACCGGCGCGCCTTCACGCCAGACATCGATGGAGGAGTCGGCCTCTACAAGTGTCCGCATCGAGCGAAGTCTTTTCAGCGTGATTTCGCTCAACAGACTTCCCGTTGCAAGCAACAACCTGTCATCTGTGTCGCGAATATCGGAGGCAAGGAGGTCTCCCGCCTGAAGCTGCAGAACAGGTACGGAAATACGTTGCGCATTCGGGCTTCCGGCAAAATGCTGGTCTCCGCCAAGAACTTTTCGCATGGCCTCAAGTATGCGCGGGTCATAGCGCGGAGCGTTTTGTTTCAGCTCCTCCATACAGGCCAGATAAGATGGCGACTCGCCGGTCGAAATCTCGGCCAGATCGATGAGTGCACACAATACCCGGGCCGCCTCAGGGATGTCTTCTCCCTTGATGTCATCCTTCGGGAACCCGCTGCCGTCAAATCCCTTGCGGCAATAGTAGATCGCATCTGCAATGCCTTCCATTCTGGGGATGTGCAACACAAGGTCGCGTGCCATGGCAGCAGATTCATTCACGACATTCTTTTCCTCAGGCGTTAGCGTAGAACCGCAGAAATATCTCTCGGCAAGGTCGTCGGCCAATGTCAGATAGCCAAGTGTGCAAAGCATCGCGGAGATACCCTGTTCGAGTGAGGGTTTAGCTTCCAGAGCCTTGTTTACCTTGCGCGCCCAACGTTGAATCATCGTTGCGCGCAAGTGAGCTCGCGGACGCGACATGGCAATGACATCGACCAACATCTTGACGCTGCCTGACAATGTCTGTTCAAGCAGCTCTCGTTCAGCTGTGACTGTCTGGTGGTGTGCTATCCCTTCTTCGATTACTTTGGTGAGCGCATCGGAATCGCATGGTTTTGTTAAGAAGCGAAAGATGCGCCCATCATTGACGGCGTTCATCGCCGTCTTCTGGTCGTTGTTCCCAGTCAGCATTATCCGCGTGGTCGATGGGGCTTTTTTTGATATGTGACCAAGCAGTTTAATACCGTCAACACCGGGCATGTTTTGGTCGCTAACCACAACTGCAAACGGACCTACGCTCTTGATTTTTTCCAGCGCTTCTTGCGGACCGTTGGCCGTTACAACGTCTACCGAGCGGCGCAGCACGCGTTTGGCGGCGGCGAGAACGTGAATCTCGTCGTCGACAAGAAGAACTTTGCGGTTCTGTGTCATGCTGCGGCCTCGTTGTTGTTGGTTTGGTTTCCAAACTCATTGATGGCGTTGGCTATCAGCCGCGGCCATTGTTCAAAAGGAGCTGCCGCATTGGTTGCTGCCAGGCCCAGAAGAGAGACATGCAGCACTTGGGGCAGTCCGAATAAGACAGTCAGAAACGCCGCTCGCTTGGCAACCTGAGCGAGCGAGCCTGTGGTGTCGACGGCGCCGCATCGCAGTGCCAGTCCCAACAGGTACGCTGCCGCCAATGCTTCGGGATCATTCGTGAACTCTGCGCATTGGTTTCGGCAGGCGCGTGCGAGCCAATATGCCTCTTCCGTAGCCAGCTCGCTTTCAATCGGTGCTTTGCTGTCCTGACCCAGGCGCGCCGCATCCATGAGATCGCGAAGCCGATCAATCCCGAGGTTCGCTACGGCCCTTCTTACGCAACATGTGCTGACAGGCTTTTTGAAGTAGGCAGAGTTGCTCAGCTGCAGCAGGCGAAGTGACAAACTTGGGTCGCTGCCCACAATTTGATGCACATGCTCGATATTGGGTTCATCAGCATTCAGTGCGCAGCGGAACTCCTCAAAGGTTGTTGCCGGAGTTCCAAGTTTGTCGAGCATGGACAGCTCGAAGCTGCCGTTTTCCACCTGGTCATGCAACTGGGCATTTACAATATCGCACAGCACGGAAAGGATGGCCTCCGGTGAGCATGGTTTGGCCAGAAAACGATGGCTGCGGCCGACGATACGATAGATTTCCTCGAGCTTGGCCTCTCCCGACAAAACGATCCGAATGATTGTCGGGTGGTGTGCAGATATCCATTCCAGCAGCTTCGACCCGTCCACCTCGGGCATTCGCATATCCGTAACAACGATATCGATATTTTCGAGAGTGATGACCTTAACGGCCTCAACTCCGCCATTCGCAAAGTGCATGTCCCATTGATCTCGATAGTGACGCACTTGTCGGCGCACAGCTCTCAAGATGTTGGGTTCATCATCGACAAACAGGATGCTCACTTTGCGGGACATTTTTCTTTTCACCCTCTCGCTACTCACAGCGAGGAAGATAAATGCCAAGAGCGTGCGCCAATATCCCCATTTGGGAACAACGCTTGCCCACGATCATTTTTGTACTCAAATCTGGAGTTTCTTGCCGCTGCTGCCCGTGACGACACGCATGGTTCCCGGCGATAAAATTAATTAAAGCAATGCTTTATGGTTTTCTGCCGCAGATCTGATTGCCGTCTATCTATGGATCAGCAGAAAACTTGTCAGAAGAATCTAGTCCGTCACAACGGTCCGTGAACGAACCAATGCTGCGGGTGTCGTCAGTATCAGTTGCACCAGGTCGACCTGACGTCGGACGCCGGTTTTTTGAAAAATGCGTTTGAGATAAGTCCGGGCTGTCTCCTGGGTGACATTACAGTTCGCCGCCGCGTCCTCAACGGTTCCGCTGTTGGCTATTGTCTGCGCAATCACGGCTTCCACGGGGGTCAATCCAAATAGATCGATCAGACTTTCGGCTGAAGGCGGCTCAAAACGCCCTGGGACAGTGAACATGATTGCAACCCGTTTCTGTCCCAGTGGGGTGATCACTGCGGTAAGCGGCTCAAGATCATGCGGATCGGTTAGCGACACGAATTTTGGCATTTTGTCGATGTCCATGGAGGCCTTTTGCACGGCCTCCTTGAACTCCTGCCGGTCTACCGAAGCATTGACTTTCAAGGCACCGTTGCGATCAACAACGATGCCGCTGTGTGTTTTCAGAACTTCGGCGGCACTGTCATTGTAGTAGACAATCCTGCAATCCCCGTCGACGACGGCGACCGCCGGCGACATGGCGGAAAGCGCCGCTGTCGCCATATTTCCGGGGTGTTCCTGACGGCATCTGATCGCAGACAGGGCGACGTCCAGAGCCTCCACCAGGTTCTCTGCCGAACATGGTTTTGTCAAAAAACGAAAAACGCCTGTCTTGTTGATGGCATCTATCGCAGATGCCAGGTCTGCATTGCCGGTGAGCAGGATGAACTCTGTATCCGCAGTTTGCTGCAGACGTATCTTCTCGATCATTTCGATGCCCGTCATGCCGGGCATGCGCAGATCGCTGACGACCACGTCAAAATGGTCTGAACGCACTAACTCGATTGCTGTCAACGGGTCGGACTCGAAGACTATCTCCCAACGTTCGCGCTCGCCCCGCAGGACCCGGCGAAGGGAATCCAGTACAATGACTTCGTCATCGACGAAAAGGATACGTTGCCGCTCTGCATTCATGCGGCAACACTAGTACCACAAAGTAAAACAAATGTTTAGACGCATAACAAGAAAACATATTGATAATATTTACAAGGGTAGAGGTAGATTTTTTCTTCTATTCGAACTGCGCGATCTGGTGAAAGTCTGCAAAAGCGTATTACTGTTTGTTCAGGACATGCGGCGATAGATTGAGATCTGCGTATGCCATCGGTCTGGCATAAAAAAAGCCTTGTGCAACCTGGTAGCCTATGGAAGCAAACAGATCTCGCTGCGCCGAGGTTTCTATTCCCTCTACTGTCAGTCGGGCCTTCATTTTCTCGGCGATTCCGCCGATCGTCTGCGCAATATGTTGTGCCTTGTCGCATTTCAGAGCCTTTGCGACAAAACTTCTGTCGATTTTCAATTCGTCCCATTCGAAATCGGTCAGATAGGACAGCGCCGAATAGCCAGTCCCGAAATCGTCCAGTGAGATCGAAACGCCAAGCGCCTTCAAACTGGTGAGCGTGTCGAAAATTCTCTTGCTGTCTTTGATGATGGCGGATTCAGTGACTTCCAGCTTTAATCGCGAAGGCTTGAGACCCGTAGCGCTGAGCACATGTCTGGTGAACTCCGGCACATCGTCCTGAACAATCTGGAGCACGGAGAGATTGACCGACACGCATGGGGCACCGCGCATGGCAACCGCGTCTCGGCAAGCGAGTCTCAAGATATGTTGTCCAAGCGGGACGATACTTCCCGTGCGCTCCGCCACGTCAATGAATTCAGTTGGCGGGATCATTCCCAATTCCGGGTGTTTCCAACGTGCGAGTGCCTCCATGCCGACCATTTGGCCACTGATAATGTCAAACTGGGGTTGATACACGGCGTAAATCTCACGGGATTCAATCGCTAACCGAAGCTCGCTCTCGATCTTTCGATTTCGAATTGGCCCGGTTTTAAGAGAAGGCGTATAAACGGCGGTCTCATTGCTCCCGTTCTTGCAAGCCTCTTGCATGGCCAGGTCAGCTCTGAGTATCAGTTCACGAGCGGACAGGCATTCGCTGTTGGCAACGGCAACGCCGACATTGCCATCCAGCCGTGCATAGAAGTTCTCGTGAATGTGTGGAACATTTGCGATTGCCAGCAGGATGTACCCAAGGACCTTGAGTTCGCAATCATCCTCCACATTGTGCACTATAAACGAAAACTCGGCATCTCCGGTCCGTGCAATGTAGTTTCGTTGATCAAGTTTACGAACGTATGTTGCCAGTTCGTTGCTGACATGGGCCAGCATCATGTCTCCACGGCCATAGCCGAAATGAGCATTTATATGTTTCAAACGGCTCAGTTTCAGAACAATCAAACCGAAAGAGGGTGTGTCATCGGCGCTGCTGCAGACCCTGTTCACATGATCGAAAAAAACCTTGCGATTGGGCAGTTGCGTGAGGGCATCGATTTGCCTGCTGCAATCTTGATCGTCGGCAGGGTGGCCACAAGATTCAGGATCACTTTGAAAAAGCCGGTCTTTGGCTTGCGCACCCGTACCCGGATCGAACAAGCACGCAATTCCACTTGCCGCGTCCCCGAGGACCTGGGCAATGCCACTCGATGTCCTGGACATCAGATCCGTTCTACGATTGCCCTTGAACATTCAACTTGCCTTCCCGATCGAACCGCCACACTGGCGGACGAAACCAATTTGTTCCGGCATTAAAGCTGAACGGACGGGCCGAACGATATCCTCATTTGGGGACGCTTGGACACATTGGACGAGAAAACTCCAAAACAGGTGACAATGCTCATGATCCGAGACCTGTCTGGAGCGATCGGCGTCGCCCTGAACGTCAGACAGGTTGCGTCAGTGATCGGTTTGCTGCGCGCGAGGAAACCTCAGTCGGAAGGTCGTTCCTTCCCCAGGTGTGCTGTCTACCATAACCTGGCCGCCATGCTTGACGTGAACGATCTTGTAGACGATGGCGAGACCCTGACCGGTTCCCTTGCCAGGTGCCTTGGTGGTGAAAAAAGGGTCGAAAATCCGCTCTCGGGTGGCTTCATCGATACCCATGCCATTGTCCGAGATCGAAACCTCGACCCATTTTCCGGCTTTGCGTGTTCCAATGCGGATCTGGCCGCCCGCTGATGGCGAGCTCTCCTCGATCGCATCCGCGGCGTTGCCTATCAAATTCAGCAATACCTGGTGCAAGTCGCCCGGCTGACCGATGATCTCGGGCAGGTCTTCGTCAATGTCCTGCTCCAATTCGGCCACATGCTTCCAACTGTTGCGTGAAACCGACACCGTGGTTTCAATGATGCTATTGATATCCACGGCTTGAAGTTCAGCATCGCCTGGATGCGAAAACTCCCGGATCGCCGATACGATGGAGGCGACCTGCTGGAGGCCATGAAGGGATTGCTCGATGGCGACCGGAGCCTCTTCAAGAATGAACTCGATATCGCCTTCTTCATACTGTTCCGAGATCGCGGCCGTCAGATCGGCCAGGATACCTTTTTCGATCACGGCCTCTTTGAGCGGCTCATAGGCCTTCAGCAAGCCGACAATACCATCGTAGAATTCCTGAAAGAACTTTACGTTGTCTCCAACATATTGAATTGGCGTGTTGATTTCATGCGCAACGCCACTCGCGAGCGTGCCCAGCGCTTCCATTTTCTGTGCCTGGTTAAGGCTGCGTTCCAGCAGCTCCTTCTCGGCTTCGACTAACAGATGCTGTCTGATGTCCACCAAAATCCACAGAAGCAGCCCATCGTGCCCGATCTCGGTGCATGAAATTCTGACGGGTAATTTCTCACCATCCGGGCGTGTCACTTCCCCTTCTGCCGTGCTGTCATCGAAACGGGCATGCGGCCCGGAGCGCGCGTTTATCCATGCACTGGTTTCCTCGGATCCTCCGAGAAACGTGGTCAGTGGCGCTGCCAATTCCGGCTTTTGCGGTACGTCCAGAAGTGTGGATGCCGACAGGTTCAATCTGACAATTCGAAGCGCATTGTCCGTAAGGACGAGCCCTGAAGAGCGTGCATTGAAGACAGCACTCAGCAGCGTGCTCTCCTTGTCGAACATGACAAGTGAAGCGGCGAGATCCTGGTTCTTTTCGTAGAGCTCAAGGCTCTTTTTCTCCAAAAGATTCTCAGCTTCCAGTCGAGCATTCCGCTCCCTTGCAAGCCGTCTGACCAAAGTGTCGTAAGGCAGATTTGTCAGGGTCACCTCCTCACGAGTGTAAACTGGGCACATTGGTCGCCGTTCACGTCCGGCAGTTCGGTTCTCGTCAGATCTATTGCCTCACCGTAGTGGTCGATCGCGCCCCACAACAGGCCCTCGGCCAGATCAGCCATACGCCTGCTTGAGCGGTAAACCAGACGGAGTTCGTCATTGCTGACCTGCGTGGCTGTCAGGTGCGGTAATTCTGCATCCGGATAAAGCTTCAGCACATCGACATGGATCTGATCTTCGACCGACCGGACGAATTCAAACAGGCTTTTGCAAGATTCGAAATAGGCAGTGTGCCCAGCCTTGAAGATTCCCAGAAGATGTTTTCCGAATGTTTGCAGCAAGTCGGCGACAGGAACGTTCGATTCCGCGTGCAGACATTTGACAAGCCGAACCATTTCCGCTGCGTCGTAGTTGCCAACTCCTGTGTAAGCCCCATCATTCGCGAGCTCTGCATCAACGATGATCTTTTCGGTTACCTCTGCACCGAATGCCTCGTCGACCAAAGAGAAAAACTCATTGAAAACGATACCTTTCATGGTGTTCTCCTTTTCCGAGACCAGACCTAGCCTCTTATCCCGACGTCCGCAGTACCCATTTGGGGAGCTAAAGGTGAAAATTTATCTTGATTGAACCGCGCCGGGTTTGCCGGGCGGCTCCCTGTGTGGATGCCCCGGTTCATGCAAGTGTCTTTTCCGCCATCGTGCATGTGATCAGGTGCGCCCTGGGCAAACCACCTGATCCGCCACAAAAGTCCCCTGATATCGGATGGCCATTCGGCCATCCGCGCCCATTTCGACGATCACGCCGCGATCATCGCGCTTGGAATCCAGTCCATCGTCAACTTTCCGTTCCTGTCGGACGATGATGAGTGCCTTGGAAGCGTGAACTGCCTCTATACGCGCCTCCCGGCCCATCCGGACCCGGTGCTTGCAAAGGCCGTTGACGACCTTGGGCGGGCTGTAGTGGAGACACTCGTAACACCACCGAGCGATCAAGGCGCCTGACATCTTTAGTGTTGATTGGTTCTGGATTTTGATGGTGCTGCCGGAGAGATTCGAACTCTCGACCTCTCCCTTACCAAGGGAGTGCTCTACCCCTGAGCTACGGCAGCATCCGGTGCGTCTTTAAGAGGCGGGCCGCATGGGGCTTTTCCGGGGGAAAAGCGCGGCTTTAAGGACGCAAATGCCTGGTCCGATCAGCGGGGCCGACCGGATTGAGGGCGCTTTTGCCATATGCGGGCCGGGGACGCAAGCGGTGATTTGGATTTTTTACCACCCTCGAATCCGGCCGGCGGAAGACCTTGCCTCACAGGACGGCTTTCGCCCCGTAACCTCCTGCAAAGGTGCGGGTTTTGCCGCCTGTGGATATCGGCTGCGGTCGGGCTGGGGCTGGTTCATATGGGGAGCCGGGAGCGAAAGGGGGTGTCAAAGCCGGATAGGGGGGCGACATGCGCTGCCCGATGGAAATGCGACACTTGGACCACGCGACTGGATGAAGAGACAGCCCCGATCCAACCGGCAGGGCCGGGTTGCAAGGGAGATGGGGGCGGAAGGCGATGGCTGCATGTCGGCATGGCGGACTGTTCAGCAGAGGGCGGGCTTGGTAAAGAGAAGGGGATCCAGTCATTTGAAGCGCATTGCCATGAGCGAAAAAGATCAGCCCGGCCAACCTGTTGCCAAAGATCCCGGCGAGGCGGCCGGGACCGGGGACAAGGACGTCCGCAAGGACAGGGAAACTTTGCGGCAGGAGCGTCTTGCCGAGGCCCTGAGGGCAAACCTGCGCCGCCGCAAGAGCGCCGCCAAAAGCCGCAAGGAGGAGTGAGGCGCACTGACGGCACGAATCCGGCGATCCGTCTCCCGTTTGATTGCCTCTGCAATGCCCGTGCTCTGCCTTGCATGGGCCACAAGTTGCGTGTAGATCGCAGGACTTGTTTGAATTTGGCCGGATCAGCCTTGATATGAAGATGATCGGCCGTGCGATTTTCACAGCCTGCGTTCATCCGGACGCGGGAGGTTCCAGGAAAAGACCGCGCCGGTTCGCGGTTCGGGTTCGGGGAAGACTATGGACAGTATCAAGGTTGTCGGCGGCAGGGAACTGAACGGGGTCATCCCGATTTCCGGAGCCAAGAACGCGACGCTGCCGCTGATGATCGCCTCGCTCCTGACGGACGAGACCCTGACGCTGACCAACGTGCCGCGCCTGCGCGACGTGGCGCAGCTCACGCAGATCCTTTCCAACCACGGCGTCGACTATTCGGTGAACGGCAAGCGCAACGGCCAGGACGAACTGGCCGGTCAGACGCTGAACCTGACCGCCCGCGAGATCGTCGACACCACCGCGCCCTATGAACTTGTCTCCAAGATGCGCGCCAGCTTCTGGGTCGTCGGCCCGCTGGTCGCCCGCTGCCGCGAAGCCCGGGTCTCGCTGCCCGGCGGCTGCGCCATCGGCACCCGCCCGGTGGACTTCTTCATCGACGGTCTGGCCGCGCTCGGCGCCGATATCGAGATCGAGGCAGGATATGTGGTCGTCAAGGCGCCCGGCGGCCTGAAGGGCGCCCGCGTTGAATTTCCGAAAGTCTCCGTCGGCGCCACCCACACCATCATGATGGCCGCGACGCTTGCGCAGGGCGAAACGGAAATCATCAACGCCGCCCGCGAGCCGGAAGTGGTCGATCTGGCCAAGTGTCTCAAGGCGATGGGCGCGGAGATTGAAGGCGAGGGCACCTCCACCATCCGCATTCAGGGCAAGCCGCGCCTGCACGGTGCGCGCCATGCCGTGGTGCCGGACCGGATCGAGACCGGCACCTATGCCATGGCGGTTGCCATGACCGGCGGCGATGTGCTGCTGCAGGGCGCTCGCTCGGATCTCTTGGAATCGGCGCTGGACACCCTGCGCCAGGCCGGCGCCGAGATCACCCAGACAGCGGACGGCATCAAGGTTTACCGCAACGGCAACGGCATTCAGCCCGTCGATGTGACCACGGAACCTTTCCCGGGTTTCCCGACGGACCTGCAGGCGCAGTTCATGGCGCTGATGACAAAGGCGGGCGGGTCCAGCCGGATCACCGAAACCATCTTCGAAAACCGCTTCATGCATGTGCAGGAACTGGCGCGGCTGGGGGCCAACATCCATGTGGACGGCCGCACGGCGACGGTCGAGGGTGTCTCCACCCTGCGCGGCGCGCCGGTGATGGCGACCGACCTCAGGGCTTCCGTGTCGCTGGTGATCGCCGGTCTCGCGGCGGAGGGAGAAACCACCGTCAACCGCGTCTACCATCTCGACCGGGGCTTTGAGCGCCTGGAAGACAAGCTCACCCGCTGCGGTGCGCAGATCGAGCGGATTTCGAGCTGAAGCTTCACTTCCCGGATACGTTTCACGATATCAGTCCGCCGGGATCCGCTGCTCGATCACCCGCCCGCGCGAGGTGAAGGATGGCCCCGGTCCGCCGCTGCCGCTGGTCATGATCGCCTCGGCGATAGGGCTGAGCGCCGGCGTTGCCGAAGTCCATTCCAGAAGAAAATTCGCACCGACACCGCCCGTGGTGTCGTTGATCGGAACCAGAACGGTTCCGGACTGCAACGGGCCAAGATCGAGCGGATTGTCCAGAAGTTCACGCAAGAGCGTTCCGTCCTCGCCGTGATATTCGACAGACTGCAGCGTGATCGGCGTGTCCGGATCGATGTTGTGGACCGCCAGCGTCGCGGCGAGCAGGTCCGACCGGTCCGGATGGGAAAAGATGCGCGAATAGGCCGGCACATAAACGATCTCACCGAGCACCCTTGCTGCGACTTCCTGCGCATTGGCAGGCGTGAGCAGCACAGCACCGACGACAACGACGAGCGACATCAGGATCTTGATCATGGGCAATCCGGGCAAACGGCTTGAAGAACGCAGGATGATGGTCCACTTTCCCGGAACCCGGTGTCAAGTGCAAGCCGCTGCCGTCACCGGCGGTCCTGATCGGTCCCGGTAGGGCGCTTAAGTTTGCAGGGCGGGAGGGGAAACATCATGGGCGCGCAGACGATCCGGTTTCTGATCCAGCTGGGATTTGCTTTCGCCGGGATGGCCGCCGTGGTTTTGCTGCCGCCCCCCTATGGCCCCACCCTGGGCCTGTTCCTGGTGGTTGCCGGCCTCTGGCTCGGCAGGCGCGTCTTCAGGCGCATCGCAAGACTGGATGAGGAGAAAGCGGACCTGCGGCGACGGTTGGAGGAAGGCAAGGCGGACCTTCGCCGGCGGCTGGATGAGGAGCAATAGCCCCAGGGCACGGCCGGTCTGCCGCATTCGACATTGCCAAAGGCCGGTTTCCGCATTACGTCAACAGCCTTGGGACTGGCGCGCATTGCGCTTATATGCCTTCCGCCCAGAAACGCATGACCGGATCGGAATTCAGGCCAACATGGATCAATTGAAACTCGCCGCCCTTGATCAGGAGGACCTTCAGGTTCTCTCCGCCCATCTGCAGGACGCCGTCCTGACCGTCGCCGATATCCGCTATCTGCCGAAGGAAAAGAAGGCGGTCTTCGTCGTGAACCGGTTTGTCTGGGACAAGGAAACCGACAAACGGTCGAAAAAACACGAACGCCGCCGCTCGGCTCTGGCTTTTGCCCAGGTCAACGCCATGAAGGCGCAGAATATCCGTCAGGATGCCAAGGGCGCCGTGTTGGAACTGCTGGCCGTGACCTTCAAGCCCGGCAAGGAGCCTTCCGGCCAGATCGAGCTTGCCTTTGCCGGTGGTGCGAGCCTGAACCTGGATGTGGAATGTATCGAGGCACAGCTCTCCGACCTTGGCGCTGCCTGGTCGACCCCGAACCTGCCGCAGCACGATCTGGATTGACCGCTCCTAAGCCCGAGGGTGCCGGACCCGCGAGTTGGGGCTGAGAACCGGCAGCGAGAATTACCGCCGAAAAAAATGGAGAATTGCGTGGTTCAACGCCTTTCAGACAAGGACGCCGGGTTTGAGGCGAAATTCGCGGACCTTTTGGCCGGAAAGCGGGAAGTGTCGGAAGATGTCGATCACATCGTCCGGGACATTCTTGAAAACGTCCGCAGCCATGGCGACCGGGCCGTTCTGGACTACACACGCAAGTTCGACCGGCTTGATGCGGCCGATATGGCGGAACTGACGGTTTCGTCCGCGGAGATCGAAGCCGCCGCCGGAAAGGTTCCGCGCGAAACGCTGGATGCGTTGCAACTCGCCCATGACCGGATCCACGCGCATCATGCCCGGCAGATGCCGAAGGACGATCGCTACACTGACCCGATCGGCGTGGAACTGGGGTCCCTGTGGACTGCCGTCGAAGCGGTCGGGATCTATGTGCCGGGCGGAACGGCGAGCTATCCGAGTTCCGTGCTGATGAACGCGGTCCCGGCGAAGGTCGCCGGCGTGGAGCGTATCGTCATGGTGGTTCCCAGCCCGGACGGCGTGCTCAATCCTCTGGTTCTTGCCGCTGCCCGGATCGCCGGCGTTACGGAAATCTACCGGATCGGCGGCGCCCAGGCTGTTGCGGCCCTTGCCTATGGCACCGAGACGATTGCGCCGGTCGCCAAGATCGTCGGGCCCGGCAACGCCTTCGTGGCAGCGGCCAAGCGCCGGGTGTTCGGTACGGTCGGCATCGACATGATCGCCGGCCCCTCGGAAGTCCTGATCGTCGCCGATGGCGACAACAATGCCGACTGGGTGGCAGCCGACCTTCTGGCGCAGGCCGAACACGATACCGCAGCCCAGTCGATCCTGATCACCGACAGCGCGGACCTGGCCGACGAGGTGGAAACCGCCGTCGAGGCGCAGCTGAAGACGCTGCCGCGCGAAGACGTCGCCCGGGCAAGCTGGCGCGATTTCGGCGCCATCATTCTGGTGGACACTCTCGAAGCGGCCATGCCGCTCGCCAACCGGATCGCGCCGGAGCATCTGGAGCTGGCGGTGGCCGACCCGGAAGCGCTGTTGAAAAAGGTGCGCAACGCCGGAGCGGTGTTCCTCGGGCACTATACGCCCGAAGCCATCGGCGACTATGTCGGCGGTTCAAACCACGTTTTGCCGACGGCACGCTCGGCCCGGTTCTCCTCCGGCCTTTCCGTGCTGGAGTTCGTCAAGCGCACGTCGGTTCTCAAATGCAGCGCGGATAATCTGAGAGCGCTCGGCCCGGCGGCCATCGCCCTTGGTGAATCGGAGGGGTTGTCTGCGCACGCGCGCTCTGTTTCCATCAGACTGAACCTGTAGCCGATACCCGAGAGAGGCTTCTGCAGCATGAGCGAACCGCAAGCGGACACAGATCCGAACGCCTCCGGCGGCAAGCTGGTGGATGTGATCCTGGATGAAGCCTCCATTTCCCGTTCAACTCCGGAAGTGGAGCACGACAGGGCGGTCGCGATCTACGACCTGATCGAGGAAAACAGGTTCCAGCCGGTGGGGCATCCGTCCGCCCGGTTTATCCTCGATCTTTCGGTGATCGAAAAGAAACTTGTTTTCCGGATCAAGCTGGAAGACGGGCAGGAGGTCGTCACCCACGTCCTGTCCCTGTCGCCGCTGCGCAAGATCGTCAAGGACTACGACATGATCTGCCAGAGTTATTACG
Organism: uncultured Roseibium sp.; assembly: GCF_947496995.1. Classification (GTDB taxonomy): domain Bacteria; phylum Pseudomonadota; class Alphaproteobacteria; order Rhizobiales; family Stappiaceae; genus Roseibium. The sequence continues at coordinate 1,498,339 of NZ_CANMFD010000001.1, forward strand.
ACGCGATCCGCCACGCGACGCCCAGCCAGATCGAGGCCATCGACATGGGCAGGCGCGGTGTTCACAACGAGGGCTCGACCGTCCTCATGGAGCGCCTGGAAGGCAAGGTCGAGGTGGACATGCAAACCGCACGACGGCTGTTCACGCTCGTCTATGCCCTTCACTGGAAGGGCTGACCGGAATGACCGGGCCGGGCCTGCGTCCGACTGCGGTAATGTTCGCCTGCGGGATGAATTCCGTGCGCTCGCCCATGGCCGAGGCCCTGACGCGGACACTGTTTCCCAACCAGGTCTATGTGCGTTCCGCCGGTGTGCGCCAGGGCAAGATCGACCCCTTCGTCGATGCGGTCATGGCCGAAATCGGCGTGGACATGAGCAAGCATCAGCCCAGAACCTTCGAACAGCTGGACGAATCCGGGTTCGACCTGGTCGTGACGCTGGCGCCTGAAGCCCACCACAAGGCGCTCGACATGACCCGCACGGAGGCCGTCGACGTGGAATACTGGCCGACGCTCGACCCGACCCTGGCGACCGGCAGCCGCGAGCAGATCCTGAATGAATACCGGGCCGTCCGGGACCAGCTGATGATGCGCATCAAGAAGCGCCTGGACTGGGCTCCGCCGCCGAGCGGCTGATCTGACCGGTGCACTTCCGGCCTGGATGGACAAGGTTTCCAGCACTTCGAATTGACGTGCAAATGCCGTAATTCCGCGGCTCATGGGTCCCCTGCAGGGCCTGAAAACCCCTATCCGCCGCAGGGGATCTGTATAAGCCGGGGTTTCTTTGGTCGGCTGTCGAAAGAAAGGTTCACTTTCTGTCCCTAATCCGTTAGTTTCCCCCGCACCCGCGGGCAGGACCCGCTTTATTCAGGATATCAAATGGCCAAAGAAGAAGCTCTGGAGTTTCCGGGCGTCGTAACAGAACTGTTGCCGAACGCGACGTTCCGCGTAAAACTTGAAAATGAACACGAAATCATCGCCCACACAGCCGGGCGCATGCGCAAGAACCGTATCCGCGTTCTGGCGGGCGACAAGGTTCTCGTCGAGATGACCCCGTATGACCTCACGAAGGGGCGGATCACCTACCGCTTCAAGTAAGCGGATTGCATGGTGACCCCTGCTGCAAGGTTCGCGTTTTCATGATGAATGCCCCTCAGTTGATCCTGGCCTCCGCATCGCCGCGCCGCCTCGCGCTGCTGCAGCAGATCGGGCTGGAACCGGATCATCTCCTGCCTGCCGATATCGACGAGACGCCGAAGAAGCACGAGACGCCGCGCGCTCTCGCGTTGCGGCTCGCCCGTTCGAAGGCCGAAGCCGTCCGCCAGACGGTCGACGCTTCGGACCGTCTGGCAGACAGCGTGGTCCTTGCCGCCGATACGGTGGTCGCCGTCGGCCGTCGGGCCCTTCCGAAAGCGGAGCTTACGGATCAGGCGATCATGTGCCTGTCGCTCCTGTCCGGCAGGGGACACCGGGTCTTCACGGCCGTTGCCGTGGCTGAGGCCAGCGGCAAGGTGCGTTCCAAGCTGGTGGAAACCCGTGTCCGCTTCAAGCGCCTGTCGCGCAAGGACATGGACGACTACGTCGCCTCCGGCGAATGGCGCGGCAAGGCCGGTGGCTATGCCATCCAGGGACTGGCGGGCAGCTTTGTCGTCAAGCTGGTCGGTTCCTATCCGGCTGTCGTCGGACTGCCGCTGGTGGAGACCGCGTATCTGCTGACCGCGGCCGGATATCCGGTTCACAAGGGCTGGGCGACGGCCGCCGCCTGACCTCGCTCGGGGCATCCGCTCGCTCACACTCAGGAAAGGGGAGGCCGCCATGGCCGGCACCACAGCCCAGAAACCGCAGCGCCGCATGCGCCCCTGTCCGATCTGCTCGAAACTGTCGACGCCGGACGATTATCCGTTCTGCTCCGACCGCTGCGCCAAGATCGACATGAACCGCTGGTTCACCGGAAGCTACGCCATTCCGGCGGTCGAAACCGACGACATTGACGAAAGCAATATCCCGGAAGATTGACCGGTTTGCCCAATTTGTTATTTGGCTAAATTTCCAGCAGCGTGACTTTGCGTAAGTTACTTGCAGCCGTCATAAATCTGCACCAAGATCGCTCTACACCGACAAGCTCGGTCCGTTTGATCTCGTTTGTGGTTTGCCTGGCCGTACCTTCCGGCGGCAAGCCCGCTGGGGATCGGCAGCGGATACGGGAGGTGAGGGCCGGAGCACATGACCTCCGGCTTCGGCACAATAACCAATCCGAAGGGTGAGGGTCCGATGAACAAACGTTTTCTGAGCGCCGCGGTGCTGTCCATGACGACGGCGCTGTCGACAGCAGCTTATGCTGATTATTCGCTGACGATTTTGCACACCAACGACTTCCACAGCCGCATCGAGCCGATCAGCAAATACGATTCGAGCTGCAGCGCCGAAGACAACGCTGAAGGCAAATGCTTCGGCGGCACGGCGCGTCTGGACACGGTCATCAAGGACCGCCGGGCAGCCAGCAACAACGCCATCCTCGTCGATGGCGGCGACCAGTTCCAGGGCACGCTGTTCTACACCTACTACAAGGGCAAGGCTGCTGCCGAGTTCATGAACAAGCTCGGCTACGACGCCATGACCGTCGGCAACCACGAATTTGACGACGGCCCGGAAATCCTGCGCGGCTTCATGGATGCGGTCGATTTTCCGGTTCTCATGTCCAACGCGGATGTCTCCAACGAACCGCAGCTCGCCGACGTTCTCAAGCCTTCCATCGTCATCGAGCGCGGCGGCGAGAAGATCGGTCTGATCGGTCTGACGCCGGAAGACACCGACGAACTGGCCAGCCCGGGCGACAACATCACCTTCTCCGATCCGGTCGAGGCGGTGACGAAGGAAGCTGAAAAGCTTGCGGCCGAAGGCGTCAACAAGATCATCGTCCTCAGCCACTCCGGCTACAAGGTCGACCAGGAAGTTGCCGCCAAGGCGCCGGGCATCGATGTTATCGTCGGCGGCCATTCCAACACCTATCTCTCCAACACGTCGGACAAGGCTGAAGGCCCCTATCCGACCATGGTCGACGGCCCGGACGGCACACCGACCGCCATTGTCCAGGCCTACGCCTACGGCAAGTTCCTGGGCGAATTGAACGTGACCTTCGACGACAACGGTGTCCTCACCGAAGCCGTCGGCGAGCCGATCATCATTGACGGTCAGATTGTTGAAAATCCGGAGCTGGTCGCCCGCATCAAGGCGCTGGCCGAGCCGCTTGACGAAATCCGTCAGGAAGTCGTTGCCCAGGCCACGGCGCCGATCGGCGCCGACCGGGAAGTCTGCCGCGCCAAGGTCTGCGAAATGGGTGTTCTCGTCGCCGACGCCATGCTGGAGCGTGTGAAGGACCAGGGTGTCCAGATCGCCATCCAGAACGGCGGCGGTCTGCGCGCCTCCATTGATGGCGGTGAAATTACCAAGGGCGAGGTTCTCACCGTCCTGCCGTTCCAGAACACGCTGTCCACCTTCGAGCTGAAGGGCTCGGACGTGATCGCTGCCCTTGAAAACGGCGTAAGCCAGGTGGAAGAAGGCGCAGGCCGCTTCCCGCAGGTTGCCGGGCTGAAGTTCAGCTTCGACGCCACCAAGCCGGCCGGCGAGCGCGTCTCCGACGTGATGGTTCAAGATGGTGACGGCTTCGTGCCGCTCGATCCGGAAAAGGTCTACGGCGTCGTCTCCAACAACTACATGCGTGGCGGCGGCGACGGCTATGACATCTTCGAGACCAACGGCATGAACGCCTATGACTTCGGCCCGGATCTGGCCGATGTGGTGTCCGAATATCTCGCCGCCCAGAACGGATACACGGCCTACACCGACGACCGCATCACCGTGAAGTAGGTCTGTTGCCGGCCGGAAACGGCCCTGAACCACGAAAGCGCGCCGCCGCGGCGGCGCGCTTGAGACCGCCTTGTCCGGCGACTTTTGGAACGGCTGATCAATAGCCCCGTCACCCACTCTTGTGGCCGTGCAGGAGGGACGCCGTTTACGGTATCGCGGTCACGAGAAAATTATTGTTTTTCAGCCGTTTAACAGACGGTGACGTTTTCCCCCGTTACCTTGCCGTGAACCGGCAAAAAACTTTGCCGGGACGCTGGACAAGGTCATGGGGAGCCTCTATAAGGACCGGGCTTTCAGCGAACGGACACCGTTCCGGACGCTTCGCAAGGCACGCCCAGATAGCTCAGTTGGTAGAGCAGCGGATTGAAAATCCGCGTGTCGCTGGTTCGATTCCGGCTCTGGGCACCACTTCCCCCTGAATTTCTCTTCAAGACCAAGCTTCTAACGGCCTCATTGTGATCTTGAGTGCCCGTCGGCTTTTACAATGTGCACGTTCGTACAGTGGCGTGTTGTTGTTGCTGTCTGAATAAGAGAAGAGAACTCGGAAATCTGCCGCGGCCTCCCTCGCAATCAACATCGCTGGCGATGGGCACGCAGGGGTCGTAGCTTGGGTGGCAGCCGGACTGCGACTGTGTTACCACCGTCATCAACTCTGTTGAGTGAACCGAAAAAACTGAGTACCTCCCTCGGCTGTCACCCCGGCCAAGCGCAGCGCTGAGCCGGGGCCTACTCGTTCGCAGAGGCTTTGTAGGATATCTCCAAGGCTGCTTCACACACAGCCCCCGGGACAAACAATACGGCGCGCAGGCCCGAAGCGGGTGGCGTCCGCCGATGAACAATCGCCCTTGCTTCAGCAAGCGGCACCGCGAGTGGGCCCCGGGTCTCCGCTTCGCTGCGCCCGGGGTGACACCCGCTGCAAGGAAGCATTGCCAAACCAAGACGGTATCCGCCCGGGCTTCCCCGAAAGACTGGGAAGATTCCTCCGGATACCATGAACCCGATTGCAGCAGCAGCCCCTCGTCCGTATTCCCGGCCAGGTGAAATGCAAACGGAGTCGGAAGAGACGCACACCCTCATGTGAGAAGAGGCTCGGCCAAAGATCCGCCAGTTCACCGATCCCGGATCTGCGCGACACTGCATCCGGGATAGCGACCGTGAGGGCGGTTCTCAGCCGCTCCATACATTCAACGGAGGTGATGACGAATTGAAGGGTCGTCAGCACTCCGAGCCGCTTTGAGAAATGCGGTCTGTGCCTGCCTTACGGCGCCACCTGCACATCCAGCAGCGCCATCGTTCCCTGTTCATCGATATGCTTCAGCGCCGCTTCGATCGCACCCGGCAGGTCCGCGCCGTGTTCGACGCGTTGGGCGTGGGCGCGGCTGGCGCGGGCGATCATTGCGAAGTCGGGGACCGGCGAGAGGCCTGTCAGGGGCACCTGGTTGCTGCGGGCGGCGTGGCCGTCGGGATAGAGGCCGAGCACCGACTGGCGGACGGCGCCCCATTCCGCGTTGTTGAGGATGACCAGCAGGATGGGCAGCCGGTGGGCCTCGGCGATCTGGTGGCAGGCGACCGGATTGGAAAAGATGTAGGAGCCGTCGCCCATGGTGGCGACGATGGTGCGTTCCGGCGCGCCGATCTTCATGCCGAGCGCCGCCGGGAACGACCAGCCCAGCCCGCCGGAATGCGGTTCCTGAAACCAGGCCTTGGCGTGGGTGAGGGACATGGCGTCCATCGGGCAACCCAGTTCGGACAGAACCGAGGCGTCCCGTCCGGCCAGCGCTTCGGACAGGCACAGGCTGACCCAGCTTTTGGTCATCGGGTCCCGTTCGCCGGATTTTGCGGAGGCAATGGCCTTCTGGCGGGTTCCGGCGTTCGTGTCCGCCCAGAACCTGCGCCTTGCTTCCTCCCGCCCTGACGGGGTGAATACCTCGAGTTTCTTTTTCAGGGCCAGCAGACCAGGCTCGACATCCGCAGCAAGGGCCAGATCGCACTGGAAGTTGCGCACCGGCACGCGGCTGAAAAGCGGGTCCTGGGCAAGATGAATGACTTTCGCGCCCGGGCGCGGGCCGTGAGCGTCCGGCGCCCAGGGGGCGAGGCAGTCGATCACCAGAATGACGTCCGCCTTTTCCAGCAGCGGGGCGGGCGGGGCGGCCGCGGCCATGGGGTGGTCGCTGTCGATGGCGCATTGCACGGCCCAGTACTGGCACACAGGTATGCCCCATTTTTCCGCCAGCTCGCTGAGCGCGGCAAATCCGTCCGGACCGCCCGCGCCGTGCTGGGCGAAGATGACCGGGTTTTCCGCTTCCGCGAGCCATTTTGCTGCCGTCTCGAAATCCGCGTCGCTCAGGCCCGGGCGGGCAGGGCGCATGATCGGGGGAAGGTCGAGCTGCTCAGTGCCTGTCGGCTCGCACAGGACCTCGCGCGGCAGGCTGACGTAGACGGGACCGCGCGGCGCGGTCTCCGCGATGGCCTTCGCCCGGTCTGCGGTTTCCACCGCCTGTTCGGGAAACCGCAGCTCGTAATCCCATTTCGACGCTTCGCGCACCAGGGCCGTCTGGTCGCGCATTTCCTGGCCCCAGCCGATGGGCACCGTCCGCGAACCGAAACGGTCTTTTTCCGTCGTCGGCGTGCGCCCGGAAAACAGCAGCACGGGGACATGTTCGGTGGCCGCGTTGATCGCGCCAATGGAACAGTTGGCAAGGCCCACATTGGTGTGCGCCATCACCGCCGCCGTCTTGCCGGTGGCAAGATAATAGCCGTGCGCCATCCCCATGGCGGCCGATTCATGCGGAATGACCAGGCTTTCCGGCAGGTCTATGCCGCTTGCGGCAGCTTCCGCGAGGCCCTCGATGATCGGCGGGAAGTCGGTGCCCGAATTGGCGAAGATGTAATCGATACCGAGTGCTTTCAGCCGGGAGAGCAGCGCGCCTCCGCACGTCATCGTGCCCGACCCGGTCTTGCCTGCCGGGGATGCGGATTTACTCTTCTGCGCTGGGGACTTCGGACCTGCCGCCGCCATCTTGACATTCTCCATTATTACTATAATAGTAACTTATATATCTTATATTGAAATAATAGAGATCATCCGTCAACAGTCCCGTTTGCGGATCAGGAAAGCAGGCTCATTCGGCGATGGTGGCGCAGATCAACGGTTCCGTGGTGAAGGCCTTTGAAATCCTGAAGCTATTCAACGCGGACAGGACGGTGATCGCCGCTGCCGACGTGATGGCCGAACTGGGCGTGAATGCCGTCACCGCGCATCGTTTCCTCAAGACGCTGGAGCACGTCGGCGCGCTCATTGCCGTTGAGCGCGGCCGCTATCGGCTGGGGTTCCTGTTCGCCGGTCTGGCGGAGCGGCTGCTTGACGGCGGCTCGCTGGCGGGCCTTCTGCAGCCGGCCCTGAACGCGCTCACGGATCGTCTTGGTGAAGCCTCCATGGCAACCCTGTTCCGCTCGGACAAGGTGGTCTGCATCGCGCGCGCCGTGCCTGACCGGCCCGTGCTGGTCGATATCCGCGTGGGCTCGGAACTTGAGGCCTGGTGCACCGCGCACGGCAAGCTCTGGCTGGCGCATCTGCCGGACAAGGAATTGGACGCCTATTTCAAGCGGGTCGAGCCGAAGACGTTTACCGGCGCGACCATCATCGGCGAGGACGCGCTGCGCGCGGAGCTTGTAAAGGTCCGCCGCGACGGCTTTGCGGAAAACCGCGGCGAGCGGGAAGACACGCTCCACGCAGTCGCCGTGCCTCTGTTCAGCGGTAGCGGCCGGATGATCTCGGGCGTGTCGGTCTTTGGCCCGGCAGCGCGCCTGTCGGGCGCCGGAGCAGGCAAGGCATTGGCGCAACTGAAAGCCACGGCGGAAAATCTTCGCAGCAGCCTTGCTGCTGAACCGCAGAGATAACCGGCGGGAAGCAGGACGGTTTCGATCCCTGCAAGGCGTGCCGCTCCGAGCGTGCCGAAACCACCCTGACCTAGCTATCCGCTGCCGAACATCAGTGTCGTCAGCAGCGTGATCACCGCGACAGCTGCAAGGTTCACGAGAAAGCCCGCCCGCATCATCTGGGGAATGCTGACCTGCCCGGTGCCGAAAACGATGGCATTCGGAGGGGTCGCCACGGGAAGCATGAAGGCGCAGGAGGCGGCAATGGCGGCCGGCGCGGCAAGGAACAGCGGATCGAGGCCGGCCTGAACGGCGACAGCGCCGACAACAGGCAGGAACGCCGCTGTCGTCGCCGTGTTGCTCGTCAGCTCGGTCAGAAAGATGACGAGCAGTGAAACAGCCAGCACAAGCGCGAACACCGGCCAGGTTTCGAAAAAGGACAGGCCGTTGCCGATCCACGAGGCAAGGCCGGTCTTGTCGACCGCCTGAGCCAGGCTCAGGCCGCCGCCGAACAGGATGAGAATATCCCAGGGAGCCCGCTTCGCCCAATTCCAGTCGAGCAGAAAGACGCGCGCATGGGTGCCGGAGGGGATCAGAAACAGCAGGAGTGCGCCGGAGACTGCGATGCCTGCGTCATGAAGACCGGACAGCCCGGTCAAGTCGGCGGTCAGGGGATTGAAGATCCAGAGCGCCGCGACGAGCGCGAATACCGCCGCGACCCGTTTTTCCGCGGCGCTGACCGAACCCATTTTGTCCAGTTCCTGCCTTATGACCTCCGAGCCCGTCTGGGTGGATGTGTCTTCCAGGTGAAAATCCACCCTGGTGAGCAGAAACCAGGTGATCGGCAACATTGCCAGAACTACCGGGAGAGCGATGACCATCCAGTCGAGAAACCCGACATGAATGCCATGGCGTTGCTCCATATATGCGGCGAGCAGGGCATTGGGCGGCGAGCCGACAAGGGTGGCCAGTCCCCCTATCGATGCGGAATAGGCAACGGCGAGCAGAAGCGCGGAGGAGATGCCGGACTTTTCGCGTTGTCCCGCATCCGTGAGGACCGACGTCAGGGACACGGCCAGCGGCATCATCATCATGGCTGTCGCCGTGTTGCTGATCCACATGCTCAGGAAGGCCGTTGCCGCCATCACGCCGCCAATCAGCGCTGAGGGGCTGCTGCCGACGACCGACAGGATATGAAGCGCGATGCGACGGTGGAGGTTCCATCGCTGCAGGGCCAGCGAAATCAGGAAACCGCCGAGAAACAGAAATATCAGCGGATTGGCGAAGGGGGCGGCCGTCTGGCCGAAGTCGGAGATGTCGAACAGCGGAAAGAAGACAAGCGGTAACAGGGCCGTCGCGGCAACCGGCAGCGCCTCGCTCGCCCACCAGATCGCCATCCAGACGGCGATGGCGGCTGTCGCCCAGCCCTGGAACGTCAAACCTGCCGGAACAGGCAGAGCCAGCATCATCAGCGCGGCAGCCGGACCGGCCAGCATGCCGGCCAGACTGTAACCTTTCAGGACCGTCTGCCCCTCTTCGCTCATGTCTTCGCCGATACCATGTCGGGGCGGACGCCGTTTCGGCGCGCGAGCCCGAACCCCGGGGCAGGCAGCGCGACTATCGGAACATCGAGTAAGGACAAGGTCTGGTTTCCCTCAAGGCTGCGCTCGAATCTCGTGACATTTCTTGGCTCGGTCAAGCATCGGCCCCACCGTGCCACGGCAAGGATCGAAGCGGAATATATTTCATTTGCCTGCTGCCAGCTCCGGCTCTTCAGCCAGGACCCGACCCATCGCCGATGGCCCTCAGCACTTCTCTGGCGACCACTTGCGCAACAGGCGTCAGCACCTGACCCTTGCGCGTCAGGAAGGAATAGGTCTCCACCGACAGCGGCAGGTCGCTTTGAAGTTCCGTGAGTGTTCCGGGTGTTCCGTCGGTGCCTTCGGCAAAACTTCTGGCGACGGACTGGGCGACCGGAGCGATGGCGTTGGTTCTCTGGACGGTCGCCAGCGTGAACAGGAAGGAGGAGGTGGTCAGCACTCTGGAGGGCAGGGTCAGCCCCTTGTCCCGCAACGCCTGTTCCGCCGTTGCCCGGATCGGCGTTCCGGCCGGGGGCAGAACCCAGTCGAAGCCGAGAAGGGCTTCCGCCGGTATGGGAGTGCCGGTTCGTGTCAGCGGATGATCGATGCGGGCGATGATCGACGCCGGTTCCCGAAGGAGTGGCCGTTCCTCGAAAAGGGCAGGGTCCTCATCCACGGGCACCCGGCTGAGAGAGAAATCCAGCCGCCCGTCCTCCAGTTTCGGCGCAAGGTCGCGGCTGGGGGCAACATCGACGGAAATCGAGATGTCCGGGTAACTGAGCCGGATATGGCGCAGCGCGGGCAGCACATATTCGATGGCCGGTCCGGTAACCGAGCCGATGCTGACATGGCCGCTCTGGCCGGACATATGCTGCTCGATGTCCCGGCCCGCGTCGCCGAGTTCCTGCAAGATGCGCACGCAGCGTTCCGCGAGCTTTCGGCCCACGTCGGTCAGCTCGATACCCCGGCCGCTGCGCACATAGACGGCGGCTTCCGTGATCCGTTCGATCTCCGAAATCAGCCGTGAGGCTGCCGGTTGGGTGATGCCGAGCGCGGTCGCGGCGTTGGTCAGTCGCGATTGCCGCGCCAGTTCGGCGAGCAGGCGCAGATGCGAAATTTTCAGGCCGCGCCGCAGCAGGTCCAGGCTCATGATGGCTCGCTTCAGGAGAGATCAAATCTATACCGATATGGATATGTAACGATAATGAATAATAATTTGACCGTCATGTTGTTTTTCTCGCATTTGTAGCCGCGGCATCATCAGTTCATGCCGGAAATAAGTTTGTGGCCGGTCGCAAACCGGCACGGGAGGAAAATATGAAGTTTGTTTCCAAGGCTCTGGTCGCGGCTGCGGCTGTGGCAACTCTCATGTCCGGTGCCGTTATGGCGCAGGACAAGGGCACCATCGGCATCGCCATGCCGACCAAATCCTCGGCCCGCTGGATCTCCGACGGCAACTCCATGGTCGAGCAGTTCACCGAAGCCGGTTACACCACCGACTTGCAGTATGCCGAAGACGACATTCCGAACCAGCTGGCCCAGATCGAAAACATGATCACCAAGGGCGCCGATGTGCTCGTGATCGCGGCAATCGACGGCACCACGCTTTCCAATGCACTCGAAAATGCCGCTGCTGCCGGCATCAAGGTCATCGCTTATGACCGGCTGATCCGCGACAGCGGCGATGTCGACTATTACGCGACCTTCGACAATTTCAAGGTGGGTGTTCAGCAGGCAACGTCGCTGGTCGGCGGCCTGAAGGAACGCTTCGGCGACGGCCCGTACAATGTTGAATTGTTTGGCGGTTCTCCGGACGACAACAACGCCTATTTCTTCTACGATGGCGCAATGTCCGTTCTCCAGCCGCTGATCGATGACGGTACCATCATCATCCAGTCCGGTCAGACGGGCATGGACACGGTCGGCACACTGCGCTGGGACGGCGCTGTCGCCCAGGCCCGTATGGATAACCTGCTGTCCGCCCATTACACCGACAAGACGCTACATGGCGCATTGAGCCCCTACGATGGCCTGTCCATCGGCATCCTGTCGTCGCTGAAGGGCGTCGGTTACGGCTCCGGCGACCAGAAAATGCCGATCGTCACCGGCCAGGACGCGGAAGTTCCGTCCGTGAAGTCCATCCTTGCCGGCGAACAGTATTCCACGGTCTTCAAGGACACCCGCGAACTTGCCCGTGTCACGGTCGGCATGGTCGACGCGCTGCTGGAAGGCGGCGAGCCGGAAATCAACGACACCAAGACCTACAACAACGGTGTCAAGATCGTGCCGTCCTACCTGCTGGAGCCGGTCGCGGTCGATGCGAGCAACTGGGAAGAAATCCTGATCGGCAGCGGTTACTACACGGCTGACCAGGTCAAATAAACAAGAGCTCCCAAGCAGCACCTCCCGCCCGCAGACCCGGTCCTTCCTTCATTTCCGTGCAGACCCGGAAATGAGGGAAGCCGACCGAGTTCGGAACCACCGGACTTGCGGGCGGATCTTTTTCGGAATTCGGAGACCGGGGGCCATGGCACTCCTTTCCATGCAGAACATCAGCAAGACCTTTCCGGGCGTGAAAGCGCTGGACCGGGTCAGTCTCGATGTTCAAAAGGGCGAAATCCATGCAGTCGTCGGTGAGAACGGCGCGGGAAAATCAACGCTCATGAAAATCCTGTCGGGGGTTTATGCCCACGGCGACTATGACGGCGACATTCTGTTCGACGGCAAGCCGGCCCGGTTTGCCGGTATTTCGGACAGCGAGAAACAGGGCATCATCATCATCCACCAGGAACTGGCCCTCGTGCCGCAACTCTCCATCGCGGAGAATATTTTCCTGGGCAATGAATGCGCATCGAACGGTGTGATCGACTGGCGCCGGACCAACCAGTTCACCGAAGAACTCCTCGCCAAGGTCGGGCTGGTGGAAGCTCCGACGACCAAGGTCGACAACATCGGCGTGGGCAAGCAGCAGCTCGTCGAAATCGCCAAGGCGCTCTCCAAGGACGTCAAGCTGCTCATTCTGGACGAACCGACCGCCGCGCTGCAGGAAAACGACAGCCGCAAGCTGCTCGACCTCATGCTGGAACTGAAGGCGCAGGGTGTTACCTGCATCATCATTTCCCACAAGCTCAACGAGGTCCGTTATGTGGCCGACAGCGTGACCGTCATTCGCGACGGCATGACGGTGTCCAAGCTGGACGCCAGCAAGGGTCTCAGCGAGGACGAGATTGTCCGCGACATGGTCGGCCGGGACATGACCCACCGCTTCCCGGACCACAAGCGCACGCCCGGAAAAGTGCTTCTGGAAGTTGAGGGCTGGAATGTCTGGCATCCCGAGCATGCCGAGCGCCAGGTCATCCGCAACGCCTCGTTCAATGTGCGCGCCGGGGAAGTCGTGGGGATCGCGGGCCTGATGGGCTCCGGCCGGACCGAGCTCGCCATGTCCATCTTCGGCCGCTCCTATGGCCGCAACATATCCGGCGAAGTCAGGCTGAACGGCAAGACGGTGGATGTCAGCTCGGTGGACAGGGCGATTGACGCCGGGATTTCCTATGTGACGGAAGACCGCAAGGCCCTCGGGCTCGTGCTCGACGAAACCATCCGGTTCAACACCACACTTGCCAATTTGGAGGGCGTTTCCTCCGGCTCCGTGCTGAAGCGCAACGAGGAAACGAAGGTCGCCGAAAGATACCGCAAGGCGCTGGCGATCCGGACCCCGTCGGTGTTCCAGAAAACGGTCAATCTGTCCGGCGGGAACCAGCAAAAGGTGGTGCTGGCGAAATGGCTGTTCACCGCACCGGAAGTCCTGATCCTGGACGAGCCGACGAGAGGCATCGATGTCGGCGCGAAATACGAAATCTATTCCATCATCAACGACCTCGCCGCCGAAGGGAAGGGCGTGGTCATGATCTCGTCGGAAATGCCGGAACTCCTCGGCATGTGCGACCGGATCTACGTCATGAATGAAGGGGCTCTTGTCGGCGAACTTGCCGCCGGCGATGCGAGCCAGGAGCGCATCATGTCGCTCATCGTCAACGAATGAAAGAGTGAACCCCATGGAAGTGGCTGAAAGCGATACCAATGCGGCGCCGGCGGTAAGGTCCAAAGGCATCGGTGCGTATATTTCCGCGAACCTTCGGCAATACGGCCTGCTTTTCGCGCTGATCGCGGTGATGGTGTTTTTCCAGATCGTGACCGACGGCACGTTGCTGCGTGCCGTCAACGTCACCAATCTGCTTTTGCAGAATTCCTACATCATCATCATGGCGCTGGGCATGCTGGTCGTCATCGTCTCCGGCAATATCGACCTGTCGGTCGGTTCGGTGATGGGCTTCATCGGCGCCCTGGCCGCCGTGTTGATCGTCGAACTCAACCAGCCGGTCATCCTCACGATCCTCATCTGCCTGGTCACGGGAGGTCTTATCGGCGCGGCCCAGGGGTATTGGGTCGCCTACTGGAAGATCCCGTCCTTCATCGTGACGCTAGCCGGCATGCTGGTGTTCCGCGGCCTGTCGCTGTGGCTTCTGGAAGGCCAGTCGGTCGGCCCGTTCCCGAAAGAGTTCCAGTTGATCGCAACCGGCTTCGTTCCGGATATCTTCCCCACTGGTCTGGGGGCATGGCTCGCGGAGTTTTTCGGCGCCCGCAAGGTGAATGTCCTGGCGCTGGTGACGGGCATTGCCGCTGCCGCGCTGGTTGTCTGGATCGGTCTGCGCCAGCGGGCCCAGAACAAGGCCTATGGCATCGAGGACGAGCCGAAAAGTTTCTTCATCGCCCGCACAGCCATCATCGCCACGGCGCTGATCTTCGTCATGTACAAGCTCTCCCTGTTCCGGGGCATGCCGAATGTGCTGATCACCATGGGTGTCCTGACGGTGATCTATGCCTTCATCACCGAGACCACGACAGTCGGGCGGCGGATCTACGCGCTGGGCGGCAACCAGAAGGCCGCCAAGCTGTCCGGCATCAAGACTGAGCGGCTTACGTTCCTGGCCTTCGCGAACATGGGTGTTCTGGCGGCCGCTGCCGGTCTCGTCTTCGCGGCCCGTCTCAACACTGCAACACCAAAGGCCGGTTTCGCGCTTGAACTGGACGTGATCGCCGCGGTCTTCATCGGCGGGGCGTCGATGTCGGGCGGGGTCGGGACAATCGTCGGCGCGGTGGTCGGGGCCTTCCTGATGGGCGTGCTCAACAACGGCATGTCGATCATGGGCATCGGCATCGATTACCAGCAGATGATCAAGGGCCTGGTGCTGCTCGCAGCCGTGATTTTCGACGTCTACAACAAGAACAAGCAGGGATAAGAGGATGCTGATTTCCCAGATACTGGACGACGGCGGCAATCAGGCCGTTGTCATTCGCAATGGTAGCGAAGCCTGCATCCTGAAAGGCGTGGGCTCGACCTATGATCTCGTCCGCGAAGCAATCGGCAAAGGCCAGAGCCTGGCGGAATGCATCCGCGGTCATGAACTTGGCAAGGCGGTCGATCTGGAAAAGCTGGCCGAGGAAAAACGCCTCCTGCTGCCGATCACCCATCCCGATAGCGCCCATCTGCATCTGACGGGCACCGGTCTCACCCATCTGGGATCCGCAGCGACGCGCGATGCCATGCACGCCAAGGCCGGCGCCGGTGACGAAGAGGCCAATATTTCCGACTCCATGAAGATTTTCCGCATGGGGCTTGAAGGCGGACGGCCCGAAGGCGGGAAGGTCGGCGTGCAGCCGGAATGGTTCTACAAGGGAAACGGCACCTGTGCCGTCGCGCCGGGCGGCGATCTGGTCAGCCCCGGTTTTTGCGAGGACGGCGGCGAGGAACCGGAAATCGCCGGTATCTACATCATAGCCGATGACGGGACGCCTTTCCGGATCGGTTTTGCGCTTGCCAACGAGTTTTCCGATCACGTGATGGAGCGGCAGAACTATCTCTTCCTGGCCCATTCCAAGCTGCGTCCGGCATCCTTCGGTCCCGAACTGCTGGTCGGAGCCCTGCCGGAGAACGTCAACGGAACCAGCCGCATTCGCCGGGATGGCAAGGTATTGTGGGAAAAGCCGTTCGTGTCGGGCGAGGCGAACATGTCCCACACGCTGGCCAATCTGGAACACCACCATTTCAAATATGATGTCTTCCGCCAGCCGGGCGACATTCACGTTCACATGTTCGGCACGGCGACGCTGTCCTTTGCCGACGGCATTTCCTGCAAGGAAGGGGATGAAGTGGAGATTTCCGCGCCGGGCTTCGGCGTCGCGCTCCGCAATCGCCTGACTTTCCAGCCTGCGGAGACAGCGGCCACGCAAGTGAAGGTTCTTTAGATCATGAGCTTCAAACCCGCGAAATGGCCGCGCAAGCTGCGGTCGGCCGAATGGTTCGGCGGCACCAGCCGCGACCACATCTATCATCGCAGCTGGATGAAGAACCAGGGCCTGCCGGACGACCTTTTTGACGGCCGCCCGGTGATCGGCATCTGCAACACCTGGTCCCAGCTCACACCCTGCAACGCGCATCTGAGGGACCTGGCCGAGCGGGTCAAACACGGCATTTACGAAGCGGGTGGATTTCCCCTCGAGTTTCCCGTCTTCTCGACCGGCGAAAGCACACTGCGTCCCACCGCAATGATGTTCCGCAACCTCGCCAGCATGGATGTGGAGGAAGCCCTTCGGGGAACCCCGCTCGATGGGGTTGTGCTTCTGGTCGGCTGCGACAAGACAACCCCGTCGCTTCTCATGGGCGCGGCCTCCGTCGACCTGCCGTCCATCGTGGTCACCGGCGGTCCGATGCTCAATGGCTGGTTCCAGGGCGAGCGCGTCGGCTCGGGCACCCACCTGTGGAAGTTCTCCGAAGCGGTCAAGGCCGGCGAGATGACACAGGAGGAGTTCCTGGAAGCGGAAGCGGCCATGAGCCGGTCACCAGGCTCCTGCAACACCATGGGCACGGCGTCCACCATGGCCTCCATGGCCGAGGCGCTCGGCATGGCGCTGTCCGGCAACGCGGCCATACCCGCCGTCGACAGCCGCCGCCGCGTCATGGCGCATCTCTCCGGCCGCCGGATCGTGCAGATGGTGAAGGACGACCTCAAGCCGTCGGACATCCTGACCCGGGAGGCATTTGAAAACGCCATCCGCACCAACGGTGCCATCGGCGGATCGACCAACGCCGTGATCCATCTGCTGGCGATTGCCGGCCGGGTGGGGGTGGACCTGTCGCTGGAGGACTGGGACAAGCTCGGACGGGATGTTCCGACCGTCGTCAATCTGATGCCCTCCGGCAAATACCTGATGGAGGAGTTCTTCTATGCCGGCGGATTGCCGGTGGTGATCAAGCGTCTTGGCGAAGCGGGCATGCTCAACAAGGACGCGATTACCGTGGCGGGTGATACGGTCTGGGATCAGGTGAAGAACGCCCGGAACTGGAACGAGGATGTCATTCTGCCCGTCGAGAAGGCCCTGACGCAGCAAGGCGGCATTGCCGTATTGAAAGGCAATCTGGCGCCTCACGGAGCGGTTCTGAAACCCTCGGCGGCTTCACCGCATCTTCTGCAGCATCGGGGCAGGGCGGTCGTCTTTGAAGATATCGACGACTACAAGGCCCGTATCGAAGACGATGCGCTCGACATCGACGAAACCTGCATCATGGTGCTCAAGAACTGCGGGCCCAAGGGCTATCCGGGCATGTCCGAGGTCGGCAACATGGGGCTGCCGCCGAAGGTGCTGAAGAAAGGCATCACTGACATGGTGCGGATCTCCGACGCGCGCATGTCGGGCACGGCCTATGGCACGGTCGTCCTGCACACGTCGCCGGAAGCTGCCGCCGGCGGCCCCCTGGCCGTGGTGCGCACGGGGGACATGATCGAACTGGACGTTCCGAACCGGAAGCTTCACCTGGAGATTTCGGAAGAGGAGCTTGCCCTGAGGCTTGACGAGTGGACGCCCTCCCACCACGTACCGGACAGTGGCTACGCACGTCTGTTCCACGATCATGTTCAAGGTGCCGACACCGGCGCCGATTTCGACTTCCTGAAAGGATGCCGCGGGTCCGCGGTACCAAAGGACTCTCATTGATGGCTGAAAAACTGGCGCTGGTGGGTATCGGAAAGATTGCCCGGGACCAGCATATTCCCGCGATTACGGCAAATCCCGACTGGTCTCTCGAGGCGGCGGTCAGTCGCAATTCCGCTGTCGAGGGCGTGGAGCATTTCGAGTCGATGGACGCGCTGCTGGAAACCCGCCCGGACATCACCACTGTGTCGCTCGCAATCCCGCCACAGCCTCGCTTTGCCTATGCCGCCGCAGCGCTCAAGGCCGGCAGGAATGTCATGCTGGAAAAGCCTCCGGGCCAGAGCCTTGCCGAATGTTATGCGCTTGAAGCGCTGGCGAAGGAAAACGGCGTGACGATCTTCGCGACCTGGCATTCGCGCCATGCCGATTGCGTTCCGGATCTGAAAGCCTGGCTGGCGGAGCGGCCCCTGAAAAAGCTGGAAATCACCTGGAAAGAAGATGTCCGCCGCTGGCATCCGGGTCAGGAGTGGATCTGGGAACCGGGCGGGATGGGGGTCTTCGATCCGGGCATCAACGCGCTCTCGATCCTGACGGAAATTCTGCCCTATCCGGTGCACCTGTCGGGTGCGACGCTGGAGGTCCCGGAAAACCGCGACACACCGATTGCCGCCCGGCTCGATTTCGTGGATCCGTCCGGTGCTCGGATGACCGCCGATTTCGACTGGCGGCAGGAAGGCCCACAGACCTGGAATATCGAAATCGAGACGGATCGCGGCAGTGCCAGCCTGTCGCTCGGCGGTGAACGGCTGGAGATTGACGGAAAACTCGTCAAACAGGGCGCAAATCATGAATATGCGAACCTTTATGCGCGCATGGCGGCCTTGGTAAAAGCCGGCGAAAGCGATATGGATCTCTCACCCATGATTCACGTCTGTGACGCCTTTTCCCTTGGAAAGCGGGTCGTCACCGCACCGTTCCACTATTGATACCCTATTGAAACCGGAAGGTTTGACATGACTTTTATGCCGCACGGAAAACAGCTCATCGCGGGCGAATGGTCCACGAGCGAAAAGACTTTCAGCTCCCAGCCGGCGCACGGCCAGTCCTTCAACTTCTCCTCCGGAACCGTGAAGGACGTCGATGCGGCCTGCAAGGCTGCCGAAGAGGCCTTCTGGAGCTACGGCTATTCCTCCAGCGAGGAACGGGCGAAGTTCCTGAATGCGATCGCCGATGAAATCGAGGCGCGCGCGGAAGCGATCACGGCCATCGGTACCTCGGAGACCGGCCTTCCCGAAGCACGCCTTCAGGGTGAGCGCGGACGCACCACCGGTCAGTTGCGCCTGTTCGCCAGCCATATCCTGAAAGGCGATTATCTGGATATGCGTCACGACGAGGCGCTGCCGGACCGCCAGCCTCTGCCGCGTCCGGACCTGAAACTCGTCCAGCGGCCGATCGGCCCAGTCGCCGTCTTCGGCGCTTCCAATTTCCCGCTCGCTTTTTCCACCGCCGGCGGCGACACGGCATCGGCTCTGGCAGCCGGCTGTCCGGTCGTGGTGCGTGGCCATCCGGCGCATCCTGGAACCGGTGAAATCGTTGCCGAAGCCATCGCGGCTGCCGTGAAATCCTGCGGACTGCATCCCGGCGTATTCTCCTTCATCCAGGGCAACGGCTATGACGTCGGCCAGGCTCTGGTCCAGCATCCGCTGATCACTGCCGTCGGTTTCACCGGCTCGTTGCGCGGCGGACGCGCGCTGTTCGATCTGTGTGCACAGCGTCCGGTGCCGATCCCGTTCTTCGGAGAGCTTGGCTCGGTCAATCCGATGTTCGTTCTTCCCGTCGCCCTGGGGGCTCGCGGCGAAGCAATCGCCAAGGGCTGGGCAGGGTCGCTGACCATGGGGGCAGGGCAGTTCTGCACCAATCCGGGCATCGTGCTCGTCATCGACGGACCGGATGCGGACGCTTTCCTCAACACCGCCAAGAGTGCGCTGTCGGAAATCGGCGCACAGACCATGCTTACCGACGGTATCGCCGAGGCTTTCCGCTTCGGGAGCCGCAAGGTGTCCGGCTCGACCGGTGTCCGCGAGCTGATCGGAACCTCATGCGAAACCCGGGAAGCAGCACCCTATCTCTTTGAGACCACCGGCGAAGCGTGGCTGGCCGACGAAGAACTTGGCGAGGAGGTCTTCGGTCCCCTCGGCATCGTTGTGCGCGTCAAGGACGAAGCGCAACTCCTGCAGATCGCCAGGGGTCTGGAGGGACAGCTCACCTGCACGCTGCAGATGGATGACGGCGACACGGACCTCGCCCGGCGTCTGATGCCTGTCCTGGAACGCAAGGCCGGCCGTGTGCTCGCCAATGCCTTTCCGACCGGTGTTGAAGTGGCGGATGCGATGGTTCATGGCGGACCTTATCCGGCGTCCACCAATTTTGGTGCGACCTCGGTCGGAACCCTTGCCATCCGCCGCTTCCTGCGCCCGGTATGCTACCAGAACATCCCGGACGCGCTCCTGCCGACGCGCTGATCGGGAAAAGAGCGGGCTGACGCTCTGCAGCCGGTTCGAAAAAACACCAAAACCATCCTGAAGGCTTTCTTCAGGATGGTTTTTTGTTGCCGGAAGATGAGCGGAAATGACACGTTCATCCCGGTTTCTCATTGGGTCGGGATCGCGTGTTATCTGCCGATTTCGGTGCCCGAGAGTATGATCTTATGGGGTCGTACCCTAGATCAGCTTGATGCCCGATGTGGTCAGAAGGCCGTCGAGTGCGGTCGTGGCCGGGGCGCTGGCGGCCAGAAGATCGACCTCGCTGAGATGGCAGAGTTCGAACAGGCTTTTCACACCGATCTTGTCTGACGTGAGCATGAGGATCGATTTGTCGGCCTGCTGCATGGCCGCCTGCACCCTCTTGACCTCGAACAGGTCGTTGTCGGCCAGCCGCCCGCTATCATCCAGGCCGGAAACGGCGATGATGGCGTAGTCGAACCGGAACTGCTTCATGAAGTCGTCGTTGTGGGGGCCGACGATCGCGCCATCTTCCTGCCGGACAATCCCTCCGGGGATGGCGACGGTAATATCGTCCCGATCCAGAAAATGCGCCGCGATGCGAATGCTGTAGGTGGTGACGCGCAAGTTCTTGCGTGCCAGAAGCGCCTCAGCGGCCGCTTCCGACGTGGTGCCGTGGTCGAGAAACACCGAAGCGCCATCCTTCACGAAATTCGCAGCCTTCAGGGCAACGGAGGTCTTTTCGCTGGATGCGATGCGAAGACGCTTTGAATAGTCGCCCTTGGCGATGGGCTGGACAAGCGTGATGCCCCCATGAGTGCGCCGGATATTGGGCTGTTCCTCAAGCGCCTGAAAGTCCCGGCGGATCGTCTGCTCGGACACGTCCAGCGACTTCGCGATCTCCGAGAGGCTCAGATAGCCTTCTTCGGCGACCAGCTTCAGCAGAGCATCCCTACGCTGCTGTTTCTTTCTCATTGCATCTCACACCCGCGCTTTTCCGTCTGTTTCCCTTAGACAGTTTGCCTCTTCAATTCAATCGGGGGAGGCTTTCAGCCCCAAATGTCATCAAAACAGAAAATGTAAGCTTTCCTACTTTTATTGTAAGAAAAATTCCATAAACTGTCCTCTGCCGGGTGCCGTCGGAGAAATGTGCGCCGCGGCCAAACCTTGAGGAGGGTGAAATGAAAAATACAGTTCTCGCAGGCGTTCTGGCTGCCTTGTTGCCGACGGCTGCACTTGCAGGCGAAATCACGGTTTACACGGCTTACGAAGAAGATGAAGCGGCAGCGTTTCTGGAGCTGGCCAAACAGGCGATGCCTGATATTGAAGTGAACATGCTGCGTTTGTCGACGGGCGATCTTGCCGCCCGCATCATCGCGGAAAAGGGCAACCCCCAGCATGACGTGATCTGGGGCTTTGCCGCCTCAACCATCGTCAATCCGGAGATTGCCGACACCCTGGAGGCTTATGCGGCCAATGGCGTCGACGCGATTCCGGCGGCGTTCCGGGACGGAGACAACATGTGGTTCGCCGTTACCGGCTACATGGCGGCTTTCTGCGTCAACACGGAACGTGTCGAGAAGCTCGGTCTGGACGTGCCGAAATCATGGGCCGATCTTGTCGACCCGAAATACAAGGGTGAAGTGGTGATGCCGAACCCGGCCTCGTCCGGCACCGGCTACATCCAGGTCAGCTCGATCCTGCAGATGAAGGGCGAGGACGAAGGCTGGTCTTTCCTGGATCAGTTGGATGGCAATATCGCCCAATACATCAAGTCGGGTTCCAAACCCTGCAACGCGGCGGCCGCGGGCGAATATGCCGTAGGGGCCTCGTTCGACATGCGGGCAATCAAGAACATCGAGGAAGGGTTCCCGATGGTCATGGTCATCCCGGCCGAGGGCGCCGGCAATGAGCTGGAAGCCAACGCACTGGTCGCCTCGTCGAAGAACAAGGAAGACGCGCGCCGCTTCCTGGACTGGACTTTGACGCCGGAAGCGGTCAACGCCTATTACGACTGGAAAGCCATCGTCACCGTGCCGGGCGGGTCCTTGCCGGAGCGTTTCAGGTCCGCAGGAATGCCGGAAGACACCAACAGCATCCTTTACCCGACTGACTTTCAGGCCGCGGGCAAGGACCGGGACCGGATCATCTCCGAGTGGCAGCGCCGCTACGAGAACTGATCGGAACCAGGGTTCCGGGTGTGACTTGTCAGGATCGAACCGCTTTTCCGCATTCGTGCGGATAAGCGGGGCATTGATCCTGACCGGCCATGCCGGGATCTCCCCTCGGATGCTGGCGCGCGAGGGCGCCTTCACAACGACTTCCGGAAATCGCATGGGATGAATTGATGGCTTTGCAGATTGAAGGACTGACCAAATCCTTCGGGAAGGTCAAGGCGCTGAGCGACCTGACGCTGACGATCCCGGAATCGAGCTTCACCTGTTTCCTCGGGCCATCGGGATGCGGCAAGACGACCTTGCTGCGCGTGATCGCCGGACTGGAAGTCGCCGAGGAGGGCTCCATCCGGTTGTCGGACCGGGACATGTCCAGGACGCCGCCGGCCGAGCGCAATTTCGGCATGGTATTCCAGTCCTATTCGCTGTTCCCGAACCTGACTGCGCTTCAAAACGTGCTCTACGGCCTGGAATGCCGGGGATGGGCGAAACCGGAACGCACCAGCCGAGCGATGGAAATGCTCGATCTGGTGCAGCTTGCCGACCAGGCACACAAGCTGCCCTCGCAAATGTCCGGGGGGCAGCAGCAGCGGGTTGCCATCGCCCGCGCCCTTGCTCCCCGTCCCACCTTGCTGTTGCTGGACGAACCCCTGTCGGCGCTCGACGCCAATGTCCGGGCAGAGCTGCGCGGCGAGTTCCGCAGCATCCAGAAGGAACTGGCCATCACCACCATCATGGTCACCCACGACCAGAGCGAAGCGCTGGAAATGGCGGACCGGATCGTCGTCCTCAACGGCGGGCGGATCGAACAGGTCGGATCGCCGTTCGAGATCTACACACATCCGAAGAACCGCTTCGTGGCCGATTTCATCGGCAATTTCAACGTGATGCAGGTGGGAGTTGCCGCTAACGGCGCGATCGAATTCGGCTCGCAGACCCTGACTGCCGGACCGGACGCCGAAGGCATGGATCTTCTCGGCATCAGGCCGGAGGCAATCAGCATCTCCCCGGAACCGCTCGATATGGGCAATGCCCTTTTCGGCGAGGTCACCAAGGTCAGGTTTCTCGGCAACATCCAGGTCCTGACTGTGCGACCGGACTGCGCGCCGGACCAGCCGCTCGACGTCCAATTGCACGGACCTGAGTATATTCCGCAGCCACGCGACCGCGTCTGTCTGAATTTCGGCGCAGAATCGCTCTGCGGGTTGAGCCAATGACGGACCAGGCCGTTGCACCCACACCGCCGGTCCGTCGCTTCAGGATCGGCGACCGTTCGTTTGCGCTGGTGGTGTCCATCGCCGTTCTGGTCATGATGATCCTGTTTCTCGTCATACCGGTGGCCAGCATCCTGTTGCGCAGCTTTGTCGGTGAGACCGGGTGGGGCCTGGAAAACTACACCGAAACCCTGCAGTCCGGGCGTGTCTGGGAACTTGTCGGCAACAGTCTCGCCGTTGCCGTCCTGACAACGATACTCTCGCTCAGTCTCGCCTATACCTACGCTTACGCCATCCAGCGCACGCATGTCGTCTTCAAGGGGTTCTTGCGTCTGGTGGTAATGACACCGCTGTTCGCGCCCTCGCTGGTGCAGGCCCAGGGGTTGATCTTCCTGTTCGGCCGCAATGGCGCCTTCAACCGGTTCCTCGGTTTCGATTTCGATATCTACGGCTTCTGGGGCATTGTCCTGGCGGACGTGCTTTACACCTTCCCCTATGCCTTCCTGATCCTGTCTGCGGCCCTGGCCGCATCCGATGCGCGGCTCTACGAGGGAGCTGTGGTGATGGGAGCAAAGCCATTCCGCATCTTCCGGACCATCACGCTGCCTTCGACCCGCTACGGCATTGCCGCGGCAGGCTTTGTCGTCTTCTCGCTGACGATCACGGATTTCGGCAACGCCATCGTCATCGGCGGCGACTTCAACGTGCTTGCGACCGAGATCTACAACAAGGTCATCGGTCAGGGGAAATTCGGTCTCGGCGCGGTGATCGGCGTGTTGCTGCTGGCACCCGCGGTGATCTCCAAACTGCTGGAGCGCAGGATCGCGAAGCGGCAGCACGCGTTGATTACCGACCAGTCCAAACCGCTGACTGTCCGTGACAACCGCCGTCGGGATCTGGTCTTCGGTCTTTACACATATGCCGTCGCCTGTGTCTTCATGGCCGTGCCGCTGATCGTGCTTCTGGCCAGCCTTGTGAAGCTCTGGCCGTACAATCTGGCTTTCTCCCTGAAGCACTATTCCTTCGATGTTCAAAACGGGGCGCAGCCGTTGTGGAACTCGATAGGCGTTGCCTTCGCGACCGCGATCTTTGGCGTCATTCTGGTGACGGTCGCTGCGATCGTCTCCCAGAAATTCCGCACGCCCCTGCGAGGTCCGATCTCTTTCCTTGCCATTCTGCCGACCTCCATCCCCGGCATGGTGCTGGGCCTCGGATACGTCCTGGCGTTCAACAGTACGGCAAACCCGCTCAACGTCCTCTACGGGACGTTCCCCCTGATCGTGCTGCTCTACGTCTATTACAACCACGCCCAGGGGTTTTTGATCGCGACCACGTCGCTAAAGCAGATCAGCGCCACTTTCGACGAAGCGTCGACCATGCTCGGCGGCAGCCAGCTGCGCACCCTGTTCCGGGTGACGTTGCCGATCCTGTGGCCGACGCTCTTCGGGGTCGGGGTGTTTTTCTTCATGCGGGCAATGGTGTCGCTTTCCGCCGTGATCTTCCTGATCACACCGCAGACACAGGTCGCGGCTGTCTCGGTGTTGCAGCTATCCGACAGGGGCGCCAACAACCAGGCGGCGGCGTTCTCCGTCTGCATCATGCTGATCGTGCTCGGCGCACTGCTCCTCGCACGGTGCGTCCTCTGGCTGGCCGGCGCGCGGCATGTCTCTCTGATCAGGTAGGTACGTATGAACCGTCCGGACATTC
Organism: uncultured Roseibium sp.; assembly: GCF_947496995.1. Taxonomy (GTDB): domain Bacteria; phylum Pseudomonadota; class Alphaproteobacteria; order Rhizobiales; family Stappiaceae; genus Roseibium. The sequence goes on from NZ_CANMFD010000001.1 coordinate 1,523,248, forward strand.
GAGGCGTCCTTTTCGACAAGGACGGAACCCTGCTGCACTTCGAGGAAAGCTGGGGGCGCACCAACCGGAGGGCTGCGCTGCTGGCCGCAGGCGGGGAACAGGGGCTTGCTCAGCAACTGCTTGTGACTGCCGGAGTCGATCCGGACACAGGCAAGACCCGAAGCGGCAGCGTGCTCGCCGCTGGCAACAGTTCGGAAATCGCGGAACTCTGGGCTGCAGTCGGAGCCCGGTTGCCGGAGACCCAGCTGGTGGCAGAACTCGATGTCCTCTTCGGCTCATCCATGCAGACGGCATCGGCCATAGAAGGCACGGCCAGCCTGCTTGAAATGCTGAAGGCCAGGGGTCTGATACTGGGCGTTGCCAGCAGCGACAGCGAGGCGGCGATCCGTATCTTTCTTCAGACAACGGGGCTGGCGCATCACTTCGACTTCGTCACCGGTTATGACACGGGGCATGGCCACAAGCCGTCACCGGGAATGCTCGACGCCTTCTGCCGCTCCTGCGATCTGGCATCCGCGTCCGTCGCCGTCGTCGGTGACAATCCGCAGGACATCCTGATGGCCCGTGAGGGCCGTGCGGGTCTGGCCATCGGCGTGTTGACGGGCACGGGGTCCGAGGAAGAGCTGAAATCCCTGGCCGACGTGGTCCTGGCCGATATCACCGGCCTGACGGCTCTGTTCGGTCTCACGGCGGTGGGATAGATAACCTCTTTCCTCGAGGCAGGCCTTGAGGTCGTCTCCGGACTAGGTTTTTTGGAGCGGACGGTCTTTCCTGCCGAATGACGGAACGGACTTAAACGTTCAATTCGATCTTCCGTCCGGCCAGAATGACAGCTTCCATCGCGTCATAAGCGCCCTTCGCATCGCCCGCCTTGATCGCGGTGACGATGGCCCTGTGGCGTTCGACGAATTCGTAGGTTTCCTGATCGTTGCGCTCGTTGGCTTCGGCAATGAACAGCGAATAGAGCGCGGCCTGCACGAGATCTCCCAGAGATTGCAGGAAGCGGTTGCCGGACAGTTTCAGGATCAGCTTGTGGAACTCCAGGTCCGCGACCGCAACGGCGGCCCGGTCCTTGCCGGTTGCGAGATTGTCGCAAAGCTTCGACAGGGCGACGCATTCCGCATCGGATACGCGTCTGGCCGCCTGGCTCGCGGCGGCGGGTTCGAAAATCAGCCGGATCTCGAAGAGATCTTCCAGGAACGGACGCTGGTTCTTGAGCGCAGCGTGCCAGCGCAGCACGTCCGGATCGAACATGTTCCATTCCGAAGCCGGGCGCACATGGGTGCCCACCTTGGCCTTGGACTGGATCAGGCCCTTGGCAATGAGGGTTTTCTTTGCCTCGCGTACGACGGTGCGCGACACGGAGAACATTTCCGAAATATCCGGGTCGAGCGGGATCATCGTTTCCGGGGGATACTCGCCGGCAACGATGGCCCTGCCGATCTGTTCTACAACCTGATCGGTGTGATTGCCGGTCTGACTTCCCAATCCGCCGGTGGCGACGAATGTCATGATTGCGCGGCGAACTCTGGCGCTGGTTTTCTGCGCAGTGTCGTTGCCCAAGTGAGACCCTTCTGAAGCAGGATGAAGCCAAAGAGCAGACCGCCAATCACGATTTTGGTCCACCAACTCGACAGTGTTCCGTCGAACACGATAAAGGTTTGTATCAACCCCATGATCAAAATGCCAAAGAATGTACCTGCGACGAAACCGGTGCCACCGGTCAGCAGGGTGCCGCCGATCACCACCGCGGCGATGGCATCGAGCTCGACGCCGACGGTGGCGAGAGAGTAGCCGGCGGAGGTGTAGAGCGAAAAGACGATCCCCGCCAGCCCGGCAAGTCCGCCGGAAGTGGCGTAGATCCCGATGGTGGTTTTCGCCAGCGGAACGCCCATCAGCCGGGCGGTCTGAAGCCCGCCGCCCAGGGCGTAGACATTCTGACCGAAGCGGGTGCGATGCGCGGCGATGATCCCGGCCGCAAAGGTCAGCAGCATGATCATGCCGGTCAACCGGAAACGCCCGCCGCCCGGAGCCTTCCAGTAAAGCGACTGCAGCGTGTCGTAGAATTCATGGGTGATGGGAACGCTGTCGGTCGACAGGACGTAAGCTGCCCCGCGCGCCAGAAACATACCTGCAAGCGTGACGATGAAGGGCGGCATTTCCAGATAATGGATCATGGCCCCCATGGATGCGCCGAACGAGATCGTGATCGCAAGAATGAGCGCGAAGGCGAGCAGAGGGTGGATCGAGGTGTCGCGCAGGATCACCGCGAGAAAGACGCCGGTAAAGGCAATGACAGACCCGATCGAGAGGTCGATGCCGCCCGACAGGATGACGAATGTCATCCCGACGGCTGCGATGCCGAGGAAGGCGTTGTCCGTCAGGAGGTTCGCCAGAACCCGGGTCGACAGCATTGACGGGTATTGCCAGGCACACAGGGTGTAGGCCAGCAGGAAGGTGGCGATGGTGATCAGCAGCGGAAGATGCGTGGAACGGATCATTGCGGACTTTCTTTCGCTTCCTTGATGGATCCGGGGGGAATTGGGTCCGCCGAGGCACGCAGGATATAGAGCGCGTGTTTGACGGTCGGCGACTGGATCACCAGAATTGCGATGATAATCAGCGCCTTGATGACAAGGTTCAATTCCGGCGGCATGCCCGACAGCAGGATGACCGAATTGACCGACTGGATGATCAGGGCTCCGAGCAGCGAAGCGATGATGGAAAACCGGCCGCCCAGCAGGGAATTGCCGCCGATCACCACCGCCAGAATGGCGTCGAGCTCCAGCCAGAGCCCGGCATTGTTGGCATCCGCGCCCTTGATGTCCGCTGCGACGATCACGCCGGCCAGCGCTGCGCAGAAACCGGAAATCAGATAGACCGAAATGATCAGCACCCGGCTGTTGATGCCTGCCAGACGCGACGAGCTTTCATTGATGCCGATTGCCTCGATCAACATGCCGAGCGCGGTCTTGCGGACGATGGCCGTCACGGCCAGGCCGAGGCCGAGCCAGATGAGAATGGGGGTCGGGATACCCGCGACGGTGCCAGCGCCCAGATGGATCAGGCCTGGATTGAGGAAGGTCAGGATCGTGCCTTCGGTGACGAGCTGGGCAATGCCGCGCCCGGCCACCATCAATACCAGGGTCGCGACGATCGGCTGGATGCGCAGCACGGCAACCAGAACGCCGTTCCATGCGCCGCACACGGCACCGGCGCACAGCGCGCCGAGCAGCGCCACCTGCCAGCTGTGACCGTCCACGACCAGCGCTGCCGCCACCGCCCCGGCAATCGCCATGGCTGCACCCACCGAGAGGTCGATGCCTTTGGTCGCGATGACGAGGGTCATTCCGATGCACAGGAGGGCAGTGGGCGCGCCGCGGTTGAGCACGTCGATCAGGTTGCCGAAAAGGCGGCCGTGCTGGAACTCGATCCGGAAAAAGTCCGGAAAGACCAGGAAATTCAGCAGAAGAACGCCGGCTAGAATGACCAGCTGCGGCGCGATGCGCCTCAGGGTGGTGTTGATGTGATGCTTCATCAGACCACCCCTTCCATAGGTTCGTTGGTCATGGGTTCGTCGGCAATCGCCGAGACAATGTTGGCGGTGGTGATCTCGTCGCCTTTCAATTCGCGCATCTGGCGCCGGTCCCGCAACACGATCACCCGCGTCGAATAGGCAACCAGCTCCTCCATTTCAGAGGACGCCACGAGCAGGGCAAGGCCATCTTCGCGCAGGCGCTCGATCAGGGCGATGATTTCCGCATGCGCGCCGACATCGATGCCGCGTGTCGGTTCGTCCAGGATCAGGAAAGCAGGGTTTGTCGCCAGCCAGCGGGCCAGAAGCGCCTTCTGCTGGTTACCGCCCGACAGCAGCCGGATAGGCATGTCGAGACTGGCGAGACGAATATCGAGAGCCTTGACATAGGCCTCCGCCAGTTCGTTGATCTTGGCCCTGGGCAACGGGCGGAACCAGCCCTGCCGCGCCTGAAGCGCCAGAATGATGTTTTCGCGCACCGAGAGATCACCGACAATGCCGTCGTTCTTGCGGTCTTCGGGACACAGGGCAAACCGGTGTGCCACCGCCTCCCGGGGATTCTTCAGGCTGATCTTGCGGCCTTCCAGTAGGGCCTCGCCCTGATCGGCCTGGATGGCGCCGAAAATCAGGTTCGCGGTTTCCGTCCGGCCCGAGCCCAGCAGTCCGGCCAGACCGACAACTTCGCCCTTGCGCACCGTCAGGCCGAAAGGTTCGATAACCCCGCGCCGGCCGTAGTTGCGCAGTTCAACCAGAACGTCGCCGGCCTCTGTCGGGGCGCGATCCTGGATGCGCGCCTCCAGCTGACGGCCGAGCATGAGCGTGATGATCTCGGTCTGGGTCGTGTCCGCAAGCCGCTTTGTTCCGATGATGCGGCCGTTCCTGAGAATGGTGGCACGGTCCGAGATTTCGAACACCTGATCGAGAAAATGGGTAATGAAAACAATGGCGAGGCCGCGGGCCTTCAGCTTTTCGATCACCGAAAAGACCAGGTCCACCTCGTCCCTGTCGAGACTTGCGGTCGGCTCATCGAGAATAAGCACCTTGCCCGACAGCTCGACGGCGCGGGCAATGGCAATGACCTGCTGAACCGCGACGGAATAGGCCGAAAGCGGCTCGGCGGGATTGATGGCAAGACCGAATTCCGCCAGCAGATCGCTGGCCATGGCAAGCATCCTACGCTGTGATATCAGGCCGTGTTTCATGGGTTGCCGGCCAAGAAACAGGTTTTCGGCAACGCTCAGGTTCGGCAGCAGATTGACTTCCTGATAGACTGTGCCGATGCCGAGCTTCTGGCTTTCCTGGGTGCTGTGCGGAGAGATCTCGCGGTTGTCCAGCACGATCGTTCCGGCGTCGCGCCGATAGGCTCCGGTCAGGCACTTGATCAGGGTAGACTTGCCGGCGCCGTTCTCACCGAGCAGCGCATGAACCTCTCCCGGGTACAGGGTCAGGTCTACCGCATCCAGGGCAATCGCCCCGGGAAAAAACTTGGAAATGCCCTTGCACTCAAGCACAGGGCCGGTCGCTCGCGCCATCGAGTGGCATCCCCCCGAATTTACTTTCTTGAAGACTTATCATGTGCCGGGCGGTAAAGCCGCCCGGCACGGGATCATATCAGTATCCAAGGTCTTTCTTCATCTCGTAGATGGCCATGTTATCATCTTCGAGAGTGTAGAGTTTGGACTCGGTCTGGATCCACTTCGGCGGGGTTGTGCCGTCCGCGAGATAGGCTTCGAGCGCATCCAGTGCGGGACCGGCCATGTTCGGGGTCAGCTCGATCGTGGCATTCGCCTCGCCTTTCGACATCGCCAGATGAATATCCGGAACGCTGTCGATGGACACGATCTTGATGTCCTCGCCCGGCTTCAGTCCGGCTTCCTTGACGGCCTGGATCGCTCCGACAGCCATGTCGTCGTTATGGGCGTAGAGTGCACAGATGTTTTCGCCGCCGACAGCTTTCAGGAAGCTCTCCATCACGACCTTGCCCTGGCTGCGGGTAAAGTCGCCTGTCTGACTGCGGACGATGTTCAGGTTGTCATGACCGGCGATGGCTTCTTCGAAGCCTTTCTTTCTGTCAATCGCCGGTGAAGAACCGGTGGTTCCCTGCAATTCGACGATGTCGCATTTGGCGCCGGCCGTCTCGTCGACAAGCCATTGTCCGGCAACCCGTCCCTCGTGGACGAGGTCGGAGGTGACGGCAGTCATGTAAAGATCATCGGGCGCGTCGATCGTCCGGTCGAGCAGGACCACCGGAATTTCGGCGTCCCTGGCTTCTTCCAGAACATCGTCCCAGCCGGTCGCGACGACAGGGGCGAGCAGGATGGCATCGACGCCCTGGGCGACGAAGGACCGGATGGCCTTGATCTGGTTTTCCTGTTTCTGCTGGGCATCGGCGAATTTCAGATTGATGCCCCGCTTTTCCGCTTCCTGCTTGGTCACGGTTGTCTCGGCGGCACGCCAGCCTGATTCAGATCCGATCTGCGAAAAACCGATGGTCAGGTCGGCCGCCATGGCGGTCATCGGGACGAACGACATCGCCCCGGCAATGAGCATTGCCTTTAATTTCATAGTCTCCTCCACAAGGTAAATTTTCCTCACAAGGTCATTAAGTAATACTTTATTACTTTTGTAAAGCGAGACGGTTTGTTCGCGTGAGAGAAATAGCCTAACCATCAGATAAGTAACGTGAAATATGTGAAGTTTGCCATCGGGGAACAGTGACGTTCCGGGCAGGCGACCCGTTCCGGACACAAAAAAGCCCGGGCAAGGGATGCCCGGGCTGTCTGTGGAATGACAGGCAATCTAGCCGTTCAGTTTCACCCATGCGGCGTTTCTGGTCGAAGAGCGGACGCAGGCGTCGATGAACTGCTCGCCCGCCAGACCGTCGTCAATGCCGGGCACCAGCGTGGCGGTGGACTTGCCGTCCTGATGCGCCCGGATGGCGTCGGCTGCTTCAGTGTAGAGATTGGCGAAGCCTTCCAGATAGCCTTCCGGATGGCCCGGCGGAACACGGGTGGTCGGGGCCAGCGAGGCGGACATGCCGGCCCCGCCGCGGGTGAGCAGTCTCTGCGGTTCGCCGAGAGGGGTGAACTGCAGATAGTTCGGATCCTCCTGGTGCCATTCCAGCCCGCCCTTGTCGCCATAGACCCGGATCTTGAGACTGTTCTCGTTGCCGGGGGCCACCTGCGAACACCACAACATGCCCCGCGCGCCGCCGTCGAACCGCAGCATGACGTGCGCGTTGTCGTCGACCTTGCGGCCCGGCACGAAGGACTGCAGATCGGCCGCAAGGCTTTCGGCGGTAAGCCCGGTGATGAAGCAGGCCAGATTGAAGGCATGCGTGCCGATGTCGCCTGTCGATCCGCCAATCCCGGAGCGGGCCGGATCCGTGCGCCAGTCGGCCTGCTTGTTGTGCACGTCGGTCGACAGCCAATCCTGGGCATATTCGACCTGCACAACGCGCAGGGTGCCGAGATCGCCATTGTTGACCAGTTCCCGAGCCTGGCGGACCATCGGATAGCCGGTGTAATTGTGGGTCAGGAAGAAAAGGGCATCGGAGCTTTTCGCCGCCTTGGCGAGCTTCTTGGCATCGGGCAACGTCGAGGTTAGCGGCTTGTCGCAGATCACATGGATCCCGCGCTTCAGGAATTCCTTCGCCACCGGATAATGCATGTGGTTGGGTGTGACGATGGCGACCGCCTCGATACCGTCTTTCAACCGGGCCTCGCGCTTTGCCATGTCGAGGAAGCAATCGTAAATCCGGTCTTCCTTCAGGCCGAGCACCCGTCCGGACTCCTGCGCCTTCTCCGGGGTCGAGGACAGTGCTCCCGCGACCAGTTCATACCGCCCGTCGATGCGGGAGGCGATCCGGTGAACCGCGCCGATAAAGGCGTCCTTGCCACCGCCGACCATGCCCAGCCGGATCGGGCGGGTCTGCGGGTTATCCTTGCCTTCAATCGCCATATTGCTCCTCCTGTTTCGTCTTCCCGGCTATAGCGCCGGGTTATTCAGCCGTTCTTGTGTCTTCATGCTGCCCGCATCCCTCGGGACGGACCTGGTGGTCTTTCCGGAGATGAGGTTCTCGAGTGACTTGCTTGCAGCAACTCGACTTCAGCATTTAACCGATGCCGAGCATCTTGCGGTTGGCTGCCTCATCAGTACCGCCACCGGCAAAATCATCAAAGGCTTTTTCGGTTACGCGGATGATGTGGTCGCGGACGAACTGCGCCCCTTCGCGGGCTCCGTCCTCCGGATGTTTCAGGCAGCATTCCCATTCTACGACAGCCCAGCCGTCGAAATCTATGGCAGCCATCTTCGAGAAAACGGCGCCGAAATCGACCTGTCCGTCCCCGAGTGAGCGGAACCGTCCGGCGCGCTCCACCCAGGGCTGGTACCCGCCATAGACACCCTGGCGCCCGGTCGGATTGAACTCCGCGTCCTTGACGTGGAACATGCCGATCCGCTCGCTGTAGATGTCGATGTTGTCCAGATAATCCAGACACTGCAGCACGTAATGGGAGGGATCGTAGAGCATCTTGCAGCGGCCGTGCCCGTTCACACGCTCAAGAAACATCTCGAAGGTGATGCCGTCGTGCAGGTCTTCGCCCGGGTGAATTTCATAGCAGACATCGACACCCATTTCGTCCGCATAGTCGAGGATCGGCCGCCAGCGCCGGGCGAGCTCGTCGAATGCCGTCTCGACAAGCCCGGCGGGACGTTGCGGCCAAGGGTAGATGTATGGCCAGGCGAGTGCGCCGGAAAAGGTGGCGTGCGCTGAAATGCCGAGATTTCGGCTCGCCGCAAGAGCAAGTTTCACCTGATCCACCGCCCAGGCCTGCCGCGCCGACGGATTGCCGCGGACTTCCGGAACAGCGAAGCCGTCGAAAGCCGTGTCATACGCCGGATGAACCGCGACCAGCTGGCCCTGAAGATGGGTGGACAGCTCGGTGATCTCGATGCCGTTGTCGCGGGCGGTTCCAACCAGTTCGTCGCAATAGGTCTTGGAACTGGCGGCTTTTTCCAGGTCGATCAGCCGGCCGTCCCAGCTGGGAATCTGGACGCCGATGTAGCCACAGTCCGCGGCCCATCTTGTGATCGAGTTCCAGGAATTGAACGGCGCGTCGTCCCCTGCAAACTGGGCAAGAAACAACGCAGGGCCTTTTATCGTCTTCATGATTGCCTCCTGGAGATGGGAATTGGAAATCGGGAAATTCGGGAAAAAGAGCCGGAACCCCATCGCGAAAGGTCCCGGCCCGTTACTCTCCGGTGCCTTAGAACGGCGAATCCGGGAAGTAATAGTTTGCTGCGTTCTCGGGCGTGATCAACGTCGCGCCGAGGATGTAGCGGCCCGCGACCGGTCCGTTCGACTTGAAGGCCGCGACGGTTGCATCCATCGCGGTGGCGATCATCGCGGGCGGGTAGAGAACATCGACCGGGATCAACGTGTCGCCGTCCATGATGCTCTTGATGGTTTCCTTCATGCCGGCACCGCCGACGACAAACATGCCGTCACCGTCACGGCCTGCCTGTTTCAGGGCAGCGACCACGCCGATGGCGATGTCGTCATCCTGTGCCCAGACCGCGTCGATGTCCGGGAAACGGGACAGGAAATCCTGCATGACTTCGAAGCCGTCGTCGCGGTTCCAGTTGGCATGCTTGTGGTCGAGCACATTGATGCCGGCCCCTTCGATCTCTTCCATGAACGCGTCGAAACGTTCATTGTCGATCACGGTCGGAATGCCGCGCAGGATAACGATGTTGTCGCCATCCTTCAGACGGGTCTTCATGTACTGGGCGGAGACCCGTCCCAGTTCCGGATTGTTGCCGGCGACATAAAGGTCCTCGATGCCCGGCTGGCTGAGGCCGCGGTCCACCACGGTGATCCAGGCACCGGATTTCTTGACGTTGAGCACCGGGTCGGTGAGCGGCTCGGATTCGAACGGCAGCACAACCAGCGCGTCGATCTGATGGACCGAGACAAGATCTTCCAGCGCGCTGGCCTGCGCACCCGGATCCGGTGAATTGACCAGGATCAGGTCCACATCCGGATAAAGCTCTTCCAGACGCTTTTCAGCCTGCTCCGCGTGCCAGTTCATGCCGGCCGCCCACGCATGGGTCGGGGTCGGATAGCTGACGCCGATCTTGATGGTGTCCTGTGCGACCGCGGATCCGGCAAATGCCAGTGCCCCGGTCACGGCCATCATGCCTAAAGTTTTCCTCATGAGCATTGTTTCCTCCTCCAATACTGGTGATCTGGACGCACCTCTCCCGTCCGGTGCGAACCGTTCTTCTTGAATTTGGGGACGGGTCCCGATCTCTATGGGTTGCGTGTTACGACTTTTTGCTCTTGCCGAGCTTCCAGTCGCTGCGCTGTAAAAAAACCGCAACGATAATGATCAGACCCTGCATGGTGCCATTCAGGTAATTTGAGATCATATCGGTGAAGTTCAAAATGTTGCCGATGGTCGTCAGGATCAGGGCGCCGAGTATGGTGCCGCCGATCCGTCCGTAACCGCCCTTGAGCACGGTGCCGCCGATGATGACCGCGGCAATCGCCTCCAGTTCCCAGAGCACGCCGGTCGAGGCGGATGCGGAGCCGAGGCGTGGAACATAGATGATCGTGGCGAACGAGACGCACAGTCCCTGGATGATGTAGGTGAGCGTTTTGACCCGGTCGACATTGATGGCCGAGTATTTCGCCACCGCCTCGTTCGAACCGATCGCCGTGCAATAGCGTCCGAACGCCGTCCTGTTGAGCAGCAGCCAGCCGCAGATAGCGACCGCGATAAACACCCAGACAGGGAAGGGGAGGCCGAGAAAACTGTCGTAATAGACGGGCCGGTACGTGCCGCGCACCTCGAAGTTCAGCGAAAGCGTGCCGCCATCGGCGAAGTAAGTCACCAGCGAGCGGTAGATCCCCATGGTTCCCAGGGTGACGATGAAGGCCTCGATCTTGCCCTTCGTCGTCAGTGCGCCGTTGACCCAGCCTGCGCCGATGCCAAGGATGATGGCAACGCCGCAGCCCAGCAGCACGGTGGGAACACCGCTGCCGAGCGTTTCCACCGCATTGTCCATGACGATGATCATGACGCCGGCGATGGCGGCTGCCATCGAGCCGACCGAAAGATCGATACCGCCCGCGGTGATCACGAAAGTCGCGCCGACGGCGATGATGCCGATGAAGGCAGAGCGGGTCAGAAGATTGGTGAGGTTGCCCTCGCTGATGAAGGCCGGGTTCAGCAGAAACCCGATGATGCACAGCAGCAGCAATGCAATCGCCGGACCGAGCGTCTTCAGATCGATGGAGACCCGTCTGGGGCTCTTGCCGGCCATGCCCTCGGATGCACGCGTCATGGTCAATGGAGTTCCTCTCGCTTCAGCCCTGCGGCATAGCGCATGATTTCGTTTTCGTTGATGTGATCGCCCGTCAGCACACCGGTGATATGGCCTTCGCGCATCACGATGACCCGGTGGCAGATGCCGATGATCTCCGGCATCTCCGAGGAGATCACGACAACGGAAACGCCTTCGGCGGCAAGCGCGGCGATGAAATGATAGATCTGTTGCTTGGTGCCCACGTCGATGCCGCGGGTCGGCTCGTCGATAATGACGATTTTCGGATCGCACTCCATGATCTTGGCAAGCAGAAGTTTTTGCTGGTTGCCGCCGGAGAGCTTGCCGACCGTGATTTCCGGATCGAGGGTGCGCACGTCGAAACGGCGGATCGCGCGCTGTAGCGCGTCTTCTTCCGCCTTCCGGTCTATCGTGAAATTCTTCACGAACTTCGGCAATGCGAACAGGGTCAGGTTCGGCTGCATCTTCTTGTTGAGCAGCAGTCCTTTTTCTTTCCTGTCCTTGGTGAGATACGCAAGACCTGCGTTTCTCGCTTCCGCAACCGTCATGGGGCCAACGTCGCGGCCGAAAAGTCTGATTGTGCCGCTCTCCATGGGAGCGAGGCCGCAGATGGCCTCGAATACGGCGGTTCTGCCGGCGCCGATCAGGCCGGAAAATCCGAGAATTTCGCCCTTGCGCAGGCTGAAGCTGACGTTGTCGACATCGGCGGTGCAAAGACGATCGACCGCCAGCACGACTTCCGCATCGACATCGGCCTCCTGCATGGGCGGATAGAGATCGGAGAGTTCCCGCCCGACCATCATCTGCGCCATCATGTCCGGCGTCAGGTCCTGCGAGGAGCGGGTGTCGATCCACTGGCCATCGCGCAGGATAGTCACCCGGTCGGCAATCGCCTTCACCTCGTTGAGCTTGTGCGACACGAAGACGATGCCGACGCCACTGTTTTTCAGCTTTTCCACCTGCCGGTAGAACACCAGGGTCTCTTCTTCGGTCAGAACCGCGGTCGGCTCGTCCATGATCAGGATCCGGGCGTTGCGGCTCACGGCCTTGACGATTTCGACCATCTGCTTCTGGGCAATCGTCAGGCTGGAAATCCGGTCCGTCGGAAGAATGTCGAGGCCGATTTCATCCAGGTGTTTCTGGACGGCTGCCCGCATGGCAGCCCGGTCCAGAAAACCGTTTTTCTTCAACTCCCGGCCGAGAAAGACATTTTCCTCCACGGTCAGCTGTTCGGCAAGATTGAGTTCCTGGTGGATCAGCACCACGCCGAGTTTCTCCGCCGCGCCGTTCGGGGGGAGGGCGGCCGGTTTGCCGTCAAGCCGGATCTGGCCGGAGGTCGGGTCGTGAAACCCGGAAAGAATTTTCATCAGGGTGGATTTGCCGGCGCCGTTTTCTCCGATCAGCGCATGGACCTCACCGGGACGTACATCCATGCTGACACTGAACAGCACGGGAACCGGCCCGAAAGATTTGCTGATGTTTACAGCTTCGATGATCGCCGCCGGAGCGGACGTTTCAGCGTGCATGCATGTTTCCTCCCAAGCGCCGTTGCCCTCTTCCACAATGGCGCCACAGTCAAAATGTAAACGTTTTCATAAGGCGTGTAAACCTTTACATTGACGAATGTAAACCTTTTCATGAAACACATTAGGCGGTATACAGCTTAGACAGTGTTGAAAATCATGCACTTAAATGACGCCCGCACCGCAGCATGGGCGAGGGTGGATTATGGGTGAACCGGCAGACCGTCCGGCGACAATTGAAGATGTTGCAAAGCTTGCGGGCGTGTCCATCGCCACAGTCAGCCGGGCCTTGCGTTCGCCGGAAAAGGTTGCCGAAAGCACCCGCAAGAAAGTCACCGCCGCAATTGCCCGCACCGGCTACACTGCCAATGCCATGGCGCAGAACCTGCGCATGCAGCGCTCGCAGATGGTTCTGGTGCTGGCGTCCTCGATTGCCGATCCGAACTTTGCCGGTATCCTGACAGGGCTTGAAAAAGCCGCCAACGACAGGGGCTACGGTGTCCTGATCGGCAATACAGAGGGAACGACGGGTCTGGAGCAGAACTACCTGCGCTTCCTGTCGACCGGTATGGCCGACGGCCTGGTGCTGCTGACCGGGCACATTCCCGTGGCCGGTGAGCCGCAGGCACCGCTGGCGACCCTGCCGCCCATCGTGGCGACGGAACGGCCTGTCGCCAATGCGGAGATCAGTTATGTCGGCGTCGACGATGTCGCTGCCTCCAAGGTCGCGACCGAATACCTGATTTCCCTCGGTCACAGAAAGATCACCTACATATCTGGCGGACCGGCGGACATCCGCAGCGACCTGCGTCATGCCGGTTACCGCAAGGGCCTCGGGGAATCGCCGGAACGGCTGCGCGACTGGAGAGTCGAGGGTGACGGCTCCAGCGAGAGCGGCCGCGCGGCGGTCGAACGGCTCTTCATCAAGGACGACCTGCCGACTGCCTTTTTCTGTTTCAACGACAACACCGCCATCGGGGTGATCTCCGCCCTGCAACTGCGTGGGTATCGGGTGCCGGAGGACTTTTCGGTGCTCGGCTTTGACGACATTCCCTTTGCCAACAACTTCACACCCGGCCTCACCACCATCCGCCAGCCCCGCCATCACATCGGCGAAAAGGCGATGAACATCCTTCTCGACCGTCTGGCGAACCGGTCTCTTTCCACGCAAACGCTGCTGCTGCACGGCGACCTCATCGTGCGCGAGAGCTGCTCCGGCGTTTCGCGCAAATCGCAGTAGTCTTCCGGTAAGCTCCGTCTGTTCCTCAGGCGCTGGCCGATCTGCGCGTGGACGTCTGATCGGCGACGAGGGACAGCAACTGGTTGGTGACCGCTTTCGTTCCCATGTCTCCGCCAAATTCCATCGGCCGCAGGAGGTTTGCCGCAAAACCTTTCTCCACGGCGCCGTTGACGAGATCCGCCGCATCGGCAAGCCCCGGCCGGTCGAATTTTTCAGCCAGATAGTCCAGCATCAGCGCACCGCTGAGGATCGCCGCCAGCGGATTGGCCTTGTCCTGGCCCATGATGTCGGGTGCGCTGCCATGGGCGGGCTGAAAGAGGCCGGTCGTGTCGCCGATCTCCGCACAGGCCGCCATGCCCATACCGCCGACGAGCCCGCCCGCCAGATCGGAAAGGATGTCGCCGAACATGTTTTCCGTCACAAGGACATCGAAATCCCAGGGTTTGCGTACCAGATCGAGCGCTTGCGCATCGACGTAATTATAGCCGACCGGAACATCCGGATAGGTCTGCTTCACTTCGTCGAATATCTTTCGGAAGAAGGCCATCGAGTTGAAGACATTGGCCTTGTCGACACAGGTCAGGGTGCCGGATTTCCCTCGTTCCCGGCGCTTGCGCGCAAGGTTGAAAGCAAAGTTGTGCAGCTTGGTCGTTGTCTTGCGGGTGATCCGCAGGACATCCTGCACCTCGTCGTCCGTGACAACCAGGCTGCGGTCATGGACGGCGGCTGAATAGAACAGGCCTTCGGTCGATTCCCTCAGAATGATCAGGTCGATGCCCGCCGCCCTTGGGTCGGCAAGTTTTTGTGGCGCGTTCGGGTAGGCCTTGACCGGACGCACGCCTGCATAAAGCCCGAAGCGGTCGCGCAGGCGCAGATGCGGTGAGATCTCCGTGCCGTTCTGGTGCCGGATCGACGGCAGTCCGATGGCGCCGAGAAAGATCGCATCGGCGGCTTCCGCCCGCTCTTCCCCGTCCGGCTCGATATCCAAACCGGTTTCCTTGAAGTATCCTGCACCCGCATGGATCGCGTCGTAAACGGGCAGGGGTTCACCGGCGCTCTGAAGAGCTGCCTCGACGACGGCGATAGTTGCCTCCGCCACATCGACGCCGATGCCGTCGCCTTTGATCAGGGCAATTTTCATGAGTGCCATTCCTTAAGTCCATTCAACGTCAAAATATTCAAGGATCGCGTCAACTGATGCCGGTTGAGGCAAGAGGCGGCGGTGATGCCGAATTTCATGTGCCGGGCTCCTTCAGGGGGCCGCGGTCGAGGCGAATGATGTGGTCTGCTCCCTCTGCCGGGAAAAACCTGCGCACAAGCGGGTCATGGCCCGGAATGACAAGCTTGTCGGAACTTGCCAGCCTGCGGATCGTGCTGAAGCCCTCCAGCATCTCCTGAAGATCGACGACAATCGGAAAAGGCTTGGCTTCCAGGAAGTTCTCGTAATAGTGCGCAGCATCGGAGGCCAGGCACATCCAGCCCGCATCCGTGAGAACACGCACCGCCTGAAGGCCTCTGCTGTGGCCGCCGATGCAATGCACCGTCACGCCTTCGCGGACTTCGCCTTCGCCCTCGTGAAAGACCAGCTTGCCGGAATAAAGCCGCTGCACCGCCTCGCAGACATGATCCGCCGTAAACGGCGCCTGTAGGGTGCCGTGGCACATGCAGGGGCCGGTGGCATAGGCCATTTCGGCGGCCTGCAGATGGATGGTCGCATTGGGGAAGTGCCTGAGCCCGCCCGCGTGGTCGTAATGCAGGTGGGTGACGATGACGGTCGAGACATCTTCGGGCGCGATTCCCAGCGGCGCCAGCGCTTCGGCCGGTTCCATCCGCACGGGCCGGCCGCGCCGGTCGCCTTCTTCCCGGTCGTAGCCTGTGTCGACCATCAGGATTTCGTCGTCCCGGCGCAGCACCCAGATGAAATAGTTCATCTCGTGCGGCTGGTCGTGATTGTCGTCGAACAGAAAACTGTCCTTGCGCGTCCGGGCGTTCCTGTCGGCGTATTTGACCGCGAAGACTTCCCAGGGCGTCATGAAGCCACCTGTGCGTAGGTGCGCAGGGTCTTGCCTGCGATCATGGGGCCGCCGGTCTTGTCGAATTCCTTGAAATGCGGGGTATCAAGATGGGCCTTGAAGGCGGCCTCATCGTCATAAAGCTCGTAGAGAAAGACCTCGCCGGGTCTTTCCGGATCGGTGCATACGTCGAACCGGCTGCATCCGGGCTCCTGCTTCAGAGATGCCTGTGCGTTGGCAATCATGAGAGGCATGAAGGTCTCGAATTGGCCATCGTGGATCTCGAACACTACGGTGACTGCGAACATTCTTTCCTCTCCCTGGGTGTCTTCCGCGCTTGTCGGCTGCAGGTGACATTGACACTTTGAATTCAATTGCTTGCGAACCTCCGGCCTCTGCCGGCCGGAGGGGCTATGATCTAGCGGAACAGATGCACCATACCCATCGAAACGGCGGGGATGTAAGTCACCGCAAGCAGGGCGACGATGGCGGCGACATAAAGAGGCGCCATCTTGCGCGCGATGGACAGGACGCCGACACCGGAAATCCGCGAGGCGACATAGAGCGTCGCGCCAACCGGCGGCGTGAACAGGCCGACGGCGACATTGCAGGTCATGATCACCCCGAGATGGACCGGGTCGACACCGAAAACCTGGGCCGTCGGCAGGAACAGGGGAGCGGTCAGGAGAATGGCCGGCACCGGGTCGAGAACAAGACCGAGAACCAGAAGCACGATGTTGACCATCAGCAGGAACATCCAGGGACCGGACGAATAGTCCTGGACGAAGCCGACGAGAATTTGCGGCATCTGTTCCAGGGTGATCAGCCAGCCGAGCACGGTCGTCGCACCGATCACCACCATGACAACCGCGCTGGTGATGAAGGAATCGACCAAGAGGCGCGGCAGGTCCCTGAGATGAAAATCCCCATAGATGACGGTCGTGACGAACAGACCGTAGACGACCGCCAGCGCGGCGGATTCCGTCGGGGTGACCCAGCCGGTGAAAATGCCGCCGAGGATCAGGACCGGCATGAAGAGGGCAGGAGCCGTGCCGATAAAGGAGGATGTCAGTTCCTTCATGCTCGTCCTGCGGCCGCCCGGGTCGCATTTGGTAGTCTTGCCGACATAGTAGCAGACCGCCATGAACAAGGCTCCGAAGAGAAGCCCGGGAACCATGCCGCCCAGGAACAGGTCCGCGACGGAGACGTTGCCGACAAACCCGTAGATCAGCATGGGAATGGACGGCGGGATGATGATGCCGATCGTTCCGGCGGCGGCAACAAGCCCGGCGGCGAAGGCCGTATTGTAGCCCTCGCGGGACATGTTCTTGATCATCACCGAGCCGATGGCGGCCGAGTCGGCGATTGCCGATCCGGATATGCCGCCGAAGATCATCGAGGCGCCGACGACGACCATGCCGAGCCCGCCGGCCATGAAACCGAAGGCCGCGCGGGCAAAACCGATGATGCGCAGGCCGACACCGCCGCGGCTCATCATTTCGCCGGCAACGATAAACAGCGGGATCGCCAGGAAGTGGTTGGGTTCGACCCCGCCGATGAAATTCAGATACAGCGCCTGCAGCGGATAGCCGAGATCGAAGACCAGGATCGGCAGAACGGCGGTGATCAGGATCGCCCAGACCAGGGGGACACCGAGAAAGATGGTGGTCAGGAAGACCGCAACAACGAAAAGCAGGATCATGTCAGTGTCTCGCCGCCGTCGGTGTGGATTGCATGCGGAACCACCGGGTTCCTCATGTCGAACACCATGTTGAAGAGATGGAAAATCAGGCTGAGGCCCATGCCGACCGGCATGGAGGCGTACAGGAGACCGACCGGCCAGTAGAGCACCGTCGTCTTCTGCGCCCAGGTATGGGCCGAGATGTTGTAGCCGGTGAAGATCAGGCTGATCAGCAGCACGACGATGATCAGGTCGATTGCGATGGACAGCAAGCGCTGGGCCGTGCGCGGGAAGAGTTTCTCGACAATTTCCGTTACGCGCATGTGTGCGCCGCGCGCCACCGCTCCGGCGCAGCCGATAAAGGTGCTCCACAGCAGCAGGAAGCTGGTGACCTCCAGGGACCAGGCCAGATCGAACCCGGCAAAGCCCCGCAGAGACGCGTTGCAGAAGACCAGGGCGACAATCGAAAAACCACCGAGCACCAGGCAGGTGTCGACCAGGTGACTGAGCCAGCGCAAAGCGGCCGGATAATGATCACGGTAATCCAAGGGACTTCTCATAATTTTGAGGATAGGGCCGGAACCGCAGCAAAAAGTGCCCGGGTTCCGGCCGGATTTAACTCAAGTCACTGATCAGTTCTTGGCCGGCAGCTTTTCGCGGATGGCTGCGGCATCGGCCAGGATCTCGTCGACGGCTTCTGCGCCGTAAACGTCCTTGGCCTTGCCATAGACCGATTGCACCGCATCGCGGAACGGACCGATTTCGGGCACGCTCACCGTCGCGCCGTCTTCCTGCATTTCGGCGAGCTGGCTTTCCACCGAACTCTTGACCAGGTTGCGGCTGAACGCAGCGGATTCGACCGCGGCCTTCATCACGGCTTCCCTGTCTTCATCGGAAAACGACTGCCAGGTTTTCTCGGCCACCGTCAGGGGCAGGGGGCTGTAAACGTGACGCGTCAGGGTGATGTAGGGCGCGACTTCGTAAAACCGCAGCGACTTGATCGTGTCGACCGGGTTTTCCTGGCCGTTCACGATGCCCTGCTGGATGGAAAGATAGACCTCGGTGATCGGCATGACGACGGTCTGAAAGCCGATTGCGTCCATGGACCAGCGGATCATGTCATTCGGGAAAACGCGCATTTTCATGGATTTGGCGTCTTCCGGAGAATTCAGCGGTTCGTTGGTCGTGAAACTGCGGAAACCGGCTTCCCACGTCGACAGGACCCGGAAGCCCTTTTCCGGCAGCTTGGCGAATTCGCCCTGCAGCCAGTCCGAATTGTCATAGAGTTCCCAGCCCTGCTCATAGGTGTCGACCAGGAAGGGCATGGCAGTCAGGTTGAGGCTCGGCAGATGGGTCGCGTAGCTGCCTGTTGCCGATACGGTGAAATCGATGCCGCCGAGCTGCAGCAGTTCGATGGCTTTCGGGTCGTTGGCGATCTGGCCTGACGGGAAGACCTGCACTTCATAGCGCCCGTCCGTATATTCCGCGACCTTTTCCGCAAAAAGTTCAGCTGCGGCCTGGCGCGATCCGCCCGGATTGTCCGTATGGCTGAAACGAAGGGTTTCCACGGCCCATGCGCTGCTCATGCCGGCCACCAGGATGGCGGTGCTCAAGGCCAGGCGGCTCAGGGTTCTCTCGTCTAACATATCAATCTCCTCCCACGGCGGCTTCGGAAAAAAGGCCGTATTGATTTAAACATTGAATTACGTATACGCAAACCAATCCCTTGTCAACGACGGTAATGTCGACTATCAAAAATCCAGCAACGCAATTGCTGTCTCGAACAGGCTGCCCGTACGAGTGGCAGGGGCGTTGGCAGGAGGACTGGGAGGATGAAGTCCATGAACGAAGGCTCGAAAGCCATGCGGGTTGCCTGTCTGGGGGCCGGTTATTTCGCGCAGTTTCATTACGAAGCCTGGCGCCGGGTCACGCGCGC
Organism: uncultured Roseibium sp.; assembly: GCF_947496995.1. Taxonomy (GTDB): domain Bacteria; phylum Pseudomonadota; class Alphaproteobacteria; order Rhizobiales; family Stappiaceae; genus Roseibium. The sequence continues at coordinate 1,542,525 of NZ_CANMFD010000001.1, forward strand.
CCATCTCGTTGGTGCCTGTGACAGGGATCAGGAGAAGGCCGAAGCCACCGGCCTGGCAGCTTTCGGCGACCTGGACACCATGCTGGAAACGGCGAAGCCCGACCTGCTGGACATCATCACCCCGCCGCCAACCCATTTTGACGCAATTGAGCGGGCGATTGCCGGGGGCGTGAAGGCCATCATCTGCCAGAAGCCCTTCTGCACCTCACTGGAGGAAGCCACGAAAGCCACGGATCTGGCCGAAGCCTCCGGCGTCACGCTTGTCATCCATGAGAACTTCCGCTTCCAGCCGTGGTACCGCACCATCCGGCAGGCCCTGGAGAGCAACCTGCTTGGCGATCTGCTGCAGCTCACCTTCCGGCTCCGGACCGGGGACGGGCAGGGGCCGCGCGCCTATCTCGACCGCCAGCCCTATTTCCAGGAGATGCCGCGGCTTCTGATCCACGAGACAGGCGTTCACTGGATCGACACCTTCCGCTACCTGCTCGGGGAACCTGAGGCGGTCTATGCGGATCTGCGCAGGCTGAACCCCGTGATCGAGGGAGAGGACGCCGGCTATTTTGTCTTCGACTATGCGGGTGGGGTCCGGGCCCTGTTCGACGGCAACCGTCTGCTGGACCACGCGGCGGAGAACTGCCGCACGACCCTCGGGGAAGCTCTGGTGGAAGGCACGCAGGGAACGATCACGCTTTCAGGCGACGGTTCGGTGCGCCTGCGGGCCTTCGGCGAACAGCAGGAAAAGGTCCTGCTGGCCGCAAGGCAGTGGCAAGGCTTTGGCGGTGACTGTGTCGGGAATCTGATAAACCATGTGATCGACGGCCTTCTGGACGGAAAGCCGTTGGAGAACAAGGCACGCGACTATCTCAAGGTTATCGCGATCGAACAGGCGATTTACGACTCGGATCGGCTGGGACAGAAAATCCGGGAGTTTGACAGTGCTTGAGGCACAGAAACCCAAAACGATCACCACGCAGGCGATGGAGCAGATCCGCCAGTTGATTTTCGACGGCGAGCTGGCCGCGGGGTCCGATCACCTGGAGAGTGAGCTGGCCGACCGGCTCGGCATGTCCCGCACTCCCGTGCGCGAGGCAACGCTCATGCTGGCGCAGCAGGGGCTTCTGGAAGTACGCCCGCGCAAGGGCGTCCGGATCGCGACCCTGTCGCTCAAGGACATGGAAGAGATCTACGCTGTCCTGACCGAACTCGAGAGCCTGGCGGCAGAAGAAGCTGCGAAGGCGGGATATGCCGACAAGGACCTCGGAGCGCTCAAACAGGCGATCGAGGCCATGGAGGAAGCGCTGGTCCGCGAGGACCGGGAAGCCTGGGCGGTCGCCGATAACGCCTTCCACGACGAACTGGTGCGCCTCGGTGGAAACTCGCGCGTCCAGTCGATTGTCTCGATGATGTCCAATCAGGTCCGCCGAGCCCGTGCGATGACGCTCTACATCCGGCCTCTGCCGGTGAAATCCAACGCCGATCACCGGGCGGTTTTCGATGCCATCTGCAAGGGCGACGCGGCGCTGGCCCGCGAAAGCCACAGAAGCCACCGGCAGGACGCACGCGAAGTGCTGATCGAGCTGTTGAAGAAGCACAAGCTCTTCCATCTGTGACCAACTGGGGCGCGGACGTTCAAAAGACCGGTCTGCGCTCCTGGAGCGTCACGGTCATCCGCCCTGCCAGACCTTGATCGCCTCGATCGGGTAGACCAGCATCAGGACGTTCAGCGTGAGATTGTCCCGGATCACCCACAGGGCAATCAGTTCGAAGACAACGCCGGTCAGAACCGTCACCCAGACCGGCAGGCGCCAGGCGAAGAAGAAGCCGGCAAGCATCCACAGGATGTCGAAAACCGAGTTCAGAACGCTGTCGCCGGTATAGCCGACCGCAATCGTCGCCTCCCGGTAGCGGTCGATGATCCACGGGCTGTTTTCGAAGAGCTCCCAGACGGCTTCTATGAAGATCGCGCCAAGAGCCCGTTCGCACACGCTGCTGCGCCGGAACAGCAGCCACAGGAACCAATAGAACAGAAACCCGTGGATGATGTGCGAGAACGTGTACCAGTCGGCAATGTGCTGGGACGAGCCGGCAAGATCGTCGGCCGGTGTCCAGAACAGCACATAGCCGCAGTCGCAGATCGGGATCCGCCCCATCGCCAGCAGAATGGCGGCGGTTGCGGCGATCATCACGAGGCCGATGATCAGGCATTTACGGTGGCTCAAGGTGGACTCCTTGCTGCGGAAAGGGGCACCGGCGATTCTATGCTGGAAATTTCGCCTGATTCTCTCTATGACCTTGCGCCAACGATACATCAATCCGTCCGGCCATGAAGATTGAAGGTGCGCCCCGGTTCCAACCGTCGCGTTTGCGCAGCTCTTCAGGATCAGCGGACCAGGAGACCTTCATGACGAGCCTCAACGGCGCGGCGCCCTATCAAGCCCGGCGCACCTTCGCGATCATTTCCCACCCGGACGCCGGCAAGACCACGCTGACGGAAAAGCTGCTGCTGTCGGGCGGCGCGATCCGGGCCGCCGGTCAGGTGCGTGCCCGCGGGGAACGTCGCCGCGCCCGCTCCGACTGGATGAAGATCGAGCAGGAACGCGGCATCTCCGTGTCCTCCTCCGTCATGACCTTCGAGCGCCGCGGCATCATCTACAATCTGCTCGACACGCCGGGCCACGAGGACTTTTCCGAGGACACCTATCGCACCCTGACCGCCGTCGATGCCGCTGTCATGGTGATCGACGCCGCCAAGGGTATCGAGACCCAGACCCGCAAGCTGTTCGAGGTCTGCCGCCTGCGCGACATCCCGATCATCACCTTCGTCAACAAGATCGACCGCGAAGGCCGCCATGCCCTGGAAATCCTCGACGAGGTGCAGGAAGCGCTGGCGCTGGACGTCAGCCCGCAGACCTGGCCGGTCGGCATGGGCTCCGACTTCTTCGGCGTCTACGACTGGCAGAAGAAGAAATTCCACACCTCCGCCGGCGAGCGGGGAGGGGCCTACACCCAGACAAAGGACGTTTCGGGCCTGGACGACGAGATCCTGACCGGCACGGTCTTCGACCGGGTTCTGAACGAACTTGAGGAAAACGTTGAACTCGGTGCGGAAGGTTATGCCGAATTCGACCGGGAAAGCTTCCTGGAAGGCCACCTGACGCCGGTCTTCTTCGGCTCGGCGCTGCGCGACTACGGTATCGAGGAACTGCTCGATTTCATCGCCGAATTCGCACCGCCGCCGCATTCCCAGCCGGCCACCGGCGGCCGCACGATCATGCCGGGCGAGGACAAGGTCACCGGCTTTGTCTTCAAGGTCCAGGCCAACATGGACCCGAAACACCGCGACCGGATTGCCTTCCTGCGCCTGTGCTCGGGCACCTTCAAGCGGGGCATGAAGCTGAAACACGTGCGCGCCGGCAAACAGATCGCGGTCACCGCGCCGATATTCTTCTTTGCCGAGGAGCGCGAGATCGCCGACCTTGCCTATCCGGGCGATGTCATCGGCGTGCCCAACCACGGCCAGCTTCGTGTCGGCGACACGCTGACGGAGGGCGAGAATATCCACGTCACCGGCCTGCCGGCCTTCGCGCCGGAAATCCTGCGCCGGGTACGTCTTGCAGACACCATGCGCGTTAAACAGATGCGTCAGGGCCTGCAGGACCTGGCCGAGGAAGGCCTCGTGCAGATCTTCAAGCCGGATCTGGGGTCGAACTGGATCGTCGGCGTCGTCGGCGCGCTGCAGCTCGATGTGGTGGTCGACCGGCTGAACGCCGAATACGGCACCGAGATCGGCTTTGAAACCGTGCCCTATACCACCGCACGCTGGATCGAGACCGACAACCAGACCCTTCAGAAAATGATTGAAGGCCACCGCATGTCGATCGCCAACGACCGCGACGACAAACCGGTGTTCCTGTTCAAGAACGCCTGGGAAATCGGCCATATCACCGAGAAATTCCCGGACGTGAAATTCCGCGAGACGCGCGAGATCGTCTACGAGGCTTAACCGCCGCAAAACGGAACGATCGCAGCGGGGAAGCCCTCCCCGGGGCCGTGCCATTGATAGCATGGCGGAGCGTTCTGCCCCCATCACCCGGACACCTGGATAAAGCGCTATTTCGACAAAATTCGAAATAGCGCTTGACAGAAACGTCCGGATGACCAAATTTATTTCCATGAATATAGAAATAGTATCCCGGCAACTTGAAGCCTTAGGCAATCGGACGAGACTGCAGATCTACCGCACTCTGGTCAGGGCCGGACGTGGCGGAATGACTGTCGGAAGTCTTCAGGAGCGCATGGAAATCGCCGGATCAACCTTGTCGCATCATCTCAAGCGGTTGATCGACACAGGGCTGGTGCGGCAGGAGCGGTCCGGGACAAGCCTGATCTGTCACGCGGAGTATCCGGCCATGTCGGCGCTGATCGGCTTTCTTTCGGACGAATGCTGCGCGGATGAAGGTGGATGCGGCCCATCCACCCATGAGGATCTTTCGACACCACCGGGCCGCTGCTGACTTTTTTGTCTTTTATTTCCATTATTCCGGAAATACAGAAGGAGAGTGAAATGACTCAGGGGAAATCACTTCCTGTTGCCGTGATCGGCGCAGGTCCTGTCGGCCTTGCTGCAGCTGCACGGCTTGTCGAACGGGGCATGACCCCAATGGTATTCGAGCTTGGCGCGATTGCCGGCGCATCGGTTTCCAGATGGTCCCACGTTCGCGTGTTTTCTCCCTGGCGCTACAACATCGATGCATCGGCACGCGCCTTGCTGGAAAGCAGCGGTTGGCAGGCCCCGGACGCCGACCACCTGCCGACCGGAGGCGAACTGATCCGGGACTATCTGGCTCCGCTGGCAGCCCACCCCGGCATCGCGCGGCATGTGAATCTGAGGGCGGAAGTTGTTTCGGTCAGCAGGAAGGATCGGTCGAAACTTGCTTCCGAAGGGAGGGGGGAAAGTCCCTTTGTTGTTGTCTGGCGTGACCGGAACGGCAGCCGCCACCGGGAGCTGGTGAGTGCCGTCATCGACGCATCCGGCACCTGGATAAAGCCGAACCCGATAGGTGTGGACGGTCTTGCCGTCGAGGGTGAGCCGGAAAACATCTGCAACATCGCCTATGGCATTCCCGATGTTAAGGGAGAGGTGCGGCAGCGTTACGAGGGCAGGCACACGCTCGTGGTCGGAGCGGGACACTCGGCTATCAATGCGGTGCTCGATCTGGTCGACCTACAGGAAGAAGCCCCGCAGACGCGGGTAACCTGGGCAACCCGGGCAGGCGGCATTTCCAGACTGCTCGGAGGCGGGCTGAACGATGAGTTGCCGGGCCGAGGCAGGCTGGGTTTGCGCGCTGTCGAAGCCATACGCGCGGGGCGCGTGGATCTGAAATCTCCCTTTTCGATCCGGCGTATCCGCAATTTGGAAGAGACGATGTTCGTGGATGCGCTTCACGGGGAGCAAACGGTCGAAATCGGGGTGGACAGAATAATCGTTGCGACCGGGTTCCGTCCGGATCTATCTATCTTGAGTGAATTGCGCCTGTCCCTTGATCCTGCGGTGGAGGCAACGCCTGCGCTGGCGCCGTTGATCGATCCGAACCTGCATTCATGCGGAACCGTGCGTCCGCATGGCGTCACCGAACTCACGCATCCGGAGAAGGATTTTTATATTGTGGGATCCAAAAGCTACGGGCGGGCCCCGACCTTCCTCATGACAACCGGATACGAGCAGGTGCGCTCGGTTGTTGCCGAACTCGCCGGTGATCATCTTGCGGCTCGTGAAGTTCATCTCGAGTTGCCGGAAACCGGTGTCTGCAAGAGCGATCCGGTGGACAGCAGCGGCAGTTGCTGCGGGGGTGGTGCTGAAACCGAACCAGCCGGGGAAACCGGTTGTTGTGGCGGAGCGCCGCTGAAAAATGACGATGCCTGTTGCCTGAAGGACGAACAGGCGAAGGCCGAGGGGCAAGCCGGATGCGGCTGTGGCACGGCCGATCAGCTCGCAGAGCCCGTTCCGGCATGATCGGGAACGAGCGGGCGCGCACGATTTCCGTACTCGGTATTGTCGAGATCTTTGCCTGGGGCAGCTCGTTCTACCTGCTGGCTGTTCTCGCCGCCCCGATGGCCCGGGACACCGGCTGGAGCTCCGCGGCGATCACGGGAGGGATTTCGCTCGGCCTGCTCGTTTCCGGGATGTTCGCAAGGAAAGTGGGCCGTCTGATTCAGGCAGAAGGGGGACGGCGGGTCATGGCCGCGGGCATGCTCTTGCTTGCTTGCGGGCTTGCCTTGCTGGGCTTTGCCACGAACTTGCCGACCTACTTCGCGGCCTGGTGCCTTATCGGCTTGGGCATGTCGGCGGGCCTGTATGACGCGGCTTTTTCCACCCTTGGTCGCCTCTACCGGCGCGACGCCCGGTCGGCAATCACGGTCCTGACACTCTGGGGCGGGTTCGCCAGCACCGTTTGCTGGCCAATCTCGGCCTTTCTGGTCGAAAGCTACGGCTGGAGGGCTACCTGCTTGGTCTATGCGCTCGTTCACCTGTTGATCACGGCGCCCATGTGCTGGTTTGCAGTGCCGGACAAGCAAGACGATCCTGTAAGGGACCTCCCCTCCGAACCGGGTGCCGGCAACGTCGGCAACACATTCCGGTTGCGGTTCTGGTGTATTGCGGCCGCCGGGACGGTGCTTGCCATGGTTGCCTCGATCTGGTCCGTCCATCTCATCACGATCTTGACCGCACAAGGGTATGCACTTGCTGTCGCTGTCGGCTTGGGAACCCTGATCGGCCCGGCGCAAGTCGGCGCACGTGTTCTGGAGATGCTCGGCAGAGAACGGCACCATCCGGTCTGGACGATGATCGCTGCCACCGCGTTCGTTTTCTTCGGTTTTGCCGGCCTGCTGATGGGCATTCCCGCAGCGGTGGCTCTTCTGGCCTATGGCGCAGGCAACGGGCTCTGGTCGATCGCACGCGGAGCGCTACCGCTCGTCGCCTTCGGGGCGGAGGATTACCCGCGCATGATGGGACGTCTGGCGATGCCGATGCTGATAGCGGCCGCCGTAGCACCTCTGATCGGATCCGTTCTCATCGATCGGTTCGGGACACAGGGCACTCTGCTCGCACTGACGTTTGCTTCAATCGTTCCCTGCCTCGCAGCAGCCATTCTCTGGCTGGATTTTACCAAAAGCCGCCAACGAATGTCTTTCGAATGAGAAGGGCGTGTTCGATTTCTGAAGGTCAGCCCCTGCCCGTCAGGAGGGCGGCGCTGACAAGCCTGCGCCGGGCACGTGAACCCGGCCGACAGCCCTTCCAATCGAAAGAGATTCGAGAGCTGTCGGTCGGTTGATTTCAGCGTGCCGGATCACCCTGCGTTCAGCCGCAAGCGGACAGGCAGCGCGTCCGGCGGTTTTGACCGCTCAGGATGCCCGCGCGGCGGGCAGTTCGATGTCGATCCCCAGCGTGGTGACATCGCCCGTCCGGTCCATTTCGAGCCGCACAGAATCCGGGTCGATGTCGACGCGCTTGGCGACCACGGCGAGGATGTCTTCCCTCAGGCTTGAAATCAGCAACGCGTCGGAACCGTCATCCGCCCGTTCGTGAGCCAAGAGGATCTGCAGACGGTTTTTGGCAACCGAAGCGCTCTCATCCCTTTTGCCGAAGAAGCTCAGGATATTCATGCGGCCCTCCCTTTGAAGAATTTGCCGAGCAGGCTCTTCTTCTCTTCGGGAATGGTCACCGGAATATTCTCGCCCAGAAGCCGACGGGTCGCCTCCGTATAGGCCTTCGCGGCCGGGGAGTTTTCGTCCGACACGGTAACCGGCACACCGACGTTCGAAGCTTTCAGAACGTCCTTGCTTTCCGGAACGACCCCGATCAGCGGTACGGAGAGAATATCCACGACATCGTCGGTCGCCAGCATGTCGCCGGCCTTCGCGCGCTCGACGTCGTAACGGGTGATAAGCAGATGCTTGGGCATGCGTTCGCCGCTTTCGGCAAGCTTTGTCTTGGCGTCCAGCAGGCCGATGATCCGGTCGCAGTCACGCACCGAAGAAACTTCCGGGTTGGAGACGATGATCGCCTCGTCGGCGTATCGCATGGCAAGCGTCGCACCGCGCTCGATGCCGGCAGGGCTGTCACAGATCACCCAGTCGAAATACATGCGCAACTCGTTGATGACGCTGGCGACGCCTTCTTCGGTCAGGGCATCCTTGTCGCGGGTCTGCGAGGCAGGCAGCAAAAACAGATTGTCGAGCTTCTTGTCGCGCACCAGAGCCTGTTTGATGGAGGCTTCACCGCGCACCACATTGACCAGGTCGAACACGACCCGTCGCTCGGCGCCCATGATCAAGTCGAGATTGCGCAGACCGACGTCGAAATCGACCGCGCAGACCTGATAGCCTTCCTTGGCAAGCGCCGAGGCAATGGCGGCGGTGGAGGTGGTTTTGCCCACGCCTCCCTTGCCTGACGTGACCACGACGACTGTGGCGTTGCTCATGTGTCTGTCCTGTTTTTGTTGTCGCCGCCGGCCCCTTCCGGAAAACCGGCGCGGTGTTAAGTCAGTTCTTCGAAGACCAGCGTTTCGTTTTCGAACCGGATTTGCGCCGGCGCGTTGCGAAGCGTTCCGTCAAAATCGTCAGCGACCTTGTAAAGGCCGTTTATGGAGACAAGTTCCGCATCCAGCTTCGAGCAGAAGATGCGGGCGCTGTCCTTGCCCGAAACCCCGGCAAGCGCCCGACCGCGCAAGGCGCCGTAAACGTGGATCGAACCTCCGGCGATGATCTCCGCGCCGGAACTTACGGAGCCGATCACCGTCACGTCGCCATCTGGATGCAGAATGCTCTGTCCCGAACGGACCGGTTCGGTGATGACGATGGACGACCCGTCCGCGAGACCTGTCGGTCCGGAGAGCGTGTCGCTGTCCGTTTCGCCACCGTCGCCTTTGGACTTGCCGTTTGTTTTTGGAGCTTCGGAGCCGGGTTTTTCCGGTTTTCCGTCACCCTTGGCAGATGTCTTACCCCCCGAAACGGTTTCCGATGTGCCGTTGCTCTTTTTGTCCGCTTCGCCCGAAGGGTCGGGGACGTCCACATCCGAAGCCAGGCGGCCGCCGGAAAAGCTCGGCGGCATGCCGGGTTTCAGCCGGGTTCCGGCAACCCCGTCGATGCCCATCACCCGGACGGATCTTTCCGTCAGGCCCGCGAGCAGCTCTTCAAGTTCATCGATCGGGATCTTGCTGCCGCGCACATCCAGAATGATGGGCCGGTCGATGAAAAACCCGGGCGAGCGCGCAATTATGCGATCGATCTCCTTGAACCAGTCCGGAAAGGGCGGTTCAGGTGTCAGAACGATTGCGATGAAGGATTTTCCCTTGAACTTCATTCAGAGGTCCGGCGGCACGCGAAAAGTCAGGTTGATTTGCTCCCGTAAACGTATCATTAACCGAACCGGACAATCGGGCCGGCATCCGTTTTCCACCGATATCGATTTTATTCAGGTATTTCATGTGATTGGTGGAACCAACAGCTCCCTTCAGACATTGACCGAACAGGTCCTTGGCAGAAATGCCGGGACGATGCGCGAGAATCGCGGGTTCCGGCCACGCACCGCTCGTTTGCCGGTGCAGGAGTTAACTTAATTCTTGTAAAGGGCTGGAAATTTGCCATATTGCAGTGCAATATAGTTTTTTGAATGTCGGTGACGCATAGGCGTCTGGGAAAATTAATGAGCAATTTCAGCGATATGATGAGCTATATTGGCCTCAGTTCCGAAGAGGCTGCAGCGGCGTTGAATGTATCGGAAGATGATATTGTTCGCTGGTGCAATACGAGTGAAGCGCCGCCGCTGCATATCTGGCAGGGGCTGGTGAAAATGCTCGACGAAATCCGTTTTTCCGCCGAAGAAGCTGCGAAATCCGCCGATCTGGATCACCTCGACGCGTCCGATCTCAATCGGGTCATATTGATGGTTCCCGGGCAGGCGGCATCCGAGTTCGCAGGCCCCAAGCGCGCCGCGACCGCCTTGGCCGTTGCGGCCCTGGCTCGCGTCTTCGTCTAAACGACAGTCCAAGCATTCCGGTCAGCTTGAAGAAATTTCGCAGCCGATACCCAGATGCCCTCCAAGGGCTTCAGCGGTAACCGGCTTCGGGAGTTTGGCGAACCGGTCGCGATAAGCATATGCAACCGGATCCTTGTCCGGCAGGTGCCCGGAAACAGCCACGACCCTGCAGCCCTGGCGCGTTTCTAGCGCCTCCTGCACGAGCGACCAGCCGGAATGTCCGTCGTCGAGTTGCAGATCTGTTATGACGGCCGAAAGCGGCATGTCGGACCGGACCTGAACCATTGCATCGTTGAACGAATGCGCGGTGACCACCGAATAGCCGAAACCTTCCATGAGCCTGGTGATTGCCCCGGCCGACGTCACGTCGTCATCGACAACAAGCACCTGCTCCTTAAGGGAAGGGCGGGGGCGTTCTTCGCAAGGGGCGGTCTGCTCCGGAAACAGCAGGGTGACGCAGGTTCCCTGTCCGGGGGTGGAGTCGATCCTGATCGAGCCGCCGGACTGATGCACGAACCCATGCACCATGGACAAACCAAGACCCGTCCCTTCGCCATCGGAGCGGGCGGTGAAAAACGGTTCGGCGGCCTGCCGGAGGGTGTCCATGTCCATCCCGCAGCCGTCGTCCCTGACGGAAAGCGCAATCCTCCCGTCCGCCTGTCTGGCGACGCCGATCTCGATCTCGCCGCGAACCTTGATCGCCTGGCCTGCATTGACGCAAAGGTTCAGGATGGCGCTTTCCAGCTGTCCCGGGTCGATGCGGGCAAACATCGGCCCGTCATCGCATGCGATGGACAGCGCAACCGTTTCCGGCAGCGCCATGGACAGAAGATCCTCCATTCCTTCGGCGATGGCGGCGATATCGGTCTGTTGCGGCTCCAGATGCTGCTTGCGGGCGAAGGCCAGCAGGCGTTCGATCAGCGACACGCCGAGTTCGACCGCATCGTTGATGCGGGCGCGCAGGACCGACGCTTTTGGCGACAACTCGCCTTCCAGCATGTGCAGATTGCCGGAAATGGTGGACAGGATGTTGCCGAAGTCATGCGCCACTTCGCCGGTAACCTTGCCCAGGCTTTCCACGCGCCGGATTTCCTCAAGGCGTTCATCGATGCGCTTGCGTTCGGTGGTCTCCGAAAACAGCCACACGGAACCGCCGTCGGGCAGCGGAGACTGGCGGACTTCCAGAACGTGCCCGGAGGCATCGGCATATTCGCCGAAGCCTGCGCGGTCGTTCTCGTTCGCGCGCCGCTGGAAGGCGGATTTCCCGATCAGCTCATGCAGCGTGAGGCGGCCGTCCTCGCGGGCCGGCTCCAGCCTCAGAAGTTCGCGTACCCGGCTGTTCTCCGCCAGGATCTGCCCCGTGGGTGACAACACGGCGACACCGTCGCTGATGTTCTGAAACACCGTGATGAAAAGCTCGTTGCGCTGCCAGACCTCCCTGGTCTTGCGTTCCAGGCGCAGGGCGTTGGAGCGGAACTTTCGGAACGCTTCGGACAATTGCCCGATTTCGTCCGAAGAACTGCTTTTCTTCGGAAGCCGCGCCTTCAGGTCGCCGGCGGCCAGACGCCGCATGACATCGGTGATCCGGTGAAGATTTGCGGTCACATATCGTGAAACGAACAGGGCCGAGACCGCGGCGACGATCATGCTGATCGCGGTGAGCACCACGATCACGGCCTTGGCGAAGGTGATGCTCGTGGTTGTCCGCTCACGCGATGCCTGCAGTCTCACCTTGGCGTCCGTGACCTTCTGCAGCGCATAGGCGTTCACCTGGGCGACTTCCGTACGGATGCGGAAAAGCGCGTTTTCCGCATCCAGCTTCGCCGCAAGTTCGGAGTAGCGGAGCGAAAAGAGGTCGCCCCTGCTGCGCACGGCATCCTCGACCTCCGCCAGCGCCGTGTTCACATAACGGGGCGGATCGGCGTCGATTTCCTGGCGGAGGCGGCGATAGTTGCTCTGGTGTTCGCCGACCTTGATCAGCTCGCGGCTGCGCAGGGCGCCGATGGCGGCCATGACGAGCTGTTGCAGCGATGACCAGGCCTGACGCTCCTGCGGCGATGCCGCAGAGGCCTGTGCAAGAGTACGGAAGCGCCTTTGCAGGCGTTCGAGATCCTGATCGATCAGCGCAAGGGTTGCCGCGTATTTCACCTGCGGGGCCATGGCCCGGACGAGATCGTCTATGGCGGCACGGATCCGGGCGAGCGGCATGGCCACTTCAGGATCGCCGCCGCCCAGCTCCTGTATGTGTTCCAGTGTCTGAAGGATTTCCTCGGCCTCGCTTTCCAGCTGGAAACTCGGGCTCAAGGTCATCAGAAAGGGAGCGGAGGTCGCCAGCTCGGACGCATTGCCGGAAAGTTCAAGCGCATCGGACACCTCGATCAGCGTCTGGTCATGAAACGTCGCCAGCCGGTCCTCCGCACTGTTCAGGGTCATCAGGGCAATTGTCCCGATCACCATGATGACAACCAGCAGGAGGCCGATTGCCGAAAGCAGCAGCAGCCGGATACTCGGCTGCCTGATGCGGGCCGCCTTCATGATCCCTCGGCCTGGAGCACGAAGATGTAGCCTTGCCCTCTGCGGGTCTGCAGATGGACGGGTTTGGAAGGCACGTTCTCTATCTTGCGGCGCAGCCGCAGGATCAGCACGTCGATGGTCCGGTCCACATAGCGCTGCATGTCGCTGCCGATCTCCTGCATCAACTCGATGCGGGGGATGATGCGCTCGGGGTTTTTGACGAAATACTCAAGCAGCACGTATTCCGCATTGGTGAGCGGGATCTCGTCGCCGTTGCGGTCAAGAAGTTCCCGGCGTTTGAGGTTGACCCGCTTGTCGCCGAAGGCGATCTCCTGATCCTTGCCGGCTTTGGGGCTTGAGGACAGCCCGTGCCCGTAGCGGCGAAGAACCGCCCGGATACGCGCCACAAGTTCGCGCGGGTTGAACGGTTTCATCAGATAGTCGTCGGCGCCCGTTTCCAGCCCGATGATCTGGTCGATCTCATCGCCGACACCCGTCAGCATAACGATGGGCAGTTCGTGAAATTCGCGGATGTGGATTGCCAGCGACAGACCGGATTCGCCCTTCAGGCGCAGGTCGATCAGCGCAAGGTCGAAATTTTCCGGATTGCCGAAGGCCTTGAACCCGGCGCTGTCGGAAAACGCGACCGGTGCAAAGCCGCTGGTCTCCATCAATGCGGAAAGGGTCTCACGCACATCTGCATCGTCGTCGACGATGGCGATTACCGGTCGTGTCGCGCTTGCATCCATAGCATTGCTCTTCTGCAATTCCCTGAGGTCGTCAGCGCGTCTGATCGGGCGAATAGCCCGTTGCACACGCGTTATTCTCGCGGAATTCTGCCATTCTCATGCCGTTTCATAGTCATTTCTGTGTCCGAGACCTAGCATGAAGATCGGAAGGCGGAGGAGGGAATTTCGTTACATTTGTTTCAGTAGCCAACCCGGCGCTGTAACACTGTTAACAAAAAAGGCCGGATGCCTGTGGTCTGTTAACATATCTCCTCTCGCTTTCCTCCGTTTCCTGTCGCTAGCCTGAAGGCGATCTTTCAAGGTGCCTTGCAGCCTCTGCCGGGCAGGATCGATCCATAATGGGAGGAAAATATGAGAAATTTGTTGGCCCGGCTCGGATCCGTGGCTTTCGTGGCCGGTTTTGCCCTGACGGCGGCACATGCCGCCGATTGCGCCAATCAGGGTGCACTCGACAGCATCTATTGCGATGCAAACGGAGACCTCGTTGCCGATGCACCGACGGATCCGGCCAAACTGAGCAATCCCGACACACTGGTCTTCGCCTATACGCCCGTTGAAGACCCCGCGGTCTATGCGGACATCTGGGCGCCCTTCATCGAGCATCTGGAAAATGTCACCGGCAAGGATGTCCAGTTCTTCGCCGTGCAGTCGAACTCCGCCGAAGTTGAAGCCATGCGGTCCGGCCGTCTGCACATCGCCGGCTTCTCCACGGGGCCGACCCCTTTCGCGGTGAACCTCGCCGGAGCCGTGCCGTTCGCGATCATGGGCGGGGATGACGGCCAGTTCGGTTACCGCCTGCAGGTCTTCACCCAGGCCGACTCGGACATCAAGACACCTGCCGATATGGCCGGTAAGCGCATTGCCCATACGTCGCCGACGTCCAATTCCGGCAACCAGGCACCCCGCGCCCTGTTCCCCGCGCTCGGCGTCGTGCCGGACGAAGACTACGAAGTCATCTATTCCGGCTCGCACGACCAGTCGATGCTTGGAGTCGTTGCCGGTGACTACGATGCCGCTCCCGTGGCTTCCGAAGTCGTGGAACGCATGGCCGACCGCGGCCTCTACGATCCTGCGGACGTCCGTCTTATCTGGGAAAGCGATCCGTTCCCGACCACGTCGTTCAACTACGCCCACGATCTTGATCCGGCACTGGTTGAAAAGGTCAAGGAAGCTTTCTTCAGCTTCGACTTCAAGGGCAACAAGCTCGGCGAGGAGTTTGAGGGTGTGAGCAAGTTCATCCCCATCACCTACAAGGATCAGTGGGCCGTCATCCGGCAGATCCAGGCCAGCAACGGTGTCGAATACACCCCTCAGGGCCTTGCCAAATAAGGTCTCCTGCCTTCACGGCCCGCTGTCTTCCGGACAGCGGGCCGCTTCATCTGGGGAAAGACATGCTTAAAATCAAAAGCCTTGTAAAACGATACGGGGCAGGGGATCCGGTGCTCAAGGATCTCAACCTCGAGATCGAGGGCGACCAGGTCGTTTCGGTCATCGGTTCTTCCGGTGCGGGCAAGAGTACGCTGTTGCGCTGTATCAACCGTCTGGTCGAACCCACCTCGGGAACAATCACGCTGAACGGGACCGATTTCACCGCCCTCGGCAGACGCGACCTTCGCATCGCCAGACGCCGGGTCGGGATGGTTTTCCAGAGTTTCAATCTGATCGACCGTCTCACGGTCATGGAAAACGTGCAGAGCGGCCGGCTCGGTTACATTTCGACCTGGGCAGCCCTGACCCGCCGCTATCCGAAAGAGGATATCCGGCGTGCGTTTGAACTGATGGAACGCGTCGGCATCGCTCATTATGCAGACAAGCGCGCCGACGAACTGTCCGGCGGCGAACGCCAGCGTGTCGGCGTCATCCGGGCGCTGATGCAGCAGCCGGAAATCCTGCTGGCCGACGAACCGACGGCATCGCTCGATCCCAAGACGTCCGAGCAGATCATGATGCTGCTGCGCGATCTGGCGAGCGAACTGAAGCTGCCGGTCATCATCAACATTCACAACGTGCACGAAGCCAAGGAATTCAGCGACCGGATCGTCGGCATGCGCTACGGACGCATCATTTTCGACGACCTGCCCAAGGCGCTGACCGACGAGGCCATGCACGAAATCTATGCGGGCATCCCGCATGCGGACCGGCAGGTCGAAGGCGAAGCGGCATGACGGCGGTCAGGGATCATTGGCGCAAGCAGCCCTTTATCGCCAGTCCGCTGTTGCGCTACGGCCTTTACGCGGCAGTGATCGTTTATATCGGTGTGACGGTGGCAACGCTGCCAATCGACTGGGCGCGCGTGTCGCAGGGGCTGGAACGCGCGGGCCGCATATTCGGCGGTGCGTTTCCGCCAAGTTTCCAGCGCAGCGGACTGCTCATCGACGGCTTTCTCGAGAGCCTCAAGATCGCGCTTCTGGCAACCGTGGGCGGGGTTTTCCTGTCGATCCCCATTGCCTTCATGGCCGCCAGGAACATAGCACCTCTGCCAGTCTACTATCTTGGCCGGGGCATCATCATCGTTGCGCGCAGCTTTCATCCGGTGATTGTCGCCATCGTCTTCGTGAAGGCTGTCGGCTTCGGTCCCTTCGCCGGTGTTCTGACCCTCGTGGTCTATTCCATCGGTTTCGTGGCGAAGCTTCTGGCCGAACGGATCGAGGAGATCGATCCCGGTCCCGTGGAGGCTATGAAGTCGGCGGGTGCGCCCTTCCTTTCCGTCCTGATCTATGCCGTCTTTCCGCAGATCATGCAGCGTCAGATCGGCTTGAGCATCTATCAGCTCGACAGCAATCTCAGGGCATCAGCGGTTGTCGGCATCGTGGGCGCCGGTGGCATTGGCGCCACACTGGCCAACGCCTTCGGCCGCTACGACTACGATTTCGCCCTCGCCATTACGATGGTCATCGTCGGGGTCATCCTGATTTCCGAAGCCATCAGCGGCGCAATCAGGAAGCGGATAGCGTAATGGAACAGCTAAGTTTGCACGAGTGGTCGCGCTACACGCCGCGACAGCGGTTTCAGCGCTACGCATGTTTTGCCCTGGCGACGCTGGTCGTCGCCTGGGCGCTGGGCAGCGTCAACATTGTCTGGGCCTGGGTGTGGGACGCACCGAACCAGATGGGCGATCTTTTCAGCCGCATGGTGCCACCCGATCCGGCCAATCTGGACCAGATCCTCAGCGCCTTGCTGGACACAGTCAACCTTGCGACGATTGCGACGGCGCTTGCGGTGGTGCTGTCACTGCCGGTCGCCTATATCGCCGCCCAGAACACCACGCCGAATGCGGTCACCTTGTGGATCGGCCGGTTCATCCTGGTTTCCTCCCGCTCGGTCAACACGATCATCTGGGCTCTGCTTTTCGTGGCGATTTTCGGTCCCGGCATCGTCGCGGGCATTGTCGCCATCATGTTCCGGTCGATCGGTTTTCTCGGCAAGCTGCTGGGCGAAGCCATCGAGGAAATCGATCCCCGGCCGGTCGAAGCCCTGCAGGCCTGCGGCGCGTCCCATTTCAAGGTCGTGCTCTATGCCATCGTGCCCCAGGTAATGCCGACCTTCTTTGCCGTCAGCATCCTGCGCTGGGATATCAACCTGCGTGAATCGACGGTTCTCGGACTTGTCGGCGCCGGTGGCATCGGTGTCATCCTGCAAGGCGCCATCGACACGTTCAACTGGCAGGAAGTGTCCACGGTGCTTATCGCCATCATCGTCCTGGTGGTTACCGGCGAGGTCGTCGCCTCGTATTTGCGGCGCAGGATACTGTAGGCGCCGGAGGCGTGAAATCTCCAGACCGGATCGGTTCAAGGCTTTCCGGTCGCAGGACCTGATCAGACGGATTGCGCGGCAGCGGGGGAGGTAATCTTCCCCGCTGTTTGTTTTTTCAAAAAAAAGGCGCGCATTCGCACACAGAAAAACGCCCGGAAACAGACCCGGCTTTCTTGAAGTTTTTTCCTTTTCAGCGATGATCTTGAGAATCGGCGGTGCGATCCGTTGATCTTGCACGAAGCGATGGGCTGCCTGTTCTTGCCGTCCTGCGCCCCGGCCAGACGTTCAGGATCCGCGCCCGGTCCGCTCTAAACCCGAGAAGGCACCGCCATGAGTGAAACGCTGAAGGGACTGGTTGCGGCGCTCGTGGCCTTCGCCATTTTTTCCAGTCACGACGCCATCATCAAGTCGCTCGGTGGGGCCTATCCGGTCTTCCAGATCATCTTCTTTTCGATGCTGTTTGCTTTCGTGCCGATGTCGATGCTGATGCTGGCGGACAAGGTGGTCGACAACTTCCGCCCGCGCCATCCCTGGCTCGTTCTGCTGCGCTCCTGCCTGACCATCCTGTCGATGTCCTGCGGTTTCTATGCCTTCACCACGCTGCCGCTGGCCGAGGTCTATGGACTCCTGTTCACGATGCCTCTGCTGATCACCGCCTTCTCCGTGCCTCTGCTTGGCGAGACCGTGAGGGCGCAGCGCTGGGCTGCGGTTGTCGTCGGGCTGATCGGCGTGCTGATCGTCCTCAGGCCCGGCATGGTATCCATGTCGCTGGGGCATCTGGCAGCTCTGACGGCTGCCTGCGCCAACTCCCTGGCGACCATCCTGATCCGCAAGCTCGGTGGGCAGGAACGCTCCGCGGTGCTGATCCTCTATCCGATGATCCTGTCGATGGTCGCAATGTCGCTCACCCTGCCGTTCGTCTATGTGCCCGTCGACCTGCCCGACCTCGGCCTGATGGCGACCATCGGCTTCCTTTCGGTGGTGGCCCAGATCTTCATCATCGGTGCCTACCGGGCGGCGCCCGCCGCCGTGGTCGCGCCTTTGCAATACAGCCAGATCCTTTGGGCGAGCTTGTTCGGGATGCTGTTTTTCGCAGAAATACCCGACATCTATGTGGCCGTCGGCTCGTCGATAATCATCGCCTCCGGCATCTTCGTCGTCTGGCGGGAAAGTCGGGAAAACGTCTCCATGCAGACCCCGGTTCTGCGGACCGCCAACCCGCGCTTCGACACCGGCCCGCAGCCGAAGTAAAGCCAGGGAGCGTGTCGCCGGGCAGACGGGGACGTATCAGTCCAGCCGTTTCTTGAACCTGAAGGCGGCAACCGCCAGTCCGAGCACGAAGAAACCGCACATCCACAGAATGTCCCGCTGCATGTCGAGAAGGCCGGCATCGCGCAGCACGAACCCACGAACCATGCGCATGAAGTGGGTCGCCGGAAGTACCTCGGCGATATACTGGGCGATCAGCGGCATGCCTTCGTAAGGGAACATGAAGCCGGACAGAAGGATCGACGGCATCAGCACGAAAATCGTCATCTGCGTAGCCTGCAACTGGGTCTGGGCAATGGTCGAGAACACGAGCCCCAGCGACAGGCTGGCGCCGATGAACAGCAGCGTTCCGACGAGAAGATCGAACGGCCTGTCGCCCAGGGGAACATTGAACAGGAGATAGCCGAGCCCCAGGATGATCGCGGTCTGCAACAGGCCGATGAAGATATAGGGGATGATCTTGCCGATCATCAGCTCTATCGGACGGACCGGGGTGTTGATCAGCATTTCCATGTTGCCGCGCTCACGCTCGCGCACGATGGCGGCGGAGGTGAACATGATCATTGTCATGGTGAGAATGATACCCACCAGCCCCGGCACGATGTTGACGGCCGTCCGCTGTTCCGGATTGAAGAGCAGAGCAACCTCGAAGGTCGGTGTGGACCGGTTCGGCGCTTGCCGGAACATCTCGGAAAGCGGCATGTTGCGCAGACCCTTGATGGCCCCGGCGATCATCGTGTCGGAACCGTCCACGATCCATTGCGCAACCGGCCGGCTGGTTTCCTCATCGGTCGAGGGCGGGGTCCCGAACCCTGTCGCAGGGGAGCGCACGATGCGCTGGGCCAGATCGTCGGGCAATATGAAGGCAGCCCGCACGCGCGCCGACTTGATGGCCGCCTCCGCCTCTTCGATCGAATTGTAGCGCTCGGTGACCTCGACCACCCGGGTGGCTTCGACCATCTGGATCAGGATGCGGCTGATGGCTGTCTGGTCCTGGTTGACGACAGCGACCGGGATGTCGCGGATATTGGTGTTGATGGCATAGCCGAACAGGACGAGCTGGATCAGCGGGATCATGATCACCATTCCGAACGTCATCCGGTCGCGGCGCAGCTGGGCCAGCTCCTTGAAGAAGATCGCGGCGATGCGTGACAACGATCTCATTGGCGGCCTGCTCCCGTCGAGGTGACAAAAACGTCTTCCAGATTGGGACGCACGCGTTCGATCAGGCTGGCACCGGCGGTCTCCGGCATGGACTTCAGGAAGCCTTCCGGATCGGCGATGTCGTCCTTGACGAGCACCCGCAGACGCGCGCCCAGCTGGGCGGCAGCCACGATCCCCGTGGCTCCCAGAAGTCTCCGGCGGATCTCGTGCAGGTTTGGACCTTCGATTTCAACCACATTGGCACCCATGGCGGCCATCAGCTCCTTGGGCGAACCGTCGGCGCGCTTCTGTCCCGCTTCCATGATCGCGATCCTGTGACAGCGCTCGGCCTCGTCCATGAAATGGGTGGTGACGACAATCGAGGTTCCGTCCTCGACGAGATCGAAAAGCTGTTCCCAGAAGTGGCGGCGCGATTCCGGATCGACGGCAGAGGTCGGCTCGTCCAGGAACAGCAGCGGCGGTTCGTGCAGGACGGCGGCCGCAAGGGCCAGGCGCTGGCGCTGCCCACCGCTCATCTTGCCGGCAAAGCGGTCCTGGAGGTCGGTCAGTTCATAGCGTTCCATCACTTCGCCGATCCGCTGTTTCCGTTTCTTGCCGGAAAGACCGTAGATCGTCGCCATGAAACGGAGGTTCTCCCTGACCGTCAGATCGCCGTAGAGCGAGAAGGTCTGGGTCATGTAACCGATCTTGTATTTCAGCGTTTCGGCGTCTTTGGGCACGGACAGGCCCAGAACCTCGACCGTGCCCTCCGTCGGGGTGAGCAGGCCGGTGAGCATGCGCATCGCGGTGGTCTTGCCGCTGCCGTTGGGACCGAGAAAACCGTAGATCATGCCGCGTTCAATGGTCAGGTCCAGGCCATCGACAGCGCTGAAATCCTTGAATTTTTTGACGAGGCCTTCCGCCCGGACAACAACATCCGGCATGTCCGCACTCACGGCAGCACGACCTGCGCCGGAACGCCGTTCGGCAGATCCGCCGCACTGTCCGGCAGTTGAACCTCCGCGACATACATCAGCCGGGCGCGTTCCGTCTGGTTGAGGGCGTAATAAGGCGTGAAGGAAGGCTCCGAGCTGATCCAGCGCACGGACCCCTCGATGGGCTCCTCCAGGCCATCGACGCGCACCTGCAGCTTGTCGCCCTCCTTGACCTTCACGCGGTAGGGCTCGGGGACGTAGACGCGCGCATAGGGCGCGGCACCCGCCAGCATGACCGCAACCGGACTGCCGATTGTCACCCGCTCACCGAGGTTCCACGGCAGATTGTCGAGCAAACCGTCGCGCGATGCGGTGATCGTCAGTTCGGCGAGGATCGTTTCCCGGGTCTGGAGGTTGGCTTCCGCCGCCGCGAGTTCCGCGCGGGCGATGGCGAGGTCTTCCGCGCGCGTGCCCGCGATCAGTTCCTTCAACTGCTCTTCGGCACTCTGCAATGTGGCCTCCGCGGCGTCGCGGGTGGCACGGGCGCTGTCGAGCTGGGCCTGGCTGGTGGTGCCGCGCCCGGTCAGGTCCTTGACCCGGTCGAAGGTGCTTTGCGCATCGAGCAGTTCCGCCTTGGCTCCGGCGACGTCCGCCCTTGCCTTGGCAATCACCTCATCGCGGGCGCCGTTTTCCAGCTTGTCCAGGTTGGCCTTCGCCTTCTGCACTTCCGCACGGGCCTGATTGACCATGGCCTGCTGCTCCGCCGGATCGAGCTGGGCCAGAACGGTTCCTTTCTTCACGAAGGTTCCCTGGGCGACGGGCAGGTCGATCAGGACCTGGTTTGCGGTCGCCGTCAGCGCCACCCTGTCCCGTTCCAGCGTGCCCAACGCGACATCGCCGTCTTCGCCATTGCAGGCGAGCAGCAGGAGACAGGCGGAAACGGCAAGGGCAGGGCCCAGAAGGGGTGACGGCATGAAGACCTCCCTGAGGTGTGACGCGTTCGCGGGAGCAGAAGACTCACCGTAACTCTAGCGTGCTTGCCGGGTCGGCACCATCACTGAAAACGCAAAAGGCGGGAGGAGAAAAGCAGTTCCAGGCCCTGCCATGGCTTGCCCCGGCATCAACGTTGCAGAGCTCGCGGGCGAGCGGACGCGATCTTTCAGGGCAGGCTACGCGTGGATTGCAGGGGCAGGTCCTTTGCTGTGCAAGGCTGCAACTATCTGAAACGTGTCAGGTCCGCGATCTCGTGCCCGCTCGCCCGGCCACTCACCAGGCGGCGGAAAAGGAGAACGCTCTCGAGCGTCCTCAGCTGGCGCGCTTGAAGACGTTGTACCAGCGCTTCTGAGGCACGGCGATTGCCCGCTCCAGCAGTTCGGCGGCATAGAGCGAGGCGTTTTCCTTCGCCTTGGCCACACCGGATACCTGCGAGGGATTGAGGTCGGCCAGCCCGCCGCCGAATTCGAACAGGTCGCGGAAAGCCGCGCGTTCGACGATCGGCGTCATAAGAACATCGATGTTCTGGGCGCAGAGGAAATCCTGCACGGCTTTCATCGCCCGCGTCGTCACAGCGGCATTGGTGCGGGTGAGGACCACGCAATGCTTGATGTCGTGGCGGACTATTTTTTCCAGTTTCTTGATCAGGGTCAGGATCTTTGCGCCGCCGCGGGCATCCATGGAAGATCCCTGGATCGGCACCACCACAAGGTCGGAAACCGAAAGCGCGTTGGCGACGATCAGGTTCTCGGTGCCCTCAAGGTCGACAATGACGTAGTCGGAGTTTGTGGCGGCAAAGGTGATCTGCTCGGTGATCGACGCCGGGGAGATCTGGTTGACAACCGTGATGCCCGGGCAATGCAGGGGCAACTCATGCCACCTGGAGATCCATTTCTGCGGGTCGGCATCGAAAATGGTCACGCGCTTTCCCCGTGCGGCAACTTCTGTCGCCAGCAGCAATGCGGCGGTGGTTTTTCCGGCGCCGCCCTTTGCGTTTGCGAAGGAAATGACTGGCATTTTGGTTCTCCTGAACTTGCCGAGCATCGTCTTGCGATATGGCCTTTATCGGACCCGTCTGTCTGGCAGTCTTGGAAGTTTATGGTTACCAAATCCTTAAATTCGCATATTGGGGACCGCTTATTCAGAAAGTCTTAGGACTTTCGGCAAATGCGGCGGAATTTCCTGGCGAAAAATCGCAAGGCCTGGCGGTTGATGATTGAACTCATTGAGGTTTGGGAAGCAGGGACATGCCGTGAAACACCGCCCGGCTGGACGGCAATTGAATCGGCCCGCCTGGCATCTGGAGCCGGAGCTTCCATGTAAGCCGGGACCAGAATGTGCGTGGATTACCGCATCTCTTCCGATTGCATGAACCTGGGGTGCCGCGTAGGCTGTTGCCAAACGGGATCGATCCCCTGATCTGCTTCGACAAAGGATGTTTCATGTTGCACCGGTTTCCGGCTGCCAGCCCCGTCCGTCTCGTCCGGAACCTTTTTCTGGCGGCCGCCGTCCTGATTGTGGGAACCCTCGGGGCAGCCGAGGCTGAAGCCCTGAAGCCCTACAAGGACCGGCTTTTCCGCTACAAGAACGTCACCGAAAGCCTCTATGACGGCGCCTTTATTGTCGTGGAATATTCCAAGCAGCGCGACCTGCGTGACCGGGACGAGGTCGACGAACGCAAGGTGTTCGGCAATTACGTCTCCTATCGCCCCAAGCGGGGGCGGGGCAGCGCAGAGCTGACCGCCAACGGGCGGACGGTAAGCTATATGGGCAGCGGCAATTGGAAGGGCGGCGCCAATACCATCGTCATCTACGTGCACGGCCAGGGCGGCAACCGCTTCCAAGGCATGAACGATGTTTCCTTCGGTGGCAATTTCAACCGTATCCAGAACCTGATGGCCCGCAATGGCGGCGCCTATCTCACCGTCGACGTCAAGGACTTCGATGGCCGGGGCACGGGCGATGTGGCCGCGCTGATCCAGCACCAGAAACAGCTGTCGCCCCGGGCGAAGGTCGTGGTCGCCTGCGGTTCCATGGGGGGCATCATCTGCTGGAACCTTCTGAAAAACAGCAATACCGCCCGGATGCTGAACGGCGTCCTGCTGCTCGGCTCGCCAAAGGATCCCGGTTTTCTCTCTTCCGGCGCGCTCTCGCGCAACGTGCCCATCTACATGGGCTACGGCACCCTGGACAGCGTCTACAACTGGGAAACCCAGGCGAATTTCTTCAAGCAGATCAAGTCGGCCGCGCCGAACTACCCGATCTGGTTCACGCTCTTTGACACCGGCACCCACGGCACCCCCATCCGCATGACCGACTGGCGGCTGGTGCTCAACTGGATGCTCAGGTGAGTTTCCGAGTATACCGAGTAGGTCGGCACCACACCACGCTGTCCCAGGCCTGAGCCGGGACCTGCTTCCAGCTCAAGGCGGATCGGCGAAGGATAAGTGATCTGGCGCGATCCGGGTTATCGAGCGCGTCTGTCCGGCCTCACCCGCAGCAACCCCTCCGCCAGATGATCGAACACGGTCCTGATCCGTCGGCTGGTGTGCAGTTCCCGGTGGGTGACCAGCCAGATCGGGAAAGTGATCGGGTCGACATCTTCGAAGGCGGGCACGATGTCGGGAAATCGCGCGGCGATCTCGTCGGCCATGATGGACAGACCGAAGCCCTGTCGCACCAATTCCCAGGCGACCACCCCATTGGGGGAACTCAGCCGGATATTGGCCTCGCTGACATCAAGGCCGAGGGCGCGCAGGTAGACGACCAGTTCCTCATTGTTGTCGAAGCCGATGAAATCGAGTGTCGAGGCGTCGACTCTGGTGAGCTTCCGGCCGTGGCCTTCCACAAATGAGCGGGCGCCGAAGATCCGGGCAGGGGCCTCGCGTATCTTGCGGGCGTAAAGGTCCGGAT
Organism: uncultured Roseibium sp.; assembly: GCF_947496995.1. Classification (GTDB taxonomy): domain Bacteria; phylum Pseudomonadota; class Alphaproteobacteria; order Rhizobiales; family Stappiaceae; genus Roseibium. The sequence continues at coordinate 1,566,833 of NZ_CANMFD010000001.1, forward strand.
GGTCCGGTTGCACGTGGCGTACAGCGATGTCCGCCTCGCGTCGGCGCAGATCGCTGAGACTGTTGGTGCACAGGAGCCTGATCTCCACACCGGGCGCCTTCTGGCGCAGGTCGGCCAGGATATCGGGAAGCACATGCGCGGCCATGAGATCGGTTGCCGAAATCGTCACCAGGCCCTCGATCTGCTGCGACTGGCCGGAGGCGGACAGCGAAACCCGGCTGGCTGCGTCGCCCATGGTGCGCACATGCTCGACAAGTTCCAGGCCAGCTTCGGTCAGGACGAGTGATTTGGCGACCCGCTCGAACAGCGTCACGCCAAGCGCTTCCTCCAGTGCGGCGACCTGTCGGCTCAGGGTCGGCTGGGTAAGGCCAAGGGCACGGGCCGCCGCCGAAAGCGTCCCCTCTTCAGCGGTCACGAGAAAGGCGCGGGCCTGATTCCAGTCGAAGGTGATACTCTGCCAGTTCATGCATATATGTATATCAGTCAGACAAATTTACGCAATTTACCTTCGAAAAACGTATCGATATGAAGAGCCATCAGCTTTTGACCTGCAGGACACGATGAACAAAAACGCAAAATTCTGGACCCGGCTTTCCCGCAAATATGCCGCCCATCCGATCAAGGATGAAGCAGCCTATGAAAAGACGCTCGCCCGCACCCTTGAACATCTCGGCCCGGATGATGCGGTCCTGGAGCTTGGATGCGGCACGGGCACCACGGCGATGCGTCTGGCCGGCGACGTCAAATCCTACCTGGCAACCGATTTCGCCGGCGGCATGATCGAGATCGCCGAGGAAAGGCTTGCCGAACAACGGCAGCAGGGAACGGCGCATGAAGGTCTGGGGTTTCTCGTGGCCGATGCTTTCGACGAGCAGGTGATGCCGGCGGGCGGAAAACCGGGTTACGATGCGGTTCTTGCCTACAATTTCTTCCATCTGGTCGATGAGCCGGACGATCTGCTGGCCCGGGTCCATGCCCTGCTCAAGCCCGGTGGGCTTTACATTTCCAAGACGGTCTGCCTGAAGGACCGGGCCTGGCTGTTCGCCCCGCTCATCGCCATCATGCAGCTGATCGGCAAGGCGCCTTACGTCAACATGCTGTCTATCCGGTCGCTGGAAGAGACGATCCGCAAGTCCGGGTTCGAAATCATCGAGACCGGCAACTACCCGGAGCCGCGCAGCCGGTTCGTGGTGGCCCGGAAGGTGTGATGCCGCCGGTTTTCGGCGGTGGCCGGAGGGGGCGCCCGCCGGTTCGACCTGACCGGAGCGCTTGTTGCGTCGTAAGGCGGATGCTACCAATACAGGCCCTTCCGTTGTCCTGTCTCCGAAAGCCTCTAGATGCTGGTTCGCGACCGCGCGTTTTTCGCGTCCATGTTCCTGACGGTCCTGGCAGACCAGATCCTGCTTTTCCTTGTGCCGTTGGTCATTTTCCAGATTACCGGCAATGTCGCCTGGTCGGGTCTGGCGTTCTTTTTCGAAACGCTGCCGCGCTATCTCACCTTTCCCGTCGCCGGGATCCTGTGCGACCGGTTTCCGCCTGTCATGCTGTTGCGCGTCAGCCGTCTCCTGAGGGCCGCCGCTTGCGTCATCGGCATAACCGGGCAGGTGGTGTTCGGCGGGGTCTGGTGGCTGATAGGTCTGTCGGCGGTGGTGGGCGTCCTGACGACGCAAGGCATGCTCGCCCTGGAAATGGTGCTGGTACGGGCTTTTTCCGACCAGCGGTTCGAAAAGGTGGCAAGCTACGGCCAGTTGGCCTCGCAGATGGGCGTAATGCTGGCCCCGCTGGTCGCCGCTTACCTGATGATCTTCTGGCCGTGGGAGGCCGTGGTGGTTGTCGCGACGGGGCTTTTCGTTCTCGCCGATGTCGCTTTTGTTTTTTGGCCGGGCCAGGCTCGCATGGAATCCCTGCCTCCGGCGCGTGAGCAGCGCCATCCCGTGGCGGATCTAAAGCACGCGCTGCTGCTTGTCTGGCGTCTGCCGGGCCTTATGCGGGCCATCCTGCAGGCCTCCGGCGTCAACCTGATCATCGGCGCCACGCTCGCCACGGCGGCGGCGATGATGACCGGCTTTTTTGCGCAGAGCGAACAGACCTATGCATGGCTGCAGGTTGGCGGTGCCATGGCGACGCTCGCGGTCCTCAGCCTGACCGCCCATGTGCATCTCGGTCTCAACACCCTTGGCCGCACCGCCTATGCGTTGATCTGCGTCGGGGCGGTCCTGACCGGCCTCGGCGCTCATCCTCTCGTCTACGCTGCCGGTTTCCTGCTGATTGCCGGCTTCGACAAGATGTTCAACATCTACGTGCGCACGCTGCGCAAGGAAATCATCCCGCCGGAGGATTTCGGTAAGACCACCGGCGTCATCATCTGCCTCAACAATCTCTCCCAGCCTCTGGCGGGCCTCGTCGTTGCGCTCTTTGCCGCCGGTGACGATGCCAGGGTCGTGCTTCTCGGGCTGGCGGCGGTCATGGCGGTTCTGGGAGGCCTGACCTTCCGGCGGAGTTAGGTGCTGTCAGGTCAGCAGGTTGTCATTGGTTTGCGTGCTGAAAGGCTCCGGTTTCCTTCCGGCATTGTCGCCCGCCTCGCGAACGATCTCCGCGATTTCCGACAGTTGGTTCGCCAGCGGGCTGGACTTGCGCCACACCATGCCGACGGTGCGTTTCGGCTCCGGACCCTCGAAACGGGAAATGGCGACGGACGCGGAGCGCGTTTCCACCGGCACGGCCATTTCCGGAATAAGGGTGACGCCCATCCCTGCGCTGACCATCTGCACCAGCGTGGACAGGGAGCTTGCATCGAGCACCTCTCGCGGCGGTCCCGAGGGCAGATTGCAGAACGACAGGGCCTGATCGCGGAAACAATGCCCTTCTTCCAGCAACAGCAGCCGCATTTCACGCAAGCTGTCTGCACTCGGCAACGGGGCGTTTGCTTCCCGGGCAGAGCGGACGAGGACGAACGGTTCCTCGAACAGGGGCGTTTCTTCCAGCGAGGGTTCCGAAACGGGGAGGGCGACGATCGCCGTGTCCAGACGGCCGTCGGTGAGTTCCTGGATAAGTTTCGGTGTCACCGTCTCGCGCACGTGGATGTCGAGGCCGGGAAAACGCGCGGTCAGCTCGCCGACCACTTTTGGCAACAGGTAGGGGGCAACTGTCGGAATGACGCCGATGCGCAACCTGCCGACCAGCCGCTCGCGCGAGGCGCGGGCAAGGTCGCCCAGTTCATCGGCGGACCGAAGAATGTCGCGGGCCCGTTCGGCGGCGATCTCGCCAAAATGGGTCAGTCGCACCTGCCGGGCGCCGCGTTCGAACAGTGCCGCCCCAAGCGCCTCTTCCATATCCTTGATCTGCATGGAGAGGGCGGGCTGGGATATCGCACAGGCTTCCGCGGCCCGGCCAAAATGTCTGTGGCGGGCGAGGGCCTCGAAATAGCGGAGTTGTTTGAGTGTGATGTTGATCATAAGAATATCTTATCAAAGATATCAGTAAATTCAACTTCCTCTGATGGAGCCATTTTGCTAATGTGTTTTCAGGATAGGCTGAAAGGATGCGGTCACCGGTTCGCCGGTGTCAGGAATTTTGGCTTCTTCCATCCGAAATTTGAAATTCTTGGGTCTTTCGTCAGAGCTGAAACCGCCGGAGTGCCTCATCGAGGATTACCTCCATGGTGTGGAACGGCAGAGTTCAGAGCTGCGCGGATTGGTGCCAGGCACCCTAAAATGAATTGGAGAGGGAAATGGACGCTAAAGTGGAAAAGACAGGTGGTTGTCCTGTCATGCACGGCGGTAACACAGCGATGGACAAATCGGTCACCAAGTGGTGGCCCAACGCGCTGAACCTAGACATCCTCCACCAGGGCGGTGCGCGCACCAACCCGATGGATCCGGACTTCGACTATCAGGAAGCCGTCAAGGGTCTGGACCATGAAGCGGTCAAGGCCGACGTCCGCGCCCTGATGACCGAAAGCCAGGACTGGTGGCCGGCCGACTGGGGGCACTATGGCGGTCTCATGATCCGTCTGGCGTGGCATTCCGCCGGGTCCTACCGCATGCAGGACGGCCGAGGTGGCGCGGGCTCAGGCAACATCCGGTTTGCACCGCTGAATTCCTGGCCGGACAATGCCAGCCTCGACAAGGCTCGCCGTCTGCTCTGGCCGGTGAAAAAGAAATACGGCAACGCGCTTTCATGGGCCGACCTCATCATTCTCGCTGGCAACATGGCTTATGATTCCATGGGTCTCAAGCCGTTCGGCTTCGGCTTCGGCCGCGAGGACATCTGGGGTCCGGAGACAGACGTCTACTGGGGCTCCGAGAAGGAATGGCTCGCGCCTTCCGAAAACCGCTACGGCAACGCAGAAGACGCGGCAAGCCTGGAAAACCCGCTGGCCGCGGTGCACATGGGGCTGATCTACGTCAACCCGGAAGGTGTCGACGGTACGCCGGACCCGGCCCGGACGGCAAAGCACGTCCGCGAAACCTTCCGCCGTATGGCGATGAACGATGAGGAAACCGCTGCGCTGACATGCGGCGGCCACACGGTCGGCAAGTGCCATGGCGGCGGTCAGGGCGCATTCGAGAACATCGGCGTCGAGCCGGAAGCCGGCGGTGTCGAGGCGCAGGGCTTCGGCTGGGCCAACCCGGGCCAGGAAGGCAAGGCAGCAAACGCCTTCACTTCGGGCATCGAGGGAGCCTGGACGCAGCATCCGATCCAGTTCGACATGGGTTATTTCGACTACCTGTTCAACTACGACTGGGAACTGAAGAAGTCTCCGGCCGGTGCCTATCAGTGGGAACCGGTGAACATGCCGGAAGACAAGAAGCCGGTCGATCCGACCGATCCTTCGATCCGCCGCAACCCGATCATGACCGATGCCGACATGGGCATGAAAGTGGATCCGGTCTACAACGAGATCTGCCGGAAATTCATGGCCGACGAGGCGTATTTCCGCGACACATTCGCCCGCGCCTGGTTCAAGCTGACCCACCGCGACATGGGGCCGAAGGTCAACTACATCGGTCCGGACGTTCCGGCCGAGGACCTGATCTGGCAGGACCCGATTCCCGAAGGATCCACGTCTTATGACGTCGATGCGGTCAAGGCGAAGATCGCCGCAAGCGGTCTCTCCGCTTCGGAAATGATCGCAACCGCATGGGACAGTGCCCGTACCTTCCGTGGCTCCGACAAGCGGGGCGGCGCCAACGGCGCGCGCATCCGTCTGGCTCCGCAAAAGGACTGGGAAGGCAATGAGCCGGAGCGTCTGGCCAAGGTTCTGGACAAACTCGTGCAGATCGCAGCGGAAACCGGCGCATCGGTTGCCGACGTGATCGTTCTGGCGGGCAATGTCGGTGTGGAACAGGGTATCAAGGCTGCCGGTTTCGACGTGGCCGTTCCGTTTGCGCCGGGACGCGGCGATGCCACGGCCGAACAGACCGACGCGGAATCCTTTGATGTCATGGAGCCTCTCGCCGACGGCTTCCGCAACTGGCAGAAGGAGAAATACGCTGTCAGCGCCGAAGAGATGATGCTCGACCGGGCACAGCTTCTGGGTCTGACCGCGCGGGAAATGACAGCTCTGGTCGGCGGTCTGCGCGTTCTGGGCACCAACTACGGTGGCAGCAAGCACGGCGTTTTCACGGATCGGGAAGGGGCCCTGACCACGGACTTCTTCGTCAACCTGACCGACATGAAGTACAGCTGGCTCCCTGTCGTGGACGGCATCTATGAAATCCGTGACCGCAAGCTGAACACCCTGGAGTGGACAGCGACAAGCGCGGATCTCGTGTTCGGCTCGAACTCGATCCTGCGGGCCTATGCCGAGGTTTATGCCCAGGACGACAACAAGGAGAAGTTCGTCAAGGACTTCGTCGCCGCCTGGACGAAAGTCATGAACGCGGACCGGTTCGACCTGCACTGACTGCAGCCAACCCGGTAAAATTCGAAACGGCGCTCCGGATCTCCGGAGCGCCGTTTTTTTTTTGAAAAAAATTCTCAAAGCGTCTGCAAACCGGGGCTGCCGACTGCGAAGGCATGATTTTCTTACCAGCGAGCCACACTCGGATGGTCCGAAGCCTTTTCCTTGTTCGCTTCTGCGCCGGGTGCTGCTTCCGGGACGCCGGCAAGCTTCAAATCGCCACAGCTATTCCGCAGGTGAAACCCTGCCAGAGCGTTGCCTTTGCGGGAGGTTCTGCTCGCAATGCAACATCGGTTGGACATCAGGACTATCCCGTATTTCTCAAAAAGGTCATTGTTCCGTCACAAGGATCATGCTGCACTGCAAACTGACCTCGGGCTGTGCGTGTAATCGCCTGGGGCGGGGCTGGCCGAAAGGTCTGCCAGGCAGTTTTGGAGCAGTATGCGAATGTTCGATTTGACGGGCCAGAAAGCCCTGGTTGTCGGGGTCGCCAACGATCAGTCCATTGCCTACGGATGCGCGAGGGCTTTCAGGGCCCAGGGCGCCGATCTCGCCGTGACTTATCTGAACGAAAAGGCCGAGCCGCATGTTCGTCCGCTTGCAGAGGTGCTGGGTGCGCAAATCATTGCCCCGCTGGATGTTCGCGACGAAACACAGCTCGACGCGCTTTTCGCTCAAATCGCCGGAAAATGGGGCAGGCTGGATACGCTGCTGCATTCCATTGCCTATTCCAGGAAGGAAGATCTCCACGGCCGGGTGATCGATTGCTCCGCCGATGGATTTGGTGAAGCGATGGACATTTCCGTGCATTCCTTCCTGCGCATGATCCGCAAGGCGGAGCTCCTGATGAGCCAGGGCGGCACTTGTATGACGGTCTCCTTCATGGGCGCGCAGAAGGTGGTCGACAATTACGGTGTGATGGGCCCGGTCAAGGCCGCGCTTGAAGCCGTGACCCGCTACGCCGCCGTGGAACTGGGCCCGAAGGGCATATCCGTTCATGCCCTGTCGCCGGGCCCTTTGAGAACACGCGCTGCCTCGGGAATTGCGGCGTTCGACGCGCTGCTTAACGACGCCGCCGAACGTGCTCCAACCCATCAACTCGCAACGATTGACGATGTAGGCGCCTACGCGGCGTTTCTTGCCAGCCGGGAGGCTTTCAACGTGACCGGCGTCGTTCACCCGATCGACGGCGGTTACAGCATTCTTGGATAGGAGGTCCCGATGAAGGACATGTTTGACGCTTTCGAAAAAGGCCATAACGAGTTTCTGAATGCGCTCAGCGACAGCACGGCATGGACGCCATCCGAGCGTTTCACGGCCCTGCAGGCCCAGGCGACGGAACTTTCCAATCTTGCCGAACTGATGGGTCGCGGGCTGGGCAAGAACCTGAGCAAGATCACTGAAACCCACAAGGAGCGCTGGCAGAAGAGCCTGTCGGACTTCAACCGGGTCATGGAGAACATGGGCGGGACCGAGAAATCCGGCGGACTTTTCAGCGCCTGGGAAGACTACTGGAAGGATACTTCCCAGCGCATGGTCCTGACGATGGACACCCTGCGCCAGCGCGGCGACAATTTTATCGAGCATGAAGAGGCAGGGTGTCCGCCGGTTCTCAAATACGACTATGAAGTGGTCCTGGATGGAGCGGATCTGCCGCATCCGAGCTGCTATACGCTGCTGAGGATCGCGCCTCCCAGGGATGCGCACTGCCGCGAGCACAAGCCGTGGAAACGCCCCTATATCATCATCGATCCACGCGCCGGCCACGGCTCCGGCATCGGTGGGTTCAAACCGGACAGTCAGGTCGGCGTCGCCCTGCGTGACGGCCATCCGGTCTATTTCGTCGCTTTCAGCCGCATGCCGGAAAAAGGTCAGACAATCGCGGATGTCACTCGGTCCGAGGCGGCCTTAGTCCGCAAGGTGATGGAACTGCATCCGGATGCGCCCCATCCGATCATCACCGGCAACTGTCAGGGCGGCTGGGCAACGCTGATCCTGGCGGCGATGAACCCGGACCTGGCGGGACCGATCCTGCTGAACGGAGCCCCGGTGTCCACCTGGTCCGGACGGGTGGGCGAGAACCCCATGCGCTACAATGCGGGCGTTCTGGGCGGGACCTGGAACGCAATGTACTATTCGGATCTCGGCCACGGCATTTTCGACGGTGCGGACATTGTCCAGAATTTCGAACTGCTCAACCCGTCGCGAAACTATTTCGGCAAATATTACGACCTTTACGTCAAGGTCGACACCGAGCCCCCGCGGTTCCTGGAATTCGAACGCTGGTGGGGCGGCTATTTCCTGTTCAACGAAGCGGAAATGAGGTGGATCGTAGAGCAGCTCTTCGTCGGCAACCGGCTGTCGAAGAACGAGGCTCAGCTGGAACCGGGCGTCAATATCGACATCAGGAGGATCCGCGCGCCCATCATCGTCTTTACCAGCTGGGGCGACAACATCACCCCGCCGCAGCAGGCGATCAACTGGATCATGGACACCTATACGGACGAGCGGGAAATCGCCATCCGCGGGCAGCGGATCATCTACATGATCCATGACCAGGTCGGTCACCTCGGCATCTTCGTATCGTCGAAGATCGCCAAAAAGGAACACACCGAAGTCACATCGACCCTGAAAACCATCGAGGCCCTGGCGCCGGGCCTTTATGAAATGACCATCGACGATTACGAAGGCGACCTTCTGGAACGCGAATTCACGGTCAGTTTCCATGAACGCACGATGGACGACCTGAAGCTGATCGACGATGGCCGGGACGATGAAATCCCCTTTGCCGCCGTCGCCCGGGCCTCCAAACAGCAGGCAGAATTCTACGATGTCTGCGTCCGGCCTTTCGTACAGGCAGGTGTCACCGAACAGAGTGCCGATCTGCGCCGCAAGACGCACCCGCTGAGAGTTCAGCGGGCATCGTTTTCAAGTCTCAATCCCTTCCTGAGCGGGCTGCCGGGCTGGGCCGAGCGTGCACGTCAGGAAAGAACGCCGGCGGCGCCGGACAACCCGTTCGTCGAACTTCAGCATGTCAACGCGGCCTTGCTCGAGCAATCGATGGACCTTTATCGGGACCTGCGCGACACGATGTACGAGAACCTCTTTTTCACCATCTGGGGCTCACCCTACATGCGCTGGTTCGGCCGTCCCAGACAGCCGGGCAGGACACTGAGAGGCAAGGATGAAATGCGCAGCCTGCCGCCCGTGCAGGCCGCCCTGATGCATATCGAGGAAGGCGGGTTTTGCGAAGCGGTAATCCGCATGCTGATCCTTCTGGCCGAAAGCCGTGGCACGGTTCGCCGCGACCGGCTGGAACGCTCCGCGCGGGTGTTGAACCAGGACGAGCCGTTCAAGTCGTTGAAGCCGGACGAACGCAGCTTCATGCTTCGTGAGCAGACCCTGATCGTGGAATTTGCCCGAGATCAGGCAATAGAAACTCTGCCCAAACTCCTCAGGACCAGGGAAGACCGTGAACTGGCGTCAAAGGTGGTGCGCTACGTGCCGGGTATCATCGACGAGATGGCGCCCCACACCCTGGAATTGCTGAAGACGTTCAATCGTGTTCTGGGCCTTCCGCCCGTCTCGGGAGACATCACCGAAGATCCGCTCCACTCGGCCACTCCGAAAGGCGCCGCGCAAACGGTACGCCAGCCGGATCGGCTTCAGGAAACATCCGGCACGTCCGTGAACGAGGTGGCCGACAAAACGGACGCGAAGGCAGCTTCCGCATCTCCTGCACCCAGGAAAACCTCCGCCCGCAAACAGGCAGGAAGCAAGGCGCCTGCTCGCAAGACGGCCAGGCCGGCGGCTGCGAAACCTGCTGCTGCTGCGCGCAAGCGGCGCAGCGCGGAAAAGACTTCGGAAGAGCCTGCCGAATAGGGAAGGGTGGAAAGGAACACCGAACAAGGATAAGTGGGGCGTTCGGGCCTCTCGAACGCCCCCAGAGCCCCTCTGGATTTTATTGGAGTTAGGCTCTGATCTGAAAAATATGCCGTTTTCTGTGCATTTGGCGGGGTGCGGCTTGCCCGTCCGCCATATCTGTTCAGGCAACGGTAAAATTACCTATGCCAGAATAGCGATAACGCCGGATACGGCAAGTCCGTTCCGGCCGGAATTCCCTTAAATCGGTATTGCGCCGCACGCAACATTTGGCCAAAGGTGAAAACCACCGAAGTGCCACATTAAGGCGGAACCATTCTACATGTTTGACTGGGCCTACAGGAAACGCCTGAAAGACGATCTCGAAACATGGGTCGCGAATGGCTGGGTGACCTCCGAGGGGGCGGCAGCCATTTTCAGGGACCAGGAGGGCGAGGATGGCCGCTCGCGGTTGCCCATGGCTCTTGCGGGCATCGGCATGGTGTGTGTTGCGCTTGCTGTTTTTGCCTTTGTCGCGGCGAATTGGGAAGCGATCCCGAAATTCGTGAAGCTGGCGGGAATTGCCGTTCTGGTCGCAGGCAGCCACTGGCTGGCGGCCGCGGCTGCCGCGAGGGGGCGCAAGGGCATCTCGGACCTGGCGACCGGGTTTGCGACGCTTGTGTTCGTCGGTGGCATGGCGCTGGTCGGCCAGATCTTCCATTTGCCGTCGGACTGGGCCGGCGGGGCTTTCCTTGTCGTTATCGGCGGTCTTGCCGCCGCCTGGCTGACCGGGTCGAAAACCTCGCTCGTTGTTGCTTGCGCCGCTGCCATTACCTGGCAGGTGACCCGGTCGGATATCGGTGCGTCCGATCCGCTGCAGGATCTCATAGGGCTCGTGTTTCTGGTGGCCGTCGCTGCCCATGCCGTCGTTTATCCCGCCCGCCTGTCGCGCTGGGCGGCAATCAGCCTGCTTTGGGTGACCTATGGCCGCTGGTTTGGCGATACGGCGGATCTGTTGGGCGGCGGTGACGATGCCATATCGGCCATGGCGCTGGTCGGCGCCGGCGGTCTTGCGGCTATCCTGCTTCAGCTTGACCCTGTCGCGGACCTGTTCGTCAAGTGGTCCAGCGGCAGGCCCTTGCGGCGCCACGGCCACTGGCTGATGACACGTTCGCTGCAGGATGCCGGACTTCTGGTGCTGTGCGCCCTGATCGTGCTCGCCCTGGTTCTCGAGCCCGAATTCCACGGCAACCACTACGCGCGCGGCATGCTGGCCTTGCCGGGCCTGCTGCCCCTGGGGCTGGCGGTTCTCCTGTGTGCCACGGGGCTGGTGCTGTCTTTCAAATCCACGAAATCGATGGCGCTGTTTGCCGCTGCCGGGCTCGTTCTGCTGACACTTCTGGCGCCGCTCGCGACGGCCAGCGTTCCGGTTCGGGCCGCGATGTGCCTGGCGGTGCTGACGGCTCTCTGCGCGCTGGGGACCTGGTACAACAACCGCTTCTGGATGCTGTGTGCCTATCTCGGCCTGACGGCGGTTGCTCTCTGGCTGTTGCAGGTCACGATCGGATCGCTGCTCGGCCAGTCGCTGTTCTTCCTGGTCGCGGGCCTTCTTCTGCTCGCCATGGCGATCTGGCTTGCACGGGTATTCCGCAAGAAGCAGACCCTTCCCGAGAACCCGGAGAACGCCCGGGAGACCCGCTCATGACACAGTCTGCCGATGCGATCCCTTCAACCAAGCTGTTTTCCATTCGCGCGATCTACCTGCGCTGGGGGCTGCTTGCGCTCATTCAGCTCGGCCTGATTTCCATTCCGCTTGTCGACCGGCTTCAAGTCCTGTTGACGGGAAAGGTCGTTCAACTGGAAACGGTTCCGGTCGATCCGCGCGACCTCCTGCGCGGTGACTATGTCGTCATCAATCTCGCAATCACCAGCGTTTCAACAGATCTTCCGGGGAGCGACGGATTGCGATCCGGCGACAGGGTCTATGTCGGGCTTTCGGCGGACGACGGCGGCGTTGCACGCCCCGTCCTCATTGCAAAAAGCCGGGACAGCGCGGGCCCTTTGGCGATTGCCGGGACGGTTCGGAGCACGACTGGAGAAACCCTTCGCATCGATTACGGCATCGACGCCTTCTTTTTGCCGGAAGGCGAGGGCCGGATCATCGAACGGCTGGACACGAAACGCGTGCTTCTGCAAGTCTCTGTCGCCGAAGACGGGCGATCCCTGCCGCTGACCCTGCTTGTCGACGGAAAAGCCTTCCGCTCCGACAGCATATTTTGACGGATGCCTCGTCTGGCGGTATGAGCGCTGCAGCTCTTTCCTCCGTCCAGGGTATGAAATGTCCGATCCAGCGCTCGAAACGCTTTTGCTGCCTTTAGAAACCGAAGCCGTTGAGCTTGCCGCCGGCTCGAAGGTCTTGTTCCTGCGCGCCCGCGCGGGCCGGGCGCTCGCCGCTTTGCAGTACCTTGAGACGCTGTGCGTCCAGAGTTTCGCGCCGGACCGGGATGCCCTAGTGAAAGCGGGTTTCCGTGTGGAAGCTGAAACGGACGAGGACGGCTTCGACGCGGTGCTGCTTCTGCCCGGACGCCAGCGCCAGGAGGCCCGGGCGCAACTTGCGAAGGCCGTTTCCAGCGCAAGGGAAGGTGGGCTGGTCATCGCCTGCGCACCCAACACGGAAGGCGCGAAGACCCTGGAAAGCGATCTGGCCGACCTCATGGGCGGATCGGAAAAGCTTTCCAAGAACAAATGCCGCGTTGCCTGGCATCGTGTCGAAGCAGACGCCCTGAACAGGGACCTGCTGGAAGACTGGCGGGGGCTCGATGCGCCGCGGCCGGTTCTGGAAGGCAGCTATATCAGCCGTCCCGGCATTTTCGCCTGGGACCGGATCGATCCGGCTTCGAAACTGCTGGCCGGCCTGTTGCCGGAGACCCTGAAGGGACGCGGCGCCGATCTGGGCGCAGGTTTCGGCTACCTCGCCCGCGCTGTTCTTGAAAAAGCTCCCAAGGTTACCTCCCTGGATCTCTATGAAGCCGAAAAGCGCGCGCTCGATCTGGCGGAGCAGAACCTTGCCGCCTTCAAGGGACAAAAGCCGATGACCGGCATCTGGTCCGATGTGACCAGGGGCATTGAGGGCCCCTATGATTTCATCGTTTCCAACCCGCCGTTCCATCAGGCGGGCAGGGCCGAGCGTACTGATGTCGGCCAGGGCTTCATTCGTGCCGCTGCAGCCGGTCTCAGGCCCGGCGGCGATTTCTACATGGTCGCCAACCGGCATCTGCCCTACGAGAAGACGCTCGGTGAAGTCTTCGCCAACATCACCCAACTGGCCGACGAGGGCGGTTACAAGGTGATCCGCGCGGTCAAGGCGAAGGGAGGACGCTGACATGCGGCTGGTAAAGCTTCTCGCCAATCTCGGATATGGCAGCCGCAAGGAAATGCAGACCGCGATCCGTAACGGCTGGGTGACCGACCGGCAGGGAAACCGGCTGAAGGCGGACAGTCCGGCCGCGCATGAGGACATTCTCTTCGACGACGAGCCGCTCGACCCGGCGCAGGGTGTGGTTCTGCTGATGAACAAGCCGCTCGGCTATACCTGCTCCGTCAAGGATCAGGGGCGGCTGGTCTATGATCTCCTGCCGGACCGCTTCCGCATGCGCAAGCCGGTGTTGTCCACCATCGGCCGGCTCGACAAGGAAACCGCCGGCGCGCTGCTTTTCACCGACGACGGAACATTCCTGCACAAGGTGATTTCGCCCAAGGCGGAAGTCCCGAAGGTTTATGAGGTCACGCTGGACCGCCCGATGAAGGGCGACGAAGTCACGTTGTTTGCCTCGGGCGGGATGATGCTGGAAAGCGAGATCAAGCCGTTGAAGCCTGCGGGCCTTGAGGTGCTGGACGAAACCCATGCCCGCCTGACCCTGCACGAGGGCCGCTATCATCAGGCCCGGCGCATGTTTGCCGCAACCGGAAACCACGTCACTGCGCTTGTCCGCAGCCGCATCGGCGTCCTCGGCCTCGACGGTCTGGAAGAAGGCAACTGGAAGGTTCTGTCGGAAGACGAGAAGGCGCTGATTTTCGCCGCCGAATGAGTTTTTGAACGCACCCGAAATTCAACGGTGCGCCGCCCCGGCCTTGAGCCGGGGCCTTGGTTATGGTCCCGGCTCAAGGCCGGGACAGCCGGTGGGTCTATCGGGCAGCCTCCCGGGCAAAAGGCTTCTGCGTTTCTATCCCGTCTTCTTTCGGCTGAGCACGCGGATGCGGCTGTCGAATTCGCCGCGGTCCACGTAGCAGCCGCGCAGGTGGCGGAAGCCGGTGTTCGGGTCAAACGCGGTCCGCCCGTGCAGAACCCGCCGGTTGTCGAAGATGACCATCTCGCCGCTCTCGAGGCGTGTCGTCATCACGTGGCTTTTCGACCGGGTCATCTGCATGATTTTTCTGTAGGCCCGGTAGTAGGCCTCCATCCGCTCCGCCGGCAGGTCGAAGATCCCCGCCAGATGGGCGTTCAAATGCAGCTCCTGCAGGTTTCCGAACGGGTCGAGGTCGATCACCGTGTGATGGCGGCGGATGTCGTAATCCTCGTCCTGAAACCGGAACGGCACGGGCGTTGCCGACAGAAGTTCAAAGGCTTCCAGGTCATCTTCCCTGAGATCGCTTGCAACGGCGAACCCGTCACAGAACGTCGAGCCGCCTCCCTGTGCTTCATTGGCGAGAAAATGCAGGAACTGAAAGCCCGGTGGCAGCTCCTGGTTGGCAAGATCCGTATGCAGCGGCAGGGCGTGCGACGTATAGGCCAGATTGTTGGGGTTCGGCTTCGACATCACCTCGAATGTGGTGCCGAAATTGGTTTCGCGCAGGAACCCGACACGCCGCGCCATGGCCATGCCGGCGTCCTTGTCATTCGCCATGCCGTCGACAACGGCAAGGCCGGTCTTTTTGGTTTCGATCAGGAACTCCAGCAGGGCATCGTCGCTGGACATCAGGCTGTTCGCCGCGGCGCGCGGCAGGCTCTCCGGCGCAAGGTCGCCGCGCCACAGGATAGCCTCGATGCGGGCGGGATCCGCAAGACCGATGCCGGGCTGGTGGCCATGCAGCCACGCAGGGTCATAGCGGCTGATGTGACCGTCGTCATTCCACGTCAGGACGATCGTGCCGTCGTCCATGCGGGCTTGGGTGATTGCGATGTCAGCCGGGACGCCGGTCAGGTCGAATTCCCGTTCCCGGGTCTGCGGGTGAAAGCCGCTCGGGCAGTTGTCCCTGAGCCAGAGGAAAGGAAATTCGGCGCTGGTCCCGTCCGGCCAGGCAACATGAAGCACGCGGTCATCACCGCGCAGGTCGAGCTGTGTCATATGAAAACGTCCGTCGATGTCTTTGGAAAAAGGGAACACGCCCGAAGGCGCGCGCATCAACGGCTGGCAGGGGGCGGCCACCACCAATAGGCTTTGTTATGCGGATTTCCGGGATTGCGCCCGAGGATTGCGAACATCCGGCTTCAAGCCTTTGGCAAAGCACTGCGTGCTGTGGAACGTCTTTGAAAAATTACCTCAAAAAAACCACCCGGCAAAAGGAAATCTGCCGGGTGGGAAAGAACGTCTGTTAGTAGGGCGAGCCCGTATCAGGCTTTTGCAGCTCGCGCCGCGAGGGCAATGGCGATGTAACTCCAGCCGTTGACGAGCACCGAGATCCCGGCGATCAGGCCGAGCGCCCATGCGGCCGAGCTTGGCAGGTCCATCCAGATCATGACACCGGCCGCCAGCGAGACGATGCCGGCGATCAGCACCCACACCCAGCCCTCATGGGGACGCAGCTTGAAGGCCATGAGGATCTGGCTGATGCCCTGGGCGATAAAGATCGCCGCGATTACCAGTGTCAGCGCGAAGGTTCCGGCCAGCGGGTTCACGTAGATCACGATACCGCCGATCACCGCGATGATGCCGGTGATGAGATGCCAGAAGAAGCTGGAGGTGCCCTTGGTCTTGAACGCGTTGTAGATCTGCACCAGACCGCCGACAAACAGGATGACGGCGATCAGGATCGTCACCGCGATGGACGTCGCAAGGGGGGCGGCGATCAGGATCAGGCCGCCAATGACAAGGGCGATCCCGAGCGCCAGAAACCAGCCCCAGTTCTCCTGGATCTTTGCTTTCATATCTTCCATTGCCTGTACCGCATCTGACATATCGATCTCCTCACTTCGGTTGTCTTGCGCAAATGTAACCGAATCGGGGACGACGCTAAATGGACTTGGCAATTCCTGCAAGGTTGGCTTTCGAAACAGCGGGTTGACATGTGGTGTGTATATGCACACAAGAGGGTATGGAAAAAGACGACCTGTCGCTCTGCGTGCTGGACAATGCCCGCAAGGCCGCCCGCGCGGTCAGCCGGCACTACGACCGGCTGGCACGCAGCATGGGCATCACGGCGGCGCAGTTTTCGGTCCTCGCTGCGATCGCCCAGATGGAGCGCAGGACCACCGGTGAACTGGCGGACCGGCTCTCCATGGAGCGGACCACGCTGGTGCGCAATGTCGCGCTTCTGGAGAGGAAAGGCTTCGTAAAATCTTCGGTTTCCGGAAAGACCAGAGGCAAGAGCCACCGGTTGACGGAGCGCGGCGCGGCATTGCTGGAAGACGCCATGCCGCTTTGGAGACAGGCGCAAAACGATGTAAAGGGACATCTGGGCAGCGATGAATTCCTCAAGACGATCAATGCCTTGAAAAGACTTTCGCAAATCTGATCGAAGGGTTTCATGCTCTGGCTGAACACCCTGGCAATTCGCCTGAACAGACATTAACTGCCGGCTGAGTGAAGGCCGGACGCAAACTTGATGAGGTTGAAAATGCGGCGTGTAGTAGTGACGGGAATGGGGGTTGTTTCACCGGTCGGAACCGGCGTGGAGGCTTTCTGGCAGCGGGTCAGCGATGGGGCAAACGGCATTCGCGGCATCACCCGGTTTGACGCCGGCGAGCTTGCCTGCCAGATCGCCGGCGAAGTGCCGACCAGAGAAGAAGACGAACACGGCTTCGATGTCGACGCGGTGATGGACCCGCGCGAACAGCGCCGCTCCGACCGCTTCATTCACCTCGCCATGGGCGCTGCGCAGGAAGCTCTGGAAAACGCAGGCTGGGCGCCGAAGAGCGACCGGGAAAAGGAACGCACCGGCACGATCATCGGAACCGGTGTCGGCGGCTTCCCGGCCATGACCGCCGGAACGCGCCTCGTGGACGAAAAAGGCCCGCGCCGCGCGTCGCCTTTCCTGGTGCCGTCCTTCCTCGCCAATCTGGCTGCCGGTCAGGTCTCCATCCGTCATGGCCTCAAGGGCCCGCTCGGGGCGCCGGTGACGGCCTGCGCCGCAAGCCTTCAGGCCCTTGGCGACGCGGCACGGATCATCCGCGCGGGCGAAGCTGAAGTCATGGTGGCCGGCGGGGCGGAAGCCTGCATCGACAAGGTCTCCTACGCCGGTTTCTGCGCCGCCAAGGCAATGTCCTCCAAACGTAATGACGATCCGGCCCACGCCTCGCGTCCCTTCGATCAGGACCGCGACGGCTTCATCATGGGCGAGGGTGCCGGAATTCTCATTCTGGAAGAGTATGAACACGCCAAGGCCCGCGGCGCGACCATTCTGGCGGAAGTCTCCGGCTACGGCACCAGTGCCGATGCCTATCACGTCACCGCCTCGCCGGCGGACGGCGAGGGCGGCCTGCGGGCCATCCGCCAGGCACTGGCAACTGCCGGTCTCACTCAGGCCGATATCGGCTATGTCAACGCCCATTCCACCTCGACACCGGTGGGAGATGCCGCCGAAATCGCGGCCCTGACGACGGTGTTTGCCGAGCGCGGCAAGGACCTGGCTGTCTCCTCGTCCAAATCCATGTTCGGCCACCTGCTCGGCGCTGCCGGCGCGGTCGAGGCAATCGCCTGCGTCAAGGCCCTGACAAGCGGCATGCTGCCTCCCTCGCGCAATCTTGAAAACCCCGACGAGGCAATGGCGCGCTTCGAGATGATCCCCGGCAAGGCCATCGCCCGCGAAGTCTCCCACGTCCTCACCAACGGCTTCGGCTTCGGCGGTGTGAATGCCAGCGCGGTGTTCTCGAAGATCTGACCGGGGCTGATCTCGTCATCCCTTGTGTCCGGAACAGCATTCTCGGAAAGCTGCTAGGGGCAGAAAAGCAAAGCGTTTCTGCTCCCCGCAGTATCTGATGTTTTAGGCAGAGCTTCGCCCTCCACCCCTCTCCCCCCTTGAGGGGGAGATGTCAGCTTTGCTGACAGAGGGGGGTGAAGCGGCGCGACGAATTTCGGAAATGCCGAACTGTTCCGAGACATTTGTACCCCCCTCTGTCTCCTGACGGAGACATCTCCCCCTCAAGGGGGGAGAGGGGTGCAAGCCGCAGGTTCCCTCACAAAATATCGTTCAAACCGGACATCAGTGCGACAAGCCTGTAGCGACGCGGCAGGCGGCTGCGTTTCACGTCAAAAACAAATCTTGGCAACACCGCATTTCCTGTATATGAGATAATTCTCAAATATGGGAAATTGCATGACGAACCTTGAACAGGATCTTGCCCGCCGCCTGACGGAGCTGCGCCGGGCGCGGGGCTGGCCGCTGGAAGAGCTGGCGGAAAAGACCGGCATCAGCCGGGCGACGCTGTCGCGCATCGAGCGCGGCGACACCAGCCCGACGGCAAACGTGCTCGGCAGGCTCGCCGGCGCCTTCGGTCTGTCCATGGCCGAACTCTTCGGCGCGGCGTCCGGTCTGGTCGAGCGTCACATCCCCAGGGCTTCGCAGCTTGTCTGGAAGGACCCCGAGACCGGGTTCCAGCGCCGGGCGTTGACACCCGCCGCCGGCGGTTACAGGGGCTCGGTCATCGAGGGCAGTCTGCCGCCGGGTGCGACGGTCGCCTATGCCGCGCCGCCCATTCCGGATCTTGAACACCATCTCGTGCTTCTCGAAGGCAGCCTGCGCTTCACCCTCGGGCCGGATATCTACGACCTTGCCCCCGGCGACGCTTTGCGCTTCCACCTCAACGCCCCCAACAGCTATCACGCCTCCGGCGATGCGCCGGCACGCTATATCCTGACGGTGATCACCCCATGAACCCTTCCACACTCGCCACCCGGTCCGAATTCCGTCCCCAACCACCGGTTTCCCTGCTGTCTCCCGAAGAGGCCCGCGCCGCGCTGCCGCAGCTCGGAAACCTTCTGAAAGCCTGTGTGGAGGACGGCGCGGGCATCGGCTTCATTCTGCCTCTGCCTCAGGAAAAGGCTGAAGGCTTCTGGCAAAGCCGCCTGCCGCTCCTGGAAAGCGGAGAGGCCTTTCTCATGGCTGCGAAAGAGGGGGAGGAGATCGCCGGTGTCGTCATGCTGATGCTGGCCGGCCAGGACAACGGCCGCCACCGGGCGGAAGTCGCCAAGCTGATGGTCCATCCCCGCCACCGCAGAAAAGGTCTCGCCCGCAAGCTCATGACAGCAATCGACGGTCTTGCCCGCGCGCAGGAGCGCTGGCTGCTGGTGCTTGACACGGTCACCGGAGACCGCGCGGAAAAGCTCTACCCCGCCTGCGGCTACAGCAAAGTCGGCGTCATTCCCGATTTCGCCTTCAACAGCCACGGCCATCTCGACGCGACGACCGTGTTCTACAAGGACCTTCGCGGGTAAGCCCCTGGTACCCCCACGCCGTCCCGGACCTGATCCGGGACCTGTTTACGATCCACCTTCAAAGGCTCCGGTTCAAGACCGGGGCGGCGCCGTGGATGGGGCAGGCCGACGATAGCTGCATGACGGAAGGACGGATTTCTCCCCAATTAACTGCGCCACACCCCGCCGTCGTCATCAACTCTGTTGAGTGAACTGAGAAGCCGAATACCACCCTCGGCAGTCATCCCGGCCAAGCGCAGCGCGAGCCGGGATCGGAGAGCCACATTCTTTGCGATGCCGGCATCCTGTATCGATAGCTCACGGCTCACCGGTCCCGGATCTTCGCTGCGCTGCGTCCGGGACGACGCTCTGGTGGGGGGGCAGTAAACTGCGACCTCAGTTGGAGCCCACCAACCCCGATTTCCTCATTCCGGACCAGTGAGACGCAAGTCGAGCGCCCATCCGGAATCCAGGCATATTCTGCGCCGCAGGCGCACGTTGCCCCTGACCAGGTCACGATCTGCCGGCTGGCGCTAACAAGCGATCGCTGATCTCTGAGTCACGCGATCACGCCGCGCATCACACTGCCCGGAACGATTTCAGAGTTTTTCGACCGCCTAAGTTCCTTCGGAGCTCACTCACTGAAATCGACCGAATCCGGCTCCACGTCGAGACTTTTCAGAACATCTTCCAGAGCCTCCATCATCGGCGGCGGGCCGCAAAGGTAGAAGCGCTTGTCGAGATCGGGCACCAGATCCTTCAGAAGATCCGCGTCGATCTCGCCGTGATGGGTTCCGGCCGTGTCTTCGTCGGAAAGAACATGATCCACCTTCAGGCCGTTCATCGCCTCCAGCTCATCCTTGTAGATGATGTCCGCGCACGTCTTGTTGGCGAAGATCAACTGGTTGCCGGCGAGCTTGCCCTCCTTGTCGAGGTGGCGGAAGATCGCCATGAACGGCGTGATGCCTGCACCGCCGGCGATGAAAACACCCGGTTCCTCATAGCGAAAAGTCTTGAACGGCTCGGCGATCAGCACCGTGTCGCCTTCCTTCAGCTTATGCAGCTTCTCGGTGACACCGTCATGCTCCGGATAGCCCTTGATCGTGAATTCAAGCGACTTTTCCTCCGGCAGCGAGGTCATCGTGAATGGCCGCTTTTCGTCCCGCCAGCCGTCCTCGTCCAGCGCAATCTCCGTCGCGTCGCCGACGTTGAACTCGAAATCCTCCGGCTCCGCGATCCGGAACCGCTTTACATCATGGGTCACCTTGTCGATCTTCAAAATGTTCGTCTTGTGCATGGCAGTCTCCTTTATCTCTCGAAAGGAGAACGCCAGAGGCAGGGGGAGAGTTCCGGCTGGACACCTGCTGCGGGCGGGGACAGCGTTCGGAGTGCAAAGCAGCCTCCTGCGCCCGCCGACCTTCGCCTTCTGGGCACAAGCGCCGCTCCACCCTCGATGTCATCCCGGCCCCCGAGCCGGGGGCCACTCGTTCCCAGAGCCGGTGGGCTTGAGCACGAGTGTGCGGCTCACAGAAGGATCGGCTGCAAGGTCGTGGACGCGCGGACAGGTAGGCCAATGGATCCCGGATCATGCCCGGAATGACTCCGTTGAGAGGCTTTTTGTCAGCGGCTCGCGGCAGTGTCGGCAGTTGAATCAGAATGTGAAGAGCGGCGTTCCTTGCGTGTGCTTGTCACGCCTCGTTCAGCATCTCCAGCTCCAGCCACTGCTCCTCGGCTGAACCCTTTTCTTTCGTCAAATCAGTGATTTGCTGCGAAAGCTTGGCAAATTTGTCGGGGTTCTTCACATAAAGCTGCGGGTCGTTCATCTCGCCGCGCAGGGCTTCAAGCTTTGCCTCAATTTTTTCGATCTGGTCGGGCAGCGTCTTCAGAAGATGCTGCTGGGTGAAGCTGAGTTTGGATTTCTGCTGCGATTTTTGCGCCGAAGCGTTTGACGCAGCAGGCTTTTCCTTCCTTGCAGGCGCTGCAGCCTTGTCGATCTTGCGGGCGGTGACACCTTCGCCGCGCTGGGCGAGCATGTCCGTATAGCCGCCGGCATATTCTCGCCACAGGCCGTCGTCCTCGGCGACGATGACGGAGGTCGCAACCCGGTCGAGGAAGTCGCGGTCGTGCGAGACGATCAGCGCGGTGCCGGGATAATCGGCCAGCAGTTCCTGCAGCAGGTCAAGGGTCTCCAGGTCGAGATCGTTGGTCGGCTCGTCGAGCACCATCAGGTTGGAGCTGTTGGCAAGCGCCCGGGCGAGCATGGCGCGGGCGCGTTCGCCGCCTGAAAGCGCACCGACAGGTGTGCGCGCCTGTTCCGGCGAAAACAGGAAATCCTTCATGTAGGACATCACGTGTTTGGTTTCCGCGCCGATGACCACCGTGTCGCCGCGCCCGCCGGTCAGAACGGAGGCGAGCGTGTCATCGAGGTCGAGGTTCTCGCGGTTCTGGTCGAGCGTGACCATTTCCAGGTTGGTGCCGAGCCGCACGGAGCCGGTGTCCGGGGCGAGCTCGCCGGTCAGCATTTTCAGGAGCGTGGTCTTGCCCGCGCCGTTCGGGCCGACGAAGCCGACCCGGTCGCCGCGCTGGATGCGGGTGGAAAAATCCTTGACGATCTCCCGCGTGCCATAGGTCTTGGAAATCCCCTTGGCCTCGATCACCAGCTTGCCGGAGACCTCGGCCTCCGTGGCGCTGAGTTTCGCCGTGCCCTGCGGACCGCGATGCTCGCGCTTCTGTTTGCGCAGGTCCGCCAGTTCGCGCACCCGGCGCATGTTGCGTTTGCGGCGCGCGGTGACGCCGTAGGTCATCCAGTGTTCTTCGCGCTTGATCTTCTGGGCGAGCTTCTGCTGGTCGACCTCTTCCTGCTCGAAGACCTCGTCGCGCCAGGTTTCGAAATGGGCGAACCCCTTGTCCATGCGCCGGCAGGTGCCCCTGTCGATCCACACCGTGGCCCGCGACAGGTTTTCCAGGAAGCGCCGGTCGTGGGAAATCAGCACCAGGGCGGATTTCAGGCTCTTCAACTCCTCTTCCAGCCATTCGATGGCCGGAAGATCCAGGTGGTTGGTCGGCTCGTCGAGCAGCAGGATGTCCGGTTCCGGCGCAAGGCAGCGGGCGAGCGCCGCGCGGCGGGCCTCGCCGCCTGACAGCGAATTCGGGTCTTCCTGGCCTGTCAGGCCGAGCACGTCCAGCAGGTAGGCGCCCCGGTAGGGGTCGTCGCCTTCCGTCAGGCCCTCGTTGACGTAATCGAGGGTGGTCGCATAGGCGGAAAGGTCCGGGTCCTGCGGCAGATAGCGCAGGGTGCGGCCCGGCTGGAGGAACCGCTCGCCGCTGTCCATCTCCACCATGCCGGCGGCGATCTTCAAAAGCGTCGATTTACCGGAGCCGTTGCGGCCCACGAGACCCAGGCGATCGCCCTCGGAGACGGAAAGCTCCGCTCCGGTGAGGAGCGGCGTGCCGCCGAACGTCAGATGAATGTCGCGCAGGATGAGAAGGGGCGGGGCCATGAGTGCCTTGCTGGTGGCTTGGACAGCGGATCGGATCGGCGCCCGGTGTACTGGCCGGACCGGAACCGCGCAAGCGTGTTGGTGAGGCGTGCCGGTTTTTTTGATCGGCGCCTTGGAGATTTTCGCAAATTAATCGGGTATGATCCCTCAACGTGGACAGGGGCCGATCACCACAGCGCAGTCCGGGGCGATCCCCGGCTGTCAGGAGGAAGCACCATGCCTGATCAGATGAAACGGATCGACAAGGCCGCAGGGGAAGTCCTGCGCCCGGCCGGAGCGGCGCGCCTGTCGCGGTTCCTTAAATCTTTCGCCGCAGCAGTACTGCTGTGCGTCGCAGCCAGCGGCGTCATCGCTCTGACCTCACCGGGTCAGGCCCGGGCCGACGGAATTTACTTCAGCGGCAACGGCTTCAGCATCGGGATCGGAACCCGGGGATTTCGCGGTGCCTATTTCAACGGGCCGGTCGGTTTCTACGGCCCGCCCTACCGTCCCTACGGCGCTCCCTATTATTATCACCCCTATGACTCGCGCGCCTATCCCTACCGGTCCCGCGTCTATGTCAATCCGCCCCGGCGCGGAAACTATCGCGGCAGGCAGCCCGTGCGTGTTCCCTACACCAAGACCGGACTGGCTCCATTCACGCCTGCCTGGACGGCTTATTGCGCGCGAAAATTCAAATCCTTCAATCCCAATACAGGGACATATCTCGCCTACAGCGGAAAATATCGTTTTTGCCGTTAAAATTGAAATATAATTTCTTGCAACCAGGAAAAGAAAACGGGTTAGATGGCAGTGGCGGGGAAAATTATTCCCACTAACCCGGAAGAGCGGCAATAACATCGCCTTTTTGAGGGTGTGAACGGAATGTGTCGTTGGGGAATGCTTGATTGCACGTAAAGAGCGTGGAATCTTCTGACCCATCGTTCCTGAATGTCAACAATAACCCTGGAGGGGAGAGCGATATGTCCAAGTCCATGCGCATCACCGCGCTCGCAGCCGTTCTTATGGCCGCCACTACACTGACCGCCGCTGCGGAGGTGGTCTACCACCGCGGCAACACCGCCGATCCGGAAACCCTGGACCAGCACAAGACCTCGACGGTCTATGAGTCGCATATTCTGCGGGACCTTTACGAAGGTCTCGTCGCCTATAGCGCCGCCGGCAAGATCATTCCGGGTGTCGCCAGCGACTGGAGCGTCTCCGACGACGGCAAGGTCTACACTTTCACATTGCGTGACGATGCCAAATGGTCCAACGGCGACCCGGTCGTTGCTGGCGATTTCGTCTATTCCCTGCATCGCATCATGAACCCGGAAACAGGCGCCAAATACGCCAACGTTCTCTATCCGATCCTCAATGCCGAGGCCGTCAACAAGGGCGACATGAAGCCGGAAGATCTGGGCGTCAAGGCGCTCGACGATCACACGCTGGAAATCACGCTCGCCTCGCCGACCCCTTATTTCATCGATCTGCTCGGTCACCAGACCGGTCTGCCGGTACACCCGGCCTCCGTTGAAAAATTCGGGTCCGACTTCGTCAAGGCGGAAAACATCGTCACCAACGGGCCGTTCACCCTGGCCGAGTTCGTGCCGAACGCGCATGTAAAGGCGGTCAAGAACCCGCATTTCCATGATGCCGACAAGGTGACGATCGACACGATCTATTTCCATCCGACCGAGGATCGGGGCGCAGCGCTGCGCCGTTTCCAGGCAGGCGAACTGCACACCAACAACGATGCACCGACCGAACAGGTCGCCTTCATGCGCGAAAACCTGGGCGAGCAGTTCCGTGTCGCACCCTATCTTGGCACCTACTACTACGCCCTGAACCATGAAGACGAGGCGCTGAGCAATCCGGACGTCCGCCAGGCCCTGTCCATGTCCATCGACCGGGAATTCCTGGCCGACGAAATCTGGGGCTCCACCATGGTTGCCGGCTATTCCTTCGTGCCGCCGGGGATCGGCAACTACGGCGATCCGGCTTTTGCCGACTACAAGGACATGTCCCAGATCGACCGCGAAGAGAAAGCGCTCGAGCTGCTTGAGAACGCCGGTTACGGTCCGGACAATCCCTTCCAGCTGACCATCAACTACAATACCTCCGAAAACCACAAGAACACGGCTGTTGCCGTTGCCGACATGTGGAAGCCGCTGGGTGTCGATGTCTCGCTGGTCAACACCGACACCAAGACGCATTACGCCATGCTGCGTGACCGTCAGGATTTCGATGTTGCCCGTGCAGGCTGGATCGGCGACTACTCCGATCCGCAGAACTTCCTGTTCATGGTCGAAAGCGACAATGACGGCTTCAACTACGCCCGCTACAACAATCCCGAGTATGACGCGCTGATGGATGAGGCCGCTGTGACGGTCGATCTGGAAAAACGCGCCGAGGTCCTGAAAAAGGCCGAGGAGATCTTCATGCGGGATCTGCCCTTCATTCCGATGATGTACTACGGCTCCATGAACCTTGTTTCCGACAAGGTCGCGGGATTTGAGGACAACCTCCTCAATATCCACCCGAGCCGCTGGATGACCATCTCCGAATGACCTGAGACCACCGGACCGGCAGGCGAGACCTGCCGGTTCCGGCAAGGCGGCGTTGCAAGACCGCCGTGGAACAATAGGGGCAACGCCTATGCTGCGCTACGTGCTCGGTCGATTGCTCGGCGCAATCCCGACCATCTTTCTGATCGTAACCATCTCCTTCTTCCTGATCCGCATCGCCCCGGGCGGTCCGTTCGATCTGGAGCGGCCTCTCGAGGCCAAGGTGATGGAGAATCTGAACAAGATCTACCACCTCAATGAACCGCTCTGGAACCAGTACCTGCTCTATCTGAAAAGTGTCGCGCAGCTGGATTTTGGCCCGAGTTTCTATTTCCGCGATTTCACCATCAACGAACTGTTCGCGCAAAGCCTGCCGATCTCGATCCAGCTGGGCCTGTCGGCGCTCTGTCTGGCGCTGGTCGCCGGTGGAACGATGGGTGTCTTCGCCGCGCTGCGCCAGAATCAGTCGGCTGATTATGCGGTCATGGCGGCGGCAACCCTCGGCGTGACCGTACCGAATTTCGTCGTTGCCCCGATCCTCACCCTGATCCTCGGCGTCTGGCTCGGCTGGCTGCCGGTCGGCGGCTGGAACGGCGGCAAGTTCGTCAACGTAATCCTGCCCGTCGTCACGCTGGCACTGCCGCAGATTGCAGTGGTCGCGCGTCTGACACGCGGCTCGATGATCGAGGCTCTGCGCTCCAACCACGTGCGCACCGCAAGGGCCTACGGGCTGACGAGCTTCATGGTCGTTGTTGTGCATGCGCTCAGGGGGGCGATCCTGCCCGTGGTCTCCTATCTCGGCCCTGCGGCGGCGGCTCTCCTGACGGGCTCCGTGGTGATCGAAACCATTTTCGGCATTCCGGGCATCGGCCGCTACTTCGTGCAGGGCGCCCTCAACCGCGACTATACGCTGGTGATGGGAACCGTCGTGGTCGTTGCCTGTTTCGTCATCCTGTTCAACCTCATCGTGGATCTGCTGTATGCGCTGCTCGATCCGCGTGTGCGCTACGATTGAGGAGGAGCCTGACCCGTGACCCTGACCGTGACAAACACTGAAGCGCCCGCCAAGGGGCGCTCCCTGTGGGACGATGCCCGGGACCGGCTTATGGCGAACCGCGCGGCGGTTGCCAGCCTGATCGTGCTGGCCTTCATCGCTCTTGTTTCCGTCTTCGGACCGATCCTGTCGCCGCACAATTTCGACACCGTCTACCGCGACTACGTGAAAGTTCCGGCGAGCCTTGAAGCCTATCCGCGCGCCGACCAGATCGAGCCGGGCTTCCTGTCCGCCGCCCGCCGGGCCCGCGTGAGCGTGGAAAGCTACGAGCGTGACGGCGACAAGGTGATCGCGAAGATCACCTCCAGCCGCGAGATCGATCCGCGCTCCGTGCGCTATATCGACCGCAGCGATCTGTTCACGAATGCCGAACTGACGGGTCTGTCCGCCGACGGCAAATCCGCGACGCTGAGCGCCGACATCAACTTCATGCATTTTTACTTCGGCACCGACGCCAATGGCCGGGACATGATGACCCGGACGTTCATCGCCGGCCGTGTTTCGCTGACCATCGGGCTGCTGGCGACGGTCGTCGCGATCTCGATCGGCGTGCTTTACGGGGCGACGTCCGGCTATCTCGGCGGCCGGATCGATCAGATGATGATGCGGGTCGTGGATATCCTCTATTCGCTGCCCTTCATCTTCTTCGTGATCATGCTGGTGGTGTTCTTCGGCCGCAACTTCATTCTGATGTTCATCGCGGTCGGCGCGGTGGAGTGGCTCGACATGGCGCGTATCGTGCGCGGCCAGACGCTTACCATCAAGCGCCAGGAATACGTCCAGGCGGCGGAAGCCCTGGGCGTTTCGGACCGCGGCATCGTGCGCCGGCACATCATTCCGAACACCCTCGGCCCGGTGGTGGTCTACATGACCCTGCTGGTGCCCAAGGTCATCCTTCTGGAAAGCTTCCTGTCCTTCCTGGGGCTGGGCATCCAGGAGCCGATGACAAGCTGGGGCGTTCTGATTTCCGAAGGCGCACGCAACCTGCAAGGGGCTGCATGGATGCTCATCTTCCCGTCAATCTTCCTGACATCGACATTGTTCGCGCTGAACTTCATCGGCGACGGGCTGCGCGATGCGCTGGACCCGAAAGACCGGTAAGGAGCGGATCATGAGCACGCAAAGCAAGACACCGGTCCTCGCCATCAGCAACCTGACCGTCGATTTCGAAACTGCGACGGGGACGGTGAACGCCGTCCGGGGCGTCGATATCCACGTGAATTCGGGCGAGACGGTCGCCATCGTCGGCGAAAGCGGGTCCGGAAAGAGCCAGGCCATGATGGCGGCGATGGGCCTGCTGGCCTCCAACGGGCGCGCAAGCGGCGAAGTCATATACGAGGACCGCAATATCCTCGGGCTGCCGATAAGCAAGCTCAACGCGGTGCGCGGCAGGAAGATCACCATGATCTTTCAGGAACCTATGACCTCTCTCGATCCTCTTTATACGATCGGCCGGCAACTTGCCGAACCGCTGGTGGTGCATGGCGGGCTTTCGTGGAAGGCGGCAAGGGCGAGGGCGCTGGAGCTTTTGAAGCTCGTGAACATTCCCGAGCCGGAGCGCAAGATAAAGTCCTATCCTTACGAGATGTCGGGCGGTCAGCGTCAGCGCGTGATGATCGCCATGGCGTTGGCCAACGATCCGGATGTGCTGATCGCCGATGAGCCGACAACGGCGCTTGATGTGACCACGCAGGCCCAGATCCTCGATCTGCTTGCCGATCTGCAGAAACGCCTCGGCATGTCGGTCGTCTTCATCACCCACGATCTCGGCATCGTCCGGCGCATCGCCGACCGGGTCTATGTGATGAAAACCGGGGAGGTGGTCGAAAGCGGCGAGACCGCAGCACTCTTCACTAAACCCGAACACCCCTATACCTGGATGCTTCTGGATGCCGAACCGACGGGCCACAAGTTGCCGGTTCCCGACAGCACGGCCGTTCTTCTGGAAGCACAGAAGATCAAGGTCGAGTTCGAGTTCGACAGCGGGTTCCTGCAGCCGAAACACATTCTGCGGGCGGTCGACGATATCAGCTTCTCGCTGCGCAAGGGCCAGACGCTGGGGATTGTCGGTGAAAGCGGGTCCGGCAAGTCGACGCTCGGCCGGGCGGTCCTCAACCTGCTCCCGGCAACAGGGCGGGTTGTCTTCAAGGGGCAGCAGATTTCGGGCCGGGACAGGGCGGCCATGCGGGCGGTTCGCAAGGACATGCAGCTCATTTTCCAGGATCCTTTCGGCTCCCTCAGCCCGCGCATGACCGTCGGACAGGTGATCTCGGAAGGCCTGCTGGTGCACGAGCCGTCCCTGACGGCCAAGGACCGAGATGCGCGGGCGTGTCAGGCGCTGGAAGAAGTGTCGCTGGACCCGGCGATGCGCAACCGCTATCCGCACGAGTTTTCAGGCGGGCAGCGCCAGCGCATCGCCATCGCCCGCACCATGGTGCTCAAGCCGGAGCTCGTGGTGCTGGACGAGCCGACATCGGCCCTGGACCGCACGATCCAGAAACAGGTCGTGGAACTGCTCAGGGACCTGCAGAAGGCCTATGGCCTGACCTATCTCTTCATCAGCCATGACCTTGCGGTCGTGCGTGCCATCGCCGATACGGTGATGGTCATGCAGCGGGGCAAGGTCGTGGAAGCGGGAACCGTGGATGCGATTTTCGAAGCACCGAAGAGCGACTACACCAGGGAGCTGATCGGCGCGGCCATGCTGACTCAGCGGCAGATGATGGAAACCGCCTGACATCTGGTTGTCAGGGCGTGTCTGCAGTCAGTGACCGGACAGACCGGTCGTCCCGATGAGGGCGTTGTCATATTCATCCCGCAGATGAACAAGGTCCCGGCCGTAGAAATGGGGTGCCAGCAGAATGGCGCTCGACAGGATATGGGCCTTGAGCGCATCGATTGTCTGGTGGACATCCCGTGTTTCCAGCGCGTCGAAAATGGCGCGATGCCGGGTGACGGGAGGCTGAGCCCAGGACGCCGCCGGGCGGGGTGTCGGCAGCATGACACGTTGCAGGATCATCGTGGTTCTGACGAGCATGGGTTCCAGGATCGGCATCTCGGCAATCTGAAAAAGCTTGAGGTGCAGGCACCTGTCCACTTCCGCACACCCGAAGACGTCCCGCTGCATGCGGCATTCCTCGAACTTGCGGTCGAGCTCGCGCAGTTCGGACAACTGGCCGGGCGTGACGCGCTTGACCGCCTCGGTAACACCTGTGGCTTCGATGTCGATGCGCAGCTTGAGAAGCAGGCGTGCCTCCAGCAGGCTCGGGTCCGTGACATAGGTTCCCTGGTAACCGCGCCGGATGACCAGACCATATTGCTGAAGCTGCATCAGCGCTTCGCGGATCGTACCCTGGGAGCAGCCATAGTCATGAGCGAGCGACTGTTCGGTTATCGGGCTGTGCGAGGTCATTTCACCGGTCAGGATCTTGCGCTTGAGGTCCTGATAGACTGAGTCGGATTTACGTGGCCGCTTGTCTCCGGCTTTCAGACTGGTCTGCAAATCCTTGTTCGCAGAATGATGTATGTTCACGCCTTTGCCCCCGACAATACCAATTTTGAGCGGCAAGACCCGACGAATATGCAGCTGGAGAACCATCGCGCGGGCTGCAGGCTGCTATTCGTCTTCATCCGTTCTTTCCTTCAAGAGGGAAGAAGCGGTCGTTGGGGCGCGCTACTCTAATCCAGCCACTTTCCCGGGTTTAAGTCCCTGCCTGTGTCTTTTCCGGCCGAAAACGGCGTCTCAAACATATGCACAGCTCAGTGACCAAACCGGGCTCGGAAAGTCCAGCGGCTGACCAATATCACAATGAATGCATTGTTTATGGCCGTTCAACCAAAAGCAATTGTTTATTCGAAACTTTTAGTAACAAGTTTGCGAGCATGAAGACCGGCTTGCGGCTTTTCCGGACACCGGCATCTCTTTCCGGTTCCGTTTTTTTGCGCACGTCCTGAGGTCAGGATGGAAGCCGGCAAGCAGTCAGGCCGGCCTGCGCTTTCCGGCGCCTGCCTCGCCATGTGCAAACATGTCTTTTACGCAACCGCCCTTTCCAGGGCAGCCATCCAGTTCCTGAAGGCGATTTTTTCCAGCACCTGCGAACTGAATCCCCTGGCGTCCAGCACCTCCATGAGGCGGGCGAGACCGGTTACGTCGCCGATATCCCCGGGCAGCATGCAGCCATCGAAATCCGACCCGAGCGCCACGCAATCCTCTCCCATCCGGTCCAGGAGATAAGCCGCGTGATCGGCGAGAACCTCCAGAGACGTATCGCGGGAAAAGCCTCCGTCCGGCCGCAGGAACGCAACGTGGAAATTAATGCCCACGAGCCCGCCGCTTTCCTTGATGGCGTCAAGCTGCTTGTCCGTCAGGTTGCGGCTGCTGGCGCAGATTGAATGGGCGTTGGAGTGGCTGGCGACAATCGGCCGTTCGGTAATGCGCGCCACATCCCAGAAACCCTTTTCGTTGAGGTGGGAAAGATCGAGCATGATACCGAGCCTGTTGCAGGCCCGCACGAGATCCCGGCCGGCCCCGGTCAGGCCCGGACCGATGTCCGGGGAGGAGGGATGAGCCATTGGAACGCCGTATCCGAAGGCATTCTCCCGGCTCCAGACAAGCCCGAGCGAACGCAGTCCGCGCTTGTGCAGGTCTTCCAGCGCATAGAACTGCGGATCGATGGCTTCGGCACCTTCAATGTGAAGACTGATGGCAAGCTGGTCGTTTTCTATGGCCGACAGGTTTTCTTCAGGTGTCCGGCAGATCACGACGGCGCCATTTGAATCCGCTGCGATTCCTTCCGCGCGCTCCAGAAGCCTCATGGTGAAATCGAAGGCCAGCTTTTGCGGAACCGCCTGGAAATTGACCGCATCCTTGGGATTGAAGGGCCGGGAGAAATCCTGCTGCGGATTGGAAGGAACGAACATGGCGAACAACCCGCCGGCAAATCCGGCTTCCTGTGCCCGCACAAAATCCAGATGGCCGTTGTCCGACCGGTCGAAAAAGCTGCGTTCGGTCCCCCTTATGGCCTCGATTTCCAGCTTGAGAAGCGTATCGTTGTGGCCGTCGAACACGGGAAACGGGGATTTGATCGTCTCGTTTTGCACGAATTTTCCTTGAAGAAACAGGCAGTCGCCGGGTGTTTGCCGTCGACTAATCTAGGTATTCCGGCAAAGAATGTAAGGCACTTCTGCTGAATGTGACTTGCAACTGTTGAAAAGCTGCCCCAAGAAAGAGCCGAAACTTCCGGAGGTTCCATGAAGCGCCACGAAATGCCGTTCGAACAAGTTCCCGATGAGAAAGACCGTCAGCTGGATCGTCGCATGTTTCTGGCCGGTGGGCTGCTCCTGGCCGGAGCTTCGCTGGCAGGCTGCCAGACCTATCCGGGGTTGCCGGACCAGGCCGAACTGCCCGATGAGGAGTTCGATTACGCGGCGGCTTATGCGGCTTTGCCCGACGGCGATTACACCTGGCCGGCGATCAACTACAAGAGCTTCGATCGCCAGTACTGGCGGCAGGTGGTCGAGTACAAGACGCGCGAGAAGCCTGGCACGATCATCGTCGATCCCTACAATAATTTTCTCTACTGGACGCTCGGCAACAAGAAGGCGCTGCGCTACGGCATCGGCGTCGGCAAGGCCGGGTTTGCCTGGTCCGGCGATGCGCTGATCCGCGTCAAGCGGGAACATCCGATCTGGCGCCCTCCACGGGAAATGATCGCCCGCAAGCCTTCGCTGGAACGCTACTGGGAGAAGGGCTATCCGGCCGGCCTGAGAAATCCGCTCGGCGCGCGCGCAATGGATCTCTGGCAGGGCGCGACCGATACGCTCTACCGGATTCATGGCACCAACCAGCCGACTTCCATCGGCAAGAGCGTCTCTTCCGGCTGTATCCGCATGTGGCAGCAGGACGTGATCGACCTGTTCAACAGGGTGCCCCTGCGGACCAAGGTGATCGTTCTTGCAAAAGATCCGAACGCCGAGGCGTGACGTGCGCGCGCGGCGTTCCGTTGCAGACGGCATTCGTTGAGCTGATACATTCCGCCGACAGGAAGCGTTGTCCCTTTGACGCGTCTTCCTGAATGCGAAGAACATAAGCCCGATGGACGCATGCGTGCGTTCATCGGCGGGCCGGTTCAACGGGCCGAGCTTCGACAAAGCCCGGCAACCTCAATAATTTCAGTTTTTCAGAGCGGCCGGGCGACGTCATGAAACACGGCGCCGAAATGGCAGATGGCGGCGGCAAGCACGAACGCATGCCAGATCGCGTTCTGGAAAGGCAGGCGCTTCCAGGCATAAAACAGGGTGCCGACCGTGTAGAGAAGCCCGCCCGCCAGAATCATGAAAAATCCGAATGTCGAGGCGCGTTCGATCAGGGGCTCGATCGCGAATACGACCACCCAGCCGAGCGCCAGATAAATCGGAACGGAGAGGCGCTCAAGGCCGCTCAGATGGGCCAGCCTGACGATCGCTCCCGTCAGGGCGCCGGTCCAGACGATGGCCAGAATGATTCCGCCGGTCCAGCCGCCGATGATGATGGCCGCGAGCGGCGTGTAGGTGCCGGCGATCATCAGGAAGATGGCGGCATGGTCAAACCGCCTGAGAAGGCCGCTCTTGTGATCTTTCGCCAGCATGTTGTAGAGCGCCGAGCAGATCAGCATCGTCATCAGGCACGCCGCATAGATCATCACGGAAATCTGCCGCGCCGGGTCATCGCTGTTCCAAAGTGTAGCCGCCAGGATCACTGTCGCGGTCGCTCCGAGGCCGACCCCGACAACGTGTATGGCGCCGTCGGCTACGAATTCAGCGAGGCTCAAGGGTCTGGCTGTTGTTGTCGAACGGGGCTTGTCTGGATTGCTGTGCATTGTTCTGGGTCTGACGATCTTGCTGTCCGAACGGAATTTCAGGCAACTTGTGTCGTGCCTGTCACCGGCATGAAGCCTGCGAATTATGGACAGGGCATGGCGACGGACGACACTCAAAGCCCATCGCCTGACCTATACAGACCTGTGCGGGCTTATGACAGTGCGATCTTGAAGGCCGGTTCGGGCGGACAACATCATCATCAAACGAAACTATCTTGATATAAAGATAAATATAACCTATGTCCGGCGCGACAGGGCAATCTGATGTCCGGATTTTTGGAGATAGATTATGACTTCCCGTAAACCAGATCATCCCGTCAACGAGTTGTTCGTCAATCGCTGGTCGCCGCGCGCCTTCGATGGCTCGGACATGCCCGAGACGGATCTGAAGACCATTCTGGAGGCCGCGCGCTGGGCACCGTCGGCTTTCAACATTCAGCCGTGGCGTTTTGTCTATGCGCGCCGTGACGACGACAACTGGGGCAAGCTGCTGGAACTGCTGAACCCGTTCAACTTGGGCTGGGCGCAGCACGCCTCCGCGCTCGTCTTTCTTTTCTCGGACACCGAAATCGACGGCAAGGACGGGGATCCCAACCGGCCAAGCGGAACGCATTCCCTGGATGCCGGAGCCGCCTGGGCCCAGGCGGCCCTGCAGGCGTCGATTCTCGGCTATCACAGCCACGCTATGGCGGGGGTTCTGAAGGAGGAGGTTCATGAGAAACTCGGCGTCCCGGCCCGCTTCAAGGTCGAACTTGCGTTTGTTGTCGGCAGGCGCGGTGATGCCGCGGCGCTGAACGAGGCATTGCAGGCCCGGGAAGTCCCGAGCCCGCGCAAGCCACTTGACGAGATTGCCTTTGCTGGCAACTGGGACTGACCGCAAATTGGCGGATCCGCAACGAGGGACGCGCTGCTGCGGCAATCCGCGCGGTGCGTTTTTCTCGAGACCGGCGCAAGCTGTCCGCACAGGATTGGCGGAGCGTCCCATGAGCAAGAGTGACGAACTACCGGAGGAAAGCCTCCTCCACGCGTATATCGCGTCAGGAGACTATCTGGATGTGTTTTCCGTTTCGCTTGAAGGGCGAACGGATCTACAGACAGCCGACATGCGGGTCGTGGCCGATCATATGCTCAATGCAGACATCGGCTGGATGAAGTCGTTGCTCGCGATGCGCGACAAGATGGCGGCGCCTCTCGGCATGAAGACCACGGCTGACCTTGCCCGCGATCAGCGGGCCGGTCCGGTTAGCGAAAGACACGCCGGAGACAGGATCGGATTCTTCAAGGTCTATGACATTCGCGAGGAAGAGATTGTTCTCGGTGAGAACGACTGGCATCAGGATTTCCGTCTGTCGATCTTCCGCACGTCAGGAGACCGGCCCCGGATTTTCGCGGCGACCTGCTGCAAGCGGCACAATGCCTTCGGCTATCTGTACCTTGCGCTGATCCTGCCATTTCACAGGAAGATCGTGACCACGGTGTTGGACACGGCTGTCGGATCACCGGTCCGGGGTGTCCAGATGCCCGGTCTTGCGCCATAGGCGCGCCCCGCTGGCTGTCTCGATCTTCTGCCGGCTTCCCGGCGGCAGGCGCATCCAGGTGCCCTGCTCGTAGCGCCCGTCCTTGTCCTCGAAGCTGCCTTCGACGACGAAGTACTCTGCTCCTCCGGGAAAGTCCTGTTCCGCGAAGCGTGTCCCGCGCTCCCAATCGAGCATTACGACTTCCTCGTCCGGGCGCACGTGAAGCGGCAGGATGCTCTCGCCGGGCCGGCCGGCCTGCCAGCCGGTCGGGTCAAGCGTGTTGACCCTCACGAATGTATCGTCGTCCGGGCGCATTTGGCGCAGCTTGACGAGAATGACGGCTCCCGGTTCGCTGGAGGGCACGTGATGTGAACCGGGTGGATTGCGCACATACATGCCTTTGGGAAAGTCTCCGGTCTCGTCTGAAAATACCCCGTCGAGAACCAGAAATTCCTCACCCAGATCATGGTTGTGGCTGGAAAAGGCGGATCCTGGCGCATACCGCACCAGGCTGGTTGCCCGGGCCACTTCTTCACCGTCCCTTTCCAGCATGCGCCGTTCTACCCCTGCCATGGGAGAGGGCACCCAATCGAGTTCGGTGCTGTCGACAACGACACGCTGTGTCAGGTCCGCATGAATTTTCATTCTGTCTCTCCCGTTCCAGAATACTTATAAGCCATCTGAAAAGTCCTGTTTCCAGAAATGGTGTGCCGGACCGGTAAATGAAGTAAAAAGCTCTGAATTGCCGTTCGAAGTGGGCTGGGCCTTGCTTGCCGACCGGTGGATTTCCGGGAAAACCTGGATATGCGGCGCCGGCAGCTTTGCATGAGGCGAGGAATCATGCTGACTACCGCACTGCACGAATTCACATGACGGAGTTTTCGCCGCACGGCGCAAGGCCGTGCCAGAAGTGGTTGCATGACGGTACAGATTGACATCGGAGAATTGACAAGCGGCGCGCGGGCCGGGCTCGACCTTGAAGAGCTTCTGGCCACGCGGCTTCTGGTACAGGGCAATTCAGGCTCGGGAAAATCGCATCTGTTGCGGCGTCTTCTGGAACAGTCCGCCAATTGGGTGCAGCAGGCGATCATCGATCCGGAAGGCGATTTCGTCTCGCTGGCCGACAAGTTCGGACATGTGGTGGTCGATGCCGTGGGCACGGAAAAAGACCTGCAGATGATCGCCGCCAGGGTCCGCCAGCACCGGGTCTCGGTCGTGCTGAACCTGGAAGGGCTCGATGCCGACCGCCAGATGAAAGCCGCGGCCACGTTTCTGGACGGGCTTTTCGATGCGGATCGGGACCTGTGGTATCCGATGGTCGTGGTTGTGGACGAGGCGCAGCTTTTTGCCCCCTCCGCCGCCGGCGAGGTGACCGAGGAAGCCCGGCGACGCTCGCTCGGCGCCATGACGAACCTGATGTGCCGTGGCCGCAAGCGCGGCCTTGCCGGCATTATCGCGACGCAGCGTCTGGCGAAGCTCGCCAAGAACGTCGCCGCCGAAGCGTCGAACTTCCTGATGGGCCGGACCTTCCTTGATATCGACATGGCCCGCGCGGCGGACCTGCTCGGCATGGAGCGCCGTCAGGCGGAAAGCTTCCGTAATCTCGACCGCGGTCATTTCATCGCTCTCGGCCCGGCGCTCTCCCGGCGGCCAGTGCCGGTCAAGATCGGTCCCGTCGAGACGATGGGCCGGGGTGGCAGCCCGAAGCTGATGCCCTTGCCGGAGCAGCCCAAACAGGATGCGATGGATCTCATTTTCACGCCTGGCACCGACGAAGTGCAGCCGGTCCGCCAGCGTTTCGCCGAGCCTGTGATGTCGACGGGCGAGGTTCTCGACCAGCTTTCGAGCGCGCAAAGGGCAGGGGAAGAGGCAGAACCTCAGGCGGAAAGCCTTCTGGACTTCGGTGAGCGGGAAGAGAAGATTGCCGGGATCATCGCGGAAATCCTCAGCGAAGAAGACGCCGCCTTTCAGCCGATCGCAACGCTCTATCAGGACTTCCAGGTCCGCTGCCGGATTGCCAAACTGCCCGGCGGTGCGCCCGATCTTCAGGTTTTCCGCGAAAAGCTCTCCGTCGCCCGGGCGGGCGTCGAAAAAGGCGAGATGGATGACGGTGCCTGGGCGCAGGCCGAACTGATCGCCGCCGAATTGCCTCAGGACATGCGTGGCGTTTACCTGCTGCTTGCCAAGGCAGCGCTCGGCAAGGCGGCTTGTCCCGGCAACCTGGAAATCGCCACCGCCTATGGCACCCGCTCCCCCGGCCGGGCGCGCTGGCTTCTGAGCCATATGGAAGAGCGCGGCTTTCTCGTCTGCGCCACCGACCTGCGCGGCAATCGCATCGTGACCCTCACGGACCTCGGCTGGCAGACCGCGCCGGGCGACGAGGCTGCGGCTTAGTTCCTGCCTGTTTTTTCGTGATTTGAAGTGTCAGGGGAGCTCGTCGAAAGACGGAACGGTTTCCAGATCGTGATCCCAATCCGCCCGGCTGGCCGTAAAGATATGTGCGTTGGGCTTCATCGCAACCGGAGTCGTCAGGCAGCCTGCCGGAACCACCAGCCCCGTACCGCTTGCACTTTCCCTGGGAAGTGCGCAGCCACAGGTCGAACAGAAACTCTTGCCGAAGCGGGTGTCCGGCAGACGATAGACCTTGACGTTTTCTCGGCCGGAAACCCAATCGATTGTGCCATCGGGCGAGAACAGGTTGGAGGCATGCGCCGATCCGCTGGATTGCCTGCACCGGGAGCAATGGCACAGGAAGAAACCCTCGAATGCGCCGTTGATACGGAACTTTACTGCGCCACAAAGACAGGAACCGGAATGTGCGGTCATGGTCGTCAACCCTGCGTTTGGAAAGGGCCATGATCTAACACGGCACCGTCACTTCGCCAATCGATCAGATCGCCGGCCGCATCCGCCGCGTGTGCATCACCACGTTCACGGGTTTGGACGTCAAAAGGTAGTCGAGCTGCGACAATTCCAGCGTCAGACTGTCGATCGTGCGGGTCAGGACGCTTTCAAGATAGCTGCCCGCTGGAGACCGCTCACGGATGTCGATGGCGCGGTCGCGCGCCTTGCGCAGGTATTGTGTCATGGTGCGTACGTCTTCCGGCGTGACATCCGTCTCCCGCGCCTCCGGTGAGGGGGAGGATGACGACAGCGCCACAGAAGACTGCTCAAGAGTGGGGTCGGCCAGCCGCATCGGAAACCTCAAATGTTCATGTTATGTTCTTGTTTGTATCAGTCTGTTGCCCTTGGTGCAAGCCGGATTCCGCTTCAACGGGAAAGTCGGGTGCCAACAGAGTTGGTTCTTCTCTGAAGATTCCTGGAGCGAATCCAGAAAGTTCAAGTTTCATAATGCGTTAGCATCCAAGCGGGAACACAACGGAGAGCTGGGCTGAAACCGTCTTGACGATCAAAAGGCAAAAAGTTACATCTGTAACTAATTATTTCTCCGGACCGGGAGGACATCATGGACCAGAGAACGGACAGCAGTCCCTACCACGTGAACAGCCGCCGCAACGCGCCGGATCTGGGTTATATGCCGGGCTTCGGCAATGACTTCGAGACCGAGGCCCTGCCGGGTGCGCTGCCACAGGGCATGAACAGCCCTCAGAAATGCGCCTATGGTCTTTACGGCGAACAGCTTTCCGGCACGGCCTTCACCGCGCCTTCCCATCAGAACGAGCGCACCTGGTGTTACCGCATCCGCCCGTCGGTCAGGCACACC
Organism: uncultured Roseibium sp.; assembly: GCF_947496995.1. Taxonomy (GTDB): domain Bacteria; phylum Pseudomonadota; class Alphaproteobacteria; order Rhizobiales; family Stappiaceae; genus Roseibium. The sequence continues at coordinate 1,605,426 of NZ_CANMFD010000001.1, forward strand.
AGCCGGTTCAGGAAGATCGACCTGCCGTTCTGGAAATCGGCTCCGAATATCTGTGAGGATGTGATTTCGCTCGGCCAGTACCGCTGGGATCCGGTGCCGCATTCCGGGCTGGAGCTGACCTGGCTAACCGGCATGCACACCATGACGACGGCGGGCGATGTGAATACCCAGGTCGGCATGGCGAGCCATATCTATCTGGTCACGAAGTCCATGGAGGACGAATATTTCTACTCCGCCGACAGTGAGCTTCTGGTCGTGCCGCAGGAAGGTGTCCTGCGGTTTTGCACCGAACTCGGCGTGATCGAGCTGGAGCCCGGAGAGATCGCAATCCTGCCGCGCGGACTGGTCTACCGGGTCGAGGTGATCGAGGGACCGGCCCGCGGGTTCGTCTGCGAAAACTACGGCCAGAAGTTCGAATTGCCGGGCAGGGGACCTATCGGGGCCAACTGCATGGCCAATCGCCGGGATTTCAAGACCCCGGTCGCTCATTTCGAGGACCGCGAGGTGCCGTCCACTGTCACGGTGAAATGGTGCGGCGGGTTCCACGAAACGAAGATTGGCCACTCGCCGCTGGACGTGGTCGCATGGCACGGAAATTACGCGCCCTGCAAGTATGATCTCAGCACCTATTGCCCGATAGGCGCGGTCCTGTTCGATCATCCCGATCCGTCCATCTTCACGGTGCTGACCGCGCCTTCCGGCGTTCCGGGAACCGCCAATATCGATTTCGTGCTGTTCCGCGAGCGCTGGATGGTTGCGGAAAATACCTTCCGTCCGCCCTGGTATCACAAGAACATCATGTCCGAGCTGATGGGCAACATCTACGGACAGTATGACGCCAAGCCGCAGGGCTTCGTGCCCGGCGGCATGAGCCTGCACAACATGATGCTGCCGCACGGTCCCGACAAGAATGCCTTTGAAGGAGCCTCCAATGCGGACCTGAAGGCGGAAAAGCTCGACAATACGATGTCCTTCATGTTCGAAACCCGGTTTCCGCAGCAACTGACCGAGTTCGCCGCGAAGGAAGCACCCCTGCAGGACGACTACATCGACTGCTGGAACACGCTGGAGAAAAGATTCGACGGCACTCCGGAAGGAACCTGGGAGAAGCCCGGGAAAAAGGAATGAGCGGGTTATAAACCTCGGCAAGGGAAGACCGCCTGGTCCTTTCCGGTTTGCTGGCACCGCTCGGATTTCCGGCGCTTGCGGACTTCGCCTGAGACTGCGATCTTCTGGTTTGTGAGGCCTCGCCGGAAGCGGGAGAAGATCCTCGCAGGAACCGGTAACGGGGCGCGTCTTCGCCGGCACTTTCCAGTGGAACTGCCGGTCTTTGATGAAACGGATTTGCTGAAGGCGACGGACGCCTTTGCGGGAGAAACCATCGTCAGCCTCGAAGGTTGACGATCACAGGAAGCGGATCGCACACATGAAACTGGCAACGCTCAAGGACGGCAGCCGAGACGGCAGGCTGGTGGTGGTCAATGACAGGCTCACCTGGTGCACCGAGGCGGGCCATATCGCCCCAACTCTGCAGGCGGCCCTGGACGATTGGGACCAGGTGGCGCCGAAACTGCAGCTGTTGTCCGAAAGCCTTTCCCATGAAGCGGTGCCGATGATCCGCTTTCACGAGCATGAGGCTCTCTCGCCTTTGCCGCGCGCCTACCAGTGGGCGGACGGCTCGGCCTATGTCAATCACGTCGAACTCGTGCGCAAGGCGCGCGGCGCCAATATGCCCGACACCTTCTGGACAGATCCGCTGATGTATCAGGGCGGATCCGACACGTTCCTGGCTCCGCGCGATCCGGTCAGGATGCGCGACGAGGCCTGGGGCATCGACATGGAAGGCGAGATCGCCGTCATCACCGGCGACGTGCCGATGGGCGTCGGCCCGGCAGACGCCCGCGAGGCCATCCGGCTCGTCCTTCTGGTCAATGACGTCTCCCTGCGCGGACTGATCCCGGGCGAGCTTTCCAAGGGCTTCGGCTTCTTCCAGTCCAAGCCGTCCTCCGCCTTCTCGCCGGTCGCCGTGACACCGGACGAACTCGGCGATGCCTGGAAGGGCGGCAAGCTGCATCTGCCGCTGCAAGTCGACCTTAATGGCGCACCTTTCGGCCGCGCGAACGCCGGCATCGACATGACCTTCGACTTCGGCGACCTGATCGCACATGCCGCCAGAACGCGCAGTCTGTCAGCCGGAACGATCATCGGTTCCGGCACGGTTTCCAACAAGCTCGATGGCGGCCCCGGAAAACCGCTGGACCAGGGCGGCGCGGGCTACTCCTGCATTGCCGAGCAGCGGGTCGTGGAAACCCTCCTGGAGGGCGAGGCCAAAACCCCGTTCCTGAAATTCGGCGATACGGTGCGCATCGAGATGCTGGACGGCGACGGCCATTCGATTTTCGGAGCGATCGAGCAGACGGTTGAAAAAATTGAGGCGTTGGACCCCCACCCCTAACCCCTCCCCACAAGGGGGAGGGGGACTGACCTCGTTTCAGGTGAGACCCAGAAAACCAGTATTGTATTTTCAAGAAAGAACCTCACCGCCGGCAGGCTCTGCGTGATCCCCCTCCCCCTTGTGGGGAGGGGTTAGGGGTGGGGGTACCACACAGAAGTCTTGTGACAGGCTCTAGGAGAACCGATGACCAAAAAATTCGCATCCGCCGGAGATATGACCGAGAAGGAAATCTCTTTCACGGAGATCGGCCGGGATCTGTGGGCTTTTACCGCCGAGGGCGATCCGAATTCCGGGGTCATCATCGGCGACGACAGCGTGATGATCATCGAGGCGCAGGCAACGCCGCGTCTTGCCAGTAAGGTGATCGAGAAGGTGCGCTCGGTTACCGACAAGCCGATCACTCATCTGGCGCTGACCCATTATCACGCCGTGCGCGTGCTGGGCGCCTCCGCCTATGGCGCTCAGACCGTCATCATGAGTGAAAAGGCCCGCTCCATGGTCGCCGAGCGCGGCCAGGAAGACTGGGACAGCGAGTTCGCCCGCTTTCCGCGTCTCTTCCAGGGCCACGAGAGCATTCCGGGCCTGACCTGGCCGACGACCACCTTCAACGACCGCATGACGGTCTACCTCGGCAAGCGCCGCATCGACCTGATGTTCCTCGGCCGCGCGCATACCGCCGGCGACATGGTGGTCTACGTGCCCGATGCCAATGTGATGTTCACCGGCGACATCGTCGAATATCACTCGGCCTGCTACTGCGGCGACGGTCACTTCCACGACTGGCCGGGCACCGTGGAGCGCATCCGCAATTTCAATCTCGACGCCATCGCACCGGGCCGTGGTGACGCGCTCATCGGTCCGGACATGGTCAACGCGGCGCTTGATTCCACCCGGGATTTCGTCCGTTCGACCTATCTGCCGGTCGCCCGTGTCGCCCTGCGCGGCGGTTCCCTGAAAGAAGCCTGGGATGCTTGCCGGGCGGCCTGCGACCCGAAATTCTCCGACTATGCGATCTATGAACATTGCCTGCCGTTCAACGTCGCCCGTGCCTATGACGAGGCGCTCGACATCGATACGCCGCGCATCTGGACAGCCGAGCGCGATGCTCAGATGTGGGCGGATCTGCAAGGCTAACCGATGAGCATTGCCCTTGAGCATCTGCGCCTGATGGCGCGCAACAATGCCTACGCCAACGACCGGCTTCTCGAGGCTTGCTGCAAACTCGATCAGGCAGAGTTTGCGGCCGAGCGCAGCGGCTTTTTTCCCTCGATCCGGGACACCCTCAATCATATTTGCGAGGTGGACCGCTATTATCTCGATGCCCTGAAGGAAGAGGGGCGGGGCCGTTCGGTCTACGACGCGCCGCCCCTCGATACGGCAGCGGAGCTGAGAGCGGTTCAGCAGGGACTGGACCGGTCGCTCATCTCCTTTTGCGACGATCTGCGGGAGGCGGATCTGGAGCGGGCTGTCGGACAGGACAGGGGCGAAAAGGGCCGGCATACCGAGACAATCGGCGCAACGCTGCTGCATCTGTTCCAGCATCAGGTCCATCACCGCGGCCAGGTTCACGCCATGCTGGCCGGCACGAGTGTCTCGCCGCCGCAACTGGATGAGTTCTTTCTGAAATTCGAGCGCCATCCGGCGGCCGAAAGATATCTGTGACGCGGGAGCCGGGAGGAGAGCCTGTGACCAAATTGTTTGAAGCGCCGCTGTATCCGTACAAGCGCTGCGCCGACCAGGACGCCGGCAAGCCGGTGCGCCATCCGGTCATCATCGTCGGCGCGGGGCCGGTCGGTCTGGCCATGGCAATCGATCTTGCCCAGGCCGACATTCCGGTCGTCGTTCTGGACGACAACGACAAGGTGAGCTCCGGTTCGCGCGCGATCTGCTTTTCCAAACGAACGCTGGAAATCCTCGACCGCCTCGGCTGCGCAGAGGAACTGGTCAACAAGGGCGTCGTCTGGAACGTCGGCAAGGTGTTCTTCGGCGACCGGCAGGTCTACGAGTTCAACCTGCTGCCCGAGGAGGGCCACAAACACCCGGCCTTCATCAATCTGCAGCAGTATTATTGCGAGCTCTACCTGGTCGAGCGCATCCGGGCGCTTCAGGTGGCGGGCAAGCCGGTGGAACTGCGCGGCGGCAACAAGGTGGTCGGTCTCGACCGCAAGACGGACCATGCGGCCCTGACCGTGCGCACCATGGACGGCGACTACGAACTGGAAGCCGACTGGCTGATTGCCTGCGACGGGGCCGGTTCGCCCACCCGCAAGATGCTCGGGCTGGAGTTCGAGGGGCGCATTTTCGAGGACAATTTCCTCATTGCCGATGTGGTCATGAAAGCGGATTTTCCGACCGAACGCTGGTTCTGGTTCGACCCGCCCTTCAACCGGGACCAGTCGGCCCTGCTGCACAAACAGCCGGACGGCGTCTGGCGGATCGACCTGCAGCTCGGCTGGCATGTCGACAAGGAAGAGGAAAAGAAACCGGAAAATGTCATTCCGCGGCTGAAAGACATGCTGGGCGAGGGCGTCGAGTTCGACCTGGAGTGGGTGTCGGTCTATTCCTTCCAGTGTTGCCGGATGGAGAAGTTCCGCCATGGACGTGTGATCTTCGCCGGCGACAGTGCCCATCAGGTCTCGCCCTTCGGGGCGCGCGGCGCCAATTCCGGCTTTCAGGATATCGACAATCTCGGCTGGAAGCTGAAGCTGGTTCTGTCCGGCAAGGCGCCGGAAGCGCTGATTGAATCATATGATTTCGAACGCGAGACGGCGGCGGACGAGAATATTCTCCAGAGCAGCCGCTCGACGGATTTCATCACGCCGAAATCGGAGATCAGCCGGATCTTCCGCGACGCGGTTCTGGATCTCTCCGAGCGTCATGCCTTCGCCCGGCCGATGGTGAATTCCGGCCGTCTGTCCGTGCCCTGCACCTATGACGGCTCGCCGTTGAACGGTCCTGATGCGCAAGGCCTGCCCGCCCGCACCCGTCCCGGCAGTCCTCCGGTGGATGCCCCGGCGGGCCGCTCGTGGCTGCTGGAGGGAACCGATGGCGACTTCACGCTTCTGGGGCTGGGCATCGAGGTGCCGGCGCAAAGCGAACTTCTGGGAGTGCCGCTGAAGGGGCTGACTGTTGCGCATGAGGACATCGGGCCGGAACTCAGGGCGCGCTATCTGGGGGAAGCTGAAGAAGCGGTCTACCTGATACGCCCCGACCAGCATGTCGCGGCCCGCTGGAAGTCGCTTAACTGGGAAGACGTAACGGCGGCGCTGTCGATTGCGCTCGGCAAGGGAGGGGAGATCTGATGGCGGATATCATCACCACACCTAATCTGGCGGAGCCGGATACCTTTTACGCCGATCTTCTGACAGCACATGAGGGCCTCACCAAGGAAGAGAGCGACGCCTATAACGCCCGGCTGATCCTGCTGATGGCCAATCAGATCGGCGATCACGCGGTGTTGAAGAAACTGCTCGACGAAGCGCGCATGACGCCCGCAGGTGCGTAGATATCCCCAGCCCTGAGCAGGAAAACCGGCGGGTGTTGCCGCGCGTACATTTTGCGACACAATTTCGATTGTTGGAGCCGGGGACTTGGCGTAGATAATTTTTACGGGGGATATGTAGAAATACACAGCAATGAATTGCTGAAATTGAGGGGATTTGTGCGTGTCGGTTTGGAAACAGTTCTTGCTGACCCTGCTCGTGATCGGCATCGCGGCGGTGATCTGGGTTCGTTATTATCCGGGCGCTGGAGCGCAATTGTCCGCCCTGGGTATTGACTGGCTGTCCTTCGCGGTGGCCGAGGTCGCGCCGGATGACGACGGCAAGCCAAGGCGCGGACGGGGCCCCCAGCAGGGCGCGGTCGTCGTGACGCCCGTGGTGGAAGTCACCATCAATGATCGTCTTTCCGCGATTGGCACCAGCATTGCCCTTCAGTCCGTTGCCCTCACTCCATACACCAGCGGTCGGATGAACGAAGTCCTGGTAAGGTCCGGGGCAGTCGTGAAGCCGGGGGACGTGATCGCCCGGCTTGATTCCGATGCCGAAGAGATTGCCGTGGAGCGCGCGGCCAATGCGCTAAAGGACGCGGAAGCGCGCCTGAAACGCATGCAGGCGCTGCTCAAGACCAACACGGCGACTGCCGTTCAGGTCACCGATGCCGAACTTGAGGTGGAGAACGCGCGCCTGCTGCTTCAGGAAGCCCAGCTGGCCCTGTCGCGGCGCTCGGTCGAAACACCGATTGGCGGCGTCGTCGGCATTCTGCCCATCACCTCCGGCAACTACGTCTCCTCGCAGACGGTTATCGCCACCATCGATGACCGCAGCGAAATCCTGGTCGATTTCTGGGTTCCCGAACGCTACGCCTCCGCGATTCAGGTCGGGGCGCCGTTGACCGCAACCTCCGTGGCGCGCCCGGGTGAAACCTTCACCGGCGTGATCAGCGCCGTCGACAACCGCATCGATATCGACAGCAGAACGCTGCAGGTGCGCGCGCGCATTCCCAACAGGGCAGACAAGCTGCGGGCCGGCATGTCGTTTCAGGTGGCGATGACATTTCCCGGCGACGAATACCCGGCGGTCGATCCGCTTGCCGTGCAATGGGGCTCGGACGGCGCCTTCGTCTGGGCCGTGCGCGACGGCAAGGGCGCGCGTGTGCCCGTCAACATCATCCAGCGCAACACCGACAGCGTGCTTGTGGATGCGCCGCTCACGCCCGCCGATGAGGTCGTGACCGAAGGCATTCACCTCGTGCGCCAGGGCGCGGAGCTGGCAATTGCAGGCCGTAAGCAGGCCCCGGCGTCGGATGAGCCGCCCCGGCCGACATCGACCGAAAGCGGTTCTTAAGGGATTGTGAGAACACGATGAAGATGGATCGTCTCAAGGACCTCGGTTTCACCGGCCTTTTCGTCCGGCGTCCCGTTCTGGCTTTCGTGATCAACATGCTGATCGTCGTGGCCGGTGTCGCCGCCATCTTCGGCGTCGAGGTGCGCGAGTTGCCCGACGTCGACCGGCCGGTCATCACCGTCAGCACCGACTATCCGGCCGCCGCCGCCGAAACCATCGACCGTGAAGTCACGGGCGTCATCGAGGGGGCCGTTGCGCGTGTATCCGGCGTCAAGTCGATCTCTTCCGCGTCGTCATTCGGCCGCAGCCGCGTCACCGTCGAATTTGCCGACGATGTCGATCTTGACGTCGCCGCCTCCGACATGCGCGATGCGCTGGGCCGGATCGTCAACGACCTGCCGGAAGACGCCGACCCCTCCCGGATCATCAAGGCCGACGCCAACGCCCAGCCGGTCGTGCGGCTCGGGCTGATCTCCGACACCATGACGGTCGAGGACATGACCGTCCTCGTCGAGGACGAGATCGCCGATACGCTTGCCTCCGTTCCCGGTGTCGCCGATGTCCAGGTCTATGGCGACCGCAGCAAGATCTTCCGCATCGATATCGACCAGGCCAAGATGGCCAGCCTCAACCTGACGATTGCCGATGTCGCCAACGCGCTGTCGTCCATGGCCTTCGACACGCCGGCCGGATCCCTGACCAGCCAAAACCAGGACCTGATCGTGCGCGCCACTGCCGCGATCGACACGCCCGAGGCGTTCGAGAACATCATCGTCAACCGGCGCGCCCGGCTCCGGGACTTCGTCACCGTGACGCTCGGGCCGGATCTCGGCCAGACCCAGTTGCGCGCCAACGGCAAGTCCGGCATCGGTCTCGGTGTCATCCGCTCCGCCCAGTCGAACACGCTGGAAATATCGGAAGGCGTGCGCGACACCGCGGAGCGCATCCAGGAGAACCTGCCGGCGGGAACCTTCATCGAGGTGACCAGCGACGACGCCACCTTCATCAACGGCGCCATTCACGAGGTCGAGATCGCCCTGGCGATTGCCGTCAGCATCGTCCTGCTGATCATCTACATTTTCCTGTGGGACTGGCGCGCGACGCTCATTCCCGGCGTGTCCCTGCCGGTGGCCCTGATCGGCACCCTGGCGGCCATCTATCTGGCCGGGTTCTCCATCAATATCCTGACCCTGCTGGCGCTGGTGCTGGCCACCGGGCTGGTGGTGGACGACGCGATCGTGGTGCTTGAAAACATCGTGCGCCGGCGCAACGAGGGCATCGGCCCGCGTGCGGCGGCGGTCCTTGGTACGGAAGAGGTGTTCTTCGCGGTTCTGGCGACCACCGCGACGTTGATCGCGGTCTTCGTGCCCCTGTCGTTTCTGCCGGGGCAGACCGGCGGCCTGTTCCGCGAATTCGGCTTCGTGCTCGCCATCGCCGTGTTCCTGTCGTCCATCGTCGCCCTGTCGCTGTGCCCGATGCTCGCCTCGCGCATCCTGAAGGCGCACTCCGGTGAGGAGAAGTCGGGCCACAGCGGTCCTGTCGGCGCCTTCGGGCGTTTTCTCGGCGGCCTTTACGGCCGCTGCCTGAAAGTCTGCCTCGACGCGCCGATGGTGGTCGTGGCTATCTCCGTCCTCTTCGCCGCATCGGCAGGGGTCCTGTTCGGCACCATCAAGTCGGAACTGACGCCGACGGAGGACCGCTCCATGGCTTTCCTGCGCATTTCCGCCCCACAGGGCGTCAGTCTGGATTACCTGTCCCAGGAGATGCGCCAGATCGAGAACCTGCTGCAGCCCTATCGCGACAGCGGTGAAATCATCAGCACCTTCTCCATTGCCGGAACCGGCGGCTCCAAGAACAGCGGCTTCATGGTGATGCGGCTGGCCCCCTGGGAGGACCGCTCCCGCTCGCAGCAGCAGATCCTGTCGGAAGTCAATGCGCTGGTGCGCGATGTTCCCGGCGTGCGCGCCTTCGCCTTCCAGCCCAACAGCCTCGGCATCCGGGGCGCGGGCTCCGGCCTGCAGTTCGCCGTCGCAGGCAGCGATTACGCCCGCCTCGGCACGACAGCGGAAAGCATCATCTCGGAGATGGAAAAGGATCCGCGTTTCCGCCAGGTGCGCCTGTCGACGGAAGCCACCCAGCCGCAGCTGTCTGTCTCCATCGACCGCGAACGCGCCTCCGATCTCGGCATCGACATCAACGGCCTCGGCTCGGCCATGCAGGCGATGCTCGACGGACGCAAGATCGGCCAGGTTTTCATCAACGACCAGGCCTTCGACGTGAAGTTCGTCTCCACCACCAACCCGGTCAACGACCCGACGGACATGGAGAACATCTTCATCAGGACCGGCGACGGCCGGTTCGTCCCGGTCTCTACCATCGCCACCCTGACCGAAAAAGCCGTGCCGCCGTCCCTGGCGCGCGAGCAACAGCTGCGCGCCGTCGCCATCACCTCCGCGCTCGCTCCCGGGGTCGCCCTCGGCGATGCCTATGCGGCGGCGCAGGAGATCGCCGAACCGCTTCTGCCGCCCGGCGCGCGCATCATCCCGCTTGCCGAAACCGCAACGCTGGGTGAGCAGTCGTCAAGCATGGCGCGCACCTTCGGGTTTGCCATCGTCATCATCCTGCTGGTGTTGGCCGCCCAGTTCGAAAGCTTCATCAGTGCCATCATCATCATGGCGACCGTGCCCCTGGGCCTTGCCTGCGCGGTGTTCGCCATGCTGCTGACCGGCACGACGCTGAATGTCTATTCGCAGATCGGGCTTGTGCTGCTGGTGGGGATCATGGCCAAGAACGGCATTCTGATCGTCGAATTCGCCAACCAGCTGCGCGACCGCGGCCAGAACGTGCGCGAGGCGATCGAGAACGCCGCCAACATCCGCCTGCGGCCGGTGATGATGACGATGATCTGCACGATCGTTGGCGGCGTGCCGCTGATCATGGCCAGCGGTGCCGGTGCGGAAGCACGTATCGCCCTTGGCTATGTCATCGTCGGCGGCCTGGGCCTCGCGACCGCATCCACCCTGTTTCTGACCCCGGTCGCCTACCTTCTCCTCGGCCGCTTCATCGTCCCCGCCGCCCAGGAAGAGGAACGCCTCCACACCGAGATCGACGCCGCAAGATCGCTCGGCCAGGTGCCGGGCGAGTAGGGCGCTTCTTCACGGATTTGCGGGGGACAGCGCCTCGGAGAGCTCGCGGGCTTCCGGACGGCGCGCGGTCGCCTGACCTGACATCTCGATCCGTGACGGACCTATGTCATCAGGTGCGAACTCTTCGCTAACTTTTTGAAAAAATGGTCGGAGTGAGAGGATTCGAACCTCCGACCCCCTCGTCCCGAACGAGGTGCGCTACCAGGCTGCGCTACACTCCGACTTGATACCGGGCTTCATGGATGAAAGCCCACCGGGAACAGCGGGCAAGGCCACGCTGCGTGGAGCGTCATTTAGCAAAGCTGACCTCTTCCCGCAAGAGCTTTGCTTCGGCGCTGCCGCTTTTTTTGAAACCCATGAAAAACCGCAAGGAAACGGGCCGGCCCGAGGCGGGTTCTATCGAGTCAGAAGACTGGTCAAACCGCAGACCAAAAGCCGTCGTGGTTTCCTGTGGGCGCGCCTTCCTGACGAGGCTGCACGCGGTATCGCCTACAGGCGTAGCGCGACCCCGAACCTCTCGTACAGTCGGCTCCAGCTCCCCGGGCGTCCGGCCAATGCTGCCTGCGGTCCCGTTCTGAAGATGCCACTCGTGGAGAGCCTCGCCACGTCCCGGGAGCCCTCCAAATCCGTCTGGGGAAAACCTTGGTAGAGGGGAGGGGCAACGGCCACGGGAACACTTGCGCAGATCAAGCGACATCGCTATACAGCGTTCCCACGGCGTTGGGGTGTAGCCAAGCGGTAAGGCACCGGTTTTTGGTACCGGCATGCGAAGGTTCGAATCCTTCCACCCCAGCCAGTTTTCCTGAAAAATTGATTTTGAAGAGATCCGGCTTGAAACCGGATTCGCATAACGCGCCATATGAAATGTTCTCAAAAACTAGATCGCTGCCGTTCGTTTCATATGCGGTAGAAGTCCGGTTTGAGCCCATGCCGGACCTTTGGTGCGGTTCGCTGAACATGAAACTCGAGCGGGAACGCGCACAAGCCAAGTCACCGAACAGCGCTGGGAAATTTCAAACCGAGATCAACCTGCTTCAGATGATTTAACCTGACGTTGAGGCTATTGATTTATGCACGCTTGAAGCAGAAATAAATTTGATGAGACTATAGTGTGAAATCGCCTAGCAAATTCGCGCTCTTCGTCTATCCCACATTTGTTGTTATCACCGTGATGGCTGGCGTTTTTATGTTAGGGCCGGGGGCCGTTATGACCCTCGGATTTTTGATTGGGATCATCACGATCCCTCTCGCATTCATAGTTGGAACAATTCCTACCGTTGGTCTGACGCTGGCTCTATCGCTGCCATTCTACTACATTCAGATCTATGCTTGGCCTGCCAAGACCGCAAGAAACATTATCTTGAGCATCCTGCTTGGTTTGGGTTTATCCGCCGCAATTTGTCAACTGATGGCAATTTATCTGACCTTAAAGGCCAATACATTCACCTCTGCGGATCTGGTGCAAAGCCCCGACTTTTCAGGCAAGTCGGTTTTTGTAATCGGCGCCCGAAGGATAGACAAATGCGGTGACGTCTGCGAGTTGCTGATTTTCTTGGCTGGCGTGAGAAGAGTTACAATCTCGGAAGGGCCCGTGGAAAGCGAACTTCCGACCGAATTCAAAGGCAACACATTCGAGCTTTTGCCGACGAGCGTCGATTCTTGTGAATACTCCACAAGGGGTATTGCCAGCAATTTGCGGACATATTTCGCCGAAAATGGCCGCTGCGTCAAAAAAGTGGAAGACGACGCGATAACCCCGGATCTTATCCTTGTGACGGGCGACAAGAACAAATCTGTCCAAGACATCTGGGCGTCAGGCTTTAATCCTTTCATGGAGGCGATATACGCCGACCGTACAAGTATTTTCGCGCTCGTGGACGGAAGGGCCTCCAAAGTCTTTCAATTCACCGCCGTGTCCGCATTTCCACCGGCACCGATTTTGGCACCATTTTCGATTGCAAAAGGTTCCCATACAAGTGTGGAAGGCGGGTTCTTCAGACGCAGAATCGAAATACAGGAAATGCCTGCGCTAGAGAATCTGTTTCTCTCCGAACAACAACTGTCAGAAGCACGAAGCGTGCTACAGAGCCCGGGCAACAAAGACCAAATTCTCGAACTTCTGAAAAAGGGACAACTCACCAAACAACAAAGATCCCTGGTTTGGAGTTACGTGGACGGCGTTGTTTTGAAAGGACGCGATAGATCCCCGGCCGCTTTTGAGATCGCGGGAAACTTTATCGCTTCTGGGGAGTTCGCATCCCATAAAATCGCCCCTGACCTGATCGAAGCCTTAAGGCCAGATACGAATGAACAATGGTCCGTCCTCTCGAACAGCTTGTTTGCCGTTACACGGCATTACACGGACATTGCGCACAGCGAAGGCCTCCTAAAAGTTCGAGGCTCTTTGAAATCAATAGGTCGCGAAATCGCGAACTTGCCGCCAGACCAGCTCTTGAAGCACAAAAATCAATTGGCAACGCTGGCAAAGGATCCGCTGACCATCAACACGACCTCTTCCGCCTTCGCTAGTGTTACGACTCTAGGCAAAGAAGCGTTTCCAATTCTGCGTGCAGTGTTTCGCTCGTCCAAAACCGCCTTCGAGACCAGTGACGCCGCAAGATACTCGTCTTTTCGTATTTGGCGGACACCAAGCTATCGAACCGCAGTGGTGGCTCTGTGCAAATTGGCAGAAGCCGGGAAAATCGATGGCGCCGCGATCCATAAGCTTTTGGATGACGAAGCGGTTGCGGGAGATCTAACCTTTTTGAAAACAGTAGCACTCACGGATTTTGACGACTTCGATCGGCTATCCAATCTCCAAAATGAAGCGTATATTCTTTCCAGCTCCCCGAAAGAAATCATCATAGAAAATCGCGAAAAATATCCGGATAAGCCGTGCAGCTAAGCTTTGAGGCTGGGCAAAACTGCAACTCTTTTCCTTTGACCTCCGTTAGCCGCTAACTGGTCTTCAGCGCCAATGTCGCAATAAGATAAGCGCCGCGATGATCAGTTGGATGAACGGCAAGAAGGTCCGCGTAGCTGCCAGTCCCGAGAAGAAGGTTGACAGTCCGCTTTGAAGCATCTTGACTAGTGACGGCGGTTTTTTGCCATCCGCAATTCGGCATCTGCGCCCCGGTAAGCCCACGAGCCCGGCATGCGGCCGTCAGGGGCCGGATTCGCATAACGTATGATATGGAAATTCTGGTCGAGGGCAGGGTGGCAATTCGGCGGCATTTGACGAATGTTTGAAGAGCTCAGAAACGCCCCTTCAACCGATCTTGAAAGTTGCTACCTTGGCATGAGGCGAATTCGGGGCATTCGCCCGTTTCACCGCGGATTTCTGCGGATTTTCAGAAGGTAGCAACTCGCCGCCAAATTCCGGCAAAGGTTGCTACCTTGAAATTGCGCGGCAATTGAATTCATTGCGCTTTTTCGGATGGCACAAATCGCACACTGCCGGACTGGCCCAATTGCTGCCAAGTGAAGTTGCGCACCCTGTATGGCCTGGTCTCGCCCGAAGTGGCAGAGAACCGCCAAAAATCAGTTGATCCCATTTAATCCCGAAAAAACCCTGACTGCCAACTGTTCTTGCGCGTTACAGTAAATCGGGTTTTGGCTGGGCTTTAAACCCATCCGCTGTGTTGCCAGCCAGAATTTGACCCGCTTCCCTTTGCGTGAACTGATCCCGCGTCTGTGAACCAACTCAAAACAACCAAGAAGTACTTATAGTGATATATCCACCATTGCGTTATTTGCTGATGTTTATCGAATAACAAAAACATAAAACTCATCGTATAGATTGTATAAATATTTTACGGGTACGTTTAAGAGACGGAAAATTAAAAATAATGCAGTAAGTGGCAGAGAGAAATATTCGTATGCTTTCAAGTGTATTGCGAATTATTGCAATAGCCATTGCCTATGCTGCTCTTGGGAAGCTTGGCTTGCAGCTTGCCATCCCGCCCGGGTATGCAACCGTGATCTGGCCGCCATCGGGAATTGCGGTGGCCGTTATACTGGCTTACGGCCACAGGGTCTGGCCCGGGATCTTCTTCGGGTCCTTTCTCACCAATTTCAGCCTGGACATGGAGGCCGGATCTCTTGCGGATGTCCTGCAGGCCGCGGCAGTGCCTGCCGGTATCGCTGGCGGGGCGGTTCTTCAGGCGGTCGCAAGTTCTCTCCTCGTCCGGAAATTTGCAGGTTATCCAAACCGTCTCGACACGGAAAAACAGGTGTTTTCGTTTTTCTTCTGGGCCGGACCCGTCGCATGCCTGATCAATTCGACTATCGGAACGTCGGTTCTCTATGCCGCCGGCAAGGTCTCGATGACGGACTATCTGGCAAACCTCGGAACCTGGTGGGCGGGTGACACGATCGGGGTGTTCATTTTCGTGCCTCTGTCCCTGGTCTGGCTCCTGGGCTTTTCGGCGGACTGGAAACCAAGGCGCATGATCGTCACGGTGCCGATCCTGGTATCGTTCCTGCTGACGGTCATATTGACCGTGGCCGGATCGGATTTTGACCGCGAGCGCCTGCAGTTGAACTTTGCCCGGCAAGCCGCGTCACTTCCGCCCGCGCTTGAACGCACCCTTGAGCAGCAGATCAACGTGCTCAACTCCCTTGCCGGCCTGCGTGTTGCGTCGCCGGACCTGGACAGGCAGACGTTCAAGGCGTTTTCCGATCGTGCGTTCAGATCGTTCGAAGGCATTCAGGCGTTGTCCTGGAATCCGGTGATCTACCCGCAGGACCGCGCGGCGTTCGAACAGCGAACGCGCGACGAGGGCTTTGAGGAATTTGCCGTCGTCGAGCGGCACGACACGGCCGGACTGGTCCCCGCGTCAGAGCGTCAGGACTATGTCGCCGTGCATTTTATCGAGCCGTATGACGTCAACAAGGGCGCTCACGGGTTCGACGTCGGGTCGAATGTCACACGCAGACAAGCTTTCGAGAAGGCCAGAGACACCGGGCAGCCGATCGCAACCAGCAGAATTACGCTCGTTCAGGAAACTGGCGAACAGTTCGGCGTGCTCGTCTTCATGCCCGTTTACAAGCCGGGCACCAGCCCCGTAACCCTCGAGGACCGCAGACGGCATATCGACGGCTATATGGTCGGTGTCCTCAGGGGGGATGACATTGTAAACGCCGCGCTTGATGACATAGCGTCGGAGCAGTTTATTTTCCGTCTGTTCGATGACAGCGCCCCTCCAACCGATCAGTTTCTCTTTCAGAGCCAGCGCGCCGACGACGGCGTCAGTGTTCTCGACGAAACGGGCGTTTTCGGGGGCGCGACACAGTTCACTGTTACAACCCTCATCGACTTTGCCGGCCGCCGTTGGCGCTTCGAGATCAACCCGACCCCTGAATTCCTTGCTCAGAACCGCTCGGCGAATTCCTGGATCATCCTGCTGGGCGGGGTCTTGATTACCGGAATTATCGCCTCGTTCTTCCTGCTTGTCAGTGGCAGGGCCGAGATGCTTCGGGCAATGGTCATGGAAAAGACCCGCAGCCTGTCGGTCAGCGAGCACAGACTTGCTCAGGCACAACGGATCGCGTCTCTCGGCAATTGGGAATTGAATGTCGAGACCGGGGTGTTCTGGTGGTCCGATGAAGTCAATCGCATCCTGAACACGAAGCCTGACACCGCCTCGAAGACCGTGGACCGGTTCCTTGCCTTCATTCATCCCGACGACCGGCCGATGATCAACTCGGCCCTGACCAGGCTGTTGAACAAGCGAGGCGCCCTGAACATCGACTGCCGCCTCCAGCTTGCCGGCGGTATGGAGAAGATGGTCCAGCTTCAGGCGGAGGCAGCCTGCGAGGAAGGCGAACGTCCGACCCGCGTCATCGGCATCCTTCAGAATATCAGCGAGCGCAAGAAACTCGACCGAATGAAGGATGAATTCATTTCAACGGTCAGCCATGAATTGCGCACGCCCCTGACGTCAATTCAGGGCTCTCTCGGTCTGCTCATGGCCAAGGCCGGCGCCAACGTCGACGAGAAAAGCCGGAAACTGCTTCAGCTTTCCTATGACAATTGCCAGCGCCTGTCTCGTCTCGTCAACGATATACTCGACATTGAGAAGATCGCCGCCGGCAAGATGGAATACCGGCTGGAGGCCGTCGAAATCTGCCGGCTTGTCAGCGATGTTGTCGAGAGACAGCAGTCCTTTGCGGAAAAATACGGCGTCGAATTCGAACTGCGTTTCGACGTGCCGGACGTCTATGTGAACCTCGATCAGGACAGGTTCAACCAGGCACTGGTCAATCTGTTGTCCAATGCGGCCAAGTTTTCCGATGAAGGAGACAGGATCGAAATCCGCGTGTCCCTGACTTCCGCCGGCGAGGCAACGATTTCGGTGCGCGATCACGGTCAGGGTATCCCCGAGGTCTTCCGCAACAAGGTTTTTGAAAAGTTTGCTCAGGCGGACGGGTCCGAAACCCGGGTGAAAGGCGGCAGCGGACTTGGATTGAACATTACCCAGAAAATTATCGAAGCATTCGATGGTACGGTAAAATTCGAGAGCGAAGAGGGCGTGGGCTCGATTTTCACCTTTACCCTGCCTGTCTGCCTGCCCGACGAGAAGGCCAGCGTGAACAATGCCTGAGAAATTGACGAGGATCCTGTACGTCGAAGACGACGAGTCGATCGCCCAGGTCGTCATGATGACCCTTGAGGATCTTGGTGGCTTCAACGCAAAACATTGCGACAGCGGCCCCAAAGCGCTCGAGACGGTGATCGAATTCGCGCCGCAGCTCATCCTGATGGACGTCATGATGCCGAAGATGAGTGGTCCGGAAACATTCGAACACCTTCGCAAAATGCCCGAAGCGAAGGATATCCCGGTCGTCTTCATGACAGCCAAGGCTCAAACCCATGAGCAGGAAGCCTACATGAAACTCGGCGCAACAGGTATCATTGTGAAGCCCTTCGATCCGTTAACGCTGTCCGAGGAAATAACGGGGCTATGGGACCGGTCCAGGGCCACCCTCGACAGATAGGAGGGCGTCGTCGTGAGGCCTCTGACCGGCCGCAGAAAACCTTAGGAGCTCACGCAAGCCAGCCATAGACATAACCGGCGATCAGCGACCCGCTGACCGCGAGGGCGAGGTAGAGAAGGAAGGGTGTCAGCCTGAGGACGGGGAAGATCGCCATCGCACCCCAGATGCTGACGACACCGCCGGAAACCAGGAAAGCCATGGCCGCACCGGGGGACATGCCGTGCTCCATCAGGCCGCGCGTCAGCGGCAGGGCCGCGTATCCGTCCAGATAGGCCGGCGCGCCGACGAAAACGGCAAAGGGAATGGCCCACCAGACATCCTCGCCCACATAGGCGGCCAGCGCTTCCGGCCGCAGGGCAGCGTTCAGCGCAAATTCCGCCGCGAATGCCGGAATGAGGCAGATCAGGATCAGCCGTGTCGTGGCACTGAAGGTCCGCCGGAATATCCCGCGCCGTGCCGCGTCCTTCCAGATCCGTGCATCGAAGGGCAGGTGCGTGCCGCAAGCGGATTTCGAAATGTTACCGGTGATGGCGTTGCTGCGCAGAGCGGCTGTCGCCCAGCTTCTTTTCGCAAAGACCGACGTGATCATGCCGCCCCAGAGGCCGAGGCCGAAGGCCGCGAGTGTCTTGCCGGCGGCAAATCCCATCCCGAGTGTGGCCGCCGTTGTCGCCAGCATCGCCGGATCGGTGACCGGCGATGACAGCCAGAAGGCCATGACCGGCGCCAGCGGTATGCCCGCGGCCAAGAGGCCGGCCATCAGTGGCAACACGGTGACCCCGCAGACCGGCGTTACCGCTCCGATGGCCGAGGCTGCAAGGATGGCGGTGACGCGCCGTCCCTCGAAGGCCCGCGCAATATGGGCGTCGGCGCCGCTGGCCATCATCCAGGCGGAAAGGAAAATCCCCGGTATCACAAGCGGCGCGACCGACACCAGTCCGAGTATCACGAACCGCGCCATCTCCCGGGCCTGCGAAGGCCAGACCAGCGTTCCTGCAACGGTGAGGCCCAGCAAGCCGAGCCACGCAACCAGTCGGAATATCGGGCGGGAACCCGGTTCAATACGTTCGGACATGGCAGCCTCCTTGCAATTGTTCCCTGAGTGTCGGAGGTTGCTTGCCATATGTGAAACGGGTAATTCATAATCCAGACATGAGGATTGCCAATGGCACAGCTTGACAGCGATATACTGCGCACCTTTCTCGCTGTGGCCGAGGCCGGCAGTGTCACGCAAGGGGCCGCGCGGATCTTCAGGTCGCAATCGGCCGCCAGTCTGCAGATCGGCAAACTGGAGGCAACGCTCGGTCAGCCGGTCTTCGAACGGCACGGGCGCGGCGTCATTCTGACAGACGCGGGCGAGCGCCTGCTTCCGGTGGCGCGGGAGGTGACCGGCAAGCTGGACGCTGCCCTGCGCGAGCTGACCTCGGACGATCTTGATGGCAGATTGCGTCTCGGCATTCCCGACGACCAGAGCAAGGAAACGCTTTCGGGAATTGTCGGCGCATTCGCGCAATCCCACCCGCGTGTCGATCTGGAAGTTACATGTGCAATGAGCGCGGGGTTCCCCGATGCGCTGACTTCCGGAGCGCTGGACCTGGCCATATATGAAGCGGCGCATCCGCCCCCGGGGGCCGAGGTTCTGCGCCGGGAGCGGACCTGCTGGATGGTCTCGCGCCATCACGATCTTCTGGCCCGCGACCCGCTTCCGATTGCACTGTTCGACCGCGACTGCTGGTGGCGCGACGCGGCCCTGGACGCCCTGCGCGCTGCGGGCCGTCCCTTCCGGATCGTCTATTCCAGCCAGAGCGTTGCCGGCGTCGCCGCCGCAATCGAAGCCGGGATCGCCGCCGGATTGCTTGGCGAGACGAGCCTGAGCGAAAACCTGCGGCAGGTGGATTTGAGCGGCGGCCCGATGCCGGTCTCCAACCTTGTTCTGGGCCTGCGCCCCGGTACGGTCACGCCACCGATAGAAGCCATGAGACAGGCCATCCGAAAGGCGTTCGGCGCGGAGTAGGGCAGAGGAGTCGGTCGGGGGCACGCCCCTTCCATGGTGCAAATGGTTTTTGCGTTCGCTAGATCGCGGCGCGATTAAGCGTCCAGGAGATTGTGCCCCTCCTTTAGAAACGCATTGAGTCTCAATATTGGTGATTTAGTCTTTTATGGTTCCTTAAAGTTGTGATGTCATGAAATACGCTCTAGGGAATTCAGTGTTGAGACGAACATGGCAAAGGTCATCGAGACAAACTCTCTTTCAGGCATTTCCGCCGAGATTGCCGAGATCCTTGAAAAAATAGACCCGCTGCTCGTCTTCGTTTTTGTCGTGGGCGTACTGGCCGGCATGGCCATCGAGACTTTCCTGCGAAAAAGGGAACGCATTTTCTGGAAGCGGAAAAAGCAGACACGCCAGTGGCCGGCACCTCCGAAACGAAATCTCCGCGTGGTCCCTTCGGTGCGTCCCGGCAAGACGGTGGACCTGCGCGACGCGGCGGAGCAGTTGCGCATCGTCATGGAAGCGAAATTCCAGGCTCAGCCGCTTCTCAACAAGAGCGAAGCGCGCGTCTTCAGGGAACTGGACCGTGTCGTTGTAAGCCGCAATCCCGATTGGCAGGTGATGGCGCAGGTCTCGCTTGGCGAAATCCTGAAGAGCGAAAGTCAGGACGCCTACAGCTGTATCAATTCAAAGCGGGTGGACCTGCTGCTGGTCGACGAGAACTGCCTGCCGCGTCATGTGATCGAGTATCAGGGAACGGGCCATCATCAGGGCACCGCAGCCGCACGCGATGCAGTCAAGAAAGAGGCGCTTCGGCGGGCCGGGATCCGCTATCATGAAGTGATCGCCGGCTTCACGATGCCGGCCGATCTGAGACTTCTGGTGGAAAAGGTCGTTCAAAGGCCGGCTGAACCGCCGTCGGTACCAAAGCCGGAAGAGCCTCTGGAGCCGCAATAGCGGAACAGGAAAAGCGCCGGCCGGTGACTACCGCCGTTTCCCGAAAGTCGGTTTGCCGGTGCTGGCCGGGCGGGCGCGTTGCACCGGTTGTCCAGTCTGTTGCGGTTTCTCGGCGGCAATCTTGCGGGCAAAGAAACTGTCGAGGCTTTCCGTGCGCTCGTCGACCTCGGTCTTCAAGGCGTCCTCGGAGGTTTTCAGCACTTGGGCGCGTTGCTTGGAAGTGTGGCGTTTTTCGCTGACGAACTGCACGCCGCAACGCAGGCCGTCTTCCCAGCGGCGCTCGCAGGTGACTTCGTAATCCTCCAGGTCGATCTGCAGGTCGAATTCCTTCGGCAGTAGAAACGCCTGTTCGAATTCCAGCATCGCACCGCCATCGGACAGGTTGCGCACCGTGCACGGTATGGAACGCAGGCCGCTCTGGAAAATCATTCGTCCCTTCTTGAAGACGCGCGCCCGCCGCTCGCGCGGCAGCAAATCGCTGTCGTCTGCGTCCGCATGGTTGGGCTGCGGTTCTGGCTTGGCGTCCGACATGGTCATCTCACATCTCTTGGTTACGCACGAAGGTTTTTACCGTCTGTCAGCTATCTTATCAGCAAATGCCTTGCCAATCCGTGAATTTTCAGGCTGTCCCGAGCTCATGCGCCTGCGGTTGCCTTGAGTGCGGGAACAAAACCCCCTAAGGCGGTCCTCCGGGAGTGGAAGCTTTTTCTTTTCGGCCGCATTCGTGGAACGCCATTCCTTGTAATGATACAGTTCTTTCTTTCTATTTGCGGCCAGGAAAAACGGGCGGAAATTGTGAAAATATTTCGGAATTTGAACGGGTTGAGGCGTTAATGACAAATGATCAGATATCCTTCCTGAACCGCCTTGCGATCCGGGCCGGCGAGGAAATCCTGAAAATCTACGCCGAACCGTTCGACGTCGAGAACAAGGCCGACGGCTCTCCGGTCACGAAAGCCGACGCCGTGGCGGAGAAAATCATCCTGGCGGGGCTGGCTGAAGGCTTTCCGGGGGTGCCTGTTGTCGCCGAGGAAGCGGTCGAGGCAGGACATCTGCCGGCCGTCGGAGATCGCTATTTTCTCGTCGATCCGCTCGACGGCACCAAGGAATTTCTCAAGAAGAACGGCGAATTCACGGTCAATATCGCCTTGATCGATCACGGCAAGCCGGTCTACGGCGTCGTATCGGCCCCGGCGCTTGGCGAAATTTTCTGGGGCGGCACCCTCGAAGGTGACGCTGCCGCCGGCCAGGCATTCTCCGGCCGGATTGAAGGCGGTGATATAACCGCCGTCAAGCCCATCAAGGTCAGAACACCGCCGGCGGAAGGCTTGAGTGTGCTCGCCAGCCGGTCGCACATGTCGGACGAGACGGCCGAACTGATCGGTCGCTTGAAGGTTGCCGAGCAGCTGTCGGTCGGATCGTCGCTGAAATTGTGCTGGGTCGCGGCCGGCAGGGCGGATCTTTATCCGCGCCTTGCGCCGACCATGCAGTGGGACATTGCCGCGGGAGACGCGGTGGTGCGTGCGGCAGGCGGCGCCGTCGTCCTGGCCGAAACCCATGAGGACTTCGCCTATCGCGTGCCGCAAGGGGCCCGAAAGGACGACCTGCGCAACGCGCATTTCATTGCCGTCAGCTCACGCGAGCTGCTGCCGGCTCTGGCATCTGCCGCCTGAGACACCGCACGCGAACCACTTTCGGACAGACGAGTGTTGAGCCGGACCGCCGGCACGAACGGAAAAAGCGAACATGAACATGCAATCTCACGGCGTCACGCCCGAGCGCCTCAGCAACCTGAAGCGGCTTGAGGCGGAAAGCATCCACATCATCCGCGAGGTGGCGGCGGAGTTCTCCAACCCGGTGATGCTGTATTCCATCGGCAAGGACAGCGGCGTCATGCTGCATCTGGCCATGAAGGCGTTCTATCCGTCAAAACCGCCTTTCCCGCTGCTGCATGTGGACACCACCTGGAAGTTCCGCGAGATG
This sequence comes from uncultured Roseibium sp., assembly GCF_947496995.1. GTDB lineage: Bacteria > Pseudomonadota > Alphaproteobacteria > Rhizobiales > Stappiaceae > Roseibium. The sequence goes on from NZ_CANMFD010000001.1 coordinate 1,627,797, forward strand.
ATCCGCTTCCGCGACGACACCGCCAAACGTCTCGGCCTAGACCTGATCGTTCATACCAATCCGGAAGGGCTGGAAAAGAACATCAGCCCGTTCGACCATGGCTCCTCGGTTCACACCCGCATCATGAAAACCGAGGCGCTGAAGCAGGCGCTGGACAAATATGGTTTCGACGCGGCCTTCGGCGGCGCGCGCCGGGACGAGGAGAAGTCCCGCGCCAAGGAACGGGTTTTCTCCTTCCGCAACGCCAATCACGGCTGGGACCCGAAAAACCAGCGTCCGGAATTGTGGAACCTCTACAACGCCCGGGTTGCCAAGGGGGAGAGCATCCGCGCCTTTCCGCTGTCCAACTGGACCGAGCTGGACATCTGGCAATACATCCTGACGGAAGACATCCCGATGGTTCCGCTGTATTTCGCCGCGCCCCGTCCCGTGGTGGAGCGCGACGGCATGCTGATCATGGTCGACGACGAGCGCATGAAGCTGCAGGCCGGTGAAACAATTGAGGAGAAGATGGTCCGTTTCCGTACCCTTGGCTGCTATCCGCTGACGGGCGCGATTGAATCCGACGCCGACACGCTGCCCGCCATTGTCCGCGAAATGCTGATCGCCCGGACCTCCGAACGCCAGGGCCGTCTGATTGACAAGGACGAAAGCGCTTCGATGGAAAAGAAAAAGCGGGAAGGATATTTCTAGGATGACCATCGCAGATATTCAGGAAACCGCAGAAGCTGCCGTCAACGAATACATCCTCGCCCAGGAAACCAAGGATCAGCTCCGGTTCCTGACGTGCGGTTCCGTCGATGACGGCAAGTCGACCCTGATCGGCCGCCTGCTGTACGACACCAAGCTGATCTTCGAGGACCAGCTCGCGGCGCTGGAACGCGACTCCAGGAAGCACGGCACGGTCGGAGAGGATATCGATCTGGCGCTGCTGGTGGACGGGCTGGAAGCCGAGCGGGAACAGGGCATCACGATCGATGTCGCCTATCGGTTCTTCGCCACCGACAAACGCAAGTTCATCGTTGCCGATACGCCCGGCCACGAGCAGTATACCCGCAACATGGCGACCGGCGCTTCCACGGCCGATCTGGCCGTGCTGCTTGTCGATGCGCGCAACGGCCTCATGGTGCAGACCCGGCGGCACGCCTTCATCGCCTCGCTGCTGGGAATCCGGCATGTGGTTCTGGCGATCAACAAGATCGACCTGGTCGGCTTCTCGCAGGAACGTTTCGAGGAGATCCGCAAGGACTTCGAAAGCTTCGCCAGCGGCTTCGATTTCGAAACCCTGGAAGCGATCCCTATGTCCGCGCGCTACGGCGACAACGTCACCGCGAAAAGCGACAAAATGAGCTGGTATTCCGGTCCGACGCTGCTGGAGCATCTGGAAACCGTGGAGTTCGGCGAGCATGCGCTGGAAGCCCCGTTCCGCTTCCCGGTCCAGTGGGTCAACCGGCCGAATCTCGACTTCCGTGGCTATTCCGGCACCATCGCCAGCGGCCGGGTGACCGTCGGCGAGGAACTGGTCGTTGCCGGCCCGGCGAAGTCCTCCAGGGTGAAGTCTATTATCGGCCCGGATGGCGAAGTGCCTGAAGCGCGGGCAGGGGAAGCCATTACCCTCACGCTGGAAGACGAGATCGACATCTCCCGCGGAGATCTGTTGTCCTCTGCGGCGCATCGGCCGGAAGTCGCGGACCAGTTCGCGGCCCATCTCATCTGGATGTCCGACGAACCGCTGCTGCCGGGCCGCCCGTATATGTTGAAGATCGGAGCCAGAACCGTCACCGCGACCGTTTCGGAGATCAAGCACAAGATCAACGTCAATACCTTCGAACATATGGCCGGCAAAACCCTGGAACTCAACGAGATCGCCTTCTGCAATTTCTCGCTGTCTTCCGCCGTGCCCTTCGACCCCTATGAGGCGAACCGCACGACCGGTGCGTTCATCCTGATCGACCGCATATCCAATGCGACCGTCGGTGCGGGCATGGTCTGGTTCGCCCTGCGCCGGGCGAGCAACATCCACTGGCAGGCGCTGGAAATCGACAAGACGGCGCGCTCCCAGAAGCTCGGCCAGAAGCCTGCCGTTCTCTGGTTCACCGGCCTGTCCGGCTCCGGCAAGTCCACCATCGCCTCCATGGTGGAGAAAAAGCTGCATGTCGACGGCCGCCAGACCTATACGCTCGACGGCGACAACGTCCGCCACGGCCTCAACAAGGACCTCGGCTTCACCGATGCCGACCGGGTGGAGAACATCCGCCGGGTGGGTGAAGTTGCAAAGCTGTTCACCGATGCCGGCCTGATCACGCTCGTGTCCTTCATTTCCCCCTTCAGGTCGGAGCGAAGGATGGCGCGCGACCTGATGGGCGAGGGCGAGTTCATCGAGGTCTTTGTCGATACGCCCATCGAGGAATGCCGCAGACGCGACCCCAAGGGTCTCTACGCCAAGGCCGACCGGGGCGAGATCAAGAACTTCACCGGCATCGACAGCCCGTATGAGGCTCCGGAAAACCCGGAAATCCACATCAGGAACGTTGGCCGCGATCCGGAAGAAGTCGCCGAGGAAATCATCACCTATCTGCGGGAGAAAGGCTTCCTGGCCGGCTTCGCCGAGGATGGCGAAGGCATTTGACCATCCTGTCTGCGTTCCGCCGAACGCCGGGAGCACGCAATTCTTGCACGTGCTCGGTCCCGGTCATCAGCTCATCGAGCAGATAACCGGGACCACGGGTACACCCCGGCACGGCAGTCTGCGTTTACCGCAATGACCTGGGGACCCCGAGGCAAGGGCAGCGGCTGGCGATCGTGGCGGTGGCCGGGATACGTCATCGGGAGATCGCCGGTGCGGGAAACAATTTCGTCTTAGCCGTTGCCCACGCAGACGAAGCCTTTTAAGACCGCTTGCATAATCTGTTTATCGGTTGAGGGGCTTCGTGCAGCGAATGAAAACCGTTTTGGTGACCGGGTCGGCGGGATTTATCGGCTATTTTCTCTGCACGCGTCTGCTTGAGGACGGCTTCCGGGTGATCGGCCTCGACGCTATGACGGACTATTACGACGTCCGCCTGAAGGAGCGCCGCCAGCAGATGCTGCTGCAGCACGAGCATTTCAGGGCGGTGAACGACCGGGTCGAGACGGCCGATCTGCTCATGTCGCTGTTCAGCGCCGAAAAACCCGACTTCGTCATCCATCTGGCCGCCCAGGCAGGCGTGCGCTACTCCATCGAGGCGCCGCGTTCCTATCTGGAAAGCAATATCTGCGGCACGTTCGAGCTGCTGGAGGCTGCCCGAGCGTTTCCGCCGGAGCACATGCTTCTGGCCTCGACCTCATCGGCCTATGGCGCCAATACCGAAATGCCTTACACGGAGACGGACAAGGCCGACCATCAGATGTCGTTCTACGCGGCAACCAAGAAGGCGACCGAGAACATGGCGCATTCCTATGCCCATCTCTACGGCTTGCCGGTCACCATGTTCCGTTTCTTCACCGTTTACGGCCCCTGGGGCCGCCCCGACATGGCGCTGTTCAAGTTCACCAAGGCGATCCTCGAGGGCCGTCCCATCGACGTCTACAATTACGGCGACATGAAACGGGACTTCACCTATGTGGAGGATCTGGTCGAGGGCATCCGCCTGTTGATGGACGCGGTTCCCGTGCGCCCCGTCGAGGGCGAGGACGTTCCCGAAGGCGACAGCCTGTCGCCGGTGGCGCCCTGGCGGGTGGTCAACATCGGCAATTCCACCTCTGTTCAGCTGACCGATTACATCGAGGCGATCGAAGCGGCGACGGGACGGAAGGCGGAGCGCAATCTGATGCCGATGCAGGCCGGTGACGTTCCTGCCACCTGGGCCAATGCGGACCTGTTGCAGCGACTGACCGGATACCGGCCCCGCACCCCGGTGCAGGAAGGGGTTGCACGGTTCGTCGAATGGTACAGGGACTATTACCGGATCTGAACATCCAGCCCCTGTATGGGGCTCAGGTGGTCCCGGGTGGGGACTGGCAGACGTCGACCCATTCGGCGCCGGTTATGTCCGCCATACGTTCCGGCGCGATCCTTACAGCTGCGTTGGTCGCTCCGGCCGCGGGTATGACGATGTCGTAGGCTTTCAGGGAACCGTCGCAATAGACGGGCAGAGGCGCGGCAAGGCCGAAGGGGCAGACGCCACCGACAGGGTGACCCGTCAGGGCTTCGACCTCTTCCAGTGCGAGCATTTTCACCTTTCCGCCGAAGGCCGCTTTCGCCTTCTTGTTGTCCAGCCGTGCGTCTCCTGCGGTAACCAGCAGAAAGATCCTCTCCTTGACCTGCAGCGACAGTGTCTTGGCGATCTGACCGGGCGCCACACCGTGGGCCAGTGCGGCCAGGTCGACGGTGGCACTGCTGTGCTCCGTCACGATCACTTCGAGCTCGGGTGCTGCGCTGGCAAGATGGTTGCGGACGCTTTCAAGGCTCATGCTGGGCTGTCTTTCCTGCTGTCTCGATAGGAAAATTCAGGAAAACTGCCGTACCCCGGCAGCCGAAAATACCTGAATCACTTGTGCATATTATCAAATTCGGCATGATGGGAGTTAAGATTGCATTCATAGTGATCTTAAGCAGGTGTTAACCCTTGCCTCTTAAACGCTATAGTAGGCGGATCGGGAACTTTTCCCGTATATCCGCGTTGTTGTCATTTAAGGGAACTTCGTAATGGCAAGGGCCGTGACAGCCGCTCGTGAAGTCTGCCGGCCCGATCTGGATGAGGACAATCGGTCCATGCAGACGCGGCAACAGGACGAGACGGCGCATGTCCCGCTGATGGTGGCGAAAAACCTCCTCTTCTGGGGTTCCATCGCGCTGAGCATCTACGCCCTTTACGCGCTCGCCGCCGCCCTCTGACACCGCGCGATCAGACGATCCCGGACACGACCTCTCTCCACTTTGACAGCTGCAGGCCCTCTCGGGGACTTATCTGTCCGCCTCAAGGCGGGCGACGCCGAAATGGTTGTCCGGCCGGAATGTTGCCGGAAGAGAGTGGGCCGGATCCCGCCCGGTTATGTCCGCAACCAGACAATCAGCGACCAGATGGGCAATTCCGAAAGAAATCTTGAACCCGCCCGTTGCCGCATAGAGGGTGTCGAAGCCCGGCAGCCGGCCGATGAGCGGGTCGCGCTTGTGACAGCGCGGGCGGATCCCGGCCCACTGCGAAATGACTGCGCGTCCGGCCAACTGCGGGCAGAAGGTGGTCGCACGTCGCAACAGTTCGTTGGAGCGCTCGGGCGAGGGGGTGTTGTCCGTGAACTCCCGGTCCGATGTGCTGCCGATCGCGACCGTACCGTCGTCATGGGGCACCACATAAAGCCCGTCACAGTAGATCGCCGGTTTGCCGGCAAGGTCCGCGCCTTCCAGAAGCAGCGCCTGGCCTTTTTCGCCGCGCCCGATCCTCTCCCCGGTCAGCGTCTCGATCAGGTCGAAGGCCTGGAAGCCTCCGCTGATGACAAGGCCTCCGGCCGCGACCGGCCCGGCACCACCTGACAGCAACACCCGGCCGGCCGCTTCGTCGAACCCGGTCACCTCCGCCCCCTCGATCAAGGTACCGTTGCGGCGGACATAGGCGGCGAGGGCGGCAAGGTATGCGCGCGGGGAAATGCGGGCCGCCAGGGTCTCGTAGACGATGCCGAAAGGGGCCGCCTCCGGCGCCAGCCAGTCCGAACGGCTTCCAGCCGCTTCCACCTGATAGGAAAAACCGGTCTCTTCGGGATGCCAGCGCAATTTGCTCTCTTCCGCGCGTTCCAGATGATGCTCGAGCTTGTCCCGGGTGGTCAGCGGCAGAATACGGCCGCAGCGGCGGTAGCCGCAGGCAAGGCCGGTTTCGGCTTCCAGTTGCCCGATATGCGCTTCAAGACCTGAAAGCGCCTGAAACTGAAACTCCTTCTTCGGGTTCCAGCGCGCCGGCATATGCGGCATCAGCGCACCGAGCAGCCCGCCGCTTGATCCTGCCCCAACCCGGTCGGCTTCCAGCACAACCACCTTGAGCCCGGCCCTGATCGCCGCATGGGCAACGGACAGGCCGAAAATACCGGCCCCGGCAATGGCGACGTCGAACGGTCCGTCGGAGGTCTGCGCCATGTCCGGGCGGCTCCTTGTCGATTGATTGTTCAGATTGGCTCTCTTATGAGAGCAGGACGGTCAAGGCAAAGGCTTTTGCAAGACAGTCTGAATGTTTGCCCTTTCTCGAAACAGGCAGAAACAGGAACGATGACCATCAAGGCTCCGGATCTGGAATGGCTCGACGGCGACGTGCCCAGGGCGCAGGGCTTCGACGACACCTATTTTTCCAGAGCCGGCGGGCTGGAGGAAACCCGTCACGTTTTCCTGAAAGGCAACGGGTTGCCCGGGCGCTTGCATGGCCGCGACACCTTCACGATTGCAGAATTCGGTTTCGGCACCGGGCTCAATTTTCTGACCACGCTCGTGGCCCTGCGAAATGTGCCGGACGCGCCCGCGCTCACGTTCCTGTCCTTCGAGCTTTACCCGATGACGGCCGACCAGCTTCGCCGGGCGCTCGGCGCTTTTCCTGAATTGTCAGAGCTTGCGCAGGACCTCATTGCCGTCTGGAACCCGGAGCCCGGCTGGAACCGGCTGAATGTTGCCGGTGCGCGGCTGCTGATCGGAATTGGCGATGCGCGCGAGCTGATCGCGGAGATCCGATTGCAGGGACCAGAGAGCGGAACCGAGGAGGGCGGCATCGCACCTGTGGACGCCTGGTATCTCGACGGATTCAGCCCTGCAAAAAATCCGGGCCTCTGGGATGCGGACCTGCTGAAGGCGGCCGCTCGCCTGACCGGGCCTGGCGGCACGCTGGCGACCTATACCGCTGCCGGCTGGGTCCGGCGCAATCTCCAGGCAGCCGGTTTCACGATTGAAAAGACCGGCGGGTTTGCCGGAAAACGGGAGATGGTTGTCGGGCACAAGCCTGACACCGAAGAAGATTGATCGGGGTCTGACAGACAGGGCGTTTTTGTCGCCGTCGGCGGTGTCAGGTTACGGCCGAACCTGACGCGGCCGCCGTCAGCCATAAGCGGAATTTCTGCATGGCGCCGGTTTCCTCCCGCGATTTCAGCCAGGTGAGCCAGTAGCTGCCGGTGCGGGTGGTCGTTTCGAAAGGCTGCACGATCTCTCCGGAGCCGATGTGGCGGGAGAACATCGAAACCGGAGCGAGCGCCACGCCGGAGCCCTGGGCGGCTGCCTCGACCATTGCGAGCGAACTGTCGAACATCCAGCCGCGCGTCCGGGGCGGCGGCAGTCCGGCTGTCTGAAACCACATGGCCCATTCATCCATCCGGTAGGATCTCAGCAATGGCTCGCGCAACAGGTCTGCCGGGCTTGTCAGGCGCGCGGCGGTCTCCGGCGCGCAGAGCGGTGCAAGCGGAGCATCCATCAGTTTTTCCGCATTGGTCGCATGCCAGGCGCCATCGCCGAAACGGATGAAACAGTCCAGCCCGTCGACGAGCATGTCCGCGCGATTGTTGTTGGTCTTCAGGCGAAGATCAATGTGCGGATTGGACCCGGCAAACTCCGGCAGGCGCGGCAGCAGCCAGCCAGTCGCGAACGAACCGACCACGCCGACCGTCAGCACCTCGCGGAAATTGCCGTCCTCGAACCGGCTGAGCGCCGCGCTCATCCGCCGGAAGGCATCGGTAAGGACCGGCAGCAGTGCATGACCCTCGTCGGTCAGCACAACGCCGCGCGGCAGGCGTTCGAACAGCGAGACCTGCAGCACATCTTCCAGCGCCTTCACCTGATGGCTGATCGCCGTCTGGGAAACGCGCAGCTCCAGCCCGGCGCGGGTAAAGCTGCCGAGCCGGGCGGAAGCCTCAAAGGCCCGCAGGGCATTCAGCGGCAATTGTGATACGTCCATGACTGCCTCCGGAAGACCAATTTTTTCTCATGTCTGATGGTATTAATCGTCATTTGCGTAATGACTGTGGCAACGGCATGGTTTGAAAACCCTGAGCCGCACCACTGGATTGGATGATCGCGGGCGGCAAGGTGGATAGAACAGACAACTAGAGGTTTTCAGATGATGAACCGGAAACGCCGTCGCGCGTTGACCCTTGCGCTTGCCTTTTTCACGGTTGCTCCCGAATGGGTCTCCAGCGCCGTCGCCGCCGATTTCGATCCTGCGCCGCTGGCGAAGGCCGTGGAGGATATTACTGACCGTCTGCCGGCACGGGTCGGTGTCGCCGTCATCGACACGGAAACCGGAAAGAGCTGGAGCCATCTTGCGGACGAGCGCTTTCCGCTCAACAGCACTTTCAAGGCATTTCTCTGCGCGGCGCTTCTGGACAAGGGCGAAGCCGGAGATCTGGACCCGGCGTTGCGGGTGAAGATACGCCAAGAGGATCTGGTCTCTTATTCGCCGGTCACCGAAAAGAAAATCGGGTCTGACGGCATGACCCTTCTCGAGCTCTGTGAGGCAACAGTCACGATAAGCGACAACGCCGCCGCAAATCTGGTGTTTGAACAGATCGGCGGACCGGACGGGTTGAACCGCTTCCTGCGGGGGATTGGCGACACGGAAACACGTCTCGACCGGCGCGAGCCGGAGCTGAATTCCGGCCATCCGGGAGATGAGAGAGACACCACGACACCGGCGGCCGCCGCGGCCACCTTGCAAACGCTTCTGTTGGGGGATGCCCTGAGCGCTGACGCACGCGCGCAACTGACACGGTGGATGGAAGACAACAAGGTGGGCGACGACACGCTGCGCGCCGGTCTTCCGCAGGATTGGCGGATTGCCGACAAGACGGGCGCGGGTGGCAATGGCTCGCGCAACGATATCGGCGTCATCTGGCCGACGGGCCGCGCCCCGGTGGTGATCGCGGTCTACATCACCGGAACAACCGCATCCTTTGTGGCGCGCAACGGGGCCATTGCCGAAATCGGCGCGGCACTTGCCGACAGTCTTGTCGATTGAAGGTGTTCCCGGGCGGGTTCTGTAACCCGCCCGGAGGCTTCCCGAGCTTGTGAGCAGTCACGCCGAAGGAGAGTTGCTTGTCTTGTTACAAATCGGCCCGGATCATGATCCTTAGCGCAATCGCCCTTGGAGCCGTCGTCTCCGCCTCTGCCGCACAGGAAACGCGGGACGAACGGCGGGCGCGAAATTGCGGCTATTACCGCGAGATGGTCCGCCATGCGCTTGAAAGCGTCGACGGGAAGGCCCTGACGCCGGGATTTGTCGAGGAGCATGACGCCTTCATCGACGGCGGATGCCTCGCCACAAGGCCTGCCTGCCCGAGATCCCCGGCGGACTTCGCCTTCGCCGATATGCTGCTCATGATGACGGTCAGCGCGAACATGGGCAGCACCTTCTCACCGTTCTGGTGTCCGGTGAAAAACCAAGGGTGAAGCGCCGCCCGCAGGGGGGCTCAGATGGCTGATAAAATCCGTCCCCCTCGGTCGTCATCAACCCTGTTGAGTGAACTGATTAGCTGAATACCACCCCCGGCTGTCATCCCGGCCAAGCGAAGCGCGAGCCGGGATCGGGGAGGCACAAACCTTTGGCGGAACTGTTTTATCAATTCGGCAGACTACGGCTCACCGGTCCCGGATCTCCGCTACGCTTCGTCCGGGAAGACGAACTCCTGCGGTCGTCAACTCTGTTGAGTGAACTGAGAAGCTGAATACCACCCTTGGATGTCACCCCGGCCAAGCGCAGCGCTGAGCCGGGGCAGAGGCTCAGTTGGGTGTCTCCAGGGCCGCTTCACACACAGTCCCAGGATAAACAATACGGCACGCAGGCTCGAAGCGGGTAGCGACCGCCGATGAACAATCGGTCTTGCTTCAGCAAGCGGCACCGCGAGTGGGCCCGGGTCTCCGCTTCGCTGTGCCCGTGGTGACACCCGGAGCAAGGGAGCGTTGCCAAATCAAGAACGTAACCGCCCGTGCTTCCCTGGAAGACCGGGAGGCCTCCTCCGGATACCGTTCACTCGATTGCAGCAGCAGCCCCCCCCGGCTGTCATCCCGGCCAAGCGAAGCGCGAGCCGGGATCGGGGAGGCACAAACCTTGACGGAACTGCTTTATTTATTCGGCAGACTACGGCTCACCGGTCCCGGATCGGTGCTCGGCTCCACTTCACGGGTCCGGAATGACACCCTGAGGGTTTGTCACCGGTCTGAAGCGCCCCGCAGGGGCGTCTTCCTCACGGCAGATCGGATCAGGTCATCGGACCGTTTTCCACAGCAGGGCTGGTCAGCCCATCTCCGGAACCGGAGTCACGGCCTTGCCGGTCTCGAACCAGCTTTTCAGGTTATCGACCACCAGTTGGCCCATGGCGTTGCGGGTCGCCTGGGAGGCGGAGCCGACGTGGGGCAGCAGTGTGACCCGGGGAAGCTGCATCAGCTTTTCCGGCACGTTGGGTTCGTTTTCGAAGACGTCCAGACCGGCGCCGTGGATCGTGCCCTTTTCAAGTGCGCTGATAAGCGCTTCCTCGTCGACGACTGTGCCACGGCCGATATTGATCAATATGCCTTCAGGCCCCAGCGCCTCCAGCACCTCTGCGTTGACGGCATGCTGGGTTGACGCGCCGCCGGGAGCCACCACCATCAGCGTGTCGCAGGCAGCCGCCATTTCCTTCAAGGTCGGGTGATAGGGGTAGTCCACGTCTTCCTGCCGGTTGCGGCCGTAATAATGAACCTCGAGATCAAACGCCTCCGCGCGTCTGGCGATGGCCTTGCCGATGCGTCCGAGCCCGAAGATCCCGAGTTTGCGGCCCTGGAGCGTTGCCTGGGTCAGCGGATAGGGGCCTTCGCCGGTCCATTTGCCGTCGCGAAGCCATTTTTCCGCCTGGCCCAATTCGCGTACGGTCATCAGCAGCAGGCCGAGCGCCGTATCGGCGACTTCGCTGGTCAGCACATCCGGCGTGTGGGTGACCATCACCTCGGCGGCAAGACAGTCGCCGGTGTTGATATGATCGTAGCCCACCCCGAAGCTGGCAATGATTTCCGCGTTCGGGACCTTGGCAAGAAACGCCGCATCCATCTTGCCGCCCATCGCCGCCACACCGCGGACCTTTGCGCCGACCTCTCTCAGGAGCGCGTCGGGGTCATCGGCCTCGAACAGCTTGTGAACGACAAACTCCGCGTCCAGCTTCTCCTGAACAAGCAGCGGCATCGGGCGGGGCATCAGAATTTCAACGGGTGTCATGGCGGATCCGGTGGAAATGGGGAATTGAGAAGAAAATCTACAGCAAGCTTACGGGCAACCGCTCCGGGAAAAAAGGCCCAAATGCTTTGCCCGGGTACGGTTGCTTCAGGAGTTTGCGGCAATACGCTGCAGCCTGCGGCGCTGCTGCGTCCCACCGGACCCGTGGGCAAAACCGGGCGCAGGTCCTGATTCAGGCAGGTTTGGCGCTGCAAGCAAGCACCTTGAAACAGGCGTTGACCGCACTCACCCAGCCGCGCTGTCTTTCGGATCTGCACGTAGCCGGGGTTGCACTTGTCCGCAATGACGATTTCTCGAACCGGGGCTTCCTAATCCGTCTTCCCCCATTGCCCCGGACGGTCATTTCCCCTAAAAGACCCCGCAGCAATCCAGAGAATCCCGATAGTTTTTTCAAGTGGAGAAGCGGAGCCCCATGGCGCGCCAGTTCATCTATCACATGCACGGCCTCTCCAAGGCCTATAACAACAAGAAGGTCCTCGACAACGTCAACCTCAGTTTCTACCCGGATGCCAAGATCGGTATCCTGGGTCCGAACGGGGCGGGCAAGTCGACGCTTCTGAAGATCATGGCCGGTCTCGACAAGGAATATACCGGCGAGGCCTGGGCCGCCGAAGGCGCCAAGGTCGGCTATCTTCCGCAGGAGCCGAAGCTGGACGAAACCAAGACCGTGATGGAAAACGTCATGGAAGGTGTCGCGCACAAGCAGGCCAAGCTCGACCGCTACAACGAGCTGATGATGAACTACTCCGACGAAACCGCGGACGAAGGCGCCCGGCTTCAGGATGAGATCGACGCCCAGGATCTGTGGAACCTGGAAAGCCAAGTGGAAATGGCGATGGAAGCCCTGCGCTGCCCGCCGGCCGATGCCGCTGTCGACAACCTTTCAGGCGGCGAGCGCCGCCGTGTGGCGCTTTGCCAGCTGCTGCTGTCGGAGCCGGACCTGCTGCTGCTGGATGAGCCGACCAACCACCTGGACGCGGAAACCGTTCACTGGCTGGAGCGGCATCTGCGGGAATTCAAGGGCTCCGTCCTGATCATCACCCACGATCGCTACTTCCTCGACAACGTCACCGGCTGGATCCTGGAGCTCGACCGTGGGGCGGGCATTCCTTACGAGGGCAACTACTCCGCCTATCTGGAGAAGAAGTCCAAGCGCATGGAGCAGGAGGGCCGTGAGGACATGGCGCGCTCCCGTGCGATTTCCCGCGAGCGTGAATGGATGGGCATGAGCCCGAAGGGCCGCCAGACCAAGTCGAAAGCCCGTATCCGGGCCTTCGAGGACCTGTTGTCCGCTCAGGAAGAGCGTATGCCGTCCATCGAACAGATCCTGATCCCGGTGGGCGAGCGTCTCGGCGCCAACGTCATCGAGGTCAAGAATGTCTCGAAAGGCTTTGAAGACCGCCTGTTGATCGACAATCTGTCCTTCAAGCTGCCGCGCGGCGGCATCGTCGGCGTCATCGGCCCGAACGGCGCCGGTAAATCCACGCTCTTCAAGATGCTCACCGGCCAGGAAAAGCCTGACAGCGGCGAGGTCATCGTCGGCGACACCGTCCATATGGGCTATGTCGACCAGTCGCGCGATGCGCTCAACCCGGCAAACAATGTCTGGGAAGAAATCTCCGGCGGCGCCGAGGTGATCTACCTCGACGACAAGGAAATCAACTCGCGCGCCTATTGCTCGTCCTTCAACTTCAAGGGCCCGGCCCAGCAGGCCAAGGTCGGCGATCTTTCCGGCGGGCAGCGCAACCGGGTGCATCTGGCCAAGGTCCTGAAGCAGGGCGCCAACGTTCTCCTGCTCGATGAGCCGACCAACGATCTCGACACCGAGACCCTGGCCGCCCTCGAAGACGCGCTGGAAAACTACGCCGGCTGCGCCGTGGTCATCTCGCATGACCGCATGTTCCTCGACCGTCTTGCCACGCACATGCTCGCCTTCGAGGGCGACAGCCACGTGGAATGGTTCGAAGGCAACTTCGAGGACTACGAAAAGGACAAGGTCCGCCGCCTCGGTGCCCATGCTGCCGACCCGCGCCGGATCAAGTACAAGCCGCTGACCCGATAGTCGGGGACGGCGTTGTCTCATTTGGGAAAGGCGGTCCGAAGGGCTGCCTTTTCTGCTTTCAGGGCCTGAAATCCATCCTTTGAACGGGACCTGGAGGTTTCCGGCGCAATGCAAGAGGGGGCGATAGCGAACATGGCGATGTTGCAGCAAGCCGGCCGGATCGTTACCGGGGTGTTGCGGTACGATCCCGGCGCCATTCGCCTCGTGCGCGGCGTGGATCTGATGCTGACCATCCTTGCCGCAGTCGCCCTGGCGGTATGGCTCGGTCGGTTTGTGACATCCGTGCCGGCGTTCACGCTCGCTGTTGTGACGGCTTTTCCGGCGGCGTTCTGCATCCTGTTTACCCCGGTCTCGACCTGCAGACAGGAAGCGGCGGATATCGTCCGGCTTGGCCTGATCATCACCACCGTATCCGCGACCGGAGCCTTGGCCGTCAACCTTTCGGGAAGTTCGGCGCCCATTGTGCTGCAGGTGCTTTGGATCGTGGCGATTACCTTCGGTTTCGCGCTGGACGGGCTCGGAGGTCTCTGGCAACGCGGCGGGCGTGTCGTTGCGATGTCCTGGCTGCTTGTGATCCTTTTCAGCCAGTCTCACGCCCCCGGCATGTGGCTCCCCGCCATGGCGGTCGTGGGAACCGCAGTTGCGATTTGTATCCGCATCCTCCTGTGGCGGCCCTCGCCCGAAAGGACCTACCAAAGGATAGAAAAGGTTTTTCGACAGGCCGTTGCCGAGCAGCTCGAAGGGATCACTCTTGGGGCAGAGACATCCGCACCGGTCAATGGCGGGTCCTCGGCAGAACTGGCCGCAATCAGAACGGAACTCCGGCTCTCCGCAGGATTGCTTGACCGGAAAACTGCCATCCAAGGGCTGCCGCCGGAATCCGCCGTGATGCTGCAACTCGCTCTTGAGGTCGTGCGCGACGCTGTCTCGCAACTCTCGCCGGACGGCCGCGCGTGGCTTTCGTGCAATCCCGGTTTTCGCGAGACAGTGCTTCTGCTTCGCGATCGCATCGCATACGGCACCGGGTCCGCAGCGTCCGATGAGGACTGGACGCAGAATGCCGGGACACTTTCGCGGGACGACCGGTTTCAGGTCTTCAGGATTGCACAGGCTTTCCGCAGGCTCTCGCTGCTTTCGTCGAAATGCGCGCCTGTTGCTGCCCATGCTGCCGGGGCTCCGGACAAAACGACTGAAAGGTTCTGGCGGAGGCTTTCCTGGCGGTTTGCGTTGCAGGCAGCGGTCGCCGCATCCGTCGGCTACGCTGTTGCGGCCCATTTCGACCTGAGCCATGCCTACTGGGTCACGCTCACGATCATCATCATCCTGACCAACAGCCTCGGGGTGACCATTCGCAAAACCGTGCAAAGAACCATCGGAACGGCCGCAGGAGTTCTGATTGCCCTGACTGTCGACCCGCTGTTGTCCGGTTACCCGGATATTCGGCTCACGCTCGTGGTGCTGTCGATCCCGGCCATCCTCGTGTTTGTTGACCGCAATTACGCCACCGCGGTGGGGATCATCAGCTTCATGGTGATGGTCGGCCTGCAGACCCTGGAGCATTTTCCGCTCGTCGAGTTCTGGGTCCGCCTTTACGACACGATGATCGGGGCGGCGGTCGGTCTGGCCGTTGCCTGGCTGCTGTTTCCCGGGCGCACCGGGCAAAGCATTCATGACCTCACCACATCCTACCTTGCCTCCTGCGTGGAATTCCTCACGGCCCCGGACCGGTCAGAAGGTGAGGAAAGGGTCGCCTATGCCCGGCTGAACGAAGCGGCCTCCAGGCTGGTCTCCACGGCAGGCTCCTACCGCACGGAGCAGGCCCCCTGGTCGTCGTTTTCGAATGCGTCGAACGGCCTCGACGTCATGGTCGTTGTCATGGCCGACTATATCGTTCTGTATCGCGAAGCGCGGGCGACCGTGCTTGGCGAGGCCGGGGAGCGCCAGCCGGATCCGGCGATCGTCCCGATCATCACCCGGATGGACAATCGCCTGCGGGCCGAATTCGAGGCCGTGCTTGAGGGCCGGGAAAAGCAGACCGACCCCGCGCTGGTCGAAGACTGGATGGCCGCCATGCCCGAGACGGCTTCGGCCGGGACCGGGATCATGGTCGACTGGGTTGCGATGCTCTATTACGCCCGCAAGGTCGTGCAATGCCTGGATGGTTTGCGCCAGGACGGCATGTGGAACGGCGCTGTGATCAACGCATTGCGGTGAGGAGTTCTCGGCCAGGCGATGGGCCGATACCGCCTTCACGCCTCCCGGTAGGCCGATCTATCAAAGGAACCGATCAATGCATCAAGGAGATTTGCTGGTCCGCGCCGGAAGTCCGGCTTAAAGTCCCGCCCGCAAATGGACAGGAGATCTGCATGACGGACCAACTCGCACTCTGGCCGGACGACATCAAGGTCGCGCCGAAATTCAAGGCGTTCGGCAGGGTGGAAAGCATATACCGGACACCGTCACCGGAAGATTTCCAGACGGAGCCCGTCGATGCCCTGGAACTGACCCTGGAGGGTATCCCGGGCGACAGGCATTCCGGGTTCGCCCGCAAGTCGGGCGGCCGGGAGCCCTGGTATCCGCGCGGAACGGAAATGTGCAACGAAAGGCAGGTCTCCCTGCTTTCTGCCGAGGAACTGAGCCTGATCGCGGAGCGCATGGAGCTTGATGAGGTCAAGGCAGAGTGGATCGGCGGCAACATCCTGGTCTCCGGGATCGCCAGTTTCACCCGTGTGCCGCCGCGCACCCGCCTTGCCTTCGAAGGCGGCGCCGTCATTCGCGTGGATGGCGAGAACACGCCCTGCCGGTTCGCAGGTGCTGCAATTGCGGCCCGCAATCCCGGACGGGAGGGACTGGACCTCCTGTTTCCGCAAAGGGCCGCCGGATTGCGCGGGCTGGTGGGTTTTGTCGAAAAACCGGGCCTTATCACTGCAGGGCAGGCGGTGACAGCGCATATTCCCGAACAATGGATTTACCCCCGCACCTGAGCGAGTACTCTGAGCGGCATGTTTGACCTGCCGAAGGAGACCTCCATGCTTCCCATCCATCACATGGTCGACCGGGCACCCCGCCCTGTCGCACCGTTCTCGCATGCCGTCGAAGCCGATGGCTGGGTGTTCGTCACCGGCCAGATGCCGACCGATCCCAACGCCCCGGACGCGCCATTGCCGGAGGGGATCGCGGCGCAGACAGTGCGGGTGATGGAAAATCTCGAGCTGGTCCTGGCAGGGGTTGAACTTGGCCTGGAGAACGTAACGTTCGTAAGGGTTTATCTCACCGAGTTCAAACGCGACTATCAGACGATGAACGAGACTTACCGTGGGTTTTTCCCCGAGGGCCAACTGCCCGGACGCACATGTGTGGGCGTGTCCGGTCTGGCTGTCGATGCGCTGGTGGAAATCGACCTGATTGCGCGGCGGCCTTGAGACGAAGGCTCTACTCGGCCGCGCTGTCCTCGCTTTGCACTTCCCTGTTGCAGCCCCAGTCGCGAAGAAGGTCGTTCATCTCGCCGACGACGAAATAGCGGGCAGCGTCGCGCTCATAGCCGTCGTCCAGAAGCGCGTCGTAGTCGGTGTGCTCATGGCGCACGTGGCTGGTCGTCGCCTGCCAGAGCGCAATGGAGGGCGGCAGATGGCGCAGGTGGCCGGCCAGGGCGATCGTGAGGATCGCTTCCGCATCGCTCATCGGCACCCGGGGCAGAAGCGCCCGCAGCACCTTGCGCATCTCCTTCTGCCGTTTTGTCCCGCCTGCCATGGGTCCACACCTAGGCGCTGGACGCCTGCCGAGTTTCGCTCTTGGCGCAACCGGCAAGAGGAAGGCCGGCGACGGTACCGGTCTTCCGGGCGGTGTCATGGACCTCCGCAAAGGGCAGGGCCGGACTGAAGTGATACCCCTGCACCAGACGGCACTGCAGGGACTGGAGCACGTCCAGCTGGGCGGCTTCCTCTACACCTTCCACGACGCAGAGCATCTGCATGGACTGGCAGAGATTGACGATGGACTTCACCACGCCTTTCGCGACCGGGTCGTCGAGTCCCGAAACGAAGCTGCGATCTATCTTCACGCAGTCGATCGGCAGCCGGTGTAGATATCCGAGGCTGGAATAGCCGGTTCCGAAATCGTCGAGCGCCAGTTTGACGCCCGCTTCGCGCAGGGTCTGCAGGCAGAGTTCCGCCGCTTCATAACTGCCGATAACGGCCGTTTCGGTGATCTCGAAAGTGATCAGGCGCGGATCGTGCTGGTGCCGGCGGATGACGTCTAGGAGAGAAGCCACCGTTTCAGGCGAGGTGACATCATGCGCCGACAGGTTGAACGACAGGCCCAGATCACCTGGGAGCGACTTGAGCTGTCGCAGCGCCGTGTCGAACAGCGAGAGGGTCAGGCGGTGGATCAGTCCCGTACGTTCGGCGATCGGAATGAACGTGTCGGGACAGATCCAGTTCATATCCGGGGTCTGCCACCGGGCAAGGGCCTCGAACCCGACGACCGCGCGATCCGGCAGGGAAACGATCGGTTGAAAGTAGACCTGGAACTCCTTCGACAGATCGGCGCTTTGCAGCGCGCATTCAATGGCCCTTTCGGAACGGATGCGGGCCTCGTGTTCGGTCGAATAGACGGTGGTTCTGCCGCGAGAAGTGGTCTTGGAATGGTAAAGTGCGTAGTCGGAGCGGTCGAAGAGAACATGCGCTGAGCTTCCGGCCTCCGGATAAAGGGCGATGCCGCAGGAAGCTCCGACGGACATTCTCAGGTCGCCGACCTTGTAGGGCTCGCTGATGCGGGCACACATGGCCCGGCCGATTCTTTCGGCTTCTGACCGGTCGCCGGGAAAGAGAAAGCCGAATTCATCTCCGCCGAGACGGCAGATCTCGACACCGGGCAGATCCATCGCCTTCAGCCGGTTGCCCACTTCCGAAAGGAGCAGGTCTCCGATCTGGTGACCGTAGGTGTCGTTGATCGGCTTGAAGCGGTCCAGATCGACCACACCGACGGCGAACTGGTTTTCGGTCTTCTCGTCCGTCGCGATCAGGGCTTCCAGCCGGTTGAAGAAATAGCGGCGGTTCGGCAGCTCGGTCAGGGCGTCTGTCTGGGCCAGGCGCTCGTTTTCGGCATTCAGCCGCGCTGTCTCGAGCTGTTTTGCTGCCAGCTCCGCCTGGGACTGGATGAGTTTGCAGAAGCTTCTGTAACTGCGCAGAAGCACCTGCAAGGCGACCAGGCAGACCAGGAAAATGTTCAATGCGATGGCGGTGTAAACATCTTCGCCCAGACGGATGTAATAAACGAGATAGGGCAATGTCACGATGAACATGACCATCAGCGCCGCCTGGGGCAGGTTCATCAGGCAGAAAATGCAGCCGATTACCGTGATCGCGATAAACAGGGCGACATGGCCGCGTTCGGCCTCGCTGCCGTATCCGTCGAGACTGAGCGACCATGCGATATAGATCGCCGCCATGAGGCTGCCCGTCAGAACGGTCCGCCGCATTTTGCTGATCGCTTCTTCCGGTCCGAGTTCCTTTCCACGCGACGAGGTCCACACGAGGAGCCGGATCGAGGTGAAAACCAGGATCGGAGCAAGGATGCCGACGGTGAGATAAAAGGGCGTGCTGTCGTAGTGGGTATAGGAGACCGCGATGGCGTTGACCATCAGCAGGGCATAAAGCGACGGGATCTGGGTCTTCAGCTCGCGGTACTGAGCCTGGGCAAGCTCGGGATGACGCGGATCGATCATCATCCATCTCGCGAAAGCCCTGATCTTGTCCATTAATATCTCCAGCATCGTTTATGTCTACGTGCAGGCAGGTGAAAGAATAGTGAGCTCACCTGACATGAATAAATTCCGGATATTTCGACGTTGCCGAGAATCAATACAGTCAGGCGGCGGAAATAAAATGATTGTGCTGGATACTGTATTGACGTTGAGGAAGCAAATCAATTTCAACTCGTGGTTATAACCGGTTGCATTCTTCTGTCGTCACCTTGCCGAAAAGCCGGCGGAAACAGACCCTGCTGCGTCAACCTCCTCTGCAAGCACAGCATTTACCTTATATCCGCCATCGTCAATGGGAAGCCGCGGTGAGCGCCAATAAGAAAAGCCAACTATTTTTTTATGATGGAATTGGAGTATATAGAACGGCATGGCTGACCGCACCCGAACCAGACTCCTGAACGCGCTGAAATGCTCCGGTCCCCAGACTGCGGCGGAACTGGCTGCAGGGTTGAGCGTGACGTCCGTAGCTGTCCGGCAGCACCTGGACGGGCTGCTTCAGGAAGAGCAGGTGGCCTTCGACGACGTGAAAGGCTCCGTCGGGCGGCCGAAGCGAGTCTGGCGCCTGACGGCCAAAGGCCATTGGCAATTTCCGGACAATCATTCGAACCTGGTTCTTGGACTGCTCAACGGGCTTGACGATCTTTTCGGTGCGGACGGCCTCGAAAAGCTGATATCTCACCGGGAAGCCCAAAGCCGCCAATCGTATGCGCAGGCCATGGGCGGTGCCGTGAGGCTGTCCGACAAGGTGTCGGTTCTGGCTGGCTTGCGCAATCTGGAAGGTTACATGGCCGAAGTGGCCGAGGATGAAGACGGCTATCTTCTGATTGAAAACCACTGCTCGATCTGCGCGGCCGCAACCGCCTGCAACGGGTTCTGCCAGTCAGAACTGCGGCTTTTCAGGGATGTTCTCGGAGCGGAAGTGGTCGTCACCCGTACGGAACACCAACTGTCCGGCGACCGGCGCTGTGCCTACAGGATAGAGCCGAGGGCATAACCCGGGTCTCATGAGGAGTTTGAACGCGTGTCATTCGCAAAGCCGTTTCTTGCGCGGCTGATCGACCGGTATTTTCACCCATTCGAGACGCATCTGAAGCCGCTCGATCTTCCGCTGACACCCTTGCCGGACAAGAGCCCGATGCATCTTGTCCTGCACTTCGCCGGCATGTTCCGCACACAACTGGTCATTGTCTCGCTGCTGGCCATGATCTCCTCGGGCCTGGGACTGGCGGGCATCTGGACGATCTCCTACGTGGTTGACGGCGTGACATCGCAAGGCGCGCAGGACTTCCTGATTGGACACGTCTGGTTCCTGTGCGGAATTTTCCTGCTGTTCGTGATCATCGATCCGCTGGCCTTCCTTCTGCGCCAGACGTTCGCCTTCCAGACGGTGCGTATCCTTCTGCCCGCGGCGATGCGCTGGCAGGCCCACAAGGCGGTCGAGGCCCAGGACCTGGCGTTTTTCGAAGACACGTTCGCCGGGCAGGTGGCCTCGCGAATCGCCCAGGTGACGATGTCGGTTCATCGCCAGATGATGCTGGCGATCGAGACCGTTCCCTTTCTGATCATCCAGTTCGGGGGATCTTTTCTGTTGCTGCTGGCGCTCGCCTGGCCGCTGGCAGTCCCGGTCTTCTTCTGGATCGTTGCCAACATGCTGGTCGCCTGGCTGGCCATTCCGACCTATATGCAGCGCGCAGCCAGGGTAGCGGCGGCAAATTCCCGGGCGACCGGTGCCATGACGGATGTCTATTCCAACATCGCCATGGTGAAACTGTTCGCGGCCGAGGATTCGGAGGCCGGCGCCATCCGCAAGGTGATCGGCGAGACGATCGATACCCGTCATAGCGAAAACCGGTCCTACATCCTGACCGACAGCAGCGTCTATGCGCTCAACGTCCTGATGATCCTGGGCGTTGTGTCAATCGGCTTCTGGGGCATGACCGGAGGCTGGGTCACCATTGGCGATTTTGTCGCCGGCCTGACCGTGACCCGTTCGCTGTCGCATGCCTCGTCGAGTTTCATCGGCGTCGGCCAGTCGATCACCAGCACGCTCGGAACGATCCGCGACGCCATGCCGATCATGACCAGCCGGCCGAAGATCACCGACAATCCGGAGGCCGCCGACCTCGATGTGAGCGCCGGAGAGATCCGATTCGAGAATGTCACCTTCGCCTATCAGAAGGACCGCGCCCCGGTTCTGGAGAATTTCAACCTGACGATCGCTCCGGGCGAACGGGTCGGCCTAGTCGGTCTTTCCGGGGCGGGAAAATCGACCGTGATCTCGCTGCTGATGCGCCTGCGCGATGTATCCGCTGGTCGCATCCTGATTGACGGTCAGGACGTTCGCGACGTCACGCAGGCTTCGCTGCGCAGCCGGATCGGCGTCGTGACCCAGGATATTTCCCTGCTCAACCGCTCCATCCGCGACAACATCCGCTATGGCAGGCCGGATGCGAACGACGATGAGATCCGTGAGATTGCGAAGGCTGCCGAGGCGCTTGACTTCATCGAGGAGCAAAAGGACAGCAAAGGCCGTGAAGGTCTCGCCGCTCATGTCGGCGACAGGGGAGTAAAGCTCTCGGGGGGGCAGCGCCAACGTATCGCCATCGCCCGGGTGCTCTTGAAAAACGCACCCGTCCTCATCCTGGACGAGGCCACGTCCGCCCTCGACAGCGAGGCTGAGCAGGCCATTCAGGAGAACCTGGCGCGGATGATGGACGGCAGGACCACCCTGGCTGTCGCCCACCGGCTGTCGACCATCGCCGCCCTGGACCGGCTGGTGGTGATGGAAGCGGGCAGGATTGTCGAGGAGGGCAGCCACCGGGAGCTTCTCGCCAGGGGCGGGCTCTATGCAGCGCTCTGGGAACGTCAGTCCGGCGGTTTTCTCGCGCTCAGCGCTGCGGAGTAAACCTCCGCCGGTGGCCCGTTCGCAAGGACGTACGATCAGGGAAAATCCGGCCTTACAGATGCCGCATATTCGGCAGCCCTCACGGGCTGTCGTGTTGGAAAAGTAATAACCCGGCCGCCTGTTGATTTTCCGAAATCCTGGAGACAATACTCCCTTCATGGATAAAAGAGACCGTGCCGAACTTTTTCGCGAACGCCTGTCCGATGCTCTGCGCAGCCGGGAGATGAACCGCAGCGATCTGGCGCGCGGTGCGGGACTGGATCGGTCCACGGTCTCGCAATTGCTGTCCGAGGAAGCACCCCGCCTTCCCAATGGCCAGGCACTGGCGGCCATCGCGACGGCGCTCAGCGTCTCGTCGGACTGGCTGCTGGGTCTGTCGACCCACAGGGGCGCGGCGGCGGAAATCCTCGATCAGGCGGTTCAGGTGGCAGAAACAGACCGCCATCCCGTCGATGAGCATTTGCTTGCCTGGTATCGCGATGCGGTGGGGGCAAAGATCCGCCATGTCCCGGCTAATCTTCCCGATGTCCTCAAGACCGAAGCCGTTCTGGCCTTCGAGTATGCCGGCGAAACGCTGCGCACTGCCGATCAGGCCATCATCGGAACCCGCGACCAGCGCGCGCTCCTGAGCCGGGCAGAATCCGATATGGAGATAGCGCTCCCCAGGGAATCCCTGGAGGGGTTTGCGGAAGGAGAGGGCATGTGGGCCGGCCTGCCGGCCGACGCCCGCCGCGAGCAGCTGGACGTGATGGGCCGGACGTTGAATGACCTCTATCCCTCCCTGCGCCTGCATCTGTTCGGAGCCAACGACCGCTATTCCGCGCCCTTCACGGTTTTCGGGCAGAAGTGGGCGGCGCTATACCTGGGCCAGCGCTACCTGGCGTTCTCCAACACCCGCCACGTTCAGCTCTTTTCCGGCCACTTCGACGACCTTGTCCGCCATGCGGTAATCCGTTCGCACGAAGCCGGAGAGTTCGCGGTCCGCCTGGCGGAAGGCATCTGAAAGCGTAATTTTGGCGGTCCAATCGGTACCGGTTGAATGTTCGCTGATCCAGGGCGTGGCGCGTTCACGCGGGTTCGCGTTTTCAGAAAGCCGCCCGGCGCAGCGGTTGCATTGCACATGCGCTCGGGCGATTTCCTGAATTCAATTCAACGCGCCAGGCTCTAATGATGTCCGTGGCGGCCATGCAGAGCCTTGGCCGATGCGACGGAGCGTGACGGTTCGAAATGCTCTGCAACCGCCATATCCCAATAGGTCGAATAACCGGGAATGTTGTGTGCCTCGTCGAGCAGGGCGCCCTTTTTCAGCCAGGTGAGAGCCGCGCTCGCAGGGAGGATTTCGCGCTGTCCTTCGCGGAGATAAAAATGCTCCGGCTTGAATTCGCGCGGGTGGCTGAGACCGGCCGCGGCGGTGAATTCGATCAGGGCATCAAGCGTGTTGCTATGGAAATTCGTCACCCTTTCTGCCTTGTCGGGAACCACCAGAGCTTGCTGGCGCTTCAGATCCTGGGTGGCGACACCGGTCGGGCAACGGTTGGTGTGGCAGCTCTGGGACTGAATGCAGCCGACGGCAAACATGAAGCCGCGTGCCGAGTTGATCCAGTCCGCACCCAGGCAGATGGCTCCGGCGAGATCGAAAGCGCTGAACAATTTGCCGCTGGCGCCGATCTTGATGTCATCGCGCAGACCGGCTCCGACCAGGCAGTTGTGAACGAAGGAAAGGCCCTGACGCAAAGGCGTTCCGAGCCGGTTGGCGAACTCGATGGGCGCTGCGCCGGTTCCGCCTTCGGAGCCGTCGACAACGATGAAATCCGGCTTGATGCCTGTCTTCAGCATGGCTTTCATGATCGCCATGAACTCCCAGCGGTGACCCAGGCACAGTTTGAAGCCGACCGGCTTGCCTCCTGACAGTTCCCTCAGGGTGCGGATGAACTCCAGAAGTTCGACCGGCGTGGAAAATGCCGAATGATGCGAGGGCGAGACACAGTCCTGGCCCATGGGAACGCCTCTTGCTTCGGCGATCTCCTTGGTGACCTTCGGAGCGGGAAGCACGCCGCCATGACCGGGTTTCGCACCCTGGCTCATCTTGATTTCGATCATCTTGATCTGCGGGTTCGCCGCCTGGCTCTTGAATTTTTCCGGATCGAAGGTTCCGTCCTCGGCCCGGCAGCCGAAATAGCCGCTTCCCAGTTCCCAGACGAGATCGCCGCCACCTTCCCTGTGATAGCGCGACACGCTGCCTTCACCGGTGTCGTGGAAGAAATTGCCCGCCTTCGCACCCTTGTTGAGGGCCAGAATGGCGTTGCCTGAAAGCGCGCCGAAGCTCATCGCGGAGATATTGAACAGCGAGGCCGAATAAGGCTGCTTGCATTCCGGTCCGCCGATAGTGACGCGCAGGTCTTCGTGGTTGACCGGCTTGGGACAGACGGAATGGTTCACCCAGGAATAGGAATCTTCATAGACATCCTGTTCGGTCCCGAACGGCAGCACGTCCTCGATGTTCTTCGCCCGGTCGTAGACCATGGACCGGCGCTCTCGCGAAAACGGTTTGCCGTCCTGGTTGCTTTCGAAAAAATATTGCCGCAGTTCCGGGCGGATGGATTCAAAAAGATACCGGAAGTGGCCGGTCACCGGATAATTGCGCAGGACCGCGTGCGCGCTCTGGCGCAGGTCCAGAACACCGGTCACCGACAGCGCCGCGAAAACCAGGAACGGCCAGAGGAAGTGGCCGGAAACGGTGAACATCAAGATGATGCTGATGACGGCAAGAAGGATGCAAAGAACAAAAACGGTATAGCGGGCAGGGAACACGGGCAGGTGACTCCTTGAAAAGCTTGCTCCATTAGTTGTGTCAGGCCGGGCAGGAAAAGAAAAGGCCGGTAGGCGGCAATGGACGCCTGACCCGTTGATAAGACACGGCAGCTGCAATGAAAGACGGGTATCAGGGCTGCAGAAACCGTTCGATCAGCCGCCTGGCCGTTTCCCTTGCACCGGGTTCGCTCGCCATGACAGCCGCCGCACGTTCCGCTTTTTCCCGGTAGGCAGGGTTTTCAAGATCGCGAAGCGCCTCCGCGAGATTTTCAGGTGTCAGCTTTTTCTGCGGGATCGGCACCGGTCCGGCGCCGATGCCATGCACACGGGTGCCCCAGAAAGGCTGATCGGCAAAGACAGGGCAGATGAGGGAAGGCTTCCCCCAACGAACCGCCTCATGCGTCGTGCCGGCCCCGCCATGATGGACGATCGCGGAACAGCGCGGAAAAAGCCAGCTGTGCGGCGCCTTTTCCAGCAGCAGCACCCGGTCCTTGAGGTCGGCGGGAATCGCATCTACTCCCAGTCCGCCCCAGCCGGTGGAAAGGATCGCCCGCTGTCCGGTGATCCTGAGGGCGGAAAGAACGGTTTGCGCCAGGTCCTGCGGGCCCTTGCTCGGCATCGACCCGAAGCCGAGATAAACCGGCGCGGTTCCGGACTTCAGGAAAGCGGCCAGCTCCGCCGGGGGGCGATAGTCGGGATCCGGTTCGCTCAGCCAGTAGCCGCACTGCCAGTTCTCGTCCGTCCAGTCGTTTGGCGTCGGCACCAGTGCACGTGAAAAGGCCTGCAGGCTCAGCGCTTTGCTGCCGTCCGGCATGTAACCGTCCAACTGTGAACCAGAAACGGCCAGTTCTTTTTTGGCTTCCTCGCGCAGCGGCTTCATGATCGAGGCAAATCCTGCTCTCATGAGTTGGCGAAGCACGGAGTAGCTTATCCGGTTGAAGGTTCTGCCGAGATCCGGCAGGCCGAAAAGAGGCACGGGAAAGTCGCCGGTCGGTGCGGTCACCGGCTGCAGGGCCGTCGGCAGGGCCGGAACATTCAGCCGCCGTGCGACGAGTGTCATCACACTGGCCTTCAGGTTGAACAGGATGAGATCCGGTTTCTCTTCAAGTCCGGCACGCCAGAGGGCAAGCGTGACTTCCTGCTGCAAACGCATGTTCCTGCGGGCCGAACGGACCGCGCCTTTGACCGAAAACAGTGCTTCCCTGATGGCAGGATCTTGCAGAAGCGTCTGATAATTGATCGGCACCGAGCGGGGCGTCGCCCCGGTAGACTCGATCATCTCTTCGAAGCCTTCGCCCGTGCACAGCACGACATCGGCGCCAGCACGGCGCAACTCCTGGGCGAGCGCGGCATAGGGCTGAACATCGCCGCGCGTGCCGAGACTGGCGATCAGGATCTTTTGGCGGGAAACGGACATCGCATTCCTTTGCAGTGGATCTGGGAGACAGGCAAGGACAAACCACCTGGCAGGTGGTCCTTCTGTCCGGATTTGCAACGCCGAACACGATCGCTTAAGCCTGTCCGAACTGTTGCCATCGCAGTATTTGTTGCCTGAATGAGCACGGAAGCTGATCCAGTGGCTGAAGGATTTGCATGCAGACCACATTCTCGATCCGGACCAACGGTCAGGACCTTTATGAATTTACCCGCCAGGTGGCGGGCTGGCTTGGCGAAGAGGGCGCAGGTGACGGGCTGCTCACGCTGTTTGTCCGCCACACGTCCTGTTCGCTGCTGATCCAGGAGAATGCCGATCCCGATGTACAAAGGGACCTCAAGGCCTTTTTCAGCCGCCTTGTGCCTCCGGCGGACGATCCGTCCATGAGCTATCTCGTTCACACGTTCGAAGGGCCGGACGATATGCCCGCCCACATCAAGGCCGCGCTCATGCCGGTGTCCCTGTCCATTCCGGTTTCCGATGGCCGTATGGCGCTGGGCACCTGGCAGGGAATTTATCTTTTCGAACACCGCAGCCGTCCCCACGAACGGCAGGTGGTCGCGCATTTTTGCAGCGACAGCGCGCAGGCCTGATGATCCCGCATCACTGATGCAAAAGGGTTTTTCAGAAAATCTGTGACGATCGTCACGTGTTGAGATGAGGTCGAACATGGCGCCTGCCGTGGTCAGGCCAATGCTCCTCGCCGAGCCGGTGACGAGAGCGGACTTTCATGTCGTGTAACGGATGTCGATTGAAAGTTGAGGGGAAGTTGATCTCAGCGCATGGAAACGCAGACCCGGATCGCACCGGCATTGTCCCACAGGGCAATATCCTTGTCGTTGATCCGGAAGGCGTAGACTCCGGCGGGATCTCCGGCATTGACGGCAAGCGCCGCGAATTCGGCGAAAGGAACGATCCTCCCGGCCTGGTCGCGCACCAGCATCTCACCGAAGGCGTAGGCCTGATCGTATTTGTATCCGAACAGCGGACCGAGTTTGCGAGCCCCCTGACCGGAATAGCCGCGCGGGCCGACGGCTGCGGCGTGACCGTTGATCACGCTCCAGCTTCCCGAATAGCCGATCTTGTCGATCCTGCCTTCGGGCAGGGACATCTGCTGCCATCCCTTTTTTGCCTGAACATCGACGCAGTGATCCGCGGCAAGGGCGGCCGATGGGAAAACCATTAGCAGAAACAGGGCGAAACGGGCAGGTGCCATGAGTGGGTCCGAAGTGATGCTTTTCGGCAAGAAGACAGCAGTGCAACCGCCTCGTCAAGGTTTCCCGGGGAGGGCAGGCGGCGTCTCACGCAAGCCTCACACAGGCTTGCCTTGCAAGTCTGGGGTCGAGAACCCACATTCTCCTTTGAACGATGAGGGTCGTTCCTCCCCAGACTGGCGCCCGGCTTTTTCCAAGCTGCGGCGCCTTCTTTTTACGGCTATCCTGTTCCTCCCGGCGCCCGCGAGACTCGACTAAACGGGGGCGGACGGGAAACCGTGTCGCTTGCGACAGGGTGGCCCGCGCCGCCGGACGGGGGCGACGCGGGCTCTAACACCGGCCTGAAAAGGAGGGGCTCAGGACGCGGTGTTAGCCGCAGCCGCCAAAAGGGCGGCGATCTGATCTTTCAGGAGCAGGCGTTTTTTCTTCAGCTCTTCCAGAGCCTCGTCGGACGCAGGTTCCACGTCCGTTTCGATGCGATGCACTTCCCGGTTCACGGTGTGATATTCGTCGGCAAGCCGTGCGAAATGGGCATCGTTGGTCTTCAGGGCGTGCAGCGTTTCGGCCGCTTCAGGAAATTCTTCATGCAGTTCGTGGGGAACGTGGCTCATTATTGCCTCCTTATGAGATCCCCAAATTGCCGTTTGCCGGTGCAATCCACCTTGAGACAGATCAATCGCAGAGCAATCGCTTTCCTGATTTTTTCAATCGCCGCAAGAACCTCGGTGCCCGCGTGCGCACGTCTAAGGGGATCGGCTCTCCTGCCATGTGACGGATTTCTCGGGCGGGGCGAACTTCATAGCTGCCGATTTTCCAGTGCTTTAAAACGCAACTGACTGTCACTATCCTGACAGAAGGCTGTCAGGAGGGCCTTGCTATGGTGATGCGCATTGCAGCACCAAAGGAGACTTTGCATGACCTTCATTCCCGATAACTTCACCATATGGATGGAGATTCCGGTCCTGGATCTGGACAAGGCGATTGCGTTCTATAACGACGTTTTCCAGACGGAACTTGTCCGTGTCACCGACATGGGCCCGGATGAATTTGCGATGTTCCCGGTCAAGAACGGTGGCACGGCCGGGCATCTCTATCCCGGCAAGCCCCCGGAAAAAGGCACCGGATCGACCATTCATCTTGCCTGTCCGGATGGCCTCGAATCGACGATGGAACGTTTCGCCAGGGCCGGAGGAGAGGTTATTTCCGATCCCGTCGCAATTCCCGCAGGCCGGTTTGCCTACGGGATTGATCCTGACGGCAATTCCATCGGCATGTTCGCGCCTTAAGGTCTGTGGACGATCAGGATTTGGTCGAGGTTTGTATGCAAAACGCCCAGGTCAAGAAGCAAGGTCGCCGGAAGGGTGTTCCCTTTCAAGACATTGCGACGCCGAAATCGGCGTTTTGCGCCAAATCTCTTCGAAATCCGGCTCACGCCGCGACCCAGACCTGATTGTTCACAGACCCTAAGGAGCCCGCATCATGAGACGTGCCGACCGCCTCTTCCAGATCGTGCAGCATCTGCGCGGCGGCCGGCTTGTCCGGGCGCGTCAGCTCTCCGAATGGCTGGAAGTGTCCGAGCGGACCGTCTATCGCGATATTGCCGACCTGCAGGCTTCCGGCGTTCCCATCGAAGGGGCCGCCGGGGTCGGCTACATCATGCGCGACGGCTATGATCTGCCGCCTCTCATGTTCTCCCGCGACGAAGTGGTCGCATTGCTCGCCGGTGCGCGTCTGATCCGCGCGTGGGGCGGAGCGGCGATGGCCCGGGCCGCCGAAGAGGCGATGATCAAGATCGATGCGGTCCTGCCGGAAAGAATGCGTGTGCGCCACAACGAGGTGGAGATCCACGCGGTCGCATCGGAAATGACCCAGGAGGTCCGGGCGTATATCGATTTCCTCGAAGCGGCGGCGGATGCCCGCAAACGTCTGTCCATCGCCTATTGCGACGGGAAGGGCGATGCATCCACCCGGGTGGTTCGTCCGCTGGGCCTGTGGTTCTGGGGCAAGGTCTGGACGCTGGTCGCATGGTGCGAACTGCGCGAGGATTTCCGCATGTTCCGCCTGGACCGCATTTCCGAAATCCGCGAGACGGGGGACAGGTTCTCCAGGGAACCGGGCAAATCCCTGAAGGATTTTTACTGCCTGATGGAAGAAGAAGGCTACCAGGGAACGCGGAACTGACCTTTCCGGTCCGGCAGGGGCCGGTGGTCAGTGCAGCGCCGCATACCCGCTGCCGAATATCTCGCGCAGCAGCTTGCGTTTCATGGCGCGGGCATAGTCGTCATAATCCTCCGCCACCTCGATGAACGCGCCGGGACCCCTGAGCACATTGTTCCGGTAATAGCTGACCGGGGCGGTGTCCTGACCGGCAACAACGAGGCCATTGACGGTAATGTCCGAAAAATCGAAGGCGCGATAGGCGCTCTGCGGGCCGAAGCCTTCGTTGTTGATACCGTCGCCGGCGATATCGACCACCTTGCGGTCGCACGGCTCCGGCGCTTCCCGCATCCGCACGGAGGCATATCCGAGGGCGTAGCCGATAGCGGTCGGAAATTCGGTGTAGCCCCTGCTGGATCCGCGCAGGGTGGCCGCGGCCTTTTCGGCGCTTTGCGTATCGACAAGCTTCTGCCAGCCGAGCTGCAGCAGTTGCTGATATCTGCCGCTCCACTCGAAGCTCGTCACCCAGATACCGCCGACGGCCTCGATCGCCCCCACCACGTCCGGGTCCTCAAGCGCGTTCGCAAGACCGTTGAGCTGAAGATCATGTTCGCGCGCATCGACGCTCGCCGAACCGTCCATGGCAAGCACCAGCGCAAGGGAACAGGGGGCGGCGCGTGCAGGTGTCCAGGGTGTTGCCAGACAGAGGACTGTCAAAAGGAGGGCGGCACTTGTCAGCATTCCTGAAGACTGCGACATGTCCGGTCGTGGCAGGTTCGGCATCCGAATGCGGCGATGCATATGATATCCCCAAGGCTGCCGCTGCAGGTTAACGGTATGGCGCGCCGCATGCAAAGAGGAGCGTGCCATAAAGGCGACGTTAAATGCTGCAATGCAAATTAATGGGCCACAGGACTTGAACGAACGGATACAACTGGGCAGGGTTGGAGCATGTACGCATCCCACGGATTTCTGAGGTCTGACATCGGCGACGTCGATGTCGTTTATCATGATGGCCTCTTTCATCTCTTTCATCTGGTTCTGCCCAATCACGATTTCATCGCCCATGCGGTCAGTCCCGACGGCATGACCTGGCGCCGGGTCAAGAACGCGCTTTTTGTCGGTGAGCCCGGTGCCTGGGACGACGACATGCTGTGGACCATGCATGTGACCGCCGATCCCGATCGTCCGGGGGAATGGCGCATGTTCTATACGGGTCTCGCGCGCTCCGAATTCGGGCGTGTCCAGCGCGTCGGTCTTGCGCGCTCGAAGGATCTTTACCATTGGGAGCGCTGCAACGGCGGAGCCTATCCCCTTGAAATTCCCGCACCGCATTACGAAAGCTCGATCGATGAGGGCCGCCACTGGGTCAGCTTTCGCGATCCGTTCTTCTATCATGACAGCGAGACCGGAGAGCGGCTGTTGCTGAATTCGGCGCGGGTGAAGGACGGGCCGGTTATCCGCCGCGGCTGCGTGGGTCTTGCCCGCGAGACAACGGCGGACAAGTTCAGCTTCGAGGCCCCCTTGCACCGTCCGGGCCTTTACGATGACGTCGAGGTGCCGAATCTTTTCAAGCTCGACGACCGCTATTACCTCCTCGGGTCGATCCGCGAGGACACCAAGATCCACTACTGGTATGCCAATTCCATAGAGGGGCCTTACGAGAATTTCTTCGACAACGTGATCCTGCCGTCGGGCAATTATGCCGGCCGGATCTGCCGGGCCGATGGCGACCTGCTGCTCTTCAACTTCTTTTCCAAGACGGAAAATGTCCACGGACGCGAAACGGTCAAGAAGCTGCTGCCCCCGCCGAAGCGGCTGGTGAGCGACAAGGCGGGCCGGCTCAAGGTCAAATCCTATTCGGGCTTCGACGCTCTGGTGACCCACCGCGAAAGCGTGACGGCGTCCTATCAGTGCAAGACGCTCTACGGAAACCCCCACGCCTCCGCGATAGACCGTGCGGACGGCCTGCATCTGTCGTGCAAGAGCGGCTATGAAGCTTTCCTTTTGCCCGGAAAACACGAGGATTTCCGTCTGCGGACGCAGTTGATGCTGGAAGGGTCGGGCAAGACCGGGCTGGTGCTGCGCATGAACGAGGAAGGCGACGGCTATTACCTGTCCCTCGACCTGATCAACGGCATGGCGCAGATGCGGGCCTGGGGGGCCAACCCGACGCCTGAATTCGAACACGCCTTCCGCTTCGATCCGCTTCAGGACGCAAGTTTCCGCGG
This sequence comes from uncultured Roseibium sp., assembly GCF_947496995.1. Lineage (GTDB taxonomy): Bacteria > Pseudomonadota > Alphaproteobacteria > Rhizobiales > Stappiaceae > Roseibium. Next base: position 1,659,580 of record NZ_CANMFD010000001.1, read on the forward strand.
CGGCGGTCATGGCCCATGGCAGATCGAGGTCGTCGCCCACGGTCTCTACATCGAGTTTTCCATCGACGGCCATGTGGTGCTCAGCCTCGTTGACGACGCTTTCACCGAAGGAGGCGTCGGCTTCTACACCGAAAGCGCCGCCGTCTGCCTGAAGGATCTCGAAATAGGAACCTTGCGGCGTCCGGTCACCGAGGACACCGCCGCGCAGGTCTACACCACGACCTATGTCGCCCCCGAAGAGGAGGTGGAAGGACTGTGAACGGCAAAACCGGCAGTCCGCAGCCCTGGCTTCTGGTCAGCGATATCGACGATACGCTGACCGGAAACCGGGAAGACCTGAACCGGCTCTGGCAATCGCTCAAGCTGCGGCACGAAGGCTGCAAGCTGGCCCTGAACTCAAGCCGTCCGGCGGTCAGCGTCGACAGGACGCTGGCGGAGTATTTTCCGGCGGACTTTGCAGCCGACGCGATCATCACCGGTTTGGGAACCGAAATCCGGCTGGGCCGTTATCTGTTGGAGAGCTGGCAGAAGCAATTCCTCGACTGGCCGGACAAGGATGTTCGCAGGCTGGTCATGGAACTTGGATTTTCGCCGCATGCCGACATTTTCCAGACGGAAGGGAAAGCCAGCTTTGCCGTTCCGGGGAAGCTGGAGGTGGAACGGATACTGGAACGTCTGGAAAAGGAACGCATCCCGCTTAAATATATATACTCAGGTGCGAGCGATCTCGACATTCTCGCGCCCGGTGCCGGTAAGGACGCTGCCATGCGCCACCTTGCGGATCATCTCGCAATCCCGATGGAACACACGGTGGCGGCGGGGGACTCAGGCAACGACCTGGCCCTCTTCGAAGCAGCTGGCAGGGCGATCGCCGTCGGCAATGCGCGTGAGGAACTCCTCGCCGCGATGCCGCGCGAGAAAACCTACCGTGCGAGCGCGAATCATGCTGCCGGGGTCCTCGAGGGGCTGATAGAATTGGGAATGCTGCAGCAAGCAGCAACCTGAACGACACGAGCCAAACTGAAAGCCTGGGAAGACGGAGAACTAAACACGTAAAAAAGGTTGGACCACATGAACAAGCACAACATCGGATCACTCCTGATGATTTCGCTGCACGGCTATGTCGCCGGGACACCCGAACTGGGAAAACCGGACACGGGCGGCCAGGTGGTTTTCGTGCTGGAGCTTGCCAAGCGGTTTGCCCGGCTCGGCTACCGGGTCGATGTCATGACGCGTCAGTTCGAGGGCCAGCCGGCCGAGGATATCGTCAATGACAACCTGCGCGTTGTGCGCGTGCCATTCGGTGGCGAGGATTTCATCCGCAAGGAGGACATGCACGACTGGTACGGCGACTTTGTCACCAACGCGCTTGCCATGATCCGTCACCGCAACATTCACTACGACGTCATCAACAGCCACTACTGGGACGCGGGCGTCGCCGGTCAGAAGATCGCCGAGGAACTGCAGATCCCCCACATCCACACGCCGCACTCTCTTGGCTGGTGGAAACGGCACGACATGGTCGGGGCCGGTGAAGAGGAGATGGCGGGTTACCGCTTCGACGAACGGATCCAGAAGGAATTCGTGCTCTACCGCAACTGCGATCACGTCATTGCGACGACCGAGCAGCAGACCGATCTGATCATCGAGCAATACCAGCTTCCCAGAGAACACATCACCATGATCCCGCCGGGTATCGACGAGGGCAGGTTCACGCCGTCGACGCCGGACAGGGTGGCCGCGGCGCGGCTGAAGCACGATATCCGCGAGACGGATATCTACGTCGTCGGCCGGGCGGCGGAAAACAAGGGCTACGACCTCATCATCGAAAGCCTGCCGCACCTTCTCAAACTGCAGCCCGATGCGCGCCTGGTGCTGGCGGCGGGGGCAAATTCCGACAGCGATATCGCGCTCCTCAACCAGTGGAAGCAGGTTGCCTCCGACATGGGCGTTTCGGACGCCATAAGCTGGCGCGGCTACGTGGAAGATGACGACCTGGCCGATTTCTACCGCGCGCCGGGCATCTTCGCCTTGCCCTCCCGCTACGAGCCCTTCGGCATGACGGCGGTGGAGGCGATGGCCTGCGGCACGCCGACGGTCGTCACCGTCCATGGCGGTCTACACGAGCAGATCGAGTTCGGCCGCCACGCCCTGGTCGCCGACCCCAAGCGGCCGGAAGAGTTCGCCGCCATGCTCAACATGCCGATGCAATATCCCTGGCTGCGCGACACACTGGCCGTGGAAGGCGCCCGCTTCGCCCGCCGCTCCTTCGGCTGGACCGGCATTGCCCGCCGCACCCTGCAGGTCTTCGAACACTTCAAGGGCCGCTACGACGATCTGCAGACGGAGGAACTGGTGGCGCTGTAGGACTCATGGCCTTCAGTTGCGGGAACGACTGTCCGGTCAAGCGAGAACTGGCGCGCAGCAGCGTCTTCGCCTCTCTCTCACTCTCGGTTGTCGTCCCCGCGAAGGCGGGGACCCAGTAACCTGCCGCCTTAGTTTTGTATTCCATCCCCGACAACACGGAGTTCTGGATCCCGGTCTTGCCGCTGCGCGGCAAACCGGGATGACAAGTAATTGCGCACCCCTGAAAATCCTCCCCGGCGAGACGCGTTGGGCGAGGGAGTGCGTTCAGCCAGACACGGCCGCTACCTGATTTTCTTTCTCCATTCAGGCGACGAGGTCAGAATTATCCGAGTGCTGCACGGAGCGCGTGATTTGCCGGGCGTATTGGGGTGAGGCTTCAGCACCCTTAACGCGCGTCCAATTTGGACGTTCACCGCTTTTCAATTTCATTCTGAAAGCTGTCGTTCGCTGCAACACGAACGAAGGTCTGAGCAGGGCGGGAAGCGGGCTTTTGTTGCGCTCTACACTAACGGCAGCTCCGCGGACAAAGTGAGCTTTCGCTGCGGCTGCGCGAATGTCGGCTATTCCTCTGGTTCTCTTGAATTCTGATAGTGACAGAAATGCAGGGCGCAGATCTGATTGACCGGGTTTTAATTTTCGGATGGTTTCCACTTGGATACAATCGACACAACAGATGCGAAAAGAAAGATCAACATGCGCGGTTCTGGCACCTACGGCGTCGATTATCAGGGCTTCATTGCAACGGGTGTGATGGCCTCAAATATTCCCGTACCATTTCTCAAGGTTGTCGAAGACGCGACAAAAACGTTGGGCTCGGTGATCGGAGAAGACCTTCACGGATTGCATCTTTACGGCAGTGTCGTGACCGGACTTGCCCAAGTGCCGACATCGGATCTGGATGTTCTGGTCGTCCTCCATCGCAAGCCGACTGAGACTTTGACATCCCAAATCAAGACTGCAGAAGCAGCCCTGTCACATAAGTACTCGAAAGTCGTAAGGGAAGTTGGGGTCGGGGTCACATTTCTTGAGGAAATTCATAGTGATATTCACGGAATTGGATGCTTCATCAAGCACCTCTGCGTATGTGTTCTGGGGGAGAGGATGCAGGACTCTTTACCCAAGTTCAAACCTACCCGACAGGTCGCGAAAGCCTTCAACGGTGACTTCAAAAAAGTCCGCGAGAACTATCTTTTGCTTCTGGAGACGTCACCGACTGACGCAATTTGCAGTCTTGGTGACCGGATATCTCGAAAGTTCATCAGAACAGGATTTTCACTTGTCACCGCACGCGAACAGAGTTGGACAACCGATCCAGAAATCGCCTGCGATGCCTTCGCCAAATACTATCCGGAAAAAGCTGAAGATATGCGGCGTGTTTTGCAGCTTCCGAACCGACCTGAGTTGAGCAAGGGCGAACTTACGGAGTTATTGATCGGGTTTGGCGGCTGGCTCGCCCAAGAAGTCGAGCGTGAATTCTCGAAAGACTGATCCAGATTTTGACGGACTCGACTGTTCTGTTTGTCCATAGCTGACGTTAGCTTGGAATGCAGCATCCGAAGGACGGGCTCGTTTCAGTCATTCGCTACCCGGTGCAGCGATGTCCGCTTGGGGCCGAAACCTCCAGATGCTGCGCAGCCTATAAAGGTCTGCTATGAAGAACCATAGCAATGAGATAAGGCAGACAATGTCGATCAAAATTCTTCCTGCCAATCCGAATTGGCCGGCCCAATTTTCAATTATCAAAGCATTGATTGAGAGAGCCTTACCTGAAGGCGGTTTAATCCATCATATTGGTTCGACCGCAGTACCGAATCTTGTCGCCAAAAATGTCATTGATATCCAGATCAGCTTGGCGTCTCTGAAAGACCTCGAAACGGAAGCAATGGTTGCAGCGGGATGTAGCCTCGGTCGGCCAATCTGTGACCATTGTCCACCGGGCATGTCTTTGCCGCAGGATGAATTGGCTAAACAGTTCTTTCGCTGTAACGAACCATTTGTGGCGAACATACATGTCCGCGAGAAAGGTCGCTTCAACCAGCGCTATCCACTCCTTTGCCGAGACTACCTTCGCGCACATCCACTGGCAGCAAAGGCATACGGCGCGATTAAGCAACAACTTGCGCTTCACTTTCCGACAGACGAAGACGCCTATTACGACATTAAAGATCCAGTCTTTGATCTTCTGATGGTCGGAGCCGAGGACTGGGCGCTTTCAACAGCTTGGCTTCAACCGCCGTCGGACTAGAGGACGATGAACTGTGCTTTGCAGGATGCGGACTTTCATTTGAATTGTTGGAACGGCAGTAAAGTCCGCTCTGCCGACTTTACCGAGTGCCTTGGCTTAGCGGTTGTCGCGAATGTCTCCTGCGACAGGTTGCACCGCAGCTACATGGGGGCGGACGAACGGCAGCAAAGGGCCGAAAGCGTCCCTGGAATTTTTTCGGTTTGATTTCCGCTTGGCAGCTTGCTCATCCGCAAGTCGCCTTCATATCCGGTCTGATGCATCTTCCAAAAGCCCCAACGACCCTCCGCCCCATTCCCCAAACAACCGGTTCAGCTTGCGTTCATGTGAAATTGATTACACCTTGCCCAACACTTCGTGAGCAGAACCGGAATCGAACCCGTGAAACACATATTTGTCATTCTTGTCCTCCTTTTCGCCGCGGTGGGACCGGCGCAGGCGGCCTGTCTGTCGGACGCCGCGGCCCGCAAGGTCGTTGCCAGCGGCCAGGCGGCTTCGCTGGGGTCCGTCAAGGGCCGGGTTCAGGGGGAAATCCTGAAGGCCCAGCTGTGTGAGCAGGGCGGGGGCTATGTCTATGTTCTTTCGGTCAAGAACGGCGGCAAGGTGACGACGGTCACAGTCAGCGCCCGCTAGATGGACGATCAAGGTGCCGGCCCCGCGCATGCGTGGGGGCCGCCGGGTCATTTCACTGAACTTCGAAAAGTCGGAACTCATGCGCATTCTTGTTGTTGAAGACGATACCGATCTGAACCGCCAGATCGTCACCGCTCTGGAAGAAGCCGGCTATGTGGTCGACAGTGCGACCGATGGGGAGGACGGGCATTATCTGGGCGACACCGAACCCTATGACGCGGTTGTGCTGGATCTCGGCCTCCCGACGCTGGACGGGTTGTCGGTTCTGGAAACCTGGCGCCGCGACGGCAGGACGATGCCGGTGCTGATCCTCACCGCCCGGGACCGCTGGTCGGACAAGGTCGCAGGGATCGATGCCGGTGCGGACGATTACGTCGCCAAGCCCTTTCACATGGAGGAAGTGCTGGCGAGGGTCCGCGCGCTTGTCCGCCGGGCGGCCGGTCATGCCTCCAACGAGCTGACCTGCGGTTCCGTGCGTCTCGACCTGCGCGCAGGCAAGGTCACCGTGGACGGCTCGGCGATCAAGCTGACCTCCCATGAATACCGGCTGCTGTCCTATCTGCTGCATCATCAGGGCAAGGTGATCTCACGAACGGAACTCACCGAACATCTGTACGATCAGGATTTCGACCGCGATTCCAACACGGTCGAGGTTTTTGTCGGCCGTTTGCGCAAGAAGATCGGCTCGGATCTGATCGAAACCATCCGGGGTCTCGGGTACCGTCTGGGAGCAGACGGTGACAAGTGAGGCTTCAACCGCGGGGGAGCCTCAAACGGTCCGCAAGCCGCAGCGCTCGCTTGCCGCGCGTCTTGTGTTCGTTGCCGCTGTCTGGTCCACCGTCGCGCTTGCCCTGGCTGGTGTCTTTCTGGTGAGCCTCTACCAGCGGGCAAGCGAGCGCGCCTTCGACAGTCAGCTTGAAATTCACATCAACGCGCTGATTTCCGGAATGCTGGAGACGGATGCCGCAGATGACGGGGCGAGCGCCACGCTGTCGGTGGCGGACTACAGCGGCGATCCCCGCTTTTCCCTGCCGCTGTCCGGCTGGTACTGGACAGTTCGCCGGGCAGGCAACGCGGAAATTATCGGAGCCTCCAAATCGCTGGTGGGCGATCCTCTCAACGTGCCGGCCATCGGTGATAAGGAGAGCAGTGCCGGGTTCGTTGCCGGACCGGGCGGAGACGAAATCCGCGTCCTGCAACAGAACATCTCGGTCGGGGAGACGCCTTACATCATTGCCGTTGCAGCCGCGACGGCGGACTTCTGGGCCGATATCTACGAATTCGGCCGTATGGTCGCGCTGACCTTGTGCATTGTCGGCCTCGGCCTGATCCTGGCGATCTTCCTGCAGGTCCGCATCGGGTTGAAACCGCTTGCCCGCCTGGGCGCTTCGCTTTCGGCCGTCCGTCAGGGCGAAGCCGAGCGCATCGATGAGGCCCTGCCTCGGGAAATTGCGCCGCTGGCGGTGGAACTGAACGCGCTCATCGGCTCCAACAAGGAGATCGTCGAGCGGGCGCGCACCCATGTCGGCAATCTGGCGCACGGACTGAAGACGCCGCTGTCGGTGATTTCCAACGAAGCCCGCACCGCCGGAGGGCCACTGGCGGACAAGGTTTCCGAACAGGCGCAGATCATGTCCACCCAGATACAGCATCATCTGGAGCGCGCACGCATGGCGGCGCAGCGCCGGGTGATCGGCGTCTCGTGCGAAACGGAGCCCGTGCTGTCCCGGCTGATTCGCGCCATGAACAAGATCTACCAGGACAACGGCATTGCCGTCGGCTTTGAGCAGAGCGGCGAGATCCGCTTTCGCGGCGAAAGCCAGGACCTGGAGGAAATGGGCGGCAATCTCATCGACAATGCCTGCAAGTGGGCTGCCGCCCGGGTTTCGGTGACGGTTGCCTCCCTGATCGACCCGGCGACCAATCGGGACATGTTCACGATTACCGTGGAAGACGACGGTCCCGGACTGACGCTCGAAGAGCGGGCAGAGGCGGTCAAACGCGGCAGAAGGCTTGACGAAACCGTGCCAGGCACCGGGCTGGGCCTGTCGATCGTGGCCGATCTTGCCGCGCTTTACGGCGGTACGCTCGAGCTGGACGGATCGGCGCTGGGCGGCCTGAAAGCCAGACTGACCTTGCCGGCGCTTGTCGACAGACGATAGGGACCGGACGAAAAGAAATGTGATGAAAATTGACGCAGATAGTGGCGTCAAAGACTGTATGAAGGCCAAGTTCGGCCACAAATTGAAAATAACAAAGGTTCATCTGCGGGTTCTGACCGGCTTCCATGATCATCCCGTGCCCTGGTGGCGCGATCGGGGACGCCGGATCGAGACATCGGTCCGCTGTCCCGGTGCCGGGAGAGCCTGCCTTGAAACTGATTGCTCCGGGAGCTTTCGAGCATGTTTTTGCGCGGTGCCACATGTGTTGCTCTTGCCATCCTTCTGGCAGGATGCTCCATGACGTCCAATTCAAGCGACACCGCCGGATTGGGGTCGTTCTTTGGCGATCCGAAATCCGGTGTGGCCGGGTCCGAGGCGAATACAGCCATTTCCGTACTGGTGAACAACGAACTCGGCGAAGCGCTCGAGCCTTCCGACCGCCGTGCGGCGGAAGATGCGCAGGACCGGGCCCTGCGGGCGCGGGGCCTGGGCGTTTCGGTTGCCTGGCAGAACGAGCGCACCGGCCGCAGCGGCCAGGTGCGTCCCGGTCCGGTCTATTTCGTCAACGAGACGAGCTGTCGGGAATTCACCCACGAGATGGTTCTGCAGGGACGTGTTCTGCAGGCCAGAGGCACGGCCTGCGAAACCGATCGCGGTGCATGGCAGGTGATCGGTTGAACAGGGGCTGCGGGCAGGCTCGCAGCGGGCCTTCCGGTCAACCGTGTGTTTCCAAAACCTGAAATTATTCTCAACACTTAGTTAAACCTTATGGCGCTAATATCGTCCGGATTCGGATCGCGATTGACGCTGTGAATGACAAATTCTGACCAGCTTGAACATAAAATCAAATCCTATCTGAGCAGTCTCAGGCCGCAGGCGGTCGAGGCTTTGGTCCGGAATATGGAACGGGCCCAATTTCAGAAGAATCCCGATCCCAACCTTCAGGTCATTCTTACCGCGGCTCTTGGTCTCCTGCGCACTCCGGGTGCGCTGACGCCGGAAATCGACGGCGGCATCCAGAGACGAAACCAGATCCAGCGCATGTTCTTCTCGCCGCTGGAGGACTTTCTGATCAACGAAACCCTACCGATCCGGCAGGAAGCCCGCATCAACCGGAACATGCTCAACCGTGTCTGGAAATGGCTCGGACGCGATCTCATGCCGGACGATTTCCAGACCGTTCTGGAACAGGCAGGCAACACGAAGGTCAGCGGCGAGCGGGTTGCCGCACTCGTTCAGGCCCTGCGCACCCGGTCCGTGGACGCCGTCGGCGAAGCGCTGCACCGCTGCGAGGTTTCCGATACGCAGCGGCGCCGGATGGGCATCGAACTCGGCGGAGAACGCGGCATTGCCGAACTCAGGGACATACAGAAGATTTTTTCCGCCGAGCGCTGGCTCGTGCCGTTTCTGCAGAACATTCCCGAACGCATCAACGAACAAAGGCTGAAGCGCGACACGGATGTCCTGCGGCTGGTGGACAAATGCTCGTACCGGTTTCCCGACCATGTCTCCGTCATCGCCGCCGCTCTGGTTGATCGCGCCGACGCGCCGGCGGCCCTGTGCAGTTTTGCCGGTCGCCTTGCCGGTGACGACGATCCCAAGGCAATCGAGAAGTCTCAGTTCGCGCCGTTTGTCGATGTCGTGATGAGCGAGGCCGAACGGCTTCAGATCCTGGCGCTCGAGCATTGCAAGAACAATCCGGATCCGGTCGCCTTTTCGCAGGCGCTGCTGGAATATCATTCGCTGGTGCGCGGTGTCGAACGGGACATGGATCTGTCCGTCTCCGGCAAGTGGCACAAGCGTCTGGCGGAAACCAAGCGCAGCCTGTCCAACGTTGTGACGACGGAGCTGAACAACGCCCATGGGGCTGTCCGAAAGGCGCTCCAGGTGCCGAAATTCGACCAGGCCGGCAAACTGCAGATCGACCAGGAAGCCATCGACGACGCGGTGCGGACACTGCGCGTGGTGAACATGGTCCGCAACGCCTCCGAGACCTTTGCCGTCAACGAGGTCGGCAAGCGGACCCGGCAGGCTGTCGAGCAGACGCTGGAAATCGTCACCCGGTCGCAAATCTCCGATCTCGGCAAGGCCCGGGGCCGGCAATTGCAGGCCCACCTGGCCGCCGCCGATGTGGCGATCATGCTGTCGGAGATCTATTTCGGCTCAGAATATGCCAACCAGCTCCGCCGCAGCCGCCAGGCTGCCGTCGCCAAGGCGCGGAAATTGACAGCGTCAGTCCAGGGCAATCCGGAGCGCAAGCTGGTGGCCCACGCATTGGGCAGCAGATAGCTTCCGGCCGTTTTTCCTTCTTTTCGCCGTATCTGACGGCCTGAGCCGCGACCGCCGGTCACAGTGGTGCCATCTTGCTTTTGCCGGGATTGGGCGGTCTATAGTGCACCCATGGTATTTTGGATCCTTATCGCTGTCATGACGGCCGTCGCCGCCCTGTCCGTGCTTGTGCCTTTGTCGAGAGCCCGGCGTTCGGCGGACACCCCGTCCGGGAACGCGGACGAGGCCGTTTATCGCGATCAGCTCAGCGCCATCGAGGCGGAGTTGAAACGTGGTTTGATCGAGCCGGAAGCGGCCGGCGCGGCGCGCACGGAAATTGCCCGGCGGCTGCTCAACGCGCATGACGCCCACGGGCAGGAAACCGGCAGAGGCTCCCGGGGACCAGGACTGAAATTTGCCCAGGGAGTGGCACTGGTCGGGCTGCCGGCCGTGGCGGTCGGCATTTATCTTCTCTTCGGAGCCCCGGATCTGCCCGACGCCCCGCTCTCCGCCAGGCTCGAAGCGCCGGCGGAAGAGCAATCGGTGGATGTTCTCATTGCCCGGGTCGAGCGACATCTGTCGGAAAATCCGGAAGACGGACAGGGATGGGTGGTGATTGCACCGGTCTATCTGTCGATCGGCCGGCCGCAGGAGTCCGCCCGGGCCTATGCCCAGGCAATTCGCCTTCTCGGGCCGAGACAGGACTGGCTCACCGATATGGGCGAGGCGATGGTCATCGCCAACCAGGGGCTTGTCCCGGCAGAAGCGCGGCAGGCTTTTGAGCAGGCTGCTGCGATGGATGCAACTGCCGTCAAGCCACGCTTTTTCCTGGCGCTTGCCCTGGGGCAGGAAGGTAAAAAAGCAGAGGCGATCGAAGCCTGGCGCAATCTTTTGGCAGGCGCCGAGGGCACGGAAGCCTGGGTAGGCGCCGCGCGCAATGAACTGGCGGAGCTTTCAGGGTCTGACGGGCCATCGGATCCCGGCAGTCAAACGCCTGCGCCACGCGGACCGTCACAGGAGGATGTTGCTGCATCGCAGGACATGAGCCCGGTGGACAGACAGGCAATGATCCGCGGGATGGTCGCAGGCCTCGCCGAACGGCTCGCCAATGAGGGTGGGTCCGCATCGGAATGGAAGCAGCTGATACAGGCCTACGTCGTCCTGGGCGACAGACAGAGCGCGGAAAAGGCGCTTGAGGAAGCACAAGCCGCTTATGCCGACAAGCCAGAGGATTTGTCCTCAATCAAGGACGTGGCAAGGCAACTTGGTTTAACAGGATCTTGAGAAAAGAAGAGACTTCCGCGCCTCAAGGGGCAGCAGGCAGCGGAAAGCGGGCGGAAAAGAAATGACACGCAAACAAAGAAGGTTGACCCTTATCGGCACGGCGGGTGTGGTTCTCGCCACGGCGTTCGGTCTGATCCTGTTTGCTCTCTATGACGAACTCGTTTTCTTTCAGAGCCCGACCGATATCGCCCTCACGCCTTTACCGCCCGGACAGCGAATCCGGTTGGGCGGTCTGGTCGAGGACGGCTCGGTCGTGCGCTCCGACAATGCGGAAGTTAGTTTTCGTGTCACCGACATGGAGAACACGGTAGCGGTGACCTATAAAGGAATATTGCCGGACCTCTTCCGCGAAGGGCAGGGTGTGGTGACCGAAGGGTTTGTCAATCCGGCCGGGGTCTTCGTCGCCGACAGCGTGCTTGCGAAGCACGATGAAAACTACATACCCAAGGAAGTGGCCGAAGCGCTGAAGAAACAGGGCCATTGGCAGGGCGAAAACGCTGCGGCCAACTGACATTACAGGTTTGTGACCTTGTGGGTCCATGATCTGCTGAACGGAATCTGGGAGGGTCAATGATCGTCGAATTCGGACATTACGCGCTGGTGCTGGCGTTTGCCCTGTCGCTTGTGCAATCCGTTGTCCCCCTGTGGGGCGCGTTAGCCGGAGATGACCGGCTCATGGCCGTCGCCCCGCCGGTTTCCGTGACGACGTTTGTCATGGTGCTGCTGTCCTTCGCCGTGTTGACCAACGCCTATCTGACTGCGGATTTCTCGGTTCTCAACGTTCTGGAAAACTCCCATTCCGCCAAGCCGCTGATCTACAAGTTCACCGGCGTCTGGGGCAATCATGAAGGCTCGATGCTGCTGTGGGTGCTGATCCTGGTGTTCTTCGGCGCACTTGTCGGGTTTTTCGGAGGCAATCTCCCGAAGGATCTGCGCGCTGCGACGCTGGCGGTCCAGGGCTGGATTTCCGCCGGGTTCATTCTTTTCCTGCTGGCAACATCCAATCCGTTCACACGCGTTGTCAATCCGCCGCTGGAAGGCGCTGATCTCAATCCCATCCTTCAGGACATCGGTCTGGCGATCCATCCGCCGCTTCTTTATGTTGGCTATGTCGGCTTCTCGATCACGTTCTCCTTCGCCGTCGCCGCTCTGATCCTTGGGCGCACGGATGCCGCCTGGGCGCGGTGGGTTCGCCCCTGGACGTTGCTCGCCTGGAGCTTTCTGACCCTGGGCATCGCAATGGGCTCCTACTGGGCCTATTACGAACTTGGCTGGGGGGGCTGGTGGTTCTGGGATCCGGTTGAAAACGCAAGCCTGATGCCCTGGCTGGCCGGGACGGCCCTTCTGCATTCCGCCATCGTCATGGAGCGGCGGGAAGCGCTGAAGATCTGGACCATCCTTCTGGCGATCTTCACATTCTCGCTGTCGCTGCTGGGAACTTTCCTGGTCCGCTCCGGTGTCCTGACTTCCGTGCATGCATTCGCTACCGATCCGACGCGCGGTGTCTTTATTCTGGCTCTGCTGTGTTTCTTCATCGGCGGGTCCCTGGCGCTCTACGCCTGGCGGGCGCCGGCGCTCAAACAGGGCGGGCTCTTCGCGCCGATCAGCAGGGAAGGGGCGCTGGTGCTGAACAACCTGTTCCTCACCTCCGCCTGCGCCGCCGTTTTTGTCGGCACGCTCTATCCCCTGTTTCTGGACGCGGTGACCGGAGAGAAGATCTCCGTTGGCGCGCCGTTCTTCAATCTGACCTTCGGACCGTTGATGGTGCCGCTGCTGATCGCAGTTCCCTTCGGCCCCGTGCTTTCCTGGAAACGCGGCGACCTGCTGGCGGCGTCCCAACGGCTCTACGCGGCCTTCGGCCTCGCCATCTTGATGACGATCTTCACATTCTGGCTCTGGGGCATGGAAAAGGTTCTCGCTCCACTGGGCGTCGGCCTTGCTGTCTGGGTCATGGCAGGTGCGGTCTCTGAAATTCTCACCCGGGTGAAAATCCTCGAGATCGGCCCCTCCCGTGCCTTCTCGCGCCTGGTCGGCCTGCCGGGATCGGCCTGGGGAACCACCATGGCCCATTTCGGCGTCGGCCTGACCGTTCTGGGTATCGTGACCGCCTCGGCGTTTCAGGAAGAGCGGATCGCGACCATGCGGCCGGGAGACGTCGTGGAGCTGTCCGGCTATCAACTGACATTCGATGGCGCAGCGCCCCGGCGCGGCCCGAATTTCACCGAGGAAGTCGGTCATTTCACGATCCGCCAGGGCGGCATCTTCGTCGCCGAACTCGATCCCTCGAAGCGCGTCTATACGGCTCGCCAGATGCCGACAACCGAGGCGGCCATCCACACCACCGGGTTCTCGCAGCTCTATCTGTCCCTCGGAGAAAGCCGGGGCGACGGCGCTGTCGATGTCCGGGTCTATTTCAAGCCGCTGATAACTCTGATCTGGATCGGCTGCGTGATCATGGCCCTGGGGGGCGCTATATCGATTGCCGACAGGCGGCTTCGCGTCGGTGCACCGAAACCGGCCAGAAAACGCAAATCGGCTGCGCCGGCGCCGGCGGAGTAGACATGCGATGATCCGATCCCTTCTCACCAGCTTTCTCCTGTGCCTCTGCCTGCTGGCATCGCCGGCCATGGCTGTCGCCCCGGACGAGGTTCTGGCCGATCCGGCGCTGGAAGCGCGGGCACGGGTGCTGTCCGCCGAGCTGCGCTGCATGGTGTGTCAGAACCAGTCCATCGACGACAGCGACGCGCCTCTGGCCAAGGATCTGCGGGTCCTGGTCCGCGAGCGCCTTGTCGCGGGCGACAGCGATGCCCAGGTGATCGACTATCTCGTCTCCCGCTACGGCGAGTTCGTGTTGCTCAAACCCAGGTTCGCCTGGCACACGTTTGCCCTCTGGGCGGCAGGACCTCTGGCGCTGGTAGCGGGTCTTCTTGCGATTTTCCTTGCCCTGCGCAAACGCCGGACACAGGCAGCTCAGGCTGCCGACACTCCCGTCGCAGGACTTTCCGAGGAGGAAGAACGCAGGCTGAAGGCGTTGCTGGACGACAACGGCTAAGGCATTGTCCGGTCGAGTGATTTAATATGATCGGAAGGGGCTCAAGCTCGAGACTTTCACAAATTGCATTGCTGCTGTAACCTTGACACTATTCAGTATCCAAGTCTTTTCAAAATCATTGGTATTTCATGATGTCAGGATTACTTTCTCGGACTGGATCCTACAGCTGGCCATCGCGATTTTTTGTCGCCGGAGCTTTTGTTTTTCTGACGCTCGTCAGTGCGTATTCTGTCAGGGCATTCGCTGAAACAACCGAATTTCCGGAAAAGCGGCTGGCGCTGGTCGTGGGTATTGGCGACTACCTGAATGTTCCCGATCTCGACAACACGCTTCGGGACGGCGCGCTGATCTCCAACACACTCAGATCGCTACAATTCGACGTGGTCGAGAAATACGACCTGGGACTGATTGAATTCCGCGCCCTGCTTGAAGACTTTGCGTTCGAGGCGGAAACCGCGGATGTGGCGCTGGTCTATTTTGCCGGTCACGGCGTTGAAGTCGGGGGACAGAATTTTCTCATTCCCGCCGACTCCGCCGCGGCGTCCAGAAAGGAAGTGGCTCAGTCCTCCATTTCCCTCAACGAGATCCTGGGAGCTGTCGACAAGGCCAGGCAGTTGCGGATCGTGGTTCTGGATTCCTGCCGCAACGATCCGTTTGAACATCACGAGAGTGTGGAAATCATCGCCCTCGACGAACCCGCCCCTTTGAGCGGCCTTGCCCCGCCATCGCCGGAACGCGGAACCTTGGTCGCCTATGCTGCGAAGGCCGGAGCGACGGCGCTGGATGGTGACGGCAGCAACAGCCCCTTCGCTCGCGCGCTCTCCGACACGTTGCAGATTAGAGACCTGGAGATCGGACTGGCTTTCCGGCAAATTCGCGACACCGTCCTTCAGACGACCGGCAACATGCAGGAACCGCACACATATGGGTCCTTGTCCGGCGAACCCTATTTCCTCGCCGGCCAGAAGCAGATGATCAACGCCCTGGAGGCTGCCGAGAGAAAGAATGCCTGGGCCACGCTTGAAGTCGACCAGGAAAATCAGCTCACGGCGCTGGCGGACAAGGGAGACATACGTGCCTTGAAGGGGCTGGCCTACATGCGGCTGGACCCGAACGAAAAACGCTATGACCCGGAGCGCGCGGCAGAGCTCTTGCGGCAGGCTTCCGATGCCGGGGATCCCGAAGCGATGTTCGAACTCGCACGGCTCTACGAGAGGGGCATTGGCGTCGATCAGGATATTGACGAAGCTTTGAACCTGTACCGGCAGTCGGCAGCTGAAAACTTTGCCGATGCGATCAACGATCTCGGCTTCCTGCATTTTCAGGGAGGGCTGGGTGTTCCCCGCGATCCGGTCAAGGCGATCGAGTTCTTTCAGCGTGCCGCCGACCTGCGTCACCCTGAAGCCATGTTTAATTATGCGGCTTTGATAGATGACGGTGATGTCGAGGACCGGTCTCTGGAGGATGCTGCGAATTATCTTTATCAGGCGCTCAGGACCGGCAACGAACAGGTTCTGAGCCTCCTTTCGGAAAGCCCCGACATGTTCAAGCAGGGAACCCGGCGGGCGTTGCAGGCAAGATTGACTGACCGGGCATTTTATGAAGGCGCGATTGACGGACAATTCGGTCCGCAAACCAGGCGCGGATTGCGCCGGGCATACGGTCTTTCGCAATAATACTCTTCCGGACGTTCCTTTGCAGATTGGGGAACCTCGGCAATGTTCTTTTATAAATCTGATAAGTTCTGGGGAAATTCAAATGCATGTTTCCATTTCTGCAAAAGCCATTCTCGTTCTTGCCGGTGTTGCAATCTCCGGCGTTTTCACAACCTCGAGCCAGGCTGCCTGGACGGGGTCTTCCGATGACACGTCGCTGGACCTGTCTGTCGAAGGGTTCCGCTCCGACGAGATCCTCGGGCAAGTCGGACAGCCGGTGTCAAATGACGGTCTTCTGCAATTGGCATTTGCCGATGACGTCACCCAGGCGGTCGTCAAACAGATCCAGAGAGGCGCGAGCGAATGCAGCCGGCTGGAGGTCGTCTACAGGCTGGACTGTTTGCAGCGCGTCTTTTCGCAGGCGAGCGGCGCCACAGGCAGGAAGCCGGACTACTCCACCGTGAATTCGGAATTGCGAAAGCTTTCCAGAACGCTGAAAGGGATCGTCGGCAAGAACCAGGACCGGAAAGCCCCGAAAGCCAAGCTGGGCAACAAATCCTACCGGGCAGTTTCCAAAGCGGCACTCCGCGAGGTGAACAAACTTGCATCCAAGGCGATCGAGGAAACCGCCACAAAGCTGCTTCGTTCCGCAGGGAACTCGCAAAAGCGTAAAGTGCATTATACGCGCATCGCCAATGCGGTGAATTCGACCAAGAAGATCCTGAGATCCTGAGCAGCGGCTACGGGACAATATCGACCGCCGGGCTGTCATTTTGTGCCGGCGGTCAATCCTTTCACGAAGTTGTCTGTGGGAGTGACTTGCATACCCGGCTCGCGCGGTTACTTCTGAAGCGTTCTTCAAATGCTGTATCTCGCGAGGAGGCCCACGAATGGCAAACCGTCCGCTGAAACTGGAATTCGACGGCGCTCATGGCGCACGGCTCGCAGCCCGGCTGGATCTTCCCCCCGGAAAAGTCAGAGCCTTTGCGCTGTTTGCGCATTGTTTTACCTGTTCCAAGGACATCGTTGCCGCCCGTCATATCGCCGCCGCACTCAGCGCGGAAGGCATTGCGGTTCTGCGCTTCGATTTTACCGGCCTGGGCGGCAGCGGTGGCGATTTCTCCTCCACAGGCTTTTCCTCCAATGTGGAGGATCTGAAGCTGGCCGCGGATTTTCTCCGCAAGACCTATGAAGCACCACAGCTCCTGATCGGGCATTCGCTCGGCGGCGCCGCGATGCTTGCCGTGGCGGGCGACATTCCCGAAGCGCGGGCAGTGGTGACGATCGGTGCGCCCTCCGATGCCGATCACGTTCTTCACAATTTCAATGGCTCCATCGAGGAAATACGCGAAAAGGGGGCAGGGGAGGTGACCCTTGCTGGCCGCCGTTTCACGATCCGCAGCGAGTTTCTCGACGATCTGCAGGCGCAGTCGGTCAGGGAAAAGACCGCGGAATTGCACAAGGCCCTCCTGGTCATGCATGCGCCGCTCGACGAGACGGTCGGCATAGACAACGCCACCAATATCTTCGTGGCGGCGCGCCACCCCAAGAGCTTTGTCTCGCTGGATACGGCAGACCATCTGCTGTCGGCAGAAGAGGACGCCAGCTATGCCGCCAGGGTGATTGCTGCCTGGGCGGGCAGATATCTGGACATGGGCGCACGCGAGACCGCCAGCGAGGTGAAGGACGGGGTCGAGGTCCAGGAAACCGGCCTGGGGAAATACCAGGTGATGGTGACGAGCGGAGCGCACAGGTTGCTTGCCGACGAACCCGTGGAAGTCGGCGGTCTGGACAGCGGGCCGTCGCCTTACGGTTATCTGTCGGCCGCGCTTGGAGCCTGCACGGTCATGACACTGCGCATGTATGCCGACAGGAAAGGTATCGATGTCGAAAGGATCGGCACGCGTATCCTGCATGGCAAGGTTCACGCAGCGGACTGCGAGGAATGCTCTGACGACCTGAAAGCGCACGGCGGGAGGATCGACAGGTTCGAACGGCTGATCTCCCTTGAGGGAGATCTCGATGAGACCACACGGCAACGCATGCTGGAAATCGCCGACAAGTGCCCGGTTCACAGGACACTGGAGGCCGGAGCGGCGGTGGTGACGCGGGAGGTTCCGTCAAAGACCTGAGGATTGGCGCGGCGATTTCCGCAATAGTCTCGTGCATTCACTTGAGCGCAGGAAACTTCAGGCGAGTTCTCTTTGCAGCGTACCGAGCCGTATTTTCGTGAATGACAGCAGGCGGCGGGCGTCCTTGTCGGAGAGCGCCTCGTAATCGTTTGCCCATTTCTCGACGGTCGATTGCGGCTGTTTACTGTGGTTCGCGCGCGCACGGCACAAAGCCGAGTACTCACCATCTTCAACGCCAAGCGCCCGGCAGAGAACCGCAACGCCCGTAGCATCGTAGCGAAGCATGACGTTGGTCACGTATTTCTGTTCCATGCCCGACATCTCGGCAAGCAGGAAACTGATGTCGAACAGGTTGTTGGACAGCGAAAGCTGCGTGATGGCCTTTCCCAGCGAGCGCTGGCCGGTGCGGACTTCCTTCAAGGTGACCTTAGCACAGATGCGCGTCGCCTTGCGTTCCAGTTTGGTGCTGGTGACGATCTTGCTGGCCTCCCGGAAGAGGTCGTGAAGCAGTGCTTCATTTTCGTCACGCATTCGACGGATCCTGATCTGCTGCGGCTCCGGCATCAGGCTGATCAATTTGTCATAGTCGACTTCCGTGATGTCTGAACGTTCCATCATCGCGTCGCGGATCGTCTCGTCATTCTCCGCCAGCTTGATCAGCATGCGGGAACCCCAACCGGAGATTTCCGCACCCGCGTTCTCGGCGACCGACTGTTTGACGGGCTTTTCGCCGCGCTCCAGAAGGACGTCCGTCACCCGCGATTCCAGATGCTTGCGTTTCGAAATTGCAAGGAGATGACCTTGCCCCATCGTTTTCGCGAGGTAGAGGATATCGGTCATGTCGAGGGCATTGGAAGAGGTCAGCATGGGGCGGGCGATGTCGATATCCTCACGGCCCAACTCGCAGGCAACCTGCTGTGAGGTGCTGTCGATCGGAGCAAGCTTTTCCGAAATCGCCCGTTTCTGAGCCGGCTCCATCATCGGAAGCATGCTTTCCAGAACGGAATTGAAAATCGCGATCTCTTCCGTCTGGCAACTGTCCGCGCCTTTCACGAACAGGCGGGTAACATGCTCAACCAGTTGATGCCGCTTTTCCGGTGAACTTTCCTGGGCAACGTTGAGAAGTTTGGTGATCATATGGGGTCATCCGCTTTTCTTGCGTTACGACTACCGAAAAGACGTTTACAACAAGATAAAGCAAATAAGGAAATTTTCATATTTGCGAAAACTCTAGGTAATTATCGCGATAATTAACGATAATTGTGTCGATGATGAAGTAGCCATATCCACATATTGTTGGTTTGTTGATGGTGTATCGAAAACATCTACGTAGAAATCATTACCCGACCGCTCCGGAAGCCAAAATGTTCTCGCGAACAAGCCGCACGGAAGCACTTGTGTGCGATGACAGCTCACCGAGTTGCGCTGAGCCCAAGGAAGGTGAGGCAGAGGATGGGCTGCAGGAGGCTTCAACGCTGCTTGAAATGGCCGGGAGGCATGCAGTCCGCGTAAGTGGCGCCTGGGTGTGACGTCACGCGGCGAAAGACTAGGTGTGCTTTCCAATGAGGTTGTTCACCGGTCAGTCGCCTGAACCACAATCGCTGAACAACCTCATTGGAAAGCACACCTAAGCCGCCACTTCCTGTCTGACGGTTTTCAGCCTGATTTTCATGAGGGCGAGCAGCCGCCGCGCATCTGTCTCGTCCAGCATATGGTAATTGGTGAGCCACTTGCTGCCGGTGCTTTCCGGAAATTTCAGGTGCTTGCAACGCTCCTTGCAAATCGCCTGAAATTCCTTCGCGCCGATGCCCGTAGACCTGCAGACGGTGGCGATACCGGTCGAGTCGTAGCGGATCATGAGCTTGTGGACATATTTCATGTCCAGCGCAGAGAAGAAGGACAGAAGAGCGACTACGTCGAGGAGGTTGTGTTCAACGGCAAGCTGATACACCGCCTTGTTCAGGGTTGTCTTGCCGAGCTGGATACCCACCACCCAGGACTTCGGGCCGATTTTGGCTGGCCGCCTTGTCAGTTCGGCGCCTGCTGCGACTTCGCTGTCGTCCTTGAAAAGGTCATCCAGCACCTCCTCGTTGGATTTGCGCAGATGCCGGAGGCGGTCACCCAGTTGCCGGGGCATGTCCTTAACCAGGGCCTCGAACTCGGCCATGGTGATTTCGGCGCCCAGATTGGCAGCAAGGGTCTGCTTGACCTCCCTGTCGCCCCGTTTGAGCATGAATTGGGAAAGGTCCTTGCCGACATGATCGCGCTTTGCCATGGCCAGGAGATGTCCCTGGCTTTTGGTTTCGGCGATCTTCAGCAGATCCGCATCCGTCAGGGATTGTGAGCGTTCCAGGACGGCTTTGGCGACGGGTAGATCGTCCGCGGCAATCGTGGCTGCAAGACTGGAGGACGTCGCCAGTGTGTCGGCAAGTCGCTCCGACACTTCCTTGCGTGTCTCCGGGTCAAGGGAACCGTAAACACCTTCCAGCATGCCATTGAGAAGATTCGATTCTTCCGAGCCGACATCATCGGTTCTTGCCGCGAGCAAGCCTGTAACATGCTCAGCAAGCTGGTGCTTTTTCTTCGAAGAACTTTCTTTGGCAAGCTGGAGAAGTGTATCGATCATGGAGCCACCCTATTACCAGAAGTTTCGCAGAATTTCCTTTACAAGCCGTGAATAAGGTCAAAAAAACACTGGCAAAATTACTTAGTCTCTGCGAGCCGTTCCCGGCAAGACTTGTGCCCGCAAGCTGGCTGCACGACTGAAAATCTTGACGCAATTCCGGCTTTGCTTCATGGGACTGATATGCTTGAACGTCCGATCCTCTACTCCTTCCGCCGCTGCCCATATGCCATCCGGGCCAGGCTTGCGATCTCCGTGAGCGGGCAGACAGTCGAACTGCGTGAGATTGTTCTGCGGGAAAAAGCGCCTGAATTCCTGAAAACCTCTCCATCCGCCACTGTTCCGTGTCTCAAGGATGGAGAGAACGTAGTGGACGAGAGCCTGGACATCATGCTCTGGGCGCTGGAACGCAACGATCCTGAACGATGGCTCGTCCCGGAAGTCGGCGACACCACCGGAATGTTCAACCTGATCGAAGAATGCGACGGCCCTTTCAAGCACCATCTCGACCGCTACAAATACGACACCCGCCACCCGGACGCCGTCCGGGAGGAGGAGCGCTCCAGAGCTTCCGATTTCCTGTGGCGTCTCGATAACCGGCTGTCGGCAAGCCCCTGGTTGTCCGGGACAAGGCCTGCGCTCGCCGATTTTGCCGTTCTGCCTTTTGTGCGCCAGTTCGCCAACACGGACCGGACGTGGTTCGAGGGTGAGGGCTGGAGTGGACTGCTGCACTGGCTGGAAGCCTTCGAACGCTCCGAGCTGTACCATGCGGTCATGCACAAATGGCCCCGCTGGAGCAACGGCGATGCGCCGGTTCTGTTTCCCGAGGAAATACCGGCCGAGACTTCTACGAAGTGATGCGGGCGAGTTCCTTTGGCGGCGCGGCGGCTTTCTGGGCGTTCTCCAGTTGCATGACCATCAGGTTCAGAAGCCGGGTCGCGTCGCGTGCATCCAGGAGGCTGTAGTTGGATGCCCAGAGCGTGATGATCGACGCAGGCAGGCGCAGGTGACTTCCCCGGACACGGCACAATGTCGAGTAGGCCAGATCGCCGACACCGAGCGTCTTGCAGATCACGGCAAGGCCGGTGGCATCGAAACGGACCATAAGGTGGGACACGGTCTGTTCGGGCACACCGGAGACTTCCGCCATGAGAGAGGCGACGGCCATCAGGTTCTTGTCGAGGCAGAGTTGGGTCAGAACCTGATCCAGATGAACACCGCCTGTTTTGAGGATGGCAAGCCAGTCCGCGATCGGAATGCGGATATCGCGCTCGGCGAGCTCCGGGCCGACGGTCAGGTCGCTTTCCTCCCTGAGCAAATCCTGGATGAGTTGCTCGTTCGACTTGCGCAGATGGGAAATCTTGTTGCCCATCTTGCCGGGCAGTTCCGCAACGAGCCGGTCGAAGTCCTCCGGCGAGATGTCCGCCCCCAGATTGCAGAGAATGAACCTGCGAACTTCGGCGTCTCCCAGAGACAGAAGCAGCGTTGTGAGTTCGCGGCTGAGAACCCCTCTCTGCGAGATCGCCTTCAGGTGTTCCTGACCTTTTTCACGTGCGAGCTGCATCAGGTCTTCTTCGCTCAAGGCGGGAGACTTCTCGAGCATGGGGGCCGCGATAGAGGCCTCTTCGGACGCCAGCAGGCGTGCCAGATCGCGCGAGGTGGATGAACTGCCGGCGAGCTTTTCGCTGATCCTCCGCTTCGTCGAGTGTTCAAGATCCGACAGGGTATTTGCCAGAACGGCGTTGAGCGAGTCGACTTCACCTGCGTCCAGAGAATTCAGTCCCGTGGCGAGCTGATCGGCCACAAATGCGGCCAGATGATCGCGTTTTTCCTTTGGGCAACTCTCGACAAGGGTACTCAAGGGTGTCATCGGGAGGGGGACAACTCGATTCCAATGGCGTGGATATTGATGCTATTGTCATTAGGATAAGTACCTAAATATTAAAGAATGCCCGACATTTTCGAAGCGTTTTTGTCTTAAATGCGAGCAATTGCCATCGGCTCCGGGGCAACCTTACAAAAACGTAATGCTACCGACAGGCGCCTGTAAGGATGGCTTGCCTATCTTCCTCATCGAACCAGACGCGCGAATCCCCGCTCGCGGTCAAAGTGACCTTCAAGTCGAATGTCGGTAGAGGAAGAAAATATGAAAAATCGTGGCTCAGTCTCACTCTTGCGGTCCCGCCGCGCCAAGCTGATGGCAGGAGCGGTTGCACTTGGTGCCGCCGGCCTCTTGAGCGCGCAAACCATTGTTCCCAGCCAGCTCGCATTTGCGGACGCGGTTCGTGTGGATGCACAGGCGCCGACCGACTTTTCCCAGGTTGTCCGCACTGTCAGCCCGGCCGTTGTCTCCGTTCAGGTGAAGCAGGCCGTGGAGCCGCGGATGATGAACTTCGGCGGCAAGGACAATTCCCAGGAATTCTTCAAGGGGCTTCCGGAAGGACATCCTTTTGAGCGGTTTTTCCGTGAATTCGGCGGCCGCGGCGGCGAGGAAGGACAGAACCAGCGTCGTTCCCCGCGTCAGTACGGCATGTCGCAGGGCTCTGGGTTCTTCATTTCCGCAGACGGTTATGTCGTCACCAACCAGCATGTGATCGACAAGGGGACCGAGTTCACGGTCATCGACCAGGACGGCAAGGAATTTGACGCGACCCTGATCGGCGCCGACAAGCGTACGGATCTGGCTCTGCTGAAGGTCGAGGGCGACAAGGACTTCACCTATGTCGAATTCGCCAAGGAAGCACCGCAGGTCGGCGAATGGACAGTTGCCATCGGCAACCCCTTCGGCCTTGGCGGCTCCGTTACGGCCGGTATCGTCTCCGCCCGCGGCCGTGATATCGGCGCAGGTCCCTACGACGACTTCATCCAGATCGATGCGCCCGTCAACCGGGGCAACTCCGGCGGTCCGGCCTTCAACATGCACGGCGAAGTCATCGGTGTGAACGCGGCGATCTTCTCGCCCTCCGGCGGCAATGTCGGCATCGCGTTCGCGATCCCTGCCTCGACCGCGCAAGATGTCATCATGGAGCTGAAGGATGACGGGACCGTCGTTCGCGGTTGGCTGGGCGTTCAGATCCAGAACGTCACCGATGATATCGCCGAAAGCCTCGGCCTTGATGAGGCTCGCGGCGCGATTGTCGCGGAAGCACAGGAAGACAGCCCGGCCGAGAAGGCTGGATTGCGCTCGGGCGACACCATCCTGGCCGTCAACGGCGCCAGCGTGAAAGGTCCGCGTGAGCTTTCCAAGATCATCGCCACCTACGATCCGGACACACGCATCGACGTGACGATCTGGCGCGACGGCGAAGAGCAGGACGTTTCGGTCACGCTGGGCCGCCTGCAGGAGAAGGAACAGGTCGCAGCGGCAACGCAGACTGAAAAGACCAAAACCAGCCTGGACGAACTCGGCCTTGTGCTGATGACCCGGGAAGAGGCCGGTCTTGAAGGGAAGGGCGTTTTCATCGCCGAAATCGACCCTGACAGCGCTGCTGCCGAGAAGGGTCTCAATCCCGGCGATGCCATTCTGGAAGTTGCCGGCGTGAAGGTCGAAAGCCCCGCAGATGTCCTCAAGGCTCTTGAAAAGGCTGAAAAGGACGGCCGCAAGGCGGTTCTGTTCCGGGTTGAAGCCAACGAAACGACACGGTTCGTGGCCCTTCCCATGAACCTCGCCTGATCGGGAACCGGCTCCCTCGGGAGCCGGTACCTGACGGCAGGGCCGGTCCGCCCTCTGCCCCGAAACCCGACGGACCGGTCCTTGCCTTGGGTTCAACGTAAAGAACCCGGCATGGCCGCCCCGGCCATTGTTATTCCGACACAACTCAAGGTAAAAGGGGGGTATGTTGAGAATTCTCGTTATTGAAGATGATCCCGAAGCTGCCGGTTATCTCGTCAAGGGCCTGAGTGAACTCGGCCATACGGCGGACCAGGCGGCCGACGGACAGACCGGGCTGCAGATGGCCATCGACAGCAGCTACGATATTCTCATCGTCGACCGGATGCTTCCGAAGCTGGACGGGCTTTCGCTCATCAAGGAACTGCGCCGGGAAAACAACCACACCCCGGCCCTGATCCTTTCCGCGCTTGGTCAGGTGGACGACAGGGTGAAAGGCCTTCAGGCCGGTGGTGACGATTACCTTCCCAAACCCTACGCATTCACCGAGCTGCAGGCCCGTATCGAGGCTCTGGCCCGACGCCCGAAGTCGGCCCAGCAGGTGGAAACGACCTACACCGTCGGTGACCTGACACTTGATCGCATGACCCGTTCCTGCCGGCGCGGCGAAACGGACATCCCGCTCCAGCCGCGCGAATTTCGCTTGCTGGAATATCTCATGCAGCACGCCGGCCAGGTGGTCACCCGCACGATGCTGCTGGAAAACGTCTGGGAATATCACTTCGATCCGCAGACGAACGTGATCGATGTCCATATTTCCCGGCTTCGCGGCAAGATCGACAAGGAATTTGACACACCGCTCCTGCATACGATCCGCGGCGCCGGGTACACCATCCGTGACACGGTTCACTAAATTCACCAGAACGACCGCTTTCAAGCTGTCGCTGCTCTATATCGCCGTCTTCACGGTGATGTCCGGGTTCCTGCTGTTTTATATTTCCGACAGCACCGACACGCTGATGTCGGAGCAGGTTGTCCAGACCGTTGACGCGGAACTGAAGGGACTGTCCGACATCTATGTGCGGGGAGGGCTGCGCGATCTGGTGGACACCATCGACCGCCGCTCCCGCCACCCCGACGCCAGCCTCTACCTGCTGGTCGATTTCGCAGGCAATGCCCTGGCCGGGAACATCGCGCGCCTGCCGACCATCGTGCTGGAGGAGGCCGATGGCGGGCTGCGCAGGGTGCGCTACACGCGCCTCGGTCAGGACACGGAAGACATCGAACGCCAGGCGATGGTCCGAATATTCGAACTGCGCGGCGGGTTCCGCCTGCTTGTCGGCCGGGATCTCGGCGACCAGTTGCTCTTTTCAAATCTGCTGGCCAATGCTCTGCGGCTCTGGCTGATCCTGGTCGTGATCATGGCAGTGATCACCTGGCTGTTCGTCAGCCGCCGGGTGATGAAGCGTATCGACGAAATCTCCGCGACCGCCCGCACCATCATGAATGGTGACCTGTCCAGACGGCTGACGCTGGCGGGCAACGAGGACGAATTCGACCGGCTGGCCGTCAGCCTCAACGCCATGCTGGAGCGGATCGAACTGCTAATGCAGTCGATGAGGGATGTGACCGACAACATCGCCCATGACCTGAAGACCCCGCTGACGCGGCTCCGGACCCGCGTGGAAACCACCTTGCGCGAGGCGGAGGGGGAAACGGCGTATCGTCCGGCGCTGGAAGCGACGCTCGAGGAAACCGACAATCTGCTGCGCATCTTCAACGCGCTTCTGCGGATCGCCCGGATCGAATCCACGGCTCCCGGATCGGTCATGGGGCCGGTGGACATCGACAAGCTTGTCGCGGAGATCGCCGAGCTCTACGAACCCTTGATCGAGGATGAAGGCGGTCGGTTGGAAACGGATGTTCCCGCTGGTCTCAAGGCGGACTGCAACAAGGATCTGATCAGCCAGGTCCTCGTCAATCTCATTGAAAACGCCCTAAAATACGGCCGCTCGGAAAGCGGCGAGCTGCTGATCCGCCTGTCCGGCAAGGAAGAGGCCGGCCGCGTTGTACTGACCGTAACGGACGCCGGTCCCGGCATTCCGCAAAAGGATCAGGACCGGGTCAAGGAACGTTTCGTCCGCCTGGAGGAAAGCCGTTCCGAACCGGGCACGGGCCTGGGCTTGAGCCTGGTCAAGGCGGTGGCACGCCTGCATGGTGGAGAATTGCACTTCAACAGTAAGGGTCCGGGCCTTTCCGCCCGGATCGATTTGGCAACGGTGGGTGACGGGGGTGGTGATGGACGGGGCAGGACATCCGAAAACGCAAGACAGCCACTTGGAAGATGACGGCGGAAAAGCCGCGCTCGCCGATCGCATTTCGGTGGTTCCGGTAGCTCCCGATCCTGTCCATGCGGCTCTTTTTCTGAAGGACCTTCTTGCGCATGCAGAAGCCGGGGCTTCCCTCGGTGCGCTCTTTCAGAAGAAGCCGGAAGTGAAAGATTTCCTGACGGGCATTATCGGCAACTCGCCTTTCCTGCGCGATCTCATGCTGACCGACCCCTCAAGGCTTCTGCATATTCTCGAGGAAGGTCCCGAAGTCCGGATCAGGCGAATTCTGGCCGATGCCTCACAAGCGCGCGCCGAGGACGAGGCCGGCATCATGCGGGCGCTGCGTTTGCTGAAGCAGGATCTGGCCCTGACCCTCGGTCTTGCCGATGTCTGCGGAGCGGCGGATCTCGACCTGGTGACCGGAGCCCTTGCCGGCTTTGCCGATGCCGCGCTCACGGCCGCGATCCGGTTCTGCCTGGACGATCTTGCCCGCCGCAACAAGTTCAATCCGCCAGATCCGGAAAAACCGGAAGAAGGCAGCGGCCTGATCGTGCTTGCCATGGGCAAACATGGCGCCAACGAACTGAATTATTCTTCCGATATCGATCTGATCGTTCTCTACGATCCCGAACAGGCTCCCATGGCGGGCACGGCGGAAGCCCCGGTGGAATTCGTCCGGCTGACGCGGCGGCTGGTCAAGATCATGCAGGACAGAACCGCCGACGGATATGTCTTCCGCACCGATCTGCGCCTGCGTCCCGATCCCGGGGCGACTCCGCTGGCGATGTCCGTTCCCGCGGCACTGGTCTACTACGAATCCCTCGGCCAGAATTGGGAGCGCGCGGCGCTGATAAAGGCGCGGCCCTGCGCGGGCGATATTCCGGCAGGGGAAGCGTTCCTGCAGGAAATCGTTCCTTTTATCTGGCGTAAATATCTCGATTTCGCCGCGATCGCCGACGTCCAGTCGATCAAGCGGCAGATCCACATGCACAAGGGCCACAGTGTCATCGCCGTGGCGGGGCACAACGTGAAGCTCGGCCGTGGCGGCATTCGCGAGGTGGAATTCTTCGTCCAGACGCAGCAGCTCATCGCCGGCGGCCGCAATCCCGCCCTCCGGGGCCGGCGGACGCTGGACATGCTGGACGCACTTTGCGAGGCGGACTGGATCCGTCCGGAAGCGCGTGACGAGATGGCGCAAGCCTATCGCTTCCTGCGCACTGTCGAACACCGCATCCAGATGCTCAACGACGAGCAGACCCAGCTTCTGCCCAAGGACAGGGAAGGGGTGATGCGTATCGCCGCGCTGATGGGGTTTGACAGCCTTCAGGCCTTCGAAACGGAATTCCTGGAACATGCGCGCAAGGTCCAGCATCATTACGCGGAACTTTTCGAGGACGAGCCGGCGCTGTCGTCAGAACTCGGCAACCTTGTCTTTACGGGTGACGATCATGACCCGAATACATTGGAAACGCTCTCCGGGCTCGGCTTCAAGAACCCGGCGGACGCCGCCGCCATCGTCAAATCATGGCATTTCGGACGCTACCCGTGCACCCGCTCGTCCCAGGCGCGCGAACGGCTCACGGAACTGCATCCCACTCTTCTCGGGGCCTTGGCCGCCACGGAGAATGCCGACGCGGCGCTGCGGTCCTTTGACAGCTTTCTGGCGAAATTGCCGGCGGGCGTGCAGCTCTTTGCCCTGCTGAAATCCAATCCGCACCTCCTGACGCTTCTCGCCACCACCATGGGCGCCGCACCGCGCATGGCCGATACGGTTTCCAAACGGGTGCATGTGCTCGATGCCGTGCTGGATCCGGCCTTCTTCGGCGCGATGCCGAGTGTCGAGGAGTTCCGCACCGGCCTTGATCGGACGCTCGGGCAGGCGAGATTTTACGAAGAGGCCCTGGACCGCGCGAGGATCTTTACCCAGGAACAGCAGTTTCTCATCGGCCTGCGCCTGATTTCCGATACGCTGTCCGCTGACAGGGTCGGCTTCGCGCTGGCCCGGCTGGCCGAGGTGGTGGTTGACCGTATCCTGACGCAGGTCATGAACCATGTCGGGGAGAGCCACGGCAAGGTTGAGGGCGGGAACGTCGCCGTGCTTGCCATGGGAAAACTGGGCGGCCGGGAAATGACCGCTGCCTCCGATCTCGATCTGATCCTGCTCTACGAGGCTCCGCCGGACGCGAAGATGTCCGATGGCAAGCGGCCTCTGGCGATCCCGCAGTATTACACCCGCCTGACACAGCGCCTGGTCACCGCCCTGTCCGCGCCGACGGCGGAAGGCTCTCTCTACGAAGTCGACTTCCGTCTGCGTCCGTCCGGAAATGCCGGGCCGCTGGCGACCAATCTGGACGGCTTCATCGATTATCAGGAAAAGAGCGCCTGGACCTGGGAGCACATGGCCCTGACCCGTGGCCGGGTGATTGCCTCCACGTCTCAGAGGTTCCGGCAGAAGATCTACGAAAATATCTGCAGGACACTCACGCAGCCGCGCGACACGAAGAAGCTTGCCGACGATGTGCGAACGATGCGTGCCCGGATTGAAAAGGACAAGGGAACAAGAGACATCTGGGATCTGAAACAGGTCGGAGGTGGACTGGTCGACATTGAATTCATTGCCCAGTGCCTTCAACTTGCGCACGCCGGGGAAAACCCGGCCGTTCTGGCGCAGGGAACCGAGCAGGCGCTGGAATTTCTGCGTGATGCCGGCTGCCTGGAAATCGGCGAGGCCGAATTGCTGCTGGAGGCACTGCGGCTCTATCAGCGCCTGACCCAGGTTCTGCGCTTGACCCTCACCGGAAAATTTGTCCCGGCGGAAGCGCCCGGCGGGGTCCTCAACCTTCTGGTCCAGGTCTCGGGAAGTCCGACCTTTGCCCGGCTGGAAACGGAACTTGCCGACCTCCAGGCAAGGGTGCGGGCAGCGTTCGTCCGGCTCGTCGGTGAGGTTCAACCCGCCGGGGACTGATCGGGCAGGGCCTTCCAGGGGGGCGAAGGCCGTGCTGGATCCGAACCTGCCGCGGTTTAGGTAAGCCGGGGTGCGCAGTGTCTCACTATCGGAAAAAGACCGGCGCGTGCTTGCGCGGTGACGCGCGGCACAGGGAAGTGTGGGCCCGATCCTCCAAATTCGCTCCAGGCGAAGTGCACGGAGAGATCAAATGGCGCTGCATCGGGACTTGAAGAACATTGTGGACTGGGCCTGGTTGAGACGGGCGGAACTGATGGAAAAGGCCCGGGCCACAGGTCGGCCGAAAGGACAGACGCATATGTCGCCGGGCAACCGGGCGGTCAGGGAGATTTATGGCTACATCTGCGGCGCGACCGCCGGCAAGCGTGTCTCCGAAAGGACGATGACCACCTTCTCCGGAACGCTCTACAGGAAACTGCACAACAAGCTTGACGGGCGTATCAGATACCTGTGCCAGACCAACGAAGTGAAAAAAATGAGGGATCTTGCAGATTTCCCGGAACCGAGGGACTGGGTCGCCGCATTCATCCATTTTCAGAAGCGTCCGATGCCCCCATGCACCGAACGTGTCTATGTGAATCTCAAGGAGCCGACGAGGGCGAATGCGTTCAGTGCGATCCTGAAGAAGGTCTGGCATCTGCCCGGCGTCACCAGCGCGAAAGTCGCAGCACCCGGTGCGGTCAAGAGCGACACCGTCCTTGTCTACTGCAAAGACAGGGAAACACGCCAGGAAGTCATCAGGATCATCACCAAGTACAAGAAAAGAAACCTAAGATACTTCGGGTCGGAACTTCCGAAACTGGTTGCGTCAGTCGGAACAGGCATCGGACATGGCGCCGAGCCGCCGGACATTCACCCGGAAAGGCCGAACAGCCAGAGGTTCGAAGCCGGTGAGACAGACGGTCAGAGCTTCGGAATGTACCGGGCAATCCTCATCTTCACCGCGCTGGAGCGCACACAGTTTCCCGAAGAGATGAGCCAGGATTTCAGCAGCAGGGCCGGTATCAACCTCAGCAGGTTTCAGAACGCCAATCCGAGACACGGGATGCATCTGGATATTGCCGGGGAACAGAGAAAACAGGTGAACGCCGTCCGCGAGATGGGCCAGAAGATGGAGTTTGAACAGCGGGTGGAGACAATCTTCCGGCTAGCGGGGCTGGACACGGAACACCCGGAAACTCAAGGCAACCCCATCCTGAATGCTCCGCCGCCACCTCCGCCGGTAAATTAGAGCCTGTCGCGTCCAATCGGAGACATGAGGCTCAGGAAGGCGCCCACAGCTGCATTTACATGGTAAATGCGTTCGGGCGATTTCCCGAATTCAATTCAACGCGAATTTCTCTAGAACCGTGCCGAAAGCCTGGCGAATATGCCGTGATCGCGAGCGGTTGCGCCCAGTTCGCCGTTGTAGCTGAGGGAGCCCTTGACACTGTCGCTGAAGCCGAGGTTCAGGCCGGCTTCGACCAGAGCTGCGTCTCGGTCGAGCGGCGTTCCGGAGATTTCGAACGCATCGCCGCCGGAAAACTGCATCGTCGAGGCCGCATCAAGATCGCCGATGGCGTGACGCCAGCCGAGGCTGCCGAACAATGCGGCGTTGAACGCGCCGGTGGCGGCGATCTGTGTTTCCGCCCGAACGCCAAGCGTGGTGGTACCCAGGGTCTGCGAGGTCGAGGCAACGGTGAGTGCCGCCGCACCGCCGGTCTCGGTGAAGCCATCGCTTTGCTGATAGATGAGGGCAGCTCCCGCGAAGGGTTCGATACGGGCGGACCCGGTCTCGAACATATAGCCTGCTTCACCGAAGACATGCGCCGTGGAGGCGGCATAGTCGGCCCGCAGGGTATTTGTCAGCGTGCCCGCGCTGACATTGCGCGTGGTGGAGACATCGTGCCAGGCGTAACCGGCGCCCAGGTGCAGAGCAATCGCGCCGAACTGACGGCCGGCATAGGCCCCGAGTTGATAGCTGTCGGCATCTCCAGACGAGGCGCGGGCATCGGCGTCGAAGCTGCTCTTGCCATAACCGGCCAGCATACCGGCGCGCCAGCCGTTGAAGATGTCCGCATCGAGACCGAGAAAGAAGCCGCCGCTGGTGTGATCCACTTGCGCCGCATTGCTGTCGCCGCTGGTTTCCCCCCAACTGCCATAGGCCTTGCCCCAGGCGGTGACGCCCAGGGAGCTGTCCGGCGCCTCGCCGGGTCCATTGAAGGCGATCATCGGCAGATCGCCGGCCGCCAGGCCGTCGAAGGCGCCGCGGATGCGTTCGCCGACGGCATCGCGGCCGAAGCGGCTCTGCTGGACCAGAAGCGTGTTGGCGGAGGCATGCACCTCGCCCGAAAGACTGTCGAAAGCCTCTCTTGCGTCCGCCCCGCTGAGCACGACGACTGCGTCGTAGACGGTATTTCCCGACCCCAGGCTTTGTACACCATTGGCCGTTGCGCGCTGGTTTCCCGTATTGGCCGTGGACGCCAGGCCGGAACTGTTGCGTGTCAGCGTCAGGGTGACCGCGTTGGCGCCATAGCCGAGCGTGGCGTCCAGATAGGCAAAGTTGTCGCTCACGGAGCCGAAGGTACCGGTGACACCGCTACCTGCGGTCAGGATCGTGTAGGTGGTCGAGGTGTTATAGGTGGAACCGTTGTCTGTGCCGTTTTCAGCCTCGACGGTGACCTTGGCACCGCTGTCGATGGTGACCGTGCCGGTGGCGGCCAGCTTGTCGGAGTTACCGTCCTTGTCGACCTCGACCGCGTAGGTGGAGCCGGAAACGAAGTTGACATTTCCCGCCACATTGAGTGTGCCGATGGAATTGCCGGGCGCGACGGTGGCCCCGGACGACAGCGAGAAACTGCTCACCGTTCCGGTGCCGCCGATGGTTCCGCCGCTTGCGACCGTGATCGCCGTGGTGAAGGTGCTGTTGAAGGCGAGGGTGCCGCCGTTGATGGTGGTGGTCCCCGTGAAGCCTGACAGGTCTCCGCTGAGCTTTGTCACACCGGCTTCACTGACAAGGGTGCCGCTGCCTGTGATGTCGGCATCGAAGGCGTAATCGGTTTCGGTGTGATTGAACACGATCTTGCCGGTGCCGCTGCCAAAGGCCACGGTGTCGGAGTTGAGCGTTCCGGCCGCAGCCGCCGCGCTGCCTGCCGCCGCGCCGATGTTCAGCGTGCCTGTGGACCCGCCGTTCTTTGCGATGCTCAGTGTGCCGCTGCCCGCGTTAAGGGTCATTTTGCCCCCGTCGGCGAGTGTCAGACTTCCCGAGCCGTCATTGCCCAGGATGGACCCGTTGGCCGCCTCGATGAGAGAGCCTTGACCCGTGACGGTCGCGGTGCCGGTCGAGCCCGTGAGCCACCCGATATCGATGTCGTCGCCGCTGAACTTGCCGCCGTCGGAAACCATCAGCGTGCCCGTGCCTTGATTGCCGACATTGACACCTGTGGTGGTGACCCATTGCGACCCCGATCCGGTCACTGTTACCGTTCCCTCGGAACCGGCCTGGTTGCCAATCTGCCCGAGGACGGTCGTGACCTTGCCGCCGTTGGTAATGGTCAGTGTCCCTGTGCCCAGTTCGCCAACGCCGAGGTCGACGCTGTTGAGCCATTGAGACCCGGCCCCGTCCACCGTGATCGTCCCCTCGGAACCGACCTGTTTGCCGAGAGACCCACCAGCGCTCGTGACCTCGCCGCCGGCCGAAACGGCCACCGACCCTGTGCCGCTGTCGCCAATGGTGATCGCGCCGCCATTTGCCCACGGATGGCCCAGTGTGCCCGGGGCCCCGGCGCCGCTGCCGATCACCGTGTAGCTGGCGCCGTCAACAGTATCGATAGAGGCCAGGGCAGGCGACATCGGGGTCAGCAACAGAACGAGACTGCCGGTCATGGCCGTTGCCAGCAGCAGAGTTGCGCGGCGCTGTCGGGACGCGCAGGGAACACATGCAGCGGAGAGACTTTTGGCATTCCGCGGAAAACAGATCGGTGAGAAGGGCATCGGTTCCTGCCTGCGTTCGATAGTCGGCGGCTAAGCCGATTGGCTCCAGTATGAGCGCGTGACGCCGGGGCACTCCCTGAAGACACAAACTCTTGATAAAACAGGTAGAAACAAAAACCTTCCAGTCCACAACCGCGAAGCCGCGGAGATGATGGGGTTCTTGTCGCTTTTTACAATTGATTCACATGTATTTGGAAACGGACGCCTCGAGCAAACCGGCTGGAATACCGAATAAACGGGCAACTGACGGTGAGACGCCGAACCTGACGATTCGGAATCGTCCTGAAAGCCGGGGGCAGGGGGCGCCGGGTCAGGCCGCGTCCGGGTCCGCCAGCGGCAGCGTGAAGCTGACCGTCGTGCCTTTTCGGACTTCCGACTGGATTGTCAGGGTGCCGCCGTGCAGTTCCACCAGAGACCGGGCGATTGCAAGACCGAGGCCGGAGCCCTGGTGGGTCTTGGTGAACTGGTTTTCCACCTGAACGAAGGGCTGGGCGAGACGTTCAATGTCCCGTTCGCAGATGCCGATGCCGGTATCGCTCACTTCGAAGCGCAGCTTGTCGCCGCGCGGACGCGCCCTGAGGGTGACCGTGCCGTCGTCGGGGGTGAATTTCACCGCGTTGGCGAGCAGGTTCAGCAGGATCTGCTTCAATGCCCGCTTGTCCGCCTGGACGGAGATATCCGCAGGCAGATCGGTGTTCACGGTGATGTTCTTTTCCGTCGCGGCTCCCGTGACGATCCGGCTGGCGTCTTCCGCGGCGGCGGAAGCATTGACCGCTTCCGTTTCGATGGTCATCCGTCCGGCTTCGATCTTGGACATGTCGAGAATGTCGTTGATCACGTTGAGCAGGTAAGTTCCCGAGGAATAGATGTCCTTGCAGTAGTCGTTGTAACGATCGGTGCCGATCGGCCCGAACATTTCCTGGGTCATGATGTCCGAGAAACCGATGATCGCATTGAGCGGGGTTCTGAGCTCATGCGAAATATTGGCCAGGAACTCCGATTTCGCCTTGTTGGCCGCTTCCGCCCGTGTCTTTTCTTCCTGGTACTTGTCCGCCAGGTCAACGAGTTGACGGGCCTGGACTTCCAGCGTCTGCCGGGATTTCTGCAGGTCGGTGACAGTGGCCTTCAACCGGCGTTCGGAGTCCAGCAGCTTCTCTTCGTGTTTCTTCAGCGCGGTGATGTCGGTGCCGACCGAAACGAAACCGCCGTCCTTGGTGCGGCGTTCGGAAATCTGCAGCCAGCGGCCGTCTTCCAACTGCGCCTCATAGGAGCCGTCCGGCGCGCCGCCGCGCTGGGTGACAGTGACCGGCTGCGGCGCGACTTCCGCGTTCGAGGCGGCGGCCATCACGTCCTTGTAGGGGGTGCCCGACTTGATCACCGAACTCGGCAGGCTATGCAGCGACTGGTAATTGGAATTGCAGATCACCAGCTCGTTTTTGTGGTTCCACAGAACGAATGCTTCGGAAATTGTTTCGATCGCATCGCGCAGGCGCAGGTCCGCCATCCGGCTTTGCTCGGCCAGCCGATGCTGCTCGGTGATATCGATGCAGATGCCGATCAGATGCGGCTCGGCCCGGCCCGTCTCGGACTGAATCTCTCCCCGGGCACGCAGCCAGATCCAGCTGCCGTCGGCGTGGCGCATCCGGAAAGTCTCGTCGACAAGCGTTTCGCCGCTTTCCAAGAGATGTTCGGCAAGGCCGAGCAGGTCGATGTCGTCCGGATGGGTGATGTCGGCAACGTCGGCAAAGCTCAGGATGTCGTCCTTCGGCTCCCGGCCGAGAAGCTCATAGAGCGAAGAGGACCAGAACATCCGTCCTCTGGACAGGTCCCAGTCAAACAGTCCGCAGCGTCCATGGGTGAGGGCGGTGTCGATCCGTGCCCTCGTGGCGGCATACATCTCATCTGCGGCCTCGGCGCGCGTCGCCTGGCTGAAAAAGCCGTAGATCATCGCGAGAAGAACCAGGGAGGTGCCGACGAAAAGCGTGACATTCGTCGACAGCTCGTCGCGCCATTCGACGAAGATCTGGCTTTCCGGCTGCAGGACGGCAATCATGCCCAGACGGCCGTCAAGGTAATGTACGGTGGCAAGCACCTGTTCGTCTCCATCGCCGCCGCCGATGTCCGCAGGAACGGACAGGACGCCCGCGCGTGCGCCGAAGACGGTCAGGGGCTGGGACGGGCTGAGAATATCGGTGACCGGACGATTTTCCAGAGCCGGCTGCGGCGGTGCTGAGGCGACGATCTTGCCCGTCTCATCCGTGACCAGGAAAATCCGGCCCTTGCTGGTTGCGCCGGCCGGAAGGCTGTTGGCGAGATTGCGTTTCAGGATTGTCCTGTAACCGGCTTCCGGCAGCGCGGCTTCTGCATCGCCAAGGCTGTTGGCGACGACGGTCGCCATCAGGCTGAGCGTACTCTGGGCGGTTTGCCGGGTTTCCGAGAAGCTGTTGATCAGCTCGCCGGTACGGAACATTGCAAGGATGACAATGAAGAGGATCGCCAGACCGGGAATGGCGCGGCGCATGAAGCCGTCCGTGCGCGAAAGGCTTTCCAGAAGGGAAGCGAACAGAGACTGCAAGGGCAAGCCTGCCCGGCTTGCGCTCGTCTTGCTATCCGACTCCTTCTCGCCGCGCCGCGAAATCGCGTCGCCAGCTATTGCTCGCGCCATAGGA
Source organism: uncultured Roseibium sp. (assembly GCF_947496995.1). GTDB lineage: Bacteria > Pseudomonadota > Alphaproteobacteria > Rhizobiales > Stappiaceae > Roseibium. Next base: position 1,695,544 of record NZ_CANMFD010000001.1, read on the forward strand.
AGTGTGCCTCAAAATCCGCCGCCTCGGAGATCGCCCCGAATCACTTCCATTTGAATCAAAAGGTCTGTTTTTGTCCAGCCCCGGCCAAGAAGAAAATGGTTAACGCGTGCCCGTCTTTGCTGGTCTCGCGTTAACTTCTCACAGTATTGCCCACTATTGCAGTGTTCTGTCGACGATATCGCGGCTGTCTCTTGACAGATCTTCGCATGAAGAAACCCTCAGGAGGGCAGATTCAGCAAGGGCAGATCGTTGTGGGTCAAGCGCGCGCCAGGAGCGGAAACTGGTGAGGAGGCGCGAGGCGACTTGCGGATTACGCTTGTCGATCTCCAGAACCGATTCGGCAATCAGCTCAAATCCGGTTCCGTCGGCACGGGCGAACTGGGTAGGATTCCCGGTGGCGAAGGACTGCAGCAAGGCCCGCACACGGTTCGGATTGCCTGCATCGTAAAGCGGCTGTTTCATCAGGGCGCGGACTTTCGCCGGCGTCTCGTCTCCAGGCGCTGTCGCCTGAACCATGAACCATTTGTCCATGGCGAGCGAATTTGTCTCGTGCCGCGCCTTGTAGAGCTCGATGGCCTCCGCTTCACGGGGCATGTGGTCATGGACCATAAGGGTCAGCGCCGCCAGCCGGTCCGTCATGTTGTCGGCTTTGGTGAACAGCTCCCAGACCAGCCCGGCGGCATCGGGGGCTCCGGTGGCCGCGTAGTAGTAGAGCGCCCGGTTGGACAGGGCGCGTTTCCCGGCTGCGGCGGCATCCGGGGAATAGGCGGCATCGCCGGACAGTCCGGTGACCAGGCCGAGAAGAATATCGCCATGCTGGCGGGCAACGGCCTGGCGGAGCAGCTTGCGGGCCGCATGGACAGCATCCGGGTCGACATCCTTGCCGATCTCCTGAGCAATGTCGGCTTCGCTCGGCAGGGTGAGGGCCTGGGCCTTCAGCGCGGCGTCCAGGGACATGTCGCTCAGCACCGACCCGAAGACCCGTATGACATCCTCGGAAGGCACGGCGGCTTTGTCGTCCCGGATCAGACCTGCCAGCCGGACGAGGTCCTGCATTGCAAGGGTCTGCACCGCCTGCCAGCGGTTGAAGGGATCGCTGTCCTGAGCGGCCTGGAACTGAAGCTCGTCCGACTGGAGTTCCTGGTGGAGGCGGACAGGCGCGGAGAAGTCGCGCAGCAGCGACAGGACCGGCGCGGAAGAAATATTGCGGAACGTTATCTCCTGCCGGGCTTTCTCAAGCACAATGACGTCACCGGCAATCCGGGCGCCCTTGGGCGCACTTGTAATGTCGATGTCCTCGCCATTGGGGCCGATCAGACCGAAGCGAAGCGGTATGACGGCGGGTTTGCTCGATTTCTGTCCCGGCACGGGCGGGATTTCCTGGGCGAGGGAAACGGAAAAGGTCTGGTGGCTGGAATCGTAGCGTGTCTTGACCGTCACCACCGGCGTGCCGGCTTGATCGTACCACAGGGCGAATTGACCGAGATCGGTGCCGGCTGCTTCCTCGAAACACGCCAGAAACGCCTCGATGGTCGTTGCCTCGCCGTCATGGCGCTCAAAGTAGAGGTCGAGGCCCGCACGGAATGTCTCACTGCCCAACAGGGTCTTGAGCATGCGCACGACTTCGGCGCCCTTTTCGTAAACCGTGGCCGTGTAGAAGTTGTTGATCTCGTGATAGAGGCGCGGACGCACGGGGTGGGCAAGCGGTCCGGCGTCTTCCGGGAACTGGTGGGATTTCAGCAGGCTCACATCGGCGATACGCTTGACCGGACGCGAGCGCATGTCGGCGGAGAATTCCTGGTCGCGGAAGACGGTCAGGCCTTCCTTGAGGCAGAGCTGGAACCAGTCTCGGCAGGTGATGCGGTTGCCGGTCCAGTTATGGAAATACTCGTGCGCGATCACCGCCTCGATATTGGCGTAGTCCTGATCGGTCGCGGTTTCCGGGGCTGCCAGAACGTATTTGTCGTTGAAGATGTTGAGACCCTTGTTCTCCATCGCGCCCATGTTGAAATCCGACACCGCGACGATGTTGAACACATCCAGATCGTATTCGCGGCCAAAGACTTCCTCGTCCCAGCGCATCGAGCGCTTGAGCGAATCCATCGCCCAGGCGCACAGGGTTTCCTTGCCGTGCTCCACGTAGATGTTGAGCGCGACATCCTTCCCCGAAGACGTGGTGAACCTGTCGGGAACTTCGGCGAGGTCTCCGGCGACAAGGGCAAACAGATAGGCGGGCTTGGGATGCGGGTCGTGCCAGACGGCGTAGTGGCGGTCGGTACCTTCAACGGCACCCTCTTCAACGAGATTGCCGTTGCCGAGCAGCACCGGACAATCCGCCTTCGGTGCCTCGATGCGGGTCGTATAGACCGCCAGAACATCGGGCCGGTCGAGGAAATAGGTGATGCGGCGGAAGCCTTCCGCCTCGCACTGGGTGCAATAGGTTCCCGAGGACCGGAAGAGCCCCATCAACTTGGTATTGGCGTCCGGATTGACTTCGGTCTCGATGGTCAGCTCGAAAGGCGCGGCCGGCGGGCTCTTGATTTCAAGTCGGTCCGGCGCTGCCACATAAGCGGATCCCGGCAGGTCTTCGCCGTTCTGTTTCAGGCCGGCAAGTGCCAACTCGTCGCCATCGAGAACCAGCGGCGCACCTTCTTTGGTGCCCTCTGCCCGGGCAACCGACAGCGTGGCTGTGATTTTCGTTGCCGCCGGGTCGAGAAGAACGTCCAGATGAACCTTGTCGATGCGATAGGCGGGCGGTTGATAGTCTTCCAGCCGGATGGCCGGCGCCGTTTCGGAACGCATCGAGGTCTCCTGAAGCAGATCAGCTGAACAAATCGCGGCGGGAAAAAAGGAAACCCGCCTTTCGCTTAGCCGTTAGCATGATCGGGGTTCATGGCAAAGACCTGTTTCCCTTGCCAGGCCAACGGGTCGGCCGGGAGACCGTAACAGTGAATTGTCGGAGACGGCTTTGACCTGACGCAAGGCATTGTCTATGTGAGGAGCGTTGTCAGTAACAGGAAGTTTTTTAATGAGCCGTCTGGACAGTTTTATCCGCCGTATGACCTCGCAGAAAATCCTGCTGGAGCATCTGGTCGACAAGGTCAACGAAGTCGAGGGACCTGTCCTTGAGCTGGGCCTCGGCAACGGCCGCACCTATGATCACCTGCGGGAAATCTATCCCGGCAAGGAAATCTTCGTGTTCGATCTGGCCATGAACTGCCACCCGAGCTGCGCACCCGATGCCGAACACATGATCCTGGGCGACATTCGCGACACGCTGGCCTTTTGCGGTCCCCGCGTCGGAGCCAGGGCATCCTTTGCTCATATCGATATCGGTTCCGCAGACCCCACCAACGATCTTGCCATCGTCAACTGGCTTGAACCGCTGCTCGACGAGCGCATGGCTGTCGGCGGTTACGTGCTGACCGCGCTCGAACTTCATCTGTCGAATTTCGAAACCCTTGAGAAGCCGGAAGGCATTCACCCGGGCCGCTACCACATCTACCGCAAGGTCGCGGAAGCTTGAAATTCGAGGATTCGCGCATGAACGCGCCGCTCAAAGGCATCAAGGTCGTCGAACTCGCCCGGATTCTCGCCGGCCCCTGGACGGGCCAGACCCTCGCCGATCTCGGCGCGGACGTGATCAAGGTCGAAGCCCCTCAGGGGGACGACACCAGAGGCTGGGGACCGCCGTTTCTCAAGGACGAGGCGGGCGAGGACCGGGATGCCGCCTATTTTCATGCCTGCAACCGCGGCAAGCGCTCGATTGCAGTCGATTTTCGCACCGATGAGGGGCAGGAGATCGTCCGCAGGCTGGTCGCGGACGCGGATGTCCTGATCGAGAATTTCAAGGTCGGCGGTCTTGCCAAGTATGGCCTGGATTATGAAAGCCTGCGGGAGGTCAATCCGAAGCTGGTCTATTGCTCGATCACCGGCTTCGGCCAGGACGGACCCTATGCTCACCGCGCGGGCTACGACTTCATGATCCAGGGCATGGGCGGGATCATGGACCTGACCGGCGAGCCGGAGGGGGAGCCGCAGAAAATCGGCGTTGCCTTCGCCGATATATTCACCGGTCTTTACGGCGTCGTCGGAATTCTCTCCGCGCTGCGCCGGCGCGACGAGACGGGCGAGGGCGAATGGGTGGACATGGCTCTTCTGGATGCCCAGGTGGGTGTTCTCGCCAATCAGGCGCTCAATTATTTCGTCACCGGCAAGTCGCCGAAGCGGCTCGGCAATGCTCACCCCAACATCGTTCCCTACCAGATCTTTCCGGCAAGGGACGGGCACCTGATCATTGCCGTCGGAAATGACGGCCAGTTCAGGCGTCTGTGCGGCGCGCTTGGCCTGCCGGAGCTGGCAGAGGAACCGAAGTTTGCCACCAACGCCGCGCGGGTGGCATCCCGCTCGGAGTTGGTACCGCTTCTGGCTGCACAGACCGCGACGCGGATGCGCGACGATATTCTCGATGCGCTGGAGTTGGAGGGCGTTCCTGCCGGGCCGATCAATTCCGTCGAGGATGTCTTCAATGACACGCAGGTGAAGCACAGGGACCTGAAGGTCGAGTTGCCCGCGAACGGGGTCGCGGGCGGTTCGGTCGCTTCGGTTCGCACGCCGATCAAATTCCGCAACGCGTCTCTTGTTCTGGAGCGCGCCGCGCCCGGGCTCGGCGAACATACGCAGGAAATCCTGGCAGAGCTCGGGCTGGTGGCCGATGCCGTCGAGCCGGACATTTAAGATTGACCCGCCCGCTGGGGATGTCTCTTTCATGGCGTCCCCGTGAACCCGACTTTGGATATCGCCATGGCTGAGCCGGAGTTTCTGAAAATTCTGGAGTCCAGTGTCCTTTCCAACGACTGGGGCACGCTGACCAGATACAGGTTCGAATTACGACGCCGGGACGGCAGCTGGCAGGAGCAGACCCGCGAAGCCTATGACGGGGGCAATGGCGTGACCTGCCTGCTTTACAATCCTGAAACCGACTGTGTCCTGCTGACCCGGCAGTTCCGCCTACCGGTCTGGCTGAACGGCAAGGACCCTTTCCTCATCGAGACGCCCGCCGGGCTGCTGGAAGGCGCTCAGCCGGTGGATCGGATGCGGGCGGAGCTGATCGAGGAGACCGGCTTCGACATCTCCGTTCTGGAACACCTCTTCGATGTCCATATGAGCCCGGGTTCGGTAACGGAATACCTTTCCTTTTTTACCGGCACATACCATCTGGGGAACAAGGTGTCCGAAGGTGGCGGTGAAATGCACGAGGGGGAGGACATAGAGGTCCTCCATATACCCCTGTCAGAAGCGCTGGACATGATTCGAGCCGGAGAGATCTGTGACGCCAAGACGATCATCCTGTTGCAGGAACTTGCCTTGAGAAAACGCGCGCCGGACCGGTCCTGATACAATTTCTGACCGTTCAGTTACATTGCTTGCGGGATTCGCCTTAATTTGACGCCAACACTTTGGCAGGTAAGCTGATCGCTACTGAAAGAGGATTTCGCCCGATGGCGATCATGAAACGCAGCGGACGGCGCATGAAGTGGCCCTTGACGACAATCGTCGGGCTCGGCTTCGGCGCTTTCGTGGCAATCGCAATCGGTCTGGTGCTGGGATTGTCGGTCTCGGCGAATTTCCGCAATACGTTCTCGCTTCTCAACGACAAGACCATCCTGAGTACGGATGCACTGGAAACCCAGCTTCGCACGCATTTCAAATCGGTCGAAAATGCGGTTATCGGGCTCAAACCCTATTTCGACAACGGGACGATCGGGTTCGACAACCCGGACAAGACGCTGGAAGATCTTTCGATTGTCCTGAGCGCCAACGCAGATGTGAGCACATTGGCCTTGACCGATCCGGAAGGCAGGCGGATCGGCATGTTCCGGGCCCCGTCGGGGAAGCTGTGGCGGGTCGAAACCGATGTTCCGCCTCCCGGAATGACCGTTCAGGAACTTCCGCTGCTTGCGGTGGACAGTCCTCCGACCTGGGGACCGCTCGTGCGTCAGGAAGTCGGTCTGTTTGCAAATGTATCGGTCCCGCTGGTGCGCGACGGCAAGGTGATCGGAACTCTGACGGCGGCCAGCACAATGGAAGATCTGGCCCATATCGTCACCACGCAGGATGAAGGTAACGACAACACTGTCTTTATCATTTCCGGTGAAGGTCAGCTGATCATGCACTCCGATCAGGACTGGCTCCAGACCGGAGGAGGCATGAATAATGCACTGCCAGCCCCCTGGAGAACCGCGGGAGACCCGGTCATCGCCGCTCTGGTTGATGAGGAGCGGCTCGAGGAGTTCCAGAAAGCGGCCGACCGGGGTATCGAGGTCTCGCGTGTCGAGGCCAATGACGAGAGTTTTATCGTCATGAAGGCCAGTCTCGACGGGTTCAGCGACCAGCCCTGGATTGTCGGGCAGTATTACCGCGGCGCAACCGTTTCCAGGGAAGTCAAACGACTGGCGGGCTCGATGTTCGTCGGCTTCGGCGCCCTGGCGATTTCCGTGCTGATCGCCTATTGGCTAGGCCTGCGGGTTGCCCGCCCCCTGCGCAATCTCGCGGTTCAGTCGCAACGGGTCGGCAGCCTGTCGCTGAACGAGGTCGAACCGCTCCCGCGCAGCCGGGTCGCGGAGGTCGATCAGGTTGCCCTGGCTTTCAACTCCATGGTGGAGGGCCTGAAGGCCATGAACCCCTACGTGCCGCGCTCGCTGTTCATCAAGCTCATGCGCCTCGGCGGCGGCAAGGCGGCCGAAGCGCGACGCGCGGAGCTGACGATCGTGTTCACGGATATCGTCGGGTTCACCGCCTTGTCCGAACATCTCTCCGCGGAAGAAACCGCAGGTCTCCTCAACGACCACTTCGCCATTCTGGTGGAAGCCGTCGAAGGAGAGGGGGGCACGGTGGACAAGTTCCTGGGCGACGGCATGCTGGCCTTCTGGGGCGCTCCGGATGCGCGCCACGACCATGCCGAAGCGGCGGTAAGGACCGCCCGAAGGATCGCCTCGGCCTTTCACGCGGCCAACGAGGAGGCGGCGCAGAACGGGCGGCCGCAAATGTGCCTGCGGATCGGCATTCACACCGGACATGCCGTTGTCGGCAACGTCGGCGCGCTTGACCGCTGGAACTATACGGTCGTCGGCGACACGGTGAATGCGGCCGAGCGCCTGCAGACATTGGGCAAGGAAGCCCCCGGCTCTCCGGAAGTGACCATCCTGGCAAGCGCGGATACCATCGCGCAGCTTCCCGCCGAGCGAAACCACCGTCCCGTTGGAGAGCATCATCTGCGCGGCCGTAGCGGCCTGATGGAAGTTTACTGGCTGGATCCGTTCGCGGAGGCGTCCCCAAGCGCCTCCGAGGCACAAGACGTGCCCGTAAGCGCAGCGCAGTAGTCCCGAACACCAGACGAATGCCCGGGCTTGAGGGTTTTGTCGGGGCCGGTCATGTTGGCGACCGTTCCCGCGCGACCAGTTCTATGAAAGCCCGCAGCGGTGCCGGCGCAAGTCTGCCGGGATAGTAGAGGCGCGGACCGTCGACCGTCGGCCACCAGTCTTGCAGTACGGGCCGCAGCGTTCCTGCGTCGAAGTCATCTTCGAGCCAGTTCCGGAAGGTTCGGATAATTCCGTGTCCGAGGCGGGCATAGATTATCGCGGTATGCACCGAATTCACGCTGACGATCAGGCGCGCTCGCGGGTCGACCGTTATCGCCTCCTTGCCCTTGCGGAGCTCCCACGGCAACAAGGGGCCGCTGGGAAGGCGATAGCGGATGCAATCGTGATCGAGCAGCTCCTCCGGTTCGCAAGGGGCGGTGCGCGCCGCGAGGTAGGCGGGCGCGGCGGCAAGCGCGAGCTGTTGAGAGCGAGGCCCGATGGGCACGGAAATCATGTCCTGCGCCAGTTGCTCACCATATCTGATACCCGCATCGCACCCCTTGGCGATGGCATCCACCAGACTGTTCTCGATCACGAGTTCGACCTTCACGTCAGGATGAAGCAGCAGAAAACGGTCGATGATGGGCGGCAGAATATCCGGCACGACCGCACCGGGCACGTTGAGCGTGAGCCTGCCGCTGACTCTGCCTTTGGAGCTAGCCGCATCGGCTAGAGCTGCCCGTGTTTCCGCAATCAGCGGAGTGATGCGCTCGGCAAGGCTGCGCCCGGCCTCGGTCGGCATGACACTGCGTGTCGTCCGCAGCAAAAGCGGTACTCCGAGCCGTGCCTCGAGCCGTGAAACGGTCTCGCTGACGTTCGACGGAGAAATCCCGAGCCGTTTCGACGCGGCGCGAAACCCGCCTTCTTCCAGCACGGAAAGCAGGACGGAAAGGTCATCGAGGCTTGGGTCATCATGATTGTTCGCCATAGAGAACAGAGTATTTCGAATACGCTGGATTATCAATCATCAGGAAACAGTCATTCTGGTCAGCGGAAGTGGTTCGGCAGCGCATATCGAGGCTGTCGTCCGGAGCGCTTCTCTCTCTCTTTGTTCAGCCAGGGAACGGAACACCATCATGTTGATTGTCACAGGCGCTACAGGCCAGCTTGGCCGCAGGATCGTCGAACATCTTCTCTCTCTTGTGCCCGCAGGCCGGTTGGGGGTCAGCGTCCGGGACCCGGATCGCGCGCGCGATCTGTCTGCCCTCGGCATCCGGGTGCGGCGCGGCAACTACACCGACCTCGCAAGCCTGCTGGCCTCCTTCGAAGGCGCCGAGCGGATTTTGCTGGTTTCCTCCAACGCGGCCGCCACCGGCGGCGATCCGCTCGCGCAGCACAGCGTCGCGATAGCCGCTGCAAAGCAGGTTGGCGCCGAACGATTGCTCTACACGAGCCAGGTTTCCGCCTCTGACGCCTCGCAGTTTCCACCCGGACGCGATCACGCGGCAACGGAGCGCATGCTGGAGGCATCCGGACTGGCCTGGACAGCCCTTCGCCACGGCTTCTATGCCGCCAGCGCACTTATGATAAATGCCCGGGGCTTTGCGGACGGGCTGCTTGCAGTCCCGCAGGACGGCAAGGTTGCCTGGACCACGCATGACGACCTTGCCGCGGCCGATGCTGCCATGCTGGCGGGCGTTGAGGAGGTCGATGGCCCAACGCCGCCCCTGGCCGCCGGGGAGGCGCTGGATCTTGCCGACCTCGCCGCACTGGCCTCCGGTGTCCTGGGTAAACCGGTGACACGTGATGTTCTGGGCGATGAAGCCTGGATGTCGGGCGCGAGGGCAAGGGGCATGCCTGAACGCGCGGTGGAGATCATGATGGGCTATTTCCGGGCCGCACGGGCTGGAGAATTCGCCGCCACCGATCCGATGCTCGAGCGGTTGATCGGACGCCCGGCCGCATCGATGCGCACATTTCTGCAGGAAAACCTGCAAGGCTGACGTCTGCCGCAGACGCTTGCTGGCGGGAGCACGATCTGTCTTCTGGTCGTTTGAGGCTGCAACAGCCTGCCGGAACAGCCGGTAGGCAGAAATTCGAAATTCCGTATCTGAAAGAACTTGCCCCAAATACTTGCCTGAACCCGGGCTGTGACCAAGATTCTGAACAGAAAAGGATTTTTTTGCGAATGTGACGCAAATCACAGACGCTTCGGTTGCTTTTCTGCATTGCTATCCTCCTGCGATTTTGGTTGTCTTTGTTTTGAAACATGGGCTTAGTAAGTCACTCCAAATCAATCCTGGGCGGGAAGGAAAAGCGTGGTGAATGTTCTCTCGATCGAGGGACTGACAGTCGATTTCAATACAGCGGAAGGTTTTGTCCGGGCCGTCGACGATGTGTCGTTCGTGGTGCCCGAAAACCGGACAGTCGCGCTCGTCGGGGAATCCGGTTCTGGCAAGACGGTCATTTCCCAGACGATCATGGGTCTGCTGCCCCAGGCGGCGGCGATCACCTCGGGCAAGGTGATCCTGGCGGATCCGACCGGGGCGGAACCGCCTGTCGACATCGCCACGCTGGAGCGCAAGGGCCCGCGGATGCGGCACCTGCGCGGCAACCGCATCGCAATTATCTTTCAGGAGCCGATGACCTCCCTGTCGCCGCTGCACACCATCGGCGACCAGATCGGCGAGGCAGCGCTTCTGCACCGCAACGTCTCGGGTGCGCAAGCCCGTGAACTCACCAAGGAAATGCTGCGTCTCGTGCAGTTTCCCGATCCGGAACGGGCGCTGGACACCTATCCGTTCGAGCTCTCCGGCGGCCTGCGGCAGCGGGCCATGATTGCCATGGCGATGATCTGCCGGCCGGCACTGTTGATCGCCGACGAACCGACCACGGCCCTGGATGTGACAATCCAGGCGGATATCCTCAAGCTCATTCGCGAGGTACAGGCCGAACTGCGCATGTCGGTGCTGTTGATCACCCATGATTTCGGCGTGGTCGCCAACATGGCCGATGAGATCGCGGTCATCTATCATGGCCGTATCATGGAAAAGGGCACCGCTCAGCAGCTGTTTTCCGATCCGCAGCACGATTACCTCAAGGCCTTGCTCAACGCGGTGCCGAGCTTCCACATGGACAGGGACGAACGGCTGGTGCCGATCCGGCCGATCATCCTGAAATCGGAAGACCTGACCCGCAACCGGCCGCACTGCGACGTCGCCCCCGGTGAGCCGCTGGTGGAAATGCGCAACGTCACCAAGACATTCACCCTGCGCAAAAGCTCGTTTCTCGGCGGCAAGGCCAAGACGCTGACCGCACTGGACGACATCAACCTGACCATCCGCCGTGGCGAATGTCTCGGACTGGTCGGCGAATCCGGGTCCGGCAAGACCACCGCCGCCAAGGCGATCCTGCGCGCAATCGATCTGCAGGGCGGCAAGGTTCTCTATAATCGCGGCAAGGGGCTGGAAGACATCGCCGCGCTGAAGGGTGCGGATCTGATGGATTACCGCCGCCGGGTGCAGCTGATTTTCCAGGATCCGTTCTCCTCGCTCAATCCGCGCATGACCATCAACGACATCCTGATGGAACCCTTCGAGGTGCACGGCATCGGCACACCGCAGGAGCGCGCGGAACGCGCACGCAGCCTGATGGATCTGGTCGGCCTCGATCCGCGCTTCCTGCGCCGCTATCCGCATTCCTTCTCCGGCGGCCAGCGACAGCGCATCGGCATCGCCCGGGCGCTTGCGCTCAATCCGGAATTCATCCTGTGTGACGAACCGACCTCCGCCCTGGACGTGTCGGTTCAGGCGCAGATCCTCAACCTGCTGCAGGATCTGAAACGGGATCTCAATCTGACCTACCTGTTCGTCAGCCACAATCTGGCGGTGGTGGATTATCTTGCGGACCGGATTGCCGTGATGTGCCGCGGCCGCCTCGTGGAAATGGGCGAGACGCGCACCGTGACCGGCAATCCGCTTCATCCCTATACCAAGGCGCTCTTGTCGGCGGTTCCCGAACCGGATCTGTCGGCGCAACTCGATTTTGCCGCTCTCGATGCCAAACGGGCATCCGAGCCGCAACTTTGGCCGGAACCCTTCCGCCTGACAGACGGTGTCGAACCGTCACTCGTCGAAATGGAACCGGATCATTTTGTCTGTGCACCCGGCCTGAAGAATGCCGGGGCGCTTGAGGGGACTGCAGCATGAATCTCTTGAATTCCTTAAGGGCGGGTCTGTTCCTGACCGCCGCAATGATCGCGGGGCCGGTGGCCGCGCTGGACCTGAAGGAAACGCCGGGTCTCGATCCTTCCCTGCCGCCTGTGGCTGAGCGGCTGCCCGCCGAACCACTGGTCGTGGATCTTGAAGCCAAGGGCCGCCAGACCGGCAAGCAGGGCGGATCGATCGACACACTGATCGGCCGCGCCAAGGATGTCCGCCTGATCAACGTCTGGGGCTATGCGCGCCTTGTCGGCTATAACGAGGAACTGGAACTCGTTCCCGACATCCTGAAAGACGTGACGGTCGAGGACGGCCGGATCTTCACGCTGCAGACCCGCAAGGGGCACAAGTGGTCGGACGGTCAACCCTTCGGCGCAGAGGACATCCGCTATTATTTCGAGGATGTCGTCAGCAACGAGAGCCTGAACCCCTCCGGACTGCCGCCGTTCCTCCAGGTCAACGGCAAACCGCCCGTTTTCGAGGTTCTGGACGAGACCACGGTGCGCTTCACCTGGGAGGATCCGAACCCGCTTTTCCTGCCGGAACTGGCAAAATCGCGGCCGCCGTTCATCTACCGCCCGGCGCATTACCTGAAACAGTTTCATGAAAAATACGGCGATCCGGATTTCATTGCCGGCGAAGCGGAAAAGGTGAAGGCCCGCAGCTGGGCGCCGCTGCACAACAAAAAAGACGACATGTACAACGCCCAGAATGTCGATATTCCCAGCCTTCAGCCCTGGGTGCGCAAGCGCAGCGACAGCGATCTGCGCTTCATTCTGGAACGCAATCCCTTTTACCACCGGGTCGACACCGCCGGTCAGCAGCTTCCCTATATCGACAACGTCGTCATGACCGTTGCCGACGGCAAGCTGATCCCGGCGAAAGCCCAGGCGGGCGAAAGCAATCTTCAGGCACGCAATCTCAACTTTGCCGATATCACCGTGCTCAAGAAGGGCGAAAAGCAGAACGACTACACCACGGCTCTCTGGGCCAACACCAAGGGCTCGGAGATCTCCATCCTGCCGAACCTGACGGTCAAGGACCCGGTCTGGCGCGAGTTGCTGCGCGATACCCGTTTCCGCCATGCGCTGTCACTGGCGATCGACCGCAAGCTGCTCAACCGCGTCTTGTTTTTCGGGCTCGGCAAGCCGGGCAACGACACCGTTCTGCCCGCCAGCCCGCTCTACAAGGTCGAATACACCGACAAATGGGCGGACTATGATCCCGAACAGGCCAATGCGCTGCTGGACGAGATCGGCCTGACGGAACGCAATGACGACGGCATCCGCCTGATGCCTGACGGACGGCCGCTGGAAATCATCGTTGAAACGGCGGGTGAGGAACAGGTGCAGGACGATGCCCTGGAACTCGTCACCGAGATGTGGCGGGAAGTCGGCGTCGAACTGTTTGCAAAGCCGAGCCAGCGCGACAACATGCGTGAGCGGGCAATCACCGGCGAGCTGGTCATGTCCGTCTGGTGGGGTTTTGAAAACGGTATCCCGACCTCCGAAATGCCGCCGGAAGACTACGCACCGGTGCATGGGGACAGGCTTAACTGGAATGCCTGGGGCGACTACTACGAGACCGGCGGCGAGGGCGGTGAAAAGCCGGACTGGAAACCTGCCGAACGCCTGATGGAATTGTACAATTCCTGGCTCACTTCCAGAACAGCTGAAGAACGGACGAAGATCTGGGAGGAAATGCTGCAGATCCACGCCGACGAAACCATCCATATCGGTCTGGTTTCCAGCGTTCCCCAGCCGGTGGTGATCAAGGATGTCGAGAACGTTCCGCTCGAAGGCATCTACGGCTGGGACCCGGGCGCGCATTTCGGCATTCACCGCATGGATGAATTCTACAAGGCCGACTGACGCCCGGAACCCGAAACGCAGTGAAGCGGCGGCCTGTTCCGCCGCTTCACTCTGACAAGGCCGGAGCCGCCGGCCTGAGGGGAATTGACCGGGATCGATCCGCTTTCGCATGAGAGCAAGGGAAAGCGGACAGGTTGATCGGTTGAAAACTGTTGGAGTAACCTTTGTCCGTTCGAGAACAGGTTGCTCCGGGGACTGCCTTGAGGACACAATCGGGGCAGAGGGGATATTAGGTGCTTTATTATATTTTTCGCCGGATTCTGATGATGATCCCGACATTGTTCGTGATCAGTCTGCTGATATTCTTCATCATCGAACTGCCCTCCGGAGATTACATTTCCAACCAGATCGCGGCGCTGAAATCCACCGGTGAGCAATCCTCCATCGCCAAGCTGGAATTCCTGCGCAAGGAGTTCTCGCTCGACAGGCCGTTTTTCGAACGCTACCTCGTCTGGATCGGTCTCTGGCCCGGACCGCACGGCCTGGACGGGCTCATTCAGGGCAACTGGGGCTGGTCGTTCGAGTTCGACAAACCGGTCGACCAGGTCGTCGGCCCGACACTGCCGCTGACCATCGTGCTCAACTTCGCCACGATCCTGTTCGTCTATGTCGTGTCCTTTCCGATCGGGATCTATTCGGCGACGCGGCAATATTCCTGGGGGGACTACGGTTTCACCTTCATCGGCTATATCGGCCTGGCAACGCCCAACTTCCTGCTGGCGCTGATACTGCTGTATCTGTTCAACCTTTGGTTCGGCCTGTCCGTCGGCGGCCTGATGGCGCCGCAGTATATCGACCAGCCGTGGAGTTTCGACAAGGCGATGTCGGTGCTGGCACATCTGATCATCCCCACCATCGTTATCGGAACGTCCGGTACCGCCGCCATGATCCGGCGTCTTCGCGCCAATCTTCTCGATGAACTGCACAAGCAGTATGTCACCACCGGCCGTGCCAAGGGCCTGAAGGAAAACCAGCTCCTGATCAAATATCCGCTGCGGATGGCCATCAATCCGTTCATTGCCGATATCGGCAACCTGATCCCGTCGCTGGTGTCCGGCTCGGTGATCGTCTCCGTGGTGATGAGCCTGCCGACCGTCGGGCCCGTCCTGCTGTCGGCCCTGCAGTCTCAGGACCAGTTCCTCTCCGGCTTCATCCTGCTCTTTGTCGCCGTGCTCACGCTGATCGGCATGCTGATCTCCGACCTGCTGCTGGCGGTCCTCGATCCCAGGATACGTCTTGGTGGGAGGGCGGCGTCATGAGCATGGACCCGAAAGACGGAACCCCGAAGCGCGAGGTCGAACACTACGTCGACCCGGCTCCCTTCAATCCCGCTGTCACCGAGGAGATGACGGCCGCACAGGAACGCTTCTTCCAGGCGTCCCAGTGGCAGATCATGTGGTGGAAGTTCAAGCGCCACAAGCTTGCCGTCTGGTCGGGCATTGTCCTGATTCTGTTCTACCTCTGCGTTCCCTTCGCCGAGACGATCGCTCCCTATACACCGAACCTGCGCGACAGCGACCACCTCTATGCGCCGCCGCAGCCGGTGCACCTCTTCCATGATGGCCGTCTGGTCGGGCCGTTCGTCTACGGCATGAAGTCGTCCCTCGACATGGAGACCCTGCAATGGGTCTTTACGGACGATACCAGCGATGTGCAGCGGATCCGCTTCTTCTGCAACGGTGCGCCCTATGAATTCTGGGGGCTGTTCGACACCACCTTTCACCTGTTCTGTCCGGCGGAAGGGGGAACGCTCTTCCTTCTGGGCACCGACAGGCTCGGCCGTGACCAGTTTTCCGGTCTTGTCTACGGCGCCAGGCTGTCGCTCACGGTCGGCATCGTCGGCGTGACGATCTCCATCGTGCTCGGACTGTTCTTCGGCGGTATCGCCGGCTATTTCGGCGGCTTCCTCGACAACATCATCCAGCGGATGATCGAAATCATCAGATCGCTGCCGGAATTGCCCCTGTGGATGGCGCTCTCGGCGGCGCTGCCGGTCACCTGGGGCCCCGTGTGGATCTATTTCGGTCTGACGATCATTCTCGGTCTGCTCGACTGGCCGGGGCTAGCGCGCGCCGTGCGCTCCAAGCTGCTGTCGCTGCGCGAGGAGGAATACGCCAAGGCCGCGGTGCTCATGGGCGCCAAGCCCGGCCGGGTGATCACCCGCCATCTGCTGCCCGGTTTCACCAGCCACATCATCGCCTCCGCGACCCTGTCGATCCCGGCGATGATCCTGGGCGAAACCGCGCTGTCCTACCTCAATCTCGGCCTGCGCCGTCCGGCCGTTTCCTGGGGCGTTCTCTTGAACGAGGCGCAGAACATTTCCGTAGTCACCGTCTATCCCTGGCTGATGGCACCGGTGCTGCCGATCATCATCGTGGTTCTGGCGTTCAATTTTCTCGGCGACGGTTTGCGCGATGCGGCAGATCCCTATAAGTGATGCTTTTGAAAATCCATTCGTTCCGGCGGGCCCCTCGGCCCGCCTTTGCCGTCAGGAAACACCATGTCTAAAAACGCCACCACCGCCGAAGGCTGGGATGAGGAATACGAAGCCGGGCGCTGGGCCTTTCTGCGCTCGCTGCCCGAAAGCGGCCGCTACGGCATCATCGGCATGTGGCTCAATCTGACCGGGTCCATGGACGAGGTTCTCGACATCGGTTGTGGCGAAGGGCTCTTGTACGAACGCCTGCAGCCCATGGGCATCAAGCGCTATGTCGGCATGGATCTCTCCCCGGCCTCCCTCGAAATCGCCGATGTCGACCCGGCCATCGCCTCCTTGCGGGCAGGGGACATGCACACGTTCGCGCCGAAGAACGGCGAGACCTTCTCAGCCATCGTCTTCAACGAGGTTCTGCATTTCGCCGAAGACCCGGCCGCCCTCGTCGCCCGCTATCGCCCTTTCCTGAAACCGGACGGCGTCATTGCGCTTTCCATGTACTCCCCCAAACGCCCGGAATCCGGCGCCAACCGCCTGATCGACGCTCTCTGGCAGGCAACCGACGACGAGAGCCAATGGACCGTGCTCGACGACTACCGCCTCGTCTCCGACAAGAAGGGCGTGACGTGGCGGATGCGGCTGGTCAAGCCTGTGGGGTGAGGGGCAGCACTGCTTTTAAGGCCTGTCCGGCGCACACCGCCGCACAGGCCCATTTCCCGTTCCTCAAGTCCTACTTGATAAACAGCATTTCCTGATAGGTCGGCAGCGGCCACAGGTCGTCTGCCACCAGCTCTTCCAGCGCATCCACGTAGCCGCGGATTTCCAGCATTTTCGGCAGCACGGTCTCCTTGATCATGAAGCAGTGGGCGGCGACGTTCTGCGCGTCGTGCTCGCTGGCTTTAAGGGCCACCAGCTCCGCGACGGAATCCTGAAGCTTCTTGATCAGGCCGGTCACCTTGGTAAGGGTGTCATGGTCCGCCTCGATGCCCAATGCCTTCAGGTTGACGAGGCTGGCCGCCAGTTCGCCCTGGTAGCGCACCGCCGCCGGGAAGATCATCGTCCTGGCCATTTCCACGACCAGGTTGGATTCGACGTTCACGCTGGCGATATATTGCTCGGAATAGACCTCGTAGCGCGAGTCCAGTTCGCGTTCCGACAGGACGCCGTATTTGGCGAACAGATCGGTGTAGGTCTGTTCCTTGATGACACCGAGGGCATCCGGCGTGGCGACAAGATTGGGAAGGCCGCGCTTTGCCGCCTCGACCTGCCATTCAGCGGCATAGCCGTCGCCGTTGAAGACAACGCTCGAACAGTCCTGCCAGACGGTCTTCACGTAGGCCGCGACGGCCGCGCCGAGCTTCTCCTGCGTACTGGTATCGGACGCCTCCAGTGCCGTTGCCGCTTCATCGAGCGCTTCCGCCATGATGGTGTTCATGGCGACCATCGGCCCGGCGATGGACTGGTTGGAACCCACGGCCCGGAATTCGAACCGGTTGCCGGTGAAGGCCATCGGGCTGGTGCGGTTGCGGTCGCCAGAATCCTTCGGGATCTGCGGCAGCACATCGACACCGATGTTGAGCGGCGTTTTCCTGGAGGTCACCGGGCTGCCGTTGACGATGGATTCCATCACCTGGTTGAGCTCGGTGCCAAGGAACACGGAGAGGATGGCGGGCGGGGCCTCGTTGGCCCCCAGACGGTGATCGTTCGAGGCGGAGGCGACGACGTTGCGCAGCAGCTTGGCGTGTTTGTAGACCGCCGAGATCATCGCGGCGCAGAAGACGAGAAACTGTGCATTTTCCGCCGGTGTATCGCCGGGATCGAACAGATTGCCCGCCTTCGGAGACCCCATCGAAAAGTTCACATGCTTGCCACTGCCGTTGACGCCGGCGAAGGGCTTTTCGTGCAGCAGGCAGGTCATGCCGTATTTCTGCGCCACCTTCTTCAAGGTGGTCATGACCAGTTGCTGGTGATCCGTCGCGACATTCGCCATTTCATAGACCGGGGCGAGTTCGAACTGACCGGGGGCCACCTCGTTATGCCGGGTCTTGGCCGGAATGCCGAGCTTGAAGCATTCGCGCTCGACTTCGAACATGAAGGCCTGGACGCGCTCCGGGATGGCGCCGAAATAATGGTCGTCAAACTCCTGACCCTTCGGCGGCGGCGCACCGAACAGGGTTCTGCCGGCGGCCAGCAGGTCCGGGCGCGCATAGAAGAAATTGTTGTCGACCAGGAAATATTCCTGTTCCGCACCGGCCGACGATGAGACGAACGGGCCGTTTGTGCCGAAGAAACTCAGCACCCGCTGCGCATGTTTGTTGAGGGCCTGCATCGAGCGCAGCACCGGGGTCTTCTTGTCGAGCGCTTCTCCGGTCCAGGAAACGAAGGCCGTCGGAATGCACAGCGTCGTGCCGTTGGGGTTCTCGATGATATAGGCCGCGCTGGTGACGTCCCAGATCGTGTAGCCGCGCGCCTCGAAGGTCTGGCGGATGCCGCCATTGGGAAAGGAAGACCCGTCGGGCTCGCCCTGGATCAGCGCCTTGCCCGCGAAGGTGCCGATGGTTCCGCCGTTGCTGTCGGGATCGAAGAAGGAATCGTGCTTTTCGGCGGTCAGGCCGGTGAGCGGATAAAAGACGTGCGCGTAATGGGTCACGCCCTTCGAGATCGCCCAGGTCTTCATCGCCTCGGCGACGGCATCGGCGGTGTCGATGTCCAGGGGCTCACCCGATGTGATGGTGTTTTTCAACGACTTGAAAATCGCCTTGGGAAGGCGCTGCTCCATCTCGTTCAGGCTGAAAACATTCTGGCCCCAGACGCTGCTGGTCGGGCTGGACGCAAAATCGAAACCCGATTCAACCGGCGGTGTCGATGTGATTGTAGAAATTGCACTTAAACGCGCTGCGTTTCCGCTCATGTTAATCCCCCAATGCGGTCTTATGACCTTGAGAGCAAGCGCAAGTTTCATGCCATGTTGCGCCGGGAGAAATACGGGTTTTTCGGCCCGGCGACAGACAAGCCGCCTAAAGATTGTACGACGGCGCAAGGCTTTGCCCTCTGCGCAGGCAGATGCGACGGCGAAACGCCTCTGGTTCGTAGCAGCAAGTCGCGACGTTTTCCTGAAGGCGGAATGACGAACCATACCGCTCGCACCAGTCTCCCCCCTTTGAGGGGGAGATGTCTCCGCAAGGAGACAGAGGGGGGCTCAGCCTCTCGGAACGACACAGTTTCGCCGAATATGCTGGGTCGCTTCACCCCCCCCTCTGTCAGCTTTGCTCCCCTCTCCCCCTAAGGGGGAGAGGGGAGCAAGTGGAGATGCTCTCTTCTGGTGTCTCCCCGGACAAGCGAAGCGCAGAGCCGGGGCCAACTCGCGGTGCAGCTTGTTGAAAAGGTTGAATTTTTCACTTGAGAGTTACTTCAATTGGCCTGCTCTCTGGAAATGAGTGGGCCCCGGGTCTCACTCCGCTCGCACGGGGTGACACCAATGTTTGCAGCAACGCCCCGGCCCGAATGCGAACACTCGGGCCGACCGGACCAGGTCTTCAACCCGGCAGCATCACGATCGTCGACTTGCCGCCCTTGTTGCGCAGGGCGTGGGTGGCCGCGAGGTCCGGGTCTTCCCGCCAGGCCCTGGCCGAATCCAAGTCGGGAAAGGACAGGAGGGCGGCGATGTCGGGTGTGTCACCGGCGGCTTCCAGAACCTGGGGATCCGGATCGACGACAATCAGGCTGCCGCCGTGTCTGGCAAGCGCTTCTGCCGCCTTGTCGCGATAGGTGCTGAGCGTTTCCCTGTCGGTAATCGTGATCAGGGCGAGGGCTTGAACGGTCATGTCGGTCTCCTTTTGAAATGACGTTTGCAAGCTACCGCAGACGGACACTGCGAAAAAATCTTCAAATTCGGAAGGAAGATGTGCAAATATGCACAGGATGGATAACTGGGATGACTTGAAATTCGTGCTCGCGGTCTCAAAGGCAGGCAGTCTGGTGAAGGCGGCGCGGGGATTGGGGGTGACCCATTCCACCGTTTCCCGGCGCTTGTCGGCCTTTGAAAGACGCATGGGCACCCGATTGTTCGACCGCCTGCCGGAAGGCTTCACGCCGACGGCCGCCGGAGAAGAGGCGATTACCGCCGCAAGGCGCATGGAAGCGGAAATCCTGGCGCTCGACACCCGCATCACCGCGCAGGATACCGAGCTTGAGGGCGTCCTCAGGGTCACGGCAGCACAGCTTCTGTTCCAGGTGCAGCTCGCGGATATCATGAAGCAGTTTGCCGAGCGCCATCCGCGTATCGAGCTTGAGATGATCGCGGCGAACGAAGTCTTGAGCCTTCACCGGCGCGAGGCCGATATCGCCGTGCGCGTGACCAACAATCCGGACGCCAACCTCTTCGGCCGCCTAGCGACGGGCCAGCGCCGGGGCTTTTACATGTCGCGCGACTTCGCACGCAGATTCAGCGGCACGCTGGGTGTCAGCCACGATCCGGCACCGCTCGCCTGTGTCGCCTTCAAATGGTGGGGGCGGGGAGTTCCCAAGGATATCCGTGCCCGCTACCCGGGCGCTTATGTCTCCCTTGTCACGGACGACATGATTGCTCACTGCGCGGCGGTAAAGGCGGGCATGGGAATTGGCCGGCTGCCGTGTTTTCTCGGTGACCCGGACCCCGAACTCATCCGCTTGCCCGGCCTCGACCCGCTGCCCTATTTCGACATATGGATACTGACCCATCCGGACCTGAAGAACGTCTCCAGGATACGCACTTTCCTGCGGTTCGCAGCCGATGCCTTCAAGGACAAGAGCGCGCTCTACATGGGGACGTGATTTTCGCCCCGCCCGCCGTCAAATCCAGCGGCGCACCCGGCCGAGATAATCGCGATAGGGCGCGCCGAAGAGGTCGGTCAGGCGCTCTTCCTCCGGCTTGATCTGAAATTCGGTCATGTACCAGACAAAGCCGGGCACGATGATCAGCGCCGTCAGGGTGCCGAGCCAGATGGCCTCCGCCAGCAGCAGCGCCAGGATGCCGAGATACATCGGGTTGCGCGTGAACCGGTAAACGCCGTCGGTGACAAGAACGGAGGCGTTTTCCGGCCTCATCGGGTTGGTCGTCGTCTTGCGCTGCCGGAAGGCCAGAATGGCCTGAATTCCGGGAACCAAGCCGGCAAGGACCAGCAGCACCGCGAGCAGCTTCCGGCCCGGCAGGGCGATGGAAAGATGCGGCATCAGCCAGGCCCCCACCCAAAGCAGGAGCGCCGCGAGCACAAGAACAATGACCGGCGGGACTTTCAGCTCCATCTCAGATCCGCCCCTTGTCGAGTTCGATAGGCTGTCCATGTGGCGTTGCATGAGCGGCTTTGTCCCAGGCGACCTTCAGGGCGGCCAACTGACCGCCGGCGGCAACGCCCTTTGCCGTCAACAGGGTCTCGAATACCGCCAGCCAACGGTCGTAATAGCCGGGGCTTTCCGGTGCAGTTTCCCCGTCTCCGGCAAGCTCCGCGCCGAGGGCCTGCGTCCATTCCTTCCAGGTAAAGAGCCCGGCTTCATGAGCCTTCACGGTCATCGCGAACACCCGGGCTTCCCATGGTGCGCCGAACACCGGTTCGCCGTCCCGGTCCAGCGGCAGGTCGGGCAACGCGGCTTTTATCGATGCCTCAGGCAAGGTCAAGATAAGGCTCCCAGAGATCGAGATGCAGGCTGAGGTCCGGGTCGCTGTCCGGTCCCCAGATATCCGTGCCGTTGAAAGCGACGCCGTACAGGCAGCAGGGCTGCTCGCCCTTGTCGTGGGCGTTGCTGTCGGGAAAGACGTGAACGCCGTGGATGACTTCGATGCGACCGACAACGTCGCGGGCGTAGCGGGGCAGGCGGGTGTGCGTCACCGGATGCATGCGCTTGGTGTGCACCCTGTCGCCCACCCGGTATCTGGCAGCCTGCTGCCGGGGACGGTCCACCGGCGCACCTTTCGCCAGCACATCTGCAACGTCTTCGGCCTTGAGGACCCGCTTGACGGGTTTGGCCGGTACCAGAACTTTGGCCTGTTTCAACTCCTCGTCGGTCGCCAGGCCGTGGGTAACCACCAGCCTCTCCAGACCCTTGGTCCAGATCTCGTAATAGCTTGAGGATAGATAGTCGGCCGGGTGCAGCGCTTCGCGGGCATGGCGAGAGGCATCGAGCGTCCATGAGCCCGTCGCGCCCATGGCAAGGGTGATGGCAAAGGCGCGTTCTTCCCATTTGGCGTGGAAATTCGGCTCGTCCTTTTCCATTTCAATCGGCCCGAAGCCCATCTGGCCGCCAAGATCCTGAGCACCGTTCATGCGGTCGGCTCCTTCACCAGAGGGTCGATCGCCAGGCCGGTGCCGATCATGCTGTCGCGGGTGACAAGCGCGGCTAGGTCGTCTTCGCTCCAGTCGTCGGTTCCCAGCGGCCTTTGCGGGATGACCAGATAGCGGACCTCCGCGGTTGAATCCCACACCCGGATATGTTTGCCCCGAGGCAGCCGGACACCGAATTCCTCCAGCACGCCGCGCGGATCGCGCACGGCGCGGGAGCGGTAGGGCGCGGATTTATACCACACCGGCGGCAGGCCGAGCACGGTCCACGGGTAGCAGGAACACAGCGTGCAGACGACCATGTTGTGGGTCTCGTCGGTGTTCTCGACCGCCACCATATGTTCGCCCTGACGCCCGGTGAAACCGAACTCGGTTATCGCCGCCGTCGCGTCCGCCAGCAGCCTGTCGCGATAATCCGCGTCCACCCAGCTTCTCGCAACGACCATCGCGCCGTTCTTCGGGCCGATCTTCGTCTCATAGGTTTCGATCAGCGCATCCAGAGCTGGCGGATCGATATAGCCTTTTTCCGTCAGCAGGGTCTCCAGAGCCCTGACACGCAACTCCGTGTCGGAAAGGTCTGAGTGATCATGGTCATGGTCGTGATCGGACATGGGGGCTCCTGAAACGCAATGTGTCTCATATGAGGATGCGGGTCCGGTGCTGTCAATTCGGCGGCCGCCTTCGCAAGAAATATGTTCCGCTGCCCGCCCGTCAACGCCGTTCGCGGCGCTCACAAGATATGAACCGCAGTCACATTGGCGAGATCCGGCCTTACGCGACCAGGCGGGAGTATCTATCTGCGGCGATCATGATCGCGAAACAACGAAACTTTCCAGGAAAGCCAGAAAAATCAATGTCCATTACACTCCGGAATCTCCTCATCGCCGGCCTTGTGGCTGAAATTGCATTCGAAGCCTATGCGTGGCTCGTTTCGCCGCTTCTCTTTGGTGTTGTTCTGCAGCCGGCCAACCTGATCGTCGCATTGGCGAATATCGGCTTCGGGGTCACTCTTCCGCACTGGATGGGCTTCCTCGTGCACTTCGGCGTTGGTGCTATCGGCTTCTCGGCTTTCGTGCTGCTGACGCATATGGCCACCCGGCTGAATCTCGTTCTGTCAGGTGCGGTCGCGGGCGTGATCCTCTGGTTCGTCGCGCAAGGCCTCCTTGCCCCGCTGGTCGGACGGACGTTCATGATGGGTTTTGGAGCCTATACACAGTCATCCCTTGTCGGTCATGTCGGCATGACACTGATCGCCGGGATCGTTCTTTACAAGCTGCGCCCTGCGGAAAATCGGGACCTGGCCGAGGGTCTGGGCGGCACCGCTTGAGGTTGGATTACGGCTCGAAGGCTGCGGTCGGAGCACTGAAAACTTCGGTGTTTCGACCGCGGCTCCAGCAGCCATTCCCCGCAACCGCGATCTCCTCTGGGGGAATCTTCGCCGAGCCGTTTTGCTTCCCTGCCGGGACGCGTCACACTGTGCGCCGGTGAGACAAATGACGGAGGCAGAGGTGAAGATCGGGCTTGGCGGCGGGTGTCATTGGTGCACCGAAGCCGTCTTTCAGGCGATTGCGGGCATATCCAGAGTGGAACAGGGCTTCATCAGCTCCGATCCGCCGGATAACGCATGGTCCGAGGGTGTTATAGTCACCTTCGACCCGGCGGTGCTGCCGCTGGAAGTCCTGATCGAGATCCATCTCAGAACCCATTCCAGCACCTCCGCTCACAAGATGCGCGGCAAGTACCGCAGCGCGATCTACGTCTATGACGCGGGAACGGGTGTGAAAATCGGCCGTGTGCTGCACGCCCTGCAACGCGGTTTCGATGCCCCACTGGTGACGAAAGTCCTCACCCTGTCTGCCTTCAAGGCCTCCGACGAGCGCTTCCGCAATTACTATCTGAGCGGCCCGGATCGGCCCTTCTGCAAGACCTATATCGACCCCAAGCTGGCGCTGCTGAGGAAGGACTACGGCAGGGTCTTGCGGGAACAGGTAGAGGCGGCGGAATAAAGCGCGCCGGAGCGATGTTTGTTTCTTTGGCCTCCTCGTCATTCCAGACAAGTGCGCCAAAGGTGCACGCAGATCCAGAATCCATAAGTCAGCGTGAACGCAGCGAACTCAAACCGTCAAACAGCCCCTTCACGTCCGGCCATTCAGCGCCGTCATGATGCGCGGCAATCGCCAGAAATTCTTCAAGAAATTCGAAACAGCCCTCGTCATGGGCCAGATGGTGGGTCAACAGGCCGAGCGGCTCGCTTCCCGTATTGCGGCGGCGGGTGAGCTGCAGGTCGAAGCGCAGCCGTGCGCTTTCCCAGCCGATGAAACGCACCTGCTTCTTCCATTTGATGATGTCGACATGCGACTGGACCTGATGGGCGCGCGGAAAATTGTGCCAGGTGAAAGTGGACAGACCCGGCAGGCCGATCTCCGGCAGACGGCGGGAGATTTCCGCATCGATCCGGTTCCACGGCGGAACCATGGCGGCAATGAATTTGTCGCCAAACAAATCCTCCAGCCGCGCCTTGCCCTGTGCGAGCTGACCGATCAGCTCCTGAGGATCGCGGCGCGAGCCGAGTTCGGCCGCCTTTTCGCCGAGATCCTTGCGCTGAAAGTTCCTGTGCTGCCAGCCGTGCTGCAGAACATGGGCATGCGGCTCGTTGCAAAGCCGGTCAGCCAAGGCTTGGGTGGCATCCTTGGGGATGACAGCAAGGGCGATGTCGACACCGTGCCGGTTGGCCAGATCGAGCATGCGCTCAAGCGCCGGGGTTGGCTCAATCGCATCGTCGTCCCGCCACCAGAAGTGGACCTTGCGGTTTCGCTCCGCGAACCAGTCCAGATGGGCGGTCAGTTCGTTCCTGAAACGTTGCAGGTCTTGCGTCATCTCTTGCGGCCCTCCAGATCTTCCAGAAGGATATCGGCGCTTTTCTCCGCGCCACCGAGCATCACCTGGTGATGACTGCGGGGCAGGGCAAGAGCGTCGTCGATAGCGGCTGCCAGCCGTTCCGGGGTCAGGCCCGCTTCCGGCACGACGATCGCGCGGCCATGGTTGGCCAGCGCCTGCGCCCGCTGGCTCTGCTCGGTCTCATTGGCCTGTGCAAACGGCACCAGCACGGCTGCAACACCTGCGATCAGGATATCGAGTACGGTATTATATCCGGCCTGGCTCACAGAAAGCCGGGCGCGTTTCAGCAGCTCGGGAAAATCCCGGCGGGCACGCTCGACGATCACGCCTTTTCCCGCGCGTCCTTGATAGACGGCAAAGGCTTCAGGGGACACATCGTGACCGATCAGCACCCGCCAGGGCGTATCCTCCGCGCGCCGGGAAAGCGGGCGGGCGTCCAGCGCGGCCGACAGCAGCCCTTCCGCCACAGCGCCGCCGCCGCAGGAGATGATCACCTCGTCCTCGCCGTCGCTTGCCTCCGCCGCGGGGCGTGCGCCGCCACCGACATAGCCGGTGTAGCGCACGAGCGGGGCAACCCGGTCCGCAAAGGGAAAACTGTCAGCGAGCTGAATGAAATCCGGATCGGAATGGATCAGGATACGGTCGTAGTATCTGAGCGCCTGATCCGCCATCCATTCCTCTTTCCAGAGTTCCTTCTTGCGCACCAGGATGTCACGGATGGAAGTGGCAATCAGCGGCGGCTTTGCACGCGCCCTGGCGGTTTCCAAAAGCGGCGTCAGTTCGAAATCGAGCTGACGGCGGCCGAAGGGGTAGGTCTCCGTCAGCAGCAGATCGAAGTCATCTGCTTCGAACGCTTGAATCGATGCATTAACGCGGGCGGATTTCCAAGTCTCGTCAATATCTTGATTGTCCAAAGTGACAAGACGCTTGAAAGCGGCGTCCGGGCTCTTGCAGGCCGGAAGCTCGACGATTGTAAGTCTGCCGGTGTCCAGTGTCGGCGGGATCCTGTTGCCGCTGGCGAGTGTCACCTCTACGCCTCTGGCGGCCAACGCCTTGCCGATACCTGCGGCCCGGACCACATGGCCGGTGCCCAGCAGATGCTGCACATGGATGAAGGCCTTGAAGCTCATGGAACGGCAGTCTCCGTGCGCGCTTCGTAGGTTTGCACGGCCTTGCGGACAAAGGCATCGAGCCGCCCCGCCCCGGCGTCAAGCGAATGGCGGCTATCGATATGCTGGCTGGCGGCATGTCCCAGCCGGTCGGCCAGGGAAGGGTCGTCCAGCACCCGCTCCAGATTGGCGGCGAAACCCGCCGCATCGCCTTCCGCCGACAGGAGACCGGTTTCGCCGTCGACAACGATATCCGGCACCCCGAACGTATCTCCCGCGATAATGCCGATGCCCGCGGCTTGAGCTTCCAGAAGCACAAGACCGTAGGCTTCACGGATTGCCGGCCAGACGAGCAGATCGTGGCGGGCATAGTGAACGGCAATCCGGTCCTCGGGCAGGGCGCCCAGCCAGGCGACCTTTTCCGGCGGGAACAGCTTCTTCACATGGTCCCGGTTCGGCCCGTCGCCGATGATCGTCAATTGCCAGGACCTGTCCCGCACCTGTGTCAGCGCTTCGGCCAGAACCTCATAGGATCTGGTCTTGTCGCCTTCGCGCATCATGCCGACCGCAAGCAGCTTCAAGGGCAGGGCCGCCAGCGGCTTGGCGGCCTCGGAGGCCTGCCGGTAGGGGGCTGTATCCAGAAACGGCAGAAGCACCTCCAGGCGCTCGTCAGGAACGGCCGCGCCCAGGCATTCCGCGTCGGCATTATGGATCGCCGCGACCGCATCCGCCCGGTGCAGTGCTGCATCGGCAGCGGCAAATCCGAAAGCCCAGTCGTCCGTCTGGCGCTTCGGGGCGCGGCTGGCTTCG
Source organism: uncultured Roseibium sp. (assembly GCF_947496995.1). Classification (GTDB taxonomy): domain Bacteria; phylum Pseudomonadota; class Alphaproteobacteria; order Rhizobiales; family Stappiaceae; genus Roseibium. Next base: position 1,722,561 of record NZ_CANMFD010000001.1, read on the forward strand.
ACAATGGCGTAGGGCAGGGCAAATCGCTCTGCCAGCGCGGGGCCGATCCAGTCGGGTGCCTTGTGATAGAGGTGATAGGTCAGAAACAGATCCGGCCTGTAGCCGGTTTTTTGCCAGTCGGCGGCGATCCGCTCAACTTCCTGCAGGGCCTCCGCCTTCACGGCCGCCTGAATGGCGGTGCTCCCTTCCTTGCGCCACGAGCGGAAGGTGCTGGCAACGGTGACCTCATGCCCGGCCGCCTCCAGTGCCTTGACGATCAGGCGTCCCATTGTCCGGTCCCCGGAAGGCACCGGATGGTCCAGCGGTTTCATCGGAGCGGTAAAGGCGATCTTCATGAGGTTCCTTGCTGAGGCGTAAGGCGGTGACCCGGCACCTCAGAGCACCTTACGGAATTTTTCCGCCAGGCGGTCAAGTCCCGGATCGGTGGCAAAATCCTTGCGCACCAGCCGGGAGGCCGCAAGGCCGAGCGCGTTGCGCCGCGCCGGATCCCGGATGAGACCTTCCATGGCCTGCGCAAGGTCTTCGCGTGCACCGGGAGCCACAAGCACGCCGGTCTCGCCGTCCCGGATGAGTTCCGGAATGGCCGACACGCGGGTGGACAGGCAGCAAAGGCCCATCGACTGGGCTTCCATCAGGACATTGGGCAGCCCGTCCCGGTCGCCGGACTTAGCCAGTTTGGACGGCAGGATGAAGAGGTCCGCCTTCTGACAGGCGGAAATGACTTCCTCGCGCGGCTGCGCCCCGCGCCAGTCGATCCTGTCTGAAAGACCCAGCTTGCCGGCTTCGGCCTTCAGGGCATCCGACAGTTCGCCGCCGCCGATATGGGTGAAGTGCCAGTTGAGGTCACCGGGAAGCCGGGCGAGCGCTGCAAGAAGATCGTCATAACCTTTTTTCTCCACCGCCCGCCCGACGGAGACGAGCCGGACCGGCTCTCCTGTGCCGTCCCGATGGGACGGTACCTGGTCGGGCGGCGGAAAGCCCGAGAAATCCAGGCCGTGATAAAGCAGCTCCACCTTGCCTGGGTCGTCGGACAGGCCGTTCAGATGTTCGACGTTGACGCGCGTACAGGTGACGCCCCAGGCAGCATCGTTGATTTTCGTCTTCAGGTCCCATTCCGGACTGGTCCAGATGTCCTTGGCATGGGCGGAAAACGACCAGCCGCGCCCGGAAAGATGGGCAGCATATCTGGCGGCCGAGCAGGGCGTGTGCAGGTAATGGGTATAGATCCAGGAAATATCGTCCGGCAGCTCGTGAGCAAAAACGCAGCCCTGTGCCCAGCGGCGGCGGCGGTCCGCGTTCGGCTGGCGGGCGAGATCTGCATCGAACAAGGCTTTTGCGGCTTCATAAGTCGGCTGCTTCTCGGCCCAGCGTTTCGCCCTTGCGACACGCGCCGGATCGTCCTTGACGTATTCGGGAAGATACATCACCTCGGCGGAAATCTGCCGGTGCAGGTCGTGAATGAACGGGTCGTAGGGCTTGCGCAGGGCGACGATCAGGACGCCGATGCCCCGCCGTTCCAGCCCGAGAATTTCCTGGGCAATGAAGGTCTCGGAAAGGCGCGGGTAGCCTTTGACCACAATGGCAATACGGGACATCGACGGGCTCTTGATGCGGGACGCGGAAGGGGCACGGTCCGCCGGTTAGAAATTGACCAGTTTACGGCCGTCATCGACCAGTTGTTCTTCGAAAATCCCACCCACGCGGGTGGTGATTACATCAAGACCACCGAGAAGATTGTCGACACCGGCGGAGGAGGGCGCCGCCATGTCCGGGAGCTCCGACAAGGCTGCCGACATAAGGTCTGAATCCGGATAGCGATCGATCGGCAGCACTTTGAGAAGACCGCTTTGTTCCGCCCGTTCTGCCCGGATGGCCTGCTCGCGGCGCGGGATCACGCGCGGCACCATCAGTGTCGGCTTGTCGAAGGACAGGATCTCGCAGAAGGTGTTGTAGCCGCCCATGCCGACGATCGCGGTTGCATGGGCGAGATACGGCTCGATCTGGGGCGTGAAGCGGATGATCTCGACATCGCGCAAATGTTCCGCCCGTTCGCTGAACTGGGCAGCCGCCGCCGCGGGCATGAACGGGCCTAGCACGATCAGAGCGGGAAACAGCGGCCGCTGCCGGGTTTCATAGGCGCGCATCACCCAGTCCACCATTTCAACGCCGTCGCCCCCGCCTCCGGGGGTGACCAGAATATAAGGTTCCTCGCCGAAGGGTGTCGGCGGCGGGTCGTCCTTGACCGCATTGGGCAATTCGCGCCGCAGGTATCCGGTGTAGCGGAGCTTGTCCGTAACGTTGTCGGGCAGGCTTATGCCTTCAAGCGGATTGCAGATGTCCTGCGGGCCGTAGATCCAGATATCGTCGTAAAGATCCCTCAGCGCGGGGTAGACGTTCTTGCGGTCCCATTCTTCCTTGAGAACCGCCGGGTCGTCCATGACGTCCCGCAGACCGAGCACCAGCCGGGTGTCGGTCTCCTTGAGCGCCTCGAGCGTGCGCAGCACTTCACCGCGCAGGCCAAGCGGCTCCTTGTCGACGATGAAGATATCGGGCTCGAACACCTTGGCCGTGTGTTCGATGATCGACGAGCGGATCGCCAGCGTCTGATCGATGTTGATATGCAGGGAAAGCGGCGTGTATTCGCCGTTGCGCAGTTTGATGACGCCGGGAATGCGGACAAAGTCTACGCGCGAGCGGAACTCGAAACTGCCGATGATCGGCGAGCCTGAAAGGATAAGCACGGACAGCGTATCGAAATCGCCGACGAGGGAATGAGCAATCGCGCGGCACCGCCGCAGATGGCCAAGTCCGAAGGAATCGTGGCTGTAGATCAGTATCTTCGGCGTCTTGGAACTCATACTGCCCCTGGAATTGTAAAGCTTCCCCAAGCCACATTCTTATTAGACAGGCCGAAAAGGTGCAAGAAACGACGATGCACCGCCTGAAGTCGAGCAAAAACCTGCCAGGCTTCGGCAAGGCAAAACGCGTTGCCGGGCCGTTCCCGGTGCAGAGCTGCCACCGAGCAAAGCTCTCGCCCGTCCGGCAATGGACAAGGTCCGGAAACCCGCTTGCTATCCTGGCGTCTTGTCCGGACGAAATCGCTCATGTCAGTTCAGCCTGTCTTCGTAGGGAGTGGCCGGAGGCCTTATGTCTCAAGTGATTGGCCTTTGTCACGTCCCGTTATGGCTTGACACGAAACTTTCGACAGGGAACGGTCAAATGACACTATCAAAGTGCTTGTGGCAAATGCTAATCCAGACTGGCACAACGAATTGGGATCGTTAATATACCGGATGTGATCTGCTTGCACATATATGATCCATGTCTGTTTGGATGAATTGATGGAAAAAAGCCTTTTTAGCTTTATTTGGAAGTATAGCGCTCGGCAACAGATCTACATTCTTCTGGTCACCGTTCTGTCTTATCCAGTGGTCTATGTTCTGCTGGAACTGCCGAAACTGATTGTGAACGATGCAGTTCAGGGGGACAATTTTCCGCGGAATATACTGGGCTTCGATTTCGATCAGGTGCCCTATCTGCTTCTGCTGTGTTTTACATTTCTGGGTCTCGTGGTCGTTTCCAACGGGCTGAAATTCTATCTGAACGTTTTTAAGGGCCGTCTTGGCGAGCGCATGCTGCGGCGCTTGCGCTTCGAGCTCTTCCAGCGCGTCCTGCGCTTCCGGCTGCCGCATTTTCGCAAGGTGAGCTCCGGCGAGATCATTCCGATGATTACATCGGAAGTCGAGGATGTCGGCGGGTTTATCGGCGAGGCGTTCGCGCTACCGGCCTATCAGGGCGGCATGCTGGTGGTCCAGATCGGGTTCATCTTCATGCAGGACCCGCTGCTGGGCCTTGCTGCGATCAGCTCCTATCCCATTCAGGGATACGTCATTCCCTATTTGCAGAAGCGGGTCGTCATACTGTCGCGCCAGCGGGTCCGCAACATCCGCGTGATCGCCGACAAGGTGGGCGAAAGCATCACAGGCGTGGCGGAGATCCATGCCAACGATGCTGCCGCGTGGCATTCAGCCGATATATCCGATCGTCTGTATGAGAATTTCAGGATCCGCTACGAGATCTTCAACCGCAAATTCCTGATCAAGTTCCTGAACAACTTCATGAACCAGCTGACGCCGTTCTTCTTCTATCTGATCGGCGGCTATCTGGTGATCGAGGGCAACTTGAGCATCGGTGCGCTGCTGGCGGTGATCGCAGCTTACAAGGATCTGGCAGGCCCCTGGAAGGAGCTTTTGTCCTACTACCAGATGACCGCGGACGTCAGCGTCAAGTATCAGACGGTTGTCGAGAATTTCGATCCGCCGGACATCCACGAACTCGACCGGCTGACAAGCGACGAGAAGGCCGAGCTGAGCGGCGATCTCAAGTTCGATAATGTGAGTTTCTCGGGCGGTGCCGCCGGCCAGGAGGTCATGGAAATATCCCTGACCGTTCCCGCGGGCACAGCCTGCGCGATCGCCGGGCCAGACGGCTCCGGCCGGTCCGAAGTGCTGCAGCTTGCGGCGGGGCTGGTCTCGCCCTCGTCGGGCAAGATCTGCATCGGGGAGCACGATCTGGACAAGCTGACGGATTCGACCCTCGGCCGCGAAATCGCCTACGTCGGCGGGGCTGTCCACGTTTGGACCGGCACCATCCGCGACAACCTCTACTACGGTCTGCGTCACAGGCCGCTGATTCTGCCCGAACGCGAGGGCGAAGCTCTCAGGCTGTACAAACGACGGGTCAGCGAAGCGAAGGAAACCCGCAACCCGCTCTACGACCTCGAAGCTGTCTGGGACGATCTGGAAGCAGCAGGCGCCGACAGCATCCATACGCTCGACGAAAAGGCTCTGGAGCTTCTGGAAGCCGTTGGGCTCGACAAGGACATCTACCGCCTCGGGCTGCAGTCGCGGTTTGATCCGTCGATGGATGACACATTTGCCGGAAAGATCCTGAACGTACGCAAGAACCTTGCAGATCGCATCCTGCATGAACCGGCCCTCGAAGGCCTGGTTGAGCTCTGGCATCCCGATCGCTTCAATGCCAGTGCGAACCTTGCCGACAACCTATTCTTCGCCGTTCCCTCCGATCCTGAAATCACCATGGATCAGGTGCCGGAAATGGAGGAGGTGAGGGCGTTCCTTACCGAGACCGGGCTTGACGAAAAGTTGCGCAAAGTTGGCTTGAAGATCGCCGAAACCATGCTGGAACTGTTCTCCAACGTCTCCGGCGACAGCGGACTTCTGGGGGCGTATTCCTTCATCACCCAGGATGAAATCCCCGAATTCGAGCGGATCGTGCGGATCGCCAAGTCAGAGCAGCAGCGGCCGGGACTGACCGATGCGGACAGGTCCAGGCTCAGGGGGCTGGCCTTCAAGCTGGTGCCTGCCCGGCATCGTCTGGGAATCATGACCGATGAGCTTCGCGATGAGGTCATAGCGGCCCGCAAGAGGTTCCTGGAGACCGTGGTCAAGGATAATTCGGCCTTTGTTGCCTTCGATCCGGACGTCTATCTGCCGCCGCTCACCATCGAGGATAACCTCCTTTTCGGCCGGGCAAGGGTCGATCGCAGGGACGCCCGCAGGCGCATCGACGACGTCATCCGCACGATCGTGGAAGAGACAGGCTTGCGGCGTCCGATCATCTACGCGGGCTTCGGTTATCATGTCGGCGTGTCCGGGTCCCGTCTGTCGGCAGGCCAGCGACGCCGTATTGCATTGGTCCGGGGTCTTCTGAAAAATGCAAAAATCACCATATTGGATGATATCGCCACAGGAACGACCGAAGACGACAAAGCATTGCGCCGTGGTCTTCAGGAAATACTGTCTGGAAAGACTTTCCTGTTCGGGACGTCCAATGCCGATATAGCGGCCGAATTCGATCAGCGGTTCATTCTGGACCAGGGGCGCATTTCAGATAAGGGGTAACGATATGGCGGCGAATACTGGAGCGCGGCGAGCCTGCAGACCCCGGTCTGATGCAGGATTGCGAACAGGCCGGGATATGCACGATCTGTCCAGGAGGCAAAAATGACACTGGAAACCGAAGTCGAAGCCCTGCGAAAGGTCCCGCTGTTCCACGGTATTGATGAAACCAAATTGCGTCTTCTGGCATTTATAAGTGACAGGACGGAATATCCGGCGGGCGAACGCCTGTGTTCCCAGGGAGAAGAGGGCGACTGCGCGTTTATCATTCTCTCGGGTGATGCGGATGTTCTGGTTCACACGCCGGAAGGAGAGAAGAAAGTCGCCCAGGTCTCGGAGAATTCCATCGTCGGCGAAATAGCCATTCTTTGCGATGTCCCGAGGACTGCCACACTGGTCGCCGCAAATAACATGGACGTTCTAACGGTTTCGAAAGATGATTTTCTGAAACTGCTGAAAGAATTTCCGGATATTTCGCTGGAAGTCATGCGGACACTGGCGCTGCGGCTTGAACGGACGACCCGTGATCTGGCCGATGCGCGCCGGGGAGCTGCCGGCGGTTAGGGAGTAATACGTGGCTGAAGAATTTTCGCTTCGCTGTTGGGGCGTCAGGGGATCCACCCCGACACCCGGGTCGAGCACATTGCGATACGGAGGCGAAACCTCCTGTTTCGAGATCCGGGCAGGCGACGCTCTCGTGCTCGTCGATTGCGGCTCCGGCGCGCGAAACCTCGGCATGGAGCTGTGCGGATGCAGACCACGTTCATTCGATCTGCTGTTCACCCACACGCATCTCGATCATATTTGCGGATTGCCTTTCTTCAAGCCGGCCTACGATCCCAATTTCGAGGTAACCGCCTGGGCGGGCCACTTTCAGGACGACACCAGTCTGGTCGATATCGTCAGCCGCATCATGTCGCCGCCGATCTTTCCGGTCGCGGCCAAAACCCTGAAAGCGGTCGAGTTCAAATCCTTTACCGCAGGCGAACCCATTCCGCGCACCGACGACCTGGTGATCAAGACAACCCGCCTCAATCATCCAGGCGGTGCCTGCGGCTACCGCTTCGACTATCACGGCAAATCGATCTGCATCATTACCGACCATGAACACGGAGATCCGGAGATCGATGCCGCCCTGCCGGAGTTCGTCCGGGACGCGGATGTCATGATCTACGACGCCATGTTCACCGACGAGGAATATCCGGTCTTCAAGGGGTGGGGACATTCCACCTGGCAAAAGGCCGTGGAGCTGTCGAAAGCCGGTAACGTCAAGACCCCCGTTCTCTTCCATCACGATCCGCTCCGCTCGGACGACGAACTCGATGAAATCGGCCTTGCCGCCCAGAACGCCTATCCGGGCATGCTGGTCGCAAGCGAGGGCATGATCCTGCTGCCCTAAGACGTCAGGTCTCATTCCAGAGCAACAGGAACTCGATCGACAGCCCTTAAGCCAGGCCTAACGGGCCGCGTTGCGCGGATCCGTGCTGTTACCGGTCTCCAAAAGCAGTGTCGGCAGCTAAATCGGAGGTGACGGTTGTGTCGCGCCCCTCCCGGCGATCCCATCTCTTCTGTCGGTCAAAAAAGCATCCTGCACGCAGCAGGATGTGAAGGGGTGATCCCTTTGCCACCGCGCAAGGAGCTTGATCTGATGGCGGTAGAAAACGTGACCTTGACGGATGGGCTGGAAAAGAACGGGTCAGGCTTCCTGTCCAATGCGGCTGTATCACCGACATCCGTTCCTTCGGGAGTATTTTCAATCTCGCTCCTTCACACACTTCCGGGTGGAGGGTCCCCGCAAGGGTGGCCGTCGCGCGCAGGGGAGCCGAGCGGCTCCGTCGCATTGGCGAAGAACCGGACGATTGCCGAAGGGGCACTGGTCTGAGGGTTTTCGCCGGAAAGTCCTGCGATATCGCTGTCTTTCTGCCCATATATTGGCGTTTCTGCCTTTGTTCGTCATCCAGAAAGAGGCCATGCGGTGTGCCATAGCCTGATGAAGCCTAGAGACTGAACAAACCTGCCGTTCGCAGGATAATGAATGGTTCGTCCAGAACATTGTCAGAGAGCCCGCGCTCCCACGCGCTGGAGTAAATGACCTTCCCGAACCAAGACCGGGCTTGGCAACTTCGCATCGTTGCGAGCCTCAACGGAGCCTTGTTCGATGCGATCGATTGCAAAAAAAAGGGCGGCCCAAACGGCCGCCCAAAAAAAACACTACAGCTAAAAAATTGATCGAATGCCGGTTGCAGGAATGCGGGAATCCCTGAAGCGCAACCGGGAAACTGCTCACCGAAACTCGAAAATTTGCTCCGAACAGCAGCCCAATACGATCAATAGTTGTTTACAGGGTGTATACATTAGGTGCATGGTCCATTTGGACTATCCAGCAACAAAACCATCAATCGAAGGGGTGGAGTCGAGCTAACTGGACCCGCCAGAATATTTAACATCGGGGCTTTGGGGGAATCTTGGGCGTTGCTGCGGAAAAATATTTTCACCTCTCGAACATTGCCGTTGCCGCGGCAATGGACCCGGATTGCTGGCAGCAGTTGCTTGACGAAATGGGACAGGCAATCGGTACGCGGGTGTGCACCCAGCTCATCGGCTTTGACCAACTGACCAAAGCAGCTCCGCTTGCCTATGCCTCAGGCTACGATCCGGAATTTGTGAAGCTTTATGAAACCCATTATGCCGACAAGAACCCGTTCGCGGCGAATTTTGAAAAATGCGCGGTCGGTGCGTCCATTTCCGCCGATCAGCTCTGCGCGCCGGAGAGGCTGAAGAAAACCGGGTTTTACGCGGACATCATCCGGCCGCAGGAGGATATCTACGGCGGCGGCGGATCGATGCTTGCGAACGATTCAGGCCGGATGGTCCTCATAGGCGGAAATTTGCGGGCCAAGGATCGCGACAAATACGAGCGGGAATGGCTTCGTCTGTGTGAGGCATTGACGCCGGTTATCCGCCAGTCGCTCGAAATCAGTCGCACCATCTCAGGGTTGTCGTTCGAGAAATGGGCGGCCGAGCATCATATGCTCGGTGCGGATACGGCGATATTCGTCGTGGATCCCACCATGACGATCCACCACGCGTGCGACGTTGCGCAAGAGATGCTGGACAGGGGAACGCCGGTGGGCAGCGGGTTCAATCGCCGTCTCAAGTTCTCTTCCGAAGAGGATCAAAGGCAGTTCGCAACTCTTTGCCGGCTTCAGCTCAAGGGCAATCAAAACATCTTCAAGAGCTGGCGTCTTACCGACGGACGGGGACAGGGGTGGACCTGCCGTCTTATGGGACTGCGCATGGGCGAACTGGACTGGTCGCCTTTTGCAGGCTTTTTGACAAAATCGATCACGACCATCCTGATTGCAATCAAGAAGGATGTCAGCCAGGTCTCCATTCAGGAAATGATGCAGACGGCTTTCGGTCTCAGCCAGGCAGAAGCCCAGTCCGCGCTGCTGCTCGCCGACGGGCTGACACTCGCGGAGATCGCGCAGAACCGCCAGGTCAGCATTTATACCGTGCGGAACCAGATCAAGGCCGCCCTGTCGAAATCCGGATGCCGGCGCCAAAGCGAACTGGTCAGCAAAACCGAACAGATGCGCCTGCAGGGCGGCTGGTAGCCACGGGAAGACTGTTGATCCGGGCGTCAGTTTCCCAAGACATGTTGTCACGGGAGTGATCTCACGCGACGGTCAATTTACCCGCCCGCGTGTTGCACATTCCGGTTTGAAAGTTGAAACTCCACGTCTTCATGCAAATCAACCCGCGTTCTTGTGAGCGTCGGGGGCTCCGGACCGGATACCCATGAGCTCTTACCGCGACACCTTGTATTATATTTTCCGTGGCGGCCCGCCGGATGCCGGAATACCGGCAAGGGTGCGCGCGGAAATCCGATCCAACGAGGCGACGTCAGAGCGGTTGATCGGCTGGGTCCAGCTGGGCCTGGTGTTGTTCTTTTCGAGCCTTTATGCGATTGCGCCCAGGGCGGAAGGCTCCGCCGGGTTCAATTTCGTGCCTATCGCTCTTGGCATCTATTTTCTTTTCACGGTGCTGCGGCTGTTTCTCTCCTACAGGTTCGAGCTGCCGAACTGGTATCTGCTGGTTTCGATCGGTGTCGACATGGCGCTGCTGGTCGGGCTGATATTTTCCTTCCACATTCAATACGGCCAGCACCCGACGTTTTATCTCAAGACGCCGACCCTGATGTATGTGTTCATTTTTATTGCCCTGCGGGCGCTCAGGTTCGACCCGCGCTTTGTTCTGACGACGGGCCTGGCGGCCGTCGCAGGCTGGCTCGGACTGGTTTTCTATGCGGTTCTGGCGGACATGGACCATATGCGGGTGACCCGCAATTACGTTGAGTATCTGACCGGAAACACGATCCTGATCGGGGCTGAGCTCGACAAGACGATGGTCATCTTCGCGGTGACGATCATCCTTTCCGTCGCACTCTACCGGGGGCGGTCGATGCTCTTCGAGGCCACCCGCGACCATGCGGCGGCGATGGACCTGCGCCGGTTCTTCGCACCTGAAGTCGCCGCGTCGATTACCGGAGCGGATACGCAACTGCAGGCCGGGGAGGGCAACTTGCGGGAGGCGGCGATCCTTTATGCCGACATCCGGAGCTTCACCGCCACATCCGCCGGACTGCCTCCGGAGACCGTTCTGGCTGTCCTTGCGGAGTATCAGAACCTTGTGGTGGAAGTGATCAATCAGGAGGGGGGACGTGTCGACAAGTTTCTGGGGGACGGTATCCTGGCCACCTTCGGCGCCATCCAACCGTCGACCACGTTTGCCGCCGACGCACTGCGGGCGGCCACGCGCCTGATCGAAACTGTCGATGCCGGCCAACACCGGTTTTCCGCCGCCGGCTGGCCCGGCTCTCTGAGGGTGGGCACGGCGGTTGCCGCCGGGAAGGTCACTGCCGGGGTGATCGGCTCGAAGTCCAGGCTGGAGTTCACCGTCATCGGCGATGCGGTCAACCGGGCGGCGAAACTGGAAGACGCCAACAAGGCCCAGCATACCAAGGCCTTGACCGACAGGGCCACCTGGGAACTTGCCCGCGCGCAAGGCTTGCAGGTGCCTTTGATCGAGGAGAGGCCCGGCGCAAATGTGGCGGGCATTCCGCAACCGCTCGATCTGGTCGTCCTGGCCCACTGATCCGCCCGACGGGATGCAAACATGCTTGACCGGAGGATCAATCTCGGTCACCTTGCTCGAAAATTTGACCTATTCGTCAATGGAAAAGAATTAGACCATTGATTTCAATGGATTGTGGAGGCGAAAAATGAATCTGGATTCAACTCTTTCGGCCATCGTTACCGGCGGTGCCTCAGGCCTCGGAGCGGCAACGGCCCGCATGCTTGCCTCCGAAGGTGTCAAGGTAACCCTCTTTGACCGTAATGGGGAGCAGGGACAGGCAGTGGCCGCTGACATCGGAGGGTTGTTCGCCGATGTCGACGTGACCGACCAGGCCAGCGTGGAGGCCGGTTTCGAAGCGGCCCGCGCCGCCCATGGCCAGGAACGCATTCTGGTCAATTGCGCCGGTATTGCACCGGTCGCCAAGACGACGTCGCGGGGCGAAGCCCATCCGATGGACATGTTCGAGAAGGTGATCGCGGTCAATCTGGTCGGCTCGTTCCGCTGCCTGTCGATCGCAGCGACCGGCATGGCGGAACTCGAGCCGTGTACCGCTGACGGCGGACGGGGCTTGATCGTATCGACCGCCTCCGTTGCCGCATTCGACGGCCAGATCGGCCAGGTCGCTTACGCGGCCTCGAAGGCGGGTGTCGCCGGAATGACATTGCCGGTCGCACGCGATCTTTCCAGATCCGGCATCCGGGTGATGACCATCGCGCCCGGTATTTTTGAAACACCGATGCTGCTCGGCCTTTCGCAGGAAGTGCAGGACTCGCTCGGTCAACAGGTACCGTTCCCCTCCCGCCTCGGCCGGGCTGCCGAATATGCGCAGCTCGTCAGATCGATTTGTGAAAACGACATGCTGAACGGCGAAACCATCCGTCTGGACGGCGCCATCCGCATGGCGCCTCGGTGATGAGTGCCCGGCGGTGCTCAGGCACCGCCGGGACCTTCTGTGGGAGGCGATGGCCCGGCTTCAGGTTGCGTAGCTGACCACTTCGAATTCGATGCCGTCATCGTCGTGGAAATAGAACCGCCGGCCAGGCTCGTAGTCGGCGTGGTTTTTGGTTTCGTAGCCACCGGCCTTGATGCGCGCTTCCGTTTCGTCCAGATCGTCCACGACCACCGCGATGTGGTTGAGCCCGCCATGGATGTGGTAGCTGACGGCGTCTGATTTCTTCGGCGGCTCGGCGGGCGAATAGGCGGCGACATAGCTGCTGTCATTGCCGATATGATAGGTCGTCCCGCCGCCGAGGCTGTCGCCTTTCCAGCGGATACTCCAGCCGAACCAGTCTCCCAGCCGTTTCGCGGTCGCAGCGGGATCGCTCACCGTAACGTTTACATGTTCCAGAAATGCGCTGCTCATGAGATGTCCTTTCAGGGTTTGACTCAATCAGGACACCTGAGATAATTCCTCAAGTTAAGTTGAGGTCAAGAGGAGAGGTCAGGATTTTTGAAAAAACCCGTCAGAGCCGGAGATCTTACCATTGGCGACCTGGCGGACCGCACCGGCCTTTCGGTATCCGCCATCCGGTTCTATGAAGAAAAGGGCCTCGTCCACCCGACCCGCAATTCCGGGGGGCAGCGCCGTTTTATGCGCGCCGATATCCGACGTCTTTCCTTTGTTCTCGTGGCGCAGGAATTCGGCTTTTCCATCGCCGAAATCGCCGAGCAACTGAAGCTGCTTCCGGACGGCAGGGCTCCCACGAAGGCGGACTGGACACGCATCAGCCGGCAGTTCCGCAGCCACCTGGACCGGAGGATCGAGCGCATGAAGGCGCTCAGGGACAAGCTGGACGCCTGTATCGGCTGTGGATGTCTGTCTCTGAAAAGCTGCCGGTTGTACAACGCTGGTGATGCCGCCGCCCGGCACGGCCGGGGCCCGCGGTACCTCCTGGGCGACCAGTCCGACTACCTCGGGCCTGAGGAATAAGACAGCGGGTGGCGCTCTGATGGGTGAGGAAATTCATGCGCGCCGGAAGCCCGGCGCGCATTTTTCGTATCGTTGGCGTGATTGCGTCCGCTCACCGGTTGTCCGGCTGCGACCGTACCCGCCTCAGCCCCAATTGGGTGATCTGGTAGGGTCCGCTGTTTCTGGACGCGATCAGGCGGTTGTACTTCAGTTTGCGGAACAGCCGCTGGGAGCAGCCTCCCCAGTACCATCCATCCCGCGTAACGGTAGCGTGTTTGATGATGCGACCGTTCTCGTCCTTTTCCACGAGAATGCAGCCGCCTTGAGCCAACAGGTGAAGCACCCGCTGTTCAGCTTTGGAAATGTCCATTGAGATTGGGTAGTCCGGTTTCGAATACAAATCCGCAGTCACCGCAGCATTTCGCATGCGGTGCTGATATGTATCGCCCGGCTGTGTTCAGCCGGGTATTACCGGGTCTCGCGTAATCCGCGCATAAAGCCTCTCAAATGGATGAAATGCCATTACCATGCACGAAGGGGACTGTGCAACGTTCAAAGGTGCAAATTGTATTTGGGGAAGGTCACCCTAAGGCGTGACAATTGCACCGCTCAGCTGAATTCCGCCGGCCAATAGCCGTTGCCGGGATTTCGGGAGACGGCGACTGCCCTGACATCACTTGAGCCACAGGTGCCGCAGGTGAGGGTCTTGCTCAGCGCCGAGACCTTTTTGTCGCCGGAAAATCTGAGTGCGTTCATATAGCGGAACCGGCCACAGCAATCGCAATGGATCGCAAGTCTGCGACCTGATTTACTCAAATCTTCAACGGTAGGATCGTCAGCTTCTATAGATGTAAGTAATGTCATGAGGATTAAATCTTATCTAATAGATAAAGTTCTGGATAAAAGCAGATCGTATTATTTGCTTCCTTGAACGAAGCTAGCACAACTATCTGGAAAATAAAATGGCAAATAATAAGGTGAGTACCCATTCATGTTGTTGGAAATGCTCATATATCTCAACGAATTTCGTCGGGGAATGCTGTAATTTGACCTATTGGTCCAAGATAAACATGGAAATACTGTAACAATTTGTCGCGCGCTCCGGATGCGTAACGAGGCAAAAGGCCTCGCTTTTTCGTTTTGCCGACTGTAAGAGGACTTCATGACGATGCTCTCCGACACATGGCTCGATCTCTTTGGACTATCGGGTCTTTTCAATCCGTTTGCACTTATTATCGGCGTCTATCTGGGATGGCGTGCGGATCAGCCACAAAAGCTCTGGATTGCGGGCTTTGCCGCGGCTGCCTTGTCCCTGATTCTGGAAGCTGCGGTCGGAATGCTGCAATTGCCGCTGCCGATCTCGCAGGATGCCGGCGCGCTGGCAATGTTTCCGTTTCGGTTTGCGGGAGGCTTGCTGGCCGGTGGTCTGGCGTATTGGCTGCAAAAAAGAAGGCACCGGACCTGAGGTCCAGGGTCCTGCCGTCTGCGGATGCGGGATCGAAGTCCGGACCCTAGTGTTCTTTCAAGCTGTTGAACAGAGAGGCGTTCGGGCAGTCCGCCATGGCCTTCTCGGCGCCTCCCGAATGATCTGCCAGCCACTGCCGGCAGGCTTCGGTATGCTTGCATCTGACGCACCGGAGGGCGGCGGAGCGAAGGACCCGGTCGGCCTGCGCACCGGCAGGGCCATTGTCCATGGCTCCGATCGTCTCGATCATCTGGCCCATCAGTTCCGCGCGCTCCTTGAGGCGCTCCATCCAGTTCACGTTCGCTCTCCTCTGCCGGCCGAACCGGCTGCATCCGGCCTCTCCCGGTTGATAGTGAGAAACTGCCCGATCCGCAGGGCCTTATCCTTGATCAGCGTCAAGTCTGGGCAAGCATTGCCAAAACGGCCATACTCGGTTCTCTCGATTCTCAGATAGTGTGAAACACCCGGGGACGGTGTGATGGTTGAAACGGTGACGGCGCTGCCGATAGCCCAGGGAGCCGCAGGCAGCGCTTCCACCCAGGGGCTGGAGCCGGGTACGGAAATAAAGGCAAGGGTGGAGGCAAACCTGCCCGGCGGAGTCATCCGGCTGGCAACGGCGGACGCCCGGATCGAGCTGCGTGCATCCGCTCCGCTTCCTCCGGGCGCGGATGTCACGGTCACGGTATCGGGCAGCAAGCAACTGCCGGAAATCCGCATCACGCTCGCCAATATTCCCGCCAAGGCTCCCCCGTCGGATCAGCTTCTCAAACCCCTGCCGGCAAATCAGCCCGCCGTGGCGGGGCAGACGTCTTCCGGGACTTCGTCATCGCTCGCAAACAATACGATCCTGCGCGCCGATCCGACCCTGACGCATCTGGTTCAGACCTTGTCCACTCCGGATAGTTCCGGGGGTGGCGGCTCCGTTGCCGCACGTCCCGCTCAACTGCCGGGCACCCAGCTGCCGCTTCCGGGCAGTCTGCAGGCTGTGGGGACGCCCCAGGTGGGAGCTGCATCGGGCAGCCAGCCACAGGCTCCGGCAGTGCCCGCGCCACAAGGCGCAGCCGTCCAGTCCGCGGCGGGAACTCCCACGCTCTCACCATCGGCGCCGGTGATATCCGGACAGGGCCCGGCAGCCCCTGCACCACCGGTTTCGGCTCAACCCCCTCAGGGATTGGTCTCCGGTGGACCGGCTGTCCCGGGTTCCGCAAATCCCGGGCTTTCTCCTGCCGCGGGGCAGGCGACAGGTCAGGTCAACGCCGGCGGGCAGGCTCCCGCCGGGACCCCGGCGCTGCCTCCAGCAGGTGCACAGGTCCCGCAAGGAGCTGCGGGAGCACCGCAAGTCGCCAACCCTCAGGCTCCAGCCGGCCAAACCGCTCTTCCGGGCCAGCCTGCTGCCGGGGCCACCGCTTCTGCCGCACCATCGGTCAGTGGCGCGACGCCGGGTGCCGGACAGACTGTGCAAGGCGGGACGGGAAGCCAGGGGACAGCGCCGGCCGCGGTGCAGCTTGCGTCGACATCCGGCGGAAGTCCGGCGCAACCGCCCGGTAGCGCGCCCGCGCCCGGAACCCAAGCAACGGCTCAGCCGGGTCTTCCGGCAGGGGCCGCCGTCAGGGGAGCACTGCCCGATACGCCGCTTTCCCGCGCCATTCCCGCGCAGCCTTATCCCGCCGCTGGCGGGCGCGCGGCGCAGGCCGCCCCGGCAGGAGAGGCTGTGCCGGCCGGGAGAAGCGCGCTTCAGCAGGCCGCCGCCATGGTGCGCCAGCCCCTGGCCGAGCAGCAAGCGAGCCTCGGAGGCATGTTCGCGCAAGTGGGGGCCCTGATGAGCGCTCAGGCGGCCGGAAAGGTCTCTCTCCCGGATACGGTGGCAAAGGCCATGCAGCAGATTCTCGGGCTGAGATTGAACCCGGCTACATCCGCAGGCAAGGACCTTCAACAGGCGGTGCGCCTGTCCGGCCAGTTCAGCGAGGCGCAGGCAATGCGGCCGGGTGGCGGCCCGCAACCTCTTCCGGATCTGAAGTCGGCGCTGTTGTCGCTCAAGACCTTGCTGCAGCAACTGGGCGCGGAGGCTCAGGTGACCCGTCCGGCGGGGCAACCGGCCGTTCCGTCCCGGCACGTTGCGCCACGAGGACAGGCACAGCAGGGCGCAAGCGGGTACTGGACCGGAAGCGCTCCGCAGAACCTTCAGGCCCTGCTTCAGGAGGTGGATTCCACACTTGCCCGGATGCGTTTGACGCAACTGGTCAATTCCGGCCTGGCCGGTGACGATCGTCCGCAGACGGCAGGCCGCCCCATGGATCTGGTCCTCGAACTCCCCCTTGCGCTTGGCCAGGAGACCGCCGTGATGCAGATGCAGATCGGCCGGGACGGCGGCGGCAAGGGCGATGAGGACGATGCTGAACCCGCATGGCGATTGCGGTTTGCCCTAGACCTGACGGCGACCGGCCCGCTCGAGGCGGCGATCAGCCTGCGCGGCGGCGGCACTTACACCAGTCTTTGGGTCGATCGCAGGGAAACCTTCGACAAATTGAACGCCCTTCGCGACACCATGGAGGCGGCTTTCGCGGACGCCGGTCTGGATCTGCAGGAACTCAGACTGATCCGCGGCCTGCCGCCCGCTACCGCCGCAAGATACGGCGCACTGATCGACCGGCAATCCTGACGGGGAAAAACGCGTGACGAAAAAAGACAGTCCCGGCAAGAAACTCGCCGTCGCCCTTCATTACGACAATGAGGGCACACCGCAGGTCACCGCCAAGGGTGAGGGCACGATTGCCGAACAGATCGAGGAGATCGCGCGCCAGGCCGGAGTTCCCATAGAAGAGAACCCGATGATGGCCGAGGCCCTGTCGCAGATCGAGATAGACCAGGAAATTCCGGTCGAGCTGTATCAGGCCGTGGCGGTCCTCATCGGCTTCATCATGCGCACGGGCAACGCGCCGCATCCGGCATCTCCTGACGAAGCGTCCGAAGCGGACTGAAATCGGCATGTGTTGTCCGAGGTTCCTTGAACCCTCGTGCGGAAGCCCGTAAAACTCGGCAAACCTGCTCATCCGGATAAGGAAAACCTTGCAGGCAGGGCAATTCCCGACTAGATCATCAGACCTCTGATCGGAAACGATCGGAGGGCGAAAAGTTGATCGATTTTAGAGTGCTAGAGCCTCACTCCGCTGAAAAAGCGCACCGCAGCAATACTTCCCCCGCTGCCGGAACAGGCGCAGGCAAGAATAGAACAGGATTTTTGACGAACATGACGCTTGTCGACGTACGCACACCCGATCCGAAGAAATTCATCAAGGGCGCGACCGGCGATTGGGAAATCGTGATCGGCATGGAAGTTCATGCCCAGGTGACGTCCCAGGCCAAGCTCTTTTCCGGTGCCTCGACCGAATTCGGCAAGGATCCGAACGATAATGTCAGCCTCGTGGATGCGGCCATGCCCGGCATGCTGCCGGTTATCAACGAGGAATGCGTGCGTCAGGCAATCCGTACCGGTCTTGGTCTGAAATCGGAGATAAACCTGAAATCCGTTTTCGACCGGAAGAACTATTTCTATCCGGACCTGCCGCAGGGCTACCAGATCTCCCAGTTCAAGCAGCCGATTGTCGGAGAGGGCAAGGTCCTGCTCGACATGCCGGACGAGCAGGTCGAGATCGGTGTCGAACGGCTGCATCTGGAGCAGGACGCCGGCAAGTCGCTGCACGACCAGCATCCGACCATGTCCTTCGTCGATCTGAACCGCTCGGGCGTCGCGCTGATGGAGATCGTTTCCAAGCCGGATCTCAGATGCGCGGACGAAGCCAGGGCCTATCTCACCAAGCTGCGCACCATCCTGCGCTACCTCGGCACCTGCGACGGCAACATGGACCAGGGTTCCATGCGGGCGGACGTCAACGTCTCCGTGCGCCGGCCGGGCGGTGCGTTCGGCACACGCTGCGAGATCAAGAACGTTAACTCCATCCGCTTCGTCGGACAGGCGATCGAATATGAAGCCCGCCGCCAGGTCGCGATCCTGGAAGATGGCGGCGAGATCGACCAGGAAACCCGTCTGTTCGACGCGGTAAAAGGCGAGACCCGCTCCATGCGCTCGAAGGAAGAAGCGCATGACTACCGCTATTTCCCGGATCCGGACCTGCTGCCGCTGGAATTCACGCAAGCCTATGTCGACGAACTCGCCAAACATCTGCCGGAACTGCCGGACGACAAGAAGGCCCGTTTCATCGGCGACTACGGCCTGACCGCCTATGATGCCGACATTCTGGTGGCCGAAAAGGCGTCCGCAGACTTCTTCGAGGATGTCGCAAAGGGCCGTGACGCCAAGCTTTCCGCCAACTGGGTGATCAACGAATTCTTCGGCCGCCTGAACAAGGAAGGCCAGGACCTTTCCGAAAGCCCGATTTCCGCCGATCAGCTCGGCGCGATCGTCGATCTCATCAAGGAAGGTGTCATTTCCGGCAAGATCGCCAAGGACCTCTTCGAGATCGTCTGGACCGAAGGCGGCGACCCGTCGAAAATCGTCGAAGAGCGCGGCATGAAGCAGGTGACTGACCTGGGCGCGATTGAGACCATCGTTGACGAGATCATCGCCGCCAATCCGGAAAAGGTCGAGCAGGCGAAAGACAAGCCCGGCCTTCTCGGCTGGTTCGTCGGCCAGGTGATGAAACAGTCCCAGGGCAAGGCCAACCCGCAGGCGGTGAACGACATGCTGAAGAAGAAGATCGGGCTCGACTAGGGTCTGATCGGCTTCATGCGAAGGAAAACGGCTCGGCTGATTTGGAAAACCGGATCAGTCTGCGTTCGAGCGGACGCAGGCTGATCTAGGAAACCTCCTGCAAATGCGCTAAACGGCTGGAAGACGTTTCAGCATGCTTCGGGGCTCATGACTTCCGCCGGACAGACCTTTCCCGCCAGAACGCCTTTTTACGCAACGCCTTTCGGTGTCTGGGGTATCGTTGCCGCGTGGGGCCTGGCGCATCTGCTTCTGCGCGCTCTGTCGACGCCTGTTCTGGGCACCGACGACATGTTCGAGAACGTGCTCGTCCAGACGCTGGAACCGGGCTACATGCTGCGCCAGCCGCCACTGTATGAGTGGCTGCTGTGGTCGGCCCAGCAGGTCTTCGGACCGACAGTGCAGGCCGCGCTTTCCGTAAAATACGGGCTGATCTCGCTTGCCGCACTGTTCCTGTTTCTGATCGCGCGCAAGGCAATCGCCGATCCGCGTCTTGCGGCCCTTTGTGTCTTCTCCTATTCGCTTTATTACCAATTTGGCTGGAACCTGCACGAAGGCGTCACCCATACGGTGGTGCTGACCGCCGCCTGCGCGGCGAGTGCCTTCTGGTTCGTCAAGGCTCTCGAGACGGGCAGGCTGGGCTTTTACCTTCTCCTCGGCCTCAGCGTCGGCGCCGGCCTGCTCGGCAAACATTCCTATCCTCTCTTCGTGCTGGCCCTGTTCCTGGCTGCCTTGAGCGATGGTCAATGGCGCTCGAGGCTGCGCCTTGCCGGACTTCTGCTTGTCCCACTGGCGGCCGCGCTCGTCTACAGCCCCTATGCGTGGTGGATCGCAAGCGAAGGCCTGACGCTGTTGTCTTCGGTATCCCAGACCATGGGCGTCACGGCGGAAACCTCGCATATCGCAAGGGCAGGCGAGGGGCTTGGCAAACTTGTCTTCGGGCTGATCGGCTTCTCCGTACCGCTGGTCCCACTGCTGCTGCTTGTCTTCTGGCCGCGCTATCTGGGTCGTAAACAACCGCTCCGGCCGCAGGTGAGCGATGTTGCCAGGCTGTGCGGGCGCACGGTTTTGTTCATGATCCTCCTGACGGCGCTGCTGATCTTCGTGACCGGCGCGACCTATGTGAAGGAACGGCACATGCACCCGCTGCTGCTCCTCCTGCCGGTCTATCTGTTCGCCGATCTCGAGCGGTTCGGCTTCCGCAGCCAGTGGCGCTGGCTCGGTGGCGTCGTGCTGGCCTTGGTGGCTGTCGCCTTTTTCGCCCGTGTGCCGGGCATTCTCGCTCCCGACCGGTTCTGGTGCGGCGGCAAATGCCGGCACATGAAGCCCTACGCGGACCTGCAAGCACCGCTCAGCGGCCTGGGGGCCGCAAATGCCACGCTGATTGCCGAAGACGGCTACACGGGTGGAAACCTGCGTGTGCTCTTCCCCGATGCCCGGGTCGTCACCAAGGCAATTCCGGCCAGAACCGAGCCGCGCGGCAAGTGTTTCTTTGTCTGGGAGGAGAGCGAGCACGAGCCGGGTGAGACGGCGGAAGTCCGTTTTGCGAGAAATGCGTTCTGGCTGGCGGAGGCGCCTGTTTCCGCGCGCTATCTGACCGGCTCCTGGCCGCATCTTTTGCGGCCACAGGGCTGGCGAACCACCTGGTGGGGCGTTGCGGAGCTTGATCCCTCCAGCCCGATATGCCGGTAGGGACCCGCGCCGGTCATTTTCAATCCAGCCTCAGGGCTTCAGAAGTCGGATCATCATGTCGAAGACAATCAGGATCGAAAAAGCCCGCCCCGAACATCTTCGCGAGATCGTTGCGGTCATCAATGCGGGCGCCACGAGCGTGCGCCGGGACAAGGAACATTCCAGCTGGCAGGCATACCGCCCAGCCTTCGACGCCCTGTGCGCCGCGCCGGAAGCCGACATCTATGTGGCCGTGAATGAGGACGAGGAGGTGATCGGCACCTTTCAGATCCATTTCCTCAAGGGGATCGCCTTCCAGGGCCGCCCGCGGGTGGAACTGGAGAGTGTGCATGTGCGCCAGGACCAGCGCGGAACCGGTGTCGGCCGCCTGATGATGGACAAGGCCGAGGAACTCGCCAGACAGGCGGATGCCTGTCTGCTGCAGCTCACGTCCAACCGGGAGCGCGAGGGTTCGCATCTCTTCTACAAACGCCTTGGCTACGACCAGAGTCATCTCGGCTACAAGAAGATGCTGGTCTGAGGGGAAGAAGGCTGTCGGCTGAATTCAGGCAGCCGCAACACCTGCGCGGTTCAGTTGACCTTCCGCCAGATCTCTTTCTCACAGACATTGAACACCACGCGCACACAGCCTTGGACTTCCAGTTCGGAGCCGCCGGTCCTGCGGATGGTGGCATTCGCGCTGAAACCGCGTCGCGGATCGTAGACGCGGCCGCTCCAGCTGTTGCTCTCCGGTTTCATGCGCCAGAGCACTGTCAGTCCGAGAACCTTGCGGTTGCGTTTGGAGGCGTCTTTGTTGTTGGCGTCACGCGTCGATTGGACCGTATGGCCACTCGGCGGCTTGAAATCGACGATCTTGCCGCAAGGGACCTTGCCGCAGTCGGTGATCCGGATCACCGCCCCTTCCGGTGTCCGCCATGTGCCAGTGATATCGGGAGCAGCCAAGGCGGTGCCGCCCGCGAACAGAACGCTCGAAATGACCAGGCTGGCCCGGACAAGTTTTCCGAGAGATCTGGTTTGCGAAAGATGAGACCTGAAAATATGCAAGAATTTACCCCGCCGCAGTGCTGGTGGAATTGCATGGCAATCTTTACCGGCAATTGCGACGGGGCGATGGCCAGATCGCGAGGATCTGGCGGTCAGACCTGAATGGTTGCGGTCTATTGGACGCGGGACCAGGTCTCCCCCTTGCAGATGAGCCCGCCCATGACGCAGCCTTCGAGTTTCAGCTTGTCCGCGCCTGTCAGCGCGATGAAACCGGTATAGGTCTTGCCGTCCTCGGCATTATAGACCTTGCCTTTCCACTGGCCGTCCTTGCCGGTCGGCTGCATCGATTGCACGATCTGCACCCCGAGCAGCGGCCTGCCGCGCTTTGCGGCATCCGGGTTTTTCGTATCCTTGCGGGGATCGCGAAGCCAGATCAGCTTGCCGCAGAGCGCACCGCCACACGGTGCAATCCTGATTTTTGATGCCCCGTTCGCACGCATCCAGTCGCCAGTGGCGTCTGCCGCAAGCGCAGGGCCCCCGGATGGTGCCATCAAGGCCGTCGCGATGACGACAGTGGTCAATAAGGATTTCAGCACGTTTTCCTCCCGATACGCTTAGTCTTACGTTTACGGAAAGGGAAGGTATAACTTTGCCATTTGACTGGAAACCCGTCTCCCTACGTCAGCACCGCAGTTTTTTTCTAGGAACCGTGCGGCCAGGCAGGAAGGAGCATAACGCCGCTGCCGCGATTGACGGAAAGCCGGCCATTTTTGTGAGCAAACGATTCCATGGTGAACAAAACCTTGATCCCATCTGTCGATTTTTCAGCTAATGCCACTGATTTATAAGGGAAAATCGAAATCACATGCTTACCGTAATGTGAATTTCAGACTTATTTAAATTTTTATTCTCATTACGTTAAACTTACATTTTAACCGGCTATTTAACCGTAACTGATCAAGTAGTTGTCAAGAAACGACAGGGAAAGCTTCGCAAAAGCTTGCGTTTCTAGGGAAGTCTTACAGAGATTGAAAAGGGGAGCATCATGGCTCGTTTTGAAATGCATTCGGCCGACATGGCCATCATGGGCGAAAAGCCTGTTACCGCCGACATCCTGTTCCAGATGGGTCTGGACAGCGCTTGCGGCCGGCACGGCAGCACCGATCTGGTTACCGCGCACAAGTGGTTCAACATCGCTGCCCTGAAAGGCAATGACGATGCCGCCCGCTACCGCAAGGAAATCTCCGGCGAAATGAGCCCAGCCGAGATTGCCGCAGCTCAGCGTTCGGCTCGTGAATGGCTTTCGATGCATTGAGGCCGGTCAAGGCTGCCTGCCTTACGGTTATTCCATTGCCCGACTTGTTCTGACGCAGCGGCTTTTCCCGCCGCGTCAGGATTGTGACTATTTCAGTGAAGCGTTTGACCGGTCAGTGGATCGGGGCAAGGCCGAGCTCGTCCCATTGCGCGCGGACGATCGGCGCGCCGAGCGCATATTCAAAAGCCGTGATCGCCGATCCGCTGCCATCCAGCTGGCATTTATAGGCGATTTCATACCAGATCCGATTGCTCCGCAGTGCAGCCGCCGGAGCAAACACCACGTTTTCTTTCCGGAACGAATTGCGCCGTGCATGCGGCATGAGCCGCGTCGGACGGAATTCGGGGAGCGTGTGGCGAACCTGTTCCATGGCCTCGAGCGCGCAAAGCTGCTCAATCCTGTCGTCTCCCGTCACCTGCGTCAGCGCCTGCCGGGCCTGTAACGATCGGGGATCCTTCAAGACATCGCTTGCGTAATATCCTGTCGCGGTTACCCAACCGGTGTCCGGCGTTTTTCCCTGCGGCACGCTCTCTGCCTCCGGATCGGCCGGAACCGTTTCCGTTCCTAAAGTGTCAGGCGTGAGGGCCGCTTGTTCGGCGGCTTCCGGCACTGCCGATGCTGCATTATCCGTTTCAGGGCTGCTCGACGCCGAAAGCTCCTCCGACGGGAGAAGGCGAGGCTCAACGACGATTTCCACCGTCATCGGTTCGGGTGCTGAGGGAATGGACAGCTCTCGTACCGCCTGGCTGGCCAGAACTGCGAAGACGAAAACATGCAGCCAGATCGCGCACAGCCAGGGGAAGCGGTCGGCGATCAGATGGTTGATATTTGCGCGCTCTGCAAATTCCATCGATGCCCCCCTGTATCCGGCAGTTCCCTGTATATCCCAGGCCGAACACTGTGTCGGTTTTATGGTTCACAGACCCTTGAACGTCCGGCGGATGCATCCTGCGGTCCTTGCAAGTGGTGGCTGGTTGACCCCGCCGCCGGCCAGCGTCAGCTTGAACAAGGTATGCCCGGTCGCCGATTCGAACGCTGACCGGCCATCTGCCGATGCTCTCCTCGTGGCCGGAGCATCGGTCCCGGTCACCACGCCCGTTGCCCTCGCGGCAAGGTGGATCAGTTCAAATTATTCCGGTTCCGCAGAGCAAATTGAAATGATTTTGTAGCCGGAATGGCGGCGCGGGACGCCTTAGGTGTGCTTTCCACAGGGGGCTCGGGTTGGAAATATATCTTTGTGATTTTTAAACGCCCGCAATTATACCAATCTGTGACATAAAAATTCGAAGGGACTTTCCTTGGGGCCGGAAGACATTGCAACGTTGATAAATGCCTATTCCGCGTGTCGTTCGCGGCTGCTGGCACTTGGTTGCTCTGTTCGGGTGCTCAACGATTTCGAGGAAGTGGGCCCGCTGCTGACGAACGCCGGCAAGGATGTCACGCCGTTTTTTCAAAGCCGCTTCTTCGACTTCAACAAGCATAACGGGTTCTGTCACGTGGCTCTGGCCGACGGCGAACCGGTTTCGTTTTACTGCAGCCAGCTCTTCGACACGGGGGGCATGGACTACCTGAACTATCACCGGATGCAGCTTGCGCGCATCTATGGCAGCGAGTTCCCGGTCGACCCGTCCTGGGAATGTCCGCCGATGCTGAAGATCAAGGGGAAAGTGATCTATTCCGGCGATGCGTTGAACGTCCCGGGATACGCCTCGGCGCGAAAGTCCCTCGAACGTCTGGCGCTCATCTCCAGGATGAACCTCTATCTGGGCTTCGTGACCTGGCGGGCGGCTATTGCCAGCGTCGGGCTGGCGCGGGCCGACAGGGTGGGCAAGTCCTTGGGCGAGGTCTACGGCGCGCTACACACCTACCCCTATGCGACCAGGTGGCTCAATCTTCCGCCGGACAGACGCCAGGATGACATGTTCCTGTTCAATTCCGCCAGAGATGTTCTTTATCTTGCAAGAATTGAAGTTCGTGAAACTGTGTCAGCGTCGGAAGCGTCAGATTGACGAGCACCGGGCTGGGCGCACCCAGCCAGAGACGGTCGATAAGCCGGTAATAGCTGACCGGGATACCCTTGAGGGCACCGGGCGGAGTGACTTCCATTTCCACCAGTTCGCAAACGCGGTGACCCTGGGCAGCCCTTGCAAAGCCCCCGGCTACGGCGGCATCGAACCGCGGATCCTGGTTGCGGATCGCGGACGCGAAATCGGCGCCGAACTGTCCGGCCATCACATCCTGGATGTAGCTGCCCTTGCCCACATAGCCGATTTTGGGGATGTGGTCCCCATCCGCACGCGGGGAGGTGAAGACCACACGGTCGAACAGTGGCATGCCGGGGCGCAGAACACCGGACGTGTGTTTGAGGAACGCGTCGAGTTCCTGAATATGCTGCCCTGACAGGCCTTTCATGTTGGCCGGGTCGATGTGTTTGATGTGCACTTATATACCCTCCGCATTCTGCAGAAGTTTTGTTGTTATCTGAAACCGCCCGCGGAACCCGTTGTCCGCGTCACGATTGGTAGTCCACCGGCCGGCTTTACACCCGCGTGCGCCGGGCAGGGAAGGGGAGAAAGCTCTCGTCAAGAGAGCCTGCTTCTCCAATCCGTCTGCGAAGACACGCACAGCTTTGTCATGAAAGGTCGGCAGATGCATGAGATCAGCAAGCCTTCCTCAGAGTTTCGGGCATCTGCAAAGGGGCAGGCAGGGTAATATTCATCCGGAACGTTTCGTTTTCATCTGGGAGCCTGCGCCCTGGTCTTCAGCATGCCGCCCGGCTCGCCGCGAGGTTTGACGAACACTTCCCGCCGCTCCGCGATGCCGGTGTGATTTCATCCACCTTGCGTTAATGTACCAATGAATTGGTTTATCAATGGTTCCATCCGTCAGCCGCTTGCCGGCGCTGCTTCGTATTACTCGCCACACTCGCAAGCTCGCGAACCCGCGCAACAGCAATGTTCCGTTGTTATACCGTCAACCCGATTGCCCCCGAGTGGTGCATGCCTTCCGTGACAAGCATGTGAAAATTGCCTTTTTGTGTGGGATCTGTCCCGGCGGATCTTCCAACACCGTAAACGGAGCCCCCACAAAACTGTCCTGATTTTAGCTAAAAGCCGGTCTGTATTCCTGTCCCGGCGGCTGCGCGATCCCATGAGAACGCAGGTGCCCACCCGGCGTGGAAAACAGCCGCCTGCGGCCAAAAAGGGCTTGCGTCCCAAAGCGTCCGCCTCTAAACGGAACGAACCGGAGAGGTGGCCGAGTGGTCGAAGGCGCTCCCCTGCTAAGGGAGTAGGCCCGGAAGGGTCTCGAGGGTTCGAATCCCTTCCTCTCCGCCATCTTTTTTCCGGTGTGAATGGCTTTTTGCCGCCAGCCTTCTGCGGGCAATAGTCCAGTCGTCCGCCGGACCTTTCTCCAAGACATCAGTTCCCACCGCATTCGGAAAACGCAAAGCCTGCACGACGGTCGTCGGTGCGTTCCTTGCCGAATACGATCAGGATCGCTTTCTACCGGCAATTCAACGTCGTTAGGCCGGAAGGAACCGCCAGCCCTCACTTGAGGGAGGAGCTGGCATCCTGAGCGGGCGCATGTCCCTGGTTTGCATCGCCCAACTGGCGCAGGGGAATTCCGGCGATGACGTTGCTTTCGATTGTCGCGAGGTTTCTGGATTTGGTTTCCGGCAACCAGACAAGCGAAATGACCAGCGAGCAGACACAGACCGCCGCGAAGATCAGGAAGACGCCGTCGAGCCCGATGGAGGAAACACCGGTCAGGAAGACGAAGGCAATCAGCGCGTTGAACAGCCAGCTGGTGGCCGACGCCACCGAGATCCCGGTTTCCCGGATGGTCGAGGGAACCAGTTCGGACATGAGGACATAGGGCAGGGGGCCGAGGCTGACGGCAAAGGCGCCGATGTAGACGCACAGGGCGATCAGGCCGAGGATGGGCAGGGACCAGACCTGGGCGGCGACAACGCCCAGAAGGCCGATGACCATGACGAGGGATCCGAAGATGGCAAGCGGCCTGCGCCCCAGCCTGTCGACCGTTGCGATGGCGACGACAGTTGCGATCAGATTGATCAGGCCGAGACCGAAAGTGGCGCCGAGGGCGGCCGTTCCCGGCGAGAAGCCCAGGTCGACGAAGATTGCGGGAGCATAATAAAGAATTCCGTCGATGCCGCTCAGGTTCTGCAGAATGAACAAGCCGCAGCACAAGGTCAGAACTGCAGGGGTCGACCCGATGCGCAGTGTTTTCCAGAGGGACAACGTCGGACGTGCGGCCCCTTCTGCAACGGGAACCCGTTCAAGGCCAAGCGACGCGGAAACGGCTTCCGCTTCGGCGTTTCGCCCGACCCTCGCAAGCCACACCGGGCTTTCCGGCACCATCAGCAGCGCGGCAAATCCCGCCACGGCGATCACGATACCCAGGCCGATGCCATGGGCCCATGCAGCGGGGTCCTCTATCAGGAGCGGGACGGTATAGGCGGCCAGTATCCCCATGGTGACGGCAAGCTGGAACAGGGAGACGACGCTTCCGCGGAAGCGGGCCGGTGTCGCTTCGCCCGCGTACATCGGTCCTGCCATGGAAGACAAGCCGACGGACAGGCCGATCAGGACGCGCGCGGCGATCAGTCCGGGCAGGTCGGGATGGGTGAGGGTGAGGCCATATCCGGCTGCGGCCAGCCCGAAGGCTGTCAGCAGCGTGATCCGTCGCCCGAATGCCCGCGCCAGGGGGCCGGCGGCGATCGCTCCCAGAAAGCAGCAGAACACCAGCGAAACGGTCACATATTCCTTGCCCCCGGTGCCGAGGGAGAATTCGCGGCCGATTTCGTCCAGCCATCCTGCAATGCTGGCCGTGCTGTAACCGAACAGCAGGCCTGCGCAAATCGTCAGGAAGGACACGCGGCCTACCGCAAGGTAGAGCCGCGTGCCGGTGACTTGAGTGAGCGTCATGCCGCGACAGGACTGTGGCGCATTTCGATCTCTTCAAGACTGACGCCCTTGGTTTCAGGGGCGTAGAACCAGGAGAAAATCGCTCCGAGGGTGCAGAAAATTCCGAACAGGGCGAAGGTCGCCACCGCGCCGAAATGCGCCAGAACCACCGGGAAAGAAAACACCACGATGAAGTTGCAGCTCCAGTTCGCGACCGAGGCCATGGCCATGCCCCGGCTGCGCAGCGCCAGCGGGAACAATTCGGACATGTACAGCCACGGCAACGGCCCAAGACTGACCGCGAAGAAGGCGATATAGGCGAACAGACCGGCCAGGGCCAGCGGCGCCAGCTCAGGCTTGTCGGCCTGCATGGCGTAGGCGATCACCACAAGGCTGAGCGCGGTGCCGATGAAGCCGAGGATAAGAAGGGGGCGGCGACCAAAACGGTCGACGACGAACATGGCGACGATCGTCATCAGCACGTTCACCACGCCGATGCCGACGGTCGCGGCCAACTGGGTGCTGGAACCGTCGAAACCGGCATGTTTCATGATGATCGGAGCATAATAGATGACGGCATTGATGCCGCTGACCTGCTGGAAAACAAAGGCAGCGATGGTGAAAATCACCAGCGGACGGACGTTTTCGGTCAGGAATGCGCTCCAGCCCGGTTCGGCGACCCCGGACGCTTGCGTGCGCTCGATTTCAGTGACGACATGAGTGGCTTCTTCCTTGGACAGATGGGGCTGAACAAGGCCGATAACCTTGATTGCCTTGTCATGTGAACCGTTCATGGCCAGCCAGCGGGGGCTCTCGGGCGACAGGGCTATTCCGATCAGCGACACAAGTGCAGGCACCGCACCGAGCGCCAGCATCCACCGCCACGCGCCAAGGGGTTCAAGAACCAGATCCAGAAGATAGGACGAAAGAATGCCGACCGTGATCATCAGCTGAAAGGCCGAAACCACCGCGCCCCTGTATTTCGCCGGGGCGAGCTCGGCCAGGAACATCGGGGCCGCCAGGGCGGATGCCCCGATGGCGACACCCAGCATCAGACGTGCGCCGACAAGAAATTCCAGACCCGTGGCCAGACCGGCCGCGACCGCGCCGATTGCGAACAGGACCGAGCACAGTATCAGCACCTTGCGCCGCCCAAGACTGTCGGCATACATCGCCGCCAGGATAGCTCCGGCGACAGCCCCCAAGGGGACCGCGGCCGTCATGAAGCCTTCACCGGTCGCCGAGATGTCGAAGGTCTTGGTGATCAGGGGCAGGGCTCCGGCAATCACGCCTTCATCGAAGCCGAACAGCAGGCCGAACAGCGCGGCCAGGGAAACCAATCGTAACAGCATTCAAATCATCCTTCGGGTTCAGGCCGACAAGCGTGCATAGACGCCTTCGGCATGGCGCAGAGACCATGCAGTGATCGTGAGGTAGCTGTTGGCCGACCCCTGTGAAGGCCATGCGGCCGCATCCGCGACGGACAGGTTGGGCAGGCGCCAGAACTGACCGAAGGGATTGGTCACCCCGGCATCTTCTTCTTTTGACATACGCAGCCCGCCAATCTCGTGCAGGGCGGCTCCCAGCGGATTGACCTGGGTTCTCAGAAGCTCTGCGTCGATGGCTTCAGCAACCTGCGGCAGGAAAGCATCCATTTCGCCCAGGATACGCTTGTCGCCGTCGCTGCGGTCGGCGATGACTGCATATTGGCCCATGTCTCCGGGGCCATCGCCCTGGCCTTTGGTGAGCACGACTTCATTTGTTTCCGAGGATTCCCCGACGCCGAAGCAATAGGCGAGGAGATAGAGCCCGTCAGGGTCGCAATCGAGCCAGACGGTAGCGTGATAGGGGGTGTACCAGGTTTCGGCGAACGGTCCCTGGATCTGGATGTGATAGGGGCGTTCCTTGGTCGGCGGCAGAAACGCATAGATCGGTTCTTTCAGCGGCTTGCGCAGTTTGAACAGCCCCTGAATGAACTGGTGATCGGCGATGTGGGTGCCGACATCCGGGTGCAGGTCCTTCAGACCCGACGCCAGGGCAAGGCGGGTCGACTGGATTGCTCCACCGGCAAATGTGTAGTGCCGGGCGACCAGCCTGAAACGCTTGTCATCGTCGGTCCCCTTGACGATCAGGCCGGTGACGGTGCTGCCGTCGTGGTCGACCCGCTCGGCGATCGCATCGGGAACCAGAACGATCCGTCCGCGCTCCACTTCGCGAGACAGAAGCCCGCTGCGGATCAGCCGGTCGGAAGAACTGTCGAAACCGCGTGGCATATAGCCGTTGCGGGGCTCCTGGGTGTCGACGCCGGTGGAGGCATGCACGGCTTCAATTCCGGCGTCGTTCAGGCGGTCGAGAAACCCCTGTTGCGCATCGCCCCGGAAAAAGGCCGGCCGGTCCGTATTGGGGCCCGAGACGTGCATCAGGTTCTCTGCCTTCTGGTAATAAGGTTCGAACTCGTCGTAGGTGACGGGCCAGTCGGCAAAATCCCATTCCGTGAAGCGGGGGGTACAGCCACCCCAGAAGAGGGTCCGTCCGCCGACCGTCGACCATGCATCGCTGTTCAGGGGCGGAGACACGGTTTCGTCGAAATGGGCGCGGTCCGTCCAGGCGGTTCTGTAACGCACGAGATTATGGATCTGCGGTGTCAGATCGCTGCGGCTGCGGAACGGGGTGGAGCCGACGTGGCTTGGAAGCACGAACGGGCCGGCCTCAAGGATCACGACGGACAGGCCCTTGTTGGCCAGTTCTATCGCACTGGTGACGCCCGCCGTCCCCGAACCGACGATCAGGACGTCGATATTTGTCGTGGCTTTTGCAATGGAAAACAGGTCGGAGGTCAGGACCGAAGACAGAGATTTCATGGATTTGGGCCTCAGCGATTGAAATAGGCGGCAGCAACTTTGCGGAATGCACGGATTATGTCGTCGACATCCCCATCGCTCAGGATGGAGGCGATCGACAGCAGTCCGGAACGATCGTGCAGATCATCACACACCGGCAGAAGCCCGCGGTGGTAGTTGATCTGCGATGCAAAGGCGTTGTCGGGGTGCGACCAGGGGAAACCGTCCCGGGTATTCGATCGCTTTTCCGTCAGACTGGGAATGTTGAAATACCAGTGCAGACCCCAGTCGCGCATGGGCAGGCAACTCAGCGACCCTTCCGGTCCGTGGATGCCCTCTGCCTTGACGGCGGCCATGAAGCGCGAGCACATGTCCGCGTCCTCGAAGGTCATGATCATGAAGGGGCCGCTGTCGCCTTCCGGGTCGATGACATGGCGTAACTGAATTTCCGGATATGCGGACAGCGCTTCGCGAATGCGCCATTTTGCACTGCGCATGGCTCCGGTGATCTGGCCCAGCTTGCGCGATTGCGCCAGTGCCATTGCGCCGGTCAGATCCGACATGCGGGCGCCGATACCCCAGAACTGGCAGGTTTCATCCTGCGGATCGAAACGGCCGGCTTCATTGCGGGCATAGCCGAGGTCGTGCATGGCAACGATCCGGCGGAACAGGTCCTCATCCTTGCAGACGATCATTCCACCGTCGCCGGACGTCATGTTCTTGTTCATCTGAAAACTGAACGTGGCGATGTCGCCGAAACGGCCAACGGGTGTTCCGTTCTGGCTCGCGCCTGCAGCCTGTGCGCAATCTTCAATGAGCCCCAGTCCGTTTTTGCGCGCAAGTTCGGCGATTTCCGCCACATG
Source organism: uncultured Roseibium sp. (assembly GCF_947496995.1). Taxonomy (GTDB): domain Bacteria; phylum Pseudomonadota; class Alphaproteobacteria; order Rhizobiales; family Stappiaceae; genus Roseibium. The sequence continues at coordinate 1,754,343 of NZ_CANMFD010000001.1, forward strand.
TCCGGGAGCGCCGCTCATGTGGACCAGCAAGATGGCCCGGCTGCGGGGATTGATCTTGCTCTCAAGATCCTTGACGTCCATGCAGAATGTGTCGTCGATATCGACCAGCCGGGGAATGGCCCCCGCCCGCACGATGGCGGACATGCAACTCACCCACATGTACCCGGCGACCAGAACTTCGTCTCCCGGGCCGACTTCAAGGGCGGACAGGGCGATGGACAAGGCAGCCGTTCCGGATGAGACGGCCAGTGCGTGTTTGTGTCCGTAGGTTTCACACCATTCCCGCTCCAGGGTTTCCACCATGTATTGGGGATTGATGCCATAAAACCGGAACGGGCTCTGCGAGCGCAGCACCCGGTCGACCAGTTCACGTTCTTCCTCGCCGATCCAGTGCGCACCGGGAAGCTCCCAGGGCAGGGGCGCCGTACGGACTGGTGTTCCGCCATCAATGGCCAATTTCTCTTCTTGAACTGATACAGGCACCTGGCAAGGTCCTCCCTATGGGTTCTGCGGGAAAGTCAAACACCCGCGTTCGTTCAGGCGAGCCAGGCGTCGTTTCCTGGCTGCGGTGGACCTTGGGTCCGTTTGTATGTCAGGCGTACGACTGATCAGTGGCGCAATCCGGCGCGTCGATGTTTCCCCCCATCAGCCAGTTGCGTCGCAGCCTCCCAAATTTTATCGCCGCCGGTTATGCTGGCGCCGGAGCTCCAAAAGGAGAGCGGAAGCTGCCTACTGCAGCAGCGTCCTGCCGGACTGACCCGGCATTTCTCCCAAGATATCACAAAACCCTAACCCCGATTTTCTCAAGCAACCCGAAACGCGAACGACTTAATTTTAGCAATCCGAAATCAGCACGTTCATGAGAGACTGCCGAACAAGTCGGTCAAAATATCCCTGTAAAAATAACACCTTAAAAATTAAGATATCCCTACACGCGAAGAGTTCCGCTTTTGGAGGAACGACTTTCAGTAGAATCGCGATCACGCCCTCTTCATCGATCCTGCCCCGTGCTGGCGGTTCATTTCAGATGAAGGGGCGCTGCGGAAATGGCGTTTCAGCAAAACACGTATCGATGCAGCCGAAGCAACACGGACCGAAGTCTCCAACTGCGGAGACCCACACTCTCACGTCTGCCAAGTCACTGAAGACCTAACGGTAGATCATCGTCGGCAGCCACATGGAAAATGCCGGCACGAAGGTGAGCAGCAGCAGGACAGCCACAAGCGGGATCAGAAACGGAGCCGTTGCGGTCACACATCGCTCGAATGGCACATGGGCCACCTTGGACAGCACGTAAAGCACCATGCCCACCGGTGGCGTCAGCAGTCCGATCATCAGGTTGAGGATCATGATGATGCCGAAATGCACCGGGTCGATGCCGAGGCCGACGGCGACCGGCAGCAATACCGGCGTAAGGATGGTGATCGCCGCGATGGTCTCCATGAAAAGTCCGATCACCAGAATGATCATGGTGATGATCAGGAGCAGCGCCACTTTGTTGTCCGTCAGGGCTACCATGACTTCGGAGAATTGCCGGGCGGTCTGGTTGGCGGTCAGGATCCACGCAAAGATCGTCGAGGCTGCGACGATGAGCATGATCGCGGACGTCGTCTCCACTGTTTCGAACGAGACCTTGAGGATCTTCCTCCAGTTCAGCGTGCGGTAGACGCCGACGCCGAGAAAGAGACACCAGGCAACGGCGGCAATGGCCGCTTCCGTCGGCGTGAATATGCCGAACATGATACCGCCGATGATGATCGCCGGTGTCATCAGCGGCAACAATGCATCGAGGAATGTCCGCCCGAAACGTCCCAGGACGAATGCCTGGTCGCGGGGGTAATTGCGGCGGCGTGAGTACCAGGCGACCATTGCCATCAGCGCCAGCGCCATCATCAGGCCTGGCACGATACCGGCCATGAACAGCTGGCCGATGGATGCATCCGCAATGACGCCGTAGATGACCAGGGGCAGGGAAGGGGGGATGATCGGCCCGATGGTCGAGGAGGCCGCCGTGATGCCGACAGCGAAATCCGTGTCGTAACCGGAATCGCGCATCGCCTTGATCTCGATATTCCCGAGCCCGCCGGCATCGGCCACCGCCGCGCCCGACATGCCCGCGAAGATGACGCTCGCACCCACGTTGACGTGCCCCAGTCCGCCATGCATCCAGCCGACGGTCGCCCGTGCAAAGGCAAAGATCCGGGTCGTGATGCCGGCCGAATTCATAAGGTTGCCGGCCAGAATGAAGAACGGCACCGCGATCAGCGGAAACGAATTGATACCGTTGACCATGTTCGCCAGCACGATCATCGGCGGCATGCCCTCAAAGACGATAAACGCCAGCGAGGCCAGCGCCAGGGCGGCGGCGACCGGTACGCCGATGATCATCAGCGCAAACAGAAACAGGATCATGAGCACGATGGCCATGCGGTATTAACCTCAATCGGTGGGCAGGTGCGCGTCCAGCGAACGCACGACTTCATCCGGCGTCTGGCGCAGCCGTCGCCACAGCCAGATGGCCGAGTAGAAAGCCATGATGCCGAGCGCGATCACGCAGATCGTATAGATCCAGGCCTTGGGGATGGGCAGGGAGATCATTTTTTGCCGGGTCTTCTGGGTCAGCTCTATGCCGATCCAGGTCATGGCGCTGAAAAACCCAAGCGTGATTGCCTGCGACAGGACAGTCAGCCCTTTCGCGGCAGCTGGCGGGACCATGCGCATCAGGAATTCGAGCGTGATGTGGGACCCGCGCCGCGTCGCCGTGATCGATCCCAGGAAACAGACCAGGATCAGGAGGTAGCGTGCCACCTCTTCGGTCCAGGCCAGGGAATCGTTCAGGACGTAGCGGGTGAAGAATTGCAGGAAAACGACCACGGCCAGAACCCAGAAAACGAAAATTCCCGGGCCGTCGATCCATCTGAGACCGCTGAGGTCGGTTTCCGCATCCTCGAACTGCAGCAGGCCGGGCGCACCTGAAGTGCGCCCTTTCTGCGTTTCCGCAGCGGCGGGGTCGTTCGTGTCCGCCGCCGCTTCAGTCTCCTGGTTCATTGAGCGAGTGCCTGCATCCGCTCATAATGTTCCTGGGTATAGGGCACCTTCGATTCATCCGTTAGGATGGGAGCGACAGCTGCCTGGAAGGCTGCCTTGTCGACTTCGTTGATCTGAATGCCTTCATCGCGGAACCACTGCACCAGATCCTGTTCGGACTGGTAGATTTCTTCCGCGTTCTGCGCCAGGGCGTCCTTGATGACGGCATCGACGGTCGCGGCGTCATCGCCCAATTGGCCCATGGCGTTCTCGGAAACCACGACGATCAGCGAGTTGCCGATATGACCGGTCAGGTTGATGTTCGACTGGACCTCGTAGAACTTCTTGAACTTGATGGTCGGCAGTGGGTTCTCCTGGGCGTCCACGACACCCTGCTGCAGGGCCAGGTAAACTTCCGAGAAGGCGATCGGGGTCGGATTGGCGCCAACCGCATTCGGGAACAGTACCATCAGCGGCGAATCCGGAACGCGGATTTTCAGGCCTTCCATGTCCGCCGGTTTGGTGATCGGGAACTTGGAAGTCACGTGCCGGTAGCCGTACCAGGTGATGCCCATGACCGTATGGCCGGTGGCGTCCTTGTAGCCGTCGGACAGGTCCGTAAAGAGATCGCTGTCGCGGTAGGCTTTCCAGTGGTCGTAATCCTTCAGCATGAAGGGGTAGTCGGATATGGCGATAGGGCCATAATCGCGTTCCGCGAAGTTCGGGCCGGTGTAGATCATGTCGACGGAGCCGATGGTCAGGCCTTCGTTGATCTCCGCTTCCTTGCCGAGTGACGAGGCGGGGTAGACTGAAATTGTGACCCGTCCGTCAGTCTTTTCCTTGATCTGTTCTGCTGCCCAGAGCGCCCACTTGTGGTAGCTGGAGCCTTCCTCATAGACGTGCGCCCATTTCAGATCCGCCGCCAGGGCCTGACCCGCAAGGGCAACCGTCATAGCGGCGGCCAAAAGGCCCCGCGTTACCTTTTTTCCAAACATATCTGTCCTCCCGTTGGCCGGAGCCGAACTCCTCCGCTCGTCTGGCCAATTTATGCATAACTAGTATACAAGATATTTTACGTATATGACATATTTACGGAATGCAAACGAATTCGATCTGGTCAGACCGGCCGCCAACTGCTAGGCCCTCTCGGGAAATACCGAGAGAAACCGCCGGTTCTCATGGCAGTGAAGTGCTGCCGCGAACTTTTACCCGGCCTGGTTTCAGGAGAAGTGATGGCCGTATCGTTGAATGAAAGGTCTTCTGCCGAATTGAAGGTTCGCAAGCAGAGAGCGCCGAATTCGCCGCCGCGCGGGGCGCCTGACAGGCATGCCGGACAGGCGACGCGAAACTCGGAGATCGTCTATCGCGATCTGCGCGATGCGATCGTCGACGTCACCCTGACGCCGGGAACGCCGCTCGTCGAAAAAGAGATCACGGAAAGATACGGAATCAGCCGGACCCCGGTTCGCGAAGCGATCCTCAGACTGGCGGAAGAACAGCTGGTGGATGTCATTCCGAAATCCGGAACCTTTGTTGCCCGCATTCCGGTCGCCGTCCTGCATGAGGCGATTGTCGCCCGCAAGGCGCTGGAAGAAGCCTGTGTCCGCGAGGCGACCGCCAAGGCCAGCAAGAGCCAGATCATGGAGCTTCGGGCCATCATTCAGCGCGAATACGAGCTGTGCGCCTCTGGTGACGAACAGGCGTTCCATGACGCCGACAACGCCTTTCACGCAGGGGTGGCTGCCGCGAGCGGCTATCCCGGTATCTGGTCCATGATCGAGAAGATCAGGCTTCAGGTCGAGCGCTACCGCCGGCTTACACTGCCGCAGACGGGCAGAATGGCATTGATCGTCGCAGAACACGCCTCCGTCCTCGATGCTATCGAGCGCGGCGACGCGGAGGCCGCCGTTGCCGCCATGAACAACCATCTCAACAAGCTGCAGATCGACATCGGGACGTTCCGGGATCTCTGGCCGGACTATTTCCTGTTCGACAAGAAATAACACCTGCTGAAGTCGGTTTGCCCGGTCATTGACCTTGGTTCGCAGCCTCCGAAAGCGCGGGATCGTCCTGAAGGGATGCAGCCTCGCAAGAGGGAAACAAAAAAGGCCACCCCGGTCGCCCGGGATGGCCTTTTTGTCATACGTGCTGGCTTCTCTTAGCTGATCTGAGTCAGAAGCTTGTCGAGGCTGGCCTTGGCGTCGCCGTAGAACATCCGCGTGTTCTCCTTGTAGAAGAGCGGGTTCTCGATACCGGAGTAACCCGTGCCCTGGCCGCGCTTGGAAACGAAGACCTGCTTTGCTTTCCAGACTTCCAGAACCGGCATGCCGGCGATGGGCGAGTTCGGGTCTTCCTGGGCCGCCGGGTTGACGATGTCGTTGGAGCCGATGACGATGACGACATCCGTATCGGGAAAGTCGTCATTGATCTCGTCCATTTCCATGACGATGTCGTAAGGCACCTTGGCTTCCGCCAGAAGCACGTTCATGTGGCCGGGAAGGCGTCCGGCGACCGGGTGGATCGCAAAGCGCACATTCTTGCCCTTGGCCCGCAGGCGCTTGGTCAGTTCGCTGACCGACTGCTGTGCCTGGGCAACGGCCATGCCATAGCCGGGAACGATGATGACGCTGTCGGCGTCATCAAGGGCGGTGATCACGCCGTCCGCATCGATGGCGATCTGTTCGCCTTCAACTTCCATGGCAGGGCCGGTGGTGTTGCCGAACCCGCCCAGGATGACGGAGACGAACGAACGGTTCATCGCCTTGCACATGATGTAGCTGAGGATCGCACCTGAGGAGCCGACCAGTGCACCTACGACGATCAGCAGATCGTTGCCGAGCGAGAAGCCGATGGCCGCCGCGGCCCAGCCCGAATAGGAGTTCAGCATCGACACCACCACCGGCATGTCGGCGCCGCCGATGCCCATGATCAGGTGATAGCCGATGAAGAAGGCCAGCAGCGTCATCAGGATGAGTGTCCAGATGCCGGCGCCGTTCAGGAACAGGATCAGCAGGATGAGGCTGAGGATACCCGCACCGGCGTTCAGCATGTGACCGCCCGGCAGCTTTTCCGCCTTGGAGGTGATCTTGCCTGCGAGCTTGCCGAAGGCGACGACCGATCCGGTGAAGGTGATCGCACCGATGAACACGCCGAGGAAGACCTCGACCTTCAGGATCGACTGCTCGACCGGGCTCTTGTGCGCCAGGATCGCTGCAAAGCCTTCCAGCGCTTCACGCTCTTCAGAGCCCATGGTGAGGACACGGCCAAGCTCGATGTAGGCGTTGAAGCCGACGAAAACGGCGGCCAGGCCCACCAGCGAGTGCATTGCTGCTACCAGCTGAGGCATCTCGGTCATCTGGACGCGTTGTGCGACGTAATAGCCGATGATCCCGCCACCTGCGATCAGCACCAGCGACAGAAGCCAGAGGCCGGAGCCCGGGCCGATAAGCGTGGCGACAACCGCCAGCGCCATGCCGGCAATGCCGTACCAGACCGCGCGTTTCGCACTTTCCTGCCCCGAAAGGCCGCCCAGTGAAAGGATGAACAGTACAGCTGCAACCACATAGGCAGCCGTCGTGAAACCGAATTCCATCGCTCGGCCTCCTTAGGATTTCTGGAACATGGCAAGCATGCGCCTGGTGACAAGGAAACCGCCGAAGATGTTGATCCCGGCCATGAAGACGGAGAGACCAGCCAGCAGGATCACCAGGAAGGACCCGGACCCGATCTGCATCATCGCACCGAGGATGATGATCGACGAAATGGCGTTGGTCACCGCCATGAGCGGCGTATGCAGCGAATGGCTGACATTCCAGATCACCTGGAAGCCGACGAAGACGGCCAGCACGAAGACGATGAAATGCTGCATGAAGCTGGCCGGGGCGATCAGGCCCACGAGCAGCAGCAGCAGGCCGCCGCCGACAAGCAGGGACACCTGTTGCTTGGTCTGTGCCTTGAAGGCGGCGACCTCCTGGGCGCGCTTCTCCTCCGGGGTCAGTTCCTTCGGCTTTTCCTTGGGCTTGGCCGCAATCGCCTGAACTTTCGGCGGCGGCGGCGGGAAGGTGATTTCACCCTGATAGGTCACCGTCGCACCGCGAATGACGTCGTCTTCCATGTTGTGGACGATCTGCCCGTCTTTTTCCGGGGTCAGGTCGCTCAGCATGTGACGGATGTTGGTGGCATAGAGGGTGGACGCCTGGGACGCCATGCGGGAGGGGAAGTCGGTATAGCCGACGATGGTGACACCGTTGGCGGTGACCACCTTTTCGTCGGGAACCGTGCCTTCCGCGTTGCCGCCGCGCTCTGCCGCCAGATCGACGATCACCGAGCCGGGTTTCATCGCTGCGATCATGTCCTCCAGCCACAGCTTCGGAGCCGGGCGGTTCGGGATCAGCGCCGTGGTGATGACGATGTCCATTTCCGGTGCAAGTTCACGGAACTTGGCAAGCTGGGCTTCGCGGAATTCCGGAGAGGAGACGCTGGCATAGCCGCCGGAGGCGGCGCCGTCCTGCTGCTCTTCCTCAAAATCCAGATAGACAAATTCGGCGCCCATGGATTCGACCTGCTCGGCCACCTCCGGGCGCACGTCGAAAGCATAGGTCACCGCACCGAGCGACGTGGCGGTGCCGATGGCGGCAAGGCCGGCGACGCCGGCGCCGACGACGAGCACTTTCGCCGGGGGAACTTTGCCGGCGGCGGTGATCTGTCCGGTAAAGAAACGACCGAAATTGTTGCCGGCCTCGATGACGGTGCGGTAGCCGGCAATGTTGGCCATCGAGCTGAGCGCGTCCATCTTCTGCGCGCGCGAGATCCGCGGCACCATTTCCATGGCGATCACGTTGGCGCCCTTGGCCCTGGCGGCTTCCATGCCCGCTTCGTTGCCGCCCGGGTTGAAGAAGGAAATCAGCGTCTTGCCCTTGGTCAGGTGCCGCGCTTCCTTTTCGTCGGGCTGGCGCACCTTTGTGACGATGTCGGATTTCTTCCAGAGGCTTGCGGCGGTCTTGATGACCTCGACACCGGCGTCTTCATACGCCTTGTCGGAAAAACCGGCCGCGGCTCCCGCGCCGCTCTGGATAAGGCAGCTGTAGCCGAGCTTTTGTAACTGCTTCGCCGAGTCCGGGGTCATTGCCACGCGGGCCTCTCCCGGGAAGGTTTCCTTTGGTGTGCCGATTTTTAGGGCTTCTGGCATATGTCGCTCCAAGATGGTGACGCAGGCGTGGCCTTTGGACAGGAGGGCCGAACGATCCGCGTACCCCCCACAAGCGCGCTGCGAATATAGAGACGAAAATTCTACCTATGACAAGGTGTGTTGACCGATGTTTCGGACGGTATTTCGGGAGGGATCCGAGAAAGCAGCTTTTTGCCGCAGAATGTTGGCAGGCTCAAATGGAGCATTGCCGCGCGTCTTTGCGTTCACGCCGCCGTCAAATACTCGGATGGGAGGAGGTTTTAGTGTTTTCCATCCGGATCGTGTGGAATCAGGGCAGTTTGCAGGCTCTCTAATCCTTGGGTCGCGAAAACAGGCGGCTGACCCTGTCGGCCAGCCGCCCGTGATTTCCGGTTACTCCGCAGCGGTGTCGGTGATTGCATCCAGATCCGATGCATCGTGACGCTCCGCCACACCTTCGGACTTGTCTTCGGTCACGCGGTTGACCTTGCGGCCACGGACCACCGCCGGGCGAGCGTCGATTTTCTGCGCCCAGGCCAGAAGGTTCTTGTATTCGTGGACCGCGAGAAATTCTCCGGCATTATAGGCGCGGCCAAGTACCAGGCCGCCATACCATGGGAAAATGGCGATATCGGCGATGGTGTACTCGTCACCGGCGATGTAGGGCCGTTCGCCCAGCGCCTTGTCGAGGACGTCCATCTGGCGTTTTGCTTCCATCGTGAAGCGGTCGATGGGATACTGGTACTTCTCCGGCGCATAGGCATAGAAATGGCCGAAGCCGCCGCCGATATAAGGCGCAGAGCCCATCTGCCAGAACAGCCAGTTCATCATTTCCGTGCGGGCTGCGGGGTCCTTCGGCAGAAACTCGCCGAATTTTTCGGCGAGATAAAGCAGAATGGAACCGGATTCGAACACGCGGACTGGCTTGTCGGAGCTGCGGTCGACCACGGCCGGAATTTTCGAGTTCGGGTTGGCGGCGACGAAACCGCTGGAGAACTGGTCGCCATCACCAATCTTGATCAGCCAGGCGTCGTATTCCGCGCCCTGATGACCGAGCGCCAGAAGCTCCTCGAGCATGATGGTCACCTTCACCCCGTTCGGCGTCCCGAGAGAATAAAGCTGCAGCGGGTGCTTGCCCACCGGCAGGTCCTTCTCATGGGTGGCTCCGGAGATCGGCCGGTTGATATTGGCGAACTGGCCGCCGCTCGGCTGTTCCCAGGTCCAGACCTTGGGCGGGGTGTAGGTTGCGTCACTCATGGGGAAAATGCTCCAGAACCGGATTGACTTGAACGTGTCTGCGGAAGTTCACGCGCAGATTTCTGCGCGAACCATCGCAATATTACGATCAAATAGTATGACCAACCCGATTTGCCTAGGCCATGAACTCATAAAGTCATGTTTTCCGAACGATCCGAAGATCACAAATCCCTATCCTAAAGCCAGCCTTGTTCCCGGTAGTACTTCAGCGCGCCCGGATGAAGATCGGCGGTCAGCCCTTCCTTGATCATGTCCTGCGGCGTGAGCCGCTCGAGCGCCGGATGCAGCTTCTTGAAGTCTTCGAAATTGTCGAAGACAGCGGCAACGATCGTATAAACGACCTCTTCGGGCATTCTCGCCGAGGTCACAACGGTCGCTTTCGGTCCCCAGGTCGGCACATCGTCCGGATTGCCCTGGTAAAGTCCGCCCGGAATGACGGCTGCCGCATAGGCCGGGTTTTCGGCAAGCAACTTGTCTATCGCATCGCCGGCGATCGGAACCAGCCGGATATCGCATGTGGAGACCGCTTCCTGGGTGGAAGCGTTCGGTAGCCCGGCGACCCAGATACTGGCGTCCAGTTTGTCGTTGCACAGGGCAGGGACCTGTTCGGTTGAACTCAGATCCGCGGCCAGCGACAGGTCATCGGAGGAAAGGCCCGTGTATTTCAGGAGCAGGTCCGCCATGACAAGTGTACCGGATCCGGGGTTGCCGATATTGACGTCCTTGCCCTTCAGATCTTCGGGCCCCTTGATGCCGGCTTCCGCACGAGCCATCAGATGCATCGGTTCTGCATGCAGGGAAAAGAGCGAACGCAGCTCTGTGTCGGGCCCTTCGGCGGCAAATGCGCCGGTGCCCTGAAGGCTCGCCGCCTGGATGTCCGATTGCACGATGGCGAAATCGAGAGTGTTGTCACGGACGGAATTAGCATTCTGTACGGATCCTCCGGTGGATTCCACCAGGCAGCGGATGCCGTGATCCTTGCGGCCAAGGTTGACAAGGCGGCATATGGCGCCGCCCGCGGGATAATAGACCCCGGTCACGCCGGCCGTTCCCAATGTCACGAACTGCTGCGCGGATGCAGCGCCGGCAAGCACCAGAAAGGCGGCCAGAAAGACACCTGGAAATCTCGGTTTCAATCTCATGCGTTCAGGCTTCCTTGGCGTTGGCCCCGCTGTCCGGGTTCACATCAGCATACCCGATCAAGGCCCGGCAAGCGCTAACATTGATTTGTTTGACCATGGACATAGCCAAGGCACGACGGCGAATCGATGTTCGGCCTGACGCCGATCCCGTTGCCGGACTTGACCCCGGACGCTCAGCGTTCCAAAGGTCGAGCTTGAAATAGGGGAGCAAGCCGGTGATTCCGTTCGACGTCCTGACCGTCTTTTTTGCCGCTGCAGTCGCGCTGGGCGTTGCCCCGGGGCCGGACAATATCTTCGTTCTGACCCAATCCGCGCTTTATGGCCGTTTCGCGGGGCTGGTCGTGACGCTGGGTCTTTGCACGGGTTTGATCGTCCACACCATCGCCGTCGCACTAGGGGTTGCGGCCATCTTTCAGACTTCCGAGCTGGCGTTTACCCTGCTGAAATTCGCCGGGGCGGGCTATCTGCTTTACCTCGCGTTCCAGGCCTTCCGGGCAGGAAAAACAGAAATTTCCGGCGGCAACAGTCCTGCCTTGTCCGCCTGGACGCTGTACCGGCGCGGGATCGTGATGAATGTGAGCAACCCGAAGGTCGCGATTTTTTTTCTGGCTTTCCTGCCGCAATTCGCCGATCCGGCGCGCGGTTCCGTTCCCGGGCAGATCCTCATCTTCGGCGCGCTGTTTATCGTGGCCACGATCCTTGTATTCGGCGGGGTCGCGCTGGGTGGAGGAATGCTCGGTGCGTTCCTGAAGCGGTCTCCGAAAGCGCAGGTCCGGCTCAATCGGCTTGCGGGTCTGGTGTTTGTCGGCCTGGCGCTCCGGCTGGCTGTTGCCGAGCGCTGAGCGGGCAGCCGAAAACGCCAAGCCCTTGCCGTGAGAACGGCAGGGGCCGGTTGCACATTTTGCCAGGCCAGGCGAGCTCTATATCGTCTGCAGGGTATAGACCGAAAAGAGATTGTCCTTGTCGCTGTCCTGATTGAGAACCCGCCATCCGGCCTTGCTGACGATCGAGGAAAAAGCCTCTTCGCTGTATTTGTGCGAATTCTCCGTGTGGATGGTTTCGCCTTCGGTGAAGGAGATGCTTTCGCCGCTCACTGTCACCGTCTGGTTGCGAAGACTTTCCAGGTGCATCTCGATGCGGCTTTCGCCCGCGTTCCACACTGCCCGGTGCGCAAAGGCGGCAAGGTCGAAATCTGCCGCCAGTTCGCGATTGATCCGTTGCAGCAGGTTCCGGTTGAATGCCGCAGTGACACCTGCCGGATCGTCATAGGCCTCGACCAGGACCGCCTCGTCCTTCGGCCTGTCGACCCCGATGATCATGGTCGCCTCCGGCATGGCACTGCGGATATTGCCCAGAAGCTCGGCGGCTTCCGAGCGTTCGAAATTGCCGATTGTAGAACCGGGAAAGAACACCAGCACAGGCAGCTCCGGCAGAAGCGGCAGCTTTCCAAGCGGCTGCGTGAAGTCAGCGGCGACCGGGATGACGGCCAGCGAGGGATAGGCACGCCGTACCCGTTCGGCGGCGTCCTGCAGATGGTTGGCGGAAATGTCGACCGGCATATAGACCGAAAGATCCTCGAAGGCTCCCAGCAGCAGGTTGGTCTTGCGGCTGGAGCCGCTGCCAAGTTCCACCATTGCGCCGCTGGCGCCGGGCAGGTGCCGGTATTTCCGCACGTTGTCCGCCAGGATCGCAAGTTCGGTGCGGGTCGGATAATACGCATCCAGCTCGGTGATGGCCTCGAACAGATGCGACCCGACATCGTCGTAGAGCCATTTGCTGCTGAGCGCCTTTCGCGGCGCTTTCAGACCCGCAAGGATCTCGGATTTGAACGCGGCTTTGGCGATGTCCGGGGAGACGTGTTTGGTCATTGGTCTGCTGCCAGTCTCAGGCCGAGCATTTGCCAGCGCTGGTGGGGATAGAAGAAGGTGCGGTAGGAGGAACGCATCTGCTGCTTTGGCGTGGCGCAGGAGCCGCCGCGCAGCACCATCTGGTTCACCATGAACTTGCCGTTGTACTCGCCGATGGCGCCCTCCGGCGGCTTGAAGCCGGGATAGGGGGAAAAGGCGCTGCTGGTCCATTGCCACACATCGCCCCACAGGCCGGGCCTGCGTCCGACCGGCGCGAAATTTCCGTCTTCCAGAAAATTGCCGTCGATATCCGTCGGCTCGGCTGCCGCTTCCCATTCCGCTTCCGTCGGCAGGCGGGCCCCGGCCCAGCGGGCAAAGGCATCGGCCTCGTAGTAACTGACGTGAACCACCGGGGCGGCGTGATCGACGGGGCGGGGACCCTGCAACGTGTAGGTCCACCAGGCACCATCCTGGCGCCACCAGTAGAGCGGCGAGTCCCAGCCGTTTTTCTCGCGAACCGCCCAGCCTTCCATGAGCCAGAGCGTCTGGTTGTCGTAACCGCCGTCTTCCATGAAGGCGATCCACTCGCCGTTGGTGACGGGTCTGTCCGAGAGCCGATAGGGATCGAGCCACACCTTGTGGCGCGGGCCTTCGCAGTCATAGGCGAACCCTTCACCGTCATGGCCGATCTCCAGCAATCCGCCATCGTAAGCCGTCCAGCTGCTTTCCTGCACCGCGCTGACATGAGTGTGCCTGGGCTCGATATAGGCGGGAAGGAGCGGGTTGTAGGAAAAGGCGTTGAGAAGGTCGGTCACCAGCAGTTCCTGGTGCTGCATCTCGTGATGACAGCCCAGTGTCATCAGCGCATCCAGGCGCTCCGGATCCAGCGCGAAAGCGTCCGTCGCGAGACCTTCGCGCAGAGCGTCCTCCACATGGGACCGGTAGCTGAGAACATCGGTAACGGTCGGCCTCGACAACAGACCGCGCCGGGAGCGGGTGTGCCGGGGGCCGGCCTGCACGTAGTAGGAATTGAAAAGCACCGCGAAGCGGTCGTCCTTCGGCCGGTAGCCGGGAAGTGCGGGTTTGAGGATGAATTCCTCGAAAAACCAGGTCGTGTGCGCCAGGTGCCACTTGGGAGGGCTGGCATCCTCCATCGACTGCAGGCCCATGTCCTCGTCGTTCAGCGGCGCGACCAGAGCAAGGGATTGCGCCCTGACCGTCTCGAACAGGTCCGAAGCTGCGGATGCCGGGAACGGTTCTGCCCGTCCGTCCAGGTTAGTCATTTGCGTTCCTCCACGCGGGACCCGGCAATATGCCTCCTGCCGGTCCTGTGAGCGCCACCAGATGGGATGCCAGACGGTGTGCCGGGCGACTTGAAAGTAAGAGCGCTTCAGGCGTTTCCAATGTCGAAATTTGCAACCGGTCGGTGCATGAATGCACTGCGCGGACGCAAAAAGCCGGCTTGTTGAGAAAATGAAACAATGTTCTGAATGGTACCATCACGGCCTCTCAAGCAAAGAATAGTCCACAGAACCTTGGTTTCAGGGCACTATTTTAAACTATTCCAACGCGGGTTAGTTCCCGCTCGATGGCTGGGAAAATAGAAAACCAATCCTGACAAGGGCTGTCAGGATTGGTTGCAACGACCCTTCACATTGGCGTGAGATGCCTGGCAATCCCGAATTGGCCCCCTGGAAACGCCCGTTACGGTGACCTGTCACTCGGGACAATCCCGAGATATCGAATTGACTGATTAGGATGATTGTCCTAGAAAGACACTTAGGACGTTTGTCCTAGTAATCGCAACAAGCCGCTCAGGCGGCGGCTTTACAGCAGGAACAGTGCAATGGCAGCGAAGGCCACCCGGCAGCAGATCGTCGATGCGGCGGATGAGCTGTTCTATGCCCGGGGCTTCGCGGCGACGTCCTTCGCGGATATCGCGGCGGCGGTCAGCATCTCGCGCGGCAACTTCTATTATCATTTCAAAACCAAGGACGAGATCCTCGATGCGGTCATAGAAAAGCGTCTTGCAGATCGTGAAAGACTGCTGGCCGGCTGGGATGAAACCGCACCCGACCCGGCCCGACGCATCGAATGTTTCGTCAGGATCGTGATCGCCAACCAGACAAAAATCATGGCTCATGGCTGCCCGGTCGGAACGCTTGTGACGGAACTGACCAAGCTCGGGCACGCGTCCACCGACAACGCCAACCGGATCATGACGCTCTTCCGGGACTGGCTGACACGGCAGTTCGAGGACCTCGGCTGCGGCACAGCCGCCCGGGAAAACGCGCTGCATGTTCTGAGCTGGAGCCAGGGCGTCGCCACCGTTGCCCAGGCTTTCGGGGATGAAGCCTTCGTCCGGCGCGAAGTCGAACGCATCCTTCAGTGGCTCGAGTCTGTCCGGCAACAGGCGACAGGGAACCCCTGACGTCCACAGCGCTCGCCAGGGAAAATCGACAAGTCCAGCTGAAAGGAAAACCGATGTTTGTTGTTACGCTGAAATTCTCGGAAAACAAGGCCGGGGCAGGGGACCTGATGGAAGGTCACAAGGCCTGGATCCAACGAGGTTTCGATGAAGGAATATTTCTGATGGTCGGCAGTCTGCAGCCGAACATGGGCGGCGGTATTTTCGCACACAACGTCACACGCGAAGACCTGGAAGCCTTTGTTCGCCAGGATCCGTTCGTGACCGGCAACGTGGTTGCCGTGGACATCCTCGAGATCACGCCGGCCCGGCTGGACGAGCGGCTCGACTTTCTGGCGGCGTGAGGTCCTGCCCATGGTGTCGCATGCTGAACGGTTGCCTTTCGGCCCTTTTTGATGTCACAGCTTGTGCAACAAATAACAGGTGACGAAGAGCCGAGTCCGGCTATGGCAGCTCAATGCGAGGAAGTTCAATGCCCGACATCAGAGGATCCATTCCCGCACTGGTAACGCCCTTCAGGGACGGCAAGGTGGATGTCTCGGCTCTTGAGCGGCTCGTCGAATGGCATCTGGCCGAAGGCAGTCACGGTATCGTTGCTGTCGGCACCACCGGCGAAAGCCCGACGGTCTCAAAAGACGAGCACAAGGATCTCATAAGGCGGGTTGTGGAGCTTGTGAACGGCCGCGTGCCTGTTATCGCAGGCACGGGCTCCAACGCGACCGCTCAAACCCTCGACATGCTCCAGGCCGCGGAAGCCGCCGGTGCCGATGCCGCGCTCATCGTCACGCCCTATTACAACAAGCCGAACCAGGCGGGACTGCTCAGCCATTACCGGGTCCTGCACGACAACAGCACACTGCCGATTATCCTCTACAATATTCCCGGCCGCTGCGTGATCGACATCTTGCCCGAAACCATGGCCGAAATGGCCCGCTGGCCCAGGATTATCGGGGTCAAGGATGCCACCGGCAGCATGGAACGGGTCAGCAAGCAACGTGCGCTCTGCGGCCGGAATTTTCTGCAGTTCAGTGCGGAAGACGCTGCCGCGCTCGGGTTCAACGCCCATGGCGGAGTTGGCTGCATCTCAGTCACCGCCAATGTGGCGCCGCGCCTGTGTGCGGCGTTTCAGGAAGCTTCCCTTGCCGAGGATCTGAAGCTGGCGCGCGACTATCAGGATCGCCTGTTGCCGCTTCATTCGGCGGTGTTCCTGGAACCGCCGGCTGCCTGCGTGAAATACGCGCTCTCGCGCCTTGGCCTCTGTCTGGAAGATGTCCGCCTGCCGCTCACCCCGGTGACAGCCGAGACAAGGCAGGCCATCGACCGGGCCATGGCGACCGCCGGGCTGATCTGATCTTCGGCATTCGCCTTTTGTCCGGATTGGTGAGATAGTAATTTATGACGATAATGACAATTACATAACATGCGCCGACTTTTCATTTGCGGGAGCCAACAGAACTTGAGCGTGATCATTTCCGGTGAGACAGCGAAATGCCGATGCGGCCACCGGAAGGTATAGTTGGCCGGCAAGCACCGGCTGTTGCGGAACAAACGGCCGGGATTGTGAAACCGGTCAGCGACAGCATTGTTTTTCAATCGGCAGTTATCGAGGACCCCGCCGCTCAGGCGCGGCTTCAGCCCTGGGTCGAGATGGAGTGCCATCAGCTCAGTCATGGCGGCACGGTGGCGCAACTGGACAGCCTTGATCTTGGAACACACCAGGTTGTCCGTGAGCGCCAGGAAACGTCGATCCACAAACTTGGCGCAACGCCGCCTGACTTCTGCACCTTGTCCTTCTGCACGAAAGCTCGGAGGTCCAGGTTTACCGAACATTGCGTCGAAGAGGGCGAAACGGTCTTCTTCATGCCCGGGAACGTCGAGTACGATGTCTTTGTCCCTGCCGGAGGCGAAACCGTCTATATCGCCTTTGGTCAGGAGCAGTTTCTGCAAGGTGCACGGATTCTCAATCCGGGTTTCTGGGAGAAGCCTCCGAAAAGCGTTGTGCCGCTGGCCACCTGTCGCCGAAGCGAATTAAAGAGCGCCGTCGATCTCTGGCTCCGTACGGCCCGGGAGGCTGCAGCGCATGGAGCGCCGCTGGACCCGAATGTCATGCGTGGCCATCTTTTGCAGACCATTCTGCAAATAGCCACTGGCACCGAAGAGGACATCGCACCGACTTTCAACGAACGACGGCGTGCTTTGCAGATCGGGCGAACGGCCCGTTCCTTTGTCGATGAAAGCCTTGATGCCGACGAACTGCCAACACTCGTCGATATCTGCGCCGCGCTCGGCGTGTCCGAGCGAACCCTGCGCTACGCCTTGCACGAATATGTCGGTCTGTCTCCGGTCGCCTATCTGCGGGCCCGCCGGTTGAACCGCGTCCGCGCGGTGCTTGCCGCGTCTGATCCGCAGAGCGTCACGATCACCCAAGTTGCGATGCGCTATGGCTTCCTGCATCTCGGCCGCTTTGCCGGAGACTACAGGCTCATGTTCGGCGAAACGCCTTCGATGACGCTCGCTTCGTGAAAATTTTATTTAACCATCTCTGTTTTGCCGAATTCGGATAGCTGACGTCAGGCAATGACTCTAGTGTGCGCGCAAAGAACTTGGACGAGGGAACGCAGAGTCCCTCACGCTAGCCTGAGGAAAAAATTCTTGTCGTCCGAAACAGCTGTACCGCCTCAGGCCCGAAACTTGAATGACGCCAACCGTTTCTTGCAGCCAGGGGACAGCACAGCAAGGCCAATGGGCCCACCGCTCACTCGTGGGTCCCGGTACTGGTCACCATACGCCTGGGCCATGGCGTCCGTTGCTGCGGTTTCGCTGTTCCCGGCCGGGGGGCATGCTGCCTCGCCCGTGGTCGGCGCGAACGGCACAAACGGGTCATCAATCGGCCTCAACGACACGCTGGTCGTGACCACCCTGACCACCGGTCTGGATTTCGACACCACGGACTTGACCGCACTGGCGGGCGTTAACAACTTCGATCAAATCTCTGTTTCCGTTAATGGTTCACCTGCCGTCTTCATATCGATCAATACGGGGGACACGCTGCAGGACCTGGCCGCCGAGGTTGACGCCATCGACGGCGTTCGGGCGACAGTCACCCAAACCGGTTCCAACGACACCATGAGCATTACCCCGGAAGACGTGAACACCACCGTGGTGGTGGCCAACACTGGAGGAACCCCGTTGTCCGCGTCCGGGTTAAACTTACCCGGTGCGCCTGTTACCTTCACGCCTGTCTCCACCCCGGGAGGGGACGGGACCAACGGTGGAGCTGCACAGGCCTCGGCAGCCGCGACGCAGGTTTTCGGCGCAACCAGCTTCACCGGAGGAGCCGGCGGTGCCGGTGGTACGACCGCCTACAACCTCGCTGCGACAGACGGTGGTGACGGCGGTGACGGTGGTGACGGCTTCCTGATCAACTCGGCCATGACACGTGTCGAACTTTCGGGCTCCTCCACTGTGATCGCCGGCGGGAACGGCGGCGCTGGAGGCGCGGGAAGCGGCGGGGGAAATGTCGGG
This sequence comes from uncultured Roseibium sp., assembly GCF_947496995.1. GTDB lineage: Bacteria > Pseudomonadota > Alphaproteobacteria > Rhizobiales > Stappiaceae > Roseibium. The sequence goes on from NZ_CANMFD010000001.1 coordinate 1,772,736, forward strand.
TCTCATGGAACCGGCGGCATCGGCATTCATCTGGTCGGCACGGGCCTCGGCGCGGTGGAAATCGTCAATCGCGGAACGGTCTCGGGGGGGCTGAGCGGCGATGGCACGACCCGGAATCATGCGATCTATCTTGAGAATTCGGGCAATACCCTCAAGATGTACAGCGGAAGCGCCTTGACCGGGGACGTCTATCTGGGAACGGCGGACGGCACGCTGGAACTGGACGGGTCCGGGACTGAAGACGCAGATTTTTCCGGCGTCGCCACGCTCAGCCTGACGGAGGGGTCTAGCTGGACGTTGTCGGGCGATATCGATCCGAACACGGGCGGCCTTTCGATTGCCACGGCGAGCTCCAGCACGCTTGCGCTCACCGGAACCCTGAGCGGGGACGGGCTTGCGAAATCGGGCGAGGGGACGCTTTCGATTTCCTCCACGGGGGCCTTCTCCAACGGGATTACCGTCTCCGGCGGCGCACTCACAGTCAACGGCAGCGCGGGCGCGATAACCCTGAACGGCGGCACCTTGAACGGCTCGGGGACTGTCGGCGCGCTGACGGCGAACTCCGGCAGCACGGTTGCGCCGGGCAATTCCATCGGCACGCTCAATGTCACCGGCAATACCAGCTTTGCCGCAGGCTCCACCTACGCGGTCGAGGTCGACAAGGACGGCAATGCCGACAAGATCGCCGCCACGGGCACCGTGACCATCGACAGTGGCGCAACCGTCCAAGTGTCGGCGGAAAACGGCACCGATGACGGCTCCACCTATGCCCCGACCACCACTTACACGATCCTGACCGGGGCGGCGGGTGTCACCGGCACCTTCGGTTCGGTCAGCGAGGACTTCGCTTTCCTCGACGCCGCCCTTGGCTATGGTGCCAACAAGGTCACCCTAGAGTTGACGCGTAATGCGTCAAGCTTCGCCTCTGCCGCGAAGACCGCGAACCAACGTGGGGCCGCGGGCGGTGTCAGCAGCCTGGGTGCCGGCAATGCGGTCTATGACGCGGTGGTTGTCCTGAGCGAGGGGGATGCCCGATTCGCCTTCGATTCCCTGTCGGGCGAGGTGCACAGTTCCACGAACACGCTTCTGATCCAGCAGAGCAGCGTTGCCCGCGATGCCGTGGGCGAGCGCATTCGCGGAGCCTTTGACAGCGTGGCCTCCGGCGATATGCCAATGATCGCCTTCAATGGTCCCGGCGAAGCTCCCGCAGCCTCCGGTCGGGCAGTCGCCTGGGGCCAGGCCTATGGCAACTGGGGCAGGATTGGCGGCGACGGCAATGCAAGTACCATGGACCATTCCGGTGGCGGCATGGTCCTGGGCGCGGACATGGAAATCCTGGGTGGCTGGCGCACCGGTGTGATGGCCGGCTATGGTAATACCAGCTTCGATGTCGATGCCCGTGCATCGTCAGGCGATGCCGGAAGCTACATGCTTGGCGCTTATGCAGGCCGTCAATTTGGCCCGCTGGGCCTGCGGATGGGCGCCAACTACACCCTCCATGACGTCTCTACCAGCCGCAAGGTGACCGCCGGAACGCTGACGAACACATTAAGCGCGAACTATAACGCAGCCACCGCACAGCTCTTCGGCGAAGCCGGCTATTCCTTCGGCACCGGTGCCGCCCGGTTCGAGCCGTTCGCGGGCGTCGCCCTGCTCCATCAGCGCAGCGATGCCTTCACGGAGACCGGCGGCGCTTCGGCTCTCTCCGTCGATGCTACATCGCAGACCCTCGGCGTCACCACTCTCGGCCTGCGGACCGAGTGGCAGGTGGCCGCCGGCGATCATGTTACCGCCTCGCTCAGCGGTTCTGTCGGCTGGTCTCATGTCCTTGGCGATCCGGCTGCCACCTCGACAATGCGCTTTGCCACCGGCGACGGCTTCAAGATCAGCGGCACGCCGCTCGACCGCGACACGGCCCTTGTCGAGACGGGTGTGATTTTCGGCCTGGGCGAAAGAGCAAGGTTCGACGTCAGCTATCATGGTGAGCTCGGCGAAAAGTCGCAGAACCACGGCTTCAACGCGAAATTCTCCGCACTGTTCTAGCGCGGGTTTTCCTGACGTCCTTGGGCCGCCGGCAAACTCAGGGCGGCATTCACTCAACTGGCACCCTGAAATTCGGTCTTGACCCTGACACTAGCGTCAATCCGCTAGGACCGGCACGAGGCGCATGAGCGCAGGTGTCAATCAGGGAAGCGAACCGGAATGAGTGAACAGACGAACTGGCAGGGCAAGGTCGCAATCGTAACGGGCGGAAGCTCCGGCATCGGGCAAGCCACGGCTTTGGCGTTGATCGAGCGCGGAGCGAATGTGGTCATCACGGGACGTGATGAGGCGAAGCTTGCCGGCGTTGCCGGCAGAAGCGCGGCGATCGAGGCCGTGCAGGCCGACAGCGCCGACCCCGCCGGCGGCAGGCGCATTGTCGAGGCGGCGATGGCCCGTTGGGGCAGACTGGATCTGATCGTCAACAATGCCGGGGCCGGGAAACCGCTCGCCATCGAAGCTTACGATGCGGAGACAATCTCGGACATCTGCGCGGTCAACATCGTTGCCCCGTCGCTTCTCTTGAAGGAGGCGCAGGCGACTTTGCGGGAAAGCAAAGGCGCGGTCGTCAATATCGGAACAGCGATTTCTCGAAACGCGGCGCCGGGCCTGGCCCACTACGCGGCCACCAAGGCGGCGCTTGAGCATCTGACCCGATCCTGGGCCATCGAGCTTGCAAAGGACGGTATCAGGGTGAATGCCGTCTCGCCCGGGCCCGTCAAGAGCGGTGCCCTGACCGGCATGATGGGGCTTCCCGCCGAAGTCGCGCAATCCATAGAGGAGGCCGAGGCTGCACAGGTCCCGTTGGGACGGCGCGGGGTGACCTCCGATCTTGTGCCGTGGATCCTGAGGCTCGGCAGTTCGGCCAATGAATGGCTCACCGCACAGGTGATCACCATTGACGGCGGCTGGTCACTGCGGAGTTAGAGCCACCAACAATGAAACATGCGGCTTCCCTTTCCCTTGATGGGGGAGGGAGGCCCGCCGGATTGCCGCTGCAGCAGCTGTTGCGTTCGCCTTCTTGAAAAGAAGGGTTGACCCTGACACTAGTGTCAAGGTGCTAGACCGTGTCGCATTCAATTGAATTCGGGAAACCCTATATCCGCCTGAATGCGACACGCTACGGAACCGCGTGGAAAGGAGCCGGAATGCAGATCAAGGAAGCAGCCGAACGGCTTGGAATCACGGAGCGCATGCTGCGCCACTACGAAAAGGCGGGCCTCATGGAAACCCGCCGCGCGGAGAACGGTTATCGCAGCTATGACCCCGCCGACCTGCGCCGCGCGGGCCGGATCCGTGATCTCATCGACACGGGCTTTTCAACCCGCGAGGTCCGCGCGATGGCGGCCTGCCTCTCCGACGAGGGCGCAGGACCCTGCGAGGGCGGCATTCCGCAACTCGTGAAAAAGCTCGAGCAGATCGACCGTCTCAGAGCCGATCTCGACGAAAAGCGGCAAGCCGTTCTCGACCGTCTCGCCACGTTCCGGGAGGCTCTTTCGATCCGGAGCGAAAAGGACGACCCGCATCCCGCCGCGCCTGATGGTCCTCTTCCTGTTCGTCTTTCCCGTGCGGGGACACGAGTGCCGATGGAGACTGATCCTCACGCTGCCGGGCGCTGAGGGGTCTGTTTTTCCCGGCATGTGACGTTCCGGCGACCCCGCATGACAGAGCGGCCGCCGAATTTACGCCAAATATTATTGAACCCTGGGAAACAGCGTCTCGATTTCATTGAGGTCGCTGTTGCCCTGAAGCTTGTCGAGCTCCGGTTTCCAGGGGCAGGCTACCTCCGGTGCATTCAGCATTTCCAGCGCCTTGCCCGCTGAGCCCGGGATGATCTGCTGCAGGGCTTCCATGACGATGCGCAGGCAGTCGAGTGTCACGTAGATCACCGTCTGGCAGCGTTCCCGTGTGTCCTCGTTCTTGATGAGGTCCCACGGTGCCTGTTCGGCGAAATAGTTGTTCATCTCGTCGGCAACGGTAATGATCGCCTGCGCCCGCGCGGGAATGTCGGCAAGGTTCATCCACGCGCTCATGCCCGTGGTCGCTTCGACAACGGACTTGCGGATGGCCTCGTCCTGGGCGTTCAGAGGACCGGGCGCGGGCAGCTTGCCGTCGAAGCGCGCCTTGGAGAATTTCGCGGCGCGCGACAGGAGGTTGCCCACCTTGTTGCCCAGCTCGCTGTTGTAGGTCTGGGTGATCAGGTCGACGGAGATCTGGCTGTCGCTGTCGGCGCGCATGTGGCGGGCCAGATACCAGCGCAGCGCATCGACGCCCAGCTTGTCGATCACCTCGATCGGGTCGACGACATTGCCGATGGACTTCGACATCTTCACGCCGCCGGCGCCGACCCAGTGGCTGTGCACGGAAAGTTTCTTCGGCAGCGGCAGGCCGGCGGCCATCAGCATGATCGGCCAGTAGACGCCGTGCGGCTTCAGGATATCCTTGCCGATCAGGTGCTCGCACTCCGCCCACCAGTCCTCGTAGCCTTCTTCCGGCCAGCCGATATTGGTCAGGTAGTTGGCAAGGGCATCGAACCAGACATAAGTCACGAAGTCCGGGTCGAAAGGCAGGTCGACCCCGAGCGTCACACGGGCCTTCGGCCGCGAGATGCACAGGTCTTCCAGCGGCTCTGACAGCATCTGCTTCAGCTCGTTGCGGAAGGCTTCCGGCTGAACGAAATCCGGATTGTCGGCAATATGCTGCAGCAGCCGTTCGCGGTACGGCTCCATCTTCAGGAAGTAGTTGGTCTCATCCGTCTGCTCCACCTTCATGGTCGGGTGCAGCGGACACTGGCCATCCTCGGTCAGGTCGGACTCTTTCTTGAACTCTTCGCAACCCTTGCAGTAGGTGCCGGTATATTGTTTCTTGACGATCAGGCCCTTGTCGAAGATCGCCTGTTCCATGCCGGCGACGGCCGTCTTGTGACCCTCCCGGCTGGTCCGCACGAAATAGTCGTAGGCAACGCCCAGACGGTCGAATACGTCGCGGAATTCCTTGCCGCGCATCTCCAGGTAATCAGTCACCGACATGTCAAGCTCGGCCGCCGCTTCCTGGTTCTTCTGGCCGTGTTCGTCAACGCCGGTGGACAGCATCAACTCGTATCCCAGCGCTACGCGGTTGCGTTTCAGGATATCGGCCATGACGGAAGTAAAAGCATGACCGATATGCGGAGAACCGTTGACGTAGTAGATCGGGGTCGTGATGTAGCTTTTCATCAAGGCGCTTTCGAATTTCCGGGCTGATGCGGGCGGGTCGCCGAAGAGCGTCGCCGCAATTTCGCTGGGGCGGTCCCATCAGTGAAGGTAAAGCTATATTTCACACTCATGAGGTCAAGAAAAGCCCTGTCGGTTGATTTCAAGGGCTTTGAGCATCCTCCCGACTACGGGGCAATCAGGTTGAAGTCCAGCAACTAATGGACACGGGAAATTTCCTTCGAAAACCGGTTTTCTTCCCCAAAGTGCTCGTTAAGGTGGAACTGTTGTGTGAGGCAAGGAACCTGAGTGATGGTTGAAGATGCGCTGAAGTCTGCCCGTGGACTTCATCGATTGATTATGACGGTGGCTCTGGTCGCGATAATATTTGCGCTCTCTGTTGAATCTCCACCCGATAAAAAGCTTCAGAAGGAAGTTGTCGACTCGCTTATCGAATTGCCCTTCGTCGAATACGAGGTATTTCTGGCTGATCTCGTCGAAGAGGCTGCAGAGAAAGAACTCCAGCCGATCTTTGAACGTGTTTCCGAAAAACTTGACGCTGGAAATCACCTGATTTTTGGTCTGGACGATATCGCTGAAGCTTTCCTGCAGCCTATCCACGTTGGAAAGCTTCAGGTCGACAACACAATTTTGAGCGAAGTCGAAAACGCATCATTGATTCAGCTGAACGCGCTGAACGGGCTGGATCTTGACCGGGATGCGCAAATTCTGGTCCCCGACACCGATGAACTGCTCGAGGAAATCGCCTATTTCTTTTCTCAACATCCGGATGCCGGAAGACGAATTGACAGTATTTCAATCGGAATTGGCGACTACGAAACCGATGCCAGTTCATTTTTACCCGATGGGGTCCACAGCATCGGCATCTATTTCGATTTGGTTGAGGCAGTCAGAACGGGGGCCACACCAGCTTTTTCGGCAACATTTACCGGCGAAATGAAAGCCATTCCGAACAGTTCGTTCTTGCACTGGTTGTCCGGCCGGAACTTCGATAACGAACTTGTTCGTATCGAAAATGGTGAGGTGAAATTTGCGACGAACCTCAAAGACGCTCCCAATGGCTTCTATGCTGAAAAACTTGGTGTCCTGTCGCTTAACCTCGAACAGGACATTGAAAAATCGAGCCCGGCCAGCCAGTCCGTTTCCATTTTGGGAACAAACGTTCCCGGATTGCTGGTCGTCTTTGCTGCCCCGCTGATATTGTTTTTCCTCAGCTACTATTTTAGCTGCCACACCCGCCATCTTGTCCGCATAGCGCCAGGGAACATTCAGGACTTCCGGAACTTTGCATGGCTGCCGCTTAGTCTGACGCAAATACATCTGTTTTCGCTGAAAAATTTGTCGGCAAACGCCGCCATTCATCGCCGAGGGGGGGTTGACGGAGGGCTTGTCGAGCTCATGTTCAGTGCAATTCTCCTGCCCTTGTTTGCAATTGCATTGCTGTTTTTCAGGCTGCGAGAATTCGGCGATCTTTCGCAATTGCAGTTGCTTAGCCTGTGGCTGTCGATTGCAGGTATCGTCGGGTTCGGCGTTTTGACGTTCCGAAACATCGCTCTTGTGCGCAAGGAACTGGAGGCTGCTGATGGAGCCAGCCGAGGTGTTTAAGGTCGGTGCCCTGGACGCCTCCCTCCGAATTCTGCCATAGCCTCTACCCGATCAGCCAGATACCCCCGAGGACGAACAGCGCCAGGAAGACTGTTTGCGTCAGCATCATCCAGATGGCGGGTCCGCCGACTTCAAGGAGTTTCGGGAGCGAGGTCTTCATGCCTACTGCGGCAATTGCGGCCAGTAGCGCCCACCGGGAGACATGGCCTGCGGTTTCCTTGGCGACGTCCGGGATCAGACCGAAGGAATTGCAGGCAGCCAGCACGAGGAAAGCGATCACGAAGCCGGGCACCAGCGGTGGACGGGCGGCGCCGGGAGCGGCGCCCTTGCGCAGCACAAGGGCCGCAACGAGCACGATAGGGGCGAGCAGGGTGACCCGGATCAGCTTGACCAGCGTGGACAGATCGCCGGTTTCCTCTGAAATCGAAAATCCGGCGCCCACCACCTGGGCAACATCATGGATCGTCCCGCCGAGGAAAACCCCGGTTTCGTCGATGGAAAGCCCGAGAGAATTCGTCAGGATCGGGTAGAAGATCATCGCCAGCGTCGACAGCACGGTGACGGTGATGACCGTAAAGGCGAGGTCCCGCTCACCGTGTTCACGCTTCGGCAGGATCGATCCGATGGCCATTGCCGCGGACGCCCCGCAGATCGCCACTGCTCCGCCGGTAAGAAACGAAAACAGCCGGTCGCGGCCGAAAAGCCGGCCGATCAGCAGCGAGACCCCGATGGTCGCCAGCACTCCCAGAACAACAAGCGCCAGAAAGGGCAGGCCGAGAGCCTGCACCATTTCGACGCTGATGCGCACGCCCAGCAAGGCGACCCCGAGCCGCAGCAGCGTCCTCGCGGAAAAGGCGATGCCTTCGGCGGTTCTTTCTTCTTCTGAAAGAAAGTTCAACGGCATTCCAAGCAGAATTGCCATCAGCATGGCGGGTGCGCCGTAGTGGTCGTTCAAAAACTGCGCGGCGATTGCCACAAGCCCGGCAATAACAATTCCGGGGAACAGGACGTTCGCCCTGTCTTTCAAAGGTTTAACCATGCAAAGTGCTCTATTCTGCTCAACGGCTAGCGGTCAACCGGCAATCCGCTCGGAACCTTGTCCGGAATGCCGAAAGGAGGGGTGGTGACGGAGGCGGACCCGGTCAGGGCCTTCAGGAATGCCACCAGATCGGAAATGTCCCGGTCGGAAAGCGGGATTGCCGAAATATCCCGGAAGCGCGCCTGACGCGCCAGCTCACGCGGGTCTTTCCAGACCATGAAATCTATGCCGGCGAGCCAGGGGGCGTCCGGCAGGCTGGCCGTTTCAGGCCGCCAGGAGTTGAGCATGCCGTCGGGATCGAGATGATGGCGGACGATGCCTTCCAGCGTCGGATAGGCCCCGTTGTGCCCGTAAGGAGCGGTAAGCTCGACATTGCGCAGCATCGGCGTGCGGAACCTGTAGGCGTCTTCCAGCCGGTCGGTTTCCCCCATCGCGCCGACATCGCGTACCATCGGATCGAAGCGGCGCGTGCGGCCGGGACCGAAGGGCGGCAGACCGAGGGCATGGAATTTCTGGTCGCTGAGAAGTTTGCCGGAGTGGCACGCAGAGCAGCCGGCCTTTCCGTAGAAAAGCTCCGCTCCGTGTCTCTGGCTGCCGTCCAGCGCTGCTGTGTCTCCAGCCAGAAACCGGTCGAACGGGCTGTCGAAGCTTTGCCACTCGAGGGCCTGGAATGCCGCAAGGGCATTGGAGATCTCCACGATCGTCACGTCTTCCGGCGCATCGATATGATCGAAAGCCGCAACGAACATCTGCCCGTACTCCGGAATTATCCGCACGCGCTTGGCCAGGATCGGCCAGGCGGCGTCGATCCGGTCGTGGATCGCGCCTGCGATCTCGTTTTCCTTAGGATTTCCGGCCATCTCGAACTGGGCGGTTACCGGGAAAACCGCCTGGGCGGCAAGCAGGGAATTGAACCCCTTTGGCAGCCATTCCTCGGCGGGCGAGTTGAAGCCGTTTTCATAGGTCTCGGCGATCGACAGGCGGCCGTCGTGAAACAGTGTGTGAAGGTTCTTCGCCCCGAGGTTCCACAGCCCCGGCGCATTGCGGGGGATCCGTTTGCGGATACGGTTCCCGCCCAGACCGGCAGTACGTTCAAGCCCCAGTCCTTCGCCGCCTTCACCGATCCCGAGAGACAGACGGTCGCTTGTGCCCAGCCTGGGGTGATGGCAGGTGGCACAGGCGATATTCCTGTTGCCGGACAGGATCCTGTCGTAAAAGAGAAGCTGTCCGAGCGCTGCCTGTCTGCGGTCGAAGGCAATGAAATCGTCAGGACCGAGCGGCGCGGGAAACTCCGCCGCCAGGGCAGGGGCAGCAAGAAGAACAATTAGGGGGACAGACAGGATCGAATGACTGGAAAGCTTATGATTGCCCTTGTCGGCCTTGCCTTGCTGAGCACGCCGGCCCTTGCCGAAATCGAGGAAGCGCGCGACCTGATGGAGGCCGACCGCTACGAGGAGGCGATGCAGGAACTCTGGCCCGCGGCGCGCTCCGGCAACGCGGACGCGGAGGAGCTGATCGGCGTGATGTACGCCATGGGCCTGGGCGTCGAGCGCGACGACCAGCGGGCGTTCGAATGGTATCTCAGAAGTGCCATGAAAGGCCATCCGGGCGCCCAGTCCGGGGTCGGCTGGTACTATGAAGTCGGACGCGGGCTGCCGGCGCCGGATCTCGTTCGCGCCTACATGTGGTACACGCTCTCCGCCATCGGGGGGGATCCCGATGCGGCGATCTCTCTGGAAGAGGTGGTCAAGAAGATGACCCGGGATGAGATTGAAAAAGCGCATGTTCTTGTGGGCGACTACAAGGTCTGGATGTATCCGTTCCGATGAAGGCTTCTGATCGGCTCAGGGCTCGGTTCTGGGAGCGCTGGGCGGATGAGAAATCTCGAATGTCTGTCCTCCCTCTGTCTTCTCATGGCCTGCAGGCTCAGGTGCTGCAATGAAGGTGAAGAAAAGTGAGTGTCACGCCCCGCAGGGCAGGGCGTGACACGTGCGTCAGCTTCAGTTCAGATCAGCCTTGCGGCTGCCGTCGATGGAAGCTTCAGCCTCCGAGACGGCTTTCTCGAGTGCGCCGAAGATTTCCTCGCCGCGGCCGACATTGGCCTTGAACCAGTCGTAAACCGGAGCGGCAGCTTCCTTGAAGGCGGACTTCTGCTCCGGCGTCGGAACGTAGAGATCGCCGCCACCGGCAACGAAGTCTTCATAGGCCTGGATGGATTTGCGCTTCGGCGAGGCGAATGTCGCCTGCTGAAGAGCATAGAAACCATCGACCACGACACGGCGCAGGTCTTCCGGCATGGAGAGGAACTTCTCGTTGTTCATCCACCACAGGGCGCCCATGTAGGCATGGCCGTCGAGGGTCACGTATTGAAGGCCGGCATCGGGGAACTTCATGCCCATGATGTCGGTGATGCCGTTCTTGGAGCCTTCCACGACGCCCGTCTGGAACGAGGTGAACAGTTCAGGCCACGGGATCGGCGTCGGCGAAGCACCCAGGGACTTCACCAGTTCCTGCGGCAGGTCGGCGACGACGGTGCGGATCTTGAGACCTTCAAGGTCCGACGGCGTTGCGACGCGACGCTTGGTGTTGGCAAAGTTCCGCCAGCCGCCGGTATTGCCGATGGTCATCAGGCGGATGGAATTCTGGGAATCCTCCAGGGCCATGGCGCGCATGGCGCGGGTGAAGTCGCCGGAAAGAACGTGTTCCGCGATCCGGTCGTCGGCCATCATGTAGGGCAGGTCGAGAACCTGAACATAAGGGAAGATGCCCGAAGCGCCGCCGGAGGTGGAGATGTAGATGTCGATGGCGCCGTCGGCGACACCCTGAAGACATTCCGCTCCGTTTGAGCACAACTGCGTCCCGATGAAGAGTTCGACCTCGATCGCGCCGTTGGATGCGGCTTCCACGAAGTTCTTGAACACGACCAGACCGTCATAGTCTTCGTCGTTCTCGTTGGAGTTGGCCGTCGCGCGCAGCGTGTAGTCCGCGGCTATGGCGCTCAGCGACGAACCGGCGAGCATCGCCGCGACGGTGAGCGTTTTGAGTGCAGATTTGAGCATTAGGTACCTCCCTTTAAAACTCAATATCAGTTGGCAAATCCGGTCAGACGCGGGATCGTCATGGAAAGTGCCGGTATGTAGGTGATCAGGAAGATCACCGCGATCTCTACCGCCAGAAACGGCAGAATGGCCTTGGCTATGGTTTCAACCCGTTCTCCTGAAACCGACGCCGCGACAAAGAGCACCAGCCCCATCGGCGGCGTGGCCAGACCGACGGTCAGGTTCACACTCATGATGATGGCGAAGTGGATGGGATCGACACCCATCGAGATGAAGATGGGACCGAGGATCGGCCCCAGAATGATGATCGCCGGTCCCGCATCCAGGAACATGCCCACCACGAACAGCAGGATGTTGATCAGGAACAGCAGGATCAGCGGATTTTGCGACAGGGACAGCACGAAGTCGGCCATGATCTCCGGCGCGTGGCTGAGACTGACGACTGTCTTGAAGGCCATTGCCGCACCGACCAGCAGAAGCACGACGGCCGACGTGATGCCGGCCCGGTTCAGCACGCCCGGAATTTCCGACGGCCTGATCGACCGCAACACGAAGAGGCCGATGAACAGAGCATAGGCCACGGCGACGGCCGCGGCTTCCGTCGGTGTGAAAATCCCGGCCAGAATACCGCCCATGATGATGACCGGCGTCAGCAGGGGGAAGAAGGCTTTCAGCGAGGCGTTGCCACGCTCACCCCACGTGTAGCGGCGGCTCGAGGCGGGAAAGTCGTATTTGTCGGCCATGAACTTGACCATGATCATCAGGCCGACGCCCACCATGATCCCCGGCACGATGCCCGCCAGAAACAGGGCGGCGACACTTTCCCCCATCACATAGGCATAGATGATCATGATGCCCGAAGGCGGGATGATCGGGCCGATAACCGAGCTCGCCGCGGTGATCGCGGCTGCGAACTTGCGGGTGTAGCCCTGCTTTTCCATTGCCGGAATCAGCATGGAGCCGAGAGCAGAGGTATCGGCGACCGCCGACCCGGACAATCCGGCGAACAACATCGAGGAGAGAATGTTCACATGCGCAAGACCGCCGCGAAGATGGCCCATCAGCGCCTGTGAAAACTCCACCAGCCGCATGGTGATGCCGCCCTTGTTCATCAGTTCGCCCGCGAGCATGAAGAACGGAATCGCCATCAGAGGAAAGCTGTCCATGCCGTTGTAGACGTTACGGTAGAGCAGCACGATGTCGCGCTCCTGACCGTTCATCCACAGCAGCAGGCCGGGCGCGGCGAGAAGTCCGAAGAAGACCGGCAGGCCGAGCATCAGGAAGAAGAGAAAGACCGGAAGGAACCAGATAAGCATCAGTCTGCCCCCGCCATGTCCGGATCAGGTATGTCCGTCAGCCGAGATCCGCCGCCCAGCAGGGATATGAAGCTGCGCAGGATGAGTTCCACATTGACCATCGCCAGCAGAATCACGCCGACGAAAATCGAGGCCATCATCCAGCTGCGTGGCACGCGGATCCATTCGCTGAGGGTGAAATTGCCCGGGACATAAAGAGAAGCGGTCGCGAAATTGCCGCCGAAGCCGGTGACTTCCGAATAACCGATCCTGATCGCGATGATCAGAACGGTAAGGGAGATCAGCAGCAGGAAGAGAGTCAGAATGTTGCCCGGGATGCGGGGCAGGGCATGGCCGAACATGTCGATGGCGACAAAGCCGCCGCGCCGCAGGGCGGTCGGCGCCATCAGGCCGGTCATCCAGAGCATGCAGAAACGCGCAGCTTCGTCGGGCCAGGGCAGAGCATTGTTGAGAACATAGCGGAACACGACCTGAATCAGGATCGCAACCACCATCAAGGCCACGGCGACAATGCCGATCGCTCGTCCAATCCGCAACAGGTGCGAATTGACGAAGTCGAGCGGTGCAAGGACCGCCAACAATACGCCCATCCGGGCTCCTCCCTAAATCTGCATTTCCGCGCGGGGCGGTCAGCCGTCCCTATACCGGTTCTTATTGTGGTGCGGTTTGTCCCAGTTTGCCCGCAAAAAAGGTAAGCGCATCTCCCGTGCGCATTTCCGCCTGCAGGACCTCTCCCAGGACGATCAGGTGATCGCCGCCCTCATAGGCGGTAAAACGTTTGCATTCGAACCGTGCCAGACAGTTTTCGATCAGCGGCACGCCGTTTTCATCCACCTTGTAACTCAACTGGTCGAAGGCATGGGCGTTGCGTACAAAGCCGCTGCACACCTCGGCCTGCTCATGGCTGAGGACGTGGATGGCATAATGTTCGGCAGTCTCGAAATAGCGGAACCGCCGCGACCCCTTGTCCGGCATCCACAGAACCAGAGGCGGTTCCAGGGAAACGGAGGAAAAGCTGTTGGCCGTAATGCCGACGGGACCGTCCACCGATCCCGTGGTCACGATGGTGACGCCGGTGGCAAAACGGCCAAAGGCGTCCCGCAGCAGGCGGGTATTCTCGGCATCGGGCTCGAAGGTCACGGTATGATTGGCAGTCTGCATGGTCATCAGGGCACCTCTTGTCCGAGGGCCGCCTCATAAAGGCGGTACCAGGTTTCGCGATCCAGATTGACTTTCAGGGCATCGGAGATCCTGGCAATCCGGTCCGGGTTGTTGGTGCCCAGGACAGGCAGGAGCTGCGCCGGATGCGCCAGCAGGAAGGCAATGGCAACCGCGGAGCGGTCGACACCATGATCTCCGGCAAGTTCGTCGAGCACAGCGCCGAGCCGGCCGCGTTCTGCAATCAGCGCGCCGCCGCCGAGCGGCGACCAGGCCATCAGCCGTGTGCCGAGCCTCTGATGAAAGGCGAGATCGCCATTGGTGAAAGGAGATATCTCCTTCAGGGAAATTTCGATCTGGTTGGTGAAGAGCTGCGTCGACATCGCCGATTGCAGCAACTCCCAGTCCCAGGGACGGAAGTTGGAAACCCCGACGGATTTCACTTTTCCACTCTTCACCAGATCGTCGAGCGCGCTGCCGGTCTCGTGATGATCCATCAACGGGTCCGGACGGTGGATCAGCAGCAGGTCGATGGTTTCGATGCCCATGTCGGCAAGTGAGGTCTCGACCGACATTTCAATATGGGCGCGAGAGGTGTCGTAGTATTTCACCGTCTTGTCGGCGTAGCGTCCGGCAGGGGCGACGATGTCGCATTTGGTGACGATTTCCATGCGCTCGCGCAGCGAGGGATTGGCTTTGAGCGCCCCTCCGAGCACGGCCTCGGCGGTGTAACCGCCATAGATATCCGCCTGGTCGAAGGTGGTGATCCCCTGATCGAGACAGATCTGGATCTTTCTTTCCACATAAGCAGGGGAGGTGTCCGTATCGTCTCCGATGCGCCACATGCCATAAATCAGGCGTGAGAATTCAAGGTTTTCGGAAAGACTGACGCGTTCCATTAGCGGCGTACTCCAGTGCCGAGCGGGGTTGCAGGTGTCTCGGCCGGAACGCGGCCGTAAGCCTGCGGCAGCGAGCAGGTCTTCAGGTGCGGCATGACCCGCGAGCCGAAATGCTCCGCCTCTTCGATATGCGGATAGCCGGAGAAGATGAAGGCGCGGATGCCCATTTTCTGATAGGCCTCGATTTTCGACAGGACCTGATCGGTCGAGCCGACGAGCGCGGCGCCGCAGCCCGATCTTGCCCGTCCGACACCGGTCCACAGATTGGGCTCGATATAGCCGAACGCATCGGCGATCTCGCGGTTCTTCGCCTGATGGCTGACGCCGAGGGATTTCGCATCGAGCGCGCGTTCGCGGATGGCTGTTCCCTGGTCGTCGTCCAGTTTGGAGACGATGTAGTCGGCGTATTCCTGCGCTTCCTTTTCCGTGTCGCGCACGATCATGTGGACGCGCAGGCCGTAGTCCAGGGTGCGGCCGTGGTTTTCCGCCACTGCATTGACCGCCTTCATGCGGCCTTCCAGCTCTTCCATTTTTTCCGGCCACATCAGGTAGACATCGCAATGCTGGCCACAAAGCTCCAGCGCTGCCGGCGAGTAACCGCCGAAGTAGAGCAGCGGTCCGCCAGTCTGGTAAGGCCGGACCGGATCGGTGGTCAGGCCCTTGAAGGTGTAGACCTCGCCTTCATAGTCGATCTCATCGCGGGTCCAGGCCTGTTTCAGGATTTCGACGACTTCCCGGGAACGCTGGTAACGATAGGCGCTGTCCGCCTGTTCGCCGGGAAAGTCGGAGGAAATGATGTTGACCGTCAGTCGGCCCTCGAGCATGTGATCGAGCGTCGCGATGGTGCGCGCCAGCATGATCGGCTGCATCTCCCCGCAGCGGACCGCAGCCAGAAGATTGATCTTGTCGGTGATCGGCGCGCAGCCGGCGACGAAGGACAGGGTGTCCTGTCCGACCTGATAGGAGGACGGACACAGGATATTGCGAAAGCCCTGCTGCTCGGCGGTTTTGACGATCGCGGAACAATGGTTCCAGGACGATCGCAAGTGGCCTTCCGGTACGCCCAGAAACTGATAATCGTCGGAGCACAGCGCCGCGAACCAGGAAACCTCCGCGGCATCGAGATCCGGCGAAGTTACCGGGACAATGGTCATGAAATACCTCCCTGGAACAACCTGCCTGTGCGCGCCGCACGAAGACGGGTTGAGCGATCCCAAAATTGCCGGAACGTCCTGTCCGCGTTCGAAAGAACGTGTGCCGTTCCGGAGTTTTCATTTGTTTTCGAATGGCTTCATTTTGCCTTCGATTTCTTCTTGCATATCACCCGTTTTGATGTAAATCAATAGTGTATCAATTTTGCAGAACAGGCAACCAGACCGCCATGCCGATGGCCTCGCATTCCTCCAATGCTCTGCCCTTATATGTGCAGATCAGCGAGCTTTTGATCCGCGATATCGCCGCCGGCCGGCTGATCGACGGCGAACGCTTGCCGCCCGAGCGGGACATGGCCGAGGAGCTGGGAATCTCGATCGGCACCCTGCGCAAGGCGCTGGCGGACCTTACGGAAAAAGGCTTACTCGAGCGG
The DNA here is from genome assembly GCF_947496995.1 of uncultured Roseibium sp. Lineage (GTDB taxonomy): Bacteria > Pseudomonadota > Alphaproteobacteria > Rhizobiales > Stappiaceae > Roseibium. Next base: position 1,788,649 of record NZ_CANMFD010000001.1, read on the forward strand.
GTCCAGGGTTCGGGAAACTACATACGCCAGGGCGGCACCGGCGACAGTGTCTACGCGATGTTCCGTCTGGAGCTGCTGACGGGCGGAGGATTGCCGCGCGCCGACATTCTGGAGCTGGACCGGCTGCGCAAACCGCAGGACCTGCCGGACTTCGGCACCAGTGACGAGGGCACCCGTATCCGCCGCCTCAGATATCTCAACGACGTCATTATCGCGGTGGAGGAAATCTGGCTCGACGGTGACGCCGGTCAGGTGAAGCGGGAGTTCATGTCCGATTCCCTCTACCGATTCTATCAGAAGCATCTCGGTTTCTGGATCGTCCGCGCCGAGGACAGGGTCACCATCGGCAAGGTGCCCGAATGGGCGCCGGCTGAATTTTCCAAGCCGGCGGGAACGCTCACCGGCTATATCGAGCGGTTCAGCTGGGCGGACCGACCGGAGCCGGTCGAATATTCGCGAACCTGGTTCGACACCGACAGGGCGCATTACGTACAGCGGTTGAAATAGACAAGGCGGGCGTCGGGTAACCTGAAGACCTGCCATCCAAGGAGGACTTAAATGCCTGTGAAGGTGAGATACGGTGTGATCGGTTGTGGCATGATGGGGCAGGAACATCTGCGCAACATTGCCCTTCTACCGGATACCGAAGTGACGGCGATATTCGAACCTGACCCGGCAATGGCCCGGGCCGCGGCGGAATTTGCGCCGGGCGCCGAATTTGCAGGCTCTGTCGATGCATTGCTGGACGTGGAAGCGCTGGACTGCCTTCTGATTGCCAGCCCGAACCACTGCCATTTGCCGCAAATGGAGGAAATCCGCAGGAAACGCCCTCTGCCGTTACTTGTCGAAAAACCGCTGTTCACGGACCCGAGGGATCTCGCCGAGCTGGAGACCTTCAGGGCCAATTATCCGGCGCCGGTCTGGGTGGCGATGGAATACCGCTACATGCCGCCGATCGCGGCCCTGATCGCGCGCGCCGAAGAGGTCACCGGCGGTGTCAGGATGCTGACGATCCGGGAGCACCGCTTTCCCTTTCTTCACAAGGTCGGGGCCTGGAACCGCTTCAACCGCTATTCCGGCGGGACGTTCGTCGAAAAATGCTGCCATTTTTTCGATCTCATGCGGCTGATCATGAAATGCGAGCCGGTACGCGTGATGGCGTCGGCCGGACAGGATACCAATCACAAGGACGAGATTTACGACGGCGAACGGCCGGATGTGCTCGACAATGGCTATGTGATCGTGGAGTTCGAGAACGGTGCTCGCGCCATGCTGGAACTTTGCATGTTCGCGGAAGGCTCGCGTTTCCAGGAGGAAGTCTCTGCCGTTGGGCCGCAGGGCAAGGTGGAAGCTTTCGTGCCCGGGCCCGGACGTTTCTGGCCGGAGGACCTGGGCGATCCGCCCGTGCCGATGCTTGTCGTTTCACCGCGCAGTCCCAAGGGACCGCGCCACATCGACATTCCGGTGGACACGGCTCTTCTCGAGGCGGGCGACCACAACGGCTCGACCTATTATCAGCACGCCGGATTTGCTGCCGTCGTGCGCGGGGAAAAGGATCTTCCTGATGTGACGCTGGAGGACGGCCGCCGCGCCGTCGAAATGGGCCTCGCTGCCCAGCAGTCCGCCCGCACCGGTCAGGCTGTGGCGATGGCCGCAAAGGCGCTTTCTTCGGTCGCTTGCTGAAGCGCAAAAACGGTCTGAAAAAGCAAATTGGATAGCCCGGCGTCGCGCCGGAGATCGGTTACCAGCCTTCGTTGGGCAGGAACGTCTGCACGGTATCCGAACTGAACCCGTCGCGGCCCCGGCGCATGTTCAGGGCCTTGATCGGAAACTGATAGTTCCGCCCCGTATCGGTTTGCCGGCACTGCTCTTTGCGGTAGTCGAACTGGCCCGGTCTGCCCTGATTTCTCTGCACCAGAACACAGAAGACGTCATAGCGGCCGTTGATATCCACTTCGCGGAATGCTCCCTGGGCAACGATGACCTGCTTGTGGCGGGTGAAGGACTTGTCGAAAAGCAGGAAGTTGCAATACGGCAGGCTTCCCTGTGGCGTGCGGGTGCTCTGGCAGTAGAAAATTTCTGCCTGCGCCTGTTCCGGCGGCGCGATGGCAAGAGAGCCGAGCCACGCAAGTCCCGCCAGGGCGGCAGTAAGGAAGCGGCGCGATATCCGCATGTTGGTTAATCTCCCGGGTCCGGTGCTGCAGTCGAACGACGCATCTTGCAGACAGATTGTCACTTTACCAGACAACTACCTGTGACGCGCCGCACAGGGAATAGGGGCGTCCAGCATTATCTTGAGGCCGTGGTTCGTGCTTCGGGCCGCGTTTGCTGATAGGTTGCAAGTGGTCAGCGTGCGGGATCGGCAAGATCCGCCGCGGGCTGCTTTTTGGAGGCTGCCATGCGCAAGACTGTTTCCGTCGTCCTTTCCTCGGCGTTGCTCGTTCAATCTGTTCTCGTCAACGGCGTACTGGCCGCCCCGGCCGTCACCACGGCCAATGTCAATTTCCGGCAGGGTCCTGGAACCGGCTACGGTTCCTTCGGCACGGTGCCCAACGGCACCGCGGTGGAGCTCGACAACTGCGACGACAGCGGTGCCTGGTGTTCCGTCAGCTACGGCGGCCGCAACGGGTTCGTCAGCGGCAAGTACCTGCAACTGACCGAACCGGAACAAACCACGGGCTGGCCGCGCTCCTTCCAGACCGATGGCGGCGCGACACTCGTTCTCTATCAGCCGCAGTTTACGCAATGGGACAATTTCAAGACGCTCAAGGCGCTGGTTGCCGCGGAATATCTTGAAAACAAGGACGCCAAGCCGGTCTTCGGCGTGATCGGCGTGAGCGGCCAGACAGTGGCGGACACCGACAAGGGCGAGGTCGATGTCAGCGCTCTCCAGGTGACGAAGCTTGATTTCTCGGCGCTCGACAGGAGCGCACTCACTGATCTCTCGTTACAGGTCGGCAAGATAATGCCGACCGGCACAATCACGGTGAAGGAGGACCGGATCACGGCCGGCCTTGCCGAATACCAGCGCATGGAAGACGTCCAGGGGCTCGGGACCGACGCTCCGCCGGTCTTCGTGTCGACCTCGCCCGCCATTCTGGTGCAGACGGAAGGCGCGCCGATCTTCGCTCCCGTCAAGGGCGAACAGGGCCTGAGTTTCGTCGTCAACACCAACTGGGACATCCTCAGGATCGACGAAACCGGAGAGCTCTATCTGCGTGACGAAAAGGCCTGGCTGACAACGAAGGATGTGTCTGCGGGCTGGCAACCGGTCGCCGAACTTCCCGACCTGATCAAAACCTTGCCGGATGATGATAACTGGAAGGAGACCCGCGAGGCCATCCCCGGCGAACCGTTCCCGGACAACGCGGCGCCGAAAGTCATCTATTCCGACAAACCTGCGGAGATGATCGTCTTTGAAGGTGAGCCTGAGCTTGAACAGGTGACCGGAACCGATCTGGAGTGGGCGTCCAACACCGACAGTGACGTGTTTTTCCTGAAATCGACGTCCACCTGGTACATCCTGGTTTCCGGCCGCTGGTTCAAATCGGCATCGCTCGACGGGCCATGGACCTTCACCACGCCTGACATGCCGTCCGATTTCCTGAACATTCCCGAAGACGCGCCTTACTACTCGGTCCGCTCGTCCATTCCGGGTACTTCGGAAGCTTCCCAGGCGCGCCTGAAGGCCAGCATCCCGACAACGGCACGGGTCGAGCTGGGCTCGCTCAGTACGGATGTCGCTTATGCGGGCGATCCGGAATTCGAGCCGATCGAGGGCACATCGATGTCCTATGCGGTCAACACGAGTGATCAGGTGATCCAGGTGGGCGCGAAATATTATGTGCTGCAGGACGGCGTCTGGTTCGTCGGGGACGGCCCGGAGGGACCGTTTGCGGTCGCGACGTCGGTCCCGGACGCAATCTACACCATCCCGCCATCCTCGCCGGTCTACAACGTGACGTATGTGCGCATCTATGAAACCGAACCCGATGCGGTGTGGTACGGCTACACGATGGGCTATCTGACGGGCTTTCTGGCCTGGGGCGTGTTTGTCTACGGCACCGGCTACTATTACCGGCCCTGGTACCGCCCCGGCTATCGGCCGATCTATTTCCCAAGACCCGTGACCTACGGCATCGGCGCTTTCTACAATCCGGTGCGCGGCACCTATGGCCGCTACGGCTATGCCTACGGCCCTCTGCGCGGCATTGCCGGTGGCGGCGTCTACAATCCCCGCACCGGTGGCTATATCCGCGGGGCGGCCATCAGCGGTCCGCGCGGCAGTGCCGGCTTCATCTCCGCCTATAACCCGCGCACCGGCAACCGTGTTGTCGCCGGTGGCGCGCGCGGCATTTACGGGTCCTGGGGCGGCAAGGTCGTGACCGGACCGCAATGGTCGCGCACCCGCGATCTTCAGGCGGGTGCGGTGAAACGCTGGCAGCAGGATGGAAGTCCCGGCCGCGTGGCCAATCTCGACCGCCGCGGCGATGTCTTCGCCGGACAGGACGGCGCGGTCTACCGCCGCGATGGCGACAACTGGCAGAAATTCGAAAGTGGCCGCTGGGGAGATGTTGCTGCCCCATCACGGGAAAACATACAGAACAGGCTCGCCAATACCGGAGCAGGGGCCAGGCTCGGTGCCGGAGCAGGGGCGGGAGTGGCAAACCGTCCGGCCGGCGACAGGATCCAGAACCGGCCGAATGCCGGAAACCGGCCCAATGTGCAGCGTCCGGCGAACCTGCCGTCGGGACAGCGCCCCAACGTTCAAACTCCGAACGTGCAGCGCCCGACAGTGCAAAGACCGGCAGAGCGGCCCGCAGTGCAAAGACCGTCTGTGCAAAAGCCGCCGGCGGTCCAGAGGCCGAATGTGCAACGTCCGGCGCAACGGCCACAGGCTCCGGCGCATCTGAACCGGGACAACAGGGCGCGTCAGGCCGGCAATCAGCAGATCAACCGTCAACGCAATGTGCAGCGCTCACGTCCGCAACCACAGCGGGGAGGGGGCGCCCGGCGCGGCGGAGGTCGCCGCCGCTGATACGCAGGTTCTCCGCTCTTCGGGTTTTTGGGGCGCGGCACGGCTGCGCCCGCATCTGCACATGATCCATGGTTTTCCGGAGAGCTGTTCCCCAGAACCGGCTGAACGAAATGCGCACCGGAAGGGTGGAGCAATCAGCTTTCGATCCAGTGCCAGGCGGTTTCGACGTCGGCCTTGTCGAAATGCTTTTCCTCGATGCTGGCCAGCTTCGCGAATGCCGCGTCGACGGCCACGAGGGCAGCCAGCAGCTTGCTGTCGCTGACGATCGCGATCTTCGCCAGGTGCTTCATGTTGGCGAGCGTCCACTTCATGTCCGCCATGGCCGCTTCGAATGATGTGCCCACGTGATCTCCGAGGACCACAAGCAGGCTGATCTTGCCATGTGCACCGATCAGCTCTTCCGCCTTGGCGACAAGCTCCCTTTCCTGGGCGATATCCACTTTTCCGTTGATTTCGATACCCAGAACGGAGCCCCGGCTGCGCGGCAGAATAGTGTACATGATTGTTCCTCCTCAGGAGCACCCTGCATCCGGTTGAACGCAGGCAGCATATTACAACACTTCAGAACCGGTCCGGTTCAAGGGCTCCGGCCTTGAGAATGACATTGCAATTACGGGTGGCAAAAGCCCAGAAATCAAACGACAGGCTCCGCACCGAAGTGGGCCAAAACGGGATTTCAGCTCAAAGGAGAAATGGCGGCCCAAGGCAAATATCCCCCGGACTGCCGTCAATCTTTACCGCCAGGCGGTGACCCGCGTCTTTCCGTGGGCAGAGCCATCCATTCGGTTTGGCTGGGTCACCCGCAAACTCGCAATCTGTTTGTCGAACATGCCGATCAGAACCAGTTCATAGCCACGCAGGCTCCAACGTCTGACGTCTGAGAGTTCCGTGTTCAGACAGCCGAACACCGTCGCGCTGCCACCGCTGCCTTGCCCCTGGCGCAATGTCAGGCTGCACTCCCTGCCAGATATCGAGATGCTCCATTTGCCAACGTAAGACTGGGGAGAAGCTGCGGCGTTGTGGGTGTAACTGTTCCCACCGGATGTCGTCCCCAACAGCTCTGCGACCATGTCGGCGGCGGCATTGGGATCGACGGACATGTTGACGCTTGTGCCTGAACTTTTCTTGTGAATGGTTCCGTCCGAAGACACCCAGCTTTTGGTTTTCGAGCTGGAATAGTCACGACTGATACGCCCGTTGAATGGGGGTGGCATAATCGGTTCGGCACCCGTGAAAACGGGATCCGAATAAGGCCTGGACCCGTAGCCCGGGCCGTCGTTCTGACCGTCGCTTTGGCAACCGGCCAAGAGTGATCCTATAAAAACAGCACCGCTGAAGATTTTGCCTGACTTCACATTCACCCCCAAAAATTCACGTTCAATAGAGTGGATGCGTTACCTGACATTCCACATGGAAACGGCACCTTATACCAAGCTCACTTGATAGGAACCCGTTTGATCGCATTGTCCCGGTTGACGGAAAAATGCTTGTTCTGTCGTGGTCAAGTACTTGTAGAATATGGATCATCAAGCTCTGGGGACGATGAAGGCGGCATCTGTCCCGAGGATGTGTGGACAGGCTTTCACGAGCGTAAAATCAAACGATTACTGTTCATCAACAGCAAGGTTGGTTGAAGACCGGGAGACCGCGTCTTCCAGAACCCGGATCATTTCGCGGGTTCCGGCGTCGGCCCGCTCACGGATCTGCTGTGTCAGCGGATGATACTCCGTGCGGTCGCGTCCGTAGGTCAGATTGAACTTGTAGAAGCTTGCGCCGGGCGGCGGCATCAGCAGATGCTGGAAGATCGTTTCCAGCTTGTCGAAGGCCTTGGCAAAGCGTGCCTCCACTGACGCGGCCTTGGCGTATTCGTCCCACAAGGCAATCAGGTCTTCCGCCAGGTCCTTGGGGAGTGCCGTGCAAAGGGTCTGGAAATCCCGCCGTTCGCGCTCCTGGCGATCGTCGCCTGGCTTCTGGTCGGGAGCGGGAATGTCCCCGGATATCGCCTCTCCGAGATCGTGGATCAGGCAGAGCTTCAAGAGCTTGAGAAAATCGATGCCTGCAAGCTCCTTCTCAAGAAGCAGCACCATGAGCGCGAGGCGCCAGCTGTGCTCGGCTGTGCTTTCCGGCCGGCCGTTGCGGGTCGAGCCGGACCGGATCGTGTCCTTCAGCTGTTCGGCGGACTGGAGAAACGCCAGGATCCCGGACAGTCTTTTGTCGTCCATCTGCTGGTCGCACACGGGAGGAGGGGGTGTCATCTGTGTCATGACGGCAAGAGTAACGGGCTCGCCCATGCCAGGCCATGCGGTGAATATTTTATGCGCGCAGCGCGTCCCGGGGAGCTTCGCGCACCAGGCGGGCAAAGCTGCCGTCCGAAAGCGGCAGCCGGGAAATCCTGATCCGGCTTTCCGGGATGGTCATCTCGGGAAAACTTGCCCGCTCGGTCTCGTAGACGATATCCGCGGACATCGGTTCGAACCAGCCATAGTCCACCAGTTTGAATTCCATTGCCCGGATACCGTCCGAGGCAAATCGCCAGAGCGGACGGTTCATGAACTGCGCGACCGGCAGATGCCACTCCCGTGCCCGCGCCGGAGAAATCGCCAGAAGACGGTGAGTGAGATCGCAAACCAGATGAACCGGTTCCGATGCCAGTGTTACCAGATCCAGCAAGGCCCGGTCGGCGGCTGTTTGCGGCCGGGCGCGGAGCAGCCGGGTGATTTTCGCTCTTTCCACGCCATTCGGCTGCGCAAGACCGCTCTCCCAGCGGGAAATCCTGCTCTGGGAAACACCAAGATCACAGGCCAGCGCTTCCTGCTTGATGCGGTTCAGCACCCTCCACCGGCGTAAGGAGGCGCCGAGACTGGTTTCCAGGACTGCGGTTTCATTCGACATGAAGCGAGCTTAACGCGAAAGCTATCGACGGGGGAGTCCACACCTTAACCGCTCGCGGTTTCGCGATAGGCCCGGCTGGACACTTGCAGGGAATTGCCATCGGGATCCTTGGCGTTCGCGAACTGATATCCGTCCGCCTGATGAGACGTTCCGAAAACAAGTCCCTGGCTCTTTGCCGTCGCGCAAAAGCCGGGAATGTCCTCGATGTCGAAGACCAGCTTCACCGCCACCTGACCGAGTTTCTGCGCTTTGCCGGCCTTGTGCAGAAGAAGATGCGCACCGCCGTCTGCAGGGACCAGTTCGGTGATCCTGTCTGCCGGAGATTGGAGAACGGAAAATCCGAAGTGACACGCGTAGAACGCTGCGCTGCGTTCCACATCCCTGACGTAAAGAATTATGCGGGTAAGCGGAGCCAAAACTCAGACCTGATCCTGTTTTGCCGGACGGAGTTCGCCCTGGGTAAAGGCAATGGCCGGGTCCGACGAGTGTTCCACGTTTTCTCCCAGAACGGTCGTCCAGTCATGTTTGCGATGTTCATAGACGGAAAAGCGCGGGGCCGGAAACTGCGGATCGGCGAACGCCCCGAGAGGAATGGCGATGACACCCGGCCATCCTTCGATCACATAGGAAACAGTGGCGCCGCAGGTCGGGCAAAACCTGTAGGTGGCCTTGTGACCGCTGTCTGCTGTCCGATGCCATTCTGAAAACTCTCCGCTGAGAGTGACCTTGTCGTCCGGCCAGCGGGCCTGGGCGGAAAAGGCGCTTCCAGTGCGTTTCTGGCATTCAAGGCAATGACAGACGGAAACGCGCACCGGTTCGCCCTGGCAAACCGCCTTCAACTGGCCGCAACGGCATGTGGCTTCACGCATTACCATCGGTCTTCATCCTGCAAGAGTGCGGCAAACCATATCAGCACGTCCAGGGGAATGAAAAGCGCTTCCCGATCTGATCGTGGGGTCCGTTCCCTCAGGTGATTGCCATCAGCGTGCCACACCATGACCGATGGCCCCTGATTGATCCCGCACCGCCGGTTTAAGCCGCACCGTCATCCTCATGGGGTACGGAGAGATGAAGCCGGTCATCCGTCAGAATATCATTTCAGGGCATCTCCGGAAAAAGCCAACAAGATCGAGCTTAGAATAATGAATGAATTTACGTATACTTAGATAGTAAATTATAATATATTTAAGTAATATTCAAAATTTAATAAATAAATAACATGTATATATTCACGAATACAATTGTAGGGTGAAATATAAAAGCGTATAAAGCGCAGGTATTCATGGTGGTGTTGGTAATTTGAGTGGGGGCATTTATGAGCAACAAGCGTCAGGCGGCGGATACCGCATTTCAAAACAGGATTTACGACAACGCGATGATGCAGCGCGTCCGACAAATCCGTACCGACGGGCATTATCTCTACCACAAGGCCCAGACGCCGGCAGGACAGAACGAGGCCGACATCGACGGCCGCAGGCTTCTCCTGCTCGGCTCCACCAATTACCTGGGCCTCGCGCAGGACCCTCGCGTGGTCGAAGCGGCATCCAGGGCGAGCGAGAAATACGGCACCTCCTGTACGTCGAGCCGCCTTCTGACGGGAACTAGGCCCGTCCATGAGGAGCTTGAGACCCGCTTGGCCCATTTTCTCGGCAAGGAAGCGGCGCTCGTCTTCACCACGGGCTACCTTGCCAACATTGGCGCCATTCCGGCACTGATCGGCCGTCACGACGGCGCCTACTTCGATGCCGAAGTCCATGCCTGCATTCTCGACGGGGTGATGCTCTCCGGCGCGGAGCGATATCGCATCCGCCACAACAACGTCGAGGATCTGAGCGCCAGGCTGGCGGGGTCGGAACATGAGCGCAAGCTGGTCCTGATCGACAGCATCTATTCCCTGGCAGGCGACGTCGCGCCGCTTGAGCAGATCGTCGACGTGGCCGACAAGCATGGCGCCTGGGTCATGCTGGACGATGCCCACGGCTGTGGCGTTCTCGGGCCGCAGGGGCGGGGCCTTGCACATGCAACGGGCATGACCGACAGGATTCCGGTCATCATGGGTGTCTTCAGCAAGTGTTTCGCCTCGACGGGCGGGTTCGTCGCCGGCTCCGCGGATCTCATCGATCACCTTCGTTTCAACGCACGCTCCTTTCTTTTCAGCAATGCTCTTGCCCCAGGGCAAGCGGCGGCAGCCCTTGCCTCCCTCGACATTTTGATCGCGGAGCCGGAAATCGCGGAACGGGCCTGCGCTCTTGGAGACCGGGCGCGTCAGGCCTTGCGTTCCATGGGATGGCGATGCGGCGGAGACGGAACCCAGATGGTGCCTATCCTGTTGGGAAATGATGCTCTGGCCTTCAAGGTGACCATGGCGCTTGCAGACGCCGGAGTTCTTGTCAGCCCGGCGGTCAATCCCGGTGTGCCGAAGGGCAAGGATCTGCTTCGGATCACTTTCCCTCCGACTCTGACCGAGGCCGGTTTTTGCCGGGCCCTGGAAGCATTTCAAACTGTCAGTACCCGGTTTCCCGAAGCGCTCACCGGTGCCGGAGAAAGCGCGATGAGTGCGGCATGAGCGGGTCAAGGCCGCGGCATGTGGCCATTAGCGGTGCGGGAGGGCAACTCGGTCGTGCCTTGATCGACGTCCTGTCGCCCTTGGCCGCGCATCTGTCCGTGTCCGATCTCGATATCGGCCGTCTTGACGGCATTTCCCGGAGGGTGCCGGAGGAGGGAAGGGCCGAGATCCACCCGGCACCGGTAGATGTCGGTGATGACGATGCGCTGAGGCTCTGGCTCGCCGCATGCCGCGAGCGAGCGCCGCTCGACTGGATGATTGTCAATGCAGGGCTCGGCGGACCGTCTCCGCAAGGGGCGCTTTGCGAGGATCCTGGGCGGACCGCTTCGCTGATTGAGATCAACTTGAGGTCGGCCATCGAACAGTGCCGCATCGCCTCGGAAATGATGATTGGCAACGGCGGAGGGCGGCTCGTTCTGATAAGTTCGCTTTCGGCGCTGCTCGGTTATCCGGATGCGCCCGTCTATGCGGCGACAAAAGCGGGGCTGAGGGCATACGGACTTTCAATGTCCGCGCGCCTTGCGGGCACCGGCGTCGGAATCACGATCGCACTGCCAGGCTTCCTCAGTGAAGGCATGGGAGAGAGCGGCACCTGGCGGCCGTTCAGCATGACCCCTCGGCAGGCTGCGAGGCAGATCGTCGGTGCGGCGAGGTCGGGGCGGACCGAAATTTCCTTCCCGCGTCCCATGTCCGCAGCCATCGGCGCCCTCGGTCTTCTGCCCGCCACCCTGCGCGGGGCGGTCTATCACCGCTGGTCCGGACAGAGCCAGGTCTCGTCGCAAAGTTAACTCGCCCGTATCGCGTCTTTGCGCGGAAGGGGGCAATGGGCTTTACCGGTATTTCTCGATAAAGGCGTCAATCGGCAACTGGCGGAAATCCGGCAGTCGTTCCTTGAGCTGCGCGTGTGTCCAGTCCCACCAGGCGATTTCCATGAGGGCTTCCTCCTGGGGAACCGTGAACCGGCGCTTGATCGGTTTTGCGGCGACGCCGCCGACGATCGTGTAGGGCGCGACATCCTTCGAGACGACGGCGCCCGCGGCGATAATCGCGCCGGTTCCGATCGTGACGCCGGCAAGCACGGTGACATTGTGGCCGATCCACACATCGTGGCCGATGGTCACCCAGTCATCCTTGCGCCACTGGAAGAAGCCGGCATCGTCCTCACCCAGCCCATAGGCCGCCGCACGGTAGGTGAAGTGGTGCTGGGACGCGCGCCAGGTGGCGTGGTTGCCCGGATTGAGGCGCACGCGGCGGGCGATGGAGCAGAACTTTCCGATGGTCGACCAGACCACGTCGCCATCCTCGACGATATAGGAATAGTCGCCCATGCGGCTCTCGCGCATTTCGGTGCGCGCGCCTACCTCCGTCCAGATGCCAAGTTCGCAATCAAGGACCGTTGCCTCGACGTGAACATTGGGGGCTTCGCTCAGCACGGGTTTTTGCGTTGGGACGGACATTCGATGCTCCGGATGGAGGGTTGCAGACAGGCGAATGAGGTTTATAGCGAGCCAGACAAAGTGCGTGATGACGGATAGATGACACCCCTATGACAGTATTCAGTTTTTTGAACACTCTTCACCATGAAAATCTGAATGCCTGATCGCGGGTCGTCTGGCACAAAGATCCGCGTCTGCTTCAAAAAGCGGCAATTCGTTTTTTCTCGCCTTTATAAATAAGTCGCTGATTGTGAAGCTGAAGTTTTCAGAACTTCGCGGATTTGCCGGCTGTCCCGCTTGAATGTCATTCATCTGTCATAAATCTTTGACCTTCGGTTCAAGTAACTGTCATCTGTTTGTAACGGTCCGATGGCTCTTGTCGCTGGCAAGATGAACAGACACGGACAGGGCTGGCGGGTGATTCAATTTCGAGAAGTGACCAAGACCTTCGGGTTTCGGACCGCGGTGAACAAGGTCAGTTTCGACATCGGCAAGCCAATGATGATCGGGATCATCGGGCGCTCCGGCGCGGGGAAATCGACCCTGCTGCGCATGATCAACCGGCTGACCCCGGCAACGTCCGGCCAGATCCTCTTCGAAGACCGTGACATCCTCAGCCTCAGGGGCGGCATGATGCGCCGCTGGCAGCGCGATTGCGCCATGGTGTTCCAGCAGTTCAACCTGGTCCCGCGTCTCGACGTGGTGACCAACGTGATGCTCGGGCGTCTGAACGGCCACGGGACGCTCAAGAGCCTCTTCAATATCTTCGGCGAGGACGATGTCAGGACTGCGCTCGCCGCGCTCGACCGTCTCGGCATTGTCCAGGAAGCCAACAAACGCGCCGAGGAACTGTCGGGCGGCCAGCAGCAGCGCGTGGCGATCGCCCGCGCACTGATGCAGGACCCGCACATGATCCTTGCGGACGAGCCGATCGCCTCGCTTGATCCCATGAACGCCAAGATCGTCATGGACGCACTGCGCGAAATCCACGAGCGCGACAACAAGATCGTCATCTGCAATCTGCACACGCTCGATACGGCGCGCAACTATTGCGACCGGGTGATCGGCATGCGCGACGGGTTCCTTGTCTTTGACGGCAAGCCCGAGGAGCTGACGACCCACGTCGCACGCGAGATCTATGGCGCCAATGAAAGCTTCAACGAGGCCGCGACCTCCACTGCCATCGATGCCGGCCAGTCCGGTTCACAAGAATCCGCCGGAGCGATGACCCCGGCGGCGGCGGCGGTTTGAGCCGCCCGCGCATCTTCCAAACGTCATCTACATCGAGAACTCTCGGGGAGTGTCCCAAATGAAACTCGTTTCCAAAATTGCCGCGCTTGCTGCTGTCAGCATGATCGCTCTGAACGCTTCTGTTGCCGGTGCAGCAGAAATCACCGAATTCCGCATTGGCATCCTGGGCGGTGAAAACGCTTCGGACCGTCTGCGCGCCTACGAGTGCCTGGAAGAGAAAACCGCCGACCTGCTCGGTGTTCCGGTCAAGCTCTTCGCCCCGGCCGACTATAACGGCGTGATCGAAGGCCTGCTCGGCGGCAACCTCGACATGGCCTGGCTCGGCGCGTCCGGCTACGCGAAGGTCTTTCTGACCGATCCGGAAGCTGTTGATCCGGTGCTGGTGAAGGTCAACGTCGACGGCAGCTACGGCTACTATTCCATCGGCTTCGCCCGCGTCGACAGCGAGATCAACTCTCTGGAAGACATGAAGGGCAGGAAGTTCGGTTTTGGTGACCCCAATTCCACTTCCGGCTACCTGATCCCCTCCATCGAAATTCCGAAACTCGGCTACTCCATGACCCCGGGCGACTATTTCGGCGATGTCGTTTTCACCGGCGGCCATGAGCAGACCATCGTTGCCGTTTCCAACGGCGACATCGACGCCGGCGTCACCTGGGCCGACGGCCTCGGCGAATGGGAAGACGGCTACAACTCCGGCGCGTTGCGCAAGGCTTCCGATGCCGGTCTGATCGACATGACCGAAATCCAGGAAATCTGGCGTTCGCCGGTGATCCCGGAAGGCCCGATCGTTCTGTCCAAGAAGCTGCCGGAAGACGTGAAGATCCAGATGACAGCTCTGATGGCGTCTCTGAACTCCCTCGATCCGGAATGCGCTTACGGCGTTGCAGCAGGTGACACCAAGGGCTTCATGCCGATCACCCACGACGCTTACGTTTCCATCGTGGAAGCACGCAAGGCCAAGAGCGAATAATCACATCGTTCCAAAAGAACGCGGGCCGGTCTCCGGTCCGCGTTTTGGTATCCGTTTCCTCCGGGTGTCATCCCTGCTTGCGTAGTAATGACACGTCGGGAGTCCGGCATCTGTCCAGGCTCCGTAGAAAGCCGGAGCGGACATTCAAAACCATAACTTCAAGGTTCCACCGACATGGCCGTTGCCGCTCTCGAGCAGGAAATTCTGTCGCTGCGCAAACACCGCCAGCTCTATTCGATGATCGGCCTGTTGCTGCTGGTTGCGGTTCTCGTTTCCGGCTATTCGAAGGCCAACGAGATGAATTCCGGCGGCTTTCTGCAGGGCCTGTCCAAGTTCTTCGACTATCCCGGCGAGATCGTCGTGGAGGCCTGGCAGGCCGGTCCGGCGTTTTTCGCGCTGGTGGTGCATTTTGCTCCGGCGATGCTGGAAACGCTGAACATCGCCGGGGTCGCGACCCTTCTCGGCGGTGCGATTGCAGTCGTTCTGGCCATGGCCTCCACACGTAACGTCGACAGCTGGGGTCCGCTCATTCCGGTGGTCCGGCGCATGATGGACATCATGCGCGCCTTTCCGGAACTGATCGTCGCGCTGTTCCTGATCTTCGTTCTGGGCTCCAGCCCGGTGCCGGCCATGATCGCCGTTGCCTTCCACACGGCCGGGGCGCTGGGCAAGCTTTTTTCCGAGGTCAACGAGAACATCGATCGCAGACCCATTGAGGGCCTGTCCGCCTGCGGCGCGAGCTGGCTGCAGCGCATCCGCTTCGCGGTGATGCCGCAAGTCGCGCCGAACTACCTGAGCTACTTTCTTCTCCGTCTTGAAATCAACGTGCGCGCCTCGGCCATTCTCGGCTTCGTCGGTGCGGGTGGTATCGGCCAGGAACTCCGGCGGACCATCGGCTGGGGCAAGGGGGCAGGGGATGAAACCGCGGCGATCTTCGTGCTCCTGTTTCTCACCATCATGGCCATCGACCAGCTGTCGTCCTACCTGCGCGGCAGGCTGGTCGGCTCCGGCCGGGCGCATTGAGGGGATCTGACATGACAACCGATACCCTCGAACCGGTCGTAAATCTCGGCGATGTCTGGCAGAAGGTGCGCCGCAGAGCCTGGATAACGGTTCTGGCACCGTTGGCCGTCGTTGCCTATCTCGTCTACACGTGGTTCGCATTCGACGTGTCGGACCTTCTGTCCAGGGCCCAGCCCGAACGGGCGGCGATCCTGGCTACGGACTCCGTCGCCTACAAGGTGCACGTCACCAAGGACTTCCGCCGCGGCGAGATGGAAGTTGCGATCGAAGGCGAGCGGACCGCCACCTATGACAACGCAGAGCTGCCCGACTGGGTGACGCTCGACGGCAAAAACGCCTTTGTCGACCTTGGCGACGGCTACACCGTCGAGATCAAGGGCAACACGGCCTATTTCGACGTTCCCGGCTATGGAATGATCGAGACGACGGCTACCAAAAAGGGCGTCGAGACCATCCTTCCCGAGGGCGAGGTTCCCGATTGGCTCAAGGACGATCCGCGCAAGCTCGACGCCCGCCCCAGCCTCGACAAGCGTTTGCAGGTCACCAAGACAAAGATCGAGATCCATAACTATTTCGGCGGCTGGGAAAATTTCTGGTTCCCGTTCAGGTCGCCGCTGCATGGCCAGTCCTTCAGCCAGCTTTATGCGCTTGCGCTCAGTGCCGACCGTTTGGATCCGGACTATTCGAACCTGTGGTTCATCGTTCACGAATTCCTTGGCAATCCCGACTGGCAGCATGGCGATGTGTTCGTGGCGCTGTTCGAAACGATCATGATGGCCGTGCTCGGAACCCTCACGGCCGCCCTGTTCGGCCTGCCGCTGGCCTTTCTGGCGGCGCGTAATTTCACCCCGTCGCAGGTGCTGCGGTTCGGTACCCGCCGGCTGTTCGATTTCCTGCGCGGCATCGACATGCTGATCTGGTCGCTGATCTTCATCCGCGCCTTCGGGCTCGGGCCGCTGACCGGAGCGCTGGCAATTGCCTTCACGGACACAGGTTCGCTTGGAAAGCTGTTTTCCGAGGCTCTGGAAAACATCGACAACAGGCAGGTGGAAGGCGTCAAGGCGACCGGGGCAAGCCAGATCCAGCGCTACCGCTTTGGCGTGATCCCCCAGATCCTGCCGGTGTTCGTCTCCCAGGTGCTTTATTATCTGGAATCCAACACCCGCTCGGCCACAGTCATCGGCGCGCTCGGGGCAGGGGGCATCGGCCTGCTTCTGGTGGAAACCATGAAGACCTCCCGCGACTGGGAAAACACCAGCTACATCATCATTCTCACCATCGTTGTGGTCATAGCGATGGACCAGACTTCAGGCTGGCTGCGCCGCAAATTGATCGAGGGCCGAAAATCCGGGTGATGTCATCTGTCATTGCTTTTCGCTTGATAACTGCCAGATCCTGATTTGTGCCGCATTTAGGTCGTGGTGGCATGGCAGCGTCTTGAGGTGATTCGAGGGGGACGGAGCGGGCAATGCGACAAGGCATGGAATGGAAACTGGCAGCTGCGGTCATAGGAGGCGGACTTGGGTTCCTTCCGGCAACCGGTCCGGCGCATGCGATTGAAAGCTGTGTCGCGGCCCTGAAGAAACAGGCTGTCTCCGCAGGCGTTCGTCCGGACGTTGCCGAAAGCATGCTCTCGGGCGCGAAATATGACGAGAAGGTCATCCGCTTTTCCACGTCCCAGCCTGAACACAAGACTGAAATCTGGGACTATATGGCCTTTCTGGTCGACGCTCAGCGGATCAAGGATGGCAAGTCGAACCTGAAGAAACACGCCCGCACGCTGGCCGCGATCGAGAAACGCTACGGTGTGGATCGTCACGTGGTGCTGGCCGTCTGGGGCATCGAAAGCGATTACGGCCAGTTTCAGGGCGACTTCTATACGCCGCACGCCTTGGCGAACCTGGCCTGCGCGGGTAAACGCCGCCAGAAATATTTCCGCGGCGAACTGATCAAGACCTTGCAGATCGCCTCGCGCGGCGATGTTCCGGCAAAGGATTTTCGCGGGTCCTGGGCGGGGGCTTTCGGCCAGACCCAGTTCATGCCGAGCACCTATAACAGTCTGGCGGTCGATTACGACGGCGACGGCCGCAAGGATCTGGTCAACTCGGTGCCGGACGCGCTCGCGTCGACGGCGAATTTTCTGAAGAACGCCGGTTGGAAGAACAGCCGTGCCTGGGGCTATGAGGTCAAGGTGCCGGACGGATACTCGGGTCCTTCCGGCCGGAAGTCCTATTCCTCGCTCGCCACCTGGGGCAAACGCGGCCTTGTCGGCATCGATGGCAACCGTCTTTCCGGCAATCTCGAGGCGGCGCTGATCCGCCCGGCCGGTGCGAATGGACCGGCTTTTCTCGTCACCCGGAACTTCCGCGCGCTGCGATCCTACAATGCCTCGACATCCTACGGCCTGGCGATTGCCCTTCTGTCCGAACTGGTTTCCGGCGGCGAGCCGTTCAAGACCCCGTGGCCGACCAACAATCCCGGGCTGTCCCGGGCCCAGCGGCTCGACCTCCAGAAACTGCTGAACCGGAACGGTTTCGACGTGGGCGAGCCTGACGGCAAGGTCGGTCCGGCAACGCGGGCGGGTATCCGCAAGGCGGAAGCTAAATACGGCATGCCGGAAACGGGTCGGCCCTCCTGGAACGTCTATTACGCCCTTGGTGGACGCTAGAGACTGCCGCGTTTAAGCGGAAGGAATGCGCCTAAGGCAGCGTTTGCATTGCAAATGCGGTCGGGCGATTTCCTGAGGTCAATTTAACGCGACGTTTTCCAGAAAGACGGGTGGGGGGCTTTGAAAGCTCTCCGGATCCCTGCGTTCTTTCGAAACGATACCCGATTTGCAGCGCGGTTTACTTCATCAAACCTGATGGCGATGCGTATATGCATCGTGTCCGGCAATGGTTTGTTGCAATGCAGTAGAACGCGGCGCAATATATTGGCGATTTTCTGGAGGAATGACATGTCGGGACGAATTTTGACTGTTGCGCAGCAAAAGGGCGGCTCGGGAAAAACGACGCTCGCTGCGCATCTCGCCGTGGCGCTCGCAAGACAATCGGGCGAACCGGTCGCAATCCTCGATGTGGACCCGCAAGGGTCTCTCGGCACCTGGTACGAAGCGCGGGAAAACCGGCTGGGAGAGGACAACACCGGCCTGGAATTTCGCACTGCATCCGGCTGGGGCGCGCGGCGGGAAGCAAGATCGCTTGCCAGATCCCACGGCTACGTGGTGATCGACACGGCGCCCAAGACCGACACCGACGCCAAGCCCGCCATTGACGCCGCCGATTTCGTGATCGTTCCAATCCAGCCGACACCGGTCGACCTGTGGGCAACGGCGCAAACCGTTCAACTGGCCGCCCGCGAGGATACGCCCGCCCTGTTGATTCTCAACCGGGTACCGCCCCGCGCGTCCCTTACGCAGGAAATGGCGGATGCGATCAAGGCCTCCGGTTACGATGCCCTGGACGCCCGCCTTGGAAACCGCACCGTTTTCGCCTCGGCCATGGGAAGAGGACACTCGGTGATGGAGGAAGCGCCCTCCAGCAAGGCGGCGCAGGAGGTCGGTCTGCTGGTGGATGAACTGATCGTGCGGATAGGATAACACCCGGGACCTTGCGTATCGCGATCACTGCCGTCGACGCTGCCCCATCCTTTTCTTGACGTCCGCCCGGAACTTCACCGGCTTTTTCTCAGCAGTGCATTTTTGCCTTGTCCTTGTCATGATCCGGTGCCTTGATGGGAAAAGTTCTCGGCCCGGGAGGTCTGGCCATGTCTCCTTTTTCGCAGCTTTCTTTTAGATTTCAGTCATTTTCAGGACATCAGATGAAAAACGGTCGCACATCCTTCGCCCTTGCCTTGGTTCTGACGTCACTGCTGGGCTGGGGAGCGGCCATGCCGGTTTCCACTGCCGAAGCCCAGGACCGGCGCATCGTCACCATTGAAGACGCTGACTTTTTCGGCAGCGACTATCGAACGGTGAAGGACGTCGATCTTGAAGGATGCAAGTCCGTCTGCCTGCAGGACGATCAGTGCCGCGCCTTCACGTTCAACACCTCCGCCGGCTGGTGCTTCCTGAAATCCGACTTCGGCGAATTGCAGGGCTTTTCCGGTGCAATTGCGGGCCGGGTCGTCGAGGTTCAGGCACCGCGGCCGGATCTGAGTGCCGACCGGAAGGCAGAGCTCGCGTTCCTGCCGCAATCACGGCTCGAAGCTGCCGAGACCTATTCCCTCAGTATTGCCAATTCCGTCCGCCCCCGTGGCCAGAGCGCGGATCAGCTCCGCCGTGACGGTCAGGCAGCTCTGTCCAGCCGCAACGGGTCGCTGGCGGAGGCCGATTTTCTGCAGTTGGCTGTGCTGGAGCCCGGTGACTTCGATGTCTGGAAGCAATTGACGGCCGCGCTGCTTCTGCAGGAACCGGAGAACTGGCAGGACCGGGAGAACAAGCAGAAAAATGCGGTTTCCGCCGCCGTGAACGCATATTTGCGCGCGGTGAGCGTCCCCGAGCAAGCGCAGGCGCTTGACCTCTTGAGCCGGTCACTGGAACGGCGCAGCGAGTTCAAGACGGCGATCAAGGCCTTGCGCGCGTCGCTGGCGCTTGAGGAAAATTCCGGCCTGCGCAGCCGCTATGACAATTTGGTGGCGAAACACGGTTTCCGGATTGTCGATCATCAGGTGGATTCCGACAGCGTCTCTCCGCGCATCTGCCTTGTCTTCTCGCAGAAACTGCCGGTCGGCCAGGATATGAACCCCTACGTCACCATGCGCGGTGAGGGGCTCCTGTCAGTCGAGGCGGAGGGCAACCAGATCTGTGTGGACGGCCTTCAGCACGGCAAGCGCTATCAGGTGAACGCGCGCAGCGGTCTTCCTGCGGCGGACGGTGAAAAGCTCGAGAAGTCCGTCGAGATATCCGCCTATGTTAAGGACCGCACGCCGACGGTGAATTTCCTCGGCCGCTCCTACGTTCTGCCTGCCGGCGGCAACCCGACCATTCCCATCGTTTCGGTGAACACCAGTGAAGTGGAAGCGTCGATCTACAGGATCGGCGACCGGTCCGTCGCCGATACCCTGCGGGAAAACAGGTTCCTGCGGCAGCTCAATGCCTATGAAGCCGAGCAGATCGGCGACGAACTCGGGGAGAAAATCTGGTCCGGCATCGTGGAAACGGAAAACCGGCTCAATCAGGACATCACCACGGCGATACCGATCACCGAAACCGGCATTGAACTGAAACCTGGTATCTACGCTATGACGGCGCGCTCCAGGCTTGACCTTCAGAACCGCTGGGGAACCCAGGCAACGCAATGGTTCCTCGTCTCGGATCTGGGCGTGACCGCACTTACCGGAGATGACGGCATCGCGGCGAACATTCGCTCGCTGTCCACCGCCGAGGCTCTTGAGGGCGTGACGGTCCGGCTGCTTGCCGTGAACAACGAGATTCTCGGCGAGACAAGCTCCAATGCGGAAGGCTTCGCGGAATTCGCTCCCGGTCTGACACGCGGCCGCGGCGGTCGGGCCCCCGGCATCCTGGTCGCGGAAACCGGCTCCGGTGACTATTCCTTCCTCGACTTGCGCAAACCGGCATTCGATCTTTCGGACCGGGGTGTCGAAGGCCGCCCGGCACCCGGACCGCTGGATGTGTTCGCCTGGACTGACCGGGGCATCTACAAGGCCGGGGAAACCGTTCATGCCCAGGCGCTCCTGCGCAATGCGAGCGCAGTCGCACAGGAAGATTTTCCGCTGACGCTGGTCTTTACCCGCCCGGACGGCGTCGAGCACGCTCGCTTTACCGTCAATGACAGTGGCCTCGGTGGACACCTGCAGGACCTGACACTCGCGCAATCCGCGCAGCAGGGCATCTGGTCGTGGCATGTCTATGCCGATCCGAAAGGCAGCTCGCTGGCCCAGGAAACCTTCCTGGTGGAGGACTATCAGCCCGAACGGGTCGATTTCGAGCTTGAGACCGGCGCGAAGACCTTCAGCCGGACCGGGCCGACGGAAATTTCGCTCTCCGCCAAGTTCCTCTATGGCTCTCCCGCAAGCGGGCAGTCCCTGGAAGGGGACATCATCCTTCGTCCGGTCCGCACCCTGGAAGCATATCCGGGTTATCGGTTCGGACTGGAGGACGAGGAAGCCTATTCGCAGCGCGGCGAGATCCCTTCCGGTTTGAAAACCGACGATGAGGGCAAGCTCAGCTTCGAAGTCAGCCTTCCGGAGTTGCCCGAGGCGACGATGCTCTATGACGGCCAGTTGAATGCGCGCCTTGTCGAGGCCGGCGGGCGTTATGTCGAGCGCAACCTGGATCTGCCGGTGGCCCTCGATGGCCCGCGGATCGGTATCAAACCGGCTTTTGACGGCGGTGTCGACGAGGGCGGACCGGCTGACTTCTCGATCATTGTCGTTGGTGCCGATGGCGAGGAAGAGACAGCCTCCGGGCTTGGCTGGACACTTTCCAAAATCGACCGCCGTTATCAGTGGTACCGCCTGGACGGACGCTGGTCCTATGAACCCATCACCACTTCGCAGCGGGTGGCGAGCGGTGAGATCGAAACAGCGCCCGGCGCGCCCGCCCGTCTGTCGCTGCCGGTGGAATGGGGGGAGTACCGGCTTGATATCCAGGGCAGCGGTTCTCTCCAGACATCCACCAGCGTCACCTTCGACGCCGGCTGGTATACTGCCGATGCCACCTCGGACACACCGGATTATCTTGATGTCGGGCTGGACAAGTCGAGCTACAGGCCGGGCGACACCGCCATCTTGCGGCTGAAGCCGCAGATGGCCGGGATCGCCGTGGTCAATGTCGTCTCCGGTGGCCTTCTTGCCAGCCGCACGGTGGAAGTGACCGGCGAGGAAACCGAGGTGGAAATTCCGGTCAGCGATGACTGGGGCGCAGGGGCCTATATCACGGCCAGCCTCTACCGGCCGATGGATCTCGAGCAGAGACGCATGCCCTCGCGGGCGATCGGTCTTTCCTGGCTGCAGGTCGATCCGGGCAACCGGGCCATCGACGTCGAACTGACCGCGCCTGATCGGATCCTGCCCGAAACGACGCTGGAGATCCCGGTCCGGCTTGCCAACCTCGAACCCGGCACACAAGCCTATCTCACCGTGGCGGCCGTGGATGTCGGCATCCTGAACCTCACACGATACGAAACACCCGATCCGGAAGGTTGGTATTTCGGCCAGCGTCGGCTCGGCACCGATGTCCGCGATCTCTACGGACAGCTGATCGACCGCATGGCGGGCACGATGGGGCGGGTTCGCTCCGGAGGCGATGCCATGGGCATGCGTCTGGACGCCCCGCCGCCGGATGATGAACCGGTCGCGCTGTTCTCCGGCCTTGTGGATGTGGGAACCGACGGCGAAGCCGTGGTTTCCTTCGACATACCGGCTTTCAACGGCGCCCTGAAGGTGATGGCTGTGGCCTGGACGAAGGACGGGGTCGGTCATGCGGACCGGGAGGTGGAAGTCCGCTCACCGGTGGTGATGACGGCAAGTGCGCCGGCATTCCTCGCGCCTGGTGACCAGTCACGATTGGCCATCGAGATCGACAATGTCGACGGCGCACCCGGCGCCTATGCGCTGGATGTTTCCGTTGCGGACGGGCTGACGCTTGAGGACGGCACGGCGGTTCAGAACCGGACGCTAGAAATCGAAGCGGGCAGGAAAGCTCTTGTCCTCCTGCCGGTTTCCGCCGGCAAGGAGGCCGGCAACAGTGAAGTTGTGGCCTCGCTGACCGGGCCTGAGGGCAAGACCTATATCAAGCGCTTCGGCGTCGAGATCAGGGATACCCAGCCGAATGTGGTTCGAAATTCCGCGTTCCAGCTGGCTTCGGGCGGAAGCCTGTCGCTGACCGCCGACAGTTTCGATGGGTTGCGTCCAGAAACCGTCAGCGTGACCCTGACGGCGGGCGGCGCGGCGAGTATCGATGTTGCAGGCCTTCTGGATGCGCTCGACCGCTATCCTTTCGGCTGCACGGAACAGACAACCAGCCGCGCTCTGCCGCTGCTTTATCTGAGTGACGTCGCCGAGGCCGCAGGTCTTGGGTCGGACAGCGCCATTCGCGAGCGGGTGGTCAAGGCGATAGCCGGAGTGCTTGCCAATCAGTCGTCTTCAGGCGATTTCGGCCTGTGGAACAGTTATGGCGGCGGCGACACCTGGCTTGATGCCTATGTGACGGATTTCCTCACCCGCGCGAAGGAAAAGGGCTATCAGGTTCCCGAGGTCGCCTTCACCACCGCATTGGACAATCTGGAGAACCGGCTCGCCTATGCGTCCGATTTTCAGGATGGCGGCGAGGGAATCGCCTATGCGCTTTATGTGCTGGCCCGCAACGGCCGCGCGTCCATGGGCGATCTGCGCTATTACCTCGATGCCAGGCTGCAAAGCTTCGCGACACCGCTGGCAAAGGCCCAGTTGGCGGCCAGCCTTGCCCTCTATGGCGAACGTCAGCGTGCCGAAACCGGATTCAGGGCTGCCCTTGCCGCCTTGCCCGAGGACAAACAGCAGACATACCGGGACGACTACGGCTCCGTCCTGCGCGACAGCGCCGGCGTGACCGACTATGTCGTCTCCACATCCATGGGCGCCGACTTGACCGGAGAAGCGGTTGAATTTCTGAAAACCGCGCAGACACGCACCTCCTCGCGCTCGACGCAGGACATGGCCTGGCTGCTTCTCGCCGCGCAGGCGTTGAACGAATCGGCGCAGGAAGCCCGGATCTCGGTTGATGGCGAAGAAACACCCGGGCGCCTGGCATGGTCCCTGGACGGAATGGCCATCGCAGGGGCTCCGGCTGCCGTGACGAACAACGGCGGCGAGGCGACGGACCTTCTGGTTTCGGTCGTCGGACAGCCTGTGACGCCGGAACCTGCTGGTGGCAAGGACTTCGCGGTTGAACGCACGGTCTATGATCTTGACGGCAATCCGGTGGATCCCTCAGCGGTCCCCGTCAACACCCGTCTGGCGATCGTGGTGACGGTCCGCGCGCTGACGGATCAGCCCGGGCGGCTGATGGTGGTCGACCGGCTGCCTGCGGGCTTTGTCATCGACAACCCGCGCCTGGTGCGGTCCGGGGATCTTGGCGGCCTGTCGTTCCTGTCCACCATCGATCAGCCGGAACACTCCGCCTTCTATTCCGACCGTTTCGAAGTGGCGGTGGATCAGACCCGGCAACAGGGCAGGGAAATGACCTTCGCCTACCTTGCCCGCGCGGCGACGCCGGGAACTTTTGCCCATCCCCCGGCATCCGTTGAAGACATGTACCGGCCGGACCGGCGCGCGATCACGGCAACCGGCCGGTTTGTCGTTCTCGGACCGACCCGCTAGGGCCGGCAAGGCAGGACAATGAAAAAAGGGCTGCTACAAGGCTGGCGCTTAACCCGGCGGTGGGCAATCGCCGCCGGATTGGGGGTGCTCGTGCTTGCCGTCGGCGGTGGGCTCAAGGTCCGCGACGACTTCAACGCGCTGCCGCCCCTGCCGCAAATCGGCGACTTGTCTCTTTCGGTCACGGTACTCGACCGGGACGACAGGCTGCTGAGAGCGTTTACCAGCAGCGATGACAAGTGGCGGCTGCCGGTTGATCTGGAAGAGATCGATCCGCTCTATTTCCAGATGCTGCTTGCCTTCGAGGACAGGCGGTTTTTCGACCATGGCGGGATCGACGTCCGCGCTCTGGTCCGCTCAGCCCTCCAGAGCGCGCGCGCCGGACGCATCGTCTCGGGCGGCTCAACGTTGACCATGCAGGTGGCGAGGCTTCTGGACGAGGTGCCGACAAGGACCTTCAGCCGGAAATACGAGCAGCTTCTGAAAGCCGTTCAGCTCGAGCGGAGCCTGTCCAAGCAGGACATCCTGCGGCTCTACGCGCTTCGGGCGCCTTTCGGAGGCAATCTTGAAGGTATCCGCGCCGCCAGTCTGACATGGTTCGGCAAGGAGCCCAGACGCTTGACCCCGGCGGAGGCGGCTTTGCTTGTCGCCCTGCCGCAGAGCCCGGAAGCGCGGCGGCCCGACCGGTTTCGCGAAAATGCGCGCACTGCGCGCAACCGGGTGCTGGCGCGTGCCGCCACCGCCGGTGTCCTGACGCCGGAAGAGGCCGGCTCGGCCGCCGCCGAACCTGTGCGGGCGGCACGCGATCCCATGCCCTTCCTGGCAGCCCATGAAAGCCGGCATGCCCGCCTGACCGACCCGCTGAAACCGGTGCACAGGCTGACGATCGACCGGGACCTGCAGGCAGCGCTGGAGAAACTGTCCCGCCAGAAGATCGGTTCCCATCCGAAACCGGTCTCGATGGCTGTCATGGTCGCCGATCACCGGACCGGAGACATTCTGGCAAGCATCGGCGCTCCTGATCTTCTGGACGGCACCAGACAGGGACATGTCGACATGACCCGCGCGGTCCGCTCCCCGGGATCGACTCTCAAGCCCTTCATTTACGGACTGGCTTTCGAGGAAGGCATAGGTCTTCCGGAAAGCTTTATCCATGACAGGCCGACGGACATCGGCGGCTACAAGCCGACCAACTTCGATCAGGCCTATCAAGGCACCGTCACCCTTCGCGAGGCGTTGCAGCTGTCTTTGAACACGCCTGCGGTGCAATTGCTGGAGGCCGTCGGTCCTGCAAGACTGATGGCCAGGCTCAAGCGGGCAGGGGTCCGGCCCACTCTGGAGAAGGGGGCAGCGCCGGGCCTTGCGATCGGTCTGGGCGGCCTCGGTTTGACCCTGAAGGACCTGACACAGCTCTATGCGTCGCTGGCGCGGCAAGGCGAACCGGTTTCCCTGTCCGTCTGCCGCACTGACTGCGAACGCGATTCCACGCATGCCACGGGAGCCGACAAGGGGGCAGGTGCCGTTTCGGGCCAGACGGCCGATGTTCTGTCTCGCAAGTCCGCATGGCTGGTGAGCGATATTCTCGCGGGTCTTCCCCAGGCCCAAGGGGCCGAGACCTCCCACATCGCCTACAAAACCGGAACGGCCTACGGCTACCGGGATGCATGGGCCGTCGGCTACGACGGACGCTATGTGGTCGCGGTCTGGCTCGGCCGGGCGGACGGAACCCCGGTTCCCGGCGAAACCGGGGCAAGTGCGGCGGTTCCCGTGCTGTTTGAAATTTTCCAGAAACTGGGACCCGGCCGCAGGCCGCTGCCCGAGGCTCCGCCGGACGTCCTCCAGATGACGGAGCGCGAGGTACCGGAGCCGCTCAGATATGCCAGGCTGCCGGGACGCCACGAGGCCGCACGCGTCAGTGATGCCTTGAGAATATCCTACCCGCCCGATGGGGCCGAACTGGATCTGGGATTCGGCGCGCACGGCAACGGGGACGGGCGGTCTCAGCCGCTTGTCGTCAAGCTCAAGGGCGGTTCGACGCCGTTTTCGGTTCTGGTCAACGGAACGCCGCTCGCCGAGAAGGCACACAGACATCAACTGGTCTGGCAGCCGGACGCACCGGGCTACCTGAATGTCACGATCCTCGATGCCAACGGGGAAAGCGCTGGGATTACTGTTTTCCTGCGCTGAATTAGGGTGCTTGTGACCTGTTTCTGAAAGGGGACCCCTGGCGGTTTTCCTGAAACAGGCACGAATCTCCAAACTTTCACATTGCAGCGTAAGGAGGCCGATTGGTTCGGGCCTCAGGCGGATGCGTGTCTTTTTCCCGGAAAGTGGGGCGTTTCCGTCTGCAATCGATTGTGCGCTAGGGGAAGGTGCATTTTCTAGGCGAAATAACGACCAAAAAGAGGCAAAATTTTTATTCTTCGCCACAATAACAAGAAAATAAATCTATTTACTTTGATATTTACGCTGATGACATCACAAAATTTTGCACTGCGTCATAAGAACGTTTCAATATTTTTCGGAATTTTATATAAATCTATAAGTATGGGCTTCGAGGCAAGTATATCGATCTTTAACAATTAATTAAATATGCGGATTCACTTTCAACAAAATGACGCCGGGTAAGGAATTAAGTGTTGCATTACAGCATGTTGCAAAAAGCACACATGTCCTGCTGTCCTTGCCCTGATTGGCTATTTTGAGCTTGCTGACGAGCTTCAGGTTTGGTTCTTGAGATCTGCGACGGCGAGTAATCGTCAGTAAAAACGGTTCGTTTGAATTTACCGGATCGTTTTTTTAGGAAATCGCGGGGACGGGATCTGCCAAGCTTTTCGAGGTGCGGCTCAGGTCCCAATAGAAATTGACTTTGGAGGTCAGATAATGAAACTCAAGAGCTTGATGCTCGGCGCTGCAGCAGTTGCTACAGCTACCACCGCCCAGGCAGCCGACCTTCCGGTTGCTCCGGAGCCGGTTGATTACGTTCGCGTCTGTGACGCTTACGGCGCACGCTTCTACTACATCCCGGGCACCGAGACCTGCCTCCGCGTTGGCGGCCGTGTTCGTACCCAGGTTGTGATCAACAACGTTCTCGAAGACGGTGCCTGGGGTCAGCGCGACTCCGACGGCTACTCCTGGCTGGCTCGTGGTTACCTCTTCCTCGACGCCCGCACGGCTACCGAATTCGGCACGCTGCGCGCATACGTTTCCATGTACGGCAACTCCCAGAATGGTGACAACTCCGGTTTCGCCATGGACAACGCCTACATCCAGTGGGGCGGCCTGACGGCTGGTCGTCTGGGTTCCAACTTCGACATCTTCACCGGTCAGGTCCTGGTTGGTGTTGTCGGTCGCGATTGGTCGGATAAGACTCTGAACCAGGTTGCCTACACCGCTGCTTTCGGCAACGGCTTCTCTGCAACCATCGCTCTTGAAGACCGTTCCAGCCGCGAAAGCGGTGACTATGGTGGAACGCGTGCTCCGGACGTCGTTGCTGCTCTCGGCATTTCCCAGGGTTGGGGTTCTGCTCAGGTTTCCGGTGCTCTGCATCAGGTTTACCCGAACGCAGCTGCTAACGGCGGCAACAACGGCGGCGAAGACGAAATGGGCTTTGCAGTCGGCGGTGGCGTTGTCTTCAACCTGCCGATGGTCACCTCTGGTTCGAACATCTTCTTCCAGGGTTTCTATGCTGACGGCGCTCTGTCCTACATGG
This sequence comes from uncultured Roseibium sp., assembly GCF_947496995.1. Lineage (GTDB taxonomy): Bacteria > Pseudomonadota > Alphaproteobacteria > Rhizobiales > Stappiaceae > Roseibium. The sequence continues at coordinate 1,816,858 of NZ_CANMFD010000001.1, forward strand.
GCAACCAGGCTGGCGTAGCCGACAGCAACGGCTCGGGCGACCTGTCCACCGGTTGGTCCCTGTCCGCTGGTGCCTTCATCCAGGCAACTTCGACCATCGGTCTGGCTCTCGACGGTTCCTACTCTGACATCGACGCAGCCGCTGGCCTGAACGATGTGACCCGTTGGGCAATCGACGGTTCCGTACAGTGGGAGCCGGTCTCCGGTTTCGTAATGGGTGCTGACGTTGGTTACGCCAACACCGACACCGACACTGTAGGCGACAGCGACGAGCTTCTCTTCGGTGTTCGTATGCAGCGCACGTTCTAATCATCCGATTAGGATCTGACTGAAGACTCTGAACTCCAGTCAGTCATGCGGCCCGGCAGGCTCCAATCTGCCGGGCCGTCCCCGTTTTGATTCTGTACAAAACGCGGAAGCGGCGTATTTGAGTCGCCGGGACGTCTTGTGAAATGAGCCCGACGAGGCTCTTTCAGGCGCTGTTTCCTAACAGAGTCTAAATTTCCCCTCCGTTTTTGTGACATTCGCGCAACACCGGTTTTTGAAAACAGCCCCCTGGGTAGGGGTAGGGCGTTTTCGATGTTGAACAGGGAATGCGGATGCGTATGGTCATTTTGCGAGCGGCTTCGAGCCGCACTGGTTTGCATGCCTCGGACATCCAACCTCCGGTCGGTGGCAAACACAGACTTAATTCGCGGGGACAATGGTACTTATTCTTAGTGCCAATTGAAATGACTGATTGGAGGTCAGATATGAAACTCAAGAGCTTGATGCTCGGCGCTGCAGCAGTTGCTACAGCTACCACCGCCCAGGCAGCCGATCTTCCGGTTGCTCCGGAGCCGGTCGATTACGTTCGCGTCTGTGACGCTTACGGCGCACGCTTCTACTACATCCCGGGCACCGAAACCTGCCTCCGCGTTGGCGGCCGTGTTCGTACCCAGATCGTAGCCAACAACGTTCTCGAAGATGGCGCTTGGAGCGATCGTGACTCCGACGGCTACTCTTGGCTGGCTCGTGGTTACCTGTACCTTGACGCTCGCACGGCTACCGAATTCGGCACGCTGCGCGCATACGTCTCCATGTACGGCAACTCCCAGAATGGTGACAACTCCGGTTTCGCCATGGACAACGCCTACATCCAGTGGGGCGGCCTGACAGCTGGTCGTCTGACTTCTAACTTCGACATCTTCACTGGCCAGGCCTTCATCGGTGTTGTCAGCCGTGACTGGTCGGACGTAACCGTGAACCAGGTTGCTTACACTGCAGCTTTCGGCAACGGTTTCTCCGCAACCATCGCTCTTGAAGACCGTTCCAGCCGTGAAGTTACCGGCTCCGCAGCAGGCGGCGGCGTAGTGAACTACGGCGGCACACGTGCTCCGGACGTCGTTGCTGCTCTCGGCATCTCCCAGGGTTGGGGTTCCGCACAGCTGTCCGGTGCTCTGCACCAGGTTTACCCGGATGCAGCTGCTAACGGCGGCAACAACGGCGGCGAAGACGAAATGGGCTTTGCAGTCGGCGGTGGCGTAGTCGTTAACCTGCCGATGGTTACCCCGGGTTCGAACATCTTCTTCCAGGGTTTCTACGGCGACGGCGCAATGGCCTACATCTCCACCTTCGGTGGTGTTGCAGACAGCAACGGTTCGGGTGACACCTCCACAGGTTACTCCCTGTCCGCTGGTGCCTTCATCCAGGCAACTTCGACCATCGGTCTCGCACTCGACGGTTCTTACCTCGACGTTGACGCAGCCGCTGGCCTGAACGATGTGACCCGTTGGGCAATCGACGGTTCCGTACAGTGGGAGCCGGTCTCCGGTTTCGTAATGGGTGCTGACGTTGGTTACGCCAACACCGACTACGACGTCACTGGCGACACCGACGAACTCCTCTTCGGTGTTCGTATGCAGCGCACGTTCTAATCAATCCTCATCTTGAGGTTTGAGGGAAAACCCGGCGGAAACGCCGGGTTTTCTTTTGTCTTTTTTTGGGAAGAATTTCGCAGACATGTTTCCTGTTCGTCCAAGTGCCTGAAACAGGCTGCGTCAGATTGAAATCAGGAACTCGCCCCGACGGATGTGCAATGCAAACACCGCCTCGGGCGTTGTGCTGAAACCATGAAGCCGGTGGAACGTCCGATTTTCAAGGATCTGCCGGATTAAAGTTCTTCCAGGAACCGAGCGATTTCTTCCTGGGTTTCCCTTTCCCACAGTACGGGAGCATGTCCCTGGTCGCGGATTGTTTTCAATCGCGCGTTCGGGTGGGTGTCCAGCATACGCCGGCACGTCTCCTCGCTCAGGAGATCGGAATGTTCTCCATGAAGAATGAGGACAGGGCGGTCCGTCAGCTTTTCGTATAAATCCCAGAGATCCGCGATCGGAGTAGCGTCGTCCAGGCTCGCCAACTGATGTGCGAGAGCCGGGTCGTAATCCATGACCATCCGTCCGCCATTTTCGGACGCCACTTGTCCTGCAAATTTTCGCCAGTCGGAAAGATGAAATGCGGGAAACTGATTTCCCAGTGTTTGCTGCAAGGAAACTGCCGCATCTTCAAGCGAGGCATGGGTCATCCTGTGCCCGAGCGTCGCCGCGATCCGGTGGATGGCGCGCATCTCCAGATGCGGACCGACATCGTTGAAAATCACCGCCGCCATGCGCTCGGCCGGATACCGTCCGCTCATGGCAAGTGCGTGCAAGCCACCCCTTGACGTACCGAGAAGGGCGAAACGCTCAAGCCCAAGCTGCTCGATTGCTGCATCGATGTCCTTGCCTTCGATGGTCAGATCGTAGTTCCGCCAGTCGGGATCCCATTCGCTCATGCCCCTGCCGCGGTAGTCGAGCGCGATCACATGGTGACCCAGGGACTGAAGATATTCAGATAGATCATTGAAATCGCGTGTGTTTCTCGAAAGTCCTGGGAGGCAGAGAACCGGAATTTCTGCCGCGGTCACCTCCGGATTGTTCCGTGCTGGAAGCCACTCACACCCGGCTAGCGTGAGACCGTCGGGGCTCTTCCAGGTGAATCGTGAACGAGGCGATTGGGAACCGGAAGCCGATCCCGCTGTTTGCAAGACAGTATGCATGAGCGCCTCCCGCGCGATAATTGGTAAGCCGGCTTCCACAAGGATAAAGGCGTTTCCGACCGGCTGCCAATAGGAAGACTCCTTATACCGACATCATCGAACAGCTTCTTGTTTGTTGACGTTGGTAGGGTCTTTCAAGGTTACGGGCCCGTGTCGCCCAAAAGCCCCAGCAGGACGCAGAAATGTCGCGAAGCCGGGCCGGAATGACGAGCGGAGCATTGCCCCTTGACCGGCAGATGAGTATGGTGCGCCTCCATCGAAACCCGGCAACGTCCAGACCACAGCCACAAGAAACTTCATCCAAGAGGAAACCGAGATGTTCAAAGGCTCCATTCCAGCGCTGATTACCCCGTTCAAGGACGGAGCGCTTGATGAGAAACGGTTTCAGGACTTTGTGGAATGGCAGATCGCCGAAGGCTCTTCCGGACTTGTGCCGGTCGGCACGACAGGCGAAAGCCCGACGCTCACCCATGACGAACACAAGCGGGTTATCGAACTTTGCGTGGAAGCGGCCGCGGGCCGTGTTCCGGTCATCGCGGGTGCGGGATCGAACAACACCGTGGAAGCGATTGATTTCGCCCAGCATGCGGAAAAAGCCGGTGCCGACGGTCTTCTGGTCGTTACTCCTTATTACAACAAGCCGAACCAGGCCGGTTTGAAGGCGCATTTCAGCGCCATCGACAAGGCTGTTGGTCTGCCGATCCTCATCTACAACATCCCGGGCCGGTCCATCGTCGACATGACGCCGGAAACCATGGCGGAGCTCTACGAGACCTGTGAGAACATCAAGGGTGTGAAAGATGCGACCGCCGATCTTGCAAAAGCAAGCCGGCAGCGCCATCTGTGCGGTCCGGACTTCATTCAGCTTTCCGGCGAGGACATTTCCGCCCTGGCGTTCAATGCCCATGGCGGCGTGGGCTGCATCTCGGTGACCGCGAATGTCGCCCCGCGCCTGTGCGCGGAATTCCAGGCTGCAACGCTCGCCGGAGACTTCAGGACGGCGCTTGACTACCAGGACCGTCTGGCGCCCTTGCACCGTGCGCTGTTCCTTGAACCGAGCCCGGGTGGCGCGAAATATGCGCTCTCGTTGCTGGGCAAGATTGAGGAAGAGCTGCGCCTGCCGTTGCTGCCGATTTCCGAAGCGGCGCAGACAGAAGTCCGCAGTGCGATGGCTCATGCCGGTCTGATCAATTGAGCAGGGAAAGCTCGGAAGGATAAAAATGGCTCCGAAAAAAGGGGGCGTTCCGGGACGGACGATCATTTCCGACAACCGGAAAGCCCGGTTCAATTTCGAAATCGAGGATACGCTGGAAGCCGGGATCGAGCTGCAGGGAACGGAAGTGAAATCCCTGCGCAACGGCAAGGCGAATATCGCCGAATCCTATGCGGCCGAGCGTGGCGGCGAAATCTGGATCTACAACGTCTATATTCCTGAGTACCTGCAGGCGAACCGGTTCAACCATGAGCCTCGCCGGCCGCGAAAGCTGCTTTTGCACAAGCGCGAGATCGGCAAGCTGGCGGGGGCCGTCCAGAAGGAAGGCAAGACGATTGTCCCGCTCAAGCTTTATTTCAACGACCAGGGACGTGCGAAGCTGGAACTGGCCGTCGCGCGCGGCAAGAAGCTGCACGACAAGCGCGCAACGGAAAAGAAGCGCGACTGGGACCGCGAGAAATCGCGTATCATGAAGAACGCCGGTTGAACTTGTCTTGCCGCTAAAGCATGGCCTGTGCGTAGCCTGTTGAGAAGCTGCGCATAAGCTGTTTGTATCCTGTGTAGTAACTGCGAATGATGTTCTGTCTTGTGCAGAGCATTTGCTGTGCGAAACCTGTGCATGGACACGGCAAGGTTCTTAGCCGCGAAATAACGTCATTCATAGCGTCAAGCGGCTTAGAACAGCTCGTTTTTGTTCCGGAATCGGCACCGGCCTGCGCGAAGCGCGGTCGACATGGACATGCACGAACCGGCCATGGGCCGCAGTTGTCGAAGCTCCACCGGAAAACAATCCGATTTGAAAAACCACAGAGCTTGAGCCGATTTTTTCTATTCTCAGCCCGGCGATGACGTCATCGGGGAAATTCAGCTCGCTGAAATAGTGGCATCCGGACTCGACCACGAGAAAGATCTGAGAACTGTTTGCCGGATCAAGGATGTCGTGTTCTACATACCAGCGGTTCACAGCCGTGTCGAAATAGCTGAAATACTGCACGTTGTTAACATGGCCGTAGATATCCACATCCATCCACCGTGTGGGGATTGTGAGGAAGTCTCTGAAATCTTCGCGTGAAAGCGGTTCGGGGCGAGGAGCCGGTGGATAATCTGTGGACGTCATAAGGCAGCCTGGTAAATGGCCAATGCATTGGCTTCCGTCAGCTCTCTCGGATTGTTCACCAGAAGTCTGGTCTGTTTCATGGCGTCCGCAGCCAGTTTCGGCACGTCGGCCTCGCCGACGCCGACATCCCGCAACCGGGTCTGCAGACCCAGTTTTGCAGACAGCGCCGCCAGACGGCCGGCAAATTGTCCGGCGCGTTCGGGTACGTCCTCGATGCCGGCAAGGTCGGGAAACAGGGCCGGGGCGATCTCCGCATAGGTCTGCGCGGCAACAGCATTGTTGAATTCCAGCACATGCGGCAGGACCAGCGCATTGGACAGCCCGTGCGGAACGTGAAAGGTGCCGCCGAGCGGATAGGCGAGGGCGTGTACTGCGGCAACGGGTGAATTTGCAAAGGCCATTCCCGCCAGCATCGAGCCGAGCAGCATCGCGCCCCGTGCATCCTCGTCGCCGGGTGACTGCACCGCCTGCTCGATGTTCGCCCCCAGGAGCCTGAGGGCTTCGACGGCCAGTGTTCTGGACAAGGGGTTGTTGTTGGCAGATTTCGACGCATAAGCCTCGATGGCATGAACCATCGCGTCAATACCGGTCGCCGCTGTGACCGGAGCCGGAAGGCCGAGCGTCAAGAGAGGATCCAGAACGGCCAGGTCCGGAAGCAGGAGCGGGGAGACGACGCCGCGCTTTTCCTCTTCTCCGACGGTGATGATCGAAATCGGCGTCACCTCGGACCCGGTCCCCGCCGTCGTGGGAACGAGAACGAGCGGCAACCGTGGCCCCTTCGCGTTGCCGATGCCCCAGGCATCATCCAGGTCTTCGTCGCTTCTGGCGATCAGGGCCACGAGTTTAGCAACGTCCAGCGACGACCCGCCGCCGAACCCGACAACGGATGTCGCTCCATGAGCCCTGGCTGCATCGATGGCCTTGTCCACCAGGGCTCTCGGCGGGTCCGCGGTGACATCGGTAAATCGCGCCACCACGCATCCGGCCTGCCGCAAGGAGGCCTCGCATGGGTCCTGCAAACCCAGGGCGACAATGCCCGGGTCTGTCACCAGAAACGGACGCTCACCGAGAAATGGCGCTGCATGACGGCTGAGCTGGGCCGAAGAGCCGTTTTCAAAGACGATACGTTGGCTGGTATTGAACGTAAACGCGCTTATCATCGGTCCCTCCAGGCCATCTTTTTCACTGTAGAGTGCCCGCTGGCAACCTGTGCGTCGAGTGGAAAAAGCGCACGGATTTGAAGAGGAAGCCGTTCACCTGAAGAAAGCGTGGCCTGTGGCCGGTCTGATTTACCTGAACACAGGCCCTCAAGGCAGCGCCGGTGCGCTGCCCTCATTGTCTACAGGCGTCCCGGCCCAAACTTGTTGGATCGCGGGAAGCCTGTTGGCGGCAGGCGGCCCGCCTGGCCGCGCTCGCCGCGCCATTCCGCGAGCTCCTCCAGTGACCGGGTGAAGCTGCGGCCGGAACTGTCACTCCAGGTGAGACCTTCTTCGCCCTTGAAGACGCGGATATCGGCGAGGTTGCCGTCCCGGTAGCGTTGCAGGCGCACACCACGTCCGCGTCCCATCTGCGGGATCTGGGCCAGCGGGAACAGAAGAAGCTTCCGGTTCTCGCCGATGATCGCCACCTGGTCGCCGGCGGCCTCCACGCAGAGCGTTGCCTCGGCGGGCATTGTGAGGTTGAGAACCTGTTTCCCCTTGCGGGTGTTGGCGATCACGTCGTTCTCGCCGACGATGAAGCCGCGCGCCTCGTTGCTGGCGAGCAGGAGATTGCGGCCCGGCTTGTGCACGAAGGCACTCACCACATCCTGGGATTCGTCCATCTCCACCATCAGGCGGATCGGCTCGCCATGTCCGCGTCCGCCCGGCAGGCGGTCGGCGCCGAGTGTGAAGAACTTGCCGCCCGTGGAGAAGACCAGGATTTTGTCGGTCGTCTCCGCATGGAAGGACAGTTTCAGCTTGTCGCCCTGCTTGAAGGTCAGGGTGGAAAGGTCTGCCTGATGGCCCTTCAGTGCGCGGATCCAGCCCTTCTCCGAAATGATGACGGTGACCGGTTCCTTTTCGATCATCGCCTGCTGGATATCGACCAGATCCGTTTCCGGTGCTTCCGCCCGGTCGGTCCGCCGTTTGCCGATTTCGGTTTCCGGGCCGTAGACCTTGGAGATCTCGGCGATTTCCTTGGAAATCTTCGTCCACTGACGCGCGTCGGAGCCGAGCAGTGTGGTGAGGCCGTCCTTTTCCGCGGTGAGCTTGTCATGCTCCTTGCGGATTTCCAGTTCCTCAAGCTTGCGCAAGGATCTCAAACGCATGTTGAGGATGGCTTCGGCCTGCACGTCGGTCAGCTCGAAGGTCCGGATAAGTTCGGCCTTGGCATTGTCCTCTTCGCGGATGATGCGGATCACCTCGTCCAGGTTCAGATAGGCGACGAGATAGCCTTCCAGAACCTCAAGCCGGTGATTGATCTGGCCCAGCCGGTGTTCGGAGCGCCGGATCAGCACCTCCTTGCGGTGGTCCAGCCATTCGCGCAGCACCTGCTTCACGCCCATGACCTTGGGCACCTTGCCCATGGACAGCACGTTCATGTTCAGCGAGAACCTGTTTTCAAGGTCCGTCAGCTTGAACAGCGACTCCATGAGGATGTTCGCATCGACATTGCGCGAGCGGGGCACCAGAACGACGCGGATGTCTTCCGCCGATTCGTCCCGGACATCGTCGAGCAGAGGCAGCCTGCGGGCCGTCAGAAGCTCGGCGATCTTTTCGATCAGGCGCGATTTCTGAACCTGATAGGGGATTTCCGTGACGACGATCGCCCACTGGCCGCGGCCGAGATCTTCCACTTCCCAGCGCGCCCTTACGCGGAAGCTGCCGCGCCCCGTCGCATAGGCTTCGCGGATGGACCCCTGATCGGAGACCAGAAGTCCCCCGGTCGGGAAATCCGGTCCCTTGATAAACTCCAGAAGTTCGTCGACTTCGGCTTTCGGGTTGCGGATCAGGTGTTCGCAGGCCTGGCACAGTTCGAAGGCGTTGTGCGGCGGGATCGAGGTCGCCATGCCGACGGCGATACCAGAGGAGCCGTTGCCGAGCAGGTTCGGGAAACCGCCGGGCAGGACAATGGGCTCCTTGTCCTCGCCGTCATAGGTTTCCCGGAAGTCGATGGCGTTCTCGTCAAGCCCGTCCAGAAGGCGCCGGGCCGTGTCGGTCATGCGCGCTTCGGTGTAGCGCATCGCGGCGGCGTTATCGCCGTCGACATTGCCGAAGTTGCCCTGGCCGTCGATCAGCGGATAACGTTGAGCAAAATCCTGGGCAAGCCGGACGAGGGCGTCATAGACGGCCTGATCGCCGTGCGGATGGTATTTACCGATCACGTCGCCGACGACACGGGCGCATTTCTTGAACCCGGAACCGGGGTCCAGTTTCAAAAGACGCATGGCATAGAGAAGGCGCCGGTGCACCGGTTTCAATCCATCGCGCACGTCGGGCAAGGCCCGGTGCATGATGGTCGACAGCGCATAGTTCAGGTAGCGCTCTTCCAGCGCGTCCTTCAGGTTGATGCCTTCAATGCCGCCGGGCGGTAGTGTGGTCTCTTTTCCCATATCTGCTTGCTAGCCGGTTCAGGCAATCAGCGCAATTCGCTTGCGGGCATTCACAGGCGGGATCGGCGGATTTTCAACGGATTTCGACCGGCTGTGGGTTCTTTTGGCGTTAGTGGCGGCCTAAAAGTTCCACGGGAAGTCCTCGCGGTAGCGTTTTTCCAGAGCGCCGAGAAGCTGCGAGCGTGTGCCGCTGTCTGTGGCCTCTCTCTCCTGAAGATGGCGATTCAGGAAAAAGCTCGTCAGGTCAAAGCCTTGGGTGATGTCTGTCCACATCAGTTCACTGCCGGCCTGACGCTGGCCGTCCAGCAGGAACGACGGCAGCGGCAGAAGCTTGTCATGAAAGGGCAGGCCGGCCTCGCGGCTGACCGCGCGTGCCGATTTCGGGGACACATAGGCAAGGTCGTCCCGGGTTCCTGTCGCTGCGCAGGAGGAAAGATCGAGACCTATCCCGAGTTCGCGCAAGAGCTCCAGTTCGAACCTGATGACAAGAGCGCCCGCCGTCTCCGCCGCGTCCAGATGGTCCAGCACGACGCTGACGGCGTTGAACAGTCCGGGGTAGGGGTGCCGTTCCGGGAGAAGCCTGACGAGAAAAGCCAGATGCTGGACGCCGGTCAAGCCGACAGAACTGGTCATCAGGTCGCCGGCGCGCAGGGTAACCGGATCAACCTGAAACTGGCCGAGATGATCAGAAAGACGGGCCTTCCAGGTGAGCTCCACCTCGTTGCCGGGCTGAAGCACCGGACGGTGGCGTTTCGAACGGCCGCCACGCACCAGGCCGAGATGCCGGCCCCGCTCGAGCGTCAGCACCTCCAGAATGACATCGTTTTCGCCATGCTTGCGGGTGGTCAGGACAATCCCGCGTCCGGTCCATTCCAAATGCTGTTTCCTGCGTAAAGAGCCGATCCGGAGTTTGGCGGATTCTGGCCCGGGACGCCAATTATACCAAAGAGCGTGGATCAGGACCTAGTGGAGACCGGTTTCAGCGGATGGAATAATCAACGCTCTGTGGTCTTACTTCGGAAACTCAAGCCCCATTTCCCGATAGCGTTCCGGGTCGTCGGCCCAGTTTTCCCTGACTTTCACGAACAGAAACAGATGCACGGGCGCCCCGATAATTTCGGAAAGTTCGTGACGGGCCATCTGCGAGATCGCCTTGATGGTCTGGCCGCTCTTTCCCAGGACGATACTCTTCTGACTGTCGCGCTCAACGTAGATCGTCTGTTCGATGCGCGCCGAGCCGTCCTTGCGGGTTTCCCAGCGTTCGGTCTCGACGGTGGAAATATAGGGCAGTTCCTGATGCAGCCGTTCGAACAGCTTTTCCCGGGTGATCTCGGCCGCGAGAATGCGCAGGGGCAGGTCGGAGGGCTGGTCCTCGGGATAAAGCCAGGGGCCTTCAGGCACCTTGGAGGCAAAATAGTCCAGAATGGTCTCGGTTCCGTCGCCGGTCAGAGCCGAAACCATGAAGGTTTCCTCGAACGGCGCGAATTCGTTGGCTTTCTGCGCCAGTTTCAGCAGCTTTTCGCCTTTGGTGATATCCGTCTTGTTCAGGATCAGCACCTTTGGCGCCGACTGGCCTGAAAGCCGTTTCAGGATGTTTTCGACTTCCTCGTCGATGCCCTTGCGGGAATCGATCAGAAGCGCGATCAGGTCGGCGTCCCGTGCACCGCCCCAGGCGGTATCGACCATGGCGCGGTCCAGACGGCGTTTCGGCTTGAAGATACCGGGCGTATCGATGAACACGAGCTGGGCCTTGCCGTGCATGGCAACGCCGCGCACGATGGACCTCGTGGTCTGCACCTTGTGGGTCACGATGGAGACCTTGGTGCCGACAAGCTGATTGATCAGGGTGGATTTACCCGCATTCGGCGCACCGATGAGGGCGATGAAGCCGGCCTTCGTATCAGACGGCATGGCTGAAACGGGATCGGGCAGGGGAAAGTCGAACCGGCCCTTGGGGGGCTGGTAGCCGTTATCCTCTTCCTCCGGTTCGCCGGTAGGGCTCACATCCTGGTCTTCGTCGCTCAAGGTACTTCTATTCCTTCCAAACGCCTTCACGGCGGAGCACGGCCTCGGCCGCGCTCTGTTCTGCGATCCGTTTCGAACCGCCTTTGCCTTCACCGGGTTTCAGGCCCTGCACGATCACCGATACCGTGAAATTCGGTTCATGATCGGGCCCGTCCCGGCCGGTAACTTCATAATGCGGTGTCGGCAGACTTCTGGACTGCGCCCATTCCTGCAAGGTGGTCTTGGCATCCCTGAGCGGTCCCGACCACGATAACATACGCGGTTCCCAAAGGCGCTGGATAAAAGCCTCTGCCGCCTCGTAGCCGCCATCCAGATAGATAGCGGCGATCACCGACTCACAGATATCGGCGAGCAGTGCTGTCTTCTTGCGTCCACCGGTCTGCGCTTCCGCAAGACCGATGCGCATGGCGTCACCGATGCCCAGTTCCTGCGCGATCTCCGCGCAGGTTTCACGCTTGACCATATGGTTGAAGCGCCGGGCCAACTCGCCTTCGTCGGCCTTGGGAAAGTGACGGTGCAGCATGGACGCGATCGCCAGACCGAGCACCCGGTCGCCGAGAAACTCCAGGCGCTGATAGCTTCCCGCGACTGTCTCCGACGGGGTGAGCGCGCTTGCATGCGTCAACGCGACGCGCAACAGTTCCAGATCCCTGAAATCGTAATGCAGCGCAGCCTTGAGTGCCGAGATGGAGTTCTTTTGCTGTTGTGGTTGCTTGATCATGCGACCTGCCTGGTCCTTCAGCGGAGACGGACGCGGAGCCGGGAGCTCAAAGCGTCCGGCCGATCCGCTCCCAGCGCACGTTCCATGGCCAGGTCCAGATCTGCCAGGCCGGTGTTTCGTCCTTGATGGAGAAGAACAGGACTTCCGCGCGTCCCATGAAGTTTTCGATCGGCACATACCCGACGCGGCTCAGGACACGGCTGTCGACGGAATTGTCCCGGTTGTCGCCCATCATGAAATAATGACCTTCCGGCACCTTGTACTCGCGCGTATTATCGAGCTGGCCGCGTGTCGTGAGATCGAGCGTATCGTAGGAGACGCCGTTCGGAAGGGTTTCCCTGAAACGCGGAACCCGGCGCACAACGCCGGACGGAGACTGTTCGATATAGTCGTCGATACGCTCGCGTTTGACCGGCACGCCGTTGATATGAACGATACCGTCGGTCACCTGGATGGTATCGCCGGGCAGGCCGATCACCCGTTTGATGTAGTCGATCGACGTGTTGGTCGGAAGTTTGAAGACGGCCACATCGCCGCGCTCGGGATCCGAAGCGAACACCCGTCCGGAGAAGGGGCCGAGCCCGAAGGGGAACGAGAAGCGCGAATAGCCGTAGCTGTATTTGGACACGAAAAGATAGTCGCCGATGAGCAGCGTATCCTTCATGGAGCCGGAAGGGATGTTGAACGGCTGGAAAAGGAAGGTCCGGACGATCAGGGCAAGCAGCAGAGCCTGGACGATGACCTTCACAGTCTCGTAAAGGCCGCCTTCCTTGTCTTTCTTGTGGTCTGTCACGCTCATTTTATCCCTTAGGCAAGTTGTCCGGAATCCCGGAGGGAGACGCCGCCATTCAGCGGGACTCTTAGCTCTTCAATCGAATGGAAGCAATGCGGGGAAAGCTTCCCGTGAATGGTCATACCCTTAAAAACAGACGCGGCGAGCCCTTCGGGAGAACTTCATGCGAAGGCCGCTGCGCTTTCTCCCCGCGGCGCCATGACGAGGAAGGGAATTCATGGTTGCCGGGCCGAAGAAAGCTGGCCCAGGGCACTTATGAGGATCGTTCGGCTTTTTTTCAAGCGCTGCCGTCTTCTTCCGCAGGCGTATCGGGTGCGGGGAAGAGGCGGCCGTTCTTTCCAGCGAGCGTGCGCCGCCGGCGGCGCTGATAAACTTCGACGCTTTTCAGGACGACCACGTAGGAAATCGAACCGACGATCAGACCGAGAGGAACCGCCCCGATGAACATCGGTTTGAGCATCGGCCAGAGGGCATCGAAAGATCTCTCCCAAAGCCCGTGCTGAAATTGCTGGTGAACCTGGTGAGGATCGGCCCTTGGTGCCCGGCCGTGCAGCACCCACTGGCCGATCTTGTAGGTGATGGCCCAGATGAAGGGGAATGTCAGCGGGTTGCCGACGGAGGTCCCGAGCGCTGCGGCAATAAGATTGCCGCGCAGCAGGTAGGCCAGAGCGAAAGCGGTCAGGAAGTGGAAGCCGATCAGCGGAGTGAAGGAAGCGAACGCGCCGGCGGCAAACCCGATGGCGATGGTGTGCGGTGTTGCCGTAAGCCGCAGTACACGCTTGCTGAAATAACGCGTTGACCGGGACCAGCTGTTGCGGGGCCACACGGCGACGCGCAGGCGCTCGACGCGGGATGGCCTATTTCTTCGGCGAAACAGCATGGTCTTGAGGTGGTCTCCGTTGTTCCTGCTCGTTCCTGCTCAGGTCAACCCGCGGCTGCCCGGTTTGACCGCCGGCAGGGCTGCCAGTTCCGGCGGGAGATTGTCCGGCTCATAGGCCGGCACCTTGTATTGCGCCAAAGCAATGACCGGTACGGACGCATCGGCTTCACCGCCCGACCGGTCGATGAGGCACGCCAGTGCGAGGACTTCAGCACCAAGAGATTTCAACGAGGTTACCGTTTCCCGGCTGGAGAGCCCGGTTGTCACGATATCCTCAACAACGATGACCCGTGCTCCCTTGGGAAGTTCGAAACGGCGCAGCCGGAATTCGCCGTCCTCACGCTCCACCCACATTGCCGGAACGCCGAGATGACGGGCGGTCTCATAACCCGGAATGAGACCGCCAAGGGCAGGGGAGACAATGTAGTCGATCTGGCCGAGGTTGGCGGCCCTGATCTTTTCCGCCAGAGCCTTGCAGAGTTTCTCGGTCTTGTCGGGATACATGAACACCCGGGCTTTCTGCAGAAACACGGGGCTGCGCAGGCCCGACGTCAGAATGAAATGCCCTTCCAGGATCGCGCCGGATTCCCGGAACAGGGACAAGACTTCGTCACGTGTCATAAACAGTTTCCCTCAATCTGACGCGCAGCTATCCGTTGACCCGGCTGACGCTTGAAACATTCGGTTTGGAACGCAGTTGATTGATGATCCGGTTCAGATGCTTCAGGTCCCAGACTTCCAGATCGATAATCATCTGATGGAAATCATGCGCCCTCTGCATCATCTTCACATTGTCGATATTTCCACTGTTTTCACCGATCACTTGGGCGATTGTCGCAAGTGAGCCCGGTTCATTGGCCGCCGAGATATCGAGGCGCGCAGGAAACCGCTCCGGATTATCGACGTCTATATCCCATCTGACATCCACCCAGCGCTCCGTCTGATCGTCGAATTCCTTCAGGGAGGGAGACTGTATGGGATAGATGGTCAGTCCTTCCGAAGGGGTCAAGATGCCGACGATACGGTCACCGGGGACAGCACCGCCGTCCGGAGCGTAGGTGACCGGAATATCGCCGGACAGGCCGCGGATCGGCAGGGCCGGGCCGGCACCGTTCTCGTCGGCGGGGCCAGATACCTGCCGCTCGTGATCCAGTTCGCCCGGCGGTATGCGGAACTTCAGGCCATGCCCCTGTTTCAGGTCGAACCAGCCTTCTTCCACGGGCGGGCCGGAAATCGCGACACGTTCGTCCTGGTAATCGGGATGCGCCGATTTCAGGACCGCTTGCGCACTCAGGTCGCCGCGGCCGACGGCGGCCAGCAGATCCGCAACGCTGGCCTGATGATGTTCGTCCAGAACGGCGACAAGAAGGTCTTCCGAATAGGCTTTCTCGGCGCGCGCGAAGGCGCGTGTGAGGATGTGTTCGCCGAGGGCGCCATATTGCTTGCGCACGGATTCGCGCGTCGCCCGGCGGATGGCTGCCCGCGCCTTGCCGGTGACGGCGATTGTCTCCCAGGCAGGCGGCGGTGTTTGCGCGGGCGAGCGGATGATCTCCACCTCGTCGCCGTTGTGGAGTTCGGTCACCAGCGGCATGATCTTGCCGTTGATCTTGCAGCCGACGCAGGTATTGCCGATGCCGGTGTGGACCGCATAGGCGAAATCGATGGGTGTCGCACCGCGCGGCAAGGCGATCAGGCGGCCCTTGGGCGTGAAGCAGAAGACCTGGTCGTGGAAGAGCTCCAGTTTGGTGTTTTCCAGAAACTCTTCGGGCGTGTCTCCCTGGGCGAGCAGTTCCGTCGTCCGCCGCAGCCATTCGAAGGCGCGGAAGTCTTCCGATTCCGAGTAGTGGGCAATATTGCGGCCGCCCAACTCGCCGTCCTTGTAGAGGGCGTGGGCGGCAATTCCGTATTCGGCGACCCTGTCCATGGAAATGGTGCGGATCTGAAGTTCAACGCGCTGGCGGGAAGGACCCACAATGGTGGTGTGGATCGACTTGTAGTCGTTCTGTTTCGGCGTCGAGATATAGTCCTTGAACCGCCCGGGAACGGTCGGCCAGGTCGTATGGATGACCCCCAGAACCCTGTAGCAGGCCTCAACCGTGCCGACGGTCACCCGGAAGCCGTAGATATCGGAGAGCTGCTCGAAGCCGATCGCCTTGCGCTGCATCTTGCGGAAGATCGAGTAGGGGCGTTTCTCCCGTCCCTTGACGAGTGCCGCCATGCCGCGTTCGCTGAGCCGTTCCGTGAGAGTGGATTCGATCTCAAGGATCAGGTCCTTGTTGCGTTCGCGCAGATCTTCCAGTCTTTCGGTGATGGTCTCATAGGCTTCCGGGTTGAGTGTGCGGAAGGAAATGTCCTCCAGCTCCTCGCGCATGTCATGCATGCCCATGCGCCCGGCCAGCGGCGCATAGATCTCCATGGTCTCTTCGGCGATGCGGCCGCGCTTGTGCTCCGGCATGTGATGGAGCGTGCGCATGTTGTGCAGACGATCCGCCAGTTTCACCAGGAGCACGCGCACGTCGTCGGCGATGGCGAGCAGAAGCTTGCGGAAGTTCTCCGCCTGGTTGGCTTTCTGGGACACCAGATCGAGACGCTTGATCTTGGTCAGACCCTCGACGAGCTTGCCGATCTCCTCGCCGAAGAGGCTGTCGATTTCCGCCCGGGTGGCGTCCGTGTCCTCGATCGTGTCGTGCAGCAGCGCGACGGCAATGGTCGCGTCATCCAGACGCAGTCCGGTCAGGATGGCGGCGACTTCGAGAGGATGGGAGAAATAGGGATCGCCCGATGCGCGCATCTGGCTGCCGTGCTTTTGCATGGCATAGACGTAAGCCTTGTTGAGCAAGGCTTCGTCCGCTTCCGGATTATAGCGCGTAACCCGTTCAACGAGTTCGTATTGACGCATCATGGCAGCAACCGAACCCGGCAACCGGCCGGGAGATCAGCAGAATGAAAAAGAAAGACAGGCCGAAGCGCCGGAAGGGACCGGACGCGCTTCAGGCCTGCCTGTGACGAAAAATCACACGTCGTCGGTTCGCTCCGGCGGAACCAGGCCTTCAAGGCCGCGCAGAAGGTCTTCTTCGGACATACGGTCGAACTCGACCGCGCCGTCATCGACGGCATTGACCTGTGTCACCTGGTGCTGATTTGCGGAAGGAACAACCGGCACGGCATCTGCCTCCGGCTCATCGACTTCCACAAATTTCTGCAACGAGTGGATCAGGTCTTCCTTCATGTCTTCCGGGCTGACGGTCTGCTCGGCGATCTCACGAAGGGCAACGACGGGGTTCTTGTCGTTGTCGCGGTCGATCGTAAGCGGAGAGCCGCTGGAAATCATGCGAGCGCGATGCGCAGCAATCAGTACCAGCTCAAACCGGTTTTCGACCTTGTCGATGCAGTCCTCGACGGTCACGCGCGCCATTCGACGTCTCCATAGGTTTAAGGAACTTGAAGAAACAGCGTATAGTGTTCACGTTTCCAAAAAGCAACCCCCCGCCAGACCTGACGGGTGGTGTGTGCTACATTGGGAGAGGACTGAGGCTTTGTGCCGAATTTTCGCAGCCTTTTTCAAATCGGCTCTCGCTTTTGCGTTGCGGCTGTCCAATATAATGGTGTAGGGCACCTGAACGGACTTGCTGAGAATCAAGGACCGTTCGGGAAAAACAAAAATATAAGCTGTCTGGAGTTGCGAAAATTAGCAGTCCCATTACAGCAAATATGTGTTGTTTAAAGTATTGGACTAGCAATGTCAGGCTGCGGGAAGCCTGGGAAGCCGTCGCAAATTAAAAAACAGCACATATCACTCTGAAAGGTTTCAAATAGGATGTTTGACGCTCGAGAAAAGGTTGCTTTGTTCATTGACGGAGCCAACTTGTATTCGACGGCCAAAGCCATCGGTTTCGACATCGACTACAAGCGATTGTTGAAAGAGTTCCAGGGACACGCCTACCTTCTGCGCGCCTACTATTACACGGCGCTGATAGAAGATCAGGAATATTCCTCCATCCGCCCGCTGATCGATTGGCTGGACTATAACGGCTACAAGGTCATCACGAAGCCGGTGAAGGAATTTGTTGATAGCGCCGGGCGCCGCAAGGTGAAGGGCAACATGGATATCGAGCTTGCCGTCGATGCCATGGAGCTGGTCGAGTCCGTCGACCACATCGTGCTGTTCTCCGGTGACGGCGACTTCCGTTCGCTGGTCGAGGCGTTGCAGCGCAAGGGCCGCAAGGTCAGTGTTGTCTCGACCCTGAAAACCCAGCCGCCCATGATCGCCGACGACCTGCGCCGGCAGGCGGATCACTTCATTGATCTGGCAAGCCTTGCCAACAAGATCGGCCGTGACCCTTCCGAGCGCCCCGTGCGCCCGCAGATGGCGGCGGACGTCGATGACGATGACGAGGACGACGACTACTAAGGTCGGCAAATGATCTTCGCGAATGCAGATATGGGACCGGTCGACCCGCCTTCGGATTGTTCGGCATGCCCTCGGCTTGTCGCCTTTCGCGAGGAGCTGCAGGGGCTTCATCCCGGCTGGCACAACGCACCGGTTCCATCCTTCGGGGCATCAAAGCCGCGTCTTCTCGTCATTGGCCTGGCGCCGGGAATGAGGGGCGCCAATGCCACCGGCCGTCCGTTCACCGGCGACTATGCCGGGGACCTGCTCTACAAGACCATGCTCGACTACGGGTTCGCGGAGGGCACTTATCGTGCCCGGCCCGATGACGGGCTGACGCTGAACGACGCCCTGATCACCAATGCGGTCCGCTGTCTGCCACCGCAGAACAAGCCGACCGGCGAGGAGATCAGGACGTGCCGGCCCTATCTGCTGGCGACACTGGCCGCCAATCCGTCCATCCGCGCGGTTCTGGCGCTCGGACGCATCGCCCATGAGACCTTTCTGACCGCACTAGACCTCAAAAGGGCGCGATATCCCTTCGGCCACGGCGCGCAGCATGAGTTGCCCGGATACGGGATGGACCTCTTCGACAGCTATCACTGCTCACGCTACAACACCAACACCGGGCGCCTGACGGAAGAGATGTTCAGATCCGTCTTTGACAAGATCCGCCTGCATATTCCCTGAAAATTGTACTTCGCCCGTCAATAGGGGAGTGTCATTCCTTGACGGTCGCGTCCGCGTCGACGACCACCCAGCCGTTCGGTCCCAGATGTTCCTGCGGCCGGAAGCGTGCCTTGTAGGCCATCTTGGCCGAGCCTTCGACCCAATAGCCCAGATAGACGTATGGCAGACGCAACCTGCGCGCCCGGTTGATATGATCGAGGATCATGTAGGTGCCGAGCGCGGTTGCCTCATAGGTCGGATCGTAGAAGGAATAGACCATCGACAGCCCGTCGGAGAGCTGATCGCTGAGTGCGACGCCGAGCAGCGGTCCGTCCCCGGTTCCGGTCAGGAAACTGTCAGGCCCGCGGCGACGGTATTCGAGCACCAGCGTCTCCACATGGGTGTCCTCGACCATCATCGCGTAGTCGAGAACGCTCATCTCCGTCATGCCGCCATTTTCGTGTCTGGCCTGCAGATACTCGCGGAAGAGGTCGTATTGCTCGGCCGACGGGCTTGGCGGAAGGCGCGCTCCGACGAGATCCGCTCCGGACTTCCACACACGCCTCAGGGACTTTGTCCACTTGAAATCGTCCACCCGGACGCGCACGGAAATACAGGCCTGGCATTTCTCGCAGGCCGGCCGATAGGCAATGTTCTGGCTGCGGCGGAACCCGCCCTGGGTCAGAACCTCGTTGAGCGCCGGAGCATTGTGGCCGACCAGATGCGTGAAGACCTTGCGCTCCTGGTGACCCTCGAGATAGGGGCAGGGCGCAGGCGCCGTCAGATAGAATTGCGGATGATCCGTTGGGTGCCGTGTCACCGTAATGTCCCGCGAAACCTCAAGGCCTGATCCCGTGCCAAAGAGCGATGAACCATGATCGATGCTCTCCGGCATTCCTCCACATTTACAATCTGTAATACCATGGCGCGACCAGAGAGAAGGTCAACCATAAAATAAGAGCCAGCGGTGTGCCGGCGCGCACGAAATCGATGAACCTGTAGTGGCCGGGCCCCATGACGATCAGGTTGGTCTGATAGCCGATGGGGGTGGCGAAGGAGCTGTTGGCGGCAAAGATCAGGCAGACCACGAAGGCCTCCGGCTTCTGGCCGATCTGGTCGGCCAGATTGATCGCGATCGGCGTGAACAGGACGGCTGCCGCATTGTTGGACAGGAAATTTGTCAGCAGCATCACGACGAAGAAAAGCGCCGACAACATCACCGGCGCCGAGGCGCCGTGCAGCACATTGACCATTGCCGAGGCGATTGCCGTCGAGCCTCCGGTCGATTCCAGCGCCACCGCGCCGGCAAGCGAGGCGCCGACCAGCATGAAGATCCGGCTGTCGATGGCGCGCAGGGCCTGACGGACGTTCAGGCAGCCCGACGCGATCATCGCGAAGGTACCAGCCACGGCGGTCGAGACGATCGGCACCAGGCCGCTGGCGGCAAGCGCGACCACACAGGCAAAGATGATCAGCGCTTGCGGAGCGTAGCGCCGCCTGGGCAATTCCGCCGTCGACCAGTCGAGCAGCAGAACGTCGCGGTTGCCGCGCAGGCGTCCGATCTCGTCTTCCTTGCCGGCAACCAGAAGCACGTCCCCTGCCTCCAGGCGAATGTCGTTCATCGCCATGCGGGGCATGCGGCTGCGCCTCTGGATGCCCATCACCAGGCAGCCGGTTTCGCTGTAGAAGCCCGATTGCGGCAAGGTCCTGCCCATCAGGCGCGAGGCAGGCGCTACGACCACTTCCGCCAGGCTGATGGACCCGGGTGTTGCGGCGGAAGGTTCCCGGCCGGCGACGTTCCCGTCCGATTCCGCTTCCATGAGCGGCTGACGCCGGGCAAGCGCATTGGCGAGCGCGGTGCGTGTCGCGGCGACGATCACCGTGTCGCCGGGCGACAGCACGACATTTTCGAACGGCGGCAGGAGCGGCTTTTGGCCGCGCTGCACAAGGCGCACGGTCATGTCCTTGAGCTTCGGGAACATGCCGGAGACCGCTTCGACTCCAACAAGCGGATGACCGTAGGTGATCTCGATCTGCGCGATGAACTGTTTGCCGGAAGTCGCCTGAAACTCCTCCGCCATGGTCTTGCGGGTTTTCAGAAGGCGCGGCATGAGGAACAGGACGTAGATTGCTCCGGCGCCGGCGACGATCAGGCCAATGGGCGTGAAGGAGAAAAACGTCAGCTTGAGATCGGAGTGTTGCGCGGCATAATTGGCGACCAGAAGGTTGGTGGAGGAGCCGATCAGAGTGGTCATGCCGCCGAGGATCGCAATGAAGGAGAGCGGCATCAGCACGCGGGCAGGGGACTGGCCGACGGTCGCCGCGACAGCGGTCAGGATCGGTAGGAACATCACCACCACGGGCGTGTTGTTCAGGAACGCGCTGAGCGCGGCAACCACGATCAGAATGGGGATTGCCGCCCGGTGCGAGCGGCCGCGCGTCATCCGCACGATGGCTTTGGCGGGACCTTCCAGAGCGTCAGTCTGGAACAGCCCCTGGCCGATGATCAGCAGGCAGATGACCGTGATCAGCGCCGGATTGGCAAACCCGGCCAGAAAATCGGCCGCTATAACCGGCGATCCGTCCGGTTTGCTGACCGGAAAGATCGCAAAGATGACGATAAAGGCGGCAACGGATCCAAGCGCGATTGTTTCGATTGAATAGCGCTCGATGGCGTAGAGAACCACAGTCGACGCAATCACCAAGAAGGTCAGCGTCATCGCAATATCTACTGCTTCCATTCACCTGCCCAA
This sequence comes from uncultured Roseibium sp., assembly GCF_947496995.1. Lineage (GTDB taxonomy): Bacteria > Pseudomonadota > Alphaproteobacteria > Rhizobiales > Stappiaceae > Roseibium. The sequence continues at coordinate 1,838,086 of NZ_CANMFD010000001.1, forward strand.
GGACTGCATCGCCGATCCTGACGAGCGCGCACTTTAAAACAGGCGATCACGGTATTGAAAGAGGCAAGTCACCAGATTGGCATAGATAGTTCGGGGTCAGGCCGGAGCCGGGCGTCTTTGCACAAAAAGTGTGGGTCTGCCGGCGGCGAGGGGCAGAAATTTTGGTCGACGGCCCCATGGTCAGCGCTATCTCGCGGAGAAGTCCCTGAAAATGACCACGCCGGCGGAACTTTCCGGCTGGAAGCGCGTTAAGGTGCTTATGAAGATATCTGATACTCGCCGCCCGGCGCGCCGCCAGTTGCCGGCTTTGGTGCTGTTCATAGTCGCCGTTGTCGGCGTGGGAATCCTGATCGGCACCCTGTCTGCCCCGGGGCCGTGGTACGAGGCGCTGCGAAAGCCGCCGTTCAATCCGCCCAACTGGGTCTTCGCACCGGTCTGGACGGTCATCTATGTCCTGATCGCCGTCGCCGGTTGGCGTGTCTACCGCTCTGCGCCGCGCAGCCTGTTGATGGGCGTGTGGGGTACGCAGATGTTTCTCAACTGGTCGTGGACACCCGTATTCTTCGCGCTCCATCAGATCTGGGCGGCATTCGCTGTGATTGCCGTGCTGTTCGCATTGGTTCTGATTTTCATCGCCCGCGCCTGGAACACCGACCGCACAGCCGCGCTGCTGTTCCTGCCCTACGCGGCCTGGGTCGCCTTCGCCGGGCTGCTGAACCTCTCGATTGCCGTTCTGAACTGAACAGCCGCCGAACACTCTCCTGCGTGAAGGACACGCTGGAGAGAAAGTGCCCGCGATGACCTGCAAGGCCATCGCACGGCATCAGTTGTTGTAGCAGTACCGTCTCCTGATCCTATTTGAAGGGGTATACGGTGATCTGGCTGTGGGCACTGTCCGGTACCCATGTAAATTCGCCGGCGGTGTTGTCCTTTGGATAACAGAAAAAACCGTACTTGCCGTTTGCATCCCGTTTTGCGGCGGCTTGCATGGCCTTCACATAGCCGGTGTCGCTTGGACTTTTTGCGGCCGACTGCGTCAGGCTTTGCCACCCTTTCCAATTGCTTTCGCTGCCGAACAATTGAGTTCCGCTTTTGGGCAGGGAAGAGAAAAAGTTCTTGTAGCTGGTTGGCACCCACGGGCCGATTTTAGAGCCTTCCAACTCGCCTTGCCAGGCGGTGTTGGGGCCGATGACGCGATGAATTCCATCAGGAAATTGACCCCACTGGCTCTTCACGTGTTTCAGCGGCCAGACCAGGGCGGACCAATCGTAATCCTTCTGCTCACCCAATTCTTTCAGAATCGATTTGACGCTTTTCGGGCCGTACTCGTGCCCTGCGACTGCGCCCTTGTAGGTGCCCAGGTCAGAGAACTGGATCGTCACCGGGTAGGAGAAGACATCGATATAGGAGAGGTCGACAGTGTAGCGGTTATTTCCGGGGTCATAATTGTATTCGGCAAAGGAGAACATCACCGAGCCGTCCACCCCGATATTGAAGGGATCGGGCGCCTTCCCGATTTCAAGGCTCTCCTTCAACCTCTGCTCGGCGAAATAGATACGCCGTTCGGCGTTGGGCTCCAGTTTTAGCGAAAGCGTATCTTTCTTATTCAGTGGCCCACCGCCCAGTGGCTTGACCTTGGACTGCGAACCGTAATTGAAGTCATAGACATAGAGGTCCTTGCCGGACTGGTTCGATATCTTGAATTTTATAGATGTCATGCGTGTCTCCTCCCAGAGATTCAGCCAGGAAATTATCTCGCGCGCAGGGACCGCTTGCGGCTGGTTGGTGAGCGGGGATGCCCGGCAGATGGCGCGCGGTTATTATTCTCAGGTACAACTTAATCGGGTTGAGTATCTGTAAAATTAACAATCACCGATGGAATGTTCTTAAAGTGAAACAACTTTTCGTACGCCGGTGGGTTCCAACTGGCGCCCGTCCATTCGATGATTTTCCTCACACGCCAAATTCCCGAATTTTCGAGGAAAATTGACAGAAATCAAAGCCAATTCCATGTAGTTAAATATATTCGAATAAATGAATATATATGGAGGCTGACATGACATTGGATTGGAAAACAGGCGGGCTGGCCCTGGGGCTGGTCTTTTTCGCGGCGGTGCTGCTGGTCAAGCCCATCGGGGTCTCGACCCAGTTCGTAATCCTCGACGGAGTGCTGTGGGACGCAGTCGATCCTGCTGTGGTGACACAGACGGAGGAAGGCTATACGGCGACAAACGCTTACCTTGCCAAGTCGGGCGGAAAATACGCCAAGGCGGTCGCCAACCCGCTGAATTACAGTTTCCTCTTCGTTCTGGCCATGCTGCTCGGTGGTGCCGCCTCGGCCTGGCAGCGCGGCGGCGTGGGCCCTGCGGAGCGCCGCGTCCCGGAGCTTTGGAAGGCGAACTTCGGCGACAGCCCGATCAAGCGTTATGCGGCGGCCTTCGCCGGTGGCTTCATCGTTCTTTACGGCGCGCGGCTGGCGGGCGGTTGCACTTCCGGCCACATGATGTCCGGCATGATGCAGACGGCGGTGTCAGGCTATCTGTTTGCTGCAGGCGCCTTCGCCGCGGCGGTTCCCACCGCCCTGATGCTCTATAAAGAGGAGGCGTAACCCATGGAAATCATTCTCGCGCTTGTGATCGGTGGTGCCTTCGGCGCGGTTCTGGACCGCATTGGCGCTTCCAGCCCGAATGTGATCGGGCGCATGCTCAACCTCACCAACCTCAAGCTGATGAAGGCGATCCTGCTGGCCATCGGTGTCGGGTCTGTGCTGATGTTCGGCGGGCAGATGCTTGGCATCGTCGATGTCGGCCACATGTCGGTGAAAACGGCTTATCTGGGCGTCTTTGTCGGCGGCCTGATGCTCGGCGTCGGCTGGGCGCTTGCCGGTTATTGCCCGGGAACCGGCGTTGTCGCCGCCGGCGCGGGCCGCCGGGATGCATTCGCTTTCATAGCGGGCGGTCTTCTGGGTGCCGCCGCCTACATGGCGACCTATCCCGCCGTCAAGGCCACCGGCCTTCTTGACGCAATTCTCGGCGGAAACGCAACGCTGGGAACAATCCCCGGCACGGATTACCCGGGGCTGACCGGTCTGCCCGGCGACACTCTCGGCATCTTGCTGGGTCTGGTCTTCGTTGCCGTGGCCTTCGTTCTGCCGGAACGGATCATCCGCAAGGACACGCGTCTACCTGCGGAATGATCTCTTACCTTGCAGCGTGCGCCTCAGGCGCACGCTGCTTTGCGCAGTGCACATATCGCGGCCGGTGATCACACTCTGCCCGCAAGCAACTCGTCGCGGCGAAGGGTCAGGACATCGACGCCATTGCCCGTGACCGCCACTGTGTGCTCGAATTGCGCGGAGAGCTTCTGATCATTGGTGACGACCGTCCAGCCGTCGCCCTCGGTCGAGACCTTGCGGGTGCCCTGGTTGACCATGGGCTCGATGGTAAAGACCATACCCTCGCACAGCTTCAAACCCGTTCCCGGTCGCCCATAATTGAGCACCTGCGGTTCCTCGTGCATATTGCGGCCGATGCCGTGCCCGCAATATTCTCGCACAATCGAATAGCCGTTCTTCTTGGCATGCCGTTCGATCGCGAATCCGATGTCTCCCAGATGTGCTCCGGGCCGCACCTGTTTGATGCCTTTCCACATCGCCTGTTGGGCAACCCGCACGAGCCGCCGCGCGGCAGGCGGGGCATTGCCGACCAGGTAGGTCTTGCTCGAATCCGCAATGAAGCCGTTCTTTTCGAGGGTGATATCGAGGTTGATGATGTCGCCGTCATGGATTATCTCGCCCGGATCGGGCACGCCGTGGCAGACAACATGATTGATCGAGCAGTTCAGGACATATTGAAAGCCGTATTGCCCCTTGCTTGCCGGACGGGCGGCGAGGTCCACGGTGATGAAGCGGTCGACCAGATCGTTGATCTGCAATGTCGACATGCCGACAAGGTCCTGACCGTCGAGCATTTCGAAAACGGATGCCAATAATCTGCCTGACACGCGCATGAGTGCCAGATCGTCGGGGGTCTTGACCATCTAGGCGACCGCCAAATCCGCATGCGGCTCATGGGCCGCCTCCAGCTGCATCTTCACGATGTCGTTGAAAGACAGGGACGGATTGGCTTCGGCCAGCATGCCGATTTTCATCCAGAACTCGGCCTGCGCGTTGATTGACCGGCACATCACCGTACTGGCCCTGCGGGCTTCCTCATGCAACTCGTCTGCGATTTTCACGATGCCCATGGATGCCTCTCCTTGCTGAGCGATATACGAAGTGTATATGTTTCATATATCAATCAGTCAATCGGAGGAGGACGATATGTCCCGCAGGAACCGCTCACGTGGGTCTCACCCTCATTCCATGGTCCGGTTCGTGATCCCAGATACCGTCCATAACGGCGTGCCTCAGTCGCGCCCCGCCACATATTCCCGGTAATACGCCGAATTCATCACCACCACGCCCAGCACCATGTCGTGCAGCAGGCGCTTGCGGTCGGAGAAAAGCGAGACCAGCAGGACGAGCGGTGTCAGCAGGGAGATGGAGAACCAGAAGAGGATGGCGTGGACCGCCGCGAGCAGGGGATAGGGCCGGTCGCCATACCAGAGGCGCATTTCCAGCCCCATGGCGCGCATGCCCGGTGTTGCGGACTGAGGGCCGCCCAGCGTGAAGGCGACATAGATCAGCGCGACGGCGGTCGGCAGAATGGCGTAGAGCAGGAAGCCGAGGCCGAGCGTGAAGACACCAAGCACGAACACCAGCACCCCGGCCGCCAGGGTCAGCAGTGCGATCGCGATCACGTCGATCAGAAACGCGAAGATCCGGCGGCTGCGCACGCCTGAGAACAGGTCCGGATGCAGGGCGGCGTCGAACACGTCCTGACGGTCGTATTGCGATGAAGTTTCAGCTGACATGATCCGGCTCCCGGTTGTGTGATGGCTTGAATGTGGGAACTTTCGCCGGGATTCGCAAATCCCGCGTTCTCTTGCGCACAAGAGCGGCAGATTTGCCGCTCTTCCGGTTCACTCCATCCGCTCGCCGATTTCCAGATAGCGCACGCCGTAGCCGCGTTCACGCAGCGCGGCGACGATGCGTTCGCCATGCGGGCGGTCGAACGCCTCGAAGGTGACGTCCAGCGTCGCGCCCTTGGCCGGAACGTTGAGGAAAAGCCGGTGATGTTCAACGTCGACGACATTGCCCTGCAGATCGCCGATGACCGTGGCGATCTCGCCCAGAACACCCGGCCGGTCCGGGGTGTCGATGCGGATGGAGACCAGTTTTCCGTCCCGGGCCAGTTCGCGCACCACGATCTTCGACAACAGCCGCGGATCGATGTTGCCGCCACACAGAACGAGGCCCACTCGCTTGCCGGTGAACCGGTCCCGCTCGCTCAAAAGTCCGGCAAGGCCGGCGGCGCCCGCGCCCTCGGCAATCGTGCGCTGCAGGGTGAGATAGGCGTTGATCGCCTGTTCGATGCTGCTTTCGGAAACCAGCAGGATATCGTCGACCGTTTTCCTGACGATTTCGGTCGTCAGCACGCCGATGTCGCGCACGGCGATGCCCTCGGCAATGGTCGCGCCCTCGCAGCGAACCTCCTTGCCGTAAAGGGCTCCCCACATGCCCGGGTAAAGCACCGTCTCGACGCCGATCACCTCGATGGAGGGTTTGAGTGCCTTCGCAGCCGTCGCCATGCCGGCAATCAGCCCGCCGCCGCCGACCGGCACCACAAGCACATCGAGATCCGGCTGGGCTGCCAACATTTCGAGCGCGATCGTGCCCTGGCCGCGGATCACATGCGCATCGTCATAGGGATGCACCCAGACCAGATTGCGCTCTTCCGCCAGCCGGTCCGCTTCCGCCTTGGCTTCGGCCAGCGTGTTGCCGGCCAAGACCACTTCGGCGCCGTAGCCCCGGGTGGCGGAGATCTTCACGAACGGCGTCAGCACCGGCATGACGATGGTTGCCGGAATGCCGAGGCGGCCTGCGTGATAGGCAACACCCTGCGCATGGTTGCCGGCCGAAACGGCAATCACACCGCGCGCCTTCTTGGTCGCGTCGAGGCTTGCGAGCTTGACCAGCGCGCCGCGCTCCTTGAAGGCGCCGGTGACCTGCATGTTCTCGTATTTGACAAAGACATCCGCGCCGGTGAGCTGAGACAGGCGCGGGGCGGGCAGGCAGGGTGTTTCCAGCACCGCGCCCCTGATCAGTTCGGCGGCCTGAAGGATCTCCTCCAGAGTCACCGGAGCGTTTTCAGCCTCTGCGGCATCCATCAATTGGCGTCCGCCAGCATGGCGGCAACTTTCGGAGCGAAATAGGTCAGGATGCCGTCTGCGCCGGCGCGCTTGAAGGCCATCAGACTTTCCATCATGGCGCGTTCGTCATCCAGCCAGCCATTTGCCCCGGCCGCCTTGATCATCGCGTACTCGCCGGAGACCTGATAGGCGAAGGTGGGTACCTGGAAGGTGTCCTTGATGCGCCTGACGATGTCGAGATAGGGCAGGCCGGGCTTGACCATGACCATGTCGGCGCCCTCCGCGATGTCGAGTTCCGTCTCGCGCAAGGCCTCGTCCGTATTGGCCGGGTCCATCTGGTAGGTGCGCTTGTCGCCCTTCAGCGTTCCGGACGAGCCGACCGCATCGCGGAACGGACCGTAGAAGGCGGAGGCGTATTTGGCCGAATAGGCCATGATCTGCGTATCCCGGAAGCCTTGCCCGTCGAGGGACTGGCGGATGGCGGCGACCCGTCCGTCCATCATGTCGGACGGCGCGATGACATCCGATCCCGCTTCCGCCTGAACCAGCGCCTGACGGCAGAGCCGGTCGACGGTTTCATCGTTGAGGATCGTCTCCCCCTTCATCAGCCCGTCATGGCCGTGGCTGGTATAGGGATCGAGCGCCACATCGGTCATCAGCCCGAGATTGAACCCTTCGGCCTTGATCGCCTTCAGGGCGCGGCAGGTGAGATTGTTCGCGTTCAGCGCTTCCGAGCCTGTTTCGTCGCGCAACTCGGGTTCGGTATAGGGAAACAGCGCCATCGCCGGAATACCGAGTTGCGCGGCGCGTTCGGCTTCCCGCACCGCCTCATCGACCGAAAGGCGGAAGACCTCCGGCATGGAGGCCACGGGCTGGCGCACCTTCTCGCCATCGACCAGAAAGACCGGCCAAATGAGGTCGTCTACCGTCAACGTGTTCTCGCGCACCAGGCGGCGGGACCAGTCCGTCTGGCGGTTCCGGCGCATGCGCGTGCCTGCCAGAAGCGTATCCATATGGTCTGGGGTGATGGGCGGAATCTGGGATCTGGACGACATGGACCCTGTCTGCATGATGAGCGTGATGGTGAATCTGCGTTTCCGCATGTGTGAGCCGCAATCTATCACGCAGATCTGAGCTTTCCAACATCCTGTAAAACAACTGAATTTAATGACGAAAAAGAGTTTGTTTGACGTGAGCGTCAAATATGCTTTAGTGCTTTCCAGACAGTGAAATGACAGGCTATTGCGAAAGGGATTGCGGCGGGAGGCCACGGTCTCCGCCGCGCTTGGGAGGACAATCCGTGGACTTTTCTCTGAATGAAGATCAGCGCGCCTTTCAGGACATGGCGGCGAGCTTTTCACGTGACGAACTGGCGCCCTTCGCCAAGGAATGGGACGAGGAGAGCCATTTTCCCGTTCCGACCCTGCGCAAGGCTGCCGCACTCGGCTTTGCCGGCATCTATGTGCGTGAGGATGTCGGGGGCTCTGCCCTGACCCGGCTGGATGCGTCGCTGATCTTCGAGGAGCTGTCCAGAGGCTGCACCTCGACGGCCGCCTATCTGTCCATCCACAACATGGTGTCCTGGATCATCGACACCTACGGGTCGCAGTCCTTGCGCGAAAAATACCTCGCCCGGCTGTGCGCCATGGACCTCCTGACCAGCTATTGCCTCACCGAGCCCGGGTCCGGGTCGGATGCGGCCAGCCTGCGCACCAGCGCCAAAGAGGATGGCGATCATTATGTTCTGAACGGCTCCAAGGCCTTTATTTCCGGTGGCGGCGTGAGCGACCTCTATGCGGTTATGGTGCGCACCGGAGGCGAGGGCCCGTCGGGCATCTCCTGCATTCTGGTGGAAAAGGATACGCCGGGCCTCAGCTTCGGAGCTAACGAGGACAAGCTCGGCTGGAGGAGCCAGCCTACCGCACAAGTGAATTTCTCCGATTGCCGGGTTCCCAAGGCCAATCTGGTCGGCGAAGAAGGGCAGGGCTTCCGCATCGCGATGGCGGCGCTGGACGGGGGGCGCCTGAATATCGGCGCCTGCTCGCTGGGGGCGGCGCAGGCCTGCCTCGATTATTCCCTCGCCTACGTCAAGGAACGCAAGCAGTTCGGCAAGCCGATTGCCGATTTCCAGGCCCTGCAGTTCCGCCTCGCGGACATGGCGACCGAACTGGAAGCCGCCCGTCTGCTGCTGCACAAGGCCGCGCAGGCCGTGGAGAGCAAAGCCGCCGATGCCACCGGGCTCGCGGCCATGGCAAAGCGTCTTGCCACGGATACCGGCTTCAAGGTGGTCAATGATGCGCTGCAGCTTCATGGCGGGTACGGATACCTGCGGGACTATCCGATCGAACGTTATTTCCGCGATGTCCGGGTCCATCAGATCCTGGAAGGCACCAACGAGATCATGCGGCTTATCATCGCCCGCCAGCTTCTCAAGGACTGAGTGAAGCGGTTCCCGTTACTTCCTGAAACGACTCCACTATTCCGTGAGGCGCCTGCATGACCGACGACATCCTGTTTGAAAAACGCGGCCTGGCCGGATTTGTCACGCTGAACCGTCCAAAGGCTTTGAACGCGCTCAATCACGCGATGGTCACAGCGCTCGCCGCCCAGCTTGAGCGCTGGGCCGAAGATCCGGATGTGGCTCACGTGGTCGTCACGGGCGCCGGCGAGAAAGCCTTTTGCGCCGGTGGCGACATCCGCAGCATTTATGATGCCCGCCAGGCAGGACAGCTTGACGGGCTCAGCGCCTTTTTCCGCGACGAATATCTTCTCAACGCGCAGATCAAGGCCTATCCGAAGTCTTACGTTGCCCTGGTCGACGGGATCGTCATGGGCGGCGGTGTCGGCGTCTCCGTACACGGCAGCCACCGCGTCGGCACGCAAAAGACGCTGTTCGCCATGCCCGAAACGGCAATCGGTTTCTTTCCGGATGTGGGCGGCACCTGGTTTCTGCCGCGCATGCCCAGAAGAACAGGCGTCTATTGCGCCCTGAGCGCGGGACGCATGAAGCAGGGCGACGCACTCGCGACCGGTGTTCTGACCCACGCAATCGACGAAGCATCCCTGCCGGATCTGGAAAAGGCGCTGGAAACCGCCAGCGACATCGGCGCGGCCCTGGCACCCTATCTGGTCACGCCGGAAAAGGGGCCGTTGAGCGAGAACGCCGATCTGATCGAACAGGCGTTTTCAGCAGGCTCGGTCGAGGAGATTCTCGAACGCCTGGAGGCCTCACAGGATGCCTTCGCGCAAAAGACCGTGGAAGCAATCCGCCAGAAATCTCCCACCAGCGTGCTGATCGCCTTTGAACAGATGCAGCGCGGTGCGCAGCTTTCGTTCGAGGAATGCATGCGGCTCGAATACCGCATCCTGTGCCGCATCCTTCAGGGCGTGGATTTTTTCGAAGGCATTCGTGCCGTGCTGGTCGACAAGGACCAGGATCCGAAATGGACGCCTTCCCACTTCAGTCAGGTGGACAGGGCTGATCTGGCGTCGTATTTCGTGGAACCGACTGTTGGAGATCTTCCACTTTAGACCGGGACCGGACCGCCCATGATTACCAGTTTTCAGGACCTGATCGACTCGCGCCCGCCGTGGAGCGCCGTTCTGGTCTGGTACCTGCGTGCGATCGCAATTCTTCTGATTGGCGGCGGCGTTATTTACTGGGCGCGGATTATCGGCATTCTCGAATGGCGCGGCCTGTGGTTCTGGGACATGCCGGTGGCTCTTCAGGGTGCAATCGTCTTCTTCGCGGTGCTGGACCTTGTCGCGGCGACGGGCCTCTGGCTGACAGTGTCCTGGGGTACGGTCATGTGGCTGTTCCGCTGCTTCAGCCAGATCGTCATGCATACGGCTTTTTCAGATCTCTATGGCCGGCGGCCTTATGAGATTGCCTTCTACCTGCTGACAATCGCGATCTTCGGCGTTCTGTATTACCTGATGGACAAGGAAAACCGCGCCGGGTCCGGCTGATACGGGCACGGGTTCCGGTTCGCTGGTTATCCGGTCCCGTTGATTCCGGCCGTGAACCGCTTCGCATAACAGATTCAAAAATAATACAAATTTTCTTTCGGGAGAAACGCAATGGCACAGACAATCGGTTTCATCGGGCTTGGCAACATGGGTGGCCCGATGGCGGTCAATCTCGTCAAGGCGGGACACAGGGTGCTCGGCTTCGATCTGTCCGAGCAGTCCATGTCCGCCCATGCCGATGCCGGCGGAGAGAAGGCGGCCGGCATTGCCGAACTCGCGGCGGCTGCCGACGTTATCGTGACGATGCTGCCGGCCGGCAAACATGTGCGCCAGATCTATCAGGGTGAGGGCGGCATTCTGGAAAATGCCAAACCGGGCACGTTGCTGATCGATAGTTCGACCATCGATGTCGACAGCGCCCGCGCGGTGATCGCGGCGGCGACCGAAGTGGGCATGCCCATGGTCGATGCTCCGGTCTCCGGGGGTGTCACCGGAGCAGCCGCCGGGACGCTGACCTTCATGGTCGGCGGCACCGAGGATGCGTACGTGGCGGCCAGGCCCTATCTCGACATCATGGGCAAGACGATCGTGCATGCAGGCGGTGCCGGCAACGGTCAGGCTGCCAAGATCTGCAACAACATGATCCTGGGCATTTCCATGATCGGCGTGTCAGAAGCCTTCGTGCTGGCGGAACGGCTCGGACTGGACGCGCAGAAACTTTTCGATATTTCCTCCACCGCCTCGGGCCAGTGCTGGGCGCTGACGTCCTACTGCCCGGTGCCGGGTCCTCTGCCGTCCAGCCCTGCAAACCGGGACTACCAGCCGGGCTTCGCTGCCGCGATGATGCTCAAGGATCTGAAACTGGCACAGGAAGCGGCCAATTCCTCCGGGGCGGCAACGCCGCTCGGTGCAGAAGCGGCTGCTCTCTATGCGCTGTTCTGCAACTCGGGTGGTGAAAGCAAGGATTTCTCTGCCATTGTGAAGTTCCTGCGAGGATCATCATAAACAAAGTATTAAATGGGCTTCCTAAAGACCTCTTTGAAATTAACCAATGATTCAGCGTGTCTCTTAAGCAGATTTTAGAATCGGTCGGTTAAATTGCTTAGTAAGGCGGGAACAATATCCGTCGAACGACAGGTACTTGAAGAGGCGCAATTACAATGATTACAGCAAACAGGGCAGTTGACGCTGTTGCACCGAGTCAGAGCGAAGAAGCGGAAATCAAGCCGCTTTATCTCGAGGCTCTTACGCTCGTAGAGCGGCTGCATCGACGTCTTCTCGACGTTATCAAGGATGAGTTCGATCGTATGGGCCGGTCTGATGTCAACAGCGTGCAGGCACTGCTGCTGTTCAACATCGGCGATTCGGAACTGACGGCAGGTGAGCTGCGCACGCGCGGTTATTACCTGGGATCGAATGTTTCCTACAATCTGAAGAAACTGGTCGAAACCGGTTACATCCACCACCAGCGTTCCCGCATGGATCGTCGCTCCGTTCGCGTCAGCCTGACGGAAAAGGGTGGGGAAGTGGCGAAGATCGTCAACGATCTTTACGAGCGTCACGTTCTGTCGGTCGAGCAGGTCGGTGAAATCGGACCCGAGGACTTCGCGGTTCTCAACAAGTCCCTTCGCCGCCTCGAGCGGTTCTGGACCGACCAGATCCTGTACCGCCTTTAACGGCAGACAGCAGACACGATAAGCACCGCCCATCGGGCGGTGCTTTCTTTTTGGCGCCTCACGCGAATTTGCGTTTTCAGGCGGCCGAATTCTTGCAAAATATCCTTGTTGAAGACATGTCGGAAACGAGTTGCTGTTACCGACATCTTTAGGTCACATTGAAATGGCTTTGTGCGGTGCTTCCAGCAAGATGACGGTTAAAAAATCGAGCGATTTGTTAACTCCCTTCCGGTAGGACTCGAAGCTGGAAAAATGCGGTTCGGTGCGTATTCACTCGTCACCAGGGCCTCAGGCACGAGATCAGCGGATGTCCGGTCGGAACCGATTGTTCGTCCGGTAGTTGATTGATTTTAAAGTGTTAGGGCACGTTGTTCGCTTTCAACCGAACGGAAGGTGCTCTTGAGACAAGTCAGCGCGTGAAACGCAGCAAGATGGGGTCGGCAATGAACCTTTTATCCGGGCAGTTCGGGATAAAGCTTCACCACGGATGGATTACCCGGCGGACGCTCGGGAGACTGTGCGCTCTCGGGATCGTGGCGCCGCTTCTGGCAGGTGCCCAGGCACAGGCGCAATCCTCCGGCCAGCAGGTCGAGTGGGCCGATAACTTCGACATCGCCACGGACAACATCAAGGAAGTGAAGTCGTCCGCGCCGACATTGTCGCCCGAAACGGCGGATTACATCGCCATCGCCATCGACCGCTATCAGCGCATCGTGCAGGCCGGCGGCTGGGGTATGGTCACACCCGGCGGCAAGCCTCTGAGAATCGGTGCGAAAGACCCGCGCGTTGTCGAACTGCGCCGCCGCCTGATCGTTTCCGGCGATCTTGAGCAGCAGGCAGGCCTTTCCAACACGTTCGATTCCTACGTGGATACGGCCCTGCGCCGCTTTCAGCTTCGTCACGGTCTGATCCCGGACGGCGTGATGGGCGAGGGCACGGTGACCGCACTGAACATTCCCGCCGATGTGCGTCTGCGCCAGCTTGAAACCAACATGATCCGCATGCGCTCCATGTCCGGTTTCCTTGGCGACCGCTACGTGATGGTGAATATTCCGGCTGCCGAGATCGAAGCGGTTGAGAACGGCCGCGTGCGCTCCCGTCATACCGCCGTTGTCGGCAAGATCGACCGTCAGACGCCGATCCTGAACAGCAAGATTTACGAGCTGAACTTCAATCCCTACTGGACCGTGCCCGTCTCCATCATCCGCAAGGATCTGATCCCCAAGATGAATGAGGACTCGCAATATCTGGCGAAGAACAATATCCGCATCTTCGACTGGAGCGGGAACGAAATGTCCTGGCAGCAGATCGACTGGAACACCGAAGAGGCGACCCAGTACCGCTTCACCCAGGATCCGGGATCGGACAATTCACTCGGCTCCGTTCGCATCAACTTCCACAACAAGCACCAGGTCTATCTGCACGACACTCCGTCCAAGACGCTGTTCGGCGAAGACTACCGGTTTCATTCCTCCGGCTGCGTGCGTGTTCAGAACGTGCGCGAGCTTGTGACATGGCTTCTGCAGTCGACGACCCCGGACTGGGACCGTACCCGCGTGGATTCGGTCATCCGCACCGGGGAGCGCGAAGACGTGAAGCTGAAAGGTCAGATCCCGCTCTATCTGACCTATGTCACCGCATGGGCCAATGCGGACGGCGTCGTGCATTTCCGCGAAGACATCTACAATCGGGACGATCTCTACGGCACCGGTACACAGGCCCGTCTCTGACGCGGTTTTCCGGCCTGACGACCCGATCATTTATGTTCACTGCGAAACGCCGGCCTTGATAAGACCGGCGTTTCGTGGATTCTGGGCGCCTGCGCGCAAGGATCGATAAAATGAGTCGCGAGCCGAACTCCGGCGAGATCTATCTTGAATTCCGTTCGATCGGCCGTCAGGTCCAGGTGATCGCGATGGATGCCGCGACCGGTATCGAGGTGTCGGCCTTCGGACCGTCTTCTGCTTCCCAGACAGATCTGAAACGGATCGCCATCCGTAAGCTTCAACGCCGGATAGAGTTGGAACGCGAAGCAGCCGGTACAGGGTCCGATCCGACGCTCTACTGAGCAATCAAGCCGCATTGCCCGCGCATTCCCGCTCCGGTGATGGCATCTGCACAGCGGCGTCGTTTTCAAGTTGGCGTGCGTCGGTAAGACCCTTGGTTCTTCCCGGGGCCTGTGTTAATTCCTCGCCTCGAGTTGGATTGGCCGCCGCATGGCGCTGCTTCACCTGCAAGGCGCCGTTGCCCGGGTGATGCGCCGGGGCCCTGCCGTCCGGACCGATGCGGCTGCGAAGCCCCGGTCGCCGAGATCGAGTTGCTGGAACACGTCCCGGGTATCCCGGAGATGTGGACCGTTATGAAAATGGGCCTGACAACAGGGCCGCGAAACAAGGCCCTGCGTCAGGGCCGTAGAACAAGGATGGTGCGATGTCTTTGATGGAAAGCTCCAATCAGCCCCTGCAGTCCGGTTTCTTCACCCGTGGTCTCGAAGAGGCCGATCGCGATATTTTCGATACGATTGAAAACGAACTCGGCCGTCAGCAGCACGAGATCGAGCTGATCGCCTCAGAGAACATCGTTTCCCGCGCCGTTCTGGAAGCACAGGGATCGATCTTTACAAACAAATATGCCGAAGGCTATCCGGGCAAGCGCTACTACGGCGGCTGCGAATTTGCCGATGTCGCCGAGACACTGGCGATTGAACGCGCCAAGCAGCTGTTCGGCTGCGGCTTCGCCAACGTTCAGCCCAATTCCGGCAGCCAGATGAACCAGGCCGTGTTCCTGGCGCTGCTCCAGCCGGGCGACACCTTCATGGGCCTCGACCTGAATTCCGGCGGCCACCTGACCCATGGCTCTCCGGTCAACATGTCGGGCAAATGGTTCAATGTCGTCTCCTACGGCGTGCGCAAGGAAGATCATCTGCTCGACATGGAAGAGGTCGAGCGTCTTGCCCATGAGCACAAGCCGAAGCTGATCCTGGCCGGCGGCACCGCCTATTCGCGCCTCTGGGACTGGCAGAAGTTCCGCGAGATCGCAGACAGCGTCGGCGCTTACCTGATGGTCGACATGGCTCATATCGCGGGTCTGGTGGCCGGCGGTGTGCATCCGTCCCCGGTTCCGCATGCGCATGTGGTCACCACGACCACCCACAAGTCCCTGCGCGGTCCGCGCGGCGGCATGATCCTTTCCAATGACGAAGCGCTCGCCAAGAAGATCAATTCCGCCGTTTTCCCAGGTCTCCAGGGCGGCCCGCTGATGCATGTGATCGCGGCCAAAGCGGTGGCCTTCAAGGAAGCGCTGCAGCCGGAATTCAAGATCTACGCCCGCGCCGTGGCCGAAAACGCCAAGGCACTGGCCGAGGTGCTCAAGGAGCAGGGCCTCGACATCGTCTCCGGCGGAACGGACAACCACCTGATGCTGGTCGACCTGCGCCCGAAAAACGCCACCGGCAAGGTCGCCGAGAAGGCTCTCGGCCGCGCCAACATCACCTGCAACAAGAACGGCATCCCCTTCGACCCGGAAAAACCCTTCGTGACATCGGGCATCCGGCTCGGAACTCCGGCCGCAACCACACGCGGGTTCGGCGTGGCGGAATTCCGCGAAGTCGGCCTGCTGATCACCGAAGTTCTGGACGGATTGAAGGCAGCGAACAGCGAAGAAGGCAACGCGGCGGTTGAAGCGGCCGTCAAAGCCAAGGTAGAAGCACTGACGGCCCGGTTCCCGATCTACGGGGGGTAATCGACGGGTCCCGTCAGGAGCTTTGAAAGATGAGATGTCCGTTTTGCGGCGGCGAGGAAACCCAGGTCAAGGATTCCCGCCCGACCGAGGACAACACCGCCATCCGCCGGCGCAGGATCTGCAATACCTGCGGCGGCCGGTTCACGACATTCGAACGGGTTCAGTTGCGTGAGCTGATGGTGCTCAAACGCTCCGGCCGCCGGGTTCCCTTCGACCGGGAAAAGCTGATGCGCTCCGTGCAGATCGCGGTGCGCAAGCGGCCCGTCGATCCGGAAAAGATCGAGCGCATGGTCAGCGGCATCGTCCGTCAGCTGGAAAGTTCGGGTGAAAGCGAAATCACTGCGGAAACCATCGGCAATCATGTGATGGAAGGCCTGAAGGCAATCGACGACGTTGCCTATGTGCGCTTCGCGTCCGTTTACAGGAATTTCCGCGAAGCCAAGGATTTCGAAGCTCTTCTGGATGAACTCAGCGATCCGGAGAAGCACCCCGTGAAAGACAACTGACCCGTTGCGACCGGCTTTTCATGTCAGCTAATCCCGATCTCGATGAGCGCCTCATGGCGGCGGCCGAACGTCTGGCCCGCCGCGGGCTCGGCCATGTCTGGCCCAACCCTTCCGTGGCCGCCCTTATTGTCCGCGAAGACGAGGGCGGCCCTGTTGTCGTCGGACGGGGCGTGACGTCGCGCCCGGGCATGGCGCATGCGGAAGTGAATGCGCTCAACCAGGCAGGCGACAAGGCAAAAGGCGCCGCGTGCTATGTGACGCTCGAGCCGTGCTCCCACTATGGCCGCACGCCGCCGTGTGCGCTTGCGCTGATCAATGCCGGCGTCAGCCGCGTGATCGTCGGGATGCTGGACCCGAACCCCCGTGTTGCGGGCCGCGGCGTGAAGATGCTGGAAGAGGCCGGCATCGAGGTCACCGTGGGTGTGCGCGAAGCGGCGATGAAGGTGCTTTATCACGGCTTCACGATGCGCCAGCTCCGCCAGCGGCCACATGTGTTCCTGAAGCTCGCCGCTTCGCAAGACGGATATATCGGCAAGGCTGGAGAGGGGCAGATCAGGATTTCCGGAGATCTGTCTATGCGCAAGGTGCACGGCTTCCGGGCCGCCTACGACGCCATTCTGATCGGCTCGGGCACGGCGCTCGCGGACGATCCGCAACTCACCTGCCGTCTGCCCGGACTTGCGGACCGCTCGCCCGTCCGTGTGGTCGTCGACCGCTTCGCACGCCTGCCTCTGGGATCGAAGCTGGTGCGTACCTGTGCGGATGTTCCGGTCTGGCTGATCTGCGGAAACGCTGCGGACCCCGACAGCATCGATGCCCTCGCGCAGGCTGGGGTGAATATCATCCGCGTGCCTGCGTCCGAGACCGGCATTGCCCCCTCCGTCATCCTCAGCGCGCTGGCGACCCGTGGCATCACGCGGCTGATGGTGGAGGGCGGAGCGCGGATAGCCTCCTCCTTCCTGACCGCCGATCTTGTAGACGATCTTTGTGTCGTCACCGGCGACATCCTGATCGGCGCGGACGGCATACCGGCCCTGCACGGTCTCGACCTTGCAGATGTTCTTCAGGACCCCAGATTTGAGCGGGTAGACGCCGGTAAATTCGGGCCGGACAGCTTTATCTATTTGAGACGGAGAGAAGCCTGACATGTTTACCGGCATTGTGACCGACCTCGGCGAAATCCTTTCCATCGAAGACGTTCCGGCGGGCAAACGCACCCGGATACGCACCGCTTATGACACGGAGAGCTTCGATATCGGAGCCTCGATCTCCTGTGCGGGTGTCTGCCATACGGTCACCGCCAAGGACAATGCTTCCAACGGCAACTGGTTCGAGGTGGTCTCCGCCGCCGAAACGCTCGCGCTGACAACGGTCTCTGACTGGCGGGCCGGCCAGAATGTCAATCTGGAACGGTCTCTGACGATGGGAGCGGAGCTCGGCGGGCATCTGGTTCTGGGGCATGTGGACGGCGTCGCGACCGTCACCAGGCGCGAAGATCATCCGGAATCCGTTTATTTCCAGTTCGAAGCGCCCGCGGAAGCCGCACCCTTCATTGCCAAAAAGGGCTCCGTCGCCCTGGATGGCACCTCGTTGACGGTCAATGAGGTCGATGGACTGCTGTTTTCCGTGTTCCTCATTCCGCATACGCTGGAAGTGACCACATGGTCGGACCGGCAGGTGGGAGACAGCATCAATCTTGAAGTGGACATGATGGCCCGCTATGCGGCCCGTCTCGCCGAGTTCAGCAGAATTGATTAAAGACGCAACGTTATTCCGGACGTGAGCTGTTCCTGTTAAACACGATTGCGATGTGGTGTGGTCGCCACGGTGCGATTGTCCATGAATGACTGGACAAACCGGGGCAGACGTGGTTCCTGTCGCGGCCTGATACTGGATGGTAAAACCCATGAGCGCTGCCCCGAAACTGCTGATCATAGAAGCCCGCTTCTACGAGGATCTCGCCGACGCGCTCGCCGAAGGTGCGGTGAAGGCGATTGAAGCTGCGGGCGCCAGTTATGAGCGGATTGCCGTTCCGGGTGTGCTGGAAATCCCGGCCGCCTTGTCCATGGCGATGACAGCCATGGAAAACGAGGGCGAACTGTATGACGGTTTCGTGCTTCTGGGTGTTGTGATCCGCGGCGAAACCTCGCATTACGACATTGTCGCCAATGAATCGAACCGGGCCATCATGGACCTGATCATTGACGCCGATCTCGCCGTCGGCAACGGTATCCTGACCGTCGAAAACAGCGAACAGGCATGGGCCCGTGCGAAGGTGGACGACAAGAACAAGGGCGGAGCGGCGGCCGAGGCGGCCCTGCAGATGATCGCCCTGCGCGAACGGCTTGGAGTATAAGAAAAATGACCGGAAAGGCCGACCCGGAGAAACCGGCTGCAAAAACTGTGCGCCCGGCGAATAAACGCGGCGTGGCCCGTCTTGCGGCGGTCCAGGCCCTGTACCAGATGGATGTCGGCGGCTCACCGCTTGCCAATGTGATCAGCGAATTCACCACTTTTCGCCTCGGCAAGGAAATCGACGGCGCCCAGTACCGTGATGCCGACGAACAATGGTTCAAGCAGATCGTCTCCGGCGTGGTCGAGGACCAGAAGTTTCTCGACCCCTTTATCCATACGGCGCTGACGGAAGACTGGCCGCTGAAGCGGATCGACAGCCTGCTGCGCGCCATCCTGCGCTCCGGCTCCTATGAGCTGCTGCGCCGCAAGGATGTCCCGGCCAAGGTCATCATTTCCGAGTACATCGACGTCGCGAAGGCCTTCTTCGAGGAAGACGAGCCGGGTCTCGTCAACGGTGTGCTCGACCGCCTGGCCCACGACCTGCGCAACGCGGAATTTGATGCCGATACCGAGGTCAGCAAGGTTGATGGTGCCTCCTGATCATGGATGGTGACCGGCCGGACGAATTTACGCTCATCCAGCGCTATTTCGCGCCGCTGGCGAACGATCCCGGGAGCCTCGGGCTGACGGACGACGCCGCGGTGCTCACACCCGAAGCCGGCCACGACCTTGTCCTGACAAAGGACATGCTGGCTGCCGACATACACTTTTTCTCCGAAGACGCGCCGGAGGCGATCGCCGCCAAGGCGCTCAGGGTCAATCTGTCGGATCTGGCCGCCAAGGGAGCCCGCCCGCGCGGCTACCTGATGGGGCTTGCTCTCCCCGCCGACTGGACGGAAACCTGGCTGGAGCGTTTCTGCAAGGGGCTGGCCGCGGACCAGGCCGCCTATGACGTTCAATTGCTGGGAGGAGACACCATCCGCTCCGGAAACGGCCTGCAGATCTCCATTACCGCGATCGGCGAAGTGGAAACTGGCAAGACCGTCCGCCGGTCGGGAGCAAGCCCTGGCGACATTCTTTTCGTGAGCGGCACCATTGGCGATGCCGCCGCCGGTCTCGAGGTCCGCCTTCACCCGCAATTCAGCCACGATCATGACCTGACCGAAAGCGAAGAACTGCATATTCTGGACCGCTATCTGCTGCCGCGGCCGAGAACCCGGCTGGCGGGGCTCATCACCCGGTTTGCCAGTGCCGCCCTCGATGTGTCCGACGGTCTGATTGCCGATTGCGGCCATATGGCGAAGGCCTCCGCCGTCGATATAACGATCGATGTGGGGCAGGTCCCGTTCTCCGGCGCGCTTCAGCATCTCAAGGTGAAGTCGCCGCAATACTTCGCGCGCTGCCTCAATGGCGGTGACGACTATGAAATCCTGGCCAGCGTGCCGGCAGGCGAGGCGGCAGCCTTTCAGCAGGCGGCGCAAGCCGCCGGATGCCCCGTTGCTGAAATCGGCCGGGTAGAGCAAGGCCCTGGCGACGTTCATCTCACGGAAGCGGGCAAACCGTTCCGGCTCGATTCCGACAGCGGTTTTCGCCATTTTTGATCTGTCGCAGTGACTATCCCGTCATGGGCGAGCATGGTAAAAATCTGAACCCGCCTGTAACGAACCAAGCCATTCGAAAGATCAGCCATGACTGCCGCAACTCCGGACGTATTCGTCGATGACCGTCTGGCCAAACGCAATGCGCTGCTTCTTGCTCTGTCTCAGGCCATCGGCGGTGCCTCGGCGTCCATCGTCATCGCGACCGGGCCCCTAGTCGGCTACATGATGCTGGAAACGGACAAGTCCCTTGCCACACTGCCGGTTTCGGCGATGGTTCTGGGGACGGCCTTCGGCACGATACCTGCAGGCATGATCATGCGCCGCTACGGTCGCAGGACAGGCTTCATGGGCGCGGCGCTGCTGGGAGCGCTTTCCGGCCTTCTGGCCTCCTACGCGGTTTTCGAGGACCGGTTCCTGCTGTTCGCGCTTGCGTGCTGCCTGGGCGGGCTGGCAGGGGCTTTTGTCCAGCAGTACAGGTTCGCTGCCGCCGATACGGCGAGCGATGCCTTCAAGCCCAAGGCGATCTCCTGGGTACTCGCCGGTGGCGTTCTGGCCGGCGTGGTCGGTCCGCAGACCGTGATTGCGACCAAGGACCTGTTCGAGCCGATCCTTTTCGCCGGCACCTATCTGGCGCAGGCCGGACTGGCGCTGATCGCCCTGTGCCTGCTTGCCTTCATCAAGATCCCCATCCCGCCGCGGCGCACGCACGCACAGGCCGGCGGGCGTCCGTTGCGCGTGATCATGGCGCAGCCGCGCTTCCTCGTGGCAGTGGCATGCGGGATCTGTTCCTACGCCCTGATGAGCCTGGTGATGACCGCCACCCCGCTGGCGATGATCGCCTGCGGCCTGACGGAAACCGATGCCGCGCTCGGAATTCAATGGCACGTGCTTGCCATGTTCGGACCGAGTTTCTTCACCGGAAGCCTGATTGCCCGCTTCGGCAAGGAACGGATTGTCTCCATCGGCCTGGCTCTCCTGGCGGGCTGCGCGGTGGTTGCGCTAACCGGGGTCGAGCTCAGCCATTTCTGGACGGCTCTTGTTCTGCTTGGCCTCGGCTGGAACTTCGGCTTCATCGGCGCGACGGCCATGCTGACCGACACATATCGGCCGGAAGAGCGCAACCTGGTCCAGGCGGTCAATGATTTTATGGTGTTCGGATTCGTGGCGGCGGCGTCCTTTTCCTCCGGTGCGCTTCTCAATATCTACGGCTGGAGCACGGTGAACATTCTCGTTTTCCCGTTCGTGGTGCTGTGTCTCGGTCTTCTGGTCTGGCTCGTTTTGGCTGAAAGAAAAGCAGTTACAACTGCTTAAAGTTTTTCCCAAATTCTATTTCGTCAGCGCAACATAAATACTGCACTGCACCAAATAATACCGCGACGGAACTAGCTAATTAGTCGATCTGAGAGCTTGACGAGCAGCTCTGCTTTGTTGCTATCGTGTCAATCCCTCACGCAGAGGAATCGGCGTGAGGCACAGTCAGGCGGGATAAACAAAAACAAAACCAGTCCGCCGCAGTTTTGGGAGGAAGCATGATCGAGCTTGTCGTCATCATAATTTGTGGTCTCTTGTCCATCGCCTACGGCGCCTGGGCAATTCAATCCGTCATGGCGGCGGACGCGGGCAACGCCCGCATGCAGGAGATCGCCGGGGCGATCCAGGAAGGGGCCAAGGCTTATCTCAACCGTCAGTACACGACCATCGCCATTGTCGGTGCGGTTGTGTTCGTGATTGCCTGGTTACTGCTTTCCGGTCCGGCGGCAATCGGTTTTGCCATCGGCGCAATTCTTTCCGGAAGCGCCGGTTATATCGGCATGATGGTTTCCGTCCGCGCCAATGTGCGGACCGCTCAGGCCGCGAGCCAGAGCCTCGGGGCAGGTCTGGAGATCGCCTTCAAGTCCGGTGCTGTCACCGGTCTTCTCGTCGCCGGTCTGGCCCTTCTGGGCGTGGCCGTCTACTACGCCATCCTGACCAGGGTTATGGGATACGGCCCGACGGACCGCACGGTGATCGACGCACTCGTTGCACTCGGCTTCGGCGCGTCGCTGATCTCGATCTTCGCCCGTCTCGGCGGCGGTATCTTCACCAAGGGTGCGGATGTCGGCGGTGACCTTGTCGGCAAGGTGGAAGCCGGAATTCCCGAAGACGATCCTCGCAACCCGGCAACGATCGCGGACAATGTCGGCGATAACGTCGGCGACTGCGCGGGCATGGCGGCCGATCTGTTCGAAACCTATGTGGTGACGGTCGTCGCCACCATGGTTCTGGCCTCCATCTACTTCTCCGGGGGGCAGGCCATCGAACTGATGCTGTTGCCGCTTCTGATCGGGGCAAGCTGTGTGGTGACGTCCATCATCGGAACCTTCTTCGTCAAGCTCGGCAAGAACAACTCGATCATGGGCGCCCTCTACAAGGGCTTCATCGCTACGGCTCTGCTGTCGGCGGTCGCGCTTGGCGGCATCATCTTCGGCTGGCTAGGTGCCGGTACCGAATACACCACGTCGGGAGGTTTCAGCTTCAACGGCTTCGACCTCTTCATCTGCGGCCTCGTCGGTCTGATCATCACCGGTCTGATCATCTGGGTGACCGAATATTACACCGGCACGGAATATCGGCCGGTGAGATCGATCGCCCAGGCGTCGGTGACCGGCCACGGCACCAACGTGATCCAGGGTCTTGCCGTGTCTCTTGAAGCAACGGCGCTTCCTGCGATCATCATCATTGCCGGCATTCTCGTCACCCATACGTTTGCGGGCCTGTTCGGCATCGCCATCGCGGTGACGACCATGCTGGCGCTGGCGGGGATGGTCGTGGCGCTGGACGCCTTCGGCCCCGTGACCGACAATGCCGGCGGCATTGCCGAAATGGCGGATCTGCCGGCGGAAGTCAGGTCAACGACGGATGCGCTCGACGCGGTCGGCAACACCACAAAGGCGGTGACCAAGGGCTATGCCATCGGGTCCGCCGGTCTGGGCGCGCTGGTGCTCTTCGCGGCCTATACGGAGGATCTGAAACACTTCTCCAGCACGGCGGTCGAGGGATCGATCTTCTACGGCATCGATGTCTCCACGCTGTTCTCGCTGTCCAATCCCTATGTGGTGGCGGGGCTCCTGTTCGGTGGTCTTCTGCCGTATCTCTTCGGAGGTATCTCCATGACGGCCGTCGGCCGTGCGGCCGGAGCGGTGGTTGAGGAAGTCCGCCGTCAGTTCAAGGAGAAGCCCGGCATCATGCAGGGCACCGAACGGCCGGATTACGGCCGGGCGGTGGACATGCTGACCAAAGCCGCGATCAAGGAAATGATCCTGCCGTCGTTGCTGCCGGTGCTCTCGCCGATTGTCGTGTTCTTCGTGGTCAAGGCGGTGGCGACACCTGCTGCTGCCTTTGCCGCACTGGGCGCGATGCTGCTTGGCGTGATCGTCACCGGTCTCTTCGTCGCCATTTCCATGACGGCGGGCGGTGGTGCCTGGGACAATGCCAAGAAGTCCTTCGAGGACGGGTTCACCGACAAGGACGGTGTCACTCATCAGAAGGGCAGCGAAGCACACAAGGCATCGGTTACCGGCGACACTGTCGGCGATCCCTACAAGGATACTGCAGGTCCTGCAGTCAACCCGATGATCAAGATCACCAACATCGTCGCCCTGCTGCTTCTGGCGGTCCTGGCGCACTGATCTCCATTGGTGCCTAGATCAGCGGGCGATAAGCCGGAAACGGCTTGTTGGCCAAAAGCTGATCGACTCCTGAATGGCAGAGCATCGGGCGTTTCTTAAACGCCTGACGCTCTGAAAGAAAAAACCCCGGCCGCTTTGGCCGGGGTTTCTCGTTGATGACCCGCGGATCATCCAAACCTGAATGAAGCGAAACGCTCTTAAAGACCGAGGCTCGGGTTTGCAGCGCCTCTGAGGATCTGCGTCAGGAAGCCGTAGTCGGCACCGCCCGTACGGGTCTTGCGGGTGACGATATCGACGATCTTGCCGTCCTGCAGCGAGTAGTTGCCGAGATCCTGCACATAGCCGTCCTTGTCGAAATAAACGGCCACAACGCGCTGTTCGACAATGTCGGGCGCCATGAAGGCGGTCGTCGCTGTCTTTTGCGAGATATAATAATAGGCATCGCCGTTGAGGCTCGACGTGGTTGACGGCGATCCGAGCACCAGCTCGACCTGCTCGCGGCTGGAGCCGACCTGAACCTGGTTCAGCATGTCGGTGGTGACCACGTGCCCATGCGTATAGGTGGACGTGAAACAGCCGCCCAGCGGCAGAGTAGCCAGAAGCGGAAGGATCAGGGCGCTTGCCTTGAAGTTCATTTAAGAAGTCCCGTTTGGCCAGATCGGTCTGGCTGCCTTTGAATTTCGTTGCTTGGCAAAATCTCTATCGTGGGATAGGGCACATGACAACAGCAGACTCGAATGAAGACTTTGGAGACCGTCATGATTTTCGGCCTGTTCCGCCGCCGCAACCGCGATGCCGAGCACAAGGTCTATTGTGAAATCGTGGCTCAAGCACGGCAACCGGTATTTTATAGCGACTTCCATGTACCCGACACAATCGACGGCCGGTTCGACCTGATCGTCGCCCATGCGGTATTGTATTTCCGGCGGATGCGCGGGGAGGGGAAGGCGGTTTCCGAGTTTACCCAGTATGTCTTCGATCTGTTTTTCCAGGACATGGATGCGTCCCTGCGCGAGATGGGCGTCAGCGACAGCCGCGTGCAGAAAAAGATCACTGTCATGGGGGAGGCCTTTTTCGGCCGCGCCAATGTCTACAACCCTGCCATAGACAACGCTGATGTCGAGGAGCTTGCCGCGGCGCTCGGCCGCAATATCTTCCCGGACAATCCCGAACCTGTCGCACAGACGCGCCTGGCACATTATATCCTTGAGTCGGCAAGCCGACTTGGCGATCAGACGGCTGCGGATCTGATGAGCGGACAGATCAAATGGGCCGATCCGGAAGCGTTCAGGGACCTGCCGGTTTGAAGTCGGCCAAAGACCCTCGGGCTGCAGACCCTCAGGCAAAAGGTACAAGAAGAAAGAAGACCCATGGCAAAGGATAAATTTCCCTATTCCTTCAAGGTGACCGCCGCCAGTGTGATCGACAAGGACCAGACCGTCCTGGTGGCGCCGGACGAAGCCGGCCTGAAGGCGATCGACAAGGCGTTCGACCTTGAAGCGGTTCATGATCTGAAGGCGGAGTTCACCCTCAAGCCTTACCGCAAGGCGGGTCTCAGGGTGGTGGGGCCGATCTCCGCCACCATTACCCAGGTCTGTGTCGTATCGCTCGAACCGTTCCAGAGTTCCCTGAAGCTCGATGTCGACCGGACCTTCGAAGCCCATTCCGGCAAACAGCGGAAGATCAGGGACCTCAACGAGGACGGGGAAATCGAGATCGATCTTGAGTCGCTGGATCCGCCCGATGTCATCGTTGATGGGGTTCTGGACCTCGGTGCGGTCATCTGCGAGGAACTGGCCCTGTCGCTCGATCCGTTTCCGCGCAAGCCGGGCGTTGCCTTCGAAGGCGGTGACGTGGAAGCCGATGACGAGGTGACGGAGAAAAAGCCTTCGCCATTCGCCGCCCTGCAGGCCCTCAAGGACGCGAAGGAAAACTGATACTTTGCTCTCGTCCGACATGTGACGGCCCTGGCACCGGTTTGCTGCGGCAGGCCTGTGCTCCGGCCACTGTTTTTCCGCCGGTTTTCGGTCTCTCCACCCGTCAGGATGCGGAAAACGGTTGTCACTCCGTCCAAAACCGTTATGTTCGCGCCGGATCAGGGCCCCTGCCGAACCGGTGGGACATTGCGGGCGTACCGTCCAGGTGACGTCCTTTGTAGAAAAACGTTAAAAAGACCTTCTAAATGGCGAAAACGATTCCGATTTCATTGGATGCCATGGGCGGCGATAACGGGGCCGAAGTTGTCATACCCGGTGCGGAAATCGCGCTTGTCCGCCATCCCGATATCCGCTTCCTTCTCTACGGCAACGAACAGGTTATCCGTCCGCTTCTGGAGAAATATCCCCGGGTGCGCGACGCTTCGACCGTCCATCACTGCGAAGTCGCCATTGCGATGGATACCAAACCGAGCCAGGCCCTGCGTCAGGGGCGGTGGCGCTCCAGCATGTGGCGGTCTATCGAAGCTGTGAAGACCGGAGAGGCGTCCGTCGCCGTTTCCGCCGGCAACACCGGCGCTCTCATGGCCATGTCCAAGTTCTGCCTGCGCACCATGGCCAATATCGAGCGGCCCGCCATTGCCGCCATCTGGCCGACGCTGCGCGGGGAATCGGTCGTGCTGGACGTCGGCGCGACCATCGGCGCCGATGCACAGCAGCTTATCGATTTCGCCATTCTGGGCGGCGCCATGGCCCGCGCTCTGTTTGGTATCCAGCGTCCCACGGTGGGTCTTCTCAATATCGGCGTTGAGGAAGTGAAAGGTCTGGAGGAGGTGCGCACGGCAGGCCGCCTGCTGCGCGAGACGCCTTTGCGGTCTCTGAACTACGCCGGTTTTGTCGAAGGCGACGATCTTGGCAAGGGCACGGTCGACGTCGTCGTGACCGAGGGCTTTGCCGGCAATATCGCCCTGAAAACGGCGGAAGGCACCGCCAAGCAGATCGGCGGTTACCTGCGATCGGCCATGAACCGCACTTTCATGTCCAAGATCGGTTATCTTTTTGCAAAGGGTGCGTTTGATCTGCTGCGCGAGAAAATGGACCCGCGCAAAGTCAATGGCGGTGTGTTTCTGGGGTTGAACGGCATCGTGATCAAGAGCCATGGCGGGACGGATGCGGAGGGCTATGCCTCCGCGATCGATCTGGCCTATGACATGGTGAAAAACGAATTGACCCACAAGATCGCCCAGGATCTTGTGCATTACCATCGCGGCCGCTTCGCAGAAGCCGCGCCGACATCGGAAGGTGATTTGTGAGCGTTATCCGTTCAACCGTAACCGGCTGCGGAAGCTTCCTGCCGGAAAAAATCCTGACGAATGATGATCTGTCCAAGATAGTCGACACGTCCGACGAGTGGATCGTTCAGCGTACCGGCATCCGGCAGCGCCATGTCGCGGCCGAAGGCGAGCTGACCTCGGATCTGGCTCTAGCGGCCGCCAGGCGAGCACTCGAGGCCGCCGGTCGCGATGCCCAGGATATCGACACCATCATCCTGGCGACGGCGACCCCGGACAATACCTTTCCGGCAACAGCAGTCACCGTGCAGGCCGGTCTCGGCATCCATCACGGCGCCGCCTTCGATATCCATGCCGTCTGTTCGGGTTTCGTCTACGCGCTGACCACCGCCGATGCCTACATTCGCACGGGACTTGCCAAACGCTGCCTCGTCATCGGCGCGGAAACCTTCTCCCGTATCCTCGACTGGGAGGACCGGACCACCTGTGTGCTGTTCGGCGACGGAGCAGGGGCTGTTGTCGTGGAAGCATCTGAAGGGACCGGCGGCAATGAAGACCGGGGCATCCTGACATCGCATCTGCGCTCGGATGGCCGACACAAGGATAAACTCTATGTGGACGGGGGGCCGTCGTCGACGCAGACGGTCGGTCACCTGCGCATGGAAGGCCGCGAGGTCTACAAGCACGCGGTCGGAATGATCACCGACGTGATCGAGGACGCCTACAAGGCGACAGGTCTGACCTCCGAGGACCTGACCTGGTTCATACCGCATCAGGCCAACAAGCGGATCATCGACGCCAGCGCCAAGAAGCTCGGCATCGCGCCGGAGAAGGTCGTTACCACCGTACAGTTGCATGGCAACACCTCTGCAGCTTCCATTCCGCTGGCTCTCGATACGGCTGTCAGGGACGGGCGCGTCAAGAAGAACGATCTCCTGATGCTCGAGGCAATGGGCGGCGGATTTACCTGGGGATCGGTTCTCCTGCGCTGGTAACCCTCCCTGCGGCCTAATTGCGATAAATCTTAACTTGACGCGGAGTTCTGGTTGACCGGCCCGCCGTGAGGCCGTACCGTATCGCATTGCGTCGGAGTTCTCTTGCAAAATCAGCCAGATCACTGGCGTCGTTGAGGAGGGGTTATGGGCAACCGGACTATTACCCGTGCGGATCTGTGTGAGGCCGTTTATCAAAAAGTGGGTCTGTCACGAACTGAATCATCCGAATTGGTCGAACGTGTACTTTCTGAAATTTCGGACTGTCTTGTCACGGGAGAATCGGTAAAATTGTCAAGCTTCGGTTCATTTGTGGTTCGTTCCAAGGGGGAACGTATCGGCCGCAATCCGAAGACAGGCGAGGAAGTCCCGATTTCACCGCGCCGTGTGATGGTGTTCAAGCCATCCAATGTTTTGAAGCAGCGGATCAATGATGCGCTCACAGGACAGGCCAGCAAATAAACAAGACCGGATGAGTTCACTGGATAAAAGCCCGGACGCCTTTAGAACCATCAGCGAGGTCGCTGACGACCTTGACCTGCCGCAACACGTGTTGCGGTTCTGGGAAACGCGGTTCTCTCATATCAAGCCGCTGAAACGCGGCGGAGGGCGACGCTATTACCGTCCGGACGATGTCGAGCTCTTGAAGGGAATTCGGCATCTGCTCTATGGAGAAGGCTACACCATCAAGGGTGTGCAGCGTATCCTGAAGGAGCAAGGCCCGAGATTTGTCATGCAGATATGGCGGGAAGATGCTTCCCCGTTGCAGACAGCCGCACCGGCGGCGCCGGAGCCCGCAGACCATACAAACGGCGAGCAGACGCGCGCGGCATCGCACTCCACCGCAAACGGACACCAGGACAAGCTGCCCAGCGGCGTTCTGGCTGAAACGGCTCCCGACGCGGGCAGCCATTCCTCCTCCGGAGGTCTCAACATTCTCGGCAGGCTTCGCGGCGACAAGGCAGCGGCAAGCGTATCGGCGGCCCAGCCCGCAGTCGCCAAGGAAGATATCCGCCGGCTACAGTCCACCTTGTTCGAGCTTCTGGAATGCAAGCGCACACTCGATCAGGCGCGCTGACAGCCTGATAAAGCATTCCATCTTCTCCTCACTCGACAACCTGTTTCAAATTGCCTGAATTCACTCGGGCGATGTCCTGAACGTGACATCCTCCGCTGTCACGATCATTGATCCCCGGCGTTACTCCAGGCCCATGCAGGACGCGTAGAAGCTGGTTGTCGCCGGCCAGTCCGAAAAGACCCCCTTCACACCGACATCCTGCGCCAGGACATCGAGCACTTCCATCATGCGTCCGTCGCCATCAATGGCCGGGCTGACGCTCTGGTAATACCAGCCGCCCCCGGAATTCAGGGGACCGGAACGCTCCAGGGTCCAGGTGATGATGTCCAGACCCGCATCTTTGGCAGCAATGGCATAGGCGGACGGCACGATCCTGCCGTCTTCCAGCGCAAGCAGGACAAAGAGCGGCGGCGCGATGAAATTCACCCCCATCTCCTTCAGCTCGGACATCGACGGCGAGAAAGTGGCCGGATCCGTGGGATCGAGCCCGCGTCGTGCGTCGAGAAAGACCGCCTGCCGGCCGAACTCAGGTTCGTTGCGGATCCAGTAGAGTACATCGTCAAGATCGAACGACTGCGGGTAGACATCTTCCGGCGGAATGCCGGCATCCTTGTAGTCGTCGATCATCTTTTGCGCATAGGC
This sequence comes from uncultured Roseibium sp., assembly GCF_947496995.1. GTDB lineage: Bacteria > Pseudomonadota > Alphaproteobacteria > Rhizobiales > Stappiaceae > Roseibium. Next base: position 1,867,732 of record NZ_CANMFD010000001.1, read on the forward strand.
TTCGCGGGTGAAGCCGTCAAAGGGCATGTCGACAACCGGGGTCTTCAGCTCCGGCGTGAACTTGACACCAAGATCCTTGAAAAGCCGGATGGACTCCTTGTGAGTAAGCAGGGTTCCGGTGCCGGCGTAAAGTTCGGTCCGCCAGGGAACATTTGCCTTCAGGTAGTCTTCCACGGTGAGCGCGGCCTTGTCGGCTGCGTCCATCTTGCCGCGCAGAGACTTGAATTCCGCCAGTGTCAGGTCGGAAGTCCGGCATTCGGCCGTCGCCGGAGTGTCGCCCTGCGCAGGCGTGAAGGGCTCCGTACAGGTCGCCGCCAGATCCGTTGCCAAGATGTCGGTGGTCGTCTGCAGATCGTTCTGCGAATGGCGGCAGACCAGTTCCTTGTCCTTCGTGAAGGTGACGTCGCATTCCAGAATGCCGGCGCCCATGAGGCCCGCGGCGCGGTAGCCTTCCTCCGTGTGCTCGGGAAACTGCAGGGGCGCGCCGCGATGGCTGACGGAAAACAGGGTCCGTTCCGCCGGTTGGCCGATGCAGGCGGCAAGCTTGTCCTTCAACGGGCTCTCCGCCATCTGCCCGACCAGATAGGCCGGGCGGGGACCAAGTTCGATTTCGCCGGAATGGGCGGGGGAGGCAAGGGTCAGTCCGATCAGTGAAACAACGGCAAGGGCGGAAAGCATCTTTTGTCCGGTAATTTGCGAGGGCGGGAATGGCGAAACTCGAAGTGTATCGGAATATAGCGGACCGGCGGCGGGGAACAAGAAGGGGTCAGGCCGCCGTCCAGCCGATCCGCAGCGTCTCGGGACCGCGAACGGACAGTCCGCGCTTGTACCTGACGGTGTCTTCCGCCAGTTCAATGCTCCGGAACCTCTTGATCAAAGTTGAAAAGATGATGTCCATGTCCAACCGGGCAAGGTGATTGCCGAGGCAGAAATGCGCGCCGCGTCCGAAGGCGATGTGCCAGTTGGGCGCACGGCCCACGTCGAACCTGTCCGCATCCGGAAACTGCTCCGGATCACGGTTGGCGGATCCGTAAAGAACCCCGAATTTGGTGCCGCGCGGAAAGGTCCGCCCGCCGATCTCGACCTCTTGTGTTGAGTAACGGTGGAAGAAGGGCAGGGGAGATTCATAGCGGAACATCTCCTGCACAGCCGTTTTCATCAGGCCCGGATCGGCGCGCAGGCGCTGCATCTCGTCCGGGAATTTCAACAGCGCATGCATTCCGCTGCCCAGCACATCAATTGTCGAGCCATGCCCCGCCATAAGGATCAGCATGGCGGTGGAGATGAACTCGTCGTGGTTCAGATGGCCTTGCCGTTCGGCCTCGATCATCAGGCTTATCAGATCGTCTGCCGGGTTGGCTTCCCGTTCGGCCTTGAGCTTCAGGAGGTAATCATAGAACTCGGTGGTATTGCGCTCGGCGAGCTCCTTGCGCTCATCCGACCGGTCGATATCGAAGAACTGCACGATGTGCTCAGACCAGATGCGCAACTGCGGGCAGTCGTCGTCGGGCACGCCCAGAACGCGGCCGATGATATGGCCGGGCACATGGGCGGCAAGATCGCCGATGAAGTCGATCCCGTCGCGGTCGCCCAGACTGTCGAACAGCGTATCGACATAAGCCTGAATGTCGTCCCTCAGCTTGCCCACCATCACCGGCGTGAACAGCTTGAACACCTGCTTGCGCAGCCGGTCGTGCACCGCGCCGTCGCTGTCAAGCAGGGAAAACTGCACGAAGCGGGAATGATGCGGCATGTCATGCCAGTTTTGAGCCCGTTTCTGCGCGGCGATTTCCTCTGGCTCGGCGACATGGTCGAGGGAACGCACCATCTGGTCATCAAGCACAATTCGGGAAACATCGGAAAATCGCGACGCCAGCCAGATGTCGAACTCCTCGAAGTAGGTCAGGCCCTCCGCGGCGCGCAGGGCCGAATAATACCGGTAGGGGTCCTGTGCGAATTCGGCTGACAGGGGCGCAAAGCAAAGGTCTGTGGACGGCGGCATGCAGGACTCTTGGGGCGAACAGCGATCGGGTAGAATTGTGATTCTTGGCAGGGTCGAGGATTTGGCTGGCCGAGTGCAAGCGAAAAGCTCGGGTTGTGATCGGGTTTTTGCTGTTCTTCATGCTTTTCCCCGTGCCTGCGGACAACGCCTGGGGATTGCGAGGAAAGGACAGAATTGACGATAACCGTGTGGGATCGAGGTTCTTAACAGTTCGTTAACGCGCGGCGGTCATGCCCCGCTCCAGTCCGGTGTAATAATTCAGGTGCGTGAGGCCGTTATGCGTGTTCCCAGGGCTTTCAGGGAAGAATATCAGACCTTCTTGCAGGAAACAGGGTTCGACAATCCGAACCCGCAGGCCTTGCTGATGGAACTCGCATCGCTCAGCATGGATGTCTACCTGAAGGAAATCGCCTGGCTGTCGGATTTCATCGGCAGGATCGAACGGGCGAAACGCGAGGCAGCCTGAAAACGGAGCGTCCCGAACAGGGGGACACCCTGTCCGCATACCAACGCCGTTCCTCTTACGGATAATTTGAGTCTGAAAAGCACTGCGATCACGGCCGCAGGGCGTTGATGCCTGTCAATGTGCTACGGTGCTTTTCGTGGTTTCTGAACCACCTGAATTCGCCCGTGCCGTGGAGACGAGAAATGGTGCCGACACCCGAAGAAACAGGTAAAGAGCCGAAAAGCGGCAGCACGCCGGAGCAGAAAAGGGAGCATCTCGAAGATCTGCTCGACGAGGCCCTGGACGAAACTTTCCCGGCCAGCGATCCACCGGCCATGCTGGAACCGGCTTCGAAACCGAAAACGGACCGCACTGGTTAGGGGACGGACCGCTGCCATGCCCCGCCGGCGAGCCGCGCGAGAGGGCGTCAACGCTGGGTTTTGTAAGGTTATCGCGACAGCAGCAGGGGAATACCGCTGTTTTCAAGCATTTCCGACGTGGTCCCTCCCAGGATGTTCTGACGTAGCCTCGAATGTCCGTACGCCCCCATGACAATCATGTCGCTCTTGATCTCGCCGGCCGTTTCAAGCAGGGCCTGGGAGACTGGTCTGCCTTCGGTAGAAACGATGCGAACGTTGGGCTTCAGTCCATGGCGGGACAGGATCAGGGCCATATCGCTACCCGGGTCCTGACCGTGCTCCTCGTCGCCGACGACCGGATCGATGACAAGGAGATCGATCTGAGCCGCCTTTTTCAGAAACGGCAAGGCATCTGTCACCGCGCGGGCGGCTTCCCGCTGAGCGTTCCAGGCAATCGCGATCCGCTGGCCGAAGACTTCCGATTCCGGAGCCTTTGGGATGTAGAGGACCGGTCTGCCGGAATCGAACAGGGCACCATCGATCGCGTTTTTCTCCACGCTCTCAAGCTCCTGCTCGGCGGAGCGCAGGACGACCGCCAGATCGCAGTAGATCGCATGGCGCGCCACGAGATTGTCCTCCCGCTCCGGGGAAGACAGATAGGGACGAAGATCGTAGGAAAGACCTTCCCGTGCGAGCAATTGGTCCATCCGCAGGTTGACTTCGGCAAGGTCTGCCTTGCGCTGGTCGCACTCTTCGGACCAGATCTCCACATAGCCGTGCCCGCCGTACCCGTAAAAGGGAAGATGCGGCACTTCACCGATGTTGAGGACGGTCAGATGGGCATCATGCGCGCGCGCCACGGCGGTGGCCAGGCCGAGACTCTCCAGGGCCGTCTTGAATTCCATGATCGCGAGGATTGTTCTGATGGACATTGCTTGTTTCTTTGAAAGGGGAGGAAGGCGCACCGAACGCCTGTCAGGAAAGCGATTATCGACGATAGGATGTATCGGCGGCAAGCCGGTATCAGATACCCCTGTCTGCCGACAAGAATAGGGAATGGCCCGGCCGAAACAAACTGGAAAATGTGACCCGAGGAACCATGGAAACGACCGGAACCGCAAAAACTGCCTTTGCTCTCGAGGCCGGGGAGATTGCCGAGAAATTCGACACCCGGCCGGAGCAGGGGCTGTCGGAGGCTGAAGCCGTTCGCCGCCGTGGTGTTCATGGTCCCAACCGGCTCCGCGAGCACAAGACTCGCAGCACGCTTCTCATCCTGGTCCATCAGTTCACCGGCATCATCGTGTGGATGCTTGCGGCTGCGGCGGTCTTGTCCTTCGTTCTGGGGGATGTCGCGGACTCCGTCGCAATCATGATCGTTCTGCTGCTGAATGGCGCCATCGGGTTTTTCACCGAACTGCGTGCCGCGCGGTCGATGGAAGCTCTCATGCGCATAACCGAAGTCCACACGCGCGTGCGCCGGGACGGGCGGGTGCGGGAAGTAAACGCTCACGAACTGGTTCCGGGCGATATTGTGGTCTTGGAAGCCGGTGACGTGGTCACCGCCGATCTGCGGCTCGTGAACGTCTCGAACCTTTTTTGCGATGAATCCCTGCTCACCGGCGAATCCGCGCCCATTGCGAAACAGACCGCCGGCATCGCTCTCGATGCTGGCGTCGCGGACCGGACGAACATGGCCTTCACCGGAACGGCAGTCACCCAGGGGCTGGGGGAGGGGATTGTCGTCGCCACCGGGATGGAAACGCAACTCGGGCATATCAGCGCGCTTGCCGAGGAAGCGGACTCCGACGCCTCGCCCCTGGAGCAACGTCTCGACAAACTGGGTCAGAAGCTTGTCTGGCTGACCCTCGGTCTGGCGGCGCTGACCAGTCTTGCTGGCATCTTGTGGGGGAACTCCGTTGCCGAGATGATCAAGACCGGAGTGGCGCTGGCCGTGGCGGCAATCCCGGAGGGGCTTCCGGTCGTCGCCACGCTCTGTCTGGCACGCGGCATGTGGCGGATGGCGGCGCGCAATGCGATCGTTACTCAACTGTCCTCGGTGGAAACCCTCGGAGCGACCACCCTGATTCTGACCGACAAGACCGGCACTCTGACGGAGAACCGGATGTCGGTGGTCAGCTATCTCCTCGACGGCGCCGACGTCGAGGTCGCGCGCGACGGGGAAGATGTTGCCTTCCGTATGTCGGACAGCGGCGACCCTGCGAGATCGGAGAGCCTGAACTGGGCGCTGAAAATTGGTGTTCTTTGCAACACGGCCGAGCCGGACCTGCGAGACGGCAGCGCCCGCATCGGCGACCCCATGGAAATCGCGTTGCTTGCGGCTGCCGCCAAGGCTGACCTGACCCGAACTTCCCTTGAAGCGGATTTCCGGGAGGTCAGGCAGCATGCTTTCGACCCGCTTCGCAAGATGATGGCGACCGTCTTTTCCCGCGATGATGACATCCTCTACACAGTGAAGGGCGCCCCCGAATACGTGCTCGACGTGTCGCGGTCGGTTCTTGCGGACGGCGGCTCGCGGGAGATGAGCGAGCAGGACCTGGCCGAATGGCGCGCGCGTAGCACCCTTGCGGCGAGCAGGGGGCTGCGGGTTCTGGCCCTGGCCATGAAGACGGCGGCAACGGAAACCGAAGACCCCTATGAGGGACTGACGCTGGTCGCGCTGGTCTGCTTTCTCGACCCTCTGCGCGAGGACATTCCCGCAGCCATCAAGGCAAGCCAGAACGCAGGCGTGCGCGTCGTCATGATGACCGGCGATCACGCTGACACGGCGGCGAAGATCGCTCAGGAGGCAGGCATCGGCACGGAGCCGCTCAAGGTGCTGACCGGGCGTGATCTTGCCGCTATCGACCCGTCATCCGCCGATGAAGAGACGCGTGAGAACGTGCTTCGGACGGATGTATTCGCGCGGGTGGCGCCCGATACCAAACTCAAGCTGGTCTCGCTTTTTCAGGACCAGGGCCACGTGGTGGCCATGACGGGCGACGGCGTCAATGACGCGCCGGCTCTGAAAAAGGCAGATATCGGCATTGCCATGGGGTTGCGCGGCACGCAGGTGGCGCGCGAAGCGTCCGACATCATTCTGAAGGACGATGCTTTCGCGACGATCATCATGGCCATGCGCCAGGGGCGGACGATCTTCGCAAATATCCGCAATTTCGTGGTCTACCTGATGTCCTGCAATGTCAGCGAAATCCTGATTGTCGGGATTGCCGTCGGGGTCGGTCTGCCGGTTCCGCTTCTACCCCTGCAAATCCTGTTTCTGAATCTCGTCACGGATGTCTTCCCCGCCTTCGCGCTGGGGCTTGGACGGGGAGACGCCGAAACCATGTCGGAACCTCCGCGCGATCCGAACGAGCCGATCATAGACAGGAAAAGATGGTTCCTGATCGGGCTGCTTGGCGGGGCGATCACCATAGCCACTCTTTCGGCCTTCATGCTGGCGCTTTTTTATCTCGACATGGGAGCCGAAACCGCAGTGGTTGTTGCTTTTCTGACCCTTGCCCTGGGGCAGCTCTGGAACGTTTTCAACGTCCGGCGGCCTTCCCTGGCTGTTGTGCGCAATGAAATCAGCCGCAACCCGTATATCTGGGCCGCCCTGGCGCTCTGCCTCGGGCTCCTGGGGCTCGCGATGGGACATCCCACCCTTGCCGATGTTCTGGGTCTTCACTGGCCAGGCGCGGAGGGGATGCTTCTCGCTGTCTCGATGAGCTTTGTGCCGCTTGTCATCGGTCAGGTTTTCTTGGTGCTGTCCTGTCTGGGGCAATCCCCTGACCGGAATCGCAATCACCTGAACGCGGCCACCCGACCTGAAAGATCCACGAAGGGTAGGGGGCCTGAATAAGGCGCCCCGGAGTTTTTGTGATACGCCCAGGTTCTACCTTCTGCCGCCGTTGGAAAGCGGCAGAAGGTCCCGATGACGTCCAGGCTCTCAGGGCGATCGCAACACCATGACGGGGTCGTGTCACGGTTCTTCCACCGGTCTGTCCACGTCACTTGACTTCCGCATCGCCTGACGCCAATCTCGTTGCATGTCGTTCAAACCGCTCCTTTTGATTTGCAATCGGTTGTGCCCCATCCCGGGCATTTAACCCCCGGTTTGGTCGCGTCGCGCCAGCCGCGGGGCTCAGGCGGTTGACCTGATTGACGGTCAACAAAAACACAAGCGACACCATCCAGAAAATCAAGACCACAAGGACGCCGCAGGTGCATTTGCAGCCACCTTGGCAAGGAGGCCCGGAATGGCTCCCGGACAAAAGAGACAGCGCAAGCCCGGCATAACAGTGACCCGATCAGATCACGAGCGGCTGTGGCTGCTGGCCGAGGCCCATGCTTCGCGCGACGAAGATCTCGCCGAAGTGCTCCTGGGAGAACTCGAACGTGCGCGCGTTGTCGAAGACGCCCGCATTTCCGCCAACGTCGTGCGCATGGGATCCACCCTTCGCTTCACCAGCGACCTTGGCGAGGACCGGCGCGTGACGCTCGTCTTCCCGGGTGAAGCGGATATCGCCGAGGGAAAGGTGTCCATCCTGACACCCATAGGCGTTGCGCTCATCGGCTTGTCTGAGGGGCAGTCCATCGATTGGGAAGACCGTGGCGGCCGGATCCACCGTCTGACCGTGCAATCTGTCGGCGTGCCGGACGATGCTCCGGCACTTGCCGAGCCCGCTGGGCTTGGGTCCTCACAATGACAATCCCACGATCACGGCCCCGCCTGGCGCTGTTGGGAGGCTGTCTCATCGCAGGAGGCTAGCCCCTGTGCCCATGGGCCAGGGGACACTCCGGAAACCGATCCAATTTGTCCGCCTTCTCGACGGAGGCGATGGAGACCTGCGATGTCAAAAGAGACCTGTATCCTCACCACCAAGGACTTCACCATTCTCGAAGCCATGCGAAACCGTTGCATCAACCGGCATGAGCCGCTTGCGGAGATCCTGGCGCGAAAACTGGGCAGTGCCCAGGTCATGTTCCGCGAGGATCTGCCTGTAAATGTCGCCAGCGTGAACAGCCGTGTGACCTTTTCAGTCAACAGGGGTAGTTCCGATACCCGTGTTCTTTCCCTGGAACGGATGGCGGCGCCCGTTGGCATGTTCCTGCCGATCACCACACTGCGCGGCCTTGCCCTGCTCGGGCTTGAGCAAGGCCAGGAGTTCGTCCTGACGAACGGCCAGGGCCTGACCGAGACGGTCATGCTGGCGACGGTGGACTATCAGCCGGAGGCGGTGCGGCGTGAAAAATCGGGCGAAGCCGCACCCCGTCCGCGCCAGCAAAGGCCTTTGCTGCGGCTGGTCCGGGGCGGCGCCGATGACAAGCCTTCAGGCATGCAGCAGGCGCTGGATTGCTGCGACGATCCCGGACCGTCCGCTGCCTGACACTTCGAAACCCGTCCGCCGGAGCCACCTGTTTGCAAATGAACGCAGGAGGCTCCGGCACTCTGAAATCGATCAGTTTTTCCGCCTTCAATCGATTTGAATTGAAGGTCTGTTGATCTGGGGCCGCTGGCGTTCCATACCCCATGCCCAAACGAGGATACGAACCATTGAAGACGAACGGCGTATTGCCTACTCAAGTTCTGACACGGCCGGAATTCGGTCTGGGATTGATGTGGATGGCGTTCAGCATGGTGTCCTTCATCGGGATGTCGGTCGGTTCACGCGAACTGGCGGCCACGCTGTCCATCAACCAGGTGCTGTTTTTCCGCGCGCTGGTCGGCTTTTTCGTGATCCTGGCCGTGGGCAGATCCCTGCTGCCGGAAGTGCGGCAGATGACCATGATGCGGCTGCATGTGCTGCGCAACGTCGTCCATTTCACTGCCCAGTATTTCTGGACCATCGGCGTGGTCATGCTGCCCCTGGCTTCCGTTTTCGCGCTGGAATTCACGATGCCGATCTGGGTGGCGTTCTTCGCCTGGATGTTCCTGAAGGAACGCCTGACCAGACCGCGCATCCTTGCCACCATCGGCGGGTTCATCGGGGTGCTGGTAATCGTGCGCCCGGGTGTCGGCATGGTCGATCCCGCCGCCGGCCTCGTTCTGATCGCGGCGGCCGGCTACGGTCTTTCGCTGATCTTCGTGAAACGTCTGACAGGCTTTTGCTCGCCCGGGGTGATCGTGGTGTGGATGATCCTCATCCAGCTGCCGCTGGGCTTTGTCGCGGCCCTGACCGCCTGGAACGAGGTGCATCTCACGGACGTGCCATGGATGCTCGTCGCCGGTATCGGGGCTCTCAGTGCCCATTTCTGTCAGGCGCAGGCGCTGAAGAGGCTGGAGGCCTCCGTGGTCATGCCGATAGACTTCCTGCGCGTGCCGCTCGCCGCGGTTGTCGGATACTACGCCTATGGAGAGGCCATAGACCTCTGGGTCTTCCTTGGTGGCGGCATCATCCTGTTCTCGAACTATCGCGCCGTGATGGCGGAACGTCGTGCTGCCCGGTGAGGCTGGAACGGCGTAAATCTGCCGTCGGAGACTTGTGGGGAATTGCTAGCCAGACTGGAAGGGGGTGCTTCCCCCTCTCATCTGCCGTTTTGCGCGCGCCAGTCGTTGAACTTGAGGAGATTTTCTTCCCTTGTTGCCGGGTAGAGGCCGATGATCGTTTCTCCGGCGAGGACTTGCTCCATGGCGAAGTCCTCGTAAGCCGTCATTTCGGTCGCTTCATCGGCAACTTCGTCGGCCAGATGCGCCGGAATGATAATGACACTGTCATCGTCGCCCACGACGATGTCGCCGGGGAAGACGGGCGCATCGCCGCAACCGATCGGGACATTGATGTCGATGGCCTCGTTGATTGTCAGATTGGTCGGACTTGAAGGACGCGAGTGATAGGCCGGCATTTCCAGTTCACCGATATTCATCGCATCCCGGAAACCGCCATCGGTCACGATACCCGCGCCACCGCGAACCATCAGCCGGGTGATGAGAATGTCGCCGGCGCTTGCCGCATCCGCATTGCGGCGGCTGTCCATGACCAGAACATGTCCTGCCGGACAAGTTTCGATTGCGTGTCGCTGCGGGTGTTTGGGGTTGCGGAACTCGGTGAGCTGGTTGCGGTCTTCGCGGGCCGGCATGTAGCGCAAAGTAAAGGCCGGGCCGACCATGTTACGGCCCTTGGCCTTGACGGGCCGAACGTCCTGGATCACCTGGTGACGCAGTCCGCGTTTGTAAAGCGCTGTTGCGAGTGTTGCGACCGAGACATGGCGGAGTTTTTCGAGCGTGGCGGGGTTCGGGGGCGTGTCGGTCATCGATCTCTCTCAGGGTTTGGCGGCAAATCCGCCACGGTTTCAGGCGTTGATCAGATTGTGGGTTCGCATGAAGGCGGTCAGGCGGGTTATCTGATCCGGGTTCAAGGGCCAGGCGGCAGGCGGGCGGGCATGACCGCAATCCTCTCCCATCAAAGCAAGAGCTGCCTTGACGCCGGGAACGTTGGCACCGCCTTGCTCTTCGGCACGGATGTCTTCAAAGACCTGCATTTCGGCGATGAGCTGCCTGGCAACGGCGTAATCACCCGCTTCCAGAGCGGTGTTGATCGCCACCGAGCGCTCGGGCCAGACGTTGATCAGTCCGGAGGTGAACCCTCTGGCTCCGACGGCATAGAAGACCGGAGCCCAAACCTCTGCCAGCCCGCCTGTCCAGATGATGTGGTCCGGCGCAGCCTCTATCGCCGCCTTCAGCTTCATCGGGTTGGGCGTTGCCCATTTGACGCCGATGACATTGGGTAACCTGCAGATGTCTGCGATGGCGCCGGTGCCGATAGCGTCATTGCGCAGATACAAGATGAGAGGCAGTCCGTCACCAGCCTCCTGAACCGCGCGGATATAGTCACCGATGCCGCGCGGAGCGACGAACGGGTCGGGCGGCTGATGGATCATCAGAGCGTCGGCACCGGCGGCGGCGGATGCCTCTGCCAGACGGCAGGCGTCGCGAATTCCCCGGCCGACACCGGCCACCAGCGGCACGCGCTTGGCGATATGGCCGGCAGCGGCCTGCACCATCGCGATGGCTTCATCCGTGGTCAGCCCGTAGAATTCGCCTGTGTTGCCGTTGGCGGTCAGCACATGCACGCCTGCAGCGACTGCACGATCGACCACCGAAGCTTGCAGGGCGGGGGCGATTTCGCCATCGGCTCCGAATGGCGTGACAAGGATGCCGGAGACGCCGGTAAGGGCGCGGCTCAGATCATGCGTCATGGAAGTCTCCGAATGTTTGTGAGGCCACGGTCAGGTCATGCGCCCGGCCGGACAAGCTGAGACCCAGGCCGGGACGATCCGAGACATGCATGCGTCCGTCACGGATCTCGTTATGTTCGTTGAAGAGGGGGTCGTAGAACTCGAAGTGCTCGACCCAGGGCTCCGTCGGGAAGGCCGCGGCAAGATGGAGGTGCAACTCCATGACCATATGCGGCGCGAGCTGGACCTGGCTGGCTTCTGCCATCGCCATGACCTTCAGGAAGGGCGTGATCCCGCCGATGCGCGGCGCATCCGCCTGACTTATGTCGCATCCGCCAAGACCTATAAGGTGAAAATGTTCCTGCGGGGAGGTCAGCATCTCTCCCGTCGCAACCGGTGTTGCCAGAGCGCGTGCCAGGTTTGCGTGGCCTTCGAAATCCCAGGCGTCGAGCGGCTCCTCTATGAAGGCGAGCCCGAATTCGTCCACGATCCGTCCGAATTGCAATGCGTAGGCGCGGTCCCATTGCTGGTTGGCGTCGATCATCAGGGCAATTCCGTCGGGCAGGTGGGTCCGCAGAGCATCGATGCGTTTCAGGTCTTCCTGCCCATCGGGTTGACCCACCTTCATCTTGATGCCGCCGATGCCCTGATGCACCGAGCGCTCCGCCGCCGTTTTCATCTCGGCGACCGAGGCTTGAAGATACTGGCCCGAGGAATTGTAGATCCTGCAGGAATCGCGATGTGCGCCGAAGAGCTTGGCGAGCGGCAGGTCGGCGCGGCGCGCCTTCATGTCCCAAAGCGCGACATCGAAGGCGCAGATCGCCTGATAAGCGGCACCCCCGCGTCCCAGTGAAATGGATTGCCAGGCCAGCCGTTCCCAGAGGCGCCCGATGTCGTTCGGGTCCTGCCCCTGGAGGATGGGGGCCAGCTCGCAACCGATACCGTAAAGAGCCGAACCGCCCGCCCGCAGCGTGTAGCTGAAGCCAAGGCCGCGGTGCCCGGCCTCGCTGACAATCTCGACAAACAGAAGTTCGTGCGCAGCCAAGGGTGTTTGCCGGCCGGTCAGCACTTTTGCGTCCGAGATGGGTTTATCCAGCGGCAAGGTCACATGCAGGACCCGGCTGCCGGTGATCGCATCCTGAGAGGCCGGACCCCTTGGCAGCCCTGCCATGGGCGGACGTGCCGGAATGCGACGAAGGGAGAGATCGAGGCTCATCAGTAGATTTCCGGCTCCGGTACGGGCTTGCCGAAGTCGGTGCGCAGGAAATCGAAGTCGCAGCCCTTGTCGGCCTGCTCGATGTGCCTGGAGAACATGTGCCCGTAGCCACGTTCATAGCGTGGTTCCGGTTGGGTCCAGTTTTCCCGGCGCCTGGCAAGCTCCTCGTCGGATATGTCGACACGCAGAACCCGGTTGGGGACATCCAGCTCGATGATATCGCCGGTCTCGATCAGTGCCAGCGGCCCACCAATGAAGGATTCAGGGGCGACATGCAGCACGCACGCGCCGAAAGACGTGCCGGACATGCGCGCATCGCTGAGACGCACCATGTCCCGGTGTCCATCCTTGAGAAGCGCCTGCGGCATCGGGATCATTCCCCATTCCGGCATTCCCGGACCGCCCTGGGGGCCGGCGTTACGCAGGACCAGCACATGATCGGGCGTCATCGGGTAATCGGGATCGGCAACGATCTTTTTCAGCTCGGGGTAGCTGTCGGCGACGATCGCCGGGCCGGAATGCTTGTGAAATTTCGGATCGCAGGCCGCGGGTTTTATGACGGCCCCGTCGGGCGCAAGGTTGCCACGCAGAACCGCGAGAGAGCCCTCGTGATAGACCGGGTTGGAGAGCGGACGGATCACGTCCTCGTTGTAGTTCACCGCAGAGGCAATGTTCTCGCCAACGGACTTGCCGTTCACCGTCAGGACCGAGAGGTCCAGCTTGTCGCCAAGTTCCTTCATCAGGGCCGGAAGCCCGCCGGCGTAAAAGAAATCTTCCATCAGATATTCGCTGCCCGACGGGCGGATATTTGCTAGCACCGGCACTTGGTGACCAATCCGGTCCAGATCGTCCAGACCCCAGTCAATCCCGGCCCGTTTGGCCATTGCGACCAGATGAATGATGGCGTTGGTCGAGCAGCCGGTGGCCATGGCCACGACCGTGGCATTCGCGGTCGCTGCGGGGGTGACGATCTTGTCGGGCGTCAGGTCTTCCCACACCATGTCGACTATACGGCGGCCGCAGGCTGCCGCCATGCGCTTGTGTCCCGCATCCGGTGCGGGGATCGACGAGGCGCCCGGCAAGGTCAGCCCGAAGCCTTCGGCAATCGACATCATGGTGCTGGCGGTGCCCATGGTCATGCATGTGCCGTAGCTGCGGGCGATGCCGCCCTGGACACCATCCCATTCTTCCTTGCCGATGTTGCCCGCGCGCCGCTCGTCCCAGTATTTCCAGACATCCGTGCCGGAGCCGAGTTTCTGTCCGGCATAATTTCCCCGGAGCATCGCGCCGGCAGGCATGAAAATGAAGGGAATGCCCATCGACAATGCGCCCATGATCAGGGCGGGAGTGGACTTGTCGCACCCGCCCATGAGAACGACACCGTCGATCGGGTGCGAACGGATTGTTTCCTCGACTTCCATCGCCCCCATGTTGCGATAGAGCATGGACGTGGGTTTCAGGAACTGCTCGGAAAAGGAATGCACCGGCAATTCGACCGGCATGCCACCGGCCTGGTACACGCCTTTTTTCACGAACTTCGCCCGGTCGCGCAGATGGTGGTGACAGGGGGACAGGTCCGACCATGTGTTGATGATCGCGATGACCGGTTTGCCTTCCCAGTCTTCACCGTCGAGTCCCATTTGCATGGCGCGTGATCGGTGACCCATGGAGCGCAGGTCATCGGGCGCAAACCAGCGGGCGGATCTGAGGTCTTCGGGGCGTTTCTTCATGCGTCGGATCTCAATCAGGAAATGGGTTGGGCAAGGGTAAACATCAACAATATGATCACTCCGGCCAGCACCAAACCCAAAACCCAGGGCCAGATGCCATAGCCGTTGATGTCGTCATCGGAATCGCGACCGATCATGGCAGTCTCCTCAGTTCAAGAGTTCGGGCAGGAAGAGCGCGATCTGCGGGAACATCATCACCAGCACCAGACCTGTGATCTGCAGGGCGATGAAGGGCAGAACGGCAATGAAGATTTCCTGCAAGGTAACGTCCTTGGGCGCCACCGACTTCAGCCAGAAGCATGCGGGACCGAAGGGAGGCGACAGGAAGTAGATCTGGATGTTCATCACGAAAAGGATGCCGAACCAGATTTTCGCCTGATCTTCAGTCAGGCCCAGCTCCGGAGCCAGGGTCATCACCACCGGCGCAAACACCGGAACGGTGATCAGCACGATGGCGATCCACTCCATGAAGGTGCCGAGCACCATCAGGATCAGCATCATCACCACAATGGTGCCCATGGCGCTGAGCCCGAGGTTCAGGAACAGCGAGCGAATGAAGTCGCCGCCGCCGACAAGGTTGAAAATTCCGACGAAGCTGACCGCACCCAGAATGAGCCAGATGATCGTGCCGACGGTCGTCATGGTGCCCAGAAGCGAGGCCGAGATGACCGACCAGTTGAAGCGATTGCGGACGGCAGCGATGAAGAGGGCTCCGATACAGCCGACGGCAGCGGATTCCGTCACGCTGGCGATGCCGCCGTAGATCGACCCCATCACCATCATGATCAGGATGACGCACAGGATGACGGCGGTCAGGCGTTCGCGTGACAGTTTCTGCTGGGTTCCCGTCACCTCGGCCACTTCGGCGGCGGTCGGCGCCAGAGATGTGTTCAGGTTCACCCGGATCAACACATAACCGGCATAGAAGACCGCCAGCATGATACCCGGGATCGCGCCTGCCATGAACAGGTCCCCGATGCCGACTTCCGCCGAGACGCCATAAACAATGGTTATGATTGACGGCGGGATCAGCGTGGCCAGCGCTCCGGCGGCGCAGATCAGACCGATTGAAAGCTTGCGGTCATAGCCGAGCCTGAACATCTGGGGGAGGGCTACAAGCCCCAGCATGACGATCTCTCCGCCCATCACACCCGACATTGCCGCCAGAATGACCGCCACGACTGTGGTCTGGACCGCCACGCCGCCGCGCATGTTGCCGGCGAAGATGGACATGGCATCGAACAGGTCTTCCGCGATGCCCGCGCGCTCCAGGATGGAGGCCATCAGCACGAAGAACGGCACCGCGACCAGCGAGTAGTGTTCCAGGAGGCCTACGGCGTTGGAACTGACCAGGAACAATCCACGCGGCCCGAAAAAGCCGACGGCCATGATCACCGAAACGATCAGCGTCACGATGCCGAGCGGCATGCCCGTCATCATCAAGGCGATGAGCAGCACCACCATGATGATGGAGATGGTGCCCAGGTCCATACTGCGCAGTTGCAGGGCTTTCGACGGGTCCAGCGCCTTGCCGATGTCGGACATGTAATCCGAGAAATAGCCAAACAGTTGAATGTCGAGAGCGTGGCTCAGGAAGGCAGAGGCGAAATAGGCAACGAAATAGACGGCAACGATCTTGACCAGCCATCTGGCCCAGGCCGAGGTCAGGTGCCGATGCAGGTTCACCATCAGCTGCGCGAGGTACATGAAGGCGCCGATCACCATCAGCGATTTCATCATCATCGGCAGCGGGGAGTTGAAAGCCGACCCCGATTTCTCGATGCGCCCGACACTGTCGTAGGCGCGGATCGATGCGTCGGTCAATAGCATGTAAAGGGCGATGACGCCGATGATCATCGCGAACAGTTCCAGCCACCAGCGTTGCGTCGGGCCGGCAATATTGTGGATGACCGTGATGGCGATGTGGCGCTTTTTCAGGGTCACATAACCCGCCGACAACATCCATGCGGCGGCGACGGTGACCATGACGGTTTCAAATGCCCAGAAGGTCGGCGCATTCAGAACGTATCTGGAAAAGACTTCAACTAGCGTTGCAAGAGCCGCAATCAGGTAAAACGTCGAAACTGCAATGCCGGTGACGTGACTGACATGTTCGACCGGGCCATACATGCTGCGCGGCGTATCCGCTTCGTGATGCTCCGGATCCTGCGCCGCGATTTCGACTTCCGTTGCTTCCAGCGCCTTGTCGTATTGGTCGCCCATCTCATTCCTCTCCCTTACCGGACAATATCCGGACCTTCCCCGCCCATGATGTGCACGGGAAGGCATGTCACCCCGGGTCAGGCCCGGGGTGCATCATCGTGGTGTGTGAGAGCCCTAGAACAGGCCGGCTTGCTTCATGAAGGCAACATGCGCGTCAAAGACTTCCTGGGCGAGGTCTGAACCCGCTGCAAAGTCGTTCCACGCTTCCTGAGCAATCGCGCGCAGCGCGTCGCGTTCGGACTGCGGCCAATCGATAACCTCGATTTCGCCTGCAGCCTTGTCGCGGGCGACAAGTTGACGGTCGAGCCGGTCGAAATGCTGGCGTAGCCCATTATAGGCGGCGAGATACCAGGTCTCGAGCGCGACCCGCTCCTGTTCGCTCAACTCGTCGTAGACCGCCTGGCTGACGGTGAACTGCAGGATCGGCGTCGAGTGGATACCCGGGAAAATCGGGTATTTCGCGATCTTGTGCATGCCGTTGGCGTCGTTGTTTGCATAGGCCGAGTTGTCGGCTGCGTCGATGACACCTTTTTCCAGCGCACCGTATGTTTCCGAACCCGACATCGAAACGGGAGCTGCGCCTGCGCGCTTGAACACGTCCGCGGCCAGACCTTCCGGCGAGCGAATTTTCAGGCCCTTGAGATCGGCAACGCCGCGCACCGGAACCTTGGACACGAATGCTTCGCGCGCATAGGCGCCACAGCCGATGACGTGAACGCCCGGAAAGTGCGCGTCATAGAGTTTCTGCAGAATTTCCTTGCCGCCACCCTGGGCACAGAAGGCCTGGATCTGGTCGGCGCTGTCATAGCCTGCGATCAGGTCACCCATGAGGGCGAAGGCCGGGTCGATGCCGGCGAAATAGTTGATGGACGTCAGGTCGCCATCAAGAATGCCGACGGAAATCGCCTCGGCCGTTTCGCGGCGCGGCACGACAGCATCGATCGGCAACAGTTCGACGGACAGCGAACCGCCGGTCATCTGTTCCAGCTTCGGTACCCATTCCTCGTTGAGGTAACTCAGCGATGCGTGGCTGGCATTGGATGACGTCTGAATCTTCAGAACACGATCTGCCGCGTGAGAAGTCGCGACGCTGACTCCCAATGCGGCGGCAACGGCGAGCGCCTTGCCCAGGTTATTGATTTTCATAGAACTCCTCCCAAAGTTCGCTCCGTGCAGTCAGTTTTCATTCTGCTCGATCAGAGCGAAGATATGACTAATATATTAGTTGACTATTGTTGGCAACGGCATATTTTCTCCCTTTGACTGGAACGGAAGAAACATGCAGCAAGGCTTGACGAAAACACGGTCGGGGGGATCGAAGACTGGCGGTGCACCGGACCGGGTTTACCGGCAACTGCGCGAGCGCATACTCAACTTCGACCTGCCGCCGGGCGCTTCATTGAGCCGGAACGAGATCGCGGAGAAATACGGCGTCAGCCAGGCCCCCGTCCGGGAAGCGCTCCAGGCGCTGGAGGAAGACGGGCTGGTGCTGATCATCCCCCAGTCCCGGACCCTGGTCTCGCAGATCGACGTGAAGCAGCTTTACGAAAACCAGTTTCTGCGCGTGGCCCTGGAATGCGAGGTGGTCCGGCGGCTCGCCGATGCGCGGCAGACCGAGACCATCGACCGCGCCCGGACCATCCTGCGAATGCAGTCGACGCTGGAGGGGCAGATCAACAAGATGGATCTCTTCAACGAGCTCGACCGGTCGTTTCACGCAGCGCTTTTCGAAGGTGCCGGCATGAGCCGGATCAACGAGATGGTACGCCGCAAGATGGGCCACCTTGCCCGGTGTCAGCGACTGGAGCTTCCGGTGGAGGGCAAGATGAAAACAATTCTGCAGCAACACGCCAGGGTGATCGAAGAGCTCGAAGCAGGGGATGCACAAGGCGCGGCGGCGGCAATGAACGAGCATCTGTCCGGAACGATCAGCCGGGTCGAAAAATTGCGTGAGGAGTTCCCGGACTATTTCACTGACGGCAAATATCCGTAAGTCGGGGCGGGCACAGGTTCGAGTGTCCGTTTCGAGCCGGGCGGAATTTACCCGGCGCTCTGTAGCCTGGCAAACTAACGCAAGTTTCCATCGGAAAAACCGCAGACAACTGCGGGCCGACATGAACCCGTCCGCCGCCCACGCCGATTTAAGGTGTGAACTTCTGCACTGCGCTGGGAAGTAGGGTGGGGGGCAAGGTCTCTGGCGTGAAGAATGACCGGGGAGCAGGTCAGGGGGCACGAGGAGACCGTCCGCATTGGATTCATGCGAAAAGCAAAGCGGAAAGTTGTATGCGGCGAGCCTTCCGTCGCTTTCGGCCCTTAGCTGTCCTTGGTCTCAGTTCAATATGCTGCGGTGCGGCCAGTCAAAGGTAACATCAGATTTCATCCTTAAAAGGCCCAACGGGTTCAGCTTTGCATCACACGACAAAACTCGCGGAAGTTTCTTTGGAAGGACATTCGAGAGCTAGCTATAAAAGTGGCGTCCAAATTTGACTTGCCCAGTTCTTCGACAACGGTTCTGGCACTTTTCAAGAAGGTATCGATTTCGCCGTTTTTGATGTCCGCAAAATTGGCCCATTCGGCTTGCTTCCGCTTGGTGTTCACATGCGCGGTTATATTGTTACGGTATGTTGCGATCTTAGTCCTCAGATCAAGGCAATTTTTGCACTCAATTTTGGCCAAGGGCGAGACGATCATGTCCGGGTCGTTGATCGCATGGTGCATCGAGTAAGAACGTTTTCCAGACTCCACAGAAGCATAACAAGCGGACATCAGGCTGTGGCTAAGCAGGGCCCTGATAGTGGTATAGCCGCTGTACTCAGGACTGTTTTGTCGCTCTTCTGGCCAATCAGAGAATTTGTTATACGCAGCGATGTAAATGCGCCAGGAAGCGGTAGCCGTCGACACAACTTCATCCAACAACCAAATTTTATCGTTAGGTGACATTATGAACGCTTCCTTTTGCCGGCATCTCACAAGAGCTTGCATCAGATCAGATGTTGGCATCGGACGCCAAATTTAGTTGAAGTCATACAACTCCGGCCCTGAGCGGGCATTCAGCCGTACACTTCTTGCGGGAGAGCAGCCTTCCGAGAGCGGGCATTCGCGCCCGGTGAGACACTTTTTCGACCAATCGGTGTCCTGCGGTCAAACCAAGCTTGAGTGTGAAGGAAGTTTATAGCTATTTTGTCTGTATGTTAATTCAGCCCACCCTCCTCAATGACAAAGCACAAAAGGTCCAATCGAAGGTTTTCGTTTGCGGCCCCGGCCTCAATTCGGGGCGTGTGGACATAAGGAACTTAGCTCGAAAAGAGCTTGAAAAAATGCGAAATGTAACTGTCGTTTATGGAGAGGAGATCGAGAAAGAATATTTTTACTCAAGAAAAGGGATGGATTTGCAGACCTTGGAGGCACGGTTCGCGCATGACGTTGATTTTACCCTCCTCATACTCGAGTCTGCAGGATCAATAGCCGAACTCGGAACTTTTACGCAACTTCCGCACCTTCAGGATAGACTTGTAGTATTGGTTCCTAATAACTTCTTTCGTGCGGAAAGTTATATTGCACGTGGGCCGTTGAGCCTGCTTTCAAAAAGAAGCCCTCAGAATGTGATCTATTTCGATAGCTCGCGCCAGTCAGAAATGCTTGGTCGCGTTCTCTATCCACTTACTTTCTATAAATATGCGCATCATATATTGGGACCAGAATATCTTGCTAAAACGCGCATCACACGGATGAAGCAAGGCGCTATAATTCCTTATAGTGAGTATATTAATAATACACGAAATTCGTTCCATAAAGCTATAACGCTAATTGGAATTTTAGTTGGTGATCACCCAAGTTACTCTGAGCTATTGGTCCTTACTGGTTTGGGGCCAATGCAATTGAATGCGAGCCTGCATGCACTTTTACTTGATGAAAAAGTCGTAAAAGTGTCGGCGGCAAAATACCATTCAGTTGAGGGTTACAGCGACGCAATACTAAAGCCCTTCAGCACGACCGCCATCAGCTTAGCGCGTGCAAAACTACTTGCTGCCGCTTGACCTTCCCCGCTCGTTATGATGGCATGGACAGATATCCTAGCAAGTCCCTAATGGGAGACACAACGCATCGTTGTGAGCACGAAAAGTACGCAGAAGCCTTCATTCCAAACGAAGTCGTAGGCTCTTCGCCTAAGAAATCGTTTGAAATGAATCGAAACAGAGAAGAAGTAGGATATGAGTGCTGCGGAGGATAGCTTAGATTTGGTGGGCATTTCCTCTTTTATAGGTTTTGCTCCGCAGCACATTTTTTATCTCGTTGAAAATCCAAACAATTTTTATACTACAATTAGAATACCTAAAAACTCTAATCCACTCTCATTCAGAAATTTGGATATTCCTTACAGCGAACTAAAAGGTGTTCAGCGAGCAATAAATCGAAAAATACTCCAAAAATATCCATTGAGCGAATGCGCTTATTCGTATGTTAGTGGTAAATCCATTTACCACGCGGCTAAAGAGTTCTGCGGTGGCAAGGCAGTCCTAAAATTGGACATTAAGGACTTTTTTCCCAGCATTACGGGACAGCGCGTTGTAGGTCTCTATAAGAGTTTAGGATTCAACGACAACGTCGCATATATTTTGTCTCAATTGTCATTAAGGAATAACTGCATCGCGCAGGGAGCTCCGACTAGTCCCACCATATCAAATTTGATCATGAGGCGCTTTGATCGGCAAATGAAGAAGCTCGCGACCTCTTGGGAAATGAAATATCTACGCTACAGCGATGACGTGTTCTTTTATAAAGATAAAAATTTCAATCACCCTAAACTGGCGCAGCTTGCGACCTTGATTATCGAACACAATGGTTTTGCAGTAAATATTGCAAAAACTCGATTCCATCCGCGTGGGGTGCCTAGATTAACACTTGGATTGCTGACTCATGGGGACAAACCAAGAATTCCCGGTCCTGCCCGAAAGGAGTATCGAGCCGCATTTCATAGAGCGTCGCGTGATTTCGAATGGGCATACGCAAACGAAGCCCGGTTAAAGGGAATTCTTGAGTGGTACAAAAGCGTTCACGGTAAGGACGACGCCTTCAATCAGTACAGAGCTATACATAAAAACATTAGCAGTCTCAAA
Source organism: uncultured Roseibium sp. (assembly GCF_947496995.1). Lineage (GTDB taxonomy): Bacteria > Pseudomonadota > Alphaproteobacteria > Rhizobiales > Stappiaceae > Roseibium. The sequence continues at coordinate 1,888,999 of NZ_CANMFD010000001.1, forward strand.
ATTCATACTTCTTATCGCAGCCAGTAAACCGCGACGACGATTTAGCGTCAATGACCGCTCCTTCTCATTCCACACAGATTTTATGCTCTTGCAGCAAACGCCCGCTTCCCGCCCAAACTGTGAATTCACTGCGTCGCGATGAACGTCGGCTTCAAGGGTCGAGACGAATATGGACGAGCGACTGAATTTGAAGCGCAATGCGGACATCTCGGCACTGAGATCTGCTTGACCTGAATTTGGCCGGTTTTGAATAAAAACTGAATGCCAACCGAAGTTGCGCGTTACAGCGCTACATGACGACAAGGGGTCTTCACGGGCAATACCGATGTCGGTGACATGATGGAAAAATCTGGATTGTTTGGTCGGGCAGGCCGGATTTGAACCGACGACCCCTTCACCCCCAGTGGGTGGGGCGTAGCCAGAAATGGCAGAAAACAGCCGTTTTTGTTTTTGAAAGTTCTAGAAATGTTCCGGTCTGTTCGCGGGTTTCATTGCAGTTTCATTGCGTCGGTACGGAAGTTGTCACTTGGGTTTTCGCTAGACTGTCTAGTTGAGTATTCGTGCCGGATATTTCGAGTATTCGCAGATCAGGTACTAGAGCATTTCCCACTTACTCCGGTTCATATCCGGCCGCAGCGAAGTAGTTTCTCGCCTCTGCGGGCGTGACTGCATCTATCGCAGACGCGGTTGCCGCCCATAGATCCTCGACGGTTCTGGCGGCGGCTTTTTTCAGGAGGGCCTTGATCTTCGAGAAAGCCATCTCGATCGGATTGAAGTCGGGGCTGTACGGCGGCAGGAAGAACAACCGCGCGCCTGTGACTTCGATAGCGTGGCGGATCGCGACGGGTTTGTGGGCAGGCAGGTTGTCCATGACAACGATGTCCCCCGGCGTCAACGTCGGAGCCAGGACCTGCTCGACATAAGCCAGGAATGCAGTGCCATTCATAGCGCCTCCCAGCGTCATGGGCGCTGTGATCCCCGACAACCGCAAAGCGCCAACGAATGTCGTCGTCTTCCAGTGTCCATGCGGAACCGGTGCGCGACAACGTTCACCGCGCGGCGAACGCCCGCGAATTCGAGCCATCTTGGTGGAGACGCCGGTCTCGTCGATGAACACCAGACGCTCTGGGTCGAGATCGGGCTGGGCCTCGAACCAACTCTCCCGCCGGAGTTTCACATCGGCGCGTTCCTGTTCGCTGGCGTGCGCAGTCTTTTTTTGAACGTGATGGCGTTGCGGGCCAGGAAGCGATCAACAGAACTGGTTGATGTTCTCAGACCGAATATCTCGTGCAGATGGTCCACGATTTCCGCGAGAGTGATATCGGGCCTCGCCTCCACCAGCTCAAGAATCTCATCGCGAAATGCCTCGAGCGGACTGCGCGGCGAACGAGGTCCCATCTTCTCGGGTTCGATGCGGCCGGTTCGTCGATACCGTTCCACCCAGCGGATTGCCGTTGCTTCCCCAACTCCAAACCGCTCTGCCGCCGCCCGACGGGACATTCCACTTTCAACGGCACCAATCAAACGCTTGCGTAAGTCAATCGATAAAGGTCGCGTCATGAAGGCTGGCCTCCTTGTCCAGCCCTCAGTTTGAATCACAATTCGTGATCAAACGGAATCCAAGACGATTCAGACTTCTCGGGAAATGCTCTAGCAGGTCGCTACAGGTTATAAAAATCTGGCTCTGGAACTACCGGAAGGTCGGGCACTGGCTCTGGAACTACCGGAAGGTCGGGCACTGGCTCTGGAACTACCGGAAGGTCTGGCACTGGCTCTGGAACTACCGGAAGGTCGGGCGTAAGTTCCGGAGTTATGGGGAGTTCAGGCGTGATTTCTGGAACAATCGGCACGCCATTCGCTTTCTCAGAACTATGTACCCCTAGACCCGCAACTATCACGAATAGCACACCAGTCACTAAACTTGCGACGATCCCAATAGATCGAACTGGTCGGCTTTCAATTGGCAAGGCGTATTGCAAGAAAATTAACAGAGGACGAGACTGCGAAGCTGCTCGCAGTAGTGTCACTCCAATAAAATAGAACCATAGCCAAAGTGATGGCACTAATGCGCTAATCACCATAGCCTGCAAGGCTGGGTTAGTCTTAAACCAGAACAAAACAAGATAATGAGGTACGAGATGCGGCGGATCTTGAAGAAGAGATAAAGCAAATGAAAAAATTATCACAAACAGTAGTGCCGATAGCATAAAGTCAATAAATAAATAAATAGTTGAAATTAATATATATTTAGAACCTGAAAGTATTTTCAGAAATATTCGAGTCTGCCATAGTGATAAGTAGTCGCCAAATAGATTTATGGGGATGCCGAATAATAAGGAAATTGAGATAGCTATATAGAAGTCATCTTCTTCTATGCCTCCGACGTCAGCTCCAAATAGAGAAATAATCGTATAAAGGCAAGCAAGGTAGAAAAAAGTTGAAAATAGTATTGAGTTTAAAATACATTTCCAGCTTAGGTGGCGTGATCCAAATATTTTCTCAAAAACTTTTACGTATATTTTTGTCCAGCTATTGGAGTCAGATGGTGCTTTTAAGCAAAGTAGAGCAAGCGCAATGTCGTCTTTGAATTCTGTTGAAAATAAGTCATCACCTTTCCAGAACAAGGCGATAACTGAAAGAACAATTGCGCTTGCTACGCCAGAGAAGCCTAGGAAATTTGCAAGTTCACTTAGCATTTACTCTGACCTCATTGTAGCAATATTCAATTTTGAGGAGTTTACTTTCCGGGAATCCAATATTCTATCTTTATGATGTCTCTAGACAGCGTGCTGCTATTGGTTTCAGGATCCACACTTATCAAGATTTTGAAAAAATTCCCAAATTTTGCGTTGGCCTACGACCAATCGCTGCCGCCGCAGATTTTTGGTGCGCCGGATTCAGGTGACCATAGACCTCAAGTAACATCTTCAATGACATGCCCAGAAAGTCTGCCAGAGCTTGAAGTTCCTGTGTTGATTCAACGTTCTGAATGCCCCAACTCGCAGCTGTGTGGCGTAACGTATGCGGGACTACCTCGGCGCCGAGTTGAGCGTCGGCCCGGCTGTTGCGCCATGCCCGTTTGACCGAAGTCACAGACTCGCCCTCATAGTGGATGACCCAGGGGAGGTTGGCGTCCAGGCGCTTCCAACGCTTCAAATGCGGCAGCAGTCTATCGGAGATGTGGACGCTCGGGCGTCGCTTCGTCGTGCTGGTTTCCTCCCAGCCTTTCCGATACATCACGCCTTCGTCCAGATCGAAATAGCCGCTTGCCGGGTTCGGGTACCATTGCATGCGCTTGATCGCGTCGATTCTTGTGCCGGTGTAGATACCGATCAGGATGATGCGGGCAATGTGGTGATTGCCTCTGCGCCTTGCGGCATGAACGAATGCGGCGGCTTCTGATCTGGTCAGCCAGCGCAAACGCGATTCGCCGGCGCGGGGAAACTCCATCCGGCAGACGAACGGCACTTCCCGGTCTTCAACGTACATGTTGATTGCGCTTTGTAGCGCCTTGAGTTCGCGGCGGACAGTTCCGGGCTTTACGCCTGTCGCGAACCGCTCGGTTGCGTATCGCTTGCTGTTTGAGCGGGCGACATCGCTTAGAAAGAGCTCCCCCCAAAAAGGAACAAGGGCTTTCAGGATGTAGCCCTCGTTTTTTGGGTTGGCCAAAGTCGGAATGTGATGAGTGGCGTAGAAGTTCAGCGCGTCCGCGACTGGGATAGTTCGAGGATCGAGGCTGTTGGTTGGTTGGTATTTTTGCGCGAGGTAGGCTTGGAGCTGCTGTTCAGCCCCTGCAGTGTCTTCATAAGCGCAGCCTGTGCGAACTTGCTTTGATCCGTCGAGGATGAGCCATTGACCGGTGCCGCTTCTTTCTTTGCGGAACCAGAGTCTTGGGGCTTTTCTTGGACGCGGCATTGCTCTCTCATTTCGCGAATTGCTTTGGGTGTAGTGAAATACGCGCGGCCGATTTTTTCCAGCACAAGTTTTCCACGCTCTGCCTCTGCCTTCAGAGTTGCGGGCTTGATGGCCCCGCGAAACAGCACCTTGCAGGCCTCTGCAAGCGTGATTGGAGTGTCTTCGTCCCAATTTTCCGGTAGAGCCATTAGTCAGTTTCTCTAAGTGCTAGATCGATACCTTCGTTGAAGGAAGCGGCAAGGCGTTGAGCAAGGAGTGGATCTGTCTTCAGCGCACGCTTGATGGCAGTCCTGGCACACACAATAAGTGCACCTTGAAAGACTGCCCGACGTTCGGATGTGTCCAAGACCATTGTGGCGAGATCCAATTGATCGATCATTTTTGCGGCTAGGTGCTCGCACTTTGGAAGGAACTGCATCTCTTGATCGTTCATTTGGTTTCATTCCTAGCTTTCATGATAATGGCGCGCCCCGCCTCGATGTCTCCGGAGACGGCATAGAGCTGAATGGCAACCTCAAGCGGGTCGATCCCAACGCTCTGCCAATACGCCTGTTCGTTCATGCTGTGCTGGAGGCGGTGTTCCTCTGGCGTCAATGGCACCGTCCACGCATCATCCGGTTTCACCCCTTTACCTGTTCTCGGCTTGCGGTGGCGCGGATCGCCGTAGCGGACGTGGCAGGCCTCACAGCCCTGAATGCCTGATATCAGGCTCGGCAGTTGCCGGATGAAGGCCAGATGCTCTTCATCTTTGATTCGTTTGTGGACCTTGCCGCTCGGGTCCAGCGTGAACGCTGTCCGGGCATGGGGATTGAAGAACTGGAACCCCATCAGGCTTGCTTTCCCTTCAATGCATCGATGCGGGGCAGGGTGATTGTAACCCGCTGTCCGCCTTGCGGGTTCTTCCACGAGGCCTTTTTGCAGCGGTGGTCGAGAGCCGTTCTTGTCTCGGTCTTGATCACGATGGGGCGGGAGCGCTTGGTGCCAGGGCACAGAACGATGTCGTGATTCATGATTTGTTCTCCGTGTTCTCGCTGTCCTTCGCTGCTTCTGAGGCGACCCATTCCACCAAATCCAGATTGAAGCCTTCTTCCGGCTCGGCTGGCTGTTGCTCTGTCTCCTGCAGTTCAGCCAGCTCAGCGCGTTTGGCTGCAAGGCGTTGCGCACCGCTCGGGGTGACATCCACCGCGTTATCAGGCCCCTGAAAGCTCTGAACCTCTTCCCGGTCATAAACACCAAGCAGAACCTCGGGCGTGTATCTGCGCGCCCATGCTCGGGCGGAGTAGTAGCCAAGCTGCTGGTGCGGGTCGGTCTTCCAGAGGGGAGAGTTCTTGGTGGTGATCGCGCCGACTGGCGGCGACTGGTAGCTGTACTCTTCCCCGTCCAGTGTTCCGGTCACGGTGCAGGTGAGCTTGTCGCCTTCACCTTCGAAGGCATAGCGCAAGCGGCCCTGAATGCCGGATCGTGTGTTGACCACGGCGGCGATGAGCTGCGCCTCATAGGCAATCTGTCCGTTTACCGCATAGGACTTTGAGGCGACCGCAAAGGGCGACATGTCCCATTCCATGGCCTGAAGGGCGACAGCCATGCAGGCACCGGCATTGCCGCGAAGGTGCTTCGGCAGGGCGATGTCAGCCCGGCACATGACCTCGGCGAAACGGACAACTTCGGAAAGGTTCTGCGGGGCGATCTTCGCGCCCTGGTCGGACGCAATGCCAACCTGCGCTGCGGATGTGCTGTATTGCTGTAGCTGTGAAGTCTGGCTCATGCGGCTTGCTCCAGTTGCGGGGTTTGAAGGTCTTGCTCAATGGCTTCCCGGTCCCAATCACCGATGCGGACGGGGCGGGCCTCAAAGGGGCGGGCTCCCGGCCAGAAGCCGGACGCCATGCACCGGGCAATCGTGTCGAGGCCCTTGCGAATGACAGCTTCGCCAAGCTCCAGATCTTCCGGGGCCAACTCGACGGACTGCGTGTCCGGTGTGTCGCCGGTGGAGACGTAGACATTCCAGAAGCTGTCAAAGGGCAGGCCAAGCTCTCGGGCCGCGCGCCTTACGCCGCCGCCTTGAACGAAATAGCCATTGTCCTTGATCTGACGGCGGATGAAACGCTCATCCATGGAAGAGGTTGTTTTGAGGTCGGCGTAAAAGCCGTCTATCGCCACGTTGTCCGGACGGGACTTGAACCAAAGGCCGGTTTTGGCATCCTTGAAGAACATCGAGCGCTCAACAGAGCCGTTCAGAATGCCCTGCTGCACCATGGGATCGCGGGCAGCGTCTTCCGCCATCCGCTTGATCTTCTCGATCTGCTCAAGGGTGACAACAGCCTTGCCGGCCGCTTCCTGTGCCTCCGTCCATGCCTTGCAGACCTTGGCGTTGTTGCTCCAAGGCTTTTCCGCACCGGTCTTGATGTCCTCATAGCTCTCCGGCTGAACTGAAAAGTTGTCCGCAAAGACCTCGTCGTTGAGCATGAGCGAATGAACGGCCCGGCCCATATTGAGCGCCTTGGTGGGCTTGAGCGTGATGTGGTTCGGATTGTGCTTCCAAAGATGCCAGAATTGCTTCGGGCTGCCGCCAAGGGCTGGAAACAGATGCTTTAGGGACGACTTGGAAACGCTCGGCGCATCCAGAAGGTCCAGCTTGCCGTGATAGTCGGCCAGATCGATGCCGGTATAGACGCCGGGTTCAGTGATTGTTGAACCATCCCACTCAATCGCTTCAATCATGGCATCGCTCGCAGCGCTTTGCATGCTCATTCAGGATTTTGCAGACCCGTTCAGCGTCCGCCCGGTTCTCGGCGAACACAGCCGCAACAACGCGAGAGACAAAACCGTTCTCGCAAAAGAAGCGGCGCTGCTCGCCGTCGTCTGTCATCAAGACCAAATTGAAATCCATTTGGGGAACTCCGGAGTCGCCTTGTTGAAACCGCCATAGGCAGTTTGAAAAAGGGGCCGGAAGATCCGGCCAGTTGGTGGGAGGATGGTCAGTGCCCGGTTTCGGGCTTTTCGTTGCCCCCGGCTGGCGCCGCATGATCCAGCCGGGGGAGGGTATGCAGCGGGGAGGAAAACCCGCTGCAATTCGGTCAGTGTCGGAAGTGGCTCAAGATGGTGAGGGCCAGAAGGAGCATTGCAGCCAATCCGGCATGGGAAAGTGCGGAATGCAGCAGGCTAAAACCCCTATAGGACACGCCGCGAAGTTGCGGCGGCAAAGAGAGGCGGCTCAAGCCGCCATCCGATGCTCAACACCAGCAACAGCGCCGGTAATCCGCTCAGCATGGTAGTCGCTGTAACCGTCGTCTTCGTCCTGTTCGGGGAATGCAGCCGCCATCACGTCGGCGGTGATGTCGTTCGACCAGCCCTCAGCGGGATTGAATTCAAAGACCGCTTTCACGTTCTCAATCTGGCCGTCCCGGATGTCCTCAACGATCTTGTTGAACCGCATCTCTTCAACGTCGAGTTCCTGCGCATAGACCGTCTGGTCGAGGTCGCAGATGATCGAAAAGAAGGTGGTGTCTGTGTTGAGAGACATGGGCGTTTTTCCTCTTGAAGCTTTGCGGAAGATCTGGCGGGGTGCCGTCTTCGTTCCTGTGCTGACGAATTGGAATTTAAATCCAAATCTGGGAGGTGTCAATATAAAATGGAAATAAAATCCAACTATGCTCGGCGGAGGGGTTTCTGGGGAGCTATGTTTTAATCGCAGAGACGGGGTGCAATTCCCTGCCGGATGAAAATCACAAGCGCCAGGGTCGAAAGTCCTGCGGTGCTGCAAGAAACAGAGGACGGAATAGCCGAAAGGCGTTCTGGCGTACGTATCCCATTCCCGGCTCTGGTCGACTGACGCAGGTCATGGATTCCCCGTCTTCTGGGTTTGTCAGGGGAGGGGCTATCGCGCGTGGAACTCCTCACCCTCCAATCTACAGACAAATGAGTTAGAGTGTAGCGACAGATCAGTCGGTTATTGGAATGCAGACAGCCTCGGCATCATTCGCCAGGCGTGCTTGCTTATCTGGACGCCAGGACTTGAGAGTGTCCATCTGCTCCGAAATTTTGGCCAGATCTTCTTCGCCGATTTTACGAAGAAATGCAGGAACATCCTCGCGATTTGGCACGTTCGTCTTGATTGCATCTTCGATGGCGTCGATCTTCTCGTCGCTGTATTGCTCGTTAACGGAATTGGTCAAAGACCTCATCCGCTGTTTTTTGACGTCTTCAATCCTTTTATATGCTGCTCGCCAATCATCGATATAGGCGCCAGCCTCGATCGAGCATTCCTCGAGAGTATCAAATGAGGTGTTGGTGGTAACAGTGCCGCCGCCTGCGCCTGAATCGTAGAGGCCAGATACCAAAACGACGACTATCGACCACTTCATAGCGTCCTCCCAACGAAGCTAAAACTGGCGGAATACCCCGATAATCTTCGCTAAAATGCGAACCTCGGAAGCTTCCTCGCTGTGTTCGTCGTAGATTACTGGCTCTTGAAAACGCGGATCATTAGATTCAGGGCGCAATTCGATTTCTCCATTGTGCCGGATGATGCGCTTTGCTGTGCGTTCAAGTGTGTGCCCACCATCACGGGACCGCTCCACAACGATCAGGTCACCAGCTTTGATTTCAAACCCGGCCTGAAGGTAGTCGACGCACAAAATCAAATCGCCATCCTGGGCGATCCGGTTGAGGCTCTCGCCCTTGATGCGGAGCAGGTATTGAGCGTCGGCTGGATAGCGCTCATCACCGCCAAAAAGGTTTGATCGCTCTTCCTTTTCGCCTTCGAAAAGGTCAGCCTCAAGCCAAAGTCCGGCAGCTACTTCGCCGCGGATAACCAGACCTCTCGGGGTGATCTTTGTCTGCTCTCCGCCGCCTTCGCTGCCATATCGCAGGAACTGTTCGGTAGTACCGAGGGCTTGAGCAATCCGTGCAAGGAAGTCACCGCGCGGCTGCTCAACCTCTCCACGTTCCGACTTGTTGAGCGCGTCATAATTCACATCGGCCCGCCGTGCCAGCTCGGCGCGCGAGAGCTTTTTCTCTTTCCGAAGTTCAACAATTCGGTTGTTCCAAGTCATTTCCAAAAGATATTCCAATTCGGAATTGACAGGTTGGAAAAAATCGCCAATACCAATATTGGAATTTAAATCCATATTTAAGGCTGTTTGCCCGATGTTAGAAGAAAGAACCATCGCTGAACTTATCGATAGCGCAGGTGGCGCAGAGAAGATCGTCGAGGAAGCGAACGCCCGCGAACTGAAGCTGTCGAAGTGGGGCCCGTACAAGTGGCCGTCTGCAGGCATCCCGGAAAAATACTGGGACATTTTTGCGGATCTGGCTGGCACAGAGCCCAACGAGATTTATGCCGCGAACGTCGCCGCTCGGCAGGATACCGAAGGCAATGCCGCCGCCTAGTAGGGCGCGAAGTCATTACTGCTTGCCCTTCGTTCGGGTGAGCTTTCGGAGCCACATGGTTCTGCGTCGCAGTTCCACACCAACCTGATCCGACGCTTTCTGAGCCTGTCAGCTAAGCCATCGGAGCGCCGGGTTCCAGAAGCAACAAGCCAAAGCCTACGGGGTGTTTGTTTCTCATCCATGCCCCGGATTTAGCAACTCCAGAAAAGACCTTCACGGTTGTGAGGATGGAATAACAGCACCATGGACTATCTGAGCCGCGAAGAATACGACCGCCTGTCGCTTGCCAGCAAAGACCTTGTGAAACTGGCAGGAGGGCCGGTGAGGGCGCTTGAGATCACCGGTTACAAGCAGGCCTATCAAATCCAGCGCTGCACGACGATTGAGGGCCAGGACCGGCGCTTTCTGCCGGTCAAGGCAATTGCGGAGCTTGAAGCTGACGTAGTCGAGAGCGGCCGGGTTCCGCCGGTCACCAAAGTGCTGGCCGACATGGCCGGGTTCGATCTGGTCCGCAGAACGGCCTGCCGGGGGGATACCAGCACACTCTCGTCTTTATCCGATCTGATGAAGTCCTTCGGTGAGGCAACCGGCTCGGTCATGGATGCCTATGCGGATGGAAAGCTTACAGCGGAAGAGCAGGAGGAATGCATCAAACGGCTTGATGCACTGCTGGATCAGGCTTCCCGAACGCTCGTGATCCTTCGCGGGGAGAGGGTGGAGGGATGAAGCAGATTTGGCATGAAAGGCTCTTGCAGCCACCGGTGGGCGGTAGGCGCAGTTTCGCGGCGTTTTTGATGACTTCCGTAGGAGATTGTTCATCAACGAGAATTTCACGGGAGCCATTTGTCGAGGTCGACTTCAATCACTCGTTCAAAAGAGAAATCGTCGTCCCCAGACATCTTGAGCCTAATTCTAAGCTCTACCGAACCTCTGAAAGTTTCTCCTGCTTGATCAACAAAGCAGAGCGAAATTATTGTGTATGGCGAAGCTGCGTTTCGGTTGTACCAGCCAGGCAAATCGCAGATGAACATTGTCGCGTCATTGTAGGTATCAGCGTAGTCAATCTCACGGCCATGATCAAACAGCTGCGGTTGGATTTGGGAAGGACGCAGCACTTCGATTGCGCCTTCTCTGACGGATCTGATGCTATTATTTTCGAGGCGAAACTCGAGTGCGAATTCATTTTCAGGCGTGTAGGGGTAAAATTCGGGTGGAAGGTTGCCCGTAACAAAATTTGTTTGTGCTTCCTGATTAGCAAGCTGCTTTCGCATTGTCTTCATCTGACTTATCAGAACGCCAGCCGTTATTGCTGCGAAAATGCCTGCAACCCAGCCACTCAACGCGCTTATCCATTGCAATGCGCGTCCTTCGTTCCAATCAGTGGATGTCAGGAAAACACCAACGACGATTGTCAGCAAAGTTATCGAGAAAATCACAACAGCAATGTTTTGGCGATAGAGTTTCATACCATCCGCCATAACACGGCTCAGTTGTGCTGTGGAGTCGCCGCGTGAACGGGCTTCCATATTACAAAGCCTATCCGCGTGACTTCATCGAAGGCACCATTGGCATGGAGTTCGAGGTCAAGTGCACCTACCGGGTGATACTGGATCTGATCTACATGCAGGGTGGCGATCTGCCGGATGATGCAAGATACATTTCAGGGCTTCTCGGCTGCTCAATTCGCAAGTGGAAGAGCATCCGCGAGAAGCTGATTGCGGCAGATAAAATCGTCGTTTCAGGCGAGTTTCTGACGAATTATCGCGCGCTAAAACAGCTCGAAACTCTGTCGAAACTGCGAGATAAAAACCGTGAAAACGGCTCTCGATCTAATAAAAACAACAGCTTAACAAAAGCGACCGCTGAACTAACGCGCGTTAAACCAGAACCAGAACCAGAACCAGATAAAAAGGAACCTAAAGGTTCCCAAAAAAGGGGAACCCGGCTTCCCCCTCACTGGACCCTTTCAAATCGAAACATCCAAGACGCTCAGGCTTGCGGCCTGACAACGGACGAGGTGCGGCATGAGGCCAACAAATTCCGAGACTACTGGATTTCAGCAACTGGAGCCAAAGCTTCCAAGCTCGATTGGGATGCGACATGGCGCAACTGGTGCCGCAATGCAGCGGAGCGAAAACCCGCAGGCCGTGGCCGACCGGTGGGCAATCGATCAAACGGCGAAAAGCTTGCAAACGCTTTTGACGAGCTGCAGCGGGAGATCCGGGCTGCTGAAGATGGCCCGCACCCTTGGGGCGACGATGGTTCCGCCAACGCCGGACCAGTTCTTGACCTTGAGGGCTCTTTCGGCCGCTCTGAAGGGCGAGGGTAGGCCAATGGCTGAACAGGCTTCGTGGATGGCACGGGGATTGATCGGGCTCTACCGGGCCTCGGACCTGCACGACCCGAAGACGTTCGCGGCTGGCATGTCTGCCGTGTTCCAGAGCTATCCGGTTGAAGCCGGGTTGATCGCGGCTTGCCCGGTCAACGGCATCCCTAAGGGCCGCAAGTTCGCCCCGGCCATCGCTGAGGTTCACGAGTTCCTGCAAGAGCTGGTCGATGAGGCGGGGGAGTTCCAGCGGCGGCTGATGGACTTCGGCGTCTGCGGCCTGCGGATCGTGTTCAAGGCCAATGACCCGGTGAAATACGACGCGGTTTTGAAGCTTCACCAGCAGAGGCGGAAAGGGTTCCAGGACTTGGAACTGCCGTTCATCTGCTACGCGCCGGACATGGAAGGTCGGATTAGCCAGACCATCGCATTCTGGAAGTCGATAGGGCAGGCGTAAAGCGCTGCCAGAACAAAACAAAAACAAGAATGGGGCAAAGACAATGGATCACCTCAAAGAGCAGATAGAAGAAGCCCAGAGGCAGGTTGAAATCCGCAAGAGAGCGGCAGCCAGGCCGAATGCGACGATTGAAGATGAGTTGCGCCTGCAGTGCGCGAGAAACTGGCTCCTGACACTGGAAAACCGCGTCCTGAACAAGATCGTGCGGCTGCAAAAGAAGCCGGCGAGAGGACAGGCGCCGCAGCCAAAGCCTAAATCCGCAAAAGACAGAGCAGAAGCAGCCTTCGCATCGCTGCAGAAAGTAGGTTCCTGATGGCTTCCGGAGGGCATGTAGACCGTATCGCCGCCGAGTTTGGCGTTCACTTCGTGGACCACACGATTAAACCGCGTGGACGGCACGAAAGCCGCGCCCGGCGAACCTGCCAAACGATCCTGAAGAAACACGGGCCGGAGCACCTGCGGCTTGTGTTTGGGCTGATCAACACGACCAAGAACCGGGGAAACTGGCAAGCGGCCTGCTTCACGGCTGTGTCCAGGCTGGTGCTAAACAAGCCCGATCTCTTGAAGCGGGCGGACTTTCTGGACCTGTTCGACCGGATCGATCTGGATGCTCTTTTGAAGAGCGCCAAACAGGCAAACGCCTCGGCCCCAACCGTTACCACGGCGGTTCTGCTGTCCTACGAAGTCAATCGGCTGATAGCCGAGCAAGAGGCGAAGGAGGCTGCGTGAGAGGGCGAGGCCTTGAGGTGAGGGGGCAATGCAGAAGTGCGAAACCGACATTGGCCGATAGTGCTAACGTTGGCGCTTCCGGCCCTTTGCTGTCATAGGGCGTCGATCTGCGATGCTGCGGTGATGCAAATGGCATTTCTCTCAGTCCTCGGGAAAGAGACACGCTTCTATCCGTTCTAATTCAGGTCTGAACTTTTCGAAGTCGGCGGGATCACGTTTTTCGTTGCAAAGATAGTCGCACAGTTGAACCTTGTTGAGATCGGTCGTCACAACCGTCTTAGTTCCCCTCTCGTGGCGAGACTCAGAATAGAACGGGTCTTCGAACACGGCCGAAGGCAACAGGTTTTCGATCCCAACGTCATATTTCGCATCCTCGGCATTCTGGCGCATCACTCGAACATGCAGAAGCCCGTGGTCAATTTCTTGATCGGCTTGGTCGCAGTCGAACAATAGCAGTGTGTGGAATTGGAGAAGACCTGGATTATTCTCTAGCGTCTTTTGCGCTTGTCGGAGTTTCCCCTCGCCACCATCCCTCGCTTGGCCGTCGGCAAGCACTCCAATCCAGTCAAAGTCGACCTGCTCGTTGAGCCTCTGGAAATCGAGCAGCTCGGCAGCAGTCTTCAAATACCTGGGATCTGTCTGCCCCTCGCAAAGAACAAGAGGGCGTTCGACTGCCGCTGCTCTCTCGAGAACATGATCATCGAACGCTTTCGTTGCTCGCAGGTATTCGAACGAGTTAACGAACTCACTGAACCTTTCCGCTGTGATCTGAGTACCCGCCGGCAATTCGACCAAGGTGAAGTTGTCGTCACCAAAAGCTTTCTCCAACCCGAGTGGAAAAAGCGGGGAATGTGCCGTCAGCACAAACTGAATTTTTGGAAACAAGGTGATCAGTTTGGGAAGGACATCATGTTGCAAATCGGCGTGCAGATTCGCATCAATCTCGTCGACGAGGACAATCCCTGTCATCTCTTGTGTTGGCTGTGGACCGGTGCCGGTATCCGCATATCGCAGTATTGTTCCAAATATGCTGAGCAGCATAGCCTGCCCCGCCGATAACGCATCGAGCCCAGGAATTAGCAACTCATTCTCCCGAAAAATCATCAACTTGCGGGACCTGCCTAGACGCCCCACGCGAACAACTCTCGCACTAGGTTCTCGAAGGATATGTCCCAGGACTGCATTTACGTTCTCCAGCGCACTGACGTTCTGTGCAGCTAACGGCAGAGATGCAGGTAATTGGTTGCGATCTGCATGGGCCTCGAAGTGCTGAAGGATGGGAATTGCATCAACCATACAGTCCATGACAACATCAACCAACCAAGTGCGAAAATCATGTAGCGTAGACTCAACAGAGATTGGTTTGCGAAGGAATCGGGCGAACCGATCCTCAAAGTCAGAGATGTCTCTGTCTTTCGACATGCCCGACCAGTATGTTGTCTCCTGACGGCCAGTAGGAAAACTGACATAGCATCCCGACAAGAAGACCGAATCTATTGTTCCGCGAGGACCTGAGACCGATTTGTGAGAACCTTCGGTCTCCCAATTCGGATTGGCAAAGTCGGTAACTTTGTCTGCTACTTCATCTCGCTGAAGGTTCCCGCCTTTACTAACATAAAGACGGACCTCATCCTCATGAGAAAATTCCAGAAGAGCAAGCTCGTATGCGCTTCCGGATCTTGTTGTAGCTCGTCCAATGGTTCGATGCCAGTGATGACCTTGGCCCGATGCATATGGCGGCGCTACGTCTGCAAACTTCTTGGCGGCAATCTCGATTAACGCATCTGTCACGTAAGAAAGAAAATTCGATTTTCCAGAACCGTTCTTTCCCACGATGACCATCGGTTTTGGGTTGCCGTTTCCGTGAAAATCGAAGTCGAGCCGGAGGTCTTCAATCGGGCCGCTCTGTAAGATCAAGGATTTTCGCAAGTACACGTTTCTGCTCCGAAATCGTTTGTTGCTGTGATCTTTGACTACTTAGTTGCTCTTGTCGAGCAGCGTTCTTTTCTCGGTTGGCACCTGCTTCTTCGGTCAAGCCGCCCCGCGAACGGCTTCTTTCAAGCCGACTGACAGAGTTCATTGCCCAAGCAACGAAGGTCCACTGTCCGCCCTTTCAAGGCATTAGATCAGCCTGCAGTGAACGGCTGCATTGCAGATAGGACCGAGAAACACCGAACGTCCGGCTTGGGGGGCTGCCGACGATTACGATGGCGGTGCTGCTGGCGTATGAGGGGGATCGGCTTGTTGGGGCGAAGGCGGCTTGATGAAAAATGTCCTGAGGTTCGCACCCAATACCATCGTTGTCCCGATCCAAATCATAGACGTCAGGTCCTTTGACTCTAATAGGGCCTGCCACGTATTCGGGGCCATCTCCACGGCCTCCTGCGCAATCAACATCCAGCGCAAATAGCACACATGGGTCATAGCTAGGATGGCAGCCTGATTGAGATTGGGTTGGAGCAATCAACGCACCCAACATAGTTAGAGCCAAAAGAAACCTGACCACAATTGCAACCTCCCTTCACAATGACAGGTTGCGTGTTTTTGCAGTCATGTGCAACTCTTGCTCAGAGACAGCCTTTTCTCGAGGAAACGAATGCTCAGAGCCACAATTGCCGCGATCCTGTGTCTGCTGACCGCCAGCGCAAATGCTGAAGAATGGACAAGCAAGGTGGCCAGGGTGATCGACGGCGACACGTTTCAACTAAGCCGGCCGCTGGTTCGGATACGCCTATGCGGCGTCGATACGCCAGAAAAGGGCCAGAGGGGCTACAGAGAAGCGACCCAGTACACCGAGACGCTGGTTGCCGGGAAAACCGTGCAATGCCGAACGGTGGGCGAGGGGACGCCATGCGATGGGCGATCACGTAAGAAGTCGTACGACCGCTTTGTGGCGCAGTGCTTTGTGGACGGGGAGGATATCGCAGGGGAACTGGTGGAAGCGGGCAACGCCTGTGCATGGGAGAAATACTCAGGAAAGCACTACTTCAAGTCGGGGCGTTGCATAAAATAATGGGGGCGTGAATGTCTGAACTTTCGCAAGCGATAAGAGACATCAATATTCAATTAGAATTCATTCGGAAAAAGTACCCAGACGTTTTTCGAGTGATAATTGAAGAAGCGGAAATCGATTTTTATATCTTCAAGATTCGGAAGCTACCGACCCGAATGTTTTTCATGAACCTGTGTATGAAATACTCTAGCATTGGTTCGGGGAAGACAACTCCAGACCTCTCTAGATCCCTCGGTATTTTGGCAATTGCAGCTGAGAAATATCACTTCGGAAAAGACGGCGTTATTTCAAAGCAGGTTGAAATTCTGAACCTGCCAAGAACACCCAAGGGAACAGCTGGCTTTCTTTCTGAAATGGTGCACCGGATTCGAATGCCTGAATAGGGACGTATTTTCCCGTGGTCGATTAGTCGATATTGGGATGGAGTTGGTGGAGGCGGGGTTGGCTTGTGCCTGGCCGAAATATTTGGGTGGGCATCACTCCAGAAACGCGAAGTGCGAGAGATAGTAAACACGAGCTTTGGCCCACGAACGTCGAAAAAACTACTGCACGTTTGCAAATTTGCGAGGTTGTGACTTTAAGTGATATGACTGCTAGGTTGACGGACTTCGCAGTCAAAAATGAGCAAAAATAATTCGTGCCAAAGAAAATCTGTGGTGCTCACAACTGAATTTGAAAAAAAATGGGGGAGGAGAGTTTGATTGATTGCTTTGTCACATTTTGTGAAGATGATAAACGTCAAATTGATGTGAAGTTACTAATAACCGAGCTCGAAAAGCGAGTGGATGGGAAGATAAAATTCCATGCATACTACAATGAAGAGATCGGAAGTAGCTTGCATGAATTCATGCACGAAAGATTGGTGCAGTGCAAGTGTATACTCGGATTGTTTGGCCCTGGATACAAGGAAAGAATAAATAATACTGCACATAATTCAGGTGCATTTCAAGAATATGATACGATCGTAACTCGTTTAAATGGTCGAATTGAGGGCGTAAAGCCTAAGTTAATACCAGTTCTTTGGTCTGGTGATAGTATTAGTAATTCAATCCCAGATTTATTGATGGTACGCAATCCAATTGTGGCGAACTTGGGTGGGTTCATTGCTCATGGAGCTAAGCACGGTGCCCCATTTTTGGCTTCAGAGTTATCAGTCAGATATGCAGGAACTCTCGACAAAATTGCTAGCGCTCTATTGGCGCATGAGGAAATCAATTCCGAAAGCGTCTTGAAGGGGATGAAGAGGAACCTTTCTCGAATGCTGGAGGCTGAAGAGCCTGCAGTTGATGACACTCGGTCGGTTGCAGAGATCCTTCAGACGAAATACGAGCATGGCATTTATGACGCAGAAAGCTTTCTCAACCGGTACTTCACGAAAACAAGATTTTCCAAGCGTCTTAAGAACCGCAACGTTGGGCTTATCAGTGGTCGAAAGGGTGCTGGAAAAACCACTCTCGTACAGATTAGAGAGCATGAAGCGCAAGCTTCAGACTACTTTCCTGTAATCGACGTATCGGTAAACGATTGGAATCTACATGGATTAATACAGAATACTAGTTTCAATCAGTCTGAAGGTGATTTCCGTTATATTGATCTTGATGTGAAGTTTTTCGATTTTGTTTGGTCGGCATTTGTTTCGTTTAGCATGGTAGTGAGTATTATTTATTCGGAGAAAAAGGCCGGTAATGAGTATTTGGGAGGGGCAGGGCGGTACTTAAATTCTAGTTTCAGTGCCAAGCAGTTGGACGAACTAATCTCGGACTCAGAGCGCGTCGAGGACTTTAGCTACGCTGCGTTGTTCGATCATTCAGTAGCCGCATCCCGGCATTATATCCAGCGTGCAGTAGACAATGCGAATTCAGTTGATGAGGCTCGGTTTAGGCAAGATGTGCTCAGGAGCATCTCTATCAGAATGTTTCTCACCGATCTATTTGGTGCTGAATTTTCCAAGTTGAAATCTGGGATTTATGCCAACGGAAATAAGAGATTTCTATTCTGTCTCGATAGATTTGATACAGAAATACAAAGCTATCGCAAGTTTGATGCGAAGATGTCCAGCCAAATCCGATCAAGGAGATCTGAGCGAGAGGTAAACTGGCTAGGTTCTCTGGTGCTCTTCGTAAATAAAACTATTCGTCCTGACCGGCTGTCCGAAGAATTAGATATTTTTGAGTTTTTCGGAAGAGTAAAGTTTCTGGTTGTCTTACCTTTCGATCGGATTGAAGAAATCCGCAGAGTACAGAGGGATTCAGTATCCTCAGAAACCGTTGAGGAAATTAGGTGGCAACCGAAAGAGTTAGTCACAATGTTACGAAAACGTATTCAGCTTCTGTACGACGTTTCTGATGAAAAAATTAGGAAACACCAGCATAAGGATGCTCTAGCTCGATTTGAAAGTTGCCGTCGCATTGCTTGTCCAGAGATTCCTTCGACCTCTCATGTGTTGTTAGGTAGTAAAAAAATAAAGATGGACCTATTTCTGTATGTTTTGCGGCATACACTTTTCAGGCCGCGGGACGTTTTGATACACTATTCATCAATATTGTCTTATCTGGAGTCTATGAAAAAACGCGGTGCGCGTGACGTAACCGAACCAATCCGAGAGATCATATCCCAGGAGGCTCAACGGATTGTTGAATTTGAGTTTATTGGAGAACTCCGAGATACTTGGACGAATATTGAAGAGGTTCTAAAGCTTTTTATGGGAGTGGAACAGGTTCTTTCGTCTCGTGATCTAAGGAACATAATCGGAGGAGTGGATTTTGAGTTTTATCACCACGACTCAAATTTGAATGCATTTCATGAGAAGGTGGAATTTCTTTACTATATTGGTTTTATCGGGTTTCGAAGTAGGCGTCAGGCTGGTGCTGGAGCAATCCATAACGGGTTCAACTTCGATTTTATGGCGAAGCAACATAAGCTCCCATTTGACTCTGAAGCAGTTATGAAAAATATAGAATTTGCAATCCATCCTATCTTTGTTGAGACACTTTACCTTCGTGTGAGCCCCAATCAACGTGTGCTAATATTCGATTGGGACAAGCTTGATCAGCTTGATAGGCCAGAATAGTAGCAGAGAGTTTTAGTCGTGGTCGGCCACTAGTTTCTGCCCTTGCGCGTCTGTTTCATAGAGCGGTCAATTTGCACAAGCGCTGGCCAACCAAAAACCAATCTGATTTGAAAGATTTCGAACCAGCTACATCTCCCAAATTTCATTGGGAACTGGGCTGAGTAGATTCATAAAGGAGGCTTTTTTGCCGAATTTCAAATTAGAAGAAGTGCTGGTCCGACTGGTCGAGGCAGTCGAAGTGAATGCCATTACGGGCCGAGGTGATGGCCCCCGTACCTCGTGGGCGTCTTGGCCGGACCCGAACATGATCAGGAAGGTAAAGCGTCAACGGATCTGCAGCGCTCAAGAGATAGCCAGGGCAGAAGAGGCGATGACCTGGTGGGCTCTGATTGACGACATCGACGCACGCCGAGCCCTGCAATACGAGGTCATGTGCAAGGCTGGTGGGGGCAAATTCACCCAAGTATGCAAAAAATATGGGTGGGAACGCTCAACGGTGCTCAAGCGCAATCGTGTTGTTCTGAAAAAGCTATCTGAAAAGCTGGCCCTAGGGGACGTTTCCAGAAGAGCTGCCTAGCTGGACAGGTTTCACAGAATGGGCCTAAAAGCAGCCCCATCGAGATACCTTGAAGAAGTGCGGCCGGAACGGGGCGGAACCTTCAAGGCATCTTTCAGAGACATGCGCCGGGTCATTTGACATGGACCATGCGTCAACGTTGGTGGGAGCCAACACCCGGCTTGATATCTGATTTGATGGACTCGCGCAAAGCGGGCCTTTCGTG
This sequence comes from uncultured Roseibium sp., assembly GCF_947496995.1. Lineage (GTDB taxonomy): Bacteria > Pseudomonadota > Alphaproteobacteria > Rhizobiales > Stappiaceae > Roseibium. Next base: position 1,908,679 of record NZ_CANMFD010000001.1, read on the forward strand.
TTTGGGGCTGGCTACGGGAAGATAGGCGACTTGAGAAAAGTTCCTATTTTGTTCTCATTTCGCGGCATGCTATCTCCAAGGCATGGAAATGCGATCCTTCGTCACCCTGCAAGAGATGAAGGCTGGCGGCTACCGCCTGTCAGTCAATTGCCTGTGCTGTGGCCGCTTTGTCTGGCTGGATATGGGCTATCTGATTGAACGGCTAGGGCCTGGCTACCGGGTTTCGGGGAACGAACGCTTCCGAGGTGGCCTGAGGTGTGAAGCCTGCGGGCAAAAGAGGGCTCAACTCACCGTGCATTCGCGCTGAATGGGCCTCAAAACAAGTTTTAGCAAAAAAGCTGCGAAACGGCGTGAAAGGTAAGCAGATGGCTGCACCTAAAGGGAACGACTACGCAAAAAAATGGAAGACCTCGCGAGCTCGCAAGGAAGCCTGCAAAAGGTTCTGCGATCACATAGCAGCAGGGTATTCGCTTGAGAGTTTCGCTGACGCGGACAAGAAGACCATTCGCTACTACGCCGAGCAATACCCAGATGATTTCCCTGCCGACAAGCTCCAAGAGGCGGCAAGGAAGGGTTTGTTTGAGTGGGAGAAGCTAGGGAAAGAGGGGACTGAGGGCCTGATTGACGGCTTCAACGCTTCCTCATGGAAGTTCAACATGCAGAACCGGGCCGGGTGGCGGGACAAAACGGACGTTGAAAGCCGGAACATTCTCGGTGGCCCTGAAGATGCGGCGAAGATCGAGGCGCTGAAGCCCCGGAGCGACACCGAGATTGCCCTTGGCATTATGGCGCTACTCACAAAACAGAAGACAGGCGGTGAATGAACGCTCTTGAAACGCTGATCACGCAGATAGAGCGGATGTCTGCAGAGGATCGGGTTGCGCTTCAAAAGCAACTGGATGAAGCCGGGGTGCTTGAGCAGTTCAACGTCTGGCGTCCGCAAGAGGGACCGCAAACTGAAGGCTACTTCAGCACCGCAGATTTGACGCTCTATGGTGGCGCGGCCGGCGGCGGGAAAACGGACCTGATTGCCGGGCTTTCGCTGTTCGCTCACCACAAGGTGGCGATCTTCCGGGACAGTCTGAAATCCCTCAAGGGCCTGATAGAGCGTATGAACGCGATCATGCGGGATGCGGGGCTTGGCCGGATTGTCGGCAACCCGCCCCGCTGGATCGGTCCCGACGGCCGGATGATTGAATTCGGCCACTTGGGTGTGCCGGGCGCTGAAGAAGACTGGCAAGGCCGTGACCATGACCTGAAAGCCTTCGATGAGGGCGCACAGATGGACCCGCGCAAGGTTCTGTTCGTCATGGGCTGGCTGCGCTCCACGCGCCCGGGTCAACGCTGCCGAGCGCTGATTGCGACCAACCCGCCCGTTGGTGGGCAGGGGGACTATCTGGTTGACTGGTTCGCTCCCTGGCTCGATCCGCTGCATGAGCTGTTCGGTACGGTCGCGCCCGGTCAACTGCTGTGGGGCAACTTCATCACGGACGGCACTGAAATCCGCACTGAGTGGTTTACGGAGCCCACACAGATTGAAATCGAGGGTGAGCTTGTCGATGTGCCCTCCAGGACCTTCATACCGGCAAAGACGCAGGACAACGCATTTCTGGGCGGGGACTATCTGGCGCAGCTCAACGCACAACCGGAACCGCTCCGCACGGCGTTGCTGACTGGCGACTTCATGGCCGCCCGGCAAGATCATGACATGCAGGTTATTCCGTCCGATTGGGTGGATCTGGCATTCGAACGGTATGACGCCGGGGTTGATGCCGGGTTGCCGATGGATGTGCTGTCCGTGGATGTGGCGCAAGGGGGCAAAGACAAGACAGTCTTGCAGCCAGTCCACGGGCGGCGGTTTGAGGAGCAAATCAGCCGTAAGGGTGTCGATACCAAGGATGGTGCCGACGTTGGCTCTCTGGTCATCAGGGAGCGGCGCGACAATGCATTGATTGTCGTTGACTGCACGGGCGGTTGGGGCGGCGACACTGTGGGCTTCCTCGGCCGGGAGAACAGCATCAAGGTTGAAAAGTGCGTGTTCTCTTCGCACTCGGGAGAGACAGCCAAGGACAGCCGCATTCCGTTCTACAATCTACGGGCTCAGCTCTATTGGCGGCTCCGGGAAGCGCTTCACCCGAAGAGCGGGGCAGGGCTGGCAATCAAACGCTCCGCACGGGTCAAGGCTCAGCTCACGGCGCACCGCTGGAAGCTATCAGGCGGCAAGATCCTGATCGAAAGCAAGGAAGACATCAAAGAGCGCACCGGTTCCTCACCAGATGAGGCCGACGCAATCGTGATGGGGAATGAATGGCGGGACAAAGCAGTGTTGAAGAAGGTGCTGGGCGCTCAGAAATCGGCACAGAGCGCGGAAATGGACGATCCACTTGCAGGCTTCTGATTGAGCGCCTGACCGTCCGTGACGCCTCCTACATAGCCGCCAATATGCGAGACCATGACCGGGCTGAAATCTGCTGCCAGTTCGAGCATTGGGATAGCCGGGTTTTTGCCATCGCCGCGCTACAAAGTGAGGTGCCGGGGATGAGCTGGGCGGTCTGGCTCGATGGTCAGCCTGCAGCGGCCTACGGGTTCAGCTATGTCACTCCCTTTGACAGGGGACGCTGGCAAGCCTGGGCCTTCGGGACGAAGGATTTCAAGAGGTGCCTGCCGATTATGACAAGGCACCTCAACGAGATCCGGCCCATTGTTGAGAAGGACTGCAGGCGGTTACAGGCGATTGCCCATGTCGATCACGATGTTGCGCATGGGTGGATTGAAGGCTTTGGGGCAAAGCGTGAGGGGGAGGTACGAGGGTATGGGCGGAATGGAGAGGATTTCGTTATTTATGGGTGGGTTCGGGAAGATTGATTGGATCGCTTGCTGGATGAGAGGTGAATTTTTGTTCGCAAAATAAAAGAAACTGATCTCTAGCGGAAATGAGAAATGTGTATAGCGGCTGTATGATTTCGGCGCAGCCTTCTTGGGATGACCTTAGTCAGTCTCGCCTTCTGGCCGCGCCGCAACTCACATATTGAGATCAGAAGTTTGACAGATCCAACCTGTAAAGGCCTTCGCTCCCGTCGTGGAAATTGACTTTCGCAACCAGTATGCCATCTACAAAGCAGTCAGTCCCAATGTGGATATTCGTGACTTCTTTCATATCCATGAAATCACCAGCCTTTAGAGCCAACTTCGTGGTAGCTGCTCCCGAGTTCCAGACAAACAGTCCGACCCCGTTAGTGGTGTTGTCATCCATATAGCCTGCGCAGAATGCGACTCTCTTGCCGTCTGTCGCAGGCGGGGTTGCAAATGAGTTCCCTGTAAACATTACGTTGGGGCCGGTTACCCCAGGCACGGGGCTCACGGCCGTTAGTATGAGTTCTGGTTGCGCGGGATGAGTGTCAAAAGAAAGGGCAATTACAGCACCTGCCGCGCCGCCTCCTGATATTGTAAGTTCTGTCTTAAAGGCTAATAATCCTCCGTTTCTCCCTACACTGATTTGGCTCGAGAAGGTATCGGAAACACCAGAAATAGTTCCATCACTGAATTGGTATCCTGGTCCTACTTTGGTGTGCAATCCGTCAATGTTGCAACCAAATATTGCCTCGTTCTCGTCAAGATTGAGTCCAAAAAACAAGAGTTCATCTTCTGGCAACCGGGGCCACACATTCGGATTACCTATAGACTGAAGCATATTCCTTTCTGGGGTGCTGGCGGTCACGGTATTCAGAATTTGCGTAATCTTTTGCTCATGATCATAAACGGAAACCGAATAGATGCCCGGATCCATCTTTGTCCCAGAGTGATCATTTTGTGGTCCCCCAAAGCCAGGGAAATAGACTGAGCCGGACGCCCCTGCCACCGGTTGTCCGAATGCCCCTCTTAAGAAAGCTCCTTCCGAGTTAGACACTAAGGGCTTAGGTCGAACAGTCCCGGAGCTGCGGTCGTATAGAAAAATTCCTGCACGCCTTTGTGGCCAGTTTGCCGCGAAAAAGGCAACAAATCCGTCAACAAACACCGGGCGTGGAATGGTCAGTGTATCACAGGGATTCAGTGTACCACTGGGATCAAGAGGAGAATTGCTGAATGATTGAACGTAAGCATCGGTTTGTCCAGCTCCCGTCGGCGGACCATACAATCCCGGTAACGGGGTGGCGTTGTCTGTGATCCGCTCCAACACACCATTATACCGTAGAACGAAAAGACCCTCTCGCTCTTCATTGTCTCCCAGAAAAGTGATGCTAGTTCCATCGAAAACAGGCGGTTCGAATCGAATAAATGCACTAGCAGTACCTGGCATTAAATATTCGGTATCTATAAACTTAAGGTAAGTGCAGGCTGGAGTAGGCAGGGTATTAGAAGTATTCATTTTATTTCCTCTTATGAAGTGATTTTTTTATGATTATGTGCAGTCTTAGTTGTAATTTTTTGCATTAAATAATTAATTATATATTATTGATTGCAAATAAGTTCATTTTAAAATTGCATTGCAAATAAACACACATATGGCGACATAATTGGATTGTGCCTTCGCAAAAGCAGCGAGTCTTGAATGTTGCAGACGTGACCCATTTGGCGGTTTCACGAACACAGGATCAACTCTTCAAGACGGCATGAATTCAGTTGTTAAGCAATCTCCCTGACGAGTCAGAAAGGTCTTAGGACATGTGCATGTTTGGCGGTGGTGCGAAGACACCAGAGCCGGAACCGGCCCCGGCAGCGCCGCGAGAGCCTGATCCACAAAGGCAGGCAAAGAACCTGAGTGAGAACAACCGCCGCCGCCGGGCTGCGGCCTTCGGTGGTCGGGCAACCACGCTTACGAGCCCGCTTGGGGTGAGCAACTACGGTTCCGCCTCTCGGGGCGGTGTCACGGTCCTCGGGGGTGCTTGATGGGTATCGTTGACGATCTGAAACAAGAGCTGCAGGCAGCCCGATCCGAGCGGCTTTGGTACGAAACCGACTGGCAGGACTACATCAAGTACACGGCGCCGGATATGGAACGAGGTTTCAACACGGTGCGCGGCGTCTCTGCGCCAACCGGTATGGTTGCTCTACAAAGTTCGGCAGCGAAAGAGCGTTCTCGCGGGCTCTATGACGGCACTGCTGTCTGGCTGCTTGACCGGCTTGTATCCGGTGTTGGTGCCTTGACGATGCCGGAAGGCTTCCACTGGCACGGCGTTGGGTTCGGCGATCCGTTCGCTCCGGAGCCAGGGCAGGTAGACGAAGAGTTCTTTGAGGCTGTCCGGGACCATCTGTTCAAGGTGCGGTATGCGCCGCGTTCGGGCTTTGCTTTGGCAAACCGGTCCCGGCTGGTTTCCACGATCAAGCTGGGGACCGGCATTTTGATGCCGCACGAGAATGAGGGCAGCCTTGCTGACATCCGTGTGCCGCTGCACTACCGGTATATTCCGCTTTATGAAATGTTCCTAGTCGTGGACGCACAGGGCAACGATTGCGGCTTCTTCCGGGTGCGGACGCTGAAAGCGTGGCAGGCCGTGAAGGAGTATCAGGGCAACGTTTCGGATAAGGTCAGCACGGACGCGGGCGACCCAAAGCGCAAGTCCAATGAGCATGTGTTTGTGCATGCCTGCTTCAAGCGCGAAGGTGGAAAAGCCGGGGCAAGCGATGTGTCGCGCTCCGCTTTTGAAAGCCTGCACTTTGAAGAAGAGAGCGGCCATATCTGCCGCCGCTCCGGCTTCTTCGAGTATCCGCTTGTTGTGAGCCGCTGGGATCGGGACGGGCTGTCGCCTTACGGCTCGCCTCCGCAGGCAAAGCTCATGGGAGACATCAAGAGCCTTCAGAGCTTGGCCAAAGAGGCATTGATTGCCAGTTCTCAGGCGGTGCGGCCGCCTCTAGCCACCCATGACATGGAGCGGCAGCTCAATCTCAATCCGGGCAGGGTCAATCCCGGCCTGATCAACGAGAGCGGTCAGCCAATGTTCCGGCCCATGATCGATACGGTCAATCCGGGAGCGGCTGACAATCAGATTGAGAACATCCGGGAAAAGCTCCGGATCGGGCTTTATGGCGACCTTTGGCAAACGCTTCTGGAAGGCAATGGCCGCACGGCGACGGAGGCGAACATTCGGCGTCAGGAAATGGCCGATATGATCGGGCCGTTCTCCACGAACATCATGGCAGGCAATGAAAACCTGTTTGAGCGTGAGATCGGGGTGCTCGGCCGCCGTGGTGCATTTGCCCCAGGCTCGCCCTTAGAGCCGCCTGAAGCCGTTCTGGATGGCGAGGTGACGCTGACTTCCACGGCTCCAATCGATCAGATGCGCGATGCAGGCCACTTCGAGGCAATCATGGGCTTTCAGGAGTATCTTGGGGCGGCTGCGGCTGCTGATCCAACCATTCTTGATCTGCATGACCGGGAAGAGGAATACGATTTGACGCTTAAGTCTCTCGGGCTTCCGGCAAAGCTCAGGCGCTCTCCGGAAGAGGTAGCGCAGGTGCGGCAGAACCGGGCTGAACAACAGCAACAGGCCGAACAGCTTGCTGCCGGTGAAAGCATGGCACGCATGGCAAAGGATGCTGCCCCGGCCTTGACGGCATTGCGGGAAGGTGGCGGCCATGATCTGGCGTAGCCTTCGGCGGCGAACGCCTTTCATAAGCCGCAGACCGGCAGAATTGGAACGGGCCTATCGGTCCGTTTTTTTGTGTCCGGATGGTCAAACAGTTTTGGCCGATCTCGCGGCGCTGAGCGGTATCTACCAAGCGCCGCCCATTGACGTTGATCCGCGCAGGGGCGGGTACGTGGACGGGCGAAAGGCGCTGTTTGCCCGCATCCTCTCAATGATCCGCATTTCTGAGGAAGAGCATGCCGCCTTGCAGGAAGCGGCCCGGCTCGAAACCCTTCCATCACTCCCACACGAGGACCCTTGACGATGACCACTGTAATTGGTGCTGGCACGACAACGCAGCCTACTCCCGGCGCTGAAAATCCCGGTGCTGACTTCCTGTCGTCCCTGAGCGACGACAACAAGACATTGGCCACCCAGCAGGGTTGGAACGATAGCGGTGCGGTGTTTGACGGCTACCGCGCTATGCAGGGCCAGCTCTCAAGTTCTGTGGCCTTGCCGGGCGAAGGGGCAACCCCGGAGCAGGTGAGCGACTTTTACGGCTCTGTCTCCCAGCACTGGACGCCGAAAGACGGCTACGAGTTCAAGATGCCGGATGGCCTGGCTGAGAGCTTTCCCTATGACGAGGCCTTCGCCAAGGAAGCGGGAGGCTGGTTTCAGGAAGCCGGGCTGCCGCCTCATGTCGCGCAAACGCTGCATGATAAGTGGGTTGGCAAGATGGCGGCGGCGCATGAGCAGACAACGGCCACCCAGGCAGCGGAGGCCGCAAAGACGGCGGAAGCTGCAAGCGCCGCCCATGACGCTCTTGTCAAGGAATACGGCCAGCCGGACAGCGATGGCTACAAGAACCTGATCGAGAAGGCTGTCCGTGCTCAGACGGCGCTGAAAGATGGCGGCGTAGACGTTACCGACTGGTTTGCAGACAAGGGCCTGATGAGCGAAGCGGATGAAAAGGGGAACCAGCAGGTTCTGGATCCCACGGCGGTCAAGCTGCTGGCTTTTGTTCACGACAAGGCGCTGACGGAAGATGGCCTGTCCCAGATTGGCGGTGAACAGGGCGGCAACCCTTTCGACAAGAGCAAGACTGACCTTGCCAAGCAAGACGAGCTCTTGAGGACCAACCCGGAGCGGGCCAAAACGCTCATCAAGGCTGCAGGCCGCGATCCGGCGTTGTTCGGGCTGTAAGCCCCACTCGGGGCAAGGCGCTCCATTCCTGAAAAAAACAAAACTACCAGACAGTCCCAACAGAAAGGTTTGACTGAATGACCACTGCTGTTTCCGATATCGTCGTTCCACGCGTATTCACGCCTTACATGGCCGAGAACAAGCCGGCCAAACTGATCCTTCTTGAAAACTCCGGCATTCTGGCCGCTCCGGACCCGGAGATTGGCAAGCGTTTTGAAAGCGGCGGCAGCCTGATCGAGACGCCCTTCTGGGAAGATCTGGACGATGGCGAGCCGGTCATCATCGATGACAGCGACAACAAAATCAGCACCGCGAAAATCGGCGCTTCCGACATGAAGGCCTACAAGCACCGCATGGCCAAAAAGTGGGGTGCGAAGACGGTCGCCAGCTACGCGGCTACGGGCCGGGGCGATAGTGCGATGAACCGGGTTGCGGAGCGGATCGGCTCCTATTGGGGCCGTCGCAAGGAAGAAAGGATCATGGCAACGGCGTCGGGGGTGATTGCCGATAACGTTGCGAACGATGGCGCTGACATGGTGTTTTCGGTCTACTCGGATGTTGCCTCACCCACGGCGGCAAACCGGATCAGCTATCAGGCGATCAACAAGGCCCGGCTGACCATGGGCGAAAACCTTGACGATCTGCGTGTGATCGCCATGCACAGCTTCGTTTACGGTACCTTGTTGGACGATGAAAAGATTGAGTTCAAGAAGCCGTCCGAAGCGCCGTTTGAAGTCCCTTACTTCGCCGGAATGATGGTCATTCATTCGGAAATGATGCCGGTGAACGCTGGCGCGAATTCCGATGAATACGATTGCTTCCTGTTCGCTCCGGGCGCGTTCATGCACATCGATCAGGTGCCGAGCCGACCGACGCAATACGGCAACGAGGGCACGGAAATCACGCGTGATCCGGATATCGGTGACGGCGGCGGCGCGGACTACCTGACCACGCGCCGGTTTGAATTGATCCACCCGCACGGGATGGACTTCACCGCCGCCAGCCTTGCCAAACAGCAAGGCGCAGCCCTGGCTGAGTTGAAGAACGCGGCCAATTGGGACCGGAAGTACCGGCGCAAGAACGTCAAGTTCGCTTGTCTCAAGGTGAATATCTGACCGACTGAAAGATCAGGCTTGAAGGAGCGGGCGGCATTGGCCGCCCGTTTTTGTTTGGGAAAGGGAACACATGGGAACCGCAGTAGACGAGCGCCGGAAACGGCATTTGAAAGCCCTTGAGGCACGTCATAGGGAAGAGTTCGACAAGGAGCACGGGCGGGAGAAGACCCGCAAGGACGCAAAGCGGGCAGCTCTTGCAGATGCAATGTCCGCGCTTTGGAACAAGAGCCGGTCGGGCACGGAAAGGCTCGGTAGCGCAGAGGCGACCGCTTCAGATGGTCAGAAAGGGCCGCTGCCGGAAGGCTGGAGGGAGGCACACTGGAAAACACTTCAGGCCATGGCCGCCGAATTTGCTGGTGTTGAAACGTCCAACAAAGACGAGAGCATTCAGGCACTTGAAGCATACGAAGCCAGAGTTTCGAAGTAGCGCGAGAAAGGGGGCACAGTGTCTGGAACCGTCAACACTGCAGTCGATGTCGCCAATCTTGCACTTGCTCATTTGAAGGAAGCGCCAATCCGCGATTTCGATTATTCGTCCGTGGCATCGCGTTGGTTCCGGAATCATTATGCGAGCTTCCGGGATGCTTATCTTGCACAACATGATTGGGATTTCGCAATCGAGTTGACCCGGATCGGGGCGGATGGCGTATCGCCGCCGTTTCGCTGGAAATACCGGTACCGAAAGCCGAATGACGCTTTGCGCATACCACAGCAGACCGTTGACGGGGCTCCGGACGGGGCACTCATCCGCTTTGAGGTCGCTGGTCAGTGGATCATGACAGACCGGGCACCGCCATTGCCGCTTCGCTACATCAGCAGGGTGACACGTGAAAGTGAGTTTTCGCCGCTCTTTGTGCATGGCTTTGCGCTGTTTCTAGCCTCGGGCTGTGCACACGTCATCACGGGCAAGAACAGTCGTGCACAGGAGCTCCGGGAGGCGGCAAGCCAGGCGCTCGAGAGTGCAGAAACCTATGACGCCGGGCAGGGGACGCCTTTGCCGATGGCTGATCTTGAAATCATTGAGGGCAGATGAGCTACCAGCTACAGGCCACATTCAGCCGGGGCGAGCTTGACCCTGAGCTGATCTACCGTGCCGATCTGGAATTGTTCCGTGCCTCCCTGGCCGAGTGCGTGAACTTCATCACCTTGAAGCGCGGTGGACTTCGGCGAAGAGGCGGAACGCGGTTCATTGGTGAGGTCAAGGACAGTGCTCAAGGCGGCTGGCTGATCCCGTTCGAGTTTGGCAACGGGCAGTTCTACATGCTCGAGTTCGGTGACTTCTACTTTCGGGTGTTCACGAGCGAAGGACGGGTGGGGAGTGTCGAGGTTGAGACCCCGTACAGCCGGGCAGTTTTGCCATCTCTGAAATTCGTTCAATCGACGGACACTCTGTTCATTGCCGGTGGCGGTGTTGCTCCGCAGGCCTTGCAGCGGCGCGCGGAGACCGATTGGTCCATTTCGCCGATGGCTTTTGAAGACGGGCCGTTTCTGGATGTGAACATTGCGCCAACGAGCCTTGTACCGGCCGAAACAGGCAACCCGGTCCCGGAGATGACCTCAAACACGGTCCCAAGCGGGGCTGTATCGTCATCAAACGGTAGTGGCTCCGCGTTTCAGGTGTTCAACCGGCAACCGGGCAAGATGGTCTTTTCAAGCGACTCCGAAGGCTGGGTGCAGTACCGGTTTCCGGCTGCTGTCGTGATCGACGCCTACATGCTTCAAGCGCCGAACGACAACAGCCAGAACGACGACATGCCCTGGCAGTGGAGCCTTGAAGGTTCAAACAACGGTGCTGCCTGGACCATTTTGGACAGTCAGGATGCTCAGGACAGTTGGGCATCGAGTGAATGGCGGGACTATGCCTTCCACAACGAAACGGCATTCACTTACTACCGTCTGCGTTTCACGCAAGGCGGCGGTTCGGCGGGTGATGATTCCGCCATCGGGCAGATTTTGTTCCATCAGGCCGGAGATACGCAGGCTCCGTTCACCCTGACGGCATCGGGAACCGAAGGCATCAATGGGGGACAGGGGTTTCTGGCTTCCGATGTCGGCAGGCATGTTCGCTTTCGAGGGGCGGATGGATTTTGGCGCTGGTTCAAAATCACCGCGGTAAATTCAGCCACGAAGGCACTTGTTCGAGTGTTCGGCCAAACGCTGCCCGACACCAGTGCAACCACGCTTTGGCGGCTTGGTTCTTGGTCTAAGACAACCGGCTTTCCCGAAACAGTGGGCTGGCACAAGAACCGGCTTGCGTTTGCCGGGACGGCAACAGAGCCGCAAACGATTTGGGAAAGCCAGACAGGTGACTTCAACAACTTCACTGTATCGCATGTGCTGACAGCCACGGACGCGGTGACAGTGGGCGTTCTGTCCGGACAGGTGAACCGCATTCAATGGTTGGTGGATGACAATGACCTGATCGCGGGAACCTCTCGGGCGGTTCGCTCCATAGGCAAGGCGACGGATCAGGAAGTGTTCGGGCCTGAGAACGTGGAGCAGAAGCCGGAAACGAATTTCGGCGCGAACGCTGTCAGTCCGATCAAGATCGGATCGGTTCTGCTCTACTTCGGGCCATATGGGACTGACATGCGGGAAATGGCCTACGATTTCTCAGCAGACGGTCGCTTGTCGCAATCTGTCAGCGAGTTCCAGTCACATCTGTTCATGCGCGGAATATCGGGTGCCTGTTACCAGCAATACCCGGACAGCATCATCTGGTCGTGGGACACGGGCGGGGCTGCGATTGGCTTCACGTATGAGCGCCAACAGCAGGTTTACGGGATGCACCGGCATGATTTCGGCGGCGTCGTCGAATGCATGGGGGAACTGAGCGGGGTGCGTTCCGATGAGGTCTGGATGATCGTTCGAAGGACGGTGGATGGCCAGACCCGGCGATACATTGAAGTCATGCAAAGGCCGTTCAGAACGGCCGATATCAAGGAGGCATGGCACCTTGACTGCGCAGCGCTCTATGACGGGGCAGCGGTCTCTTCCTTTTCAGGCCTCGGGCATCTGGAAGGCCAGGACGTTGTGATCTACGCGGACGGGACAGATTACCCGGCAACGGTCGAAAATGGTTCCGTTCGCCTGCCTTCCGGCCAGACGGCGGCGCGGGCTCTGATCGGGCTGGATGTAACGGCGCGTGCGGTAACGCTGCCCTTTCCGGTCAATGCGCAAGACGGGTCATCGATGGGCCGGAAAACGCGGGTTGATGAATGCAAGGTCGCTGTTCTTGAGACAGGCACGCTCAAGGTGGGGTCGCCTCAAACCTACATGGACGAGCTGATTTATTACCGGGCGGGCGATCAGGCCGGGCAACCGGCACCGCTGCGCACCGGAGTACTGGATCAGACCCTCGAGACCCGTTGGGAAGACGGCGGGCAGTTGACCATTGAAGCCTCGGGCGGAAAGCCCTGCACAGTGCTTGCGCTTAACTTCGGAAGATCGGGAGAACCATAGAATGTGTGAGCCGGGGTTTATCTTGGCAGGGATTAGCGCAGGCCTCTCACTGGTTGGTGGAGCGACACAGGCGCAAGGGATCAGGGCCGAAGCAGAAGCAACTGCTCAGGCCGAAGAAACCCGCGCTGAGCTTGCCGAAAGGCAAAAGGCGGTCAACCAGACGCAAGCTTCCTATGAACGCCGCCGGACACTCGGGAGGCTCCAGCGTGTTCAGGGTCAGGTGCGCGCTGCTGGAGCCGAGAACGGCCTGGCTGAAACCGGGTCTTTGGTCGATGTCCTGGAAGCAAACGATCTGGAAGCTGCCGAAGACCTTGAGGCAACGCGGTTCCGCTCCGAAGGTGAACGGGACACGCTGACATATGAGGCCGGTGCGGCCCGGCGGCGAGCCTCAACAAGCCGTCAATCAGGCCGCACAGGGGCGGCGGGCGCGATCCTTGGCGGGATCAGCGGCGGGGTGACGACACTGGGCACAGCCTATTCGCGCTACAGCGCGCAAAACTAGAGAGAAACGCAGTGGCAAGATTGGACAGGTACGCCGGCACTCAGCAATTGCCGGGGGTGAGGCGTGCGCAGGTCATCGCGGACACTTCTGCCGCACAGGCGACCCAGCAATTTGGCCGTCAGCTCCAAGGGGTGGCTGGCGATGTCAACCGGCTGGGGCAGCAATTTACCTCCGACCAGCAGCGCATTGATGACTTTGAGCGCAAGCGCGGTCTGTTGTCTCTTGAAGGTCAGCTTGCCGAAGGTGAGCGCACATCGCTAGAGAACCTTGCTCCGGGCGCTGCCGGGTTTGAGCAAGACATGCTGGCGAATTTCGACAAACAGGCTCAGGCCTTCCTGGGGGCGGTACCGGCAAGCGCTCGCAAGCAGGCCCAAAACGATGTGCAGGCGCTGCGCAATCGCTATCAGGCCCGCTACAGCGCGACACAGTCCAACGAACAAAAGAGGTATTTCGAAGAAGGTATCCTTGAGAGCAACGATCAGCTTGCCAAAACTATCCGCTCAAACCCTGAAACCTACGAACGTTCGCTTGCTCGCGGCAGACAAATGATCGAGGAAAGCGGGTTGGATCGGATTGAAAAAGAGACCGCTCTGAAAGCGTGGAAGCGCATGGCGTCTCTGGCTTGGTTCGAAACGCTTCCAGCATCCGAGCGCGCATCCCTGTTGCAAGGTTCGAATGTCGATGCCTTGTCGCTGATCCGTTCGAAAGAAGGATTTCGAGAAAAGGCTTATGCCGACACAGGCGGGCCGGATGGAAAACAGTTTTCGGGCTGGCGGGCCGGTTTTGGCTCCGACACTGTTACGCGGGCCGACGGATCGATTGTAACGGTCACTGAAAACACAGTCGTGACGCGGGAAGACGCAGAGCGCGACCTTAAACGCAGGGAAGCCAATTCGCGTGTAAGTGCAATCAAGTCGATTGGCGTTGACGCGTGGAATGCAATGCCGCCCAGGGCGCAAGCAGCTCTGACCTCGATCACTTACAACTACGGTGAACTGCCGAAAAGGCTTCATGCGGCTGCCAAGTCCGGTGATCTGAAAACACTGGCAAATGCGGTGCTTGGTTTGGCTGGTGACAACGGCGGGGTCAACAAAGCGCGGCGGGAACAAGAGGCCGCAATCATCCTTGGTGTCGCGGCAATCCCGAATGCCTCGCCCGAGGTTCAACAGCGGCTGGACACCCTGAGCTATGAAGATCAGGTCAAACTGTACGATCAAGCGCAGTCAGATCTTGTGAGCGTTGCTGCTGACCGTATGGACGGGTTTCGGCTTCAGATTGCCACTGACCCGCTGTCAGTGGAACGCCAACAAATCCTTGCCGATCCGATGCTTGATGACGGTCAAAAGGCCGTGCTGATCAAAGCCCATGATGGCGCTTTAAAGAGCGGCGAGCGGCAGCGTGAAGCGATTGATTGGGCGAACGCGCCACAGAAATCCAACCCTCTCGACCCGGAGGCGCGCAAGTCAGCCGAGCTGATGTTCCAGCAAGCTACGGAAGCCGGGGCCGATCCGGATGCAGTGGCGCGAACTCTGGTGTCGGGAAAGGGCGTTGTAGCCCGGCCTTACGTCAACATGATCCGGAACGGCTTGAACAGCCGCAATGCGCAAGAGGTTGGGCAGGCTTACCGGCGCGCAGTGGATCTTTACGGGATCGATGAGCAAGCGGTTGTCGGCGCGGAAAATGGTGCAGCTCTTGAAGAGGCCGCGCTCAAATGGCGGTTTTACCGCGAAAAAATGGGGCTTGGCGAAGACGAAGCCGCGCAGCGCCTGGCGGAATTGAACAGTCCGGACGCGCAAGAGCGTAGAAAGCTTCTGCTGGAAAGCGATGAATACAAGGCGGCCGATAAAAAACTGGATGCCGGGACGATTGCGGGCTTGTTCGATGAAGGCTGGTTGTCGTTTGCGCCCGATGTTGGATCGAATCCCAAAGCGGAAATCTATGCGGTTGGCGAGTTCAAGAGGATCTATGCCGAGACATTTGCTGAAACCGGGGGTGAACCGGACCTTGCAAAAGAGCTTGCATTCAAACGGTTCTCTCGTAGCTGGGGTGTCTCTGACTATTCGGCGCATGGTGACGGTGTCGTCATCAAATACGCTGCAGAAAATCTGCATCCGCCGATTGGCGAGAGTTATGGGTATATCAGGGATGAGGCGCTTTCTCTGCTCGAGGAAAACGGCGTTGACGCAAGTGAGGTTTTTCTAGAGTTCAACCCGACCTACACATTGCAGGACATGCGCTCCAGCGCAGGCAATCAAGCGCTTGGTCCCCGGATGACCCTGCAGTACCGCAGAGGCGAAGACGGCCCGCTTGAATATTGGCCGGTTGCCTTCCGGGTTGATGTTGCCGGGGCGCATGCTGCTTTCGAACAGCAGCAGGAAGACGATCAGCGCGCACAAATCGAGCGTTGGCGGGCAGAGCGAGACCGTAAGTCGGCAGCTCCCAGCCGATATGAACGCCAGAAGAAACGCGGTGCCGGATCAAAGCCGGACAGCGAGACACTGAAAGAGGCCGGAATTGCGCTGAAGAGCGGCGCCGCGGCAGTGGCCGCCGCGGTTGATGGCGGGATTGACGCTGTCGTCGATGCATTCCCCGATCGCTCAAGCCGGGGCAATGATCCGCGTTCGCGGCGGTCATTCAAACACAGAGACAAAAACTGATGCCATTTGACATGAGCAGCCCGGTTGAACGGGCTCAAGACGTGTTTTCGCCTCATGACCTGAACCGGGTAGGTGAACAGGATCAGGAAGCCGGGCTTTCGCCGACGTTCGGGGAAGCATTGGGAGCCTCTGCACGGCTTGAGAATGAAGTGGTGTCGCTTGTCGTTTCAGAGGCAACCAACATGCCATCTGCCGAGTTCAATCGGGTCGATCCCGAGTTCGATATCACGCCGGACATGCTCGATGGCTTTGAAGACGAACAGGACCGGTTGCTTGATACTTTCAATGCCGATGCATTCGATGCCGTGAAAGCCGACATCGAGCGGGAGCGGGGGGACCGGGACATCCAGAACGCTTCAGGCTGGACCGGAACTGCGCTCGGGTTCGGGGCTTCCATGGCGAGCCCAACAAGCCTGATACCGGGCGGGGCAATGGTTCGCTCTGGCCGACTTGGTTTTTCAGCGCTGCGCTCCGCAGGGTCTGTGGGTGGCGCGGCGGCTGTTGGCACTGGCCTTCAGGAGGGCGTGTTGCAGATGACGCAACAAACCCGCACGGGAGCGGAAAGCGCGGTTGCTATCGGCTCGTCTGTCATCCTGGGCACATTGCTCGGCGGCGCGGGGGCGGGGCTTTTGAGCCGTGCAGAGTTTAACAAGTTCAGCAAGGCGCTTGAAAACGATCTCAGCGGGGAGGTCGCGAACCCCTCGGATGTAGCGCAAGGCGTTCTGCAAAGACTGCGCAGCGGTGGTGCTGCAGCAACCGAGGATCTGGAAAAGATCGATTGGGAGAAAGAGCTCGGAATTGGCGGTGGGCGTGTTGCTGAAGCTGTCGCCAAGGCAACGGCTGCAGTCAAGCTCAATCCGGGCCTTGAGCTATTGACGAGCCCGTCAATGGTCACCCGGAAAACTTTCCTTCGGCTAACCGAAAACCACGTTGCGACTGAGGGTGAAATTCAGGGACGTTCGCTTGGGCCTGCCGCTGAAACCGCAATGAAACGGTATGATGGCGGGTTGGCTGTCTTCCTCGACACTCGGCGTCAGAGCTACAGGGAAGCACGCAAGGCAGGGTTCAAAGGCAAGATGAAGGATTTCGACCTTGCTGTAGCCCGTGCGGGTCGCCGTGGAGATGTCGATCCGGATGGCAACGCGTTCGTTACAAAGGTGGCTGGTGCCTGGCGCGAGCTTGCCGACCTGTTGAAAAACGAGGGTGTTGACGTTGGTTTGCTGGACGAAGGCGTCAAGGTCAAAACGGCCCCGTCCTACCTTCACCGCCTTTACGATCAGGCCCGGATTGTTGCCAGCGAAGCGGCAGGCTGGAAAGCGCCGCGCTTCCGGTCGATCTTGCAGCGGTATGTCAAGGAGCAGGTGCAGGCCGCTGTCGCCCGGCAGGAAGAAATTGATTTGGCCAAGAAAATCAGCCGCTCCGACGACGTTAACGAGCAGTTTGGGAAGGCCATGGATCGGGTCAATTCGATTCAGGGTAGGTTGACCGGCCGGGCAGAAGCCAGAGACCGGAAACTGAGTGCCATCCGCAAGAATGAGGCAGAGCGTTTCGATCTGCTCCGAGGCCGGGCACCACGCGAAGTCATCGACGCGGCAAAAGCGAGTAAGGATGACGACTACATGGTGCGGGCTGTCCGCGAGGTTTCCAAGCCTGCAAAGAACGGTGAAACTTACCCTGTCTTGCAGCTTCTGAAACAACTCGGCGGCGTCCGCAAACACTCCCGGCTGGATCAGGAATTGCGGGCTCTTGGAGTGACGCCGCAAACCGTGCGCGGCCTGATCTCGGACAAGGGGAGGCTCAAGGAGGCTGACAACCTTGTTGCAAGGGAGCATGACCTTTTGGTGAACATGCGCACCGATCAGAACGGCTATGCGGACCCGGCCGAAATTCTGGAAGCGATCCAGGGTGAACTGGCAGGTGCTCCGGTTCTGACGGAAGACCAGTTGGCGGAAGAAGCTGCGCGAGATGTCCTTGAGGCGAATGTCGGGCAATGGTTGAAAGACATCGGCTTGCCTGAAAACGCAACTGTCCGGGATGTGCGCCAGCATCTTGGGCAAGCCTTGAAAAACGAGGACAGACTTTCCCATCTCGATCAGGCCATCAACCGGATGAACGGCGAGCTTGAAGAGTTCGACCGGCTCACCGATGAAATCAGCCGGCAGCGGGCAATTGCAAAGGCTGAAGCCGACAATTTTCTTGATGAGTTGAACAAACTGGAAGCTGACATAAACGAGGTCAGGGAACTGGCAAATGCATCCCCTCGGGTTGCACTGGTCGTGGACTATGCCGACGCCCGCAAAAGGCTCGCCAAAGCGCGCTACGAGCAAACCGGCGCAACACGCAAAATCGAGGCAATCGAACGTCTGGACGGGACTGCGGAGTTCACGCCTGAAATGGCTGATCAGCTCCGGGCTTTGCGCTCAGACAAGAATGCGATTGATGAGCGCGTCATTAAGGCCAAGGCAAAGGTTGAAAAGCTCAAGCCAATGCAGCCAAAGGACCGTGGCGACGAACTGGATTTTGCCGACGATTTGGACCTTGAAGCCTATGCCGAAACGATTACCGAAGACGTTTTCAATCGGGTGACGGGCAAGAGCGTTTCAGATGTGCCTGAATGGGCGGTGCCGGTCACACAAGGTCCGCTGAAAGGGCGGACGCTCAACATACCCGATGAGTTGATTGAAGGTTTTCTGGTCAACGACATGGAAATGATCGCGCGCCGGTATGTCCGCAAGATGGGGCCGGAAATCGAGCTGACACGCAATTTCGGGCGGGCGGATATGAAGGACGCTCTGGAAGACATCCGGAAGGACTATCGCGCTCTGCGGGCGAAGGCGAAGGGACAAAAAGAGATCGACAAGCTTGAAGTGCGTGAGCGGCGCGACATCAAGCAAGTTGAAGCGTTCCGGGACATCCTTCGCGGCACCTACCGGACTGCCGAAGAGCGGTCTAACTGGTCGGCTCTGACTCGGCTCGCCCTATCCTGGAACTTCATCCGCCTTTTGGGCGGCATGACGATTTCCAGCATTCCCGACCTTGCGAACGTGATGACCCGGCAGGGCATGCAGTCCTTTGCGCGTGAAGGACTGCCAGTCTTGGTATCGAATTCGAAGGCCGTCCGAATTGCCAAGCGCGATGGCCGGGAGTGGGGAACAATCAAGGAAACCGTGCTGCAAACGCGTCTTGCTGAAATGGCAGAGCTGAACGATCCGTATGCGTCTGGCACACCAGCGGATAGGCTCATGTCAAATGTGGTCTCGCTGTTCTCGCGGATGACCTTCATGGGTGTCTGGAACGATACACTCAAGACAGTCGTAACAGTGCAGGCCGGAAGCCGGATCGCGCGGCTTACTTCATCCAGTCTCAAGGATTTGGGGCAGGGGCGCGGCAAGGTCGCCGACTTTGGAAAATTGTCTAGCTGGGACAAAGCCTATCTTGGCAAGCTCGGCATTGACGAAGGTATGGCCTCAAGGGTCGCGGATCAGGTCCAGAAATTCGGCGTTAGGGAAAACGGGGTTTGGGGTCTCGATCTCAGATCGTGGACCGACAAGGAAGCTCGACGCGTCGTAGGGGCCGCTCTTGCAAAAGAAGCTGACGGCGGGGTTGTCACGCCCGGTGTGGCTGACCGGCCTTTGTGGTCGCGGACCAATCCGGGGAAGCTGGTCATGCAGTTCAAGAGCTTCGGGCTGGCTGCGCATCAACGCATCATGCTTTCCAGATTGCAGGGGCGGCAGAAGCATCTTGCGGAATTTCTGCTGTTTGGAACGCTGATGGGGATGATGGTGTCTTACCTCAAATACATCGAGCGCGGGGACTTCGACCGGTCGAATGCCTTGCTAGAAAATCCCGGCTTGTGGGTTGCTGACGGCTTCGACCGAACCGGCATAGCGCCGGTGCTGATGGACATCTCAAACACGGCTGAAAAGGTCGGTATGCCGTTCGGCATCAAGTCGGCCGCGCAAGCTCTTGCCGGTGACACGGACAAGGGGGCTGATGTGTCCCGATATGCAAGCCGAAACACTCTTGGTGCTCTGGGCGGCCCGACTGTCGGGACCATTCAGGACATTGTTTCAATCGTGCGCGAAGCCTTGAGCGGGGAAGTTACGAGAAGCGGTGCCCGCGCTGCCATCCGGCAGGTTCCATTCGCATCGCTCCCCGGAGCGCGCACGGTAATGGAAACTCAAGTGAAACCGGCTCTTCTCGACGCCGTGAATTAAAGGACATCATGACAGTAGCAGCCCTGACCGAAGGCCGGGCCCAAATCTTGGGCGACGGCATGACGGATCGTGTCGACTTGCCTTTCCAGTTTGTCGACCAAAACAACCTGCAGGTGACGCACCGGACTTCTTCCGGCGCAATCACTGTTTGGCAGTATCAGCAAAGCCCGGGCAACTGGCATTTTACCGGCGGCAACTTCGGCACAGGAACCGTGCTCTTTGACGCCAGCGCCTTGCAGGTAGGCGAAACGCTGACAGTCTTGCTGGTGAGCAAATACGATCAGCCTTACAGCCTGGCGGGCGGGGAGATTGACCCGGCGGTCATGGAACGCGCCATGGACAGGACGGCGATCAACATGCAGTCGGTAGCCACCCGAGCCTTGATTGAGGCCAATGGTGGCTTTGACCTAAAAGGCCGGCGGATGATCAATGCGCTTGACGCTGCGAACAATCAGGACTTGCCGACACTGCAGCAGGTTCTTGAAATCGCTTCTCTCCCCGGCGCTCAAGGGCCGAAAGGCCCGGTTGGCAATCAGGGGCCGACAGGACCGTCTGGTCCGCAAGGCCCTGCAGGTCCGCAGGGGCCACAGGGAGAACGCGGCCCGCTCGGTTATGAAGGTCCAAGAGGCCCGACCGGCTATCAGGGGCCGGAAGGCCCGCGCGGTCCCGAAGGCCCATCTGGTCCGACGGGCTCACAAGGTCCGATTGGTGTGCAAGGTCCGCAAGGGCCGGAGGGGCCGATTGGGAAGTCTTTCGATCCGGATTACACCGGCTTAACGGCCGACCGTGCAGCCTATGACGCAGAACCCAAAGACACGTCCTTTCTCGATACTGAGGCCGGAATTGTCTATTGGAAGCTCTCCAACGCGGTCGGCGCCTGGTCAACGGGTGTCAACTTCGGGCGCGGGCCGCAGGGCTTGCAGGGGCCGCAGGGCATTCAAGGTCCGGCCGGTCCCGTCGGGCTGAACCACCGGGGAACCTGGAACATCGCAACGGCTTACGTTGAGCGGGATACGGTCAGCTATGACGGGTCTTACTTCATCTGCATGGGAGCTCATACCGGCGTCACTCCGGACGATGCTGCGGCCGAGTGGGACATTGTCACCGCCAAAGGGGAACGCGGTCTGCAGGGATTGCAGGGCATTCAAGGTCCGGAAGGCCCCCAAGGTGTGCAAGGCCCGGAAGGCATCCAAGGTCCGAAAGGCGATACAGGCGCGCAAGGGCCGACCGGTGCGGAGGGGCCACAAGGCCCGCAGGGCGATCCCGGTTTGATCTATCGCGGTTTCTGGTCTTCTGGCGATACCTACAATTCGGAGGAAACGGTCACCTACAACGGGTCTTCATATATCTCGTTGCGGGTGAACATCGGTCAGAACCCGAGTGTTTCGCCCGATGATTGGGGACTGCTGGCGGCAAAGGGTGATCTGGGGCCGGTTGGCGCAACAGGACCAGAAGGGCCGCAGGGCTCGACCAGCTACGACGCTGGCACCGTTGGAGGGTTGTCGCCAAGCCAGCTTTTGCGGTCTGACATAAGCGGGACAATCTCGGGGAACCTTAGTGTCGGCGGTCACGTGTACGCTACTGGCTACATTTACGTGAACATGGACAACAGCGGCGATGCTTGGGTCGTGTTCAAAGATGGCAACAGCGGTGGCGCAGACCGTCTTCTTGGATGGGACGACAGCGCAAACGCTTTTGTCGCTGAAGAGAATGACGGGGGAATTCACAAGCTAGCGCTGGTCTATGATGGATCGTCCTCGTCCAATACCAACTTTCCGATTGGGACGGTCGTTTCCGCATACGGGCCACTCACGAACCGCGCCGCCTCAAAGGCACTTCGCCTATCAGGCAACAATAATGCCGACTTCTACACCAGCGACAGTGGCCTATCACTTGGTTCCGCTCTGACTGGCACATGGAGATACAGGGGAGCCACAGCAGGTGATCCAAGAGCTCTCTATCAAAGGGTTGCGTAATGAAGGCAAAAATCATCTCTTTCTTCGGGTTTGAGAGTCACCCGGAAACCGATCATGCCGAAATGGATATGCGACGGATCATTGGCGTTGCACATTACGAAGTTGAATACCCGGATGGCTCCACCGAGGCAATCTTCACAGGCCTCCGTCCCGGTGAGAACAACGCATGGAACCTTGAGGTCATCAAGGCCGCACAGGTTTGGCGTAGTGCTGGCGGGGTGATCGGCGCGTGGGTTCCGCCGACTGCTGAGGAAATTCGAGAGGGCATGCAACCACTGTCTGCCCGCCAATTTCGGCTGGGGCTCCTCGACGCTGGCGGAACATTCGCCCAGGTGGAAGCTGCGATTGCTACGATAGAAGACGAAACCGAGCGAGCGAAAGCGCAAATCGAATGGGAATATGCTGCGACCTTCAATAGGATGCATCCGCTAGTGGTCAATTTGTCAGTGTCCTTGGGCTTCAAGCCTGAGGACATAGACGTGCTATGGGCAAGGGCTTTGCAACTTTAACATCCAAGTGTGCTGAAACAGATTTTGCATTCCAAAGTCTTGAACTTGGTGGTATCTCGCGCTGCACTACAACAGATTTCAAGAGGTTAACATGGCATTCGGAGTAGGGCGAGCGATCAAGAAAATGCTTAAGCCTCAGCAACCTCTGCAATTTGATTATGCGGGAGATAATATTGCGGTTCGGAAAAAAAATCTTTCGTTCATGAGCGACAAAGATTTTGCTTTTGCTTGGGGAAAGGCCGTCGAAGGAAATAGACCAGCGTGGGGAGGTCGTACTAAGGATGTGCGGTGGCGAGCCCACACCGCTGTATGGGCTGCTAAACACGGACTCACCTTGGAAGGGGATTTTGTCGAATGTGGAGTGTTCTTAGGACTACTTTCACTTACGATTTGCCACAGTCTGAAGTTCGAACAGATCCCCAGAAATTTCTACCTCTTTGACACTTTCGACGGTATTCCGGACGACGGCAGAGACGCGACAAAGAAGCAAAACAGAGCTTATTTTGATTGCTTCGAATATGCCAAGAAAAATTTCTCGCCGTTTCCAAACGTCAGGTTAATTCAGGGAGCATTACCAGGGACTCTGCCGGAAGCTCCAGTCGAAAAGATTGCGTACCTTTCTGTAGATCTAAATCACGCCAAATACGAAAAAGAAGTCATCACAGAGCTTTGGGATAGACTTTCCAGATCTGCAATAGTTCTCATTGACGACTATGCATTTCAATCAAATGAAGAGCAGTACGAAATGTGGAACGAGTTTGCAGCATCAAAGGGAACTTCGGTTCTCACGATGCCAACCGGTTCTGGCATCCTGATAAAGCCGTAGTACTCAACTGGTCATTGTTGAAATTGCAATCAAGCAAAGCCGCCCCTGAGGCGGCTTTTTTTGTGCCTGAAAGGACACTCATGCATCTGGTTCCCAATTGGCGCACTGTCCTGCAAAGGGCTTGGACCGTGCGCCTGATGATCCTTGCCGTGCTGCTCTCTGGCGAGGAAGTGGCGTTGCCCTTCCTGGGTGACTTTATTGCGCCGGGCTGGTTCGCCGCTCTTTCGGCGCTGACTGTAGCGGCCGCGTTCGTGGCACGCATTCTCGCACAAAGGAATATGAAAGATGGGACGTAAAACCCGCTTGGCCGGGACCGTCGGCGCGGCTGCAATCGCGCTTGTCGGTGCCTGGGAAGGTCTGCGCCTGACTGCCTATCGCGACGTGGTCGGCGTTCCAACGGTTTGCTATGGCGAAACCTACGGGGTGGAGTTGGGCGACAAGCACACAAAGGCCAAGTGTGACGCAATGCTGCTGGCCTCGCTCAAGAAGCACGAACGTGGGATGCGTCGGTGCCTCAAGAGGCCGGACGCCGTTCCTGCCAAGTCTTACGTCGCCTTCGTAAGCCTGACCTACAACATCGGGGTAGGGGCCTTCTGCCGATCCACCGCGCGCAAACGCCTCGACCGGGGGGACGTTCGAGGCGCTTGTGACGCGGCAACCTGGTTCAACAAGGCCGGTGGCCAGACAATCCGGGGGCTTGTGAACCGGCGCGCGGCTGAGCACGAGCTTTGTCTGGCGGGGCTCAAATGATCGGGCTTCTTGGAACTATCTTTCAAAGCCGCGCCGCCTGTTCAGTCCTAGCTGTGGCCGCCGCTATAGGCGGCCTTTTTGTTTGGCACACAGTCGACAAGTCGAGCGCGGTACGGCGGGCGGTGGCCGAGTATGTCGCCGACATGGAACTCACTGCTGCCAAAGCGCAACTGGACGAATTGCAGCGCCGGGAAACTGTCGCTGACCAAGCGCGCCACCGCCTTCAATCCGAAATCGATCTGGCCCAAGCAGAAGCTTTAGCCGCAACACAGGAGCTTGAAACCTATGTCTCGAGTGTGGGGGATGGCTGCACTGTGCAGTCTGATCTTCTTGACCGCCTGCGCAACCGCTGAGGATCGACTGCGCGCTGCAGCGGTCCAGACCGGCCAGCAAGAGGCGCGCAGGAAGCTGCCACTCTATCCAATTGACTGTGGACAGCGGGAAACGTCAGGTGTGCGCGCTGGCGAGCCGCTCGATGTCGCGCTTGTCAGAACAGATCAAGCACTTGGCCGCGCCAATGCCCGGATAGGGCGTTGCAGCCGATGGTATGACGAAATCAAAATGGGCTTTGAAGATGAATAAACAAGACTTGGTCACCGTGCCTGTTGCTGCTGGTGCAATTGCGTGGCCAAACATTCACGGCGTTGTCGAATTCGCGGCAAGGGAAGCGCAATTGATGTTGCCGCTTCTCGGTGCTTTTTGGCTGGTCGTTCAGATTATAGCCAAAATTCACAGCACATGGATTAAGCCAAGGCGATAGCGCCTTGGCTGTAAGCGGCGGCTGGACCCCACCTGTTCGCTCCCGTCGTGATGCTGGAATCCATACCCATTGTCGATTTGGGAATG
>NZ_CANMFD010000002.1 GCF_947496995.1 uncultured Roseibium sp.
GGGTGTAGCTCAGTTGGTTAGAGTGCCGGCCTGTCACGCCGGAGGTCGCGGGTTCGAGTCCCGTCACTCGCGCCACTTTCCAAATCGCTGAAGGCAGCGGTCAGGGAAGGGCGCTTTACTACCGTGAATGTGCGGGTGTAGCTCAGTTGGTTAGAGTGCCGGCCTGTCACGCCGGAGGTCGCGGGTTCGAGTCCCGTCACTCGCGCCACTCACGGTTTTTATCGAATTCTCAATATCTTCCACTTAAAACCTAATGCAGAATCCCGGCTTCGTCAGCGGAGCTCGTCGATATGCATCGCATCCGGGCGATTTGCGAGCCGGTTCCACAGGTCGAATCCCGTGGTAACGCAGCGGCTTCAATTTGTTCGGCTTTTGCTATACCGATGGTTCAGATCCGATTCTGTGGGAGGGGTGGATTTCTATCGCAGGTGCGGCATATTTCCTTGTCTGCCTGTGCAAAGATTTTGTTCTGCTGCAAAGTGGCTGAAAAGAGGGAATTGTCGAGGCTGCGCGGGAAATTGGTCCAACTGTGGCAGGAGTTTGCCCGGATCTGGGTCTTGCGTTGCACCAAGTCGTAAGCTAAGCGTGCGCTCGCATGTTGGTTTCACTCGGCCGGCGGCTTTAAGCGCTTTCGGTCGGGAGATGTGACGAGAGGGCCGAAGCCCCGACCTGGATCGCCTCCCGATCCGCTCCATATGCAAGGACGCGAAAGACATGGAAGAACTGTTGCGGGAATATGTCCCGATTGTCGTCTTCATCGGCATTGCCCTGGTGATCGGCCTTGCTCTGCTGATTTCCCCGTTCATCCTGGCCTACAAGAATCCGGATCCGGAAAAACTGTCGGCCTATGAGTGCGGCTTCAACGCCTTCGACGACGCGCGCATGAAGTTCGACGTGCGCTTTTATCTGGTGTCTATCCTGTTCATCATCTTTGACCTTGAGGTCGCCTTCCTGTTCCCATGGGCAACGGTGTTCGGCGAACTCGGTTGGTACGGATTCTGGTCCATGATGGTCTTCCTCGGTGTGCTGACCATCGGATTTATCTACGAATGGAAAAAGGGAGCGCTGGAATGGGATTGACCTCGACCGAGCCGCTCGTCGCACGGCAGCCGAAAGGCATCATCGATCCGAATACCGGCAATCCGGTTGGTGCGGACGATCCGTTTTTCCTCGAAGTCAACAATGAGCTCGGCGACAAGGGCTTTCTTGTCACCTCGACCGACAATCTCATCCAGTGGGCGCGCACCGGCTCGCTGATGTGGATGACGTTCGGTCTGGCCTGCTGCGCCGTGGAAATGATGCAGATGTCGATGCCGCGTTACGACGCCGAGCGCTTCGGCTTTGCTCCGCGCGCCTCTCCGCGTCAGTCGGATGTGATGATCGTCGCCGGAACGCTGACCAACAAGATGGCACCGGCCCTGCGCAAGGTCTATGACCAGATGCCGGAGCCGCGCTACGTCATCTCGATGGGATCATGCGCCAACGGCGGCGGCTATTATCACTACTCCTATTCGGTGGTGCGCGGATGCGACCGTGTTGTCCCCGTCGATATCTACGTGCCGGGCTGTCCCCCGACTGCCGAGGCGCTTCTTTACGGTGTCCTGATGCTGCAAAAGAAGATCCGCCGTACCGGTACGATTGAACGATAAGAATCAGTCGCCCCGTGGCGGCGGATTCAAGGAATGAGACGCCCGGCGTCTTGAATTTGAGGCTCCCCAGGAGTGAGGTCGAACGCGATGGACGAGACTTTGAAGGAACTCGCCGAGCATATTGAGCTTGGTCTGGGAGAAATCCTTGTTTCCTGGCAGGTCGAATACGGTGAGCTGACACTGACCGTGGATGCCACCGGTGTGCTCGACGCGATCCGTT
Source organism: uncultured Roseibium sp. (assembly GCF_947496995.1). Taxonomy (GTDB): domain Bacteria; phylum Pseudomonadota; class Alphaproteobacteria; order Rhizobiales; family Stappiaceae; genus Roseibium. The sequence goes on from NZ_CANMFD010000002.1 coordinate 1,870, forward strand.
TCCTGCGCGACAACAGCTCCTGCAAGTTCATCAATCTGACCGATATCTGCGGCGTGGATTACCCCGAGCGCGAAAAACGCTTCGATGTGGTCTATCACTTCCTGTCTCCGGTCCAGAATCAGCGCATCCGTGTGAAAGTCGCGACCGACGAGACCACGCCGGTTGCCTCTCTGACGCCGCTGTTTCCCGGCGCCGAATGGTTCGAACGCGAAGCCTATGACATGTACGGCATCCTGTTCTCCGGCCATCCGGACCTGCGCCGCATCCTGACCGACTACGGTTTTGACGGTCATCCGCTGCGCAAGGATTTCCCGGTCACCGGGTTCGTGGAAGTGCGTTATGACGACGAGAAGAAACGCGTTGTCTACGAGCCCGTGCGCCTGAACCAGGAAATGCGGACCTTCGACTTTCTCTCGCCCTGGGAGGGCACGGACTACGTGCTGCCGGGCGATGAAAAAGCAACGACGAATTAGGGCGGGGCAGGGATGAGCGAACGGCTTTCAGGCAGCTGTCTTTGCGGCGCGGTGCGGTTCACCGCGGTGCCGGAGAAACCCGAAATGGGTGTCTGCCACTGCTCCATGTGCCGTCGCTGGACTGGCGGTGTCTTCATGGCAGTCGGCTGCAACGACGTTCAGTTGGAAAACGAAGATGCTTTAGGCGTTTACAAGTCCTCCGACTACGGTGAGCGGGGGTTCTGCAAGATGTGCGGTACGACGCTTTTCTGGCGGATGGCCGATGGCTCGCACACCAGCATGTCCGCTCAAGCCTTCGATGATCCTTCGGTTTTCAGACTGACGAGCGAAATCTTCGTCGACGAACAGCCGGCCAATTACGCCTTCGCCAACGACACAAGCAGAATGACCGGCGCTGAAGTCATCGCGTATTTCACCCAACAGCAGGATCCTCAACATGGCTGAGGCTCAGGTACGAAATTTCAACATCAACTTCGGCCCGCAGCACCCGGCTGCCCACGGTGTTCTGCGCCTGGTGCTGGAACTCGACGGCGAAGTGGTGACCCGGGTCGATCCCCATATCGGCCTGTTGCACCGGGGCACAGAAAAGCTGATCGAGCAGAAAACCTATCTGCAGGCGATCCCGTATTTCGACCGCCTCGATTATGTTGCGCCGATGAATCAGGAGCATGCCTTTGCCATTGCGGTTGAGCGCCTGGTCGGCATCGAAGTGCCGAAACGCGGGCAGCTCGTGCGTGTGCTTTTCTCGGAAATCGGCCGTATCCTCTCCCATCTTCTGAACGTGACGACCCAGGCGATGGACGTCGGCGCCCTGACGCCGCCGCTCTGGGGCTTCGAGCCGCGTGAAGAACTGATGGTGTTCTACGAGCGCGCCTGCGGGGCCCGCATGCATGCGGCCTATGTGCGCCCGGGCGGCGTGCATCAGGACCTGCCGCGCGATCTGCTCGACGATATCTGGGATTTCTGCGATCCGTTCCTGCAGACGCTGGACGACATTGAAGGGCTGCTCACCGAGAACCGTATCTTCAAGCAGCGCAACGTTGATATCGGTGTTGTCGAACTTGACGATGCCTGGGCCTGGGGTTTCTCCGGGGTCATGGTTCGTGGTTCGGGCGCTGCCTGGGATCTGCGCAAGTCGCAGCCTTACGAGTGTTATTCCGAGCTTGATTTCGACATTCCGATCGGCAAGAACGGTGACTGCTACGACCGCTACCTGATCCGCATGGAAGAGATGCGCCAGTCGGTGCGGATCATGAAGCAATGCCTGGAAAAGCTGACTGTCGAGACGGGGCCGGTCTCCACGACCGACGGCAAGATCGTTCCGCCGAAGCGCGGTGAAATGAAGCGTTCCATGGAAGCGCTTATTCACCACTTCAAGCTCTACACCGAAGGCTATCATGTGCCCGCCGGTGAGGTTTATGCCGCGGTCGAGGCGCCCAAGGGTGAATTCGGTGTCTATCTGGTTGCGGACGGCACCAACAAGCCCTACCGCTGCAAGATCAAGGCGCCGGGTTACGCCCACCTTCAGGCAATGGATTTCCTGTGCCGGGGCCACATGCTCGCCGACGTTTCGGCTGTGCTGGGGTCCATGGACATCGTGTTCGGTGAGGTCGACCGCTGATGCGGACCGCCTGCCACAAATATTCGACCCTGGCAGCCGCCCGTCCGGCTCCGGTCACTTTGAAAGAACGGGGATAGCACCATGGCAGTTCGCCGACTTGCCGCGGAACAACCAGACAGCTTCGATTTCACGGAGAAGAATCTCGCGTGGGCAAAGAAGCTGATCGACCGGTACCCGGCCGGCCGTCAGGCCTCCGCGGTCATTCCGCTTTTGTGGCGTGCGCAGGAACAGAATGACGGCTGGGTCAGCGAGCCTGCGATCCGTTACATCGCCGACCTCCTCGACATGCCGCGGATCCGCGTTCTGGAAGTGGCCACCTTCTACACCATGTTCCAGCTTCAGCCGGTCGGCAAGAAGGCCCATATCCAGGTCTGCGGCACAACTCCGTGCCAGCTGCGCGGGTCGGAAGACCTGATCAAGATCTGCCAGTCGCGCATCGCCAAGCACATGCACGAAATTTCCGAGGACGGCATGTTCTCCTGGGAAGAAGTTGAATGCCTGGGCGCCTGTGTGAATGCACCGATGGTACAGATCTTCAAGGATACCTACGAGGATCTGACGCCGGAGAGCTTCAACCAGCTGATCGACGACATTGCCGCCGGCAAGGAAGTCACGCCGGGTCCGCAGAACGGCCGCCGTTTCGCCATGGCCGAGGGCGGCCAGACGACGCTCTCCGAGATCGACGACGATACCAAGGGCGAACTGCCCCTTGCCCATATCGTCGATGGAGCCGAGAAGGCCTCCCATGTGTTTGCCGGCGGCCCAATCAATGCGGGCGGCAATGATTACGATGGCGTTCCCACTCCGGCGGAAGATGCCGTTGCGCGGGTGAGGGCGGAAGTCGCGGCGCGTGCGAAGAAGGAACCGGTTGAAAATCCGGCTGCCTCCGCGCCGAAGAAGGCCGATCCGGATACAAAGCCGACAGTCAAGGCAAAGACGGCAGGCGACGATCCAGAGAAAAAGGCCGCAACGCCCAAGGCTCGCGGTCAGAACAAGGCCCGTCCCGACGCAAATGACCGCACGGAAGTGGAAGTTGCACGTTCAGGCGGTGCCAGCGGCGGTACGGCTTCCGACCAGGACAAGGCGCCGGCCGGCGACGAGAAAGCGCCGGAAACCCTGACGCAGGCGCGCGGCGGCAAGCCGGACGACCTGAAAAAGCTCAAGGGTGTCGGTCCGAAGCTCGAAGCAACACTGAACGAACTCGGTTTCTACCACTTCGACCAGGTCGCAAGCTGGGGCCCGCAAGAGGTTGCCTGGGTCGACAGTCGGCTGAAATTCAAGGGCCGGATCGAACGGGACGGCTGGATCGAACAGGCCAAAACGCTCGCCGGTGGCGGGGATACGGAATTTTCCAAGCGCGTGGATGCCGGTCAAGTGGCCTCCTCCAAGAGCGAAGACTAGGGGGAAGAGATGCTGAAAGATCAGGATCGGATCTTCACCAATATTTACGGTCTGCATGACTGGGGTCTGGAAGGCGCGAAGAAGCGCGGCCAGTGGGACGACACCAAGGGCCTGATCGACAAGGGCCGCGACTGGATCGTTCAGGAAATGAAGGACAGTGGCCTGCGTGGCCGTGGCGGGGCGGGCTTTCCGACCGGCCTGAAATGGTCCTTCATGCCCAAGGAATCAGATGGCCGTCCGGCCTATCTGGTGGTCAATGCCGACGAGTCGGAACCTGGTACCTGCAAGGACCGTGAAATTCTGCGCCATGACCCGCATACGCTGGTCGAGGGCTGTCTGATTGCCGGTTTCGCCATGGGTGCGATCGCCGCCTATATCTATGTGCGCGGCGAGTTCATCCGTGAGCGCGAGCGCCTGCAGGCGGCCATCGATCAGGCCTACGATGCCGGTCTCATCGGCAAGAACAACAAGAACGGCTATGATTTCGACATCTACGTTCACCATGGCGCCGGCGCCTATATCTGCGGCGAGGAAACCGCGCTGCTGGAGAGCCTGGAAGGCAAGAAGGGCCAGCCGCGCCTGAAGCCGCCGTTCCCGGCCAATGTCGGTCTCTACGGGTGCCCGACAACGGTGAACAACGTCGAATCGATTGCCGTGGCGCCGACCATTCTGCGCCGTGGCGCGGCATGGTTCTCCGCCATCGGAAAGCCGAACAACACCGGCACCAAGCTTTTCTGTGTTTCCGGGCACGTCAATCAGCCGGCGACCTTCGAGGAAGCCCTGGGCGTTCCCTTCTCGGAGATGATCGACAAACATTGCGGCGGGATCCGTGGCGGCTGGGACAATCTTCTGGCGGTAATTCCCGGCGGTTCCTCCGTGCCCTGCTGCACGGCGGAGCAGATCAAGGATGCCGCGATGGACTTCGACACGCTGCGCGGCATGGGCTCCGGCCTCGGCACGGCGGCGGTGATCGTCATGGACAAGTCGACGGACATCATCAAGGCGATTGCCCGGCTGAGCTATTTCTACAAGCACGAGAGCTGCGGCCAGTGTACGCCGTGCCGGGAAGGCACCGGCTGGATGTGGCGCGTGATGGAGCGCATGGTGAAGGGCGAATCCTCCTATGAGGAGATCGACATGCTCTTCAAGGTGACCAAGCAGGTCGAGGGGCACACGATCTGCGCGCTCGGGGATGCGGCCGCCTGGCCGATCCAGGGCTTGATCAAGAATTTCCGGCCTGTCATCGAAGAGCGCATCGATGACTTTGTGGCCAGGTCGAAGACGTCTTCGACCATGGTGGCGGCTGAGTAAGCGGAACGGGATTTGGAGAGCAACGGATGACGAAGCTCATCATCGACGGCAACGAAGTGGATGTCCCGGCGGACTATACGCTGCTTCAGGCTTGTGAAGAGGCGGGCGCCGAGGTTCCGCGCTTCTGCTATCACGACCGGCTGTCGATTGCCGGCAACTGCCGCATGTGCCTTGTAGAGGTCAAGGGTGGACCGCCGAAGCCGACCGCTTCCTGCGCCATGGGCGTCAAGGATCTGCGTCCGGGCCCCAATGGCGAACCACCTGTGGTCGAAACGAAATCCGAAATGGTCAAGAAGGCCCGCGAAGGGGTGATGGAGTTTCTGCTCATCAACCACCCGCTGGATTGCCCGATCTGCGACCAGGGCGGCGAGTGCGACCTGCAGGACCAGGCGATGGCCTATGGTGTCGACACCTCGCGTTTCGACGAAAACAAGCGGGCGGTCGAGAACAAGCATATCGGCCCGCTCGTCAAGACGATCATGAACCGCTGCATTCACTGCACGCGCTGCGTCCGCTTCACCACGGAAGTGGCCGGAGTTGCGGACATGGGCCTGATCGGCCGCGGTGAAGATGCTGAAATCACCACTTATCTGGAAGCTGCGCTGTCCTCTGAACTGCAGGGCAACGTGGTCGATCTGTGCCCGGTCGGCGCGCTGACCTCCAAGCCCTACGCCTTTCATGCCCGTCCGTGGGAGCTGACCAAAACGGAAAGCGTCGACGTGATGGACGCGCTCGGATCGGCGATCCGGGTCGATACGCGCGGCAAGGAAGTCATGCGCGTGATGCCCCGGCTGAACGAGGAGATCAACGAAGAGTGGATCTCCGACAAGACCCGTTACATCTGGGACGGCCTGAAGACCCAGCGGCTCGACCGCCCTTACGCGAAGAAAGACGGCAAGCTGCAGCCGGTTTCCTGGTCGGAAGCCTTCGCAATCATCGCCGAAAAGGAGAAAGCGGCGCCGGCCGAGCGTATCGGTGCGCTGGCGGGACAGCTTTCGGGCGTTGAGGAAATGTTCGCGCTGAAGAGCCTGATGGAAAAGCTCGGCTCCGCCAACATGGACAGCCGTTTCCCGGGTTCGCCGCTGCATCCGAGGAACGGCCGCGCCAGCTATATCTTCAACTCCACGATCCAGGGGATCGAAGACGCCGACGCTATCATGCTGATCGGCACCAATCCCCGCCAGGAAGCACCGGTTCTGAATGCGCGCATCCGCAAGCGCTGGTCGCGCGGCGACGTTCAGATCGGCCTGATCGGCGAAAACGCTGATCTGACCTATCCGGTCACCTATATCGGTGCCGGTCCGGACAGCCTGAAAGAATTTGTCGACCATGCACCGACCAGGGCCGAACGTCCGATGTTCATCATCGGTCAGGGCGCGCTCAATCGGGCCGATGGGGACGAAGTTCTTGCGTCTCTTGCGGCGGCGGCGAAGTCTCTCGGCGTCATCAAGGACGGCTGGAACGGCTTCAACATCCTGCATACCGAAGCGGCCCAGGTGGGCGCGCTCGATATCGGTTTCGTTCCGGGCGAGGGTGGCAAGGACACCGCCGCCATGCTCGAAGCCGGTGCGCTCGATGTCATGTTCCTGCTCGGCGTCGATGAGGTCGAGATTCCCGATGGCGCTTTTGTCGTCTATCAGGGCACTCACGGTGACAAGGGTGCGCATCGGGCCGACGTGATCCTGCCAGGCGCCGCCTATACGGAAAAGTCTGCGATTTACGTCAATACGGAAGGCCGCGTCCAACTGGGCGAACGGGCTGCCTTCCCGCCGGGCGATGCGCGCGAAGACTGGGCGATCCTGCGGGCGCTGTCCGCAAGTCTCGGCCAGACGCTGGAATTCGATTCGCTGAGCGAGCTGCGCTCGAAGCTGTTCGAAGCCGTGCCGCATATGACGGGCATCGACGCGATCGAACCGGGCGATGCCGCGGATATCGCAAAACTGGCCAACGCCAAGGCCAAAATGAACAATGCCGGATTTGCAAATGTGATCCGGGACTTTTATCTGACCAATCCGATCGCACGCGCGTCCAAGGTGATGGCGGAGTGCTCGGCGCTCGCCAGAACGCGGGCGGCGGAAGCAGCAGAATAAGGGGTAGGGGACCGATATGGCTGAGTTCATGACGACCTACGGTCTGCCGTTCCTGTGGATGGCATTCCAGAGCATTTTGCTGATGGTCGTGCTTCTGGTGATTGTCGCCTACGTTCTTTATGCGGACCGCAAGATCTGGGCAGCCGTCCAGATCCGCCGTGGACCGAACGTGGTCGGCCCCTGGGGCCTGCTGCAGAGTTTTGCCGACCTTCTGAAGTTCGTTCTGAAGGAACCGGTCATTCCGGCGGGCTCGAACAAGATCCTGTTCCTGCTGGCTCCGCTGGTGTCGGTTCTGCTGGCGCTGGCCGCCTGGGCGGTTATTCCGGTCGCCGACGGCTGGGTGATTGCCAACATCAATCTTGGCGTGCTTTTCGTTTTCGCCGTTTCCTCGCTCGAGGTCTACGGCGTGATCATCGGCGGGTGGGCATCGAACTCCAAATATCCCTTCCTGTCGGCGCTGCGGTCTGCCGCACAGATGGTGTCCTATGAAGTCTCCATCGGCTTCGTGATCGTCACGGTGCTTCTGTGTGCGGGGACGCTGAACCTTTCCGGCATCGTTATGGCCCAGCAAACCGGGCTCGCGACGCTGCTTGGCGTGCCGTGGCTGTCCTTCCTGAACTGGTACTGGCTGCCGCTGTTCCCGATGTTCGTGGTGTTCTTCATTTCGGCTCTCGCGGAAACCAATCGTCCGCCGTTCGATCTGGCGGAAGCGGAATCGGAACTGGTTGCCGGTTTCATGGTCGAATACGGCTCCACGCCGTACATGATGTTCATGCTTGGTGAGTATGTCGCCATCTGCCTGATGTGCGCGCTCATGAGCATCTTCTTCATGGGTGGATGGCTGCCGCCGTTCGACTTCGCGCCGTTCACCTGGGTTCCGGGCATTGTCTGGTTCCTGCTGAAATGTTTCCTCGGCTTCTTCATGTTCGCCATGGTGAAGGCGATGGTGCCGCGTTACCGCTACGATCAGCTGATGCGCCTCGGTTGGAAGGTGTTCCTGCCGCTGTCGCTGGGTATGGTCGTTGTCGTGGCCGCCGTGCTGATGATCATGGGCTGGGCTCCGGGCGCGGCGTGAGCATCTCGCTTGCCGGGCTGATCGGTGCCGCTGTCGGCCTGTATGTCGGCTGGCTCGACTGGAAGATCCTGAAGGGGATGCTCCAGGCGATGGAAACGAAAAACAGACAGGCCGGAGGCGACGGTGGCGCCGCGGCAAGATACAAGACGCTTCTGGGCGTCGTCATTTTTGGAGTTCCGGTGATCGGCTTTCCGATTATCGGGTATTGGGCCGCCAGCCAGCTGGCAGGTTGAGGAAAGAGAGGCAAAAAAGCGATGGGACTTAATCAAGCCGTCAAATCGCTGTTTCTGCAGGAGTTCGTATCCGCATTCATTCTTGCGATGCGTTACTTCTTCAAGCCGAAGCCGACAATCAACTATCCCTTCGAGAAGGGACCGGTGAGCCCGCGTTTTCGCGGCGAACACGCTTTGCGCCGCTATCCGAACGGCGAAGAGCGCTGCATTGCCTGCAAACTGTGCGAGGCGATCTGCCCGGCGCAGGCCATCACAATCGAGGCCGGCCCGCGCCGCAACGACGGCACCCGCCGGACCACGCGTTACGACATCGACATGGTCAAATGCATCTACTGCGGCTTCTGTCAGGAAGCCTGCCCGGTGGATGCGATCGTCGAGGGACCGAACTTCGAATTCGCAACGGAAACCCGCGAGGAGCTTTACTACGACAAGGACAAGCTGCTTGCGAATGGCGACCGCTGGGAACGTGAAATCGCCCGAAACATTGAAATGGACGCTCCTTACCGCTAGGAGCTAACCGGACACTTCGACTTCCGCCCGGCAATCCGGCCGGGCACCGCACTTCCGGCCGACAGGCCATACGACAGACAGGTCTTAGAAATGATCCTGAAAGCCCTCTTTTTCTACCTGTTTGCCGGCGTCACGGTGGCGTCCGCCTTCATGGTGATCGCGTCCCGCAACCCGGTGTCCTCGGTTCTGTTCCTGATTCTCGCCTTCGTGAATTCCGCCGGCCTGTTCATTCTCCTGGGGGCGGAATATCTCGCGTTGTTGCTGGTCGTCGTCTATGTCGGCGCGGTCGCGGTCCTGTTCCTGTTCGTGGTGATGATGCTGGATGTGGATTTCGTCGAGCTTCGCCAGGGCTTTCTGCAGTACATGCCTGTCGGAGCCTTGATCGGCTTGATTCTGCTTGTCGAACTGCTGATGGGCCTGGGGGCCTGGGTCATTGCACCGGAAATGCTCGGACACGGCGCCGAACCGATGCCGCCGCTGACCGAAACCAGCAACATCCAGGCACTCGGGTCGGTGCTCTACACGAAATACATCTACTTCTTCCAGGTCGCTGGCCTGGTGCTGCTGGTGGCGATGATCGGGGCAATCGTCCTGACGCTGCGCCACAAGCCGAACGTCAAACGTCAAAGCATACCGGATCAGGTTGCGCGTAACCGCGAAACCTCCATCGAGGTCCGGAAAGTGGAAACGGGAAAAGGTATCTGACGCAATTTCATTGCGTTCAGGAGCGTCCCGCGTTGGAACCATCGCGGATACGATGCTCCAGCACTATTGAATTGATCAACTTTTCTGCTTTCGCGGGGCAACCCGCAAAAGCAGGTTGGTCTGGGAAAGCCCGGACACCGGCACGCTCCTCCGTGCGGTTTCCGGTTGGGGTAAACGAGGGGAGCACGGCGAGGCGTCCATGGAAATCGGTCTGTCGCACTATCTTTCGGTCGCGGCGATCCTGTTCACGATCGGGATCTTCGGGATCTTCCTGAACAGGAAAAACGTGATTGTCATCCTGATGTCTATCGAGCTGCTGCTGCTGTCGGTGAATATCAACTTTGTCGCCTTCTCGTCGTTCCTTGGCGACATGATGGGGCAAATCTTCACCATGCTGGTGCTGACCGTGGCCGCGTCCGAAGCGGCGATCGGCCTGGCGATCCTGGTGGTCTTCCACCGGAACCGCGGTTCCATCGCCGTGGAAGACGTAAACGTGATGAAAGGGTAGGGGCCGATGTATTCCGCAATCCTGTTCCTGCCGCTTATCGGCTTTCTGATTGCCGGCCTTTTCGGACGCTCCCTGGGCGCCAAGGCTTGCGAATATATTACCAGTTCACTGCTGGTCGTGACGGCGGTGCTGTCCTGGATCACGTTCTGCGGCTTCTGGTTCGGCGGATCGGAAGCACAGGTCGTCAATCTGTTCCGCTGGCTGAATGTCGGAGACCTCAACGTCTACTGGTCGATCCGTGTCGACACGCTGACGGCGGTCATGCTGGTCGTGGTCACCACCGTGTCCGCGCTGGTGCATGTCTATTCCATCGGCTACATGCACCACGATCCGCACCGGCAGCGCTTTTTCGCCTATCTGTCGCTGTTCACCTTCGCGATGCTGTCGCTGGTGACCGCAGACAACCTGCTGCAGATGTTCTTCGGCTGGGAAGGCGTAGGTCTGGCTTCCTACCTGCTGATCGGTTTCTGGTACCAGAAGCCGTCCGCGAACGCGGCCGCCATGAAGGCCTTCGTGGTCAACCGTGTCGGCGACTTCGGTTTCGCGCTCGGTATCTTCGGCGTGTTCTATCTGTTCCAGAGCATCGATTTCACCACTATCTTCAACGATGCGCCGTCCTTCATCGGGGAGCACGGCGAGGTGATGACCTTCCTCGGCTATCATCTGGATGCGCATGCGGCGATGACCGTCGTCTGCCTGTTGCTGTTCATGGGAGCGATGGGCAAATCGGCTCAGTTCCTGCTGCACACCTGGCTGCCGGACGCGATGGAGGGCCCGACGCCGGTCTCCGCCCTTATCCACGCCGCGACGATGGTGACAGCCGGTGTCTTCATGGTGGCGCGTCTGTCGCCGCTGATGGAGCTGTCGCATACGGCGCTGGCCGTGATCGTGTTCTTCGGCGCGACGACGGCGTTTTTCGCCGCGACCGTGGGTCTTGTGCAGAACGACATCAAGCGGGTGATTGCCTATTCGACCTGTTCCCAGCTCGGCTACATGTTCGTCGCCCTCGGGGTCGGGGCCTATTCCATCGGCATCTTCCACCTGTTCACACACGCCTTCTTCAAGGCGCTCCTGTTCCTGTGCGCCGGGTCCGTGATCCATGCGGTTTCCGACGAGCAGGACATGCGCAAGATGGGCGGGCTGAGAAAACACATTCCGATCACCTACTGGACAATGATGATCGGCACGCTGGCCCTGACCGGCGTCGGCATTCCGTTCACCCATATCGGCTTTGCGGGCTTCATCTCCAAGGATGCCATCATCGAAGCGGCGTTTGCTGGGTCCACCGGCGATCATGCCAACCCGATGGCGCTCTACGGCTTCTGGCTGACGGTGATCGCCGCGGCGCTGACGGCCTTCTATTCCTGGCGTCTGACTTTCATGACCTTCCACGGCAAGCCGCGCGCGCCGGTGGATGTCATGAAACACGTGCATGAATCGCCGCTGGTGATGACAATCCCTCTGGGGATCCTGTCGATCGGCGCGGCCTTTGCCGGAATGGTCTTTTACGGGATCTTCTACGGGGAAGGTTATGCGGAGTTCTGGAAGGGAGCGCTGTTCACCAGTGAAACCAACCACATTCTGCATGCCATGCACGAGGTTCCGGCCTGGGTGAAGGTCTCGCCCTTCATCATGATGGTTCTCGGTTTCCTGGTGGCCTACCAGTTCTACATCCGCTCGCCGGAGATGCCGAAGCAACTGGCGGAGCGCCATTCCGGCCTCTATCAGTTCCTGCTCAACAAGTGGTACTTCGACGAGCTCTATGACTTCATCTTCGTCCGGCCTGCCATGTGGATCGGCCGCATGCTGTGGAAGAAGGGCGACGGCACAGTCATCGACGGCTTCGGTCCGAACGGTGTTGCTGCCCGCGTCCAGAACGTCACGACCTGGGTCGTGAAACTGCAGACCGGATATCTCTATCACTATGCTTTTGCGATGCTGATCGGTGTGGCTGCGCTCATAACCTGGTCGATGTTCACCGGTGCAGGCACCGGCGGGGGTGCACACTAATGATTGACTGGCCAATTCTGTCACTCACGACTTTCCTGCCGTTGCTTGGCGTGGTCTTCATCCTGCTGGTTCCCAGCGAGGATGAGGGAAGCAGGCGGAACATACGCATGGTTGCCCTGGTGACCACGGGCGTGACCTTCGTCCTGTCGCTGTTCATCTGGGGCAGCTTCGACTACGACAATCCGGGCTTCCAGTTCGTCGAGCAACGCGAATGGCTCGGCGGCAATGTCAGCTACAGGATGGGCGTGGACGGCATTTCGGTGCTTTTCGTGATCCTGACCACGTTCCTGTTGCCGTTCTGCATCCTGGCGTCCTGGGAAAGCATCCAGAAGCGCGTCAAGGAATACATGATCGCCTTCCTGGTGCTTGAGACGATGATGATCGGAGTTTTCTGCGCGCTCGATCTGGTGGTCTTCTATGTGTTCTTCGAGGCCGGCCTTATCCCGATGTTCCTGATCATCGGTGTCTGGGGCGGCGCGCGGCGCGTCTATGCGTCCTACAAGTTCTTCCTCTACACGCTGCTCGGATCGGTGCTGATGCTGATCGCGATCATGGCGATGTACTGGAACGCCGGAACGACGGACATCGAGCAGCTTCTGACGCACGGCTTCCCGGCCGGCATGCAGACCTGGCTGTGGCTGGCGTTCTTCGCGAGCTTCGCGGTCAAGATGCCGATGTGGCCGGTGCATACCTGGTTGCCGGATGCGCACGTGGAAGCCCCGACGGCGGGTTCGGTCATTCTGGCCGGCGTTCTCCTGAAGCTCGGCGGTTACGGCTTCCTGCGCTTCTCTCTGCCGATGTTCCCGATCGCCTCGGACATGTTCGCGCCGCTGATCTATACGCTTTCGGTAGTGGCGATCATCTATACCTCGCTGGTGGCGCTCGCCCAGGAAGACATCAAGAAGCTGATCGCCTATTCCTCCGTCGCCCACATGGGCTACGTGACCATGGGTATCTTCACGATGACCCATCAGGGCGTTCAGGGCGGCATCTTCCAGATGCTGTCTCACGGCATCGTTTCCGGCGCTCTCTTCCTGTGCGTCGGGGTGATCTACGACCGGATGCACACCCGCGAGATCGCCGCCTATGGCGGACTGGTCAACCGGATGCCGAAATACGCGGTGGTGTTCCTGATCTTCACCATGGCCAATGTCGGCCTGCCGGGCACCTCGGGCTTCGTCGGCGAAATCCTGGTCCTGATGGGTGCCTTCCAGGTGAACACCTGGGTCGCGGTCTTCGCGACGTCCGGCGTGATCCTGTCCGCGGTCTACGCGCTCTATCTCTACCGCCGGGTTGTTTTCGGCGCGATCGAGAAGGAAAGCCTGAAGTCGATCCTCGATCTGGATCTCAGGGAAAAGGTCATTCTGATCCCGATGGTCTTGCTGACGATCTTCTTCGGCTTCTATCCGATGGCGATCCTGGACGTCACCCAGGGGGCGGTCGACAATCTCATCAATCACTACACTGCGGCACTTGACGCGGCAGGTGTCGCCCAGCACGCGGCGCCCGCCGCCGTGTCTCACTAAGGTTTCGAGGACGAGACAGAGCTATGTCGGATATGACCCAATTGCCAGATCTCATGCCGGTCCTGCCGGAGATCATCCTGGCCCTCGGAGCCATGGCGTTGCTGATGGTCGGTGCCTTCGGCGGCAAAGGCGTCAGCTACGCGGTTTTCGGCGGTGCGATGGGCCTGCTGGGCGGTACCTTCCTGGTGCTTCTGCTTGTGCCGACCTTTGGCGAGACCTTCGGCGGATCCTTCGTTCTTGACGATTTCGCCTATCTTCTGAAACTGCTCGTGCTGGCAGGGTCGTTCTTTGCGATCGCCATGTCCTGGGCCTATGCCAAGAGCCAGTCCTTCGATCATTTCGAATACCCGATCCTGATCGTGCTGGCGACGCTTGGCATGATGCTCATGCTGTCCGCCAACGACCTGATTGCGCTCTATCTCGGTCTCGAACTGCAGAGCCTTGCGCTTTATGTGGTGGCGGCAATCAACCGCGACAGCGTGCGTTCCACGGAAGCCGGCCTGAAGTATTTCGTGCTCGGGTCGCTGTCCTCCGGCATGCTGCTTTACGGAATGTCGCTGGTCTACGGCTTCACCGGGCAGATCGGCTTTGCGGAAATCGCCGAGGTTCTGACTCACGAGGGCGACTCGATCGGTCTTGTCATCGGTCTGACCTTCATTCTGGCCGGCCTTGCCTTCAAGATTTCCGCGGTGCCGTTCCACATGTGGACCCCGGATGTCTATGAGGGCGCACCGACCCCTGTTACCGCCTTCCTGGCCGCCGCCCCGAAAGTGGCTGCCATGGGCATGCTGGTCCGGATCGTCATCGAGGCTTTCCAGCCTGTGACCAGCGACTGGCAGCAGATCGTGGTCTTCGTGTCCATCGCCTCCATGGCGCTCGGTGCGTTTGCCGCCATCGGGCAGCGCAACCTGAAACGACTGATGGCCTATTCCTCCATCGGTCATATGGGTTATGCGCTCGTCGGGCTTGCCGCCGGTACGCAGACCGGTGTGGAAGGCGTGATCTTCTACATGATGGCGTATCTCGGCATGACGCTCGGCGTTTTTGCCGTCATCCTGTCGATGCGCCGCAAGGACGGCATGGTTGAGGAGATCGACGATCTCGCCGGACTGTCACAAACCAACCTGCCGATGGCGATCCTGCTCGCATTGCTGATGTTCTCGCTGGCCGGAATACCGCCTCTGATCGGCTTCTTCGGCAAATGGTACGTCTTCGTGGCGGCAGTCCAGGCCGGACTTTATCCGCTGGCAGTCATCGGCGTGCTGATGTCGGTGGTCGGCGCCTACTATTATCTGCGCATCGTCAAGGTGATGTTCTTCGACGAGCCGGTCGAGGCTTTCGAGAAGATGCCGATGGAACTGCGGGTGGTGCTCGGCCTCTCCAGTGTCTTCGTCATCTTCTTCTGGCTGGCTCCGGGACATGTGGTCAATGCCGCCAGTGCGGCGGCGCAGTCCCTGTTCTGACCGCCGGCATGACCGCCCAGGGCTTGGAATGTCCGGCGCCCGGTGCGCCGGACTTTCTCTATGAAGAGCTGGAGACCGTCAGTTCGACCAATTCGCTGTGTTTCGAACGCGCCCGTGCCGGTCATCCCGGCAATCTATGGATCCGGGCACGGGAGCAGTCGGAAGGCCGGGGTCGGCGCGGCCGGGACTGGATGTCGTCCGAGGGCAATCTTTTTGCCAGTCTACTGCTGATTGACCCCGAACCGGCCGACAGAATCGCCGAATTGCCTCTTGCGGCGGCGGTTGCTCTTGCGGAAGCCGTTGACAAAGCAGCCGGGACACTGCAACTGGTATCGCTGAAATGGCCAAATGATCTCCTGGTCGGCGGAGCCAAGCTTTCAGGAATACTTCTTGAAGCGGAAACACTGGCCGATGGCCGGCGGGCCGTGGTCATCGGGTTTGGTGTGAATTGTGTCTCCCACCCGCCGCTTACGCTCTATCAGGCAACCGATCTGAGAAGTCTCGGATTTCAGGTAACCGCGGAACGGCTTTTTGCCTGCCTGGCGGAATCCCTGGCGGAGCAGCTTAGCCACTGGCAGCGGCCTGACGGGTTTGAAAGTATCCGGACCGCCTGGCTCAATCGGGCGGCACATCTGGGCAGGGAAATAACGGTCAGAACCGCCCGGGAAGAAATTACCGGCATTTTTGCCGATATGGATGCGCGCGGCTATCTCGTGTTGAAACAGGAAGATGGCGGCCAGCGCACCGTTTATGCAGGCGACGTGTTTTTGCCAGAGGCTTAACCGCCGGCCTGTGCACAGCTTTAAAGGAGCAATTCATGGCTTCGGCCAAAAAGAAAGATAACGACATAGTGTTTCTGCCATTGGGCGGGGTTGGCGAAATCGGCATGAACCTGGGTCTTTACGGCTACGGCCCCGAAGACAACAGGACCTGGCTGATCGTCGATTGCGGCGTCAGCTTCGCTGGTCCCGAGCTTCCCGGCATCGACGTGGTCGTGCCGGACATCAAGTTTCTGGAAGACGAGATCGACAATGTTGTCGGCATGGTGATCACCCACGCACATGAGGATCACTATGGCGCCATCCTGCATCTCTGGCCGTTTCTGAAGGTTCCCGTCTATGCGACGGCCTTCACGGCCGGGTTGCTTGCCGCCAAGACCGAAAGCGAGCCGGGTGCTGAAGAAGTGCCGGTGACGGTGGTGAAGCAGGGCGACAGGGTCAACATCGGGCCGTTCGACGTCGAGTTCGTCGCCATGGCTCACTCGATCCCGGAACCCTGTGCGCTGGCTATCCGTACGCCGGCGGGCATGGTTCTGCATACTGGCGACTGGAAAATCGATACGACCCCGGGCGTCGGGTTGCCGATCGACCTGGATCGGCTGGCGGAGCTCGGCCGCGAAGGCGTGATGGCACTGGTCTGCGACAGCACCAACGCGATCCGCGACGGCGTCAGCCCGAGTGAAGCGGATGTGGCCGAAGAGCTGAAGAAGGTGATGGCAAAGGCGACAAAGCGGATCGCCATCACAACCTTTGCCTCCAACGTTGCCCGTATCCGGGCGATTGCCGAGGCTGCGGCGGCCAACGAACGCGATGTCGTCGTGGTGGGCCGCTCGATGCACCGGGTGATCGAAGTTGCGGGAGAACTCGGCTATCTGGAAGGCCTGCCGGCTTTCCATGGCGAGGACGCCTTCGGCTATCTGCCGCGCGAAAAGGCGGTGCTTCTTTGCACCGGCTCGCAAGGGGAAAACCGCGCCGCTCTGGCACGAATTGCCTCCGGAGATCACCGCAACGTCGCGCTGTCCAAGGGCGACATGGTGATCTTTTCCTCGCGGACCATTCCCGGCAATGAAAAGGCGGTTGCCGAGGTTCTCAACAATCTCGCGGACCTGGGCGTCGACATCGTTACCGACAAGGATGCGCTGGTGCACGTTTCCGGCCACCCGCGCCGGGGCGAACTGGAGCAGCTCTACAAGCTGCTGAAACCGAAGGTCCTGCTGCCGGTGCACGGCGAACCGCTGCATCTTGCCGCCCAGGCGGCGTTTGCCCGCGAACAGGGCGTTCCTGAAGTCGTGCGCGGCAAGAACGGCGACATCGTTCGCCTGACCGCCGGCAAGGCCGCTGTCATCGATCAAGCGCCTTTCGGCATCATGGTCAAGGACGGCGACATTCTCGACGACCCGGAAGTCACCGGTGTCGGCGAACGGCGCAAACTGTCGTTTGCGGGGGCTGCCGTCATTGCGCTGGTCATCAATCGGGCGGGAGAACTTCTCACCGATCCCGAAGTCACGCTGCTCGGTCTGCCGGACACGGACGACGAGGGTGAGCCGATGGAGAATATCGTCATCAAGGCCGTCAACGGCGCGATGAAGAGTATTCCGAAAGCCCGGCGCAAGGACAAGGAACTGATCGGCGAAGCTGCCCGGCGGGCAGCACGCGCGGAGATCCAGAGCGTGTGGGGCAAAAAGACGCTCTGCAAGGTGATGGTGACCCGGCTATAACCTTTCACAGGCGGCCGGTCCCGGCCGCCGATTGCGGAGGAAAATGCATGATCGGCCGGCTCAACCATGTCGCAATCGCCGTATCGGACATCGATGCGGCGACAGCGGTTTACCGGGACACGCTCGGCGCCGAGGTTTCAGGCAAGCAGGATCAGCCGGACCATGGCGTGACGACCGTGTTCATCAATCTGCCAAATACCAAGATCGAACTGCTGGAACCGCTGGGCGAGGGGTCGCCTATCGCGAAGTTCCTGGAGAAGAACCCGTCCGGCGGTGTCCATCACGTGTGCTATGAGGTCGATGACATCATCGCCGCGCGGGACCAACTGGTGAAAAACGGCGCGCGGGTACTGGGCGACGGCGAACCGAAGATCGGCGCGCATGGCAAACCTGTCCTGTTTCTGCATCCGAAGGATTTTCTGGGCACGTTGACCGAACTGGAAGAGGCGTAAAAGCATGTCCGTAACGTTCGGCCTGGCGATTTACTTCCTGATCTGGTGGATTATCCTGTTCGCCATTCTTCCCTTCGGCATGCACCGGACCCAGGAAGAGGCGGGAGACGTGATTCCGGGTTCGGAGCCAAGCGCCCCGGACAGGCCGCGCTTCCTGAAGGTGATCGTGCTGACGACCATCGTCGCCACGGTCCTGTTCGCCGGTTTTGTGGGCATGCGGGCATCGGGATACGGTCTGGACGATATTCCGTTCTTCAATCCGCCGGCCGAGAGCTACGGCAATCCCGGGAATTAGAGCGTCTGCGCTCAAGCAAACTTATGGTTTGAGGAAGACGCTCAAGGCAGCGTTTGCTGTGCAAATGCGTTCGGGTGATTTCCCGAGTTCAGAGCAATGGGACACGCTCCGGAACTGGTCCAGTTCCGGGATTTCCTCCAATAACGCCGCTCACCTGCAGAAAATCGGAACGAATTCTTCAAATTGATATTCAGAAAAAGAAAAAGGCAGGGTCAAGCCCTGCCTTTGTAAAGTTCCGCGTCTAAACTGACCCTATTCCCTTACCGATTGGGTTAACAATCCGGTTGGGCGGCTGCGAACCGTGAGGCGCGCCTAAGGGTCCTTCCTCCCAAGACTCAGACCGCGATGTCCTTCAGCTTCTTGGCATTACTACCAAGGCGTCTTTTTCTTATGAAACAAAAACCTAACGGATTGAATCTGACTTGTCACCTATTTGTAGTGTGTAGCCTACATTTTTTGCTTGCCTATTTCGCAAGCGGAAAATTCGACGTCAGATCATGCTGGCGCCAGGCCCAAAACCAGGCGGTAAAATGCATTGCGTCTGCGCCTTCTCGGCCTATTTTGCGGCAAATCCCGCAAAAGATGGCAGGCGCAGCGTAAAGGACTTGTTTTTGTGCGCCGCTTGCGCTTTGACTGCGCCGCAAACAGGCGTTGCCAGGACTGAGAGAATATTCATGCGTCTTTCCAGATACTTTCTGCCCATCCTCAAGGAAACACCGAAAGAAGCGGAAATCGTTTCCCATCGGCTGATGCTGCGTGCCGGCATGATTCGCCAGCAATCTGCGGGGATCTATTCCTGGCTGCCGCTGGGACTGAAGGTGCTGCGCAAGATCGAGCGGATCGTGGAAGAAGAGCAGGCGCGGGCAGGGGCCATTCAGCTGCTTATGCCGACCATCCAGTCCGCCGACCTGTGGCGCGAGAGCGGCCGCTACGATGCCTATGGCAAGGAGATGCTGCGCATCACCGACCGGCACGAGCGCGAGATGCTCTACGGTCCGACCAACGAAGAAATGATTACCGAGATCTTTCGCAGCTATGTGCGCTCCTACAAGGATCTGCCGCTCAACCTTTACCATATCCAGTGGAAGTTCCGTGATGAGGTCCGTCCGCGCTTCGGCATCATGAGGGGCAGGGAATTCCTGATGAAGGACGCCTATTCCTTCGATCTGGACAAGGAACGGGCGGTCGAGGCCTACAACCGCATGTTCGTTGCCTATCTGCGCACCTACAAGCGCATGGGCTTGACGGCGATCCCGATGCGTGCCGAGACCGGTCCCATCGGTGGCGATCTGAGCCACGAGTTTATCGTGCTCGCCGACACCGGTGAGAGCGAGGTTTACTGCCACGCTGACTATCTGGGCAAGGAGACGCCGGGCGAGGATGTCGATTTCAACGGTGACCTGACGCCCATCGTCAGTGACTGGACGTCGCTTTACGCCGCTACGGAGGACATCGTCGACAAGGCGGAGTTCGAGGCTTCAGTACCTGAAGACAAGCGCATCGTCGCGCGCGGTATCGAGGTCGGTCAGACATTTTACTTCGGCACCAAGTATTCCGAACCTCTGGGGGCGAAGGTCGCCACCTCGGACGGCACCGAGGTTGCGGTTCATATGGGCTCCTATGGCGTCGGCGTCTCCCGCCTTCTTGGCGCCTTGATCGAGGCCAATCATGATGAAAATGGAATCATCTGGCCGAAATCCGTGGCACCTTTCCATGTCGGTCTGGTCAACCTGAAGCCGGGAGACGATCTTACCGACAGTGTGTCGGAAGATCTTTACGGCAAGCTTGAGTCCGCGGGTATCGAGGTGCTCTACGACGACACGGATACGCGGGCGGGCGCGAAGTTCGCGACCATGGATCTCATCGGCTTGCCGTTCCAGGTTGTGGCGGGTCCGCGCGGGCTGAAAGACGGCCTTCTGGAGGTCAAGGACCGCGCAACTGGGGAAAAGGAAATGCTTTCCCCGGAAGCGACGCTGAACAAACTGACGGCGGCATTGACGGGTTAGATAACTGCGGTGATGCTCGGAGCGGGGATTCGGCCGCAGGCCGCCGCGAGCCGCCACAAGTCATTGGGGCCGGTGGGGCATTGCTGAAGTGGATGGACGATGACAGCGGTAGATACTGCGGACGTTGACGAGAGCCGGAAATCAGCTGAGCCGACACGTCCGTTTTCCGCCTACGAGTGGATGATCGCCGGCCGGTATCTGCGCTCGAGGCGGCGCGAGACCTTCATTTCCGTCATCGCCGGATTTTCCTTTGCCGGGATCATGCTGGGCGTGGCGACGCTGATCATCGTCATGGCGGTGATGAACGGCTTCCGCTCCGAGCTCCTGGGCAAGATTCTCGGCATCAACGGCCATATGCTCGTGCAGCCGATAGATCTGCCGCTCACCGACTATGACGCGGTGGCGGCGCGACTGGAAGGCGTGCCTGATGTGGTCAGCGCCATTCCCTTCATCGAGGGCCAGGCGCTGGTCTCCGGGCCTGCAGGCAATCTGGGAGCCCTGGTGCGCGGTATTCACGAGGCGGACCTCCGCCGTGTGCCGCTGATCGCCAACAACATCCGTTCCGGCTCTCTTGACGGCTTCGACGAAGGCGAGGGGATCGCCATCGGCTCGCGCATGGCGCAGCAGCTCGGCGTGACCACGGGCGACAACATCACCATCATTTCGCCGCGTGGCAGCGTCACGCCGATGGGGGTGACGCCAAGGCTGAAGGCCTATCCGGTGTCGGCCGTCTTCGAGATCGGCATGAGCGAATATGACAGCACCTTCGTGTTCATGCCGCTGGAAGAGGCGCAGGCCTATTTCAACATGGACACCAAGGCGACCGGGATCGAGATCTATGTGGTCGATCCGGACAATGTCGGCGTCATGGCCAAGGCCATCGAAGAAGCCGCCGAGCGTCCGACTTTCGTCACCGACTGGCGGCAGCGCAACGTGACGTTTTTCTCCGCGCTGGAGGTTGAGCGCAACGTGATGTTCATCATTCTGACGCTGATCGTGCTGGTGGCGGCGCTCAACATCATTTCCGGACTGATCATGCTGGTGAAGGACAAGGGCAGGGACATCGCCGTTCTGCGCACCATGGGGGCAACCCGCGG
Source organism: uncultured Roseibium sp. (assembly GCF_947496995.1). Classification (GTDB taxonomy): domain Bacteria; phylum Pseudomonadota; class Alphaproteobacteria; order Rhizobiales; family Stappiaceae; genus Roseibium. Next base: position 23,143 of record NZ_CANMFD010000002.1, read on the forward strand.
TTCGATCATGCGGATCTTCCTGATCACCGGCGCCAGCATCGGCTGTGTCGGCACCTTCGCGGGGTTCGTACTCGGTCTGGTTGTCTGCCTGAATATCGAGAGCATCCGCCAGGGTGTCTCGTGGCTGACGTCAACGCAGCTTTTCGACCCGACGCTCTACTTCCTGTCCAGGCTGCCGGCGGAAATCGACAGCGGTGAAACGCTGACGGTGCTCCTGATGGCCCTGGTGCTGTCGCTGCTGGCGACGCTTTATCCCGCCTGGCGGGCCGCACGGCTCGATCCTGTTGAAGCGCTGCGGTATGAGTGAGGAAGCGCCGATGAACATGACCGTCGATCCATGCCGGACATCTGGCCTCGCACCGGCGGCTCTCGAGCTTGCCGGCATAGGGCGCAGTTTCGATGAGGGCGACCGCAAGCTTCACATCCTCAACGGTGCGAACCTGCGGATCGAGGCCGGGGAAATGGTGGCGCTGGTCGCGCCGTCCGGAACCGGCAAATCCACCCTGCTGCATATCGCCGGGCTGCTGGAGCGCCCCGACGAGGGGGATGTGTTTCTCGGACCGGTGAATTGTTCGGAGTTGTCCGACGACCAGCGCACAGCCATCCGCCGCAACGACATCGGCTTTGTCTACCAGTTCCATCATCTGCTGCCGGAATTTACCGCGCAGGAGAACATCATGATGCCGCAGATGATCCGCGGGCTTCCGAAAAAGGTCGCCGCCGAGCGGGCCGATGAACTGCTCAGCTACATGCGGCTTGGCGAGCGGGGAAAGCACCGTCCCTCGGAGCTTTCCGGTGGTGAGCAGCAGCGGGTGGCGGTTGCCCGTGCGGTGGCCAATGCGCCGCGCATCCTGCTGCTGGACGAACCGACGGGCAATCTCGATCCGACGACGGCCAAATATGTCTTCGATGCCCTGGCGGCGCTTGTGCGGGCCTCCGGCGTCGCGACGCTGTTCGCCACACATAATCTGGAACTCGCCGCGCAGATGGATCGCTCGATCACCCTGAAGGACGGGCTGGTACAGCCGCTTTAGGTCTGCTGCCAGTTGCCGGACCGGATAATCCGGATTGAGAAACGGCAAGGCCTGTTTTTTTTAACTCCCCCTGCCTACAAGCGCCGGATCGTGCCGCGTTCAATCGAGAACGAGATGCACGACATGACACCGGACAAAACTTTCTTGCACGCCTCGACAAGAGCGGAACAAAGCGAAAACCCGTGATTTTCAGATAATTTGATCCTCTTGATGGCAACAGGAACAAAAAGGGCTTGCAAAGAGAACAAACATTGAACATACTCTCTTCAAGCCATAAGCCAAGGTTGGAGGGTGTGATGATTTATATCGCTCGTGATTTTGCCGCATTCGGTTCCCTGATGTGTTTCTGCACGACGCTTGCTGTCTGGGGCGACGTGCTGTTTTCCGTCGGCTGAGAAATTCGTCTTCTGAGGGAAGATCCCATTCCGGTGCGCCGGGAAGTGTTTCCGGCGTGCCTTGCTCTCGCGATAAGAAATTTGCTGCCGTGTCCGTGTGTTGTTTTTGTGTGCGCCGTCTTTCGGTGTGCCGGGCGGGACGATGTGGCAAAGAACAGCGGTAACAACCGCTTTGACGGCTCGACATATCTTTTCTGAAGCGCTTCACTTGAAAGCTGATTCCGGAAGATGCGAGAAGCGCCGTCATGACTGATTCCCACTCCTCTGCCATCGTGCCTTCCGGCGCTGCTGGACATGCAGGACAGGCGGGCGCGGGGCCGGGGTATGTTCACCTCAGGGTCCACTCCGCGCTGTCTCTCCTGGAAGGCGCGCTGCCGATCAAGAAGCTGCTGGATCTGGCCAAGGCCGACGGCCAGCCGGCGCTGGCGATTGCCGACACCAACAATCTGTTCGGAGCGCAGGAGTTTTCCGGCAAGGCCTGGGGAGCCGGCATCCAGCCGATCACCGCCTGCCAGCTGTCCGTGTTCTTCGACGATGGACTGGAGAGCGGACGGCGGGGTGAGCCTGCGCTGGCCGATGTGGTTCTGATCGCCATGAGCGAACGCGGCTACGGCAACCTGATGGAGCTGTCGTCACGCGCCTTCCTGGATACGGAAACAGGGCTTCGGCCGCATGTATCGCTCGACTATCTGCTGTCCAGATCCGACGACGTGATTGTTTTGACCGGCGGGGCCCTCGGGCCTGTCGGTGCGGCGCTGCTTGCCGGACGCAAGGATCTGGCCAGGGAACGGCTGCAGAAGCTGGCAACGGGCTTTGCCGGGCGCTGTTACGTCGAGATCCAGCGCCACGGCATGGAGGTGGAGCGCAAGACCGAGGAGGCTTTCCTTGCGCTAGCCTACGACATGGGCCTGCCGTTGGTCGCAACCAACGAGGCGTTTTTCCCCAAGCGCGAGGATTATGAGGCGCATGACGCCCTGATCTGCATTTCCGAAAGCCGGGTGCTGATCGAGGACGATCGCCGCCGCTTGACCCCGGAGCATTATTTCAAGAGCCGGGCGGAAATGTGCGCGCTCTTTGCCGATCTGCCCGAGGCGCTGGCTTCCACGGTGGAAATCGCCAAGCGTTGTCATTTCCGCCCGTTGCGCCGTGACCCCATTCTGCCGCGCTTCACCAGCGCCGATGTGGACGGGGAGGAAGCCGAGCAGGCGGAAACCGAGGAGCTGAAACGCCAGGCGCGCGAGGGGCTGCGGGCGCGCCTCGATGCCCACGGCCTTGCGCCGGGGCTTGAGGAAAAGGATTACTGGGACCGGCTCGACTATGAGACCGGTGTCATCGAACGGATGAAATTTCCCGGCTACTTCCTGATCGTTGCCGACTTCATCAAATGGGCCAAGGGGCAGGATATTCCCGTCGGGCCGGGCCGCGGCTCCGGGGCGGGCTCGCTGGTGGCGTGGGCACTGACCATTACCGACCTCGACCCGATGCGGTTCTCCCTGCTGTTCGAACGTTTCCTCAATCCGGAACGTGTGTCGATGCCGGATTTCGACATCGACTTCTGCCAGAGCCGGCGTGAAGAGGTGATCCGCTACGTTCAGGAAAAATACGGCCGCCAGCAAGTGGCGCAGATCATTACCTTCGGGTCGTTGCAGGCGCGTGCCGTGCTGCGCGATGTCGGCCGGGTGCTGCAGATGCCCTACGGCCAGGTTGACCGGCTGTGCAAGCTGGTGCCGGCGAACCCGGCCAATCCGGTGACGCTCGCCCAGGCCATCGCCGATGAGCCGCGCCTGCGCGAGGCGGCCAAGGACGAGGAGAATGTCGAGCGACTGCTCGGCATGGCGCAGAAGCTGGAAGGGCTTTACCGGCACGCCTCCACCCACGCGGCAGGCGTGGTGATCGGTGACCGGCCGCTGGAACAGCTCGTGCCGCTCTACCGCGATCCGCGCTCGGACATGCCGGTGGCGCAGTTCAACATGAAGATGGTCGAGGATGCCGGGCTGGTGAAGTTCGACTTTCTTGGCCTGAAGACGCTGACCGTCATCGACACCGCCGTGAAGCTGATCGAGCGGCGTGGAATTACGATCGATGTCGCCGGGCTGCCGATCGACGATGAACAGACCTACCAGATGCTGGCGCGGGGCGAGACCTTCGGCGTGTTCCAGCTGGAAAGTCAGGGCATGCGCCGGGCCATCGCTGGCATGAAGCCGGACCGGTTCGAGGACATCATCGCTTTGGTGGCACTCTACCGGCCGGGACCGATGGAGAACATTCCGGTCTATAACGCCGTCAAGCACGGCGAACAGGAGCCGGACTGTCTGCATCCGCTGCTGGAACCCATCCTGATGGAGACGAACGGCATCATCGTCTACCAGGAACAGGTGATGCAGATCGCCCAGGTGCTGTCGGGCTATTCGCTCGGCGAAGCCGATCTTCTGCGCCGTGCGATGGGCAAGAAGATTGCCGCGGAGATGGAAGTGCAGCGGGCCCGCTTCGTGGATGGGGCGGTTGCACAGGGTGTCAACAAGACCCAGGCCGGAACGATCTTCGACCTTGTGGCGAAATTCGCCAACTACGGCTTCAACAAGTCGCACGCGGCTGCCTATGCGCTGGTGTCCTATCATACGGCCTGGCTGAAGGCGAACTACCCGGTCGAATTCATGGCCGCATCGATGACGCTCGATATGGGCAACACCGACAAGTTGGGAGACTTCCGCCAGGAAGCCCGGCGCATGCGAATCGAGATCGAGCAGCCGTCGATCAACCGCGGCCAGGTGTATTTCGACGTGGCCGACGGCAAGATCCTTTACGCCCTTGGGGCGATCAAGGGAGCGGGAGAACAGGCGGTCGAACACATTGTCGAGGTGAGGGGAGACACGCCCTTCAAGAGCCTCGGTGATTTTGCCCGCCGGATCTCGCCGAAGATGCTCAACAAGCGGACGCTGGAAAATCTCGTTGCCGCCGGAGCTTTCGACGAACTTGAGCCCAACCGGGCGCGGGTCTTTGAAGGTCTCGATCGGGTCATGGGTCTGGCGCAGCGCACGGAGGAGAACCGCACGCTTGGCCAGGACGAGCTTTTCGGCGGCAGCGACAGCGAAGAGCCGCTGCAACTGGACGAAGTTCAGCCCTGGGCGACGGAGGAAAAGCTGCAGCGAGAGCATTCCGCCATCGGTTTTTATCTCTCCGCCCATCCGATCGACGAATACGCCGGTATCCTCGACAAGATGCGTGTCCAGCCCTGGACGCAGTTTGCCGAGGCGGTGAAGAAGGGTGCTTCCGCCGGGCGTCTGGCCGGCACGGTGATTTCCATGCAGGAGCGCAAGACCAAGACCGGCACGCGCATGGGCATTGCCCGGCTCTCCGACGCCACCGGCCAGTATGAGGCGCTGCTGTTCCGAGAAAAGCTGGAGCAGTTCCGTGAATCGCTTCAGACCGGCCGATCCGTCGTGATTCTGGTCGGCGCCGATATGCGCGATGACGAGCCTTCGCTACGGATCGAGCAGGTGGACCCGATCGACAAGGTCGCCGCCCGTCTTCAGAAGAGCATGCGCGTCTTCGTCCGCGACGAACGCCCCATCCAGAGCCTTGCCAAACATCTCACGATGCGCGGCGAGGGCGATGTGACGGTCATCGTTCTTCTGGAAAACGGTGCGCGCGAGGTGGAAGTCAAGCTGCCGGGCCGCTTCCGCCTGTCACCCGAGATCGCCGGAGCACTGAAGGCGGTGCCGGGCGTGACGGATGTGCAGGTGGCGTAAGGGCACGAGAAAGAGGGCGTGCGTTGGGCCTGTTGCTCAAACGCGCGTGCGCACACCGGTCAGAAGCTCAGTTTCCAGCTCCGGGCCGTGCAGGACGGAAATGTCACCGGTGGTTTCCAGAACAACCGCTCGCACGTTGGCAAGCGACAGGACATTCGCCTCCCGCAATTTTGCATAGATATCGTTTCGCGCCACCCGGGTCCGGCGCAAAGCTTCCGGCAGGAAGGCCCCATCCTCCATGAGCAGGATCGGGGTGTTCTGGGAAAGTTGCTGAAAGTGATCGGAGGCCCTGCGCCAGCGCGCCACGACGAATTGGACTGAAAGCAGGGTCGTGATGGCAAGGCAGCTTTGCGCGAAGTCGGACCAGCTTGTCGCTTGACTTGCGCCCGCCAGCAACGAGCCGGTCGCCACCGTCACCACGAAGTCGAAGGACGTCATCTTCGAAAAGGCCCGCAGGCCGATGACCCGCACGACAAACACCACCCAGATCAGCGCGATGGTGGACAGCAGCGCGGCACGCGCAATGGTATCGACCGGAACAGAACTGAAAAACATCAGCGTATTGCTCCAATGCGCAGGGCTGTGCGGCGGGTAAGCCTGTCTCGAATCTGAGTAGTGCGGAGCATTGTCTGGCGTCCTTGGTGGGTTCCGGTAACAAGGGAACAACTGCTCGGCGGCCGCAAGGTTCCGGATTCAGGTGGTTCGGGGGGTCAATACCGCTGCGACGAGGCTGGGAACGCTCGCCGGACTACTCGGCAGATCCGGCGAGGGCGGCCTGGTCAGACCGCCTCGATGAGCCTTCCGCCGGCGGCATAGACCTGTTTCCACGTCAGGATGGACCAGGACTTGCGCAGTCCGGTCGGCCAGAACGGGTCTTCACGGATCAGCCGCTCGACGTCCTCCTCCCGGTCAGCCTCGACAATCCAGAGCCCGTCACGCCCGGCATTTGTGGGGTCCGAGAGAGGACCTGCAGCCTCGATCATGTCTGAGCGGGATTCCAGAAAGGTGAGGTGCCGGGACATATGGGTCTTGCGGATATCCGGGGCGGCATCCGGATGGTCCTCGAACAGGACAATGAATTTCATGAGGTCAGCTCCTTAGGTGAAGTGGCCGCAGGTTGTCACAGCGGAACTGACGATTGAACTGGCATCTTTGCCGTCCTAGTCTGCAATTATGCAGAGCCATGACTGGAACGACCTGAAATATCTGCTGGCCCTCCACCGCAGCGGGAAGCTCAGGGAGGCGGGCCTTGCGACCGGTGTGAGCGAGACGACGATTGCCCGGCGTCTCCGGCGTATCGAAGATGCGCTTGGTGTCATACTCTTCGTGCGCAGTGCGGCCGGTCTTTATGAACCGACGGATGCCGGCATTGAACTCATCGCCCATGCCGAGACGGTCGAACGGGAACATATCGCGATCCAGGAGAAACTCGGCGGAATTTCGGGAACTGTGAGCGGTGTCGTGCGCATCAGTTCGGTGCCGATCATCGTCAACCGTGTCCTGGTTCACGCTCTGGCAAGCCTGACCGACAGGCACCCGCAACTGGCCGTCGAACTGGTGCCGTCCGCAGGCAATCTCGATCTTTCCAGGAGGGAGGCCGATCTGGCTGTGCGCTTTGCCAGACCGGCGCAGGGTGGCCTGCGTATTCGGGCGCAGAAACTCGCGGAACTGGCGTTTGGAGTATACGGCCCGCCACCGGCGGAAGCGGAGCACCCGGAGACACTGCCCTGGATCGGTTATGATGAGGCGCATTCGGGTCTGCCACAGGCGCGATGGATCGAAGCGGAACTGAACCGCCAAGGCGCCCCGCGTGCATCGCTGAGAGTGACCGATGCCGAAACCGCTCTGGAAGCCGCCGCCGCCGGACTTGGCAGGACGATCCTGCCGAGGCTGGTTGCCGACAGGGACAAGCGTCTGTCGAGGCTTCCCGCCGGTGACGGCACCAGCCTGCCGGTCAGGGACGTCTGGCTTTTGTCCCATGTTGACCAGAGCGCTCGGGTGTCGGTGGCAGTCGTAAAGGATTGGCTGGCGGGGATAGCATGGGGCAGTGACGGCTGAGAGGGGGATTCGATCAGGCGGTGGCCGGGAGTTTCTAGACGACAAGCGCCACAGTCACACGGGGCCGACATCCGCCACAAGGATGAGGTTGCGGTTCCAATCTTCTGAAAAATCTGCGTCCAAAGCTGGACGTGAAATTTCCAATGCACTTCTCGGCAGCGGCCACGCGCGGCATTTGGGTCGAATGCCTTCGGTACCTTGGGAGCGGAACTAGGCTGTTGAGCGTGCTGCAGCCGCAAATCTACGCCTGCGAAAGCGCTGGCGAGGCCTTTCGCGGCTGCAAGAGATGCCGCACGACCGGAGGCGTGTCTCCCAGCTGGAAGCTGTGGAGAGTCTCCTGGTCCAGCTGATCGCAATGGGTCGCACGGGCATGCTGGCGCTGATGCTCTACCCAACTCTCGACGACAAAAGCTTCGATCACGCGGCCGGGTTCTGCCACATCCTCCCAGACATTCCAGCGGATTGCTCCGTCCCTGTAGCGAGTGGTTTTGAATTTACGCAGCGCGGCAACGAATTCGCCAAGCCGGTCGGGATCGACATGGTATTCAATCTCGATCAGGACAGGGCCGCGATCATCTTCAAACGGAACGGCGACAACAGGCTCGGCCCAATGGTTCGAGGGAGCCAGATCGATGGTGGAATCTTTCGGCAGACGCCAGCGTCTTGCCAGCAGAAGCGAAGCCAGCAATCCGATCGCCGCAACGTTCAGCGCCGTATCCACGGTTGCCTGGGTGGCGATTATCCCCCAAAGGATGCTTCCGCCGGTCATGGCACCTTGAAACACCACCAGATAGACGGCAAGGGCCCGCGCCTTGACCCACCCGGGTGAGGCCATTTGCGCGGCGACATTGAGGGAAGTCAGCATTCCGATCCAGGCAAGCCCCGCGAAGAACAGGGTCGCCCCCGCAATCCAGACATTGGGAACCTGGGCAAGCGCGAGTGTCGCCAAAGCGAAAAGCAGTGTCGCCCACACGGAAATCGTGTTGCTCGGCACCTTCTTGCGCAGATGCTTCAGAAGCAGTGCGCCTAATACGGCTCCCAAACCCATACAGCCAAGCAGGGCGCCGTATCCGGCTGCCTCAAGCTCCAACGCGCGCCGTCCAACCAGGGGCAACATTGCCCAGAGCGCGCTGGCGAACAGGAAGAAGCCCACGGAGCGCAGCAGCACCAGTCTCAATGCCGGTGAGTGCCGCGTGTAGCGGTAGCCTGCTCGCAGGGCACCGAAGAAGTGTTCGGGCGGCAGGCTCTGGATGGTTGCCGGACGTTTCCAGAAAAAAAGGACACCTAAAACCGCCATTACGGAGAGGGCGTTCAAGGCGAAGACGGCCGGTGTCCCTGCGATGGCTATAATCACACCGCCAAGCGCCGGACCGATGGCGCGTGAAATATTCACTCCGAGCGAGTTCAGCGCGACCGCGTCCGGCAACGTCTGTTTGTCGACCAGCTCCGGCACTATGGCCTGAAAGACCGGCGCGCTGAGCGCCGCGGAGACGCCGAGGAGGAAGGTCACGCCCAAAAGCACCCAGGGTGTCGTGAACTCCAGCAGTGTCAGGATGGACAGTGTTGCCGCTGCCGCGAGGCCGAGCGTCTGGGTCGCGAGCAACATCCTGCGGCGATCAATGATATCGGCCATCGCGCCGGCCGGCAGCGCCAGAAGAAACATCGGCAGTGTCGTTGCAGCCTGGACCAGGGCAACCAGCATCGGGCTCGTCGAGAGCGAGGTCATCAGCCAGGCGGAACCTACATCGCTCATCCAGGTGCCGACGTTCGAAACAATGGTGGCGATCCAGAGGGCGCGGAACACCGTGAAACTCAGGGGACCGGAACCTCCGTCGGGTTTCGCAGTGGCTTCGGTCATCTTGTTTCCTTGTCGCCGGCAGAATGGCGTTCATTGGCCGTTCGGATCGGGTAGTGGACGTGAACGCCCGCAGATCGAGTTCATGTCATTTCAGGGCAAAGTCGGCTCAGACCGCCCAGCAACCACACCCGAAAGTGCCCCAGAAGGTGCGGGCATCGGATGCCGGCACACTGGCGCCGAGCGCGGCTGCGTGATTGTGTCCATGGACCACGCAGTCGTTGGCGCAGCCGCAATGAACAGCCAGTTTCGCCCGGGATTCGGGGGACGTGTGATAACCGCTGAACGTCGCGATCGGTGACCAGTCCGGCATCGGTGCGGGCAGGGCGGGGGCCAGCGGCGCGAAAGTGCCGTCACCGTGCACCACCTTGCCGCCCAGCACCGTAAGGACCGAGCGCAGATGAACTATCTCGCTTTCTGGTACGGAGAAGTAGTCGTCGGACAGGAGGGCGAGGTCTGCGAGCTGACCTATCTTTATCTGCCCTTTTTTGCCTTCCTCGTTGGAGAACCAGGTGTTGGCTTCGGTCCACAGTCTTAGCGCCGTCTCACGGTCGAGCCGGTTTGCCGGCGGATAGAGACGGGTGCCGCCCAGCGTCTGTGAGGTCACAAGCCAGGAGAGCGAAACCCAGGGGTTGTAACTTGCCACACGCGTGGCATCAGTTCCCGCGCCGAGTGGCACACCCGCTTCCATTATCCGCTTGATCGGCGGCGTGTTTTCCGCCGCTTTCGCACCATACCGGTCGATGAAGTATTCGCCCTGGTACATGATGCGATGTTGCACGGCGATGCCGCCACCGAGTGCGGCGATCCGGTCGATGCTCTTTTCGCTAATCGTTTCGGCGTGATCGAAGAACCAGTTGATGCCTTGAAGCGGGATATCCCGGTTCACTTTTTCATAGACATCGAGGGCGCGCGAGATGGTCTCATCGTAAGTCGCGTGCAAACGCCATGGCCAGCGGTGTTCGGCCAGCAGCCGGATGACCGGTTCGAGGTCGGTTTCCATGTTCGGCGGCATTTCCGGTTGCGCGACCCGGAAGTCCTCAAAATCGGCGGCTGAATAGACCAGCATTTCGCCCGCGCCGTTGTGGCGGTAGGTGTCGTCGCCCTGGCCGGGGGAGACCTGTTTCACCCAGGAGGAGAAGTCGTCCATTTCCTCTTTCGGCTTTTGGGTGAAGAGATTGTAGCTGATCCGGACCGTCAACTGATCGTCGGCATGCAGCTTCTCGATGATCTCGTAATCGTCGGGATAATTCTGAAAGCCACCGCCTGCGTCGATCACGGAAGTGATGCCGAGGCTGTTCAACTCGCGCATGAAATGCCGGGAAGAGTTCAGTGCATAATCAGGATCGAGCTTCGGTCCCTTGGCCAGTGTCGAATAAAGGATCGTCGCGTTCGGCTGCGCCAGCAACAAACCGGTCGGGTTGCCTTTCGCGTCCCGGATGATTTCGCCGCCCGGCGGGTTGGGTGTGTCCCTGGTGTAGCCCACGACACGCAGCGCGGCGGCGTTGAGCAGCGCACGGTCATAAAGATGCAGGATGAAGACCGGTGTGTCGGGTGCGACAATGTTCAGTTCGTCCAGGGTCGGCAGGCGCTTTTCGGCGAACTGATGCTCGGTGAAACCGCCGACCACCCGGACCCATTGCGGCGCGGGGGTACGGCTTACCTGGGTCTTGAGCATGGCCATCGCCTCGGAAAGGCTCGGTACCCCGTCCCAGCGGAGTTCCATATTGTAGTTCAGACCGCCACGGATCACGTGGGTATGGCTATCGATCAGACCCGGAATGAGACGGCGGCCAGCAGCATCGATCACTGTCGCGTCGGGCGCTGCTGCGCGGGCTTCTGCCTCGGAGCCGACCGCGAGAAATTTTCCACCGCGAATGGTCACCGCTTCGGCGACCGGATTCTGCTTGTCCAGCGTCGTGACCTTGGCATTGACTATGATCAGATCTTGTTCCGACATCGGGATCTCCTTCGCGGGTCCGTATGTTGAATTTCGCCGCGGAGCCCGTAGCTCGCAGCCGCGATTGCTTGTTTGGAGGTTTTTCCGCATCAACCTGGCTTGCACAGCGAGCGGAAACAGCCGGGATATGTCGAGTTCAGTGCCAGGCACCCGCTCATCCAGGCCGTACAGTCAGGCCAAGTCGATCCATCGGCATCTCCGGGTGAGGATCACGGAAGATCGATCCGGCAGCAGGGAAGCTGCCGGATCGGTGTTTCTTCACGCCGGTTTAGGATCAAGTCGCGGCGCGGAATGTTTGGTGCGCTGAGGAGCCTTGTGAACCATGGTATAGGCGTAGTCGACGCCCATGCCGTAAGCCCCGGAATGCTCCTTTACGACGTTCAGCGTCGCGTCATAGGTTTCCTTGCGCGCCCAGTCGCGCTGCCATTCCAGCAGGACCTGCTGCCAGGTTACCGGCACAACGCCAACCTGAACCATTCGGTCCATGGCGTATTTGTGGGCATCAACGGATGTCCCGCCCGATGCATCGGCCACCATATAGATCTCGTAATCGGTGTCCTTCAGACAGGAGAGCGCAAAAGAGAGATTGCACACTTCGGTCCAGAGGCCGGAGACAACGATCTTCTTGCGGCCATCGGCGGCGCCTCTGGCCAGTGCGTCACGAACCTTGCGGTCGTCCCAGGAGTTCATCGAAGTCCGTTCCAAAAGCGGGGTTTCGGGATAGACGTCGAGCAGCTCCGGATAAGTCGGACCGGAGAAACCGTCTGTTTCAACCGTGGTGATCGTTACGGGCACATTGAAGACCCTTGCGGCCTTGGCGAGTGCCACCGTGTTGTTCTTCAGCACTTGCCGATCGATTGACTGAACGCCAAAGGCCATCTGCGGCTGATGGTCAATGAAGATGACCTGGCTGTTCTGGGGGGTGAGGACGTCGAGTTTGCTGGACATGGACTGGCTCCAGATGTCGGGTTGAGAGGGGGAAAGGGTTCAGGTGGCGTCGCGGTTCTTCGCGTCATCCTCGGAAGCACTGTGTGCGAAGGATTTTTCATGCAGGCAGGACTGCACAAAATTCGTCTGGCCTTTCAGCCATTGCACCCCGGCTTCACCGGCGAGCATGCCGAGAAGTCCGAGGAGGGCGATGATCGGCGGAGCAGGAGATTTGACGGCCAGAAAACCGTAGATCACGCCGACACCCAAACCGATGCCAAGCGAGAGCAGATAGGGCTGAAACTGACTCATGCAGAGCTCCTGTTGAACGGGCGCCCTCTGGAACGCACGCAAGTACTCGGTTAAGCGGGCAGGGCCGAAGGCCCTGCCACGCAGATACCCGTCATCCGGCGACGAAGTTCAGAAGGTCGGCGTTCAGTACCTCGGCGTTTACCGTCAACATGCCGTGGGAATAGCCGGGATAGGTCTTCAGGGTTCCATTCGGCAGCAGCTTGACGGACTTCAAGGCCGCTGCAGCGATCGGAACAACCTGGTCATCCTCGCCATGCAGGACGAGGGTCGGTACGGTAATCGCCTTGAGGTCCTCGGTCTGGTCGGTTTCCGAGAAGGCCTTGATGCCGTCGTAATGCGCCTTGGCGCTGCCCATCATGCCCTGCCGCCACCAGTTCTGGATCACGCCTTCATGGACCGTCGCGCCGTCGCGGTTGAAGCCGTAGAAAGGACCCGAAGGGACGTCGCGAAAGAACTGAGCCCGGTTGGCGGCCAGAGCGTCTCTAAAGCTGTCGAAGACTTCCAACGGCGTGCCTTCCGGATTGCTTTCCGTTTTCAGCATCAGCGGCGGTATGGCGGCAACGAGAACGGCTTTTGCCACCCGGCCGGAAGGCTCACCGTGCCTGGCGACGTAGCGGGCGACCTCACCGCCACCGGTGGAATGGCCGATGTGTACAGCGTTGCGAAGATCCAACGCTTCGGCGACGGCAAATGCGTCGGCGGCGTAGTGATCGATGTCGTGTCCCTCGGCGACCTGCTCCGAGCGTCCGTGGCCGCGGCGGTCGTGAGCGACGACGCGATAGCCCTTCGAAAGAAAGAAGAGCATTTGCGCGTCCCAGTCGTCAGAGCTGAGTGGCCAGCCGTGATGAAAGACGATGGGTTGAGCGTCCCGGGGGCCCCAATCCTTGAAAAAGATCTGTACGTTGTCTGTGGTCGTGACAAAGCCCATGGTGATGTTTCCTTCTTGAATGTCGTTGGTAGCTGGTTCCGTGGCATGCGCCATGATCGTCGGAAAGGCGAAGCTGGCGGCGAGCGCAGAGCCCGAAATCAGGGCATCTCGCCGGTTGAGCGACAGGCCCGGGGCGATGGTTGAAATCATTTTGAACTCCGTGGCTTCCTGGGGCTTTGGGCACCGATAACGTTCATTCGGGCCCTTCAGACCCGTTGCTGATGACGGAACGAATGCATGCGAGAAGGTCGTCGGGGCTGAGAGGCTTCGAAAGATAGCAATGGACCCCAGCCTTCAGTGCGAGCTCCCGATCCCTTTCATCGACGTAGGCGGTGATGAAGATCGTCGGAATTGGGGTGCCGGTAGCTATCAGGTGATTGTAAAGCTCAGGCCCTGTCATCCTTGGCATTCGTATGTCTGCAATCAGGCAGGCTGTTCGCGAAAACTCTTCCGATTTCAGGAAATCGAACGCGTTTTCGAAGACAGCGGTCACAAGCCCAAGCGACCTGACGAGGCCGGCAACAGCCTCACGGGACGCATCATGATCGTCGACGATGGAAATCAGAGACTTTTCAGACATCACCACGATTTCCGTCAGCTCAATCAGCGGCACCGACAGGGCTTGCCGCCATGTCACACAACACGGCAACCGCTTGGGCCAGGGAATGTTGGACGAATGGGTGGTGTGGGAACAATTATACGGTGGTTTCGGCCGTCTAACGCTTTTGGGTAGCGAGAGCCAATTTGTCCGAGAAACGTACGAGGTCAGGCAACGATTTCGCTTCCATCTTGCGCATGACCTGCGCGCGATGGACCTTGACCGTGATATCGCTGAGGTCGAGTTCTGCGGCAATCTGCTTGTTCAACCAACCCGAAGCGACGAGCGGCATGACTTCGCGTTCACGCGGCGTCAGCGATTTGTAGCGTTGTCGAAGCTCCGCCAGCATCACCGCCTCTGCTTTGCGGTCCCGATCTATTTCAAGACCTCTGTGTATCGCATCGAGGAGGTCCTGATCGCGGAACGGCTTGGTGAGAAATTCGATTGCTCCGGCTTTCATCGCGGAAACGGACATGGGAACATCGCCGTGGCCGGTGATGAATATGACGGGAAAATGGACGTCAGACCTGGCCAGTTCCTGCTGAAACTCAAGCCCGCTTTGCCCCGGTAATCGGACATCAAGCACCAGGCAACCGGAGACTTCAGGCAACTCGCTGAGCATGAACTCTCGGGTCGATGCAAACGACTGCGCGGTGTGACCGACGGAGCGTACCAGGCTCTCGATGGAAGCGCGCATTGACGGGTCGTCGTCTATGATGAAGACGAGGGACTGGTCCGTGCTCATTATGTCCGTTCCCCGGTCAGGAATATGGGAGCATCGGCTCGTGGCAGCGTGAACTGAAAGATGGTGCCGTGCGGCTCGTTGTCCATCATCCACAACCGTCCGCCATGGGCCTCGATGATCCACCGGCAAAAAATGAGCCCCATGCCCATCCCGTCGGGTTTCGTCGTGAAGAACGGCTCGAAAATACGCTCCTTGCAATCGGGTGTCATTCCGGAGCCCGAGTCTTCAACTGAAACCAGAATTCTGTCCGAGCCCTGAGGCGCGGTCTGGATGCGCAACACACGCTCCCGGCTGCTTACGGCAGTCATGGCGTCAATGGAGTTCGCGACGAGATTCGAGATGACTTGCTCAAGCTGGACGGGACACCCCGTTACCAGTGGCAGTGTCTCGTAAAGCTCCGTCTGGACGGATATGCGCGCCAGATGTGTCTCGCTCCGGCTGCGCTTCAAGGTTTCGACAATGAGCTGGTTCACGTCGGCTGGAACCCGTTCCTGGGTACCCTTTTTGAACATCGTCCTGATGCCGTCGATAACCTTGGCGGTGCGATGGCCGTCATTGACGATGCGTTCCAGTGCAGCCTTTGCCTCCGGGAGATCGGGGGGAGACCTTCCGAGCCAGCGCATTCCTGCATCGGCATTGGTCACCATGCTTGCCAGCGGCTGGTTGACTTCATGCGCGATGGATGCCGACAAGGCTTCCATCGCCGTGATCCTGGCATCGCGCGTGCGGCGCTCAGCCAGAACCGACCGAGCAAGCCGCGCGTAGAGTGTCATCGTTTCTGAGAGCAAGACCAGCAAAACTATGCTTGCGGAGATCAACCCGTAAAGTCGTCCTGCCCACCAGCCGACGCTGAGGCGGAGACCCGAGCTGACGTAAGACAGAAGAATGATCTCGATGAGGCTCGAACACAGCACCACCATCAGCCAGAGATCGAGTACGGAGCATCGACCTCTCCAGAGACTGAGAAGCCCGGCCAGAGAAAGGCCAACCGCAGTGGCTGGAACGTAATGCCAGAGGTCCGAGACGTGCATCTCGTCCCGCATGAACGTCGGCAGCGCATCATCATTGGCCACGACGAGCCATGTGAGAGCGAGTGCGATGACGATGACGCCGGTGACGCTCATAACGATTATGTTGCGCTCGGTGCCCTGCGGAGTTCGCAAGAACGTGTCGGAATCCTTCATGAGCGCGTAGGCAAGTACAAACAGCGGGAAACTGAGGCGGCGCACTGTGGCAATCATGGCGGTGGTTTGAAGTCCGGCATCGGGCAGGCCGAGCGAAGCGGACACCCCCGGAAACGTGAGTGCCCATGGCAGGATCATCGCTCCCGAAAAGAGGTATCCGAGCGATAGGGCGAGTACGGCACTCGAACGCTGAACTGAAAACAGAGCCAGCAGCAACGTTGCGGTCACGAGATCGACGATGAATACTGCGGTTGCATAGGCGGGAAGCAATGCTTCCGTGTGTTCGAGCGCGATGCTTGCGAAGGGCACTGTGACCAGAAGCGCGGCAACGAGCACGACCAGCACGCCAATTGCAAACTGCCATTGATCGCGGCCACTGAGTGATGTCGTAAGCAGGAAGAGATGGTCTTCCCTCGATTTACTCGTCGAGTGCACTTTCTTACCTCAATGGATTCCCGCGGGGCTCTGCCGGAAAGCAAACTGCGTCGTTGTTCGGTCGTGCCCTCCTGCAGCCGATCCTTCGATCAGAGGGAATACCAGATTGAATGCGGAGACAGCGTCTCAAAAACAAACGTGCTAGTTCGGTGAAATCCGATGATTGCGACCCAGGCGACTAAACCAAATCATCAGGGGCAGTCTCATTCCACTTCACCAAGAGGACTTTTTACCTTTCGGACAATAGCGAGAAATGTTGATCGGAATTTGGAAGGGGGTCTGTTGGTGTAAAATTCTCTCCGTAGTTTTCTCCAAAAACGCTCGCGTTACCAGACTATTGTGGAGGCATGTATTGCTTCTGCGTTTCCGGTGTCTGCCGTGGCTGGCTGTCAATATTGGCCATCCTCTCGTTAAAGCCGGCTTCGGCAGCATGGCGTCTGGATCCCGATCAGTCCGGATCCGGCGCCGATCCGGCCAGTCGTTCAACTTACGACAGCCGTCCACTTTCCATGCCTTTTCGGCGAATTTGCACCGCCTTTATCGACTCGGCTTTTTCGAGGAAATCCGGGCTCATTCAAGCAGAATGTGGCTTCGATCCCGCTAATCCTGCCATCCCCGGACAAAACCGGTCTTTTGGCCTTGAAATAAAATCCCCCGCCAACTATAAGGCGCGCATTCCACACGCAAGGGGCGGAACCTGAGCTTTATCGGGGTCCATCCGGTGGCCGATGGGAGAAATCCTTCGGCCCACAATCCTCTTGCGGAGGTCAAACCGGAAAACCAGGAGAGCAAGCCCAATGGCATTGCCCGATTTTACCATGCGTCAGCTTCTGGAAGCTGGCGTGCACTTTGGTCACCAGAAACACCGTTGGAACCCGCGCATGGGTTCGTACATCTTTGGTGTACGCAACGATGTTCACATCATGGACCTGTCCCAGACCGTTCCGCTGCTGCATCAGGCGCTGAAAGCCGTTTCAGACACCGTTGCCGGTGGTGGCCGCGTTCTGATCGTCGGCACCAAGCGTCAGGCACAGGAAGCAGTGGCGACATCCGCGCGTAACTCCGCGCAGTATTTCGTCAACGCCCGCTGGCTCGGTGGTATGCTGACCAACTGGAAGACCATTTCCCAGTCCATTCAGCGCCTGCGCAAGCTGGAAGAGACCTTGTCCTCGGACGCTGCGAACGCTCTGACCAAGAAAGAGCGCCTGTTCATGGACCGCGAGCGCGAAAAGCTCGAGCGGAACCTGGGCGGCATCAAGGACATGGGCGGCATCCCGGACCTGATCTTCGTGATCGACACCAACCGTGAAGCCATCGCCATCCAGGAAGCCCGCCGTCTGGGCATCCCGGTCGCCGCGATCCTCGATTCGAACTGCAACCCGGATGGCATCACCTATCCGGTGCCGGGCAACGACGATGCAGGCCGCGCGCTTTCGCTTTACTGCGATCTGATCGCCCGTGCCGCCATCGACGGTATTTCCCGCGCCCAGGGTGCATCCGGCATGGATGTCGGTGCGTCGGAAGAAGCGCCGGTCGAAGAAGCTCTGGCCGAGCCGGTTGCCGAAGCAGCACCTGCTGCCGAAGAGGCCCCGGCCGAGCCTGCCGCTGAAGCGGCTCCGGCTGAAGCTGCACCGGCAGCTGCAGAAGCAGAACCGGAAGCAGACAAGGCCGCACCGGCCGCCTGATAACAGCTCTGCCGCAGTTTATCTGCGGCAGAAACTTGTTGAATTCGCAAGGCGGGCTGCACTTTGTTGCAGCCCCGTCATAAAGACGCGGAAAGCCATCGGCTAAACCGTGTCTCACCCGAAACCCCCATGCACGAGGCAATCGATGAGCATTACCGCCGCGATGGTAAAAGAGCTCCGCGAGAAATCCGGCGCTGGCATGATGGACTGCAAGACCGCCCTTAAAGAAACCGACGGTGACATGGAAGCGGCTATCGACTGGCTGCGCACCAAGGGGCTGGCCAAGGCAGCAAAGAAGGCAGGCCGTCTGGCCGCTGAAGGTCTTGTCGGCGTCGCCACGGACGGCAGCAAGGCTGCCGTGATCGAGCTGAACTCCGAAACCGACTTCGTCTCCCGCAACGAAGGCTTCCAGGAACTGGTTTCCAAGGTTGCCCAGGTTGCCGTGACGACCGATGGATCCGTTGAAGCCGTCTCCGCCGCCGATATTGGTGGCAAGTCGGTCGCCGACACGATCACCGAAGCGATCGCCACCATCGGCGAGAACATGAGCCTGCGCCGCACCGCCACCCTTTCTGCCGGTGAGGGCGTTGTCGCCACCTATGTCCACGGCGCCGTAGCCGATGGCCTAGGCAAGATCGGCGTGCTTGTCGCGCTTGAATCTTCCGGTGACAAGGAAAAGCTCAACGCGCTTGGCCGTCAGATCGCCATGCACGTGGCCGCGACCAGCCCGCTGGCGCTGAACACCGAAGCGCTGGACCCGGCTGTGGTCGAGCGTGAAAAGTCGGTCTTCTCCGAGCAGGCACGCGACTCTGGCAAGCCGGAAAACATCATTGAGAAAATGGTGGAAGGACGTTTGCGCAAATTCTACGAGGAAGTTACCCTCGTGAAACAGGCGTTCGTCATCAATCCGGACCAGACGGTCGAACAGGCCGTCGAGGCTCTGGCAAAGGATCTCGGTACCGGGGTCAAGCTTACCGGCTTCGTCCGCTTCGCTCTCGGCGAGGGGATCGAGAAGGAAGAGCAAGACTTCGCCGCCGAAGTGGCGGCAGCCTCCGGGCAGTAAGTTCCAGAAAAAGCGCCGGTCAGTCCGGCGCTTTTTTTTGAGGCATTCCGCATGCGCACCGACGCGGACCGGATGCCGCGGTACATTTGAGGGGATCCGCTTGCAGACCTTCCACCGACTGCGGTTGGAGGTCTGAAAGCCGATCTGGACAAAGACTTTCAAGAAGGGCGCAGCCGTGACGAATTCCTTGCGATGGAAACGTATCCTCCTGAAACTTTCCGGCGAGGCCCTGATGGGATCGCAGGCTTTCGGGATCGACCCGGCCATCGTGCAGAGGATCGCCAAGGAGATTGCCGACGCGGTGGCGCTTGGAGCCCAGGTCGGCGTCGTCGTGGGCGGCGGCAACATCTTCCGGGGCGTAGCCGTGGCTGCCAAGGGCGGCAACCGGGTCACCGGTGACCATATGGGCATGCTGGCCACCATCATGAACAGCCTGACGCTCGCCGATGCCCTGCGCCGGCTCAAGGTCAACGCCCGCGTTCTGTCCGCTGTTGCCGTACCGTCCATCTGCGAGACGTTTTCCCAGCGTGTCGCGGACCGCTACATGGAAGACGGCGATGTGATTGTCTTCGCCGGCGGCACCGGCAATCCGTTCTTCACCACCGATAGCGGCGCCGCGCTGCGCGCTGCCGAAATGAAATGCGATGCCTTCCTGAAAGGTACCCAGGTGGACGGCGTCTACTCGGAAGACCCGAAGGTCAATCCGAATGCGGAGCGCTACGACAGCCTCGACTATGAAGAGATCATCAGCCGCAATTTAAAGGTGATGGACACCACCGCCATCGCACTGGCGCGCGACAATTCCATTCCGGTTATCGTCTTTTCCATCCATACACCCGGCGCGCTTGTCAGCGTTCTGCAGGAGACCGGCACTTACACGGTCGTCGGCGGCTAACGCTCGAAGTTTCAGGTTCCCCGAGGACCCCGAAGCAACTGCCGCGGATGCTGCCATGATAGACTGCCACGAGTGAAGTCACGGGCGGGGCTGGTGTTTTCCTGCCTTGCAGGCCTTGACGCCGGACCGCGTGTCAATGGGTGGGCTATGCCGTGTGGACGGCGCCAAATTGTCAACAGAACGGGCACAAGCACTTGTGTTTCAGCACGTTTATGCCATGTTGGCGCGCGCCGGGACTCTATCAAGCCCAGTCAAAAACAAGAGTGAGGATAAAATGTCGGTAGTAGGTGTCGATCTGGACGACTTGAAGCGCCGGATGCAAGGAGCGCTCGCTTCGCTGAAGACCGATTTCTCAGGCCTTCGGACCGGACGGGCATCCGCATCCATGCTGGATCCCATCTCCGTTCAGGCCTACGGCCAGTCCATGCCGATCAGTCAGGTCGGCACCGTGTCCGTACCGGAGCCGCGCATGGTCGCGATCCAGGTCTGGGACAAGACGATGGTTGCCGCCGTCGAACGGGCGATCCGGGAATCGAATCTCGGGCTCAACCCGGTTGTCGACGGCCAGCTGCTGCGCCTGCCGATTCCCGAGCTCAATCAGGAACGCCGCCAGGAACTGATCAAGGTCGCCCACAAATACGCCGAACAGGCGCGCGTCGCGATCCGTCACGTCCGCCGCGACGGAATGGATACCGCAAAAAAGGCCGAAAAAGACGGTGACATCTCCCAGGACGACAGCCGTGTCGCATCCGATGAAGTGCAGAAGCTGACCGATCAGATGATCGGTGAGGTGGACAGCATGCTGGAGAAAAAAGAGCAGGAAATTTCCCAGGTCTGATCGGACCCGGACCTGTGAACAGGGGAGCCTCATGAGCGTCAGCCCGGACCGGAGCCCGCATGTATCTGCCGCGGAAGGTGGCAGCGCGAAAACGCCGCGCCACGTTGCCTTCATCATGGATGGCAACGGGCGATGGGCGACCGCGCGCGGCCTGCCGCGGACGGAAGGGCACCGCCACGGTCTGGAAAGCCTGCGCCGGGTGATCCGCCATGCCGGCGCGCGCGGCATCGAGGTAATCACCATCTACAGTTTTTCCTCCGAGAACTGGAGCCGGCCGGAAACCGAGGTCTCCTTTCTCATGGGGCTGCTGCGGCGCTTCGTGCAACGCGATCTGAGCGAGCTGCACGAAGCCAATGTGCGCATTCGGATCATCGGCAGCCGCTGCGAACTGGAACCGGGCATCGCCGCCCTGCTGCAGGAGGCCGAGGACCTGACCCGCAACAACACCGGGCTGAACCTCGTGGTGGCCTTCAATTACGGGGCGCGCATGGAAATCGTCCGTGCTGCGAAAGCGCTGGCGCAAAAGGTTGCTTCCGGTGAACTGCAGCCGGAAGACATTTCCGAAGCTGCCTTTTCCGAAGCTCTCGACACCGGCGGGCTGCCCGACCCGGACCTCATCATCCGCACAAGTGGCGAGATGCGGCTTTCCAATTTTCTTCTCTGGCAGGCGGCCTATTCGGAATTCTATTTCTGCGACAAACACTGGCCGGATTTCGATGAGGCAGCGTTTGACGAGGCCCTTATCTGTTTTGGCAACCGGCAGCGCCGGTATGGCGGTCTCGATGCCAAAGCGTTGTAGCGGGCTTTCCGCGTAATGGCAGACCCCCAACACACTTCGAAAAAACTGTCCGACCTCGGTTTGAGGTTCGCCTCGGCGGTGGTTCTCGGGCCGCTGGTGTTGCTGATCGCCTGGTTGGGCGGATTGCCCTATGCCGCGCTGATGCTGGTGGCGGCGGTGCTTTTCCTGTGGGAATGGTTCTCGATCACCGGAACGCGCCAGGTATCGCCCGCAGCTCTGATCGGGCAGGGCGCGCTCGTCGTGCTGACGCTCTGTCATGTGGCCGGCCATGCGGAGATCGGCTTCGCGGTGGTCCTGCTGGCGGCGCTTGCCGCCTTTGGTCTCGGCAGATTTTCCCGAGCCGGGAGATGGAGCGCGGAGGGGATCCTTTATAGCGGGTGCGCGCTTTTCGCGCTTCTGGCGATCCGGGAAGGGACTGGAGGCCTGCTGTTCACGTTCTTTCTGTTGTTCGTGGTCTGGGCGACCGACATCTTCGCTTATTTCACCGGCCGGGCGCTCGGAGGCCCGAAACTCTGGGCCCGGGTTTCGCCGAAGAAAACCTGGTCGGGCGCCATCGGCGGACTGGTTCTGGCGGCGGCATTCGGTGTCGGCGTGGTTGTTGTCGCGGGCGCCTGGGCCGGGCAAGAAGCCGGGCTGGGAGACGCGGACCGGAACCTGAGGGTCTGGGCCTTGCTGGCGGCCGCGCTTTCAATCGTCTCTCAAGCGGGCGATCTTCTGGAATCCGCGGTCAAGCGCAGGTTCGACGTGAAGGATTCCAGCCGTCTTATTCCCGGCCACGGGGGAATCATGGACCGTATCGACGGTCTTGTCGCCGCGGCTATTTTCGCCGTTCTGATCGGCGTGATCGCAGGAGGCTCCCTGAGGGACCCGATCGCGGGCCTGGGTCTGAGTTAAGTCTGGAGTTGCGACCATGGCGGCGGGAACCGCTTTCATCGACGAGACTGCGCCGATACGGATCATCGTGCTTGGCGCCACCGGCTCGATCGGCCAGAGCCTTGCGGATCTGATCGAACGATCTCCAGAACGGTTCGACGTCGTTGCCCTTGTGGCGAACCGCAACGCGCAAGCTCTTGCGGCAATGGCAAAAACACTGAATGCGTCATCGGCTGTTCTGGCGGATGCATCCTGTTACCAGGATCTTGCCGACCACCTCAAAGGGACCGGCATCGCTGTGTCGGCGGGAGAGGCCGCGGTCCTTGAAGCGGTCGAGCGCGACGCGGACCTGGTCGTCGGCGCCATCGTCGGTGCGGCAGGCCTCGCGCCCACCATGGCGGCAATCAAGCCCGGCCGCAGGATCGCCCTTGCCAATAAGGAATGCCTGGTGTGTGCAGGTGATCTTTTCATGGAAAAGATCCGCCGGAGCGGAGCTGAACTGCTGCCGGTGGACAGCGAGCACAACGCCATCTTCCAGGTCTTCGAGTCGGACAAGGCGGATCAGGTCGAGAAAGTCATCCTGACCGCGTCGGGCGGGCCGTTTCGGACGTTTTCCCTTGCCGAAATGGCGGGGGTGACACCGGAGCAGGCGTTGAAACACCCGAATTGGGACATGGGCGCACGGGTTACCATCGACAGCGCCACGATGATGAACAAGGGGTTCGAGGTTATCGAGGCCTCGCATCTTTTTCCGGTGAGCCACGATCAGCTGGGCGTGCTGGTTCATCCACAGTCCGTCGTTCACGGCCTCGTCCAGTACAAGGACGGCTCGCTGCTCGCGCAGCTCGGCAGCCCGGACATGCGCACGCCAATCGCCCATTGCCTGGCGTATCCCCGCAGGATGGCCGTGCCTGTCAGAAGGCTCGATCTAGCAGAGCTCGGCACGCTGAGTTTCGAAGCGCCCGATCCGGTGCGGTTTCCCGCGCTCGGGCTTGCCATCAGTGCGATGAAGGCAGGTGGGGCGACGCCTGCGGCGCTGAACGCCGCCGATGAAATCGCCGTGGATGCTTTCCTGAACAGGAAGATCCGCTTTCCCGACATACCCGCCGCCATCGAAGCCCTTCTGGAGCGGATGGAGGGGGAGGGAAGCCTGGCGGCATGTGACCGTGTCGAGGACGTTCTGGCCCTCGACACGGAAGCCCGGCAAAAAACCCGCGAATGGATCGCTTCCAGGTAGAAACGGTCCTGCGTTTTTCAGTTTTTCACGCCGGACCATTAACACGCCGTAATTTTCCTTTTAGTACAGTGGCTCGAAATCATCCAAGCTGTGCAGGATCGGACGCCCTTTATGGACCTTCTTATTTCCGCGTATTCCCTGGTCGTCGGAACCATCATTCCCTTTCTGTTCGTGCTGACGATCGTGGTTTTTTTCCATGAACTGGGGCATTTCGCCGTCGCCCGCTGGTGCAACGTCAAGGTTGACGCATTTGCGGTCGGCTTCGGCCGCGAGATCATCGGCAGAACCGACCGGCAGGGGACGCGATGGAAACTCTGCATGATTCCCCTGGGCGGATACGTGAAGTTTGCCGGGGACGAGAACGCCGCCAGCGTGCCGAGCCGTGAGCTGATCGCGCAGATGAGCGAAGAAGACCGCAAGACCGCTTTCATCGCCAAGCCGGTGTGGCAGAGGGCGGCTGTGGTCGCTGCGGGGCCGCTGGCCAATTTTATTCTGGCGATCGTGATCTTTGCGACGCTCTTCATGCTGATGGGAAAGCAGGGTCTCGAGCCGGTCGTCGAGGAAGTGTTTGCCGGCCGGGCCGCCGAGCGCGGCGGCATTCAGGCCGGCGATATCGTGCGGGAAATCGACGGGCGCGAAATTCACACCTTCGGCGAGTTGCGCCAGGTGGTGCTGATGAATGCCAATACGCCGCTTGTCTTCGCGGTCGAGCGCGATGGAAAACTCGTCGACCTGACCGTCACCCCCGATTCCCGCGAGAAGGAAGTCTTTCTCGGCGAGCGGCAGATGGCCGGAGATATCGGCCTGCGCGGTTCGAACGACCCCCAGTATCTGGTGCGCATCAAATACGGCCCGCTCGGTGCGGTCAACGAAGGCGTCCTGGAAACATGGCGGATCATGGAGGGGACGGTGAACTACGTCTGGGGCGTCATCACCCAGCGTCAGTCCGCAGATCAGCTCGGCGGTCCGATTCGCGTCGCGCAGATCTCCGGCCAGGTCGCCGATCTCGGCTTTCTGCCGCTGATTTCCCTTACCGCAGTGCTTTCGGTGAGCATCGGCCTCATCAATCTGGCCCCGGTGCCGATGCTCGACGGCGGGCATCTGCTCTATTTCGCCGCCGAAGCGCTGCGTGGCAAGCCCTTGAGCGAGAGGGTTCAGGACGTGGGATTCCGTATCGGACTGGGGCTTGTGTTGATGATGATGGTCTTCGTCACATGGAAGGACATAATGAGGCTGGTAGGGCCCAGTTCCTAGGGCAATGCGCCGCAGGGTGAAGCGATGTCCGTCCACAGGCCGTGACATTGACGCAACGTCTTCTGACTAAATCGCTTTCACCCGCCAAGTGCAGTTGCGTTATCGGTAAAATCCTATAAAACGATCATCGGTTCCGAGAATCTGCCAGGGTGAGTGCGGGTTCCGGGAGGGGTATTTAAAAACAAAGGCATAGCGCAATAATGCAGCGATTGCAGAAGTTTACACGAGCCGTATTGTTAGTTGCGGCCGTATTTTCAATCGGGGCGGCTCTGCCTCAGACCATTGGCATTCCGTCCTTTGTGACGGAGGCGCAAGCGGCAGTTGCCAGAAGCATTCAGGTGCGCGGCAACACGCGGGTCGAGGATGAAACCGTCGTCAGCTACATGACCATCGTTCCGGGGCGCTCGTACAGCGCCTTCGATGTCGATGAGTCGCTGAAGGCGCTTTATGCAACCGGTTTGTTCGCCACGGTCGATATCACCCCGAGTGGCAGCACCGTTGTCGTCACGGTCACGGAAAATCCGATCATCAACCGCGTTTCCTTCGAAGGAAACAAGAAGATCAAGGACGGGGCGCTGGAAACAGCCGTTCGGTCCCAGCCGCGCTCGATGCTGTCGCGCGCCAAGGTTCAGGCCGACGTTCAGAACATTCTGGAAGCCTATCGCCGCTCCGGCCGCTATGGCGCGTCAGTGGAGCCGCAGATCATCGATCGCGGTCAGAATCGTGTCGATCTGGTGTTTGAAATCAACGAAGGTGCAAAGACCGGTGTCGAGCGTATCAGCTTCATCGGCAACACATCCTTCAGTGACGGTCGTCTTCGCGATGTCATCCGCACCCGGGAAAGCGGTCTGCTGAGCTGGCTTCGCAGCACCGACACCTATGATCCGGACCGGCTTGCTGCCGATGAGGAGCTGCTGCGTCAGTATTACAACAAGAAGGGTTATGCCGACTTCCGTATCGTGTCCGTAAGCGCGGATCTCGATCGCGAGCAGAACATCTTCTACGTCACCTTCAACGTTGACGAAGGCGAGAAATATGAAGTCGGCGATGTCGAAATCGTGTCCACGATTGCCGATGTCGATCCGGAAGAGCTGCGTCGTCTGAT
The DNA here is from genome assembly GCF_947496995.1 of uncultured Roseibium sp. Lineage (GTDB taxonomy): Bacteria > Pseudomonadota > Alphaproteobacteria > Rhizobiales > Stappiaceae > Roseibium. The sequence continues at coordinate 49,072 of NZ_CANMFD010000002.1, forward strand.
CCGGACCCGCAGCGGCCAGACCTTCAACTCCCTGCGTATCGAGCAGACCGTCGAGGACATCACGCTGCGCGTCTCCGAAGAAGGCTATGCCTTCGCACGGGTTCGTCCGCGTGCCGCTCGCGACTATGAGAACAACAAGATCTCCCTGATCTACTATATCGAGGAAGGTCCGCGCGCCTATATCGAGCGGATCAACATCATCGGTAACGACCGGACCCGCGAATACGTCATCCGCCGGGAATTCGACATCGCCGAAGGAGATGCGTTCAACCGGGCTCTGGTCGACAAGGCCGAGCGCCGCCTGCGCAACCTCGGGTTCTTCGAACGTGTTTCGATCACCACTCAGCAGGGCAGTGCGCCCGACCGCGTGGTTGTCAATGTTCGCGTCGAGGAAAAAGCGACCGGTGAGATCTCCTTCGGTGTGGGTTATTCGACGGTCGATGGCGTCATCGGCGATATCTCGCTGACCGAGAAGAACTTCCTCGGCCGTGGCCAGTTCGTGAAGCTCGCCGTGGGTGGCGGTGCGGACACGCAGTCTTACGAGTTCCGGTTCATCGAGCCGTTCTTCATGGGCCGCCGCGTTGCGCTTGATCTCGATCTTTATCGCAAGGTCGACGATGCCAACGATTACCGGTCCTTCGACCAGGAAAAGACGGGTGGCGGTTTCGGCTTCACGTTGCCGCTCCGGGAAGAAGAGCTGACGGTTCGGCTATACTACAATATCTTCCAGGAGAAGAACTCCGATCCGGACAACAAGTCGACCGGCATCAACAACTGCGACACGGCGAACCTGTCCCTTGCAGTGTGTGACTCGCTCGGCACCTATCTGACCTCGCTGGTCGGGTACGAGTTCCGCTACAACACGCTGGACCGCAACCTTGATCCGACAGATGGCTTCTATGCCTCTTTCGGTCAGCAGTTCGCAGGCCTTGGTGGCGACAGCTACTTCATCAAGACCGAAGCCGAAGCACGGGCCTACAAGGAAATCCTCGCAGACTACGGTCTCGTCGGCAGCCTGTCCGTCCGCGGTGGTAACATCATGGCTCTTGGAGACGAGCGCCTGCGGGTGTCCGAGCAGTTCATGCTTGGCGGCAATCTCATTCGCGGTTTCGAAAACCAGGGCATAGGCCCGCGGGATGCGGCGACCGAAGATGCTATCGGCGGCAGGTTCTATGTCGCGGCGACTGCCGAGACCCGGTTCCCGTTCCCGATCCTTCCGAAGGAATTCGGTCTGAGCGGTGCGGTGTTTGCCGATGCAGGTTCCCTGTGGGATGCGGACAGCAGTCTGGTGAGCCTTGTGGACGACAACGGCGGACGGATCGACTCCAACGACTTTGCATTGCGGGCCTCCGTGGGTGCCGGTATCCGCTGGAATTCACCGTTTGGACCGCTGCGGGCCGACTTCGCCTATCCTATCGTCAAGGAAGATACCGACAAGACCCAGGTATTCCGCTTGAGTGGTGGCACGCGCTTCTAAATAGCGCTCAAACAGGTTAGAAATCGGCCGCCGATCTGATCGGCGGCCGTTTTTATTGGCTGGCAACAAGGATACGATCATGTCCGAGCCAAATTTTTTTGCGACCCCGAATCCCGTTTCGCTGCGAGAAATCGCCGACTGGGCGGAGGCTGAAATCCATCGTGGCGACGAGACCCTGGAAATCACGGGTGTCGGGCCACTGGAAGAGGCCGGAGCCGGATTGCTGGTCTTCTTTGATAATCCGATCTATCTCGATCATCTTCAGGCGACCACTGCAGCAGCCTGCATGGTCACCAAGAAGCATAAGGACAAGGTCCCCGACGGGGTGGCGGTGCTGGTCTGCGCGGATGCCTACCGGTCCTGGGCCAAGGTTCTGGCGCGGCTCTATCCTGATGCCATGGTGCCGAAGGATCCGGGACCTGCAACCATTTCCGGCAAGGCGGTGGTCGATCCGGAAGCTTCCCTTGAAGAAAATGTAACCGTGGAGGCGGGCGTCGTGATCGGCGCCGGCGCCGAAATCGGGGCAGGCACCGTCATTCGGGCGAATACGGTGATCGGCCAGGGCGTGAAGATCGGCCGCGATTGTGTGATCGGACCAAACAGCACCGTTCAGCATACGGTGCTTGGCAACCGTGTTTATCTTCATCCCGGGGTTTGTTGCGGACAGGACGGGTTCGGCTATGCCATGGGCCCCCAGGGGCATCTGAAGGTCCCTCAGGTGGGACGGGTCATCATTCAGGACGATGTCGAGGTCGGCGCCAACACCACCATCGACCGCGGCGCCAACCGTGACACGATTATCGGAGAAGGCACCAAGATCGATAATCAGGTGCAGATCGGCCACAATGTCGTCATCGGCCGGCATTGTGTTCTCGTATCGCAGGTCGGTCTGTCGGGAAGCTGCACACTTGAGGATTTCGTCGCCATCGGCGGCCAGACCGGTGTGCGCGGACATGTGACCATCGGCATGGGCGCCCAGGTTGCGGCGGTAAGTGTCGTCAGCGACAATATTCCGGCCGGGGGACGCTACGGGGGTACTCCCGCAAAACCGGTCAAACAATGGTTCCGCGAAGTGGCTGCTCTGAGAAAACTTGCAGAGCGCGGCGGCGGATCGTAAACGGATAAACAGTCAAGAACTTTGCGGTGCTGATCCGCCAAGGGGCATTTCATGGAAGACGCAGAAAACAAGACACTTGCGAGCGCAGACATCATGGAAATCATGAAGCTTCTGCCGCACCGCTACCCTTTTTTGCTGATTGACAAGATCATCGAGATGGATGGCGACGATAGCTGTATCGGTATCAAGAACGTCACCATCAACGAACCTCATTTCACCGGTCATTTTCCGGGCCGCCCGGTCTTTCCCGGTGTGCTTCTGATCGAAGCGATGGCTCAGACCGCCGGTGCGCTTTGCGTGCATGCGCGGGGAAGCGATGCTCCGCCGCAGCTCGTGTATTTCATGACCATCGACAGAGCCAAGTTCCGCAAGCCTGTGGAACCCGGCGATCAGGTTCATTTCCACGTCAAGAAGATCAAGCAACGCTCCAATATCTGGAAATTCGATGCTGTGGCGACGGTCGCCGGAGCAAAAGTCGCAGAAGCAGAAGTCAGCGCCATGCTGGTAGACGCGTGAGGTAACATGACTGACATACATCCGACGGCCATTGTCGAAGACGGGGCCGTTATCGGCGACGGAGTGCGTATCGGACCATATTCGATTATCGGGCCGAACGTCGAACTTGCCGAGGGGGTGACACTGGAGGCTCATGTCGTCGTCGCCGGACACACGAGCATCGGTGCGGGCACGCACATCTTTCCCTTCGCCAGCATCGGCCACAAGCCGCAGGATCTGAAATACGCCGGTGAGGTGACCTATCTGAAGATCGGCGCGAACAACCAGATCCGCGAACATGTGACCATGAGCCCCGGTACCGAGGGTGGCGGCGGTGTGACGACGGTCGGCGACAATTGCCTGTTCATGATGAGTGCCCATGTCGGGCATGACTGTCAGGTGGGCAACCATGCCATTCTGGCCAACAATGCCACGCTGGCCGGTCACGTGGAACTGGCTGATTTTGTTATTCTGGGCGGTCTCAGCGCCGTACGGCAATGGTCCCGGATCGGAACCGGTGCGATTGTCGGTGGCATGACCGGTGTCGAATTCGACATTATCCCCTACGGATCGGCGATCGGCGACAGGGCGCGTCTCGCGGGCCTTAACCTGGTGGGGCTGAAACGCAAGGGCATTCCGAGGGAGCAGATTCATGCTCTCAGGGCGGCTTACCGTGCATTGTTCGAAAGTCAGGACGGCACGCTGCGCAGCCGGGCCGAAGCTCTGGCTGCCGACAGCGCCGATCAGCCGTTGGTGAAGACAGTGACGGACTTTATCCTGGAAAAGGATGATCGGCGCTTTTGTACGCCGCGCAGCGAAGACTGATAAAATGCCCGCCCCTGATCAGGCAGAAACCAGACGGATTGCCCTGATTGCCGGCAACGGCAGTTTGCCGGGACAGATTGCCGATGCGCTTGGTGCGGCTGGGCGTGACTTCCGGGTCGTTGCCATCAGGGGAGAAGCCGACGCGCGGACCCGCGCGAAAGCCGACACGGAGCTGGGCTGGGGCGAGATCGGCCGTCTTTATACTTTCCTGAAATCGACGGGCTGCCGGGATATCCTGCTAATCGGCGGGGTGACCAGGCGGCCCGACTTTACCTCTGTTCTGGGAGACCTCGGCACGCTCAAGCGTTTGCCGACCATTATCCGGGCGCTGGCGGGCGGAGATGACAGCCTGCTGACGAAAGTTATCCGGCTATTTGAAGACGAGGGGTATCGCGTCGTGGGTATAAAGGATGTCGCGCCGCAATTGTTGGCCTCCAGCGGTGTTTTGGGCCGCGTTCAACCCGGCAAGGACGACTGGCGGGATGTCGAACTGGCCTTGAAAGCAACCGAGAAACTCGGCGAACTCGACATAGGCCAGGCTGCGGTCGCGGTCGCCGGGCGTGTTATCGCACTCGAAGGAGCCGAGGGCACGGACGCCATGCTCGAACGCTGTGCGGACTTGAAACAGACTGGAAGAGTGCGGACAAAGGGACGTGCGGGTGTTCTGGTCAAGACGGCCAAACCCAACCAGGACCTGCGGGTGGACCTTCCGGCTGTCGGACCCAGGACAATCGAACTCGCCCTCGCGGCGGGCCTTGCAGGGATCGCGGTGGAAGCGCATGGAGCTCTTATTGCCGAAAGGGACGAGACCCTGCGAAAAGCGGATGCCGCAGGCCTGTTCCTGATCGGTCTGGACCTGTCACAGGGTGCCGGAGCCTCGGGAAAATGACCGACAGCAAGCCGACCGTCTGCATTGTCGCCGGGGAGGAATCTGGCGACCTGCTCGGATCTGAACTCATCAAGGCTCTGAATGAGAGACTTGGCGAAGGTGTCCGGTATTGCGGCGTCGGCGGTGAGCGGATGACTGCGCTTGGTCTCAAAAGTTTCTTCGATATATCAGATGTTTCGGTGATGGGACTGACGGCTGTTCTGGCCCGTTTGCCGCGCATCGTCAGACGTGTGTATCAGACGGTCGAAGCGGTGGTCGCGGCCGATCCGGATGTGCTGGTGATCGTCGACAGTCCCGATTTCACGCACAATGTCGCCAAGCGGGTGCGCAAAAGAGCGCCGCATATTCCGATTGTCGGATACGTGTCTCCCTCCGTCTGGGCCTGGCGGCCGGGCAGGGCGCGGAAAATGAGCGTCTATGTCGACGAACTGCTGGCGCTTCTGCCGTTCGAACCGGAGGTTCATCAGCGCCTCGGTGGACCCCGCACCCATTACGTCGGTCATCCGTTAACTGAAAACTCCGCTGATCTGCGGCCGCGCGAGGGCGAACGCAGTCCCTTGAGCGAGAGCGGCAAAGTGCTCCTGGTGCTTCCGGGAAGCCGGGGCAGCGAGATCGATCGGCTTCTGGGTGTTTTCGGAGAGACGGTTGCAGAAGTGGCTCGGGACCAGCCGGGCCTGGAGGTCGTCCTGCCGGCGGTCTCCCATCTTGAGGACAGGATACGGGACGGCGTTTCGAACTGGCCTGTGAAGCCTCAGATCGTCTGCGGACAGGACGCCAAGAAAGCAGCCTTCCGCCGCGCCCATGCCGCGCTCGCGGCTTCCGGTACTGTATCGCTGGAACTGGCGCTGTCGGGCGTTCCTATGGTCGTTGCCTACAAGGTCGACTGGTTTTTTCGCCGGATCAAGGACCTCAACCGGATCTTCAGGTTCTCCAACGTCGATTCCTTCGTTCTGCCGAACATAATTCTCGGTGCAAAGGCGATTCCCGAGTTTCTTGATGACGAGGTGCAACCGGATGTTCTTGCGGGACATCTGAAGGCTTTGCTCTGCGACAGTGCCGAACGACGCGAACAGGTTGGCGAACTGGCGCGGCTGGATGAGGTGATGCGCCTGCCGGATGGCTACAGTCAGCGCGGTGCGGCGGCGGATGTCGTGGTAGCTGCCATGACCGAGTACAGAGGTTAGAATTGTCCGGGTGCGCCTGCATCCGGACGGGAAGCCGCAGGCAGCATTTTCAGTCTGGCTCCCGTCCCGAATGAAACCGTCAGGTTGGGCGGAAACGAAAAAAGCCCCCGGATTTCCGGGGGCTTTTTGATACTTGCTGCTTTAGCGGCGTTGTTCGATCGGCGTATAATCGCGCTTTTCGGCGCCCGTATAGAGCTGGCGCGGCCGGCCGATGCGCTGGGACGGATCTTCCACCATTTCCTTCCACTGTGCGATCCAGCCGACTGTACGGGCGAGAGCGAAGAGGACGGTGAACATCGTCGTCGGGAAGCCGAGCGCACGCAGCGTGATGCCCGAGTAGAAATCGATGTTCGGGTAGAGTTTCTTCTCAACGAAGTATTCGTCGTTGAGAGCGATTTTTTCCAGCTCCATGGCGACGTCCAGAAGCGGATCGTCCTTGATGCCGAGCTCGTTGAGCACTTCATGCGTGGTTTTCTGCATAATGCGCGCGCGCGGGTCGTAGTTCTTGTAGACCCGGTGTCCGAAGCCCATCAGGCGGAACGGGTCGTTCTTGTCCTTGGCGCGGGCGACGTATTCGGGAATGCGATCCACCGAACCGATTTCCGACAGCATGTTGAGCGCTGCTTCGTTGGCGCCGCCGTGGGCAGGGCCCCAGAGGCAGGCAATGCCGGCCGCGATACAGGCGAACGGGTTGGCGCCGGAAGAGCCAGCGAGACGGACCGTCGACGTGGATGCGTTCTGCTCGTGATCGGCATGCAGGATGAAGATCCGGTCCATGGCGCGGGCCAGGACAGGGTTCACCTTGTATTCCTCACAGGGAACGGCAAAGCACATATGCAGGAAGTTGGCTGCATACCCCAGGTCGTTGCGCGGATAAACGAAGGGCTGGCCGACATGGTACTTGTAGGCCATGGCGGCGATTGTCGGCATCTTGGCGATCATGCGCAGGGATGCGACCATGCGCTGATGCGGATCGGTGATGTCGGTGGAGTCGTGGTAGAAGGCGGCCAGTGCGCCGACTGTACCGACCATTACGGCCATCGGATGGGCATCCCGGCGGAAACCGGAGAAGAACCGGTTCATCTGCTCGTGGATCATCGTGTGATAGGTGACGCGCTGGACGAAGTCGTCCTTCTGCACCTTTGTCGGCAGTTCGCCGTAGAGCAGCAGATAGCAGGACTCGAGGAAGTCGCCATGGTCTGCGAGTTGATCGATCGGATAACCGCGGTAAAGAAGCGTTCCTTCGTCACCATCGATATAGGTGATCTTGGATTCGCAAGACGCGGTTGAGGTAAACCCCGGGTCGTACGTGAACATTCCGGTGTCCTTGTACAAGGACGAGATGTTCACCACCGACGGTCCGATGGATCCGTCAAGAACGTCGAAATCGTGGTTTTTACCATCGACGCTGAGCTTGGCGTTGTTGTCGGCCATTCAGAAAACCCCTTCACGTTAACCTGAGTACCGCCCTGATGACTGGCGCTTCCTGGGAAGGGCCCCGATATCGGTTGTCGGGCGGCAATTGAGAAATTTTCGCGTCTTGCGTAGCCCATTTACCGCAGTGCCGCAAGCTGGCCGGTATAAAGCTTTGGTCCAAGAGCGATCGATCGGCCGAGGTCGGCCGGTCGATTTAATTGAGGCGTTGCCCGAACAGGGGCGAAGCACAGACGCTGTCAGGCGGCCTGATCCTGGATCCTGGCAAGGGACTCCTGCCTGCCGAGCGCAATCAGAACGTCATAGATCCCTGGCGACGTACCGCGCCCTGTGAGGGCCGCACGAAGCGGTTGGGCCACTTTACCGAGCTTGAGGTCCTTCTCCTCCGCATAGGCCTTCACGGCCGCTTCCAGAGGCTCTGCGGACCATTCGGAGGCGGACGACAGAACGGTGTGAAGGTCGGCGAGGATCGCCTTTGCTTCATCGTTCAGGATCTTGTCGGCCTTCTCGTCAGTGTCGAGCGGACGCTGGCGCCACAGGTAAGAAGCGCTTTCGGTCAATTCCACGAGCGTCTTGGCGCGTTCCTTCAGGCCGGGCAGGGCAGTGAGGGCTGTGTTGGCGTTTTCGCCCGTTGCCAGCCAGTCCAGGACCGCCTGGCCGCCTTCGGCATGCGCCAGATAGACCTTCCAGTGGTCCAGCAACTCCGCATCGCCGGTGGCGCGCATGTAATGCCCGTTGAGGTTTTCGAGTTTCTTGAAGTCGAAGCGGGCGGCGGACTGGCCGACGGCGTCCAGTCCGAACCATTTGATCATGTCTTCGAGAGACATGATTTCCTCGTCCCCGTGGCTCCAGCCCAGGCGGGCGAGGTAATTGCGCATTGCCTGCGGCAGGTAGCCCATCGCCCGGTAGGCCTCCGCGCCGGTGGCGCCGTGACGCTTGGAAAGCTTGGCGCCGTCCGGACCGTGAATCAGCGGAATATGCGCCATGGCCGGAACGTCCCAGCCAAGTGCCTTGAAGATCAGGGTCTGCCTGGCGGCATTGGTCAGATGGTCGACGCCGCGAATGATATGCGTGACGGCCATGTCGTGATCGTCGACCACGACCGCATGCATATAGGTCGGTGTTCCGTCCGAGCGCAGCAGGATGAAATCATCAAGGTCCTTGTTCGGAATCACGACCCGGCCCTGCACCATGTCATCAACCACTGTCTCGCCGTCGAGCGGGGCCTTGATGCGGACGACCGGAGCGACGCCTTCCGGAGCCTCGGAGGCATCCCGGTCGCGCCAGGTGCCGTCATAGCGGGGCGGCTTGCCTTCGGCGCGGGCCTTTTCGCGCATGGCGGTGATTTCTTCCGGAGAGCAGTAACAACGATAGGCTGTCCCGTTGGCGAGCATTTCCTCGACGACTTCCTTGTGGCGCTCGACGCGCCCGGCCTGGGAAATCGGATCGCCGTCCCAGTCAAGTCCCAGCCATGAAAGCCCGTCCAGGATGGCGTCTACAGCTTCCTGGGTCGAACGGGCACGGTCGGTGTCCTCGATGCGCAGCAGCATGCGGCCGCCATGATGTTTGGCGAACAGCCAGTTGAAGAGCGCTGTGCGAGCGCCGCCGATATGAAGGAAGCCCGTAGGAGAGGGTGCGAAGCGCGTGACGATTTCTTGTGGCATGGTGCTTATTTGAAAGTCTCTGTAAGAATAGCGACGCGGTCCGCGCCTTCATGGTGGCGCGGTCTTAGCACAGGCTTCGGCAAGGCAAAATAGGGGCCCGCCAAATACGGTTGGAATTACCCGTTCTTCCGATGGTGAGGTGAAAGGATCGTTGGCAAAGGGGCCAGAACAGCTTCCACAGGATGACAGCCGCTCTTTCTCGGCAACGGTTCGTGATGCCCCGGCCGTAACAACCGGAAAAAACCGCCAGGGAAGCGGAAACGGAAACCCTGCCGAAGCGCGCGGGTCCGTGTGGGCTTTCTTGTCCGGGTCACCGGTTGCGAACCCGGTCGCGGACGAGCGTGACGGAGACAGCCGTGGATTGCTGTGGTGGAGCTTCGCCTTCGCGGCGGGCATCGCGGCGTACAATCTTTTTCCCGAAGAGCCTCATTGGCCGGCGCTGGCCGTTCTGGCTGCGCTGGCATTGGCGCTGGTCATATGGGCCGGGCGTCACGGCACCCTGGGCAGAGCCGTCATTCTGACCTTTGCATTGGCCTGTGGTCTCACCGTCGCGGCAATCAGAACCGCCATCGTCGAGGCGCCGCGGCTTGGCGAGACGATGACCGTCACCTTGACCGGGCATGTTCTTGAAAGTCAGGCCGGTTTGAGGGGAACACGTGTTCTGCTTGGGGTGGAAACAATAGACGGGCGTCCGCGAAGCACGGTGACGTTTCCGGAAAAAGTCCGCCTGCGGGTTCCGGCAGGCGACCATAACCGGGTCGGCGAAGGTGTCAGCCTCAGGGCGCGGCTGTTTCCTCCCGCGGGACCGGTCAGCCCTGGCGGCTATGACTTTTCCTATCGTGCCTTCTTTTCGGGAATTGGTGCGACTGGCTTCAGTTACGGCCCTGCTGTGCCTGCCGAAACCGGCGATCCATCGATGATGCTGCGCTTCGCGGCACAAATTCAGCAGGTGCGGGAAGGATTGGCGAACCGGATCAGGTCGGCTCTGCCGGACACGCCGGAAAGGGCGTTGATCATTGCTCTTCTGGTCGGGGATCGCAGCGGTATCAGCCAGGAGCAGGAGGACGATCTGCGGGCGGCAGGTCTTGCTCATATCCTGGCGATATCCGGGCTTCATATGGCGCTTTTCGCCGGCGGCGCCTACGGCTCGGTGCTGCTGCTGTTTGCCTTGTTTCCATCCCTGGCGCTGCGCTGGCCGACCCACAAATGGGCGGCCATCGTCGCCCTGACCGCCGCGGTGGGCTATCTGCTCATATCCGGTGCAGCGGTTGCCACTCAGCGGTCCTTCCTGATGATCGCTCTTGTCTTTCTGGGGATTTTCACCGGCCGGCGCGGTCTGACGCTGAGAAGCGTGGCGCTCGCTGGCCTGTTCCTGCTGCTGATCGCACCGGAGCGTTTGTTCTTCCCGGGTTTTCAGATGTCTTTCGCCGCAGTGATCTGCCTTGTCGCCGTGTACGAGCAGTGGCGCAAGCGCTCCGCAGACCTGCACCAGCATCAGGACGAGGGTCACGCTTCGGGGCGTATCAACCAGGTGCTGCGCTTTGTCGGCAAATGGGCGATGGGTCTGTTTGTTACCGCTCTGGTTGCCGGGCTCGCCACCGGCATCATCGGTGCGCATCATTTCGGCCGCATTGCCCCCTACGGATTGCTGGGCAACCTTCTGGGCATGCCGGTATTTTCGCTGCTCGTCATGCCGATGGGCGTGCTGGCGCTGGTGTTGATGCCGCTGGGCCTGGCGGTGCTTCCCCTGCATGTCATGGCTTTCGGTCTGTCCATCCTGCAAGAGACGGCCGCCTTCACGGCGAATCTCAGTGCTGATGCAGGAGCTGTCGGGAACTTGAACGGCGTGTCTGCGCTGCTGCTTCTGTCTGCGCTGTTCATTGCGCTCCTGATTTCCGGGCGGCGTCGGTTTTTATCGCTCGTTCCGCTGACCGGGGCTCTCGCGCTGATGGTCTTGTCGCGGCCTCCGGACATTCAGATTGCCGCCTCGGGGCAAGTGGTTGCCACGCGGGACGAGGCAGGACTTCTGCGGTTGTCGAAGGGGCGAAAAAGCTTTCAGGCGGAGCTGTGGTTTCAGCGGGAAGGTATACCGGAACAGGAGATAGAATCGCGCACGATGAAATCGCCGCAAAGACGCTGCGATGAAGACGGGTGCGTTGTCCTGGCTTATGCCGGGCAAGACAAGAAAGATATCGGGGAAAAAGCTGCGGGGGAAAGTGGAGCGGCTCCGCTGAGCATTGCCCTGCCGAAGAGCCCGCAGGCTCTGTCTCTGGACTGCCGCTATGCCGATATTGTCGTGAGCGATATGATCGCTCCGCTCGGGTGTGGGGCCCGAATTGTATTCGATCGTGAGGTACGGCGACGACGGGGAGCGATCTCGGTATGGTTATCTCATCCCAATCCGGCCGGCGGCGACCCGCCAGCGGGCGGCGGTCCCGCGCATACCGAAATCAGCAAAATCAGACACGCTATGCCCGTTTCACCCCGACCTTGGCATCGGCCGGGGAGCGTCACCAGGGAAAGCCTGCGACGCTCGACACCGAGAAACGGTCAGTGAAGAAATCCGAGCAAACAAAGGGGCAGCCGCTGGGGTTTGACACTGCTGTCTTGAGCATGTCGCGTTGAATTGAATTCAAGAAATCGCCGGAATGCATTTGCAATGCAAACGCTGCCTCGAGCGCCTTCCTGAAACCATGAATCCGCTTAAACGCGACATATTCTAATACTGGCGGAACAAGGCGACCAGACGGCCCTGAACACGGACGCGGCCCGGCCCGAAAATACGGGTTTCATAGGCTGGGTTCGCAGCTTCGAGTGCAATCGAGGCGCCTTTCTTGCGAAGCCGTTTCAGGGTGGCTTCCTCATCGTCGACCAGAGCAACGACGATATCACCGCTGTCGGCGCTCTCCGTGCGGCGAATCAGAACCGTATCGCCGTCCAGAATACCGGCCTCGATCATGGAATCGCCGCGCACTTCCAGGGCGTAATGCTCGCCCTTGCCAAGAAGATCCTGCGGAACGGTGATGGAATGGCTGTGGGTCTGGATGGCTTCGATGGGAACACCGGCTGCGATGCGGCCCATCACCGGGATCTCCACACTGGTTCCGGCAGCCTGGGCAACCGGCATGGCGGCTTCCGGCTTGCCGAGGGATCCTTCGATGACTTCCGGAGAAAAGCTGCCGCGTGGCCGTAGCGTGCCGAGACCCGGAGCGATGGAGTCTGGCAGGCGGACCACTTCCATTGCACGGGCCCGGTTGGGCAGCCTGCGAATGAAGCCGCGCTCTTCAAGAGCCGTGATCAACCGGTGGATTCCGGATTTGGAACGCAGGTCCAACGCATCTTTCATTTCATCGAACGACGGCGGGACACCTGTTTCCTTTAGTCTTTCGTGAATGAACATGAGCAGTTCATACTGCTTGCGCGTCAACATAGTGCTTCCCCTGATCGCGAGAACGGATTGGTACAAATCAAGAACATGCTACCTGTTCTCATTGTGTTCCGCAAGGGTAAATGTTCTCTTACTGTTCCGGTGTGGGAAGCGCTCGAGTTCACGCTCTGTTGCTGGTAGCCGGACCGCCCGATACTTCGACGGGAAGGGTTCGGCCCGCATGGTGGTGGATTTGCCAATGAAACTACCCCGACAATTGTGACCTGCGCGACATCAGGTCTGAGCTTGGCGGCGTCCCGTGGCCGAATCCGCATCCTTGCGGGACGAGCAGCTCGGGGGCGGAAATCCAGCCGGGCCTGCAGGCTGCATGCTTCACACTGTCCATTCCGCTGGAGAGACAAATCTGCAAGGATGTGCGCCGCAATGGATTTCGGATTCGGCAGGGATGTGTGAATGACGGTTGCTCAAGTTACCGACTGGGATGATGCCTACGCCAACGCTGCCCATATCCCGGGAGCTGCGGACTATCCGCCGCGGTGGGTGGAAGAAGCCGGAGCGTTCCGGAAAACCTGGATCGAAAAGGACCTGGGGATTGTTTATGGCGAGACGGATCGTCAGCGCCTCGATATCTTCCATCCGGAAGGCAAGGCGAAAGGGCTCGTCGTTTATGTCCATGGCGGCTACTGGCTCAAATTCGACAAGTCATCGTGGTCTCATTTCGCCAAAGGTTGTCTCGCTCGCGGGTGGTCCGTGTGCCTGCCGGGCTATGATCTGGCCCCGGATGTCGCCATATCCGACATAACCCTGCAGATCGGCCAGGCGGTCGGCAAGGCCGGTGAGCGGGTCGGCGGCCCGGTTCGGCTGACGGGGCATTCGGCGGGCGGGCATCTCGTCACGCGTCTCGTGTGCGAGGATACGCCGCTTTCTCCGCAGGTTCTTGAGCGGGTCGAGAAAGTCGTTTCGATCAGTGGACTGCACGATCTGCGCCCGCTGCGGAACACTTCCATGAACGATGCGTTCCGGATGACGGAAGAGGATGCGGTTGCCGAAAGCCCGGCCCTCAAGACGCCGTCGGGCACCTGTCCGGTCGTTGCCTGGGTGGGCGGGGACGAAAGACCGGAATTCATCCGCCAGTCCCGCCTGCTTTCCGAGGCATGGCCGAACGCCACGTTTCATGAAGAACCCGGCCGTCATCATTTCGATGTCATCGACGGCCTGCAGGTTCCCGACAGCAATCTGACTTCAACCCTGCTGGCTTCATAAGCCACTCTTCAGGAGATCCCGAATGCGCATGGAAAGTGACAGTCTGGGCGAGATCAGCGTTCCCGAGGACAAATACTGGGGCGCACAGACACAGCGGTCGTTGACCTATTTCTCCATCGGCAGCGACCTGATGCCGATGGAACTCATCCATGCCTACGGCATCCTCAAGAAGGCGGCGGCGCTGACCAATCTGGATCTCGGCCTGCTGGACGGTCAACAAGCCGATCTGATCGTCCGGGCAGCCGAAGAAGTCGCGGACGGCCAGCTGGACGCGCATTTTCCCCTGCATGTCTGGATGACGGGCAGCGGCACGCAGACCAACATGAACGTCAATGAGGTAATCTCCAACCGGGCGATCGCCCATGCCGGCGGGGTGCTGGGGGCCAAGGACCCGGTCCACCCGAATGATCATGTCAACATGTCTCAGTCGTCCAACGACACCTTTCCGGCGGCCATGCATATGGCGGCCGCCATTCAGGCGATCCACCGGCTGCTGCCCGGCGTCAGGACGCTGTATGAAAGCCTGAAGGCCAAATCGGAGGCGTGGGACGAGATCATCAAGGTCGGGCGCACCCATATGCAGGATGCGACGCCGCTGACGCTCGGACAGGAGTTTTCCGGATACGCCGAAATGCTCCATCAGGACATTGCGCGAATCGAGCAGGCGCTGACCGATGTTTACGCGCTGGCGCTGGGTGGAACGGCTGTGGGAACCGGGATCAACACCCATCCGGAATTCGCGGAACGCTCGGCTGCCCGGATCGCGGAGCTCACCGGGCTTCCCTTTGTCAGCGCTCCCAACAAGTTCGCGGTGCAGGGCAGTCACGATGCGCTGGTGATGTTCAGCGGCGCTCTGCGGACGCTCGCCGTCTCGCTCTTCAAGATCGCCAATGACATCCGCCTTCTGTCCTGCGGGCCACGCTGCGGTTTCTACGAGCTGAAAATCCCCGCGAATGAGCCGGGGTCGTCAATCATGCCGGGCAAGGTCAACCCTACCCAGTGCGAAGCGCTGGCGATGATCGCCGCCCAGGTGATGGGCAACGACGTCACGGTCGGCATCGGCGGGGCGAGCGGGTATCTGGAGATGAATGTCTACAAGCCCCTGATGATCAACGCCATCTTGCAATCGATCAAGATCATGGGGGACGGCTGCACGAACTTCGCCCGTTATCTAGTGGACGGCATGGAACCGAACGAGAAACGGATCAGGGAATATCTGGATCAGTCGCTGATGCTGGTCACTGCACTCAGCCCGGTCATCGGTTACGATAAGGCCAGCCATGCCGCCCATCATGCGTTCGAGCACGACCTGACCCTGAAACAGGCCTGCCTTGACCTCGGCTATGTCGATGCGGCGGAATTCGACAGGGTCGTCGACCCCTCGAAGATGATCCACCCTGCCTTGTAAGCGAATGAACGCCTTCTGCTAATTATTTCGGGAGGGGCGGCACCGGGCCGCCCCTTTGTCGTTCATATCAGCTCGCGCTGGGCGAGGTTGCGCATCAGGTGGCTGATCCCGAATGTCCATTCCGGGCATTCGGTTGAGAGACGGACCGTATTCGTCAATCTGCCGAAGCCCGGTGCGGAAATCGTCACGACGTCGCCGAGCTTGTGGGTGAAGCCTTCGCCGGGAACATCGCGGTCTTTCGTCGGGGCAAAGAGAGTGCCCAGGAAAAGCACGATGCCGTCTGGATACTGGTGATGGCGGCCGACCGTCTGACGGACAAGATCTTCCGGATCTCGGCTGATTTCCCGCATGGAGGAGTGGCCGTCCAGCACAAATCCGTCAGGTCCCTCAACCCTCATGTCCAGTTCAGCCTCGCGGACATCATCAATCGAGAACGTTGCATCGAACAAGCGGAACATCGGGCCGATGGAACAGGAGGCGTTGTTGTCTTTCGCCTTGGAAAGAAGCAGGGCGGAGCGGCCCTCGACGTCGCGCAGGTTCACGTCATTGCCGAGGGTCGCCCCGACGATCCTGCCTTTCGAGGACACAGCCAGAACCACCTCGGGCTCCGGGTTGTTCCATTTTGAAATCGGGTGAAGGCCGACATCCGCGCCCGGGCCCATGGACGACAGAACCTGCGCTTTGGAGAACACTTCCGCATCCGGACCGATGCCGACTTCCAGATACTGGCTCCAGAGGCCTTCGGCGATCAGTACCTGCTTCACTCTGGCGGCTTCTTCCGAGCCCGCCTTGATGTTGCGCAGGCTTTCGCCGATTGCGCTGCCGACGCGGCCCCGGATTTCCTCGGCCTTTTGCGGGTCCCCCGCGGCCTGTTCCTCGATCACACGCTCGACCATGGAGCTTGCGAAGGTCACGCCGCAGGCTTTCACCGATTGAAGGTCGCAAGGGGCCAGAAAATGGGTCGTGGAAAGATCGCCGGGCGTTGCGGACGCAATTTCTTCCAGAGTGCCGAGGGAAGTGCCTGCGGCGGCCGAAACATAGGCCGCCGGATCGTTCATCTCACAAATGTCGCGAACCGTCGGCGCGGATTTTGCGGTTATGTCGATCACCTGACCGTCGCGCAGTGTAACCACGGCCGGGCCGCTCACCTCGGGCCGCCACACACGGCCAAGAAAGGTCCCATTCAACTCCGAAGTATCCAGAAAGCTCATTTTCCATCCCTAGTTCAACGTGATTTCTATTTATTGGATTACTCCACTTTCATCCGGAAACGTGAAAGCGGATTTGTCGACTTCGCCGACACGTCAGCTCAATCAGTCTGCGCTCCATTGGAGGCAGAGGTCGGGGAAAAATCACTGCACAATATTGAGGTCCGATCCGATTGCGATCTGATAGCTGACTTTCAGGCTGTGTTTTTTCTAATGGTATACCAACGACTGGCGGCCGATGCTACTCCGTTCCGGAGTGCGCAGCGGCCGCCTTGCAAATTAATTTAAGGGGTGGACTGGAAGCCGACCTTGCCGTCCTGAAGGAACCAGGCCTTGCTGAAAACGCTCAGGTCGAGCCGGTTGGGAAGGCGGATATCGCTCATGTCGGGAAGGGGTTTCACCGCGGGATCATAGGAGCGATCTATCTGGGACAGTAAAGCCAGAATAAGTCCCCGCTTTCGGGCAAAGTCACGAAGTTCCCTGACCTGCACGGCCAGGTCCGGATTGCTTCTCCGCTGGTCGAGGATCTGCAGATAGTCGATCAGCGCGAGAGTTCCGCGCGGGACGCCATCGAGATACTCGATGATGAATTCCGAACTGATCTCCCCGGATGTCACCACCGACAGGCCTTCGGTTGGCCCTCCGGGATCGGCACCGAGTTTTGCAAGATATTCCCGCGCTGTTTTTTCGGTGAGTTCAAGAGAGAACAGCACGGCTTTGCGCCCTTCGCGAGCCGCTTCAAGCAGGAGCTTCAGTCCCATGAGAGTCTTGCCCTGCCGGGGACGTGCGCCCAGCAGCGCAAGGTCGCCGTTTTCAAGTCTGGAAATCGTGGCTTCAGAAGATGTGGTCCCGGTTGATCGGGCCGCGAGCAGGCTCCAGTGTGCAAAGCCTTCTTCTCTGGCAATCCGGTCCAGGGCCGTGGCCAGTGGGATTTTGTGTTCGCGGGCCATCAACCTGGCCCGGCGCTTGAGCTGGAAAATCGGTGCGGAAAGTGTCATTTCGCAAACCTCCATCACGAGCTGGATACGCAATCCCTCCTAATGCGAGTGCTCGAACGGATGGTCCGATGACGTGCTGCCCCATATGTCGGATACTTCCCCGGCGGAGGGGGGGAGGCGCGGGCCAAGCCTGCATCGACGTTATTTCCGCTAGGCGATTCTGGCAAGCCGTTCCGGCTGAATGATCGCGGAGGTGGCGCAGAGCCGCGCCCTCAGTCATCCAGCTCATAGAGCCGCTGAGCCAGTTTTCTGACACCGCTGTTGCTGAAATGGCGGATATGAGCGGGCGGTACCAGATAGAGAACGCCGGCAGCAAGGCCGTTGCGCCAGCGCAGCTGAACCTGGGCGAGTGTTCTCGCGCCCACATCGTAGACGTAAAATTCCTCAGGAATATCCATGTATCTGTTCAGCACCAGCCTCAGGCCGCCCTTTGACATATCCCGGATCATGCAGTCGCAGATGAACGCATTGTCGAGGCCGGCGAGTTTGGCCGGGCGAAGGCGTGTACGCTGTCGCGGGTCAAGGCGTCTCTGGATGGCATGGACGAGGGAATTCTTGCCGGAATTCAGGAATGCAAACACGGCGGATTTCACTGGTTCTGCCTGAACGGGATGCCAGGGGACGCGGGCAGGGGAGGAACGGGTCTTCTTTGTGGCGATGGGGCGGGTCTGTAGGAAGGATCACCCAGCGTTGTCGGCCTGTGGTTCACCGGTGACTGTTGATTGCTGCAGGTGTTGTAAGCAAGATCATACAGGCCCTGCCAGCCGCCGGGATAATTTCCAAGGGTGTCCAGAACAGTGAGAGCCCCGCCGGCCACGGCGCCTCGACGCGCACCGCTTGGACCGTCCCAGGCACCGCCTGCGACCGCTCCGCGCATTCCACCGTCCACGATCGGAACATCCGTCGGATCATTGCTTGTGTGGGCATCGGCATAGGATTTGGCGTAAGCATCGCAGTTTACTGTCTGTGCATTTGCCGCAGACAAGGGCCCCAGTGAGAGCAGAACCCCCGCGAAGATCAAACGCCGGTGCGGAGCAGCCGGGAAATCGGGCCATGAGACCTTCTTGCCCGGGTGCTTTTTACCCGATCGGATTAACAGGCTGGGCCCGGATATCGACATCATGACGCCTCCATATGTGTCGGCGCTCCCGCCCGATGGCTGGATCCCGACATCATTTCTGCATGCACTGTGAAGATTGTGCGGGGCTTGCGCCGGACGCGGCAGGAAACACCTCCCGGATCAGCCTCGGGCAAGGTTGGCCGATTACTCCTTGACGCAACATGAGCTGATAGGAGGTTTCGATGGAGCCTGTGTTCCTGAACAAACTCGTCTCGCAAAACAATGACTGGCTCTCCATGCGCCAGGCGACCATCGCCGAGAACATGGCAAACGCCAACACACCCGGGTTCCACGCCAGGGACCTTGAGCCTTTCACGTCGGTGATAAGCGAAACCCGGCTTGCCATGACGGCGACCCATGACAGCCATCTCGGTCAGTCGATGGAGGCTCCACGCCCCTCCGATGTGGAAAAGGAGGACAGCTGGACGGTGACCCACTCCGGCAACTCCGTCAGCATCGAGCAGGAACTGGTGAAGGCCGGTGAAGTCGCGCGCGATCATTCCTTGAACGCCAGTATCGCGAAGTCGTTTCACCGCATGTATCTCGCCTCGGTGAAATCATAAGGAATTTGACCATGTCCGATCCATTGTCCGCTTCTCTTCAGATTTCCGGTTCGGGGCTGCGGGCGCAGTCCGAGCGGTTGCGCGTCGTGTCCGAGAACCTCGCAAACGCGCGGTCAACCGGCAAAACCGCCGGCGACGATCCCTATCGCCGCAAGACAATCACTTTTGAAAGCGAGTTCAGCCGCGCTCATCAGGCGCAGCTCGTCTCCGTCAAGGGGATCGGGGCCGACAAGGCACCGTTCACGGTGGAGTACGAGCCTGGCCATCCGGCTGCAGACGAGAATGGTTACGTGAAGATGCCGAACGTCAACACGCTGCTGGAACTCGCTGACATGCGCGAGACCAACCGCTCCTACGAAGCCAATCTGAAAGTCATGACGCAGGCCCGCGAGATGGTTATGCGCAACATCGATCTCCTGAGGAACTGACCATGATCAATGAAATTTCCGCGCTGACTTCTTCCTCGTCCACGGACGGGCTCCTCAAGGCGACGTCCACCACCCGTTATTCGGCGAGCACTCCGGACATGGGGGGAACCGCCGAGGTTTCCGCACCCAGCTTTTCAGAAGCCGTGTCTCAGGTTTCCCAGGAAGCCATCGACAAGATCAAGCATGGGGAAGCGGCGGCGATCGCCGGTGTTGACGGACAGGCGTCCGCACAGCAGGTCGTCGAGGCCGTTCTGGCCGCTGAATCCACGCTGCAGACCGCCATCGCCATCCGCGACAAGGTCGTGAGCGCCTATCAGGAAATCAGCCGCATGTCGATCTGACCCTGAGGGGGAAGACCATCTGAACATAGCGGAACCCATCACGGAGACGAACCATGAAAGCCCTAGCTATTGCCGCGACCGGCATGAGCGCCCAGCAGCTCAATGTCGAAGTTGTCGCGAACAACATCGCCAATATGAACACCACCTCCTACAAGAGGTCCCAGGCGGAATTTTCGGACCTTCTGTATCAGGCCGAGCGCCTGCAGGGCGTGCCGAACCGTGGCGGTGAAGATCCGGTTCCCGAAGGTGCTCAGCTTGGACTGGGCGTCAGAACCGCCGGTATCCGCAAGCTGCATGTCCAGGGTTCGCTGACCAATACGGGCAACCAGTTCGATGTCGCTTTGGACGGACGGGGCTGGTTTGAGATTACCGGGCCTGACGACGAAACCCTCTATACCCGCGCCGGGTCCTTCAACAAGAACGCAGAGGGTCGCCTGGTGACCATCGACGGATATGCTGTCGAACCCGCGATCCTCGTGCCGGAAGAGACCATCGAGGTGGTCGTCAATGAATCCGGTGAGGTCTACGCGAAGGTCGACGGTGAACTGGCGCCGCGCGAACTGGGACAGCTGACCCTGGCGAATTTCGCCAATGATGTCGGCCTCGAGCCGGTCGGCGGCAATCTGTTCCGCGAAACCGAAGCCTCCGGCACACCTGTGGCCGGTGTTCCGGGAGATCCCGGTTTCGGCGTGGTCCGCCAGGGCTACCTTGAAAGTTCGAACGTCGATCCGGTGAAGGAAATCACGGCGCTCATCAACGCCCAGCGCGGATATGAAATGAACTCGAAGGTTATGAAGGCCGCCGATGAGATGGCCGGAACCGTAACCAACGGCATCCGCTAGAGCGTTCGGCGTTCTCAGGAGCGCAGACAAGATGCTCGAGCACCTAATTATCGATCAGCGTTTTCGGCTTTGTGTGAGTTTGCAGGCAGACAGGCTGATCTGGAAAGGTCCCGGAACATGACCATGCTGATCAGAACCCTGTCGACGCTTCTGCTGGCGGTGTTTTTCGGCCAGGCGGCATTTGCCGCCAGTGTCGAACTCCCCGTGCCCCGGCAGACAATTCATCCCGGTTCGGAAATTTCGCATCAGGATCTGATCGAACGAAAGTTCCCGGGCCGCACCGCACAGCAATTCGCCGTTTCAACCCATAGAGGCCAGCTGGTTGGCATGGTTGCCCGCCGGACGCTTCTGCCGGGTCAGCCTATTCCAATCAAGTCGGTTGAAAAGCAGGTCCTGGTGCGGCGCGGGGAACCGGCACGCCTGGTGTTTCAGGAGCAGGGGCTGGTCATCGTCATGCAGGTGGAAGCCTTGCAGAACGGCGGTGCGGGCAGTTTCGTCCGTGTGCGCAATGTCGATAGCGGCCAGGTCGTGTCCGGCCGGGTGCAGAATGACGGCACGATCCGGGTGGAGAACTGATACATGACCCGGCTTTTCATCATACTTCTTATCGTTCTTGCGGTCGGTCCGGCCTCCGCGATGGTCCGGATCAAGGATATTGCCAATCTGCAGGGTGTCCGTGACAACCAGCTTGTCGGCTACGGGCTGGTCATCGGCCTGAAGGGGTCCGGGGACAGCTTGCGCAATTCGCCGTTCACGGAACAGTCGCTCCAGTCGATGCTGGACAGTCTCGGCGTCAATGTGCGCGATGCGCGTCTGCGCACCCGGAATGTCGCCGCGGTTGTGGTCACTGCGGAAATGCCGTCCTTCATCGGCAAGGGGTCTTCCATAGACGTCAGCGTGTCTTCTCTGGGAGATGCGACGTCTCTTGGCGGCGGGACGCTGGTCGCAACACCTCTGCTTGGAGCGGACGGTCAGATCTATGCGGTTGCGCAAGGTGCCGTTACGGTTTCCGGCTTCGCGGAGCTCGGGCAGGCGGAAAGCCTGACCCAGGGCTTTCCCACGGTTGGCCGCATTCCCAACGGCGGTCTCATTGAACGGGACCTGCCGGCGAAGTTCTCGCAAATTCCCGACCTCGCGCTTGAATTGACCAATCCGGATTTCAAGACGGCGGTCCGGATTGCCGATGCCATAAACCTGTACTCCAAGGAGCGTTATGGCATCCGGGTGGCCAAGGAGCGCGACTATCGGACGGTGGATCTGACCCCGCCGAAAAACATGAGCGTCACCCGGTTTATCTCGGAGATCGAGTCCATCCGCGTCCGGCCTGACCAGACGGCAAGGGTGGTGATCGACGAGCGCACAGGTACGGTAGTCATCGGCAAGGACGTTCAGATCTCGACGGTCGCGATCACCCACGGCAACCTGACCGTAAGGATATCCGAAGCGCCTGAAGTATCGCAGCCAACACCGTTCTCGAACGGACAGACCGTGGTGGTGCCTCGGACTTACGTCGATGCTCAGGAAACCGGTGGCCAGCTGGCGGTGGTCGGGGGGACGGATCTGCCGACGCTGGTGAGGGGCCTCAACCGTATCGGCCTGCGTCCGACGGGTATCATTGCCATCCTCCAGGCCATCAAGACCGCCGGAGCCCTGCAGGCTGAACTGGTCATCCAGTAACGCCTGTCAGACCCGCCACAACGAACTGCAGAAACGCCGCCACCAGAGCGGCGTTTTTTGTGGGCACCGCCAGCCCCGCGCAAGCTCGATCTGTGAATGTGCACTCAAACCGGTTCAGCACAAAGGACGGCACGCCTTATGCCTTTCACTTTGGACAACGGCCTGAAGCAGGGCCTTTTGGCAATCGCGGTGGTTTCAATCGCATTTTCGGGAAGTTCTGCCATGGCGCAGGAGCCCAGGGACAAACCCGAGATCGTGGACATTCTCATTCCACCTCCCGACAGCGAACTCTATTGCAAGAACATTGCAGAGGCGGCTTCGGATGCGCGCGTCAAATGGCAGACGTGGAAGATGATCAGCCTTGAGGCCAGCTTGCGGGATCGGATTGCCGAGCTGCAACGCAAGGAACGGGAATTCGAAACTTGGGTCGAGCGCCGCGAAGAGCTGCTCGGTGAAGTCGAGGACCAGGTGGTGTCGATCATCGGCCGGATGCGTCCGGAAGCCGCTGCTGCGCAATTGGCGACCACGGACGAAGAAGCAGCCGTCGGAGTTCTTCTGAAGCTCAAGGCCCGCGTTGCCAGCAGCATTCTCGACGAAATGGATCCCGCGCGTGCGGCACAACTGACCCAGTCCATGATGGGTATCGCCAACCCGGACATACAACGGAGTTTTTGATGCGAACCCTTGTTTATCCCTTTGCGGCAATGATGCTGACCGGTTGCGCTGGGCAACTGGATGACATCGGAAGAGCGCCTGCGATGTCGCCTGTCGGATACGGTCTGGCTGCACAGGAAACGGCGGTCTATCCGCTCAGCACATTCGCGCCGGGTGGCGTTAAGGACTACAATTCACTGTGGATGAGCGGCCGGGACAATTTCTTCGCCGATCCCAGGGCAAAAAAGGTCGGTGACGTTCTGACGGTCACCATTCATATCAACGACAAAGCCAATCTCGACAACAGCTCCGACCGGCGCAGAACGTCCGACATCGGCATAGGCGGTTCGTTCGGGACGAGCTTCGACAGTACCGACACCGATGGTTCGGCCGATCTCGATCTGGATTCCGGGTCGGGTTCGTCAGGCTCCGGTTCCATCGACCGGTCCGAGGAAATCAAGCTTTCCGTTGCTGCCGTCGTGACCGACCGGCTGCCGAACGGCAACCTGCTTATTGCCGGTTCCCAGGAAGTCCGTGTTAACTACGAGATGCGCATTCTGCAGATCGCCGGGATCGTCCGGCCCCGGGATATCCAGAGCAACAACACCATTCCCTACGACAAGATCGCGGAAGCCCGCGTTTCCTATGGCGGGCGTGGCCGGATCACCGAAGTGCAGCAACCCGGTTGGGGGCAGCAGCTTTACGACATCGTGACGCCGTTCTGATCCGCGTACAGGCAACAACGGGACACCCTTCATGCCAAGATTGATTCAAGCGCCGATCGGCGGTGCCGACGGCCAGTCCGGAAAGTCCAGCTTTCTGGCCGCGCTGTTTCTGCTCACCCTGGTAGGCGGTGGCGCTGGCGCGATATTCGCGAAATATGTCGTCGACTATACCGAGCAGGAAGTGCAGGGACGGCTGCGTCAGCAGCAGACCTACTCCGAAACGCTGCCTTTCACACTCTCGACCCGGCTGCAGAAACTCGATCCACTGGTGACCAACCTGGCCTCTCCGAAAGACGCATGGATAAGGGTTCACGCCTCCGTCCTGCTGGAAGAGGAAACGGAAGGGGAAGTCGGGCTTTTGCGCAAAAAGGTGGAAGACGATTTCCTCGGGTATTTGCGGACACTGACATTGGCCCACCTGGAAGGCGGGGCCGGGCTCCAGCACCTCAAGGAAGATCTCACGGAACGCGCGAAGACCCGCTCCAAGGGACTGATCCATGAAGTCATTCTGGAGTCGGTGGTGATTCAATGATCCGGATATTGTTTTTCGTTGCCGCGCTGTTCTTGCTGACCGGGCCAGCGGCGGCCCAGGTACCCGACCTGTCGACATTGTTGCCGGCGGGTGAGGGCAGCGCGAGCGGCAGGATCATTCAGGCGATCGCGCTCCTGACCGTGCTATCGCTTGCCCCTGGCATCCTGATCATGGTCACCAGTTTCACCCGGTTCGTGATCGCCTTTTCGTTCCTGCGCTCGGGGATCGGCCTGCAGACGACGCCCGGCAACCTGATCCTGATTTCCCTTGCGCTTTTCATGACTTTCTACGTCATGGCGCCGACCTTCGACAAAGCCTGGGAAGACGGCATTCAGCCGTTGATGAACAATGAGATATCCGAAGAGGTGGCCTATGTGCGCGTTACCACACCCTTCCGGGAGTTCATGCTCGAACAGGTGCGTGAAGAAGACCTGGTTCTGTTCGACGACCTTGCCGCCGGCAGGGTGACCGAAAATGAGGCTGAAACGGCCGAAGAGGTCGAATTGCGGGTGCTCATTCCGGCCTTCATGATATCGGAGCTGCGCCGCGGTTTTGAAATCGGCTTTCTGATCGCGCTGCCTTTTCTCGTGATCGATATGATCGTGGCGACGATTACCATGTCCATGGGCATGATGATGCTGCCGCCGACGGTGATTTCCTTGCCCTTCAAGGCCTTGTTTTTCGTCCTGATCGATGGCTGGAACCTTCTGGTGGGCAGCTTGGTGCGCTCATTCTTCTAAAAAATCAGCCCTGAAACGACGAAATCAAAACGGAGCCAGTCGGCTCCGTTTTTTTTGTCGTTCGCGATTTTAAATCTCGCGATTATATCTTGAGAATTATCTGCCTTTATCACGTGAAAACGCGAAATAGATCAAATTGACCGGATAGGCGTAAGCTTCGCGCAAGATTGGGTCGCTAGTGTCCTTATTACAGCAGGTTGAACCGCACCCGATTGAGGTTCAAAAGCATGACGCTGCTCCTGCTGTGCCGGTACCAGTCCGGCATGTCCCCCACCAATTCCAGTATCTACTGAAACATTGAAAGGGACATATCATGTCTAGCTTGTTGACCAACGCTTCCGCAATGACCGCGCTGCAGACCCTGCGGCACACCAGCTCCAACCTGGCTGAAACGCAGAACCGCATTTCTACCGGTTACCGTGTGGCCGGTGCGGAAGACAACGCAGCCTACTGGTCCATCGCAACCACCATGCGTTCCGATAACATGGCACTTGGCGCCGTTGAAGACTCCCTGGGTCTCGGTGCCGCCACGGTCGACGTCATGTACACGGCAATGGACAGCACCGTCGATGTCATGAACGAGATCAAGGCCAAGGTCGTTGCCGCCCGTACGCCGGGTGTTGACCGCACCAAGATCCAGTCGGACATCACCGAACTGCAGAACCAGCTGCGTTCGACCGCTGACTCGGCTGTGTTCAACGGTGAAAACTGGCTTGCAAGCGACGTAACCACCGTTACTTCGAAGGACATCGTCAGCTCCTTCACACGTGCAGGTGGCGCGATCGAAATCCAGGTTACGACCGTCGATATCACTGCCACGCAGCTCTATGATACGGCTGCCGGCACGACTGGTATCCTCGATCAGGACCGTGGTTTCGGTGGTCTGGCCAACGTCACCGGTTCCGGTGGTATTGCCGACTTCGATCTGTCCGCAGTGACTGACGCGGATACGGCAAGTATCGATGCTCTGGTTGACGGCATTGACGCGGCTCTGGGTGAAATCACCGACTCCGCAACTCTGCTCGGTTCTATCAAGAGCCGTGTCGATCTGCAGAAAGACTTCGTGTCTGCTCTGCGTGATGCCATCGACCGTGGTGTCGGCCAGCTTGTGGATGCCGACATGAACAAGGAATCGACTCGCCTCCAGGCTCTGCAGACTCAGCAGCAGCTCGGTATCCAGGCTCTGTCGATCGCAAACCAGGGCAGCCAGAACATCCTGTCCCTGTTCCGTTAATCCACCAGGATCTGATGGAAAAGAGGACCGCGCCCTTCGGGGCGCGGTCTTTTTTTGTGCGCCGCCGCTCATGACAGGCTCGCACAAGCTCCAAATTCCATAGTGGTGCGAACAGACACGAACGTGCATCAAGGGGTTCTGCATGCCGGGCCGCGAACAAGCTGAAAAACTCTGGGCAAATCTGATGGAACTGGGGCTGCGCAGACTGGTCGCGCTCGCCCTGATCGGACTCGCCACAATCGCAACCGTCGGGGCTGGCGCCTATTACCTGAGCCGGCCGGAACAGACCGTTCTTTATACCGGTCTCGAAGGCGAGGATGTTACCCGCATCGGCTCCGCCCTCAGGGACGCCGGCATACCGTTCGACATCACGTCGGACGGTGACGCGGTCATGGTCTCTCATGCGCAAACCGCCAAGGCCCGCATGCTGCTTGCGGAAAAAGGCCTGCCTCGGGGCGCGAATTCCGGCTACGAGCTGTTCGATGAGCTGGGATCCCTCGGCCTGACGTCCTTCATGCAAGAGGTCACAAGAGTTCGCGCCCTGGAAGGGGAACTCGCACGGACCATTCAACTCATGAAGGGAATCCGGGCAGCGCGGGTCCATATCGTCCTGCCGGCAAAAGGCTCCTTCCGCCGGGACCATCAACCACCTTCCGCCTCCGTCGTGATCCGTTCCGATGTTCCGGACGATGTTCGCACTGCCGACGCGATCCGCCATCTGGTTGCCGCCGGTGTTCCGGGCATGGAGGCCAACAAGGTCACCGTTCTGGATACAACCGGGGGCATTCTGGCAGCGGGCAGCGATCCCACCAAGGCTTCCGCCGGACAGATGGCCAGTCTTGAGACGGCGGTCAGCAGCCGGATCCAGGAGAACATCCGCAAGACGCTGGCACCATATCTCGGTCTGGACAATTTCCAGGTCAGTGTCGCGGCCGAGTTGAACACCGACCGCAAGATGATCGCCGAAACCATTTTCGACCCTGACTCGCGCACCGAACGGTCCATCAGAACCGTCCGGGAAAACGAGAACGCGCAGAATTCCAGCGTCAGTTCGCCGACGACCGTCGAGCAGAACCTGCCGGAAGAAAACGTCGCGGCTGAAAACGGCGAGAAGTCGACCGAAGAAAACGAACGGCGGGAAGAAACGGTCAACTACGAGATTTCCTCCAAGCGGATTGAAACATCCCAGGACGGCTATCGCGTTGATCGTCTTTCCATCGCCGTCCTGGTCGATAGGACACGGATTGTAGAATCGCTCGGAGGCCAACCGACAGAATCCCAGATCGCCGAGCAACTGCTTGAAATCGAGGGCCTTGTGGCGTCATCCGCCGGCGTCGAGGCGACCCGCGGAGACAATGTGAAGGTGGCTGTGGTGGATTTTGTCGATGGCGGGCACGCCATGGAGCCGATACCGCCGATCAGCATCACGGAGTACCTGCTGCGCCAGTCCGGCAACATCATCAATGCGTTGGCCATCTTGACCGTGTCGATGCTCGTGATCTGGTTCGGCTTGCGTCCGGCCGTCTCTGCCCTCGTACCGCAGATTTCCGGTCCTCAGGTGGAAATGGCCGAGCTGGGCATGGCCCAGGAAGGGGTCGATGGACACTTTGAAGACCCGGATGCCGAACATTCATTCCTCGTACCGCCGGATCATTCGGACCTGATTCAGGACCTGAACAGCAAACGCAATCAGTCCGCTCTCAGGAAACTGGAATCGCTTCTGGAATTCAACGAGGAACAGTCCGCCGCGATCCTGCGCCAGTGGCTCTATGAATCGGAGCGAATCTAATGTCGATGTCCGCAGCAGCCCACATTCCGGTTATCACCGTACCGAAATTCAAATCCTTCGGCGCATATGATCCGGCACTGGTCGATGTGCTCGAGCCCGAGGACGAGAGCGTTCCCGAGCCGAGCGAGGAAGAGCGCCGGCAGGCCGAATATCAGCGCGGCCTGACGGAAGGCGAGGCCCGTATGCGGGCGCATTACGAAAAGCTTCTGGAGAATGAGCGCGAGGGCTACGCCAAGGCGCTGGAAGACGAGCAGGTGCGGTTCGACATGCGGGAGTCTGCCAATGTCAGCGCGGCAATAGAAGGCTTTCTCGACGTGATGGAACAGCGGATAGCCTATTCCCTGACCAAACTGCTTCAGCCGTTTTTGAACGAACGCATCACCGAGCAGCTGGTGACCGCTTTCGCATCAAATTTGCGGCAATTGACCCTTGAGACCGAGGGCAAACTGATTCTTCTACGCGGCCCGGACAGATTGACCGAACAGGTCATGGAGCAGCTGCCGGAGCTTCGCGAGCGGATCGAAGTCCAGATCTCCGATCAGGTGGAGCTCGTCGCGTTGTTCGACGAAACCACGATCGAAACCCGCCTGGAGCAATGGCTTGGGCAGCTCGAGCAATTGCGGAAGGAGGCAGACTGATGCTGGATGGTCTCCCGAACGAAATTGTCATCGTCCGACGCAAGAACAGCTGGGACGAAGAAACTCATATTCATGGTGTCTGGAAGATCGCCTATGCGGATTTCATGACCGCGTTGATGGCCTTCTTCCTGGTGATGTGGCTCATAAACGTTACCGATGAAAGCGTGCGCAAGGGTGTCGCCCAGTATTTCAACCCGGTCAAACTCGCGTCGACGGCACCGAACCGCAAGGGTTTGAACGATCCGCAGGTCGATGGCGAAACCAGCAACGATGGTACGAAACCGTTCAGCGGCAAACTTGGCGGCTCGGACGAGCCTGTCGATCAGGACGCGAATTTCGGTGACGGGGAAAGATCCGGTCACAAGGCCATCGAAATGGAAGAGCTGCCGGAGCAGGGGGGCAACTCCGCCACCGGCCAGTTCACGCAGATCCATTCGGAATCGATCCTGTTTTCCGATCCTTATGCTGTCCTGGACACTCTTTCAGAAAAGATCCGCGTTATCGACACACTCGAAGCGAACCCTCTGGGCATAGGCTCCGGCCTGGAAAAACACGAGGGAGTTCAGGGCGGACAGGCGTATCGCGATCCGTTTGATCCGCTGTATTGGCAATTCCGTCCCGGACGGGGCATCGACGGCACCGATCCCCTGTTGCGCGCACAGGCCCGCAAGGAACAAAAGGGGCAGGGCCATACCAAAGGAACGGACGCTGCAGACGTTCAATCCCAGGATCTTCATGCCCTGGGTGCGTCATCTGCCACGGAATTGGCCGGAGAGCCGCTTAGCGGTTCAATGGAGGAAGCCACGCCCCGCAGCGGCGATCTCCAGCATGCCTCCGGTAGCGGCCCGGATGTCTTTGCGGACCTTGGGGAAGGACCTCACGCCGATCCGTTCAAGAAAATGGATCCGGTTGTCGCCCACGTGACGGGTCTGTCGCTCCAGAATGCCTCACGGGCGGTGGCTCAGGTCAGTACCGGCACGCAGGATGTGGATACCGGGATCGAAGTCATCGATCTGGAATCCTCTGAAGTGATTGTCGATGGCCTGTCGAAAGCGGAAATCCTTGTCACACGCCTGACGCGGGTCCTCGAAGAGACGAAAGGCACCGTCCTTGAGGAGACCGCCGCTCAGATCACCATTGTACGCGAAGGTGAGGGGGCGTTGATCAGCCTGACGGACGATCAGAACTTCGGCATGTTCGCCATAGGCTCAGCAGAACCCCGTCCCGAGTTGGTGAAACTTCTGGAACGGATCGGCAAGGTCGTTGCCGAGATGCCCGGCCAGATCGTTATCAAGGGCCACACCGACGCACGGCCGTTCCGCAGCAAGTCCTACGACAATTGGCGCTTGTCATCTTCGAGGGCTCACATGGCGCTCTACATGCTCACACGCGGTGGCGTAGCCAAGGATCGCTTCGACCGGGTTGAAGGCTATGCCGACCGTCATCTGAAAAATCCGGAAGATCCCTTCGCGGCAGTAAACCGCCGGATCGAGATCTATCTTCTGGAGGGAAGCGAATGATGGGTTTTACGTCACAGCTGAAGACAGGTTTTGTCCGGCTTTTGCTGAGCATGGTGTTTCTTGCCGGGGCGGCTGCAGGGGCGCGTTCGCAGGATGCCGGCGGCGGACCTCTTCCCTATGAGCTCGTCAGGTCGCTGCAATCCCTTCAGGAGCAGGTGGCCCAGGGCAACAGCCACGCCACGGTTGCCCAAAGGTCGCTTCTGGCCAGGATGGACGTAAGGTTTATCCAGATGTCGCCGGATGTCTGGCAGGACCCCCGCAACGCGCGGGCGGCGGTCATACACCTTCTCAGCGGTGGTCACCCCGATGTCATGCGGTATCTTCTGACGCTCGACCCGGCCCCGGTTATCGACCGGAAGTTGATGGAAGCTTCTCTGGCCTATATCGAGGGACGCGAAGATGAGATGCGGGATCTTCTGGAAGACATCGACCCGCTCGATCTTCCCTCCGGTCTCGGCGGTCATGTGGCTCTGGTCAAGGCTGCGTCCTACCTCAGAAGCGATCCGGCACGGGCGCGGGAGCTGCTGCAAGTCGCCAGTCTGCTGATGCCGGGTACCCTGGTGGAGGAGGCGGCGCTTCGGCGGGAGGTCTTCGTCGCCGGCATCATGGGCGATGTCGACCATTTCCGGGTCCTGAGCACACGTTATCTGCGCCGGTTCAGCAATTCGATCTATGCCGGCGATTTCCGCAGGCGCTTTGCGCTGGCGATCGATACGCTCGGCTTTGTGAAGAGTGAGGACAAGTTCGCGCTGATCGTTCCTGTCCTGCATGAATTCGACGCCGATTCCAGGCGTGGGCTCTACATGCGGCTCGCCCGTTCCGCACTGCTGGCGGGGCATTTGAACGTAGCGCGCAAATCGACCGAAGAAGCCATGATACTGGCCGTCGAGGGCACCCGGGAAAGAGAGATCCTGAAGGTGTATTCGGCCGCGACCCGCCTTGAACCGGAGATGATCTCGGAAAACAGGGATCTGCTGTGGTCGATCGACAAGAGTGCGCTTTCCTATGAGGATCTTGCACTCCTCGACGGGGTCTACACGGTTCTCAATTCCGTGCGGCATTTCCCGGAACCACCGGACAACGTAATCGGAGAATTCAACGTGGCGAGCAATATCGCCGATCCCGAAGACCTGTCCTGGGTCACGCCGGACATGAATCTGGCCGAGCGGCTGTTACGCCGCACCGAGAAGTCTCTCGAAGCAATGGGAGAAGAAGAATGAGCGTGAATACGCAAGCCTTTGTGCCTTCGTCGCCGCAGTCCGGCAAATCGGCGGACGGCCGGGCCACAGACGGCGGTCAATCCTCGCAGGAGACGGCGGCAGAATTTCAGTCGTTCATGCAGGGCATGAAAAAGGGCGGTGCGGTTGGAGCCGGCGGCGGAAGACAATCCGGGACACCGGACGGTCAGGCGGAAGACGGCAAGGGCGCCGTGCCGGAAGAGACCATAGAGCCGCAGGCAGAGGACGGCGCGAAGGCGGACGGCGGAGAGGCCAGAAAATCCGGGTTCGTCTCCTTCACGACGAGCAATCTTGCCGATGCCCTGCGTCAGGTTTCCCAGAAAATCCTGTCCAATCCTGCAAATGGCGGCGCAGGATCGCAGGCCGGCGGGGATCCGATCCCGCTCGATCCGGGTACGGAAGGTTCAGGACAGGGGTCGGCTCAGGCTCCGACCGCCTTGCCGATCACGACGGTGCTCGCCATTCCGGCAGATCAAAACAGGCAGGCTGCCACGCCCGGATCTCAGGACCAGGCGCTTCGTCAGCGTCAGCCTTTCCCGGGAGCACAGGTAAAAGCCGGGTCGGCACTTGAGGCTGAAGGCGGCGGAAAAACCGGGGCGACCTCGCTCTTTTCGCAGTTCGGCGTCGAGCCCGAGCGTGTAGCTGACGAGGCGTCCGGCAGGTCTGCCGGACGGTCGATGTTGCCGGAAGAAGCTGCGGGCACGGTCAAGATATTGCGTCAGGAAACCCATTTCGCACCCAACATGCGGCTGTCGCCCGTACAGCAGGTTGGCGAGCAGATCGTTTCCGCCATGAAGGAAATGCCGTCAGGCAACGGCGCGCAGCAGACGGGTCTGTCCGCGAGAGCGGAAGGGCCGGTGCTCAAAACCCTGGACATCCAGCTTACGCCGCATGAGCTCGGCAGCGTGAAAGTGTCTCTCAGAATGGTCGGCGACACCGTCGAGGTGACTTTGGTTGCCAGCAAGGCGCAGACCGCCGAGCTGTTGAAACAGGACAGGCAGCTGCTCGACCAGATGCTGCGAGTGACCGGCGTCAAGACGGATGCGATTACCGTTCAGGCCGCCGACGACCGTCCGGCAATGCACACCGGTGCATCCGCGAACAGCCAATCGTCCACAGGACAAAACGGTTCCGGTGACGGTCAGGCCCAGTCCTTCAACGGCGGCGGCTCCGATCAGCAGAACAACCGCTCGGGTCGAAATGATCCGGAGGGGGCGTATCCGGCCAACGAGGCCAATGTCATCGAGACTACGGAGGGAGCAGGTCATGAAAAAACTTCTGACATCAGCCTTTCTGACGGCATCTATCTTTAGTGGCGTTTTGACGGTCAGCCTTCCGGCTGCCGCAGAAGTGCAAAACGTCTGCGAACGGGAAATGATTGCGGCGGCTAAAAAATACCGGGTGCCGCTTGGCGTGCTCTACGCCGTGGGGTTGACCGAGACCGGGAGACGGAACTCCCTCTATCCCTTTGCCCTGAACATAGAAGGCAAATCGGTGTTTCCACCCAGCCGGCTGGCCGCCAAGCAGGATTTTCTCCAGGCCCGCAAGCATGGCAAGAAACTGATCGATATCGGCTGCATGCAGATCAACCATCATTATCACGGCAAGCAATTCCGGTCAGTCGATCACATGCTCGAACCGCGCGCCAACGTGCAATATGCCGCGCGCTTCCTGAAAGACCTGCGGAGCAGGCAGGGGTCCTGGACGATGGCTGTCGCCAGGTATCACGCCGGTCCGAACAATGATCCGGCACAAAAGCGCTATGTCTGTACGGTGATCAGAAACATGGTTGCTTCCGGCTTCGGTCACTGGACCCAGAATTCCAAGCAGTTTTGTAACGCTTGACTGATCAGCATTGGCATCCCTTGGTGCCGATGCTTTCATTTGTTTCAAAAGATAAAATTTTAGATAATTAAGTATCTGAATATAAAGAATAAATATTTTCGGGCAACAGCTTCACGCAAGTTCTGTCGGTTTCACTGTGGTCAGTTGATCTGGAAACAGGAGACCTGTCATGGGCCTTTTCGGAGTAATGCGCACAGGCGTTTCAGGCATGAATGCGCAGTCTAGCAAACTCGGCACCGTTGCCGACAATATCGCCAATTCCAGCACCACCGGCTACAAGCGGGCGATGACGGAGTTTTCCTCCCTGGTGCTTTCGCAAGGGTCCGGGACCTACAACTCCGGGGGCGTGCAGGCTCATACCAAATACGCCATAACGGATCAGGGGGCACGGTCCTACACCACCTCCAGTCTCGACCTTGCGGTCAGCGGCAACGGATTTTTCATCGTCTCCACCGGGACCGACGCAACCTCGCAGCAGGCGCTCACCCGCGCCGGGTCCTTTGTGCCCGACGGGGAAGGTTTTCTCGTCAATACAGCGGGTTACTATCTGCAGGGCTATCCGCTTGCCGACGGTTCTGAACCGGCTCTGGTGGCCAACGGTCTCGGCGGTCTGGAGCCGATCAATATCTCGCAGAACAAGCTCGAAGCGACCCCGACAGGCAGAGCAACGCTCTACACGAACGTATCCGAGGATGCGACGATCGTGGCCGGCGCCAACCTTCCTTCCGTAGACTTCGCGTCTGCGGCGACCGTCGATTATTCCCATAAGACGTCGCTTATCGTCTACGACAACCTCGGCAACGAGGTGAAGCTGGATCTCTATTATTCCAAGACGACCGACGGGCCTCCGACATCCGACTGGGAAGTTGCGGTGTTTGATTCAGCCGATTCCACAGACGGCGGATTTCCCTATGCCGGCCCGCCGCTGAACACCCAGACCCTGAACTTCGACACCACCACGGGCGATCTCGACGGGGCCAGCCCCACGACGATCAACGTCGCGGTGCCGAACGGTGGCACATTCGATATCGACCTGGCCGATTCCACCTACCTGAATGCTGATTTCGAGGTCACGACCGTCGATACGGACGGCAATGCACCGAGTTCCGTCGAGGGCGTGGAATTCGCTGACGACGGTACGCTTTTCGCGGTCTACGAAAACGGTGACCGCCGTGCGCTCTACAAGATCCCGCTGGCGGATGTCGCGAGCCCGGACAAACTCGATCCGCTGAGCGGCAACATCTACCGCCCGTCCTTCGAGTCCGGTGAGGTGCGCGTCGGTTTCCCGGGAGAAGCCGGGATGGGTGCTCTGGAAGTGGGCGCGCTGGAAAGTTCGAACGTGGATCTGGCGAGCGAGCTGACCTCGATGATCGAATCCCAACGCACCTACACGGCCAACTCCCAGGTGTTCAAGGCAGGTTCCGACCTGCTGCAGGAACTTGTGAACCTGGCCCGATAAACCTCAGTAGATCCATTGGCCCGTTAACCGGAAAGTTGTTGTCATGAGCCTGTCCGTCGCATTGCAGGTTGCCCAGTCCGCGCTGGCTGCCCGCCAGACAGAATCCGCGGTCATCGCCCGAAATATCGCGGGTGCACAGGATGCCGGGTTCTCCCGTAAATCCGTGGTTCTCAGCCAGGTTTACACCTCGAACGGTCAGTCCGGCGGCGTCCGCGTCGACGGTATCGTCCGGGTGACGGACAGTGCTCTGTATTCGTCTCTCCTTTCTTCCACATCTGTCGGCACCTCCCAGGAATCCATCCTGAACGGCCTGACCAGAATGTCCGAGACGATAAACGACACCCAGTTGGAGATGTCTCCTGCGGCGATGCTGGGAGAGCTGCAGCTTTCCCTGCAGAATTACGCATCTGACCCGAACAACACCATTCTGGCCCAGAACGTTCTGCAATCCGCCAAGGATATGGCCACCACCCTGCAGTCCGGTTCCGCCGTCGTTCAGGAAGTGCGTGCGAACGCGGATTCCGATATGGCGGGATCGGTTCGGCAGATCAACAATCTCCTCGACCAGCTGGAGGGCCTCAATACGGTCATCGTCAAGGGCACCCAGTCCGGCGCCGATGTGACCGATGCCCTCGACAGCCGGGACCAGGTCCTTCTGGCTCTGTCGGAGGAAATAGGTATCACCACGCTGGATCGTGCCGACGGGGATATCGTCGTCTACACAGACAGCGGTGTGACCCTGTTCGAAACCAGTGCGCGTGAGGTGAGGTTCGAGCCTACGCTGGTTTACGACGCGACCACGGTCGGCAATGCGGTCTTCATCGACGGCGTTCCGGTTGCGGGTCCAGGTGCGATGATGCCGATCAGTTCCGGGCGTTTGCACGGGCTGGCTGAACTTCGCGACGATGTCGCCGTGACTTACCAGAACCAGCTCGACGAGGTTGCACGCGGCCTGATCGAGGCTTTTGCCGAAAGCGATCAGAGCGGTGGCGGTGGGCCGGATCAGGCCGGCCTGTTCACCTGGCCGGGCGCCCCTGCGGTGCCGGCGACCAGCACGCTGGTTGCGGGTCTGGCGGCGGAGATCGAGGTCAACGCCAATGCGGATCCCGATCTCGGCGGCAGTCTGGACAGGATCCGGGACGGCGGCATCTCCGATCCGTTCGATCCCAATTACAATTACAACCCGTCGGCCGCGGCCGGATTTTCCGACCGCTTGCAGGAACTGGTGTCCGTGTTCGATCAGGACAGGGTCTTTGACGGCGGCGTTGAGCTCGACCCGTCGGACTCCTTGAGCGGATTTGCGGCATCGTCCGTCAGTTGGCTGGAAAGCGGCCGCAAGACGATGACCAGCAATGTCGAGGTGCAGACGGTCATCCTGGGCCGCACGGCGGAAAATCTCGACAACAAGACCGGTGTCAACATCGACGAGGAAATGACGCTGTTGCTTGACATCGAACGCTCCTATTCGGCCGCGACGCGGCTCATTTCAGCGGTCGACGCAATGTTCGAAGATCTATTGGCCGCAGCGAGGTAACGTCATGAAAACCACCCATATCTCCACGATTTCATTTGCGAACGCCTCACGCCGGCAGATCATGAACCAGGCGAATCTGGTCAACAAGCTCAGCATCGAGATGTCGTCCGGACGCAAGTTCGACGTTGGCCTTGATCTGGGGTCGCGGACCGGCGAGAGCGTGTCCCTGCGGGCGGAATTCCATTTTCTGAACGGCATCGTCGATACCAACGCGCTGACAGCCTCGCGGCTCGATGTGAGCCAGGCAGCGATGGGCGACATGCTCAGCGATGCCCAGGGTTTCCTGAGCACGCTCATTGCGCTGCGCGAAGATGGCGGCAGTGCGGAGATCGTCAAGTCGGACGCCCAGGGCAGCATGGAGCTGCTGGTGTCGCGCTTGAACACACAGTTGAACGGCAACTTCGTGTTTGCCGGGATCAATTCCGATCAGGAGCCGGTCGCCGATTATCTCGACCCTGCGTCGCCGAACAAACTGGCTGCCGACGCCGCCTTTTTCGCCGAATTCGGGATGACGCAGTCAGATCCGGCAGTTTCCACCATCACGCCTGCGGCCATGGACGCCTATCTGAGCGGGGCCTTTGACGCCTTGTTCCAGGATCCTGCGTGGGGGACGGACTGGTCGAGTGCTTCCGACAGCGTCACGGTCAGCCGGATTTCTGCCAGCGAGACGGTCAACAGCTCTGTGAGCGCCAACGAGCAGGCCTTCCGGGACCTGGCGCAGGCCTACACGCTGATGGCGGATCTCGGCAACGAAAACCTGGACCCGGGCACCTACAAGAGCGTGCTGAACAAGGCCATTGAAAAGCTTGGTACCGGTATTGCCGGCGTGACCAGCGAGATGGGGAAACTCGGCAACGTGCAGGAACAGGTCAAGCTGGCGAGTTCCCGGCTGCAAGTCCAGACCGATATCCTGAACAGCCGCATCAATGATCTGGAAAATGTGAATCCGGAGGAAACGTCGGTTCGTCTGAACACTGCGCTGACCCAGTTGGAGACGACCTATGCTGTGACCGCCCGCATGCAGGGCCTCAGTATTCTGAACTACATCTGATCATGTCCAAGTTCTTGACATTGATAGTAAATACGAAACTGGAGAGGGCCCATGTACAACTTGTCCTATGCTGAGGTCATGGATGATCTCTGCAGCGATCAACGGTTGAACGAACATGAGGCGATGACGATTGTCATCGAGAAACTGAACAGCGCCAGCGAGCTGGGGATCCGCTCGCCGGAGGCCGTGGAGGCGTTGTTCTACACCCGGCGCCTGTGGAGTTATTTCCTGGAACAGCTGGCCGATGACGGCAATGAACTGCCCGTCGAAACACGGGCAAACCTCATTTCCATCGGTATCTGGGTTCTGAAGGAAGCGGAGGCCCTGCGCCAGTGGCAGCAGGAAGACTTCGCCGACATCATTCAGATCAACTCCATTATCCGCGACAGTCTGGACGGTTAACCTCATGAAAATCGGATTGAAAGCGGGCGAACGCCTGTTCCTCAACGGCGCGGTGATCCGGGCCGAACGCAAGACAAGCATCGAACTGCTGAATGACGCGGTTTTCCTGCTGGAAGCACATATCCTGCAGCCCGAAGATGCAACAACGCCTTTGCGGCAGCTCTATTTCATTCTGCAGACCGTGATCATGGATCCCGCGTCGGCGCCTACCGTGCAGGACATGTTCCATCTGGTGCTCGGGTCGGTCAGGGGAGCCTTTTCGTCGAAAGAGGTTCTGGACCAGCTCAACGAGGTGGAGAACCTCGCCAGGTCCGAGCGCTGGTTCGAGGCGATGAAGATCGTCCGCGGCCTTTATCCGGTCGAAGCGAATCTGATGGTCGCGGAAAAACGCAACGAAGTGCAGGCCGGGAGGTCGGTACCTTCGGTTTCGGCCGGCCACAAGTATCGCCAAGGCCCGCTACTGGCCGTCGTTTAAAGGAGAGACAGCATGACTACCGTTGAAGGTGTCGGTGCGACACAAACCCAGGCCACGGGCGGTGCTTCCAGCGCCCAGCAGCAGCTGACCGTCGATTACGATACGTTCCTGCAGCTCATGATGGCGCAGATGCAGAACCAGGATCCGACGAACCCGATGGATGCTTCCGAACAACTGTCGCAGCTGGCAAGCTTCAGCCAGGTCGAACAGGCGATCCAGACCAACGCCAAACTCGAGACGATGCTGATGAACATGTCCTTCGGACAGGTGGATGACCTGATCGGAAGAACGGTCACCGACCCGAACGGGACGTCAGGTGTCGTGGAGCGGGTGGAAATCTATTCGGACGGTACGCTTCTGGCACTCGATAACGGCAAGGGCGTTCTGCTTGGCCCGGGCGTCACGGTCTCCTGAGTGGGCAAAACCGATCATGAATGAAGTTGATGCGCTGGACATTGTGAGGACCGCCATCTGGACGATCCTTATCGGATCAGCGCCGGCGATCGTGCCGGCGATGGTCGTGGGGATAGGTATTGCGCTGTTGCAGGCGCTTACCCAGGTGCAGGAAATCACCCTGACGTTCATCCCCAAGATCGTTGCGATCCTGGTGATGATCGTCATTGCCGGACCATTCATCGGCGGTCAGATCTACACGCTGACCACACTGATCTACGATCGGATCGAGACCGGGTTCTAAAACTTTCTGCCGGGATGCTCCGCGTAAAGCGCCGTCTCTGCTCCAGTGCGGGCAGGGCGGCGCGGTTGCGCTCTCGCGCGCCGAGAGCCGTCGGCCATTTCCCGCCCGGCAGATCAACCCGTATTCACCCGCGATTATCGGAAACCAAGGCGCTCTAAAAGCTTCGCGCAAGCTTGAGCGGCGACCTTGCGGGTCTCCAAAACGTCTGCGAGGGCAGGAATGACAGACACCTCCGTTTCCCCGATTGCCGATGCACCGCCGGAAAGCCGCCGAGACGTGGGTTTCGCGCTCGGCATCATCGTCATTCTCGTGGTTCTTTTTCTGCCGATTCCGACTTTTCTGATCGATTTTGGCCTTGCCATGTCGATTGCGCTTTCCGTGCTTATCCTGATGGTGGCGCTCTGGATCCAACGGCCGCTGGATTTCTCCTCCTTTCCCACGATCCTGCTGATCGCCACCTTGCTGCGGCTGTCGCTCAACATCGCCACGACCAGGGTCATTCTCGCCAAGGGGCATGAGGGACTGGATGCGGCCGGATATGTGATCCACGGATTTTCGCAATTCGTGATGAGCGGAGATTTCGTTATCGGGCTGATCGTGTTCGCGATCCTGGTGATCGTGAACTTCATGGTGATCACCAAGGGTGCGACGCGTATCGCCGAAGTCGGCGCGCGCTTTACGCTGGACGCGATCCCCGGGAAGCAGATGGCGATCGACGCCGATCTTTCCGCCGGGCTTATCGATGACAAGGAAGCCCAGCACAGGCGCAAGGAGCTGGAAGAGGAAAGCTCCTTTTTCGGTGCCATGGACGGTGCCTCGAAATTCGTCCGCGGCGATGCGGTCGCCGGGCTTATCATTACGGCGGTCAACGTGCTTGGCGGTATCGTCATCGGGGTGACCCGCTATGACATGAATGTCTCGAACGCCGCCGACGTCTTTACCAAGCTTTCGGTCGGGGACGGCCTGGTTTCCCAGATCCCGGCTCTGATCGTGTCACTGGCAGCGGGTCTGCTGGTCTCGAAAGGGGGAACCAGGGGATCGACGGACAAGGCGGTTCTCGGCCAGCTTGGCGGGTATCCGCGCGCGCTGTTCGTTGCGGCGATCCTGATGGCGATCTTTGCAATAATGCCGGGGCTTCCCATGCTGCCGTTCCTGCTGCTGGCGGCGCTGATGGGTTTCGTCGGATACACCATCCCCAAACGCTTGGCTGCCAAGAAGAAGGTCGAGGCGGACAACAAGACAGCCGCTGACGAAAAGGCACGGCTTGAGGAAAAGGACTCCGTCAAGGAGACGCTCAAATCCTCCGAGGTCGAACTGGTGCTCGGCAAGCAGCTTTCCGCTGAACTCCTGACCAAGCACGGCGAACTTTCGCGCCGGGTTGCCAAGATGCGGCGGAAATTCGCGGAGCAATACGGGTTCGTGGTGCCTGATATCCGTGTCACCGACAGCCTGACGCTGGATCCGAAAAGCTATCAGATCAAGATCCACGGCACGATTGTCGCCTCGCAGCACCTCAAGGTGGGTGAACTGCTGGTCATTCCGAATTCGGATGAGAAACTGCCCGTTCCGGCGGATGCCACCAGAGAACCAGCCTTCGGCATGCCCGCCTACTGGGTGCCGCCGGCCTACAAGGACGAGCTCAAGCGCCGCGGCCTGACGCCTGCGGAAAACATGACCGTCATTCTCACCCACCTGAGCGAAGTGATCCGCAACAACCTGCCACAGCTGTTGTCCTACAAGGACATGCGGGTTCTGTTCAACCGCCTCGACCCGGAATACCAGAAGCTTCTGGACGACATCTGCCCGGCGCATACGTCTTTCTCTGGTCTGCAGGCGGTCCTCAAGCTTCTGCTGGCGGAGCGGGTCTCGATCCGCAACCTGAACCTCATTCTGGAAGCGGTCGCCGAAATCGTTCCGCATGTACGCCGCTCGGAGCAGGTCGTGGAGCATGTTCGCATGCGCATAGCCCAGCAGATCTGCGGCGACCTGGCCGAAGGCGGTCCGCTGAATGTGCTGCGTCTTGGCAACCGCTGGGACCTGGCGTTCCACAATGCCCTGAGACGCGATGCGAAGGGGGACGTGATCGAGTTCGACATCGAACCGCAGCTGGTCGAGGATTTTGGAAACCAGATGTCCGACGCGGTCAAGAAACACATGAAGGACGGCAGCCGTTTCGCCATCGTGGCGGCACCGGATGCACGGCCCTATGTGCGCATGATCGTCGAGCGCATGTTCCCGACGCTGCCTGTTCTGTCCCACCTTGAGATTGCCCGCGGTGTGGATGTCTCAGCCCTTGGAAGTGTCTCGTGATTGCCGGCGGGCTGTTGCTCGGCACGTTCAACGCATCGGTCCTGCTGGCGGTTTTCCTGCTGTTCTGCCGGATCGGCGCCTGCCTGATGATCATTCCCGGTTTCGGCAGCAACCGCATACCGGTCCGCGTCCGTCTGTTTGTCGCCCTGGCGATCTCGCTCGCGCTGTCGCCGCTCCTGACCCCAGCCATTCAGGCGGCCCTGCCGGACGAAAAACTGGCGACCGTCGCCCTGTTCATCGGCGCGGAACTGCTGACCGGGGCGTTCATCGGATTCCTCGGCCGGGCCTTCATCGCAGCGCTGGAAACCCTGACGACGCTGGTGTCCATGGCGATCGGTCTTTCCAACATGCCCGGACTGCCGATCGAAGGTGTCGATGCGCTGCCTCCTGTCGCGAACCTCTTCACGGTGACCGCAACCGCGATGGTTTTCATCACCAATCAGCACTGGGAAATCCTGCGCGGACTTGTGGCTTCCTACGAGGCCATTCCCGCGGGCGTGCCGTTGACGGCTGTTTCGAGCCTGGAACAGTTCGCCGATCAGCTGGCGCAGACCTTCGTTCTGGCGCTGCGCGTCTGCAGCCCCTTCGTGGTCTATACCGTCGTGGTCAACATGGCGGTCGGTCTGGTCAACAAGCTGACCCCGCAGATCCCGGTCTATTTCATCTCCATGCCGTTTGTCATCGCAGGCGGACTCTACTTCCTCTACCTGGTCATCGGGGAGGCGATCATGATCTTCCTGGACGGGTATTTCACTTGGCTTCAGATAGGATAGGACGATGGCGCGAAACAGTCACGAAATCGAACGCCTGTTCCGGATGCAGAAGCAGATCTTTCTGTTTTCCTCATGGCTCCTGCAGAAACTCGACGCCCAGGTCTACCAGCTCTCCGAAAAGGAAAGGCGCATCCTTCTGGCGCTTTCCAACGGCGATCTGGCCCAGCATGACCGTTTCATCGCCAATGCGGCCGAGCGCCTGCGGCGGATCATCGAGGAAATGGCGCGGCTGAGCGAAGCCCGCTCGAGGGTGAATTCCGAATTCGACCGCCAGCGGATGATGCTGAAGCTGATGGCCGAGCGGCTGGCGAAAATGCGCGGCGAAGAGCAGCGTGCGGAAGAAGAGCGCGATCTGATGGACCTTCTGGAGCGCCGGTTCGGCTGACGGTTCCAAACATCCGGGACGCAAGCCTCCCGCAAGCTGCGACAGCTAGAACAGAGACTGCAAACAAGGCCCGAAGTAAGCTTCCCTGCTTGCCTCGCCCTGTCACCCCACGGGCCTTGTTTGCAACCAGTTTTGACCAAGGAGCCGTCCAATGGCGATTTCGCCTCCGTCCGACCTGATCCTGGATGTTGCCAAGGCCGCGGACCCGGTCAGTCTGCAGGCCGCCACCAGCCGCTTGAAATCCATCGCGGCTTCCGGATCGGGCGCTGACTTCCAGTTGGCCTTCACCGACGCTTCGGCCGGTACCACAGCGGCGTTCAACCGCTACAGTCCCGAAGCGACAAACGCTGCCGGTGCGAACAAGTCACCGGCCGAGAAATTCGAAGCGATGATTCTCAGTCAGTTCGTGGAAACGATGCTGCCCCAGGACTCCGAAGCCGTCTTCGGTGAGGGGGCCACGGGAGAAATCTGGAAATCGATGCTCGCCGAGCAAATCGCCAACCAGCTTGCCGCCAGCGGTGGAGTGGGCATCGCGGACATGATCTCAAACACGCTTGATCACGGAGTAAAAGCATAATGGACGCCGGCCAGGAAATTGCCCTTCAGGAACAGGTTCCCAACCCGGTGCATTCGGCGCCGCTGATCATCGCCGTCAAGCGCGCGATCAATGCCGTGCGCGATGAAACCCAGGCGCTGCGCGCCGATCCGACAGCCGATCTCAAGCGCTTCGAATATGCCAAGAGCCAGGCGCTTCTGGATCTTTCGCGGGCCCGTTCCGCTGTCCCGCCGAATGCATTTTCCAGCGAATTGAAAGCCGACCTGAGCGAGTTCAAGGGGGTGCTGGAGGAGAATGTCGGTCTCTTGAGACTACACATGAACGCCGTTTCCGAAGTGGTGCAGATGATGTCGAGGACGAT
Organism: uncultured Roseibium sp.; assembly: GCF_947496995.1. Lineage (GTDB taxonomy): Bacteria > Pseudomonadota > Alphaproteobacteria > Rhizobiales > Stappiaceae > Roseibium. The sequence goes on from NZ_CANMFD010000002.1 coordinate 92,311, forward strand.
GATCGATTTTGACTCCGACGGCACCTACCAGGCACCGTTTCCGGAGCCCGCGCGATGACGAAAATTCTGATTGCCGGCATCTGGATGGCAGCCACCATGCTGGCGTCGGGATATGCGACCGCGCAATATATCGCCTCCCAGAAGCGGGTCGATGTAAACGGCGAGGCCACCTTTGTCGGTCTCGACTACGAAACGGTCAAACCGGTCAACGTCCCGATCCTGTTCGAGGGCGCCTTGCAAGGCTACGTGGTGGCCAAGCTGGTCTTCACAGCTGATGCGGAAGTCCTGCGCCGTCTTCCGGTGCCGCCCCATCCTTTCCTGGTTGATGAGGCCTTCCGCGTCCTTTATTCGGACAGCCAGCTCGATTTCAGAAACTTGGAACGCTACGACCTTGACGCCTTCACCGATGATCTGAAACAGAAAACCAATGCCCGGCTGGGCAGCTCGGTGATCCGCGACGTCCTGGTGGAAGAACTGAACTATTTCGACCAGGAAGACATCGTAAGCAACTGACGGGCCCACCTTCTTGTCCTCTACTTCTTGCCTCCCAGGCAATTGGCGTCCAGCTTCGGTTGGGCGCCCTTTTTTTGGGGAGGGCGACGACGATCCTTAGTCACTTCCGGGCGCATCAGTTGCAGGGATCATCCGTCGGAGCTGAAGATCGTGTCTATGGCCTGGAAAATCGTGTTGTAGACGCCAATTTCGTCTCGCGCGAAATCACCATGCGGAACCGCCTTCTTGGCCTCGTTGGTCAGATCGGCCCTGATGGCTTCAAGATCTGCAGCCGTGCCGCCCGAGTGGTTTGCAAGTTCCAGATGCAGCCTCTTGGCGATACCGGCGTAGGCGACGATTGCCGTCACCATATGTGTCGGTTCCTCGGGTATCTGGATCTTTTTCATGCCTGCCGGTTCCGTGCTTGGGAAGGAATGCCGCTCGGTTGCGGCTGGGTGCGCTCTGTGCCGGTTCTAACACCAAAAATCAAAATCGGTGCCAATCCAGGCAACGACCTCCAACACCTTTCCGTCAACTTCGCACCACCCGGTCATTGGCACCCGGAAATGTCTGGCGTTTTTTCCAGCGGAAAGGCTCCTGCAATGAGCCCGCACAAAATCAGTCGTGTGATCGCAAGAGGGAGGTGGCCTGGCGCAGATCCTGGATAAAGTGTGACTTAGCTTGCCGGCGCTGAGTTTCCTCCCTCAAACGCAGCAGATAGGAAGGGTGGTAGGTGATCAGCACCGGTGTCCCGTCTTCTGCCTTTTCCACCGTTCCCCGGCGCTGCAACAGACTTTCACCCGAGCCGGTCAGGGAGAGTGTCGCGCTTGAGCCCATGGCGAGAAGGAGTTTTGGCTTCACTGCCCTGCGCTCGAAATCGAGCCACCAGCGGCAGGCGACCACTTCTCCGGCATTCGGCTTGTTGTGCAAACGGCGTTTTCCGCGCGGTGTGAACTTGAAGTGTTTGACGGCGTTGGTCAGGAAGGCGCAAGTCCGGTCCAGTCCTGCTTCTTCGGCGCAGCTGTCGAACAATTGCCCGGCGGGACCGACAAACGGCCTGCCTGTCAGGTCTTCTATATCGCCAGGTTGCTCGCCGACGATCATCAGGTCCGCATCCGATGGGCCTTCTCCCGGAACCGCCTGGGTGGCGCAACTGCCAATCGTGCACCGCCGACAAGCATCCAGAGCCGGTTTCAAGGTGTCGAGACTCAAATTGCCGTCATCGGGAGGCGCGGGTCGCATGGGACGGACTTTGCCCGAAAATGCGGACGGTTCCGTAGGCATCGCTAGTTGCATTGCCAGTGCCCGCTCCGGCGCGGTGCGGATCATGCCGGGTATGAGAGATGCCTCGGGAAGGTTCTTCCAGTATTTGCGGGGCATTTCAGACGTCATGGCCGAGACCATCAGGCGGGCGGGATTGAAAATATTCGCGAAATAGGTACGCCAGAGGTCCTCGGTCGCATCTTCGGGAGGCGGAGAGAAATTTCTCGTTTCCTCATAGGACAGCGTTCCATTCTCGAACCGCGCGGTCAGTGACGGGGTGGCGATAATCCAGTCCATGTCACCGAAGCGGCTGGCGAAGAAAGGACAGGCGGCTTCAGCGATGGGATGATCGGGCTCGAACCAGGCAGCAAAGGCGCGCCTCGCTGCATCCGGGGAACCGACTTCGCGAAACCGCACAAACGCGTGCATCTTGTGAATGTCGCGCCGGACGGCCTTTTCCTGGCCAAGGAGGCAATGCAGCGGCTTGTCGGAGCGGTCTCCCCAGCGCAGCCTCCCGCTCGCCAGTCGCGCAACGATGTCGTAGGCGCGGGCAAATCGTTCCGGATCCTTGTGGTGGAGTGCGGTCTCGATGGACGTGAGCGCCGATTTGGTCAGCGTGAATGGCGTTTTACAGTCTGCATCGGCAATCTTTTCGGGCGCGGCGAAGAGGTCGGCGTCTGGTTCTCCGGTCTGCCAGACCAGGTTTTCGCCGGGTACCCCGGCCTGAAGCAGCCGCCGCGCCTGCCGGCGCCAGGCTGCCACGGTGCCGATGCGCGGCAGGCACACCATCTGCATCAGAACAGGCTCATCTGTTCCGGCGCAGCGGTGAACCGGGCCCGCAGATTGGCGTCATCGGGCAAATGGCCCGGTGTCCAGCCGGGAAGGATGATGAAGGGTTTTGCGTGTTTCAGCACGCAGCCGATCGAGACGAGGTGCTCGTAGCGGATGGAGTGGTGACGCCGGGCGTTCAGGATCCGCTGGACGGAGCGGGTGCCGAAACCCGGGACGCGCAGCAGCAATTCCTTCGACGCGCGGTTCACATCCACGGGAAAATGGCCGCGGTGCGCCAGGGCCCAGGCAAGTTTCGGATCGACGTTCAGATCCAGCATGCCGCCTGCCGGGGCGATCTCCTCCACCTCGAAGCCGTAGAACCGCATCAGCCAGTCGGCCTGATAGAGACGATGCTCGCGCATCAGGGGAGGACGTTTCAAGGGCAGCAGCCGCGAGGCGTCGGGAATGGGCGAAAAGGCGGAATAATAAACCCGGCCGAGTTTGTAGGACGAATAGAGCAGGGAGGCGTTGGAGAGGATATCCCCGTCCGAAGCCGTGTCAGCGCCGACGATCATCTGGGTCGATTGCCCGGCAGGTGCGAAACGGCCCGGTCTCTTGCCCCGATAGGACTTTTCTTTCGCCGCGTCGCGCCGGGTGCGGACATCGGCCATTGCGCGCCGGATGGACAAGGCGGATTTTTCCGGCGCCAGGCGCGTCAACGCGTTTTCGGTCGGCAGTTCCACGTTGATCGACAGGCGATCTGCCCATTTTCCAGCTTCCTCGATCAGCTCGGGGCTGGCATCGGGAATGGTCTTGAGATGAATGTAGCCGCGGAAATTCTCCCGCTCACGCAAGGTGCGCACGATGTTGACCATGTCGGCCATCGTGCCGTCCGGGGAGCGGATGATGCCGGAGGACAGGAACAGGCCTTCGATATAGTTCCGGCGATAGAACTCGACGGTCAGCTTGACCACTTCTTCAACTGTGAATCGCGCCCGCTCGACCCGGCTCGACGCCCGGTTGACGCAATAGGCGCAGTCGTAGATGCAGAAATTCGTCATCAGGATCTTGAGAAGCGAAATGCAGCGCCCGTCCGGAGCATAGGCGTGACAAATCCCGCTGCCCCCGGACGATCCGAGCCCCTTGCCGTCCCTGGAGGAGCGTCGCTCGCCGCCGGAAGACGCGCAGGACGCGTCATATTTTGCCGCATCCGCCAGGATCGCCAGTTTGTCTGAAAGTGATCTTTTTGCCATTCGTTCTTGATATGTTCTTTTTGGCGTTTTGGTCAAGAAGGCGGCAGGAGAAGGTGAGGCGTGATTTGTGAATGGCTTCAAGTCTCGTTGTTCTGTGGCAACGAGAAACCCGGTGCAATTTCCGAGTTGGTCGGTTCGGCCGGTGAGCCGGTGCTCGCGGATTTGATGCGTTGAAGGACACAGGTATGAGACAGGTTTTGCCTACCTCAGCCGCGCATCCTTCAGGGCTTCGAGCAGCAATTCCGTTTCCTTGACCTTGTCGCCGGCCGCGTCGGGCACCTCGACGTAGGAAACGTTAACGGCATTGTCCGGCCAGGCCAGGACAACCGTGAAGTAGATCCAGGCGCCCTTGTTGAAGAATTCCAGATCAAGCGAGATCTTCGGCGTGGTTTCCCATTCGACATCCGCCTGGGCGGCCATGGAATACCGCAAGGAGCCTTCCTTGAAGTACAGCTCGGCCGCAGTCTTGATGAGTTCCTCGATGTTGCCATGCTGGTCGGTGCGGATATAGGCGACGAAATCGACCACATCGACGAGCTTCAGGTCTTCGATGAAATCGGTCAGGGCCGAGGCGATCGCCTCCTGGCGCTGCCGGTCGCTGGCAAGGCCGATCGACATGTTTCCGTTGCCTTCAGGCATATCTTGCATGAGCGGCGCCTCCAATACGATCGGTCCAGCCTGGCACAGTCCGGATCGCGAGTTCAAGGCTCATGCGCAGTTGGAGGATCTGGTGCGCGCCGTGCGCCGATACGTTGCGGCTACGGCCGGTCGACCCGGATTGCTTCACCGATAAACCCAAAATAAAGCGCCCTCTCGCTCCAGCCATAATGAGGTTTTATCCGGTGCGATGGACTAACCCTGACCACGACTTGATCTATACTGCAGTTCTTGTTTGGCGTGAGTACACATAACAGATAATTTCTGCAACCGCTCTATAGAATTCCGGCGGTATCATTTGTTCGATTTCTGTCGCTGCATATAGAGATCGCGCAAGTTGTACGTCCTCGATCACGGGGATGTTGTTGCTTTCCGCGATCTCGCGGATCTTCAGCGCGATCAGATCCTGACCCTTGGCGATCACTATCGGCGCCGGACTCTGATCACCGTCATAGCGCAGGGCGACGGCGAAGTGGGTCGGGTTGGCAATGACCAGAGTTGCCTGCGGCACGCCGGACATCATGCGGTTGCGGGCCCTGTCGCGCGCCAGCGAGCGCTGGCGGGCCTTGACGATCGGGTCGCCTTCCGCCTGCTTGTGTTCGTCCTTGATTTCCTGCTTGCTCATGCGCAGGTTCTTGCGCCAGTGCGAGCGCGACCACAGGACATCGACGGTCACCAGCAGGATTGTCACGACGCAAACGCCGGCGATCAGCCGCATGGAAATCTGCAGGATCGTTTCCGGCAACGCGCTGGGGTCGGTAAACATGGCGTTGATCAGTTCCACTTCATTTGCCCGGAACTGGCCAAACACGATGGCGCTGACCGTGGTGAACTTGAAAACCGCCTTGAGAAATTCAACAAGGCCCTGTGCCCCGAAAATCCGCTTCCAGCCTTTCGAGGGCGAGAGTTTCGAGAAGTCCGGCTTGATGCGGTGAAAGACGAGGTTCGGACTGTTCTGCAGGAATGCCGAAGCGAGACCTGCGACTGACAACAGCGCAATGACCGGAGCAAGGAATATGGCGGTTTCGATTGAAACCGCATGAGAGAGCAGCAATGCGTCTGCGCTGTTTCCAAGTCTCACACCTCCCGAGAGATCCAGGAGATGGGTCAGCTTCACGACGAGCTGACGGGCTCCCGATGTCACCACGAAACCTCCGATCAGCAGGGCGGCAATGAAAGTGGCAAGGACCGGTGCTTCTCTCGAAACCGGAGTGTTGCCTTTCTCGATTGCGTCCCGAACCTTCTTCTCGGTCGGTTCTTCTGTTTTTGAATCCTTGTCTGTCTCGTCCGACATTCAGCCAATCGTCTCCTGGCCCGCGGTACCGCGTTTCCGGTCCGGCAGCGGTCAGGCGAAAAATGCGCCGTCGTCCTGCTTCGGGTTCAATTCAATTTCGCCTCTGCCGGCCATCTCCAGGGCCAGATTGGTGATCGCGCTGCGGGCATCGAGAACGTCTCGCTGCGCTGCCGGTTCTCCGGCCGCCAGTTCGTGCTCGGCGATGCGCCGCGCACGAGAGGTCAGGGACGAAAGGATGACTTCGCGGAACTGCGCGCTGGTTCCTTTCAGCGCCAGTACGATCCGGTCCGTCGGAATCTGATCGAATATTGCCATCCGGGTCCGGGCGTTGAGGTTGGTGATGTCGTCGAAGGTGAAGAGCAGACCCTTGAGAAGCTCCGCGGTCTTCGGTTTGACAACATTGAGATTGTCCAGCGCGTCTTCCATGTGCTCGCGGTCCATCTTGTTGAGGATGTCCGCCATGCGGGCATGGGAATCTGCCTCCAGGGTTCCGGACAGGTTGAGCATGAAATCCTCGTGCATGGTCTTTTCCACATCGCGCATGATTTCCGGAACGACTGCCTTGATCGACAGCATCCTGCGGACAAGCTGGTTGCGCGTCTCGCCGTTAACCTGGCCGAGAACCTTGGCGGCCGCCGCCGGTTTGATCTTTGTGAGGATCAGAGCCGCAGTCTGCGGATGCTCCTTGAGGAGATAATTTGCAAAGACGGTTTCGGACACCGTGGTCAGCCGGTCCCATATGGAGCGGTTCGAATTACCGAGTACATCGGACATGATGTCCGAGAGCTGATCATCCGGAAGGATGCCCTCCAGCATCTTTTCGACTTCATTGGCGGAACCGTAGAGGGTCGTGCCGTGGGAAAACTGTTCGATGAATTCCTCGGCCAGCAGATCGAGTTCTTCCGAGGCCACCGTTCCCAGCTGCGCTGCGGAAACGGTGATCATGCGGATTTCTTCCTGGTCGAAATGCTGCAGCAGCTTCTGGGAGCTGGTTTTGCCCAGCGACAGGAGAAGCGCCGCCACCCGCTGCACGCCGTTCAGACGGCGCGCGGGCGGAGTGGGAGGCTGGGAGTAACTCGCGGATTGCGCCGCGGCCGCGGCATTGGCAGTGCTCGACATTGTCACATGTTCCTGAGGAGACCTGGGGCTACGGACCGGTTAGCTTCTGGATCAGATGTCCAGACCGCCGTTCTGCGCGCTGATGATTTCCGTGAGAGAGACACCGAAACGGGAATTGTCGTCTTCGACGACCACCACTTCACCGCGGGCGATCACACGGCCGTTCACGACGATATCGATCGGTTCACCGACACGGTGATTGAGCGGGATGACCGCACCGCGGCCCAGCTTCAGAAGGTTGGAGACCAGCATTGTCGCCGACCCGAGGACAACCTGAATGTTCACCGGAATACCCAGGATCGTGTCCAGATTCTTGTCGTCCCCGATGGTGCCGGGATTGCTGTCCTTGGACGGCGCTTCAACCTTGGCGAAATTCGCGGCATCGGCCGGCTTCGTCTTCACACCCGCGTCCGCGGAAACATGATCAATAACAGTGTCGGACATTACATTTTATCCTTCTGGTTCATGGAAACGGTGCGGAACGGGCTTCCGGACGGGTTGTCGATCCGGTGAATGCGTGCCGGGACCGGTTTTGGCGCTTCTCCACGATGAATTGATGCCGGCTCCTTCTGGGATCTGCCGCTGGTCAACACACCCGCGTGCTGCGAAGGAGCAGTCTGTCCGTCCGAATCCGCGAAGATCTCCAGGTCATCCCTGGACGGGGTAAGCCGGTTGGACGTCTCGAACAGGGCCGTTGCCTTGGAAAGCTCCTTGAGTTCCGCGCGCAGAACCGTTTGCTGGCGCTTGGCTTCCCGTGTCAGTCCGTCAATTTCGGCGATGAGCTCGCGCGCATCGTCCATGCGGTTGCCGAGTGCATTGAGGATCTGCGCGCTCTTGACGTTGATCTCCTGGATGGAGACCTCGATCCCGTCCAGAGCCAGTACGGTCTGGTCGAATATGCGCTTGTAATCCGAATGATATGTTCCGAGGCGCCGCAGCTCCCGGTGCATGGCCAGCATCCGCACCGTCGTCGCGACAAGCGCGATCAGGAGGACGCCATCAACGATTGCGGAGATCATCGAAAAGATCCTTTTCTTCCTCGTGAATGAGTTCTTCGACCTGCAGCGTATAGGAGCCGTCCAGCTGTCCGAGCTGGCAGGTGAAGATCGGCTGATCGTTACAGGAGAGAGTGACCGGGCTGCGGGCCGTTGCCTGAAGCTCGATGGTCTGGCCTACCCTCAGGGCCGACAGATCACCGAGCGACATTTCACGCTCTTCCAGGATGGCCTCCAGCCTGACTTCGGTGCGCTGGATTTCGTTGTGGAAGTGCTGCGTCCACTGTTTGTCACGTCCCGACATTTCACCGGAAAGGACCTGGGAGAGACGCTGGCGGAGCGGATTGAGGGTTGAATGCGGCATGACCACGAACACCTCGCCGCCACGGCCGATTGCCTGCTGCAACAGCCGTGCGACCACGGCAGGGTTGTTGCGGCGGCCGACGACCGCGAAGTCCATGCGGCTTTCCACCCGCTCGATCCTGAGCGTTGTCTCGGCGATCGGCGCGAAGGATTCGGCCAGGGCTTTCGAAGCCACCTCGAACATGGTGCGCGCGATGCGCGTTTCGATGTTGGAGAACGGACGTTCGTCGTCGATTGGCGGTTCTGTGCCGTCGGCTCCGAAAAGCACATCCACCAGCGTGAAGATGAAATCGCGGTCGAAACCGACGAGCACCCGGGCGTCCCATTCGGGGGAATAGAGCACGGCCACAAGCGCGTTGGACTCGAACTCGTCCAGAATGTCGCCGATGCGGTTGTTTTCTACGTAGCTCACCGAGATATAGGAAGGTGAGGGGGACTTCTGCCGCATGGCGTCCGCCATCAAACGTGCCATGCGGTCGAAAACTACCGGAAGCATCGGCAGACGGTCGACGGAGATCCCCGCTGCATCGAGCAGGCGGTCGGCGATCATGGCCCGTTCGGAACTGGAACCGCCGGAATTTGCTGTAGCTGCCTCGATCATGACTTATGCCGCTCCCTGAAGGTCCTGGACGTTGTCGCCACCGGACCCCGCGCTCATGGTCTCGTTTTCAACTTCGTCGATGGTTGGACGGTCGTGGTCGGAAATGGTCTTGCGGCCATGTTCCAGAGCGATCTGCGGATCGGCGCCGTTCATGAAGGCGAGCAGGGTCTGCTTGACGACGATGTAGGGCCGCAGCCGCGACTCCCGGACGTTCTTGATCTTCACGGCCAGCGGTCCGAAGAGAGAATAGGAAAAGAAGATCCCGACGAACGTGCCCACCAGCGCGGCGCCGATCAGGCTGCCGAGCAATTGAGGCGACTGGTCGATCGCGCCCATTGCCTTGATAACGCCGAGCACGGCCGCGATGATCCCGATCGCCGGTAAGGCGTCGGCGACGCTGCTCATGGCGTGGAAGGGCTTCATCTGGTCGCGGTGGATCGTCTGCAGCTCCTCGTCCATTAGTGCCTCTATCTCATGGGCGCGGGCATTGCCGACGATGATCAGCCGGAAGTAGTCGCAGATGAAGGTCGTCAGGTTGGCGTTGCGCAGAACCGTCGGATATTTCTGAAAGATCTGCGAAGTGTTCGGGTCTTCGATATGCGGTTCGACCTGATTGCGTCCCTTGGCGCGCAGCTCGCGCATCAGACCGTAAAGCAGCGCCAGAACGTCCAGGTATTCGCGTTTGTTGGGGACGGCGTTGCGCAGCGCATCGGAGATCGCAAACACCGTTCCCCGAATGGTTTTCATCGGGTTGGCGACAACGAATGCACCAACGGCGACACCCAGAATGATAAGGAGTTCCCAGGGTTGCCAAAGGACGGAGACCTTGCCGCCGAGTGCGGCAAATCCACCGATAAGGGAAGCACCCGCAATGAACAGGCCAATAAGAATAGTCACCTAATAGCTCCCGAACTGGTGAGAAAATCGACTGTGTGGGGAGGACGCTAGGAGGTGAGACTTGTCCGAAGCTGACGCGGCAGCATTTTGGCCCGTATCCGCGCATCTGGACCGCAGTCAGCCTGGCGTAAGCTCTCTGCGTGAAAATTCCTCAAATTCTTTTGCCCGCCAGGAGGGATGAGGACATGATCAATACGCTGACCCAGGTACAACTCGTCAGATCGAATATGGAGCGTTCACTGAAGAGCGTGGAAGCGGATCCGACGGTGGAACGCCAGACCGAGTACTATCGGGAAAATATCCGGAATATTAAGTCCATCGACGACTTCCTGGCGGATGACCGCATCTATAATTACGCTATGAAGGCCATGGGTCTGGAAGACATGACCTATGCCAAGGCCTTCATGCGCAAGGTGCTTGAAGAAGGTGTCTCGGATACCGCTTCCTTCGCCAACAAGCTCGTGGATACGAGGTACAAGGAATTCGCCGAAACCTTCAATTTCGAGCGCTACGGATCGACGACCACGTCCTTTTCCAGGACGCAGGACGGGATCGTCGACAAATATTACCGCCAGACGCTGGAGGTTCGCGAAGGCGAACAGAACCAGGGTGTACGTCTCGCCCTGTATTTCGAGCGCAAGGCACCCGATATCACCAACGCCTATGATGTCCTGGCCGATCCGGCGCTGGCTGAAACGGTTTATACCGCGCTTGGTCTGCCACAGGCATTTGCGATGGGCGATATCGACAAGCAGGCAGCTTATCTGGAGGAACGGCTTGAGTTCGACCAGTTCAGCGACCCGGCTTATCTTTCTGACTTCCTGACCCGGTTTTCCGCACTCTACGATCTTTCGAACGGTACCCAGACCAGCCAGTCTGCAGCTCTGACAGTCATGGGAAACAGCAACGGTATCGTTCAGATGGGCGAAAGCCTTCTCGCCAGTATCCAGAAATTCCGCCTCGGAGGCTTTTGATCCATGCAGTCCGCTCTCTATGTCGCGCTTTCGGCGCAGGTCGCCCTGTCCAATCGTCTGGACACCGTCGCCCGGAACGTCGCCAACATGAACACGGCGGGCTACCGGGCGGATGAAGTCAAGTTCGCGGAGCTGGTCTCTCAAGCCGGGCAGAACAAGGTGAGTTTTTCGACGGGCGGCGAGAAATACATCTCGCGTCAGATCGGAAGCCTGAACAAGACCGACAATCCGCTCGACATGGCGATCGAGGGAGATGGGTGGTTTGCGATCCGGGACGCGAACGGCACGGTTTCCTATACAAGGGACGGGCGGTTGAAAGTCACGCAGGACGGAACGCTTCAAACGCTGACCGGCCAGGCCATTCTGGGAACCGGAGGCCAGCCGATCGCGGTGGACCCGGAAGCCGGACCGCCGCTGATCACGCAGTCGGGTGAAATCTCCCAGCGTGATATCGGCATCGTCGGGCAGGTCGGCCTCTTCCTCATTCCCGAGGACGCGAAGCTGACGCGCAAGGACAATTCGGCGGTCATCCCGGACATTCCTGCCACTCCGGTCCTGTTCTTTGACCAGCACGGCATTCGCCAGGGCTTTGTTGAGGGCGCGAATATCAACCCGGTTCGCGAGATGACCAAGATGATCATGATTTCCCGCGCTTTCGAAGGCGCGACGAAGATGATCGACATGAGCAATGAAAGCCAGCAGAAGGCGATCCGCGAGCTGGGGGCGACCTCGTGAGCGCGGTTGACGTGACTGCGGCCCTCGCCAAATCACCGGAAATGCAGACAGGGCGACCGGAAGCACATACGGCGGCTCGCCGGGCTGTGACGACCGGGGAACAGGCGGCCGGCGGGTTCAACTTCGGGGATTTCCTTGATGTCATCAACCCGTTGCAACATATTCCGGGGATTGCGGAACTCTACCGCTCGGTGACCAATGACCAGATCTCCGACGATGCGCGCAGGGCCGGGAACGCCTTTTACGGATTTGCCCTTGGCGGGCCCATCGGCCTAGGCGCCATGCTCGCCTACAGTGCAGCCGGAGATCGGGCAAACGGGTCCGGTGAGGAAAACAAGCCGGCCGGCATTCAAGTTTCGGACACCTCTCAAGTATCCGACGTCATAAAAATCTCCGACACGGGTGACATACCGGTGCCGGCCCGCAAGCCGGACCGGGTTCCCGAGGCGGAGCCGGGTAGCATCGACAGTCCGCAAGGGGCCGGGAATGATAATGTTCTGGGCCAGAAAGTCGCCTCCGTAGCGGAGAAATCCAGCCCACCCCTCGTCCTGGCCAAAATACTTTCGAACGAAGGTTCTTCGGAGACCATCGGCGAGACGAGTGCTGCCGCCGGGACCGGCGCGTCCTCGGTTGCCTATGTTGATGGCGCGAAAGCTGCGGACCGGCAGAAGCCCGATCTGCCGGATGAGCAGGGGTTGGGACGTCTGGCGACGCATAAAGCCAACCATCTTCCCCTGGATGTATTAAAGGCCCTGCAGGAACGCCATGCCCAACGCACCGCATCTGAACGCTCTTGACCAGGTTCACGCGTCACTGACCTCCCTGGAGACCGAAATCGGTCCGGTGAAACTCAGTGGACGTGTGACGCAGGTATCCTCCGAGGCCATCCGCGTGTCCGGCCTGTCGCGCATCGTGTGCCTGGGCGATCTTGTCCAGTTCGAGGGCCGTTCGGGTCTCCGGCAAGGTGAAATCATCCGGCTGGACCAAAAGGACGTCGTGGTCAAACCACTCGAGCGGGTCACGGATATCGGCATCGGCAGTGTTGCCTCCGTGACGGGCGGACTTGCGATTCATCCGGACATGAGCTGGCGCGGGCGCATCATCAACGCGCTTGGAGATCCTATCGACGGGGCGGGGCCGTTGACCCACGGCGTCGAGGCCTTCCTGCTGGACCGTGCGCCACCCCCGGCCATGAACCGCTCCAAGATTTCCGACGGCGTGAAAACGGGCGTCAGGGTGATCGATCTGTTCACGCCGCTCTGTGTCGGGCAGCGCCTTGGTGTTTTCGCCGGATCGGGCGTGGGCAAATCCACGCTGCTCGGCATGCTGGCCGGCTTCGGCGACTTTGACACGGTGGTTGTCTGCCTTGTGGGCGAACGCGGCCGCGAAGTGCGAGAATTCATTGAAGACAGTCTCGGCGACACTCTGGCCAGTTCCGTCGTGGTCGCCTCGACGGGCGACGAAAGCGCGATGCAGCGCCGGCTGGCGCCAAAGACCGCGATGAGCGTCGCCGAATTCTACCGCAGCCTCGGCCACAAGGTTCTGCTCATTCTGGATTCGGCGACCCGTTTTGCCCATGCAGCCCGCGATGTCGCGCTGGCTGCCGGCGAACCGCCGGTTGCCCGTGGCTATCCGCCCAGCGTGTTCGCGGATCTGGCGCGTCTCATTGAACGGGCGGGGCCCGGAAGCTGCGGCGAAGGTTCCATTACCGGTATCTTTTCGGTGCTGGTGGACGGAGACGATCACAATGATCCGGTCTCCGATACCATCCGAGGGCTGCTCGACGGTCATATCGTCCTGGATAGGCAGATCGCCGAAGCAGGTCGTTATCCGCCGGTGAATGTCCTGAAATCCACATCCAGGCTGGCAACGCGGGCCTGGACCCCGGAGCAGCAGGAACTGATCCACAGGATCAAGGGACTGATCTCGCAGTACGAGGACACGAAGGATCTGCGCATGATGGGCGGATTCCAGAGCGCGGGGGACGAGCAGCTTGAAAAAGCCTGTCGTCTCGTTCCCAAGATCTACGAAGCGATGCGCCAGCGGGCGGACCAGGTTCTGCCGTCCGATCCGTTTGCCGAACTTGCCCAGGCACTTTCTGCAGACGCGTAAACTCTTTGTTTGCTTATCCACACTGAATAAAAAAATGCGCTTTGATGCGCAGCGCTTTCCCTATATACAAACTCAAATAATTTTACAGAAATCGCTGATTTTATCAGCGTTTAGGATTTTAGATAAATTATATATTACTTTATTCTCAATACAATTGATCTTTGAATTATATTGCTCTATCGAATTATAATCTCTCTCCACTATGTTTTTTGAAATACTTCCCAAACAAGGGAAGAAGCATTGACCTTATGGATTAGTAATTTTACCCATTGGGTACTGGTAAATCCAAGGGGCTAATATGTTTATCATCGTAGACGCGAGAGAGATCGTGACCGCAGGCTATGCCTCGGCCTTTGAACGCGAAGGATATGCTTCGCTTGAACTTCACCCGTCGGAAATTCTGGACTGGATGGAAATCACCAGCGCCCAGGACCTGTCTTCCGTCGACGCCATATTGCTCGGCGAAAGTGAGGATCGCACCGGCTTCGTGACCGCAATCCGCAGCCGCTGCCCGGAAGCGCAGATCGTTGCGCTGCAGGATGCGGCAAGTCTCGAAAACACTCTGGAGCTGTTTTCCGCCGGAATGGACGACGTTCTCAGAAAACCTGTGCATGTGCGGGAAATCATCGCCAGGGTGGGGGCATTCCGCCGCCGCATTACCGCTCGCAACAGCTCTTCGGGAACCGGGGCGATCGAAGTGTTTTTCGACGGCCGGGACCCGCTGGTTGGCGGAGAGATGATGGAATTGCCGCGCCGCGAACGCCGCATTCTGGAATATCTTGTGAAGAACAAGGGACGCCGTGTGACGAAAACACAGATTTTCAACGCGGTTTACGGCGTGATGAACGATGGCGTGGACGAGTGTGTGGTTGAAAGCCATATTTCGAAATTGCGCAAAAAGCTTCGGAACAAGCTTGGATATGACGCCATCGAATCCACCCGTTACATCGGCTACATGCTGAAAGACGGTTCGTCGGCCAAGCCGAAGGTCGGTGACACCCGCAGGCCCGTTCAGCCGTCGCAAGTTGCTGCTTGTGCGAGTGAAAAGACGACGAACAACAAAGCAGCCAAGACGCCCTATCTTTCCGTGGTCGGTGCATAGCAGCGATCCGGGGCGGATGAAGTCTTTCGACGCAATGGGTGGACCGGCATGAAACCGGGCCTGATATACTGTCCATGAGGCAGAGCCTATTGCATTGGTATTAGCTCAACTGGCAACAGCATTTGCCTAGTTGTTAAGACAGGGGGGTGTTTCAAATTACAATTGATTTTCATGGAAAATTTAGAAACCTTACCGAAAATAACTTTGGAGACTGGGGCCATGTCAAATTCCGCTGAGGCGAAGGTGACATGTTGAAAGGACTCCAGGGCGATGTTGTCGCGACCTTGAATCGCGTATCGTTAAATCGCGTATCGGTGGCTTCGGTCGAACCTTTTGCCTTAATCGCATGCACTTTCGCGAGGTGATTGCATCAAAGCGGAATTGTATTGTTTCGTGTCTTCCCGGTTCGGAAGGACAACGTCAAGGTGGTCATCTTGAGTTTGAGCGGCAGTGCGGCGTTGCCATATACTCCCAAGGAGAAGGGCCGGGCGAGCCTGTCCCGAACGTTTATTCTTTATACACTTGGCCTCTTTGCAATCCTCGGCATCATCTTTGTCGGAATCCTCACCAAAATCACCTGGGACGCGGCACACGCCCGAGCGATCCGTGTCACCGAGGCTTTCTTTCAGGCCACCAAACGGCCGTTTGAGCGGGCGATCTGGACCGTAAACGCGGATGCCACCCTGCAGCTCATTCGCGGACTTGAAAGCCTCGAAGTGGTCGAGAAAGTCTGGGTCGAGACACCCGATACGGGTAATTTCGGAGAGCCGGCGTCCGGACCTCGTCAGGCCGAGGCCCTCAGCTATACCTTGAATTCTCCCAGCACGATCCTGCAGAAGGATGCGATCGGTCAGGTCTACATTCTGATCGACAGGAATACGATTTCCTATGAAATCGTCTCCACGGTCGGCTTCATCGTATCGGCCATCATTGTTTATCTTTCACTTCTTGCGGTTGTCATCCGGACGGTCTTTCGCCGCCTGATCGGCCGTCCGCTGTCGGCAATCGTCGACTATCTGTCGACACCCCGTCTGATCGAGGATCCTCCAAGAGCTGAACTGATGCCTGGTCGCGCCGACGAAATCGGCATTCTTGCGGAAAGCCTGCAGTTGATGGTTCAACGCCGTCATCTGGATCTGAAGAAGATCCAGGAGTACCAGACCAATCTCGAAGAACTGGTCGCTCACAGGACGGAGCAGCTCAAGCTGGTTCAGGAGGAGCTGATCCAGGCAGACAATCTTGCTGCTCTCGGGGCACTTGTCGCCGGTGTCTCGCACGAATTGAACACACCGCTCGGCAATGCCCTTATGGCGGCGACGACGATCAAGGATTCAACCGGATATCTTCGCACCGAACTTGACCAGCAAAGCCTGAGCAAGGAAGCGCTGGAAACCGAGGTCGGGCGGATCAGCGACACGGCCAGCATCATTGAAAAGACGCTCGGCAGGGCACGGGAGCTTGTCGGCAATTTCAGACAGGTTGCCGTCGACCGCCAGAGCGAGAAGAAGCGACCTTTCAATTTCGACCATATCATTCGTGAAACACTGGCGACCCTTCAGCCGACCATCAGAAAAACCTCTTTCGAGATCGAACTCGACCTTGATGCCGACGAAGTTATCGACAGCTATCCGGGGGCGGTCAGCCAGCTCGTTTCCAATTTCGTCGAAAATGCCATCAAACATGGATATGAGGGCCTCGATCGGGGCCGGATAAGGTTGTCCTCGCAAATCATATCTTCGACGGAAAACGTTGAGGATGGAGAGCCCGAAAAAACCGTCATCTTCAAATGCAAGGATTACGGCGTTGGAATTCCGGAGAAAAACCTGAAGAAGGTCTTTGAACCGTTTTTCACGACCAAGTTCGGCAAGGGTGGATCGGGCCTTGGAATGGCGATCTGTTACCAACTGGTGACGGAAGGCCTGAACGGAACAATTTCCGTCAGCTCGGAGGTGGGATCGGGTACTGAATTTACAATTGAATTTCCTGCCAGAGCCCCACAGAAGGCTCGAACACCAATAAGAAAAAAGGTTCAATAAAATGGTGATGGATTTTCTTGCACCCGCAGATCCCAAGCTGGAAAAGAATATTAAATCGCCATGGAAAATTCTGATCGTCGATGACGACCCGGACGTTCACGAGGTTACACGGATCGCGGTCTCCGGTTGCGTCTTCGAAGACCGGCCCTTCGAACTTCTTCATGCACTGTCTGCAGAGGAAGCCCGCAGGATTTTTACCGAAGAGGACGATATCGCAGTTGCGCTTGTGGACGTGGTCATGGAAAGCGACACTGCCGGCCTCGCCCTGGTCAGCTGGATCCGTTCCGAACTTGAGAACAAGTTCACGCGCTTGATCCTGCGGACAGGTCAGCCGGGCTACGCGCCGCAGACCGACGTGATCATGAAATTCGATATCGACGGCTATGCCGAAAAGGCCGAGCTCTCGCGCACCAAGCTGATCACCGCGATCATTACGGCCTTGCGGGGATACAAGCTGGTCATGTCGCTTGAGACCAACCGGCAAAAGCTCAAGCAGTTGAATGCGCATTTCGCCGCCATCGTGGAAAAGAACGCCCTCAGCGACTTCGCGTCCGCGGTTCTGACGGAAATCACGCAACTGATCGGCGAACCCGTCGGCTGCTTCCTGTGCGGACTGGATGCGCTTCCCGACTACGGGATCATCGACAAGTCCAATGTCAGGATCCTGGCTGCAATGGGCGATTTTGCAGACAAGACCGACCTTCCTATCGACATGCTGGGCGATGACGCCATCAGGGCCTCGGTGCACGAGTGCATCGAAACCCTGTCCTCCAGTTCATCGCCCAAGGGGGTGGCTCTGCCGCTCGTGACGCGCAACGGTATGACCGGCGCGCTTTTTCTCGCCATGCCGGAGGAGGAGCTGGAAGATCTCGTCGGCTCGGAAGTTGTCCAGCTTTTTGTCGCCAACGTTGCTCTCGGCTACGAAAAGACCGGCCTGCTGGAGCATATCCGCAACCTTGCCTATGTTGACCGGACAACGGGTCTGTCGACGTTTTCGGGGTTCATCGAAACTTTTCAACGTCACGCAGCCAAGCACGCGTCCCTTCTTGTCGTGCATCTGGACATTCAACGGTTCCGGGTGATCGTCGACGGTATCGGCGATGAAAAGGCCGGAGCCGTCCTGAAAAAAACCGGTCACCGGCTGGCGCAGACGTTTCCGGATGCGCTTTCGATCGCGCGCAAGGAAAAGGATGAGTTTCTCATTCTTCTGAAGGACGGCCAGGAAAACCGGATACAGGATGTCGTCGAGCGGGTGGAAGACGCCTTCCATGAGCCGATTACCCTGGACGATACCCAGATCACCCTGAGGATTCGGCTCGGATTTGCCGCTGTGGTGGACGGTGAGGATCAGGAAGCCGAGCAACTTGTAAGCCATGCCTCGATCGCGTTGAACGATGTCCGGCAAAAAGGCCTCACCAATCATGCGGTCTTTCATCCCATGATGCAGGAGGCGGCGTTCGAACGTCTTCGCCTTGCTTCGCTGCTCACCGGCGGACGCGACAAGACCGAATTTATCGTGCATTACCAGCCGATCATGCAGGCACGCGACAACACGATTGCTTCATTCGAAGCGTTGATGCGGTTCCGTACCCCGTCAGGCACTTTTCTCAACACCGGCCGCATGATCGAAGCTGCCGAAACCAGCGGGCTGATATCCGAAGTCGGTGCGTGGATGTTCAAGTCAGCCTTTGCCGAGTTCAGCGAAATGGCGGCCGTTTCGGATCAGACCCGGCTCAATGTGAACCTGTCTCCCCAGCAGGTGCAGGCAAACAGGATTTACAAGGACATAGAAGATGCGGCCTCGGCTGCAGGCTTGCCCTTCAATCGTCTTGTCTTCGAAGTGACGGAAGGATTGTTCCTGAACAATGACCGGGTCACGCTTTCCCTGCTGACATGGTTGCGCAACAAGGGGGCGAAGGTCGTCATAGACGATTTCGGCACCGGGTATTCGTCCCTGAGCTATCTGCGCAAGCTTCCGGTGGATGGAATCAAGATCGACCGCAGTTTCATCATGAACATGGATCAGGATTCGGATGCGCTTGCGGTGGTCAAATCCATCGTTGCGGTCGCCCAGGCGCTGGACCTGAGCGTCACAGCCGAGGGCGTTGAAACAGATGCTCAGCGCAAGCTCATGCGCGAGTTGAAGTGTGATTATCTGCAGGGCTTTTTCTTTTCCAAGCCCTTGAGCAGCACCGATCTCGTCGCCTTCGTCCAGAAAGCTGCCGGCTCCGGACTGGTTGTCGGATAGCCTCCGGCAGCCGTTTTCACCAAGCTTGACGCCGACAAAGCATGCCCTGAAGGCAGCTTGTGCGCGCGTGTGTGTCCCGTGCATAATTTCCAAGCAGATAACCGATTGAAATTTTATACAAAACAAGCTCTCATGGGACCAACGCAACGGTGCTGAGGGTCTTTTTGCGTTGAGCTTCAGCCAAGTCATTGCCAATATTCGCCGAAGCGCGAGATGGGGAGAAGATAAATGGACATGAACGGATCCCACCGGATACCGGCCAAACGGGAAACCGTATGGGAAGCTCTGAACGATCCGGAGATCCTGAAGGCCTGCATACCGGGGTGTGAGACCCTTGAAAAAACATCCGACACGGAAATGACTGCGGCGGTGACCACGAAAATCGGTCCGGTCAAGGCCAAGTTCAAGGGTGCGGTGACTTTCGAGAACATCAATGCTCCGGAAAGCTATACGATCGTTGGAGAAGGCAAGGGAGGCGTTGCCGGATTCGCGAAAGGTTCAGCAGACGTCAAGCTGCTCGAGGAAGGCGACGAGACCCTTCTGACGTATGAAGCCAAGGCGCAGGTTGGCGGCAAGCTTGCACAGCTGGGTAGCCGGCTGATCGATTCCACCGCAAAGAAAATGGCGGAAGAATTTTTCGGCAAATTTTCCGCGATGGTTGGCGGGGCATCCGGGGACCAAGCCGGCGGCGCTTCCGACGATCAGCTCGATCCGGGCGTGGCCGAGGAAGCCAAGCGGATTGCACTTGAAGATACGACAGGTGGTGTCGTCCACGCGCTCGAGGACGCCGAGCACGCCGTTGAAGAGAAGCTGCACCAGGCTGAGGAGAATCTGGAGGCAGCTGCCGGCAGGAATGTTCTGGGAGGACCGGTTGTGTGGGGGCTGGCCCTTTTGGCGGCTGTCATCGTGATCCTGGCTCTTGCAACATGAGCCTTGCTGCTCAATCTTGAATTGAGGTCTGACGGTTTTCGATCCGCCAGACCTCGCTGAAAAAGAACACGGCGGCAAGCCGGGTGCTGTTGAGCCAAGGCTCGAAGAATTTCATGAGGGAGAGATATTCATGTCGAAAGTATCGATGGTATTGAACGGCAAGGCGGTTTCGGCGGATGTCGAAGACCGGACGCTGCTTGTCTCGTTCATCCGCGAAGTCCGCCAGTTGACCGGCACCCATGTCGGTTGTGACACGTCGCAATGCGGCGCCTGTGTCGTTCATGTGGACGGCAGGGCCGTCAAATCGTGCACAATGCTGGCCGCGCAGGCTGATGGCGCCGAAGTCCTGACCATCGAGGGACTTGCCAGCAACGGCACGCTGCATCCGATCCAGGCCGCCTTCCGGGAGCATCACGGTCTGCAATGCGGGTTCTGCACACCGGGGATGATCCTGAGCGCCCTGGACATGATCAACCGCCACGGCGCGGGAAACCTGGACGAGAAGACCATCCGCCACGAGCTGGAAGGCAATATCTGCCGCTGCACCGGCTACCACAACATCGTCAAGGCGATCAAAGCCGCTTCCGACCAGATGGCCGGTATGGCCCAGGCTGCCGAATAGTCAGTCTGCACTCCTGACTTCAACGCGCGGGATTTCTGCGCCGAGACAACAAGACCGTTCAGCTCGATCCGTTGCCGGGAGGAACATGGCAATTGAGGGCTGTCCGCCAGGTCTTGAGACAGACAGAAACCGGCAAGACCGGTCTGAGGAGAATTTCCGGCACAGGCGGCACCGGAGCATTTTTTGGGAGAGAGACGATGGCTGTTGAGGGGATCGGGGCACGCGCCCTGCGCAAAGAGGACAAGCGGTTTATTACCGGCAAGGGCCGGTACACGGACGACATAGTCGCTCCGGGGATGGGCTATGCGGCCTTCGTGCGCTCGCCGCACGCTCATGCAAGGATCAGGAGCATCGATTCCGGCGCCGCGTCGGTGATGCCCGGGGTTGATGCCGTTCTGACCGGCGACCAGCTGGTCGGCGATGGGGTCGGCAATATCATCTGCGGCTGGATGATCCATTCCAAGGACGGTTCGCCGATGAAAATGGGCGGCTGGCGCGCGCTTGAACCGGAAGTGGTCCGCCACGTCGGCCAGGCTGTTGCGGTGGTTATCGCCGACACGCTTGCACAGGCACGCGATGCAGCCGATGCGGTGGTCGTCGATTATGAAGAATTGCCGTCGGTCACCAATGCGGTTGCCGCACTTGGCCCGGATGCTCCGCAGATTCATCCCGAAGCCGAAGGCAACCTGATTTTCGACTGGGAAATCGGCGATGAGGCAGCGGTCAACGCCGCGTTCGAAAACGCAGCTCACGTCACGCGGATGAACATCCAGAACAACCGCGTCGTTCCCAATCCGATGGAACCGCGTGCTGCTCTGGCGGATTACAATTCCGCCGAGGAACACTTCACGCTCTACACCACGTCGCAGAACCCGCATGTGGCCCGGCTGGTGCTGTCGGCATTCTACAATATCGCACCGGAACACAAGCTGCGGGTGATCGCGCCTGATGTCGGTGGCGGTTTTGGCGCCAAGATTTACATCTATCCGGAAGAAATGGTCTGCCTCTGGGCGTCCAAGCGCGTCAACAGACCTGTCAAATGGGCCTGTGACCGAACCGAAGCCTTCCTGACGGATGCCCATGGCCGGGATCACGAGTCCGAAGCGGAACTGGCACTCGATTCCGATAACAAGATCATTGGCTTGCGGGTAAAGACCGTCGCCAATCTCGGCGCGTACATGTCGTTGTTCTCGTCTTCCGTGCCGACCTATCTGTACGCGACACTTCTCTCGGGTCAGTACAACATTCCGGCGATCCACGCCAATGTGAAGGCGGTCTATACGAACACGACGCCGGTGGATGCCTATCGCGGAGCGGGGAGGCCGGAAGCGACCTACCTGATCGAACGGATGATGGAAACCGCGGCGCGCGAAGTCGGTCTTTCACCGGCTGAATTCCGCCGCAGGAATTTCGTCAGATCCTTCCCGCATCAGACGCCGGTTATCATGTGCTATGACGCCGGGGACTACGATGCGACGCTGGATGCCGCGCTGAGCGCCGCCGATTATGACGGATTCGCCGCCCGCAAGGCGGAAGCCGCCTCGCGCGGGAAGCTTCGGGGTATCGGTCTGTCCTGCTACATCGAGGCTTGCGGCATTGCGCCGTCGGCAGCTGTCGGTTCGCTTGGAGCTGGCGTCGGACTTTGGGAATCCGCCGAGGTGCGGGTCAATCCGGTCGGAACGATCGAGATCCTTACCGGGTCCCACAGCCACGGCCAGGGTCACGAAACCACGTTTTCGCAATTGATCTGCGAGCGGTTCGGCATTGATTCCGACTCCGTTGCCATCGTCCACGGTGATACGGACAAGGTTCAATTCGGTATGGGCACCTATGGCTCGCGCTCCGGTGCCGTCGGAATGTCCGCGATCGTCAAGGCACTTGACAAGGTCGAGGCGAAGGCGAAAAAGATCGCCGCCCATCTCATGGAAGCCTCGGAAGGGGATATCCAGATCGAGGGCGGTGAGCTGAAGGTCGCCGGTACGGACAAGAAACTCTCCTTCACCGAAGTGGCGCTTGCCGCCTATACGGCTCACAATCTGCCGGAAGGCATGGAGCCTGGACTGAAGGAAGGGGCTTTCTACGACCCGACAAACTTCACTTTCCCTGCGGGAACCTATGTCTGTGAAGTCGAGATCGATCCGGAAACCGGCAAGACGGAAATTGTCAATTTCGTCGCTGCGGACGACTTCGGCAAGATCATCAATCCGATGATCGTGGAAGGTCAGGTACACGGGGGATTGACCCAGGGGATCGGACAGGCGCTGCTGGAAAGCGTGACCTATGGAGAAAACGGTCAGCTTCTGACCGCGACCTACATGGACTATGCCATGCCACGTGCCGATGACGTTCCCAGCTTCAACCTGTCCACCCATGAAACCCTGTGCCCGGGCAATCCGCTCGGCATCAAGGGCTGCGGCGAAGCCGGGGCGATCGGGTCACCACCGGCCATCATCAACGCGATCACGGACGCAATTGGCAACAATGACCTGTCAATGCCGGCAAAGCCCGAAAAAGTCTGGGCCTTGTATAATTCCACCATGAAGCAGGCAGCCGAATAAATGAGGCGGGCCAACGGGGATCACAAGGCGATTGCGGGTCCGCTTGATGAGCGGTTCTTAACGCCCCTTTCAAGGGACGACAGCCAGTCACCTGTGGTTTCGCGAGCAATTATATCAAACCTGAACCCATCCATATGGGAGACATATTATGTATGAAACGACTTATCACCGTGCCGGATCGGTTGCCGACGCAGTCCGAATGATTGCCGACGCAGAGGACGGAAAATTTCTGGGCGGAGGGCAGACGTTGCTCCCTACCATGAAACAGCGCCTGGCGGCTCCGTCAGACCTTGTGGACGTCACGAAGATTCCGGAAATGAAAGGCATTCGGGAAGAGGGGGGCCAGATCGTTATCGGTGCCGCGACACCGCATGCCGAAGTTGCGGCCTCTGATCTGGTCAAATCCAGGCTTCCGGGACTTGCCACCCTTGCTGGAGGTATCGGGGATCCGGCTGTCCGCCACATGGGAACAATCGGCGGCTCCATCGCCAACAACGACCCGGCTGCCGATTATCCCGCTGCTCTTGTCGGTCTGGGCGCAACTGTCACAACCAGCAAACGGACATTTTCCGCGGAAGACTTCTTCATCGGGATGTTCGACACGGCACTTGATGACGACGAAATCGTGATTTCCGTTTCCTTCCCGGCAGCCGAGAAATCGGCCTACGCCAAATACCCCAATCCCGCGTCCCGGTATGCAATGGCAGGCGTGTTCGTGGCCCGGCACAGCGACGGTTCCGTGCGCGTGGCGGTGACCGGGGCTGGGCACTACGGTGTCTTCCGGGTTGACGGCATGGAGGAAGCCCTGGCGAGCAACTGGTCGCCTGACGCCGTCGCCGGCATCCACGTTGATTCCGGCGGGATGCTGCATGACGTTCACGGGTCGGCTCATTACCGGGCGAATCTGGTGACTGTGATGGCAAAACGGGCTGTTGCAGCCGCCGGCTGACGGGCCGGTCTTTTCTTCCAGACTTGAACCCGGCCGCTTCGTGGCCGGGTTTTTTCATGTTTTTCTGATCAGAGAATCAGTACCGGTACCGGTGTGCCGGCTTTCTGAGCAGGTGCATGAGGCGGGCGGATGATAAGCGCGCCGGATTTCGCCAGCAGGCCGAGCATGGAACTGTCCTGCCGCGTAAAAGGTGTCGCGACCAGGTGGTCGTCCGCGTCTTGCGAAAGTCCGGCACGCACGTAATCCTGCCGGCGGTCGTTTTCCGGCAGATCCCCACCCAGCACAGCCTGTTTCGGAGCGGCATTGTCCGGCGACTGCCCCAGCATTGCCTGCAGGAGCGGTTTCAGGAACAGCAGGCCACAGACCAGGCTCGAAACCGGATTCCCGGGAAGGCCGAGAACCCTGGTCTTGCCGAGGTGACCTGCCATCAATGGTTTGCCCGGGCGCATGGCGATACGCCAGAAGGAAAGATCCATGCCTTCCTTCCCGAGAACCTCCTGAACGATGTCATGATCGCCGACGGACGCACCGCCAAGCGTTACGAGAATATCGGCTTCTTCGGTGATGGCTGTGCGAATATGCGTGGCAAGCTCGACCGGATCGTCGGGCGATATGCCGAGATAAAGCGGTTGTCCGCCGCAATCGGCGACCAGCGCTGCAATCCCGATATGGTTCGAGGCGATGATCTGATCGGGACCGGGTTCCGTGCCGGGTGGGACCAGTTCGTCTCCGGTCGCAAGAATGGCCACCTTCGGCTTGCGGATCACCGGCAGCTCGGCATGGTTCATGGCTGCGGCAAGGGCCAGATGCCTGTAAGCCAGCTTGAGAGGTGGTGCGAGCAGGACATCGCCGCTTGAAAAGTCCAGACCGGCAGAGCGGACAAAGGCGCCCTTCTGCGGCGCCTCCAGAACGGTGATCATATTGCCGGAGCGCTCTGCATCTTCCTGAATGAGGATTGTGTCCGCACCAGTGGGTACCGGCGCTCCGGTGAAAATGCGGACTGCCTGGCCCGGTTCGACACTGCCAGCAAAACCATGGCCCGCCGGGGCTTCTCCTATGACCTGCAATTGCGTCCGGTCGCCGCCAAGATCTTGATGGCGGATCGCATAGCCGTCCATGGCCGAGGCGGCGAAAGGGGGCTGGGTGCGCTTCGATCTGAGCGCGTCGGCCAGAAAGCGGTTGTTCGCCTGTTCCAGAGACACAGTCTCCGGGCCCAGTGGAGACACCCCAGCCAGAAGTCTTTCAAGCGCTTCGGCGACCGGCATCAGGCTCATCAGGTGCCGCCTTCAGTGCCGTCTTTGTCGAGGGTCCAGTGCCCGCTTTTGCCGCCGGCCTTTTCCACCAGCCGGATATCGCCGATCACCATGCCGCGATCGACGGCCTTCGCCATGTCGTAGATGGTCAGGCAGGCGAGGGAACAGGCGGTGAGGGCTTCCATCTCGACACCCGTCTGTCCGCTGACCTTTGTGGTCGCGGTCACGACCAGTCCGGGCAGGGTCTCGTCGATTTCAAAATCGACTGTGACTTTCGACAGCATCAGAGGGTGACAGAGAGGGATCAGTTCGTGGGTTTTCTTTGCGGCCAGTATGCCGGCGATGCGGGCGGTTCCGATCACGTCGCCCTTTTTGGCATTACCGCTGCGTATCAGGTCCAGGGTCTCGCGGCGCATGGTGACCGAGCCCCGGGCAACGGCGATGCGGTGCGTGACGTTCTTTTCCGAGACGTCGACCATGTTGGCTGCACCGGTTTCGTCCAGATGCGTGAGTGTCGGATCCTGACCGGCCATTTGCGTCTAGCCCGTCCTGGAAAGCAGGGGACGCGCCAGCAAGGCCGTTGTTGCCGCGGCCACATCGTCCTGCCGCATCAGGCTTTCGCCGATCAGGAACGTGGAGATCCCGACCTTGTTCATGCGCTCAAGGTCGGCCGGTGTGAAGAGACCGGATTCGCCGATCACTATCCTGTCGGCAGGAACCTGGGGCGCAAGTTCCTCGCTTGTTTCCAATCTGGTTTCGAAGGTCTTCAGATTGCGATTATTGATCCCCATGAGTCGGGAGGAGAGCCTCAGCGCGCGCTCCAGTTCTTCAGCGTCATGAACCTCCAGCAGAACGTCCATTCCAAGGTCGAAAGCGGTCTCTTCCAGAGCGCTGGCAGTCGAATCGTCAACAGCTGCAAGAATGATCAGGATGCAGTCCGCGCCCCAGGCACGCGCCTCGTAGACCTGGTAGACGTCATAGAGAAAATCCTTGCGCAGCGCAGGCAGGGAGACCGCGTCGCGGGCAGCTGCCAGGAATTCCGGTTTTCCCTGGAAGGACGGCGTGTCCGTCAGGACCGACAGACAGGCGGCACCGCCTGCCTCATAGGCTTTGGCAAGCAAAGGCGGGTCGAAGTCTTCCCGGATCAGGCCCTTGGAGGGGCTGGCCTTCTTGATTTCGGCGATCAGCGCGAAACCGCCCTCGGCATGCTTTGCCTCGATTGCCCTGGCAAAACCGCGCGTCGAAGGCAGGCCGGTGATCTGCGCCTTGAGGTCTTCCAGGGGGACCCGTGACTTGGCGGCAGCGATTTCCTCGCGCTTGTAGGCTTCGATTTTCTGCAGGATGTCAGACATTTGCCTATCCGTTCGAGACTGCGACCAGTCTTTCCAGTGTGTCGGCTGCCGAGCCATTGTCTATTGCGGCGGCCGCCATGTCGACACCCTCCTTCAGGTCGTCCGCCTTGTCGGCCACCATCAGCGAGGCAGCGGCGTTGAAAAGAACGATGTCCCGGTAGGCGTTCTTGGATCCGGCCAGCACGCCCCGCAATGCCTTGGCGTTTGCCGCCGGAAGTCCGCCTTTCAGGTCTTCCAGCCTGGCAAGTGGCAGACCGGCCTGTTCCGGGGAAATCTCGAAGGATCTGATCGCGCCGTCTTCCAGTGCGCTCACGAACGTCGGGCCTGTGGTGGTGATTTCATCCATTCCGTCGGAGCCGTGAACGACCCATGCTTTTTCGGAGCCGAGATCCAGAAGGGACCGGGCGATCGGTTCCACCCATTTACGGTCGAAAACACCGACCATCTGGCGTTTGACACTGGCGGGATTGGAAAGCGGTCCGAGCAGGTTGAAAATCGTCCGGGTGCCAAGTTCCACCCGTGTAGGGCCGACGTGCTTCATCGCCGCGTGATGGAGCGGTGCGAACATGAAGCCGATACCAGCCTTGTGGATGCATTCGGAAATCTTTTCCGGCGGGATGTCGATATTGACACCCAGTTCGGCAAGGGCTTCCGCGGCGCCCGACTTCGAGGACAGCGAGCGGTTGCCGTGCTTGGCGACCGGTACGCCGCATGCGGCAACAACGATCGCCGTGCAGGTCGAGATGTTGTAGGTGCCGGAATTGTCGCCACCGGTCCCGACGATATCGATTGCGTCGGCAGGCGCCGATACCGGTAGCATCTTCGCGCGCATGGTGGCGACCGCACCGGTAACCTCGGCGATGCTCTCACCACGGACCCGCAGGGCCATCAGGAAGCCGCCCAGCTGTGAAGGTGTGGCAGCACCCGACAGGATGACTTCAAAGGCTTCCCGGGCTTCCTGCCGGTTCAATGCATGGCCATCGGCGACCTTGGCAAGGAAGTCTTTGAACGTGGTCATGTCATCAATCCGCTTGTCGTGAAATCAGTTCTGGTTCAACCCGATGACCTGGGAAATCGCCGCATTGTTGATCTCGACACCAGCCTTGTTTTCCCGATCGGTTATGAACTGGCCAAGGACGGAATCCTGTATCTGCTGGGACATCTGCTGGCCCAGGGCCGTCACTTCGGGTGACGAGGCATTGAATTCGGCAGCCGTCTTGCCGGTGACCTTGAGCACAAGCTGTCCGGCGCCATCGGCCGAGGCCGTGGTCGCGCTCGTCCCGACAGGGCCGCCGAAGACAGCGGAAACCGCGTCCCGGCCCAGATCTCCTGAGGGGGCGTTGCGCGTCAGGCCTGTCGCAGTCTTGACTTCCAGTCCGGTTTCTTCGGCAAGAGCCTGAAGCGGCGTTCCGCTTTCCGCTTTCGCATGCAGGTCTGCAGCGGTATCTGAAAGCCGCTTGGCAAGCTCATCCGTCTTCCATGCGGCAATCACATCTTGCCTGACTTCGTCCAGGGTCCGGTCACGCGACGGGGTTACCTTGGAAACCTCGTACCAGAGGAAGCCCCTGTCACCGAGCGGAACGACATCGTTTTCAATGCCGACATCGCTATCGAAAGCTCCGGCAATCAGGCCCTCGGCCTCCGGCAAATCGACATCTCCGCCATTCATGGACTTGCCGGAAGCGTCGAAAGCTTCGGGTGTCTCGACGTTCAGCGAAAAGCGTTCGCCGATTTCGTCCAGAAGCGCGCCACCGGCACGGGCATCTTCCACCTCGTCGAGCAGATCGAGAATTTCCCGTTCCGCCTGTTCCCTGGCAAGATCCTGAACGATCCCTGCCTTGACCTCTTCAAAAGGCTGCGTGCTTTCCGGCAGGACTTCTTCCACGTTCAGTATCACGGTAGAGAACCGACCTTCCACAGGAGCGCTGGTTGCGCCTTCTTCAAGTGAAAACGCAGCGTTCCCAAGAGTCTCATCGAGAAAATCGGTCTTTGACATCACACCCAGGGAAACATCGTTGTCGCTGAGGTTGCGATCACTCATCAACTCGTCAAAAGTCTTGCCGTTTTCCAGCTCCGTGGCGGCTTCCTCAGCCGCTTCCTGCGAAGGGAACGTCATCTGGCGCACCTTGCGGCGTTCCGGTTGAGAAAAGTCCTCGCTCCGCAATTCGTATTCGGTGCGTGCATCCTCGTCCCGGATATCGTCAGGGCGGGCAACCGTCTCCGGCGTCAGGGCGACGAATTTGATCTCGCGGAATTCCGGAGCGCGGAACGCATCCTTGTTCTCTTCGAAATAGGTGCTCAGATCACTCTCGGCCGGATCCGCGATCTCGCCAATGTAATCCCCGGTGACGATGAGGTATTCGGCATCGCGGGTTTCGCGCTGATAGGCATCGAGAACTTCCAGATAGGTGAGCGGAGCCTTCATGCCACCGGCCAGACCCTCTGCAAGCTGGCTTCGTTCGGCGATGGCCCGGCGTTGGAGCACGTATTCGTCCTCACGGTAGCCGTTGGCCTGAAGCACCTGCTGCAGGCGGCTGCGGTCGTAACGGCCTCCGGGGCCCTGGAAGGCCGGATCGGACTGTATGATACTGGCGAGCCGCTCGTCGGAGACGCCGAGTTTCAGGTTGCGGGCCGTGTCGTTCATGGCGGCTTCGGCGATCAACTTGCCGAGAGACTGCTGCGGCACGCCCAGGGAAGCGCCTTCGACGGGCGTCAGCGGCCGGCCGAACTGCTGGCCGAGCCTGTTGAGGTCCTGACGGTAGGTCCGGTCGAAATCGAAAAGGGAGATATCCGCGTCGCCGACCCTGGCCACGGTGTCCTGGTTCACGTTCCCCAGAAAACCGCTGATTCCCCAGACGGCGAAGCTGAAAATAAGCAGAGCGATAAAAAGTTTGGCAAACCAGGTGCCAGCGCCCCTGCGCAGCGCGTCAAGCATGACGTCTCCCGTAAATCTTGTTTTTCCATCAGCCGGACGCCCGGTCTGCGTTTTGCTACGGCCGAGGCCGGAGCGGGCGGATCATAATGAGGTGACGCCCTAGCCGCAAGGCGGCCCGGACACAAACTTTGAGCGTAATCGCAAGGACCTGAAGGTGAATTCACCGCGACAGGCAGATTGCATCGATCCGGCGCTTCTGCTCTAAAGTCGGCAAACATGCAACAGGCCTTCGGAGGATGTGGAATATGAGTGTGAAGATCAAACCGCTGGTGGCCGGAAACTGGAAGATGAACGGCCTGAAATCGAGCCTGGCGGAATTCTACAAGATGAGAGCCGGGCTGACGGACGATCTGGCCGAAGCCGTTGACACGATGATCTGCCCGCCCGCGACACTGATCGCCGTTCTTGCGGAAAGCTCGAGCGGCGGAGCGATAGCTCTTGGCGGCCAGGATTGTCATGCCGGGCAATCCGGAGCGCACACCGGTGATATCTCAGCCGAGATGCTGAAGGATGCCGGCGCAACGGCTGTAATCGTCGGCCATTCGGAGCGACGCGCCGATCACGGTGAAAAAGATGCCGATGTCAACGCCAAGGCTCAGGCCGCATGGCGGGCGGGCCTGACTGCAATCATCTGCGTCGGGGAAACCGAGGCGGAGCGCAAGGCCGGGGAGGCTGTCGGTGTCGTCGAGCGTCAGCTGAACGGCTCGGTTCCCGACGGTGCGACAGCTGAAAACACCGTCGTGGCCTATGAACCTGTCTGGGCCATCGGAACCGGCCTGACGCCGACCGCGGGCGATGTGGAGGATATGCACAAGGCCATGCGGGACAATCTCGTGGCCAGATTCGCGGAAGCCGGTGAAGCGATGCGGCTTCTGTATGGCGGTTCGGTCAAGGCGGCCAATGCCGGGGAACTCATGGCAGTTGCCAATGTCAACGGAGCACTTGTGGGGGGCGCAAGCCTCACCGCTGACGCCTTTCTGGGAATCCTTTCTGCCTATTCCTGAAGGGCGGTTCTTGAAGCTTCTGCGACGAAGGCGCATTTGAAGGGTGGAAAGCTGCGGGTGTCTGGTGTAGAAGGCCGCAAATCTTGAATTCAATACAGAATGGCGTTCGATGGAAACCGTAGTCATCGTTATCCACCTTATGGTCGTGTTGGCCCTGGTGCTTGTTGTCCTCCTCCAGCGTTCCGAAGGCGGTGCGCTTGGCATCGGCGGTGGAGGTGGTGGTCTCATGTCGAGCCGCGGCACGGCGAACATTCTCACCCGGGCCACGGCGGTCCTGGCTGCCGTGTTCTTCGTGACGTCCATGGCCCTCAGCCTGATTGCCAAGAATCAGGAAAGCCCGGCGTCCATTCTGGATGCCACACCGGCTGCAACGACCGGAGTACCGGCCCCCACCGACGGTGGTACCGATACAGACGGCGCCGGCGGTATTCTCGATTCTCTGAAACAGCAGAGCCAGCCTTCCGGCCCGCAGGTCCCGGCAGCGCAATAGTCTTGCTGCCGCGGCTCATCGGCCCTTTCGCCTGACATATGCCCTGCGGTTGAACACGCAGGGCATTTTTATGTGTTAAGAACGTAACTCCCGAGTGGCCAAAGTGCCCTCGGCACGAATATGGTATTGGTCCATGGCGCGATATATTTTCATCACTGGCGGCGTGGTTTCCTCGCTTGGAAAAGGTCTTGCTTCCGCAGCACTTGGCGCATTGCTCCAGGCGCGCGGATACAAGGTCCGGCTGCGTAAGCTCGACCCTTATCTCAACATCGATCCGGGCACCATGAGCCCGTATCAGCACGGCGAATGCTTCGTGACCGACGACGGTGCGGAAACCGACCTTGATCTCGGCCACTACGAACGCTTCACCGGCCGTCCTGCGAACCAGCAGGACAACATTACCACTGGCAGAATCTATCAGGACATCATCGCCAAGGAACGGCGCGGGGACTATCTCGGTGGGACCGTTCAGGTCATTCCCCATGTAACCGATGCAATCAAGAATTTCGTCCTGACCGGCAACGAGGACTATGACTTCGTCCTTGTCGAAATCGGCGGAACCGTGGGCGACATCGAAGGCCTGCCGTTCTTCGAGGCGATCCGGCAGCTTGGCAACGATCTGCCGCGCGGCGATGTAGTCTACGTCCATCTGACGCTGATGCCCTATATTCCCAGTGCCGGGGAAATGAAGACCAAACCGACCCAGCACTCCGTCAAGGAGTTGCGGTCCATCGGCATCCAGCCCGATATTCTCATGATCCGCTGCGACCGGCCGATTCCTGAGACTGAAAAGCGCAAGCTGTCGCTGTTCTGCAACGTGCGCGAAAGCGCCGTGATTCCGGCCTACGACGTGAAATCCATTTACGATGTGCCGATCGCCTATCACAAGGAAGGCCTCGACGACGAAGTGCTGGCCGCGTTCGGGCTGACAGGCGCGCCGGCGCCCGTTCTGGATCGCTGGGAAGGCATTTCCGAGGCGGTTGCCAATCCGGAAGGCGAAGTCAAGATCGCGATTGTCGGCAAATACACGGTTCTCAAGGACGCCTACAAATCCCTGATCGAAGCCCTGGTGCACGGCGGTATCGCGAACAGGGTCAAGGTCGATATCGAGTGGATCGAATCGGAAACGTTCGAGAAGCAGGATCCGGGCCCGTATCTTGAAGGGGTTCACGGAATTCTTGTTCCCGGCGGTTTCGGCGAGCGTGGCGCGGAAGGCAAGATCGCCGCGGCGCATTATGCCCGTACCCGCGATATTCCCTATTTCGGAATCTGCTTCGGCATGCAGATGGCGGTGCTGGAAGCGGCGCGCAGCCTTGCCGGCATCAAGGATGCCAATTCCACCGAATTCGGTCCCGCGAAGGAGCCGGTGGTCGGCCTGATGACCGAGTGGACAAAGGGCAACTACAAGGAAGTGCGGGATTCGGAAGGCGATCTCGGTGGCACGATGCGTCTCGGCGCCTACCCCGCGACCCTCATGGCCGGTTCGAAAATCGCCGAGATATACGGCGAGACAAGCATTTCGGAACGTCACCGTCACCGCTACGAAGTCAATATAGGCTACCGGGAAAAGCTGGAGAACTGCGGGCTCATCTTTGCCGGAACGTCTCCGGACGGTGTGTTGCCGGAAACGGTCGAAATCGAGGATCATCCGTGGTTCATCGGGGTTCAATACCATCCGGAACTGAAATCCCGGCCGTTTGAACCGCATCCACTGTTTGCTTCCTTCATCGCCGCCGCCGTTCATCAGAGCCGTCTGGTCTGACGGGAATTCGCCAACAGGGCAGGGGAGAGCGCATGGTGCGCGGGCTTGATCATCTGGTCGTCGCGGTAAAGGATCTCGACGCCGCCTTTCAGACCTGGACGGCGCTCGGTTTCACCATGACACCTGTGAACCGGCATGCCTGGGGAACCGCCAATCGTCTTATCCAGCTGGACGGGTTCTTCATCGAGGTTCTGAGCGTTGCCGACCAGGAGCTGATTCAGGAAGCGGAAGGCCAGGCGTTTTCTTTCGGAGCGTTCAACCGGGATTTTCTCGTCAAGCGGGAAGGGGCCAGCATGCTGGTTCTTGAAAGCCGGGATCCGGGTCAGGACCGCGACGACTTCGTCAAAGCCGGGCTTGAAGTTTTTGAGCCGTTCTCTTTTGAGAGGACCGCGAATCTTGCCGACGGGTCCACCGCCCGGGTTGGATTCGATCTAACTTTCCTGCGCGATCCCCTTGCGCCGGGGATTGGATATTTTACCTGTCACAACAGATTTCCGGAGAATTTCTGGAAACCCGCGTTCCTGAGCCACGATAACGGCGCCCAATCCGTCGAGGCGGTTTACCTCGTGGCGGAAGATCCTTCCGATCATCACGAATTTCTGGGCGGCTTTACCGGCCAACGGGAAATGCGGGCCACGAGCCTGGGTCTTGAACTTGTCACGCCACGCGGAAAAATCTCGGTTCTGACTCCCCGAGCCTATCGTGGTCTTCTGGGAGAAGATGCGGCTGGCGCCCTGGATGGTGACCTGCCACAAATTGCTGCTCTCGAAATCTCCTGTGCCGGCCTTGAAGAAGCACGGATAATTCCGGCGAGCAAGCTCTTCGGCCTGACACTGATTCTTTCCCCATCCGTGTGAGAACGGCCGGTCACGTCCGGATGCACACCCGTTCCAGGCTTTGCTGGCAAATTGGATTGAAAACGCAAGGGAATTTTTCGGGGGCCGGGGGCACTTGAACGGCAAAATTGTCTTGTTGAATCAATCTGCCCTCTTATAGTGAACTCCGTCGTACGTCCCGATGCGATTGCCTGAGCCACAAGGTTCGGACTGCGGAGTTTAACGAATGCCGTTTTTGAACTTTCCTATTTCCACGCGTTCCTTTGCATTTGCGGCACTTGCTTCCGCTCTGCTTGCAGGATGTTCCGACGACTCGAAGAAGGCAGCAGCGCCGGCCGCGCCGCCTCCGGCTGTCACGGTGGCCAAGGTCGTCAACCAGCAAATAAGACAGAGTGCAAAGTTCGTCGGTCAGATCGCGGCAGTGGATCAGGTGAACCTGGTTGCCCGGGTCAGCGGCTTTCTGGAGAAAAAAGCGGTTGCCGACGGATCCATGGTGAAGAAGGACGAACTGCTCTTCACCATTGAAAAGGCGCAGTATGAAGCCGCCATGATGAAGGCAAAGGCGGATCTGGCAAGTGCCAAGGCGGATGCGGCCCTCAAATCCGCCAACGAAAAACGCGACAAGGACCTTCTCGAAAAAGGCCATATTTCCGAAGCGGCCTATGAAGCGACCCTGGCGCAGATGCAGCAGTCCGATGCGTCGGTCGACGCGGCCCAGTCCGAATTGCAACAGGCAGAGCTGGACCTCGGCTACACCGATATTTCCGCGCCGTTCGCCGGCCAGCTTGGAAAAACCACCTACAGTGTCGGAGAAGTGGTCGGGCCAAGCACGGAGTCGCTTGCCACGCTGGTCAGTCTCGCACCGGTCTACGTGAATTTTTCGGTCAGTGAAGCCGAGTACCTCAACGCCGTCAAAACGCATGGGATCAACCCGGCGGATATTTCTCCGGAAAAATCCCCGGCAATCAGTCTTGTCCTGCCGAACGGCGCCACCTACGGAGAAAAAGGCAAGATCGTCTTCATCAACAACGAGGTGGATGCGACCACGGGCACGATTTCGTTCCGGGGGCAGTTCGAAAACAAGGACAGGCGCCTGCTTGCAGGTACCTATGTCACGGTGATCCTTGAAGCGCCTGATACGGAAACCGCTCTGGTCGTACCTCAATCCGCCATTCAGCGCGACCAGCAGGGCGCATTCGCACTGGCAATCACGTCCGACAAGAAAGTCGAACAGAAGTATGTCGACCTGGCCCAGCAGATCGACACGAATTTTGTCGTGACGAAGGGTTTGAAAGAAGGGGATGAAGTGATCGTCGAAGGCCTGCAGAAAGTGCGGCCGGGCGTCGTTGTCGACCCTGTTCTTGCGTCCAAACCGGCGGAGAAAAGCTAGATGTTTTCAAGCTTTTTTATCTACCGGCCGAAATTCGCGCTGGTCATTTCCATTGTGATCACGATTGCCGGCGTGCTGGGATATCTGTCGCTTCCGGTTGAACAGTTTCCCGACATTACGCCGCCGGTCGTCAACGTGACCGCGACCTATACCGGTGCGAGCGCCGAAGTCCTGGAAGACACTGTTGCCGCGCCGATCGAGGGACAGGTGAACGGCGTCGACGACATGATCTACATGCAGTCGACGAGCTCTGCCAGCGGCACCTATTCGCTCGACGTCACCTTCGCGGTCGGCACCGATCCCGATATCGCAACGGTCAATGTGCAGAACCGGGTCAGTCAGGCTACCAGCCAGTTGCCGAGCGATGTGACGGCGCAGGGAGTGACGGTTCAGAAGTCCAGCACCAACATGCTTCTGGTGGTGACGCTCTATTCGCCCAACGGGACCTTCGATCCGGTTTTTCTGTCGAATTACGCATCCATCAACCTGAAGGACACTCTTGCCCGTGTTCCCGGCGTTGGCCGTGCGGATGTGATGACGGATTTCGCCTATGGCATGCGCATCTGGCTTGATCCCGACAAGCTGACCAGTCTCGGCATGACGCCGAGCGATTTCATCGCAGCGGTCCAGGACCAGAACATTCAGGTCGCGGCCGGTCAGATCGGCGCGCCACCTGTGCCTGACGGTCAGCAGTTCCAGTATACGGTTACCGCGGAAGGGCGGCTTTCGACTGTCGAGGAATTCGAACAGATCATCCTGCGGACCGGCAATGATGGCGCTGTTGTCACCATTGGCGATATCGCCCGTGTGGAACTCGGTGCCCAGAGCTACAGCGCGTCGGGTGAATTCAACGGCAAACCGGCGACCGTTCTCGCCGTCTATCAGGCGCCGGGTGCAAACGCCCTTCAGGTTTCAACGGCCGTTCTGGCGCAGATGGAAAACCTGTCGAAGAATTTTCCGTCGGACATGGAATACGCCGTACCTTTCAACACCACGGACTTCGTGCAGCAATCGCTTGACGATGTGATTACCACCCTGTTTCTGACCTTCATGCTGGTCGTCACGGTGGTGTTCGTTTTCCTCGGCAACTGGCGTGCGACTATTATCCCGGCGGTTGCAATTCCCGTTTCGTTGATCGGGACGTTTGCCGTCCTGCTGGCGTTTGACATGTCGCTGAACACGATTTCGCTGTTCGCGCTGGTGCTGGCGATCGGGATCGTGGTGGACGATGCGATCGTGGTCGTCGAAAACGTGGAACGGATCATTGCCGACGAGGGGCTTCCACCGAGGGAAGCAACGGCCAAGGCAATGGGGCAGATCACCAGTCCGGTGATCGCGACGACCCTGGTGCTTCTCGCCGTTTTTGTCCCGACAATCTTCATGCCGGGTATTACCGGCCGGCTGTACTCGCAGTTCGCCGTGACCATTTCGGTCTCCGTGGTGATTTCCTCCATCAATGCGCTGACGCTCTCTCCGGCGCTGTGCGGCCTGATCCTGAAGGCTCGCTCCGGTCCGCCGCGTGGCATCATGGGGGTCTTCGACAGGGGCATCACCTCGGTACGAAACGGGTATACCGCCATCATCCGGCGATTGGTGAGGGTTGCCTTCATCAGTCTCTTGGTCGTGGCCGGGGTCGTGGCGCTGATCGTCACACTGGGGAGCTCGCTGCCGCAAGGTTTCCTGCCGTCGGAAGACCAGGGTTATCTCATGGTCGATGTCCAGTTGCCGGACGGCGCTTCTCTGGGGCGGACCGAACAGGTCACGGACCGCATTATCGATCTGGTCGAGAACACGGCCGGTGTCGCCAATGTGGTCGTCGTCAACGGTTACTCGATCCTCAATGGGGCATCGTCCTCGAACGTTGCGCTGGTGATCGCCACGATGACCGGCTGGGATCAGCGGCAGGAGCCGGACCTGCGCATCAACGCCATTCTTGCTAAGTTCTGGGCGCAGTTCTCGACCATTCCGGGGGCAAGCATCATTGCCTTCAATCCGCCGCCCATTCCGGGACTTGGCACAACCGGCGGCGTCCAGATGATGCTGCAGCAGACCGGAGGCGGCACGCCGCAGGACCTCGCCTCGGCCGTCGGGTCGATGGTCTATTCGGCCAACCAGAGCCCCGAGATCGCGCGGGCCTATTCAACGTTCCGGGCCAACGTGCCGCAGATCTTCGTCGATCTGGACCGGCAGAAGGCAAAGACACTCAGCATCGATATCGCGGATGTCTTCGTAACGCTGCAGGCCTATCTCGGCTCTTATTACATCAACGATTTCAACATTTTCGGCCGGGTCTACCGGGTGATGATCCAGGCGGAGGGGGAATACCGCGACAGGGTTGAGGACATCGATCGCCTGTATGTGCGGGCAACGGACGGAACGATGGTGCCGATGCGAAGTATCGTGACCACCGAGACAATCCTCGGACCGCAGATCCTGACCCGCTACAACATGTTCCGCGCGGCCGCAGTGATGGCGGATCCGGGGCCTGGAGCTTCCACCGGCGTGGTGATCAACGAAGTCGATGCCGCTGCAAATCAGGCGCTTCCATCCGGATATTCCTATGAATGGACGGGAACGGCTGCCCAGCAGCTCGGCTCCGGGCAGATCGTGATGTTCATTCTGATGCTCTCTATCCTGTTCACCTATCTGTTTCTGGTGGCGCAGTATGAAAGCTGGACGATGCCGGTTGCGATCCTGATGTCGGTTTCCTTTGCATTGCTCGGCGCGCTCGTGGCGGTGTTCGTGACGGGAGGCGACGTCAATCTCTATACACAGATCGGTATGATCATGCTGATCGGAATGGGCGCGAAAAACGCCATTCTGATCGTCGAGTTCGCGATGGAACAAAGGGACGGCGGCAAGTCGATCCTCGAGGCCGGTGTGGAAGCGGCACATCTGCGTTTCCGGGCCGTCATGATGACCGCGCTATCGTTCCTGCTTGGGGTCGTGCCACTCATGACCGCCTCAAGCGCCGGCGCGGCCAGCCAGAAGGCCATCGGCTTTGCGGTCTTCGGCGGCATGCTGTTCGCCACGTCGATCGGCATTCTCTTGATCCCGATCCTCTATGTCAGCCTGCAGACAATTCGTGAAACGGTCAAGGGCTGGCTGGGCGGACAACCGGTGAAGAAACAGGAGGCTCCGGCCACCTGATAGGCCGGAGTTTTTATTCTCGGACCGGTTACACGGCGACGTAGATCCTGGTGACTTCCATAATCGAGACAGCGCGCGGGCAGGGGGAGCTGCCTGCGCGGAAACAGCGTATCCGTGCCTTTCGGGCTGGGCTGACACGAACTGATCTTGACAGACGGGAGCAGGCGGACTGCGTTCTGCCGCAAGAGCGCTTAAGTTGTGCGCGCTGCGTCGGCGTGGATTTCGAGGTTCTGGAAGTTTCAGGCCAAGTCCGGGAAATAATGGTGAGCCGACAGGGGTTCGAACCCTGGACCTACTGATTAAAAGTCAGTTGCTCTACCAGCTGAGCTATCGGCTCTCACCAAATTTCCGGTGCGGGCCCCGGCGCTTTGTTTGCAGCGCGACCGCGTTGGTGGCGTGTGTTTAGGCTGACAAAGGGGACATTGCAAGAGGCAAACTGAATTTTTTCAACAGGTTGGAAAAGAACAGATAGACCTCAGTTTTTAGACCGGGTTTTCATGTTGCCCGACAGAGAAATCTCAATTTATTCCGGTATATGTACGTTTAATAGAATACCTAATGGTAATCATTACGAGTGAATGTGCTGATATTTTCACAAGTGTTGATCAAGAATATTCAAATTTAGGCAAATAACGATCATTCTCCTGCAAAAACTGTCAGGTGGCGTGGATATGCTCGCTGAGGTAAAGTTATCGCGTGCAAGAGAGGTTACATGCAGATTACGACAGCGGACACAGAAACGAACTCGATCGAGTTCGATTTCGTCAAGGGTCATATCGCGGCGACGATGACGCTTATTCACGGGTTGATCGATCAGGGATTGATCGACCGGGAGCATCTCGATTCCTTCTTCTCGGCTTTCCTCGGCAATCTTCCACACAGCCGTGAAACCCTGGGCTTGCGTCTGATCCTGGATCAGTGGCGCCAGGGCCTGCGTGATGGGGATGACGAAGAAGAGATGAAGGGCAAACTTTTCGAGGTCATTCTGGGAGGCCGCAACAACTGAACCTATGCGGATATGACCGGCTATGGCAGAGGGGCCGGAACATATTCCGATTTAAGGCATTTGAGAGTGCGGGCGCGTCAGCGCCTTTTTTTGTTGGCGAAATTAAAATCAGAACGCAAGGATCGCTGGTCTTACCCAATCCGGTTTGTTATCCCTTGTAAGGGGAATTGCTCCAATCCGGACCGAAAAGGGTAGAGTTTAGTCTTGTCCAGGAGCCTGAAGCGCGATTACGTCCCATTGAATTGGAAATCTTCGTTGAACCGAGCCGGATTTTCGCTGGCTGAAGCGGTTTATAACCTGTTGTTATGCCTAGTTTTCTTCCCAGTTTTTGTTGGGCCATCGCTTGCACAGGACCAGCATTTCATCACGATTGGCACGGCCGGTGTGACGGGGGTGTATTTCCCGACCGGCGGAGCGACCTGCAAAATTGTCAATCTGAGCCGAGCCGAACACGGTGTGCGTTGCTCGGTGGAAACAACACTCGGATCGATTTCGAATATCAGGCTGATCCGGTCAGGAGAACTGGACTTCGGGTACGTCCAGTCTGACTGGCAACACCATGC
Organism: uncultured Roseibium sp.; assembly: GCF_947496995.1. Lineage (GTDB taxonomy): Bacteria > Pseudomonadota > Alphaproteobacteria > Rhizobiales > Stappiaceae > Roseibium. The sequence goes on from NZ_CANMFD010000002.1 coordinate 132,023, forward strand.
CTATTTCGGAACGTCTGTCTTTTTGGGTGCGGAGCCGTTTGAGGATCTTCGATCCGTTTTCTCCCTTCATTCGGAAGTGGCGACTGTCGTTGTCCGGGAAGGGGCCGGATTCCTGAAGTTCGACGACCTGAAATCGGCAAAGATAAATATCGGCAGCCAGGGATCCGGATCCGCGGCGTCCTGGAACGCGCTTATCAGCGGTCTGGGCTGGACGCAGGAAGATCAGCGAAATCTTTCGAACCTCAGGACGTCGGAACTCGCGGAGGCTCTTTGCTCAGGAAAGATCGATGCCTATTTCGAGTTGATCGGACATCCTGCCAGCCTGATCGAGGAAACCCAGGAACAATGCGATATCCAGGTACTTGGCCTGGACCACGATGTCATCGATAGCCTAGTGCGCGAGTTCCCCTACTACTCCGGCGCGATCATTCCCACCGAACTCTACGGGCTTACCGGACCGGTCGAATCTCTGGGAGTGGTCGCCACTTTCATCACCTCGGCAAGGATGCCTGACGACGTGGTCTATACGGTGGTCAAGGCGGTCTTTGAGTATTTTGACAGTTTCAAACGCCTGCATCCGGCCCTGAGCCGGCTTGAAGTCGCGGAGATGGTTTCTCACGACATGCCCGCTCCGCTTCATCCCGGTGCACTGAAGTTTTACAGGGATCAGGGCCTGCTGCCGGCGGAGGACTAGGGCGTAAACTCATAAATCAAGATGAAATGGCATGGGAAATGGCGAAACCCAGTTAGGAAGCGTGCGCTGAGCGGGCTTCCTGCCCGGTCAAGCATCGACATGCCAGTCTGTCGGCACTCTCCAAAAGGTGAGCGGCAATTGTCTTTGCTCTTCAGGCAATTCGGACTAGACCAGTGTGCCTGAACGAGCGGGAACGTGAGCAAGCTGTTTTCCCCCTAATGAAATCTCGAACCTGCCGGACCTCCACATGATCCAGGATGTTACAATCATCGGCGCTGCCTTTGCCGGTCTCCTGTCCTTTGTCTCGCCCTGCGTATTGCCTCTCGTGCCTCCCTATCTGGGGTTTCTGGCCGGGGTGTCGCTGGATGAGCTGACGGGCGAGGATGAAGAGGTCGGGAACGCTTCGCGCCGAGCTTTTTTCAGTGCGCTCGTCTTCGTGCTCGGATTCTCCACGGTGTTCGTGCTTCTAGGCGCGACCGCCAGCTTGTTCGGTCAGGTCATTCGCGCCTATCTGGATTATCTGGGCTATATCGCCGGGGCCGCGATCATCATCATGGGGCTGCATTTCCTGGGGGTCTTCAGGATTGGATTCCTGTACCGGGAGGCGCGGATCCATGTCGACAGGAAGCCTGCCGGTCCCCTGGGCGCCTATGTCATCGGGCTGGCATTCGGATTTGGCTGGACACCGTGCATCGGTCCAGTCCTGGCGGCAATCCTGTTTGTCGCGGGCAGCGAGGAAACGGTCTCGCAGGGAGCCCTGCTTTTGAGCGCCTATGCGCTCGGGCTCGGCATTCCCTTTCTGGTGGCTGCGCTTTTTGCCGGCCCGTTTCTGAAATTCATGAAGCGGTTTCGCAGACATATGGGAACGGTAGAAAAGGCGATGGGGGCAGTCCTGGTGCTGACCGGGATTATGTTCCTGACCGGACAGATCGCGGTCCTGTCGTACTGGCTGCTGGAGACGTTTCCCGCGCTGCAGACGCTTGGATAATCTTTCAGTGGTTGGGTCCGGCTGAACCAGGCTGCCTTGCGTGCCTTTAAGCGATCAGAATGCCGTGTTGGGGAATTCCGCTGCCGTCACAAGGGTCTCACCCGCGAATAGAGCCGGACGGCACAAGGCTGTGACTTCGAGCATACGCACGCACGCGACAGCAGCATCGGCAGCATTTGCGAAAGGACCGACGATGAGAGCAATTCCGCCTTTTCCGTCCGATTGTCTGCTGAGCAGAGGGTGCATGTTGTGCACCTGGTCTCGGTTCTGATCCTTGAATCTCGCCCAGGCCGCGGCTGCGGCCGCCTCTGTTTCGAAATGACCAATCACCGCGCCAAAATCGCTGCGCTTGACCTGGCTTCCTCCTCTGCTCTTTGACTTGTCCACCGGGTAGGTCGGGGCAATGACTGCAGGCTGAGGGCTTGTGGGCGTTGCGTTGAAAGCTTCCGGAGGCGGCATCACATCCTGCGGAGGGATGGAGCCGGTTGTCTGCGGATTGCCGCCCGCGTCGGGCAACGTGACTATCCGCACAGGCTCTTGAGTGTCGATATCGATGCCGGGCAAAGGTACCGCCGGCTCCGGGGCGCGGTAGATGCTGATCCGGCGCGGCATGGCCTCCGGTGATGTCCGCAAGGTCTGCAGCTCTGCGGGCGCTGCCTGCACGGATCCGGTCTCAACGGCGGTCTCCCGCCGGGATGCCGCCGTTTTTGGAATCGGCGCCGGGATTGTCGGGCGTGAAACGCTTTGAAGAGGGCCTGTGTCCGGGGCAGTTTTGGTAAGGATCACGCCCGGACGGGGCTGGGCCGGGGGCTTGTCGTTGCCGGCATCGGAAAGCGCTGACCCGGAACCTCTGGTCTGGGCTGCTTCCTGTTCGAGTGCGGCAATTCTGGTGGAATAGGCCAGATTCTGTTCCGTCAGGGCGCTCAGGCGGCGGCGCAGGCCGACGATTTCGCGCTGCAGCACCTCAATCTGGCTGCGGGTCAGTCCAGAAGCATCGCCATAAGGCTGGTTTCCCGGCAACCGCATGATTTCTACCGGCGTCGACGGACCGACGGACCTGATCGAGGCTGTCGTCGAAACATCTCCTCCAGGGGGCAGCGTGAAGGTGCCCGTCAACATTCTTTTGGACGACGACAGCATTGCCTGGCCGCCGAACTGGAAAGAGGCGAGACCGACGGTTCCCATGACTACTGCCGCAAATGCCCATGACAAAAGGCCGATACGCGAAGGCGTGATCGTTTCCCGGATCATCTCCCGGAGCGTCAATTTGGGCAGCGGTTCGTACAAGACGCCTGTTTCCCGAATCCTGTTGGCGAATCTGAGCAAGGTTAGCGTAACAATCGTTAATTATGGTTAACGAAAAGCAAACCAGCGTACGCGGGCAGACAGATCTTTCAATGTTCTGTGGATCGGGGCATATAGAGCGCAAATCGATCCTGCTGCGCCTGCATTTATGACACTGGACCTTTCATGACAGCCCGTTCTTGCCTTTCGATCATTCTTGCCGCCGGTTTGGGGACGCGGATGAAGTCCGATCTCCCGAAGGTCATGCATGAAATCGCCGGCTTGCCGATGGTTGGGCACGTTCTCAATGCGCTCAAGACGGCAGGCTCGGAACGCATTTGCGTTGTCATCGGGCCGGAAACGTCAGCATTGGAAGATTTCATTTCCAAACAGGCCCCCGATGCACGCTGCCACGTTCAACATGAGCGGCTCGGCACCGCACATGCGGTGCTTGCGGCGAAGCCGTCGCTTGAAGTCGACGCCGACGATGTTCTCGTGCTTTTCGGTGACACGCCACTGGTGACGCCTGAAACGGTTGCGAAGGTTCGCCAGGCGCTGGCGGACGGCGCCGATCTCGCGGTTCTCGGGTTCGAGACCGGCAATCCGTTCGGATACGGACGGCTGTTGACAGAAAACGGTTGTCTCGTGGCCATCCGTGAGGAAAAGGATGCCACGGAGGAAGAGCGCAGGATCACATTCTGCAATTCCGGCATCATGGGATTTTCTGGGTCGCAGGCGCTCTCCCTGCTGGAAGCGATCGGCAACGATAACGCCAAGGGTGAATACTACCTCACCGATGCCGTCGAAATCGCGAACGGGCGCGGGCTGAATGTGGTGTCGGTCATCGGCTCGCAGACCGAAACGCAGGGCATCAACACACGGGCGCAGCTTGCTTCCTGCGAAGCTGATTTTCAGGACAGGATGCGCCGGGCAGCGATGGACAACGGCTGCACGCTCCTGGCGCCGCAGACCGTGTTTTTCTCCCACGATACGCATCTGGAAGCGGATGTGATCGTTGAACAGAATGTCGTTTTCGGTGCCGGTGTGAAAGTGGCAAGCGGGGCGCGTATTCGCGCCTTCAGCCACCTGGAAGGGGCGGTTGTCGGGTCCGGAAGCATCGTTGGACCCTATGCCCGTCTGCGTCCCGGGGCAGTTCTTGGGGCCGATACTCGCGTCGGGAATTTCGTCGAAGTCAAGAACGCGACATTCGGGGCAGGCGCCAAGGCCAATCACCTCAGCTATATTGGTGATGCCAGTATCGGGGCCAAATCGAATATCGGCGCAGGTACGATCACCTGCAATTACGATGGGTTCCTGAAGCACAAAACTGAGATCGGTGAGGGCAGTTTCGTCGGCTCCAACTCGACGCTGGTTGCCCCGGTCAATCTTGGCGATGGCGTGTTCGTGGCAGCCGGAAGTGTCATTACCGACGACGTGGCGCAAGACGCCCTCGCGTTCGGGCGCTCGCGACAGGTTGTCCGGGAAGGCAAGGCCAAGGATCTGCGCAAGCGGCTCAAGGCGGAAAAAGACGGAAAATCGTGAAAACGGTTCGAGGAGCCCCGTCCTCTGTCACGTTCTGAAACAGGGTTTGATTTCAGTATCCGCCGGGCTGTCGTCTAAGCCATTGCGGCCGATTGGTTGTTCTTGAAAAGGTTTTCTGCATGTGTGGAATTATTGGTGTTCTAGGCAAGGTCGAGGCCGCTCCGCGGATCGTGGATTCCCTCAAACGGCTTGAGTACCGGGGATATGATTCCGCTGGGGTTGCGACCCTCGTCGACGGGGCGCTCGTCAGGCGCCGTGCGGAGGGCAAACTTCGAAACCTTGAGGCGGTGCTGGAAAAAACACCCCTGAAAGGGCACTCCGGCATTGGCCATACGCGATGGGCAACCCATGGTGCTCCAACCGTTTGCAACGCGCATCCGCATCAGGCCGGTTCTGTGGCCGTCGTTCACAACGGGATCATTGAAAACTTCCTTGAGCTTCGCGAGGAGATCGTTGCAGCCGGGGCCGTGCTGGATACGGACACAGACACGGAAGTCGTGGCCCATCTGATCAATCTGGCGATGTTGAACGGCCTGTCCGCCCAGGATGCGGTCGCCGCGGTTCTGCCGCGCCTGAAGGGTGCTTTCGCGCTGGCATTGCTCTTTGCCGGTGAGGACGATCTTCTGATCGGCGCCCGCAAGGGGTCCCCGCTTGCGATCGGCCACGGCGACGGTGAAATGTTCCTCGGATCGGACGCGATTGCCCTGTCTCCCTTCACGGATCGCATCACCTATCTGGAAGAGGGCGACTGGGCGGTGATTACCCGGTCCGGCGTCAGGATATTCGATCAGAACAACCAGCCGGTCGAGCGTCCGGAAGCAAAGTCGGCGGTCACCTCCAGCCTGATGGACAAGGGCAACTACAAGCACTTCATGGCCAAGGAAATCCACGAACAGCCGGAAGTTCTCGGACACACGCTGTCGCGCTATTTCGACTACAGCACGAACCAGGCCAGGGTGGCCGGTGCGGAGCAACTGAACTTCAAGAACCTGTCACGCCTGATCGTCACTGCATGCGGAACGGCCTATCTGGCGGGGCTGGTTTCAAAATACTGGTTCGAAAAATACGCCCGTCTTCCGGTTGAGATCGATATCGCCAGCGAGTTCCGCTACCGCGAAACGCCGGTCAGCGGCAGGGACACGGCGCTGTTCATTTCCCAGTCCGGAGAAACCGCCGACACGCTGGCGTCGCTGCGCTATTGCAAGGAAAACGGAGCGGCTATCGGTGCGATCGTCAACGTGCCGGAAAGCACCATCGCGCGCGAATCCGACATGGTCTTTCCGACGATCGCCGGTCCGGAAATCGGCGTCGCCTCTACGAAGGCGTTTACCTGCCAGCTTGCCGTTCTGGCCGCCCTCGCGCTGCAGGCGGGCCGGGAACGCGGTGTGCTTTCGGCCGAAAGGGAACGGGAACTGGTGGCCGAGCTCACCGAAGTGCCAAGCCTTGCCCTGAAGGCGCTTGCCGCAGAGAGTGACATCGAGAAGCTGGCGCTGCCCCTGTCAAAAGCCTCCGACGCGCTCTACCTCGGTCGGTCGACCAGCTACCCCCTTGCGCTGGAAGGCGCCCTGAAGCTCAAGGAGCTTTCCTACATTCACGCGGAAGGCTATGCGGCTGGTGAACTCAAGCACGGGCCGATTGCATTGATCGATGAAAACATGCCGGTTTTTGTCATCGCACCGCATGACGCCATCTTCGAAAAAACTGTCTCCAACATGCAGGAAGTTGCGGCTCGCGGTGGCCGGATCGTTCTCATAACGGATGCCCTCGGAGCGTCGGAGAGCGGCAATGCGGCACAGAATGTCGTTATCATGCCGGAGATGTCCGACATCGTCGCGCCGATCATCTATGCGCTTCCCGTGCAGATGATCGCCTATCATACGGCCGTCTTCATGGGGACCGACGTCGATCAACCGCGCAATCTGGCAAAGTCGGTCACGGTGGAATAAACGGTGGGAAACGGTGAAGGTCCCAGGATCGTCCCGTTCGAGGAGCGGTTTCGGGGAGAGGTGATTGCCTTGTGGGAGAAATGCGGTCTGACCCGGCCCTGGAACGACCCAGACAAAGATATTGACCGCAAGCTTACGGACCGCAACGGCGCTTTTCCGGTGCTCTTGCTGAACGGGAAGGTCATTGGATCGGTAATGGTCAGTTATGACGGTCATCGCGGCTCGATCTATTATCTCAGCATTGATCCGGCACATCAGACCGGAGGCCTCGGGCAGATGCTCATGGCCCACTGCGAAGACTTTCTCCTCGGACTCGGCTGTCCCAAGGTGAACCTGTTCGTGCGTCGGGGGAACGAAGGTGTGAAGCGGTTTTACGAACAGCTTGGATATGCCGAGGAAGCTGCGGTCCCGCTCGGAAAACGGCTCATTCCGGACAATTAGATCCGTCGTTGTCCGGCCCGGACGGGCGGCTGAGAACGTAAATTGCCGATCCAGTCATGAAGACGGCGACGAGCAAGGCCAGCCACAGGCCGGGGTTGACGGTCAGATAGAACACCGCATAGCCGAAGACCATGCCGGCAAACGCGACCATCTTGATCTTGACCGGGATCGCGCCATGCTCCCGCCAGGCGATCACCGGCGGGCCGAAGACAGGATGGTTCAGCAGTCTTTTTTCGAGTTCAGGTGAGGAGCGTGCGAAACAGGCTGCCGCCAGGATGAAAAAGATGGTACTCGGCAGGATCGGCAAAAACGCACCGGCAATTCCAATCCCCGCAAATCCGGTTCCGAGGATTTTGAATGTGGTGCGCCGCAAGTCTGCCTCCGATTCCGGCAAATTTCGCTTAAATCGCTGAAAAATAAATCATGCGAAGGATACCGCGCCGGGCTTAAGATGCTTATCTAAGTGCGGTCTGGTGAAAAGACAAACGTCAAAAGGGCTTCGAGCGGGTTTCACCCATGAACCGAAACAAACATAAATCAGACGAACCGCAGATAAAAGGCCATCGCCCCGGGGCGGCCACGCGTTTGCGCAACTATTTCCTGACCGGCCTGGTGATCACCGGCCCAATCGGAATTACACTTTGGCTGACGTGGACGATCATCAAATGGGTTGACGGCTGGGTGAAGCCCTTCGTGCCGAAGATCTACAATCCCGATACCTACCTGCCGTTTCCCATTCCGGGCTTCGGATTGATCGTCGCGTTCTTCGTTCTGACCATCGTCGGCTTTCTTGCAGCCAATTTTCTCGGCCGCAGCCTGATTTCGGTCGGTGAGAACATCGTCGGGCGCATGCCGCTTGTTCGTAACATATACAGCGGCTTGAAGCAGATCTTTGAGACGGTACTTGATCAGAGGGGTAGCAGTTTTACGAAGGCTGCGCTGATAGAGTATCCCCGGCGAGGGCTATGGGCGATCGTGTTCATTTCCACCGATACCAAGGGAGAAGTCGAAAGGCGCCTGAAAGATTCCGCGGATACGGTCTCGGTTTTCCTGCCGACCACTCCGAACCCGACCTCCGGGTTCCTGCTGTTCGTTCCCAAGGAAGATGTTGTCGAACTCGACATGAGCGTCGAGGATGCCGCCAAGCTGGTGATTTCGGCGGGTCTCGTCAGTCCGAAATACCCGGATATTCTCGAAGACGCGATCGCCGATCCTTCGAAACTGAAAAAGATGAGAACGTCCGAGGACGCCTGATCAGCCGGCTCGCAACAGGCGGATGGCGGCGTCGCGTCCAAAGAGATAGAGCAGGCAGCGAAGGGCCTTGCCTCGGTCCGAATTGAGATCCGGATCGGTTTCCAGGATCAGACGGGCATCGTCGCGGGCGACTTCCATCAGGTCGGCATGATCCTCCGCCCGGGCTATCCTGAAGCCGGGCGTTCCCGATTGCCGCGTGCCGAGGATTTCACCGCCACCGCGCAACTTCAGGTCTTCTTCTGCAATCAGGAAACCATCGTTTGTCTGGCGCATGATGTTGAGACGCGCGCCCGCAGTTTCGCCGAGTGGGCCTTTGTAAAGCAGCACGCAGGAGGACGGTTTGTCGCCGCGACCGACGCGGCCTCTCAACTGGTGAAGCTGGGCAAGTCCAAAACGTTCCGCATGTTCGATCACGATAATGGTTGCATCCGGCACATCGACCCCGACTTCAATCACCGTGGTCGCGACGAGAATTTTGCACGCGCCGGATTTGAAGTCCGACATGGCGGCGTCCTTTTCGTCCGCGCTCATCCGGCCGTGAACCAGGGCAACCCGCTGTCTCAGGATATGTTCCAGAACCCGGTGGCGCTCTTCGACGGCTGCCAGGTCGATCTTTTCCGATTCCTCAACGAGCGGGCACACCCAATAGATCTTTTGCCCCTCGGCGGTGGCCGCACCGACCCGCGTGATGATTTCGTCCAGCCGGTCCAGCGACACGGATACGGTCGCAACGGGTTTGCGGCCCGCGGGCTTGTCGGTCAGTTTCGAGACATCCATGTCGCCGAAACAGGTCAGCACCAGGGTGCGCGGGATCGGGGTGGCGGTCATGACGAGAACGTCGACACCCTGACCCTTGGAGGAAAGCGCGAGACGCTGGTGGACGCCGAAGCGGTGTTGCTCATCGACGACGACCAGGCCGAGGTTGCGGAAGGTCACGGGGCCCTGAAACAGGGCATGGGTGCCGACCACAAGGTCGATCTCGCCGGCGTCCAGCTGCGCCTGCCGAAGGCGCCTGTCCTTCTGGCTGTCCTTGCCAGTCATCAGGGCGAGGCGAATGCCGGCTTTTTCGCAGAGCGGCGCCATGGAAGCGAAATGCTGGCGGGCGAGAATTTCAGTCGGCGCCATCAGCGCGCCCTGGGCTCCTGTTTCAATGACCTGTGCAAGGGCAGCGAGGGCGACAACGGTCTTGCCGGAGCCGACATCCCCCTGCAGCAGTCGCAACATGCGCACCGGCGTGGCGAGATCCTCGTTGATTTCCCGGATAGCGGTTTGCTGGCTGCCGGTGAGCTGGAACGGCAGGGCATCGATCACCGCCTGCTGCATGGCCCCGCTTGGTGAACGGGCAATTCCGCCGAGCGTGCGCATATGCGCCCGAACCATCGCGAGGGCGAGCTGGCTCGCCAGCAGTTCGTCATAGGCAAGACGTTGCACATAAGGGGAGGCAGGCTCGATGTCGCTGCGCTCCTTGGGCAGGTGGACGGTCCGCAGGGCGTCTGCGAAATCCGGCCACCCTGTCTTGTGCAGATAAGCCTCGTTCATCCACTCCGGAAGCTGGGGCACCTTGTCCAGCGCGGCTTTCACGGCTTTTTGCATCGTCTTGGCGGCCAGGCCCGCCGTCAGCGGGTAGACCGGCTCGATCGTCGGCATCTGCTCGGCTTCGTCCGGCTTCAGCGAATAATCCGGATGAACCATCTGCGGGCGCTCGTTGAACCATTCGACCTTGCCGGAAACGATCCGTCTTTCGCCTTCGGGAAAGGTTTTCTGCAGCCAGTCCAGGCGCGAGTGGAAAAACACGAAGGTGATCTGACCCGTCTCGTCGTGTGCGGAAATCCGGTAAGGCGCCCGGGAATTGCGGGGCGGGGCCATGTGCCGGCCGATGGTGACGTCCAGAGTGACGATGTCACCGTTTTCCGAATAGGCGATGCCGGGCGTGTGGCGCCGGTCGATCAGGCTGTGGGGCAAGTGAAACAGGAGATCGGCGACGGTCGCATCCCGCTCCGGCTGACTTCCGACCAGTCCGGATACCAGTTTGGCGATTTTCGGTCCGATCCCGGGAATCGTCGAGACGGGAGCAAACAGGGGATCAAGGACCGGCGGGCGCATGTTCAGCGTCAAACCTCTGGATGTAGGCAGGCAGGATCGGCAAACATGGCCGGGGGACAGTTCTGCCATGAAGCCGCCTTGGTGCGCAACAATCGGAACATTCTGTGAACTCGGACGCTGACAAGCCGGAACACTGGCGTTATATATCCGGCAAGATCGCTCCCGGGCCGGCTCTCCTGTCGAGAAGAAGACTGTCTTTTGAGTGCCGCCCATCAGTTCCAGTTAGGTTTTTCATGTCCGAGCCCTCCGGCAGCAACACCGATACGTCCTCCCAGGTACGAGACCCGAGGCTCAAGAAGATCCTGTTCAGGTGCTGGCACCGGGGCATGAAGGAGATGGATCTTCTGCTCGGCGGCTTTGCCAATGCCGAGATCGACAGGCTGACGGAAGACGAGATCCGCGAATTGGAGCATCTTCTGACCGCCAACGATCAGGATCTTTATGCCTGGATGACCGGCCGTACGCCTTTGCCCGGGGAGTGGGACGGACCGCTTTACCGACGGATCATTGCCTATCACAAGATCTCCGGCGCTGCCGGAAACGTCACATAATACCAACAAGGACAGACATCCGTGTTTGACAGCCTGCTCAAAGACCAGGCCAACGTCACGCTGGCCGGCGTGCCCGATGGGGCTGAAAGCTATGCACTGGCGCGACTTCTGGCTGAAAGCGGGGCCAAGGGGCTGGCGCTCGTGTTTGTCGCCCGCGACGCCACCCGCATGGCGATGGTCAGCGAAGCGCTGAGTTTTTTCGATCCCGATGCCGAAATCCTGCAGCTTCCGGCCTGGGACTGCCTGCCTTATGATCGGGTCTCGCCCAATTCGGCCATCAGTGCGCGACGGCTTCTGGCTTTGGGGCAACTTGCCCGTGGTATCGATGGCGGCAAAAAGACGATCCTTCTGACCACGTTGAATGCTGCCACTCAGCGGATGCCCGAGCGGTCCTTCATGGCCGAACAGACCTTCTCCATGGCTCCGGGTAACCAGATCGACATGACAGCCATTTCCAGTTGGCTGGAGATGAACGGCTTTTCACGCACGCCGACGGTGCGCGAGACCGGCGAATATGCCGTGCGCGGCGGTATCGTCGACCTGTTCGCGCCGGGAGCCGAAGAACCGGTTCGCCTGGATTTCTTCGGCGATACGCTTGAGTCGATCAGGTCCTTCAATGCCGAAACCCAGAGAACGTCCCGGCAGTTGAAGCGGCTCGATCTGGTGCCGATGAGCGAAGTGGTCTTGTCGGAAGAGGCGATTTCCCGCTTCCGCCGCTCCTATCTGGCGAATTTCGGCGCAGCGAGCCGGGAAGACGTGCTCTACCAGTCAATCAGCGAAGGCCGCCGGTATGCCGGGATGGAGCACTGGCTGCCGCTTTTTCACGACAGGCTGGAAACGCTGTTCGACTATATCGGCGATGCGCCCCTGGTGCTCGACGCCAATGCATCGGACGCGGCGCACGAACGCTTCGAACAGGTCAACGAATATTACAAGGCCCGGCAGGACGCCCGCGAAATGGGATCTGCCGCCGGTACCGTGCCTTACATGCCGGTTGCGCCCGACAGTCTCTATATCACCGAGAAGGAATGGACGGCGGCAATTGCAGACCGGGCCAGTGCCTCCCTCGATCCGTTCACGCCGCCTCCAGGAAGCGGGAAGACTGTTATCGAACTCGGTGGCCGCCAGGGGCGCAGTTTTGCCGCCGAGCGTGCTGCCGGCGATATCAACATCTTCGATGCGCTGACCGTTCATGTGCGCGACTTGCAGAAGACAGGCAAGAAAACCGTCATTGCCTGCTGGTCGGAAGGCTCCCGGGACCGGCTTGGGCAGATCCTCGACGATCACGGTCTTGGATCGGTGAGGCAAGTCGATACCCTCACGCAAGTCGAAGCCCTTCCGAAAAACACCTCGGGCCTGTGCATTCTGGGGATCGAACACGGGTTCGAGCTCAAGGACATCGCCTTCATCGGTGAACAAGACATTCTGGGTGACCGGCTGGTGCGCAAATCGCGCCGGAAAGCCAAGGGCGCCAATGTCATCACCGAGGCGACGGGGCTTTCGGAAGGGGACCTGGTCGTCCATCTCGAACACGGCATCGGCCGTTTCATCGGGCTGAAGACCATTGAGGCAGTGGGTGCACCGCATGACTGTCTGGAACTTCAGTACGCGGGCGGCGACAAGCTGTATCTGCCGGTTGAAAATATCGAGCTTCTGTCCCGTTACGGGTCGGAAGACCAGGAAGCCCAGCTCGACAAGCTGGGCGGCGGCGCCTGGCAGGCGCGCAAGGCGAAACTCAAGAAACGCATTCTGGAAATCGCCGACGGACTTATCAAGACTGCTGCCGCGCGTGCGCTGAAAACTGCGCCTGTGGTGGAGACACCGGAAGGGGTCTACGACGAATTTTCAACGCGCTTTCCTTATGAGGAAACGGACGACCAGCTTTCCGCTATCGACGCGGTTTTCGACGACCTTGCCTCCGGCCGGCCGATGGATCGGCTGGTCTGCGGCGATGTGGGATTCGGCAAGACCGAAGTTGCGCTGCGCGCATCGTTTCTCACGGCGATGTCCGGCCGGCAGGTGGCGGTGGTCGTGCCGACGACGCTCCTGGCGCGCCAGCACTTCAAGACGTTTTCCGAACGTTTTCACGGCCTGCCGATCAACGTCGCCCATGCCTCGCGTCTCGTCCCGGCAAAGCAGCTCACTGAGACCAAAAAAGGTCTTGCGGACGGTTCCGTCGATATCGTGATCGGTACCCATGCTCTGCTCGGCAAATCGATCCAGTTTCGCGATCTCAGCCTGCTGATCATCGACGAGGAGCAGCACTTCGGCGTCAAGCACAAGGAACGGCTGAAGGAGCTGAAGTCGGACGTCCATGTGTTGACCCTGTCTGCAACGCCCATTCCGCGGACCCTGCAGCTGGCGCTGACAGGCGTGCGTGAACTGTCGCTGATCGCGACGCCGCCGGTGGACCGGCTTGCCGTGCGCACCTTCGTTTCGCCCTTCGACCCGCTGGTGGTGCGCGAAGCCCTGCTGCGGGAGCACTATCGGGGCGGCCAGAGTTTTTATGTCTGTCCACGGCTGGCCGATCTGGCGGAGCGGCTGGAATTCCTCAATGAAAACGTTCCGGAGCTCAAGGTTGCGGTCGCCCATGGCCAGATGCCGCCAACGGAACTTGAGGACGTGATGAATGCCTTCTACGAAGGCAAGTACAATGTTCTGCTCTCGACCACGATCGTCGAGTCCGGTCTGGATATTCCCACGGCGAACACGCTGATTGTCCATCGGGCCGACATGTTCGGCCTGTCGCAGCTCTATCAGTTGCGCGGACGGGTCGGGCGGTCCAAAACCAGAGCCTATGCGCTGTTTACCGTTCCGGCGAACAAGACGCTGACGGCGACGGCGGAGCGCAGGCTGAAGGTGCTGCAGTCGCTTGAAACGCTTGGCGCGGGCTTCCAGCTCGCCAGTCATGACCTCGACATCCGCGGGGCAGGGAACCTGCTCGGCGAGGAGCAGTCCGGCCATGTCAAGGAAGTCGGCTTCGAGCTTTACCAGCAGATGCTGGAGGAAGCGGTTGCCCAACTGAAGGATGGCGGTGTCGAAGCCGGTGAGGAGCAATGGTCTCCGCAGATCAATATCGGCACGCCTGTCCTGATTCCGGAGAGTTATGTCGCCGATCTGCAGCTGCGCCTGCAGCTCTACAGGCGCCTGGGGGATGTAACGGAAGCGGAAGAAATCGATTCCTTCGGTGCGGAGCTGATCGACCGGTTCGGCCCGCTGCCGGACGAGGTCCAGCATCTTCTCAAGATTGTCTATATCAAGGGGCTTTGCCGCAAATCGAACGTTGAAAAGGTCGACGCCGGGCCGAAAGGCATCGTCATCACCTTCCGCAACAGCGAATTCGCCAATCCGGCCGGGCTGGTCTCCTATATTGCCGAACAGGGCATTCTCGCCAAGATCCGGCCGGACCAGAAGGTGGTGCTGACAAGGGATTGGGAGAAGACGGACGACCGGCTGAAGGGAACCGCGACGGTTCTGACCAAGCTGGCGCGGCTGGCGGCGGCCTAGGGGAGGGATTGCGGTGGCTTCACTTTAACAGCGAATCCACTTTGCTCAGTATCCTTCGTCCGGCCAGCCTCCCGCGCCGACCAACGGTACGAAGGCGACCTCTCCATGGGATATCGTCTCGTAGTCGGTGTCTGACAGGCGTGTTATTTTCAAAAGCTCCTGATACCGGCTGTTCGAGCCGACCGGAACAACCAGCCGGCCGCCGATCTTGAGCTGTTGCTTCAGGTGGTCGGGAGGGGCCGGTGCGCCGGCCGCAACGGCGATAGCATCGAAAGGGGCTTCGTCGGGATACCCCAGGCTGCCGTCGGCGCAGACCACGCGAACATCCGGATAGCCCGCTTTTACGAGATTTTCTTTCGCGAGCTCAGCCAGTTCCGGCATGCGTTCTATCGTGAAGACCTCCTCGGCAAGTTCCGCCAGTACGGCCGCTGCGTAGCCGCAGCCCGCGCCGATCTCCAGCACCTTGCCGTCACCGGAAAGGTCCAGCAATTCGCATGTCAGCGCAACGATATAGGGTTGGGAAATGGTCTGGCCGAAACCGATCGGCAAGGGGCCGTCATTATATGAAGCGGCCTGCTGTTCGGCGGGCACGAAAAGGTGCCGGGGAACCTTGCGCATGGCGGCAAGGACGCGCCCGTCCCGGATGCCGCGGCCTTCAAGCTGCCGAAGCACCATTTCCTTGCGTTGGGACTTCATCGAATTCACGGCAGTGCTCCAGGCCGGTCACAATATTTGCGTGCATTTGAACGGCTTTCGCAAGACTCTATTAAACCTAAGGCCGCATAGTAAGCGGATAAAGAGGCCACGAGTTCAGCGTTAAGGTCCAAGAGTGCCCCGAGCAGCCACGCGTCAGAGAAAAAAGTCCGTATTCCGCCGGTTGATTACGCCTGCAATCGCCATTGCAGCGCTCGGCTATTTCGGTTTTCATGCCATGAATGGCGAATTGGGACTGGTCGGTCGCGCCATGATCGAGCGGCAGGTCTCCGAGCTGGAAACCGAACTTGCAGCACTCGCCGCCGAACGGCAGGAGCTTCACGCACGGGTCAGCCTGCTGCGTCCGGAGAGCCTCGATCCGGATATGCTGGACGAACGCGCCCGGCTCAATCTCAATGTGGTGCACAGCAATGAACTGGTCGTCCTGAGACCCGGTCACCGTTACGAGATAAACTGAATTTCAGTTCATAATCTCCCCTTAACTCAAATCCAGTTAAAAATTAATTCCAGTAACGGATACAACAATGTATCCGGATTTCGCATTGCGAGATAGATGGATTGGATTGACAGCGGCAACAGGATAAGTTGCTGCTACACGTCTTAGGGGAAACGCCACGTCGAGATGAGGGTAATGGCCGCAACATCAAAGACCACCTCCGCTAGCTCCAAGAGCACCAGCCGGACCCGTAGCTCCGCCAAGAAGGCCGAGCCTGCGATCGCCGAGTTCGATAAGGACCAGGAACTTCACGCTTACCGAGAAATGCTTCTGATCCGCCGATTTGAGGAAAAAGCCGGACAGTTGTACGGCATGGGCCTCATCGGCGGATTTTGTCATTTGTACATCGGTCAGGAAGCCGTCGTCGTTGGCCTGCAGATGGCCAAGAAGGACGGTGACCAGATGATAACCGGTTACCGCGACCATGGTCATATGCTGGCAATGGACCTCGATCCGAAAGGCGTCATGGCCGAGCTGACCGGGCGCCGTGGCGGCTTGTCGAAAGGCAAGGGCGGTTCGATGCACATGTTTTCCAAGGAAAAGCACTTCTACGGCGGTCACGGCATCGTCGGGGCGCAGGTGCCGCTTGGAACGGGGCTCGGATTCGCCAACAAGTACCGTGAGAACGGCAATGTCGCTATGGCGTTCTTCGGCGACGGTGCCTCCAACCAGGGCCAGGTGTACGAGAGCTTCAACATGGCCGAGCTGTGGAAGCTGCCGGTCGTTTACGTGATCGAGAACAACAAATACGGCATGGGAACCAGCGTTGCCCGTGCTTCGGCCACGACCGATCTCTCCAAGCGCGGCGAATCCTTCGGTATTCCGGGCGAGCAGGTTGACGGCATGGACGTGCGTGCCGTCAGTGCGGCGGGCGCGAAGGCGCTGGAATGGTGCCGCTCCGGCAAGGGGCCCTACATTCTCGAGATGATCACCTACCGTTATCGCGGTCATTCCATGTCCGACCCGGCGAAGTACCGCTCCAAGGACGAAGTTCAGAAGATGCGTACCGAGCATGACCCGATCGAGCAGGTGCGCAAGCGCCTTATCGAGAAGAATTGGGCGTCCGAAGACGATCTGAAGGGCATCGACAAGGATGTCCGGGCGCGTGTCGCGGAAGCGGCCGAATTCGCGCAGACAGATCCGGAACCGGACGCGTCTGAACTTTACACCGATATCTTGATTTAAAGCGGGGGTATATCATGCCGATCGACATTTTGATGCCGGCTCTCTCGCCGACAATGGAAGAAGGTAAACTCGCCAAATGGCTCAAGTCAGAGGGCGATACCGTGAGTGCAGGCGATGTGATCGCCGAAATTGAAACCGACAAGGCCACCATGGAAGTCGAAGCGGTCGATGAAGGCACGCTCGGCAAGATCCTGGTTGCCGAAGGCACCGATGCGGTCAAGGTCAACGAGAAGATCGCCATCCTTCTGGCCGAGGGTGAAGATGCAAGCGCGATAGACGCTGCAGCTTCCGCGCCGGCTGCCGAGGCAGCCCCGGCCAAACAGGAAGCGGCGAGTGCTCCGGCGGTTGCCTCCGCACCGACGCCTCAAGCTCCTGCCCCGGAAACGGCGGAAGACCCGGAGGTTCCGGCAGGCACTTCGATGAAGAGCTCCACCGTGCGCGAAGCCTTGCGAGACGCAATGGCGGAAGAGATGCGCCGGGACGGGGATGTCTTCGTGATGGGTGAGGAAGTCGCCGAATACCAGGGCGCCTACAAGATCACCCAGGGCCTTCTGGCCGAGTTCAGCGACAAGCGCGTGATCGATACACCGATCACCGAACATGGCTTTGCCGGTCTTGGTGTCGGTGCGGCGATGGCGGGTCTTCGGCCGATCGTCGAATTCATGACCTTCAACTTTGCCATGCAGGCGATGGACCAGATCATCAACTCCGCCGCCAAGACGCTGTATATGTCCGGTGGCCAGATGGGCGCACCGATCGTCTTCCGTGGTCCGAACGGTGCGGCTGCCCGCGTCGGTGCGCAGCACTCGCAAGACTATGCCGCCTGGTTTGCGCATGTGCCAGGCCTCAAGGTGGTCCAGCCCTACTCGGCAGCGGACGCCAAGGGGCTGCTGAAAGCCGCAATTCGCGATCCGAATCCCGTCATCTTCCTGGAAAATGAAATCCTCTACGGGCATTCCTTCGAGATCCCGGACATGGACGATTTTGTCCTGCCGATCGGCAAGGCGAAGATCGAGCGCGGTGGAACGGACGTCACGCTGGTGTCCTGGGGCATAGGCATGACCTACGCCATGAAGGCTGCTGAAGAGCTGGCCGGAATGGGGATTTCGGCAGAAGTCGTCAATCTGCGCACGATCCGTCCGCTGGATATCGACACGGTTCTGGCTTCGGTGCGCAAGACAGGCCGACTCGTCACCGTGGAAGAGGCTTTCCCGATGTGTTCGGTCTCGTCGGAAATCGCCTTCCAGGTGCAGGAGAAAGCGTTCGATTATCTCGATGCACCGATTGCTCGCGTGACCGGCAAGGACGTTCCGATGCCTTATGCGGCAAACCTGGAAAAGCTGGCGCTGCCGAATGTCGGTGAAGTCATCGATGCGGTCAAAGCCGTAACCTATACAGCCTGAGGCGCGGGAGACGGACATGCCAATCAATATCACCATGCCGGCCCTTTCTCCGACCATGGAGGAGGGCAACCTGGCCAAGTGGCTGGTCAAGGAAGGCGACAAGGTTTCCGCCGGCGATGTCATCGCCGAGATAGAAACCGACAAGGCCACGATGGAAGTCGAAGCGGTGGACGAAGGCACGGTCGGCAAGATCGTCGTGCCCGAGGGCACTGCCGGGGTGAAGGTCAACGCGTTGATCGCCGTGCTTCTGGAAGACGGTGAGGATGCCGGCGCGATCGATACGTCCGGTGGCGGCGGTGCATCTGCCGCTGCACCAAGTGCCGACAAAGTTCCTGCGGTTCCCAACAGCGCGCCGGCGATAGAAGTCGGTGCCAAGGCTGTGAGCGATCCGGTTCCGGCACCGAAGACCTCGGGCGGAGAGCGGATTTTTTCCTCGCCTCTGGCGCGCCGTCTGGCCCAGTTGAATGGCCTCGACCTGAAGGCCTTGTCCGGTTCCGGCCCGCATGGGCGGATCGTCAAGCGCGATATCGAGGCGGCACTTGCCGCAGGTACCGGCAAGGCGGCTCCGGCGGCGGCCGAAGCTCCCAAGGCGGCCGCGGCTCCGGCGGCAGGTCAGTCTGCCGATCAAGTGCTGAAACTTTTCGAGGAAGGCTCTTACGAGCTCGTGCAGCATGACGGCATGCGCAAGACCATCGCCAAGCGTCTGACGGAGTCCAAACAGACCATCCCGCATTTCTACGTTACCGTGGATTGTGAGCTGGACGCGCTTCTGGCGCTGCGGGCGCAGCTGAACGACTCGGCTTCGAAGGACAAGGACGACAAACCTGCCTACAAGCTTTCGGTCAACGACATGATCATCAAGGCACTGGCGCTGTCGCTTCGTGACGTGCCCGATGCAAACGTGTCCTGGACCGATAGCGACATGGTGATGCACAAGCATGCCGATGTCGGTGTTGCCGTGTCGATCCCGGGCGGTCTCATTACCCCGATCATCCGGCGCGCGGAAGAAAAGTCGCTGTCCGTCATCTCCAACGAGATGAAGGACCTCGGCAAGCGGGCGAAGGAACGCAAGCTGAAGCCGGAAGAATACCAGGGCGGCACGACGGCTGTTTCCAACATGGGCATGATGGGTGTGAAGAACTTCTCAGCCGTGGTGAACCCGCCGCATGCCACCATTCTGGCGATCGGTGCAGGGGAACAGCGTGCCGTGGTCAAGGACGGCGAACTGGCCGTGGCCACCGTCATGAGCGTGACGCTCTCCACTGACCACCGTTGCGTGGACGGTGCGCTCGGGGCGTCCGTGCTTGGCGCGTTCAGGGGCTACATCGAAAATCCGATGAGCATGCTTGTCTGAAGCAGCCCTCCGGCGCGGCACCCTGCCGCGCCGTTGTCAACGATGACTTCTTTCGCCGGGGAACACACCATGGCTGATACCAACTACGATGTGATCATCATCGGATCCGGTCCGGGCGGTTACGTGACCGCGATACGGTCTGCCCAGCTGGGCTTCAAGACCGCAATCGTCGAACGCGAGCACATGGGCGGCATTTGTCTCAACTGGGGCTGCATACCGACCAAGGCGCTGCTTCGTTCCGCCGAGATCTACCACTTCATGCAGAATGCCAAGGATTACGGCCTGTCGGCGGAGAAGATCTCTTTCGATGCGAGTGCCGTGGTCAAGCGTTCGCGCGGGGTGTCCGGTCAGCTCAACGGCGGCATCGGCTTTCTGATGAAGAAGAACAAGGTCGATATCCTGTGGGGCGAAGGCAAGGTCACCAAGGCGGGTGAAGTCACCGTTTCCAAGACTTCCAAGAAGGCCATGGAACCTCAGCACCCGGCACCGAAAGGCACCAAGGGGGAGGGCATCTACAAGGCCAAGCATATCATCGTGGCGACCGGTGCGCGTCCGCGCGCCATTCCGGGTATCGAGCCGGACGGCAAGGACATCTGGACCTATTTCGAGGCCATGGTGCCGCCGGCGATGCCGAAGTCGCTGATCGTCATGGGCTCCGGCGCCATCGGCATCGAGTTCGCCTCCTTCTACCGCACCATGGGTGTGGACGTGACGGTCATCGAGATGATGGCGAACATCATGCCGGTCGAAGATCCGGAAATCTCCGTTATGGCAAAGAAGATGATGGAAAAGCAGGGCATCAAGTTCCTGCTCGAAGCCAAGGTTTCCTCCGTCAAGAAGGGTTCCGGCGGCGTGACTGCCACGGTCGAGACCAAGGACGGCAAGAAACAGGACCTGAAGGCCGAAAAGTTGATTTCCGCGGTCGGGGTCGTCGGAAACATCGAAAATCTTGGTCTGGAGGATCTTGGCGTCAAGACCGATCGGGGCTGCGTCGTGATCGATGGCTTCGGCCGCACCAACGTACCGGGCATCTATGCGATCGGCGACGTGGCAGGGCCCCCGATGCTGGCTCACAAGGCCGAGCATGAGGGCGTGATCTGTGTCGAGAAGATCGCTGGCAAGGATGTGCACGCGATGGACAAGTCGATGATCCCGGGATGCACCTATTGCAATCCGCAGGTCGCTTCCGTCGGCCTCACGGAACCGAAGGCGAAAGAAGCCGGATATGACATCAAGGTCGGTCGTTTTCCGTTCATGGGCAACGGCAAGGCGATTGCCCTGGGTGAGCCGGAAGGTCTGATCAAGACAATCTTCGACGCGAAGACCGGTCAGTTGCTCGGGGCGCATATGGTCGGCGCGGAAGTGACCGAACTCATACAGGGATACGTTGTCGCCATGAACCTGGAGACGACGGAAGAGGATCTGATGCACACGGTGTTCCCGCATCCGACCCTTTCTGAAATGATGAAGGAATCCGTACTCGATGCCTATGGCCGTGTGCTGAACATGTAGGCATGTCCGCGGATCGGACTTGGGGTAGGGAACTACAGATTCGGACAGCATTTACGGCAACGTGAAGCTGTCCGTTTCGGGCAAACGGGAGGTTTCAGTCATGGACGTAAAATCAATTCTGATCTGGATCGTTATCGGCATCCTGGCCGGCTGGCTGGCAAGTGTCGTCGTTGGCGGCGGCGGATTGGTGCGTTACCTCATTACTGGTTTGATCGGTGCATTCGTCGGCGGTTTCCTCTTCAGGATTGCGGGGATCAATCTGAACCTCGGAAACGCCTATGTGACTGAGATCGTCGTGGCTGCCATCGGTGCGATTGTCGTCGTGCTGATTGCGCGGCTGCTGGCCTGATTGGATTACGGAGACTGCTGCGATGGGATTGATCATCACGGTTATCATCGGCCTCATCGCAGGCGCAGTTGCCCACAGGGTGCTCAACAGCCGAGGAGGCTTCCTCGGAAGCCTCGTTGTCGGCCTCGTCGGGGCGCTGATCGGGGGTGAGCTTGCTTCCATCCTCAATTTGAACGTAACCGGAGGGATCCTGGACCGGCTGATCATTTCCGTGCTGGGGGCCATCCTGTTTCTGTTCATCTGGAAGAAGATGTTCAAGTGACAACGGCGGGTGCCAACGACGCCGGGATAGAAGCCTTTCCGCTCCGGACGAGCGACAAGCTTCGCTATCGGGATACGGACCGCCAGGGCCATGTGAACAACGCGGTTTTTTCCACCTTTCTGGAGACAGGCCGCGTCGATCTTCTTTATCGGGAAGCTCTAGCGGACGAGGGCGCTGCCTTTGTGATTGCCCGCCTGGAAATGGATTTCCTGGCCGAGGTCAACTGGCCCGGAGACGTTGAAATCGGCACGGCGGTGAGTGAAGTCGGGCGCAGCTCGTTCCGGCTCTTTCAGTGCGTGTTTCAGGACGGCGTGCCTGTCGCGCGGGCCGTAACGGTGGCCGTTCAGATGAATGAGGCAACGCGCAAATCCCAACCGCTGTCCGAGAAAGCCAGGCAGCGGCTCGAAACTCTTGTGAGTTCTGCAGTTGGAACATAGCTGGCAATTGGGTTTGAGACTTGACCTTTCAAGGGAATAACGACAGGTAAGTTGCATGGTTACGATCGTCGATACGCTCAATCGCCCGCAGGAAAAGTCCGAGGCGCGTCCGCGCCACCCGGAAAAGGCGCACCGCCCGGACAATCCGGTGCAGCGCAAGCCCAAGTGGATCCGTGTCAAGGCGCCGACGTCGCCGGTCTACCGCGAAACCCAAGAGGTGGTTCGCGCAAACAATCTTGTGACAGTGTGCGAAGAAGCAGGCTGCCCGAATATCGGCGAATGCTGGTCCAAGAAACACGCCAGTTTCATGATCCTGGGCGACACCTGCACGCGCGCCTGCGCTTTCTGCAATGTGCGCACGGGCATGCCGGGTCCCGTTGACACCAATGAGGCTCAGGGCGTTGCGGATGCCGTGGCGGCCATGGGACTGGAACATGTTGTCGTCACATCCGTGGACCGGGACGACCTTGACGACGGCGGCGCCAGGCATTTTGCCGATGTGATCGGCGCCATACGCAAGACCTCGCCTTCAACGACTGTTGAAGTGCTGACCCCGGATTTCCTGCGCAAGGAGGGCGCGCTGGAGATCGTGGTCGAAGCGAAGCCCGATGTCTTCAATCACAATCTTGAAACAGTGCCGTCGAAATATCTGAAAGTTCGTCCCGGCGCGCGCTATTTCCATTCGATCCGCATTCTTCAGAAGGCGAAGGAGCTGGATCCTGAAATGTTCACCAAGTCCGGCATCATGGTCGGCCTCGGAGAAGAGCGTAACGAAGTCCTTCAGCTGATGGACGATCTGCGCGCCGCAGACGTGGATTTCCTGACCATCGGTCAGTATCTTCAGCCGTCAAAGAAGCATCATCCGGTTCTGTCATTCGTTACACCGGAAGAATTCAAGGGCTATGAGCGCATTGCCTACGCCAAGGGCTTTCTGAAGGTCTCCGCCAGCCCGCTGACCCGTTCCTCGCATCATGCCGGAGAGGATTTCGCGGATCTGCGCGCCGCCCGCATGGCCAGGCTCGGACGCTGAGATCACTAGATACGGATTGCAACACGGTCAGACGAACTGAATGCCCAGTTATTCATCCAATCACAAGGTCGCTCACAACGCCGACGACATGTTTCGTCTGGTCGCGGATGTGGAACAGTATCCGCAGTTCGTGCCGTTGTGCCAGGATCTGCAGGTTCGCGGGCGGAAGGAACTCGAGAACGGGAACACCGTTCTGGTCGCCGACATGACCGTGGCCTACAAGCTTTTCAAGGAAACCTTCACCAGCCGCGTGGAATTGCGTCCCGATGAGCGCACTATCCTGGTGGAATATCTTGACGGGCCGTTCAAGCATCTGGAAAATACCTGGACTTTCGAGGACCTGGGTGAGGGCGCCAGCAACGTCGGCTTCTATATTTCCTACGAGTTCCGCAGCCGGACGCTCGGCTCCCTGATGGGCGTCATGTTCGACAGGGCGTTCCGCAAATTTTCCAGCGCCTTCGAAACGCGGGCGGATGAAGTTTACGGGACCTGATGGTCCGGTCACGGCCGGTCTTCCATTAATGAGACCCGCTCTTCATTCCGGCTCAGCACCTATTTGAATTGCTTGAAGGCGTCACGGATTGTCCGGATACGGCTCGATTTCATGTCTACGGACGCGCCTGTTCCACGAAGCTCGTCTATTTCCGCGGGCTTCAGCCCGAGATCTTCGAGTGTGGCGAAAGACTGGTAGTTGTCGCAGACTATTTTTCGGCCGGCTCTGGAGACTGCGCCGTTGTCCTCTTCCACCACCAGGCTTTGACCTGCTGCGGCCTGTTCCTCGGTCCAGGCGACGGTGGTTGAAGAGACCCAGAAGGTCAGATCGCAGTAGCGCGCTTTGTAATAACCTTCTTTCGGTTTCCTCAGAATCTCGTGGGATCCCGTGAAACCGCCATTGGAATAGTGGGATCGGATGTAGAAATCACTTTGGCCAAGCGCCGCCCCGGTCAGACAACCGCTTGTGGCAATCGCGAAGACCAGCAACGCTATCAAGCGTTTCATTTTGAAATTCCTTATCCAGCGTGTTCAGTTCACCCCAGCTATTTCAGAATTATACGATGTCAGGCTTACTTGAGCCTTACTTGTCTTTTTGGCGGCCATGAAACGACTTGGCCGCATCATCGACTGTTGTCCGGAACGTATCGCGTATGGCCGCAAAACGGCTCACGCGTTGGACAGGCACGCCATCATTTTGAACCACGATCCGCGGATCTTCCTGAACTCCAAGGTCAAGCAAGGTTACCTGCCTTTCAGGGTGCGCGCAAATCGGCTGCCAGCCTTTGCCCCGGTTGAACTCGACGCGCACGGCATTTTCCCGTTCAACCTCAAGCTGCGTCCAGGCTACAGTTGCGAAGCGGACCCAGTAGGGCCGGCCGCAATACTCGACCTCCACAAGTCCTTCTGACATCCTGTCGTAGATGCGATGGGAACCGCGGAAACCGTGGTATTCGTCGCGGGAAATAATGTAGGTATCTCCGGCCTTCGGCAGGTCGCTTTCCGCAAAGGCATCTGCAGCAGCCATGATAAGCACGCTTGCGACAAGCATCGTATTTCGGATTGACATCAAATTATCCCGTAGCGCGTTTCGATCGAAACCCAGTTCCTGAAGGCTCACCGCTACAGCAAGTCTTTGTAAAAGCTGTTTCGCAAGGAATGGAGCTTTTAATAAAACTTTACGCTCTCGAAAATTCGGGAACCTGAAAAGATGAGCGGAAATTGACTTATGCAGAAAGGGCAGGTCAGCGCGTGTGGTAGCTGCTGTCTGTGTGGCCCGACTTGCCGGTCTGGAACATGGCTCCGATGGAGGACAGACGGCTTTGGCCGGTGGTGCCTTCTTCCGAGGTCTCCAGAACGTCGTCGGCGCTCATGGCAATCCCGATATCCATCAAGGTGACCTGATCTTCCGGCCCCTCGCAGATGGGTCTCCAGCCACGGCCGAAATTATACTCGATGCGGACCACATGACCGCGGCGGCTCTCAACTTCCGTCCAGGCGACGGAATGGCTGCGCACGAAATAGTCGCGGTTGCAGTATGAAACCTTGTTCAAGCCCTTGTAGGGATCCACAAACAGCTTGTGGCTTCCGACGAAGAATCCGTCGCGGTCCCGTGAGATAAGATAGAAGTCACCCGGTTGCGCAACAGTTCCTGCAAACACGGTGCTGCCGAACGATACGACTGCGAAAAGTGTCGCTGATATTCTCTTCATGTATTGCTGCTTTCGGGATTTCCGACGGTCAAGATGATGCAACTATACGCCCGTCTTGAGGGGAATCCAGAAACAACTTTTGGCACCATTAATGAGATTTTACTCAGGAAATCGCATTTAGAATAGATGTTAAGGCAGTCTGTACCGTTTCAAGTCGGATAGACTTCCTGCCTCGATCCGCAAACCAGCAGTGAACATGACCGGTCGGTTTTCCCTTGCTCGCGACAGCGATATGAACCGTGCCGACCGGCTTTTCCTCACTGCCGCCACCCGGGCCGGCGATGCCCGTAACGGAAACCGCGACATCCGCGTTGGACCGTGCAAGCGCGCCTTCCGCCATGGCGATGGCGACTTCCTTGCTGACGGCGCCGACCTTTTCGATCATGTCGGCGGGCACACCCAACATCTCGGTCTTGGCCTCATTGGAATAGGTGACGAAACCCCGATCGACGGCGGCTGAGGAACCGGCAACTTCGGTAAGCGTCCCGCAAATCAGGCCGCCGGTGCAGGATTCCGCGGTGGCCACCATCTTGCCTGCGGCTATCAGGGCATCGAGAACGCTCTGCGCAAGCGGGGTGAGGTCATCCAGACTGAGCGGTGTCCTGTCCGTCATGGCGCGGTTCCTTCAGTTTCTTCAAAAGGCAATCTTACCGTCACGCTGGCAAGGGCGGCGATACCTTCCTTGCGGCCGGTGAAGCCCAGTCTTTCCGAAGTTGTAGCCTTGACCGAAACCCGGGACAGCGGCAGGCGGCAGATTTCGGCAATCGACGCGCGGATCCTGTCACGGTGCGGCCCGATCTTCGGCTCCTCGCAGACGATTGTCACGTCGATATGGGCCAGCCTGCCACCCATCTGCGACAGCCGGCGCATGGCGTCTTCCTGGAACCTGTCGGAGGACGCGCCTTTCCATTGAGAATCTCCAGGCGGGAAATGCTGGCCGATATCCCCGTCACCGATTGCACCGAGCGTCGCATCGGTAATGGCGTGCAGAACGACATCGGCGTCGGAATGGCCCTTGAGCTTTTGTGTATGGGGGATGTTTACGCCGCCGAGAATGACCGCATCACCGTCTTCGAAAGCATGGACATCGTAACCGATGCCGTTGCGTATATCGGTCAGTTCCGAAAGCGGGCGGTCCGCGTGTGAGGTCTCGGGCATGGTCAGCAAACTCGCCTGTTGAGCCGCACGCTTGAGATCGGCTGCGGTCGTGATCTTGAAATTTGAAGGGTCTCCGGCGCTCAGAACAACCGTCATCCCGTCCCACTCCGCCAGACTGGTGTCGTCGGGAAAGTTCGTGCGAGTGGATTGTGCGGCGTTTTCGTGAGCCCGGGAAATCCGCGACAGCGGAAATGCCTGCGGCGTCTGCGCTGCCCAGAGGTTCTCGCGGTCGATTGTTTCCAGCGGTTGGCCGGCCTCTTTCTGCTTTTTGAGAGTATCGACGACCGGCGTGGCGGCAAGCGCGCCCTCCGCCCCAGCGTCGAGTTCATCGAGCAGTCTGTCGATGACGTCATGAGTCAGAAACGGGCGTGCGGCGTCGTGGATCAGGACATAGTCGCAATGGGTATCCGCAAGAGCCTTGAGACCTGCATGCACGGACACTTGCCGGGTGTCGCCCCCGAAAACAGCCTGCTTCAGTTTGTGCGACCAGTTTTTGGAAGCTGCCGAAACGGCATCGTCATAAAGGCCGGTATCGTCCGGATGTATCACGGTCACCATATGTGAAATCCGGGGATGATTCCCCAAGGCGTTCAGTGTATGGGTCACCACCGGTTGCCCGGCAAGAAGCCGGTATTGCTTGGGCACTGAAGTTCTTGGATCCGCCAGGCGTGACCCACGCCCAGCAGCAACAACGAGGGCTGCCGCCGTTTTGGCCATTTAAGGTCTCCTTGCAGGGGGCATTCCGAAACCAACGCACCGTCTTTAACGAAGAACTTGTATCGACTGCAAATTTTGACTTGTTGCGCTGCAGAAATTGTCTACAATATAGGCAATTCATAAAATGCACAGGCAATGAGCAGAAAAAGAGAGCCTTGTGTCGCCACTGATGAAAACGATTTCGATTGGACGTCATGTAATACCGGGCAGGGCCGTGCTTGCGCCAATGTCCGGTGTCACCGACCTGCCTTTCCGCAGACTGGCTGCAAGATATGGTGCCGGCATGGTGGTCAGCGAAATGGTCGCCAGCGAATCCTTTCTGAGAGGCGACGCGGAAACCCAGATGCGTGCCGAGTCGCAGGGGAAGGGGCTGCACGTTGTGCAACTTGCGGGCCGTGAGGCGCACTGGATGGGGGAGGCGGCGAAGGTCATTGCCGGTCTCGGCGCAGACATCATCGATATCAACATGGGCTGCCCCGCCAAGAAAGTGACCTCCGGCTATTCAGGTTCCGCGCTGATGCGCGATCTCGATCATGCTCTTTCGCTGATAGAGGCGACCGTGAATGCCGTCGATGTTCCCGTGACGCTGAAAATGCGGCTCGGGTGGGACGAGCAATCCATCAATGCGCCGGAACTGGCACGGCGCGCCGAGGCGGCCGGTGTTCAACTGATCACGGTGCACGGGCGCACGCGCTGCCAGTTCTACAAGGGAAGCGCGGATTGGAATGCGATCGCAGCAGTCCGGGACGCGATTTCCGTGCCCCTGATCGCCAATGGCGACTGCAAGAGTTTTCAGGACGCGGAGCGGATGCTCTCCGCTTCTCGGGCAGATGGCGTGATGATCGGCCGCGGTGCCTACGGGCGGCCCTGGCTACCCGGTCATGTCAGCCGTTTCCTGGCGACGGGAGAGCAACTGCCGGAACCGGTCGGGAGTGAATTGGCAGAGCTTGTCAGCGAACATTACGACGCCATCCTGAGTCACTACGGCGAGGGGCAGGGGCTGCGCATCGCGCGCAAGCATCTCGGCTGGTACATGGACGCGGCGGATGGCGGAGATACCTGTCCGGGACCGGTCCGGAAAACGCTCATGACATCCCGTCAGCCGGAGCAGGTGATACGCCTAGCGGCCGACTGGTTTTCTTCCTCGAACAAACGGACAGCTGCGTGACGGATACTGTGTCTGCGACAGGCCGGACGGCCGCACTCGCCAGTGATGGGCCAACCATCCTGGATGCCCTGCCGCATCCAGTGCTTCTCGTGGCGCCCGATGGTGTCATTGAATCGGCCAACATGGCGGCGGAAATCTTCATGCGTTCAAGCGTGTCTGTCCTGAGACGCCATCCCATCAGTGATTTTGTTCCCTTCGGCAGTCCGCTCCTGACCCTGATTGATCAGGTGCGCGAACGCGGTGCGGCGGTCAACGAGTACAAGGTGGATATCGGCACTCCGCGCATTGGTGCGCCGCGGGTGGTGGACATAAACGCCGCTCCCGTCGCCGATCGTCCCGGTGCTGTCGTCCTGATGTTTCAGGAGCGCACGATGGCGGAAAAGATCGATCGCCAGCTCACCTCAAGGGGCGCTGCGCGCACTGTTACGGGTCTGGCCGCCATGCTGGCTCACGAGATCAAGAACCCGCTTTCAGGCATCCGCGGCGCGGCGCAGTTGATCGAGCAATCGGTTCCAAGTGAAGACCGGGCTCTGACACGCCTTATCATGGATGAAACGGACCGGATCGTTAAACTTGTCGACCGGATGGAGGTCTTCTCCGACGAACGGCCGATCGAGCGGGAACCGGTGAATATTCACGTGGTGCTTGATCATGTGAAACGCCTGTCCGACAGCGGCTTTGCCCGTGGCAAGAAGATCCACGAGATCTACGATCCTTCCCTGCCGCCGGTGTTTGCCAACAAGGATCAGCTCATCCAAGTGTTCCTGAACCTGATCAAGAACGCAAGCGAAGCGATCGGCGACGACCCGGACGGCGAGATCCGGATCTCGACAGCCTTCCGGCCCGGTGTGCGGCTGTCCGTTCCGGGCACGGCGGAGAAGGTTGGACTGCCGCTTGAATTCTGTGTTCAGGACAACGGCCCCGGTGTGCCGGAAGATCTGCTTCCGCACCTCTTCGAGCCGTTCATCACTACGAAAACCAACGGATCCGGGCTCGGACTTGCGCTTGTCGCCAAAATCATCGGCGACCATGGCGGCGTGATCGAATGCGACAGCCAGCGGCACAAAACCGTTTTCCGGATCCTGATGCCCGCATTTGCAGGCGATGGAATACCTGATTCCGATACGCCTAACAGAGGAACTGATTGACCATGCCGACAGGCACGATCCTAGTTGCAGATGACGACGCGGCTATCCGCACCGTACTCAATCAGGCGCTTTCCCGGGCCGGCTATACCGTCCGATTGACATCTAATGCCTCGACATTGTGGCGTTGGGTGTCTTCGGGAGACGGCGATCTGGTCATTACCGACGTCGTCATGCCGGACGAGAATATTTTCGACGTTCTGCCGCGTATGAAAAAGATGCGGCCGGACCTTCCGGTTCTGGTCATGAGTGCGCAGAACACCTTCATGACGGCCATCAAGGCCTCCGAGAAAGGGGCTTACGAGTATCTTCCCAAGCCCTTTGATCTCAAAGAGTTGACGAGTATTGTTCAACGAGCGCTTGAAGAGCCGAAGAAGCGTCCGGCGGTTGACCTGGACGACGCCGGCGAAGGCATGCCCCTGGTTGGCCGTTCGCCTGCGATGCAGGAAATCTACCGGGTTCTGGCCCGGCTGATGCAGACCGACCTTACGGTGATGATCAACGGCGAGTCGGGCACCGGCAAGGAGCTGGTGGCGCGCGCCCTGCATGACTACGGCAAGCGGCGCAACGGACCCTTCGTTGCCATCAACATGGCGGCGATCCCGAGGGATCTGATCGAGGCTGAATTGTTCGGCCACGAGAAGGGCGCCTTTACCGGTGCACAGAACCGCAGTTCAGGCCGCTTCGAGCAGGCCGATGGCGGAACGCTGTTCCTGGACGAGATCGGCGACATGCCGATGGAAGCCCAGACCCGGCTTTTGCGGGTTCTGCAGCAGGGCGAATACACGACTGTCGGTGGCCGTACGCCGATCAAGACCGATGTCAGGATTGTCGCGGCGACAAACAAGGATCTGCGCCATCTGATCAATCAGGGACTGTTCCGCGAGGATCTGTATTTCCGCCTGAACGTGGTGCCGATACGCCTGCCGCCGCTGCGCGAGCGGGTTGAGGATATCCCCGATCTTGTCCGGCACTTCTTTGCAATCGTGGAGAAGGAAGGCCTGCCCGCCAAACAGATCGACCAGAGCGCCCTCAATCTGCTGCGCCGATACCGCTGGCCGGGCAACGTACGTGAGCTGGAAAATCTTGTCCGGCGGCTTGCAGCGCTCTATCCGCAGGATGTGATCAGCGAAAACCTGCTTGAGCACGAGCTGAGCCAGCCATCCGTCTCCTCCATGGAAGAGGAGTCGAACGAGACCGTAAATCTTGGCGGTTCCGTCGAACGTTACCTTGGCGGATATTTCGACACCTTCGGCGAGGCGCTTCCTCCTCCGGGCCTCTACCACCGAATTCTGCGCGAAGTGGAATATCCCCTGATCAGCGCCGCACTTGCCGCAACCCGCGGCAACCAGATCAAGGCCGCTGAACTGCTCGGGGTGAACCGCAACACCTTGCGCAAGAAGATCCGGGATCTGGACATCCAGGTGATGCGCTCGACCCGTTAGAACGCTTGAGCCATGTTTGGCCGAACGGCTGCTGGCAAACGTCAAAAAAGAGCCGCGCGCAGGATCAAAACTTGCGTGCGGTGTCATTGATAAAAACAGCGGTGTGCCTTTTGACGCTCCATGCGCCGGTTCGTCCACCGCATTTTTTCTTCCTTCAACCAACCCTGTCGCAATTTCGCAACATTGTGTGATAAGTTTGCCGCAAGCAGTCTAGAAGCCTGTGCCGCGCGTTTCCGACGGCATCTGTTCGAGGTTCAATGATACTAGAAGCGGCACAGAAATCCGTTGCGCAGTCGAGCGCTGCCGGCAGGATCTGGCGACGCGCCGGTCTGGCGATAATGGTTGTTGCACTGATATCGATCGGTGTGACTTTCGCCATTCTGATGGGCCTCACGTCGATCGATCCCACCCAGGACGTCATCAAGACGGCGATGACGATCAACGGCGCGCTGGCCGCCGTTCTGCTTGGTGTCATCGCCTTCGAGATCCTGAAGCTCTGGCAGGCCCGGCGGCGGGGGCGGGCTGCTGCAAGGCTTCACGTGCGGGTGGTTGCCCTGTTCAGCGTGGTCGCGGCCGTTCCTGCCGTTCTGATGGCGATACTGGCTGCCATAACGCTCGATCGCGGTCTTGACCGATGGTTCGAGGACCGCACGCGGCAGATCATCGATAACGCCCTGACCGTGGCACAGGCTTATCTCCAGGAACACGCCAGAGTGCTGCGCGGCGATCTGATCGCCATGACCAACGACAT
The DNA here is from genome assembly GCF_947496995.1 of uncultured Roseibium sp. Taxonomy (GTDB): domain Bacteria; phylum Pseudomonadota; class Alphaproteobacteria; order Rhizobiales; family Stappiaceae; genus Roseibium. Next base: position 163,663 of record NZ_CANMFD010000002.1, read on the forward strand.
AGACCGGGCCAAGGCGGTCTATGACTTTGAGCCCTCGCGTTTCGACCAGTTCTTTTCCACTCAGGTTTCGCTGCGCGGCATTCTCGGCGCTTTCATGTTGAATGAAAACGGGGATGTGGTGACGCGGATTATCCTTGATCCCAACGCGGATATTCCTCTGCCGCCCGCCGACAGTTTCTTCAAGGCCAAATCCGGCGATCCCATCCTGATCGCGCCGGGGAGTTCCAACATCGTCGGCGGCGTGATGAAGCTGTCCGCCTACGACAATTTTTATCTTTATGCGGTGCGGGCCATCGATCCGCGCGTCGTCGAATATCTTCGTCTGGCCGAGGACGGAGCGTCCCAGTACCAGCAAATGGAGAGCAGCCGCTTCGGCGTGCAGGTCGCCTTTGCGCTTGTCTATCTCGGGGTGGCGCTCGTGTTGCTGCTGTCGGCCATCTGGATCGGCTTCGGGTTCGCGAACCAGCTGGTGTCTCCGATCCGCGCCCTGATCTCCGCGGCTGACGAGGTTTCAAAGGGCAATCTTGCCGTCAAGGTCGGGACCGAGAAATCCGCCGGCGACCTTGCAAACCTCGGGGCCACCTTCAACAAGATGACCGGGCAGCTTCTCGGTCAGCGCGACGCACTGCTTGCCGCCAACGAACAGATCGACCGCCGCCGCCGCTTCAACGAGGCCGTGTTGTCGGGGGTCTCGACCGGCGTGATCGGTGTCGATGACGAGGCGTCCATCATGCTGATCAACAGATCCGCGCTGGAACTTCTCATGCTGGACGAAGTGCAGATCCTCAACAAGTCTCTCATCGAGGTTGTGCCGGAGCTGAAGAACTGTATTTCGGAAGCGCTTCAAAGCCCGGGGGACAGGCTTCCCGAAACGCAGGTCGAGATCGGCCGCGGCGGGCGGCTGCGCACGATCAACGTGCGTATCACCAGCGAACAGTCGACACGCCGCGAACACGGCTTCGTGGTGACGCTGGACGACATTACCGATCTTGTCTCAGCACAGCGCAATTCCGCCTGGGCGGATGTTGCCCGCAGGATCGCGCATGAAATCAAGAACCCGCTGACGCCGATCCAGCTGTCCGCCGAACGTATCCGCAGGCGCTATGGAAAACGCATTGAAGAAGACCGGGAGGTCTTCGATCAGTGTATCGACACAATTGTCAGACAAGTTGGCGACATCGGCCAGATGGTCGATGAGTTTTCCTCCTTCGCCCGCATGCGCAAGCCCACCAAGTCGAAGGGCGATCTTCGCGAGGCGGTGCGTGACGCCGCCTTCATGCAGTCGGTGGCAAATCCGGAAATCAGTGTGAAAGCAGACGTGCCGGATAAACCGGTTGAGGCGGTCTTCGATGCCCGTCTCGTGGGACAGGCGCTTACGAACGTGGTGAAGAACGCGACCGAGGCGGTCAGCGCCAGGACGGGCGAGGATCTGCCGGACGGGCGGGTCACGGTGTCGCTGCGCGCGGAAGACGGTGGACGGATCGTGATCGACGTGACGGACAACGGCATCGGCTTGCCGGAAGAAAACAGAAACCGCCTGCTGGAGCCTTACATGACCACGCGGGAAAAGGGTACGGGCCTCGGCCTTGCCATCGTAAGGAAAATCCTTGAAGACCATGGGGGCGGTATCGAATTGCTCGACGCTCCCAAATCCAACCCTGAAGATACGGGAACTCTCGTTCGCCTGACATTGGCAGCACATGCCGAAAGCGAACCGGAGACCGAGGACAGAGATCAAGCAGTGACTGCCCATGGCGCATGATATTCTTGTCGTAGACGACGAAACCGATATCCGGGAAATGATTGCCGGTATCCTTGACGATGACGGCTACGGAACGCGGACGGCAGCGGATTCCGACCGCGCGCTGGCCGCTGTGAAAGAACGCAGGCCCTCCCTCGTCATTCTGGATATCTGGCTGCAGGGCAGCCGGCTCGACGGGCTGGCGCTTCTGGATGTCCTGAAGGAATCCGATCCCGACCTGCCGGTGGTGATCATTTCCGGCCACGGCAACATCGAGACGGCCGTTTCGGCGATCAAGCGAGGCGCCTACGATTATATTGAAAAGCCGTTCAAGGCAGATCGGCTTGTGCATATTGTCGAGCGTGCCCTGGAAGCTTCGAGCCTGAAGCGCGAAATCCGCGACCTGAAACAGCGCAGCGGTGAAACCAGCGATATTGTCGGTAATTCTTCGGCCGCACATAACCTGCGACAGACAATCCAGAAGATCTCCGCCACCAACAGCCGCATCCTGATCATCGGCCCGTCCGGGGCCGGCAAGGAGCGGGCGGCCCGGATGATCCACGATCTTTCGCCGCGGGCGAAAAGCCCGTTCGTCGTCCTCAACGCAGCGACCATCACGCCGGCGCGCATGGAGGAAGAGCTGTTCGGCATCGAGGACGAAACCGGCAGCCTGCGCAAGATCGGCGCACTTGAGGAAGCTCATGGCGGCACGCTCTATCTTGACGAGGTTGCCGACATGCCGGCAGAGACCCAGGGAAAGATCCTCAGGGTGCTGGTCGAGCAGAGTTTTTCCCGTGTCGGCGGCACGCAGAAGGTTCAGGTCGATATCCGTATCCTGTCTTCCACGTCGAAGAACCTGGAAGAACACATCGGGTCCGGACTTTTCCGGCAGGATCTCTATCACCGTCTCAGTGTGGTGCCCCTGCGCGTACCGGGCCTGGCGGAACGGCGCGAGGATATTCCCGTTCTCGTCCACCACTTCATGGAACAGATCTCGGCGGCTTCCGGCATTCCGCTCCGACCGATCGGCGACGATGCCATGGCGGTTCTGCAGACGCACGACTGGCCGGGAAATGTGCGCCAGCTGCGCAACAACGTCGAACGCCTGCTGATCCTCAGCCGGGGCGATCCGGACAGTACGATCACGGCAGACCTGCTGCCTGCCGAAATCGGCGAAACCCTGCCGAATCTGCCGACCTCGGGAACCGGCGAGCACCTGATGTCCGTCCCCTTGCGGGAGGCGCGCGAGATATTCGAACGCGAATATCTGCAGGCTCAGATCAAAAGATTTGACGGGAACATCTCGCGGACGGCTGAATTTGTCGGTATGGAACGGTCTGCGCTTCACCGCAAACTGAAAACCCTGGGCATGACCTGAGGGGCGTGAAGCCTCAGGAATAGACGGCAGAGCGGGAAAGGGTCCCTCCCATGAAAATCGTTATTTGCGGCGCCGGACAGGTGGGCTACGGCATTGCCGAACGCCTCGCCGCGGAGCAGAACGATGTGTCGGTGATCGATTCCTCTCCGCAACTGATCAATGCGATCGGCGACCAACTCGACGTACGCGGGTTTGTCGGGCACGGGGCGCATCCGGATATTCTGGCCCAGGCCGGCGCTGAAGAAGCCGACATGATCGTTGCGGTCACATTGTACGACGAAGTCAACATGGTGGCCTGTCAGGTGGCGCATTCGCTCTTCAACGTGCCGACCAAGGTCGCCCGTATCCGTGCGCAATCCTATCTGCAGGGCCGGTGGCGCAACCTCTTTTCCCGCGATCACATGCCGATCGACGTGATCATTTCGCCGGAAATTGAAGTTGGTGAAATGGTGCTGCGCCGCCTGGCATTGCCGGGAGCGGTCGAGACCGTCCGCTTTGCGGACGATCATGTGGTGGTTGTCGGCATCATCTGCGAGGAAGACTGCCCGGTCGTCGACACGCCGTTGCGCCAGTTGACGGAACTGTTTCCGGATCTGGGTGCCGTTGTCGTCGGCATTTACCGGAACAACCGGCTTTTCGTACCCAAGAGCAGCGATTCCATTCTGACCGGCGATCTGGCCTATGTGGTTGCGCGGCGCGACCAGGTGCGCCGCACGCTGAGCATTTTCGGCCATGAGGAGCCGGAAGCGGCCAAGGTGGTGATCGCCGGCGGCGGCAATATCGGTCTTTATGTCGCAAAAGCTCTGGAGCAGAGGCAGTCGGGAACGAAAATCAAGCTGATCGAGGCATCGCGCGAGCGGGCCATGGAAGTGGCGGACGAGCTCAAACGCTCCGTGATCCTGCATGGCAGCGCCCTGGACCAGACCATCCTCAACGAGGCCGACGCAGGCGACGCCGACACGATGGTGGCTTTGACCAACGACGACGAGGTGAACATTCTTTCGTCTGTGATGGCGAAAAAGCTCGGCTGCAAACGCTCTTTGTCCCTTTTGAACAACCCGAGCTATCCGGCTTTCGCCAATGCTCTGGGTATCGATGCATTCATCAATCCCCGTGCAGTGACGATTTCGCGCATTCTGCAGCATGTGCGGCGTGGCCGCATCAGGGGCGTGCATTCCCTGCAGAACGGCGCGGCGGAAATCGTCGAGGCCGAGGCACTGGATACGTCTCCGCTTGTCGGAAAACCCTTGCGGGAGATCGATCTGCCCTCCGGCATCCGTGTGGGGGCGGTTTTCCGCGGCGGCGAAGTTCTGACGCCGAACGGAGATCTTCAGATCCAGGCTCAGGACCGGATCGTTATTTTTGCGGTTGCGAGCAGGGTGCGTCAGGTCGAACAGATGTTCCGGGTCAGCCTGGATTTCTTTTAAGGCGTTTCGCTCACTTTCTGACCTTGCGTTTGACGCATCTTGTGGTCAAATTTCACGAGAAACCAATCGGTTCGCAGAGAACCGCCCTTCCTTGGAGGAAACATGAGCCGGATTGCCTATGTCAACGGTCAGTACGTCCGTCATGCGGATGCCGCAGTGCACGTGGAAGACCGGGGCTATCAGTTCGCCGATGGCGTTTACGAGGTCTGCGAGGTCTGGCATGGCCAGATCGTCGATATGCCGCGGCATCTGGACCGTCTCGACAGATCCCTGAGCGAATTGCGCATCGGGTGGCCGATGACAAGGGCTGCGGTTGAATTCGTGGTGCGCCAGGTTGCACGGCGCAACATGGTGCGCAACGGGCTGGTCTATATCCAGGTCACCCGGGGCGTTTCCAGGCGCGATCACTTTTTCCCGCCTGATGACGTGGCACCTTCCATCGTCGTTACCGCCCGCTCCACCAATCTGGAAGCGGCGAGCGCCCAGGCGGCTGAAGGCATCGCGGTGGTCAGCTATCCCGAGAACCGCTGGCCCAGGGTCGACATCAAGACGGTGGCGCTACTGCCCAACGTGCTCGCGAAGCAGAATGCCAAGGAGCATGGCGGCAAGGAAGCCTGGTATGTGGACACAACCGGCTTTGTCACCGAAGGCGGGTCCACGAATGCGTGGATCGTCACGAAGGAGGGGACGCTCGTCACGCGACCGGCCGAGAGCGGGATCCTCAAGGGCATTACCCGTGCAGTTGTTCTTGAGCTTATTCGCCGGGAGGGGCTGACTTTCGAAGAAAGGCCATTTAGCCTTGAAGAAGCATTTGATGCGAAGGAAGCATTCGTTACGGCGGCGACGAGCATCGTCATGCCGGTCGTGCGAGTGGACGACAAGGTGATCGGAAATGGCCATCCAGGTACGGTTGCAACCCGATTGCGCGAACTGTTCCATACTGCTACTGATTTCCAGATGGTATGATTCGACTGGGCTTGTTGGGCAGAATTTAGTTACAATATAGAGCTGGGGCAGACAGTTCTATCTGGTGGGCAATGCAAAAAGCGAGCGGCACGTTAAACCTTAGTGTTTGAATTTGAAGGGTTTTCGACGGTAAGCCGCGTAAACGCCGGATGCTCGGCCGCATCCGGGAGAAACAGGATAAAAAGACTGATGGCTGAGCGCGCACAAAATCTTCAAGACACTTTCCTCAATCACGTTCGCAAACAAAAAACTCCCCTGACGATTTTTCTCATCAACGGCGTCAAGTTGCAGGGTGTCGTGACCTGGTTTGATAACTTTTGTGTCCTGCTCCGGCGTGACGGACATTCTCAGCTTGTTTATAAACACGCGATTTCCACAATTATGCCAAACGGACCTGTTCAACTGTTCGATCAGGCTGAGGAAAACGCGGAAAAGGCAAGCTGATTGAAACCCAAGTCTCGCGCAGACGATTTTTCAAAATCAAATGGTTCCGAAGAACCAGGACAGACCTCGCTAAGGCTTAAGGAAACCGGAGTAGACCGGCTTCCTCAGCCTTTTCGTGCCATGATACTGGAGCCCGTGCTGCAATTGCGCGGCGAAGGCAGTCAGCATGATCTGCGGTCCAACAGGAGCCCCGAGGCGCGCCTCGAGGAAGCCATCGGCCTCAGCGCGGCCATCAATCTCAATATCGTCCACTCGGGCATCGTGCGGATCAGCAATCCCAAACCGGCGACCTTGTTCGGAGAAGGCAAGGTTGCAGAATTCGCCGGCATTGTTGCCAGCGAGGATCTGGATCTGGTCGTTATCGATCATCCTCTTTCGCCGGTTCAGCAGCGTAACCTTGAACGCCGCCTGAAAACCAAGGTGATCGACCGCACGGGTCTCATTCTGGAAATTTTCGGTGACCGCGCGCGTACCAAGGAAGGCCGTCTGCAGGTCGATCTGGCTCATCTGAGCTGGCAAAAGAGCCGTCTCGTCCGATCCTGGACCCACCTGGAACGCCAGCGCGGCGGTGCCGGCTTCATGGGTGGCCCCGGTGAAACCCAGATCGAGGCCGACCGCCGGCAGATCCAGGACCGCATCATTGCCCTGCAGAAACAATTGCAGAGCGTGCGCCGCACCCGTGATCTTCACCGCAAGAAACGCAAGAAGATACCCCAGCCGGTGGTGGCGCTTGTCGGCTATACCAACGCCGGCAAATCGACGCTTTTCAACCGGCTGACGGAAGCCGATGTCTTTGCCAAGGATCTGTTGTTTGCGACGCTCGATCCGACATTGCGCAAGGTTTCTCTGCCACATGGCAGGGAAGTGATCGTTTCGGATACCGTCGGGTTCATCTCCGATCTGCCGACCCATCTGGTCGCAGCGTTCCGGGCGACGCTGGAAGAAGTGCTGGAAGCAGATCTGATCCTGCACGTGCGTGACATCTCTCACGCCGACACGGATGCACAGGCAGAAGACGTCAAGAAGACGCTGCGCGATCTGGGAGTGGACGCCATTACCGGGGCACCGGTCGTCGAGGTCTGGAACAAGATCGACTGTCTCGATCCCGCATACCGGCAGAAATTGCTGGAGGATGCAGGCGAGGAAGGACCGATCGCCCTGTCTGCCCTGACCGGAGAAGGCGTTGACAGTCTCCTGACCCGGATCGATGCCTTCATGGCGCAGCATGATGATATGCTGTCGCTGAAAATCCCGGTCGCCGAAGGGGCGTTGCTGGCGAAGCTCTACCAGATGGCGGAGGTGCTGGAACGTACCGATGCCGAGGATTTCGTCACAGTCGAGGTGCGTGTCACCGACAAGCAGCGTGGGCCGTTCCGCGATACGTTCGGTGCCTATATCGTTGATTAGGCATCCTTCGTTCCACTAATATCAACTGCGGTTGGTATAAGGGCGGGATTCCGGAAAAATCAGAGACTTTATCCGGAATCCTATTTCCCCTTGGCAGCCTGCCAGGCGGCCTCCATCTCGTCGAGCGTCATCGCCTCCAGTGTCGTGTCCGATTTCGCGGCGTGGTCTTCGATGGCGGCGAAGCGCTTGCGGAACTTGCGGTTTGTCCGGCGCAGGGCCTCTTCCGGGTCGATGTCGAGATGCCGGGCAAGATTGGCGAGAGCAAAGAATGTGTCGCCGAGTTCGTCGGTGATGCGGTCCTTGTCCGGGTCGCTCTTGGCAAGCTCTTCGTCAAGCTCGTGAGTTTCCTCGCGGATCTTTTCGAGAACCAGGCGAGCGTCGTTCCAGTCGAAGCCGACCCTTGAGGCGCGCCTCTGCAGCTTGTCTGCCTCCTGAAGGGCGGGGAAGGCGCTTGGCACGTCGTCGAGAAAGCCTTTTTCCGGTTCGGCCAGCCCCAGCGATTCCCGTTCGGACCTTTTTTCAGCGCGCTCTTCCGCCTTGATCCGCTCCCAGATCCCCTTGACCAGTTCCGGCTTGTCGCCGTTTTCATCGCCGAAAACATGCGGATGCCGCCGGATCATCTTTTTCGTAATAGCCTCAACCACATCGCCGAAATCGAATTGCTCTTCTTCCTGCGCCATGCGGGCGTGATAGACCACCTGGAGCAGCAGGTCGCCGAGTTCCTCGCGCAGTTCCAGAAGATCGTTCTTGGCGATGGCGTCGGCCACTTCGTAGGCTTCTTCAAGCGTATAGGGCGCAATCGTCGCAAAGGTTTGCTCCAGATCCCAGGGGCAGCCGCTCACGGGCGTCCTGAGCGCCGCCATGATCTCGATGAGGCGGGAAATGTCGCGACTGGGGGTCATGGGCAGGCCTTGGATGTTTTTGCTGGCGCTACACGGGTACTCGATAGGGCTCGGTCATGGCAAGCGTGGAGAGCTATCCTCTGACCGACGGGTGCCAGAAGGTCACGGCGCGTTCAATGAGTGCGATGAGGCCGTAGAAGAGCGATCCGGCCAGAGCGGCGACGGCAATTTCCGCCCAGACCATGTCGACATTCATGCGGCCGACCTCCGTGGATATGCGAAAGCCCATGCCGACGGTCGGTGTGCCGAAGAATTCGGCCACGATCGCGCCGATCATGGCAAGGGTGGAGTTGATCTTCAGAGCGTTGAAAATGAAGGGCATGGCCATCGGCAAACGCATCTTGATCAGCGTCTGCCAGTATCCGGAGGCATAAGTGCGCATCAGATCGCGCTGCATCGGGTCCGAAGCGGCGAGACCGGAGACCGTGTTCACCAGCATCGGGAAGAAGGTCATGATGATGACGACGGCAGCCTTTGACGGCCAGTCGAAGCCGAACCACATGACCATGATCGGGGCAACGCCGATGATCGGCAGCGCGGAGACCAGATTGCCGATGGGCAGCAGGCCGCGGCGCAGGAACGGCACCCGGTCGACGAGTACGGCTGTCAGGAACGCCGAGCCGCAGCCGATGGCATACCCCGCGAGTACCGCTTTCAGGAACGTCTGGCGGAAATCTGCCCACAGGGTCGGTACGGAGTTAATCAGGCGCAGCCAGATTTCGGTTGGCGCGGGCAGCAGAACCTTGGGAACCCCCGCACCTGTGACAATGATCTGCCAGAGGACCAGCAGGGTGATGCCGAAGAGGGCGGGAATGGCAAGGTTGGTGAGCCTTGACGCGGTTTTGGACGCAATCTGCCAGGAGGCAAGACGTTCAACGAACAACCAGGCGGAGGCCCAAGCGGCGGCCGTCAGAGCCCAGAAACCGAGTGCGGCGTCTCCCGGATGGTTCGATACTGTATCTATGAGCAGCCAGGTTGCGAAGGCCGTGACCAGCCCGAGCATGACATCTCCGAAACGATTGCGCATGAAACCGAGTTCATAGCGGACGGCGGCGATGGCCAGGAGGACCAGGCAAAGCGCAAGACGTGGCGCGTCCATCACGCCGATATCGGGGGTGAAAATCGTGCTGAACAGCCCGACGATCACCAGTGCGACGACGAGCCAGGCAAGCAGGGCGGAGATATCCAGCCGGCTTTTGGAAAGGATTCGGGTGCTCATCGCGTCATCCCCATGCGTTTCAACGCAAGTTTTTCAACCAGCCCGATCAGCGCGACCAGAGAGCCTGCCAGAAACGCGGCCATGATCAGGGCGGACCAGATTTGCAGTGTCTGGCCGTAATACGACCCCGACAGAAGACGTGCCCCGAGCCCGGCAACGGCTCCGGTCGGCAATTCGCCAACGATTGCGCCGACAAGGGAGGCTGCCATGCCGATCTTCATGGAGGTGAACAGATACGGCACGGCGTAGGGCAGGCGCAGCTTCCAGAGAGTCTGAACGCGGGTCGCCGAATAGGTGTGCATGAGGTCCATGTCGATCACTTCCGGTGAGCGCAGACCTTTCACCATCCCGACTGCAACCGGGAAGAAGGACAGATAGGTCGAGATCATCGCCTTGGGCAACAGCCCGGATATGCCGACAGCGTTGAGAACAACGATGATCATCGGTGCAATGGCAAGGATCGGAATTGTCTGCGACGCGATGATCCACGGCATCAGGGATTTTTCCAGGACACGGGAATGGATGATCCCGACGGCAAGGAGAATGCCGAGCGTCGTGCCGATGAGAAAACCCAACAGGGCAGAGGAAAGCGTGATGCCCGAATGATAGATCAACGAGCGTTTGGAGGTGATTTTCTTCTCGACGGTCGTCTCCCAGATCTCAACGGCGATCTGATGCGGAGCGGGCAGCACGGGCCGTTCCTGCGCGAGCGTATCGGACACAAGTTCACTGAAAGGGACATTGGTCCGGTCCGCGCGTTCATAAGTGTCGAGCTGGAACGGCGTGTTCAGCGCAACAGCGCCAATATACCAGGCGCCGATGATTGCGAGGACGACGACGATCACCGGTCCGGTCGTCCCGGACATGAGGCCGGCAAAAGGGTTCAGACTGCGGCTTGGGGCGAGGGCGGTCGAAGTCATGCGTCCATGTACCCCTGGTCACGCCGGGGCTCGATCGTGAGATCCAATCCCAGGGAACTTCCGAGGTCGAATGTCTCCAGTTCAACAGAGGAAGCAGAGCTCGGCTGGGGAGAGCAAGGCTGGCAACGTTCAATCCTCATAGGAATGCCCCGCTTTCAATCCTTCCCGCACACGGTGGGCGATCTTGAGAAACTCCGGGCTCTCGCGAATGTCGAGCGTGCGCTCGCGCGGCAGGTCGCTTTCGATGACGTCATAGATCCGGCCCGGACGCGGGCACAGGACGACGATCTTGGTGGAAAGGAACACCGCTTCGGGAATGGAGTGGGTGACGAAGGCGACGGTCTTGCTGGTCTTCGCCCAGAGCTGAAGCAGCTGTTCGTTAAGATGGTCGCGAACGATTTCGTCGAGCGCACCGAAGGGCTCGTCCATCAACAGGAGATCCGGCTCGACGGCAAGGGCCCGGGCGATCGAGGCACGCTGCTGCATGCCGCCGGAAAGCTGCCAGGGATATTTCTTTTCAAAGCCGGTAAGGTTCACCAGTTCCAGGTTTCTGGCAATGCGTTCCTGGCGCTCGGATCTGGAAAGTCCCATTATTTCCAGCGGCAGGGCCACATTGTTGGCAATCGTCCGCCAGGAGTACAGCGCGGCCGCCTGAAAGACATATCCATAGGCGCGATTGAGCCGGGCTTCCTCCGGGGAGACGCCGTTGACGGTGATCGACCCAGCGGTGGGCTTTTCCAGATCGGCGATGACCCTGAGCAGCGTGGTCTTGCCACAACCCGAAGGGCCGATGAAGGAGACGAAATCTCCCTGTTCGATCTTCAGGTCGATATCGGAAAGAGCATGCACCGGACCGTCCCCGGTCTCAAAGGTGAGGGACAGCTTCTCAATATCGATCACCCGGTCCGGGCTTGCGCTTTTGTGGTTATCCACCATCTCGGTGTCCTTTGCGCCGGCAAGTGCGGTCATGTGTTTCCTGGGCCAAGTCGAATGTTGTTCTTCAGCGCCGAGTATACTCGGATTTGCATGCCTCGGCGCGGTTCAAACCCGTAAGCAAGGTTCACGGAAATGCGCCTCCCCGAAATGGGGAGGCCTGTTCCTATACGCCGCTGGCGGGAATGCCGCTGCGTTCCACCTTTCGCGGCGCGGTCAGTTCCTTCCAGGTGCTGAGCGCCTTGTTGACTGCCTGGAAAGGCTTGCGGGAAACGAATTCGCCATGACCCTGTTCGGGGTTGACCGTTCCGTCTTCCACGGCAACGCGTCCACGGGTGAGCGTATAGCGCGGAAGGCCCTTGACCTTCTTGCCCTCGAAGACGTTGTAGTCGATGGCCGACTGCTGGCTGGAGGCGGAAATGGTCTTTTCCTTTTCCGGGTCCCAAACGACGAGATCCGCATCCGCTCCGACCAGAATGGCGCCCTTTTTGGGATAGACGTTGAGGATCTTGGCAATGTTGGTCGACGTGACGGCCACGAACTCGTTCGGCGTCAGGCGGCCGGTGCCGACACCATAGGTCCACAGCATCGGCATGCGGTCTTCAAGCCCGCCGGTGCCGTTCGGGATCTTGGTGAAATCGCCGACACCGGTGCGCTTCTGGTCGGTGGAGAAGGCGCAGTGATCGGTCGCGACCACTTGCAGCGAGCCGGAGGCAAGACCGGCCCAGAGGCTGTCCTGGTGCTTCTTGTCGCGGAAGGGCGGCGACATGACCCGGCGGGCGGCATGATCCCAGTCGGAGTGCCTGTATTCGCTGTCGTCCAGCGTCAGGTGCTGGATCAGCGGTTCTCCATAGGCGCGGATGCCGTTCTGGCGTGCCCGGCGGATGGCCTCATGGGCCTGTTCGGACGAGGTGTGAACGATATAGACCGGCACGCCGGCCATGTCGGCGATCATGATGGCCCGGTTGGTGGCTTCGCCTTCCACTTCCGGCGGACGGGAATAGGCATGCGCCTCAGGACCGTTGTTGCCTTCCGCCAGCAGTTTCTGCTGCAGGGTCGCGACGACATCGCCATTTTCCGCGTGGACCAGCGGCAGGGCGCCGAGTTCCGCACAGCGCGAGAAGGAAGCGAACATCTCGTCGTCATTGACCATCAAGGCGCCCTTGTAGGCCATGAAGTGCTTGAAGGTGTTGATGCCGCGTTCCTGAACCACGGTCTGCATGTCGTTGAAAACCTGCTCGCCCCACCAGGTGATCGCCATGTGGAAGGAATAGTCGCAATGCGCCATGGAGGACTTGTTGTCCCACATCTGCAGCGCTTCCAGCAGTGACTGACCGGGAGAGGGCAGGGCGAAATCGACCACCATGGTGGTGCCGCCGGCGAGCGCCGCGCGTGTGCCTGAATCGAAGTTGTCGGAGGAGAAGGTGCCCATGAAGGGCATTTCCAGATGGGTGTGCGGATCGATGCCGCCCGGCATGATGTAACAACCGGTCGCGTCCAGCGTCTCGTCACCGGACAGGTTCGGGCCGATTTCGACAATCCTGCCGTCCTCGATCTTCACATCGGCTTCGTAAGAAAGGTCGGCGGTAACAACCGTGCCGCCCTTGATCACTTTGCTCGCCATTGCTGTTTCCCTCGTTTTTCGTTGTTTGTTCCGGCTCAGGTCCCGGATCAGGTCAGGGACGGCAACCGTTTACTTCTGCGCTGTCCCGGACCCGAGCCGGGACCAGTTCACACGAGTTTCCTCATTCCACGATCACCGCCGTCTCGACCACCGCATGGAACAATACGTCTGCTCCGGCCTTGGCCCAGTCTCTGGAAATCTCTTCGGCCTCGTTATGTGACAGACCATCGACGCAGGGGCACATGATCATCGCCGTCGGGGCGACCTTGTTGACCCAGCAGGCATCGTGACCGGCGCCGGAAATGAGATCCCGGTGGGAATACCCGAGGCGCTCGGCGGCATTTCGAACCGCTTCGACGCAAGTCTTGTCGAATTCCACCGGGTCGAAACCACCGACCTTTTCGAATTCGACTTCAAGCCCCATGTCGTCGCAGATCTTCTTGCCGCCGGCCTTCAGCCTGTCTTCCATGTCCTTGATCACGGTGATGTCCGGGGAGCGGAAGTCGATGGTGAAGACAGTCTTGCCGGGAATCACGTTGCGCGAATTCGGATAGACGTCGATGTGACCGGCAGCACCCACGGCATGAGGGGCATGCGACCAGGCGATCTCGTCGACCAGTTCCAGAATGCGGGCCATGGCAAGGCCGGCATTCTTGCGCATTGGCATTGGCGTGGAGCCGGTGTGGCTGTCCTTGCCGGTTACCGTGACCTGCGTCCAGGACAGGCCCTGGCCGTGTGTAACGACACCGATTTCCTTGCCTTCGGCTTCCAGGATCGGTCCCTGTTCGATGTGGAGCTCGAACAGGGCATGCATCTTGTTCTTGCGGGCGCCGACTTCCTCGTCGCCGACCCAGCCGATGCGTTTCAGTTCGTCGCCGAATGTCTTGCCTTCGGCATCTTCACGCTCATAGGCCCAGTCCTGGGTATGGACACCGGCAAAGACGCCGGAAGCCAGCATGGCCGGCGCAAAACGTGTGCCTTCCTCGTTCGTCCAGTTGGTGACCACGATCGGGTGTTTGGTCTTGATGCCGAGATCGTTCATCGTCCGGACCATCTCCAGTCCGCCGAGAACGCCAAGAACGCCGTCATATTTGCCGCCAGTCGGCTGAGTATCGAGGTGGGAACCCACATAGACGGGCAGGGCGTCCGGATCGGTGCCAGGGCGGGTCATGAACATGTTGCCCATGGAATCGACAGCCATGGAAAGGCCTGCGTCCTCACACCATTTCTGGAAAAGCTTGCGGCCTTCGGAATCGGCGTCCGTCAACGTCTGACGGTTATTGCCACCGGCAACGCCCGGGCCGATCTTGGCCATTTCCATCAGGCTGTCCCAAAGCCGGTCAGCATTGATTCTCAGATTTTCGCCCGGAGCTGCCATTGGCTTACCTTCCTGTTACTTCAGTTCGATTTCGACAAAGGACATGGGGATGTCCCCGCCGTTGATCACATTGTGTTCCACGCCCTCGTCCCGGCGGTAAACGGTTCCGGCTGGGACGACAACGTCACGCGTTTCGCCATTTGCTTCCTCGAGTGTCATCCGGCATTCGGTCAGGGCAGTGATGACGTAATCCATCGCGTGCCGGTGCCAGCCGGTTTCAGCGCCTGGTGCGAAGTCGAACCGGGTGACCCTGACCCTGTCGTCATCGATAAGCTGGCTGGCGGTGGCCTTTTGTCTGCTCATCAGATTTCGCTCCATGGAAGGATACTATCGCGGTGAGTGCGTAACATGCGCGGCGTGTCTGCCGTCAGTCGATGGCGTGCAGCACATCGCGCAGTTTGCCGAATAGTTCGTCGATCTGGTCCTTCGAGATGATCAGCGGCGGCGACAGGGCAATGATGTCGCCCGTCGTGCGGATCAGCAGGCCGTCGTCATAGGCCTTCAGGAAGGCCGAGAAGGCCCGTTTGGTCGGTTCACCCGCGATTGGCGACAACTCGATCGCGCCGATCAGGCCCAGATTGCGGATGTCGATGACATTGGGGCAATCCTTCAGGGAGTGCAGGCCGTCTTCCCAGTATTGCGCCAGGTCGGCGGCGCGGGTCAGAAGACCCTCTTCCTCATAGGTGTCGAGCGTGGCGAGCGCTGCGGCGCAGGCGAGCGGGTGAGCCGAGTAGGTGTAGCCGTGGAACAGCTCGATCATGTGCTCCGGCCCGGTCATGAACGCATTGTAGATATCGGCCGAGCAGAAGACCGCGCCCATCGGGATGACACCGGATGTCAAGCCTTTGGCGGTGGTGATCAGATCCGGGGTCACACCGAAGAAATCCGTCGCGAAAGGTGCGCCGAGCCTGCCGAAACCGGTGATGACCTCGTCGAAGATCAGCAGGATGCCGTGCTGTGTACAGATCTCGCGCAGGCGTTCCAGATAGCCCTTCGGCGGGATCAGGACACCGGTCGACCCTGCCACGGGCTCGACGATGACCGCGGCAATCGTGGACGGGTCATGCAGCTGGATGATGCGGATCAGGTCTTCGACATATTCCGCGCCGTTTTCCGGAATGCCGCGCGTGAAGGCGTTGCGCTCGGGATCGTGGGTGTGGCGCATGTGGTCGACGCCGGTGAGCATGGTGCCGAAAGTCTTGCGGTTGGAGACGATGCCGCCGACCGAAATGCCGCCGAAGCCGACGCCGTGATAGCCCCGCTCACGGCCGATCAGCCGTGTGCGTGTGCCCTGGCCTATGGCGCGCTGGTAGGCGAGCGCGATTTTCAGCGCGGTATCGACACTTTCCGACCCGGAATTGGTGAAGAAGACATGGTCAAGGGGCGAGGGCGTCATGGCCGCAAGACGGGCGGCCAGTTCAAAGGCCTTGGGGTGCCCCATCTGGAAGGCCGGCGCATAGTCGAGTTCGGCTATCTGCCGCTGCACGGCTTCCACCACCTTCGGGCGGGAATGACCGGCATTGCAGCACCACAATCCGGCCGTACCGTCGAGGACCTGGCGTCCGTCCGAAGTCGTGTAATGCATGTCCTTGGCCGCGACAAACATCCGGGGAGCCTGCTTGAACTGGCGATTGGCCGTGAACGGCATCCAGAAGGCTTCGAGATTGTTGGTTGCAGCCTGGCTCTGTGCTGCCGGAGATGCCGGTGCTGACATATGTCCTCCTTGCGGCCTCTTGGTGGGGCCGGCTTTCGGTTTCTGCAGGAAAAAGAGGGCATGGCGCAGCCTCCGCTCTCGTCAGGGCGGTGCGGCAGCTCAAATCCTCTCCCCACGTCTGTTCCCGGCGATTTCACGCAGGCTTTTGCCTTTTGTCACCGCCGACTGTCTCTGGATGGCCTGTGGGCCCGTCCCGGTTTTTCCGGGTTTCCTTATGATGACTGTAACCGGACTTTCCTACAAGACATCCCCATTGCAGGGCCTTTTCGGATCGTCTAGCCTTCCGGCCACCTGGTCAATTTACCCTAGGTGTGATTTGACCAAATGGTCAAGATGCAAATCCGTTCGACATGGCTAATTTCTGGTCATTGTCCTGCGGAGTGGGTTGAGACCGGCCAGAAACCGCCGATCACGGGGTGTTCAGTCCCGGAAAACCGGCAAGGGAAGGGCGGTACGCCGCCGGGGAAGTGGACTTACTGATGACATGTCTCAGCGGGCAATCGCCTGCATCACCCAAGCAAGTCGGACTGAGCAGAATACAGGAAAAGAACCGGTCGCTGATTCTCGAAGCCGCACTGGGTGAATTTTCAAAAAAAGGATTTTCTGGCGCAACGGTTGAGCGCATTGCTGCCGAAGCCGGCATGTCGAAATCGAATTTGCTGTATTATTTTTCTTCCAAGGAATCGATCTATAACGCGACGCTTGCCCATATTCTGGAGATCTGGCTGACGCCTCTCAAAACACTCGATCCGCTTGGTGATCCGGCGGATGAACTTGCCGCCTACATTCGTCAGAAGATCGAATTGTCGGCGGAATTTCCGGAAGCCTCGCGGCTGTTTGCCAATGAAGTCATGCAGGGCGCGCCGCAGATCCTGCCCGTTCTGCAAACGGATCTGAAACGCCTTGTTCTGGAAAAAAGCCAGGTCATCAAGGACTGGATCGAAGCCGGAAGAATGGACGCGGTTGATCCGGTTCATCTGATTTTCACCATCTGGGCGACGACACAGCATTACGCGGATTTCTCGGTTCAGATCAGGGCGCTGACGGGGACGGATCTGAGCGATCCGGACTTTCACCAGTCAACCGTGGCCGCCGTGACCTCGCTGATCCTGAACGGCGCCGGCCTGAAATGGCCGCGGGAAGGCGATCCGGGCGCATGACGGACGAACCGTCCGATTTCAAGATTTCCTCCCGGATTCCGGTCACGGGACAGCTTTATATTTCACGAGACGATCTGTCCGAGGAATTTGTCAGGGCTTCCGGGCCGGGCGGTCAGAACGTCAACAAGGTTTCGACCGCGGTCCAGCTGCGCTTCGATCTGGAGGGCAACGAAACGCTTCCGGCGGATGTCAAGTCTCGCGCTGCGAAGCTTGCCGGCAGCCGTCTGACACTGAATGGAGAGATCCTGCTTCAGGCGGACAGGCACAGAACACGCGAGCGCAACAGGGAAGACGCTCTGGAACGGCTTCTGGAATTGCTGCGGAAAGCATCGGAAAGACCGAAGCCGCGCAAGGCCACCAGACCCACCCTGGGCTCCAAAAAACGGCGGCTGGAATCCAAGAAACAACGCGGCCAGATCAAGAAGATGCGTGGCCGTTCCGGACAGATGACCGATTGACGAATTCTGGAGCCGCACGCTCCAGACGGCCCTGAGCAGCCTATGTCCTGGCGATCTTAGCCCAGCGCACCCGGAACCGCGCTCGAAACGGCCGTTCGATCATAACGCGACAGCGCTCACACGATGTTTCATCGATGCGGGTATCGCTCCTCAGCTTGGACAGCGAACGCAAATGAAGTTCTGGCCGCTTGTGGCGGGCCGGTTCCGGTGATTAGGTGCAGGCCATTACCTGCATTGAAGACTCTCGATCGAACGTGATCAAGGGTGAGAATAATGACCGATTTTTGAAGCGTCAGCTCAACTTCTGTGCGGTCAATCGAACTCAGGATGCTCCAGGAAGAGACCCATGATTTCAGCTTCCGCAGGCGTGCGGTCCCAGGTGAGCACAGGTATTTTATTGATGTGTGCAGGCGTTGCCTGTCTGTGTGTCAATGATGCCATCGCCAAGACATTGACCGCGGGATATCACCCGATACAGATCCTCTTTGTGCGCAATTTGATCGCCTTGCCCATCGCGATACTGATTGCATTGAAGATGGGTGGACCGCCGGCGCTGCGTTCCTACCGGCCGGCGGCGCATCTGCTGCGCGGCGTTCTCTGGCTTGGCGCCGCGACGCTCTTTTTTACCGGCCTCAGTCTTCTCGAACTTGCCGAAGCCACCGCGCTTATCTTCGCCGCTCCGATTTTCATGACAGCGCTCTCCGCCGTTCTGCTGCGTGAACAGGTGGGATGGCGACGCTGGTTCGCCGTCGTTGTCGGTTTTGTGGGTGTGCTGATTATCGTGCGTCCCGGAACGGGAACTTTCCAGACTGCATCACTGTATCCGGTGGGAACCGCGGTCCTGTACGCATTCCTGATGATCAGCGCCCGTTGGGTCGATCCGCGTGAAAGCGTCTGGACGCTGATGGTCTATCTTGTCGGTGCAGGAGGCCTGCTCAGTGCGGTGCTGGTTCCATTCGTCTGGGTCGACCTCAGGCTCGAGGATGCCTGGCTGTTTTTCGCCATTGCGCTGTTCGGCACGGCGGGCATCACCATGATGACCCAAGCCTTTCGCTTTGCCCCGGCGGCTGTTGTGGCGCCTTTCGACTACAGCGGCTTGATCTGGGCGTCGGTGCTCGGTTGGCTGATCTGGAACGAAATCCCCGATCTGGCCACCTATATCGGCGCCGGGGTCATCATCTTGAGCGGTCTCTTCATCGTTCTGCGTGAGCGAATGCTGGAGACCTGAACCGGGCCGCGGTTGCCGCGCGGCTATCTTGAACGCGGTCTCACTTTATTTTCACGTAGGTGCCGGGAGCTTTGCAAAGCAGAGGATAACCACGCTCAGGATTGCCCACGGCCCGGGCCGGTACGGTTCCCGAGGACTGCCGTGTCAGCCAGTCGCTCCATTGCGGCCACCAGGAGCCGTCCGTGACCTCTGCCTGCTCCGCCCAATCGTCCGCATTCGGATGCGGGCCGCCGTGCTTGTAAAAGAGCTTGCGATAGCTGCGGTGCGGATGACCTGGCTCGGAAACGATGCCGGCATTGTGTCCGCCGGAGGTCAGGATGAAATCGACGTCCGTGTCGAACAGATGCACCAGCTTGAAGACCGATTTCCACGGCGCGACATGGTCGGTCGTGGTGCCGACTGCGAAAACGGGAACGCGGATGTCCTCAAGATGGACATCGTGACCGCCAACCTTGTAGCGTCCCTGGGAGAGATCATTGTTGAGGTAGAGCTGGCGCAGGTAGTCCGAATGCATCCGGTAGGGCATGCGGGTGGCATCCGCGTTCCACGCCATCAGATCGTTGGTGCCAGGGCGCTGGCCCAAGAGGTATTCCAGCACCATGCGAGACCAGATCAGATCCTGTGAGCGCAGCATCTGGAAGGCTCCGGCCATCTGCCATTGATCCAGATACCCTTTCAGCCACATCACGTCCTCGATGAAGGAAAGCTGGCTCTCGTCCATGAACAGGCCGAGTTCGCCCGGCTCGTCGAAGTCTACCTGGGCGGCGAGCATGGTCTGGCTCCGGATGCGGTCGTCCCCGTCGCGTGCCATCGCTGCAGTGGCCATCGCCAGCAATGTCCCTCCGAGGCAATACCCGGCGGCATGGATTTTTTCGGATCCGGTAATCGCTTCAACCGCATCAAGTGCCGTCATGACGCCGCGGTCGATATAGTCTTCCAGGCTGACATCCCGGTGGCTCTCGTCCGGGTTGATCCAGGATATGCAGAACACCGTGAAGCCTTGTGCAACCAGATAGCGGATGAGCGAATTTTCCGGTGAAAGGTCGAGAATGTAATATTTCATGATCCAGGCGGGAACGATCAGAAGAGCTTCCGCCTGAACGGTGTCCGTTGTCGGGGTATACTGAATGAGCTCGATGATGTCGTTGCGATAGACCACTTCTCCCGGGGTGATCGCGACATTCACGCCGGGTTTGAACGCTGTATCCTCTTGCTGGGGTTGAGCGGCCTTCATCGCGTCGCTCAGCATGTAGCCCAGGCCGCGCAGAAAATTGGCGCCGCCTTCCCGGAACGTCGCCTCGATCACATCCGGATTGGTGAGCGCGAAATTGGCAGGTGAGAACACGTCCAGAAATTGCCGGGTGTAGAACTCGACAAGCCTTTCATGCTGGGCTGTGACGCCGCTCACACCCATGGCCGCTTCATGCCACCATTGCTCGGTCAGCAGAAAAGACTGCGCGTAGATATTGAAGGGGAATTTCTTCCAGGCCGGAGACTTGAAACGATGGTCATGGGGCGGTGGCTGAATGCAGCAATCTGTCTCCTCGCCGTTCAGCGCGCAATCCATGACATACTTGCCGAGCCGGATCTGCTTTCGGCCAAGTTGCCTCAGGATCTGCTGCTGCTTGCCGGGAGAGATACCCAGATGCAGCATCCAGTCCTGCCAGGCCTGCAGGAGGCTGATCGGCGAAATCCCGAGTGTCATGGCAGCGAGCGCAGCATGATGGAAGCGGTCGGCAATCAGGAACATCCTGTCATCGCGGTCCCCCGCTTCCGCGAGCGCTGCAGACAGTTGCCGCTCGATGATCGAATGGACAGCGGTGGCAGGCAGGGCAGGCAGGACAGCTTTCTTCACAATGGTCTCCGGTAACAGACGCGACGATCACCCCAGGCACCGGATCGCCCGACCAGACGGCACGGCTGGAAGCGGGATCCGAAGCACTACGCTCTCGGCGAGGCGACAGTCCAAGCGCTCTTGTTTTTCGAGAGGATATTAGATGGGTATGGCGACGGGATATTGATCGGCATCAAACCGAACGGATTTTCTGCATTCCAGCTGTCGCCGGTTGCCATCTGTGTCAGCTATCCTGGTATGAATTCAGATGGTTCGGAATGAAGGTTGCCTGACTTCAGACTGGCACTTCTACCCTGCGCGTCGGAAAACTGTTCAAGCCACGACTTCAGGCGGTCGGTGGCGCGCAGGATGTCCCGATTCGCATGCGAGGCCGGATGCGGAAAACCTCGCTTTTCAGACCGTCCTTGTCATCCATGCGGGCGAGCAGGCGGTCGACCGCGATGTTACTGAGTGTTGCCGTGTCCTGCACAAGACAGGTGATTGACGGGTCCCAGCCTTCCGTCGGGTTGAACCCGTCGAAGCTGATGACAGAAACGTCGTCGGGCACTCTCAAACCCATGTTTTTCAAACCAGCCATCGTTCCCTGCACCTGCGGATTGGAAATGCAGATGATAACGGTCGGCCGTTGGGGCTGCGACATGAGACGCTGAACCTCGGAATAGGCGATATCGGCCGTGTGCACCGCGTGGCAGACGAACCGGTCGTCCATGGGATGGCCGGCTTTCGCATAGGCGGCCTTCACGGCGTCAAAGCGTTCATAGGAGGCCGAGATGCCCGGGCGGCCGACGAGCATTGCCGCGCGCTTGTGGCCGAGGCGCAGGAGATATTCGGCCACCAGAGTGCCGCCGAGGTCGTTGTCGTCGGCGACCGCATCGAACTTCTCCGGCGCCACGACGCGGTCGACAAGCACGGCGGGGCAGGAAACGGCGGTGGCGAAACGCTCCGCGTAACCTTCGCCAAGACTTGTGGGGGCAATGATCAGACCGGCGACACGATGACTGATCATGAGCGCAATATCGGCCATTTCGCGTTCGGGATCGTCTTCATTGCTGGCCAGAAGCATATTGTATCCCCGGTCAGCGACCGATCTCTGGACTGCCTTGGCGAGATGGGAGACCCAGGGCGCTGCGATGTCCGGCGCGACGAAGCCGATGGTCGTCGAGACACCCATGCGCAGATTGCGCGCGAATGGGTCGGGACGATAGTTGGCCTTCTCGACGGCCTCCCAGACACGCTTCTTGAGTTCCTCACTGACCGGCGCTGAGCCGGTGAGTGTCGCGGACACTGTGGTTGGGGAAACGTTTGCAAGGCGCGCGACGTCGCGGATGGTGGCCATTTTCTCTCGTTTATCGTGTTAACGCGTAACGGTTCGCGTCTTTATTTTCCCCAAACTAACGGATTTATCAAGGATTGTCGCCGGAAAAGGAGTTGCATTTGTTTAACTGCACGGTATCATGCGTAACGTTTCGTGTTTCTGATGGGCCGGTGTGATTTAATCAGTCGAACCGGGGGAGGAGTTAGCGCGAAACGATTTGTGGACACTTTCAGGGAGGATAGTGAAGTGCCGCGACATCTATTCCGTGCAGTCGGACTTGCAGTGCTTATGGTTACGGCTCAGGCCGCATCGGCCGAAGAAACGTTACGCCTTCGCATGAACGGCGACGTCAATGTTCTTGACCCGATCTCAACGACCAATTTCACCATCCGCAATGCCTCGTATCTGATGTTCGATACGCTGTTTGCGATGGACGAGGACTACAAGGTCCAACCGCAAATGGCCGAGGGAGCCGACGTCTCTGACGACGGGCTCGTCTATACCATCACGCTTCGCGACGGCCTGAAGTTTCACGACGGCTCGCCGGTGACGGCCGAGGATGCGGTTGCTTCGATCAAGCGCTGGGGAACCGTCGACGGTCTCGGCAAGATTCTGTTCTCAAAGACGGCGAGCCTGGAAGCTACGGACGACAAGACGATCGTTCTTACACTCAATGAGCCCTGGGGACTGGTTCTCGACGCGCTCGGCAAGATCTCGTCCAACGTTCCGGTCATCATGCCTGCCGAGCAGGCGGCCAAACCTGCAAGTGAGGCGGTCACCGAACCGATCGGTTCCGGTCCCTACAAGCTGCTGCCGGATGAATGGGTCCCGGGGAGCATCGTCGTCTTTGAAAAATTCGACGACTATGTGCCGCGCGGTGAACCGGCCAGCCTGGCAGCAGGGGGGAAGGTCGCCCATTTCGATAAGGTGGAGATCCAATATATTCCGGATACTGCGACAGCGATCAATGCGCTGATCGCCGGTGAAATCGACTGGATTGAGGAAGTTCCGGCCGACATGCTGATGTTTTTCGACGGCGTGGAGACCGCGAAGACTGTCGCGGCGCGCCAGTCCGGCAATTCCGCGCAGCTTGTGGTGAACCACCTCAACCCGCCATTCGACAACCCCAAGATCCGGCATGCCCTGCAGCTCGCCGTCGAGCAGACGCCGTTCCTTCAGGCCGCTTTCGGTGATGCCACCGACAGTTATCTGGAATGCGCGGCGGTGTTTTTCTGCGACACGCCCTACGCGAGCGATATCAACACCGACCGGGTGTTGAAACGCGATCCGGAGGCAGCAAGAAAACTTCTTGAAGAGGCCGGTTATGACGGCACGCCCGTGCTGATCATGCACGTCACGGACATTGCTTCACAGGATAATTTCTATTCGGTGCTGGCACCGATGCTGAAAGAGGCCGGTTTCAATGTCGATGTGCAGCCGACCGACTGGGCGACTGTCGCGACCCGGCGGGCAAGCAAGGAACCGGTCGAGAATGGCGGCTGGAACGTTTTCTTCACCGGTTGGGGGTTTGTCGACCAGTCCAATCCCATGACGAATGTCTATGTGTCCGGCGATTGCGACAATGCCTGGTTCGGCTGGGCCTGCTCGGAGCGCCTGCAGGAGCTGCGCACACAGTTCGCTGTCGCAACGAGCGAGGAAGAGCGCAAGAAGCTGGCGACTGAAATGCAGGAGATCACCCATGATCTCGTCAGCTACGTCCCGCTTGGCCAGGCGTTTCCTTCGGTCGGTCTCTCAACGGATCTGAAAGGCTATATCGACGGGCCGGTTCCCTTCTTCTGGAACCTGGAACGGACGCACTAGGCTGAAGCCGGACCGCGGCGGCTGAAGCTGCGGTCCGGACACGCCGTATCTGGCTTCTGGGTTCAATCGACTGTCGAAAAGGTCTCGATACGCCAGTGCTTGTCTCATTTTCCGCTTTCATACGCTTTCCTGTAAAATCAGGTTGGTCTTGGGTTCCATTCAGGAATTGAATTGATGATCCGCTACGCTGCCGCCCGTGTCCTGGCAGGCATACCCACGCTTCTGCTGGTTTCAGTGTTCATATTCTCCCTGGCTCACATCACGCCTGGAGATCCGGCTATCCTGCTGGCCGGGGACAACGCCACGCCGTCCCAGGTTGCTGAAATCAGGTCACGGCTCCATCTGGATCTTCCGCTTGTGCAGCAGTTCGGCATCTGGCTTGGCAATGCTTTGCGGTTTGACCTTGGCAACTCCATTTATTCCGGCAAACCGGTGACGGAACTGATCGCGCAAAGGATCGAGCCGACACTGGTCCTCAGTTTCGTCACGCTCTTGTTGACCGTGCTGGTCGCGGTGCCGCTCGGCGCCGTCTCGGCCTGGAAGGCGAACAGCATTATCGATCGCATCTCGATGGGGATTGCCGTTGCAGGGTTCTCCATACCGGTCTTCGTGATCGCCTATCTTCTCGTGTATCTATTTGCCGTGAAGTTGAGGCTTTTCCCGGTGCAAGGCTACAAATGGCTCGCCGACGGCTGGATCGCGACGCTCAACAGCGTCACGCTTCCCGCAATTGCCCTGGCTTTTGTCTTCTCTGCCTTGATCGCCCGGGTCACGCGCGCCTCCGTTCTGGAAGCGTTGGGTGAAAACTATATCCGCACGGCACATGCCAAGGGGCTCGGTGCGCCGCGGATCCTGTTCGTGCATGCACTCAGGAGCGTGGGCGTTCCTGTCATCACCGTCATCGGTATCGGCTTTGCGACGCTGGTCGGCGGCGTTGTGGTGACGGAATCCGTCTTCAACATACCCGGCATCGGGCGGTTGACCGTCGATGCGGTCACGCGGCGCGACTATCCGGTGATCCAGGGCGTCATCCTGTTCTTCTCCGTAGCTCTCATCTTCATCAACCTTCTTGTCGATCTGAGTTATGCGTTTATCGATCCGCGGATAAGGGGCTGAGATGGCCGTGAGCGATTCAGACATTCGATTGAACGCCAACGCAGCGGTTCCCGAACGGCGCAATCCAACGCTGGAAGCGCTGCTGGAGGCGGCCCGTGAGCCGTGGACCCTGATCTGTTCCCTGATCCTGCTCGGTTTCCTGGCAATGGCCGTCCTGGCGCCTTTCCTCGCCGGCGATCCAACTGCCATCAATCCCGCGCAACGCCTCCGGCCACCGTCTTTCGAGGCATTTTGGGGGACGGACCACCTTGGCCGGGATGTCTTTGCCCGGGCGATGAACGGTGCGCGCATGTCGCTGACTGTCGGTGTCTGCGTCGCCATTCTGTCGGCCATTCCCGGTGTAGCCATCGGGATATTCGCCGGGATGAACCGGGTGGGCGGGGCGCTTGTCATGCGGGTCATCGACGCAATGATGGCAATTCCCGCGGTTCTGCTCGCCATTGCCCTCGCTGCCCTGCTGCAGCCCGGATTGACGACATTGATCATCGCGATTTCCATCCCGGAAATTCCGCGCATGGTACGGCTGGTCCGCTCCGTGGTTCTGTCGGTGCGCGAACAGCCCTATGTCGACGCGGCCGTTTCGGTCGGAACCGGAGGTATGAAGCTTGTGACGAAGCACATTCTTCCCAACACGGTCGCGCCGGTGATCGTGCAGGCAACCTATGCGGCAGCCTCGGCGATCATCGCCTCCGCAGTGCTGAGTTTCCTGGGGGTGGGGACACCTCCTGACATTCCGAGCTGGGGCGGGATGATGGCCGATGCGCGCAAGTTCTTTCAATTCTATCCAATGCTGATGGTCTACCCGGGGGTGCTTCTGTCGCTTCTCGTGCTGGTGACCAATGTTCTGGGAGACAGGCTGTCGGATGCGCTCGATCCCCGCAAAATGGCACGGAGCATCTGACATGAAGACTTCCGATACCGTTTTGACGGTCAGAAATCTCAGTCTGACATTCGGACGCGGCAAGACCGCCCTTCATGCGCTCGACAATGTCAGCTTGAGCGTGAAACAGGGCGAAATTCTCTCCCTTGTCGGCGAATCCGGGTGCGGCAAGAGTGCCGCGATGATGGCGATCCTCGGACTGCTTCCCAAACGCATTGCCAAAATTAGCGCCAGCGATATCCGGTTGGGGGACATGGATCTCGCCGGGGCCTCGCAGAGCGCGTTGCGTAAAATTCGCGGCAACAGGATCGGCATGATCTTCCAGGACCCGATGACGTCGCTCAATCCGGTCCATACCGTTGGCTTCCAGATCGGGGAGGTCGTTCGCCGGCACAGGGGCTTCAGCTGGAAGCAGGCACGGCAACAGGCCTTGCGGATGCTGGATCTCGTCCGCATTCCCGACCCGGCCCGCCGGCTAGATGCTTATCCGCACGAACTTTCCGGTGGAATGCGGCAAAGGGTGATGATCGCCATGGCACTGGTCTGTGAACCGGAACTCCTGATTGCGGACGAACCGACCACCGCGCTTGATGTCACCGTACAGGCGCAGATCATGGCGCTTATAGACGAACTGCGCACTGATCTCGGCATGAGCGTCGTTCTGATCACGCATGATCTGGGTGTTGTAGCGGCAACGGCCGACCGTGTGGCCGTGATGTATGCCGGCCGCATTGTGGAAGACGGTCCCGTCGAGGCGGTTTTCCGCCGGCCCTCGCACGGCTATACGGCCGGTCTCATGCGTTCCCTGCCGTCAGACGGCCAGGTCCACCAGGGGCGTCTTCAGGAAATTCCCGGCAGCGTTCCGCGTCTGGCGCGTGCTGCAGACCATTGTGCATTCGCGCCACGCTGCGCTTTTGCCGGTTCCAGATGCCGTCAGGAGGTGCCCCAGCCGTCGGATCTGGGAACCGGGCATTCCACCCGCTGTTTCGAACACGCGTCGGTTTACGCCGAACTTGCGGAGAACTCTATCGTGAGGGCCTGGAGATGAGTGAAACGGTTCTCGATATTGACGGCGTTTCACGGGACTTTGCCGTCGGCCGACTGGCCAGCGGTCGTCCGCGCCATCATTTGCGCGCGGTCGATCATGTCGACCTTTCCCTGAGAGCAGGGGAGACCCTGGGCCTCGTCGGAGAATCCGGCTGCGGCAAGTCAACCCTGGCCCGTATCATGATGGCGCTGGACCACCCCACCGCCGGTTCAGTCCGGCTCAACGGCGCCTCCTGGTCGGGGCTTGCTCCGGGGCAACTGAAATCCCGGCGCCGCCACATTCAGATGATCTTTCAGGATCCCGTGGCATCGCTGAACCCGCGCATGACGGCGCGTGCCAGCATCAGCGAACCCCTGACCAATTTCACCCGCCTGGATGCGGTTTCGATCGGCCGCCGTACCGAGGATCTCGCTGCACAGGTGGGCCTTTCCGGGCACCATCTGGACCGGTTTCCTCATGAGCTTTCCGGCGGGCAGTGCCAGAGGGTCGGCATTGCAAGAGCGATCGCGGCGGAACCCGATGTCCTGATCGCGGACGAACCGGTTTCGGCGCTCGATGTCTCCATCCAGGCGCAGATCCTCAATCTTCTGCTTGATATCAAGGAGCGCATGGGCCTGGCCATGGTGTTCGTTTCTCACGACCTTTCCGTGGTCAATCACATCGCTGACCGCACTGCGGTCATGTATCTCGGCAGGATCGTGGAAATCGGCCCGACGGAAAAAGTGTTCTCAGATCCCAGGCACCCTTACACGCGGATGCTTCTGGGCTCAGTACCGCATCCGCTTCCCTCGGCACGGCACGCAAGGCCGGAAGTTCGCGGAGAGCTGCCGAGCCCTCTGTCGCCACCGTCCGGCTGTCATTTTCGAACACGCTGCCCGATCGCCATCAAGGAGTGCGCAAACACCGTGCCGTCCAGTCAACCGGCGGAAGCCGAACACCGCGCGGCCTGTCTTCGGCTCAATGCGGAAACTGAAAAGGGTTCGCTGCATGCCTGAATCCGTTGTTCTCATCCCCGGGCTGCAGGCCGACGGAATTTCCTGGCTCAATCTTCTCGGCAGGCTGGCACGTCAGTATCCGGTCACCGTTCCCAGGGGACATCAGTTCGAAGACACCATCTTCGGCATGGGCGAACGCATCATCGGTCAACTTCCGCCAAGGTTTCATCTGGTCGGCTGGTCCATGGGGGGCTATGTCGCCTTTGAAATCCTGCGTCGCTGGCCGGAAAGATTGCTCAGCCTGACGCTGATCGCCACCACCGCCGCGCCGGAATCCGCGTTTTCACGGCCGCGGCGGACGGAGGCCCTGAGCGTGGCCCGCTCGGAAGGCATGCGAAGCTATCAGACCCGGAACATGAAACGCTGCCTGTTCGATCCGGACAGCGCCGATCCTTCACTGATCGAGGCGATCGTGCAATCGTCAGAGACCCTTGGCTTGTCGGCGCTGGAGCGCCAGACCCAGGCCATTCTTTCCAGACCGGATTCGCGTCCGGACCTTGGCCGCTGTCCCTGTCCCGTTCTGATAGCGGTGGGAAAAAACGACGAGATCATTCCGCCGGAAAATTCCAGGGAAATGCATCGCCTTCTCCCGTCGGCGGCCTATCTCGAATTCGAAAATTGCGGACACTGCCCCCCACTGGAATGCCCCGATGAAGTGTTTCGAAGCCTGAACGACTGGTTTCTGTCGGTCGAAGGGCTTCTGGTCGCCTGAGTTGCTCCTCAAGTTTTTGAAACTATGGTGAGTTCGGGCAATATGCTGTTTTTTGGGGGAGGGGCGGTTTCCACGGTAATTCCTTCAAGGAAATGATCGCCGACTGTGCCTGACTGGTGCTCGATTGCGAACCGGGCTCGACGGTGGCGAGGCGACGCGGCATTCACCCGGGTCTATGAGGAATTGAGCCATGAAAAGTTTTGTCTGCACATTCAATATCGAAACAGGCTCCGAAACCGTCGTCCTAGCCGCCGACCGTCATCTCGAGGCACCGAACTGGACCCGTGACGGGTTGGAGCTGATCGTCAATGGTGACGGCAGGCTCTACAGGCTTGCGCTGGCCGACCCGGGCCTTGCTGAGATCGACACCGGCTTTGCGGACAAGCTCAACAATGATCACGGTCTGTCTCCTGACGGATCGAAGCTGGTGATCAGTGACTCTTCTCAAACCACGGAAAGCTGCATCTACATTCTGCCCGCCACGGGCGGCACACCGAAAAGAGTGACTGACAAGGTGCCGTCCTACTGGCACGGCTATGCGCCGGACGGCCGGACGATTGCCTATACGGCCAAGCGCGACGAGACCTATCAGATCTTTACGTGCCCCGTGGACGGGGGAGAGGAGTTTCAGGTCACCTCGGACTTTGACCATTGCGATGGACCGGACTATACGCCGGACGGGCAGTGGATCTGGTTCAACGGCGAGCGGGCCGGCTCGGTCCAGCTCTGGCGCATTCGTCCCGATGGCAGCGGGCTGGAGGTCATGACCGACGACGAACGGGTCAACTGGTTCCCGCACCCGTCGCCGGACGGTCAAAAGGTGGTCTACCTGGCCTATGAAGGCGGCACCAAAGGGCACCCGGGCGGCAAGAGTGTGGAATTGCGGCTCATGCCGGCCGACGGTGGGGCGCCGCAGATCCTTTGTTCGCTGCATGGAGGGCAGGGGACGATCAATGTTCCCTCGTGGGCGCCGGACAGCAAGCGTTTCGCCTATGTGCGATATGAAGGTTGAGCAAGGTCAGCGAAGCGGCTGTACGCGGAATCCAGGATACTGCATTTCATAGGCTTAGAGGGACGAAACAGGAATTGAAATAAGACAAATAATTATATAAAACAATAACTTGTAACAAGATTCAACGGGTCTCTTGTGCCTTTTCAAGCCTTGAAAGCAACTCTCCAAACCGCTCGGCAATCGAGTGATCAGGTTTCCAGAGAATGTCCTGTCCGTCCAGGCGGGTTCTCGGCACAATGTGGAAGTGCAGGTGAAACACATCCTGCTGCGCGTCTGCGCCATTGCTGCAGACGATCTGCAGGTTGTCGATACCGAGAGCGCTACGATAGGTCCGGCAGATCGTTCTTATCGCGGATGCCAGAGCGCGGACATTGTCGTCGTTTACGTCAAAAATGTCAGTGGCGTGCTGTTTCGGGATGACGAGCGTGTGGTATTCAGCGACCGGCGCCCGGTCAAAGAAGGCTACGACAAATTCATCCTCATAGACCTTTGTGGCAGGCAGGCGGCCGGCGGCGATCTCACAAAAAATACAGCGTTCCATCTGTGAACCTTGCAACATCGGCGCTCATACGGTCAACGTTTGCCGCTGCGGGCAGGGCAGAAAGCAAGGCGGAAACGCTCGCAACCCCGAGATATCGAAAAGCGGGGAACACCTGCTGGCTGGAGCACGCATTGGCGGAAATGAGAGGACCGAAACTGAGCCTGTCAGACCCGCCGGGCATTCTGTCTCGCGAAATCCTTCATTTTTCCGAGATCCGGCTTGAAAGGCCTTCCACCGGGATCAAACGCATTCTTGAAAGTGAATGCGGTTGGGCCTGGACCCTCAGCCATCAATGTCTCGAAGCGTTCGACAGCTTCTGTCCAGTCCGGCCTGTTTCCGTCCTCTACCCACCATAGGACATACTCGGGAATATGGTCCGCCGAGACGTGCCAGTCCTTGCCGTGCCGCAGCACTCGTCCATGCGGTCCCTGGTAGGTCGCAGCCATAAGTGCTTCGATGGAGGACCAGAGGGAGAGCGTTGAGGGCGCCCAACCGTCCCCGTTGCTGTTCGACCAGCAGTCAGGGAACACCTGCTCACCCCAACTTGGTGAGCCGTCCTCGCCATCGTAGCCGGAACGCGCAATAAATCCTTCTGCATTTTCGAGGGTGAAGAATGTTCCCGGTTCAGCTTCTCTGAACCCGCTGATTTGTTCCGACTGATACGGGGCAACGAACTGATTGAACGTATAAACGGCAAGCTTGTGCTCTTGCATCTGTTTCCCCGGATACACACAGCAGCACAGTATGAATTTCAGTATCGGTCACCGATCGCTGATGTTGAAATTGAATTAGCCTAGCAACTGGGCCGGTTGCAAGTTGTCACTAACGAGAATGGTGACGAGTTCCGCCAGACAGAGCAGGCAGCTTGGCGCCTTTGTCGAAGTTCGTAATGTGCCCGGCTTACATATCAATTTCGCATAATCAATATTATGGAACATTTATAGATAGCCAATATGGCCGTGCGATCAGTGGGTTGTCTTGTTCCCGTCAGGTTTGATGGCTTTCGGCGCCGCTGGTGTGTCTTGCCGTCGGTTTGACACGCATGCTCAGCCCCTGGCTTCATGCGCGGCAAGGTCTTCGTCCGTGGCGTCAATGACACGGCGTGCGATGTCGTAGGAAAAGCCGGCGCGGCATAGTGCGGCCATGTCCTTGTCGCGGCGGTCCTTGTTATCGGTTCTAAACGGGCCAAGCCGACGGCGTCTTGCGAAAATGAATGCGGCGCCGAGATCGTCCCGGGCATCGTTTTCCAGGACCGTGCGGATGGTTTCCCGGTCGACGCCTTTGGCGCTCAGTTTCGCCTCGATCTTGCGTTGCGAGCCACCTCGGCGTCTGAGGCCGGCGACCTTTGTTTCCGCGTATGTCAGATCGTTCACCAGGCTGCTCTGGCAGCACTTTTCCACAACGGTATCGATCATTTCGGAAAATTCGCCCGGATCGCGTTCATGGGCCATGCAGGCCTTCAGGACCTTGCGCTCGAGCACCTTGCGCAAATTGGCCGCCGACGATGCATAGCGTTCCAGGTAATAGACCGCCGATCTGGTCAGCCGGTCTTCTGTCGGGATCTTGTAGCGGGGTTTGTCCGGCAACAGCTTTATCGCTTCAGGTTTCTATGTTTACGGACAGACAATGCGCATGCCGTCATAAGCCGGCTCGATGTTGTCCGGCAGTTCCCGGCAAAGGCTCCTGTAGTCCAGATCGTTGTGAAGATTGGTGAAAACGGCTTTTTTCGGGGCCAATTTCGACGTCAAGGCAAGGGAGTCTTCCAGGCAGAAATGGCTGGGATGTGGACGGCGGCGCAGGCAGTCAAGGATGAGATAATCAAGTTTTTTCAGTGTGTTGACGCTTGCGTACGGGATATCGGAGACATCGGGGACATAGGCGGTATCGCCGATGCGAAATCCAAGCGCATCGATGTCGCCGTGGGTGACTGCAAGGGGTTGAAACGTCAGTGGACCACCTTCCCCCGTGATCGTTACCGGGGTGCCGGGTTCCATGAGACGATGCTCCAGGATCGGCGGGTAATTGGAGCCGGGCGGTGTTTCAAAACAATAGCTGAAGGCATGATAGGCGCGCTCGAACGTCGAGGCGTCCATGAAGACCGGCATCTTCTTGCCGGAGCGCACCATGAAGGCGCGCAGATCGTCGATACCATGCAGATGATCGGCGTGTTCATGGGTATAAAGGACCGCGTCCAGATGAGAGATTTCGGCTCTGAGCAATTGTTCGCGAATGTCCGGGCCGGTGTCTATCAACACGGTTGTGCACCCGTTTTCCCCATGTTTTTCCACAAGAAGTGCACATCGGGAGCGCCGGTTTTTAGGCTCATCGGGGTCGCAGTCGCCCCAGTCGTTGCCGATGCGCGGCACGCCGCCGGAAGACCCGCAACCGAGGATCGTGAAGACGACGCTCATTCGTGCGAAGCCTGCGTGTTGAGAGCCGACTGCGGTACCTTGCGGAACAGCCGGAAGAAGTTTTCGGTCGTCTGCCGGGCGATTTCCTCTTCGGACACGCCGCGCGTTTCAGCCAGTACGGCGGCGGTCATGGCGGTATAGGCCGGCTCGTTGCGTTTGCCGCGCCTGGGCTGCGGAGCGAGATAGGGCGCGTCGGTTTCCACGAGCAGCCGGTCCGCCGGAAGCTCCCGGGCAATGTCGCGCAGTTCCTCGGAGCGCTTGAAGGTCAGGATGCCGGAAAAGGATACGTAAAGACCAAGCTCGATCCCGGTCATGGCAAGCTCCCTGCCGGAGGAGAAACAGTGCAGGAGGGCCGGAAAGGCCCCCTTCCCCATTTCCTCGCGCAGAATTGCGGCCATGTCGTCGTCGGCATCGCGGGAATGGATGACCAGCGGCAGGCCGGTCTGACGTGCGGCCTCAATGTGAATGCGCAGCCCTTCGGCCTGGGCATCACGGGGAGCCTTGTCATAAAAGTAGTCGAGACCGGCTTCGCCGATGGCAACCACCTTGGGATGAGCCGCCAGCGCGATGATCTCGTCGGCGGGGATGCCGCGCTCGGTTCCAGCGTTATGGGGATGCGTGCCGACCGAACAATAGACCTGCGGGAATTCCTCCGCGATGGCGCGCACCTGATCGAACTTGCGGATATGCGTGCAGATCGTCACCATCAGGTGGACACCTGCCTGCGCGGCGCGGTCGATCAGTTCGGCGCGCTCGCCGTCGAAATCGGGAAAATCGAGATGGCAGTGGCTGTCAACGAGCATGAATGGTCCAGAAATCGGTCTGTGTGCGGGGCGTTCGGAATTTGTGCGTCAGCGCGACTTGATAGCCGGAAACTGAAAAAATCCCAAGATGGTGGCCGCAGGTTTTCAAAAGCAGCCATTTGACAGCGGTTCTGTCAACCGGAGAAGATCAGGCGGTACGAAGCGCCAGGAAGAAGTCCAGAACCACCTGTTTTCTATCTAGATTGAGTGCGTCTGCGTCGCTGATGGCCTTGTTGGTCCTGTCCCACAGTTCCACAAGCGGGTAAGCGTTGCGAACGCCGCTGGCAAGGTCGCGCCGCATGCGTTCGTGCAGCCAGATCCGGGCGATATGCTGGAAGCTTTCCCAGTTGTCGGACTGGCCGCGCGCGGCGATGAGATCGGCAAGTGCGTGGACTGCCGCCAGGTCCAGCTTCTCGGCGTTTTCGGCGTGCTTTTTCAAGCCCTTGGCGATGGTCAGACCGTCTCCCGACAAAAGCGTGATCGCCGCGCGCAGGCTTCCATCCGCGGCTTCGGAGATTTCACGCAGATCGTCTTCAGCCGGAATGCTGTCGGGTGCCAGATCACGCAGGGCGTTTGAAATATCGTTGCTGCTCAAGGGCGAAAGATCCAAACGCCGGCAGCGCGAGCGGA
This sequence comes from uncultured Roseibium sp., assembly GCF_947496995.1. GTDB lineage: Bacteria > Pseudomonadota > Alphaproteobacteria > Rhizobiales > Stappiaceae > Roseibium. Next base: position 197,701 of record NZ_CANMFD010000002.1, read on the forward strand.
TCGTCGGCAGCAACCGTCCGGGCGCATGACTGAGCACGAGGAACAGGCAGCGTTCCGGCGGTTCCTCCAGGATTTTCAAAAGCGCATTGGCCGAACTGATGTTCAGATCGTCGGCGGCATCGACAATGCAAATGCGCCAGGAGTTTGCGGAGGCTGTGGTGCCGAAAAAAGACACTGTGCGCCGGATTTCATCGACCGGCAGGTCCGACTTGAACCGCTTGGATTTGTCGTCCCAGGGCCGGCGCAGATGCAGGACATTGGGATGACCGCCGGCTTTCAGCTGGCGGGCGACCGGATGATCGGCGGGTACGGACAGATCCTGCGCAGCGGCGACATCGGCGCCAAACCGGTCTGGATGGGCAAGGGCGAACCGTGCAAAGCGAAAGGCCAGCGTCGCCTTGCCGATGCCCTTCGGACCGCCGAGGATCCAGGCGTGATGAAGACGCTCGGAGCGGTAGGCGTCGAGAAGAGCCCGTTCGGTGGCTTCATGCCCGATCAGCCGGTCTTTTTCGTGCGGCGGTGGAAAGCCGGGCAGCACATCGACTTCGGGCCGGACCGCAAGATCCTGAGAGCGCGCCATCAGCGGGCCTCCTTGCGCGTCACTGCCTGCGCATCGTCGGCGGTGTTCAATTCACCGGCGAACCTGTCGCTCACAGCTTTGCGAATGGCGGTTGCGACGTATTCGGGATCTTTCGTGCCATCGACGACCGCAAAGCGGAAAGCTTCTTCCTTTGCCAGTTCGACGAACAGTCTTCTACGGCGCTCGTGGACGTTCAGCGCCTCGCCCTCGAAGCGGTCCGGGCCGCCGCTATCATCGGTCTGCGAGCGGCGCGCCACTCTCTTCAGGCCGATTTCCGCGGGAATGTCGATCAGGATAGTCAGCTCCGGGCGGACACCGGCGACCGCAGTTGTTTCGAGAAGTTTCAGATAATCCGTGTCGACCCCGGCCTCGCCCTGATAGACTCGGGTGGAATCGGCGTAGCGATCGCACAGCACCCATTGGCCGCGATCAAGGGCGGGTTTGATCGTGGTATCGACATGGTCCGCCCTTGCGGCGGCGAAGAGCATCGCTTCCCCTCTCGGGCCAAGGTCCTTGACCTCGCCTGACAACAGAAGCGCGCGTATCTTTTCCGCACCCGGCGAACCTCCCGGCTCCCTGGTGACCAGAACAGATTGCCCGAGGCTTTCCAGATAGACTTTCAGGCGGGCGATCTGGGTCGATTTCCCGGCCCCCTCACCGCCCTCGAAAGTTATGAAATGTCCAGGCACCTGATCTCGGCTCCGATTGCGAGGCTGTTCAGAAATGTTTCGGCCGACTCATATCAGGTCTTGGGGCGGATGTTGATATCTCTATCCGATCCATCCGAAGAGCAGTTCCTGAAGGCCGTCCACTGCGCGTCCGAACAAGGTCCCTTGAGCGACGGACGCGCCGGTGACCAGCGGCGCCCTGTAGACGACGCCGTCCTTGCCGATGACCTGCAATTCTCCTGCCGGCCTGCCTTCTTCAAGCGGCGCGACGAGCGGCCCCTCGTAGACCACGCGGATGCGGTAATCCAGTGTTCCGCCCCGGGCGAGAAGGACGTCGATGTCCTTGCGCGCCACAAGCGGTACGCTGCCGCTCGTGCCGCCGAAGACCCTGCCTTCGGCAACCACGTCACCTGAGGAAAAGAGCGTCTGAACGGCGAAAAACTCCCAGGCGCCTTCGATGACTTCCTGCAGGGTCTGAAGCCTGTGTTTGTCGGATGTCAGACCGGCGACCGACGCAATCACCCGGCGTCCGTCGCGGTTGACCGACCCTAGACCGGCGTAACCATCCGTGGGGTCGGAGCCGCCGCCGAGACCGTCCAGATTGCGGATTTCACCCAGAAGCGGGTTCTTGTTGCGCTGGAAGATCTTGTTCCAGGTGAATTCCGGCAGGGAAAAAAGCGCATAACGTTGCGGATGGCTCTCGAGGATATATTCGGCGAGGCGCGTCTGATCGCGCACGGTGGTGCGTGCGGGCTGGCTCTCGTGGCCGGTCGGGTTGGAGAACTGACTGTTTGTCATGCCTATGGAGTGCGCCAGCCGTGTCATTCGCGCGGCAAAGGCCTCCTCGGATCCGTCGAGACACTCGGCCAGAACAATTGCAGCGTCATTGGCGTTGTGGACGAGCAGGCCCTTGAGAAGATCGTCCACGGAGATCTCGGACTTGATGGCGGCGAACATGGTGGAGCGGCCTGAGGGCGCTCCGCCCGTCCGCCAGGCGTGTTCGCTCACCTTGCAAAGCTGGTCCGGCTGCATCTCGCCGTCCTTCAGTGCCTGAAAGACAGTTGCGGCCGTCATCACCTTGACGAGCGATCCGGGCGCGAACGGTTCGTCCGGCGCCTTGGCGTATAGGATTGTTCCGGATGCCGGTTCGTAGAGGAACGCTTTCGGCGCCTTCGTGGCAATGGCCTCGGCAGCGTTGAGGGGCGAGACCTGTCCCGATGCGAAAGCAACAAGTCCTGCAACGGCAATTACTCGGAGAACAGTACCGAAGGAAGCATGGCGTGATTTTCTCAGTGAGTTTCCGGATCTTGCTGAACGCATCTGAGTTCTTTCACCCGTCGACAGTTCATCCAGATTTAGACCGTAGCGCCTTCCAGCCGGCAAACAGACAGCAGTCCCTTGAAATCGGACTGCTGTTTATTCCGCAGTGGCTCTGGCTGCCAGCTCGCGCATCGACAGTCCGGATGAGGACGTGGTGATGAGCAAGGCGTGGGCTTCGGAAATACGCTTGTTGGCGGCAAAGGAGGATATCGCGCTGCCATCAATGAGGCCGGTCGGCGTGCCTGGTGCCGGTACGCGCAGAACACCGAGGGTTCCCTGGGCAGGCGCAGGACCGGCGGTGTAAGCGGAGCTCACCGGTTCAAACCTGTTGTTGGATGCGACCTTGATGGTCGGGCTGCCGGCCTCAAAGGCAATTGCGGGGTCAAACGCAACTGTCAGGCTCGCGGGGCTCTGCGCCTGATAGGCGGCAACGGAAGGTGCCGCGGCCAGATACGGACGCGTTGCAGGTGCCGGAACATTGCCAAAGACGACGGTCGGGGCTGCCTGAATAACTTGCGGTTCCGCCTGGGCGATCATGGTTCCCGGACGTGTCGTGCCCGGTTCCACAGCACCAGGTCCGCGATAGGACGCCATCAGGAAGCTTTCGTCCTGGCCGTGCAGGGGAGCCTTGCCGACATATTCAACCTTGACCTTGCCGACACCGGCAGTCTTGGTGCCGAGCATCGTGGCTGCCCGTTCAGATAGATCGATCACGCGGTTACCATGGAATGGTCCGCGATCGTTGACGCGAACGACCATCGAACGGCCGTTTTCCACGTTGGTTACGCGCGCATAGGACGGCAAAGGCATCGTCGTATGTGCTGCGGTGATGGCGTTGCGGTCAAAGATCTCGCCGTTGGCAGTCTTGCGGCCGTGGAATGTCGGCCCGTACCAGGAGGCCAGTCCTGTTTTCTTGTAGTTCGGATCTGTCTTTGGATAGTACCACTTGCCGGCAATCTTGTATTTCTTGCCGACGACGTAACGTCCGCCGCCTTTCGGCACTGGTTTGCCGGCGGCCACCATGCGCGGGCTGCCTTTGACGCCGTATTTTTTCGGGCTGAACTTGGCGGTTTCCTGGGTGGTGCTGCTGCAGGCTGCGGCTACGGACACCGCGGCGATGATCATCAGCCCTGTCCGCATCTGGGCCCAGATACCGCTGTTGAATCGCGCTTCGGAGGATTTCATTGAAGACGTTTCCGCCACGTGGTCTGTCCCCTGGACTACCGCCTGGCAAGATTGCCCGTCTATCCCATCCATACTGCCGTCCTACTCAATTACGCGCCGGCGGCCCCGCGACTCACGCGATACATTCCGGCGCGTGGTTCGATCCGCGTCGGTTCACAGGCATTTCAGATCTATCGATCATTCCCCGCAAGACGCACTGCCCCCGCCGTGAGTCTCGCAATCTGCCTACTAAAGCGTATTTTTATTACTTCAAAGTAAACCGACCGTCGAGGCTCCACGCCGCTTTCATTTCAACAACTCCCACCTTTCTGCCGTCAGCCATTCGACAGACCTGCCGGTTCTGTCTCCAAGTATCGGAAAACACGCCCTTTTTGCGTTGAGTGACCGGCCGTTTCAGCGTGTTGCATGCAGGGCACAGTCGGCCAAAATTCGGCAATAGGTTGCTATGTGACCTACATCACATTCACACCTGACCGATCCGCGTAGATTCACCATGTTGCCGATGACTGCTCAGTCATCTGCATTGCTGGATCCCACCTCCAGCATTGGCCGCCGGTTCAAAACCCTGCCCACGACACCGGACCGGCGGCCCCTGCCCTTTGGTTTTGTTCCGGTCCCGCAGCGCAAGCCCTGCCCCTGCAAGCGTCCGGTACCGGAACAAACCGAAGGTGCGGCACGTCGCCGGACAAGACCTTCCACACGAATTCCACGACCCGAACACGGACGATGAATGCGCGCTCTTGACTTTCGTTCAAAGACGAAGGAAACGGAGGATCGGCAGCAGGCATTCTTCCGAACGCGGCTGCCTGCGGTGAGGTGGCCGAGTGGTTTAAGGCAGCGGTCTTGAAAACCGCCGTGCGTGAGAGCGTACCGTGGGTTCGAATCCCACCCTCACCGCCATTTTTCTTTTATGATCAAACACCACAAAATCATCTGAAAACCGACTTTCTTATGGAACCAAACGGCGCGACGCGCGTTTGTGTATCAAACCGGTGCGTCCGGAGTGTCATATTTGGCTCCACGCAGGCATCTGTTCTCCGATGCTCGACCACCATTTGGGTTCGGCCGTAACTCAATAGCCGAACTTGCGGCCCAGGCAGACGGCAAACTGGTGGTGAGATACTTCACATGACATTTTCAAAGAGCAGACCGCGCATCGCAGTTGTCGGCATGGGGCCGCGCGGGTTGGGTGCTCTCGAGGCACTAGCCGAACGGGTCGAGGAAAGCGGCTTTCCGATAGATGTCGATATCTTCGACCCGGTCGCCCAGGCGGGAGCCGGTCCGAACTTCAGTCCCGATCAAAGCGAACTGTGTCTGTTGAATCTTCCGCTCCGCGAGGTTTCTCTGGGATCGCCGGGCTTTGCCGGTTCAAGCCTTGGGAAACTCTCTGAATTCGAACCTCTCGATGCTGATCCAGAGGTCTTTCCGGCGCGCGCCGGTCTCGGTCTTTATCTTTCCGCCCGGTTCAAGGATCTTGCCGACAATGCGCGCTGTTTTCATATGACGCAGCATTTCGCGACGGTGCAGAGGGTCTCCAGTGGCAACGACGGCTGGTGGATTGAGGCAAAAGGAGAGCGTTTTGGTCCCTATGCGGAAGTTCTTCTCACACAGGGCCAACCGGACACCGTGCCGGACGAGCAACTGGCGCGTTGGCAGAGCCATGCAAATGACAGCAAGGGCGAGCTGATCGCCGCCTATCCCGCAAACGCTCTGCTTTCCGCAGCCCAAGAGTGGTCGGGGCGTACAGTGGCCATTCGCGGTCTGGGGCTTTCCACGCTGGATGTCCTGCGGCTGTTGACCTGCGGCATGGGTGGGCATTTTGAAGGTGGCGAGTATCACAGATCCGGTCGTGAACCTCTGAGAATTCTGCCCTTTTCTCTGGACGGCTTTCCGCCATTCCCGAAACCGGCCAATGTCGATCTGGATAACGCGTTCGACCCGACACCGGAAGAAACCAGGGCGTTTGAAATGGCTCTTTCCAAGGCGCTTGTTGCAAGCCCCGAGGACGCGCTGGTCGCCATTTGCGAGGCGTTCCATGTCCCGGCGATGCGTATTCTGGAGGCAAGCGGCTCTTCAGCCGATCAGAAAGCTGTCGAAAAATGGCTCGAGATCGAACGGGACAATCCCGGCGCACAGGAGACCCGGTCCCCGATTGAGGTTCTGCGGGAGGGTATAGACATGGCCGAGGGCCTTCTGCCGCCCTCACCGGGTTTCGTGATCGGCCAGCTTTGGCGCAAGTGGCAGAATGCATTGCGGCGCGGGTTCAATCCGGCTCGGGTCGAGGCGCGAACCGCCAGCGCATTGATCGGTTTCGACGAAGGTCTGAAACGCTATTCCTATGGCCCGCCACTTCGTTCCGCGAGAGAACTTCTCATGTTGATCGAAGCCAAGGTGGTCGACCTGCGCGCAGCGGACGATCCGGATATCGAGCTGATTGCCGACGGATGGCGGCTTGAGGAGGATGGGTCCCTGGTGACCGCATCCGTCATGATTGACGCGGTCATGCCTCCGCCGGCTCTGGACAAATCGGACGACCCGCTGATCACGCGTCTGATGGACGAAGGCCGTATCTGCGCTGTCGCGGAGGGGCTTGGCGCGCAAACCCAAGCAGACGGTCAGCTTGTCGGCCGGAACGGCGAAGTTCAGCATGGTTTGAGCCTGCTGGGGCGACTGGCGCTTGGCAGCGTGATCGCGGTTGATTCCATCCACGACTGTGTCGGTGCCGCGACCGACCGCTGGGCGGATAGCGTCCTCAGCCGGATCGGCTGAAGGGATACCTAACGGATAGGGCTCGTACTCCGGCGCCTTCCGGCACTTTGCTGCGTGTGGGCCGCACCGGCAATAACATCACAATGGCTATTTGCCGCTCCTGAGAGTTTCGCCTATCATTTGTCATTGAGGATTCCGCTGCTTCGGAATGTCATGACATTTGGGAGGAGAGTGTCGGCATGTCAGTGACGCACGAGCCTTGGCTCGTTGCACTATCGCTCTTGATGGCCTTTCAGGGAAGTTTCGTCGGGCTGAGCCTAGTGGTTCAGATCCGGCAAGCTGTTGCACCGCGCCGGCGGCTGCTCCTGGCGGGTGCTGCGCTGACGCTGGCGCTGGCGATCTGGTCGATGCATTTTGTCGGCATGCTGGCCGCCCGGTTGCCCGTGGCGGTCGATTTTCTGGTTCTCCCGACCCTTTTGTCGTTTCTGGTCTGCGTGCTGGTGGTCGGCATAGCGGTGTTTGCGGCAAGCAACGGCCGCCTGACCCCTGTCCGTCTCGGGCTTTCTGCCTTTGTGATGGGAAGCGGCATTTGCACGATGCATTATCTTGGCATGTATGCGCTGCATGAATCGCTGCTCATGCGCCATGATCCGCCCTACATCCTTGCCAGTTTCCTGATTGCCTTCAACGCTGCCGGACTTGCCATGTGGCTGCTTTTCGGACTGGGACGGCGCCCGCCGATTGTTTTTTCCGCTGTCGTGCTGGCCCTTGCCATATCGGCCATGCATTACACCGCCATGGCCGGTCTGACATATGATGTCTTGCAGCCTTCTTCCGCATTGCGGGCGCCCTCCCTGAGCCCCGGCATGCTGGCAATTCTTGTCTCCTGCGTGGCGTTTCTCGTCTCGGGGCTGTTTCTTCTGGCGCTGGTGCCGGCTCAGGAAACCGATGAAATGCATCGGCTGGAGAATGAGCCGGATCAGCCGGAAACCGAGGCTTCAGGCGACAGTTTGATGACGCAGGAAGCTGCCCCTTCCCTGCCTGCCAAATCGGCAGCCGGCTTGCAGTCCGCGGCAGTTCCCGTGCGCACGACATCATCATCGGCCAAGCGCATGCTGCCGATCGAGCGGGATGGCCAGAAAACGCAGATCGGCGTTTCCGATATCCACGTCATTCACGCCGATGCGCATTACACCAGAATATATGACGGCAACCGGGAGTTCTTCTGCCCGCTGTCGATCAGCGAAGCCGAACAGCAGCTTGACCCGAAGACCTTCAACCGGGTGCATCGCAGCCATATCGTCAATCTGAAGCATGTGGACAGTTTCAGACGCTCCGGTGACGGCGGTGTGCTCGTTCTTGCCGGAGAGAACGGACAGACTGTGCCAGTCAGCCGGTCCAGATGGGCGCGGGTCAGGACTCGCCTCATGTCACTTGCCGAAAACGCCACGTCGCAGGAACCTGCTGCTGCAGCGCAGTAAACTGTTTTTCAGCTCCGGCAAACGGAAGACGCTTCAGACGATCGCCCGGTTCGACGCTGTTCGTGCAGAACCACATAAAGTACCTACACCATAAAGTGGTGTTTTTCAGATTTTATTTTTCTTTGTAATAATCTGATTTATTTATTCTTTTGTCGCTCATGCAAACAAGCGCCTGAAAAATATGGCAGCAAAGCTACCGCATTTCGTGCGAAAAATCCCGTCATCCGTGTAATCACGCATGCTGTTAGTGCATGGCGTCTTGAGTGTGCGCTGCACATCTCCGCAACCTTGGTCCTACGTGACGAATTGTCGCCTCCTCGGTGGCAGCGCGTCATCGGCCCTGGTACGCGAACCGATTGAGTGGGCCGACAGTCCGGTTTCGATCCTTCCAGCAAGGGTCGTTTGAGGGAGGAGAGAGACGTGATCCCTGGTGAATTCACCTATCACCGGCCATCGTCGGTGGCCGAAGCAGTCGCCATTCTGGCCAATCACGGAGATGAGGCGCGCCCGCTGTCGGGCGGACACAGCCTGATCCCGATGATGAAGCTTCGCATGGCAGCGCCCGAACATCTTGTCGATCTGGGCGGCATTGCCACCCTGAAGGGCATATCGGAAGATGGCGACACGATCACCATCGGCGCCATGACAACCCAGCATGAACTGATCGCCTCGGACCTTCTGAGCGCAAAGCTGCCGATCATCGGTGAAACCTCCCGGCTGATCGCGGATCCGCAGATCCGTTACGTGGGCACACTCGGCGGCAATGTCGCCAACGGCGATCCGGGCAACGACATGCCGGCGCTGATGCAGTGCCTGGACGCGTCCTATGTACTGACCGGCCCGGACGGTGAGCGTCAGGTCGCGGCGCGCGCCTTTTACGAGGCCGCCTATTTCACCGCGCTGGCTCCGGAAGAAATCCTGACGTCGGTTCGAATTCCGGTTCCCGCCGCAGGTCACGGCTACGCCTATGAGAAACTGAAGCGCAAGGTCGGTGACTACGCCACTGCTGCTGCTGCCATCGTTCTGACGATGAACGGCGGAACTGTCAGCATGTGCTCCGTCGCCCTAACCAACGTTGCCGACACGCCGCTGTTTGCAAGTGAAGCCGGACAGATCCTGACCGGCTCGACACTGGATGCAGAGACGATCAAACGCGCGGTCGCGGCCGCCGAAGCCATCACCCAGCCGGCCTCCGATGGCCGGGGTCCCGCGGAATACCGCACAAAAATGGCCGGTATCATGGTGGAGCGCGCTCTTGCCCGCGCCGCTGAACGGGCCAGAAGCTGAGACCGGGACTGAGGGAGAGACAAGATGAGTGATATTGAACAGATCCCGGTCACAATGACCGTCAACGGGAAGAAGGTGCAGCGGTTCGTCGAGCCACGCACGCTTCTTATCCATTTTCTCAGGGAAGACCTGAACCTGACCGGCCCGCATATCGGTTGCGAAACGTCTCATTGCGGTGCCTGCACCGTCGAGATGAACGGCATGTCGGTAAAAAGCTGCACGTTGTTTGCCGTCCAGGCGAATGCCGCGGAACTGACCACCATCGAAGGCATGGCCAATGCGGACGGCACGCTGTCTGCGCTTCAGGAAGGGTTCCGCCAGATGCACGGGCTGCAATGCGGCTTCTGCACACCGGGCATGATCACGCGCGCCCACACGCTTTTGCAGGAAAACCCGAACCCGACGGAAGACGAAATCCGCATGGGGATCTCGGGAAACCTGTGCCGCTGCACCGGGTATCAGAACATCGTCAAGGCCATCCAGTATGCCGCGGCCAAGCTGAACGGCACTGATTTTCAGGAGGCTGCAGAATGAATGACATGACCCCGACACGGGAACAGCGCGAAGCCGCCCTTGAAGGCATGGGCTGCAAGCGCAAGCGCGTTGAAGACATCCGGTTCACCCAGGGCAAGGGCAATTATGTCGATGACCTGAAACTGCCCGGCATGCTTTTCGGCGACTTCGTTCGCTCGCCCTATGCCCACGCCAAGGTCACCAAGATCGATGCGACCGAAGCTTTGAAACTTCCGGGCGTGATCGCGGTGCTGACGGCTGAAGACCTCAAGGGCGTCAATCTTGCCTGGATGCCGACACTGGCTGGCGACGTGCAGATGGTTCTGGCCGACGGCAAGGTGCTCTACCAGAACCAGGAAGTGGCGTTTGTCGTCGCGGAGAACCGCTACATCGCCGACGATGCCATCCAGCTTGTGGAAGTCGAATATGAAGAGCTTCCCGTTCTGGTCGATCCCTTCAAGTCCATGGACGCCGATGCGCCTGTCCTTCGTCCCGATCTTGAAGGCAAGACTGAGGGTGCACACGGACCGCGCAAGCATCACAACCACATTTTCACCTGGGAAGTCGGTGACAAGGACGAAACGTCCAGGGCCTTCGCCGAAGCCGACGTCACCATCAAGGAGATGATCTCCTACCACCGTACGCACCCCTCCCCCCTGGAAACCTGCCAGTGCGTTGCCTCCATGGACAAGGTCAATGGTGAGCTGACGGTCTGGGGAACTTTCCAGGCACCGCATGTGATCCGCACGGTGGCCTCGCTGCTGTCGACGATCCCGGAACACAAGATCCACGTGATTGCACCGGATATCGGCGGCGGGTTCGGCAACAAGGTTGGAGCCTATCCGGGCTATATCTGTTCCATCGTCGCGTCGATCGTGACAGGTGTGCCGATCAAGTGGGTTGAAGACCGGATGGAGAACCTCTCCACCACGTCGTTCGCCCGCGACTACCACATGACTGCGGAAATCGCCGCCAAGAACGACGGAACGGTAACCGGTCTGAAGGTTCACGTTCTTGCCGATCACGGCGGCTTCGACGCCTGTGCCGATCCGTCCAAGTGGCCGGCCGGGTTCTTCAACATCGTCACGGGGTCCTATGACTTTCCGACGGCGCATCTTGAAGTCGACGGCGTCTACACCAACAAGGCCCCCGGCGGAGTTGCCTACCGCTGCTCGTTCCGCGTGACGGAAGCAGCCTATTGCATCGAGCGGGCGATGGATATTCTGGCGCAAAAGCTTGGCATGGATCCGGCGGACCTGCGCATCAAGAATTTCGTCAAGCCGGAACAGTTCCCCTATCAGTCGGCGCTCGGCTGGGAATATGACAGCGGCGATTATCACACCGCCATGCACAAGGCGATGGACACGATCGGCTACCGTGAACTGCGAGCCGAGCAGAAGGCCAAGCAGGAAGCTTTCAGGCGCGGGGAAACCCGTGAAATCATGGGCATCGGTGTGTCCTTCTTCACCGAGATCGTCGGGGCTGGGCCTTCGAAGAACTGCGACATCCTCGGCGTGGCCATGTTCGACAGCGCGGAAATCCGCGTGCATCCAACCGGTTCGGTGATTTCGCGGATGGGCACCAAGTCCCAGGGCCAGGGTCACGAGACCACATGGGCGCAGATCATCGCCACGGAGATCGGTATTCCGGCCGCGGATATCATGGTCGAGGAAGGCAACACGGACACGGCACCCTACGGCCTGGGCACCTACGGGTCCCGCTCCACGCCGGTTGCCGGTGCCGCCATCGCCCTTGCTGCGCGCAAGATCCGCAACAAGGCCCAGATGATTGCCGCGCATATGCTGGAAGTTTCCGAATACGATCTGGATTGGGACATTGACGGTTTCCAGGTGAAGGGCAACCCGCAGGCGCGCAAATCCATGAAGGAAATTGCCTGGGCGGCCTATCACGCCCCGCCTCCGGGCATGGAACCGGGTCTGGAAGCGGTGAGTTACTACGATCCGCCAAACATGACCTATCCCTTCGGCGCCTATTTCTGCGTCATGGATATCGATGTCGACACCGGCGTCGCTAAAACCCGGCGTTTCTATGCGCTGGACGATTGCGGCACCCGGATCAACCCGATGATTATCGAGGGGCAGGTCCATGGCGGTCTGACCGAGGCATTCGCCATCGCGATGGGACAGGAAATCCGCTACGACGAGATCGGTAACGTGATGGGCGCGTCCTTCATGGATTTCTTCATACCGACAGCGGTGGAAACGCCGCATTGGGAGACCGACCATACCGTCACGCCAAGTCCGCATCACCCGATCGGAGCCAAGGGCGTGGGCGAAAGCCCGAATGTCGGTGGAGTTCCGGCGTTTTCCAACGCCGTGAACGATGCGTTCCAGTTCCTGGGCAGCACGCATATCCAGATGCCGCATGACGCCTGGCGCCTCTGGCAGGCCGCCAAGAACCTCGGCGCGCACGGCTGACACGGGTGACCTTGGAGTGGCGGTCCTCGCCACCCCAAAATTCAGGAGAGGCTTTTCATCAGAACCTCTCCTGCCCCGTCCTACCATGGGACCACCATGGGATCCGTGCCGCTACCCTGCCATGTATCCAGATGGATCAGACCTGGCAGAGCAACGGCGTGGAGTGCCGGCTCAGGTCCGGCAGTAACGAACCGGAGGTTTGAAGAGAACGGACCTTATGACGAAGACCAGGGAACAATTGGCAACCGCTTTGGCGGAAACGGGGTATGTCGCCGATGAGGGACTGGCGACAACCTTGCTTCTGAGCGAAATGCTGGATCGTCCGCTCTTGCTGGAAGGTGAAGCAGGCGTTGGCAAGACCGAGGTTGCCAAGGCGCTCGCCAAGCTTGAAGATACAGCCCTGATCAGGCTTCAGTGCTACGAAGGGCTCGACAGGTCCGATGCCATCTATGAATGGAATTATCAGCGCCAGCTCCTCGCAATCAAGGCGCGGGAAGGTTCCGGCGAGGATGCCGAAACCGTGGAAGAAGCGGTCTTTTCCGAAAAATACCTTCTCGAGCGCCCGCTGCTGGCCGCTATCCGGCAAGAGCAGCCGCCCGTTCTTCTGATTGACGAGATCGACCGTGCGGACGAGGAATTCGAAGCTTTCCTTTTGGAAATCCTGTCGGACTACCAGGTGTCTATCCCTGAACTCGGCACGGTTCCGGCGACATCCATTCCACGCGTCGTGCTGACTTCCAACGGGACTCGCGAGCTGTCGGATGCCCTGCGCCGGCGCTGCCTTTATCATTATGTCGACTACCCGACGCCGGACCGGGAAGCGCGTATCCTGTTGTCAAGGGTCGAGGGGCTCGACGCGGCGCTTGCCCTGCAGATTGCAGAACTCATGGGCAAGCTGCGCAAGGAGGATCTTGCCAAGGTGCCTGGCGTCGCCGAAACCATAGACTGGGCGGCTGCCCTCCTGGGACTTGGAGCAAAAAACCTGCAGGACAGCCGCGAACTCGTCTTCGATACGCTGGCCTGTGTCCTCAAGACCCGCGAAGACCGCGCCCGCGTTTCGCCCGAGGTTACCGACCGGCTTCTGGGAAAGGTGGCGTGACACGATGACCGCCCTGCCGCTGGACACTGTCGAGGATATCGGTGCCATACTGCGGTATCGGCTGGCAGGGTTTGTCCGCTCGCTGCGCGACAGCGGCTTCAAGGTGGGGCTGGCTGAGACGAACGATGCGCTTCGGTTGCTCAACACGCCGATCATGAACCGCTCGGGCAGCTTGAGGGCCGCCTATCGCTCGCTGTTTTGCGGACGCCTGTCGGACTGGCAGCGTTTCGACGAGATTTTCGATGCCTACTGGACAGGGCGCGGTGTGAAGTCGGGGGTCAAGGTGAGCGGCTCCAACACGCGCAAGGGTACAAAGACAATTCGTGAACTGGTCGACGCCCAGGGGAACCGTCAGGAGACGATTGCCGGGGATGTCGAGCGCCAGCCCGGCGAGGAAGACGAGGACACCGGCGAGACACCCTCCGGCCGGCGGGAAGGCGCGAGCATCGCCGAGAACCTGGGTCAGGTCGATATCCGCAACATTCACGATCCGGAAGCTCTGGAAAAAGCGCATGATCTTGCGGAAAGACTGGCGCGCTCCATGCGCGTGCGGCTGACCCGCAGGGACCGGCAGAAACGAAAAGGCCCCAGGCTCGACCTCCGCCGGACGATCCGTCATTCCATCGCCCATGGCGGCACGCCGATCGAGCTGATCCACAAGGGGCCGCGGTCCCGGCAGCTCAGACTGGTTATCCTGCTCGATGCCTCCGGGTCCATGAACAACTACACCGGGGTCTTCACCCGCTTCGTGCACGGTATCCTGGACAACTTCCGCGAGGCGGAGGCATTTCTGTTTCATACCCGTCTGGTGCATGTCTCCTCCGCCCTGTCTGAGCGGGACGCCGCTCGCGCGCTCGACCGCATGGGACTGATGGCGCAAGGCGTCGGAGGCGGGACGAAAATCGGCGAAGCCCTTGCGGATTTCAACCGCTTTCACGCGGCCCGGGTTATTCACTCGCGAACCTGCGTAATGATCCTGTCCGATGGATACGATACGGGGGCACCGGAAATCCTGGGGGAGGAAATGGCCCGGCTGAGACGCCGCTGCCGGCGGATTGCCTGGCTCAACCCGTTGATCGGCTGGGAAGGTTACACGCCGGCAACGGGCGGCATGCAGGCAGCGCTGCCGCATGTCGATCTCTTTGCCCCGGCACATAATCTCGACAGCCTGGCTGCCCTTGAACCTTATCTGGCGAAGCTTTGAGCCATGGGAGACGCTGAAATGAAACATGCCGTGCCCGTGACACCGTCCAAATCCACACCCGTGGCCGGCGTCGATCTGTCGGAACTGATGAGCCGTCTGCAATATGACAACGAACCCTTTGTGCTGGCCACGGTGGTGCGCACCATATCGGTCACCGCGGCAAAGGCCGGCGCCAAAGCCGTCATAAACCGGGACGGCGCCATCGTCGCAGGCTGGATCGGCGGCGGATGCGCCAGGGGCGCCGTCCTGCGGGCTGCCAAGGCAGCCTTTGACGACGGGGAAACCAGATTGATTTCCATCCAGCCGGGAGATCTGCTCGCCGAGCTCGGTGTCGAACCGGGCGATGAGCGTGAAGGTGTTCAGTTCGCCAGAAACATGTGCCCAAGTCAGGGGACCATGGACATTTTCATCGAGCCGGTTCTGCCCCGCCCCGTTCTGGTTGTTTACGGGGCGAGCCCGGTGGCCGTCGCCCTGGCGCAACAGGCGCGAACCATCGGGTTCGACATTACGGTTTGTGCTCTTCCGGAAGATCTCGATGCCTTTCCAGCAGGTATCGACAAGTCCGCCGGATTCGACAGCTTCAACCCGGGCAATGCGGAGACCTATGTCGTCGTGTCCACGCAGGGGCGCGGCGATCTGGCGGCTCTTGAAGAAACCTTCAAGTTGCCCGCGCGCCATATCGGC
Organism: uncultured Roseibium sp.; assembly: GCF_947496995.1. Lineage (GTDB taxonomy): Bacteria > Pseudomonadota > Alphaproteobacteria > Rhizobiales > Stappiaceae > Roseibium. The sequence goes on from NZ_CANMFD010000002.1 coordinate 212,869, forward strand.
TTTGTCGGCAGCCGGCGGAAACTGGAAACGCTCAAGGCAAAGCTGAAGGACAAGGGGGTCGCACCGGACGATCTCGATCGCGTCAAGGGACCGGCCGGTCTCGATCTCGGGGCAATTACACCGGAAGAGATCGCTCTTTCAATTCTGGCCGAACTACTGTTGTTGCGAAGGAAAAACCAGCGCCTACACGATCTGGACAGTGAAGATGCGCAGGTTGTTGAAACCTGAAAAATGGAAACGAGACCGAATAGGTCGTAGGCTGTGGCACCGATGGTGCCGTGCGGCCGAATTGGAGGACATGATATGGAACGTGCTGACGTTTTGCCGGAAACCGGTTTGCAGGCCATCGCCCGCGACCCGTCTCTTCTTCTTGCTCTTGGAACCGGCTCCGCGCTGACGGCATTCCTTCTCTTGGCGCATTCCTGTTGCCTGGGCCTCAGCGACGCGCACCTGGCCCCGTTGCTTCAGATCTGCTCCTTTGCGGCTTGACTGGTTTCAGGACCGCAAAAGACTGCCAGCGCCGGCATGCCTGCGGGATGTCTGACGTTTGAGATTCAACCGCTCGCTGATTAGGCATGACTGATCCTTGAACACATAGGGTTAGAACATGCTGAATTTTTAACCACTCTATTTTCGAATTCCCTGACGCGATTTTGCTTGGTAGCTCCATCTCTTTGATGTGATTGAATAAAAAACCTCTTCCTTTGAACTGGCATCGCACTTGCTTTGTAGTTTGCGTGCAGCGCGCCTAGGGATCCGGTCGGCAACGACGCAGGACCGAGAGGTGCAAGCCGGGCAAGGGTGCAAGCCAACATAGTCCGGTAACACGGCGGGATAAAAACCCGGGAGACAACTGCACGAGGTTTCGCGCGCGCGAACCTGCTCCCGGCCGTGCGCAAGAACCTGATGACGCAAGCCAGGCCGTTCCATGGCCGGGCTCAAAACAGGAGTTGCGCCTAGATGCTGAAATCGATTGCCAAAGCTTCCCTCCTCGCCGCAGCGCTTTTGTCGCCGCTGTCATTGTCCGCAAGTCAGGCGGAAGAAAAGAAAGACTTCAAGGTCTGTTGGACGATATATGCAGGCTGGATGCCCTGGGGATACATCTCCGAATCCGGGATCATGAAGAAATGGGCCGACAAATACGACATTACCGTCGAAGTGACCCAGTTCAACGACTACATCGAATCAATCAATCAGTACACGGCCGGCGAATACGACGCTTGCGCGATGACCAACATGGACGCCCTTTCCATTCCGTCCGGCGGCGGTGTCGACACGACCGTTCTGATCGCGGGCGATTATTCCAACGGCAATGACGGTCTCATTCTTAAGGAAGGCGGCGACCTCGCCTCGATCAAGGGGCAGAACGTCAATCTCGTCGAGCTGTCGGTTTCCCATTACTTCCTCGCCCGCGCTCTGGAGAGCGTCGGATTGAGCGAAAAGGACATCACCGTCGTCAATACGTCCGACGCGGACATGCTGGCGGTCTACGACAATGCGGATATCACCGCGGTTGCGACCTGGAACCCGATGCTGTCGGAAATTCTCTCAACGAAAAAAGGCGAGATGGTCTACGACAGCTCGAAAATCCCGGGCGAAATCATAGACGCGATGATGGTCAACACGGAAACGCTGGCGGACAATCCTGCCCTCGGCAAGGCGCTTGCCGGCGCCTGGTTCGAGGTTCTTGCCCTGATGGCATCGGATACGCCGGAAGGCACGGCGGCGCTTGAATCGATGGCGGCTGCCTCGGGGACCGACCTTGAAGGTTACAAGGCACAGCTCGCGGCAACTGCACTTTTCTACCAGCCGGACGACCTGCTCGCCTTCACCAGTGATGACAAGCTGAAGGAGACGATGAAGTTCGTCGCCACCTTCCTGTTCGATCACGGCATTCTGGGTGAAGGCGCCCAGTCAGCGGAATTCGTGGGCATCGAATTCGCTGATGGTTCGGTGTTCGGCGACAGCAGCAACGTGAAACTGCGTTTCGACAATTCCTTTGTCGAGATGGCAGCCAAGGGCGCGCTCTGATCTTGAAAGCCGGGCGGCACGGCCGAAATGGCCGCCGTGCCGCCCCTCCCAGTATCCCTGAACCACAATCATAGGGGCTTCCTCATGGCTTCCAGATCGCCACTCGCCTTCACCGAACTTCCTGTGGTGGATGTTTCCGGTCTTTATTCTGCAAGCAGACAGGATCGGCTCGCCGCCGCCGAGGCGCTCGGAAAGGCCGCACGGGAAGTCGGTTTTCTCTACGTGACCGGACACAGGGTTTCGCGGGACGTGCGCAGCGGTCTGATAGATCAAACAAAGCAGTTCTTCGCGCTCTCCGAACAGGAGAAGATGGAGATCTACATCGGTAAGTCGCCGAACCATCGCGGTTATGTCCCTCCAGGCGAAGAAGTCATGGCGGACGGCAAGGGCGATACGAAGGAGGCTCTCGATCTGGGTCCGGAAATCCCGCCGGATCATGCTCTGGTGAAATCCGGCACCCCGTTCCTGGGGCCCAATCAGTGGCCGGTGCTTGACGGCTTCCAGTCCGCGGTCAGCACCTATTATGACGCCGTTTTCGACCTTGGCCGCCATTTGTTGCATGGCTTCGCTCTGGCACTTGGAGAAGAAGAAGAGTTCTTCGACAAATACGTCACCTGCCCGCCGAGTCAGCTTCGGCTTCTCCATTATCCCTTCAATTCGCAAGCGAGCGACAGTCCGGGCATCGGAGCGCACACCGATTACGAGTGCTTCACGCTTCTTTTGCCGACCGCCCCCGGTCTGGAAGTCATGAACGGAGCGGGGGACTGGATCGACGTTCCTCTCCTGCCCGACGCCTATGTCGTCAACATTGGCGACATGATGGAAGTCTGGACCAACGGTCGTTTCGTCGCCACGTCCCACCGGGTACGCAAGGTGAAGGAAGAACGCTATTCCTTCCCGCTGTTCTTCGCCTGCGATTATGACACCGTGGTGGAGCCCCTGCCCGCGTTCGTCGCGGAAAATGAAAAGCCGAATTTCGGGCCGATCAAGGCTGGGGACCATCTTCTGGCGCAGACCATGCAGAGCTTTACCTATCTCATTGAAAAGCAGAAGCGCGGAGAGATCGGGTTGCCGGAAGGCGCGAAGGAATTGTCCTCTTTCGGACAGGCGGCCCGGCAGAAGGCCGATGCCGATGCTTGAGCGGATGATGGAGCTGCCGAAGCGCTGGCAGGGCCTGTGGCACCGCACCCTGTTGGAGCGGCGCGGCGCCGGCAGCCTGACGAACGACCGGCCGGCAAAGGTCTATTGGCTCCAGGCGCCACTTTGGCATGCGGACCTGCGCATTCCTGACGACCGGCCGGATTTCTCAGGCGTAACGTCAATCGAGGAATGCAGCGACGACCAACTGGCCTTTATCGCCGGACAGGAAGGCTTTTGCGGCGTTACCCGAGTGGAAGGACCGATCTGCACCTGGTCGCGTTTGTTCGATCTCAATCCCGGCACCGCGCTCGATGTCGCCCGGATGCGGTTCGAGCGCGAGGATTTCATTGTCGAGACCGGCATCGTGGAAGACTATACCGAACACTGGGAACGGGTGTCCGGGTCTGCCCCGGAACCGGGACTTCTCCCGGCGGATTGCACCGGCATCGACGGCATTTTCCTGCAGTCCGGCGACTGGGGTGTCCAGGTAAAGCCGCGTGGCGACGCGCCGGCAGGGATCGATCTCTATAGCGAAACGGAGGCCCGCAGCCGCCAGCATCTGCTATGGCAGGCCAGTCTGGCGATTTCGCTTTGCGAGCGCACGCCGACAGGCTGGATCATCAGGCTTTCAACCCATCCCTGGCTTGAGGAACAGGCTCTCACTGTTGCAGGAAGCGAGACGGCATGCGCCTGATCAACCGCAAGCCGAGCCGCACAACAGCATTGATGCTGGGCCTTCTGCCATTTCTGATCCTCATCATCGTCTATACCATCGCCAGTCAGGCCCGGCTCGCCGAGAACCCGTCAGACAGGCTGCTGCCATCGCTCCAGTCCATGGCAAATGCGATGGAGAAGATGGCGTTCGAGCCGGACCGGAGAAACGGCGAACTTCTGCTCTGGAAGGACACATTTGCCAGTCTGATGCGGATCGGTGCAGGCCTTGGAATTTCCACGCTTCTTGCGCTTGTCATCGGCCTGACCATGGGGACCCTGCCCTATGGAAAGGCGGCGCTCGCGCCTTTCGTTGCAGCGTTTTCCCTCATACCGCCCATTACGATCCTGCCGATCCTGTTCATCATCCTGGGCTTGGGAGAAGCCGCAAAGATCGGTTTGATCGTGGTCGGCACAGCGCCGGTGATGATCCGGTCTGTTGCCCAGGCAGCGCTCGACATACCCCGGGAATTGATCATCAAGGCCGAGACGCTGGGGGCGTCCAGCTGGCAAATAGCGACACGGGTGATCGTGCCGTCCGTTCTGCCGGCGGCAATCATGGCCTTGCGGATCGGCCTTATTCCGGCATGGATCTTCCTGGTCTCCGCAGAGGCCATCGCCTCGACGGAAGGGCTCGGCTACCGCATCTTCCTGGTCCGGCGCTACATGGCGATGGATATCATCCTGCCTTATGTCGCCTGGATCACGCTGCTTGCCTTCATCATGGATTATCTGCTGCGTGTTCTCTCGCGTGTCGCCTTCCGTTGGAAGCATCTGGAGGGGGACAGTCTGTGAGCAAGGACGCGATCATTTCGGTGGAAGGCGTGTTCAAGGAATACGACCAGGCCCCGATCCTGGAACGGGTCAACCTCGATGTAACGGCAGGCACCTTCTGCACCATTGTCGGAGCATCCGGCTGCGGCAAGTCCACCTTCCTGAGAATGCTGCTGTCCCAGGAACATCCCAGTCGGGGGCAGATCCTCATGGAAGGTCATCCGCTCCCGCCGGAACCGACACCAGACCGCGGCATCGTATTTCAGCGCTATTCCGTTTTTCCGCATTTGACGGTCGCCGAAAACCTGGTCCTGGCTTCGGAAATCGCGGCAGCGCCGTTCACGGGCCGCCTGTTCGGATCCAGAAGGAAAAAGGCGCTGACCGAGACAGAAGCCCTTCTTGACCGGATCGGTTTGTCTCATGCCGCGAACCGGTATCCCGCGCAGCTTTCCGGCGGCATGCAACAACGTCTCGCCATTGCTCAGGCACTGGTGAAAAAGCCAGGCATCCTGCTTCTCGACGAGCCCTTCGGCGCGCTCGACCCGGGAATCAAGCTCGATATGCATGAGCTTCTGCTCGGGCTTTGGGACGAATTCGGCATGACGGTTTTCATGGTGACCCACGATATCCATGAAGCCTTCAAGCTGGGCACCCGCCTGCTCGTCTTCGACAAGGTCCGGCACGATCCCCAGGCACCCGAAGCCTATGGAGCCACGATCACCTACGATTTGCCGCTATCGGATCCGGAGATGAAATCTGGCCGGTTGCCTGAGGAAATCGCGGAAACCATCCACGTCCCGAAGACTGCGCTCTCTTCGGGTTTTCAAACACCAAACCCTCATGAGGAACGTTCATGACACTGTTTGATCGCAACGGCCCGATGACCCGGCACAGGGCTGCCGGACCTGTTCAGCGCGAACCGGCGGAACGCCGTCATCATCCGGATTTCGACAAGCTTCAGTTGCGCGGCTGGAAGGCGGCGGAAAAGGAAGGTACCCTGCCCTCGGCTGCTTGGGAGAAGGAGAAAGCCTGGGCGCTGCGCATGGGTCTTACGGGATCCGACTGCCTGACGGACAAATCCATACCGACGTTCGCACGTGGCGAGCTCCCCCACTACGCGGGCATCAATACCTTCCTGAAAGCGCCTTACATCGAGGATGTCACCCAGGTTGGCGCTTATGATGCGGCTGTCATAGGGGTTCCCTTTGACGGCGGGACGACCTACCGGCCGGGCACACGTTTCGGACCGCAAGGGCTCAGGAAGATCTCCGCGCTCTATACGCCCTACAATTACGAAATGGGCGTTGATCTGCGCGAACAGATGACCCTGTGCGATGTCGGCGACATCTTCACCATTCCCGCCAATATCGAAAAGACCTTCGACCAGATCACACGCGCCGTCTCGCATGTCGCGTCCTCCGGAGCGCTGCCTATCATGATCGGCGGCGATCACTCAATCGGCTTTCCCTGTGTGCGCGGCATCGCGCAATGCACCTCCAAGCGCATCGGAATCGTGCATTTCGACAGGCATATCGACATCCAGGAAAAGGATCTCGACGAGCGCATGCACACGACGCCGTGGTTCCATGCAACGGATCTGGTCAATGTTCCGGCGGTGAACCTGGTTCAGATCGGTATCGGCGGCTGGCAGGTGCCACGCGAAGGTGTCGAGGTTGCCCGCGAACGCAACACCAATATCTTCACCATGCGCGACGTTGAGGAACTGGGACTGGCCGAAACCGCCGCCCGGGCGCTGGAGTTGGCCTGGAAGGATGCGGATGCAGTCTATATCTCGTTCGATATCGACAGTGTGGATTGCGGGTTCGTTCCGGGAACCGGCTGGCCGGAACCGGGCGGGTTCCTGCCGCGCGAGGCGCTGGAGCTTGTGTCCCTGGTCGCCAAGGAAGGCATCTGCGGCCTTGAGGTCGTGGAAGTTTCTCCACCTTACGACTGTTCGGATATTACCGCCTTGCTCGCCACCCGCGTCATCGTGGATGTGCTCGGAACGCTGGTCTCTCACGGCAAGATGGGTGCGCACAAGCATATCATCGACAAGCCGGTCTCGATTCCGGCCGGTCCGGAGGTGATGTGAGATCATGGCACACGAACACCACACGCATCATCATCATCACCCGCATGACCATGCACATTCGCACGGGCACAATCATGCCGGATCGGATCATCTGCATTCTCATGTTCACGGGACCTCGGATGCGGAGGCGGCAGAAGAAATTCAGGCACTTGCGGCAAGCTTTGTGGAAGGTTTCCGCTCGGCAGATGACAAGACCAGTTATCTGCGCCTTGCGGCTATTCCGTTTCACCGGCCCGGCACGGATGGCCTGACCCAGCATCTGGTCGATGCCAGTATCGTCAGCAACTGGCAGGTTGGCACGGCGTCTCCCGCCTTTGCCTCGCGCGAACTGGTCTATATGCCTTACCCCGGCGCCATGGTTCAGGCACGCGAAACCATGACATTCACTTACGTCTCCCTCACAGGAAGGGAGGATGTGGATCTCGTCGACATTCTGACGGAGCGTCTTGCTCAGGGTGATATTTCACAATGAGGCGTGAGTCCGGTTCGATAGACGCCTAATCGGAACTGATCGGGTGGGCGGTTCCGCCCGCCCGATCAGGCTGGTTTCCCGGTTCAGTTCAGAGCAACCGCATTGAGAGGTGGTTCCACGTCGCAGAAGAACCGGTGGATTTCGAAGATCGGTTTTGGCTTGCTGTAAAAATAACCCTGTCCGTAGAGACAGCCGAGCGTTTTGAAGGCTTCGACCTGTTCCCGGGTTTCCACGCCTTCAATCAGAAGCGCCGCATTCATGGTGTCCGCCAGCGATTTGATGACCTTGACGACCTTGAGGGCCTTGGGTGAATCGTCACACGCGGTGACGAAAGACCGGTCCACCTTCAGCTCATCCCATTTAAACTTGTTCAGGTAACTCAAGGCGGAATAGCCTGTGCCGAAGTCATCAAGGGAAATGGATACCCCGAGCTTTTGAAGCCTGTTGAGAACACTGGAGACGAAATCGACGTTCTGCATGAACATGCTTTCGGTGATCTCCAGTTTCAGCCGCTCGGGCCGGAGGCCGGTTTCCTGCAAGGTCGACGTGACGAGGTGGACAATATCGTCGTTCACCAACTGAATCATCGACAGGTTTACGGATACGTGAATGTGGTCGGGCAGAAGCTGGATGTCGCGGCAGGCGGATCTGAGCATGAACCGCCCCAGTTCGATCACGTCGCCGCTGGCTTCCGCGATCGGAATGAATTCGGTGGGCGACACAAGGCCGATATCGTTGTGGGTCCATCGGGCAAGTGCTTCTATTCCGATCGGCTCGCCGGTGGCTAGGTTGACTTGCAGCTGGTAGTGCGGCTGGATCATCGAATTGCGTAATGCATTGGGAAGATGCCGTTCGATCTGCAACCTTCTTTCCAGTCGTGTCCGCATGGGCTCGGCAAAATGCATTACGGCTCCGCGGCCTGTCACCTTCGCTTCCATCAGGGCGATATCCGCGTTCAGGATGACATAGCCGATCCCCTGCCTGCTGTCGGCGACCGCATACCCTATCGAAGTGCCGACAAGCATGCTGCCGATCGAGGTTTCTAGGGGGGTGTTGAACTGGCTTGCGAGGGCACCGATCGTCGTCTCGATGTCTATGGCATCTGCGCGGGTCCGGAAGACGAGGATGAATTCGTCCCCGCCGACCCGGGCAGCGAGATTTCTGCCCGGATGGCTGGAAACGAATTCTTTCAATCGTCGCGCAAGCGCGACCAGAAGCGCATCGCCGCCGGCATGCCCGAGCGTATCGTTGATGGCCTTGAAGCCATCGAGGTCGAGCGCGATGGCAAGCAGAATTTCGTCGGGAGCCAGATGGGTCCTGGCTTTGGTCATGTATTCGCTGAGCAGCGTTCGGTTGGGAAGAGCCGTCAGGGCATCATGCTTGGCCATGAAGGTCAGTCGCTGCGCATCGACGGCTATAGTGTCATTGGCAAGCGTCAGGACGCGGTTCTGGCGCATGACAACCGCAAGCAGGCCGGTTGCAAGGATCAGGAGACCCAGAACAATCCGCTTCTCGGTCATCAGCCTGTCCTGGAAAGCCTGCCTTTCCTCGCCGAAGCGCCGAACACTGGATTGATAGGAAGTGCCGGCAATCGTCTCGACCCTTGCCGACATGTCGTCCAGTATCGTGTTCAAGGTTTCGGCATGCGCGGTCTCGATGGCCTGCATATGGGGTGCCAGATCCTCCGCACCCGCCAGGAGAGCCTCGAAGGCTTCGCGTGATCCGGGGGACTTCGCCAGGTAATCCTTGAAACTGCCGGCCGCCCACAGGTCCATCCGACCCATGAAAATTTCGTATTTCAACAGGGCATCTTCGAGGTCCGCCGGTTTGCCGGACTCCAGGTACCTGGAAAGGCTTGTGGTGTATTTGTAAAATTCGTTGCGGCCGTTGGTCGCCGACCACACTGTTTCGTATTCCAGGGACCTTACCTGTTCCTGTTCCAGGGGATCTGACGCGTAAAAACAGGTCCAGAACACGAAGAGCGCGATCAGGAAGGAGCACAATACAGTCCAGTGCCAAGAGTAACTGCGCTGCATTGACCCGTCCTTACTCGATCACGATCGTTCTGACCTGCCAGACAGAACGGGAGTAGAAGATCTCGGTTTTCATTTCCGGGTGGTCGTCGTAGGGGTAGATGATGAACAAGGGCCCCTTGTCGCGGATGGTCAGGTATTGCCCATTCGCCTTGTAGGCGAGGATCGGATTGCTGGCCTTGAAGTCCGACACCGGGATTACAGCCCGGTAGTCATTCAGCGCGGTGACTTCCGCGTTTACGCCTACTGCGCCAATCCGGTTCATCAGGTCGCTCAACAGAACGCCTTCAAACGTTACCTTGCCATCGTGCCAGGGGGTTGCGGTCTCAATCGTCGTGTGGGGCAATGCCTCCAGTTTCCCGATTGAAAACTCCGCCGTATCGCCGGTCGCTATCTTTCCGGAGACCGTCAGAACTATCTTGTCCTGATCCTGCGACATGGCCGCAGAGGTCAGGTTGAGCAGCGTTAGAAAAAAAAGAAGAACCGTAAGCTTCCGGAGCACTATTGACCCTCCCGGTCAATTGATTTTCCTTATCTTACGTAAGGTCATGAATAGCGTAAATTGGAACTCTCTCCAATCTTAATTTTATCAATAAACCATGGCGATCAAATGGCAATTATTCTATTTAAGGTAAGAGTAGTATTTCTGTCTTTACTTAATTCTGTCTTCAAGTCGAAACCGGAAAATACGCGCGATTTGCGCAAGCGCTGTTTTCAGTTCCTCCTCGGATGAATTCGAAATTCTGTCTTCGAAGGCTGCCAGGATCATATGTTTCGTGGCTCCCTTGACTGCAAATATAAAGGGGAAGCCGAATTTGGACTTGTAGCGTGTATTAAGCTGCGTGAAACGGTCGAATTCTTCACGAGACAGGGTGTTCAGTCCGGCTCCAGCCTGCTCGCGCCTTGAATCCTCGGCAATATCACCGGCGAGTGCAGCCTTGCCGGCAAGGTCTGGATGCGCTCGCACAAGAGCGAATTTCCGCTCTGCCGGCGCTGCATTCATGGCGGCTTCGAAAGCGGCTATGACGTCCTCCCGGTCAGCGAACGGCGCCTTGCAGAAGGCGTCTTCGGCGACCCATGGGGAATGTTCCGCAACATCGCCAAAAGCGGCCAGGAAGGCTTCCAGGTCCATTTCATTTATTCGGTCAATGGCGATCATGGCTGGGTGCTATTTCTGCTGGCTGATCCAGGCACCGAGAACAGCCCGGTCTTCAGACGTCATTCCGGTTTCATTTCCAAGCGGCATTGCGTCGGATTGTACGGCCTGAGCCATGATGAGATCCGCGTAACGATGCAGGTTCGCGACCGTATCGAGTTCGATTTCCTTGGGAGCTTCGTCGAAGCCCTCGTAGGTCGGGTTGGCGGAGTGACAGATAGCGCAATGGGTCTGGGCTATCTGCAGAACAGTGGCATCGCTGACTGTCTCCGATCCGGAAAAGTCGCGCGGCGCTGTCATGACGATGGCGGCAATCGTCGCGATAGCGGCAATCGGAAGCGACCACCAGAATTTTCCCAGCTCGTCACCGGCGTCATGCCGGTTGAAGAAGTGGCGCACCATGCCGCCGATGATAAGAACCAGCGCGACCAGAAGCCACGCGTGCGGGTGTCCTGTCAGCATCGGATAGTGGTTGGACACCATCATCAGGAGAACCGGAAGTGTCAGGTAGTTGTTGTGGACGGAGCGCTGCTTGCCGATAGCTCCCAATGCGGGATCCGGCGCTTCGCCCGCCATCAGACTTGCGGCGATCTTCTTCTGATTGGGAATGATAACGCCGAAGACGTTCACGGCCATGATCGTGCCGATGAAGGCGCCGATATGGATCAGCGCGCCACGTCCGGAAAAGACGTGGGTGAACATATAGGCGGCGCCGAGTATCAGGATGAAGACGCAAACCGACAACAACGGCGTGTTCCTGCCGATTGGGGACTTGCACAGCCTGTCATAGATGAGCCAGCCGGCGCCCAGAGACGCCACGGAAATGAGGATCGCTTCACTTGGCATGAGCCTCAAGACGCTCGGGTCGATCAGGTAGGCGGTGGCATTGAAATAATACTGGACGACAAGAAGCGCGAAACCGGTTACCCAGGTCAGATAGGCTTCCCATTTGTACCAGATCAGGTCATCGGGCAGTTCCTTCGGCGCGGTCATGTATTTTTCGACGTGATAGAAACCGCCGCCATGCACTTCCCAGGCCGTGCCCAGAACGCCTTCCTTCATGCCTTCCCGTTTGCGCAGGGAAAGATCCAGTGCGATGAAATAGAAGGACGTGCCTATCCAGCCGATGCCGACGATCAAATGTGCCCATCTGAAAAGCAGGTTCAGCCAGTCCATTGCGAAGGCAAGGGTCATAGGTCGCGCGTCCGTGTTTACTGAGGTTCGGAGGTGCCGGTCCGGAAAAAGGTTCCGGACCGGCGTATTTGGGTTTACTGCGGCAGCTTGTCGTCAACGCCCTGGACGTACCAGTTCATGCCGAGGATCGCACCGTCATCGAGGGGGACGCCATCTTCCGCTGCGACCGAACCGTCCTGCTTGGTGATCGGGCCGGTGAAAGGCTCCCAACCGCCCTTGATCTTGGCTTCGGTGGCTTCCGCCATCTCGGCCACGTCTTCCGGCAGGTTGGTGTAGGGCGCCATCACGACGTGACCTTCAGCAAGGCCGTCCCAGGTGCTTTCCGATTTCCAGGTTCCGTCGAGAACTTCCTGCACGCGCTCAACGTAGTAGGGAGCCCAGTCATCGATGATCGCGGTGTACTGAGCGTCCTTGGCGAAGTTGATCATGTCGGACGCCTGACCGAAGCCATGAACACCCCGTTCCTGAGCAACCTGCAGCGGCGCCGTGGAATCGGTGTGCTGGGTGATGATGTCGGCGCCCTGGTCGACGAGTGCCTTGGCGGCATCGGCTTCCTTGCCCGGATCGAACCAGGTGTTGACCCAGACGACCTTCAGCTTGAAGTCCGGATTGACGGACTGTGCGCCAAGCAGAAAGGCGTTGATGCCGGCGACAACTTCCGGAATCGGGAAGGAAGCGATGTAGCCGGCGACACCGGTCTTGGACTGTTTAGCCGCGATCTGGCCGATGATGTAACGGCCCTGGTGGAACTTGGAATTGTAGGTCGCGACATTGTCGGCCGTCTTGTAGCCGGTCGCGTGCTCGAATTTCACGTCCGGGAACTTCTTGGCGACCTTGAGGGTCTGGTTCATGTAGCCGAAGGACGTCGTGAAGATGATGTTGCAGCCTTCGCGGGCGAAGCGTTCGATGGCGCGTTCTGCGTCAGGACCTTCCGGAACGCTTTCCAGATAGGCGGTTTCGACCTTGTCGCCAAATTCCGCTTCAACAGCAAGACGGCCCTGATCGTGCTGGTAGGACCAGCCGAAGTCGCCGATCGGTCCGACATAGATGAAGCAGGCCTTTACATCGGCAGCACTCGCTGCGGAGCCGGCGGCCACCAAGGCGAAAGCGGCGACGGTTGCTTTCAAAAGAGATTTCATTTGGTTCATTCCCCTGTTGTTTAAACTTTCTGTTGCGATCAGGCGGTGAGTCCATTCCCGGATCGCAGCGGGATGTGGACTTGACCGGCTACCGGGAGGTTTACCGGTCTGGAACAAACGGCTTGCCCAGACAGGCCGGTGTGTTGACCAGCGTCAGTCTGCGGTTTGCCGAGATGAGCACAAGCACCAGGATCGTCGCAAGATACGGCAGGCTGGAGAGCAGTTGCGACGGGATATTCACCATTTCGTGGGCCTGTGCATGAAGGTTGAGAACGCTGACCGCGCCGAACAGATAGGCGCCGGCAACCACGCGCAGCGGCAGCCACGAGGAAAACACCACCAGCGCAAGCGCGATCCAGCCCCTGCCCGCTGTCATGTTTTCCACCCATTGCGGCGTATAGGCAAGCGACATGTAGGCTCCGGCAAGGCCGGCGCAGGCTCCGCCGAAGAGCACCGCCAGAAACCGGACCTTGATCACGGAATAGCCGAGCGCGTGCGCCGAGGCGTGATTGTCTCCGACAGCGCGCAGAACCAGGCCGAGACGGGTCCGGAACAGCGTATAGGCGACACCGGCGACCAGGGCGAACCCGAGATAGACGATCGCGTCCTGCTGAAAAAAGACCGGACCGATGAACGGTATGTCCGACAGTCCGGGAATATAAAGGCTGGGGATTCTCAAGCCGGGCACGCCGATGAAGGCCTCGCCGATCAAGCCGGAGAAGCCGATGCCCAGTATGGTCAGCGCCAGGCCGGTTGCCACCTGATTGGCCACCAGGAACAGGACGAGGAACCCGAACAGGGCCGACATGGCCATCCCCGCAGCAATGGCCGCCACCACGCCGAGCGTGCCGGAGCCGGTCTGGTTGGCAACCGCGAAGCCGACCACCGCGCCCATGATCATCATGCCCTCAACGCCAAGGTTGAGAACGCCGGAGCGTTCGACGACGAGTTCACCGACAGCTGCGATCAACAGCGGTGTCGCCGCCGTTATGACTGTGAGAAGAACGGCTTCAAACATGGGAGGCCTCCCCTGCCGGTGCATGATGCGAGACAAACCGGATGCGGTAGAGGATCAGCGTGTCGCAGGCGAGAACGAAGAACAGCAGCAGTCCCTGAATCACGCTTGCGATCTTGTTGGACACGCCCATTGCCGATTGCACGGCCTCACCGCCGATATAGGAAAGCGCCAGTACAAAACCGGCGATAATGATACCGATCGGGTTCAGCCGCCCCAGAAAGGCGACAATGATTGCCGTGAAGCCGTAGCCCGGCGAGATGGTCGGAAGGAGCTGGTTGAGCCCACCGGACACTTCCATTGTCCCGGCAAGGCCTGCAAGACCGCCCGCAAGGGCAAAGGAAAACAGCGTCAGGCGCTTTGCCGAGAAACCGGCGAAGCTGCCGGCACGTGGGCTTTCGCCCATGACCCTGATCTCGAAGCCCTTGAGTGTTTTCGCCAGAACGACAGCCAGAATGAGCGCAATGACGATGGTGATCGGTGTCGACAGGCTCATGGCCCCGCCGAATACGTCCGGAACGGTCGCGGCGTCGGAAAACATTCGCGATTCCGGGAAGTTATAGCCATCGGGATCGCGCCAGGGCCCACGTACGAGATAGTCCAGAGCCAGACTTGCCACATAGACAAGCATCAGGCTGGTCAATATCTCGTTGGTGTTGAACCAGTTCTTGAGGACGGCCGGGATCAGCGCCCAAAGGGCGCCACCCACGGCACCGAATATCAGCATGAGCGGCAGGGTTGCGCCGGATTCGAATTCGGGAAGCAGGATAGGCAGCGCCGATCCGAACAGGGCCCCGACGACAAACTGGCCCTCCGCGCCGATGTTCCAGTTGTTGGAGAGATAACAGACGGCCAGTCCGCATCCGATCAGCACCAGGGGTGTCGCCTTGGCAATCGTTGCCTGCAGGGACCATTCCTGCGTAAGCGGTTCGACAAAAAACTTGTAGAGGCCGACAAGCGGGTTGTGACCGGAAATCGCGAAGATGAGTGCCGCTGCCAGCGCCGTCAGGCCGATGGCGATGATCGGTGACAGCAAGGCCATCTTCTGGCTGCGTTCTTTTCTCTTGACCAGTTCCAGGCGCATCAGGCCACCTCCCCCTGCGCTTCGGCACCACCGGCCATGAGAAGACCGACACGCTCCCGGTTCATATCTTCCGCAGGTTCGGCGGCAGACAGATAACCTCTTGATATCACGGCGATCCGGTCAGCGATTTCGAAAATTTCATCAAGGTCCTGGCTGATCACAAGGACGGCGGAGCCCGACCTGGCAAGATCGATCAACGCCTGGCGGATCAGGGCCGCAGCGCCCGCATCGACACCCCAGGTCGGCTGATTGACCACAAGCACGCCGGGCCGGCGGTCCAGTTCGCGGCCGACGACGAATTTCTGAAGGTTTCCTCCTGAAAGGGAGCGTGCCTCGGGATCGTCATGGGACATGCGCACATCGAATTCCTGCTTGATGTGTTTTTCCAGTGCATTCGCCCGCGCAGTGGATACGAACCCTCCACCGGTAAGTCTGTCACCGGTGGCGTGGCGGGTCAGTACGATGTTTTGCGACAGTTTCAGGCCCGGCACGGCTCCATGGCCGAGACGTTCTTCGGGTACAAAGGCCGCCTTCTGCCTGCGCCGCCAGGTGATGCTTCTGGAGCCGCAGGATTTCCCGTCGATGCGAACCATCTCCTGCGCCACCGGCAATTCGCCGGATATGGCGTCGAAGAGTTCGCCTTGTCCGTTTCCGGCAACACCGGCGATCGCCACGACTTCGCCCGCGTGGAGCTCAAGCGATATGCTGTTCAGCGCGGTTGCAAACGGGCTGGCCGCTTTTGCAGAGAGGTTGTTCAATCCAAGCCGGATCTCGCCGGTCTTCGGTTTCTGGGCACCGGCACTGACGGACGCGACATCTGCGCCGACCATCATGCTGGCAAGCGTCGCCGGGGTCTCGTTCGCAGGATTGCATTCACTCACCACCTTGCCGTGACGCAGAATGGTTGCGTGGTGGCAGATCCGCTGGACCTCTTCCAGCCGGTGGCTGATGTAAAGCACCGCACAGCCTTCGCTTGCCAGGCGTTGCAGGGTCAGAAACAGAAGGTCCGCTTCCTGCGGTGTCAGAACCGAGGTCGGTTCATCCATGATAATAAGCTGCGGTTCCTGGAGAAGGCAGCGGACAATCTCGATGCGCTGACGGATGCCGACTGGCAGATCCGCAACGATGTCGGAGGGATTGAGCGGCAGACCGTAGTCTACGGAAACGGATTCAATCCGCTTCGCAAGCTCCGTCATCCTGCCCGGGTTCGGCAGGGCAAGAGCAATGTTTTCAACAACGGTCAGGGCTTCGAACAGCGAGAAATGCTGAAAGACCATGCCGATGCCGAGTTCGCGCGCTGCCGCAGGATTGCCGATGCTGACCTTTTGTCCCTGCCACAGGATTTCGCCGCCGTCGGGTTCCAGGGATCCATAGAACATCTTGACCAGCGTGGATTTCCCCGCGCCGTTCTCGCCCAGAAGGGCATGGATCTCACCCTTGTTTATGACAAGATCCACCTTGTCATTGGCAAGAATGTCGCCGAATCTTTTGGTCAGTCCTCTTGCGTCCAGCAGAACGTCCATACCGGATCTCGTTTGCTGAACCATGTGAGTGTCTGCCTCTGAAAGGATTGTTTCTGACACGCCGCCCCCCGAGCGTCTGCCGCTTTATTGACCAGATGGTATATTTTGTGCAAGCCCCTTGCCTGCTGCGGCTTGTTGATGACCGGCCTCGTCCCGTTCAAGAAGTTCGACGGTTATACCGGCGGCAATCGCAGCCGGGTGTTTTGATTTTATTGCCGAATTCCCGACCGGACAGACCATTTCCGAGATAAGTGAGACGTCTATTCCTCTCGATTTCAAACGCTTCTGGAACCTGGCGCGCTTGGTTTTTGAGCCTATGACACCGCAATAGGCGAACCTTTGCTGTAGCAAGGCGCGTGCCATGATTTCTTCATCAAGCGCGTGGGAATGCGTCATTGCCAGAACGAAGGCTCCCTCGGGCGCCTGATCCAGAAGGGATGCGGGTTCGCGAACGCAGATTTTTTTGACATTGGCCGGCACCGGACCGGGAAACTGTTCCGCCCGGCTGTCGATCCAGGTAACGGAAAAGGGCAAGGGTGCGAGCGCCAGGACAAGAGCCTTGCCGACGTGGCCGGCACCAAAAAGATACAGCGGACGGAAGTTCGCGCCGAAGCGTTCCGTCAGCACACGCATGCCGATTTCCGGACCGGTTTCAATGTTGAAGGCATCACACGGAACTATCTCGACAATCTTCCGGTTCAGCGTGCCGGCGAGATCCAGCCTGGACACGGTGGTAAACGGCGTTCCTTCCGCTTCCCTATCCGCCAGAAATTCCGCAGTTTTCAGAGCGTCCGGCGTGAACACTTCAATTGCGAGTTCCGCGCGTCCACCGCAGCACTGGCCAAGATCGGGGCCAAGGGAAACGGACTGCAAAGCAAACGAGGCCTCCCCTGTGCCTGCAGCCCTTGCTGCGCGCCGGATTGCCTCGAATTCCAGGGTTCCGCCGCCAATCGTCCCGTAAAACGTCGACTGGGGCCCGACCACCATGCGTGCGCCCGCTTCCCGGGGAGTGGAGCCTTCGGCCCGGGCAACAGTGACCAGGGCACAAGCCTTGCCATGCTTCAGGCTGTCCGCGATGTGCCCCCAGATCTTCACTGCGTCGCTTTCCTCCTGCGCATGTCCTGAACCGCTTTCATGATCGCTTCAGGCGTTGCTGGCGCATCCAGCGAGGGCACCTCGCCGGGATTGAGACTGGCGACAGCGTCATTGATGGCGCAGAACACGGAATTTGCAAGCATGACCGGCGGCTCGCCGACCGCCTTGGAGCGGTAGACGGTCGCCTGCGGATTGCCGTTGCCCTCATAGAGATCGACCCTGAAATCCTCCGGCACATCGGACGCGGTCGGGATCTTGTAGGTTGACGGGGCATGCGTGCGCAGACGGCCCTTGTCGTCCCAGACCAGTTCTTCGGTCGTCAGCCAGCCCATCCCCTGCACGAAACCGCCTTCAATCTGTCCAAGGTCGATGGCGGGATTGAGCGAGTGGCCGACATCGTGAAGGATATCCACCCGGTCCACACTCATCTCGCCGGTCATCGTGTCGATTGTGACTTCGGCGCAGGCGCCACCAAAGGCGAAATAGAAGAACGGCCTGCCGGTAACGCTTTCCCTGTCCCAGGTAATTCCCGGCGTGGCGTAGTAGCCGGCATGCGACAGCTGAATGCGCGCGACGAAGGCCTGTTTGGCGATCTCGGCGAGCGAAAATGACTGTTCGCCGACGAGCACCTTGTTGTCGCCAAAATGGATTGCCTCCGGTCCGCACTGGTACTGCTCACCGATATAGGCAATCAGCCGGTCCTTGATCTCCCGCGCAGCCTTGCGGGCAGCCATGGCGTTGAGGTCCGTGCCCGAGGAGGCGGCCGTCGGAGCGGTATTGGGAACTTTCGACGTGTTGGTTGCCGTGATCCGCACCTTGTCGAGCGTCACTCCGAATTCCTCGGCGACGACCTGAGCAACCTTCTGGTTGAGCCCCTGCCCCATTTCCGTGCCGCCGTGGTTCAGATGAACCGAACCGTCCGTATAAAGATGGACGAGCGCGCCAGCCTGGTTGAGTTGTTTCAGGGTGAAGGATATGCCGAATTTCACAGGTGTAAGGGCCAGTCCCTTCTTAAGGACGGCGTTTTCGGAGTTGAACCGTGCAACCTCCTCACGCCGGTTCCAGTAGTTCGAGCTTTCCTCGATCTTTTCAATGAGATCGTGCATGAGCTCGTGCTCTTCCACCGGCATGCCGTACGGGGTGAGATTGTGCTCCTCGTCGTAAAAGTTCAGCTTGCGGATTTCGAGCGGATCCCTGCCTGTCTTGATGGCGATGGCGTCGATCATCCGCTCCGCCGCAAGCATGCCCTGCGGCCCGCCGAACCCCCTGAAGGCGGTATTGGAACAGGTGTCGGTGCGCAGCCGACGCGAGCGGATCAGCGCGTCCGGATAGAAATAGCTCGAGTCCGCATGAAACATCGTGCGGTCGTTGACGCCGAGCGAAAGATCGGCGGAATAACCGCAACGCGCCAGAAACTGGATGTCCACGGCGCGGATCTTGCCGGAACCGTCGTGTCCGACCTTCCATTCGACTTTGAAATCGTGCCGCTTGCCGGTCATGATCATGTCATCGTCCCGGTCGAGACGGATCTTGCAGGCTCTGCCGGTCTTTTGTGCGGCAAGCGCCGCAAGAGCAGCCCATTGATTGGCCTGGGACTCCTTGCCACCGAACCCGCCGCCCATGCGGCGCACTTCCGCGGTTACCGCCGCATCCGGCACACCGAGAACCTTGGCAACCGTGTGCTGGATCTCCGTCGGGTGCTGGGTGGAGGAATAAACGAGCATGCCGCCGTCTTCCTGCGGCAGGGCCATGGCGACCTGGCCTTCGAGATAGAAATGCTCCTGTCCGCCGATATACATGGTGCCGGAGAGCACCTCCTCTGCGGCAGGCATACCTGTTTCCGGCGATCCGCGGCGGAACTGATAGTCGGGCATGACCGTGGTGTCGGCATCCACCGCATCGTCCGGGGTCAGGATCGGCGTGCTAGGAGTGACGTCGATTTTTGCCTTGAGCGCCGCCTTGCGCGCGGCTTCGCGGGTTTCGGCGATGACAGCGAACACCACCTGGCCGTTGAACAGGATTTCCTTCTCGGCCAGAACCGGATCGTCACCGAAGGCGGAAGAACAATCGTTGATCCCGCGTATGTCTGCGGCGGTCAGCACCTCAACCACGCCCGGAGCCGACCTGACGTCCGCCAGATCTATGGATTGAAGACTGCCGCGCACGGCATCTTTCACCCAACCGGGGATCACATGAAGGGTGCCGACAGGCTCCACCATGTCGTCGATATATTCGGCGGTGCCGCGCACATGTTTTTCCGCGCTGTCATGCGGCAGAGGCTTGCGGACCTGCTTCAAAGGGCCTGTCAGATCGAGGTGTTCAAGCGGCGCGGTCATTGCCTGCCTCCCGCTGTGCCAGGACACGAATGTCTTCCGGCGCCGTTCCGCTGATTTCCATCAGGGCCTTGGCCAGAAGCGCTCTTGCGGTTTCCATGCGGTATTCCGCGCTGGCCCGCATGTCGCTCAAGGGCGTGAAATCGGTCAGCAAAGCCTGCATGCCTTCGCCCCATGTCGATGGATCGTCCATCAGGGCTCCGGTCAACGCGGCTTCCGCGCCTGCGGCCCGTTTGGGGATACCAGCCATGCCGCCATAGGCAATGCGCGCTTCGCGGATCACGCCGTTTTCCAGTGTGAAACGGAAAGCGCCCATGACCGAGGAGATATCCTGATCGAAGCGCTTGGTGATCTTGTAGCACCGGAATGTCTGATTGCCGGACAGGCGCGGCACGAAAAGACCGACGACGAATTCCCCCGGCTTGTGGTCCTGCTTGCCGTAGTCGATGAAGAATTCCTCCAGCGGCAGCGCGCGGGATCCGTCGATTGTCTGCAGTTCCAGTGTGGTTCCAAGGGCGATCAGCGCCGGGGGCGTATCGCCGATCGGAGACCCGTTGGCGATGTTGCCACCAACCGTTCCTGACGCGCGAACCTGTTTGGAGCCGATGCGTTTCCAGAGTTCACCAAGATCGGCCGACAGGTCGCTCATGGCTTCTTCACTGGCCTGGTAGCTTGCCGTGGCGCCGATCAGCACGCCTGAAGGGCTGCTTTCGACCCGGTCGAGACCTTCGATACGGCCAAGCCAGATCATTCTCGGCAGGTCGCGCAATTGTTTGGTGATCCAGAGACCGACATCGGTCGCACCGGCCACGAGCGTTGCATCGGGGTGCTGGGCATAGAGTGCCGCAAGTCCGTCAAGAGACGATGGCGAGGCAAAGAAACGCTCGCTGTCGCCGATAAAGACGTCCCGGCTGTCCGCAAGTGCCTGAAGTTTTTCGCGGGTTTCATTAGCGCGCCAGGAAAAAGCGTCGTCTGCCGCATCGAAACAGGCCTCCAGAGCAGCTTCTACGATGGGGCGATAACCGGTGCAGCGGCAAAGATTTCCCGCCAGCCACTCGTTCACGGTCTTTCGGGATTTCTCCTGGCCCTCTGAATGATACAGCGTGAAGAGGGTCATGATGAAACCGGGTGTACAGAAACCGCATTGCGAGCCGTGGCAGGCGACCATTGCGGCTTGAACCGGATGCAGCCGGTCGTCACTGGTCAGGTCTTCGACGGTCACCAGTTCGGCGCCGTCGATCATGCCCAGAAGCTGAATGCAGCTGTTGACGGGCTGGTAGACCGGCTTTCCATCGACAAGACGACCGAGCGCCACGGTGCAGGCGCCGCAATCACCCTCACCGCACCCTTCCTTCGTTCCCGTCTCGCGGCGGCGGAGCCTCAGGTAGTCGAGAACGGTATCGGTCGGGCCGACATCGTCCAGTTCGACGATCTCACCGCCCTTGAGGAAGCGTATGGTTTCGCGCATTTCTCAGCTCCCCCGGTAAGTTGAATAGCTGAAGGGAGACAGCAGCAACGGCACATGATAGTGCCCGTCGGCTTCGGCGATGCCGAACCGGATCGGAATAATGTCCAGAAACAATGGATCGGGCAAGGACTGACAGGTCTTGCGCAGATAATCGCCTGCAAAAAAGCGCAACTCGTACCTGCCGGTCGCGAATGCGGCGCCGTCAAGGATCGGGCTGTCGACCCTGCCGTCTTCGTTGGTCTCATGGGTCGAGATAAGTTCCGGGGCGGCTCCATGAGCCCAGAGTTCAATCTTCAAACCCCTGGCCGGTTTGCCGAGTGCGGTATCCAGAACGTGCGTCGTCAAACGCCCCATATGGTTTTCTCCCTCGCGCGGCTGAAGCACCCAGGCTGAGTTCAATCGAACACCACCTTGACACTCAGTCGCCATAAACCCGATCAGCTTTCAGTCTTCACATCGCAAGCGATTGGAAGCCTGATTGTCTCGCGCCACAAAACTGTCGCAAAAAATGTGCCTTAAAAAGCCGTGGAACCAAAGCGCTCATTTGAGATCTTGATGATGCCTATTTGGCATCAAGTGACGGTAGATGATCCTTCAAGGCGTACACGGCATGATCAAAAAACATGCCCGGAGCCAAAGCCAGGGCGCGCAGGGATGAAGTTACCACACACAAACGGTCTTGCTGAAGCGGCCCATCCGACAAGGGTTTGAACACCAGCGCACCGGCCGCCAGATCGTCCTCGCAGCCGATGCGCGTCTGAAAACCGATCACATCCTCTTCCCTGGCAAGAGCGCGCATCAGGCGCAGGGAATTGGCCTCCACATAGGTTCGCGAGGCGCCCGGTATCCGGGCACGAACCACATCGATGCGGGTGCGAAGGGAAAGCCCCTCGGCCGGAAGCGCGACGGGATATTTCAGGCAATCCTGCAGGCTGAGCATTTTTTCTCCCGCAAGCGGGTGAGCGGGTGACATCAGCGCGCCGATCACGAGATCATGTTGAAAGGCGATTGTCAGAGAGGATGTTTCGGGCGGATCAAAGGTGAAGCCGACATCCGCCTCTGCCGCCCCCACCTTGCGGGCCGCTTCCCTGGACGAGGACACGGCGACATTGACATGAATGCCCGGATAGCTTTTCCGAAAGCTGCTTATGATTGCCGGCAACAGCTTTTCCGCGACGCTCTCCACCGAAGCAATCGAAACCGTGCCCCGGCGCAGGCCCTTCAGGGCATCGAGTTCAGCCACGGTGCCATCGAAATCGGAATAGGTCCGCCTGATGTGGGCCAGCAGAAGTTCTCCGGCCTGGGAGAGCCGCAGCCTGCGGGCCACCCTGTCGAAGAGTTGCAGTCCGAGGGCCTCCTCAAGCCACAGGATCTGCCGGTTGACGGCAGAGGAGGCAACATTCAACTCACGCGAGGCGGCACGGATCGAACCGGCCTCCGCCGCGGCCATGAAATACCGCATGGCGGGGGTGTAGAGATTTCGCGAGAGATCCTGTGACCGGCCGGAACGCATCTTTGTTGGTTCGCCCTAGGGGATCAGAACCGTGGTGCCGGTGGTCTTGCGGTTTTCCAGGTCCTGATGCGCCTGACTTGCGTCGGCAAGCCTGTATTCCTGATTGATCTCGATCCGGACAATCCCCTTTTCGACGACGTCGAACAGTTCGCCTGCCGTACTCTCCAGATCTTCCCGGCTGGCGATATAGTTGAAAAGGGTCGGCCGGGTTGCGTAGAGCGAGCCCTTCTGTGCCAGCAGCGCCAGGTTGAAGTCGGTGATCGGACCGGAAGACTGGCCAAAACTGACCCAGAGGCCCCGCGGCTTCAGGCAATCGAGCGAGCCCGGATAGGTGTCCTTGCCGACGGAATCGTAAACGACATCACACCCTTTGCCAGCGGTGATCTCCTTTACGCGCTCGGCGAAGTTTTCCGTCCGGTAGTTGATCATGTGCTGGTAGCCATGAGCCTTGGCGAGTTCGATCTTCTCGTCCGATCCCGCCGTCCCGATGACAGTGGCACCAAGATGAGCCGCCCACTGTCCCGCGATAAGGCCGACACCCCCGGCAGCCGCGTGAAACAGAAGCGTCGTTTGCGGACCGACCTTGAAGGTTTGTCGCAGCAGATACTGGGCGGTCATCCCCTTCAGCATCATTCCGGCTGCAGTCTTGTCGTCGATGGCATCGGGAACGATCACGAGCCGGTCGGCCGGAACGACGCGTTCTTGCGCATAGGCTCCGAGCGGGCCGACATAGGCCACCCTGTCGCCCGGCTTCAGGTGCGTGACGCCCTCTCCGACGGTCTGGACGATCCCTGCCCCTTCGTTACCGGGGCTAAACGGCGTTCCATTCGGCGCGGGATAGAGACCGGTGCGGAAATAGACGTCGATGAAGTTCAGACCGACGGCGGTCTGGCGGATACGAACTTCGCCGGGGCCAGGCTCGCCGACATCGACCTGTTCCCAGCGCATTGCCTCCGGACCACCGGTTTCGTGTACTCGGATTGCGTGAACCATTTAATCCTCCGCGGCAGTGGCTGCCGTTAGTTGTTGTCTGTCTTGCGACGATTTCGTTTGGCAAGAACATTAATGATTTCAACGCCTGCCGAAAAGGCCATGGCGAAATAGATATAGCCGCGCGGGATGTGAAAACCCAGACCGTCAGCGATCAGCGCAACACCGATAAGAAGCAGGAAAGACAAGGCCAGCATCTTGGTGGTCGGATGCTTCTGGATGAACGTGGCCACCGGTCCCGAGGCAATGAACATCACGATCATCGCCAGGACGACAGCGGCGACCATGACCTCGATGTGCTCGGCCATGCCGATCGCGGTGATGATGGAATCCACGGAAAAAACAAGATCGATGACGATGATCTGGGCGATGACGGCCGCAAAACTCATCTTGATGTCACGAGGAGCGCCCTCCTCGCCTTCTCCCTCGATCCCGTTGTGGATCTCGTGGGTGGCCTTGAACAGCAGGAACAGGCCACCGGCGATCAGGATCGCATCCCTCCAGGAAAAGGCATGGTCGCCGAGATTGAAGAGCGGTGCCGTCAGTCCGACCAGCCACGTCAGTACGGATAACAGTGCGATGCGGAAAACCAGCGCCAGCGTGAGCCCGATCTGCCGGGCGCGATGCGCCATGGCGGCCGGCAGGCGCGAGACGATCACCGAAATGAAGACGATGTTGTCGATGCCGAGCACGATTTCCATGACCGTCAGGGTCACGAGACTTGCCCAGATCTGAGGATCCGTTACCCAGGCCAGCATGGCTACCTCTGTTTAGATTATGTGATGCGTCGGAAGAAAATCAATCAACCCGGTCAAGCAGTTGCTGTACCGCGGAAACCGAGAACAGATACAGGCTCGCGGCTGTAAATATCAGCGCATAAACACCGTCGAGTGACATTTCGTTCAAGATTGCCAGTGCGGCAAGGCCCATCCACAACAAGGTGACCGGCAAGGTCAGCATCCGCCAGCGGCGAACGCGGACCGGGTGAACGAACCGCACGGGCGCGAAAGTCAGGGCACAGCACAGAAGCACGAATGCGATGGTGAACCCTTCTGACGGCGACAGCACCATCAGGCCGAAAACGGCCATGTTCCAGCCGGCCGGGAAACCCTTGAAGGACCCATCCGGTGTCTTCATGCCGTTGTCGGCAAAATAGAGCGCGCCCGTGAAAACGACGAGACCGCCGCAAATCCAGTTCCAGGGCTGTGACAGCATAAGGCTCCAGGACAGCGCGAAAGCCGGCAGGAACACATAGGTCGCATAATCGATGACAAAATCGAGAGCCGCTCCCGACCAGCGGGGTAGACGTTCGGCGATATTGTAGCGCCGGGCGAGCGGGCCATCGATCCCGTCGACGAAAAACGCCAGTCCAAGCCAGGCGAACATTTCCGACCACCGCCCCTGAGCACCCGCAAGCAGAGCGACCAGGGCAATCGGCGCTCCTGATGCGGTCAGGATATGGATCAGAAACAGGACCGGTTCCGGCGCCTCTTTGCCTGGCGTAATATCTGTCACGGGGTTTCCCTATTTATAGGCCAGAGCAAGGTTCAGCTTTAAACAGCGCCTGGATTGATTAATTCATTCCCCGCCCAGCAAATTCACAGGTGCTGGGGCAATCATTTATTGCAATCGTATGACAGTGTGAACCGAAAAAACAGTCCCGCTACGCTTTCAGACCGAAAACGTGCAAAAACTCGCCGGTCGACGGTCAGGCAGGTGCAGCGGCCAGCAGCACTGTCGACGCCAGAAAAACTGCCCAGAGGATCAGGAAAACGCCGATTGCCGCCGGTAAGATGCGGCTGGGAAAGGTTTTTTCAAGCGCCATTACGCCGCCAAGCAAGGCGATCCAGACGATATTCATGATGCCGACGGCGAACATCACCGTCATCACCGCCCAACAACAGCCAAGGCATGCCCGTCCTTGGATCACGCCCTCCCTGAAACCTGAGAGCAATTGTCCGGGCTCCCCGCCGCCAACCCATCGGGGATACCAGCACCTGCGCAGGCAGGCCTGTTTGGCGGGTGTGAACTGGTAGAGGCCGGCCACAAAAAGAACCGACGTCGTCAAGGCCAGGCTCACCGGAGCCATCATCTCCGACAGGGCACCGAGAGAAAAAAGCAGCCATTGAGCGAGTGTCGCCACAAGTGCGTAGGCAATCCAGACAAGCAGATAACCCAACGCAGCCGAAACGACGGGAAGAGCCGATGCGCCGGCCTTGCCGCCCTGAGCGGACAAGCGTGAGGAATAGGACCTCAACATGGGCACGGCCGTCGGCAACATCATCGCCACGGCCATCATGACCCACATCAGAAATATTCTGACGAGATCGGCAAGGGTCATCTCCGTTCCCGGCATACCGAACGTCGCGCCTGCCGGAAGGCAGAGGACGGCGAGAGCCGCCCTGGCGTCCGGCGACAGGTCCCTGAAAAGATTGAACCGGTTGAGCACGCCCATGCCCGGACCGGCCTGGCTCATGTCCATGACCGGAACCATGTCGGCGACCATGGCGATCAGGTAGGCCCAGCCGCTGATGGACAACACGGCAACAAACGCCAGAACCAGCGGCCATGCCCGGCCACCGGCGTCCATACCTGCCTGGCTTTCGTCGTTCAGCGGACTGGAAGCATGTTTCATGTCGGAAAGAGTTTCACTTTGCCGGGTTCATCCTGTCAATCGAGTAACCGTATTGGCGCATTCGGAAATTGATATTTGTCATCCAGTCGCGGTGCCCCAGATTGATGAGAACGGACCTGACCTGCAGATGCGTGCTTTGGTCCCGTTGCAAATGTGCTGCAAAAAGACAATCACTTGCGGGTAGACGAACTTTCAGATCGACGCGTTGATCCGGTTGGAACCATGGCAAAGACAAAACAGACGAAAATCTTCGACATAGCAGTTGTGGGTGGCGGCCCATCGGGACGTATCGCCGCCCTGATGTTTGCCAAAAGCGGATTTTCCACCGCTCTGGTCGCCCCGGCCGGTGTTGGGCAGGATGGCCGGACGACCGCGCTGTGGCAGAAATCCATCTTGCTTCTTGAGGAAATCGGTGTCTGGCCGAAAATATGCGAAAACGCCGCACAGCTCCGGAAAATGCGGATGATAGACGATACCCGCCGTCTGATCCGGGCACCGGAAGTCATCTTCGACAGTTCCGAACTGGAGCTGGAAGAGTTTGGTTTCAATATCTTGAACAGTAATCTTAATGCGGTTCTTGAAGAATATTGCGGATCGGCGAAGAATATCACCGTGTTCGACAGCACGGCGACCAAGGTGGACTTTCAGCCGCAGAGTGCCGTCCTTCATGCAAAGACCGGAGAGACTATCGAAGCGCGGCTCGTTGTCGCCGCAGATGGCCGCAATTCGTTGGTTCGCGAAGCGGCGGGCATCGATGTCAGGCATTGGTCCTACCCTCAAGCCGCACTTGTGCTCAACTTGGAACACAGCCTGCCCCACCATGGCATTTCGACGGAGTTTCACACGCCGAGCGGTCCGTTCACGCTTGTTCCCCTGCCCGGCCGCCAGTCGTCGCTGGTCTGCGTTGAAAGCGTCGATGGCGCCGAGCGCTTGCTGGAAATGAAAGATGCCTTGCTTGAACTGGAGCTGGAGCGGCGTGCGCATTCCATCCTCGGCAGGTTCAAGCTTATCTCCAAGCCTCAAAGCTTTCCGTTGTCAGGTCTCTCCGCGACGCGCCTGGTTGGCGACCGTGTGGCGCTTGTCGGTGAGAGCGCGCACGTCTTTCCGCCAATCGGCGCCCAAGGCCTGAACCTGTCGCTTCGCGATATCGCTGATCTGGACAAGGTGCTTACAAGGGCAGCCGCGCGGCAACAGGACATCGGCGGCCCGGATGTCCTGAAATCCTACGAGACAAACCGGAAGAGCGATGTCCGCACCAGAACGCAGGCGGTTGATCTCCTGAACCGGTCGCTCCTTACCGGCTTTCTGCCGGTGCAGCTTGCACGTGGTGCCGGGATGTATCTGGCCGGAAAGGTCGGCCCCTTCCGGCGACTGTTGATGCGCGAAGGCATGGCACCAGGCAGCGGGTTCACCCTCAACAGGTAAACCCGTTGATCAAACCGGCGATATCATTTCCTGGCGGCTTTGCGTTTTCCGGAATGGTACGTCAGTGCCATGGTGATAATCTGACGCAATTCGTTTTCAGGAAGCGGGTCCGAGAGCCTGAAATGGACGCTTCGGTCTCCCCCGAAGTGAAGATGCGGAAAAAGCGCCCGCCACTCCGACACCAGCGACGACTGGCAGTTCACATAGAGCACATAATCGCCATTTTTCGACGTGTCCCGGTCGATGCGGATCGTGGTGCCGGTTTTGGGTCTGACAGTCAGAAAGCTCGGCTGCCCCCATTTCAGGGTTTCTTCAAGCGTACCGATCTCGGCATTCTGATTGGCAATGTCCCTGATCAGCTGCCGCAAGTCCAGCAAGGCGTTTTTCAAGGCGTCGGGGTAACTGTCGAGGACTGACTGGACATCGGTGTGGGAAGTCATGCGCGGTGGTCCTGAAGTGAGTCTGTCCTGACGTTTCCCAATCATACCCTTCAGCGCAGTGGCAGGAAACCGCTGGTTAGCGCCCAGATGAAGGCCGTGACCGTGACGATGGAAACCGCCGTGCCGAACAACACGAAACTCGACGCGCGCTGGACGTAGACACCGTATTGCTGCGCGATGACGAAGACATTCGTGGCTGGAGGCAGACAGGCCATGAGCACGGCGGTCGCAACCCAGTTGGGATCGAAACCGCCGAGCCAGCTCAGCAGCAGGAATATCAGGATCGGGTGCAGGACAAGTTTCACCGACAGGACCAGCGGCATTTCCAGCGGAATGCGTCCGACCGGCCTGAGGGCTATGCTCACGCCCATGGCGAACAGCGCGCAGGGTGCTGCGGCGCTGCTGAGATATCTGAGCATTGTGTCTATTGCCGTCGGTGGCTGGAATTTCAGAGCGGCGGCCAGAACACCGGCAATGGTTGCCAGAATGAAGGGATGCGTGAAGATCTTGAACAGGATCTTTTTCAGCGTGATGAGAAAGGATTCATCGTCAGTGCCCGCCAGCGCCATCAGCAAGGGTGCCAGGATGAACATCAGCGCGTTGTCGAACGCCAGGATCAACGCGGTCGGGACCGTCGCCTGTTCTCCAAGGACGGCGAGCGTCAGGCCCGGCCCCATGTAACCGACGTTGGAATAGGCGCCCGCGATGCCAAGGATCGTGGATTCGGCGATGCTTCCGCGGGTCGCCATGACACCGATGCAGAAGGAAATCGCGAAGACGATGTAAGTGGTGAACGTTGTCGCGCTGATGAACGACAGGTTGGCCAGTTCCTCGAACGGCGTTTCGGACAGCAGACGGAAGAACAGAGCCGGAAGGGCAAGGTAGACGACGAAGAAATTCATCCAGCTCAGGCCCGCTTCCGGCAGATTCCGGATTTTTCCGGCTGCGAATCCCAACAGGATCAACCCGAAAAACGGCAAGGCCAGTGTAATGACGTTCTGCATTCTACTTCCCAAGACAAGGTAGGGTAATTCGTGTGAGAGGGTTTGTGTCCGTTATGGTGCTTGCTTCTTACGTCCTGCTTGGCTATGGGACGCTTTGCCGGCGGATTGGCGTAGCGATCCGCATTCCAATCAGGTCTGCGGCCGCATCGCAAGTGCGCTTTCCGGCGCACATGGTTGGAGTGAGCCTTTTCGTCGACAAATGGCACAGAAGATGAAAGCACCTGTTCCTGATGTCACGGAAGAAAAGACAGCGAAACGCACCGAGACTGATCGCATTCCAGAACTGGGTGGAAGGTCTCGCGCTCAAGGCTGCGATCTGGCTGTTCCGTCTCATCCCGGTTGACGTCGCTTCCTGCGTGATGGGGTTCCTGTGGCGGATACTGGCGCCCTTTAATGCGCGGCACAAAAGAGCGCTTCGCCATCTCGAAGACGCCTTGCCTGACCTGAGCGCCGGGGAACGGGAAGCCATCGTCCGCGGCATGTGGGAGAACCTTGGCCGTGTGACAGCCGAAACCTTCCACATCGACAGGTTACTGCGTCAGCCGCACCGTTTCGAAACTGACGTCGACGAGATCACCGCGCAAGTACTCAATGGAGAGCGTGCCTGTCTGTTCGTGTCCTTCCATAGCGGCAACTGGGAACTCGTCGTCCAGCCGGCGGTCGAGAAGGGAATCGCGATCACCGGAGTTTACCAGGCGCTGCGCAATCCGAAGGCCGACGAAGAACTCAGCGCGCTCAGACAGGATCTCTACAAGGGCGGATTGCTGTCCAAGGGGCATCGGACGGCGCGAAAACTGCTTACGACCCTGAAAAACGGCGGTGTCGTCGCGATGATGGCGGATCTGCGGGAAACGCGGGGAATTCAGGTGCCGTTTTTTGGCCGCATGGCCTATGCCACGCCGGTCCCCGCCTCGCTGGCACGGTCCTGCGATGTTCCGATCGTCGTGGGCCGCGTCATTCGCAAAAAAGGCGTGAATTTCCGGATCGAAGGTCGGGCCATTTCCTTTCCCGTGACAGAGGACCGGCAGGCGGATATCGAAGCGACGACAACGCAAATTCATGCCATGTTCGAAAGCTGGATCCGCGAATATCCGGAACAGTGGATGTGGATCCACAAGAAATGGGCGTCCCCGGGCAAGTCCTCGGCCCAGAAACAGGCCCGCCGGGCAGCTGCCGGCAAGATCGCCAGTTCCGGGAATTGACAGCCCTCCCCGGAAGAAACTGCACTTTCGCCTTTCGGTGCATAGTTGCGGCGCAACATAAGCGCTATAGATCTTTTTTCTTTAGCGGAGGATCGCGGACACATGAAGACCCCAGGTGCGTTTTACAAACCGCTCGCAATTGGTGCTCCGGTGCCTTTCCGGGAGCCGCCCGTTTCCCTGGAGCGCATGATCCATTTCGTGCCGCCGCACATCGAAAAGATGCGTGCGAAGGTGCCGGATCTCATTCACAAGGTGGATGTGGTTCTCGGCAATCTTGAAGATGCCATCCCCGCAGATGCCAAGACGGAAGCCCGCGCCGGCTTCATTCAGATGGCCAAGGACAATGAATTCGGTGAAACCGGTCTCTGGACCCGGGTGAATTGTCTCAACAGTCCGTGGTTCCTCGACGACCTGATGGAAATCGTGCCGGCTGTCGGCGACAAGCTCGATGTCATCATGCTGCCAAAGGTTGAAGGCGTCTGGGACATTCATTACCTTGATCAGCTGCTGGCCCAGCTGGAAGCCCGGGCGGGACTTTCCAGGCCGATCATGATCCACGCGATCCTGGAGACGGCTGAGGGGGTCAAGAATGTCGAACAGATCGCCGCGGCAAGCCCGCGTATGCACGGGATGAGCCTGGGACCTGCGGATCTTGCTGCCTCGAGAGGCATGAAAACAACCCGCGTCGGTGGCGGGCATCCCGATTACGCGGTCCTTGCGGATGCAGAAGGGACCGGCACGCGGGCAGTCTATCAGCAGGATTTGTGGCACTATACCGTCGGCAAGATGGTCGATGCCTGCCTGTCCTGCGGCCTGAAACCTTTCTACGGTCCTTTCGGAGACTTTTCCGACCCGGAAGCCTGCGAAAGCCAGTTCCGCAATGCCTTCTTGATGGGGTGCCTCGGGGCATGGTCGCTGCATCCGACCCAGATCGATATCGCGAAGAAGGTTTTCTCGCCGGACCCGGCCGAAGTTGCATTTGCTGCAAAGATACTCGCAGCGATGCCGGACGGTACGGGAGCCGTCATGATCGACGGGAAAATGCAGGACGATGCAACCTGGAAGCAAGCCAAGGTGATTGTTGACCTGGCTAAACTCGTTGCTTCCAAGGATGCAGAGCTTGCCGCCGTTTACGGTCTTTAGAAAATCGCAAGGCTCGGTGTGTAAAGTTTAATGTTGCAACGCTTGCAAGCTCGTCGTGGACAGGCTATCCCGGCATTGCATGCAGTAGGCGGACGAGTAACCATGCGAACGGCAAAATTCAGAATTGGCCAGGTCGTCCGGCACCGGATTTACCCTTTCCGGGGTGTGATTTTCGATGTCGACCCGACTTTCAGCAACACGGAAGAATGGTGGAACGCAATCCCTGAAGATGTGCGTCCTCTCCGCGACCAGCCTTTCTACCATCTCCTTGCCGAGAACGAGGAGACGGAATATGTCGCCTATGTCAGCGAGCAGAACCTGGAGCCGGACATAACCGGCGAACCGGTGCGCCATCCCCAGGTTGAAGAGATTTTCGAAGAACAGACCGATGGATCGTATTTGCCGCGCAGCGTCGAAATTCATTAAAGAACCCGGCGCAAGATAGCCTGTCGCGCAGATTTAACGCCGCGGAGTGCTTCCGCGGCGTCTTGATGCCTGTTTGAGGTCTACAGCTTATGGCAGACGTCTGTTCCGCCGGGCGTCGTGATCGCGACGGAATCGCCTTTTGAATGGATGCTGTAGCGACCATTGCTGTAGAGGGCTCCGGACCCTGACGGAACCTGATCAAGCCGGACTTTTTCCGGACTGTCGTAGCCGAACAGAAGATATCCATCGCCTTCGTTGTAATACGTCACATCGAGCGGAAGCCCCTCCGGACAGGTGTACTGAACATGGATAACATTCGTGTTCGCCTGTGGAACGACGTCGGCTATTGCATTGGTGATGGCATACAAGGGCGTTTTTCCCTGATTGCCGATCCCGTACAGGACCTGTTTTCGATGAAGGTCCAGCTGCAATGAAACGTTGCGGGACGCATCAAAAAGATAGACCGACCACTCGTCTCTGTTTTGCTCCTGAAAACGGAAGGCGACCCGGCCCTGGTCATTCAGTTCTTCCCACTGGCCACCGCCGGCCTGCGAAAAGCTGCCACCAGAATGGAAGACCTGGGAGGCATTGTAACCATTGACCTGCGATTGCGCAGGGGCGGAGTTCGTTACCGGCCTGTTAGATGCGGACTGCCGGGGTGCGCATACCTGGTAAATGGTCTGATAGGGCTTTTGCGAGCAGAGAAGCCCGCCCCACTGATAGCCGGTCCGTCCGTTGCCATACCGGATCTGGAACCATTCGTAGCCATTCATCATGACGCCTGTCGCGTTGAGGATGAGGATACGATCATTTTCGTACAGGCTGCCGACCTGCTGGTATTGCATGCCCGGACCGCTTCGGACCTTGCCACCGTATGACTGGCCTTCCTGCGGAAAATCGACATCCGGCGAAGCAAGGATGGGCCGTACCGGCAACAAGAACATCGCCAGTACGACAAAGATTGAAAAACGTTTCATCAAATTTCCTGTTTGTAACACGCTATTGGTACCGGAAAAAAAAGACACTATTTCAGCGGGCGTGACAATTGGATTGGTCGAAAATTATTTCCCTGGCCACCTCCTACAGGATGTGTTCCGGCCAGATTCTGTCCCTTGGGGACGATCATCAATAAGGGAAAGGTTTGGCCGGAAATCATAATCGCGCCTGATAGCGGTCGTTTCCGTTTCACGTCAGTGCAATACAACAAAGGCCGGAACGCTTGTTCCGGCCTTTGTTGTATTTTGGCTGTGCCAGTCGTCTTTCGTTTGTTCAATCAAGCGATGAACAAATGCGTACCCGTGAAATGCCAGAGCAACCGGCGCATCCATGTGACGGTGCGTCGGTCGCTCTTCAAATTCACGGTTTACTGACTCGGCTTTTGAGCGTCGATCAGCTTCTGACGGGCTTCATCGGCGCGCTTCTGCAGTTCGCTCTGCAGTTCTTCCTGGCGCTTCTGCAGATCAGCAAGGTTCATGGGCTCGCCGTCATAGACACTGGTGAAACCGATCAGTGTCATCTTGAAGACGATTTCCTTGGCCTGCTGATTGTAGGGAGCCACCCGCATTTCGCCGCCCTGCTTCATCACACTGATGAAGCTGTCGTCGATGGCCAGCTCCGCATAACAGGCGTTGGGTGCGCAAATGCTGTATTTGGCCTGCACCGGCTTGCCGTCGTCGATCTGGATGCGCAGTCCCGGCTGGAGCAAAACACCTGTGGGAACAGCAACAAGCAGCTTCTTGCGCGCCTCGCCTTCCGTCTCCTGGATGGCGATATTGCTCAGGAACTGACCTGTATTGGTGCGCAGTTCGATCGATATGAAGCAGATTTCCTTCTGCGTATTCGGATTGGTGTTACACGCTTTCGTCCAAGGGCTCTTTTCTTCCTGGGCGATTGCGGGAGCACCAGCAAAAGAAGATAGGGCCACGAACGCACCCGCGGCACATCCGAACAATCCTCTTTTCAAAACACTCTTCATCGAAACGTCCTCAATCGTGCGTGTGCGATACTTTCGCGTTGTTCTGGGGCATTCCGGACCTAACCGCAAGGCCCGTGAGATCATTCAAACCGTCAAAACATGGTAAGGCAGCTAATTTGGGCAAGAGGGTGACCGATTTGCAACGCACGTCAAATCACCGATTCAAAACTGAATATCTTGCTGTTTGTCTCTTGCACCAGGCGCGTCCCCTTTAACCCTGTGGTAGTCTGAGAGGTGAGAATCAACAGAATCTCGGACGGTGGTCATGCGTTTCTTCAGAGTTACCGAGTATCTTTTTGAATACTGCAGCATCCGGCCGCTTGCCTTGATGTCGGCACTTCTTTGCGTGGCATCGGGGTTGCTTCCCGCATTTGCGGCAGATGAAGACATTCCATGGACCCATGCCATTTCAATGCATGGTTCCCCTGCCCTCGGTCCCGACGAGCCGTTCCCATACGCCAACACAGAAGCCCCGAAGGGTGGATCCATCACCCTCGGTGTGCAAGGCACTTTCGACAGTCTGAATTCCTTCATCGTTCAGGGAGGCTGGACCTCGGCGCGCGGCATGCGCGAACGGGAAATGGGCAACAACATCCTGGAAAGCCTGATGGTACGCTCCCACGCGGAGCCCTTTTCGCTTTACGGACTGCTGGCTCAACGGGTGCGCATGCCCGATAGCCGCGAATGGATCGAGTTCGAGCTCAATCCGGATGCGAAGTTCTCGGACGGGTCTCCCGTGACCGTTGAAGACGTTATCTTTTCTCTCGATGTCATTCGCGACAAGGGCCGCCCGCCTTTCCGGAACTGGTATGCGTCTATTGTCGACAAGCAGATAACCGGACCCAATCGGCTCAAGCTGGTGTTCGAAAACGGCGACAACAGGGAATTGCCGTTGCTGATCTCTCTGGCGCCGATCTATTCCAGCAAACACACCGACGCAGAGACTTTCGACAAGTCCTCCCTGAACCCGCCGGTCGGCTCCGGTCCCTACACGTTCAAGACAATTGAGCCAGGCCGGGTGGTCGTCTACGAGAAAAATCCCGATTACTGGGCGAAAGACCTCCCTGTCAAAGCCGGGTTCGACAATTTCGATGAGATCCGCGTCGAGTATTTCCGCGATCAGACCACGCTGCAGGAGGCGTTCAAGAAAGGTCTCGTCCAGGCGCTGCAATTTCGCGATCCGGCTCGCTGGGCGACCGGGTTCAATTTTCCCGCCGCCGAGAATGGTGATGTCGTGAAACTCGACGTGCCGCTCGGTGTCCCTGCGGCGATGCAAGGCATCGCCTTCAACACACGGCGGGAGCAGCTGAGCGACCCGAACGTGCGCAAGGCTTTGCGTATGCTGTTCGATTTCGAATGGGTCAACCGCAATCTCTATCATGGACTCTATACGCGCACGGCCGGCTATTGGGACAATTCAGAGCTGTCGTCGATTGGCCGTCCTGCCAGCGCGCGGGAAAAAGAGCTGCTTGCGCCGTTTCCCGAGGCTGTCGATCCGGAGGTCATGGCCGGAACGTGGCGTCCGGCCGATGCAGATGGCTCCGGACGGGACAGGAAGGTGCTGCGGGCGGCACTGGCTGAATTCAACAAGGCCGGATACGGCTTGAAAGACCGGAAGCTGGTTCACCAAGAAACCGGTGAGCCGCTGGCCTTCGAAATCCTTGCCAAAAACGAGGACGAGGAGAAACTTGCGCTCACCTATATCCGCACGCTGGAACTTCTGGGGATCGACGCGAATGTCCGCAGTGTCGATCCTTCCCAATTCGAAGATCGCAGAACGAAGCGCGATTTCGACATGGTGTTCAACACATGGACCGCATCGCTTTCTCCCGGGGCGGAACAGTATGGACGCTGGTCGTCAAAGGCCGCGGATGCCGAAGGGTCCTTCAATTTCGTGGGCGCCAAGGACCCGGCCATCGACGCCCTCATCGATGCGATTGTCGGAGCCCGCAGCCGCGAGGAGTTCGTGGACGCCGTGCGCGCCTTCGATCGTGTTCTGATTTCAGGTGCTTATGCCGTTCCCCTGTATCACGTATCCGACGACTGGGTCGCCTATTGGACCCAGGTTTCACCGCCCCCGACGCATTCCCTCTATGGACACGAATACGACACGTGGTGGTCTTCCACGGCACGTTAATCGGACCAATGGACGAAAGAAAAAATGAAAGTCACCCAAGAAAGTCTTTCCAAAGAGCATCATGACAGCGGAGCCTGGTCCGATTTGCCGCTGGACGAACTCTTTCGGCAAACGGCGGCGGAACACCCGACACGCCTTGCGATTGCGGATGCGCCGGACCGTGAGGTCTGGACCGGGGGAGCCCCGCGCCAGGTGACCTATGAAGAGGCGGATCGTGAAATCGACCGCCTTGCGGCCTTCTACAGGACAGTGGGTCTTGCCACCGATCATGTCATAGGGGTGCAGGCTCCCAACACCGTGGACGCCGTGATTGCAATTCTCGCGGCTTTGCGCGCGGATCTGATCATCTCCCCCCTGCCGCTCCACTGGCGCCAGAAAAATGTGCTTGAGGCGCTCAATTCCATCGGTGCGAAGGGGTTCATTGCCGCCGATCGCGTCGAGACCAGAGACGTTGGTGTCGCTGCGCGGGACGTGGCGGGGGACCTGTTTTCGCTGCGCTTCGTCTTTGGCCTCGGCAAGAACATTCCCGATGGTCTGATCGAACTCGGGCCGATGCTGGCGGAAATGGGTGATGGGCTCGAATTCGAACCGAGTCAACGACCCGAGCCCGCCAATCACACGGCGACAATCTGCTGGAGCCGGAGCGGCGAGGAAAATGTTCCTGTCACCCGGTGCCACAATCACTGGATTTCGGCCGCGCAGATGGTCATCGATGAGGCGCATATCGGCGAAGGGAGCAGCTTTCTGGTCCCTTATTCCCTCAGCGGTCTGACTGGACTTGGCGGTGGGCTGGTCCCCTGGCTGCGGACCGGAGGGACGTTGCATCTGCATCACCCCACGTCTCTTGCAAACCTGGCTACCCATGCCAACGACGTGAAGGCGGACGTGGTGATAACGCCCGGCCCGCTTGCCCAGACACTTGACCGGAAGCTGAGCGACCACAAGACCACGATACTGGCGGCCTGGAACATAGCTGCGCCACATCCGACAGCCTTCGTTGCCCGCCGGAGGCTTGTCGACCTTCATATCGCCGATGAATTTGCCCTTTTGGCGAAGGCGCGCGGACCTTCCGCCAAGATGAAAGCGATGGCGCTGGGAAAGCATTGCGGGCCGAACGGGTGTGAAAGCGGGCCAACCCTTCTGGAAATTTCAGTTACCGACGCGGCGGAGGGCCTCGGGCCGGCTCTTCTTGTCAAGGGACCAATGGTTCCCGATGTCGGCTGGCATACTATCAACGGAGAAAATCGCAGCGTTCAATGGAATGAGACCGGCTTCCTGAACACGAACATCAGCGTGGAACTGGTTGAAGGGGGCATTTCCGGGTTCGGCATTCCCGGAAAATACGCGTTGGGTACGGGCAATCTCGACGCGGTCGATCTCATTTACGCCGAGTACGAGGGAGTGAAGGAAGCTGCCGCCTTTGTCGTCGAGGATTCGATCCTTGGCGCCAGGATGTACGCGGCCCTGGTACCTGAGCAGGGTCAGGTGCCGGATGCCGGTGCCTTCTTTGCTTATCTCGATGCGGAAGGTGTTGACCTTGCCAAGATCCCGCATCGTGTGCTGATTTTACAATCGTTGCCAAGGAATGCGGATGGGTCGATTTCCCGAGAGCGATTGACCATGCGTACGCAGCGGCTGCCTGCTTCCGCTGTGGCATAGGTGGGGAACTGGAATGGATGTTGAAACCTCGCTTTCCTGGCGTGGGCCATATTGGTATGCAGGAAGGCGACCGAAACGGAACAGTACTGGCGACGAACCGGAAGATCTGGATGTCGCCCTTTTAAAGATGTTCGAACGGCGCAGTCCGCTTCCGACCGCTCTGCCGGCAGCGATCGTCGTCGATGTGACCTGCCTGGAACCCGGTCAGGAAGACGAATTTTTCGATTGGCTGCAGGCACAGATACAGACACTCGTCTGCGAGGTTCCGTTCTACGTGCTCACCGGCAGCGACAGTGCGCTGCCGGAAGGATTGCGCGCGACAGCCATAATCGACCGTATCGTCCCCGACGACATTCTTTTGATGCTGATCTGCATTCACCAGCGCGCGCTCCTGCGTTCGGAAGAGGCGCAGCTTCGCCGCAGGATTTTCGGCCGGATTCCGGGTTTTGGGACCGCACCCCATCATTCAGGGTCGAGCAGCCTTCTGGTTGTTGGGTTGAGCGGCCGTTTTCTGGAATGGCAGGACGCAAGTGATCAGAAGGTCGAAGTCGTCGGTGCCTTTGACGGAAACATGGCCGTGGAGTTCATGTCGAAGCGGGCCTTCGATGCTGTCGTGGTCGATGCGGCGTTTGACGATGCAATCGACTACATGCAGCAGATCCGCCGGGACGCACGGTTTGCAGGGCTTCCGGTACTGGCCGTCTGCGAGCGGGAAGAGGATCTGGTGCAGCTGTTCCGCAACGGCGCATCGGATGTTCTGGTGGGCGAGAACCGCAAGGAAACACTGTCCCGTCGGCTGAAGTCCGCCATCCGCTTTGGCAAACGCCGTCGTCTGGCGGACAGAATTCTGGCGGAAAGCCACTTGTGGCTCCGGCAACGGATCCATGAAGGTGGTCTCGGCGTGACGGATTACACCGCGTATCTTGAATCCTGCAGCGATGCGCTTGCCGTGCGCGGTCTGGACCTTTGGGAAATGCGTCTGGAACCGGAAAACTTCGGCCTCTCTATCAACACTTCTCAGGAGCTCGAAGAATTCAACGCCACCTTGCTGTCGATTGCCGACGCGACGAGCCGCGACGAGGATCTGGTATGTCTGGTGCGCGACTTCGGGCCGGTGGCCGTTCTCAAGAACGAGGCAGGCATCGCCCGGCTGCAGAAAAGGATCAACGCGATCCTCGCTCATACGGTGCTCCAGTAGTTGATCTTGATATCTGCATCCCGGTGCCGTGGCTTCTGCGGCAAATGCCGCACATGAACCGCCATGTGTCTTGCCCTGATTTCGCCCCGATATTTGGATTGAATCGATCTTTCATGTAATTGTGCATGAAAGATCGATGGATATGCATAAGCGCCAGCTCAGACACGGGATCATGAATGACCGAATTTCCTCCTTTGACCGTTGACGTTGTTTCCGATGTCATGTGCCCGTGGTGCTTTATCGGCAAGAGACGCCTGGAAACGGCCCTGAGATCAGTTCCTCAACTGAACGTCACGGTTCGCTGGCATCCATTCCAGCTGGATTCGTCCCTGCCTAAAACGGGCAAGGACAGGAAGAAATATCTCAGTGACAAGTTCGGAGTCATTGAAAAGGCGAACAGCTTCTACAGTCAGATCAAGGCTGCGGGTCTGGAAGAAGGTATCGACTTTGCCTTCGACGCCATCAGGCTTTCGCCGAATACGCTCGATTGCCACCGACTGATCCTGTGGTCACGCGCCGACGATCTTCAGGACGAAATCGTCGAGCGTCTGTTCGATGCCTACTTCCTCAAGGGAGAGGATCTGACGAAATCGGAGACGCTGGTCCGGATTTCCGAAGAAGCCGGCATGCAATCCGATCTTGTGGAACAGCTTCTGGAAACCGATACCGACCTCGACAAGGCCGAGGCAGAGATCGCCAATGCGCAGGCAGCCGGCATCACAGGAGTTCCCTGTTTCATCATCGACGGGCGTTTCGTTCTTGCCGGTGCGGAAAAGGCAGAGACCATTGCTGCCGCACTGCTGCATGCGGAAGAAACCCGGACAGACCAGGACGCGCAATCTGCGGTCTGATTTTCCGAAACGCTACGGCACAAAAAAAGCCCCGGATTGTCCGGGGCTTTTTCGTTTTGAACTCCCTGGAGCGATCAGCCCTTCAGGATGGACCTGCCGGCATAGATGGCCTGCAGGCCAAGCTCTTCCTCGATACGGAGCAACTGATTGTATTTCGCCAACCGGTCGGAGCGCGCAAGTGATCCGGTTTTGATCTGTCCGCAATTGGTGGCGACGGCAAGATCGGCGATGGTGGCATCTTCGGTTTCGCCGGAGCGGTGGGACATGACCGCGCTATAGGCTGCCTTGTGAGCGGTTTCCACCGCATCAAGGGTTTCGGACAAGGTGCCGATCTGATTGACCTTGATCAGGATCGAGTTGGCGACACCCATATTGATGCCCTTGCGCAGACGCTCCGAATTGGTCACGAACAGGTCGTCGCCGACGAGCTGGCACTTGTCGCCAATCAGGTCCGTGGTGGCTTTCCAGCCGTCCCAGTCGTCCTCGGCCAGGCCGTCTTCGATGGAGATGATCGGGTAGCGGGCGACGAGATCGGCCAGGTAACCGGCCATTTCGTCCGGTGCCAGCGACTTGCCTTCGCCATCCAGGGCGTATTTGCCGTCCTTGAAGAATTCCGTCGAAGCGGCGTCGAGTGCGAGATAGACATCTTCGCCCGGCTTGTAGCCGGCGGTCTCGATTGCCTTCATGACGAATCCGATCGCGGTGTCGGTCGAATCCAGGTTGGGCGCGAACCCGCCTTCGTCGCCGACATTGGTGTTATGGCCGGCGGCGCCAAGGGCCTTTTTCAGCGTGTGGAAGATTTCCGTTCCCATGCGCATTGCCTCGCTGAAGCTGTCAGCGCCAACAGGCATGATCATGAATTCCTGGAAATCGATCGGGTTGTCGGCATGTGCGCCACCGTTGATGATGTTCATCATCGGAACCGGCAGGGTGCGGGCGGATGTCCCGCCGACATACCGGTAGAGTGGCAGACCGGAAGCTTGCGCGGCAGCGCGGGCCACTGCAAGGGAAACGCCCAGGATGGCGTTGGCGCCGAGACGTGCCTTGTTCGGGGTGCCGTCGAGATCAATCATCGCCTGGTCGATCTGCAACTGGTCTTCGGCCTCAAGACCGCCAACCGTCTCGAAGATCTCGCCATTGACCGCATCGACGGCCTTCTGAACGCCCTTGCCCATGAATCGATCGCCGCCGTCGCGCAGCTCAACGGCCTCATGCGCGCCGGTGGATGCGCCAGAAGGCACAGCCGCGCGGCCGAAGGAGCCATCCTCGAGGAAGACATCGACTTCGACGGTCGGATTACCGCGGCTGTCAAAGATCTGACGGCCGATAACATCAATAATGGCGGTCATGGAAAGAACTCCCTATCGCATGTACCTGAACTGACAATCTGCCGGACGGTCGCCCGGCGCTTTTCCTATCCGCCGGAGCGGCTGCACCACATGAGAATGCCGCCCAAATGCGCGGCTTCAAATAACTACCCGGCCGCACCCTCCGGAGCCTTTGTAACATCATCAAGCGCCTTCAGACGCTTCAAAAGGGCTTCAAGGTCTTTCAGCGGAACCATGTTCGGCCCGTCCGACGGCGCATTGTCCGGATCCGGATGGGTCTCGATAAACAGGCCTGCAACACCGACCGCGACCGCGGCGCGGGCAAGCACGGGAACCATGGTGCGGTCACCGCCCGTGGAAGCCCCCTGCCCGCCGGGCTGCTGGACGGAATGGGTTGCGTCGAAGACAACCGGGGCACCGGTCGCAGCCATGATCGGCAGCGACCGCATGTCGCTGACGAGCGTGTTGTAACCGAAACTGGCGCCGCGTTCGGTCAGAAGAACGTTCGGGTTGCCGGACTCGGTCACTTTGGCGAGAACGTTCTTCATGTCCCACGGGGCCAGGAATTGACCTTTTTTCACGTTGACGACGTTTCCGGTATTCGCAGCGGCAATCAGGAGGTCCGTCTGGCGGCAGAGAAAAGCCGGTATCTGCAGGATGTCGACAACTTCGCCTACCGGTGCGCACTGGTCCGGGGCGTGGACATCGGTCAGAACGGGCATGCCATAGGTTTCACGGATTTCGGCGAATATCGGCAGCGCCTCCTTCATGCCCATCCCGCGCTTTCCCGAGAGGGACGTCCGGTTCGCCTT
This sequence comes from uncultured Roseibium sp., assembly GCF_947496995.1. Lineage (GTDB taxonomy): Bacteria > Pseudomonadota > Alphaproteobacteria > Rhizobiales > Stappiaceae > Roseibium. The sequence goes on from NZ_CANMFD010000002.1 coordinate 254,867, forward strand.
GTCGTAGGACGTCTTGAATACCGTGCTGATGCCGAGCCTGTCGGTGATTTCCCTGATGGCCGCAGCGCATTCCATGGCGTGTTCGCGGCTTTCCATCTGGCACGGACCCGCTATGAGGCTGAACGCAGCTCCATTGTCAAATGTCACATTTCCAACGGAAACAACGCGGTTTGCCTGGGTCATTTTTCACCAATGTTTTCTGGGCGGATTTCGTCCGGACAACAGCCTTTCAGCATGCGACCGGGTGCCTGAATGAAGTTGCGTGTTCCATAGCGTTCTTTTCGCCCGCCCGCAACATCCCGCCTGTGTTTGTCGCATAGCCGTTAAATCGATTTAAATGCCGATTTGCCACATTTTTACTCCTGACCATTGTTTTGCCATGGGTTTGATGATTTTATTGCGTTGCACAAATGAATTACCGGCAAAATCGAAGTCTGTCGCTGGACATATTTTTATATGGCTTTTTAAACAGTCTTATTTTGCGGGTAATATTTTTTTGAGAGTGCGCAAATTGCCTGTCGGCCGCCGCATTCCGGATGCATGAATGTAAATTCATGATACGGGTCTGCAATTTAAGGCCAATTGGGTATAGAAGCCGTTAGGTTCGAATTTGGAAGGCGTCACATGAACAAACCCATCCGCAAGGCGGTGCTCCCTGTCGCAGGACTTGGCACCCGGTTTCTGCCAGCGACGAAAGCTGTTCCTAAGGAAATGCTGACGATTGTCGACCGTCCGATCATTCAATACGTCGTCGATGAAGCGCGTGCCGGCGGCATCGAGCACATCGTTTTCGTGACCGGCCGCAACAAGCATGTGATCGAAGACCACTTCGATATCGCTTACGAACTCGAAGACACGTTGAGAACACGAAACAAGACTGCCGCGCTGGAACTCCTGGAAAAACACCGACCGCAGCCCGGTTCCACAAGTTTTACCCGTCAGCAGGCACCGCTCGGCCTCGGGCACGCCATCTGGTGTGCGCGCGATATCATCGGCGACGAGCCTTTTGCCATTCTTCTTCCCGACGTGATCATCAAGTCACAAGTCAGCTGTCTGAAACAGATGGTGGATCTGTATGAACACACCGGCGGCAACATCATTGCCGTTGAAGAAGTTCCGGAAGACCAGACGCAAAACTACGGCATTGTCGAGCTTTCCGACCGGATCTCGGCGAATGCCAGCAAGATTTCAAACATGGTCGAGAAGCCGGCGCCCGGAACGGCTCCATCCAATCTGATGATTACCGGCCGGTATATTCTTCAGCCGGAGATTTTCGATCTTCTGTCAAGCCAGGACACCGGTGCCGGTGGCGAGATCCAGCTGACCGACAGCATGCTCTCCATGATGAAGGAGCAACACTTCGCGTCGCTCAAGTTCGAGGGACGCAGCTACGACTGCGGCAACAAGGCCGGTTTCCTGAGTGCGAACATTGCCTTCGGCATGGACGATCCGAAACTGGCCGAGCAGCTCGTTCCGTTCATGGAAGAGATGATCAAGCAGCCACTGGCCGCCGAATAAGCACCTCTACGAAGCCTGAGCCCTTGAAATCAGTCTGTAGAACCGATTAGGAGTGGGCCGGATCCTGTGCTGCGATCCGGCCCACTCCTTTTCAGGAAGCTCCATGTCCGAAACCTCTCTCCTGTCCAAAAAGATCGCCGTGGTCGGCCTCGGCTATGTCGGACTGCCCGTGGCGACCGCCTTCGCGGCCAAGGGTTTCGACGTTCTTGGTTTCGACATCAACGAGAACCGGCTGAAGGCACTGAAAGACGGCCACGACAGCACGGCTTCGGTGACTTCAGATGATCTTTCCCAAGCGACCCTCGCTTTTTCCGCGAACGAGGTAGATCTCAAGGACCGCGATATCCTGATCGTTGCGGTTCCCACGCCTGTCGATCAGGCGAAACGCCCGGACCTGACACCCTTCAGAAATGCAGCGGCAATTGCCGGCCGCAACCTGAAACACGGCGCGATCGTCGTTTTTGAATCGACTGTGTTTCCCGGCGCGACGGAAGATATCGCCGTCCCGATCCTGGAACAGCAGTCGGGCCTGACACTTGGCCAGGGCTTTGAAGTCGGCTATTCCCCCGAACGCATCAACCCTGGCGATACTCAGCGCGGGTTTTCGGACATCACCAAGATCGTCTCCGCATCATCCGGCGAGGCTGCGCGGACACTTTCCGATCTTTACGGCGCGGTCGTAACAGCGGGCATTCATCTCGCCCCGTCGATCAAGGTCGCGGAAGCGGCCAAAGTGATCGAGAACACCCAGCGGGACCTCAACATTGCCCTGATGAACGAACTGGCCATGTTGTTCCACCAGATGGGGATCGATACCCGTGACGTGCTTGAGGGCGCCGGAACGAAATGGAACTTCCTCCCGTTTCAACCGGGCCTGGTCGGTGGACACTGTATCGGGGTCGACCCCTACTACCTCACCCACAAGGCCAACGAGATCGGCATGACCCCGCAGGTCATTCTGGCCGGACGCGGCACCAATGAAGCGATGCCGGCCTTTGTTGCGGGCAAGATCATTCAGGAATGCGTCAAGCTGGGATTGCCGGTGCCGGCGAAGATCGTGGTTCTGGGCCTCACCTACAAGGCCGATGTGCCCGACACCCGCAATTCCAAGGTGGTCGACCTGATCGATGAGCTGCGGAAATTCGGTGCCGAGGTTCTGGTACACGATCCGTTGGCAGATCCCGAAGATGTGTCGCGCGAATATGGAATCACTCTTTCCGGACCGGATGCTCTGACAGGCGCCGATGCTGTTGTTCTGGCGGTTCCGCATCGGCAATTCTTACAGGACGAACCTGTCTGGCGGTACCTGACAGGAATGATGAAAAACGGAGCCGGCCTTGTTGCCGACATTCCCGCGCTTCTGGACCGCACTTCCGTGCCCGACGGGATCCGGCTCTGGAGGCTTTGACTTTACTGGGTAATTTCGTCCCCAAGCCTCAAAGGTAAGCTGGGAAATCAGTTTTCCTCTGTGTATTTCGAAGAATACATTCAATCTTTCGAGTGGTCGATTTGGGGGATTATTGCGAAATCGGAAAACCGGAAATTGAATTCGGCCGTATAGTATCGGTGTTTCGAGAAAGGAGATACCGATCATGGCTCAGGCTCATTTCCGGAAGTTGGCTGCCGCAGCAGCTGTCGGCACGTTTTTGCTGACCGGTGCGGCACACAGTGAAGACGGGCTCGATAGCGGCGCGTTTCAGCAAATCATCAAGAACCAGATGAATGCCTTCGCGACGGACGATGCCGGGGCGGCATTCTCCTTTGCCGCCAATTCCCTGAAGCAGCGGTTCCAGACCCCGGAATTCTTCATGGAGATGGTCCGACAAGGCTACCAGCCTGTCTACAAACCCCAAAGCGTTACATTCGGGCGATCCTTGATGACCAAGATCGGACCGACGCAGGAAGTCTATGTGACGGGACCGAAGGGCAAAAACTGGCTGGCGCTCTACAGCTTTGAGGAGCAGTCCGATGGCTCCTGGCGAATTTCAGGCTGTTATCTCACTGCATCCGACGGCTTTTCTGCCTGAATCGATAGCGTTCAGAGAGCCGGAATATCGCCTCGGGCCCAGTCTTCCTTCGTCCGGGCGTAGAAATCCTCGAAGCTTCCGGCATCGATCGCATCGCGCATGCCCTGCATGAGCTGCTGATAATAAGCGATGTTGTTCCAGGTCAGCAGCATGCCGGCAAGGCCTTCGCCTGACCGCACGAGATGATGCAGGTAGGCACGGCTGTAGATACTGGCCGCGGGGCAGCTGTTTTGCTCGTCCAAAGGACGAGGATCGTCCTGGTGTCGGGCGTTTTTCAGGTTCACCTTGCCGAAACGGGTATAGGCCAGCCCGTGCCGTCCGGCGCGGGTCGGCATGACGCAGTCAAACTGGTCGATGCCGCGCTTCACGCTTTCCAGCAGATCGTCGGGCGTTCCCACGCCCATCAGATAGCGCGGCTTGTCCACCGGCATGACCGGCGTCGTGATGTCCAGCATCGCCAGCATGACGTCCTGAGGTTCCCCGACAGCAAGACCGCCCACCGAATAGCCCTCAAACGGCATTTTGCCGAGTTCCTGCGCAGAGCGGATGCGCAGGTCGGGCTGATCGCCGCCCTGGACAATGCCGTAGAGCCCCTGCCCCTTGCCGGGGCCGCCCATGCGTTCGAACTGTGCTCTTGACCGCTCGGCCCATCGCAGCGACAGCTCCATGGCCCGCTGAACCTCTTCCTTCGGACTGGGCAGGCGGATGCATTCGTCGAGCTGCATCTGGATGTCAGATCCGAGCAATCCCTGAATTTCGACAGACCGTTCCGGTGTCAGATGGTGTTTGCTGCCATCGATATGGCTCTGGAAGCGGACACCGTCCTCGTCCAGTTTGCGCAACTGGGCCAGTGACATCACCTGAAACCCGCCGCTGTCGGTCAGGATGGTGTGCGGCCAGTTCATGAAAGTATGCAAACCGCCCAGCCTTGCCACCCGCTCTGCGGTCGGCCGCAGCATCAGGTGATAGGTATTGCCGAGAACCACATCCGCGCCGGTCTCGCGCACCTGCCCCGGATACATCGCCTTGACCGTCGCCTGGGTCCCGACCGGCATGAAAGCAGGTGTCCGCACGATGCCGTGAGGCGTGGTGATTTCACCGCGCCGGGCGTTCCCGTCCGTGGCGAGCAGCTTGAAACCGAAGGTCTTTTCGTTCTCGGACATAGCGGAATTTCCTATAGCGCGCCGTCTTGCGGAAACAGCAGAGAGGCGTCTCCGTAGCTGTAGAACCTGTAGCCCTCGGCGATGGCATGGGCATAGGCGGCGCGCATGTTGTCCAGGCCGGAAAACGCGGAAACCAGCATGAAGAGGGTCGAGCGCGGCAGGTGAAAATTGGTCATCAGGGCATCGATGGCCCTGAAACGGTATCCGGGGGTGATGAAGATCGATGTCTCTCCGGAAAATGGTGCTATCGAGCCGGTTTCCTGCGCTGCGCTTTCAAGAATGCGCAGCGACGTGGTCCCGACACTGACGACCCTGTTGCCACGTTTCCTGACTGCGGCAAGCGCAAGCGCCGTTTCTTCCGACACCTCGCCCCATTCCGCGTGCATCTTGTGATCCTGCGTGTCGTCGGCCTTGACCGGCAGAAACGTTCCCGCCCCCACATGCAGCGTGACGCGGTGCTGCTCGATGCCGCGCTCATCAAGAGCCTTCATGAGCTGCGGCGTGAAATGCAGGCCCGCCGTCGGGGCGGCCACCGCCCCGTCTTTTTCTGCATATATCGTCTGGTAGTCCTGCCGATCCTGTTCGTCTTCGGCGCGCTTGTGGGCGATGTAAGGAGGCAAGGGAATATGTCCGACCGCGGCGATCGCGGTATCGAGTTCCGGTCCCGCGCGATCAAAAGCCAGCAGGACCTCCCCGCCGTCGACCTTCTCCGCGACCCTGGCCGTCAGGACGACATTTTCGTTTTCAAAAACGAGGGTATCTTCCGCCTGGAGCTTTTTGGCCGGGCGCACGAAAGCCCGCCAACTGCCAGGATCAGTGCGCAGATGCAGAGTCACGCTGATGCCGGCAACGACTTCGCCGCGCAAGCGCTTGCCTTCGAGCTGGGCGGGAATGACCCGTGTGTCATTGAAGACCAGCGCATCACCCGGATTCAGGAGCGCCGGCAGGTCGCGCACCCCTCCGTCAGTCAGAAGATCTTGGCTTCCGGGACGCACGACAAGCATGCGCGCAGCGTCACGCGGCCGGGCGGGCCGGAGCGCGATCCGTTCGTTGGGGAGGTCAAAATCGAACTGTTCGACGCGCATGGCGCTTCTGCTCAAGCCGTATCTTCGTGAGGTGAGCGGCTTCCAATCGGAAAGAGTGCCTTCCGGATCACCGCATTCAAGTGTCAGCGGCTCATAAAGGGCGATCAGGTCAAGGTCAACCGGCGCGGACATGAAGACAAAAAACAGCGCGGATACCGGATCCGCGCTGCCTGGTCCGGTCATCGCCGGATCTTCCGTCTTTTATGCCTCAGGCTGCGTCAGCAGCAACCTTCACCGAGACGATATTGTCCGGATCGGCGACCGGTTCGCCGCGCTTGATCTTGTCGACATTGTCCATTCCCTCGATCACCTGGCCCCAGACGGTGTACTGACCGTCAAGCCAAGGAGCTTCGTTGAAGCAGATGAAGAACTGGCTGTCGCCGGAATTGGGATCAGAGGACCTGGCCATGGAGCAGGTGCCGCGGGTGTGTTTTTCCTTGCTGAATTCGGCTTTCAGCTTCTGCCCGGAACCGCCGGTGCCAACGCCCTGCGGGCAGCCCGTCTGTGCCATGAAGCCGTCGATCACCCGGTGAAAGACGATGCCGTCATAAAAGCCATCGCGGACAAGTTCCTTGATGCGCGCGACATGGGCCGGTGCGAGGTCCGGTTTCATTTCAATGACAACCTGGCCCTGGCTGGTGTCCATGAGCAAAGTGTTTTCCGCATCCTTGATGTCGGCCATATTCAGTCTCCTTGAATTCTTGAACAACGGGCTTGTTTCAGCCGGTATTACTGCGCGTCCGCGGCAACCTGCATCTTGACGATCTTGTCGGGATTCGCGGGCGGTTCGCCCTTAGCAATCTTGTCGACATATTCCATGCCGTCGGTGATTTCCCCGAAAACGGTGTACTGGCCGTTCAGCCAGTCGCCATCGGAGAACATGATGAAAAACTGTGAATTGGCGCTGTCGGGACTGGCTGCCCGTGCCATGCCGAGGGTGCCCCGTTTGAAAGGCGCCTGGCTGAATTCCGCCTTCAGGTCCGGCTCTTCGGAACCGCCCATGCCTGTTCCGGTGGGATCGCCGGTCTGTGCCATGAAGCCATCAATCACGCGGTGGAAGACGATGCCGTCATAAAACCCCTCACGGGTGAGTTTCTTGATCCGTTCCACATGGTTGGGTGCCAGATCCGGACGCAGTTCAATGACAACCCGGCCATCCTTGAGATCCAGATAAAGGGTATTTTCCAGATCGGTTCCCTGCGCGCCCGCAGCAACGGGAAGAACGATCAGGGACGCCAGAACGGCAAACAGTCTAAAAAGGCGTGACACTGGTTACTCCTACGATTCAGGTCAGAGATTGAAGTTCCTGTCAGGTGCCGGCGGTTGCCCGGCGGCGCAAGGGTTCCGTGACCGGCTCAGGTACGAACGCGGAAATTTCCCCGCCCATCCTTGCGATTTGACGCACCAAGGTGGCCGTGATGTGGCGGACGTTCGGAGACGCGGGCAGGAATACCGTCTTTATGTCCGGCGCAAGAGTTCCGTTCATTCCGGCCATCTGCATTTCGTAATCGAGATCCGTCCCGTCCCTGAGGCCGCGGACGAGACACGTCGCCCCCTGCTCGCGGGCGGTCTCAATGACGAGATTTGAAAACGAAATGACCTCGATCCGCGAAGCCTCTTGCGGGTTGTATTCCGCATTGGCGGAAGCATGGATCAGTTCCACCCGTTCCTCGAAGGAAAACAGGGGGGATTTGCCCGGATGAATGCCTATGGCAACCACAACCTTGTCGGCCAGGGCCAGCGCCTGGCGCAGAATGTCCATGTGGCCGTTGGTAACCGGATCAAAGGACCCAGGATAGAGAGCGATACGATTCATGGCCCCTTCCTTACTCCGCCTTCCGCAAGCTCACAAGGAAAAGCCGGTCGGAAACGGCCATTTCCCACCAACTGACATTGTGTGACGGTCGTCACATCGGGCTTTTCATCAATGGGACAGAGTGGCGTCATCGAAAATAGATGGCGTGAGCAGGAGCCAGTACGATGAAAGGCTATGATACAATCGACCCGACCGGCAACAGGAGCGGGTTCCAACCGTTTTCAATCGCGGTCAACGCAACCGACCCGTCCGCACATCTGAAGGTGGCCATGGTGTTTGTCCTGGCCCTGCTCACGATGATAGCTGCCGGGATGATCACCATGCATCCGGGCAACGCTTCCCAGGCGGAGGGCCTGAACAGCCATGCGACACAGGGACTGTCGGCAACCAAGACGGATCGTGTTGCCAGTGCTGCCGTTGAGACGAGCTGCAAATCGCAGACCTGGGGCGCCTGGAGTGAAGATTGCGCTGCCGCTCTGAGTGGGGCTGGCAAGGTTCGCAACGTGTCCTTCGTGACCGTTGAAAAACGGGCTCTGACCGTGAATGAAACGATCCTCGCGCGGTATCCGTCAACGAACTGACAGCTTTTCCCAATCCCAAAACGGCAAACAGCGGCTCAGGTTCTCCTGGCCGCTGTTGTCGTTTCAGTATGGGGGAGTTACCGGAAATCAGCTTTCCGGAGCTTCACCCTCTTCCCCTTTCGGGTCTTCGCCTGCGTCGGAAGTACCACCCGCTTCAGAGGCTTCGCCACCTTCTGCAGTTGCAGCGCCGTCTTCGTCGAGATCGTCTTCTTCATCGACCTCGGAAAGGCCCTCGACCGCGACGACCTTTTCACCTTCCGCCGTCTTGAAGACGATCACGCCTTGCGTCGCGCGGCCGGCGATCCGGATGCCGTGGACGGGACATCTGATCAACTGGCCGCCATCGGTAACCAGCATGATCTGATCACTGTCCTCAACCGGGAAAGATGCGACCAGTCCGCCGTTGCGGTCGTTCACAGCCATGGCCGTGATGCCCTTCCCGCCTCGGCCCGTCACCCGGTATTCGAAGGATGACGTGCGCTTGCCGTAGCCGTTTTCGGAAATGGTGAGGATCACCTGTTCCGCCGCACTCATCTGCGCATAGCGCTCCTGAGGCAGATCCCCGGCAACCACGCCTTCTTCGTCGGATCCAGTCGCACCGTCGTCGGCTTCGCCGCGCATCGCTCTTGAAAGCTTCAGATAGGCGGCCCGCTCCTCCGCGTCGACATCGATATGGTGCAGGATCTGCATGGAGATGACATTGTCGCCATCAGCAAGCCTGATGCCGCGCACGCCAACCGAGTTCCGCCCTGCAAAGACACGGACATCCGTGGCCGGGAAGCGGATGCACTGACCGAAATTGGTGGTCAGCATGATGTCGGAATGTTCGGAGCAGGTATCCACGCCGACGATCCCGTCACCTTCTTCCAGCTTCATGGCAATCTTGCCGTTCCGGTTGATGTTGACGAAGTCGGACAGCTTGTTCCGCCGCACCGTGCCACGCACGGTCGCGAACATCACATCGAGATTTGCCCAGCTGTCCTCGTCTTCGGGCAACGGAAGAATGGAGGTGATCTGTTCGCCCTGTTCAAGCGGCAGCATGTTGATAAGGGCCTTGCCGCGCGAGGTCGGGCCGCCAAGCGGCAGGCGCCAGACCTTCATCTTGTAGCAGATGCCACGAGAGGAGAAGAACAGTACGGGCGTATGGGTGTTGGCCACGAAGAGACGGGTGACGAAATCCTCGTCCTTGGTCGCCATTCCCGACCGGCCCTTGCCGCCGCGCCTCTGGGCACGATAGGTCGCAAGCGGAACCCGCTTGATGTAACCGCCATGGGAGAAGGTCACGACCATGTCTTCGCGCTGGATCAGATCTTCTTCATCGAAATCCGGGCCGCCCTCGATGATCTCGGTCCGGCGCGGTGTTGCAAATTCTTCCTTGATCTCCAGCATCTCGTTGCGGACGATTTCCTGGATGCGGGCACGGGAACTGAGAATGTCGAGAAAATCGGAGATTTCCGCACCGATCTTGTTCAGTTCTTCCTCGATTTCGTCGCGGCCCATGGCCGTGAGGCGCTGCAGCCGCAGTTCGAGGATGGCACGCGCCTGTTCTTCGGAAAGCTTGTAGGTGCCGTCTTCCCGGACCATGTGGCGCGGATCGTCGATCAACAGGATCAGGGCTTCCACATCATGGGCGGGCCAGTTGCGTTCCATCAGCTGAGACCGGGCGGTCGCCGGATCGGGCGCACTGCGGATCAGCTTGATCACTTCGTCAATATTGGCGACCGCGATACCCAGACCGACCAAAATGTGAGCCCGGTCACGCGACTTCTTCAAAAGGAACCGCGTCCGGCGCTGAATGACCTCCTCGCGGAACGATACGAATGCCTGCAGCATATAGGACAGGTTCATCTGTTCCGGCTTGCCGCTGTTCAGGGCAACGATGTTGGCACCAAACGATGTCTGAAGCTGACTGAAGCGGTAAAGCTGGTTCAGGATGACATCCGGCACCGCGTCACGCTTCAGTTCGATCACCACCCGCATGCCGGAACGGTCGCTCTCGTCACGAATATCGGAGATGCCCTCGACGCGCTTGTCACGCACCAGTTCGGCGATCTTCTCGATCATGCTCGACTTGTTGACCTGATACGGGATTTCCGTAACGATCAGCGCGGTCCGATCCTTGCGGACTTCCTCCACGTCGACCTTGGCACGCATCATGATCGAACCGCGGCCGGTTTCATATGCGCTGCGTATGCCGGACCGGCCGAGGATCATGCCGCCGGTCGGGAAATCCGGACCCGGAACGATCTCGAGCAGTTCCTCCAGGGTCATATTCGGGTTTTCCATGATCGCTATGGCTGCGTCGATCACTTCGCCCAGATTGTGTGGAGGAATGTTGGTTGCCATGCCGACGGCGATACCGCCAGCGCCATTCACCAGAAGATTGGGGAATTTGGAGGGCAGAACGACAGGTTCGCTCTCGGAGTTGTCGTAGTTCTCCTGAAAGTCGACCGTGTCCTTGTCGATGTCATCCAGAAGCCTGTGCGCAACCTTTTGCAGACGGCACTCCGTGTAGCGCATGGCTGCAGCCGGGTCGCCGTCGACGGACCCGAAGTTGCCCTGACCGTCGATCAGCGGCAGACGCAGGGAGAAGGTCTGCGCCATGCGGACCAGGGCGTCATAAATGGCGCTGTCACCGTGCGGGTGGTATTTACCCATGACGTCACCGACCACGCGGGCCGATTTCCTGTAGGGCTTGTTCCACTCGTAGCCGTTTTCATGCATCGAATAGAGGATGCGCCGGTGAACCGGTTTCAGGCCGTCCCGCACGTCGGGAAGCGCGCGGGATACGATCACGCTCATGGCGTAATCGAGATAGCTGCGCTTCATTTCATCGACGATGGAAATCGGTTTGATATCGGACGGAAGACCGTCGGAAGGGGTGCTGTTGTCCTGGTCAGCCAAGGAAGACACTCATTTCATTGTTATTGCTTGCTCTTTTATATCCGATTCAACGTGCCGCTCCAAATTTGGAGCGCTTTTCCGCCTAACTTATAAGTCTTATGAATCAATGCCCTACAAGGAGTATGCACAGGGCGTGAAAATGTTTTTCGCCGCGTGGGTCGCTGTGCTGTGAAAACCCCTATAGAAAAGCAAGAATCGCGCCTGAAAACCGGCCCAGAGGATACGAAATGCTCGACTATTTCATCAATGCCTTCGCGACGCTTTTCGTCACCATAGACCCGGTCGGGCTTGCTCCGATGTTCCTGGCCGTGACCGCGGGAATGAACCGCGCCGACAGGCGGCGTGTTGCAATCCGCGCGGTGTTCACCGCAGCGGCAATCCTTCTGGTTTTTTACGCCACCGGCCAGACGGTTCTCACCGTTCTGGGCATTTCCGTCACCGCGTTCCGGGTGTCCGGGGGTATTCTGCTGTTCCTGATCGCGATCGAAATGATTTTCGGCAAACGGCAGGAACGCAAGGCCGAGACAGCCGAAAAGGCCGTCGAAACCACGGATGCGCATCACCGCACGATCAATGAACTGGCGATCTTCCCGCTTGCCATCCCGCTGATCTCCGGTCCGGCGGCAATTTCAGCAATCATACTTCTGTCCGGCGAAGCTCCTGATACCCTTGCCTATGCCGGTCTCGGCGGTGTCATCGCGGTCATTCTTGCCAGTTGTCTCGGAGCGTTCCTGCTGGCAGACAAGATCGAACGGCTGCTCGGCGATACGGCCCAACTGGTCATCACACGCCTTCTCGGCGTTCTCCTGGCCGCGCTATCCGTCCAGTTTGTCGCCGACGGCGTGCTGGCCTTCATGGCCCGGTAAACAGAGACATTTCGCGTGCTTCCAAACGTATCCTGACAAGGTGGCTGTTCAGCGCAGTTGCAGCGTGAATTCCTGTGGCGACACGCCGTGAACGCTATCGCGCGCCCGGATGACAACTTCGTCGATACCTTCGGGAACCTCTACGCCTGACAGGGACCGCGTGAAGGGTTGCTCATCGACATGGGGATGCAGGAGCACGCGTTCTCCCAGAAGGTCGCCTTCGGGAGACACGACCTGCCAAAGATCGGCATAGTGATCCCAGCCGGTGTCTGCGTGTCTGAGGGTTACCGAAAAGGTCCAGCCACTTCCTGACTTCTTCGCGGTTGCTCCGACAATTTCGACCTCGTCGGCGAGAACCGGCTGCCAGCTGAAAACAATCGCGAGAAGCGTGAACGGCAAAACGGCCTTGCGATACATTTGAAATTCATCCCCTTTTTATTGAACTGATGGGTGCTTGAAGAGTTTGCGAAGGATACCAGCTTGATCAAAGTCACGAATGCGTCATAGGCTTCGGCGCAACAGTTGTATTGAAACATTCAATTCTCGGGAGACGTTAATGGCCGGACATGGGTCTAAAAAGGTGATCTACGCTGCGCTTGTCGGTAATTCCCTGATTGCCGTCACCAAATTTGCCGCGGCCGCCTATACCGGTTCGTCCGCAATGCTCTCGGAAGGTATTCACTCTCTCGTCGATACCGGCAACCAGGGACTGCTGCTCTACGGCTTGAAAAAAGCGAAGCAGCCTGCCGACCAGAGACACCCCTTCGGCTATGGGGCCGAGCTGTATTTCTGGTCTTTCGTCGTTGCGATCCTGATCTTTGCGGTCGGCTCCGGAGTGTCGATCTACGAGGGGATTCAGAAGGTTCTTCACCCTCACCCGGTCTCCAGCCCTTATGTCGCCTATATCGTGCTCTCGCTGGCGATGTGCTTCGAGGCTGTGGCCTGGTGGATCGCCTACAAGGAATTCGATCAGGTACGCGGCAAGAAGTCGATCATGGCCGCTGTGCGCGACAGCAAGGACCCTACGGTCTTTACGGTGCTGTTCGAGGACAGCGCCGCCATGCTCGGGCTTGTGGTGGCATTCCTCGGGCTGCTGGGCGTGCAGTATCTCGGCCTTGCATGGCTTGACGGGGCAGCGTCGATCACCATTGGTGTTATCCTTGCGGCCACCGCGGCCCTGCTTGCCTATGAAACCAAGGGGCTGCTGATCGGAGAAGGAGCCGCTCCGGAAGTTCTTGCGAAGATCGAGGCCATCATCGGCGCAACGCCGGCCATCAAGAACCTCAACGAAATCCGCACGCTCCACCGGGGCCCGAAGGATGTTCTGCTTGCCCTGTCGGTGGATTTCATCGACGAAGTGACGGCGGGAACCGTCGAGGAAACCATCTATTCGCTGGAGCGGACAATAAAGATGGAAATGCCGGAGGTGACACGGCTGTTCATCGAGGTTCAGGCCCAGGAACACCATGAAGAAATGCTGGAAGAGGAAAAGGCGGCGATCGAACCTCTCACAAAGTAACGCTCTGCGAAACGCGCGCCTCCGACAGCCCCGCTTGCACTGGCATACCTCCGCCGTCATTCTCCTTCATCGGAGGTGACGAGCGATGGATGAGAAGACGGTACGAGCGGAGCTTTTGAAGCTTAAGGCCGAACTGATGTCTCTGAGCGAGATTTCCGAAGAGGCCCGGGCAACGGTGACGCTCGATCAGCAATCGGTCGGAAGACTGTCGCGCATGGACGCCCTTCAGGGTCAGGCCATGGCGCAAGCCGCGGAGCGACAACGCCGCACCCACATCCAACGTATCGACTCTGCTTTGCAGCGTCTCGAAAACGGCGAATACGGATATTGCGCCCAATGCGGCGAAGTCATTGCCGAGAAACGCCTGAAAGCCGATCCCGCCGCTGCGTTCTGCATCAATTGCGCTCGTTAGGGTCTCGTGTGTGCAATTGATTGCGGGCAAGGTGTTCAAGCGCTTTAAAATTGATCAGTTTCCGGATCCTGCCGCACCATCCACATGGTGTCGGAGACTGCGCAGGAACGTCGCGATTGCACGGGAGACCGCATCGATTTCGAACCCCCTCAGACTTTCTTCCGTCCAGCCCTCTGCGGGAGACAGGCGCTCTTCAAGGGAGCGGGCGGATTTGCGTTCCTCCGGCTCCAGCGGGAAATTGCCTGCCGTCCTGAGCATCACAAGTTGCTCGTGAATTCGGCGCATGACCGACAGGGCCGCGCCCATTCTCACCGTCAGCCCGGCATCGTCCCGCCAGCTTCTGCCACCGAAGACTTCCTGGGTAACACGCTGCCCGGCCCCATAGCAGTCATAGGCGATGCAGCCCTTGAAACCGAGCTCCTGCCGCTTTGCAAAGACCCGGCACTGTCCACAGTCATCAAGATTGACGCAGATTTCTCCTGCGGCCTTGTCGAGCGCGAAGGATTCCGATTTGTCGAAAGCGAAGACGACGCAGCACAGTGCGGCACAGTTCGAACAATCCGGCGTCAGCGCTTGTTTGACCATTTCTCAGCGTACATCCAGAAGGTGTCCAATTCTCAATAGGGGTCCGCTCGACCGGTTCGGCTGGCCTTGCATGCTTCAAGCCCCTTGGCGCCTGGAATATGTGGCAAGGAACCATAGGGTTTCAGCACTGTCGTGCGTTCGGCGCGGTTTTCAGGCGAGACGATGTTGTCGTAGAGCAGTTCGAGGACGCCTTCCTTCCACCCGAGCGCGGGAAGGACTTTCTCGATCGCTCCGGAGGACGTCGCCTCGGGAAGATGTCTGCCCTTTGCCGGAACCGCGCTCACCGAATAGATTTTTCCGTCGACTTTCAACGGACCGAAGCAGGAAATATAGACCTGCATCGCCTCCGGGTCCGGACCCTCGAAAGCATATTTCGCACCGGCAATCGTCGTTTGCACATAGAGCGGCCGTTCGGTGACGTTCGAATGCTCCGAATCTCCCATGATCTTGAGTTCTTCGCTGTTCAGCCACGTAACCCATACATCGACGACAGTCCCGGGAGACGGGGTAATCGTCGAGGGCATGGATCCGTAGGAAACGAACGCCGGCGTCCAGACGACATCGAAATCCTGCAGCGTTCCCTTCATGACCGGGATCACGACATCTGCCTCGAAGTTCTTCGCTTCGAATTTCCTTGCCAACTGGCTCGGAGCGGGATTGGAACCGAAACCGATCACCGGTGTGATCTTGTCATCCGCCTTGACCGGAATGCCGAGCGCTTCCAACAGCGCGGAGGCGGCCATGACCGAATTGTCCGGCAGCCTGACTGTCGAGTCGCCAAGCAGATCGTCGGTCACATCCACATACGGATAAATGCCATCATTCACATAAAGATAGGAGCCGTCTTCCCGCGCGTATGGATAGGTGAAGCCCCGATAGACCAGATTGGCACAACTGAAGCCCTGCTTCATGCACTCTGCTTCCGTGGCCTCGGCTTCACGTGGCGCGAAGGTCGCGATGATCAATCCAACCACAGCGACAGCGAGAACATAGGTGAACTTGCGCAATCCGCTCGAGCTACGAAGGCAGCGGTTGTTTTTGATGGCAGCTGGATTCGATGTCATAGAGAATTGGTAGCGGCCGTGCTTGGTCAGATCAACAACATTGCCGATCAATGTCTCGTCGTGGTCCGGACAGCGCATTCGTTCGCGCCGTCCCGCGTTCGGGCGCGCTCACTGAAGGTCTTCTCCGCAAAGACACTCGCCCGTTTCGAAATCAGGAGGGACCGTGAGCCCAGTCGGGTCATTCCCACTCGATGGTGCCCGGAGGTTTGGAGGTTATGTCGTAGGTCACCCTGTTGATCCCTTGCACCTCGTTGATGATGCGGGTCGCGGTCTCGCCGAGAAACTCATGAGAGAAGGGGAAATAATCGGCGGTCATTCCGTCCACTGACGTTACCGCCCGCAGTGCGCAGGCGTAATCATAGGTACGGCCGTCACCCATGACGCCAACGGTGCGCACCGGCAGAATGGCAACGAAGGCCTGCCAGATGTCGTCATACAGACCATGCTTGCGGATCTGATCGATATAGACCGCATCCGCCTTGCGCAAAATTTCCAGCTTCTCACGTGTGATTTCACCCGGGCAGCGGATGGCGAGACCCGGTCCGGGGAACGGGTGGCGTCCGATGAAATGATCCGGCAGGCCGAGTTCCCGGCCAAGCGCCCTCACCTCGTCCTTGAAAAGTTCACGCAGCGGCTCGACCAGCTTCAGGCCCATCTTTTCCGGCAGGCCACCGACGTTGTGGTGCGACTTGATGGTTACGGACGGTCCACCGGAGAAACTGACGCTTTCGATCACATCCGGATAGAGCGTTCCCTGGGCGAGGAATTCAGCGCCCTCGATCGCGTTGGCGTGTTTCTGGAAGACGTCGATGAACAGCCGGCCGATGATCTTGCGCTTGGTTTCCGGGTCGGACTGGCCGTCCAGTTCCCCAAGGAACAGGTCCTTTTCATCGGCGTGGATCAGCGGGATGTTGTAGTGATCCCGGAACATGGAGACGACTTCGTCCGCCTCGTTCAAACGCAGCAGTCCGTGGTCGACGAAAACGCAGGTGAGCTGGTCTCCGATTGCCTCGTGTATCAGGACGGCCGCCACCGAACTGTCGACACCACCGGAAAGCCCGCAGATGACCTTCTTGTCGCCGACCTGTTCGCGGATCTTCGCGATTGCGTCCTCCCGATAGGCGCCCATGGTCCAGTCGCCGGTGAAACCGGCCAACCTGACGAAGTTCTCGTAGATGGTCTTGCCGTTGGGGGTGTGATGCACTTCGGGGTGGAACTGGACCGCGTAGAAGTTGCGGCTCGTGTCGGCGGTTATGGCGAAAGGTGCGTTCGGCGAGGTTCCGAAGACCTCAAACCCCGGAGCAAGCCGGCTCACATGGTCGCCGTGGCTCATCCACACCTGTTCCCGGCCCTCGGAAAACCAGCCCTTGAGAATATCTAGCGGCTGGCCGGCCGGGGTCACAAAGGCCCGGCCGAACTCGGCCGTCCCGCCGCCGCCGGAAATCTTGCCGCCTTCGACCTGTCCGCCAAGCTGTTGCATCATGACCTGTTGGCCGTAGCAGATACCCAGAACGGGAACGCCCAGATCATAGACGGAAGCAGGTGGCCGCGGCGCGTCCTTCCTGGTGACGGTGTCGGGGCCACCGGAGAAAATCACGGCCTTTGGCGCGAATTCGCTCAAAAACGCGTCCGTGACATTCTGATAGGGATGTATCTCGCAATAGACGTTCAACTCGCGCAGGCGACGCGCGATCAGTTGGGTCACCTGAGAACCGAAATCGATGATGAGAAGACGATCATGCTGGGTCATGGCCAGCTTCTAACCGGTCTTTCCGTCAAATTGAACCTCAAATTCACGCTGTTGCCGGTCTCTCACAGCATTTTTTGAGCACTGCGGGCCAGCGCGTGGTTCGTCGGCGAATTGCCTGTCCGGCAAATAAATCGGCGGACAAGCTGTGCACGATCGAATTTCGCTTTTGACCCGTGCGGCCGCGCTCCCTAGGCTGACCTTTGCCCTGCGTCTCATACCTTGGGACGAGACGGGAGCAGGTGCTCTAGGAACCGAATATCGAATGACAGCAGCTGCCCGACAAGCGTTTGAAGAAGCCCAGGCGCTGGAAAATGCCGGCGACCTCGACAAAGCGCTGGTTTCCTACCTCAAGGCGCAGGAACTCTCGCCCCAGGACATGGAAATTGCCTACCGGACCGCCAGTGCGCTTCTCCAGGCAGGTTATCTGGAAGAAGCCCAGTCACAATTGCGCCGGATCGTCTTCGCAGAACCCGATCACCTGAGCGCCCGTGCGAGCCTCGGCAATTGCCATCTTCTTCTCGGCGACATCGCCAATGCCAGGCAGAACTTCACGGAAGTTCTTGACCAGGCGCCCGACAACCGAAATGCGCTCTTCGGGCTGGCGAGTGTTCTTCTCAAGGACGACAAACCTGCCGAAGCCGAAGCTCACGCCAGGCATCTGCTGAGCCTGCTGCCGGACTCGGCACCGGTTTTGACGCTGTTTGCGGAAACACAAGACAAATCCGGCCAGACCTCTGCGGCGATCGCCGCCTATCGCAAGGCGCTCAAATCCGCGCCCGATCATGTCCCCGCTCTGCTGGGCTTGTCGGAAACCCTGCTGCGCCGCAAGCGCTTCGATGAAGTCATCGAGCTGACCATCAGGGCAAACAGCCTGATACCAGCAGATCCGCTCCCCATGGAAATGCTGTCGGATGCGCTCGCGGGAAAGGGTGACCTTGAGGATGCCCGCGAAGCGGCAGAAGAAGCGCTCAGGCTCAGCCCCCGCTCCGTAGCGGTACTGGTCCGGCTCAGCGTGCTGTCGCGCAAACTGGGACGTCCCGTTACTGCACTGAAACATGCGGTCACCGCGCATGACCTGGACGAGACAGCCCAGGGACCGCTCAACGCATTGGGCGCGGGTCTTGCAGCCCTTAAATATTCCAACCAGGCTCGATCCGTCCTGACGGCGCTATCGGCGGGCAAGGGTCTTGAGCCTGATATAAAACGCTTCGTCGAAGCTCTGATTGAAAATGAAGCGGCCCGATTGTCAGAAGAGGCCGCGCAATCTTCCGACACGGCTCAGGAAAACGGCGGAAAGCTTGCGAAGGCACCGCTGACAGCGGCCTCCAATGAGACCGAGCTCGACGAGCCCGGATCAAAAGATCCGAGCCCTCCTAAAGGGAAAACCACGCTCCGGTCGAACAAGATCGAGGCACCCGCTGTGGAAGGCCTGACTGGCGCAGATGACCAGGTTCCGAATGTGCTCGGCCTTCAACGTCAGGACCGGTCGTAAGCCCGCTTTAATGAAGCTGCGGTCAGTGGCTGCGTTCAAAGATCGCCACGAAGAACCCATCCGTTCCCGTGGATGCCGGTGTCATCAGCAGGTCTCCGCGCTCGGTGACGTAGCGCGGTTCCGGCGCCTTCGGCAGCACTGCTTTCCAGGCTTCCAGCGCCGACACCGGTTTGAAGTCGGGCGTGGTTTCCAGGAACCATTCAGCCTGGTCCTCATTCTCCGCCGGTAATACGGAACAGGTCACATAAACGAGGCGGCCACCCGGTTTTACATAACGGCTGGCATTTTCCAGGACGTGGCGCTGATCCTCGATGCGGTCTGCCAGAGCCTTTTCGGCCAGACGCCATTTCGAATCGGGCCTGCGGCGCCAGACGCCGGTTCCCGTGCAAGGCGCGTCCATGAAGACAAGATCCATCTGACCCACGAGGTCTTCCAGATTGGTGCTTGCCGGATCGCGCACCTGAATATTGCGGGCGCCGGCCCGTTGAAGGCGTTCATGGATCGGTGCCAGGCGCAGCCTGTCGGCGTCATAGGCGTAGAGCTGCCCCTTGTTCTGCATGGCAGCCGCGAGCGCGAGCGTCTTGCCCCCGCCGCCGGCGCAGTAGTCCAGCACCTGTTCGCCCGGTTTTGCCTGCGCAAGGAGGGCGGCAAGCTGGCTGGCCTCGTCCTGAAGTTCGAACCAGCCCTTGCGATATCCTTCCTCGGCCTGAACATGCGGCACGCGGCCGGATCCGGGTTTGGCTTCTATGCGCATGCCGACAGGTGACAGGGCCGTCGCCTGGGCGCCCGTATGCGCGAGGCGTTTGAGAAGCTTCTCGCGATCGGATTTCAGGGTGTTGGTCCTGAGGTCGACCGGCGCGCGCTGTGCAAGCGCTCTGCCCTCCTCGACGGCCCGGTCACCGAATACGGACTGAAAGCCAGGCCAAAGCCATTCGGGGACGTCAGCTTGTGCATGCTCCGCCGGTACACCGTTTCCGGGAGCTGCGAGCCTGCCCTGTTCTTCATCCGTCAGGGCGTCCGGCGCGTGCTGGTCCTGCGCCAGCGCCTCGGCAAGAGCCGCAACACCTTTTTCCCACGTGAGGGCATAGGTTGCCAGAATGAGGGAGCGCGGTGTGCCGTCCTCGACGGCGGCCGCGAGCGACGCCTTGTTGCGCAGGGCATCGAAGACGAGATTGCCGATGGCGGTTCTGTCGCCGGAACCGGCGAAACGGTGTGCCGCTCCCCAGTCGCGCAGGGCAATCTGAACCGGCCTGTGGCGGGTTTCGACCTCGGTTAAGACTTCTATTGCCGCCGCGAGGCGTCCGCCATCTTTCATACTGATCCCTTGGGGTTGGACCGCAATCGGTCCGCACCGAATATAATGCTATCAAACGTTGGAAGGATAGTTCGGGCTTTCCCGCGTGATCGTCACGTCATGAGCATGGCTCTCGCGAAGACCCGCGCCGGATATCTGCACGAAACGCGCCCTTTCCTGAAAATCGGTAATATCCTTGCCGCCGACATAGCCCATGGCGGCGCGAAGACCGCCGGCCAGTTGGTGCAGCACACTGCTGAGCGCTCCCTTGTAGGGGACCTGGCCTTCGATTCCTTCAGGAACGAGTTTCAGGCTGTCGCGTACTTCGGCCTGGAAGTACCTGTCCGCAGAACCGCGCGCCATGGCGCCGACCGAGCCCATGCCGCGATAGGATTTGTACGAACGGCCCTGATGCAGGTAGACCTCGCCGGGGCTTTCCTCCGTGCCGGCGAGCAGCGAGCCGACCATGACCGATGCGGCTCCGGCAGCAATCGCCTTGGCCAGATCGCCGGAAAACTTGATGCCGCCATCGGCGACCACGGGAACCCCGTGCTTGCCGGCTTCATTGACCGCTTCCATGATGGCCGTGAGCTGGGGCATGCCGACACCGGCGACGATCCGCGTGGTGCAGATCGATCCGGGCCCGATGCCCACCTTGACGGCATCTGCGCCTGCATCGATCAAGGCCTTTGTGCCTTCCGACGTCGCGACGTTGCCTGCCAGAACCTGAACGGAATTGGAGAGTTTCTTCACCCGTTCGACCATATCCAGAACCTTCTGGGAATGGCCGTGGGCAGTATCGACCACAACCATGTCGACACCGGCATCGACCAGACGTTCCGCCCGGGCAAACCCTTCCTCGCCGACGCTGGTCGCCGCAGCGACCCTCAGACGGCCTTGCGCGTCCTTGGACGCATTCGGGTTGAGCTGCGCCTTTTCCATGTCTTTCACGGTGATCAGGCCGATGCAGTTCCGGTTTTCGTCGACAACGACAAGCTTTTCGATGCGGTTCTGGTGCAGAAGCCGCTTGGCGTCTTCCTGACTGACATTGTCGCTGACCGTGATCAGATTATCGCGGGTCATCAACTCGTGTATTTTCTGATCCGGGTTGGACGCAAAGCGCACGTCGCGGTTGGTCAGAATGCCGACCAGTTTTCCCACTGCCTGCCCGCCGGAGCCGCCGTTTTCAACAACCGGCACGCCCGAGATGCCGAAATGCTTCATCAGGTTCAGGGCGTCCTGCAGGGTCGCCTCCGGTCCGATCACCAGCGGATTGACGACCATGCCGGATTCGAACTTCTTGACCATGCGGACTTCCTCGGCCTGCTGGTCCAGAGAAAGATTGCGGTGAATGACGCCGATGCCGCCGGCCTGTGCCATCGCGATGGCGAGGCGGCCTTCGGTGACGGTATCCATGGCGGAAGAAAGGATCGGAATATTGAGTTCCAGCTCCCTGGTGACCCTGGTGCGCAGATCAACCTGGCCCGGCATGACTTCCGAATGGCCGGGGATGAGCAGGACATCGTCGAAGGTCAGGGCTTGCTGTCCGGTCGGTGGGACAAAGAAGGATGCCATTGCCAATTCCCCTTTTAAAAAAATGATAGCGACGCCGGCCTGTCTATAAAGCCTGCATCTTTCGAGTCGCTTCGGCTGTGCCGGAGAAGTTGGCGCGGGTCAATAACACGCAGGTGACAGAATGAAAAGAGCCCTGGCCTTGCTTTTCATTCGGTTTGCTTGCCATGAACACAAATCAGCTGGATTGCATCCAGGCAAAGTGCTGCCGTTCAATCCTGTTCAAGGTCGCTGCCGCGGAACCCCTTGGCGATCACATAAAGCTCCGGACTTTCCTTGCGGCTGGCCGGGGGCTTGAGGTGCGAAACGGTCTTGAACTCGCGCTTGAGATCCAGCAGCAGGGAATTTTCGGTCCCGCCTCGGAAGACCTTCGCCAGAAAGGACCCGCCGGGCACCAGGTTTCGGCGGGCGAAATCGATGGCGATTTCAAACAGGTGAGTCGTGCGCAGATGATCCGTCTGCTTGTGCCCGGTCGTGGGGGCCGCCATGTCCGACAGGACCACGTCCGGTTTGCCGCCCAGAGCTTCCATCAGCGCCGCCGGTGCGTCGTCGTCGAGAAAGTCCTTTTTCAGAAAGGTGACACCGCGCACGTGATCCATGTCGAGATAATCAATGCCGACCACCTTGGGCGCGTCGAGGCTGGATTGCACCCGATGCGCGGCCACCTGGCACCAGCCGCCTGGCGCGCAGCCGAGATCGACAACCCTGTAACCGGGCTTCAGAACCTTGTGCCGGTCGTCGATTTCGATGAGCTTGTAGGCTGCCCTTGACCTGTAGCCGTCAATTTTCGCACGCCGCACATAGGGGTCGTTCAACTGGCGCGACAGCCAGCGGGTGGACGATTCGCGCCGGCCGGCCGATGTCTTCACCTTGACGTGCAGCCCCCGGTCACCGGTGCCTTTTTTAGACCCGCTCATGCTCTGTTCCTTTGACGGCCGCGATCCTGACGGTTGCCGCACTTCCTGTGGGTCCAGACGCCGTCGGCCGACATCAATTCCGTTAAAATTCCCTCGCGCAATCCCCTGTCGGCGACGCGCAGCCGCGAGCAGCTCCAGCGGCGGCGGATGGCTTCCAGGATGGCGCAGCCGGCCAATACGAGATCGGCACGATCCGCGCCGATGCACGGGTTCTCGACGCGCGCCTCATAGGGCATATCGCGAAGCTGATCAATCATTCTGCCGACATCGCCGTCCTCGAGCCAGGTTCCGTCCACCCGGCGCCGGTCATAGCGCTTCAGTCCGAGATGCACGCCGGCAAGGGTCGTGACGGTCCCAGAAGTGCCGAGCATATGCACCTTTCCGGAGGAAATGGCTTCCGTGAGACTGCTGGCGAGGTTGAAGGACGCCAGATGCCCGGCGGCATCCTCGACCATGTCTTCGAAAACATCCGGCGTGACATGCACACCGCCGTGGCGTTCGGCAAGATTGACCACACCGACCGGCAGCGAAATCCAGGAACGGATAAAGCGCGTCAGGGCGTAGCCGCGCGCGCCGCAGCGATTGCGCAGGTCCAGCCAGACGATTTCCGAGGAGCCGCCGCCGATATCGAATAGGATGACACCGTCCGCGTCGTGATCGACCAGCGACGCACAGCCGGCAACCGCCAGACGAGCCTCCGTTTCGCGGTTGACTACCTCCAGTGCGAGCCCTGTTTCGGACTGGACGCGCTCGATGAATTCGGCCCCGTTCTCTGCGGCCCGGCAGGCTTCCGTCGCAATCAGGCGCGAGCGGGAAACTCCCCTGTCCGCCAGTTTGCGATGACAATTCGCCAGCGCATCGATTGCCCTGTCCATGGCGGCCTCACCGAGGCGTTTGTTGGACCCGACCCCCTCGCCCAGCCGGACGATGCGGGAATAGGCGTCCACGACCCTAAATCCGCGTTCTTCAGGACGGGCAATCAGCAGCCGGCAATTGTTGGTTCCAAGATCCAGCGCCGCATAAAGCGATCCACGGTGATGCCCGTTTCTGGCTCGGTCTTTCGCAACGCCATTCCAGTTCGTGCGAGGTTGTTTTTCCTGGCTTTTCGCCAGGCGGATATCGGCGTCCCGGGCGGACGGCTCACGCACTGCATTTGCCGGGCCTCCAGCATGGGAAGGTTTGTCACGCAAAGATCCGGTGTCCGGCGTGGCGCGGGCCTCGGAAGGAGCACCGTCCGCAGCGCCGTTCACGGATTGCCGTCTGCGCCGCCCCCTGCGCCGCGCCGCTTTCTTGCCTTTCAGGCTGGTCGCAGCGTCAGTGCCTTGTGCCGCGTCTCCATCATCGCTCGCTGACAGCGGACGCCGGTTGACCGCGCCGTCATTTCCGGCATGCGCGGGATTGCGCCCGCGACGGCGTTTCTTGCGGCGTTTTCCCGGATTGGACGCGGTTCCGCCGTCCGCGACAGGCTGCGCCGGCGGCTGGCTGGTGGTTTCGACGGTTCCGGATACAGCTTGGGCCTGAACAGGTCCTGCCCCCTGGGGCGTTCCCGTTGCGGCGGCATTTTCCTGCGCTGCCGCCTTGCCCTTGGGGCCCTGGCCTGAGCGACGCTTGCGGCGCCGTCTGCCCGGTCCCTTGAACTCCTGCGGAGTTCCGCTGTTGCCGGACACGTCAGCGGTACGACGCCCGTTCTCGGGCGGTTCCTGACCTGACTGAGTCACTTTGTGCCTTTCAGGTCCCGGCGTACCGGCCGTAAACGGGGCGCTGCCGGGGACCATGTCTTTCGTTGACAAAACTGTAACAGGTTGGCCGCCGATGGAAAAGCACATAACAGCCGACGAAAGATCCTGGCTTTTGCGAAACTGGCCTGAGGGCTGCAATTTCACAAAAAAGTCGAAACCGGCCCTTGCAATCGGGAATATGATGGATGTATATGCGGCACACTCGTTGCTGCAGAGGGCTTCCAGCCTGACAACTGCCGTAACAGCTCGCCCGGTTCCCGGGCCGCGTTGGGGAATAGGTTAACGGTAGACCCACGGACTCTGACTCCGTTAGTCCTGGTTCGAATCCAGGTTCCCCAGCCAAACTTTTTCTCAAGTCATTGATATCATTGAGATAATCGAATCAATAGATCCACATTCTCAGTCGATTCGACCAACTGATGCCAAAACTGGTCCCTGGAACTGGTGCCCAAGAGCGCCGTCCGGCAAAAGGAATATGGGCAATGGTTCGTCAACATACTAGAACTATCGGCCGATTGATGATGGCGACTACATAAATGTAACAAAAGACGAAAAAACTTTCATACGACCTGCTGGGTAGGCGGTGTTTGAAATTCGGGATGTAGGTCACTGCGAATTCTTTGGAAAATACGTGAAATAAAAGCCCAAAGTGCCTCGCAATACTTATCGGAAGATCTCGGTATCCGCCGCACCTCACCGAGGTTTCGTAGCCGATCCCATCGGTGGCCATCTGAGTTTGAGTGTTCGCCAATCAGCCACTTGGCCCAATCCTGTCGCGAATGGTCTTTCAATCGAATTCTCCTTCTGGTAGTAAATTGCAATGTTTTCTGGAGGTAATGCATGTTTGAATGCAACAGGAATTCTGCCGACCCTGTCCTAAGAGTATTTGTTCAGGAGCATAGCCTCAACCTATTGAAGTGGCCACGCACGGGGATTCAAATCGGAGATTTGGTGATCTCAAGAAATGACCGGACATTTTCTCCCGTGAATATTGAGGAAATTTTCGCATCAGACCGTCCGTTCGACGTGGAAAAGAAGCAGGTTGACCTCGCTCCCTTTGACACCTCGTTTTCATCTGCCGTGAAAATTGGCACAGTTGTCTCATTTATTGAGGGGCTTGCTTCTAGATTGGGCATGAAGGCATCGGGGAAACTTAAGTCGGCTTACGCGACTGCTAGTTCCGCCAAGGTGAAAGTGAAGGGTGGTAGAAAAACGTCGGGCAAACTGAAAGCCGTTTCGGAATGGCTTAAATCTAGTACCGTGGATCCACAACAATCGTTGATGAGAGAGGGAGACAAGCTCTACCTCGTCACAGCACTTGTAAAGTCCAACAAACTAGAGGTTGTTGCGACGAACGCCGATAACAACAACATTGAGGTCGATGTATCTTCGACCGAGCTGGCCGACGCCTCAGCAACACTTTCAACCAAGAAATCCGTGGGCACTTCCATCATTTACAAGTCCAAGGAATTACTCACTATTGGAGTGGAGCTTCACGAGCTTGTCGCTGATGGAGACTATTGGCGTCTCAACCTGCCGAGCGGATGGGTCGATGTCCGAGGTGATGATGAAATCGGCAAGAAAGGTCCGCGCACTATCTTCCTCGAAGAGGCCGAGTCCACAGGGAATGCGTTCATTTCCTTCGTGGACGACTAGACCACGAGTTCTTGTCGACTGATCCATCTGTTGTCGACGAAGAAATCAAAAAATAGCTTGTTTACTCCGAATTCAGGGACATTGCATTTGAGCAAGGCCTTGGCATGATCTGTGCCCTTTTCCTCAGACCAGTCGATCTTAGTATCCTGCGCCCCGGTAACAACTACGTTGAACTTGGGTTCCCGGATTAGCCAAGCCGGGTTATCGACGCGTGCAGGTTTGCCATCCAATTCGAACGGCAACTCCGGGCTCAGGCGTAACTCGATGACAACATCCTCGCCTTTGCGCTGAACCGTGTCCGCATAAGTGAAGCAAAGGACACCTTCTTCTCGTAGAACCTGCTCAACATCGATCCTGACTTTGTAAAGATATGCATCCTCTAAGCTGACGGCATCTTCGCTGAAATTGGTATAGTGATGGGGGTAAACTACCCTGGCTAGCGTGACTGCAGCCTCCTTTGCCTCTGCAAAATTGTCTGATAGCAGAACCGGCAGAAGACGCGCCTTTAGATCGGACTTGTTGAATTTACTCGGACTGGCGACCAACGTTTTCATGGCTTCCCTCCGTGCTGAAATTTCCTCACTAGCGAGGTCCAATAGAACCTTGGCAGGAGATTTCCTGCCAACTTCAGCGGATTTGCGTTTATCTCGGCTGTGCTCACGTTTGACTGTGGAACGACTCTCCCGAGGTTTTTGCTCTGTGCCGCTCCCCTTGCTTGGTACTTTTGGTACACGTACAGAATCAGGAAGCTCGGCTGGGCGCGAACTCCAGGCACTAGTACCCCAAAACCTCTCATCCAAATGTTCCACTGCCTCTCGCGATAGCAACAAGCGTTCATGGTTCAATATATCGTAGACATTGAGACCGCCGACAGGAAGCAAATCGACGTTATGAATGTTTCGAGTGGCTAACGCGAAATTAAGATCGACATGATTTCCAAATACGATCAAGCAGCGCTTCCCTTCGACACCCAATCGTCGGAGCGCTTCCTTGCCTACCTTCGTCTTATGCTCTGAGATAGCGAGATTCTGCACGATTATGAGTTCGCCTTCTAGCGCCTTAGACGAGAGGGCATGGCGCAGGCCGGCCGCGCGAATTTTCTTGGGTAGGCCGCTCTCAGCTTGCACTACAACACCACCGAACGCTCTGCCGCCACCTCGGAACTGTGGTGCTTTTGCTGAAGAGTGACGTGCCTTCCCGGTACCCTTCTGCTTATGCATCTTCTTGCCAGTACCGGCGACGTCCGATCTGCCAAGTATTTCTTTAGACGCGTTAAAACGTTTGGCCATCTGCCATCGAACAACTCGGTGGATGATGTCCGTCCTTGGTGTTTCTCCAAACACGTGTTCGTCGAGTTGAACGCGACCCGCCGCCTCTCCAGCTGCGACATCGAAAACAGGTAAGTTGCAGGCAGTGTTGAAATGCACATTCATGCTGCGGGTTGCTCCATTTCAGCCCGAAACCCACATTTGGATGAGAACTCTTGCCTTTCTCCAGCGGGCACACTGGTTACCGGAAGGAGTCGGTCTCGAAAGGCGTACATCGTATAAAAGAGAGCCGATGGATTGCGATGGTGGTTGAGCACCCATTTCCGCGCCTCCATCAACGCGGCCGCGACGGATTTTCCGGTTGACGCACAAGCGTAAAACGCTCCCGCGAACATCGCAGCAAAACCGTCGCCTATTTTTGTCTCGCTGGTCACAACACAGCTTGCGCCGTTTTGTCGGAATAGTGAAGCGTAGCTCTCAAGCGACACTGACTGGACGGAGCCCCCATAGCAAACATTGAAGAAGACAAAAGGGCCGTTCGTCAGCGGCATTGACGCAAAGTCGTTGTAGTGAATAAGTACCTTTTCTGTGACACGAACCTTCGAGTGTTGGATGACAGGAGTGTCAGCATGGACTCTGACTTCAAGATGGCAATCAAAGTGAACGATCTGCTTAGGTTGATCCTCGCTCGCCAAAAAGTTTGCCATAGGCAAAATACAATTACTCTGCTCTAGCTTTCCAAGGTGCAATTCTTTGATCGCAGTGCCCTTTCGCGCCACATTCAGTATCTGAGAATCGTTGTTTACCCCGACACTGTCGAGCTGATCGTCCTCGACGATCCCCATTCCGATCTGACCATTACTCAGCACGGAGTCGCCGGGAGCAAATGGCTGCTGGCCCTTGTTGAACGCATTTCGGATTAGACGCGATTTGTACCCAAGAAACTCTTCAACGTGCGCGATGCCGCTAAGCTCTTCTGCCAAATATAGCGCTTCCCAAGGTACTGAGACTGCCGTACTCATGACCTGGATTATGGTATCTCCATCCTTAATCTCATTTCGAAACCAATCCCGGTGAGCAGGTTCCGGCATTAGCGCCTTGAAAAGGCTTCGTCCAATCTGTGCCACTTCAAGCAAAGCCGCTTCTCGATCTGGGAGCGGCTCATCGACGAAGTCGTAGCCGCGTCTGCAAATGTCCGCTAGAGATCCTCGCAACAGACTACTTAGTGATTTGACCTGATCGGACTTTGCACTGATTTCGAGTGGTTCGGAGTGTGAAGACGTGATTAGATAGTTCGTGCTTTCGCCCAGTTGAATGATCTGATGTGTCGCGTCGGCGATTGGAAATACTGCTAATGCATTCATTCGAACGTTGCCCCCAACATCGCTGTCATAAATTTCTGACAATTTCTTGCTGGTTGCATAATGTCAACCTTCAACTGGGGTGCCTAATGGTAATTTTTGAATACTCAACTGGACGTAGTTAGCTAAAGACGATTCGTCCCAGGCGACACTAGGAAGTTTCGGCTGTGTCTGATTCTTCCACGGAAAACTGCTGAAAACCGATCAGGCGCGTAGTTGGGTCACCAATGCCTGCATCTTCTACGCTGCGCCGGAAAAGGTGCGTGTTTTTTCCGGAGCAAGGCACTCACCTCATCGGCATAGAATGCGCCTCGGCGCTCTCCCTCCAACTAAAAACGATAACCTGCTCGAGTGTGATTATTTCTTTCATCAACGTGCAAATCGGACAATTTTCGCTCAGATTACCACGAGGTGGGGAGATTTCGGCCGATGTTTGCGACAGAATTTGAAATAGGTCAACAGAAGACCCAATAAACGCTTTGGTTGAGTAATGTCGACAACGCCGATCGAAATGATGCTCCAGTGGGGTGTTGTCTCCTATTAGCCCTTGCTATCGACGAAATGTTGACAACCCCACAGTCTTCCCCCACTCTGGGAAGGCGACCTAGCCTAACTTATTGAAATTTTTACACCATCTTATTTTCTCTTTGAGATTCCAGGTTCCCCAGCCAAACTTTTCCATAAGACATTGATACGTAGAAGAGAAGTACAGGCTTTCTGCATTTTGAACTCACTTGCTTCCATCATCTGATGAATCAAATCAGGTCCATAGATCGCCAGTGACTGGCGAACGCGTTATTCCTGGTAGCTGTGTACGTGTGCATCAGCCTATTGCACAGCTCTCGTTTTCTTTGCTCAACGACTTGATTGCCCCCATGAAATGCCTGTAGTTCATAATATGAGGTACGCTCCTCATTCTTGGGCTGAGTGGCATTTGAAAATTGTTTGCGCACCCGGAACGCAGCTGCGTTCAAATTGTGCCATGCTGATGGAGTTGAGCCGTCCGGGTCCAGAGTTTCGAAAGGCAGCATCGTGAAGAAGTTCAAGGGTGATCCCGAGTTTGTCATTTCGGATGAGGAATCGCTCCGAAGCCTGTTTCCGGAAGTCTCTCCCCTCGCTGCCATAAAGTGCCAGACCTCTCTCGATGAGCATGCGCAAGCCTTCATCAGGCGGTCGCCGTTCATATGTCTCGGTACCCAGAATGCGGACGGGAGAGCCGATGTCAGTCCGCGCGGCGATCCTGTGGGATTTGTTCAAATTCTTGGGCCGAACACGCTGGCGATACCGGAGCGACCCGGCAACAATCGCCTCGACAGTCTGGTGAATATTGTCGCCAACCCCAGCGTGGGACTGCTGTTCATCGTGCCGGGGTTTGACGACACGCTGCGCGTCAATGGGCAAGCCAGTCTGGTGACTGACCCGGAGTTGCTCAAGAGCATGAGCGTCCAGGACCGGCTTCCCAAACTTGCGATCGTGGTCGAGGTGAAGGAGGTCTTCCTGCATTGCGCCAAGGCATTCCGGCGCTCTCAGTTGTGGGATCCGAAACAATTCCAGGACCGAAGCGAATTGCCGTCGCTTGCAAGGATCATTCTCGATCAGACGACAGGCGCTCCCGATGATGATCATGAGATGCGCAGGATAGAGGACAATCTGGAAACCGATTACAAGCGAACACTTTACTGAACTGAGATTTGGCAAGGAAAGCGGTGAGCCTAGTCTCAGGAGCCCTCGGGTTTTCTGTTTTCAAGGATCAGAGCACCGTTGAACCGTGACAGTTCTCCGCGGACCAGCGTGGCTTTCGTCCTTCTCTCCCGACGCGGCTCCGGCCTTTCAGGACGATAACAGGCGTTCGGTGCGTAAGCGCGCATCTGAAAGCTCACAGCAAGGGCGTTGCCCGGCTCAGTCTTTTCCCTTGGTGAGCGACTTGATCAACAACGTCAGGATCGGGGTCAGCAGAGCGTGAATTGTTCCATCGAGCGGATTGCGGGAAAAATTCACCAGGCTGTTCTTTACCGCCAGCAATTCGTCCCGGACGGCCTCAACCTCGTCCTGAATGTCACCTGCCCTGGCCTCCAGTTCCTGCAGGCCTGCGTCCCGGACCTCCCGGGCCAGATCAAGTTCGGGTCCGGTCGACAACCGCGAAGCCCACAGAACAAGAAGGGCGGCGATCAGGAAATCGGCAACCGCGACACCTAGGGCGGCATAGACCGGCCCCCATTTTTCTTCCAGCGCGAAGAAACCGGCGACATTGAGCATTCCGAGGCCGAAGACGCAGATCAGACCGGCAAAAGCCGTGGCTCCGATCCGCTTGGTGGCGACGCTGATCTTCGCTTCGATAATCAGAAGCTCCGCGCGCCAGATGATCCGCATGGTGCGAACGAAACTGTCCATGAAGCCCTCCTATCGTTTAAGAAGCGCGCCGATCACGACCCCGAGAGCGAGCGCTCCCAGAACGGCGGTGACCGGGCGTTCCCTGATTTCCTCACCCGCGTTTTCGACGAGATCCGACAGTTTATGCGCGAGTTCTCCGAGTTCGTCCTTCCCGGGCATTTCGTCCGGTTCAGGTTCGTGCGGAGTTTCGGGAATTTCAGCCGACGGTTTTTTCGCGCGCTGGCGACGCGGCTTGCGCTTTGTCTCGGAGTCCACCTTCAATTGTGAAATTTCGTCCCTCAGAACGGAAGCGCGGGGCATGGATAATTTCCTTCGCAATCAAGCGTCGACATTACCTTAGGGTTCCTGGCGAAAAAAGGTTAAACTTCAGAATATTCCGTGTGTTCGGACGCGAGGGGGAACACTGCACGATGGAAAGTGAGCGCGTCATGCCGGACGCAAAACAGGGCGACAAGGCACACTTCCAGCTGTTCCTGATCGGGTTGCTCGCCCTGGCGACAGGCGCTGCCTTTCTGGGCTTGATCTGGGACTATCTGATCGCTCTTTTTCTGGCAGCCGTTTTCAGCGCAATGTCAGCGCCGCTTTATCGCTGGATTTATGAGCGCACCGGACACAGCAAGGGCGTAGCGGTCGGCATCACGCTCATTCTCCTGTCGGTTGGTGTGCTTTTGCCGCTCGGCGCGGTGATCGTCCTGGGGGTGCAGCAAGCGGCAGGCGTTGCCCAGACAACATCTGTCTGGCTCGAGACCGTCGATATCGGAGCAATCGAGAAGGCCCTGCCGGGCTGGCTCCCCTTCGAGGTCGATGTCGCCGGGCTTGGTGCGACGATTGCTCAAAAGGTCGGGCAAGCGGCAGGCCAGATCGCCGATTTTTTCGTAACGGCCCTGTCTCAGGTGACCAGGGGCACTGTCACATTCTTTCTGAACATCTTCATCATGCTCTATGCGATGGTGTTTTTCCTGCCACAGACATCGAACATGTTCCAGCAGATGCTGATCCATTCCGGACTGCCATCGGACGTCCAGCATAAACTGGCCGACAGGGTTGTCTCGATCAGCCGGGCGACCATCAAGGGAACATTCCTGATCGGTGTCGCCCAGGGCGTTCTGGGCGGTCTCGGCTTCTGGATCGCCGGGTTGCCGGGCGCGGCGTTCTGGGGATGCGTCATGGCGGTGTTTTCCGTGATCCCCGGCATCGGCCCGACGCTGGTTCTGATCCCGGGCATAATCGTGCTGGTGGCGAACGGGCACCTGGTCGCGGCTGCAGGACTCGCCATTTGGACGGGGCTGGTGGTGACGACCGTCGACAATCTGTTGCGGCCCATCCTGGTCGGGCGCGACACGCGGATGCCCGACCTTCTTGTTCTGATCAGCACCTTTGGCGGCCTTGCAACCTTCGGAGCTGTCGGGCTGGTGGTCGGTCCCGTGATAGCAGGTCTGTTCCTGACGGTCTGGGCCGTGTTCGAACAGTCCCTTCGCACACGTGGACTTGCCGAGGAGGCCACCGCGGACGCTGCAATCTCCGATACTGCTTCTGCCAAGCCCGACACTGCACAACCGGAACAAACGCATCTTGCCCGGGAACTGGAAACACTGCGCGCCGACCTGGACGTCTTGAAAAAACAGAGGTGACATCCGGCCGGGAACATAGGTCTTTTGCGAACCAGCCGGTGACAACCACGGGCTATTGCCAATGAAAGTCTGGCGGACGGGAGGTGGAATGGAGTGGTTGGGACGGGGGCTGGCGGTTCTCTTAGGGCTTGGTTGCACAATGGCCACGGCCGTCGCCGCCGAGCCTTCACCTTCCTTTGTCGGCTCCGCATCCTGCGGCACCTGCCATTCGGCTGAGTACAGTTCCTGGAAATCCAGTCACCATGCCGAAGCCTGGCGACCGGCGTCCACCGAGAGCGTCGCAGGCGATTTCGATGAAGCGGTCTTTGAGCATGCCGGACGCACGACACGCTTCTTTCACCGGGACGAACGCTTTTTTATCGAGACCGAGGACTTTACCGACGGGCCAAAGGTGCTTGAGGTCAAAGGTGTCGGCGGGATCGAGCCCCTGCAACAGTATCTTGTCGAAACGGAACCGGGAAAACTCCAGTCTTTCGATGTTGTCTGGGATCAGGAAAAAAAGAGCTGGTTCCACCTCTATCCCGATCAGGTTCTTCCTCCGGATGACGGCTTTCACTGGTCCGGTCCCTACAAGAGCTGGAATGCCCGTTGCGCCGAATGCCACGCGACGGATTTCCGCAAGAATTACGATGCCCGCACCCGGCAGTATAGCAGCACACAGGCCGAGAGCGGCGTCGGCTGCGAGGCCTGTCACGGCCCCGGCGAAGCCCATGTCGCATGGGCTGAAAACGAGGAGTCCGTGTTGCGGAGTTCCTTTCCCGGTACAGACGGTCATGGACTTCTGCTGAGTTTCAGGGAGACGATTGCAGAAACCGAAATTCAGCAGTGCGCCGGGTGCCATTCAAGGCGGGAGCCTCTCGAGGACGGGAGCCCCATGCCCGGCACGCCGTTTCACGACAGCTACCGGCTCGCGCTGCTGCGCGACGGGCTTTATCACCCGGACGGGCAGATCCTGGACGAAGTCTATGTCTACGGCTCCTTTCTTCAGTCGAAGATGTACGCCAAGGGTCTCCGGTGTTCAGACTGCCATGACCCGCACAGCGCCCGGCTGAAAGCTGATGGCAATGCTGTTTGCACGCAGTGCCATTCAAGCGCGGGCAACCCCGCCTTCGCCTCGCTTCCCAAAAAATCCTATGACGACCCAACTCACCACTTTCATGAGCCGGACAGCGCGGGGGCAGCCTGTGTCTCCTGCCACATGATCGAGCGAACATACATGGGTGTCGACGGCAGAAGGGATCATTCCTTCCGCGTGCCCCGCCCCGATCTCAGCGTGAAGATCGGCACGCCGAATGCCTGCACCGATTGCCACACAGACAAAACCGCTGGCTGGGCCGCCGAAGTCCTGGAAAACCGTTATCCCGACAGCCGGCACAGGGGACCGCATTTTGCCGAGGTTTTTGCCAATGCCAGAGCCGATGCGAGCGGCGTCGGTGAAGACCTCCTCGATATTGCCCTTCACGAATCTTTTCCCGGCATCGTCCGTGCATCGGCTCTCAACCTGCTTGGAAATCGAAGCGGGCCGGAGCAACGCGCTCTGGCAGCCGGTCTTCTGCGGGATCCGGATCCTCTTGTTCGCGCCGCCGCCGTGCCGTTCGCCGGGCTCGATACGGATGGAAACGGGATTGCCCTCCTGACAGATGCCCTGGAGGATCCGGTCAAATCCGTGCGCATCGCCGCGGCGCGTCAGATGCTCCGCGTTCCGTTGGACAACACGCCGGAACGAACCCGGTTGTCGGCGCGGTCGGCTCAACGTGAATGGCAGGAAACTCTCTCTGCCAAGCTGGATTTTCCGGAAACCCATATGGCGATTGGCGGGACTGCGCTGGTGCTACGAAACTCCAGAGCCGCGATCCGCGCCTTTCAGGAGGCGACGAGCCTTGATCCGCAACTGGCGGAAGCCTGGATCATGCAGGTTCGGCTGCACATGGCCGAAGGCGATCTGGCAGCTGCCGAAGTTGCTCTTCAAAGAGCCCTGCAGAATGTTCCCGACAACGCGGCGCTTCTTGATCTGAAGCGACAGTTTACCTCAAGATGAAATATACCTAATTCATTCGGCTTATAAGCTACTTAGCTATACTATAAACCCAAAAAGAGTGAATAATCCTCTCACAGCTTTTCCATTGACGCAGAGAGAATTCTAATTCTTGATGACTTTTACATCTGGGAAAACTGCGGACCAAATTGGATGCATTGATAAATTGTGCAATTGGGAGGATCACACCATGTTTACGGGAATGAGATCGATTACCGGCAGACTATCTGCCTGTGCTGCGGGGGTATTGCTTCTGGCAATCGCCACGCCTTCTTTTGCACAAGAGGACGCCAAGCCGAACATCCTCGTCATCTGGGGAGATGACGTCGGTCAATCCAATATCTCGGCCTACACTTTCGGTCTGATGGGATACCGGACAGAAAACATCGACAGGATTGCCAAAGAAGGCATGATGTTCACCGACTATTACGGCGAGCAGTCCTGCACCGCCGGCCGGTCTTCCTACATCATGGGTCAGAGCGTCTTCAGGACGGGCCTGTCCAAGGTCGGGCTACCGGGTGCGGATCTCGGGATGCAGGTGGAAGATCCGACCATCGCCGGCCTGTTGAAACCGCACGGCTACATGACCGGTCAGTTCGGCAAGAACCATCTGGGCGACAAGGATTCAATGCTCCCGACCAACCATGGGTTCGATGAATTCTTCGGAAATCTCTATCACCTGAACGCGGAAGAAGAGCCGGAAAACCCGGACTATCCGAAAGACCCGGCCTTTCGGGAAAAATTTGGCCCACGTGGCGTTATCAAATCATCTGCTGACGGGGCGATCGAAGACACCGGTCCTCTGACCAAGAAGCGGATGGAAACCGTCGATGATGAAACGGTCACCGCCGCCATCGACTTCATCCGCCGCGCCAACGATCAGGGCAAACCGTTTTACGTCTGGTGGAACGGCACACGGATGCATTTCCGCACGCACATAAAGGACGAAGTGCGCGGCATTTCCGGACAGGACGAATACAGCGACGCCATGCTGGAGCATGACGGCCATGTCGGCCAGTTGCTTGCGGTGCTGGACGAACTCGGCATCGCGGACAACACCATCGTTCATTATTCGACCGATAACGGTCCGCATATGAACACATGGCCGGATGCGGCGTCTTCTCCGTTCTACGGCGAAAAGAACACCAACTGGGAAGGCGGCTGGCGCGTGCCGTCCATGGTTCGCTGGCCGGGCAAAGTCGAAGCCGGATCTATTTCCAACGAAATCATGCATCACATGGATTGGCTGCCGACATATCTGGCTGCCGCCGGCGATCCGGACATCAAGGAAAAGCTGAAGGATGGCGGCGTTCAGGCGATCGGCCGCGACTACAAGGTTCATCTCGATGGCTATAATTTCCTGCCGCATCTTCTTGGCGAAGAGGAAGCAGGACCGCGCAAGGAAATCTTCTATTTTGCGGACACCGGAGAACTCACAGCTCTGCGTTATGAAGACTGGAAGGCGATATTCCTTGAACAGAAAGAGTTCGCCACGTTGCGTGCCTGGATCGAGCCCTGGACGGTCTTGCGCATTCCGCTGATCACCAACTTGCGGCGGGATCCTTATGAACGCGCGCATGTGACCTCGAACACCTATTACGATTGGATGATCGACCGGGTGTTCTTCCTCGTGCCGGCGCAGGCCTATGTCGCCGAATTCCTGAAAACGTTCCAGGAATTCCCGCCACGCCAGAAACCGGCCAGCTTCTCCATCGACCAAGTCATGGAAATGATGACCGACTCGACGGGATCGAAGTAAAGCGCGGAACGACCCAACCTAGGCGGCGAATCCTCCGCCTGGGTTTTGCGAGCGATATTCCCCGGCAAAAAAAGCCCCCCCTTCGTGGGGCGTTCGAATTGCGGTCTTTTCCCGGATTCTCAAGGAGAGGTTCAGATGAAATTGCGGGCAAAGCAGCTGTGCTTGACCACCGGCGCCCTTCTGACAGGCCTCTGGTCCGGAACCGTTCTCGCCGAGACCCAGGCTCCGCGTCTGGTGCTGCAGATCACGGTGGACCAGTTGCGCGGTGATTTGCTCGACCGGAACCGTGAGCATTTCGGCGAAGGCGGCTTTGCCTATCTTCTGGAGAATGGCGCTGTCTACTCCGACGCCCACCACAGGCACGCCAATACCGAGACGATTGTCGGTCATGCGACCCTTGCCACCGGAACCGATCCCGCGGTCCACGGCATGGTCGCCAACCTCTGGTTCGACCGCAAGACCGGCCGCCCCTATTACAACGTTCAGGATGCGGATTACCCCTTGCTCAGCCAGGGCGGCGTGGATCAGTCTTCCGAGATAGACCCAACGCAACGGGCCGCGACCACGGACGGCCGTTCGCCAAGTGCGATCCTGTCGTCCACAATCGCGGACGAGATCTCGCTGGGTGTCGCGGGCGGACCCAAGGTCTTCGGAGTTTCGGTCAAGGATCGCGGCGCA
This sequence comes from uncultured Roseibium sp., assembly GCF_947496995.1. Lineage (GTDB taxonomy): Bacteria > Pseudomonadota > Alphaproteobacteria > Rhizobiales > Stappiaceae > Roseibium. The sequence goes on from NZ_CANMFD010000002.1 coordinate 291,950, forward strand.
ATTTCCATGGCCGGGCACAGCGGCAAGGCCTTCTGGTTTTCGAAAAGCGAAGGCCGTTTCATAACGTCCAGCTACTACATGGATCGGTACCCGGACTGGGTGAGCGCCTGGAATGACAACGGGCTGGCAGGCTCTTATGCAGATGGTGCCTGGGAACTTTCAGACGCCAAAGCCTCCTACCGTTTCGGCGATGCCGACGACATGGAATGGGAGACCGATTTCCCCGGTTTCGGCCGTGCGTTTCCGCACCCATACGGCGCCGGCGACGGCAAATACTATACGACGCTGCTGACCCTCAGTCCCGCCGGAGACGAGTTGACGGCCGATTTTGCAAAGGCCCTGATCGATGCGGAGCAGATCGGGGCGGACGAGGTGACCGATTATCTTTCAGTCAGCTTTTCTTCCACGGATTATGTCGGGCATATCTTCGGGCCTTCCAGTCTGGAGACGGAAGACAATCTGCGCCGGCTGGACCGCACCCTTGCCGGTTTTCTCAAATACGTCGACGAGCATGTCGGCCTCGAGCGCACTCTGGTGGTGCTGTCGGCCGACCATGGCGCCGCGGAAGTCCCGGGCTATCTGACCTCTCTGGGGATCCCTGCGAGCTATTTCAATTTCGAGGATGTCGACAAAAGGCCCGCGATAGAGGCAATGAAAGCCGAGTTCGGCATTGCCGAGGAACTGGTGGAAAGTTTCTCCCAGCCATACGTCTATCTCGATCAGGCCGTGCTGGATGAAAAGGGGCTGGACAAGCCGGCCGTTTCCCGCAGGCTTGCCGAGGAACTGCAGAAAATGCCCGGCATTGCCTATGCGATTTCAAGCGATGATCTGCGGTCGGGGAATGTCGCCAGGACAGCGGTCAGTGAGGCGGTCCTGGCCAATTTTCATCCGGATCGGTCCGGCGATATTTACATCGTCTTCGAACCGCACTGGTTCGTTGGTGAATTCGACGGATTGACCGTCGCGGCGACCCACGGTTCTCCCTGGTCCTACGACACACATGTTCCCATCATCTTCTCCGGGCCGGGCATCGCTCCGCAAAGGATCGCAAGGCGGGTGGAGACGGTCGATGTTGCCGCGACCATTGCAGCCTATCTGAAGATCAAGCCGCCGAGCGGTTCGCGCGGTCAGGTGCTGACAGAGGCCCTCCCCTGAAACTGAACTTCCTCCGCATCGGATACCGCCCGCATGACAGATACGCTTGATCAGGTTCTCGATCTGAAAGCCCGGATGCAGCAGTCGATCATTGGCCAGGAGGGCGTCATCGACCGGCTGGTGATCGGCTTGCTTGCCAATGGTAACCTTCTGGTCGAAGGCCTGCCGGGTCTTGCCAAAACCCGTGCGATCAAGGCGTTGGCAAAAAACATCGACGCGCATTTCAGCCGAATCCAGTTCACGCCTGACCTGCTGCCGTCCGACGTGACCGGGACGGAGGTCTATCACCAGTCGGGCGGAACCGGCACGTTCCGCTTCGAAAAGGGACCGATCTTCGCCAATATCGTGCTGGCCGACGAGATCAACCGCGCGCCGGCGAAAGTGCAGGCTGCGCTGCTTGAGGCCATGGAAGAACGCCAGGTGACGGTGTCGGGAACCACGCATGTGATGGAGCCCCTGTTCATGGTCATGGCAACGCAGAACCCGGTCGAGCAGGAAGGAACCTATCCCCTGCCCGAGGCCCAGATGGACCGCTTCCTGATGCATGTGATGATCACATATCCGCCGGTGGAGGATGAGGTGAAGGTCATCCGTCTGGTGCGCGGCGAAGAACAGGCGGCGCTTGCAAAAAACGATGATGGCGAGACCGCTCCCGCCAAGGAGCGCCCTGCGCCGATATCAAGAGATGTCGTATTCGCCGCCCGTGCCGAAATCGCCGGATTGCATGTGTCCGAAGCCATCGAACGCTATATGGCCGATCTTGTTCAGGCGACCCGCACGCCGGAGCTTTATTCGGAGGACCTTGCCCGCTGTATTGAAATCGGTGTCAGTCCGCGCGCGTCCATCGCACTCGACAAATGCAGCCGGACCCATGCCTGGTTGAAGGGCCGTGATTATGTCGATCCCGTCGACGTCCGGTCCATCCTGAACGATGTCTTCCGGCACAGGCTCTCCCTCAGTTTCGAAGCAGACGGTGACGGCCTGTCCCCGGACAGGGTCATTGAGGACATTGCGGCGCAAGTCGCCATGACCTGAAGGCAAGGAAGATGCGAGATCATGCCGCCAGAACCCGTGTTGGCCTGACCGTCAGGCAGGACACCGTTCGTGCGGACGACGATCCACGCATCCACGTCACCCGATCCGGCCTGCGCGCGCTCGAGTTTCAGGGGCGCAGCCTGCGTCTTTTGCCTGAGCAGCCGGCCGCCAGCGTGTTGAACGGCAGGCATGCCTCCCGGCTACGCGGCCGGGGTCTGAACTTCGAGGAACTGCGCGGATACCTGCCGGGCGACGATCCCAGAACGATTGACTGGAATGTGACGGCCCGCACCGGATCTCCGCATATCCGGGTCTTCACCGAAGAACGCGACCGCCCGGTGCTGCTCCTGGTCGACCAGCGCATGTCGATGTTTTTCGGTACACGCCACAACATGAAATCGGTCACCGCAGCCGAGGCCGCTGCACTGATCGCATTCAGGGTTCTCGATCAGGGAGACCGTATCGGCGGTATCGTCTTTGGCGATGAGACCGTGGGGGAACTGCGGCCAAGGAAAAGCCGTCAGGCGCTTGACCGGTTTCTGCTGGCCCTTGAGCGGGCAAACCATGCGCTTGCCGCGGATGCACCTGCCGTGGACCCGGCCATGTCGCTCAATCAACCGCTCGCATCCGCGCTCCGGATCGCCAGGCGGAACCACCTCATCGTCATCATCAGTGATTTCGACGAGATCGATGCACTGACGGAGAAATTGATCGGAACGCTGTCACGACACAACGACGTGGTTCTGTGCCCCGTCACCGATCCGATCTCCCGTGATATCCCTGAAGGGGTCAAACTGGTTGTCTCGGACGGAAGCCTGCAGGCGGAACTCGACACCTCAAGTCACCAGACCAAGCAGTCGCTCAAGACATTCGCCAGCGAACGGCTGAGCAAGCTGCTTTCCTGGCAACGGCGCTTCGGGGTGCCCATTTTGCCGCTCGACAGCGGGGAAGATACCCTTCCCCAGATCCTTCGCCTGACCGGTCATCGCGTTTCAATCCGGAAACGCCGTAGATGAAGGACGATTGGAAAAGCCTGAATCTGGTCGATCTGATGGATCTGCTTGAGCCCGTGCAAGAACCTCCAACGATCTCCATGTTTCCCCAGACCGCCGGTTGGATCTGGCTGGGATTGGCCCTTCTGCTTGGTCTGTCCGCCCTTGTCTGGCAATTCCTGAGACATCGTCGGAAAAATGCCTATCGCCGTCAGGCCCTGCGCGAACTGCGGGACTACCCGGACGATGCGGCCCACCTGGCAACGCTTGTACGCCGGACGGCGCTGGTTGCCTTCCCGCGAAACGAAGTCGCGTCATTGCACGGCAGGACTTGGCTGACGTTTCTGGACCGCGCTTATGGCGGCAGCGGGTTTTCGGCGGGCCCGGGGCAACAACTGGCGAGCGCGCCCTATGCTGCGGGTCAAAAGGAAACTTCCCTGAAGGCTCTCGTTCGCACCTGGATACGCAAGCATCGCGGGCCCAGAGCATGATCGACCTCGCCTTCCCGCTCGTCCTGTTGCTGCTGCCGCTCCCGCTCGCGGTTTTCTACCTCCTGCCTGCGCACAGGAAACAGGTTCCGGGGACACGGTTTCCATTTTTCCGCAAGATCGTTGTCGCCACCGGCCTCACCCCCTCCACCGGATCGGTCATCTTTCGTCGTTCGATCCTGCAGATGATATCGGCGGCGGCGATCTGGGGTCTGCTTGTGGTGGCATTGGCACAGCCCGAAAAGGTCGGTGACCCCGTCGTGGTGGAAAAATCCGCCCGCGACATCATGCTGTCCATCGACTTGTCCGGTTCGATGGACCAACGGGATTTCCCTGCGCTTGACGGCACTCGCACCCAACGGCTGGAGGCGGTGAAGGCCGTGGTGGGAGAATTTATCTCTACCCGCGAGGATGATCGTGTTGCTCTCATCGTGTTTGGAACCAAAGCTTTTGTGCAGGCCCCCTTCACCGAGGATCTGGGATCCGTACGGGCGCTGCTGGACCAGACCGAAGTCGGCATGGCCGGGCCGCATACCGCGCTCGGCGATGCGATAGGTCTTGCGATTGCGACCTTTCAGGCCAGCGAAATAGACGAACGCCTTCTGATCGTCCTCAGCGATGGCGGCGATACCGGCAGCCGGATGACACCGGTAAATGCGGCGTCCATCGCCGCACAATACGGCATCGATATTCTGACGATCGGTGTAGGTGACCCGGAAGGGAGCGGCGATCAGAGGCTCGACGAGAAGACGCTTGAGGCCATTGCGTCCGCAGCCGGTGGAACATATCAGTTCGCCGGCAGCGAGGAGGCCCTGGCGGAGATCTACACCAGAGTCGCCGAACAGCTTCCGCGCGAGGTCGAAACACAAAGCTATCGCCCGAGGCAGTCTCTCAGTCATCTTTTGCTGGCGGCCGCTGCGCTTGTCGGGTTTCTGACTGTCGCCTTTCTCCAGATTTCGGCGTATCGGCGGAGGGAGGCATGATGCCGGATCAGCTTTCCGACGCCTTGTCGCTTTTTCATTTCATCCGTCCCTGGTGGTTGGCCGGATTGCCCTTCATTGCCGTACTATGGTGGACCGTGCGCCGCTTCGGGAAGACAAGGGAGACCCTGCCGGCCGGTATCGCGCCTCATCTCGCAGAAGCCTTGAGCGTGGGCGCCGAGCCGGGTGTGCGCCTGCTCCCCATTGACGGTGTCAGTGCCGCGATCATGCTGATGCTGCTGGGAGCGGCTGGCCCGACGTGGTCTCGTCTGCCCGATCCACTGGTCGCGGACACTGCACCTCTGGTCGTGGCGCTGAAGGTCACCGGCAGCATGATGCAATCGGATATTCCACCCAATCGGCTGGAACGCGCCAAACAGAAGATAAGCGACCTTCTTGAACGCCGTTCCGGCGCCAAAACCGCGCTGATCGCCTATGCCGGAACAACCCATCAAGTCGTGCCCCTGACGGAAGACCCGGCCGTGCTCAAGCCGTTTCTTGAAGGGCTGTCTCCCGATGTCATGCCGCGAGACGGTGAATCCGCCTCCCCGGCCCTTCTCATGGCCAACGACATTCTCGGCAAACAGGACATGCCAGGTTCTGTCCTGTTTGTTCTCGACCGATTGACGGATGCCGACGGACCTTTGTTCGCGGAACAATCGACTGATGGCGGCGCTCCGGTCGTTTTCTGGCAGATCGGACGGGATGAGGCCACCCGCTCCGCATTGGAAGCAGTCCCCGCAGCCACCCTTGTCGACCTCACAGTCGATAGTTCCGACGTCAGTCAGGTCATGCGCCGGATCGAGGCTTCCTACAGGGAAGCTCTTTCCAGGGACGAACGGCAGAACTGGAAGGATCAGGGCTGGGTATTCGCGGTCCCGGCGGCTTTGATCGCTCTGTTGTGGTTCCGGCGTGGCTGGACAATGCAGTGGTCTGCCTGGTTCATCGCCGCCCTGATCGCGTTTTCTCCCGGGATTGTGCGTGCCGATGGATGGCGGGACTGGTTCCTGACACCGGATCAGCAAGGACGTCTGGCGTTTGAAGCCAGGGATTTCGACAAGGCGGCGAGCCTGTTCGAGGATCCCAAATGGAAAGCCTACGTTCTTTTCCGCGCCGGACGCTATGAAACCTCGGCCGAGCTGTATGCATGGCAGGAAGGTTCCAATGCCGCCATGGGCGAAGGCCTGTCGCTCATCCGCTCGCGCAAATATAGAGAAGCGATTACCGCCTTCGAAAAGGCCGTGGAAAGAGACCCTGACAATGCTGCGGCTCAGAACAATCTGGAACTCGCGAAACACATTCTCGATTATATCGAGACAACACGCGAACAGTCGGATACCGGCGAAGAAAGCGGCATGGGCGCCGACGATGTCGTGTTCGACAATCACGCCGGGCGCGGTGCGCAGAGCGAAGCGCAACAGCCAACCGGCGAGATCGTTCCTGAAACCGCGGAAGCCTGGATGCGCACCGTGGACACGCGCACCGGCGATTTCCTGAAGTCCCGTTTCGCCCTGGAAGCTGCCAGGAGCACCCGATGAGACGGCTGTTTGCCTTCACGTTACCGCTGTTTTTCCTGATTTTCGGTCATGCTCAGGGCCAGGAACAGGCCCAGGAACAGACCAAGACGCCGGTCGCGCCGATTGTCAGAACGGATCTGAACGAGACGCGCACGATACCCGGTCAGGCACTGGTTCTCCGGATCACCATTCTCGTGCCGACCTGGCTTCCCGAACCGGCCGTCTTTCCGACCTTCGAAGTGCCTAATGTCATCGTGCGTGTGCCCTCGCGAGGAACCGGGCCGACGAGTGAAACGGTGGATGGGGAAACCTGGTCCGGCGTGACGCGAGCCTATCACATCTCACCGATGCTTCCCGGGCGGTTCAAAATCCCGGAGGACACGCTGACGGTCACTTATGCGGATCCGCAGACGCGCGAACCGGTTCGTGTGGAGGTAGAAACGCCTGCCTTGGAGATCTCCGGTGTCGTTCCGTCAGAGGCGCAGAACCTGTCCCCCTTCATCGCCGCCCGCTCCCTTACGCTTGAGCGAACAGTCGAGGGCGATCCTTCGAACCTTGCCGCCGGGGACGCGCTTATCCTGAAAACGGTCGCCAGGGTCTCCGGCGTATCTCCGATGTTCCTGCCCCCGTTGGCGCCGTTCACCCGTCAGAATGGCCTGGCGGACTACGCGCAAAGCCCCATGTTGGAGGAAACCGAAGACCGCGGCGTCATCAGCGGCAGCAGAAGCGAGGCCGTGACACTCATGGCCGAGTTTGCCGGGAGCTATACGATCCCGGCAGCGTCTCTGGACTGGTACAATCTCGATAGCGGCGAGGTTGAAACGGTCACGCTGCCCGAAATCGATCTCATAGTATCGGGCGGGCCGATTGCGGAGCCGCAATCTGCGGACGACAGCAACACCGGTTTCTGGAAATCGGCTGGCGTCTGGTTGAGCGCACTGGCCCTCTTCGTTGTTGTTGTCGTTTCCGTCCGAAGGTTCCTGCGATCGGCTAGGTTTCTTGAATTGCGAGACCGGATAATCAACTCCGAACCATACGCTTACCGGCAATTCAAGCGCGATCTAGGCACCAGAAATTTCAGTCGCGCAATGCTTTCCGCCGGCACATGGAAGCGCCGTGTCGACCGTCTTCACCCGAATGTCGACTGGCAGGAGTTCACCATAGCCATGACCCGGCTGGGCTCCGGGTTCTTCGGTCCCGACGCGAAGGGACGCCCGCGCGACAGGATTGCACATTGGCAAGCCGTCGCCCTGGCAGCGAGAGCCGTCAGACGCAGGACTGCGAAGGCTGTTCGATCCGGGCACCGGGACAAGCTCCCGCCCATGAATCCTGTTGCCCAAGGTGTGAACGGACCCGAGCCCGATTGATCAGCCCTCATTCGGGCTCGGCCTTTTGCGTCTGGCTGGCGATGAGGTCTTCAAGATCTTCCGATGACGGCGGCAACCAGCCCCGGTGTTCGCGGGTATCATAGGCGCGGCTCTTGCCGAATATCTGCGCCTCGTGTTCGGCCATCAGCGTTCTGGATTTTTCGACATAGGCTGCATTCTTGTGGTTCGGGATGTCCGGGTCATAGACCTCGGCCATTTCGCGCAGGATATGGCGGTCATCTTCGGCGAACTTGCGGGCGAGCAGTTCGGCGTCGAAGGGATGCATGCCCATTGCTTCGTAGGCGGTGCGGCCGGTTCGGACACTGGAATCGAAGGTATCGCGAATGATGTCGCTGCACCCGGCCGCGAAAAGATCGTAAACGTGGCTCCTGTCGACCGCGCGGACAATGATGTGGACGTGCGGGTAGGTCTTGCGGACATAGTCCACCAGCGCGTTGATCTGCTCCTTGCCGTCAATTGCCACGACCAGCAGACGGGCTTTTTCTATACCCGCGGCATGCAGCATATCCGGGCGCGTAGCGTCGCCGTAGAAGACCTTGAAGCCAAGGGCCCGCAAGAATTCGAGATGCGAGGCGTTGTGATCAAGCACGGTCGTGGAATAGCCAGCCGCTCTCAGCATGCGATTGACGATACCGCCGAACCGTCCGTGACCTGCAATGATGACGTCGCCTGCTTCGTCGATCGTATCGGCTTCACGTTCCTGAATTTTCGTGAAGCGCGGCGAGATCAGTTTTTCATGCAGGATGAACAAAGCCGGCGTCAGCAGCATCGAAAGGGCAACAATCAACAACAACTGATCGGCAACCGATTGCGGAATGACCTTGTTGGCTACGGTGAAGGACAACAGTACGAACCCGAACTCACCGGCCTGTGCAAGGCCGAGGCTGAACAGCCAGCGGTCGCGGCCCGGCAACCCGAACAGCAAGCCCAGCAGCATCAGTATCGCGAATTTCAGTCCGATAAGCCCCAGGGTGAGCGCCAGAATCATGCCGGCGTTGTCTAACAGCAGACCGAAATCGATCCCCGCACCCACGGTGATGAAAAACAGCCCGAGAAGCAGTCCCCGGAACGGATCGATATCGGATTCCAGCTCATGCCGGTACTCACTGTTGGCAAGCACGACGCCAGCCAGAAAGGTGCCGAGCGCGGGCGACAGTCCAACTGAAATCATCAGCAGCGCAATGCCGATCACGAACAGGAGCGCCGTTGCAACGAAGAGCTCTCGCAGGCCGGCCGAGGCAACAAACCGGAAGACCGGGCGCGTGAGATAGATACCGCCAAGGATCACCGCGCCGATGGCACCGATGGTCATCAGCGCGGTCTGCCAGGTGTTCAATCCCGCAACGAGACTGAAGGCTCCACCATGGTCACTGCCCTCGCTTTCCGCCACCAGACGACCGTCGCCTGCCTGCACAGCATCGGAAAGATGTGCGGATGCATCCGTCAGACCTTGGGACGCTTCCATCAGATCCGGCATTGCCAGCAGGGGAATGAACGCGAGCATGGGTATGACCGCGATGTCCTGGAACAGGAGCACGGCAAATCCCGACTGGCCTCCCTCTGATCGCATAAGCCCCTTCTCGTTGAGGGTCTGCAGGACGATGGCTGTTGATGAAAGCGCGAGGACAAGGCCGATGGCGAGCGAGATTTTCCAGGGCTGCTCAAGAGCCATCGCAATGCCCATGACCGCCGCCGTTGTGCCTGCAACCTGAAGCCCGCCCAGACCCAACAGTTTCGACCGCATGGCCCAGAGCACCTTCGGCTCAAGTTCGAGGCCGACAAGAAACAGCATCATGACCACACCGAGTTCGGCAAGATGCTGGACCGAAATTACATCGACATGAAGCGCAGCCAGAACCGGGCTGATCACGATTCCCGCGATCAGGTAGCCGAGGACCGAACCGAGACCCAATCTGGTGGCGATCGGTACCGCCACGACCCCCGCGACCAGAAATACAAATGAAACAAGGAGGAAATCGGCCATGGATCAGGATCTTTGCAAAACAGGTAGATCGTCAGATTGAACGATTTTCCGGCTCTCTGCTGAGGTGAAGTCGTAGAGATTGTCCCGGATTGCGCAGAGCAAGGCCGAATAGCCCCTGGCGTGTTCTTGAATTTCCTCGTTCTTCGGTTCCCTGACTGCACCATAGAGCACATAGGGTGCCGCGAAGGACATCCCGCAAAGACGCGCGGTTTGCTCAAGTGGTGTCAAGAAGACCCTGAGCGGAAAGTTCTGATACCCCTCAGGTGTATAGGCCTCCTCCGGCCCGCCCGCCGTGATCGCGAGCATCATGGTCTTTCCGGAAAGCCTGTCGCCTTCGTGCCCATAGGCAAAGCCGTGCTGCAGAACCAGATCCTGCCATTCCTTCAGGAGACTTGGCGTCGAATACCAGTAGAGAGGGAACTGAAAGAGGAAGACGTCATGATCAAGCAGTCTCTGCTGCTCTCGGTTCACGTCGATATCGTGACGTGGATATTCGGCATAAAGATCCACGAAGGTAATGCCTCCGACCGCGCGCGCAGCCTTTGCCATTGCAGTGTTCACCCGGCTGAAGCGTTGCCCCGGGTGCACGTAGTACACGATGAGTCTGGCCAATGGTCTCTCCTGCGCAGGGCGAAGTTCAATGCCCCCAACCGAAGGTCCTCCAATACCTCATTGCCGGTCAATCAGGGTGGGTCATTTTTGTGCGGACCAAGGCTGACGCTTCGGAAGAGACGTGTTGCTTCATGCTGCCCAAACGACAGCATGAAGCGGGCATTGGTACAGGTGACCGGCACCGATATCTTCCCCGGCGCGGTTCAGATTTCCACGACAACCTTGCCGATAGCGTTGCCGCTGGTCAGCCGGCCGTAGGCGGCTCCGACGTCGGAAAATCCAAAAGACTGGTCATCAAGCAACGGTTTCAAGGCACCGCTATCGGCGATTTCCGCAAGGCTGGCAAGAATAGCACCGTGGTCTTCCCGCTTGAGATTGTGCAACATCGGTATCAGCATGAAGACAACGTGAAGCGACAGTCCCTTGAAATGCGCGGGCGTCAGATCCAGCTCCACAAGGGATACGGTTGTGGCAACGTTGCCGTTGAGCGCCGCGGCTTCAAAGGAACTGGTCAGGTTGGCTCCACCAACAGTGTCGAACACAATCCCGAACCCTGCCCCATCCGTGTATTCCGCTACATATTCTTCAACTTTCCGGGCCGCGTAATCAATGGGTGTTCCGCCAAACCTTTCTATGGCGGCGAGCTGCCGTTCGCCGCTTCCTGTAGCATAGACATCAGCTCCGAAATGTTTGGCGAGTTGTACGGCCACGTGACCAACGCCGCCCGCGCCGCCTTGCACCAGAACCTTGCTGCCGGTGGCCACACCGGCGCGCTTCAGGCCTTCAAAGGCGGTGATGCCGACCAGCGGCAAGGCAGCAGCTTCACGCATTGACAGAGTTTTCGGCTTGTGTGCAATCAGACGCACGTCCGCGAGCATATATTGTGCGAGGGCTCCCTGCAGGTCGGCCAGGCCGCCCGCACAACCATAGACGTCGTCTCCAACCGCGAAGTCCGAAATTCCCTCCCCTATTTCGGTGATCGTCCCTGCGAAATCCATGCCGAGCACTGCGGGCAAGGCTGGAGAAAGAGGCAAATCCGTCCCCATCTGGCGGATCATCGTGTCGACCGTGTTCACGCTGGTCGCGGCAATGCGGACAACGACGTGTCCAGGCTTTACCGCAGGTTCGGGCAGATCGGCGGGTTGAAACCGGGCGCTCTCACCATATTCGTTGAGGATCATTGCTTTCACAGGACTTCTCCAGGATAGGATTGTTTGGTCAGCCCTATTTAAAAATTTCCCCTATGAATATAAACGGCCGAATATCCAATTCAGTATTCTGATATGAAATATAATCAGATCCCGTTCCGCCGTTCTTTCCGAGTTTCGACGTACCATCAACGCAACAGGAAGGAGAGCGTCAGGACGAGACCGATGCCGGCAACGCCATAGCGGACCACGGGTTCAGGCAGTCGCCTGGTCACGCTTGCGCCGACATAGCCCCCGACGACACCGCCCACGAGAACGCAGACGGCCGCCACCCAGTCGACCAGACCCGAAAACATCATCGGCACGACCGCAACGGACTGGATCGCTGCCGCAAAGAGGTTCTTGGCGCCATTCACATGGCTGACCCCCATCCCCGAGGAGACTGACAGAACAGCCAGAAGCATGAAGCCCAGACCGGCGCCGAAAAAACCGCCATAGAAGCCGAAAATCGCCAGCAATACCGCGACGGCCGTCTCAAGCCGTTCGCCGGGGAAGGCACGACGCATCAGCACGGTTGTCCTGGGGCCCAACACGATGGCTACCACAGCGATGATCAGCAGGAACGGCACGACCCTGACGAAGGCTTCATTGCTGGAATTGACCATGACGAGCGAGCCGAGCAGAGCGCCGGCGAGTGCCGGGATCATCTGGCGCCAGAGGCGTTTCATCTCGCCTGCAAGTTCACGGCGATAAACCCAGATTGCCGGCAATTGCGCCGGCCAGAGCGCAACGCCCTGGGTGACATTCGCCGCAATAGGCGGCAATCCGGTCGCCAGAAGAAGCGGAAAAACGAAGAGCTTGGCCCCGCCCGCAGCCGCGTTGACAGCGCCACCCACAAGACCCGCAATCAGAAACAGAAACACAGACCCTGTCATTTTTTGTCCCGTTCGACTGTGCCAGCGTTTTCCCGGCTGGCGGCAAGCGCCGACGCGGTCAGTGCAAAATGTTCCTCGATCAGACGGCATGCCAGATCGGCGTTTCGGGCCAGCGTGGCGTCAACGATTGCGGCATGTTCCGCGGTCAGGTCGCGGGCGCCTATTTTCTGATAGACGGATGCCCGGCGGTAACGCTCGCACAGATCGTGCAGACCGCCACGCAGCTTGAGCAGCCAAGCGGATCCGCAGGCTGAGACCAACGCCAGGTGCAATCCGGAATTCGCGCGCTCCCAGCTGTCCGGCACATGTCCCTGTGCCTTCATCAGGGCGGCATCCTCCTTTGCCATGATATAGCCCGCAGCCACGACCCGGGCCTCCCAGGCGTCGTCCCCCTGTTCGATCGAAAGCCTGAGCGCCTCCTTCTCGATCACGGTGCGCGCCAGATTGAGGTCCTTGAACTCGGCCGGGTCGAGCGGTGCGACGGTGAACCCGCGATTGCCCTCGCTGACAACCAGCCCGTCCTGAGCGAGTTTCTGCATTGCCTCGCGCAGCGGTGTCGGTCCGATCTGGTAAATCGACTTGAGTTTTTCGATCCTCAAGCGCTCACCCGGAGCCCGCACGGACGTGATGATATCGCGTCTCAACCGTCCGTAGGCGGCGTCGGCGAGTGTCGCTCCATCGGCCACGTCCTGTTCGCCAGTTTCTGCATAACGTTCTGTTTTCATTTGTCTATCACGGTTCTTGGCGCTTTGATTGACACTTGGGATTTTCTATGATCATAATTATTATCGATAAAACCTAACAATGTCGAGAAAATGAAACTCATAACCTTTAATACCGGCCAGACCCTTGCCGCCGGATATATCGATGGCGGCGAAGCGGTGATATGTGCTGAGGGCGAAACCGCACAGCGAGCCGTACTGAATGTAATTTCGGGCGGAAAAAATGCTGTTGCGGAATGGGCATCCAGTGGCGGGAGACGCTTGCCGCTGAGCGAGGTTCATCTGCTTGCGCCTGTTCCGGAGCCGTTGCGCGACATCTTTTGCGTTGGCAAGAACTATTACGCCCATGCGGCGGAGTTCCATTCCAGCGGCTTTGATTCCAGTGCGAAGGAAGCCGTGCCGTCCCACCCGGTCATTTTCACCAAAGCGACGACGAGCGTTTGCGCTCCGGGAGATGTCGTCAAGGCGTCGCTCGATCATACGGACAGCACCGACTACGAAGGCGAGCTTGGCGTGGTGATCGGCAAGCGCTGCTTTCAGGTTTCCAGGGAAGAAGCACTCGATCACGTGTTCGGCTATGTGGCCGTGAACGACGTTACTTCGCGGATACTGCAGAAGAACCATAATCAGTGGGTCATCGGCAAGGGCATCGACACGTTTTGTCCGCTGGGACCGTGGATTGCCACTGCGGACGAGATCGGCGATGTGGGCTCGCTCGAACTTGTCACCGAGATCAACGGCGAGGAACGGCAGCGAGCGAAGGTCGCCGACCTGATCTTCGACATACCGACACTCATCGAGACCATGTCACGCACCATGACGCTTCTGCCGGGCGACATCATCGCCACCGGCACGCCCGTCGGAGTGGGCATCGGTTTCGATCCGCCGAAATACCTGAAGAGTGGCGACACGATGCGCGTCACCATCACGGGGCTTGGAACGCTCGAGAATACGATCGGCTGAGCCAGAACTGCATCTGCCAAGGGAGGAATAAAATCATGCAAAATCGGAGGTTAACAGTTGCGGCCGCCATCGTTCTGGGGAGCACCCTGGCCGCAGGAGCCCAGGACGGACTATTCGCCGGCAAGACCATCGAAGTGGTCGTGCCGTTCGGCGAAGGCGGCGCGACATTCGTGTCGGCCAAATTCCTGGAGCCCTATCTCGAAAAGCATCTGCCCGGGAATCCTGACCTCGATGTGGTGTCACGCCCCGGCGGCGGTTCGATTCTCGGCGCCAACTGGTTCGAGCAGAACGCCAAATCGGATGGCACGACAATCCTGTTCACCACGTCCTCGACCGCGAACCCATTCGTTCTCGGTCAGAAAGGCGTCGAATACAAACTCGCCGACTACCGTGTCGCCTATAGCCACCCCTTCAGCGCCGTTGCCTATGTGTCGCCCGATACGGGTGTCACCAGCGCGGCCGGCATCAGGGACTCAAGCGTACCGCTGATCTACGGCGGGATCGCTGCAGCGGCCTCGGACCTTCCAGGTCTTCTGTCGTTCGAAGTGCTCGATGTCGATGTGAAGTCCGTTCTCGGTTTCAACGGCCGCGGTCCGGTCCGGCTCGCCTTCGAACAGGGTGAACTGAACATCGATTACCAGTTCACGCCGGTCTATCTGACACAGGTCGTTCCTTCCGTTGCCGAAGGCCGTGCGGTCCCGCTGTGGACAGGTGGTGCAATGGAGGACGGCGTCCTGAAAGCGCGTGATCCGATCGCGCCGGAACTGCCGTCGGTCTATGAAGTCTATGAGGAACTCAACGGCAAGGCGCCGTCAGGCATCGAATGGGACGCCTTTCAGGGCATTGCCTCGGTGACCTATGCCTACGGCCTGACCGGCTACATGCATCCGGACACACCGCAGGAGGTTCTCGACGCCTTCGCCGAAGCGGTCGCCGCGATCAATGCGGATCCGGAGTTCCAGGAGGAAAGCCAGAAAGTGACCAATGGTGCGCGGCTCAATGCCGGGCCGGACACAGAAGCCGCGGTCAAGGCTGCGCTGTCTCCGAGCGCCGAGGTGAAGGACTACCTGCGCAACCTTCTTTCCAGCAAGTTCGGCGTCACATTCTGATCCCTGCCGATGTCTGGGCCATGCTGACATGGCCCAGACGCGGTTTCCTTTCCCCGGGACCTTTTCATGATCGATAATGCGCTTATCGCGCTTGAAGCGCTCTTTGACCCTGTCCGTCTGGCCGCGCTGTTCACGGGTATGATTGTCGGAATGGTCTTCGGAATGCTGCCCGGCCTTGGCGGCGTCGCGGCGGTGTCGATCCTTCTGCCTTTCATCTATTATCTCGACCCCTATTCTGGTCTCGCCATGCTTCTGGGCGCGGTTTCGGTTGTCTACACCTCCGACACGATAACCTCCGTCCTGATCGGCGCGCCGGGCTCTCCCGCCTCCGCCCCGACCGCGATCGAAGGCCATGCACTTGCCAAGCAGGGACAGGCATCGCGGGCGCTCGGCGTCGGGTTCCTTGCGTCCATGGTCGGCGGTCTCACCGGCGCGGCGATCCTCTTCGTCGCTATCCCGGTCGCCGGACCGATCGTGCTGATGCTGTCGACGCCCGAACTCTTCATGTTCGCGCTCGTCGGCCTGTATTATGCTGCATCGATGATCGGCAAGGATCTCGCCAAAGGGCTGGCCGCTGCCTGTCTCGGGGTTCTCCTGGGGGTTGTCGGCCCGGCCCAGGCGGCAGCCGATTTCCGCTACACATTCGATCAGGTCTATCTGCTCGATGGATTTTCACTGACCATTGTCGCTCTCGGGCTTTTCGGCGTTGCCGAGGTGATTTCGATGCTCGCCGCCGGCGGAGGCATCAGCCATGAACGCGTGAAAGTCGATCACTGGGGCGAAGGTTTCCGGGACTTCTGGAAGGCCAAGTGGCTGGTCTTGCGCGCGGCGGTGATCGGCGTTTTCGGCGGTTTCGTGCCGGCCGTCGGGGCATCCGCCTCTACCTGGGTGGCCTATGGGCATGCCATTCACTCGACAAAAGACAAATCGCGCTTCGGCAAGGGCGAGATCCGCGGCATCGCCGCGTCGGAGGGCGCCAACAACGCCACGGTGATTTCCGACCTGGTGCCGACACTCCTGTTCAGCGTTCCGGGAGGACCGGCGGCTGCCATATTCCTCGGTGCCCTGTTCTCGTTCGGCTATTATCCCGGACCGCGCATGATTACCCAGAACCCGGACCTGATGTTCCTGATCGTCTGGTCGGTGGCCCTGACTTCCGTGGTGGGTGCCGGATTGTGCTTTGCGATCACCCCTGCCCTTGCGCGTCTTACACGCATTCCGTTCGCGATCATTGCCGCCCCGCTCGTCCTGATCATGGTGATCGGCGCTTATCAGTCCACCTCGACGATGGGCGATATCTTCATGCTGTTCCTCCTGGGCGGTCTGGGCTGGTTGATGAAACACGGGGGCTGGCCCCGTGCGCCGGCTCTCGTCGGCTTCGTGCTCTCCGGGCCGATGGAGCAGTATTTCTGGCTGACCAACCAGATCTACGGCTGGTCATGGCTCACGCGCCCCGGCGTGCTGATCATCGGTTCGGTCATTGTCATTCCCATGCTGATCTCGTCCGTGCGCTGGCTGAGAGCCAGAGGCCGAAAAGCCGAGCCGGCGCCTGAGAATGCGCTGCCGACGCTGAACGCGCCGAGCCACGGCATCGCGCTGGTCCTGGCCGCCATCGTCTCGGTAATGTTCGCCTACGCGCTTTGGGAAACCTTCTCCTTCAATCCGGCATCGCGCCTGATGCCGGGACTGGCAATCCTGCCCGGACTGCCGCTCGCACTCTATCTGCTCGTGCGCGGTGCCCGTGGCTACCGCAACGACTTCAGCCGCGATGCGAATGAGCTTTGGGTCCTGGTTGCGCTGTTCCTTTACGCCGTGGCGGTCTGGGCCATCGGTCTCAGCCTCCCGACCGTCGCCCTGATTGCCTGGATGCTGCTGGTGAAGGCGCGCATGCGGATCTGGACCGGTCTGATTTACGGTACGGCCGTCTTCGCGGTGATCCGGCTGCTTTTCGATCTCCTGCGAGGCGACGCGCCCGTTGGAGCCCTTATTCCCTTTAGCTGACGGAAGGATCTTTCATGTCCGATATGATCGACGCAGACATCATCGAACCGAGCATCGACCCGCAAACACGCAAGATCGGCGTCCGCCATGTGAAGGCAACCAACGCCGCAGGCACCCGCACCAAGATCCAGGTCAGGGACTTCGCGGCGACCTACACCGACGAGCCCGCCTCGCTCGGCGGAACCAACTCCGCCCCAAGCCCGCTCGAAACCGTGTTGATCGCCCTGGTCGGCTGTGACGGCGTCATCATCAACGGTGTCGCCAAGGCAATGAGTTTTGACTATGCTGGCGTCGATTTTACCTGCGAAAGCCAGATCGACGTGCGCGGTCCGAAAGGCGTGCCGGGCATCCGCCCCTATTTCGAAAGTGGCAAGCTCGACATCACCGTCTATTCCGACGAATCTGAAGACCGGTTCCGAAAGCTTTGCAAGAATGTCGAATTCCGCTGTCCGGTCATGAACCTGTTCGCCGCAGCCAAAGTCGATATGGATGTGACATGGATACAGAAACCGGCTTCAGAATACGGCGGGAACGTCGACTGATCTCTGCTTGTGTCCTCGGGTGGTCCAGCACCGGTTGGTAACGCAGATATGCCGGAAGAGATTGGGGGCGTTGCCAATGCCTTTTACCGGAAACAAGGAGCGGGTGAACTTTAGTTCGATCCTGCGCGGGAGCAGCCCTCGCGCCGGACGGGTGCCGCCGACAGGCGGTTTGCGGGGAAGGTCTCAACCAGTGACCCTCCCCGTCTTTTTTAGCTAAGGCCGGTTACCGGCGACGGCGCACGCGCACGCACAGATACGGATTTCCCGGCAGTTCGACACCGAAGGCCGCGTCTGGTTTTCCGCCGCGCGTGATGGCGCCATGGCGGGTGGCCACCGGCACGGGCGCCGGAACCTTTTTGCCCGGTGTGATGGTCATGTTCCAGCCATCGATGATATCGATCTCGTAGTCGCCGTCTTCCATGGGAAGGCCGGTGGACAGGACGACCGGCCGGTGCTCGCCGAGATAGACGTAGGTCAGGTCGCCCTCCTTCGACGCGGCGACGAGCCGGTGAGAGCGGAAACCGGGGATCTCGTCGACCGGGGTCAGGCCTTCCTTGACGTCCTCTTCGATGATCTTGCGCAGGAAGGCGATGCGTTCCGGGCTCTGGCCGCGCAGTTCTCCGCCCTTGGCCCACCACAACAGGTCCTGGGGATGCACATAGGTTTCACCATGCCCTGCATAACCGCCCTTCAGAACGGTCATCCAGAAGCGGTGCACCATGGTCTCGGCCGTGATGTTGCCCCAGAACTGCAGGATGTTGCCTTCATAGTGCATTTCGTCATTGAGCACCGGCTTGCCGTATTGAGTCCGCCATTCCGGTGTTTGCGACACATCGGAATGCTGGATGCTGACGTGGCTGACCCAGGGTTTTCTGTGGTCGTAGCACAAGTCCGGATTGCCCTGGTGGATCGACTTCGGGTGCAGATACGGATCGGTTTCCTCGATGATCTGGAAGAAACGATCCCAGCGGTCCATCGGCTTCACGTCGAGCATGAAGTCGTATTCGTTGGCCAGTGACCACCAGACATTGCGATAGGCGGCGATGCGGGCGACCAGATATTGCAGGTATCGATAGTCCTGCTCTTCCGTCCACATGCAGTGATCCCAGCGATCATAGGGATGGAAGATGATGACATCCGCCTCGATATTCATCTCGGCCAGACGCGCAATCTGGTTCTCGAAATGCCGGAAAGCCTCGAAGTTCGGACGGTCCGGGTCGTATTTGCCATCTGCGCGAAGTTCATAAACGTCGTGCAGCGGCTCATTCTGGTTGTAGGGATAGGATTTCGGCATGACGCACATGCGCAGCTTGTTGAACGCGCCCGTGTCCTCCAGCGACTTGAGGGTCTGTTCCTGCATCTCCAGCGGCTGATGGGTCCAGGCGTAACAGGTTGTCGTGAAGGGGAAATACGGCGTTCCGTCCGCATAGGCGAAATGGAACCGGTTGCGCACATGGACCGGACCGCGCACCCCTTCACGCGGCCCCGTCGCGGTAAAGCTTGCCGTTTGACCGTTGAGCGCGGCGGTCTCCGACTCGGTCGTCAGCGTCCAGTTGCCGGGATGATCCGGGCTGAAACGCACCTTGAAGACGCCATCGCCATCGTAGAACCCGGGGACCCTGATCTTGCGGTTGTTCAGGGCGAAGACACCCCAGAACTCGTTGTCGAGATAAGGATTGCCGGGTATGTCGGCCTTAATCTCGTGTTCGAAGATATCGTATTGTGCGATCGTGGTTGCGCTGGACATGGAACGTCCCTCCCTTGGCGTATTGATGTTGATTGTCCGAGGCCCTTTAGGGCCGTCAGTTCAAGGTGGCCGGCGCGACGTTGCGAGGACGCCAGCGCTGACGGGTTGTGGGAATGGAATTGAGTAGAAGGCGGGTGTAGTCGTGCTGCGGATCGGACATGACGGCCTGCGCCTTGCCGAACTCGACGACCTGCCCCTTCTTCATCACGGCGATGAAATCGCTGATGTAATAGGCGGTTGCCAGATCGTGGGTGATGTAGAGGAAGCTGCGGCCCTCCTCGTCGCGCAGTTTCCTGAACAGGTTGATGATGATCATCCGGCGCGATGCGTCGATCATGCTCACCGGTTCGTCGGCCACGATAAGGCTGGGTTCGGGTATCAGGGCCCTGGCGACGGAAATCCGCTGCAGTTCACCGCCCGAGAACTGGTTGGTGTATTTGCCGACCACGTCATTGTATTCCAGACCGACCGACGACAACGCATGGGCAACCGCATCCCTGGCGTCCTCTGCCGAAAGCCCCGCGACGCGAATGGCGGTCTCGTGAAGGTAGGCGTCGACGTTCCGGTAGCGGCTGAATGCCTCGAAAGGGTTCTGGAAAATCGGCTGGATCGATTGCAGGAACTCCCGCCGCGAGGGCCGTGAGCCTGCGCCGGCGACTTCCTTGTCGTAGACGATGGCCGAGCCGGATGTCGGCACTTCCAGCCGCAGCAAGGTCTTGGCCAGGGTCGTCTTGCCGCTTCCGGATTCCCCGACGACGGCGATGATCACCGGCCGGTCGCTTTCGACGGTGATGTTGACGTTGTCCAGCGCCTGAATTTTCTTCGCCCGGAAGAAACTGCCAAGGCGGTAAACCTTGTTCAGACCGACTGTCTTGAGGATCACTGCCATCCGGCGTCTCCTGTGTCGGGAAGATCTGCACCTGCGAAGTGACAGGCGGCGAAATGGCCGGGTTTGTGTTCCACGAGCGGCGGCTCCTGGCTCCGGCAAAGACCGGTCGCCAACGGACAGCGTTCGGCGAACCGGCAGCCATGCAGGTCTCCCCACAGGCTGGGTGGACTGCCCGGAATACCGTGCCGGGCACGATCTTCTCCAATGGTGGGAAGCGACCCGATGAGCATTTTCGTATAGGGATGCAGCGGCTCGGCGAAAACACTGTCTGAATCGCCATATTCCGCGGCCTTGGCCGCATACATGATGAGCATCTTGTGGGTGACCTGGTAGTGCACCCCCATGTCGTGCGACACGATCAGGATCGTATTGCCCATCTGCTCCTGCAGTTCCATCAGCAAAAGCAGGATTTCCTTCTGGACGACAACATCCAGGGCGGTCGTCGGTTCATCGGCGATGATCAGGTTGGGCTGGAAGAATGTGGCAAGGGCGATCATCATCCGTTGCCGCATGCCTCCGGAGAGCTGATGCGGAAAGGAATCGAGTGCCTCCGCCGGCAGACCGAGTTTGCCGATATACTCCCTCACCTTCTCCAGAACCCGTTTCTTGTTCGGGTCAGTGCCGGGAAAATCGATGAACTGCTCCCGGATCCTGATGACCGGGTTCATCGAGTTCATCGAGCTCTGCGGGATGTAGGACAGCGTCTTGAACCATTCGTCGCGAACGTTTTCACTCGTGACCGGTTTGCCGCTGCTGTCGTTGAACCCGTATTCGATCGTCCCCGAAGACAGCGACATCGGTGAGAGAATGTCACCGTATATCGCGCGCATCAGCGTCGACTTTCCGCAGCCCGATTCCCCGGCAATGCCGACGATGCAGCCTTCGGGTATCTGCAGGTTCACCCCGTCCACAGCGTTGATGCTGCCGCGTCCGGTCCGGTAGCTGACCACGATGTCATTCAATTCAATCATTGCACACCACGCTTGGTTGCGAATGCGGCGTTGAAGCCGGTCGATGTCAGGAAGAGGCCCAGAAACAATGTCACCGTTGCCACGATCGGGGCGATCATCCAGGCGTAATGGCCGGTAAAGAGCGCGTTGAAATTGAGCGCCCAGAATATGATCGATCCAAGCGTCGGAACCTCGACCTTCGACAGGCCGATCACCGCCAGGGCGGCTTCCGTGTTGATCGCAAAAAGGATCACATTGATGAAACCGACCAGGATGTAGGCGGAGACATAGGGAAAGACTTCCCTGAGGATGATCTGTGGCGTGTTGGCCCCCGAGAACCGCGCCATGTTGATGAACTCACGCTCCCGCAGCGACAACGCCATGGATCTGACGGTTCTGGCATCCCAGGCCCAGCCGAAGAGGATGATGATGAAGCCCACGGCCAGAAATGAGGTGTTGCCGCGGATCAATGCGCCCAGAATGATCAGAACCGGCAGCAACGGTATGGTGATGATCGTGTCGACGATGAGCATCACGAACCGCTCGAAATTGCCACCGACAAAGCCCGCACTGAGGCCGACGGTCGTGGCGATCACCGTGACCCCTATCGCGACAACGATGCCCAGGATCAACGAGTTGCGGATGGAATAGACCAGATACCAGAAGATATCCTGGCCGAGCGCGGTGGTTCCAAGCAGATGATCGAACGAGGGTGGCAGGTTTCGTGTGTAGGACCCCTGAAAAGAGGGATCGACCGGTGCGAACACCGGAAGAATCATGCTGCCGCCTCCCATGACGAGCAGGATGGTCAGGCCGATGATCAACCGGGGCGTAAGCAGCCAGAGGATTGTTTCCTTGCGTCGCGAGGAGGTCCGGACTGCCGGCGCCGGTAATGAAGGTGCGGTTTCGCCAATTTCTGCCATCTATTTATGCCGGATTCTTGGGTCGAGAAGAGGATACGCAAGGTCGATCAGGAGCCCTGCCGTGGCGACCGCGATGATCGAGACGGTTATTGCGCCATAGAGAACATTGTAGTCTCCGCCACTGGCGGCCTGGCGCATGATCAGTCCGATGCCCGGATAGGAAAAAATGATTTCCGTCAGAAGCGCGCCGTTGAAGATGACACCCAGGGACAAGGCCAGGGCGGTCACCTGCGGCAACAGCGCATTGCGGAAAACATAGCGGAGCATCCGGGTCCGATGCGTAGTCCCCTTGAGGCGCGCAAAGGTAACGTAAGGCTCCTCGCTGGTTGCGATCGCCAGCGCCTTCATGCTGAGGATGTTCCATCCGAAACCGGCAAGGACGAGCGCCAGGCCCGGCAGCAGTGAATTGTACAGGATCGTGCCGACCTTGGCCCAGGTCATGTCGCCGACCGGGAACGTCGCGGACAATGGAAAGATCGGGAATATGTAGGCGAAGATCATCAGGACCGAGATCGCCAGGATGTAGTACGGGATCGGGTAGAGCAGAATACCCACGAACTCCAGGATCGAGGCGGCCCGTTTCTTGTAGAAATAGCCTGCCACCAGGCCCACCGTGTTTCCCAGGCACCAGGCGATCACTGTTGCAGTCATGAGCAGGCCCATGGTCCATGGCAGGGCTTCTGCCAGCATGGACGAGACGGGATGCGGGAAATACGTGTAGGACGGTCCGAAATCGAAATCGATCACGACCCGCTTCATGTAGGCCAGATATTGCTCGAAGACACTGCCCTGAAGGCCGTAAAGCTCTTCCAGGCTCTTGCGCAACTCGGCGAGCCCCTCAGGCGCGATCGTCGCGCTGGCACGGCTCTGAAGTTCGCCGATATAGCCGTCAATCGGATTGACCGGCATGAACCGTGGAAGGGCGAACGTGATGGATAGTCCGATAAAAAGAACAGCGAAATATAGCGCTATCCGTTTGGCGATGAACGTTAGGACGCCCACGGTGTGCTCCCGCAAATTTCGTGATGGACGTTCGACGAGGCGGCGTAGGACCGCCTCGTCTTCGACACCTGGCCGCGATTACTTGCCTGACGGCTCGATATTCACGACGGTTTTCTTGAACGAACTCCACCACGAGTAGGGCAGCGCATAGAAGTTGTCCGCCTTGGTGTAGTTGGTCCAGTAGGTGTTGTTGGTCGGGATGGTCGTCGGAATGCTCATGAGCGGGAGCATGTACATCTCCTCGACCACGATCTCCTGGATGTCCCGTCCAAGTTCAGCCATCTTGGGGTCGTCCGTGGGAACGGTCGCACCGGCGGCCACCAGATCGTAGATCCTCGGGTCGGTGATACGAACGTAGTTGCCGTCCAGACGCTGGTCGGCGTCGGTGGAATCCGCCGGAAGGACGAATTCGGGAGACCACTGCCGCCAGTTGTTGCGCCAGTTGGCGTTGAAGACGCACTGCTGGTTCCAGGCGATCGTCATCTGAAAGCGTGCGTTGGTCCGCATGTAGGTGTTGAATTCACCGTTATCGACCTGGCGCGCATTGATGTTGAACCCGGCCTGACGCCAGCTGTCGGCAATCGAGAAGCCAAGCCGCTGCAGGATCTTGTTCCAGTCCGCCGGATAAACGAACTCAAGCACCATCGGCGATCCGTCGGGAAGCGCATAGAACCCGTCGCTGCCCTTTTCGATGCCGACCGAGGCCAGCAGCTTTTCCGCTTCCGCCGGATCGTGCTTCCACCAGCCGAAGCCGAAGGAATCCACAATGGCATCGCCCACAGGCAGTTTCTCGGGATCGACACCCTGCTCCGCCAGAACCTTGACGAGTTCCTGGTTGAAAGAGGTGTCGAAGGGCTTGTAGCCGTCTGACAGCGTGAGGTTCGTCAGGAAATCCCGCATCGGCTCGTGGAAGATCGGCCGCGTCACCGGAGTGTCGGCAACGGGCAGAGCCGTCGACTTGAACTGGCCGTTGAGAGCGCTGATGCCGACCTGCTGGAGGTCCAGCGACAGGGCAAGCGCCCAGCGAAGTTCCTTTATGTCATAGGGCGACTTCTGCAGGTTGAAATAGACACCCCATCCGCATGCGTCGTTCATGTCATGGAAGGGGAACACCGGCGCGAAGGTTTCGATAGCCGGATTACGCTTCTGGGCGGCCTCGATGGTGTCGGGGCTCATGAAGGTGTCGATGTCGTACTGGTTCTGAACGAATGCCAGACTGCGGGTCTCTTCCGTCCCGAAGTCCTTGTAAAGGATGTATTTCGGTGTCGGTTCGCCGAGATTTCCCCAGCCAGAACGCTCCCAGTCGTCACGCTTTTCCCAAAGCTGCCAGAAGCCGTTCGGGTCGTATTCCTTGACCGTGTAAGGACCAAGCAGAACGGGTTTTTCGTTGTTGTAGGTGACGATCTCATCGCCAATGGGAGCCAAAACGTGTTCCGGCAGCCAGACGATATGCGAGCCCCAGGTATAGACACCCATCCGGGTCACGAAGTCGTAGGACGGCTTCTGCGTCTCGACTTCGAACGTGTAATCGTCGATCTTCTTCCAGTCCTTGAGGAAGGTGACGTAGTTCGTGACGTTTGTCAGCTTGTCGCGATACTTGAAGGCGGTGTCGATCGTGAAAATGATGTCGTCGGTCGTGAATTCCTCGCCGTCGCTCCAGTGGACGCCTTCACGAATCTTGATGCGAAATTTGGTGTGGTCGTCGTTCAGGACCTCAGGAAAGCCGACGGCCAGTTCGGGGTAGGATTCACCTGTCGAGGTGTCCATTTCCCAGAGATAGCTCCAGCCAAGTTCGCGAAACCCGCGCCAGTGTGCGTATCTGTTCAGCGGGTTCATTTGCGTGGCGTTGGACGAGCGGCCATCGAATGTCTGTACGATGAGCGTTTCGTTTCTCGGCGTACCTACATCGGTCATCTGTGCTGTCGCGGCTGTAGCCCACAGGGCTCCCACCGCGGACGCCAAGAGTATTTGGCGAAACGGATTCATAAACTTCCTCCCATTCTGCTTGTATTATGCGGTAACTAACAACATTTGCCGTTTCAAACTGGACCCCACCGAAGCACTCCTCAATGCTCAACGAGACCCGTTATCATTTTTATTTTTGAGTTCTTGCTTGCTGGCAAATATCTACATTCATTCGCATATTTTCAGTCTGTCTCTCCCCTTCGCTCCCCTTCAATTGTTTATTTTGTATATGGTATACCGGATTATCGCCGTTATGATAATATCATATGTACTTATTATACCAGTAGTCAACACGAGGGCAAAGCGTTTACACTGGACCTTGTAATTTTTCCGGATCTCACCCTTCCGCAAAGCGGACTTTGCGATATCTTCAGGACATCGAAAACTCATGGAATACACCCGTTTGGGCCGCACCGGCCTCACAGTCAGCCGCCTTTGCCTGGGCACGATGAATTTCACATGGACCACTGGAAAACCGGACGCGTTCACGCTGATGGATGCGGCGCATGAACACGGAATCAACTTTTTCGATACCGCCAACCGCTACGGCCGCCCCGACTATGGCGATACCGAAACCCTTATCGGAGACTGGTTCTCGCAAGGTGGCACACGCCGTCATAAAACTGTCCTTGCAACCAAGCTTTACGGATTGATGGGAGACTGGCCGAACGACGGCAAGCTTTCCGCCCTGAATATCCGCAGGGCGCTGGATGCCAGCCTCAAGCGCCTGAAGACCGACTACATCGACCTCTACCAGTTTCACCATATCGATCGCGACACACCCTGGGAGGAGATCTGGCAGGCAATGGAGATCGCCGTTCAACAGGGCAAGATCCTCTATGCCGGCAGTTCGAACTTTGCCGGATGGCATATCGCCAAGGCGCAGGGCGTCGCCAGTTCGCGCAATTTCATGGGGCTTGTATCAGAGCAGTCCATCTACAATCTGATCGAAAGAAGCCTCGAACTGGAGGTCCTTCCGGCCTGCCGGGACTTAGGTCTTGGGGTCATTCCCTGGTCACCCCTGCACGGAGGATTGCTGGGCGGCGTCCTACGAAAGCAGAATCAGGGAATCAGACGCCTGGAAGGCCGCGCCGCCAAGACGCTGGAGGCGCTTCGTCCAAGGATTGAACAATACGAGGCTTTCTGCGACGAACTGGGTCATGAACCCGGCGATGTTGCCCTGGCCTGGCTCTTGCATCAGCCGGGCGTCACGGGTCCGATTATCGGACCGAGAACGTCCGAACACCTGGAGGCATCAATCCGTGCCCTGGACCTGACGCTTGACGAGACGGCGTTGTCGCGGCTCGACGAGATCTTTCCCGGACACAAGACAGCGCCGGAAGATTATGCCTGGTAACACAACCGACATGCGTGAGCGGAAAAAGCGGCCGCAGTCCACAAACCCGAACGGAGGCACAGGATGAGCACACTCAACAACATCAACGACCGGGTTGAACTGAACAACGGAACACGGATGCCCTGGCTGGGGCTCGGTGTCTTTCAGATGTCGGATGACGAAGCACGGCAGGCGTGCCTTCATGCGCTCGACGCCGGTTATCGCAGCCTCGACACCGCTGCGGTCTACAAGAATGAAACCGGCGTCGGCCAGGCGCTCCGCGAGACGTCCATTGCGCGCGAGGAGCTGTTCGTGACCACGAAGCTGTGGAATGACGACCAGCGCTCAAGACGGGCCTCGAGCGCTTTTCAGGAGAGCCTTGACCGCCTCGGAACCGACTATGTCGACCTCTACCTCGTGCACTGGCCCGTCCGGGAACACATTACCGAGACATGGAAGGCCATGGAGGAGATCTACGCGAGCGGCCGCGCCAAGGCCATCGGGGTCAGCAACTTTCTTCCTCATCACCTTGAGGAACTTCTGGCGGTCGCCGAGGTCGTTCCCACGGTCAATCAGGTAGAATTCCATCCCCATCTGGTTCAGCCGGACCTGCTTGGCTTCTGCAAGGAGCACAAGATTGTCGTGGAAGCCTGGAGCCCCCTAATGCAGGGACAGGTCGCCAGTGATAAAACATTCGCCGCCCTTGGAGAAAAATACGGCAAGACCCCTGCCCAGATCGTCCTGCGTTGGGACCTGCAGCATGGTGTCGTGACCATCCCCAAGTCCGTCCGCGCCAGCCGCATTCAGGAAAATGCCGGGATCTTCGATTTCGAGCTCTCCGAGGCGGACATGAGTGTTCTTGACGCGCTCGATCAGAACAAACGGCTCGGACCGGATCCCGACACGTTCGGGTTCTAGGGAACTGCCGGGGCAGTGTTCCGTGTTTGCCGGACTGAAGGCGATATTTCCTGAAAATGTCCGACCTTTTGGCCTCCAACCGGCTGCGGCTGGAGGCCATTCACTTCAGGACCCGAGAACGAAAGCATCGAAAACATCCGGTGCCCCGACCTGCCCGCCCTTGAACATCACGCGCAGGCCGTCCCGATGAGCGATGCGGGAACGGGCTCGGCAAACGGCAACGCCCTTCCCCAGTCTTTTTTCGAATTCCAGGCTTTCCAGACCTATGTTCTGCGCGATGATGCTGGATGTGTCGCCGCCTGCAATTCCGAGAACCTGCAAGGGGACCCGGGCCAAGACACGTGACACCAGTTCGGCAAGATGTGACGACAGGTCCTTGGCGGAAAGCCCATATTCCTCCTCGGGGAGAAGGTGGGCCAGCATGTGCCTGCCTTCCCGGATGCTTTCACAGCATTCCTCCACGAGCGCTGCGAAAAGCGTCTCGTCTTCAAGGTCTTTTGCAGTCACGGCACGTTTCCTGAAGGACACGGCGGTCGCGACCTGCTCGGCCGTGACGGAAGAGCGGCTTCCAGCGACAATCAGGCAGGGTGCGCCCGGGTGATCCGCCGGAGCCGCTTGCATGCTTTCCCTGGGGATAGGCCTAGCGGTTACCAGCGCCTCTGCAACGCTGCTCGCTCCGACCAACAGCAGCGGATCGCCGCTACCTGTTGCTATCTCGGTGAGCACCCTGCCGATGATCTCAAGATGATGCTGGTCCGTCGCATCGAAGAGAAAGCGTTTTTGCCCGGGCTGAACGGCCTCGCGCAGAAGCGATGCCAGGGCTTTCTCTCCCTTGGCAAGTTCGGTCAAACCGACGAGCTGAAGACCATCAAGACCCTGCCCACCCAGATGCAGGCGCAGATCCGCCTCCGTCATCGGTGTGATCGGATGGCGTTTCATCACCGGATGCCGGTCTATGCGGTAAGTTTCGCCGTCGCCTCCCCGGGCAAACAGAGTTCCAAAAGAACAGTAGCGGCCGAGGCTCGGCTGACCGCCGATAATCGCAGTCACGGCCGGTTGAAGATGCCGTTCAAGCGCGCCGACCGCAGCCCCGATGTTTCCTGTATGCACCGCGGAATCGAAGGTGGAGCAGACCTTGTAGTGGACAATGCGCGGACGAAACGCCGCCACTTGCGGGGCAAGCATATCGATATGGCGGATTATCACCTCTGGCGGCAAGGCCCTCAGATCCGTTGCGATGCCGAGCGCATCAAGATTCTCGCTGCTTACGGTGTCTGCAGCGGGTGTCCGGAGATAGAGCTGCGTCCGCCATCTCCGCTCGGAAAGCGTGGCGAGCGTATCGGAAGCACCGGTAAAATCGTCGCCGATGAAGACATAGGGCACCGGCGCCACCCTCACCGTCCTCCGTAAAACGCGAGCGCGGCAGCAAGCTCGGGATATTCCTCTGCGGCCCGGTCCAGCTCAATGCCCTCGGCAGTCGCCTCGTAGGCCTGACGCAGGCTTGCAACGCCAGCCGCGGGACCTTCGGGATGCGCCAGGATGCCGCCACCGGCAAGAAACATGAAATCGGACGAACCGGCAGCTTTCATGGTTGCGGGCAATGTACCTGCCCATTGGCCGGAAGAGTAGACCGGCATGACCAGATCCGAAGTGTCCCTGGCATCAACCGCGACCGGCTGCAGGCAGCGCCGCCCGGCCGTCACCACCTCGTCGTCGGAATCGGAGAACTTTCCGCCGATCCCGTGGACATGCAGGTGGTCGATCCCCGCAAGCCGGTAGAGTGCCAGATAGGCTTCGACACCGATCCCCAGCAGCGGGTGGCGCGACAGGGCGCCATATCCGTTCCGGTGTGCGTGTATGGCCAACGGGGTGGATTTGCGCAGGGACTGCATTGCCGACAGTCCGCACCAGTTGAGACTGGCCATCACGCAGTCCCCGCCTTCCTGCGCCACAAGGTCCGCATGACGGCGCATGGCGTCCGTTTCGTCCGTGACGTTGAACGCCATCAGCACATTGCGGCCGGTGCGTTCGCGGTAGGCCCTGATGACGGCCATGACGGCCGGAACCCGTTCTGCGAGCGGCGCATGGTCCGGATTGGCGCAGATTTCATCGTCCTTGATGAAATCCACACCGGCTTCGCACATCATGGAGACCAGATCGGCGATCTCGGAGGGAGAAAGCCCTACATTCGGTTTGACGATGGTCCCGAAGAGCGGCCGGTCCTTAACATTCAGGCTTTTGCGTGTGCCCTCGACACCGAGTTTCGGCATCTCGAAACGGGCCCTGTAGGACGCAGGCAGGGTCACATCGACAAGACGAAGACCGGACACTTCGCCGAGATCATAAAGATTGCCCGCGACAGTGGATGCCAACGTCGGCAGATTGGCGCCGATATTGGCGGTCGGATAGGCTATTCTGATCTTCGCCCGGCGCCACGGGCCGGTATATCCCTTGCGCTCCATGTAGGAACTCGGGAGACTTGCCTCGCCGGCTGGCTCCAGCTCCTCGACCGACATCACCTGGGCCGCGGCCCGCAAGCGCAGTTCGTCGGTTTCCCCCGCGACCCGGACGAAGGTCCCGCAGCTTTGCTCGCCCGCCATGATGCCCGCGACGGTTTCCGGATCGAGCGGCGTTTCTATCAGATAGTCCGCTGTTATGGTTTCTCGGGTCATTCAGGCCTCAAAAAGTGGACAGGTCCGGAAACGGACGGACGGGATCGGAACCGTCCCAGCCGTTTGACGCTTCCCGGATCAGATCGAACAGACGGCCCTTGGGGCCGACAACCTCGGACAGTTCGATCACGGTGCCCGGATGGGCTTCCCGGTCGAAATAGACGAAGCGTCCGTTCTCGCCGACCTTGCCACTCATCTTCTGACAGAAACCGTCGGCTTCCATCCTTGCAAGATCGCCGTCGTAGTTCTGGGTCCAGAATGCGACATGCTGAAGACCCAGGTGCCCGGCCTGTTTGAAATCCCTGTACATCGACGGCGCATCGTTGCGCGTCTGGATGAGTTCGACCTGCACCGGGCCACTGTTGGCGAGCGCAACCGAGTTGTGCACCTCATAGGCCTTGCCGTCATAGAGATAGTCTTCAATCGGGACTTTGGGATTGTAGTACCACGGGCCGACGCCCATGACATCGTACCAGTGGGCCATCGCGGCCTCAATGTCGTCAACCACGTAGCCAAGCTGACGGATCGGTCCCAGGAACCTGCTCATCTTTGTACCTATTGCATGAAGAGTTTTGGAAGCATCGTCGAGACGGCCGGAACGGCGGAAACGGCGAGCAGTGACAGAAGAAGCGGAATGAAGAACGGCAGCACGCCGCGGATGACCGAATGGACGGGCATCTTTGCGACGATCGCCACCATGTAGAGGCTCATGCCGATGGGCGGCGTCAGCAGTCCGATCATCAGATTGAGCACGAAGACGATCCCGAGCTGCAGCGGATCGACGCCGGCCGCATGCATCGCGGGCGCGACGATCGGGGCGATGATCAAGATGGCTGCGATGGATTCCAGCACCATGCCGACGACGAGCAGCAGCACATTCAGCAAAAGCAGCAGGACGAAAGGATCATCCGACAGACCCAGCAGGAAAGCGCCCGCCTTTGCAGGTACCTGGTCCAGGGTGAGGACCCAGGCGAAAAGCGCCGCCGTGGAGACAATGAAGAGTACGCCCGCAGTCGCCTCCGCCGTTTCCTTCAGGCTCTCAAGGACCGCCCGTGGGGTCAGCGTTCTATATATGCAAAATCCGATAAGGAGAGCATAGGCCACTGTCACCCCGGCAACTTCGGTCGGGCCGAAATAGCCGCTGATCAGACCACCGATCAGAAGAATGGGGGCCAGCAGCGCCGGTATGGAGACAAGCGCCTTCCGGGCAACCGCCCGCAAGGACGGGCTGACCGTATCTCTGGGCAGGTCGTAGATCCGGGCGACAATGGCAACCTGGATCATGAGGAAAATGGTGATCAGGACAGCCGGAACGATGCCGGCGATCAACAACTGAACAGCTGAAACGTTGGCGACGCTGGCATAGATGATGATCGGGATCGACGGCGGGAAAATCGGGCCAATGGTGGCCGCCGCTATGGTGATCCCCGCCGCGAAATTCTTCTTGTAACCTTGCGCCGTCATCTGATCGATCTGGATCTTGCCGAGCGCACCGATATCGGCGAGCGCCGCACCGGAGACACCGGAAAAGATCAGGCTGACGAGAATGGAAACCTGCGCGACCGCGCCGCGGAACCTGCCGACGAGCAAGCGCACCAGATCGAATATATGCGTGGTCACCCCCATCGCATTCAGCAGGCTTGCAGCAAGAATGAACAACGGAACCGCCAGCAGCGGCGTGGTGTCGAGGGAGTTGACGGCACGTTGAGCCAAGACGTTGATCGGCAATCCGAACGCAACGATCACCACCGACGAGGCAAGACCGAGAGCCACGGCAATCGGCACGCCGATCAGCAGGCAGAAAATGAACAGAAGGACGAGGACAAGGCTCATGGGTTTTTGCTGTTTTCCCCGTCCGGTGAGTTGCCGCTGAGAAGCTCGGCAAGTCGAACGGCGGATATCATCAGGAGGAGTGCGAAGCCGATCAGGGCCGGTGCGTAGAAGACCCAGTTTGGCAGTCCCAGCGATGGTGTGGAGAATTTCCAGGCCCGCGACAGAAAGGACTGAAAGCCGATCAGGGTGATGACTGCGAACGCCAGGACGGCGAATTCGCTGAGGCAATTCAGGTACCGGCCCAGCCTTTCGGGAAGGCTCGTCGGCACGATGTCGACGGCCACGTGGCGACCTTGCAGAGCCAGGACCGGCACGCCCAGGAACACGAGCGAAACACCGCAGAAACGGGCCAGTTCGTCCGCCCAGGGCATACCCAGATCAAGCATGTTGCGACCGGCAACCTGTGCGACGATCAAAATGGCCATGAGTGCCAGAAGGAATACGGAAACGGTCCGGCAAAGACGTGCGGCGAGCATCAAGACCTCTCGGCTGACTGAAAGAATGCTGCTCATGACCGCCTGCTCTTTTCCGGACCGTCTGGTCTTACTTGATCGCTCTGATCTTGTCGTAGAGCGCACCGTATTTTTCGCCGAAGCGCTCATCGACAAGTTTTTGCACCGATTCCCGGAAGGCCTCGACCTGGAGCCCATCATCCGGTCCGATGACGGTCATGCCAAGATCACGCAGGGCCTGGGTGTCCTTTTCCTCGTTCTCCTCGATCGCCTTTGTCGCGCGCTCGCGGATTTCACTGGCGGCGGCAGTGATGGCTGCCTTTTGTTCATCGGACAGTCTCTGCCAGGAATCCTCGTTCATCACGACGACTTCGGCATTGGACATGTGGCCGGTCTGCATCAGGTGAGACTGCACTTCGTAAAGCTTGACATTGAGAACCACGTTGACCGGGTTCTCCTGGCCGGCGACCACACCGGTTGCCAGGGCTGTCGGCACTTCGGACCAGTCGACGGGAACAGCTGCCGCGCCCAGGCCTTCAACGGCCGTGGTGTAGATCGGAAACGGTACGGCGCGGATTTTTTCACCGGCGAGATCTTCAGGAGACCGAACGGCCTTGTTGGCGGTCAGGTTCCGGCGCCCGAAATAGTGGGCGTAGATCACCCGGATGTTCGCGGCTTCGATCAGCCCCTCGTTCAGCTCCTGCATGACCGGCGAGTTGACGTCCATGACCTTCATGAGATGGTCGACGTCGCGGTAGAGGTAGGGCGTGTCGAGTGCGGCAAACGGCTCATACAGGGACCCGATGCCGCCGGCCGTGTTGTGGGAAAAATCGATCGTTCCCAGAGATACGGCTTCCGCCAGCTCCTTCAGCTTTCCAAGCTGGGAGGACGGAAACACCTGCACTTCGATGTCACCACCGGAATGTTTGCCGACGGCTTCGGCGAACCAGTCCGCCTGCGCGCCGGCGACACTTGCCGGTTCGTTGTTATGGGCATAACGCAGCGAGGTCGACTGTGCCGACGCCAGGCTCGGCAGCATTACAGAAGCGGAAGCGGCCAGGCAGAGCGCAAGCGCGGACCTGCGGGTCATACTGCCGGCGCAGTGAGTCAGGATATTACGTTTCATCATTTCCTCCCTTGATGTGTTTTGATGGGTCTTCCCTGGCTGCTCAATCTCCTCACAGCAGAAAAACCCGCGACTTGACTTGAGGCTAGGAAACCGCATGCTTCTGGTCAAACGAGATTTTTTGAGGTTTATTGAGGTGTCTTCAAAACAGCCCGGCAAAATGCCCGCACCTTTGGAACGGGCGCCTCTCATGAGCGACGTCGCGGAAATGGCCAATGTTTCGCTTGCGACTGTCGATCGGGTCCTGAACCGGCGCAAGGGAGTCAGGTCACGCACCGTGGAACGGGTGCTTCGGGCTGCGCTTGACCTCGGCTACATGGATGCCGCGGAACTCGAACGCCTGCAGCATCCGCGCCCGCCGAATATCGCCTTCCTGATCCCCATGGGCGGCAACCCCTATTTCCGGCTCCTGGGAGAAAAGCTGAAAGAAATCGCGCAGACGACGTCCCGCGATCAGACGCAGGTGCGCTGCTTTTTCATCGAGAGTTTCAACGCCGCCGCTCTGGCCGCCGCTGTCCGCCATCATGCGAAGTGGGCCGACGGCATCGCCTTCATGGCCATCGACCACCCGCTGGTGCGCGAGGCGGTCGAGGAACTCGGTGCAGCAGGGTGCAGGATCGTGACAATCGTTTCCGACCTTCAGCATCCCGCGCGCGAGGCCTATATCGGTCTCGACAACCAGACGGCGGGCCGCACAGCGGCCTATCTGCTCGGACGTTTCTGCCGCTCAGACACGGGCAGCGTCGCTCTGGTGGCCGGCAGCCGCAATTACCGGGCACATGCCGAACGGGAGATGGGGTTTCTGGGCTTGCTGGAAGAAGAATATCCCAACCTTCGCATTGTCGGCATTCGCGAAGGACGGGACGACCGCGACCAGAATTACCGCCATACGATCTCGCTGCTGGAGCAGAACCCGGACCTTGTGGGGATCTACAACGTCGGCGGCTCCTCCGACGGTATCGCCAGAGCGCTGAGAGAAAAGGAAAAGTCCGAGGAAGTTGTCTTCATCGGCCACGGGCTTACGCCCGATACGCGCAGACTGCTTATCGAAGGCTCGATGGATGCGGTCATCAATTCGGATCCCGACGCCATCATCGAAGCGGTTCTCAGGCTGCTGGGCAAACCGAGGGACGAAAATGCCGCCGGGCCGACCTCCGTCAAGATGGAGACCATTTTCCGCGAGAACATTCCTCAATTCAGCCGGCCCAAGGATTAATTCCGAAGTGGGTCAGACTATCCGCGGCGATGCTGATTTCTGCAATCCGGGTCGCCCAGAAAGACCGGGCATCCGGCGTCGGCTGCATCCTAGCCTGCTCTCTTTGCCGGAACTTCATCCCTCATCCCTCGGCTGGTGACACCGACATCGGCAAGACGCAGGCGGGGCCACCATTCCGGTCTGTTTTCCCTGACCCAATTGCCCATCTTTTCACTCAACCGCACGTTCATCATCCAGGCTTCACTGGGACTGTCCGCAGTTGCGTAGAACATGACCTTCTGCGTTGACTGGCCGTACTCCTCAACGGTCACCAGCAGAAGTTCGTCGGGCATGTAGTGTTCTTCGTCCTTCACCAGCCGCTCGAACACGTCCCGAAGGGCTGCAGGGTCCGCACAGAGGTCGAGTTCCATGGAAAAACTGCGCGTGCTCTTGGCGTCCGTCATCGTCCAGTTTTCGAATGGCTGGGAGATGAAATACTTTACCGGCACGATCAGTCGGCGGCTGTCCCAGGACCGCAGCGTTATGAACGTATAGTAGATGGCTTCGACGTAGCACCACTTGCCTTCATAAAGCACGGCATCGCCGATGCGGATGGGCTTGGCTATGGCGATCTGAAGGCTTGCCAGCAGATTTCCGAGGACCGTCTGTCCAGCGATCCCCAGGATTACCGTGGCGACCCCGGCCGATGCGAGCAAGGACATGCCGAAACTGTCGAACAGGTTCAACTGCATGAGAAACAGAACCAGCGTGACCACCACCGCGACCAGCAGCACGTAGCGCCTTGCGGCGTAGATGTTGGTGTAGAGATGACGACGGTCGGAGTCCGCTTCACTGTCCAGATCGCCCACATAGCGCTCCGTCGCCAGATCCAGGCTTGTATCGATGGTTCGAAGGACGGCGAGTGTCAGGCAGAATATCAACGTGAAGAGCAAAACCGGTGCAAGCAGGGAGTTGATCGGCCCCGAAAAGCTCAGAAAGGTCTCCAGAAGGTTTTCAACCGCCAGTGCGGTCAGGGCGATGGCCAGAGGTGTTCGTATCTTTCGGGAGGCACGCTGAATGAACCTCACCGGCAGGTAACGCGCAAGCGCGCCGATAACGGCCCGCAGTACCATGACCATTGCCACGAACAGCACGATCAGCAAGGGGACCAGAAAGAGCTCCCACAGGCGAACCGGTCCGATCACCTCGATATTCAGAGACTGGGGGATGTACCGGTCGAGCAAACCGGGTCGATAAAGAGCGTGCATTTCCGCAATGCGCGAGACCGTCTGCTTGGAAAACAGCCAGACCGCCTCGGCACCTTCAGGCTTGTAGCGGGATATGCTGATTGTGATCGGGCGCCCCTCGGCGCTCAATTCCGCGATCTTGAGAGTCCGGCGCGGCTGTCCTGAAAACGGATGATTGGTCGGAAGTGCAGTGTTCACTCCGTCAGGTCGATCCGGCAAGGCGGCCCAGTCGATTACCACGCGGCGTTGCAGGACGCCTGCGAACATCCGCGCCAGGCGCGCAGGTTCCGAGGCATTGAGCTGACCCGGAAATTCGCTGAGGTTCAGGCACATGGCCGCCTCTTCGAGGCGCTGCTCCTCGCTCAACCTGAGAAAGGTTTCAACCAGTCCTCTGGGCGTTGCGAGAGCCTGACGCTGCTCCTCCGTCAGGTCATTCGCCAGAGCCTCGACTTCGTACCAGGTTTCCGGTGGTTTCTCCTGCGGGAATGCCGTTTCAGAAAAGAGGATCCCGATACAGAGCGTGATGAGACACAGCCATCGTGCGCGCCATGGCGAGTGGAGTGCCAGACCGGTCGCAACGTAACAGGCGGATTTTCGAGCGGCGAGCCGGCAGGGTCCATCAAACAGCGATGTCGAGGGCATGTTTTTCTCCCCGGCCGGAGGGCTGGATGTCATCAGTCGCTGAGGACAAATTCGATCGGTTTGTATTTGAAATTGTTTGACTGACCGGCCGAACAGGCCGTCATTCCGACGATCAGGTCCATTTCAGCCCGAAACACGGTCTTCTCGCCGGGTTTGCTTTTGGGCGGAAGCACAGCGATTTCGCCGGTGTCACCATCGACCGAAACATGCATGAAAACATTGAAGGCGATGGGA
Source organism: uncultured Roseibium sp. (assembly GCF_947496995.1). Lineage (GTDB taxonomy): Bacteria > Pseudomonadota > Alphaproteobacteria > Rhizobiales > Stappiaceae > Roseibium. The sequence goes on from NZ_CANMFD010000002.1 coordinate 328,652, forward strand.
ATGTCGTCGCCTTCGATGCCATAGGGCTCCAGCGCACGTTCCAGGTTGCCCTGGCAGCCGTGGTGGGGATCGCTGTCTCCATAAATCTTTCTGAAAGTGTCCGATGAACACGGCGTAAGGGTGAAGTCATGCCGTCCGACTTCATCCTCGACGATGGTGAACATCGGGTTTGAGCGATTTGAATACAGAATGTCCCCGGTCGTCAGGAAGAGACGGCTTGCGTAGTCGATGGAGCGTCCCGAAGAGATGCGCTCGGATCGATCCGCCGTACTGAAGGCAACCAGATCGGAGACCTGCTCGCCTTCCGGGTCGATGACAGTGAGGAGTTGTCCCTTGCGGATTTCAAAGGCTGTCCCGCTGCGAGGGGGGATACGGACTTGCATCTACGCGACTTCCTTTGCTTCGAAGGGACATTTCCAGTTTTCGCCGACAGCACGGCCGCTGTACTGGCGGGCTTCCGAGGCTTCGCCGTGATCGGCCAGCATGGGATTGATTTCGCCCGCAAGCTGCTCGTCGCGCTCGCGAATAATCGATTTCATCTTCTGGAACCGGCCGTCCAGCCGAAGTTTCTCGAACTGTTCATGCGAGTTGAAAACGAGCGCTGGTCTTTCAAACCTGCGGGCAGGACGGGAGGCATTGGGGTGAAGCCCGATGACGAAGTAAGGTTCGCTACCGATGCTCAATGAGAAATGCGGAGAGCCCGGATCCGGATCGACACTTTCGCTCCACTCCGTTCCGGACGCCACGTCCAGATTGTGCAGGCATTGCAGGCGGTCCCACAGCGCTGTTTCGAAAGCTTCTTCATCAAGATCCGCCGGTCCGTCGAAAATCGCGACGAACGACTGAACGACCGGACTGTCGAGGTCCAGGCTTTTGTTGTATTCAGCCAGCGCGCGATGCAACTCGATATCGTCCGTGGCACGCTGGATGTTGCCGGCTGTAAAAATCGTCAATGCATCTCGTGCAAGCGCTGACTTCGCGCCGACACAAGGAAACTCGGCGCTCTGGATAAAAGCACGAAAAGCCTGACACGCATCTCTATTCGACATTTCGGGAGTCTCCGTTCCCATTTTTCTTATGTATTTATTCAACGGGAAAGAGACCGAGTGGTTCCGGAGAGGTAAGCAGCAATCGCCAGGAAAACCGTAATCAGTGACCGGCGTTGCCAGCACGATTTTCATGGGAAAAAACTGACGTGGTTCCGGACCGGGTTTTCAAGGTCCCGGGGAGCATGTCGGGCTCGCCGGTCTGCCAACTTACATGTGCTGGCGAACCCATTTCGTGGATCCGGCCGCAAGGCCCTTGAATTTGGGCGCCTGTGATAAAGGCGCGACCAGCAGCGGCCGGTCGTCGTCAAACTGGCGCTTCACCGCATGGTAGAGTTTCGAGCGGCTCAGATCCGTCATGACAATCACCATTTGCTCCGAGAGCCAGCAATAGCCCTCGATGCTCGCGCCATTCAGTTTCACCATCTCCGAGGGGTCGTCCTGTTTTCCCTGCGCAGGCAGGACAACCAGGTAAGCCGTGGCGGTCATATCGGTTTCCTGTTCGCGATTGCTTCGACACCCTCATGAAATAGAGGTATCGAAACGAAAAGGCAGCCGGCGGAGTGCTTTGTCCGCCGGCCGTGTCCTGAAAGGCTGAAAATCAGTCCAGCTTGGAGGCGCGATCCCAGTACCGGAGCGACCGGCAGGACTTGACGAACTCCTGACCATCGCCCTGTTTTGCAAGTTCCTGACAGCCGTCATCGAGATCCGACCAGATCCCGGCCTTTTCAAGCAACGGCCTGGTCGCGGCCGTATAGGCGATGTATTTGCAGTGCGCGAAGGCGTCTGCGACGAAATCGCGGGCTTCGGGAACGTTGATCAGGTCCTTCAAACCGTCTTCCGAGGCCAGGATCGCGACAGCGTCATAGAGAATGGACGGACCTCCGTCGATCTTCTGCTGGGCTTCGATCCACGTGCCGTCAGCGGCTTCAACACCTCCGATCATCGGCGCAACGAATTCGATATCCGCGCCTTCCTTTTCGAGAGCCTGCTTCAGCCCGTCGACGACCGCCATGTCGACGCCGTCGGTCACGAGCACGCCGAGCTTGCGTCCTGAGAAGCTGTCCGGGCCGTTGCGAACAATCGAAAGCTTCGGCGACACCTTGAGATCGTCACGGGGCTGCATCGCGGCATCGGCCGGCTTCGGCTTGTTCTTCAACCGCAGCCCTTCCATCACCTTCTCGGCCAGTGCCTCATCGACATTCAGAAGATGCGAGACGATACGTTCGCGGATGGCAGGCGTTTCCACTTTCGACAGCTCGAACACGAAGGCTTCGGCAATGTGTGCCCGCTCGATTTCCGCCTGCGAATGATAGAACTGACGGGCCTGGCTGTAGTGATCGGCGAAGGTTTCCGAGCGATAACGTCTCTTCTGCCCGTCGATCTCCTCCGGATAGGACCGGAAACCCTTTTCCGGATCTTCCCGCGGACCGCCTTCGCTGCCCCAGGAGTTGGGCTCGTAATTCGCCCGCCCCTTGGGATTGCGGAACGCCATGTGTCCGTCCTGCTGGAAATGATGGAATGGGCAGCGCGGGGCGTTGATCGGGAGATGGGTAAAATTTGTCGAGCCGAGCCGCGACAGCTGCGTGTCGAGATAGGAGAAGTTGCGCCCCTGCAACAGCGGGTCGTTTGAAAAATCGATTCCGGGAACGACGCTGCCCGTCTGGAAGGCCACCTGTTCGGTCTCTGCGAAGAAATTATCGACACAGCGATTTAGCACCATGCGCCCGACGATCCGAACCGGAACCTGTTCTTCGGGAATGATCTTGGTTGCGTCGAGGACATCGAACTCGAATTCTTCTGCAAACTTCTCGTCGAACACCTGCAGGCCGAGTTCCCATTCCGGAAAATCACCCTTTTGAATTGCGTTCCACATGTCGCGGCGATGGAAATCCGGGTCGGCGCCGTTGAGCTTCAACGCTTCGTTCCAGACGACGGACTGCATGCCCAGTTTCGGCTTCCAGTGGAACTTGACGAATTTCGCTTCGCCGTCCGCATTCACCAATCGGAATGTATGGACGCCAAAGCCTTCCATGAACCGGAGCGAACGTGGAATGGTCCGGTCGGACATGATCCACAGGGCCATGTTGATCGATTCAGGCGTGAGCGAAATGAAATCCCAGAAATTGTCATGGGCCGTCTGGGCCTGCGGAAAACCGCGATCCGGTTCCTGCTTGGCAGAGTGGATGAGATCGGGGAACTTGATGGCGTCCTGAATAAAGAAGACCGGGATATTGTTGCCGACGAGATCCCAGTTGCCCTCGCGCGTATAGAATTTCACCGCGAAGCCGCGGACATCCCGGGCCAAATCAGCTGACCCTTTGTTGCCTGCAACAGTCGAGAACCGAACGAAGACATCCGTCTTCTCGCCTTTTTCAAAGACGGCGGCGCGGGTCAGATCCGAAATGTCGTCGGTCGCTTCGAAATAACCATGGGCTCCGAAACCACGCGCATGGACGACGCGCTCTGGAATGCGTTCGTGGTCGAAATGAAAGATCTTTTCCCGGAAATGCTGATCTTCCATCAAGGTGGGGCCACGCGGACCGGCGCGAAGCGAATTCTGGTCGTCAGCCACAGGCGTTCCGAGGGCGGTGGTCAGGGTGGGGACACCCTCCCCGGCAGTCTGGTGCAATTCGCCTCCCTCGCCGCGCTGCGCCGTCTGGTCGCCGAATTTGACTGTTTTACGGGATTGCTCAGTGCCTTTGGCCATGTCGTCCTCATGCTTTCGGTGGGGAGCACGCAGCCCAAACAAGCCGCACGCCAGTTCCTCCGAAACGTGAAAATTCCAGTTTGGTTCCCTACGTGGATGTTTTTGTGCCGGGGTGCGAAAGCAACGCAGAGCGTTCTTCCCAAGCCGAACCGAAGTAAATTCCAGACAACTTGAAGGGAACGATTTGTCCGCCGGGGCGTTCAAGCAATCAGAACGTTGGCAAACATCTGATTTTGGCGAAAGCTGGGAATTGCAGTCGGGAAAAAAGACCAGAATGACCTTGATTACTGCGATACTCGTGTGCCTGTCGGGTCTTTGTATTGTGGCGACTCTGCTGCCCCTCCTGCCCATCGCTCACGGGGCGGTCCGCTCCTTCGACTTTGCGCGTCTGCAAGTGATCGGGATCGCAACCCTTGTCTTGATCGCTGCAGCGCTCCTTCCGATACCTCAGACGGCCATGATCGTCCTGGCCGCCATGACCGTGACCACACTGGCGATCCAGATGGTCTATGTGCTCCCGTTCACACCCGTCTGGTTTACCCAGACCGCCCGATATGCCGGGGACCTTGAAAAGGCCGAGGTCATCTCGTTTTTCGTATCGAACGTTAAACAGGGCAATCGCGACTATGCGCGGGTCGCCGATCTGCTGGCGGAACGGGACCCGGATATCGCCATATTCATGGAAACCGATCAGGCCTGGTTCGAGGCGCTGCGCCCTTCCCTTTCAAAGTTCAAGCATATAGCCGCCTGTCCGCAGTCGAATACCTACGGCATGATCCTCGCCAGCCGACTTCCGCTGCGCAGCTACGATGTTCAATTCCTCCTGAACGAAGAAGTGCCGAGCATTTCCTGTATCGCCACCTTGCCCGGCGGTCAGGACGTGCGGATCGTTGCAATCCATCCTGAACCTCCCCTGCCGACGCGAGATACGCTGGGCCGCGATGCCGAGATCCTGCTTGTGGGTGAGATGGCGAGCGAAGAGCCGCTTCCGACCATCGTGACCGGGGATCTCAACGATGTTGCCTGGTCCAGAACGACCCGGCGGTTTCTGCGCCTATCCCGTCTGCTCGACCCGCGTCAGGGCCGGGGTTTCTTCAATTCATTCGACGCGAGGCGCTGGTACATGCGCTGGCCGCTGGATCACATCTTTCATTCGGTCCGATTTGAACTCGTCGACATGGAACGACTGCCTTTCATCGGCTCGGACCACTTTCCGATGTTCTACCGTTTTGCTCTGACGGACGCCGACAACAATCAGCCGCCGCCTCCTGGGACGAAGGCGGATCTCAAGGAAGCAGATGACGTCGTCGCAACGGAGAAGCATCGCAACAGGCCGCCCGTCGGCACCGATTGGGAATAGGCCCGCGCTCCGGTCAGGCCCCGAATTTTGAAGTGCACATCCTGTGTTTTCAGAACGGTTCCGACCGCAGGCAACCTGACAACAAAGGTTTTCGATGAACGTGATATTGCTGATAGCCGGAATTCTGGTTCTTGCGGTGACAGCCGCTGACTTCGCCTTCACCACCATCAGCGCCAACAAGGCCGGCCCGCTGACGCGCGGAGCCGCCGCGGTCTACTGGTACGTGTTCCGTCTCCTCGCCCGGCTGCCGGGCGAAAGCGCGGCTTTGCGCCTTGCCGGACCGGTTGTCATGAGTGGCGTGGCGCTTGTCTGGCTGGCTCTCACCTTTGTCGGCTGGCTGCTCATCTTTCGCAGTTACCCGGAGGCTCTGGTGATGAAATCGACCGGAGAGCCTGCAGACTGGGCGTCTACCTTCGCCTTTATCGGCAGCGCCCTGTCCACGGTCGGCGCGTCGAATGTTCAGCCGTCTTCGGCACTCTGGGACAATCTTTCCACCGTGGCCGCGGTCAGCGGAATGGTGGTGCTGACGCTGTCGGTCACTTTCGTCCTGAACATCACCCAGACAGTGGTGCAAGGGCGCGGCTTCACCGTCCTCCTGCGCATTCGCGATCCGTTGAACGTTAGGAACGACGACATCCTGCTGCCCGCGCTGGCCGATCTGTGCATTCGCCTGAATGCATCCCCTCTTGCCTTGTACTACTCGTCCTCACGATGGGAACGCGGTCTGCCGGAAAGCCTGAACTGGCTGGCCCGCCGCGTCGCGCAGTCTCCCGAAAGGTTCAGGTCTTATCGCTACGCCCTTCAGGAACTCCCCTTTCTCTCGGTAGATGGAGATGACGATCCTGAGGGGTTCCTGGAGGCCATGCAGGACTGGGCCCGGCAGTTCAGCCTGCATGACTGGCCGGCGGAGCAGTAACCGGGGAGAAAACTCACCGAAGCCTCGTCAACGCCTGATTATCCCGCCTGCGCGCCTTCGGCCTGTTGCATTTCCGTCAGGCGCTTGAATCCCATGGACAGATGCGCCCGCCTTATATGCGCAGCCGCACCGACATCGCCCACCGTCACGGCATCTGCGATGGCGAGTATCTCATCGCTGAAAATGGCGACTTCCGCTGCAAGATCCCTGTCGGGGATCAGGGTGAGCCAGATGCGGCATGTCCGGTAGAAAAGCTTTTCGGACACGTCTCGCAGCGGCTGGTTCTCCGTCAGCAGCTGGAATGCATGAAAAAAATCGATATTCAGACGTGCAAAGGCCTGGCGGTCAGGTGTGGCGCGCAGTCTTTCTGCCCTCAGCCGCATGCTGGCGAACAGTGTCTTCAGGCTATCGTCAGCCAAGGTCGGCGACAGACTGCCGGTCAATTCGTTCAGTTCCATGCGCAACTGGTAAACCTGGGCAAGCTCGTCCAGATCGACGTCGGTCACGAGTGTGCCGACACCCTGCTGGGAGAGCACGAGCCCGTCCGCCTCCAGGATCTGCAGCGCCTTGCGCAAGGGAGACCGGCTGATGCCGAATTCGCCCGCCAGAACTTCCTCGCTCAACTGCGTGCCGGGCGGATAGTCGAGCATCGAGATGCGGTCGCGCAGGACCGTGTACATGATCTGGAAGCGCTCCTGCGCCGTCGCCGCCGCCTCAAGCTGACCGGCGATGTCCGGATCCTGTGTCTCGCTCCTGGTCATGCCGGGCGCACCAGGGTTCTTTCCAGACCCGAGAGCATGGAAATGCACTTATCAAGCTGCTCGAGTGATACGAATTCATCGGGCTGATGCGCCTGGGCTATGGATCCCGGCCCGCAAACGACCACAGACATGCCAAGTGCCTGAAACAGACCGGCCTCGGTCCCGAAGGCCACCACATCGCACAGGTTTTCGCCTGTCAGCGCCGCGACGATGTCCCGGGCCTCGTTCTCGCTCGTAACGGCAAGGCCCGCGACCTCGCCGATAACTTCGGTAACGATATCGGCTTCGGGATAAATTTCCCGCATCTGAGGCAGCAAAACGTCTCGGCAGTAGGTTTCGAGGGCTGACTTGACCTCCCGCGCGTCGTTCTCACGAACCGGCCGCATTTCCCACTCGACGCTGCAGTGGCGGGCAATCACGTTGCGCGCCGAACCGCCCTCGATCCTGCCTGTCTGAAGGGTCGTCCAGGGGGGATTGAATCGGGCACCTTCGGGTCCGCCCTTGCGCTTCAGATCGTCGGCAAGTTCCATCATCCTGCCGATAAAGGCTGCGGCGACGTGTATGGCGTTGACGCCCTTGTCCGGCTCGGATCCGTGGCCGTCGGTGCCGTGAAAGGAGGTCGTATATTCATAACAGCCCTTGTGACCCTCGATGACCCGCATATCCGTCGGTTCGCCGATAATGGCAACCGAGGGTCTGATATCCGTTTCCCTCAGTTCTTCCACCAGATGACGTGCGCCGAAACAGCCGACCTCCTCGTCATAGGTCAGAGCGACATGCAACGGCCGCTTGATATCCAGCGCCGCATAGTCCGGCATCTTGGCGAGAACCGCGGCGATGAAGCCCTTCATGTCGCAGGTGCCCCGGCCAAAAAGATGTCCGTCCTCTTCGCGCAGCGCGAATGGGTCGCCCCTCCATTGCGCATCGCCGGCCGGAACCACATCGGTATGACCGGAAAGGACCAGCCCCCCCGAGGTTCGCGGTCCCAATGTCGCGAAGAGATTGGCTTTACGGCCGCTCTCATCGTGTGAAATTTTTACATGCGCGCCGCTGTCCTCCAGCAGTCCGGCGGCATAGTCGATCAAAGCCAGATTGCTGTCAGCCGACACGGTGGGGAAAGCGATCAGTCGGTCGAGAATTTCAACAGTCCGGGAAATGTGGTCCAAAGCCGTTGCCGCCTCAGGTCTTCACAAAGAGGCTGCGGGGCCGGTTGCACAGGCATTCAGCCGGTCCCTCTTCGCGGATCAGGATGCTTTCGGTAATTTCCAGCCCCCAGCCGTCCATCCACAAGCCGGGCATGAAATGAAAGGTCATGCCGGGTTTCAGGACCGTGGTGTCTTCTTCCCGGATGGAGACGGTGCGCTCTCCCCAGTCGGGAGGATAGGAAATGCCGATCGGGTATCCGGCGCGGGCGCCGCGTTCAATGCCAGCCGCTTCCAGCGGTTTGGCCAGTGCCCGGGCGATGTCGCCGGCCGTGTTGCCGGCACGTGCGGTTTCAAGTCCGGCCTCAAGGCCGTCGACAAGCGCTTTTTCGGCATCAAGCATGTATTGCGGCGGTTTGCCGAGAAAGACAGTCCGGCACAGGGGGGCGTGATAGCGGCGGAAACAGCCGGAAAGCTCGAAGAAGGTGGCCTCCCCCTCCTGCATGAACCGGCCGTCCCATGTAAGGTGCGGCGCAGAGGCGTCCGCTCCGCTCGGCAGCAGCGGTACGATTGCCGGATAGTCTCCCCAGGCATCGTCCAGACCCCGGATTGCGTCGGCGTAGATTTCAGCGACGAGATCTGCCTTGCGCATGCCCGGCTGGACCCGTTCAAAAACGCCATCCATGATCTTTTCCGATATGCGCGCCGCCTTGCGCATGAAAACCAGCTCCTCGTCGGATTTCACCCCGCGCAGCCAGTTCACCATGCCGGTTGCATCGGGAAAGTCCGCCTGAGGCAGTTCCTCACGCAGGGTCAGATAAGCCTTTGCCGAGAAATAGTAATTCTCCAGCTCGACACCGATCCGTTTTTCGGCGTAGCCGCTGGATTTCAGAAGAGCAGCAAGGTTCTGCATCGGATGGCGGTCGGGAGACTGGATGTAGTTGTCCGCATATGAGGCGACCCGTTCGTCATCCATCCAGACCGTGCGCCGGGCCCCATTGGCATCCTGTGCCCGGCCCCACCAGATCGGGTCTTCGTCCAGGAACACCAGAACACCCTGATGAACATAAAAGGACCAGCCGTCATAACCGGTGATCCAGGACATATTCGACGGATCTTCGACGAAGAGGACGTCAATTCCGCGCGCACTCATGTCGCTGCGGACAAGTTTGAGACGCCGCTCGTATTCCGACTGGCTGAAAGGAAGGTCGTGCCCGGGCATCATGTGTCCTCGAAAAGATATTTGTATACAAATAATCACAAACCGTGTTTTCCGGGCAAGAAAAATCGCAGCCACGCGTAGCGCCTCTTGCGATTTCTTATTATTTGTACACAAATGGCGTGAGGTGGCTTAATCACCTCCAGCGCACACTCACAAATTCCGGCTTGTTTCAGGGCTTCCATGCAGATTGCACTTGCAGACATTCTCGCCGCGCGGAAGGCGATTGACGGCAATGTTGTTCGGACACCGCTGCTGCCGTCGGTTTTCCTGACGCAGGAGACCGGCGTGCCCTTCCATCTGAAGATGGAAAGCCTGCAGCCGACAGGTGCTTTCAAGCTGCGCGGCGCGACCAATGCGGCGCGGAATGTTCCCTTCGGAACGACCACCCTCACCTGCTGTTCCACCGGCAATCACGGCCGGGGCGTCGCCCATGCGGCACGACAGGCGGGTCTCAAGGCGATCGTTTGCATGTCTTCACTGGTGCCGCAGACCAAGGTCGATGGCATCAGGGCGCTGGGCGCGGATGTCACGATCATCGGCACCAGTCAGGACGATGCTCAGGCGGAGTGCCGGAGATTGAGCCTTCAACCCGGCATCCATGAAATTTCTCCCTTCGATGATCCCCATGTCATCGCCGGTCAGGGAACCGCAGGTCTTGAAATCCTTGAGGACCTTCCGGATCTCGCGACATTGCTTGTGCCGCTCTCCGGCGGAGGACTGGCGGCAGGTGTCGCTCTCGCCGCGAAATCCATCAATCCGGCCATAAACGTCATCGGAGTAACGATGGATCGCGGAGCCGCGATGGACGTGTCCATCAGGGCCGGTCATCCCGTGGAAATCACCGAGGTCGCCAGCCTTGCGGATTCGCTCGGTGGCGGGATCGGGCTGGACAACAAACTCTCTTTCAGCATGTGCCGGGATCTTCTCGACGACATCGTCCTGGTTTCCGAGGAGGAGATCTACCGCTCGATGCAGGTGCTTTATTTCGAGGAGCGCCTGGTTGCCGAGGGTGCCGCTGCCGTCGGCATCGCGGCATGCCTTTCCGGAAAACTCCCGAACCTGACGGGACCGGTCGCCACCATCATCACCGGCAGGACCGTCGACATGACGCAGTTCACCGATATCGTCTGTGGCAGGGATATCGTGCTTGGAGCCAAAGTCGTGAAAGGAGCGCGGTATGCCGCATGACATCAGGCTCGTCACCGAAGAAGAGTTGCGGCGTGTCGTCCAGTTGGGCCTTGAAATCATCGACTGCATCGAGAGCGCCTTTTCCGCGCTTGCCACACGGGACGTTGTCATGCCCCCGGTGCTTTCCATGGCGCTCCCAAATGTGAATGCCGAAGTTGACGTCAAGACCGCCTATGTCCCCGGCCTTGACGGATTTGCGATCAAGGTCTCTCCCGGGTTCTTCAACAATCCATCCCTGGGCCTGCCGAGCCTCAACGGCCTCATGGTGCTTCTGTCGGCTCAGACCGGCCAGGTGCAGGCGGTGTTTCTCGACAACGGCTATCTGACGGATATTCGCACGGCCGCCGCTGGCGCCGTTGTCGCCCGCCACCTCGCACCCGAAACGGTCACGACCATGGGCGTTCTGGGAACCGGCGTTCAAGCCAGGTTGCAGGTCATTGCGGCTGCGAAGGTCAGGCCGGTTGAAAAGGTTCTTGTCTGGGGGCGCAGCCGGGAAAAAGCGGATCTGCTTGCAACGGAATTGCGGACAACACTAGGTGTCGAGGTTCAGGCCGTTCCAGACAGACACGAGCTCGTGGCCGCGTGCCAGCTTGTCGTAACCACAACACCGGCCAGGGATGCCATTCTGGACGCAGGTTGCCTGCATCCCGGTTTGCACATCACGGCGATGGGATCCGATCAGGAAGACAAGAACGAACTTTCACCACGGATCCTGGCGCAGGCGGATGTGCTGGTGTGCGACCGCATAAGCCAGTGCGCAAGTCTTGGCGAACTGAGAACTGCCCTGGAAAACGGCCTTATGACCCGGACGGAAAAAGCCGTCGAGCTTGGCGCGGTGATTGCAGGCACCGCAGCGGGCAGAACGCACGTCGATCAGATTACCGTTTGCGACCTGACCGGAACCGGCGTCCAGGATACGGCAATCGCGACACTGACACTTGGGCGGGTAGTGAAAGCCCAGGCAGGAACGACACTCACAACCTGACCTGAATCTTTGATTTCAGGGCCAGAAGAAAGGATCACAACATGCTCAAGAACGATCGACTGGATGCCTGGGACCGGGAGAATTTTTTCCATCCCTCCACACACCTGGCACAGCATGCGCGCGGTGAAAGCCCGAGCCGCATCGTCACAGGCGGCAGTGGCGTCTTTATCGAGGACCGGGACGGCACGCGCCTGCTTGACGCCTTTGCCGGGCTTTATTGCGTCAATGTCGGCTACGGGCGAACGGAAATCTCCGATTCCATCGCCACCCAGGCCAAGGAGCTTGCCTATTACCACGCTTATGTCGGCCACGGCACGGAAGCCTCCATCACCCTTGCCAAAATGGTGATGGAGCGGGCGCCCGCACACATGTCGAAGGTCTATTTCGGCCTTGGCGGCTCCGACGCCAACGAGACCAACATCAAGCTGGTCTGGTACTACAACAACATTCTCGGCCGTCCGGAAAAGAAGAAGATCATATCACGCTGGCGCGGCTACCACGGTTCTGGCCTGATGACCGGCTCGCTTACCGGCCTGGAGCTTTTTCACAAGAAGTTCGACCTTCCGTTCGACACGGTCCTGCATACGATCGCACCCGATTATTTCCGCCGGGAGGATCTGTCGATGTCGGAAGCGGATTTCGTCGCCCATTGCGCTGCGGAACTGGAAGCCATGATCGAACGTGAAGGCCCGGACACGATTGCCGCCTTCATCGGCGAACCGGCGCTCGGCACCGGGGGCATCGTGCCGCCGCCCGCCGGATACTGGGAAGCCATTCAGAAGGTTCTGAAGAAACACGATATCCTGCTGATCGCCGACGAAGTCGTCTCCGGTTTCGGTCGACTGGGAAGCATGTTCGGATCGGATCACTACGGGATTGAACCCGACTTCATCACCATCGCCAAGGGCCTGACTTCGGCCTACGCACCGCTTTCCGGGTCGATCATTTCAGACAAGGTCTGGAAGGTTCTGGAAGACGGCGCCGATGAATTCGGTCCCATCGGCCATGGCTGGACCTACTCCGCTCATCCCATCGGAGCTGCCGCCGGTGTCGCCAACCTGGAACTTATCGACAAGCTCGGTCTGATCCAAAACGCGAAATCCGCCGGAGCCTATTTCAAGAACGCCCTGCAGGGCGAACTCGGCGATCACGCCAATGTGGGCGATATCCGCGGCGACGGGATGCTGTGCGCTGTTGAATTTGTCGAAGACAGGGACAGCCGGGCCTTCTTCGACCCTGCCAAAAAGGTCGGACCGCAAGTGGCGGCCGCTCTTTTGAAGGAAGGCGTCATCGGACGGGCGATGCCCCAGGGCGATATCCTCGGATTCGCGCCGCCGCTGTGTATTACGGAAGCAGAGATCGACCAGGTCGTTGCCGCCACAGGCAAGGCAGTACGCGCGGTTCTGTAAACGCAATAAGTTCCCCCGAGCCCTGCGGGGGAATCGGTCTCACGTTGTCCCGGCGCTGCACTGCGCTCACCGGGACAACGGTCTGTTACGCTACGGATGTATCCGGCATTTTCCCGGACCGGATGTCCTGAACGATTGCGGCATGACCGCCATTTTGCCGCTCTGCGCGGCCCGTGTGAAAAAAGATCTATTCCGGCTTTGACCGGAGCCGCCCATCGTGCATTAATGTCACACAAATTTAGCACTTTCACAAAAACTTGTGACGCTTTGGGAGGAGCGAATGGCTGACACACAAACGGTGCTGGCGGAGCGGCAGGACGGCTTTCTCCTTATAACCCTCAACCGCCCGGACCGGCTGAACGCCTTCAACGAAACCATGCATCATGAATTGCGCCAATGCCTGGACGAGGCGCAATCGGATGATGACATTCGCGCCGTTCTGCTGACGGGTGCCGGACGCGCCTTTTGCGCCGGTCAGGATCTTTCAGACCGGGACATGCGCGGGGGAAGCGAAGCGCCGGATCTGGGGCTTACGCTTGAAACCCTCTACAACCCGCTCGTCCGCCAGATACGTGCGTTGCCGAAACCGGTTGTCTGCGCCGTCAACGGGGTCGCCGCCGGAGCCGGCGCGAATATTGCGCTGGCCTGCGATATCGTCCTGGCAGCCCATTCGGCGCGTTTCATCCAGGCGTTTTCCAAAATCGGACTGGTGCCGGATTCCGGCGGAACATGGTTTCTGCCGCGGCTGATCGGCGAAGCGCGTGCCAAGGCGCTGGCAATGACGGGTGACCCGCTCAGTGCCGAAATGGCGGTAAGTTGGGGCCTTATCTGGAAGGCCGTGCCCGACATGGAACTCCTCAAGGAAGCCAGGACGTTTACCGGGCAACTCGCAGGCGGTGCGACCAGCGGCCTGGCGCTGACAAAACAGCTCATTCAGGATGCGTCGGTCCAGTCTCTCGACAGTCATCTCGATGCGGAACGCGATGCGCAACGTCTGGCCGGGCGGACATCCGACTACCGGGAAGGCGTCGCCGCGTTTCTGGAAAAACGCCAGGCCCGGTTCTCCGGTTCCTGACGACATGTTTTCGGAGAGTTGAATGACGCATGAAGACCTCGCCAGAGCCTGTGCGCAACGGATGTGGTCGCAGGACACTGCATCGCAGGACCTCGGCCTCAGCCTGGACCATATCGCTCCGGGCCATTCGGTGATGTCGGTTAACGTGTCCAAAAGCATGACCAACGGCCATGGAACTTGTCACGGCGGCTATCTCTTCACCCTTGCCGACAGCGCCTTCGCCTTTGCCTGCAACACCTACAACCAGGTCACGGTCGCGCAGCAGTGCTCGATCACCTTTCTGGCACCGGCCCATCTGGGCGACCGGCTGACCGCCACGGCGCGCGAACGGTCCCGGCAGGGCCGGTCAGGTCTTTACGATGTGACGATAGAAAATCAGAACGGCGATACGATTGCCGAATTCCGCGGCAATTCAAGAACAACAAAAGGCACGATATTGCCTGAGTAGGAGAGACGGACCCTTGCGTCCGGCTTTTGGGAGGACATCATGGAAGATCTGGCTCCGCGGCCCGGTGATCTGGAACCTGTTGAAACGGCATCCAGGGACGAACTCTGCGCGTTGCAACTGGAGCGCCTGAAATGGTCGCTCAGCCATGCCTATGAAAACGTTCCCTTTTTCAGGGAGCGATTTGACGCCAAAGGTGTTCACCCTTCCGACCTGAAGACGCTGAGCGATCTCTCCAGGTTCCCGTTCACGGCAAAGTCCGACCTCAGGGATCACTACCCTTTCGGATTGTTCGCGGTTCCGCGCGACAAGATCGTGCGGATTCATGCGTCTTCTGGAACCACCGGCAAGCCGACCGTAGTCGGGTATACGGCCAACGATATCGAAATGTGGGCCAATCTCGTCGCCCGCTCGATCCGCGCTGCCGGCGGCCGCGCCGGCGACATCATCCACGTCGCTTATGGCTACGGTCTTTTCACCGGCGGTCTCGGTGCGCATTACGGCGCTGAAAAGCTGGGCTGCACCGTCATTCCCGTGTCCGGGGGAATGACCGAGCGCCAGGTCACCCTGATCCAGGATTTCAAACCCCGCATCATCATGGTGACCCCGTCCTATCTGCTGTCCATTCTGGACGAATTCCGCCGCCAGGGAATCGATCCGAGGGAAAGTTCGCTCGCCGTGGGTGTTTTTGGGGCCGAGCCCTGGACAAATTCCATGCGCCGCGAAATCGAACAGGCCTTCGACATGCATGCCGTCGATATTTACGGACTGTCCGAAATTCTGGGTCCGGGCGTTGCCAACGAATGTGTGGAGACCAAGGACGGCCTGCATATCTGGGAAGATCATTTTTATCCGGAAATCATCGACCCGGAGACGGGCGAAGTGCTGCCCGACGGGGAAATCGGCGAACTCGTGTTCACCACCCTCACAAAGGAAGGCCTGCCGATGATCCGCTATCGCACCCGCGACCTGACCCGGTTGCTGCCGGGTACGGCGCGCAGCATGCGGCGGATGGAAAAGGTGACCGGTCGCTCGGACGACATGATCATCCTGAGGGGAGTGAATGTGTTTCCGACACAGATCGAGGAACAGATCCTGAAATGCAAGGGGCTGTCGCCGCACTTCCAGATCGAACTGAAAAAGGCGGATCGCCTTGACGTGATGACGGTCCATGTGGAGGCCCTGCCCGGAGCCGCTTCGGGAGACCAGCGCGCGCGATCTTCCAAGGAGCTGGCGCATCACATCAAGAGCGTCGTCGGCGTATCGGCTGTGATCAACGTGACCGAACCCGGCGCGGTTGAACGCTCCGCTGGCAAGGCCAAGCGGGTGGTGGACAACCGGCCGAAAAACTGATCAGGAAGAAAAGCCGGCTTTGAGCGGGTTTCCGATCGATCCCCGGAGCAGTTCACGCGGGCCTTCGGCAGAAAACTCGCTGCTCGAAAGCTCCGCTACGGCATAGAGCTTTTCATCGCGAAAAGCGCTGGCATTCCTCGTTGATGCACCTTCAGCGGGCTTACCGCCCGTGTCCAGAAAATCAGGCTCCGCCTCACTCGCCACAATGCGGGCGTCTGCCGGAGATTGCGCCCGAACGATCACTTCACCCTGATTTTTCGCAAGATCCCAGTTCGGGTCCCAGTCGGCGGCTGAGGGCGTGAGCTTGTAGATACGTGTTTCCATATGGGCTCAACCCACCGGTGACGGAAAAGTTCCCCGAAACATGCAGCCGAATTCCTGTCCGGCTCGCCCGCTCCTTTTTTATGACGTTCTTTTCCCCGACCATTCCTTTGCAACAAGTGTCAGGACGTCGTAGTGCGCAACGGGTTCGTCCTTCTGGTTGGTCACGAGACAGTCCCATCTGACTTCGCCGTAATCGGCTGTAATCCGCGGCGAGATTTCCTTGGCCGTCAATTGCGCCTTCAAGTCGTCTCCCGCATTCAGCGGCGTGAGAAAGCGCAGGTTATCGACGCCGTAATTGGCGAGGACAGGTCCCTCATCCGGGTCGACAAAAAGGCCTGCAGCGAAGGAGACGATGAGATAGCCGTGTGCGACGCGGCCCTCGAAGAACGGATTCCGCCTTGCAGCGTCTTCATCCATATGGGCGTAGAACGTATCGCCGGTGAAGGTGGCGAAGTGTTCGATATCCTCAAGCGTCACGGTCCGGGATTTCGTCATCAGCCGGTCGCCGATCTTCAGTTCGGCAAGCGACTTGCGGAACGGATGCTGGCTGTCCGTGCGGCCCGGAGCACCTGTGACCCACTTGCCCGTCACGGCGCCCAAGAGATGCGGGGCTCCCTGGACGGCAGTGCGCTGCATGTAATGCTTGATGGCCCGGATGCCGCCAAGCTCCTCCCCGCCTCCGGCCCTGCCGGGCCCACCATGAACCAGCATCGGCAAGGGGGATCCGTGTCCGGTCGACGATTTGGCGCTCTGGCGATTGCCGATCATCACGCGGCCATGGAACGGCGCCATGCCGAGAACCATTTCCTCCGCCACCGACGGGTCATCGGTAAACATGGAGGCGACAAGCGAGCCCTTGCCCTTGCGCGTCAGCTCAACCGCTTCCTCGATTTCATCGTAAGGCATGAGTGTTGCCACCGGCCCGAAGGCCTCAATGGAATGTACGGCGTCCGAGGAAAGGGGCTTTTCGCAATGAAGCAGCACGAGAGAAGTGAAAGCGCCCTCCTCCGGTAGATTGCCGTTTTCGGGAGAAATCAACTCGGCTTCGGCCTTGAGATCCGCGATACGTTCCAGAACCTCCTGCCGTTGACCGAGTGACGCCAAAGGCCCCATGGTCACGTTTTCCTGCCGGGGATCGCCGATCACCTGACGGGCAAATCGCTGGTTGAGAGCCTCCGCGATGGCGGAAACAGATACCCTTGGAACGATGATGCGCCGGACCGCGGTACATTTCTGACCAGCCTTGGCGGTCATCTCCCGGACAACTTCCTTAACGAACAGATCGAACTCCGGCTCACCCGGTTTTGCGTCCGGTCCCAGAACGGCGGCGTTCAGGCTGTCGGCTTCCATGGTGAAGCGGACCGAATTGCGGATGATCGCCGGATGACCACGCAGCATCTGACCGGTCGAGGCGGACCCGGTGAAGGTCACCACGTCCTGATCGCTGACATGATCGATGAGATCGCCGGCCGACCCACAAAGCAGCTGCAGCGCTCCGTCCGGCAGGATTCCGCTTTCCTGGATATGCCGCACCATGCGTTCCGTCACATAGGCGGTCTGGCTGGCTGGCTTCACCAGACAGGGAACGCCCGCGATTAAAGCGGGCGCGATCTTTTCCAGCATGCCCCAGCAGGGAAAGTTGAACGCATTGATGTGGACGGCAATTCCGCGCAAGGGCGACAGGATATGCTGTCCTGAAAACGTGTCGTCCCGGGAAAGCGGTTCGACCGCGCCTTCCACGAACACCCTCGTGTTCGGAATTTCCCGGCGGGCCTTGGATGAGAAGGCGAAGAGCGTCCCTATGCCGCCTTCGATGTCGATCCAGCTGTCCTTGCGGGTTGCGCCGGTTGCAAAGCTCTCCTCATAGAAAAGCTCCTTGTTCTCCATCAGCGATTGCGCCAGCGTCTTCAGCATCAGCGCGCGCTCATGATAGGTCATCTTTCGAAGAGCCTTGCCGCCGACCTCCCGGCCATAGGCAAGCGCTTCGCCCAAATCGAGACCGGAAGCGTCGATACTGGCGACAGGTTTGCCAGTCGAGGCGTCGAGAAGCGCCTTGCCCTCGCCTTTCCCGGTTTGCCAGCGTCCGGCCAGCCAGCTTTCCAGAACGCGCACGTTTTGTGTGACCAAAGTCATGAAGCAAATCCAGTCTGAAGATTGAAGACCTCAGGGTACGGAAACCGTTCCCCTGTGTTCAGGCGTCGTAGGTGAGAACAAGGCGTTTGGTGAGTGGGCGGGACTGACAGGTCAGGATGTAACCGTCGCGGATTTCATCGTCCTCAAGCGCGTGATTGGCCGCCATTTCGACTTCCCCCTCCAGCAGTCTGCCACGGCAGGTCGAACAGACACCGGCGCAGCAGGAATATGGCGCATCGATATTGTTCCTGTGAGCGGCCTGGAGAATGCTCTCACCGGGTTCCATGTGAATGTCCCGCGTGGTGCCGTCGAGGGTCAGCTTCAGGTCGGCTTCCCTGGATTTTTCATCAGAGGCAATTGCGGTCTGATTGACCGGAAGACGGCCAGGCTGGTCGGACTTGAAAAGTTCCTGCTTGATCCGGTCCGTGGCAACGCCGTGTCTTTCAAGCCCCTGACGCACCGTTTCCATCATGCCGTGCGGACCACACAGGAACGCAAGATCGATGTCCTCTGGGTCGATCAGGGTTTCAAGCAGTTCATCGAGTTTTTGCGCGTCCACCCGGCCGGAAAACAGGTCAGTGTCCTGCGCGTCGCTCTTCAGGATATGGATGATCTGCAGGCGGCCCAGATACCTGTTCTTGAGACCTTCCAGTTCCTCGCGGAACATGATCGAAGAGACTTGGCGATTGGCATAAATCAGCGTGAACTGGGAGTTCGGCTCTCGCGCCAGCACTGTTTTCAGGATCGACAGAACGGGCGTGACACCGGACCCGCCGGCAAATCCGAGATAGAACTTTGCGCTCGCCGGTTCGACCGGAGCGAAGAAACTGCCGAGCGGGGGCATCGCTTCGACGGTGTCGCCCGGTTTGAGATTTTCATTGGCCCAGCAGGAAAATGCCCCGCCGTCGACCCTTTTGATGCCCACCTTCAGAGCGCCTTCTTCGGTGCCGGCGCAAATCGAATAGCAGCGGCGGACCTCATG
The DNA here is from genome assembly GCF_947496995.1 of uncultured Roseibium sp. Lineage (GTDB taxonomy): Bacteria > Pseudomonadota > Alphaproteobacteria > Rhizobiales > Stappiaceae > Roseibium. The sequence goes on from NZ_CANMFD010000002.1 coordinate 347,703, forward strand.
GCCGTCAAAATCTCGGCGGAAGGTGAGATACTGTCCCTGGGTGAACCGGAAGATATCCACGTCTTCCGTTTGCGGCCGCAGGGTCACGATGACGCTGTCGCGCGTGTCCGGCACCACCTCCGTGACGGTCAGGGCATGAAAGCGTGACATGTCGTTCCTCCCGGAAACAGCAGTGAGCCTGCGGTTAGTGGCATTTGAAATAATCGAAGGGTTCCAGGCAGGCCCGGCACCGGTAAGCGGCTTTGCAAGGGGTCGAACCGAACTGGCTTATCTTTTCCGTGTTCTGCGATCCGCAGCGCGGACAGGCAACCACGAGGTTCTTCAGACCAGTTAGTCTCGCGACCCTTGCGTCGGTTCCCCCGCCTCTCTGTGCCTGCTCCTCCGCAGGCGGCGCGATGCCGTATTGGCGCAGTTTTTCGCGTCCCTCGGCAGTCAGCCAGTCCGTCGTCCAGGCAGGGGTGAGCTTCTGTTCAAGACGCAGATCGTCGATGCCGCAGGAACGCAGTTTGGTTTCGATGTCGAGATTGATTACCGACGTCGCCGGACAGCCCGTGTAAGTCGGTGTCACCGTGACCACGAGAGTATCCTCGTCCCAGCTGACATCGCGGATGATCCCGAGATCGGTCAGGGAAATCACAGGGATTTCCGGATCGGGGACTTCCGAAAGCCACTGCCAGACCGTGTCGGTTGAAACCTGCATCACTTCACCACGTCGCGCCAGGATAGGCCCTTTGCAGGAACTGCATCTCCGACAGGAGATGGCCGAGATGTTCCGAATGCCGGCCGGTCAGGCCGCCCTTGTGGGCAAAATCCGATTGCGGCTGCGTCAGGGTCGCCTGTTTGAAAACTGCTGCGACGGTCTCTTCCCAACCCGGTTTCAGGGTTTGCGGGTCGGGCGCCAGACCGGCCTCCGCCATCGCCTCATCGACCGCATCGGCCACGAACATTTCACCGACGTAGGGCCAGAGCGTATCCAGAGCATCCTGCATGCGACGGTGGCTTTCCGGCGTTCCGTCTCCCAGCCTGATCACCAGATCCGAGGACCGGTCGAGATGATATGCGACTTCCTTCCCGGCCTTGACCGCGATTTCGGCGATCCGCTCATCTGCGGACGACTTGAGCGCTTCCAGAAGAGCGTCCTGCCAGGCGTCAATCAGGAATTGGCGCATGAGGGTATTGCCGAAATCGCCGTTCGGCTGTTCGGCGAGCAGGACATTGCGGAAGTGCCAGGCATCGCGCAGATAGGCAAGCTCGTTCTCACCGCGCCCCTTGTCTTCCACTTCGCCTGCATAGCCGAGCCAGAGACGCGATTGTCCGATCAGATCGAGCGCGATATTCGCCAGTGCGATATCTTCCTCCAGAACAGGTGCATGCCCGCACCACTCCGAAACCCGATGACCGAGAATAAGCGCGGTATCGCCCCTGCGCAGCAACCATTCGAACAGAATATCGCTCGCGATATGTTCGCTCCTCGTCACCATCACATTTTCCCGACTTCATCCGGAATGTCATAAAAACTCGGGTGCCGGTAGATCTTGTCCGTCGCAGGCTCGAACAGGGCTTCCTTGTTCCCAGGGTCGGATGCCGTTATCTGCGCGGAAGGAACCACCCAGATGGAAACGCCTTCCTTTCGGCGCGTATAGACATCGCGGGCATTCCTGATCGCCATTTCGGCGTCCGGAGCGTGAAGCGATCCGACATGACGGTGATTGAGACCGTGCTGTCCGCGAATAAACACTTCCCAGAGTGGCCATTCCTTTTTCATTGTATTTTCTCCCAGAAGGCCGGTTACGCCGCCGAAGTTTCACAGCGGGCGGAGCGCCACAGATTGGCCGTGGGAACATGGTCCCAGCCAAAGGCCAGATCGGTCGATCCGTGCGTGTTCAGATGAGCCAGCCTGTCCCAGGCTTCTTCAAGTGTGGGCTGGTGTCCGTGTTCTACCGGCCACATGACGAAATGCATCTTTTCCATCATCCCGAACCATTCTGCACGTCGCTCGTAGATCCGTTTGTGGATGGTCTTGAAGACGAAATTCTCGAGACTTTCGACGTTTTCCCAGACGGAGAGATTGGGGATGATCCTCGGGTCGTCATCAACGACCACCGAATAGTCGCCGGCTTCCTCTTTCAGACGCCAGACGAAGCCTTCGCTGCGCTCGGCAGCGGCATTCACCCGGTTGAGATTGTTGACGAAGTCTGCGACCCGCGGATCGTTGATTTCGTATTTGAGCCGCGCGACGTTCAATTCGGCGATATGTGTACCGGTCATCTGGTCCTACTCCGCTGCTGTCCGGGCCGCTGCCCTCTTGTCCGCATGGGCCATGAGGCCGTCCCGCACCCAGGCACCGTCCTCCCAGGCCTTGATCCGGGCATCCAGCCGCTCCTTGTTGCAGGGGCCATTGCCCTTCAGAACCTCGAAGAATTCACTCCAGTCGGGTTCGGAGAAGTCGTAGCCGCCTTTTTCCTCATTCCACTTCAGGTGTTCGTCCGGAACAGTGAGCCCCAGATACTCGGCCTGCGGCACGGTCTGATCGACGAATTTCTGGCGCAGTTCGTCATTGGTGTTGATCTTTATCTTCCAGGACATGGACTGGGCGGAGTGCACGGAATCCTTGTCGGAGGGACCGAACATCATCAGTGACGGATACCAGAACCGGTTCAGCGCATCCTGGGCCATCCTGTGCTGGGCAGGTGTGCCGTTCGCCATCTTCATCATGATGTCGAAGCCCTGGCGCTGGTGAAAACTCTCCTCCTTGCAGATCCGGACCATGGCCCGTGAATAAGGACCGAAGGAGGTCCGCTGCAGCGGCACCTGGTTCATGATCGCAGCACCGTCCACCAGCCAGCCGACAGCGCCGATATCCGCCCAGGTGAGCGTCGGGTAGTTGAAAATGGAGGAATATTTCATCTTGCCGGCGTGCAGCAGCTCGATCAGCTCGTCCCTGCTGACACCAAGCGTCTCCGCCGCGCAATAAAGATAGAGCCCGTGGCCGGCTTCGTCCTGAACCTTGGCCAGAAGGATCGCCTTGCGTTCCAGCGTCGGGGCGCGGGTAATCCAGTTGCCTTCTGGAAGCTGACCGACGATTTCCGAATGCGCATGCTGGCCGATCTGACGGATCAGCGTCTTGCGATAGCCCTCCGGCATCCAGTCGGTCGGCTCGATCTTCTCACCGCGATCGATGCGCTCCTGAAACGCGCGCTCTTCTTCGGACATTTCCGAAATGTCGCGCACCCGGTTCGCATCGGTAGTCACCATCTGGGCATACATGACGCCTCCTCCCGTCATGTTGAAGATGAGGAAGGATACCGCACAAAGCATCACATAAAAAGTTATTTTATCAAATTTTTTGTGATGCTTTTCGGGGTCACCGGTTTTTTACTCATGACAAAGGCTCCCGCTCGCTCCTTGTGGCCAGCGACATCAGACGGGATCTTACGTCACCCGTATTTTGCGGCAGCGGGCCGTTGCGATTGAAAAGATGCTGCCCGATATAGTCGTCGGCGGCCGCTGAAAGTCCGATATACAGTTCGGCAAACAGGCGGTGGGCGGCGGATCCCGGCCAGTCCTGCCGCAAGACGGAAGGCGGCAAACGGGGATCGTTCAGACGTATCTCCCGATAGGCATGGACCAGGGCGAGCCTGAGAAGGAGTGCCGCGCGTCCGTCGAGGTCGCCTTTCAGAACAATTGCCATGGGCTCGAACTGACCGACGAAATCCTTGTAGGCCCGGGACAGTGCGCCGAGATCGAATGCGGTGGTCAGCAGCGCTTCCATTTCCGACGCATTCGGCTGCAATGCTGTGGATCGAAAGGTTGCTCCGCCCACCGGCCGGCCAGGCCGGTCAGCGGCGATATAAAAATCGCCGCCTGCGTGTGCGAAACCGTGGCTCAGCAATTCCGATTGCCGGATTTCTTCCGCGCAATGGGTAATGAGCCAGCCGCACTCACCATCGACGGGGCCGAAAAACAGCTCGGCCGCCAGATGGTATTCCTCGCGCGCCCGGGGCGTCAGCGCATAATAGCTCCGCCGCCCTTCCCTTTCGCCTTTCAACTGTCCCGTGGAAACCAGGCGGGAAACCGCCGTGCGGACAAGGGATTCATTGACGCCAAATCCCGCGCACAGAGTGATGAGATCGCCCATCCAGAGCACCCCGCCACGCGGTTCGACAATATCGCCGTAAATGGTGACGATCAGCCGGGCGGCTTTGGGTGGAAACGATTTTAGGTAGTTTTCCGTGTCGAGGTCTGTGCTGGCAGGCATGAAGCAACTGATCCGTCAGTGTTTTTATTACCTTATCCCTGCCCGCCCAACAAACCAAGCGTCGAGGTTCAGGAACAATCCGTGGATACGGCCTTGCGCCTGAATACCGGAAACGTTATACAGTTACATGTTATAAAGTAACACTCCATCGGAAGCCCACCCAATGAAGATCTTTTCCTTTCAAAAAACGCTGCCGAGCGTAAGCCGACGCGGTCTTTTCCTGTCGAGCGTAGCGTTGTGCCTCGCAGCCACCGCGACATCCGCAACTGCGGACGCTCCTGCCGTAGTCACGACCATCAAGCCTCTGCATTCCATCACCTCTGCCGTCATGGACGGGGTCGGCAAACCGCTCATCCTGATCGATGGGGCAGCTTCTCCACATGGTTTCGCCCTGAAGCCTTCCCAGGCCTTTCTGCTGCAGGGCGCGAACGTGGTGTTCTGGGTCGGGCCGGAACTTGCGCCGTCGCTTGCCAAGCCAATTTCCTCCATGGCTGAAAATGCAAAGGTCGTGGAACTCATGGACGCGGCCGGCATAGAGCATCTGAAGATTCGCGAAGGCGCGAATTTCGACGCTCACGATCATGGACATGAAGACGGCGAAGACCATCAAGAGGGACATGCGGATCATGACGATCATGAAGGGCACGATGACCATGCGGACCACGCCGATCATGACGACCATGAGGAACATGCAGACCATGACGGCCACGCGGACCATGACGATCATGAACAGCATGCAGGCCACGAGGACCATGAAGAACACGAAGGTCACGAAGGTCACGAAGATGGACATGAGGAGCATCACGCCGGACACGGCGAGACATTCGATCCGCATATCTGGCTGAACCCGGACAACGGCGTAGCGATTGCCGGTATCATGGCGGAAACCCTGGCAGGTATCGATCCGGAAAATGCGGACACCTACAAGGAGAATGCAGCGAAGTTCACGGCGCGCATGGAGGCGCTGAACGAGAAGATCGCAAAACAGCTTGAGCCGCTTTCAGGCAGCAAGTTCGTCGTGTTTCACGACGCCTACCACCACTTCGAACATCACTTCGACATCGAGGCAAGTGGAGCGATCACCTTGTCGCCCGAAGCACTTTCGAGCGCCGACCGGATTTCCGAAGTGCGGGAAGAAATCAAGGATCTGGGTGTGAGCTGCGTGTTCCAGGAACCTCAATTCGATGCAAAACTTGTCGATGTGGTTCTTGAAGGCAGTACAGCGCGCAAGGCAACACTCGATCCGCTGGGCACCAGCCTGACCAACGGTCCGGACCTCTATCCGGAACTGCTCGAGAACCTGTCGCAGTCCCTCGCCGACTGCCTTGAAGGCAAATCCTGAAATGAAAAAACCGCCGGACATCGTTCGGCGGTTCAGACTGATTACAGCGCCATGGCTTTACCACCGTCATCCCGGCCAAGTGAAGCGCGAGTTGGGACCGGTGAGCAACAAGTCATTTTTGCAGCTGGGACCCTTCAACAGACAACCTTCAACTCACCGATCCCGGATCTTCGCTACGCTGCGTCCGGGATGACGAATTGAAGGTTTGTCAGCTATCTGAGCCGCCGGACATGGTCCGGCGGTTTTTCTCAAATCGTGAAGAAGATCAGGATGTTCTGGCCTTGGCACGGGCGGCTTCGGTCTTCTCGAGGGCCTTGAGAAGGTACCGGTCACGGTCATAGACATCCGTGTAGTAGGAAATGCTGCCGTCAAGTTCAGGCCATGCGGTGAAATAGGACACATAGACCGGGATATCGCCGGTAACCTTTTCCTGCTCGTTCTGACCCGCGGCAATCCGCGACGTCACGTAGTCCTTCGACTTTCCGAGAACCGCTGCCGCCATGGCCTTGGGGTCGTGCAGGCGGATGCAGCCGTGGCTGAAAGCGCGTGCGTCCTTGTTGAACAGGCTCTTCGACGGCGTATCGTGCATGTAGATATGGTGCTTGTTCGGAAAGAGAATCTTCACTTCGCCGAGCGCGTTGGATCTGCCGGGATACTGGCGGACGTTGACGGATTGCTGTTTCGAGGCAACCGCATACCAGTCCACGGCTGCCGAAGAGACCTTGCGGCCGCCCGGTGTCGAGACCTCGTAACCGGCACGGTCGAGATAGCTCGGGTCATTCGCCAGCTTCGGAAGCATCTCGTTGACGATGATCGAATAGGGAACGCCCCAGTAGGGGTTGTATTCGACGATCTCGATCTTGTCGTAGAAGAAGTTGGTCTGGTTGGATTTCTTGCCCACCACGACGCGCATCGACAAGGGAACCTCTCCGGGCGCCGTATAGGTGGCCGTGTAGGCTGCCTGGTTGATGAAGACCTTGCGCTCTCCCAGTTCCTCGGGAATCCAGCGGCTGCGTTCCATCGCCAGTTCAACCTTGGCGATCCTGGCCGCATTGGTTTCGCCGACCATCGCGTTGATGGTGTTCTTGCCGACGATACCGTCCGGTGTCAGCTTGAGTTCCTTCTGGAAGGCCTTGACCAGTTCCACCAGTTCCGGAGTGTAAAGCTCCGACTCGTCGTAAGCCTCCAGCGTCTCGGCGTGTGCAGCCTTGAGTTCCGGGGAAGCATTCTTTTCGATCGCCGCGACAATGTTCTTCATCTCGGGGCTGGATTTTCCGGCTTTCAGAAAGGTACCCGGCGCGATGACGATTTGATCGGTCTCTTCGTCTTCGGCTTTCAGGAGCGCCAGTTCGGCGGTCAGTTTCCGGAAATGATCGTTCTGCGGCTGAGCGGTGTCCAGCACCTGCCCGGGGGCTTCGGTGGATGCGAAGCTCTCCATTGCAGCGACCAGGTCAACCTTGTGCCGCGGCAGGTCGTGATATTGCGAAATCCGGTTCGGATCGACCCGGCCGCGCTTTGCATCGAGAACATAGGTGAGCACCGCAGCGCTCAGGTCCATTTCAAAGCGCATCAGAGCTGCATCGCGCTCCGCTCCGTTCAGGCCGGCCACCGACGGCAGCGCGACAAAATAGTCGTCCGGGTTCAGGGCATATTTGCCCGCCTCGCTCAAGCCCCGACGCGCAGCGGCAGCCCGTGCAGTTACCCTGCCGTCTTCCACCCAGACAAAATCGGGATGCTCCCGGTAGAAGGCAATCACCGCCTCGCCCACTTCCGGCAGAACAGTCAGTGTCATATCTTCCAGCGCAGGCCGCGCCTTGTCGAAGGCGGTCAGCACCACCGGTGCAGCCGGAGTGGTGTCCGTGCTGACGGTGGCAGCGTCGCCGGTCTCAGCCGTCTGGACGTCGGGCTGGATTTCGGCCGTTTTCTTCTCGGAAAGCTCGGAAAGGGAAACCTTCTTCCACACGTCCGCGGAATAGTTGAGGTAACGCGGCGCGGATACCTTTACCGATGCCGCCTTTTCGCGGAGATCTCCCTGCCGTTCACGCTCACGCTGCCGGCGATGAGCCTCGGGATTGAACAGGCGCTGGAACAGGCCCTGAGCGGCGACGGGTTCCACGGTGGCGATACTGAAGCCGGAAGCGATCACCGTCGCCATCAGGCCCGCCTTGATGGAATTGCCAACAACAGTCCGGGACCGTTTCGCCAACCCGCCGACACAATTCCCGCCGGTGCCCTTACCCAGTTCCATTTCGTTCGCTCGCATTGTTTCAAACCCGCAATTTAAAAATTTGTTCGCGCCCGAAGCCACGTCCGGTCAAGCGGAACTGTTCATTTTTCCGCCCCGACGAGGGCATCCCGGCTTCAAAGGCAGTCGGGACTTGTGTCAGGCGCCGTGTCTTTTTGATGGCAAAGTTGCCGAAAACCGATTCCCGTCGCGATCATCAAATCGGTTTTTACTATAACAGGCTTCTTGAGTTGGTTAAGGCTCGCGGCCGTACACAGGTTTTGAATTCAATAATGTGTGACGAATATGCCGAGCCGTCACATCGTTCCGGGTTGGCCACTGGACAGAGGCCAGCCGCCGATATTTCATTTCAATGCCAGAAAATCAGGGAATTTTGAAAGGCCGGCCCGAGGTGGCCGAGACCTTTTCGAACCGATTGCTCCAATTCGTGATGCCTGTCACGCCGGCAAGGATCAGCCTTGCGTAAATATGGCTCACGAAAACGTGAAACATCTCAGGGAGCGCGCAGATGCCGTTTCAATTCAACGTCGGAGATCATTCCTCACCGATCTGGAACTACACCCGTTTCGACTCGGCTCAGTACAGCAAGCTCAAATGGGCACGCAACAAGCTGTTCAAGATGGTGAAATCCATGCCGGGCTGCAATGCCTATTTCCGCACGCTGCCCAGGGGACGCAGTCTGTCCGACATGATCGGTGACAGCAGCATCTGGGTGAATTACGGACCGACACTTTCACCGCTGTATGGCCAAATTCACGTTCCAACCGGTGAGATCGCCGTCGGCGACCGGGCCTTCAACATGGGACGCTGGATGGTGTTGGCGACCATTATTCACGAATTGGCTCACCACAATGGCGCTCCGATCACCGGTGGCGACAGCCGCGCGGAGGATGCCGTCTACCACTGCGGTCTCGGCAACTCCAAGGAGTACTACGAGGGCGTGGACGATCCGACCACACCATATGACCCCGCCGTGGGTGATTGAGGTCACAGAGCTGCCCCGCAAATTCAGGGCAGTCCTGTGACCTGAAGAGAAATCCTAAAGAACATGTCACGCTGAATTGAATTCAGGAATTCGCCCGAACACATTTGCAATGCAAACGTTGCCTCGGGCGTCTTCCTGAACCCATGAATCCGCTTGAACGCGACACGCTCTAGAACGGAATTTCGTCGTCCATCGGTCCGGCGCCACCGCCGGAGGGACCGCCGAAGCCGCCACCACCGCCACTGGACGGACCGCCGAAGCCACCGCCGCTTGAGCCGCCGCCATAACCGCCGGATCCGCCGCCGCCCTGAGGTTCGCTGCCGTAGTCAGGCAGGCCGCCCGGCTGGCCACCGCCCTCGCCGCGCCCATCGAGCATGGTCAGAGTGGAGTTGAAGCCCTGAAGCACGATTTCCGTGGAATACTTGTCCTGGCCGGACTGATCCTGCCACTTCCTGGTCTGGAGCTGACCTTCGATGTAAACCTTGGCGCCTTTGCGGAGATAGTTTTCCGCAACCTTGCAAAGTCCCTCATTGAAGATCACCACCCTGTGCCATTCAGTCCGCTCGCGCCGCTCACCGGTGTTGCGGTCCTTCCAGCTTTCCGATGTGGCAATGCGCAGATTGGCGATTGGACGGCCGTCCTGCGTCCGGCGGATTTCGGGATCGGCACCCAGATTGCCGACCAAGATAACTTTGTTGACGCTGCCCGCCATACCTGAACTCCTAAGACTGTTCAGCGCGTTCCCGCGCCTCAAAATTGGCCGACACCTTACAGGATAGGCCTCCTGAGGCGCATGGATGCCCCCATAATCCACAAGGTATTTTTGTTCCGCAAATGTTCCACTCCCGCGATACCTCTGTCAAGGGCAACCAAGGGCGTTGAGAGCGAAGACCCGAGATTGCGCACCGAAAGCTTCAGCTCTGAAGCTTTCCGGTCAGGCGACGTTCACACGCCGCCAGTATGCCTCGCAGAAGGAATAGACCGCAAAGAGTACGATCCCTGCGCCCATGACCGTCAGGATCAGCCACCCCATGGGAAGCTCCTGCATGAACCGCAGCGCGTCTTCGATATCCGGAGGGCCGCCGCCGCCGTCACCGGCGCTCAGACCGCGGTAGAACAGGAGGAACGCCAGAATGAAGAAAACGATACCGCGTGCCAGCAGACCTATTACGGAAATCGGACGCAGGATCCGCATCGTTTCCTCGCCGGCCTGAAGATGATCTTCGAATTTCATTGTCACCGCTTTCCAGCAATGCGCGCCGCCTACTCCGACGAATATGGCGGCCATGCCGATCGCAACCGTGCGGGAGCCAATGAACCCGCTGAGGGTTTGCGCGACGCCGCCTCCGCCACCTGACGAACCACCTGAAAACACCCCCATTCTGGAGAGTGCGTAAACCGCGAGCGTCGCATAGGTAAAGGCGCTTGCAAGCAGACCGGCGCGAATGGTCAGAGCCTTGAGCGAGTGACCGTGATCATCCGCATCGAAAATCGCCTGCACGAGCCGCCAGACGACATAGCCGAACAGACCTGCGACCAGAGCTCCGAGGAGAGCATGGCCGAAGGGCTGGCTCAGAAGGTGTTGCAGAGCGCCCTTGGTGTTGGTGGTTTCGGCTGCCCCGACGGCGGCAAAGCACGCCAGAACGCCGATGATCAGGTAGACCACGCCTCGGGAAGTGTAGCCGGCGCGCGCGAGCTTGCGGATAACGTTGCCTGGCAGGTTCATTTCGCAGTCTCCGTTGTGTCGGTTCGCGCTTCGGCGTTTCCGAGTTCCTCATGCCGCGGCAATTTTTTGCCCAGCCAGTTGGCCAATAGCCAGCAGATACCCGCCCACGCACCGCCAAATGCCCAACCGGCCAGCACGTCGCTCGGCCAGTGGACGCCGAGATAAACCCGGCTCAAGCCGACAAGCACGGCGATCATGACGGCCGATGCGATGGCAAAGACGCGCAGTGCGCGCCGGGGCATGAACCGCGTCGCTATCGCCGCCAGAGTCAGCCATGTGAAGGTACTCACCATGGCATGGGCACTCGGGAAGCTGGACGTGAAGGTCATGTCCATATGCGTCACCAGATCCGGACGCGGCCGGGAAAAAAGCAATTTAGCGAGACTGGAAAGAACACTGCCTGTCACCACGGCAGACAGAAGGAAAAAAGCCGCGGTTATTCGCTTTAGCAGAAAAAGACTCACCGCGGTCAGCAGGACGACAATGGAAAGGATCGTGTAGCCGCCAAGTGTCGTGACCTCGGCGGCCGCTTCCTCAAACCAGGCCGGGCCCCAGGCGTTCGTCGTGTCTTCGGCACTGCGGAACCACAGGAGAACTTCACGATCGATATTGCCGCTGAAGCCCGAACCGACAGCCAGAGCGGTCAGCAAGAAGACCAATACGCAAAGCCCGGTAACGATGAGGACCCACTTTTCGTAATATTCGGGCCAGGGGGCGACGGGCGCGAATGTTCGCGTTTTTCCTGCGTCAGACCAGGGCCTGGTTCTGCTTTTGCCTTGTTGCCGTGAAAATGATGAACCTGCCTGCCCCAATACCGTTCCCCTTGCTATTCATGAAAAGAGAACCTGCGAGATGCCGCGGGGTTCCAATTTCGTCGAAATAATGGCGGGAGACCAAGGTTGTCGAACAGGATTTTTTGGAGTAGAGAGGCGATTGTTCCTTTTTTGTTCCTTAAGAGTATTCAGCCAGGGGACAACCGGGCAAAGGAACGCACCGCCCGTGAAGCCGGGCAAATGCAGATGCGAGACTGCGCGGTGGCGGGAAGCCTCGAATTTGCATAACTTCTGCCTATATTGAAGATCGTGCCGGCAAAAAAGACCGGCTCCCCTACCAGGAACGCATGTGGATAGTTCACCTGCCTTGAAGCCGGACGACATGACTGATCTGAAACAAATCTCAATCCGCGGTGCGCGGGAACATAACCTCAAGGGCATCGATATCGATCTGCCGCGCGACAAGCTGATCGTGATGACCGGGCTGTCAGGATCCGGAAAATCATCGCTTGCGTTCGATACGATTTATGCCGAAGGCCAGCGCCGCTATGTGGAGAGCCTGTCGGCCTATGCACGCCAGTTCCTGGAGATGATGCAGAAACCGGATGTGGACCAGATCGACGGTCTGTCGCCGGCGATCTCCATCGAACAGAAAACCACCTCCCGGAATCCACGCTCCACGGTCGGAACGGTCACCGAGATCTACGACTACATGCGGCTGTTGTTCGCGCGCGTCGGCATTCCCTATTCGCCCGCCACGGGCCTTCCGATCGAAAGCCAGACGATCAGCCAGATGGTGGACCGGATCCTGGAACTGGAGGAAGGCTCTCGTCTTTATCTGCTGGCGCCGATGGTCCGCGGCCGCAAGGGCGAATACCGCAAAGAGCTGGCCGAACTCATGAAAAAGGGGTTCCAGCGCGTCAAGATCGACGGCACGTTCCACGAGATTTCCGAGGCCCCTGCCCTCGACAAGAAATTCAAACACGACATCGATGTTGTCGTGGACCGGATTGTCGTGCGCGATGATATCGCAGGCAGGCTGGCCGACTCCCTGGAGACGGCCCTCAGACTGGCCGACGGTATCGCGATCGCCGAATTTGCCGACAAGCCCGGCGAACAGGAAGAAGCAGAACGGCTGATTTTCTCCGAAAAGTTTGCCTGCCCCGTTTCCGGCTTCACCATTGCGGAAATCGAGCCGCGGCTCTTCTCGTTCAATAACCCCTTCGGCGCCTGCCCGACCTGCGACGGGCTCGGCACCACACTGGCCTTTGAAGAAGACCTGGTGGTACCCGATCACTCGCTCTCACTGCGCGAGGGGGCCGTTCTGCCCTGGGCCAAAACCGGCTCCACCTCTCCGTATTATACTCAGACTCTTGAAGCGATCTGCAGTCACTACAAGGTCACGATGGCAACGCCCTGGAAGGACTTGCCGGTTGAAGTACGCGAAGCCATCCTTCACGGAACGGGAAAATCCAAGATCGAGTTCGTCTATGACGACGGTGTGCGCAGTTACCGCACCGAAAAGACCTTCGAGGGCGTTATCGGCAATATCGAGCGGCGCTGGCGCGAGACTGAATCCACCTGGGTGCGCGAAGAGCTTTCCCGGTATCAGTCCGACCATGCCTGTCCGGCCTGCGACGGGTATCGGCTGAAGCCGGAGGCTCTCGCCGTGAAAATCGCCGACAAGCATATCGGCCATGTCACGCAATATTCCATCCGCGAGGCGAGCAACTGGTTCGAACAGCTTCCGGCACAGCTCAACACGAAGCAGTCCGAAATTGCCGGCCGCATCCTGAAAGAAATCCGCGAGCGGCTCAGGTTTCTCAACGACGTCGGACTTGAATACCTGACGCTGTCCCGGGCATCCGGCACGCTGTCTGGCGGGGAAAGCCAGCGCATCCGCCTGGCATCGCAAATCGGCTCGGGATTGACAGGCGTTCTTTATGTTCTGGACGAACCGTCCATCGGCCTTCACCAGCGCGACAATGCGCGGCTGCTTGAAACGCTGAAACACCTGCGCGATCTCGGCAATACCGTCATCGTCGTCGAGCATGACGAAGACGCTGTGCTGACCGCGGACTATGTGGTCGATGTCGGGCCTGGCGCCGGCATTCACGGCGGACAGATCATCGCCAAGGGAACGCCGGCGGAGGTCATGGCGAATCCCAATTCGCTGACGGGGGCGTATCTCTCAGGCACGAAGATGATCTCGCGCCCGGACGAACGGCGCAAGATCAACAAGAAGCGACAGATTTCCGTGCGCGGTGCGCGCGGCAACAACCTGAAGGACATCGACGTGGACGTGCCGCTCGGCACGTTTACCTGCGTTACCGGCGTTTCGGGCGGCGGAAAATCCACGTTTCTGATCGACACTCTCTACAAGGCGGCCGCGCGCCGTCTGAACGGAGCGCGTGACAATCCGGCACCGCATGACCGTATCGAGGGCCTGGAGGTGCTGGACAAGGTGATCGACATCGACCAGTCCCCCATCGGCCGGACACCGCGCTCCAATCCCGCCACCTATACCGGCGCGTTCACTCCGATCCGGGAATGGTTCGCGAGCATGCCCGAATCCAAGGCGCGCGGATATCAGCCCGGGCGGTTTTCCTTCAACGTCAAGGGTGGGCGCTGCGAAGCGTGCCAGGGCGACGGCGTCATAAAAATCGAGATGCACTTCCTGCCCGATGTCTATGTTACCTGCGATGTGTGCAAAGGCAGACGGTACAACAGGGAAACGCTGGAGGTCGAATTCAAAGGCAAGTCTATTGCGGATGTTCTCGACATGACCGTGGAGGAAGGCGCCAGCTTCTTTTCCGCGGTTCCGGCTGTCCGGGACAAAATGGAGACACTTGCCAGGGTGGGCCTCGGTTACATCAAGGTCGGCCAGCAGGCGACCACGCTTTCCGGTGGGGAGGCGCAACGCGTGAAACTCGCCAAGGAGCTTTCCAAACGCTCGACCGGCCGCACGCTCTATATCCTCGACGAACCGACCACCGGTCTGCATTTTCATGACGTCGCCAAATTGCTGGACGTGCTGCACGAGCTTGTGGACCAGGGAAATACGGTTCTGGTGATCGAGCACAATCTCGAAGTTATCAAGACCGCCGACTGGATCATAGATCTTGGACCCGAAGGCGGAGACGGTGGCGGCACCGTTGTCGCGACCGGGCGTCCGGAGGATGTTGCAGAGGTCAAGGAAAGCTATACGGGGCACTTTCTCCAGGAGCTTCTGCAACGCCGGCCACAGCGTGCCATTGACGCCGCGGAATAGCCGTTCAAGGGCTGATTTCTGATTCAGTGTGCATTGCACACTGAATTCTATCACAATGTTTTTCCGCGCATTTCCTGACTTAACGGCATTATCTCGCCGATTTTTTGCTGCATTGCACCAAACGCATGACAGGCATGCAGAGATGGCACTTCTTTTATTTCACCCACTGAATTATATCCAAGATCAACAGACGGCCTGAGGCGCTTCGGTGCCTCGCCTAATAAGGAACAAGAAAATGTTTGATACTGTGCGTCAGAAGTACAGCAACTGGGTGAGCTACCGCCGTGCGGTTGACGAATTGTCCCGCCTGTCCACCCGTGAACTGGCTGATCTTGGCATCAGCCGTAGCGACATCAAGTTTGTCGCGCGCCGTTCCAGGAACGGCTAACAGAATTCAGAGATCGCGTCCCGAGGCATCCTCCTCCCAGCCAACGGACGTGTGACACGCAGGGCATCCTCCTCCCAGCCCTGTCACGTCGAAACGACGCCCGTCAGCACCTCCTCCCGCTGGCGGGCGTTCGTTCTTTTCGGTCCTGATTTCCGTCTCCGCTCGTTCCACCCATCTTCAGTCATGACTTTGCCGACAGAGTGCCATCTCGCACATGCGAACATGGATGGACCGCAGCCATGCGTTGCATGCATGCGAATAACCTCCTTTTGAGGTAATTAACCCTTTGTTAGTATGCACTTGACGCATACCTGCTTCGCGATTTGCCCTCTACCTCGCACTGCACAAAACATCTATCTTACGATCATAAGAGATGAACGGGCCAGACGCCGATCCGCGGTGCCTTGGCCATGAGATAGCGAAAGGCCTAACCAATGCTCGATAATGTTGTTCGCAAATTCAATAACTGGAAACGCTTCCGTCAGACCTATGACGAGCTGTCCAGCCTGTCCAATCGCGAACTGGACGACCTGGGTATTGCCCGCACCGACATCGCCCGCTACGCGCGCATGTCCGCAAAATAATCAGCTTCGCAGTCTGAAGGGTTCCTCCTCCCAACCTTCAGTCTGCAAGTCTCCGCGCATCGCGCGTGGAGTTTCAAAAACACCTGCCGGAACCTCCTCCCTCCGGCAGGTGTTTTTTTATGTCTGAAGCTATCCCGAAACCGATTCTGCCCGCGCTCTGCCGCTGCCAGGTTCTCGGGATCGTTGCCAGGTTCGGCCAGCGCCAATTTCAGCCAATCTTCAGTCCTGGATTTATCGACGTGATTCTCGGAAATCGTTGCGGCAGGCAGGCATTGCCTGTAATCAGGTCCGCAAGGACAAGTACCCGCAGTATCGCGGCTTGAGGCCGATGCGGACATCCGGAAAAACTTCCAAGGACACTCCATGCCTCCCATTCATGTAATTGGCGGCGGTCTCGCCGGTTCCGAAGCTGCCTGGCAGATCGCTCAAGCCGGACTGGACGTCGTGCTGCATGAAATGCGCCCCGTTCGCAAAACCGATGCGCATCAGACCGATGGACTTGCGGAACTCGTGTGTTCCAACTCCTTCCGATCCGATGATTCAGAGCAAAATGCCGTCGGGCTGATCCATCATGAATTGCGCCAGCTCAATTCGCTGATCATGTCTTGCGCCGATGCCCATCAGGTGCCGGCAGGCAGCGCTCTGGCGGTGGACCGCGAGGGTTTTTCCGCTGCGGTTACCCAGGCGCTCGAATCCCATCGCGGAATCACCATCGAACGCGGAGAAATCGCAGGCTTGCCACCGGAGGACTGGAGCAGCGTGATCATTGCAACCGGTCCTCTCACCTCACCCGCGCTTTCAAAAGCCATTCTGGACAAAAGCGGCGAGGACGCCCTGGCCTTTTTCGATGCTATCGCACCGATCGTGCATTTCGATTCGGTCGACCTCTCCAAGGCCTGGTTCCAGTCGCGCTATGACAAGGTAGGTCCGGGCGGAACCGGCAAGGACTACCTTAATTGTCCCCTGGACAAAGACCAGTATGACGCTTTCATCGATGCGCTGATCGCCGGTGACACAGCGGATTTCAAGGAATGGGAAGCCGACACACCCTATTTCGACGGCTGCCTGCCGATCGAGGTGATGGCTGCGCGCGGGCGGGAAACCCTGCGCCATGGGCCGATGAAGCCGATGGGATTGACCAATGCCCATAATCCGACGGTCAAGGCCTACGCCGTGGTTCAGCTCCGCCAGGACAATGCTCTTGGCACGCTTTACAACATGGTCGGTTTCCAGACGAAATTGAAATACGGCGCTCAGGCCGAGATTTTCAAGATGATTCCCGGACTTGAAAACGCACGGTTCGCGCGGCTCGGCGGCCTGCATCGCAACACCTTCCTGAATTCACCGAAGGTGCTCGACGACAGTCTGAGGCTCAAGGCGGATTCGCGCCTGCGCTTCGCCGGCCAGATCACCGGCTGCGAAGGCTATGTGGAATCCTCAAGCGTCGGCTGCATGGCCGGGCTGTTCGCCGTGATGGAAGCGCGCGGACAGAAGATCGTCCCACCTCCGGTCACGACAGCGATGGGCGCCTTGCTGGGCCACATCACCGGAGGCCATATCACCCGGGAAGACGGTGCCGGAAAGCCCGGCTCCTTCCAGCCGATGAATGTCAACTTCGGGCTGTTTCCGCCGATCGAGGCGCCGACCAAGGATGAAACCGGCAAACGGTTGAAGGGCAAGGACAAGACCAGGGCGAAAAAGCTGGCGATGACCAACAGGGCCAAGGCCGATTTCGAGGTATGGCGGTCAAAGCTGCCTGTAGAAAGAGCCGCTGCGGAATAATACATCGGCAGAAGACAGGGCGTTTGCGCGACCTGCTGACCGGTGTATGTGTTCAGATCCTGCCGAAAACGTTGCCCGATGCCCTCCACAGGATCCACTGGCGACGCAGTTGGGAAATCTCGGTGACCTGATGCAACGGGTCGAAACCGGTTACCTCCAGCTTTTTCAGGAACGGTTCGACAAGCACCAGCGGCAGAAAAGCAGGCTGGCAGGCCTTCGGTCCGTCCGCCGCAGCCTGCCTGACGCGGGTCAGGTGATGGCGGACATGACCGCGCATTTCCGCCAAGACCGCAAGGAGTTCGGGGGTCGTTTCTCCCCGGAAAACGGTTTCAGGATCAAGATTGTGGCGGGAGCGCACATCGCCCGGCAGATACAACTGCCGGCGCGCGGAATGCCAGGGCAAGGCGCGCATCAGGCCGGTCAGACCGTAAGCGACACCGGCATGTCCGGCGAGTGTCGCCGTCCCCGGATCCTCGCCATCGGCAAGAACAAGGCAGCCAAGCTGAAAGAGGCTTGAAACCGTTTCGCCCGCATAACCTTCCAGGTCGTTCAAACCGGGCATCGGATCGTTGTAGAGATCAAAGATCCTGGCTTCCGTCATCGTAACGAGAGCCTGCCTGGGGAGATTGTATTTTTCGATCGTTCTCAAAAGCGCGCTGGCGACCGGGTTGGCCGCGGCTGCGCCATGCTCCGTGCCCTCAAGCAGATCGTGCCACCATTGCAGACGGACCTCCCCCGGCAGGGGCTCGGAAACGATTTCCCGGATACGGCCTATTTCAGCATTGAAGGCGTAAAGCGCCATCAAAGCCGGGCGGTGTGCCTCGGGCGCAAGCAGAGCGCTCAGGTAGCGGTCCCGGTCAAAACGGCGCACCACTTCGGCGGCATGATCAAAATCGGTGGTCATAGGGCCTATATGGCCTTCGCTCGAGGTTCAGTCCACAGCCAGAAGCGCGGCAGCCACCGCCCGGTCTTCGGAAAGAAGCACATTGTAGGTGCGCACGGCAGCCCCGGTCGACATCGGGTCGGCCAGAATTCCGGCCTCTCGGAATTCGGACTTCAAATCCGCCGGAAGCGGCACCAGATCCATTCCCGTCCCAACGAGAAGCACCTCGATATCGGCTATCTCCTCGAAAACCTTCAGGAAAGCTTCATGAGAAAATTGAGACGGATCGGTCAGCTCCCAACCGTATATCCCGCTCGGAACACATAACAATGCGCCCCGATGGGACATCTGAGCGAACCGGAACCCGCCATCGCCATAGGCATCGAGCGGGGCCCGGCCCGGGAAATGGGCGTCCCTGATTTCCATTGCCGGCTATCCTCAGACGGTCGCCTCTTCGCCGGATCCCTTTTCAGCATCGTCGCCTTTCGGCGTCAGTGCATCCGGTCGAAGATTGAACAGAATCAGGAACGGTGCGGCGAGGAAGATCGACGAATAGGTACCGATCACGATACCGAAGATCATCGCCAGCGTGAAGGAACGGATCACCTCGCCGCCGAAGGCGTAGAGCGCAATCAGAGCCAGAAGCGTGGTCACCGACGTCATTGTCGTGCGCGACAGGGTTTCGTTGATCGACATGTCGAGCAGTTCGGTCAGCGGGCGCTTCTTGTATTTGCGGAGATTCTCGCGGATCCGGTCATAAACCACCACGGTATCGTTGAGTGAATACCCGATGATCGTCAGGATCGCGGCGATGCTGGAGAGCGAGAAATCCAGTTGCAGCAGGACGAACAGGCCGACGGTGATCACCACGTCGTTCGCCGTCGTCAGAATCGCCCCGACGGCGAATTGCCATTCGAAACGGAACCAGATGTAGAAGAGAATCGCCAGCAGGGAAGCCGCCACCGCGATGGCGCCCGCCTGTGCCAACTCGCTGGAGACACGCGGCCCGACGACTTCCACGCGGCGGAAATCGACATTGTCGTCCTCGAAGACCGTCCTGATGCGGGAGACAACCGATTGCTGCGCCAGTTCACCGCCGGGCTGTTCTTCCACCCGGATCAGAATGTCGTCCGACCCGCCGAATTCCTGCACCTGGACATCGCCGAGGTCAAGCGCGGACAGGCGTGACCGAATGGCACCGATATCGGCCGGCCCGTCGGTCTTTATCTCGATGATTGTGCCGCCCTTGAAGTCGATACCGTAGTTCATCCCAACCAGGAAGAACCCGGCAAGAGACGCAATGACCAGAAGGATGGACAACGGAAAGCTCACTTTCCGCAGCCACATGAACTTGATGTGGGTATTGTCCGGAACGAGTCTCAGCAACATTGGTTATTCTCCCGGATCAGATCGGCAACTTGGACGGACGGCGACGACGGACCCAAAGGGCCACAAGCAACCGGCTGAACGTGAAGGCTGAGAAAACGGTGGTGAAGATCCCGATGGCCAGGGTCACGGCAAAGCCGCGAACCGGACCGGAGCCGAGCTGGAACAGGATGACCGCCGCGATCAGGGTGGTGATGTTGGCGTCCAAAATGGTCCCCAGCGCCCTGCTGTAGCCGGCATCGATCGCGGAAACTGCCGATCTGCCCGCCCTCGCCTCTTCTCGAATACGCTCGAAGATCAGCACGTTGGCATCCACCGCCATGCCGATGGTCAGCACGATACCAGCAATGCCGGGCAAGGTCAGGGTCGCCTGCAGAAAGGTCAAGGCGCCGAAAATCATGAAGATGTTCGCCATGAGCGCGAGATCCGCGATCACGCCGAAGCGCCCGTATGCCAAGACCATGAAAACGATAACCAACACACCGCCAATGATGGAAGCAAGCTTGCCGGCCTCGATCGAATCGGCCCCAAGGCCGGGACCGATGGAACGTTCCTCGATCACGGTAAGCTTGGCCGGCAGTGCGCCCGCCCTAAGCAGAACCGCCAGATCATTAGCGCCTTCAACCGTGAAGCTGCCGGAAATCTGGCCGGATCCGCCAGTAATAGGTTCGCGGATCACCGGAGCGGAAATCACTTCGTCATCAAGCACGATCGCAAAAGGCCGGTTCACGTTCTGCTGCGTTACCAGCGCGAATTTGCGCGCGCCGGACTGATTGAAGCGGAAGTTCACCACAGGTTCGTTGGAGCGCTGGTCGAAGCTGACCTGCGCGTCGACAAGGTCTTCACCGGAAAGCAGCGGTGATTCCTCAAGAAGATAGGGGAATGGAGGATCGTCCACCGACATCATGACCACGGTGCCGACCGGAGGACGGTTCTGCATCGCCTGCTCGCCCGACATGGAGGTATCGACCATATGGAAGGTGAGCTGGGCTGTCTGACCGACGAGGTCTTTCAGGCGCTCCGGATCGCTTTCGCCCGGCGCCTCGACGAGGATCCGGTCCGTGCCCTGACGCTGAATGTTCGGCTCGGTCGTGCCGATTTCGTCGACACGGCGGCGAATGACTTCGATGGACTGCTGCACGATGGCTGCCATCCGGTCCTGCAGACCCTGCTCGGTATAGGAGAACCGCACGAGACCGTCATCGGTGGCGGACATCTCGAACTCGTCCACCGGCTGACCGCCGAAAAGATTGGAAACAAGCGGGTTGACCAGTGGCTGCAGGCGCTCTTCGGCCTCGTCAAGCCGGGTCAGATCCCTGATCCGCACCTGGGCTGCATCTCCCTGCACTCCCAGACCGGTATAGCCGATACGCGGTTCCTCGCGCAGCGTTGCCCGGATATCGCTGACCAGCGCTTTCATGCGCTTCTGGATGTAGTCTTCCCGGTCCACTTCGTAGAGCAGATAGGCTCCACCCTGAAGATCGAGACCCAGGACCATCTGGCTTTTCGGCAGAAAGTCCGGCCAGCTTTCAAGCTGTTTGGCGGAGAAGAAATTCGGCAGCGTCGTGAGGATGCCTGCGGCAACCACAAGCACGATCAGCGCGATTTTCCAGCGAGCGAAATAGAGCATGGTCAAGCCTTAAAAACTGCCAGGCCGATCAGGAACCGGCCTGGCGAATTCATCAAATCCGCGTACTGAAGAGTTACGCGTTGTCTTTTGCAGGCTCGGTCTTGGAACGGACTTCCTGAACCATGGAGCGAACGACGCGTACCTTGACGCCTTCGCCGATCTCCACCTGAAGTTCGCCATCATCAACGACCTTGGCAACCTTGCCGATCAGACCGCCCGTGGTCACGACGGTGTCGCCGCGCCGCAAGTTGGACACCATTTCCTGATGCTGCTTCACACGCTGGCGCTGCGGCCGGATGATCAGAAAGTACATGATCGCAAAGATGGCCACGAAAGGCAGCAGCGACATGAGGAATTCCGGACCCGCTATTCCGCCGGTCTGTGCATAAGCTGGGGTGATAAACATTCGACTCTCCTAAGTGGCGTCCTTGCCGGTAAGGATCCAGTTCCGGGACCCGAGGCCTAAACGCTCTAATTCTGGTGGCGGGACTATAACGGCGGCGCGCCTCATTTCAAGCTTTGCAAGCTGTTTCCGGCGTACCAGTATGGGAATAACAGACGTTTTCGCGTTTCCCCGGTCGTGTTAATCCTCCAGCGACATTCTTCAGGGCCTCACATGGGCCTTTTTGACGGGGCTTGCAAGACTAATGAGTGCACCGGATACCCTTTCCGCAGTAAACGCAAAACTCGATACGCTGCTCGAGTTGATCGGCCGTGCCGTTCCGGCGGCGGCGCGAAAGCCCGACTGGACGGCCGCGGACGCCTTCGTGTGGGTTCCCCAGCCGGGAGAGCTCCATCCGGTGAAGAAGGTGAACCGGGTCGACATCACCTTGCTGTGTGCAGTGTCCCAGGTGCGAGACCTTCTCCTCGACAATACAAGAAGGTTCGCCAGGGGCCTTCCCGCGAACAACGCTCTTCTCTGGGGCGCCCGCGGCATGGGAAAATCGTCGCTGGTGAAGGCAGCCCATGCCGCAATCAATCAGGAAGAAGGGTCAGCAGCCCTCAAATTGATCGAGATCCACAGGGAAGACATTGAATCGCTTCCGGGGCTCATGGCCGAGATACGCCCGGCGCCATTCCGCTTCATCGTCTTTTGCGACGATCTCAGCTTCGACAATGACGATACGTCGTACAAGTCGCTGAAAGCTGTCCTGGAGGGCGGCATCGAGGGCCGTCCGGAGAATGTGATTTTTTACGCGACGTCGAACCGCCGCCACCTTCTGCCACGGGACATGATCGAGAACGAGCGGTCCACCGCCATCAACCCCGCCGAGGCGGTGGAGGAGAAGGTTTCGCTTTCCGACCGATTCGGATTGTGGCTCGGGTTCCACAAATGCAGTCAGGACGACTACCTGGAGATGGTGCGCGGCTATGCGGACCATTTCGGCCTGGACTTCCCGGTGGACGACCTACGCGCACAGGCGCTGGAATGGGCGACCACCCGCGGAAGCCGCTCCGGCCGTGTGGCCTACCAGTTCATCCAGGATCTGGCCGGACGTCTGGGAAAAGTGCTTTCCTGAGGCCATGAATTGAAAAACCCGGCGCATGGCCGGGTTTCATCAAGTTCCTGGAAGTTCAAAGCCGGTGTTGCGATCAGCGTTGCGGCAGGTGCTTCAGCGGATCGACCGGCTTGTTGCCCTGGCGCAGTTCGAAGTGAACCTGCGGCTGGTTGACCGAGCCGGTTGCGCCCGCAAGAGCGACAACATCGCCGCGCCTGATCTTGTCACCGCGCTTGACCTTCAGTTCGCTGTTGTGGGCATAGGCAGTCACCCAGCCCTCGCTGTGACGAACCAGGATGAGATTGCCGTAGCCCTTCAGTTCATTGCCTGAATAGATGACGGTTCCATCATCCGCAGCCTTCACCGGAGTGCCTTCCGGCACCGCCAGGTTCACACCCTCGTTCTTACCGCCACCCGGCTTCGCGCCGAAGTCGGAAATGATACGTCCACGCACGGGCCAGCGGAATGTTTCGGTAGAAGCATCAACCTCTTCCTGAACGCTCGCGACGACTGCAGGTGTCTTGATCGGCTCGCTCGGTGCCTGCTCGCGCGTCAGAGCCGGCTGCGGCAAGGACGGAACGGGGGCCGAGCCGGAAGGCGCAGCGGCAACATTGCTCTGCTCGTTGGGCTGGCGCGGCGGTGCGGGAACCTGTGTTGAAATCGAAGCGGTCGTCAGTACACGCTCACTGCCGGCCGGTTTGCGTTTCGGCAGCGCGCTCACGCGTATCACGCCGTCATTGCCGCTTTCTCCACGGCTGATTTCCGCGAAAGTCGGTTGTTTGGCCGGACGCGGCATTGAACCCGCGGACGTTGGCACAGCCCCTGTAACCGTCGCGTCGTTGCGGCTGACGGCAGGCAGCTTTACACGGCCTGTTTCGCCTTCGGTGACGCTCGTGGAAGCGTTGTTTTCCGCATAAACGTAAGTTGGAATAATGATGCTCTGTCCCGGACGGACATTCTTCGGATCTTCAATACCGTTCACGGCGGCCAGTGCCTGAATAGGCACACCGTAGCGGCGTGCGACAGAATTCAGATCATCCCCCTGGCGGACCTGTACCCTGGTTCCACCGGCAGATGTCCAGCCCTTCCAGCTTTTCGCCTGACTGGTCGCAGCGATCTGTGCAGGTCGGGACACTTCAGGCGCAGGCAACGTCGCCACAGGTGCGGATTTCAGCTGCGTCGGCTTTGCTGTGGCATACGTCTTTGCAGGTGCAGACAGCGGAGCAGACTGGATCGCGGAAGGCTTCTTGGAAATCGATGCGGTCGTCACCGGCTGCGAAGACGATTGCGGCAGGCCCGCAACGGACCCTCCAGGCCCATTGACGATATCCTGATAGGTCGGCTGGCTCTGGCCACCGCTCAGTATATCTCGCTGATTCTGAGTATTTGCAGTGTAATAGGGAGATTCACCGAACCGTTCAGTCGCACTGGAACATCCCGCGATTGTCACCGCAATCAGTGAGACAGTTGCCGCTTTTCCCAAAAGGTCCCTGCGGAGGGTACGCATCCGCTTCATCATCGCCTTAACTCTGACCGCTAACTATGGCTGTTATGGTTAAGAGTAGACGCCAGTAAGGTTTATAAAGGCTAAAGACCGGATCGGAATTCCGGGAAAAACCCGGAAATCCCAGTATTCCAACCGGTGGAAGAACCGTGCTGCGGGCCGTGTATAGTAAATTTGCAGATGGCTGAAAATTCCCGATTCGGACCGTGCAGTGATCCCGGATTGTACGCGTTTCCTGCACCTTACAGCTTCTTGGCGAGGCCTGGCTGTAACATCACGGTCCGAACGCTCATCAGATGCTCAGCTGTCATGACATTTTCGCTCTTGTGAAAGCGGATCAGTGACTGAGGCTGTTTTGCCTTGCCGATCGCTGCGATCAGGAGACCACCGGGCTTGAGCAACTGGACCCAGGCGTCAGGCACCGATTCGGCTGCCGCAGTCACGACAATCCGGTCATAGGGGCCCTTCAGCTTCAGGCCTTCCAGTCCGTCCATGTGCCTGGCCTTGACGTTCTCTAGCCGCAGCGCAGCGAACCGGCTGGTCGCCAGATCGGTCAGGGTTGCAAAACGGTCGAGGGTTTCCACCCTGGCAGCAAGGTGGGCCATGATCGCGGCCTGGTAACCCGATCCGGTTCCTATTTCCAGAACCGAGTGGTCGGGAGAAAGGCCGAGCGCCTGGACGGTAAAGGCGACCAGAGACGGAGCCGACACCGTCTGTCCGCATTCGATGGGCAATGCGGCGTCTTCATAGGCAAGACCATGGTGACGCGCCGACAGGAACAAGCGCCTCGGCACCCGCTCAATCGCCGCAAGGACCTCTCTGGCCCCTACCCCTCGCCGCCTCAATCCAAGGACTAGCGCCGCGCGGGCCTCTGCCTCATCCGGCAGTGGAAACGGGTACGCCGGCTTCTGGTCCGTGCCGGGCTTGTTGCCGGCCATTTACCGCTCCCCTCTCGGGATTATTGAAGTGCTCCTGCCAGGTGACTCACCAGATCATGAGCTGTCAAATCTATGCGTAGCGGTGAAACGGAAACATATCCATCGGCAATTGCATGAAGATCGGAGTTTTCGAGAACCGATTTCCCCCGATCCTGAAAACGCAGCCAGAAATAGGGATAGCCCCGGCCGTCCATGCGTTCGTCGATAGACAGCCCGGCCTGTGCATGATGACCCTGAACCGTGACTTTCACGCCTTTCACGGCCTGTGCCGGACAAGGCGGGAAATTCACGTTCAACAGCGAGTAGCGCGGCAGATCGAAATCGATGAGCTTGCGGAACAGGTCAGGCGCGTGTGCTTCTGCAGTGCTGTAATCCGGTTCGGCGGACACGTCCCAGTCATAAGCCTGGGAAACGGCAATAGAGCGGATACCGAGGATCGCACCTTCTATCGCTCCGGCAACGGTGCCGGAATAGGTGACGTCTTCGGCCAGGTTCTGTCCCCGGTTGATGCCGGAGAGCACCAGATCCGGCGGCGCCGGCAGAACCCTGTGCACGCCCATGATGACACAATCCGTCGGCGTGCCCTTGAGAGCGAAGTGCCGCTCGTCGATCTGCCGAAGCCGCAGGGGATCGCTGAGGGTCAGCGAATGAGCGACCCCGCTCTGGTCCGTCTCGGGAGCAATCACCCAGATATCGTCGGACAGTGTGCGGGCAATGCGTTCCAGAACAGCAAGTCCCGGGGAGTGAATGCCGTCGTCATTGGTGATCAGAATGCGCATATGGAAGCGTTCCCCCGGGTTTGGCACAGCGTCGTGTAATCTGGCGATGGCCTGCACCGGCCCGCGTCGCACGGCAGTGCGTGCATGCGGAACCGGTTGACCGTTTTCATTATGCCGGACCGTGCCGGCAGCGCTCGTGAGAGCGGAAAGCCCTAACCGATGGTTTCCAGACCGCCCATATAGGGCCGCAGCACTTCCGGCACCGTGATCGTGCCGTCACCATTCTGGTAATTCTCCAGAACCGCAATCAGCGCCCGGC
The DNA here is from genome assembly GCF_947496995.1 of uncultured Roseibium sp. Classification (GTDB taxonomy): domain Bacteria; phylum Pseudomonadota; class Alphaproteobacteria; order Rhizobiales; family Stappiaceae; genus Roseibium. Next base: position 373,935 of record NZ_CANMFD010000002.1, read on the forward strand.
CCACGGCGATGCCGGAGCCGTTCAACGTGTGCACATGCAAGGGCTGTTTCGATCCGGTCGGGCGGAAGCGCGCATTCATGCGTCTGGCCTGGAAATCCCCACAGACGGAACACGAGGAGATTTCCCTGTAGGTGTCCTGTCCCGGCAACCAGACTTCAATGTCGTAGGTCTTGCGCGCGCTGAAGCCCATGTCCCCGGTGCAGAGGGTCATGACGCGGTAATGCAGACCGAGTTGCTGCAGCACCTTCTCGGCACAGCCCAGCATGCGCTCCAGTTCGTCGAGCGAATCCTCCGGCCGCGTCACCGACACCAGCTCGCATTTCTGGAACTGATGCTGGCGCAGCATGCCGCGTGTATCGCGGCCGGCGGAGCCGGCTTCGGACCGGAAACAATATGTCAGGGCGGCCACGCGTAGCGGCAGCTGCTCTTCGGCAAGGATCTCGCCAGCGACCAGATTGGTAAGAGGCACCTCGGCGGTCGGGATCAGGTAGTGATCCGTCGCGGTCTTGAAGAGGTCTTCTTCGAATTTCGGCAGCTGACCGGTACCGTATAGCGGGTCGGAATGAACCAGCAGCGGCGGAGACACTTCCGTATAACCGTTTTCACCGGTGTGGAGATCAATCATGAACTGGCCGAGCGCCCGTTCAAGCCGTGCAATCTGTCCCTTCAGAACGACGAAACGGGAGCCGGACAGCTTCGCAGCTGTTGAAAAATCCATGCCGTTCAGGGCTTCGCCTAGGTCGAAATGTTCCTTGGGAGCCTCGTTGAACCTGAAAACCGGCTTTTCACCGTGTGTTCTCAGCAGGACATTTTCAGCTTCATCCGCACCCATCGGCACGTCGTCATACGGCAGATTCGGAATGACAGCCATCGCGGCTTCCAGAGCGGAACTGAGCTTGCGCTCTTCTTCTTCGCCCGACTGGATGAAGGCCTTGATCTGCGCGACTTCCTCGATCAGTTCCTGAGCGCGTGCGTCATCGCCGGAGCCCTTGGCCTTGCCGATTTCCTTGGAGGCGGCATTGCGCCGTTCCTGGGCTTCCTGAAGCTTGCCGATATGGGAGCGGCGGGATTCGTCCAGCGCGATCAGTCCGGCGGCCGAGGCGTCATGGCCCCGCTTTGCCAGGGCCTGGTCAAAGGCAGCTGCGTTTTCCCGTATCCACTTAATATCAAACATCTTCGTTTCCCGAACGGCGGTCTTAGATCAGCGGGCTATAAGCCGGAAACCGCTTGTCGCCCAAAAGCTGATCGATTCCTGAATGTTAGGGCATCTTTTTGGCGTTTCTTAAACGCCCGATGCTCTAATCCATGAGTTCCGTCCGGCAAACGCGATACCAGCCTGGGAGGCCGGAGTTAAACCGCAGCGTCTTCCGCTTCGCTTGCAGCTTCCCGCTCGGCCCGTTTCCGCTCTATCAGTCTGACGGACAGAATGGAGACTTCGTAGAGAAGCAGCGTTGGCAGCGCAAGACCGATCTGTGAAATCGGATCGGGAGGTGTCAAAATTGCAGCAGCGGCGAAAGCGCCGACAATTGCGTATTTGCGCTTATGCTTGAGTGTTTCGGAACTCACCAGACCGGCGCGGCCAAGCAGGGTCAGCACCACGGGCAACTGAAAAACGAGGCCGAATGCGAAGATCAGCACCATGATCAGGCCGAGATATTCGCTAACCTTGGCCAGATGCTGGATCGCGACTTTGCCCGCGCCTGCCATCTGTTCCTGGGACAGGAAGAAGCCCATCGCCATGGGCATGACGAGGAAATACACCAGACACGCCCCGATCAGGAACAGAATGGGCGTTGCGATCAGGAACGGCAGAAAGGCGCCGCGTTCGTTCTTGTAGAGGCCGGGGGCGACAAACATGTAGATCTGGCTGGCGACCACCGGAAACGCCAAAAAAAGTGCGCCAAACAAGGCAAGCTTGAGCTGGGTGAAAAACCATTCCTGCGGTGCGGTGTAGATCATCTCCACCGGGTGGCCATCGCCGGCGGCGCGCAGATACGGAACGGTCAGAATATTGTAGATGTCGATGGCGAAATAAAAGCAGATCAGGAACATCACGAAGATCGCTGCGAGCGACCACATCAGCCGCTGGCGCAATTCGATGAGATGCTCGATCAGAGGCGCCTTGGAAGCGTCGATTTCGGAAGCGTCGGTTTCGTCCTGGCTCATGCCTTCACATCTTCCGTCACCGGTTTTTTAACCGGTTTTGCCTTTTTGGCCTTGGTTGCGGCCGCTGATTTCGATGTTTTCTTTTCGACAGCCGGTTTGCCGGATGCCGCGGGGGACTTACCTTCGGATACAGGTTTTGCCGCTGCCGACTTGGATGCAGCCGATTTTGATGCTGTTGCCTTGGGTGCTGTTGCCTTGGGTGCAGCAGGCTTGGGTGCTGTCGGCTCGATTTCAGCTGGCTTGGGGTCCGGCGACCGCTTTGCCCCGTCCTCTTCGATGGATTTCTTGAGATCGCCGAGAGGATTGAAGTTGGCGGCTTTCTCCACCTGCTTCTTCATGTCGGCGATATCGGCCTGGCTTTCCGCTTCGCGCAGTGCGTCGTTGAACGTCGACTGGAATTCCCGCGACATGCGCCGCATCTTTCCCATCGTTTGCCCAAGCGTGCGCAGCATGCGCGGCAGATCCTTCGGCCCCACGACAATGATCGCCACGCAGGCGATCACCAAGAGTTCGGTCCACCCGATATCGAACATGTGAAGTTCCGCCCCTTAAGGAGACGCGATGCAGATTGAGATCAGCTCGCTTTGGTCTGATCTTCGGCTTTTGCGGTCGGTGCCGCTTCGCCGTCCTGATGATCGATTGTCTTCGGGGTATCGGCAGTGTCGTCTTCGGCCATGCCTTTCTTGAAGCTTTTGATTCCCTTGGCGACATCGCCCATAAGATCGGAAATCTTGCCTCGTCCGAAGAGCAGAACCACCACCACTGCGATGATCAAGATCTGCCAAATACTAATGCCCATACGCCAAACTCCTGATAAACGGCTTTAAAGCCCTAGGGCTCTTGTACAAAAAGGATTCCGCCCCTGCAACAGCGGTGCGGGAACAATCGCCGTTCTTAGACAGAATGATTAGCCGGGCGTGAAACTTCCCGGTACCGGTCTTCCACTAGATCTGGGATGCGCTCCTGGGAAAAACAAGCACGTCTTTCGGATCTGTGCTCACCGCCACATCCATTCCTCTCTCCCAAGGGCTGCCGGCGCGCACACGTGCCTGCAGAGGGTGTTCCAGACCTTCGACGACGATTGTCAGCAGATCGACCTCGCCGACAAATCTCTTGGAACTGATACGTCCGGAGACGCCGCACAGGCCGTCGTTGTTCAGAAGGATTCCCTGAGGACGCACACAAACGTCGACCTTTTCGCCACGCTCAAGTCCCGGACCGGCCAGAACTCCAAGAGGTGTCTCTATGCCCGACGATGTCACGATGCCTTCGAGCTGGTTGAGTTCCGAAAAGAACCGGGCCGAGAACAGGTCGACCGGATCCTTGTAGAGATCGGCGGCCGTTCCGTGCTGCACCAGGCGCCCGCGCCGCATCAAGGCGATCCTGTCGCCCATGCGCATCGCCTCTTCGGGATCGTGGGTCACGATTATGCAGGTCGCACGTGTTTCGCGGATGACCGCCAGGGTTTCGTCGCGAACACTGTCCCGAAGCCTCTTGTCGAGACCTGAAAACGGTTCGTCCATCAGCAGGATGCCGGGTCTGGGCACGAGAGCTCTTGCGAGCGCGACCCGCTGCTGCTCGCCGCCGGACAGCGAATGCGGATAGTCGCCAGAATAATCGGAAAGACCGACGCGCCCGAGCGCCCCGAGAGCAGCGCTCCGCGCTTCCTTTTTCGGCATGTTGGTAAGGCCGAACATGACATTTGCGAGAATGGTCATATGCGGAAACAGCGCATAATCCTGGAACATCAGGCCGACACCACGCTTTTCCGGTGGCAGAAAAAGACTGTCTCCGGAGATCTCGCGCCCGTTGATAAGCACCCTGCCGTGGCTCTGACGTTCGACGCCAGCGGCAATGCGCATCAAGGTGGTCTTGCCGCAACCGGAATGGCCGAGCAGGCACAGGATTTCCCCGGGGGCGATGGACAGGCTCATATCGCGAACCGAAGCCACGCCGTCGTAATCGTGCGATATGCCTTCAAAAACCAGGCCGGCGGCTATTGTCGCCCCGGCCGTTCCCGGCGCGCCCCAGTTCGTTATACGACCGCTGCCGCCGGTGCCGGTGATCTTGTGGTGTCTGGACATCAGTCTTCGGCGATCTCGTCCGCGTCGTCTTCAAACAGGGAACCGTCTTCCAAGGGATCTTCATCCTCGGTCAGCAGAATGTCGTCATTGGGCGTCGGAACAAGGAAGGACGCCGGAACGGCACTGTCCAGCAGCCCTGCCCCCTTCAGCTCCTCCAGCCCGGGGAGATCCTTAACACTCTCCATTCCGAAATGGATCAGAAACTGTTCCGTCGTGCCATATGTCACAGGCCGCCCGGGTGTGCGCCGCCGGCCGCGCATGCGGATCCATGTGGTTTCCAACAGAACGTCCAGCGTTCCCTTGGAGGTGGAGACACCGCGTATCTCCTCGATTTCCGCACGCGTGACCGGCTGGTGATAGGCAATGATCGCCAGCGTTTCGAGTGCAGCGCGGGAGAGCTTGCGCTGCTCCTCGACGTTTCGGTGCATCAGAAAAGCCAGGTCCTCAGCAGTCCTGAAGCACCATTTGCCGGCCACCTTGACCAGATTGACCCCGCGCGCGGCGTAGATCTTCTGCAATTCCTCCAGCAACCCGAGCACATCCGTGCCTTCCGGCACCCGCAAGGTCAGTTCTTCCAGAGACAGAGGCTCCGAAGACGCAAAGAGCAGCGCTTCGATCATGCGTTGTCCGGCAAGATCGACCGCAGGCTCCACATCCTCTGCGTCACGCATCTGGTCCGGCAGGTCCAGCAGATCGGTTTCAGACGTCATGATCCGCATCCTTTACAATCGAGCGGATATAGACCGGGGAAAAGGGTTCACCCTGGCGGATCTCCACCTGCCCCTCGCGGACCATCTCGAGACTTGCAGTAAACGTGCTGGCTACGATCGTCGCCCATTCCTTTTCGTCGTAAAGATAGTCGCGCAGATAAGAATTCAGGGGCGCCCATTCGCTGACCCGGCCGACAAGCCTGGTCAGGATCTCACGGGCTTCCTGCAGGGACCAGACAGTCCGGCGCAGAACGCGAACGGAGGTGACCGACTGACGCTGGCGCTGCGTCGCATAGGCCGAGAGAAGATCATAAACCGAAGCGTCCCAGATGCTCTTGTGCCGAACCGACATTGTCTCGGGGGCGCCGCGGTGAAACACATCCCTGCCCGCGCGGCTCCTGCTCATCAGTTTTTCCGAAACGTCTCGCATCGCTTCCAGACGGCGGAGACGGAACGCCAGGGCAGCGGCCAGCTCTTCACCCGTCGGCTCGTCCTCGTCCTTTTGTTCGGGCAACAGCAGTTTGGACTTCAGGAAAGCCAGCCAGGCTGCCATGACCAGGTAGTCGGCAGCGAGTTCAAGACGCATCAGGCGGGCGGCAGCAACAAACTCTAGATATTGTTCGACCAGTTCCAGTATGGAAATACGAGCCAGATCCACCTTTTGCGTCCGCGCCAGGCCGAGCAGCAGATCCAGCGGGCCTTCGAAGCCTTCAACGTCCACGACAAGCAGCGGGTCGGAAACCGCCCGCTCCTCATCTCTCCCGGCTGAACTGAGAAGATCGAAAGATCCATCGTTCGAAGCCTGAGTGTGTTCGTTCAACTCCGCCATTTCCACTCCGCCTGGACCATCCCGCGTTCCGAAGAACAAGGACTGCCCTAACATTTCAAGTTCGATCAACCTTGCCGTACTCAACGCGATCCATCTGACGGCACGTTGGTCTACATTCCCTGCCAACCGGTCAGGGATTGAAGCTCGTTCCAGGCTTCCTGTTTCCGGAACCCGGGTCGTGGCGGCTTCAATTCGTTCAGGGCACGGTCGCAGCGTTGCTTTGCTTCGCCCTCAAGCACCGGAACCGCTCGTGCGACATCGCGCATCTCGTTCATATCGCCATTACAGTGCAAAGCGATGTCACATCCTGCCTGAAGAATTTTTCGCGCCCGCTCGTCGAAATCACCGCCAAGCGCCTTCATCGACATGTCGTCACTCATCAGGCAGCCGTCGAAACCAATCTCCGTCCTGATGATCTCCTGAACAACCCTCCTGCTCTGTGTACCAGGATTGGCATCATCAATCGCCTCATAGACAATATGGGCTGTCATGCCCAATGACACGTGGGAAAGCGCCTTGAAAGGCAGGAAATCCACGCTTTCCAAAGATGATTTGTCAGCATCGACCCTGGGAAGCTCCAAATGGCTGTCGACACGCGCCCGGCCGTGACCCGGGATGTGCTTTATCACCGGCAGCACGCCGCCTGCCATCGCGCCATCCACCATTGCCTGGCCAAGCCTGGCGACAACATCGGGGTCGGTTGAAAACGCGCGGTCACCGATTGCATCCACTGTTTCCGGGAAGCCCACGTCGAGACAAGGCAGGCAATCGACGGTGATGCCGAGGTCATGAAGATCGGCGGCAATCAGGCGGGCGCCGAGCCAGGCGGCCCGCAAGGCTTGTTCCGGCTGGCTTTCGTAAAGGTCGCCATAGAGTTTCGGGGCCGGATATTTCGGCCACTGCGGCGGCTTGAGGCGTTGCACGCGTCCGCCTTCCTGATCGATCAGAACCGGCGCATCCTTGCGCCCGACGGCAGCCCGGAAAGCTTGTGTGAGCTTCCTGACCTGGTCGGGTGTCTCAATGTTGCGGGCGAACAGGATCAGCCCCCAGGGGTCTTCCTCCCGGAAAAAGCTGATTTCATCGGCGGTAAGCACCGGTCCGGCGCATCCGGAAACGAAGGCCTTGGTCATGGTTCCGGCTTAGCCGCAGCGGCAGGGTCCGTCAAGAAACCCGTTGCCTCCCCTTGCGCCATCCCCGCGAACTTGCTTTCTAGGCGCCTTGTCTTACTGCCTTGATCGGAGCCACCCCATGCGCGCGCGTCTCGATATCCCGGCCGGAACACTGCACCGGTTTTCCCACAGATCCGAAATTCTGGGGCACAACCGGCTTGGCGACACGGCAACACGCGAGATCGTCGTCTATACGCCCCATGGCCACGACGGCAACGGGCTGCCGCTTCTGGTGGATATCGTCGGCTACACCGCCGGAGGCCCCGCTCATGTCAACTGGAAGAACTTCGGCGAGAACGTTCCCGAACGCCTGGACCGTCTCATTCACGAGGGCACGCTTCCACCGGTCGCAGTGGCTTTTCCGGACTGCTTCACGCGCCTTGGCGGCAATCAGTATATCGACAGCCACGCCATGGGGCCGTGGGCCACATGGCTGAGCACTGAAATGCTTGAAGAGATTGAAGGCAGGTTCGGGTTCGGCGGTTTCGGCAAGAGGGGAATTTTCGGCAAGTCCTCAGGCGGTTACGGGTCGATCGTTCACGCCATGAAGTATTCTCACGTCTGGTCCGCCGCAGCCTGCCATTCCGGAGATATGGCGTTCGAGCTCTGTTATCTGCCGGAAATGCCGAATGCGCTCCGGGCAATCGCAAAAGCCGGGTCCATCGAGGCGTTCGTCACGGATTTCGAAAAAGGTCCGAAATATCCCGGAAATGCCCTTCATGACCTGATGACCTTCGCCATGGCGGCCACCTATGATCCGGATCCCGACCCGGAGGTCTTTTGCGGCATCCGACTGCCCGTGGACCCGGAGACCTGCGAAATCATCGAGGAGCGCTGGAACGCCTGGCTTGAATGGGACCCGGTCGTGATCGCCGACAGGCATACCGAGGCGCTGAAATCCCTGAAGGGGCTGTGGATCGATTGCGGCGATGTGGACCAGTACAATCTGGTGTACGGCGCGCGCCGCCTGCACGGGAAGCTGAAGGCAGCCGGGGTCGAGCACGTCTATCAGGAGTTCAGCGACAACCATTCGTCGATTGACTACCGCCTGGACGAGAGCCTGCCGTTTCTGGCAAAGAGCCTGCTGAGCTGACGGCGGCTTCCCGGCAATGGGCGTGGGAGTGTCAGAACCAGCCCGCCCGCGACAATCAGACCGGCCCCGGCCACGGCCACCGACGTCGGAACCTCACCCCAGACCAGAAAGCCGAAGGCTGCGGACAGCACGAGGGAACAGTAATACACTGGTGCCAGCGTCGCGGCGCCCGCACGCCGATAGGCGGAAATGTTGAGCGACTGACCGACGATCGCCAGTGGCCCTAGCCAGGCAAAGGCCAGCAAATCGGTCCAATCCAGACCTTGCGACCGGATCAACCAGATCACGGGTCCGGAGAGCAGAATGGCAGCAAACACATTCACATAGGCAAGGATCGTGACCGTGTCCTCCCGCTGGGCGATGTAGCGTATGATGAGGGCTTCGCAGGCCATGAATACCGCCCCCGCCAGCGCCGCCGCCACGCCCGCAAGGGCAAGCTCGCCGTCATGGCTTCCCGTATCAGCCGCCCTGACGATAAGAAGGGCGCCAAGAACGCACAATCCGGCGGACAGCCAATGGCGACCGGAGATAACCTCCTTCAGGATCAGACCTGCCAGCACGATTGCGATGATGCCCTTGGTCAGTCCGATGGCAGTTGCATCCGCCAGGGGAAGCACGCTGGCGGCATAGATCACACAGCCGAGACCGCCGACGCCGCAAAAGGCCCGCAAAACATGCAGCTTCCACAGAGCACTGGCGCGAAAGAATACGGGAACGCGCCTAACGGCCGCCACCGACAGGATCGTGACAGCGCCGCCCATGAACCTCAGCCAGACCAGAACCACGACCGGCAACGCACCGTCGGCGAGCTTCCCGGCTGCAAATATGGGCGTGAAGGCGGACATCCCGGCAACCGCCAGCAGCAACGCCAATGCGATGTTTTCAGATCTGTGGTGGGTGGTTCGCAGAGACAATCGGCCGGTTACCTATAGCGTTTCAGTCACTTAAACTATTTCGTCTTCAACACTGTAGCGACCACGGTATGGTGTCGGGTTCGCCGCATTGTCGTCAGCCTTGCTCGGAAACCTCTGGCTCTTCATCGAAATGCAATGCTGCCTCAACCAAATGGCGCAGTTGGCGTGCATAGACATCCGGTTCGACGGCTGCCATTCCAGGCAATTGCAGAGACTGTCGAACCATCGATGCACCAACCAAAACAGCGACGAACATGGCCAGCCGGGTGGAGGCTTGCGGGCCGCCTATCCGCACCTCCAAAGGATCAAGCAATGTATTGCGCAGGGTCTGGCGAACCAATTCGCCGACCTGCGGATCATTGGCGTTCATGACAATCATCCGGATGACCGAGGTCTGGTGTGCATCAGATTCCGGATTGGCATATTTTCCAATAACGACCTCCACGGGATCCTTGTCCGGCGAGATCAACTCGGGCCAATCAAAGGCTGTCGTCAACGTTGCCTTAAACAGCCCGAGCTTTCCGCCAAAATACCGTGAGATCAGCGCGACATCCACGGATGCCACCTGTGCGATCTTTCTCAGTGACGTATTGGAATAGCCCTGTTCCCAGAACGCTTGAGTGGCTGCCGCAATCAATTTGTCGCGGGTGATATCCGAATTTCCCATATCTTCGAGCTATAAACGCACGACGAATTATCAACAAGCATTGACATTTTCATTCGGCGCTCAATATGGAAGTCAACATTCATTGACTTTTTTGGAGAGACCCCATGCCAAATACAGCCCTGATCACCGGAGCCTCCTCTGGAATTGGCCGGGAAATGGCCCGCTATCATGCCAGAAAGGGCGGCGACCTGATCATCACGGCACGGCGGGCTCCAGAATTGGCCCGGTTGAAAGCGGAACTGGAAGCCGATCACAAGGTCAAGGTTACAACAATCGCTTTGGACCTTGCTGCGGAGGGCGGTGCTCTCGCTCTCTATGAGGCTACCAAGGATCAGAGGATTGAAATTCTGATCAACAATGCGGGGTTCGGCGGACACGGCAAATTTCTTGACCGTGGTTTGGCGGCTGATTTAATCATGATTGATCTCAACATCCGCGCCGTGATTGCACTGTGTCATCTGGTCGGCAAAGACATGGTTGCCAGAGGCAGCGGAAAGGTTCTGAATGTCAGTTCAACCGCTGCCTATCAACCCGGACCGCTTCAGGCGACATACTTCGCGACAAAAGCCTTTGTCAGCACCTTGTCACCAGCACTCGATTTTGAATGGCGCCCTCACGGCGTCACTGTAACGGCACTTGAGCCGGGTTTTGTGGATACGGAATTTGCAGAAGTGGCGGCAATGACCGAACTGGAGATGACGAAGTCAGGTGCGCACCCTGAAAGCGTCGCCAAATTTGGCTACGAAGCCATGCTCAAGGGCAAATTGCGAGTGATCAACGATCCTAAAATGCGGTTCATGCTAAACTGGCTGGTGCCATTGCTGCCCAGGCGGATGGTTCTCAAAATGGTCAATGACATGCAGACCCGATGATCAACTTCCGAAAAATGCTGCGTTAAACTGATTTCAGGAAATCGCCCGAAGCAGCGTTTGAAATGCAAGGGCGCCCGGGCAATTGCCTTCAAGTCCTCCCAACACACTCCAAGGAAAACTGAGCCGATCGGAGCGAATGCCATGACGGTCCGGCCACGCCTCCACCATGCAGAAGAGACGTGGCCGGTTCCGATTTCATGCTGTTACGGCTGCCTGCGGACGAAACAGTCGCCTCCGGCCGCCTGCAGGCTTTCGCAAAGCGAATTTGCGTCATCACGTGAGCCGGTCGGGATCCTTGCGCGGTAGAACACGCCCCTGTCGCCGAGGTCTGCGGATACGACGACCGCCTGACGATTTGCCAGAATTGCCGGGAACCGGCGCTGAAGACTGGAATAGGCATCGCTGGCGGCTGTGGCAGTGCGCTGAGACGTCACCTGAACGATATAGGTTCCCGGAGGAATGCTGCCCGAGGTGCTCGGCGTGCTGGCCGGAGCCGGTGTAGCTTGTGCTGCCGGAGCAGGTGCACTCGCCTGCTGGCTGAGATTGAGCGGGCCGTCCTGCGGAGCGGAAGGTGCCGGCGCAACAGCAGCCTGCGGTGCACTCGCCACCTGAACCGGCGCATCGGGCTTCTTCCTCGGCAATACGGTCGGAACCTCTGCCACAGGCGCGCTTGTCTCGGTGTCCACCACGGTTTCGCTGACGGCAACAATCGCTGGCGTGGCCGGCGATGCCGGCAGCGGCGCGGCAGCGGCATTATCCAAGGACACGATCGGTTCGGACGTGGCGTCCGGTTGATCTGTCCCGGAGATAACGGGAGTGGTCGCAACGACCCTGGACGTTTCTGTTGCTCCGGAAGAAGACGGTACGGACGGCGCCGGAACTGCCTGTGTCTGAGCGGACACCGCCGGGTCGCCATCGGAAATTATCGTCCCATCCGGGCGCACGACAAGGGTTCTCACCCGTTTCGGAGAGCCAGGTACGAGATCCGCATCGCCGTTCACACCAGCCGGGGCCGGCGGCAGTTCCGCAGGTTCCGGGGTCTCAGGCAGAACCAGGCGGTCCGGACCGGAGGTGCCCGGTCCGTCGACCCGGTCGTAGATCAACTTTCCGGACTGACTGCTGTCCGCTGCAGCCACTTCCGGGTAAATCTTCAAGGGTTCCTGCAGTCCGCTTATCACCGGCGGCGGCCCGCTCGGAATTTGAACCGCGTCCCCGTCGGTCATGAAAAAACCGACCGCCCCCATGACGCCAATGCCGAGTATCCCGGCCGCGACAAACATGCCACGCCGCGATTTTTCACGGGCATGTGGCATGGCCGCCTTTTCGGCGCTCGTGTGCGGAGGCAGAACGCCTGCCCCGCTCAGGCTCGGATCACTTTCCTGCATCGCACGTGCGACTGCGTCGAGATCGTAACCTTCTGGCGGAGGCGGCGTTTCGTCCTCATCGACCTGCGGCACGGAATCCGCTGCCGCCGGCCAGGTCATGTCATCGATTTCCGCGGCGGATACACGCGTTTCCGCTGCCTGCTCGGCCAGTGCCGGCTGGGCGCGTTTCCGGCTCTCCGGGTCAGGAAAGTCGAGATCGGCAAAAAGAGCGTCTATTCCGGCGGGATTTTCATCGTCCCGCTCAGCCGGTGCAGTTTCCCGCACTCCGGTTTCGGCCTGCGTGGCGGTCAACGCGGCGAACAGGTCGTTTTCGTCGATGGTCGGACGCTGAGCATGCGGTCCACTGCCCGTTTCGACAGCATGTGCGGTCACATCGGCTCCGACGACGGGCGCAACGCCCCACTGTTCGCTCTGGCCGGTTTCAACATTTTGTCCGATCTCAACGCCTTCGTTGAAATCCGGCTGCCTGTAACCGGTTTCGGAATGAACTGCATAAGCCGCAGATTCCTCGGCATGGTAGTCAACGTCCCGAGGCAGATAGGCCGCAGCGGAAACACGTGTATCCGCCGTCTCATCGACTGACTGGCGCAGGGCGCCGATCAGTTCATCTTCAAGTTCCGCCGTCAGGTTCTGTTCAAGATCCAGCGAAACCGAAGGCGCCAGCACGCTTCTTTCCTCGGCACCCGGAATTTCCACGGACTCGGAAGTTTGCCGATAGTCCTGATAGGGGTCGGCAGGGCGTGGAGAATGCGGTTCCGCAAGCTCTTCGGCGACCGGCGCAACTGGACTGCCCGCAACCTTGATATCCGGCTGCTGCGGCCAGAGCGCCGAAACATTGGCTTGGCTGTCCGTCGAAATTTCTGCGGCTGCCGGAATGTTCAATCCGTGAATTTTCGCCGGTTCCGAGGCAATAGCCTCCGAACTTTCATCGAAAATAACTTCTTCAGCGCCTAAATCGGTCTGCTCGGGCGTCGTCGCAGTTCCGGCGAAAGTCGGCTCGATGCGTCCACGCTCGGTGTCTGTCGGTGCAGGATGTCCTCCCGCGACCTCGTCCAGACCGGCAAAATAATCGGTATTCTCAACCCGGCCGCTCACATTCGCCCCCGATTGCTTGTTCCTGTGGACAATCCGCGCCAGTTCTACCAGCGGGTCTTCCACAGCCGGGCGCTCATCGCCGCGAGTATCACCGGGCACATGCGAATCCGTTCGTTTTGTTTCGTAATCTTCTGACATGAGCCTTACGAAAACCGGTCCTTTTCATCGCCTTGACCTGACGTTTCGTCAGCTCCGGCAACCTGTTTAAACTAGCGCATTTCCTCAGGAGCATTGACGCCAAGAATCGCCAGACCCGAAGCGAGCACCAAAGATATTGCACGAACCAAAGCAAGACGTGCCAGGGTTAATTTGGCGTTACTGCCGTCAATAAAGCGTAAATGCGGCAATTCCTTGCCTCTATTCCAGTGGCCGTGCAGAGAACTTGCCAGCTCATGCAGATAAAAAGCGATTCTATGCGGCTCATGTGTTTCGGCCGCCGCTTCCACCACTTTCGGCCATTCCGCCATCCTGGCGATCAGCTCCAGCTCACCGCTGTCATCCAGCAAGGTGAAATCGGCATTCGCGAATTCGCCGTCATCCAAGGGCAGATCGGCGAACTCCTCGGCCGCCTGCCGCAGGACAGAGCAGCAGCGGGCGTGGCCGTACTGAACATAAAAGACCGGATTGTCCTTCGATTGCTCAGTGACCCTCCTGAAGTCGAAATCCAGCGGCGCATCGTTCTTGCGGAAGAGCATCATGAAGCGGACGGGGTCGGAGCCGACCTCGTCGACAACCTCGCGCAGGGTGATGAAATCGCCCGAACGCTTGGACATCTTCACGGGTTCGCCGTCCCGCATCAGTTTCACCAGCTGGCAGAACCTCACGATGACTTCGGTTTTTCCGTCCGATATGGCTTTTCCCACGGCCTGCAGCCGTTTGGCATAGCCGCTGTGATCTGCGCCCAGCACATAGATCACTTCCTGGAAACCGCGTTCGAACTTGTCCTGAAAGTAGGCGACATCCGCGGCAAAATAGGTGTAGGAGCCGTCAGACTTTTTAAGAGCCCTGTCGGTATCATCGCCAAAATTGCTGGCGCGGAACAGGGTCTGTTCCCGGTCTTCCCAGTCTTCCGGCAACTGCCCCTTCGGTGGCGGCAATGTCCCCTGATAGACAAGGCCCTTGTCTCGCAGACCGTCCAGCATGTGATCGATCTTGGACCCGTTGCTGTTCTCGCGCTCGTGAAGCGACCTTTCCGAAAAGAAAACTTCATGCTCAACGCCGAGCGCTGCCAGGTCCTCACGGATCAGGTCGAGCATGGCGGAGATGGCTCTCTCCTTTACCAGCGGAAGCCACTCACTCTCGTCCCTGCCCTTCAGGGATTCGCCAAATTCGGTTTTCAGACGCTCTCCGACCGGCTTGAGATAATCGCCCGGGTAAAGCCCGGCGGGAATCGCACCGATATCTTCACCGAGCGCCTCGCGATAGCGCAGGAACGCACTGCGGGCGAGTGTCTCGATCTGCGATCCGGCATCGTTGATGTAATATTCCTTGACCACCTCGTTGCCGGCGAATTCCAGCAAGTTGGCAAGGGCGTCGCCGACGACAGCGCCGCGGATGTGCCCGACATGCATCGGCCCCGTCGGGTTGGCGGACACATATTCGACGTTCACTCTGGGCGCCGGAGACTGCCCGATCGATCCGAAGGCCATACCGTCTTGCAGGACATTCCCGAGGATGCGCTGCCAGACAAGCGGCGCGACCCGCATGTTGATGAAACCGGGACCGGCGATGGCTAGCTCGGTAATTTCCGGGTCCTGATCCAATTGCGCGACGAGCTTTTCAGCCAGATCGCGCGGCTTCATGCCCAGGGGTTTGGCGAGTACCATCGCCGCATTGGTGGCGAGGTCGCCATGCGCACGATCGCGCGGTGCTTCAACAACAACGCGTGACAGATCCGGCGCTGAACCATTTGCATCTTTTAGATCAATTGCCTGGAGCGCTTCTTTGACACGCTGCGTGAAGTCCGCGAAGATATTCATTGAACACCGATCGGTTTTTTTATCTTTGAAACACAAAGTCCCCGCGCGCTGCGAAGACGAAAGCTTCGGCGTCACGGGGCTGGCCGTAAATTCGCTCCAGCGCCTACCCCAAATCGGGTGTGTCGTCAAACAATCTGCGATGTTCCTCTATCGCGTAGCGGTCCGTCATTCCGGCAATATAATCGCAGACCCGCCTGGCAATGTCGGTTTCGTTCAGCGATTGCAGCCCTTCATTCCAGGGGGACGGCATCAGGGCCGGATCCGCCAGGAAGCCGCTGAACAGGTCCTTGACCACACGGGCGACAAGCCTGCGGACTGCCAGGACATCGTGGTGACGGTACACCCGGGCGAAAAGAAATCGTTTCACCTCCTTTTCGGCAGCTGTCATCTGTTCGGAAAAGCCAACCAGACAGCGGCCCGCCATGCGAATGTCCTCGGGGCTTCTGGGATCGACCTGCGAAATATTGCGGACAGACTCATGAATCACGTCCTCCACCATGCGGGTGATGGAGCGGCGCACGATTTCATGAATGCGCCGGCTTTCCTCCAGACCGGGGTATTTTCCATCCACTTCGGCAAGGATATCCGCCAGAAACGGAACAGCGCGCATGTCATCGATGGCGAACAGCCCGGCGCGCAGGCCGTCATCCAGATCGTGTGCGTCATAGGCGATGTCGTCGGCGATCGCCGCGGCCTGTGCTTCTCCGCCGGGCCACGTGTTCAGCAACAGATCCTGCTGTTCGGCGTATTCCCTGATGGCAAACGGCAATTCGCCACCCTTGAATTTTCCGAGCGGGTTTCCGCCGGGCCCGACAAGCGGCCCATTGTGCTTCACGAGCCCTTCCAGTGTTTCCCAGGCAAGGTTCAGCCCGTCAAATTCCGCATAGCGCTGTTCCAGATGGGTCACGACACGCAGAGACTGGGCGTTGTGATCGAAACCACCGAAGGGCGCCATGGCCTCATGCAGAACATCCTCTCCTTCGTGACCAAAGGGCGTGTGACCCAGATCATGTGCCAGGGCCAGGCTCTCGGCCAGATCCTCATCCAGGCGCAAGGCCCGCGCCAGGGACCGGGCGATCTGCGAGACTTCGATCGTGTGGGTCAGCCGGGTGCGGAAATGATCGCCCTCGTGATAGACGAACACCTGGGTCTTGTGCTTCAGCCGCCGGAAGGCGGAAGAATGAATGATACGGTCGCGGTCACGCTGAAAAGGTGTCCGGGTCGGGCTTTCGTCTTCCGGAAACAGTCGGCCCCTGCTGTTTACCGGATTTTCCGCGTATACAGCGCGGGACTGCGCCCCAAAGCCTATTTCCGCCGTCATCTGCTTCCAGCCTTTGCTCACGGTGTGTGCCGTGTCTAACTTTGGTCCATCCCATGCCGCTCATTGACGGGAGCTGCATCAAACCATACTTAAACCTTAGAAATCAGGTTAAAAGCTCAGCCAATGGGCAAGAGCAAAGCGAGTCGGCGGACCATGACCGAAACACTTGAAAATCGAGTAACAGTCAGCGAGCGCGCTGCCAAGCGGATCGCAGCTATATTGTCGAAAGAACCGGCAGGCAGCATGCTGCGCGTCAGCGTGGAAGGCGGCGGCTGTTCCGGACTGCAATACAAATATGACGTGGTGGACGGCCGCGAGGAAGACGACCTTGTCTTGGAAAAACAAGGCGCAACCGTGCTGATCGATTCCATTTCGCTGCAGTATATGGCCGGGTCGGAGATCGATTTTGTCGATGATCTGATCGGCCAGTCCTTCCAGATCAACAATCCGAACGCGACCGCCGGCTGCGGCTGCGGGACCAGTTTCACGATCTGACCGGATACACGCAAATTCCCACGGGCCGACTGTCCCGGCTTTTAAAATCGAGGCGACCGGCCCATGAAAATCGCGACCTGGAACATCAACGGCGTAAAGGCCCGGATCGATACGGTCCTCGAGTGGCTCAAGGAGACGTCACCGGATGTTGCCTGCCTGCAGGAAATCAAGTCGGTCGACGAGAATTTCCCGCGTCAGCCATTCGAGGATCTCGGGTACAATCTGGAAACACATGGCCAGAAGGGCTTCAACGGTGTCGCGTTGCTGTCGAAGTCGCCGCTCGAAGACGTGCAGCGCGGACTTCCCGGCGATGAAAGCGACGAACAGGCCCGCTATATCGAAGGTGGCATTTCCACGTCCAACGGAGCCATTCGTTTCGGCTGCCTCTATCTTCCCAACGGCAATCCGGTCGACACAGAAAAGTTTCCTTACAAACTGGCCTGGATGGATCGACTGATCGCCCATGCGGAAAAGCGGCTGGCGGAAGAGACGCCTTTCCTGCTGCTTGGTGATTACAACGTCATTCCCGATCCCATCGACGCGAAAAACCCGGAAAACTGGGTCGGTGACGCGCTCTTTCAACCCGAGAGCCGCCGCAGGTTCCGGGCTCTCACGCATCTTGGTCTGACCGAAGCTGTCCGCTCCTGCAGCGAAGCGCCCGATATCTATACTTTCTGGGATTATCAAGCCGGCGCTTGGCAGAAAAACAACGGCATTCGCATTGACCATATCCTGATGTCGGCTCAGGCCACGGACCGGATGACGGGATGCGGTATCGACAAACATGTGCGGGGCTGGGAGAAACCCTCCGACCACGTTCCGGTCTGGGTGCAACTCGCGGCCTGACGGCTTTCCGGATGAGTTTTCGCCGGCTTTCTCGCTTCGGGCACCATGCTCTCCACGCCGCCGCAAAGCAGCATGCGCCTTTCTTGGGCTTGCAGTCCCCGGCTTCCATGGTAATCTTTTCAGATTATGGGATAACGCAAAGCCTCGATCCGTCCACTCTGGCTGCCCGTGGACACATCTTACTTGCCCCACGCAAACGGGCCAGGCAGGTTTTCTTTGGTCCCCGACCGGCAGCTTTTTCGTTTTTTCTGATTGTCTTCAGTGCATTCGGCAGCACCTTCGCCAATGCACAGAACGTCTCTTGCACATGCAGATATCAGGGCAATGACTACAGCCTGGGAGAATCGATCTGCCTCAATGGGTCGAACGGGTCACGCATGGCAACATGCGCCATGGTTCTGAACAATACGTCCTGGCAATTCAGCAATGCACCCTGCCCCTTGACCCGACTAAAGCCGGACAGCAAACCGGGAACCGAAAAGCCGTTTCCAGCCAATCCGGGCCGGGCATCCTGAAGAAAAGCAATTTCCTGATGGTGGGGAGCCGTCTGTCCACCTTCGTTTAAAGCGAATACCCGCGCCTTATTGCGGCAGCGGAACCTGTTGCGCCGTCAGAATGTCCGGCCGGTTCTGCTGAAGCCAGCCATCGGCGAGCGAACGCGCCATCTGCCTAACCGGCTCCGGTGACACGGCGAAATACTGTTCGTGCAGCGAGTTGACCCAGCTCGTATCGGAACCGGACGCCTGCTCCCGCGCCACTGTCATCCACATGAGGCCGCGAGCCTTCTTCTTCTCGGAAGAGCCGATCGAATACAGCGTTTCACCGAGCCTTGCCTGCGCACCGACATGTCCCTTCAGGGCCGCCAGATTGTACCAGCGGACAGCCATGCGGCTGTTGGAACTCTGGTACATCCGGCCAAGTTCGTACTGCGCATCCGCGTCACCGAAATAGGAAGCTGCGTGGGTAAAAATCTGCCTGGCGCGGGGCTCGTTTTTCGGCACGGCGCCTTCTATGCCATTCAGATAGTAGGATCCGAGCGCCACGAACGCGCTGGATACAAAGGGGGCGTCCGGCGCATCGGGCCGATCTTCACCGTGCTCGCGCACGATCTGGCTGTAATACTGAAACGCCTTCAGGTCGTCTTCCTGAACGCCGTCGCCCTTGGCATACATCTCGCCGAGCTTCCAGGCCGCCATGGGCTGACCATTTTCCGCGGCGTATCTCAGCGATCCGAGCGCAGCTGCCTTGTCGCCTGAATAATACTGGCGGGCGCCCGCCCGGAGCGCTTCCATCGGCGAGAGATCATCCGGCCCTATTGCCCTTGTGGACGCCGGCTGGCCGTCGAATGCCAGAGCCGGTCCGCTCGCAGTCATCATCGCCACCAGGCCGAGGGCAAGTCCGGCTTTGCCAAGACGTTGACGCATTGATCTGTTGTTTCGCATCCCGGTCACACTATTACCCGCCGGCCAAATGACATTAATCCGGCGGACGATCTTTCCGATCTCGTTTTTAGTCCGCGCCAAGCGCATCTCAAGTCTCTAACACCCCGCCGACCCCTGCTCCTGCGGGTTTCCTGTTCCTGCGTGCCTTGCAGCACCCTGGTCAGCCGAGCGCTGGATGCTCCGGCACTTCCGGCCGATCAACTGTTGCTTTCCTGTCAGCAAACACGAAAGCCGGTTGACCAACTGTGGCCAATCATTTCGACCTTAGTTGGGCCGCAACGCGCCCAAATAAGACCATTTGTTGATACCTCGCCTCCCATTTCAGGGATTGAACCTGAAGGGTGCAATCGGCGACGGATCAGACAATATCCCAACGGGTGACGGTCAAACATGGCCGAACGTTGGCAGGTCGATCTTTCCAGGTCCTCCCGAATGACTCTGTCGGCAAGTGTTGCGGAATAGGCACATTTTTCCGCCCTTGCATCCCCTTCAAGGCCCCGGGTATTAGATCACCATCGGGTTGACGATAGGTTTCCGGAGCCAATTTTACCGGTCCCGCTGTTGAAAACGGGGGCTTCGGGCCAAAACCCTTTGCCGTTCTATCTTTGTCCTTCAAACTGGAGACCGATTCGGTGTAGGTAACGGCGCTGAAGTTGGAAATTCATGGTCAAAGGACCCATCAGGGAAACGGAATGAGCGCGAAAGACGATCTATTTGCAGGCAACGCAGCGGTTTCGGCCCCCATGACGGCAGACGATCCCGCCCCTGCGCCGCAAAAACCGCGTCCGGTCGCAGCCGTTCCCGTGCCTGATGACTATTCCGCAGCCGATATCGAGGTTCTCGAAGGGCTGGAGCCCGTACGCCGCCGCCCTGGCATGTACATCGGCGGCACGGACGAAAAATCGCTGCACCACCTGTTTGCCGAAGTCATCGACAACTCCATGGACGAGGCTGTTGCCGGCCATGCAACCTGGATCGACGTCACATTGTCCGCCGACGGATATCTGACCGTCACCGATAACGGTCGCGGAATTCCGGTCGATCCGCACCCTAAGTTCAAGGACAAGTCGGCTCTCGAAGTCATCATGACCACGCTGCACGCGGGCGGTAAGTTCGACAGCAAGGTCTATGAAACATCCGGTGGCCTGCACGGGGTTGGTATTTCCGTTGTGAACGCCCTGTCGGAGGAACTCGTCGTCGAGGTCGCACGCAGCCGCAAGCTATACCGCCAGACGTTCCGCCGCGGTCACGCGCAGGGTCCGCTGGAGTTTGCCGGCGAAACTCAGAACCGCCGCGGCACGCTGGTGCGGTTCAGGCCGGATGAACAGATCTTCGGCAAGGGTGCAAGGTTCCAGCCGGCCCGGCTTTTGAAGATGGCCCGTTCCAAGGCCTATCTGTTCGGCGGCGTAGAAATCCGCTGGCATTGCGCGCCCGAACTCCTGTCTGAAAAAGACGAAACACCTGCGGAGGCCGTATTCCATTTTCCCGGTGGTTTGAAAGACTTTCTGGCGGAAAGGCTGACCAAGGAACGGCGTGTCGTCGAGGAGATATTTGCCGGGCGCACCGACAAGACAGGCAAGCACGGGTCGGTAGAATGGGCGGTCAGCTGGTTCGCCGGCGATGGCTTCGTCAATTCCTACTGCAACACGGTACCGACACCGGAAGGCGGAACCCATGAAGCCGGTTTCCGCTATGCGTTGCTGCGTGGCCTCAAGGCCTATGGTGAGCTGACCAACAACAAGAAGGCCGCCATCATCACCGGTGACGATGTCATGACCTCGGCCGGCGGCATGCTGTCCGTCTTCATCCGGGAACCGGAATTCGTCGGCCAGACCAAAGACAGGCTTGCAACGAACGAAGCGACAAAGATCGCGGAAGCCGCCGTCCGCGACGCTTTCGACCACTGGCTTACGGCATCTCCAAACCAGGCCAACAAGATCCTGGAGTGGGTGATCGACCGTGCCGAGGACCGGCTCCGGCGCCGGCAGGAAAAGGACGTGGCGCGCAAGACCGCCGTCCGCAAGCTGCGCCTGCCCGGGAAACTTGCCGATTGCTCCGCCAATCAGGCCGAAGGTACGGAACTCTTCATCGTCGAAGGAGATTCGGCGGGCGGTTCAGCCAAGCAGGCGCGCAATCGATCCAATCAGGCGATCCTTCCCCTGCGCGGCAAGATCCTCAACGTCGCCAATGCAGGCCGCGACAAGCTTGTCGCCAACCAGCAGCTGTCCGACCTCATTCAGGCCCTGGGATGCGGCACGCGCAGCCAATACAGGGAAACGGACCTGCGCTATGAAAAGATCGTCATCATGACCGATGCCGATGTCGATGGCGCACACATCGCATCGCTTCTGATTACGTTTTTCTATCGCGAGATGCCTGAACTCATCCACGGCGGACATCTTTATCTCGCGGTTCCGCCCCTTTACCGGCTCAGCCAGGGCGGCAAGACGCTTTATGCACGCGACGACGCCCATAAAGACGAGTTGCTGGCAACGGTTTTCAAGGGCAAGTCGAAGGTCGAAATCGGCCGCTTCAAGGGCCTCGGCGAAATGCTCCCTTCTCAGTTGAAGGAAACGACCATGGATCCGTCCAAAAGATCGATGCTGAAGGTTGCCGTCGAAGAACTGTCGGCGCAGGCAACCGAAGACACGGTCGAACGGCTCATGGGCAACAAACCGGAAGCCCGATTCCAGTTCATCCAGGAAAATGCGGAATTTGCGGACGACCTTGATATCTAGCCGCAAGACCGGGTAACCTGTTTCTTACGTTTTAGTCTCTGGAGCGCTATTTGGAGCGTTTGATCCTCGGCTCCGCTCCCAGGAATGTTTACCGGACCAGTATTATGTTAGACCGGGTGTATACAATTTTCGACAAGCGCCGCCGTCCGCTGCGTAATCACGTGTATCTCGCATTCCCCGATCATGACATTGCGTTTGCCCGGATCGCAGAACCGGCATTTCATGCTCTTGCCCCGGTTCTCCACCACTTGGCGGGCAACGACGCCTGCGGAGCGTTCACGAACCAGACCGCCAAAGCCATGGAGATTTCGGACCGGTCCTTGTTCCATGGAAATGTCGAACTGCTCACGGCGCGTGAATTGAAACGGCGCCATCCGGACATGAAGATCGTAGCCTGGGTGCAGGATCCGCTGCATCGGCTTGCCTATTGCTACGAAAAGATCATCGTGAACGATCTGCCGCTGCCTTCGTATTATCAGGAAAGCTATTTCGACAAATCCATGTCGCCACTGGATTTCGTCTCTCATGTGGCTTCCATTTCGGATCTTGAAGCGGACAATCTCTTTCGCAGCCAGACCGCCGCCCTGACATACAAAGGCGCGCTCACGGCAGATCTCATTCTGCTTCTGGAGCAATTCGAGCATTCTCTGGACAGGTTTCTCGCAGCCGGGTCCGTGAATTTCCGGCCCTCCCCGTCGTTCACCTATCGGGCGCTGGATTATGTCTCCCGGGATACTCTGCAATCCTTCGAGGACGAAGACCTGTGCCAGAAACTCAGGCGGCGATACAAAGCCGACTATGAATTATTCTACGCGCAGGCTGCCGTACCGGCGTAAATCGGCCCAGCCAAAATTCCCGTATAATCTTCAGATTTCAATTATTTCGTCCATTTCAACTGCCGTTACATGCGCCTTGCCTCAAAATTCGAACCGGTTATTCCCGGATGGAGTTTATGTAACGCCTATGGAACTTCGCTGCCCATTTCATGAGCTTCACGTCCGTGTATTAACTGAGATGGCAAAAGTTGCCCGGAAATACTCGCTTTTCTTTGCATTTTACCTCTTCGACGCATTGACACCCGTGCACATGGATGTAGGGTGCGCACGTTGGCCGCTGTGTTAGACACGGCGCCGCCAAATTGAACCACGTCATCCGAAATAACATCCGGGCAAAGCGCTCCATGGCATTTGATACTCTCGGTCTTAGCGAGAAGGTCCTCGCTGCAGTTGAAGCAGCAGGTTATAAAGAACCCACGGCAATCCAGGCGGGCGCAATCCCGCTGGTGCTGGAACGGCGCGATGTGCTCGGCATCGCACAGACAGGCACCGGGAAAACCGCGAGCTTCACGCTGCCGATGCTGACCCTTCTCGAAAAAGGAAGGGCACGTGCGCGTATGCCGCGTACACTGATCCTCGAACCGACGCGCGAACTCGCTGCGCAGGTTGAGGAGAACTTCGAGAAATACGGCACCAATCACAAGCTCAATGTTGCCCTGCTCATCGGCGGCGTCTCGTTTTCCGAGCAGGACAAAAAGCTGGATCGCGGCACGGATGTGCTCATTGCCACGCCGGGACGCCTGCTCGATCACGTCGAGCGCGGAAAACTGCTGCTGCAGGGTGTTGAAATCCTGGTCATCGATGAAGCCGACCGTATGCTCGACATGGGGTTCATTCCCGACATCGAACGCATCTGCAAGCTGATCCCCTTCACGCGCCAGACATTGTTCTTCTCGGCAACCATGCCACCCGAGATCCAACGGCTCACGGAAGCTTTCTTGCAAAATCCGGCCCGCATTGAAGTCGCGCGGACATCTTCGACGTCCGAAAATGTGACCCAGTTGCTCAAGGCGACCGGTTCCAAGGATTTCGACAAGCGCGCTGCGCTGCGCGAACTGCTCGAAGGTGCGGAAGATCTGCAGAACGCAATCATCTTCTGTAACCGCAAACGGGATGTAACGACCCTGTTCCGCTCTCTGGAGCGTCATGAGTACAATGTCGGCACCCTTCACGGCGACATGGACCAACGTACCCGGATGACGATGCTGGACAACTTCCGAAAGGGAAATATCAAGATCCTCGTAGCTAGCGATGTTGCTGCTCGCGGTCTGGACATTCCCGAGGTCAGCCACGTCTTCAACTACGATGTCCCGATCAATGCCGAAGACTACGTTCACAGGATCGGCCGGACTGCCCGGGCAGGCCGCAAAGGCACAGCCTTCACGCTGGTGACCGAAGAAGACCACAAATATCTGGCCGCTATCGAAACGTTGATCGAAAAAGCCCCCGAGTGGGTGGGTGAGCCTATCGACTTTGAAACCGCGGCCAAGGAACGCAAGGCCCGGCGCAGAGGCGGAAAAGCCGCCAAGGACGTCAAGTCGAGCAATGACAACGAGGCTGAAAAGGCTCCTGCGACAGGCCGTCGGCGTTCGCCGTCAAAGCCCCGGCAGCCACAGCCTGTTGAAAGCACCATCGAGGAGCCTCAGGAAGCTCTGGCCCCGATTCCGGTGCCCAGTATTTCGGAGACATCCGGAAACAGGAAATCCAGAAACGAGAAGCAGGAGCCGGCCTTCAGCCCCGGCGTTCATATTCCTGCATTCCTGCTGCGTGAACCTCGACCGAAAAAAGCCTCGTAACGGAGAATTCCGTAAAGGTTTCTCTCCGGATTTAACGGCTCCTTAAACCTTCCGGCAGAGTCTGAAGTCTGGTTCTTGCGGCCGTGTGGGGCGGTTTGCGGGACTTCAGGTGAGAGTAGCTTGATGTCGGATTCAGACGACCACCAGCGTACCATCGGATACGGTGCGTCCGCGCTCAATTACATCAAGAAGAACATGCTGCCGGCTTATCCGCGTTGCTATGAGCTGTGGTACACCTATTCTGCCGGCTACAATCAGGGTCTGAACCGCGCCATCAATGAAGCCATCAAGTCCGAAGGACGGGTCAGCACAGACGAGATGCTGACCCTCTACGGACGGTTTCTCTCACCCATTCGTCTGGGCGACCGGCTCGACGAGGTTGGTACCAAGGTTTCCAAGGAAGTCGAAGAACTGGTGGATTCGCTCAAGCTGAGCGCGGATGCGACCTCCGACTACGGAGCCGCACTGGAACAGGCCAGCGAAAAAATCAAATCGGTCGCCGATCCCAAAAAGCTGCAGACTTATGTCACTCATCTGGTGAAATCCACTCAGAGCGCCGTGGTGTCCAACCGCAAGCTCGAGAGCCAGCTGCTGGAATCCAAGAAGCATATCGAGAATCTCCAGTCGTCCCTTGAAGCCATTCGTTATGAATCGCTGACCGACGAACTGACGACGCTGAGCAATCGCAAACATTTCGAGAACTCGATCGAGCGGTCAATCGAGCAGGCCAAGACCGGCGGCAACGGTTTTGCGTTGCTGATGACGGATATCGATCACTTCAAGAAATTCAACGACACCTACGGCCACCAGACCGGTGACCAGGTTCTGCGTCTCGTTGCTCTGGCCGTGAAACAGAATATCAAGGCCAAGGATATCGCCTGCCGCTATGGCGGCGAAGAATTCGCGATCATTCTTCCGCAAGAGAATCTGGATGCCGCCGCTGAAATCAGCGAGCGCATTCGCGTGGCGGTGATGTCCAAGGAATTGGTGAAGCGTTCTACCGGTGAGAACCTCGGACGAGTCTCCATCTCCGTCGGCATAGCCATCTACCGGAATACGGACAATGTCCATTCTATCGTTTCACGGGCGGACGAAGCGCTTTACGCAGCAAAAAATGCCGGCCGCAATCTCGTTAAGAGCGAAAAAGACCTTGCGGATGCGGAAGATCAGGTCGATGTGGCCTGAAGCTCTTTCGCCGATCAGGCAAATTATCGAATAGCGTTCAGTTTCCGGCGTCGAGACCCATCTGCCAGAAATCGCTTTCCAGCCTGCAGGCTTTTTCAAATATCGACAGAACGCGCGGG
Source organism: uncultured Roseibium sp. (assembly GCF_947496995.1). Classification (GTDB taxonomy): domain Bacteria; phylum Pseudomonadota; class Alphaproteobacteria; order Rhizobiales; family Stappiaceae; genus Roseibium. Next base: position 399,676 of record NZ_CANMFD010000002.1, read on the forward strand.
TAGCGGTTTTCGGTCAATACCTGATCCGCTGTCCGGTCCAGCCAGCTGGTGAACTCCCTGGCGACTGTCTGGTAGGCGTCCCCGGCATATTCCCCGATCCACAGGCGATAAGGATTTTCGGCGTGATCCGCTCCGTCCGCGTGAAGGCGCGCGCCGATCTCCGCATAACCGATGACGCAGGGCGCAAGTGCCACCTGAAGATCTAGAAGATCACCGGACATGCCGGCATCCAGAACGAACCTGGTGTAGGCCATCGTCGGCGTGTCTTCTGGCGCCGTCTCGATATCGACCCTGGACATTCCCCAACTGCCGCACAGACCGACATGCAGATCCAGCTCCACGTCCAGAATCGCCTTAACGCCTTCCAGCGACTGGCGCATGTCATCAAGCGTCGGGCTCTTGTAAACGCCGAGCGCATATGCCCGGGCAAACTGGATGAGGAACAGGTAATCCTGCACCAGGTAATGCCGAAAGCATTCCTGCGGCAAGGAGGCGTCACCAAGCTGCCTTACGAAGTCGTGGTTCGTATAGGCTGCCCATTGTGGCGCCGCGTCGGCCTTGAGCCGTTCAAGCAGTGTCATGAAGGTCCATAAAGGTAATGGTGGATCATTCACCGGCCACGGTCAGCGGGCAGCGGCACTCTGGTCAGCGGCCTGAAGCGACACGGATTCGCCGCAGCCGCATGCGGAAACCTCATTCGGGTTCCTGAATACAAATCCGGACCGGAACTTGGTGACTTCGAAGTCCATCTCGGTTCCGAGCAGGAAAAGCACCGCAGACGGATCGACAAACAGCTTTGCGCCCTTGTCCTCAATCACGTCGTCCCCGGCTTTTGCCTCTTCCACGAGGTCCATCGTGTATTCCATGCCGGCACAGCCACCGGTCTTGATCCCGACACGCAAGCCAATCGCCTTTCCATCGGAATTCTCGACGAGTTCCGACACGCGCCCGGCGGCGGCAGCGGTCAGTGTCATAACCTGGAATTTTCCGGCGGAAGCCATTTCGTCCTCATTCAGTTCCGGGGTACCAAAACCTGATATAGGGTGTCAGCTTATCGGATAAAAGGTTGCCAACTCAATACCAGTTGAGAGCAACCTTGGCTTCGTCGGACATCCTGTCCGGTGTCCATGGCGGATCGAAGACCATATCGACGTTGACGGGACCGACACCGGCCACGGCCGAGACGGCATTTTCCACCCACCCCGGCATTTCTCCGGCGACCGGGCATCCCGGTGCGGTCAGCGTCATGTCGATATTGATCGACCGATCATCCTCGATATCGACCTTGTAGATCAGGCCGAGTTCGTAGATATCGCACGGAATTTCCGGATCGTAGACCGACTTCAGAGCGCCGACGATATCGCTCGTCAGCCTGTCGAGTTCATCGGCGGGAATGGCGCTTTTGGCCGAGACTTCAGTCTGCAGCTCTTCGCCATTCGCGGCGGTATCAATCGTGGTAGCGTTTTCCATTCTGGGTCCGTCCTTACCCGAAAAAACTCTGGGCCTTGATCAGCGCCTCGTAAAGCGCATCAACTTCGTCGCGGGTGTTATAAAGCCCGAAGCTTGCCCGACATGTAGAGGTCACACCGTATCTTGCCAAGAGCGGCTGAGCGCAATGGGTGCCGGCGCGAACCGCAACCCCTGCCCTGTCGATGATCGTCGCCACATCATGGGCATGAGCCCCCTTGATCTCAAAGGAAACAATAGCTCCTTTTCCAGGCGCATCGCCGAAGATTCTGAGGGAATTGATTTCCTTCAGTTTCTGATGTGCATAGTCCTTCAGATCCGCCTCGTGACGGGCGATATTCTCCCGGCCGAGCGCATCCATGTAATCGAGGGCCGCTCCCAGTCCGATCGCCTGGACGATCGGCGGGGTCCCCGCTTCAAAGCGATGCGGAGGATCATTATAGGTGATCACGTCTTCGGTGACATCCAGGATCATTTCGCCGCCGCCGTTGAACGGCCGCAGTGCCTTCAGCCTGTCGGGTTTGCCCCACAGGACGCCAATTCCGGATGGCCCGTAGACCTTGTGGCCCGTGAAGACGTAATAGTCGCAATCGATTTCCTGAACGTCGACCGGCAAATGCACGGCCGCCTGACTGCCGTCGACCAGCACCGGAATGCCGCGCTCATGGGCGATGCGGCAGACTTCCTTGACCGGAACCACGGTGCCAAGAACGTTGGACATATGCGTGATCGCCACCAGCCTGGTCTTGTCGCTGAGCGCATCCGCGAAGGCATCGAGGTCAAACGACCCGTCTTCGCGGACATAGACCCATTTCAGCTTTGCGCCATGGCGCTCGCGATGGAAATGCCAGGGTACGATGTTCGAGTGGTGCTCCATGATGGAAAGCACGATCTCTCCACCATCGGCGAAATAGTCCGGTCCAAGGCCATAGGAGACAAGGTTGATCGCTTCCGTCGTCGACTTGGTGAAGACGACCTCGTCAACGGATCCTGCATTGAGGAACCGGCGGACCTTCTCGCGGGCAGCCTCGTAATTGTCCGTCGCGGTGTTGGACAGGTAGTGCAGGCCACGGTGCACATTGGCATATTCATGCGAATACGCATTGGTGACCGCATCGATAACGGCCTGCGGCTTTTGCGCCGACGCCCCGTTGTCGAGATAGACCAGCGGCTTTCCATAGACTTCGCGCGCCAGGATCGGGAAATCCTTGCGGACCGTTTCGACATCGTAACCCGATGTCCGGGAGGTCTCGTGAGCGGTTGCAACCGACATGAGCCGCTGCTCCTTGTTTCCAGATCACCCTGTTCGCAACACCGTGGCCAGCCGCGGTGTCCGTTCCGTTCGTTTTCGGTCCCGGGCCTCGGGAAGCACATCCGGGTGAAACTCCGGACGCTCCTCCCCCAACCCGGGAACTATATGTCTAGTGGCCGGCGAGCCAGTCGCGCACCCGCGCTTCCAGGCCCTCGGTCACGTCGTCTTCGCCATATTCCTCGATTGCCTCGGCAAGGAAAGCGAGCACGAGAAGTGTTCTGGCCTCGTCTTCCGGAATACCGCGGGCGCGGAGGTAGAACAGCAGATCCTCGTCAATCTGTCCGCTGGTTGCGCCATGCGCGCAAATAACGTCGTCCGCGAAGATCTCCAGCTCCGGCTTGTTGGCCATTTCTGCATCCTCGGAGAGAAGCAGCGCCTGGGTCATCATTTCGCCGTCGGTTTTCTGGGCATGCTGGGCAACATTGATGCGCCCCTGGTAGACACCCTTCGCCCGGCCGTCGAGAACCGTCTTGAAGAATTCGCGGCTGTTGCAGTGAGGAACCGCATGATCGACGATCAGTGTCTGATCCGCCAGATCCTCATCGCGCGCCATGGTGACACCGTAAATCCCGGCATTGGAATTCTCGCCCGCAAAATTGATGAACTGCTGGTTGCGGATAAAACGCGGGCCGGCAATAAATCCGAGAGATTTGAATTCCGCTTGCGCGCCGATGGTGGCAATCGAGGTGAACAGCCTGGCGGCATCCGACTGTCCGACGATCAGCCGTGTCGCCACAAGCGACGCCGTATCGGCAACGTCGTAGTCGAAGACAATGTTGATTTCGCCGTTACCGGTTTCGCCGGCGAAGGTCTCCAGGAGGCGCAGTTTCGCACCCTTTGCGACGCTGATCCTGCTGCGGCTGATCTGCCCGCCGGCCGAAGCCGCCACGTGTACCAATTCGACAGGCCTTGAGATTTCAGCGCCTTCTTTCACCTTCACGACCACGCCCCCCTGAACGAAAGCCGTGTTCAGGGCCAGGACGCCGTCATTGGCCGCAGACTTCGGCGAGGCGAGCAGCTGTGCGCCGTGCTCGCCGGCAAGTTCGTCGGTCAGGCTGGTAACGCTCACGCCTTCGCCTGCGAGCGCCTCGAGATCGGAAAGCCCGGGAAGAAAGGCGCCATTGGCAACGACGATCCGGTAGCGTTCAAGCTCACCAAAGGCATCCTGGCCACCCAGAATGGCTTTGACAGCGCTTTCATCGGCGGCGGCGGCCAATGGAGCGGCCGACTTCATGAAGGCGCGCAGATCGGTGTATTTGTATTCCTCGACACGCCGGTGCGGCAAACCCTTGTCGCGGATCTGGCTGACAGCGGCTTCCCTGAGGGCCGTGACAGCCACGGAACCGCTCAAGGCGCCCTTGGCGGCCTCGAAGCGGTCGATCAGATCGCTTTCAGCCTGCGTGTGTTTGATGGGGACGCTTGCATTCATTTCGCGTTGCTCCCTCAAGCTGCGGCGTCGACGTAGTCGGCGTAACCGTTCTTTTCCAGCTCAAGCGCCAGATCCTTGTCGCCGGTCTTGACGATCCTGCCCTTCGACAGGACATGCACGACATCGGGCACGATGTGATCCAGCAGACGCTGGTAGTGGGTGATGACCACCATGGCCCGGTCCGGACCGCGCAGCTTGTTGACACCGTCAGAGACGATACGCAGCGCATCGATGTCGAGACCGGAGTCTGTTTCGTCCAGCACGCAGAGTCTCGGCTCCAGCAGAGACATCTGCAGGATTTCGGCGCGCTTCTTCTCGCCGCCGGAAAAACCGACATTGAGCGGGCGCTTCAGCATGTCCATGGACACGTTGAGATGACCCGCAGCTTCCTTGACCCGCTTCATGAAGTCGGGAATGGAAAGCTGGGCTTCACCGCGCGCCTTGCGCTGTGCGTTCATCGCCGTTTTCAGGAATTCCATGGTGGCGACACCCGGGATCTCGATCGGGTACTGAAACGCCAGGAACATGCCCGCGGCTGCGCGCTCGTCCGGAGACATGTCCAGCATGTTCTGGCCGTCGAAAAGCACTTCGCCCTCGGTGACCTCGTAATCGTCCTTGCCGGCGAGAACATAGGACAGGGTCGACTTGCCGGAACCGTTCGGTCCCATGATGGCATGCACTTCGCCCGCCTTGACGGTCAGATTGACGCCGCGCAGGATTTCCGTTTCGTCTTCCGCGATGCGGGCGTGCAGATTTTTGATCTCAAGCATTGAGATGTTTCCTCACTTTTTCGCTCTGCTTCATCGAGCCCAGAACACGAACAGTTCCAACACCTCAACGAAACGAGCAAACCAACTGTTTTCGACGCGTTCCTTCAGATAGCGATGCTTCTTTTTCGCTTCGTAAGGGTCGCTGTCATTTGAATTCCGATCTGGCATTCAGGTGTCCCAATCGGAAGGTTTTCTAGTTCCAAAATTCTCGTTACCCAACGGATCCTTCCAGGCTGATCGAGATCAGCTTCTGCGCCTCGACAGCGAATTCCATCGGCAGCTGCTGGATGACGTCCTTGACGAAACCGTTGACGATCAGCGCCACGGCTTCTTCCTCGGTCAGTCCACGCTGCAGGCAATAGAACATCTGGTCGTCCGAGATCTTCGAGGTGGTCGCCTCGTGCTCGAACTGGGCCGATGCGTTCTTGCTCTCGATGTAGGGCACCGTGTGGGCGCCGCAGTCCTGCCCGATAAGCAGCGAATCGCACTGAGTGAAGTTGCGAGCGTTCGACGCCTTGCGATGTGCCGAAACCAGACCGCGATAGGTGTTCTGCGACTTGCCGGCGGAAATGCCCTTGGAAATGATCCGGCTGGAGGAGTTCTTGCCCAGGTGGATCATCTTCGTGCCACTGTCGATCTGCTGATAGCCGTTGGCCACCGCGATCGAATAGAATTCGCCGCGGGAATTCTCGCCGCGCAGGATGCAGGACGGGTATTTCCAGGTGATCGCCGAACCGGTTTCCACCTGGGTCCAGGAGATCTTGGAATTCTTGCCGCGGCAATCGCCCCGCTTGGTGACGAAGTTGTAGATGCCGCCCTTGCCTTCCTTGTCGCCCGGGAACCAGTTCTGGACGGTGGAATACTTGATTTCGGCATCGTCAAGGGCGACCAGCTCGACAACGGCCGCGTGCAACTGGTTTTCATCGCGCTGCGGAGCCGTGCAGCCTTCCAGATAGGACACATATGCGCCCTTTTCCGCGATGATCAGCGTGCGTTCGAACTGACCGGTATTCTGTTCATTGATGCGGAAGTAGGTCGACAATTCCATCGGGCAGCGTACGCCCTCGGGAACATAGACGAACGAACCGTCGGAAAAGACGGCCGAGTTCAGGGTCGCATAATAGTTGTCCGTGACCGGAACAACCGAGCCCAGATATTTCTTCACCAGGTCCGGATACTCGCGCAAGGCTTCGGAGATGGAACAAAAAATGACGCCGGCCTTCTTGAGTTCTTCCTTGAAGGTGGTCACCACGGACACGGAATCGAACACCGCATCGACCGCGACGCGGTTCTTCGGTTCCACACCCGCGAGGACTTCCTGCTCGCGAAGCGGGATACCGAGTTTCTCGTAGGTGGCCAGAAGCTCCGGATCGACTTCATCGAGGCTTTTCGGGCCTTCGACGGACTTCGGCGACGCCCAGTAATAAAGCTCGTCAAAATCGATTTTCGGATAGGAAACGCGTGCCCAGTCCGGCTCTTCCATCTGCATGAAACGGCGCAGCGCATCCAGACGCCACTCGGTCATCCATTCCGGTTCGTTCTTCTTGGCTGACAGAAAACGGACGGTCTCTTCGGAGAGCCCTTTGGCGCCTCTTTCGGAATCGATGTCCGTCACGAAGCCGTATTTATACTGGTCGACATCGATGGCTTTCACCCTGTCGATGGTTTCCTGTACAGCTGGCATACCTTGCCTCCATTCAGCGGGCGTCTTGCCCGCAACTCAAACATTCATGCAGATGGACTGTGACATTCATCTGCTGTTTTCCACCGGCGGGGAAACCGCCGAATTCCAGTTTCAGGCCGCCCTGTGGCGTGCCTGCGGGTTGAGCCGTTCGACAATGCGCGGCCAGAGCTCCAGAACCCTGTCGATCTCGGCCTGAGAAGTGTTCCAGCCCATGCTGATGCGAAGCGCACAGCGGGCGAGGTCTTCCCCGACACCCATTGCCGTCAGAACATGCGACACCGACACTTTTCCCGAAGAACATGCGGATCCGGACGAAAGGGATACGTTCTCCAGATCGAACGAGATCAACGCAGTTTCCGCCGGAACACCCGTGACGGCGAAACAGCTCGTATTTTCCAGGCGATCCGCAGCTTCTCCGAAGATGACCGTTGCCGGACAAACGTTTCGCAACCCGGTCTCGAGCCTGGCTTTCATCTCTGCGAGATGGCGTGTCCGTGACAAATCGTCAAGAGCAGCTTCTGCCGCAGCACCAAATCCGGCAATCGCCGCGACATTTTCCGTACCGCCCCGCCGCCAGTTTTCCTGTCCGCCGCCGACCATCAGGGGCGATGGCCCCCGCGCGGTGGACCGGATAACAACAGCACCGATGCCCTGCGGCCCGCCGAATTTATGGGCCGACAAGGAAACCGCATCCGCCTGCCAGGCGTCCATGTCGATCTTCATCCGGCCGGCGGCCTGAACCGCGTCCACATGAAAGAAATGGCCGTATTTCGCGGCAAGCGCACCAATTTCCGCAAGCGGCTGGAGCACGCCGGTCTCGTTGTTGGCGGCCATGACCGAGATCAGCCCCGGATTGGCATCCTTCACGGCATCTTCCAGTGCTTCGAGCCTGAGGCGGCCGTCCGGATCGACGGCAACCACGATCTGGTCCGCAGTCGCAAACCGTCCGCCGGTCGTAACCGAAGGATGCTCGACAGCACTCAGGAAGAGCTTGTCGAGATACACAGGCGCGCCCCTGTCCTGCCAGACAGGCGACAATGCGGTCATGTTCGCTTCGGTGCCGCCTGAAACGAAGGTAACAGCCCTGCTGCCGGAGCCGCAAAGACGGGCGACCTTCTCTCTGGCGGCTTCTATCCTGCCGCGCGCCGTGCGACCGTGGCCATGGACGGAAGAAGCATTTCCGGCGTCTTCAAGCGCCTCGATCATCACCTCGCGCGCAGCGGTTCGCAGGGGTGCGCCCGCGTTGTAGTCGAGGTAGATCGGATCGAATTGGCGCTGCATGACACCTTTTAAGCCTGAAACGGTGCTAGGTTAGGGTCGAAAAATCGCTTATACATCAGACACATGTTCGAAAAACTTGAAATTTTCCGCTGTGATGACGATAACAGCCCCCAACCGGTCGAACCGAGTGTCGTCTGCAACTGAGTTGGCGGTGCGAACTTTCGAATAATTCTAAACAAGGTTCTAGAAACTCGGAACCAAAGAGTCAAGTTTAGTCTTACGGGAAATCACGTAACAAGACTCTGAAAATCCAGCGCCGGAAACCCGGCGCGACAATTTGACAAGGACATAACGCTTCATGCCCGAAGTGATCTTCAACGGTCCCGCAGGCCGGCTCGAGGGCCGGTTCCATCCAGCCAAAAAGCGGAACGCCCCCATCGCTCTGGTTCTGCACCTGCATCCCCAGTTCGGCGGCACGATGAACAACCAGATTGTTTATCAGATGTACTACATGTTCGCCCGGCGCGGATTTGCCGTTTTGCGCTTCAATTTCCGCGGCGTCGGCCGTTCCCAGGGGACTTTCGATCACGGTCAGGGCGAGTTGTCAGATGCCGCTGCCGCTCTCGACTGGGTACAGACCGTCCATACGGACGCGCGCGCCTGCTGGATCGCCGGCTTTTCCTTCGGTGCCTGGATCGGCATGCAGTTGCTCATGCGCCGCCCGGAAGTGGAAGGCTTCATCTCCGTTGCCCCGCCCGCGAATCTGCATGACTTCTCCTTCCTTGCCCCCTGCCCGTCCTCCGGCCTGATCATCCACGGCGACAACGACAAGGTCGTGCCGCAGAAGGATGTCCAGACACTGGTCGACAAGCTGAAGACGCAAAAGGGAATCGTCATCGATCATGAGACCATTCCGGGTGCCAACCATTTCTTTGAAAACGATCTGGATGAGCTGATGGAGCGCTGCGGCACCTATGTCGATGGCCGCCTCGGGTTGACCCCGGAGGATTACCTCAACGTCGACTGATTTCCCAAAACTGCTAAGCCCGCTGTTTCAGCGGGCTTTTTTTGTTTGGTCGGAGGAATGATGGCAGGGCTGGAATTTTCCATCCTTGCCACGGATACAAAAAACGTCCGGGTCTGTCGATCTAACCCTGGAAGGGTTTCGGTTTGGGTATCCCCGGTCCGCTGTCGACCCCGTCATCGGGACCGGCCAGGGGATCTTCCCCTTCCGCGACGACGCCCTTGATCGGCGGACCGCTGTAGTCTTCCGGCGGCGGTACGGTCGACGCGAGTTTGCAGTCGGTCAGCCAGATGTCGTAGACGGGATGCTCCACAGCATGGAGCCCGGGGCTCGCCGCATACATCCAGCCGGAAAAGATCCGCCGCACTTCATTGTTGAGCGTGATTTCGTCCACCTGAACGAAGCCTGTCGTCAATGGAGATTCGGTTTGGGGACGCGTGTGGCAGACCCGCGGGGTCACCTGCAGGGCACCGAATTGCACCGTTTCACCGATATAGACATCGAAGGAAATGATACGGCCGGTGATCTTGTCGAGGCCGGAAAAGACGGCAACGGGATTCTCGATTTTTTCCGCATATGCGGTCGCTGTCACCGCCATCACGGCAGCCACCGCAACACCCAGCCTCTTCACAGTGCGAATTGCCGCTCTCATAGTCTCACACAAGTCAGCCATCAACCTCATACAGATTCCATGCCGCCAGAGCACATCGAAGTTCCCGCTAACACCGAATTGCGGCCCGGAAAAGACAAGCTCTCATTTCCCGGACCGCCTGTTTCTCGTTCAGCCGATTTCGGCGAGCCGCTTCTGGGCGATCCGGACGTTGCCCAGTTTCTCGCCCGCCTCGGCCGCCTTTTCGCGCTCGCCCTCGACAACCTCGTCCGGAGCCTTTTCGACGAACTTGGGGTTGGAGAGCTTTTTCTCGATCCTGGAGATCTCTGACTCCAGCTTGCCGGCTTCCTTGTCGAGACGCGCCTTTTCCGCTCCGAGGTCGATCACGCCGGCCAGGGGCAGGCATACCGTCGCCTCGCCGACGATCAGCTGTGCCGAACCGGCCGGGGCGGCGTCCGCAAGGTCAACGGTTTCGGCGCGCGCAAGGCGCAGGATGGCCGACTTGTGCGTATCCAGGCGAGCCCGGGTCTGGTCGTTCGCTCCGACGACGACGACGGACACCTTGGCGCCGGCCGGAACGTTCATCTCGGCGCGGACAGACCTGATCTCGGAAATCAGGGAGACCAGCCAGTTGATCTCGGCGGCGGCCGCTTCGTCGGAAATCCGCGCTTCCGGCCAGGAACTCAGCATCAGCAATTTGCCGGCACCGGAACCGCCCTCGCCGAGCCGTTCCCAGAGTTCTTCCGTCAGGAACGGCATGAACGGATGCAGGACCTTGAGGATTTCGTCCATGGCCCAGGCAGCCGTCGCCCTGGTTTCCGCCTTCGCGGCCTCGTCCTCTCCGTTGAAGACCGGCTTGGCGAGTTCCAGGAACCAGTCGCAGAATGTGTTCCAGGTGAACCGGTAGACGGCGCCGGCCGCGTCGTTGAAGCGGTAGTCCGAAAGCGCCGCGGTCACCTCGGAGATGCATCTCCCGGTTTCCGTGGCGATCCAGCGGTTCAGCGTATGCGCCGTCGTGGCGGGATCGAAGCCTTCCACACGGGCGCAGCCGTTCATTTCGGCGAAGCGGGCCGCATTCCAGAGCTTGGTTGCGAAGCGCTGGCCGCCTTCGGCCGCTTGGTCGGACATCCGCAACGTCCGGCGCGACTGGACCTCCTGGCTGGCAAGCGCAAACCGGGTTGCATCCGCACCGTAGCTGTCGATCAGGTCGAGTGGGTCGAGAACGTTGCCGAGAGATTTCGACATCTTCTTCCCGTTCTTGTCGACCACGATCGAGTTGATGTAGACGGTGTGGAACGGCACCTCGTGCATGAAGTGGATGCCCTGCATCATCATGCGGGCAACCCAGAAGAAGATGATGTCGAATCCCGTGATCAGGACATCGGTCTTGTAATAGCGCTCCAGCTCCGGCGTCTTGTTCGGCCAGCCGAGGGTGGAAAACGGCCAGAGCGCGGACGAAAACCAGGTGTCCAGGACATCCTCGTCCCTGGTCAGGGCCTTGCCTCCGGCCTTCGCAATCGCCTCTTCCTCGGTCTGCGCGCAATATTCGTTGCCGTCTTCATCATACCAGACCGGGATCTGGTGCCCCCACCAGAGCTGGCGGGAAATGCACCAGGGCTGGATGTCGTTCAGCCAGTTGTAATAGGTCTTGTCCCAGTTGCCCGGTACGAATTTGGTGTCGCCGTCCTTAACCGCCTTCAGGGCCGGTGCAGCGAGCGTCTTGGCATCGACGAACCATTGGTCGGTCAGCATGGGCTCGATGACAACCTTCGAACGGTCGCCATAGGGCTGCATGATCTTCTTGGATTCGACCAGCGGCAGCTCGGACGGCGCCTCGGCATCGTCCTCGAGCGGACGGACGATCGCCCGGCCCAGCGGATGCCATTCCGGCGCCTGTCCCTTCATCCAGGCCACTTCCGGATGGTCCGCCGGGACCATGACCGCAAGACCTTCGGCGGTGATCTGCTCGATGACGCGCTTGCGCGCCTCATAGCGGTCCAGGCCGCGCAGGTCGTCCGGCACGATGTTGATGAGGTCGATCTCGTTGATCGTCATCTCGGCGCCGTCAAGGATCGCCTGCGCCTTGGCGGCTTCCTCCTCATAGGGCGCACCGTCCGCGCGCAACGCTCCCGTCGTATCCATCAGACGATACATCGGAATCTTGTTGCGCTGCGCGACGCCATAATCGTTGAAGTCATGCGCACCGGTGATCTTGACCGCGCCGGAACCGAATTCCGGATCGGGATATTCATCGGTGATGATCGGGATCAGGCGCCGCTGGGCCTTCGGGCCGACCGGGATCTCGCACAGCTTGCCGATGATCGACCGGTAGCGCTCGTCACCCGGATGAACGGCGACCGCGCCATCGCCGAGCATGGTCTCCGGGCGCGTCGTGGCGATGGAGATGTAGTCGCGGGTCTCGCGCAGGATGACGTTTCCGTCCTCGTCCTTCTCGACATATTCGTAGGTTTCGCCGCCGGCCAGCGGATACTTGAAGTGCCACATGTGACCGTCGGTCTCGATGTTCTCGACTTCCAGATCCGAAATCGCGGTCTCGAACTTCGGGTCCCAGTTCACGAGGCGCTTGGACTTGTAGATCAGGCCTTCATTGTAGAGATCGACGAAAACCTTCAGGACCGCAGCCGAAAGGTTTGGCGACATGGTGAACTCGGTCCGGCTCCAGTCGCAGGAGGCCCCGAGACGCTTCAGCTGGCCGAGGATCGTCCCCTCGGATTTGCGCTTCTGCTCCCAGACCCGCTCGACGAAAGCCTCGCGTCCCATCTCTCGGCGACCGGGCTGCTGGTTCTCTATCAGTTCGCGCTCGACGACCATCTGCGTCGCGATGCCCGCGTGATCGGTCCCCGGCTGCCACAGAACGTCAAAGCCCTGCATGCGCTTCCAGCGGATCAGGATGTCCTGAAGCGTGTTGTTGAGAGCGTGCCCCATGTGAAGCGAACCGGTCACGTTCGGCGGCGGAATTACGATAGTGAAGGCAGGTGCCCCCTCCTTTGAACCGGCCCCGGCCTTGAAGGCTTCGGCCTTTTCCCAGGTTTCGTAAATCCGCGGCTCAACGCTGGCCGCGTCGTAGGTCTTATCCAGCATCAGGGTCACTCAATGGGAGGATGAATCTCGGTATTCGTGAGCCATCGTGTAAATCGGATGCGTCGGCGCAAGTCAACCGGGTAAACCCGTGAAACCATCGGTGAACCCTCACAGCAAGCCACGAAATCACTTCTTTGCATGTCGGTTTGCATGTCCGGGCAGGTTTCGGCCATGGTCCCGGGAAGGTTCGGAGCATGCGAATTCCTGCCACCCGCAAATCCCGGCTTGGGTAGCCTCCGGTTTCCTGTAATAAGGTCTCCATGACTGTCTCGCTGCGCCCGCATCACCTTCTCTGCCTGCTGACTTATCTCGGCAAAGGTTACACGGTGGATTTCGTGCGCAACTACGACCGGATCGTCGAGAGGCTGAACACCGGCGAACCGCTGCGGCTCGTCAGCGGTCCGGATGACATCTGCCGGCCGATGCTCAAGGAAGAGACCTGTCACTGCCACAACAGCAGCGTCGTCGAGAGAGACCGGCTTGCGGCCGCCGAGATCGGCGAGGTTCTGGGTTGCGAAGTCGAAACCGGAGGGAGCTTGCCGCTGAGCAGACGCCGGGTCGATGATCTCAGGAAAGCCTTTCAGGCCGGATCGATCCGCTCCGCCTGCGCAGGCTGCGAATGGCGCCGGCTCTGCAGCGCCATTGCGCGAGACGGCTTCGAGGAGTGCCGACTGACGGCTTCCTGATCGGAGCGTCCCGATTGGGGCACAGCCGCCAAGTGCGACGTGTGCTTTCTGGAAGGTGCAGGAGACCCTGGTTGCCTGCCGGAACTCAGCGGCGGCGCGTAAGGCGCTGGATTTCCTTTTGAACCATCTGCTCCACCATCGGAGGCAGGTTCTGGTCCAGCCAGGCTTTCAGCATCGGACGCAGCATGTCCTTGACGAGTTCCTCGACGGTCAGCGCCTGGGAGCCCACAAACATGTTGGTCAGATTGTCGAGAGCCGCGTGAACCGCTTCCCCGGTGTTGTCCGACGTCAGCGGAGCCTCGCTGGCAACGGGAGGCAGGTCGTCGGGGATCGGCGTTGTGGCGATTGCCGGAGCAGGTTCTGGCGCGGGTTCCAGCTCCTCGGGTTCGGCAAACGACACATCGCTTTCCGGGCTGTCGAAATCCTCTGCAAGACCATCCACCATTTCCAACGGTTCTTCGTCGGGAACAGCGAGCTCTTCCGTCAATTCAAGGACATCTTCTTCAATTTCGTCGGGGACGGGCTCGGCTTCAACTTCAACCTCAGCCTCAGCTTCGGCATCGGCCTCCATGGCTGCAGCCATGTCGTCCAGATCTTCGTCTTCAGCAATATCTTCAACGTCGCTGTCCATGTCGAACAGCTTGTCGAGATCATCCTGGGACATCTCGGAGGCATCGCCCATATCGTTAGCCGCCTCTTCTGCAACCGGTGTTTCAATTTCTTCGCTGACATCGGCCTCGCCTGTGTCAGCACCCTGGGAGTCCTCGTCGGATATGATCCGGCGGATCGATGCGAGGATCTCCTCCATCGACGGCTCTTCAGCCTTTTTCGCCTGTGCCATGACTTCCCCCGTACTTTTCGGCTACGCGACGGAACACCCAGTTATATCTGAATGATTCGTTAACCGGAATTATGCGGGTCAACCAGAAACGCGCAAAGCGAGCGCACTGCCAACAAACGTCTTTTCCCCTTTTTAGTAGGAAAATACTGGTACGCAGTGGAACCATGTTGGTCATTTCAGGTCAACATGGGTCAATTTACCGATATTTTCACCGGCAAAGCAAAAAAGCAGCCGCAGATTATCGATCTGCAGCTGCCATCGTGAAGTACAGAAGTTACTTTGATCTTACCGTCCGTCAGGTGTACGCCAGCCATACCACTGGTCGCGCACCGCCTTGTAGTGCTTTGACGGATCGTAACGCGCCACGCTGAGGCTGAGGGAGTCGGCATCAAGACGGCCAACGGCGGCAACCAGCTGGTAGCCGCCGATGATGCGGTTCCTTTGCGCGGTTACCAGATTGGACTGCTGGCTTACCAGCTCCCGCTGTGCATCGAGAACGTCCAGGGTCGTTCTCTGGCCGACACGCTGCTCCTCGATCACACCTTCCAGGGCAAGTTGCTGAGCTTCAACGGCGGCCTGTGCCGCGACAATCGATGCTTCGGCCGCCTGATAGTTCCCCCAGGCGGAAATAACGTTGGCACGGACCTGGTCGCGGGTGACATCCAGCAGCAGCCGGGTCTGGCCCAGATCTTCCTTCGCCTGCCGTATCTGCGAGGACACGCTGCCCCCCTGATAAAGAGGAATGCTGACGTTTCCGAAAATCTGTGCGTTGTCGCTGAGATCCGTGCTGGAGGAAGGGTTCCATGTGCGGGTGAAGCTGCCGTCCAGGGTCACCTGGGGCATCAATTCGCCTTCGAGAGACTTGATGTTGAAAACCGCCGCATCGACCTGGTGCTGCGCCTGGC
Source organism: uncultured Roseibium sp. (assembly GCF_947496995.1). Taxonomy (GTDB): domain Bacteria; phylum Pseudomonadota; class Alphaproteobacteria; order Rhizobiales; family Stappiaceae; genus Roseibium. The sequence continues at coordinate 414,727 of NZ_CANMFD010000002.1, forward strand.
GGATCAGCGGCTGCATGGTTTCACTGGCCTGAAGCGCTTCGTCCAGAGACTTTGGCACATAACGGCTGATCGTCGTGTCGGCAGACAGCTTGTTGGCCTCGACACCGATAACCTGCCGGTAAACGGCACGGCTTGTGTTCAGGTTCGCAAGCGCCGTGTTCAGGCTTGCACGGGCTTCGGCTGCACGGGCTTCCGCCTGGCTGACATCCGTGCGGGTGCCTTCACCCACGTCAAACCGATCCCTGGCGGCGCGGACCTGCTCCTGAAGGAACTTCAGGTCACTGCGCTGCAGCGATACAAGCGCGGTGTCGCGGATCACATCGACATAGGCACTGGCCGCATCAAGGAGCGTGTCCTGCTCGGTCGCCATCAGGCTTTCGCGTTGGGCGCGAACAAGCGATTCTGCCTGACGGGTTGAATTGACCGTCTTGAATCCGTTGAAAACAATCTGGCTGATCGAAAGCGAAATCGACGAGTTGTTGTAGTAGGACTTGGAGCCGTCAACGTCCGAACCTATCCGTCCGGCTGAACCGGAAGCCGTGATCGTCGGGCGCCAGCCGGACAACGCCTGCGGAACGCCTTCGTCAACGCTGCGCAACTGCGCGCGGGCGGCGTTCAGGGAAGGGTTGTTGGTGTAAGCCAGAGCCAGTGCATCTGCTATGGATTCAGCATGTGCAGTCGAATAGGCCGCCCCGGTCAATGCGCTGGCGGAGACGCCCCCCAACAGACCCAACGCGATGGCCACTACTTTCAAAGTTGAACGACCAAACACTCCACACTCCTTCCGGACCAACCATCTCGATTAAGTTGAGTAAACTGATGAGTGTTTTTCTTCAACCGTTCGAACCGGATAAATTTGGAAAATATACGAGTGCGGCTTCTGGGCAACAAGTTTCTGCCTGGTGCGGGCAGACTGGTATTTTGCAATCAAATGGCCCCGCCGCAAGCAGCCGGGACCAATCGTATTTTTACAGAACTCGCTGAAAGCCGGGAAAGCCCCTTTTTTCGAAGCGATCGGGCATATTGCCCGCACTCATCGAAGCACATCATATGTCCGGCTGCCATCGCCGGGCGCAGTGTCTCCTCAGAATACAAAATCTTTGGTTTTTTCGAATCCCGGCAAGGGACTGACGGCAGCATTGAAACCGAAACGGCTGCTGACCGCATTTCCGGATCTCTGGTAAAGCTTTGCAGCCCCGGCACCGCCTCGGCCTTCGATAACCGCAAGGCGGCCATCGGGTTTCAACTGGTCCGTCAGGGCCACAGGCAGAACGTCGACAGCACCGTCCACAAGGATCACGTCGTACGGACCTTCGCTGGCGTAGCCTTTCACCAGCGGTCCTTCCACGACAACCGCGTTTTCGATTCCCAGATCGACAAGAACTTCGGTCGCGGTCCTGGCAAGATCGGCGTTTTCTTCCAGCGCGACAACGGACGCTGCGAGGTTCGACACAACCGCGGCGCTGTAACCGGTTCCAGCACCGACCACCAGCACGACATCGTTTTCCCGAATTTCGGCGAGCTGCACGAGCTTGCCGAAGATATGCGGTTTCATGAGCACCCTGCCCGTTTCGCCGCTGCCGATCGGAAGATCCTCATCGATATAGGCCACGACCTTTTTCGAGGCCGGCACGAAGCGCTCCCGAGGGATAAGTTCCATCGCATCAAGGATCCGGTGATCGGTCACATCGTTGGTGCGCAGCTGGTTGTCCACCATCTTGCGGCGGGACTGGCTAAAGTCCGTCATATCGGCCCTCACTTTGACTTGCCGGGCATCCGGCGCCTCTTGAGAAACGTTCATTAACGAGGCGGAGGCTGCCTGACAAGCATCTCCTGCATCGCTTCGGCGGAAGTCCCCGGTTTCTGCCGGGTTTTCGTTACCGGTAGACTGAAAATCGGCAATCCCTCCTTGCAGTGGTGGAAATCCGTAATGCCCCTAATTCAGGACTTGACCAAATCGTGCAACTGTTTGATAAGGCGCGACACACCACCCTGGGGCCCTGTGGCGGAGTGGTTACGCAGTGGATTGCAAATCCATGCACACCGGTTCGATTCCGGTCGGGGCCTCCATTTTCCCGCTTTCCTGATCTCCTGTCTGCGTGCGTTCCCGACAACGGGATCACTCACCGCTCTGTGAGGGATTGTGGTCGTTTCCTCATCCTCACGATAGCGTCTCCGCGCAGGAAACCTTAAGTGGACGGTAGCGGGTGATGTCCTTCCGATCCCATCCGCATTTCTCCTGCCTTGACGCGGCGCGCGCGAAACCGGGATGCTCATCCAATGAACGAGCCCAGTTTCAGCATCGGCGTCGAAGAGGAATATCTTCTTGTCGACACGGCAACACGGGACCTGGCGAGATCCCCGCCGGCGGAGCTGTTCACGGCCTGTGAAACGGCGCTGAAGGACCAGGTCAGCCCGGAATTCCTGAAGTGTCAGATCGAGGTCGGCACACCGGTCTGCGAGACCCTGGCGGAGGTGCGCAGCGAACTTGCCGGTTTCCGCCGGACCGTCGCGCGCGAAGCGGCCGTCTTTGGCCTGGCTCCCATCGCCGCATCCACGCATCCCTTTGCCGAATGGACCGACCAGGCGCATACCGACAAGAAGCGCTATAATGAAATTGCCAAAAGCCTGCAGGTCGTCGCCAAGCGCATGGTGATCTGCGGCATGCATGTGCATGTGGGGATAGAAGACGAGGAATTGCGGATCGAGCTGTTCAACCAGCTTGCCTATTTCCTGCCCCATCTGCTGGCACTGAGCACCTCATCCCCCTTCTGGCGCGGCCGCCAGACAGGGCTGAAGTCGTATCGGCTATCGGTTTTCAATGAGATGCCCAGAACTGGCCTGCCACCGGCATTCGAAAGCAATTCCGACTACCGGCATACGGTCGATATACTCATCCGTGCCGGTGTCCTTGAGGATGCGACCAAGATCTGGTGGGACATGCGGCCGTCGGATCGCTTTCCCACACTGGAAATGCGGATCACGGACGTCTGCCCGCTGCTGGACGATGCCGTTGCCATCGCCGCCCTCTACCGGTGCCTGTGCCGCATGCTCTACAGGCTGCGCCGGGCCAATCTGGGCTGGCGGCGCTATTCCCGGTTCCTGCTGGCTGAAAACCGCTGGCAGGCGCAAAGATACGGCACAGCGGCCAGGCTGATCGATTTCGGCCGCAACGAAACCTCCCCCTTCGAGGCGATGGTCGGCGAGCTTGTCGACCTGGTGATGCCGGATGCGGTCCACTTCGGATGCGAGCAGGAGCTGGAGCATATCCGCACCATTGCCTCCAGAGGCACATCCGCGGACAGACAGCTGGCCCTGGCGGAAGGCGTTGCAGAAGATGCCACCGTTCCTCAGGACATGCTCGACAGGATCGTCGATCATCTGGTGCGTGAAACGCAGTCAGGCCTGTAACAATCTGCGCTCATGGGCCGCCCTGCTACCTCACGACCGACGGGTGGGTGTTCCATGCGCCTTCAGATGGAAATAATCCTCCGCCCCCGTCAGAACGAGCGCAAATTCATCGATTTCGCAAATCAGCGCATCGGCGGATCGCGACAGTCCGGATCTGGGCCGCAGGCACCGCTTCGCCTCGACAAGCGTGCCCCTCGCCTCGCCCAGGACCTCCAGGACCGTGGCCCTGTCGAAATCGTTCGGCGGTCGGCTGCGGCCAGTGGTCATATTAAACTCCGAGCATGGTTCGAGGCACTTGTTCCTGTTTTGTTCTTTTCTGATTTCGGGCCGGTTCTGTCAATCGGCAGATCTGACAAGACCGTGTCGTTTCCGCCGGTGACCTTGTCTGCCAAATCGGATAAGCCTCTCAAAAAGATCACTCCGTTGGCCTGCACGGCCATGAAAGGACAATTCCATGGAGCATGGCGGGGATCTGACCCTGGCGATGGAACGCTTTGGCGGCATGCGGGAGGACTGGCTGGACCTGTCGACCGGCATCAATCCGTACAGCTATCCGCTGCAGCGGACCATGTCCGCCGGCGCCTGGACGGCTCTGCCGGAGAAGGCCGCGGAGGAACGATTGATTGCCGCTGCCCGGCACGCCTACAAGGTGCCGGAGCATCTGGGTCTTGTCGCCGCGCCGGGCACACAGATCCTGCTTTCGCTGCTGCCCCTGGCATTGCCGGACGGTCCCGTCGCCCTCGTCTCCCCCACCTATTCCAGCCACAAGGCAGTATGGACGCGCGAAAACCGGCCGCCGGTCGAAATCTCCAGCATCCACGCCGTCCCGGCGGACGCGAAGATCGCCGTGCTGGTCAACCCGAACAACCCGGATGGACGCCTGGTGGATGTCAGGAGCCTGCTGGACATTGCCCGCGCCCTGACGGCACGCGGCGGATACCTGGTCATCGACGAGGCGTTCGCCGACGTCGTTCCGGGCGGCAGCATCCTGCTGCATCTTGGCGACGAGAACGTTCTGGTCCTCAGGTCCTTCGGCAAGTTCTTCGGTCTCGCGGGCCTGCGGCTCGGCTTTCTTGCCGGCAACACAGCAATTACCGCCAAGGTGTCCGGCCTGCTGGAAAGCTGGAGCCTCAGCGGCCCGGCGCTGGAAATCGGCGCTGCCGCGCTACGGGACGACGCCTTTCGGCAGAGCATGACCCATCGGCTTGCCGAGGACATGGCCGACCTCACCCTGACGCTCTCGGAAGCCGGCTTGAGCGTTTTCGGGGGGACGACGCTCTTCGCGCTTGCCGGCCTTCGGGATGCCAAAGCGCTTCACGAGGCCCTTGCACGCCGCCACATCTGGACACGGGTGTTCGACTATGCGCCCACATGGATCCGCTTCGGCCTGCCCGGCGGCCCCGCGAATCTTGAGCGCCTCTCGCAAGCCCTTGCCGATGCGCAAAAAGACATTTAACCAGCAATCATGCTGATTTATGAAAACACGCTCTGGGTGTTGCTGGCGGCGTTGTTGCTCGATGCGGTGATCGGCGATCCAGCCTGGCTGTGGAAGCGGCTCCCCCATCCTGTGGTGTGGATCGGCAAGCTGATTGCCGTCTTCGACAAGCACTTCAACAAGACGGCCCATGAGCCCTTCGTCCGCAAACTCGGCGGTGTCCTGACCCTGTTTTTCCTGGTGGCGGGCAGTCTCCTGATCGGCGCCGGTATCCATGCACTGGCCGCGAGCCTACCGCTCGGAGAAATCTTTACCGTGGTGATCGCCGCTGTTTTCATCGCGCTCAACAGCCTCTACCGGCATGTTGCAGCCGTGCGCGACGGCCTTCAGACCGGCGGCCTTGAAGGCGGCAGGAAGGCCGTTTCGATGATCGTCGGACGGGACCCGAAACAGCTCGACGAAGCTGGTGTCTCGCGGGCGGCGATCGAATCCTGTGCGGAGAATTTCTCCGACGGGGTGGTCGCGCCGGTGGTCTGGTTCGCCGTGCTCGGCCTGCCGGGCCTGATCGCCTACAAGGCGGTCAACACTGCGGACAGCATGATCGGCCACAAGAACGAGGTTTACGCGGATTTCGGCTGGGCCTCCGCAAGGTTCGACGACCTCATCAATCTGCCTGCCTCGCGGCTTTCCGCCCTTTTTATCGCGCTGGCGGCACCGCTTGCACGTGGTTCGATCCGCACGAGTGTCCGGTGTGCGCTGGACGATGCCGGAAAACACCGCTCTCCCAATGCCGGCTGGCCGGAAGCGGCGATGGCCGGGGCACTGAACCTCTCCCTCGCAGGTCCGAGGATCTATCCCGGCTACACGGTCAACGACCGCTTCCTGAATGCAGCCGGGCGCAGAGATGCATCGGCGGCCGATATTTCCAGAGCGCTTGCGATCATGCTGGGGGCATTCGCATTGCAGACGGTTTTCGTTGCTGTCCTTGCGGTCCTGTTCGCGCTGTAGAGAGCATCCGGCTATTCGTCCCGCGCAATCTGCAGCACTTTTTCCACGTCCAGTGCCTTTTCCAGATGGGCCGCAAGATCGCCGAGGATCCGGTCTATACTGCGGTCATAGGCAACACCCGAGCTTGCTCCGAAGTCCGACAGATAGGTGGTGCGGAAGGCATCGTTCGTGAAGAGGCCGTGGACATAGGTTCCGGACACGAGACCATCGGCGGAGACAGCACCGTCCGGAACGTTTTCCGCGAGCTTCATCATCGGCCTGCCGCAGTCCGGTCCGTTTGTTCGCCCGACATGGATCTCGTAGCCAGAGACCGGCGCGCCGCTGGCAACATGCGTGCCGGTTGCCGGGACTGTCGATTTCTCCGGCGTCAACACGGTTTCCACGTTCAAGAACCCGAGCCCCTCGACCGCGCCGGGCGCGCCTTCGATGCCGTCCGGATCGGAAATCGTCCTGCCGAGCATCTGGAAACCGCCGCAAATGCCGAGAATGTGGCCGCCTCGCCGGTGATGGGCCTTCAGATCGATATCCCAGCCCTGGGCACGGAAAAACGCCAGGTCGCCGATGGTCGACTTCGAGCCGGGCAGCAACACGACATCCGCATCCCCCGGCAAAGGGTTGCCGGGCTGGATCAACTCGAGCACGACACCCGGTTCCAGGCGCAAGGGATCGAGGTCATCGAAATTGGCGATCCGGGAGGTCACCGGCACAACAATCTTCATGCCGTCGCGGCCAAACCCGTCAGCCAGACCGAGCGCATCTTCCGCCGGAAGTCTGGCTGCATCGGCGAACCAGGGAATGACGCCCAGCCCCGGCCAACCGGTCCGCGCCTCGATCTCCCGCATGCCCTCTTCGAACAGGTTGGGGTCCCCCCGAAAGCGGTTGATGAAAAACCCCCGGATGCGCTGCTGCTCCTGCTGTTTCAGAACCGCGTGGGTTCCGACAACGGAGGCAATCACGCCACCACGGTCGATGTCGGCACACAGCAGAACCGGCAGACCGGCGGCTTCGGCAAAGCCCATGTTGGCAATGTCACCGGCTCTCAGATTGATTTCCGCAGGACTTCCAGCGCCCTCCACGATCACCAGATCCGCTTCTGAGGATGTGATTGAGAAACTCTCCATAACCTTTGGAAGAAGTTCTGCTTTCTGCTTTCCGTACTCCCGTGCCCGCAAGGTGCCGAAACGCTTTCCCTGTACGATCACCTGGGCGCCCGTGTCCGTTTCCGGTTTCAGCAGGACGGGATTCATGTGGACAGACGTTTCCACGCGGCACCCCAGCGCCTGCAACGCCTGAGCACGGCCTATCTCACCGCCGTCCGCAGTCACCGCCGCGTTGTTGGACATGTTCTGCGGCTTGAACGGACGCACGGCAAGGCCGCGGTCGGCAAACAGGCGGCACAGGCCGGCCACGATCAGGCTCTTGCCCACATTGGAGCCCGTGCCCTGGATCATGATGGCCGGTGTTTTCACCTGCTTACCCGTCACCACGGGAACTTTCGTCCCGGGCGGCTCCGTAAGGGCGGAATTCATCCGGCACCGGCAGATTGGCCAGACGCAGTTCGAGCAACAGGCGGATGGAAGGCCGGACGGCGAAAAGAACCGAACCGACAAGAAACAGCCAGGTTCCCGCGTAGACCAGGCTTTCGTAAAAAAAGAAGATACTTCCGACGACAAACGCCAGCGCCGCCAGAAACTCGACGAGCGTTCGATAAAGCTCATACCGGCGGACGATTTCCGCGTGATCTTTCGATGCCGTTCGGCTTCGGATGTCAAAAAGTCTGCCCATGTTCATTCCAACACCTTTTCGAATCTCCGGAAGGTCATCCCCCTTCGAGTCTCGATCTCACTTGTCTCGGCGTATCCGAGCGACTGGTAGAACCTCCTGGCCGTTTCCGTGCTTTTCAGGCGGATCCTGTCCAGGCCCCGGTCGCGGAAATAGTCCTCGAGGGTCCGCATGAGCATCTTGCTGATCCCCGTGCAGCGGACATCGGGCAGGACATAATTCAAAAGCACTTCCCCATCCGGTGATCCCATTGCCACGCCAAGAACCTTGCGGTCCGGATCGACGGCGGTGAAAACACCGCCCTGTCCGTGTATCCAGCTTTCGATATTCGCCGCCGTCTTGTTCTTAAGCCAGGGCTCGTATTTTGCCGGGTCATTGTCGTGATCGGCCGTGCAGAGTTCCAGGATCGAGCGGCGGAGCAGCGTTGCTATTTCATGAGAGTCGGCGCTGCTGGCAGCGATAATCGTAAAAGGCATATGTCCTCGGTTCGGTGACTAGAATTCAATGCCTTCTTGCGGCTTCACTCCGGAACGGAAGGGGTGCTTGATCTGCGTCATGTCGGTGACCAGATCGGCAATTTCAATCAGTTCGTCCTTGGCGTTCCGGCCGGTAATGACGACATGCACATCCTCCGGCTTTTCATTTTCCAGAAACGCGACGACTTCGGCGATATCGAGGTAATCGTAGCGCAGGACGATATTAAGTTCGTCGCACAAAACCAGCCGGTAGTCGCCGGATGTGATCATCTCCTTGGCAGCGTCCCAGGCCTGTTGGGCTGCGTCGATATCGCGCTGTCTGTCCTGGGTTTCCCAGGTGAACCCCTCCCCCATGCGCTTGACGGTCACCAGATCGGAGAACCGCTCCAGCGCCATGCGTTCCCCCGTCTCGATACGTCCCTTGACGAACTGGACCACACCCACCTTGTGGCCGTGCCCGAGCGAGCGGAACACCATGCCGAAGCCTGCTGTCGATTTGCCCTTGCCCTTGCCGGTATGGACGATCAGCAGGCCTTTCTCGATGGTCTTGGTGGCCATGATCTTGTCGCGCGCGGCTTTCTTCTTGCGCATCTTTTCCGCATGGCGGGCGTTCAGTTCCTCGTCGGACAGTTCCGGTTTGTCGTTATCGGCGGTCACGGCGTTTCGGTCCCTTCCAGTGTGGTTTTCAGATCGTTGAGTGCAGCATGGGTGGAATTGCGCCTCGGCGTCCAGAGGCCGCGCTCGATGGCTTCGTGAAATCTCGCCAGCATCTCCTTCAAGCCGGCCGGATTGGCCTCCTTGAGGAAATCGCGGACGGTTTCATCGTCCAGATAGGCCTCATAGAGCTGGTCGAAATGATGGTCTCCGACAGCGCGGGTGGTGGCGGCAAAGGCGAAGAGATAGTCCAGGGTCGCCACCATCTCGAAGGCACCCTTGTAGCCGTGGCGCATGACGCCGGCGATCCATTTCGGATTGGCCGCCCTTCCGCGAACGACACGGCCGATTTCTTCCGACAAGGAGCGCACCACCGGGCGTTCCGGGCGCGAATGATCGTTGTGATAGACCTTCGGTGCCGCGCCCTTCAGCGTTTCCACCGTTGCCGCCAGTCCGCCTTCGAACTGGTAATAATCATCGCTGTCGAGCAGATCATGCTCGCGGTTGTCCTGGTTGTGCAGCACCGCATCGACCGATGTCAGGCGCGTTTCCAGCGCGGCTCTTGCCGGTGCGCCGTCCCCGCCACCGCCATAGGCATAGCCGCCCCAGGTGAGGAAGGCTTCGGCGAAGTCGCCCCGTTCCGCCCAGATGCCCTCGTCGATCAGCGCTTGCAGCCCGGCACCATAGGCGCCCGGCCTGGAGCTGAAAACCCGGTATCCTGCCCTCTGCATCGCTTCCTGCGCGTTCGCACCGCTTTTTTCCAGTTCACTCGCGTCCGTTTTCATACGCGCGGCAATCGGATTGGCCGTTGCGGGTTCCTCCAGCGCGCCAACAGCGCGCGCGGCGCTGTCGAAGAGATCCATCTGGTGCGGAAAGGCGTCGCGGAAGAAACCGGAAACGCGCAGGGTAACGTCGACGCGTGGCCGTCCGAGGTCTGAGAGCTTCAGAATCTCGAACCCGGTAACCCGGCCCGATCCCTGTTCCCAGACAGGACGCGCGCCGATGAGCGCCAGCGCCTGGGCGATATCGTCGCCGCCGGTGCGCATGTTCGCCGTACCCCAACAGGTCAGCACCAACGACGCCGGCCATTCGCCTTCGTCCTGGAAATAGCGCTCGGCCACGAGGTTCGCCGATTGCTGTCCCAGCCGCCAGGCGGTCTCGGTGGGAACTGCGCGAACATCTACGGAATAAAAGTTTCTTCCGGTCGGAAGAACGTCGGGCCGGCCGCGCGAGGGAGCCCCAGACGGACCCGGTTCGACAAAGCCGCCATCGAGCGCCGTCAGAACAGCGGCAGTCTCCGCATGTCCCGATCCTGTCACCGCCGGACGCAAGTGTTCGGCGATTTCCGTCAGGACGGGATGAACTCTCTGCCACTCTGCAGGTACCGCCCTGTCGCCAGCAATCAGATCCCGCGCCAGCCATTCAAGACGTTCCACCGTATCGCCGTTAGAGCGCCAGGGGGCGTCCGTCATCGCCTGCAATATCTCCGGCTTCGGTCCGTTCCAGCCTTCGGAAAAATCACAATCGAGAGGATCGAAAGCTCCAAAGCCGAGATCATTTGCAAGCGCCCGCTGGAGACTTTCCTGCGCAAGTTCCTTGCCTCTTGGAACGCGCACCAGCGCAGCCAGAAGATCCGTCAGCAGGTCACCTTCCGGGCTTGTGCCGAGAATGTGCAGCCCGTCGCGGATCTGCAGTTCCTTCAGGTCGCAAAGATGAGCGTCCAACCGCGCCAGACGGGTGTCCTCGTCCATCGCCTCATCGAGGCCGATATCCTTGTCGAGCCCATGCCGGACGGCGGCATCGAGAATTTCCCGCGTCAAGGCCTTCAGGCGGCGCGGGTCGACGCCGCTCGCCAGGTAATATTCGTCCAGCAGGGTCTCCAGCTCTTCCGCCGCACCATGGCTTTCGGCGCGGGTGAGCGGCGGCGTGAGGTGGTCGACGATGACAGCGGAGGTGCGGCGTTTGGCCTGTGCGCCCTCGCCTGGATCGTTGACGATGAACGGATAGATGTTGGGGACGGGCCCGAGAACCGCTTCGGGAAAACAGGCTTCGGACAGCGCCAGAGCCTTGCCCGGCAGCCATTCCAGATTGCCATGCTTGCCGAGATGAACAACAGCATGGACGCCGAACCCGTACCGCAGCCAGATGTAGAAGGCGAAATAGTGATGCGGCGGCACCAGAGCCGGGTCGTGATAGGTTTCCTTCGGGTCGATATTGTAGCCTCGGGCCGGCTGAATGCCGACCATCTGCCCGCCAAAGCGGTGCAGCGCCAGGCGGAATTCTCCGCCGGTCACGTGAGGATCGTCCTCAGGCCTGCCCCAGCGCTCCTGAACCGCGGATTTCACTTTCTCCGGCAGTCTCGAGAACGCTTGCCGGTAATCTTCCAGCGAAAGAGCCTGAAAGCCATCTCTCGTCTCACGCCCCTGAATCGCGTTGGTCACACCGGACGTCAGGATGTCCATGAGAGCAGCGGATGTTTCCGGCGCGTTGCCGACGTCGTAGCCGGCGGCCCCCATGGCCGCCAGAAGCGATACGCAGGATGCGGGTGTATCCAGTCCGACACCGTTGGCAAGACGCCCGTCCCGGTTGGGGTAGTTGGCCAGGATCAACGCCGTTTTCTTGTCCCCGGCACCCAGATGTCCCAGCTTCGCCCAGCCTGCGGCGAGGTCCGCGACGAAACGAATACGATCCGGAACCGGCGTGAACTTTACCGGTGTGGACTGGGTTTCGGCGTCGAAAACGCCTTCTTCCTTGAAGGAAACAGCCCGCGTCAGGATACGGCCGTCGATTTCCGGCAGGACCACATGCATGGCAAGATCGCGGATCGAGAGACCCTGGTCGCTGTCCTCCCAGCCCTCCCGGGAGGATGAGGAAAACACTACCTGCAGCACAGGTTTGCCGGGCCGGTCCAGCGGTGTCGGCTGGTGGGCGATCCCCGCTTTGGAAACCGCGAAAGCTGTACCGTTCATAATCACATCCGGTCGAGCGCCTTCAAACAGGCTCTCCAGCACGGCGATGGATTCGGCTTCCTTGAGGCTGGAGACGAAGACCGGAAGCGCGTTGACGCCAGCCCGGTCCAGTTCCTCGACGAGCGCGTCGATGGGCGCCGTTTGCGCACCCTGCACGAGGGCGCGGTAAAAGGTGATCGCCGCCACGGGCCGCGCCGGATCGCGCCAGGTGGCCTTCAGCGCCGCCAGATCCGGAGCCGCATGACCGGGCAGATGGATACCTGCACGCGGCAAAGGCACGGGATGGGCGGGTTCGTCGGTCTTTTCCAGAAGGAAAGCCGCGAACCGCAGCGCATTGGCGTAGTTTTCCGCACCACCCTCGACGCAATAGCGCCAGAACCGGTGCACTTCCTCAGCCGGACGCGTCGAGCGGCCGGTCAGGTCCTCGTCCCATTTGTCGTCACCGGGGATGACGATCAGGTCGATGCCGCTGGCGCGGACCTCCTCCTCGAAGCGCTCCAGACCGTAGCGCCAGTATTCCACGCCGCCCAGAATGCGCAGGATCACCAGTTTCGATCCGCGCACCGTCTGTTCGGCGTAAAGATCGACCGAATAGGGATGCGACAGGGCCATCAGGTTGGCAAGGCGCAGTGCGGCCCGGTCCTCATTCAGACCGGCATGGGCTGCGGCAAAGCTGCCGAGTTCCGTGTCGGCCGCGGACAAGAACAGGACATCGGCCGGTGACTGGCCGAGATCGACCGCGTCGCCACCGTCATCGATACGGCGCGTCTGGCTGGCGAGAATATGCATCTAGGGCGTCACGCGATCCATGAGTGCGGCAGAAATCATCGCTCAGGCCGCCGCTTTCAGACCGCCCAGCAGGCCGCGCACGGCTTCCAGGTCCAGGCCCTTGAGGCCGATCACCACAAGCTTGCCGGAACTTTCCGCACCTGCGGCGAACCAGGTTTCCACACGCGGGCCGACCGCCTGCACCATGGCCGGAGCCGCCTTGCCGTCAATCAGCACAGCTCCCTTGATCCGCAGCACGCCCTTCAGCGCCATTGCCTCCAGCACCCTGGCTTCCGCAGTCTTCAGGCTGTCGAAAGCGGCGACTTCCAGAACATGGCTTTCGAAATCGTCGTGGTGGTGATGGTCGTGATGATCGTGGTGATGGTCATCATGGTCATGGTCGTCGTCGTGAGCGTGATCATGGTCGTCATCGTGATGGTGATGATGCTCGTGGCGCGAGGCCATGTCATCCTCGGCGGCGGAGCCGCGGCCGAGCAGCACTTCAATCGGCAAGGTGCCCTTTTCCGAAGCCACGATATGCACCGCCGGGCGTACGTCGACGGCGATCTTTTCCTGTACGGCTTTCAGCGCCTCGGCCGACACCAGGTCGGCCTTGTTGAGAACGACCAGATCCGCGCAGCGCAACTGGTCCTGGAAAAGCTCCTCCACCGGGCTTTCGTGATCCAGCGCATCGTCGGCGGCGCGCTGGGCATCCAGGGCCGCCTGGTCGAGCACGATCCGGCCTTCGGCAAGAGCAGCCGCATCCAGGACGGTCACCACACCATCGACGGTCACCTTCGATTTGACGCTCGGCCAGGAAAAAGCCCTGACCAGCGGCTGCGGAAGGGCAAGGCCGGAGGTTTCGATGACGATATGTTCGGGCGGCGTGTCGCGGGACAGCAGCATTTCCATTGTCGGCAGAAAATCGTCGGCAACCGTGCAGCAGATACAGCCGTTGGTGAGTTCCACCACTTCCTCCGCCGCGCAATCCGGATCGGCGCAGCCGTTCATCAGCGAACCGTCGAAGCCCATGTCGCCGAATTCATTGACGATCAGCGCTATCCGTCGGCCGTCGGCGTTCTGCAGCAGGTTGCGGATCAGCGTTGTCTTGCCCGCTCCCAGGAACCCGGTGACGATGGTTGCCGGGATCTTGCGGCCCGGCTGCATGGACGAAGTGGTCATAATCGAATTTCCGGTTGAAGGTTGGGTTTCAAAAGGGTCGGCAGGCCGGCGGCGACAAACACCACCTGCCGGCAAACCTGCGCCATATTCTGGTTGAGCCGTCCCTGCGCATCTCGGAACGACCTTGAAAGACGGTTCTCCGGCACGATGCCCATGCCGACCTCGTTCGACACGAAAACGCACGGCCCTTGAAGGTCTGCGACGGTCTGGCAGAGTTCGGTGGTTTCGGCGGCGATGTCTTTTTCGGCGAAGGTCAGATTGGACAGCCACAGGGTCAGACAGTCCACAAGGACGACCCTGCCCGGTTGGCTTTGCCGCCGGAGGACATTTTTCAGATCAAGTTGTTCTTCAAAAGTGGTCCAGGCAGGCCCGCGCCGGGTGCGGTGATCGCCGATCCGCTCCGCCATCTCAGAATCGAAGGCGGCAGCCGTTGCGACATAGATTTTCTCAAGGCCGGATTTTTCCGCCAGGTCTTCCGCGAACCGGCTTTTTCCGGAGCGGGCGCCGCCAAGAACGAGCGTGGCACCCGGGCCGTCTGCTTGCGTCATACAGTCTCCCCGCCGTCCGCCCGACAGCGCCACTGGGTTGCTTTTCCGACGGCCGGTCTCCTGGCTTGCGGCTCACTGCGTCCCACACCCCTTCCCGGCCATTCCGGCCAGTGGTCATCGTGCAGACGCTCACCGCTCACAGTTGCGGGGGCAGCTCCGGTTTAAGGCCGCATGGACCGCACCGGATTCCCGTTTCATCCGGATCGGGCAAAACCCTTTCCGGAACCGTCATTGCCTTCCTATCCACATATTGCAGCGGAAACAAGCAGGGTCCCGCCCGACAGACGCTTTTCCTGCGCTCGCGAAAGGCCTTCCGGCATTAGCGGACCGACGGTTTTCCAACCCGCTCGCGCCGGTTAGCTTTCTGAAAAATATGGCTGTTTCCACATGCCGGATAAAAAAGTGAGGGCTTGATGAAAAAAACAGCGCCGGGGGCTTGGCAAACGGATCACGCCTTTGATATACGCATCCCCATCGACGGGACGGCCTCGGCCACTCCCGTGCGTGGTGATCCCCAGTAGCTCAGTTGGTAGAGCAAGCGACTGTTAATCGCTGGGTCGCTGGTTCGAGTCCGGCCTGGGGAGCCATACAAAACAAAGCCTTAGCGAGAAATCGCCGAGGCTTTTTTTGTTTGCGATGTTCAGCGATCTGGCTGGATACTTCTATTTCTTCTCCTATCATCGCAGAGACGCAGGTTTCGTTCTTCCAGTAAAGCGAAGGGCATTCGCCCTGTTTCAAATCTCGCTGACAGACAAATTACTTATTTCATTTTGGCACCGCATTCGGCTTTGTTTGCTCTCCCGATTTAACCGGGTAAAATTATCAAGAGATTCGCCTGGGCAGTTTGCCTTGACCAGATGACGCCGCCGACTATTCCCGCGACGCGCTCGGATCGGCCGGGATCGGCATCAGCGGCATGGTCGCGGAACGCGTCAATTTTCAGGTGCTCACCGCCACCCCGTGGCAACGGCCGGACAATGCGGAAGATCCCGGAACACGTGTGTTCTTCAGATTGGGGCTGACTCTCTAGTCATCTGGAAAAACAACGATCCGGCCGAGTTACTGGTGTTCCATTTTGCGGTTCGCCGCGCTTCAGAAGCACGATTGCTGATTGAGAGGTATCGCATGTCGTTTCACACGCTTACACGCCGCCGTTTCCTGGCGACCGCTTCCCTGGCCGCATTGCCGGGGTCGGTCCTGGCCCAGGAGCTACCGCCATCGAGAACTCCCGGAAACGAAGTCCAGGCCGGACAAGTCGAGAAAGCCATCGGCGCGCTGGACAAGATCGTGGAAGACATAAAGGCCCGCAGCGGTGTGCCCGGTATCGCCGTTGCCGTCGTTCATCAGGGTGAGACGGTCTATACCAAGGGCTTTGGCGACCGGGGTGGTGAAGGCAACCAGACGATTAACGCCGACACCGTTTTCCAGGTGGCCTCTTTGTCCAAGTCGGTGGGGGCCACCGTGGTTGCAAGACAGGTCTCGCGCGGCGTGGTGTCTTGGGACAGCCGGATGCGTGATCTGTTACCCTGGTTCAACCTCTCGGATCCGACGATCACCGATCTGCTGACAATCGGTGATCTCTACAGCCACCGTTCCGGTCTGCCCAGCCATGCCGGGGACGATCTTGACGATCTCGGCTTTGACCGTCAGACAATCCTCGAACGGCTGCGTCTGCAACCGTTGTCTCCCTTCCGCACCAGTTATGCCTATACGAATTTCGGTCTCACCGCAGCGGCGGAAGCGGTGGCCACTGCTTCGGGTTCCGATTGGGCCGCGCTATCCGAAGAGGCCATATTCCAGCCTCTCGGCATGACCAGGACGAGTGCCCGCTTCGATGACTTCATCGCACGCGACAACCGTGCCATTCCACATATAAAACGCGGCGACGGCTTCAAGGAAATGTACCAGCGTCAGCCCGATGCGCAGTCACCGGCAGGTGGCGTCAGCTCGACGGTGAACGACCTGGCCGAATGGATGAAGATGGTGCTGGCCGACGGAGCGGATCTCATCTCTCCGCAGGCGTTGCAGCCGGCAATCAGTCCGCAGAGCTTTTCCAGCCGCCCGCATACCCCGGACGAGCGAGGCGGTTTCTACGGCTACGGCTTCAATGTGGGGACGTCTCCGACAGGACGCGTTGTCATCAGTCATTCCGGTGCATTTGCCCTGGGGGCAGCGACCTACTTCGCGCTCGTGCCCTCGCTCGAAGTCGGGATCGTGGTCCTGACCAACGCCACACCTGTCGGCGCGGCCGAATCCATCGGCGCTTCCTTCACTGACATGGTGCAGGTCGGCCGGGTTACCCGTGACTGGTTCTCCGGTTACGAAAGATTGTTTCAGGGTTTCCATGTGCCGATCGGCGTCACCGCCGGTGAAGCTTTCCCGACCGCCGCCGCACCTGCGCCCGAGCCGAGTTATTGCGTCGGCCGTTATGGACATCCCTACTTCGGAACAGTCGAGGTTCGAGAGGAAAATGATGGCCTTATCCTTCTCGCAGGTCCCGCTCCCATGAAGTTGCCGCTGCTTCCCTGGGACGGTGCGACAATGGTGTTCGATTTCGTCAGTGAAAATGCCGGAGAAGGCTCGCGCTCAATGGCGACGTTCTCAGGTGCGTCCGAGCAGGCAGACAGCTTGGAAATCGAGATTTTCGTGCTGGACGGACCGGCCAGATTCGAGCGGTATTAAGGGCATCCCAGGGGTTGGTCTCAAATTGCCCTGACCTTCGGCACTCACGGGGGCGCGAACTCCCGTGAGTGCCATATGTCGAAAGCTGACCGTTGCCCCGAGAATAATTTCCGGAGCAATCTGAAAAGCCTCCCGTGCCATCTGCTTCCGTAAAATTTAGCTGCTGTGAGGAGCTATCGGCGCGTGGAGACCGTTAAATTTTCTTGCTCATCTGGATGCAATTGCTGGCAAGGCCGACGAGTTCATTCGCATCCCAGATTGCGCGTTCCCATCCCACCTTTTCGTAGTAGCCAACGGCTCCCGGTGCGGCATTCACACGTAGCGTCTCTACTCCATGCTTCTTTGCCTCAGCTTCAATCATGGCATTCAGTTGTCTGCCGTGCCCGTTTCCTTGCTCGGTCGCTGCAATGGCAACCAGTCTGACGACTGCAACACTGCCCTTATAGTCGATACGGACCACACCCACTGCCTGATCGTCCAAGTCCAGCAAATACGGTATGTTTCCTTCTTTCCGATCTTCAGGATGGTTCTCGTTATACTCAACGGAGTGGCGACCGGACGCAAAGAGCACCGTGCGCCTGATGTCATGTAAACGAGACCAGTCTTTCTCTGATTCGACTGCGTGGAATTTGTAATTCAATTGGATGACCTTCTCTCAACAGACAGAATTTTTTCGCGATCATGCCCCGATTTGTGCCTCGTCATGATGTTGCCGCCGGTGCTGGACCTTGTGACTGCCAGTTCCAGGGCAACAGTCTTCGAAACCGGTCAGGGGTGTTTCTGAGATGCAGGTTGGCAATTGTGTCTGGCGCTTGAGCATGTTCAGCCCCTGTTCTTGCCCCAGGACACGATCACCGGACGTTCAAGGCCCTCCAGTGTCAGGATCCGGCAGGAAATACCGAAGACGCTGGAGACGGCGTCTTCGGTCAGCACGTCCTGCGTCGGGCCGCTGGCAGTTACCGCGCCCTGCTTGAAAAGCACGACATGGTCGGCATAGCGCATGGCCATGTTGAGGTCGTGCAGCACGATGACGAAGCTGCGGTTTTCCGCCCGGCTCAAGTGTCTGATCAGATCCAGCAGTTCGAAAGCATGAGCGACATCGAGGTGATTGGTCGGCTCATCGAGGAAAATGCGCGGCGCGTTCTGCGCAAGCGTCATCGCGACCCAGGCCCGCTGCAACTGACCGCCGGAGAGTTGCGCGATGGAACGGTGCTTCAGTTCGGTCATTTCGGTGATCTGCAGCGCCTTGCCGCAGGCCGCGACATCTTCCGCCGACGGGCCGGAAAAGCGGCCGCGATGGGCGAAGCGCCCCATCATGACGAGGTCCTCCACCGTCAGATCGGATGGCGCCTGGGGCGACTGGGAGAGCATTGCCACCTGCCGCGCAAGTTCCTTCGGCGACCAGTCCCCCAGGGCCCTGCCGGCGACGGTGATCTCGCCGCTTTCAACCTTGTGCAGGCCGCGCATGACCCGTAGCGCCGTCGACTTGCCGCTGCCGTTAGGTCCGCAGAAAGCGACGATCCTGTTGTCGGGCAGGTCGAGGGAAATACCGCCGAGCGCCGGCGTGCCGTCATAGGCCGCCGTCACGCCGCTCAGGCGCGCCATGAAATCAGGCATGATATCGCCGTCCTTTGATCAGCAGGTAAAGAAAGAGCGGAGCGCCGACCAGGGCCGTCAATGCGCCGGTGGGCAGTTCCAGCGGCGGCGCGATGGTGCGAGCCAGCAGATCGGCGCTCAACACGATGAGGCTGCCTGTGAGGGCGGTGGACAAGAGATAGAAGCTGCGGAACTGGCCGTGCATGACACGGGCGATATGGGGTGCGACCAGTCCGACAAAACCGATCGCCCCGACATGCGCCGTAGCAAGTGCGGTGAGCGCAACCGCCGTCGCAAGCAGGATGAATTGCGCGCGTTCAAGCGGAACGCCGGTGGTCGCAGCACTTTCAGGATCCAGCACCAGTTGCCGCAGCACCAGTCTTTGCGACGCCAGGAAGGGCGCAGCAAGGGCAAGGCCCAGAGCCATCGTGAGGACATCGTCCCAATGGGCGGCGCCGACGGACCCTGTCAGCCATGTCAGGGCCTGGCTGGCCCTGTAGACCGGGCCGAGAATGATCAGCAGCGTCACGACCGCTTTTGCGAGTGCGGCGAGCGCTATGCCGTAAAGGATGATCTTCAACGACCTGTTGCCGCCCCTGTCCGCCAGGGCAAGAAGCATGACCAGCCCACCAAATATGCTGGCTCCCAGGATGGCTGCAAGCGGTTGCCAGTGGACGGAGACGATCAGGTTGTTTCCCTCGTCGGAAAACATCCACAGAAACACCAGGATGCCGACCGCGGCGCCATCGGATATTCCCAGAACGGAGGGCGAAGCCATCGGGTTGCGGACAACGCGCTGCAGCAGCGCTCCGGCCAATGCCAAAGCCGCGCCGGCCAGAACCGCCAGAAGGACGCGCGGCAGCCTAAGCTTCCAGACGATGACCTCGTCCATCCGTGTACCCTGCCCCATGAGAGCACTCACCACCCGCTCCGGCGGCATGAAACTGGAGCCGATGCCTATCGCGGCGATGGTCGCCAGAACGAGCAGTCCCAGGACGGGAGCCAGTCTGACAGCTGACGGCATGACCGGAGTCATACGGAGACCGCCTTCCTGCGCCGTAGCAGATGCACCAGCAGCGGCACGCCGACCAGGGCCAGAACCGCACTTATCGGCGCTTCACCCGGAGCGACGATGATCCGGGCGAGGATGTCGGCGACAACCGCGATCAGCGCTCCTGTCAGCATCGACAGGACAATCAGCGCCCGTGTGGAGGGAAGCGTGTCGCCCATCAGGCGGCGCGCCAGATGCGGCGCGGCCAGCCCCAGAAACAGCACCGGCCCCGACATCGCCACGGCCCCGGCAGCCAGCAAGGCCGCGAAGGCAAGCGCGGCGATGCGCACGAGAAACACATTCACACCGACCGTGCGGGCACTCGCATCGTCGAGCCGCAAGGCATCGAGAGACGAAGCGAAAAAGAAGCTCCCCGCGCATCCGGCAACGAGCAGAGGCACGCCGAGAACAAGCAGCTTCAGCGGCCGGTCGGCAAAACTACCCGACAACCAGAAGAGCAGTGTCTCAAGCGCCGTTTCGTCAATCAGCAGAAGCGTCTGGGTGAAGGAGGCGAACAGCGCCGCCACGGTTACCCCGGCAAGCAGCGTCGTTGCCGGATTGTCCGAGCCTCCCGCGGAGACAGACAGAAGGAAGACCAGCCCAGTCGTGAACAAGGCTCCCAGCATGGCCGCTGTCCCAATACCGGCAAGCCCTGAAAATCCCAGAACCGTCGCGCCGAGCGTCACGAAAAGCGCCGCTCCCGCGTTCACGCCCAGAAGACCGGGTTCCGCGAGCGGATTGCGGGTGACCGACTGCATCAGAAGGCCGGAGAGACCCAGCGCCGCGCCTGTGCAAAGCCCGATCAGGGTTCTCGGCAGGCGCAAGGTGGTGATGATCAGGGCATCCGTCCCCTCACCTCCGGCAAGCGCGGAGATCACCGTTGCCGGGCCAAAGACTGTCAGCCCGGCATGCAGGCTCAAGACGCAGGCCAGAAACAGCATGAGGCACAATCCGCTCATAAGCCGGGTCACACGCGCTGCTCTCCTCTCCAATTGACAAACCAATGGCTTCGTCACATACACATTTCTGATAGTTGAGGCAAATACTCATATTTTTGGAGACAATCTGGTGAATATCCTCCGCATTTTTCTGCACATCTTTCCGCTCTGCGCGGCGCTGGTGACCGGTCCGGCCCTCGCCCGCGATATCACCGATGCCATGGGTACGGTCACGGTGCCCGATGCGCCGAAGCGCGTTGTCGTTCTGACAAACGAAGGCACGGAAGCCCTGTTGGCCCTCGGGGTCACACCGGTCGGTGCCGCAAATTCCTGGAACGGCGACCCGTGGTGGGATCACATTTCAGAAGCAATGGAAGGCGCTGAGCCTGTCGGCAAGGAAAGCGCCGTCAATCTGGAGATGATCGCAGCTCTCGAACCGGATCTGATCCTTGCCAACAAACAGCGTCACGAAGAGATCTATCCGCAGCTGACCGCGATTGCGCCGACGGTGGTGTCCGAGCGGCTGCGCGGCAACTGGAAGGTCAATTTCCGCCTCTATGCCGAAGCTCTCGGCAAGTCCGCCGAAGGGGAAGCCGCCATCGCCGACTATGACGCTTCGGTCGTCTCGCTGCGGGAAAAACTCGGCGATGCCCTGAAGGAGAAGGTCTCCGTCATCCGGTTTCTGGCCGGTCAGATCCGCATCTACCAGCTCGACAGTTTTTCAGGCGTGCTGTTGAAGGACATCGGTTTCGACCGGCCCGACAACCAGAATGTCGAGGATTTCGCCATCCGCACCGGCAAGGAAAGCATTCCGGACATGGACGGGGACCGGATCTTCTATTTCACGTGGGACCAGGGTGATGGCAAAGGCATGGCCGCCGAAGAGGATATTCTGGCCGATCCCCTGTGGCAGTCCCTCTCCGCTGTCGAGGCCGGCAAGGTTCACCGCGTCAGCGACGCCATCTGGAATACCGCCGGCGGAATTCTGGCCGCGCAACTGATGATCGAGGATCTTGCCGGGATCTACGGTGTGAAATAAGCGGCAAGCCAACATGCTCGGGGTATCCTGCAGTCAAGAGACCGCAGGATACCCCTCCATAAATGGATGTGATGCCCCCTGATTGACGCGGATATTTCTGCCGTTTACGCACAATAAGCCTGTTAAAAGCGCCTGTTTTCGCATAAGTCTTCCCGGAAGATGCACGACGACTTGGCGGACGTATGACTGTACTCATTACCGGCGGCGCCGGATATATCGGCTCCCACTGCTGCGTGGCTTTCCTGCAGGCAGGACATGACATTGTCGTCCTGGACAATCTTTCCAATTCCAACAGCGTCAGCCTCGATCGTGTTGCCGAGATAACCGGCCGGAAAGTCGCTTACGAACAGGCCGACATTCGCGATCAGGCCCGGCTGGAAGACGTCCTGAAACAGCATCGCTGTACGGCCGTTGTACATTTCGCCGGCCTGAAGGCGGTGGGCGAATCCAACACCATGCCTCTTGCCTATTACGACAACAATGTTGTCGGCACGCACCGTCTGCTTTCGGCCATGGCCAGATGCGGCGTGAAACAGATGATCTTTTCGTCTTCCGCCACCGTCTACGGCGAGCCCCAATTCCTGCCGCTGACGGAGGATCACCCGACAGGCGCGGTCAATCCGTACGGGCGCACCAAGCTCGTTATCGAGAACATGCTGCGCGACGTTGCCGCCAGTGATCCGTCCTGGCGCTTCGGTATCCTGCGGTATTTCAATCCTGTCGGCGCGCATGACAGCGGCCTTATCGGCGAAAACCCTCTCGGGGTCCCCAACAATCTGATGCCGTTCATCACCCAGGTCGCAGACGGCCGCCGCGATCAGCTTTCGGTTTACGGCAACGACTATGAGACCAGAGACGGCACGGGCGTGCGCGACTACATTCATGTTGTCGACCTCGTCGAAGGACACCTGCGCGCCCATGAGGTTCTGGCCTCCGGTTCAGCGCCGTCCAACTGCTTCGCCGTCAATCTGGGAACCGGAAACGGCTACAGCGTGCTGGAGATGGTGCGCGCGTTCGAGCGCGCCTCCAACAAGGAAGTCCGTTACACGTTCGCGCCGCGCCGAGAAGGCGACGTCGCCGAATGTTATGCAGATACGGGGCTGGCCGAGAAGCTGCTCGGCTGGAAGGCCGAACGCGAACTGGACCACATGTGCAGGGATACCTGGAAGTGGGTCTGCAAGAACCCGCGCGGATATGAAACCGACACCGAGTAGCATTACGGGTGGTTGCGGGAGTCCGGTGAAGCCGGAAATCAGGTCCATAAAACGGTTTTAAACAGGCTTGCCTGACAGCCAGACGCCTCCAACCACCAAGTCAGCGCTGAAGTGCACGAAGTCGGCAGAACGGCCCTGTTTCAATCTGCCGAGCGGACGCTTGAGAACATCAGCAGGGCCGCTGGTGACCATTGCCAGCGCAGTCTCCAGACCAAGATCCAGATTGTCCCTCAGGTATCTGAGCGACGCCGGAAGATCGATATCGGCCCCCGCCAGAGTGCCGTCTTCCAGTGTCAGCCTGCCGTTCCTTCGAAGGATTTCGCGCCCACCGAGCATGAAGGATGTGACGGACGTTCCGGTCTGTGACATGGCATCGGTAACCAGAAAGACGCGTCCCGGACCGGTCTTGGCTTTCAGAGCGATCTTCATCGCGACCGGATCGACATGAATGCCGTCCGCAATCAGTCCGACATCGAGAACTCCCAGATCCAGGGCAGCGCCGACCAGCCCCGGTTCGCGGTGGCGCAAGGGGCTCATCGCATTGAAGAGATGGGTGACGCAGGATGCCCCCGCCTCCACCGCCTGCCGGCACTGATCATAGGACGCGTCGCTGTGGCCGAGACTGACGTGAATTCCAGCCTCCACAAGTCTGGCGATCTGTTTGCCGCTGACCGTCTCGGGAGCAACCGTTATCATCAGGCTGGGCAGATGTTTTGCCGCGGTGAGATAAAGCGAGATATCATCGTCCGTCATGGGACGGATCAGGTCGGCGTCGTGCGCGCCCTTGCGACCGGCGAAAAGATGCGGCCCTTCCAGATGCAATCCATGGAAACCGGGAACACCACCGGTCCAGGCCTTGACGGCAAGATCGATCACCCGGGTGGTCGTTTCCGGCGTGTCGGTGATCAGGGTCGGCGTTAGCGCCGTCGTGCCGAGTTGAACATGAGCTGCGCAAATGGCGGCGATGTCCTCCACGCTCTGGGCTTCGCCAAGCATCAGCCCGCCGCCGCCGTTGACCTGCAGATCGACCAATCCAGGGGACAGCACGCCGGCGCCCAGATCGATATCTGCGTGGCCGTCGGGAATGTCACAAACAGCGCATAGCCCGGAGATAAGCCCTCCATCCACCAGGAGAGCGCTGTCGCGGTGGATTTTATCGCCGTCAAAGATTTCCTTGCAGCGGTAGGCGGTTGCTCCGGTCATGTCGCTTGGCTCACCTTTTTCGGATGTTTGGGGATACCCGGATTTAATCCGTGGTGGCAAGCGAACCATTTGACAAGCGCCTATTGAGCGACACTCTGAACAAGGACGTGGAACCGGTAGCTAAGGTGTTCCGTGGCAACGCGCTCTTGTCGACCGGTGGCATATCGGTATTGTATTCGGGTGTTTTCAATACAGATCCTGAGTCGTTTGAGCCGCCATGATAACCTGTTTCGATATCGGTGGCTCCTTCATCCGTCATGGTGTTCTCCAGCAGGACGGTACCGTCGCCGAGACGGGCCGCGTCGCAACGCCCGGTGACGACTGGAGTTCGTTTGTGGCGGCAATCGCCGCCTGCGCCGGAGACAGCCACTCCCCCATCTCGATTTCTCTCGCCGGAGCCTTCGACGACAGGACCGGCATCGCCGATGTCGCCAATATTCCCTGCCTGCATAAACGGCCGGTTCTGGAAGACTTGCAAAAGGCACTTGGCCGACGCGTGTTGATCATCAATGACGCCAATGCTTTCGCACTGGCAGAAGCGGTTGACGGGACCGGCCGGGGTAAGGAAGTCGTCTTTGGGGTCATTCTCGGCTCAGGCGTCGGCGGCGGTCTGGTCATCAACGGGGAATTGATCAAGGGATTCGGCGGTGTTGCCGGCGAATGGGGACATGGTCCCGTCGTGGATCCGACCGCAGGCGGGCAATTGCAGGGACTGGAACACTACCCCTGCGGCTGTGGCCAGACCGGCTGTATCGATGCCGTCTGCTCCGCGCGCGGCATGGAACGCATTCATGTTTCCCTGCATGGCTCGACCCTTTCCAGCACCGACATCACAAGCGCCTGGCATGCGAGAGACCCCGCAGCATCCGCGACCGTCGAAGCCTATGCCATCCTGCTGTCCAGAGCGCTGTCGGTTCTGGTGAACACGCTGGGTCCGGATATCATCCCGGTCAGCGGCGGCCTTTCCGGTGACGTTGCATTGCTTGACCTGATCGACAGGAAAACCCGGGCGCTTGTCCTGGCCGATTATCCCGACCCGCTGGTGATCAGGGGGCGTTTCGCCGAAAACGGCGGCCTGCAGGGAGCGGCTATCGTCGCACGCCGCACATTCACGAATGAAACCGCGTAAGGACGTTTGCGTGGACACTATCGAGGCAGCCTGGACGGAAGCGCAAAACGCTGCTGACGCAGGGAACAACAACATCCCCGATCTGACAACACCACTGAAGTGCTCCTAACGGATTAGAAACGCGGCACCTTTCTGGTTTCATAAAATTTCTTATGAATCTAGAATGATCTTGGTTTCACCGCAAAGACATCCTAGATAGCAAAATCCGACAATGCTCCCGAACGCTTCGAGCCCGAAGTCCACCTCAAGTGTTCCGTGAATTTGTTACGGCCATTCCGCCGAATTTCCGAAGGCGGCACACTGGATCTACCTGCTTTGATATGAAATTATGCCGGTGTTCATCTGAACACCGACGTTACGCATCACACGATAAAGGACATCAGATGGATACAACCGCCGAGTTGACCGCGCGACTTCAGAACAATGCGATCTATAAAGCCGGGCGTCACGACTTTCAGGCGGATATCGAGACAATTGCCACGAGTGAGACCGTCGGGCCTATCCTGGAAACCGTGATGCTGGCCACCGGAATGCGCTTTGTCGCCGTGGCGCGGGTGACGCAGGACCGGTGGGTCACCTGCCGTTCGCTCGACGAGATCGATTTCGGCCTGATCGAAGGTGACGAAATCGACGTCCGTTCGACTTTTTGTCAGACAGTGCGCGATACGGCCAAGAAAATCCTGTTCAACGATTCTGCGTCCGACGAGGTCTACTGCAATCACCCCGTGGCGGTTCAGTACGGAATTGTCAGCTATGCCTCGATTCCGATTTTCCGGGCCAACGGAACTTTCTTCGGCACATTGTGCGCACTCGACACCGTCCCCCGCGATATCAAGCATGCGCGCGCCATTGCGATGTTTGAAATGTTCGCCGAGCTTATCGGCAGGATCCTGGAAACCGAGGAGCAGTTGAAGGCGCAGGAAGAACTCGTCCTGCATGAACGAAAGCTGGCAAAGGCGCGCGAAGAATTCGTGGCGATCCTTGGACATGATCTCCGCAATCCTGTCGCCGCTCTAGCAGCCGGAATGCGGCAGATGGATCGGGAGCAATTGAGCGAAAGGGGATCGCAGGTTCTCGGTCTGATGCGGTCCACCCTGCTGCGCATGGACGATCTGATCGAAAACATGATGCTTCACGCAAGGTCTCGCCTTGGCGGCGGCATCAAGATCGACCCGAAACCGGACGCCCCGCTCGCCGAAGCCATCGCCCATGCCGTCGAAGAGGTGCGGGCGGCCGAACAGGGACGCCATATCACGCTGGATCTAGCCCTCGATCACCCGGTGCGCTGCGATGCCCCGAGGCTGGCGCAGGCCCTGTCGAACCTGATCAGCAACGCCGTCAAGCATGGCGCCGCCGACAGTCCGATTGAAGTGCGGGGCCACAGTAACGGCGCCGAGCTGGTCCTGTCGGTCGTCAATCGCGGCGAAGCCATTCCTGAAGATGTGCAGAGTCGTCTGTTCCAACCTTTTCAACGCGGCAAGAGCGCCGAAAGCAATGGTCTCGGATTGGGCCTTTATATCGCCTCCTCCATCGCCACGGCCCACGGCGGCCGGGTCGATCTCATCTGCGACGATGGTTCCACCACATTTGCCCTCAAGCTCCCGTCAGTTGCCGCAAACGCATAGCAACCGACGTCCTCTGGCGGGCCTCGGACGAACCGCAGCGCTTTGGAAAAGAGCGCGGCAGGGCCTCTAGACCACCTTCCCGCGAGCGGCTACAGTCTCCATTCGTGTGACAACGCCATCGCGGTGAAAGACGAGTTGGTCAAAGAGGTTTGCGACCACGCAGGTGTGGTTCGGGACAATGCGCACCCGGTCGCCAATCTCCGGCCTGTTCCTTGAGCCGGACAGATCGACCACGGCATGTTCTTCACTCAGGGAAACGATGGTGGCGTCCGGATAGTCGACGATGAAACCGTGATCGGCAAAGCCAAGCAGATCCGACGTGAGCGCCTTCGATCCCGAATCCAGAATAGCGCGTGTCTCGGTCGGACGAGAGACAACCGTCGCGATTACATGCATGGCGCAATCGTCGAGATCGCACATGCCGGCGCGCATCATGGCACGGTCATTGAAGATGTAGGTTCCGGCGCGGTGTTCCGTTGCACTCGCCACCAGGTGGGATTCAAACAGGCTTGGCGAACCGCCGTGGGAGACGACCGGGCACTTCAGGCCGGCCCGGTTCAAAAGCCCGATGGTTTCTGCGAAGAAGGCCTGCACCTCCGCCTCGGACGCGGGTTTGGGATAGGTCAGCAGGCCGTGAAACGTCAGCCCCGCGCAGGTGTCGATGGTTTCAGCCAGATGCAAGGCATCGGCAGGGGACTGAACGCCGTTGCGTCCGCCGCCGGTGTCGCATTCGACCAGCACCTTCAGGGGCCGGTCCGCGTCAAAGCTCCCGGCAAGTGCTTCCACCACCGCAGAGTTGTCGGCAACGACCTGAAGATCCACCCTTGCATTCAGCGCCTTCAGACGCTCCAGTCGTGCCGCGCCCAGCATGTTGAAGGTGATCAGGATATCCGTGAACCCGGCATCGGCGAACACTTCCGCCTCGCTCAGCTTCTGGCAATTGATCCCCTTCGCGCCTGCAGCCGTCTGTAGCGAGGCCAGGGCCGGGATCTTGTGCGTCTTGATATGCGGCCGGAAATTGCGGCCGATCCGGTCGAAATATTCCTGCGCGACCTTGATGTTGTTTTCCATGATCGCTTCGTCGATCACCGCAACCGGCGTCAGAAGCTCATGGATGGAAAGTCCAACGCTCATAAATCACTCTCCCGGAGAGTTGCAGGTTCAAAAGACGCGCAGTCCGCAGATCGATCGGACAGGCCCGTTGCGCCGAACCATCCAGGATCGAGGACCGCACCGGCGCGAAGGATTGATAAGAGCTGTTGTCAGATATCGCCACCTGAATTTTTCGTTGTTCCGGATCGTTCCCGCAACCGGAAAGCGGCTCGTTGGCATAC
The DNA here is from genome assembly GCF_947496995.1 of uncultured Roseibium sp. Lineage (GTDB taxonomy): Bacteria > Pseudomonadota > Alphaproteobacteria > Rhizobiales > Stappiaceae > Roseibium. The sequence goes on from NZ_CANMFD010000002.1 coordinate 442,771, forward strand.
CACCGAGTGCGGACCCAATTCGGCTTTAGGCTGACGCAGCTCGGCGTCATGAGAGACGTTGTCCCCTGGTCCCCTCACCTCGCCCGACGTTCCGTTTGAAGCAGGTGTTGGCTGCCTGACTGACCTCGGGATTTCGTCGCACAAATCGATGATGGTTGAAAAAACGCTCGTTTCCTGTAAGATGAGGCTTCCGGATGCATGATTTTTCCCACTGCTTTTTGCTGTCGGATCAGGATATGCTTGCGGGATCTTTTTTGATTATTTTGAAACTTTTTTCTCGATTGAACGTTTACGTAACAAGCCACAGTCAATGATCGAAAGCTTTTTCCATTGACAGTCTTGACAGGGTGTTGACTTCACTTTGCGGTGATTAATCTTGAAAATTGCCGCCGGAACCACAGTTATTAACAAATAGTAACTAAAATTGTCCGGAATTGTGATGTCAATTACACCTGATAGGCAGATTGTGGTGCGATAATGTCCAAATCGTGACAGTGCAATTGGGGTGCATTTTCACAAGGTCACGACACGATACCGGTCAGACTGCAAAAGAGTCCAAAAGGACCAACGCAAACCCCGAATTCGGTGAAAAAGGTTGTATTAGCCCTGGGAGGCGTACATGCAACGGAATAATAGAACAGGAACTATTGCGCTCGCTCTCATCCTCGTCCTTGCGGCGGGTAGCGCAGTCGCGGCCCCACTTCCTCAGGAAACAATCACTCTTCCGGAGGACCGTCTTGCCGTAACCGTCGCCTCGGCGACACAGGAGCAGACCGACCCGCTTGAAAGCGAACTGACAATCTGGGTCGGCGAGATCGAACTGGACGGCCGGAAGACCGTCTGGGTTGAGTTGATCGATTCCTACGGTGAAGTCATTTACGATTCCGAAGTGAAGACCAACGAAACCCATCTGCTGCCGGATGGTCGTGCCGTTGTCGTCAGTTCGATGGATCAGGACATGGTTGTCGCCGACAAGGACGAGTCCCGCCTGGCAACGGAAGCGACCCTGATGGTTACCCGCCGGGTGATCAATGACGGTGCCGACGCCACGACCGTCGAGTTGATCGAAACACAGGATATTTCCGTCAAGCGCGGCCCGATGCTGCAAGTAGCCGATTTCGGCCAGGTGGTGTGGGACAAGATCGTTTCGTTCTTCGACACCGCAAGGACGCGTGTCCAGGTCGCCTGGAACTGGATCGTTGGAACACCGAAGGCCTGATTGGGGAAAGACCGCGTCAGGCGCGGTAAAAAAGCCCACGAACGCCGTCGGCTGGTGTAAGCTCGCGCAGGCTGTATCGTCTGCGCGAGAGCGTTTGCGTATACAGGCGTAGGCGCGCTCGCCGAAAGAAAATTTGTTTTAATTTCATTCTATTGCGTGATCCGCCTTGCTCCCCCTCCCGTAAGCATTCCGGGAATAAAAATGGAACAAGTTCACCGCCGGACGTCCCAGGGACCAGCCGCGGGATATCAAAGGATCAGACATGCGGATAGCCGTCATCGGCTCCGGAATTTCCGGAAACAGCGCAGCTTGGGCACTCAGCCACTCTCACGACGTCGTCTTGTACGAAAAGCGGATGCGCCCTGGAGGGCATAGCGCGACGGCCGACATCGACTATGACGGAACCAGGTTGAGTGTGGACACCGGATTCATCGTCTACAACGAACTCAACTATCCGAATTTCACAGCTCTTCTCGATCATCTCGGTGTCGCCAGCGAGACAAGCGACATGAGTTTCGCGCTTTCTGCCGACAATGGTGCGCTCGAGTGGTCCGGTCACAGCCTGAACGGGGTGTTCGCGCAGCGCAAGAACCTGGTTTCACCGAAGTTCCTGCGCATGTTGCGCGACATTTTCCGTTTCAACAAACGGTCCGTGGAAGACTTGAAGGCAGGATCTCTTCGCGGCCAGACGCTTGGCGGTTACCTGGCGAAGGAAGGTTATTCACGCGGGTTCATAAATGATTACCTGCTGGCCATGGGAGCTGCCATCTGGTCCACCCCGATCGCTGAAATGCATGCCTACCCAGCGGAAAGTTTTGTCGCCTTTTTCGAGAACCACCGTCTGCTTTCCTTCGACAGGCCGCGTTGGCGGACCGTGTCCGGGGGCAGCAGGAACTATGTGGACCGGCTTCTTTACCCGCTCAGAGGCCGTATACGGCTTGGAACGCCGGTCGTCGAAATCCTGCGGCAGGACGGCAAGGTGACCGTCTGCGACACCTCCGGCAACAGGGACGTGTTCGATCATGTCGTGCTCGCCGGACACACGGATCAGAGCCTGGCCATGCTGGCGGATCCGAGCGACCAGGAGCGCGAGATTCTGGGGTCGATCCGCTACCGGCCGAATGAGGTCTACCTGCACCGGGACGAGAATCTCATGCCGAGAAACAAAAGGGTCTGGGCGTCGTGGAACTACCTGTCCGACAGGGACGCAGGAGAGACGCGGGACGTCACGGTCAGCTACTGGATGAACCGGTTGCAGAACATCGATCCCGGAAAACCGGTTTTCGTCACCCTCAATCCGTTCGAGGCACCGGACGAAGACAGAACCTTTGCCAAATACGTCTACGATCACCCGCAGTTCGATGCGTCCGCATTGGCCGCGCAAAAACGTCTGCCCGACATTCAGGGGATCGACAATACGTGGTTCTGCGGTGCCTGGACCGGCAACGGATTTCATGAAGACGGTCTGAAATCCGGCCTGTCCGTTGCCAGGGCCCTGGGTGCCCGTGTGCCCTGGGAAGAGCCGGAGCCGCCATATCGCTATCTGGACGCCGCCGAATGAATACGAAAACGCGGTCAAACCGGCTGAGCGACAACGGCTCCGTTCCGACCGGCGCGGCAGCCCTTTACAGCGGTTCGGTCATGCACGCGCGCATGAAACCGAAGGAACATCGGTTCGCTTATTCGGTTTTTTCGATGCTGATCGATCTGGATCGTTTGGACGAGGCGAAAAATTCAACCCGGTTGTTTTCGCTCAACCGCTTCAATCTTCTCTCCTTTCATGAAAAGGACCACGGCCCGAGGGACGGTTCCGACCTGCGAAAGCATATAGAAGGTCTTCTGGACGACCAGGGGCTGGAGGCACCTGCCCGGATTCTTCTCCTGGCCTATCCGAGGGTGCTTGGATACGGTTTCAACCCGCTGAGCGTCTATTATGCCTACGCTGCCGACGGGCAGTTGATGGCCCTAGTCTATGAAGTGCGCAACACGTTCGGCGGCATGCATACCTATGTGGCGCCGGTCGAGCCCGGCCAGTTGAGCGATGCTGGCGTGCGCCAGGAACAAGGAAAGGAATTTCACGTCTCCCCGTTCATAGGCATGGATCAGCGGTATTACTTCCGCATGCTGCCTCCGGGCGACGTGGTCAGGGTGCGTATTCTTGAAAAAGACACCGAGGGCCCGTTGCTTTCCGCGACATTTTCCGGAGCGAGGGAACCTTTCACGAGCCGAAGCATTTTGCGTCAATGCATGCGGATACCGTTTCTAACCTTGAAGGTAATTTGCGGCATTCACTGGGAAGCCTTTAAAATCTGGCGCAAGCGTGTACCATTTCATTCCGGACCCAAGAAAGATCACGGGTCCAAAGAGCATTCCCGCCATGCGTCGCTGGCTTCGAAGATTTGACATTTCAAGAGGTTCTACCATGAATGAGCCGATTGTTCTGACACCAGACAATTTCCGCAACACATTGAAAGGGACCTCGCGAATTGTGCGAATGGCTTCCGGCCTGGCGCTCAAGATCCGCTATGGCTCCCTGGATGTCACCTTTCCGGACGGCAGGACATTCCTCATAAAGGGTACTGAAGACGGTCCGCGCGGCGTCCTGAAAATCCACGACTGGCGCTTCTTCCGCATGGTGGTCCAGGCGGGAGATGTAGGGGTCGGCGAAGCATTCATGGCCGGATACTGGTCCTCGCCGGATGTGACAACCTTTCTGGAAGTCTTCTGCATCAATCAGGAATCGATGATGGAGGTGCTGCAAGGCCGCCCGTTCACGCGCATCCTGCTTTCGGTCCGCCACTGGCTGAACGCCAACACCAAACGCGGGTCCAGACGAAACATTTCGGCGCATTACGACCTCGGGAACGCCTTCTACAAGGAGTGGCTCGACCCGTCGATGACCTATTCGTCGGCGATCTACAGCAACGAAACCAACAATCTGGAACAGGCCCAGGCCGAGAAATACAGCTCCCTGATCCGCCACACCGGCATCGAGCCCGGCCACAAGGTTCTGGAGATCGGCTGCGGCTGGGGCGGGTTTGCCGAACATGTCGCAAAGACCGTCGGCGCCCATGTGCGCGCTCTGACCATTTCCCGGGAACAATTCGACTACGCGAAAGAGCGGATCTTCAAGGCAGGTCTGAGTGAAAAGGTCGATGTGGTCTTTCAGGACTACCGGGACGAACAGGGTATTTTCGACCGCATCGCTTCGATCGAAATGTTCGAGGCGGTGGGCGAGAAATACTGGCCAACCTACTTCAACCAGCTATCCAGATGCCTCAAACCCGGCGGCAAGGCCGGCCTGCAGGTCATCACCATTCAGGACAAGATGTTCGAGGATTACCGGCGCGGAACCGATTTCATTCAGCGCTATATCTTTCCCGGCGGCATGCTGCCGCCCCCCGGCAAGCTCACTGAGATCAGCAAGTCGCTGGGTCTGAACCTGACCGACCAGACGATATTCGGTCAGGATTACGCCCGCACGCTTCAGGAATGGCGGCAGAGTTTTCGTCAGGCCTGGCCGCGGATCCGGCCACTGGGCTTCGACGACCAGTTCAAACGGCTCTGGGAGTTCTATCTGCACTATTGCGAAGCAGGGTTCCGCTCAGGCAACATCGACGTCCGGCAGATGGTCTACGAGAAAGCCGCCTGACCGGTCAGTCTTGCCTGCGCTTCTTGTTCCAGCCTGTCGTTCTCGCGACGAGTGGAAAATACCATCCGTAAGGCAGGATCCGCAGCAGCTTGAGCTGTCGGACAAAGGCCTTCGGAAAGGCGATTTCGAACTTTCTTCGATGGGCAAGTCCCTTGCGGATCTGCTCCACGGCTTCCTGCACGGAAACGAGGTAGGGCATCGGAAACGGATTGGATTCGGTTGCCGGCGTATCGACGAAACCCGGACTGACGATCTGGATGCGGATGCCGGCACCGTCCAGATCGAATTTCAGGGATTCCGCCAGATTGCTCAGCCCGGCCTTGGTCGCGCCGTAAGCTGCGGAGGTGGGCAGCCCGCTATATCCGGCGACGGAAGACACGACCGCGATCTGTCCGCGGCCTTGCGACTTCATCACATCAATGGCCGGAAGCAGCGTGTTCACCGTTCCCATGAGATTGACGTCGAAACTCTTGCGGTAGTCTTCGGCCTTGCCGTTCAGTCCGTCCTGCGGCAGGTAAACGCCTGCATTGGCGATGACAAGCGCAAGGCTTCCGAACGTGCGGGTTATCATTCCGCAAAGATCCGCCATATGGCCGGTTTCGGTAACGTCTCCCGGAAAGGCACGAATTTCACCCGGCAAATCACCGGACATGTCGGTCAGTTCCTGCAGCGCGTCCGCGGACCGTGCAGTTACGGCGACACGCCAGCCGTCACGCGCAAGATCGATCGCCAGTGCCCGGCCTATGCCTGAACTGGCACCTGTCACCCAGGCGCAACCGTCCTCGGAAGACGCGACGTATGATTTTTCGAACAATTAGGCCACCTCGCTTTTGCGTCATACGCAAACACCGGGCGACCGGATTGCTCTCAAGGCAGTTTACGCCCTAGCTGATAAAAGGTGCGAACCAGCGTCCGATGGGGCCTGTCAGTTCAAGACGGCCTGCAGTGACCGCGAAACAGATGCAATCCTCGCCCTTGTCGGCAATCGGCTTGTGATCCACATCGCCGTCGGCAAAGGCGATATCCCCGGTCACGAAGTGTCCGTCGTCATCGCTGAAGCCCCCTTGCAGGACCAGCGTCAGTTCAGCGCCATGGTGTGTGTGAGACGGCAAGGCCCGTCCACCCCGGACCCACAGCAGACTGGTATTGCAGCCGTCGATTTCACCGAACCTGCATTCACGCACTCCCGGCAGCAGCCCTTTCCAGGCAACCTCGTTCATGGAAGAGCCGATAATGCTCTGCAACGAACGCGGAACTCCAGAGGAGACCGAACCCTTTTGCGGAGGGGAGAATGAAATCTCGTCGAGCAGAGGCGCCTCGGAGCTGAAAATCGCGCCGAGAGCCGTGTCGCGGTCGCTCAGCGGAACAGGCTCCGAGCCGTCCAGATCCAGGCCGGCGAGAGTTTCCAGAGACGATACATAGCCCCTGTTCCGGCCACTCAATTCCAGATGCGCGCCAACGAGCGCCTGGGCTGGATAGGATAGCGTCCCGGCCGCATAGCCGGCCAGCAATTCATCCATTCCAGTCACGTTGTTTTCCATTATCGCTCTCATCAGGCTCCGAACACTCACGTTGCTACATGGCCGATACGCCAGGCAGCGATATTCAGATCATTCCATACACCAAAATAGTTCGATTTTGAATCTCCCCTCTGTCCCGAGAGGGAAAATATCCGCACGCACATTTTATCAAACGGCGGGAAAACAACGTAATTTCTCTCTCAATGCTGGCATTCCAGGCTCCAGGCCTTACATTGCGAACTTGATCCACTTGGTCGAGACAATTAGCGTCCGGTCTCATCAGATTCCATCTGGCCGCCACCGGGTCTGGCCAGATCACCCGGGATTTTACAAATGTCTGTGTCAGCTTCCGTTGTCGATGCCATCGGCAACACGCCCCTCATCCGCCTCAAGGCCCTTTCCGAAGAAACAGGATGTGAAATCCTCGGCAAGGCAGAATTCATGAATCCAGGCCAGTCGGTCAAGGACCGCCCTGCCCGTCAGATGATCCTTGAGGCGGAAGCCCGCGGCGATCTCAAGCCGGGCGGCGTGATCGTGGAAGGAACAGCGGGCAATACCGGTATCGGCCTTGCCTTGGTAGCCAGTGCGCGCGGTTACAGAACCGTGATCGTGATTCCGGAAACCCAGACCCAGGAAAAGAAAGACATGTTGCGTCTTTGCGGCGCGGAACTGGTCGAAGTTCCTGCAAAGCCGTTCAAGGACCCGAACAACTACCAGCATGTTGCCCGGCGTCTGGCTGAAGAGCTGGCCAAAACCGAACCCAACGGCGTCATTTTCGCCGATCAGTGGAACAATCTCGACAACCGGAAGGCCCATTACCTGACCACAGGTCCCGAGATTCTGGAGCAGACAGGCGGCAAGGTGGACGGTTTCATCTGCGCCGTCGGTTCCGGCGGAACGCTGGCCGGTGTGTCCAGTTTTCTTCAGGAAAACAGACCCGGCGTCATTATCGGCTGCGCCGACCCGCGGGGCGCGGCGATGCAATCGCTGTTCACCACAGGAGAGGCCGTCGCTTCCGAAGGCGGGTCCATTGCGGAAGGCATCGGCCTTGGCCGCAGCACGCCGATCGTTTGCGACGTGAAGGTCGATCATGCCTATACGATCCCGGACGAGGAGGCCTTGCCGCTGGTCTTCGCCCTCGCCCGGGATGAAGGCCTTCTGCTGGGCGGATCCACCGGCATCAACCTTGCCGGCGCGCGCCGGCTTGCCAGGGAAATCGGTCCGGGCAAGACCATCGTCACCATCTTGTGCGACCACGGTACCCGGTCGCAGTCCAAGCTCTACAATCCGGAGTTTCTGCGATCCAAGAACCTTCCCGTTCCCGAATGGCTGGAACGGCAGGTCTCCATCCAGCCGCCCATGGCCTGACGCACGCCAGGCTGAAGATACATGGATCCTACAGATCAAGATCTCATACAGGATGGCGCGGTTGCCGACGCGGTGATCAGGGAAACGGTGCAGGACGTCGGTTTTCTCGACCTCATGGCGCACAATCTCGGCCTGGTCGCGGCCTTTGTCGCGATCATGTATATCACCGCCGGTGTCTGCGCCGTCCGTGAGGTCATGAACTCGCGGACATCGCAAGGTTCGGTTGCCTGGCTGCTGTCGCTGTTCTTCCTGCCCTATATCACCGTGCCGCTCTATTTCGTCTTCGGGTGGCGTTCATTTTCCGATTACGCCAAGATCCAGGCCACACTGGGCCGTGCGGAACGGGCGCGACGGGCAGATGAACTCGGGCTTACAGATCATGAGGAAACCCGGGACTGGCCGGTGTTGTCACGCGTTGCCGGGGTTCCGTTTCTGGCGGGCAACACCGCCGACCTGCTGATAGATGGCGAGGCAACATTCTCCGCCATCAAACAAGCCATCGCCGAAGCGCAGAATGTCATCTTTTTTCAGTTTTTCGCCATTCATGAAGATGCGCTCGGTCGGGAAATGGCCGATGCACTGATTGCCCGGGCCAAAGACGGCGTGCGCGTCTATTTCCTTTACGACGACGTCGGCAGCCACGGCTTGTCGAGAGCGTATCTCATCCGCCTGAAAGAAGCCGGCATCAAGGTCTGTGGTTTCAATGAAAATCACAAGTTCCTGCGCCTTCTGGGGCCGATGCGGCTCAATTACCGCAATCACCGCAAGCTGGTCGTCACCGATTTGCGCACCGCGTTCGTGGGCGGTCACAACGTTGCCGACCAGTATGTCGGGCGCAACAAGTGGTTCGGCAGGTGGCGCGATACCCATGTGAAGGTGGCCGGACCGGCAGCCGTCGGCTGCGCGCTGTCCTTTACGGAGGACTGGCTCTGGGCCAGCGGCGAGCGGATCGAATTACCTCCGGTCACCGAAGTGCCGATGCCGGGGGACGAATCCGTTCTGGTGATGCCCACGGGACCTGCCGACAAACTGGAAGAATGCGCGATCGCCTTTGTGGAAGCGGCCGCACGGGCCAAGAAACGCTTCTGGATCACGACGCCTTATCTCGTGCCTTCGCTGGATGTGCAGACAGCCCTGTGCGCGGCAGCCATGCGCGGTGTCGATGTGCGCATTCTGCTGCCCGAAAAACGCGACCACTGGACTGTCTGGCTCGCCAGCCATGCCTATGAGGACACCCTGGTGCAGCGCGGCGTGAAAGTTTACCGCTATACGGACGGTTTCCTGCATCAGAAGGTGACCCTTCTGGACGACGACCTCGTCTCGATCGGCACGGTGAATTTCGATAACCGGTCCTTCCAGATCAATTTCGAGCTCACCTTGTGGTTCACCCATGAGCGCATGATCGGCAAGGTGGAGGAAATGCTGGAAACCGATTTCAAGAGCGCGAAGCTCACCTGGCCGGACGCCTTCCAGTCCCGCAGCTATGTCTTCCGCGTCCTGGCCCAGGGTGCGCGGCTTCTCTCGCCAATTCTCTGAGATCTCGTGGTGACCAGCTCCGGTTCGCCCTGTTCCTTTTCCGTCAGACTGTTCGAAGGAGACCCTCATGACGCCCCCCTTGTTTCGCGACGATGCCTATCTTCGATCCTGTGAAGCGGACGTGGTGGGCGTCAACGAGCGCGGCGGTATCGTGCTGGACAGGACCGTCTTTTACGCCACCGGCGGCGGGCAGCCCGGCGACATCGGTTCTCTGGAGCTGGAAGACGGCAGCCGGATCGAGATCGCTACGACGGTTTATGACGAGGACAAGAAATCCATTGTACATGTGCCTTTGGAGGGCCAGTCCCTGCCTTCGCCGGGCACGAAACTGACCGTCCACCTCGACTGGTCCCGGCGCTACCGGTTGATGCGCATGCATACGGCCCTGCACTTGCTGTCAGTGGCCTTGCCCTTTCCGGTCACCGGCGGCCAGATCGGCGATCCGGAGGGGCGGCTCGACTTCGACATGGGTGAAGAGACCATCGACAAGGACAGCCTGCTGGAAAAGATCAATGAACTCGCCGGCGGCGATCATGAAGTCACCACCGAATGGATCACCGATGAGGAACTGGACGCCAACCCCAGTCTCGTCAAGACGATGACCGTCAAGCCGCCGCGCGGTTCGGGACGGGTCCGGCTGGTCCGGATCGGCGGCGAAGTCGACCTGCAGCCCTGTGGCGGCACCCATGTTTCCCGAACGTCGGAAATCGGACCGCTCGCCCTCGGCAAGATCGAAAAGAAGGGCAAGCAGAACAGGCGCGTGCGCATTCGTCTGACGGACTGATATCATAGACAGTTCACCGGCCCCTCTGACCGGCCTTGAAGTGTCGGTCGAAGGTGTCAGTATTCCTCGGAACGATGAATGTAGAAGTGGAAGCCAGAAGATGAAGCTTTCGGGCGGTTGCCAATGCGGGGCAGTGACTTTCGAAGTGGAAAGCCGGACCCCCTACCCTTTCATGCGATGCTATTGTTCAATCTGCAGGAAGGTCGGAGGCAGCGGAGGATATGCCATCAATCTGATGGCCGCCGCCGACAGTCTGAAGATGAAAGGCGAAGCCTCCAAGGCTTTTTACCATGCTGTGAAAGACGGACAGCCCAGTACGGCGGAACGGCATTTCTGCGCCACTTGCGGCAGTCACCTCTGGCTCTGGGATCCGCGTTGGCCGGAGTTGATCCATCCCCACGCCGGCGCAATAGATTCCCCCTTGCCAACGCCGCCGGAGACCGTCCATATCATGCTTGAATTCAAGCCGGACTGGGTTGATGTTCCCGAAGGCCCGGGACATGTTCACTTCCAGCGCTATCCGGATCTGTCCATCGAAGACTGGCACACGTCCAAAGGCCTTTACGAGACTTAAGGAAATCGCATGACCGACCACCCGCTCGTCACCACCCAATGGCTGGCCGATCATCTGTCCTCTCCCGATCTGGTGGTCATCAATGCCTGGATGCCGCCGGTCACACATCCGGATGCACCGCCGGTCTACCCAGAAGCCCATATCCCGGGCGCGGTCTTCTTCGACGTCAACGAGATCTGCGACAAGGGGGCGGAGCTGCCCCATATGCTCCCGGCCCCGCACGTCTTTTCTTCCGCCATGCGCAAACTCGGTATCGGCGACGGGCAGACGCTGGTGGTCTATGACGATTTCGGCCTCTACTCCGCCGCGCGCGTCTGGTGGACCTTCCGCACCATGGGAGTGGAGCGCGTCTATGTGCTGGATGGCGGATTTCCCAAATGGCGGGCGGAAGGACGGCCGTTTGACGACGATACGCCCCGCCCGGTTCAAAGGCATTTTACGGCCCGCCTGAACCACGGCGCTGTGGCCGACCTGGCCCACCTGCGCGACACAATATCGACCGGCCGGAGGCAGATTCTGGATGCGCGATCTGCAGAGCGTTTTGCCGGGGACGCGCCCGAGCCGAGGGCCGGTCTCCGGTCCGGTCACATGCCGACGGCGCGCAATCTGCCCTTCACACGGCTTCTCTCTGAAAACGGAACTTTTCTGCCGCGCGAAGAGCTTGCCGCTGCCTTCCGCGACGCGGGTATAGATCCGGAGAAGCCGGTGACCACCACATGCGGGTCCGGTGTCACCGCTGCCATACTGACGCTTGGTCTGACCATTCTCGGGTCTCGGGACCTGGCCCTCTATGACGGGTCCTGGGCCGAATGGGGTGGCCGGGACGACACGGAGGTCGTCACCGGTCCGGCGTGACCGCGTGACTTCAGCTTCCGGTCTTCAACGCGTTGAAAAAGCCGCGGATTTCCTCTGAAATAACACTGGCGCCGGCAGTCATGCGGTTGGCTGCCGAAAGGAAATTTTCCGCGGCGCGGCCTGTGGATTCGATCGCTTGCCCCACACCGCCAATGTTCTCATCCAGAGTGTCGGCGCCAGCGGCGGCAGTCTGGACACTCTTCGATATTTCCTGCGTCGCCGCACCCTGTTCTTCCACCGCAGCGGCGATTGTTGCCGTCATTTCATCAAGCCGGTTGACCACTTCGGAAATCGAACGAATGGACGTGACCGCATTGCCTGTCGACTGCTGGATCTCATCGACCTGCTGACTGATTTCCTCGGTCGCCCTGGCCGTTTGTTCTGCAAGGGTCTTGACCTCGCTGGCAACGACCGCAAAGCCTTTGCCTGCGTCCCCTGCGCGGGCGGCCTCGATGGTCGCGTTGAGTGCAAGCAGGTTGGTCTGTTCGGCAATGGCCTGAATCAAGCCGACGACATCGCCGATTTTTTGCGCCGCCCCCGCCAGGCTTGAAACCTGCTCACTGGAACGCTCCGTATTGTCGGCAGCCTCGCTCGCGGTCCGGGAGGCGTTCGAGATCTGCTTGGAGATTTCCTGTATGGAAGCCGACAGTTCTTCCGCCGCCGACGCTACGGTCTGAACACTTTCGCTGGATTCCCTTGAAACCGTCTCTGCCACGTGGACCTGTTCCTGTGCGGATTTGGAGACGTCCATCAACTGGCCCGCTTCAGCGGCCATATCGCGTGCATCTTCATCGACTTTCAGGAGAGGCTGCTCAACCTGGCTCTCGAACCGTTCAATCATCCGGTTGAGACGCTCCGTCTGTTCGGCGCGCTCCTGCAGAAGCTTTTCCTCGTACGTCGAGATCGCCAGATCCATATCCAGCATGACGGCCGATGTGACATGACCGAGCATCTGCCCAAGATCCTTGAACGACGTCCTGTATTTGCGAATGAGAAGATTCTGGAGCCGGGTGAGCACATAACTGTAGCCGGCGATATACCAGCGTGGCTCAAGTCCGATCCGGCAATGAACATGACCGATCGTGTTTATGCTTTCCAGATAGGCCTTATCAAAGCCGCTGGTGAACAGCTTTTCCCAATGCGCCTTTTGCGCCGAAACAAGCCGCGATGTCTTTCCACCCACCAGAGATGCCAGTTCGGGTTGCGTCTTGATATGCGCATAGAACCCTTCCAGCAGATCGTCCAGGGCCGGCTGGACAACCGGCCAGAGCTTCCTGAGCGAGGCAATGGCTTGCTGATCAATCTGGATGAACTTCATTCGGGACTGGAAATCGATATCGCTGTCGTGCATGGAGACCTACCGTTTGTGAGTGTCCCTAACTCGCTCTTCAACGTTCAACAATTCTTTAACAACGACGGTCAAACCGTCTATTTCTACGGATGTTTTTTCGCCCTCGCGAGAAAAATTACCGGCGCTTCTGACAATAAGAGCGAAGCATGCTCCGAGACCCCAATTGCCGCGAAGCTTTCCGACATACACCCCGAAATGCTTCCACCCGCACCAGGTTATTTATCGGCGAATTGCGCGTGGCTGCATTGGTTGCAAGCGGTACCCCCGTTCCACAAACAAGGCCCTGGAACAGGTGTCCCAGGGCCTCTTCTTGCCGGCATGGCTGCAAGCGGATACGACGCGACGGGTTCAAACAGTCGGTATCCGTCTGACCAACGTCCTTGTCAGTGATGCAGGATCTGGCTGAGGAACAGCTTCGTCCGCTCGTGCTGCGGATTGGTGAAGAACTCTTCCGGTTCGTTCTGTTCCACGATCTGTCCCGCGTCCATGAAAATGACCCGGTTCGCGACCTTGCGGGCGAAGCCCATTTCGTGGGTCACGCAGATCATGGTCATGCCTTCTTCCGCAAGACCGACCATAACGTCGAGAACTTCCTTGATCATTTCCGGATCGAGCGCCGAAGTCGGCTCATCGAACAGCATGATCTTAGGGCTCATGCAGAGCGAACGGGCGATGGCAACGCGCTGCTGCTGGCCGCCGGAGAGCTGTCCGGGATACTTGGCTGCCTGCTCGGGGATCTTCACGCGCTCCAGATAGTGCATCGCGATTTCCTCCGCTTCCCGCTTCGGCATCTTGCGCACCCAGATCGGCGCCAGCGTGCAGTTTTCCAGGATCGTCAGATGCGGAAACAGGTTGAAGTGCTGAAAGCACATGCCGACTTCGCGACGGATTTCATCGATCTTCTTCAGGTCGTCGGTCAGTTCAATGCCGTCGACCAGAATCTGGCCGGCCTGATGCTCTTCAAGCCGGTTGATACAGCGGATCATCGTGGACTTGCCGGAGCCGGAAGGGCCGCAGACGACGATCCGTTCGCCACGCATGACCTTCAGGTTGATGTCGCGCAGAACGTGAAAATCACCGTACCACTTGTTCATGTTCTTGATTTCGATCGCGACATCGGTTTCCGAAATCGTCATTTTGGTGCGATCGGCTGCGAGTTCCTCGTCGCGTACTGCGTTCACTGTCATGATGTCTACTCCAAGAGTGTTTCGGGTCCGGGGCGCAGCGCTTGTCCCGCGCGCCCCGGATGCGAATTCCTAGCGTTTGTGTCCCGTGTGCAGCTTGTTCTCCATGAAGATGGAATAGCGCGACATGCCGAAGCAGAAGCACCAGAACACCATTGCTGCGAAGAGATAACCGGTATGCCCCTGACTTGGCGTCGACCAGGTCGGATCCGTGAAGGAGGACTGGATCTGGCCAAGCAGGTCGAACATGCCGACGATCAGAACCAGAGTCGTATCCTTGAACAGGCCGATGAAGGTGTTGACGATGCCCGGGATCACCAGTTTCAGCGCTTGTGGCAGGACGATGAGATACATCATCGGCCAGAAGCGAAGTCCCAGAGCCATCGCGCCTTCATACTGCCCCTTCGGGATTGCCTGAAGACCGCCGCGAACCACCTCCGCCATATAGGCGGCGGAGAACAGCGTCACGCCGATCAGCACACGCAGCAGCTTGTCGAAGGTGACACCTTCCGGCAGGAACAGCGGCAGCATGACCGAGGACATGAACAGCACGGTAATCAACGGCACGCCGCGCCAGAACTCGATGAAGACAATCGAAATCGTCCTGATGATCGGCATTTTCGACCGACGTCCGAGTGCCAGCGCGATACCCAGCGGCAAGGACGCGACGATGCCCGTTACGGCGATCACCAGCGTCACGAGAAGCCCGCCCCAAACGGCAGTTTCCACGATCGGAAGGACAACCCAGTCGCCGATGACCAGACCTGTCAGCAGGTAGTAGGCGATGATCGGGAAGACGATCAGAAACAGGATCGCATTCAGCCGCTTGAACGGCGCGCTCGGGATTGCCAGAGGCACCAGAAGCAGCAGGAACAGCGCGTAAACGATGTTGACCCGCCAGACCTCCTCACTGGGGTAGCGCCCGTAGATGAACTGCGGGAAGTATGCTTTCACATACGCCCAACAGGCCCCGCTGTGGCCACCGTCCTGTGGCAGACAGGCATCCCGGTTCTGGCCGGTCCAGACCGCATCGATCAATGCAAACTGGACAAGAGGCGCTATGAGCCAATAGGCCAGCAGGATGCCGATGATCGTCAACACCGTGTTGCTGATGGACGAGAACAGGTTCTGCCGCATCCAGCCGATGATGCCGGTGGTCGAGATGGGCGCCGCCATGTGCGGCGCCTCTTCGGTTCTGATGTGGAACAAATTTGTAGATGACATGATGATGCGCTCCTTACCGTTCCACGAGCGCCATGCGCTGGTTGTACCAGTTCATGAAGGCCGAAGTGATCAGGCTGAGCGATAGATAGACCGCCATCCAGATACCGATGATTTCAATCGCCTGACCGGTCTGGTTCAGAACGGTGCCGCCCATGGACACAAGGTCCGGATATGCGATGGCGACCGCCAGGGAAGAATTCTTCGTGAGGTTCAGATACTGACTGGTCAGCGGCGGAATGATCACGCGCATTGCCTGCGGGATAATCACCAGACGCAGTGTCGGCCCGTTGCGCAGACCAAGCGCATGCGCCGCTTCGGTCTGACCATGACTTACGGCCTGGATACCCGCACGAACGATCTCGGCGATGAACGAAGCGGTGTAGATCGACAACGCTGCCGTCAGAGCCAGAAACTCGGGGATCACGTTGATCCCGACGTTCAGCTCGAACCCCTGACGAAGGATAGGACCAGATTCAACGAAATTCGGATGCTCCAGGGTCATGGGCATGCCGGTGACGAAATAGGTAATGATCGGGATGCCGACGATGAGCCCCATTGCGGACCAGAAAACCGGAAACTGCTGTCCTGTGTTTTCCTGGCGTTTGCGCGCCCAACGCGAGACGAAGTACGATGCGATGATCCCGATGATCAGGGCGTAGCCGACCCACTCGGACCCGGGTTCCCAGATCGGTTTCGGAAGCCGCATCCCACCGATGTTCAGGTGAAATGTATCGAATATCGACCATTTCTCCCGTTTGCCGGGTATGGCCCGCAGCACTGCGAAATACCAGAAGAAGATCTGCAGCAGCAACGGGATATTGCGGACCAGCTCGACATAACAATAGGCCAGCCGGTTGATCACCCAGTTATTGGACAAACGGGCGATACCGATAATGAAACCGAGAAGCGTGGCAAAAAAGATGCCGACCGCGGCAACCAGCAGTGTGTTCAAAAAGCCGACGTAGAGAGCCCGGCCATAGCTCGAAGTTTCTGAATATTCGACCAGCGACTGGTTGGTTCCAAAGCCGGCCGTGTTCTCAAGAAAGCCCCAACCGGAGGCAATATTCTGCCGCTCAAGGTTGGTGATCGTGTTCGAAACGATGAAGTATCCCAAGGCAACCACCGCAACCACCAATACCAGCTGGTAAAAGATGCTGCGGACTTTGGGATCATTCATCAGCGAAGCACGCGCCGGCGCCCCCGCCGAGTCCTGCTCCATTACTGACATAGAACCTCGCCCAAGTTATACGGAAAGAGCCCGGCCTGCGGCCTCTCCTCTTTCACGTCTAAACCTGTCTCTACAGAGCGCATTCGCGCTTTCCCCTGTCGGTCGAGACAGTCTGTCCCCCACGCCATTGCCGGTATATTCCGACTTCCGGTGCGTGGAATTTATTAGGGGTCCCGGCAGCTTTGCGCCGCCGGAACCCCATCAACCCTCGGATTATATGAGGATCAGCGGACCGGCGGGGCGTACATGAAGCCGCCTTTGTTCCACAATGCGTTCACACCGCGCGAGATGCCGAGCGGAGTGTCCGGACCAACGTTGGCGTTGAAGGACTCTTCGTAGTTGCCGACGTTCTTGACGATGTTGTAAGCCCAGTCGTTGGACAGGCCGATGGCTTCACCGAATGCACCCTCGGCGCCCAGCAGGCGCTTGACGGACGGATTGTCGGAAGCCTTCATTTCATCGACATTTGCGGAAGTAACGCCGAGTTCTTCAGCGTTGAGCATCGCGTTCAATGTCCACTTGGCAATGTTGAACCACTCGTCGTCACCCTGACGCACGACCGGACCAAGCGGCTCTTTGGAAATGATTTCCGACAGAACCATGTGATCGCCCGGGTTGGTGAGCTTCAGGCGCTGAGCGTACAGGCCGGACGCATCCGTGGTGTACACGTCGCAACGACCGGCGTCATATGCAGCAACAACTTCGTCGGCTTTTTCGAAAGCAACGATTTCGTACGGCATATTGTTGGAACGGAAGTAATCGGCAACGTTCAGCTCGGTGGTGGTACCGGTGTTGGTGCAGACCGATGCGCCGGAAAGTTCCAGAGCGGACGTGACGCCAAGATCCTTGCGGACCATGAAGCCCTGGCCGTCATAGTAGTTCACACCAGCAAAGTTCAGACCCAACTGGGTGTCGCGTGACATGGTCCAGGTGGTGTTGCGTGACAGCACGTCAACTTCGCCGGACTGCAGAGCGGTGAAACGCTCCTTTGCAGACAGCGGAGTGAATTTCACAGCGGAGGCGTCGCCGAATACTGCGGCGGCCATTGCGCGGCAGAGGTCAACGTCCAGTCCGGTCCAGTTGCCCTGTGCGTCGGGATTCGAGAAACCCGGCAGGCCCTGGCTCACGCCACACTGAATGAAACCTTTAGCCTTGACGTCTTCCAGCGTCGTTGCACCGGCAGCCGTCGTTGCGGCGACTCCCATAGCAGCGCCGAGTACGAGCGGAAGGATTTTTTTCGACATGGATATGCAGCCTTTATTTGTTACCCATACTTTACTCCGTCGGGCCAGACAGGAAGACGTCCTCGCCGTCATTCGTTGAGGACGACTGCGGCCTTTCCGGCCACTTCCTCCAGACGTCTCGCGTCCCACCCAACACGCCCATACGATGGCATTTGGCTGTTCGGGTCAAGTACTTGGTGTCTTATTCTCGTCAAATTTCTTGACCGAACGACCAAATTGCCCGCCGCAGATGCACAAAACACGAACATGTTCACTTTCTCCGCACCGGCTGCCTAAGATGCAATCAGCGTGTGCAAGCTGCCCGGTCCACACACTGATTTCGGATCTGAAAACATGTGTAAAACGGTATCATCGCTGGGGCTGTCCTCGTGCTTCCTGCTTCGTGAACTGTGTTGCCCCACCCGATGATTTGCCGACCGGGTTGAAGATATCTTCCGTTCAGCTAGTGTTGACTAACACCTTGATATTTCGCTCTTAAGCATCGAGGCCACGCCACTCAAGCAGGACATCATGAACAACAACTCTTCTGACGTGCAAAACAAGATCGACACGGTCGTCACCCACACCGGACGCCATCCGCAGGAATTTCACGGTTTCGTCAATCCGCCCGTCGTTCATGCCTCGACCGTTCTCTACCCGGATGTCGAGACAATGGTCACCGGCAAGCAGACCTACTCCTACGGACGGCGTGGAAATCCGACCACAAATTCCCTTGAAGAGGCACTCACGGAAATGGAAGGCGCCGCCGGAGCCAAGCTGGCAAATTCCGGCCTGAACGCGATTGCGCTCGCCATATTGTCCTGCGTGAAGTCAGGCGACCATATTCTGATCGCCGACACGGCCTATGGTCCGACCCGGCATTTCGCCGATACGGTGCTCCCCGGTTACGGCGTCGAGGTGGAATATTACGATCCGGGCCTTGGAGACGGCATCCGGTCGCTGTTTCGACCGGAAACCACGGCCGTCTTCACCGAGGCTCCCGGGTCCCTCACCTTCGAAATGCAGGATGTTCCGGCAATCGCCGCAGCGGCGCATGAGATCGGCGCAACGACCTTGATGGACAACACCTGGGCCAGCCCGCTTTACTGCCAGCCGCTTTCTCTGGGAATAGACCTGTCCATTCAGGCAGGCACGAAATATATCGTCGGCCATTCCGACGTGATGCTCGGAACGATCGCCGCAAGTGAACGGGTCTGGGAGAACCTGGATGCGTTCTGCGGCGCCATGGGCAGCCACGTGGCTCCCGACGACGTTTACCTGGGCCTCCGCGGGTTGCGAACCCTGTCCGTGCGTCTTGAGCGCCACGAGCGCAACACATTCACGGTGCTCGACTGGCTGAAGGATCAGCCCGGTATCGGAAGAATACGCTACCCGGCTCTTGAGAGCGATCCGGGACATCAGATCTGGAAACGGGACTTTACCGGCAGTTCCGGCCTGTGCGCATTCGATTTCGAGAAAGGCACCACCAGGGAGGAGGCTTACAGCTTCCTCAACAGCCTGAACCTGTTCGGGCTCGGGTTTTCCTGGGGTGGTTTCGAAAGCCTTGCAATACCTGTCCGGCTGAAGGGCATGCGCACCGTGACCCAGCCCGACAATGACCTGCAATCCGTTCGTCTACATATCGGTCTGGAAGATCCCGAGGACCTGATCAAGGATCTCGATCAGGCGTTGAAGCAGTCCCTCAAGTAACTGCGCTTTCCGGTGGCACGATCAGATCGTCGGGTCGTGCCGCTTTTCCTTGAAGATAAGCCAGAGGTTCCGGAAATAGATCAACAGGCCAAGTCCCTGACCGGCAATGAACACCGGATCCTGACGCTGTATGGAATAGATCAGCAAGAGCACCCCGCCGGCGATGGAAAAGAACCAGAAGGCCACAGGGACGATGGAGCGGCCGACCCGCTCCGATGCGATCCACTGAATGACGAAACGCATCATGAACATCGCCTGGGCAATGAAACCGAGGATAATCCAGAGATCGAATTGCTCGACGAATACCGCGTGCAGCCAGTCAAAAAGTGCGTTCATGTGAGGTCCAGTCGGTGTTTTCGGTCTTTCGGCGGTTATTCTTGCAGGATCGGTGCTTCAACGGGCCAGGCGATGATCAGGTCAACGGCCTGACCTCGGGAATTTTCTTGCGGCGGCGCCGCAGCCACCAGACACCTGCAAGATCGAGTACTCCGACGAGAGCCCGGTCGAAGATCCCGTATTTGGAGGTGCCGTGCCGCCGCTGACGGTCCTGCACGTCGATATGGGTCACGCCGTAGCCTTCACGGATGACAAGCGCCGGAAGGAACCGGTGCCAGCTGTCAAAATACGGCAACTGCAGAAAAACGTCCCGGCGCAGCGCCTTCAGACCGCAACCGCTGTCACGGGTGTTGTCGCGCAGGATCGCGCCGCGGATCTTGTTGGCGAATTTGGAAGCATAACGTTTTGCCAGACTGGCCTTGCGGCCGAGCCTTTGACCGGCAGCAAGCGCAACCGCCGGGCCTGCTGCCTCGAGCGCATCGAGCAGCTTCGGAATGTAGGCCGGATTGTTTTCCCCGTCGCCGTCTATCGTCGCGACAACATCGCCGCGGGCGTGCTGCACCCCGGTGCGCACCGCACAGCTCTGGCCGCAGGAGTTTTCATGCCGGATCGGACGCAACCAGTCATGGGTTGCCGCGTAATCCTGCAGAACGATGTCCGTTCCGTCGGAAGATCCGTCGTCTATGACAATGACTTCAAAGCGCCGGCCGTCCAGGGCCGTTTCGATCTCGTCGAGAAGGATCGGCAGGTTTTGCGCCTCATCCTTGGCGGGAACGACGACGGTAACAGCGAGCGATCCCCTGTTTGCGGCCAGCCCTTCAAGATAACTTTGGGTCATGAGCGTGTCCGTTCTGCCTGTTCCGCCATTTGCGCCTCCGGTAGAACCCTTTCCGCGCTGCGCCGGCCGCGAATAACCTGCCAGACCGCGCGCAGGCAAGCCTTTGCGGACAGCGGATTCATATTGGGCACGATCTTGCCGGAAGCCGACAAGTGAAAACCGATCCTCCGGCGCGCCATTGCCCGGACCGAAAAGAAGGTGAAGGTCATGCCCAGCAAGGTCCCGGCGATGACATCGCTCGGGTAGTGAGCGCCGACCATGACCCGACTGAAGGCCAGCCAGAAGGCGGCGACCACGATGAGCCAGCGGTACGCGGGAAAGATGAAGGCAAGTGCGGTTGCAAGGGCCGCGACGGTGGTCGAATGGCCGGAGGGAAAGCTTGTATAGCTGCCGTTGAAGGCAAGGAAGTCAAAGTGGACCGGGCCGACTTCTTCGTAGAGTTTCGGCCGGGCGCGCCCCAGCGACCACTTGAAGACGATTGCCAGAAGACCTGTTGCGGCAACCGTATAGAAGATGAAAGCGGCATAGGTGAAGACAGCGCCGATGGCCATGCGCAGCCGAAAAGCGTAGCGTCCCGCGTCGACCGCCAGCAGGGCAAGGCAGACGATCCCCGTCGATCCGAGAATCCAGTCGGACTTGCCGAGATCGGTGAAAACCCGAAAAGCGGAGCGATATTCGCTTGGCAGAGACTGGAGCCAGGGAAAGGTCGGAACGTCAAAGGCGACAACCGCAATGCCGACCGTCAGCAGAAGCACGGCGAGGATGTCCTGCGGCCGTTGGCCGGGAGGCAGCGGATCCCGGTTGTGGCGAGAGCGTTCCTTGCGCCCGGCAAACAGAATTGCCGCGCGCCTTACATTTCCGCGCATGCGCGCATGTACCCGCCAGACAAATTTACCGCTGCTCGTCATTGCCGTCCTGCGTAGCCGTAAGCGAACCGGCGTTCTGATAAAGCGCGATATCGACCTTATCACCGCCGTTGATGTTGAGGCCGTCTACCCTTTTTCGAACCTCCGGCACAAGACCAATCTCTTTGGCAGCCGCCAAAAAGGCCGGTTCCTCCCGGCTTTCTATGGCCGCGACACGGCAATCGCCGGGCGCTGCATCTCCGGATTGGGCAAGAAACTCCGCAGCGCCTTTCGGCGAAATGATGCGGGTGTCCGTTCCTTCCAGAAAGATAAAGCTCGGTTCGTGAAAGCCCGACGTGACCACCTGGCGGGTTTCCTGCCGGGCGCAGCCCGGTATCCCGTCCAGGGCCGCAACAAGACGCGGGCTGACCCATATCGGTGACAGGGCCGGCCCCACGAAGCCCCAGACCCCGACGGCAACGCATATCGCGGCCATAGACACTGCCGGAAGCGCATGGAGCGCCGGACCGCGCAAGAGCCGCGTGGCCGCGGCGACAACGAATACGGCACCAATCGCGACGAGGACGGCCCCGGGTGGCGACGGCCATGTGCCGAGCGCGAAAGGCCCTGCGAAGGCGGCGACGGCGAGACCGACCACCGGAAGCGCCAGCAGAATCGCCGCGATCCAGCGAACCCAGGTCCTGGTATTTGTGCCCGCCCCGTCAACCATTGCAGCGGCGACCGGAAGCGCGAGAGCCGGCAAAAGCGGCATGGTGTAGTGGGGGAGCTTTGTCGACACCAGTTCGAACACAATCCAGCCAGGACCAAACCAGGCAAGAGAGAACAACACCAGCGGACTGGCCCGTTCACGCCAGATCAGCGGCAGGGAGATCAGAAGAAACGCCGGCAACGGCCAGAAGACACCGAACATGGCTCCGAAATGTGTCAGCGGCGGCGCGCCGTGCCCTTCCTGGCCCTGTCCGACCTTTCCGAGCAGATCCTTGCCGATCGCTTCGGTAAAAAAGCTGCCGTCGGTAGCGATCCATATGGCCACGAACCAGGGTGACACCAGAAGCAGCATCCAAATAATGCCGACGAGTGGAGAAGCTGCCTTGAACCACCCGACCTTGCGACGCGCAATCATCAGGCCCGCGACAGTCAGGCCGACAACCATCGGTCCAACCGGTCCCTTGACGAGCACGCTTGCCGCAAGGGCTGTCCAGAATAGAAAACTCAGCCCCCACAGGCGGTGCCCCGGATCTTTCAACCATATGCGCGCCAGTGCGCCCTGCGCTATGATGATTGTCGCCAGCAGGACCGCATCGGTCTTGGCCAGACGGGCCTCGACACCGACAATGATCGCCATGGCAACGAACCCGCCGACAAGCAAGGCTCCCGCAGGGCCCATGAAGGCACGTGCCATCCAGAACGCCGCCAGCACGCTTAGCACGGCGCCGATCACCGACGGCAGACGGTATACCCACAGCGGAGCTTCAGCCCCCTGCCCGGTCAGTTTCGCCGCTGCGGCCTGCAGCCAGTATATGCCCACAGGTTTCTTGTGACGCGCCTCTTCCTGGAACCGGATATCAATGTAGTCGCCGGTCTCCAGCATCTGCTTGGTCGCCTGGGTGAAACGGGGTTCGTCCCGGTCAAGCGGAGGCACGGTCCATTGTCCCGGAACGAACAGGAACAGGGAGAGCAAAAGCAGGAGAAAGGGAGCCGTCACGTCATGGCCGAATATGCGCAGCCAGACCGGCTTGCGCAGCGCCTTCGGCGATCCGGCGCTCCCGGCCTGATGGCCCGCGGCCTGCTGCGTGCCGGCGGAGGCGTCGGACGAACCGGAATCAGTGGTCCCGACCGCATCGTTCTGCGGAACTTTATCGTATTCTTCGCTTTTGTCAGCCATCAATTCCAGTTTCCGATACCTGCCTTGAGCCTGCCCCAGCCGGTCGCCGTTATTAGAGAACATGTCCTACATGAGCTTTGCAAAAAGGGAAACAACCGCTTGCCATGCCAGCCTGCTCGGCTATCGTCCGCAGTCCTGAAACACCTTTTGACATCCGAGATTTTCCGATGACCCTGATTGCCCATATGACGGATTTGCACCTGCGCCCCAGAGGCCTCGCGTGCTACCGGGTTTCCGATACCAACATGTTTGCCGAACGGGCGATGCAGTCGCTCAGGGCTCTCAGTTCCGCGCCCGATGCCCTGGTCATTACCGGCGACCTGACGGACCGCAGCGATCCGCGCGAATATGCGGTTGCGCGTGAACTTCTATCGCGGCTGGACCTGCCGATCTACATGATCCCCGGCAATCACGACGGCAGCGCAGATATGCGCAGAGAAATGCGCGATTTTCCCGGCATTTCCGAGAGCGGCGACGGCAAGGTCTTCTATCGGGCCGATATAGGCGATCTCCAGCTGATAGCACTCGATACCCATCTACCCGGAAGACCTGAAGGCGAACTCGGCAAAGATCAGCTTGCCTGGCTGGATGCGACTTTGCGCGACAATGCAAAACCCGCGCTTGTCGCCCTCCATCACCCGCCGGCGCTCTCGGGCATTGGCCATATGGACAGGATCGGGCTGCTCGATGCACCTGCGCTAGCGGAGGTGATAGCGCCCCATAATCACGTGGAAAGACTGATCTGTGGCCATTTGCACCGGCCGATCATTGCCGGGTTCGCCGGCAAGATCATGACCCTTTCCCCCAGCACCGGACACCAGGTGGTTCTGGATCTGACGGAGAACAGTCCCCCCCAGTTCAACTTTGAGCCCGCCGCTTACTTTCTCCATTATTATTCGCGAAGCTCAGGTGTGATTTCCCACATGTCCTATGTGGAGAATTTCCCGGGGCCGCATGATTTCTTTGCCGACGAGGGCGTTGTCTGGCCGGGGGATGAAGCCTGATGCGGGTGCAGGCCTTTCCGCAAAGGGTCCATGCCGCCCTCCTATTCGGCGCGTTCGCCTTACTGCTTGCCGCCTGCGGCGCGCTGCCGGGTGGCGGAGAGCTGGAAGACAAGACAGTTCTGACAGATCAGACGGTCGACAAGGCGCAGATGCTGTCGATGATCAATGCCTACCGAAAGAAACATGACCTTCCGGCGCTCCAGCACGATCCGCAACTGGACGCTGTATCCCAGAAGATGGCGCGGCATATAGCCGAACGCGACAGTATGGACACTTGGGCGCACAGTGTTTTCGGTCTGTCACAACGGCTCGACAAGGCCGGTTACGCCAATTACGCGGGGGCGGAAAATCTCGGTGCGGGCTATGCGGACCTGCCGGCCGCCTTCCGCGGATGGCAGGGATCGGAGGGTCACAACAAGAATTTGCTCAACCCTTACGTGACTCGTGTCGGTATTGCGCGAACCAACCGCAACACCGGGAAATGGCGTAATTTCTGGGTGATGACCCTTGCCCGCCCCTACTCGGACGGCCGCCCGACCCTGCGTTGATGCATGAAACCGAAAAAAAAGCGGGGTTTCCCCCGCCTGAAGTCATTTCCAGAGATCGGATGACCAAGTCTCATCCTAGCACCTGATGCTCTAATACCTGAGTATCAGTGTCATGTTTTTTAGCCTGCGTCCTGCTCATTGTCAAACGCTCACGCCAATGAGCAGTCCAGAGCTCCAAGCCTGTTTTCGCTGGAATTTGTGGACGTGAGTCAACAGGCCTGATCGACGGGGATCTGCCTCAAGCGGATCTAGAAAGAACAGAGGGAAATCAGAAGGGAAACGGGCGGGCGGCAAATTCTGACTCTGTCGCTGGCGTTGCGCGAAGACCGCGATTTACAACACCTTCGAACAGCCTGCGCTTGCCGAAACGCGGTTCCCAACTGCACAAATCGGGAGACAGGAGTTTGATGCAAGGCACCTTCAAATCCGAACGCGTTGCGTCGAACTCCCAGATCTCAAACCCTTTTTCCAGGCAACCTTGAAGGAGACCTTCAAAGGTAAAGGACTTTTCAAGGTCCCCTGCAGACGCAACGGGCGCATCTGTCAAAGGCAATTCCTCTAGTATCGACCGCTCTCTGGCGAATATCAGCTGCCTTGGCAACGAACCCGGCGCCCCGCCAGGTGCTGCGGCACCCGAATACGCCCGTTCCATGAGGTCCAGGGAATATTCGGCCTGAAGCATTTCCTGGATTGCACTTTCACAAGTCGAGGCAAGGTCCAAGCCGGCCGAGGAACCAAAAGCCGCACGGCGGCCGTCAAGCTCATGGGAAAAGGCCAACACCACGAAGGCGTCCAGCTCCGTATCAACAATGCACAGCCTCCAGAAGCGCTCACGATCCGACAAAAATGCGCACAGGGATCCGGGGAGTAATTCGGCCAGACAGCCTTCCGTGAGTAATGTTATCCCCAGGCGGTTGTACCAGGCCTGGGCGATTGCATCGCGCTCCACCAGTTCAAGCAGTGCTCTTTCGCGCGCGCCTTCCAGGTCGCTCCAGACCGCGCACCCGGAACTGGAGGCAAGCGACATGCGTCCACCGGTGACCCGTTCCAATTCATTGAACAGAATTCCCGTAGCCGGAAATTCAGCGATGACCGGCTCGCTGGCGTGACCGCCCAGGCGTGTGAGACGGACCCTGCGATCTGACATATCTTGCCAATCCGGAACACCTCCTTTCGCCCCCTTCCCTCCAGCGGAAAGTCTGCGGGCCAACTGCTGTTCCTGAGTTGAACTCAACCCGAGCATTCGTGAAATTCCAACCTGAGGTTGATATTTATCACTGGTAAAAATCCGAGCGTCTCTTTTCCCTTCTGAGCAAAGGCTTATGCGTTCCGTGAGCTCGCCAATGCAACTAATGGTTGCTGACTCTGACGTTCGTCCCTGCCCTCCCGCCGGAATGGATTTCACCACCGGGCCGTCAGACCCCGGGATATCGGAAGCCATCGTTAAAATTCCGGAACAAAAACGCACCGGACAGGCGTCAATCGACACCGGTACAATTTTCACGTCGAACGAAGTCAGCAGTGGCAGAAAGAGGGACAGGCTCCGGTCAGCCATATGCAGCCGATCGGTTCCCTCTTCGCCGACAAGCAAGCCGGTTCTGAGAAGATCCGCAACCACTTTGGGGGGAAGGTTGACTTGGCTTTTTTCATTACTCTTCGGCAAAAACCGCCCCTTCACTCACTGCTCAGCAACCTTAAGAAAGTAACCATAAAATACTCACGTTCACCCTGCAATTGCACCCCACGTAGATTAAACGCACTACTATTGAGAAAATACCCCAACCCAATCTACGTTAGACATGAAAGCAGTCAACACTAGTAATTATCTGGAACAAGTAACCATACTACTAATGTTTGACTTATTTCTGTTTAGCTAGGTGACCATCCAACCACCAGCTAGATCACGACACAACCTTAACTTAAGGAGTCATAATATGCACGCTACAAAGACTTATGACAAAGCCCTGGAAATTGGCGCGAAACTTGGTGCAATCATTCAGGATTCGGACAGCCGTGCACAGCTGATCGAAAATTCGGCTGAAGTCCTGGCCTCCATCGGAGCCACCTCCGACGTTGCGATCTTTGCAGATACCGCGGACACGGTTCATCTGGTGGTGCCGGCCGAAGTCGATGCTGCCCGCGTTGCCGCAGGCGACGAAGCCTACTTCGAAGAACTGGGCAAAGCCGCGCTCGGAAGCTGCTACTACGAAGATCTTCCTGAGTAACAGGTATTCAGGTTGAATGACATTGCGCCCGAATTCCAATCCCGTGATTGAGAATTCGGGCGAAATCTCTGAGAGTGGACAGAAATGGCTAGATTTCCTTACTATCAGAAAAACGTGAAAAAACTGGGTCAGCTCCTGGCCAGGGCAGCTGTCGACAAAGAGTTCCGGCAGGCGTTTCAGAGCGATCCATCGACCTATTTGTCAGAAATCGGCCTTCCGGCGCAAACAACTGAACTTCTGGACTTCAAGGTCATTGATCAAAAAGAACATCCCAATGCGGCCGCTCTTCCTTTCCGCCTGAATGCGGGCAAGCTGAACGACGGCAACGCGGATTATCTGACCAACCTGTCTGCATCGCTGCGACTAAACTGAAGCCGCGCCGTTGAACAGGAAATTCTGCACCATGATGGCGCCCCGGTCGTAGTCGTTGCGAACCTTCTCGTTCTGGAAGAAGTTGACCTTCTTTCGCCAGATTTCCGGGCTCTCCGCCACAGCCGATGCGTTTCTCAGGTTGGAGGGCAGTTGATCGCTGAAGCGCTGAAGCGTCTGCAAAGCCTCGGCCTCGCGACCTGAACACAACAGCGCAGCAACGCGCGTGGTCAGGCCACCCACTCCCACACCCGCGCCACGTTCTATCTGCGCAATGGCGTTTTCATAGTCTTCCGCGGCGAAATAGATGTTTGCCAGGTATTCGTAAAAGACCCGCGGCACAAATGAAAACAGCGAAAACGCTCTTTCAGCCGTGGCGAGCGCGTCCGATACATCTCCGGAAAACGCCAGGCCTTCGGCGACTGACATCAGGTTCGAGGGATCGGCGGCGCTCAGACGGCCCGCATTCTGGAAAGCCCGCCTTGCTTCGTCCGGCATGTTGGACAATATGAGCGCCCAACCGTAAATGCGCTGGTTCATGGCCTGCCACGGGTCGAGCATTATGGACTTTTCCGCAAGGCTCAACAGGTTTCCCATCCCCCCGGAGAACGACTTGTCATAGAGGGGGAAGTGCAATTCCCGCTTCATGATAATGGAAGCCCTGGCGGAATAAATCATCGAGAAAGATCGATTTGTCTGTTCGATATCGTCGAGAAGCCGCATCGCTTTTTCGTCCGACTGCGGCGTGAAATCCCACAACAGCGAATCCGCCTGACACCAGCGTGCGAAGACTGCTGAGTTGGTCGGATTTCGAAGTTTTCCAATCGAGTGACCATGTATACGGCTCACGATCTGGCTGGCGGCTGGAACGATACCCTCCCACAGTGCCAGATCGACAATCTCATTGAACACGATCTGGCCGCTGCCACGATCTTCAAACTGAACGACGACTTTGCCCGAGCGTTCATCATGGCGGAAGCGAAGCAGATAACACCCGAGCTCATGACCTTCGACGAGTGTCGGCCTGGGTGAATTTTCGTCGCCGACATATTCCGATTCGTAGAGATCGAACGAACGGAAGGACGAAAGCCCCGAAACAATCTCTTCCCTCAGGTGCACCGCGTCGTTGAGGCCCTTTTTCAAAAGGGAAGACGAGATGATCGATATTTCCGGCAAGTGCACGACGTCGTTGCTGTTCGGAAGATAACCGCGAACCGCCCCCACCTCGCCGGAGTTCCGGAAGATGGCATCCACTTCAGCGCTGGGTGTCGATTGTTCAAGCAGGCTTCGGGTTTCCTCATCCGGAACTTCATCCAGATGAATGCGCATTTCACGTTCGCAAGCCTTGAACTGCTGTTCTGCGCGATCCTGATGGCCCAGCTTCTTGTAAAGGCGGATCAGGATCCGGTGAGCCGGTTCGAGCGCAGGATCGATTTTCAGCAGAAAGTTGGCCCCCGCCTCCACCTGATTGCCGCCGTCATCGGTTCTGATCTGATTGAGGTGCCTGAAAGCGGCGGACGTGACTTCGGAGCGCACACGCTCGCGTTCAACGGTCAGCCAGTCGGAGAAATCCGGATCTATATCCTCGAAACCGGCGAGAAAATCTCCGCGCCAAAGGTTCTCGGCCTCGCGAAAGTCCTCTGTCCGGCCTTTTTCCAGCAGCGACAGCAAATGCCCCAGATCTGACGTAAATGCAGTTGCATCGAGCGTTACGTGACCCGGAAGGGATTTCACGATATCGATACCGGCTTCCTGCTCAGCGGTTTTGAGCTGGCGCAGCGCCTGCCGCAAGGACTGCATCGCCTTGTGCCGATCGGCACTGCTCCAGAGCAGATCGGCCAATGCCTCCCTGGGCGATGAGAAGCCGCTCATACGGCTCAGATATCCCATGACGGCCAAAGCCTTACGGGTTTTTACCGCAACGGGTTCCTGGCCTTTATCCAGAAGCAAAGGCCGCCCCAGGCAGGCAAAGCAAAACACGTTTGCCATCAATTCCCCGCAATTGAATTGCACATCATCATCGACGTGATAGCGCAACCGCGAATATTACGAAACCGGAAACACAACAGCACCTTATCACGGTCCTTTCACGCCGCAAGAGCATGCTTTCGGTGGATGGTCACAGCAGCGTTGCTGCAATCGGTAAACTATTACTGGTGGGTAGTATTATGTCTAAGACAGTCGACAAACCGATTCCTGCGGAATCGCTCCAAGAACCGGCGATCGAAGCTATCAAGCGGATGATTCGCTATACAAGGAAAGAATCGGACAAGGACGGCCGGACTTTCTGCTCTTACTTCCTCGACATGGCGCTCCAGTCTCTGGAAGACGGGACTGAGGATCTCGACATGATCCTCAAGACCAAGATCACGCCGCTCATGGTCGGACAGCAGAATATTTCCTCAAAGTCTGATTCCGCCTGACAGCGTCGACAGCTTCTCAGGAAGTTCCATTTGAGAATCAGCCGGCTTTCTCAATTTCTGGAGAGCCGGTTTTTTCTTGACCTGAGCAGGGTTTGGCACTGTCGGAACCCGTTCAAGATCAGGTTGTTGTGCGGTATGCAAAATTTTGAAAAAGTGGCGACCCCGACAGGATTCGAACCTGTGACCATTCGCTTAGAAGGCGAGCGCTCTATCCAGCTGAGCTACGGGGCCTGATTTAACCCTGGATGTTACCGTTCCTTGCCGCTGCTATTTAATGCGCCAGGAAAAGTGTCCGTGTCGATCC
The DNA here is from genome assembly GCF_947496995.1 of uncultured Roseibium sp. Lineage (GTDB taxonomy): Bacteria > Pseudomonadota > Alphaproteobacteria > Rhizobiales > Stappiaceae > Roseibium. The sequence goes on from NZ_CANMFD010000002.1 coordinate 472,997, forward strand.
GGGAAAACGCGTTTCAACAGTCAATTCCGGCACGCGCCGGGAACTTCGGACAGAGGAAATCCCATTCTCTTCGTTCAGTGAGTCCAGGGGGCAACCCGGTTGAACTTGAAGTTGTCCGCATAAGCCGAACCACGCACTTTGCGGTCTTGAGCCTTTTCCACCCTGTAGGGGATGCGATGCCGGCGTGCATAGGCGACAGCTTCTTCCTGGGTTTCGAAGAAGAGGCGAATCTGCTGTTTCATGTCGGCGGAAGAGGTATAGCCCATCAAAGGTTCGACGGACTTGGCCAACTCCGGCTCGTAATCCAGCACCCAGCGGTGGGTCTTTGCCTTGCCGGATTGCATGGCGGTTTTTGCCGGACGGTAAATGCGCGCAACCATGTTTCTGTGCCCCTCATTCAAGGTCCCGGAGATCAACTACCTGTACCAGAGCTTTTTCCCGCCTTTTCGGCGGAAGTCAACACCGTTCTCGATCCTGCCGATGAACGACCGGACCATTGTGCATGCAAACAATAAAAAAAGTTTGCATTAACGGTGTTTTCCAGTGGCTGTTTATAGACCGATATTCTCCATGGCACCGAATTGCAACCTATGCTATTAGCTCCCGATCGTTATATGCTCAAGGATCTATAGTGGTTCGCCAAACGATGGTAAAATGGGCTTTGCGTGCACGAATGACTGACACATCTTAATCTGTGCTCAATCAACACCGATTAAGATGTGTCAGCGCTATACAGTTGATTTAGAACGAAAAAACTGACGGATTTATCTGATATTTGATCCCGAAAGTTTCCGGAACCACAACGAGTAAGACCCGTTCATGCATTATGGATCCATAAAGGGCTTAGGGGCCTATGTTCCGGAACACGTTCAGCCAAGCGCTGTCGAGCCGGATAATCTGAAAAAAGCCATTGATGCTGCGAATCTTACCGAGATGTGGGACATGATACTGACGCTGGATTACGCCGTGTCGGATCCCGCAGACCTGACGCCTGACAAACGTGACGAGTTCATGAATGTCATGTCACTGCTGCTGAAGGCATTCGACCGGTAATTTCCAAAATCCGGCACTTTCAAGCTCAATCATCCTAATGACAGAACACGAGCTCTGCTCCGGAAGCTTGTCTGCGCGCGGCAGGCAATCGCAGCCCTACCGTGTCCAACTTCTCGTCAGCACAGTTTCCGTCAGCCGCCAATCCAATGAGCAGGCAGATAGAACCCGGTAAAGAGTTTGAAATAACTTGGAAATTTTGGTCGGGGCAGCAAGATTCGAACTTGCGACCCTCTGGTCCCAAACCAGATGCGCTACCAGGCTGCGCTATGCCCCGATCCGTTGATTTGTGGGGTGTATCCGTGAACGGTGCTGGCGTCAAGTGCGCGTGAAGCCGAGACATTCCCACCGCTGTGGAAAGCACTGTGTCTCCACCTGTTTCCGGTTCCGGTCTCCCTCTGGACCGGAATCATGACCACCCCCTAGTCGATCGCCATTGACGGGCTGGACACAGTGTCCCCGGGCGCGATTTCGAGCCGGGCGGACGTTCCGGCGTTGAGCTCCAGCACGTATCTGGCCGGCGCTCCCGAGGGCACGACCTCTTCCGAAAAAGGCGTGGTGTCCGCTGCGATACTGACGATCCTGCCGGCGGCGCTGATGTAGATGATATCGAGCGGCAGAGGCGTGTTCTTCATCCAGAAATAACGATCCCCCTCGCCTTCAAAGATGAACAGCATTCCGTGGTCGGCAGCCATTTCTTCCCGGAACATCAGACCTTTTGCCCTTTCACGGTCGGTTGCCGCGACTTCCACCTCAAAACGGTGTTCGCGGTCGCCCGACCGGACCATCAGGGTTTCCACAGGGAGCTCTGTCTGGCTGTCGTCGGCACGTGTCGAAAGGGATGCCGTGACAAGGATTGCGCACAGCGTGAAACAAAAAGCCGTAAAAAGGGGAAAGCGTGAAATCATTGTGAAACCCATGAGCTGATCAGAAGCGGAACACCAACGATTGCTTGAATGCAGACAAGATGCCCCCCCCCTTACAAATCCTTCAACTGTCAGGCCTCCGACCGCTTCGGCCCGAAGGTGTTTTGACCTCTACACTGAACCATGCCGGTCTTGCGAGCATTTCCGCAAATGCTCAGGCTCCGTCGACGAAGGCCCCTGCTGAACCGGGACCATGTTCGACAAACAAAAAAGGCCGGATCATGTCCGGCCTGATACGCAGCGTCTGGAATTTGTGTGTTCAAGTCAGTGGGAAGCGGGAATATGGGTCCCTGCCCCGACCGGGCGGATTTCCGCGGCCATGCGGCCTTTCGGGCCCTGGCCGAACCGCACCAGAACATCCTGTCCGGGCCGCAACTCCGTAATACCGAAGCGGCGCAGCGTTTCCATATGGATGAAGATATCTTCCGTTTCCTCACCTTGGGTAAGAAAACCGAACCCCTTTACCCGGTTGAACCACTTCACCGTCGCTTTTTCAAAGCCACCTTCCGGCACCACCTGAACATGGGTCCTGGAAGGCGGAAGTTGCGAGGGATGCGTTGCCGTCGTTTCATCCATCGACAGAATGCGAAACGCCTGTAGCCCACGTGGCCGGTCGAGCACTTCGCAAACAACCCGCGCGCCTTCATAGGCGGTCTGAAAGCCGTCGCGCCTCAGGCATGTCACATGCAGAAGAATGTCATTCTCACCGCTGTCCGGTACGATAAAGCCGTAGCCCTTACCGACATCGAACCACTTAATCGTTCCGGCAATCTCGAATACATCCAGGGCGACATCATCCGCCAGGGTCTCGAGTTCGCGGGGTTCGCGTGCGGTTTTAACCCCCATAGCCATTTGTCCCGTCTCTGGTCCGCGTCACTTGGCTGGTAGGCAATTAACGACTCACCCTTCAGCCTATTTCTGACAAAAGGATAACATTGCGTATTATCGCGAGAAGGGAAATTGTCGGACTAACCACAGGCCATTTACGTCAACTGCGCCGAATCTTCGGCAAAACTCACAAACGTTTGAGCCAAAGGCGTGCGAATGACAGTTGACGCCAGAGAATCGAGTGGAGTTTCCTCGCCATTCAGAATCACCAGTTCGGCACCGCCTTGAACGGCCATGACAGGCAGTTGAGCCGCAGGGTGCACAACGAGGGACGACCCGAGCACAAGAAACAGATCGCAGTTCTGTGCCGCCTCGGCGGCCATGCGCAGTTCGTTTTCCGGCATCTGCTGGCCGAAACTGATCACGGCTGCCTTGAGATAGCCGCCGCAAACTCCGCAGACCGGGCTGGTGCCGACCTTAACATAATGTCTTTGTGGCTCCAGTTCCGCTTTTTCCCCGCAGGACAGGCATGTGGCATAAGTTGAATTTCCGTGGATCTCGGTCAAAAGCTCCGGCGGAAATCCCGATGCCTGATGCAGTCCATCGACATTCTGAGTGATGAGGCGCTTGAGAAAACCTGAACGCGCCAGAAGGACAAGCGCCATATGCGTGGCGTTCGGGACTGCCCTGGCGAAAAACTCCATCATCTCGAACCGCCGGTCCCAGTCTTCCAGGCGGCTCTCCTCGAAGGCCAGGAAATCCTGATATTCAACCGGTCGCCGCGTCGACCATATGCCACCCGGCGAACGGAAATCCGGTATTCCGGACTCCGTCGAAATTCCCGCCCCGGTCAACGCCACAATCCGGCGGTAGGCACCTCCATGAAATTGTGCCACAAAGTGCCGCGCTTCCGGCAAGCTGGTGATGAGTGTCATGGGCAGGTTCGGCTGGCTCCGCAAATTCCCTCGATCGAGGAAAGGATAGAACATGCGTTATCTGCACACCATGGTTCGTGTAACCAACATCGAAGAATCCCTGGATTTCTATTGCAACAAGATGGGCATGCAGGAAATCCGCCGCCACGAAAACGAAAAGGGCCGTTTCACGCTGATTTTCCTGGCAGGTTCGGACGATGTCGAAGCAGGAAAAGCCAACTCGGCTCCCCTGCTTGAACTGACCTACAACTGGGACCCGGAAGAATATTCGGGCGGCCGCAATTTCGGCCACCTCGCCTATGAGGTCGACGATATCTATGCTTTTTGCGAAAACCTGCAGAAACAGGGCGTGACGATCAACCGCCCGCCGCGCGAAGGCCGCATGGCGTTCGTTCGTTCGCCGGACAACATTTCCTTCGAACTGCTGCAAAAGGGCGAAGCCCTTGAAATCAAAGAGCCCTGGGCCTCCATGCCGAATATCGGCGAGTGGTGAAACCGGGTGGTTTTCAACAATGGCAGGCCCGGATATCCGGGCCTGCAAAAAATTGTCCTATTGGCTCTTGCGGGCAACTAATTTCCCGCCTATAAGCCTCCCCACGACGCAGCCGCGTCGACCGCGCGCCCATCGTCTAGCGGTCTAGGACGCCGCCCTTTCACGGCGGAAACACGGGTTCGAGTCCCGTTGGGCGTACCATACCTCCCGCAAAATCAGACATATGAAACGCCAGCCGGTCCCTACCGGTTTCAGCTGGTTGTCGGCGAAATGTAGCGCCCTGTGACCTGCTGAGCGGGATCACCCTTGCGGGGCAACGTGCAGCCCGAAAGCTCGCACCGATAAAACGCGGCAACGTTTTCCTTCTGCATGTAATTGAGAATATCCGCTTTCCCAGCCATCCAGGGCGTCCCTGTTCGAAGGCTGTTGATTTAGAAGCCGCGTTAGGAAGTCTTTCCGTGAACTATTCAAAATAGCCGGACCCGGGCATTGCCGGACCTGACACCGGTCACGGGACTTGCGCCACCTCGATCCTCAAAGTCGTAAAAAATTTCACATAACCGGCTAATTCGACCTGAATTCAGCCGTGCGTTTCAGGGTCTCTTTAATAACAAGCGAAAAGAAAGCGAAAACGCGACGTCAATTGTGGCGTTCCCATGATCTATTGGATATAATGAGCCGGTAGTTTTGTATTTTAGCAACGAACCGGCTCGCACCGGGTCGTATTTTTAAGTCATTGGGGCAGGTTTTACAGATTCAAGTTCCTGTGACACGCATTACAGAAACATCACGCCGCCCGGGGTATATCCTGTTCCCAAGAGGACAATAACCTCGAGTGAAGATCGGTCGCACCGACTGGCAACAATGATCGACGAGAGGACAGGACATGTTCAAACGAATGATCGCCGTGCTGGCAATCGTGATTGCAGGAACGGCCCCGGCACTGGCCAAGCGCGTTGCCCTGGTTATCGGCAATGGCGCTTACGAGCATACAGTACAACTGCCCAATCCGGCCAACGACGCCGAGACGATGGCGACCAAGCTGCGCGGTCTCGGATTTGAGGTCGTCGCGGGTCAGGACCAGACCTACAGCGACATGCGCCGGACCGTCATGGAGTTCGCCAAGAAAGCCTACGGCGCCGAAATCGCCCTGCTGTTTTACGCCGGACACGGCATGCAGATCGCCGGGCAGAACCTGCTGGTTCCGATCGACGCGAAAATCGAAGACGAAACGTCTCTCGATTTCGAAACGATTTCGGTCGACTTCATCCTGCGGCAGATGTCCAAGGACGTGAAAGTGCAGATGGTGTTCCTGGATGCCTGCCGCGACAATCCGCTGGCACGGACACTGGCCCGCCGCATGGGTCCCAGCCGTTCGGGCAACGTCGGTGCAGGCCTTGCTGAGATCAAGGTGCAGGAAACCGGCGGCGAAGGCTCCGTTATTGCGTTCGCCACCAGCCCGGGCGATGTCGCCCTTGACGGCGACGGCGCCAATTCTCCGTTCACGTCCGCCCTCATCCGGCATATCGATACACCGAACGTCTCGATCCAGACCGTGATGACCCGCGTGACCGGTGACGTCTTTGACGAAACGGAAAAGCGCCAGCGTCCCTGGGTGAACGCGTCCCTCATTGGTGAGGTATTCCTGAACAAGCAAGCGGTCGCCGCCGCACCGACGACCGAAGTCGCTTCGCTCGGCACCACCGCAACTACAGCTCCCGCTGTCAATCAGGCTGCTGTCAATACGGCCACTCAGTCCACGATCTCCTGGGAACGGGAAAAGCTGGTCTGGGAGACGGTAAAAGACAGCAACAATGTCGCCGATTACAAGTCCTACCTGGAAACGTATCCGAACGGCACGTTCGCAGGTTTCGCACGTAACTCGATCAAGCGTCTTGAAAGCCAGTCGCAGGTAGCTTCGCTGAACCCGTCTGCACCGGCCGGAACTGCTCCGCAGGCCGGGACCGGCATCGTGGCCGGTCTGCCGGATCCGCAAAAAGCGGTTCCAGGTACCCAGGCTACCGAAGCCAGCCTTGGCTGGAACCGGACCGCTCGTCGGGAAGTCCAGGCCCGCCTGAACCTTTCCGGTAACAACGTCGGCAATCCCGACGGAGCCTTCGGTCCGAAGACCCGTGCCGGTATCGCCGCCTGGCAGACCACGAACGGCATCGTCCCGACGGGCTACTTCACGGCTGCCCAATATGCGTTGCTGACCACCCAGACCGCGGTCCAGTACACAGCCTATGCGGCTGAAGTGCAGCGCAAGCAGCAGGCAGCCCAGGCATCCCGCAGCGCAACGAGCACACGGCGCACATCTAACACCAAGAATACCCGTGCGAAAAACAACGGTGGATCGATGAACCCGGCCGGAGCGGCCTTCCTCGGCGGTGTCGTCGGCGGCATTATCGGTGGCGCCATCGGACGCTGAGGCGAACCGAATGCAAGAACCAGAAAGCCCGGCACATCGCCGGGCTTTTCATTTTTTGAAGGTCCTGCGCTGTTTACAAGTTAGGGCAGCGTCCAGACGAAACCCGTCAGTCCAGTTTCAGACTCACTCTTTTTATTCTGGAGGATCTTGCTTCGTCCAGAATTCGCACGACGGTCTGAAAACCGGTTCCACCTGCCGGCACAAGAATCGCCCCCTCCGCGCCAAGGCTGGCCAGTCTGTCCAGTTCCTCGGCCAGTTGATCCAGCTCCAGCTCCAGCCCGTTGACGTTGAGCCTTATTGTCCCCGTCTCCGATTGCGGACGCGCAACAATCAGCACAGAGGGCGCAGTTGCTGAGGCCTGCGGGACGGTTTCGCCGGTCCTTGTGCCACCGAGAGAAACCTCCAGCGGTCGCCATATGCCAAAAGTTGACGAGAGAAGAAAAAACATCACAAGAATGAAAATCACATCGATCAGCGGCGTCAGAGGAATGCGTCTGCGTTTTACAAGCGGTGTCCGGATTGAAATCATCTGCTCGACCTTTGCGATGCATTTCCGCAAGGCGACGTCACCCCACAGCCGCCCAGTTTGCCCTTGCTGCAATCTTCCCGTCAACTTATCCGCCAGCGGATGATGGCGGTATACCTCAAAGGGAAATTGACCGTTGGATTGCATTTCCTTAGCGTGATTGACGGGAAGAAAATCAGGTCAGCTTGAATATGCGGGAACCGCTGTTGAACAGACGCACCAAGGATCGGGGAAACAGGTTGAAAACCGTTGTCGGCGGGGTGTTTGCCGGAGCTTTACTGGCGTTTCCAAACGTTGCTGAAGCCGGCCTTCGGGTCTGCAACGGGTCCGTTGACCTTGTGAATGTCGCCATCGGCTACGAAACTGAAGAAGGTGTGCGGACGGAAGGCTGGTGGACCATCACTTCAAACGCCTGCAGCCAGATTCTCCAGGAGGCGCTTACAGCCAAGCGTTACTATCTTCATGTCGCTGACGGTTTCAGCGAAAGCCGGCTGGGCGGTGACATTACCCTTTGCATTCGGGAAGAAAAATTCGTTTTGTATGACGGAGATCAATGCTGGCAGCGGGGGCTGATCGAAGCGGACTTTTTCCAGATCGAGACCGAGGGAGCGCAAGACTGGACCGTGCTCCTGTCCTATGACTGATTCCGGCGGCCAGACGCTGGCTTTCGCCGACGTATTCATTCGGTTCAAGGCAACTATTCGGGGGAACCACATGCATTTTTCAACACGGTTTGTTCTGGCAGGATTTCTGAGCGCCGCTTTTGCGGCTTCCACCTTGGCCCAGGAAGTGACCGGCCAGATAGGCCTTGAGCTCAACCATGTTCAAGCTACCCAGGACGGTGGCTGCCGCCTGTCGATCATTGCTACCAACGGCCTGCAGCGTCCCATAGACCAGCTTGGCCTGGAGATGGTCGCCTTCAATACCGATGGTCTGGTGGACCAGTTCCTGCGTCTCGATTTTTCCCGGATTTCAGCAGGCAAAACCAAGGTTCTGCAGTTCGACCTCGCCGGCAAGTCCTGTGAAAGCCTGTCCCGTCTGCACATCAACGATGTCCTCAATTGCGTCCCTCCGGCCATAACCGACGTTTACTGTCCCGATCTTCTCGATCTGAAGAACCGCACGCCGATTGAATTCGGGGACTGAGCCCGGAAATGGAACGTCCCGCGTCCGGGCGAATAAGGAAATATCGGTTGCATGGTTGAGACATCTTCCTCTTTGCTGGAACTCGGAGGCCCGGTTGTCCTCATTCTGCTGGGAATTTCCGTTGCAGCACTCGCGGTTATATTCGCAAAGGTTTTCCAGTTCTCGAGCGCCCGTGTGGGGCGTCACGGCCAGGTGCGACGCGCCGTCGCCCAGTGGCGTGCGGGCGAGCGCAGCAAGGCCTCCCAGAACCTCCTCAAGGACCGTTCCCTTTCCGCCGCTCTTGTCCGCAATGCCATGGACGCCATCCAGATGCTGGATCAGCAGAGCTTGTCCTCCCAGGAGCGTGACATCAGGGAAGAGCGCCTGAGAGAAGAGATTTCCGCACGCGCGGCGGACCGGCTGTTCGGTCTGGCAAGCTGGTTGAAAGCCCTGGACTTGGTCACCCAGATCTCGCCCTTGCTCGGCCTTTTCGGCACTGTTCTCGGCATGATCGAAACATTTCAGACACTGCAGGAATCCGGCGCCGCAGCTAATCCGGCCACTCTTGCTGGCGGCATATGGGTTGCGCTGCTCACCACCGCCTGCGGCCTTGCCGTCGCCATACCGGTGTCGGTGGCCGTGACCTGGTTCGAGGCCCGTCTGGAAAAGGAACGGGCCGCAATCGAAGTGTTGCTGACGGGCGTGTTTACCGCCGGATCCGCAAGCACACTCAATCCGGACCCTGCAGCTTCCTGACGAATTTCGGTTTAACGAGACACCTTGAACGCGGTCAGCGAATAGACCCCCGGTGCCGCAAGAACGTCTGAGATCCGCCCGGCGGGAAGGCTTCCGAACCGCGCCGGTTGACTGGCCTCCGGTCGGTTCCAGATGGCGAGCACCAGCGCTGTCTCGCTGTCCTCTCCGGACAGAAGCGTGACAGGAACCGAAAAGCGCCACGCACCGGCCGTCAGCGTATTTGACGCCGGAAGAATATAATCCCGGCCGTCGTGAATCTGTCCGCCATCGTCGATGAGGTAGAGTTCCGGCGACCCCATGCCGTTCAAGGGAACGCCCGCCGCTTCCGCTGCGGCGATCCTGTCCAGCGGCAAGTCCCTCTGAACCAGACCGGAGACATGCGTTCCGCTTGGAACGATTGTCCTGTCGAGTTCGACCAGTCCCGCCGCTTCCACCCCATCCGACAAACCAAGGGCATCCAGAAGCGCGCATTGCTCGCGGGTTACCAGGCGAACCTCGATTTTCGCCTCATAGCCCTGATCGGCTGCAAAGCGCTGATCGAAGACGGCGAACGGTGCAATGCCCGCGCCATAGGCAGTGACCGCCGCGCTGTCCGCACCGGCAGACATGACTGTCAGGTGGGCACACTCGCCGGGATCGTAGCTGGCGACATAACCGGACACTTTTGCAAGCGGATCAATGCTGGCAACCTCGACCGGCGCAACGCCCTGTGCCGGGTCCGATGTCTGCGGCGCTACGGGCAGCGTGGACGTTTCGGGCCTGGATGGTGCAATCGCCGTCACCTCCTCCTCCGTCGGTCGCAGGGAAGCGACTTTCTGCTCGACCGGCCTGACCGCCTGAACCGTTCCACTTTCGACCTGAACAACGCCGGAAGAAGCCCCGACGTTGCTGATGGCCGTCGCACCTGTCGCGGCAACAGCCGTTGCAGTGACCGGTCTGGGTGCCGCAGGCACGTCATTGGGTTGCTGCTTTACGGCGACCGCTGCCGTTCCCCCGGTCACGACTGACGAGGACGATGCCGGGGTGACTGCCACTATCTCCTGCGCCGGACTGACAGCGAACTCCTGCTGAGCCGGGGCTGGTGGCCGGATGTCCGGCGGCGCGACGGAAAGCGGAACAGTTGTTTGCGTTTCTTCGACACCTCCGGTTTCCTGACCTGTTATCGGCCTGAGGGGCGAAACAGCAGGCGTTACAGGTGCAACGCCTGGCTGACTGATCGGAGCCGTGGCCGGGGCCTGAACAGCGCTCACGACGGGACTTGGCTTGAGGTTTGTGACCGGTTGAACAGAGGCTACTGTCTGCTTGACGGGAGAAACAGCAAGGTTCTTCGGCTGCTGCACCGGCGTGACCGGCGCTGCACTCACCGGGGTTCCCGAGGGCTTCAGCGCCGCCGCAGCCTCGGAAACCTGAACGTTGGCAGGGTTCGGTATATCCGGCCGGGACGCAGCGTCCGAGGTCGTCGGCTGCAAGGGATTTTCCTGCACAGGGCGGGTCGCAACAGCTGTTTGCGGAACAACCGGCTGGAGCGATTCTGAAGGGGAAATGGCCGGCGCCGCGGATGGAACTGCCGTTTGGGTCGGAACGCTCTCGATCGCCTGCACAGGTGCAAACGTCAGTCCGCCGCTGTCGATGATGACTTCGGTTTCATGTAGCGGTGCCGGATCATCCGGCAGGAAAGACATATCCGGCAGACCATAGATCAGCACCGAGATATGGATGGCAACCGACGTTCCAAGAACTGCCGGCCACAAGAAACCCGGAATTTCCCATTGGCCGTCCTGATTGTAGAGCGCCGAACTCACGGCCCATCCGCCTCGACCGTAACCAGAGTAAGTTGGGTGATCCCGTTGGCCCTGAGCGTGTTCGCGAGAGCGGCGACCGCCTCCATTCTGGTGCGCTTGTCGACCTGGACAGCCAGTTTGTCCGTCTCCTCGGAGGCTTTCGCAACGAACGCATCAAGTTGAGCGGTGTCCAGTCGTTCGCCTTCAAACCACACCTCCCCGGTTCGCGCCAGAACGAGGCTGCCCTGAATGCTGCCGTTTCCAGCCCCCGAGGTGGTTTCCGCCCAGGCAAAGTCCTCCGGAAGCGTCGGCTTCAGGGTTCCGGCGACCAGAAGAAACACTAGCAGCAGAAAAACCACATTGATCAGCGCCAGCGAACTGTCGGCTGACCGGTGAGCCATAGCCTGAGGCAGATGGATGGGTTTCGTATACCGCTTCATCTCACGACCGTATCACGTTCACCCGCCCCTGTTCACGGTACGACCTTGATCGTCGTTGCTGTTGCCCGCAGGACGGCACTGTCCTGCGACAGACCTTCAAAGAACGGCTTTGCCTGTTTTTCAGTCCGGCTTTTGAGGGTTGAAACGATATCCGGCCCGACCATGGCGATGACCAGTCCGGTTTCCTCCGACGAGGTCGTGAGGCTGAGAGGAACCACGAAGCCCGCACCGCCATCATCCGTCTGGATAAAGGGTGACAGATTGGCGACTTCGCCGTTGCTGGAAACATAGAGCAGACCGAGTTCTCCGGTTGCCGGATCGTATCCGGAGATCCGCCCGGCCATGTTTTCACCATTGGGTATGACGGTGCGCTGCATATCCAGATAGAGTTTTGTCTTCGCGCCTCCCTGAGGTGTCGCTCTCAGGAATGCGATCGCTGGGCATTGCGCGTCAGTGACCAGATTGACCTGGATCTTTGCCTCGAACCCCTGGCTCTGGGTGAAATCGCTGTCAAAACTTATGAACGGTGGTGTACGCGATGCAAATCCCTCGATTTGCGCCGACCGACTGGCGATCTCCACCGGCTGAAGATACATGCAGTCACCGGCCTGATATCCGCGGACGAAATTGCGAATGCGATCTTCCGGTTTCACGGCTTCCGGGAAAACGGCCTCCGGAGTTTCCTCCTTCACCGGAATGTCCGGCGGCGCGATGCTGGTCAGTTGCTCGCCAGTTTCCTGCGGTTGCTGGTTGCCCCCTGGGGCCGGTGTTGCAACGTCCGGCGTCTCCACAACCGGCTTGGCGGGAAGTGCCGCAACGGCGGGATTTTCCGTGCCGGATCCCGTCTGATCTTTATCGGCTTCTGGTGCTGCAGTGCTTGGCCGGACCGGAGCCGAGGGTGCGTTTTCGCGCGGAGCTGCCACCAGAACCGGCTTGTCTTCCAGATCGGGCACCGTCTGACCTGCAAGGAAATAGACCCCACCGGCACCGAGCCCGGCAAATCCCAGCAGAGACGCGGCGATGAGGATACGGCGGCCCCATCTGACCGGGGGCGGGCTTTCGTCTAGGGCGGACTGTTCCGGCGGCGGGCCTGAAGGCCGGATAATCGTCGCCTCCTGAACGCGCCGCGTCATCGGCGCCCCCATCGTCCACTCGGCGATTTCAGCCATGGAGGCCGGCCGGTTGGCGGGATCGGGCTGCAGCATCGCTTCCAGAAGCGGGCGAAAGCGGATGTCGATCCCGTCAAGCGCGGGCAACTGCCGGCGCTTTTCGACAATCTGCACCTGGGTGCCCCCCATGTCGATATGCTTGCCGGTCAGCGCCTCGGCAAGAACGAGACCGAGCGAATAGATGTCGCTGCGCGGTGTGACCTTGCCGTCGAAGATACCGACCTGCTCGGGCGAGACGTAATTCACCTTGCCGGCAAAACCGTCGCCGATAATCGTCGGGCCACCGGTATTCGACCTGGAAATACCGAAGTCGATGATCTTGGCCTGACCGACATCGCCGTTTTGAAGGATGATGTTGTCCGGCGACAGGTCGCGGTGGATGACTTCCCGGTCGTGAACGGCCTGAAGCGCCGACGCGACCCGCTGGAGAAGACGATAGACGGCCTCCGGTTCCAAAGGTCCGGCTTCAATCCGCTTGCTCAGGGAGGGACCGGCGACGAATTCCATGGCCAGATAATAGATGCCGAGTGTCGGCTCCTTGGCGAAGACAAAATACTGGGTCAGCGCATCGTGTTTCAGTTTCCGCAGGATCTTGGCTTCGCGCTTGAACAGATCGAGAATCATCGGGTCCCTGGCGAAACTTGCCAGAAGCACCTTGATGGCGACCGGGTCGCCGCTTTCCACATCCCTTGCCCGGTAGACAGTTCCGATGCCGCCGTCGGCGATATGCTCCTCAATCTCATAAAGATTGTTGAGCCGCGTTCCTTTCGGCAGCAGGTTTTGAGCTGGGCTCATCAGTCGGTAGCTCCTTCAGCCGCAGACATGCGGTCAATATCCACGATCACCACGGTCACGTTGTCCGAACCGCCACCGTCGAGCGCTCCCTTGATCAGGCATTGCGCCGCCGCGTTCGGGGCGCCGTTCATCAGGAAAGTGCCGATCACGGAATCATCCAGATGCCCGGTCAGTCCATCCGAGCATAACAAAAACCGGTCCCCGGGCAGGAGATTGCCGGACACCATCTCCAGCTCCAGATCCAGACCGGACCCGATCGCCCGGGTGATGACGTGGCGCCGTGCGAAATTTCTCGCTTCTTCTTCGGTCAGGACATTCTGGTCAACCAGTTCCTGGGCTTCGGTATGATCCGTCGTCACCTGCTCGAGCTGGCCGTTGCGGAACCGGTAAACTCGGCTGTCACCCGCCCAGATACAGGCGAAGTTGGAATCGTAGGTCAAAAGCGCGGCGATGGTCGTTCCCATCTGACCGCCGTTCGCCCTGGCGGCGGCATTCTCAATCCGGTCCTTCGCGGCGATCATGCGGCCTTCGAATTGTTCAAGCAACTCTTCGGCGCTTCGCGGCTGGGTGATATTGAAAAGCGCCTCCTTGACCAGCCCGGAAGCAATTGCTCCGCCGCTCATCCCCCCCGCCCCGTCCATGACGGCGAAAACACCCTTGCCTTCATCAACGAAATAGGTGTCCTGGTTTTCTTCCCGCACCCGGCCCGTATGGGTGACCCCGACCGCATATCCGCGAAGGGCTTCCTGTAATTTCCCGATCATGTCCGACTGTCCTCCGGATGATACAGCCCACCTGATGACCCTGCCTCTTGATGTTCGTCAGCGCCCGCCCCGCCAAAGGATTCCGGCAGGAGAAGCCAGCGGAACGCATGTGCATTCGGCAAGCCGGAGCAGGCGAATGCATATTCCCGGTCCCCTGCCTTGCAGTAAAAACCGGAGCTGACCCACTCTCCGGTTTCTCCCAAAGCGGCAAGCTCGGGTATTCCAGCGGAAGGATTGTCGTCCGAAGCAGGCACCGGCGGAACGAGATCGGCCACCGCCTGCTGGAAGCCGGCCAGATCCGCATCCTCCTGCAACGTTTGCAGCAGGATTGCTTCCACCGTCTCGTACCAGTCGCCGGCAGGACGCACTGTCTTGCTCTCGCCGGGATTGACCGGAGCAACCACCGTCAGGGGAAACTTGCGCCCTACCCGGTCCACGCTCGGCATGAAGGCACCGGCCACGGCGTCCTCGAGCTTGCCGCCGTTTTCGAGTTTTATCCAGAACCGCCAAACCGGCATGGTCATATAGGCCTCCTCCCAGGCATCCTTCAGGTCCAGCCGGGACTGCGCGAGCCCCTCGATCAGGAACGGTTCCCAGAGTTTCAGGAAACCTGCAGGGCAGGCACCGGTCACAAAGTCCCCCCGTGCCGGCAATTTGCCAAAATAACCGCCGCCCAGAACACCCGCCATCGCCTAGAGCTCTTTCAAGACGCAAGAGACCAATTGACGAGTGTTGTCGTGCCTGTCCGATGCCCTGCATCGCCCTGCGCACCGCGCCGTAGTGACAAGTTGACATGGCTCCATCAGTTGGCTCCGTTCTTCACAAGTGGCTCTAGAAACTCGTCGGGCAGCTGAAATCCCCGACGGCCGACAGGAAGAACGGATTGGGCTTCGACCGCAGCGTGATCGTGAAGGCAACCTGCCGGCCGCCAAGCGTTTCCCGGATGACGAATTTGTTCGGGTCGGAACTCACCCGGTTGGACTGGATAAAGCGGTAGAACGCCCAATCGCCATGGATTTCCTGACGCGACCTGTAGCCGGGAACTTCAGGCTGGATCACCAGAACGACCCTTGGCGTTGCCGTGTTGCTCGGCCAATCGAAACTCGCGGGAAGCGGCTCGATCTCCGCGTTGAAGCCTGGCCCGCGCGTGACCAGAACCAGGTTGCCGTTCACTTCCAGGCTCGCCGCATCGGCCTGTTGCGACAAGGCGCGCGGCACCACCTGAAGGCCGACCGAAGGAAAGGCGTTTCCAGTTGGAAAGAACGCCTGCTTGATCAGGTCCGCGCGCTCGAACTGACGCAGTGTGGCGTTGGACAACCGGTCCGACTGCGAGACTTCCGGTTTCCACGTCCAGGGCCTCGCCGAGGTATCGACCAGGGGTTTCAGGTTTTCATCGAAGAACCGCTGCATGATCCCGGAAGGTGAGAACAGCTTGGCGAACTCGGTCATCGGCACTTCGGAACGACCATTGGTGAAGGGGAACTTCCGCCCGACGATCCCCTGGCATTGTCCGACGACCTGCGATTTCAGCTTTTCATTGAGCTGCGTGATCGAAGTCTCCTTGAATTCCTCGTCGAATTCCTTGGCCGCCTGCAGGATCAGCTTGTCGAAGGGATTGGGAAACCGAGTGGCATTGCTCCTGAGCAGGGAAGCCTGAATCTGGACGTTGGAGTTTGCCGTCTCGCTCTGCAGCGGATTGTTGGCAACCACCAGAAGGTTGTCGAGGATGTTCTTGAAGTTGACCAGAAGCGCATCGATCTTGCGGCTGTTTTCGCCTTCCACAAGCACGTGATAGGGACGGAAATGATCCTCGATCGCCTTGCCCGGGATGATCTCCGGTCCGCCGCCGCCCGTCACCGCGCCAAGTGCACCGGAAACACCGTTCGGCGCCAGCGCCTTGATCCCTGCCTCGAGGCCGATGCGTTTCAATCCGCCGGAGGAGTCGAGCACATAGCGCTGGAAGACCTTTTGAGCGGCTTCACCGCCGGCATCCTGAGCGCTGCCTCCCGACCCGATCCCGGCAATGCCGTCACTTGACAGGTCCTGTGTCAGCAAGGTTTCCCGGCGGATGCTTTCCAAGATCTGGACGACCGGCGACGTGGGAGCGGAAACGGCCTGCAGTGCTGTATAAAGCGGCTTGTCGTCACGCATCGACTTGAATTTGAGGTTGCCGAGTGCGTCTTCCCAAGCCGCGATGAAGTCTCTGGTATAGAGGGTCAGGATTTCTCCCGGCAGCGTCTGATACTGGTCGGCGAAGGCGTCGCCTTCACCAATGTCGCCGAAAACCCAATTGTCGCGTTGAAGCTCCTCCCGGATCCCGGCAAGGTTCGGCAGAACCGTCAGGTGAAATCCGGGATAGGTGTAGAACTTGTCGACTGCGACCGTATCCAGCGTATCGCCGTTTTCGGTCTCGAAGACGGTTTCCATATCCGGGCCGCCGCGTTGTTCGGCGATCCAGTCCTCGCTCGCCAGGCCCTTGGCCCGGGATTTCAGCAGGGCGTAACCGCGTTCGGCCACGCTGACCCGGGCAAGTTCGCGCTGGACTTCTGCCACCAGAACTCCGTCAAGCTGGCTCGTCAGAACATTGCCGCCGAAATCGAGGTCCAGCATGGCCGCGACGTGGGTATTGAGCTCGTTGCGCAGGACCTCTCCCTGGGGGCCAGGGAAACTCTGGAGGAAATCCGCCCGGAAGGAGTTCTTGATCTGCTCCTTGTCGATCTCCGGCGCATCGCCGGCAACCATCCGGTAGAGCTTGGTGAGATTGTAGAGATCGTCGATGTCCTGACCGCCTGGTCCCGTGCGGTTGTCGAGCACATCGGTCATCTGCTCTTCAATTCTGAGGAGCAGCCGCGGGCGCAGCAGACGTTCCAGACCGCTGCGGTAGGACGTCACGCCCGCCGCCTCGAGGCGTTCGCGTTGGCTGAGACCGAATTTTTCCATGAACGGCGTCGGATCGTTGCGGCTGTCGTAACCGGCCGGAAGAGCGCGCAGCAGCGAGAGAATATAGGTGGTGTCGCGCAGGCTGTCGTCACGCACCACACGCTGGTCCAGGACCCCTTCGCCTTCGGCGCGTACCGCCGCCACCGCCTTGGCGGTTTCATCGATAAGGGCCCGGTTGTTGAGATAGCTGACGGTCCAGAGGGTGCCCAGACCGATCGTGACAAGTGCGATTGCCGCATAGGCGCTGATCCGCGCGGCCGTCGCCATACGTACCGCCTGGCGATTGTGGGTGACCCAGCCTGCTTCCCCGATGATCACCTTGGTCAGGAGATCGCGGAGAAAATAGCTCTTTCCCTGTCCGGAGAGAGCGGCCGCCTGATAGGCGGTTCCGAAGGCCTGGCTCATGGAGCCGATGACCCGGTCGATCGCCGTTCCGGTCTGGGTTCCGGAAGTGAAGTAAAACCCGCGCAGGACCGCATTCGGATAATAACGGCTCGGCTCGAAAATAGCGTTCAAGAAGCCGGTCAGCCGGTCCCGGAGGGCGGCGACCTGCGTCGGAAAACCATAGAGCATCAACCGTGCCCGCGGGTCCGGCTCTTCCTGCAGCCTATCGGCCATCTCCTCATTCAGCCGTTCGATGAGCAGATCGAATTCCGCCGGAACTTCGGAGACCATGTTCTTGGTCTTTTCGCGCGTCTGGAAGGTTGCCCCCCACACCAGATTGCGCCGGCTCTCCGGATAGGAGCCGAAGAACTCCATGAAACCGGCAATCGTGTCCGCCTTGGTGAAGATCACGTAGACCGGGAAATCGATCTTCAGGGTTTTGTAGAGCTCGATCAGCCGCGAGCGGATGGCGTCCGTATGCAGCTTCAGCTCTTCCTCGGACAGGGTCATGAGGTCTTCGAGGCTGATCGACACCATGACGCCGTTCACCGGCTGGCGTGGCCGCGCCTTGCGCAGCATCTTCAGGAACCCGAGCCAGCCTTCCCGGTCGTGCTCGGCATCGGAATCCTGAGTGGTGTAGCGTCCAGCCGTATCGATCAGGACGGCATTTTCCGCGAACCACCAGTCGCAATAACGGGTGCCGCCGAGCCCTTCCAGCTTCTGCGCTTCTCCCTTGCCGCGAGAGTTGGCGAATTTCAGGCCGGAATGCACCAGAGCCGTGGTCTTTCCCGCTCCCGGCGGACCGATCATCAGGTACCAGGGAAGATCATAGAGATAGGTCCGGCCGCCACCGCTCGCGGTTTTCAGGGTCTTCAGCGCATCCTTCATGCGCTCGGACAGGATCTCCTTGTCCTCGTCACTGGCTTTCGGCTGCAGGATTTCCTGTTCGAGCGCCCTGTTCGCCGCAATGCGCCTGTAGATCCGGTAACCGGCCCAGCCTCCGATCGTCAGAAGGATGAAGAATGACAGAAGCAACCGCACCCAAAGGGGCTCAAACGGGCGTACCCCGGCAATCGCCAGGAACGGTCCGCCGAACCAGATCAAGGCAATGAGGGCGAGAATGCCAATCAGAATTGCCGATATTCCAAGCCAGAATTTCATCGATAGTGCCTTATTCTGCGGTTACCCGGCTGACGTTCAATTGTTGATCACCAGACCTTTGGTCGGCGGCTTCAGGAAAACTTCGACGCGGCGGTTGAGCGCCTTGCCTTCCCGGCTGGTATTCGGAGCGATCGGCTCATCCGCACCGCGCCCTTCCACCTGCACCCGGCCAGGTGCCTGAAGGACGGCGTCCATGACGGCCGCGACGGACTTCGCGCGCTCGACGGACAGGTGCCAGTTGCTCGGAAAACGCGGGTTATTGCGAATCGGATCGCTGTCCGTATGACCGACGACCAGAATTTCCCCGTCCACGTCAGCAAGCGTCTGCGCCACCTGTTCGACAAGCAGCTGGAATTCCGGCCGCAAGGTGGCCGCAGCTACATCGAACTGGGCCCGCATGCGCAACATGATCGCGGGACCCGCCTGCGAGATCTCCAGCCCGTCCAGACCTGCAAGCCGTTCTGAAACCGTATCGATGGTGGCGTCTTCGGGCGGTGGCGGCGGCGGTGGTGGTTTGGGCTGATAGCCTTCGCGCGCCAGTTCGACAGGTCCGTTGGGAAAAAGAGCCGCAGCCCGGCTTGCAAGAACTTCGCTGCCACTGGACAGCAGCAGCATCAAGGTGACGTAGCCGCCGAGCAGCAACGCCCCCGCGACGGCGGCAACCGACCAGATCGGGACGGAAAAACCGGTCCGCTTCTGCAGGAGTTCCAGACCGCGCCAATGCGGAGACAGATCATCTCCCGGCCGTGGCCGGACACGCCTCAGGATTTCGTGCAGATCCCTGCGCTCGCGCTCAAGCCCCTGCTGTCCGCCCTGAATGGCCCTGTATTTTCCGTAAAATCCAAGCGACAGGCAGGCATGCATCACCTCCAGAACGCCGTAGTTCCGGCCAGGGTCCTGCTTTGCCTTTTCCAGAAGCTGGAAGAACTCGACACCGCCGGTTGCCTGTCCGAAGAACTGGGTCAGCATGGAATATTGCGTCCACTGGTGCCGTCCCGCGGATGGCATGTTCTGAACGATATCGTCCGAAGTGGCACACAGCGCGTAAGCAGCAGATCGGATCTGATCATCGGTGATGCCGGCGCTGCGCAAGTCCTGTTCGAAGGTCTTGATGGAGCTGTAGACATCGCGCATCAGGGCATCGAACTGCGCGTCCGTCATTGTCAGGTGCAGGCGGCCCAAAAGCAGAAGCAATGGCGCTGCGGCACGGGAAATGGGATTGCGGTTGGCGACACGGATCTGGTTGATGTCCGGCGTCTGGGCCAATTGCCCGGCGCCCTGCGGTACGGACGGGCCTGCGGGACCGGCGCCGTGCGGAGGTTGCGGCGTCTGCGGAGGTTGCTGACCGGGAGGCGGCGTCCTGAGGTCGGGGGCCTGCTGCTGGCCATATTCATAGCCGGCCGGCGTCGGCGCATAGGGATCCGGTCCGGATCCGGCGCCGCCCTGCCATGGGTCCGGTGCACTGGCCGGGCGCTGAGGCTGCTGCGGTGGCTGGGGTTGTCCGGGCGCATTTTGCGGCGGTACCGGGGCCTGCGGAGGCGTTGCGCCGGGCTGGGTTTCGCTCCACCGGCCGCCTGGATTGGGCCGGACGATGGTTTTGCCCTTGCGCTTGGAAACGCCAAAAGGGTCGTCATTGTCGGCCATCACCGGCCCTCCCGGATGGCGTAGAATTCAAGCTGCAGCTCCGGCCAGTTGCCGGAGAATTGAAGCCCGATTGCCGAATCCTGGCTGAATTCGCGCCACAACGGCGTTGTCTTGTCGAGTCTAAAATAGACCCTGTCCGTCAGGGCGCGGATCTGCGCAGGCGGCACCGGCATATGGATCAGGGGGATGCCCGGCAGGTTGGAATAGACGATCTGGCGCATCTGCCCGAAAGGCCCGACCTTGAAGAGCCGTGGAAACTCGGTCTGGATCTCGGTAAGCGGACGGCGGGCGGCCACTTCTATGACGAAGCTTGCCTGCGAGAACAGATTGCGGTCGACAATCGTCGACTTGAAGGCGTTCGGAGCCAGCTGTTCCAGCGGCAGGCGAATTGCACGGCGGTCATATCCTGCCGACAGGAATGCCTGGATGTCGGCCAGCACCGGCTTGAAGATGTCGTGCAGCTTGTCGTGATCGTAGACCGGATAATTGCGGGCCCGGCGTTCGTCCGTTGCAAAGGTCGCCAGTTCGCCGGCGAGCTGCAGAAACTCCGAATAGACGCGCTCGGGATGCACATAGGCGGACTTGCGCAGATGCATCAGCAGCGGATGGGTGCGGTTGAGCAACTGCAGCGTCAGGTAGTCGAAATTCTGCAAGCCTCCACCGGCGGAGGTATCGGCCGCGTAACGGGCCAGCTCGCTGAGTTTGCGTTCGACCCAGCCAATGACGGAATCGACCCAGCCGGTCACGACGGGATGCACGTGGCACGCCAGAACCGGCGGAGCAAAAGCGCCGTCCGTGATGATGATCCGGTCCTTGATTTCGGTAATCCGGGCAACCGGCAGGCAGACCTGCCCGGGATGCGGCGTTGCGCGGATGGAATACATCAGCCGCGGATGGGCAACATCGATTTCCTCTTCCTGCCGGATTGCCGAAGTGGAATCGATGATCGTCTCGCGTCCCTGAATATAGCGGGTGGCCGCGTCCTCGCGGCCGTTCGACACTTCAACCGCGTTGACCGTGGTCTCCGGAATGCCGAGCCAGACTATCTGTCCGGCTGCGTCCTCGGGAACATCGATCGCGGGCGGTGGCGTACCGTCTGCCGGGAAGTTGAACACCGTGCCATCCGGAAAGATTCCCCGGCCATGGCGCAGCGCGAAGCGGCATTGCTGACCGACATCCTGATCGATCTCGAAATCGGAAAAGCCCCAAGGATAGGCGGAAGCGAGCCTGACCCGCTCGTCCAGCATATGCTCCGCATAACGGTCGCTCTGCTGGAGGTGGTGTGGCCTCAAAAACAGTCCTTCGGTCCATGCGACCTTGCTATACCACGACATTCAGGCACTGCTCCTTGACATACGAAACGCCGTAGCGCTCTTCAGACTTCAAATACGTTTTTAGTCAATCCGCCCGGATTGCTGCTCCGGGTCTTCACTCGTCAATTCTTCGTAGCTTTCCGTGAAATACTGGGTGAAAACACCCACAAGACCGTCGTCATAGGCCCCGGACAAGGACGTCCAGCGTTCCTGCATCCGCTCCCAGAGTTTGGCCTTTTGTCCGCCAAACGGACTTTTCGCAGTCTTTCCCTCGGCTTCTATCGCCTTGGGAGACAGGGTATCATCAAACCGCGCCGCGGCCTTCTGCATGGCCGAATAGGTCCAGACATGATGTTTCTGGATATCCCGGAAGGCGGCTTGCATCGCCTTGTTCATCGGCAGGTAGCCATTGTCTTCCGCTTCCCGGGACAACATGGTCTGCAGAGCCATTTGCGGGGTCGGCGAAAATTTCAGGGCGTTGTTGCCACTTCGGCTGATCAGGGTCCGGTTGGCGTTGCGCGTCATCGCCTTGACCTGACTGCGGGCCTGCAGCAGGCCCATCAGATCGCCGGTGATGCCTTGCAGGACCGATCCGATTTCCCGGGCGAATTCCTCGGGATCGCGCCCCTGAAGCACCGCTTCCGGAATGCCCGCACCTTGCGCGAAAGCCTTGATGAAGTCGGCAGCTGCCTCCGGCGACCGGGGCGCTTCAGAGGTCTCGGCGGGGACAGGTGCGGGTGCAGGTGCCGGTGCGGTTTCAGCGGGCGCCACCTCATTCGGCGGCATCGATGCTAGAGCCGCCACGGGGTCCGGTTCCGGTACCGACGCTGCTGGAATCTCTGTCGTGTTCGCCGGTGCTGCCGGGAACTCGTCCTCCACAGCCGGGGCGGGCTCGGCCGGTGCAGGATCTGTCCAAGCGGTGGCTTCGGGAAACGGCGATGCTGTGCCGGTTTCAGAAGGACCTGCCTGCGGATGCAGTGGCGGGGCATCCTGTTCCGGATTGCCCGGCGAGCCGAGGTCCGGCATGCCGAATAGCGGTTGCTCGGGTTGCTCCGATCCGCCGCTTAACGGCGGAAACGGCGAAGCGGAGCTGACCTCCGCAGGCGATTGAAGCGGAGCCGGCGCTGCCGGTGCAGCCGGTGCGAGATCGGGCTGCGCCGCCAGGTGATCCATCGGATCCGCCTGAGCGGGTCTTGCCGCCTCCCGTTCGGAAAATTGCGCCTGCGGGTCGTAGAGCGCAGGATCGGCGCTGCCCCAGCCGTGTCCCTGCTGGCTCCAGACATCGTCAGCGGGCGTGCCGACACCGGGCGCTGAAGACGGCGGGGCGTGTCTACCCTCCATGCCTGCGGATGGCGCCCCCCAGGGACTGCCACCGGCGTCCTGAACCGGATAAGGGGCCTGCTCCGGCGCGGACGGGGACGAAGGCCATGCGGGATCCGGGGCAACCGGTGCGGCAGATTGCGGTGCGCTCCAGCGTGGTGTTTCGCCATGAGGCATGGCCGGTGAACCGGCCGCCATCCCTGCACCGACGCTTTCCCCTGCTTCCAGCGCAACAGAGATTATGTAATCACCGATCATCAGTTTGTCGCCGGACCGCAGCGCATGGGCCCTGTCCATGCGATTGGGACTGCCGTTCAGGAACGTTCCGTTCGTGGAGATGTCATGCAGGACAAACTGTCCACCTTCAAAGCGCACTTCGCAGTGCTTGCCGGAAATCACCCTGTGCGGATCAGGCAGACTCCAGTCGAGATGCTCGTGACGACCGATATCGAACCCCCGGTCGGCGCAACTGTAGGACACCTGGCCACCGGTTTCGAGCCGATCGACATTCTCGATCTGCAGCGTGATACGCATTCCAGCAAATCTCCCGGATTGCTTACGAATTGGCCGGAGCCTGCCCGTTAAGGCTGACCGTCGGCATAGAACCGCCTTCAGCGAAGGACAGCCCCGCGGAAAGGCAAGAGTTAAGCGCTTCGTCCCGTTTGTCAGGCTCAACCGTGCCGAGCGCAATCAGCAAAGCTGTATTGACCGCTTTCGCGGTCAGATCGTCAGGCATCTCGACCCGGTGCTCCGGGTTCGGCGACAGGGAACCACCCGACCAGCCGGCCGCAAGCCCGATCCACACGGCAGCGCTTTCCGTTCTGGCGGCTTCCGCCGCCGCATGAACGGCTGCACGGGCGTCCTCGTCCCCCTCCCGCACCCAGGTTTCGCTCAGCACCAGAACCTGGCGGTCATCCGGCGTTCCTGGCCCGTCCAGGCCGGCAACGCATTTCATACCCCACCACACGGCTTCCCGTTTCGGCAGGACATGCGCGAAATAGGCAAGCGCGGTCAGCGGTGCATCGCCATCGCGCAGCTCCAGCGTATAGTCTTGCGGAGCGATGTCGGAAGCCGGTTCTTTCACCGTTTCCGACAGTTCAGGATAGGTCTCGAAAACCTGTTTCGCCCTGGTAAAGCGGATACGTGATCCCATCTGCTCTACTCCGTTTCTTCCCGTTGAAGCTTGTTCCGATTGCCGTATTTTTCAAAGGTCGCTTCTAGTTGATCAGAACAAGTCCGCCTTTGACCGTCAATACCGCGCTGGCAGTCACATCGGTGAACGTGCCCTTCGCAGTCAGCTTGCCGGAAGCTTTGACGTCAATCATGGGCGACTCGATCTTGATCGATGCCGGCGTCATGACAATCTTGCTGGCGCCGCAGATGAATTCGATCTTGGTTCCGGCAGTCACCTTCCAGTCCTTGCCGATCTTTTCCGTTGTATTGTTGCCGACTTTTTCCGTCCGGTTTACGCCGATCTTGGTGTCGCGGCAGTTTTTGACATGCAGGCTGTCGTCATGCTCGACGACGGTCTCCATGTCCTTCTCGGCGTGCACACCGACAAGTTCCTGCCCCTTGGTGTCGTCCATGACGAATTCGTTGTAACCGCCACCGCCTTGCGTGGAGTCGGATTTGACACCGGCCTTGTTCTTTTCGGCGGGCAAGTCGTAAGGCGGCATGTTTTCCGCATTGTAGACCGTTCCGATGACAATCGGCTTGTCAGGATCGCCTTCCAGAAACTGGACGATCACCTCCTGGCCGACGCGCGGAATATAGATGCCGCCCCAGTTCTTGCCGGACCAGACCTGAGCGACACGCACCCGGCGGGATTGGGTCTTGTCGCGGTCCCAGTGGAATTCGACCATGATCTGGCCGTACTCGTCCACATCGATTTCCCCCTGCCCGACGACCTTGGCCGTCTGGGGTCCGGGGATGCGCGGCTTGCGTGTGGTGGCCGGGGTCCTGAACGTGATATCGGAGGCAAGAACGTCATAGGTGCCCGTATAGGCCTCGCCCTGGGAGCCGCCGCTGCCGCCACTCCGATACTGCTCGGTAATGATCTGGTGACTTGCCCGGACCACCAGATATTCCCGGTTCTGCGGCCCGTGCGGATGGTCCTTCAGCGTGAACAGGCCGCCGGCGTAGAAACGCGGAACTTCGCCGGCAGTCTGAATGCGCTTGTCGGAAGCCTGTTCCGCATCGAGGCGGATATTGCTGTATTTCGTACCCTTGTCCTTCTCGGTGTAGCGGCCCGGATAATCGTAATTCTCCAGCTTTCCGGCCCGGTACTTGGACCCGGCTTCGCGTTCCGCTTCCAGCGAGGCACTCGGCTTTTCAAAATCGTAGTCGTTGACGGCGAATTTTCCGGTCCGGAACTTCCGGCTCGGGATCCAGTGATAGATGTGTTCCTCATCCCGCTGGCTGTCGCCGCCAAGCGCAATGAAGGGAATGGTGGAATCGCCGACAATCGGACTGTAGGACGACTTGGCATCCGCAAGCACCATCTTGTGCTTGCCCTGGAGATGCTCGAAGAAATAGGAAATTCCGAATTCTTCCATCAGGCGGCAGCAGAAATCGTAATCCGATTCCCGGTACTGGACGCAATAATGGATCGGATCGTAGCTCTCCGTCAGCTTGTTCTGGAAATCGGAGAAATCATGCTCTCCGAGGACTTCTGAAATGATGTCCGGAGCTGATTTGTCCTTGAACACCCGGCAGTTCGCATTCTTGGTCAGCAGCCAGAACCAGGGGCGCAATGTCAGCCGGTAGACATAATAAGCGTCGCGGTGCCCGAGCCACTTGGCATCGGTCAGAAGCCCGTCGAAATACCGGGTGTCGCCGTTGTTGGTGACCACCTTGACCGTCATATGCGTGGCGATCGCCTTGTCGAAATCCAGATCTTCCTGCTGGCTGATGACCTCCAGGCGGATTTCGAAATCCTCGCTCATGCCCTCGTCACACTCGATGGAGATTACCGAGAGCTCATCTTTCCCGTAGACCGAAGTCAGTTCGGCCATGCGGTTTGCTTGCTTGAGTTGTCCCTGGGCCACGAAGTTCTCCTCGGAAATACTGTGGTTCCTGACGGTTCCGGCATTTCTGCCGCTTTCAGTCAGTTCCTAAGGCGTTTCCGATAAAAATAATGTGCTCAATAACACAATTGTTGCAAATGATTTAAACGCCAACCTTGTCTGTTCGAACGTTGTAATACGCCCTACGCAATTGTCCATGAATTTCAGGTTGGCCCGGCTTAAGTTATTTAATCACCTCGATAAAGTCACGCTAACGGCCCTCTTGCTAATTGTGCGCAATAGGACATACTGATATCAAAGCGTACTTTAGTGACTTTCGCCACACCATTATTTTTTGAAAACTGGCACGATGCATTTCTGAACCCATTGCCACAACGCCTTCGAGCACTCCACAAGGAGGACTGATATCGTGACCAATCCCCTGACTACGTGTGACCGGAATGCCTTCCGTCACTCCAAGCCCGGCCGTCTCTTGCTGGCGGCAGCGCTTTCATTCGCACTCACCGGCCTTGTCTCCGGTTCCGCGTCCGCCCAGGACGCCACCTATTCCGCCGATGACGTGACGCGCCACTTCAAACAGCTCAAGACCCGTTCCCTGAAGCCAGTCGGCACGAGCCGGGCGCTGTGCATCGGAACGCGGGACGAGTGTAATCCCGATGCCGCCAAGGCGGAAGGCGGCCAGGTGGCCGTCACGTCTGAGGGCGACGGGAACGCGCAAGCGCTCGTCGCAGATCCGGAAACCAAGGCGATCGGCGAAGGTTTCAACCTGCTGGTGTCCTTCGAATACGCATCCGCGCGGCTCAGTCCTTCAGCCAGGGTGAACCTGCAGGAGTTCGCCAAGGGCATCGACGATCCGGCTCTTGCAAGCGCCACCTTCGTCATCGAAGGACACACCGACGGCATCGGATCCGCTCCCTACAACCAGCGCCTGTCGGAAGACCGGGCCGCGGCGGTCACGGAGTTTCTCGTGTCGCTCGGTGTCGGCCGGGACCGTCTCAAGACCGTCGGTTACGGAAAGACCCGGCCCAAGGTGGCCGATATCAACGACCCGTCCAACCGCCGGGTGGAAAGCAAGCTGGTGCTTGAATAGGGTTGTCTGTCAGATTGCTCCAGCCCGCCTTGAAGGCCGGCTGGAGCATCTTTATCCGCGCCGGGAGGGTGCATGAATTTCGATCCCGATACATACGGTACGGAAGTTTCGCCCGGCGCAGGTTGCGGTCCGGATCTTTATGACTCCGAACCCGCTTTTGCCGCGCTTCTGGATTCATGCGAGGAAATGCTGCCGGAGCGGTTCAGCGAGTTCGACCGTTCCGAGATCGAGTTTACCGACCTTTTCAAACAGATGGATGGCTTTTTAAAGCAATCCCGGGACGTCAGACTACTCGTCCTTCTCGGCCAGTTCGGTCTTCTCAATGGCCAGATCCACCTGTTTGCCAATTCGGTGCGAATTATCCGCCGGCTGCTCGAAAATCATTGGGAAGAAGTGCATCCCTCCGACGCCGATTTTGGCCATATGGAGCGGATGGGTGCTCTCGAAGCACTCAACAATCGTCCGACCGTCATGCTGCCTCTGGAAGCCGCTCCCCTGATCAAGACCCGCCGGGCGGGACCAATCAGCTATCGCACGATACAGGTTGCGGCAGGAACAGCCACCGCGAGGCCCGACGAACACACGGTCTCGCTCGGGGCGATCGATGCCGCACTCACCTCCGGCGAACTCGAGCAGGCAGATATCGACGAAGTTCTGAAGGATCTGGCCGACCTTCCCGACGAACTGCAGGCGATCACCGACATATGTATGGAAAAACTCCAGCAGAGCGGCGCCAAGGCCGCCCCACCGGTCTACGAGGAGATCGTGACGCTCCTGCAGGACATGAACAGGGAGCTGAACACCCGCCTCGGCCGCGTGACGGAGGAAACCGGTGACGCGGCCGGCGATGAGAGCAGCCAGGAAGATGCCGGCCTTGCCCCGGTGGACCAGGCATCGCAGTCGGAAATCCGCAACGCGGCCCAATCGAAACTGATTCTTGACGCGGTCGAAGACTATTTCGCCTCCCGCGAGCCGTCACATCCGGCGCTATTTCTGGTGCGCGAAGCACGGGGCCTGGTCGGAAAATCCTATCTCGATGCGCTGAAGATCCTGATGCCGCGAAGGTTTGACGATGTGGCGCTGGTGCTCGGGACAAGCGGGCTTCAACTGTCCAACGACAGGCTGCTGGATCTCAATGACGGTGAAAATCGGGAGAGCGATGATATCGAAGGATTTTCGGTCATGGTCATCGAAAACCGCAACGACGCGATGAAGGCCATCGCCGCCGTCAAGGGCTATTATTCAGCCAACGAACCCACAAGCCCCATCCCTCTTCTGCTGGACGAGGCGCAGAACATGAGCTCCGGCTCTTTTACGGGCCTGCTCAACCTGTTTCTCAGACCGGAAGAAGAATGACCACGAGAAAAGGAGAAAACGCGACGACGGCCCGCTTCCCCTGCGTTTCCAGTGCTTCTTTCTTGACACAAAGAGCCAACGGGTCCTCAATATTCGGGTCCTGAACATTTGAAAAAAATTTTAAAGCGGCGATCATGTGACTGTCATCACACCCCCGCGACAGACAATCGATTTACATAGTGACCAACGAGACAAAACGCAGATTCGAAACAACAAATCAAAAAATGCCCTGCGTGAGTATTTGACTAAATTTGACCTCTTCTACACCCGGGTCAGCGAAACGAAAGGCAAGTACAATGGCATCCAATAGTGGGCAAAGCTTTATCAAGCGCAACAGGCCCCCTCGCGTTCACATTTTCTACGAGGATCCGTTCGACGCGGAAAAGAAGGTCGAGCTGCCTTTCGTCATGGGCATCATGGCCGACCTTTCCGGCGATAACCCCGGCGTGGAAAAGCAGGATATCGACGACCGCAAGCTTCTCGATATCGACATGGACAATTTCACCAAGCGGATGGAAGCAATCGAACCGGGTACCTCCTTCACGGTGAAGGACAAGCTTTCCGGTGAAGAAAACTCCAAGCTGAGCGTCCAGCTCCGCTTCAAGAGCATGGATGATTTCACGCCAGGTAAAGTTGCCGAACAGGTTCCTGCCCTGAAAAAGCTCCTGGATGCGCGCCGCAGCCTCGCGGCCTTGCGCACCATGATGGACGGCCGCGTGCAGGCCATCAGCCAGCTTGAGGAATTGACCCGGGACCCGGCCCTGATGGCGGCTCTCGCTCAGCAAATGGATGCGGAAAAAGCGCAGTCCGACGGCAGTGCGAAAGACGGCAGCGGGACAGAGGAGGCTTAAATGAGCAACACGGAAACCAGTGCCCAGACCAGTGGCGCAGCGGCCGGCGAAGCTGCGGGTGAAAAAAGTCCCGAGGAATTCGCCTCCATCTTGAAGCAGAATTTCCGCATCAAGACCGAAAACGACACGGCCAACGCGCTTGTCGACAACGCGATGTCCACGTTCCTTTCCGAAGCCCTGTCAGATCAGGCGCTCATCAAGGACGATGTCTACGACACCATCGACGAGATGATCGCCAAGCTTGACGAGAAGCTGACGTCCCAGGTGAACGAGATCATTCACGCCGAGGAATTCCAGAAGCTGGAAAGCGCCTGGCGGGGGCTGGACTATCTGGTCCACCAGTCGGAAACCGATGCCTCCCTGAAACTCAGGTTCCTCAATATCTCGAAGAAAGAGCTGGCCGGCGTTCTCAAGAGCTATCGCGGTGCGAAGTGGGATCAGAGTCCGCTGTTCAAGCAGATCTACGAAGCCGAATTCGGCCAGCTCGGCGGCCAGCCCTACGGCTGCCTTGTCGGCGACTACGAATTCTCCCACGAAGCCCAGGACATCACCATCCTGCGTGGAATGGCGAAGATCGCCTCGGCAGCGCATGCCCCGTTCCTTGCAGCCGCCGATCCGCAGCTCATGCAGATGGACAGCTGGACCGAACTTCCGGCCAAGCGCGACCTGTCGAAGATCTTCGATACGGAACTTCACGCACAGTGGCGCACCTTGAGGGAATCGGAAGATGCCCGGTATCTGGGTCTGACCATGCCGCGCGTACTTGCCCGCCAACCTTACGGCGCCAAGTCCGATCCGGTCGAGGAATTCGCGTTCGAAGAGGAATTCGGCGAGGACAGCCACGACAATTACTCCTGGATGAATTCCGCCTACGCCATGGCCTCGAACATCAACAAGGCCTACAAGGAATTCGGCTGGACCGTCCGCATCCGCGGCGTGGAAAGCGGCGGGCTGGTCGAGGAACTTCCGACCCACGTTTTCGAAACCGACGACGGCGGCGTCGATCAGAAATGCCCTGCGGAAATTGCTGTTTCCGATCGGCGGGAGCATGAGATTTCCCGCCTGGGCCTGATCCCGCTCATCCATCGCAAGAACACCGACCAGGCTGCCTTCCTGGGTGCCCAGTCGGTCTTCAAGCCAAGGCAGTTCTCCGGTCCGGACGGCAAGGATGCGACCGCATCCGATAATCTGTCCGCCCGTCTGCCCTACATGTTCGCGACCACCCGTTTCGCCCACTACCTCAAGGTGATGGTGCGCAACAAGATCGGCTCCACCAAGGAATCGGCGCAGCTGCAGCGGTGGCTGAACGACTGGATCATGGACTATGTCGATGGTGATCCGGACAATTCGACCGAGGAAACCAAGGCGCGCAAACCGCTTCGGGAAGCCAAGGTCACCATCGTCCCGGACGAGGAAAACCCCGGCTACTACAGAGCCCAGTTCTTCCTGCGTCCCCATTATCAGTTGGAAGGCATGGATATCGGCATGAGCCTGGCCTCCCGTATTCCGCAAGACGGAAACTGATCCAAGAAATTGCCGGCGGGCGGTGTCCGTCCGCCGGCAAGCATCCCTCGCGGATGCACCCCGGTCATTTCACCGGGTGGAGGTACAAACGGGCCACATACGGCTCAGGGGTTTGGACCGCGAGGTCCGAGGTAGTTGTCAGAAATAACAGACTTAGCGCCAGAACGACTTTCCTGGCCGTCAACAACCAAGAGGATCTATTAAAATGGCTGTCGATTTTTTTCTCGAGCTTGAAGGCATCAAAGGCGAAGCACAGGACAAGTCCCACAAGGACAAGATTGACGTCCTGTCCTGGTCGTGGGGCGCTTCCCAGTCCGGCACCACGCATATGGGCGGCGGTTCCGGTTCGGGCAAGGCACACTTCCAGGATCTGAGCATCACCAAATTTGTCGATAAATCGACCCCGGTGCTGCTCCAGCATGTGTCCACCGGCAAGCACATCACGAAGGGTACGATGTTTGTGCGCAAGGCCGCTGGCGACAGCCCGCTGGAATACATCAAGATCGAGATGAAGGACATTATCGTCACCAATGTCTCGACCGGTGGCAGCGGGTCTGACGACCGCATCACGGAAAGCATCACGCTGAACTTCGGTGAGTACAAGTACATCTACACCGAACAGAAGCCGGACGGCTCGAAGGGCGCGGCTCCGGAGTTTGCATGGGACATCGCGGCAAACGAAAAGAAATAAGGGTTTCGGCCCGCACGGCTGCCGCGCCTTTGGCGCGGCAGCCTGTTTTTGTGAATGCGGCGGCCACCGAGGTTTCGGACTGGGCCGCAGCATCGGTTTGACAGTACCGGTACCAGGGGAAGCAATCAGCGTGGGCATGGCCAATGGCTAAATCGAGTGTAAAAATGCATGCCCCCTTGATGTGGGCATTCCGGGCGATGGAAGACCCGGACTACAAGGCCGCCCAGGCCCGCCAGAAGAGCCCTGCAGATGGCCAGAAAATCAGATCCGGCCGCCGTCTGTCGCGGTCCTACGGGGTTACCGAACACACGCTTATCTCGGAAGTCCGGCGCGACCTGCAGTCTCTCCTGAACACCGTGAACCTGAATTCCACCCAAGATCTGTCCGAGTTTCCGGAAGTCACAACCTCCATTCTCAATTACGGACTGCCGGACCTTTCGGTGCACATCGTCGACACGGTGCGGATCGACAGGCTTGCGGACGATATCCGCGAAGCCTTGATCCGTTTCGAACCGCGCATGGACCCGCGCACGCTTCAGGTCATTCGAGACAAAGATGGCGCCAGCGACACCTTCAAGGTACGTTTTCTGATCAAGGCGGAGATCCGCTGCGATCCGGTGCGGATCGGAACTGAATTCATCGCCGACGTCGATCCCGCCCTCGGCCGCATCAAGATAGTCGGGGCGACGGGATGAACCGGGAATTTCTGGATCTCTACAATCAGGAACTGACGTATCTGCGCGAGCAGGGTTCGGCGTTTGCCGAAGCCTATCCTGCCGTGGCCGAGCGCCTTGGCGGTCTCCTGGAAGATCGTTCCGACCCCATGCTGTCGGGCCTGCTGGAAGGCGCGGCCTTCCTGGCAGCGCGCGTCCAGCTGAAGATGAAGCATGAGTTTTCCGAATTCACGTCCAATCTTTTCGAACAGCTTTACCCCTCGGCGCTTGCCCCTATCCCGTCCATGGTGCTTGCCCGGATCACGCCGAAATACGGCGATGCGAATTTGCGCAACGGTATCAAGATCAACCGTCATGCGCCCATGGAAGCGGTCTTTCGCGAGCGCAGCGGCGAAGTGCGCTGCCGTTTCACCCTGTCTGCTCCGATTACCCTGACACCGCTTGAACTGACCGGGGCCCGCTACCTGAGCTCGGCAGCCCAGATCTCCGGGCTCGGCGCGGACATGGCCGAAGACAAGCGGGCAAGAGCGGGGCTGTCGATCACCCTCACCCATCGGATGTCCGAAGACCCTGAAAACGAGGTCTCGGCGGAAGATGCACTCAAGAAGCCGGAATACCAGGTGGCCGGTTGCCGGATCGACGAGCTTCCTGTCAGGCTGAT
This sequence comes from uncultured Roseibium sp., assembly GCF_947496995.1. Classification (GTDB taxonomy): domain Bacteria; phylum Pseudomonadota; class Alphaproteobacteria; order Rhizobiales; family Stappiaceae; genus Roseibium. The sequence continues at coordinate 505,648 of NZ_CANMFD010000002.1, forward strand.
CGGCCCTGTCGACCTGGCGGCGAAGGTCTATGAGCAGATCTTCGGTCATACAATTGCGCTCTATCTCAGAACCGAAGACGCCTTCGGACAGGTCTCCCTTCAGCGGATGCCGGTCGATGCCATCAGGCAGCTCGGATTCGACGAGGAAGACGCCCTGCTTCGCAACGACCGCAGAATGTTCACCGGCTTCGACTATCTGCGCGATTATTTCAATTTTCCCCGCAGCTTCCTGGGTTTCCGCCTCACGGGCCTGCGCCGTTACCTGGACCGGGTGAAGGCGAAATCCTTCGATCTGGTGTTTGTATTCGACGAAACAGAGACCCGGCTGGCAGCTCATGTAGAGCAAAAGATTTTCTCCCTGCACTCAGCACCGGCGGTCAATCTGTTCGAACGCCAGACCGACAGGGTGCCGATCAAGAAGGGGCAGCATGAATTCGCGGTGATTGCCGACCGCACCCGGCCGCTCGATTACGAGATTCACTCCGTGACGGAGGTCAACGCGCATTTTTCCGGCGGTGAAAAAAGAGCCGTCGAACCGCTCTACAGCGTCGCACCGGATACGGAAAAAGCCGGGCATGAGTGGTTCTACACCATTCGCCGCATGCCGCGCCGCCAATCCTCCTCGGAACTGCGACGGATGCAGCCAAGCTCCTACATCGGTACGGAAACCTTCGTTTCGATTTCCAGCGGCGCCCAGGCCGCCGCCCTGCTCCAGAGCGGTGACAAGCGGCTTGCGGAACTTTCCCTGAAGGTGATGGCTTCCAACCGGGCGCTGGCGGCCGATCTCCCTGTCGGCAGCAATCCGGACAAGTCCGACGTCGGCGATTTCCGGGTGCTTGAAGATATCGGGCTCAAGGTCGAATGCGTCGCCGGGCCGACAGCCCCGAGACCACCGCTCCTGTCGTACAATGAAAGGCTTGGCGAGGACGGCCACACAGGGGCCATTGCCTGGCGCCTGATCAATATTCTCGCCCTCAACCATACCGGCCTGGTTCACGATGCCGCCGGTGAAGATGGCCGGTCCTTCCGCGACATACTGAGCGTGTTCGCTCCGCTTTCCGATAATTCGGCGGACCGGCAGGCCCAGTCCGTGCGCGCCGTCTCGACACGCCCCGTGGTTCGCAGACTGCAGCAGAAATCAGGAACAGGCGTCGCCAGAGGACTTGAGGTCACCATAACGCTCGACGACAAGGCCTTTGAAGGGACCAGCGCCTTCCTGATAGGGGCGGTGCTGGACAGGTTCGTCGCGGAATATGCCTCCATCAATCACTTTACCCAATGCGTGATCGCCACGACCGAGCGGGGAACGATCATGAAGTGGCCGCCCAGGATCGGGGCAAAAGGGATCCTATGAGCGGGGCGGACGACCAGGACCAGGAACTGGAGCCCGAGCTTCCGGACAAGGCCTCAGCGCGGGACAAGACGGTGCTGCGGATCGGCGGCGGTGCACCGACAGTCTGGCCGGATGCCGATGCCAAAGCCGAAACTCGCGAAGAGGAAACGGAGGCAGTGGAAGCCGGTTCTCCGGCCGACGCATCGCCGGAGATCGAACCCGGCCCGGATCCTGACGAGGCGATCAAATCGCAAACGATAGAATCGCCCCCCAAAGACCTTTCAGAAGAACAGGAGCCACAACCAGACCAGGTGCCCGGCTCGGAAGATGTAAAAGCTCAGCCTGAAGATCCGGCTTCCGGTATCGATCTCCCGTCGGCAGACGGCTTGGAGGCGGACTCCGGCGAAGACACTGCGCCTCCCGTCGAGCCGAGGATCGAAGTTCCCGTGCAGCAGCAATATGCTTCGCTTCTGGCCGCCCTGGGTGACCGGATCGAGAAACACCCGGGCGGACACGATCTTCTGGCGGTTCTTCGCATGCTGGAGGGGCAAACCGCACCGGGCGCAAAAGCTCCGGGGCTGGACGGTCCCAAAAAGGCAGAAGAACCTGCACCGCCCCGCATCGGCAAGAGCCGCCGTCTCATGGAGGACATCGTCCGCTTCGGGCAGGACCCGTCCAGTGAATTCGCGACGTCAACGATCGAACGCGCCACCCGCGACAACTCCGGAGGTCTGGTCCTTCTGGAACGTTTCCTGGGACTGCTCGGCCCGCAAGGTGCTCTACCCGGGGCATATACGGATGAAGCCATCATGTCGGGGCTGCGCGGGAATGACGAATTCCCGCGATTTCTGGATGTCTTCAACAACCGCTTTATCCAGTTGTTTTATCGCGCCTGGGCGGACGCAAGACCGATCGTCCAACATGACCGGCCCGATGACGACCGCTTCCTGTCCTATATCGGCTCGTCCATCGGGCTCGGCGCGCCTATCTACCGCGACCTGGACGGCATCGATGATCGTCTGAAGCTGCTTTACACGGGCCTGATGTCGCCCAAGACGAAAAGTGCGGCACGTCTGAAGAGCCTGATCACCGGTGTTTTCGGGGTCAGGGTGGAAATCGACCAGTGTGTCGGGACGTGGCTGCATCTGGACAGCGACGACCAGCTCAGCCTTGGCGGCCTTGGTCCCGGTGGCGCAGGCCGGTTGGGGGCGGATACGATTGTCGGAGCCAGGGTCTACAGCGTCAGCGACAAGATCCGCATCCGCATCTTCACCCGGTCGCTCGACGAATATCGCAAGTTTCTGCCGCCGACACGGACGAAGCCCAATCCCTGGACTGAAAAACTCTTCGATCTCATCGATTTTTATCTGGGTCTCGAGGTCGAATACGAAATTGAGCTCGCCCTTCCAAAACGCTGTGCCTCGTCGGTGCACATGAACCGCAGCAACTCGGCGACACTCGGACACATCGGCTGGCTGAAATCGCCTGCCGCGACAGCCGCGGAACAAGAAGACATCGATGAAGAGGGTGAGGACATGCTGACCGATACCCGTTTCCGGCCCGTGCGCCGCCACACCACCGTTTATCAATAGGTCTCAAATTTGAAAGGCCGGTATCATGAGTGACATTCTGGTTGAAACCATTGCCAACAAACTTACTACCGTAAGCTACGAGTGCCTGGAAAAGGCCATGCGCCTGACGAAGAGCTCCGGCCATCGGCACCTGGAAATCCTCCATTGGCTCTATTATCTCGCGCGCGACGAGGCCACGGATTTCGTCCATATCCTGCGCCACTTCGGCATCGATGCAGGAACGGTCGACGGCGATTTGCAGCAGGCCATCGCGAAGCTGAAAATCAACCAGACCGAACTGCCCTCCATGGCCGCCCCTTTCCAGGAATCGCTCGAACGGGCCTGGTTCGAAGGCACCTTGAGGTACGGCGACTACAAGATCCGGTCCGCCTATGTGCTGATTGCCATGATGGGCGACAAAAACACCTGGCGCGAATTGCGCGGTTATTCCTCCGCCCTGGAATCTCTCAACCGCGACGTCCTTGTGCGCGATCTGGACAAGATTGCCGGTGCCTCGGGGGAAACCGGCGCCCGTCCGGTGGACGGATCCGGCCCCCAGTCCGCAGCACCCGGTGCGACCGCGGAAAGCGCTCAGGGTGCCCCGGGCAGCGGTGCCGGAGAAGATGCGCTTTCCCAGTTCACGGTGGACTTCACCGCCCGGGCGCGGGCGAAGGAATTCGACCCGATCGTGGGACGTGACGAGGAAATCCGCCAGGTCATCGACGTACTGATGCGCCGCCGCCAGAACAATCCGATCCTGACAGGGGAAGCCGGCGTCGGCAAAACCGCTATCGTGGAAGGCTTTGCGCAGAAGATCGTTTCAGGGGACGTTCCCCCTGCCCTTCTGGGCACGCGCCTCTGCGCGCTGGATCTCGGCCTCCTTCAGGCCGGTGCCTCGATGAAGGGGGAATTCGAGAAACGCCTGCGCGCCGTCATCGACGCGGTTCATGCCTCCATTGTTCCGACGATCCTGTTCATCGACGAAGCCCATACGCTGGTCGGCGCCGGCGGCGCGGCCGGCACGGGCGACGCAGCGAACCTCCTGAAACCGGCGCTGGCGCGCGGAACCTTGCGCACAGTCGCTGCCACCACATGGTCGGAATACCGCCAGCATTTCGAAAAAGACCCCGCCCTGACACGACGTTTCCAGCCCGTGCAGGTGGATGAGCCCGACGAAGAAAAATGCTTTGCCATGGTGCGTGGCCTGCTGGGACCGATGGAAGAGCATCACCAGGTGCGCATTCTCGACAGTGCAGTGAGATCCGCCGTGTCCCTGTCGCACCGCTATATTCCGGCGCGCCAGCTGCCGGACAAGGCGGTCAGCGTTCTCGACACGGCCTCGGCGCGGGTGAACATCTCCCAGGCGGCACAGCCGGCAAAACTGTCGGACCTGGTCGCAAAGAAGGGCTTTCTGGAAACGGAACGGCAGGCGCTGACCAATGACGCCGAACTGGGCATGGAGCATCAGGAACAGCTCGATGCGCTCGACACCGCCATTCAGGACACAGAGACCGCCATCGAAACCCTTCGCGGCGAATGGGAACGCGAGCGCAAACTGGTAGCGGAAATCCGCCGTCTGAACGCCGCGCTGATTGCGCTGAAGGGCGGTGAACCTGCCCCACATCCGGAAAGCGTGGATATCGAGGACCCGGAAAACGAACAGCCTGCGCTGGTGGGCATCGACGACATCGAACTGGACCTAAACGTCGATCTGGAAGACGAGGACGCTATCCGTACTGCCCTCAAGGACAAGCGGGCGGAATTGTCGGAAATCCCGGAAGACGACCGCATGGTCTATGCCTATGTGGACGATGAGGCCGTTGCCAGCATCATCTCCGACTGGACCGGTATCCCTGTCGGCCGGATGGTTCAGGACGAGATGCAGACGATCCTCAACCTCACAGACAGTCTCACCAAGCGGGTAATCGGCCAGGCCCACGGCCTGGGCATGATCGCCAAGCGGATCGAGACCAGCCGCGCCCAGCTCGGCAACCCGGACAAGCCGATCGGCGTTTTCATGCTGTGCGGCCCGTCAGGTGTCGGCAAGACGGAAACGGCCCTCGCGCTCGCCGAAACGCTTTACGGCGGCGAAGAGAGCATGATCACCATCAACATGTCGGAGTTTCAGGAAGCCCATTCGGTTTCCGGCCTGAAGGGCGCACCTCCGGGCTATGTCGGCTACGGCGAAGGTGGCCGTCTGACGGAGGCAGTGCGGCGCAAGCCCTATTCCGTCGTGCTTCTGGACGAGGTGGAAAAAGCCCACCCGGATGTGCATGAGATCTTCTTCCAGGTGTTCGACAAGGGCTGGATGGAAGACGGCATGGGCCGGAAGATCGACTTCCGCAACACGCTGATCCTGCTGACCTCGAATGTGGGCACCGAGATCATCATGAACGCGGCCAGACATATGCTGGACGCTCCGGTTTCCAGCGACCCTGAGCTGGCGGCCACCGACCCGAACGCACCCAACGTGGAAGAACTGGCGGAAGCCCTGCGACCGGCTCTGCTCGACGTGTTTCCGCCCGCCCTGCTCGGCCGTATCGTCACCATTCCCTATTATCCGCTGTCACCGTCCATGCTCGGCTTTATCGTTCGCCTTCAGCTCAACCGGATCGTCAAGCGGGTCCGGGAAAACCGGGAGGCCGAACTTGTCTATGGCGAGGATGTGGTCGCCCATATTGTCTCCCTCTGCCGCGACCCGGACAGCGGCGGCCGGATGATCGACAACATCCTGACCAACGATCTTCTGCCCAAACTTTCCCGCGCATTCCTGACGGCGCAGATGAACGGCGAGACGATTTCAAAGGTTGCGATCAAGGCCGGTGACGACGGTCTTGAAATCCAGCCGGAAGCTGCCGAGTAAAATCGAACCGGCGTGCCCGGCTCTGACGCTTGCACGGATCATTCCGTGAAAGGGTCGGAGCCGGGTCGCTACTGCACGCTCAGGATATCGCCGATGGCGACGCGATAGTTCTTGAGGTCGTTGCTCGCCACCGACTGAGGCGCATCCGCACCGGTCTCCATTTCGAAAGCCAGGGGATCGGCCGGTTCGCCGCGCTGGCGGATTTCGAAATGCAGGTGAGGCCCGGTCGACAATCCCGTCGTGCCCACATAACCGATAAGATCGCCGGCCTGAACGACCGATCCCAATTCAATTCCGTCAGCGAATTCGTGCATATGCGCGTATCGGCTGGTGATGCCATCCTTGTGGGTCAGTTCTATGAAATTTCCATAGCCGCCCCGGACAGCCCGATAAGTGATCTTGCCGGAAAAGGCCGCGCGGATCGGCGTGCCGGTCGGTGCGGCCCAGTCGACACCGGCATGCAGGCGCTCCGTCTTCTTGATCGGATGAAAGCGCATGCCGAATTTCGACGTCAGAACCCCCTTCACTGGCACCAGCATGGCGCCGGACAGGCTGACCTTGCCCCCTTCGTTGACACAGGCGAAGCCGCGATTGCCGGGGGCTTTCAAAACATAGCAGCGCACCGACCAATCATCCCCCCGGCGCACGCCAGCGAACAGGACACGGCCGCCGCCGCGCTTTTCGTCCCTCGGCATATCGGTGAACACCAGCGTGAACCGTTCATCCGGTTCAATCGTGCGTTTGAGATCCGTGGTGGGCGCGAGATAGGCAATCGCCTCGCCGACAATGGAGGCCGGAACGGCGTTTCGCACCGCCGTTGCGTAAAGCCCGTCGATAAGACGATGTTTCTTTGCAGCGCCCGCGACCTTTACGGGTGCGATGTCCTCTTCAACGATGGGCTTTCCGAACCAGGGATCGGCACCGTGAACATAGGTGTCGCCATCCCGGGACGTGGAAAAAGCGGCCGTGCCGAGATATCCGTCCTGACCGTAGAAGGAGATCTGGACGGGCCGGTAATAGTCGCCGATACGCCCGAGCTTGTTGGGCATTCTGACCCCCCTGATCGCGATTTTATCGCCCGCGATCAAATCGCTTTTCTGGAATTCGCTCGCGGCGAAATCGACAAGAAGTTTGCCGGCATCCTCGTCAAAGCTGTTGTCCTTCAGAAAATCGCCCAGCGTGGTCGCTTCGGAAATTCCGGTGCGGATTTCGATACGGCTCGGCCCCTGGCCTATCGGGCGCTCCGACAAAAAGAGATTCAATGTGTCCGTTGGCGGTTTCAGAAAAACCGGCAGGTCCGGTGACTGGCCATCCCCCTGGCTGCTGTCTTCTTCAACGACGATCCCTTCGGAATCGCTGCCGCCACCGAAATTGCCGAACTGGAAATCGGTTTCACTGCCCGGCGCGCTGATGATCAGATTGCCATCCTCGTCCAGCATCTGGCTGTCGAGGAAATAAGCGCTTGCCGCAGGCACGAAGGCGGCATCATCCGGCGACGCGCTTGCCGGGACCGGTCTTTCCGTCAATTCTATCCGTTGGGCGGCGGCACCCCGGCCGAGAAGCACCGGATCCCCGGCCAGCGGAATGACGGCGGACATGGCCATATCGAAAAAAGGATCGGCGGGAATATCCAGGTCTTCTTCGTTGAGACGTTCCGGCTTGATCTCTTCCGGCACAGAAGGACTTTCCCCCTGCCCCGCCTCTTGCGCGGCGGATGAAGCGTCCGCGAGCGGACCGGGTGTCGCCGCTTCTTCTGTGCTGTCCGGTGTGTCAGAGGTGGCTGTTTCTTCAGGCGGCGAGAATGAAATCGCGCCGGAAGTGAAAAGATGCGCCAGACCGCCGGCTCCTGCGCCCACGACCAGAAACCCTATGGCCATGGCGGCGTATAACAGCTTTGAAGATCGCTTCGGCGACGCTTTCACCGGTACTTTCGGGCGATCCGGTGCTTGCGGGCGACCAGCCAGGTCCGGACGGTCATTGGCGTCCTCTAACGTCGCAGATCCCTTGCCGGACGGACGGATGATGGTCCGGTCGAACTCGGGGCGATGCCCTCCGGGATTCTGATTGTCAGGCCATTGAGCCATACAGGGACCAACGTCTTGAAAAGAGCTTCAGATGTCGAAGTATCTTGTCGGCGATCATGTGCCCGCAGGTTACTCCATGGAAATCAGCTTGTGCTTCAACGATCATGCCGGAGGAGACATCAAGATGCAAAACCGGAAAGTCTCGTCACAACGGAAAAATGGCGCCCCATTCAGGTGTTCTATCGCGGGAAATTCAACAGTTTGCTGCGGTCCTGAGCGTCCTTTCCAGCAGTGTCTGCGTCGGCTTTTTCCATATACATTTCAGGTATATCCAGCGTGAATACCGACATGTCGGTGCTGAGACCACGCAACTGGCCCGACCAGATTTCCACCGCAGGATAAGACCCGGGAAGTTTTTCGGCGACCGACTGGCTGACCGCGAGGCGAACCTTCTTCTCCTTGGCGATGGCTTCGATCCGGCTCGCGGTGTTGACGGTCGTGCCCATCACCGTGAAAGAGCGGCGGTGCTCACCGCCTATGTCACCGACCAGAACCGGCCCCGCATTGAGCGCAATACGCAGATCCAGCGGCGGCTGTCCGGTGATTTCCCGGATATGATCCAGTTTGCCGATAATGTCCCTTGCGGCATCGACAGCTGCTTTTTCCGGGTTTTCGACCAAATTTGGCGCGTTCCAGACCGCCATGATCGCGTCACCGATATATTTGTCGATATATCCCTGGTGCGAGGTAATCACCTGACCGATCGCATCGAAACAGGAATTGACCACCCGGACCACATCCCTGTCGGCGAGCTTCTCGGACATCTTGGTAAAGCCGACAATGTCGATGAAGGCGACAACCACGTTGCGCGTATCGCCGCCGAGTTCAGGCAATTGTTCAGATTGCGCCATCTGTTTGATGACGTCCGGCGCCAGGTAGTGGCCGAACAGACGCACGAGCGAACGCTGCCGGCGCTGCAGGATTCCGACCTTGCCGATGCCGGCAACGACCATCGCGCTGACGCAAGCAACGGGCGCTACGCCCGGAGACAACAGGACACCGGCCTCCAAGCCTACAAGGGTGACGCCGAGACCGGCTAAAATACCGCCGAGCGCCATGAACGGCAGCGCGAACAGCGGCAGGAGCAAGCCGGTGGCGGCACCAATAATGGAAAACACCAGGGCAAGAGCCGGAAGCGTGCCCCGGGAAGGCGAGACCGCCATCCGATCCGACAGGGCCGCCGCGATCAAGTCCGCCAGGATGAAAACACCGGCAGTATAGGATTGAACCCGCGGACGCCCGCTTGCCCCCGTTTCCACGAGATCGGCGGGAGTTCGCGGCAGGAAGCGGTCGGAATAAAGGTGTTCGTCCTCATAGGGCAGCAAACCTCCGAAAAGGACGATCCGGCCGTCGACGAACCGGTTCAGTTCCTGCCTGCCGGCTTCGCTTTCCTGCATCTTCAAGACATCGAGCACGGATAGATATGGCGTGGAGGTGGCAAGCCTCGCCGAGGGAATGGCGGTGTAGGCCTCCGGAACCTCGGCGCCGGTCGAAGCGATCAGGGCGTCGATGAGCGAGGAAGAGTCCGACAACGGAAAGTCGGGAGAGTGCCTGCGCACCACGCCGTCATTTTCAGCGGAGACCGTCACCGAGCGCACACCGCCTGCACCGGCCGCGGCGGAAAAGGAGCGATGCGGCACACCGACCTCGGTATGGGCGATGAAAACCCTGCCCCTGTTCCGATAAAGGAACCTCTGGAACGGCTGGTCGAAGCCCTTCAGGCGCGCCTCGCCGGTTTCCAGGTCCTTGAAGGCATCGGCGCTATAAGCAAAAACGAAATCATAGCCCAGCGCGCGCGCGCCGGCGTCGAGGACCGCCTGTCCGGCTTCCGCCATGACGGGGGTCATCAGAACACGCGGAATGGGGGCAAGTCTTTCGGAGGCAAGCGCGATCTGGTCCAGGCCGATCACCACCACCGGCACGGGAGCGTCTTCCTGTCCCGGTGTCAGCATCGCCCGGATCTGGAAAAGCCGGTCGGTAACCCAACCTTCCCAGACGGCCCTTTTGGCTGTCAACCCGATGGCTACGCCCGCACATACCGCTGCCAGGGCGATGACGGCAAAAAGCGTCTTCCGGCCAAGTGCTGCGTCCGCAATCCGGCCGCCCGACGTCATTTCACGATGACTACAGCTGTTTTCCGTCCGACCTGCGCCGGATCAATCGTGAATTTACGCATGACCACACCATAGTCGGGAGCCTTGCCCTGCAGGAAGAGCTCGACCTCGACGGCTTCATTTTCAGCTTCCCTGTCCGGCATCTCGGTCATGATGTTGTCGAGAACATCGAACCGCTTGGGCTCTCCTCCTTCAAAGGAGACAAAGACCGTGTCGTACTGATCGCGCAGCCTGTCGTCGAAGCGCAGCATCAGCGAAGCCGCCTTCTTGTTCTCAAGCGCAAGGCCGCGCAGCGTGACCGTCAGTCCCTTGTCCGCAGTCTCGTCACCGGTGCCGCTATCTGCCTGGAGACAATTGCCTGCCCGCAGAACCTCCTGTTCTCCACCATCCAGAGCAAAGCCTGAAGAGGAAACGGTGATTGTGCCGGATTTGACGCGGACCTCCTGACAGGCGGCGTAGTCGAGAAGGTCGATATGCCCCTCGGACCCCAGATCAACCACGTCTCCCGGCATAAGTTCCGTGAAGGCGGAAACCTGCACCGCCTCGGATTTATCGAGGATCAGCGCGATCGGATCGGCAAGTGCCGGACCCGACAATCCGGCAAACCCGAATGTGATGGCTGCCGCCAGTCCGGTGGCGTAAAGGCTTTGCCGGACAGGGGCGCGTTTTAGCGAATGCGTCATGACTGTCTCCCAAGTCTATGGACCAGGTCTTTGGTTCACGTCTTTTGTCCACTGGCACCCTGCGCCCTTGTCGAGCCCAGCGCCGTTCATGAGCCAAGTTATATCAGAGGAATGGCGGTACAAGTGTGGCTATGGTCACATAAATGGTTTTAGGCAACAACGGGATACGCATCTGTCGCGTTCGTTATCGAACTATCCGGCAGGCTGGGTATAAACAGCGGCAATGCCGATGGCGTCCGCGGCTTCGTCGATCAGTTTCAGCATCTGTGGAAGCAGCTCGGCGTTAAGCGGCCGGCCATCCAGCGCGGACAGAACCCCGACAAGCCGGGGCATGGGCTTGGACGAACGTACCATGACGATGTGATCGGCTCCGAACGGCAGGCCCGCGCGCAGATTGAGCACATAGGGATTGCCCGCCTCAACGGATGTGTCCTTGCCGAGAGGATCCGCAATCCTGTCCGGGGCCAGCACCCGCAGTGTCCCGTCCGCTTCCAGTGCGAAAACAGCCATAAACCCGTTTTGTCCGGACGTCAGGCCTACCTTGAAAGGCGAGCCCTCAGATATGTGACCGACGGAAGGCTGCAACGTGCCTTCAATCGGCTGCAAGTCTCTGGAGAGGGTATAAAGGTCGGTGAGGAAGACCCATTTGGTCACCACGTCTGAGAAGCGGTCGGCATTCCCGGCCCCGCCCTGCAGAACCACGTCGCCGAATTTGGTCAATACATCCCCTTCTTCCACATCCCAGAAGAGATCGGCATTGCCCTCCCCTGAGACCTTCACGCGCCCTTCATGCTGCAGGGAGAGGCTTTCAAGAAGAGGATCGGCGGTCCCGGTGCTTGCGGCAAGGGTGAGTTCGCTTGCTTTCCGGTCGAATATCGCGCCATCGACCCTGGGCAGAACCGCTGCACGGGTCTCACCGCCGATACTGAGGCTCGGGGATTGACGGCCCTCGGTCGCCACGCGCACGGTTTCCTTCAGGAACCGGCTAAGTTCGGCCATGGTGATGCCGCCGTCGCGGTCCAGATCCGCTCTTCCCTCCACGCCGCGCGCGAAGGCCCAGCTCAGCGCCCCGCGCGGCTTGCCGCCGATGAGCAGTTCCGGGATTACCTGACCGTCGACTGTCGCGCCGACATAGATGACGTTGTCCAGGTCTTCCAGATCCTTGCCAGGGGCACCCGCCTGCGCCAGGACCGGAGGCAGGGGTGTCGATCTCAATACATCGTCTTCAAAAGGAGGCAGCCCGACCAGACGCGTTCCCAGCCGCTTGATACGCGGATCGATCGACCTGGTCATGGTTCCGGAATGACAGCTGTCGGCCAGGACCAGAACGCTGCGTCCGCCGGCGGCACGCAGCATGGCGGCCACGTCGTCATCGCGCAGGCGCTCACCGTTGCCGGGTGCAGCCACATCGAAGCCCGCCAGCAGGAAGACTTCGTCGAACCCGTCCTCCTCCGAGCCCGCCAGCCACTCGGGCTCCTGCGCCCCATGCCCGGCATAGGACAAGACAAGGACATCGTCCGGACCGGACCGTGAGATCAATCCCTCCCAGGACGACAGGACTGCGGCGCGAGTGGCCTCACCGTCATAGAGCGCCGTCAGGTCGCGTACGCCGGCCGCTTCAAGCGTCTCGGCGATGTCGCGCGCATCATTGACCGCACCCTTCAGCGGCGAGACGTGCTCGTAGGCATCGACACCGATGACAAGAGCCCGCCATTCGCCCGCAAACGACGGGACGGCAAGCAATGCAAGGCAGGCAAGTCCAAGGCAGCCGTGCGCGATCAACTGCCCGGTTCTTGTACGAAACGGAATTCCCATGGGATTGTCTCTTCAATCAGGGTTTGCTCGGGTCAGCCCCAGGAGCCGCCACCGCCACCACCGGGGCTGTCACCGCCACCGCCGCCGCCGCCGCCGCCGCCGCCGCCGCCATTGTCGTTGTCCCGCATAGACGGGTCATTGATCGGATCGACGACGGCTGGAGTGGCGGCGTTTGCTCGGACAGGCGCCGGTTGCGCGCTGACGGCCTGCGGCGTCGCACCCTGCTGTGTCTGACACCCGGCGAGCATCAATACGGACAGCCCGGCCACGGGCAGCAATTGGATTGAAAATTTCATAATCCTTCTCCTTAAAACAAATCGTAGCGCGGGCGATCTTGTTCCCACTGGTGCTTGACCAACGAGATCAATGCTTCATCCCCTTGAACAGGCTGCCGACCGGAAGCCTTGAAGAAATCTTTAAGGGCCTCCCGGGTTTTGCGGCCCGGCTGACCATCCACCGGCCCGGGTTCGTAGCCTAGATCCGTCAACGCCTGCTGCAGCACCTTGGCCTTGAGCCCACGGTTCGCCTTGCCGAGCGCTTCCCTGCCTTTTTCCGCCGCCTGTGAGGACGGGTCCACGGCAACGGCCATGGCCAGCATTCTTATCCGGTCGCGACCGGCAGCTTCTCCCGATTGCTCGCCCAGCATGAACGCGGTGTTGAAGGCACCCCAGGCATCGCCGCGCTGGGCGCTTTCACGAAACCACCTTGTCGCTTCCACGGGATTCTTTTCCACGCCCTGACCGTTGAAATAAAGCAGGCCGATGGCGGTGCCAGCAGCGGGATGTCCGCCTTCATGGGCCTTCTTGAACCAACCCAGCGCAGCCTCATAATCCTGCGGTACGCCTTTGCCGTCCCGGTAAAGCGTTCCCATGTTCAGGAAGCCGTAAATGTCGTTCCGACCGGCTGACCTGTTGTAATAATAAACGGCCCTGTCGATGTTTTCGGCCACGTGCTCGCCGTTCAGATAGAAGCCGCCGATGGCATTGTAGGAAAACGTGTGCCCGGCCTCGACGGACTGCAGAAGTTTTTCCAGACCGTCCTTTTCGTCCTGGGCGGTCCCGTCTCCCCGGATCTCGGCCAGTCCGAGCGAATGCAGCGCATAGGCGTCGCCACGTTCGGCCGCCTTGCGGTAAAGTTCCACGGCCTTTTCCTGATCCCGGTCAATTCCGGCGCCGAGGAAATACATGCGGCCGAGCACCTGTCCGGCACGCACATGCCCCATCTGGTAGGCCTGCTCGAAATAGGCGATCGCCTGATCGAGGTCGCCTTCCGCGAACGCCCCGCGCCCGCGCTGAAACACGAAGCGGCCGATTTCCGGATAGGCTTCCATTGCCGCGGCACAGGCAGTGTCGATTGCCTGGGGATCGAGATCGTTCGCCAGACGTCCTTCCGTCACCGCCTGAAGATCAAACGGCTGCGTTGCCAGTTGATCGCAACGGTCCACACGCGGCTGAACGATCTGGGTGATGGTCGTGAGAGCGCCGCCGGTTTCATTCGGGAGCTCCAGCTTGAATTCCTGCGCTTCCCGCTCACTGCCGATCTGCGGCCGGACCGTCAGCGACGCCAGCGCCGAAACGGGAAAACGATCTCCGGCCTGAAGCAGACGGCCCTCGGACGAAAGCTGCAGATCGGTATCGACGGATGCGACCTTCAGCCAGTCGCTGGTTGCCGGAAGTCCTTCCACCGGCGCTTCGGGATAGACCTCAACCGGACCGACGCCGATGTCGGCCTCCACGGTACCGGTGGTCGATCTTTCCGTCAGCCAGGCCAGCACCGCCGCCAAACGCGCTTTTCGGTCTTCCTGCTGATCGTCTTCAACGACCGGTGTGGCTGCCTGTGCAACCGTGATCGAGGCGATGGCAGAGACGCTGCTGCCCCACTGGTCCTTCACTTCGTAGCCGATCAGTTCCACATTGCCGGCATTTGCGCCGGTGGGAACGAACTGCAGACCGGCAAGCTCTTCAGCCTTGAGAACATCGCCTTCGGCGACGGATTTACCATCCGCCAGCTGCAGTTCTCCCTTTTCCGGCGCCAGGGTCAGCGTGGCTTCGAGCGTTCCACCTTCCGGTTGAACGGGGGCCGGGATATTGAGCGCAACGGCCGTGCTGCCTACGGAAACGCTGACACGGTGATGTGCCGTGACGATGGGTTCCGGTTTAGGCGGCACGAAATAGAAATTGGTGACAAGCGTTGAATCCTCGTAAGGGATCTGCTGCCCCCCGGTCTTGCGGACAACCTCGTCCCGGACCCTGGTCATCAGGTCCTTGATCTCAAGTTTCGGATCGAGGGCGTTGCCGACCACGGAAGACGTGAACGGGCTCATGGGTCCGTCCCCGTCATAGGCGACCTGGCCCGGACGGGTGGCATAGGAGATGAAGGTTCCAAGCTTGTTGGGTATGCGGCGGAGCCCCCTGGTCTTTCCAAGCGCATATTCCTGTTCTCCCCAGAACAGGCTTGCGATTTCGAAGGGATTGTCCCGGCAGGCATCCAGCATGACGATCTGCAGGCTGGAGGCGGCTTTCATGTAGTCGAGCAGGTGGGAGACCTTGAGACTTTCGAATTCCAGATCGTATTGCGACGCCAGTTTTGCATCGACAGGCAGAATGAAGTTCGCGTCACCGACCTGAAGGGCATGGCCTGAATAATAGAAAAGCGCCGTGTCGCCGTCCTTGAGTTCGCGAAGAAACCGGCGGACGACCTCCTCCATGTCCTTCTT
Source organism: uncultured Roseibium sp. (assembly GCF_947496995.1). Taxonomy (GTDB): domain Bacteria; phylum Pseudomonadota; class Alphaproteobacteria; order Rhizobiales; family Stappiaceae; genus Roseibium. The sequence continues at coordinate 520,827 of NZ_CANMFD010000002.1, forward strand.
GTCGAGATCCAGCCCGAGCGTGACATCAAAATCGGCTTCTCGCAGGATCCGCGATATTTCCTTGGTGTCGTTCTGCGGATTTACCAGCGGCTCTACATACTGGTAGTCCTGATTTCCGATCACGAGGGCGACCCTGCGGCCTGCTTCCTGTGCGGTGGCAGTAAGTGCGGTTGACCCTGCCAACGCCAGTGCGAGCGGCAGGCTGAACAGGCCAAAGCGCACGGCTCGCCGCAAGCGGACGGCGGGCTTCGAAACCACTTTGGTGGCATGTCGAGTAGCGAGAGGCAGATTGTACCGTTTCGTCATAACGTCCTCAACGTTGAAATCCGTACTTCTCTTTTAGACCCTCGAGCCATTGCCGGTCTGTGACGGACCGCACACTGCTTTCGATCCGGCCCGATTGCCGCCTTTGCCCCCGAAATTGATTGATGCCCGAGATAATTCCCTCAATTCGCTGAAATGTATGAGAGCATTACCTTTGGTAAATTGATGCACACTTGCTGCCTGGACGCAAGCCGGGTTCCCTCCGAAAGTCGGGATTTATGTTTTACGTCTGCGGTTTGACGGCCCGGAGCGGTTTTCAAATCCCCCCGAGTCAAATTAGTCTGCCGCAAGCTGTATAGAAAACCACGCACCTGGAGCCGTCATGTCCGAAGCCCTTGAGATCCGTGCCCTGCGGGAAGACGAAATGCAGATTGCGCTCGAGATGGCCCGGCAAGAGGGCTGGAATCCTGGTCTTGAGGACGGAAAAGCCTTTTATGCGGCCGATCCGGACGGTTTTTTTGCCGGCGAGGTTGCAGGCGAGCTCGTCACTGTCATTTCCGCCGTGCGCTACGGCGATGATTTCGGTTTTATCGGGTTTTACATCTGCAAGCCCGGCCACCGCCAGAAGGGCTACGGCCATCGGATCTGGCAGCAGGCCCTGGACCATCTCGGACCGAGGCTATTGGGCCTCGATGCGGTCAAGGAACAGACCGCCAGCTATGCAGAACACGGCTTCAAGCCGGTTTACCGCAATATCCGTCAGGCCGGCATGTCCCTGTGCGACACGCCGATGGACCCGCGCCTGGCGCCGCTCGGTCAGGGAATTTTCCCGACGATCCGCGACTATGACCGGCGGTTCTTTCCCGGCCCGCGGCTTGACTTCCTGAAACTCTGGACGGCGCCAATGCTCGAGACCCGCAGAGGCTTCGCTTTCGCAGAAGATGGCATTGTCAAAGGCTATGGCGTCATCCGTCAGTGCCATGAAGGCTACAAGATAGGGCCGCTCTTTGCCGATACGCCCGAAATCGCCGATACGCTCTTTCGCGCGCTCGCCGGGCAGGTCAAGGGTCAGATGATCGTTCTCGACACTCCGGAGCCCAATGCGGCCGCGCTGCTGCTTGCGGAAAAATACGAGCTCTCGCCGGAGTTCGAGACATTCCGCATGTATCGCGGACCGGCCCCGGACCTGCCGCTCGATCAGATGTTCGGTATCACCACTTTCGAACTCGGCTGAGCGTTTTCAGCCTTGCGTATTGCGGAAGGCCAGGATCGCACCGGCCAGATCTTCCAGGGCCGCACCGACTGACTTGAACAGGGTAATTTCCGCGTCGGACTGACGGCCCGGATGCCCTCCCCGGCACAGCTCGTAAAGGTCCGCCTTGACGTCGTCCTTCGACAGAACTCCGGAGCGGAGAGGCTGAACGATGTCACCTCCCTCGGAGAGGCAGCCATCGCGTGTATCGACGAAGATTTGCGCCCGCCGGATGAGCTCATCGTCGCTTTCGCGCATGCTGGGCTTGAACGCCCCGACCAGATCCACATGGGTACCCGGTTTCACGGCTTTGCCGCAGATCAGCGGTTCGACCGACAGTGTCGCCGCGCTGACGATATCCGCATTGCCGAGCGCTTCATCAAGGTTCTCAGCCGCCTGGATCGTCACCGGAAACCGCCCCCTGAGGTCTTGTGCGAGCGCTTCGGCCTTTTCCAGGGAGCGCCCCCAGACGGTGACCTCCTCTATCGGCCGGACCGCCATGTGAGCTTCCACCAGGTTGGCCGCCAGACGGCCGGCCCCGACCACCAGCAGATGCCGGGCGTCCGAACGCGCCAGATAGCGCGCTGCCAGGGCGGATGCGGCTGCGGTGCGGCGGGCCGTCAGCTCACCGCCGTCAACCAGCGCCAGCATTGCGCCGGTGCGCGCATCGGACAGAAGATACTGCGCGGAGACGGCCGGCAGATTGCGCGCCGAATTGCCCGGCATGACATTGACGACCTTCACCCCGGCAAAGCTTCCCGGCAGCCAGGCGGGCATCAGGAGCATCGTAGCGTCCGGCTCGCCGGGCACCTCCATGTCGTGATGGTGGCGCGTCGGCATTTCGCAGCCGGTGCGGAACATGTCCGCCAGCGCATCGATCAGATCCGGAAAAAGCAGGGCGTCGCGGGTTTGGTCTTCGGACAGGAGTAGCATCAAGGGCCAATCTGTATCGGTCGAGAGGTGGGCTGGACATCACATCCGTCTACCCATGTCAGAAACAACGGAAGTTCCATCGGCGTCGATCGCCCGTCTGAGTAGATGGAGGTTTCAAACGTACCGGCGCATCTTGCGTCAGGCCAGATCGAAAATCATCATCACATAGGCAGCGAACAGCGCCAAGTGAACCGCGCCCTGGAGATAATTGGTTGTCCGGGCGCCGAAGGTCAGCATGCTGACGACAAGCGTCAGGAGCAGGAGAATGATTTCCGGCGTTTCAAGGCCCAGTTCAACCTTGAGACCCATTATCCACCCGACAAGCAGCACCGCCGGAACCGTGAGGCCGATGGTCGCCACAGCGGAGCCGAGGCAGATATTGACTGCCCGCTGAAGCTTGTTCGCGACCGCAGCCTGCAAGGCGCTCAGGCCTTCCGGCATCAGGACGAGAGAGGCGACGATGAAGCCGCTCAGCGCCAATGGAGCCCCCAGTCCGTCCATGCCGAAATCCACATAAAGCGCGAGTTTCTTCGAAAGCAGAATGATTGGCAGCAGCGCGCCGAAAAGCCCAAAAATGTGAAAGGAGACCGACCGGACTTCACCGCCATGATGCCCATCGTCGTCTTCTTCCACTTTAGCGCCCTCAGCAACCGGTCCGTCACCAGCAACCGGCTGACGAAAAATGTTGCTGTGGGTGACGGTCTGCATGGCGAGGAAGACACCGTAAAGCAAAACAGACATTACCAGTTCGAAGCCGGTCTGAAGACCCGAAAGCGCACCTCCCGGAGCGGATTGCGTCATTCTCGGCAGTACAAGAGCAAAGACCGCAAGCGGCACCAGAATCGAAAGAAACGCGTTCGCGCCCTGCAGATTGTAGGTCAGGTGCTTGTGACGTAACCCCCCCAGCAGCAGGCAAAGGCCGACCAGTCCGTTCAGGACGATCATCACCACGGAAAACATGGTTTCACGCGCCAGCGTCGGCACGGCGTCGCCGGACAACATGATCGCGACGATCAGGGCGACCTCGATGCCGATCACGGCAAGGGTCAGGATCAGGGTACCGAAGGGTTCGCCGAAGATCGTTGCAAGGCACCCGGCGTGCCTCACCACAGAGAAGGCGCACCACAGAACAGCGGCGAAAATCACACCCAGAAGGATCAGCGAAACGCTGACACCAACCGTTTCAGGTTTCAGGCTGTCACCGACAAGGGTGAAGGCTGCGAATAACAGAAAGCCTACCAGGCTGGGCAATTCGGTTCTAAAGACGCTCACAGGCTATCCCCGGTTGAAGAATTGCGGAAATCGGCGCTCGAACTATAGGCTGCGGCCGCTTTTTGCTGCAACACGCTGATCCCGCACACCGATCATTGGCAAAACTGTCCACAAAAAAAGACCGGCGCTGGTCGCGCCGGCCTTTGAGATCCGAGGGCTAAACTCGCTAGCAACTTCCTCATCCAGAGGCCAGCAAACCAGCTTAACTTGCTTATCCAATTCGTCTTTTCTTGGCGCATGGAAAAGCCGCCAAGAAAATCCGGCTAGATGGCGAGGTACTCCTGCCGCAGTTCGGCATTGTCGAGCACTTCCTGCGCCGCTCCGTCGAACACCACTTCGCCCATGTCCAGAATCACTGCGCGGTCAGCCAGATGAAGAGCCGCGATCGCGTTCTGCTCGACGATGATGGTGGTTATGCCCAGATCCTTGACGCCTTCCAGGATGCGCTCGATCTCCTGCACGATCACCGGCGCCAGACCTTCGTAAGGCTCATCGAGAAGAAGCAGCTTGATGTCACGTGCCAGAATGCGAGCCAGAGCGAGCATCTGCTGCTCGCCGCCGGACATGGTCACGGCGTCCTGCGCCCGGCGCTCTGCAAGGCGCGGGAAATGATCGTAGATCCGCTCTATCGACCAGCCCTTCGGTTCGGCGATCTGGGACAGCTGGAGGTTTTCCTCAACGGTCAGGCCGGAAATGATGCAACGGTCTTCCGGCACAAGTCCGACGCCCAGTCTTGCTGCCTGATAACTCTTCATTTCGTGCAGCGGCTTGTGATCGAGCCAGATTTCGCCATGGGTCAGGTTGGGATTGTCCATGCGGGCGATTGTCCGCAACGTGGAGGTCTTTCCCGCGCCGTTACGGCCGAGCAACGCGAGGATCTCGCCTTCCCGAACGTCGAAATTCACCCCCTGGACGATATAGCTTTCGCCATAATAGGCGTGCACGTCCCAGGCCGAAAAGAACGCCGGCGCGGTTCCTTGCGCCCTGCGCGGCTGCACACCCGGCGCGGTTCCGCCCGAGAACTGGTCTTCAGTGATGGTCACAGGTGTGCTCCTCCCAGATAAGCTTCCTGAACGCGGGGATCGCCCTTGATCTCTTGCGGTTTTCCTTCGCAGATCACGGTGCCTTGTGCCAACACACTAACCTTGTCAGCAAGCGAGAAGACCACGTGCATATCGTGTTCGATCACCACCTTGGTGATCCCGCGATCGCCGATGCGTTTCAGGAGATCGATCGTGTTGTTTGTGTCGGCGCGCGACATGCCTGCGGTGGGTTCATCCAGCAGCAGCAGCTTCGGATCCTGAACCAGGCACATGGCAAGCTCCAGGCGTCGCTTGTCACCACGTGACAGGGACGCGGCGATCATGTCCTTCTTTTCGGCAAGACCGACGTCCTCGAGCATGTGCATCGACTTGTCCAGGATCTCGGCATCCCTGTCGAGACGTTTGAAGGCGTGCAGCGCGAACTCGCCATCCCGCTTTGCCATGGTCGGAATCATGACGTTTTCCAGTAGCGTCAGGTCGCTGAAGATTTCAGGTGTCTGGAACACCCGGGAGACGCCAGCCTGATTGATCTTGTGCGCCTTGAGCCCGATCAGCGAGGTATCGCCGAACATGACCGAGCCGGTATCGGGAATGAGGCGGCCGACAAAACAATTCAGAAGCGTCGACTTTCCCGCACCGTTGGGTCCGATGATGGCATGAACCATACCTTCTTCAACGGCCAGATTCACATTGTTGAGGGCCTTCAGGCCGCCAAAGGCCTTGTTCACGCCCGAGACTTTCAGAATTTCCATCAGTATTTTCCTTACTCGGCTGGCGCGGCGGCACCGCTTGAATCGGACTTCCCGGAAGAGCGCTTGAACAGGCGCCCGATTCTGGAAAAGCCTTCCATCAGTCCACCAGGCAGGAAGATCACGATCAGCATGAACAGGACCCCCAGGGTCAGATGCCAGCCTTCACCGACGAACAGACTGGTCACCGCGACGACCGGCACTTCGAGGAAATCAGGCAGGAACCCGAAAATCTCATGCAGGGTCTGATCGTTGAATGCGGAGAAGATGTTTTCGAAGTACTTGATCAGCGCTGCACCGAAAATCGGGCCCAGCAAGGTACCGGCACCGCCGAGAATGGTCATCAGAACCACTTCGCCCGACGCCGTCCACTGCATGCGCTCCGCCCCGGCCAGCGGGTCGGTGATGCACAGCAGGGCACCGGCCAGACCGGCATACATTCCGGAAATCACGAACGCCGCCAGGGTGTAGGGACGCGGATTAAGGCCCGTGTAGTTCATCCTATTCTGATTGGTCTTCACGGCCCGCAACATGATGCCGAAGGGCGAACGGAAGATCCGCTGAGCGATGAAGAAGGCAATCAACAGAACGATCGCGCAGAAATAGAAGCCCGCGTAGCCGGTCATCTCGATGCCGAACAGGTTGGCGATCAAGGGGCCGTCCACCGCGTTCGAGGAGTCGAACAGACGCGGGTCGGACCGCAAAACCCGCAGGCCGGTTTCCCCGTTGGTGATCGGCGTCAGCACGGAATAGGCCAGGTTGTAGGACATCTGCGCAAAGGCGAGTGTCAGGATGGAGAAGTAGATCCCCGAACGGCGCAGCGAGACATAGCCGATGAGCAGAGCGAAGATCCCGGATGTGACCACCGCCACGAAAGCCGCGGGGACCGGGTTCATGCCGAGCAGCTTGAAGGTCCAGACGGCCGAATAGGAGCCAACCCCGAGAAACGCAGCGTGTCCGAAGGACAGATATCCCGTCAGACCGAAGAGCAGGTTGAAGCCGGTCGCGAACAGACCGTAGATCATGAATTTCTGCAGCAGGTCCGGGTAGCCGGCACCGACCGGCGCCAGCCAGATCGGCATGGTGAGAACCGCTATGGCGAACACGACGAAAAAGATCCAGTCGCGCATGGGAGACGTTTTACTTGTCATGTTTTTAGTTCTCCATGACGCCTTTGCGGCCCATCAGCCCGCGCGGACGCACGAGTAGAATGACCACTGCAACGAGATAAATGATGATCTGATCGATGCCGGGCAGGATCGCTTTCACTTCGTTCATGGAAGCGAAGGATTGCAGGATGCCGAGCAGAAAGCCGGCCGCGACTGCCCCGGGCAACGAACCCATACCACCGACAACAACGACAACGAAGCTGAGGACCAGGAAGTCCATGCCCATGTGATAGTCCGGCGGCAGGATCGGCGTGTACATGACCCCGGCCAACCCGGCGACCACGGCGGCGATCGCAAAGACGACCGTAAAGCGCCGTTCGATGTTGATGCCCAGAAGACCGACCGTATCGCGATCCGCCATGCCGGCGCGCACGACCATTCCGAAGGTGGTGAATTGCAGAAAAGCGAAAACAGCGGCTATCACGGCACCGGCAAAAGCCAGATAGACCATTCGCCAGTAGGGATAGACGATAACGCCGGGATCGAAACCGAATATCGACCCGATATCGGCCGCGCCGCGCACCAGCTCAGGCGCTGACTGCGGGATCGGGTTGGCGCCGTAGATCGCCTTTATGATCTCCTGGAGAACGATCGCCAGACCGAAGGTCACGAGGATCTGGTCCGCATGCGGACGCTTATAGAAATGCTTGATCAGGCCCCGTTCCATGATGAAGCCGATCAGCAGCATCACCGGCACGGCAAGCAGTATGGACATGGGCACGGAGTAATTGAGCATCCAAGTGCCGAAATCCCCCAGCATCGCCTCGACATAGGGCGTCCGGATCTCCATGGGCGATCCCCAGGCCGTGGTCTTGGTCGGATCCATTGTCACGACTTCCAGACTGAGCAGCTTGTTGAAGGTAACCGCGCAAAAGGCACCCAGCATGAACAACGCCCCGTGGGCGAAGTTAACCACCCCGAGGGTTCCGAAGATAAGGGTCAGACCCAGAGCGATGAGCGCGTAAGCGCCGCCCTTATCCAGCCCGTTGAGCAATTGTAGAAGAATCACATCCATTGTTCTGCCGCTTTTTGCCTGGAGCAACCTGCGTTGATGAAGCAGATTGCTTCAACACCTTGGGGTCGATTAACTATTTCGCTTTTACACCATTTCACAAGAAAACGGGTTGATCTGAAACAATCTGCGTTCAGCTAATCGCGGATTGTTTCAAGACTTCGGGATCGGCCAACTATTCCGCATTTCCACGATTCCACAAGAAACAGTTGAGCCGGAGGCATCCTGCGTTCCGTGACAGTGAACGAGATGCTCCAAAAAGAACGGCAGCCGCCGGCTGGTAGGCACCGGCGGCTGCCGTCATTCATGCATCAGGCACCGTTGTTGCAGGTACCAAGCTCACCACCGAGCATTTCCGCAGGATACTCAACCTGGGAGCGCGGGGTCACTTCGACGACTTCCAGTAGGTCGAACTGCGAGGTCGGGTTTTCCTTACCCTTCACAACCAGAACGTCCTTGAAGCACTGGTGGTCGTCGGCCCGGTAGAGGGTCGGGCCGTTGCCCATGCCGTCGAACTCGAAGCCTTCCAGAGCCGCTGCGATCGCGCAGGGATCGAAGGTTCCGGCCCGCTGCGCCGCATCCGCATAGAGCAGAGTCTGAACGTAGCAGGTGTGGGCTGCCTGGCTCGGCGGGAAGCCGTATTCCTGGCCGAAGGATTTCACGAAGGCTTTCGAGCCTTCGTCCTGCAGCGACCAGTGCCAGTTGGTGGATCCGAAGATCCCCTTGACGTTCTCGCCGGCACCCTGCGCCATCAGGCGGGAATAGAGCGGGACGACGATGACGAAGTCCTTGCCGTTGACCTGCTTGTCGCGCAGACCGAACTGGACGGCCTGGGTCAGGGAGTTCACCATGTCCTTGCCGTAGTGGTTCAGGACCAGAACATCGGCGCCGGAGTTCAGAACCGGAGTGATGTACTGCGAGAAATCACCTGCGCCGAGCGGGGTGCGAACCGCAGCGGTTGTCTCCCAGCCCATGCCTTCGGTGTATTTCTTGATCGATTCTTCCTGCGACCAGCCCCAGGTGTAGTCGGCGGTCAGGTGATAGGCCTTGCGATCGGTGCCGTAGTTGTTCTTGAGCACCGGTGCGAGAGCCGCGCCGGACATTTCCGTGTTGAAGAAGTGACGGAAACCGTTCTTGCGCTTGTCCTTGCCCGTGGTGTCGTTGGAGTGGGTCAGGCCCGCCATGAAGATGACGCCTGCTTCCTGGCAGAGCGACTGCACGGCAATAGCCACACCGGAGGACGAACCGCCGGTGATCATGACCGCGCCGTCCTTCTCGATCATCCGCTTTGCGGATGCGCGGGCGGCATCGGATTTGGTCTGCGTGTCGCCGGTCACATAAGCGACCTTCTTGCCGTTTACGCCGCCCTTAAGTTCCTTGGACGAGAACGTGTTCAGGAGACCGCCGTCGCCCTCACCGTTCAGGTGCTTCACGGCGAGCTGATAAGCGCGCAGTTCGTCGGCACCCTCATCGGCATAAGCGCCGGTCTGCGGAACGTTGAAGCCGAGGACGACTTCTGCCCCTGTCGGCTCGTTCAGATAGCCCGCGGACCATGCACCGCTTGTGAAAATGGTCGGCGTTGCCAGGGCAGCACCACCCATTGCACCGGCGCGCAGGATTGAACGGCGGTTTAGGGGTTTACGAATCAAGCTCATACTTTCCTCCCAGAAAGGCACGGCGGTCCACCTCGGACACGCCTGCTGTGGCTGTTCAGCCGCAAGCAATCCTGGCTGTTCCCCGTCCGGAACTCCGGCTCCTCCGCGCCAAAATTGCAAGCTGCGGGGACTGTAAAAAAATGAACCTCAATTCAGCAATACGACTATCGGCGCGCATCGTCTGCCAGCTCATTAGACTTTCGAAGTAAACACGGTCAGACACTGCCAATTTATATTGCATTGCAGCATTATTATTATCTTTTCTATACATGCACTTAGTAGAAATACTTTCGGCGGCGCAACACTTCAAGCCAACGGCAGGAAAAACGCTGCCACGCGCCCCGAATTAGACGAAAGTTTTACGCAGCGCCCGCAATTTTGCATCCGCGAGAGAAATTGACGCTGACAGCGACGCACAGATATGGTCGCAACCGCTCCGCATCCCAACGGATTTCCCCGCAAGAGGCCACCTCAAACATGACCATTCTGACGTCTCTCGACCAGTTGCATGCACATTACGGCGAACCCGGTGAAGCTTCCCTCGTCAAAGAGATCGACCACCTCAGTCCCGCTTACCGGAGGATTGTCGAAGCCGCGCCCTTCTGCGCCCTGACAACCTGCGGCCCCGAAGGGCTTGATTGCTCTCCGCGTGGCGATGAAGGGGCCGTCGTCCGCGTCCGGGACGACCGCACACTGTTGTTGCCGGATCGGCAGGGAAACAACAGGATCGATTCCCTGCGCAACATCGTCCGCGATCCCCGCGTGTCGCTGATGTTCATCATCCCAGGCTGGAACAACGTCCTGCGTATCAACGGCGAAGCTGAGATTTCTGTCGATCCGGAGTTGCTTGCCAGCTTCGAAAAGGAAGGCAGGCAGCCGCGCTCAGTGATCGTCATTTCTATCGCTACAGTCTACTTTCAATGTGCACGAGCGATCATGCGCGCACGTCTGTGGGACGCCGGCGCCCAGGTCTCCAAGGGCGAATTGCCGACCCCTGGGACAATCATGCATGAAATCAGGGACAGCTTTGACGGCAAGGCTTATGATGACGCCTGGCCTGAACGCGCGGCAAAAAGCATGTGGTGACGGACCCCGCCAAACCGACGGCACATCGCAGCTGCGCGAGTATGCGCCTGGATTTATATCGCGGACAGGCTGTGAACCTTCCCTTCCCGCACCATATCTGAAATACCCGGATCTGAAATATCCGGCTTGTCAGTCATTCCAGAGGATCCCCATGACCGCTAATCCGATGCTTGCCGATTGGACAACACCTTTCGAACTGCCGCCGTTCAGCGACATCGAACCGGTTCATTTCGAAGAGGCCTTCGATGTCTCGATGGCGACGGCCCGCAAGGAGACCGACGAGATCGCCAATCAGGAAGCCGAGCCAACCTTCGCAAACACGATCGTCGCTCTGGAAAAATCCGGCGAGCAGCTCTCACGGGTCGCGCGGACGTTCTTCAATCTCACAGGCGCCCACACCAGCGCCGCCTTTCAGAAAATAGAACGCGATATCTCGCCGAAGCTGGCCAAACATTCCTCGGACATGCTCTTGAACGCAAAGCTCTACAACAGGGTTGCGGCCCTGTGGGAGCAGCGCGAAACCCTGCAGCTGGACGCAGAACAATTGCGGGTACTGGAGCGGTACCGGAAGATGTTCCAGCGCGCCGGTGCCGGGCTCGATGCAGCGGGCAAAACCCGGATGGCGGAAATTTCCCAGCGCCTTGCGACCCTTGGCACGCAGTTTTCCCAGAATATCCTGAAGGATGAATCCGACTATCAGCTTGTCCTGGAAACAGAGCAGGATCGCGCCGGGTTGCCCGACTTCCTGCTTGGCGCCGCGGCCGAGGCAGCTAAAGAACGCGGCCTGGAGGGCAAGCACGTCATCACCCTTTCACGCTCGTCCATTGAGCCGTTCCTGCAGTTTTCAACCAACAGGAGTTTGCGTGAGGAAGCCTTCAAGGCGTGGAGCGCGCGCGGTGAGAACGGCGGCGAGACCGACAACAGGCAGATCATCAAGGAAACGCTGGCGCTGAGGGCCGAAAAGGCGAAACTCCTCGGCTATGACACCTTCGCCGCGTACAAACTCGATGACACGATGGCAAAAACACCCGGCAACGTGCGCGACCTGCTGACCAGGGTCTGGGCACCCGCCGTATCTCAGGCGCACGAGGAAGAAGCCAAGCTTTCTCGAATGGCCCAGAACCAGGGCGAAAACCACAAGATCGAAGCCTGGGACTGGCGGTTCTATTCCGAAAAGGTCCGCAACGCCGAGCATGATCTGGATGAATCTGAAATAAAGCCGTACCTGCAGCTCGACAACATCATTGAGGCAGCCTTCGACACCGCGAACCGCCTCTTCGGTCTTACCTTCGAAGAACTCAAGGGCCTGCCCGTCTATCATCCCGACGTTCGCGTGTTCGAGGTTAAAAGAGACGGCAGGCATGTCGGGCTTTTCCTGGGCGATTATTTCGCCAGGTCGTCGAAGCGCTCCGGTGCCTGGATGAGCGCCTTCCGGTCCCAGCACAAGCTGGACGGCGAGGTAACGCCCATCATCGTCAACGTGATGAATTTTTCCAAAGGCGCGCCGGGTGAAGCCACCTTGCTGACGTTCGATGATGCACGCACTTTGTTCCACGAATTCGGCCACGGTCTGCACGGCCTGCTGTCCGATGTGACCTACCCGTTCATTTCAGGAACCAGCGTCGCGCGCGATTTCGTCGAGCTTCCCTCGCAGCTTTACGAGCACTGGCTGTCGGAACCGGAAATCCTCTCCAGGTTCGCGGTTCACTACAGGACCGGCGAACCGATGCCGAAGGCGCTTCTGGACAAGCTGCTGGCTGCCAGCAATTTCAACAAGGGTTTCGAGACGGTCGAATATATCTCGTCCGCGCTTCTCGATCTTGAAATGCACCTGCTGGACGATCCGTCGGGACTCGACATCGCAGAATTCGAACGCCGGGAGCTCGACACGATCGGCATGCCGGGGGCAATCACGATGCGCCACCGTATCCCGCACTTCCAGCATGTGTTTTCCGGTGACGGATATTCCGCCGGCTACTACAGCTACATGTGGTCAGAGGTGATGGATGCGGACGCCTTCGGGGCCTTTACGGAAAAGGGAGACGCTTTCGATCCGCAAACGGCGGAAAAGCTCCTGACCCACATCTATTCGGCCGGCGGGCGCCAGGACCCCGATGAAGCCTATGTGGCCTTCCGGGGACGCGCGCCGAAAATCGATGCACTTCTGGAAAAACGCGGCTTTGCCGCCTGACGGGAGCGCTCGATGAAACCGATGCACTATGAAAGCCAGTCCGTTGCGGGCGCGCCTACCTCGGCGCTCCTGCGCCTCTGCCTCGTCCTGTCCGGTCTTGCCGGCGCTCTTGGCGTCATAAGTCTGGCCATGTCCGCGCACGCCTCCGCGTCGTCGCTGCTGCAAACTGCGGCGCAATTGCTTTTGCTGCATGCGCCGGTGTTTCTCGGGCTCGGCATTCTCTCGCAGATTCGCAAGGTGCTGTTCCTGCCCGTGGTCATGCTTCTCATGACCGCAGGGCTGATCCTCTTCTGCGGTGATATGTTCGCACGCGTCATTCTGGAAGAAAGGCTGTTTTCCATGTCCGCACCGATTGGCGGCATGATGGTGATCCTGGGCTGGTTAGTGCTCGCGCTCAGTGCTTTACGTGTCAGACCCAAGTGATTAAAAGCGAGCGAACTGGAATCGCGGACCGTCCGGGTTCGGACGAACACGGACAAGATGCTCATATACATTTTCTCAACCGGCTTTTTCGCTTCCATGAGAGCAGATTGAGCCGGCCATGACCTGTAGATCTGGAATTCATTTGTGACTGTGATTGTGCCCAAGCCTGAAGGTGCCAAGAAAGTCGGAAAGCCCAAGGCTTCTCCGGTAAAGGAATACGTACCGCCGTATCCGTTCCGCCATGAACAGATGCCTCCGGTCTGGACCCTTATCGGCCTGGCAAAACGGAATTTCCTGTCGATCTGGGGCCTCGATGATTTTCAGAGCCGCCTCCGAAGCAAGAGGATCTTCACCCGCGACCTTGTGATCTGCAACCGGCCGGATGTGGTGCGCGAAGCCTTCCAGGCAAATCACGAAGTCCTGCAGCGCAAAAGCCCGCAGATGCGGCATGCGCTGGAACCGCTGCTCGGCGACGGCCTGTTCATCAGCGACACGGAAACCTGGGCGAAGCGCCGCAAGATCGTCGCGCCGATCATCCACGGCTCGCGCGTCAAGGGCTTCGCCCCGATCATGATCGACACGATCGACGAAAAACGCGCCGACTGGGAAAAGCTCGGCGACGGCGCGGAGGTCGATGCGCTGGCGGAGATGGCCCATCTGACAGCGGAAATCATCAGCCGGACGATTTTCGGCCGCCAGCTCGGCAAGGACTATGCCGCCGAGGTGGTTCAGGGCTTCTCCGAATATCAGCGCCACATCGACCAGATCGATCTGTTCTCCCTCTTCGGCCTGCCCGAATGGCTGCCACGCATCCGCGGGCGGTCCGTCAAGAAACCCGTCAAACGCATCATGACTGTGCTCGATGAAATCATCGACAGCTACGACGCGCAAAAACAAAAAGGCGAAGCCTCTGTCATCGGCGGTCTTCTTGAAGCTCGCGACGACGAAGGCAATCCCTTGAGCCGGGACGCCATCCGCAGCGAAGCTGCGGTGATCTTCATGGCCGGTCATGAAACCACGGCCAACACACTCGCCTGGGCCTGGTTCCTGCTCTCCCAGTGCGATCGGACACGAGAAAAGCTGCAGAACGAACTCGACACGGTACTCGCCGGGCGAACACCGACCTTCAAGGATGTGGCGAACCTGCCCTATACAAAAGCCGTGGTGGAAGAGACCCTGCGGCTTTATCCGCCGGTTCCGATCCTTGCGCGCGAAGCCATGGCCGACACGACAATCGGCGGCAAGCGGTTTGCCAAGGGATCGCTGGTGATGGTGGTGCCCTGGCTGATACACCGCAGTCCGAAGCTCTGGGCGAAACCCGATGTGTTCGATCCGCAGCGGTTTCTCGATCCAAAGGCCAAAAAGCCCAACAAATACGGGTATGTGCCATTCAGCATTGGGCCGCGCATCTGTGCGGGGCTGCAGTTCGGCATGACGGAGGCCATACTCAGTCTCGCCATCCTTGCGCAGAATTTCGACCTCAAGCTGAAGGAGGGCACGGATGTCCAGCCGGTCGCCCGGTTGACGTTGCGCCCCGGTGACCATCTGCCCATGACCCTTCATCCCCGGCGGACATGAAAAAACCGGACAGGCTGGAAGATATTCCCTTTGCGGAGACGCTCGCGACGGAGCCTGCCGCGCCGCCGATAAGCGCATTGCTGTCACAGGATCCGAAGCTGCGCGACAAGGCCAGGCTCTATTGGATCCGTCACAGCAAGGACGGCTTACTCAACACCATTTTCCACTCCGCCCTGAAACATTGCCCTCCGGACTTCGTGTCCGGCTTCGGCAAGGCGCTCACACCGCTGGTGCGCTGGTCCTACCGTAACAAACTCTTCCCGAACCGCATCAAACGCAATTTCTCGGAACTGACGCGCGGCAGGTGGCAGAGCGAGGCGGACGAAGAAGCCGGACTTCACAGATGGTGGCAGAATATCGGCCGGAGCATTTCAGAATTTAGCATTGTCAACAGGTTATGGAAAAACTCTCATATAACTGTTGAAGGCATCGAAAACCTCGAAGCCGCGCGAAATGCCGGTGGCCCACTGATTTTCACGTCCATGCATCTTGGCACATGGGAAGCCCTGTTCGTCGCCATCCACGATAACCTGACCGGTCCCAGCATCGGGCCTTTTCAACCGGAGCCGAACCGTTTCAAGAACCGGATCGTTCATGCGATCCGCAAGGAAAGAAACCAGTATCTGTTCCCGCCCGGCCAGCGCAGTGCCTACCTTCTTCGCCGGTTGATGACCACCGGGCGATACTCCATGACCATCTTCATCGACGAGGTTCGCGACAAGCAGGTCCACCTGCCACTCTTCGGAAGGAAGCTGCCGGACAAGGGCAACGCTGTCGTCGCCATCAAAATTGCAAATGCCTGCGGGGGGACACTCGTTCCGACCTACCTCACCCGTACAGGTCCGGCCCGGTTCAAACTTGTCATCCTCCCGGCCATAAAACGATCCGCAGCGCAGTCCGCCTATGAAATTCCGGACACCATCAGGGACCTCAACCGGGTCTTCGAGCCGGTCGTCCTCGATCATGTGGAGGAATGGTACATGCTCGGCGAGTTGCGCCTGCCGCAAAGCTTCCGCAACACGCCCTACGCGAAAAAGCTCGCGCTCAGGAATGCCGGGACGCAGCAGGTATGAGGCAAGAGCTTCAGGACCTGCTGCTTTTCAGCCGCTCCGCATGCCAGGCGACATGGTCGCGCGCGAAGGTCGAGACGAAATAGTAGGAGTGGTCGTAGCCCTGCTGGAGCCGGTATTCATGCGTGGTTTTCGTGTCCACCAGCGCGGTGACCAGGGAAGACGGTTTCAGGAGGTCATAGAACTGATCGTCCGCCCCCTGATCGATCAGGATATCTCCGCTCCATCCCTTGTCCTTCAACAGCATTGAGGCGTCGTGAGTGCCCCAACCGCTCTCATCGCCGCCGAGATAGGCACCCAGCTGTTTGCGGCCCCAATCCGATGCAACGGGATTGGCGATCGGTGCGAAGGCGGAAAGAGACTGGTAGTGCCCCGGATATTTCATCGCCAGTGTCAGGGCGCCGTGACCGCCCATTGAATGCCCGGTGATGCCGTGGTGGACGGAAACCTCGAATTTCTCGGTCACGAGATCGCGCAATTCGCTGGCAATATAGGTTTCCATCTGAAAGTGGGCCTGCCAGGGCGGCTCGCTCGCATTAACGTAGAAACCGGCCCCCTGCCCCAGATCGTAAGCCTCGTCATCGGCCACACCCTCACCGCGCGGGCTGGTGTCCGGAAAGACAATGGCAATTCCGAATTCGGCAGCGTGTGCCTGAAGCCCGGCCTTGGTCATTGCGTTTTCGTGAGTACATGTGAGGCCAGAAAGATACCACAGGCACGGCACCGGGCCGTTACTTGCCTGCGGCGGCATATAGACTGCAAAAGTCATTTCGCAGTTACAGGCCTCCGACATGTGGCTGTAAACGCCCTGAGTGCCGCCGAAAGCCTTGTTTTCGGATATCGTTTTCATGGTCCTCAACTTCCAACTTTCGAAAAATTCAACGCAGACGGCATTCCCTTCGAGTGAAGGGTCTCCTCTCGGCGAGGCCCGGCTGGAATGCCGGCCCCTATCCCCGACCGCCGGATCACCTGCCTGCAACCGACGCCGGGGCCGGCCCGGACCGAAGGATCAGTAAAGCACGACCGAACGGATCGATTCACCCGAATGCATCAGGTCGAAGCCCTTGTTTATATCTTCGAGCGGCAAAGTGTGGGTGATCATCGGATCGATCTCGATCTTGCCGTCCATGTACCAGTCGACGATCCGGGGCACGTCGGTGCGGCCGCGCGCACCGCCGAAGGCGGTTCCGCGCCAGGACCGTCCGGTCACCAGTTGGAACGGCCGCGTCGAGATTTCCGCGCCTGCGGGTGCGACGCCGATGATGATGCTTTCGCCCCAGCCCTTGTGGGCCGCTTCCAGCGCCGTCCGCATGACGTTCACATTGCCGGTCGCATCGAAGGTGTAGTCCGCGCCGCCCTTGGTGAGGTTCACCAGATAGGCAACCAGATCGCCGTCGACCTCGGACGGATTGACGAAATCGGTCATGCCGAATCGCTCCGCCATCGGTTTCTTGTCCGCGTTGAGGTCCACGCCGACGATCTGGTCGGCACCGGCAAGCCGCAGGCCCTGGATGACGTTCAGCCCGATGCCGCCGAGGCCGAAAACGATGGCCCGCGAGCCGATTTCCACTTTCGCGGTATTGATCACCGCGCCTATACCGGTCGTAACGCCGCAGCCGATGTAACAGACCTTGTCGAATGGCGCATCGGAGCGGATTTTCGCCAATGCGATTTCCGGCACGACTGTGTAATTGGCGAAGGTGGAGGTGCCCATATAGTGCAGGATCGGGTCGCCATCGAGCGTTGTGAAGCGCGACGAGCCGTCCGGCATCAGGCCCTGGCCCTGTGTTGAGCGGATCGCCTGGCAGAGATTCGTCTTCGGATTCAGGCAGTATTCGCAGGTACGGCATTCGGGCGTATAGAGCGGAATGACGTGATCGCCTGGTTTCAGGGTCGTGACCCCCGGCCCCACTTCAACGACAACACCGGCGCCCTCATGGCCCAGGATCGCCGGGAACAGCCCCTCCGGATCGGCTCCGGACAGAGTGAACTCATCGGTGTGGCAGATACCCGTCGCCTTGATTTCGACGAGGACTTCGAAAGCGCGCGGGCCTTCCAGGTTCACGGTCGTGACTTCGAGCGGTTTTCCGGCCCCGACGGCGACAGCGGCACGAACTTCCATGGATGTATCTCCCAGATTCCAGAATTTGAAGGAGAGTTACCGGCCCGGCCGTCAATTGCAAGAACCCTTGCGGCACTCAGTGTCGGAATTACGCATTCGGGCCTGGTTCGCGCAATGATTTCCATTCAGGCACCATCTCCTGAAAATCGAGGTTTTCAGCCACATTTCCGGTATCTTTCCGCAACCGCCTGCGGGCTTTAGACACTCATGTCGTATTCTGACAAGCATGCGACTGAAACCTGATACGCAAGCAGGTGTGCAATCGCGAATATGCCGGGCGATGGACGGGACCCGGTCCTTGTCGCTAAGGTCCGGGTCACGGAGATTCAACTGGAGACGCCGCCGATCCCTGGGCGACAGGGAAAGACGGCCAGCAACGCGCGGAGCCGCTGCTTTATGAAGCGTTATTCCTTCCTGGAACTGGCGAAAAACGCCTTTTCAGCGCATCAGAACTGGGGGCGCCAGTGGCGGTCCCCGGAACCCAAGGCTGAATACGACGTGGTTATCGTCGGCGCCGGCGGGCACGGGCTGGCAACAGCGTATTATCTCGCCAGGGAACACGGCATCCGCAATGTGGCGGTGATTGAAAAAGGCTGGCTCGGCGGCGGGAACACCGGCCGGAACACGACCATCGTGCGGTCCAATTATCTCTGGGAAGAGAGCGCCGCGCTTTACAATCACGCCATCGGCCTGTGGCAGAACCTGTCCCAGGAACTGAATTACAACGTCATGTATTCAGCGCGCGGCGTGATGATGCTGGCGCATACGATTCACGATGTTCAGGTCGCGCAGCGACATATCCACGCCAACAGGCTGGCCGGAGTTCAGAACGAATGGCTGAGCCCGGAGCAGGCCAAGGACTACTGCCCGCCCCTGAACATTTCGAAGAACATACGATACCCGGTGCTGGGCGCGGCCCTGCAAAGGGTTGGCGGCACGGCGCGCCATGACGCGGTCGCCTGGGGATATGCCCGCGGCGCCGATGCCCTTGGCGTCGACATCATCCAGAACTGCGCAGTGACCGGCATTCGGCGAAGCCAGGACGGGTCCGTCGAGGGGGTCGAAACGGCGAAAGGCTTCATCAAGGCCGGGAAAGTCGGCGTGGTGACTGCCGGGCACACATCCGTGGTCATGGAAATGGCAGGGGTTCGCCTGCCGCTTGAATCCTTTCCGCTTCAGGCGCTCGTCTCCGAGCCGATCAAACCTGCGTTTCCGTGCGTGGTGATGTCCAATACGATTCACGCCTATATTTCCCAGTCGGACAAGGGCGAACTGGTGATCGGGGCCGGTACGGACCAGTATGTCTCTTACTCCCAGACCGGCGGCATCCATATCAGCAATCATACCATCGACGCGATCTGCGAACTCTTCCCGCATTTCCGCCGTATGCGCATGCTGCGCAACTGGGGCGGTATCGTCGATACCACGCCGGACCGCTCGCCGATCCTGTCAAAAACGCCGGTGCCCGGGCTTTACGTCAATTGCGGCTGGGGAACGGGCGGGTTCAAGGCCACGCCCGGATCGGGTCACGTCTTCGCGCATACCATCGCCAGGGACGAGCCCCATCCGATCAACGCGCCGTTCACCATCGACCGGTTCCGCACCGGACGCCTGATCGACGAGGCGGCCGCGGCCGCCGTGGCCCATTAGGGAAAATGCCGAGATGCTTCTGATTTATTGTCCCTATTGCGAGATCGAGCGCGCGGAAACCGAATTCCGCTGCGGCGGCGAAGCGCATATAGCGCGGCCATCCGATCCGGAAAAGACAACCGACGACGACTGGGTGGAGTTCCTTTACATGCGCTCCAACACCAAGGGCATCGCCGCGGAACGCTGGCGCCATATCCATGGCTGCGGACGGTTCTTCAACGCCGTTCGCGACACGGTCAGCGATGAATTCCTGAAGATCTACAAGACGGGCGAAGCAAAGCCGGATCTTGAAGCACTGGCCAGGGAGGCAGGCAAATGAGCCAGCCGTTCCGGACTGAAAAAGGCGGGCGGATCGACCGCGCCGAGGAACTCACCTTCACATTTGACGGCGAGGAATTGCACGGCCATGCGGGCGACACGCTTGCCTCGGCCCTGCTTGCAAACGGCGTCCACCTGGTCGGCCGTTCGTTCAAGTACCACCGGCCGCGCGGCATCCTGACAGCCGGCTCGGAGGAGCCGAACGCGCTGGTAGGCGTCTACCGCAAGGACGATCAGACGCCGAACCTGCGGGCAACGCAGGTAGAACTCTACGATGGTCTGAAAGCCATATCGCAGAACCGTTTCCCGTCACTCGGCTTCGATGTCGGCGCGGTCAACGACCTGTTGTCGCCGCTCTTTCCGGCCGGTTTCTACTACAAGACCTTCATGTGGCCGAAATCCTTCTGGGACAGGGTCTATGAGCCCATCATCCGGGCGGCGGCCGGACTGGGCAAACCGCCTAAAAACCCGGATCACGACAGCTACGGCAATCTTTACGCCCATTGCGATGTGCTGATTGCCGGTTCCGGACCGTCCGGTCTGGCGGCGGCCCTCGCCGCTGCCGAGACAGGCGCCAAGGTCATCCTGTGCGACGAACAGGCCGAGTTCGGCGGGTCGCTTCTGAGCGAAAGCAGCGCGACCATCGACGGCAAGGACCCGGCTGTCTGGGTTGCCGAAGCCATCGCCAGACTTGGCGCGATGGACAATGTTACACTGCTGCCCCGCACCACCGCATTCGGATATTTCGCGCATAACTTTGTCGCGCTCGCCGAACGGGTGACGGAACATCTTGCAGATCCCGACCCGAGACTGCCACGCGAGCGCCTGTGGCAGGTGCGCGCCAAAGAAGTCGTGATTGCCGCCGGCGCCATCGAACGGCCGATGGTGTTTCCGGAAAACGACCGGCCCGGAATTCTGCTTGCGGACGCCGGACGCACCTATCTCAACCGCTACGGCGTGAAGGTCGGGCACAAGGTTCTGGTCGCAACGGCATGCGACAGCGCTTGGCAGGCAGCCTTCGATCTTGCCGATCATGGCGTGGAAGTCGTGGGGATTATCGATCTTCGCGAATCTCCGCCTGAAAGCCTTGTTGCCATAGCCGCCGCACGCGGCATCCGGGTCGAAGCCGGGTGCGTGATCACGAGCACCCTGGGCCGCAAACGCATCAAGGCGGCGCTTCTCGGCAGGTTGATGACGTCCGGTCAGGTCGCTTCAGGCGGTCAGATCGAGTGCGACGCCCTGCTCATGTCCGGCGGCTGGACACCGACCGTCAGTCTTTTCTCCCAGTCGCGCGGCAAGGTCGTCTGGGACGCAGAGGCAGGCGCTTTCGTACCGGGCAAGTCGGTCCAGAAAGAGCGCTCCACCGGCGCCGCGAACGGGTTGTACGGCTTGCAGGCGTCCCTCGCGGACGGCTACGCTGCCGGAGAAGGCGCCGCCCGGGCGGCAACCGGAAAATCCGCCACGATTACCCATAGCCGGACGAGCGGCGGAGAAGCCGGAAGTGGTGGCACGCTCGGTGCCCTCCCCCATGACCGCAATGCGTCGCGCGTCAAGGCGTTCGTCGACTATCAGAACGACGTCACGGCGAAGGACGTCAAACTCGCCGTGCGCGAGGGCATGCAGTCGATCGAGCATATCAAGCGCTACACGACAACCGGCATGGCGACCGACCAGGGCCGTCTTTCGAACATGAATGCGCTTCAGATTGCCTCCGGTGCGCTGGACAAGCCCCTCACGGACGTGGGGCTGACGACCTTCCGCCAGCCCTTCACGCCAACCACCTTCGGATTGTTTGCCGGTGTATCGCGCGGCGATTTCTTCGACCCGGTCCGAAAAACACCGTCGCATGACTGGGTGGTTGCAAAAGGCGGCCTCTTCGAGGATGTCGGCCAGTGGAAACGCGCCTGGTATTTCCCTGAAAACGGCGAGGACATGCACGCTGCCGTGGAGCGGGAATGCAGGACCGTGCGTAAAAGCGTCGGCCTGTTCGATGCGTCCACGCTCGGCAAGATCGAAGTGGTCGGACCGGACGCAGCCGAGTTTCTGGAGCGGATGTATACCAACCCGTGGAAGAAGCTTGCTCCTGGGCGCTGCCGCTATGGCCTGCTTTTGAACGATGCCGGTTTCATAACCGACGACGGTGTCATCGGACGCCTTGCCGATGACCGCTTCCATGTCACGACCACCACCGGGGGCGCGCCGAGCGTGTTCGCGACCATGGAGGACTACCTGCAGACGGAATGGCCGGATCTCGATGTGTGGATTACGTCCACCACCGACCAGTACGCCGTCGCCGCCGTTCAGGGGCCCAAGGCCCGCGAGGTGATTGCCCCCTTCATCGAAGGGATCGACCTGTCGGCCGAAGCCCTGCCGCACATGAGCGTCAGGGAAGCCACGTTCTGCGGCGTTCCCTGCCGCCTGTTCCGCATTTCCTTCACCGGTGAACTCGGGTTTGAAATCAACGTGTCCCGCCGCCACGGAAAGATGATGTGGGACACCCTGGCCGGAGAGATCGCAAAGCATGACGGAGTCGCCTACGGCACCGAAGCGATGCACGTGCTGCGCGCCGAGAAGGGCTATATCATCATCGGCCAGGACACCGACGGCACAGTCACCCCTCAGGACGCGGGCATGACCTGGGCCATCGGCAAGAAGAAGTTCGACTTCGTCGGCAAGCGGGGGCTCGAGAGGCCGGATCTCAAGGCTGAAAACCGCAAGCAACTGGTCGGGCTCCTGACAAAGGATCCGAAGATAAAGCTGGAGGAAGGCGCACAGGTCACGACCCTGGAAAATCCGGCCACCGGAACACCGGCGGAAGGTCACGTGACCTCGTCCTATTTCAGCCCGGCGCTCGATCGCTCGATCGCTCTGGCAATCGTCAAGAACGGCCACGCCCTTGAGGGCAAGGCGCTCTATGTGCCCATGCCGGAAGGCAGCATCCCGGTCGAGGTCACCGGCACGGTGTTTTACGACAAGGAAGGAGCTCGGCTCGATGTCTGATCTTCTGGCAAGCGACCTGATCACGCCCGACGCGGGCGAGCCCCCTCTTCTCGGCCTGGCCAGCGTGTCCATTTTGAAGGTCGCTCCGCTCGCGCGGTTCTCCTTCCGGGCGCGCACGGCCTCCCTCAAGAAAGCCGGAACCGCTTTCGGGGTTCCCCTCCCCGTCAAGCCCCTGACCAGCGAGACTACCGCCAAACGGGCCGCTCTCTGGATGGGTCCGGATGAATGGACCCTGCTGGCGCCTGAAGAGGACCTTCAGGCCGTGATCACCGGCATCGGCAGCAAACTCGGAAATGAGCCGCATGCGCTGGTGGATGTTTCCGACCGCTCGGAAGCGGTGATAGTCACCGGCGAGAAGGCTGCATGGCTGCTGAACACCGGTATCTTCGTCGACCTTTCGCAGGAAACCTTTCCTGTCGGCACAGTGACGCGCACCCTCTTTCATAAAGCGCCGGTGATGATCTGGCGGATTGGTCCGGACGCCTTCGTGGTCGAGGCCTGGGGATCCTTCATGGATTATGTGGCCGGGCTGCTTGTTCAGTGTGCGCAGGAACTTGAAGCGGCCTGATCGTCCGTTCCCGGGCAGCGTCCGTGAAAATTCGGCCCCTTGCAGGCGGTAATATTCTGCAAGGGGTTTGTTTGTATGCTTTTCCGGTAACGCCTGATTAGAGACCCCAGCGGCTGGTATTGCTTCCAGCGCGCTTGCAATTACAGCCGGAAGCCCGCAAATCTGTCCCCCATGATCAAGATCGGTTCCTACAACATTCAAAAATCCATCGGGGTGGACGCCCGCCGCCGTCCGGAGCGCACCCTGAAAGTGATCCGGGAACTGGATTGTGACATACTTGCGCTGCAAGAGGCCGACAAGCGCTTCGGCCCGCGCGAAAGCACCCTGGACAGGGACAGCATTCTGGCGGAAACGGATTACCGGCCCGTGCCGTTTGCAACCGGCGACATGAGCCTCGGCTGGCACGGCAACGCTCTGCTTGTCCGCGACAAGATCGGCATTCTCGATTACCGGCGGATTGAGCTTCCGACCCTGGAGCCACGCGGCGCCGTGGCCGCGGATCTCCTTGTCAACGGCGAAAAATTACGCGTGGCGGCCATGCACCTGAGCCTGGTGGCCCATTTCCGCAAGAAACAGATCACGTCCCTCATGCACCAGCTGCATGAACACATGGACTATCTGCCCACCGTTCTGATCGGCGATCTGAACGAATGGCGCGACGCATCGGGCAGTATGAAGCTTTTCGAGGAACGCTATGAAGTGACCACGCCCGGGCGCAGTTTTCCGAGTCCGATGCCGGTCGGCAGTCTCGACCGTATCATTACCAGTCCGGAATTTACCGTCAGCCAGGCAGGTGTGCACAAATCCAAGACGTCCCGCGTCGCCTCGGACCATCTCCCGGTGTGGGCAACGCTCATCCTCGAGCCAGCGGGTCATATCCCCGGATAACAGCAGACGCGGATCGCGGCAGACGTTGGGCTGATCAGGAAATCAGCTTTATGATCACGAAATAAAGCGCGCCCGCCAAAACGGCGGCGGCGGGAACCGTCACGATCCACGCCGCGACGATGGTCATGAAATGGGCGCGGCGCACCAGATGACGACGGGCCTGTTCCTCGCGGTTGCGGACAGGACGGACCACGTTGTTGCCGCCCTGTATCTTGTTCACGTATTCAAGGCGCCGCCTGGAGCGTTCGGTGTACCATTCCCGGAAAAAACCCACACCGAACACGGCCCCGACAGCGATATGCGTGGAACTGACCGGCAGCCCGAGCCCGGAGGCGATAATCACCGTGATGGCGGCGGAAAGCGAAACACAATAGGCCCGCATCGGGTTGAGCTTCGTGATCTGCTGCCCGACCATCTGGATCAGTTTCGGGCCGAACAGCAGCAGGCCGAAAGAAATGCCGAAAGCACCGACCGCCATTACCCAGAGCGGAATGCTGACCTTGGCAGCGACATCGCCCAATTGCGCAGTGTGCACGATGGCGGCCAGCGGGCCGACGGCGTTGGCCACATCGTTGGCTCCGTGCGCGAAGGACAACAGCGCGGCGGAGCAGACCAGAGGAACGGAAAACAGGACACGGAGAGACTGGTTGCGGTTCTCTAGCCCTTCCGACTGACGCCGGATCAAGGGACGCACAATGAACCAGACGACAAAACCGAACACGATGCCCAGGAGCAGCGATGTCGGCATGTCGATCCTGATGATCTTCTTCAAGCCCTTCAGCGCCAGATAACTGGCGAAGGCTCCGGACATCACCCCGATCAGGACCGGCACCCAGGTCCGGGCAGCCTTGATCTTGTCGTCTTGGTAAATGATGAAGGTCTTGATGAAGGCCAGAATTCCGGCGGCGATCAGGCCACCGAGAAAAGGCGAGATGACCCAGCTCGCCGCAATGCTGCTCATGGTGGTCCAGTTGACGGCATCGAAGCCGGCAGCCGCGATACCGGCGCCCATGACACCACCGACGATCGAATGGGTCGTCGACACCGGAGCGCCGATCCAGGTTGCCAGGTTGATCCACAGCGCCGAGGAAACCAGGGCCGCCATCATGGCCGCCATGAACACGTTGGCGTCTGCCACCGCTTGCGGGTCGATGATGCCCTTGGAGATCGTTCCGACCACATCACCGCCGGCAATCAGCGCTCCCGCGCTTTCGAATACCGCCGCGATCACCAGTGCCGTGACCAGTGACATCGCCCGGGAGCCGACCGCCGGTCCGACGTTATTGGCTACATCGTTCGCGCCGATATTGAGCGCCATATAGGCGCCGATCGCGGCAGCGGCGACGATGATGACCGCCCCCGGCGTGCCCGACATGGACGCGCCGGCAGCCAGGGCACACAGAACGATGAAGACCAGTGCGATGCCCGGCGCGATCAGGCCGCGGCCAAGCGACCCGGCCGCCTCTTCCATGTAACTGAGTTTGTCGAGGTCTTTGTCGAGCGTCGGCTTCTTCAGATTCGGCATGGGCGGTCCAATTGAGAGGGGCCTCGCAAGTCACGTCCTGCCGGGCAGGCGCTTCTACGCGATTGCCTTATAGAAACCGCTGAAAAGGTCAACCGATCGGACCTGAATTCGCCGAAAAATATTAGCTGGGTAAGCTTCCGAGCTGCCGGAACACCTGCACAAGGCCCGGGTCCTCTGCAATCCTGACAGCTTCCTCGATCGACAACCAGCGCACGTCCCGCTCACCGCGCTCCGGAAACACGTCCGTCGTGCTCTCGACATCCACCAGATAGACCAGCACCTTGGTCCGGAGCTTCAGGCCCCCTTTCCCACCCTTGTGGGACCGGAAGCTGGCAAAGGGTTTCTTGCGCGCGGTGCCAATCACCCCGGCTTCCTCGAAAGCTTCGATAGCCGCCGTGCGATGGGCCCGTAGAGAGACGATCGGCCAGCCCTTGGGCAGGATCCACCTGTGTGTCGTTTTGGAGGTAACCATGAGCACTTCCCGCTTGCCATTGCGTTGGCGCAGGCAAAGTGCCGCGATCTGCAGACGAGAGGGCCGCTGAAACAGAAGCGACAGGCTCTGCAACAGGGACGGTCGGTAGACATCAGTGGAATTTATCAGGGACATGCTTTCCTTTCCGTGCGTTACGCTTCCCTACAGACTAATTCAATGCACGGGCGAAGTCCAATAAAAGCGCACTCGATGCACTTTCAGCATCCCCGGCTCGACGAGATCCGTGCCGAAATCATCAAGCCGGGATCATCAAGCCAGGATCAGCTGCAGCAACCGGAACAATGCGGCCGACAACAGGGCGGACGCGGGCACCGTCACCACCCAGGCGGCTACGATGGTGAGCAGGTAGGCGCGGCGCACCAGCAGACGGCGCCGCCGCACCTCGCGGTTCTTCAGCATCTTGCGGGGTTTCATCACCCCGCCGTCTGCGACATAGCGGTTGCGGTACCATTCCCGGTAAAAGCCAACACCGAACAGGGCGCCGACCGCGATGTGGGTCGACGATACCGGCATGCCAAAGGCAGAGGCGGCCAGCACGGTAGCCGCCGTCGACAGCGTGATGCAGAAGGCGCGGACCGGGCTCAGTTTGATGATTTTCTTGCCAACCACGGTCACCAAGCGGCGCCCGAACAGCAGCAGCCCCGCCGAGATACCGAAGGCACCGACCGCGCTCACCCAGATCGGAACGACCGGATTGAGCGATCCCATGTACCAGAAGATCAGATCCGGAAACTCGTTCGACTGGCTGAGCACAATAGCCGCCAGCGGACCGATGGCGTTGGCGACATCGTTGGCGCCATGAGCGAACGACAGGAGACCGGCCGTAATCATGAGCGGCACCGCGAACAGGCTCCGCAGGCTGCGGGCGCTGTTCTTCAACGTCATCGACTGGTCGCGGACGACACCCCGGTAGAACCACCAGACAGCCAGCCCAATCAGCAGTGACAGGCAGATTGCCAGCCATTCGGGGATGGTGATGAGCCTGTGCGACGTCTTCAGCAGAATGTATCCGGTAAACACCGTTCCCATGATTCCCAACAGGACCGGCAACCAGATCCTGGCCGCTTTCAATCGGTCGGGCGCATAGACCACACGGGCGTTGATGAATGCCATCAGGGCAGCGCCGATGACGCCGCCCAGGACGGGAGACATGACCCAGGTCACGGCGATGGTGGAGATGGTGGTCCAGTTGATCGCGGCAAAGCCGCTGGCGGCGATGCCGGCACCCACGACGCCGCCAATGATGGAATGGGTGGTGGAGACCGGCGCGCCGATCACGGTCGCAAAGTTGATCCAGAGCGCGGACGCCGCCATGGCCGTCAGCATGACCTGCATGAACTCGAAACTGTCGCGCACGTCATTCGGACTGAGGATATCGCCTGAAACCGTCGAGACGACGTCCGCTCCGGCAAGCAAGGCACCGGCACTTTCGCAAACCGCCGCGATCAGGAGCGCCGCGGTCAGGCTCATCACCCGGGCGCCGACGGCAGGGCCGACATTGTTGGCGACGTCGTTCGCGCCGATGTTGAGCGCCAGATAGCCCCCGATCGCGCTGGCTGCGACCAGAATGAGCGCGTCGGAGAAGGCGCTGGAGGTTACCTGGGAGGCTGCAAAGGCGGCACAGATGACCAGAAAGACAAGAGCCACGCCCGGTCCCACGAGTCGCCGGCCCATGGACTCCGCCGCGTCGCTGACAAATCCGATCCGGTCGAGATCATTGTCCAGGGCCTTGGATTTCAGGTCCTTTTGTGTCGGCACGCAACAAGCCTTTTTTAAGCCGGAATGAAGTCGGGAAAGCCCGCCCGGTCAGACCGGATAACAGGCTGAAGATGGCAGGGTGAGACGACACTGGTGCATCAGTCGCACTTGAAATTCGTTACTTGTCTGAATAGTTCACCTGATCTGAGGGCGCTTGCTGCGCAGGAAACGCTTCAAGGCCGGCTCTTCTACCGCTTCCATGGCTTCGGACAGCGGCAACCAAACGCACCGGCGCTGCCCGATCTCCGGAAATTCCTCAAGCTGCTTCTCGAAACGTATCTTGAAGACGAGGACCTTGGTGCGGATCTTCAGTCCTTCGGAAAGCCCCTTGTAGGAGCGGAAACTCCCCATCGGTCTGGGGTCGGCTTTCCCCACCACCCCGGCTTCTTCATAGGCCTCGATTATAGCGGTCTGATGCGCCGGCTTGTCTTTTTCCGGCCAGCCCTTGGGCAGAATCAAACGGCCGGTGTTGCGTGTGGAAACCAAAAGAATTTCGGGCTCCTTGTCGCCGGGCCGAAAGCACAGTGCCGCGATCTGCAATCTGGCCGGTTTGAGGAACAAACCACCAAGCCCTTGCAGCCACGAAAATTCCTGCACCGATATCGACCTTGCGAATCTCATCTCCACACCTGACCTATGACAACTAGGCGTGTATAGAGATTCGGCACGGGACAGTCCATCGGAAAGTGCACTATGTGCGCAAACCTCAGCTGTGAAAGTGTTTATATCTTCCACCTACCCGGCGGCGACAGACACATGGTCGGCGGTCCAGGCTCCCGGCCAGACTTCAGCCTTGCCCGATCTGAGGTCGCGCAATTGCTGAAAGGGAACCGTTGCGACCAGAAAGGGTTCTTCACCACCGGCACCACCAGTCGGCGGAATGTCCGCTGCGACACCGGAATGTCCGAATTCCTCCTCGCAGGGCAGATACAGCGCCGCACCGGAGAAATTGGTATCGTTTTGTGTCGTCCCCCTGGAGGTGCCGACCACGCCGCAGACTGCCACGGCGCACATGAGTTCCACCGCACGCGCTTTGGCACAGCCGAACACCCGATAGTAGCCGGACGGTTTCTCGGTCATCGAAGGGACCAGCAGCAGGTCCACGCCGTGCCCGGCAAGCAGACAGCTTAGGGCGGGCATTTCGATGTCCAGGCAGATCAGAACCGCCATTTTCAATCCGTCGAGTTCAAAAACCCGCAGAATGGTTCCCGGGGTCAGGTGCCATGTGTCGGCACTTTGCTCGAAAGGGGTCAGAGAAAGCTTGTCCTGACGGATGTCCCGGCCGTCAGCCGTCAACAGAACGGCCGTGTTGGTGATCCCTGCTGCTGTCGTGACCGGCATCGTCCCGGCCAGCAGGGAAACGCCGTGTTTTTGCGGAAAGTGCCTGATCATAGGCACCAATTCGGCGCCGACACTTGCCAGAAACGACATCTCCTGTTCCGGCGGCAATCCATCGGGCTTGAAGGCGAGGCAGCATTCGATCAGGTATTCGGGAAGAACCAGAAGCCTGGCTCCGGCTTCGGCTGCGCGCTTGACGCCTTCCTCGATCTGTCCGGCCATGTCGGCGACCGAGCCCGGTGCGCGTCCGAGATTGAAGGACCAGAGAGCAATTGAATAATCTGACATGGCGCCACGCGAAATCATTCCGAATACGTCCTGCCTTCAGATGAACGCTCGGAAACGCAAACGGATGGGATTCAGGAGATCAGATTCGCCTTGCAACGTTCATCCGAACGCAGAGGAGATTCCGGGGAACACCAGAGATAAATGAGTTGATCAGGGAAGATCAAGGCTGAAACGTCAGCCGGCTTGCTCAGGCAAGAAACAGCCCGACAAATGCCGCCAGGACAATCAGGAAGCCCGTGCCGACAACGGCGGCTTTCGGTTCCGGCGGAAGGGCATACAGTTTCGGGGTCCGGCGGACCTCGCGGATGCCCTTCAGGGCACGATCCGTGCGTCGGTCAATTTCCGCAAAATACGGCGAAAGCTCATTCTGAGCGCGCATGCCTGCCCCTCGCGATTCCTTCGTGAGTGCTTACGTTAGGTGAAGGGCGTTAGCGTTTGGTTAAAGGCGCTGTGTCCGGGTCAAACCCGCACTGCCCCTACACACGGATCTTTTGCGGATCCGCCACATCGAGGATGCGCAGTTGCACCTTGGGGGTTCCCTGCCAGGTGTCGATCGAGAGCGTTCCGGCGACATGGAGCGAACGGCCCCGGCCTTCCAGCAGCATCCGGCCGTGCGGTTTGTCCTCCGCCTTGAAGCAGATTGCCTTGAGCGTGCTTCCGTCGCCGGCTGCCAGTGTCGCCCGGACATGGCCCTTGCCGACTACGTCGGCAAAGGTAACCCGGTGTGCGGGAAAGGCAAAAACCGGTTCGGAATGTCCTGCTCCGTAAGGTCCTGCCTTTTCAAGAAGCTCCAGCAGGTCGAGCGTCGCACCGGTTGCGGTCAACGCGGCGTCGATCTTGAGCTCGCGATGCGCAGTAGCCGCTTCTACGTCGTCACCGAGCCTTTCATTGAAAAAGGCTTCCAGCTCCGCCACCTTCTCCCGGCGCACGGTGAGCCCCGCCGCCATTGCGTGACCGCCGCCTTTTTCCAGAAGTCCTTCGTCAACAGCCGTGCGAACTGCCTTGCCAAGGTCGACGCCCGCAATCGAGCGGCCGGAGCCGGTTCCCTTGCCCGTTTCGTCATAGGCGATGGCAAAGGCCGGCCGGCGGTGGGCGTCTTTCAGGCGGGAGGCAATCAGGCCGACAATGCCCGGGTGCCATCCGTCGGATCCGGTCAGGAGAACCGGCGGATCCCGTGCCTCAATGGCCATTGCCGCTTCCGCGCCCGCCTCTTCCAGCATCACCGCTTCCATTGCCTGACGCTCGGAATTGAGCTGGTCGAGGCGTTCGGCAATTGCCCGCGCCTCGTGCGGGTCTTCCGTCGTCAGGAGCCTGGCCCCGAGTGCTGCGTCCCCGATCCGTCCCCCGGCGTTGATCCGCGGTCCCAGCAGGAAGCCGAGATGATAGCTGGCCGGCTTGCCGCTCACACGCGCGGCGTCCGACAAGGCGGTCAAACCGAAATTCCGCCTTTGATGCATGACGGCAAGTCCGCGGGTGACATACGCCCTGTTAAGCCCTTGCAGCGGTACGACATCGCACACAGTGCCAAGGGCAACGAGATCCAGCAGTCCCATCAGGTCGGGCTGCTGCCTGTCCTTGAAGGCACCCCGCTGCCGCAATTCCCTGTTCAACCCGACGAGAAAAAGAAAGGTCACGCCGACCGCAGCCAGATGCCCCTGCCCCGACAGATCGTCCTGCCGGTTGGGATTGACCAGCGCCTTGACGTTCGGAAGCGTTTCGCCGACCTGGTGGTGATCGATGACCACCACATCGAGATCAAGCTTGTGCGCCGTCTCAAAGGCTTCGACGGAGGTGCTGCCGCAGTCCAGCGTCACCAGCAGTTCCGCGCCGTCCTGCCGCAGTTGCTCGATCGCCGGTCCGTTCGGGCCGTAGCCTTCGATGATCCGGTCGGGAATGTGAATGACGGGGTTGAGCCCCATTGCCTGGAGGTATTTTGCAAAGACCGCCGAGGACGTGGCGCCATCGACGTCATAGTCACCGAAAATGGCGATTTTCTTGCCTGCCTGGACGGCATCGGCGATGCGGGCGACCGCGGCATCCATGTCCACAAGCGTGGAGGGATCCGGCATAAGGGCCTTGATGGATGGATCGAGAAACTCGGGCGCTTCGTCCGGCAGAACGCCGCGGGCGGCCATGACGCGGGAAAGAACATCCGGCAGCCCGTGCATCTGGGCAATTGCCGTTGCAGTGCGTGCCTGCGCTGCGCTCAGGCGTTCGCGCCAGGCATTGTCATTTGCCGAACGGGCGACCCCCAGAACGAGCCGCCTCTCCTCTTCTCCTGCATTCCCGATCATTCAAAGCCTAAATGTCAAAAGACCCCGGAGCATGCCCAGTCAATTGCGCCTGCTCCCAAGAGATCCGGTCTAGTCCAGAAGGAATTTTTCCAGATCCGTGTGCTGGGCCTTGATGTAGCGGACCGTGCCGGTGGACGAGCGCATGACGACGGTGTGGGTCGTGATGTGATGACGGCCGAAGCGAACGCCCTGCAGGAAGTTCCCGTCGGTCACGCCGGTTGCCGCAAAAAGAACATCCGGCCCCGCCATTTCCTGCAAGGTGTATTTCTTCTTGATGTCCTCGATGCCCATGCGGTGAGCCCGCTCGACCTGCTCCTCGCGGGTGATCACCAGCCGCGCCTGCATCTGGCCTCCGATGCTGCGCAATGCTGCAGCCGCCAGCACCCCTTCGGGCGCTCCGCCGATTCCGGCATAGAGATCGATGCCGGTTTCGTCCGGATCGGTCGTATGAATGATGCCTGCAACGTCTCCGTCTCCGATCAGGCGGATCGACGCACCGGTTGCCCGGATATCCTCGATCAGGCGGGCATGACGCGGCCGGTCCAGAACACAAGCGGTGACCTCGTTGATCTTGACGCCCTTTTCCTTGGCGACGGCGGCAAGGTTCTCGGCAATCGGAGCATCCAGATCGATGAGATTGTCCGGATACCCCGGGCCGATCGCGATCTTGTCCATGTAGCTGTCGGGTGCGTTCAGCAGGTCACCCTCCGGCGCCAGGGCAATGACGGCCAGCGAGTTCGGAAGGTTCTTTGCGCAAATCGTCGTGCCTTCCAGCGGATCGAGGGCGATGTCCACCTTCGGGCCGTTCTTGGTGCCGACATTTTCGCCGATATACAGCATGGGCGCTTCGTCGCGTTCCCCCTCGCCGATCACCACCGTGCCGTCGATGGGCAGTCTGTTCAGTTCGCGCCGCATTGCGTCCACTGCAGCCTGGTCCGCGGCCATCTCGTCGCCGCGGCCGCGCAGGCGCGCTGCTGAAACAGCTGCCCGTTCGCTGACACGAGCCAACTCAAGCGTCAGAATTCGGTCCAGGCCACTGGTCGGCTGTTTTTCGGTATCGGACATCAGTTTCTCCAGTTCTCCCCGCAGGCCGCCCCGCGTGGCACACTCGAATTCACAGGTTCAATTCAGTTTTTCGATGCGGATCAGTTGCGGCTCTTCGGCAACCACGCCTTTCGACATGATCGCCTCCAGCGCCTGCTTGATCGCGACTTCAGTGGTTTCATAGGTGATCAACATGACGGGCTGAGGCACGTCCGCATCATATTTTGCAGGTGCTTCATCAGCCGCGTGACGCTTCTGGACAATCGACTCGAGCGAAATACCGGCATCGCCCATGCAGCGCGCAATTTCGGCGAATGCTCCCGGACGATCATAAACAGACAGCCGGATATAATATCCGCCTTCATGCATGCGCATCCGCGCCCGCTGGTAGTCTTTCAGGTCTCCTGCCGGCATGCCGAGCACGGGGGTTTCATCCCCGCGGGCGATATCGGCAATGTCCGCGACGACGGATGACGCCGTTGCGTTGCCGCCGGCGCCCGGTCCGACCAGAACGATTTCACCCACGTAATCGCCGTCGACAGCAACAGCGTTCAATACGCCGTCGATCCGCGCAATCGCGGAGGTTTTCGGCACCATGGTCGGATGTACGCGCTGCTCTATGCCTGTCTCCGTCCGTTGGGCGATCCCCAGAAGCTTGATGCGGAAGCCAAGCTCGTCCGCTGCCTGAATATCGGCTGTAGAGATCGACGTGATCCCCTCCACATAGATATCGTCGTCAGCAATCTTCGTGCCAAACGCAAGGCTGGTCAGGATCGCCAGCTTGTGGGCCGTGTCATTGCCCTCGATGTCAAAGGTCGGATCGGCTTCGGCGTAGCCAAGGCGCTGCGCTTCGGCAAGGCACTCCTCAAAGCCGATGCCCTCGGCCTCCATCCGGGTGAGAATATAATTGCAGGTCCCGTTCAGGATACCATAGACGCGGCTGATGTCGTTGCCGGACATGGATTCCCGCAACGTCTTGACGATCGGTATCCCGCCGGCAACGGCGGCCTCGTAATTCAGGCAGGCATTGTTGTTCTCGGCGAGCAGCGCGAGATCGACACCGTGCCTGGCGAGCAGGGCCTTGTTTGCCGTGACCACATGGACGCCGCGCTTGAGCGCCGCGCGCACTGCATCCTCGGCAGGGCCGCTGTCGCCGCCGATCAGCTCAACGAATATGTCGATGTTCGCCTTCTCGGCCATTTCGACCGGGTCGGAGAACCATTCCAGCGTGGAAACATCAAAGCCGCGATCCTTGCCGCGGTCGCGGGCGGAGACCGCAGTCACCGTCACCGCCCGACCGGATTTGCGTTCGATCTGCCCTGCATGTTTTGCGAGAAGTTGGACAACGGACAGGCCCACGGTGCCAAGGCCGGCGACGCCCACTTTCAATGCTTCTGACATATGGGAATTAATCCAGTTCTATTCAGCCTGAGGTCCCGAGCGGGATGACGTTGTGCAGCTTTTGATCCGCGGTTTCAAGGAAGCGGCGGATATTTCTTGCGGCCTGACGCAGCCTTTGCTCGTTTTCCACCAGTCCGATGCGCACGTATTCATCACCATGCTCGCCGAAGCCGATGCCCGGCGCGACCGCAACCTCCGCTCCTTCCAGAAGCAGCTTGGAATATTCGAGACTTCCCAGGGAACGGAACTTCTCGGGGATCGGCGCCCAGCAGAACATGCTGGCCTCGGGCGCCGGAATGTCCCAGCCCGCGCGGCCGAAACTGTCGACAACCACATCGCGGCGGCGCTTGTAGACCGCGCGCGTCTCCTTGATGCAATCGTCCGGGCCGTTCAGGGCCGCCGTCGCGGCAACCTGAATGGGCGTGAATGCACCGTAGTCGAGATAGGATTTGACGCGCGCCAGCGCGGAAATCAGACGCTCGTTTCCGACCGCAAAGCCCATGCGCCAGCCTGGCATGGAAAATGTCTTGGACAGCGAAGTGAATTCGACCGTGACGTCCATCGCGCCGGGCACCTGCAGCACGGACGGAGGCGGTGTATCGCCGAAATAGATCTCGGAATAGGCCAGATCGGACAGGATGAAGATGTCGTGCTTGCGCGCGAATGCGACAACGTCCTTGTAGAACTCCAGATCCGCGCAGCAAGCGGTCGGATTGGCCGGGTAGCACAAAATCAGGGCGATCGGCTTCGGCACGGAATGGATGACGGCGCGTTCCAGCGCGTGGAAAAAGTCAGCGCCCGGTTCGGCTGGCACATTGCGGATCGACGCGCCGGCCATGAGAAAGCCGAAGGTGTGGATAGGATAGCTCGGATTCGGGCTCAGAATCACGTCCCCGGGAGCGGAGATCGCCTGAGCCATGTTGGCAAACCCTTCCTTGGACCCCAGGGTCGCGATCACCTGGGTTTCCGGATCGAGTTTCACGCCGAACCGGCGTCCGTAATAGGCCGCCTGCGCCTTGCGCAAGCCGTGAATGCCCTTGGAGGCGGAATAGCGGTGGGTGCGCGGATCCTGGACCGCCTCGGTCAGTTTGTCGACGATGTGCCTGGGTGTCGGCAGATCCGGATTGCCCATGCCGAGATCAATAATGTCCGCCCCGGCCGCGCGCGCCTTCGCTTTCAGACGGTTGACCTGTTCGAAGACATACGGCGGAAGCCGTTTGATCTTGTGGAATTCCTCCATGGCGCGGATCCTTGCGAGTTGACGATACGGGCCGCGCGGCGCTTCAGGGGCAACAACAGCGCGGCGGAGGTCTTTTAGCAGCCTCGAAATAAATACGCACCCGTCTTTATGTCACGCGCACATATTCCGGAAATAGGATAAATCCGCCACGTCGCAGGCTCGGGCATTGCCGCGCCCGAACGGGGTGCCGGGAGCGCCTGTCAGGCGGCTTTCTTGCGCTGGGAGGAAAATGCGGGCTCCGTCACGGAATTCTGCAGCTCGCCCTCGGGGGAAAAATCCATCGTGACGATCTGCGCCTTTCCCTGGCGCTTGGCCTTGTAGAGCCCCTTGTCGGCCGCTTCCAGCGCACGCTCCAGGGTTACATTGCAGCTGGCGGTCACTACCCCGGCGCTGGCGGTGACTGTGAGCTTTCCACCGGAGGCTTCCCGGCATTCCATACTGAACCGCCGGCACACCCGCCGGGCGGTGAGCAGGGCCGGTTCCTGGCTGCAATCAGGCAGGAACACAGCGAATTCCTCGCCTCCGAGCCGTCCCGGGACGGCCGTGACATCGAGTGTATCCTTCAGGACGCGGCTAAAAAGCTGAAGCACGGCATCGCCCATGGGATGACCGTATCTGTCGTTCACGGATTTGAACCCGTCCAGGTCCAGCATGATCAGGCTGAAGGTTCCACCGTCCGCTCTGCTTTCGGACATCCAGTCTTGCGTGCCGTCCAGAAAATAGCGGCGGTTCGCAAGTCCCGTCAGAGCATCCTGACTGGCCTGCTCCCTGAAACCGTGCAGCGAGCGTTCGACGACCATGCAGGCGGGCAACAGAATGGCCATCACGGTGGCAAGCAGGATCGTGACCAGATAGACCGCCATGAACCCTTGCGGAAATGCAGACTGAAAATCCGGATAGAGCAGCACGTTCTGGTTCCCGGTGAACCACGCATACCCAAGGCACTCGATCAGGGTCGTCACGCCGAGCAGCCGGACCGTGTGGAGGTTGTCCCTGTTCTGCCGGAATGCCATCCAGACGATGGAAAGGCAGGTCAGGATCAGGTAGCTCTGTACGAAGTTGGTGCGCGCCAGGAAGCTGCCGAAAAAAGGCGGATAAAGGCAAAAGGCAATCCAGACACCTGCGACGGCAAAATTCAGCCAGATGGCGGGACGCCCCCCAAGGAAAGTCGCAAAAGCGCTGCGTCCCAACCCCACTCCCAGAATAACAAGCGTGTTCGCCGCCAGGATACTCAAACCATCCGGAACGACACCGCGCATGGCGATCAGAAGAGCTCCGATTCCGGCCAGGAACATGCCGCACGACCAGATCAGGAGACTGCGTGCACAGACCGCGCTGCGGGCTTTCCAGAAGAGAAAAAACAGGATCAGAATGGCGCTGCCGGCGAATTTGGCGACCATTACGCTGGTAAACAAGGTAGGGGTATCAAGCGTCATCGAAAATTCCATCCTGCCACAACCGGATACTTCCCCTAAAGTTGTAAAAGAACACTTTAATTCATGCCGAAAATATCAATGTCATTTAGGTCAATCGAAGAAAATCAACTTTCCGGCGCCACGCCGCCAGTCACATTTTTCACCTGGGTTCAGAGCATCAAAATATTGATTTCATGCGTTGAGACGAAGGCCAAAAGCTTCCAGATCGGACCATGCGTCTGCATTGAGCGACGCCGGTTTTATTGCGACGCCAGACTTTCCAGATAGGCTTCTGTCGCTACTCTTTCCTTGGGATTGATCAGCCCGGAGGTTTCACCAGCATAAACCGTTGGACGATAGCCTTTCGGCGCGGGAACGCTTGTGTTTCCCTCACCCGGACTGGTCCTGAGCGCATCCACGAGCGGCGTGCCGGGGCCGACCGCGCAGGCAGCGAGCCCGAAGAGCAGCGACAGGCCGCAAGCCGGAGCTAAAACCTTATGTATTATTGACAAGCGCCTCTCCTCGATGCCGTTCCCACGTCCATCCCACTGTCACAAATCTCCGATAGCCGGAACGTTCAAAGCCATTGGAATCCAATCGACGCAACCGGAACCTTGTGTCATAAATACCTGATAGTTCAAAATACCAGCGGAAATATAACAAGATAACGGATTTGAACAAAAACGGGCTCTCTGGCCACCCCAGGGCCGGACGGGGCAGGAAAACCGGAGGAAAACCCCGCTAATGGCTGATGATCGCCAGCATCCCATGTTGCAATACATCATAAACAATCCGGAAGCCTTCGCCCAGAATCTGGCGAAAACGCTGGAGAATGCCGGCAAGGCGATGGCCGCCTATATCGAGCCTCGCGAACAGGGCAAGATCAGCCATGAGACGACGGACGAACTGACCGGCATCGTCAAAACCCTTGCACAAGTCGGTGAATACTGGGCCTCCGACCCGCAAAGGTCCGTCGAAGCCCAGTCTCGGCTGTGGGGCAGCTATATCGACCTGTGGAATTCCTCCCTGAAGCGCATGATGGGCGAGCCTTCGGAACCTGCTGTGCAGACACCCCCGAGGGACAAGAGGTTCGCGGACCCCGACTGGGAAAACAACCAGTTCTTCGATTTCATCAAGCAGCTCTATCTCATCACCAGCAAGTGGGCCGAGGACATGGTCCATGATGCCCAGGGCCTCGACGAGCACACCCGCCACAAGGCGGAATTCTACGTTACGCAGATCGCCAACGCGGTCTCGCCGTCAAATTTCGTTCTGACAAATCCTGAGCTGCTTCGCCTGACGATGGAGAGCAATGGCGAGAACCTGGTCAAGGGCATGCAGCATCTTGTCGAGGACCTGAAGTCCGGCAAGGGCGAGTTGAAGATCCGGCAGACCGACCCGTCGAAATTCAAGTTCGGCGAGAACCTGGCCACGACGCCCGGCAAGGTGATTTCCCAGAACGACGTATGCCAGGTGATCCAGTACTCACCGTCCACCGACGAGGTGCTCAAGCGACCGCTTCTTATCGTGCCGCCCTGGATCAACAAGTTCTACATTCTCGATCTGAATCCGGAAAAGTCGTTCATCAAATGGGCGGTCGACCAGGGTCATACCGTCTTCGTGATCTCCTGGGTCAACCCGGATGAGCAGCAGGCACAGAAGAGTTTCGAGCATTACATGAAGGAGGGTATTCTAAATACTCTCGACGTGATCAAGCGCGCCACCCGCCAGGAGGAAGTCAACACGATCGGCTATTGCGTCGGCGGCACCCTTCTGGCCGTGACGCTGGCCTACATGGCCCGTATCGGCGACGAGCGGATCAAGACCGCAACGTTTTTCACCACCCAGGTCGACTTCACCTTCGCGGGCGATCTCAAGGTCTTTGTCGACGAAGAGCAGATTTCCCTCGTGGAAAAGAGAATGGCCGAATGCGGCTACCTCGACGGCTCAAAGATGTCCTCGGCCTTCAACATGCTGCGATCGAATGACCTGATCTGGTCCTATGTGGTCAACAACTACCTGAAGGGCAAGGAGCCCTTCCCGTTCGACCTGCTTTACTGGAACTCCGATTCCACCCGGATGCCTGCGGCCAATCATTCCTTCTATCTGCGCAACTGTTACCTCGACAACAAACTGTCCAAGGGGGAAATGGAAATCGCGGGCGAGAGGCTGGACCTCTCCAAGGTGACGATCCCGATTTTCAATCTGGCAACGCGCGAGGACCACATTGCGCCGCCGAAATCCGTTTTCCTCGGCTCAGGCTGCTTCGGCGGACCGGTGGAATATGTGCTGGCCGGATCCGGTCATATCGCCGGTGTCGTCAATCACCCGTCCAAA
This sequence comes from uncultured Roseibium sp., assembly GCF_947496995.1. Classification (GTDB taxonomy): domain Bacteria; phylum Pseudomonadota; class Alphaproteobacteria; order Rhizobiales; family Stappiaceae; genus Roseibium. The sequence continues at coordinate 560,203 of NZ_CANMFD010000002.1, forward strand.
AACAAGTATCAGTTCTGGACGGGCGGCGAAGCCAAGGGAACGCTTGAAAACTGGCTCAACAACGCTGAAGAGCAACCGGGCTCCTGGTGGCCTTACTGGGACGAGTGGATCCGCAAACAGGACGCCACCAAGGCAAAGGCCCGCAAACCCGGCGCCTACCGGGTCAAAATCCTGGAAGACGCACCAGGATCCTATGTGATGAAAAAAGCCTGATCCCGAACCATATGCGCGCGCGGTTGAACAAGGGGTGCTTCAAGCACGCCTTTCCATGCGCCCGAAGTGGGAATCCAGCGGCGTCAGGGTCATGGCGAGCAACTTGCCGAACCGGGTTGCGCTCATCGGCCGGCCGAAATGGAAACCCTGCACGGTTTCACAACGGCAACTTGCCAGGAACGCCTGCTGTTTGGCGCTCTCAACGCCTTCGGCGACGACATTCAGCCCGAGTTCCCGCCCCAGAGAAATGATCGCCCGTGCAATGCTGCGGTCATTTTCATCAAAATCGAGATCTCGGATGAAGCTGCGGTCGATCTTCAAACGGGTAAGCGGAAAACTCTTGAGCGCCGCCAGGCTGGAATAGCCGGTCCCGAAGTCGTCGATGGCAAGCTTCAATCCGATCCGGCGGAAGTCGTCCATGATCCGGACCGCCTGGTCGGCATTCTGGATGAGGAGGCTTTCGGTGACCTCCAGTTCAAGATACCCGGCATCCAGCCCGGACTTGTTCAAGGCCGCCGTCACGTCGGAGATCAATCCGGAATCCCGGAACTGCCTGACCGAGACATTCACGCCCATCGTTATCGGCGTCAGTCCCTGCTCCTGCCACTGCCGGTTCTGCAGACAGGCTTCATCCAGCACCCAGCGGCCGAGAGGAACGATCAATCCGCTCTCTTCGGCGAGCGCGATGAACTCACCGGGCATCAGGCGGCCAAGAGTGGGATGCTGCCAGCGGACCAGCGCTTCTGCGCCGACAATCCGTCCGCTGACGAGATTGTATTGCGGCTGGTATTCCAGGAAGAATTCCCCGTTTTCGATACCAGTGCGCATCTCCTCCAGCAATGTCAGCTTGTTGACGGATTTCTCAGGCCGGGTCTGGTCATAGATCTTGAAACCGTCCCGCCCGGAAGACTTTGCCTCGAACATCGCCTTGTCGGCATTTTTCAGAAGCTCGGCCGCGTCTTGCGCATCCTCCGGATAACATGCAGCCCCGATGCTGCAGGTCACGTGGAAAGACAGGTCACCGATGTTTATGGTCTTGGTGGTGACCGCACGCAGATCGCTCATCAGGCCCAGGAGGTCCTCCTTGAGCGCCGAACCGCCCTCGACGATCAGCACGAACTCATCGCCGCCGAAGCGGATCGCCTCATGGTTTTCTGCAAGAACCGACTTTATCCGCTCGGCAACGATCGCCAGAACCTTGTCGCCGATCGTGTGCCCGAAACTGTCATTGACGAATTTGAAGTTGTCGAGATCGACAAACACCACGGCCACCGGCTCGCCCGACTTCCGGCTGATCTCGACCTTTTCTTCCAGCTTGTGCTTGAATTCCTGCCTGTTGGGCAGCCCGGTCAGAACATCATGATGGGCGAGATAGCGGATCTTGCTTTCCGCCTGATCGCGTTCCACCGCGATGGACGCCAGGCGCGCGGCCTCCGTCGCCAGTCTTTTCTCGTGTCCGGTCGGCGTGCGCACTTCCGTCGAATAAAGACCGAAGGTTCCGAGAACCCGGGAATCCTTGCTGAAAAACGGTACGGACCAGCATGAGCGCATGTCATAGTTGCGCATGATGTCCTGGTGGTCTTTCCAAAGCTCATGGGTGCGGACATCGTCGACAAACACGCTTTGCCGGGTGTGGACCGCTGTGCCGCAAGACCCCATTCCAGGCCCGACCTCTATCATGTCGGTCTGTTCCACATAGGCTTTCGGCAGCTTGGGAGCCACGCCATACATGAGCCGGGTGCCGGTCTCATCCGTCAGCATCACCGACCCGAAAACACCGTCCAGCTGGTCTTCAATCGTCAGAACCAGTGTTTCCAGCACGTCGTCCAGCGGCTTGCCGCTGGCGATCTCCTGCAGAACCTTGTTCTGCCCCTGCTGCAGCTTTTCAGCTTTCTTGCGCTCGGTGATGTCCCGGCAGATACCGATAATCCCGACAACTTCGTTCTTGTCGTTGGTGACCGGAAATTTCGAGGCGGAAAACCACTTTCTCCTGCCTGTCGGCAAAATAAGGAATTCCTCGTGGTCGATCTGGGGAGATTTTGTCGCCATCACTTCAGCTTCGATTTTCATGAAGCCGGAGCCGATTTCCTGCGGATGAAGCTCCATATCGGTCTTGCCGAGCAATTCGGAGAAATCGCTGTATCCGATATCGATCGCGACCTGGCGGTTCGCCATCACGAACCTTGATTTGCGGTCCTTGACGAAAATGTAATCGCTCACCTGGTCGACAAGCGTCTGCAGCCATTCACCGGTCAGATAGAGTTCATCGCCCTTGCGAAGCTGCGGCATTTCATTCAGACGTGCCAATTCCGAAGCCAGTGACGCCCCATCTTCCGGCCCGATGAGGTCAGTTAGTTGCCGGCTCCAGTTTAAAACCATCGAACTCCCCTAGCCTGTGGATGCGGCCGTCTCCGCAGCCTTCGTATTTTTAACAATTTCAAGATAAAAAATCATTAAAACAACAATCTCGATCTTCATGACTGCATTAATATTCAATCGGAAATCCCGTAAATTCTCCCGCTATCTTCATGACTTTATTTGAACTCAACGCCACCTGAAACGGCTTGCAAGATTTTCTCCCCAAAAGCTTTTGCTGCCGGCGTCAACTATTTGGGTGGTGCCGGAACCATACGAAAGTTATTTGCAATATCCATAGACACCCGGGTATTGTCATTTCTTGATCCGCGAACCCGGCACCCAACTGTCCATGCAACCGTCTCAGCTCCAGATTCCACGCAAAACCGGACCCGGGCAGCTTAATGCCTTCGGCAGCAACACGCGCCTTCTGCGCCCGAGCGGTGGAGCGGGCAAATCACCACGCTTCGTATCGCCTTATGTGAAGCTTGCCGCACCAGTTCTTGTCACTGGAGCGCTGTGGGCTCATCTGTGGATAGGACATGCCGGAGCCGTGCTTCTGACAATCGTCGTCGCTGTTGTCCTGCTGCTGATCCCCAGGCCTTCCATCGTTTCATCGCATCGCCGCAGTTGGACGAAACTTGTCGTTTTCGGTGAGAGAATCTGGCTGAACAGGCTGCTTGTGGCCGTTCCGCAAGGGCTGAACCACCGTCTCACGACGCTGTATCTGGTGTTCTGGACCGGAACCCTTGTTGCCGTCCTAGGTGGGTTCACAGCCTCGCCGATCCTGACGTCGACCGGCCTTCTCGTCGCCTATTGTGCCCAGATCACGACATTCCAGAAACTGGTCCAGCTCTACCGGGTCATGAAAGACAGGGACCCGCTCTACCGTTCCTGGTCTCTGACCGCGGAAAACGACAATCACCGCGACGCCCCCGAGCACCGGAAAAGCGTTTAGGCCGCAGCCGGGCTCAAGGTTCAATCCGCTTTTGCGCGCTTTTCCGCGAGCAGGCCGATATAGGTCAGCGCAACACTGGCTCCCGCGATCGATGTGATGTCGGCGTGGTCATATGCGGGCGATACCTCGACGACATCGCCGCCGACGAAATCGATCGCCCCCAGTCCCCGCAGGATGGAAAGCGCTTCGCGGGAAGACAGGCCTCCGGCGACAGGCGTGCCGGTGCCCGGTGCGAAGGCTGGGTCCAGGCAGTCGATATCGAAGGTCATATAGGCCGGTCCCTGCCCCACCCGGCTGACGATCCGGTCGATGGTTCCCGCAATACCCAAGTCGTCCATCTCGTGACCGTAGATGATGTCGAGACCACAGGTTTCAGGCGCATGCGTGCGGATGCCTATCTGGATGGACCTGTTCGGGTCGATGAGACCTTCGCGCACCGCCCGTCCGGTGAACGTACCGTGATCGATCCGGTCGCCCTCGTCCGGCCAGGTATCCTGATGGGCATCGAATTGCACCAGAGCAAGCGGGCCATGCTTGGCGACATGGGCTTTCAGCAGCGGATAGGTGACAAAATGATCGCCGCCGATGGAAAACAGATGTGTGTCCGCCGCGAGAATGCCGGCTGCCTGTGTCTGGATGTGTACCGGAATATCGGCATTGCGACCGTAATCGAAAACGCAGTCGCCGTAATCCACGCAGGCGAGTTGTTCGAACGGGTCCATGTTGAACGGGTATTGTGGATCGCCGTCGAAAATCGCCGATGCACGCCGCACGCCCTGCGGCCCAAACCTGGCGCCCGGCCGGTTGGAGACAGACGCATCGAAGGGAATGCCCCAGACCGCAAGATCCACCCCGTCGAGATCGCGGCTGTAGCGCCGGCGCATGAAGGACAAGGCGCCGCCGTAGGTCGGCTCGTGCGAGCCGCCTTTCACGGACGCTCCCAGAAAGGCATTATCGGTCTGACGCGGCAAATCTGATGACATTTCTGTTTTCCCGGAAGCTGCGCGATGCGAACTGCATCGCCATCTGGTTTTAGCAGCCATCCCACCTCAGTCCAATCATCCCGAACCGGTATTTTTACGGTGGATCAGTGGTGCCGATGCAGGCTGCTTCATGGCCGCGCACCTTGAAATGCCCCCTGAACTGTTCAAACTTCGGTTTGCCGATCTGAATTCAAGCCTGTGACAGAAAGATCAACCTGATGACCGAGCCCCACAATGGCGAGACCGGCGACGGGCACGAGCATGCCGGTGGCGGTCATTCCGGCCATAAGCACTCCGGCCACGATCACTCGGGGCACGATCACGCTCCGACAGTGAACGACAGCAATGCACGCGCGGTGGCCTGGGCCGGTCTGCTGATCGCAAGTTTCATGTTTGCCGAACTGATCGGCGGCTGGCTGGCGGGATCGCTGGCGCTGATGGCAGACGCCGTCCACATGGTCACGGACGCCGCCTCCCTGGGACTGGCCTGGTGGGCGTTCCAGCAGGCGAAGAAGCCCGCCGACGCGCGCCTCACCTACGGCCGCGACAGGCTGCCTGTCCTGATCGCCTACTCCAACGCCATTTTCCTGCTTGGCGTCACTGCCTGGATCTGCATCGAGGCTGCCGAACGGTTCGCGAAACCTGAGAAGGTTCTTGCCGGCCCGATGTTCATCATCGCCGTGATCGGGCTTGCCGTGAACATCGGTGCGTTTCTCATCCTGCAGCGCGGCGGCGACGGCTCGCTCAACATCCGTTCCGCGATCCTGCATGTCCTCGGGGATCTTCTCGGATCCGTCGCCGCTATCATGGCCGCCGTGATCATCTATTTCACCAACTGGTACCCGATCGATCCCATCCTTTCGGTGTTCGTCGCGCTGCTCATTCTACGCTCGGCGGTCACCATCCTGCGGCAGTCGTCGCACATCCTTCTGGAAGGTGCTCCGACGGACATTGACCGCGAGGCCATGAAGGCCGATCTGCTCGCAGCGATACCGGGCCTGTCGGACGTCTACCACATTCACCTGTGGTCGCTCGCCGAAGGCAAGGTCAACGCGACCATGCATGCCGTGGTCTCTTCGGAGAAATTTGCTGAAACAGTTCCCGGGGAAATGCGCGCCCGCCTCAGGGACGAACACGGCATCACCCATGTCACCATCGAGGTTTCCACAGCCTCCGAGACATAACATTCACATGATGCGAGCAGCAGCATGGGCGGCGGAAGATCTCCCGCGCATTTCGACACGCCGCATATGCGGATCAGCTTTTCCAAATCGGCAAAGATGATCCATTGTTCCTTCCTACCGAGGGACTTAAAACAGGAAGCGCCTTACGGGTGCATTTCAAGCCTCAGGACCAGGGATATCTTTTCGTGCCAGATCAGACCGCAGATCAGAATGTGAAAATCCTGCGTGGCAGACTGCTGAGCTTTTCCGCAGCTCCCCAAGGGCCGGAAGATACCAGCGCCTATTCCTACGAGGAAGACGGCGCCTTGCTAATCAGGAATGGCAAAATCGCCGCAAAGGGCGTGTTTTCAGAGGTCAGGAACGCCGCACCGCCAACTGCCGAAATCATCGACCATCGGCCGCATCTGATCCTGCCGGGCTTCATCGACACGCATATTCATTTTCCGCAGGCGCAGGTCATCGCCTCCTGGGCGGACCAGTTGCTGGACTGGCTGAACGACTATACGTTCCCGTGCGAACTGAAGTTCGCGGACAAGGCGCATGGCAAACGCATCGCCGGCGAGTTCTACGATGCCCTTCTGGGCCATGGCACCACCACTGCAGTTGCCTATTGCTCCAGCCACCCCAACTCCGTGGACGCCTATTTCGAGGAAGCCGAGGCGCGCGGCATGCTGATGCTGGGCGGTAAGACCATGATGGACCGCAACGCGCCCGAGGCGCTTTGCGACACGGCACAGAGCTCCTATGACGACAGCAAGGCGCTGCTGGCGAAGTGGCACGGCCGCGGCCGGGCGCACTACGTGATCACACCGCGCTTTGCCATCACGTCGACACCGGAACAACTGGAGGCCGCCGGGACCCTTTCAAGGGAGCATCCGGACTGTCACGTCCAGACCCATATCAACGAGAACCACAATGAAATCGCCTTCACCCGCGAGCTGTATCCGGACGCGGGTCATTATCTCGGGGTCTACGAAAGCTTCGGCCTGCTCGGGTCCAAAACGCTTCTCGGCCATTGCATCCACATGACGGGTCACGAGATGCAGGTGATGCGGGAAACCGGTTCGGTGGCGGTTTTCTGTCCGACCTCCAATCTGTTTCTGGGCAGCGGGCTGTTTGACAAGGCCGGAATGGAAAGCGCGGGTATCCCGACGGCCATCGCGACGGATGTCGGCGGCGGTACCAGTTATTCCATGCTGCGCACCCTGGACGAGGGCTACAAGATCCTTCAGCTCCAGCGCCAGCGCATGCATCCGCTGACAAGTTTCTACTGGATCACGCTAGGTAACGCGGCCGCCCTTTCCATGACCGACAGGATCGGGACGCTGGAGCCCGGTACGGATGCCGACGTGGTGGTTCTCGATGCGAAGGCGACCCGGCCCATGGCCCTGCGGATGGAAACGGTGGAAACGCTTCCCGAAGAGCTCTTCGTGCTGCAGACGATGGGCGATGACCGGGTTGTCGTTGAAACCTATGTAGCCGGGGAAAGACGGAAGACCGGTCAGCTCTCTGCCGCCAGCGCCTGACGATCGGGATCAATTCGATCTTTTCGTCCCCCTTGGCGCAGTAGGGCGAACAACAGCGATGCGGCTGCGAGCATGAACAGCGTGGCAGCGGCGCCCAGGAACACCGCAGCAAATCCGAAGTTCTGGATAATCGGCGTCAACGCAAGCGGTGAGACCACCTGTCCAAGGAACATCGCCGTTGTGATGACACCCGCAACACTGCCCCTGCGCTCAGGCGGCGCCACTTGCAGGGCCAGCATCAGGAAACCCGGCTGGGCCAAGGCATATCCAGCCCCCACCAGCGCTGCCCCTGCCAGGATGAGAGACCATAACGGGGCACTCGCCAGAGACGCGAATCCGCAGCCCATCAGAAGAAACCCCAGGCCGAAGGTGGCGGGCAGTCCGAGACGCTCGCTGATCCGCCGGAACGCGAATGCCACGACACCGCCTGTCAGCGTGAGAGCTCCGAGCCCTATGGCTGTGCCGGAAGCCGCGTCGAAACCGTTCTGGTGGAGATAGAACGGCAACTGACTGGGCATCAGAAAAAACAGCATGACGGTGACCATGGTCAGAAAGCCGGTCGAGGCCGCCGGCAGGAACCAGCGTGAGGCGGTCGTTTCCCCCGGCACTTCCGGAGAACGAACGGCAGCTGTCGCAGGCCGTTTTTCGTTGCGCAGGATCGGCACCAGAAGCGGCAGGAGGAGAACCGGCAAGGCATAGACCAGGAACGGAAGTCTTGGAGAGAGACCGGCAAGCCCACCCGCGAAACCGATGTAAAGAAACCCGCTGAAATTGATGGCCGCGGTCTGCCATCCCATAAAGGCGCTGCGCTGCCCGCCGCTGAAAATGTCCCCCACCAGAGCCACCTGGGCGGTCATGACCATCGCAACGGCAACGCCAAGCAGAAGGCGGCTGACCAGAATGGAAAACAGATCCGGCAAATAGGCTCCAGCACTGCCGGAAAGCACGAAAAGCAGGACACCTGCCAGCAGCAGCCGGGCCCGTCCGATACGATCGGCCAGCATGCCGGCGAGCGGTGCGACCAGCACGACGGAAAGCGATGGCGCGGAAACCAGAAAGCGCGTCAGATAGGCTGCATTCGGGTCGTCTGCAAAGCTCGCCTCGAGTGCCGGCAAGGCCGGGCTGATGGTTGCATTTGCCATGATTTTCAGCGTTGCCGTCATCAGCAGCGTGACTGCGGCCGCGTCCAGCCAGCGTGGATGCCCGGACATCGAATTTGTACGAAACATTTCTTGTTTTTCCTTGCCTTTCAGAGAACCGGAAGGCAGCGTAGCAATTCAAGTCGACTTGAGGTCAAGAGATGAAATTACTGGATATTTCAGAAATATCGAAACAGACCGGAGTCGCCGCTTCGGCAATCCGCCACTATGAGGAAAAAGGGCTGATCACCTCCCTCGGCCGCAGGGGATTGAAGCGGCTTTTCAGCGCCGATGTTCTGGACCAGCTGGCGCTGATCACGCTTGGCAAAACGGCTGGATTTGCGCTCGATGACATCGCGAAGATGTTCGGACCGGATGGCCGCCCTGCTCTTTCCAGGCCGAACCTTCACCTGAAGGCCGATGAACTCGACCGGCAGATAGAACGGCTCTCGGTGCTCCGTGACATGATCCGGCATGTGGCGGAGTGCAAGGCGCCGAGCCATATGGAGTGCCCGAAGTTTCAGCAGCTGATCCGCATCAGCAATCGCCGCAAACGCGGCCGGGTGGAAAAGAAACGTGTTCCGGAGCGGAGCAAGCCTTAGGTCGGCGCGCAGCTTGGGGCAAAGAGACTTTCGAAAGACATGAAAAAACCCGCCGGATCGCTCCGGCGGGTCTTTTGATTTGCAAATCCAGTTTGTCCGGCGATTAACGCTTGGAGAACTGGAAGCTCTTGCGGGCCTTGGCGCGACCGAACTTCTTACGTTCGACAACACGGGAGTCACGGGTCAGGAAGCCGTTCTTCTTCAGAACGCCGCGCAGCTCCGGCTCATAGTAGGTCAGCGCCTTGGAAAGGCCGTGACGCACAGCGCCTGCCTGACCGGAAAGACCACCACCGGTAACGGTCGCGATAACGTCGTACTGACCGGACCGGTTGGCAACCATGACCGGCTGCTGAAGGATCATCTGAAGAACCGGACGAGCGAAATACTCGGTGTAGTCCTTCTTGTTGACGACGATCTTGCCGGTGCCCGGACGGATCCAGACGCGTGCGATGGCGTCTTTCCGTTTACCGGTTGCGTAGGCCCGACCCAGGCTGTCCAGCTTCTGGACATGGACCGGAGCTTCGGGGGCTGCGGATTCGACCGCGCCGCCCAGTTCTTCCAGGGATTGCAGCTCAGCCATTGTTAAGCCCTCTTGCCGTCATTTTTTACGTTGAGGCTCTTCACGTCGACCATTTCGGGTGTCTGAGCTTCATGCGGATGGTTCGGACCAGCGTAAACCTTGAGGTTTTTCAGCTGCTTGTTGGACAGCGGACCGCCCGGCATCATGCGCTGAACAGCTTTTTCCAGAACACGTTCGGGAAAACGGCCTTCGAGAATGGCGCGCGCGGTGCGCTCCTTGATGCCGCCCGGGTGACCGGTGTGCCAGTAGTACTTCTTGTTGTCGTACTTGCGGCCGGTGAACACCACCTTGTCGGCATTGATGACGATGACGTGGTCACCGGTGTCAATGTGGGGCGTGTAGGTCGGCAGATGCTTGCCGCGCAGATGGTTGGCGATGAAAGCGGCGAGACGCCCGACAACCATGCCTTCTGCGTCAATCAAGATCCACTTTTTCTCGACCTCAGCCGTTTTGGCAGAGAAGGTCTTCATGAGTTTGATCCATACTGGTCAGTTAAAGAAAAGGCCCGCGCGGCCTGAGCCGACGAACGGACCTGAATTCGTTCGTGGGCGCTTATACGCCGGCCCCATCGCAGCGTCAAGAACGTTCTTCGCCAGAGCGTCGCCAATTTATCAATAAATTCAATTATTTATAAAAACGGTATCTTAATACCACATCTTATTTTCCGGTTTCCCTCCCCGCACCGCCTGCCAAACGGCAGGAAGATTGAATTGCCCGTCCGTATTTTACCCAAGGTTAAAGGGATCTGTGTTCTTGTTTGCTCTGAAAAGCTCACAAAGCCCGGTATATGCAGTTGTCAGTCTTGAAAAATTGCCTGAGTAAACCCTCGGTGATCGCCGTCCTTCTTGGAGCGACCCTGTTTATTGCGCTGTCCGGGGCACTGCATACACTTCTGGACTGGCAGGTCAGTTCATCGATCCTCAGGCACGCCGAAACCAAGACGGCGGTCTGGTCCGATCAGTTTTTCGGCAAAATTCCGAACGCGCACCAGATGTTCGTCGAGGGCGCTCTTTCCGAAGAGGAAATCAGACAGCTGGAGAAATCCTTCAGCATGGTCGACATGTTGCATTTCGAATTCTTCGATGAAGACGGCCAGCGCATCTTCGTCTCGAACACGACCGACCCCGTAACGATTGAGGACAGTCAGAACAAGGCAATTGAAGTCTACCGTACAGGCGAGCCGGTTTTCGCAATTCATCATACTGACGAGCGTGGCCAGCGCAGCGGTCCGGACACGATCGTCGAAGCCTTTTTTCCCGCAACCCTGCCCAACGGCGAGCGGATCGGGTCAATCGAGGTTTATGTGGACGTCAGCGAACTTGAAGACGCGCTTGAGGATTCGTTCGAGGAGATCAGCTGGATCCTGATCTTTGCCACCAGCCTGATCCTGGCGCTCCCCGCCGCCGCCTTCGTGATCAGAACGCAGCAACTCCGCAACCGCGACATGCGTCTGCTGGAACTGACGAAATATGACCAGCTGACGGGGATCTTGAACCGCAATTCAATCTCCGAAACGCTCGACCAGCTTTTCGACGCCTCGGCATCGACGCAACGTCTCGGCATCCTCTTCGTGGACGTCGATTTCTTCAAGCAGGTCAATGACCGGTTCGGTCATGCCTGCGGCGACCGCCTTCTCAAGCATATCGCCGACATCTTGCGGCAAAGCGTCAGAAATTCCGACGACATGGTCGGCCGCTTCGGTGGAGACGAATTTATCGTGATTTGCCGGGATATCGACGAGGCCGATTTCCAGCATCTCTACGGACGCCTCATGGACAGGATCAAGGTGCCTTTCCGCTACCAGGGGCAGAACTACACACCAAGTCTGAGCGTCGGCGCGTATCTGTCCGAACCGGGTGACACGCAAAAAGCGGTCCTCCACCGTGCCGACCTGGCGGTCTATGCCGCAAAACGCAGAGGACGCGGTCAGGTGGTTGAATACTCAAGCGACCTGGAAGGCCTTTTCAAACAGGAAGAGCCCCGGCAATCGGCCTGAGTTTCCCCTGAACGCCCCCCTACTCCGACTTTACCGGGGATCAACGCGCGCTGGCAGAGTGAATGGCTTCGAAGATGGCGGCGGCCTCGGATCGGCCTGGTCAGCGGGGCGGGACCGAATAGGTGGCCGTCGCATGCGCCACCAGCTCTTCCTCGCCTTCCCCGGCAAGACTGCATTCCACCACCGCAAGCCGCTTTCCAAGCTTGAGCAGCCGGCAGGTGCAAAGCAGATCGCCCGGTCCGGGCTTGCGCAGGAAGTTTATGTTCAAACTTGTGGTGACCGCCAGCGCCACGGGTCCGATATGGGCAAGGATCACCACATAGGCTGCAAGGTCGGCCAGCGCCATCATGGATGGGCCCGATACCGTTCCGCCGGGCCGAAGATGCATTTCATTGGCGGTCAGACGCAGGACAACCTGCCCCGAAGAGACACTGTCGATGGAATAGACCCTGCCCCCGGCATGGATTTGCGGGAACTCCCGATCCAGCATCTCCATGATTTCCTGTGCGTTCATGACCGGCTGCATTTTCCCGACAACTCCCAAGATTAACGTCTTTTTTTCAACTCATCTTACGTAAACGTCAAATTAGGTGAATTGCAACCGGCAACGGGTTTCTCACGCTTTCGGACATTTCGGTAAGCTTCTGACAACCTGTTGGCGGCCATGCTTGTAAAAAATACGGCTACAATCGCGTTTCAATCAGGAGAGTCCGATGGCTCAATTCCCGCTTTTTCGTAAATTCCTTGCCGTTTCCGTTGCCGTGGTTCTGGCCTCCGCTGCGTCTGTTGTTCCGGCCGCAGCGCAGACCGGCAACTGGACTTATATGGACGACCGGTCGACACCGGAAAAACTGATCGAGAGTTATTATTACGCGATCAACAACAAGTTCTACGTCCAGGCCTACAGTTATTTCCAACCGGACATGGCGCCTGCGGATTTCGAAAAATGGACCAAGGGATACGATGATACCGAAAGCGTCTCGGTGAAGTTCGGCAATTCGGACCCCGATCCGGGGGCCGGCCAGATCTACTGGAATGTTCCCGTGGTGCTGTCGGCGAAGCGGACGGACGGGTCAAGCAAGGTCTTTACCGGTTGCTACAAGATCCACATGACCAATCTCGGCATGCAGACCGATCCGCCCTACCAGCCCATGGGCATCGTTTCCGCGAGTTTGAAGGAAACAAGCGAAGCCTACGACAAGGCAACGCCCGGAAGCTGCTGAAACAGCCCCTGACGAAGGTCGATTGAACGCTGGTGGACTTGTTCAGCAGCCATCCAGGCCTCTCAGCTTCTCCGGCGGCCGCGGCGGCGGCCAGTTCCGCCCTCGCTCTCGGCCCGTGCTGCGTCGGCTTCCCTGTTGGGAGGTGACACCAGCGGGCCGATTTCTGAAATGACTTCCGCAAGTTCCGGCCGCTTTCCGGCCTGATGGCTATCGAGCGCCTGACGCATGGCCGCCAGATGGACCGGCGAGGTGCCACAGCAGCCACCGATGATCCGCGCACCGGCATCAAGAGCCATATGCGCGTATCTGGCCATGAGATCGGGTGTGCCGGTATAGACGACCTCGTCGCCGCGGATCTGCGGAATGCCGCAGTTGGCCTTGGCGACCACGATCGCTTCGGGATAGGCCTCGGTAATGTCCATGATCGCGGCCAGAAGATCAGAGGCGCCGACCCCGCAATTGGAACCGATCGCGACAGGCGTGCAGGCAAATTGCGTCTGAAGGTCCCCCAGCCCCTTCGGCGCCAGCCCCATCATCGTCTTGCCGGCGGTATCGAAACTCGCCGTGATCACCAGCGGCAGACCAAAGCCCTCCGCGGCTTCCGCCGCAGCCTTCATCTCCTCGACAGCCGACATGGTCTCGACCCAGAGGATATCCGCCCCGCCTTCCGCCAGAGCTTCGATCTGCTCCCTGAACGCGGCGACGCCCTCTTCGTAGCTCAGTGCGCCCAGCGGCTGGAAAAGTTCACCGGTCGGACCGATGGAGCCGCCGATCAGGACCTCCCGGTCCACGGTGTCGGCGGCCTCACGGGCCAGCTTCACAGCGGCAATATTCAACTCCTTCACCCGGCCCTGAGCGTTGTGCAGCTTCAGCCGATGGCGATTGCAGCCGAAGGTGTTGGTCAGGATGATATCGGAGCCGGCATCGACGAACGACTGGTGGAGCGCCCTGATCTTTTCCGGCTCGTCCGTGTTCCAGAGCTCCGGGGCGTCGCCGGACACAAGGCCCATATCAAAGAGGTTGGTTCCGGTCGCGCCGTCAGCAAGCAGAGCGCCATTTCGGGCCAGAAGATCTTCCAGCTTGGACATCAAGTTTCGTCTTTCACTTTTTCATTGGCCGCCCGCCTGGGGCATTTGTTATCAGAGCCCACCAAAGGTTAAGGGTCTGCGCATCTGCGTGCATCAACTTCTCGGTTTGAGATTTTCCGGATCGTAAAGCGGTTTGTAACCGACCGCGACCACTTCAACCGGATAGGTTTCGCAGAAATATTCGACATTGAGCTTGCGGCCGACCTGGCAATAGTCGTGCGGCAGGTAGGCAAGCGCGATGTTCTTTCCGATGGTCGGGCCGAAGGCGACCGAGGTCGTGTAGGAAATCCGCCCGAGACTGTCGACCAGCGTCTTTCCAGTCTGCGGATCGATCACCGGCATGGCACCCACCGGATAGCGCTTCACGCCGTCCGCATCCGTGTTTTCGGTCATGACCAGGGTGCAGAGCATGGCGGGCTGATGTTCTCGCGCCCTGTATTCCACATGCTTTGCCTTGCCGCGGAAGTCGGCCTCCTTGACCTTGGGCCGGGCGAGATCGGCCTCATAGAGATTATACTGGGTCAGTAGGTCGGCATTCTGCAGACGCAGGCTCTTTTCCATGCGACGCGAGTTGGCGTAGGTCTCCACGCCGACTGCCATCACGCCGGTGGCGCGCAGGGCATCCCAGACGGCCAGACCGTCCTCGTATTTCATATGCAGTTCCCAGCCCTGTTCGCCAACATATGAGAGGCGCAGCGCGGTTACGGCTTTCCCGGCAATTTCAAGTTGCCTGATTGCCGCGAACGGGAAGTTTTCAGGGTCCAACGCATCCGGATCGGAGACCACCTTCTTCAGGTTCGCGCGCGCGTTCGGTCCCCAGATTCCGATGGTCGTGTAGGTTTCGCTGACGTCGGTCACGGTGACGTCGAAGCCCTTGTCCTCGGCAATGCGCTTCACATAGTGATAGTCGCGCGGGCCAGCATCGGCGCCATCGACGATACGGCAGCGATCGGCCATGCGAAAAACCGTCAGATCCGCCCGGACATTGCCTGCGTCATCGAGGAAGTGGGTATAGATCCCCTTGCCGATATTGGCGTCGCTGCCGATCCTGGCAGCACACAGCCATTCCATCAGCGCTACATGATCCGGGCCTTCAACGTCGAACATGTAGAAATGCGACAGGTTGATGATGCCGCAATCCTCGCTCAGCGCCAGATGTTCTGCATTTGAGACGCGCCAGAAATGGCGGTTGTCCCACTCGTTTTCGCGAACCGGGACCCTGTCGCCATATTTTTCAAGCAGATGCTCGTTGGCTGCATATCCGTGGGCGCGCTCCCAGCCGCCGAGTTCCATGAAATGGCCGCCGAGTTCCACCTCGCGCTCATAGAAAGGAGAGCGCTTGACGTTCCGGCCGCTTGCATAGGGTTCGCGCGGGTGGATCGCCGGGAAATAGATCTTCTGGGCGGCCTCGTAGCAACGGCCCTCGATGAAGTCCTCGGTGAGCTGATGCGGATAGAAACGCGAATAGTCGATGGACGCGTGATCGATCCCGGTCTGACCATCGGTGATCCAGTCGGCAATCAGCTTGCCGTATCCCGGACCGTCCTTGACCCAGATGGCTATGCAATACCAGAGACCGCGCACCTTCTGGCTTTCGCCGCAGGACGGACCGCCTCCGGCTGAAACCTGCAAAAGGCCGTTGAAGGAATGGCCCTCGTTGTAACCGATCTCGCCGAGGATCGGGGTCAGTTCCATGGCGCGTTCGAGCGGCTCCATGACCTGTTCCATCTCCAGATCGCGTTGCGAGGGAGACAGGCGCGCCTGATCCTTTTCCAGAAGGTCGCGCGGGTGGCACATGCGCGGATTGTCCGGCTCGTAAAAACCCCACTCGATCTGCCCGCCTTCCGCAGTCCGGGGGTCGCCGGTGTCGCGCATGTAGGCGGAGTTGCCCTGGTCGCGCAGCAGCGGAAAACCGATTTCCTTGCCGGTGCCTTCGAACTCGTTATAGGGACCGAAGAATGTGAGCGGGTGATCGACGGGCATCACCGGCAGATCTTCGCCGACCATGTTCGCGATCAGCCGGCCCCAGAGACCGGCGCAGACGATGACGTGGTCGGCCATGATCGTGCCACGATGGGTGACGACGCCCTTGATGCGTCCGCCTTCCACGATCAATGACTGGGCGGGGGTGTTGGCGAAGGCCTTCAGCTTGCCGGTTTTCTCGGCCTCATCGACGAGTTTGCCCGCCACGGTCTGTGAACGCGGAATGACGAGGCCGGCGTCGGGGTCCCACATGCCGCCCTGGACCATGTCCTCCTCGATCAGCGGGAATTTTTCCTTGATCTCGGCAGGCGTGACCAACCGCACATTCGTGCCGAAGGCCTTGCCGGAAGTCACCTTGCGTCTGATTTCCTCCATCCAGGCGTCGTCGCCGGTGCGCGCGACTTCCAGGCCACCGACGCGGGCGTAATGACCCATCCTGTCGAAGAAATCGATGGAATACTGGGTGGTCCAGACGGAGAGATAATCATGGCTCGTCGTGTAGCAGAAGTCGGACGCGTGCGCCGTCGAGCCGATGTCAGTGGGAATGCCGGATTTATCGATGCCAACGATATCGTCCCAGCCGCGTTCGATGAGGTGATGGGCCACCGAAGCTCCGACAATACCGCCCAGGCCGACAATGACGACTTTTGCCTTGCCAGGAAATGCTGACATCTTTCATTCCTTTTCAATGGGTTGGCTGCAATGCGCCAATGCCGCGCTTCTGCCGCCACCCTAGATCCGCGACGGAAAATGCCGATCCGAATACCGGTTCCCATAGGCCGGCCCCGGACGTTCCTTTTCCGACGGGCAGTATCGCGGCAGATTCTCCGGCAAAATAGCTTAATTGCGTCATGCCGGCAGTGTCACGACGACACGCCGAACCGAAATACCGTCCCCTTGAAAATATCGGCCGCTTGCCCGGAAGCGCTTCGCGCGGTGCGCGCTGGCTGTACCAGGGTCAAAACGGGCAAAACTTTCCAACCTGGTTTCCGCCATGACAGTGTCTGCGCAAGAACAAAGGAAATACTCCGGGACCTCGATGCCGGAATTAGAGTAGGTTAAGACGCATCTGGACCCTGACCGCCGCATGAGCTGGTGAAGACTGCAATAGACGAAATTCCATCTTGGGAGCCTTAGAATGTCAGACGCCGCCGTATCAGGCCGCCGAGGAAGAAATGCACGCCGCGAGCGGCGGCAAGCTGGCCCGGGCGGCCAATCCGTTCCCTATATTTCCAGAAACATTCCGGTCTATGACGTGCTCAGCGACGAAGGCGCGGAGCTGATCGAGGCCAATGCCGACCGCATTCTTGCGGAAATCGGCCTGGAGTTTCGCGAAGATCCGGAAGTCCTGAACCTGTGGAAGATCGCCGGGGCGGAAGTTGAGGGCGAACGTGTGCGGTTTCCCAAGGGGATGCTGCGCGAGATTCTCAAGACGGCGCCGGCGCAATTCACGCAGCATGCCCGCAATCCGGCCCGCAATGTCGAGATTGGCGGCAATAATCTGGTCTTTGCACCGGTCTACGGCCCGCCATTCGTTACCGACCTCGACCAGGGCCGCCGCTACGGTACGATCGAGGATTTCCGGAATTTCGTGAAACTCGCCTATATGTCCCCCTGGCTCCACCATTCCGGCGGGACGGTCTGCGAGCCGGTGGACCTGCCGGTGAACAAGCGCCATTTCGATATGGTCTATTCCCATATCAAATATTCCGACAAGCCGTTCATGGGGTCGGTCACCGCGCCGGAGCGGGCGGAAGATTCCGTCAGGATGGCCCAGATCACTTTCGGTGAGGACTTCGTCGATCAGAACTGCGTCATGATACAGCTGATCAACGCCAATTCACCGCTGGTATTCGACGCGACCATGCTCGGTGCCCTGAAAGTCTATGCGCGCCACAACCAGGCCTGCATTGTCTCGCCGTTCATCCTGGCTGGCGCCATGAGCCCGGTGACAGTGTCCGGCACGCTGTCCCAAGTGCTTGCGGAAGCCCTGGCGGGCTGTGCGCTGACACAGCTTGTGCGTCCGGGCGCTCCGGTGGTGTTCGGCGCTTTCGTCAGCTCCATTTCCATGCAGTCGGGTGCACCGACCTTCGGAAGCCCCGAAGGGTCGCTCCTCCTCAACGGCGCCGCCAAACTCGCCAGGCGTGTCAACCTGCCGTTCCGGTCCGGCGGTTCCTTCACCGCGTCAAAACTTCCGGATGCACAGTCGGCGCAGGAATCCACCCAAACCATCCTGGCAACCGTGCAGTCGGGTGTGAATTTCGCACTGCATTCGGCTGGTTGGCTCGAGGGCGGACTGTGCTCGTCCTACGAAAAATTTGTTCTGGATGCCGACCAGTTGGGCATGATGCATGTTCTGGCAAAGGGAATAGATCTGTCGGACGAAAGCCTTGCAATGGATGCTCTGCAGGAAGTCGGACCGGGAGGACACTTCCTGGGTGCCGCGCATACCCAGCGGAATTTCGAAAGCGCCTTCTTCCGGTCTGCCATAGCAGACAACAACTCCTACGAACAATGGCTTGCCGATGGCGAACTTGATGCTTCCCGGCGTGCAAATGCCCGCTGGAAAGAGCAGCTTGCTGCCTATACCGGGCCGGAACTCGATCCCGGAACAGATGAGGCGCTGCAGGCTTTCATGACAGAGCGCAAGGCCTCGTTTCCGGACAGCAACGTTTAAAAGCAAATACGCGACGACAAGACCGGGCCACGGCGCGTCGCGAGGCAGTTGTTCACACCCTCCTTCCAGGGCATCCCGCGCTCAAGCGATTGCGGGGTGCTTTTTATTATGAAGCGTTTTGCACGATTACACGCCGAACGTGCTGTACGGGCTGTATATTTCCCAAGCGTATTCCACAAAATTACCGCGATTGTCGTATGAATTAGGCATTACTTACAAAACGCATGCTCTTTTTGCGCTAAATGCCTTCCACAATTTTCCCTCTTGGGCTAATGGTTCCCGGATAGAGAAGGCAACGGTCGGTGGAATCAGACTGGGGCTTGGGATAAGCTTGCGCTTGGCACTATGCAGGATAGGCCAATCGCATGCGGATCTGACGTTGAGGGAGCCCTGAAAAAATGACTATTCTGTGACTATAATATTGTCTAAAATTCAATAACTTGATCTACCCTAACCAATAAAAACAGGTTGTTCTGTGGCGTCGCTTACCTCAAACATCGACATTTTAGGTTATTCCAGTCGGCTTCCCGGAGCCAAAGATTCTGACGAATTCTGGTCACTTCTGAAAAACGGTGAATGCGCCGTCACATCTGTTTCCGCCGACCGCTGGCCGCTGGCGCGATTCGGCCATCCGCTTCAATCCACCTCCGGCAAGACCTACACCTGGGCAGCCGGGCAAATGGATGATGTCTGGGGTTTTGATCCTTCCTTTTTCGGCATTTCGCCACGCGAAGCCGTACAGATGGATCCGCAACAGCGTTTGTTGCTGCAACTCGTCTGGGAAGCTCTGGAACACGCCAATATCCGGCCGAGCGATCTGGCGGGCACGTCAACCGGGGTTTATGTCGGCGCATCCTCGCTGGATTACCATCACCGCTTTCTGGTCGATCCGGCCATGGCGGACATGCAGTTCATGACAGGCAACACCCTGTCGATCGTCTCCAACAGAATTTCCTATATTTACGACCTGAGAGGGCCGAGCTTCACGGTCGATACCGCCTGTTCCTCATCGATTGTCGCTCTGCATGAAGCCGTCTCGGCGATAGAGAGCGGTCAGATTGATACCGCCATCGTGTGCGGCGTCAGCCTGCTCCTCAGCCCGTTCGCCTTCGTCGGATTTTCGCGCGCGACCATGCTCTCCCAGACCGGGCTCTGCCAGGCATTCGATGCCAATGGTGACGGCTATGTGCGCTCGGAGGGGGGCGCTGTGATCATCCTGCGCGCCGCGCGTGCCGGAATGCCTGAAGGTTCCAAAAGCCACGGCAAATTGCTGGCGACAGGCATCAACGCCGACGGGCGCACCGTCGGTCTTTCCCTGCCTTCCCCCTATGCGCAGGCTGATTTGCTGCGCGAGATTTACGAAGGGCTCGGTATCGATCCGGCAAAGCTGGCGTTCGTCGAGGCGCACGGCACTGGAACCCGGGTCGGCGATCCTGCAGAGGCAGATGCGCTTGGCAAGGTGATCGGGCAAAAACGCAGCGACGTCCTGCCGATCGGGTCGGTCAAAACCAATGTCGGCCATCTGGAACCGGTTTCCGGGCTTGTCGGCCTCCTCAAGGCCGTGATGGCCCTTAAGGAGGATCTGTTTCCGAAGTCGCTGCATTTCAAGACGCCCAACCCGGATATTCCGTTCGAAGAACTCAATCTCAAGGTCGCCGGCGAGGCAATTGATCTTCAGCCTTCGAAAGACCGCAGGTTTGCCGGTGTCAACTCCTTCGGCTTCGGCGGCACCAACGCACATGCCGTCATCGGCGATCCGGACCCGGTTCCGGCAAGCGAAACGACGACGCAGGAAGACGCACCCCTCATTATCAGCGCCCGTTCCAAAGAGGCTCTGCAGGAGCTTGCCGGACGCTACCTGAAGCGGTTCGACAACGCCGGTGAGGACGCCACGGGCAACCTCATCGCCTCCAGCGCCCACAGCCGCGACCTGCTTTCCGAACGTCTGGTCGTTCTGGGCAAGTCGAGGCAGGAAAAGCTCGACGCTCTGCGCTCTTTCTCCGAAAACGGCGAAGAACTGCCCGACCTTGTGTCGGGAAGCATCATCAAGGCGAATGCAAAAGTCGGTTTCGTCTTTTCCGGAAACGGCTCGCAATGGGCCGGAATGGGCCAGGAAGCCTATCAGGCGGATGCCTCCTTCCGGGAAGCATTCGACAAAGTCGACAGGATCTTCATGGGTCTGAGCGGCTGGTCTCTGGTGACCACCTTGTTTGCCGAGGATCTTGAAAGCGATCTGGAGCGGTCGGAAATTGCCCAACCGCTGCTGTTCGCTATTCAGATCGGCATCGTGGAGTCGCTCCGCAAACGCGGCATTACGCCTGCAGGCACAACCGGGCATTCCGTCGGCGAAGTCGCCGCGGCATGGTGCGCCGACGCTCTTGATCTGGAACAGGCTGTGCGTGTCATCCGGGCCCGCTCCAGCGAGCAGGAAGTCGTCCGTGACCTCGGGTCCATGGGCGCTCTCTTGCTGTCTGCGGATCAGGCGGTTGCGGCCATCAAGGAAAGCGGCCTCCCCCGCCTTGAACTTGCAGCCGACAACAGCCCGCGCAGCGTGACAATCTCCGGCGACAGCGACAGCCTGGACGCTTTTTCCAAGTTTGCCCGCAAGAAAAAATGGGCGATGCGCCGCCTCAACCTCGCCTATCCGTTCCACAGTGCCCTCGTGGACCCGATCAGGGAACCGCTTCTGGCCGCATTGGATGGACTTGATCCGGGCGAAGCCACGCTGCCGTTCTATTCGACCGTGACACCTGACGAAAAAAGCGTCAGCGTTTCGAATGACTACTGGTGGAAGAATGTCCGCCAACCGGTCCTCTTCGCCGCCGCGATTGAAAACATGACCGCCGACGATTTCAGCGTTCTGGTGGAAATCGGGCCGAAACCGGTGCTGGGCACCTATATCAACGACGTTCTGAGAGCCAAGGGCAAGAAAGCCAAGTTTCTCGAAACGCTCAAGGAACCTTCCAAAAAATCGGCTGTACCCGCAGGCAATCCGCTCGACCGGATCGCCGCCTCGATCCTTGCCCATGGCGGTAAAACGGATCTGGAGAAATACGTCGGACCGAAGCCTGCACAGCGGACCGGCTTGCCGTCCTATCCATGGCAGAATTCCGAGTATCGCCCGGAAAGCACCCCGGAACAGGTCGATTTCATGTTCGGCCAGACCTGGCCGCTGCTGGGATACCGGCTGCGCAAGGACACTGCCGAGTGGTTCAACCATATCGACAGCGGTTCCCTGCCGTTCCTGCATGATCACAAGGTCGAAGAAAGTGTGGTCTTTCCCGCCGCCGGTTACATCGAAATGTGCCTCAGGGCAGCCTTGCGCTGGACCAGGGGCGATCAGATCGAACTGCGCGATTTCGACATCGTGCGCCCGCTGGTAATTGATGGCGACGAGGTCTGGGAAACACAGGTCCGGATTTCATCCGACGACAATGTGATCGAAATTTTGTCCCGGCCACGGCTGTCAGACAACGACTGGTCGTTGAATGCTCGTGGAACCTTCATTACACCCTCGACCACTTCCAGAAAGCCCTGGCTCAAAGCCGGCACGGACAGCGTTTCCGTTCTCGATCATGAAACGCTTTACAAGATCACGGAAAGTTTCGGCCTGAATTACGGCCCGGCCTTCCGGCGTGCCCATCGCGTGGTCAAACATTCAGACACGACTGCCACCGTGGACCTGCTGGGCCAGGACCCCAGCCTGGAAAAGCTGCCTTTCGTGTTGTGCCCGACATTGGTCGACGCCGGTTTTCACGGGCTCTTTGCCCTTCTTGACGGCGTCAAGGGTGTTCCGCAAAACACGTCGTTTCTGCCTATCAGGCTTGGAACCCTGCGCCTTCTGGCGCCTGAAACCCATCCGGCATCAGTCAGCATCGAAGTCACGAAGGCCTCCCCGCGATCGATCGAGGCAAGTTTCGAATTCCTGGACGCGGACGGACAGACTGTTGCACGCCTGAACAAGGCGCGCTTCAAGGCGGTCACACTCGGTCAGGACACGCGGCCGGATGACCTCGTTTATCGGCAGATCGCCACCGTTCTTCCCGACCCGGAGCGGATTTCTCCGCTGCAGAAGACCTTCGAAGGACTCGCAGACCTCGCGGCAAGACTGGATCTTGCCGGTTCCGAAGAGCAGGAACCGGACGACAGCCGCGTTCTGATCGAAGCTCTCGGCAGGGCAATTTCTCACCACACGCTGTTCGGCAAGTTCGGTGACAGGCCTATCCGTGTCGCCGAACTCGTTTCAGCGGGCGAACTGCACGAAACCGCAGCGCCGCTTGCAGCCAGCATGCTGGCGTGGCTTTCGGAAAGTGGTCTGTGCGAAGAAACGGACGAGGGTTTCCGGCTTGAGGATCCTGCAGGGCATCCTGCGGCGCACGATCTGCTTCAGGCCCTTACGGATGGCGGTGGAGAACATATCTCTGAAGCCGCCCTTCTCGCCCGACTTTGGACGGGTCTGACCGACATATTCACGTCAGGACTGGAAGAAACGGCCGCCAAGCTATACGCTTCAAGCCTTTTCGACGCCTATCGATCCTCCTCTCCCGGCAAACGGGCATTGTCGACAGCGCTGCAGAGCAGCGCCCGGTCGATTTTCGCGACCTGGCCGAAGGATCAGGCTTTCCGGGTGCTTCTCGTGGGTGCCAGTGGCGGTCTCGCCGCAAACCTCGACATGGACCTCGATCCGACCCACATGGCCCTGACGGTTACGGATGCGACATCCTCCGCCGTCGGCCGCGGTGAGCGTCTCTGGCAGGGAAGTTCCGCCACGACCTTCCTGGAGCCGACCGAAGCGGAATTCGATGTCTCGAACTATTTCGACCTGGTGCTTTTCGATACTTCGCTTGCCGATATCGATCCGGATACGCTGAAGCGTTTCACCAGGTCGGTTACTCCCGGTGGTGTTGTGCTTGCGGCCGAACCGCTGCCACACCCTCTTTCGGACCTGATCATGGGTGTCGGGTCGAACTGGTGGGATGAGCAATCGAGCGCCGACGAGCCGATCTCCCGGCAGCAGAGCGACTGGACGAAGATCCTTGAAACCGCCGGTCTCAGGAACATCGAAACCATTCCTCTCAAAAGCACGTTGATCGAAGCCGATCTGATCTGTGCTCGCGTTCCCGAGGATGCCGATGGTTCCGATGCAGTGGAAAGCGAAGAAGCTGCTGAGACGGTTCCGGAAACGAAGGCTTTCCTGCTTCTGACAGATGCGGAGGGCCCGGCCCACCGTCTTGCGGAAGGCTTGAAGTCCTGCATGGAACGGCATGGCCACGCAGCAACGCTTCTTGTTCCGGGCGAAGTGACCGAACAACTCGGCGAAGGCATCTGGAGCGCCGCGCTGGAGCAGAGTCAGGATCAGCCACCCGAAGCTCGGGACGAGGCTCTTTCGCAACTTCTTGCGGCACATGACGGCCGGCTGGTTCACCTGCGCGGTGCCTACGCCAAACCGGGCGACGCGCTGAGTTCCGTCGATGGCCGCGCCTACAGCATGATGATGCTGTTGAAAGCGCTCGGAGCGGAACAGGGTGAATTCACTCTCCTCGCACCGGCCGGTGCTCAGGACATCGCCGGCGGCAAGGGGCCTGCCCCCGATCAGGCGGGCATCTGGGCTTTCGGCCGGGTAGTGATGAATGAATACCCGGATGCGAACCTCAAGCTGATCGACGTCTCTCCAGATCTGGAACCGGGTATTGCCGCGGCGCGCGTCGCGGAGGAAATCCTTATCGCGAACTGCGAACGGGAGATCGTTCTCGACAGCGAAACGCGATCCGGCCTGCGCCTCCTCAAGGGCGGCGTGCTGGCGGACACCGCCCTCCCGGAAGGCGCCCGCCCTGCCATGCAGCTTGACATTACGCGCCAGGGTTCACTCGACCAGCTGACCTGGAAAGCGGTTGAACGTCATGAGCTTGCCGGCAAGGATATCGAAATCGCGGTTGAAGCCAGCGGTCTCAACTTCCGCGATGTCATGTGGGCGCTCGGCCTGTTGCCGGAAGAGGCCCTGGAAGACGGCTTTGCCGGCCCGACCCTTGGCATGGAATGCTGCGGCCATGTGGTCGCCTGCGGTCCCGACGTCACCCGGTTCAAGACCGGCGACAAGGTCATCACTTTCGCACCGGCCTGTTTCGCGTCTCATGTCACCGTCGATGAAAGCGGATGCGCACCGATGCCCACGACGGTGTCGGCCGAGGAAGCGGCCACCATTCCGGTGACGTTCCTGACCGCCTTTTATGCTCTGGTTCATCTGGCCGACCTGGCCGAAGGGGAAACCGTGCTGATCCACGGCGGCGCCGGCGGCGTCGGCCTGGCGGCCCTGCAAATTGCAAAATGGCGCGGTGCGAAGATTATCGCGACGGCCGGATCCGAGGACAAGCGTAACACGCTGAAGCTTCTCGGGGCGGATGTCGTGCTGGATTCCCGCAGTCTTGCATTCGTCGATGCCGTTCTTGAAGAAACCCGCGGCGACGGCGTCGATGTGGTCCTGAACTCGCTGTTCGGCGAAGCGATGGAACGCAGCATCGAGGTGCTGAAACCGTTCGGGCGTTTCCTGGAGCTTGGCAAACGGGACTACTACGGCAACACCCGGATCGGTCTGCGTCCTTTCCGCCAGAACCTCACCTACTTCGGTATCGACGCCGATCAGCTGCTGACGCGCCAGCCGAAACTGGCCGAGGACCTTTTCGTCAGGCTTGTCGAGCTGTTCGAGGACGGTACGCTGCGGCCTCTGCCGCATCGCGTGTTCGAAGCAGCCGACGTTGTGGATGCCTTCCGTCTGATGCAGCAGGCAGGCCATATCGGCAAGATCGTCATTCGTCCGCCTGACGTGCCAGCTTCAGTTCCGGCGGCAACCGACATCGCCTTTGACGGCGATGCCGCCTATGTGATTGCAGGTGGCTTCGGTGGTTTCGGCGCCGCGCTGTTGAACCGGCTTGCCGACCACGGTGCGCGGAACCTTGCCGTTCTGAGCCGCCGAGGCGATGCAAGCGAGGAAGCTCAGTCCGTCCTCGCCCAATTGACGGAACGCGGTGTCAACATCACGGGTCATGCCTGCGATATCACCGATGAGAATGCGGTAAAAACCGCGCTCTCGGACATTCGTGCGCACGGAAAACCGATCAAGGGTGTCTTCCACACCGCCATGGTATTGAACGACGTCCTGATCGCCAACATGGATCACGATGGACTGACCCGGGTGCTTGCGCCAAAGGTTCGTGGCGCGGAACTGCTCGACCGTCTGACAGCAGACGATCCGCTGGACCATTTCGTTCTCTATTCCTCGGCCACCACCCTTGTGGGCAATCCCGGTCAGGCCAACTATGTGGCCGCGAACGGCTATCTGGAAGGGCTGGCCCGCAGGCGCCGCGCCGAAGGCAGGCCTGCGCTTGCCGTCGCCTGGGGCGCCATCTCCGACGCCGGCTATCTGGCCCGCAACGAAGATGTCAACGAAATGCTGTCCCGCAAGCTTGGCCGGCATGCTCTGACGGCCAAGGAAGCCCTGGACGGTCTTATGGCGCTGCTGGCGTTGCCGGAACAGTCGAAGGATGTGAGCCTTGCGGCGCTCGGTTATGCCCGGATCGACTGGCAGGCAGCGCGCAAGGATCTCGCCCTGGTGGGAACACCGTTTGTCAGCCTGCTTGGGCTCGGCGACGAGGATGACACCGGTTCGGACGGCGTGATTGATCTGGCTGCCATGCTCCAGGGCATGGATCAGGTCACCGCCGCGCAGACGGTTGCGAAGCTTCTGGCCGCGGAAATCGGCAAGATCCTTCGAATTGCGCCCGAGGAGATCGACTCGCACAAGCCACTTTCGGATATCGGCATGGATTCGCTCATGGCTCTCGAACTGCGCATGAGTGCGGAGCGCCAGCTCGGTATCGACATCCCGCTGATGTCACTGGCCAATGGAGCAACTCTGATTGACTTGTCCACCCGGGTAGCCAATCGTGTTCTTGGAGAAGAAAACGCTTCCGGCATGTCGGACGAGAGCCAACAGCTCGCCAGCCTGCATATGGATGACAACCGCTCCGAAACGGACGACCTTTCCGATGTTGCAGCCGAAGTCGAGAGCAAGAGCCGTGAACTCGGCTCCTTCCTCTGACCGAAAGCAGCCGGGCCGGATATAACAAGGAATGACCAATATGGGCGCAGATGATCGGGCCAAGCTTATGGACAGCTTGAAAGCCAACCGGCGCTCCGCGCGCGGGCGTTCAGCCTCAGCGCCCGAGCGTGCTCAAGCAACGTCTCCCAAACGCAAGGTTTTCGACTTCAAGGAATTGCCTCAGGTCAAGCAGTTGCAGATGCATCGGGCAGCTGCGGACATGATGGGGATCGAAAATCCCTTTTTCCGGCCGCATGACGGGTTGGCGACTGAAACCAGCCTTATAAATGGGCACAACTACGATAATTTTGCTTCCTACAACTACCTCGGACTGAACGGACACCCCAAGGTGAACGCCGCGGCTAAGGAGGCAGTCGAGCGCTTCGGCACCAGTGTCTCCGCCAGCAGGATCGTCGCCGGCGAACGGCCCATTCACGGTGAACTGGAAGCAGCTCTTGCCCGCATCCACGGAGTTGAAGCCGCCATTGTCATGGTTTCGGGCCATGCCACCAATGTCACAACCATCGGGCATTTGATGCAGAAGGGGGATCTGGTTCTGACAGATTCCTACGTGCACAACTCGATTGCCGAAGGTGTCAGGCTTTCCGGCGCAACCCGCATGAATTTTCCGCATGACGATCTCGATGCGCTGGAAAAAATGCTGGCCGATCACCGGCACAAATT
Organism: uncultured Roseibium sp.; assembly: GCF_947496995.1. Lineage (GTDB taxonomy): Bacteria > Pseudomonadota > Alphaproteobacteria > Rhizobiales > Stappiaceae > Roseibium. The sequence continues at coordinate 587,489 of NZ_CANMFD010000002.1, forward strand.
CGAAAAAGTTCTGATTGCCGTCGAGGGCCTATATTCGATGGACGGCGATTTCCCCGATCTCAAGAGGATCGTCAAACTCAAGCAGTCCTATGACGCTTGGCTGATGGTGGACGAAGCGCATTCGATCGGTGTTCTGGGCGAAACCGGCCATGGCATCTCCGAGCATTTCGGGATCGATCCGACCGAAGTCGAAATCTGGATGGGAACGCTCAGCAAGACCTTTTCGTCCTGCGGCGGCTATATCGCCGGCTCGAAAGTTCTGTGCGACTATCTGAAGGTTACGGCGCCAGGCTTCGTCTTTTCCGTTGGCCTGTCCCCCGCGCTTGCCGGGTCTGCCATCACTTCTGCGGAACTTCTGGAACAGGAGCCGGAGCGGGTGAAGCGTTTGCAGAAAAACGGCTCGCTGTTTCTCAAACTGGCGAAAGAGGCAGGTCTGAACACCGGACCGAGCACGGGATATGCTGTCATTCCGGTTATCGTCGGCGATTCCGCCGGTGCGGCAACACTGTCCAATCGCTTGCTTGCAAAAGGCATCAATGCCCTGCCGATCATTTTTCCGGCCGTTCCGGAAAAATCCGCGCGCATCCGCTTTTTCATAACGAGCGAACACACTGAAGAACAGATTGTCCGGGCCGTCGAAACAACAGCTGCCGAGCTTGATGCCATGCGCGCCGACGGGACGGCGGTGGATCGGCTGATCAAGGCCGCCAGGTAACCCGGCGGCCCTCGCAGCGGCCGTTTTTTCCGTTATGTGTCAGATGATGGGTCCCGGTAACGCGGATCGCGCTCGATCTCCGCTGAAAATCCGCCCAGGAACAGATCGCCCAGGATGGGCGGCAACAGATTCTGCAGCCGTATGCCGAATGCCAGCAAAAACGGAAAGGCGTAGAAGGCGCGCCGGCGTTCTATCGCGCGCCGCATCAATCTAGCGGCCTTCTCGGCGGACATTTCAAAAGGCTTTGAACCCTTGTGCCTGGCGGACATAGGTGTCGTCACGAAGCCCGGACATATGATCGTCACCGAGACGCCGTAGGCTTTTAGCCAGCCGCGCAGAGAGTGGCCGTAGGCGATGATCGCTGCCTTGGTTGCGCTGTAACTCGGCATATCCGGAAGAGCGCGTATGCCCGCCAGCGAGGAAATCAGAACGATCTGTCCCCGACCGCGAGTTTGCAGGGCATCGACGGCACCTGAAACGGTATTGACCACTCCGCGATAATTCACGTCGATCTGCCGATCACTGTCAGCGTCGCTTTCACGGGTCCGGTCCGGACCGAGACCGGCTGTGACCCCCGCGTTGGCAATCACGAGATCAACGGGATTACGCGCATCGAGATCGCTCAGGTAAGCGTGAAGCTTTTCCCGATCCCGAATGTCGATCGCCGCGGCTTCCCCTTCCGCGCCAAGTGCACGTATGTCTGCCAGGACCGGTCCGAGCCGCCCTTCGTCACGCCCGATCAGCGCCAGAAAGGTTCCCGGGCCGGCAAATTCCCTGGCCAGCGCTTGGCCGATGCCGCCACTGGCGCCTGTCAGCACGATGACTCTGTCATATCGGTTCGTCATGGCCTTTCCTTCTTCCGGGTCGCCCGGATTTCGAGCGGATTCTAATGAATTGAAAGTCTCATGAGAGTTCAAATGCCCAGTTTGCGTCCGAGCCAGGATGAATGACGCTTCAAGGCCGTGACAAGAAGATGTCTCCGGTCTCCACGCTGTTCACTCAGTCTCGCCACGAGGAATTCTGGCGTGCAGGGTAGCAGAGAGACCGGGTCGACCGTACGGGCGTATTTGACCAAAGCCAGATAGACCAGTTCCGGCAGGCTGCGGGTGCGTCCCCTGCCCGGAATATCCGTCAGATCCTCGCACAATCCCCAGCCAGCATAAAACGGCGCCCCATGCACGGTCACCTTCTTGCCGCGGAGGATCGCCTCGAAGCCGGAAAGCGAAGAGAAGGTTTCGACACTGTCGACCGCTTCGATCAGATCGATGATGTTGGCATCCTCGGCAATTTCATCGGCGTATTTCAACGCCGTTTGCCGGTCGACCTTGCCCTTGCGCAATCCAGTTTCCACATCCGGGTGCGGCTTGAAAACCAGATAGGCGTCCGGATGCCGGGCGCGCACCAGTTTTAACAGATCCAGATTCACATTCGGCGTATTGGCACAGTCGATTGTCGCAGACATCGACTTGCGGATCGCGGCGTCATCCGCGACCTGTCCCGGGACCAGGATCGCGGTTCTTCCGGCAGGAAAGGAAAACTTGCGAGATTTGCCGAAATTATATTTCGACACGCGGGCGGCACCGATCAGTTCAACCAGATGTTTGCCACGATGCTTTTCCTCCTCCGAGAGTTCATAGTCTTTCAGCAGCACTTCCAACCGGCTTGGCCGGGACGGGTCGTAGTAGATACCAAGGTCGTCCACGGCAAGCATCGCGCCACGTGCGAGGCCCGCCCCCAGCCCCACAGACCGCAGGAACCCGTCCTCGATCCGCAAGAGCGGAATTTCTGCTTCCAAGCAAGCCTCTTCAAATGCCGCATCCGTCCGTCCTGCCCAGGACAAAACCTGACCGCCGCTTCGGCTTGCTGCCGCGATCGTTTCTTCCCGGGTTTCGTGAAATGACACGTCTCCGCCCCTGCCGGCGAAGGTTGCCCGGATCGAGGGGTGGTTCCAGTATTGGGCTCCATAACAATGGCTTGCGCGGTGGTTTTCCTGCCAGCTCGACTGGATGGTATGGAAGATTTGCAGGGCTTCGGGCCAGTCGACCGGCTGTCCGGTATAAGGCGAAAACCAGACCGAGTTTTGGGTCAGTATGGAGTCCAGCACACTCTCCGGTGCGATGCCGCGCTTTCCGGACATCTCGTCAATTGCTTGCCTGCCCCCACTTGCCTCCCCTGTGTGCTTTCGGTTCGAGAGCAAACCTTCCAGATCCTCGCCGCCGCGTGCAGAAAGTTCAGGCTCTCCGGCCAACGCGCATGAAAGGCCAAGGGAACGCCAGGTGCTGACGAATTGCTGATCGGCCCCTCCCACAGCCCCGTCTGTCACGACCGCCTCCGCGCAGGCGCGCACAAGGAGCTCCCAGGGCTTACTCAGATCCTCATCGCCAGGTTTTGCCACTGGCAGAAGAATGAGGCTGGCAGGAATGCGTTTGGCGTCAATTGGTGTCGGCCCCGGAAGCACGAGAAGAAGGCCCGCTGCTTTTCGCACCGCCAGGTCAACGACCATTGGCAGACGCTCGGGTGCGGCGGCGACATACAATTGCCCCTGGATCTCCTCTTTCGCTTCTCGCTCTTGAAGAGCGGCCTTGATACGCGCCTTCCACTTCACGAGCAAAGGATCCGCTCCGAAGAGAATTTTCGGGCCCTTGGTGCGCATATTCACAGCGGCACCCCGAGTTTACGCGCTTTTTCAAGCCTTGGCGGCGGCTCGACAAAGGCTCCAAGCGGGTTGAGCTCACGTTTTACGATACGATCCGCGATATTCCGGGCAGCGACGGACACACCCTCCCGGTTATGAATCGACCCGCGAATCTGGGTGGTCGCTGCCAATGCGCGAATATAAGCGTTCAGGAGCGACGGGTCAGGGCTCTGCGGATCATTCCAGAAACCGGAGAGGTCTCCTTGGTGTGTCAGTCCCTCAATGTCGTAATGGGCCGGCACCAGGGTTTTGACTGGCACCATCGCCTGCAAGGCTTCCAGGCCGGCGGTCGAGTTGAGCGTCACCACGCCAGCCGCAGCCTCAAGAGGTTTCGACAGGCCGCCGCCATCGAGATAATGCATTCGATCACTCAGGCCATGCTGGCGGGCCAATGCGTTCGATACCTCCGGCCATTTCTCAAATCCGACATCGAGTGGATGGCTTTTCAATACCAGATGCACGTCAACGGGCGCCGTCTCGGAAAACGATTTGAACACAATGTCCAGAACCTGAGAAAAGCTTTCATACGGAGAGTGCCTGCGAAGCTGGAAATCGCCTTCAAGCTGGATCGGCAAAACAAAATATCTGGCGCCCGTATTCCGAAGCGCCTGCATTGTGCGTTCTGCTTCTGCGGTCCGGCTTTTTTCCCGCAGGAGCCGCACTGCGCCGCGCAGATACTCCTCCAGCGGCGGGTAGATCGTATGGCGAACATAGTTCGGATATAGCGGCTTCGAAAACACGTTCGTCAGATTGTAGACGACGTCCGGAGCGGTTTGCAGCCAGAAGGAGGATGGAAACAGCGGCTCCAGGTCCACGTCCCCTGCTCTGTCCGCAACGGTCCGCACAGCATCGGGCTCCTGCGGAAACCGACTCAACGTCGACAGCCCGTTTCTCTCCAGCGTCATCCAGCCCGGCCGCAGGGCGCCGAGTTCGGTCACGGCAATCTGAATTCCCAGCGGAAGCGCTTTTTCTATAGCGACCCGGTGGTAGAGCCGCTGATCGCCGTGCAGCACCAGATCCGTAATTCCATGCGCGGACAAAAAGGCTTCAATGAATTCGGGCCAGTCTTGCGGCGGACCTTTGAAGCTGCTGGATCCCGCTCCGTGCCAATGTAGCCAGTCTCCGGCGCAGAAATTGATCCGGAACACCTGACAGCCGAGCTCTCGGAGATGATTTCCAGTCAGCCTGAAAAGCGGTGATAGCGGCCCCTGCAGAAAGAGAACCCGCCGCGCGGAGGTGTCGATGCCGGGCTCTGACTTGCGGGACTCATCCTGGCCAGACATGAGTCCAACGCTCCATCTTGCCGCGCGTCTTTATTTGCTCGGAAAAAGTGGTTGCGATGCCACGTGACCGCGCCTTTTCCAGCCTTGGAGGAGCCTCGCAAAGCGCGTCCGGCAGATTGACGGTCCCGTCAATGATGCGTTCGGCCATAAGTTCCGCCGCCGCTTCGCGGCCTTCCCTGGTGAAGAAACAGCCTTTGACCTGTATCGAAGCTGCCAGCAAACGCTCCAGTGCTTCCAGAAGGTTCTTGTCCGGTGCGGAGGCACCGCGCCAGAACTCGTCCAGCGGTTTCTGGCATGTCAGACCCTCGATGTCATAAAGCGCGATCCCGAGAACCTTCGTCGGACAGTCCGCCCGCAACGCGTGCAATCCGGTCGTACTGTTTATGGTCAGGGATCCTGCCGCGTGACCAAGAAGCCTGGCCAGGTTTCCACCGTCCACGAGGAGAACGCGTTTCTTGACGCCGTGTTTTTTGGCAATTGTGCGCAAGATGCGCGACCAGGGCTCCATGCCGTTGTCGAGAGGGTGCACCTTGAAGACCAGACGGGCAGATGACGGCGCGTGGAGTGCGAAGGACCGAGTGACCTCCTCGGCAGCTTCGGCGATATGATCGTACTGGGAATTGTAGCGAAGCTGATAATCGCTCTGAAGCTGCAGCGGAAAAACGTAATAGGGAAGCCCGGTGGCGATTATGTCGTCGATGACATGATGGGCATGGCGATTGCGGCGCCTGGCCATCGCGAACCGGGGAATGTTGCTGAGATAGTCAATGAATGGATGATAGAGCTTGTCACGCACATAACCGGGAAAGGCCCACGCGAAAATCACGTTGGCCATATTATAGCTGACTTCATTCACCGCTTCGTTGATGAACGGATATTTGTATAGCGGCTGACGATCGATTTCCGGAAGCGTCTCGCCGCTCCGGCGTATGAGGTCCGCATCCTCTGGAAAAAGGGAGTGAGCGGACATGCCGCGATGTTCCAGCGTAAGCCAGTCTGGCCGCAAATATCCGTTCTCGAAAGCCAGGCAAACCAGCCCCATATCCGCACCGACTTCAGCCGCGGCGACATGATAAGGAACGCGGTCGGCGTAATAGACGATGTGTGTAACTTTGTTATGCCCGCAATAGTCCCGCAACCATTTTGGCCAGTTATCAAGCCTGCCGCGGTAGGAGGTGCATCTGCGGTCATGCCAGCCGAGCCAGTCCCCCGCCGACAGATTGACTCGCAAGGTTTGTACACCCCGTTTTTCCAGGCGGTCCGCGATGGTGCGCGCAAAGACCCCGGGCGGACCTTGCAGAAAAAGCACCACCATGGAGCTGACTGGACTCATTGCATTACGCCAACCTGCTGGCTTGGACGGTTGAAACTGCCGGTTCAATCCGCTGAAAGTTTCGACCGGCAATCTTTACTCGTAAAGTCGCTGGACCGACGAGTAATTGCTGATGAGCGGTGCGATAATCTGGAGGAATTTCCCGAGTTCCGCGGTCGGATGGTTCGAGACGTAGAGGATATCCTTGTCCCGCATCTCGAAATTCTGCGCCAGGAAGAAACCCTGAGGGTCCCTGAGGCTCAGCTTATAGACCATCGGAACAGTCGTCTGACCGGAGAGCTTGTTGTCGAGCACCGGCTTCAGCTTGCGCACAAGCGCAGCGTCTTCATAGCGGAACAGGAACACGCCATTCGCATCGGCACGATCATCACGCAACCCACCCACCGTTGCCAGCGCCTCGGCCATCGTCACCGTCTTGGTCTTGAACGGGACGAGTTGATTGGCCTTTACAGCGCCGAAAGCCGAATAGGTGCGGGGACGGTGCGACAGAAGAATATTGTCACCTGGGGAAACGAGAACGTTGTTTTCCGGATAGTCGATCAGGTCTTCCAGCCGCGTCGTACCGGCACGGCGTCCCCGCTTCAGAGTAACCACCGTCTCGTAAGTGGCTTCACGGGACCCACCCGCCTGGGCCACGAGGTCCAACAGGCGCGTGTTGCGCAGAGGCAGAGGGTAAACGCCCGGCTTCGCCACATCGCCGACAACTACAGCAGTCGTGCTGAGTTTGTCCTTCAAAGAAACAAGCACCTGCGGCTCGACGGCCTTGCCGATCAGTTTTTTCTGGATCGACTGGCGCAGCCCTTCGATACTCAGACCCGCCGCACGGACGCGTCCCGCATACGGAATGAAGATATAGCCGTTTTCGTCCACCACGGACGGTATCTGGCTCGATCCGCCGCCAGCGCTGGAGAACAATCCGTCGGGAGAGGCTTCCCAGATCGTGACGACCAGGGTATCCCCGACCCCGAGCAAGGTCGACGAACCGCCGCTGCCCACGCCGTGGAACTGATTAGCGAACGCCAGGGGACGGTAGGCCTTAACGAAGTCAATGTTCGTCGGTTCGAGTACCACGACGGTGTAATCACCGGCCTTGGCACTGTCCTCGACATCCTGCGAGGTAATATTGATTGCGGCCGGCCCGTCTCCGGGTAGAGCGGAACATCCGAACAACGCCCCCGCAACCACCAGTACTGACAAAATTCGCATTAGACCCCGTTCCACCCGTTTGCTGTCAGTCTGGTAACACCCTCTTGCCAGGATGTCCAAGACGCAACGGCCTTATTCCCAGGAGAAATTCCCCACCTGTGACTTTGCTGTAACAGTACACCTCTTTTTCCTAGTGAATTGATTAATTTCCGATTTATCGTCTTAAGATCGGCACATATGAAGCACATGCGTCCCGAGGTTTACCCGCTCACAACGAGGACATCGATGACCGAAAACGACGTTACCATGATCGGTAAAACAATCAGGAAATCCTCGGAAGATTTGACAGGTTGGCTGACGGAAAAGGCTCTTCCGGTCTGGGTTGCAACAGGTGCAGATCTTGCCGCGGGAGAGTGTTTCGAAGCAATAGACCTTGCAAGCGCGCAGGCCGTTTCGGTGCCGCGCCGCGCACGCATTGTTCCCCGGCAGATTTATTCCTTTCTGGAAGGCGGAAAACTTGGCTGGCCGGGTCCGGCCGTCGAACTGGCGACAAAACTGTCGGATTGGCACGTGAAAGTGTTCCTGACAGACGCAGGCTATTATGCGGGCGCCGCAGACATGAAAAACCGGATCACGGATCCTTCGTTTGACCTCTACAATCAGGCCTTCGCCCTGTTCGGTTTCGCGCAGATTGCGGCAACGGTTCCTGAACGCAGGGCGTCAGCGACTGCGCATGCCAAGGATCTCCTGAACTTTCTGTTCGAAAATTATCGTCATTCGGTAGCCGGGTTCCGGGAGACCAATCCGGACAAGGCGCCGCTTTGTTCCAATCCGCACATGCATCTGTTCGAGGCGTGCCGTGCCTGGGAGGAAATCTCCGACGATCCCGTCTGGACAGACCTTTCGGATGAAATAGCCGAGCTTGCGCTGACCCGGTTTATCGACCCGATAAACGGCGGTTTGCGTGAATTCTTCGACCTCGACTGGACGCCTGCATCCGGCGACAAAGGCCGTGTGATGGAACCGGGGCACCAGTTCGAATGGGCCTGGCTGCTGGCAGGATGGGGACAATCGCGCGGCGATGCCGGTGCCCTTGTCGCCGCACGCCGCCTCTATGACATCGGCTGGACCTATGGCATCGATGAAAGCCGGGGCGTGGCCTTCATGGCGCTGAACGACGATTTCACCGTTCGCGATCCCGTTGCCAGACTTTGGGGACAAACCGAGTGGATCAAGGCGGCGGTCGCCATGGCGAAGATTTCGACCGGTGCCGAGAGAGAGGCCTATCTTTCCGACATTCCCGATGCCGTGCGGGCATTGCAGATCTACTTCAAGGATGTGCCGGAGGGTCTGTGGCACGACAAGCTCACGCCGGAGGGAGAGTTTGTCGACGAGCCGGCCCCGGCCAGCTCGCTCTACCACATCGTCTGTGCAATTTCCGAATTGAGCGCATTTGCGAAGTCTCTTTGAATGAACGGGGCTGCCTGCATTCAAGCGCCTCATGACGAATCGGAAGCAGGAAAAGACGTAATCCGCCTTTTTCATTTGCCGGCGACATTCTATAGCTTGTCGCCGAATCCGGATTTCAGCTCAAAAACACAGAAACAAGGACGCGGGATGCCCGAGGCAAAGATCATTGACGGCAAGGCGATCGCAGAATCGGTTCGCGATGAAATCACCCGCCGGGCAGCAACGCTGATTGAAACCAGCGGTGTGCGCCCGGGCCTGGCGGTCGTGCTTGTCGGGGAAGATCCGGCAAGCCAGGTTTATGTCCGCAACAAGGACCGGGCGGCGGAAGCCTGCGGGTTTCATTCGGTCAAGCATACGCTTCCTGCGGAGACCGGCGAAGCCGATGTTCTCTCGCTTGTCGAAAGCCTCAACAACGATCCGGACATTCACGGCATTCTGGTGCAGTTGCCGCTGCCCGGACATATCGACGAGAGTAAGGTGCTCCGCCTGATCCGGCCGGAAAAGGATGTCGACGGCTTCCATCCTGTCAATGTCGGTCTTCTCACGGCCGGAGAACGCGCAAGCGCCCTGGTGCCCTGCACGCCGGCGGGATGCCTGGTGCTCCTGAAACGGACGCTGGGGGATACGCTTGCCGGGCAGAATGCCGTCGTGATCGGGCGATCCAACATTGTCGGCAAACCGATGGCCAGCCTGCTGCTTCAGGAAAGTTGCACCGTCACCATCGCTCACAGCCGGACCCAAAACCTGCCCGATGTCGTGCGCGCGGCCGACATTGTCATCGCTGCCGTCGGTCGTCCCGAAATGATCAAGGGGGATTGGATCGGACAAGGAGCGACGGTGATTGACGTGGGTATCAACCGTATCCCCGCCCCTGAGCGCGGCGAAGGCAAGAGCCGGCTTGTCGGCGACGTCGCCTTTCAGGAGGCCCTGGAGCACGCCGGCGCGATCACGCCGGTTCCCGGTGGCGTCGGGCCGATGACCATCGCCATGCTCATGGTCAACACGCTGACCGCCGCGCGGCGCCTGCTCCACCTTCCGGAAGAACAACCGTTATTTTAGAGCCCCTACGCTCTTGTCCGGAGCATTGTAAAGTTGCTCGAACATGAGATGATCGAGCTTCGACGCGGGCGGCACTGTTTGTTTCAAGTCGTTGTTGCGCCAATGCACTTGCGCTGTTTGCACCGCCATGATCTATCGTGTTGAGAGTACATTAACCGTGGTTGACCTAACGTGAGAAACGTAGGGGCTGCGTTCGCAGTTTGGCTTGATTGTGACAGGATGCACTGAGGCAATCCGGCCATGCCAAACCGTCAGGCGGCAGTAAGTGATGGGTCTACCGTCCTGCAAACCCGGCCTTGTTTCGGGTGTGCGTGGTTACGCTTTTATAGCATCGGCCGGCTTGCCGGCGAGCGGTGTGTTTTGTGCTGCCAGACGCGTCCTGCAGGCCGGATTGTTATTCACTGCACTGTCAGCAGTACCGCAGTCTGCTCATTCCTTCGAACTTTTCGGCTGGAAACCCTTCGGGTCTTCGGATGAAAATACCGAAACCGTTCCCGACCCCACCGCCTACAAACCTGAAATCACCGTCTCGAGCGGCAATGAACAGCTGTCGAAGGAATTAAGCGCCGCTTCGATCCTGATGCAGCAGCAGGAACAGCTGCCGTCCGGAGAAGCCGGGCTGCTGGCCCGCGCGCTCTCCGATCGTGAACGCCTGATTGCAAAGCTTTACGCAATCGGCCGCTACGGCGGGACCGTCAACATCATGCTCGCGGGCATTCCGCTCGAGACCGCCCTGGAGCAGCCGGAGTTACCCGCAGCCCGCCCGGTCAATGTCACCATCATGGTGAACCCGGGCCCTGTTTTCACCTTCGGGGATATTTCGATCTCCTCGCGCGGAGCCGACCTTTCCTCTGATCCTGCCTTCTGGGATCTTTCTCCCGGCGAAGTGGCTGCTTCCGATGAGATCCTGACGGCGGAAGCACGCATGGTCTCCGTCCTGCGCGGTCGCGGTTATCCGAAGGCGAAGATTGCCGAGCGGCGGATTACGGCCGATCACAGCACCAACCGTCTCGCGGTTTCGTTGGTCGCCGATGCGGGCCCGAAGGCCCATTTCGGCGCCGTCTCCGTCAGCGGGACAAAGGTGACCGATCCGGCGTTCGTCATTCAGCAGGCCATGCTTCCGCAAGGCGCGCTCTATTCTCCGGCAGACCTTGCGCGGGCTCGCAAGCGCCTCAACGACCTCGGTATCTTTTCTTCCGTCCGGCTGGTCGAAGGTGACATAGCCGGACCGGACGGCACGATGCCAATCACCATTGAAGTGACCGAACGCAAACGTCATGTGATCGGCGCCGGGGCCTCCTGGTCCAGCACGGAAGGCTTCGGGGTGGAATCCTACTGGCGGCGCAGAAACCTGTTCGGCCGCGGCGAGCTGCTGTCGATTGAAGGGTCCGTCGGCCGGATCGCCAACGAAAGCCTTGAGAAACTCGAATATTCCGCGCGCATTGCCTTTGAAAAACCCGGCGTATTCGGTCCGCTAACCAGTTTCTCAACGAGCCTGGGCGCCCGACAGGAAAATCCCGATGCCTATCTGAGCCGCACAATCACCTATGATGCCTATCTGAACCGCGAATTCACCGAACAGCTCAAGGGCCGTGCGGGCGCCGAGGTTTTCTATGCCAACGAAGAGGATGCCTTCGGGGACAACGACTATCTGCTCGTCGGCTTGCCGGCCGACCTGACCTTTGACAACAGGGACAACCTTTTGAACCCTTCAAAGGGGGTCTTTGCCGCGCTCTTTGCGGAACCGGCTTATGACACACTCAACTCCAACGCCATGGGGTTCGTGAAAGGCACGGTGTCCAGCTATTACGCGCTGGATGAATCCAAGCGTTTCATTCTCGCCGGAAAGGTCACGGCGGGGTCCATTTTCGCTCCCTCCGTCGAATCTGTCCCGGCCAGCCGGCGTTATATCGCCGGCGGAGGTGGTTCTATCCGCGGATATGCCTACCGGAATGTCGGTCCGAGGGTGGATGGCGAAGTGACGGGAGGCCGGTCTCTCATCGAATTGTCCGGAGAAATTCGCGTCCAGATGACCGAAACGATTGGTGTCGTCGGATTTGTGGATGCGGGAAATGCATATGAGAACAGTTTTCCCGACTTTTCTGAGGGCCTGAAGGTGGGCGTAGGTACCGGGCTGCGCTACTTTACACCGATAGGACCGCTTCGTATCGATGCGGCCATACCGCTGGATCCGGGACCGGGTGACCCGGACTTCGCCCTTTATGTCGGTTTGAGCCAGGCGTTTTAGCGCATATGCGTTTTCTAAGGTTTTCATTACGGGTCTTCGGATTCCTGATCGCGCTTGCGATTGCCGTTCCGCTTTTCGCCATCGCAGCGATGCAGGTGTCGGCCGGCCGGGCGTTTGTCTCCGGTGTCGTCAGCAACCTTGCCTCCGCTGACGGACGGATCGTCCGGATCGAAGGCCTTCATGTCGACTTCGGTCTCAACGGCGGGCTCGAGAGCCTGACTGTTGCCGATGAGGCTGGTGTCTGGCTTGACGCCGACCGGATCGCCCTCGGCTGGAATCCGCTGAAGCTCCTTTCCGGCGAGCTGGATATCGACAGCGTGACCGCTGACCGGGTCGATCTGGCAAGACAACCTGCAATCCCGCAAGACGAAGCCGCTGACGCCGATTCCAGCGACGATGGATCTGCAGGTTTCTCGTTGCCGGTCGATGTCACCCTGGAACGTTTCCGTCTCGGCGAAGTCAATCTGGGCCAGGCATTGCTTGGAACTCCCGTTTCCCTGAGCGCCGCCGGATCAGGGGCCTTCGCTGCCGACCCTGCCCTCCTCACCGCTCAACTGGACGTCAAGCGCATCGACGGTGTCGACGCCGGCCTGACTGCAAGTGCCGAGTTCGAACCGGCCGCCGAAAAACTTGCCTTCGACATCACGGTTTCGGAGCCGCGCGGAGGACTGGCTGCCCGTCTTCTCGAGGTTCCGGACCTTCCGGCCCTGCGTCTGGAACTGAAGGGCGACGGCCCCTTGACCAACTGGGCGGCAAGGCTCGGTCTGGATCTCGACGGACGGACAACCGTGACCGGTTCCGCAAGAATTGAGGATGACGCCGAGGGACGGCATCTCTCCTTCGACCTTGACGGCGATCTCGCCCCCCTGGCGCCTCCCGAAGTCCAGGCCTTTTTGCTCGGTACCACGAACGCTTCGGGGGAAGCCCGGTTCTCCGACGATTTCACGCCACAATCGGCGCTTCTAGCCCTCAAGACCCGAACTGTGTCTCTGGACGCCAACGCAGACCTCAGCAGCGCGAAAATCGACGCCACGGCCACGCTTTCGGTGAGCGCGGGCGACGACGCCCTGATTGCTGTTGAACTGGCCGAGCGACGGATTGCTTTCGGCCCGCTCAAGGCAGATTTCACCGTTTCCGGCCAGCGGTCTTCCGCTGACTGGTCAGGCGATGTGAGCATTGCGTCCTTTCAGACGGCGGAAGTCCGCACGGGAGCGATGGATCTGAAGGCCTCGGGCTCCGGCGCCGATCTCACACCTTCCATCATGACTTCACCGTTCGACTTTTCCCTCGCAATTGCCGGACTTGAAGGGCTGACGAAGGAAACAGACCCGCTGTCGGGCCCGGTATCCGTTCAGGGAAAGGGTACAGCCGATGGCAAGAAGAACTCCCTGCGGATCGCCGATCTCGCCATAAGCACCGCGACCGGTCATGCCACGCTGACGGATACGGAGATTTCCGCCGGCAAGGTCGATGCGCGTGGCCGCCTGTCCGTTTCGGATCTGGCGAAATTTTCGGGTCTCGCCGGGCGCGATCTCGGGGGAAGCGTTTCCGGAACATTTTCCGCCGACATGGACCCGGAGACACTCACCGGTTCGGCAACCGGCGCCCTCGTGATGCGTGAGCTCAAAACCGGTGTCTCCCAGGCGGACATGCTGCTTTCGGGCGAAAGCAATCTCGATCTGACGCTGGCTCTGGCCGGACAGGACGACATAACCGTCGAGAGCCTGACGCTGAAGAACAATGCCCTGGAGGTTCGCGGCGATGCGCACTACCAGGAACCCGCCCTTACGTCCGATCTGACAGTCAGTCTTGAGGATCTGTCCAAGATAGACTCCCGGCTAGAAGGCGGTCTTTCGCTGGAGATCGGGTCCTCCGGCCCGCTAAGCGCTCTTGAAGTGCAGGCGAATGCCACTTCTGACAAGATCCTGCTTGCCGGAACGCCTCTCGACGATCTGAGTTTTACCGCGGATGCGACGGCGGATCCGGCGGCACCGACTGCCGCCGTCAAGGGCACGGCGTCCCTCAACGGTCAGCCGATTGCCGTCGATGTCGTGCTGACCAGCAAGGATGGCGGCGCCGACGTCGCCCCCCTGTCGATCCGCCTTGCCGGAAACACCGTGACGGGGACTCTGTCCATCGCGAATGTGGACAAGCCCGTCGAGACGCTGAAGGGCGATCTGACAATCGACGCACCGGACCTCGCCTCGCTCTCCCCCTTGCTGCTGACCGAAATAAGCGGCCGCCTGCAAGGTACGATGTCCGCCAATCCGGACAACCGAACGCTGGCGGTTGACGTCACCGGCGCCGATATCGGCATACCCTCGGTCAGTGTCGGCACCCTGAAGCTGAAAGCCAATGTAGCGGCGCCCTATGCTCCGGAAAACATCACGGCGGATATCCAGCTCTCCGGCCTGCTGACGGACGCAACGCCCATCCACAGCGCCGACATAAGCGCCACACCGGACGGCGACGGCACCGCGATCACGGCACAAGTCGCCATGGACAAGGACGATCGTGACGGGCTGTCCCTCAAGGCCCGCATCAGCGAACCCGACAGCGGTGCATATGTGCTGGCGCTTCAGGAGCTGGCCCTGCACTATCAAGGCCTTTCCAGCGCCCTCAGGCAGCCCACAACCATTTCCTACAGCGACGGCGAAGCGACCATCGAGCCTCTCGAGCTCAAGCTTGGCGACGGGTCACTTTCGGTCGCCGGCAAAGCCGGACAGTCACTGGACCTTGCTGCCGATCTGAAGTCCGTGCCCCTGAGCCTCGCAAACGCATTTCTGCCGTCCCTGGGTCTTGGAGGCACCTTGTCCGGCAACGTGAAAGCCACGGGCAGTGCGGCGTCTCCCGAAGCGCAGTGGACGATCACCGGTTCTTCGCTCACCTCCAGCGACCTCAGCAGCAACGGTCTTACGGCTCTCGATCTGACGTCATCCGGTTCGCTGAAATCCGATCAGGTCACACAGACCACCCGCGTCAGCGATCCGAACGGATTGAACGTGACCGCCGAGGGCACCATCGGACTTTCCAAACCGAACGCCCTGTCCATATCGCTTAACGGTACGGTTCCCCTTGCCACGTTGCGGCGTCCCTTGCTGGATTCCGGGCTGAGAGGCGACGGAACAATCTCATTGCAGGGCACGGTTTCGGGCACCGCCTCCAACCCTTCCTACCAGGTTACGGCAACACCGGCCGGTCTCCAGATAACCAGTCTGACCACCGGCCTGACCGCTCAGAACATCGGCGGCACCATATCGATTTCCCAGGACCAGGCCGTGTTGAACGGTATCGCGGGAGACCTTGCCACCGGGGGGACTTTCTCCGCCGAGGGCACAGTGGGCATGAAAGACGGCCTGACCGCCGACATTGCCCTCAAGCTGAACAACGGCCGCTACGTTGACCCCGGCCTTTTGACGGCGGATATCGATGCCGATCTGAAAGTGTCCGGCCCGCTTTCCTCCCCGTCCGGTTCGGCATTGATCGATGGAAAGGTCACCATCAACAAGGCCGACATTTCCATTCCCGAAAGTCTGCCGGGCGCTATTCCTCCTGTCGATGTACGCCATGTGAACGCTTCGAAGGCGGTCCAGTTGCAGGCAGCGGAGCTCAGTGGCGGATCGCGGCAGACGGAAACCCAGGACAGAAGTTTCCCGCCACGGCTCGACATCCTGCTTTCCGCGCCCGGCCGGATCTTCGTCCGCGGCCGCGGCCTTGATGCCGAACTGCAGGGCGAACTCAAGATTGTAGGAACGACAACCTCCCCGCAAGCGATCGGCGCCTTCAGCCTGCGACGCGGGCAACTCAATATCCTGACACGGCGGCTTCTGTTCTCGCACGGCACCGCCACGTTCGAGGGATCGCTGACACCGGTCCTCGATTTTGCAGCGACAACAACCGTGAGCGATACGACGATTACCGTGAGTGTCAGCGGCGAGGCGGACGACCCGCAAATCGCGTTCTCGTCCTCTCCGGAACTCCCGCAGGACGAGGTGCTCGCTCTTCTGCTCTTCGGCAAGAGTGTCGGCAATCTTTCGCCGACCCAGGTCGCGCGGCTGGCTGCCGCCATCGCGACGCTGACGGGCGGAAACGACAACGGTCCTCTTGCCTCGATCCGCAAGTCGCTTGGTCTCGACGAGATTGACGTCAATACCACCGGTGAGGACGGTCCGTCGGTTTCGGTCGGCAAGTATATCAACGACAACATCTACCTTGGCGTCAAACAGGGAACCGGTACGGATTCGAGCCGAGTTCAGGTCGACATCGATCTGGACCGCGGGCTGAAAGTGCGCGGTGAAGTCGGGGCGGACGGCTCATCGAAAGCCGGTATTTTCTTCGAGAAAGAATACTGAACCCATTTCCGAACCCTGATATTCCTATCAATAACATCGCGGAATTCCGCCGTACGGCGATCTCAATCCGACAAAGTCCGGTCCAGCTGTTGCGATGCACAGGCCTGCCGTGCGAGGTTGCGGGCCATGAACCACATATTCAGGAAAAATTCTCCGTCGGGACCGGCGGGGACCGTATATCTGGCGGCGGAAACGATCGTCAGTGACGGGAGTGCGACCATGTCCAACAACAGCACCGATTACACTTTGGGGGAACGGATCTGCAAGGCACGGGATGCCTCGGGACTGTCCACCGCCCAGTTGGCGCGCCGTCTCGGCATTAAGACGGCGACGATGCAGAGCTGGGAAAGCGACCGTTCCGAGCCGCGTTCCAACAAGCTCGTTCTTCTCGCCGGCGTTCTGAATGTCAGTCCGACCTGGCTGCTCGTCGGCCGCGGCACACCACCGCTTTCTGAAGACGCCCCGGGCGCGGATCTGGACAGCATGCGGGTTGCCCTCGACCGCATTCAACGGCAGGCCCAGGCGCTTGCCGATGAAATCGGGACGCTTCAGGAGCGTATGAACGGGGAATAGCTGCAAGGCCCGACCCGAATATCTCGACCCGATGACGAACTTCCGTTCGTCTCCCCCTCCCCGTTGGTTGCCATTTCATCGCGGCGATGGCAGCCGGAGCAACGGGGAAACCTGCTCGAAAACAACGGTTGATGAAACATGTTATCCGGGATCCTGCCCGGGTCATACCGGTCAGGCCTGACAGCCGTATTGAGCGAAATCTCCTTTCAAGAAGCTGATCCTCTTCACAAAAGCTATTGCATGAGCCTGCACTCGCCCCCTATCTCTAAGGGGTCGGGTCTGGTCGCCAATCCGTCCACCGCTTCATCCCCATCTCCAGGGAGCTTCCCATGTCACTGAATACTTCGCTCTTGAAACAACAGGTCTTTATCGATGGCGCCTGGCTGGATGCCGACAGCGGCAAGACCATTGAGGTGACCAATCCTGCGACCGGCGAAACGATCGGAACCGTACCCATGTGCGGACGGGCGGAAACCGCGCGCGCTATCGCCGCCGCGGACGCTGCACTGCCGGGCTGGAAGGCCCTGACCGCAGAAGCGCGCGCCGGACACATGCACAATCTGTGCGATGCGATCATGGACCAGATAGACGATCTGGCAGTCCTTCTGACGACGGAGATGGGTAAACCGCTTGCCGAGGCAAAGGGCGAGATCGCGCTTGGTGTCAAATACATCCGTTTCCTTGCCGAAGAAGGCAAACGCGTCTACGGCGATACAATCCCCTCGCCCTGGGCCGACCGGCGCATTCTGGTCACCAAGGAGCCGGTAGGCGTCGCAGGCTCCATCACGCCGTGGAACTTTCCCAACTCGATGATCGCCCGCAAGCTTGGCGCAGCGCTTGCCGCCGGGTGCACAATGGTGATGAAGCCGGCCGAGTTCACGCCCTACTCCGCGCTGGTCTACGGCGTGATGGCCGAGAAATCGGATCTGCCCAAGGGCGTGATCAACATCATTACCGGCGATGCCCCGGCTATCGGCGAGGAGATGTGCGAGAACCCGGCCTTGCGGAAAATCACCTTCACCGGGTCCACCCGGGTCGGCAAACTGCTGGCCGGCAACGCCGGCAAGAATATGAAGAAGATTTCCATGGAACTGGGCGGCAACGCCCCCTTCATCGTTTTCGACGATGCGGATCTCGACCGTGCTGTTGAAGGAGCGATTGCCAGCAAATTCAGGAATTCCGGCCAGACCTGCGTCTGCGCCAACCGGATCTACGTCCAGGCAGGCGTCTACGATGCATTCGCCGAAAAGCTGAAAACGGCAATGGCGGAGCAGTTGAAAGTCGGAAACGGCCTGGACAAGGGCGTTACGCAAGGACCGCTGATCAACGAGGCCGCCGTGGAGAAAGTTGCCGCTCATGTTCAGGACGCGCTTTCCAAGGGCGGCACTCTGGTGACCGGAGGCCATCCTTCGAACGGCCCGGGAACATTCTTCGAGCCGACACTGATCACCGGGGCCAGCAAGGACATGAAGGTCGCCCGTGAAGAGACCTTCGGACCGCTCGCGGCGCTCTTCAGCTTCGACACCGAGGAAGAAGCCATCGCGCTCGCGAACGACACGGAATTCGGTCTTGCCTGCTACTTCTACACTAGGGACCTCGGCCGCAGTTTCCGTGTGATGGAAGCGCTGCAATACGGCCTTGTCGGCGTCAATGAGGGCGTGATCACCACCGAGGTCGCCCCTTTCGGCGGTTTCAAGGACAGCGGTGTCGGAAACGAGGGATCCAAATACGGCCTCGATGATTATCTGAACGTCAAATACAACTGCATTGGCGGCCTTGGCATGTAGGCTGGCCTCAGGCCGCCTTCCTGAGCAGCGCCGCAAAACCGGTCGCATCCATCGGTCGGCCGAACAGATATCCCTGACCCAGCTGGCATCCGAGCTCCAAAAGCTTGCCGGCCTGGTCAGGGGTTTCGATCCCTTCGGCAATCACCGACATGCCATACCCTCTGGCGAGATTGAGCACCGCCTCGACCACGGCGATATCCTGCCTGCTTGACATGGTCGGCGTCACGAAGGACCGGTCCAGCTTGATCCTTGAAAACGGATATCGGGGTATATAGCCCAGCGAGGAATATCCGGTGCCGAAATCGTCCAGGGAAAAGTGGCAGCCAAGCGATCTCAATTCTTCCATGCAGGTTTCAAGTTCAAGATTTTCATCAATGAACAGGGATTCCGTCACCTCAAGGCCCAGTCTCTCCGCAGCAAATTCCGAACGCTCCAGAGCCTCGGCAACCGTTGCAACGAAGGTGCCCTGACTGATCTGCACAGCTGAAACATTTACCGACAGTTCGAGAGGCTGGTTCCAAGAAGAGGCTTCTTTCATCGCCCGGTTCAAGACCCACTCGCCAAGCTCGACAATGTACCCGTTTTCCTCCGCAATCGGTATGAACTCGGCCGGAGAAACCGGACCCAGCTTCGGGTGATCCCATCGCAAGAGGGCTTCGGCGCCGAAGACGGTCCTGTCAGCCAGGACCACGAGTGGCTGGTAGTAAACGCGCAGTTCATCGCGAGAAATCGCCTTGAGCAGTTCCGTCTCCAGCGTACACCGTCGCAGAAGCGTCTCATCCAGTTCCGGCCGGAACGCCTGAACCGAGGACCGGTCTTCCCGGCGCACCTTGGCGAGGGCATTTCCTGCGTTCTTGAGAAGCCTGTCCGGCGAGGTGCAACCGTCAGCGAGCACATAGCCGAATTTGAGCCGGATCGTGATCCTTGCGCCGTCAATCGTCAGCATTCCGCCGACTGCAGCGCGGACTGCCTCGATCAGCTCCAGAGACTTGTCCTCGCCCGGTTCACAGGTGGCCACTCCGGCGAAGACGTCCGGTGAAATTGCCGACCAGGAGATTTCCTCGACCGCGAGATTCCTGAGACGGGACGCAACCGCCTGGCGCACGCGATCGCCATAGGTAAATCCGAGCGAGGCCATGATCTGATCCAGATTGGCAATGGCAAACTGGACGAGACACAGAGTTTGTCCGCCTTGCCGGGCGGCCCGGACCCTGCTTTCCAGTTCCTCTTCGAAACCGTTCCGGTTCAAAAGACCGGTGATCGGTTCGAACCGGGCCAGATAACTCAGCTTTTCCGCCGAGCCGCGCTCTTGCGTTACATCGCGGCAGGTCAGGCAGGCCAGCATCCGGGTTTCGCTTTGGCGGCTGTTCGTGACGACCGTCTGTTCCGACCGGGTCACGACATACTCTATGAATTGCCTGTTTCCGTTCTCCTTTGCGGCAAACAGGGTTCTGGAGGCAGGCATGCCGAAAGACTGTTTTTCGAAAACCGCCAGCATCTCATCGGCCAACTCCTGCGGCAGTACCTTTCGCGCAGCACTGCCGACAAGCGTTTCGCCAGGGAACAGCGATCGGGCCATCCGGTTCGCCGCGGTTATCTGTCCATCCTCTCGCACAACGATGATCGCATCGAAACTGTCATCAAAAACCTGTCCGAGCATCCGTTCGCTGTTGCGCTTGCCGACTGCGGCAAGACGAGATCCCAGTTTGTGAAAGCCGAGTTCGCGGAACACCACGATCGACGCACCGAACAGGAGTATGAAATGCGCGCTCGCTGACTGGACGAGAACGGGAAAGGATTTTTGAATCTGGAATGCGACCAGCTCCAACGCGATGGCAGTCAGCGTCAGGATGAGGATCTTGACGCTCCAACCCTCAATTCTCGTCAGCATGAGCATGAACAATACAGCCAGCGCAAACAGGCTTGTAAGAAATTGCCCGTCGGCCGCCAGTGCTCTGTTCTGCAACAGTGTTTCGGCTCCGAGGGCCTGGATCACGCTGCCTGGAAGAATGCCATATACGGGCACGGGAAAGAGATCCCTGAGTTCCTGCGCGCTCGCACCGATGATGACCTTTTTACCGAACAGCCTGCCGGTCACTCCGGTACCGTTCAGAACGTCGACCAGCGAGATGCGCTGCAGTTCGTCCTGTGCGATGCTGTAGTCGAGACCGAATGTTCCTCCGGTCTTTCCGGTGTGATCCCCCAGAAACGCCGCGGCGGAAATTTCGGACGCCCCGCCGATCTCGTATCCGTAGAGCGAGTTCCATATCCGGCCGTCGCTTTCCATGGGAACCATGACAACGACCGGCCAGGCAGTATCGAGAAGCACGTCTACAGGCTGATTGACGATTTCGCCGGAAGCCCCGTCGAATGCGGCAGCCTGACGGAACACCGCAAGACTGACGTTGCCTGCTCTTTCGAAGGCTTCGGCCAGAAGGCGGTCGTCTTCGCTGGACGAGGCGGTGCTGAAGTCCACATCAAACAGGATCTCCTGTGCGCCCTCTTCGATCAGCCGATCCGTCACCTGCGCGAATAACCTGCGAGGCAGAGGCCAGACTCCGATTTCCTCCAGGCTCCTTGCGTCGATGTCGACGATGACGATCTCTCCCGACACGGGCCGATGATCGATCTGAAACCTGACTTCCCACAAGAACCGGTCGAAGGCCGTTCCCACACCAGCAAGGCGCAGGAGTCCGACCGCCGCAATCGTGCAGATCACGGCCAAAAATGCGTAAAGGAAACGCTTTTTATGATCACCCTGCCAGGTTTGCACCCGTGCCCGCCCGCTCTGGTTTTCCAATTAGACAGACCTCCAATCGAAATCGATCGAAGATCCTGAAGTTGATTTGGTCAGTCTTGTCGTGCCTGACCTCTCCACTGCGCTCAACCAGACGCGGAGAGCTTCAGATCACATCGACGACTGAAGCGAGGGTATCTGAAGTCCATCCGCGCTCGGCCCAATCTACTTTTTGCCGTTCCCGTTGCCATTGCCACCGGCGTTGCTTTTGCCGTTGCCGCCGGCATTGCTGTTGCCGTTACCGCCGGCATTGCTGTTGCCGTTGCCGCCCGCATTGCTGTTGCCGTTGCCGTTGCCACCGGAGTTGCCGTTTCCGTTTCCACCCGCATTGCTGTTGCCGTTGCCACCGGAATTGCCATTGCCGTTGCCACCGGAATTGCCATTGCCGTTGCCGCCGGCATTGCTGTTGCCGTTGCCACCGGAGTTGCCGTTGCCGTTTCCGCCCGCATTGCTGTTGCCGTTGCCATCGGAATTGCCGTAGCTGTTGCCGCTGGCATTGCTGGTGCCACTAACATCGGAACTGCTGGTTCCCGAGTTCGAGTTCGAGGACGTGGTCGCGGCCGGGACGTTCTCCACTGGTGGCGTCTCGAACGCGGGCGGTCGCTTTGTCCCCGGGCGCACCGACGGTTTCGTCGTTCCGCCTACAGACAAGCCAACCTTTCTGGAGGGCGAACTGGCCGCGTATTGACCCGCACCGAGGTCCGTCCTTTCACCGGAGGCGAAATCCTCCACGGCAACAACACCTCTTTCAACCGAAACACGCGCCTGGTCCTTGCCGACCTGAACTTCGAATTTTGTGCCCTTGACCAGGGCTGCGAAAAACGGGGTTTCGACCGTGAAATGCGGGCGCCGTCGTTTTTCAACATCAATGCCGATGGTCCCTTTGCGCTGCAGAAGCGTCGTTCTGCCTCCCCGGCTGCGATAGCTGGATATTGCGAAAGTCGTGCTCGGCCCCACCGCGATGCTTTCGCTGCCGCGAGCGACCAGGACCCGTGCACCCGAACGCGTTCCGAGTGTGAAGCCCTTCTGAAACACCATCCCTTTTTTGACCCGGACTGCCTCCATGCCGGGCGCCACGAAATAAGCTGTCCCTGAAATTCTTTTGACCACCCACTCTTCGGCGGCGGCATAGGCAGGGCTCAAAACGGCAAGGGCCAACAGAATAACCGAAAGAAAACGCACAGCGCTCACCGTCGGCAAGGCTGGAACTGCGAAATTGACACGTGAAAACGGCCATTTGGTACGTCGACCAAACATATGCACAGTCATGGCAAATTTACCTAGTAAATAGTAATTGCCTTAAACATTAGCATTCCATAATTTAACCTAAGGTGAAGCTCCAAGGTTAAAAATGTTTATGCGATCTTTATAGTAATGATAAAAATTACTCTTCGACGTGAGGTCGACATATTTATTGAAACAACGGTCTTCTTCTCAATGAATTTTGGCTGTCATCTCAAATCGGGAAAATGTCCATGCGAAAGCGCCTTGCCTGAAGTACCTGGCCGGGTTTGCAAGGATTGACCGGTCGCAGCCGGTAAAGCGTGATGGCGGCACTTCGCGAGTGTTCGGCAGCGCATCGCAGTGCGCCGCAGAAGGTGGCTGGTCGGGACCCTAGACCGGCGTCATCAGTTCGCGCTCCACGGACCGGAAGACATCGACGTGATCGATGTTCATCTGTTCGACACCGCAGCGCACCGCTTTTTCAAAGACGGCCCGGTCGTCGCCTGCATAAAACATCTGGGTAATGAGGCCGGCCTCCTTGGCGCTGACCACCAGTTGCTCTTCCACATTGTCGTGGTGGAACTCGAGAATTTGCGCATCCTGCGCGACGGCGCGGTCAACCGATCCGACGTGCATGAAAAGCACCATACGCTTCAGGTCGGGCACCTTGGCACGGGCTTCGGCGCGGATTGCCTGATCGAACGAGAATGTCCACGCATCTTCAAGCATGCCCCGGACGGCGAGCATGTCCCGGATTTCGGCCGGATCGCCTTCCTTGATCTCGACGTAGGTCGCGATCCGTCCGCGGCAGGTATCCAGAAAGGCATCCAGGCGCGGAACCCGCTCGCCGGCAAACTCGGATCCGAACCAGCTTCCCGCATCCAGCGCATCGATGTCGGCCGCGGTCATCTCGGCGATCCTGCCGGTTCCGTTGGTTGTTCTGTCCACTTCGGCGTCGTGGATGACGTAGAGCACACCGTCCCTGGATGGCCGCACGTCGAATTCGACCACGTCGGCACCGATGTCGATCGCCTTTTCAAGCGAGGCTATGGTGTTCTCCGGAGCTACGAGGCTGGCTCCCCGATGGCACACTATGACCGCTTGTTTCACGTCTCATTCTCCTGTGTCTCCAAACCGGATGTCGGGAGCAAACCGAGGCCGACGGCCAGCATATCCGGAAGGATAGCTGGCAGAATATGTGCCTGAATTTCTTGATGAATTGATGACACTGAAACTTTGCTCATGAATTCCTGTCAGCGAGACACGTTCCAGACAGTCCACCAACCGGCAGTCCTTGCCGAATGCATTCGTTATCCGGCTGATATTGGCTGTCAAATCGCGATTCGTCCATTGATCCGGACACAAGGAACATCATCAGGACACTGAAATTTCCTCGGATGATCCGTTTCGTCAGATTTGGTCAGCCCTGCTGTCATTGTTCAGCTACCGCGAACAGTCAGTCAAATAGCACTCAGGCGAATTATGTCTATCTAGACGTGACGGCGTTCACGATCGAACGCTCCGGACAACGCTATTGAGGTTTGATCATGATCCGTTTTGCAGCCACTGCCCTTGCCCTGTCTCTTCTTGCCGGCACAGCCACCGCCGAGCCAGTCGCCTACGACTTCGACAAGTCGCACGCGAACCTTGCCTTCTCCTACAATCATCTCGGCTACTCCACCACCGAAGGTCGCTTCGGTGAATGGGACGGCACTCTGCTGATCGACAAGGAAACGCCGGCCAACTCTTCGATCGAATTCACGATCGACGTCTCCAGCCTGGACACCTTCTTTCCCGATCGCGACGCCCATTTCCTTAGCGCCGATTTCTTCGATGTCGAGAAATACCCGCAGGCCACCTTCAAGAGCACCAAGGTTGAAAAGACCGGAGACAATCAGCTGGAAGTGACCGGCGACCTGACCATCAAGGACATCACCAAGCCTGCGACCCTGATCGTCGACGTCACTGCCATCGGCGAACATCCGATGGCCAAGAAGGAAGCTGCCGGCTTCGCGGTTTCCACCGTCCTGAAGCGTTCCGATTACGGCATGGACATGTATGTGCCCTATGTCGGCGACGAAGTGACCGTGACGTTTCACGCGGAATCACTCAAGAGTGACGCAACGAACTGATCGGCAGGCGACCATCTGATCTGCCGCTGGCAGGGACCGGCCCGTCCGGTCCCTGCATTCCAAGGAGCGTGACATGCTGCGCAATTCGAAATCAGGCTACGGGTGGATTGCCATCGCCTTTCACTGGACGATGGCCCTTTTGATTATCGGCATGCTCGCGCTCGGGCTGTACATGCGTCAGTTGCCGCAGACCGAGCCGGCCACGTTCGAGCTGTTTCAGCTCCACAAGTCCATCGGCTTCGTCGTGCTGACCCTTGCCGTGCTCCGTCTCTTCTGGCGGCTGGTCAATCCTTCCCCGCGGCTGCCCGCAGGCATGCCGCCTCTTGAGAAGATCGCGGCGCATCTCGGTCACGCCAGTCTCTATGCCCTGATCTTCGCTCTTCCGGTGACCGGCTGGTTCATGGTGTCCGCCTCGCCCTGGGGCATTCCGACAATCCTGTTCAACGTGCTTCCGGTCCCGCATCTGCATGTGCCCGAGGCCCTCGGCAGCCAGGAGCAGGCCGAGAGCTTTTTCAAGCTGCTGCATGAATACGGTGCCTATCTGCTGATCGCGCTCATCACGGTGCATGTCGCCGCAGCTCTCAAGCATCATTTCATTTCCCGGGACGACACATTGACCCGGATGATTTCCACCGGGCCCGCCAAAACGGATAATTGATTTCCAACTTCAGGAAACACTCACATGTCTCTAAGAAAAAACGCTTACGCCTTCTCGTTAGTTGCCGCTGCGGCACTTTCGAGCCCCGCCCTTTCGGAAACATGGAATGTGGATCCGGACAGGAGCAAGCTGGGCTTTGAGGTCAAACAGGGCACCGGAACCCTGAAAGGCTTTTTCGCCACCTGGGAAGCCGACATCGAGTTCGATCCGGACGCGCCGGAGCAGGCCAGGATTTCCGCCGAGATCAAACCGATGAGCGCCTCCACCGGCAACCCCCAGTTTGACGGCACCCTGCCCGGCAAGGACTGGTTCGACATCGACGACTTCCCGACCGCCGAATTCACGTCGCAAAATGTCAGCCACGTCGAAGGCAACACCTACCGCGCGGACGGCCTGCTGACGATCAAAGGGGCCGCCCAGCCGGTGGACCTGGAATTCACCCTGGACATCGACGGCGACACGGCCACCGCCAAGGGCACCGCCACCGTCAATCGTCTCGACTACAGGCTCGGAGCCGGTGTCGGCACAGACACGGTCGGAGATATCGTGACGGTAACACTGGATCTGACGGCGGTCCGGTAAAACCGGGCCACACAGATATTGTCCGCCGGGTGCCGTCTTTGGGGACACAGGACAATCAGACGAACTGCGAAGGCCCGGGCACTTGGCGTGCGGGGCCTTTTTGCCGTATGAGAACGGCACACAATGTTCCAGCGCCTCCGGCTGCCCGGCAGACCGGAAGCAGCCAGATCAGGAAAACCGTCCGATGAACGCTCCAATCACGCCCCCCGCCTATCATCACAGCGCCCTCTTCCCGCAGGGCGAGGACAAGACGCCTTACCGGAAGCTCACCTCGGATTACGTCAAAACCGCGGAATTCAACGGCGAAGAGGTTCTGATGGTGGAGCCAGAAGGCCTGCGCCTGCTGGCGGAAGAAGCCTTCAAGGACATCAACCACTATCTGCGACCGGGCCACCTGGAACAGCTTCGGAAAATCCTCGATGATCCGGAAGCGACCGAGAACGACAAGTTTGTCGCCTTCGATCTGCTGAAGAACGCCAATATCGCCTCGCATGGCGTCTTGCCGATGTGTCAGGACACCGGCACCGCGATCATCATGGGCAAGAAGGGGCGCCGGGTCTGGACCGACGGCACGGACGAAGCCGCGCTCGGCGAAGGCTCCAGAGACGCCTATTTCAAGAAAAACCTGCGCTATTCCCAGCTCGCTCCGATTTCCATGTTCGAGGAAAAGAACACGAGCAGCAACATGCCCGCACAGATCGAGCTCTATGCGGACGGCGATGATGCCTACAAGTTCCTGTTCATGGCAAAGGGTGGCGGCTCGGCCAACAAGACCTTCCTGTTCCAGGGCACACCGTCGCTGCTCACTCATGACCGCATGATCGAGTTTCTGAAAGAAAAGATCCTGACCCTCGGCACGGCTGCCTGCCCGCCGTATCATCTGGCGATTGTCATCGGCGGTACGTCCGCGGAAATGAACCTCAAGACGGCCAAGCTTGCATCGGCGCGGTATCTGGACGGTCTGCCCGCCCAGGGCTCCGAGCTCGGCCATGCGTTCCGCGACCACGAGATGGAAGAAGAGATCCTCAAGCTCACACAGGCAACGGGTGTCGGCGCCCAGTTCGGCGGCAAGTATTTCTGCCACGACGTGCGTGTCATCCGTCTGCCGCGCCACGGTGCGTCGCTGCCGATCGGACTGGCCGTCTCCTGCTCGGCGGACCGCCAGGCCGTCGGCAAGATCACCCGTGACGGGGTGTTTCTGGAACAGCTCGAGATGCATCCGGAAAAATATCTGCCGGAAGTCACCGACGACCACCTGTCGGACAACGTCGTCAAGATCGATCTGACCCGGCCGATGTCGGAAATCCTCGGCGAACTGTCCAGACATCCCATCAAGACCCGCCTGTCGCTGACCGGGCCGCTGATCGTGGCCCGCGATCTGGCGCATTCCAAACTGCGTGATCGTCTGGAAGCCGGTGAACCGCTGCCCGAGTATTTCAAGAACCACCCGATTTACTATGCCGGTCCCGCCAAGACCCCGGAAGGCATGCCCTCTGGCTCCTTCGGGCCGACCACGGCCGGGAGGATGGACGCCTACGTCGACCAGTTCCAGGCTGCCGGCGGCTCCATGGTGATGCTGGCCAAGGGCAACCGCTCCGCCCAGGTCCGTCGCGCCTGCCAGGCCCATGGCGGTTTCTACCTCGGCTCCATCGGCGGACCTGCGGCACGCCTTGCCCAGGACTGCATCAAGAAGGTGGAAGTGGTCGAGTTCGAGGAACTCGGCATGGAAGCCATCTGGAAGATCGAGGTCGAGGATTTTCCCGCCTTCATCGTGATCGACGACAAGGGCAACGACTTCTTCAAGGAATTGAACCTGGGCTGACGCGAAGGATTGCATCCGGTGCAGAGGTTGCGCGCGACCCTGTGCAACTCCTGCCCGGCTCGGGTCAGTCGGACAGGCTACGGCCTCTGCTTTACGTTACGGCTGATTCTCAAACATCGCTCAGGCAGACAGTAAAATCGCAAGTTACGACAACCGGGGCGGGATCTGCCGGACCAAACGCGCCTAACGCGCGAGAATCGTTGCAATTACAGCACATTCACGCCTGCTTTCTGGCGCTCACATCAACGTGAGATTTCTTTTTTGACCTTTTTGCGCCATGATTATTAACTGTGCGGCAAGGTAAATTTTTTAATGTCACCTTCTGTAGACAGCATCATTCAGGCGTGGGCCGGTGCTTATGGGGGATTAATATGAATAGACTTTTATTTGTTATGGTCGCGGTGATTGCCGGCGCATTTGCGCTGACGGCACAGGCAGCACCGCGTTACGGCTTTTTCGATCACAGCACGAATACCTGGGTTACCCCGAAATACCATCCGGGCGGCCCTTCACCGATCAAGCGCAAGCGTGTCAAATATGACGGTCCCTACAAGCCGGGCACCATCGTGATCGACACCTCCGAGCGCCGGCTCTATCACGTGCTGCCGGGCGGCAAGGCGATGAAATACGGCGTCGGCGTTGGCAAGGACGGTTTCCAGTGGGCCGGTACGCACAACATTACGCGCAAGGCTGAGTGGCCGGGCTGGACACCGCCGCCGCAGATGCGCGTGCGCGAACGTCGCAAGGGCCGCATTCTGCCGGCACATATGCCGGGTGGTCCGAACAACCCGATGGGGGCGCGTGCGCTCTATATCGGCTCGACGCTTTACCGTATCCATGGAACGACCGAGCCGTGGACGATCGGATCGGCTGTATCTTCCGGCTGCATCCGTCTTGCCAATGAAGACGTGATCCACCTTTACAACAACGTCAAGGTCGGTTCGCGGGTCATCGTCAAGCGCTGAGCGGGCGTACACCAACATTTCAGAAAAGCCGGGCTGCGAAGCCCGGCTTTTTTATTGCCGAAACCGCTCAGGCAGAATTTCAGTTGCCCCGGCTCAGGCCTTTTTCCTCGAGTTCCTGAAGGTAGCCGCCCCAGTGCTTGTCGCGCTCCTGTCCGAGTTCGAGCAGATAGGCCCAGGTGAATATTCCCGAGTGATGCATGTCGTCGAAATGGATCCGGACCGCATAGTTGCCCACCGGCTCGATCTTCATGATCCCGACATTGCGTTTGCCCGGAACCGTCCGCTTCTGCGAAGGACCGTGTCCCTGGACTTCCGCCGAAGGCGAGCAGACACGCAGATATTCAGCCGCCAGTTCATGCCGCTCACCGGTGTCGAACGCCACCGTGAGCGTCTTTCTGTCCGCTGAAACACGCAGTTCCGTCGGCCAGGGGGCGGTTTTGTCGGTCATGATCGGGTCCTTTGTGATCCGGCGGAGCGCCTTGAAACGTGTCGCGTTGAATTGAAACCATGAAGCCGCTTAAACGCACCACGCTACAGAATGCCTCACCACGCTCCGCCTCTGCCGTCAAGACGCGTTTTGTCCCGCCTCCTTCACGGCCTCATACCCCTTGAGCGCCGCCTGGCGAGCGCTGGCATGATCTACAAGCGGATGCGGATAGGTCTTGCCGAGCGTGACCCCTGCCCGCTCAAGAGCGTCCGGGGAAGCGTCAAACGGCGCAAAGAGATCAGCGTTGCCAAGCTTTTCCAGTTCGGGAACCCAACGACGGACATAGATCCCGTCCG
This sequence comes from uncultured Roseibium sp., assembly GCF_947496995.1. Lineage (GTDB taxonomy): Bacteria > Pseudomonadota > Alphaproteobacteria > Rhizobiales > Stappiaceae > Roseibium. The sequence goes on from NZ_CANMFD010000002.1 coordinate 617,113, forward strand.
GGTCGAATTTCTGTCCCTGGGTGATCGGGTTGAAGATCCGGAAATAGGGCGCGGCGTCCGCGCCTGAGCCTGCTACCCACTGCCAGCTTGCGGAATTGCTGGCAAGGTCGGCATCCACCAGCGTATCCCGAAACCAGGCCTCACCATGGCGCCAGTCAAGGCGAAGATGCTTGATGAGAAAACTCGCCGCGACCATGCGCACCCTGTTGTGCATGTAGCCGGTCTGCCAGAGCTCACGCATGCCCGCGTCGACGATCGGATAACCGGTCCGCCCCTCCTGCCAGCGCCTCAGATCGTCGCCTGCCTCCCGCCAGGGGTAGGCATCGAAGACGGGTCGCCAGTTTTCACTGGGCAGGTGCGGGAAATGATAGAGCAGGTGATAGGAGAATTCGCGCCAGGCAAGTTCGGAGAGAAACTTCATCCCGTCATCCGCGGGCGCGCCCTCTTCGTTCATTTGCCGCCGGGTTTCGTGCCAGACCGAGCGCGGGGAGATATCCCCAAAATGAAGATGCGGGGACAGCCGCGATGTTTTTGGTCTGTCGGGGCGGTTGCGCAGTTCGCCATAACCGTCGAGGCCGTCTTTCAGAAAGGATTTCAGCCGCTCTTCAGCACCTTCCTCCCCCGGTTGCCACAGGTCATCCCAGCCGGCAGCCCAGTTCGGGGCATGCGGCAGGAGCTCGAAGTCGTCCAACGTCTCGCCCTCATCGAACGCCAGGAATTCAATCTTTTCGGGAGCCGGAAGCGGCGGATCGATCTCGCGTTGCCGCGCCGTTTTCCAGAAGGGGGAATAAACCTTGAAAGGCCCGCCCGCCTTGGTTTCAAGCTCCCAGGGCTCATAAAGCAGCGACGCCTTGAAGCTTTTCACGTCATAGCCGTCGTCCTTCAGGGCACTCTTGATATCCCGGTCCCGGTCAATCGCATGCGGCTCGTAGCAGCGGTTCCAGTGAACCGCGTCGACACCTGCCTGCCTGGCAAGTTGCGGAATGAGGTGCCTTGCATTGCCGCGCATGAACACCAGTCCAGGCAATTTCCGTTTCAGCGCGGCGAGACTGTGATGCAGCCACCAGCGGCTGGCGCCGCCGAGCGGGTGGTCCTCTCCGGTCTGATCCGGGTCTTCAAGTATGAAAACGGGAAGAACCGGCCCCTTTTTCGCCGCCTCAAAGAGCGCCGGGTTATCGATGGTGCGCAGGTCCTTCCGGAACCAGACAAGTGTGGTCATGCTGCCTCTTTATGTGTTCTGTGAAAGACATACGCCGCAGGCAGCGAGCGGATCAATTCAAGTTCGGGAAACATCTCCCGATACACGCGCTTTCCAGGCATCCGGATTTGACAGCGGTAAACCGATAAGTTTACCTGTAAGCTGAACCGGAGAGCCTTGGTCCGGATTTATTTGATATTTCCGGCCACGCCATCATATGATCGATGAAACGGCGCGTTTGAGGGAGAGCAAAACGTGAAGGACGGTGAGATTGCGAGGCCGGTGGAAACCGGCGGACACGGCGCCTTCGGTCCGATGATCGATCCGTTCGGACGTGCCGTGACCTATCTGCGCGTCTCCGTGACCGATCGCTGCGATTTCCGCTGTGTCTACTGCATGGCGGAGGACATGACGTTCCTGCCCAAGCGCGAGGTCCTGAGCCTTGAAGAGCTGGACCGGCTGTGCACCGCCTTCATTGAAAAGGGCGTGCGCAAGCTGCGCCTGACCGGCGGAGAACCGCTGGTGCGCAAGGGCATCATGAACCTGATCCGTGGCCTTGGGCGCCACCTGGACAGCGGCGCTCTCGAAGAATTGACCCTCACCACCAACGGCTCGCAGCTTTCCCGTTTTGCCGGAGAGCTTTACGACTGCGGCGTTCGCAGGATCAACGTTTCCGTCGATACGCTCGATCCGCAGAAGTTCAAGGCCGTCACCCGCTGGGGCGATCTCGGCAAGGTCATGGACGGGATCCGGGCGGCGACAGAGGCGGGTTTGAAGATCAAGATCAACATGGTCGCGCTCAAGGATGTCAACGAGCATGAAATCGTAGCCATGCTGAAATGGTGCCACGATCATGGCCATGATCTCACCCTTATCGAGACCATGCCGCTCGGCGAAATCGACGGCGACCGGACCGACCAGTATCTGCCGTTGTCAACCGTCCGCGCGCGGCTGGCCGAAACGTTCACGCTGACGGACATCCCCTACAAGACCGGCGGCCCCGCACGCTATGTCACGGTCGAGGAAACCGGCGGGCGGCTCGGCTTCATCACGCCGATGACCCATAATTTCTGCGAGAGCTGCAACCGGGTGCGCGTCACCTGCACCGGCCAGCTTTATATGTGTCTCGGCCAGGACGATATGGCCGATTTGCGCGACCCGCTTCGGGCTTCGGAAGGAAACGACCTTTTGAACGCGGCGATCGACGAAGCCATCGGTCGCAAGCCCAAGGGTCATGATTTCATCATCGACCGCACCGGCCGGCAGCCCGCGGTATCGCGCCACATGAGCGTGACCGGCGGCTGAATGGCCGGATCGGCTGGGCGCTGACACTCCTGAAAATCGACGACAGTTGTCATTCCGCCGGCACGAAGCCCTGGCGGGCAGTAATTGCACGAATGGACAGGGCAGCAGCCAGACTGAGGCTGCATCCCAGCGCCATGATCAGGATCATGCCCCAGGCGGTCCCCGCCATGAAGCTGTGCGCATACAGCCACGCAACGAGCGACCCGGCGATGGCCCCTGTTCCGACCTGAAGCGACGCCGTCAATCCGGCTGCGGACCCGGTGAGTTCCGGACGGACGCTGATCGCGCCCGCCAGCGCACTGGGCAAGCAGACCCCATTGCCGAGCCCAAGCAGGAACATCGGCAGGAAAAGGCCCGGCGGCGTGAGGGCGCCAAACGCAGTAATCCCGGCAACAAGCGCAACTGAAAGCGCGGCTATAATCGTGCCGGTGAGTACCATCGGAAAGATGCCGACCCGTTCGGCAAACTTCCCGGACAGGAAATTCCCGGCCATGTAGCCGATGGCCACGACCATGAAATATATTCCCATTTCCGCAGCGCTCAGGGACAGAAGTTCGGAGGCTATGTAAGGCGCTCCGCCGAGATAGGCGAAATAGGTCAGCGCATTGAAGGCCGCCGTCAGTCCATAGCTCCAGTAAAGCGGCTCGCGGAAAATGATCCCGTACGATCGTATAACCTGACGCGCGCCGACCGCCGTTCGCTCCTTGTGGGTCTCGGGCAGCGAGAAGATGCTCACACCAAGGACACCCACTCCGAAGATCAGCATCAGCACGAACCCGCCCTGCCAACCGTAAAACTGGTCAAGGACACCGCCGACGGCAGGCGCGATGGTCGGCATGATGGCCATGCCCATGGTTACGAAGCCGATCATGCTGGCGGCCTGCCGGGGGCCGTAGATATCCCTGACGATAGCCCTTCCCAGCACCATTCCGGCGCAACTGCCCGCAGCCTGTATGACGCGGGCTGCAATCAGTGCCTCGATTGTCGGGGCGAGCAGGCACAGGACGCTGCCGATCACGAACAAGACCATCCCGATGATGATGATCGGCCTGCGACCGAACTGGTCGGACAAGGGGCCCCAGAACAGCTGTGAGATGGCCACGGCAATAAAAAATGCCGACATCGAAAGCTGTATTTCTCCGGCGGTCGCGGAAAATACGATCATCATCCCCGCGAGCGACGGCAGATAAATCTGCATGGCCAGAGGGGTGACGGCGGTGATTGCAATCAAAGTTGCCAGAGAGGGCTTTTCTTCAGCCCCACCAGTCGGGGACGGTCGGGTACTCATGCCCGGAAGGAACCTTTATTTGTATTTTTAAGGCACCGGAGTGCAGCCAGTGGTCGGGCGAACATAAGCCCTCTGCGTGATCTGGCCGTGAAAAACCGTAATTATCTCAATGGCTCATGCGGTCAGGCGAGAAAAAAATAAATTCAACTTTCCCGTATTCGGAAACAGCGAGTGGGCGCTCCCGACAAGTCACGTAACGGAATCAGCGTGATGCCGCCGCGTTTTTCCAACACGCAGGTTTTCGAGGCAGTCAGGACACACGTCTGCACATCACCCCAGAACAGGGTTTGACCGGGACTCATGCGGCAGGTGAAAACCGGCGCGGCCCTGTTTCCACCTGCCGTGAGGCTGGATGCAACCCTGTGTTTAATCGAAGACGATCTGCGGAGCAGCCCGGTCCGGCGTGGCCGCGGCTTGTTCGATCGCCTCGTATACCTTCGCGCCGATATCCCTGTAGACCGCGGCGACCGCGCTTTGCGGATCGGAAACGACGACAGGCGTGCCGGCGTCGGACGTTTCGCGGATCTTCATGGTCAGCGGGATTTCACCCAGGAACGGTACATCGAGCCTTTCGGCTTCCGCGCGCGCGCCGCCATGGCCGAAGATGTCATGCCGTCCGCGGCAATCCGGGCAGAGAAAATAACTCATGTTCTCGATGATCCCGAGAACAGGCACATCGACACGCTTGAACATGTTCAGACCCTTGCGGGCGTCTATCAGGGCAAGATCCTGGGGCGTCGAAACGATCACCGCGCCGGCAAGCGGAACCTGCTGGGCCATGGTCAGCTGGGCATCGCCCGTGCCCGGAGGCATATCCACCACGAGCACGTCCAGTTCTCCCCAGGCGACTTCCCGCAACATCTGCGTCAGGGCGGAAATGACCATCGGCCCGCGCCAGATCATCGGCGTTTCTTCCTCCACGAGGAAGCCCATGGACATGACCTTGACGCCGTAGTTTTCCAGCGGCTTCATCAGTCTGCCGGAGACCTGTTCGGGACGGCCCGACACCTTGAACAGACGCGGGACGGACGGACCGTAGATGTCGGCGTCCAGTACACCGACCGTCTGGCCGTTTGCCGCCATTGCCAGCGCGAGATTCGCGGTGGTTGTCGATTTGCCCACGCCACCCTTGCCCGAGGCGACGGCGATGATATGGCGTATCCCCGGAACACCGGGTTTGGCCGGGGCTTTTTCCTCCCGGGCCGGTTGAGGCCGCGCGGGACGCGGAGCCGGTGTCTGAGCGGGAGCAGAGGCGTTTCCAGAAGTCTTTCCGGGAGCCCGTTCCGCGGTCAACGCCACCATCGCGTTTTCCACGCCATCGACTTCTTTGACGACTTTTTCCGCCGCCTGCCGCAAAGGTTCCAGTTCATGCGCCCGTTCCGCCGGGACGGTTATGGAAAACGCCACGCGGCCATCGGAAACGAACACATCCGAAACCAGGCCCAGGGAAACGATATCGCCCTCGAGATCGGGTCCCTTGATCTGTGCGAGGCGTTCAAGGACTGCGGTTTTTATGCTGTCGCTCATATTTCATCCCGTTGAATTCACCGGCTTGCGCGGACAAGCCCCCTGATCCGGTTTCCCGGCATATACCGTCATAGCCATTCATACGATCTGTCAAAAGGCAGCAGGCGAACGCGTTTCTGCCGCCCGGTTCGGACAGGCCGCCATTTCAATCACATTGTCACGGATTGATACAGGGACAATGTTTGTCTTGCGCGCCGCTTTTCGCCGGTTACTTTTATACACCAAGCCCATCCTCCGGCGGCGCCGGGAATTTTCCCTGACAAGGACATCCGCATGCCCACATGCCTTATCACCGCAACAAACCGCGGGATCGGATTTGAGCTGGCGCGCGCGGCGCTTAAAAGCGGCTGGACGGTGTTCGGGTCCGTCCGCTCCTCAGAGGCGGCCCGGGAGGCGGCCGGCAAACTCGGCGCGGGCTACACGCCGCTGATCTTCGATGTCAGGGACCACAAAGCCGTCGCGTCGGCGGCAGCCGAACTGACCGGAAGTCTGGATCTGCTGATCAACAATGCCGGGGTGATCGGGCCGTCGCGCCAGACCCCGACCGACATGGATTTTGACGGGTTTGCCGAAACGCTTGCCGTCAACACGCTTGCGCCGCTTGCGGTGTCACAGGCCTTTCTTCCCCATCTGAGATTGTCCGATGCAGGCAAAATCCTGACAATATCGAGCCAGATGGCCTGGATGGGCTACCGCAAGCCCGACACTCTTGCCTATCGGGCCTCGAAAGCGGCGGTGAACAAGGTCATGCAGGGACTTGCCACCGTGCTTGAACCGGAAGACATACCTGTAGCGCTGATCGACCCGGGCTGGGTGCAGACCGACATGGGCGGTCCGTCCGCAGACACGGCTCCGGCCGACGTCGCTGCCGGCGTGATGAAGATTGCCGAAACCCTGAGCCTTTCCGGCACGGGCAAATTCTTCAAGTGGACGGGTGAAGAGCGCCCCTTCTAAAGCCTTTTGCATTTGATGTAAGCATATCCAGTCGAGATGATTACCGTTGGAGAAACCTCATGAGCTGGCCTCTTCCCGTCACCCTGACCGGAACCTATGCGACCCTCGCGCCGCTCTCCAGGGAGCACGGCCCCGATCTGGCGGAAGCCGCTGCAGAGGACGATCTGTGGAAGACCTGGTACACATCCATTCCCAAACCGAGCGCGGTTCCGGCGGAAATCGACCGCCGTCTCGATCTTCAGGAAAAGGGCTCCATGCTCCCCTTCGCGGTGCTGACCCCGAACGGCAAGGCCGTCGGCATGACGACCTACATGAACATCGACCCGGTGCATAAACGCGTGGAGATCGGTTCCACCTGGTACCGCAAGGCGGTTCAGCGCACGCGCCTGAACACCGAATGCAAACGCATGCTGCTGGCCCATGCCTTTGAAGGCCTCGATTGCATTGCGGTCGAATTCCGCACGCATTTCATGAACCGTCAGAGCCGCGCGGCAATCGAACGGCTGGGGGCGAAACTCGACGGAGTGCTGCGCTCGCATCAGCGCACCGCCGACGGGGCGCTGAGGGATACCGCCGTATATTCGATTCTCCCGCACGAATGGCCGGCCGTGAAAGCCGGGCTGGATTTCAGGCTGGTAGAAACCCGCTAAGGGGGGCCAGACTGCTGAAAAACCCTCGGCCTCGTCCTTCCAGACAAGTGCGGCAACGCTGCGCGCAGATCTGGAATCCAGCGCGTATGAGCGAGCGAGAGCGAGCACCACACCCAAATAAGTGATTGGAATTATAAATCCAAGGCGCGCCTACGGCGCAGAATATGTCTGGATTCCAGATCGGCGCTCGACTGACGTCTCACTTGTCGGGAATGACGAATTGAGGGTTTGTCAGCAGTCTGAAACCCGCTAAGCGGGTTCCTGGGCCTGCAAAGAGTATTCGTAGTTTTGCACAGGTTTATTTTGCTGAAAGCAGGACGATAAAGCACAGGTTTTCCAAGATTCAAGAAGCATCCGTGTACCTTTGAGGGAAATGCTTCCAAATTGATTTTAATTTTAAGCAAATGTGAGGGATTGGCGCGCAGGCTGGATACATCGGCTCAAGGATGGACACGCCATGGAACTCTACCGCGCCTGCTACCGAAGCAAGATCAGATGGGACAAGATGCGTTTGCCCCTGCCTGACGAGATCGACAAGACGCTGTTGCGCATCCGCCGCATCAACCGGAAGGCCGGGGTCACCGGCGCTCTCCTGCTTGTCGACCAGCACATCATCCAGGTTCTGGAAGGCCGGCCGGGCCAGGTGCTCGACACGGTCTATTGCGTCATGAACGATACGCGTCTTCACGCGATCGAGGGCATCGTTCATGAACCGGCCGATTTCAGACTGTTTCCGAATTCGCTGATGTTCTTCCGCGACCTGACCGACGGTATCGCCGCCTCGCAGCACGCCGTGCTGCGTCCGCTTCTGGATCATCCCGGCGACGTGACCCGCGATGAAGCCTATCTGGCGTTCGGTCATTTCGCCACGGAACTGATGGAAGGCCGCCTGACCAACGACATGCTGATGATCTGACAAGGGTCGGACGCAAGCCGGTTCGGGAATGACCCGGCAACAATAAAGTTGCGGGAAAAGATCCGATTGATCCGATTTCCCGGTTTGAATACCTGTTCCGTTTGCCGACAACGCGGATATTGTGTGCCCGTTTTCAAAGGATGCACACATGTCATTTCGGCCACCTGCCATCCAGTCTCTGTCAGCCGGTCTGCTTGCCGCCATCGTCGGCTTTGCGAGTTCCTTCGCCATCGTGATCCAGGGACTGGCAGCCTCCGGGGCAAATGCGGCGGAAGCGACCAGCGGGCTGATGGCGCTGTCCATATCGATGGGGCTTTGCGCCATCGTTGCCTCCCTTTACACACGCATTCCCGTCAGCATTGCATGGTCCACGCCGGGAGCTGCTCTTCTGGCGTCCGCGGGCGCACCTGAGGGCGGTTTCGCTGCCGCCGTTGGCGCCTTTATCGTCTGCGCCGTGCTGATCGTGCTTGCCGGACTTATCCGCCCGTTCGGCAGAGCAGTAGCCGCCATCCCGGCGCCGCTTGCCAACGCCATGCTGGCCGGTGTCCTGTTCGGACTGTGTCTCGCCCCGGTGCGGGCCGTCGCGGAACTGCCGGTGAGCGGCCTTGCGATCATCGCGACATGGGCCATCGCCTTCCGGTTCGCCCGGCTTTACGCCGTGCCGCTGGCAATGATCATGACCTTCGCGATAGCCCTTTATATCAGCGGTCCCATCGACCTTTCATCGGCCGAATTGATCAGTTTACCGATCCTGATCACGCCGGTGTTTTCAATCGAATCGATGATCAGCATCGCCCTGCCGCTCTTCATCGTCACCATGGCGTCGCAGAACATCCCCGGGATCGCGGTTCTGAGAGCTTATGGCTACCAGCCGAACAGCGGTTCGCTTTTCACCCTGTCCGGCGTTTTCAGCCTCCTGTCCGCTCCCTTTGGCGGACATGCAGTCAATCTGGCCGCGATCACGGCGGCCATGTGCGCCGGAGACGACGCGCACAAGGACCCCGGCCAGCGCTACTGGGCGGCTGCGGCGGCAGGAGCGGTCTATATCCTGTTCGGCCTCTTCGCAGGGCTGGTAATGACCTTTGTCGCCGCCACACCTTCAATCCTCATCGAGGCGGTTGCGGGCCTTGCCCTGTTGAGCGCCTTTGCCTTTTCCATCGGAGAGGCCACAAAAGCGGCAGGAACACGGGACAGCGCGATCATCACCTTCGCCGTCACTGCCTCCGGCGTCAGTTTTTTCGGTGTCTCGGGAGCCTTCTGGGGTCTTCTTGCCGGAGGCGCGTTCATGGCGCTGACGAAGGCCCGTTCGGACACCTGACGCCTTGCCTTCGGGCAATGGACCCTGCAGGAAGGATTTGCGATCAAACGGTTCAGTTCGAATGCAAATCACTCTAGGGTACGGACCCATAAAATTGTACTTTCAGGCATCAATCCGACAAAGTAGAGCAAGGAAAAGCCTGAAGAGCCATGCTGGTGCATGGGGCAAAGGCTTTGACGCGGCGCTTCGCAGCCGGATTGATGTCCTTCGGATCGTTCAAAAAGCGATTGTCTCCGGCGTTGCAAAATCTTGAAAACCAGAAAGGTTTCCTGCGATCTTGCGCCTTGGCGCCAATCATTTTCTGAACGACCTGAAAGCATAATTTTATGAGTCCACACCCTAGGCTGATGTCCTGTCGGGACGGCAAGAAGTGCATAAGGAGACTATCGGCGGCATGAAGACGGAGCACGGGGTGTTGAGTGCGGACCGGGTCCTCGGTTGTATTCTTGCCGGAGGACAGTCCCGCCGCATGGGCGGCGGCGACAAGAGCCTGATGGACCTCGGCGGCAAGACGATGCTGGACATGGTTGTCGAGCGGTTCAGGCAGCAGGTCCCGGAAATCATCTTGAACGCCAATGGCGATCCGGGCCGCTTCTCGCCTTTCGGTCTGCCGGTCGTTGCAGATCCTGTCGGTGAATTTGCCGGACCTCTCGCCGGAATACTGGCAGGGCTGTCCTATGCCAGAGCGAACAGACCGGGCATTACCCACGTCGTGTCGGTTGCCGGAGATACGCCGTTTTTCCCCGTAACGCTGGTGAAGCATCTGTGTTCGGTCACCCCTTCGCGAGAGCCGGTCATCGCTCTCGCCTCATCTTCCGACCGGCTGCATCCCGTTTTCGGCCTGTGGCCGGTTGCTCTCTACGAAGATCTGCACGACTGGCTGACGAGCGGCCAGAGCGGCAAGGTGCTCGCGTTCGTCGACCGTCATGACAGCGTGGAAGTCTCATTCAGCACCGACCCGGCAACCGGCATGGACCCCTTTTTCAATGCGAACCGACCTGAAGACCTTGCGAAGGTTCAGGAAGCGATGAGCCCCAGGTGACGATGAACGCCACACCCGTTTTCGGCATTACCGGCTGGAAGAATTCCGGCAAGACCGGGCTTGTGACCCGTCTGGTGGCGGAATTCACCCGCCGGGGCTTCAGGGTTTCGACGGTCAAGCATGCCCACCATGATTTCGATATCGACAGGCCCGGCGCCGACAGCTACCGGCACAGGGAAGCAGGCGCGCATGAAGTCGCCCTGGTGTCAGGTCGTCGCTGGGCCCTGATGCATGAACTCAGGGGAGACGAGGAACCGCCTCTGGACGCCATTCTTTCGCGCATCGCCTCGTGCGATCTCATCCTGATCGAAGGCTACAAGCGCGAAGCGCATCCGAAGATCGAGACCCGGCGCAGTGCATCGGGTGACCGGGAGCCGCTTTCGGTCTCCGATCCGAACATCGTCGCAATTGCCGCCGATCATGGCCTGCCGGACGAAAAGCTCCCGGTCTTCCATCTCGACGATGTGGGGCAAATCGCGGATTTCATCCAAGCGCGTCTTGAACTGGAAAGACCCGCCCCATGACCGGCAAAGGACTTGTCGACGACTGTTTCGCGCACAGCAAGGACATGCTCCTTCATGATGAAGCGCTAGCAATCCTGAAGGAACGGATTTCAGCCGTTACAGTCCCGGAGAGCCTGCCGCTTGCAAAGGCGCTGGAGCGCATTCTCGCCGAAGACATCACGGCGCCACGCGATGTCCCGCTAGCCGACAATTCCGCCGTCGACGGCTACGCCTTCCGCCATTCCGATTTCGACGAAGCCGGCGGATTTTTCCGGCTGCAGCAAAGGATCGCCGCCGGTCATGCCAGCGATGCCCGAATGGCGCCGTGGTCCGCTGCGCGGATTTTCACCGGAGCGGTCATGCCACCGGGCGCCGACACCGTCGCCATGCAGGAGGATTGCGAGCCGCACCGGCAGGACGGTCAGGAGTTCGTGGTCGTGCCGCAGGGGTTGAGGAAAGGCGCCAACTGCCGCAAGGCAGGTGAAGATATCGCGGCAGGAACTACCATCCTGGAAGCCGGTCACCGGCTGCGTCCGCAGGATCTGGCGGCCGTGGCTTCCACCGGCCTGGCCGATATCAGCGTCTTCGGAAAGCTCAGGGTGGGTCTGGTGTCTACCGGCGACGAGTTGCGCCGTCCGGGAGACCTGATTTCTCTCGGAGATGTTTACGATGCAAATCATTTTCTGTTGCAGGGCCTGTGCGCCGGACTTCCTGTCGAAGCCGAGGATCTGGGGATCATCAGGGACGAGGCTTCTCTCGTCGGAACCGCGCTGAGAGAAGCGTCAGATCGGTTCGATGTCGTCCTGACCACCGGCGGTGCAAGCCGAGGTGAAGAAGATCATATCCACAAGGCCCTGGACCGGCTAGGAAAACGGCACATGTGGCAGCTTGCGGTCAAGCCCGGCCGGCCCATGATGTTCGGCAAGATCGGCGCCTGCACGTTTCTGGGGCTTCCCGGAAATCCGGTTGCGGCCATGGTCAGTTTCCTGCTTTACGCCCGGCCAGTCATCAGCGTGATGGCAGGCGGTGCCTTCCTCGAACCGCAGCGTTTTCAGGTCCCGGCGGACTTCGAAGTCACGAACAAGAAGCCGGACAGGCGCGAGTTCTACCGGGGCTATCTGCAGAACGACGGCAACGGGCGGCCCGTCGTCCGGAAATTCGGGCGCGACGGATCGGGTCTGATCACGGGATTGCGCGAGGCGGATGGCCTGATCGAAATTCCCGAAGAGACCCGGAGCGTCGCCAGGGGCGATCCGGTGACTTTCCTGCCCTTTTCCGGTTTCGGCATTCGCTAGAGCGGGACGCGTTCAAGCAGCAGTCCACCTGCGGCAATCAGACCTCGTCCACATCCACCACCCAGGGTTCCTTCAGGGCGTCCTCTTCCCAGGCCTGCCATGCCGGCGTGGATGTCATCGTTTCGCTGTAGCGATGGAAGACGGGATCATCTGAAAGACGATAGGTTGTGAAGCGGCTGACAACCGGGGCGAACATCGCATCGGCAATGGTGAAATCGCCGAACAGGAAAGGCCCGCCCGACTCTTCCAGGCATTCGCCCCAGATTTGCACGATGCGTGCAACATCCGCCTTGACGCCATCGTTGACCTCGACCTCCTCGGCCGGACGACGCATGTTCATGGGACAGGCGCTGCGCAGGGCAACAAACCCGGAATGCATTTCCGCCGAAACAGCCTTTGCCTTGGCCCGGGACGTCAATTCTTCCGGCCACAAGCCCTTTTCGGGATAGATCTCGGATGCATATTCAAGAATTGCCAGGCTGTCCCAGACGGTCAGATCGCCGTCCTTCAAAACCGGAACCTTCATGTTCGGCGAAAAGGCCGCGAACTTGGGGTTGCCGCGCGCAAAGTCGAAGGGCACCAGGTGTTCCCGGAATGGAATCCCCTTCTGTTTCAGCGCGATCCACGGTCTGAACGACCACGAAGAGTAGTTCTTGTTTCCGATGAACAGTTCAAATGCTGCCATTTCAAGCCCCTGTTAAAGGAAATCCGGCGCGCCCTCGTTCCGGTGGAACGGATTCCCGTGCCGATAGCAATCCTACGGAGTTCTACGGACAGCTACAAATTCAATAACGTCATGAATATCAAGAAAAATCTTGATGAATGCGTCTGCACCGGCATCGATTCCACTGGAATCTTCAGATGGTTTCTGCCTGTAAAAACAGTCAGGTGTCTCAAAAACCGCGCCGTACTCACAAAATCAGCTTCTGCGTGCCGGGCATCGCGCCACTGCGGAACCGCTTCATTCGCAGACACCGGCTGCCCGCCCATGGCAGCGGATTAACACAGCCTGTCGATGCCTTCCCTTTCGATACGCACGTGTAACGCGCGAGAAATACACATCTACGCTGTGTTTTTTTATCAGGCATGCTTGAAATTCAGGCTGAAGTGTATGGAATAGGACAATCGGGCTACAAGGCGGGAGAAACCCGCCTGCGCCGCGAAGAAAAGTAATTAGGGGAACCAAATATGCGTGTATTGCGTATGGCTGCTGCCGCTGTTGCAGTTCTGGCTGTCGTTAGCGGCGCCGAGGCGAAAGACTGGTCCAAGGTGCGCATCGGCACCGAAGGCGCCTACCCTCCGTTCAACTCTCTCACTGCAGATGGCGAACTGATCGGCTTCGACATCGACATCGCCAAGGCGCTGTGTGAAGAGATGAAGGTCGAGTGCGAATTCGTCACCCAGGATTGGGACGGCATGATCCCGGCTCTTCAGGCCGGCAAGTTCGACGCCGTGATCGCGTCCATGTCGATCACCGAAGAGCGCAAGCAGAAGGTCGACTTCACCAACAAATACTACAACACCCCGCCGGCAATCGCCGTGCCGAAGGACTCCAAGATCGCCGGCACGTCCGATGCCGACCTCAAAGGCATTACCCTTGGCGCCCAGTCCTCCACGACCCACTCCAACTATGCCGAAGAGAAGCTGCCGTCCGCGGAGCTGAAGCTTTATCCGACGCCTGACGAGTACAAGCTGGACGTTGCCAGCGGTCGTATCGATGGTGTGATCGACGACGTCGTGGTGCTCTCCGACTGGCTGGCGACCGATGACGGCGCCTGCTGCAAGCTGCTTGGCACGCTCACCCCGGATCCGGTCATCAACGGTGAAGGTGCAGGTATCGCCATCCGCAAGGACGACGGCGACCTCAAGGAGATGTTCAACACGGCGATCGAAGGCATCCTGGCGAACGGCAAGTACAAGGAAATCAACGACAAGTACTTCACGTTCGACGTCTACGGCGGCTGATCAGCCCGCTGTTTTTCAACTCTCGGGCACGGCGCGCAAATCGCGCCGTGCCCTGGCTGCAAGAAAGCCTTCCGCAGTTCGGCCGATGGGGCGGTTGAACCAACAACGATAAGCAAGAAAGAAGCGCCGGCTTATGAATGAAGCTTTGACGCTGCTGTCCTTTGGCGAAGGCGGCTGGGGCGACACCATTGCATTCGGCATTCTGGTGACCGTGTCTCTGGCAATCGCAACGCTGCCATTCGGCCTGTTCCTTGGCTTTGTGATCGCACTTGCAAAGAATTCGTCAGAGCCCAGTCTCAGGCTCGCCGCCAATATCTACACCACAATCTTCCGGGGCCTGCCGGAACTCCTGACACTCTTTCTGGTGTATTTCGGGGTTCAGATCGGCATTCAATACGGCCTGACCATGATCGGCGTCGAAACCTACGTCGAGGTGAACTCCTTTGTCGCGGGCATGGTCGCCCTGGCGTTTGTCTTTTCGTCCTATGCCTCCGAAGCTTTCCTGTCCGCTTTCCGTGGCATCCCTGACGGCCAGTACGAAGGCGGGAAAGCGCTCGGCATGTCGCGTTTCAAGACGATGAGATTCATTATTCTGCCGCAGCTGATCCGCCTTGCCCTGCCCGCCCTCGGGAACCTCTGGCTGATCCTGGTCAAGGAAACATCCCTCGTCTCCGTCATCGGCCTGGCCGATCTGGTGCGCGAAGCGGGAATTGCCGCACGCGTGACAAAGGAGCCTTTCCTGTTCTTCGGGATTGCCTGCCTGGTCTACCTGGTGCTGGCAATGATCTCCTCCGCGGGTCTTTCCCGGGTCGAACGCTGGACCAAACGAGGAGAAGCCGCACGATGATTGCAGCCAATCCTGCAGCCGAACTCAAACGCCCCCCGGCCCCGCCGCGCCGCTGGACCAACGCCCGGATACTCGGCCACGTTCTGATGGCGCTGTGGATCGTATCCGGGGCGTCGCTGGTCTATTATCTTGGTTCCAACGTCGCCAGCCCGTTTGTCCTGAAGTACTGGCCGAACTACATCGACGGTTTTCTGGTGACGCTGCAGATCGTCAGTCTTTCACTGCTGATCGGAGCTCTGCTCAGTCTTCCCATCGCGGCTGCCCGGTCTTCCAGGTGGATCATCTTTTCCGCCCCCGCCTACGGTTACGTCTACTTCTTCCGCGGCACACCGCTTTTGGCGCAAACGTTCCTGATCTATTACGGCGCGGGCTCGTTCCGAGAGGAACTGGAAGCCGTTGGTCTGTGGAGTTTTTTCCGGGAAGCCTGGTACTGCGTGATTTTCGCCTTTGCGCTCAACACGTCCGCCTATCAGGCGGAAATCCTGCGCGGCGCAATCCAGAATGTGCCGAAGGGTCAGTGGGAAGGCGCGGAAGCGCTCGGGCTGTCCAGGCCGGTCACGTTCTTCAAGGTGATCCTGCCGCAGGCGATGATGGTGGCGCTCAGGCCTTACGGCAATGAAATCATCCTGATGATCAAGGGCTCCGCCATTGCCTCCATCGTCACGATCTACGACCTTATGGGCGAAACCAGGCGGGCCTATTCCAGATCCTATGACTTTCAGGCCTATATCTGGGCCGCGGTGTTGTATCTCGTCATCGTGGAGGTTCTCCGCCGCGTATGGGACAGGATAGAGCTGCGTCTTACCCGTCACCTGAAGCGTTAGTCTTTCGCCGTTTTCGGCCTTCTTCTCCTTACAAACGGATCATCCGTCATGTCCAAGACATCCTCGTCCACGCCCGGTCTTCATGTAGACAGTCTGCTTGCCCATGGCGGCGGCGGTTATGATCGGGCGACCGGCGCCGTCGTGCCGCCGATCCCCACGGCGACGACATTCGTGCGCGACGAAGCCTACGAACTGCGCAATCCCGGCCACCTCTACAGCCGCGACGACAACGACCTTTTCCTCAAGACCGAAGGCCTGATTGCCACGCTTGAGGGCGGTGCCGAAAGCCGCCTGTTCGCCTCCGGCATGGCAGCGATTGCCGCGATTGCCCGGACCGTCAAACCCGGCGGCACGCTGCTTGTCCAGTCCGGAATCTATTGGGGCACCACGCTGTTCCTGCGCAAGCTCTGCGCGCGCGGTAACGTCGCCCTGGTCGAGGCGGACGCTGGCGATCTTCAGGTATTCCTTGACGAAATTTCGGTGACAAAGCCGGATCTCGTCTGGCTGGAGGTACCCAGCAATCCGTTTCTGGAAGTCGCCGATATCCGCAACATTGCAACGCGCTGCAAGGAAATGGGCGCGATTTCATGCGTTGATGCCACCGCAGCGACGCCGCTGATCCTGAAGCCGCTGAGGTTTGGCGCGGATCTGGTGATGCATTCGGCCACCAAGGCTCTCAACGGCCATTCCGATCTTCTCGGCGGGGTCGTGACCACCGCCGATGCGGACAGCGAGGCCTGGGCATTCGTTCGTGAAGAACGCAAGCTGGCGGGTGCTGTCCTCGGGTCCTTCGAGGCCTGGCTGCTACTGCGCGGTCTCAGGACATTGTCACTGCGCGTGGAACGCATGAACGCCAACACCCGCAAGCTGGCGGAATTTCTGCACGAGCATCCGAAAGTCGAGACCGTCCTTTATCCAGGACTTGCCAGCCATCCGCAGCACGAACTTGCCAGATCGATGATGACCGGCGGATTCGGATCGCTGCTTTCGGTCCAGTTCAAAGGCGGCAGTGAGGAGGCCCTGAAGGTCGCGGGAGCGCTCGACCTCTTCCAGCGGGCGACTTCGCTCGGGGGCACGGAGAGCCTTGTGGAACACCGCTACACGATCGAGGGAGAAAGCTCCGGCATTCCGAAAAATCTGCTGCGGCTTTCCATCGGGATCGAGCATATCGACGATCTGATCGCGGACTTCGACCAGGCGCTGTCTGTGATCTGAAGGCCTGTCAGCAGTCCGTCAGATCCGGTCGCAAGGTTCGCAACCAGCTCATGAAAGCCTTCAGGGGTGGGCGTTTGACACCAGGGCGTGTCACCAGATGGTAGCCGGTTCCCGGATAGACGCCCTCTTCGAACAGGACCTTGAGATTGCCGGTGGCGATATCGGCTTCGAGAAACATTTTCGCCGTTGCTGAAATGCCTTCACCTCTGCGCACCCCTTCGAGCACCATGTATCCCGGAAGGTGGGTGATGTTGAGTTTGCCGGTCGGAACCACGCCCTGACGCTCCATCCAGATCGTCAGTTCGTTCGTGCCGTATTCGGAAAGCCATGGAAACTCGAGGATGTCCTCCGGCTTCTCGATGCGCTTGTCGCCGATCAGGCAGCTTGCGCCGACAACGGCGAAGTTGGTGCAGATGAAGAGCTCGGACTCAAAGCCCGGCCAGTCTCCCTTGCCGAAGCGGATCGCAAGATCGACACCGCCGGGTTTCAACTCGACCACTTCAGCGGTCGGGTTGAGCATGAGTTCGATATCCGGATGCTTGAGGCGGAAATCGTTGATACGCGGCATCAGCCAGCTGACGGCGAAGGACGGCGTCACGGTGATGTTCAGCGGACGAGCAATGTCCTCCCGCAAGAGTTCGTCCAGAGTTTCCAGGATCGCCTCGAACCCGCGGCTCAGCCCCTCGAAAAGCTGTTCTCCTTCCGGCGACAGGACAATGCCGCGCCCTTCCCGCACGACAAGCTGCAGCCCGAGAAAGTTCTCAAGGCTCTTCACCTGCTGACTGATGGCTGCATGCGTGACATTCAGCTCACGCCCCGCGGCAGAGAGACTTTTCGTCTCCGCGACGGCGGCAAAGGTTTTCAGACTGTTGAGCGAGGGAAGAGAGCGCCAATCCATATGTAACTTCACCTTACATGTTGAAAATCTTCCTGACTGGATTTGAAGCCGGGATACAGCCACATTCTTATCACACACACCGGAAAGGAATGTAAGGCTATGTTGAATATCTATGCACGCAGCTTTCAGGAAGCAACCCGCTTTTCCGCAAGTACCCGTCCCGACCCGTTCACCCAGCGCTGCTTCGATGCCGTCGCTGCCAAGAGGAACGGCGCCTTTTTCGGCTGGCTGCGCCGGCTCGTCCGGCGTCCCGCCCCGAAGAACTGAGCCAGACTGACTGATTTCTGGCTCACAGAGCCTTCAGGCTGACAGACTGCAACAAATATCCTAGAACTCCAGACGAACAACTCATTCAACGGCCCGGTGTTCACCGGGTCTTTTTCTGAAAAGGGAGCGTCTCGATGGCAAAGGTTGCATTCATCGGTTTGGGAGTCATGGGATATCCGATGGCCGGCCACCTGAAAAACAAGGGAGGCCATGACGTTACTGTCTATAACCGCACCACCGCCAAGGCTGAAAAATGGGCCAAAGAGTTCGGCGGCAGCTTTGCAAAAACACCCAGGGAAGCCGCGGAAGGCTGCGACTTCGTTTTCTCCTGTGTGGGCAATGACGACGATCTGCGCACTGTGACCACCGGTGCGGACGGTGCCTTTCACGGCCTCAAGCAGGGTGCCGTTTTCATCGACAACACCACAGCATCCGCAGAAGTCGCGCGGGAGCTCTATGCAGCCGCCAAGGACAAGGGCTGCAGCTTCATCGATGCCCCGGTTTCCGGCGGACAGGCAGGTGCGGAGAACGGCGCGCTGACCGTCATGTGCGGCGGCGACCAGGATGTTTTCGAAAAAGCCAAGCCGATCATCGAAAGCTTTGCCAAGTTTGCCGGACTGATGGGCGAGTGCGGCGCGGGACAATTGACCAAGATGGTCAACCAGATCTGCATCGCGGGTGTTCTTCAGGGGCTTTCCGAAGCCATTCACTTCGCCAAGAAAGCGGATCTGGATGTCGAGCGGGTGATTTCGGCGATCCGCGGCGGCGCGGCACAATCCTGGCAGATGGAAAACCGCTGGGAAACGATGAACGACGGCAAATTCGACTACGGTTTTGCCGTCGACTGGATGCGCAAGGACCTCGGTATCTGCCTGAAAACGGCAAATGATACCGGTGCCCGCCTGCCGGTCACGGCCCTGGTCGACCAGTTCTATGCCGAGGTTCAGGCGATGGGCGGCGAGCGCTGGGATACTTCCAGCCTGATCGCCCGGCTGGAAAACGCCGACAAGAAATAATCCTGCCGGCCGCCTTGCCCGTTCAATGCCGCTCCTTACTGCCCGGAAGCTTCCCTGGCGATCTCATCGAGCAGCGCATTGACATCGGCAATGGCGGCCCTGGATTCCTCTGACCCGGTAGGTGAAAGCTGGCGGAAACCGACCGTGACCTTGCCTGCAGTCTCCGGGGTTTCATAAACAAACACGGTGTAGGGGCAATAGGCGATATTCGCCGCGTCCGCTTCCATGGCCTTTCTCGACAGATTGGCCGAGCAGAACAGCATGGCCTGGGCGTTGGAGAAGATCTCCTTCTTGCCGCCGACATCTTCCCCGGTCCGGGCCAGCATGTCGCCGATATGCGAGACGTAATCGATCACCAGACCGCGGTTGACGATGGCGTTTTCCAGATCGAAGCGGATATCGTCGAAGGCACCTTCGATTTCATACGCGGTCACCCCTTCCGGAACGCCCTGGGCCGTTGAGACAGATGTCGCGCCTGTCATCAAAGCGGTGCCCAGAAGCAGTGCCTGAGCGATCTTTCCGAATTTTTCCAACATACGATGTCCTCCCTTGATGCGGCCGCAAGAATACGCTTCCTGCAGCCGGGAGCAATTGACATATCGCATTCCTTGCATATTTCCGGTCTGACCGCGTCTTTGCAGACTGCCTCGCCTGAAGGCGCGCGGGAAATCTAAACGTCGACCTCGATCGTTCCGATCGGGTTGGAGCAGCAGGCCAGGATGTAACCGGCGTCGACATCGTCCTCGCTGATACCGCCGGAGTGAACCATGTGCACGTCGCCGGACAGCTTCTTCACCTTGCAGGTTCCGCAGACCCCGAAGGTGCAGCCGGACGGAATGTTGAGGCCCGCGCCCTTGGCCACCGCCAGGACGGTGTCCGTTTCAGAGCACCACGCGGAAACCTTCGAACCGGCAAAAACGATCTGCGCCTTGACGTCCTCCTGCGGAACGACATCGTCGAATTCGGTCAGTTCCGCATTGGTCTCCGCCGGTGCCTGGAAACTCTCCTGATGATAGCGGTCCATGTCGTAGCCCAGCGCGTTCAGGATCTCGCGCACCGCGTCCATGAAGCCGTCCGGACCGCAGCAGTAGACCTCCCGCTCCAGGTAATCCGCGCACATGAGACCGAGCATCAACTGGTTGAAACGACCGCGATACCCGGTCCAGACCTCGTAAGGATCGCTCTTGCTGACGACGAAATGCAATTGAAGCCCGCTCACCCGGCTCGCCATGTATTCCAGCTTCTTGCGGAAGATGAGGTCGACCGGGCGGTTGGCGCACTGGATGAAACAGATATCGGGGTCTTCACCGCGTTCAAACAGGGTGGTTGCCATGGACATCATCGGCGTGACGCCTGAGCCCGCCGAGACAAAGAGATATTTGCCGTCCGGATTGACGGGCAGATGGAAAAGCCCCGCCGGCCCGAAGGCCTTGATCCGCATGCCCGGCGCCAGATGATCCAGCATCCATCTCGTGCCGACGCTGCCCTGCTGGGCCTTCACGGTCAGGGAGATATAGGCATTCGTCACCGGCGAGGAGGAGATCGTATAGGTGCGCTGAACATTGCCACCGGGCACAGGCAGGTCCAGGGTGATGAACTGGCCGGCCTTGTAGAGGAAGGTTGCGCCGGAAGGCGGACGAAAGGTGAAGGTCTTCACATCGGGCGCTTCCGGCAGCACGCTGACGCATTCCAGAATCTCGCTATCGGTCCAGACAGGCGTTTCGCGCCCGGGCATCGGGATCATGGCTCTACTCCGCCGCCACGCGGAAGCGGCCGATCAGCCTGTTTTCAAGCGCCCGCGCATACCAGTCGATGAACTGGATGACACCGCTTTCCTGCGTGGTGGAATAGGGGCCGGGCTCATAAGCGGGAGAATTGATGCCGATCTGGTTTTCTTCCACGATGCGCCGGTCTTCGTCGTTCGTGTGCATCCAGACCTCGGTCAGGCGTTCCAGATCGTAATCGCGCCCCTCCTCGGCATCCTTGTGTACCAGCCAGGTGGTGGTGACCTCGGTCTCCATCGGCCCGACGGGCAGCATGCGGAATGTCAGCACCTGGTCGGACAGGAAGTGGTTCCAGGTGTTGGGGAAGTGGAAGAACAGGCAGGACCCGGCATTGTCGAACGGAACCGTGCCGATACGTTTTGAGACCGCCGCCGTGCCATCCATCGTGTAGCTGACCGCGTTGCCGAGGAACGGAATGCGCACGAAGCGCCATTGTTCGGATGGAGCAATCACGAATTTCGCCGGCAGACCGGCTTTTTCGCAGCGCTCCACATGCGCCTTGCCGACATTGGACGAGGACGCGTCGTCCCCGCCGACCAGATACGGGTCATCGGGGAAGGTGCGGCACAGGGACGGATGGGAACCGGAGCAATGATAACATTCCCGGTTGTTCTCCATCACCAGCTTCCAGTTGGCTTTCTCGATGATGGTCGAGCTATGGGCGACCTTCAGTCCGCTCAGTTCATGCGGGCCGCCGTAGCGGGCTGCCTGTTTCTCCAGCTCGGAGGTATCGGGCACGACATCGGCAAGGCAGATAAAGACCATGCCGGAGATATTCTTGCAGTGGACAGGTTTCAACCCGTGCTCTTCCGGCTTGAAGTCCGGCCCCATCTCGCGCGCGAAAAGCAGCTTGCCGTCAAGCTCGTAAGTCCACTGGTGATACGGGCAGACCAGTTTCGGCGCCGAGCCTTTGGCGGCCGAGCAGATGCGGCTGCCCCGATGGCGGCAGGAATTGTGGAAGGCTCGGATGGTGCCGTCCGCCCCCCGGACGATGATCACCGAATAGGCGCCTATCTGCAGGGTGATATAGGCCCCGGATTTGGGAAGCTCAGCCGAAGGCGCGGCGAAGATCCATTCGCTGTGCCAGATGTTTTTCATGTCCGATTGAAAGACATCCGCGTCGGTATAAAACGCCTGCGGCAGGGAATACCCTGGCCGGCGGCCCATCAGGAGGGAAAGAACATCCGCATCGCTCAGCATTTTGACACACCCTATCCAGCCGACTCTCGCGGCTCATCTCATGACCGGAAACTAGGCTCTCCCGTCTTCGCCGCCATAGCCAAAAACGGCATCGGCTTATGCAGGTTGGACGCAGCAAGAATAAAATGCGTGCGATGCAGCATTTCTAGATGTCCTTGACCAGCCGCAGGGCATCGTAGATGGCCGCATGGGTATTGCGCGCGGAGACCGCGTCACCGATGCGGTAAAGCGCGAATTGCCCTTCCGGGTTGGCCTCCAGAGGCTGCGGCCGGCCGGAAAGCAGCGCATCCTGATTGACAGAACCGAGATTTTTCGAGCGCGGCTTGAGATCGAAATATAGCTCATCCATCGGCACGGTGCCGTGGTTGACGACTATCTGGTCAAAGTCCCGTTCTTGTGTATGGGCTGAATAATCCGTGCCGATCACGGCGGTCAGGAGATTGCCGGAGCGCCTGACCGCCTTCAGGCGGTATGTGACGGTGAACCGGACATCCCTTTCCTGCAGGGCGCGCATATAGGGCACCAGGTTCATGGCCATGACTTCGGGGGCAAAGGACCGGTCCGGCGTCATGACCTCGACATGGGCTCCGGTGGCCGCGATGAGTTCGGCGGCCTGCAGCGCCGGGTGATCGCCGGCATCGTCGTAAACCAGCACCCGGTTTCCGGGTTTCACATCCCCGGAGATGATATCCCAGGAGGACACGACAAGATCGTTGCCTTGCGAAAGCACTTCGGTGTGCGGCAGTCCGCCCGTTGCGACAATGACCACCTCGGGATCTTCCGAAAGGACGTCCTCCGCCTCCGCAAAGACGTTGAAACGGAAGCCGACACCGCGCGCAAGGCACTGTTCCATGCGCCAGTCGATGATCGAAATCATCTCGCGGCGGCGTTCCGACTGGGCCGTCAGGCGGATCTGGCCGCCAGCGTCGGGCGCAGCTTCCAGAACCGTGACCTTGTGACCGCGTTCGGCGGCCACGCGTGCTGCCTCCATGCCCGCCGGCCCGGCGCCGACAACGACGACCCGTTTGCTGACGTCCGCCGGTTCTATCTCGTGAGGCATCGACAGTTCGCGGCCCGTTGCCGCGTTGTGGATGCAAAGCGCCTCGCCGCCCTGGTAGATCCTGTCGAGGCAATAGGTCGCTCCGACACAAGGGCGGATCTCCCCTTCCCGCTTTTCCGTGATCTTCCTGACGATGAACGGATCGGCAATATGGGCACGGGTCATGCCAACCACGTCCAGAAGGCCTTCGGCGATGGCGTGGCGTGCGGTCGCGACATCCGGGATCTTCGCGGCATGGAAGGTCGGCAGGCCGATCTCCTTGCGGATACGCCCGGCAAAATCCAGATGCGGCGCGTTGCGCATGCCCTGAACCGGAATGACATCCGTCAGGCCCGGATCGGTATCGATATGGCCGCGGATGACATTCAGGAAGTCGATCTGGCCGGTGGCCTTCAGGCGCCGGGCGATCTCCAGCCCGTCCTCCGGTGTGATCCCGCCGTCCAGTTCTTCATCGGCGGTGAAACGAACACCGACAATGAAGTCATTGCCGACGCGCTTGCGAATGGCGTCGATCACCTCCAGCGAAAACCGCATCCGGTTTTCCAGCGTTCCGTTGTAGGGAGCGTCCAGGGTATTGGTCAGCGGGGACCAGAACTGGTCCATCAGGTGACCGTAGGCCTGCAGTTCGATGCCATCCATGCCGCCGGCCTTCATCCGTTCGGCCGCGCTCGCATAGTCTTCGATGATCCGGTTGATGTCCCAGTCTTCAAGCTTCTTCGGAAACGCCCTGTGGGATGCCTCCCGCTCATGGCTGGAAGAAACCGCCGGAAGCCAGTCCGCCTTGTTCCAGTTGGTGCGCCGGCCAAGATGGGTGAGCTGAATCATCACCGCGCAGCCGTGCTCGTGGCAGGCATCGGTCAACCTGGTGATCCAGGGAACCACCTCGTCCTTATAGGCCAGGATATTGTTGAACACCGGTGGCGAGTCTCTGGATATGGCAGCGGATCCGGCGGTCATCGTCAGCGCCACCCCTGCCTTCGCCCGTATCTCGTGATAGGCGCGGTACCGGTCCTTGGGCATGCCGTCTTCCGGATAGGCCGGTTCATGAGACGTGATCATGATCCGGTTTTTCAGTGTCAGGGATTTCAGCTTGTAGGGCTGCAGCAACGGATCTTTCGACATGCGTTTTCCTCTGGACGTGGCCTCTCACATTCCCGGGGCCGGCTTGTCTACAAGAGTAGGTTGTCTGCCGGGCTCGTGAAAAGACACAAAAACGACATTCATGTCGTTTTTGAAAACATAGGTGTCAATTTCGTTTGCGGGCGTTCGGAGGGGTTGGTAAAAACGACGGCATGAAAGAAGCTTTGATCGACAAGACATCCGGATGGCGCGGAACGCGAGAGGTATGGATCCGGGCGGCGTATGAGGCACTTCTGGAAAACGGTATCGATGCCGTGAAGGTGATGCCGCTTGCGGAGCGGCTCGGCTTGTCGCGCACCAGTTTCTACGGCCACTTTTCCGACCGCAAGGACCTTCTCAACGCCCTGGTCACGCACTGGCAGGCGCGCAACACCGGCAACCTTGTCCGGCGCACAGAGGATTATGCGGAAACGATCAGCGAGGCGGTCCTGAACGTCTTCGACCTCTGGCTAAGGCCGGACCTGTTCGACTCGCGCCTTGAATTCGCCGTGCGCAACTGGGCCCACACCGACGAAAGCCTTGCCGGGATGCTGGAGGAAGCAGACCGGGTGCGGGTCGAGGCATTTCAGGCGATGTTCGAGCGTTTCGGCTACGACCCCACTTATGCCCACATCCGGGCCAGCACGATCTATCAAACGCAGATCGGCTATATTTCCATGAAAAAAGACGGTCCCGACGAACCGCTGGCGCCGAGGCTGAAGCGCATGCCCTATTATGCGGAGATCTTCACCGGCCGGAAGCCCACCGAGGCGGAGTTCGCCCGGTTTCTCTCCCGCCATCCGCTGCCGGCGGCGACCGGAGACTGAGCCCGGTCTATCGGCTGCCGCTGCTCTTCATTCAGGCTTGGGCTTTTCAGTCGCCACATAGGCGAGCGGCAGCGCGGTGGTGTTCTTGATCTGCTCCATGGCGAAGGTCGTGGAGACGTCGGAGATGTCGATCTTCGCGATCAGCTTCTTGTAGAAGGCGTCATAGGCCTCAATGTCCGGCACGGCGACGCGCAGCAGATAGTCCACCTGACCGGCCATGCGATAGAATTCCATCACTTCGGGAAATTCCTTGATGACATCTGCGAATTTCTTCAGCCAGTCCTCGGAATGCTGGTTGGTGGTGATGGCAACGAACGCGGTGACCTTGGCATTGACCTTCGCCGGATCGAGCAATGCGACCCGGCCGGTGATCACGCCGTCCTCCTCCATCTTCTGGATGCGGCGCCAGCAGGGCGTCGTGGACAGGCCGACCCGCCTGCCGATTTCGGCGACAGGAACGGTGCAGTCCTCCTGAAGGATGGACATAATGCGGCGGTCGATGCGGTCGATCATGAGCTGTATCCTGCGTTTGGCAGCACAGTTGGTGAGTTACTTTGATAGCGGGACTTGGGAAATGGTTTCCCATTTTCCGGAAAACACGTAACGGAATTTCAACAAGATTGTCAATTCGCGCTGAATTGAGAATTATATTCGAAACCGGGCCAGCGGCCGCAATTATCCATTTCAGATCAGCCGGGCGACTTCGGCACGCAGGACCGGAAGCAGTTCGGTCTCGAACCAGGCATGCTTTTTCAGCCAGGTGTTGTTGCGCCAGGACGGATGGGGAAGCGGCAGCACCGCCGGCTGACCGGCCTCCCGTTCCGCCTCGAAATACTCCCGCCAGCAGGCAACGGTTTCGGTAAGCGTTTTCCGCCGCCGCGCGCCCAGATGATAGGCCTGGGCGTACTGGCCGATCGTCAGAACGAGTTCGATCTGCGGCATGGCGGCAAACAGCCGGTCATGCCAGGTTATCCGGCACTCGGACCTGGGCGGCAGATCGCCGCCTTTCGCATCCAGCCCCGGAAAGCAGAAACCCATCGGGACAATGGCGACACGCGCGGCATCGTAAAAGACGTCTTCGCCGATCCCCATCCAGTTTCTGAGACGATCGCCCGAAGGATCGGTGAAAGGCTGGCCGCTGCGATGCACCCGTGTCCCGGGCGCCTGTCCGCATATGCAGATCCGGGCAGTGGAAGACACCTGCAGCACAGGCCGGGGCTCATGCGGCAGCGGGGCCTTCAGCGGATTTTCGACACAGACGCGGCAGGCACGCACCTGCCTGGTCAATTTCTCCAGGTTTTTCGAATTCTTCTTCTTGGACAACAAGTTGCACCTTCGACGGACAGGTTAACCTTTCGCTTACCACGATCCTGAGGACGATCTTAAGGAATGGTGAGTCAGAGTGACTAAACAGGCAGTAATACAATAATCAATTCGATACTTCCGGGCGGCTAATGGAATCTCTTTCGTCAGAGAGCGGCGAAGACAAATTCGCCATCAACGAGCAGCGCGCCATGCGACGCCGGGAGATGGCGCGCGGCATGAAGAACGTGCGCAGCCGTCTCGGCGCTCCGGAATACCGCCACACCACCTTCGATCTCGAACGCCAGCATCTCTTCGCCGACACAAGGATCAACGCGGCCTATGCGGTGCCGCTTCTGGCACTGATCGTCGCGGCCATTTCCGTTCTGTGGATCAACCCGGTTTTCATCGGCGCCTGGTTCGTCGTGACGCTGAGCACCCATATCGCCATGGTGGTTGCCAGTCACGCCTACGAAAAAGCACCTTCGGACCAGAAGGCGCGGGTCTATTGGCGCAAACGCTTTACGATTGGCGATTTCATCTATGGCTGCAGCTGGGCCTCTTTCTTCCTGCTGCCCCAGACCGCTGAATCCGGCGACGGCTTTGTCATCTTTCATTTCGCGACGCTGCTGATCGTCGTCGCAATGAACACGATGCAATCGGCGACCATGCCGAAGTGCCTCCTGGCCAGCACCATACCGATGACGCTTCTGGTGACCGTCAGTTTTCTGAAGCAGGTGGATCCGATCCATTACACGCTCGCGGCAATGGCTATCGGCGCCCAGGGCTTTTTCTTCATTCTCGGCAACCAGCTGCTGAAGAACGCCAACACCATGCTGGAGTACCGGGCCGAGAAGGATCATCTGATCGCCGAGCTGGAAACCGCGAACGCCATGTCGGACGAAGCCCGGCGGCGGGCGGAAGCTGCCAATATCGCCAAGTCCCGCTTTCTGGCCACCATGAGCCACGAGTTGCGCACGCCGCTGAATGCCATCCTCGGCTTTTCCGAGATCATGAAGGATGAAGTGCTCGGCGCAATGCACAACAAGAATTACCGCTCCTACGCGGAGGACATTCACGGTTCCGGTCAGCACCTTCTCAACCTGATCAACGAAATCCTCGATCTGTCGCGCATCGAAGCGGGGCGGCACGAACTGCACGAGGAACCGCTGCTCCTGGATGATATCGTCGACGAATGCGGAAGCATGATGAAGGTGCGCGCGGATGCAAAATCCATCGTGCTGCATCACACCCATGAGCCGGACCTGCCGAAGGTCTGGGCCGACGAACGCGCCTTGCGCCAGGTTGTTCTGAACCTGATGTCGAATGCGGTGAAATTCACCCCGGTGGGCGGCAAGGTGCGCATCCGGATCGGGCTGACCTCTGACGGCGGGCAGTATGTCTCCATCCAAGATACCGGTCCCGGCATTCCGGAGGACGAGATTCCGACAGTGCTGGAGGCTTTCGGCCAGGGGTCGCATGCGATCAAGAGTGCGGAGCCCGGAACCGGTCTCGGACTGTCCATCGTCCAGGCCCTCATTGCCATGCATGACGGCACATTCAACCTGAAGTCCAAGCCCGGTGTCGGTACGGAAGTGATCGTCTCGCTGCCCCGCGCCCGGGTGATGAACTACGCGCCGGACGTCGACTGGGTCGATCCGGACGATCAGAAACCGGGCCGCAGCGACCGGGAAACCCGCTCCGCCTGACGATAGTCAGGCCAGCCTTCGTCAGTCCGCCTTTCCGGAAACCCCTGCGTCGGCGAAAGTCGCCATGCCGGAGTGCACTTCCGCAGCGGCCTTGGCAATGCCTGCCGCCAGAGCTGCCCCGGTTCCCTCGCCAAGACGCATACCGAAATCGAACAGGGCCTGTTTGCCCATATGCTCCAGAGCTTTCGCGTGGGCCTGTTCCGCCGAGACATGGGCGAACAGGCAGTGATCCAGTCCGGACGGGTCCATCGCATAGACCACGGCCGCGGCAGCGGTGGTCACAAATCCGTCGACGATCACCGGCACGCGCTGCAACCGCGCGGCAATGATGAGACCGGCCATGGCGGCGATTTCCCGCCCGCCGGTCCTGCGCAGGATCTCCAGCGGATCCTTTTCGCCATTCAATCGGGCAACAGCCTCCTGAACCGCCTCCCGCTTGCGGGCCAGGCCTTCGTCGTCCACGCCGGTTCCCCGGCCGATCCAGTCCTCGGAGCGGCCACCGAACAGGGCGTTGAGGACGGCTGCGGCGACAGTCGTGTTGCCGATCCCCATTTCCCCCAGACAGATAAGGTCGATACCGCCGGCGAGAGCTTCCATGCCGTAAGCCATGGTCGCGGCGCAATTGGCCTCGTCCATGGCGTCTTCGCGCGTGATGCTGGGCGTGGGCATTTCGACTGCCAGATCGAACACCTTCAGACCCACATCGTAGGCCCGGCAGATCTGGTTGATGGCCGCGCCGCCGGCAGCGAAATTCTCCACCATCTGGCGGTTGACCGAGCTTGGAAAGGCCGAGACACCTTCCTCCGCGACCCCGTGCGCGGTTGCGAAAATCGCGACCATCGGCCGGGTGATCTTCGGCGGGGCGTTCCCCGACCACGCCGCCAGCCACTCGGCGATATCCTCAAGACGTCCCAGGGAACCGGCAGGCTTCGTCAGCTGAGCGTCGCGCGCCTTCACCTTCCCCACCGCCTCATCATCCGGACCCGGCATCGACTTGACCAGGTTGCGGATATCTTCGAAGGGAAGCGCGGTGTCGGAAAGGGACATGGATTTCAGGTTCCCGGTCTGGATCTTAAAGTGGTAGAGCCTCTACGGTCCGGCACCCTGCCGGCCATTGGTCTCGCTAAGCCGCCGATCTATAATGAGGCTTTGCGAAAACTCAAGCGCAGGACCGGCCCGATGAACCGTGAAACCGACCAAACGCCTGATAGTGAGGCCAAATCCGGCGCGGACAAAACTTGGGATCAAGTCGGGGACCGGCTTGAGGGCCTGACGGAATTTGCAGCGGACACCGCCGCCTGCGTGCGATTCTTCTCCCGCTTGCCCGTGCCGCGGATTAACGCTGTGGACGATCCGGCGGCCGCACCCGATTTTGCCCGAATCGCCCGGGCCGCCCCGCTGGCCGGGTTCGTCATCGCCCTTCCCGCCGCCGGATGCGGCCTGCTGCTGGGATATACGCTTCTGCCCGGACTTGCCGTAGCCGCGCTTGTCGCGGCGCTGCTGGCGATCACCACCGGCGCGCTGCACGAAGACGGACTGAGCGACGTCGCCGACGGATTTTTCGGCGGAGCAACCCGTGACAGGCGCCTGGAGATCATGAAGGACAGCCGCATCGGCGCGTTCGGCGCCCTCGCGCTGGTGCTTTCCACAGTCCTGCGTGTCGCGCTTCTGGCGGCGCTCTGGCAGCGGTTCGGACCTGCCGAAGCTGCACTCCTGTTTTTGTGCGGCGAGGCACTCAGCCGCACGCTGCTTGTCTGGCAATGGCAGATCCTGCCGTTGGCGCGCCCGGAAGGTCTGGCGGCAAGGTTCGGCAAGCCGGAGGAAAAAACGGTCCATCTGGCGGCCCTGGTGACGATCCCTGTGCTGATCCCGGCAGCGTTGTTACTTTCCTTAGCGGCATTTTCTCTCGCTTGTGTGTTTGCAGCCGCTGCCAGCTATGCTACCGGTCGCTTGGCGCGCGCCAAGATCGGCGGCGTCACCGGGGATGTCCTCGGAGCCATGCAACAACTCGCCGGGCTTGGTTTCCTGCTGGGTGTGCTGATGGTTCCATAGGTCACCGGAACCCGTTTCGAGGCGGAACCTGCCGATGGTATCGATTTACCGGCTTCCAATGATGCGCGTGCTGATGGTGCTGACGGCCTGTGCCGTGCTGCTCGGCGGTTGTTCCGGCCGGCCGGAAGTCGGCGCGCTGGCACTCAATTCGGATGCTGCCGAAGGCGCCCGGGCCCATGACATCTTCATCGTCGCCACCCGGGCGCGCGATGACCGGCCGGACACCTATTTCAGCGGCGAGCGCTCTGTCGAGGTCAACTACGCCGAAGCGCGGATCTCAGTTCCGCCGACGCACAAGCCCGGCATCATCGAGTGGCCGGCCAGCCTTCCGGGCGATCCAGGCACCGATTTCGTCGCCCGAAGCGCCGGCTACCTGCCCTCCGCCCAGGCTTTCAAATCCCGGATCAATCAGGAACTTGCAAAGCGGCCGCGCGGCAAGAAAGAAGTCTTCCTGTTCATTCACGGCTACAACACGCTGTTCGCCGAGAGCCTCTATCGTCTCACCCAGTTCGCCCACGATTCGAACAACGGCGCTGTCCCGGTGCTTTTCACCTGGGCTTCACGCGGCAAACTCAGGGATTACCTTTACGACCTGAACAGCGCCGCCATCGCCCGCGACGCGCTGGAAAAGACCTTGCTCGAACTTGCGAACAGCGACGCCGACGAAATCAGTATCCTCGCCCATTCCATGGGCAACTATCTCCTGATGGAAACCATCCGCCAGATGCCGCCGTCGCTGCGACACAAGATCCAGAAAAAGATCCATTACGTGGTTCTGGCGGCCCCGGATATCGATATCGACCTGTTCAAGTCGCACCTGCGCAGGCTCGGCAAGGTCGACAAGCCGTTCGTCGTCATCGTTTCCGCCGATGACCGGGCCTTGCGCCTGTCGCGCGCCCTGTCCGGCGGCGTGGACCGGCTCGGCGCCTTCTCCGACGATGAGGAACTGACCAAACTCGGCGCCATCGTCATCGATGTGACCGACCTTGAGGCGGAGGATTCCGCGCATCACTCCAAATACGCGATCCTCGCCGAATTCGCTCCCGAACTTCAGCGCGCCTTCGCGAACGGCAGCCTGACCAGCGAATCCAGCATCGACGGCACACGCACCTTCGGCGGAGACCTCGGCACTTTCGTCGGAAACACCGCGCAAGCGGCGGTCACCCTGCCGATCCGGATCATTGCAGCCCCGGTCGTCCTCGCCACAGGCGGCAGCCTTTGACACCGCTTTTTAAAGCATGTCGCGTTCAAGCGGATTTGTGAATCAGGGAAGATGCTCGAGGCAGCGTTTGCATTGCAAATGCGTTCGGGCGCCTTCCTGAATTCTGTTAAACGCAACATGCTCCAGCGCAAGTTTGAGCCATCTTTTGTCTTGGCAAAGCCACATTCAAGCGCCATATCGGCCTGATGCAGTCACCTTGTACTAAAATCTGCCAGATCGACCGGGAAAACGGCCTTTGCACCGGCTGTCTTCGCACGCTCGACGAGATCGCCGGCTGGGCGGGCTACAGCGAGATCGAACGACTGGAGATCCTGGCGGATCTCGACAGGCGCCGTGGCAGCCAGGACTCTGGCACGGACACGGGCGCATGAGACACCCGAAGCAGCTTCGCGGACTGGTCACCGCCGTCCTGGTGATCGTCATGGCCGTGGCCGCGTTCTATTTCTTTTTCGGCGATCCGACCGATCCTGAAAACGTCAACTTCGACAGCAGCGGACCGCGGATCGTGGCCCTGTCCGCCCTCGCCTTCGTGTTCATCG
The DNA here is from genome assembly GCF_947496995.1 of uncultured Roseibium sp. Lineage (GTDB taxonomy): Bacteria > Pseudomonadota > Alphaproteobacteria > Rhizobiales > Stappiaceae > Roseibium. Next base: position 648,955 of record NZ_CANMFD010000002.1, read on the forward strand.
CAAGTTTCCTGTTCGGACAGCCGAAAGTGCGTGAAATCATTCATGGCACGGTGTTCTGGGGCGGCCTCGGCCTTGTACTGGTCGTCGGCTACACCTACCGCGCCGACCTGGTGCAGGCCGGCTACCGCGTGCTTGGCGCGCTCGCCCCGGGAATGGCTGTCTCGCAACCGGACGGCTCGATCCTGATCGTGCGCGATGCGACAGGTCATTTCGTCGTCGACGGGCGCACCAATGGCAAGCGAACACAGTTCCTGCTCGATACCGGGGCAAGCGCTGTCGTGCTGACCTTCGAGGATGCGCGCCGCGCCGGATACAGGGCCGAGGACCTGTCCTTCACCGTGCCGGTCTCCACCGCAAACGGCCGCACACTCGTTGCGCCGGTGAAGATCGACACGATCACCATCGGGGACCACACATTGCGTGATATCCGCGGCTTCGTCGCCCGTCAGGGCACTCTGGACGGAAGTCTTCTGGGCATGACCGCGCTCGACCGGCTGCAAAGCTGGCGGATCGAGGGCGACAAATTGATCATCACGCCCTGACCTCAGTGCCTCGCGGCAAGCGTTGGTTATTCGGCCGCCTCGGCCGTCACATCCGCAGGGCTGACAGCCGCAAGCGCCTTTTCGACAACTTCAAGACCGGCGCCGGGCCGGATCGCCTCGACGGTGAGAATGCGCCGCCAGGAGCGTGCGCCCGGCTGGCAGTGGAACAGCCCCAGCATATGCCGCGTCATATGGGAAAGCTTCACACCCCGGCTCAGTTGCTCTTCCATGTAGGCCGTATACGCCCGTACAGCCTCGAAAGGCGAAATGTCCGGCAGATTGCCGTCGTAAAGCCTCCTGTCGACCTCACCCAGTATCCGCGGTGTGTGATAGGCAGCGCGGCCGAACATGACGCCGTCGAGGGTTTCCAGAAACGGCTCCGCCTGATCGAGGCTCTGCAGGCCGCCGTTGAGGCCGATGAACCGGTAAGGCAGCCGCGCCTTCAGCCGCAGCACCCGCTCGTAGTCCAGCGGCGGAACATCGCGGTTCTGCTTCGGGCTCAGCCCCTGCAGCCAGGCCTTTCTTGCATGCACCCACAGCGCGTCGGCGCCGGCGTCAAAGACAGCGTCGGCCATCCGGTCCAGCGCCTCTTCCGGGTCCTGGTCATCGACCCCTATGCGGCATTTGACCGTGACCGAAATATCCACCGCCGCCTTCATCGCCGCGACACAGGCCGCCACCAGCTCCGGTTCGTGCATCAGGCAGGCTCCGAAACGGCCGGACTGGACCCGGTCGGAGGGACAGCCGACGTTGATGTTGACCTCATCGTAACCGAAGTCCGCAACGATCCGCGCCGCCTCCGCCATCTCCGCCGGATCCGATCCTCCGAGCTGGCAGGCAAGCGGATGCTCAAGATCCGAAAACCCGAGCAGATGCTCCCGGTCGCCATGGATCACCGCTCCCGTCGTCACCATCTCCGTATACAGCAGCGCATGGCGGGTCAGATGCCGGTGAAACGCACGGCAATGCCGATCCGTCCACTCCATCATCGGGGCGACGGAGAAGAGCGGGTGCTTGTAGATATTGTCTGCTTCTGGTTCCAACACGAACGCGATTGCCTTGTTCCGGTTTTGGCGCGCCCTGCGTTTCATATTTCTGGCCAGGTTGCAATACTTGGCGGGTGCGAAACGTTTACGCACGGCTCCTGACGGCGTAACGGGAAAATACGCTGAAATTATAGCTGCGCAGTGGCATCCGGCTCACCCCTGCCGCGCTATCAGCAAGATGCCATGGGCGACGAGAGCCGGTTTTTCGCTGGCCTGAAGTTCGCTGGCCTGAAGTTCGATGGTCGAGCGCAGTTCAATGCGGGCGCCGGTTCCTTTCGCGGTGGCGCCGATGACCTGCTGGTGCAGGCGGATGTTCGAGCCGACGGGCACCGGGGCGGTGAAACGGACGGTCTCATAGCCGTAGTTCAGGCCGGCGCCGCGCTTTTCGATGCGGAAGAGCTGGCGCTGCAGACGGGGGATCAATCCCAGCAGGAAGAGCCCGTGTGCGATCGTGCGGCCGTCCGGCTGCTCGCGCGCAGCCCGCGCGACGTCGACATGGATCCAGTGGTCGTCGCCGGTCAACTCGGCATAGGCATCGATCTGCTGCTGCGTGATCTCCATCCAGTCCGTCACACCGAGGTCGGCCCCTGCGTGACGCGCGAAATCCAATGGTTCGACCAGGTTCAGCATTGCGATCTCCTCCCTTTGGCCAACGTATGCGCGGCCATTAAAATCATTAGATCATAATTATATATCTTTTAAGCCGCAGGCAATCGATGCGCTTCCCGCAAGCAGCGCCTACTACCCGGACAGTCGTGACGGCAGCACAGCCGCCCAATGCGGCGCAAAAGTAAAATCAATATAAAGTCATATAATTGACTTTTATAGGTTTGCCTCTTAGCCTTGAGACAATCCCGGCTCCCGGCCGGGTTCCACGCCGTTTACCGCCCGAACGCGCAATCGCCGCGTTTCCAGCCGAGGCCAGTTCGCCGCCATGCCAATAACCGACGACATGATCATCGAAGCCACCGGAGAACTTTATTCCCGGTCGCTCAGGAAAGTTCCCGAAGATGCGAAGGCAGCCCTGGCCGCCGCCATGGAGACGGAAACGAACGAAACCGCGCGGCAGACCCTCAAGCTTCAGCTCAAAAGCGCCGAGATGGCCGAAAACAAGGACACTTTCGTGTGCTCCGACAGCGGCGTGCCTGTCTATTTCGTCAAGGTCGGCAGCAAGGCGGAGCTTGCGTGCGATTTCAAGGCCTCGATCCGCAAGGGCTATGAAACCCTCGTGGAGACCATCGAGCCGCCGCTCCTGAAACATGTCACCAACCCGATTACGCTGGAACGCGGGTATCACGGCAAGGACATGCCGATCGTTTCTTATGATTTCGAGAGCGGCGCCGATTATGTCGAGATGGTCTGCTCCCCCAAAGCGCTCGGGTCCGGCCGCTGGGCGGCGTTGGAGCTCTTCACCTTTCCCACCCTTGAACAGATCGAGACCTATATCCTGGATGTGGCGATCAAGGCCGGTGCTCAGCATTGCCCGCCTGTCCTCATGGGTGTCGGCATCGGCGGAACCTTCGACCATTGCGCGGGCCTTGCCAAGAAACAGACCCTGCGGCCAATTGGCGAGAAGAACCCGGACCCGGTGCTGGCGGCGATGGAGGCCAGGCTGACGAAGGCGATCAACGGGCTCGGCTTCGGGCCGATGGGCACAGGCGGCGACACGACAGTCCTGGGCGTGCATGTGGATTTTTCGAGCGGACACGGCTTTACCCCCGTCGCCGTGTGCTTCAACTGCTGGATCAACCGCCGCGCCCGGGTGCGGATCTGGGGAGACGGACGGATGGAGTGGTCGGAATGAGCGTGACGGAGCATGAGCTGACGCTGCCCCTCAGCCAGGAGGCGGCGCAAAAGCTGAACCTCGGAGATTTCGTCTATCTGACGGGGGAAATCTTCGCCACTGCGGGCCTTCCGACTCACGACCGGCTGCTGAAGTGCCTGGAGGGCGCCGAACCCCTGCCGTTCGACATGAGCGGGAGCGCACTCTTTCATCTTGGCAGCCTGAACGAGGAAGCCGAGGACGGTACGCTCAGCATTGTCTACATGAACCCGACGACGAGCACCCGCTTCAACGGACATATGCCCCGCCTCATCCCCGGACTTGGCCTGCGCGCAACCGGCGGCAAGGGCGGGCTGGATGCGGCATGTGCACGCGCCATGGCGGAAAACGGCTGCGTCTATCTGTCGTTTCTGGGGGGCGGCGCTCCGATTATCACGGCCGGGATCCGCAAGGTCACCGGGATCGGCTGGCCGGAAATGATCTCGCACTACCGGATCGTCCGGATTGAGGTCGAACGCCTTGGCCCCCTGACCGTCGGCATCGATGCCCGGGGCAACAGCATCTACGACCGGACCTCGCAAGCATCGCTCGGAAAGCGCGCGTCGATCCTGGACGAGATGCGCGCCGAGCGCGACAGCTTCGAGGGCTGAACGGGCGATCGTGGAAGGCCGGGCGGCAGGAAAGCCCCCTGCAAAACCCGACGTCAGATACGGCCACGAGATTTCGCCCAATAGATCGGCGGTCAATCCTGTCGGCGTTGAGGGCAAGAAAAAACTTGCGCCGCAGATGAAAAAAGTTAAAAACTATATTACTAGCTTTATGAAGTCGCCTTGAAATCAGGCGGCTATCATCGAGCTTGAACTGGGAGGTTTACCATATGCCGAGTTTTCACTGGAACAAAATTCGCCGTTCGCTTGCCGCGAGTGTCATCGGAGGGCTCGCGGTCGTTTCCGCAGGGGCCACCATCGCCGAGGACTATCCGACCCAGCCGATCACGCTGGTTGTCGGCTTCCCGCCGGGTGGATCGACCGACGTTGTCGCGCGGATCCTTGCCGGACACATGTCCAACACCCTGGGGCAGCCTGTTCTGGTCGAAAACCGGCCGGGTGCAGGTGGTACGGTCGGCATTTCGCACGTCGCCAGTTCTGATCCCGACGGCTACACGCTGGGCGTCAGCGGTGTCGGCGCTTCGATCCTGATCGATGCCCTGGGCCGCGATTCCGGCTATGACATCGACAACGACCTTGACGTGATCGGCGTCATGGGGACCCTCGGCCTCGTTATTGCAGGCCGCAACGGGCTTGAGGCGCAAACGCTGCCGGAACTCATGGAATTCGCCAAGGCAAATCCGGAAGCTCTGACCTACGGCAGTTCCGGCGTCGGAACACCGGGCCATCTGGCGATGGAATATCTCAAGAGCCTCGCCGGCGTCGACATGCTGCATATCCCCTACAAGGGCAACACGCCGCTGTTGAATGACGTCGTGGGCGGCCATGTCGATATCGCCATGCTGACGACCCCGGGCGCTGCAGAGCACGTTCGTGCGGAGAATATTCAGCCCTTCGCCGTCTCCTCGCCCGACCGGTCTTCCCTCATGCCCGATGTGCCGACCGTGATCGAAGGCGGCTTTGAAGGCTACACTGCGACGCTCTGGAACCTGCTGGTCGCACCGAAAGGCACGCCTGCCGATGTTCAGGCGAAACTGTCGGACGCCCTGAATGAAGCAATGAAGGATGTCCGCGTCGTCGGTGAATTCGCCACGAAAGGCCTGGCGCCCACGATCAGCAGCCCGGAACAGGCTACTCAATTCCTCCATGACGAACGTTCGAAATGGATCGGCGTGATCGAAACTGCGGGTGTTCCCAAAAAATAAGAATAAAATGGAGCGCGGCGGTACTGTTCGCCGCGCTTCGCACGCCTTTATTCAGAGATCGCCATGAAAACCATTTCGCTTCGGCTCGTCGTTGCCATCCTTCTGGCAGGAATCGGCCTGACCGCCCTCGTCATCGCATCGACGTATGACATCGGCTCGGCCCGCAGAATGGGTCCCGGATATTTTCCCGTCGTCCTGTCCGCCGTCCTTGTCCTGCTAGCCGTGGCAGAAGGGGTGTCCGCTTTCATGAAGCGTGAGCCCGAAAGCACTTCTTCCAGAATCGATTGGCGGCCGTTGCTGGCCATCCTGGCAGCCGTCGCGGGATTTGCTGTCACAATCGCGCTCTTCGGCCTGATCCCGGCGTTCTTCGTGGTCATCGGGCTCGCGACCCTGTCCGAGCCCCGCTACGGCTGGAAGCCCGCTGCGATCCTGGCGATCGTTACCTGCATCGGGGCCTGGTTGTTGTTCTCGCAGCTTCTGGGAATGACCCTGCCGCTCTTTCGCCTGGGATTTTAGCCGATATGTTTGAGAACATTCTCCTGGGTTTCGCCACCGCGTTCACGCCTGAAAATCTGGCCTACTGCTTCCTCGGCGTCTTTCTCGGCACCTTCATCGGCGTCCTGCCCGGACTGGGCTCCCTTGCCGCGATCTCAATGCTGCTGCCACTGACGTTCTATCTGGAGCCGACGACGGCCCTGATCATGCTGGGCGGGATCTACTACGGCGGCGAATATGGCGGCTCCATCGCCTCGATCCTGCTGAACCTGCCGGGAACTCCTTCGGCCGCCGTGACCTGCCTCGACGGCAATCCGATGGCCAAGCAGGGCCGCGCCGGAGTGGCGCTGTTCATCACTGCGATCGCATCCTTCGTCGGCGGGTCCGTCGGCATCGTGGCGCTGATGGGATTTGGTCCGTCCATTGCCAGGCTCGGTCTCGGTTTCAGCCCAGCCGATTATTTCGCGCTCATGCTGCTCGGGCTCGTGGCGGCAGTGACCGTCGGCGGCGGCTCCGTGATCAAGGGTCTCATCATGGTCGTGCTGGGCCTGTTGCTCGGCACGGTCGGTACCGACGTCACAACCGGCGATTTTCGCTACACATTCGATTTTCTGGAACTTCGCGACGGGGTGAGCCTGGTCGCCATGGCAATGGGGGTCTTCGGTGTTTCGGAAGTCATCAGCTCGATCAGTGGCTCGAAAACCCGCAAGATCTCGGAAAAGGTCACGGCGCGCAGCATGATGCCGACCCGCGAGGATCTTCGCAGAACCTTCGGGCCGATGGCGCGCGGCAGCACCATAGGCGGGTTCCTGGGGGCTCTTCCGGGCGCGGGAACGGTGATCGCGGCATTCATGGCCTATGCGACGGAAATCCGTATCGCAAAAGACAAGACGCGCTTCGGCAAAGGCGCCATCGAGGGCATCGCCGCACCGGAATCCGCCAACAACGCCGCTGCCCAGACTGCCTTCATCCCGACGCTGACAATCGGCATTCCAGGCAGCGCTACCATGTCGATCATGCTGGGCGCACTGATGATCCACGGCATCTCGCCGGGTCCGCTGCTGATTTCCGATCATCCGACCGTGTTCTGGGGCCTGATCGCCAGTTTCTGGATCGGCAACCTGTTTCTGCTGGTTCTCAATATTCCGCTGATCGGCCTGTGGGTACGCGTTCTGCAGTTCCCCTACAAATATATCTACCCGGTGGTGATCGCGCTGATATGCATCGGCGTCTTTTCGATGCGCACCAGCGTCTTCGATGTCAGCCTCGTGGTGATATTCGGGGCCCTGGGCTACCTGTTCCAGAGAACGGGCTATTCGCCGGCGCCGCTCATACTCGGCTTCGTCCTTGGCCCGATGCTGGAAGAAAACCTGCGCCGGGCGATGCTCATGGCCCGGGGGGATCCGATACGCCTGGTCTCCGATCCGCTGACCGGATCTCTTCTGGCCATATCAGCGCTGATGCTGGTCTGGGCCGTGCTTGGCGGAATCAGAAGCCTGGTCGCAGCGCGCCGGAAGGACCAGGTGTTCCCGATTGGTGAGGGCTAGGATACGAGCCTTTCCCGGGATTGACCGGGCGCGCTGAACCACATCGTGCGTCCTGCAGTGTGGTCCGGCCGTTCCACACATCCCCTCGCTGACATGAAAAGCCATCCCCGACGGATCGGCCTCGCAAGAGATGACGCCTCCCCGACTGCAAAGCGGACGAACAAGAACAAACTCAATAAATCATAATTATGGTTTTTTGCTTGAATAAGCGGTCGTGCAGCGGCTACCCTGACAAGACAGATCAACGAGGAGGAACGTGATGACCGGAACACTCAGTCATATCCGGGTTCTGGATTTGAGTCGCGTTTTTGCCGGTCCATGGGCAGCCCAGATGCTGGCGGACTTTGGGGCAGATGTCGTCAAGGTGGAGCATGTGAAAGGCGGAGACGACGTGCGCCGCATGGGTGTGCCGCATCTTGACGCCGACGGTGAACCCACGGGTGAAACGTCTTCCTTTCTGGCCATGAACCGGGGCAAGCGATCCCTCGCCCTGGATCTTTCCAAACCCGAAGGCCAGGAGATCGCCCGACGGCTGATCGCCGATGCGGACGTGCTGATCGAGAATTTCAAGACCGGCACGCTTGCGCGTTTCGGACTGGATTTCGAAACCGTCGCCAAGCTCAATCCGAAGCTGGTCTACTGCTCGATCACAGGGTTCGGACAGACCGGGCCGATGAAGCATCTGCCGGGCTACGATCCGATATTCCAGGCGATGAGCGGATTGCTCAGCATGACCGGCACAGGTGAAGGCGAGCCCGGCGCGGGCCCTGCCCTTGTCGGCTATTCGATCTCCGACATCACCGCCGGGCAATACGCGGTCTCGGCCATTCTCGCGGCCTTGAACCAGCGCGACGCGGTGTCCGGTGAAGGGCAGTTCATCGACATCGCCCTTCTGGATACACAGATCCACGCCGCATCGCACATGGCGATGAACTACCTTTCCTCGGGCACGCTGCCGCGCCGCAATGGCACCGCTTCGCAGATCACCTGCCCCTGGCAGGTTTTCGACTGCGCTGACCGTCCGATCATGATCGCCATCGGAAACGACCCGCAATTTGCCCGTTTCGCGGCGTATCTCGGTCTTGAAGACATTGCCGAGGACACGCGGTTTTCCACCAATCTCGCCCGCGTCCAGAATGCCGATATCCTGGTGCCGATGATCGCCGAAAAGCTGGCCGGAAAGCAGGCGGACGCCTGTTATGCTGAGCTGGAAGCCATCGGCATTCCCGCCGGCCCGCTCAACACCTTCGACGACGTCTTCCGGATGGAGCAGGTCCAGGCGCGCGGCCTGTTGCAGGAAATGCAGCATGAAGCGGCCGGGCGCGTGCGCTACGTCGCCAACCCGGTCAGGTTTTCCGGATCGGACACCGCCAATGCGGTGCCCCCTCCCCGCTTCGCCGAACATACAGACGAAATTCTGGCCGGGCTCGGCTTGGACGCATTGCAGATCGCAGCTCTGCGCGACATCGGCATCGTGAAATAGGAGGCAATCATGAGCGAACCGGACACAGAAGACTGGCAGGAAAACGCGCGGATGATCGTCGACAGCGCCCGCGCTGTCGTGCCGGCAGACGGCACCCTCAGCCGTGTGCGCAAGGCCCGGTTTCACGGCTCCGGATTTGACCGGGAGGTGATGCGCCAGGCTGCAGATCTCGGCTGGATACTGATGCGCGTTGAAGAAGACGCGGGCGGTCTGGGCCTTGGCATGCGCGAGACCTGTGCGTTGATGGAAGTGCTGGGCGGCGGGCTGGTGCCCGGGCCAATACTCTCCTCCCTCATGGCTGCGGCCCTGCTGCAGGACGCGCTGCCCGAGGCTGCCCTGACCGGCGTGGCGGTGATCGTGACCGCCTGGCAGGATCGTATCGGCGCGCAGGACTGGTGCGGCGGCGCGTCGGGCGGCCGGCTGCAGGGCCGGAAATACAATGTGCCTGGCGCCGCAGACGCGGATTTCTTCGCGGTTGTCACCGGCGACGGCGTCGCCGTGGTTCCACGCGGTGCGGAGGGTTTGACCGTGACCAGCGAGGAAACGCTGGACGGCGGCCGGACCGGTCTCCTGACCTTTGACGGCGTCGAGGCGGAGTTACTCCCCTGCGAGCGGGTCGAGCAGGTTCTTCAGGATGCCCGGCTTGCCCATTCGGCCTATCTGCTGGGTTTATCCGAGCGCGCACTCACAATAACGCTGGATTACCTGCGGGTGCGCAAGCAGTTCGACAAGCCGATCGGCAGCTTCCAGTCGCTGCAGCACCGGGCAACCGAAATGAAGATACGGCTGGAGCTGGCCCGTGCGGCGATTTCCGCAACCGCGCGCCGTTTCGATACGGGCGCCGACGAACGGACCCGCTCCCGGGACGCGGCCCGCTGCAAGCTGCGCGCCGGTAAGCTGGCGATGCTGGTCGCGCGCGAGGCAGTGCAGATGCACGGCGCCATGGGGATCACCGACGAGGCCGATATCGGCTTGTTCGTGCGCAAGGCGATGAGCGAGGCCAACCTGTTCGGCGGTCCGCGGCAGCAGCGCGCGAGCCTGGCCGCCTTGCTCGATCAGGAGGACGCTGCATGATTTCCCTGCCCGATTACAACGCCATGAACGATGCGGATTTCCGCCACACGGTGCGCAGCTTCGTGGAGGAGAATTATCCTGATATCCCGCGCCACGCCCTCAGCCGGCTGCACTGGGAAGAGGTCAAACCCTGGTACCTGATCCTGTCAAAGCATGGCTGGATCTGCCCAACCTGGCCGCGCGAGCACGGCGGCATGGGTTTGACTGCCGGCAAGCATTTGATCCTCATCGAGGAATTCGAACGCTACGGCTGTGCACGGGTCAACGATATCGGCCCGGTCATGCTGGGGCCGCTTTTTCTGAAATACGGGACGGGGGCGCAGAAGGCGTTTTTCCTGCCGAAGATCCTTTCGGGCGAACACATCTGGGCGCAGGGCTACAGCGAGCCGGGTGCCGGATCGGACCTGGCGGCGGTGCGTTGCGAAGCCGTGCTGGACGGCGGCGAGTGGGTGATCAACGGCCAGAAGACCTGGACCACGCTGGGCATGGACGCCAACTGGATCTTTATCCTCGTGCGCACCGACAAGACTGTCCGGAAACAGGCGGGGATCAGCTTCCTGCTCGTGCCGATGGATGCGCCCGGCGTGACCATCCGCAACATCGAGAACCTGGAGCTGGAAGCGGAGTTCTGCGAAGTTTTCTTCGACGATGTCCGGGTTCCCGCCGATCACATCCTGGGTGAGATCAATCAGGGCTGGACCGCCGCCAAGGCGCTTTTGGGCCATGAGCGGGTGTTCATCGGCGCACCGCGCCTTTCGGCCAGCGCGATGTCGCGGCTGAAGCGGATCGCGCTGCGGGCCGGGGTCTGGGACGATCCGGTTTTCCGTGACCGCTACGTCGCCCTGCACTGCGATGTTCTGGACCTGACCGACCTCTTCGAAATCTACGTCGACAAGCTGCGCGGTGGTGAGGACATCGGCGCGGACGTGGCGATGCTGAAGATCTTCCAGAGCGAGCTCTACCAGCGCATCTCCGAGCTTATGATGGAGGTCGCGGAGGAGGACTCCGGGCTGCGCCATCCACCCGAAGGCGACAGGCAGCTTCACGCCGCCGCCACCTATCTTTCAGCCCGGCCCACGACGATTTTCGGTGGCTCCACCGAGATCATGCGCAACGTACTGGCGAAGGCTGTTCTCAACCTGCCGAGCTAGCTCCAAAGACGGCGACAACTTCATATAAGTTATAAGATTGACTTTTTGTGTTTTATCACTACGGTTACAGACAATCCCGGGCGCCCATGCAACGTCAGACCTTGCCGGGCTTCCCGCCCTGGCAGAGGTGATGAGAATGGGTTTCCTCAACAGATCTGCCTGCGCGGCAGGCGTGAAAGGTGACGAATGACCGGACAATTGACCGTTCCCTTGCCCGGTGGCGGCCAGATCAACGCCCGGATCGACGGGCCGCAGGATGCACCCCTGGTGGTGTTCTCCAACTCGGTCGCGACCGACCTTTCCATCTGGAAGGGCCAGGTTGCAGCTCTTTCAGGCCGGTATCGCGTTCTGCGCTACGACCAGCGCGGCCACGGCGCGTCCAGCGTTTCCCAGGACCCCATGAGCTTCGACGACTATGGCACCGACCTCCTGGCGCTTCTGGAGGCCTGTGACGTCACCACTTGCACATTCGTGGGACTTTCCATGGGGGCGCCCACCGGCCTTGCCGCCCTGGCTGCACGGCCCGAATTGTTCGGCGCCTTCGTGGTGGTGGACGGGGTTGCACGGAGCGGGGCCGGACGTGAGGCCTTCTGGACGGAGCGGCGTGAAACCGCCCGCGCCGAAGGAATGGCGAGAATTGCCGCCGACACGGTCACGCGCTGGCTCCCCGGTATCGATGCCGAAGCGCAGAAGGCGCAGGTCCTTACCGCCATGATCGCCGCCACGCCCGTGGAGGGCTACGCCGCAGCGACCCAGGCTCTGCAGAGTTACGACTACAGCGCGGTCCTGCCCTCACTCACATGCCCGTTTGTCGGGATTGTCGGCGAGAAGGACGGAGCAATGCCCGAAACCATCCGTGCGCAGTTCGCCCCGGTGCCGAACGCGCAATTCGCGGAGATCCCCGGTGCGGGCCATGTGCCCAATTTCCAGGATCCCGATGCTTTCAATGCCGCGCTGCTTGCGTTTCTCGACGCGCACGCCGCAACCAAGACCAAGGAGCCCCGCTGATGGCCGGCCCGCTTTCGCATGTACGTGTCCTCGACCTCAGCCGCATCATGGCGGGGCCCTGGTGCGGCCAGATCCTCGCGGACCTTGGGGCAGACGTCATCAAGGTGGAACGCCTCGGTGCGGGCGACGACACCAGGCGCTGGGGTCCGCCCTTTCTGAAGGACAGCGAGGGAAATCCCACGCAGGAAGCCGGTTACTACCTGTCGGTGAACCGCGGCAAGCGCTCTGTGGAGCTTGACCTGAAAAGTCAGGAAGGCCGTGACGCGGTGCGCGCGCTGGCGGCGAAAAGCGACATCCTGCTGGAAAACTTCAAGACAGGCACACTGGAGCGGATGGGCCTCGGCTACGAGGACCTGAAAGAGGTCAATCCGGGCCTGGTCTATTGTTCCGTCACCGGCTTCGGCCTGACAGGACCCCAGGCCCAGGACGCAGCCTATGATTTCATGATCCAGGGCATGGGCGGACTGATGAGTGTCACCGGTGGCCCCGACGGCGAACCGGGCGGCGGTCCGCAGAAGGTCGGTGTGCCCATCGTCGATATCATGACCGGCATGTATGCCGCCATCGGCGTGCTGGCGGCTCTTTCGAACCGCGACAAGACCGGCAAGGGCGAGCATATCGACCTTGCGATGCTTGACGTGTCGGTGGCGATGCTGGCGAACCAGGCGATGAACTTCCTGGTCTCCGGCCAGAAGCCGGTTCGCCGCGGGAACCGTCACCCGAATATCCAGCCGCAGAATGTCTACCCGGTCTCCGACGGTTTCATCGTGCTTGCGGTGGGCAATGACGGGCAGTTCCGCAAGTTCGCCGAGGTTATCGGCCATACCGATCTGGCCGACGAACCGAAATTCGCCACCAACGCCGCCCGGGTCGAGAACCTGGAAGAGCTTGAAGGCCTGCTGATCAAGGCGCTGGCCGGCCGGACGATCGCCCAGTGGTGCGAAGCCTTTGCCGCTGCAGGCGTGCCCTCCGGGCCGATCAACACCATCGACCGTGTGTTCGAGGAACCGCAGATACAGCACCGCAAGATGCTGCGCGACATTCCGCACCCGCTGTCCGGCACCGTCAAACAGGTGGTCAGCCCGCTCAATTTCCGCAACGCGCCGCTGTCGTTCGACAAGGCGCCGCCGTTGCTGGGGGAACATACCGAAGAAGTGCTTTCGGCACTCGGACTGGGAGAGACGCAGTAATGAAGAATGGCCATGGCACACCTGTCGGCGGCGGACGGATCAGCTTTCCGACCCCCGAAACCATGACCGAAGCGCAACGTGAGGTCTATGAGCAGATCGTGTCCGGTCCGCGCCGGACACTTGTCGGCCCCTTGCGCGCGGCGTTGCATAACCCGGAGTTGGCCGACCGCTGGCAGCGACTTGGACAGGTGCTGCGGTTCGAGACATCCCTGCCCACGCGCCTGTCGGAGCTGGCCATCCTCGTGACCGCGCGGCGCTGGAACAGCGGCTTGGAGTGGACAATCCATGCCTCCGACGCCACCCGCGCCGGACTGGCCGCCGATATCATCGACGCCATCCGTCTGGGAGAGGTGCCCGATTTCGCAGAGGATGAGGAAGGGCGCGAGGTCTATGCCTTCGCCGGACAGCTGGTGCAGAAGGGCGACGTGGAGCCGGAAACCTATGCCGGGATCGTTTCCCGCTGGGGAGAAGTCGGCGCGGTCGAACTGACAGCGGTCATCGGCTACTACTCCATGGTGGCGATGACCCTGAACGTCCACCGCATCCCCTTGCCGGAGGGAATGACCTCCTCGCTGCCCGTGGATCCCGGCAAGCTGGCCGAGATCCCAGGCACCGACGCCTGACGCTCAGACGGAGCCTGCCTGATGTTTTACGACCCTCGAAGCGAGGAGCACGGGCTGCCGCACAATCCGTGGATGGCCCTGATCGTGCCGCGACCGATCGCCTGGATCTCCACCGTGGCGAAGGACGGCACGCCCAATCTCGCACCTTACAGCGCCTTCAACACCGTCGCCTCCAATCCGCCCTTCGTGATGTTCTCCTCCGACGGCCAGAAGGACAGCATCGCCAATGCCGAGGCGACCGGCTGTTTCTGTGTCAACATCGTCAGTTACGCTTTGCGTGAGAAGATGAACCAGTCCTCTGCCCCCTTCCCGGCCGAAGTGGACGAGTTCGCGGCCGCCGACCTCGCATCGGAACCCTGCACCAACATTCCCTGTCTTCGGGTGGCCGCCGCACCTGTCTCGATAGAGTGCCGGCTGTCTCAGATCGTGGCGCTGTTACCGTCGACAGGCGCGCCCTGTACCAACCGGGTGGTTTTCGGCGAGGTGGTGGGAATTCATATTGACGAGAGCGTGCTGCGCGACGGCAAAGTGGACATAGAGCTCATGCAACCGCTCGCGCGGCTGGGGTATCGTGACTACAGCGTCACCAACCGTTCATTCGAGATGCCGCGCCCGGTGCCGTCCGAACACTGATCAACGCGCCCACTGGCAGGAGACACGCCCATGAGCAGCTACGAAACCCTTACGCTGGATGTAAGCGACTTCATTGCAACAATTACGATAAATCGCCCGCCGGTGAATGCGCAGAACAACCGTTTCCGCGAGGAACTGGTCGACGTGGTCGATGCGCTCGGCGACCGGAGTGACGTGCGCGCCATCGTGCTTACCGGCGAAGGAAAGGCTTTTTCGGCCGGGGCCGATCTTTCCGAACGTCCAACCCAGGAGCCGGGGCATTACACCGCGCACAATCGCCGGGTCAGAGCCAGCTTCGACTGCCTGCTGGAGTGTCCCAAGCCGATCATCGCGGCCGTCAACGGCGCTGCCATAGGCGCCGGCTGCGTGACCGCCCTCTGCTGCGACATCCTCGTGGTGTCGGAAAAGGGCTTTCTGCAGATGACCGAGGTGATGGTGGGTCTCGCCGGAGGTGTCGCCCATGTGCGCCGGCACCTCGGCGAAAGCGATGCCCGGATGATGATCTACACCGCCCGCCGGGTCTACGGCAGCGAGCTTGTGCGCATGAACGCCGCCTCGGCCTGCGTCGCGCCGGAAGCGCTGATGGAGACTGCCCGGGGCATCGCCGCCGACATCGCCAAAGCCAGTCCGTCAGCCGTGCGGGCAGCGAAAAAATCGTTCCAGGTGACGGAAGGGATGTCGATCTACGACGGCTACCGGTTCGAACAGAGCCAGACCAAGGCGCTCTCCACCTCCGAAGATACAGCCGAGGCGATGGCAGCCTTCCGCGAAAAGCGGGCGCCCGTGTTCAAGACCTGAATTCGGCAAGGACAGAGCGGGGGCTCTAACGCAGCTTGACCTCGATCTTCATCATGTCGCCGCGATAGATGCCGTTGGCGAGAAGGATGATGTCGCCGTTCTGATTGACTGCAATGCGCTGAACGCGCGCTATCGGGTCGCCGATGGACATGTTGAGATGCGTTGCGGTTTCCAGGTCGGCGGAACCGATGGTCACGATCTGGTTGGCGTTCGTCACCGTCTGTCCGGGGATGTCCGCCACCAGCCGCATGGCAGTCACCTTGGTATAGTTTTCTTCCGGGATATGTTCACAGATCCGCTCGTCGATAAAGACATCGGCGAGCAGGAAAGCCTGGCCGTTTCGAGTATGCTTGCGCCGCAAGTGGCGGTAGGACGGCGCAGCGTTGCCCATGTCGCCTTCATGACGCGGCAGATGTGCGCCGGGCTCCACGCCCAGGATCTCGATCGTCGCGTTGTCGCGCGCGATCAGCATGCCGGTCCAGTCGGTCTTGACCTCGCACCACAGGTCACGCTTGGGCCGCTCCACGACAAAGGTGCCCTTGGCGCGGTAGCGTTCGATCAGGCCTTCCTTTTCAAGGATATCCAGCGACTGGCGGATCGTCATTGTCGCGACGCCGCACTGATCGGCGAGTTCCTTCACCGTCGGGATCTGGCTGCCGACATCCCACTCGCCGCTCTCGATCCGCTGGCGGAACAGGCTTGCGAGCTGGATGTAGCGCGAGACATTGCTCTTCTGCAACGCCTGGACGGTCGCGTTGTCTGACTTCACGTCTGCCATGAGGCTCCCTCAATTTGTTCCAACATAGACTAAGGGGACTGGCAGGCGCTATCAATCATAAAATCTAGTTTTAATGCTTTTTACTGGTGTCGGCAGCCGTTCAGAAGGTCAGATGCCCCTTGGTCAGGTCACCGGCGCCGCTGTCCTGATCGTCCACGACCGCCGTGGCAACAACCGAAGGGCGCTTCACCATGCGGGCTTCCAGCACCTCCAGGGCCGAAAAATGATCGCGCCAGCGGCAATCGGGCCAACGGAAATCAAGTTGCCCGAGGGCGCAGATCAGCGCGACATGGCCGATGCCGAAGGGGGCGGCGTCCAGCAGGGGCGCTTCCTTTTCAAGCCGGGCCATCACGGCGCGGGCCTTGGTCAGCCAACCTTCGGTGACCGCCTGCCACGGACCGCTCTCGCGCGACAGTTCCGTGCGCCAGATCAGCAGAATGTCGGTCAGCCCGTCGGCCAGCGCCTGCCAGCGGAGCTGGTCGAGCCGTGTGGCCGGATCGGCGGGAAAAAGGCCGGTTCCCGATTTCATGTCGAGATATTCGCAGATCACCCGGCTGTCGAAGATGCTCTTGCCGTCTTCCGTCACCAGCACCGGGATCTTGCCGAGCGGATTGTCGGGCATCACCTGCTCGTTGGGCGGCAGATGAACCGCCACCACGGACCGCGTGCATTCCACTTCGTCGAGCAGCCCGGTTTCATGCAGGGCAATCATCACCTTACGGACGAAAGGCGAGCGGGGGGACCAATGCAGTTTCATCATTTCACACCGCCTCCAGCGATATTGCTATGCCCTGCCCCACGCCGATACACATGGTGGCGAGCGCTGTTTTACCTTCACCGCGTGCGAGCGCACGTGCCGCCGTTCCGGTGATCCGGGCACCGGACATGCCAAGCGGATGACCAAGCGCGATGGCCCCGCCTCGCGGGTTCACATGATCGGCATCGTCCGGCACCCCGAGACGGCGCAGGACCGCCAGCGCCTGGCTGGCGAAGGCTTCGTTCAGTTCGATTACGTCGAAATCTGCGGGCGACAGGCCGAGCCGGCCGCAGAGCTTCTCCGTCGCAGGCGCCGGGCCGATCCCCATGATCCTCGGCGCCACACCGGCTGTCGCTCCGCCGGTGATGCGGGCAAGTGGTGTCAATCCGTGGCGTTTCGCCCCTTCGGCGGTCGCCAGGATCAGCGCCGCCGCGCCGTCATTGACGCCGGACGCATTGCCCGCCGTCACCGAGCCCCCCTTGCGGAAGGGCGCGGGCAGCGCGGCCAGCTTCTCAGCAGTGGTCGCGCGCGGGTGCTCATCCGTGTCGAAGACGACAGGGTCGCCCCTGCGCTGGGAAACGGCAACGGGGACGATCTCTTCGCTCAGCACGCCGGAGGCTATCGCCGCAGCGGCCCGGTTCTGCGATCTGAGCGCAAAGGCATCCTGATCCTGGCGCGAGACGTTGAAGGCCTCCGCCACGTTCTCCGCCGTTTCGGGCATTGAATCCGTGCCGTAGACCCGGTCCATCTCCGGATTGATGAAACGCCAGCCGATGGTCGTGTCTTCCATGGCGCTCTGGCGGGAAAAAGCGCTGGTGGCCTTGGGCACGACGAAGGGCGCGCGGCTCATGCTTTCAACACCGCCGGCGATGGCAAGGTCGCCCTCGCCGACCGCCAACCGCCGCCATGCGGACAGAACGGCGTCCATGCCCGAGCCGCAGAGGCGGTTGATCGTGGTGCCGGACACTGTCTCCGGCAGACCTGCCAGCAGCAGCGCCATGCGCGCGACGCTGCGGTTGTCTTCGCCGGCCTGGTTCGCACAGCCATAGATGACATCCACGACGGCATCCCAATCGAGATCCGCGTGGCGATCGCGAAGGGCCTTCAGCGGCAGTGCGGCCAGATCGTCGGTGCGGATGGACGACAGGCTGCCGCCGTAGCGGCCGATCGGGGTGCGGATATAGTCGCAGATATAGACGGTCTGCATCGCTCAGCCCTCCTGTGGGATTTCAATCTGGTCGAGAATTCCGTCCACCGGCCCGGCGCGATGTCCTGGCCCGACAGCCTCGGCAAGGGCGCCGAGATCGGCACGCAGCGCCGCGCGGTTTTGCTGGTATGCCCAGTAAAGCGGGCCACCCCGCCAGCGCGGAAAGCCATAGCCGTTTGTCAGCGCCACATCGACATCGGAGGCCCGCTGCGCGATACCCTCGTCCAGAAGACAGGCCGCCTCGTTCACGATGGCAGCCAGCAGCTGGCGCTGGATGGTCTGCGTATCGAAACCGCGCGCCGTCACACCGGCCTCAGCTCTCGCGACCTCGATCAGGTCCGCGACGTCCGGATCGGGCTGCGCCTTGCCCGAAGCATAGTCGTACCAACCCTTGCCGGTCTTGCGTCCCAGCCGGCCGGCTTCGCAAAGCTTGTCGGGAATGGTGACATAGCGCGCCTTCGGGTCCCGTGTCGCCGCCTGCCGCTTGCGCATGGCCCAGGCGATGTCGAGGCCCGACATGTCGGAGACCGCGAACGGCCCCATGGCGAAGCCGAAAGATGCCGCGGCCGCGTCAACCGCTTGCGGGGAAGCCCCATCCAGCACCAGAAGCTCGGCCCGGCGGCGATAGGCGGCGTAGATGCGGTTGCCGATGAAACCTTCTCCAACGCGGGCAACAACGGGTTGCTTGCCCAGCTTGCGCGCCAGTTTAAGCCCGGTTGCCAGTACGGCATCGGAAGTCGCCTCAGCCCGCACGACCTCCAGCAGCTTCATGATATCGGCGGGGCTGAAGAAATGCAGGCCAAGCACCCGTTCGGGGTGCGCCAGATCCGCCGCCATTTCGTCGATATCGAGATAGGAGGTATTCGTGGCGATGATCGCCTCGGGAGAAAGAACCGCCTCAAGCCGGTTCAGAACATCCTTCTTGACCGACATTTCCTCAAACACCGCCTCTATGACAAGGTCGCAGCCGCTCAAGGCGGAATAGTCCACCGCGCCACTGAGCGCCGCCTTGCGGGCGTCTGCGGTCTCTGTATCCAGCCGCCCCTTGAGGACTTGATCCTCAAGGTTCTCGGCGATCTTTGCCATCGACGCCGCCAGCGCAGTCTCGTCGCGTTCGATCAGCACAACGGGAAGTCCGGCAGTGAGAAACGACCGGACGATGCCCTGCCCCATCGTGCCGCCGCCGATCACGGCAACGCTTGTCACCGCGCGGGCAGCCGACATGTCGAGCCCGTCGACGGAAGCGGCCTTGCGTTCGGCGAAAAACAGGTAACGCAGAGCGACGGCATCCGCGCTCAATCGCAGTTCCTGGAAGACCGCACGTTCATCGGCCAGAGCTGCCTGCGCGTCTCCGGCGGAAGCTTTTACCAGCCGGATCGCTTCGGCGACGTTGGGGCGTCCCTTGCCGCGCCTGAGCGCGGCAGCAGCGGCGGCCTCGATGACCTCGTCCGGCTCATTCGGCGGGGTCAGGTTCCTGGCGATCCGCTTGGGAGGCCGTTCCTTGAGGAACGCAATTGCTGCCTCCTGCAGATCGCCTTCAGCAAGGGCATCGACCAGCCCGATGTCATGCGCCCTGGTTGCCGGAATACGCGCGGCGCGGCAAATAAGGTCGATTGCCAGGGAACGGCCCACAAGACGCGGCAGGCGCTGGGTGCCTCCCGCACCGGGAACGAACCCCAGGCTCACCTCCGGCAGGCCCACTTCGGTGGCCGGTGCGGCGATGCGATAGTCACAGCCCAGCGAGAGCTCCAGCCCGCCGCCAAGAGCCACACCGTGCAGCGCCGCCACCACCGGGAAAGGCGCCTGCTCGAGCGCGGCGATCACATCGGGAAGTTCAGGCCAGACCAGCGGCTTGCCGAATTCGCGCAGATCCGATCCTGCGACGAAGCAACGGCCTGCTCCGATGAGCACCGCCCCGCTCGCTCCGGCAGCTTGAGCGGCCTGAATGCCTTCGACAATGCCCTTGCGCACTGCATGAGATCCGGCATTCACCGGCGGATTGTCGATGGTCAGCACAGCGATTTCACCCTGCATGGCGAAATCCACACGCCCCGGGGACTGGTGAGGCGCTTTTTCCGTAACGATCTTGTTCACGTCTCTTGCACTTTCGTTTCTTGATTTGCGTGCCTGATCAGCCCGCGACGCCCGGCAGCGCCCGGATCCACGGGACCATGATCGCGGCGACCTCGTCCGGCCTTTCGTCGGGCAAGGCATGGCTGGCACCGTCGACGGTCACGAGGTCGACGCGCGGAGCGAATTCCCTGAGGTAGAAGTCGCGCGCATCCGCCGGACGGAACGGGTCCTGCAGGCCGACGATATCGAGGATGGGAGCCGTTCCGGAGGACCACCAGCTGTCCCGCTCGGTGTTGGCGCGCGCGGTACGCTGCTCCTTGACCAGTTCCCCCGACCACCCCTTGAGCCAGGGGCGCGGGTCATGGCCTTCGGCAAAGAAACACAACCGCAGCGCGGCCAGTCTTTCCGCTTCCGGGGCATCCGGGTCCATCGCGACATCGATCCCGCGCGACAATTCCGGTGCCCATTTTCCACCGCCCGCCGCCAGAAGAACAATGCCCTTCACGAGGTCGGGCCGGTCCTCAGCCACGGTTCGCGCGATCCAGCAGCCATAAGCATGGCCGACGATCACCGCGCCGCCCCGCCCGGCTTCAGCCTCCAGCGCGGCAGCGGCATCAGCTGCAAGGTCGTGAAAGTCGATCCCGTGCAACAGACCCTCGCTCTGGCCCGTGCCGCGCGGCCATGGCAGGACCACGCGCAGTCCGGCTTCGGTCAGTTTTTCGGCCAGATGGACGAAGTCCTCCGGCCCGCGTCCGGTGGAGGCGACAAGGCAGAGTGTCGGCGCATCATCGCCGCCGGGACCACTCACCGTATAGGCGATGCTGGCGGCTCCGTTTTTTACAAACCTGATTTCGCTGGAAAAAGCGGTGCTCAACGGTTCCTCCTTCATGTTTCAAGCGCACTGGCGACAGCGCCGGAGGGCGCTGTTGCATGCTGTGTGTCAGCGGGCGTGGCGGCTTCATTCACGTGAGCTCGCGCAGCGACGTGCCGTCGAGCCAGGCCTGAATGTTTTCGACCGCACCGGAGTAATAGGCGCGGTAATTCTCCTCCGTGACGTAGCCGATATGCGGCGTCGCCAGCACATTGGACAGACGGCGGTAGGGATGATCGTTCGGCAGCGGCTCCTGCCCGAACACGTCGAGCACGGCGCCGCCAATGCGCTTGTCCTGAAGCGCGGCGATCAGAGCTTCCTCATCCGCGATCGGCCCGCGCGAGGTGTTGACGAAGACAGCGTCGCTTTTCATCGCCCCCAGCAGGTCCGCGGAAATCAGCCCCTCGGTCTCCGGGACAAGCGAGAGCTGAATGGTGATCACATCGCTGGTGCGGAAAAGTTCGGGCAAGGTCACCGGTTCGATGTCCAGCGCCTCGGCGCGGGAGGCCAGATCCGTTCGTGTCCAGGCGCAGACATCCATGCCGAAGGCCTGGCCGAAGCCCACCATCCGGCGACCGAGTTTCCCCAGCCCGACGACGCCCAGCTTCCGCCCTTGCAACGAACGGCCGAGACCGGTCTGCCAGGGACCGCCGGCACGAAAGTTGGCGACCTCTTCCGGAAGTTTGCGTATGTAGGCGAGAAGCCCGGCCCAGGCCAGTTCCGCGGCCGGATTTCCGGCGGCGCCCGTTCCGCTGACGGTGATGTTCAAATTCTTTGCGGCAGCAAGGTCGATGCTGCGGTTTCTCATGCCTGTCGTGACCAGCAGCCGCAGCCTGGGCAGCCGTTTCAGCAGGCTTTCCGGAAACCCGGTGCGTTCGCGCATGGCAACGATAATGGTGCAGTCGGCAAGTTCGGCGGCGACACTGTTTTCGTCACCCAGGTGTTTGTCGAACCGGCGGATTTCAACCCTGTCCTTCAGGCTTGACCAATCCGCCGACGTCAGTGCGGCGTCCTGATAATCGTCGAGGACGGCGCAAATCGGTCTATCTGTCATCTGGCATGATCCGTAAATGGCCCGGCCGCAGTCGGCGGCCGGGCCGAGGTGATGTTACTTCTTGATACCGGCGGCATCGGCGAGAGCTTGCCACTTGGTCAGCTCCTCGTCGACCTGCGTCACGAAGGCCTCCGACGTGCCGCCGTTCAAGGTCCAGTCCAGCGGTGTGACCGTGTCGATGAAGGCCTGATTGGCGAGGGCCTCGTTGACGTCCGCGTTGATCTTCGCAAGGATTTCCGGATCCGTGCCTTTTGGCGCGAAAACGCCGAGCCATTGCTTGATCTCAAGATCCGGGTAGCCCAGTTCCGCAGCCGAAGGCACGTCGGGGATGACGTCAATGCGGTCATTGCCCAGCACCATCAGGGGGCGGACCTTGCCGGCTTCGATGTTCTTGCCGGCAGAGCTGATGCTCGACCCATAGATATCCGTCTCATTGCTCAGGATCGACACAACAGCCGGGCCGCCACCCTTGAAGTGCACGACTTCAATGTCTGCGCCACTGTCCAGGATGAATTTCTCCATCGCAAAATGGGTCGTGGTTCCCAGGCCTGCCGTTGCTGCGAACTTGGGGCTTTCCTTGCTGGCGGTCACGAATTCTTCCAGCGTCTGATAGGGAGACTCCCCGTTGACGATCAGCACGAAGGAGACATGTCCGACGTTTACAATCGGGACCAGGTCCGTCCGCGAGTCGAACGGCAGATCCTTCTGGATCGCGGGAGCGGTCACGAATGCCGATGACGTCATCAGCAGGGTCTGCCCGTCCGGCTCGGCCTGCGACACATAGGCGGTGCCGATCATCGATCCGCCGCCGGGCTTGTTGTCGACCACAACCGGCTGACCCCATTTTTCCTCGAGATAGGGCGCAAGATGGCGGGCGAAGACATCCGTATTGCCTGACGGGGAATAGGGAATGACGATGGTCACGGGCCCGGACGGGTAGTCGGCGGCCATTGCCGGCAGGGCGAACCCCAGTGCCGCCACTGCTGCGGTGATAAATTTCTTCATAGTTTTCCTCCTCACGTTTCAGATGCTTTTTCGGTTGGATCGTGGTCGGTTCCTGCCGATGGCGCGCGGTCCGTCCGGCGCTTTCGCACGCCCTCCGACCCCCAGATGCTCCACAGCAGGATCAAGCCGGTCAGCGCCATGATCACGGCACTGATTGGGCGATCGAAAAACGTCATGAAATCGCCGCGGCCCAGCAGCATGGCGCGGCGGAAATGCTCTTCCATCAACGGGCCCAGCACAAAGCCCAGCAGGAGCGGCGCGCCGGGAAAGCGGAAGATCCGCATGGCATAGCCCAGAGCCCCGAACGCAAAGACCATCCAGACATTCAGCGGAGAAAAGCTGGCGGTATAGGCACCGATGCAGATGAACATCAGAACCGACGGATAAAGCAGATTGTAAGGGATGGTCAGCATCCGCACCCAGACGCCGATCAGCGGGATGTTCAAGATCAGCAGGATGATGTTTCCGACCCAGAAACTCATGATGAGCCCCCAGAACAGCTCCGGCTCGTCGGAAATGAGCGTCGGCCCCGGCGCGATGCCGTGGATCATCAGTGCGCCCAGCATCAGGGCCATGGTGGCGCTGCCCGGAACGCCCAGGGACAAGGTCGGAATAAAGGCGGTCTGATCGGCAGAATTATTGGCGGCTTCGGGAGCCATGATGCCCTCGATCGCGCCTTTTCCGAACCGCTCCGGCGTTTTGGACAGGCGCTTTTCGACGGCATAGGACAGGAAGGCTGCGATGGACGGCCCGGTGCCGGGCAACGTGCCGAAGAACGACCCCATGGTCGAGCCGCGCAGCATCGGCATCCAGGACCGCCGCACATCGTCCCGCGTCGGTTTGATCGCCTTCAGCCTGACGCTGTCCGGATCGATGTCGGTCGCTTTCACGCGCCGGACGGACATGATGATCTCGGCCACGCCGAAGACCCCCATTGCCAGCGCGATCAGACTGACGCCTTCAAGCAAACCAAGCGATCCGAACGTGAAACGGGCCGTTGCGGTCTGTGAATCCATCCCGATGAGCCCGATGATGATCCCCAGCACCATCATTGACAGCCCCTTGATCGCCGAGCCTTCCGAGATCGTCGACGCCGCGACCAGCCCCATCAGCATCAGCGCGAAATATTCGGCCGAGCCGAAGCGCAGCGCGTATTCGGCGATGACCGGTGTGAATAGGGTCAGGAGAATGATCCCGAAGGACGCGCCGAAGAACGAGGCCACCGTCGTCATGAACAGCGCCACGCCGCCACGGCCCTGCCTGGCCATCGGAAAGCCGTCGAGACAGGTCACGGCGTTGGCCGGCGTGCCCGGCAGATTGAGCAGGATCGAGGCGGTGGAGCCGCCATAGGTGGTGCCGTACCAGATGCCGGCGAGCATGATCAGCGC
Source organism: uncultured Roseibium sp. (assembly GCF_947496995.1). Lineage (GTDB taxonomy): Bacteria > Pseudomonadota > Alphaproteobacteria > Rhizobiales > Stappiaceae > Roseibium. Next base: position 673,334 of record NZ_CANMFD010000002.1, read on the forward strand.
GGTCGTCGGCTCAAGGTGGAAGGTCAGCGGAAACAGCATGGAGATCGCGGCCAGAACGCCCAGCCCCGGTATCACGCCGACAAATGTCCCCAGCAACGCACCCAGGAAGCAGTAGAAGATATTGGTGAAGCTCAGCGCAACGCTGAAACCAAGCCCGATATTGCCCAGAAATTCCATCAGAAAGGCCACCGGATCAGCGGAATGGGAAGTCCGAGACCGACGACAAACACCAGCGGCGCCATAAGACTGAGAGCAATGCAGAGCAGAACAAGGCTGACGGGACGGATGCGCAGTTCGGCGAGCGACGAGATCACCACGATGGAGACGATTGCCGGGATCAGCCCGAAGGGAACAATCGTCAGCGCAAACGCCATGACGCCGCCGAGCACGAACAGCGGCGAGAAGAAGCGGACATCCGGCCGGCTGCCCGTGCGGCGCAGCGCCTGGATCGCCAGCGACACACCCAGTGCGGCAAGCACCACACCCAGGATTGCCGGAAACATTCCCGGCCCCATCCTCGGCAAGGTTCCGAGCGGATAATTGCCCACCGAGACGAGGCTGACACCGGCGCCGATCAGAAAGAGCAGCATACCCCCGGCCAGGTCGGTATAGTCGAATCTGTACATCTGTCCTCCCATCCCGGTACGGCTTCTCTCAGCCTATCGGTCTGTGCAACGCCGGGAACAAGAGCTCCTCCCCCGTTTCCGGACGCCGTTCTTTCCTTAAAAGAATACAAATATAGCTTATTGTCAAATACGCATTCAAACCGCGCTCGATGGATGCGCCTATGACTGGCTTTTCAGCGCCTTTTCGACTGCTCAAGGAGGGGTTTCATTGATTGAATTCGGATGCACCGACCAAAGATCTTGCGGGAGAACATCGCCCCTACTTCACTAGGAAACCTGAGGATACAAATTCTCGCGCAACCCATTGAATCATTCTTATAGCATATTATACTGACTGCAAAATTCAGGTATCAGTGAAATGCTTTCGCAGCCCGAGTGCCGCGCAACAAGGACCTATCGACATGGGCTCGAAACTGGCGCTACCGGCGCTCTACCTCGTCGCCACCTGCGCCGGCTTCCTGTTTTCCCAGATCAACGCACCTCTGCCCTGGATGATCGGCCCCCTGTTCGCGACGGCAATCCTGACGGCGACGGGCCTCACCAAGGTCAAGGTCTCGACACGCACCCGCCCTTTCGGACAGATCGTTGTCGCCACCTTCGTGGGATCACATTTCACGCCCGAGGCGCTGCATTCGCTGCTTCGCACCGCTCCCCTGCTGATATCCGTCGGTCTTTTCGTGCTGTTTGCAGCGATGCTCGTGGCGCAGATCCAGAGACGGATCTACGGCACCGATCCGGTCTCGGCGCTCCTTGCGGTCGTCCCCACGTCCCCGGTGGAGGCCAGCGTTCTGGCCGAACGCTTCGGCGTCCCTCACGGTCCGATCGTTCTGGCGCAGACCGCCCGTATCGCACTGGTGGTCGCGGTTATTCCGTTCCTGCTGCACCTTGGCAGCACCGAACAGGGCGTGCTTGCGGAAGTTCTCCCACGACAGGACGGCCTGGCCGGGATCGCCGTCACCCTCGCGGGGGCGCTTCTCGGACCGGTGATCTTCCGTGTCCTGAAGTTCGCCAATCCGTTTTTTCTCGGTCCGCTTTTCGTGATCGCCGCGCTTTCGGCACTGGATTTTCCGGCCTACGATATCCCCGCACCTCTGCTTGCCGCCGCGCAGATCGTTCTGGGCACCTGGCTCGGGTCGAGTTTTCGCCCAGAACTGCTGGAGCAGCGCAACCGGCTTATCGGCCAGATCCTGCTGTCATCAACGCTGCTTCTGGTCGCCTGTATCCTCGGCGCGAAGGCCCTGTCGTGGCTTTTCGGGGCGCCTTTCGCCACAGTGCTGATGGGGATCGCTCCCGGCGGCGTGACCGAGATGGCACTGACGGCCGGGGTCCTCGGACAGGACGTGGCGATGGTCACCGCCATGCAGTTGACCCGCATCTTTCTGATCATGCCCAATCTCGGCTGGATCGCCCGTCTGACCCATCGCCGGAAGCCCCCCGCAAAGCAACCGGAGGCCGGCGAATGAGCGCGGCATGGGGCTCAGGCCAACGAAGGCCTGAGCCGGTGAGCTTCTCCCGCTCCGCTAAACCCGCTGGGTGTAGGTTGCCGCTTTCATGAGGACCGCATAGTCCCTGGAAAGATCGAGAAACGCGTCGTAGCTTTTCTGAACTTCAGCGAAAGACGGATTGGCGGCGGCATTTTCCGCCATGACCTCGGCAACGGCTGTCTTGAGCGCTGCCGTCACGTCTTCCGGGAAGGCGGCAAAGGTGGTGCCTTCCGACTTCAGCTTCCGCATGGCGACCGCGTTGTAATAATCGAACTGGGCGGTCGTCTCCACCGACGCTGCCTCGGCGGCGTTGGCGATAATCGCCTGCAGGTGCGGTGCCAGGCTGTCATAGGCTTCCTTGTTGACGACGATCTCAAGACCTGCGGAAGGCTCGTGGAAGGCCGGGACGTAGCAGTAGTCGGCAACCTTCTGCAGGCCGAACGCCTGATCCAGCATCGGTCCGACCCATTCGGCCGCATCGATCGCGCCGGACTGGAACGCCGGGAAGATTTCCGGAGGCGGCAACAACACGGCGTTGACGCCCAGCTTGCGCATCGCCTCCCCGCCAAGACCCGCGATGCGCATGTTCAGCCCGGCCAGATCGTTCAGGCTTTCAATCGGCTTCTTGAACCAGCCGGCCGCCTGGACGCCGGAGTTGCCGGAGTAGAACGGCACCAGGCCGCGCTCTGCATAGATGCTGTTCCAGAGATCCTGGCCGCCGCCATAGCGCAGCCAGGCGGTGGTTTCTTCTGCGGTCATGCCGAAGGGAACGGCGGAGAAGAAATGCAGGGCCGAGTTTTTCGAGGCGGCGTAATAGGGGGTGGAGTGGCCGATTTCAGCCGTCCCCTGCTCTACCGCGTCCTCCACGCCGAATGGCGGCACGAGTTCGCCGCCTGAATAGACCTTGAAGGTCAGCTGGCCGTCGGACATGGCAGCGACGCGGTCGGCGAAGGCGGTAACATTGGTGCCGACACCCGGCGCCTTGGCCGGAAAGGACGTTGGCAGTTTCCACTCGACCTTGCCCTGGGCAATCGCCGGCGCCGCCAGCATGGTTGCGGGAGCTGCAACGGCGCCCGCCTTCAGGAAATCACGTCTTTTCATGGATTATCTCCCCCACTGATCAGAACAGAGTTGCGGGCAACCAGGTTGAAAGCGCCGGAAATACGGCGACAAGTGCCAGTGCCAGCAGTTGAATTGCGACAAACGGAATGACCGCGACATAGATGTCCGACGTCCTGATTTCCGCAGGCGCTACAGACCTGTAATAGAAGAGCGCGAAACCGAACGGCGGTGTCAAGAACGATGTTTGCAGATTGAGCGCGATCAGCACCGCGAACCAGACCGGACTGATGTCCGATTGCAGGATGATCGGACCGACGATGGGAACGACAATGAAAATGATCTCCACGAACTCCAGGATGAACCCGAGCAGGAAGATCACCAGCATCGTCAGCAACAGCATGCCGTAAGCCCCGCCGGGCAGCGACTGCAGCAGCTCGGCGACGTGCTCGTCGCCGTCGAAACCGCGGAAGACCAGCGACAGGATACCGGCGGCAATCACGATGCCGAAGATCATGCCGGTGATTGTGACGGTTTCACGCAGAGCCGGCAGAAGCACTCCGCCGCGCAGAAGCGACCCTATGGCCCCGAGCAACAACGCGAAGGCGCACGCCGTCAGCGAAACCGAAAAGACAGTCATGAGCGACCAGTTGATGCGCCCGCCTGAAAACTCCAGCCCGAACACTTCGGCCTGGCGCAGACCCAAAAGCACAACGGCGAGTGCTGCACAGGCCGCGGCGATGCGTAGGCCGGAGCGGCCCCGGACCGCGGCCGCGATCAGGATGGCTCCGGCGACACCGACGCTGGCGGCTTCCGTGGGAGTTGCGATGCCGAGCAGGATACTGCCGAGCACGGCGACGATAAGCCCCAGCGTCGGGGCGATGTTCATGGCCAGTCGAGCGGCGGAAATTTCGCTCCGGACAGCGGCCGGCCGGCCGCGCGAGGGCGAGGTTCGCAGTTTCAGGACCACATAGGCCGCATAGAAGACCACCAGCAGCATTCCGGGAATAAGCGCTCCTGCGAACAGGTCGCCGACGGTCACCGGATCCGGCGCGAAGTTCCCGGCTTCCTGCTGCGCTTCAAAATAGGCGTTGGAGACCTGATCGCCTAGCAGGATCAGCACGATCGAAGGCGGGATGATCTGCCCGAGCGTGCCGCTGGCGCAGATCAGGCCGCTGCTCATGTGCTTGTCCACGCCGGCAGACAAAAGCGCCGGCAGCATGATGGTTCCCAGCATGACGATGGTTGCGCCGATGATGCCGGTCGAAGCGGCAATCAGTGCGCTGACGAGCACCACGGACAGCGCCAGCGCCGACTGGTTGCCGCCGAGCGCGGCCGACAGGCTCTTCAGCATGCGCTCGGCCTGGCCGGATTTCTCCAGCAGCAGGCCCATGAGCACGAAAAGCGGCACGGCAAGAAGCAGCGGATTGGTCATCACGCCATAGACGCGCTGAGGCACCGCCTGAAAGAACACCAGGTCGAAATGTCCCGTGGAGGCCGCAAGCAGCGCAACCAGCGTCGGTGCCCCGGCAATCGCCAGAAGGACCGGAACGCCGGAGAGAATCGCGCCGAAGACGGCAAAAGCCAGGATGGCGAGCCAGAGAAGATCCGGGTTCATCTTGCTGCAGTCCGCCGCACAAGACAGGCAAAACGGAGAAGAACGAGCAGCACAATCAGCAACGGCAGGATCAGAAGACAGGTCTTGACGATGAACAGACCCGGCAGCCCCCCGGTTTCCGGCGAGCCTTCGAGAATGGCCCAGGAGCTCCGCACCAGCGGGAAAGCAGACCACGCCATGAGAGCAAACACCGGAAGCGCAAGCAGGAGATCGCCAAGCCAGTCGACCCGCCGGTTGGTGAGCGCGCTCCATCTCTGGCGCAGGACATCCACACGCACATGCCTGTCCGCGTCGAAGGTCACGGCGACAGACAAGGCAACGAGCGCTGCGAACGCGTAGTTGACCGCGTCCTGGATTTCCAGAAAGCCGACGCCGAGCAGGTAGCGCATCAGCACCATGGCCAATTGCCCGAGGAAGACGACAGCGGCCAGCCCCATGCAAATCGCCCGCACGGTCACAATCACATTCCGCATAAAAAACCTGTTTCGCGTAAAATTTCGGTGCTTCGATACCGAGCCCAAATCACGTTACGCCGGCTCGGAAGCTGTCCAACTTAATCGCCGGAATCACGCGTGTATACAATGATTTGCCGGAATTCATTCAGGGATTTGCCTGAAATCCATGCGGGACAATCGAATTTGCGGTTGCTGCCGGGCGGGCGCACCAAAAGAGCGGAGGCGGCAGATCTCCGCCGTTGCGGACGGCCATGTCCGGAAAGGCGCAACCAATGCTTGTCGATCCTGTGAATTTGCATCGCAAAATGGATTGCGGCAGTGCAGCAAATGCGCTAGGCGAAAAACTGCTTTTCACCTTCAGGATGCCGTTTCCAGACCCGTCGTTCCTCCCTCGGCAAATGGTGCGTTTCAGCGTTCTGAATGTCCTATTCAACTTTGTATCTCCAAGGAGTTTTCGAATGCTTGGCAAAAAAGTTCCCTTCGTTACCTTCCGCACACGCGTTCGCGACGATGCCATTGAAGGTCCGAACCCGTTCCGCTGGGAAGACAAGACTTCGGACGACTATTTCAAGGGCAAGAAGGTCGTGCTCTTCTCGCTGCCCGGTGCCTTCACACCGACCTGCTCCAACTTTCAGCTGCCGGATTTCGAAAAGCTCCATGAGGAGTTCCGGTCGGAAGGCGTCGACGAGATCTATTGTATTTCGGTCAATGACGCCTTCGTCATGAACGCATGGGCCAAGGCCCAGGGCATCGAGAACGTCAAGGTGATCCCGGACGGTTCCGGCGAGTTCACCCGCAAGATGGGCATGCTGGTCGCGAAGGACAATCTCGGTTTCGGGATGCGTTCCTGGCGCTACGGAGCTGTCGTCAACGATGGCCTCGTCGAGCAGTGGTTCGAAGAAGAAGGCTTCTCCGACAATTGCGAAAGCGACCCCTATGGCGTTTCCTCGCCGCAGAACATCCTTGAAAAGCTGCGCGCTGCAAAGGTCGTGGCAGCCTGACGAGGCTATCCGCTGAACCGGCGGATGAGGAGCTTCCTCGCCGTCTCCTCGCATAGCGCCGAAAAAAGAAGCCCCGGACAATTTGTTCGGGGCTTCTTTTATGCACAACAGGACGTATCGTTGTTATCGGGTAATGCGTTCAGAGATCGCTCTCATTTCGTCTGCGGGCGTCGTCGGAACGCATTTCCAGCCACATGGCGTTCATGATCGCCATACAGCACGCAAGAGGCATGCCGAGCGCCCAGGCAAAATACCACATTCGTTCGTCTCCTCAGTAAGCCGTATGGTTGTCGCGTTCGATGGTTTCCTCATCGACCTTGCCCCAGAGCACCTTGTAGACCCAGGCCGTGTAGACAAGGATGATCGGCAGGAAGATTGCCGTCGCCACCAGCATGTTGAACAGGGTCCGATGGGTGGAAGCCGCGTCCCACACTGTCAGGCTGGCCTCCGGCTGGATCGAGGAAGGCAGGATGAAGGGGAACATGGACACGCCGACGGTGGCGATGATCCCGAAGACCGCCGATTTGGAAAATACGAAGACCAGCATTTCCAGGCGCGTCTGCAGCAGCAACAGCGTGCCGACAAGGCCGAGGAAGCCGATTCCGGGTGCCAGCCAGAGGATCGGATGTGCCGCGTAGTTGCGCATCCAGGCACCGCCTTCGGTCACCACCTGTTTGGCAAGCGGGTTGGCCGCCATGTTGGGGTCGACCTCGGATGTTATGCGGAAGCCTTCGACAAAACCGGTGGAGACCAGATATCCGCCAAGTGCGAAAAGCAGGATGCCAAGACCTGCGGCGACTGTGCCGGTGCGGCGCGCCCGGCGGGCGATATCGCCGCTCGCCCGCATGACCAGCCAGACCGAGCCGTGCATGACCAGCATCGACACGGACAGCAATCCGCACAGCAGGGAGAAGAGCGAAAACAGACCGAAGAACGAGCCGTCATAGGTCATGCGCAGGTCGGGATCGAGTTTGTAGGGCACACCCAGCAGGACATTGCCCACCGCGACGCCGAAGACCAGAGCCGGAACGAAGGACCCGGTGAAGAGGGCCCAGTCCCAGGCGCTGCGCCAGGCCGGGTCAGGCCGCTTGGATCTGTATTTGAACGCCACCGGGCGCAGGATCATGGCGGCCAGCACCACGAACATCGCGAGGTAAAAACCGGAAAAGCTGATTGCATAGAGCGGTGGCCAGGCGGCGAAGATGGCTCCGCCGGCGAGGATGAACCAGACCTGATTGCCTTCCCAGGTAGCACCGATGGTGTTGATGACCACACGCCGCTCTATATCGGTTCCGGCAATGAAGGGCAGCAGGGTTCCGACGCCCATGTCGAAACCGTCGGTGACCGCAAAACCGATCAGCAACACGCCCAGAAGCAGCCACCAGATCATCTTCAGCGTCGAGTAATCGATCAATTCATAAAGAACCATGTGTCTTACTCCGCAGGAACTGGGGCTGGGTCGGCGAGCGGACGCGCGGATGTTGCCCGCGTATCGCCCACCGTCTCGTCTTCATCCGGACCGATCCTGATGTATTTGATCATCAGGGTGACCTCGACCACCAGCAACGTGCTGTATAGTGCCACGAAGCCGGCCAGCGTCAGCAACACTTCCGTCACGCTGAGGCTGGAGACCCCGACGGCCGTCGGCAGCATGCTTTCGATGATCCACGGTTGACGGCCGTATTCGGCGACGAACCAGCCCATCTCGCAGGCAATCCAGGGAAGCGGGATCGACCAGACCGCAATGTGCAGCAGCCAGCGGCGCTTTTCCCGAAGCCTGTCGAGCTGCCCCGAGGAGGAATAATAGAAGAAGACCGCCGTCATCAGGATGAAGAAGAAGCCACAGGCGACCATGATGCGGAATGCGTAGAACATCGGCAGGACGTTCGGCACTGTCGACCAAGCCGCCGCGTCCACCTGTTCGTCCGTCGCTTCCATCGGATTGTCGGTGTAGGGCAACAGAAGATAAGCATAGCCGAGGGAATCCGCATTCCTGGCGAAGGTGTTGCGCACATCTTCTCCGACGCCGTCCGCGTCGTTGCGGATCTTCTGCAAGGCGTCCCAGGCGATGGCTCCCTGCCGGATGCGATCCTTGGAGCGCTCTACCAGGTCCTTGATGCCCGGGATCACCGTGTCCAAAGAGCGGGTGGCAATCAGGCCCATCACATAGGGCACCTCGATCGCGAAGAGGTTGTCACGCCCCTCCATGTCCGGCCAGGCAACGATGTTGAACGCTGCCGGAGCGGGTTCGGTCTCCCACATCGCTTCGATGGTGGCGAGTTTCATCTGCTGGTTCAGGTTGGCCTCATAACCGCTTTCATCGCCCAGGACGACGACGGACAAGGCCGATGCGAAACCGAAGGCCGAGGCAATCGCCATGGAGCGTTTGGCAATCCGCACGTGCCGGCCCTGCAGCATGTACCAGGCGGATATGCCCAGCATGAACATGGCTGCCGTGATGTAGCCCGCGGAGACCGTGTGGACGAACTTGGCCTGTGCGACAGGATTGAACAGGACGTCATAGAAGCTGGACACCTCCATGCGCATCGTGTCCGGATTGAAGACGGAGCCTACCGGATGCTGCATCCAGCCGTTGGCGATCAGTATCCACAGGGCGGAGAGGTTGGTTCCTATCGCCACCGCCCAGGTGGCGGCGAGGTGCTGGCGTCTGGAGAGCTTGTCCCAGCCGAAGAAGAACAGGCCGACGAAGGTCGCCTCGAGGAAAAACGCCATCAGGCCTTCGATCGCAAGGGGGGCGCCGAAAACGTCGCCGACATACTGGCTGAAATAGGCCCAGTTCATTCCGAACTGGAATTCCATGGTGAGGCCAGTCGCGACACCCAGGACGAAATTGATCCCGAAGAGCGTGCCCCAGAACTTGACCATGCGCTTCCAGATCTCGCGGCCGGTCATCACATAGACCGTTTCCATGGTCGCCAGCAGAATGGACAGCCCGATGGTCAGTGGCACGAACAGGAAATGGTAAAGCGCCGTCATGGCAAATTGCAGCCGGGACAGGTCGACAACGTCGAATTCCATCATTTTTCCCCTTTTCAAGTCACAACCGACCTGAGCGCGATGCATTTGCATCCAAGGTGTGAAGGCTCACATACGATGCAGGTTTGAAGCGTACGGGCGAACCTGTCTACAGACCAGGGTTTTCAGGCTCGCCAAACAAATAAACCGGCTAAAGTCAGGACCTTATCCTATTGCTCTCCACACCCGGGATCGTGACCCAGCGGCCAGGCAAGGTCAATGCGACAGATCGTGTCCGGCAGCCGGAAACCCGGACAAGCCGTCTTTACTCACCGGATTTCATGTCCCGGTTCGGGCAGACGCAGAATCCGGTCCGCCGCTTCGAGTTCAAGCCGCTTGTGGGCAATCATCAGAACGGATGCACTGCCCCTGAATTCCAGGAACCGGGACAGAACATCGCGGGACGTTTCCTTGTCGAGACCTTCGGTCATCTCATCGAGAATAAAAAGTTGCGGCCGGGTCAAAAAGGCCCGTGCGAGCGCCAGCCGCCGCTGTTCGCCGCCGGAAAGGCCGAGGCCGCCCTCGCCCAGAACCGTTCCAAAGCCGAGCGGGCTTTCCGCGATCCTGTCGGCCAGCGCGGCATGCTCCAGCGCGGCCCAAAGGTCTGCTTCGCTCGCATCCGCATTCGCGATACGCAGATTGGCGGCGACCGTGTCGTTGAACAGATACGCCCGCTGACCAAGCACGGTGATCGAGCGGCGAAGCGCCTGTTCGTCATAGGTGCGAAGGTCCTGCCCTTCCAGAAAGACGCGGCCGGTGCGCGGTTCCAGCATGCGCGCGGCAATGGCCGCGACAGTGCTTTTGCCGCAGCCGCTCCGTCCGGCAATCGCGACCACTTCTCCTTTGCGAATGTCAAAGGACAGTGTCTCGAGAACATTCCGCGCTGCTCCCGGATACCGGAAGGTCACGCCTTCGAAGCCAAGCAAAGCAGGATTGTCACCCGGTTGACGGATCACTGGCGTTTGTGCGCTGGTCGTTTGCGCAAGCGGGGTGGATTGAAGAGCCGAGACCCTTTTGGCCGCCAATGCTGTGCGCGGCAGTCTGGCCAGGCCCGGCAGGGCCATGGAGAACAGCTCCGGCAACGCCACGACAACCAGAACCAGTCCGACCGCGAGTGCCGGGGTGAACGCGGCTTGCGCTGTTCCCACGATAGCCACGGCAAGGGAGACGGCAAGAAAGGTCTGGCCGACAAGACTCGACAGGCAGATCAACCGGGTTGCCCGGCACTCCTCCACGTCCTCGGCCACCGTCAGCCGGTCGGCGGCGGACAGGATGGGTGCTGCTGCGGCGTCGAGACCGCCATAGATGGCAAGGTCGCGGCGGCCCGCGACCAGATCGGCGGCCCGAAGCCTGATGGCGTCGGAAGCGGCATCCGCCCGCCGCGCGGCCTTTGCGTCCGCCCGGGCAACCGACACCCACGCCAGCCCGGCCCAGGCACCCAGAAACACGGCCCCTGCCACGAACATCGGCAGGGATATCGCAAACCAGACACACAGGAGACCGGCCGCGATTACACCACACAAGAGGACAGGCACGACGATGCGAAGATAGACCGTATCCAGCGCGGTGATATCCAGGGTCAGGCGGTTGAGAAGAACCGCCGAACGGCGGTGGCGGTCCTTCGTTGCCACGAAGGCGGCAAAGAGCTGATTGCGCAACGCGGCCAGGAACCGGAACGTCGCGTCATGAGTAACCACCCGTTCGCCGTATCTTCCCCCGGTTCTGATAATGGCGAGTGCGCGGATGATCGCGCTGGGCGCGAATATGTTCAGGAACGCCCCGCTCAACCCCGCCAGCGCAGCGGCGGTGATGAACCATCCGGAAACTCCGAGCAGCAAGATACCGGCCACAGCGGGCAGGATGGCAGCGAGAATACCAAGCCAGAAGTGAAACCGGTCATGGCGATACTGTGAGGAAACGATCTGCCAGACGGCTTTCATGGCGCGGCCCCTTCCCTCACCCCGGCTGCCAGATCCACAAGATCGATGGTCCGGCCCGGCATTTCGAGGACAGCCGGATCATGGGAGGCGATCAGGGAGGTACGGCCGGCCGTCAGGGTTTTCAGGCCGCGGATCACGTCGGCCGCTGTATCTTCGTCGAGACCCGCGGTCGGTTCGTCGGCCAGGACCAGCGCTGCGTTCCGGCGCATTGCGGCGCGCGCCAGCGCCACGCGGCGGATTTCGCCGACCGACAGGCCGAACCCGTCCTCTCCCAACTGTGTGGCAAGCCCGTGCGGCAGACGCCTGACAAGCTCCTCAGCACCGGCAAGACGCAATGCCTGCCAGAGGTCGTCTTCGTTTACAGGCACGCCGTTCTCTACGCCCTTGAGCAGATTGGCCTTCAGGCTTCCATGGAAGAGACGCGGCGACTGACTGATCCAGATCACATTGCGGCGCAGAGGACCGGCAACCTGCCGTGCGCTCTTCCCATCGATCCGGATGTCTCCTTCAGCGAGGTTATGAAATCCGAGGAGACAATCCAGCAAAGTCGTCTTGCCGCTGCCGCTCGGCCCGGCGAGGAAGACCGTTTCTCCCGGCGCGACATCAAGATCCATATTCGCAAATATCCGCCGTCCCGCCAGAGTGAGCGTCACGTCCGAAAAGCGGATCGAGGGTGGCGAGGAGATGCCTTCCAGAGCGACCGCGGCCGAGTGTTCCATGGAAATGCATTCAGGCAGCTGCGGGCTGTCCGGTCCGATTTCCGCGATCAAGGCGGCCAGTTTTTCCAGCGCCGCAATACCGGCGGCTCGGTCGTGATAGGCCGCGGCATAGGCCCTGAGCGGCGCGAAAAAATCCGGCGCCAGCAGCAGGACGAACAGCCCGGCCGAATAGGTCAGCGGGGCGCCCCAGGTGCCGAATTGAATATCGCCCAGCAGCGAAAACCCGACATAGACGGCGCAAAAGGCGATGCCGAGCGCGGAGAACAGTTCCAGGACGGTGGAGGAGAGAAAGGCGATCTTGAGGACGCGCATGGTTCCCAGCCGGAAGCGCTCACCGGCGGAGCGGATATCGTCTTCGGTGCGCTCTGCCGCGCCGAACAGGATCAAGGTTTCCAGTCCGCGGATACGGTCCAGAAGCATGCCGCTCAATCGGGTCAGTTCTTCCTGCTGCGCCGCGCTCGCGGCCTTGGCCCGCATCCCGATGAGGGCCATGAAGACGGGGATCAACGGGCCGCAAATCAGGAGGATCAGCGCTGCCAGCCAGCTGAACCAGGCGGTGACGAGAACGATCGCCAGCGGCACGAGTTTCAGGCGCATGACCTGGGGGAGATAATTGCGGTAATAGGGTCCGAGAAGATCCACCTGTTCGGTGATCCGCGCCGCGAAGGCGCCCGACGCCGGGAAATCCGCGCTGGGTGAGCGTTTCACCGACACCTGCAGAATGTGCTCCCTCGCCCGGCTCTGGATCTTGTGCGCAACGCGGCGGGCGCCGTTCAATGCCTGGTTCTGCAGGAAGGTCCTGAGCAACGCGAGGCAGACCAGCGCTGCGACGATGAGGAAAAGCTGCCCCGACACCAATGCCGACTGAAGACCGGCTGCTCCGGCCCCGGAAAGATCCGCCAGCATTTTTCCCAGAGCAATGGAGATCAGTCCGGCTTGCGGGATCCACAACAGATCGGATACCCCGAGAAGATAGCCGGTCCGGCGCAATGCACGCCCCTCGCCTTCGAGCGGCTGACCGATAGCGGCATGTGCCTGCCGCTGCACCGGCTCTCCCGCTCCGGCTGTCTCTGAAGTCAATCTCTTTAACATCGGAAATGTGATGTCGCGCTCCCCCGGTGAATTCAAGTGGCACATTGCCACGGTTTCCCCACCCACTCGTCTTAGCGCGCCCGTTTTTCGAGTTCCACAAGGAAACGGGTCGGATCACGGGTGCTGAAAGACCTGCGGAAAAACAAAAAGGGCGACGCGATAGCGCCGCCCATCAGACGGCTGACTAAGCTTCAATTGGTCATCAACTCTGTTGAGTGAACCGAAAAGCTGAATACCACCCTCGGCTGTCACCCGGGCCAAGCGCAGCGCTGAGCCGGGGCCCACTCGCGGTGCTGCTTGCTGAAGCAAGGGCGATTGTTCATCGGCGGACGCTACCCGCTTCGGGCCTGCGCGCCGTATTGTTTGTCCCGGGGGCTGTGTGTGAAGCGGCCCTGGAGACACCCAACAGAGCCACTGCGAACGAGTAGGCCCCGGCTCAGCGCTGTGCTTGGCCGGGGTGACAGCCGGAGCAAGTGAGCGTTGCCAAATCAAGACCGTAACCGCCCGCGAAACCGGGAAATCTCCTCCGATACCGCTGACCCAGTCGCCAACGAACAATCCCGGACGCATCGAAGCGCGAGCCGGGATGACGACGGTAAAGACATGGCTTTTTCATAAGGCTGAGGGCGACGCGATTGCGCCGCCCTCTCTTAATTTTTTAAGCGTTCCTGCCATCAGCAGAAAACAGGCTGGTCCGATCTTACTTCATCGTCGGGATGGAGAACTCGGCGCCATCCTTCAGACCCGAAGGCCAGCGGGAGGTGACGGTCTTGGTGCGGGTGTAGAACTTGAACCCGTCGGAACCGTGCTGGTTGAGATCGCCGAAGCCGGATTTCTTCCAGCCGCCGAAGGTGTGATAGGCGAGCGGCACTGGGATCGGCACGTTGATGCCGACCATGCCGATGTTGATGCGCGAGGCAAAATCGCGCGCCGTATCGCCGTCCCGGGTGAAGATCGCCGTGCCGTTGCCGTATTCGTGGCTCATCGGTAGGTCCAGTGCTTCCTCATAGTCCTTGGCGCGGATGACGGAGAGAACCGGGCCGAAGATTTCGGTCTTGTAGATCTCCATGTCCTTGGTGACGTTGTCGAACAGGCAGCCGCCCATGAAGAAACCGTCTTCATAGCCCTGCATGGAGAAACCGCGGCCGTCGACCACGAGTTTCGCACCTTCCTTGACGCCCTGCTCGACGAGACCCTTGACGCGCGCCAAAGCTTCCTTTGTGACCAGTGGACCGAAGTCGACATCGTTGCCGGCCGTGTAGGGACCGATCTTCAGAGCTTCGATCTTCGGCGTCAGCTTCTCGATCAATGCGTTGGCCGTGCTTTCGCCGACCGGAACCGCGACGGAAACCGCCATGCAGCGTTCACCGGCAGCGCCGTAACCCGCGCCGATCAGAGCGTCGGCAGCCTGGTCCATGTCGGCATCCGGCATGATGATCATGTGGTTTTTCGCGCCGCCGAAGCACTGCGCCCGTTTGCCGGAGGCCGTTGCGCGCGAATAGACATATTGCGCGATCGGCGTGGAGCCGACAAAGCCCACCGCCTGAATGGTCTCGTCGTCCAGAATGGCATCCACGGCGCTCTTGTCACCGTTGACGACGTTGAGGATGCCTGCGGGCAGACCGGCTTCGATCATCAGTTCGGCCAGCATGATCGGCACGGAAGGATCGCGCTCGGACGGCTTCAGGATGAAGCTGTTGCCGGCGGCGATCGCCGGGCAGAATTTCCACATCGGGATCATTGCCGGAAAGTTGAACGGCGTGATGCCGGCGACGACGCCAAGCGGCTGGCGCATCGAATACATGTCGATGCCCGGACCGGCTCCCTCGGAGAATTCACCCTTGAGGAGATGCGGGGCGCCGATGCAGAATTCCGCGACTTCCAGGCCGCGGATCACGTCGCCCTTGGCGTCCGGCAGGGTCTTGCCGTGTTCACGCGAGAGCGCTTCGGCCAGCTTGTCCATGTCGCGGTTGAGCAGGTCGACGAATTTCATCATCACGCGGGCACGGCGCTGCGGGTTGGTGGCCGCCCAGGCCGGCTGTGCGGCAGCTGCATTGGCGATGGCCGCATCCATTTCCGCCTGGCTGGCGAGCGCGACCTGAGCCTGCACTTCGCCGGTAGCCGGATTATAGACATCCGCGAAACGGCCGGATGTGCCATCCACATGCTTGCCGCCGATAAAATGACCGATTTTCTGCATCTTGCGTTTCTCCCGTAAGCTCTGCCGCGCGCAGACCCTGTTTCTGGCTTTTAAATCTCAGTCTTTTTGACTTTTATTTTTGCAATAAACAAGCCGCAGTTTTCCGTATCTGTTGTGCATTTTTTATAGTTATGGCATTTGCTTCAGATACGGAAAAATTCGCAGCGATCACGATAAGTCCAATTTCCTCTCCTTGCCATCCCGGTCACAACGGTGTGGAGAGCCGGGATCGAGTACGCCGCAGCGCCTGCATATCCGACCAAAACGCTCAGGGGACTGGTTCCCCGTCTGCGTGGGGATGACAAAAGGCGAGATTGAGAAAGGGGCACAACGTGAACTGGGACGATATCCGCGTATTTCTCGCCATCGCCCGCACGGGACAGATACTGGCGGCTGCGCGACGGCTTGGCGTCAATCACGCCACTGTCGCCCGACGGCTCACGGCCCTGGAGGAGAGCCTGGGCACACGGTTGTTCGACCGGTCAACGTCCGGATGTGTCCTGACCGAAAGCGGCGACCGTTTCTTTGAGCGGGCGGAGCGGATGGAAGCGGAGGCGGTTGCCGCGCAGGCCGATCTCGGCGGCGACACGCCCGGCATTACCGGCACCGTGCGCATCGGAGCACCGGACGGGTTCGGGGTCGCCTATCTTGCGCCGCGTCTCGGGAAACTCACCGAAAGACATCCGGGCCTGACGATCCAGCTCGTTCCAATGCCCCGCTCCTTCTCGCTGTCGCGGCGCGAAGCCGACATTGCGGTGACGGTCGACCGGCCGGAAACCGGACGTCTTGTTGCAGGCAAGCTGGTAGATTACGCGCTCGGTCTTTATGCCTCCAGAACCTATCTCGACCGGCACGGCGCGCCCGGAGAGGCAAGCGATTTAAGCGCACACGATCTGATCGGGTATGTGGAGGACATTCTCTATTCACCCTCGCTCAGCTACGGCACGGAAATAACGCGCGACTGGTCGGCCCGGTTCGAAATTGCCTCCGCCCTCGGCCAGACCGAGGCCGTGCGCGCCGGTGCGGGTATCGGCATACTGCACGACTTTATCGCCCGCGGTGACCCCGGCCTTGTTGCGGTTCTACCGGAAATCAAGATCCACCGCGCCTACTGGATGGTGACCCATGAAAGCTCTCGGCCGCTGCGCCATGTGGCCGCCGTCCAGGAGTTCCTGCGCGATCAGGTCGCACACGACAAAGCGATATTCGCCTGACAGGCACTCGGTGCAGACAGTCAAACGGAGCGGACGGCTCAGCGTTTACCGCCACCGAGCCGTCAGCGAAAGCCACTGCCGTGTCCGGGCCTCCGGATCCGGGTTGCCGGTGACGTCGGAAATAACGGCTGCCACGTCGGCGCCGTTTTCGAAAACGCCCGATACCCGCTCCAGCGTCAGCCCCCCAATGGCCACCAGAGGCAGTCCGCCGATCTGGCGTTTCCAGCCGCCGATCTTTTCCAGTCCCTGCGGTGCCCATTTCAGTTCCTTGGACCCGGTCGGATAGACCGGTCCGAGCGCGACATAATCAGGATCGACGGACAGCGCCGTTTCCAGTTCCTCGCCGTCATGAGTGGAGACACCCAGACAAAGACCGGCCTTGCGGATGGCCCTGACGTCCGCATCGGCCAGATCCTCCTGACCCAGATGAACGAAATCGCAACCTTCCTCGATGGCGAGCTGCCAGTGGTCGTTGACGATCAGGCGGCAACCATGATCATCGCAGACCGCTTTCGAAGCGGCAATTTCCCGGCCCAATTCGGCTTCCGGCATGTCCTTTATGCGCAGCTGAACCAGCTTGACGCCAAGCGGCACGAGCCGCGCGATCCAGTCGGAGCTGTCGACGATGGGATAGAATGGATCGAGTTTCATGCTTGCACCGTCCTGCCGATAAAAGATGTTGCCGGACCTGCCATGTCGCCCGGCGCGCCCGCTGTCAAGGCAGGCGCGCGGGTTCAGTGGCATCTGAAAGGCCGTCCAGGAATTGCCGGACATCCGCGAACGTTTCCAGACGGTGGACCGTCAGATGAGCCGGCGGCGCACGAAAAATCTCCTCCAACTTGCCGGGCACTGTGGCGGGTCTGCCAGATGAAATAAAAGAACTCGAGGGTCTGCAGGTTGAAAGGTTCCACACAGCCGTCTGGAAGATCCGGGCGGCTTTGGCCATAATATTTCACGGATCGGCGCAACACACGGACCAGACGCCGGCCAACGGGCATATCAAGCCAGATGAAGGTGTCGGCGCGAGCGAGCCGTTCCCCGTAGGTGTTCGAATGTCCGCCTTCCAATATCCAGCGATCCTGGACATGCACTTCGTGGGTGAGCCTATCCTTTTCCGCTTTCGTGCGTGGGACCCAGCCCGGCCGGTAGTGGATCTTGTCCATGTGATGGACCGGCAGGCCGGTTTTCTCGCCAAGCGCGCGAGCAAGCGTGCTTTTGCCGGATCCGGGAGCACCGACGATCATGACGCGTTTCATGAAAAGTCACCGAGATTTGCAAGAAAGGCCGGTCTTTATAACGGTCCTTGCAAGAATGAAAAGACGCAAACGCACTGTTCAATGGACATTTTTACGGAGACGTTCTTATCTGATCTCCAGACGCAGATTGATAGTCAAGGAGAGGCAGATGAGCTGGTTGAATACCCCCGACCCGATCGCCGGAAACGCCGCAAGTTGCGATCCGGTTGAAACCATCATCGTCCCGCGGACCTCCGATCTTGGCGGCTTTTCGGTTCGCAGGGCCCTACCCTCCGCACGGCGCCGGATGGTCGGCCCGTTCATCTTCTTCGACCAGATGGGACCGGCGGAACTTCTCGTCGGCGGCGGTATCGATGTGCGCCCGCACCCGCATATCGGCCTGGCGACGGTCACCTATCTGTTTGAAGGGGAAATGTATCACCGCGACAGCCTCGGCACCGAGATCGCCATCACGCCCGGGGCGCTGAACTGGATGAGCGCGGGCAAGGGTATTGTCCATTCCGAGCGCGAGCGGGCGGAGCGCCGGCTTGAAAAACGGCCGCTGTTCGGGCTGCAAAGCTGGGTCGCTCTGCCGAAGCATCTGGAGGAAGGTGAGCCGGAGTTCCAGCATTTCGGCACGGACGCGCAGCCGGAATTTTCCGACAAGGGAGCTTCCGTCAAACTGATTGCCGGCGCGCTTTACGGACACAAGGCCCCGGTCCAGACGGCCTCGGACATGTTCTATGCCGATATCTCCCTGGAGCCCGGCGCGAAAATTCCGCTCGATGCGGGCTGGGAAGAGCGCGGCCTTTATACGGTCGCCGGCCAGATCAGCATCGCCGGCCAGAGCTTCGACCCTGCCCAGTTGCTGGTCTTCAAGCCGGGCGATCATCTGGTGGTCGAGAACAACGCGCTGGAACCGGCACGTTTCGTCGTTCTCGGCGGCGAACCGATGGACGGACGGCGTTACATCTGGTGGAACTTCGTCTCTTCTTCCAAGGAGCGGATCGAACAAGCGAAGGAAGACTGGCGGCTCGGGCGTTTCGACACAGTTCCGGGCGACGCGGAAGAGTTCATTCCCCTGCCGGAACGCTGATACCAACTCCAATAAACAGATACCTGTTTCAGGGTTCGCACCCCAAGGCGTCACCGAGATCAGGGCTGCTCGACACTCCATCCGCTTTCCAGCGGCGGCGCTTTTTCGAAACGGTCCGCGGGCCGGATCAGATCCGGTTCGCCGAAATTCAGGATGATGTTGAGCCGCTGGCCGGCCAGCGGATCGCCGGTCAGATCGGGGTCCTCAGGGGCCACCGAAAGCCTGACGCCCCGGTGAATGGTCTCAAGCTTCTCAAATCCGGATACCGCCTGCCGGAACGGGTCGGGAACCGTCCAGCCATAGCGCGTGGCCAGAGCGTCTGTCACCAGCCAGACGGCATCCAGCCCGATCTGTTTCTGCTTCGGATCCTCGACCACCAGCTTGAGGCGCAGATAGTCGATCTTGTCTTGCGAAGGACCCCGGAGGAGGAAAAACAGTGTCGTGGACCCGTAATCGACACTTGGCGTGGTCAGTTGCACCAGGGAGGCGCACTGCCAGCGGTCCTGCTGGAAGGGCGCTTTTTTCCAGCCGCTGTTTTCCAGCCCGAGGTCATGCAGCTCGGCGCAGAGCTCCGAAGGTTTGCCATGAAAACCGCGTTTCAGTTCCGCACTGAGTTCCGGAGAAGGATTGAGCAGTTCGTTCCTCACACGCTCACCCAACGGCAAAAGCGGGTCACTGAAGCGCGGTCCTGTCACCTCGGCGTCCGTGCCTTGCTGAAGCTGCCAGACGATCCCTCCGGTGGCAGCGGCCAGGAGCAGAAGCGCCAGCGTGCCCCAGACATAATAGTGGGTGACAAATGACGGTTTCCGGTGGCTTGCGGTCCTTGCGGACGCCACAGCAGGCTTGCCGGGTGCTGTCGTGGGTTCGCTCTCCTCTACAGCCCAATGCGGTGTCTTCGACCCGGAACCGGGTCTGCGCGCAGGCCGCTGCTTTTCCTCCGGGCCGCGGTCCCGTGCCGCGTCCCCGGAAAACCAATGCTTGAGCCTGTCCTTCCAGCCTGCCATTCAGTCCGTTTCCACCGCGCCGCCTGTTGCCGGGGCAAGGTTCGGGATATATCAAACCAAAGTGTTGAAAACGCAACCCGACCTCTGTCAATTAGGCGGTGGCGGACGAGCTGGAAGACAGACAGGCAGCGGCTCTCTAGTTGCTGAAACGGGTGGACTGACATGCGGTTGGGAATTGACTGGGGCGGCACGAAAATCGAGATCATCGCGCTTTCGGATGCGGGAGACGAACTCTTCCGGCAGCGTGTCGACACGCCCAAGGGAGACTATGACGGCTGCCTTGCCGCCGTGAAGGCGCTGGTCGATGCCGCCGAACAGGCGACCGGGCAGACCGGCACGCTGGGCCTCGGCATACCCGGGTCCCTCTCGCCCAAGACCGGGCTGGTCAAGAACGCAAATTCAACCTGGATGAACGGAAAGCCACTGGACCGGGATCTGGAGGAAGTCCTCGGCCGTCCCGTGCGCATTCAGAACGATGCGAACTGCCTGGCTGTTTCCGAGGCGACAGACGGTGCGGGAGCAGGTGCACATGTGGTGCACGCGATCATCGTCGGCACCGGCTGCGGATCGGGCATCGCCATCGACGGCAAGGCGCATCTGGGTGCCAACGGCATTGGCGGCGAATGGGGCGCCATCACCGTTCCCTGGATGACGCAGCAAGAATTTCCCGGACCGGACAGCTGGATCGGCCACAAGGGCGTGATCGACCGCTGGTGCTCCGGCACCGGATTTCAGCTCGACTACAAGGAGAGGACCGGCAACCTTCTCAAGGGGCACGAGATCATTGCACTGAAACGCTCCGGCGATCCGGCGGCCAATGCGGTTTATGACGCCTACGTCAGCCGTCTTGCGCGTTCGCTCGCCATGAGCGCCAATCTGCTGGACCCGGATGTGTTCGTGCTCGGCGGCGGCATGTCGAATATCGACGAGCTCTATGAGGACCTCGCCCCGGCCATGCTGCCGTTCATCTTTTCCGACACCTTCGAGACGCCGATCCGCAAGGCCGTTCACGGCGACAGCTCCGGCGTGCGCGGAGCTGCCTGGCTCTGGGGCTGACGGGCCCAGCGAACGGCCTCACGGCGAAGGATCAGAGTGTTCGCGGCCGGCCTAGGGTCACCAGCACGATCCCCACTCCGACGCTGGCGACCGCCGCCAGCCTTGCGAGGTCGGGAACTTCCGCGAACACCAGGTATCCGAGCCCGAGACCCGTCACCGCCGCGACGGAGCCGATCTGGCTCAGATAGACCGGGCCAGCCGTTTGCTGCAGGCGAAAATACAGGCCGTACTGAAGGGTGAAGATCGCGATCTGCGCGGCAAGCAGCGCGGCGGCGCCGGTTGTCCAGGAAGCCGGCGCGACAGGCGTGCCCATGGCTGCGTTGAAGGCGGCAAGTCCGACAAATCCGACTGCCATCATGCCCACGGCCAGATCGACCGGGCCGACGCCTTTGGGCCATTTCAGTGTGCGGTAGATATTTCCAACAGCCAGAAACACCGGAATGGTCAGCGCGAAAAGCGACCACCACGATGCCTCCAGGGACAATTTCGACCCGGAACCGGCCAGCAGAACCGCGCCGCCAAGACCAGCCAGAACCCCTGCCCCGCGCATAAGCTGCAGGCGCTCCAGCCGCAGGAGAACGGCAAAGGCGTAAGTCAGCACCAGGGGAAAGGCATAGCTGAGCGACACGAAGCCCGCACCGACCTTTGAAGCGGCGACCACCGCGATCATGTTGGGCACGACGAACAGCAGGCCGCTGAAACCGAGATAGATCGCAAGCTGCCTGCGATCCACCGGATCGCCGGTCCGAACAACCTTGCGGCCGGACATCCGGCTCAGGGCAAAAAGACCCGCCGCACCGCCCAGAATGGCCCATTGCAGCAACGCCAGAGGATGCCAGCCCAGGCCGGGAGCCGCCTTGGCGATAATGGTGGAGAGTGCCAGAAACCCGCCGACGACTAGCAACAGGGCGACCGGCTGATCAAGCAATTTGGCCGCAGCGACGCCTGCACGAACAGTGCCGGGGCTGACGGCTCCGTGCTGCTGCCCGGGTCCGGTGGTGTCCGCCATTGGATGTTCCTTTCTGTTCAATTTACGGCCTGTGTCTGCCATCGGAAAGAGATAACATCATTTATCTTTATTTCAAGATACTTTATATCAAGATTCTTGAGTCAGGCTGAATTTCTTTGTAAAGAGGGGCAGCATTTCCTCGTCGCGGTCACCGGAATGGCGAATCTTTTCCGGGGCTTGAACAGGTCATCCTAGCGCGCAGCCAGGATCTTTCGGGAACCAGACCATGACCATCAAATCCGGAGATCCCCGGAAGCCTGTCCCTCACCTCTTCGGAGACCCTGCGGACCTGTTGCTGGACCGGGCCGAGCGTGCCCGCCGGCAGTGGGAGAACGAAATGCCGGAGGTTGCCGGAAAGCTGTTGCCGATGGTGCTGATCGGCCGGCTGAACGAGGCGGCCCACGTGATGAGCCGGGACTATCAGGTGCCCGCCTATGCCGAGATCGGCCTGAAAACCGGTGAATTCGATGTGCTGGCGACGCTCGTGCGCTCCGGCCCGCCCTACAAGCTGACGCCGACCGAGCTCTACCGCACCACCATGATGAGTTCGGGCGGCATGACCGCACGCCTCGACAGACTCGAAAAGGCAGGTTTCATTGAGCGCTGCCCGCACCCGGAAGACCGGCGCGCCCTCTCCGTCTGCCTGACCGAGAAAGGCCTCGGGCTGATCAAGGGAAAGATACCCGACTACGTGGAGACCCTGCACGCGGCCGTCGACGGGCTGACGAAAGATGAGCAGAACGAGCTCTCGCGCCTGCTCGAAAAGCTGATCCGCTCGGCAGCGGAAAAAAAGACCCCCTAAGTCGCCATCTTCTTCAGGGACACACGGTCGATCTTTCCGGTTGCATTGAGCGGCATTGCGTCGAGAACAATCACTTCCTCCGGGGCCCTGTACCCCACGCGAGCCCGGGCGAACTGAATGAGGTCCTGCATCGTGGGGACATCCCCGTCCGGATCCAGCGTGACATACGCCCGCACATTTTCGCCATGCAGCCGGTTCTGCACACCGACCACGCCAGCGCTTTCCACCGCAGCATGTTCCAGGAGCGCAGCCTCCACTTCCTGCGGACAGATATTCGATCCGTCATGAATGATGATCTGTTTTTCACGGCCGTGAAACCAGAGGTAGCCTTCGCTATCGACACTCATCACATCGCCGGTGTCGAGCCAGCCGTCCACCACCGTCTCAACCGTGGCCTCGGGGTTGTTCCAATAGCCGACCATATTGCCCGGAAAGTTTATCCAGAGCCGCCCGTCGGTTCCCACAGCCACCTCCCGTCCATCCTTGCCGCGCAGCGATGCCCGGTAACCGGGACCTATCGGCCCGACAGAACCGATCTTCAGTGCCGTCGGTGGAGACACCGTTGGAATGCCAATCTCGGTCATTCCGTAATCCTCCGCGATCGGGATGCCGGCCAGCGCGGTAAATTCCTTTTCAAGTGCTGCCGAAACCTTGTCGCCACCGGAAAAGCAGGCCTTGACGGAGGCGAAATCCTCTCTTTTGGCTCCGTGCTCCAAAACCAGGGCATAGAGCGCTGACGGCAGCATCCACATCTTGGTCGGCCGTTCCCTTCGCAGTAGCGGAAGAATTTCGTCGGCATCGAAGGTTCTCGGCAGTACGACCTTTCCGCAGGCGGCAATGGTCATCATGGACAAATGATGGCCACCGACATGGGACACCGATCCGCCCGGCACCATGATATCATCCGGCTTCATCTCGAAACTTTCCACCGCACTGGCAATGATCCAGCCCAGAGTCTTGAAGCTGTGACAGACACCCTTGGGTACGCCGGTGCTTCCGGAGGTGAAAAAGATTATCGCCGGGTCTTCCGGTCCGGGAGGAACAATCCGACTGACCGGGTCCTCCGTCATGAGGCTTTCGAACGGCGAAACGGCGCTCCCCCCGGTATCCCAGTCGTCCCGATAGATTATCTGGCCGAGGTCCAGGCGCCCCGCGTTTTGGCTGGTTTCCAGGTCTTCACGACGTTCCTCGTGAACAAGCAGAATTCTCGGTTCGGCGACTTCGAGCGCATGATCGATCTGGGGCGCCATATAGCGGTAATTCAGCGGTACGGCGACCAGTCCGCATTTCATGCAAGCCAGATAATGGATGAGAAGCTCCGTCCGGTTCGGCATGAGCGACGCGACACGGTCTCCAGGCAGCAATCCGAGCCCCAGGTAATTGCCGGCCAGCCTGTTCGACACGGCCTCGAGGGCCCGCCACGTCCAGCGGCGGCGCTGCGATACAAGCACCTCCTCGTCTGGCTTGGTCTTCAGCCCGAGGTTCAAGATCCCGGCGAGCTCCAGCGGTTTTTTCAGCGGCGGCCCGGAAATCGGCATGACTTTCCTCCCCAAAAGGCAACATCTTGTCGCGTTTGCTTACCGGATCCGGTTGAAAAAATACTTATCCCTCATACGCTCAAAACAGGAAATCCATTTCCAGTCCATGTCCGGAAGCTCCCACGGTTTTCCCGGCAGCACCCGCTTGCAATCGGAAAGATCCACTTCCCTCCTGATTTATCACTATCGCAGGGCACTCTTTCACAAGCCGGAGAGCCGAGGCGCAAGTGATCCGGTTGGTCTTGCTTTCGGTGCCCCCCTGTATCAGGTTCCTTGCAGACGTCGGTACATCGGCTGAATGGAAAAGGTTTCAATGATCAGATATCTCGCAATACTTGCCTTCACCCTGGTTTTCTCGGTCTCTGCATCCGCACAAGAGGAAATGCAGATCCGCGACATCGAAAAAGGGACCGGCGAAGAGGCCAATGTCGGCGAAACGGTGGTGGTGCATTACACCGGCTGGCTGATGGACGGCACGAAGTTCGATTCGAGCGTCGACCGGGGCACGCCCTTCTCTTTCACCCTTGGCGAGCGGCGGGTCATTCCAGGCTGGGAAAAAGGCGTTGAAGGCATGCAGGTCGGCGGCAAGCGCGAGCTGATCATTCCGCCGGATATGGCGTACGGCTCTCAGGGCGCGGGCGGCGTCATTCCACCTGATGCCACCTTGAAATTCGAGATCGAGCTGCTGGACGTGAAGGCGAAGAAATTCTCCGATATCGGCAACGACGAGCTCAAGGCGAAACTGGCTTCAGGCACCACCGTCATCGACATCCGCCGGCCGGAGGAATGGCGCGAAACCGGGGTCATCCCGGGCAGCCATCTGCTGACGTTTTTCGATCAGGGCGGCAACGTCAATCCGCAGTTCGGGACGGAGCTGCAGAAACTAATCTCAGGGCCTGCCGACGAAGTCGTCTTCATTTGCCGGACAGGCCGCAGAAGTCAGGCGCTGTCGGAATATCTCGCCGGTCAGGCGGGGTTCACCAATATCGCCAATGTCGAAAACGGCATCGTTGCCTGGATGAGCGACGGCGGCGATGTGAGCGAAGCACAGCTGCCGGAAAACTGCTGGCTTTGCTGACTTCCTGACAAGCTCCGGTTTTCCCGTCGCTCCTACTCCCCCGCTGCCAGTTCCAGGCTCATGCGGTTATGGTCCCTGATCACCGGCGCCATATCCATGGTGACGATGCGGCCATTTTCCACGATCACCCGCCCGTTGACGACTGTGGTTTTCGCCACCTGAGGAGCACAGAAGACCACGGCCGCGACCGGGTCGTGCATGGCTCCCGCGAAATGGA
Source organism: uncultured Roseibium sp. (assembly GCF_947496995.1). Classification (GTDB taxonomy): domain Bacteria; phylum Pseudomonadota; class Alphaproteobacteria; order Rhizobiales; family Stappiaceae; genus Roseibium. The sequence goes on from NZ_CANMFD010000002.1 coordinate 698,813, forward strand.
TCGTGTTAAGATCAAGCGTGAAGAAATCCGCGCATTTGCCTGTTTCCAATGACCCAACGTCATTTCTGCCCAGAACAGACGCGCCGCCGAGGGTTGCCAGTTCCAGGGCTTCGCGGGCGGTCATCCATTCGTCTGCCCGCGACGGGTGCGAGAGTGGAGGAAGCGCGTTGCCTTGCGGGTCCACCACCGGCTGAAGGCCCAGATTGAGCCGCGCCAGAAGCATTGCCTGGCGAACTTCCATCAACATGTTGGAACCGTCGTTGCTGGCGGAGCCATCGACACCGAGGCCGACCTTCACCCCGGCAGCCATGTATTTTTTTACAGGCGCGATGCCGGAGGCCAGGCGCATGTTCGAACACGGGCAATGGGCGGCACCGCAGCCGGTTGCGGCAAAAAGGCGGATCTCGTCGTCATCCACGTGGATGGCATGGGCGAACCAGACATCCGGCCCGGTCCAGCCGAGTTCCTGCATCCATTCCACCGGACGCTTGCCGAAACGCTCCATCGTGTAGCGCTCCTCGTCCAGCGTCTCACACAGGTGTGTGTGAAGCATCACGCCCTTGTCACGCGCCAGCAGCGCGCTGTCGCGGAGCAGGTTTTCCGAAACGGAGAACGGCGAACAGGGCGCCAGGACGATGCGTGTCATCGCGCCATGCGATGCGTCGTGATAGCGGTCGATCACGCGGATGCTGTCGTTGAGGATATGCTGCTCGTCTTCCACGCAGGCATCCGGCGGCAGGCCGCCCTTGCTCTCGCCGAGGGACATGGACCCGCGGCTTGCGTGAAATCTCACGCCGAGATCGCGCGCCGCCTCGATCTGGTAGTCGACCTTGTTGCCGCTCTGGAAAAGATAGGTGTGGTCGAACACGGTTGTGCAGCCGGACAGAGCCAGTTCCGCCAAGCCGATCAGGGTGCTGGCGCGCGAAGCCTCCGGATGGGTTTTCGCCCAGATCCGGTAGTGCGCCTGCAGCCAGGGGAACAGATTGTTGTTTTGCGCCGCAGGCAGATTGCGGGTCAGCGTCTGGTTGAGATGGTGGTGGGTGTTGACGAAGCCGGGCAAAACGATCTGTCCGGTGGCATCGATCACCCTGTCGGCGGTTTGCGGCAGCTCGTCGGACGGGCCGACCTGCCGGATGATGCCGTCCTCGGCGAAAAGTCCGCCACCGGTGATCTCCCGCCGGTCGCCGTCCATGGTGACAAGGATGTCGGCATTCTTCAGGAGCAGGGTCTGCGGCATGGGCGGTCCTTGGCAGAGATGAATTTCGGGGCAGGCCAACCGGTCAGGCGCTTCGGCGCCATTTTTGGAAAATCAGAGGCGGCTGATGCGGAATTGTCAAAATGCCATCCGCCGTCGTTGCGAACAAGGGCCGCACAGATGCGCGTTGATCCGGATCGGCGGTCAACTTGCGTCTCACGTGTCCGGAATAACGTCGGAGGGTGCAAAAATCGCCTTCACTCTTCCAGCGGTGGCATGCGGTTCCAGGCGTCGAGAGCGGCGATCTTGTAAGCCTCGGCGAGGGTCGGATAGTTGAAGGTGTTCTCGACGAAATATTCCAGAGTGCCGCGCAGGTTCAGGACCGCCTGGCCGATGTGGACGAGTTCGGTCGCACCCTCCCCGACAATATGACAGCCGAGCAGGCGCCGGGTCTTGAGTGAAAAGATCATTTTCAGCATGCCGCTGTCGAGGCCCATGATGTGACCGCGCGAGGTCTCCCGGAAGCGGGCGACGCCGCATTCATAGGGAATGCCGCGCTCCTTGATCTCTTCCTCGGTCATGCCGATCGTGGAAATTTCCGGAACCGCGTAGATGCCATAGGGGAAATATTCCGGCGGATCATAGGCCGTTTCGCCGAGCGCGTGACAGGCCGCGATCCGGCCCTGTTCCATCGAGGTGGAGGCAAGGCTCGGGAAGCCGATCACATCGCCGGCGGCGAAGATATGCGGCACATCGGTCTGGAAGGTCATCGGATCCACCTTCAGCCGTCCCCGGTGGTCGACCTCCAGCCCGCAGGATTCCAGATTGAGGGAAGGTGTCGCCCCCATGCGGCCGGCGGCGAACAGGATGACGTTGGAGCGAATGGAGCGCCCGCCCTCGAGCGTGATTTCGCAATTGGCGGGGCCATGCTTTTCGATCTTCTCCACCTTGGCCCCGAAGCGCAGGGCCATGCCGCGGTCACGCAGCTGGTGGGTAAAATCGGCGATCAGCTCCTTGTCGAGAAAGTCGAGCATGGTATCGCGCGGCTCGATGAGGGTCACATGGACGTCGAGCGCGGAGAAAATCGACGCGTATTCAACACCGATGACGCCTGCACCGATGACCGCGATGGACCGTGGCAGATCGGCCAGATCGAGAATGTCGTCGCTGTCGAGAACATATTCGCCGTCGAAGGGCACATAGTCCGGCCGGAAGGGTTTGGTGCCGACGGCGACGATAAACTTGTCGGCGGTGAATTTCAGGACTTCACCGATCTCGCCCTCCACCTCGATGGTATGCGGGTCGATGAACCTTGCCGCTCCGCGCATGGTGTCGACCTTGTTGCGGGCGAACTGGTGTTCCAGCACCTCCACCTCATGGTCGAGCGTGATGTGCATCCGCGTCCTGAGATCGGAGGCGGTAATGTCGTCCTTCACCCGGTAGGAGCGGCCGTAAAATCCCCTCTCCCGCCAGCCCGTGAGGTTCAGCACCGTTTCGCGCAAGGTCTTTGAAGGAATTGTGCCGGTGTGGACGGAGACGCCGCCGACGCGGCCGCCTTTTTCGACCACCAGCACGTTGCGGCCGAATTTTGCCGCCTGGATGGCTGCCCGCCGGCCCGCCGGGCCGCTGCCGATCACGATAAGATCGTAATTATCCATGTGCCCCTCACTGCCGTCTCTCGGTCGTTGCACCGCAAAAACAGCATCAAGGATCAAGGGTCAAGACGGCAAGGGCAAATTGAAGTGGAAGGACGCCGAGATTGCGCTCAACCCTCCGTAAATACGTCAAGAGAACCGGTACAACACCCGGGAAGCGCATGTTTGCCTGCATTTTGCCGCCAGATGCCCATTGCCATCGCCTTCTCCTTCCGATATCCCTTTTTTCATGAACACGATCCTGAAAGCAGCATGGTGGTGGCGCGGCGCGAAATAGGCGGCCAGCGATCAGTCATGCTCTGAACGGATCATAGATCAAACCAAAGGCCGCCGCGGGATACCGCTGGCGGCCTTGGTGCTTTAAAAGGCCGCCAGCATTTCCGGGCAGCCACCAGAACGGGACCAGAAGAACCATGCCGGCGCTGGCTGACCAGACCTTTGAAACCAATGGCGGGATCACCATCCTGCGCTCGTCACGTCCTTCAGACTATGAGACCGGAACCTCCGAATGGATCGACCGGCTGGACGGGGAACTCGGCGCGGTGCTGGCCTCGTCCTATGAATATCCCGGACGTTACACGCGCTGGGACATGGCCATCGTCAATCCGCCGCTGGTGCTGGAAGCCGCCGACCGGCGGGTGGAAATCCGCTCGCTGAACGATCGCGGCAAGATCCTTCTGCCTGCCCTCGTCGCGGCCCTGAAGTCGCATGAGGATGTTGAAACCTTCGAGGCCTCCGAAACGCGGATCAACCTGACGGTGAAGAAGCCGGACCGGCTGTTCAACGAGGAAGAACGCTCCCGCCAGCCCTCGACCTTCTCCATCGTGCGGGCGCTGAAGGAGCTGTTTGCCTGCGGCGACGACCAGCTCGGGCTCTACGGCACATTCGGTTACGACGTCGCCTTTCAGTTCGAACAGATCGATCTGAAGCTGCAGCGGCCCGACGATCAGCGTGACGTGGTGCTGTTCCTGCCGGACGAGATCCTGATCGTCGACCACCACGGCAAGCGCGCCTATGTGCTGGAATATGATTTTGTCGTCAACGGCAAGACCACGAGAGGACTGGACCGGACAGGCGAAAACCACCCCTATACGCCGGCCAATATCGATCCGGGCCGGGGCGATCACGAGCCAGGGGAATATGCAAAGCTGGTCGAGAAGGCCAAGGATTATTTCCGCCGCGGCGATCTGTTCGAAACCGTGCCGGGCCAGACTTTCTACGAGCCCTGCGCCAATCCGCCATCGGCGGTCTGCCGGCGCCTGGCGCAGATCAACCCCTCCCCCTATTCGTTCTTTTTCAATCTCGGCAACAGCGAATATCTCGTCGGTGCGTCACCGGAAATGTACGTGCGGGTGACCGGCGGGCGGCGGGTGGAAACCTGCCCGATTTCCGGCACCATCCGCCGCGGCAGGAACGCCATCGAAGACGAGGCGCAGATCCGCAAGCTCCTGAACTCGGCCAAGGACGAAGCGGAACTGACCATGTGTTCCGACGTCGACCGCAACGACAAGAGCCGTGTGTGCGTGCCGGGCTCCGTCAAGGTGATCGGCCGCCGCCAGATCGAGATGTATTCCCGCCTGATCCACACCGTGGACCACATCGAGGGTATCCTGCGCGAAGACATGGATGCGCTCGACGCGTTCCTGTCGCACACTTGGGCGGTGACGGTGACCGGTGCGCCGAAACGCTGGGCGATGCAGTTCATCGAGGATCATGAGAAATCTCCCCGCGCCTGGTATGGCGGTGCAATCGGCGCGGTCCTGTTCAACGGCGACATGAATACCGGTCTGACGCTGAGAACCGTGCGCATCAAGGACGGCACGGCGCAGATCCGCGCCGGTGCGACGCTGCTCTATGACAGTGTGCCGGAAGACGAGGAAGCGGAAACCGAACTCAAGGCCGAGGCCATGCGGGCAGCGGTGCGCGAAGCCGGTCTGGCCACCAAGGCGCTTGAAAAACAGGTGGAGCGCAAACCCGGACAGGGTATGAAGATCCTTCTGGTCGATCATGAAGACAGTTTCGTGCACACGCTTGCCAACTACTTCCGGCAGACTGGTGCGGAGGTGGTCACCTACCGGACGCCCGTGGCCGATCATGTCTTCCATGACGTCAATCCGGACCTGGTCGTGCTGTCGCCCGGGCCGGGCAATCCGAAGGATTTCGATTGCGCGGCAACCATCGGCAGGGCCCGCTCCCGCGCGCTGCCGATCTTCGGTGTCTGTCTCGGCCTGCAGGCCCTTTCGGAGTATTTCGGCGCCGAGCTCGGCCAGCTCGACATACCGGTTCACGGGAAGCCCTCGCCCATCAGCATCGCGGGCAATTCCGTTCTTTTCGAGGGACTGGAGGCACCTGTGGTGGTCGGACGCTATCACTCTCTCTATGCAAAGCGCGACACGCTGCCTGCCGACCTGCGCGTGACAGCAGAAACCGAAGACGGAGTGGTAATGGCGATCGAGCATCAGAAGGAAGCGATCGCGGCTGTGCAATTTCACCCCGAGTCGATCATGTCCCTCGACAAGGAAGCCGGTCACAAGATCATCGAGAATGTCGTTTCCCGGCTTGTTTCAGCCAACCGGATGGCAGAGGCTATATAGGGAACGCATGCGTGCCTGAGACGTGTTGGAAGCCGGGCGACAACACGTCGCAGCGCCTGACTCAATACGGGGCTTGTCGCCTCGGACCTGCGACCCTATCGCCTGTGCGCGGACGCTTTCCCATTGATTTCGTTCCGTAAAATTGAAAGGCGGACGGCTGAAATTTTTGTGACCGGAAATTTTGGAACGTCCCGGTGACTGATTGCATTCTCTCCCCGAACGCCGTCGAGGCAACGCCAAACAGGCAACGTCCGACGGGCATCGTTCAGCAAAACCAAAGGAGAAAACGTATGCTTTCTTTCAAGAAAACCGCGACACCGATCCTCAGCGCCCTTTTCGTATCGACCGCACTCATGGGGTCCGTTCAGGCTGAGGGCGTCTTCAACGGCGATGCCAATGGTGATGAACCGCTGAAGCCTGCAGTACAGGGCTCCACAAATTACGAAGCCCGGGCCGACAGTGCCGCAGACCTGCCGCTGGACGGCACCAAGGACATGGTCGGCGACCTGAACGGCGAAGAGCCCCTGACGCTCGAGCAGCAGGCAGAAGCCAATGCCGAAGCGAAGATGGACGCAGCCGCTGATCTGCCCGCTGACGGCACCAAGGACGTCTACGGCGATCTGAGCGGTGAAGAGCCGACCAATCAGCCGATGATCGACACCAACGATTCCTGATGACCTCAGAGACTGGCCGCGCCTTCAAGGCGCGGTCTTCTCGTTGCAGTCGTTCATTCCACCGGCAACGCTGCGCAGTTTTTTTAATTTTCCGAACTGCTGCCATTTCCTCAATCGTTTTTCAGATCAGATACAGAGTTCGTGCCTTTTCGCACGGGCTTTCATTCTTTTCGACATCACAAAACCATGTTCACGGAAAATATTGTTGATTAACAATTCGCCACACAGTTCCATGGAATCTGTGCGCTTCATTTAACCGGACTTCAGGGGGCAAATAATAATGTCGGCGGTTCCTGCGAGCGGGACACGACTTCATGGAACAGAACCCTGGGGAGACAGGATGAGCGGAAAGGTGCAATCGGCCCGCACACAGTTTGCGCGGTGGCACGGAGACCGGTTCCGCGCTTTCCGCTTCGCAGCGCTGGTGCTTGCCGCGACGCTTTGGTCCTTTTCTTCGCCGGCCCAGGAAACACCTCGTCTTGAGACCCACGTTCTCGGCATTGGCAACTGCCCTGTCTGGAACCCACAGTCGCTGGAAATTTGCAGGAACAGCCTGGAAAAAGTGGTGACGGCACTGGCGCCCAGGATCGATGCCGGACCGGACCATATGCACCTCCTCATCAACGAAGGTGCAAGTGCCGCCGCTCTCAAGCGCAAGGCGACGGAACTTTCAAACCGGCTGGGGCCGGAAGACCGGCTCATCATTTATGCCAACCTGCCGCTCGGCAAGGACGATACGGATACGGACCCGGCGACGGACCAGTCCGGATATGTCCTAGAGCTTTGGGCCGGGAAGAAACCGGAAACAGCCGCTCAGGCGATCAGCGAGGGAACCTGGATCTCCGCGTCGGCCTTTGCGGCGATGATCCATACGATCCCCGCTGCGGAAGTCGTTCTCATTCTCGACACGAACAACTCTCACGCGGTCAATGTGCATCTGCTGGACGGCCATTCGGTCGACTTCAAGGATCGGCCCGAAGCCCTTGTGTCCTCTTCCGGTTCCGGCCAGGTTGCGAACTATTCCGCCGACAGAACAATCTCGCTCTTCGCCAAGCACCTTGCGTTGGCGCTGCTGGAGACAGACGGATCGCTGCTGGACGTCATTACCGCCGCCGTGAAGGGAACCCGCCAGTCCTCAATTCCGATCTGCGTCGTGTTGAAGGAAACCGCAGCGAAAGACCCGCCGGATACACCCGACTGCAACCAGGTCCCGGAAATTCAGGACCCGGATGAATTGCTGAGCCGGATCATGTTGATCCCCGTCGCGGAATCCCAGGTGAACTGAACTCCCCGACCGGGAGCCGCCAGAGCCCTTTCAAGATGCATGAGAGCAAGGCAACGTCAGCTTGCCATATCTCTGGCTGCCTTTGCCTCGAAGACCTTCAAGCCACCGAACTTCTGCGTGTCCAGAGCTTCCTGAACCTCGACCGGCACCGCGCTAATGAGCCTGCCGACCGGCTCGGGTTTGCCGATCAGGTAGCCCTGGACCTCGTGGCAGCCGTGTTGCGCCAGCAGCAGGAGCTTTTCGATGTCTTCCACACCCTCGGCGACAACGCGCATGTTGAGTGCCTTGCCGAGGCGCACCACGGTTTCGATGATGGCAAGCGACCCGTAGTTCCGCCGTGCTTCCTGCACGAAGGACCGGTCAATCTTGATGCAATCGAAGGGAAACCGGCTCAGATAGCTCAGCGAAGAATAGCCGACCCCGAAGTCGTCCAGAGCGATTTTCACTCCGATTTCCTTCAGCCGCATCAAAATGGAAAGCGCCCTGGCATTGTCTTCGATCAGCGTGGTCTCGGTGATTTCAAGTTCGATCCGCTCTGCCGGAATGCCGGAGTTCGCTATGGCGCTTTGAACGTCATCGACGAACCCACGGTCGCGGAACTGTACCGGGCTGACATTGAGGCTGATATTCGACGACAGGATTGTCGTGGATGCGACGCGCAAGGCTTCGGCCAGAACGTATTTGCCGATTGCCACGATCTGGCCGGACGCTTCCGCAACGGGAATGAATTCGGCCGGACTGATGAGGCCTTGTTCAGGATGATGCCAGCGGATGAGCGCTTCGTAACTTTCGATCCTGCAGGTGGAAAGGTTCATGCGCGGCTGGAAATAGAGTTCGAACTGCTCCTGGGAGAGTGCCGCATTCAGATCCTTCTCCAGTGCCCGGCGCTGGCGAACTTCGTCGCCCATGCCGGACTGGAACAGGCAATAGGTATTGCGCCCCTGGTTCTTGGCATTGTAGAGCGCGATATCGGCATTCGAGATTACCTGATCCGCGTCGTCACTGCCCTTCAACAGGGCAACGCCAATGCTTGCGGTGGGTTTGAGAACCAGTCCCTGACCGCAGTCGACCGGTTCGGACAGAGCCTGAACGAGCCGCAAGGCCATGTCTTCCGCCTGATTTGTGAATTGTATGCTGCTCTGGACGATTGCGAATTCGTCGCCGCCCAGCCGGGATACCGTATCGCAGCTGCGGCAGTTTTTTCGCAGACGATCCGCGGTGATCCGGATGACGGTATCGCCGACCGGATGTCCGTGCAGATCGTTGATATCCTTGAACCGGTCAAGATCAACAAGAAGAAGCGCCGCCGCGTGGCCGCTGCGCGCGCATTTATCCATCACCTGTTTCAGTTCGGCGTTGAAGACTGCCCGGTTCGGAAGGTCGGTGAGCGGGTCGTGTTGGGCCAGATGGAGGATCTGTGCCTCCGCCTTCTTGCGGTCGCGCAGATCCACGAGCGCGGAGACCCGCGTCGGGATGCCTCTGTAGGAGATCACGCGTGTGCGGATTTCAACGGGAACGTGCCCGCCGTCCCTGTTGATCAGCGTTACTTCCCTCGGCTCTTTCTCGGCCCGGATCAGATGCTCTTCCAGGGTGCCTGCCAGTTCATTGTCGACAAACTCGTACAGGCCGCGCATTTCGAGCTCTTCGATACCGTATCCGATGAGCTCCTCGAAGGTCTTGTTTCCATCGAGTATGCGTCCGTCGACGGAAATCACGATGGCGTCGAACGTGGCGTTGGCCAGCGCTGAAAGCCGCTCGGCCTCCTCACGGGTCCGCTGGGCATCCGCCACGCGGTTCTGCGCCTGTTCCTCCGACTGGACCGTGTCCATCAACGCATTGAACAGACGTGTCAGGCGTTCTGAATCATCACCCTTGGAAACGTCCAGCCGCATGGACAGGTCCGCCTTGCCCGCGATCAGACGATCGAGCGCGTCTTCCACATGGCCGATACCGAGGCGTGTGCCGTGTTCGGCTTCGTTGAGGCCGAGTTCCTCGCTGCCTGCATCCAGACGCATCGGCTGCAGCCGGTTGAGACCCGTAAGCAGAAGCCAGCCGGCGCCGAAACACCAGACGAAACAGGCAATCACACCGCTGAGCTGGATAGCGAATTGCGGCAACCTGGCGCCGAGCGGCAGAAGCTCCACAGGAGCGAGCAGCGCAAGCGCCAGTGTTCCGACCACGCCGGAAAAGCCGTGAACGCTGATGGCCCCGACCGGATCGTCGATCTTCAGGACGCGTTCCAGGAAGACGGACCCGAGGATCGCGACCGCTCCCCCAAGGCCGCCGACGATCATGGCGCCGGCCGGGGTCAGAATGTGGCACCCGGCGGTTATGGCGACCAGACCGCCCAGCAGTCCGGAGATCGAGTTTTCAGGCAATATGAACTTGTCTTTTCGGCGGCCGAGAAAATAGCCGACCGCCGTTCCGGCCGCAGCGGCGAGCACCGTATTGGCCAGAATGCCCGGCACGTCCCAGGATGCGGCAAGCGTCGAGCCGCCGTTGAACCCCAACCAGCCGACAAACAGGATCAGTGCCCCGGATGTGGCCAGAACCGCGCTATGCCCCTGAATACGGAACGGCTTGCCATCCTTGCTGAACCGGCCGATCCTCGGCCCGAGCAAGGTGCAGGCAGCGAGCGCGATCCAGGCGCCGGTGCCATGAACGACAGTGGAACCGGCAAAGTCGACGAACCCGGCATTGCCCAGAACCGCGACGGCGTCGGAGTAAAGGGCGGTGCCCCAGGCCCAATGGGCAAAGACCGGATAGATCAGCCCTGCGGTCAGAGCGGAGCACCAGACATAGGCCGACAGGCGCATGCGCTCGGCAACCGCTCCGGAAATGATGGTTGCCGCCGTTCCGCAGAACATCACCTGAAAGGCGAAGACGGTCAGTTCCCACGGAGTGAGGCTGGAAAGCCCGAACAGGCGCGTATCGAAACCTGCAAACCAGCTCCCTCCTGCGCCGAAAGCGAAGGAAAATCCGAAGAATGCAAAAATAAGAACAGAAACCGCCAGATCCAGCAGGTTTTTCTGGGCAACGTTGATGGAATTCTTGGAGCGTACAAGGCCTGCCTCAAGCAGCATGAAGCCAACCTGCATCAGCAGCACCAGACCTGCCGCAAACAGGACCCACACCATATCGAGGCTCTGCCGGGTGGGGGCTGCCCCAGCGAACTCCGTGGCACCGATCGCGGTCGAAGTGACCAGAGCGGCGATGCACAGACCGGCTGTTGAACCGACCCTCCATTTATTCATTTATCTGCCCCATTGTTCGAAAACAGAGGCATGATTTCCCGGATTAGTTAATTCTTAATTGCTATTTTTACTAAGGCTTTTACCGGATAATTCCTGCATAATTCTTCATCACCCGGCTCCGCACCGGTCCAACCAATTCCGGAATTCAACCATCTGAAAAACAATAGCTTATTTTACCCACCCCGGTTCGTTAGCCCGGCCGGGCAGCGCAACGCCTCCCGCGGCGAGCCTAAAATTACGCCACATCCCGGTGCCCCCGGTCCGCGTTATCTGCTGGTGTCACCCTGCCCCGGCAGCCCCTTGCGAACACTCCAGCGCTGCAACATACCGCGCCTCTGGTAGCACAGGTGGCATATCCGCTTCCGCCCGCCGCACGGCAGTCCTGCCCCGCAACCGCGCTCCGAGCCAGTCCCAGTCGCCTTCTTCCACCCGGACCGTATCCGCCAGACGCTCCGGTCCTGACGGCTCAATGCCGGTATCGCGGGTTTCACCGATCACGAAGCGGAACGCATAGCCCGGTGTCAGGCCCATGCGCAGATCGGACAGGACAACGTCCCCGTCGATCAGTTCCGCCCGGTAGTATCCTCTGCTGAACCAGTCCAGTTTACGGAAGGCTTCGCTCGCCCCCAGACAGCTCACCAGTTCGAGATGGCGCGGATGGGAATAGACTTCCGCCGGCCCAGGCTCGTCGAGAAGCGACAGATACATGTTGTCGTAACTGTTCTGGCGCAATCCGATCACCTTCCAGACAAGGATATTGAGCGGCGTTGCAAGGGCGTAGATCTTGTCCGGCGGATCGCCGTTCTCCAGAAAGACCTGCAGCGCCCTGTCCTTGACGACCTGCTGAACCACCACGCTCAGAGCAAGGTACCCGGTGGACACAATGAGCGCAGCCGCGACCCAGTTTCGAAGACGGGATGTCCAGGTTTTTGTACACAGGGCCCACACCACCATGACCAGCAGCGGCAGCGTGTAGAGCGGATCTATGATGAACACGGAGCCGACGCCGACGGGATCGCGATAAAACGGCCAGAAGATCCGCGTACCATAGACCGTCATCGCATCAATGGCCGCATGGGTCGACAGGCACAAGAAAACAGCCGCCCAGACCCGCAAACGATGATCCCTCAGCCCCTGAAAGAGCCGCAGCAGCCCTTCGGCCAGAATGGGCGTGGCAAGCGCATGCACGAAAACGGAATGGGTCCAGCCCCGGTGATAGACGAAACTGTCCACCGGATCGTCGAAGGGGATAAGCACATCGAGATCCGGCAGAGTGCCGAGCGCACCGCCAAGCAGGGCAGCCTTGCGCGGTCCGAGTTTGCTGCCGAGAAGCGCGGTGGAAACGGCGGCTCCGAGAACGAATTGAGTGAGAGAATCCATCCGGTCAGCCTATCATCTTTAATGCTCTGGGGAAGAAGCCGCCGACAGGCAGGTGGCGGCAAAAAAGGCGGGCCCAAAAGCCCGCCTCATCCGTTCACGGCACGGTGTCGCCTCAGTCGACTTCGCGGACAGCGCCCTTGGAGGCACTTGTGGTCATCGCCGCATAGGCGCGAAGGGCCTTGGTCACCTTGCGTGTGCGCTTTTCGATCGGCTTCCAGGCCTTGTCGCCTTTGGCTTCCATGGCGGCCCGGCGCTGTGCCAGTTCCTCGTCGCTCACGTCCACCTTCAGCACACGGTTCGGAATGTCGATGACGATCAGATCGCCTTCCTCAACCAGGCCGACAGCACCTCCCTCGGCGGCTTCCGGTGAAAGGTGGCCGATGGACAGACCGGACGAGCCGCCGGAGAAGCGCCCGTCCGTGACGAGCGCGCAGGCCTTGCCCAGTCCCTTCGATTTCAGATAGCTGGTCGGATAGAGCATTTCCTGCATGCCGGGTCCGCCGCGCGGTCCCTCATACCGGATGAGCACAACATCGCCTTCCTTGACCTTGTTGGTCAGGATCGCGGAAACGGCCGTGTCCTGGCTCTCGAAGATCCGGGCCGGACCGGAGAATTTCAGGATGCTCTCATCGACCCCGGCCGTTTTGACGACGCAGCCGTCCTCGGCGATGTTGCCGTAGAGCACGGCCAGGCCGCCATCCTTGCTGTAGGCATGGTCCAGTTCCCGGATGACGCCGGATTTCCGGTCGAGATCCAGTTCGTCCCAACGCCGGTCCTGGCTGAAGGCGACCTGGGTCGGAACACCGCCCGGCGCGGCCTTGAAGAAGGTGTGTACGCTTTCGGAGTTCGTCTGGCGAATATCCCAGCGCGCCAATGCCTCTTTCATGGACGCGGAATGAACCGTCGGCACATCGGTGTGCAGCAGTCCCGCGCGGTCGAGTTCGCCAAGGATCGACATGATACCACCAGCGCGGTGGACATCCTCCATGTGGATATTCTCGATCGCCGGCGCGACCTTGCACAGGACCGGAACACTTTTGGACAGACGATCGATATCGTCGATGGTGAAGCCAATCTCGCCTTCCTGAGAGGCTGCCAGCAGGTGCAGGATGGTGTTGGTCGAACCGCCCATGGAGATGTCGAGACTCATGGCGTTCTCGAAAGCCTTGAAGCTGGCGATGTTGCGCGGCAGGACACTTTCGTCATCCTGTTCGTAGTAACGCTTCGCCAGGTCGACGATCAGGTGGCCGGCTTCCACGAACAGGCGTTCGCGGTCGGCATGGGTGGCCAGCGTCGAGCCGTTGCCCGGCAACGACAGGCCAAGTGCCTCCGTCAGGCAGTTCATGGAATTGGCGGTGAACATGCCGGAGCAGGAGCCGCATGTCGGGCAGGCGTTCTGTTCCATTGTCAGGACATCGGCGTCCGACATGCTGTCATCGGCGGCGGCCACCATGGCGTCGATCAGATCGACCGATTTCTCAACGCCGTTCTCAAGTACCACCTTGCCGGCTTCCATCGGACCGCCGGAGACGAAGACCACCGGAATGTTGAGCCGCATGGCGGCATTGAGCATGCCCGGGGTGATCTTGTCGCAGTTGGAGATACACACCAGCGCATCGGCGCAGTGGCCGTTGACCATATATTCGACCGCGTCGGAAATGACCTCGCGCGAGGGCAGCGAATACAGCATGCCGTCATGGCCCATGGCGATGCCGTCATCGACCGCGATCGTGTTGAATTCCTTGGCGACCCCCCCTGCCTTTTCCACTTCCCGGGCGACCAGCTGACCGAGGTCCTTCAGATGCACGTGACCGGGCACGAACTGGGTGAAGGAGTTGGAAATCGCAATGATCGGCTTGCCGAAATCGCCGTCCTTCATGCCCGTGGCGCGCCAAAGGCCGCGCGCACCGGCCATGTTGCGGCCATGGGTGGATGTTCTTGAACGATACGGGGGCATTCTGGGTCTCCCTCCAATTGCAGGCATACCGCCTTCCCCGGCGGGCAAATTCCGGCCGAAGCTGAGCAGTATCCGCGCCCGATGTCTGTCTGATACCGGGTTTGACAGGTTTTTGTCCGAAGCGAAAGGCCTGAATAGGCAAAAAGTGTACGCTGCGGTACGGTTCGATTTCAGGCCCATTTACTCCTGCCGGGAGGAACGTTGAAACGAGGAAAGCCGGTGCGGACCTGAGTCCGCACCGGCTTTCCTTCAGACCGCCCGGAGAGGGGTGGATGTCAGGCGGCCTGAAACCGGACCGGTTTATTGGGCCGCGACGGAGTTTTCCGCCAAAGTGGGATAGTCCGTGTAGCCCTTGGCGCCGCCGCCATAGAATGTGTCCCTGTCGGGCTCGTTCAGCGGGGCGTTCTTTTTCAGCCGGTCGACAAGATCAGGGTTGGAAATGAACGCGCGGCCGAATGCGACAAGATCCAGAGCACCGCTTTCCACGGCTTCGATCGCAGAAGCGCGGTCATAGCCGTTGTTTCCCATCCTGGCACCATCGAAGAGCGCATAGAGCGCTGCCAGATCGCCGCCTTCGGGAATATCGCGCGGACCGCCGGTCTGCCCCTCGACCAGATGGAGATACGCCAGCCCGTAGGTGTTCAGCAGCCGGATCGCATGGGTGAATGTTTCCTGCGGATTGCTGTCGGTTATGTCGTTGGCGTTGGAGAACGGGCTCAGCCTGATGCCGACACGGTCGGCGCTCCATGCACCGGTCACGGCATCCATAACTTCCTTGAGGAACCGCATGCGCTTTTCAACGGAACCGCCATAGGCATCATCCCGCTGGTTGGCACCATCCTTCAGGAACTGGTCGATCAGATAACCGTTCGCGCCATGCACCTCGACACCGTCGAAACCGGCTTTGCGCGCGTTTCGCGTAGCCCTGGCGAAATCTTCCGCGATACCCGCGATCTCGTTTTCTTCAAGTGCCCGCGGCATCGGCGTTTCGATGAACTGGGTGCCGTCGAAGGTCTTGGAATTCGCGGCAATCGCGGAAGGGGCGACCGGGTCAACGCCGCCCGGCTGAAGAATGGGATGCGATATCCGGCCGACGTGCCAGATCTGAATGACGATCTTGCCGCCTTCCGCGTGGACCGCATCGGTCACCTTTTTCCAGCCTTCGACCTGGGCATCGGAATAGATGCCCGGGGTCCAGGCGTAGCCCTTGCCCTGGGCAGATATCTGGGAACCTTCGGTAACGATGAGCCCCGCCCCTGCCCGCTGGCGATAATATTCGACATGCAGATCGTGGGGCGTGTCGTCTTCTGCGCGCGCCCGGTTACGGGTCAGCGGTGCCATGACAACGCGGTTCTTCAGGTCGATTGCGCCGGCTTTTGCAGGAGAAAACAATTTCGGTTCTGACATGAACACATTCCTTTGAGTGTCATTCGGTTTCTGGCGGCCTGATTATGGATCATTCAGTCCATATTCAGGCGCATTCACTTAGGGGTTAACGAAGCACACCAGAGACGGTTCCTAGGGAGAGAGCACCGTTTTGGCCTGCTTCAGGGTGTCGGCTATGCGATCGGCCGGAATACCGGCCTTACGCAAAGCAAGGGTTCCGATTGCAAGTGAGGTATAGGCGCGTGCCCTGTCACGGACGGCGCCGGGATCTTGAGGGTCAAGCGCCTTCGCAAAGATCTCCTCGATGCTTTCCAGATGGCGGCGGCCAAGCTCTGCGACCCTGGTGTCATGGGGTGCGAGTTCCGTGATGCAGTTGACCAGAAGACAGCCTCTCGACCCGCCATGGGGATCCGAGATGGCTTCCATCATCGCCTCGACGGCATCGCCGTCTGTCGCCTCTGCTATCTCCTTGAGCGTGCGGATGGCGTTTTTCGAATAGTGTTCGACCGCTCTCAGGAAGAGCGTCTGCTTGTCACCGAAGGCTCCATAGAAGCTTGACCGGCTCAAACCCATGGCAGCGGTCAGGTCGTCAAGGGAGGTCGCTTCAAAGCCCTTCTGCCAAAAGACGCACATGGCGGTTTGCAGTGCCGCAGCTTCATCGAAGTTGCGCGGCCGCCCCGGTCCGGGTGCCTTGTTTCCAGGCAGAGATTTTGAAGACGTCGCGTGTGACATGTGATTGATATGGACCGTGCAGTCCGGAATGCAAGAGCCGGAAGTCCGATATCTGGACTGATCGTTTCACATTTCCGTCCAGGCGATCACACACCTGCAAGGATTACATGCGACAGGAACCGGCATATGCATCGCCGACATCGTCGAAAACCCGCGCCACAGCTTCCATTTCATAGAGCTTGCTGGTGCGCCTCACGCCTTCGACAATATAAAAATCCTGAATCGGGAATTGATTGGAATTGAAGCGAAAATCTCCGCGCACGCTTTCGAAAGGCGCGGAGCTGATGACGGACAGCAATGCTTCCTGCTCCTTGATTCCTCCGGTCAGTTCAAGCGCGAAGTGTATGAGCCTGGCGGCGTCGTATCCCTGGGCTGCAAAAACCGACGGCTGGTATTCATATTCCCTGCCGAAGTCGCGCACGAAGCGCTTGTTGACCGGATTGTCCAGGTTGGGCGCCCAGTGAGAAGCGGAAAACAGCCCCTCGGCCATCTCACCCGTATAAGGCAATGTCACTGCGTTGATTGTCTGGGAGGACAGGAAGGGGACGATGCCTTTCAGGCCCGACACGTGGAACTGCTTGACGAGTTCCACCCCCATGCCCCCCGGCATGAAGGCATAGATCGCGTCCGGTTCGATTTCGGCGATCTGTTCAAATTCTGCCGAAAAGTCCGTCGTCCCGAGTTTTACAAACATCTCGCGGGCAATCTGACCCTTGAAATGGCGGCGGAACGCGACCACCGCGTCCCGGGCCGCTTCGTAATCCGGGGCGATCGTGACGACCTGCTGGTAGCCCTTCAAACTCGCGTAGCGTCCCATGGTTTCGTGAACCTGGTCATCCTGCGAGGCCATGGAAAAGAAGTAGCGGCTGCAATTGCGCCCGGCGATGGGAGCCGGTCCGGAATGAGTGCCGATGAAGAGAGTTTTCGACCGCACCACCGGGTCATGGATCGCGAGCATGACCCTTGAAAAGTTCACGCCGACGAGGATATCGATGCCGTTTTCATCGACCAGTTTGGTGGCCTGCTCCAGGGCATAGGCAGGATCAAGCTTGTCGTCGACAACCAGCACATTGGTCGGCAGGCCGCCCAGCGCGCCGTTGGACTGCTTGACGGCAAGCATGAATCCGTCGCGCATATGTTCGCCGTAAACCGCCGCGGGACCGGACAGGGTCGCCATCAGGCCGATCTTCAACTCCTGAACTTCCTGGGATACTGCCATCTGGCACACCAGCAGCAGGCCGGCCGCAAGGCTGCCTGTTTGGGTGAAAATTCGGAAGATCCAGCGTTTCATGGTGTCTTGCCCGTTCTTTGCATTTGCTGCACCGGCACCAGATCGAACTGCTTTCGCCGAAGCATCGTATCTTGCGTCCAAATGACCGCCGGATGCACCCGCCGCCACTTCTTTGGCCCGTCTGCAACTGATTCTCTCAAGTATGGCAAAGACTGGTTAGGCTTTTGCAAACAGGGGATAAACACCGACACTTCCACGTCACATTCCCGCGAAAATTCCTTGGAGCTGCCGCAAAGCCGCCCGTCTCCCGGCGCATTGACGGGGATTAATGGTCTGATCGAACAGACAACCGCTCCCGGCATGCCCAAAAAACGCAGTTTCAGCAGGAGGGCCACATGTATTCCTTTTCCGCTCCAGCCATCGCTTGCGATCCATTCGCCGACCGCACACCCGACAACGCCAATCTGCCTGCGACCAAAAGCGATCTGCGGCTGGTTGAGGTCCGAAAGCCTGCGACAGAGAGCTCCGTTGCCGAGGGCACCCTCCCCCCACCAGGCCTTGCGGGAAAAATCCTGCAGATGCATGCAGCCGCGGACGCTCCCGAGCCCGAAATTATCCTTGAAGAGACCGACCGGCCAAAACCGGACACCTCCGGGGAAGAAGCCTCTCTAGAGATGCTGAAAAGCGTTCGGAAAAAGCTTGAGGATGGCGTTCCCTTGGAGCCGAACCGCAAGGCCGTCTCATGGGACCGGAGCAGGCAGCCTGCAGCTCAGCCGGTACGCCATGGTCCCGGTTTCAAGGCGCTGATCGCCAGTACGCTCGCTATCATCGCCTTAGGCGGCGGCGCACTTGCGCTCACAATGGCCGGTCTGCCCGGAAACGGCGAAAGCAGCGCCCTTGAGAACGCCCCGCAGCTCACAGCGGCGGAAACGACACTTGAGGACCTGATTGTGACAAGTGTGGCGGAACCGGGCGTTTCCACGATCGAACCGGCTGTCACTGACGGTGCAGCAGCCGCCGATGCCGAGGGACTTCAGATCGCCAGAGCCAAGGAAAAACTGCGCGAGGCTTTCGCCGCACAAGGCCTGACAGGCTCGGCAGCCGATAGCGGGTCTGCCGCATCCCAGGAGGGCAAGATCCAGGCGCGGCTGGACGTCCGCCAGATAACCGTGCCGGTCGCACCATCCGAAAGCACCGTGGAAGACCTTCCGGTGCTCGCTCTCGCGGCAAATGACGCCCCGGTAGAGGCCGCTGGATCGACTGCCATCGCCGCTGAAGTCTCGCCGTTGGAGGATGTGTCGAAAGCCGACGGGAACGCAGAGGTTGTGGCGGCAGCACAGGAGACTGGAGCTGCCGATCCGTCCTTTCCCAATTCCGGCAAGATCGCCGCTGCCGTGAACCTGCGGCAATCGGCGGACAGCAACGCGGAAATTCTTACGGTTGTTCCGGCAGGCGCGGACGTCCGGTTCGGCAATTGCGGACCATGGTGGTGCAACATTCTGCATGAAGGACAAACCGGCTACGTCGGCCAGAAGTTTCTGGAAAAGTCTGCGCAGGTCGATTGAATTCGACCGGACCGGGTAGAGGCTTGTTAAGCTGCTTCCGGCAGTATGCGCCCTGTCGTGACACCCGCCGGATAGCGGTGGAAGGAACGCCCCGCCGTCAATGCTCGAAGCAGTGTTTCGCGGGATGTTCCGGACCGAACGCAGGAGACGGACCATGTTCAAACCCAGATCTGCCCGCTTTGCCGGTATCGCGCTCGTGGCCCAGCTCACCTATTCCCTCCCCGCCTTCGCGGATGGAACCGATTGCGTGACCTACGCCACCGATTACGCCAATGCCCACATGGGCAGCGGCGATGTTGTCGGAGACGCGGTCGACGGAGGCATGGCGGGGGCTGTTGCGGGCGGCGCCTGGCAAGGCCCTTCCGGGGCGCGTCGCGGTGCGCGCGCGGGCGCGGCGCTCGGTGTCCTCGACAATCTCGGTTCCATGCCTGGCGGGTGGCAGGCGCTCTACGACACCGCCTACCAGATGTGCCTTCAGCAAACCTCGGGCGTGAATGCCGCCCCGCTCTATCCGGCACCGAACCTGGGCGCGCCATCGCCGGACTGCCGGTCCTCCGCCAGCGTCAACGCGCCTTTGAGAAAAACGCCCGACGGCAGCATCACGGCAGGATCGGGCTTCAACGACTGCCGCTAAATGTTTCGTCCCGGCCTATGACGGCGTCTCAACAAGTCGCCACACGCAGGCGGCGAAATGGCGTTTGGAACGGCGCGGTTCAGAACGATCCCGGACTTATGCAGATCTTGCGTTTTTCATGTGGTCCAGTCGCTTTTCGAAATCGTCTTCATTGAGCTCCTCAGACAAGGCCCTCAGGAAAAATGCAGCTTGTGTTTCCGGGGCCAGTCCGTTTGTCGGAGGATCCAGATCCAGGTTCGTCGGAAAAGGATAGCCTTCGGCGGTCGCCGCGATCGCAGCGGAAAGTTCGGTGGCGCTCAACCTGTTTTCGGCCTTGGCGCGCACCGCATGAGGGAACAGCAGCCTGCACATCTTGTCCCTGTCGACCGTCTCCATGGCGCGGCCGAATGCGGAGGATACCTGAAGCAGGTTGGCAAACCGGTGAATATCGTCGCTCGTGTTGGCACCGGCGGCATGGAACAGCGCAGGACTGAAAAAGACGGTGTCTCCCTTCGCCAGCGGCAATTGCACGTGGCGTTGTTCAAAAAGCGCCCGGAAATCATCGCGGCGCCATGCGGCATATCCCGGAAGATAGGCTTGCGAGAAAGGCAGCAGTTTCGTCGGTCCGCTTTCCACCGGCATGTCGCAATGGGCAACTGCCCCCTGCAACGTGAGTGTCGAAGAGACTTCGTGGACATGGGCGGGATAGGACGCGCAGACTTCGGCGGACTGGAAGCCCAGGTGATAGTCGCGATGCGCCTGTTGCGCGGCACCTCCTGGATGCACGAGGTTCACCTGTGCCGTCATCTGATAGTTCGGTCCCAGCCATGCTTCGCATATCGCAGCAATGGCGGGATTGGCAAAGTAGTCCAGAAAGACCTCCGGCGCAGCTTCGCAAAGCTTTTGCAGCGAATTCCAGACCCTGTCGTTGGCGCCTGAGGCCGCAAAGTGATCCCCGCCGCCGCCGCTGCGCCGCCGTTCCTCCGCGATGATGCGCTCATAGATGCGGGTGGCTTCATCCAGCACCGTCGTGTCGGCATAGGTATTCTTAAGTGCCACTACCCCGGCACCGGTGCGCAGGACACGCGCCCATTCTGCCAGAATCTTCTTGCGGGTTTCGTGCCCCTCAAGGGCGGAGTGCAAGTCCGCCATGTCATAGACGGGAATGTTCTTTTCTATGCCGGTGGCATGAGGCACGTCTTCGGCGCGCGTGGTCTGGTCGATGATTGCGGAAAATGCCCTAAGGTCACAGGCGTCCTGGTCGTAATAGGCGGCGGCCCCTTCGACGGTGTCTTTCATCGCACTTCCTCCCTTGTTCACACTCAGAGTATTGAACAGTTGGCCGCACAGGAAGCGCGACGCGCTGCCCTTAGGGCATAACTCCGTTGCCTCCGGCAGGCACCAGCATCGTGGAAGACCGGTTCAAGGTTGGCTTGCGCGGTTGACCTGAAGCGTGAAGCGAAGTCAACTGTGGCCGATTTCGGGAAGGCACTGCCTTTCTACAGGTTTCAATGACGACAGGATTTTTCATGACCCGCCGTGCGCTATTTTCAACCCGCCTTGCCGCTGCCGCCGTGGCAGCCTTCTGCCTTGCCGGCTCTCCCGCCATTGCCCAGCAATGCGGTGGCGACTTCAGACAATTCCTGGCGGGCGTCAAACAGGAAGCCGTCGCCAAAGGGCTTTCGGCGCGGGCGGCGGATCAAACGCTTGCAGGCGCACAGATTGACAGGAAGGTGCTTTCCCGCGACCGGGCGCAGGGCGTCTTCAAGCTGACCTTTCTGGAATTCTCCAAACGGGTCATCTCCGGCTACCGGATGAAGAACGGTGCCGCGAACATGAAAAAATACGCCGGCATCTTTCAGCGTACCCAGCAGGAATACGGCGTACCGGCTCCCGTCATTACCGCTTTCTGGGCGCTTGAGACAGACTTTGGTGCGGTTCAGGGGGACTTCAACACGGTCAACGCGCTGGCGACACTCGCCCATGATTGCCGTCGTCCGCAGCTCTTCCGCCCGCAGCTCATCGCAGCAATCGAGATGGTCCAGCACGGGGATCTCGATCCCCGCAACACCACCGGTGCGTGGGCAGGTGAAATCGGCATGGTCCAGATGCTGCCCGAGGACATCATCAAATTCGGCAAGGACGGTGACGGAGACGGCCATGTGAAGCTGAAGGAAAGCGCTTCCGACGCGATCCTGACCGCCGGGGCGTTCATTCACCATCTCGGCTGGCGCAAGGGCGAACCCTGGCTTCAGGAAGTGACCGTGCCGCAGAACCTCGACTGGGCGGCAACGGGTCTGGACAAGACCCGGACAGGCGCCCAGTGGGCGTCTCTCGGCGTTCAGCCGCGCTGGGGGCAGATTTCCGCAAACCTTCCGGCCTCCCTGCTGCTGCCACAGGGGCGCAAGGGTCCCGCCTTCCTCGCCTATCCGAACTTCAACATCTATCTGGAATGGAACCAGTCGTTCATCTACACGACCACGGCCGCCTATTTCGCCACGCGCCTGGCCGGCGCACCGGTCTACAATGCGGGCAATCCGGAGCAGGGTCTGAACGACGCGCAGATGAAGCAGCTTCAGACCAAACTCAGCAACAAGGGCTATGATGTCGGCAAGATCGACGGCATTCTCGGCTCAGGCACCCGCGCTGCCGTTCAGGACGTCCAGCAGAAGCTCGGCATGCCCGCGGACGCATGGCCGACACCGGCCTTGCTGAACCGGCTGTAGGTCGGCTGATCGGCTGCAAGGACGGACGAGGCATCCTGCCCTCGTTCCGTTGACCGCGAACACGGTGGCGGTGAAGTGATTCAGGATACGGGCGCGGCTCAGACAGCGACGCCGAAGAGCCAGCCCACGCCCGCCGTAACCGCCATTGCGAAGACGCCCCACACCACCACGCGCAGAGTGGCCCGCAAAACGGGTGCCGCGCCCGCCCTGGCGCCCAGCGCGCCAAGCGCCGCCAAGGCGATGACGGTGACGACAAGGACCACCGGAATAATCGAATTTGCGGGGGCGGCAAAAGCCGCCAGCAAAGGTATCGCCGCGGCAACGCTGAACGTCACGGCGGAGGTAAACGCCGCCTGAAGCGGGTTGGCCGCGTGCGCCTCGGACAAGCCGAGTTCGTCGCGAACATGCGCAGCAAGCGCATCTTTTTCGGTGAGTTCCCTGGCAACCACGAGGGCTGTCTTCTCGCTCAGCCCTTTTTCCTGATAGATGGCGGCCAACTCGGCCAGTTCTTCTTCAGGGAACTCCTGCAAGGCACTCTTTTCCCTGGAGACATCGGCCTTTTCCGTGTCCGATTGGGATGAGACGGAAACATATTCGCCCGCCGCCATCGACATTGCGCCTGCCGAGAGCCCGGCAATGCCCGCAATCACGACCGTGCCCGGATCCGGATTGGCCGCTGCGACGCCGATGATGAGGGACGAGACCGACACAACCCCGTCGTTCGCGCCGAGAACCGCGGCCCGCAGCCAGCCGCTGCGCGTGATGTAGTGAGGTTCCCCCGGATGTGCGGACGCTTCTGGCATTTTTCTGTCTTTCGAATTTGAATTGGGCGCTTGAGCATGCCGTGCGTAACAAAGCTCGTCAGGTTAGAAAGCGCCTATTCCACCCTGGCCTTGTCGTCACCGGGAGCCGGCTCGATCACAGTCGGCTTGCCGCCGTCGCCGAGCAGGAACACGGCCAGAATGCGCGCCGGTCCGGTGCCGGTATTTTCACCCCGGTGGGTAAAGTCCATGGCTTCCAGAAGGCCCTCACCCTGGCGATAGACCTTCTTGCCGAGTTCCTCGTAGGTCACCGTGACCTCGCCTTCCAGGATATAGGCGAAGAGCGGCGCGTGATGCTGATGCCATTCGGTCTTCTCACCCGGCTCCATCGTCACAACCAGCGCCTTGACCGACGGATTGTCCTGCGGAAAGGCAACTTTTTCCCCGGCGACTGTCTCATCGCCGGAAAACACCTCCTCCACCTTGGAATAAGGCAATTTCGCCGCGGTTTCCGCCTCCATCGCTGCCTTGGAACCGGGTTTTGCGGCCGGTTGCGAGGGCGCAGGTTTGCCGTCGGGGGTGATCGACTTGTCGGCCGCCTGAGCGGGCGATCCGGCCAGCAGAAGGGCAAAGCCAAGGCAGATGGGATACTTGGTCCAGGACATGATGATCTCTTCCGAAAACGCGTCGGCCGGTCAGATGTGCACGTCTTGCCGACCTCTCACTCTCATACGTCGATACTGTCACCGGGCGCAATTGTCTTAAGTGCGCCGGAGGCGTCGCCAAGCGCCCGGGCAAAAGCATCAGATGTCTGGTCGAGGACCGGGAACGTGCCGAAGTGGCAAGGCAGGATCGTCTCGAATTCGAAATACCGGCTGCAGGCCATCGCCGCCGTTCGCGCGCCCATGGTGAAACGGTCGCCGATGGGAACCAGGCCGATCTGCGGCTTATAGATCTCGTTGATCAGCGCCATGTCGGAAAAGATGTCGGTGTCGCCCATGTGATAGAGAACCTTTTCACCGGGCGCCTCGATGATCACGCCGTGCGGATTGCCAAGGTAGATGGCTTCACCGTCCGTCTGCTTGGAGGACGAATGGTCCGCCCGTGTCAGCGCGACGGCGAACGGTCCGACATCAACCTTGCCGCCGGTATTCATCGGACTGAAATTTTCGACGCCCTGGCGGTTCGCCCACATGCAGATTTCAAAATTTGCCGTCAGCTGCGCACCGGTTTTCTTCAGGATCTCGATGGAATCGCCGATGTGGTCGTCGTGCCCGTGCGTCAGGACCAGATGGGTCACGCCCTCAGCAACCCGGTCAACGCTCAGGCTGTCCGGAAAGGACGGATTTCCCGTCAGGAACGGGTCGATAAGGATAGACGCGCCATCGATTTCGATCTTGAATGCGGAATGGCCATACCATGTAAGTTTCATTTGTTCACGTTACCTCAGTTCAGACCAAGCAGACCCTGGATCGGTTTTCACCCTAAAAATGACACTGCGAAGTTTGTCGATGTTATCATTTATGCAATTTTGATACGGTTGCACGAAGCGGTATCAAATACTTGCCTGCGCGGAGCGCATGCAGGGCCTCTCCGAAATAGAGGGCACGCCGCCTGAAATTGCAAGATGGCAACTTCTGTATCCGAGTCGGCTGGGGAGAGGATTTCGGAATGAAGATCAGGAGTTATCTCGTCTTCTTCTTGCTGATTGCAACACTTCTGCCGACCCTCATTTTCAGCATCTGGTCCTATCGCGATGCGGTGTCACGGGAATTTGCCGAGGTCGAGGACAGGCACCTGCTTCTTGCCCGCGAAACAGGCTTTGCACTGGACCGCTATCAGCGCAATCTCGTCACCACTTTCAAGACGGTGACATCGAGCCTGGTTCGCGGCCAGAGCCCGAACGAACTTGCCGGCCTTCTGACCCAGTTCGACATGTGCTGCGTGTTCCTTGCAGACAAGACAGACGGTAGGGTGACCGGTGGCATCTGGACGTCCGGGTCCGGCATCGTTCACCAGGTGCCGCCGGACCTGTTCGCCGACCTGAAGAAGATCGCCCGCACGGACATGCCGGTCTACTCCGATGTCATGGCGTCGAAGGACAATCGCACATGTGTCTTTCTGATCCGGGAACTGGAGAACCACTACGCAATCGCCGAGATCTCGTCGGCCTATTTCAAGAACCTCAGTCAGAGCATCATTTTCGGCGAGAAAGGCCACGCCGCCATTGTCGACCGGTCAGGCACGGTGATCGCCCACCCAAGGCAGGAATGGGTCGACACCCGGAAGAACATCTCGCAGATCCCGATAGTCGCACGCATGATGAACGGCGAAACCGGCATCGCGGAATTCTTCTCCCCCGCGGTCGACAAGGAGATGATCGCCGGTTTCACGTCGGTACCAGGCCCGGGATGGGGCGTGATGGTTGCGCAACCGGTTTCTGAAATCTACGAAAAGGTCGCTACGAACCAGTCCTCCCTGCTGCTCATTATCGGCGGCGCCGTCCTGGCGACGATCGCCATCGGATTGCTCCTGGCACGGTCATTGTCGAGGCCGCTCGAGGACCTGGCACGGGCGACGCATACCAGCGCCCGACACCAGAAGCTGACCCCCGTCAAACCACGCAGTGGCCTGATCCGCTTCAGGGAAATCGCCGACTACTGCGAGAGCTACAACACAATGGTCTCCCGCATGACACGGGCGGGCGAGCAGATAGAAAGGCTTGCCTACAGCGATCACGTCACCGGACTGCCCAACCGCGACCATCTGCAATCCGTTGCAGAACCGATCCTGAGGGAAGCGCACGACCCGGACCGTGGCGGCATCGTCGCGCTGATCGACCTGGACAACTTCAAGGAAGTCAACGATCTGCATGGCCATCATGCCGGTGACCTGCATCTGAAGGCTTGCGCACAAACGCTTTTGGAAATGGCTGACAGCCTGCATCTGGACAGTGCGGTGCCCGACGGCACGATTGCGCCACCCCTGGTCGCTCGCATCGGCGGCGATGAATTCATCATGCTGATACAGGGCCTGGTGTCCGAGCCCCGCATCCAGGCCTTTCTGGAGCGTGTTCTTGCGGCCCTTGCAGCTTCGAGCCCCGAACTCAGCATTCCCGCGAGCGCGAGTATCGGCTGCGCCCGGTTTCCCGAACATGGCCAGAGGCTGGAAGATCTTACAAAACGTGCGGACGTTGCCATGTATCACGCCAAACGCGCGGGCAAGAACCGGATGCATGTCTTTTCACCGGAGATCGACAGGCAATCGGCAGCGGAAATCCGGCGCGACCTCATATCGGCGATCAAAGACGACCGGCTGTTTCTGGAATACCAGCCGAAAATTTGCACCACCCGGCGCAAAGTGGTCAGCGTCGAGGCGCTCGTTCGCTGGAACCATCCAGAACTTGGTTATCTACTGCCTGAATACTGGATCCCCATGCTCGGGGCATCGAACGCGATGAACCGTCTGGGCGAATGGGTCGTCGGTCAGGCGATGAAGGATCATGCGCAAATCCTGAACGAGGGTCACGACCTCTGGATGTCGGTCAACATCGGCTCGAACCATTTCGTTTCACCCGATTTCATCGACACGCTCGAGACAATCCGTTCCGACGTTGGCTTCGACAGCGCGCGGCTGGAGATCGAAGTGACCGAAGATGCCCTGTTCACATCGGAAAAGCGCGCGCTCTCGACCTTCACGCGTCTCCACGACCTTCGATACAAGGTCTCGATCGACGATTTCGGCACAGGCTATTCGAACATCACCCGCCTCGCCGGTCTTCCGGTCGATTATCTCAAGCTCGACCATTCCCTGATCGCCGGAGCGAGCGTGGATCCACGCATCCGGACTATCCTCGCCTCGACGATCGACATGGCGGAGAAGCTGGGCTGCAAGACCGTCGCGGAAGGTATCGAGACACAAAGCCAGGCAGAATTCGCAACACATCTGGGCGCGAACGCCCTCCAGGGGCGCTACTTCACCGGCGCGCTGCCTCTTCGCGAGCTGATGTCCTGGCTTGACCTTCAGAACAGCAGTTCGGGTCACGCCTACCTGAAGCCGGAGTCCGAAGCCGTCTAGAAACAGGCTTATTGCTCGCGGCTGCATTCGCGCTGGAACAAACGCTGCCGTCCTGATAAAGCCTCGCCATGGCAAATGACTCCGCACTTTCTCTAGAAGACTTCCTCGCCGCCATCCCGAACAACACGCGGCTGATCGGCCTTGATCTCGGCACGAAAACCATCGGTCTGGCCCTGTCCGACCTCGGACGTGGAATTGCCTCGCCCCTGGAGACGATCCGGCGGAAGAAATTCACGCAGGACGCGGAAAAGCTTCTGCAGATCTGCGGCAAGCACGAGATCGGCGGCATGGTTCTCGGCATGCCGTTGAACATGGACGGGAGCGAGGGGCCGCGCGCCCAGGCAACCCGTGCCTTTGCCCGCAACATGGCCCAGAAGACCGATCTGCCGATCACATACTGGGACGAGCGCCTGTCGACCGCGGCGGTGACGCGGACCCTTCTGGAAGCCGACTCAAGCCGCGCCAGACGTGCCGAAGTCGTCGACAAGATGGCCGCCGCCTATATCCTGCAGGGCTTCCTGGACCGGCTCGGTTTCATGGGTCTTGAAACCTGAACCGCCCTTTGGTCACCTGTCCCTGCCCCCTAGCCAAGCTGAATAGTCCTCGATGCTGACAACACTTGCCGCCCTGGTTCCGGTTATTCTGGTGATTGCTTGCGGCTATCTGATCGCACGGATCGGCCTGATCACCGGAGACCAATGGCGGGGCATCGAGAAACTCGCCTATTACGTGCTGTTTCCCGCCGTCCTGTTCCGGATTATTGCCCAGGCCGATTTCAGCAGCTTTCCCACGCTCAACATGGGTCTCAGCCTGTTGGCGTCGATTACGCTGATGGCGCTGCTCCTGCTTGCGGTCCGCCCCGCGATAGAGCGTATCTGGGGCATCGCGCCGGAGCGGTTCACGTCGATATTTCAGGGCACTCTGCGCTGGAACGGTATGATCGCTCTTGCGATCGCCGACAATGTCGCCGGAGAAGCAGGCCTTGCCATGCTCGCGGTTGCGATGGTTTTCATGATCCCTCCGCTGAATGTCGCCAGCATTCTGGTCCTGTTGCATTATGCCGGAACAACCGCGCCCAGCGTGGCGAAGATCCTGAAAGACCTCTACACAAATCCGTTCATGCTCTCCATCGGGGCAGGTTTCGTCTTCAATTTCAGCGGGATCACCCTGCCCTTCGTTATTGACGACACGCTGGAGATCTTTTCGCGCGCGGCGCTGCCTATCGGGATCATTTGCGTCGGCGCCGGGCTCGATCTCGGATCGCTGCGCCGACCGGGGCCCGCGCTCACCATGGGCACCTTTCTGCGCCCCCTCCTGATGCCGCCTCTTGCCTTCGGGTTCGCGTGGCTGTTCGGCGTGACCGGTGACGCGCTCGTGGTGGTCGTCATTGCCAGTTCGGTTCCCTGCGCCAGCAACGCCTATCTCCTGGCCCGGCAGATGGGCGGCGACGCGAAACTGATGGGGGAGATCATCACGCTGCAAACCCTTGCCGCAACAGTGACAATTCCCCTGGCCATGCTTCTGTTCACCTGACCTTTACGCAGCCTCTGCTTTTGTCCATCCGTTCAAATAATTAGCAAGCGTGTGGACAGTGGGCACGAGCTGAATTCCTGTCTTGTGCGCGGGCGCGATTCCACCTATAGGCATGATCTCGATGACCGTAAAAGACACCCATCGAGACAACCCTTATCCCCATCGTCATTTGCTGGGCATAGAGGGTCTTCACCCCCACGAAATTCTGGGCCTTCTGGACCGTGCCGAAGAAGCCGTCGAGGTTTCCCGCCAGATCCACAAGCGCAGGCTCGTCCTCCAGGGCCGCACCCAGATCAATCTCTTCTTCGAAAACTCCACCCGCACGCAAAGTTCTTTCGAGCTGGCCGGAAAACGGCTCGGTGCGGATGTGATGAACATGGCTGTGTCCCAGTCCTCGGTCAAAAAGGGCGAGACGCTGATCGACACGGCGGCGACGCTGAACGCGATGCATCCGGATCTTCTGGTGGTGCGCCACCACGCGGCGGGCGCCGTGCATCTGCTCGCCCGCAAGGTCGGCTGTTCGGTGGTGAATGCAGGCGACGGGCCGCATGAACACCCGACCCAGGCGCTGCTGGACGCCCTGACCATCCGCCGCCACAAGGGCAAGATCGCCCGGCTGACCGTGGCGATCTGCGGCGACATCGCCCATTCCAGGGTGGCGCGTTCCAACATCATTCTCCTGAATGCGCTCGGAGCGCGGGTGCGCGTGGTCGCGCCTTCGACATTGCTCCCCTCGGGAATCGCGAAAATGGGCGTTGAAGTCTTCAACTCCATGCGCAAGGGCCTCGAGGGCGCGGATATCGTCATGATGCTGCGTCTTCAGCGCGAACGCATGAACGGTGCCTTCGTGCCGTCGGTGCGCGAGTACTACCGCTATTACGGTCTCGACGCGGAGAAACTCGCCTATGCCAAGGACGATGCGCTGGTGATGCATCCCGGCCCGATGAACCGGGGTGTGGAGATCGACGCTTCAATTGCGGACGGCGCGCAGAGCCTCATCCGCGAGCAGGTCGAAATGGGTGTGGCGGTGCGCATGGCCGTTCTGGAAGCGCTCGCAGCCAACCTGCCGAATAACTAGAGGACTGCAACAGTGGCTCACGATGCACCCAAACCTCTGGTTCTCTCCAACGCCAGAGTGATCGATCCGGCGCGCGGAATGGACGCGCACGGCTCGATCATCATCGCCGATCGAACGATCCTCGCCGCCGGACCGGAAGCTGCCAATCAGGGCGCTCCCTACGGCGCGGACATCATCGACTGCAAGGGCGCAATCGCTTGTCCGGGCCTGATCGACATGTGCGTCTCTGTCGGCGAACCGGGCGCGGAACACCGGGAAACCCTGGCAAGCGCCTCCCAGGCCGCGGCCGCCGGAGGCGTTACCACCATCTGCATCATGCCGGACACGGATCCGGTCATCGACGATCCGGCGCTGGTGGATTTCATTTTGCGGCGGGCGCGCGATACGGCCAGCGTAAACATTCTGCCGCTGGCGGCCCTGACCAAGGGGCTTAGAGGTGAGGAAATGGCCGAGATCGGGCTTCTTCAGGAAGCAGGAGCCGTCGCCTTCACCAACGGCCACAAGTCGGTCAAGAATGCGCAGGTCATGCGCCGCATGATGACCTATGCCCGCGACTTCGATGCGCTTGTCATTCATCACACCGAGGACCCCGACCTTGCCGGCGGCGTCATGAATGCCGGCCTCAACGCAAGCTGGAAAGGCCTTTCCGGGGTCTCGCGCGAAGCCGAGATCATCATGCTGGAACGCGACTTGCGCCTTGTCGGCATGTCCAAGGGCAAATATCACGCGAACCTGATCTCCACCTCAGACAGCGCCGACGTCATCCGTACCGGCAAGAGCCGGGGGCTGGACATCACCGCCGGGGTGTCGATCAATCATCTGACCCATAACGAAAACGACATCGGCGCCTACCGGACCTTCTTCAAGATGTCACCGCCGCTGCGCGATGAAGACGACCGGCTGGCGATGGTCGCAGCCGTCGCCGACGGAACCATCGATATCATCTGTTCCAACCATGACCCGCAGGACGTGGAAACCAAGCGGCATCCCTGGGCGGAAGCCGAAGACGGCGCCATCGGTCTGGAAACCCTGCTCGCCGCTGCGCTGCGGCTGCATCATTCCGACGAGATCGATCTGATCACCCTTCTTCGCACCATGACCAGCAGCCCGGCGGACCGGCTCGGGCTGGAAACCGGACGTCTGGCCAAGGGCGCTCCGGCGGACATCACCATCTTCGATCTCGACCGCCCCTGGGTTCTGGAAAAAAGCGCGATCCGCTCCCGCTCCAAGAACTCACCCTTCGTGGATGCACGGTTTTCGGGACGGGTGCTCCGCACGGTGGTTGCCGGAAAAACTGTCTACAATCACGCCCAATAGGCCGACGCTCTCCGGTTTCGTGTTTGCCGGACTTGATCCGGCAATTCATGCCGTTACATTGCGCCAGACAACAATTGCACACGGCGCGGTAACACGGCATGGATGCCGGAATATTCCATGGCTTGACGCCGAAACCATGTGCCTTCAGGGGGGAAACCGCGTGCCTGATCCGATCAGCTGGGCATTTGCCTGGCCCTATTATCTGGCAGCCCTTGCCTTCGGTTATCTGCTCGGATCCATCCCGTTCGGATTGATCGTCACCCGGATGGCGGGTCTCGGCGATATCCGCAAGATCGGCTCGGGCAATATCGGCACCACCAACGTATTGCGCACGGGCCGCAAGTCCCTGGCTGCGGCAACCCTGCTGGGCGATGGCCTTAAGGGAACCGCAGCGGTTCTGATCGTCGGGCAAATGTACGGCCAGGAGATGGCCCTGATTGCCGGCCTCGGAGCTTTTCTGGGCCATCTGTTTCCGATCTGGCTCAAATTCAAGGGCGGCAAGGGTGTCGCGACATATCTTGGCATCCTGCTCGGGCTTTATTGGCCCATGTTCCTGCTGGCCGCGGCGATCTGGATCGCCATGGCATTTCTCTTCCGCTTTTCCTCGCTCTCCGCGCTGACGGCGAGCCTCGCCACCCCGATCCTGCTGTATTTCGCTTTCCACCAGTTCCAGATGGCGGAAATGTTCGTGCTTCTGGGTGTTCTTTTGTGGGCCAAACATCATGAGAATATCGGCCGGCTGCTGCGCGGCCAGGAAAGCAGGATCGGTTCCAAAGCCAACCCCGCGCCAGACCCCGCATCCGCATCGGACGGCACGGACAGGTGAACATATCTGATCGGTATAAGACGCCCCGGCTTTCCGACGCCCAGCGTCTTTCGTGGCTGCGGCTGATACGGTCGGAAAATATCGGACCGGCGACATTTTTCGACCTGCTCGACCATGCCGGGTCCGCCGAGCGGGCACTGGACCTTCTGCCGGAACTTTCCCGGCGCGGCGGCAAGAAAAGCTACCGGCTGTGTTCCCTGGAAGATGCGGAGGCGGAATTGGCGGCTCACCGCGCGCGAGGCGCGGAGCTCATCGCGTTCGGTGAAGACGGCTACCCGCCGCATCTCAGGCATATCGACGGCCCGCCGCCGGTTCTTTCGGTTCAGGGTGGCCCCATCCTGGCACAGCCGAAAGCGCTCGGGATCGTGGGCGCGCGCAACGCCTCGCTTTCGGGGAGAAAACTGGCGGCACGGTTCGCGCAGGATCTCGGCGAGCAGGGTTTTATCATCGTCTCGGGGCTGGCGCGCGGCATCGACGGGGCTGCCCACGAGGCGGCCCTTGCGACCGGCACCGTGGCGGTGTTCGCCGGTGGCATCGACATACTCTATCCGCCTGAACATGACCGGCTGCTGGCCGCGATCCTCGACAGGGGCGGCACGGTGATCAGCGAGATGCCTCTGGGCTGGAAACCGCGCGGCCGCGATTTCCCCAGGCGCAACAGGCTGATTTCCGGAATTTCCCTGGGTGTCATCGTCATCGAGGCTGCCAAGGCGTCAGGGTCCCTGCACACCGCCCGCTACGCGCTCGAGCAGAACCGGGAGATATTCGCCGTTCCGGGTTCTCCCCTCGACCCGCGCTCGGAAGGCGCGAACGGGCTGATTCGTCAGGGCGCGACCCTGGTGACCTCGGCCGGAGACGTTCTGGAAAGCCTCTCCGGGCGGCTGGAACCCGCCCTGCCCCTTCAGCAACGGCTTCTGGAAGATGACCGGGACGCCCCTTCGCCGCCGCCGAACCCGGATGACGAATTGCGGCAGAAAGTGCTTTCGGCCCTGGGGCCGGCACCTGTCGATCTTGACGAACTGATCCGCTTCCTGGGCGCAGATACCCGTTCGATCCACGTCATCTTGCTGGAACTGGAGCTGGCAGGAAAGATCGAGCGCCATCGCGGCAACAGGATTTCCGCCCTGCTTTGGGGACCGAATTCGGTCTGAATCCCGGTGGATAACCGGTATAGCGAGCGGACGGGTTGACCGGAAAGGTTCAAAGGTCCATTTGACACACGGCGTGTGATCCGTGATCGTCTCGCCATAAAAATAATGTTCTCCACCGGGCGGACGTCCCGTCTCCGGCAAAAATAATTTGGGTAATAATGAACGTCGTCATCGTGGAATCTCCGGCGAAAGCCAAGACGATCAACAAATATCTCGGGTCCGATTACACGGTTCTGGCGTCCTACGGTCATGTGCGCGACCTGCCGCCGAAAGACGGATCCGTGAAGCCGGACGAAGATTTCGCGATGACCTGGCAGGTCGACGGCAAATCCCAGAAGCGTCTTTCAGAGATCGCCGCCGCGGTGAAGGATGCCGACCGCCTCATTCTCGCGACCGACCCCGACCGCGAAGGGGAAGCCATTTCGTGGCACGTTCTTGAAGTGCTGCAAAAAAAGCGGGTGCTGAAAGGCAAGCAGATCGAACGGGTGGTGTTCAACGCGATCACCAAGAAGGCGATTCTGGAAGCCATGGCGAACCCGCGCGAACTTGACGTGCCGCTGGTCGATGCCTATCTGGCGCGCCGCGCCCTTGATTATCTGGTCGGGTTCACCCTGTCACCGGTGCTGTGGCGCAAGCTTCCGGGCGCGCGCTCGGCAGGCCGCGTGCAGTCGGTCGCCCTGCGGCTGATCTGTGACCGGGAAATGGAAATCGAGGTCTTCCGTCCGCAGGAATACTGGTCGATCCTCGCCAACATGAAAACTCCGGCCGGCGACATGTTCCAGGCCGGCGTCACCGGTTTCGACGGCAAGAAGATCGGTCGTCTCGACATCACCAACGAGGCGGATGCCACCGCGATCAGGACCATGCTGGAACGCGCCAGCTTCAAGGTCGACAGCGTGGCATCGAAGCCGGCCAGGCGCAATCCGGCGGCTCCGTTCACCACCTCCACGCTTCAGCAGGAAGCCTCGCGCAAGCTCGGCTTTGCCGCCTCGCGGGCCATGCAGGTGGCGCAGAAACTCTATGAAGGCGTGTCCATCGGCGGCGAGACCTCCGGTCTCATCACCTATATGCGTACCGACGGTGTGCAGATCGCCGCCGAGGCCATCGACGCTGCCCGCTCCGTCATCGGTCAGGATTTCGGCGACAAATACGTTCCTGAAAAACCGCGCATCTATTCCACCAAGGCGAAAAACGCCCAGGAAGCTCACGAGGCGATCCGCCCGACGGATCTGTCCCGCCGTCCCAAGGACGTTGCCCGCTTCCTCGATCCGGACCAGGCCAAGCTCTACGAACTGATCTGGAAACGGACCATGGCGTCGCAGATGGAATCTGCCGTTCTGGAACGCACCACCATCGAGATCCTGGCGGACGGTTCCGGCAAACGCGCCAACCTGCGCGCCACCGGCTCGGTTGTCCGGTTCGATGGATTTCTGGCGCTCTATCAGGAAGGGCGCGACGACGACGAGGACGAAAGCTCCAAACGCCTGCCCGCCGTGGACGAAGGCGCTGCCTTGAGCGCAGCCTCCGTCGCCGGAGAAACCAAGGCAATCGAAGCTTCCCAGCATTTCACCACGCCGCCGCCGCGCTACACGGAAGCAAGCCTGGTGAAGAAGATGGAAGAACTCGGCATCGGCCGGCCCTCCACCTATGCCTCCACGCTGCAGACCCTGCGCGACCGGGATTATGTCGAACTGGAGAAGAAGCAGCTCATTCCGCTGGACAAGGGCCGCATCGTCACCGCCTTCCTGGAAAGCTTTTTCCAGCGTTACGTGGAATTCGACTTCACCGCGAGTCTTGAAGAACAGCTCGACAAGATCTCCGCCGGTGAACTTTCCTGGGTGGAGGTCCTACGCGATTTCTGGAAAGGTTTTTCCGGCGCGGTCGACGACATCAAGGACCTGCGCGTTTCCCAGGTCATCGACTCCCTGAACGAATTGCTGGGCCCGCATATTTTCCCGGCCAAGGAAGACGGCTCCGACCCGCGCAAGTGCCCCACCTGCGAAACCGGCCAGCTGTCCCTGAAAGTCAGCCGCTGGGGCGCCTTCATCGGCTGCTCCAACTACCCGGAATGCAGCTTTACCCGCCAGCTGGGCAAGCCGAACGGTGAAGACGGAGAAGGCGACGAGGGCCCGAAAGTCCTCGGTCAGGATCCGGAAACCGGGGTGGATGTATCGCTTCGCACCGGACGCTTCGGTCCTTATGTGCAGCTCGGCGAGGAAGCCAAACCCAAACGCGCCTCCCTGCCCAAGGGCTGGTCGGCGGCGGATCTCGATCTGGAAAAGGCGCTGCAACTCCTGTCGCTGCCCCGCGAGGTCGGACCGCATCCCGAAGACGGCAAGATGATCAGCGCCGGTATCGGCCGCTACGGACCCTTCGTCCTGCATGAGGGCACCTACGCCAATCTTTCGTCGCCGGACGAGGTGTTTTCCGTCGGCATCAACCGCGCGGTCGATGCCCTGGCTGAAAAACGCGCCAAGACCGGTGGCCGGTCCGCTGCAACGCCGCTGAAGGAACTTGGCGAGCACCCGGACGGCGGCCCGATCAATGTTTATGACGGGCGTTACGGGCCTTATGTCAAACACGGCAAGATCAACGCGACGCTGCCCAAGGACAGTGACCCCACGGCGGTGACGCTGGAACAGGCGCTCGAACTGATCGCGGCCAAGGCCTCGAAGGGCGGCAAAGGCAAGACCGCCGCCAAGAAAACGGCTGCGAAAAAGCCGGCAGCCAAGAAAACCGCAACCAAGAAAGCGGCGACCACCAAGACGGCAGCCAAAAAAACCGGGGCGAAAAAGACAGCCAAGACCCCTGTCGATGCTTCGTCCGGTGAAGTTCCCTGGGATGATGCGTCTTGAGCGCAAAACGAGTTAACCCGCGAAAGCACACAAGTCGGAAACACGCAAAGGTCCCCGGGGAGATGCCCTCCCGCGAGGACATCCTCGCCTTTGTGGCGGACAACCCGGGGCGTGCGGGCAAGCGCGAGATCGCCCGCCATTTCGGCATCATCGGCGGTGCCCGCATTCACCTGAAGAAAATGCTCAAGGACCTCTCCGAAGAGGGATTTCTTGAAAAGCGCAACAAGAAAATGATCCGGCCCGGCGACATGCCGCCGGTGTTCGTCGCCAGTCTGGTGGAGCGGGACCGGGATGGTGAGCTGCTCGGCGTTCCCGTGGACTGGGACGCGGAAGCGGGCGATCCGCCGAAAATCCTTATCCTGACCGGCAAGACCAAGGCCACACAGCCGGGCGTCGGCGACCGGGCGCTGATCCGTCTGACCGAGGCGGAGACCGGCGGGGAAGCGACACACGCAGCCCGGGTCATCAAGGTGCTGGAAAAACGCCAGGGAGCGATCCTCGGCATTCTCAGGAAACGCGACGGAGACCGTCCCCCCTATCTGGAGCCGATCGACCGCAAGCAGCGCGAGCTGGATGTCGATGCAGCCGATCTCAAGGACGCCGGTGACGGCGACCTCGTCAGCGTTCAGGTGACACGGTCCGGACGCTACGGCCATCCGCTGGCCGCGATTGTCGAACGCTTCGGCACGATGAAGTCGGAAAAGGCGATCTCGGAGATCGCCCTTCAGTCGCACGGCATCCCTCATGTCTTTCCCGCAAGCGTCGAGGCTCAGGCAGAGACAGCCGAGCCGGTCGACAAGCTCGGCAAGCGCGAGGACTGGCGCAAGATCCCGCTCATCACCATCGACCCGCCCGACGCCAAGGATCATGACGACGCGGTTTTCGCGGAACCGGATGAAGACCCGCAGAACGAAGGCGGCTATATCGCCTATGTCGCAATCGCCGATGTTGCGTATTACGTGACGCCCGGTTCGCCGATGGACCGGGAAGCCAGCCTGCGCGGCAACTCCGTCTATTTTCCCGACCGGGTGATACCGATGCTGCCGGAGCGGATTTCCAACCAGCTCTGTTCGCTCCGGGAAAAGGAAGACAAGCCGGCGCTCGCGGTGCGCATGGTGTTCGACAAGTCCGGCCGCAAGCTCAGGCACACTTTCCACCGTGTCCTGATGCGCTCGGCCGCGAAGCTGTCCTACATTCAGGCTCAGAAGGCCATTGACGGCGTCACGGACGAGAAGACCGAAACGCTTCTGGAGGGCGTCCTGAAGCCGCTCTGGACAGCCTATGAGGTGCTGAAGAGGGGCCGGGACGACCGGGAACCGCTGGATCTCGATCTGCCCGAACGAAAGATAAAGCTGAAGGAAGACGGCACCGTCGATCACGTCTATGTGCCCGAGCGCCTGGATGCGCACAAGCTGATCGAGGAGTTCATGATCCAGGCAAACGTTTCCGCCGCGGAAACGCTGGAAAAGCAGAAGACCGCCCTGCTCTACCGGGTTCACGATGCCTCCACGCCCGAGAAACTGGAAGCCCTGAAGGACTTTCTCACCACGCTCAACATGAAGCTGCCTTCTTCCGGCGGCCTGCGTCCGTCCGCCTTCAACAACATCCTGTCGAAGGTGAAGGACACGCCGCATGCGCATCTCGTCAACGAGGTGGTGCTGCGCAGTCAGGCACAGGCGGAATATGCGCCCCAGAACATCGGCCATTTCGGGCTGAACCTGCGCCGTTATGCGCATTTCACCTCGCCGATCCGCCGCTACGCCGATCTTCTCGTCCACCGGGGCCTGATCTCGGCCCTCGGATTGGGCAAAGACGGGCTGCCGGACGGCATCGAGAGCAAACTCGACGCGATCGGAGCGGAAATATCCGCGGCCGAACGCCGCGCCATGCTGGCCGAGAGAGACACGATAGACCGGCTGATTGCCCTGTGGATGAGCGATCAGATCGGCGCCACGTTCCAGGGCCGGGTCGCCGGAGTGGTGAAATCCGGCCTTTTCGTGCGCCTTCAGGATACCGGGGCGGACGGCTTCGTGCCGGCCTCGACCATCGGTCTCGACTATTACCGCTATGACGAAGGGTCGCACGCGCTGATAGGTGACAAAACCGGAGAGACCTACCAACTTGGCGATCAGGTAGAGGTCAGACTCGTCGATGCCGCACCGTTTGCCGGATCGCTGACATTCGAACTGATCAGTCACGGCCGCATAGGCGGCAAGCAAATCCGGAAAGCGGCCCCCAAGGCCCGACGCGGACCGCCGAAAGGCGGACGTACAAAGACCTCGCCAGCCAAACACAGACGCAGGAGGTCTTCGTGACGGTTCGCTATGAGACAAATGCCATTCCGGATGCAGCGGAGCTGACCGGCACCAAGCCGACGCGCCCGGTCCTGGCGGCGATGCTGCGCGGTGCGGCCAACAAATGCATGAATTGCGGCCAGGGGAAGGTGTTTCAAGGCTTCCTGAAGAACGCCCATGCCTGCTCCCATTGCGGGCAGGAGTTCCACCATCACCGCGCCGACGACGCCCCGCCCTACTTCACGATCACCATCGTCGGCCACATCATCATTCCGGCGCTGCTGGCGGTGGAAGTCCTGTGGCACCCGGCCATATGGATCCACATGAGCCTTTGGTTGCCGCTGACGATCATTCTCGCCCTCGTCCTCATGCGTCCCATCAAGGGCGCCCTGATCGGGCTACAGTGGGCGCTTTACATGCATGGCTTCGATCCGGACGCGGAGGACGACCTGCCGGTGGTTCCGGCGCCCTCGCCCGCCATTGTCGAAAGGCTCTCATGAGCGGATCGTTCGAGAAGCAGCTGGCTAAAGACGAACAGGCCGGTAATTACCCATACATCCGGCCGCGCGACGCCGCGACGCTGCTTATTCTCGACCGCAAAGACGACGGCAACGTCCGCCTGCTGATGGGACGGCGTCACATGCGGCATGCCTTCATGCCGGGTAAGTTCGTTTTCCCCGGCGGGCGCGTCGATCCGTCCGATTCCCGGATTACGAATGTTGCCCCCTATCATCCTGACGTCGAGGCAAAGCTTTCCGAGGATCTGAAGAACGTCAAATCTGCGGCCCGCGTCCGGGCCCTCGCGCTGGCGGCGATCCGCGAGACATACGAAGAAGCCGGTCTTTTCATCGGGAAAAAATCGACCGGTGCGGCTCTCCATCTGGGCAGCGGGTTTGAAGCCTTCGCGGAACGGGGCATCCAGCCGGATCTCGGCGGCATGCGCATGATCGCCCGGGCGATCACGCCACCGCAGCGCCCGCGCCGCTTCGACACGCGTTTCCTGGCCGTCTGGGCCGATGCTGTCGCCGACAGCCTGCCGGACGGCAAGGGACCCTCCGGAGAGCTGGAGGACTGCGCCTGGCTCACCCTGGAAGAGGCGCGCGGCAAGGAACTGCCGATGATCACCACCAGGATCCTCGCCGACCTGGAAGAGCGTCTGGAGACAGACCCCGACCTGTCGCCGACAACTCCCGTCCCCTACTACTTCTTCCGCAAGGGCGGCTTCAAGCGGACGCTTATCTAGGCTACCATCCGCAGGGCATTCTTCTGAAAACCCGAGACTTTCACCGCCCGGTCTTCCATACTGACGCATGATGCGTTGAATCCGGAAAATCAGGAGCTTTTCTCATGAAAATGCACGCGGTCGTTCCCGAAGAACTGAAGCCCTACTACACGGACTGGAAGATGTCTCCGGGCCTTGCCTGCGGCGACTTTATATTCCTGACCGGTTTCACCGGCGCGGAGCCAAATGGAGACCTGCCGAAGGATCCGGAGACGCAGATCCGCAACGCGTTCCGAAAGGTTGGACTGGTGCTGGCAAAAGACGGCCTCAGCTATGGTGCGCTTGTCGACATGACGAGCTATCACGTCGGTCTGCGGTCTCATCTCGAGATGTTCAAGGCAATCCGGGCGGAATTTGTCGAAGAGCCCTATCCGGCCTGGACCGCGATAGAGGTCAACGGATTTGTCCGGGAAGGCGCTATCGTGGAGATCAAGGCGGTTGCCTGCCGGTCTCCAAAGCTCGCGTAAGCAAAAGCCGGTGGACGGATGCGGACCGCGTGCCCCGCTCCACCCCGGTGTTTTTTCCTCTCAATCCATCAAATCATGCCGCGAA
Source organism: uncultured Roseibium sp. (assembly GCF_947496995.1). Lineage (GTDB taxonomy): Bacteria > Pseudomonadota > Alphaproteobacteria > Rhizobiales > Stappiaceae > Roseibium. Next base: position 738,786 of record NZ_CANMFD010000002.1, read on the forward strand.
CGGCAGGGAGCGCTTGACTTTCACGCACCGATGAGTAGGTTTCGCGCTGATTTCAGACATCGGGGCAGATTCACCGCCAGCCATCTGGCCGCAAGAACCCTATGCTCTACAACAAGGAACAGGATCCAAGGCCATGGCCAAGGCGACAACAATCAAGATCAAGCTGCTCTCCACGGCGGACACCGGATTCTTCTATGTCACCAAGAAGAACTCCCGCACGATGACCGAAAAAATGGTCAAGAAGAAATACGACCCGATTGCAAAGAAGCATGTCGAGTTCAAGGAAGCCAAGATCAAGTAGATCCGGCTTTCAGACTGTGTTTGCAAGAACCCGCCTTTCCGGCGGGTTTTTCGTTTCCCCGCCGGCCCGGCGTGACGACCACCACGGGAACCGTCCAAATAAATACAACCTGACGACCCGGAGGCCGGGCCTCCAGGCTCATTTCAGACGGATATGGCGGAAAAAAGTGGTCGGCGGGAACACGGCATTCGAGGAGGCCACTCTTCGGCCGGTTCCCTGCCGACCTGCCCCACGGACCCAGGAGATGCGGCGGACCTGAGCACTCCGAGGGGTATCTTCATGTCTGGATAGTCACGACGGCAGCAGCGCCCTCGCCAAATAAACCATCGGGGTTATCCCCAATCTGAGGTCACACTACCCTATTGCAACCTGAATGCAACACTTTCCAAAAAATTTGCACAGGAACAATATGATCTTAGTAAATCTGTAACCTTAATATGACCGTCGAGGCAGGCGCGACACTTTGATTCGCCGCATCGGAGACCGTGACCGCATACTTGCGCTCGTACGAAACCTTGCGGAATTCTTTCGCCGGAACACGGCTGCGGGTAGTCCCGGCTCAGGCTTCGCCCAGGTAGGCGCGCACTGTTTCCAGAAACTTCGCCACAGAAATCGGTTTGGAAATGTAAGCTTCGCAGCCGCCCTGGCGGATCCGTTCTTCATCGCCCTTCATGGCGAAAGCCGTCACCGCGATGACCGGGATCGAGGCGATATTCTCGTCTTCCTTGATCCACTTGGTGACTTCGAGCCCCGAGACTTCAGGCAACTGGATGTCCATCAGGATCAGATCCGGATGGTTTTCACGGGCCAGTTGCAGAGCTTCAATCCCGGTGCGGGTCTGCAAGGTATTGTAACCGTGTGCTTCGAGCAGATCATGAAACAACTTCATGTTCAGCTCGTTGTCTTCTACGATCAACACGGTTTTCGCCATATTTCCGGCCCTTTATCCGGCAGAAAGCCGGTCCCAATTATCATTCTCGCGGCGTTTTATTGTCCGCGGTAGAACCTTCGTGCGGCCTACATTAGGTTTGTTCTAACCCGGAATCGTTTCAGAAAGGCAAAAAAACACAATGAAAAATCTACAGGCGAAGTCATTGTCCGTTGAAGAAGCGCAAGGTATCGCCACGGAAGCACTTCTGCAGCTCAGCCGGGATCCGGAACAAGTCGGGCGTTTTCTCGCCATGTCCGGTATCGGGCCGGAAGTGATCAGGGAAGCGGCGCAAGAGCCCGGTTTTCTGGCCGGAGTGCTTGAATTCTACATGATGGATGAAGCGCTCCTGCTGGCATTTTGCGAAAATGCCGGTGTCAGGCCGACCATGATGGCCGCCGCGCGGTATGCCCTTGCCGGAGGGCAGGAAGACCATGCCTGAACCCACGCCGGTCCTGCCGGAGGTTCTGGAGCAGATCCACGCTCTTCCCGTTGTCGACAGGCCGCTGATCATCTGCGACGTCGACGAGGTGATCCTTCACTTCATCACTCACCTGGAAGCCTATCTGGATGCACGGGATCTTGCCTTTCTGAAGCATGAATACCGGCTGACGGGCAATATCGGCCGCAAGGCGGATCAAACCACGCTCCCGGCGGACGATGTGCGCCGACACCTGCTGGCCTTTTTCGATGAAACCAGCCATCGGCAGGACATGGTTGCGGGCGCCGATGCCGCCCTGCGCGACCTTTCGCGGGACTGGGAAATCGTGCTGCTGACCAATCTGCCCGGCGGTCACAACAAGCCGCAGCGCGAAAAACTGCTGTCGGGCATGGGTATCCCCTATCCGGTGCTTGCCAATTCCGGCCCCAAGGGCGGCGCGGTCGCCGCACTTGCCGCCGGGCGCCCCGGCCCCTTCGTCTTCATCGACGACAGCCCGACCAACCACAGCTCGGTGAGCGCCTCGTTGCCTGCAGCCACCCAGATCCAGTTCGTCGCCGATGCCCGGTTCCGGGGATCGCTGCTGCAGGAAAGCCATATTGATCTCGTGACGGGCGATTGGCAGGAGACGGCGGCCTTCATCAGCGGTATTCTGGACCAGTAATGACTCAAGCGGGGCTGCAAACCTCCCCGCCAGCCCCTGTTGTGATCCATATGGTTCCGGAAAATCGAGCCCTTTGCCGGGACTGCGGCAACCGCTTCAAGTCGGCCTCCCCCCGCTGCCCGTCCTGCGGCAGCCCCCGGCTTGTGCGGCATGCGGAACTCGACATGCTGTCGATTGCCCATATCGACTGCGACGCCTTTTACGCGGCCATTGAAAAGCGCGACAATCCGGAGCTTAGCGACCAGCCGGTGATCGTTGGCGGCGGCCAGCGCGGGGTCGTCTCGACCTGCTGCTACATCGCCCGCATCTACGGCGTGCGCTCCGCCATGCCGATGTTCAAGGCGCTGGAAGCCTGTCCCGATGCCGTGGTCATCAAGCCAGACATGGAGAAATACGCCCGCGTGGGCAAGGAAATCCGCGAACGCATGCGTGCGCTGACGCCGCTGGTGGAGCCTCTTTCCATCGACGAGGCGTTTCTCGACCTGACGGGAACACAGCGCCTTCACCACGCGACACCGGCCGAAACGCTCTCCAAATTTGTCCGCGATGTGGAAAGGGACATCGGCATCAGCACCTCCGTCGGCCTGGCGCCGAACAAATTCCTGGCAAAGCTGGCGTCAGAACTTGAAAAACCGCGCGGCTTTTCGGTGATCGGCGCGGGGGAAGCGAAAGCCGTGCTGGCGGCAATGCCCGTCGGCCGTATCTGGGGTGTCGGCAAGGTGTTTCAGCAGAAACTGGAAAGAGACGGGATCCGTACCATCGGCCAGTTGCAGACCATGGACTCCGTGGATCTGGCGCGCCGCTACGGCTCGATCGGACTGCGTCTTGCCAAGCTTTCCAACGGCGAGGACACGCGCTCCGTCGAACCGGGCCGGGGCGCGAAGAGCGTCTCGTCGGAAACGACGTTCCGGACGGATATTTCCAATCTGGACACGCTGCGGCCGATCCTGCGCAGCCTGTCGGAAAAGGTCTCCGCCCGGTTGAAGAAATCGGAGCTGTGCGGGCGCGGAATAACGCTGAAGCTGAAGACGGCCGACTTCAAGACCACCACGCGCGCACGGCATCTGGCTGATCCAACGCAGCTTGCCGACAGGATTTACGCCGCCGGCGAGGCCCTGCTTGAAATCGAAACCGACGGCCGGAAATTCCGGCTGATCGGCATCGGCGTCAGCGACCTGGAGCCTGCCGAACGCGCCGACCCGAAGGATCTTCTCGATCAGTCCGCCGAGCGGCGCAAGAACGCCGAACTGGCCGTTGACCGGCTGCGGGACAAATTCGGTAAATCGGCTGTTGAACTCGGCCTGACCCATGCGGCCAAGATGGCGGAAAAATCAAGAAAGACCTGACTCTACCGTCAGGCTACGGCACCTGCCGGGAAGGTCCCTAATGCCGGGGGCACTCGACCTCGTCATAGAGTTCCAGCGCCGTCATCTGGCCCTGGATGGTGAAGTCGCCATAGTCGAGTTTCAGCTTGCCGCTGATGCCGTTCTCGTAAAGCCAGAAGGACAGCTGATAGACGGGCAGCAGTTCGCCGCTGGCGTTCTCTTCGGCCGGATCGAAATAAGCCACGGTCACCGGCCAGTAATGCAGCCCTGACAGCGGCGCTTCCGGCCCTTTTGCTCCGGGTTTGACCGGGCTGAGCGTTCTGGAACCGATCACCGTTGTGGTGGCATAGACCTTCTCACCGGTTTCCGCGCCGTCATAGATGTCGGCCGCCAGGAAATGCACGCCCTCGTCGGCTGATTTCAGCACCGCGAGAAGATGTTCGGTGGGAAAAAGCACCTCGCGGCCGATTTCAAGTGACTTTTCCGAAGGCTCCTTCAGTTCGACCGTCTTCGTGCCGGTGCCCGCGCGCGCCGTGCCGCGCGTTGCCTCGACCAGTTCCTGGTCGACGAAGGTCTTCGACAGGAACTGATAGCCTGCAGCTTTTGGCTCTTCGAAGGAGGTGGTCTGAAGATCGGTGATCTGCGAACCGCCGTTGGCGTCCTGAAACTCGGTCACGAAGCGGAAATTGACGCTGTAGCCTTCGCAGGCGCTGCCCGAAAAGTCATAGACCATCCGCCCGTTCAGTCCCGCGATGCCGGACTGCTCTTCCATGTCGCCGAGCTTCATGTCGTAGACGGCCCGGTGGGGCACCAGCTTATAAGCCGCGGCCGATCCCATGTTTCCGGCGACAGCCCCGCTCGCCGCGACGGACGAGGCGGCAAGAGCCAGCAGCACACCCCGGAAGGTCAGGGATACGGACTTGGGAACGCACTGCATCAATCAAACCTCTTATTCGCCCGGACACTCGAGAGCCGCGAGGGCCCGTGCCGGACATTATGCGGCAAACCGCCTGTTTCGCCAGAGCGAATGAACAGCCGCGCGTGAAAACTTCAGGTGCGGGGCATATCTCGCACGAATATACCGGAAGCGGCATTTTCCGGCAGGCCGATGCCGCCTCCTCCACAGCTTCCTTGCCGCGACGACGAAGAATTTGGCCTTGTCAGGTCCGGCGAATTACGCCAAGACACCGGACAACCTCACATAGGCCTGCGGACAGCAGAATTCAACGAGACACACCAGCGCGGAGACCCCTCATGAGCACCGTAGAAGCCCGCCTTTCCGACCTCGGGATCACCCTGCCGGAGGCCGCAGCGCCCGCAGCCAATTACGTTCCTTTCGTCAGAACCGGCAACCAGCTTTTCATCTCCGGCCAATTGCCGATGAAAGACGGAAAGATCCAGGTCACCGGCAAGCTTGGCGCCGATGTCAGCGTCGATGACGGCAAGGCGGCCGCAAAGCTCTGCGCCATCAACCTTCTGGCGCAGGCAAAGGCCGCCCTCGGAGATCTCGAGAAAGCCGCGCGTCTCGTCAAGATCGTCGGCTTCGTCAATTCGACCGCCGATTTCACCGAGCAGCCGCAGGTAATCAACGGCGCTTCCGATTTCATGGTGGACGCCATGGGCGACAAGGGCCGGCACGCCCGCTCCGCCGTCAGCGCGGCTTCCCTGCCCTTCGGCGCGGCCGTGGAGATCGAGGCGATTTTCGAAATCGCGGACTGATTTTCTTTCTGGCACTTCCCTCTTGACCAAGACCCAAGCCATGACCCCGGACCTCCAGGCGATATTCGCCCGCCCGATCGCGCATCGCGGCTATCACGATGCGGACAACGGCATCATCGAGAACACGCCTGCCGCCATCGCCGCCGCGGTGGAGAAAGACTTTGCCATCGAGGTGGACGTTCAGGAGACCGCCGACGGCGAGGCGCTGGTGTTCCACGATTACACGCTCGACCGGCTGACGGAGGGCACCGGCAAGGTCATCGAGCAGACCGCGCGCGATCTGGTTCGGATCCACATGAAGACCGGGTCCAACAGCCTGTGGCTGCTGCAGGATCTGTTCGACCTTGTCGACGGCAAGGTTCCGCTGGTCATCGAGATCAAGTCGCTGCTGCGCCGCGACGCCCAGGGCGCCTTCGTGCGCCGGGTGATTGACCAGGTCGCGGCATACAAGGGGGCGGCGGCGATCAAGACCTTCGACCCGGACATGCTGTCCATCGCCCGGAGCCACAACCCCTCCGTCCTGCGCGGCATCGTGGCGGACGCGGCCGAACCCGGCCCCACATACGGCCTGCACGGCCGCATGGACCGGTTCATCCTGCGCCATATCCTGCACGCGCCGCGCACAAGGCCGCATTTCATCTCCTACGGCATCAAGGACCTGCCCAAGGCCGGGCCCAGCCTGCTGCACACGCTGTGGAAGCTTCCGATCATGTGCTGGACGGTGCGCACCCGCGAGCAGCGCGAAAAGGCTGCGAAATATGCCGACCAGATCGTTTTCGAGGGTTTCGATCCGGACATAAAACCCACGATTTGACGCAAGACGTGCCCGCGCCTCTTGCGCTGCAAAATGGCGGCGCTACATTTCGGTCATGGTTTCAAATCGTGGTTCTTTCTGACGCATGACCTCATCCCCCTCCAAGGACGGCAAGGCTCCGGCGTCGGCAGGCGCGGAACAGACCGTGACCCTGCGCATCCTGTCGTCGCTGAAGGATGTCTCCGCAGAGGCGTGGGACCGGGTCGCCAATCCCGGTTGGCAGATGACGGATGGCGGTGTTCTGCAAAAAGACGCCACTCAATATTCCGGCATGGACGACCTGGCCGCCGCTCTGGCGGACGATGCCGGGCCGTTGGCCGAAGAAGCCGCCTTCAACCCCTTTCTGTCGCATGCGTTTCTGGAAGCGCTGGAAGCCTCGGGCTGCGCCACCGCCGAAACCGGCTGGCTGCCCCGGCACATGCTGCTGGAAGACGATGCAGGTGCGGTTCTGGGCGCCGTGCCCGCCTATCTGAAGAGCCATTCGCAGGGTGAATATGTCTTCGACCACGGCTGGGCCGAAGCCTTTCACCGGGCGGGCGGCGAGTATTACCCGAAACTGCAGGTCTCCGTGCCCTTTACCCCCGCCACGGGCAGACGGTTCCTGACCGGGCCCGGCGTCAACCGGGAAGCCGGAATGCAGGCGCTGGCGGCCGGGCTGGTTCAGGTCTGCCAGCGGACCGGCGCATCCTCCGTCCATGCGACCTTCCTGACGAAACCGGAATGGGACCATCTCGGCGAACTCGGCTACCTGCAGCGCACCGACCAGCAGTTCCACTGGGAAAACAACGGCTACGACAGTTTCGAAGGCTTTCTGGCCGATCTCGCCTCGCGCAAGCGCAAGGCCATCCGCAAGGAACGCCGCGAAGCGCTGAGCGCCGAGGGCCTGGAGGTGGAATGGGCCACCGGCGCTGACCTGACCGAGGCCCATTGGGACGCGTTCTACACTTTCTACCTGGATACCGGCAGCCGCAAATGGGGCCGGCCCTATCTCAACCGCGAATTCTTCTCGCTGATCAACGAACGGCTGGCCGACCGCACGCTTCTGGTGCTGGCCAAACGTGATGGGCGGTATGTGGCCGGCGCGCTCAACTTCATCGGTTCGGACACGCTGTTCGGCCGCAACTGGGGCTGCACGGAACACCATCCGTTCCTGCATTTCGAGCTCTGCTACTACCAGGCCATCGATTTCGCCATCGCCCACGGCCTGAAACGCGTGGAAGCCGGGGCGCAGGGCGCGCACAAGCTGGCGCGCGGCTACCTGCCCGCCACCACCTATTCCGCCCACTGGATCGCCCATGAGGGCCTGCACGACGCGATCGCCGATTTCCTGGAACACGAGCGCGCCGCGGTAGAGCACGAAAACGCCGCCCTCGCCGAGCACGCGCCTTTCCGGAAAGACGGCTGAACGCGGAAAGCTTCCGCCGCAACGTCAATAGCCTCGGCTTGCGTAGCACTCCCCCCACACCTCCCGCGCCGTACCGGCCCTGAGCCGGGACCTTTCCCGAGATCGACCGAAGCCGAGAGAGACTCCGGCGCAAGGCCAGGGATGCAGGGTGTGGTGGCCGCCTGCGGATACGGATGATCCCGAACCCGCATCCCCCTCGGCTATTCCCCCGGAACGAGACCGGACACCCGCCACATATACCGCGCTGTCCCGGCCCTGAGCCGGGACCTCTCCTGAAATCAGATAAATGAGAGAAAGACCCCGGCTCAAGGCCGGGGATGCCCGGAGTGGCAATCGCTCGCGGTTACGGATGATCCCGAGCCCGCAAAGCCCACGGCTGTCGCCCCGGACAAGCGCAGCGCAGAGCCGGGGCCTACTCGTTTCCAGAGCTTCTGCTGGATGTCTGCAGAGACTGCCCCATACGCTCAGCTTCCAGACAAGCGGCACCGAGAGTGGACCCCGGGTCTGCGCTCCGCTGCGCCCGGGGAGTCATGCGGAGCAAGGGCGCAGCCTGCTGAAACACGCCTTCAGGCCCGTTCGAAGCTCTCCGCGACGTCATACATCACCGGTTCGAAGCTCTTGCACAGTCCGCTGATGCGGCGGTTGCGCGCGCGCATTTCCGGCGATCTCAGCATCGCCAGGAAATCCTCCCGCCGCCGCCACTGCGAGTAGTTGGCGATGCGCGTCTGCGCGTCGTTGACATGAAGCCCCGCGCCGATGAACCCCGGCTGATGACGGATGAACTCCTCGTAGGCATCCTTCAGCTCGTCCAGAAGGTCGAAACAGGTCCCCGGCGTCATTTCGAAGGTGGTGATGACGGTCTGGCAATCCCGGTCACTGGATATCTCAGGCATGGCTCTCCTCCTCCCCCGAAGGCTGGCACGTTTTGCGAGGGTGGGCAATATGGAGGGGGAGAGAGTGTAGCTTACCTACAACCTGCCGAAACAATGACTGAGTTAATTTCACAATGGGCCGCAATTTTCCATTCATGTCTTTGAGATAAAAAAGAACAGGTTCAAACAAGGCTATTTCGCTTATGAATTTACAGATTCGAAAAAAATATCTTTTTTTGGGTTTTTCCCTGATTGTACTCGCGTTTGCTGCCTTTTCCTTTCCGCTTGATCGGTTTTCGGGAACCTCGGTTGAATATACTGCGGTCAAGGAAAATTTAAGAACCGACCACCATCGCGGCATCGCATATTTTGCATTCGGCGATTTCTCCAGTCTGACGTCAGATACACTGCGCGTTTCAGCATCGCCGTGGAAACTCGTGACGGCCGCTCTTGCTTTAAGCGCCGTTGATGGTGACTTAGATCTCGTTGGCGAGGTTGACCTCAAGGCCATATTTCGTCGGTTTGGCTTCCATTCTCCGGAGTCATTCGGCAATTGGCCTGAAGATCTAGAAGCACCTGAAATCCAGTATCCAGTCGGTCAGAATGTTGGTTTTGCGGGTCGGATGTTTCCTCCAATTGGCGCAACGATCGGCAATATCGGCTGTGCTGCATGTCATAGCAGCGTAATGTATGACGCAAATGGGATGCCTAACCTAAACCATGTTTGGCTTGGCATGCCGAATGGCTCCATCAACCTGGAAGCCTATACGTCGACACTTTTTGGAGCGATGCGGGACTGGAGCGGGGATCCCGATTTGCTGATGGCCGCGGTAGACCGGCTTTATCCGGAAACCGGATGGCGCGAGAACTTCACCTTGCGCAACTTCATTTTACCCGAGTTAAAGAAAACCGTGGATCAACGGGATGCCGAAATCGGCCGGTTGCTGCCATTTCGAGCCAGCCTGGCTGGAGCAACAAACGGGCTCGACTCCCTCAAAAACAGGCTCGGCCTGATCCCCAAAGGCACTGTTTTGGAGCACAGCATATTCAACTCGGTACCCGATCTGGGAGGGCGACTGTGGCGCTACAAGCTGCTCAATACCGGCACCTATGCCATTCCGGGTATCGACCATACAGCCACCGTCAAAGCCGAAGACATCAACCCACGGCATCGGCGCGGGCTGGCGGGGATTATTGCTTATTTCACTGTCCCGAGTATGGGCGTTACCCCAGAGGTCGCAGAAACGTCCATTGAGCCTGCCTTCTGGATTACGGATTGGATGAAGGATTACAAGCCTCAGCCTTTCCCCGGCCTGATCGACCCCTCCCTCCTCGCAGAAGGCGGCGAGATCTATAGAAACAAATGTGCTGAATGCCACGGCACTTACAATGACAGCCTCGAAACACCGGCACTGACCTCTTTCCCCAACTGGGAAGGGAATGTTGGTACGGATCCGCAGCGCGCCCGTTTGCTCACGAGTGAAATCTCAAGCGCGGTCAACGCCTCACTTTTCGGGAAATACATTTCGGCCCGGTCGGTCGACACCTATGCGGCCCCGCCTTTGATCGGGCTCTGGGCCAGCGCTCCCTATTTTCACAACGGTAGCGTGCCGACGCTATGGCATATGATGAACCCGGAAACGCGACCGACGCGGTTCAATGTTGGCGGACATAGGCTGGACTTGGAGAAAGTCGGCATTGCCGGCGATCCGCAACCCGATGGAAGCTGGACGACACCCGATGGTTACACGCCGTGGTCCGAACCGGCCCTAGTGGACACGACAGCGTTCGGTCTCGACAGCAAGGGGCATGAAAAGGAGTTTTCCGGACTGAGCGATGACGCCAAGCGGGCGTTGCTGGAGTACCTTAAATTGCTCTGATCTACAGGATAAGATCTTTCGCGGGGATTCGGGCACGTTCGAGTTCGGCGCCAGACGGCGTCGGACCGACGCGGAGGACATTGACCAGCCTTCTATCGTCCGCGACACCAAATCGACTGCAAAGCTCGGCGCGCCAATCAGGATGATCGGCGAGCACCGACATCGGCCAGGCGGAAAGCCCCACGCTTGCAAGAGCCAGCAGCAGACCATAAAACGCGACGCCATTATCGAGCGGGTCCTCATCATAGGGCCGATGAAAGAGCAGGATCGCGGAGGAGGTCATGGACCTCTTTTTTTCCGATACAAGCCCGCTGGCGAGATGCAGCGCTTTGAGAATTTTGAAAACGGGCGTGCGCAAAACGATGCCGGCTCCAAAAGCCTCGAGACGGCTCATCGCCATGGCCTCGGCGTTCAGGCCGTCTACGGCCCATTGGTCATGATTCCGCGAAAGGCGCATCCAGAAAAGAAGTTCCTCACGGTAAGGCGTATTGGAGAAAAACATCAAGCTGGCTTCGTCATTCATCTCGGACAGGGCAGCTATTTCCGGTTTGCTTCCAATGACTAGTATGTCATCTCGATCCGCAGCGACCTGCGAAATCTGTCGTTTAGAAATATCCGTGGCCTCGGTAAAACCACCACGCCAGGTGTGCCTTTGCCCGACGATGTTGGCATGCCTGTCTATCTGACCTGTCTCGACAACCTCCACTTTCGCCAATTGTGCAATGCCTGCGCTGTCACCTCTCGGAAGGAGTTCCCTTGACCGAATACCGAGGCCGAATTCAGACAACGCGAGACGGGTACCCTCCAGCGCCGCGCCGAAGCTCAGACGAGTGTCTCGTCCCTCGGGATCACCGACGGCCAAGCACCGGTTGTGATCCAGCCAAAGGCTGATCGACCCGTCATCTTCAAGCTTCCAGCGCGTTGGTTGCGTATTGTGTACCGAGGGTGCGAGGTTGGCTCTCGCGACAAGTTTTGTGAAGTCAGCGGAGGAAAGCACCATCATGACAAAGCTTTTTTGAATAGATGCAATTTGTGCAGAGGCTCCGCATGAGATTTCTCTTTTTGCGCAAGACTCGCCTTGTTGCTGTCGCCAATCCAAGTGTTGCCGAGTTTTTCATAGCCCGCCTGTTTCATCGCCAGGATAACCCGGTGCAAGACGACGGGATTAACCCCTTGGCCTTGCAATTCCGGTATCACACCAGAGAAGATCAAGACCGCACGCTTGCAGGTAACCTTGTGTCTGACAAAGTGAAAGAGGCTCGTTATGCCGAACCGTGATCGCGTCTTGCGCAGGAAGGGGTTTAGGTCGGGCACGCAAATGATGCAGGCGGCCGGCTTGTCGCGATGATAGAGAACCGCGGAAATGCGGGGATCCATAATCCATTTCATGTCGCGGGCCTGAAAGTGAAATTCCTCACGTGACACGGGAACGAACATTGGGTTATTCGCGAATGACGCATTCAGGATTAGGCGTGCATCCTCCATCCGTTCGGCAACGTTCGACCGGGTTACAGGCACAAAGCGGAAATCGGGGTTGTCGATAATTGCCTGCTGCTTGGTGCCTATTGCGGGAGGCTCCGCCTTGGATAAATCAAGCTCGAACGTGGTCATGGGAAACTCTGCGCTGTATCCATTCTCACGCAGCAACTCGGCAATATGGGGAGGGCTGTAAACAAGGTCCGTGTATGGCTGAGCGTCAAACATCGCGGTTTGCACCCCGATCTGCTGCATCGCCGTGAGATTGAAATTGCCCATGATTTCTTCATGACCGCGTAACCGCGCCCAATCCTCCGCGGCGCCGAGCAAGGCGCGGGCCGCCTCCTGGTCATTGGCGCAATCGAAATAGCCGAAATAAGCCCGGTTCCAGCCATGAGCCTCATTGGAGGCTGTGTGAACATGGGCGGTAATCCGGCCGAGCACTTTTCCGTTCCGATGGGCCGTAAAAAAGGTCAGTTCATCGTCAGCTCCAAAAAGCGGGTTTTCCTTGGTTGAGAGAAATCGCTTCAGATCCAATTTCATCGGCGAGACATAGTGCGAGGTTGAACCGTAGGCGGAAAACGGCGCCTCAAAAAATGCTTCAAAATTATGTTTCTGTAGCACCAGCGTCATGATGCCCCTCTCTTCTCTGCAGTCGATGAGCCAGAGAGCAATTCGCATTGCGACACAAGTTGAGCAATGCGAAATGCGGCCTGCAATTCCGGATCAATATCAAGGGTCGTAAATCCGGGTTGGCGCATCACCGCGATCGTCAAAGGCAGACGAGAAACCAAGATCAGGTGGGTCGCGGCATACCGATCGAACAACGCTCGCAACTGGCTCTCGGCCAGTGTATCCAGTGCGCTTTCGACGGGCAGGTCGCCGGATGCTAAAACTAACGCGGTCCCAAACCTCGCCCCGATAGCCTCGTTGTCGAATTCCGATAAATGCCTCTCACCCAGTAGAAGCGTTCCATCGAGAACACCGCTTCTCGAAAGGTCTTCAAGATAGGATTCGAGCGACGGTACGACGCCAAAACCAATTTTGGAAAACACCGCGTTTTGCCGCTCCGCTTCAGCCAGATAGAGCGCGTCACGGATAATCAACGCCAGCATGTGCACCGACAACACAAGAGCGGCTGTCTGCATCCATTCCGTTGCGTTCAGCTCATACCGCCATGCCATCACAGCTGCACTTAAACCGGCCGCCACCGCAAAAAGGGTCAGAACCGTAATGAATATCTTGCGTTGTAATTTCGGCTGCCACATGCTCAAGAAAAGCCAGCAAGTCACAAGTATTGCCAACCCTGAAAGCTGAACTGGCATCCAGACCTTCACGAGCTGGAAATCGGTCATCACGCACGGCAGAATAACGACGAGAGACAGGCTGACTCGCTTGATCGTGATATCTTCGGTTGGCGAAAGGCTGCTCCTGTCTCGCAGGACAACCAGAACACCTGCAATCACAAAGCCGGAAAGCTGAAACGCGAGCAGGGCCATCGCGAAAAAGAAGCTGGCAGTTATGGCGGGAAACAGAGCAAGCAAGACGAAGACGAAAGCGCCACCCGCCAACAGAATTTTGGCTGGCCTCGGAGCGTGCCGACGCAGAAGGCGCTCGGTTAGCAGCAACACACCGAGGGGAATAACGGCGGCTGTTGCAAACGTCATGAAACGAAAAAGGTCTGCCCCCGTGAAACTGAAGACAATGCGGGAAGTCAGAAACACGGAAACAATCCAGATGATCGCCTCGAAGCGATCTTCCAGGTTGTTCTTCACTCCGGAAGTGCGAATGCGTTTTAGCAGGATCAGGAGGCCACAAATCGCAGACACGGATATTATCGTATTTATGAGATCTATTTCCGACATGATCATGTGCCGCTGGCCATCATCTTTGCGAGAAATCTGGTTACGAACGGTCGCATGAGTGCGGTTGCGACGCGGTTGCGTGGCTTTTCGATCGCCGGTTTGTACGGATTGAAGAACCAGCCGGCGGCGTCGGTCGGACTTTCGCGTTCAAGAATAAGCGCTATCGTTTCGTAAGCCATCAGCATGCCCGTGGAGATGACCATCGGCGCAAAAGACATTCGGCTTCGTGTACCCGCAGCGACCTGACCTGCAAGTTCCAGATCGACATGGTGACGAGACGATGAATTCAGGATCACATATTCTGCTTCCCGCAGAAAGGAATCCGCTCGTTGCTGTTCGCTGATTTGATCCCAAGGTGTTCCGAGAGTCGGATATCCAAGCCGCTCTTCCGGCATAGGGTCATTCGACCGGGTGACATATACAGATGGCAATGGCGAAGCATATGCGTCAATGACCGCCTTCCCCACTGTTCGTGCCGTCCGGTAGAGCAGAAGGGAAGCGGCCAGATCGTCCGTTCCGTTAATGACTACGGTCGAGCCACCGACAAGATTATCCACATGCTCTGGCCATTCATTTCTGAAAACTTCGATCTTGATGTCCGGGTTGATCTGGAGACAGGCCGCGCTTGTCGCTTCCGCCTTGTGGCTACCGACTGATGCCAACGTACAGAACACCTGGCGGTTCAAATTCGAAACCTCGAATTCGTCAATATCGGCGAGCATAAGACGCCCGATTCCAGCGCGCACCAACGCCAGGATCGCCGCGCCGCCCATACCGCCTGTTCCACAGACGAAGACAGTGGCCTCGCGCAGACGTTCCTGTTCCTCAGGCGTAACGAAACCCAGGTTTCTCGTGGTGAAATCCGCGTAGTTGAATGTCATGTTTTCCAGGGTCTCAAAGATCCGTAGGCTCGGCTGTCATCGAGCCAGTAAAAAAACGGAAGGACTGCACGTCGCAACAGAACGAGTGCCGTCAAAGCCGCCAGGTTGGCCAGCGAACGACGCGGCACCGACTTGGTCACGTAGCGGCGCATAGCGTCGATGTCGATTGTTCCGATCTGGAGAAAGTCGTCGCCGCGATCATAGTCTAGCTGGTCGCGACAAAACACGTTAAAGGCCTCGTCACGATGTTTCGGCGCTACTTCAAAAGTCTTTTTGAGGTCATCAGAGCCGCCTGTATATGCGTTACGGATGATGAAGTTTTGTTCGTCAAATTCCGCCTCTGGTCCTACGCCAAACACATGCCGGTGTTCTGTCATGATTGAACGAGCGATCTGTACTTTAGCAAAATCGCGCGCTGGCCCTGCGCCTGGAACGGGATGAACATCACTGAAGGTTTCCGCAACCATTCCAATGATTGCCGGAACCTGGGTAACATTTGAGATATAGAGAGGGCGGAGACCACTCCTGATAAATAGGATCAGGCATGTAAGACCATAAAGAATCCAGGAAAAGCCTTGGCTACGAGCTTGCGGATCTACCATGACCAGCCCAAGGTGCAGGACCTTGGTCGGCTTTCCATTGTATTCGGCGTTAATGACAGCCAAAGCATTGAACGCCACGGGGCGCTCTTCGCTCTCGCTGTATATCACGGTGATTATGCTATCGTTCATACGGGATCTGTCCGCTGCAAAGACACCGTATTCGAGCGCCCCTGCCTCCAGGGTTCTCCCAGCAACCGCGCGTAGATCGCTAGAGAGCGCATCAAGCTCTTGTTGCGTCATCCAAAGACCGGGACGCTCGATCAATCGGGTGTAGGAACCGTTACCGGTTCCAAACTGCGCATCCAGATAGGGCTGACGGATAGCGTGAATTAAGGCTTTCAAAGATTCGCTCCGAACATGGATATGCGACGGGAGCATATATTAAGATCAGAAATCGCAAAAACTCGCGGCAGTCCGCTAATATTCAGCTGCGTGGCAGCTGGTGACTGAAAAACATAGATCAATAGTATTTGCAGCTCCTACTTACCCCGTAGTGGCCATTCTTTCTCAGAAATCTTTTGAAACCCTTTATAATTCAGGAGTGGCTGGTTCTCTGGCGCCTTGCGGCCATCTGTTCATTTTGCACAGAAAGCCCGCTCCACACACCATGCCAAACAGACCTCCCCCCTACCCCCACCCCACAAACGGCATCTTCGTTGCCATGACCGTCAGGGTCAGGACATTGGCGTCCAGCGGCAGGCTGGCCATGTAGACGACGGCCTGGGCGATGTGGGCCGGGTCGATGGTGGTTCACTCATCATTTCGCCGTTGGCCTGCAGGACGCCGCCTTAGGGTGTGGACCCATAAAATTGTACTTTCAGGCATCAATCCGACAAAGCAGAGCAAGGAAAAGCCTGAAGAGCCATGCTGGTGCATGGGGCAAAGGCTTTGACGCGGCTCTTCGCAGCCGGATTGATGTCCTTCGGATCGTTCAGAAAGCGACTGTCTCCAGCGTTGCAAAATCTCGAAAACCAGAAAGGTTTCCTGCGATCTTGCGCCTTGGCGCCAATCATTTTCTGAACGACCTGAAAGCATAATTTTATGAGTCCACACCCTAAGCAGCTCCCCGTTTCCTCCACGCCACCCCAGTCTCGTGGCACGGCCCGAGCGCCCTTTATGCCCGCCGGGCCTGTCTTCGTGATCCATCTTTTTCTTGAAGGACTTGCGAGAGAACCTTCCGCGGCACGATGGTCCTGTAGGGCACGTGCGCAGCGCTAAGCAGGCTCTGGAATTACGCTCTCTATCCGGGATAAAAACGTGCGTGAATGCCTCGCCAGAGGTGGGAACCGGCTTTGGTCATGATAAGAAAGAGTTATAATCAGAGGCGTTCCAGGGCATAAAGATGACGAGGAGGCTTGAGCATTTCGAACTCGGATTGGCACACCAGGCTGACCACGCGCCATCTGCGTATGATCACCAGTCTTGCCGAATTGGGACTTGTGGCGCGTGTTGCCGAAGCCCTCAATGTCACGCAGCCCGCGATCTCCAAACAGATCGCGGAACTGGAGCGCATCGTAGGCGCTTCCATCGTGATACGGGACCGAAACCGACTCCATCTTACTCCGATAGGCCTCAAACTGGCCGAGCATGGCAGATTGGTTTTGAGCCAGATAGACCGCGCCGCATTTGACATCGACGCCATGGCGAGAGGTGTGTCCGGCTCAGTAACAGTAGGTGCCGTCGGCTCGGTAGCTCCGCTGCTTCTGCCTGAGGCAATCGCCTTGATGAAAGGCAGCGCTCCCAAGGCCAATATCGCGGTGATCGAAGGCCACTTCGTGTCGCTGCTCCCGGAGCTCACTGCCGGCAAGATCGACCTTCTGATCGCCCGGATCTGGCAACCGATGGAACTGCCGGGCATCCGGCAAACTGCCTTGTTCAAGGAGCCTATCGTCGTTGTTGCCGGACGAGGGCATCCGTTGGCGCGCAAAAGCGATATTTCATGGCAGTCTGTTCCCGATTGGCCATGGATACTACCCCAATCGAACTCGATCGCCCGCCAGGCAGTGGATGCGTTGTTTGCTCGTAACGGTTTGTTGCTGCCGCAAAACACCATCGCTTCAGCCTCCTTGACCCTGAACCTGGAACTGATGCGCAAATTGCCTGCACTCGGGTTGTTTCCCGAAAGTCTGGCGCAAATCCACGCAGCACGCGGCGATATCGTCGTGCTCTCGCTCGACACAGAAGGTTTCCTGTCGGAAGCGCGTTGTTTCTGGATGCCGGATCAGAAGATACCCGACGGCATATTCGAGCTGTTCATGCAGTGCCTGATTCAGAGTGCGAGCGGAAATAAAACCAACCTCAACACTTAAGACCATTCCATTTAGTTATGGTAAGCGGCAAAGAATTCAATTTTCCCGGATGTCTCCCCCAACTAGCATTATGGACTTGGAGCTTTGGGAGGAGTCCAATATGAAATCAGTCGCCATCGAGCGGGCTGCCTCACCGCATGCCTGACCTCACGCTCGCCGAACTGCCTGCAGTAAAACTGCTCGAGGCATTTGCTCGCCATGAGACCACACCAGTCGAGGTGGTCGACGCTTGCCTTGAACGCATCAAGCGGTTCAACCCAGTCATAAACGCCATTGCCGCTCTTGATGCCGAAGGCGCGAGAGCGCAGGCTGTCGAGGCAACACGCCGCTGGCAGTCCGGAACTCCGAAAGGGCCGCTCGACGGGTTACCTATCGGCGTGAAAGACCTGCAAGACACCAAAGGACTTCTGACGACGCATGGGAGTGCGCGCGCTCGCGCAAACGTTCCTGATCAGGATTTGCCGATGGTGGCGCGCCTGCGCGAAGCTGGCGCCATAATCCTTGCAAAAACCAACGTTCCGGAACTTGGCGCCGGTGGAAACAGCCGCAATCCTGTCTGGGGCGCCACCTGCAATCCGTTCGATCCGAACCTTATCGCAGGCGGATCGTCAGGCGGTTCGGCTGCCGCTTTGGCCCTTGATCTTCTGCCATTGTGTACCGGATCAGACACGGGCGGGTCGCTGCGGCTGCCTGCCGCTCTGTGCGGCATCGTCGGCTTCCGCCCCTCGGTTGACGTCATTGCGCACCCGACACGGCCACTCGGTTGGTCCGGCATCTCAGTGCTTGGCCCGATGGCGCGCACCATGGATGACCTTCTGCTCATGCTTGGGGTATGCCAGTCCTACAATCCGGACGATCCATTGTCCGCGCCAGCCGATCCTGATCGCTTTGCCCGGCTTGCTCAGGTCGAGCCTCGCGACCTTCGCGTTGGTGTCAGCGAGGATTTTGGCGGCGCACCGGTGGATCCGGTCATTCGGGAGACCTTTCGGGCACGCGTTGATGCCCTGAGACCTCACGTCAAGGAGTGCCGAGCCGTAGACCTCGACCTGGGCGACATGGACCGCACCTTTGACATCCTTCGCGCAGAGAGCTTCGTGGCTGCCTTTGGTGCGGCACTCCGGGAAACGCCGGATGAGTTCGGCCCGAATATCGCCGCCAACGTCGCGCTCGGCCTCTCCATGAGCCTGGCGGATCGTGCTTGGGCGCATCTTGAACAGACAAGAATTCTGCGGAAATTCAATGCGGTGATGTCCGATATCGACGTCATTGTGTTGCCGACCTCACCTGTTTCACCGTTTCCGTGGACGCAATCCCACGCAACTCGAATTGATGGCCAGTCCATGGACACCTACTATCGCTGGCTGGCGTTGACATATCGTGGATCGCTGACAGGCGGACCATCCATTACACTCCCCTCCGGGCTTGACTCCCACGGAATGCCGTTCGGGTTGCAGATACTTGGAGCGGTGCGCGAGGATGAAAAACTCCTGGCATCGGCCAGGGCCTTTGAGACGCTGTTCGGTCAATCTGTTGAAACAGCCCGGCCCCGGCTGGATTTGAAAAAGCTCAATCCACCCACCGTTGACCCGCGCTCGATCGTGACCCATCCCCCCATCATGGGCGACGTTACACGGCAGGACCCGTCGTCGATGCAAACGGCCGTGTGACAGGACATATATCATGTGGTTGATCCCAATTGTCTTTGTTGTCTTGCTCATCAGCGGTACGGCCTTTGCCTATATGATGGGTGCCGTATCGGTACTGACCTTTGTTGCCGTCGGGAAAACCCAGTTTCTGTCCATCCTGCCCCAGCGTATCTTCGCCCAGCTCGATGTCTTTGCCTTCATGGCGATGCCGCTGTTTATTCTGACCGCTGAAATCATGAGCCGCGCCGGCGTTACCCGCAGCCTCATTGATTTTGCCATGTCCATTGTCGGCCGTTTCCGTGGCGGGCTCGGGCACGTAAACATTCTGACCAGTGTTTTCTTTGCGGGCATTTCCGGATCGGCAATCGCCGACAGCGCCGCTCTGTCGCGGACCTTTGTGCCGGAGATGAAGGCGCGCGGTTATGACCCCCATTATGCGGGCGCGATCACCGCGGCCTCTTCCATGATCGGGCCGATCATTCCCCCGTCGATCATCATGATCATCTATGGCGGATTGACTGGTACTTCTGTCGCGGCCTTGTTCATCGCCGGTGTGGTACCCGGTATTTTGCTGGCTGCTGCCTTGATGTTGTTAAATGCCGTCATCGCAATCGTTAAAAAGCACCCGGGCGGAAAATCCGATGACCTGCCGCGCTTTTTGCCGAGCTTGCTGCATGCAGCCCCCGCTCTTTGTCTGCCTGTGGTGATCCTTGGATCTCTTGTTTTCGGGCTGGCCACGCCGACTGAAGGTTCCGCAATCGCCGTTCTTGTGGCGCTGCTGGCAGGACAGTTCTACGCGGGGCTCAAGTGGCGCATGATTTTTGATGCCGTCGAAGCAACGGCACGCATGACCGGCACCATCTTCATAATACTTGCCGCGATTTCCGTGTTGGGATATCTGGCGGGCCAGCTCGGATGGTCTCAGGCTCTCGCCGATTGGGTCGAATCCTTCGGCTTGACCGGCACACGCTATCTGTTCTTTCTGGCCGCCATCTTTCTGATTGCGGGCATGTTCATGGATACACCCGTTGCCCTGACACTTCTTGTCCCGCTGTTCGTGCCACAGGCACTCGAACAGGGAATCAGTCCTGTTCATCTCGGGATTGTGCTGTGTTTTAATCTTTGTATCGGACTGATCACGCCCCCCTTGGGGAAATGTCTGGTCGTGGTCTCAGCACTCACATCACTCAACTACTGGCGGTTGGCCTATGCCACGCTGCCATTCATCCTCGTTCAGGTGCTTTTGTTGCTGGCGCTGGTCTATTGGCCTGCGATCAGTCTCAGTCTGCCACGCCTGTTCGAGCTTTCAGTCAACTAGGCATTCAAAGGGAGGACGTCCAATGAAACTCAAGGCAATAGCAGTGGCAACACTGATGGCAATGTCGACATCCGCATTCGCGGAGGTCAAAATCGCACTGGACAGCAAACCGGATCTGGAAACCTCCGGATCGTACAACTGGGCTCATGCTTTCGGCAATGCGCTGACCGAGGCCGGCATGGAGGTGCGTGAGCTTCCACGCGGGTCGATCGGCAACGAGGCGGAAATTTTTGACCAGATCTCGACCGGTCTGCTGGAAATCTCCCTGGCCGATGTGCGATCCGTGGCGCAGGTGGACCCGTTCATCTACGGCGTGCGCCTCCCCTACATCTTCGACGACATCGCTCATATGGATCGTGCCCTTGCAGCGGGCAAGGTGTTCGAGCGGGTGAATGCCAATCTGGCGAAACAGGATGCGATCCTGTTGGCGCTTGCACCGCTCGGACCGTCATCGGGCGTGATCAGCACGACTGCGGTGGTGCGCTCGCCTGCCGATATGTCCGACATGCGGATGCGTGCGCTGGATGACGCCCAGATCGCCATGTACGAAGCCTGGGGCTCGAACGGAACCATCGTGCCCTGGGGCGAAGTGCCCGCCGGTTTGCAGACCGGCGTCATTGATGGCTATCTCAACTCCCCCTTCATTCCGGTCATGTTCGGACAGACCGATTTTGTGAAGAACTTCTCCGATGCCCGTGTGATATGGCCGCTCCGCGCCGTGATCGCCTCCAGGGCCTGGTATGATGGTTTGTCCGACGCTGACCGTTCGGCCGTGGATGCGGCGGTAAAGACCGCAGATGCCGCGGCACGGCAATGGCTCGACGTAGCTTCCGAGAAAGGGCTGACCGCACTTGAAGAAAAGGGCGTGACCGTCCAGCGCCTGTCTGCAGAAGAGCGAGCCGTCTTCCGTGAAGCCTCGAAGGCGGTCTATGATTCAGGCCTGATGCCCGCCGAAGATGTGAAAATCTGGGTTGACCTGTCCGGCAGCAACCGCTGATCACAGATAGGCGGGCCGCACCGGCGGGCCCGCCTGCCACGGAGCTGGAAAATCACATGCGCACATTTATCGTCAGCCTCAGCAACGGCCTGCATCAGGGTGCAAGGCGGGTCGCAATATTCTGTGTCTGTTTGATGTTCGCGACCGTGATCATCCAGATCGTCGCTCGATACATATTTTTCTCGCCTCCGGTCTGGACCGAGGATATCGCCCGTTATGCCATGGTCTGGACCGGCCTCCTGGGGGCAACCTTGTCATTCAAGACGCGTTCCGACGCCATTCTGCTCGACAGTGTCTTTCCCCCGCGCCCCCATTTTCTTGGCGTGATCGCCGAGGCCATCCAGACTGCGGCCATCCTGACCTTCATTCTGCCGGTCATATATTTCTGTTTCATCGGTCTGCGCGGTGGCTTCGCGAAAGGCTACCTCGCCCGGCAATCAGGACTCACCGCGGACACGCTCGGCATCCCGATGGTCTGGATATCGGTCGCTGTTCCGTTGGCGATGATCATTATCCTTCTGCATCTCGCTGCCCGCTGGGCCGCGACGCCACCTCCTGCCTCACCGAGGAATGATCACACCGGGCAGAAAGCACCAACTCCAAAGGACTGACGAGACGCCTTGGCAGGGATATTCAGGTAAAGCGGTCCAACCCTGTCTAATGCCTGCTATTCGCACCATCTAGGGTGTGGACCGGCCGTGCGGGAAACCCGACCGTCCACATGCAAGCTGCCCCGGCAGGAGCTGCAGCACTGCGATTGAAGTCGGGCCACAAAATGCCGCCGCTCTTGCGCAAAGCACTCTTCTCGCCAGCTCTCGAGACTGCGCCCTTCACCGGCTTGTTGATCCTGAGCCGTTGCGAAATAAAGGGGCTGCAGCAAAGGCAACCTTAAAGCGAAACACGGAAAAGCCAGCTTCGCGCCCTACGCAGCTCTCCAAACACCCCGCCACAAAGGACCAGCCTCCCCCCTACCCCCTCCCCACAAACGGCATCTTCGTTGCCATGACCGTCAGGGTCAGCACGTTGGCGTCCAGTGGCAGGCTGGCCATGTAGACGACGGCCTGGGCGATGTGGGCCGGGTCGATGGTGGGTTCGCTCATCATTTCGCCGTTGGCCTGCAGGACACCGCCGCTCATGCGGGCGGTCATGTCGCTGGCGGCGTTGCCGATGTCGATCTGGCCGCAGGCGATGTCGAACGGGCGGCCGTCGAGGGCGGCGGATTTGGTCAGGCCGGTGACGGCGTGTTTGGTGGAGGTGTAGGGGGCGGAGTTCGGCCGTGGCGCCGTTGCCGAAATCGAGCCGTTGTTGATGATCCTGCCGCCGCGCGGTTCCTGCGCCTTCATCAGGCGGAAGGCCTCCTGAGTGCACAGGAAGACGCCGGTCAGGTTGGCGGCGACGACCCGGTTCCATTCCTCGAAGCTGATGTCCTCCAGCGGCACGGAGGAATTGGAAATGCCGGCGTTGTTGACCACCAGGTCGATGCGGCCGAATTTTTCGCGGATATCGTCGAACAGCGCGCGTACGGAGGCGGGATCGCCGACATCTGCGGCGCTCCAGGTCACTTCGCTGCCGGTTTCCGCCGAGAGTTCGGCGGCGGTCTTTTCAAGCACCTCCTTGCGGCGGCCGGAAATCACCACGCGCCAGCCTTCCTTGCTCAGGTCCTTCGCCATGGCCCGGCCGATGCCGGTACCGCCGCCGGTCACAAGGGCGATCCTGCCTTTCACGTCGAAACCGTTGTGTGTCATGCGTGCGTGCCTCCCAGCTCGTCTTCAAGATGTATTCGAATGATGTCGTCAAAGCATGTTTCGGCCTGAAAGCCCAGTTCGCCTGCCCGCCGGGCGTCGAAATCGGTCGGCCAGCCGGCAACGATCCGCGCGATCCCCGCATCCGGCTCACGGCGGATGAGGCGCACGGCCTTTTCACCGGCGACGCGGCGCAGCGCCTCGATCTGTTCGCCGACTGTTGCCGAAAGACCCGGCATGGACAGGCTGCGGCGCGGGCCTATCAGCGCGGTGTCGATGCGGGCGGCGTGCACGAAGAAACCGATTGCGGCGCGCGGGCTGGCGAACCAGTGGCGCACGTCTTCCCCGACCGGCAGAACGGCCTCCTTGCCGGAGAGCGGTTCTCGCAGGATGTTGGAAAAGAACCCGGAAGCCGCCTTGTTCGGCGTGCCGGGCCGCACGCAGATGGTCGGCAGGCGCAGGCCGATGCCGTCGAAAATGCCCCTTCGGGAATAATCCGCCAGCAGAAGTTCGGTGATCGCCTTCTGGGTGCCGTAGCTCGTCAGCGGCGCCAACAGGAACTCGTCGCCGATCTTTTCCGGAAACGGCTGGCCGAAGACGGCAATCGACGAAGCGAATATGACACGCGGGCAATAGGGTGTGCGTGCGCTCTCAAGGCGGATAGCCTCGAAAAGCATCCTGCTGCCGTCCAGATTGACCGCATAGCCCTTGTCGAAATCGGCTTCCGCCTCTCCGGAGACGACGGCGGCGAGATGAAAGATCACGTCCGGGCGTGCTTCGATCAGCTTTTCCGGCTCGCCGGGCGTGGCAAGATCCAGGGTGAGCGCCGTGGCGATGGCCTGAAGGGGCGGCGGCACGGGCGGCGTGAACGCATCGGCAAGCGTCAGGCGGCTGACCTCGAAGCCGAAGACGGACGGGTCCGCCGCCAGTTTTTCCACCAGCTTGCGGCCCACCATTCCGGCGGCGCCAATCACGAGCACATGCATTTTCACCCCTCCCTTCATGACCGTCGATTTTCAGACCATGGATATTTGCGCGTCCGAACGGCCGCAGAAGAATTTTCCGGCATTGCGCTACGGTGCATTTTCGGAAATGTAAAACAGACGCTGCACAATCAGGTCATGGAAATTGAAATGCAACACCACGAGGGACTGTTCTCACCCTTGACACTGCCCTGCGGTGTCATCCTGAAAAACAGGATCGCGAAATCGGCGATGTCGGATTCCCTTGGAGACGGAACGGGCCATCCGACGGCGGAACAGGTCCGGCTGTATCGGCACTGGGCCGAAGGCGGGACGGCGCTTGCCATCGTCGGCGAGGTTCAGGGCACACCGAGTTACGCTGAAAAGCCCGGCAATCTTGTGCTTGACGAAGCGTCCGATCTGGAGCGTTTTCGTGAGCTCGCCCGCAAGGGCGGAGCCAACGGCATGCAGCTCTGGCTGCAGCTCGGCCATGCCGGAGCGCTCGCCTATGCGCCGACCAGCACTCCCAGGGGCCCGAGCGCGCTTGACCTGCCGGGGCTGCGCTGTGCGGAAATGACAGCGGAGGAGATCCAGCAGTTTCCCCTGTTGATCGCGCGGACAGCGCGGCTGGCGCAGCAGGCCGGTTTCGGCGGAGTGCAGATCCATGCGGCGCACGGATTTCTGCTCAGCCAGTTCCTGTCGCCGCTGTTCAACCGGCGAAGCGATGCGTACGGCGGGCCGATCGCCAACCGCATGCGGCTGCTGCTGGAAGCCATAGAGGCCACGCGCGCCGCCGTCGGGCCAGAGTTTCCGATCGGCGTGAAGCTCAATTCGTCGGATCAGCTGGAGGGCGGGCTGAGTGAAGATGAGGCGCTGGAGGTGGTGGCGGCGCTTGAGAACACTTCCGTCGATCTGATCGACATCAGCGGCGGGACTTATTTCCCCGGTGCGAAAGCCGCCTCCGACGGAGCGGGACGCGGGCCTTATTTCATCGGTTTCGCAAAGCGGGCCCGAACTGTCACATCCAAACCGCTGATGCTGACGGGCGGGTTCAAGACCCGCGCGCAGGCAGAGGACGCAGTGACAGAAGGCGCGACCGATGTCGTTGGTCTGGCGCGCGCACTCGCCCTTGTGCCCTCCCTCGCCGACCAGTGGAAAGCCGGCAAGATGCCAGAACCGGAGTTTCCCAGATTTTCCGAAGCCCCGGAGGGCGGCATAACCGCGTGGTACACGATGCGGCTGACCGGCATAGGCTCCGACGCGGAAATGCCTGACGCGTCGGGCCTTCACGAGGCGATCCGAGCCTATGAGGCGCGCGACAGGGCGCGAACGGGTACCTGGTTGCGCCACTTCGGCGGCGCTACCAGGCAAGACGCGTGAGAAAGATACCGGAACTGTCGCCATGCCGGACGCAAATCCTCAGCTTTGTCATCAACTCTGTTTTGCGAGATCGTCCCGGATCTTCGCTGCGCTGCGTCCGGGATGACCGCCGAGGGTGGTATTCAGCTTCTCAGTTCATTCAACAGAGTTGATGACAAAATCAGGTTGCAGACAGTCTGATCCTGTTGCTTTTTCCATTGCTTTGCCGGGAGCACAGTTCTTAAACTCGGCATACCCTCCAGGCGCCATCAGGAACCCTCAATGACTTCCAATTCCTACTACGCCCCGAGCGGCGGTCATCCGCCGCAAACCCAGCTTTTGACCGACCGCGCGGTCTTCACCGAGGCCTATGCAGTCATCCCCAAAGGCACGATGCGCGACATCGTCACCAGCTTCCTGCCATTCTGGGACAAGACCCGGCTGTGGGTACTGTCGCGGCCGCTGTCCGGTTTTGCCGAAACCTTCTCGCAGTACATCATGGAAGTTCAGCCCGGCGGCGGCAGCACGAAACCGGAAACGGACGCGCGGGCGCAAGGCGTGCTGTTCGTGGTGGAAGGCAACATGAGCGTCGTCATCGAGGGCAGTCTTCATCTTCTGGAAGAAGGCGGCTACGCCTATCTGCCCGCAGGCTGCAACTGGACCCTGAAGAACGAAAGCAGCGCACCGGTGCGGTTTCACTGGGTCCGCAAGGCCTATGAGGCGGTCGATGGAATTGAAAAGCCGGAGGCTTTCGTGCGCAACGAGAAAGACGTCGCGCCCAACCCGATGCCGGGCACGGACGGCAAATGGGCGACGACGCGCTTCGTCGAACCGGACGACCTGCGCCACGACATGCATGTCAACATCGTCACGCTGCAACCGGGCGCGGTCATTCCATTCGCCGAGACCCACGTGATGGAGCATGGCCTCTACGTGCTGGAGGGCAAGGCCGTCTACCGACTGAACCAGGACTGGGTGGAAGTGGAGGCCGGCGATTACATGTGGCTGCGCGCCTTCTGCCCGCAAGCCTGCTACGCGGGCGGTCCGGGCAGGTTCCGCTATCTGCTCTACAAGGACGTCAACCGCCACATGAAGCTCCTGTAAGCCCATGGCGCGCAGAATTGTGACCGAGCCACTGACACGCGACGCCTTCGCCCCATACGGCGAGGTGATCGACACCAGCGGTGAGCCGACCAAGATCATCAACCAGGGCAAATGCGGCCGCTACCACGATCTGGCGGCGCTCGACATGATCGGTGACGATGCCCGCACGGGCATCAGCCTGTTCCTGTCGGAAAAACGCACCCTGCCCTACCTTCTGGAACTGGTCGAGCGGCACCCGCTCGGCAGCCAGGCCTTCCTGCCGATGACACAGGCTCCTTTCCTGGTGATCGTCTGCCCGGACGACAATGGCAAGCCGGGTCTGCCGAGGGCCTTCATCACCGAACCGGGCCAGGGTATCAATTTTTATCGCAACACCTGGCACGGCGTGCTGACACCCTTGAGCGATCCGGGTCTCTTTTCGGTCGTCGACCGGATCGGCGACGGCGACAATCTGGAGGAATTCTGGTTCGAGGAACCTTATGAGGTTGTTCGGGGAAGTTGACAGATTGAGTCCGGAATTCCGGATAAAGGTCTGAATTATAATATTAACTCACCCGGATCGGGCCACATCTGCCCCGAAAAAACGGTCTGAAGGTGCCCGAGATACAGCGCCTTGCTTCCAGTCTCTTCCCTTGAAGGCACGACCATTGCAAATGGCTTGGAAGCCGCGCCAACCATCCGGGTCACCCCGTGCGAGCAAAGCGAGACCCGGGGCCTACTCATTTCCAGAGAGCGCGAGAATTGCAAAAGTTTCGCTGACCGGAACTCATCTGTTTCAGCAAGTTGCACCGCGAGTGGGCCCCGGGTCTTCGCCCGGGGTGACACGCATAAAATCACATATTCAACACGCGATCCTGACCGGTTTATCTGGTCAATGCGATGGCTCCCCCCTTGAGGGGGAGATGTCCGTGAAACGAACAGAGGGGGGGACGGCCTCTCGGCGCGCAAATCCTGTCAGAACTTGCGGAACCGCTTCCCCCCCCTCTGTCCCCTGCGGGGACATCTCCCCCTCAAGGGGGGAGACGGGAGTGTGCCGGGAGAGCGGCAAAATGCTGCCCATCCCTGTATTGCAGTCATTCAGCCGGTGCGGGCATTGCTGCTGGCGCGGGGCTGCCGGTGTCCGCCGATGCCTTGGTCTTCTTCGGCGGGCGGACCCGGAAGAACAGGGCGTAGAGCACCGGTGCCGCGATCAGGGTCAGGACGGTGGCGAAGGCCAGGCCGCCCATGATGGTGACCGCCATGCCACGGAAGAAGGCGTCGGACAGAAGCGGCGCCATGCCGAGGATGGTGGTGATCGCCGCCAGCATCACGGGCCGCATACGCGACACACAGGCATCGACGATCGCCTCGTATTTCTCCCTGCCCTCACGGATCAGCAGATCGATCTCTTCCAGAAGCACGATGGCGTTCTTGATCAGCATGCCGGAAAGCGACAGGAAACCGAGCAGTGACATGAAGCCGAAGGCCGTGTCCGTACCCAGAAGCGCAAGAGCGACGCCGTTGATGCACATCGGCACCATCAGCCAGATGATCAGCGGCTGGCGGACGGAACCGAACAGCATGATCGAGATGATCAGCATCACCAGGAAGCCGAGCGGGAGCTGGGCGCCGAGCGAGGCCTGCGCGTCATTGGTGCTTTCGTATTCCCCACCCCACTCCAGGGCGTAGCCGGGCGGCAGCTCCATCGCCTCGATTTGCGGGCGAACCCTGGCGAGCGCGGCGGACGCGGTCTCTCCTGCCGTGGTCTCGGCCCTCACCGAGAGGGTGCGGACCCTGTCACGCCGGTGAATGAGGGTATCCTGGGGCTCCATGACGAATTTGCTGACGATCTCGTCGATGGGAATGTAACGGCGCTGGCTGCTGCTCCACACCAGGGCGTCGGACACGCTCTCGTTCACCGAGATGCCGTCGGTTCCCGCCTTGCGGGCGACGATCGGAATGCTTTCGTCGATGTCCCGATAGGCCCCGACCTGAACGCCCTCCGTGGCAAATTTCAGCGCCATGGAGAGTTCTTCCCGGGTCACGCCTGAAATGCGGGCACGGTCTTCGTCGAAAATCGGCCGCACCACGAGTTCGCGCTGCCGCCAGTCGGTATTGACATCGGCCAGCGCATTGTCGGGTTGGGAGAAGATCGCCTGGGCTTCGTCGCCGAGACGCTTGAGAACATTCGCGTTTGGACCGGAGAACCGGGCTTCTATCTTGGCCCCGGTACCGGGGCCGAAAACAAGGCGCTTGGTGATGATCTGGGCCGCCGGAAAGCGCTCGGCGAATTGCTGCCGGAGTTCCAGCGCCAGCATGTCGATATCGTCGCGGCTCGTGGTGCGGATGATCATGTGACCATAGGCGGGATTGGCATCCTCCGGTGCATAGGTCAGCATGAAACGCGTCGCCCCGCCGCCTGCAAAGGCGGTGACGGTCTCGACGCGCTCGTCGGCCAGGACGATTTTCTCCATCTCCTTGAGATCGGACTCGGTGACACGGATATCCGTGCCCTGCGGCGCCCAGTAGTTGACATAGAAGATCGGCGTGTTGCTGTCGGGAAAGAAGGCCTGCTTCACATTGCCGAAGGCCATCACACAGGCAACGGTGATGCCGACAAGCACCAGAACCGTCAGGAGGCGTGCATGCAACGTCCCGATGAGCAGCTTGCGGTAAATCGTGTAGAGAATGCCCTTGTAAGGGTCGTGATCGTCCAGGTTGCCGGTGGCGGTCCTGAAGAAATACTTGCCGAACAGCGGCGTCACCGTGATGGCGAAGACCCAGGACAGCAGCAGCGAGATCCCGATCACGGCAAACAGCGAGAACAGGAACTCCCCGGTCGAGTCAGGAGACAGCCCGATGCCGGAAAAGGCCATGATGCCGATGACCGTTGCGCCCAGCAGCGGCCACATGGTCTGCGCCACCACCTTGCTCGCAGCATCGATGGCCTTCTGGCCCCGCTGCATGTTGATCATCATGCCTTCGGCGACGACGATGGCGTTGTCCACCAGCATGCCCATGGCGATGATCAACGCTCCGAGGGAAATGCGCTCCATCTCGATTGCAAAGATCCGCATGAACAGGACCGTCGCCAGAACCGTGAGCAGCAGAACCGTGCCCACCACCACGGCGGCGCGCCAGCCCATGAACAGGGCAAGGACGGCAATCACGATCACCACGGAGGCCGCCAGATTCAGGATGAAGCCGTTCACGCTTTCATCGACGACCACGTTCTGTTCGTAGATCGGGTGGATCTGCATGCCGACGGGAAGCTGCTCCTCGATCTCGGCCAGTTTCTCGATCACATGTCCGCCGACATCGACGATATTCGTGCCGTCCACCTGAGAGACGCCTATAGTCACCGCCTCGTGGCCGTTGTGCCGGATGAGCCGGCTGGGGCGCTCGGGCTCCCCAAGTTCCAGCGTCGCCACGTCCGACAGGCGGATCATGGCCGTCGAGCCGGGCCGGCCGATCACAAGGTCCTGGATGCCGCGAAAATCGTCGAAGGCGGAAGCGGTCACCAGCCGGATGCGCTTTTGCCCCGACATCGCCGAGCCGTTGGTCTGGATACGGTTTTCCGCATCCAGAACACCGATG
The DNA here is from genome assembly GCF_947496995.1 of uncultured Roseibium sp. Taxonomy (GTDB): domain Bacteria; phylum Pseudomonadota; class Alphaproteobacteria; order Rhizobiales; family Stappiaceae; genus Roseibium. Next base: position 768,970 of record NZ_CANMFD010000002.1, read on the forward strand.
ATGTCGCTGTTGGAAATGCCGAGGCCGGCCATCTTTTCATGATCGATATTCAGATAGATGACGTCTTCCGGTTCGCCGGAAATATCGACCTTGCCGACACCATGTACCGTCAGCAGTTCCCTGCGGATCCGCTTGACCGTTTCACGGATCTCCCGATTGGTGTAGCCGTCCGCCGTGAAGGCGTAGAAGAGACCGTAGACATCGCCGAAATCGTCATAGACCAGCGGCGTGCCGACCCCGTCGGGAAGGTTGCGAACCTCGTCGGTGACCTTGCGGCGCAATTCATCCCACACCTGGGGCAGTTCGTTGCCGTCATAGGTCGGCTTTATCTCGACGCTGATCCGCGACAGGCCGGGTTCCGACACCGAGGTGATCAGGTCCAGCTGCGGCATTTGCTGGATCGCGGTCTCCAGGTTTTCGGTGACTTCGTTTTCCACCTCCGCCGCGGTCGCGCCGGGATAGCTGGTGATGACCTGCGCCTGCTTGATGGTGAAGGACGGGTCTTCAAGCCGGCCCACCGTGGACAGCCCCCAGAGCCCGCCGAGCAGCGCCATGAGGACGATCATCCAGGTGTTGACCGGTTTCTGGATTGAGTAACGTGCGATATCCAAAGTTCTGATCCTTTTGCTGACCGTTCGGGATCAGTGCAGTGGGCGCACGATCTGGCCGTCGCTGAGGTAAGCAACGCCCGCGGAAACAATTTCATCTCCCCGTTCCAGGCCGGAGCTGACCGGCATGTAGTCCCCCATCACGGTGCCGATTTCCACCGGCTGCCTGGAGACTTCTCCGGTTGCATCCGCAAATTTCCAGACGAAGGCATTACCCTCACCGTCAACGGCGACGGAATCGAAGGGCACCAGCAATTGCTCGCCCAGTTCCAGTCCCTGCGGCGAGAACCTGACGATTACCGACGCCGTCATGCCGGGAGAAAGCTGTTCGGCTCCGGCCTTGGGCATCGCCAGAGTTACCCTGTAGGTCTGGGTCACTTCATCCACCTGGCTGGAATGCTCGCGGTAGGTCAGCGGAAACCGCTTGTCGCCGAAGGCTGCAAACGTCGCCTCGATGGACTCCACGTCCTCTTCCGTCACACGGGCAAACAGGGCTTCGGCGACGTTGATGTCCACATGCACTTCGGAGACATCATGCACCTGAACCACCGGCGTGCCGACGCTGACGGTGGTGAAATTGTCGACGAGCCTTATGGAGACGATACCGTCGAAGGGCGCGCGCAGCTCGGTGTAACCGAGGTTCTGCTTGGCTTCCTTCAGCTCCTCCATGGCAAGGTCATGGACGTTCTTCTGCTCATCATAGGCCGCTTGTGAAATGATCGAGCGCTCGCGCAGGGTTTCCAGCCGGTCGAGTTCGCGCTTGGCCTGCTCGGAGCGAAAGGTGGCTTCGCGGACCGCCCGGTCGAAGTCGGTGGTGTCCAGCCTGGCGACCAGCTGGCCTTTCTTGACCCGCTGACTTTCCAGAACCGGAAGCTCGATGATCTTTCCGGGTACCTGGAAGGACAGGTCAACCGTCTGGACGGCCGCCACGCGACCGGCAAAGCGGCGCTCCAGCAATCCGACCTTGTCGGTCACGGTGAAAATTTTCGCAGGCCGCGGCGCGGCGTGCAGCTGCGCCTCGGCCTGTGCCACCGGATCGAGAACGTCTTCCTGACAGGCCGACAGGAACCATGCTGCGAGCAGGAGCGCGGCAAGGCGGGCGATGGTGGTTTTGCGAAGTGCGGTCATGTCGTGATCAATCCCGGTTCTTGTCTTTCTGCAGGCACAGGCGAAGTTGCTTGAAGACTTCCCGGCGCTCTTCCTCGGTGAAAATCGTTACACAATGGGCCTCGGAGAAATGCAGCCCCTCCAGAGAGGCCCAGATGGCACAGGCCTTGCCCATTTCTGTTGTTTCTTCCGCAATCGCCGCTTTCAGCCGCGTCTTGACTTCCATGAAGGGTTTGCTGAGATCGGGCCGGTCGACCTTCGTCGCCAGCATGGCCTGCGCAACGTCCTTGTGTGCGCGCAGCCAGCCTTCGGTGACGTCGATCATGGCGCTGAGCGTCGGACATTGCGACGATAGATGCTTTTCCCGGGCGGTCGCGATCTCGCCCTCGAACTGGCCGGCGAGAAACTCGACCATCCCGGTGATCAGCGCATCCTTTGTCGGAAAATTGTAGAGAACGCCGCCCTTGGAAAAGCCGCTTTCCTCCGCAACCGCATCGATCGTAAGGCTCGGCGCACCGGATCGCTTGACGACCTCCAGGGCAGCCTTGAGGATTTCCGACTTCGAATCCTGTGATTTTCGAGCGCTTCGCACAGCCATATTTATACCGTCCAGTCAGTACATATCTGCTGAGGATATAAACCGTCCAGCCGGTACAGACAAGTGGCATTTATTGCGATGCAGCAAATATTCCTGCCCATGGCTTATTCAGCCGGCCAGGAGAAAGGTTCACGTATGAGGAAAGCTCCGCCTGGCGGAGAGATCAGGCTGCGGCGCCCTTGATTCCGGTTTCAGAGGCAGCTCGTGCCGCTGCGGCGGCTTCCGCCACCTTCCGCTCGCGCTCACGCGCTTCGATTTCCGTTTGCTCGGCGTAGGCGATGAATTCGCCGGCAGGCATCGGCGCAGCGAAGAAATACCCTTGGGCGGCAGTCACGCCAAGCTCCAGGAGCCTTTCGATCTGCTCTTCCATTTCGACACCTTCGGCAATGATGCCCATGCCCAGATTGTCGGCCAGTTCGACCATGGAATCGACAATCGTGGTGGAGTTGTCATCGGAACTGATCGTGTCGATGAACATCTTGTCGATCTTGATGATGTCGACGCCGAGTTTCTGCAGATACGCCATGCCGCCGTGACCGGTGCCCACATCGTCCAGCGCGACACGAACGCCGAGCGCCTGGAGTTCGGCAATGATCTTGCGGGCAAGATCCATGTCTTCCAGCGGATGGCGTTCCGTCACCTCGACGACGATCTGCTGATAGGAGATATTGGACTTTTCGAAGATCGCCTTGATATCGGTCACGATCTCGCGGTCCAGAAAGTGTCCCGCAAAGAGGTTGATCGACAATTTGAGATCGGGATTGTCGCCGTAAAGTGTCCCGATCTCTTCGGCGGCCACCCGCATCATGTGCCGGGTCATATCGAAGATATGGCCATTGTTTTCCGCATAGGCCATGAACTGACCCGGCGAAACGATCACGCCGTTCGGACGTTTCCAGCGCATCAGCACCTCGCAACCGCGCAGGCGATGGCTCTCGATGTCCATGACGGGCTGATAATAGGGAATGAATTCGCCGTTGCGGATAGCCGCAATGAACTCGTCGTTCGCCTCGCTCTCGGGCCGCCAGGAGAACCACACCCCGATGGCGACGAACAGGACGGCGATACCCGCGCAAGCGGCGGCGGCCAGCACCTTGAGGTCCTGAACGGCCTGTCGTGCCGATGAAGCAGGCGCGGTGATCGTGGCCACGAGCGGATAAAGCTCGGAGGCGACCTCCACGTTCAGCATCTCTTCCGGATCGGAGCCAATGGAATTGTATCCGCCGACATTGTACCAGAGCAGATTGTTGCCCAGACGGAGCTCCGTTCGCCGGTAGGAGCGCAGATATTCCGGGCCCGGGTCCATGGCGATCACCGCGGGCGTCACCTCGGCGAACAGACGTGACTGGTTTTTCAGGTCCCAGCTGATCACTGCGGCATGGGCCCCAAGAAAGCTGCGCTCGAGCATGCCGATGCCCACCAGGGGACCGTCCACACGCAGCGGCGGCAGGATGACCTTTCCGGCCAGCTCGCGATCGGGAATGATGCACATGCGCTGACCGGAAGCATCGGCAAGGCCGATGGCGTCGATCATGCCGTGTTCAACGATCTGCTTTTCGAAAATGACCCGGTCTTCGGCGCTGCAGGTCTGAACATTGTCCCTGTCGAGCCGCTGCAACAGCGACACGGTGGTGCTGATAGCCTCTTCCGCCCGGTGGATCGAAACGTTGCCCATGGCCTTCATTTCGGTCACCGCACGCCGTTCCGCGTATTGGTTCAGGATTATATTGATTGCAAACAGAGGTGTGGTCGCCAGTACCAGGGCAACCATGACCGTCTTTGCAAAGCCAATATAGCGGAGGGACAAAACGCATGCCTGTTCTGTGAATAATCTCTTTCTGACAATCGCCGATCTGGGTAAACAAGGACTGAATATGCTGGTGTTTCATCCAGATCAAAGCCCTCTCCTGCGCAATCTGATTAGGATCGCGACGGGGGAAAACCCCCACCAGGTCATGAACTCGTAAACGCGCATGAACGCAGACTGATCCAGGGAGAACTCCATGCAGGCATTGTTTATCGGCCAGTCCTATATCGACGTCACCTTTCTGACCGACCGTCTCCCGACAGGCGATGAAAAGACGATTGCCGAGGATTATGCCATCAGCTTTGGCGGCAACGCGGTGACCGCGGCCTTCTGCTGCGCCAAGCTCGGGGGCAAGCCGGAGCTTCTGTGTTCGCTGGCCGATGACTGGCTGGCGCGCATGTTTCTGGACATGGCGGCGGCCTACGGCATCTCGGTCCATGGACGCAAGGTGCGCGAATCCTCCCTGTCCTTCATCATGCCGCAGGGTGGCAAACGGGCGATCGTCCGCTGCCGCGACAATGACTTTCTGCATCCCTTTCCGCCGCTGACGATCGCCGGCATGAAAGCGCTTCATCTCGACGGGCACATGCCGGACGCCGCGCAACACTACGCGGAAACCTGCCGGAACCTCGGCATTCTGACCTCATTGGACGGCGGTGCGGTCCGCGAGAACACGGACGAGCTGTTGAACCATATCGACATCGCGGTGGTTTCCGAGCGCTTCTGTCAGCAACTCGGCAAGACGACGGGGGAAACGCTGAGCTACCTGCGTTCGAAGAACTGTCCCGTCGGCGCCGTGACACTCGGCGAGCACGGCATGGTCTGGTACGAGGCCGGCGGTCCTGACAAAGTCCTTCCCGCCCTTTCGGTCCCCGCTGACAAGGTGGTGGATTCCAACGGTGCAGGCGATGTCTTCCATGGAGCCTACATCGCCTCTTACCTGCACTGGCCGGAGAACAGCTGGGACAAGCATTTCAGGTTCGCCCGCGGCGCCTCCTCCCATGCAATTCAACATCTCGGCAATGAAGCAAGCCTGCCTTCGATGGAAGATGTCGAGCGGGCCAATTCCACATTCCGTGAAAAGACAGCCGCGTGACCAGCGGCTTGCGGAGGCAAGCCCCGCCCCACGCGGCCCCGGCTTTCGCCTTGCTCCGCACTGGAACTTGGGCCATACCCTCTTAGGTTATGCAGGGATTACCCGACACGGCTAATGCCATCCGTTTTCTGGAGATTTCATGATGTTTTTCCGATCCCACCGGTTTGCCGCCGGTCTTGCTGCCAGCCTTTTCGCCCTTCAGGGCCTGCCGGCCCTTGCTTTCGAGCCGAGTGGAAACGAGGTTGCCGACGCTTTTCTGGAACTGCTGGATTCAGAAGAAGGAACCGTTGAGAGCTACGGTGCCGTCGATACGTCCGGCGACGCGGTATCGATCAGGGATCTCGTCATCACCAACGAGGAAAAGGATGATGCCAGGGTCACCATCGGCACCACGACGCTGACAGGTGGTGCCCTTCAGGAGAACGGCCGCCTCAAACTCTCCAGCCTCGATCTGGAAAATCTGGAATTTGCCGCTGACGACGGCGGAATGTCCCTGAAAAACCTGAAAGCAACCAGCCTGCTCCTGCCATCGGCCGCGGAAGTGAAAGCGGACAAGGCTCCGGTCAACCCGAGCTACAGCACGCTTGAAATCAGTGGCATCGCGATCCGCGACGAAAACGGACAGATTGCCGATGTCGAGAAAATCACCTCCTCGATCGACGCGATGGACGGGGACCTGCCGACGGCGGGAAGTTTTTCCGTTTCCGGTGCCAAGATCGATGTCGACAAGATCGAAGCCAGCGAGTCCAAATCGCTCAGCGAACTGGGTTACAAAACGCTGACGGTCGATCTCTCCGGGTCCGGCAAATGGGATCCCGAGACGGCAACGATCAGCGTTCCTGAGCTGAAGATCAACGCCCAGCAGGCTGCCAGCCTGTCACTGTCGTTTTCCCTGGGTGGCGTCACCCGGGACGTGATCATGCAGCTCAACCAGAGCTCCGGCGACCCTAAGGAGGCAATGACTGCCCTGCAGGCCGTCACGGTGCAGAAACTGGGCATCCGGCTGGACGACGATTCGCTGACGGGCCGCATCCTGGATGTCGAGGCCCAGAAGGCCGGTCTCGAAACACCTGTCTATGTCGAACGCCTGACCGGCAGCCTGCCGCTTATGCTCGGACTGCTGCAGAACAAGGAGTTGCAGGATAAGGTTGAGCAAGCGGTCACACAGTTTCTGACCACGCCGGACTCTCTGGAGATCAATGCGGCGCCGGGCGTTCCTGTACCTGTGGCGCAGATCATGGGAACCGCAATGTTCGCGCCGCACATGATCCCGCAGATCCTGTCGATCAGCATAGCTGCCAACGAGTAGGCCCGAACGGTAGCGACGGTTAAAATCCAAAAATGCCCGGATCAGACGATCCGGGCATTTTTCATTTCAGATCAGAAAAGACGCTTATTCGGCCGCTTCGCTGCGGTTCTGGAACTGCAGCTCGCACAGACGCCGGTAGATGCCGTCATGCTCGAACAGTTCGTTATGGGTTCCGCTTTCAATCACCCGCCCCTTTTCCAGAACATGGATCTTGTGAGCGTGGCGCACCGTGCTCAGCCGGTGCGCGATGACGAGGGTGGTGCGGTCCGCCATTAGCGTTTCCAGCGCCGACTGGATCTTGGCTTCCGATTCAGCATCCAGTGCGGACGTCGCCTCGTCCAGAAGCAGGATGGGCGCATCGCGCAGCATCGCCCGCGCGATCGCGACGCGTTGGCGCTGGCCGCCGGACAGACGTCCACCGCCTTCTCCGGCTGCCGTGTCATATCCGTTCGGCAGCTCCAGAATGAAATCATGCGCGTTGGCGGCCAGCGCCGCGGCCTCGATCTCATCGTGGCTGGCGCCCGGTTTGCCGACAGCGATGTTGTCGCGAATGCTCATGTTGAAGAGATAAGACTCCTGGCCGACGTAAGCGATGTTCCGGCGCAGTGACGCAAGCGAAACGTCCTTGAGCCCCAGGCCGTCGATGACGATGTCGCCACTCTGCGGATCGTAGAAGCGCTCGATCAGGGCGAAGACCGTCGACTTTCCCGCACCGGAAGCGCCAACCAGCGCGGTGGTCTTGCCGCCCTCGGCGGTGAGGGAAAGCCCCCGCAGGGCGGCGCCTTCTCCATAGGAAAAATGAACGTCCCTGAGAGCCACCTCGCCTTCGGTCACCTTGAGTTCCGCGGCGTTGTCGACCTGTTTAAGGTCCTGTTCCTCGTCGATCAGCTCATACATCAGCCGAACGCCGACAATCGCCTTGTTCAGGTTGACATTCAGCCGTGCGAGACGCCGGGCTGGATCGTAGGCAAGCAGCAACGCCGTGATGAAGGCGAAAAACGCTCCCGGATCCTTGTCGAGTTCGACGACCGAATAACCGCCGTAGAAGATGACCAGCGCGATGGCGAACCCGCCGAGGGTTTCCATCAGCGGTGAGGTGCGGGCCGTCAGCGAGGCGATCTTGTTGGACTGATGCTGCACTTCGGAAACGGAGACATCCATCCGCCGGTGCATCGCCGGTTCCATGCCGAATGCCTTGACGATGCGGATGCCGAGAACCGTTTCCTGCATGGTCGCGCCGATCTTGGCATTGGAAACCACCTGCCGCTTGGCATACGTCTTGACCCGCTTGACCAGAATACTGACGCCAATCACTGCAGGTGGCATGATCAGCAGAGCCAGAAAGCTCATGAGCGGATCCTGGACGACCATCACACCCACGAGACCGATCAGCGTCAGGACATCCCGGCCGAGCGTCAGGACAAGCATCTCGATAACGGAGCGCGCACTGCCAGCGCCGGTATTCACGCGGATGGTCAGTTCCGGCAGGGACATGCGGTCGAAATAAGACTGGTCCTGCTCGGTCAGACGCTTGAAGAGGCGGTTCTGCAGGTCGGCGACAATGGCGTTGCCGACACGGGACAGAACGACCATCTGGCCGTAGGTCGAAAAACCTTTCAGGGTGAAGATGAAGATGACCGCGCCGGCAATCGTGTAGATCATCATCTTGTCGCGGTTGATGAAAACCTCGTTGATGACATCTTTCATGATCCAGGCGCTGGCCGCGGTCGTGGCGGCGACCACCCCCATGAAGACGAATGCAAGAGCGTAGCGCGGGATATAAGCCCGGATGTTTTCGCTAAGCAGCCGTTTGATCAGCTGGACGGTTCCATCCGGATCTTCCCAGACCTGCCATTTCGCAGGGTTGAACACGAGGCGGTGCCTTTCCGTAATTTGCCGAACCCGACATGCGGGAGGCCGACTGAGCCAGCCTCGAAGCCCTCTTCCAGAGAGGTACTCCCATTTCATGCCTGGCCGCAAGTGGGCTCAGGTCACGCCGTGACCTGAGCCAGACTGTCCAGGGACCCGGGATCAGTCCTCAGGCAGGTTCAGGCGCAGGTGCAAATCGCGAAGCTGGGCAGGCGTCACGTCGCCGGGCGCGCCCATCATCAGGTCTTCGGCCTTCTGGTTCATCGGGAAGAGCATGACCTCCCGGATATTGGCCTCGTCCGCCAGCAGCATGACCACACGGTCGATGCCGGTCGCGGAGCCGCCATGCGGAGGAGCGCCATACTGGAAGGCGTTGACCATGCCGCCGAAACGCTTGTCGACCTCTTCAGCCGGGTAGCCGGCAATCTCGAACGCCTTGTACATGATTTCCGGCTTGTGGTTCCGGATCGCGCCGGACAGCAGCTCGTGGCCGTTACAGGCAAGGTCGTACTGGAAGCCGAGAACCTCGAGCGGGTCGCCTTCCAGCGCTTCCATCCCGCCCTGCGGCATGGAGAACGGGTTGTGCGAGAAGTCGATTTCGCCGGTTTCCTCGTCACGCTCATAGATCGGGAAGTCGACGATCCAGGCGAATTCGAACTTGTCCTTGTCGGTGTGGCCGAGTTCCTCGCCGATGATGACGCGGGCCTTGGCCGCGACCGGCTCGAACTGCTTCGGCTTGCCGGCGAGAAAGAAGGCCGCGTCGCCGATTTCGAGACCGAGCTGCACCCGGATCGCTTCGGTGCGCTCCGGACCGATGTTCTTGGCGAGCGGACCAGCCGCTTCCATGGAGCCGTCTTCCGCCTTGCGCCAGAAGATATAGCCCATGCCCGGCAAGCCTTCGCCCTGGGCGAACTTGTTCATCCGGTCACAGAACTTGCGGCTGCCGCCCTTCGGCGCCGGGATCGCACGGATTTCCGTGCCCGGCTGCTCGAGAAGGTTTGCGAAAATGGCAAAACCGGACCCGGCGAAATGCTCGGAGACGATCTGCATCTTGATCGGGTTCCTGAGGTCCGGCTTGTCGTTGCCGTACCAGAGTGCGGAATCCTTGTAGGAGATCTGCGGCCAGTTGCGGTTGACTGGACGGCCCTTGCCGAATTTCTCGAAACAACCGGCAATCACCGGCTCGATCGTGTCGAAAACATCCTGCTGGGTGACGAAGGACATTTCCATGTCGAGCTGGTAGAAATCGGTCGGCGAACGGTCGGCGCGCGGGTCTTCATCCCGGAAACACGGCGCGATCTGGAAATACTTGTCGAAGCCGGAGACCATCAGCAGCTGCTTGAACTGCTGCGGAGCCTGCGGAAGCGCGTAGAACTTGCCCGGATGCAACCGCGACGGCACCAGGAAGTCGCGGGCGCCTTCCGGCGAGGACGCGGTAATGATCGGCGTCTGGAACTCGTTGAAACCGATGGCCCACATGCGGTCGCGCAGATCGCGCACCACATTGGAGCGCAGGATCATGTTCTCGTGCAACTTCTCGCGCCGAAGGTCGAGGAACCGGTATTTCAGGCGCACTTCTTCGGGATAATCCTGATCGCCGAAGACCGGCAGCGGCAGTTCCTTTGCAGCACCGAGAATTTCCAGCTCGCGGATGAAGACCTCGATCCCGCCGGTCGGCAGGTCCGGATTGATGGTCTCGTCGGAGCGCTTCTTTACATTGCCGTCGATGCGGATGCACCATTCGGAGCGCACCGTTTCGGCCAGATTGAAGGCGGCCGAATCCGGGTCGACCACACACTGGGTCACGCCGTAATGGTCGCGCAGATCGATAAACAGCACCCCGCCATGATCGCGGACCCTGTGGACCCAGCCGGAAAGACGAATGGTCTCTCCCTCATCGGACAGACGGAGATCACCGCAAGTGTGACTACGGTAGGGGTGCATTCTCGTTCCTCGACAGTTCTTATTTTTGCATGGAAAACCAATACGGCCCGCCAGAGGCAGGCCGTGTCCGGCTGCAAAAGCCATGTTGCGCGGCGAAAGTCAAGGGAGAGGCTTGTGCGATGCTTGCCTATCCCCTTTCACGGCGGGTGACCGGACCCTTCGCTGAATGAGACCGGAAAATGCCCTGTTCAGGCATCCAGTGCTTGCAGCAACGGGTGCCACTGGCCGCGGATCTCGTGCGAGCGCCCGTCGGAAAAATCGAAAACACCGGAGCCTGCCGCCGCATGGCGGGCATAAAGCACCCGATCGGAAATGCGGGCAAGAAGCGGAAAGCCTTTCGCAGCGAAGGTCTTTTCCAGATCGGCGACCTGAGTCGAGCGGCGGTCGATCCGGTTGGCGACCACGAAGATCTCGGCCTTGCCCTTGCGGACGCGCTTGATGTCGGAAATCCCGTCCAGAAACTTCAGGGTTGCATCCCAGTCGAAGGCGGAGGCCAGGACCGGTATGACAATGTCGGAGGCCTCGGCAATGAGGTTTTTGGCAAGTTCGGAGCGCAGTCCGCCCGGGCCATCGATGACAATGGCGTCCAGTTTCTTGTCCTTGTCACCGATCGCTTCTTCCTTGCTCCAGTTGAGACTCTCGATCCTTGCAAGATTTTTCGGACGGCGCCTGACCCAGGATAGGCTGGATTTTTGCCGGTCCGCATCCGCCAGCGCGACGTCGTCGCCGCGGACCGCAAGAGCCACCGCAAGATTCGTGGCGATCGTGGTCTTGCCGCATCCGCCCTTCGAATTCACCACCAAAATCCTGCGCATCTTCTCTCCCCGTTTCCATTCTGTCCGCCGCGTATCGACCGCCCCAACATAGGCGCACTTATTGCGCCTTTTCAAGCGTTTCGGGATGTATTTTTTGCCATTTCGTGGCGACAAAGCGGCAGAACTCAGGTATAGCTTTTCATCACCATGCATGTGATTACAAAAACAAAAGACCTCGCCGCTGCCTGTCAGCGCCTTGCAGCCAACGACTATGTGACAGTGGACACGGAGTTTCTCCGTGAAACCACCTTCTGGCCCAAGCTCTGTGTGATTCAGATGGCCGGACCGGAGTTGGCCTTCATCGTCGACGCCCTATCCGAAGGGCTTGACCTTGAACCCTTTTTCGAGCTGATGCGCGACGATAGCGTGACAAAGGTGTTCCACGCCGCTCGTCAGGACATCGAAATCGTATATCATCTGGGCGGGCTCATCCCGGCGCCCCTGTTCGACACACAGGTCGCCGCCATGGTCTGTGGTTTCGGTGATTCCATTTCCTACGATCAGCTGGTCTACAAGGTGACCGGCGCCCAGATCGACAAGTCGTCCCGCTTCACCGACTGGGCGCGGCGACCACTTACCACCAAGCAGCTTGATTACGCGCTTGCCGACGTCACCCATCTGCGCGACGCCTATCAGTTCCTGAACGCCAATCTGGCGGAGCAGAACCGCAGCCACTGGGTGCAGGACGAGATGAAGGTGCTGACCTCGGTCGCCACCTACCGCACGGATCCCGACCAGGCCTGGAAACGGCTGAAGCTCAGGGTGCGCAAGCCGATTGAGCTCGCCGTCATGATGGAAGTTGCCGCCTGGCGCGAGACGGAGGCGCAGGCGCGCAACGTTCCCAGAAGCCGGGTGATCAAGGACGACGCGATCTATGAGCTGGCCGCGCAGCAGCCCCAGGACACGGAAACGCTCGCACGGCTGAGAACAATCCCGCGCGGCTTCGAACGCTCCAAGACCGCCGATGACATCCTGAAGGCCATCAAGCGGGCGCTGGAACTTCCAAGGGACAAGCTGCCCAGGCTGCCGAAGGGCCGACAGGCGCCCGACGGCTCGGCTGCGGCAGTGGATCTGCTGAAGGTCCTGTTGAAACTTGTGAGCGAAGCCAACGGTGTTGCCGCCAAGGTGATCGCAACGGTCGACGACCTTGAAAAGATCGCCGCCGACGATGAAGCCGACGTTGCCGCGCTGAAAGGCTGGCGCCGGGAACTCTTCGGGGAAACCGCGCTGAAACTCAAGCACGGCGAAGTCGCCCTCGCCTTCCGCAATCGTCAGATCGTCGCGCTCGATCAACCGCCGCAAGAGGATCTGGAAACCGAGGCGGCTGAGTAGTTTTTTGGCGGGAGGGGCCACCCTTCCGCCCGGGTTGCTGCAATCACGGTCGTATCGAGGGTTTTCTTGAGGAGCTGTTGACTTCAAGCGCCGATGATCCTGCCCCCGCTCACTGCCCTTCAGGTAAATCTCCATTGTGACAAGTGACCGTTCATGAATTGCGATTTTCTCTGGAACGAATATGAGCTGCTCTACAACACATATGAAAGCTTCAACGAGCAATCTTTGACATTGAAAAGCTGGTCGGTAACTGTCGGCCTGGCGGCGATAATCGCGGTCTACGCTGAAAAAGTCACCCTTTCCGGACGTGTCGCGATCCTGATAGCCGCATTTTCCGCAATACCCTTCTGGATCACGGATGCGTTCTGGAAAAGCTACCAGAATGGCTATGTCGCAAGACTGCAAGCGCTTGAGCTCATCAAGGATTGCTCAAATATCGCTGACTACAGGCTTGGCATCATCACGGACTGGCAGCTTTCCTACGACTGGTTTGACTGGTTGAGCGTGCTCTATTGGCCGAGTGTGGCCTTGCCGCATGTTTTCGTCTTGCTCGCAGGCCTGTATCTCGCCTGGAAGCATCCGCCCGCAGCCGCTGGCGGTCAGAAACAGATCCCCTGACGGCGAGACGACTTATCGACAGCAGTGCTCCACTTGTTGCGCGATGCACGCCAAACGTGGTGGGCCTAGCCTGCCTGCACAGTGACTGTCGTTTCGATCGCCTTGCCGAGCTGGTTGACGCGCTTGCGCAGACGTTCGCCGTCGAGCGCGGCGAGATCCTTGCGGAGCTCCAAAGTCAGACCGTCTTCCGTCCTGGAAATTCCGACCTTCGGCAGAAGGCCCGACATTGACGCGCTCAGAAGCGATGCGACGCGCAGGGCTGCGCCCAGCACCTTGGCCCGAATTCGCAGCCGATCGGTGAAAAGATGCAGGATGACCGGCGAGAGCGCCCCTTCCCGCAGGCCGTCGTGCCGATAGAATACGGCCGCAGCCAGATAGGCACGGCTGGCATGATCCAGCCCGACGAATGAAGCGTTGGAAATGATGTTGAGGCTCTGCTCGCCCCGGTAATCCGGATGCGCCCGCCAGCCGATGTCCGACAGCAGACAGGCGGCGTGCCGCAACCGGGTTTCGTTGGCGGTTTCCTCGATCTCCAGTTCCCTGAACAGGGTATCGGTCCAGGCGATCAGTTCTTCGGCATGGTCCGGTGAGCGGGCGCGCAGGATGCAGAGTTCACGGGCAGCCTCGATGACGGCATCGTGGGCCTGCATGTCCTGCGGCAGCTTTTCATGCAGCAGCCCCTCACGCACGCCGGTCGCGGAGAATACCAGCCGCTCGGCCTTCATGGCGGTCAGCACCTGTTCCAGCACGACGGCGCCGACGGGAACCAGGGGACGCCGCTGCTTGGAGACCACGTCCGACTGGTCGACGCCTTCAAGATTGGGCACGGCGATCTTCCGGCAGAACTCGATGGCCTCTTCCGCGCTGATTTCGTAGTTGTGCATTACATGCAAGGGGTACTTGTTCTGGATGAGATGCAGGCGGCCCAGGGAACGCCAGGTGCCGCCGACCGCGTAGAATGTCCGCTCTCCGGGCGCAAGATCGGGCCAGTCAAACCCCCTCAGCGCTTCCTCGGCGATTTTTCCGGCCTTGGCGAGCTTGCCGTCCGCTTCTTCGGACAGGCGCAGGCCGCCCAGCGGGAATGTCGCGCCGACACCCGGCACGCCCTGCGAGATTTCAACAAGCTCCAAGCTGCCGCCGCCCATGTCTCCGACGATGCCGCGCGGCTGCCAGAAGCCGGCGATCACCCCAAGCGCGGAATAGTAGGCTTCCTCGCCACCGTTGAGAATGCGCACCGGCGCATCGAGAAACGCTTCCACCTGACGCACGAACGCCGGCCCGTTTTCGGAATCCCGCGCGGCGGCGGTTGCCACGATATAGAGTTCCTTGCAGCCGGTATGTTCAATCAGGGCCTTGAAGCGCGCCAGTTCTCCAAGCGCCAGGTTGACCGAATCCTCCGCCATGCGTCCGGTCGCCGCGACGCCGCGGCCAAGGCCGGCAAGCAGCTTCTCGTTGAAGAGCATGGTCGGCGTGCGGGCAAGGCGCTCATAGATCACCAGGCGCACCGAATTTGAGCCGATGTCCACGACTGCCACCGGTCCCGATCCGTTGAGACGACCGCGGGCCGGCTTGAATGCGCGTGTCATGCTAACCTCGTTTTTGCCGTTTCAGGAACGGCTTTGGCCGATCGCTCTTCAGGGACTTGCCACGCCCCGACAAGGATGGATTGGTCATGAAATAGCGGTGCGCATTGAAGGCTTCCTCGTTTGCTCCCGGCAGAATCCGCTCGTGACTGCCATCGGCAAGGATGCGCCAGCTTTGCTGATTGTCCTTGAGATTGGCCACCATGATCTGGTCGAGAACCTGTTCGTGAACGGTCGGCGTCAGCAGCGGCGCCAGAACCTCGACACGGCGGTCGATGTTGCGCGGCATGAGATCGGCCGAGCCGATATAGACATGCGCTTTCGGCGACGGCAGACCATGACCGTTGCCGAAGCAATAGATGCGCGAATGCTCCAGAAACCGTCCGACGATGGACTTGACCCGGATGTTTTCCGACAGTCCGGCAATGCCCGGCCTGAGGCAGCAGATACCGCGAATGATCAGATCGATCTGCACACCCGCCTGACTGGCCCGGTAGAGCGCGTCGATGATTTCCGGATCGACGAGTGAATTCATCTTCATCCAGATCTGCGCCGGCTTGCCGTCCTTCGCATGCGTGATTTCCGCTTCGGTCAGCTCCAGCATGCGCCTGCGCAGATTGACCGGCGAAACGACGAGGTTGTTGAGTTCCGCCGGTTCCGCATATCCGGTGATGTAGTTGAACACCCGCGCCGCATCTTCCGCGATGCCCGGATCGTCGGTGAAGAAGGACAGATCCTCGTAGATCCGGGCCGTAATCGGGTGATAGTTGCCGGTGCCGATATGGCAATATGTCTTGAGCTGGCCCTGCTCGCGCTTGATGACCATGGACAGTTTGGAGTGGGTCTTCAATTCGATGAAGCCGAACACCACCTGAACCCCGGCGCGCTCCAGATCGCGCGCCCATTTAATATTGGCTTCCTCGTCGAAACGCGCCTTCAGCTCCACCAGCGCGGTGACCGATTTGCCGGCCTCGGCCGCTTCGGCCAGTGCCTTGACGATCGGGCTGTTGTTGGACGTCCGGTAGAGCGTCTGCTTGATCGCGACGACATCGGGATCGCGCGCGGCCTGGCGCAGATACTGCACGACCACGTCGAAGGATTCGTACGGGTGATGGACGACGATGTCCTTCTGATGGATCGCCGCCAGACAATCGCCGCCATGCTCGCGGATACGCTCGGGAAACCTTGCCGTATAGGGTTCGAATTTCAGGTCCGGCCGTTCCAGATCGACGATCTGGGACAGATTGTTCAGCGCCAGCAGGCCATTTGCCAGGAAGATCTCGTTCTCGCTCACCTGAAGCGCTTCCGCCACGAATTCGCGCAAGGCGGGCGGTGTCGTGTCCTGAATTTCAAGACGGATCACAGATCCCCGGCGACGGCGTTTCAGGGCGCTTTCGAAAAGGCGGACCAGATCTTCCGCTTCTTCCTCGATTTCAAGGTCGCTGTCGCGGATGACCCGGAACGCGCCCTTGCCGCGGATCTGGTAGCCCGGGAACAGCCGTCCGATGAAGAGGCTGACAACCTTTTCGATCGCGATGAAGCGGGCGGTGCTGCCGCCGCTGACCGGCAATTGCACAAACCGGTCGACCTGGTTGGGAATCCTCAGCAGCGCGATCATGCCGCGTCCGCCGGAGGTCGGAACCAGCTCGAAAACGATGGAAAAACCAAGATTGGGAATGAAGGGGAACGGATGCGCCGGGTCGATGGCGAGCGGTGTCAGAACCGGGAACACATAGGCCAGGAAATAGTCCTTCAGCCAGGCCCGGTCGGCATCGTCCAGCGTATCGCCCTTGAGGATCTCGATGCCCTTGTCGACGGTTTCACGGCGCAGCTCGCCCCAGATTTCCTGCTGGGACGCCTGCAGCTCCCGCACTGCCTCACTGATTTTCTGCAGCTGTTCGGACGGTGTCAGGCCGTCATCGGACAGGTTCATGACTTCGGCGCGATGCTGACCGCGCAGGCCGGCGACACGCACCATGAAAAATTCGTCGAGATTGTTGGCGGAGATCGACAGGAACCGGATGCGCTCCAGCAGCGGATGGCTCTCGTTCATCGCCTCTTCGAGGACCCGACGATTGAACTGCAACCAGGAGAGTTCCCGGTTCATGAAGCGGGCCGGAGACGTCGCCAGGTCGGCGCCGGTGTCTTCGGTTCGGTCAGCGGGCTGCCGGTTGGCCATATCGGCCTCGGGGCCAGTTGAAGACGGCAGAACGTCAGAAAGATCAGGAGTTTGATTCATCGCATCATTCCTTCTACCGGTCCGGAGCGCTCACTAGCATGGACTCCTGAGCAGGCAAATGACAGCCCCTTGGCAATTTGAGCGATCATGCGCCTTTATGCACATTTTCAAGAACACGGCCGACCAGCGGTTTGGTGATCCCGACGCGGCCTGCCAGCGCTTCCCGGTCGATTGCCTCCACCGCGCGCATGGCGACCTCCAGCGAACGTTCCATCCGCACGACGAGATAATCCACCACGCCGATATCCACGGAAATCTGGCGGTCGGCGAAGAGCTTGACCAGAACCCGGCGCAACAGATCGTCATCGGGTTCCTGAATTTCCACCGGAGTTGCGGCACGCAGTCGCGATAGGAGATCGGGAAGCGCGATATTCCAGCTTGCCGGCCAGGTGCGGCTGGTGATCAGAACGGTCCGCCCGGCCTGCCTGGAGGCGTTCAGCAGGTGGAACAGCGCCGTGTCGTCGACACCGCGATGGGCGTCCTCGACAATGGCTGCCGGGGCCATGGCCAGGGTTTCGACGTCGGCTTCCCGCAGATCCTTCGCGGCGATGACCGCCGCGCCTGTTTCGTCCTGAAAAGCCCTGACAAGATGCGTCTTGCCGGATCCGACGGGCCCGGCCAGTACCGCCACCGGAGACGGCCAGTCCGGCCAGCGCTCAAGAAGCTCGAACGCCGCCCGGTTCGAACTGCCAACGAGGTAATCCTCACGGCTGAGCGCGGCCTCATGCGGCAGGTCTAACGGCAGTTGGCGCGGTGGTTCCGCCATGGATCTGATACTTACTCTTTTACACTGTCTTCCCGAACCGGCGCCGGGTGGCCGGTTCCCCTGTACAAGGGGCTTGCTAGGTACTGCCTAAGGGCGAAGCGCGCAAGCACACCGATCATCGCAGCCGCCGGAACAGCGATCAACATCCCCACAAATCCAAAGAGATATCCAAAGGCGAAGAGTGCGAACATCAGCGTCACCGGATGAAGGCCCGTGCTGTCACCGACCAGCTTCGGCTGAAGAATGTTGCCTTCCAGGAACTGTCCAACAGCGAAAACCGACGCAACCGCGACAATCCACGGCCAGTCGGGCCAGAATTGCACCAGCGCCACACCAACGGAAAGCACAAGGCCAAGGCCGGCACCGACAAACGGAATAAAACTGACCAGTCCTGCCCCCATGCCGATCAGAAGGCCGAAATTGAGCCCGACCACTGCCAGCGCCACCGCGTAAAATGTTCCCAGGATCAGGCAGACGGACACCTGGCCCCGCACGAAGCCGGCGACGGCCGCATCCATTTCCGCGGCAAGTTCGCGGATCTGGTCCTGGTGGTCGCGCGGCAGCCAGCTGTCAATGCGTTCGACCATGCGGTCCCAGTCCAGCAGCAGATAAAAGGCAACCACCGGGGTGATGACGAACAGGGAGAGGATCGACAGAAGCGCCTGGCCACCACTCCACAACGACTGGGCCAGCTTTCCCACGAAGGACGCGCCCTGCCCGATCAGGTTGGTCATGGTCGCCTGCAGATCATCGGCATCGATACCGGCGGCAGCTGCAAGACCGGACCCAAAGTTTTTCGACAGCAGCCCCTGGAGCTGACGGACGAGGTCGGGAAAATTCTCCAGGAACTTGGCCAGCTGATCGCCGAGCACCGGCAACAGGAGAATGAAAAACAGAACCAGTATGAAAATAAAGCCCAGAAGGATGGTGAGCGTTGCCCACATCCGCCCTATGCCGATCCTTTCCAGCCGGTCGCAGACCGGGTCGAGCAGATAGGCGACCGCCATTCCGGCCACAAATGGCAGAAGCACGCCGGAAAACACATAAAGAAAGGCGCAGAATACAGCCAGGGACAGCAACCAGAATTGGACCTGACGGCGAAGGGTCATAAATGGCTCCTTGTAGATAAGGGGTCTAAAAAGTTTGTCCTTGTCTGCACATGGGATCAAACCCGTGTGCCGGTCAAGCCCGTCAGCCGGTTTCGATACGGGTGTGAATGGCGCCTCCGGCTGTTGCCGCTGCGTGACGAGAGACCGACTGCCCACTTGTTTTCCGAGGCACCAGACTGTAAGCCGCGTGGCACAGCCAAACGCACGAAGTTCCGGAGCGCCCCATGAGCCAGACCACCCCGCCCAGCAATGGCCTGACCTACGCGGATGCCGGTGTTGATATCGACGCCGGCAACGAACTGGTGAACCGCATCAAACCGCTGGTCAAGGCGACTTCCCGACCGGG
The DNA here is from genome assembly GCF_947496995.1 of uncultured Roseibium sp. Taxonomy (GTDB): domain Bacteria; phylum Pseudomonadota; class Alphaproteobacteria; order Rhizobiales; family Stappiaceae; genus Roseibium. Next base: position 788,116 of record NZ_CANMFD010000002.1, read on the forward strand.
CGCGGACAGCGACATCGGTGGCTTCGGCGGCCTGTTCGATCTCAAGGGTGCCGGATTTACCGACCCGGTGCTGGTGGCTGCCAATGACGGTGTCGGCACCAAGCTGAAAATCGCCATCGAAACCGGCCAGCACCGCACCGTGGGGATCGACCTCGTGGCGATGTGCGTCAACGATCTCGTGGTTCAGGGCGCAGAACCGCTGTTCTTCCTCGATTATTTCGCGACAGGCGCGCTGGACGTCGATACCGCTACAGACGTGGTCGCGGGGATTGCCGACGGCTGCAAGCTGGCAGGCGCCGCGCTGATCGGCGGCGAGACCGCCGAAATGCCCGGCATGTATGTGCAGGGCGATTACGACCTTGCGGGCTTTTCCGTCGGCGCGGTCGAACGTGGCGCGATCCTGCCGCGCAAGGATGTGGCCGAAGGCGATGTGCTGCTCGGCCTCGCCTCCTCCGGCGTTCATTCCAACGGCTATTCCATGGTTCGCAAGATCGTCGAACTATCCGGCCTGACATGGTCCGATGCCGCTCCGTTCGACAATGACAAGTCGCTGGGCGAAGCCCTGATGGTGCCGACGCGGATCTACGTCAAACCGCTTCTGGCTGCGCTCAGGCAGACTTCCGGCATCAAGGCGCTTGCCCATATCACCGGCGGCGGGCTGACGGAAAACCTGCCGCGCGTGCTGCCGGACAGCTGCTCGGCGCGGATCGACCTTGCTCGCATAGACGTTCCGGCCGTCTTCGGATGGCTGGCGGAAACCGGCGGTGTTGCGCAAGCCGAGCTGCTGCGCACCTTCAACTGCGGCATCGGCATGGTGGCGGTGGTCGCCGAAGACGAAGCGGAAGCCGTCTCCAGTGTCCTGAGGGACGCCGGAGAAACGGTGGCTACTATTGGCCGCATCGAGGCGGCGGGCGCTGCTCCCGTCCTCTTCGACAACGCCCTGGCTATCTCGGCGGGCTTTTCAAAATGACACGCCGGAAGACCGCCATCCTGATTTCCGGACGTGGCTCCAACATGGGCGCGCTGATTTCAGCGGCAATGCAGCCGGACTACCCGGCGGAAATCGCCCTGGTGCTGTCCAACCGGCCGGACGCTCAGGGCCTTCAGCGTGCCGTCGACCTGGGTATCGCGACCGCCGTGGTCGATCACAAGGAGTTCGCCGGCAACCGGGAGGCCTTCGAGCGCCAGTTGGACGCGGTCCTGAAAGAACACCGTATCGAATTCGTCGCCCTCGCCGGCTTCATGCGCATTCTGACGCCGTTTCTGGTGGGCGCCTGGTCGAACCGGATGATCAACATTCATCCCGCCCTCCTGCCCTCCTTCAAGGGTCTGGCCACCCATGAGCGCGCGCTGGAGGAAGGCGTAAAACTTCACGGCGCGACGGTGCATTTCGTTTCGGCGGAAATGGATGACGGTCCGATCATCATCCAGGGCGCCGTTCCGGTACTCGACACCGACACCCCGGATACGCTTGCTGCGCGCGTGCTGGAGGTCGAGCACAAGATCTATCCCAAAGCTCTGGCGCTGGTTGCCGGCGGCAAGGCCAGGGTCGCAGGGACGCGCGTCACGAGCGGCGGATGCGAAGCCGAGCCCGCAGACCTGGTGTGGCCCTGACGAGGGCAGGTGGAATCCTGATCGCGCTGCCCGCCTGACACCTGCCTGAAACAGACGAATGCCGTTCCCGGACTGCCTGTCCTTTTGTCGGGGCACAGGTGTCAGAGCGACCGCGCGCAGCAACGCGACCGCGGATCGCGTGTCCTCCCATACACGGTGAAACCTTCCGGAATGCGCTTCTGTTCCCGGACCCGTATTGGCTAAAGAGTGTTTCAAGGAAAGAGGATGCGACATGTCAAAACTGTCAGTATCATCGGCACACCCGGCGTGAAAGACGGCCATGAATGAACGGACATCAGCCATGAAGCACTACAAGATCGCGGCCATTCCCGCCGACGGCATCGGTCCGGAGGTCATTGCAGCCGGTCTGCAGGCTCTCGAGGCCCTGTCGCGACGGGATGGCGGCTTCTTGCTGGATGTGACGCCTTTCGACTGGGGCTCGGAGCGTTACAAGCGCACCGGTGCCCTGATGCCCGAGGACGGCATAGAGCAATTGAAGGCCTTCGACGCGATCTTTTTCGGCGCGGTCGGCGCTCCCGATGTTCCGGACCACGTCACGCTCTGGGGACTGCGTCTGCCGATCTGCCAAGGGTTCGATCAATACGCCAATGTGCGCCCGACCCGAATCCTCCCCGGCATATCGTCACCTCTTGAAGGTGTCGGCATCGGGGACCTCGACTGGGTGATCGTGCGCGAAAACTCGGAAGGCGAGTATTCCGGACATGGCGGGCGCGCCCACAGGGGACTGCCGGAAGAAGTCGGTACGGAGGTCGCGATCTTCACAAGGGCCGGCGTCACCCGGATCATGCGCTATGCCTTCCGCCTCGCGCAGTCCCGTCCCCGCAAGTTCCTGACAGTCGTCACCAAATCGAACGCGCAGCGGCACGGTATGGTCATGTGGGACGAGATCGCAGCCGAAGTCTCGCAGGAATTTCCCGATGTGACCTGGGACAAGATGCTGGTCGACGCGATGACCGTGCGCATGGTCAAGGACCCAAAGAGCCTCGATACGATCGTTGCCACCAACCTGCATGCGGATATCCTCTCGGATCTTGCCGGAGCGCTGGCCGGAAGCCTAGGCGTCGCCCCGACCGCGAATATCGATCCGGAGCGGCGCTTTCCCTCGATGTTCGAACCCATCCACGGATCGGCCTTCGACATCACCGGCAAGGGCATCGCCAATCCGGTCGCCACGTTCTGGACCGCTTCGCAGATGCTGGACCATCTTGGCGAAAACAACGCTGCGGAGCGGCTGATGCGTGCGGTGGAAAAGGTCTGCGAAGACGGCATTCTGACCCCCGATGTCGGCGGCACCGCGACGACGCAGGAAGTGACCGACGCAGTGTGCGAGGCCATTCGCAGCGAAAACATCTGAGCGTGGAGATCACCGGTTTCCCGGCGCTCTTCCCGATCAGTGTGGGCCGTCCCTGAAGTTCACCCCTCTTCGGTCACGACACCATCCATTGCGATGTCCCAGGGCAAGGGGAAAATCGTCGGTATGCGGCAGAATTCAAAACCCACACCAATCGTGAGAGGTTTCCTGTCGAAGCCTGCAAGGGTGCGGTCGTAGTATCCGCCGCCGTTGCCGAGGCGGAAATTGTCGCCATCGACGCCGACCAGCGGCGAGAGGATGATATCCGGAGTCTCGGCCTCGCCTGTGGCGGGGACCGGGATATTCCAGATCCCGCGCGTCATTTCACACCCCGGGCGCCAGGGCAGGAACTGGAGCGGAGTTTCCTTCGAGGTCACAACGGGAAGCAGGACGGTCCGGCCCGCATCACAGAGATCCGTCATCAGGGGCCGCAGGTCCGGCTCACCGCGAATGGGCCAGTAGACAGCGATTTTTCCGAAGGTTCTGTTTTCCAGAAACCGGTGCAGGTTCACGATCAGCGCCGCGGTCTTTTCCCGCCGTTCAGCGCTTTCCATCCGCCGCCGCTTTTCCATGAGGCGGGTGCGTTCGGATTTACGGAAACGGCTGACATCCCTGAAGGTCTGCGGATCGACGATGTGTCCGGCGACGATCTTGCAGGCGTAACAGACGGGATCACCGGGACGGTCTTCCTCTTCGCTCATCTGCTTTTTCCGAGTTCTTGCGTAACCGATTGTCACATGCTGTCAGGCGCGTGTCTTTGCTGCAAGTCCCCAAAAGTGAAGGCGTACCATTTGTCCATTTCGTGATAAAATTGGCCTGAAGTGTGTGGAGGACAGGCAATGAGTAGAGGGGAATTGACGTTACTGGTTGGAACCTCCAAGGGAGCGTTCCTTTTGTCCGGCGGGCCGGAAAGATCCGGCTGGGCCGTGAAAGGCCCCTTATGCAACGGCTGGCCGATCAACCACGTGATCGGCGATGCGCAAACCGGCACGATCTGGGCCGGTGGCGGTGGGGACTGGTATGGTGCGGGCATCTGGCGGTCGGCCGATGGCGGGGAAAGCTGGGACCTCTGCAAACTGACCAGGGGCACCATGGACGAATGGGCCGCCAACGACCCGGATACGGCCGCCTTTCTCAACTGGACACCGGAGCCTGTGCCCTTTGACGACGATTTTTCCCAGATCTGGTCGCTGGGTTTCGCGCATGGCAAGCTTTACGCCGGTACGAAACCGGCGCGCTTTCTGGCCAGTTCCGATGGCGGCCGCAGCTTCGAACATCTGGACGGTCTTGCCAACCACCCCTCCGCGGACAGTTGGAACGGCGGCGCGGCAGGTCTCGTGCTGCACACTATCGTTTCCCATCCTCAGGATCCGACGAAGCTCTGGATCGGCATTTCCGCGGCAGGCGTCTTCGCCAGCGAGGACGGCGGCGTCACCTGGGAGCGGCGCAACCGTCTGTCCAACGCGGCGGCCTGCGAAGGCCACAGCCATCCGGCCGCGCCCCGCGACGGGGAAACCGGCCACTGCGTCCACAACATGATGCGCGCACCCGGCGACAACGACGTTCTCTATCAGCAGAACCATCACGGCGTCTGGCGCTCGGCTGATGGCGGCCGCAGTTGGGACAGTATCACCGACGGACTGCCCTCAACGTTCGGCTTTCCAATCCGCGTTCACCCCAGGGACCCGCAGACCGTGTGGACCCTGCCTCTCAACAGCGACACTGACGGGCGCTTTCCGCCCGATGCGGCAGCAGCCGTGTGGAAATCGGCGGACGGTGGCAAGACCTGGGAAGCAAAACGCCAGGGGCTGCCGCAGGAGGCCTGTTTCTTCACCGTGCTGCGCCAGGCGATGGCCGGCGATACACGCGATCCGGCCGGGCTCTATTTCGGCACAAACTCCGGCTCGGTCTTCGCAAGTCTCGACGAGGGCGAAAACTGGCAGGAAATAGCGCGGCATTTGCCGACCGTGCTGTCGGTTGAGGTGATGGACCGGAGATAGCTGCAGTGACGGCGACCAGCAGACCCTGATCGCCGTACACCCCGACCGTCGCCCCCCTCGCAGAGTGGCGTGCATGGCCTCCCAGGCACTACCGCGCGGCGCTGTACTCTGCCGTAGAGCCGACCTGCAGGACCCAGTCCCTGATCTCGGGCGTATCGTCGCCCACCAGATTTTCCGTCAGATACAACAGCCGGTTCGTGTCCTTGCTGTCCTTCCCGGTGCAGAAGCGGTCCTGCAGGTAGAAGGGCGGCGTTGCCTGATACAGCAGCCGTGCCGTGACTTTTGCAACAGTCGCGCCGGGCACATCGAAAGCATAAGTCAGGCTGTCCGCACCGGCGATCTTCTGCGACCCCTCGGCGTCATAATCAGGGTCGATGACGCCCCCGGCGTCGGTCACGCCCAGCGCTGTGGTATCTTCGGCGAGGTCCGGCTGCGCGCCCAGAGCCTTCGCGATCTCGATCCGGTGTGCCAGCGGCAGAAAACCGGACGGGTAAAGCCGGTTGTCCTTGACCTCTGCACAGATCGACAGAAAGCTGGTTGTCAGCGCACCGGCCGGTGTCGCGTCGTGGCCACAGCTTGCCGGTGTCGCGTTTTCCGGCGGCGTGCTGACCAGTTCCTGATAGACCTGCGCCTGATCCTGCTGTGTGATCAGCTGATAGTGCGGTTGATGCGGCCGATCTGCCCAGTTGTCGGGGCGTTCACACTGCCTGGTCCACCAGACCTCCCCGGCGACCGGGTCTTTCTGCGCATTGACGATTTGCCCGGCCGGGTTCACAGCCCCCGATTGCCACAGCACTTTGCCGGCCTCGTCGTAGGCGGAGAACTCGATGAAGGCGCGCCGGAATCCGACTCCGGACGGAAATTTATGTCCGGTCAGGTTGGTCACCGTCACCTCATAGGCGTTGCCATAGGGGGCTCCCGTCGAAGGGTTGACTGGCGCGGACGCCTTCTGTGTAACCTCGACGGTCGCCGTGGCGTTCCTTGCATTGTCGAGCATTGCAAGCTTCGTCAGATCGGCCGGATTCAGGCCCTTGTTCACAAGCATCGGGCTCAAGGCGGGAATACCGAGCACATTCGGGAATTTGTCCGCCATCTCCACAAGGAACATGTTCAGCCCGACAAGCGAATGCTTGGCGAAGCCCTTGCGGTAGGGCAGATCGACATCTTCTGCCGGTTCGACATAATCGGAAACCGGGAAATTCGTACGTTCCTGGATGCTGGCGATCTTGCTGACGAAGTCCTGGCCATCCGCCGTCCTGCTCGGCAAATGACAGCCCTGGCACTCCTCGGACTTGCTGCCCCGGTCGTCCTTGCCCAGCAGGTCCACTCCCAGCAACTTGCCGGACCGGTAATCGCTGAAAGCCCATTCGGGATAGGTTGTCTGCTCGTAGACATGCCCGAGAATATTCAGGTTTTCGGCGTCAGGGTCCGTCTCGCCCAGGACCGGCAAATGCACCGTGTGGCAGGAGCCGCACACGACCGAGTCCTTGAAGCCTTCGTGGTATTTCGGCGTGATCCCGAGAGCGTTCTGCATCGGCACGGGTTTGATCGGGCCGGCCGGATCGTCAGGCCCGCCAAACGGGCCGTTGATTTCCGTGGCAGGACCGACCTTGAAACTGCCGGTGAAGGTGGCTGCGAAGTTGGTGTTGGCAGGTTTGCCGTCGCCGTTCTGGCTGAATGTCTCCTGACGCTGCTCCACACAGGCGTTGCGTGTCTCGGTTGCCTTCGATCCACCGCTGTCATCGCCATGACCGACGACGGTTGCGTCGGAAAAATCCATCCGGTGACAGGACGTGCAGTTGATGCCGTCCCTGGCGAGGCCCGCGTGGCGTGCAGCCATATCGTCGAATTCCGCTGGAATGGCGTCCACGTCATCGCGGGTGAACTCTTCGCAGGTGCCGGTCGATGCATCATAGGTGTCGATCTGGAACTGACGCTGGCCTGAAATTCCGTGACACCCCAGACAGGTGTTTTCGATGAAGTCCGGCACGCTCTTCTTGCCGTTGTCATAGGCGCCCGGGTGGAAGGTTTTCGTCTCGGAGGCCAGTTGCGCGAAAAAGATCGGGTCGCGTCCGGCCAGACCCATCGGAGAGGTGCGCCAGGTGGCATAGGGCGAATAATTGTAAAGATACGGCACGGACGTGTCCTTGCCCGCATTCTCCTGCAATCGCGTATGCTCCGCCACGCTCAGCGGCTGGGTCATGTCGAACTGCATGCCCGTGCCGCCAGCATCATGGCAGCCACCGCATTGATCCGAGGTCAGGTATTCGCTGGCATCGGTCAGTTCACCGGAAAAGACGGCCGCCGTGTCGTAGGTCGCACTGACCATGCTGACATCATCGGCGTTCTCGGGAACCGCGGTCTTGTCGTACAGATATGTGGAGATCGGGCCTGCCGCCGCTGTCTCGCCGGCAGTCTGCGCGCCTTCGACAGTGGACAGGAAGGCGCGCAGTTTATGGCCATTCTCAATGTCGTCAGTCTCTGACGGGCGAGCAGTCTTGGATGGCGTCAGGGAGGCCGGGTCACTGATCACTTGAACGTCAAACCAGGCGTTGGTCAGATAACTCTTCGGCTCGCCCTTGCCGAGTTGCAGGTTGTGCATGCTGGAGAAGGTCGAATTGTCGACGGCGGACGCGTGGCAATTCAGACAATACTGCCCAAAGCCCATCGCCGGCGGACCGCGATTAATCGCCGGCCAATCGTTGGCGGAAACGTTCTGCGTGGTGGCGTCGGGGCTGAACTTCGTGGTTTGCGTTGCAAAGTTGTTCTGCGCCTCGGCCTTGGTGTCGCCAAGGGCGAAGCCGTAATAGCCCCAGTACCAGCCGTCCTGCGTTGCCTCGGCATCGCGCACCATGAATGCAATGCCGCTTTGTGGGAAAAGCGTCATCGGATCGCGGTCCTGGCACACGGTGGCGGGCGCGGAATACATTTCCTTCACGATGATCGCGCCATCGGGCATCGGGCGGTCCGGCAGACTGTAGTCCGTTTCTTCCCCGGTCCGGAACGTCGAGATCCAGTCAAACGCGATCTGGTTGTACCAGATCACCGCGGGTGAATGAAACGCACTTTGATGGGTTTGCCAGGTACCGGAGCCCGATGTACCGAAGGTCACACCGGTTGCCATCTCCGGTCCCAACTGGCGTACATATTTGTCGCGATACCAGCCTTCACCAACGGGTTTTCCGGCCTCGACGGGCGCCTTACGGCGGTGGCACATGTTGATGAAGAACAGGCTGACCAGGTTTTCGTAGACTTCAGGCGCCACCTTGTCGCCGGACGGCTGGGTTGCGCCGGGGGTTTTCAGCCGCGCTTCAAGTTCCGCGCACGTCGTGCCCTCGAACGTCCCTTCCGTCGGCATAAGCCCGGCCGCGGTGTCGTAGGGGCTCGGCGGAGTGGCATCGCACCAGATCTCGGCTTGCGCGGAAAATGCGAACCCGACCATCACAATGGCGGAAACGAGTGTTTTCATCAGCCTCTCCCAGGCGTCACATTGCAGCGACTTGGCGACATCTGTTTACCGATGTCCCGACAGGGAGAAACCGCCGTTGACGTGCAACGGCACCCGACGTTTTAATCGTCGGGTCAAGCTCCAATCCCCATTAAATTTTAGGTTGATTCACAAACCTGAGCAATGCGCCATGGAACAATTGCGTCCGTTCGCTAAACCGCCCTCACCCACACTGCCGTGTCGTGGAACGCAGAACCGCCGTAAGGCGCCACCGGGTCGGCACCGGTGAGCGTGTTGATGCCCTTGCCGTCCTCGAAAGCATCATTGGGCCAGATGCCTTCGGAGATGACGGTGCCCGGTGCGAGCGTTTCGACGAGACGGGCGTGCAACGTGACCACACCACGCCGGCTGCCCATTTTCACTTTCTCACCGTCGGAGATGCCGAAGCGGGCTGCGTCTTCCGGGCGCAGCCAGACTTCGGGCCGGCCTTCCTTTTTTCGGGAACTGTCCGTCTCGTTGAACGTCGAGTTGAGGAAAGAGCGTGCCGGGGCCGTCACCAGGCGGAGCGGATGCTGTTCGTCGGCGATTTCGATGCTGTCCCACTGGTCGGGCAGCTCGGGCATCGTTTGCCAGGGGCCGAAAGGATCGCCCTCCGGCTTGTTAGGCGCCGCGGAGCGACCCCAGTCCGGCCTGAAATGGAATCTGCCGTCCGCGTGGCCGAAGCCTTTCAGATAGTGCGCGGTCTCGAAATCAGGCTGCAGGTCGATCCATTTGCCCGCCTCCAGATCCTCCAGTGTTCCGTAACCGGAATTTTCCAGCATCCAGGCGATCTGATCGCGCGCGCTCATATCGAATCCCGGGTGAGGTCTTGAATCAACACGCCCGGCGATCTCGTTGATAACAAATATATTCTCGCGTGGTCCCTTCGGTGCCTCCACCGCCTTGGGTCCCAGTATCAGGTACTGATGTCCGCCACCCTTGTAGATGTCGTCGTGCTCCAGAAACTGCGTGGCCGGAAGGACGATGTCGGCCATTTTCGCCGTTTCGGTCATGAACTGTTCATGAACCACAGTGAACAGATCCTCGCGGGCAAAGCCCTGTTTGACCAGGTCCTGTTCCGGGGCGACGGACACCGGGTTGGTGTTCTGGATCAGCATCGCCTTGACCGGGGGACCGCCGAGCAAGGCTGCTTCGTCGCCGGTCAGGATCCGGCCGATCAGGCATTGATCGAGAGCCCGCACGGCCGGGTCTTTCAGCGATCCGGCCTCGATCATCTCCTTGTCGAGTTCGTAGATGGCGCCGTTGTTGTGAAAGGCACCGCCGCCCTCGTATTGCCATGCACCGGTGACAGCGGCAATCGAGCTGGCGGCATGCATCGCGACCACGCCGTTGCGCGAACGCGTGAAGCCGTAACCGAGCCGGAAATAGGTCTTTCTCACCTCACCGATCAGCCGGGCGGCTTCCTCGATCTGTGCGGCCTCAAGTCCGGTGATCGCGGCAGCCCACTCGGGCGACCGGGACTGGAGATGAGCTTGCAGGTCATCCGGGCAATCGGTGTATTTTTCGAGATAGTCGCGGTCGGCGAAACCGTCGCGGAAGAGAACATGCATGATCGCGCAGGCAAGGGCGGCGTCGGTGCCGGGTTTGACGATCAGGCCGATATCGGCCTGTTTCATCGTCTCGGTTCGATAGACGTCGACGACGATGATGCGGGCGCCGCGCTTCTTGCGCGCGGTGATCGCATGCGTCATGACGTTGACTTGGGTCGCCACGGGATTGGTGCCCCAGATGACAATCTGGTCGGAGACCGCCATTTCGCGTGGATCGGGCCCGGCAAGCCTTCCCGTGCCGGCGACATAACCGGTCCAGGCAATGTTGGTGCAGATGCTGTCGAATTGACGCGAATAGCCTTTCGCGTGGCGCAGCCGGAGAATGCTGTCGCGCTGGACCAGCCCCATCGTTCCCGCATAGTGGTAGGGCCAGACGCTTTCCGCGCCGAATTCGGCCTCTGCTGAGAGAAACTTCTCGGCGATCAGGTCGAGAGCGCTGTCCCAGGAGATCTCCTCGAACCTGCCCTCCCCCTTGGCGCCCACCCGGCGCAGCGGTTTCAGCAGGCGGTCGGGATGATAGAGCCGTTCCGCATAGCGGGCGACCTTGGCGCAGATGACCCCGGCCGTGTAGTCGTTGTCCCTCGCCCCGTTCAGGCGTTTGATCCTGCCGTCGGGATCGAAGTGCACATCGAGAGCGCACGTCGACGGGCAGTCGTGCGGACAGGCGGAAAAGGCGGTTTTGGGCTGTTGCCGGGTCATGGTCGCATCCGGTTGGATTGAGCCGGCAAGTTCCCCGCCCTTCGACCGCCTGTCAAGTACGGAGGCACGCTAGAGCGCGCCGCCGGATCAACTGACCTTCAGGCCGGATCGGGTCGGATAAACCGTTACTTCCTGCCAGGTCCGAAATCGGCCAGCGAGACCACGCCATCGCCATTCCGGTCGATCATCGCGATCCAGTCAGGCGCGTTGTCCAGAAACTCCGCCTGGGAGACCTTGCCGTCCCTGTCGTTGTCGTTGACCTCAAGACGCATGCCATTTGCCGGATTGCGGGCTCCGCGCCCCATGCCTGCCGGCTCGTTTTCCGCCATGTCCTGAGCGCGGGCCTCGTCGAACAACTCGTATTCCTCCGCATCCAGGTAGCCGTCGTCATTGGCATCGAAGCTGGCGAAAACATTGCCCCGCCGTTCCCGCGCTTCGTCAGCAGTCACCTCACCGTCGCTGTTCAGATCCCAGTTCTCGATGAAATGCGCCCCCGGACGGTCCCCGGCCAGCACCGCAGGAACTGCCGTCAGCGTCATCAGGGCGGCTATCGCAAGTACAGAGGTTTTCATGGCATCACCTTTATTAATCAGATTCGAATGTATGAATATTTTCGTCAAAAAAAAAGGGACATTGAGGCGGAACCATTCACAACCGGGCCAGAAAGCAACGTTGGTCGAGCGCATGATCCTTCTCCCATTCCATTTCCTGACATCCTGAAGATAGGAGGTGCGCCGCCGCGATGCTGTCGTGCACTCGTAAGAATGTGTAACAGCCTGTAACGCACCAAGGTCTCCAGACAATCAGGGCGGCAAACGAAAAAAGCCGGCCCCGAGGGACCGGCTTTTGGCAGAATGTCTTTAAAACCTTCAGCCGACGAGTTCGACGCCGGAGAACCAGAAAGCGATTTCCTCTGCGGCGGTTTCTGCTGCATCGGAGCCGTGTACGGAGTTTTCACCGATGGACAGGGCGTAGGCCTTGCGGATGGTGCCTTCGGCTGCGTCAGCCGGATTGGTCGCGCCCATGACTTCACGGTTCTTGGCGATGGCATTTTCGCCTTCCAGAACCTGAACGACGGTCGGGCCGGAGGACATGAATTCGGTCAGTTCACCGAAGAAAGGCCGTTCCTTGTGAACCGCGTAGAAGGCTTCCGCTTCGCGCAGGGACATCCAGACGCGCTTGGAGGCCACAACGCGCAGGCCGGCTTCTTCCAGCTTGGCGGTGATTGCGCCGGTCAGATTGCGCTTGGTTGCATCCGGCTTGATCATGGAAAACGTGCGTTCAATCGCCATGGTTTCGTCTTTCTCGTTACAGGAGCGCCCGGCGGATCTGCTGGGCCGGCTCATTCATGAATTTCGCGGCCTTCATACCGGGGGCCTGCGCGGCCCGCAAGGGGGAGCGGCAAGACAATCCGGTGTTGACGACCTACTCCCTTACGGAAGTTTACTGGCATTGACGGCAGGCGCGGCCTAATCTGTGCGCTCTGGGGCTGAACAATTCGGCCGGACGTCAAGACGGATTGAGTATCGAATGACAACGCTGGCCGCGATTTCCGGACGCCTCGCGACGATTACGAGCGGGGTCACTTTCGTCTTGCTCATGTACCTTGCGGCAGCGCCCATCCGGGCGGAGGCGAAGGACACCGAAAGCTATTACGCCACCCTCGAAGACGACCTTGCGGAGCTTTCCGCCGAAGAGCGGGAAGAACTGCTGCTGTTCGTCGCCGGCAATGCCCTGCACACCCTCTATCATGAGGGCGGGCACATGCTGATCTCCGTACTCGAACTGCCGGTGCTGGCCCAGGAGGAAGACGCCGTCGACAATCTTGCGACGGTCACCATGCTGGAAACCGAAACGAGCGACGTGGACCTGATGCTTCAGGATGCGATGACCGGCTGGTTCCTGATGGCCGACAGCACCGGCGAAAACCTGGTCTTCTACGATGAGCACGATCTGGACCTGCAGCGCGGGTTCAGGATGCTCTGCCTCATGGTCGGAGCCGACGAGGAGGCCTTCATGGATCTCGCCCATGAGCTGGACCTGCCGGAGGACCGGATCGAAAGCTGCGCCTTCGATTATGCCCAGGCTTCAGAATCCTGGCAGCTGGCAACCGCATCCTTCGCCCGCAAGAGCAATACGCCGGGCGGCAGGATAAAGGCCGTTCACGATCCGGCGCCGGAAGGCCTGCAGATCCTCGCGCAGTTCCTGAAGACCAGCGAGCTGCTGGAGGACGTCGCCAGGGAATTCGACACGCGCTACGACATTCCCGAAGACATCACCTTCCGCGCAGCTGCCTGCGGCGAGGACAACGCCTTCTGGGACCCGGAAATACGGGAAGTCATCCTGTGCCACGAAATGCTCGGCGCATTCGCCGATCTCTATCTGGGTCTGCTTTACGAAGAAGAATGAGCTGCACGGCGTGTAGAGCGTTGTCCCCCACTCACGAAGCCAGGTTCCACTCGCCTTCCCTTCCGTGACTGCGGGTGTGGTTGCCGGAGGTTCGTGCAGCAAAGCAACAGCCCGCGACATGATGGGGTAAAGCCGAGCTTTCCGCTTGCATCCTCGCGCCCGGTTCGCCAAATATCCGGCCCATGTTGCAAATTACAGATGTCACCTACCGGATCGGGGACCGCCTCCTGATCGAAAACGCCAGCGTCACGCTACCCGGCAAGGCCAAAACCGGCCTCGTGGGGAGAAACGGTGCGGGCAAATCCACCCTTTTCAAGATTGTCACCGGCGATCTCTCCACCGAGACCGGCTCGGTCCAGATCCCCAAGCGCGCCCGGATCGGCCAGGTCGCCCAGGAGGCACCCGGCACCGAAGAAACGCTCATGGAGGTGGTCCTTGCCGCCGACAAGGAGCGCAGCCGTCTGCTTGCGGACGCTGAAACGGAGACCGATCCGCACAAGATCGCCGAGATCCACATCCGCCTTGCCGATATCGACGCGCATACCGCCGAAGCGCGCGCGGGCACGATCCTGTCCGGCCTCGGCTTCGACGCCGAAGCTCAGCAACGGCCCTGCTCGTCCTTTTCCGGCGGCTGGCGCATGCGCGTGGCGCTGGCGGCGGTACTGTTTTCCGAACCCGACCTGCTGCTGCTTGACGAGCCGACAAACTATCTCGATCTGGAAGGCACGCTGTGGCTTGAAAACTATGTCGCCCGTTATCCGCACCAGGTGCTGCTGATTTCCCACGACCGAGACCTTCTCAACAACGCGGTCGACAGCATCGTCCATCTGGAAGGCGGCAAGCTGACCTATTACACGGGCGGCTATGACAGTTTCGACCGGCAGCGGCGCGAGGCCTTGATCCTTGCCGGAAAAGCCAAGGAAAAGCAGGACGCCCAGCGCAAGCACATGCAGGCGTTCGTCGACCGCTTCCGCTACAAGGCCAGCAAGGCCCGGCAGGCCCAGTCACGGCTCAAGATGCTGGAGAAAATGCAGCCGATCGCCGCCCTGACGGAGGGAAGCAGCAAGCCGATCCATTTTCCAAATCCCGAACAGCAGCTTGCTCCGCCGATCCTGAAGCTCGAGGACGTCTCGACCGGCTATGGCGAGACGAAAATCCTCTCCCGGCTGACGCTCAATATCGATACGGACGACCGGATCGCGCTGCTGGGGGCCAACGGCAACGGCAAGTCGACATTCGCCAAGCTGATATCGGGCCGGCTCGGCGCGATGAGCGGCGAGATCACCAGGGCGTCCAAGCTGAAGATCGCCTTTTTCGCCCAGCACCAGCTGGACGAACTGAAGCCCGCGGAAAACGCGGTGGCACATGTGCGCGCCTTGATGCCGGGAGCACCGGAAGCAAAAGTGCGCGCCAGGGTCGCCCGTTTCGGCCTGCCCACCGACCGGATGGACACACCGGCGAAAGACCTGTCCGGCGGCGAAAAGGCCCGGCTGCTTCTCGGCCTTGCCACGTTCGACGGACCGCATCTGCTTATCCTCGATGAGCCGACCAACCACCTGGACATCGACAGCCGCGAAGCGCTGGTGATGGCGCTGAACGAGTTTCAGGGCGCTGTGGTCCTGATCAGCCATGACCGGCATCTTGTGGAAGCCTGCGCCGACCGTTTGTGGCTGGTGGCCGACGGCAAGGTTGAAGCTTATGACGGCGACATGGAAGACTACCGCCGGCTGATCCTGCAAGGGCCGGAGGCGGCCCGCAAGGCTCGCGAAAAGGCGGCGGAAGAAGCCGAAAAAGCCTCCGCGCAGGAAAAGCGTCGGGGATCGGCGGAAAAGCGCAGCCTATTGAAGCCGCTGAAGCTGAAGATCGCCGTCGCCGAAAAGGAAATCGCCCGGCTTCAGGAAAAAATCGCCAAGCTCGACAAGGCTCTCGCCGATCCGGCGTTTTTCGCCCTCGATCCGCAACGGGCCGCCAAATTCGCCAAGGAACGCGCCTTTTGCGAAAAGAAACTGGTGAAGATGGAAGAAGAGTGGCTGGAGCTTTCCGCCGAGTATGAGGCCGTGGTCTGATGGCCACAATCACCACACTCGGTTTCGACGCCGATGACACTCTCTGGCACACCGAACGGGTGTTCCGGCTGACGGAAGACCGGTTCGCTTCGCTGCTCGCCGACTATTCGGACAAGAGCCACCTTTCCGAGCGCCTTCTGGCTGCGGAACGGCGCAATGTGCTCCAATACGGCTATGGTTCGAAGAGTTTTACCCTGTCGATGATCGAGACCGCGATCGAGGTCACGGACCGGCAGGTGCCGGCCGACGTGATTTCCGAGATACTCGAAACCGGGAGGGACATGATCAACCATCCGATCGAGCCCCTGCCCCATGTGGAAGAGACACTGAAAGCCGTCGGCAACGACTACGCGCTAGTGCTGATCACCAAGGGTGACCTGTTCGACCAGGAACGGAAAGTCACCGCGTCCGGTCTCGATGTCTGTTTCGACGCGATCGAGATCGTTTCTGAAAAGAACCCCGAAACCTACAGAACCCTTTTTTCCCGTCACGGGAGCGGACCGACCGAGGCGATGATGGTCGGAAATTCCCTCAAGTCCGACATTCTGCCGGCACTTGAGGCCGGGGCTTACGGCGTCCATGTGCCTTACGAGATCACCTGGGAGCTGGAAGAAGCGGACGAACCGCAAGGCGAGGACAGGTTCCACCGGGTCGATCACATCGGCAAGGTGCCGCAGCTTCTGGCGCGGCTGAATTAGCGTACACGCGTTAAGTCAGTCTTTCCGTCCCACCGGACCGCCCTTTTCCACCCAGTCGGTAAAGCCGTCCTTCAGATGGGCTGACTTGAACCCCATGTCGTTCAGCGTCGCCACGGTCAGGGCCGAGCGCCAGCCGGAAGCGCAGTGGAAGATGAAACGCCGGTCTTCGCCGAAAACCTCCTTGAAATACGGGCTTTCCGGATCGACCCAGAATTCGGCCATTCCGCGCGGGCAATGAAAGCTTCCGGGGATGACGCCGGATCTTTGCCGTTCGCGTATGTCGCGGAGGTCGACAAACACCACGTCCGGATCGCCGTGAAGGGCAATCGCGTCACCGGTTTCGATTTCCTCGATGCGGGCCTTTGCCGATCTCACCAGGTCTTGCGAAGACAGTTTCAGTTTGTTCATGCATTCCTCTCCGATTTCCGTCCAGCCGTCATGTCGGAGCTAGCCGATATCAGGCCTTCTTCTCCCAGCCGCCCGTTTGCGTCTGCTGCCAGTAGGCGATCTCGAATCCCTCGTCCTTGGCCTCCTTCCAGCGCATCCTGGCCTCCTGAACGGCGTCCTGATCGTTTCCGTCGAACATGTAGATAGCCCTTGTGTAGGAAGCGAGCGGCGGCGGCGGCGCACGGTCCACCAGAAACCGGACGTTTGCGGCGTTGGGATTGTCCTGCTCGGCCGTCAGGTAGACCGGCTGATGTTCGGCATGGCCATCGGCCTTCGTGCCATGCGGCAGGAAGCTGTCATCGGCGAAGGTCCACAAATGCGCATCGAGCGCGCTGCAGCGTTCCTCGGATCCGGTCTGCACCACGACCTTCCAGTCCCGCTCCAGGCATTTCAGCAACAGCTTTGGCAGCGCCGCCTCGAGCGGTTGGTGCAGCAGGTGATAAAACACGACTTCAGTTGTCATCGACGAATGCGGAACCTTGTTTCAATTAAGGCGTTTCCCGCCTGTGCCCGGAAGTTATCCAAAGGCACCGGGGGAAGGTGATGCAGGCATGCAACAACAGAGCCGCCAAATGGCTTTGGCGGCAAGCGCGGCATGGACAGGCAACAAGACTCGTATCATTAACCCTTCGCAAATGTCGATTGGCTAGATTTCGTCCCTGGGGACGATCCATGGATCAAGTGATTTGAGTTGGTGAGCGGTTATTCCGAACCGGCTTAAAAGGGGATTTTGTGAATGCTTGCACGTGTTGTTGTGTTTTGTGCGTTGGTGGCTGTCGTTGCTGGCGCCACTGTTGGAATGGGTTTCCTGGTCGAGCCGGCCACAGCCTGCCAGGCTTACAAGACCTGCTGAACGCCTTAACTCCTGACATCCGAAAAACCCGCCCTCGTGGCGGGTTTTTCTTTTGCCGGCGGGCATCCCGCATCTGAAGTCAGGCACTCAGGTGCCCTCCGACACTCTCTGAGGATCAGCATAGGATCTGCCTTCCTCTTCGGCGGGTCATGCCCGCAAAGAGATCCGGATTCGCCGGTCTACCCCTGCCCTTCCCGGGCTGAAGTTCCATTCGTTTGAGAAAATATTTTTCGTTAAAATTGCCGCGTCCACAAGGAACCGAAGCAAGAGAGACTTGTTTCCCTGCTGCCTGCAACGAATTTGCAAGGAGAGGAAACATGGATCAGAAACTTACCAGTTCTTCAGTTGTGAACTCGAAGGACGTCAACGGCACCGCAGTCTACGGAATCGATGGCGAAAAGGTCGGTGAAATCGATCATCTGATCATCGAGAAAAACAGCGGCACCGTGACATTCGCGGTTATGACCTTCGGCGGCTTCCTGGGTCTGGGGCAGGATGAATATCCCATTCCCTGGAAGAAGCTCAGCTACGATGTCTCCAAGGACGCTTTCGTCACCGACATCAGCGAAGAACAGCTGAAGGGCGCGCCGGAGGCTCATCCGGAATGGCACTCCGACCGTGAGTGGGAAAAGCGGTCATTCGACTATTTTTCCGTGCCCTACTACTGGATGTAAGGGAGATCTTCCTCCCACCCGGCCGGTTCGATCCGGCCGGGGATCCACCGCGCTCCAGCGCTCACTTTTATGTAATTTCAGGGAACGCACCGCCTCCCCGGTCGTTTCCCTCCCGAACGAACCGAGGCCTCGCCATGAACCGGCAAGGCACTTCCGGTGGCCGCCTGGACCGTGGCCTCCGCACAATACAGGAGATTTCAAATGCCGAAGATTACCGAAGCCAAAATTCTCATCATGGCGACACACGGATTTGAACAGTCCGAACTCGAAGTACCGCTCAACGGCCTGCGCGAAGAAGGCGCGACCGTTCATGTCGCGACACTGGACGGCAAGGCCATCAAGGGTTGGAAAGACAAGGACTGGGGTGACGAATTCAGCGCAGATCTGAAGATCAGCGACGTCAAGGTTGATGACTACATCGCCCTGGTTCTGCCGGGCGGCCAGATGAACCCGGATATTCTGCGCGCCGACGAGGAAACGGTTGCCAAGGTCAGGGAATTCGTCTCCTCGGACAAGATCGTCGCGGCGATCTGCCATGCTCCGTGGCTGCTGATCGAAGCCGGCGTGGTGAAAGGCCGGGAGATGACCTCCTACCATTCCATCCGCACCGACCTGAAGAACGCCGGCGCCAATGTCGTCGACAAGGAAATCGCCATCTCGAACGGCATCATCACCAGCCGCTCGCCGGAAGATCTGGAAGCATTCGTTTCCAAGATCGTCGAAGAGGTCAAGGAAGGTGAACACGAGCGCAAGGTCGCCTAAGCGGCTTTGGTTCCTTTACGGAAAAAGGGCGCGTCCTGCCGGGACGCGCCCCTTTTTTGTTTCTGCCCGCACAGCCTTGCAGATCAGCCTTCGTAGTGATCTTCCACGAGCTGGTTCAAAAGACGCACGCCGTAGCCGGATGCCCAGCTCTGGCAGATATCATCCTTCGGAGCGCCGAAGGCCGTACCGGCGATGTCCAGATGCGCCCAGGGCACGTCATTGGCAAAGCGCTGAAGGAACTGCGCGGCGGTGATCGAGCCCGCCCAGCGGCCACCGGTGTTCTTCACATCCGCGTTGGGCGTGTCGATGATCTTGTCGTAGTCGCTTGAAAGCGGCAGCCGCCACAAGGGTTCGCCGCTCGCCCGCGCCGAAGCCAGCAGCTTGTCGGCCAGATCGTCGTTGTTGGAGAACAGTCCCGCATTCTGATTGCCGAGCGCGACGAGCACGGCACCTGTGAGCGTCGCCAGGTCGATCATGATGGCGGGCTTGTATTTCTGCTGGGTGTACCAGAGCGCATCGGCCAGAACGAGACGGCCTTCGGCATCCGTATTGAGGATCTCGATGGTCGTGCCGGACATGGCGGTGACAATGTCGCCAGGCCGCTGCGCGTTGCCGTCGGGCATGTTTTCAACAAGGCCGATGACACCGATCACGTTGGCCTTGGCCTTGCGACCGGCGATGGCATGCATGGCGCCAACGACCGCTGCCGCTCCGCCCATGTCACCCTTCATGTCTTCCATGCCTGCGGCAGGCTTGATGGAGATGCCACCCGTGTCGAAGACGACACCCTTGCCGACCAGAGCGACCGGCGCGTCGCCTTTCTTGCCGCCGTTCCAGCGCATCACCGCCAGACGCGGAGGACGAACAGACCCCTGGGAGACGCCGAGCAGCGCCGCCATCTTCAGCTTCTTCATCTCCTTTTCGCCGAGAACCTCGACCTCGACACCCAGCTTTCCAAGCTCTTCCGCCTTCCTGGCGAATTCGACGGGGCCGAGAATGTTGGCCGGTTCGTTCACCAGGTCGCGCGCCAGAATCACGCCGTCGGTGACAGCTTCCGCGGCCGCCCAGGCTTTCCTGGCGCCTTTCAGATCCGAAACCGACAATGTGAGCTTGAGATCCTTGTCCTTGTCGTCGCCCTTTTTCTTCGTCTTGTAGGCGTCGAACGCATAGGAGCGCAGCTTGGCACCCATTGCGAATTCCGCCGCCGATTCCGCGGACAGTACTGTCCCCTCGGGCGCGTCCAGAAGAACGGTCGCGGCATCCGCCTTGGCTTTTTGCAGTTCGGCGAAGACAGCACCGCCGAATGCGCGCCAGTCGTCCCTGCTCAGGTCGGCAGGCTTGCCGATGCCAAAGACGATCAACCGGTCCAGGCCCGATCCGGCCGGTGCGACCAGATCCAGGCAGGATTTTTTCTGCCCCTTGAAGCCGGCGATTCCGGCTGCGCGCTGCAATCCCCCCTCAAGACCGGAAACGACCTCAGCGGCGAGCGTGCCCAGGGACAGGTCCTCGCCGGCCAGGATCACCGCCACGCCCTTCTTCGGAGCTTCTGCTTTTGAAAATGAGGTTTTCGCAAGTTTGATCATTCGTCGGTCCTATTTGTTACGGATGTTCGCCCGATAGGGGAAAGGCGGCAGCAGGATCGAACCGTCCCGGGCCGCCAAGGGCCGTGTCGGGGTTCATATCCTGTGATTTCGGTCTTCCAGACAAATCATGGGGTTTCAACAGCTTTTGGGCAAGTGGGATAAAATTTAATGCAGGTTAACCATTCTTATTCATGGGCCCTTCACCACATTCCGTGTTATTCGGTTATGAGCTGAATTATCGTCATGGTTACAAGGGACATGGTCCGGCATCTTTATGAAAACGCTCGAACGGTACATCGTCCGCCGGACTGCCTACGCCTTCACGCTTACGATTGCCGCGATGACGGGTGTCGTATGGGCAACTCAGGCCCTGCGTCAGCTTGATCTGGTCACGTCGAAAGGCCAGACCATCGTTCAGTTCATCGGCATCACGATTCTGGCCCTGCCCTTTCTGATCGTGATTGTTGCCCCCTTCGCATTGATGATCGCCCTCATCCTGGTGCTGAACGCCCTGTCCGGCGACAGCGAGCTCATCGTGATCGATGCCAGCGGCGGCTCGCGCTTTCTGGTGCTCAAACCCGTGCTGCTGTTTTCAACGGTTGTCATGATGCTGACAGCCAGCATGTCGCTATATTTCGCACCGATGGGCCTTGCCCAGCTCAGAACGGAAATCACGCGGGTGCGGGCGGACCTCGTCGCCAATATCGTCAAGCCGGGCCGCTTCATAACCGTCGAGAACGGTCTGACTTTTCATATCCGCAACCGGTCGGGCAAGGGCACTCTGGACGGCCTGCTGCTGCACGACACACGTGACGAGGAAACCGCGTTCACCTATCAAGCCGATACGGGTCTGATCGTCGAAGCGGCCGACAGGACGCTTCTGGTGATGCAAAACGGCACCATCCAGCGCCGCCCCAAGAAACAGGGCGACATCTCCATCGTCCGCTTCCAGTCCTACGCCTTCGACCTTTCCAACCTCATTCCAGAAGCCGGCGAGCCGGTCTACAAGGCGAGCGAACGGACAACGAGCAACCTGATGTCGCCACCTGGTGACGACGCCTATGCCCTCAAGAATTCCGGAAAACTGACGGCGGAGCTGCATGAACGCTTCAGCCAGCCGCTCTACTGCATTGCCTTCGGCCTGATTGTCTTCGCCTTTCTCGGGAAGGCCCGCACGACGCGTCACGGCCGGGGTCTGGCGGTCGTCGGAGCGATTTGCGCCTGCGTGCTTCTGAGAACGGCAGGTTTCGGCGTTACGGCGATTTCGGGTGGCTCCACCGCGCTCCTGGGTCTGCTTTACGTTGTGCCCGCCGCCGGATCGACACTCGCGCTCATTTCCATCTTCCGCGGACAGCGCAGCTCCGATCCCAAATGGCTGACCTCTCTTCAACTGGCCGTGCATGAGCGGATCGAAGCCGTGACCGACCGTCTGAAGGGAGGCCTGGCATAATGCTCGGAGGCACCCTGTCGGTCTATTTTTCAGGTCGTTTCCTGAAGGCGATCCTCGGCCTGCTGCTGTTCGCCGCGGTATTGATCTACCTGTTCGACGTTCTGGAACTGGTACGGCGCGGCGGCGACCGCGAAGGCTTCACTGTCCTGCGGGTGGCACTGATTTCCGCCCTGCGTGTGCCGTTGCTTCTGGAACAGGTGATCCCGTTTACAGTGCTGTTCGGCGCCATCGCGGCCTTCGTGACGTTGAGCCGCGGCCTGGAACTGGTGGTCACCCGGGCCTCCGGTATTTCGGTCTGGCAGTTCTCCATGCCGGCGATCATCGTCGGCATCGTGCTCGGCGTGCTTTCCGTCACGGTCTACAATCCGGTAGCCGT
The DNA here is from genome assembly GCF_947496995.1 of uncultured Roseibium sp. Taxonomy (GTDB): domain Bacteria; phylum Pseudomonadota; class Alphaproteobacteria; order Rhizobiales; family Stappiaceae; genus Roseibium. The sequence goes on from NZ_CANMFD010000002.1 coordinate 810,177, forward strand.
CTGGTTTCAGCAGAAATCGGACGAAGTCGCCACCGGCCTGTTCGGAGCGGAAGAGAGCTTCCTGATGCAGACCTCCAACGACGTGTGGGTGCGCCAGGACGGGCTCGACGGGGAATCGGTTCTGCTGGCCAAGAAGCTTCTGGAGGGCGGGACCCGACTGATCGGCGTGACCATCTTCACCTTCGACAAGGATGGAACCTTCCGGGAGCGGATCGAATCCGAGGAGGCCCGCCTGGGAGACGAGATCTGGTACCTGGACAACGCGATCGTCTACACGACCGAGCAAGATCCCCAGACTTATGGACGCTATGAGGTCAGCACATTTCTGACCGCGACAGAGGTCCGGGAGAGCATCGGTTCCCCCGAATCGATTTCCTTCTGGAAATTGCCGCGCTTCATCGAATTGGCCAGAAACGCAGGGTTACCCGCTTACCGGTACAATCTGCAGTATCAGACGCTGCTGGCACGGCCCCTTCTTTTGGTGGCCATGATTTTGATCGCAGCGGCAGTTTCCCTTAAAGTTTCGAGGTTTGGCGGATTGGGAAGCATGATTCTGGGTGGAATCCTTTCCGGGTTCGTGCTTTACGTTCTAACCGAGCTTGCCAAGGACTTCGGAGGGGCGGGTATAGTGCCTCCGACAGTGGCTGCGTGGGCGCCTGGAATATTTGGAGTACTGATGGGGTTGACGATTCTCTTGCATCAGGAAGACGGGTAAGGATCTATGTCTTTTCCGTTTTTCCTGAACACAGAGATTTGGTCCGTAAGGGGCAGGCAGCTGATGGCGGCGAGCGCTTTCGCCATTGCAGCAACCCTTTGTCACGCCATCACGTCCCCGGCGTATGCCCAGGACCTGACGAGCGGAATTTCCGCGGATATCGACCCGGACGCCAATCTGCTTCTGGAATCCAGCGAGATCACCTATGACTTCGACCGTGACCTGATCGTCGCGACCGGAGATGTCCAGGTCTATTACGACGGCAATACCGTGCAGGCGCACCAGATTGTCTTCGACCGCAAGAGCGAGCAGCTCAAGGCGATGGGCAACGTCATCTTCATCGAAGCCGGCGGCAATGTCGTGCGCACCGAAGAGTTGACCCTGTCGGAGGATTTTTCGGAAGGCTTTGCGAGAGCCCTGCAAATCGACACGACCAAGCGCACGCGGTTCCTGGCCGAACAGGCGCGGCGCGAGGGCGATAACGTCACGACCATCGAGAACGGCGTCTACACGGTCTATACCAAGCCGACCACACCGCCGGACAAGCCACCACTGTGGCGCGTCAGGGCCGAGAAGATCATCCACAATCAGCAGGAAAAGATCATCCGGTTCGAGAACGCCGCCTTCGAGGTCTACGGTCAGCCGATCGCCTATATGCCCTACCTGTCGATGCCGGATCCGACGATCAAGAGAAAATCCGGTTTCCTCATGCCGAGCGGGATCGTGTCGGACAAGCTAGGCTATGGCGTGACCGTTCCCTACTATTGGGCGCTCGACCCGTATTACGATTTGACGACCACACTCACGCCCCTGACCACGCAAGGGCTGTTCGGCGACGTGGAGTACCGTCAAAGGTTCTCTGCGGGTGAGGTCAGCGTTTCCGCCGCAGGGCTTTTCCAGGCACGTCCCGGGGAGTTTTCGACCTCCAGGGCAGATGAGCGCTGGCGCGGTGCCGTCAATTCCAAGGCGTCTTTAAGCCTCTCGAAGGACTGGACCCTCGGCTGGAACCTCACCTACAAGAGCGACCGTGCGTTTTTCAAGGACTATTCCTTCACCAGTTTCGGCGACAACGGCGAAACCTCGGAAATCTATCTGGAAGGAAAGACGGACCGCAATGCGCTGACCGTGCGCGCCTATGCGTTCCAGATTTCCCAGGAGGACTATACCGACAGTGAATTCGATGCGAACGGATTTTCTCCGGTCGGCAGTTCCCTGCAGGACAAACAGCCGCTTGTCCTTCCTGTGATCGATTATGACTATGTTTTCGCCGATCCTATCCTGGCGGGCGAACTCGCGCTGACCGCGAACTTCACGTCGCTCACGCGCGACGAAACGGATGCCTTTTCCATCGACGGCGGTACAACGGCCAAATTCCGCGGTGTCGACGGAACGTTTTCCCGTCTGTCTCTCAAGGGGAACTGGCGCCGGACCTTTGTCGATCCGCTCGGCCAGTCCTTCACCCCCTTCGCCTATATGCGCGGCGACCTGTTTTTCCTGGCCTCGCCCGATTCCGACGTGACCGCGCTGACCGGGGAGAGTTTTGTCGGCCGGGCCATGCCGGCCATTGGTCTGGAATACCGCTATCCCTTCATCGCCACGTTCAACGGCGGCAACCAGATCCTCGAGCCGATCGCGCAGATCGTTGCCCGTCCGAACGAGCAGCGCATCGGAGAACTGCCGAACGACGACGCCCAGAGTATCGTCTTCGACACAACGACCCTGTTCGACTATGACAAGTTTTCCGGCTTTGACCGCGCCGAAGGCGGCACGCGCCTGAATGTCGGACTGAACTACAAGCTTCAGCTGGACAGCGGCTATTACATCAGCGGCCTGTTCGGCCGGTCCTACCAGCTGGCCGGGGAAAACTCTTACGCGGTGCCGGACATTCTGGGAGCGACCGAGGATTCAGGCCTTGCGACCACGCTGTCCGACTATGTCGGCAGCCTCTATCTGGACACGCAATACGGCGTGAAACTGGGCGCGCAGGCGCGGCTGGACAAGGACGATTTCTCGATCAACCGTCTGCAGGCGCAGGCAACCGGCATCTACGGTCCGGTGGTTTCCACCCTCGCCTACGCCTTCCTGAATGCTCAGCCGGATGTCGGCATCGACGATCCCCGCGAAGAGCTTCTGGGCGCGGCGAGCCTGCGGCTGCAAGAAAACTGGCGGGTCTTCGGATCGATGCGTTACGATCTGGAAAACAACGACATCGTTCAGGACGGCTTCGGGGTCGGCTATGACGATGAAGGCTTCTCCCTGTCCGTCTCCTATGCCGAGGACCGCAGCCGCAACGACGGCGACGAGGTCGACCGCACGCTGTATTTCCGCATAGGCCTCAGGACCATCGGCAATACCCAGGTTTCGAGCGGCGCTCTGAACTAGGTTGCTGAAACAGCAGCAGAGCATAGCGGGCATTTCCGCAAAGACATCATACCGCCATGAAATAAGGCATGATGCGCGGAACCTTTGAATTTGTGACCGCAATATGCGACACAACTGATCATAGACACATCAGAACGTGGGGCGATTCCTTTAAAACCGCGTCATGTTCAAACTTCGGTTTGGCCGCAGGCCAGCACGGATGGTTAGGTAATGCGACTTCGTTTCGTCCCGGTTTTCTTCAGCCTCGCGCTGGTTCTGGCGGTCCCGTTTTCAGGATCTGCAACAGCTGCGATCAAGGTCATCGTCAATGATATTCCCATCACTGACTATGACATCTCCCAGCGTTCACGGCTGATCACGCTGACGCAGCGCAAATCGGCCTCGATTGCCAAGCGGGAAGCGGAACAGGAACTGATCGACGATCAGGTCAAGCTGGCCGAGGCTGCGCGGGTCGGTGTCGAAGTCAGCCAGTCCGAAGTCGACAACGCGTTCAACAACATCGCCCGCAACGTGAAAATGTCCCCTTCCCAGCTTTCCAAGGCGCTGAGCAGTGGCGGCGTAAAACCGGATACGCTCAAGGATCGCCTGAAAGCGCAGATCGCGTGGAACCAGATCCTGAGCCGCCGGTTCAGCGGCAATATCGAAGTTGACGAATCCGACATTATCGCAGCGCTCAAGAAGACCGATGAGGAAGACCGGCAAAAGTCGATCGAATACGATCTAAAGCGCGTGATCGTCGTCGTTCCGAAGAATGCCTCCGGCGGCTTCAAGTCCAAGCGCAAACAGGAAAGCAACCAGATCCGTGCTGCCTTCAACGGCTGCGAAGGAGCTGGTCCCGTCCTGGGTAAATACAGCGAAGTGGTGGTCCAGCCCATCGGCCGCCGGCTTGAGACGGAACTGCCGGAGAAGCTGCGTACGGAAATCGAGAAGCTGGAAATCGGCAATCTGACAACGCCGAACACCACGCCTGTCGGCTATGAAATGATCGCTTTATGCGGCAAGCGGGAAATCGCGTCGGATATCGCCGTGCGCACGGAGCTTGAAAATGAGTTGCGCGCGAAGGAAGGCGCAAGCCAGTCCCGCCGTTACCTGATGGAAATCCGCCGCCGCGCGACCATCATCTATCGCTGAACGATATGGGCCGCCCCGCAAAAAAACCGATCGCCATCAGCTTGGGCGAACCTGCGGGCATCGGGCCCGATCTGGTTCTTCTGGCCTGGGCAAATCGCAAGTCTCTCCACCTGCCGCCTTTTTACGTGCGCGGGGATGAGGCTCTTCTCGCCAGCAGGGCGCAAGCGCTCGGTCTGAATATCCGCATGGAAAGCCTGACGCCGGATCAGGCCGGCGCACGGTTTTCAAAATGCCTGCCGGTCGTCCAGACAGGCCCTGCCCTGGTGGACCGGCCCGGCGAGGAACAGAGCGAAACCGCCTCCTCGGTCATCGCTTCCATAGAAGGCTGTGTCGAAGACATCAGCAGCGGACTGGCCTCAGGTCTGGTGACGAACCCGATCAACAAGGCCGCGCTCTACAGAACCGGGTTTTCATATCCCGGGCATACGGAATTTCTGGGTGCGCTTGCCGCCAGACACTGGCCCGATGCTCCGGCGCAGCCGGTCATGATGATTGCCGGTCCGGAATTGATGGTGGTGCCGGTTACAATCCATATTCCGATCAAGGATGTGCCCGCCACGCTGACGGAAGACCTCATCGTCCAGACCGCCGAAATCACCGCGCAGGATCTTCGTACCCGTTTCGGATTCACCAATCCCCGGCTGGCGATCTGCGGCCTCAATCCGCATGCGGGGGAAGACGGCAGTATCGGCACGGAAGACCGCGATGTCATCGCACCGGCCGTGGCGCGGCTCCAGGCGGCAGGCATAGCGGCAACCGGCCCGCATTCCGCCGATACCCTGTTTCATCCACCGGCTCGCAAAGCCTACGACTGCGTGCTTGGCATGTACCATGATCAGGTGCTTATCCCGGCCAAGACAATCGGCTTCGACGAGGGCGTGAATGTCACCCTCGGGCTGCCCTTCGTGCGCACCTCCCCGGATCACGGCACCGCTTACGGGCTGGCGGGCACCGGCACGGCCCGCATCGACAGCTTTTCGGCGGCTGTGCGTCTCGCGGATGCTCTTGCCAATCCCGACCAGGTGTAAATTGGCCCAGATAGACGATCTGCCCCCGTTGCGCGACGTGATCGCGACCCACGGCCTTGATGCGAAGAAATCGCTCGGCCAGAACTTCCTGCTCGATCTGAACCTGACCTCGCGCATCGCCCGCTCGGCGGGAAGCCTGGAGGACTGCACCGTCCTGGAAATCGGACCGGGGCCGGGAGGCCTAACGCGGGCCCTGCTCGCATCCGGCGCCAGGAAAGTCGTGGCGATTGAAAAGGACAGCCGGTGCCTGCCCGCTCTTGCGGAGATTTCGGCGCACTATCCGGGCCGGCTTGAGGTCATCGAAGGCGACGCCCTGAAACTCGATCCCGTTGCCCTCACTGGTGGCGGCAAGGTCCGCATCGCCGCAAACCTGCCCTATAATGTCGGCACGCAGCTGCTTCTCAACTGGATCACCACAGCGGATTGGCCGCCCTTCTGGTCGTCGCTGACCTTGATGTTTCAAAAGGAAGTCGGCGAGCGGATCGTCGCGCCACCGGGCTCAAAGGCTTACGGGCGCCTCGGCGTTCTGGCCGGATGGCGCTGCAAGGGCGGCATCCTGTTCGACATCAGTCCCAAGGCCTTCACCCCGCCGCCAAAGGTCACCTCCGCAGTGGTGCACCTGACGCCCGATACTGCGCCCCTGCCCTGCGAGCTGAGCGCTCTGGAAAGGCTCACCGCCGCCGCGTTCGGCCAGCGCCGAAAGATGCTGCGGTCGAGCCTCAAGGCGCTCTCGCCGGAAGCGGAGGCCCTGATCGTAAAGGCAGGCATCGAGCCGACGGCGCGGGCGGAGGAAATCGACATTGCCGGGTTTGTGAACCTCGCCAATGTCTTCAGGGCAGCCGGAGCGGTTTAAAGCGCGTCTCATTCATTCGGACCCTGCGCATCAAGGTCCGCATGACTTCACTCTTCGCCCAGTTCCTTCTGCAGATCCTCGACCATGCCCTGAATCAGCGGGCCGATTTTCGGGGAGCGGAACTGCTTGAGGCGCTCCGCCCTCAGGATCGAGCGGACATTCTCAAAAGCACGCTCCAGATCGTCATTGACGACCACATAGTCGTACTCACCCCAATGGGACATTTCTTCGACCGCGGTTTTCATGCGCTTGGCGATGACTTCCTCGGTGTCTTCCGCGCGCCGGTGCAGACGGGATTTCATTTCGGCAATCGACGGCGGCAGGATGAAGATCGACACCACGTCGGACCGCATTTTCTCGCAGAGCTGGAACGTACCCTGGATATCGATGTCGAAGAGGATGTCCCGGCCGTTCTCGATGGCGTTTTCCACGGGAGCTCGGGGCGTTGCATAGTAGTTGCCGTGGACTTCCGCCCATTCCAGCAATTCGCCGTGATCGCGCATCTGCTCGAACCGCCCGGCATCCAGAAAATGGTAATGCACACCATCGACTTCGCTGGAGCGGCGTGGCCGGCTTGTGACGGAAATCGACAATTCCAGATTGTCTTCCTTTTCCAGAAGCAGGCGTGCGATGGTGGACTTTCCCGCCCCCGAAGGAGACGACAGAACCAGCATCAGCCCCCTGCGCTGCTGTTCGGCCTGATCCGCGCTGACGGTCGTTCCAGTGCGCGACTCGCTCATATGGTCTACTCCAGGTTCTGTATCTGCTCACGCATTTGATCGATCACCGCCTTCAGGTCCAACCCGATCGCGGTCAATTCGACATCGTTGGATTTGGAACACAAGGTATTGGCCTCGCGGTTGAATTCCTGCGCCAGAAAATCGAGGCGCCGGCCGATCGCTCCACCGGCGTCCATCAGTTCGCGGACGGCGGCGACATGGGCATGCAGCCTGTCGAGCTCTTCGCGGATATCCGCCTTCGTCGCCAGGATCACCGCTTCCTGGTGAAGACGTTGCGGGTCGAGCTGACCGTCCGAGGCGTCCATAAGATCGAGAACCAGCTTCCGCAACCGGGCCTTGATCGCCTCCGTGGTGCGGGCCGGCAGGTTCTCGGCTGCCTGTGTCAGTTCGGCGATGGTGTCGATCTGCTTGCGGACGATACCGCTGATCGCCTGGCCTTCAGTATGGCGCATGTCGACCAGATCGATCAGGGCAGCGTCCAGAGTGGTCAGCAGCGCGTTGTGCAGGGCGGCCTGGGCCTCCGGGTCCTCTTCCGGTTCTTTGAGCTCGAACACGCCTCTCTGTGACAGGATGCCGTCGAGGGAGGGCGGCGCGAGATCCGGTACGCGGTCTTTCAGAAGGTCAATCGTGGAAAGAACCGCTTCAAGCGCTTTTTCATTCACCTGAAGCTGCTGTTCGGACTGGTCGCGCTGCATGGCAAGACCGATGGTGACATTGCCGCGCCTGAGAAGCTTGCCGCAACGTTCGCGGATCTTCGGCTCTAGCGTTTCCAGTCCGGCGGGAATGCGAATGCGCAGGTCGAGGGATTTGCCGTTGACCGATCTGAGTTCCCAGGTCCAGCGAACCGGACCTGTTTCCCCCAGCGCGCGCGCAAATCCCGTCATGCTGGCCAGTGCCATGAGCCCCCCCTTGCGGACATTGTGCGAGCGATCTTCCGCCTTCCCTGTCGAATGTTCGATCAGTTGGACGTCGCCGGCTGTGTTTGCGCGTTCTGTTCAGCCTCACGCAGATCCCGTTCGATCTGCCGCCACTTGCGGACGTTTTCCTGATGCTGCTCATAGGTTTCGGCGAAAACATGCCCGCCGGTGCCGTCCGCGACGAAATACAGATCCTTGGTGCGTGACGGATTGGCCACGGCTTCCATGGCCGCGCGGCCGGGGTTGCCGATCGGTCCGGGCGGCAGCCCGTCGATCTGGTAGGTGTTGTATTTGTTGTCCGCCTTCAATTCCGACTGCTTGATCGCGGAGCGGTCCTTGAGCCAGGCTTCGCTGCCATAAAGACCGTAGAGGATCGTCGGATCCGACTGCAGGCGCATGTTTCTGTTCAGACGGTTGACAAAAACACCGGCGACGCGTGGCCGCTCGTCGGCCAGAGCGGTTTCCTTTTCAACGATCGACGCCAGGATCACCAGTTCTTCCGGCGAGGTCACCGGCAGATCCTCGGAGCGGCGCTCCCAGATTTCCGCCAACAGCTTTTCCTGGGCCGCCTTCATCTGTTCCAGAACTTCCTGACGTGTCGTTCCGCGCGCGAATGTGTAGGTCTCCGGCAACAGGTCGCCTTCGCGGGGGATCTCCGTAATTTCTCCCGACAGAACCGGATGCGCGCGGACCCGCTCTATGATCTGCGCCGTGGTCCAGCCTTCCGGGACGGTGACGGAGTGAGTGACGGCATTGCCTTCCACCAGATCGGTCATGATCTCCTGCATCGAAACGCCGGGCGCGAAGGCGTATTCCCCGGCCTTCAGCTTCGTAGCGTTCTTGTAGAAGCGGATGCCGAGATTGAAGATCCATTCATCGATCAGACTGTCCTCGATCACCCCCTGGCTGGACAGCCGGTCGGTGATGCCGGAAAGACCGGCTCCGGAGGAAATCACCACCGTGGCGTCCTCCTGAAGCGGACCGGCTTCCTCGAACTTCTCCTTGCCGAAATAAAGCACGCCGCCAAGCGTGGCGAGCCCGATCACGGCAAGCGAGATGATCATGTTGACCAGAATGACGAGCGGATTGCGGACGTGACGGGAGCGTTGCGGCGGTCCCGGAGCCGGTTCCGGCTGCAAGGCTTCACGCGGGCTTTTCGGCTTAATGCGCATATCTGGTCGCACCTCCAAAACTGAGCCCCCAGATCCCTGATTCAGGCTCTACACCAAACCTTCTTTCACATGGGCCCATATGAAAGCGGAACAGTCGATCGAATTTAAATCGTTAGAGCATCTTGCCCGCACTTTGGCGATCAAAGAATGCCCTTACTGACCAATGGTCACGATCAACGACTCGGCCCGCACCATGAGAATAGATGCGGGCCGAGAGAATTTGAACGGGTTATGCGGCAACTTTACGGAAGACAAGCGAGGCATTTGTGCCGCCGAAGCCGAAAGAATTCGACAAGGCGACATTGATGTCCATCTTTTTGGGCTTGTGCGGCACCAGATCGATTTCGGTCTCGACCGATGGATTGTCGAGATTGATGGTCGGCGGCGCCATGCCGTCGCGGATAGCCAGAACCGAGAAAATTGCTTCAACGGCCCCTGCCGCACCCAGCAGATGGCCGATGGAGGATTTAGTCGACGACATGGTGAGGCCGGAGGCATGTTCGCCCGCAAGCCGGGTCACGGCGCCCAGTTCGATCTCGTCGCCCAACGGCGTCGATGTTCCGTGCGCATTGACATAGTCGATGTCGGCCGGGGTGACTTCCGCGCGCTTCAGGGCCGCTTCCATGCAACGGTAGGCGCCGTCGCCATCGGAGGACGGAGCGGTGATGTGATAAGCATCGCCGGAGAGACCATAGCCAATGACCTCGGCGTAGATGGTCGCGCCGCGGCGCACGGCATGTTCATATTCTTCCAGAACCACAACGCCGGCGCCCTCGCCCATCACGAAGCCGTCGCGGGCCTTGTCATAGGGCCGGGATCCCTTTTCCGGGCTGTCGTTGAAACCGGTGGACAGGGCCCTGCACGCGGCAAATCCGGCGAGAGCCAGACGGCAGACGGGCGATTCGGTTCCACCGGCCACCATGACATCCGCGTCGCCGAAGGCGATCAGGCGGGAGGCATCGCCGATGGCGTGGGCCCCGGTCGAACACGCGGTCACAACGGCGTGGTTCGGTCCCTTGAGGCTGTGGCGGATGGAAACATAGCCGCCAGCCAGATTGATGAGACGTCCGGGAATGAAAAACGGGCTGAGGCGACGCGGGCCTTTTTCGGCCAGCATGTTGGCACCTTGCTCAATGCCCTGCAGTCCGCCGATGCCCGAACCGATCAGGACGCCGGAACGCACCTGCTGCTCGTAGGTTTCTGCCTTGTAGCCGGAATCAGCTATTGCCTGATCGGCTGCAGCCATGGCGTAGATGATGAAGTCATCGACCTTGCGCTGCTCCTTGACTTCCATCCAGTCATCCGGATTGAAAGCCCCTTCTGCAGAGGGATCGCGCGGAATCTGGCAGGCGATCTGACAGGCCAAATCGTCGACTTCGAAATTGGTGACCTTGTTTGCCCCGCTTTTGCCTTCGAGGATCTTTTTCCAAGTGACATCAACACCACTACCAAGCGGCGTCACCATGCCCACCCCAGTTACGACAACTCGCCTCATAAACCTGCACTTGCGTTGGAAAGGACTGGCGGGGACCTGCCCCGCCGGCACCAGATTCAGTTCAAAATCAGGAAGGGCAGCGCCCTTACTTGTTGGCTTCCAGGAACTTGACGGCGTCGCCAACAGTCAGGATGGTTTCTGCTGCGGTGTCCGGGATTTCCACGCCGAATTCTTCTTCAAACGCCATGACCAGTTCAACGGTGTCAAGGCTGTCTGCGCCCAGGTCATCGATAAAGCTTGCGCCTTCCACGACCTTTTCCGCATCCACACCGAGGTGTTCAACGACGATTTTCTTTACCCGATCCGCGATATCGCTCATCTTTTACTTCCTTAGTTTTCGTCTGTTCATCTTTGGCGAAGCTTGCCCTGACCGGTTTCCAGGAAAACGGTGGCAGGCGATCGCTGTCTTCAAGATGTCTGCGCGCAGGCAGGACGGATTCCGAACACGGAATATCGAACGTGACTGCGCAATTCGTAACAATCGGCGGGTTGGTAACATACTTTGTTGCCCTTTACCAGCCGGTCCAGACCGCACGGGAGCTGCCCGGATTCTTTTTGCCTGCTCGGCGAAACTTCCTTTTAAATCATGGCCATGCCGCCATTGACGTGTAGCGTCTGCCCGGTCATGTAGGCCGCTTCGTCACTGGCAAGATAGAGTGCGGCCGAAGCAATCTCCTCCGAAGTGCCCAGACGACCCGCCGGGACGCTCGCCAAAATCGATTCTTTTTGCTTGTCGTTCAGTGCATCGGTCATCGCCGTTTCGATGAAACCCGGTGCAATCGTGTTGACCGTTATGTTGCGGCTGGCGACTTCCCGCGCAAGGGACTTGTACATGCCGATCATTCCGGCCTTCGCCGCCGCGTAGTTGGCCTGCCCCGGATTTCCGGTCACGCCGACAACGGATGTGACGCCGATGATGCGGCCGGACCGGCGCTTCATCATGCCCTTGATCGCTGCCCGGCACAGATGAAAACCGGAGGTCAGATTGACCTCCAGAACCTGATCCCACTCTTCATCCTTCATACGCATGAAAATGTTGTCGCGGGTAATGCCGGCGTTGTTGACCAGGATGTCCACGGAGCCCATTTTCTCCTCGGCTGCTGCAAGAAGTCCTCCGACAGCCTCCCGGTCCGACAGATTAGCAGGTGTGACAAAGGCGCGTTCGCCCAGATCCGATGCCAGCGCTTCCAGCTTCTCGGCGCGGGTGCCGGACAGTGAAACGCTCGCGCCCTGCGCATGGAGCACACGGGCGATGGCTTCGCCGATGCCGCCGGTTGCGCCGGTAACGAGAGCTTTTTTCCCTTCCAAGCTGAACATGTGGGGGTCCTTCCCTGATCGTGAATGCGCCCCGCAGCGGGACATTAACTCTGATGGCCTGTTATTAAGGCGTCAGCCGGAAGTCTTTTCCAGCAAGGCATCGATGTCTTCAGGTGTGTTGACGGCGAGGCCGGTGGCTTCCTTGTGGATGCGTTTTACCATGCCGGTCAGTACCTTGCCGGTTCCAATTTCGACAAATGTGTCGACACCGTTTTCTGCAAGCCAGGTGATGCTTTCCCGCCAGCGCACGGTGCCGGTCACCTGCTCCACGAGCCGGCCACGGATTTCGTCAGGCGCGGTGATCGGCCCGGCGACGACATTTGCCACCAGCGGCACGACCGGCGAGCGCACTTCCGCGCTGGCGAGCGCTTCGGCCATCTTGTCGGCTGCCGGCGCCATCAGCGCGCAGTGGAACGGAGCGCTGACCGGCAGCAGCAGGGCGCGGCGGGCGCCCTTGGCCTTGGCAATCTCTATGGCACGCTCGACGGCGGCCACATGTCCGGAGACGACAACCTGACCGGGCGCATTGTCGTTTGCCGCCTGGCAGACCTCGCCTTGGGCAGCGGCCGCGGCGACTTCGACGACCACGTCGAAATCCAGCCCGAGAAGCGCAGCCATTGCCCCCTGGCCGACGGGCACCGCGTTCTGCATGGCATCACCGCGCACACGCAGCAGGCGTGCTGCGGTTGCCACATCCAGGCTTCCTGCGGCCGCCAGCGCGGAATACTCACCGAGCGAATGGCCGGCCACATAGGTGGCGCCGGTGGCCAGATCGAAGCCTCTGGATTCCAGAACGCGCATGGTGGCTAGACTGACAGCCATGAGAGCCGGCTGTGCATTCGCCGTAAGCGTCAGCGCGTCTTCCGGTCCGTCCCACATGACCTGGGAGAGCTTCTGCCCCAGGGCCTCGTCCACCTCGTCGAAGACGGCTTTGGCTTCCGGATATGTATCGGCAAGGACCTTGCCCATTCCGACACTCTGGCTGCCCTGTCCGGGAAAGGTGAATGCAATGGTCATCTGGAATACGCCTCCGTGACACGTGTGAGAGCCCTGCCATCCAGCAAGAGATCTTCGGCTTTGATTGAAAAGCGATGCAGCGGCCCGCCCGGGGCCACATGCCAAACTTGGCGCGAGGCTATGATACGCTCTTGACCAAACTGTCAAGGCCCAGCCCTCAATCAATTCCTATTTCGCGTCCTGTTTACGCGTTTTCAACTCCGCCCGCACCCGAAAATCCGATTCTCCGGTTTCTTTCTCTACAGGGTGTTCCCGGCAGGGACGGATTGATAAAAGCCTGTTGCAAGGTGCCGTTCGAAGAACAAAAACGCTGCTTCCGCCAACTGCGAAGTAACAAGCAAGGGATGGAGTGCCGTTTCCCTCATCTTTTGGTGGATTGAGCTTGCAATTTTCCCGAAAGCGAGTATAGAGCGCGCTTCATCCGGGGTATGGCCGGGGGCTGAACGGAAGGGCATTTTGCCAGGATCCCTGAAAAAGATCCGACTTCCCGTGTTCCCGCTCTCGTTAGAATTCTCGTGCCTTTCCGAAGCTGCGAGGAGGCTCTGCGCCAGCCCTGCGTTGTCAACACGAAGAAAGGCTTGTTTCATGCCTCTTTATGAGCACGTTTTCCTGGCGCGCCAGGATGTTTCGGCCCAGCAGGTCGAACAACTCGTCGAACAGTACAAGGGCCTCATTGAAGGCGCCGGCGGTACTGTTGGTAAAGTGGAGACCTGGGGTCTGCGATCCCTCGCCTACCGCATCAAGAAGAACCGCAAGGCTCACTACACGCTGATGAACCTCGACGCTCCGCATGCAGCGGTTGCCGAGATGGAACGCCAGATGGGCCTGAGCGAAGACGTCCTGCGCTTCATGACGTTCCGCGTCGATGAGCTGGACGAAGAACCGTCCGCAATGATGCAAAAGCGTGACCGTGACGACCGCCGTGGTGGCGGTGGACGCGGTGACGGACCTCGCGGTGACCGTGGTGATCGCGGCGACCGGGGCGACCGCCCGGGTGGCAGCCGTCCTCCGCGCCGTGCAGAAGGGGAGTAATTGATCATGGTTGATGTTGCACAGCTTCCGAGCCGCCGTCCGTTCTTCCGTCGCCGGAAGACCTGCCCGTTCTCCGGTTCCAACGCACCGAAGATCGACTACAAGGACATCCGTCTGCTTCAGCGCTACATTTCCGAGCGCGGCAAGATCGTTCCGAGCCGGATTACCGCGGTTTCCGCCAGAAAGCAGCGTGAGCTGGCCCGTGCGATCAAGCGCGCCCGCCTTCTCGGCCTGCTGCCGTTCCTGATCAGCTAAGCCTCTCCTTATCTATGGAGACGCCTTCTCCCGGGTCCGCCCGGGAGACCCGAATTGGGGCCGCGGGCAAATGGCCTCTAACCACCGCAAACGGTGGGACAGTAGGAGCAATATAATGCAAGTTATCCTTCTTGAGCGTATCGCCAGGCTCGGCCAGATGGGCGACACCGTACGCGTCCGCGACGGTTATGCCCGTAACTTCCTTCTGCCGCAGGGCAAGGCGCTGCGCGCCAACAAGGCCAACCTGGAACGTTTCCAGAATGAGCGTGCCCAGCTTGAAGCCCGTAACCTCGAGCGCAAGAGCGAAGCAGAAAGCGTTTCCGCCAAGCTCGACGGCGAAATCCTGGTCATGATCCGCTCTGCCGGTGAAACCGGTCAGCTCTACGGTTCAGTGTCCACCCGCGACATTTCGGATGGCCTCACCGAAGCCGGCTTCACCGTTACCCGCAGCCAGGTTGAACTGCGCACCCCGATCAAGACGATCGGTCTGCACAGCGTTCTGATCCGGCTTCACCCGGAAGTCGAAGTCTCCGTTACGGTCAACGTTGCCCGTTCCTCCGACGAAGCGGTCCGTCAGGCCGCCGGTGAAGACCTCACCACTCCGGAAATGGACGTCTTCGAATTTGAAGAAGAAGACGAAAGCGAAGAAGACGCTGACGGCGAAGGCGGCGAAGAAGCTGCCGAGGCCAGCGAAGAAGCGGCCGAAGAAAAGCCGGAATAATCCCTTCGGGACCCTTATCCGTCTAAAATCAAACGGCGCTGCCTGCAGCGCCGTTTTTTTGTTTTGCCGGCGATTTTTCTGCCCACTCGCGGAACCGGGCTCATGCCCCGATTTCAGTCTCCCCCGCAAGGCACTGAAACCTTTAACAAATCCTTAACCGCCTATTTATCATTCTAAATTAATACGTAATTTCAATAACTAAGCACTAGGGCCTTGAGTCCACTACAGGCTTTCGAGTCAAGCGGGATTCGATTCTATCCCCGCTGATCTGCCGGAGACGGTGGGAATCAAAAACAGCTTTTTTTGCCGCTTGAGCCTGTTCCCGTCTGAGGGTATTCCCAGTGCAGTTGGGCCACCGGGGGACGAAATGAACGGCAAACTGCAGAAGGTTGAAACTGAGGAAGACATCCAGCGCCTCGCGCCGCATAACGCGGAAGCGGAACGGCAGCTTCTGGGTGCGATTCTGGTGAACAACGAGACGTTCTACCGGGTGTCAGACTTTCTCGAGCCGGTCCATTTTTTCGTCCCTCCCCACAAGGATGTTTTCGAGAAGATCTCCCACCTCATCCGGGCCGGCAAGACCGCGTCTCCGGTCACGCTGAAGACATTCTATCCGGCGTCAGCGAAAATCGCCGACCTGACCGCGACCCAGTTCCTGCTGCGTCTCGCCGGCGATGCTGCCTCGATCATCAATGCCGAGGATTACGGCCGCACGATCTACGATCTTGCCATCCGCCGGAACCTGATCCGCATCGGCGAGGACATGGTCAACATCGCCTATGACGCGCCGATCGACGTGCCGCCGACCCAGCAGATCGACGACGCTGAACGCAGGCTTTTCGAACTGGCCGAAACTGGCCGCACCGAAGGCGGATTCGTCACCTTCAGCGACGCTCTGTCGGAAACCATCGAGATGGCGCATGCCGCCTATAACCGCGAAGGCGCCCTGTCTGGCATTTCCACAGGATTGCGCGAACTCGACCGGCTGATGGGCGGGCTGCAGTCCTCCGACCTTATCGTTCTCGCAGGCCGCCCCGCCATGGGCAAAACCTCGCTTGCAACCAACATCGCCTATAATATCGCCCAGTCCTACAAGGCGGAAGAACGGCCCGACGGCAACCTTGAGACTGTCAATGGCGGCGTGGTCGGCTTTTTCTCGCTGGAAATGTCGGCCGAACAGCTCGCCACTCGTATCATTTCCGAACAGGCGGAAATTTCGTCTTCGAAGATCCGGCGCGGCGATATCACCGAAGCCGAATTCGAAAAACTTGCGGCCTGCGCCCAGACCATGCAAACGGTGCCACTGCATGTGGACCAGACCGGTGGCATCTCGATTGCCGCCCTGGTGTCGAAGGCCCGGCGGCTGAAGCGCCAGCGCGGGCTCGACCTGCTGGTGGTCGACTATATTCAGCTGCTCTCGGGATCCGCCAAGAATTCCGGCAATCGGGTTCAGGAAATCACGGAAATCACGACCAACCTGAAGGCGCTGGCGAAGGAGCTGCAAGTTCCGATCATCGCCCTTTCCCAGCTCTCGCGTCAGGTGGAATCCCGAGACGACAAGCGGCCGATGATGTCGGATCTGCGTGAATCCGGCTCCATTGAGCAGGACGCGGACGTGATTCTGTTCGTTTATCGCGAGGAATATTATCTTTCCAAGACGGAGCCGGAAATCGGTTCGCCGGAATACGCGGCCTGGGAAGCCAAGCACGAAGCCGCCAAGGGCAAGGCGGAAGTGATCATCGCCAAGCAGCGTCACGGCCCGACAGGCACCGCCTACCTCCACTTCGAGGGCCAGTACACCCGCTTCTCCGACCTTGCAGAGGACGATCACCTGCCGGAGCGTTACGAATAGCCTGCTGCTGACAGAAATCGTATCGCCGCCGCGATACCTCAAACAATCAGGCCGCGCGCGTAATTGCCGCGGCCCGCGTTTTTTGAAGATTGGCGGACACGGCAGTCTATGGGTTAAAGTCGGCACCGATTCCAATGCTGTCTTGCGTGACTGGAGCACCACCCGGACCGTGACTTCCCCAATGCCCTCCCCTTTTCCCTCCGATTTATATGGCGGTCGCCTGACCATCGATCTGGCGGCCATCGCCGCGAACTGGACCGCGTTGAACGGCAAGCTGGGCGGTAAAGCCGAATGCGCCGCGGCCATCAAGGCGGATGCCTACGGGGTCGGCCAGGAACAAGCCGGACAGGCGCTTTCCGGCGCCGGGTGCAGAACCTTCTTCGTTGCGGTCCCGGCCGAGGCTTTCGCCTTGCGGACGTCCTTGCCCGATGCCGTCATCTATGTTCTCGACGGTCTGTTTCCCGGATCGGCGGAGCATTTCATCCAGCATGATATCCGTCCCGTTCTGGGTTCGCTTTGCGAGCTTCGCGAATGGGCCGGGATCTGCAAAAGCGCGGGAAAAAATCTGGACGCCGCAGTCCATGTCGATACGGGCATTCACCGGCTCGGCCTGTCACCGGCCGAGTTTTCCGCCGCCATGAGCGATGCGGATCTGCTCGGACCGTTTGTTCCCTCTTTTGTGATGAGCCATCTGGCCTGCGGATCGACGCCTGCACATCCGATGAACCGCCGGCAGCTCGACCTCTTCCGGGAGGTAACCGCTCCCTTTCCCCATATCCCGAGATCCCTGGCGAACTCCGCCGGTATCCTGATGGGACCGGAGTATCATTTTGACCTGGTCCGACCGGGCATCGCGCTTTACGGCGGCAAGGCAATCGACAGTGAACCCAATGCCATGAAGCCGGTGGCCAGGGTCGAGGCGCGCATCATGCTGGTGCGCGACGTCCCCGAGGGTGACACTATCGGCTACGGAGCCCGCCAGACGGCCACACGCCCCCTCAGGAACGCCGTGGTTGCCGCCGGATATGCGGACGGCCTGCTGCGCCGTGCAAGCTCGTCGGATGAACGTCCCGGCGGCTTCGCCATGATCGGCGGATACAGGGCGCCTGTCCTCGGGTGCATTTCCATGGACATGATCACGCTCGATGTCACCGATGTTCCCGAAGAGTTGCTCAAGAGGGGCGCCCTTGTGGAAATGCTGGGGCCGAGTGTTGCGGCTTCCGACCTTGCGGCTTATGCGGAAACCATCGATTACGAATACCTGACAAGTCTCGGGCGGCGCTTCGAACGCGTCTACGCCCCTCTCATTTGATCGGAGCAGCGTTTCATGGCCCGGCGGCCCTCGTCCTATGTTTGTCAGACCTGCGGGGCGGTTACCGCCAAATGGGCCGGACGCTGCGAATCCTGCGGCGAATGGAACAGTATTGTCGAAGAGCAGACCGGCGGCGGGATCGGCGGCGGACCCGGACGGGCCTCGCGCAGCAAGGGACGGGTGATACCGCTGGTGGGACTGACCGGCGATGCAAAGGAAGCTGCGCGCATCAGGACCGAGGTGGCCGAGCTTGACCGGGTAACCGGCGGCGGGTTCGTTCGCGGATCGGCCCTGCTCGTCGGCGGCGATCCGGGCATTGGCAAATCCACGCTGCTGATCCAGGCTGCCGCCCAGTTGGCGAGGCTCGGGCACAAGACTGTGTATATCTCCGGCGAAGAAGCGATCGGTCAGGTGCGGCTGCGGGCTGAAAGGCTCGGCCTTTCGGAAGCTCCAGTCGCGCTGGCGGCGGAAACCAGCGTCGAAGACATCCTGGCAACGCTCGAGTCGGACACGGCACCTGCCCTGCTGATCCTGGATTCCGTCCAGACGCTCTGGACCGACAAGGTCGAATCGCCGCCCGGCACCGTCACCCAGGTCCGTGCCTCCGCGCAGGCTATGGTGCGCTACGCAAAGAAGAACGGTACCACCATGGTGCTTGTCGGGCATGTGACCAAGGACGGCCAGATCGCGGGACCGCGGGTGGTCGAGCATATGGTCGATGCCGTGCTTTATTTCGAAGGCGACGGAGCCCATCAGTACCGCATCCTGCGCTCGGTCAAGAACCGCTTCGGCGCGACGGATGAAATAGGCGTCTTCGAGATGACGGGCAAGGGTCTCGTGGAGGTTCCGAACCCGTCGGCCCTGTTTCTGGGCGACCGGAACTCCAGCGCCCCGGGCGCTGCCGTTTTTGCCGGCCTGGAAGGCTCGCGCCCGCTGCTGATCGAGATCCAGGCACTGGTCGCGCAATCCTCTCTCGGCACGCCGCGACGTGCCGTGATCGGCTGGGACAGCGCGCGCCTGTCGATGATCCTGGCGGTGCTGGAAGCGCGGTGCGGCGTCCGCTTTTCCCAGCATGATGTCTACCTGAATGTCGCCGGCGGGCTCAAGATCAACGAGCCGGGCGCCGACCTTGCCGTGGCAGCCGCCCTGATCTCTTCACTCAGCGGACTTGCCCTTCCGGCCAATTGCGTCTATTTCGGCGAAGTCAGCCTGTCCGGGGCCATCCGGCCGGTGGCCCAGGCTCAATCCAGGCTGAAGGAAGCGGAGAAACTCGGCTTCGATCAGGCCTATTGCCCGGAGGGCAACCTGAAGGACAGCGCGGGAGCGTCCTTCAAGACGACCGGACTGGCGGAACTTGGGGACTTTGTCGCCAAAATCTCGGCTGAGGCTGGTGCCTTGAAGGAAAGTTGACGCATGATGGAAACGGGTTCCAACTAAAGGTTGCCGCTCGCTATCGAGCGCCAGAAGAGGATTTTTCAGGACCATGCCGATAACGCTGCTGGACGGACTTCTCTTGGTCATCATGTTCATTTCGGCGGTCCTCGCGATGATCCGCGGATTTGTCCGGGAAGTGCTCTCCATCGTTTCCTGGGTTGCGGCGGCGGCAGCGGCCTTTCTGCTCTATGAGCGCGTGCTTCCCTACGCCAAGCAATATATAGCCCATGACCTGGTCGCCATCGGCGTCTCCGCAGCTGCCGTCTTTCTTGTTACGCTCATTGTCGTCAGCTACATCACCATGCGGATTTCCGACTTCGTGCTGGACAGCCGCATCGGTGCGCTGGACCGGACACTGGGCTTCGTGTTCGGCGCCGTGCGCGGACTGCTTCTCGTTGTGGTGGCGATGATGTTCTTCAACTGGTTCGTCCAACCCGACCAGCAACCGGGCTGGGTGGTGAATGCCAAATCGCGGCCGATCCTGCTGTCCATCGGCGAGCGTCTGGTGGCCGTGCTGCCGGAAGATCCGGAAAAGGCGATCCTCGACAAGATCCGCGACAACAACCTGACCGGCGGCGATGCATCCACGCCTGCAGAGGAGCCGAACTACAGCGACTCCGAACGCCAGGGCCTTGAACAACTTACGACGGACAGCAATTGACGCGGACAGGCAACGTGTCCTGGAATGCAAAAATTGATCCGGAGTATCCTGCGATCCGTGGAACACAGGCTACTTCGGCACTTTGAAATCGATCAACTCTCAGAGCTCCAGTCGATTCCGATTGGACGCCGGTTGATCCAGGCAGGCTTTTTGATGCCGGCCGGAACGAAGGAGTGTTCGCCATGAACGGCGAAGCCGACTTGCATGAAGCGTTTGACATCAATGACGACACGCTGCGCGAAGAGTGCGGTGTGTTCGGCATTCTGGGTCACGAGGATGCCAGCGCCCTGACGGCCCTTGGCCTGCACGCCCTTCAGCACAGGGGCCAGGAAGCAGCTGGAATTGTCACCTACGACAATGAGCAGTTCCGGGCGGAACGGCATCTCGGGCTTGTCGGCGACCATTTCTCCGACGCGGAGACGATGGGGCGCCTGACCGGCATGGCCGCCATCGGACACGTGCGCTATTCCACGACCGGCGAGACGATCCTGCGCAACGTCCAGCCGCTGTTCGCCGAACTTGACGGCGGCGGCATCGCGGTGTGCCACAACGGCAACTTTACCAACGCCCTCACCCTGCGCCGCCAGTTGATCCGCGACGGAGCGATCTGCCAGTCGACGTCGGATTCCGAAGTGGTTCTCCAGCTCGTCGCCCGCTCCCGCAAGGACAAGATCGTCGATCGCTTCATCGAGGCGATCACCCAGATGGAAGGCGCCTATTCCCTGGTGGCGCTGACAGCCAAGAAGCTGATCGGCGCCCGCGACCCGCTCGGTATCCGTCCGCTGGTTCTGGGAGATCTCAACGGTGCGCCTATACTGGCCTCCGAAACTTGCGCGCTCGATATCATCGGCGCGAAGTTCATTCGCGAAGTGGAAAACGGCGAGGTCATCGTATGCACGCCGACCGGGATTGAATCCTTTTTCCCGTTCGGCAAGCAGACCGCCCGGCCGTGTATCTTCGAATACATCTATTTCTCGCGGCCCGACTCCATCGTCGGCGGCCGCAGCGTCTATGACGTGCGCCGGGAAATGGGCAGGCAGCTTGCCCGGGAAACCCGGGTCGAGGCGGATGTCATCGTTCCGGTGCCCGACAGCGGCGTCCCGGCCGCCATCGGGTTCAGCCAGGAAAGCGGCGTGCCGTTCGAACTCGGCATTATCCGCAACCACTATGTCGGCCGCACCTTCATCGAGCCGACGCAGCAGATCCGCGCGCTTGGCGTGAAGATGAAACACTCGGCCAACCGGTCGCAGATCGAAGGCAAGCGCGTCGTGCTCGTCGACGACAGTCTGGTGCGCGGCACCACGTCCGTCAAAATCGTTCAGATGATCCGCGATGCCGGAGCCCGCGAGGTCCATTTCCGGCTGGCCAGCCCGCCGATCAAGTTTTCCGACTATTACGGCATCGACACCCCGGTGCGCGAAAAGCTTCTGGCGGCCAAATACGGCCTTGAGGAAATGCGCGCCTATATCGGTGCCGACAGTCTGGCGTTCCTGTCCGTGGACGGCATTTACAAGGCCATGGGCTACGAGGGGCGCGACAACGCCAATCCGCAGTTCACCGATCACTGCTTCACCGGGGACTACCCAACGCCGCTGACAGACCTTTCAGGGGAACAGGACTTCATCAGACCGCCCCGCCTTGTGGAAGTCGGCTAGCGCATCCGGCATACGGTTGAACGCGGAATGCTCCAACACCTTCAGATCGATCAAGACATTCAATGGAAAAAGACTTTGAAGGCCGGATAGCTCTGGTGACCGGCGCCTCCCGCGGTATTGGCTATCAGCTTGCCAAACAGCTTGGTGCGCGCGGAGCCCATGTCATTGCCATCGCGCGCACGGTCGGTGGTCTGGAAGATCTGGACGACGAAATCAAAGCCGCCGGGGGCCAGACGACGCTGGTGCCGGTCGACCTGACCGATTTCGATGCGCTGGACCGGCTTGGCGCTGCGATTTTCGAGCGCTGGAAAAAGCTCGACATCCTCGTCGGCAATGCGGGCATGCTGGGCGTCCTGTCGCCCCTCGGCCATATCGGGCCGAAGGACTTCGAAAAGGTCATGGCGGTGAATGTGACCGCGAACTGGCGGCTGATCCGATCGCTGGACCCGCTGCTGCGTCAGTCGGATGCCGGACGGGCGCTGTTCCTGACCTCCGTACAGGCACAGACCTGCACGGCATTCTGGGGCCTGCAGTCCACCAGCAAGGCAGCAGTCGAGGCGATGGCCAGGACCTGGGCGAACGAAAGCCGGCAAACCGCCATGAAGATCAATCTGGTCGACCCCGGCCCGACCCGCACCGGTCTGCGCGCCAAGGCCATGCCGGGTGAGATCCCCGAGAACCTGCCGACCCCGGAAGTCGTCGCGCAAGATCTGCTGAAGCTTTTGAAACCGGATGTTCTGGAAACGGGCCTGCTCTTCGACCGGGTCAGCCGTGAGTGGGTTCAACGCTGAGGTCCTCCTCCCCTTCTCCGGTTTTTCGAAGTCGCTCGTGAGGGGCAGTTCTGAATTCGGAACGTTCGCAAATGCACAGCGACACCAGGGCAATCGCCTGGGACTTTGACGGGGTGCTCAACCGCAACATCGTCAACGGCCGGTTTGTGTGGGCCGACACTCTTGAAGCCGATCTGGGCATTCCGCTCGAGGTTTTCGAGAAAGGCGTTTTCGACGCACAGTTCGTACACATGATCTCCGGCAAGCGGGATCTGAAAACCCATGTGCAGGACTGGCTTGACCATAGCGGTCACGCTGTCGACGCGTCCACGCTTCTGGACTACTGGTTCGCCAAGGACGACCTGAAAGATCCCTACACAGTGGAGCTGCTCGGCCAACTGGCCGAACGCAACATTCTCCAGGTGATTGCGACGAACAACGAGACCCGGCGCTCCGCCTATATCGAGGAGAACGCGGGGTTCGGAAAGCTGGTCAGCCGCGTGTTCTCGTCGGGCCGCATCGGTCATGCCAAGCCCGACGCGGTTTTTTTCCGGCACGTCGCCGAAGCGATAGGCCTGGCTCCCCGCGAGATTCTTCTGATCGACGACAGTGCCGCGAATATCAGATCAGCCGCTGCGCTCGGCTGGCAGGTTTTTCATTTCACCGAAGACACCCGCTCGGAGCTTGCGTCCTTTCTCGGTCTTTGAAAGCATGCTTCCCGGCATTCAGGGAAAGGAGCTTTCCATGCAGCTCGGTGCGTTTTCAATCAGTCTTGCGGTCAAGGATCTTCAAAAATCAAAGGCCTTTTACGAAGGTCTCGGTTTTGCAGATATCGGAATTTCCAACGCGGATAACTGGACCGTCCTCAAGAACGGCGACACGATTATCGGGCTGTTTCAGGGCATGTTCGAGAACAACATCCTGACCTTCAATCCCGGATGGGATCAGGACGGCCAGCCCCTGAAGGATTTTCAGGACGTGCGGGACATCCAGAAAGACCTGAAAGCCAAAGGCTACAGCTTCGTCTCGGAGGCGGACGAGTCGGGCAGCGGCCGCGCCAGTTTCATGCTGATCGACCCGGACGGAAACCCGGTCCTGGTCGATCAGCACGTGTGAACCTGCAAAAAAGCGGTTTTTCCGGTCAGGCCGCTTCGAGTGGGGAGAAGGAACTTTCGGCGATTTCCTTCAGGTCGCTGAAGACGCCGGGAGCGCCGACGACCACGCGGGCACCGTGAGTGAGGGAATGGTTGATATCCTGTTCCATCACTTCGCCGCCGGCTTCCCGGGTGATCAGCATGCCGGCAAGGCAGTCCCATGCGTTCATGTGGGATTCCACATAGCCGATGAGACGGCCGGAAGCGGCGTAGGCGAGCATCAGGCCGCCGGAGGCATTGCGGAAGAAGACGCCGCCCTTGGAAACGAGCGCTCCGACGACATTCACAGCGTCGGTGACCGCCGTGCGGCCGTTGAAGCCGACGCCGACGGAACCGTGGGAAAGGCTCTTGCTGTCGGACGCCTTGATGGGCTTGCCGTTGAGAAAGGCCCCGTGACCTGCCGCCGCCTTGAAGGTTTCGTTGGAGACCGGATCATGGATGACACCGACGATCACCTGGCCCTGGTGGACGCAGGCGATGATCACGCACCACTGCGGGATGCCGGCGACAAAATTCGCCGTACCGTCGATGGGGTCCGTCACCCAGGTAAAACCCGAGGTGCCCTCTTCCATGCCGTGTTCCTCGCCCAGAATGGCGTCTTGCGGATAAGCCTTGGCGATCTCGCCGCGAATGAGCGTTTCCACATTGCGGTCGGCTTCGGAGACGAGGTCCTGGTGGCCCTTCTGCGTCACCGTCAAGGTGTCCAGCTTGCGGAAATATTCCACTCCGAGTTCACCTGCCTTACGGGCCAGGGTTTCGGCGAAATCAAGCCGTTCTTGTGACATCAAAAGAGTTCCTTCAAAGAGTTTTGGCGGAGGAAAAGCTGTTCAGGGAAAATCGAACAGCTTTCGCGTGAATGATTGAAACGAGGTGGACCCGGCTACTGGATTTTCCGCTTTTTCTTGGTCGCGTAAGGGTTTTCGCCCTTGCGGTAGGACAGGCGGATAGGTGTGCCGTGAATGTTGAAGGTGGCTCTCAACGTGTTCACCAGATAGCGGGTGTAGCTCTCCGGCAGCTGTTCCGGCCGGGAGCAGAACACCACGAAATGCGGCGGACGGGTTTTCGCCTGGGTCATGTAGCGCAGGCGCACGCGGCGACCGGCGACGGCCGGCGGCGGATGGTTGACCGTCACCCGCTCCAGCCAGCGGTTCAGCTTGGAGGTGGAAACACGCGAGTTCCAGGCCTCGTATGCGGTGAAGACGCTTTCCACCAGCTTGTCGATGCCCTGGCCCTGAAGACCGGACAGGGTTGCGATCTGTACGCCGCGGATCTGGTTGAAATAGCGCTCGTTGGCGTCGCGGATCTTCTTCCAGGCCGCTTCCCGGTCCTCGACCAGATCCCATTTGTTGATCGCGATCACCAGGGCCCGGCCCTCGCGCGCGACAAGATCGATGATCTGAAGGTCCTGCTTTTCGAAGGACATGGTGGCGTCGAGCGTCACCACCACCACTTCGGCGAACTTGATCGCTCGAAGCGCGTCCGCGACGGAGAGTTTCTCCAGCTTTTCCTGTACGCGCGCCTTGCGGCGGATGCCTGCAGTATCGAAAAGCTTTATGTGCCGTTCTCGCCAGATCCACTCGACGGAAATGGAATCGCGCGTGATGCCCGCTTCGGGGCCTGTCAGCATGCGATCCTCACCGAGCATCTTGTTGATGAGCGTCGATTTACCGGCATTCGGCCGGCCGACAATCGCCACGCGCAACGGGCGGTCATGGGTTCCGACAGGATCTTCCTCGCCGACAATCTCGCCGTCCTCGTCGACCGCGACATTGGTGACGGCTTCTTCGCGGCGGGCTTCTTCTTCGTCGTCAATCCGGTCGACATGCGGTTTCAGCGCATCGTAGAGATCGGCAAGGCCCTCGCCGTGTTCGGCGGAAATGGCGATCGGTTCACCGAGGCCGAGCGAATAGGATTCGTATAAGCCGCCCTCGCCTGCCCGGCCTTCCGCCTTGTTGGCAAGCAGGATCACCGGGCGCGTCGTCTTGCGCGCGACATCGGCAAAATGGGCATCGAGCGGCGTGACGCCGGCACGTGCATCGATGACGAAGAGAACGGCATCGGCGGTTTCGATGGCTTCTTCCGTCTGGCGCCGCATGCGTCCTGCCAGCGTGCTCATGTCCGCGTCTTCGAGACCGGCGGTGTCGATGATGGTGAAGCGCAGATCGCCCAGACGGGCGTCGCCCGGACGCCTGTCTCGGGTCACGCCCGGTGTGTCGTCAACGAGGGCCAGGCGCTTGCCGACCAGTCGATTGAACAACGTGGACTTGCCGACATTCGGCCGTCCGATAATGGCGACTGTAGCGCCCACAGCAATTACTCCTGATGGCGGACCTCCTGAACGGGCCCGGCCTATGATCAGTCCGCTTTCCTGCGGGACCGCAGAAAAGCAGAAGAACTGATCGATTTTAAAGTGTCAAAGCATCTCGTCCGCGCTGATGCGGACGCAAGTGCTCCAAAAACTAATTGAACGCGGCGACACCGTCATTGCCGGTCAGCACGACAACACGGCCACCCGCCGCGATCGGCGTCACGTAGACATCCGTGTTGGTGCGCTGGGTCAACATGACCTTGCCGGAAGCGGCATCCACGAGAGCAATCTGCCCGTCGCTGGAGAACGCCACAAGTGTTCCATTGGCCAGAATGGGACCTGCCCAGTTGCGCCGGCTTTTCTTCTTTTCCGGGCGCGGCAGAGCGGTTGCCCAGAGGGTTTCCCCGGACTTCAGGCTGACTGCCACCATCCGGTCATCGAGATCCACCATGAACAGCGCGCTTCCGGAAACGACCGGCGTATGAACACTGCCCAGATCCTGTTCCCACTTGCGCTGTCCGCTGCGAACGTCGACGGCGACGGTACGACCGGCAACACCGGTCGCATAGACCGTGTTCCCGGAGACGACCGGACTTGCCGACACATCCGCCAGACCCGAGAGGGCCAGTGTACGGAATCCGCGCGAGACCCCGTCGACCCATTCCGGTTCGCCGGACTTGATGTTGATCGCCATGATTTCACCGGAGGAGAACGGCACGATCACCCGGTTGCCGGAAATGGCGGGATTGGCGGCGGACAGAAGCCCCGCGGTTTCCTCGATGCCGGCATATGTCCAGGCAATGCTGCCATCTGACTGGGAGAGTGCGTAAACCTCGTTGGATTGCGAGACCACGAACACATGGCCGGCACCGGCCACAGGCGCGCCGCGCGCCGGCGTATCCAGATCGACCTTCCATATCACACGGCCTGACCCGGCTTCGAGCGCTGCGAGCTGCCTGTAGCTGGTCGCCGCATAGACCACGCCGCCCTCGACGGTCACGCCGCCCCCAGGTCCGATGTCACGTTCGCCTTCCGGACGCAGGTTCTGCGTCCACTGGCGTGCGCCACCTGTCGACAGGGCAACAACTTCGCCGTTCGGCTTGTAGATGTAGATCCGGCTGCCATCGCTGACCGGACGGGCCGAAATTCGCAGCGCCGAGGAGGTGATACCGCCTCCCGAGGAACCAACCTGAGAGCGCCAGGACCTGTTGCCGGAAACCGAAATGGCCACATTGCCCGGATCGTTGGTCAATCCGCCGCCGGCGGTTGTCCAGCTTTGTCCGCCGGTGGCGGGGCCGACCGATGCGGACTGGCCAAGCGCCTGCGCGACGGGATCCGCGCCGTCGAAAACCGGTGCGCGTTCGCCCGGCAGAATCTTTTCGCGGCCAAAGGGGTTCACACTATCGGCAAACTCGCCGACCGAGCCGCATCCGGTCAGGGCCAGAGACAAAGCCAGTACACCGAACAAACCACGCCGGCTGGAAGAAACGGTCGCAAAAATCACCTAGTTGTTTCCTTCACTGTCCGCCTTCACGTCGCCGTTCTCGGCGCGGATGACATCGGCCAGAAGCGCCACGCGGCGGTTCAGATCAGCGGGCGTTTCCGGATCTTCTTCAAGCGCGGTTATCCATTCGCGAGCGGTTTCGATATCACCGTTCTTCCAGGCACTTAGAGCAAGCAGTTCACGCGCCGCAGCCCGAAACGGTCCGGTATCGCCCGTCAGTCTTTCCACCCGGTCGGCCACACTGGCGTAATCCTGTGTATCCACCACGAGATAGCCCGCGCGCAGGGCCGCCACGTCCTTGAGGGCATCCGAAAGGCTGCTTTCATTGGACAGGGCGTCGAATTCGGCAAGTGCCTCGTCCGTCTGCCCGGCATTTGCCAGATCCGTCGCCCGGCGGAACTTCGCCAAGGCAGGATAACCGCCAATGGCCGAGTCGAGCTCGCCGTAAAGTGCGGCCGCACCCTCGAAATCTCCAGCCTCGGACATCTGAACGGCTTCAAAGAATTTGTCGCCGGCCGTCTGCGACTGATTTTCCTGCCAGTAGAGCCAACCGCGATAACCACCCGTGCCGACCACAATCAGGACCGCAACACCGATCAACCAGAAGCCGAACCGGTCCCAAAGTCGACGGTACTTCTCCTGGCGGATGTCTTCATCGACTTCACGAAATATATCGGACATGCGTGTCTTTTTCCTGCATTCACTCTGTCTGTCCGGCAAGCTGGCCGGACTACGCCCCTGTTTGAGTGGCGCACATTATCCATTTGATCCGTTTCGGGCAATTCCCTGAACGGGCTTAACCTGCATTTCATGGCGCAAGTGGGGCAAGGCCCGCCGAAAAGGCCGGATCTGCCGGAATTTCCGCCGCAGTGTGCCCGCTTCAGGTCACGGATACTCCGATCAGCAGCGCATGAAGTTTCCAGACGAACAATCCATAAAGAGCGAGCCCGACCAGAATCACGCTGACATCGGACCATTTGCCCGGATCGCCCGAAACAAAGTCCGGCTGCCCGGCCCCCGGCCCGCGCCGCTTGACCGATATCCTGTCGAACACCGCCCAAGCCATGAAGGAGCCGAAAAGCAGTACGGAGGCCAGATCGCCGTTGGCGAGCAGATGGGACAGGGCCCAGAGCTTGATCGCAACCAGCATCGGATGTTTCAGGGCATTCCTGATCCGGCACGGGACGTAAGCGGCAACGAGAAAGATGAAGACCGGTATCATCAGCAGCAAGGTGACATGGCGCAGCCAGACGGGTGGGTCGTACAAGATCGGCGACCCGTCGAAGCGCGCGGCACCATAGCCGTAGACGATGAGGATGAATCCCGCTGCAGAAATCAGCGTGAAGGCGCCCTTGTAGCCATATTCACCGAGCTTCGAAATCAATCCGGATCGAAGGGCCGGTCTCGTCGGCACGAGATGCACCCCCAGAAACAAAACAAGTCCCGCAACAAGTAAAACCATTCCCGCTCTCCCTCAATTCACCTCAAAGCGCCCCAGCCGTCGCACACTGAACCTGCCCATCAGGCAAACAGGCACAGATACAGCGCAAACCCAGGTTAACCGGAGGCGACGCAGTCCTTGCAGGTACCGCGTAATTCAATTGTCGTTCTTGCCAGCGCGAAGCCCTGACTTTCGGTCCAGTCTTTCAACAGCCTGACCGCGTCGTCAGGTGTGAACTCGCGCACATCCCCGCATTTTTCGCAGATGGCGAAAGCGGCTGAACCGTGCCCGGTGCAATCCTTGTGGCTGCAGGCCACAAATGCATTCAAGCTTTCCAGGCGGTGGACTATTCCGAATTCGACCAGCTTGTCGAGCGCTCTATAGACCTGAAGCGGCGCCCGGAAGCCATCTTCGCGCAGAAGATCCAGAATGGCATAGGCCGTCAAGGGACCACCCGCTTCGGAAAGAGAGCCGAAAACCAGGGCCTGGTTTTTCGTCAGTTCGTGTTGAGCATGCGTCCTCACGGCCGGTCTCCTCGCGTCTTTGAAACCATCCTTCTCACGATTAGCCCTCCGGGGACAAGGCTGACCGCAAACAACACCATGGCCGCCACGACAATCGACGGGCCGGACGGCGTGTCGTAGTGCAAGGACGCATACAGGCCCCCGACGGCCGACGCGGCGCCTGTGAGCCCAGCGACAACGGCCATCTGCTCCGGCGTCGATGAAAGCCGGCGCGCGGCGGCCGCCGGAATGATCAGCAGTGCGGTGATCAGCAGCGCACCGATGATCTTCAGCGATATGGCAATCACCACAGCCGTCAGCACCATGAAGACCAGATCCGTGCGGTCCGGCTGCAGGCCCTCCCCGGCGGCCAAATCCGGACTGACCGTTGCCGCAAAGAGCCGCCGCCAGATCAGCGCCAGCACGCACAATACAAGCCCGCCGCCGCCGTAAATCATGGCGATGTCGATCCTTGTCACTGCAAGGATATCGCCGAAGAGCAGTCCCAGCAGGTCGACACGAACCCACGTCATGAAGGCAAGGCACACCAGCCCCAGGGCCAGCGCCGAATGGGACAGAAGCCCCAGGAGCGCGTCGGACGACAGAGTGTCGCTGCGCCGCAGGAAAAGCAGCAACACGGCCACAATGACGGAGACAACCGCGACTGTCAGAGTGGTGTTGACCTCCAGCAGCAGCGAAAGCGCGACCCCCAGGAGAGCGGCATGGGAAAGCGTGTCGCCGAA
This sequence comes from uncultured Roseibium sp., assembly GCF_947496995.1. Taxonomy (GTDB): domain Bacteria; phylum Pseudomonadota; class Alphaproteobacteria; order Rhizobiales; family Stappiaceae; genus Roseibium. Next base: position 840,289 of record NZ_CANMFD010000002.1, read on the forward strand.
ATAGGCCATTCGGCGCCAGATGATGAAGCAGCCCAGCGGTCCGGCAACCAGCGCCACACCGACCGCGGCAACCAGGGCCCTTGTGAAAAAATCATCCAGCATTGCCGAGATCTTTGCGTTTGCCGGCTTCGTCCCGGCCGGTTGTGTCCGTTACATGCCCATCCATGGAATGATCATGTCCCTCTGCGGTGTGGTCGTGGTGGTCTCCCGGGCAATCGGAACACAGCGAGCCATCTGCATGGCGAACCTGCCCGTCCGCCAGATGAACGTGGTCATGATGATGTTCATAGACCGCCAGCGCGGTCCCGGCGCGTGCTCCGAAAAGTGCGTGGTAGCTGTCGCTCTTGCTGACATCGGAAGGCGTCCCACGGCAGCAGACATGGCCGTTCAGGCAGATGATCTGATCGGCGGCGGCCATGACGATGTGAATGTCATGGGAAATCATCAGAATGCCGCAGCCGAGAGAACTGCGAATTTCGGAAATCAGGTCGTAGATCGCGATTTCACCGGCATAATCCACGCCTTGCACCGGCTCGTCGAGGACGAGAAGATCCGGGTGCCGCGCGATGGCCCGCGCCAGCATGACGCGCTGGAGCTCGCCGCCCGACAGGGTCCGCATTTCCGACTTCATCAGCCTGGCGGCACCCGTCTGCTCAAGCGCCTGCCTGCATTGCGCGTCGGACAAAGGATTGGTGAGGCGCAGGAACCGCTGAACGCTCAGCGGCAGCGTCCAGTCGATGGCGAGCTTCTGCGGAACATAGCCCACCTTGAGACCGGGCCGTCTCGATGCACGCCCCTCGCTCGGTTTCAGGATGCCGAGCGCCATCTTGGCGGTCGTGGATTTTCCGGAACCGTTCGGACCGATCAGGGTGACGATTTCGCCTGGTGAAACCGTCAGGTCGACGCCGCGGACCAGCCAGTCCGCCCCCTTGCGGATGCCTGCCCGCTCGAGCCGTACCAGCACGGGCTCTTGCAAGGACACGGGTGCGAGCCCCGGTCCGGATTCTGGCTTTAAGTCTGGCTGTTTCATGGTATTGCGAGCCTGGAACGCCCGTCCTGCGAAGCGTGCATCTATGTTATGTTGTAACACACATAGCGGTCCCGCCCGCCGCTTGCAACTTCCACCGGCGATGTTTATTCCTCGGAACGGTTGGACGGGAGTTGAGTTTACACTGCGCAAATGAATTTTCGGGAACAGGCATATGATTTTTCCATGCATTCTGTCCGGTGGCATCGGTTCGCGGCTCTGGCCCATGTCACGCACAGACCGGCCGAAGCAGTTTTTGACCCTGTTTGAAGGCGAAAGCCTTTTCCAGAAAACCTGCAAGCGCGTCAACCAGCCCGGCTTTGCCGCCCCGATCGTGATCGGCAGCAACAATCACCGCTTTCTTATCGGAGAACAGCTGGTCGAAGTCGGTCTGGAGGCAAATTCAATCCTGCTGGAACCGGTTGGCCGAAACACGGCCCCCCCTGCGCTCATGGCGGCCATTATCGCCGCCGAGACCGACCCGGAGGCGCTTGTGCTGCTGCTTCCCTCCGATCACCTGATCAAGAAAGAAGACGTTTTCCTTGATGCCGTCTTTACTGCCGAGGAAGCTGCCAGGAACGGCGCCATCGTCACTTTCGGCATCACGCCGAGCGAGCCCAATACCGGCTACGGCTATATCAAGGTTGCCGCAGGCGACGCCCCGGTCCGGCCGGTGGAGGCGTTTGTCGAAAAACCCGATCTTGCCCGCGCCGAATCCTTCCTGAAGGACGGCGGATATGTCTGGAATGCCGGCATATTCCTGTATTCGGCGAAAACGATGATCGAAGCGTTCAAGACATACCAGCCGGAGATGTACGAGGATATTGCCGCGGTCATGAAATCCCGGCATGGCGACCTGGACTTCACGCGTCTCGATCAGGAGAGTTTCGAAAAACTCGCCGATATCTCCATCGATTACGCAATCATGGAAAAGGCGGAGAATGTCGTCTGCGCGCCGATAGCGCCGGAGTGGGACGATCTTGGTTCCTGGTCGGCGATCTGGACCGTTCTCGACAAGGACAGCGACGGCAACTCCGCGCTCGGAGATGCGCGCTTTCTGGACAGCACCAATTGTCTTGCCTACGCGGGCCGCGGTCTGGTCTCGCTCATCGGCCTTGAAGACGTCATGGTCATCGCCACCACCGACAGCGTTCTCGTCGCCCACAAGGACAAGGCCCAAGACGTGAAAAAGGTGGTCGAGCAGCTCAAGGCGGAAGGCCGGACAGAGGTGGATATCCATCCGCGCTCCTACAGGCCGTGGGGCTATACCGAACGCATCAACGCCGGTGACCGGTTTGCCGTCCAGTCGATGATGATCAAACCCGGCAAACGCCTCAGCCTGCAGAGCCACCTGCACCGGGCGGAGCACTGGGTCGTCGTTTCCGGAACCATGGAAATCACCATCAACGGGCAGACCAGGCTGCTGACGGAAAACCAGTCGGCTTATGTTCCCCTTGGTGCGCAGCATACGTTGCACAATCCGGGAAAGATCCCGGTTCGGATGATCGAGGTCCAGTCGGGAACCTATCTGGATGAAGACGATATCTTGCGGCACGAAACATCACAAGAAACCTGACTTACCACTCAGGCCTGTGATGCATTCTTGCCTTCCATCCTGATTTCCGGCAAGACTTTGCGCCGAACGGACCGCGTCGGTCCCCTGCCTGCACCGAGACCGGGAACAGCCCATGCACCACGTCTTCATATGCGACTATGTCCGGACGCCGATCGGCCGTTTCGGCGGCATTCTCTCCGGCGTGCGTGCCGACGATCTGGGCGCGATCCCGATCGAAGCGCTGATGGAGCGCAATCCGGACACGGATTGGGCGAGTGTCGATGACGTCTTCTACGGCTGCGCCAATCAGGCCGGGGAAGACAATCGCAATGTCGCGCGCATGGCAGCGCTTCTGGCCGGACTGCCGGACACTGTTCCAGGCCTGACGCTCAACCGGCTGTGCGGTTCGGGAATGGATGCGGTCCTGACAGCCGCCAGAGCCATCAAGGCCGGAGAAATCGATCTGGCAATCGCGGGCGGCGTAGAGAGCATGTCCCGTGCGCCCTTCGTTATTCCGAAGGCGGAAACCGCGTTTTCCCGAAATGCGGAAATTCACGACACCACGATTGGCTGGCGCTTCGTCAATCCGCTGCTGAAAAGCCAGTATGGCATCGACTCCATGCCCGAGACGGCGGAAAACGTTGCCGAAGAATTCGGCATTTCGCGGCAGGATCAGGATGCATTCGCCCTGCGCAGCCAGGAACGCGCCGGGAAGGCACAGGCCTCCGGCCGTTTCGCCGAGGAGATCGTGCCGGTGATGATCCCGCAGCGCAGAGGCGATCCGGTGCTGGCCGATACGGACGAGCATCCCCGCCCCGGAACGACGCGGGAACAGCTTGCCGGCCTAAAGACACCGTTCCGGGACAATGGCTCGGTAACCGCCGGAAACGCTTCCGGCGTCAATGACGGTGCAGCCGCGCTGCTGATCGCCTCGGAAGCCGCCGTCGCGAAATACAATCTCAAACCGATCGCCCGGATTGTCGGCGGCGCCACGGCTGGCGTTCCGCCACGCATCATGGGGATTGGCCCTGCCCCTGCCACGCGCAAGCTGTGTGCCCGGCACGGAATCGCGCTCGCCGAGTTCGATGTGATTGAATTGAACGAAGCTTTCGCCGCTCAGGGTATCGCAGTCATGCGCGATCTCGGCCTGCCGGAAGACGGTGAGCATGTCAATCCGAATGGCGGCGCCATCGCCCTCGGCCATCCCCTTGGCATGTCCGGTGCGCGTATTACAGGATCAGCCGCGCTTGAATTGAACAAACGCGGCGGCAAACTTGCACTCGCGACAATGTGCATAGGTGTCGGACAGGGCATCGCAATCGCACTGGCCGCCGTCTAGGGTCTGGATTCAGGTTTTTCCGGGTTTCGAATGAATTCGGTGGCGTCGGGACCGTCAGCTCTTTGGCCTTACGGTATCCGGTGCATATCGGATTTAAGCAGGCAGCGCGGAGAGCCTCTATCGAGGTTCGTCCTGCATGCCGGGCTATTCAGGTGCGCGACTGTCTGGCCATCTTGCGCTCGACCTCATCAATCCTTTCCGAAAGACCTTCGAACAGCAAAGTCGGCATTCTCAATGTCCTGATATAGACAGACAGGACTTCATCCACTGCATCCCGAAGGTTAACGTCGCGGGCTTCCAGATAGGCTCCCACAGCCAGATCCCTCAGCTCCACCGCATCTGCAACCAACGGCCGTACAAGATGGACAGTCCGCTCGGGCTCGTTCGCGACAAAAAGTGCAGAAAAGACCGAGAAAGACACGAAAACAAAGATATGGAAATTTCTAAGCAAATAACGCATCACAACCCCAAGCAATGGTTAATAGATTATTAATCTACCCAAGGTCGTAAAACATGCTGTTCCTGCACACAACAGGTGTGGTGCGATTTTAAGTTGTATTTTAACGAGTTTGGTTAATTTCGCTCGCTGTATACATTGCGTCACAAAACAAAAGGCGCCTCCCATGAAGCGCCTTGTGACCTGTTACCCATCGCTCGTTCTCGCCGTAGCTATCACCTCTGCCACGTGCAGTGCCGACTTGGGAACCGCAAATCCCCTGAAATTGCGCCGTCATTGCAGGGCTTGATACTGCAATCCATGCCACGACATCAGATCAGGTCAGGCTCGAGTGCGTGGCAAAGAAGCGGCGTGGATGCCATGGCATGACGAGGAAGAAATGTTCTTCTGGTCGCCGAGACAGGACGCGCGGTTCCTCTTGCCTCATCCCCGGACGCGCGAAGCGAGAGCGATCGGGTCAGCTTCGGCCATGATGCGCATGCCAGTGCCAGGCGATGTCGATCCGCCGGGCAACCCAGACGTCCTCATGGGCCAGGATATAGTCGAGGAAACGGGCAAGTGCGGCTGCGCGGCCCGGTCGCCCGACCAGACGGCAATGCAGGCCGACATTCAGCATTTTCGGCGCGCCGTCCGACCCTTCGGCATAGAGCGTGTCGAAGGAGTCCTTGAGATAGCTGAAGAACTGGTCTCCGGAATTGAACCCCTGGATGGCGGCAAAGCGCATGTCGTTGCTATCGAGCGTATAGGGAATCACGAGATGGTCACCGTTCGGACCGTCGACCCAGTAGGGCAAGTCATCCGCGTAGCTGTCTGAATCGTAGAGAAAACCGCCCTCCTCCATGACCAGGTCCCGGGTCTGCATGGAACATCGGCCGGTGTACCAGCCGAGAGGTCTGGCGCCGGTCACCTCTTCATGGATGCGGATCGCTTCCTGAAGCTGGCGACGCTCCTCCTCCTCGTCCATGTCTGCGTATTCGATCCACTTCAATCCGTGGGAGGCGATTTCCCAGTCGGCTTCCTTCATGGCCTCCACCACATCGGGATTGCGCTGCAGCGCAGTCGCCACACCGTAGACCGTGACCGGCAGGGAGCGCTGGGTGAACATGCGCCAGATCCGCCAGAAGCCGGCGCGCGAGCCGTATTCATAGATCGATTCCATGTTCCAGTGACGCTTGCCCGGCCAGGGCTGCGCCCCGACGATTTCCGAGAGGAAAGCTTCGGATGCCGGGTCACCGTGCAGGATGTTGTTTTCGCCGCCTTCTTCGTAGTTCAGCACGAACTGAACCGCGATTTTCGCTCCCCCCGGCCATTGCGGATCCGGCGGTGTCCGGCCGTATCCAATCATGTCGCGCGGATAAGAATCGCTCATTTTTCACTCCAGGCAGTCTTTCGCTTTCGACAAAAGAGCGCATCCGGACAAGCCGTGCAAGCATGCAGACAATCGTCCTTGGCAAAAATGCCGGTAAGTAAAATTTTACAGGAGCTGTTACCGGGGTTTTAGAAGCTGCGACGCTATAAATCGCCTCTCAAACAAGGAGAACGTCATGACTGAAAGGCCCGAAGAGATGAAGCTCTCATCCGCAGGATTGCTGCTTCTTCTTGCGGCTGCCGCCATGACGCTGTTCGCCGATTTCGACCCGCGCCAGACGAACGGCGCCAAGGCGAACGTCGTCTACCGGACGCTGGCAGACTAAAGTTCAAATATTTTCAGTGGCGGCGGCCGCCCGCCGCGACCGGCAGCGGCTTGAGATCGTTTTTCATGCGCATCGGGCGGGATCTCGACGGGGTCGCGCCTCCGGCATCGTTTTCACCAAGCAGCATGATGGCCGATCCGATGACGACGGATCCGAGCGTGATCACCAGCGCAATGGCCAGCATGATGACCGGGAGAACCGGATCGTCGGAATTGAGCACCAGCACACGTAAATTGCCGATGTTGGCCCAGAAAATTCCGGCAAGAACCAGGCCGGCGACAGCAATTCCGGCAGTAGCGTTGATTGCCAATAATCTGAACAGGGGATCGCGCGGCAGTTTCAGCCGGCCGACAATCTTGCCAATCCTGTCCATCTCGCCGTCTCCCGATGCTGCAATTGCGAATAGAACTCACTCCATTCTAACGCCCGCCCTGCACCTTCAACAAGCTGTCAAAAGGAGCGATCAGGATCGAAGCGGTTTGGATTGACGGATTTTGTTGCCCAAACATGGAAAAATTGTGCGTCGCACTCTTGAATGAAGAGGTGAAGGCATATATTTGTTCGATATATCGGTCCGGTATATGTGACTTTTGACAGGTCTGCCGAGTGGGCTCTTCCTGTCATTCCATCACGCTGGAAGGACCGTCGATCCGGGAGAGAGCTCCCGGCCGCGGAGAAATTGATGAGCGTACGCAGCCTATGTCTTGCAATCCTGTCTTTCGGGGATGCCACCGGATACGAGATCCGGAAGGAGTCCACGGACGGTCGGTTCAGCTATTTCGAAGACGCGAGCTTCGGGTCGATCTATCCGGCCCTGGCGCGTCTTGAGTCGGAAGGGCTGGTGACCGTGCGCGAGGAACCGCAGGCCGGCAAACCCGCACGGAAGGTCTATTCGATCACCGAAGCCGGGCGGGCGGAATTCATAAGCTCACTTTGCGAACCCCAGGCACCGGACACCTTCAAATCCCCGTTTCTGCTCATCGCCCTGAATGCGGCGCAGCTTCCGCCGGAAGTCGTCCGCCGCGCGCTGGAGCGCCGCAGGGCTCAGGTGCAGGAGGAATTGCGCCTGCTGACCGACACACACAAAGACACTGCTTGCCCGCACCCCGGCTCCGGATGGACACGGGACTACGGCATTGCCTGCATGAATTTCACCCTCACCTATCTGGAAGAACACGGTGAGGCCTTGATCAAAATTGCTGAAGACGCAGCCAGCCCACATACGGCGGCCGCTGAGTAAGCCTGAAGTTTCGGAGACAAGACATAATGCGTGTGAAACTTTCCTACGTCCTGGCAGCCGGACTAGCGGCAGGCATCGGTTTCTGGATGTACACCGGCACGGTGGTAATCGGCGGCGTGGGCGACGGCGAAAATGCGGCGCCGACTCCGGCTCTGCGCGTCAGCCAGGCGACCAGCGCCCCTTTCCGTGTTCAGGTTCAAGAATTGGTCGCTCAGGACCGCCGGGCTGTTCTGGAAGTTCGCGGGAGAACGGAAGCCGAGGCGAAGGTCGCCGTGCGGACCGTGACCACCGACACCGTGGTCGAACGCCCGGCCCGCGAGGGCAGCCGTGTGTCTGCAGGTGATATCCTTTGTGTCCTTGACCGGGGAACCCGTGAGGCAAGCGTGCTGGAAGCGAAGGCCGTGCTGGCCCAGGCAAAACTCGACCACGATGCGGCCACGCAGTTGAACAGCAAGGGCTTCACCGCCGAAAACCGTGTAGCCGCCGTCCTCGCTCAGCGCGACGCTGCCAGGGCCCGCCTCAAGGAGGCCGAGCTCGAACTCCAGCGCACCGTGATAAAATCCCCCATCGACGGCGTTATCGAAAGCCCGATGGCGGAAGTCGGAGCGCATCTGGAAAATGGCGATATCTGTGCGACGGTGATCGATTCCGATCCGATGATTGCCATCGGGCAGGTGTCCGAACTGGAAATCAGCCACGTCTCCGAGGGCATGCCGGCGACGGTCAAGCTGGTGACCGGTGAATCCCTCGACGGCAAGGTGCGCTACATCTCGCCATCAGCCAATCCCGACACAAAGACGTTTCGCATCGAGATTGAATTGCCGAACGCGGACGGCAGGGCCCGGGACGGTGTCACCGCTCTCACAATGCTGTCCCTGCCGGCTGAAAAGGCCCACTTGATCTCGCCGGCAATTCTGACGCTCAACGATGCGGGACAAGTTGGAATTCGCGGCGTGGACGAAAATAACAAGACCGTCTTTTATCCAGTCAAGGTTCTCGGCGGCGACCAGGACGGCATGTGGATCGGCGGACTGCCGGACAAAGTGACCGCCATCACCGTTGGGCAGGAATATGTCTCGGACGGACAGATTGTGGAACCGGTTCTTCAGACCGCAGAGGTCAGCAAATGATAGACTTGCTCGAAGGCGTTCTTCGCCGCCCAAAGACTGTTTTCGTCATGATGCTGGCGCTGATCATCGCCGGTACGGCGACCTATATTTCCATTCCGAAGGAAGCAAGTCCGGATATCGACCTGCCGATCTTCTACATCTCCATCACCCAGCAGGGCATTTCGCCGGAAGATTCCGAGCGTCTGCTGGTACGGCCGATGGAGACGGAGTTGCGCGGGTTGGACGGCCTGAAGGAAATCACCGCGATCGCGTCGGAAAGCCACGCGGGCATCGTCCTTGAATTCGACATCTCGTTCAACAAGGACGAGGCGCTGGCGGATGTGCGCGACAAGGTCGATCAGGCAAAGAGCAAGCTTCCGGACGAGGCCGAAGAGCCGACCATCACGGAAATGAACTTCGCACTGGCGCCGACGATGATCATCGCCCTTTCGGGCAATGTTCCAGAGCGTACGCTCTATCAGCACGCCCGCAGGCTCAAGGATGAAATCGAGGCGATCGACTCCGTGCGTTCGGCGGATCTCACCGGCCACCGGGAAGAGCTGCTGGAAGTTCTGATCGACACCCAGAAGCTGGAATCCTATTCGATCACGCAGCAGGAACTGCTCAATACGCTGCAGCTCAACAACCAGCTGGTTCCGGCCGGTTTCATCGACGGCGGCAAGGGCCGGTTCAACGTCAAGGTTCCCGGTCTCGTCGAAACGGCTGAAGATGTTTACACCCTGCCCTTGAAACAGAGCGGCGAAGGTGTCGTCACCCTGGCAGACGTTGCCGAAATCCGCCGCACGTTCAAGGATGCGAACGCCTATACGCGCGTCAACGGCAATCCGGCGATCTCCCTTCAGGTGGTCAAGCGCATCGGCACGAACATCATCGAGAACAACACCGCCGTGCGGGAGATCGTCGAGAAGGCATCGGAAGATTGGCCTGAGACGATCCGCGTCGACATGATGCTCGACCAGTCGAACAACATCTTCGAAGTGCTCGGCTCGCTGCAATCCTCGATCCTGACCGCGATCTTCCTGGTGATGATCCTGGTGCTGGCCGCGCTCGGATTGCGATCCGCCCTGCTTGTCGGCCTTGCGATCCCGACCTCCTTCATGATCGGCTTTCTCATCCTCGGCGGCATCGGCCAGACGGTCAACAACATGGTCATGTTCGGCCTCGTGCTGACGGTGGGCCTGCTTGTCGATGGTGCGATCGTGATGACCGAATATGCCGACCGGAAGATCCAGGAAGGCATGGAGGACCGCGAGGCCTATATCCGCGCCGCAAAGCTGATGTTCTGGCCGATCGTCTCCTCGACCGCGACGACACTGGTGGCCTTCCTACCGATGCTGTTGTGGCCAGGTGTCGCCGGCGAGTTCATGAGCTATCTGCCGATCATGGTGATCATCGTCCTGACCGCGTCGCTGTTCACAGCGATGGTGTTCCTGCCGGTGACCGGCGGCATACTGGCTCAGGTCTCGCACTGGATGAGCCGCCATGCCACCGCGCTGCTGGCCCTGACCATTGCATTGCTTTTCGCTCTCGCGGTGATCGCAGGCCCGTTCGTGCCACTCGCGCTGTCCGGGTTCGTTTCAGCCGGTCTGATCCAGCCCGTGACAATCCTGCTTGGCATTCTTGCCTTCGTCGTGATCGGCTATTTCTCCTACCGCATCCTGCGTCCGTTCGTTCGCTGGTCGCAGGCGCGCGCGGCCAAACGCGCCGAGCTGGACAGGATAGAAGCTGCCAAACTTTCAGGATCGGAGGCCTTTGACGTCAAGACCGTTCGCGGCTTCACCGGCATCTATGTGCGGATCCTGAAGCTGTTTGCCGGCAACCCCATCGGTAACGTCGCTGCGATTCTTCTGCTGGTTGTCAGTTGCGCCGCCATCATCGGCGCCTTCGTGGCCAATCCCACCGGTGTGCAGTTCTTCATCGATGAGGAACCGGAACAGGCCGTCGTGCTGGTTTCGGGCCGGGGCAACATGTCGGCGGGCGAGGCCCGTGATCTGGTCGTCCAGGTGGAAGACAGGATCATGACGATCCCCGGCATTGAAAACGTCATCACCAATGCATTTCCTCCGGGCGGGTCTTCCGGCGGTCCGGCGGTCGGGGATGTCCAGGACAAGCCTGCCGACGTGATGGGCGAAATCAACATCGAGCTTGCCGATTTCTGCTGCCGGCGCGTGGCGAAGGAAATCTTCGCCGATATCCGCACCCAGACGGCGGATATCCCCGGTATCAAGGTTGAAACCCGCAAGATCGAAGGCGGGCCGCCGACTGGCAAGGATATCCAGCTTGAGGTCAAGTCGACCGACTATGACGACATGGTCGCGGCGGTTGCCAAAATCCGGGACCACATCAACGGTGAAGAGGTCCTGATGGATCAGGAGGACGACCGTCCCCTGCCCGGCATCGAATGGCAGATTTCCATCGACCGGGAACAGGCCGGCCGCTACCAGGCCCATATCGCCTCTGTCGGCAACATGGTCCAGCTCGTCACCAACGGTGTCCTGATCGGGACATACCGGCCGGGCGACAGCGAGGACGAGGTGGATATCCGCGTCCGGCTGCCGGAAAACGAACGCAGCATCGGCCGCTTCGACCAGTTGCGCCTGCAGACCAGTCTCGGCCTGGTGCCGATGGCGAATTTCGTCAGCCGCGTACCGGCGCCGAAAGTGTCAGAGATCGTTCGCCGGGACGGGCTCTATTCGATGATGGTGAAAGCCACCGTCAACCCGGAGTCCGGGTCGAACCCGACGGAACAGGTCGCGGCGTTCCAGAGCTGGCTGGACGGTCAGACATGGCCGGAGAACGTTTATCTGAAGTTCCGCGGTGCGGACGAGGACCAGCAGGAGTCGGGCGAGTTCCTGATGAAGGCGATGGTTGCCTCGCTGTTCCTGATGTTCCTGATCCTGCTGACCCAGTTCAACTCGTTCTACCAGACATTCCTGACCCTCTCGACGGTGATCCTGTCGGTCTTCGGCGTGCTGCTGGGCATGCTCATCACCAACCAGCCCTTCTCGATCATCATGACCGGGACCGGGGTGGTGGCGCTGGCGGGGATCGTGGTGAACAACGCCATCGTTCTGATCGACACCTACAACCGGTTCATTGAAGACGGACTGCCACCGCTTGACGCGATCCTGAAAACATCCGCCCAGCGAATCCGTCCGATCCTGCTGACCACGATCACCACCATCGCGGGTCTCATCCCGATGGCGACCATGGTCAACTTCGACTTCTTCAACCAGGTGATCGCCTATGGCGGCATTACAGCGGTGTGGTGGGTGCAGCTGGCAACGGCGGTAATTTCCGGCCTCGCCTTCTCGACCCTGCTAACCCTTCTGATGATCCCCGTGATGATCGCAGCGCCAAGTGTGTGGTCCAATCTGTTCGCGACCATCTTCGCCTTCTCCCAGCGCAAACTGGGCTACGCGATGCTGCCGGCCACAGACGGAGCACATGCCGATACGCTGCAGGAGAACAATGACAGGGCTGCCGCGACGGTCGTTTCCCTGCCGAAACCGGCTTCACCCAAGCTTCCCCCGCAAGAAGATCTGCCGCACGCGGCGGAATGAAGCCACGACAAAACATGAGGGCCGCCGGTATCCGGCGGCCCTTTTCGCTGAAAAGGTTGTCTTCTCACCGTCGTCATCCAGGTCTGGCGAAACGCGAGACCGGTGAGTCACGAGACCTTTTGTTCCAGTGACCTTTTCCCACCGACAAACATTGCCTCTCCGATCTCTCATCCGTACCGCATCCGGGACGACGAACGGACGTTTGCCACTGAACTGAGTGCACCGTGTTCAGTCCTGTGGACGCTTTCACTTGAAATCCGCTCCGGCTACCCATATAGTTGCTTAATACAACTATATGGGTTTCAACATGACCACAACCTCTCCCGCCCTCGTCAAGGACGTCCGCGCCGCCTCCCGGAAGCTGGTCCGGGAATTCGGTTTTCTCGACAAGACCATCGCCGGAACCAACCTTTCCGGTTCGGGTGTTCACGCCATCATGGAAATCGGGCTTCATCCGGGCATCACGGCCAAGGAACTGGCAGCCAGGCTGAAACTGGAAAAATCCACCATCAGCCGGCTGCTGAAAACGCTCGAAAAGCGGGACGAGATTGAGCTGACCCGGTCCGAGACGGACCGCCGAGCCTTCGGTTTGAACCTGACGGCGGAAGGCAAGAAGACCTTTCGGACAGTCGATCAGTTCGGTGAGCGACTGGCGCGCGGCGCTCTTTCAAGGGTAAGGGGGATGACAGCCGAAATCGTGGCCCAAAGCCTCTCCGCCTATGCCGATGCGCTGCCGTCGCCTGACGAGGCTACGGACGGGTCGCACCCTTCCCTCGAGATCGTGGAAGGCTATCAGACCGGTATGATCGGCGACATCGCCGCGATGCATGCCCGCACCCACGGGCCGATCGTCGGCATGGGACCAGCCTTTGAAAGCGTTGTCTCAAAAGCCATGGCCGAGTTCATGCCGCGTATCGGCAATCCGGCGAACAACAGCTGGTGCGTTGTAGAGGACGGACAGATCATCGGGTCGATCAGCATCGATGGCGAGGACCTTGGTGACAATATCGCTCATCTGCGCTGGTTCATCCTGTCGGAGCGCCTGCGCGGCAAGGGGCTCGGCAAGGCCCTCCTCCTGAAGGCACTCACCCATTGCGACAGGCTCGGATTTGACGAAATTCATCTCTGGACCCTGAAGGGCCTCGAAGCCGCCCGCGGCTTATACGAAAAACACAGCTTCGTGCTGGTCGAAGAATATGTCGGCGATCAGTGGGGCAAGGCGGTCACCGAACAGAAATTCATCCGCAGACGGCCGAAGTAACAGCGCTTATCTCCCGTGACGGAGCAGATGTTTGCCCGTAAGCACCCCTGACAAACTTCGCTTGTCCTAATCTACCCAAAGCGTCCGTTCCTGCCATGGCGGCGGTACGACAAGCCGGCCCGTCCCGGGCGCTTTACTCCCGTCCAGATTCAGAAATTGCCACGCGGTGGCCCAACCTTCAGGGATTTCATAAGGGGGCGCAATCGGGCACCGGGGCAGGAAACCGAAGCGCCCGTAGTATTCCGGATCGCCCAGAACAAGCACTTGCACTACCTGCCAGGCTTCCAGACGCTCCAACCCGGCCCGGACCAGACGGCTGCCGATGCCCTGCTTGCGGACGGAGCGCGCGCTGCAAAGCGGTCCAAGCAACGCGAGCGTATGCCCCCCCGGTTCGGCGGTACATCTGGTGAAGATCACATGACCGACAATATCATCGCCGGAAACCGCCAACAGCGACAGGACACCTTCCTGTGCCCGGAGCAACTGACGGACCAGTGGAACAAGGTCCTCCTCCGGAAAGGCCGACCCGTAGAGCGTTTCGATAGAAGGTAAGTCGGCTTCCGTGCCAGGGCGCAGATCTGTGTCTTTGCTCACGACTAAGGCTCCTCGGGGAGTGTTCCACCTTGTATCGCCGGGTCCGGTTGCCAAGACAAGCGGATATCCGTCTTCAGGCGGGAGGCGGGACCGGCCCCCGCCCGCCGGTCACGTTTCATCCCTTGCAGATAGAATTGCCGCCATCGCACAGCATAGCCGATCCCGTGACGAACGATCCGGCATCGGACAGCAGGAACATCGCTGCCTTGGCGATTTCCTCCGGGGCCGCCATGCGCTTGAGCGCGTGCAGTCCTGCGACATAGTCATGAAACGCAGGGTCATCGCCGGCCATCTCCGTTTTGGTCCCTCCCGGCAACAAGGCATTCACGCGGATGTTGTCCGCTCCGTGTTCCACTGCAAGAACCTGGGTCAGACCGATCAGACCGGCCTTCGCCGCCGCATAGGCCGCCATCCCCGGCAGACCGATGGTGTGACCGACAAAGGAGGAGGTGAAGACGATCGATCCACCCCCACGGGCCAGCATTGCCGGGATCTGATGCTTTGCCGCCAGGAAGGCGCTGGTGAGATTTGTCGTGACGACCTCGTTCCAGCTTTGCAGGGTCATTTGCGGAACAGGGCCCATGTCGCCGAGCATTCCGGCATTGTTGAAGGCTGCGTCCAGTCCGCCAAAAGCCTCTTCGGCGGCCCTGACGGAGTTTTCCGAAAAGTCCGGGTCCGCGACATCGCCTGCAAAAATGCAGATCCGTCCGGCTGCCTCCGGCAGCGCGTTCCTCACCTCTTCCAGCCTGTCCTCACGTCGGGCGGCAAGCACGAGATTGGCGCCCTTGTCGGCGAAAAGCCGTGCAGCGGCCGCACCGATGCCGCTGCTGGCGCCGGTAATCAGAACAGTTTTTCCGGTTAACATGTTTTTGGCTCCTCAAGATTTCGAGGGCCTTTAAATGAACGGCGATCCGGTCTCGGGAAACCCGAAACGCGAGCGCCCGGGTCTCCTCAAGACAGATCTAGCCGCCGTGATCCTTGTCCCGATCACCGAGATTGTCGAGATCGGTGTCGCATTCGTCCCCATCGTCATCCAGGACCATGGAAGCATCAGCCAGGACCAGTTTGCGGTGCGCCCGCCAGGAAAACGGAATGCTCAGCAGATACAGCACCGACCCTCCGGCCAGCATGCGGAACGGATAGCTGACGACGAGTGCCACGATCAATACTGCGACAACAAACAGCGGCAGGACGAGGTCTCGTCGCACACGGGTGCCGATCGACTTGCCGGAATAGGTCGGCAGACGGCTGATCAGCAGGAACGCGATGGCTATCGTATAGAAGGCTACGAAGGCTTCGTCGGCAAACCAGTGCGGAAACAGCCCGAGAAAGTCGAGGTAGAGCGGCAACAGCACCGTCAGCGCTCCCGCCGGTGCAGGAACACCTGTGAAGAAGCGATGCGCCCAGGCCGGTTTTTGCGGATCTTCAAGCGCCACATTGAAACGGGCAAGGCGGAGGGCCGCGGAAATCGCGAAAATCAGCGCTGCGATCCAGCCGAGCGACCCCGCGTCTTTCAGGATCCACAGGTACAGCATCAACGCCGGAGTAACGCCGAAGTTGACGAAATCGGCAAGCGAATCCAGCTCCGCCCCGAAGCGGGACGTGCCTTTCATATACCGCGCGACCCGGCCGTCGACGCCGTCGAGAACCGCTGCAAGAAGGATGGCGCCCACTGCGAAGTCCCAGAACCCTTCATAAGCCATGCGCACGGCCGTCAGGCCGGAACACAGGGCCAGAAGTGTGACAAGGTTCGGGATAATCAGACGCATGGGCACGCGGCGGAAACGCGGTTGCCGCCGTTGTTGCACCATCTTGGGTTCGGGAGTTTCAGTCACAACGCCCCTCAGCTGACACGGGTCAGAGGCTGCGAGGGAGCTTGCGGTTGCGCCAGGTCGGCAAGGATCGTCTCGCCGGCAATCATGGTCTGGCCGAAGGCAACCTTCGGCACGGTGCCCACCGGAAAGTAGACATCCAGCCTGGAGCCGAACCGGATCAGGCCGAAACGGTCGCCGGTCGAGATCGTCTCCCCTTCGCGCACGAAACAGACAATCCGCCGGGCGACGAGGCCCGCGATCTGCACCACTCCGATCTGCGTATCGCCTGCCTCGATCACCAGACCGTTGCGCTCGTTGTCCTCGCTCGCCTTGTCGAGGTCGGCATTGAGAAACTTGCCGGCGCGATAGGCGACACGGGTGATCCTGCCGCCGAACGGCGCACGGTTCACATGGCAGTTGAAGACATTCATGAAGATCGACACCCGCATAAGCGGTTCGTTGCCGAGTTCCAGCTCTGCCGGTGGCCTGGTAAGCCCCACTTGACTGACCACCCCATCCGCCGGTGAAATCACCAGGCTGTCGCCGACGGGGGTTACCCGCTTGGGATCGCGGAAGAAGTAGCAGATCCAGCCAGTGAAGATGAGCCCTATCCAGAACAGCGGGTCAATGAACCAGCCGATGACCAGCGTCGCGACCAACGCAATCGCGATAAAGGGCCAACCCTCCCGGTGGATCGGGACCATCGCCTTGGAGATTGAATCTGCAATCGACATTGTAACTTTCCGCTTTCAGAACAGGCGCGTTTCAGCTCGGTAAATGCACCGGTTGCGTCTTTTTTTCTCCCCTCGCTTCTAGAGGCTTTTGCAGCGGAAGAGAACAGGCTTTGCGGAATTTCAAGCGCTTTTCAAAGCACTTTGCCCGGATGCCCCTGCGGCGGCCTGCCGGTAATCGGTTTCCCAGTAAGCCGGACGACCGAATTTGGAGATCAGGAAATCGACGAAGGTGGTGATCTTGGGCGGAATGAACCTGGTCGGCGGATAGGCCGCATAGATGCTGCCGGTGCGGGTGATCGGATAATCCTCCAGCAATTCCACCAGCCGGCCGTCGCGCAGGTCCTCCCAGACATGCGCCAGAGACTTGACCGTCAGACCGAGACCGTAAATCGCCGCATCATAGGCGAAGTCGCCATTGTCACCCGAAATCACGGGAGATTCCGCCTGATAGGCAATCTCGCCATCCGGTCCGCTGAAATACCACACGGGCATGGAATCAAAACCGATGCAATCGTGATGGCGCAGGTCATCCAGCGTCTGCGGTGTTCCCTTGCGGGCAAGATAGTCGGGGCTGGCGCATAAAACGCGGCGATTTCCGCCGAGCTTGCGGGCGATGAGGCTGGAATCGGGCATCGGGCCGCCACGGATCCCCAAGTCATAGCCTGCTTCCAGAAGATCGACCATCCGGTCTGTCATGTCGACCTGAAGGTGGAGATCGGGATAGAGCTGCCGGTATTCAGCCAGGTGAGGCAGGATGTGCTTGCGGCCGAAGAAGACGTTGGACGATATCCGCAAGGTGCCGCGAGGCGAATCTTCCGCCGCATCGATCAATGCCTTGGCCTGGTCCATCTCGCGTACGGCGGAGCCGGCATGACGCAGGAAGACCTCGCCGGCCTCCGTCAACCGCGTGCGCCGGGTGGTCCGGGACACGAGTTGGGCTCCCAGGTTCTTTTCCAACGTGCTGAGCCGGCTGCTGGCTGCGGAAGGCGACAGGCCGATTTCACGCCCGGCCGCGGACAGACTGCCGAGTTCGGCGACACGTTTGAAGAATTTCAGGTCATCAAGGCGCATTATTCGAAACTTTCGAAAGATATCTTTCAAATTAGCCCAATTCTTCAACCAAATGCAACATGCGATAACCTCCGCACCGACACGGAGACCCAAGACGATGATGCACACAGGAGACGAATACGAGGCCCGCGCCCGAAGCGCCAGACATGCCGAATTGAGAGTACTGGTCAGGGCAGTGTCCGGATTTCTGTTCCGCCCGCGGCCCGCGCACGATACAGGCCGCCCTCCCCTTGTCGGGCGCAATACATGCGCCAACGACCAGGTGCCCAGGAAAGACCGCGCCGCGTAGCGCCCGGTCAGTCCCTTCTGGCCTAGTTTTCCGGCACGTAATCCGCTGTCTGGCCGCGTGTGACGATACCGAGCTCGTCGTTCTCCCGCGCCGCCCGCAGCCGCTCCTCGGCTTCGTCCGCTTCGCGCTGGCGCGCCCACATGGATGAATAGAGCCCGCCGCTGTCCAGCAGCTCCGTATGGGTTCCACGCTCGGCGATCCGGCCGGCTTCCAGCACGATGATCTGATCCGCATTGACCACCGTTGAAAGCCGGTGGGCGATGACCAGCGTCGTGCGGTTCTGGGAAACCTCGTCCAGAGCGGACTGGATTTCCCGTTCCGTGTGGGTATCGAGCGCGGAAGTCGCCTCGTCGAGGATCAGGATCGGCGGCGATTTGAGGATCGTGCGGGCAATCGCCACGCGCTGTTTCTCGCCGCCGGACAGTTTCAGTCCGCGTTCGCCGACTTCCGATGCATAGCCTTTCGGCAGTTTCTCGATGAAGTCGTGGATCTGCGCCATACGCGCTGCTTCCCGGACTTCTTCGTCGCTCGCATCAGGACGGCCGTAGCGGATGTTGTAGGCAATGGTGTCGTTGAAAAGCACCGTGTCCTGCGGAACCATGCCGATGGCGTGGCGCACGCTTTCCTGGGTGACATCGCGCAAGTCCTGCCCGTCGATCTCCACTGACCCTCCGGTCACGTCATAGAAGCGGAACAGCAGCCGGGAAATGGTCGACTTGCCCGCTCCGGAGGGACCTACGATCGCGATTGTTCTGCCGGCGGGCACCTCGAAGTCGATCCCCTTGAGGATTGGCCGGTCGGGATCGTAGTGAAAGCGGACATCCTTGAAGGTAATCGTGCCTTCGACCGCCCTGAGAGGAGCGGCGTCCGGCTTGTCATAGATTTCCGTTGGAACAAGCAGAAGATCGAACATGGATTCCATATCCGCCAGTCCCTGCCGGATCTCGCGGTAGAGGAAGCCGATGAAGTTCAGCGGAATGGAGATCTGCATCAGCAGTGCGTTGATCAGGACGAAGTCGCCGATGTCCTGCTCGCCTGCCAGAACCGCCCTGGCGGACAACGCCATGCAAGCGGCCATGCCAATCCCGAGGACCACCGACTGACCGAGGTTGAGCCACGCAAGCGACGTCCAGGTCTTGGTGGCCGCGCTCTCGTATTTCGCCATGGATTCATCGAAGCGCCGCGCTTCCATCTTCTCATTGCCGAAATATTTCACGGTCTCGAAATTCAACAGGCTGTCGATGGCCTTGGAGTTGGCGTCCGTATCGCTGTCGTTCATCTCGCGCCGGATTTCGATGCGCCAGTTCGAGCATTTGATCGTGAACCAGACATAGGCAACAATCATCACCGCGACGATGATGACGTAGACAAAGCCGAACTGATACCAGATGACCCCGGCCATGAGGGCGAATTCCAGAACCGTCGGGATGCCGTTCAGGATGGTGAAGCGGACAATGGATTCAATGCCCTTGACGCCGCGCTCGATGACCCGGCTGAGCCCGCCTGTCCGCCGGGCAAGATGAAACCGAAGCGACAGTTCGTGCAGATGGCGGAAGGTCAGAAATGCGAGCTGGCGCACGGCGTGCTGCCCCACCCGGGCAAACAGCGCGTCGCGAAGCTGATTGAAGGCGACAGCCAGAATGCGGGCGGCGTTATAGGCCAGCACAAGCATGACCGGCGCGACGAGGAAAGCCGGCAGGTTCGGCGTGCCCTCTCCTGTCAGCGCATCGGTTGCCCAGGCGAAGAAGTAGGGAGAGAGCACCGTGACGAATTTGGCGATGACCAAGGCGAAGATGGCCAGCAGGACACGCTTTTTCAGGTCGGGGCGTTCTGACGGCCAGATATAGGGCCACAGATTGGCAAGCGTCGTCAGTGTGCTGCCTTCATCGGCATTCACCGCCTTGACCTTTGCCTGTTTCGGATGGCTGCCTGATGCCGCGGCAGATGGCTTTCGCGGCGAGGTGGCTGATGGATCTGTCAAATAAAATCTCCGGACTGCCGGGGCAGCCTGCAACTCTCTATTTTGTGGTGAGAACGGACGGTTCGTCTGAGGGAAGACCGGCCGGTTCCGAGGAATTGAGACGGGACCAGAAATCGTTCGAGCTCTGTTCAGCCTGGCGCAGCTTGTCCCGGTTCAAGAGATAGTGGCAATTGCGCCCACGGGTATCGCAGGACAGAAGTCCGGCGTCCTTGAGCACCTGCAGATGCTGGGAAACGGTCGACTGGGCGAGCGGCAAATGACTCACGATTTCCCCGCAACAGGCATCGGTCTGCCTGGCAAGCTGCCTGACAATCGCAAGACGCGCAGGGTGGCCGAGAGCCCGGAAAATGGCGGCGAGTTCCTCGCAATTCGACATTTCCGCCTGCGGCGCTGCGCATTTTGTGTCCGCCGGCGATCCCGCCCCGCTCATTTTTCAGCTCCCTGGAGGAAACCCGCAGAACCTGCTTTGGCGCGATGCCGCGCGACAGCCGGAGAACCGGATTTCAAGGTTGAACCGGACCGCCTGCGTGCGGCGAAACGCGCGCAGGAATCCCGATAGATCTTATCGGTGATATGCGATGAATTATCCCCAAGACAAGGGGTGCGATCAAAAAGGACAGCAAGCCGGATATGGTTTCCTGTCCTTTTTCCTTGAAAAACCCGGACTGAAATCAGCCGTTATCGGCCGGTGGCTTCGGCCAGTTCAGGTCGCCTTCCGGTGTCAGGAACACCTGTCCCGGATAGATCAGGTCCGGATTGCGAATCTGATCCTGGTTGGCCTGGTAGATGGTGGAATAGCGAAAGCCGTCCCCATAGAGACGACGGGAAATCCGCCAGAGATTGTCGCCCTTGCGGATGATGACCACCGGCAGCGATTTGCGGACGTCAGCCTCCTGGTCGCCACTGCCGCCGCTGGCGCCGGTCGCGACGACCTTGGTGAGAACAATCTGCTGGTCCTGTTCCTTTTCAAAGGTCACCGCCGCGCGGGCATCCACCGAGTTGCCGTCCTCACCGATCAGGTCGGCGCGGATTTCGACATTGCCCTCGGCAACATTCTTGGTGCCCTGCACCAGCCATTTTCCACCGGAATCGATCCTGGATTCACCCTGAAACTCGTCGCCGACATAGACCCGGACGGAGGATCCGGGTTCGCCGGTGCCGGCGATGTAGACCTTGTCTGTTTCCGATTCGACCGCTTCGACCGTGACAGTCGGCGCCGCATCACCGGCCGATCCGCTGTCCACGGTGGCAGCGGGCGACTGAGACGTTTTGCCATCGGCGGTTTCAAGGGCGGTCTTGGAAGCGGCAGGCTTGTCTTGAGATGCGTCGGCTGCCGCTTCCTGTTCCCCGGTAGCGGCCACCGGTTCGTCGGACGGAGTTGCCACGGCAACATCCGTTGCCGGATCGGGAGTTGCCGTTGCAGTGCTCTGTTGATCGGGAACGGCAGGCTTGTTCTCCGCGGTGGCCGGTTCGGCGGAAGCGACCACTGTTTCAGACGCGCCGGCTTCCGTCTCGTCCGGTTTCGCCGTGACGTCGGCCACCTGTTCTTCGCTTGCTGCAGGTGCATCCGCGCTCTGGGCAACTTCCTGCGCCGTATCGGGAATTTGAAGAATGTCGGACGGGCCTTCCGGCGAATTCAGGACGACGAGCGGCTGTTGATTCCCATCGTCGGAAAAGGAGACTGCAACACGCTGTTCGGATTGCGCGATGGCCTGACCCTTTTCGTCATGGACTTCCAGACCGACGTCATAATCGCCGGGCTTCAGCGGTTCGTCGAGAATGATGGTCCACTCTCCCGCTTCGTTGGCGATGCTCTTGCCGACGACTTTTCCATTGGCGGTCAGCGCAACGATCGCGCCGGGCTCGGAACGTCCGGCGACGACGGTTTCACCGGTGGGTTCGACGCCGACCACGTCGAAGCTCGGCACTTTCGCGGCAGCTTCGTCAACGGCCTGATCCTGCGGGTCTGCCGCAGCTGTCTGGCCGGTTTCTTCTACGAGAGACTGGTCATCCGAGACAGCCGCCTGATCCTGCGACTTGCCGTCGGTCACGGCCTGCGTGGAAGTGGTCTCGGCGGGCGTCTGGAACGGCAATCGGCCGGTCTCGTGATAGACATACCCCGTCACCGCCGCTGCGGCGGCCGGCACCGCTACGATCAAACTCCAGATCAGTGTCTGCTTGTTCATTGCTCATCCCATCAGAAAAGCAAACGGAAACTCCGGAGCTTTTTCTGAAACTGTCCCCTTCAGTGCGGAGCGGCGGTTGCGCCGTCGCATAATTCCATCAGGTTTCATGCATAGCCGCCTTTTACAGGCGCGGCAAGAAATCCTGCTTGAGAGCCAAGTCCTTCGAACAGAATGCTTGACGTCTTACCCGTCACGATGCCACATCTTTGAGTCATGAATACGGTCACTCAAAATCAGCTCACAAGCGTATGTGTTTATTGCGGATCCAGCTTCGGTTCGGATCCCTCGCATGAAGCGGCAGCAACCCGGCTGGGTCAGCTCATCGCCGAAGCGGGCCTGCGCCTGGTGTACGGCGGAGGCTCCGTCGGCCTTATGGGCACGGTCGCGAACGCCGCGCTGGAATCGGGCGGAGCAGTCACGGGCATCATTCCCCACTTCCTGGAAAAGCGGGAAGTCATGCTGGAGTCGCTGGATGACCTGATCGTCACCAAGGACATGCACGAGCGCAAGCATCTGATGTTTCAGAAGTCGGACGCCTTCATCGCCCTGCCCGGCGGCATCGGCACGCTTGAGGAAGCTGTTGAAATGATGACCTGGGCACAGCTCGGCCAGCATCGCAAGCCGGTCGCGCTTGCCAATATCAACGGTTTCTGGTCACCGCTGCTGGAACTTTTCGATCACATGCGGGCGCAGGGCTACATCCGGCCGGAAACCGAAGTGCCCTATCTGGTTGCCAACCGGCTGGACGATATCCTGCCGATGCTGCGCCAATCCATCTCGGGCGCTCCCCAGGAAGTTTCCGACGAATTGCTCTCCGTGTCGGAACTCTAATAGCTCTTCACGTTCCTTTTTCGGTGACGGACCGGCTTTTGCGGTAACGTCGCCAACTGTCCCAGGTGAAGACCGCCAGTGCGGCCCAGATCATGACGAAGCCGATCAGCCTGGTTTGATCCAGCGGCTCCCCCCAGACATAGACAGCCATCAGGAAATGGATGGACGGTGCGAGATACTGCATCAGCCCAAGCATGAAGAGCGGCACCCGGCGGGCGGCCGACGAAAAGAAGATGAGCGGCAGAGCCGTGACGATGCCGGTTCCCGCGAGCGCCGCCAGCACCGGCAGATCGTTGAGAATGAGCGCATCCACGCCCCAGCTCAGGTTCAAAAGGATGTAGACTGCGGCCAGGGGAAACAGCAGCAATGTTTCGACAAACAGGCCAGGGGTTGCCTTGACGGGCGTCACCTTCCGGACATAGCCGTACCCGGCGAAGGAGAACGCCAGGACAAGCGATACCCACGGCAATCCGCCGGCCAGCACAGCCTGCAAGACCACGGCCAGCACCGCGATCGAAATCGCGACGGCCTGCCCGCGAGACAGTTTTTCGTGCAGCACCACGAGCCCGACCAGAATGCTCACCAGCGGATTGATGAAATATCCGAGCGATACATCGAGAACCTGACTGTTAGAGATCGCCCAGACGAACACCAGCCAGTTCACCGCGATAAGGGTGGCCGAAGCACTCAAGGCCATGAGCACCTTCGGCTCTCGAAAGACCCCGCGCACTTCCGGCCAGCGGCCGCGCAGGTAAAGATACAGCCCGACGAACAGCACCGACCACAGGATACGGTGAGAAACGACGATATCGGCCGGCACCGTCTCCGTCAGCTTGTAGTAGGCCGGAAAGAAACCCCACATGCCGTAAGCAGCGAGGCCGAACAGGAGACCCTGGCGCAATTCGGCCTGCGCGTCGGTGTCGGACACCGTCTGCGACATGAAATTTCCCTTTCTGGATTACCCTGCCGTCATCCGATTTCGAACGCGGCGTGGCTGAACGGACTTCAGGTGTGTGCGCGGCTGTCGATCAGCCTGATCAGACGCTGTCCCCGGCTGCTTCGTATCAGCTGGCGTTGGCCTTCAAAAGCGCAAAAGTGATGGAATCCACCAGGGCCTGGAAGGACGCATCGACGATGTTGGAGGACACCCCGATGGTGAACCACCTCCGATGGGTCTTCGTGTCGTGGCTTTCGATCAGGACGCGCGTTACGGCGCCGGTGCCGCCATTGAGGATACGCACCTTGTAGTCAATCAGCTCGAGCCCCTCGATGGCGGACTGATATTTGCCGAGGTCCTTGCGCAAGGCCATGTCGAGCGCATTGACCGGGCCGTTGCCTTCGGCGACCGACATGCGGACCTCGCCGTCGACATCGACCTTCACCACGGCTTCCGAAACGGTGAGCAGATCTCCGATGGCATTGAAGCGGCGTTCCACCATCACGCGGAAGGAACTGACTTCAAAAAAGCGCGGCACATCGCCGAGTTCCTTGCGGGCAAGCAATTCGAACGAGGCATCGGCGGCCTCATAGGCATAGCCTTCCGTCTCGCGCTCCTTGACCTTCGCCAACAGCCGGTCCAGCCGCGGATCGGACTTTTCCACCTTGATGCCCACACGGGTGAGTTCGCCGATCAGATTGCTTTTGCCTGCCTGATCGGAGACCAGCACGCGGCGCTGATTGCCGACGCTTTCCGGCGTGACATGTTCATAGGTCTGCGGATCCTTCAGGATCGCGGAGGCATGAATTCCGGCCTTGGTGGTAAAGGCGGTTTCACCGACGTAGGGCGCCTGTCTGGCGGGAGACCGGTTCAGGACTTCATCGAACGCATGCGAGATCGCGGTGATTTCCCTGAGCTGGTCGTCGCTGACGCCGATCTCGAAGCGGTCCGCGAAGGAGGCCTTCAGCTTGAGTGTCGGGATCAGCGTGATCAGGTTGGCGTTGCCGCAACGTTCGCCGAGACCGTTCAGGGTCCCCTGAATCTGCCGGACGCCGGCGTCGACAGCCGCCAGCGAGTTGGCGACCGCGTGACCGGTATCGTCATGTGTGTGAATGCCGAGATGCGAGCCGGGAACAACGTCCTGAACCTTCGTGACAATGTCGAAGATCTCATCCGGCAACGTGCCGCCATTGGTATCGCACAAGACGACCCAGCGGGCGCCTGCCTGATAGGCGGTGCGCACGCAGTCGAGCGCATAGTCCGGATTGGCCTTGTAGCCGTCGAAGAAATGCTCGCAATCGATCATCGCCTCCTTGCCGGCGGCGACTGTCGTGGCGACCGTGTCCGCGATGGACTCCAGATTTTCCTCATTGCTGCAGCCCAGCGCGACGCGGACATGATAATCCCACGCCTTGGCTACGAAACAGCAGGCATCAGAGCTGCTGGAAAGGATCTCCTGAAACCCAGGGTCGTTGGCGGCTGAACGCCCTGCCCGCTTGGTCATACCAAAGGCAGTGAAGATCGCGTTTTGCGTCCGTTTCCGGCTGAAGAATTCCGTATCGGTCGGATTGGCACCGGGATATCCGCCCTCGACATAATCCACCCCCAACCGCTCCAGAAGTTCGGCGACGACGATCTTTTCATTGACCGAAAAATCAACGCCACTGGTCTGCGCGCCGTCGCGCAGCGTCGTGTCGAATAGGTAGAGACGTTCCTTGGTCATTGGCGTTTCCTGCCCGAGCCAGGCTGCCTCAGCGCGAAAGCGCAACGCAACCGGTTCTTTTTGTCTTGTTATGCGTTGTCCGTTTCGCCGGGCTGAACCGGCGGCCATGTGTCCGTGTCGTGGTCGGGATGCTGGTTCGAGACGATCGAAGCCAGAAAGGCCTGAGTCTCATAGTCGTCTTCCGTGGTGCGCGCCGGAATGTCGGCCATGTGGTCGGCATAGGGAAGCTTGCCTTCCACGCCATACTGGATGACAGGCGCGATGGCGCCCGGATCGTCAAAGGCCCCGATCGCGATCGCAATCCCGTCCGGCGCTTCATAGGTCAGCGGTGTCCCGCACTTTTCGCAGAAGCCACGAGCAACCACATTGGAGCTCTGGAAACGCGTCGGCTCGGCCCGCGTCCAGACGAGGTCCGTCTCGTTCACTACGCCGACCAGGGGCGCGTAAAAGCCGCCGAATGCCTTCTGGCACATGCGGCAGTGGCAGATGGACGCCTTGCCGAGTTGTCCCGAAACCCGGAACCGGACGGCACCGCATTGGCACCCGCCTGTATGAACGTCACTCATATCGCTTCGCAGCTCCAGTTTTCCGTCTCACGGTCGGGATGTTGCCGGTTCGTCGTGGCCACATCGCCGATACCGCCCGGCAGGTCGTCCCGATTGGAATGGGTCTCGCTCAGAGTGAACAAATCGGCGTAGAACGGCACCCTTCCCTCGACCCCGGACTGTTCGACCGGGGTCACAGCGGCAACATCGTCAAGGCTGCCGTGGGTGAAGGCGATATAGTCGTCTCCCACCGTCTCGAAGGCGAGCGGCGTGCCGCAATTCCCGCAAAACCCGCGCCGCACCGGTTTTGAGGAATGGAACCAGGAGGGTTCTCCGCGGGTCCATTGAAAATCATCTTTCGCCGCGCCGATCAGCGGCAGAAAGAAATTCCCGGACGCCTTCTGGCACATGCGGCAATGACACAGATGCGGGTAACCGACCTCCCCCGTCACCCGGTAGCGCACGGCACCGCACTGGCAGCCGCCGGTAAGATCTTTTGCTTCACTCGCCATCAGAAATTTTCCTTGCCGCAGACGTCCAGGATCTTCCGGCAGACACCGTCGAGATCGCTCAGGACCTCCGTGTTCCAGAAGCGCAGCACCATCCAGCCGAGATGTTCCAAGGCCCGGTCTCGCCGTTCATCTCTGGCGCGCCCCTGGCTCTCGCCGTGCGGGGATCCATCCAGTTCAACGATCAACCGATGGGCCGGCGCCGCAAAATCCACGATATATCGGGCGATTGGCATCTGACGCCGGAAAGCGATGCCTTCGAGACGGTGAGCTCTCAATACGTTCCAGAGCTTTTTCTCCGCTTCCGTCATTTCCGAGCGGAGTTTTCGGGCGTTCTGCCGCAGATGTTGAGGGATCTTCTGATGTGGCATCGGGCAGGCTCTTTTTCGTTTCCCGAAGACAGCATTTGGAGCCGACGCTGTATACCCCCCTCTACCCGCCAAGGCGGGCATCTCCCCCGCAAAGGGGGAGACTGGAGTTTGTCGCAGTCGCCCAGCAAAATTTAATTCATTCGATGTAAGAAGACCTTCCAGACTGCCACGCTGCCATAGTCCGCCGAGGATTTCTTGAGCACGGTGGCCCCGCATATACTCCTCTCCCCCCCTGAGGGGGAGATGTCCCCGCAGGGGACAGAGGGGGGGCTGCAGCGTGTGCGCCAGAACGGCCCTCACCTCTTGACCTCCCAGGTGGTCATACGTTCGCCGGTTTCCGAGTCTTTTGAATCCTTTAGAAGAATTCCCTGAGACGTCAGTTCATCCCGGATCCTGTCGGCTTCCGCCCAGTTTTTGTTTCCGAGCGCTGCCAGACGGGCCGTGACGGAGGCTTCAACCGCCGCCGTGTCGATGCCTGAAAGATCGGCCTTCACCGGCGTAAGACCGAGCAAGGCCGCCGAAGCGGAATAGACCGGCAGTTTTTCCGGGTCCTTCGCCGCTTCGCCCGCCAGCGCATGCAGGGACTGAATGGCTGCGGTGGTATTCAGATCGTCGCACAGGGCGGCGACGATTTCCGGCGCGGGCTCGGCCTGCGTCGCCACCAGGTCCGGCCATTTGGCCAGAAGATTCTCGGCTTCTTCCAGCTTGCGTACCGAGAAGTCGATCGGTTCGCGGTAGTTGGTCATCAGCATGGCGAGCCGCAGCACTTCGCCGGGCCATTTGCGGCCGCCGAAATTTTCCGTTTCCAGCAGTTCCTGAATGGTGAAGAAGTTGCCCTCCGACTTGGACATCTTGCTGCCTTCAACCTGCAGAAAGCCGTTGTGAAGCCAGTAGTTGGCCATCGTCTGCGTGCCATGCGCGCAGCGGGACTGGGCGATTTCGTTTTCATGGTGCGGGAAAATCAGGTCCAGCCCACCGCCGTGAATGTCGAACACCTTGCCGAGATGGTGCTCGCTCATGACGGAACACTCGATATGCCAGCCCGGGCGTCCGCGGCCCCAGGGGCTTTCCCAGCCCGGCTCGTCTCCCGAAGACTGTTTCCAGAGGACAAAATCGCCGGGATTTTTCTTGTGTTCATCGACGGCGATACGCGCACCCGCCAACTGCTCGTCCAGCTTGCGTCTGGAAAGCCCGCCATAGTCCGGCATGGACGCCGTATCGAAGAGCACCTCTCCGCCCGCTTCATAGGCGTGACCCTTTTCGATAAGCACCGCGATCATCTCGATCATGCCGTCGATATGGCCGGTTGCCCGCGGTTCGAAACTCGGCTCCAGAACGCCGAGCGCGGCGATATCCTTGTGGAACTGGTCGGCGGTTTTCTTCGTGACCCTGGCGATGGCCTCGTTCAGCGGCAGATCCGGGAAATCCCTGAGCGCCCGTGCGTTGATCTTGTCGTCAACGTCGGTGATGTTGCGCACATAGGTGACATGGTCCGCGCCGTAGAGATGCCGCAGCAGGCGGAACAGAACGTCGAAGACGATGACGGGCCGCGCATTGCCGATATGCGCGAAGTCGTAGACAGTCGGCCCGCAGACATAAAGACGCACGTTTTCATCATCGATCGCCCGGAAGTCTTCCTTGTGGCGCGTCAATGTGTTGGTGAGCTTCAAACCCTTGAAGGTGCCGGTTTGCCCGGTCTCGGCGGCGCTCATGTCAAACGGTCTCCTGGCCGGCTGGCCGGGCGGTCCGTCTCAGGGGAAATCATGCCATGAGGGATCGGCCACAGCCAGCGGTGTCGCTAGCTGCAAATAATGGTGATCGAAATGATGTTCCGTGTGGCCGTCATCATGGCGGCTTTATGGACCGGAAGACGGAAGCCGGTCAAGACCGCAATTGCCGGCAAATGCTGAAAGCCGCCAACGCGGCGTTGGCGGGCGGCACGACTTAGACCAGAGCACTTTCCGATCATATTGAATCATTTGATCGAGACGAAATTGGTCCCTGGCGAGGCGGATTGGGCGTAGCGGTGTTGCCCACCTCAAGCGCAATCCAACGATGCCAGGGACCAATTTCGTCCGACCCCGACAGCTGTTTTTCAATTACTTCTTCTTGCGTTGGGTGGCTTGAAACGGCCCATCTGCAGCGTTGCGCCGCTTGCACGATGCACCGCATCGCGCTTCACGGCGCGCCTTTCGGAGTGAGCCGTTTCAAGCCATCAAATGGTTCAATATGATCGGAAAGTGCTCTAGTCTTCTGCGCGTGGGAATCAGAGGGGGCTTTCCCGTGAAATGCATTCGTTCGTTTCGTTCTTTATCTTCTGCTTTGCTGTTGATGTGCGTTGTGGCGCTGCCGCCGGCGCTGTCCACCGGTTTTGTGCAGGCACAGTCGGCGTCGCCCGAGGCTTCGGGTACCGAAACGGCTCCGCCACCGGCTGCCGGTGAGCCGCAAACGCCGATCGCGGAAGCCATTCAGATCGCCATATCCACGGATATCCCGGACGGGCTGGCGCGTTACTACGGCAACAGGGCTTTTGCCCCTGTGTGGTTCGACAAGAACGGCTTGAGCGAAAAGGCGCATCTGGTGATTGCCGCGATGGCCGCAGCCAACGACCATGCGCTCAATCCGAACAACTACGGCCCACTGGAGCTGGTTCAATTGTCGGAGACGGCACGCACACCCGAGGAGTGGGCCCAGTTCGATCTTCAGCTATCCAATCAGTTCCTGCGCTACGCGACCCACCTGTCCTCCGGCCGTGTGCAGCCCAACAGGGTCAACCAGGCGCTTAATGTGTTTCCGGACAGACCCGAGCCGGAAGAGCTGTTTGAAACGGCGGAAAATGCTGTCGATTTCAGTGCGTTTCTTGAAACCCTTGCTCCCCGTTCCGACAATTACGCCAGGCTGAAGCGGCGACTGGCCCAATACAGGAAAAAGGCCGCGGAAGGCGGGTT
The DNA here is from genome assembly GCF_947496995.1 of uncultured Roseibium sp. GTDB lineage: Bacteria > Pseudomonadota > Alphaproteobacteria > Rhizobiales > Stappiaceae > Roseibium. The sequence continues at coordinate 870,088 of NZ_CANMFD010000002.1, forward strand.
CACGACGGTGCCTGACGGCGAAGTACTGAAGCCCGGCATGAGCGACCCGCGTGTCGCGGTGCTGCGCACCCGGCTGATCGAAGAGGATATTCCGGGCGCCGGAGATCACAGCGGTGAGGTTTATGACGGCGCGCTGGTCGAGGCGGTGAAGGTTTTTCAGGACTATCACGGCCTGGAGATGGACGGTGTCATCGGCAAGAACACGCTGGAGCGCATCAATATTCCCATCCAGGAAAAGCTCATCCAGATGGAGCTCAACATGGAGCGGCGGCGCTGGATGCGGGACGATCTCGGCGACTTCTATGTCTTCGTCAATCTTGCCGACCAGAACCTGAAAGTGGTGCGCGACGATCAGACCGTCCACACGACGCGGGTCGTCGTCGGCAAGCCTTATCATGCGACGCCGGTGTTTTCCGACCGAATGGAATATGTGGAGATCAACCCCTACTGGAACGTGCCCTACTCCATTGCGACGAAGGAATATCTTCCGAAGCTGAAGAAAAACCCGTCCGCACTGAGCTCACAGAACATCCGGATCTTCGAAAACGACCGGGAGGTTCCAGCCACCCAGGTCGCCTGGAACAGCTATTCGGGTGGCAATTTCCCCTTCCGGCTGCGCCAGGACCCGGGCAAGGGCAATGCGCTTGGCCGCGTCAAGTTCATGTTTCCCAACAAGTTCAACATCTACATCCACGACACGCCGTCGAAATCGCTGTTCTCACGCTCCGAACGGGCGTTCAGCCACGGCTGCATAAGGGTTTCCGATCCCTTCGCGCTTGCCGATGTCCTGCTGCAGGACATCGACTCAACGCCCGGCCACTGGGAACAGGTGCGCGACAGCGGAGAGCGACGGGTCGTCACGCTGCAAAGTCCTATCGAGGTTCACCTGACCTATCTGACCGCCTGGATGAACAAGGACGGGTCCACCCATTTCAGAAAGGACATCTACGGACGTGACGAAGTCCTGCTGGAAGCGCTCAGAACGGCCATGACGCAGAACCTATGACGACATCAACACACTGATTACAATAACGTTTTCAGTTTGTTTAGATAACTGAACGCTAGCTGAACGGGCCACTCAGCATGGGTTCAAGGCGGCGCCGGTAATCTCCGGGCAATCGAAACGGATTGCCTTCAGGAGACGACCATGTTGAACCGCCTTTTTGTCCTCATCTTCCTCGCCATCGTACTGGCAGGACCGTTTGCGGCCATCATCGTCATCACCGACGGCACCAAGGCTTTCGGCCAGGAAATGCAGCAGAAAAGCATGTGCCTTATGTCCGGAACCGGCTGCGGCAACGGAAACATCATTGTCACGGCAGCGAGCCGCATATAAAAGCAACGGAAGATCAACTTCTCCACTTTCATACAAAGTGGTGTGAAAGCTGAAAAGTTGATCGGGTTTGAAGCGTTCAGGCATCTTGTCCGCCATTATCGGACCGCAGGATGCTCCGGGGCGGGACAGGTCTCCTGCTTGCAGTTATCCGGCATGTTTGGCAAGGTTGCTCGATGGACTATGATCTACTTGAAGAGAAGGCGGAATCCGCTGCGGAGTTCCTGAAGATGATGGCGTCCGCGCCGCGCCTTCTCCTGATGTGCCTCGTTCTGGAAGAAGAGCGCAGCGTCGGTGAACTTGCCGAAAAGACGGGCCTGCGCATGCCGACGGTTTCCCAGCAGCTCGCTCTGCTACGCGCTCAGGGACTGGTCACCACCCGCCGGGAAGGCACCACCATCTACTACAGGCTTGCCAGCGAACCGGTCAAAGACATCATGGCGATGCTCTACAAGCATTTCTGCGCCGGCTCGGACCTGCCCGTCAGCAAACATCTGGAAAGCCTGGAAGCGAAGTGATCCGCGCCGCGAGGCGAGCGCGCCGCTCGCCTCAATCCGTGAGAAAATCACCGCATTTCGGCGGCACCTGGTCGCCCCAGGGCATCAGCGGAACGGTCGAAGTCGAGTTTTTCGGGCTGCCCTCGATCAGCTTGTCGGAATAGACCAGATAGACCAGCACGTTGCGCTTGATGTCGCAGCCACGCACGATCCGCATTTTCTTGAAGACAAAGGAGCGGCGCTGGCGGAACATTTCCTCGCCCTGCTCGAACTTTTCCTTGATGGTCACCGGCCCCACCTGTCTGCAGGCGAGTGAGACGTCGGAGACTTCTTCGGCAACGCCCAGCCAGCCGGAAACACCGCCCTTTTCAGGAACCGTGAAGTGGCAGGAGACACCTTCGACGACCGGGTCGTCGATTGCGTAGGTGGCCAGCTTGTGGTCGGGCGTCAGGAATTTCCAGACGGTCGATTTCTTGAAGATCAGATCGGGTTCGTCAGCAGCAAAAGATGCTCCTGCTCCCTGAACGCACAGGACAAGGGCGACAGCGATTGCGGTCAGGAAACGCATTTGGACCTCCGGGTGTGAATCGAGTGACATGTGGGGTTCGCTCTCGGGCGATCAAGCAACCCTGTCAAATAAATCAAAACGCGCGCCGAAACGGCGCGCGCAGGAAAAATCGCAAAAGACAGGGCCAACAGTCTGTCAGCGGGCGTTCTCCAGAACCTTTTCCGGGCCCGCCTCTTCCGTATCTTCGGACCTGGCGGCTTCGCCATCCTCATCTTCCGTTCCGGTGACGTCGTCTGCGGACAGATCCGGATCCCCGTCTTCTTCCGTCTGTTCGAGGGACGCAGCGAAATCGCTGTCGGCGACAAGCTCCGGCTTGCCGTCTTCGCCGGCAGCTTCAGGCCCGGTTTCCTGCGCGTCCAGGTCGGAGGCCTGCCCGGAAGCTGTGTCCGTGGCCGTTTCAACAGCCTCATCGGCGGGGTCGGAAATGGACGAAAGGTCCCCCAGGGCATCTTCCAGATCCGCCAGGCGCTCGCGCGTCCACACCTGGGGCTGGTCCAGTCCAAGCGCTTCGTCATAGGCCCGGGCCAGGCTCAGGGGCAGATTGAAATCAAAACCGGTCATGGTTCCGAATTGCGGTTCCAGTGCATCCCTGACAGCAAGAAAGGTATCCCTCAGGCCGAGGCTCTGGACGACGCAGGCGGAGGCGGCATCGTGCAGGGTTGTGACGAATTCGCGTGTCGTCTCGATGGCCTGGGTAACGGAGGACGCGCCAATAGCCGGGCGTCCCCGTCCGGGCATGAGGGCAGCGGGCCGGAAGGCGGATACACGGTCGAGTGCACGCGGCCAATCGGCCAGATGCGCATCGCCGCAGTAAGGCACCGCAGATTTCTGCACCAGATCGCCGGCGAACAGGACCGCCCGGTCCGGCACCCAGACCACGAGATCACCCATTGTGTGTCCACGACCGAGATGCATCAGCCGAACGTCCAGTCCACCGAGATCGATCGTCATCGAGGACGCAATCGTCATCGTCGGTCCGACGATACCGGCATTTTCGGGCAGTCCCGCAAACAGATCCGGCAGGCGCTGCCTGGAAACGCGGATCTCTTCCTTGCCGCGGGTGTCCATCATTCGCCGGGTCAGATCCGAGGCGATAATCTCTCCCGGATCAAACGTCATTGCGCCAAGACAACCGTCTGAATGGAAATGAGTCAGAACCACCTGTTTGACGGGCTTGTCCGTCATGTCGCGAATTTTCTTTAGAACCTTTTGCGCCTGTTGGGGCGTCGCCTGAGCATCAACGACCAGCACCGCTTTATCGCCGATGATCACACCGGTATTGGAACATCCGTCTGCGCTGTAGGCATAACAACCGCGCCCGAGTTCCTCGAACCGCTCGTTTTCGCCAGGTGCGCCACCGGACTTGTTCGCGTTCTTTGTCATAGAGGTCTCGCTTTTCTACCGGCTGACGGTCTGCTTTCTCTTGTTTTTCATCCGGAAAAACGCCTTTTACCGTTGACTACAGCGTCTCAGTTTCGATCCCCGATTCGCAAACTTTCATTTCCCAATTCCTTAACTAATCCTTTCTTATCAACAGATAGGTTAGCTAATGTCGTAGCTTTTCGACTATATGCGCCCAAGCTCTCCCTCAACCTTGCTTGCGTTATCGTGTTTTTTTCGAAGCAGCTCAGGTTGTCTTTTCCGATTTTTTCAGTTGGCTATACTTGCTAGAAAGAGATCATGGCCGGATGACGGCAACTTTATCTGCCGGCTCCGACGCGCGCCGGGTGTGACAGCGCAAAACCGAATTTTCGAGGCAGCTTCCAACCCATGTCCGACGATCTCCTTCCCCCCCTCGACGAGACCGGTGACGCGGACGACCTCCGGCAGGTTCTGAAGCTCAACAGGTTCCTGCCCTACCGGCTCAACCATCTTGCGGAGACCGTCAGCCGCTCGTTTTCGAAAATCTATGCGGGCAAATATGGCATCGGCGTTCCCGAATGGCGGGTGGTCGCCACCCTCGGTGAACATCACGCCATGACCGCCCGCGACATCAGCCAGGCGACTGCCATGCACAAGACCAAGGTAAGCCGTGCGGTGGCCGCGCTGGAGCAGCGCAGGCTGATCGTGCGCGGCCGGAACCCGGACGACCAGCGCGAGCAGATGCTAAAGCTCAGCCCCGAGGGCTGCAGCATGTATGAGGAACTGATCCCGGAGGCGCTTGCCTATTCCGCAAGGCTGCAGGAAGCGCTCACGGAGGAGCAGAAAGTGCTGCTTGACGACATCTTCGAGCGCTTGCTCACCGCTGCAAGTTCCGCTGCGCCCCAGAATACGGATACATGAAATTCCGCTTTCAGGTCGTTCGGAAAGAAACTGATCCCCGCGTTGAGAAACCTTGAAAACCCTACGCTCTGCCGGACGCCGGTATTAACCTAACGTCAGAGCTTTCGTTGCTATAGGTAGGGGCAGCAGCAATAGTGAAGCTGGCGTCCCGGATGAGTTTTCGAATGTCGGAACCGGTCCGGTGCAAGGCAGTACGCTGCAGGGGAAGGGTTATGTGGTTTCGCAGCACCGCCAGGTCTGATGATTTCGTGCGCGCCATTGTCGTGTGCGCGGCAGTCCTGTTGCCCCTGAACGCAGCCGCCGCAGCCAGCTGTTCCGCTTTGAAGGCCGAATTGCGCCAGCTGGAGTCCGGTTCAGGCTCACCCGCCGCGCAAAAATGGACCTCCGCAAAAAGTCAGCAGCAAAAGGCGATTGCGGCGGCGGAGCGTGATGCCGGATATTTCGGCTGCGCCAGCGCGGCCTCTCCCAACTGCCAGAGCCTCAACGGCAAGATCCGGCGCATGAAGTCCAATCTGGCCGCGATCGAGCGTCAGCTCGCCAAGGCTGGCGGCGGTTCTTCGGGCAATGCCAGGCGGCTGAAACAGGTGCGCTCGCAACTTGCCAGACAGAATTGCAACGCGCCTGCCGCCCGCCAGGCAAAGACCGGGCAAGACGGCACCCAGGAGAAACCGCGTTCCCTGCTGTCGCGCCTGTTCAATCCCGGCTCGCAGACGGAGCAACGCTCACAAGCGGATGTGAACCTTGCTTCTGCCAAATCAGGGGACAGGGAAATTGCAGCCGTTCGGGCGCGGAAGAACAGTGCGGCCTCGCGCGTGCGTCTTCCTTCAGGTGGCACCTTTCGCACCCTTTGCGTGCGCACCTGCGACGGCTATTTTTTCCCGTTGAGCTTTTCGACCGGCAAAAACCAGTTCGCCTATGACGAGGCCCGCTGTTCGGAAATCTGCCCGGCCGCGCAGACGGAGCTTTACGTCTACCGCAACCCGGGAGGTGACCAGGCGCAGATGACATCTCTGGCCGGGGCGCTCTATTCGGAACAACCCTTCGCGGACCGCTACAAAACGGAATTCGTGGAAGGCTGCAGCTGCCGGCCGACGCGTCAGTCCAAAATGCGTTCAGACTGGACGGAGCTGACCTCGGGATCCGGCAACCGCGTGTTCTTTTCCGATATCAGCGCCGGACTACCGAGGAGAACGCTGCAGCCGAGCCGCGGTGGAACATTCGATGAGACCGGCGAAACGCCCTCGCCCCTGGCGCGGCCACCGCTGCGAAGAGCGCAATTGCCGCCTCACGAGGACCCGGACACCCTGATCAATCTGGAAAAGGGGTTTGACGTGACCGTTCCGCTGCGCCAGGCAGCCGCAAGACTGTCTTCCGATCAGAACCAGCCCGGTATTGAGCCGGAAACCGTGAACGGATTGCCGCTGCTGTCCGTGCGGGCGTCGCCGGGAGACACTCCTGCAATGGATTCGCCCCTGGCTCCGGTTTTCAAGAGCAACGACACCGGGTTTCGCCCGGCCCCTGCCGACAAGGCGTCCGTCAGGGTAGTCGGTCCAGAATATTTTGTCGCCCAATGAGAGGCAGCATGGCCTTCATGTCCGGGCCGTGATCCATACCGGTCAGGACGCGCCGCAGAGGCATGAAAAGACCGCGGCCCTTGCGGCCGGTTTTCTCTTTCAGCGCCGCCGTCCAGAGGCCCCAGGTATCCGGAGTGATCTCCCCGTCCGGTAACAGGGCCCTGGCGCTGCCGACAAACTCCCTGTCCTCATTCTCGATCCGGCTTTCGACCGGACCGGTTACAACCTTCCAGTAGTCGCGGGCATCCGCGACCGTCTGGCAATTGCCGCGCACGGTTTCCCAGAAGTCCGCGTCAGCCGGGATATCCATGCCGGCCAGCCTGTCCTTGACCGCCTCATAAGGCAGATCGTGGACCAGACGGGCATTGAGGTTCCGGAGTTCGTCAGGATCGAATTTCGCCAGGGACCGGGAAACGCTGGAAAGATCAAATTTCTGCGCCAGGGCGTCCATGGTCGCAACAGGTTCGACGGCCTGGCTCGTTCCTGTCAGAACGGCAAGCGAGGCGACTGCCATCGCCTCCAGGCCTTCGTCCCGCAAGGACCCGATCGACAGTGCGCCCTTGCGCTTCGACAGCCCTTCTCCGTCCTGTGTCGTCAGGAGATTGTGGTGACCGAATACCGGCGCAGTTGCTCCGAGCGCTTCGAAGATCGCGATCTGAACACCCGTGTTCGACACGTGGTCCTCACCGCGGATGATGTGGGTGACGCCCATGTCGATGTCGTCGACAATCGACGTGAAGGTATAGAGGAAGGTGCCGTCGGCGCGGATTAGAACCGGATCGGAAAGCGACGCCAGATCCACGGCCTGCGTGCCGCGGCAAAGATCGTCCCAGGAAACTTCCGTGCGCCGGGTCTGCAACGGGTCGCCGTCGTGATTGGGCAGCAGGAACCGCCAATGCGGCTTGCGGCCTTCCGCCTCGAAGGCGGCCCTCTCTTCGACAGTCAGCTTGAGGCCCGCGCGGTCGTAAACCGGCGGACGGCCCATCGCGCGCTGGCGCGACCGGCGGCGTTCCAGTTCGTCCGGGGTCTCGTAACACGGGTAGAGCAGCCCCGCATCCTTCAGCTTCTGCGCAGCGGTATCATAGCTGGCAACACGCTCCGACTGGCGCTCCACCCGGTCCGGTTCGATCCCCAGCCAGCGCAGGTCCTGCTCGATCGATTCGACATATTCCTGCCTGGAGCGTTCCAGGTCGGTATCGTCAAAGCGCAGGATGAACTGCCCGCCCGCCTTTTTGGCGAACAACCAGTTGAAGAGCGCAGGACGGCTATTGCCGATGTGAATGTGGCCGGTCGGCGACGGCGCGAAACGTACGATGACTGTCATGGCGTTTGAGTTAGCTGCGGATCGGCCGCACGGCAACCCCAAACTCATTCCGCTTTCAAGATTGTTTCCCTCTCCCGGTACGCCCGGGCCATCAGCGTCAGGACGACGCAGAAGACAAGACAATAGAGCCCCATCACCCTCACCTGCAGGTCGAACGGCACGCCGAGGTCAATCAGCCAGCCGACCAGACCGGGCCCGGCCGCGGAAGCGAAGACCGCGACGGAGAAGGCGGCGGCGCGAATTGCGCCCATGTGGCGCGTTCCGTAGACCTCGGGCCAGAAGGAGCTGACAAGCGTGCTGTTGAAGCCGTTGGATACGCCTATCAGGCCGAGGAAAATATACGGCGAAAAAGGCGCATGATATTGCGCCAGCACAAGGCAGGCCAGCGACAACGCTATAAGCGTGAACGGCAGGAGCCGGCGCGCGGAAAACCGGTCGATGAGCGGCCCGATCACCAGTGAGGCGCAGACGACGCCGGCGGCCATGACCAGAAAGGCGCTGGCGAACACTTCCAGCGACCAGCCGCGCAGTTCGACAAGATAGACCTGGTGGAAGAAGATCGCCGTACCGATAAAGGCCGGAGCGTTGATGCCGCAGGACACCAGCCAGAAGCGCGGGTCGCGGAGCACTTCGTTGCGCGTCCACTGCCGGCCTTCCGGCTTGATGGAGGCGATTTCTGTCGCACTCGGCACCCGGTTTCTGGCGAGCAGCGTCATAAGCACGGGCAATACCGCCAGAAGCAGAACCAGGGCTGCGACGGTCCATGCCCCACGCCAGCCAAGGAAGCCTGCCAGGGTTACGAAACACAATGGCAACAGGGCTTCGGCCGTCGGCAAGCCCAGAAGCGCGATCGAAACCGCCCGGCCGCGCTGCGCGGAAAACCAGCGCCCGGCCGCGGTGACCGCTGTATGGGTCATCATGCCCTGCCCGCACAGGCGCAGGCCGTAGAAAGACATGGCGATCATCCAGACGGAAAAGGTGCTCGCCATGGCGAGACAGAACAGGCCCAGTGCAATCACCACCACGACCGCGACCGTGCGCACCGGGAAGTGGTCGACGCTCTTGCCGACATAAGGCAACGTCAACGCGCTGCCGAGCGTCGCCAACATGTAGAGCAGTCCCAGGTCACCGTGGCTGAGACCGAATTCCAGCCGCAACTGGCCCGCCGATAGCGAGATGAAAAACGTCTGGCCAAAGCCGGAAAACATGGCGAGCAGATAGCTGGCCGACAGCCAGCGCACATTCTCGCGCAGGAACGTGAAGTAGGTCATGGGGCCTGCATTGACAGGAGCCCCGGATCGCGTCAGCTGCGGTCGCGGAACCGGTTGGTGATGGGATAGCGGCGGTCCTTGCCGAAATTCCGTTCGGTAATCTTGACGCCGGGGGGGGCCTGGCGGCGTTTGTATTCGGCAATGTACAGGAGATGTTCGATCCTGTGAATCAACGCGCGGTCATGGCCGCGTTTTTCGATCTCGCCGACCGACATTTCCTCTTCCACCAGGCATTCCAGGATGTCGTCAAGCACGTCATAAGGCGGCAAGGAATCCTGGTCCGTCTGGTTTTCCCGCAGTTCGGCGGTCGGCACCTTGGTGATGATGTTGTCCGGGATCACCTCACCCGCCGGGCCCAACAGGCCTTCAGGACGATTGGCATTGCGCCAGGCCGCCAGATGGTAGACCTGGGTCTTGTAAAGATCCTTGATCGGATTGTAGCCGCCGTTCATGTCGCCATAGAGCGTTGCGTAGCCGACCGACATTTCCGATTTGTTGCCGGTGGTCAGCACCATCCAGCCGAACTTGTTGGAAACCGCCATCAGGATCACACCGCGTGTGCGCGATTGCAGGTTTTCCTCCGTGGTATCTTCTTTCGTGCCCTTGAAGAGGTCGCTCAGAACTGCCTGGAAGCCCTCGACGGGCTCGGCAATCGGAACCGTATCGTAACGGATACCGAGGGCGGAGGCACATGCGGCGGCGTCCTCGATGCTTTCTTCGGACGTATAACGGTACGGCAACATGATCGCGTGGACCTTGTCGGCGCCAAGGGCATCGACAGCCATGGCCGCACAGATCGCGGAATCGATGCCTCCGGACAGACCCAGGACCACGCCCGGAAACCCGTTCTTGTTCACGTAGTCTCCGAGCCCCATGACACAAGCCCGCCAGTTGGCCTCATCGAGACCGGGCAGTTGCCCGGCCTCGCCGTTCTCGCATATCCAGGTTTCCCCGCTGCGTATCCAGTCGGTGATGGCGAGACCCGGCTCGAATTGCGGCATCTGAAAGGCCAGCGACCGGTCGCCCTGAAGGGCGAAGGAACCGCCATCGAACACCAGTTCGTCCTGGCCGCCGAGCTGGTTGCAGTAGACCAGCGGCAGTCCGGTCTGGACCACGCGGGCGACAACCACCTGCAAGCGTTCTTCGGCCCGGTTTTCCCAGTAAGGCGATCCATTGGGAACCAGCAGCAGTTCCGCGCCGGTTTCCTCTAGGCACTCGCACACCTCGTCGTTCCAGATGTCCTCGCAGATCGGCAGACCGATGCGCACGCCGCGGAAATCGACCGGTCCCGGCAAAGGCCCGGCGGCGAACACGCGCTTTTCGTCAAAGACGCTGTAATTGGGCAGGTCGTATTTGTAGCGGACCGCCTTGATCTCCCCCTGATCGAGAAGAAGCGCGGCGTTATAGACCTTGCCGTCCTCGCCTTTCCAGGGTGTTCCGATCACCAGCCCGGGACCGCCGTCGGCGGTCTCTTTCGCAAGAGACTGGGCTGCATCCATGCAGCGGCGCACGAAGGCGGGTTTCAGCACCAGATCCTCGGGCAGATATCCCGCAAGGACGAGTTCGGAAAAAAGGACCAGATCGGCGCCTTTTGCGGCAGCCTGCGAACGGGCCTCGCGCACCAGCTTCGCATTTCCATCGACATCGCCGACAGTCGGATTGAGCTGTGCGACAGCCAGTTTGAATCGATCTGAAATCATGGGAGCTTTGCCAGGAAGTGTCATCTCATCAAGGTGTAGCCGCAAGGCCAGACGGTTGCAATCACCCAGGCCCACAGAACACAATCAAGAAGCAGGTTCCGTTGCAGGTCCGCTAAAGCAGCGCCAGCGAGCTATCTCCTGAACCGGCCGCCGGCGAGGTCATGCCTGACAGGTCGAGAGTATCAGCCTCGCGTTCCGTCCAGGCCGTTCCGGGAGCGGGTATGCCCCTTGTGCGGCCATACAGGCGCTGGCGTTCCAGAATGCCACCGATATGCTGGTAGAGAATGACCGGGGCGATCGGTTTGGCGACGAAGCCGTGAATGCCGATGTCGACGGCCTCCAGGATGGTGGCCCGCGTGGTATGCGCGGTGACCACGAGAACAGGAGTCGTATTGAGCTGGCGGTCCCGGTCGGCGCGCAAAATGCGCAGAAACTCGCTGCCGCCGAAGAGTTTCATCGCCCAGTCGCACAGAACGATGTCCGGCCTGCGGTCCACCACGATTTCAAGAGCCTCAGCGCCGTCGCCTGCCTCGTAAAGGGTACGGACTCCAAAACCCGACAGCACCGACCGCAGGATCGTGCGCATGTGAGGATTGTCCTCCGTAATCAGGCAGGAGATCCCGGAAAGGTCCCACTTGTCACGCAAATTCCACCCCCTTCCCTAACGTAAGACATCACTAGGAAGGAATGTATGCGCTGTGAGCGTTAAATGAGCCTTACCGACAGGTCGAATCATTAAAAAAAACTACTTTTACGAGTAAATTGGTGTGGTCATCATATCTGTTGCGGCGCTCCAGGCGAGTTCGTCACGGGGGGCAAATCCGCCGGTCAAACTCGTTCTGCAGCAAACTTGCTGCAAGAGCCAAGGAAAGGGGCGGCATAGGCCGCCCCGCTCCGTATTTCAGAAGTTCAGTCCCGCTTAGGCGCTGGCAACCATGGGCTCTGCCTGGCGGCCATCGCGTTCCTTCTTGAGGTTCTCGGCGATGAGGAAAGCCAGCTCCAGGGCCTGATCTGCATTCAGGCGCGGATCGCAATGGGTGTGGTACCGGTCACCGAGCTGTTCAGCCGTCAGCGCCCGCGCACCGCCGGTGCACTCGGTCACGTTCCGGCCGGTCATCTCGACATGGACGCCACCGGCATGGGTGCCTTCCGCGTTGTGGACCTCGAAAAACGATTCCACTTCCTTGAGGATACGGTCGAACGGGCGGGTCTTGTATCCGCCTGCCGTGATCGTGTTGCCGTGCATCGGGTCACAGGACCAGACGACCGACTTTCCTTCGCGTTCGACCGCCCGGATAAGCTGCGGCAGATGATCGAAGACCTTATCCGCTCCGAAGCGGGCAATCAGCGTCAGCCGGCCGGGTTCGTTTTCCGGATTGAGAATGTCGATCAGTTCGAGCAATCCGTCCGGTGTCATCGACGGACCGCATTTCAATCCGATCGGATTCTTGATGCCGCGGCAGAATTCCACATGCGCGTGATCGGGCTGGCGCGTCCGGTCGCCGATCCAGATCATGTGACCGGAAGTCGCGTACCAGTCACCGGAGGTGGAATCGACGCGCGTCAGGGCTTCCTCGTAGCCCAGAAGCAGGGCCTCGTGGCTGGTGAAGAAATCGGTCGACCGCAACTGCGGAACGCTGTCGGAATTGATGCCGCAAGCCTTCATGAAGTTGAGGGCTTCGGAGATCCGGTCGGCGAGTTCCTGGTAGCGATGTCCCTGCGGGCTGTCGGAAATGAAGCCGAGCATCCAGCGGTGGACCTGATCCAGATTGGCGAAACCGCCCTGGGCGAAGGCGCGCAAAAGGTTCAGCGTCGCAGCCGACTGGCGATAGGCCATGGCCATACGGCCGGGATCGGGAACGCGGCTTTCGGACGTGAAGTTGATGTCGTTGATGATGTCGCCACGATAGCTCGGCAGCTCGACATCGCCCTTTTTCTCGAAATTGGACGAACGCGGCTTGGCGAACTGGCCGGCGATCCGGCCAACCTTCACGACCGGCTGGCTGGCGGCATAGGTCAGGACCACCGCCATCTGCAGGAACACACGGAAGAAGTCACGGATGTGATCGGGATGATGTTCGGCGAAGCTTTCAGCGCAGTCGCCGCCCTGGAGGAGGAAACCGTTGCCCTTGGCAATGTTCGCGAGCTGGTTCTTCAGCGAACGTGCCTCACCTGCAAAAACGAGCGGCGGATACGTCGCAAGGCGTTGTTCAACATCCGCCACAGCTGCCTGATCCGGATATTCCGGCACCTGAAGGATCGGCTTCGATCTCCAGCTTTCCGGGCTCCACTTTTGCGACATACTTCCTACTCCTCACTGGACCCGCGGGGTTGTTCCAGACTGCCCGCGCTCGCCTCGAACGCATGATTTACCTAGCTGGAACCGCGCGGTCCGCGACATTTTCAACTGTTAGAGTGTCAGGCGAGAAAGCCACCCAAACTCAGTAAACGTGCGGCCTTATACACCCCGTAAGCTGTTAAGGCCACCGTTCAATCCAGCTATTATACTTCGATCTTCAGCCGTTGTGTCCAGTTCCTCCATATGGCGGAATTCAGGGCGTTTTGAGGCTGATCAAGGTGCCCGCCTTCCAGACGGGGAATGTATTCAGGTTAATTCGCAAGGACGCAGCCATGCCAAGCAAAAGACTGGAACACAGCCACCGTCCGGCCGACATCGCCTCCCGGCTGGCCTCGGGACCGGATGCCAGCTACCTGAGGGACTGGATATATGGCGGCATCGACGGCGCGGTGACCACGTTTGCCGTCGTCGCCGGCTCGCTGGGGGCCGACCTGTCATCGAAGGTCATCCTGATCCTTGGAATTGCAAATCTGCTTGCCGACGGCTTTTCCATGGCCGCCGCCAATTACAGCGGCTCCAAATCCGAAAACGAGGACTATGCCCGGCTCAAGGCGGTGGAAGAAAAACATATCTCCATCGCGCCGGACGGAGAACGCGAAGAGATCCGTCAGATCTTTCTGGCCAAAGGGTTCGAGGACGAAGATCTGGAGACCATGGTGCGTCTGGTCTCCTCCAACAGGGCGACCTGGATCGAAACCATGATGCAGGGGGAATACGGCATGACGGATGCGGCCCGCACCCCCTTGAAAGCAGCGCTCTACACCTTCGCCGCCTTCATCGTGTTCGGTTCGATCCCGCTGCTGCCCTTTGTATTTGATCTTCCGGCGAGCGCCATGACCGCCACCATCATGACGGCGCTGGCGTTCTTCACCATCGGCTCTTTCCGTGCCCACTGGTCGCAGAGACACTGGATTTCCTGCGGTCTGGAAACAATGGCGATCGGCATGCTGGCGGCCGGCATCGCCTTTGCCGCCGGACACGGATTGCAGACGCTGCTCGGTTAGGACTGGTCTTCGGGCGTCAGATAGCTGACGCCCAGTGCCGCCAGTTTGGTGTCGATCAGATCGGCCAGTTGCGGGCCGGGAACGATCTTCCTCGGATAGCGTGGGCTATCCCGGTCCTTCAGCACCGGCACGTGCCAGCCATCGGTGGTCTCGATGAAATGCTCGATGCCCTCTTCCCCCCAGATGCGGAAATATCCGGCGAGAACGCAATCGAGATAGCTCTGAAGGATGGGATGGCTGCGCGATCCCCAGCGATGATGACCGGGAGCCGCCTTGAACAGGAACATGTCGTTCGACCCCGGCTTTTGTTCCGCTTCGCAGCGGAACGTTGCGCCTATCGCCTCCACCTTGTGGTAGCGCCGTTCGCGCAGTTCGAGATCCTTCAACCCGGCGCGCGGTTCGCGCGCCATGATACCGCGGATCTCGACGCCGTGCTGCTCACGAACACTCAAGGCGCAACGGCCCTGGCCGTCCTCCCCCTCGCCGCAGACCTTCCATTCGCGCATCCAACCGCTCAGCCTGCCGGGGACGACCTGCGTGGCGGCGGGAATGGTGTCAATATTGACGAGCGAGCCGTAACCAAAATATGTGATCGTCATGTTGCGCTAAACTTGATTCTTTAATTTGCAAACAAGGCTAGGGTACGGACTCATAAAATTATGCTTTCAGGTCGTTCAGAAAACGATTGGTTCCAAGGCGCAAGATCGCAGGAAACCTTTCTGGTTTTCAAGATTTTGCAACGCCGGAGACAGTCGCTTTCTGAACGATCCGAAGGACATCAATCCGGCTGCGAAGCGCCGCGTCAAATCCTTTGCCCCATGCACCAGCATGGCTCTTCAGGCTTTTCCTAACCCTTATTTGCCGGGTTGATGCCTGGAAGTACAATTTTATGGATCCGTACCCTAAACTCGGAGGTCTCATGAGTGTTCCCACCCTTTCCCAACACGATGTCGAAGCCTTGAGGAAGGATACTCCCGGTGTAGGGCAGCTGATCCACTTTAACAATGCCGGCACGGGTCTCGCCCTTGCGCCTTCCCTCAACGCCGTGAAACACCATCTCGACCTGGAAGCCCGGCTGGGGGGCTATGAAGCCGCTGCCCATGCGAGCGCGGGCATGGACGCCTTCTACAGCAGCCTTGCCGCGCTGATCGGCAGCAAGCCGCACGAAATCGCCTATGTGGAGAATGCCACCCGCGCCTGGGACATGGCGTTTTACGGCATCGATTTCCGCGAGGGCGACCGGATCGTGACCGGCCGGGCGGAATATGTGTCCAACTACGTCGCCTTCCTGCAGATGAAACGCCGCAAAGGCATCGAAATCGATATCGTCGAGGACGACGAGAACGGGCAGATCGATCTGAAAGGTGTAAAAGCGGCCATCGGTGCGCGCACGCGCCTGATTGCCTTGACCCATATTCCGACTTTCTCCGGACTGATCAACCCGGCGGAGGATGTCGGGGAAATCGCCCGGGCGGCAAATGTGCTCTACCTGCTGGATGCGTGCCAGTCCGCGGGGCAGATACCCGTCAATGTCGGCGAGATCGGCTGTGACATACTTTCCGGGACCGGACGCAAATACCTGCGCGGACCACGTGGCACCGGGTTCCTGTATGTCAGCGACGCAGTACTGGATCAGCTCGACCCTCCCTTCATCGATCTTCAGGCCGCGAACTGGATTGACGAAACGTCCTATGAACTCGTCCCGCATGCGCGGCGCTTCGAGACCTGGGAACGCTATGTAGCCGGCCAGATAGGTCTTGGCGTTGCCGTCGACTATGCGCTCGGGTACGGGATGGAACGGATCGGCAATCGGGTGTGCGCTCTGGGAGCGCAATTGAGATCGGAGCTTTCCGGTCTGACGGATGTCACCGTGCATGACAAGGGGCAGCGGAAGGGCGGCATTGTGACCTTCACCGTTGCCGGCGAAACGCCGGTTCAGACAAAAGCCCGCCTCTCGGCGGCGCAGATCAATGTCTCTGTCAGCACCGCAAGCTCCGCCAGGATCGACCTGCCTCACCGCAATCTCGATGCCGTGGTGCGCGCCTCCGTGCACGCATTCAACACCGAAACCGAAATTGCGACATTCGTGAAAGCGACCGGCAATCTCACCTGAAGCAGCGCGACGGGGCCCGAACGACTGGCATCGGGCCCTATATATGCAGGTTTTCGTTCCGCTTGGAATGAACGTGGAGCCGCGCCCGAATACACTGATGTCGTGCTAGAAAACAAGAACAACAACCTTCACGCGCAATCATACTGAGAGATAAACAAGTCATTTCCACTAAACGCCGCATTGGTATGTTTGGCGTTGATAAAAAATTTACTTATAAAACGTTAAGACACACTCGCAAACTACCTATGTATTACCCCCGATATTTCCATCAATTATTTGTCCATATATTTCTTATTACATGGCAGAAAGTGACGAGAGCCCGCAAAGGGGTGCGGACTCTAACAGGATTTCAGTTTGACCGAGTTTCGGCGGAGATACAGCGATCAACCCGTGAGTGTTGCGCGGCAGCATATTTCGCGGCTTGCATTTTTTCTTGCCGGCCTCCTGATTGCCGTAACGTCCGCTTCCCTGCTGTTTGTCGGGTTCATCGCTTCTCAGGCCTCCACCGAGCAGGCCATCGCCAACGAACAGCGATTGTTCCGAAATACGCTTGCGGACCGTATGCGCGCCCTCGTGCGCGAGCAGGTCACCGTTGCCTCATCGGATCAATCCGTTGCCGGACTGGTTCTGAATTTCGACGCCGACTACGCATATCAGGCGATCGACACACTGTGGTCCGACTACCGGCACAGCAAGGTCATGGTGATCTCCGGTAACGGCGATGTTCTGGCGGAATCCTTCCAGCACTACACGCATATTCTGAAGCGGCCGATTGCCGAGACACCCGAACTGGCGACCCTGTTCGGCAAAGCCAAAACCCTGTTTGAAAAAAACAGGGTGCGCGTCCCCGGAGGATACGGCCACCGCTCCCTGCAGGGGATGGATCCCGGCGATTACACCCTCATGGGATTCACCAGGATAGATGGAAGGCCCGCAATGTTCGGTGCGGTCCCCGTCATCCCGGACGATTACAAGTTTGTGCTTCCGGACGGTCCGCCGACAGTTATCCTGTCCGCCCACTACCTGGACGAAATCCTGCTCGGACAGGTGAATTCACAACTAAATTTTGCCTCGCTCAAGTTCGTTGAGGACGCACCAGTGGCCTCCGCCGCATTTCACATGATCGCCAATCCGGACGATGAAGCCATCGGCTTCTTCACATGGGACAGCCAGACCATCGGCAATGCCATCTGGCCGACAATTATCCCGGTCATCGTGCTGTTGAGTATTTCCCTGGCGGCGCTGGCGTTTGGCATTGCCTGGAGGATCGGCCAGTTGACCTCCTCCCTGCAGGCAAGTGAACAGCAGAACCGCCACCTTGCCCTGCACGACACCCTGACGGGTCTGGCGAACAGACTCCAGTTCAACCGGGTTCTGGCCACCTCCGTGAAATCGCTGCCGGACAAGCATTTTGCCGTCATTCATTGCGACCTCGACAAGTTCAAGGCCGTCAACGACACATTCGGACACGCGGCGGGCGACCTGGTCATCAAGACCATGGCCGGGCGCCTGAAGAAAGTGATTGGCAACGAGGGCCTTGTCAGCCGTGTCGGTGGCGACGAGTTCATGATCATCTACCGGAAGGCGACGGACAGAGACAGCCTGCACAGCCTGAGCACGGAACTGGTGGAAACGGCCAAGAGGCCGATCGAGATCCGCGACGAGGGATCAGCGCATATAGGACTGAGCATCGGGATCGCGGTTGCCCCGGACGACGGTTCGACAGCCGAAAGTCTCGTCGCCCGGTCAGACGCAGCGCTCTACAAGTCGAAGAAACTCGGTCGCGACCGCTATACGCTGTTTTCCGATTTCTTCGACAACAAAGGCGACCCTTCGGAACCTCCGCTTTCCCTTGAGGATCCGAAGCCCTATGCCCGCGCCGCCAAGGCCAGCTAAAGAGGCAAGCCTTGCCCCTTTAGCCTCTGGACTTTCCGGGTCCTACCCGCGCAACCGCTCCGTCGGCTCGCGCATGGTCACGAGTTCTTCCGCGGCTGTCGGGTGCACGGCAATGGTCCGGTCGAAATCCGCCTTGGTCGCCCCCATTTGCAGCGTTACGCCGAGGATCTGCGCCAGCTCGCCGGCATCCGGCCCGACCAGATGCACCCCGAGGACTTTCTGGCTGTCCGCATCGACGATCATCTTCATGAGCATCTTCTCGTCCCTGCCGGACAAGGTGTGCTTCATCGGCCGGAAAGCGGACTTGTAGATATCGAGGTTGGCCGTCCGACTCAAAGCCTCTTCCTGCGTCAGTCCGACCGTGCCCATTTCAGGCTGCGAGAACACTGCGGTCGGGATCAGGCTGTGATCCACCGTCCACGGATTGTCGCCGAAAACGGTGTCGGCAAAGGCATGGCCTTCGCGGATCGCAACCGGTGTCAGATTGGCGCGGTTGGTGACATCGCCGACCGCGTAGATGGAGTCGATGTTCGTCCTGGAATCCGCACTGACCTTGATCGCACCGGAGGCCTCCATTTCCACCCCGGCCTTTTCAAGGCCAAGGTCCCTGGTGTGCGGGTTACGGCCGATCGCGAACATGATCTGCCCGGCGTCCAGCGTCTCACCTTTTTTGGTCTTGCCGGTCAGGGAACCGTCGGCGTGTTTCTCGATGCCGGTGAAGACGTCATTCAAGATAACCCTGATCCCCTTCTTCTCCATTTCTTCGCGAACCATGGTCCGCAAATCCATGTCGAAGCCGCGCAGGATTTCCTCGCCGCGGTAGATCAGCGTGGTGTCGACCCCGAGACCGTTGAAGATGCCGGCGAACTCGACGGCGATATACCCGCCACCGGCAACGACGATCTTCTCGGGAAGCTCGTTGAGGTGAAACGCCTCATTGGAGGTGATGACATGCTGAACACCGGGCAGGCTGGTGTCGACATTCGGAGAGGCTCCCACGGCGATGAGGATATATTTGGCGGTGACTTCCTGGCCGGTCGTCAGCAGACGCACCCGGTGGGCGTCCTCGATGACGGCGCGGCTGTCATGAACTTCAACGTTGGTGCGTTCCAGGTTGCGCCGGTAAAGGCCCTCCAGGCGGGTGATCTCCTGGTCCTTGGCGGCAACCAGCTTGCTCCAGGAAAAACCGCGCTCGCCGACAGTCCAGCCGAAGCCTTCCGCGTCTTCGAATTCCTCAGAGAACTTGGACGCGTAGACAAAGAGCTTTTTGGGAACACAGCCGCGGATGACGCAGGTCCCGCCGTATCTGTGTTCTTCGGCGATCCCCACACGTGCGCCATGGGTTGCCGCTATGCGAGCGGCGCGGACTCCGCCGGAGCCACCGCCAATAACAAAAAGATCGTAGTCGTACTCGCTCATTTTCGGCCTCTCGATATGTCTTGCACAGCCTTGGTGCGTCCCGTGTCCGGATAAACTCGGATCCGGCGGAAAGCGTCCCGGCCCGCCGCACATAAGCGGTTGCCGTCACCATGCAAGAGCAGCGCGGAACCGCCTGCCCCCGGAAGTGGCGGTCTAATGCTCACCATAGAATGGATCGGGCCGCGTTCGCGGCCCGCAGACCGGCAATCAAACCAGTCTCACTATCCTGTGTATCACCCGCATTTCAGCAACAGCACGATGCCATTGCCGGAAACGCAGTCCCTCACTCCACGACGTTCCGCTTGGCGAGTTCTTCCTGAACCATCGTCACCATTTCCGTGGAGATCTTGTCCTGCCACTCGCGGGCTACACCGACGGAATACTGGGTGATGGCGGGGATGGAATTGGTCAGCTTCTGTCCGAGCTCCGTGCCGTAGAACTCGGCCAGTTCATTCAGCTCGGCTTCAGTGAAGGTATCCGCCCATGCCTGGTAGACCATACCGTTCAGTTCGGCGCGTTTGGGAGCCAGCGTCAGCGCCACCTCCTGCGTGACCTCGATGATCTCTTCCGCACGGGTCGGATCGGTCTGGATGAACGCGGTACGGGTCTGTTCGGCGAGGATCGGCAGAATATCGTCGAAGGGTTCAAGTACCCTGGTCGCAGCAGCTACCTTTTTCGCAGCAGCCATGTGGCTTTCGGAAACAGCGTCCTGCGCGGACACGGCAGTGGAAAGAAATCCGGCGGCAATCATGGCTGCGCCCACTACAGCTGCACACTGGAAAGTCTTGACAAGTTTCATTTTTCTACTCCTAGGCGGCTTTCATCGCTCGTTCGGAAAGCCAAATCACACCACTTGGATGGGCAAGACGGTCTTTACCCCATCTGTGCCGGCCACGTAAGCCTTAGTTGCAAGATTGATGAAGAGGCCGTGCTCGACGACGCCGGGGATCGCGACCAGGCGGTCAGCCAGCAGTTCGGCTTGTTTGATTTCCTGAAGACGTGCATCCAGAATGAAATGGCCACCATCGGTTTTAAACGGCTGATCGCGACCACCTCGCAATTCCAGCTCCGGAGGCAGGTCAAGGTCTTCCAGAACCTTGAGAATTGCGAGCCTTGTGGTTTCCAGCCCGAAGGGTACGACCTCGATCGGCAACGGGAACCGTCCGAGGGATTCAACCTGCTTGCTGGCGTCCGCAATGACGATCATCTGGGCGGAAGCCGATGCGACGATTTTTTCGCGCAGGAGCGCTCCGCCACCGCCCTTGATCAGCACCAGACGCGGATCAAGCTCGTCGGCTCCGTCCACGGTCAGGTCCAATTGTGGCATCTCGTCGAGTGTTGTCAGCCTGATTCCCAGACTGGAGGCCAGCTTTGCGGTCCGTTCGGATGTCGGCACGCCGATCACATCCAGCCCGTCCCCGACCCGCCTGGCAAGCGCATGCACAAAAAGCTCGGCCGTCGACCCGGTACCAATACCAAGACGCATGCCGGAAGTGACGTCTTCCGCGGCGCGGTCAGCGGCTTGCTTCTTGAACTGGTCGCTCATTCAACGCTCCTCTGGCACCCTTCCTCCAGCACCGTTGCCGGTGGACCGCACCCTCAGCCATTTCCCGAACAAACGGGGATGGCAGGTTTTCTCGTTTTGGCCGCCGGGTGCTTAACATGGCCGGGCTCAGCCGGTCCAGTGACATTACCGTTTTCACCCGGAGAAACAGGCTCTTCGGACGCGTGCAAACTTGGTTAACCATACCTTAGGATGAGTAAGCATAATATTGGAAATAGTCTGGGGACTGGAAAGCAAAAATTCAAATGAACATACTTCGACTTGGATCAAGGCAAAAATCACGTGACAATTTCTCGCATGGTATTTTGCCTGCCCCTGAGGCATCTGACGAAGGAAACATGTCCGTTTCTGAAGAGGCAAATTCTTCAGACCGGATGAGTTTCGTTCTGGACAGCCTTGAGGACGACCTGACAGTGGCGGCAAAAGCCATCAGTTCGGCTGCGGAAAAGGTTCAGGACCAGCTCGACAGCCAGATGGACAAGCTGGAAACCATCCGCAGCGACAGCCAGTCGCTCGCCGACCAGTCGGCGACCGCAGGAGAAAACGCCTCCGGCCTGGCGGATTCCATTCAGCAACTATCCACGTCGAGCGGCGAAATCGGCAACCAGGTCGGGCTTTCCAACGAGCTTGCCAAAGAAGCCCGGGATGTGGCCGACCAGGCCAACAGCGGAGTAATGGAACTCAAGCAGGCCATTGACGACATCGCCAACGTCGTCAACCTGATTTCGGACATCGCCAAGCAGACCAATCTGCTGGCCCTCAATGCCACCATCGAGGCCGCAAGGGCCGGAGAAGCCGGCAAGGGCTTTTCCGTGGTGGCCAGCGAAGTCAAGGCATTGTCCGTCGAGACCCAGTCGGCCACGGAACAGATCATCGCCAATATCGACCGGCTCAATCATTCAGCCGAGAACAGTCTCGGTTCGGTCAACCGGATCATCGACGTCATCGGACGTATCCGGCCGAGCTTTGCCGCTGTCGAAGACGCCGTACAGACCCAGGTCGAAACCACCAATCTGATCGGTGACCAGGCGCAGCAGACGGCAAGCTTCGTTCAGGAGGTGGTGCGGAAGGTCAACACCATCACCGATTCCGCTTCCGCCGCCGAAGAGGGAGGGACGCGAGCCCGGGCCCTGGGGTCGGACATGAGCACAGCGGCGCATGCCCTGCAGTCACGTTTCACCATGATGATCCGCCAGACCGAAATCGGCGACCGGCGCCAGCATGACAGGCTCCCCGTTAAGCTGGGCGGCAGCGTCAGCAACGGCGGAACGACGTCAAATATCGAAACACTGGACATCTCGGAAGGCGGCGTTCTGTTCAAGACGGACAGCGACGGCCTGCTGCGTACGGGCAGCAAGGCCCGCCTCGAACTTGATGGCATCGGCCCGGTCGACATTTCGGTCGTTTCCGTATCCGACAATGGCTGCCACTGCCGTTTCGACAATCAGGCTGCAATCTTCCAGGAAAAACTTGCCGCGAAAATCGCTTCCGTTCATTCCGCCCATGCCAGGGAAGTCGATCTGGCGCAGTCCGGTGCCGCGAAGATCATCGCTGCCATGGAAGACCTTCTGGCAAAGCGCCAGCTGAGTCAGGACGATCTGTTCGACACCAACTACATGCCGATCGAGGGAACCGACCCCTTGCAGGTTTCCAACCGTGCCCTCGCTCATCTGGAAAAAGTGCTGCCGGAAATCCAGGAGGCAATCCTTGGTGCCGGCCAGAGCATGGTCTTCTGTGCCGCAATCGACAGGAACGGCTATCTGCCCGTTCACAACCTGACCTATTCGAAACCGCAGAGGCCCGGCGACCCGGCCTGGAACACCGCCAATTGCCGCAACAAGCGGATATTCGACGACAGGGCCGGCCTCAGTGCGGCGCGCAATACCCGCCCCTTCCTGATCCAGTCCTACGCCCGCGACATGGGCGGCGGTAAAATCGTCTGGATGAAGGAGATCGACGCACCGATCATCGTCGAGGGACGTCACTGGGGCGGTTTCCGTACGGCCTACAAGCTTTAGGGCGTAAACTCATAAATGAAGACGAAATGGCATGGGACCTTGCGGCGGCGCTCCGATGGGGCTAGGCAAAGCTTCGTTTCGTCTTTGTCCTTGCCGGAGTTTTCATGTCTGTTCTGGTGTTCGATCTCGACGGCACCCTGGTGTCCTCCATGGAGGATCTGGTTGCCACGCTGAATGTCGTGATGACCACGGCCGGCCACTCCGCCATCCCGCAGGACGATGTCGCCCACATGGTCGGCATGGGGGCCAAGGTCCTCATCCAGCGCGGGCTGGACTACAACGGCATTGCCTGGACAGACGCCGATATCGCACCGCTCTTCAACCATTTCCTCGAGCACTACGCAGCCAATATCGCCGTTCGGACACGACCGTTCGAAGGTGTGGTTCCGGCGCTTGAAGCCTTCCGCACCGAAGGCTGGAAACTTGCGGTCTGCACCAACAAGGCCGAAAGGCTGACCCTGCCGCTTCTGAAGGCGCTCGATCTCGGCAAATATTTCGACGCTGTTGTCGGCGGCGACACCTTTGCGGTTTCCAAGCCCCATGCCGAACCGGTTCACGGCGCCATAGAGCGGGCCGGCGGTGAGATAGCGGGCTCCATCATGATCGGTGACAGCGGCACCGATATCAATGCCGCCCGAAACGCAGGCATTCCGGTGATCGCGGTCGATTTCGGTTACACGCCCGTGCCGGTGCGCGACCTTGCGCCGGATCGGGTGATCTCCCATTTCGACGAACTGGCCGCAGCCGTTTCAGAGCTTTCACCACAAGGTCACGACGCCTGAACCTGCCCCTGCCCCACTCCCGTGACCCGGGAAATAAGACAGGATCAATTGAGGGTCTTTCAGAACGTTCTGATCGCCTCGCCCAGCGTCGTGCGGATCTCTGCCTGCCTGTCCTTGAGCGATGCGCTCCGGGTGTCGATTTCCTCGATGCGCGTTTCGGACTCCGCTAGATTGCGCGCGGCACGCTTGTAGAGATCGGCGCCCGGTTGAACAGCGGACAGATTGGCGCGATGGCGGTCCTGATCCCTGGTCTCTTCGTCCTTCTTCTCAAGCAATTGCCGCAACTGCCATTCGATCTGCGAGATTTCGGCCTGCAGTGCAGCCAATTCCCGCAGCTTGCCGGCAGTTTTCGCGTCCGGAGACCGTTCGGCCAGGGTCAGAAGCATGTGCTCATCGCTGGAGACCAGAGCGTAGGTTTCCGAAATTGTACGCTCGGCAACCGCGCGCACCGTTTCTGAGCCGCCTTCGGGCACCTGGATCCTGAGACGATGATGGGTTGCCGTTGCCTCCGTTTCCTGCGCAGAGGTAAATGTCCAGCCCGGCCGCTTCGGGTGTTCGATGATGATCGTGCGCTCCGCGTCCGGGGCGCCCTTTATCGCATAGACGGTTTCAGCGCGCTGACGGACGGAGGCGGTCAGGACACCGTCGGCGACCTTGATCGAAACGATCCTGTCGTCCGGCTCAGTCTTCTCAGCGATGCGAACCTTTCTGTCGGTGGCAAAGCTCGCCATGCGGCCTTCGCCAGACGGCATTCCGCCGATCTGCGCATCGCCGACATAGCCTTCCTGCTCGTCATAGACGGTCAGGATGCCCTTCGGCAGGCTGGCATTGGTTTCATTTTCGATCAGGATTGCCGCGACCGGATGCGGCAGGCCGCTTTCCGGTTGAAACACGGAAACGGTTTCGGCGCTCACGACCTGATCGACAATCGGCGCGGATAAAGTATCGCCGCTTTGCAGGGTCACCGGGTAAGGCAGCGTGAATGCGGCTGTGACCGTACCCTCGACCGCTTCGCCCACATTGGCGGCGGCCATAACGGCAGGCGCTTCCTGTGCGGCGACAGGCGCGGCGAGAAAGGCGCTCGCGGCAACACCGCCTCGTTTCAGGCGGCTGTCGGACTCGGCCATATCGAACACGGGTTCGGCGCCGCTGTCCGGCCTCGGGACGTAGCCTTCGGAGACATCGACCGGCACTTCGCGCCGCTGTTTCCAGTAGAGGTCATGCAGACGCTGCTTCAACGTGACCGGAGCGCCGGAAGACAGGGTGATACGCACGTTTTCCCAGTCCTCGCCGCTGGCGTTTTCCAATACGGCCCAGGCCTGCAGCCGGGCCTTTCCCGCTGGCATGGTCACCACCCGGTAGGCGGTTTTCCAGATCGGAGCTGGCACCACGTAGGAGACGGCCACCTCACGCTCCCCCTCCCCGGCCACTTTCAACGTGAGCGTACGCGCGCCGTCCGACTTTCCGTTTCCGACCGCCGCCAGAGCCCTGGCAACCTGCTGGCGGATCTGGTCGTCCAGAAAAACAATCTCCGTTTCCGGGCTCAGGTCCACTCCGACGATCCGCCCGTCGCTCAGCACGGAAACGATATCCGCCTGGCCTTTGTCCCCCTGGTCCTTAACGGAGACTCCCAGCACAAGGCCCTCGATCGTCGTGCCCGCCTTTTCCAGGTGCACGCGGGTCCCCTGCAGTTGCGCCAGCAGACGCGCCGGAGACTGAAGATCGTCTTGCGAGAACGGCAGGTTCTTGAAGGTTTCGCCGCGTGGATCTGGACCAGGCAGCGTCAGCCCCTCAACGACACCCTTGCCGTCATAAACGACGATGCTTTTCAGGACATCGTTCACCTGGTCGAGTGGCAGCGTCATCTCGATAAAGCCGGTGCTGTCGATATCGGCCTTGCGCACCACCTCGGCAAGGCCGCCGGACGACAGCGTGATGGAGGTGACCGGCCCGTTGCCGGCAGCCAAGCCGGCGGCTGGCAAACACAGGAAAAATATGGCGGCAGGCGAAAACAATGCTGCGGAAGACTTGCGGAAAACCATTAAAACCACTCCAGAAATCACTCGGGGAGAGCAGAAGGAACGTCTCATCCGTTAGGCAGAAATTACGGCTATTCTACGAGTAACGGGCCTGCGAGCTGTTGAGGGGGGAGCCAAACACCGAACAGGCCAGGAGCAGTGCCAAGGGCCGCAAAAAGACCTTGCCAAGTCCCGCTGCATCCCTTAGACACCCGCCATCCAAAACAGGATTTTGGGGCGATTAGCTCAGCGGGAGAGCACTCCCTTCACACGGGAGGGGTCACTGGTTCAATCCCAGTATCGCCCACCATTCTCTGTACCCGCGACCTCAATACGATCCTCCAGATCTCGGACAGCGGCAGATCAGGCAGCAGCGTGTTGTGGCCCAGACGGCGGCCGTTGCAAAAGCTGCAGTTTGGCCAGCAAGCGAAGCCCGGGCCGCAAGCATCCGGTGAATGGCAAATCGCCTTGCCCGCAATCCCCAGACGATTTGGCTCAATTGTGCGGCGAACCTTTGTTTCGCCCGGGCTCCTGCTATTCTTCGGATCGTGATTCCATGAGGATAAAGACAAGATGGCCACGCAAACCGCTGCGAACCCTCTCCGGGAGAAAATGCTGAAGGGTCTTGCTCTGCAAAAGGCAGGCGAGGTCAAGGAAGCGCAGCGTTGCTACAAGCAGGTCCTCAAGAAAACGCCCAACAATCCCGATGCGCTCAATCTGCTGGGGGTCACTTACCGGCAACTGGGCAATCCGAAGCGGGCGATTGACTACATTCAGAAAGCCATCGCGGCAAACAACAACCATGCCCCGTTTTACGCCAATCTGGCGCGGGCCATGATGGATGTAGGGACGGATTCGGAGAGCCTGCTGCTCGTGTGCGACAAGGCCCTGTCGATCAACCCCAAAGAGCGCGAAGCCCGGAACATGAAGTCCATCGCGCTCACGAAGCTGAAAAGATACGAGGAAGCCGAACTGATCCTGCAGTCCCTCCTCGTCGAGGATCCGGACTATCTGGAGGCTTATCAGAACTACGCGATGCTGCTCATGAATGCCGAAAGGCCGGAGCATGCCATCACCTTCCTGACCAAGTCGATCATGCTCGATCCGGACAACCCCATCAATTACATTCACAGATCGCGCTGCAGGCAGAAACTCAAGCAATTCGAGCCTTCCCAATATGAGCTGAGCGAAGCGCTGGAACGTTTTCCCGACAACAGCGATATCCAGCACGAGGCCGCGCGGCTGCTGTTCAGCATGAACGAGACCGCGAAAGCCATTCAGTACGCGCGCAAGAGCTTTGAAACCGACCCGAACAATTTCCACAAGTGCGTGACCATGGGCGTCACCTTGCTGATGCACGGCGATCAGGCGGAATCGCTCGAGATGATGAAGCTGGCTGAAAAACTCTCCGGAGGGACGAACCAGACGGTCAATTGGAACCTCTCGCTCTCCTATCTTGCCAATGGCGATCTGGAAAACGGCTGGCGGTTGCACACGGCCCGTTTCGACGACCCCGCTGCCCAGGTCACACGCAGGAAGTTCGAGGTGCCCGCCTGGGAAGGCGAGGACATTTCCGACAAAACGGTTCTCGTGTGGGCCGATCAGGGGCTCGGCGATGCCCTGAAAGCCGGGACAATGCTGCCGCAGCTGGCCGAAAAGGCAGGAAAGGTTATCGTCGAGGTTTCGCAAAAGGGCGCGACCTTCATGCAGCATTCCTTTCCCGAAATCGAATGCCGTGCTGCCCGGATGAATGCACAATTCGAAGCGACCGCTTCGGATTTCGACGTGACCGCCAATATCAGCGATCTGGTCGAGTTCTTCCGCCCGGATCTGGAGTCGTTCAAGGCCGCCCCAAGCCCCGTCTATTCCTTCCAGAAAGACCGGGCCCGGGCGTATCTGGAGCGATTGCAGGGTTATGGGGACAAACCGGTGATCGGTTTTTCCTGGCGGTCCAAGAACCTGGCCGCGCACCGGGCGAGATATTATCTCTCCGCACCGGCGATTTCGCCTGTCCTGGAATCGCGCGACGCGATCTTCGTGAACCTGCAGTACAAGGCGATTCAGAAGGAAATCGAGTTCTTCCGGACGAAGTTTCCGGGAAAGTTCGAGTTTTTCGAGGATGTCGATCTTTTCGACGACCTGCTCGGCGCGGCGGCCCTGACTGCTATCTGCGACTTTGTCGTTTCGGCCAATACGAGCGTTGCCGATATGGCGGGTATCCTCAACATCCCCTGCATCCGCTTCGGTCAGCAGGAACCGGCCCTGCTTCTCGGGCAGAAAAACCCGCCCTGGTATCCGTCCATGACCTATATGCGGCCCTATACGGACCGGCCGTGCGCGGAATTCGTTCCGGAAATTATCGCGGAACTGGATCGCCAGATGGAGAACTGGACGCCGGAGCCGAGGAATAAGCGCCTCGGCCTTTAAAGGTCTGCTATCTGATCAGCCAGGGTTTCTGGCGACCGCCATCAGCGTATCCGTCGCATCGATCCTGTTCAGGGCTGCCTCGTAAGCGGACAGGAGATCCGGCGTATCGAGCGCAGCGAGCGTCGATTTATGGCCGCCGGGGCGGCCGACCGAGAGCCAGTTAAGATGATTTGACAGCGGATACCGCTGAACCCCTTCCACAACCGGGTTTTCAAATCCTGCAGCCGCCAGGAGACGTCGCAGACTGTCCCTCGTGTGCAGAACCAGATGCTGGCTCCACAAGGTAAAGCCCTTGAAGGCATCGCATTTCAGCTCGCGCAGCAGCATGTCTCCGGCATGCGGGACTTCAACGATCAGGGTTCCGCCGGGCCTGAGCACACGTTTCAGCTCCCGCAGCACCGGCAGCGGATCGGGCAGATGTTCCAGGACGTGGAAACTGACGGCCGTGTCCATGCTGCCGTCTTCGAGATCTGCCAGGGACGTGTGACATGCGATGCCTTCGTCCCGGAGTGCCCGCACATAGTCCCTTTGCAGTTCCACACCGCAGCAGGACGCGGTCTCGTTCTGAACGTAACGCAGAAAGCTGCCGTCGCCGCACCCGAAGTCGACGATATTCCGTCCGCAGACGAAAGGTTTGCAGGCGGTGGAGCGGCGGGTGGCATCGCGAGTGATTTCGTAATCGCGAGATCCGGTTTTCGCCAGATTGACGTCCCGATATTCCCCCTCCTCGTAGATTTCGTCGCCGCCGTAAAAGCCGTCGATATAGATGACGCCCGACTGGCGGTCCCGGTAAACGGTCACATCGTCACGGTCGCGGGTGCCCGTCGCGAAGACTTCCCGATGCGCCTCGCTTGCCGCACCGATTTCCGACAGGGTCTCGAATATGTTCGTCATCGCAGCAGGCCTCGCCGGGCGTTCGGTTTAAAGGGTCTATCCCAGGTGTGGTTTGCGGCCGCACGCCACCGCAAAAGCTTCTAGAGCGAGCCAATCGCGCGGCGTGTCGAGATCGATTTCCGTTGCGTCGGGGAGAACGACCGGCACGCTTTTTCCGAAAAACCGCTGCCCTGCTTCGATAAACCCGCTTTTGCGCAGCGCATAGATCGCTCCCGTTTCCCTGAATTGTTCCGGCCGATCCTGACGGCGCTGGCGAGGTTTCGAAGCGTCGTGGTTGACGCCGATCCCCGTGCCGTCGGGAGCGATCTCCCAAAGAAACGCATGCACTTCAACGACTGAGAACGCCGTATCGGCGGCCAGGCGCTCGCCGGTGCGCACCACCAGATCGATCTCGTCCGGCGTGGTCAGCGGAGACGTGCATTGCAGGAAGACGATCGTCTCGGCGTCTTCACATTCCCTGCGGGCTCCAACCGCGTGTAACAGCGCTGCTTCCGAGGAGGCTTCGTCGCCGGCAATCTCCGCCGGCCGCAACACGCAGGTCGCGCCATATCTGGCGGCAACATCAAGAATCCCGGGATCATCGCTGGAAACGACGACATCACTAACGGTCTCGGCGGCCAGAGCAGCGCGTATGGCATGGGCAATAAGGGGCTCTCCCAGGAAGGGTTTGACGTTCTTTCCCGGAATACCCTTGGACCCGCCCCGTGCGGGAATGATCGCAACTGCGCGCTTCATGGCGTTCAATCCGCGCTCCCTCAAAGGCCGGGGTTGCTGACGGCTGCCTTTTTCAGGTCGTAGATCGCCATGCGCCGGGCAATCTCCGGGGCAAGGATCTCCGGCTTCCAGCCAAGAAGTTTCTGCGCCTTGCTGTTGTCGCCGCGCAGATAGACAACATCCGAAGCCCGGAAATAGCGCGGGTCGACATAGGCGACCAGTTTGCCAGTCTTGCGATTGTAGCACTTCTCCTCAAGGCCCTCGCCTTCAGAGTAGAGGTCGAACCCCACTTCCTGCGCAGCCATGAAGAGGAATTCCCGAACGGTGTATTCGGTATTGGTCGAGATGACGAAGTCGTCCGGCTCGCCATGATCCAGCATCTTGATCATCATGTCCGTGTATTCAGGCGCATAGCCCCAGTCACGCACGCTGCTGAGATTTCCCAGCGGCATGGCTTCGGCGTCCTGCAGCTTGATGCGGGCGAGCCAACTGGTGATCTTCCTGGTGACGAACTCATAACCGCGCAGCTCGGATTCGTGATTGAAGAGAATGCCGGAGGTCGCGAACATGTCATAAGCCTGCCGGTAGTTCACCACCAGCGAATGAGCGGCCAGCTTTGACACCGCATAAGGGCTGAGCGGGTTAAAGGGCGTCTTTTCCGACTGCGGCTTTTCCAGAACGTCGCCGTACATTTCCGATGTCGATGCCTGGTAGAGCTTCGCATCCAGCTTGAGAAGACGCATGGCCTCCAGAATGTTCAACACGCCCATGTAGTTCACATCGGACGTGTAGTGTGGGAACTGAAAACTGTCCGCGACGAAACTCTGGGCCGCGAGATTGAAGATCATGTCCGGACGGATCTCGTTCAGGACATTCTGCACATTGGCGAATTCCGTGACCTCGAGCGTGCACAGTTTCACTTTCTCACGGATGCCGAGTTCCTTCAGGCGCCCCGTCTTGGACGTGCTGCCGCGCCGCATGGCGCCGTAAACGTCGTCGCCGCGCTCAAGAAGGGCGCGCGCGAGAAAAGCACCGTCCTGACCGGAAATGCCGGTGATCAGTACCTTAGCCATGTTGTTCTCCCAGTTGCAGGATCGCTTTTTCAAATCCGTCACCTTCGGACAGATGACCTTGCCAAACTTCCAGCACCTTGCGGCCCGGACCGTCGATATAGGCTCCCGGATCTCCCAGATCGCCCTTGCCGAATTCGATGCCCTCGCCGTCGATGCCGACGGCGTCGGCTATATGCAGGTGCCGGGCGAGCGGCACGAGCTTGTCGTACCAGCCATGCCAGTCCTGCTTGGCGTAGTTCGCGGACAGGATCAGATGCGACAGATCCAGGCACAGCTCCATGCCGATGTCATTGAGGATCTCGATGTCGTCCGCTCCGCAGAACATGTCCAGTATATCAGCCCCGCCGAAATACCAGGCAATGCGTGGCAGCCACTGGGGATAGACAGGTATGCCCCTTTGCCGGCCGGTCCGGTCCAGATAGTCCTGCAGGCGGCTGTAAGTTTCCCGTTTGCCCTCCTCCAGCAGTCTGGAGAAGCTTCCGACAACAGGAACCGGCGCGCCGGTTCTTGCTTCCAGTTCGAGCGCCAGATCAACGCAGGTGCTGATCACGCGATCACTGCCCGCGAATGTCGCCTCGTCGCCTGAGAGCGGATCGATCAGCGTCTTGCTGTCGATATAGTCGGGAATGTGAATGGAATAGTGCCGCGACAGGTCAAGCCGCGCGAGCCCCTCCTCCATCGTGCCGCCAAAGGTGGCGACCTCTTCATACGACAGATGCAGTTCGTAGTTCTTGATCGGAAAACGGGTCTGCAGGGTCTTGGCGTCATGCAGGCGAACCGGGATTGAAAGCTGTTTTTCATTGCAGAACGCGATCAGCTTCTCGCTCAGCGGCGGTTTGGGATCGCTGAAATGCAGGTCCGAAATGGCGGCGCCTTCGGTTATCCGCCGTTTGACTGCTTTCAACCCGCGGTGTTTCACATCCGCCCAAGTCAGGCCTTTCCGCGGCGCCTTGATGACGGTGTTCTGCGCATTCAGCGTTTCGCCCGGCGCGATGTCCCGACTGGCATAAAGCGACGAGCCGAGGTTCTGCATGTTGATGCGCTCACCCTGATTGACTTCGCGCCGTCCACTGCCCTGAACCGTCTCAAAGGCGTTGAGAAGTTTGCACATGCGGCGGAATTCTTCAGGATCGGAACTCGAGCTGTCGTCGATGCCCTTGCCCAACTTGTCCATGGTCAGATGGCGTTCGAAAACGGTCGCCCCGTTGGCCGCTGCAATCAGGCACACTTCCCAGTCCTGATCGTGGCTGGAATAGCCGACAGGCGATGCGGTCCGTTCCTTCAGGGTCCGAAGAAAACCCATCTGCTGGTTGCCGAGCAGGACCGGATAATTGGAGATGCAGTGAAGATAGATGACATCGGGAATGTCGCGAGTGCGGTCGATCGCGCTGAAGATATCTTCTTCCGAGTGGCCGCCGGTGCTCAGAATCAAGGGTTTTCCAAAGCCTGCCATGGCGGAAATCAGGTCTTCGTTCAGCAGTTCCGCCGAAGGGACCTTGAAAAAATCGAAGCGGGCGATGTCATCGCCGAAATCAGAGGCGTCCCCGGACTTGAAGAAACTGATCCCCGCAGCCATTCCCTGCTGCTTTATCAGGTCCACCAGTTGCAGAACGCGCTCGGGCGGGATGTAATTGTCGTCGATCTCCCTCGACAGGATCTCGTCGCCGATCTCATTCGTCGCCTGATAGAAACCGTGCTTTGCCCGGTACTGAAATTTCGCTCCCCAGGCACCGGCGTCCGCGGCGATTTTTATGAGCTGTCCGGCAATTTCGGTAGACCCGCGGTGGTTAATGCCAAGTTCAGCAATGATTTTCATCTCAAGCAACCCAAACCAAAACACGCACCACAGAGTTGGGACCCATGTTTTTCAAAGCAGTTTGACCGGAGAGTATTGCAAGGCCCAAGCAGTTGATATTGATCCGGGCGCCCCTCGGCGCACCTTCCACAGATAAGCGCGCAATTTTGCACGCATTTTTCCCAAACACGGCGGCAAGCCGGTTTGCGGGACGTTTCCGGAGAGCGAAAAAACGAAAAAGGCCGGACGGATCCGGCCTTCAGGTGATTCTGCCATTCAGGCTGCGACTAGCCGACAAACGCCCGTTCGACGACGAATTCGGCAGGCTTGTTGTTGGCGCCCTCCGTCAGACCGGCTTCTTCCAGAAGCGCTTTCGTGTCGCGGAGCATGTCCATGGAGCCGCAGATCATGCCGCGGTCGATGGCCGGATCCAGAGGCGGCACACCAAGATCTTCAAACAGCTTTCCGGATTTGATCAGGTCGGTGATCCGTCCCTTGCGCGGAAAGTCCTCGCGCGTCACGGAGGTGTAATGCACCAGCTTGTCCTTTGCGAACTCGCCGATCAGCGGGTCGTTGAGAGTTTCCTGGACGAGGTCTTCACCGTATTTCAACTCGGCAACTTCCCGGCACGTATGGGTCAGGATGACCTGGTCGAACTTTTCATAGGTGTCTGGATCGCGGATCAGGCTGGCAAAGGGAGCAATGCCGGTTCCAGTAGAGAACATATAGACGCGTTTGCCGGGAACCAGCGCGTCGTTGACGAGCGTACCGGTCGACTTCTTCTTCATCAGCACGGCATCGCCGGGCTGGATTTTCTGCAGATGCGACGTCAGCGGCCCATCCGGAACCTTGATCGAGAAGAACTCCAGCTCCTCATCCCATGCCGGGCTGGCGATGGAATAAGCCCGGTAGAGCGGTTTGCCGTCGATCATCAGACCGATCATGACAAATTCGCCGGACCGGAACCGGAAGCTTGCCGGGCGGGTCATGCGGAAGCGGAACAGATGGTCCGTGTAATGCTGGACGGTCTTCACTTCTTCCACAAACACACCGGCTGGTGCAGCGGCTTCCAGGTCTGCGGGTTTGGCAAGTACATTCATTTCAATCGGCTTCCGTGGGTCATCGCATCAGTTACGTCCTGCCTCATGTACCACCACTCCCGCCTTGACTTGAAGCAACCTTGATCCACGAAATCGTCTTTTCGCAAAAAAAACATTCTGAATATGCCCCTTTTGCGGTGTCCGGGCAGCTCTGTCAGCGGTTTCCCTCCACCCGACCCGAAGATCGCGCAAAACCTTCACACGGACGGGAGACCACCTTTCCCGGTGCGGACATGCTTGCGCGCATAGATAATCGGCAGCGCTTGATGAAAAGTTTCTCATCAGGAGGACGGCATGTGCAAACGGGCACGTTTAATTGTGACAATTTCAAGAATATTCATAATTGCGTCGTTTTTTATTTGACAGATAAATACAAACTGCAAAACTTACTGCTAACAAAAGATAATAAGAAATAATACCTTCCAACGAGGCTAAGTAAATGTCCGGACGCGCCCACGAAGAAACAGGCCAGACAATAGCATTCGTGTTGTTGGACCGGTTTTCCATGAACGCTTTCGCCAGCGTCATTGAACCCCTCCGAATAGCAAACAGGCTGCTCGGCAGAGATTATTATGCATGGACAACTTATTCCCTGGATGGGAATTCAGTCCAGGCAAGTAACTCTTGCGAAGTTACCGTAAATAAATCTATTCGCGAACTTCACGACGCCGATATTACGCTTCTTTGTA
Organism: uncultured Roseibium sp.; assembly: GCF_947496995.1. Classification (GTDB taxonomy): domain Bacteria; phylum Pseudomonadota; class Alphaproteobacteria; order Rhizobiales; family Stappiaceae; genus Roseibium. The sequence goes on from NZ_CANMFD010000002.1 coordinate 904,503, forward strand.
CTGGTATTGACGTGGAGCGGCTTCCGCTGGATCCCGACCTTGGCAGCAAGCTGCGCCGCCTCAATGCGATGGGCCGGACCTTCGGCGCGATCTGCACCGGGGCTTACCTGCTTGCCCGCTACAATCTTCTCGACGGCCGGCGCTGCACCATTCACTGGGAAAATCTGCGCTCGCTGCGGGAGGAGTTCCCGGACGTGGAGGTCACTTCCGACATTTTCGCGATCGACCGCAACTGCATCACCTGCGCCGGCGGCATGGCGTCCCTCGACATGATGCTGCGGCTGATCGCCATTCAGCATGGTGCCTATCTCGCCCATGAAGTGGCCGAGGTCGCGCTTTACCAGAACATGCGGTCAGGCGAGTCCGCGCAGCGGCACGACATCGAGGCGCGCACCGGCATTTCCAATGCCAAGATCCTTGATGCTATCCGCATCATGGACCTGCATATCGAGGACCCGCTGAGCTGCCAGCAGCTTGCCATGACAGTCAATCTGTCTCCGCGCCAGTTGGAACGCCTGTTCCGCCGTCACTTCAATTGCACGCCGGGCCAGTATTACCTGCGTCTGCGTCTGGAAACGGCCCGCGACCTGCTGCGCCGGACCAGCCGTCCGGTTCTGGACGTTGCCCTTGCCTGCGGCTTTGCCTCCACCTCGCATTTCACCAAATGCTACCGCGAGCGCTTCCTGTGCACGCCGACCGAGGAACGCCAGTCCTATCAATGGGCCAACACCAAGCCGACCTCCGGTGTGGGCACGGCAACTCCAATGCGGCTCGTCGCAAAGTAGGCAGCGCTCACCGCTTTCCTGATTGGAAAGTACCGTAAGAGGCAACGGCCGCCCCGGCCCTGAGCCGGGGTCCCGTTGCCGATTGCGAGACCCGGCGCAAGGCCGGGACAGCTCGATGGATGCTGTTTGTCGCGCTGAAGTCTCCTAATGCATCAGCCGCCAGAGCCCCAGGGGAATGAGGTACAGGCCGAGCAGCAGGATCGAGGCGAGGATCAGCCTGCGAAAGGCGGTTTCGGAAATCCGCCGGCGGATCATCTGGCCTGCCAGGACGCCGGCGAGCGAGGGCACCACCAGTGCCAGAGATGCCACGGCTTCGCGCCCGCCCATCAGTCCGAAACCGCCCAATGATGCCCCAAGAGCAATGGTCGACAGCAGGAACAGCAGCCCCATGGCCTGGATGAGCTCGTCCCGTTTCAACCCCAGCGACTGAAGATACATGACGCCGGGCACCGAGTAGGACCCGGTCAATCCGGAAAGGACGCCGTTGAGCAGCCCCAACCCAACTCCGACAGGGATTTCCAGCCTTGCTGGAAGCCGCAAGACAACGCCGATGAGCATGGGAACCGCATAGGCGACCATCAGCACGCCGAGCAGCAGATCAGCCGCGCCGCCCGGTATCTGCGTCAGGATGAAGGTACCGGCGGACAGCATAGCAACGGCTGCCAGCAGAAACGGCCACAAGCGGCGCAGCAGCGATCTGAGATATCCGCCGGATAGTGCCTGCCAGGCATTGACGAGAAACGCCGGCCAGAGGATCAGCACCATGGCCTTCTCGACACCGACGAACACGGTCATCAGACCGAGACCGATCGTCGGCAGTCCGAAGCCGACCAGTCCCTTGACGAACCCCGCCCAGATGAAGACCAGGACCGCGACGAGAACAAGCTCCGGTGAGACCGCCATCTGCCCCGTCACGACCCGGTCCTCCGTCTCATCCTTGCCTCCTCATGGATTTCGGCGCTGTATTTTTCCAGATCGTCCAATCGGCGGTTCGGAAATGCAGAACCTCCTCAATAGAACCAACCCGCGGATTGATAAAGTGCGGACCGCAAAAGATGCTCTGGACGAAGGCCCGGCGGCATTTCACCCCTGGAATGAAACTGCTAACGTCCTGCCATGACGTCCATAAAGCTTCCCAGGCTGCCGAACGCTTCCGCGCGGCGGCTCTTCCTCGACAAGCACGGCCTTGGCAGCACTCCGAAGGGAAGCGGCAAGGGCGACGACCTGGCGGCTGTCATCGACGAACTCGGGTTCGTGCAGGTCGACAGCATCAACACGGTCGCCCGTGCCCACCACATGATCCTTGCGGCCCGCAGGCCTGCCTACAAGGAAAAGAACCTGAAACGGCTGCTGGAACGTGACCGTCATCTGTTTGAGCACTGGACCCACGACGCAGCCGTGATCCCGACGGCTTTTTTCCCCCATTGGCGCCTTCGGTTTTCGCGCGACAGGGAGAGGCTCATCGGGCGTTGGCGAAACTGGCGGCGCGACGGATTTGAGGAAAAATTCGACGAGATCCTCAAACAGGTCAGCGCGCACGGCCCGGTTACCTCCGCGACGGTCGGCGAAGACGAAAAGCGCAGCAGTGGCGGCTGGTGGGACTGGCACCCGTCGAAGACCGCGCTGGAGTTCCTCTGGCGTACGGGTGAATTGTCCGTCTGCGGCCGGGACGGGTTCAAGAAGGTCTATGACCTGACCGAACGCGTTATTCCGGCGGAGCATCTGGCCACGCGTATCGACACCGAAGAGACGATCGACTGGGCAGCTCGCTCCGCGCTTGAGCGCCTCGGGTTCGCCACCTCGGGGGAAATTGCCGCCTTCTGGGACCTGATAACGCCGCAGGAAGCGAAACTCTGGTGTCAGCGCGCGCTTGAGACGGGCTCCATCATGGAGATCGAGATCGAGTGCATAGACGGCCCGCCGCGCAAGGCGTTCGCCTTTCCCGAAACGCTGGAGACGCTGGACGCCCTGCCCGAACCACCGGCGCGCATCCGCATCCTGTCACCTTTCGACCCGGCACTGCGTGACCGCAAGCGCGCCGAGCGCCTCTTCGGGTTTTCCTACCGCATCGAGATCTTCGTTCCCGAACCCAAACGCAAATACGGCTATTATGTCTTTCCTGTTCTGGAACGCGACAGGATGATCGGCCGCATCGACATGAAGGTCTTCAGGGCTGAAGGGCGGCTGAACGTCCGTGCGTTCTGGCCGGAAGACGGCGTCCGCATGACCAAGGGCCGCCTTGCGCGGCTGGACGCCGAACTGGCCAGAGCCGCGCGGTTTTCGAACTGCACGGACATCACCTTCGAGACCGGCTGGCTGCGCTGAAATGGCGCGCAGTTCCACTGGCATTTCTCCGTAAAAAGGAATAGTTTCATAATATCGAAATTATTCATCAAACGGAGGCTGTCATGACAGTGGAACGTGGAATTATGTTGGTCGTCGGCGTGCTGGTTCTCGCCTCGGTGCTGCTGGCCGTCTACGTCAACATCAACTGGCTTTGGCTGACCGGAATCCTGGGTGCACACCTGATCGTGGCGTCCTTCACCGGCTTTTGCCCGGTCGTGATGATCCTGAAGAAGATCGGTCTGCCGCAGAAAGCGGGTTTTTCCTGACATAAAGCCGGTAGCGGAGCTTCCGACCTCAGGCGGAAACCCGTCGCTCCAAAGGTGTCAGTTGACGAAACGGATAGGCATTTCACGTCTTGTCGTCCCTGCCTTCGCAGGGACGACAAACAAGACCGATGGATAAAAATCGGAGCACTCTCTGGTGGGAGGCGTATCGGGTTTGAGAAATCTCGGCACGCGAGTGGCCGCGCAGAGACGCTGCGAAGCCGTCCTTATCTCCAATCGAGAACGACCTTGCCGGCCTCGCCGGATTTCATCGCGGCAAAGCCCTTTTCAAAATCATCGACACCAAAGCGGTGCGTGATGACCTTGCGCACATCGAGGCCGTTCTGCAGCATGGCGATCATCTTGTACCAGGTCTCGAAGATCTCGCGGCCATAGACGCCCTTGATGGTGATCGCCTTGAAAACGATCTTCGACCAGTCCACCGGTGACTTGCCGGGAGGAATGCCGAGCAGCGCGATCCGCCCTCCCATGACGAGATTTTCGACCATTTGATCCAGAGCCACCTGGCTTCCGGACATTTCCAGCCCGACGTCGAAGCCCTCGCGCATGCCGAGTTTCTTTTCAACGCCCTTGAGATCTTCTTCGGCGACATTCACCGGGAAGACGTCCGCGACCCTGGCAGCCAGATCGAGCCGTGCCTGGTTGATGTCGGTGATGACAACATTGCGCGCACCGGCATGGCGGGCAACCGCTGCCGCCATGATCCCGATCGGCCCCGCACCGGTGATCAGCACGTCTTCTCCGATCAGGTCGAAGCTGAGCGCGGTATGCACCGCATTGCCCAGAGGATCGAGAATGGCGCCGATCTCATCGTCTATTTCGTCCGGCAGCGGTACGACATTGAACGCAGGCAAGCGCAGATATTCGGCGAAAGCGCCCTGTTCGTTGACGCCGATGCCGCGGGTTTCCGGATCGAGATGAAACTTTCCCGCCCGCGATTGACGGGAGTTCTTGCCGATCAGATGCCCCTCGCCGGAACAGCGCTGGCCGATCTCGAAGTCGTTGACGTTTCTGCCCAGTTCGACAATCTCACCGGCGAACTCGTGACCGGTGATCATCGGCACGGGAACGGTGCGCGCCGCCCACTCGTCCCAATTCCAGATGTGAATATCGGTGCCACAGATACCGGTCTTGTTGATCCTGATGAGAACATCGTCCGGGCCGATGTCCGGCACCGGCGCCCGCGTCATCCAAAGGCCTTCCTTCGGCTCCGATTTGCAAAGGGCCTTCATCTGGTTGCTGGTCATGACAGGGCTCCCGTGGCCTTGCCGGCCTTTTCGAACGCTTCAAGCGCGCGGTCGAGATCGTCCCGGGTCAGCGCTGCGTTCATCTGTGTCCGGATGCGCGCCTGTCCCCGTGGCACCACCGGGAAGAAGAAGCCGGAAACATAGACGCCTTCCTCGAAGAGTTGCGAGGCCATCGCCTGCGCCAGATGCGCTTCGCCCAGCATCACCGGTATGATCGGATGTTCGCCCGGCAACAGCGTGAAACCAAGCTGCTCCAGCCCGGCGCGCCAGTAGCGGGCATTGTCGAAGAGGGCCCGGCGCAGCTCGTCGCCCTCCACCACCAGCCGGATCGCCTCAAGGCCGCTCATGACGACCGCAGGCGGCAGGGAGTTGGAAAAGAGGTAGGGCCGCGCCCGTTGGCGCAGAAGGTCGATGACCGGCTGCGGTCCGGCGATGTAGCCACCGATGCCGCCGCCCAGCGCCTTGCCGAGCGTTCCGGTGAGGATGTCGACATCGACGCCGAAATGGGCGGGGGTGCCTTCGCCCTTCGGGCCCATGAAACCGGTCGCGTGGCAATCGTCCACCATCACCACGGCGTCATAGCGTCTGGCGAGTTCGGTGATGCCGGGGAGATTGGCCAGATAGCCGTCCATCGAAAAGACGCCGTCGGTGGCGATCATGATGTGGCGGCAGCCTGCCGCGCGTGCTTCCTTCAGTTTTTCCTCGAGGTCCGCCATATCGGAATTGGCGTAGCGGTAGCGCTTTGCCTTGCACAGGCGGATGCCGTCGATGATCGAGGCGTGATTGAGCGCGTCCGATATGATCGCGTCCTCGGGGCCGAGCAACGGCTCGAACAGCCCGCCATTCGCGTCGAAACAGGCGGCGAACAGGATGGAATCCTCCTTGCCGAGGAATTTTGCCAGACGCTGCTCGAGTTCGCGGTGAATGTCCTGGGTGCCGCAGATGAAACGCACGGACGCCATGCCGTAGCCCTTGGGTCCGAGCGCCTTGCGCGCCGCCTCTTCCAGGGCCGGATGATCGGCCAAGCCAAGATAGTTGTTGGCGCAAAGGTTGATGACTTCCCTGCCCCCGACCGTGATACGCCCGCCTTGCGGCGAGGTGATCAGCCGCTCTCGTTTGTAAAGTCCCTCGGCTTCGATCTCTTTCAGGGTCTCGGTGATATAGGTCAGGAAAGCGTCGGACACGGGGCTTCTCCGGCAAAATGGATCTTTCATCCACTATGCCGGATTTTCATTCGGAATAAAAGATTCACTTTCCAGTATGACGGAAATTTGTTTCCGGGGCGTTCCTAGAACTTCACCACAAGCAATATGGCCCGCGCAGGTCCGTTGACCGCCTCGATGCAATGAGGCACGTCGGCGGCATAGCGGGCGGTGTCGCCCTTGCTGATAATGCCGCTGGCGACACCGGAGGTCACCTGCAGTTGCCCGTCCTCGGCGATCAGCTGCTCGCGGGTGCCCCGTTCATGCGGCCTGCTGTCGAGCACACCGCCCTGCGTGAATATCAGCTCATAAACTTCGTGGCGGCCTGCGTCCTGCGGCGGCGAGAGAATGCGTATCTTGCAGCCGTCTCCGGCACGGTCCAGCGCAGGGGTCTGATGCTCATGCAGAATTTCGACCCGGTCCTCCGCTGTTTCCTCACCCAGCAGGCCGGCAAAGTCGACATTCAGCGCCCGGGTCAGATTGAGCAGCGTCGCGACGGTGGGATTGGATTCGCCGCGTTCGATCTGGCTCACCATGGAGCGCGAGACGCCCGAAAGCTTTTCTACCGCTTCAAGCGACAGCCCTTGTGCCCGCCGGGCTTTCTTGAGGCGCGCAGGCAATCGCGCGAGGATATGCTTATCTGTCATGACGGAACTAAAATCCGTTTGGGCAGACATTGCAATCGCAATGTCGCTTTTTGGGAGACTACGGGCACAATCAGACCGGTCTTGAAAATTCATCCCGGAGCCAGTCAAGGAGCCCCTGAATTTCCCGGTGATTACCGGATCTGGTGCCCCGAAAAACCGAAATTTCGGTCGGGCGCTCTACGATTTCCCGACAGGGCCGTATCAACTTGCCTTCGTCCAGAAGGCTCTCCACGGTCCGTCCCCAGCCTAAGGCCATGCCCTGACCTGCAACAGCGGCCTGAAGCACAAGCGGAAAGCTGTCAAAGGTGATCGTGCGGATGTCGCGCCGCAAAGGCGTACCAACCACGTTGAACCAATCCGGCCAATCCATCCAGTCCTTCGGAAGCACTCTGTGTGAGAGCAAGGGAAAGTCTGCCAGGTCCCCCAGGGACAGAGGAAGCTGTTTTCCCTCAATCAGCCTGGGGGACACAACCGGGAAAATCTCGTCAGATGCCGTGAAAGCGAGACGGGCACTGCCCGAAGCGCGCCCGGAAGTCTGAATTGCAACGTCGAAGGGCTCGGTAGCTTGAGTCAATGGCGCCAGGGAGCTTACCACCCGAAGTTCAATACCCGGATTGCGTTCGTGAAAACGCGACAGGCGCGGCATAAGCCAGTAGAACGCCTCACATAACTGACAATGAAGCAGCAGTCCGCCCGGACGCCCGCCTCCACGGAGCTCGGCCGCTTCGGCCGCTATGTCGCCCAGCGCAGCACTCACCACCTCTCCGAACCGGCGTCCTTCTTCGGTCAGAAACACGGCCCGGTTCCGGCGCTCAAACAGACGAACGCCCAGATCCTCTTCCAAGGCGGCAATCTGTTTACTGACTGCGGTCTGAGTTTGCCGCAGTTCGACCGCCGCCTCCGTGAAACTCTCCAGACGCGCCGCCGCCTCGAACGGGCGAAGACGGCCGAGATGAGGCAAGGCTCGCGTGATGTTTTCCATTCCAAAATCTCATCTATTTTAGACGATAATTCGATTTTCTAACATGTTGATGTCTGTTCTTCATCTATTATGGAATGGATAGCTTCAAATTTGAACCGAATGGATTCCCGCACGCTCGGCATCGTCTCGATTCTGTTTGCGGTCTTTTTGCTGTCGCTTTCCGACGCCTTCGTGAAAATCACGGGCGACCGCTTCGGTCTCGGACAGATCGTTTTTCTGCGCTCGCTTGTGGCTGGTGCCGTGATCGCAGCCGCGATTTGCACTTTGTCTCATCCGGCAAACCTACTTCCCAGGCGGCCGACCTGGGTCTGGGCCCGCAGCCTCTGCCTCACCGGAATGTGGTTTTGCTATTATGCAGCGCTCCCCTCGATGTCACTTCCCCTCGCTGCAGCGTGCTATTATTCGTCCCCGGCCTGGATGGCGGTCATGTCGCATTTCCTGCTTCGGGAAAAGATAGGCCGACAGCAGTGGATCGCGGTTCTTTTCACACTTGCAGGCGTGGCGCTGGCGGTGTCACCGGATGTCGGCACTCTGACGTTGGTGACACTCCTGCCTCTGCTCGCGGCTCTCTTTTATGCGATTGCCGCCATCCTCACCCGCAGCAGATGCCAGTCAGAAGCCCCTATGGTTCTGGCATGGAACCTGAATGTGACACTCGTAATCTCCAGTGGCGCGGTCCTTCTCGGTATTGCGCAGTTTATGCCTGACGAACAGGACGCATTCGCCCTTGCGGTCTGGCAGCCGTTGATGCCTGAAGACTGGTTTGTGTTCGCTGTGCTCGGCGTTTTTCTCGCGATCATCGCCACAGCCGTCGCACAGGCCTACAGACTGGCGCCGTCGCCGACCGTAGGCGTCTTCGACACGACATATCTTCTGTTTGCTGCTCTTTGGAGTGTGATCCTGATTGGCGAGTTGCCCACAGCGCGGGAAACGGGGGGAATGGTTCTGGTTGCGGCCGGCGCGTTCCTCATGTCCGTTAAAATGCACAACACCGAACAATAGACCAATACGAAAAAATGATCCCGGGGCCGGATGATCCGCCGCGCGCGGCGCGATGCGACGCCTCGCGCAGGCCGTACAAAACCGGCATTTATGCTGTACGGCTTGAGTGTCCTGCGTGCCCTCCTGATCCCCGGCATCGTGCAGGCAATCCACCAGGACGGTGAAGTCATGATAAGGATCGGCTTCGTGCTCGCCATCTTGACCGTGCTGCTGTTTTTCGTCACGATCCTGCGCCACAGAGAAGTTCAATCTTTCCGCGTCGCGGCTACGTCCGAACGCCGCCTATGCCGCGGGTGCACCGCAGCATACCCCTCTCACAGTAACCGAAGATCTCGGTCTCGCCCGGGGATGCCGTGAAACCGTCGCTTCCGGGGCCCATCCTGTCGCATATGAAACAATTGCTGCACCGCCCTCACCCGTAGCGTTCATGCAAAGGGGGCACAGCGGTCTCAATCCACTCAATCCCCGATAAATCAGAAAACGCTTGGAGCAAGAGCCAATGGCCAGCGATATCGACATTGCCCGTGCCGCCAGCATGAAACCCATCGCAGAGATCGGCGCACGGCTGGATATCCCCGAAGAAGCGCTTCTGCCCTATGGCCGGACGAAGGCCAAGATTTCCGCTGACTTCCTGAAGACCCTCAATGGCCGCAAGGACGGCAAGCTGGTCCTCGTCACCGCAATCAACCCGACACCGGCGGGTGAAGGCAAGACGACGACGACGGTCGGCCTCGGCGACGGTCTCAACCGGATCGGCAGAAACGCGATGATCTGTCTGCGCGAACCCTCGCTCGGGCCGTGTTTCGGCATGAAGGGCGGCGCGGCCGGTGGTGGCTATGCCCAGGTGGTGCCGATGGAAGACATCAACCTGCATTTCACCGGCGATTTCCACGCCATAACCTCGGCGCACAACCTGCTCGCGGCACTGATCGAAAATCATATCTACTGGGGCAACGAGCTCGAAATCGACCAGCGCCGGGTGACCTGGCGGCGGGTCATCGACATGAACGACCGGGCGCTCCGGTCTGTCGTCTGCTCGCTCGGCGGGGTTGCCAACGGCTTTCCGCGCGAATCCGGGTTCGACATCACCGTGGCTTCGGAAATCATGGCAATCCTCTGCCTGGCGACCGACCTCGACGACCTGCAGCGGCGCCTGGGCAACATCATCGTCGCCTACCGCCGCGACCGCTCCGCAGTCACCGCCCGGGACCTGGAAGCCGACGGATCGATGACCGTTCTCCTGAAGGAAGCGCTGCAGCCGAACCTGGTCCAGACGCTTGAAAACAATCCCGCCTTCATCCACGGTGGCCCCTTCGCCAATATCGCCCATGGCTGTAACTCCGTGACCGCAACCGCAACCGCCCTCAAGCTGGCGGACTTCGTCGTCACCGAAGCCGGCTTCGGCGCCGATCTCGGTGCGGAGAAGTTCTTCGATATCAAATGCCGCAAGGCCGGGCTCCATCCGGATGCCGTCGTCATCGTCGCCACTATACGCGCGCTGAAAATGAACGGCGGTGTCGGCAAGGACGATCTGGGCGCTGAAAACGTCAAGGCCGTGACCAAGGGCTGCGCCAACCTTGGCCGGCACATCGAGAACATCAAACAGTTCGGCGTTCCGGCGGTTGTCGCCATCAACCACTTCACGGCGGACACGGAGGCGGAGGTCCAGGCGGTGAAGGACTATTGCGCCGAACTCGGCGTCGAGGCGATCCTCGCCACCCATTGGGCCGACGGTTCGGCGGGCACGGAAGCGCTGGCGGAACACGTCGCGGCGCTTGCCGAAAGTGGCACGGCCCAGTTCGCGCCGCTTTATGAAGACAGCCTGTCCTTGTTCGAGAAGATCGAGACCATCGCCAAGCGGATCTATCGGGCTGACGAGGTCCTGGCGGACAAGTCCGTGCGCGATCAGCTCAGGCGGTGGGAGGCAGACGGGTTCGGCCATCTGCCGGTCTGCATGGCCAAGACCCAGTATTCCTTTTCGACGGATCCGCAACTGCGCGGGGCCCCGACCGGCCACAGCGTCCCGGTGCGCGAAGTGCGCCTGGCCGCCGGCGCCGGTTTCATTGTCGCCGTCTGCGGCGACATCATGACCATGCCCGGCCTGCCACGCGTGCCATCAGCCAATCACATCCGGCTGGATGACAACGGGCAGATCGAGGGGCTGTTCTAGGGCACGAACCCCGCCTCGCTCCTGACCGCGAAACAACTGCGAGGCGTCAGGTCCACCCTCAGCTTCGAAACAGGCGAGCTTTCCTCTTACGCGCACTGCCGTTTTTGCTGTGCCCTGCGGCACAGGTGGCCCTCTGTCAATTGTCGTAACCTTTGGCTGATGATCTCGAAGAGAGATTTCACGCGACCAGAATATCAAGCTTGCCGGAGCAGATGCCTCGTTCGGGAAGCGCTCCGCCTGGCTGCGGAGCGCCTGAACAGCGGGCCTCGGGATGTTCCCGGCAACAACTGCCAAAGGAAGCTTTCGCATGCCGTTAATGGGTTACGATCAGTATCTCATCTATCTTAAAAATTACGAGACGAAGCACTGGTACGGGCGAGGCTTTCGCCAATCCCTCACGATGCAGCCTGTGACTGAAGCCATGAAGATGCCGGCTGGTCCAGGACGCAACTTTGCGGTTCTCACTGCTATCGCCAAGGTGAGAGTGCTGGCTTCCAGGGGCAAACAGGATCAATACGGCGAATTGCTGGAAAAACTGGAGCGGCAGATACAGACAAGTGGACGGCGCGATCTCGATCTAGATGACGCTGCAGTGAGCGGTTACGTGGGCGCTGGTGTCACTGTGAGGAGATACCAGAACGACAACCGCGCCCAGTTGGTGATGACACGCTTGCGTGCGAACTCTTTCAGGAATGCGCTCAGCAGCACACCGCTAATGGCAAGGATGTGGGCGCTCCGGCGCCGGCTTCCGCTCGTCTCCTATGTCGGCATCACTGACCTGACCACGATGCGCTGCTACATGGCTCCGGCTTACTGCCGGAAACCGCCAAGAAACAGCCGAGCCGCGGAGAATTATATAGAAAACTACGGTCCTGAGGACGATGGCGTCATGAATATCATCCATCCTCAGGCTAGCATGAACATGAACCCTGAGATTACCGCAAGTCAGATCCTGAGCATCGACAAAGACATACCGATTTACAATTTTCCGGCAAACCCGTTCAACCCTCTCACAAACGATCCGGACTGGATGGCACAGATCAGCAGTCTCATTGACGGCCAGGCACACGGGAGCCTTTGCGCTCTTGCCGGCAGCCGCCAAGAGGAGTGCCTTGGCTGGGCTCTGAAATTCGACGGGTCCCTTACGAAGGTGAAAATGCGGTTTGCATCGGGCAGAAACAGTTCAAAATTCAACAACACCATACAAAGTCTTACAGATCACCCTGGAAGGGACATGAACATGAACTATGCGTTCTCCCTTGCGGACTGGGTCCGCAGGTGCCTCGGCGGCTCGAATCTGGAGCTTAAGATCATCAATTCACCTCGAAGCGGAAAGAACACCTGGGCCGCCAGCTTCGCGGTGTCACCCTGACGAACACCTTGTGAGAGCGCTGTCGGCTTCCAGCCGCTCCGCCCACAAGGTCTCCCTGGTCACGCTCACCGCGTCCTGAGCCATCGGCTGGCGATGCCTGGTTCGTCGGAGACACAGCTCATCCGGGCCGCCCGCGCCTGTCCGGCGCGGCTCGTACAGGCAAGCGCATCACGCTCGTCGGCGCAGACCGGACGGGAAATGACTTCATATCCCTTTTGCGTCAGGCAGCGGTTGAACTGCCGCGCACGAAGCGCGTCATTGGGATCGTAGCTGGTCACTGTCGCCGGGATAGGGGAAGCCTCCGTAGCCGTTAGCGGGAACAGCCGTTACGGAACCCACGCGTGATGCATCCGTAGCCTCCTGGTGACCGTCTCCTGTAAGCCGAGTCACGTCTTTCAGCCCGACAGCCTCTCACGCGGTTGCACTTCATCCGTATCATCCACCAGTCGACCGATTGCCGGCGTCATCAAATGAACCGGCGACACTTCCCATACTGCTCGCGGCACCCCTTGGGGAACAAGCCCCCGGAGCCCTGCTGTCGCGTAAACGACTTGCCGTGTCGCATTGGAGATATCGCCTAATCCGGCTTGCAGCATAAGGTTTTATCACGATTGCCGGCCCTCGCGCCCCTTGGAGCTGCCCATGTCTGACGAAGACGATATCGATCTCGCCTCCCTGTCCGACGACGAACTCGTCGAACAGATGCATGACGACCTTTACGACGGTCTCAAGGAGGAAATCGAAGAAGGAGTGAATCTCCTTCTGGGCCGCGGCTGGACACCTTACGACGTTCTGACCAAAGCTCTCGTGGAAGGCATGCGCATTGTCGGGATCGACTTCCGGGACGGCATTCTATTCGTGCCCGAAGTTCTTCTGTCAGCCAATGCCATGAAAGCGGGCATGGGCATCCTGCGCCCGCTGCTGGTCGAAACCGGTGCGCCGAAGGTCGGCAAGATGGTGATCGGCACCGTCAAGGGCGACATCCACGACATCGGCAAGAACCTGGTGTCGATGATGATGGAAGGCGCCGGATTCGAAGTGATCGATATCGGCATCAACAATCCGGTCGAAAACTATCTCGCCGCCATTGAAGAACACCAGCCCGACATCGTCGGCATGTCTGCCCTTCTGACCACGACGATGCCCTACATGAAGGTCGTCATCGACGAGATGAAGGCCAAGGGCATCAGGGACGATTATATCGTGCTCGTCGGCGGTGCGCCGCTGAACCAGGAATTCGGTGATGCTGTCGGTGCTGACGGTTATTGCCGGGATGCGGCGGTCGCGGTGGAGATGGCGAAGGACCTGATCGCCCGCCGCCACAACCAGCTTGCCAACAAGGGCTGACAGCCATGTTCCAGGAGGCTGCCGACATGCGTGCGGGTGAGCCTCTCTTTCCGCTGGAGACCGATGACAGCGCGGACGACAGGATCGGCCGCGTTCTGGTCATCGCCTGCGGCGCCCTGGCCCGCGAAATCGTCGCCATCCGCGACATCAACGGGCTCGACCATGTCGATCTCACCTGCCTTCCCGCCAAGCTGCACAATTCGCCGGAGAAAATCCCCGACGAGGTGCGCCGCGTCATCCTCATGAACCGGGATATCTATTCGGACATTCTGGTCGCCTATGGGGATTGCGGGACCGGCGGTCTTCTGGACAGGGTGCTTGAGGAAACCGGCGCGCGCCGGATCGAAGGCGCGCATTGTTATGCCTTCTTCTCCGGTCCGGACGCCTTCGACCGGATGGAGGAGGACCAGCTGGGAACCTTCTACCTGACGGATTTCCTCGCCCGGCATTTTCAGACCATGGTGATCGAACCGCTCGGTCTCGACTGGCACCCGGATCTCAGGGACATGTATTTCGCCCATTATACGCGGGTTCTGTACCTCGCGCAGACCGACGACCCTGCGCTGGAAGACGCCGCGCGCCGGGCCGCGGAGCGGCTGTCGCTGCCGTTTGAAATGCGCCGCACGGGATACGGGCTGCTGGCCCCGTTTCTTGGAACTGAAGCCAAAACCTGAAACATCCTGCAATCCCTTTGGGACAAGTCGGTTTTTCACGTGTTTCTGCCGCTATCGGGCCGACCGGAAAACCCGGTTTCCTGCATTGATATTCCCAAGAGGACCAACAGACCATGGCACAGAAGATCATCGTCTACTGGCGGGATATCCCGGCACAGATCCTGGTGAAGAAGGGGCGGAAATCCGCGCGCCGGGAAATGCCACCCGTTTTCATGGAAGCGATCGACGCCTGCGCCATGCGCATCGGCGCGAAGGACAGCGAGGCCTATATGGCCGAATGGCGCCGCGCCGACCCTGTCGACGTCTCGGACGATCTTGAAGCGGAAGCGGAAACGGCCCTGAGTGAGCTCACCGCCGCCTATCCGAAAGAGCGATTGAAAACCCTGCTTGCAAGCGGAGGCACGGAAAATGAGTGATCAGCGCCCGTCAGCGACCGGGCGGCTTGCCGCCTCCACCGAAATGTCACCCAGGCAGGTGGTCGAAAAGACCGAACTGCTTGCCTATATCCCGGCAGGCACTCAGGTCTATGTCACCGATCTGGGCAACGCGCCGGAAGACATGATCGTCGCCGCCGCCCGCACGTTGAGCGAAAACAACCTCATCGCCGTTCCGCATATGGCCGCGCGCCGCTATCCGAGTTTCGAGGCATTCGAGACGCGGATCAAGCGTCTCACACGGGAAGCCGGCGTCACCGAAGTGCTGGCGATCGCCGGCGAGGCGGAAACTCCCGGCCCCCTCACCTCATCCGTCGATATGCTGGAATCGGGTCTTTTCGACAGGCTTGGCATTCGCAAGATCGCGGTTGCAGGTCACCCCGAGGGCGCACCGGATATCAGTCCCGAGGTGATCAGGTCGTTCCTCAGCCGCAAACATGAGATCGCCGTGAACAGCGACGCGGAATTCCGGATTGTCACCCAGTTCGGCTTCGATCCGCACCGCGTCAGCCTGTGGCTGGACGAGCTTCGCGCCTGGGGCAACAGGTTCCCGGTCCATGTCGGTGTCGCAGGACCGGCCAAGATGACCACACTGCTCAAATACGCGGCCTTCGCCGGCGTCGAAAATTCGCTGAACTTTCTCAAAAAACGCGGCGGCGCCGTGGTCTCCATGCTGGCGGGCTACGACCCGGAAACGATGGTCGATCCGCTCGAGATCCGCCTCGTCAGCCAGCCGGAGTGCCAGCTCGCGCAAATTCATGTCTATCCGTTCGGCGGCATCGAAAAGACCTCCAACTGGCTGTGTGACCGCAAGAGCTGGTCCTTTCATGCGCCTTCCTCCTCCCTGACCGCCACCGAAAGTGCCTAAATGACCCGCACCGTAGTCGCCTCCGCCACCAGGGAAGTCGTTATCGGCTTCGATCAGCCGTTCTGCGTCATCGGCGAACGGATCAATCCGACCGGCCGCAAGAAACTGGCTGCCGAAATGATCGAAGGCAACTTCGACACCGTCCGGGCCGACGCGCTGGCCCAGGTCGCCGCCGGCGCCACCATGCTCGACATCAATGCCGGAGTGACGGCGGTTAATCCGAATGAGACCGAACCGCCGCTTCTGGTCAAGACTCTTGAAATTGTTCAAGAGCTTACGGATGTTCCCTTATCCATCGATTCATCGGTCACCGCCGCGATCAAGGCTGGGCTGGAAGTCGCCAAGGGCCGCCCGCTTGTCAATTCGGTAACCGGCGAAGAGGAAAAGCTGGAAGCGATCCTGCCGCTCATCAAGAAGTACAACGTGCCGGTTGTCGCGATCTCCAACGACGAGACCGGCATTTCCGAAGACCCGGACGTGCGTTTCGCCGTTGCCAAAAAGATCGTCGAACACGCCGCCGATTACGGCATTCCCGCGCATGACATCGTCGTCGATCCGCTGGTCATGCCGATTGGCGCCATGGGAACCGCCGGCAGGCAGGTCTTCCATCTGCTGCGACGCCTGCGCGAGGAACTGAAGGTCAACACGACCTGCGGCCTGTCCAACATCTCCTTCGGCCTGCCGCACCGCCACGGCATCAATGCGGGCTTCATACCGATGGTCATCGGCGCCGGCATGACCTCGGCCATCATGAACCCGTGCCGCCCGCAGGAAATGGAAGCGGTGCGCGCCGCCAACGTGCTGAATGGCACCGATCCGAACTGCCAGACATGGATCCGAACTTACCGGGATCACCAGCCGGCCGCCCCCGGAGCGAGCGCCGCACCACAGGACACTCCCGCAGCCGCAGTCGGCCGCCGCAGGGGCGGACGCGCCGGGCGCCGGGCGGCGGAGTGAGCTGCCGGAAATGGAATGTGCACAGTGAGCTGTTGCGGTGAAGGAAGAGACCCCCACCCCAATCCCCTCCCCACAAGGGGGAGGGGTTTTGCGCGTCGAGAGGCGGTGCTTCCTTCATGCGATCAAGGCCGCTGAAAAGATGAAGCGGTTGCAGCAAATATGGAGCGTATCCCCCTCCCCCTTGTGGGGAGGGGTTAGGGGTGGGGGTAACTCCCCGAGAAAAATTTAAGACTACGCCGGGACAGATAAAATCGCAGCCATGACCGAAACCGCCAAACTCGCCAAAGTCGTCTTCCAGCCCAGCGGCCGCCGGGGAACGTTTCCGCTTGGAACGCCGCTGCTTGATGCGGCGCGGTCACTCGGGGTTTATGTGGAATCGGTGTGCGGCGGGCGCGGGATTTGCGGGCGCTGCCAGATCTCCGTGTCCGAGGGCACCTTTGCCAAGGAAAACCTGACCAGTTCGGCGGAAAACCTTGAAGGCGCGAGCGAGGCGGAGACCCGCTATGCCAGCCTGCGCAACCTGG
This sequence comes from uncultured Roseibium sp., assembly GCF_947496995.1. Taxonomy (GTDB): domain Bacteria; phylum Pseudomonadota; class Alphaproteobacteria; order Rhizobiales; family Stappiaceae; genus Roseibium. The sequence continues at coordinate 921,344 of NZ_CANMFD010000002.1, forward strand.
CCGCCGACCGGCGTCTGTCCTGTCAGGCGAAGATCCTGGGCGACCTTGTGGTGGATGTTCCCACCGATGCGCAGACCAATCGGCAGGTGGTGCGCAAGCGGGCGGAAGCCCGGCATATCGAGCCGGACAGCGCCATCACGCTGGTTGGCATCGAGATTGACGAACCGGACATGGAAACCCCGCGCGGCGATATCGACCGGCTGCGCGAGGCACTCGCAACAAAAACCGGCCTTGCCAATCTCACGTTCGACCCCATCCTTCTGCCGCAGGTCCAGTCACTCCTGCGCAAGGGAAAATGGCAAGTCACCGCTGCGATCCATCAGGACCTGGTTTCAGCCCCGGTTGTGGTCGCACTCTGGCCGGATGAGAAGGAGGCGGTCTACGGCCTTGCCGTCGATATCGGCTCCACCACCATCGCCGCTCACTTGTGCAATCTACAGAACGGACGAACCGTCGCCTCGGCGGGGACATCGAACCCGCAGATCCGCTTCGGCGAAGACCTGATGTCGCGCGTCTCCTATGTTCAGATGAACCCGTCCAAACTGCCGGATCTCACCCGGACGGTGCGCGATGCCGTCAATGCCCTGGTCGACAAGCTTGTTGGCGATGTCAGCGCCCAGCGCACCGACGTGCTGGACGCCACGTTTGTGGGCAACCCGGTGATGCATCACCTGTTTCTCGGCATCGACCCGGTGGAACTGGGCGGCGCGCCCTTCGCACTGGCGGCCTCGGATGCCATGGGGCTCAATGCGCGCGATCTCGGCCTGGATCTCAATCCCGGGGCGCGGGTCTATATGCTGCCCTGCATCGCCGGGCATGTGGGCGCCGACGCTGCAGCGGCGACGCTTGCCGAAAGCCCTTACAGCCGCGATGACATCACCCTGCTCGTCGATGTCGGCACCAACGCGGAAATCATCCTCGGCAACAAGGACCGCCTGCTCGCGGCCTCCTCCCCCACCGGGCCCGCCTTCGAGGGCGCGGAGATTTCCTCCGGACAACGTGCAGCGCCCGGCGCCATCGAGCGCATCCGCATCGACAAGGAAACGCTGGAACCGCGCTTCAAGGTGATCGGCGTCGACGAATGGTCGGACGAGGACGGTTTCGCCGAGAAGATCGACAGTGTCGGCGTTACCGGCATTTGCGGGTCGGGGATCATCGAGGCAGTGGCCGAGATGTTTCTGGCGGGTCTCATTACCGAAGATGGCGTCATCGACGGCGCGATGGCGGAGCGGACGTCGCGCGTTCAGGCGCACGGCCGGACGTTCTCCTATGTGATCGCCGATGACGGAGTGCAGATCTCCATCCTGCAGACCGACATCCGCGCGATCCAGCTTGCCAAGGGCGCGCTTTATGCCGGCGTGAAACTGCTGCAGGACAAGCTCGGCACTTATCGGCTTGACCGCATTCGCCTTGCCGGAGCCTTCGGGAGCTATATCGATCCGAAATACGCGATGATCCTGGGTCTGATCCCGGATTGCCCGCTGGACGGTGTTGCCGGTGTCGGCAACGCTGCGGGAACCGGCGCGCGCATGGCGCTGTTGAACCGTGGCCACCGCCGGGAGGTCGAGCAGACCGTTCGGGACATCGAAAAGATCGAAACCGCACTGGAACCCAGGTTTCAGGAGCATTTCATCAACGCCATGGCGCTGCCAAACAAGGTCGATCCCTTCCCGCACCTGAGACAAACCGTCGAGATCCCGGCGCGAAAGACGCCCTCACAAGGGGACGGCTCCGGTGGCGAACGGCGCAGACGGCGGCGAAACGGCGGATAGAGCGTATCGCGTTCAAACGGACATAAGATTGCGGCCTACTGGTCCCAGAAATACTGATCGCGCATCTTGCGCCAGATCTTCTCTCCGACAAGGCAATCGTAAGGTTCCCCGAAGGTGATTTGCGCCGGAATGATCCTCGGGACTTCAGGCGGTGTCAGACCGCCGATCTCCAGGATCAGCTTGCGGCGGACGGCCTCGGGAAACTGGGCCCAGTCATTGACCGGGATCACGAAGCTTGCCGGACCGCCGATCACGCAGCGCCGGTAATATTCATCCAGGTCCGGAATGTTGAACTGGTATCCAACGCCACCTCTTGTCATCAGCGGCAGGCCGTTGATGACAAGACCGCTTTCGACCGCTGCGTCGCGCGCCAGGGTCACAGGGGTTCCCTGATTGTTGGGGCCGTCACCCGAAATGTCGATGACGCGCCTGTCGGCGGAATAGTCCGCCTCTTTCAAAAGTGAGGCGGCGTGCCGGATAGCACCCGATATGGAGGTCCGGCGCTGGCCGTATGTGGTGTCGGCGAGGATCTTTTCCGCAAAGCCGAAGGCATCGGCCTGATTTTCGATGACCGACCATGCGACGATCTCGCGGGCGTGGCCGTCATTGGCCCATTCGAACATCATCATCGCGATCCGGCCATAAGCGCCGAGTTCGATGGCGCGCACGACATCCGGACTGGAGACTGCCGCCGCATACCCCTTGCGCTGGATCAGAAGTTCTTCCGGAGACATGGAGCGCGAAACATCGACCGCCAGAACAAGCGCCACATCCACCTGTTCTCCTGCCCTGGCCGGAGACAGGGCAAGAAAGACGCCCAGAAGTGCGCAGAATGAAAAGCGGAAGGAAACAAGCCTGCACATGGCGAAAAGAATAGCCGATCATCGCAGAACTGCCAGCGGGATGATCTCCATCGCCGATAAACGATCTGTGATCGGCCGAGGTTCATTGCACCTTGCCTATCGCGGTGCGGTGCTCATCGGCTATAATATCGGCAACAACAAGGATCAGCAGGGAGCCCTCATGTCCGACACCGCCGCAAATGACGACGTCCAGAACCCCATGCTCGCGACCCTTCTGCACGAAGGCGTCTACCGGATCGTGATGCAACGCCCGGACCGGATGAACGCCCTTTCCACGGAGATGATGACCGCCCTCGCCGATGAACTGACAAAGGCTGCGGAAGATCCGGACGTACGCGTCATTCTGCTCGGCGCGGAAGGCAAGGTGTTCTGCGCCGGACATGACCTGAAGGAGCTGACCGCCGCACGGGCCGAGGCCGATGGCGGCAAGGCCACCTATGAAAGGATCATGCGGCAGTGTTCCGATCTGATGCAGCAGATCGTCCGCCTGCCGAAACCGGTGATCGCAGTTGTCACGGGTGTCGCCACGGCGGCGGGCTGCCAGCTTGTCGCCTCCTGCGATCTGGCAATCGCCACCGATACGGCGACCTTCTGCACACCCGGTGTCAATATCGGCCTGTTCTGCTCGACGCCGATGGTGGCCCTTTCGCGCAATGTCGCGCCAAAACAGGCCATGGAAATGCTGCTGACCGGCGAGAGCATTGATGCTTCGACCGCCAAGGACTTCGGCCTCATCAACCGGATCGTGGCGGCGGACTACCTCGAACAGGTCGTTCAGAAATACGCGTCGGTGATCGCGTCCAAATCGGCCAAGACACTCCGGATAGGCAAGGAAGCCTTCTACCGGCAGCTCGAGATGCCGCTTTCCGAGGCCTATGATTTCGCCGCCCAGACCATGGTGGATAACATGATGGCAAGGGACGCCGAAGAAGGGATCTCGGCCTTCCTGCAGAAGCGCAAGCCGGAGTGGACCGACAGCTGATGCCCCAGGCAGGCTATTCCGGCCGGCCTCTGTCGGCCAAACTCGGCCTGAAACCTGAAATGACCTGCTGGCGGCACGAGATGCCGGCGCAGATCGCGGAGCTGCTGGACCGTGAAGTCCCCGGCCAGACGCTTCTCGCCGCACCGGATCCAGGACTGGGCTGCGCGCATGTCTTTGTCACGAGGCGGAACGATCTGGTTCACTGGCTCGGCCAGCTCCGCGCGGTTCTTCACCCGGATGGCATGATCTGGGTCTCCTGGCCCAAGAAGTCGAGCAAGGTGCCGACCGATGTCACCGAGGACGTGATCCGCGAGATCTGCCTGCCGATGGGACTTGTGGATGTGAAAGTTTGCGCGGTCGATGCCGTGTGGTCAGGCCTCAAGCTGATGATCCGCAAGGAGTTCAGAAAGGACCAGACAGACAAAAACGCGAATGACAATTTAAAATGACGGAATATTTACTTTAGTTAAACCACCCGAGAAGAATATTGTTCCGACGGCAGGCTGGTATTAGATTATCTTTTATTATATTTTTATTAGAAACAATAAAATACTTTCCATCAAATACTTTCTTCAAGTCTTTTCGCTGTGCCGAAATATCTATTTCCACCAAATCACTTTTAGTGGTGAAGAAAACAACGCGCTTTTTCCAATCGGCATTAATTATGTCAGGGTTTATGTTGATCTCTCTGAGGGTTGGATAACTGTTATCGTGGTCAAGCTTCCTAGATTGACCATCAGTTGTAATTCCATAAGAATAATGCCTAGCATAAACTCTAATCTTCGCGGCACCTCGAATATTTTCAGATAAAGCGCCGTTATTGATCATGTACCATACAACGTTTTTATTGACATCTTCACGTGACAAAAAGTGGCAATGATTTTTCTTGAGAACATTGAATTTTTCAGCCTTCTTTGCCTGCTCTTCTTGCGTGCGCCCTGATCCAAACTCCTGAACTTGCGCCAGCCAGCCAGCATAATCTGCTGTCAAAAAAACATTCCGTGAAATATTTTTTCTATCGGCAACCTTGTAATGATCATTTGCATAAACCTCATGAAATGAAATACTCCAAACAATCAGAGACAGGCCCAGCATATAAGAATATTTAATCATCTAAATCTTCCCCTTCATCAGAGGTAGCATTCCCCATCCATCCAAAATTTTGTGCGATAGAGTAAATTACCGGAATGGAGAATGTCCATAGTAGTGTAATACCTATAAACGTAACTCTGTCGCGAAGGACTATATCACCATATGGGCCAAGAATTGTAATCGAGTCAAAATTCTGCAGAACGAATGATATCGCATTGATATCAAGAGACACCATCCAAAATATATATGAAATTATAATCACGACTATTTGAATAATGCTGGTCACCTCCGACACAAAATATAAATATAACATAGCAACTAGGGAAAGCGGAAGCATAAATCGAACAAGGTACGTAACATAAGTCAAGCTTTCGGCGAGAGATTCAGCTGAAACTGTTTCGACTGGAACAAAGTCATATACGGAAGCAACTACAACCCTAAAGCTTAAGTAGATCGCTGTTAAATCCCCCGGAATCGTCTTCCTGAGTTTATCGACGTAACCATCATCTTTTTCTATATTCTTGCTACTCATAGGTACGCCCTAAAGAATTTTTATTGATAAATTTCCACTAATAGATGTATTTTAGTAGGGACTGATGTTCAGTTACAAGTTAATTTTAATTTTACGCGAACGCATTAAAAGTGAAATCTATTTATCGCAACCTGTCCTCCTGGGGAGGCTGCCATGTTCTCAAAACATAATTTACAACCAAATAAACAAGTATGACTATCAATAAATATTTTCATATTTTAGATTTACTAAATTATTCATTTCAATGCTATTTCTTTATCAGTTACGGGATGGACAACATCCAATTCGAAGATAAGGATACTGCATGGGGCATTTCGCATTGGATAGCGCGGCCTACCGAAGGACCTCCAGCGCATGAATCACGACAGCTATTCCAACACCTACATAAAGAGCATTCTGGACGAGGTGAAAACCGTCGCGATGGTGGGCGCCAGTGCCAACACCGTCCGGCCCTCCTATTTTGTGCTGAAATATCTTCTGGCCAAGGGCTACGAGGTCTGGCCGGTCAATCCCGGGCAGGCAGGCAAGGAGATCCTGGGACAGAGGGTCTACCCGTCTCTAGACGACCTTCCTGGCGTGCCGGACATGATCGACATATTTCGCAATTCTGAAGCCGCGGGACAGATCGTCGACCAGGTTCTCGCCAAGGGAAACCTGCCGAAGGTGATCTGGATGCAGCTAACCGTGCGCCACGACGAGGCTGCAAAACGGGCGGAAGCCGCAGGTATCAAGGTCATCATGGACCGCTGCCCGAAGATAGAATATGGCCGTTTGTCCGGTGAGATCGGCTGGGCAGGCGTCAATTCCAGAACACTGTCTTCCAAACGGCCTTCCCTCAAGTCCGGCTTCCAGCACCGCGGCCTTTCCGGGAAAAAGCCCGGTTAGAGCGTAAAGCGTCGATTTGGAAGCATTTGATGGCGGAAGGCAGCCTATCGGCAGCGTTGCGCCGCTTGCCCGAGGCACCTTCCCTTTACACCAGCTTCGCACAATACGCGCCTGATAGTCCTTTGTCCGGGTTCGCGCCTGTCGGACCCGCGATCGGATTTGTCTGCTGGAGAGCGTGAAATGACACAGGACCCGACCCTGTTTACAGCGATGGAATGGGTGTTGATGGCCATGGCCGGGCTGATTGCCCTCCTGCTGTTCGCCGTGGTCCACCGCGCCGAACCCGGGTCCCCTTTCGCCGAGCGGGACGAACACTGGGCACCGGAAGACCCTCCATTGCAAGCAGGGTCCAAAGATCGAAAACGCCGCGGCCGCATGCTTCGCTAGGTTCGAAACCTTTCTTTCGATCACTGTATTGTTCCAAAATCCACAGGAATGTAACTCCCCACACTTCTCAACCTATGCGTGTTCCTGCTAGGGTCTTAGCGAGACTGCACGCTACCTGAGCCATGTTTGGCTCCGGTGTTATCGGAAGATTGGCAGGGGATTTCTGGAAATGCTCAACATCTATTCCGGTATTGCATTTCTGGTCCTGATCACTGGCTTGCTTGTGCTGATCCGGATGGACCGGAAAGGCAGCAAAAAAGGCTATCCCTTCCCACTGCGGAATGTCGCTTCCGTTTCACCGGAAGACAAGACTGCCTTCAGCAAGGTGGACCAGCGCGACTGATGCACGGCGGACCAGCCGGTTTCATTCGAATTTTAATTTAATTGTCTGAAAAATCTCCTGAAATTCTTCTCGTTATTTACATGCCCGGCCGGTAATTAGCCTTGCAAGGCAAAAAAGAATGTCCTTGGAGACTGTCATGCTCACTGTGCTCGGTAACACCGCCCCGCTGGCCTGGTGCCTGCCCTTGCTGGCCACCGGTCTGCTTTTCGGCGTCTATTTTCTGGCGAAAACCGATATTCGCAAGCGACAGTCCAACCGTCAGGGTTGACCGGCTATAGCCGAAAATTCGTTGAAACCGTGTGCGCCCTGCCCGGTAGATCTCCCCTAACCTATTGACGCTAAATTTTTTTCCGTTGATCGCTAAATCCGGAATTTCCTGCTTTGACTTCCCTTCCGCTTCGGCCAAACTGGCCGAAATTCAAACAGGGAGGTTTTTTGATGAGCGACAAGATACCGGGTTTTTCAACCCTTGCCATTCACGCCGGTGCGGCGCCCGATCCCGCGACGGGGGCCCGGGCTACCCCCATCTACCAGACGACGTCTTTCGTGTTCGACGACGTCGATCACGCGGCTTCCCTGTTCGGCCTTCAGGCTTTCGGCAACATCTATACACGCATCACCAATCCCACGACCGCCGTTCTGGAAGAACGGGTTGCGGCACTTGAAGGCGGAACCGCAGCGCTTGCCACCGCTTCGGGCCATTCCGCCCAGCTGCTGTGTTTCCACTCAATGATGCAGCCCGGCGACAATATCGTCGCAGCGAACAAGCTTTACGGCGGCTCGATCAATCAGCTCAACCACTCGTTCAAGAGTTTCGGCTGGAACGTCAAATGGGCCGATCCGGCGGATCTCGGCACCTTTGAAGCGGCGATCGACGACAGAACCCGCGCGATCTTCATTGAAAGCCTTGCCAACCCGGGCGGTATCGTCGTCGACATCGAGGCCATTGCCGCAATCGCCAAAGCCAAGGGCGTTCCGCTGGTTGTCGACAATACGATGGCCACGCCCTATCTGTGCCGTCCGATCGAGCACGGCGCGGACATCGTCCTGCACTCGCTGACCAAGTTCATGGGCGGCCATGGAAATTCGATGGGCGGCATCATCGTCGATGGCGGCAGCTTCGACTGGTCGGCAAGCGGCAATTATCCCCTGCTGTCCCAGCCGCGACCCGAATATCAGGGCGTCGTGCTGCATGAGACCTTCGGCAACTTCGCTTTCGCAATCGCCTGCAGGGTGCTCGGGCTGCGCGATCTCGGCCCGGCGATTTCGCCGTTCAATTCCTTCATGATCCTGACAGGCATCGAGACGCTCCCTTTGCGCATGCAGCGCCATTCGGACAATGCCAAGAAGGTGGCGCTTCACCTGTCGGGTCACGACAAGGTCAAATGGGTCTCCTACGCCGCTCTGCCCGAAGACAAGCATCACGCCCTGCAGCAGAAATACATGCCCAAGGGCGCGGGTGCGGTCTTCACGTTCGGTGTCGAGGGCGGCTACGAAGCTGGAGTCAATCTCGTGTCAAAGGTCGAGCTGTTCTCGCACCTGGCCAATATCGGCGACACCCGCAGCCTGATCATCCATCCCGCTTCCACAACGCACCGGCAGCTGACGGACGAGCAGAAAACGGTCGCGGGCGCCGGGCCGGACGTGGTGCGGGTTTCCGTCGGTCTGGAGGATGTCGACGACATCATTGCCGATCTGGACCAGGCACTGTCAGGCTGATCCCGCAGGTCCTCACCAAAAAGCAGAGCCCGCCGAATTGGCGGGCTCTTTTTATGTCTTTGCCACCTGTTCCCTGACCGGGAAGGCCCCTTTCAGAAGGGCCAGATGATCTATCGACGCGGCAAGAACCACCACCGCGAACCCCTGATGGAGCAATGCGACCGGCAAAGGCACCATCCACACGAGGGTCAGGATACCGAAAACCGCCTGCAGCAGAACGAAACCGCCGAGGTGTGCGCCGGCCCGCCGCAGTTCCGCACGGCGGCTTACCCTGAATGTGCTGTACATCAGCGCAAGACCGAGCACGACCAGAAGGTAAGCCGTCATCCGATGCTGGAACTGGACGGTCATCACGTTCTCGAAGAAGTTGAGCCAGACCGGCTGCATCACGAGCAGCCCGTTTGGAACAATGCGCCCATCCATCAATGGCCAGGTGTTGAACGTGAGACCGGCATTGAGACCGGCAACGAGGCCGCCCAGGAACATCTGCAGGAAAACCAGTCCGAGAAACAGTTGACTGAGGCCCGCAAGGCGTCCTCGTTCGTGGGGATCCGGGTCAGGCAGTGGCGCAAGGCGGCGGGCGATCCAGAACAGATAGGCGAATATGACCAAAGCAAGTGTCAGGTGGATCGCCAGGCGATACTGGCTGACATCCACCCGTTCGACGAGGCCGGACGCCACCATCCACCAGCCGACAAATCCCTGCAAGCCTCCCAGCCCCAGTCCGATCAGCAGCCTGGGTTTCAACCAGGGTTCGATCCGGCCGGCGACCCAGAAGCCGAGCATGGGAACGAAGAAGGCTATCCCGATGAAGCGGCCCAACAGGCGGTGCGCCCATTCCCACCAGAAAATGAATTTGAACTCTTCCAGGCTCATGCCCTTGTTGATGAGCTGGTATTCCGGGATCTGCCGGTATTTCTCAAGCTCATCTTCCCACTCGGCTTCGCTGAGCGGCGGAATGACACCGTGGATCGGCTTCCACTCCGTGATGGACAGACCGGATTCGGTCAGACGGGTGGCCCCGCCAACCACGACCATGGCCAGGATCAAGGCACACACGCCATAAAGCCACCAGCGGATCAGTTTCCGGTTCTGCCTTATGCGCGCCAGCCTGACCGGAGACACGGATGTCGCCACGCCGTTTGTGCTTGCCGCTACCGTCATGTTTCTTCTCCGGCCCAATTGCCTCTTATTCAGTCAGGGCTATCAAGGTGCGGAAATATAGAGACAATTGTGAAACGGCAAGTGCACGGGAGAGTTTTGCGGCAATCTGCCTCTCCCGTGAGGTTGAATTCTCTTTCGAATGAACGGATGTCCTGCGACCATTCCGGGCGTTGCTACCTGGCGGGCATGCAGGCTATAAGCGCCGCCAGATCCCAGCGCTTGGATGTGAAAGCATATGCAAGCGCACAAATTCGTTCAGCCAGGTCACGGACACACTTCCAATATGGTTCCCTCGTTCAGAAAATTCGTCGGCATGGTGCTTCTGGTGGTTTTTGTCGTGGTCTATGCCCTGATCGCCATGGTGATCGGCGACATGACTCTCCAGACCGCATCGACGCTCGTGCGCTTCACCTATTTCGCGATTGCCGGATTGATCTGGGTGATCCCGGCCGGCGCCATCATCTGGTGGATGGAAAAAGGCGGGAAAAACCGGACCTGAGGCCAAAACCCGAGGCTGCCCAGCGGGCCGTCCGGTAAAGCGCGAAGGGCACGCCGGTCAGATATTGGTCGACCACCGCTCCATCCTGGAAATGTCCGTTCAAAGAGACCCGGGGCAGCATCATCAGATCGCGTGCGTTCACCGACTGAAGCACACCGGGAGCGGTCGTCACCGCCGAGGCAAACCCGATTTCGCGCAGAATGTCCGCATCGCGCAGGCTGACGGCCTGAGAATATCCGTAGGGATAGGCGAAATGCTTCGGCCGCATGCCGATTTCCTGTTCCAGACGATCCACGCCCTTGAGAACGTCCGCGCGCGCCGCGTCGGCATCCAGACGCGCCAAAGCGAAATGATCGTGCGTATGAGCCCCGATGGTCACAAGAGGGTCCGACGCCAGTTGACGGACTTCGTCCCAATTCATCAGCAGTTCATCGGCCAGGGCTGCCAGATCGACAACATAGTGGTCACACAGCGCGCGGATGATCTTCCGTTGGTCAAACTCACCGACCTCAAGCGTCAGGTGATTGACCAGTTGCGCGAAACAGGCCTCTTTTTCCGCAAGTGTCCTGCACGGAACGCCGCCCGTTTCAGCCCCTCCGGAGAAGACCACCTCATCGTTTTCGGCAATGATGCGCTCGAGCGCGATCCACCAGAGCTCCGTTGAGCGGTCGACCAGTCCACTCGCGACGAACACCGTGAACGGCGCCTCAAGCGCCTTCAGGACGGGATAGGCAATTTCCAGGTTGTCCCGATAACCGTCATCGAAGGTCAGAACCGCATAACGCTTGTTCCCGTAACCGGTTTTCAGAAGATCGATGGCTTCATCGAGTGCGATGATCTCGTAACCGTTCGCCCGCGCGCGCTCAACGGCAAGGCGCAGGAATTCGGGCGTGATCTCAAGGTGGCCGTTGGGTTGAAAAGCGTCCTGCCGCGCTGCCCGAACATGGTGCATCATGAAAATCGCGCCGCAGCCCCGGGTGAACGGAGCCAGCAACCGGCTGAGCCCTGTTTTTTCCAGGACGCCGAAAGCGTGCGATATTGCCTTGTGACGTGAACCCATGCGCTTGAGACACCCAAACTTGAAACGGACACCAGTTATACCAAAGAGCGTTGATTATGACCCATCTGATGGGTCATTCCCGGCCGGCGGCGAGGCGCGTTGCGCAGCACGGCCTGGTTGGCCTGGCAAGCAACGCAACGAAGTCCGGCGGATGGGAATGGCCCACCGAAGGCCGGTTTTGGAGGGTTATCGGACGGCGTCGCACGTCTTGCCCGATACCCCGCATCGCACTGCGACGAGCTCCTAGCCGAAAACCCTCCGAAACCGGTCAGATGAGTCATAATCAACGGTCTTTGGTATCAAGGCACGGTTTCTTTAATATTTATTGCTAAATCTAGCGAGACTTCGCCCGATCCGCCAGCAACACTCCCAGTGCGTTCCGATGCTCGTTCAAAACCGTTTGTCTCACGTCGACACCCCGACGCCTCTTGCTTCCGCCGCCACAGGTGGACAGGCAATCGGTGGCAAGGGCGCCGCGCTGAAAGTGTCCATATTCACGCAACTCGCCGACGCCAGGGCCGACTGGCAACACCTTATGGAAACGGGATGCGCCAACCCGTATCAATCCTTTGAATGGGTGTCTGCCTGGTATGAAACCCTGGGCAGAGAGCATGGGATTGAACCGGCGATCGCCGTTGTCCATCGGCAAGGCAAAGCGGTTCTTCTCCTGCCGATGGGCGCTGAAGTCTCCGCTGGCGTCCGGACGCTCGGTTTCCTGGGACATCAGAACGGCAACCAGAATACCGGATGCTGGGACGCGGATTTCTATGCGCAGGTCGGACGGGAAGAAATCGAGGAAATTCTTTTCAGCCTTTGCAGGCAGGCAGGCGTGGACCTTCTCGCGCTTCAGAACGTTCCGGAAAACTGGCTCGGCCGACCGCACCCTCTGGTGCTCCACGGAGCCGCACCAAGCCCCAGTCCGGTGTTCATGCGGTCCCTGCCTTCGGACTTCCAGGTTCTGTTCACGGAAACCCACAGCAAGTCCGCGCGCAAGAAACTGCTGCGCAAGGAAAGGCTCTTGCGCGCTGTCGGGGACTACAGGGTGGTCAAGGCACAGACTCCTGAAGACATCCGCCTAGGTTTAAATGCCTTTGTGGACCAGCGCACGAAGCGTGCGGCGAAGGCCGGGATACCCAACGCCTTCTCGACGCCTGTCGCGGTCGACTTCCTGTCGCGTCTGCTCAACACAGAGGCAGAGAACCGGCCGCTCGATGTCTGGTTCCTGGACGTCGGAGGCGCAATCCGCGCCACCTATCTGTGCATCGAGCATTCCGGCACGATCTATTCCTACAGCAACAGTATTTCCCACGACGACATGGAGGCCAACAGCCCCGGGAATATCCTGTTCCTGGAAATCCTGCGCTGCGCCTGCGCGGACGAGAAGCTGACCATGCTGGATTTCGGTCTCGGCGCAGAGCCCTACAAGAAAGCCTGGGCCGATCCTGTTTCCCTGAAGGACAGCTTCATTGCCTTCACCTGGAAGGGTTCCCTGAAAAAGGGGCTCGACAGAACGCGCACTCAATTGAAGTCCGCGATCCGCAATTCAGGCTATTTGTGGCCACTTGTCCGCCGTGTGCGCAAGTGGAAAGCAGGCCTGAGCTGACCACTCTCACCTTTATCTTATGCTGCGTGACCGTCGTCGTTGCGACGCGGATCAGAGCCGGTCTGTCCGGAAATCACGACCTCGACACTTGCACCGGTATTGTGCGCCAGAAGGTTGGCCGCGCTTTGCAGTTCGTGACTGTGGTCGGGTGCGCTCGCTGCGATCAGAACACGGTCGGCGAAACTCAGCATGCGCGCACTGGCAAGCGTTCCGTCTATCGCTCCGAGGTCGATCACGATGGTCTGATAGGTCGACTTGATCGCCTCGAGTGCCAGTTTGAATCGCTGGGAATTGACCATTGCATCGGTAATCGCCAGACGACCGGCCTCGATGATATGAGCTTTCGTGGCCGCATCCCTGTAGACCACCTTCGCGAACGGCGCGTCGCCGGCGATGATGTCGGAAAACCCTTCAGCCGCTTTCTTGTCTTGGTGTTCAGGGAACACTTCCATGATCAGCGCGGACTTGCCCGCTTTTGCAGCTTTTCGCGCCAGATCGAATGCCAGATCGTGTGACAGCGTGTCGTCATCGACGCTCAGCACGACAATCCGTCCCGCAGCCTCGATATCTTCCGCGAATGTGGTCGGCACCGCTTCACCTGCACCGGCCGCCATTGCGGCAGTGTTTCTGTCTGCCCCGTTTCTGCCGACAGGCTCCTGTTCATCAACCGGTGCCACCGGCTCCTTGATGCCGGGGCTGCCTGCCCCCCTGCCCCAGTTGCGTGCCCAGCTGGGAGCCCAATCGGAAGCAGCTTCACGGTCGTCGCGCGAGCGCACGCTGCGGCGTTTTTTCCGCTCTGGATCCTTCGTCAACGGCGAAAGCCGCTCGTGCGTTTTCTCTGCGGCTGCGTCATGGTCTTCTTCAGTAAGCGGCAGCTTTTCTTCCGCGAGCGGCTCCGGCGACACCGGCTCCTCCCGCACATCCTCGTCCATGCGATAGTTCGCAAAGGACTGAGAGTAGCCGCGTCCCCAGTCATTTCCTTCACTTCGAGGCGCCGCCGGCACATCGCGGGCGTTGCTGTCAGCAGCATCACTCATGCGGTAAAGGGCGTTTCCGCTGAGGAATTCACGCATCAGCACGAAGGCGCATCCCAGAATGAAGGTCACCAGCGCAGCAATGATCGTGGTGGAGACAATCTTCGGCGAAGAGGGTTCTGCCGGAACGCTCGCGCTGGAAATGATACGTGCATCGGCCGGGAGAACCTGCGCCCGCAAGCGGGAATCGGCTTCCTGATAGCTCAGCATCAGCTGATCCAGCTGGGCGGCCTTGGCATTGGCCTCGCGTTCCAGTTCGCTCAGGCGGGCCTGATCCGCATTCGAGCGCGCCGCAGCGGTTTTCAGTTCATTGAGACGTTGTTCCAGCGCCAGCGCCTGCTGGTTGGCAACCTTGGCGTCATTTTCCAGTCCCTGGAGGATCCGCCGCGCTTCGTTGCGGATCTGCCGGTCGTAGTCGCCCTGCTGTGACTGAAGCGCCTTGAGCTGAGGGTGGTTCGGCAGCAGCGTGATGGACAGCTCGGCGATGTTCGACTGGATTTCGACCTGCCGCTCGCGCAGCCTCTGGATCAGCGCGGACCCGAGAACTTCACTGGCGCTTTCCAGCGATCCGCCGGAATTCAGGATTTCGCGGATGAGGTCGGCCTTGGCCTGCGCCTCGGCCTTGGTCGCCTGAGCGGCGGAATAGTCGCTGCTTGTTTCGGCAAGCTGCTGCTGATTGAGCGGAATGTTGTCGGCGCCGATCAGCAAGTCGGCCCGCGCCCTGAAATCGGAGACGGCCTTGCGGGCGGCCTGAACTTCCTTGCGCAATTCGACGATCTGAGGTTCGAGCGCTGCGGAAGCTTGTTCGGTGGTCGCGCGCTTCGCGCTTGACTGAATGGAAAGATACTCGTCGACGATGGCATTGGCGACCCGCGCCGCCAGCACCGGATTTTCCGCCTGGTAGTCGACGGCGATGACGCGCGAGCCTTCCAGCCGGTAGATCTGCAGGTTCTCGTAAAAATGCTTGAGAACGCGTTCTTCCGCGCTGTTGGCGGTGGTCCTGCCGCCAAGGCCGATCAAGGACATCACGTTGCTGACCAGCGTGCCCGTTCCCCTGGCGTCGAATTCCGGGATTGCCGCGAGATCGAGCTTGTTCGCCACCCGCCGCGCCAGATCCGCAGACATCAGCAGCTGGACCTGGCTGGCGACGCCCTCGCTGTCGAGAACCGCCCTTTCCTCTTCCACCCCGCGCGCGCCGCCCGGAAAGTTGTTGTCGGTGCTCTCGATGAGGATCCGGGCTTCGGCCTTGTATTTGGGAGCGACGAATTGCAGCCCCAGGAACACCCCAACCGCCACGAACAGGGTCAGCGGCAACAGCCAGCCCAGGGAACGGCCGATCGTCCGCAGCAGACCGCCCAGGTCCACTGCCATGTCATCATCGGAAACTGTTCGCCGCTCGCCATTCATCACTTGAATCTCCACAATTCCGGCAAACTATGTCGAATTAGGGTAAGCGATCGGTTAAGGCCCATGCAATTGCACAAAGGGGCCTGTTAATTAATGCATTCGCAATTGTGACGATATGCGCGGAGGCGGATTTTCTCCATTCACCCTCGATTAACCATAAGGCGCGATGCTGTCCGCGAATAGTAGGAGAGTCGTAGATGCGAATGAGAGCGCTTCTTGTCCTGGGCCTTTGCCTGGGTCTCGCTGCATGCAGCGGGTACAGGCAGCCGCCGACAGCTTTTCATGAGACGCTGACACAGCCTTATCGCTTGGACTCAAGTGACAAGCTGCGCATCATCGTGTTCGGACAGGACGACCTTTCAAACACCTATGTCATTGATCAGGCTGGATATATTTCCTTCCCGCTGGTGGGCAGCGTCGCTGCCCGCGGCAAGACACAGCAAAGTCTGGCAGCGGAAATCGCCGCCAAATTGCGGCAGGGCTATATCCGCGATCCGGACGTTTCCGTCGAGGTCGATACCTACCGGCCGATCTTCGTGATGGGTGAAGTGCAAAGCTCGGGCCAATATAATTACGTGGCCGGCATGACGGTGCAGAATGCCATCGCAACGGCGGGCGGATTCAGCCCGAGGGCACAGCAGATCGATGTGGATATCACCCGCCAGATCAACGGCGAAATCCTAAACGGACGTGTGCCCATTTCGGACCCGGTGCGTCCCGGAGACACAATTTACGTTCGCGAACGCTATTTCTAGAGTGACGGTCGGTTAACCGGAGACTCACCTCCCTTTGCTAGGGTGCAGCTACCGAACCTCACAGGGCCCAAAAGAGGCCTGGGGGTGGTAACAGGGATACTGCACCATGACGACGAACCCCATGCGGATCGTTCATTGTGTCCGCTCGCCGATTGGCGGAATTTTCCGCCATATCCGCGATTTGGCCACCGCCCAGGCGGAAGCCGGACATGATGTCGGACTTATCTGCGACAGCAGCACTGGCAGCACATTCGACAACCGGTTCCTGGAGGAACTGCGGCCGAAGCTGAGCCTCGGTCTGGCGCGCTTTCCCATGCAGCGCCAGCTGACACCCAAGGACATGTCGGCGACCCTGGCGATTTACCGCCACATTCGCGATCTCAAACCCGACATTCTGCACGGACACGGCGCCAAGGGCGGTGCCTATGTCCGCATGATCGGCAGCGGTCTCAGACTGTTCGGAAGCAAGGTCTCCCGCATCTATTGCCCCCATGGCGGCAGCCTGCATTACGACCCGAACCGTCTCGAAGGGCGCGTCTATCACACCCTTGAGCGGCTGCTCGGCCGCATCACGGACGGTCTCGTGTTCGTCTCCGATTACGAGTCGGCCGCTTACGAGAGCAAGGTCGGCCATCCGAAAGCCAAGTCGCGGATTGTCTATAACGGACTGACACCGGAGGAATTCGCCCCGGTCACCGTGAACGAGGACGCCGGGGACTTTCTCTATATCGGCATGCTCCGCGACCTGAAGGGGCCGGACCTGTTCATCGAGGCGCTCTACAACATCCGCCTGAAGACCGGCGCCGCCCCCCGGGCGCACATTGTCGGCGAAGGCCCCCAGGAAGACCGCTACCGCAACATGGTCAGCAAACTCGGTCTGGAGGACGCCATCACGTTTCACGGCGCTCTGCCCGCACGCGAAGCCTTCAAGCTTGCCAGGAACGTGGTTATTCCTTCGCGCGCCGAAGCCATGCCCTACATCATTCTGGAAACGGTGGCGGCACAACGCCCGCTCATCGCGACACGGGTCGGCGGTATCCCGGAGATTTTCGGACGCTATGCCAACCGGCTGATCGAGCCCGGACACATCGGCAAGCTGACGGTCGCAATGGAAGAGGCGCTTGAAGATCCTGCCCGAATGGAACGGGAGGCCGGCGAGCTGCAAAGATGTCTCGCCGCGACCTTCTCCACCGATCTGATGAACGACCGGATCACCACGCTCTATCAGGAAGTTCAGGGCTTGACCCCAGTCGACGAAGCCGTGCCCCAGACGACAGAAGGCACGGCAGCCAGCCGCAGCGGTCAGGCAGTCTATGCCAGATCAGGCAACAGGTGATGAGCAACCAGGCTTTCAATCCGACCGATCCCGTCGATCCGGTTGATCCGGTTCTGCCCGCAAACGATGCAAACGGATTGCGGCGCCAGCTGGAAAGGCATCTGCGGCAGACAGTCGGCAGTGTCACCGGATCGACAAACATCGAAACCCTGTCGACGGGTCACTCGGGCCTGACCGCTGAAGCCAGCGAGATCGCGCGCGGGCTCGGCGGCAAGGGTCTCTCCATTCCGGTCCTCACCGGCCTGGTCCGCCTGACGGACATCGTGCTGATAACATCGACAGCCCTCATCGCTGCCGGCACCGCTTCAAGCGGCGATGGTTTCAGTCTGATGCAGGGCTTTGCTGTCGGAATGTCCATCCTGTTCGCGCTCGCCTTCTTTCAGGCGGCCGACTGCTATCAGGTCCCTGTCATGCGTCAGGGCCTGTCGCAGTTCGGACGTGTCGCGGCCGGCTGGACCCTGGTTTTCGCCATGTTCGCGGTTCTCCGGTCCACGACCGGCATCGGCACGGGCTTTCCCGATGCATGGGCAGGATCCTGGTTCGCTCTCGGCCTGACAGGCCTGTGCGCGTCGCGACTGGTCGTCTTCCTGCTGGTGCGCCACTGGATGAATTCCGGTCGCCTGGAACGGCGCGCCATCATCGTCGGGGGCGGAACGGCGGCAGCCGAACTGATCCATGACATCGAGGCCCAGGCCGACAATGACATCCGCATCTGCGGCATCTTCGATGATCGTTCCAACGACCGGTCTCCGCCGGTGGTCGCCGGCTATCCGAAGCTCGGCAACATCAACGCACTGGTCGAGTTCGCCCGGCTGGCCCGCATCGACATGCTCATCGTCTGCATTCCGCTGCGCGCTGAAAAGCGGGTTCTGGAACTGCTTCGCAAGCTCTGGGTGCTGCCGGTCGATATCCGTCTGTCCGCCCATACCGACAAGGTCCGTTTCCGCAGCCGCGGGGCTTCCTTCATCGGCACGGTGCCGTTTGTCGACGTGGTTGAAAAGCCGATTGCCGACTGGGACATGGTCGCCAAGCGGATTTTCGACCTGGTGTTCGCAACACTCGCGCTGGTGACGCTGTTCCCGGTGATGATCGCCGCGGCGATCGCCATCAAGCTCGACAGCAAGGGTCCTGTCCTGTTCAGACAGAAGCGCTACGGGTTCAACAACGAGATCATCGAGATCCTGAAGTTCCGCTCCATGTATACGGAACAGGCCGATCCGGACGCGAAAAAGGTGGTGACCCGGGGCGATACGCGCGTGACACGCGTCGGCAGGTTCATCCGCAAGACATCGATCGACGAGTTGCCGCAGCTCTTCAACGTTCTGGCCGGCAAAATTTCGCTGGTCGGACCGCGTCCGCACGCCGTCAACGCACACACCGACAACAAGACGTGGGACGATGTGGTCGACGGCTATTTCGCCCGCCACAAGGTGAAACCCGGCGTCACCGGCTGGGCGCAGATCAACGGCTGGCGCGGTGAAGTGGACACGCCGGAGAAGATCCAGCACCGGGTGGAGTGCGACGTCTACTACATCGAAAACTGGTCGATCATGTTCGATCTGAAAATCCTGCTGCTGACACCCTTCCGGCTGCTCAATACGGAGAATGCCTATTGAGCCTCGCGGCCGCCCCTTATGGCGGCGCGCACCTCGCGCGTTCGCCCGCCGGTCTTCCGGCCAGGAGCTTGGGCAACGGCGCCCTGTGGCTGGCGGCCTTCCTGTCGGGTTTCGTCATCGAGGAACCGGCGCCTTATGAACTCTACATGGCGCTGGTCACCGTCGTCTGGCTCGCCTGCGGCCTGAAGCTGCGGCGCGAATTCGGTCCGCTGATCATCTGCCTGATGCTCTATATCGCCGGCGGCGTGGCTTCCATTCCGATGGCCCGGGAGATGGGCGAAGCGATGATGTATATCGCCATCTCCGGTTTTCTGGCGATCACCGCCATCTTCTACGCCGCCGTTCTGGCGGACGATCCGGGCAGGTTCAGGATCATCCAGAGCGGTTACACGATCAGCGCGGTTCTTGTGGCCGCCATCGGCATCGCCGGCTACTTCCAGCTGTTTCCGGGTGCCGGCTATTTCACGCTTTACGACCGTGCCCGCGGCACCTTTCAGGACCCGAATGTGTTCGGCCCGTTCCTGGTTCTGCCGACGGTCCTCCTGCTGCAGCGGCTCCTGAAGGACTCCGTCCTGAAAAACCTGTCCCTGCTGGTGCCGCTCACCATCCTACTGCTCGGCATTTTCCTGAGCTTTTCGCGCGGAGCCTGGGGCCTTCTGATTGCCGCCGTCCTGCTGGTCTATATGCTGGCGCTCGTCACCGAGCAGACACCCCGGCGGCGTGCGCGGCTGGTGTTCCTGGGCGTGGCGGGAATTGTCGCCGTCGCGGCCCTGATCGCGGCGGCTCTGTCGATAGACACGGTGTCCGCCATGTTCGACCAGCGCGCCCGGCTCGTTCAGGACTATGACGGCGCCCGCCTCGGCCGCTTCGCCCGCTATTCGCTCGGCTTCCAGATGGTGATGGAACACCCGCTCGGCATCGGCGCGATGGAATTCAACAAATATTTTCCCGAAGACGAGCACAACGTCTATCTGAAGGGCTTCACGACCTACGGCTGGCTCGGCGGCACGATCTATATCGTCCTGGCGCTGTGGACGCTTCTCGCCATGGTGCCGCTGCTGTTCAAATCGCGGCCATGGACGGCGTTCACCCAGTCAATCTTCGCGGTTTTCGCCGGTCATCTGATCCTGTCGGTGATCATTGACACCGATCACTGGCGGCACATGTACATGCTTTACGGCCTCGCCTGGGGCATGATCGCGACGGACAAGATGGAGCGCAGGCAGCACCTCAAACAGCTTTCCGCACGGCGCTCCGCATATCTTTCAGGTCCGGCCACAGCCACCGCAACAAGCGGCTTGCGCTCGGCAGGCGAACAAGCTAGGTAGGGTCCGTTCGGGCAGTAGCGCAGCCTGGTAGCGCACTTCACTGGGGGTGAAGGGGTCGTCGGTTCAAATCCGGCCTGCCCGACCAAACATTTCAAATACTTAGGCTTTTTTTGCAAATTTCTCTGCAATGAAATTGCAATGAAACCCAGTGCATCTATTGGTCAGCCTGACAGTTTGACCCCCGTTTGTTCTCACATTTCATTTTAGCAGGTTGCAACCTCGGCCTAGTGATGGCGCCATGCAGCGAATGGCAGCTCCGAGCCCATAATTACTGATTCTGCACTGCGCTCGAAGGTTTGCTTTGTCGATCTACGATCAACACGATTTCTGGATCCCCACAGGAGCACAGCTGACAGCCTTGGAGACACGCTCGACCGGCAGGAGGCGCATGCAGAGCGAGAGTTGAGGCATTGGAAGCACCCTTGCGCTGCGCTTCCGCGCAGCTACATTTGAGCATCAATGATAGATTGCCCGACATGCTCTTAACCGTATAAAATACGCAGACCAAAGCGGAGATGTGGATTTGTCGTCGTTCTTTTTTGAATTTGTTGCGTTTATCGGTGGCACCTTGTTTTCGTTAATCACCGCCGTGGCTACGATTTTGATCGTTTTTGAGCTTCGGGAACTTAATCGACAGCGAAGAAAACAATACACCGGTGAGTTCTTAGCGTCTTTCAACGAGTTTTCCTTCCCCTATAATGAGTTTGACGAAGTTGCTCTTGCGATGCTTGCTCCCCAAAGCGATGCTGTTTTTACTCCCGAGACGGACCCAAAACAGCAGATGTTGGTGAAACACCTCAATACGCTAGAGATGGTTTCGATCCAATTGAATCAAGGAATACTCGATGAAGACACATGCCGTGACTACGCACGGAGTATGTTCATTCAGGCGTTTCATTACTTTAGAATCTATATTCTCAACATCCGCGAGGCTACCAGCAACCCGAGGCTGTATGCCAACTTTGAAAGGGTTGTTCGTCGCTGGGAGCGGCTGAATGATAAGTGAAGAGGCCTACGAAAAGCTTCGCTTGGAAGTCGCAAGCCAAAATTTGAGTGATGGTGAGCTCGCGGAAAGCGTCCACTTATACCTACGTGACTATTGGTCGGTTTCAGAAGAGAATCCGAATTGGAGCAAGAGGCAGATCGAACAAACGCTACTTCGGCCAACTGGGGTCACTTCTCTAGTTAACAGAGCTAGCGAGAATTACTTAGAAGGCGCACTGAGTTCCACTCGATCGCAACGCCGATCTCGCGCTGTTCTCGGAGCAAGCAAAAGCGTTCTATTGGGAGTTATTTCCAACATTATCTTTACGTTGATCATGATTTTGTTCTTTTTGTCTGCGCAGGATATTTCGTCCAGTTTTTTTCGCTCTCTTGGCTTTGAAATTGTACCGCAATCTAGTCAAAGTGGACGAACAGGAACTCAACTTGAAGATCTGAACGCACCAGGAGTCTTACCTGCCCCAACGGGGCTTCTTGAAGCAGACTAAGCCAGATCCATTAAGCAACTAACGGCTTAATTTCAGATACATCAATTTCCCTGGCCGCCGGCGCCATGGCCCGTTGATCCGCATTACGCTTCGAACGTTAGCATTCCCAAATGCAGCACTTCTCGCCCGGCGTCCAAGTCAAGCAGACATTCGCGCAGCCGCAGCGGATTGGCGCTTCGTCCGCTCAGCCGCCGTTGGTGCACCTTAAACCACCAGCCAAGGGTAAGCGGCATCTGGGGCCCACCTTGTTCAGGTACGTCATGATCTCCGACTGAACACGCGTTGCCCCAGAACTGTTG
>NZ_CANMFD010000003.1 GCF_947496995.1 uncultured Roseibium sp.
CTCGGTCTCGGTCTCGGTCTCGGTCTCGGTCTCGGTCTCGGTCTCGGTCTCGGTCTCGGTCTCGGTCTCGGTCTCGGAAATCAGCTCTTCGTCTTGCGCGTCATCGTCAAGCTCCGGGGTCTCGTTTTCCTCCTCGCTCGCGTCAGCCGCTTCTTCGACGTCTGCAACCTCCTCTTCGCCGGCGACAGTTTCACTCACGGCCTGATCCTGCTCATCCGTGTCATCGTCTTGCGGTCCGGCGTCTTCTTCGCCGAATTCGGTTACCGGCTGCACGACAGATGGCGGTGGCGGTTCCTGGGTCTCCGCCTGCTCCTCCTCAGGCTGCTGAGGGGGCTCGGGTGGCAATGGCGGTTCGCTTTCCTCGGCGGTTTCCTGCTGCGGCGCCTCCGGTTCAGCTTCCGCGACCTCCGGCTCCGCAATCTCAGGTTCAGGAGCCGGCAGCTCGGCGGGCGATACGAGCTCCACCTCGATCGGCTGGACTTCAGGAGACGGCAAAGGCACGACCAGCCAGCCGGCAAACGCCAGCGCGATGAGAACATGGATCGCCAGCGAGATCGCAAGGCCAGCGCCCAGGAAGCGCCGGTCGGAGACCTCGACGTCTTCCATCGGCTCTTTCATATCTGCGACTAGTGCCAAATTGGCGGCCTCACGGGAGCAACGGACTTCTCGGTAATCGGATATCTGGTCCGAACCGCAACCAGGCTCGGTCACCACACTCTAAACGAAAAACCCGGCGTCTCCGCCGGGTCTTTTTTAACGCCTTGATCCCGCAGGCAGCCAATCAGCTGTCGAGGAACGACCGCAGCTTGCGCGACCGGCTCGGGTGCTTCAGCTTCCTGAGCGCCTTGGCCTCGATCTGACGGATACGTTCGCGGGTCACCGAGAACTGCTGGCCGACTTCTTCCAGCGTGTGATCGGTGTTCATGCCGATGCCGAAGCGCATTCTGAGGACGCGTTCCTCGCGTGGCGTCAGCGAAGCCAGCACGCGCGTGGTGGTTTCGCGCAGGTTCGACTGGATGGCCGCGTCGATCGGCAGGACAGCGTTCTTGTCCTCGATGAAATCGCCGAGATGGGAATCTTCCTCGTCGCCGATCGGCGTTTCAAGCGAGATCGGCTCCTTGGCGATCTTCAGAACCTTGCGGACCTTCTCAAGCGGCATCTGCAGCTTTTCGGCCAGTTCTTCCGGGGTCGGCTCACGGCCGATCTCGTGCAGCATCTGGCGCGAGGTCCGCACGATCTTGTTGATCGTCTCGATCATGTGCACCGGGATACGGATGGTCCGGGCCTGGTCGGCGATCGAGCGGGTGATCGCCTGCCGGATCCACCATGTCGCATAGGTGGAGAACTTGTAGCCGCGCCGGTACTCGAACTTGTCCACCGCCTTCATCAGGCCGATGTTGCCTTCCTGGATCAGATCCAGAAACTGCAGGCCGCGGTTGGTGTATTTCTTGGCGATGGAAATCACCAGGCGCAGGTTGGCCTCCACCATTTCCTTCTTGGCGATACGCGCCTCGCGCTCACCCTTCTGCACCATCGCGACGATGCGGCGGAATTCGGTAATCTCGAGACCCGTCTCGGTCGCCAGCGTCTGAATTTCCTGACGCAACTCGCGAACGGTTTCCTTTTCCTTCGCGATGAAGTTCTTCCAGCCGCGCGTGGAAAGATTGGCCACCTTGCGCAGCCAGTTGGGGTCGAGCTCGGCACCCTGATACTGTTTCAGGAAGTCGGTCCGATCAACATTGTAGCTGTCGGCCAGACGCAGCAGACGGCCCTCATAGCCCATCAGGCGCTTGTTGATGTCATAGAGCTGGGCAACCAGGGCGTCGATACGGTTCTGGTTGAGCGACAGGCTCTTCACATCGACAATGATGTCTTCTTTGAGCTTCTTGTAGCGGCGCTCCTGGCTTGGCGACAGGGTCTTGTTCGCCAGCTTGTTTTCCACCAGCTGATCCTGCAGGCGGCGCAGCTTCTTGTAGTTGTCGGCGATGTTGTCGAAAGTTTCCAGGACACCGGGCTTCAGCTCGGCTTCCATTGCGGAAAGCGAGACGTTGGACTCGAACTCGTCGTCGTCATCGTCCTCTTCGCTTTCTTCGGAATTCTCGGTCTCCTCGGAAGCTCCGCCGGCCGGAGCCTCGGCGGCGTTGCCCTCGCCGGGAGCGACATCGTCATTGGCCACGGCAGGCCCGGCCTTGGCGTCAGGCCCTGCATAGGTCGCTTCAAGATCGATGATGTCGCGCAGCAGAACCTTGGCTTCGTTGAGTTCGTCGCGCCAGATGATGATCGCCTGGAAGGTCAGCGGGCTTTCGCAAAGCCCCGCGATCATCGCTTCGCGGCCGGCCTCGATGCGCTTGGCAATCGCGATCTCGCCTTCGCGCGACAGCAGTTCCACCGATCCCATTTCGCGCAGATACATCCGCACCGGATCGTCCGTCCGGTCGGCAGGTTCCTTGGCGGTGGTCGTCTTGGCCACCGCTGTGGGAGCGGCCGTCACCAGTTCACCGGCGTCAACCTCTTCTGGGCCTTCCTCGGCTTCGTCGGAATCGATCACGTTGATGCCCATGTCGGAGAGCATCGACATCGTGTCTTCGATTTTCTCGGACGACACCTGCTCGGAAGGCAGAACTTCGTTCAGTTCGTCATAAGTGACATAGCCGCGCTTTTTCGCGGCCTTGATCATCTTTTTGACGGCTGCATCCGACAGGTCCAGCAGCGGACCATCCGGACCGTCCGTGCTCGTTTCCTGACTGTCGTCTGCTTGCGTCGCTTTGGCTACCATGTCGTGCTCCAATTCGTGGCCGGAAGGGCCACGCAGCGCCCCTTGTTAAGCTTCAAACCAAATTCGCCCCAGCGCGCCAGCATCACCTGCGGCGGCGTCTGAAAGAATCACCCTTGGGTAGGTTTGTAAGCCGTGTCCCTTAAGTCCCTATTAACCGTACCCTTAATCGACATTGTGAGAAGTCATCATCGACGAAGCACACAGTCTTGAAATTCGCATCCGTATCTCGGATGGCGAAGCGGTATTCAAACGGGTTTGCAGCATCTTTGTTCAGACTATAGGCCGCAAGCAGGCTTGAAGGCTGCGGCGCGCACGAGCTGCAAAACTTCTATTTAGCTCGACGCACACGATTCGCAAGTGTGATTCGTCATCGGTCAATCGGAAAACGCGCTTTTTCGCCTTTTCAGCCCTCAAAAAGCGGAAATTTAAGTAAATCCCGTATGTTCGGCCACTTTGCCGCCTCAATTCCAGCGCCTGCCCGACCCTGGATTGCACACCCGGTTTTCCAGGTCTAACTGGTGGCGACTGCCGCCACGGGCGGTGCGGTTCTGATCTTGCGGGCCCGCTCCGCCAGGTCCGCCTCGTCGCGGGTGCATTCCTCGCGCCGCCGGCTCAGATCCTGGGTCAGCGCCTGAATGCGCGCCCAGGCCTGTTCATCCAGGTGTTCGTCCGCGCCGGCCAGCTCTGAGGCAAGCTCCGCTTCAAGCGCATTCAATTCCATGACGTCGAGAAAATGCACGAAGGCCGCTTCGACGAAATCCTCGGGCGGATTTGAATTCAGCAGCGGGAACCGGTGGTTCAGGGCTGAAAACTCGGCCTGCCTCTGTTCCTGAAGACCGATGGTCTCCAGCATCATCTCGGACATGATGTTCTTGAGCGGCTCATCCACACCGCTTGTAAGGTCGCTCACCGGTGTTGTTTCCAGATCGTCGATGATCCGGCAAAGCACGTCTCGCAACTGGGTGTGCAGCTCATTGACAAAGGGCAGCCCCGAAAAGCGCTCGAAATTCCGGTCCAGCAGATGCGGATAGCGCATACCCACACCGAGTATCAGCCGCTCGATCCCGAAATCGTCACTCGCCGCGACCCGCTCGCGCGCCTTGCCCGGAAGCCAGAAGCTGTCTTCGCCTTTCTTGTCCCCTTGCCTCCCCTGCCTGTTCTGCCGCGCCTGTTCGAAAAACAGATTGGACAGCTTGAACCGGACGTCGAGCTGATATCGCCGGCGAACCCGTTCATCGCGAATGGTGCCGATCAGATCGTCGAACCGTTTTTCAAGAGCCGCCTTGCGCTCGGGCGTGTCGAGACGCGAAACGGAAATCTCCCGGTCCCAGACAACGTTGAACAGCGATTGCGCGCGGCCGACTTCCGCGTCGAAACCGGCGAGACCATGCTGTTTGATCAGATCATCCGGGTCCATTCCGTCCGGAAGGAAGCAGAACTGAAAGGAAAACCCGCTTTTCAAAACGGGAAAGATCCGGTCGATCGACCGGTGCGCCGCGGCAGTTCCTGCCGCATCCCCGTCAAAACAGATCACCGGTTCGGGTGCGAATTTCCACAGTCGCAGGATCTGGTCTTCGGTAAATGCCGTTCCAAGAGATGCCACCACGTGCCGGATGCCCGCCTGCCACAGCGCGATTGCATCCAGATAACCTTCAACGACAACCGCCTCGCCGGACTTGAAGGCCGGTTCGCGTGCCCTGTGGGCGTTGAACAGCATGACGCCCTTGTGAAACAGCGGTGTCTCCGGAGAGTTGAGATATTTCGGTTGGCCGTCCGGTGAAAGCGTACGCCCGCCGAAGGCGACCACCCGGCCCCGGTCGTCCTGGATCGGGATCATCAGCCGTCCCCTGAACCGGTCGTAGGCAGGTCTGCCGTCCTCCGGCCGGATCAGCAGCCCGGCCTCGATCATGTCCGCTTCAGGAACATCCCGCGCGGCAAGATAAGCCTTAAGCGCATCCCGGCTGTCAGGTGCGAAACCAAACCGGAATTCCTGAAGCGTCTCGGGCGAAAGTCCCCGCTTGGTGCAATAGGCACGTGCCGCCTGCCCCCGCTGGCCCTGATATTCGTTTTGAAAGAACCGTGCGGCCATCTCGCAGATTTCGGCGAGTCCTGCACGCTTCTTCTCGCGGCGGGCCGCCTGCGGGTCCGGTGCCGGCAGTCCGACGCCCGCCTGCTCCGCCAGCCGCTCGACGGCTTCCGGAAAGCTCAGCCCCTCGGTTTCGCACAGGAAGGTGAAATGGTCTCCGGAGGCTCCGCAGCCAAAGCACTTGTAGCGGTTACGCCTGTCGTCGACGTGAAAACTCGGGCTTTTTTCCTGATGGAAGGGACAGCAGGCCCAATAGTCGCCCTTGCCCGGCTGCGTCTTGCGCCGGTCCCAGCTCACGCGTCGGCCGACGACCTCCGACAGGGTCAGCCGGGCGCGGATTTCATCAAGAAGACGCGGTTCGAAACGCATGGAACTCGGATTATCCATAGTTCGGTGGATACGGGCCGCCCCTGACGGCGCGACAAGCACCGCAGGGCAGACCGTAAGACGATAAATAAATAGAAGGTCTGGACGGCCGATACCAGTCTTTCGGCCGATCAGATGTCATCCTCTAGACGACCTGTTGATAGACGGAAACGCAGGCCTGTTCCGCAGCCGGCCCTGAATTCAGACTGGCCGCGCCATGTTCGAGGATGTGACGCTCTAGCTTTTGCCCGCGTCTTTATCTCCGTTGACGTCGGTGCGCAGCATGTCTTTCACCAGACAGGAGGCCTGGACGAAATCCATCTTGCCGGGATGTCGGGTTTTCAACTCGTTCATGCAGCGACCGATATCGCGCAGACCATGAGCATCGATATCCTTGACGGTTTCTTCGCACAGTGTCCGCATTTCGTCTTCACTGAGTTGGGTCGGCAGGAATTCGCGAATGATCTCCTGTTCGACCCGTTCCTGCTCCGCCAGGTCGAGCTGTCCGCCGCTTTCGAACTCGACGGCGGAGACTTCTCGCTGATGGACCATTTTTCGAAGTATTTCAATTACTTCACTCTCGTCAACGCCATCCTTGCCGTGGTCACGTGCGGCGGCTTCCCGGTCTTTCACCGCGGTCTGGACAAGACGCAAGGTCGCGCAGCGGCGTTTGTCGCCATCTTCCCGCGCCGCCTTCAAGGCAACATTGATTCTATCGCGCATTGCTTCGCGCATGGTTTACCCTATCCCTGTCGCACTGAGGCTCCGGGCGCTTGCACGCCCTTTGTGTTTGCTCAGCCAAGCTATTGAATTGTAAAGATCTTTTTTCACGGGATCATTATTGACGATCCCAGCCGCTTCCCATAGAGTCTCGCGCTTGATGCAGACGGCCAATTGCAGTCACTTTCAGCCTGCCCCAGACGCCTTTCCTGCAGCGCATGATGTCACCAACAGACTCTGGAAACAAGACATGACGATTGCAGACGCATGGTCCGAGACCCCGGCGACCGCCCTGCTTGTGCTCTCCGACGGCAGTGTCATCGAGGGGCAAGGCCTCGGCGCCACCGGACAAGCCGTTGGTGAGATTTGCTTTAATACCGCCATGACCGGCTATCAGGAAATCCTCACGGACCCTTCCTACTCAGGTCAGATCATCACGTTCACTTTTCCCCATATCGGCAATGTCGGCGCCAACGATGAGGACATCGAGACGGTCAACATGGCCTCGGACAGCGGCATCCGCGGTCTGGTTCTGGCTGCACACATCACCGATCCGGCCAATTACAGGGCATCGAAACATCTCGATGCCTGGCTGAAAAGCCGCAACCTGATCGGCATCAGCGGTATCGATACGAGGGCCCTGACGGCTCTGATCCGCGAAAAAGGCGTTCCGAACGGCGTCATCGCCCATTCTCCGGACGGGCAGTTCGATCTGGAAAGCCTGAAAGTTGCGGCAGCCGGCTGGCCGGGCCTCGTCGGCATGGATCTGGCCAAGGATGCTTCCACCACCCAGTCTCATCCCTGGTCCCAGACCCCCTGGAAATGGGGAGAGGGCTACGGAGAGTCAACGGGTGGGCGGTTCAAGGTCGTTGCAATCGACTACGGTATCAAGCGCAACATCCTGCGGCTGCTGACCGATGCCGGCTGCGAGGTCACCGTCCTGCCCGCCACAGCCACGGCTGAAGAGGTTCTCGCGCACAAGCCGGACGGTGTCTTCTTGTCCAACGGTCCCGGAGATCCGGCCGCCACCGGCGTCTATTCCGTTTCCATGATCAAGGACATTGTGGAAAAAGGCGTGCCGACCTTCGGCATCTGCCTCGGACACCAGATGCTGGCCCTGGCCCTGGGCGGCAAGACCCTGAAAATGCATCAGGGCCATCATGGCGCCAATCATCCGGTCTTCGATCACACCACGGGCAAGGTCGAAATCACATCGATGAACCACGGATTTGCGGTTGATGCCGAAAGTCTGCCGGAAAATGTCGCGCAGACCCATGTCTCCCTGTTCGACGGATCCAACTGCGGCCTGGCGATGAAGGATAAACCGGTGTTTTCCGTTCAGTATCACCCGGAAGCTTCTCCGGGACCGCGCGACAGTCACTATCTGTTCAGGCGGTTCACGGACCTGATGGAAACTGCCAGAGCGTCCTGAGCTGTGCTCCGGGGGGGCCGTTGCCTCCCAACAAACGCACGTCCAACGCCCGCAGACGTCAAGACGGATGAAACCGTTTGCGGGTTGAAACCTATGAAAACGGTTTGTTTCTGCGCCGGCTGACAGCGGAACCGGCGCATTTCAAGCGAAACCGCTCAATATAAAGATAACCCCAGAATGCGAATGCAACCTGGGGTTTATTCATTTCGCTTCGCGTCGGATCGTCAGACCAGGGTGTCGAATACCGCCAGGATCTCGACCACCTCGGCAACCTGTTCATCAAGCATCTGTTTCTGTTCGATCAGAATTTCGTGCTGATTTTTGCAGATTTCCTGGATTTCCTTGAACTGGTCTTTGCGTTTGGTGTTGCTTTCGACCAGCTTGATCACTCTACGGATCTCGGCAAGCGTAAGCCCGATTTTCTTGGCCTGAAGAATGATACGCATCCTGGAGACGTCCCGCGCACCGTAGAAACGTCGGGCACCTTTACGCACGGGATTGAGGAGACCTTTTTCCTCGTAGAAACGTAAAGTCCGAAGCGTTACTTCGAAACGCTCCGACATTTCCGATATCGCAAGTGCACGATCATCCAATACGACTTCCTGTCCCGGTCCAGCTATGTCCGGAACAGCGACCATCTTGGTAGCTACATTGTTCATACTTTTAAGCCCGATCTTGTCTTTTTTTGTTTCAAGTCTGGCTGGGTCTTGCAACACCCCGACTTCCAGGTCCCACCACCTGGTCCTCAGTCCCACTTGCACCGCAATAGCAGCCCCCGCAGCTCGAAGCGCATAGTTTACAGCTTCACAAGCCTCCATACACCAAACTCAATGGAGACTAAGCATTAGACTAATACACCGGATCAACAGTTAAAATCTACGCAAAAATTGGATTTATTGGACATTTCCCTCGGCAGTTTCAGTTTAACGTGTACTAAAACTCGATCACCTTCAGCTAGTTCATGCAACTATAACGACTATCATGATACCAAAACGCATGTTGTGGTCTATAATATTAATTATCGATAATTTGAACCAAGCAAATATACTTGCGGAGAAACTGGTAGTCTGTTTCGGGTTTTCTTGACCTCACGGCATTCTACCTGAGGAAAATACTTAATTCCCGCACATCCAACACTGACAATTATTACAGTACTCCATAAACACCGGGAGTGTGAACGAGCCACCAGCGGTTGAAATACTTTTCAGCCACCCCTCAAGCAAATTTGAAGAATTCGCAAAATACACGCATAACGAGTACAAATTTACATCACACAAGAACATCGAGAGCGCATTTTTTTCCGGAAATACCCGAAAACGAAGCTTCGATGCGTCGCGTCGTTTACCGAATCCACCTTCGGGCCATCATCGATCAGGGCCTGATTTTCGGTTTCAGCCCGCATTGCCGAGAGCGTTCTTCGCGCAGCAGTGATCGATTTGTCTTCAGCGTCCGAACTTATAAAAAAGAGCACATTGTGCACTTCACGATTGACAACCGCCTGTGCAGGTTATTTCTGTCAGGTTTGTCGGCCCGTGCACTGCCGACTGTGACCGCAAGGACCCAGGTTACTCCGGAATATCGAGAAATATGCCCGAATCAAAATCAAAAAACCCCGCACCCGGCATGACCCCGCAGCAATTCCGTCTCTGGCGCCGAACGCTGGGTTTGAAGCAAAAGGACGCTGCCGACCGGCTCGGACTGAAGAAGCGCATGATCCAGTATTACGAAAAAGGCAACCGTGACGGCCGACCGGTGGAAATTCCGAAATCCATCCGCCTCGCCTGCTACGCCCTTTCCGAGGGAATCGGCGATTTTGACGGCCAATCCACCCTGCCCCTGACAACAGATGCGTCCGAAGCCGACTGAACTTTTCTCTCCGAGCAGGAAAACAGCGCCTCTTTGGCCTGCCGGGGTTTCCTAGCGCTCCGCTTTTCCCTATAAGACGCGCTCAGCCAACATCGTCATTCACTTCAGACCCGAGCCAGACCGAATAGCGTGCCCGCTAATCCGGATTGGCCGCCACGAGCCGCGAGCCGAGATGCCCAAACGCACAGATATCTCTTCCATCCTGATCATTGGTGCCGGACCGATTGTCATCGGCCAGGCCTGTGAGTTCGATTATTCCGGCACGCAGGCCTGCAAAGCCCTGCGCGAAGAAGGCTATCGCATCATTCTGGTGAACTCGAATCCGGCAACGATCATGACCGATCCGGATCTCGCCGATGCCACCTACATCGAGCCCATCACGCCGGAGCTCGTGGCAAAGATCATCGAAAAGGAACGCCCCGACGCCCTTCTGCCGACAATGGGTGGACAGACCGCGCTCAATTGTGCGCTCGATCTTCAGGAGATGGGCATACTGGAGAAATTCGGCGTCGAGATGATCGGTGCCCGCGCGGATGTGATCGAAAAGGCGGAAGACCGGGAGAAGTTCCGCGCCGCGATGGATGTGATCGGACTGGAAAATCCGCGCGCCGCCATCGCCTCCTCGCCAGCCATCCGTGACGAAAACGGCAGGATTGTTGGCTATGACCGCAATGCCGGCTATCTGGAGGCCATGCGCGCCATCGATGAAATCGGCCTGCCGGCCATCATCCGGCCCGCCTTCACGCTCGGTGGCACCGGTGGCGGCGTCGCCTACAACCGCGAAGAATATGAAACCATCGTCCGCTCCGGCATCGACGCCTCGCCTGTCGGCCAGGTCCTGATCGACGAGAGTCTGCTCGGCTGGAAGGAATTCGAGATGGAAGTGGTCCGCGACAAGGCGGACAACTGCATCATCATCTGCTCGATTGAAAACGTCGATCCGATGGGCGTTCACACGGGCGATTCGATCACCGTCGCGCCGGCACTCACCTTGACGGACAAGGAATACCAGATCATGCGCGACGCATCGATTGCGGTGCTGCGCGAAATCGGTGTCGAGACCGGCGGGTCCAACGTCCAGTTCGCGGTCGATCCGGAAAGCGGCCGTCTCGTCGTGATCGAGATGAACCCACGCGTATCCCGCTCTTCCGCCCTGGCCTCCAAGGCCACCGGCTTTCCGATCGCCAAGATCGCGGCCAAGCTCGCCGTCGGCTACACCCTTGATGAACTGGAGAACGACATCACCGGCGGAGCGACCCCGGCGTCGTTCGAGCCGACCATCGACTACGTGGTCACCAAGATCCCGCGTTTCGCCTTCGAGAAATTTCCCGGCTCCGAGCCCACACTGACCACGGCGATGAAGTCCGTCGGCGAAGTCATGGCCATCGGGCGGACCTTCAACGAAAGCCTGCAAAAGGCGCTGCGCGGTCTGGAGACAGGTCTCAACGGCCTTGATGAAACCGAAATTCCGGGCCTCGACCAGGGTGACGACAGGAACGCCCTGCGCGCCGCGGTCGCGACAGCCACGCCAAGTCGCCTGCTCAATGTCGCCCAGGCCATGCGCTTCGGCATGAGCACCGAGGAAATTCATCAGGCAAGCGGCATCAACACCTGGTTCCTGGAACAGATCGCGGACATTCTGGCCATGGAGAGCAAGGTCCGCAATATCGGCCTGCCGAAGGACGCCGAAAACCTGCGCAAGCTGAAGGCCATGGGTTTTTCCGACACCCGCCTGGCGAGCCTTGCCGGACTGGACGCCCAAGACGTGGTCAAATTGCGGGAAGAGCTTGAGGTCCATCCGGTCTACAAGCGCATCGACACCTGCGCGGCGGAATTCGCTTCCCCGACCGCGTACATGTATTCAACCTATGAAGCCCCCTTCATGGGCAAGCCGGCCTGCGAATCCAATCCGACCGACAAGAAGAAAGTCGTCATTCTGGGCGGAGGCCCGAACCGGATCGGCCAGGGCATCGAATTCGACTATTGCTGCTGTCATGCCGCCTTCGCCCTGGAAGACGCCGGGTACGAGACCATCATGGTCAACTGCAACCCCGAAACCGTTTCCACCGATTATGACACCTCGGATCGGCTCTATTTCGAACCGCTGACAGCAGAAGACGTGCTGGAGGTCATCCGCAAGGAAAAGGAAAACGGCACCCTGCACGGCGTCATCGTCCAGTTCGGCGGTCAGACGCCGCTGAAACTGGCACAGGCGCTCGTCAAGGCGGATGTACCGATCCTCGGCACCTCTCCCGACATGATCGACCTGGCGGAGGACCGTGACCGGTTTCAGAAGCTTCTCGTCAAGCTGGACCTGAAACAGCCGGAAAACGGCATCGCCTATTCGGTCGAACAGGGCCGCCTGATCGCAGGTCGGCTCGGCCTTCCCCTGGTTGTCCGCCCGTCCTACGTCCTGGGAGGCCGTGCAATGCAGATCATCCGCGACGAGGAAGCGCTCAATTCCTACCTTCTCGGCACGCTGCCGGAACTGGTTCCCGGCGAGATCCGCGCCAAATATCCGAACGACAAGACCGGACAGATCAACACGGTTCTCGGCACCAATCCGCTGCTCTTCGACCGCTATCTGGACGGCGCAATAGAGGTCGACGTCGATGCCCTGTGCGACGGCAAGGACGTTTTTGTCTGTGGCATCATGGAACATATCGAGGAAGCCGGCATTCACTCCGGTGACAGCGCCTGCTCCCTGCCGGCGTTCTCGCTCCAGGAAGACATGATCGAGGAACTCAAGCGCCAGACCCGCGCCCTGGCACTGGCCTTGGAAGTCGGAGGCCTGATGAACGTGCAGTTCGCCATCAGGGACGGCGAGATCTACGTTCTGGAAGTGAACCCGCGCGCCTCCCGGACCGTGCCTTTCGTCGCCAAGACCATCGGCGTGCCGGTCGCGAAGATCGCCAGCCGGATCATGGCCGGCGAAAGCCTTGCGTCCTTCGGACTGAAAGAGAAAAAACTGGACCACATCGCCGTCAAGGAAGCCGTGTTCCCGTTTGCCCGTTTTCCCGGTGTCGATACGATCCTCGGCCCGGAAATGCGTTCGACCGGCGAGGTCATGGGCCTCGACACCGCTTTCGGCAAGGCGTTCGCAAAATCCCAGCTCGGATGTGGCACAGGCGTGCCGGATCACGGGACGGTGTTTGTCTCCATGCGCGATGAAGACAAGGCGGGCGTCCTGGATGCCGTGCGCAACCTGGAAGCTGCCGGCTTCAAGATCATCGCCACCGGAGGGACGCAGCGCTACCTGGAAAGCAACGGGATTGCGGTGCAGAAAATCAACAAGGTGCTTGAAGGGCGCCCGCATATCGTCGATGCTATCAAGAACGGTGAGGTTCAGCTCGTCTTCAACACGACGGAAGGGGCGCAGGCCATCTCCGATAGCCGGTCGATGCGCCGGGCCGCTCTCCTGAACAAGGTGCCATTCTACACGACGCTGGCCGGATCTGTCGCTGCAGCCAAAGGCATTGCTGCCCACAAAGCGGGAAGCCTTGAAGTAAGACCTTTACAATCCTACTTCGGCTAAGTCTAATATACACGCGACCGGCCGGGAAAGCGCACCTTTCCCGGCTTGGTTTGTTTTTGAAGCGTGGTCCTCAGGAAGGGGGACCCAATAAGCTGAAGGTCTGAGACCCATGGAAAAAGTTCCGATGACCTCCGCCGGGTACAAAATGCTTCAGGATGAACTGAAGCAGCGTACATCGGTTGAGCGTCCGCGCATCGTTGATGCCATTTCTGAGGCGCGTGCGCATGGCGACCTGTCGGAAAATGCAGAGTATCATGCCGCAAAAGAAGCCCAGAGCCACAACGAGGGCCGTATAGCCGAGCTGGAGGACAAACTCTCCCGTGCAGAAGTCATCGATGTGACGAAACTGTCCGGTGATATCGTCAAATTCGGCGCGACGGTCTTCCTGATCGACGAAGATACGGAAGAAAAAAAGCACTACATGATCGTCGGCGACGTTGAATCCGACGTGAAGCAGAACAAGGTCTCGATTTCGTCGCCGATCGCCCGCGCTCTGATCGGCAAGTCCGTCGGCGACAGCGTTGAAGTGTCTGCACCTGGCGGGTCTCATTCCTACGAGATCGTCGAAGTAAAATTCGGCTGACCTTCTTGACCGTGTCTGGTCGGATAGCGCCGGCAGGTTTCCCCGAGATCAGGGCAGCCTCTTTGTCATATATACATACGCTAGCCCTTTGACGCCTGCTGGCCACCCGTTAAGGTGGGCCGGCATGTGTCGGAGGGCATTTAATGGTTTTTAACGCTATTGCGGTCTGGCTTTTGATCGCGGCTGTCCCGCTGTGGATCTATCGCTGGATTGTCTATTCCAGGTTGAGCGTGGCCGGGCGAGAGGTTTTCAAGCGGCGTGTCGCCCGCCGGAAAGAACGCGCCATCGGGTTTGCGCTGCGCCTATTCGGTTTCCTGAGCGTATTTGCCGTAAGCGTCATCATTGTCGTGTTCGGTCTGCGCTACCTGAAACACGGCACACTTCCGCTCGAACCCTACAGGGAAATCGTCCGCAGCCGTCTTTACTCCGGTGTCGAGCCGGTCGATCAGGCCCTGGACATGTTCCACTATAATCAGTTGCTGCCGGTGGCCATCCTGACCACATGCCTTTTGCTGAGCATAGCCTTCACACTGGTCGCGGCCGCGCTGCGGGACATCTCCGTGATCGGGCGGCTGCGCCGAAAACTGAACCGTATCTCACACCGGACCGGCGACGTTATCAGCTAAGGCGTGTCGCGTTCAGCCGGCTTGATGGATTCGGGAACACGCCCGAGACAGCGTTCAACTGAACGCAGGCAAAATGTCCCGCCGGATTAAAATCGATCAGTCGATGGGGACGACCGGTTCGTATTTGGTCCGGCGGATGGTCAGCGCCGTACGGACACTGTCCACATTCGGCGCGGCGGTCAGATCGCGGATCACGAAGTTCTGGAATGTCTGCAAATCCGGCGCAACGCACTTCAGCAGAAAATCGACCTCGCCGGAAAGCATGTAGCTTTCACGCACCAGCGGCCATTTCTGCACCGTTTCCTCAAAGGCGATCAGATCGGCCTCGGTCTGGCTGTGAAGGCCGACCATGGCGAAGGCCGTGACATCGTAGCCGAGCTGCTTTTCATCCAGAAGTGTCCGGTATCCCAGAATGAGTCCGGCTTCCTCCAGCGCCCTGACCCGGCGCAGGCAGGGCGGCGCGGAAATGCCGACGCGCCTTGCCAGTTCGACATTGGTCATCCGGCCGTCGTCTTGCAGTTCTTTCAGGATCTGCCAGTCAATGGCATCAAGCCGCGCTTTCAAACCTGTCTCCTTCAAACTCAGCTTGGCCAGACCGGCTTTCCTGCGGATCTGCACGAAAGCCGGTTGAACTAGATGTGGGTTGTTGCCACCGAACCGGCCCTGGTGTCTTGCAGGACAAGAGAATCCCGAGCTAACGTATCCTGAGTGCCGGATTATGATTTTTTGCGCGTTTGTGCAAGACTATAACAAAATTGCGCACGATCTCGAAAGATTAGGTTGGGGAACCTCGCCAAAAATGACGAGACCGCTCGAGACTGCCCCTTGCTCTGTCTGGATCCTGACCGATGGCAAAGCTGGCGACCTCGCCCAGTGCACCGGTGTTGCAGAAGCCCTCAGCTGTCCATATGAAACGCGGCTCGTAGCCCCGCGCCCGCCCTTCTCCTTGTGGCTGCCTTTCGGCCCGACCGATCCGCGGGAGTGGGAAGGAAGGCCCGGCAGTCCCCTCGCCCCGCCTTATCCCGACATAGCGATCGCCTCCGGCCGCCGCGCCGCCGGTTACCTGCGCCGCCTCAAGCGGATCTCCCGGGGGCGCACATTCACTGTCTTCCTGAAGGACCCGCGCACCGGAACCGATGCGGCGGATCTGATATGGGTTCCCGAACATGACAAGCTGCGCGGGCGCAACGTTCTGACGACACCGACATCGCCGCACCGTTTCTCAGCCGCAACGCTGGAGAAGCTGCGGGCGCAGCCGGTCCCTGAAATCGACACCCTCAGCCGGCCCCGTGTTGCGGTTCTGATCGGCGGCGACAGCCGTCATCACACCTTTACCGAAGAAGACCAGAACCGGTTGCTGAACGGGCTGCGCCAGATCGCCCGCGAGGACGGTGCCGCTCTCATGATTACCGCGTCCCGCCGGACCCCGCCCGGCCTGGCCTACGGCCTTGCCAGTCTGGCGAAATCCGGAGGTCATCTCTACTGGACGGGGGAGACTTCGAACCCGCTCGGACTTTACCTTGCAAAGGCCGATGCCATTGTCGCCACGGCGGACTCCACCAACATGATTGGCGAGGCTACCGCCACCGGCAAACCGGTTCATGTGTTCCATCCAGGCGGCGGTCACGCCAAGATCACCCGGTTTTTGGACACTTTACAGCAACTCGATGTCACTCACCCCTTTCCAGGTCCGCTGAAAACCACTACCTACGAGCCGATTGATGCAACGCCCGTGATCGCAGAACGCATTCTTGCCGACTTCGCGGCGTTGCGGTTGCAGGACAAGGGTGCCCAGGCAGGCTGACGCTGACAGCGCGGCTCCGGGACAGATTAAAGCGTAAGGCTATTACAGGAGAAGATGCGCTTCATGAGCACGCAACACAGCAAACTTCTGATCATCGGCTCCGGTCCGGCCGGATACACGGCGGCAATCTACGCGGCCCGCGCCATGATCGAGCCGACGCTGGTCGCCGGAATCCAGCCGGGTGGTCAGTTGACCATCACGACCGATGTCGAAAACTACCCGGGCTTCGCGGATCCCATCATGGGCCCCTGGCTGATGGAGCAGATGCAGAAGCAGGCTGAGAATGTCGGCACCAGGATCATCCATGACACCATCGTCAGCGCGGACCTCAGCCAGCGTCCGTTCCGTCTCGAGGCTGACAGCGGCACGACCTTCACGGCGGACACACTCGTCATTGCCACCGGCGCCCAGGCCCGCTGGCTTGGGCTGTCATCCGAACAGGACTACATGGGCGCCGGCGTTTCCGCATGCGCGACCTGCGACGGCTTTTTCTACCGCAACAAGGAAGTTGTCGTCGTCGGCGGCGGCAACACTGCTGTGGAAGAAGCGCTTTACCTGGCCAATCTGGCGAGCAAGGTCACGCTGGTGCACCGCCGCGACAGTCTGCGGGCCGAGAAGATCCTGCAGGACCGCCTGTTCCAGAATCCGAAGATCGAGGTGATCTGGGATCACCAGGTCGACGAGATTCTCGGTGGCGGCATGCCCAAGGCCGTGACCGGCATCCGCCTGAAACATGCCACCACGGGCGAATTGCGGGAAGTATCCACAGATGGTGTCTTCATCGCCATCGGCCATGCTCCTTCCGTGGAGCTCTTCAAGGATCAGCTGACCTTGAAGCCGAACGGATACCTGCAAACAGCGCCGGATTCGACCAGAACCTCCATTCCGGGCGTCTTCGCGGCAGGTGACGTGACCGACGATATCTACCGCCAGGCAGTCACGGCGGCCGGCATGGGCTGCATGGCAGCCCTTGAAGCGGAGAAGTTTCTGGCCGAACATGAAGCGGCATCCACACGGCAGGCGGCAGAATAAACCGCAGACCGTCCTCCGGAAGGGGCTCGCATGGACTGGGACAAGCTACGTATCTTTCATGCGGCCGCTCAGGCAGGCAGTTTCACCCACGCGGGTGATACGCTGCACATGAGCCAGTCGGCCGTCAGCCGGCAGGTCAGCGCACTGGAACAGGATCTGGGCGTCGCCCTCTTTCACCGCCATGCGCGCGGCCTCCTGCTGACCGAACAGGGTGACCTGCTCTACCGGACCGCAAGCGATGTCATGATGAAATTGGACGCAGTGCAGTCCAGCCTCACCGACAGCAAGGAAAAACCCTCGGGCGCCCTGAAGGTCACGACCACGGTCGGCCTCGGATCGACCTGGCTCACCTCGCGCATCAAGAACTTCATCGACCTTTATCCGGACGTGGATCTGCACCTGATATTCGACGACGACGAGCTGGACCTGGGCATGCGCGAAGCCGATGTCGCCATCCGCCTGCGTCAGCCGACCCAGCCCGACCTCATTCAGCGCAAATTGTTCACGGTGCATTTTCATGTCTATGCCGCGCCGGAATATCTGCAGCGCTTCGGGGCTCCGGTTTCCATCGACGATCTGGACAACCACCGCATCATAACGTTCGGAGAACAGGCGCCCGCCTACCTTCGGTCCATGAACTGGCTGGAGAGCGCCGGACGCGTGGCGACCAATCCGCGCCGCTCCGTACTCAAGGCCAACAACCTTGTCGCCATCAAACGCGCCGTTCAGTCAGGCGTCGGCATTGCCATCCTGCCGGACTATATCATCGACCAGGGATCGACCCTGGTTCCGCTGCTGACGGAACAGGAAGACAAGGTGCCCATCTTCGACACCTATTTCGTCTACCCGTCGGAACTGAAAAACACGGCCCGTGTCACGGCCTTCCGCGAATTCCTGCTCACCAGCGCGGAAAAGTGGGTTTATTAGGGCGTAAACTCATAAATGAAGATGAAATGGTTTGAGGCGAATTGGTCTTCATCAAGGAGCGAAAGCGCAGGAAATGTGGTTCATTTTCAAGCCTTTCGCGACGCAGAGGAGGACCAATTAGGTCAAATCCGAAGGACATGGAAATGGCTTCACCCCGTGTCGTCAGCGCGCTTGACCGGGCAGGAAGCCCGCTCATCGCACGCTTCCTAACTGGGTTTCGCCATTTCCCATGCCATTTCGTCTTCATCTATGAGTTTACGCCCTAGAGTTCGTAAACACACCGCATTCGCGGGAACGCGGTGTGTTCCGTGCCGATGACGCCGGTTGATCCGGTCAGTCATCCGCATCCTTCTTGTCGTGACGCGCCCTGAACGCATTTTCGATTGTCTCGACACTCTCCCGCGCTTTCGCGAGACCGAAATGATAGGCTTGGCTCACGTTGATTTCCGGCGGGACGATGAGTGCCTCAGGGTCGACAACAGCGTTGATGACCGTGGGCAGATTGTTGCTGAAGGCCTCCTTGAGCGCTGACTGCAGGCTTTCGTAACTGTCGGCGCGGAGGCCGACGCCGCCACAGGCCTTGGCGAACGCGACGAAATCCGGATTGACCAGATCGATGGAATGCTCCGGCAGTCCCTTGCCTTCCTGTTCCAGCGCGATGAACCCGAGCTTCTTGTTTTCCAGAATAACCACGGTGATCGGCAGCTCGTAGCGCACGGCTGTGACGAAATCGGCCATCAGCATGGCGAACCCGCCGTCACCGGCAAGCGCGACAACCGGCCGGTCCGGGAACCTGAGCTGCGCGCCCAGCGCGCCCGACATGGCGAACGCCATTGTCCCCAGGCAAGCGGAAAGCACGAACCGCTGGCCGTCGCGCACCGTCAGGTGCCGGGCGGACCATGCCGTCACCGTACCGGTGTCGCACAGGAACACGGCATCCTCGGGCGCCAGCTTGCCAACCGTCGCCAGAACCGTCTGCGGTTTCAACGGCGTGTCCGATGACGTTTCCTCCTTCACCCAGCTCTTGCGTTCCTTTTCGTGGATTGTCCGAATGCTCTGGCGAAACCCGTCCTCGGATTTGTACGTAATCAACGGAACAAGGCCCTTCAGGGTCGATCCGACATCACCGTGAAGCGGCACATCGATCGTCGTGCGCTTTCCGAGCTGCCGGATATCCCGGTCGACCTGGATCGTCTTCGCCGACTTCGGATAGAAATCCACATAAGGGTAGTCCGTTCCCAGCATGATCAGGCAGTCGCACCCGTCCATCGCCTTGGAACCGGCCCGCCCGCCGAGAAGACCCAGTCCGCCGACACAATCGATGTGGTGCTCGTCGATCCAGTCCTTGGCCCGCAGGGTGCGCACAATCGGTGCTTTCAGTTTCGCAGCCAGTTCCAGGATGTCATCCTTCGCCTCCGCGCCCCCTATGCCGGCAAGGATCACGGGCTTGGACGAACCATTGATAACATCAGCCGCTTGCTGCAACGCCGCGTCTGCCGGAGTGATCCGCGACTGTGCCTTTGCCAGTTGCAGATTGCCCGGGATGAAGGGCACCTTGCGGCCGGCAATATTGGTGGGCACGGAAATATGCGCCGGACCACGTTCGGACA
Organism: uncultured Roseibium sp.; assembly: GCF_947496995.1. Taxonomy (GTDB): domain Bacteria; phylum Pseudomonadota; class Alphaproteobacteria; order Rhizobiales; family Stappiaceae; genus Roseibium. The sequence continues at coordinate 19,364 of NZ_CANMFD010000003.1, forward strand.
GGGCCGCCTTGATGGCTTCGAGAAGGATGCCCGGCAGCTGCCCCGGATCCATCACCGTCTTGGAATAGACGGCGACATCGGAAAACAGCCGCTCGGTATCGACTTCCTGGTGGTAGCCCGTCCCGATGAAATCGGTTGCCACCTGGCCGGTGATTGCAATGACCGGTGCCTTGTCCATCTTGGCATCGTAGAGACCGTTCAGAAGATGGATCGACCCGCCGCCGGCGGTCCCCATGCAGCAGCTCAGCTCTCCGGTCAGCTTGGCCTGTGCCGAGGCGGCGAACGCACCGGCCTCTTCATGACGGACAAGAACGAAATCCATGTCGGAGCGATTGTGAAGCGCATAGGTAAAGTCGTTGATCGCATCCCCGGGAATACCGAAAACCTGACGCACGCCATGTTGATAAAGGGCTTCAAGAACAAGTTCTGCGACGCGCATGGTTTTCTCCAATAAAAATAATGAGCAACTCCGGCACCTGCCTCCATGAGGAATCACTTGAAGGCAGATTGGTGGATATTAACGTGTCAAACTGACTTGTCTGCGGTCATCTGCAGTTGGAGATACGCCGAATTCAGGAGCCAAGAGCCAGGATTAACCGTTTAATTTCAGTCTCTTTCTTCAGATACGGTGCCGTTTGCAGCATCGAAACATACAATTGAGTCGGCCTCGTATTTAGGCAGTTTGCGATATGCTCACATGCAATGCAGCTCCTGAGAATCTCCGAAATTTTCGACCCGACATGAAAAGCCTGCGAGACAGGCCCGAAAAAGAAATCCACTAGCGAATTGAAAAGAAAGAGCTTTTCAGAAGAAAAGACCATCAGGCGAGATATGCAATAAACGCATAGCAGACTTGCGCCACTGCCTCTTGTTTATGCAGCTTGTGCACCGCATATAAGCATCACTGTTGGTCAGACGGGCATCACGTCCTCCTCCCTGTGATGTCCAGATCAGCTGTTCCCCTCTGGAAGGTGATTCTACTGTTTACAGTGAATCAATTCAGACTGCCGGGTCTTTTGGGACCCGGCTTTTTTTTGTCTTTTTTTTGATCGGCACGTAAAAACCGGCGCTACATGAAGAGAAGCTCGCCGGTCATGTCCTTGTAGATCCCGGCAACCTGCTCCTCATAGCCATTGTAAAGCAGCGTGTTGCGACGCTCGTCGGTCCCCAGCACCGCTTCGGACGACTGCGGCCAGCGCTTGTGCGGCACGGACGGGTTCACATTGGCCCAGAAGCCGTATTCCTTGGGCTGGATTTCTTCCCAGAAGCTTACCGGACGCTCATCCGTGAAAGAGATTTTCACAACGGACTTGATGCATTTGAATCCGTATTTCCACGGCGTTACCAGTCGCACCGGCGCGCCGAACTGCTTGGCAAGCGGTTTGCCGTAAATTCCCGTGGCCATGAAAGCCAGCTCGTTGGTGGCCTCTTCCAGCGTCAACCCTTCCACATAGGGCCAGGGATACCATGACTGGTTCTGGCCACTGGCGACGGACGGATCGAAGAAGGTTTCGAAACGGATGTATTTCGCACCGCTCTGCGGCCCCGCCAGCTTGACCAGCTCCGCAAGGGGAAAACCGGACCAGGGAACCGCCATCGACCAGGCTTCCACGCAGCGATGCCGGTAGAGCCGTTCTTCCAGCGGCATCCTGGCAAGAAGATCGTCAATGTCGAGGGTCTGCGGATTGTCGATCATGCCGTCCAGTGTGACGGTCCAGGGCCGGATCTTCAGCTTCTGTGCCGCCGGCCAGGTCTGCTTGTGCGTTCCGAATTCATAGAAGTTGTTGTATTTGGACGAGAACTCTTCCGGGGTCAGGTCGCGGTCCAGCACATAGGCCGGGTTGCGTTTGACCGGATAAAGCCCAACACTCGGGTCTTCTTCGGCAAATGCCGGGCGCATGCCGAGGCCGCTGGCAAGCAGCGCGCCGCCACCGGCGAGCCCGCCGAGGAGCTGGCGCCGGTTCATGAAGATATGCTCAGGCGTGGCTTCCCGCTCGGGAAGCTCCCAGCTGCGCCGTTTCAAAATGTTCATCTCAAGTCTCCCGTTTGTCCCCGAGAAAAGCCGAAACGCCTTTCAATGGCAAATAACGCCATGGTGACCGGGCCCGTGAGGGTGTTTACCCGCGCTGCAATTCGTGCACCGGCGGCCCACGCCGGGAGCACGGGCGGGGCACGCCTGCCCCTCCCAGGCTGCAGGAGACGCAGACGTCTTTCCTTATGCGGCCTGCTGTTTGCCGGAGCGCTGCAGGGCCAGTTCCGCGGCTTTCCCGGAGAGTTCGGCCAGATGATCGAATTCGGTCGTGTAGCTGGCAACGCCCGCCGTTGCCGAGCGCAATTCGACGATCAGGTCGCCGATCTCCGCTTCGGGCATCAATGCCTGAACCTCGTCCCACCCGGGCCAGTCGGGCCTTGCATCGAAGCCGAGCAACTGTCCGCGCCGCGCCGAAACGATGGCGTTCACCTTGGCCGTCGCATCGCTGGGACAGACAATCACCACTTTCTGGATCGGCTCCAGAAGCACCGGTTTGCACTCCGGCAGCCCTTCCCGGATCGCAAGAATGCCCGCCATCTTGAAAGCTTGATCCGAGCTGTCGACCGAATGATAGGAACCGTCCGTCAGGCATATGGAAACATCGACCACGGGAAAGCCGAGCGGTCCGCGGCCGAGAGCCTCCAGCACGCCGTCCTTCACGGAGGGAATATATTGTTTGGGCACCACCCCGCCGGAAATCGTGTCGGTGAACTGGACGCCCTCGCCGCGCGGCAGTGGCGAGATTTCCAGGGCCACATCACCGAACTGGCCGTGCCCCCCGGACTGCTTCTTGTGCCGCCGTCGTATTTTGGTGCCCGACCGGATGGTTTCGGCGTAGGGCACATGCGGTGCATGGACAGAAATGTCCATCCCGTATTTCCCGGCAAGCCGTTCCTGGGCGACACGCAGATGCATTTCACCCTGACCGGCCAGCAGGGTCTCCGCCGTCGTCTGGTTCTGGCTTATGGTCAGGGACGGATCTTCCTCCGCGAGTTTGACCAGAGCCGATGAAAGCCGGACCTCATCCTTGCGCTGGGCGGCGGAAATGGCCGTGGCCAGCACAGGCGGCCGCGCCTCGGCGAGATAGAGACTGGAAAGCGGCTCCGCATCGAAGCACAGCAGGTCTCCCGTTCCGACATCTTCCATCCGGCCAAGCGCCACCAGCGCTCCCTTGCCGGCGGTTGCGATCTTCGTCGCCTGCTGGCCGAAGATCGAAAACAGACCAGACACCTTGACTTCCCGCTCCCCGTTCAGGAACAGGCTGTCACCGTCGGAGACCTGTCCGCCGAGCACCCGGGCGATGGACAGTTTGCCGCCGTGCTGGGTGTGCAGGGTCTTGATCACCTGCAACGCATCACGATTGCTTTTACCCAGAACGCGCGTCGCCAGCAGATCGACACCCGGCACCTCGTGGCGCAACGCTTTTAGAAGACGGCTGACGCCGTTGCCGTGTTCGGCGGACCCGAAAAAGACCGGACAGATCAGGCCGTCCCGCATCTCGTTGACGAGATCGGCGAACACCTGGTCCCGGTCGGGCGCAATGTCTTCCAGCAGTGCTTCCATGAGATCGTCGTCGTGATCGGCCAGATGCTCCAGCATCGTGAAGCGCGCCTCGTGCTCGCGGGTGCGGTCCGCGTCGCACATGTCGATCTGCGTGCTCGGTTCCTTCTCGTGATAGACGTGGGCCCGCTCCAGCGCGAGGTCGATGAAACCGGTCGCCTGATTGTCTTCCCAGATCGGAATCTGTCTCAGCACCAGCGGCACCGCCGAGGCCGGCTGCAACACGCTCAGGACATCCCGCACGCGCCGGGTGCTCTTGTCGATCTTGTTCAAAAACAAAACCCGCGGAATGGCGCGGGCTTCAAGGGCTTTCAGGATAAGCTGCAAGGCTGGAACCTTGCGCTCGTCGTCTTCGGCGACAACAACGGCCAGATCGACGCCGCTGAGTGCCCCGTCCATTTCGCTCAGGAACTCCACCGACCCCGGGCAATCGACGAATACGAAGCGATCATCCAGATAGGTCGCATCCGCGATATTGACTTCCACGCTCATGCCGTGCGCACGCGCTTCCGGGGCGGCGTCGCCCACCGTGTTGCCGTCCGCGACGGTTCCCTGACGGGCCACCTTGTCCGTTCGCGCCAGCATTGCCTCCAGCAGGCTGGTCTTGCCGCTGCCGAATGGACCGACCAATGCGATACAGCGCGGTACGCCGTCCGCTTGAAGTCCCTTTCCATTGTTCTTGATTGCCATCGTTCACCTCCCGTGTTCGAGGATAATCCCTCAACAACGCGGCAAGGCCGGCGGCAAGAACGAGATGACTTAAAGAGGAACCGTTCGGGTCTGGCGCGATTGACCGCAAACGGGGCGGACGGCATTCCACACCCTGTCGATCGGACCGCACTCAACCTTGACACAATTCATCTTTAGCTCATCTCGCTCTAGGGACGCGGGCCTGCCGCGTCTCGCCCGGATGGGACCGAACGCCAATACCCGGTGCGCCAGGATCTGAAGTGAACCGACGATCTGACCCTGTCTTGATACAGGTACGGATCGTCAATATTCCCGGGCACCTGGCGCCGAATTCGGCGGCGCATCGATCAGGGGCGGTAGCTCATGGTCGCGCCGATCATGAGGGCAACGCAAGGGAAACTTACGCGGCAGCGCAGCAAATCGTTTGACCTGTATCCTGTTCCCGCTGCGCGTCATCCGTTATCATCCAGACTGCGTAACAACTTAGCGGCAGGCGCCTGAAAAGGACTTTCAAATGCAGAAAACCTACGACAGGGCGATGGTCCCCTCGCGATCATTCTGGGCAATGGCGGCCCTGGGAGCCGGGCTCGTGTTCCTTTGCACGGTTTGCGCTTCCGCACAGAACAACCAGCTTCGCGTACTGCCGCAGTCCAGTTCGCCGCGCCTGCCCTCCGCCGAACAGCAACTCAACCGGACCCTCGACCGTCAGGAATCCGGTTTTTCGACAGATCAGCGGATCGACAACTCGAACCGGTTGAACCGGACGGAGGACATCAACCGCCAGAACATGCGTCCGAACGTGAATTCAGGGCCGTGTGCGGGATCGAATGCCACCTGCCGGGAAGGGCAATAAGTTCTTGGCAATTGCACAATCCATTCGTTAGACGACAGGTGACGACCGCCCCCCGGCACATTGTATCCGGGGGGCAGCATCCGATTTTCAGGATCAGTTGATGCGCTCGAGCGTCATCTTGCTCACACCGAGCGTCAGATTGGTGCCGGTCTGGCTTTCCAGGCTGAACGGGTTCAGCGCGATCGAGCGGTCGAGTCCGCCGACAAGGGCATTCGCCTTGATCCCTGCTCCCAGGCTTGCACCCGCGGTCACACCCGCATAGGTGCCGGCCAGAAGGCCCGGCTTGCGGTTGGCCGAAGGAGCCAGAACACCCCACACCAGGGTCGCTGCACTGGTCTTGCCGATATCCAGACCGTAGTCCCGAACCTTGCCGCTGTAATATTCAACCGCGCCGCCATCGGCCGGATTGAAACTGCAGCCGAGTGTCGCGGTGGAGCCGACGATAAAGCTGTGCTCGCCTTCAACGAGGCATTTCAGCGTGCCGATTTCAACCGTCGGGTTGTTTTCGTCGGCCAGAGCCGGCCCGGCAAAGAAAAGGGCTGTCGCCGCAAGGGCAAATAAGGGAAAACGCATTCAGGAAGTCTCCTAATCGAGATCGTAAAATGCCCGCACCGTTTCAGTGTTGGCGGACAGTTTCGTGATATGCGCGTCCATCGCGTCAAAATAGGGGCGAAGTACCCGTTGTGGCGCGACAGACGCGACAGGCGCAACACGAGTGAACAAAAAAGGGCGGCCAATGCCGCCCTTCCCTGGCCCGAAAAACAGGAAAACTTATTTCAGGTTGCCGCAGAACCGCTGGATGCGCGTGCAGGCCTCTTCGAGAGCCTCGGTAGCGGTTGCGTAGGAGATACGGAAGTTCGGGCCGAGACCGAAGGCCGAACCCTGCACTACGGCCACGCCTTCCGTTTCCAGAAGCTCGGTGACGAAGTCCGCATCGGTCTCGATCACCTTGCCGGACGGTGCGGTCTTGCCGATGGTTCCGGCGCAGGACGGGAACACGTAGAACGCCCCTTCCGGCACCGGGCAGGAAAGGCCCTTCGTCTGGTTCAGCATGGAAACCACCAGGTCGCGGCGTTCCTTGAAGACCTTATTGTTCTCCGGAATGAAATCCTGGCTGCCGTTCAGCGCCTCGACCGCCGCCCACTGGGCAATGGAACACGGGTTGGAGGTGGACTGCGACTGGACCTTGGCCATCGCCTTGATCAGTTCGGCCGGCCCGCCCGCATAGCCGATACGCCACCCGGTCATGGCATAGGCCTTGGACACACCGTTGACCGTCAGCGTACGCTCATAGAGCGCCGGTTCGATCTGCGCCGGTGTCGTGAACCTGAAATCGTCATAGACCAGGTGCTCGTACATGTCGTCGGTCATCACCCATACGTGGGGATGTTTCACCAGCACATCGGTGAGCGCCTTCAGTTCCGCTTCGGTATAGGCGGCTCCCGACGGGTTGGACGGAGAGTTGAAGATCAGCCACTTGGTGCGCGCGGTGATGGCCGCATCCAGGGCTTCCGGCGTGATCTTGAACGTGGCCTTGTCGGCTTCCACGATGACCGGCTCGCCGCCCGCCATCAGCACCATGTCCGGATAGCTGACCCAGTAGGGGGTCGGGATAATGACTTCATCACCCGGGTTCAGCGTCGCGACCAGTGCATTGTAGAGCACCTGCTTGCCGCCGGTACCGACGGTGATCTGATTGACTTCGTAGGTGAGGCCGTTTTCCCGCTTGAACTTCGCGGCAATCGCCGCCTTCAGCTCGGGAATACCGTCCACGGCGGTATATTTGGTCTTGCCTTCGTTGATGGCCTTGATGGCCGCCGCCTTGATGTTTTCCGGTGTATCGAAATCCGGTTCACCGGCGCCAAGTCCGATCACATCGCGGCCAGCGGCCTTCAGCTCGCGCGCCTTGTTGGTGACAGCGATGGTCGCGGAAGGTTGAACACGCGCCAATGCGTCAGCGAGAAAGCCCATAATATCCTCCAGGAAAGCGGGAATAACAGCGCGCGGACCCTAGATCCGTGCGCTCCGGAAGACAAGTGTCAAATCCGGGCATCAGATACGCGCATAAGCTCGCATGCTGTCAAAAGACCTCCGTCGCAACCGATCGAAGGTCTGGAGAAGGACTGATATCGGTTTGGGGGAGCATCCCGCGGCAGCTGACCACAGGAGAAATTAGCTTCGGGTCTCCAGAATCAGTTTTGGCTCTTTCTTGTCCGCATCCAGCAAGGTGCATTTGAACCGCTTCTTCTTGGTCTGACCGTTCATCAGGTTCACCGGGACCGAAACCGGCACCTCGGACCCCTGCTTTGCCGCTTCCAGCAGGGAGGAATAGCTGCTGGAATGCAGCAGCATTTCCGTGATGGGCTTTTCGCCGAGGGTCTCGTGCGTGAGGTGAAAGGTCTTCATCGCCGCATTGTTGGCGGCAACGATCAGGCGCGACTTGCCGTTGATCACCAGGATCGGTGCGCTGCAGATTTCGAACACCCTCGCAAAATCGACATCGCCGCTGACATGACCGGCCGAGAACAACACGCCGCCGACGGTGCCGCCGATGCGGAAATACATCGCATCGTAATTGAGCTCGAGACTGTCGTTGCTCGCCAGTAGGAATTTGCCCCGGCCTGTCGCGCTCGCCCGCCGGGTGAGAGCGGCCAGCGCCAGCGAAACGATGGTCTTCCCGACTCTGTTCTGGATATGGGCGACGTTGCGCCCCAGGATCATCCGGGCATCTTCAATCTGGAAACACTTGACGAAGCCTTCGCTGGCGAAGCGTACGTAGCCGAAGTTGTCGACCAGCAGAACCACGCGATTCGAGGAGGCGACAAAATGCTGAAGGATAGGCGCCAGTCCGAGCACCATGCGCCCCGGATTGTCGTCGTTTTCGCCAATCGAAGGAAAACAGATCGCGATGATGCGCCCGTCAGGAAGTTCATATCTATGGGCAACGATCGGAATACCCGGGATACGATGGTCCGGCCCGCCGCCGACATCGAACGGTCCGGCCTGGCCTTCACGGATCGCCCCCTGCACCAGCCGCAGGATCGTCTTCCGGTCTTCGGCGGACAGATGACGCAGGGCCTCGTTGGAGGGCGCCTCCTGAAGGTCCTTGACTACACTGTTGAAGCTTTGCGACCCAATCTCATGCCAGAGGATCGTTTTCCGGCTTATATCGGCAATGAAGAACTGGAGACCTGCCAGGGAAAGCGCCGGAATTTCTTCTTCCTGCTCAGGAAGCGCCTCCGGCGAATTGACAGGTTCCTGAGCCTTTTCGGCCTCAGTCCGTCGCGCAACGTTGAATGTCATCCCTGGCCCGACCTGTTTGTAGACGTTCACCCTTGGCCGGAGTATCTGTCTTAAAAGCAAACAAACACTAAAATGACAGCCTAAAATCGAAGTGTTTCGAACATTTTTTCAAGTTTAGCGTAGTGTGTACCCGTAGTTTTATAGATTTCTCATCGTCATTTTTACAGGTGATTAATTACACTGCTGCTTGGCCGCTCCGGGTTCGTCGCAGAGTTCTATCAGCGTGACCGCGGAGGGCCTTTCCGCCCCCCGGCGGGAGCAGCCCTTCGTCCCTGCCGGACTTCCTTAAAATTTGCCTCAAAATTGACACGAAAACTCACATCTGCGGCCTGAATGGCGACCGGGTGCCGGCGCAATTTTTGCGGAGAGTATCGGCTCCGAGGATGAAGGAGGCACCCATGCAATCACCGGAAACTGAAATCAGGTCGCGCGAAAAATCCGGCGCAAGCTTCCCACCGGCTTTGTTTTATATGCTGGCGGCTGGCCCCCTGCTGCTGCTGTCGTATGCGCTGGAACCGATGCTTGCACCGCCGCTTGCCGCTTTCCTCGCAATGGCGGCACTGACATGCCGGATGGGCCAACGCCTTTTCGGTGATCTGGCCCGGGCTCCGGGCCGCAAGAACTGATTGAGCGACCGCTGGCCGAAACCGGCCAACGACAACGAAGACCGGATGACGTGACGATGGCACCCCCTGGAACAACGAAAAGCCGCAGACCGGCGCCCGCGAAGAACGATCTGAACGAAGCACGCCCGCTCCTGCGGGCCATCTTTCTCGGCATGGTGCTCGCCGGAGGCCTGATGGCCGCCGCAGCCATGGCGACCCCGCAAGGGCAGCAGACACCACAGGTCTCTCCACCATCCACAGGACAGCAATTGCAACCGTCGGCGGACACCTCCCGGCCCGACTGAGGGCAACGAACTTGCTGCGATAACGCTTGGGCAGGGCATCCCGCCAACCGTAGCTTGCCCTGTCCGGGATCAGAGTGTGAACTCATCGACAGACAAATTCTGCTGCAAGAACGATCCCGCATTGGTATGTTTGTCATGGAGGCACCCAGGTCGATCACATCGCTTTCAGGATTTGCCAGGTTGAGCCTCCGCCACTTCCAATGACGTTATCCAGGTCTCCCGGTTAAAGGAAACCACGGAGCATTGACTGGTCTGGGTGACACAAGAGAGACCTGAAAACCATGGCCAAGGCGCATGATCGCACTCCATCCGTCATCGCAAGCGGCAATGGCCGTCGTTACGACATGGGCCGCATTCAGGCTGAATTCAAAGTCGATGGTGCTCAGACGGACGGCAAATATTCCGTCTCCGAATGGTGGCTCGATCCCCGCACCAAAGGTCCCGGCGCGCATTCCCATGACACGGAGGACGAGATTTTTTTCGTCATCGAAGGGGTCATAACCTTTTTGGTCGGAGATACATGGCGGGATGTCGCCAAAGGCGGTGTCGTGCATGTTCCGGCCGGTATCCCTCATGATTTTGAAAACCGGAGCCGGCGAAAAGCAGGTGTGCTGAACTGTTTCATCGGCAGCGCCTTCGAGCCCGGGATGCCTGCAATAGTCGACTGGTTTCGCGAAAATCCACCGGAAAGCATCGATCCAACCACCTCCCCCGCCGCTCCCGCGAATTAGGCTGGACGCCAATCATAAACATGAGTATTAAACTCACCATTATTGATTTCACGCCCAAGCCATAAATCCAGCCAGGGCTCTCAGACCTGCCAAGCAGCCGGAGATGGTACTGATGCTCTCGAAGATCGTGTTGAGCGCGGCGCTCATGTGTGCGTCCACCGTAATACTGTCCACTGATACCCTTGCTGAAACCTCGTTTGTCGACCATCGCGGCCGGAAAATCACTTTCGAGGCTCCGCCCGAGCGGGTTGTAACGATTGTCCGCTCCGCACCCATGATCTATCGCGCGGTCGACGGCAAGAGCGACAACATTGCCGGAATGAACAAGGATTCCCTCAACCGGTATTTCGCCAACGGCCTTTATGCGGAAATCCTGCCTGAAATGGCGAGCATCCCGTCAGGTGCGGCACAGGACGGTTTCGTCCCCAATGTCGAAGCCATTCTGGAACAGAAGCCGGATGCGATCATTCAATGGACACATGATCCGGCAATCATCGAACCGCTGGAACGCGTCGGGCTGACGGTCGTCGGCTGGCAATGCTGCACGGAGCAGGACCGTCTCGATTATCTCACGTTGAGCGGCTACATGACCGGCCGCAACGACCGCGTCCAGAGCATCCTGAAACTGCAGAACGATGCTCTCACCTCCCTTTCGGAAAAGATGGCCGACCAGGATCAGACCATCCTCCCCTCCGTGCTGCATATCGACCAGATCAACGACCAGATCCGCGTCATCGCAAATGGCTCCCAGGACCTGTCACTCAGCGGCGTGACCAATCCGGCGGCCGACGACAGCGGCGAATGGTGGCGCACCATTGATCTGGAGCAGCTCCTGGTCTGGAACCCGGACATGATCGTCATTCCGGCCTATGCGGCCGAGCTTGACCCGCAGGATCTGTTCGACAACCCGATCCTGGCCAGCCTGGAGGCGGTAAAAAACAAGCGTGTCTACAAACAGCCGTTCTTCGCCCGCACCCCGGACGCGCCGGAAATCTACCTCACCTCGGTCTGGCTCGCAGCGGTCGCCCACGGATCCGATTTCGCGCCGGACTTCCGTGAGAAAATCGTCAACGCCTATGAGCTCATTTACGGTGCCAGGCTTTCCGAAGACCAGCTGAACAGCATTCTGGAGAGCGAAGCCAACACGCCGGCCAGGAATTATTCCGACATCTTCGGATAATCGCAGCGATGACTTCACTTTTCAGAAAATGGATCGGCGCCGGAAAGGCGCCGATCCCCGTTTTACCGCTTCTCCTGGGGCTGCTGGTCCTCGCGGTTCTCTATTCCGTGACCATCGGGCGCTATGATCTGTCGGTTCAGGAGGTCGCCCTGATCCTGATCGACAATATCTACCCCGTTGCGGCGCCTGACTGGGAACCGGTTCAGGAGGTCGTGGTCGAACAGGTGCGCCTGCCGCGCATTCTTGCCGCCGTGCTCATCGGCTTCGGGCTGGCGGTCTCCGGTGCGGCGCTTCAGGGTCTGTTCCGCAATCCTCTGGTCGATCCCGGTATCATCGGCGTCACCTCCGGTGCCGGTTTCGGCGGCACTCTCTCCATTCTTGTGGGGATTTCCGGCTACGGACTGCTGGCGATTGCCTTCACCTTCGGGATGGGCAGCATCTTTCTGGTGAAACTGCTTTCCACGGTGCGCGGGCGCACAAGCATGCTGACGCTCGTGCTCGCCGGCGTGGTCATTTCAGCATTCTTTTCCGCCGCGATCTCCATCGCCAAACTGCTCGCCGACCCGTTCCAGAAACTGCCCGCGATCACCTACTGGCTGATGGGCAGCATCGCCTCCAGCAGTTACGCGGATGTTCTGCTGATCGCCGCTGCCGTCGTTCCCGCGTCCCTTGCGGTCTATCTGCTGCGTTTCCAGATCAACATTCTCTCCCTCGGCGAAGAAAAAGCCCGTGCGCTTGGCGCAAGGGTCGTGCTGGTGCAATGGATCATCCTGATCGCCACCGCCCTCATTTCCGCCGGTGTCGTCGCAACCTCCGGCATTATCGGCTGGGTCGGCCTTGTCATTCCACATGTCGCGCGCGCGATTGTCGGTGCGGACCACAAGAAGCTGCTGCCGGTCTCCGGCGTAATCGGCGCGATCTATCTGCTGCTAGTCGACAATCTCGCCAGGACCCTGACGACCGCCGAAATTCCCCTCGGCATCATCACCGCCCTGATCGGCGTGCCGGTCTTCGCGGTTATCCTGCGCCGGGTACATTCGAGGGGAGGCTGGGCCGATGATTGAGGTGCGCGACCTGGCTGTCGATCGCGGCGGCAAACGGATCCTCGAGGCGTATGGATTTCATCTGGAAAGCGGTTCCGTTCTGTCTATCCTCGGCGCCAATGGCGTCGGCAAGACCACTCTGCTGGGAACCTTGATCGGATTGCTCAAACCTGCCGGTGGCAAGGTTGCCATCGACGGCCGGATAGGCTTCGTCCCGCAACTGTTCGAGGTGCCCTTTTCCTATTCCGCCCTCGATATCGCCCTGATGGGTCGCGCCAGACACCTTGGCCTCTTCGGATCGCCCGGGGCAAAGGATTATGAAATCGTCCGGCGATGTTTCTCCATGCTCGGCATTACGAAGCTGGAACACCAGACATTCAACTCCCTCAGTGGCGGCCAGCGCCAGCTTGTGATGATCGCCCAGGCGCTCGGCTCCGAATGCGATCTGCTGATTCTGGACGAACCCTGCGCGGCGCTCGATTATAAGAACCAGGACAAGGTGCTCGCCCTTCTTGCGCAATTGCAGAAGGACCACGGCATGACCATCGTCTTCACCACCCATATGCCTCAGCACGCGGTGGAAGTCGCAAGCCACGTCCTGCTGATGACCAGTGGCCGTGACTTCCTCTTCGGCCCCGTCCCCGAAATCCTGAACGCCGCCAACCTGAGCGACCTCTACGCGCTGCCGATCGGCCGGGCCGAATTCACGGACCGGCCCAAACACACGTTCGCACCCTTGTTCCGGTCCGGGGAGACCGCTTCCGATGTCTGAAACCGCGGAACGATCAAAGGGCATCGCCTATATTCACTGGGGCAACAGCTGGCAACTGCGCAGCTTTCAGGATTTCAACCATTACATCGACGACCTGATCTACATCCACGATCTGCCCAAGGTGGACCTCAGCGCCTACAAGGCGGTCATCATGCCGGACGCCATGGATGAAGCGGCGCCGAGACCCCATGCAGCGCAGCTGAACGCCTATATGAACAACGGAGGGTTCCTGATCGTCTTCCTTCAGGGCCACGCGGACTGGCTCGACATTCCCGGCCTGACCTGGACACCCGGAAATTGCCGGGACTGGCTGTGGTGGACGAAGGGTGACAGGCTGGAAATCGGCTTCAGCGATCCACCCCACCCGATCACCAGGGACCTGCCGCTGGAGGTGATGAGCTGGCACTGGGGTGGCAGTTACCGCGCCCCTGCCGGGGCGAGGCCGATCCTGGAACTGGAAGACGGCAGCGGCTACTTGTTTCTTGACCTTCCGGAGCGTCCCGGTGGCGGCCGGCTGTTGCTGTCGACGCTCGACCCGCATTCCCATAACGGTCAGCGTTTCATGCCGGCGACCACGGCCTTTCTCAAACGCTTCTATCCCTGGCTGAACCGGGAACTGGGCATCGACCGGCGGCCGAAAAACCGTTTCACCTACTTGCAGTGTTCTCACCACGGAACCGAGTGGTTTCCGTCGTGGATCGATAAAAGCCTGAGAGAAAGCGGTTTCGAACCGTCTTTCAGACCACTTTATGAGCTCGGGCCAGGCCTTCTGGCCGACACGGACATGCTCTACCTGCCTTTCAGCCATGACGAGTTCTTCCTGCAATCCCGTCAGGACGACCTGCTGGCGTTTCTTGCGCGCGGCGGCAGTCTCATCTTGTGTTCGGAACCGTGCCGGGCCTGGCTGCCGTTTCTGAGCCCCTTCGTTGCCGTCCCGCCAAAACCCTTCAGCAACATCAAGGTTCGGGTCCGCGACGACCGCTTCGGCATCTTCAGGGATCTCGGACCCGATTTCGACGGCTGGCAGGGGATTTTCGGCCAGTATGCCCGCGGCTGGACAGCACCGCCTGCCGGAGCCATCTGGCTGACCGATGTGGGTCCGCAGAACGATCCCAAACCCTCCGACTGGCTCTGGCGCTACCCCGCCAACACCCATCGCGGTGGCTTCGTCTTCATGCACAGTGGCGACAACATGACCCGCTATCCCGATCACGGGCCGCACAAGGAACAACTCGTTCCCGCTGTGGCCAGGGCGCTTCAGGGACTGATGGAAGGCAGCATGCTGTTCTGAGAATACAATCCGAAAAGGCAGACGACCGGAACAACAGAGGCAAAAGCAAAGCCTTGAAAAGCCGAGGCCCGGCCTCATACGTTTATCGTATGAAAGCCGAGCCCCAAGTGCCCGGTCCGCCCCCGGTAAAATGTTTTCCGCCTTGCCTTCGGCTCAATTTCAGGACCCGTGAAGGCCCGAAATCCGTCTGAAATCCTGATCCGGCCCCTTGGGCGCGGCTCCCGGCAAGAACGGAAACTTGTTCGCTGGCCAAGTAAAGCAACACGTTCGGCGGTCTGCAAGGCTGTAATTGCCTGATGCTCAGGAAGACCAGGGTAATTAACCCGATGCGCGTTTATCGAATGAGGATACTGGGGAAAACCCCGGGAAAGATTGAAACGCCGGCCATCCAGTGTCCGTGCAAATGCTCGATTTCGCGGCACTTGCAAACAGATTGTCATGATCACCATTGCCAAGGAAGCAAAGTGAATCGATAAAGGAAGACAAGGTTCGCCGGAGGCAGACATGGACATCGACCTGACTTTATCCGCGGATACGATCCGCCTCTTGGCCCAAAAGGCCCGTGCGGTTTCCTCTGCGCTGGAAGACACCTTCGAGGACGGACATGAGGGCGACGTCGAGTTCGACGCCGATGCTCTGAAACAGAGCCACGGTCATGACGGTCTGGCGGAGGAGGAAAACGACGACCTCTCCGACGAGGAACTACGCGAACTGATCGAGGATCTCAACGTCGACGAAGCAGCAGAACTCGTCGCCATCACCTGGATCGGCCGTGGCGATTTCGAGGCCGAAGACTTTGAACAGGCCCTCCAGGAAGCCCGCGAACGTGCGGCAGGCCCCACCGCGAAGTACCTGCTCGGCATGCCCCTGCTGGCCGATCACATGGAAGCCGGCCTCGACGCGCTCGATCTCTAGATACGACAAGTGACATTGGCAAACTTCGCCGGTTAGATCACAAGCCGGTGGTTTTCTTGGGAAAACGGGTCAGAAACCGGTTTCCCGCCTTTCCGTCAGCCCCTGTTTACACCACTCTTGCCCGACAGGTTGGGTACTAGGGGGTTGAAGGCTATGCTGCAGGATCCGGCAAACCGCGATGCGTTTACCGTCCACCGGCCGTCTCCATGGCCATATGTCGGCGCGATGGTGGCTGCGACCGCGCTGATCACGACACTGGTTGTGACTTTCAGCAGTTAGCCTTATCTCTTTCAGGCAATGAAACGTTCCCCTGCCTTCCCGCGTCCCGGCGGGCGCTGGTGCGGTACCCTGCGGAAAGCCGGAAAATGCCTTCAACTCGTCTGGCCGTGCCCGACCTCGCCCGCGGTCTCGCCGTTGTTGCCATGGCCGTCTATCACCTGTCCTGGGATCTTTCCTGGTTCGGTTTCGTCGACTGGCCGGTAGCACAGGGCGAAGGCTGGCGCAGTTTCGCTGCCGCCATCGCCGGCAGCTTTCTGTTCGTGGCGGGCATCAGCCTGGACCTGGCCCACCACAAGGGCATTCGCTGGCAAGCATTCGGGCGCCGGCTGGCAGTCATCATTGCCGCTGCGGCGGCCGTTTCCCTGGCGACCTGGTTCACCTTCGGCGACAGTTTCGTGCGCTTCGGCATTCTGCACTGTATCGCCGCCTCCAGCGTGATCGCCCTCCCCTTCACCCGCGCGCCGCTTTTGATCACGGCAGCGGCCGCGGCCTTTGTGCTGACGCTGCCTCTGTGGGCAAGCTCCTATATCTTCAACGGACAGCTCTGGCTTTGGACGGGACTGGGAACGCCGGATTTCGGCAGTGTCGACTATGTGCCGCTGGCCCCCTGGGCCGGGGCGACCCTTTCCGGTCTCGCCCTCTCGAAGCTGTTCCGCAAGGCGCGCATCTGGGACAGGCTCTCCGCTGTCCGGGCGACGGATCCCGCGGGCCGTTTCACCCGGTTCATCGGACGCCACTCCTTGCCCATCTACCTTCTGCACCAGCCGGTGCTCTACGGGCTTGTCTGGGCTGCGACGCTTGTGGCGGGCGACATCGACCAGGCCGGAAACGCCTTTGTCCGCAATTGCGCCGCCGCCTGTCAGGAAAGTCTCGGTGCACCGGATATCTGTGAGCAGGCCTGCGGCTGCACGCTCGCCTTTCTCAAGGAAGACGGCATCTGGACGGCGCTCAATCAAGACCCGGAAAACCAGTCCCTGCGCGACCGCATGAACGGCCGATATGCACAATGCCTCGCCGATCCGGAACTGGATCCCGGTACCGGAAGCTAAACCAGCTCACGCATCCGGGTCAGCGCCCGGTCTCTCCTGTGGCGGGCGAACGGCAGGAATGTTTCCGTGTCCCGTCCCCGTGCCACCTGTTCCAGCGCCCAGAGCGCCGACACCGCATCGCATCTGACCTTCATGGCCTCGATCCGCTCCCTGGCGGGAAATCGGTACGGTTCCTGTCGCGCCTTGCAGGCATCCAGAAAGGCGTTTTCCTGAACCTCGGAAAACCCCTGTTCCAGGATCGCATAGGCCAGATCCCAGGCGGGATCCGCCATCGCGGAGTATTCCCAGTCGATCAGCCACAGCCGCTCCGGCGTCCAGAGACAGTTTCCCGGCGTGACATCGCCATGCACCGGCACGGGCTGAACAGTACCGGAATTCACTGACAGGTCCGCAAGGTCCTGCATGGCCTGGTCGAGGGATGCAATCTCCGACTGGAACTCCCCCGCCGAAGCGAGGAAGTCCCTTTGCGTCCGATAGACGTCATCCGGATCAAGCACGCCTGCGAACGCCGCACCCGATCCGTGCAGCCTGCCGAGCGCGTCGCCAAGCAGGGTCGGAAAATCCATCGGCGCAGGTTCCAGCGTTTCAACTGCCGCGGTCAGGAGAATGCCGTCATCGGGATGGACAAAGAGTGGCGGCAACGCGAGCCCGAGCTGCGCCGCCAGATCGAGGTTGAGGGCCTCCGCCTGTCTGTCGACAAGCCCGGCATTCCCGGGCCTCGGCAGGCGCAGAAAGAAAACACCCCGCCCGGCTTCCAGCCTGTAGACCCGGTTGGTCAGCCCGGCCTGCGGCACGGCTCTGCCGGGCGCCCCGCAAATCTCCAAAAGGTCCGGATGGCGCTCGAAAGCCTTGAGAATATCCGCGCTCAAGTCGTCTGGCGCATTGGTTGAAGAATGTGGCACAAGCGCTGAAGATTACCTGTTCTGAAAAGGAGAACGCCATGACGGACGTTCCGGCTCCCCATATCATCATCACCTATTGCCGCCAATGCAATTGGCTGCTGCGCTCCGCCTGGATGGCCCAGGAAATCCTGTCCACCTTCTCGGAAGAAACCGGCGCCGTCACTCTTGTCCCCGGCACCGGCGGCATTTTCACCATCACGTGCGACGGAAATCCGGTCTGGGACCGCAAGCAGGATGGCGGTTTTCCGGAAGCCAAGGTCCTGAAGCAGCGGCTGCGCGACCTTCTCTGGCCGGAAAAAGACCTAGGCCATTCCGACCTTCCCAAGGCCGGCGGGTGACACAGAGGTCAGGGAAGCGATAACACCCCCTCCCTTCATCAACCCTGTTGAGTGAATGAAGAAGCTGAGCATCACCCTCACGGCTGTCATTCCGGACAAGTGAGACGTAAGTCGAACGCCGATCCGGAATGACGCTGGAGAGGTTGGCGTTTCGTCCCACCCAGCATCACCCCGGTTATTCATTTCTCATGTATTAAGAAGAGCTCAGCCCCTCAAGTCACACAACAAGGCTGACGGTTGAAGATTCCCCCTCAGGCAGGCGCATCCAGTTCGTTGAAAACCTCCTGCGCCGCATTCAGCCCGTTGATGGCCGCCGGCAATCCGCCATAGACCGCCATCTGCCAGATCGCCTCGACGATTTCCTCCCGCGCAGCACCCGCCGCCAATGTGTGTTCGATGTTGATCTTCAATTGCGGTCCGGTCTGGCCGCCCAGCACGGTCAGCGCCGCGATAGTGCACAGCTGGCGGGTCTTCAGGTCTAGGCCCGGCCGGGCATAGTGGCGGCCATAGGCCCATTCGATAAGGCTCTCGGCGAAGTCCGGGAGCAGGTCGTCGTAACGCCCGGCGAGAATGGTTTCGAGGTCGGGATTAAGGTCCGCTATCAGCGCGCGGCCGCGCTCCAGAGCTGCTGTCATGGGAGGAACTGTCCTGAATTGGCGGCGCACCGTGTTCGGTCCGGGCGCAGCTTTCGAAGGCCGGATCGACGGTTTCGCCCGCCTCCATCCTTCTGTAGAGATCAACCTTGTCGTCCAGGACACCCAGCGTTTCGGTCAGCCGCGCGATATCCGCGGCAACCTTGCGGCGATGGTCTTCCAGCATTCTCCTGCGCTCGGCCAGCGACGCGCTGCCCAGGGTCCGCAGCTCCGCATAGCGCAGCCGATCCCGAATGCCCATTCCGGTCGCCTTCAGACGATCCAGAAATTCGATCCAGCGCAGAATTGTCCGGTCGTAAACCCGCCGCCCACCGCCGTCCCTCAGAGGACGCGGAATGAGACCGATCTTCTCGTAATATCGCAGTGTGTCGGTTGAGAGCCCCGACTTTTCAGCAAGATCACCGATACGCATGTGTGTCTCCAAACAGGACGATTTCTCTGACTTACGGGTTGGAGTGCACTCCAGGTCAAGCGGTATTTTCCCCGCTCCTGTTTCTTGCTCTCCTGATCGATGTTTCCGGACACAGGCAGCAACGCTACACACCGTGTCGATTTTGATTGATCGACCAATCAAAAAACTCGCATCATGACACTTTACCGACCCTGCCGATTTCCGAACCTGAGAGAGAACGCCGCGCCATGGACCGCAAGAATATCCTGATCCTGATGGTCGACCAGTTGAACGGAACCCTGTTTCCCGACGGTCCGGCGGAGTTTCTGCACGCGCCGAACCTGAAAAAACTGTCTGAACGCTCGGTCCGGTTCGAAAATGCCTACACCGCCTCACCGCTCTGCGCGCCGGGCCGGGCCAGTTTCATGTCCGGCCAGTTGCCGCGCCGGACGGGCGTTTACGACAACGCCGCCGAATTCGCCTCCGACATCCCCACGTATGCCCATCACCTGCGCCGGGCCGGCTATACCACCTGTCTTTCCGGCAAGATGCATTTCGTTGGCCCCGACCAGATGCACGGTCTCGAGGAACGCCTGACCACCGATATCTACCCGGCCGATTTCGGCTGGACACCCGACTACCGCAAGCCGGGCGAACGCATAGACTGGTGGTACCACAACATGGGTTCGGTAACCGGTGCGGGCGTCGCCGAGATTTCCAACCAGATGGAATATGACGACGACGTCGCCTTTCAGGCCGTGCGCAAGATCCACGACTACGGCCGCGGCAAATACGACCGCCCCTTCTGCCTGACGGTCAGCTTCACCCACCCGCACGATCCCTACGTGGCGCGCAGAAAATACTGGGACCTTTATGAGGACTGCGAGCATCTGCTGCCGGAAATTCCGGCGATGGCCTATGAAGATCACGATCCCCATTCGAAGCGGATATTCGATGCCAACGACTGGCGCAGTTTCAACATCACTGAGGACGACATCCGAAAATCCCGCCGCGCCTATTTCGCCAATATCTCTTATCTGGACGACAAGATCGGCGAGATCCTGCATGCACTCGAGGCAATGCATCTGGCCGACGACACGACGATCCTGTTCGTCTCCGACCACGGCGACATGCTCGGCGAACGCGGCCTGTGGTTCAAGATGACCTTCTTCGAGGGCGCATCCCGCGTGCCGCTGATGATCGCCGACCGGGACCTTGCCCCGCAGCGCATCGCGGCACCCGTCAGCACCCTCGACGTGCTGCCGACGGTCTGCGATCTCGGCGGCATCGACATGGACGACATCATGCCCTGGACAGACGGTATCAGCCTGGTGCCACAGGCACAGGGAACACCGCGCACCGAACCCGTGCTGATGGAATACGCCGCCGAAGCCTCCTATGCACCGCTCGTCGGCATCCGCGCGGGCGACTGGAAATACATCCACTGCGAACTCGACCCGCCGCAGCTCTTCAACCTGGCCGACGACCCGAACGAGCTCACCAACCTGGCCGCCGACCCCGCCCACGCCCAAACCGCGGTCCGCTTCGCGGAACTCGCCGGCCGGCAATGGGACATGGCCGCCTACGACGCCGAAGTCCGCCAGTCACAGGCCCGCCGCTGGATCGTCTATGAGGCCCTGCGCAACGGTGCCTATTTCCCCTGGGACTATCAGCCCCTGCAAAAAGCCTCCGAACGCTATATGCGCAATCATATGGATTTGAATGAAGTGGAGGAGAGCCAGCGCTTTCCGCGCGGGGAGTGAAGAAAGCAACATCAATTATTTGCGTTTGCGAGAATTTCATGATCGGATAGGTTGAAACACTCAGTCACTTCAACGAATTATACGATTTGATGGCAAACGCGGTTTTCTACCACAAGCCGGACAGCATTTACGACGACGATCCGGCGGACCGATATCACTTCCCCAAAACGTATCTTTCAAGGGTCGAGCAGACGCTGGGCGATTGGATCGTCTATTATGGTCCGCTTCCAGCCAGAAAAGGCCGTTATTATACCGCCCTTGCCCGAGCGGCTCATATCCGTCCTGACCCTGACCACGATGGTCGATACTACGTCTATCTGGAAGACTATCTCGATTTCGACCGCCCAATCGGCTACACGGAAAATGGCGGTTACGAGCACAAGCTGTTTCGCGCTGACGGGAAACCTAATGGCGGTCGCACCCAGCAGGCAGTTCGCATAATCGAACCGACGGAATTCGAAGCGTTGTTTAACGCTGGTTTGTCGGAAACCGACCCATGGCCAGCACGTGTGGATATACCTGATGGAACACAGATTCCAGAAGGGTTGTCAGACCGCAGTCAGGCGCTGATGCCTGAGATGTTTACCGGCCGTGACAGAAAGGCCATCATTGTGAACCGTCCTTTCCGGGACGCAAAATTTCGCCTGCACATCCGCAAACTCTATGACCGAACATGCGCGTTCACCGGTCTTCGCCTGATCAACGGCCAAGGCCGCCCCGAAGTCGAGGCGGCACACATCATCCCAGTCGAGAAAGGCGGCAACGATTCCGTACAAAACGGATTGGCGCTCTCCGGTACGGTCCACTGGATGTTTGACAGGGGCCTCCTCAGCCTCTCGGACACTTACGACATTCTGCCGTCCAGACATCTTAACTACGATGTCGCCCACCTTCTGAACAGCGACATGAAGGCCAAGGTGCCAGAAGACTCGATGAAAAAGCCTCACCCGCGCTACCTCGAATGGCACCGCAGCAACATTTTCAAACACTGAGATAATAGGCACTCTCAACACTTTGACGTTGCGTGGAATGACAGGCCACCTTGGTTTGTCTGCACCGAACACTGCACTTCAAGCCATTTCTGGACGCGACGGACTTCCCCCTCACTCCAACGGTAGATCGCTGTCCCCTTCAACAAGCGTGAAAGGCACCCGTTCGCGGATGACGGGCGGGGGGTTTTCCGTGTTGAGATGCGGCAGTCGGTGGATGAGAGCCTGTGCCACGCGGCGGCCAAGATCGAACAGGCGCACACGATAATGGGTCAGGTTGGGGTTGAGCACGGTTGCCAGACGCGTGGCGATGCCGAGGATCGCCAGATCCTTGCCCGGAACCAGCCCCATTTCGGTCAGACCCCGATAGAGGCCGAACGGGTGGATGGGATCGGAAAAGATCACCGCGCTCGGTCGGTCTTCCATCTCCATGATGTGATGCGCCAGCGCAACGCCGCCATTGTCGCCGGGTGCGGTCTCGATGACGAGATTTTCATCGAAGGCCAGTCCATGCCGCTCGATCTGCGTCCGGTAGGTGTCCAGCATCACGTAGCGCAGATTCAGTTCCTGCCTTGGAACCGCCAGGGCAATCCGCCGGTGTCCCCGTGCGTGCAGACGCTCGATCGCGTCCGTCACCATGCCCTCGAAATCAAGATCCAGCCAGGGCTGGCCCCTGTCGGTCTGCGAGCGGCCCAGCATGACGAACGGAATGTTCTGGTCTGCCAGAAGATTGACCCTGGGGTCGATCCTGCGCGTTGAAGACAGTACCAGGGCATCGGCCAGCCGCCGCCCGACGATCTTTTGCAGATACTCGTCCGACTTTTCCGAAGACGGCGACATCATCACCATCAGATGCAGGCCGTATTCGCTGAGAACCGATTGCATGCCGTCGAAGACCCTGATGAAGAACAGGTCGCCCTGCATCATGCCCTCGGAACTGGTCTCCAGCACGAAGCCGACGAGCCCCGTGTTGCCCTGCCGCAGCGAACGCCCCGCCTGGTTGGGGACATAGCCGAGCTCCGCCGCCGCCTTGAGAACCCGTTCCCGCGTCGCCGGCTTGACGTCGAACTTGTCATTGAGCGCCCGCGAAACCGTTCCGATCGAAACGCCCAGGTGCTGTGCTAGGTCTTTGATACTTGTCATCCCGCACGCACGTTAATCACACTTTTCCACCAAGGCAAAGGCCTCACCGTAAACGTTTACGAAAACATGTTGACAGGCCTCGGTAGTTTCACCTAGTTTCTTTCGTAAACGTTTACGAAGCCGGTTTCAGCCGGCCGATCCGGGAGGATGAACATGCGTGCACTGCTCGTGGGGTGCGGTGCGATGGCGGCTGGCTGGGCGCGGGCCGTCACGACGAATCCCCTGCTTTCAGACAAGCTCAAGACCGGCAAGCTGACCCTCTGCGGCCTTGTCGACCGGGACGCAAACGTCGCGGCGCAATTCGCTCGTGCGCAGAACCTTGCGGACATTCCTGTCTTCGCCGATCTCGAAACGGCGATTGCCGCAACCGGGCCGGATTGCGTCTTCGACGTAACGCCGCCTGACGTCCGCCCTGTTGTCGTCGCCACCGCGCTCAAGGCCGGGCTGCATGTCCTGTCTGAAAAGCCGATGGCGCCGGACATGGAAACCGCCCGCGACCTGTGCAGCCTGGCGACTGCCAGGGGGCGTCTCTTCGCGGTCACCCAGAACCGGCGTTACAAGAGCGGCGTGCGCCGCATCGAAGCCTTCGTGAAGAGCGGCACCCTCGGGCCGCTCACGTCCCTCCACGCGGAGTTCTTCATGGGCCCGCATTTCGGCGGCTTTCGCGAGAAAATGGACCACGTACTCCTTCTCGACATGGCCATCCATCATTTCGACGCCGCGCGCTGCATGGCAGGCGCAGAGCCTCTCGCCGTCCTGTGCCACGAGACCAATCCCGAGGGCTCCTGGTATGCGCGCGGGGCCTCTGCCGCGGCGATCTTCGAGATGAGCGGCGATGTGACCTTCACTTATACCGGCAGCTGGTGCGCCGAAGGAGCGCCGACCTCCTGGGACGCCTCCTGGCGCCTCGTCGGCACCAGGGGCATGCTGACCTGGGACGGGGAAGACGCCATGTCCGCGACCGTCGCCACCGGCGGACCGGCGTTTCTGCGCGAGACACGGACGGTCGAGGTGCCGGAGCTCAAGGACGACAGGCGTGTCCAGGAACATGCCTCGGTCATCGCCGATTTTCTCCAGGCCGTCGAGACCGGAACCCCTCCCGAAACCGTCTGCACCGACAACATCCATTCACTTGCCATGGTCTTCGGCGCGATCGACAGCGCCCGTTCCGGCCGGCGCATTTCACTGACAAAGGACTGACGTTTCAATGACCGACCCAGCGAAGGACATCCGCATCGGCACGATGGTTTCCGCCAACAAGGGGGACGCTGCCGACCGGATCCGGCAGATTGCCGATCACGGCTTCGAAAGTTTCGAGCCGTTCTTCTGGCAGACCACCGGCGGCAAGGATCTTGCCGAGCTCGGCAAGCGCTGCCGCGAGGCGATCGGCGACCGGGATATCACCATCTCCACCCTCGGCATGTTCGGCAATCCGCTGGAAACGACGGACATCGACCTGGACACCCTGCAAGGCTGGAAGGACTGCATCGACAACGCCCATCATTTCGGCGCCACCTGCGTGGCCGGCTTCACCGGCCGGATCAGGGATCGCCCGCTGCCCGAAAGCCTGCCGCGCTACAAGGAGGTCTGGGGTGACCTTGCCAAACGGGCCGCCGACAAGGGCGTCAGGGTCGCCTTCGAGAACTGCGCCATGGACGGCAACTGGCAGACCGGCGACTGGAACATCGCCCACAACCCGGACGCCTGGGAAATGATGTTCCACGAATTGCCGGACGACAATCTGGGACTTGAGTGGGAGCCCTGCCACCAGCTGGTCTATCTGATCGATCCGCTGCCGCAGATCCGCAAATGGGCGACTAGGATCTTTCACGTGCACGGCAAGGACGCCACCGTGCGCCATGACGTGATCCGCGAACACGGCATTTTCGGCAAGCATCCGTTCGTCTTCATGAGAACGCCCGGTTTCGGTGACAGCAACTGGACTGACGTCATCAGCGAATTGCGGCTGGCCGGCTACAAGGGCGCCATCGACATCGAGGGATGGCACGACCCCGTTTACCGGGACGAGCTGGAAATGACCGGTCAGGTCCATGCCCTCAACCATCTTAAAATCTGCCGGGGAGGATCGTTCGTCAACGACCGGGTGGAATATGGCGGCGGAGATCCGTCACTGGAAAACTGAACGACGAACAACGTGGAGGAGAAAATGAAACGCTTGCATATTCTGGGAGGGAGCGTCACGGCACTTGCGCTTCTTGCCTCGTCTGCATTCGCCGAAGACGTGACCATCTCCGTATGGTCGCTCGATAAGGAAACCCAGCCGGCCTACAATCTGGCCAAGGAATTCAACGATCTCGACAACGGCATCAAGGTCGATTACCGCATCGTCCAGTTCGACGATGTCGTGACCGAAGCCATGCGCGCTTTCGCTACCGGGCAGGCGCCGGATATCATCGCCGTCGACAACCCGGAGCATGCTCTCTTTGCCGCCCGCGGCGCCTTTCTCGACCTGACGGACAGGATCGCCGCTTCCGATGCCATCGACGCGGAAAACTACTTCCCCGGCCCGCTGAATTCCGTCACCTGGGACAGCAAACATTTCGGCGTGCCGAAGGCGACCAACACCATTGCGCTCTACTACAACACCGACATGTTCGAGGCTGCCGGACTTGATCCCGAGGATCCACCGGAAACCTGGGACGAGCTGGTGGAGGCCGCGCGCAAGCTGAACCGGCCGGAAGACAATGTCTACGGCATCGCCTTTTCCGCCAAGGCCAGCGAGGAAGGCACCTTCCAGTTCCTGCCCTGGGTCCAAATGACCGGCGGCGGCTACGACAAGATCAACGGCGACGGCGCCGTCAGGGCCCTGGAAATCTGGAAAACCCTGCTGGACGAAGGCCTTGCTTCCCCGGACACGCTGACCCGCGGCCAGTGGGATTCCACCGGCACGTTCAACTCCGGCAATGCCGCCATGGTGATTTCCGGCCCCTGGGAACTGAACCGGATGGTCGAGGAGGCCGATTTCAACTGGCGTGTCGCCCTTCTGCCGGTCCCCGAGGAAGGCGCTCCCCGCGCCTCGGCCATGGGGGACTTCAACTGGGCCATCTTCGCCAACACGGAGCACCCGGACGAAGCCTTTCAGGCGCTGGAATATTTCGCCAGCCAGGATGAGCGCCTGTTTCCCGATTTCGGCCAGCTTCCGGCCCGGGGCGACGTCGAGCTTCCGCCGACAGGCGTCGCGCCGAAGGATGCCGCGCTCAAGGTGTTCCTGGAACAGTTGAAATACGCCAAGGCACGCGGGCCGCATCCTGAATGGCCGAAGATCTCCAAGGCGATCCAGGATGCCATCCAGCTGACGCTTACCGGCCAGAAAACCGCCCAGGCGGCTCTGGACGACGCGCAGGAAAGGATCGACGCGGTTCTCAACTGATCATCGCCCCGACCGGCGGGAGAGCCTTGTGCTTTCCCGCCGGCTGCGCAACGGATATCCGAAGATGAAACGCCTGCTCTCCAGTGTCACCGACGGCAAGGGCTTCGACATCCTTCTGGTCGGACTGCCCCTGCTTTTCCTGCTGGCCTTTTCCGGCCTGCCGCTGCTCTACAACGTCCTGATGAGCTTTCAGGAAGTCGACATCTTTTCACTCGGCAGGCTGATAAGGCCCTTTGTCGGGCTGGACAATTACCGTGAGCTGTTCGCGGCGCCCGAGTTCTGGCCGATCATGTGGAACACGGTGCTTTTCGTGGTCTGTTCCATCGCCGGGCAGTTCACCCTGGGGCTCGCCCTGGCTCTTTTCTTCGACACCGGCTTTCGCGGTTCTTCCTTTCTGCGCGGCCTGTTTCTCGTCTCCTGGGTCATGCCCGGGTTGGTCGTCGGCGCAATCTGGAACTGGATCCTGTCCGGCGATTTCGGTGTGCTGAACTACCTGCTCACCAGCACCGGCCTCATTTCGGAAAACATTTTCTGGCGTTCGGACGTGGACTATTCGCTTTGGGCGGTGGTGCTCGCCAATATCTGGCTGGGCACCTCCTTCAACATGATCCTTCTGTCCGTCGGTCTGGCCGGCATCCCGAAGGACCTCTATGAAGCCTCCGAGCTGGACGGCGCCAATGTCCTGCAGCGGTTCTTCACCATCACCCTGCCGATGATGCGCTCGACCATCGGCGCGGTCGTTTCCCTCGGGCTGATCTTCACGCTGCAGCAGTTCGATCTTTTTGCCGCCATCACCAGCGGCGGACCGGCCAACTCTTCCAACGTCGCGCAATACTGGGCCTGGGAGCTCTCCTTCCGGCAATATGATTTCGCCAAGGGGGCGACCGTTTCGACCCTGATGATCATCACCGTAATGATCGCCGCCGTTCTTTACGTGCGCTCCACCCGCCACGAGGTGCGCATATGAGCGCGAAACGCCACACCCGCCTGCTGCTGACCGCGGCCATTCTCCTGGGCGCGATCTATCTCTTTCCGCTCTACTGGATGTATGCGACCGCGCTGAAATCCGGATCGGAAATCTTCGCCTATCCGCCGACCTTCATTCCACGCGGGCTCGATTTCGGCATTTTCGCGGAAGTCTGGGCAACCCGCGACATGGGCCGGTTCCTGTGGAACTCGCTGGTGATCGCCACCGGGTCCATGGCCCTCGTCGCGCTTCTGGGCACCGGCTGTGCCTATGTTCTGGCGCGCTACCGCAACGTCTGGATAGACATAACGCTGTTCCTTGTCCTGATGCTTCAGGTCCTGCCGGCCTCGCTGATGATCACCCCGATCTTCGTCGGCTTCTCCGCCCTCGGCCTGCTGGACTTCCCGCGCTTCGCCGTCATGCTCGCCTTCACGGCCAAGGCCATGCCGTTCTTCGTGATCCTGGTGCGGGCGACCTTCATGTCGATCCCGGCTGAACTGGAGGAAGCCGCGCTTGTGGACGGCAACTCGCGCATAGGCGCCTTCGCACTGATCGCCCTGCCGCTCGCCCGCAACGGCATTCTCGTCTCCGCCATCCTCATCTTCATGCAGGCCTTCGGCGAGTTCGTCTATTCCAAGTCGATGATCCAGGACGTGACCCTGCAGCCCGCCTCGGTCGGCCTCAACGGTTTCATGGGCCCCAACACCGTCGAATGGAACAAGATCATGGCCTACGCCACCATCTACGTGACGCCCATCCTGGCAGCCTTCGTGCTGCTGCAGCAACGCATCGTGTCGGGTCTGACTTCCGGAGCCCTGAAATGACCAACCAGCCGCAAATCGAACTTCTGTCCGTCAACAAGCATTACGGCGGTTTTCACGCCCTCAAGGACATCAACGTCACCATCCCGAAAGGCAGCTTCGTCGCCCTTGTCGGGCCGTCCGGATGCGGCAAGTCCACCCTGCTGCGCTCGCTGGCCGGTCTGGAAAGCATTTCCGGCGGTGAAATCCGCATCACCGGCAAGGCGGTGAACGACACCCCGCCCCGCCATCGGGACGTGGCCATGGTCTTCCAGTCCTACGCCCTTTATCCGCATATGAGCGTGCGCGACAACATGAGCTACTCGATGCGGCTGCGCAAAGCGCCCAGGGCGGAGATCGACGCGGCCGTGGCCGATGTCGCGGCCATTCTCGGCCTTGGCGATTATCTCGACCGCAAGCCCAACGCCCTGTCCGGCGGCCAGCGTCAGCGCGTTGCAATGGGCCGGGCGATCATCCGCAATCCCAAGGTTTTCCTGTTCGACGAGCCCCTGTCCAATCTCGACGCTGCGCTCAGAGTGCACATGCGCAAGGAAATCCGCGCCCTGCACGACCGGATCGGCGCAACATCAGTCTATGTGACCCATGACCAGATCGAGGCCATGACCATGGCCGATCACGTGGTTGTCCTGAAAAGCGGCGTTGTCGAACAGCAGGGCGCGCCGCTGTCGCTTTACGACACACCGGCAACGAAATTCGTCGCCGGCTTCATCGGCTCCCCAGCCATGAACTTCGTCGGCGGCATCGTCGCCGACACCGGCCGCGCCGTCACCCTCGACCTGCCGGGCGCCCCCTCCCTGCCGCTTGCCCGCACCATGGAGCCGCGCCGCAAGGTGGACGTCGGCCTGCGCCCGGAGCACCTGTCGATCGAAACCGGCGACGCACCCGGCATAGAAACCACGGCAACATCCGTGGAGTCGACCGGCTCCGTCACCTATCTCTATTGCGGCGGAAGCCCTGAAATCGTCGTCGTCCTGTCCGAGCGCGAACGCATCTCGCAGGGCGAACCGGTACGCCTCACCATCGCACCGGACAAGATCCATCTTTTTGATCCTGAGACGGGGGCGGCGTTGAGGTGAAGTATACCTGAAGACAGAACTCGAAAATCTTGAAAACCGCAGAGCTTTTGAACGCGGCTAAATATGCGCGGATGCCTATTGTCACCCCGATTTAACAACGATCTGGCTGATAATATTGGCGCTGTTTTCTGACGGAACGTACCTGGATGGCCGGATATTCGCCCCACCACTCCCGGTATCATTCACCGAATTTCTTCTCTCAATTAGCCACATCAACTGAAGTTTCGGCAGACCTTTCTTTCGTTTTTCCATCGACTGTATCTTGCTAAAAGAAACACTGGCGCACTCCTACCCCGAAAAGTTTGACAAAAGTTCGAACACACGTTTGGATACATGCTTCTCTCGGGGGAGAGGGTGGAATTGTATGTATAGATTTTCAATTCATTACTTGATTCTGGCACTATTTTTATCCCTGACTGCATGCAGCAATGCAGTCCAGGAGTTTCAGCTCTATTCGACAGCTTTCGACCTGCAGAACGAGACGGCGCAAAAGGTCCTCGACAAGGTTGCAAATGCGGAACGCGCCCATTGGACTGTGTTGAACAACGGCAATGACCCCTTGCGCAAGTTCAAGCCGAATGACGCCGCTTATTACGTGGTTGTCGGCGATCCGCCCCTGACGGCGTCGATGCGCAAAACGCTTGCTGCGGCAAAAGCTTACAATCAGGCTCTTACCGGCCTCGCGAATGGCGAGTCGGTCGATGCGCTGATGTCCAAAACGACCCAGATCGTATCCGATCTGTCAGCCGCCCAATCAGATCTCCAAAGCGCGGCAGGGTTCGCAGACATTGTCACCATTCCCTCTGTCGTTCCGGGCTACCTGGGCACCGCGAAGCAGATTTTCAGCGCCGCGCTGAAAGGTGCCGCAAGAGAGAGTTTCAGAGCAAATCTTCTCAAGGCTTTTCCGACAATCAAGAAGATACTGGTGACTTATCGGGACGGCACACCGGAACTTTATTACTTCGTTATTTCAAGCCCCAAGGCCGTTTCCAATCAACAGATGCTGAAGGACAGGGAATTGTTCGCATCCTGGGTTCTTCTCCTTGACCAGACCATCGAGGCGATGGAAGTCGCAGTGAAGGCAGCAATGAACCAGGCATCAAGAGCCGACATTGACGCTCTCGCGAACCACGCAATCGAGCTGCGCATCCTCGCGGAAAAAGTCAAAACAGAACAAAACCGCTAGACCGGCAGGTGCCGGCCGAAGTCGAGAGAACGTTTTAAAGAAGATATATTTCAGCGTGTTGGAGCATTTTCCTGCAACCGATTGACTGCAGGAAGCTCCACATCATCACCCGCATACCGGGTTGTACGCGTCGTGCCTGAAATCCGATCTGGCATATAAATTCGAGGGAGGTTTGTTATGGCGGAACTACCAACGGATAAGTGGGAACTCCTGGCATTCAGAAACAACCTGATCGCGCAACGGGACAAGGCCACCGCGACCGGAGACACCGCCAGCGCTCAGAAGATCCAGAAAAAGATCGACCACGTACAAAAGACGATCAGCCGGATAGCGATGGAAGGAGCGGCCGGTATTGCGGCAGCGCTTGATGATCTCCGTAAGGAGCTGGAAGCGCTGACCGAAGAAGTGGAGAACTGGCCGTTCGGCTCCGCCGACGCCCCCGAGGATCACGAGAAGCCCAATCGGGACGACCAGCTCGCGGAAAATGACTTTCTCGATCCCGGCCCGGATCAACCGCCCCCCGCCCCCGCACCCGTTGCGATCGGGACCACTCCAAGTGTGTCAGCAGGTTGGGCCGCGGCCTATACGAAGCTTTGGAACACGATGGAGGTTTCCGATACCTGGTCGAAGTCCTCTCGTTATATCTGCAAGAAAATCGTTTCAAACCAGCACCGTTACGCCAAGGCGGTGGATGGAACGACGGTTCCCTGGTGGTTCATCGCCATTGTTCATGCCATGGAATGCAGTCTCCGGTTCGACCAGCATCTGCATAATGGCGATACGCTGACAGCGCGGACCGTCCGGATACCGAAGGACCGGCCCGCCGCCGGATCGCCCCCTTTCAGCTGGGAGGAAAGCGCACGCGACGCGATGGAGTATGACCGTTTGCTCGGGATAAAAGACTGGTCTCTCGAAAGCGCTCTGTATCACTGGCACCGCTACAACGGCATCAACAACGAGTACAAGCGGCGAGGAATTCCCACCCCCTATTTGTGGAGCGGCTGTCGCCACTACAAAAAGGGCAAATACGTCAAGGATGGCGTTTTTGATCCCGAAGCGGTGTCGAAGCAGGTCGGCGCGGCCGTCCTGCTGAAAACGCTGATCGAGCTGAAAGCGGTCAAACTTGATGGCAACAACAACAACATTGTCTCCAACGCCGGCTCCGCCTCCGGGGATGTGAACACAATCGAACTGCCCCTGACCTCCACGAACTTCAAACACGCCGTGGAGGAGTTTGAATTTCCCGGCAACCTCGCTGTCGGAGCTGGAGCTCCCGGAAGTTCCAACGCAATCAAGAAAAGCGTTCGACGCGTCCAGGAGTGGCTGAACCTGAATGGCTTCAGCACCGGAATTGACGGAGATTTCGGCCCCTCGACAGAGATCCAGCTCAAACGCTTTCAAACCGCACTCGGACGCCCGGTAACGGGTGAACTCGACGAGGAAACCTGGGTCACACTGACCGGCCCGATGCGCCGCGCCCTGGCCCCGATCGAGTTCGCCCCATCGACCAGCTTCGAGGAAGCCGTCGTCCGGATCGCAAAACAGCATGTTGCCGAAACGCCAATCGAGGTGGGCGGCGCCAACTGCGGTCCATGGGTTCGGCTCTACATGCGCGGCAA
Organism: uncultured Roseibium sp.; assembly: GCF_947496995.1. GTDB lineage: Bacteria > Pseudomonadota > Alphaproteobacteria > Rhizobiales > Stappiaceae > Roseibium. Next base: position 51,211 of record NZ_CANMFD010000003.1, read on the forward strand.
GCAGGGATCGGACCAGCTGTGGTGCGCCGGGTTTGCCTGCCTGATCGTCGCCCAGGCGGCGCGCGACCTGAAGCAGAAACTGCCGTTCACACGAAGGGTCGGCGTCGACGATCTTGTCGAGGATGCGAAAAACGCCAATCGTTTCATCAGAGGATCCAGGTTGGATACAGCCCAAAAACGGCTGTCCGCCCTTCGACCTGGCATGTTGTTCGTCATCAGAAAGACATCGACGGACTGGACGCATGTCGGCATCGTTCGCAAGGTCAACGAAGACACCTTCGAGACCTACGAGGGCAACACCAACAAGGCCGGCGGCAGGGATGGCATCATCGCATGCGAAAAAAACCGCAGCTACAAATCACGGGATTTTCTGAAGTTGCTGAAAGACTCGTAACGGGAAACCCCGATTTGTTTGAACCGCAATGACTGTCGTGTGGTCTTCCGGCCGTGGTTGGAACGCCCCCTCCTGACACCCTCCTGTCAGGAGACCGGCAGGAAGTGGGTTTTTCCGGAACAAAGCCGCAACCGGCCCCTTTTCTCGCGGCCGCAACCGGACCATATTGCAGGGCATGAGCAAACGCCCCGACAGATCCGCATCCGACGACACCAGCGAACCAGAAGGCTTCGGCGAAGCGCCGCAGAAGCCGCTTTCCGGCACGCCTCTTTCCGGCTCCGTGAGCGACTGGGCTGCGGAGATCGCCGAAGAAGCGGACAAGCCGCTGCCGAAAGAGCCCCGCAAGGAAAAAGCCTCTCCGAAGCAAAGCGGAGGCAAGACCCGGGCAGCCGGTCAGGCCGCGCCCGGGAGCGCGAAGAAGGAAAAACCCACCCGGTCGGCGCGCGGCACCTCCATCGGCAAGGCGGACAGCGCCCGCGAGCGGGCCGCCGGCGGGCTGAACCCAGTGGCCGGTCTCGACATGTCGCTGGAAGAGGCCGAAAGCCTTGAAAAGAAGCTCAAGGAGCATCGCAAGGACAACAAGAAGAAGAACAAGGAAAGCAAGTTCGGCGAGCTGACCGGCAACCTGGGCGCGACCGCGACCGTCGAGGCCCTGTCGGCGCTGATCGAAAGCGGCAATCCTCTGCACAAGAACGGCGAATTGTGGGTGCCGCACCGTCCGGACCGGCCGGAGAAATCCGAAGGCGGCGTGCCGATCGTGCTGAAATCGGACTATGAGCCGCGCGGCGACCAGCCGACGGCCATCGCCGAGCTTGTGGAAGGTATCAGCGGCGGCGAGCAGACCCAGGTGCTGCTCGGCGTCACCGGCTCGGGCAAGACCTACACCATGGCGCAGGTGATCTCCCGCACCCAGCGACCGGCCTTGATCCTCGCCCCCAACAAGACACTGGCCGCCCAGCTCTATGGCGAGTTCAAGTCATTCTTCCCGGACAACGCGGTCGAGTATTTCGTCTCCTACTACGACTATTACCAGCCGGAAGCCTACGTGCCGCGCACGGACACCTATATCGAGAAGGAAAGCTCGATCAACGAGCAGATCGACCGGATGCGCCACTCCGCCACCCGTTCGCTGCTGGAGCGTGACGACGTCATCATCGTCGCCTCCGTGTCCTGCATCTACGGTATCGGCTCGGTCGAAACCTACACGGCGATGACCTTCGCCATTGAGGTCGGCGAGCGCATGGACCAGCGCCAGTTGATCGCCGATCTGGTCGCCCTGCAGTACAAACGCAACGACGCTGCCTTCCAGCGCGGCGCCTTCCGCGTGCGCGGCGACACCATCGAACTGTTCCCGGCCCACTATGAGGACCGCGCCTGGCGCATTTCCATGTTCGGCGACGAGATCGAGGCGATTACCGAGTTCGATCCGCTGACCGGCCAGAAGTCCGGCGAGCTGAAAAGCGTCAAGATCTACGCCAACTCGCACTATGTCACCCCCAAGCCGACGCTGAACCAGGCCACCAAGTCGATCAAGGCAGAGCTGAAGCAGCGGCTGGAGGAACTGCACCACCACGGCCGCCTGCTGGAAGCGCAGCGGCTGGAACAGCGCACCATGTTCGACCTGGAGATGCTGGAAGCCACCGGCTCCTGCGCCGGCATCGAGAACTATTCGCGCTACCTCACCGGCCGCAAGCCCGGCGAGCCGCCCCCCACCCTGTTCGAATATCTGCCCGATAACGCCCTCGTCTTCGCCGACGAGAGCCACGTGACCATTCCGCAGATCGGCGCCATGTACCGGGGTGACTTCCGCCGCAAGGCGACGCTCGCCGAATACGGCTTCCGCCTGCCCTCCTGCATGGACAACCGGCCGCTGCGCTTCGAGGAATGGAACGCCATGCGGCCGCAGTCCGTCGCGGTCTCCGCCACCCCCGGCTCCTGGGAGATGGACAAGTCCGGCGGCGTCTTCGCCGAACAGGTGATCCGTCCCACCGGCCTGATCGATCCGCCGGTCGAGATCCGCCCGGCCACCAGCCAGGTGGACGACCTGCTTGGCGAAGTGCGCGAGGTCGCGCAAAAGGGCTACCGCACCCTGGTGACCACGCTCACCAAGCGCATGTCCGAGGATCTGACCGAATATCTGCACGAGAACGGCGTGCGCGTGCGCTACATGCATTCCGACATCGATACGCTGGAACGCATCGAGATCCTGCGCGACCTGCGCCTCGGCGCTTTCGACGTCCTCGTCGGCATCAACCTGCTGCGCGAGGGCCTCGACATTCCCGAATGCGCCCTTGTCGCCATTCTCGACGCCGACAAGGAAGGCTTCCTGCGCTCGGAAACATCGCTGATCCAGACCATCGGCCGCGCCGCGCGAAACGTCGACGGCAAGGTCATCCTCTATGCCGACCGCATGACCGGCTCCATGGACCGGGCGATTGCCGAAACCAACCGCCGCCGCGAGAAGCAGCTCGCCTACAACGAAGAGCACGGCATCACCCCGGAAAGCGTCAAGAGCAACATCGCCGACATTCTCGACAGCGTTTACGAGCAGGACCATGTCACCGTCGACGCCGGTTTTGCCGAGAACGGCAATCTCGTCGGCCACAATCTCAAGTCCCACATTGAGGACCTGGAAAAGAAGATGCGCGACGCCGCCGCCGACCTCGACTTCGAGACCGCCGCCCGCCTGCGCGACGAGATCAAACGCCTGCAGCAGACAGAACTGGCCGTCGCCGACGACGCCATGGCCCGCCAGTCCACCGTCGACGACAAGTCCGGCGGCTTCCGGGGCGAGCGAAAATTCGGCGCCGGCGGCACCAAGGAAGGCGCCAGCGGCAAGAAAAAACAGACCGCCGCCGACCGGGCCCGTGCCGCAAAGAACAAAACCGCCGCACCGCTCCCGGCCCCGTCCGCAAAGGTTCGCAAGAATTCTCTGGACGAGATGACCGTCGGCCGCACGGAAGTTCCGCTAGGGCGCGGCGAAGACCCGGTCAAGCCGGTGGTCCGCGGCAAGATCGGCGCGGGCTCCTATGAGGACCCGGCGGAGGAAAAACGGCAAAGAGGACGGCCTAAGAAGAGTGGGCGGCCGGGGCAATAGGAAGCGGCCGCGCCTATGGCGCGAAATATATCTGGATACCAGATCGGCGTTCGGCTAGCGCCTCGCTGGTCTGGTATGACGGAGAAAGACGAAGGCTCGCGCGCCAGCGCGTCATACCCGACAAGTGCAGCACCGCTGCGCGCCGATCTGGTATCCAGACATCAGCGCGAGAGCCAGCGAGCACCGTCTAGAACAACCCCGTTTCCGAAAGGTCCCGCCAGTCCGGATTGCTCTTTTCGATCAGTTCGATCTTCCACGAGCGGTTCCAGGCCTTGAGCTGCTTCTCGCGAGCGATGGCCTCGTCGATGCGGTCATGGAATTCAGCATAGACCAGGCAGGTGACACCGTAGGTTTTTGAAAACCCCTCCACCAGGCCATTTTGATGTTCATACATTCGGCGCGGCAGGTCCGTTGTCACGCCGATATAGAGCGTGCCGTTGCGGCCGGAGGCGAGGATGTAGACGGCGGCGGGCATGGTGAAGGTTCAGGTGGGTTGGGTGGAGGTAAATTTGAATAGGGCCGCGCTGACGCGCGAAATATGTCTGGATACCAGATCTGCATGCAGCAAGCTGCACTTGTCTGGTATGACGGAGAAAGATGAAAGACCGCGCGGCAGCGCGTCATACCCGACAAGCGCAGCACCGCTGCGCGCCGATCTGGTATCCAGACATCAGCGCGAGCGCGGCGAGCCTTCCGTCAATTCCGATAAACTCGCACCGGACCCGCAGCTCCAGCGCCGCCGGCCTCAGATCCCCTTGAACAGCACCCCGGCCGCCAGGATCACATAGGCCGCGATCAGGAGCCACAGCGTCGAGACGCCGATGCTCGGAATGGCGATGCCGGCCAGCGGCAGGACGGCGATGACGAAAAGGACGAGGGAAATCAGGAAGACGATGAAGGAAGGGGCAGTCAGTCTCATGGGGCATCTCCGGATGGCGGATTGGTGTCGATGTGGGTAACCGGCTGTGGGCTTTCTGCCCGGACCGGGAAAGAGAATCCTGGTGCCTGCAAGGCGCGGTCACGAGGCCCGACCCTGTTTGAATTGTCAATACGGATTGGCGATGTCCCCAGAACAGGAAACAGGCCTCCCCTCCCCCTCGGTCATCAACTCATTGCGTTGGTGACCGAGGAGAGAAGGAAAAGCCGGTTCTGTCCTGTCTTCCGGGAGAGACAATTCCCGGGGCCAGCCTACCGCGCGCTGGTGCTCAGCAGCGGGGTGATGTTGCGCAGGGTGACGCGGCGGTTTCTCTCTTCGGCACCCTGGGTGTCGATCTTCAGATAGGATTCGCCATAGCCCTGAACGACCATGTTCTCCGGCGGAACGTCGTAGAGTTCCGCGAGAATGCGGGCGACGGTTTCGGCGCGCCGGTCCGACAGGGCAAGGTTGGACACCTCCGAGCCGACAGCGTCGGTGTGGCCCTCGATCAGAAGAACAGTCGTCGGGTCTTCCTCGATCAGCGCGGCGGAGGCGCGGGCGAGGTCCTGCAGGAGCGGTACCTGGCTCTGGCGCACAACGGCGCTGCCGGTTTCGAAGGTGACGGTGTCGAGATCGACGCGGCGCATCTTGTCACGCAGGCGCTCGCTCTCGCGGACCTCGCGCAATGTGTAGGCCTGTTCGACGTCCTCCACCGGCGGTGCCGCGAACGTGTCGTAGATATCTTCATAGCTGGCGCGGCCGGCGGGCACGATGTAGCGCTCGCGCGGGATGCCCACCCGAACCGGCGGCAGGTCGCGGTCGTAGTTCCGGCGGCGACGGTCGTCCTGGCGGTTATCGATCAGCACGTATTCGCGGTTGTCCGGCATGATCCGTGAGCGGTAGAGAATGAACCCGCCCTCGTCGCGGATGGTGACGATGCGCACGCCGTTGCGGCGCGTGACCGTCTCGCGGGTGCGTCCGCCGCGCAGACGCTCGGCACGCACTTCCGCATCGCCGTAGCGCAGCAGGCTGCTTTCATCCTTGCGCACCTGATATTCGCCGTCGCGTTCGACGATGATCCGGTCACCCTGGTCTTCCACCACCTTGCCGCCCAGCGCCGGGATCAGCATGCCGATGCCCGCACCGACTGCGGCGGCACCGAGCAGTTCCAGACGGCGGTCGCGCGCTTCGTCGCGGCGGCGCTCCTCGCGTTCCTTGTTCTGTGCACGCTGCGCGTCGGTGGCATCGTCTGAAATCACGGCCGCCGGCTCTTCCGGCTGGCCGGAGGCCTGCGCCTTGATCGGATCACCGGGTTCGGTGCTCGCCTCCCCGGCCGGCCGGCGCCCCGTTCGCTCGCCCTTCGACGGCGTTGCGTCGGACGGAGTTTCTTTTACCTGTGTTTCCTGCGCCGGAGCTTCATCAGCGGCTGTGTTCTCGGTTGAAGCTTCGCCAGACGTCTCGGGTTCAACCACCGGCTTTTCGGCAGGAGTTGCCTTTTCTTCGCTCGGGGCAGACGCCGCGGGCTTTTCAGCCGGAGCCGTTGTTTCGGGCGTCTCTTCCGTCACCGGAGCAGGCTCCGCAGCAGGAGCTTCTTCCGACGGTGCACTGTCCGGCGCGGCCGGCTGCACGGCTTGCGGCTCTTCAGCGGGTTTTTCTCTCGGCGTATTTACTTCCGGTGCCTGCTCTTCCACGGGAGCGGGTTTTTCGGCAGGTGCGGCGTCTTCCGCGGGTTCAGCCGCAGGCGCTTCTTCCTGTGCCTCCTGTTCCACCGGCGCAGGTTCTGCAGGAGCCGGTGCCTCTACAGGTGCCGGAGCCTCGGGTGTCACTGGTTCGGGCACGACATCACCGGTCTCTGGAGCGACTTCAGGTGCCGCTTCCACGGCTTCCGGTGCGGAATTGTCCACGGCGGGGCGCACATTCTCGGGAGACGCGGGCTCGGAAGACGCAGGCGCAGGTGCGGCCGGCGCATCGGCAGCATTCTCTCCGCCTTCAACGGTCTTCCCGTCCTCGCAGGCCTGAGGCGTTGCGGCGCAGTCGACTGCTGTGTCCTGCGCGTAGCTCACATTCGGCGGGATCTGCAAGCCAAACGCCAGCACCGCGGCCAGCGCGGTTGAATTACGCAAATGTCTCGATGTCATGATGTTTCCTCTTGGCTGCGTGCCGGTTCACCCGGTGTTACCGGGCAAACGGCCAGCTGAGCCGTTCGTTCCAGCTCCCATCCAGATTGACATCTTCTGCCCCGGCGTCATTGTTGCCAGGCATGTGCCGTGAATTTCCCTTTTCTGGAACTTTCGCGGTGCGAGGGGAAGGCTAAGTCGGATGCAGTCCGGCAATCTTGGGAGATGGTCTGCGCATGAGACGCTGTATTTCGGATTTTTGTGTGGCGTTGTTTACGGTTCTTTTCATGGGAACCGCGTCGGCGGAGTTGGCCGAAACCACCTATGGCGACTGGTCGGTCCGCTGCGATGACAAGACCTACTGCATCGCCGAAAGCCGGGGCACAGGGTCCAACGGCGAGGCTTTCAGACTGAAGGTGGAGCGCGGAGCCAAACCGGAGTCGCAGGTGTTCGTCACGCTCCGGCCGGCGACGAAGCTGGAAGTCGGCATGCGGGCCCGGATCGAGGTGGAGGGCGAGGAAGAGAATTACGGCTTCTTCGGCCTTGCCGAGAAGATCTATACCGGCAACGAGATGACCTTCGGCGGAGACGCAGACCGGGACCTGATGGAAAATCTCCGCCTCGGCATGAACGCCGACATCCAGATCCAGTATGGCATCCCGGCGGACACTCTCACCTACCGCGTGTCGCTCACCGGCCTCACCCACGCGCTGTTGCGGATCGACGAAGAACAGGGACGCATCGGCAGGACGGACGCTATCGTCGCCTGGGGCGGGCTCCCTGCGGATGCGGAGACGCTGGTCGCCGCCGTACCGGCCACGCAGTCGGAAGCCCCGAAATCCACCGCCGCTTCTGCAGCCCCGGCGCCGAGCGCAGCGCAAACGGATTTGCCACCGCCTGTCATGCCGTCTCAGGAGACAAACAACAGCGGCATCGATCGCGGTGCCCAGGGCCTTGTTTATGAGGTTTCCGAGATCCCGGATGACATACAGATGATGGGCATACGCACGCTCGACTGTCAGCTCGACGAGACCGTGCCCGCCTTCGGCGCGCAATATTTCGCTGAAGGCGATGTGGAAACCTGGGTCGTTCCTTGTCAGATGGCGGATGCCAACGTGCCCTATTTCCTCGCGATCCACATTCCCTTTAACCCGTCGCTCGACGAGTGGAAGGAGTTCGAAACGCCGCCCGGCTTCAACCAGCCCAATCACGCGCTGGTCAACAATCTCTTCTACGACCCGTCCACCGGCCAGGTCACCGGCACCACCTATTACGGCCCCGGTTATGACTGTGGCGCCTTCGAGCGCCACGAGATGGAAGCTGAATCCGGCGATTACACCCTTATCGAATATCTGGAAAAATCCGACTGCGACGGCGTCACCGGACCACCCGAAGGCTGGCCGCTCAGCTGGACGATTGACGAGATGGGAGGCTGACCCGCAGGCGCAGGTTTGCGCCCGGCGGTTAACCATAGGCTCAAAAACCCTGAAAAATGCGGAGGAATCTGTCTTTTTGAGGTAACACTTGCCGCGGTATTCTGCAGTGTAGTCTGCGTGAGTCGTTGAAACACCCGGGACTTCTGGGTTAAGAAAGAGTTAATGTATTGCGTATCTGCCGCCGGACTCGTGCCGGCGTGGAAGTTCAGGAGACAGGAATGGGCATTTTCTCGAAATCTTCGCGCCCGGGCGATGAGCAGGAGCAGCAGGTTGAGAGCGGGGCATCCGGCACCGAAATGCAGGAAGACGCGCAGCTTCCGGAAAGAAGCAATGTCGAGCATCTTTCGCCTTTTGCTCTGAAGATGCAGGAAAAGATGAACCAGCTGGACGGGCTCAAGTCCCGGGTCGGCGGGCTCAATCAGACGTTCGACCAGATGGCCGCCTTTGCCGCGGAAAGCCAGACGTCGATCCGCCTGATGTCCGAGTTTCTGGAAGCTTCGCGCGCCAGCGTCGAGACCGAAGTCCGGTTGAAGTCGCAAAATGCCAAGATCTCGACCGACCTTCTGGACGCAGACCACAAGGTGAGAACACTCACCACCCAGCTGGAAGATGCCCAAGCGGAAGTCCATTCGCTTCGCAAACGCACCACCGAGACCCGCACGGCGCTGGAAACCGCCCGTAACGACATCGTCTCGATCCGCGACAACAACAAGAAGATCAACGACGAGTACCGGCTGCAGAGCGCCAAGCTGGTGGAGGCCAATTCGCAGGTCGCCGATCTCAGCGGCGAGCTCAACGACCTGAAGGCCAAGTTCGAGACGCTGGAAAAGCATGCCGAGAACATCGGCTCGGACCTGGAAGCTGTCAGGCACCGGGAAAAGGAACTGCAGCAGAACCTGTCTGAAAGCGCCAAGCTGCTGGAAGACGAGATCCGCAAGAACAATCTGGTCACCAGCGAGCTGGAAGCCTCCAAGCGCGAGCTGGGCGAATTCCGCAACGACAATATCGACCTGAAGTCCCATCTCGACGTCGCCAGCCAGGAGCTGGTCTACGCCAAGACGAGGCTGGAGGAAGAACAGCGCAAGCATGACAACGAGGTCTATGCGCTGAATGCGGAAATCGAGAATCTCTCCTCCCAGCGCCGCATCGGTGCCCAGTCGCTGCAGGAAATGGCCCGCGAGAATTCCACGCTCAAGGAGCGCAACCGCGACCTCCTCAAGCGCATGCAGGAAATCGAACACCTTCTCGACAGTGCCCAGAAGAACCACGAGAAGGACCGCAACGAGCTGATGGCGACCTCCGCCAAGCTGCGCGAACTCAACCTGCGCTACAATTCGGCTCTCACGGACCTCAACCACCAGCGCAATCAGAACCAGAAATTCGCCGACAATCTTGAAGATCTCATCGAAGAAAACAAACGTCTACAGCGGTACAAGATCCAGGTGGACACCGCCAACGAGCAGATCGTCCAGCTCAAATCGGTCATCACCAACTACCAGATGGCCATGGAAGGCAAGGGACCGGCCGAAGAGCTGGGCCTGACCGAGAGCTACGACCCGATCGCGGAACTCGGCATCACCGAGCCTCTGCCGACGGAGCTGGATCCGATCGACCTCGACGACGACGCCTCCGGCGACGAAGGACCGGATGACGACACCCCGTCCGGCGGTGACGACAAGAAGATCGTCAAGCTGCGCGACTGATTTTCGACGCACCTGAAATCAAAAAGCCCCGGCCTTGAGCCGGGGCTTTGTTTTGGAGCGTGTTCGCGTTCAAGCGGCAAGGTTTACAGGTTACGGATCCCGCAGCCTATTCCGGCTCGACGGCCAATTGCAGCGGATAGCCCAGTTCGCTGGCCGCATCGATGGCCCTGGTGGCCTTGGTCTCCGCGACGTCCCTTGGATAGACGGAAACGACGCAGGCCCCCTTCTGGTGGGCGGTCATCATGACGACCTCCGCCTGAGCCATGTCCAGACGGAACTCCGCTTTCAGGATGAGCACAACGAATTCCCGCGGCGTGTAGTCGTCGTTCAGCAGAATGACCTTGTAGAGCTTCGGCTTCTGAAGCTTGGTCTTCTGCTGCAGTTTCGGTTTGAAATCGATATCGCTCATAGCACTGACCCTGGATCGTCACGACGTCTCGCGAACCGGCTGCACGGTGGAAGACTCGAGCGATCTATATTCCTTGAAAGTCCTGTTTGCGTTCCAACGAACGCATATCGTTCCGGGCAACGCACCCGGAAATCCGGCACTGTAGGCAAGCTGCCGACCGTCTGCCGGAACACCTGCGCCTGACGCCTGAAATATCCTGAACGCGGCACAACCTGTCCGATCGTTCGTACCCGCGTTCACAGCCAATATAATGCAAGCTGAAATCGAAGAAAACACGACATCTTGAAATTTGTCGGAAAACAATGCCGCTGCAGGACGTATTGCGATCAAATTCCAGAAAAACTGGACTGGGAGTTGCGGCAGTCCGCTGTTTCGGCGTTATTTTCATCGCCTCTCCATCAGAATTTGCCCCCGGCCGATCCGAAAGATCTTTGCTTGCGTAGAAGTCAGGTCTCAGGCTTGACGTAAATTCTGGAGGGATATCTTGGAACCCCGCGCACACGCACTGGCTTTCGGAAAAGCCGCAATGATCGCCATCTGGATGAGCTTCTGCTTTGCACCTGTCGTTTCTACACCGGGGCTTGCGGACACGGGCGTCGCCGCACGCGCCCTCCCCTCCGCGCAGCTGGTGGGCAAGGGACGAATGACGTTCCTTGGTTTCAAGGTCTTTGACGCCGAACTTTACGCCCCGCAGGGGAGCTACAGTCGCAGCGGCCCGTACGCACTGAAGCTGACCTACCTGCGCAATTTCAAGGGCAAGGCAATCGCCGACCGCTCGGCGGAAGAAATCCGCAAGCAGGGCGGCACCCCGCCGGACAAACTGTCGTCCTGGACCCGTCAGATGACGGCGATTTTCCCGGACGTTTCTGCAGGACAATCGATCACCGGCGTCCGCACCTCGCAGGGCAGCACCGACTTTTATCAGGGCAAGAGGAAGCTCGGGACGATTGCCGATCCTGACTTCACCCGCAGTTTCTTTGATATCTGGCTGGGTGGACAGACCCGCAACCCGCAACTGCGCGCGAAGCTGGTCGGGTCCGGTTCTTGAAGCAGCAGGCGGATCGTCACACGACTGCGGAAGGATTACCCCTCGACACTGCCGGTTCGGACGACCGGCCTGATGACACGACGGTGCCCGAGCTGACGCTCGGATCACTGTCAGGCTATGGCGTGATGGCCTTTCCCCTCGCCTTCGCCGGATTGCCGATCTACCTGCATGCGCCCGATTTCTACGCGCTCACACTACAGCTGCCTTTGACGGCGCTGGGAACCGCCCTGTTGGCGCTGCGGTTGTTCGATGCCATTCAGGACCCGCTTATCGGCAGCCTGAGCGACCGCTTTCATCGCTGGAGACATCTCACTCTGCTGCTTGGCGCCTTCCTGCTCGGCACCGGCTTCTGGATGCTGTTTCATCCGGTGGAACAATCGCCCATGCTCTGGTTCACGCTGTCAGTCCTGATCTGCACGACGGGATATTCCATCGTCGCGATCAATTTCCAGACGCTTGGAGGTCTTTGGCGGGCAAGCAGCGCAAGCCGCACCAGGATCACGGCGAGCCGAGAGGCGTACGGATTGATCGGCCTGCTGGTCGCCTCTGTCATCCCGCCGGTGTTGACCGGTTTCTTCGGCACCAGGGCTGCCTTTCACTGGCTCGCGCTCGGATACCTGCCGCTTCTGGCCATCGCCTGTTGGCTGTTGTTCCGCTGGATGCGCACCGCTCCGCTCATTGTTCCAAGCTCTTCGCGGATATCGGCCGGATGGGTCCGGCTGATGACCGACCGCTGGCGCGCAACCTTCTTCTCGCTGGTACTTCTGAACACCTTCGCAAGTGCCATTCCGGCGGTTCTGGTACTGTTTTTCGTTCGCGACAGGCTGGGTGCCGAAAGTTATACCGGTTTGTTCCTGCTGATCTATTTTCTTTCAGGCGCGGCTTCGCTTCCTCTCTGGACGAGGGTTGCGGGCAAGTACGGCAAACTGCGGGCCTGGCAGATGGCGCTGGCCACCGCAGTCGTCACCTTCTGCTGGGCCGGACTGCTGGCAGGTGGGGATGTCATCGCCTACGCGCTCGTCTGTGCCCTGTCCGGCTTCGCCCTCGGAGCGGATCTGGCTCTGCCGCCTGCCATCCTGGCGGACCATATCGAAGCCGATGACCGGGAATGGGAAGCCTCGCGCCTGTTTTCCGTCATGGCCTTTGTCTCCAAGCTGTCGCTGGCGGCAGCCACAGGTCTCACTCTACCTCTCCTGGGCTTTTTCGGTTACCATCCGGGAGGTCCCATGACCTCCGACCTCGGCCTTCTGTTGAGCCTGACCTATGCCGGTTTGCCATGCGTTTTGAAACTCATCGCTCTTGCAGGATTGCTTCTGTTCCACAAGGATCTGGCAAGGAACAGATAGGCGAGATGATCTCCCTGCCCCGAAACGACAGGATGCACCGCCCGCAATGACGGTAAGACCTCCCCGCACGTTCAGAAAAGAGGATGACCGGGACCCGCTTTCCGCGGCGCTGGAACAGGAGATATTGAACGAGAAAGCATCGACGCTTTCCCGGTTGACGGTAAAACTTGAAAAAGCCCTTTCGGACCTGAAAACCGCCGAGAGCACGGCCGACCTGCCTCAAGAGGACCGCGAACGCCTTGTGGCAGTGGCCGGCGAGGCCCTTTGGCACGTTGTCACCCAGCGGGAACTCTGCGGACTGCGCCAGCACAAGGCCTTCAACGATTTCCTCGCAGTGCCCAGGGAGGTCCGTTTGCGGATGGGTCCGGCCCGGCTTTCCGGAAAGATTTCGCAATAATCTCGAGAAAGAAAACCTCTGTGACAGCGATCACTTCTTTGTTGATGGTGAGCGCTTAAGGGAAGGAAGCTGTTGCATCTGCGATGCCGTAGTGTTTCTTTCTGGGGGCTTTTTGCAGGATGAGTTATTTACTGTCGCATTTTGCGAGCTATGTAAAACCGCTACGGTCGGATGGCGCAGCCACCGCTTGCGCGCGCATATTTAACAACAATACCAGGCGCAGAATGATCACTATGTGCAGGAAGACAGGTTCGTTCAGACTCGGTTCCCTACTTGGCGCGGGATGCCTGGCAGCCGCTCTGCTCCTGAACCCTGCCGTTCCGCTCTTCCCGGCCAGCCAGCCGGCAATGGCCCAGTCTGTGCGCACGGTCCCGGAGGGCAACCGCTACAGGTCCCAGCCGAACATACCCTACGCCTCGGCCCGCCGGACATCCGCCTCCAAGTCCTCCTATGATGCCAAGTTCGAGAAAGTGCTTGGTGTTCTGAAACGCGACCGCGGGCTGATTTCGTCCATCAAGCGGGTGGCCTCACGCTACGGCATCGATCCGATCCACATCATCGGCGCCATCGTCGGCGAGCACACCTATAATTACGACACCCTCGACAGCGCGCAGTCCTATTACGTCAAGGCGCTGGCCTATGCCGGTGTGCGCATAAGCTTCGAAATCAACGGCGAACATGTCGAGACCTTCGTCGAGCGCCCGCAGTTCGACCGCTGCCGCAAGGCGCACATTCAGGAAAGCAGCGACCGCCGCTGGTCCTGCTACGAGAATGTCTGGAACGGCAAGTTTCGCGGCAGATCCGTGGATGGCGTGCGCTATCCGAAGAAGAATTTCAACGAGGCCTTCTTCCAGCCGCTATTTGCCGGCCAGAGCTTCGGGCTGGGCCAGCTCAGCCCGCTGACCGTTCTGAAAATGACCGACCGCGTGGCGCGGCAAAGCAATTTCCGCAAGCTTGAGGCCACCAATGCGGAAAGCGTTTACAAGGCCACCATGGATCCGAATATTTCGCTCCACTATATGGCCGCTATCATTCAGGACGCCATTGCCGCCTACAAATCCGTCGGCAAGGTCGATATATCCAACAACCCGGGCCTGACCGCGACCCTCTACAATCTCGGCGACCCGTGGAGCCGGGCCGCCAAATTCCGCCGCACCGGCCAGGCATGGCCGCGCGAGAATTACTACGGCTGGCTGGTCAACGACCGCATCGACGACCTCAGAGCACTTCTCTGACACCGATCAACTTCACCGCGTTAGACCATCAGGTCAGGAACGGGTTGTTTTCTCGCTCGTGACCGATGGTCGAGGCTTGTCCGTGACCGGGGATGAAGGAAACGTCGTCTCCGAGCGGAAGCAGTTTTTCCCGGATTGACCTGATCAACGTCGCGTGGTCGCCCCCCGGCAGGTCCGTCCGGCCGATCGAGCCGGCAAAAAGAACGTCCCCGGAAATCGCGAACCGCAGGTCCTTGTCGTAGAATACGAGATGCCCCGGAGAGTGGCCGGGACAGTGCAGAACGTCGAACATCCGGCCGGCAATCTCGACCTGATCGCCTTCGTCCATCCAGCGGTCCGGAGTGACCGGCCTGACCCCGTCGACACCGAATTGCGCCGCCTGATCGGCCACCCTGTCGATCATCGCCCGGTCGGCCTCATGCGGTCCTTCCACGGGAACTTCGAGGGCTTCGGCCAGGTCGGCAGCCCCGCCGACATGGTCTATATGTCCATGAGTCAGAACGATTTTTTCAACCTTGACCCCCTGATTGTCGATGGCAGTGCGTATCCGCTCCACGTCACCGCCCGGATCGATCACCGTGCCGCGCATGGTAGCCGGGTCCCAGATCAGCGAACAGTTCTGCTGAAACTGTGTCACGACGATGACCATGACCTGGATCGGCGGCATGTCGCCTTCATTGCCGCCTTGCGCGTCTTCTCCGCCGGCATTTGAAGTTCCTTGAGTCACTACCGCCTCCTTTGGCAGCGACGCCGGTCCGCCCCGATAGGAAATACGGGACAAAGACGACCGCCGTCGTGTTTCTGGTCACTAGCGGCTTCACCTTGCCGCGTGCATTTCGTACAAGATGTATGGGCCGCTGAAAAGATGGCAACCATAATCGGGTAACCGGCCAATGACGCTGAGACTATTAACATTTCTGATATCTGCCGCGACGGTGCTCGGCTTCGCTTCCGGTGCTTCGGCGCAGCCTGGCCGGACACCGCCCAGCTTCGAAAGCTGGACCGTTGATTGCGGCAATACGGGAGTGTGTTTCGCGTCATCCTTTACCCGCACGCAGTCGGTGTGGGTGGACCTGCGCATCGTGCGGGACTGGCAGGCCGAAGCCCAGCCGCTGGTGCGCCTGACCACCAACACCGAATTGCCGCAGGAGGGAAGCCTGCGCTTTGACGTCGACGGGGTGGAGATCGAGGCACTGCCGATCGAGCAGCTTCGGGAAATGCAGCCCACGGTGACCGCCCCGGCAGGCTTCCGGCCGCTCGGCGGCGAGGGTTTCTGGTATCCCACGGGTCCGGTGACCGCGACGTTGCTTCAGGCTATGCAGTCCGGCAAGGAACTGACAATCCATCTGCCGGCCGCAAAGGATGCAGATCCCGTGGCCGTTCCTGTTTCCCTGCAGGGCCTGAAAGCAGGCTTTCTGTGGCTGGACAATCAACAGGACCGCACCGGAACCGTTGCGGCCATTGTCTCGCCCGGTGCCGAGCCCGCCAAGGACGCGCCCCATGCCATGCCGCTTGTCAGCGCGGATCAATTGCCGCCGGAAGTCGCCGCGGTCTGGTCCGCCAATCGCCTGTGCTCCGACATCGACCCGGCAATCTTCGCAGGTCTGAATGCGGTACGCGTCCCCCTCGATGAAAACGGCTCGCTCTACATCATCCCCTGCGGCGCGCCGACGGCCTATAACAGTCCCTATGTCGCCGTCCTTTCCGGCAAGGATGGCGCCGCGCGGCAGATCCATGTTGCCCGCATGTCGGAGAAGGGGCCGGTGGCAACCGACCTGATCTACAATGCAAAGTGGTCCCCGGCCGATGAGCAGCTTGTCAGCTACTTCAAGGGCTCCGGTGTTGGCGAATGCGGCCTCTGGAACAGGTGGAGCTGGAACGGCACGGGACTGGTCCTGCTGGAAGAAGCCACCCGCAAAACATGCGACGGCACCGTCCCTGACTTGTCCATTTGGTCAAATACCTGGCCTCCGAAAAACGCCCCGAATTAGCGCGCGGACCAAGGATTCTCTTGCGGTTTTATCCATCACGCCCTTATGATGAAAGTGCAGCGGCTGGATAGGGATGCGGCAGGAGTGTTTCAACCCGATCCCAGAATGTTGAGCAGGCGTACCGGGTACGTCTGGTTGAGGTGACTCGACTGTGAAGGCGGGTGAGATTGGTCGGTATGTGCCGAAAGGGCGCAGCAGGTAAGGTGATCTGGTAATGCACGATGGCGATTCGGACCGGCGGACGCGTGGTCGGCGCGGCGGCAAACGTGAGTTTGGTGGTCCGCAAGACTTCGGCAGTGACTTCGGCGGAAGCGATTTCGGTGGTGGTGACTTTGGCGGCGGCCGGGACGGCGGCTACCGCGGTGGACGAGACAATGACTACGGTGGCGGCCACGGCCGCGACGACAGAAGCAGCGGTTATGGCGGCGGCCGCGATGGTGGCTACGGCGGTGGTGGCCGTGGCGGCTATGGCGGCGGTGGCAATCGCGAAGGTGGTGGCTATGCCGGTAGCGGCGGTGGTTACGGCGGCGCTAATCGCGAAGGCGGTTACGGTGGCGCCAACCGCGGAGGCTATGGCGGCGGCAATCGCGAAGGTGGCGGCGGCTACGGTGGCGGTGGTGGCTATGGCGGTGGCAACCGTGAAGGCGGTGGCTATGGCGGTGGCGGCGGTTACGGCGGCGGCAATCGCGAAGGCGGTGGATATGCCGGCAGCCGTGGCGGCTACGGCAACCGCGAGGGCGGAGAAGGCGGCGGCGGCTTTGGTCAGCCACGTCCGAACCGGGACATGCCCCCTGCAGAACGCGGCCCGCGTCAGCCCGGCACGGTAAAGTTCTTCAAGACAGACAAGGGCTTCGGCTTCATCACACCGGATGAAGGCGACGCGGATGTGTTCGTGCACATCTCCGCCGTCGAACGCTCTGGCTTTACCTCCCTCGACAGCGGTCAGCGGGTTTCTTTCGAAACCGAGCCGGATCGCCGTGGCAAGGGTCCGAAGGCTGTCGACCTGCAGGCGCTCGATGAAGACGGCCCCCCTGCCGGGCAAGACAGCCGGCCGGCCGAAGACTAAAATTCCTCACCCTTTGAGGTGAGCTGTTTGGGCGTGGCTCAACCACGCCCAAATTCATTTATGGCCGATAAGACTATCTGCCCCGCCGATCCGCACCAGCTCCGGGGACGTCAGGCTCCAGCCAAGTACAGCCTGGAAACACCCGCGCGCCTGTCTTTTACCTCGTGGCATGCCTGCGCCTCGCGTATATCCTTCCCGCGCTTCAATCTCGGCGGAAAAACTTCTATAACGCAGCCCGGACTGCGGACGCCGTGACGTGCGACGCTATCGAATGACTCAAATGCCCCGCTTTCATATCTTTCTCCATGCTATCGGGCTGATCCAGGTGGTTTCATGACATCCAGGCCGTCTTCCTCCGTAATCGTTCGGCCTTTCCGGCCTGGCGATCTGAGCAAACTTCTGCCCTTGAACAACGCATCGGTTCCGGCCGTCAACGAACTGACAGCCGAGGATCTGCTCGACCTGGTCAATTCCGCGATTGTCTGCCTGGTGGCAGACATTGACGATACGCCCGCAGGGTTCCTGCTGTGCATCGGGGACGGCACCAACTACGACAGCCGGAACTATCGCTGGCTGAGCGAACGTCTTTCCAATTTTGCCTATACCGACCGAATTGCCGTGGACGCGGAGCAGCGGGGCAGGAAAATCGGTGAGACGCTTTACGACAGTCTCTTCCGGCACCTTGCCGGCTCCGGACGCAGCTTCGTCTGTGAAGTCAACGAGCGGCCACCCAATCCCGGGTCGCTCAGATTTCACAAGCGGCTGGGATTTGAAGAGATCGGCAGAGCCGATCACGGAGAAAAGGCTGTCGTCTACCTCAAACGGCCGCCACAGCCCGCCGATCCGGAGCAGCAGGCATGAACTACCGGCACGCCTATCATGCGGGAAATATCGGCGATGTGCTGAAACACGCCGTGCTGTCGCGGCTCATTGTCTATTTCAAGCGCAAGGACAAGGCCTTCCGCGTATTCGACACCCATGCCGGTATCGGCCGCTATGACCTCACCTCGGTGGAAACGCAGAAGACGGGAGAATGGCAACAGGGGATCGGCAGGATACTGGCCGCCGACATCCCCGCTCCGGTTGGCGAACTTCTGGCTCCCTGGCTTGACGTCGTCCATGAACTCAATCCGGACGGCGGGCTCAAGCTCTATCCGGGCTCGCCTTTGCTCGCGCGCAGCCTGATGCGCTCCAAGGACCGGCTCACGCTGACGGAACTGCATCCGGTGGACTTCAAGACCCTCTCGGATCTTTTCACCGGCGATCACCAGGTCAAGTCCATCCACCTGGACGGCTGGCTCGCGCTGGGCGGTTTTCTGCCCCCCAAGGAAAAGCGCGGGCTCGTGCTGATCGATCCCGCGTTCGAGGAGACCGATGAATTCGAGCGGATGACCGAAGCGGTTGTCAACGGCTGGAAGAAATGGCCCGGGGGCACCTACGCCATCTGGTATCCGTTGAAAGACGTCAGGGCGGTTCGGCGGATGCACGAGACATTCAGGGAAGCCGGCCTGCGCGATGTGCTGACACTGGAGCTCAATACCGGCAAAAGCGGTCCCGACACGCGAATGCTGGGCTCCGGCATGACCCTCGTCAACGCGCCGTTTACACTGGACCGCGAAATGCGCGTAATCCTGCCATGGCTCTGCGACGTCCTGCATCTGGGTCCGGGAGCCGGATGGAATGTCACCCAGCTGATCGGCGAATAACTGCCCGGGACCGGTCACTTTTGCATGGATCAAAGCTTGACCTCGGGCCTGCCCTCCCCCATCGTCGTTCTCTCAGTTTGCATACTGGAGTTCTTGCCGTGCACATTGCCCGTTTCACCCGCTTTTTCCTGCCCCTCCTGACCGTCCTCACCGTCTGCGCGAGCCTTGCAGTGCCGGCAATGGCGGATGAAAACCGTGTCCATTTCTCTTTCAGCGGTGAGAACCGTCTGCCAGCCTGCACCGCGGCCTCCGTCCAGAGTGCCGTTGCAGGTTCTGTCGCCAGCGCCAGAAGGGACTATTACGATGGCCGCACCATCATGGGCATCGATGACATTCGCGAAACCGGCTACCAGACAGACATCAGTCCGATCGCGCGCCGGTACTGCCATGGCAAGGCCAGCCTCTCCGACGGCAGCATTCAGTCCGTCCACTACTTCGTTGAGGAACACGGCGGTTTTCTCGGCCTGGGCTGGAACGTGGAGGCCTGCATGGCCCCTCTCGACAAATGGCACGTTTACGGCGCCCATTGCAGCACGACACGCCCGCGCTGAGCGAAAAGGTCTTTTCCGATGGCGCTCCACAGCCGTGCTTGGTTGAAGATCTTCTGTCTGCTGGCTGGCCTGATGTCGACATCGACCCTGGCGGAACAGCCCGGGGAATTCGATTTCTTCGTCCTGTCACTTTCCTGGTCGCCGACCTATTGCAAGCAGGAAGGCAAGGATGCCAATCCTTACCAGTGTGAGGTCGACGACCCTTATCGCTTCGTGGTTCACGGTCTTTGGCCGCAATATGAGCAAGGCTACCCGCAATCCTGTCCGGGCATGCCCGAACGCATCGATCGACGGATCGCCGAAGACATGGAAGACATCATGCCCAGTCATGGCCTTGTCTTTCACCAGTGGCGCAAGCACGGCACCTGCTCCGGCCTCGACCCGGAGGATTATTTCAGCCTGACCCGGCAGGCTTTCGAGAAGATTGCCATTCCCGGTGTCTTCAAGAAACTGGACAAGCGCGGCAAGGCCGCTCCGGCGACCGTCGAAAAGGCCTTCCGCCTCGCAAATCCGGGGTTGCGGGAAGATGGCATGGCCGTCACCTGCGATCGCGGCGAGCTGGAAGAAGTCCGCATCTGCCTGACGAAGGACCTGGCGTTCCGCTCCTGCACTGCCGTTGACCGTGCCGGATGCCGGTCCGCCAGCTTCGACGTTCCCCCACCCGGCGCCCGGTAAGACCACACCGGCCGCAATTCTCAAGCCTCACTGTTCAGGAGCCTGGACCATGATGAAATTACGTTCGTCTCCCCCTTCCCCTTTCGGCCGCAAGGTGAAACTCGCCGCGGCGATCCTCGGACTGAAAGACAAGATCACGGTGGAAGACACCAACACCGCGGACCCATCCGACAGCATTCGCGACCAGAACCCTCTTGGAAAAATTCCGGCGCTCGTGCTGAAAGACGGTGAGGTGCTTTACGACAGCGCCGTCATCATCGAGTATCTTGATTTCCTGGCTGGCGGCGGCAAGCTCTTTCCGGAAGGCGAAGCCCGCTTCGCGGTGCTGCGCGATCAAGCGCTCGCAGACGGCATCATGGATGCCGCCATCCTTCGGGTTTATGAGAAGCGCTTCAAGGAAAAGCAGTATCGCGATCCCGCCTGGGACGCCTACCATGCGGCAAAGATGGAACGAGGCCTGGCGTATTTCGAGGAAAAAACGCCCCCTGCGCCGACAACCGGCGCCGATGTGACGGCAGGCACGCTGACGCTCGCCTGCACCCTTGGATATCTCGACATGCGCTACGGCGGTGAATGGCGGCAGGACCATCCCGCGCTGGTCGCCTGGCTGGATGCATTCGAAGCCGCGGTTCCTGCCTTTGCCGACACCAGGCAGCCGCCAGCGCCTGTCCCGGATAACGCCCCTGCGGCTCTTCGGTAACCTGCTGCACGATCAGCCCGCTTTCACGAGAAAGCTCGGAAAGCGGGCCGCATCATGCACGTGGAGTGACGTCGAATTCCCCGTTTATCGGCCAGTTGATGCCGCTCGATGTGCCACCATCCACCCTGATCGTCTGTCCTGTCAGGAAGGCCGCTGCGGGCGAGGCCAGAAAGATCGCTGTGCCGATCAGGTCGTCGACGGAGCCCATGCGCCCCAGCGGCGTGACAGTCCGGTTCCAGGATTGCAGGTTCGGATCGGACCAGAGCTTTTCGGTCAGATCGGTCAGAATGAAGCCCGGTGCCAGGCCATTCACCCGGACGCCATGTTGTCCCCACTCAAGAGCCATGACGCGGGTCATGCTGGACAGGCCGGCTTTCGACATCCCGTAGGGCCCGACCTGGGCAAGGGAATTGAAAGAAGACAGACTGTCCACGTTGATCACGCAGCCATTGCCCTGACGGATCATCTGCCTGCCGACGGTCTGCGCCATGAAGAACGCGCCGCGCAGATTGATATCCATGATCATGTCGAATTCTTCGGGGGTGTAGTCGACGGCCGGCTTGCGGATATTCACACCCGCACAATTGATCAACGCATCGATCCGGCCGTATCGCGCGACAACCGCATCGACACAGGCCGAAATCGTGTCCGTCTCGCTGACGTCACAGACTTCATGGGTCATCGGAATCGGCGCGGCCGGAGCAGCCTCGCAGGCACTCTGCAAGGTTTTTTCATCACGCCCCGTGATGACGACCCGCGCGCCGCGAGTGGCAAACGCCTCCGCCATCGCCAGCCCTATTCCCCTGCTGCCGCCTGAAATCAGAACGGTTTTTTCCGATACGTCGAATAGCGCGTCTGTCAATTCATCAACTCCTGACCGACGCTCCAGCATCGGATGAAACACTCAGTGGCTGTCACGCGGCATCTGATGGCGCACCTTCTGGTAGGACGTTGCCATTTCAAGACATCCCCCTTCCGCTAGCTGGCCGACATTCGCGCGGTATAATTCCTGCCAGGGTGTCTGGTTCTCCAGCTCGGGCGGAGACCAGTTCTTGCGTCTTTCGCTCCACTCCGCTTCTTCAACCAGGGCGTTGAGTGTGCGGTTGTTGAGATCCAGTCGAACCCTGTCACCATTCTTGAGCAACGCAAGACCGCCGCCGACAACCGACTCCGGCGACGCATTGAGAATGGAGGGGCTTTCCGATGTGCCCGACTGTCTGCCGTCACCCACGGTCGGAAGATGCATGACGCCCTGTTTCAAAAGCGCGTCCGGCGGCTGCATGTTCACGACCTCTGCCGAGCCGGGAAAACCGACGCAGCCGGTGCCCCGGATAAACAGGATGCAGCTCTCGTCGATATCCTGCTCCGGATCGTTCAGTGTCGCGTGATAATGCTCAGGCCCCTCGAAGACGACGGCACGTGCATCGAACACGTTTTCCGACCCCGGCTTGCTCAGAAAACGGCCCCGGAACTTGTCCGAAATCACACTGGTCTTCATCAGTGCGGAGTCGAACAGATTACCGCTCAAGACCATGAACCCGGCTTTCTTGCGCAGCGGGTTGGCCACGCTCGCGATCACCTCGTAGTCACTGCTTCTGGTGTCGGCGAGGTTTTCAGCCAGTGTCTTGCCGGAAACCGTCAGAACATTGTCATGCAGCAGCCCTTCCTGAAGCAGCTCTCCCATGACCGCGGGAATGCCGCCTGCCCGGAAGAACCGTTCGCCGAGATATTTTCCCGCCGGCTGCATGTTGACCAGAAGCGGCAGGTCATACCCCTGCTCCTGCCAGTCATGAATATCGAGATCGACACCGATATGCCGCGCGATCGCCTGAATATGCGGGGGCGCGTTGGTGGATCCGCCTATGGCGGTCGCAACCCGGATGGCGTTTTCGAACGCTTCGCGTGTCAGAACTTTCGACGGCGTCAGATCCTCTTCGACCATCGCGACAATGCGCTTGCCGGTCTCATAGGCCATCCCCATCCGCTCACGGAACGGCGCCGGTATCGCGGCGCAGCCCGGCAGGCTCATCCCCAGCGCTTCAGCCAGGGCATTCATCGTGCTTGCCGTGCCCATCGTGTTGCAGTGGCCCAGGGACGGCGCGGAGGCGCAAACGCGGCTGATGAATTCGTCGTAGTCAATGACCCCTTCGGCAAGCAGCCGCCGGCTTTCCCAGATGATCGTACCCGAACCCGCCAGTTCCCCCTTCCACCAGCCGTCCAGCATCGGACCGCCCGACAGAACGATCGCCGGCAGGTCCACTGTCGCGGCCCCCATCAGCATTGCCGGCGTGGTCTTGTCACATCCTGTCGTCAGAACCACACCGTCAAGCGGATAGCCGTGCAGCACTTCCACCAGCCCCAGATAGGCCAGGTTGCGGTCGAGGGCCGCTGTCGGTCTCTTGCCGTTCTCGTGCAGGGGATGGATCGGGAACTCGATCGGTATTCCGCCGCCGTCGCGAATGCCTGCCTTGATCCGTTCGGAAAGAAGAAGGTGGATCTTGTTGCAGGGCGTCAGTTCGGAGCCCGACTGGGCGATACCGACAACAGGCCGGCCGGACTGAAGCTCCTCCGGTGTGAAACCGTTATTCTGATAGCGTTCCAGATAGAGCGCCGTCATTGCCGGATTGTTCGGATTGTTGAACCATTCCTGTGACCGCAATCTGGACTTGGCCAAATACTTCGAACGATACTCGTCCATACCCTTTGTGCCCCTCAACCATTGACTGCCGCGGAGGCTTCCTCCTCGGCAAACACAATTCTGATGTTGTCGATCGCGCGTCTCAGGTGCTCTCTCATTTCGGAGGAAACCTGCTCCTTGTCACGGTGCCGGAGCCCCTCGACGATCCGGCCGTGGTCGATCATCGCCTTGTCCCGGGCTGCCCGGCGACGTGCGGACAGGAAGCGGACCCGCCAAAGACGCGAGTGATACTGTTTGTGGGTCTTGATCAGCGAAGGGTTCTTCGTCGAGGCGACGATCGCTTCGTGAAAGGCCATGTCGATCTGGAAAAATTTTATCTGGTCGGGCTCCTGCACATTGGCGAGCATCATCTTGTGCATGTCCTCGATCTTGTCGATTTCGTCCTCGGTCGCCTCGTCGCAGGCGCATTCTCCCGCAAGCTCTTCCAAAGCCGACTGCACAAGCAGCAGGTGGCTTACCTCGACAAATGTTGGATTTGCGACGACAGGGCTTTTGGAGGGGGACATTTCAACAAGGCCCTCAGCTTCAAGAGTCAGAAGTCCCTCGCGCAAAGGCGTGCGGCTCACGCCGAGGGCAGCCGCGGTTTCCCGTTCCGGAATGTTCTTGCCAGGAGGCAGCTGACCCAACAGAATTTGTTGGCGGAGGACGTCGGCGATCTGATCGCCGAGCCGCTGGCGTGGCAGGGAGGGAAGATCGATGGTAGCGTTTTTCATCAGTGACACGTTTGTTTCTCAGCACATGTTTCAGATTTGCGTTCTCTAAAATATTTTTCCGGACGAACCGATATATATTTGGTATACCAACTAAAGGTCGAGATATATAACAAATGTTAGTCAAGTGGTATAATCTCAACACAAGTTGACAGCATGACCGGATGTGACTACGAGTTTTAAGTGTGGCTGTCGCGCTGAAAAACACGAACCGCAGTAGTCGCGAGTCTTTCCTGGGAGGAAAGATGCAATTGGGAGGAAAGATATGAAGTTCATTAGCCTGGCGGCTGTAGCCGCCTTGTCCGCTGGTCTTGCGACAGGAGCAGCCGCGGCCGAATTCAATTTGCGCCTGCAAACACAATATTCGGCTGAATCCGTTTCGGGTCAGCTGGCGCAGGAGTTTATCGACAATGTCGAGCGCATGTCCGGTGGACGTGTTGAAATCGAGATGTTCTGGTCGTCGGCCGTTGTCGCCACGGTCGAGGGCTTCGATGCTGCCGCAACCGGCATTCTTGACGGCGAAATGCATGGCGGCGCCTACCAGACCGGCAAAAATCCTGCATTCCAGTTCGTGGGCGACCCGATGGGTGGCTATGACACGCCCTGGGAGCTTTACAGCTTCTACTATTTCGGTGGCGGTGAGGAGGCTGCCAACGAGCTGTACGAAGCGCACAACATGCATCTTGTCGGCTGGTGGACCGGTGGTCAGGAAGCCATGTCCTCTTCCCGGCCGATTGCGGGCCCCGAAGACCTGAAGGACTGGAAATTCCGGTCGCCTCCGGGCCTTGAAACCGAAATCTTCGCCGAACTGGGCGCTTCTCCGATCGTCATCGACTTCACGGAAGTGTTCACGTCGCTCGAAACCGGCATCATTGACGGTGCGGATGCATCCAGCCTCGCCAACAACGTCGGCCTCGGCCTCTATGACATCGTCGGACATGCCACCTATCCCGGCTTCCACTCGATGCCGGTTGACCATGTGACGTTCAACCTCGACGTCTGGAACAGCTTCCCGGACGACATCAAGGCGATCATCGAAACGGCGACACAGGCACTGGCTTTCAAGACGTCGATGACGATCCATATCGCCAACGAGGAAGCCGCCACGATGCTGAAGGAAAAGGGCGTGAAGCTCTATGACTGGTCGGCGGAAGATCGTGCCGAATTCCGCGCCGGCGCACAGCGCGCATGGGACGGCTGGGCCGACAAGACACCGGAAGCGAAGGCTCTGGTGGAAGCACACCGTGCTTTCCTTCGCCGCATCGGCAAAATCGACTAGACTCCAACTCCTCGCCTATGTGTAGAGTTAGCGAGCCCTCCGGGGCTCGCTTTTCTCTTCTGTCGGAATTGTTGAAGCGCAAGGGAGGGCGTTGTGACTGTTCAAGCTGAGAGTGTGTGGCTGGGTTCCGCAAGAGAACCTGTCCGATTGGTCATGTGGGCCAGTATGTTCGGCGCCGGCGCGCTCGTCCTTTGGCTGATCCTGGGCGTTGTTTTTTTCGGGTCCGATGTCGGCATGAAGCAGTTCCTGTTGCCGGGCGAAAAACCGGTCGTCCTTCTGACGCTGATCCTGTTGAGCATCGTGCTGCTTTCCGCGAGCGTCTACCTGTCCGACATACGCGGCGCAATCGAACCTGAGCCTTCCGGTTTTTTTGACATCGTCAGTCTGGTGTGCGCACGCGTGTCCATGATCGCAACCGCCGGGATTGTCTTCGTGATGTTTTTCGAAGTTGTATCCCGCTACGTTTTCGAAAAACCCACCCTCTGGGCGAACGAACTTTCTCTCTGGATAGCAGGCTTCGTATTCCTGCTTTCCGGGCTCTACGCGATGCAGCAGCGCAGCCATATTCGCATCTATATCATTTATGACCTGCTTCCCCGTTGGCTCCAGAAGCTTTCGGACGTGATCTCGGTGCTGCTGATCTGGACCTTCGCCTTTCTGCTGATCTGGGGGGGATACAACGAAGCGGTCGCCAAGTTTTTCCGCTGGGAAACATTCGGAACCGCGTGGGATCCTCCCATCCCCGCCACCATCAAGCCGGCGATCCTGTTGGTTGTGCTGCTGGTGGCAATCCAGGCCCTGTCCAACCTGATCGCCGACTGGAACAAGGCACCTGAGGTTCACCTGCCGGTCGACGACCTCGACGAGCACGAGATCGAACTCATACGCAAGAATATCGAGGGCTAGCGGCATGGACGTTGGAACGATTTCACTTCTACTGCTGCTGGGCCTGTTCCTGCTTCTGGCCCTCGGAATGCCGCTGGGATTTGCCTCGGCAACTCTGGCCGGCGCCATCCTGGTGATGAAATTCGGGCCGGATCTGCTGTTCCGCGATTTTGGCCGCGGTCCACTGGCGGTCATAGGCCAGGCGATCTACCGGCAGATGACGAACTACGTCCTCATTTCCGTGCCGCTGTTCATATTCATGGCCGCGTTGCTGGAACGAAGCGGCATCGCGAAAGACATGTACTCCTCGCTCAATGTCTGGCTCAGCCGGACGCGGGGCGGCATCGCGATCGTCACGTCGATCATGGCCGTGATCATGGCGGCCATGTCCGGGATCATCGGCGGCGAGGTCGTCCTGCTCGGCCTGATCGCCCTGCCACAGATGCTCCGGCTCGGCTACAATCAGAACCTCGCCATCGGGACGATTTGCGCAAGCGGTTCGCTTGGCACCATGATCCCGCCGTCGATCGTTCTGATCTTCTATGGCCTTGTCACCGAAACCTCCATCAAGGCGCTGTTCACCGCATCGTTCCTTCCCGGATTCATGCTGGCGTCCTTCTTCCTGATCTACATCATTGTCAGGACCCAGCTGAACCCGGAACAGGCCCCCTTGCCCGAACCGGATCCCGATGATCCGCAAGGCAGGGAAAAAGCCAAGCTCTTCGCAGGCTTCATGACCGTCATCGTTCTGGCGGCAACCACCCTCGTCCTGGTGCGCACATTGTTCTTCACCCTGACCGGGGCGAATGACGTGACAGAAGGCGTCGATCCCATCACCTGGGGCATGGTTTCGGATATCCCCTATCAGCTTGGCATACTGTTTGTCGGTTTCCTGCTTGTCGTTTTCGTATTCGGCCGCGACGGCATCCGGCAGGGCTGGAATATGGGCAAGGGCCTTGTCGCGCCGCTGGTCGTCATCGGCGTCGTGCTCGGGTCCATTTACGGCGGCATCACCGGCATCACCGAGGCAGCTGCAATGGGTGTGGTCGCCGTATTCGTGATCTCTGTCCTGCGCCGGGAAATGAGCGCTGAAGTGCTGCTCGACTCGCTGATCCGCACCATGAAATCCACCGGAACCATTATCTGGGTGACAGTGGGCGCGGCAGCTCTGGCCTCCGCCTATACGCTCGTGGGCGGCCCGACTTACGTCGCCAATCTGATTGTCGGAACCGAACTTCCCACAATGGGCATCATACTTGTGATGATGGTGGTTTTTCTGGTCATGGGGATGTTCATGGACTGGGTCGGGATCGTCCTGCTGATCATGCCGGTGTTCCTGCCCATCGTCATGGCAATGCCTGTCGACGAACTTGGCTTCTTCGGCCGTGTGGAGCCCAGCCATGTGGCGATCTGGTTCGGCGTGGTGTTCACGATGAACATGCAGGTCAGCTTCCTGTCACCGCCTTTCGGTCCGGCAGCGTTCTACCTGAAATCGGTCGCCCCGTCGCACATCTCCCTGACCGATATCTTCAAGGGTTTTCTGCCTTTCATCGGCATTCAGCTTCTGGCCCTGCTCATTCTTCTCACATGGCCGAACCTGGTTTCGGTGTTCCTTTAGGAACATTGCGAGGAGCCTGAAAAAACCTCCGGCCCGCGTTCACACGAACGCGGGCCGGACGCTTTTGAGCCATCCGGTTTTCATACCCCGCCACCCGGCAGAGATCTGCGTCCCCGGACCTTCAGCAGCCGCCGGCCGCTGGTGATCGACCTGCCGAAATCGCTTTGCACGGCAAGAAGCGCCGGCGTCAGCAGGATGACAAGCAGCAGGCCGACACCCAGTCCGTAGGCAAGCGTGACCACCGTCGGCAGCAGGAACTGGGCCTGCCGACTGGTTTCGAACAGCAGCGGAGCAAGTCCGAAAACCGTCGTCGCGGTCGTCAGTATAACCGCCCGCAGCCGGTCGCAGACGCCGTTGACCAGGGCTTCGCGGAACGGATGATCCTTCGCGTATTCGTCGATGGTCGTGACCAGCACGATGCTGTCGTTGATGATGATCCCCGCCATGCCGATGAACCCGACCACCGAGAACATCGACAGCGGTATGCCATGCAGGTAGTGGCCCCAGATCATGCCGACGCAGCCGAAGGGAATGACGATCATGATCGTCAGCGGCCGCGTCCAGGATTCGAAGATCCAGCAGAGCGTCAGATAGATGCCGGCCAGACAGAGTGCGAAACCGATCATCGCATCGGACAGGAACGACTTTTCCTGTTCCGCAAGACCAGCCATTTCGCTTTCGACATCGAATTCCGCCGCAAGCTGCGGCAGGAACTCGGCCTGCAGCAACTCCGTCACCCGTGCCGCCGCCTCCGGATCGTCCTCCGACACGTCACCGGTCACCTGCAAGGTGCGCAGGCCGTCGCTGCGCCGCACGGACGCAAACCCGTAGGAGCTGTCCACCTGAACAACTTCGCTCAGGGAAACATAGGTCCCGGCCTCCGTCCTAACCCGGGTCGTGTAGAGGAAGGAGGAATCCGCTTCCTCGTCCGGTATCAGCACTTTCACCGTCGCCGTGCGCCGGCCGACCGGGAATTCCGCGACTTCAATACCCTCCAGCCGATTGCGCAGGATACGGGCAACGTCGTCGGTCGAAAAACCGAGCGCTTCGCCGCGCGGGGTAAGCGTCAGGCTCAGTTCCGGTTTGTCATAGGCAAGCGTGTCCTCGAGCGCGCTGACACCTTGCAGTGGTTCAAGCGCCTGTTTGAGGCTTTCCGCCGCCGCCTTCAGGCCTTCGGTGGACGTCCCGTACAATCTGACATCGATCGCATCGCCGCCCGGGCCGGAGCGTTCACCGCGCAGGGCAAGTGTTTCCAGCAGCGGCGGCTGGCGGATTTCCGCGCGCCAGTCCCCGATGAACTTGAACGCCGAATACGGTCTCAGGTCCGGGTCGAGAAGTTCGATGGATATCCCGCCAAGCTGGTCGATATCCTTGGTATCGGCGCCGCTGAGCCCGCGTCCGGCGGTTGCCCCGACCGTGGAAAGCGCGAAGATGACCGGCTCGCTGCCGTATTCCCCGGCGTAGCGCGTGTTGACCACATCCAGCGCCCGTTCCATCTCTGCGATCATCGCCTTGGTATCGTCGCGCTTCGCCCCCGGCATCATGGCAATGCTCGCGGAGACCACGGCACGCTCCGGCGCATTGAAGAAGCGCCAGCGCACCGAACCGTCGAAGAACAGCGAGACGGACAGGGCGAGGATCATTACGGCAAATCCGATTACCGGATATCTCACCGTGACGATCCAGCCGATGAAGCGGCGGAACAGGGTTTCGCGGAACCAGACAAAACCACGGTTGAAGAGCCTGTTCGGCATGTCGTACCAGCGCGGCTTTTTGCTTGCCGAGAGGGCATGGTTCATATGCGCAGGCAGGATCAGAAAGGATTCGACCAGACTGGCGATCAGCACCACGGCAACAGTGAAGGGTATGTCGGCCACCAGGCTCCCGAACCGGCCCGTTATGGCCATCAGCCCGACGAAGGCGATGAGAGTGGTGATCGAGGCGCTGAACACAGGCGCCGTCATCCTCCGCGCGGCCAGGCTGGCGGCCTCTTCGGGCGAATATCCACGCCTGTGCAGGAAATCCGCGTGCTCCCCGACCACGATGGCGTCATCGACGACGATGCCGAGACAGATGATCAGTGCGAAGACCGAGATCATGTTCAGCGTCAGCCCGAAGGCATACATGAGGCCGATGGTGGCCGCCATCGCCACCGGAATGCCGGCCGCGACCCAAAATGCCGTGCGCGCGGACAGGAAGAGGAAAAGGAAAAGCAGCACCAGAGCGAGCCCGAACAGCCCGTTTTCGACGAGAATATCCAGCCGGTCGATAATCGCCTGCGACCTTGTATTGGTCATCTGGACAATGACGCCTTCGGGCAGCGTGCGCTGGAAATCGGCCGTGATCGTCTCCACCGCTCTCTGGATCTCGATCGTGTCTCCCTGGGCGCTGCGGCTGACCCGCAGCAGGACGGCGGGCATGCCCTTGTGATAATAGGCCCGCCCGCTTTCCACGCCCTCCGTAAGGATGTCGGCGACGGCGCGCAGCCGCAGCTTTTCTCCCTGGGATGGCGCCTTCAGGACGATTTCGCCGAGGTCCTGTTCGGATCGCCGGGTCTGACCCGTGCGCAGCCGCGCACCGCTGCCGCTCACGTCGCCCGCGGGCGTGGTCTCCATTTCCGCCGAGACGGTTTCGGCGATTTCCTCAAGGGTCAGCTCGTGCCGCACGAGCATGCTTTCGCCGACATTGACCCGGATGATCGGGTCGGCGAGCCCCCTGATCTCCACCCGGGTCACGCCCTGGCGGAACAGCACGGTCTGCAGGTCTTCAGCGAAGCGGGCCAGTTGATCGATGTCCACGGGCCCGTAAACGACCACATCGGTCACCCGGTCGCTGTAGACGCTGCGGCTGACGACGGGCTCTTCTATGCCGTCCGGCAGGCTCGAGCGCGCAAGGTCGACGGCGGCTTTCACCTCGTCGGTCGCCTGCCCCATATCCCAGCCGTCTTCGAATTCAAGTTCGATGCTCGCCTTGCCTTCGCGGGCGATGGACGTGGCTTCGTCAACACCGTTGATCGCCAGAAGCGGCGGCCCGAGAATTTCGACGATGGCCCGGTCCATGTCCTCCGGCCCCGCGCCCGGCCAGCTGACATCGACGTCCACTTCCTCGCGAACGAAATCGGGAAAGAACTGCGTCCTGATCTGCGTGCCGGCGGCAATACCGCTGAGCAGCATGATCGCAAGCAGAAGGTTGGCCGCCGTCCGGTGACGCACCATGTAGTCCAGCAATGACGCGAATTGCGATCCGCCAGGAGAACGCATGTCAGGACACTCCTATCATGGCATCAGGAAACCAGGACCATCAGCCCCTGTTCCCGAGCCGCTGTTCCAACCGGTCAATCAGATCTTTCGGCACCATCGGCTGGTTCAGCGTTGCAAGCAGCCGGGCCTTGCGGTTTTCAGGCATGTCGGAGCTGTTGAGCTGTTCTATCAGCGCCGCCCGCCGCTCCGGCTCAAGCGCGACCAGGTCGCCGCGTGCGCCATCATCCCCCGCGTCGGATACCCGCGCCGTATCGGGATCGTCCGCTGCCGGAGTGGGGTCCTCCTCACCAACGCGGCGCGGCGTCACCTTGAGGCCCGTGCCGAGCTGCGGCAGCCGTTCGCGGACATAATCCGCGCCGAAAGGCACATCTGTCAAAACAACCTCATTACCCATCCGGCGCAGCACGGTTGTACGGATTTCCCGGATTCGCTCGCCGTCGCCGACAATCAGCAGGCGGCCGTCTTCCGTCACCGCGGCAGAGGGAACGACGGCAACACCGGCAAGTTCCGGTTCCTGCACCTCCACCTTGACGAAGTCGCCTGGGCGCAGCGCTGTTCCAGGGTCCAGTTCGAGGGTCGCGAACAGGGTCCGCCCCGCCTCTCCCTCCGACACCACCGCCGCCGCCCGGTCGATATGACCGGCAACCTCAAGCGACCGGACGCCGAGCTGCAAAGTCACGATCACAGGTGCCTTGATGAGATTGCCGCTGTCATCCAGAAGCCTGGAAAATTCGCTGGTCGACAGGGAGAACTTCACTTCCAGGGCGGCCGGATCTATCAACAGGGCAAGGGTCTCCGACTGATTGACACGCCGGCCGAGTGTGGCGTTGACTTCGGATAAATTGCCGCTGAAGGGCGCCGTCAGCGCGGTTTCGTTCAATACGCGACGCGCCTCGCCCAGTGCAAATTGCGCACGTTTGACCGTCAGGTCCATGCGCTCGACCCGCTTGCGGGCCGTGATCACCGATTGCAGTCGGTTGCTGAGCGACTGTTCCAGCGAGGCAACGCCAAGTTCCTCTGTCTCGACCTGGACAGCGGTCGAATAGCCCTTTTCCTTGAGCTGCTGCTGGCGATCCAAAGACTGCCGTCGGAGGACCAGCTGCCGGCGGGCCGCTTCCAGTTCCTGCTCGGCGCCGACAATCGCTTCCTCGGCTTCCGTCTTCTGAGCCTCCGCATCCGCAAGCGCTGCCTCCGCATCCAGAACCAGAAATTCGGCATTCGCCGGATCGATCCTGAGCAGCAACTCGCCCTCCGCAACGGCTGCGCCGTCCCGGAATTTGCGCGCCACATCGACCAGAAGACCCTCGGTGCTGGCCCGCAACTCCAGCGACCGCCAGCTCACGATCTCTCCATAGGCGGTGGTGACAGGCGATAGTGTTGCGGGGGAAAGTTCAGCGACATTCACCGAATAGCTGCGTTCGCGCGCGGGCCGCTGGCGGACGGTGTCCTCCGCCGTCGTCGCAGTGTACAGCCGGTAGGCGCCAATGCCGGCGAAACCGATCATCACCGCCATCAAGGCCAGACCCAGCAGTCCACGCATCAAGAACCGCATTCACCTCTCCAACTGAAACCACTGTCAATATAGGGCACTGCAACATCGCGTCACGTTGTGACGTCATGTTTATCACGCTTCCTGGGCGAAATTCTGAAAAGCATGTAACCACTTGTAACAAAAAACCCGGCACCTTTCGGTGCCGGGCCGATTTCTTCAGAAAGGCTCGACGGTCAGAATTTGTAGCCCAGACCGAGGCGCACCTGGGACGTGCTCAGGTCCGAACTGACGGCTGTACCGTTCAGATTGAAATCCTGTTCACCGAAATCCTGATACACATATTCGAGCTTGGCGCTCAGGTTGTTGGTGATCGCGGCCTCGCCGCCGGCACCCAGCGTCCAGCCGAGAGCCGTCTTGCTGTCGCTGTCGCCGTTTCCGGAAACTTCAAGATCGGCAAGAGCCAGACCGCCGGCACCATAGACCAGGTAGCGGTCGAAGCTGTAACCCAGCCGCGCCCTGATGTTGGAGTTCCAGTCGGACTTGGACTGGACAGTCAGGCCGTTGCTGGTCTTGTTCTCTTCCAGGTCCGTGAGGCTGAAATCGGCTTCCGCACCGACGACCACATTCGGCGTTACCTGAAAATTGTAGCCGGTATAAAGACCACCGGCGACGCCGTTCGCATCGGTATCCAGACCGGCGTTGCCGCCTGCGCGGTTGTCGAACTGTCCAAAGGCCCAGCCGAGATTGCCACCGACATAAAGACCGGTCCAGTCGATGGACTGCTGTGGGGATGGTACCGCCTCATAGACCGGTGCCGGCGATTGCGCCAGGTCTGCGGCCCAAACAGGCGCGATCCCCGCCGTCAGTGCCAAACTTGCAAGTGCAAGACGTTTCATCACAGATACTCCAGATCCACATTACCAAACTGAGTTGACCGAAACACATCGGCCAATAACGAGCAGGAGGGCAGCTCTGCCGCATCCTCACACTCCCCACTCTGCAGATATGGGGAGCCTTTGTGGCGGATCAGGATTGAGATTTGGGAGTTTTGATGACAAATGACGGCGACATTCTGGCACGATGAAAAATAGCTTAAGGCGATTGCAATTTGCGAAACCGGCCGGAAGAAATTGCCACATCGATGCGTATAAAGATCCTTGCCCCCGGCTTTCCCCATACCAATCTATTGCGTATAAGGCGCTCAACCCGTTTGGCGCTCCCTCCCGCAGCCGCCTCACACCAAACCCGTACCGGAATTCCTAAATGCTCTTTGACTATGTAAGCCTCGCAGGCGGATTGGTTGTTCTGATTATCGCCGGTGATGTCTTGGTCAGAGGCTCTGTGGGGATCGCGCAGCGACTGGGAATTCCGAATCTTGTCATCGGCCTGACCATCGTCGCCTTCGGCACTTCGGCTCCGGAACTGGTGATTTCCCTCAAGGCGGCTCTGGAAGGCGCGAGCGGTATCGCGATCGGCAATGTCGTAGGTTCAAATATAGCCAATGTTCTTCTGGTCCTCGGCCTTCCCGCCATGATCGCGGCAACGCCGTGTGGCGAGAACGGCGCAACCCGCAACGCGGTCTTCATGGTCGCGGTGACCATGGTGTTCATCGCCCTGTGTTTCTTCACGCCCATCGGGCTGCCTGCGGGTCTGGTTCTGCTGGCGCTTCTCGGCGGCTTTCTGACCGCCTCGACAATGACCGCCCGCAAACACCGCAAGGAACAGAAGGCCATTGCCACTGCCGCCGCGGGCGCCGCCGTAGCAGATGCGGAGCTGGATACTTCCGATGTCCTGGAAGATGTCGAGGATGTTCCGGACTCAATCTGGATCGCGCTTGCCTATGTTCTCCTCGGCCTTGTCGGCCTGCCCCTCGGCGCGCATTTCACCATCACGGGCGCAACGTCGATCGCGTCCGCCTGGGGGGTGAGCGAAGCCGTGATCGGCCTGACCGTCATCGCCCTCGGCACGTCGCTGCCGGAACTTGCGACAACCGTCATGGCAGCCATCCGCCAGCACGGCGCGGTGGCAATCGGCAACGTCATCGGCTCCAATATCTTCAATCTGCTGGCGATCATCGGCATCACGGCTGTCGTCGTCCCGATAGACGTGCCCGCCGAAGTGTTGAAATTCGACGTCTGGGTGATGCTCGCCTGCGCGCTGCTGCTGACCGCGTTTGCCGGATTCAGGATCTGCCTCAACAAGATCTCCGGTCTGGTGATGACGGTTGCCTACGTCCTTTACCTGGCGACCGTTTATTTTCTTGGACATGTCAGCTGACCTGGCTCCAACCGCGGCCGCCTCTTTCCCAAATGGCTTTCCGCGCTTAAATGTCAGACATGCAGGAACCGTCTGATTCTCAAAATCCGGCAGAAAGCCCGGCCACCGAAGATAGCCCACCCGTAAAAAAGGGCGTCGAGGTGATCGCCAACGAGGTGAAACGCCTGCCCAACGGCCCCGGCGTTTACCGAATGCTGGATGACAAGGGCGAAGTCCTTTATGTCGGCAAGGCACGCAGCCTGAAAAAGCGGGTCATCAGCTATACGCGGCTGCAGGGCCAGTCGAACCGCATCATGCGCATGATCATGGCGACGGCCGCGATGGAATTCGTCGTCACAAGAACGGAACCGGAAGCCCTGCTTCTGGAAGCCAACCTGATCAAGCGCCTGCGCCCGCGCTTCAACGTTCTGCTGCGGGACGACAAGTCCTTTCCCTATATTCTGGTGACCGGCGACCACGAGGCGCCCGCAATCGTCAAGCACCGCGGCGCTCGCAAGCGCAAGGGCGAGTATTTCGGCCCCTTCGCCTCCGCCGGAGCGGTCGACCGCACGATCAACGCCTTGCAGAAGGCCTTCCTGATCCGCACCTGCTCCGACAGCTACTACGAGAACCGCACCCGTCCCTGCCTGCAGTATCAGATCAAGCGCTGCTCGGCTCCCTGCACTGGGGAAATCGGCCCGGAGGACTATGCGGGCCTGGTCTCGGAGGCCAAGGCCTTCCTGTCCGGCCGCAGCCAGCTGATCAAGACCCAGCTTGCCAAACAGATGGAAGCCGCCTCCGCCGATCTTGAATTCGAGCGCGCCGCGATCTACCGCGACCGCCTCTCGGCGCTTTCCCATGTTCAGGCCCATCAGGGCATCAATCCCCAGACGGTGGAGGAAGCAGACGTCTTTGCCATCCATCAGGACGGCGGTCAGACCTGTGTTCAGGTGTTCTTCTTTCGCACCGGCCAGAACTGGGGCAACCGGGCCTATTTCCCCAAGGCCGACAAATCCTTCGAGGAAGCCGACATTCTGGAGAGTTTTCTCGCCCAGTTCTATGACGACAAGCCGGCCCCGAAACAGATCCTCCTGTCCCACGAACTTGCCGAACAGAGGCTGCTCGCCGAAGCCCTGAGCGAACGCTCGGGCAGAAAAATCGAGGTCGCGAAACCCAAGCGGGGCGAAAAGAAAGAACTTGTCGACCACGCCCTGACAAATGCGCGCGAGGCGCTCGGCCGGCGTCTTGCCGAAACCTCCAGCCAGGCGCGGCTCCTCAAGGGCGTCGCGGAAGCCTTCGGTCTTGAGGTCGTGCCGCGCCGCATCGAGGTCTATGACAATTCCCATATCATGGGAACCAACGCCGTCGGCGGCATGATCGTCGCGGGCATGGAAGGCTTCACCAAGGGCCAGTACCGCAAGTTCAACATCAAGTCCGAGGACCTCGTTCCCGGCGATGACTACGGCATGATGCGCGAGGTTCTGAGCCGCCGCTTTTCCCGCCTGCTCAAGGAACACGTCCGGGAAAAACCACCTGCCGCCGAAGACGCCGCCCAGCAGGAAGATCAGGACGACGCGGAGACGACTTCCGCGACAAGTGACATGCCGGCCTGGCCGGACCTGCTTCTGATCGACGGCGGACAGGGACAATTGACCGCCGCCCGCGAGACGCTGGAAAGCCTCGGCATCACCGATGTGCCCCTTGTCGGCATCGCCAAGGGACCCGACCGCGATGCGGGCCGGGAGAAGTTCTTCATGCCCGGTCGCCAGTCCTTCATGCTTCCGGAACGCGATCCGGTGCTCTATTTCGTCCAGCGCTTGCGCGACGAGGCGCACCGCTTTGCCATCGGCAGCCACCGCGCCCGCCGCAAGAAAGACATTACCAGGAACCCGCTGGATGAGATTGCCGGCGTTGGTCCGACACGCAAGAAGGCCCTTTTGCGCCATTTCGGCACTGCCAAGGCCGTATCCAAGGCTGGCGTCGACGATCTGGCCTCCGTACCGGGCATTTCCGAAGCCATCGCCAAACTGGTCTACGACCATTTCCACGAGTAGATAGTCCAGCCTGCTTCACCGGCGACGGACGGCAGGACCCCGATAGCGCAAGCCCACACCAACCGGACACGATCGGTTCAAGATGTTCAAAAACAATTCGAAGTCGAGATCATTGTTCGGATCGCTGCTTTCGCTCATCGGCTGGTGCGGTTGCCTCGGCGCCCTTACAGTCTGCGCGCTCGGGCTCGCCAACTTCGCCGCTCCCGATGTCTGGCTTGCCGACAACATGAGCTTTTTCCTGAGACAGTTTCTCGCAGCCGGATTGCTGGGGTGTGTGGGAGGCGCGCTGGGTTTTTTCGTGCGGCACCGGTTCGCCCTCCTTTATAGAACAGTCTGGTTTCTGGCCGTCCTGGCGCTCGTCACTCTGGCAGGACTGACCGGCGCCCGCACATTGGAAAATACGGTCGAACCTGCCCCGCTCCAGGCCGGAAGCCTCCCCTTGAAGGTCATCTCGATCAATATCGAGCACCTGTTCCTGGGTGACAGGACTCTGCAGGCCTTTCTCGAAAAGGAAGAGCCCGACGTTGTTGTCCTTCAGGAGACCCTTTGGGGACTGCAGGAACGGCGTTGGCAGCGCCTCGGCCTGCCCGTTGGCAGCGCGGGCGAACACGGCTTTCCGCAATATCTGACAGTCGGTGAGCTGGGTGGCCTTGTCGTCTATTCCCGCTTTCCTGTCCGGCAGAAAATGTCGACCGTCGTCGAGGGCGATCTGCCCTCCGGCGCCGATGTCTTTTACAACGCCGACCGGGAACTGCTGTCGCTCACGCTGGAGACAGATGCCGGGCCGCTGCATCTGCTAGCCCTCCATCCGGACAGTCCGCGCACGGAATCCCGTTGGCACAACAAGCGCCGCTATTTTGACGCGGCCGACGGGATCATCGACGATCTGAAAGCTGAAAAGGACGGCCCGGTCCTGGCCATCGGCGACTGGAACAGCTCGCCCTGGTCCTCACGATTTCAGCAGGTCCTGACGGAAAACGATCTGAAAACCGCCTATCCGGGCCGCTGGCCGCAAACGACACGGTTTTTCTTCGACTACCGCCTGCACTGGATTCTGGGCGCTCCTGTCGACCAGTTTGCGGTTTTCGGTGACCTGCAGGTGATCAGCGTATCGACCGGCCCCGATATCGGATCTGACCATCTGCCGTTGATTGTCGAGTTTGGCCTTGCAAGGCACGGCGGAAATTGATCGATTGCCTGTGACTTCAACCTGAGGCTGTTTGAGGCAGGGAACCCGAATGGGAACACTGCAGCCTCCTCAACCGATTCCTTTTCAGAACGCATGGCCAAGCTTTATTTCAACTACTCCTCGATGAATGCCGGCAAATCGACGTCACTTTTGCAGGCCGCCTATAACTACCAGGAGCGGGGCATGAACGCGCTTCTGCTCATTGCGGCGTTCGATGATCGCGCCGGCAAGGGCAGGATCGCCTCACGGATCGGACTCTCCGCCGACGCCGAGATATTCTCCTCCGCAGACGATGTTCTCAAACATGTGTCAAAGGCCCATGAGACCAGTCCTGTCGATGCCGTGCTGGTCGATGAAGCCCAGTTCCTGACCGCCGAACAGGTCTGGCAGCTGGCGCAGGTCGCCGACCGGCTCCGTATTCCGGTCATGTGTTTCGGTCTGCGCACCGATTTCCAGGGCAGGCTCTTTCCCGGCAGCGCCGCTCTGCTGGCCATCGCCGACAATCTGAAGGAAATCAAGTCCATCTGCTGGTGCGGTCGCAAGGCCACCATGACTGCCCGGCTGGGCAGCGACGGCAAGATTCTCGAAGAAGGCGATCAGGTGGTTATCGGCGGCAACGAAACTTACGTCTCCCTGTGCCGCAATCACTGGACGCGGCGGAAACTCGGCTAGGCCGAACCCTGCTCGTCCACGCGCACCGCGCTGTGTTCCGAAAATCACGTCTTCGGAAAGCTTCTGTCTATTCCCGGATGATGCTCTCGGTCGCCGCCAGCAAGGCTGCGCATTCTTCGCTCGTGCCGATGGAAATCCTCAGGTGGTTTCCAATGCGCTCCCTGGCGAAATGCCGGACCAGAATACCGCGCGCGCGCAGATCCCCGAGCAGCTTTTCTGCGGGAACTGTCTCATGGGACGCGAACAGAAAATTCGCCATGGACGGCAGAACATCGAACCCCTGTTCCTGAAGAGCCGTCGCCATCCTGTCCCTGTCCGCCATGACGAGATGCCGGGTCC
This sequence comes from uncultured Roseibium sp., assembly GCF_947496995.1. Taxonomy (GTDB): domain Bacteria; phylum Pseudomonadota; class Alphaproteobacteria; order Rhizobiales; family Stappiaceae; genus Roseibium. The sequence goes on from NZ_CANMFD010000003.1 coordinate 90,450, forward strand.
TGTCGAACCATTCCCGGTCCTTCCACGCGGCAACGGCGCCGGCAAGCGACAGGCGTCCGAGCGGATAGGAATTGAAGCTGTCCTTGACCCGCCGGAGCGCCTCGATCAGGTGCGGCTGCCCGATGGCAAAACCGACCCGCAGGCCGGCAAGGCTGCGGGACTTGGAAAAAGTCTGCACGACAAGCAGATTTTCAAAGTCCGGCACCAGCGACGCCGCACTCTCTGCCCCGAAATCCACATAGGCCTCATCGACGATCACGACGACTTCCGGGTTCTGCTGCAGGATTTGGACAATATCCTCAAGCGGCATGGCGATACCGGTCGGTGCGTTCGGATTGGCGATCACCACGCCTCCGCATGCGCGCTGATAGTCCCGCGGGTCGCACCGGAGCGCTGCATCGAGCGGAAGCTTCTCGGCCTGTATCGAATAGAGCTCGCAGTAGGTCCTGTAAAAACTGTAGGTGATGTCCGGGAAGACAATTGCATCCTTGCCGGTGAAGAAGGCGTTGAACGCCTGCGCCAGAACCTCGTCGGAGCCGTTGCCGGCATGAATGTGATCCACGTCCAAGGACAAAGTTGCAGCGATTGCCTCACGCAGCTCCGCGGCAACAGGATCCGGATAAAGCCTAAGCTCATCTCCGGTCGCTGCGCGAATGGCCTCCAGCGCCTTCGGCGACGGACCATAGGGGTTCTCGTTGGTATTGAGCTTGATGACCGTCCTTTGCCCGGGTTGCTCACCGGGCGTATAAGGCGTCAGTTTTTCGACGATCGGACTCCAGAACCTGCTCATGTTTGCTGACCTTGCGGGATAGGGACGCCACTTGATACCGGCCCGCACCGTCCCGATCACGCGCTTTTTTCCTGAAGCGTGTCACGTTTTATGCGCGGTCGGCTAAAATCCGGCCGCGAAGCGGCCCGCGGAAGCCAGGAAAATGCCGGGTTGGTCCCACCTGAACCTGATCAAGGCATTGGAAAAACAAGCAATCTTTTTACCCCGCCGGAATGTGTTAGATTTCCCGGCGGTATTTTACGCAAGAAACATCCGTCACTCGCATGCAAGTTGAGAGTTCGGGTTTATAGGGAAGGTTGGGGACACCACATGATCAAGGAATTTCGCGACTTTATCGCCAAGGGCAACGTTATGGACCTTGCCGTCGGCATTATCATCGGTGCGGCTTTTACGGCAATTGTCTCAAGCCTGGTCTCGGATCTCATCAATCCGGTCATCGGGCTTGTGCTCGGCGGGATCGACTTCACGTCGATGTATATCGTCCTGTCCGGGGACGTGCCTGCCGGTTCCAGTCTTGAGGCCGCTCGGGAAAGCGGCGCAGCAGTCTTCGCCTACGGGGCGTTTCTCACGGCATGCATCAATTTCCTGATCATCGCCTACGTTGTGTTCATGCTCGTGAAAGCAGTCAACAAGGTCAAGGCGGCGGCGGAAAAGCCGGACGATGTGGAGCCTGAAGTCGAAACCGGCCCGTCGGAACTGGATGTCCTGATCGACATCCGCAATCAGCTTCGCGGCGGCTCCGGCCCCGCACAGTAACGCGGCGAAGGACCGGTGCGGCGACAATGCCGCCCAGTAACGTGACAAAGGACCGGTGCGGCGACAATGCCGCACCGGAGCGCTGCGGGCGAGCACATTCCCGCCCCGCCTTTGCAACTCTTGCCTTGAAGCTCCGCGCTCGCCCCCGTAAAAGGGGCAAACGGATCAGCAATGGGTGACAGAATGCTCGGCAAGATGTTCAAATCGCTCTTCGGCTCGTCAGGCGAAGGCAAAACAGCCGCCTCGAAGAGCACGACGGTCGTATATGACGAATTCCGGATCATCGCGGAACCCCAGCTTTCAAACGGTCAATGGCTGGTGGCCGGACGGATCGAAAAGCAGGTCGGTGATACTCTGAAGACCCACATCTTCATCCGTGCCGACACCCTGCCAGACGAGCAGGGTGCGACCAACGAAATGATCCGCAAGGCAAAAATGATGATCGACCAGCTGGGCGATGGCATATTCGATTGACCTGGTACACATGGGTGCACGCGTAATACCGCCGCGTGGAAGTCTTTACGGGCAATGTTCTGCAGCCCGGGCCATCTGGGCTCCGGCACTCCTGCCTGAAATCCGAAAGCCGACATGAAACGCAATATTGTACTCAGCCTGCCGAACCTTCTGACCTATGGGCGCATTTTGGCGGTTCCCGCCGTGACCGCCTGTTTCTATTTCGAAGGCAACACACCGCGCTGGATCGCCCTCGGCATATTCATACTTGCCGCCGTGACTGACTTTTTCGACGGCTATCTCGCGCGCGCCTGGCAGCAGCAGTCCGCCCTGGGACGTATGCTGGACCCGATCGCCGACAAGCTGCTGGTCTCGGTCTGCCTGCTGGTGCTGGCCGGCGACGGCACTATCGGCGGCTGGTCGATGATCGCCGCGATCATCATCCTGTGCCGCGAAATCCTGGTCTCCGGACTGAGGGAGTTTCTGGCCGAACTCCAGGTCAGCGTCCCGGTCACCAAGCTGGCAAAATGGAAGACCACCGTCCAGTTGATTGCTGTTGCTTTCCTGTTGGCGGGGCCTGCGGGAGACACCGTTCTTCCGGGCACCACCCTGGCCGGCCTCACCGCCCTCTGGCTTGCCGCCATACTCACGCTTTATACGGGATACGACTATTTCCGCGCCGGGATCGGCCACCTCATCAAGGAATAGGGTTCCGGACAGCAGGAGCAGGATCGACCCTGGAAGACCCGGTTGGCCGGCCTCTCGGCGAGCCGGTCAGCCGGACTTCCCCTATCGGATAAGTCAAGTTAAGCTCGCCCTGCTCCGGTTTGCGCACTTCGGCGCCGGCCGGCACATTATCGAGGCTCTCATGAACATTCGTTATTTCGCCTGGGTCCGTGAACGGGTCGGCGTCGAAGAAGAAACGATTGAGGTTCCCGGAGGTGTGAAAACCGTCGCGGACCTGATTTCGCATCTGAAAACGCTGGACGGTAACCACGCGGCCGCCTTTGAGGAGGAAGACGCGATCCGGGTGGCGCTTGACCAGTTGCACGTGGAAGCTGACACCGATCTCGGCGACGCAAGAGAGGTCGCCTTTTTCCCACCGATGACGGGTGGCTGAGGCATGCAGGTTCAACCGCTTGTAAGAGTTCAGGCAGCAGATTTCGACGTCGCGGCGGAAACGCAGCGTCTCACCACCGGCCGCAAGGATGTCGGAGCGCTGGTAACCTTCACGGGCCTCTGCCGCGACGAGGCAGGGACGCTGGAGGCGCTGGAGCTGGAACATTACCCCGGCATGGCGGAAGCAGAACTGACACGCATTGCCGTAGAGGCTGCCGGTCGCTGGCCCCTCACCGGATTGAGCGTCATTCACCGCTTCGGAAAGATCGCGCCGGGCGAGAACATCGTTCTGGTCGTCGCCGCTTCGGCGCATCGGCGCGCGGCCTTCGAGGCAGCCGACTTTCTCATGGACTTCCTGAAAACCAGAGCCCCCTTCTGGAAAAAGGAGCACCTCGTATCGGGTGCCGGCGGCACCTGGGTGGATACCAAAGCAGGCGATGAGAAGGACGCCGCGCGATGGTCTTCCTCCTGAACCACGAACATTCGCTTTCCAACACCTGACATTATAATCCCTCAATACCTCCCTGACGCGCAGCCGCGTCATGCCCTTTCGAATTGGTCCCAATTGCGTGAAACACAAAGAAGATATTTCCAGCAACCCGCCTGCCGGTTCAGCGGCAACGCGATCGCACTCCGGCGGTTACAGCGAAGTCCTGCGCGAGCCCGGCATTCCATTTGCGGAATTCGTGGCCATCATCGCCATGATCATGGCGTTGAACGCCATGGCGATCGATGTGATGCTTCCGGCCCTGCCGGCCATCGCCGGTGCGCTGGACATAGCCAAGGACAATGACCGCCAGCTCATTCTTCTCGTCTACCTGATCGGCTTTGGCGGCGGACAGCTGTTTTTCGGCCCGGTCGCGGATGCCTTCGGCCGGCGAAAGGTTCTGATTGGCGGCCTCGCGCTCTACAGCCTCGCGAGCATCGTCTGTATCTTCGCAGTGGACCTGGACCAGTTGCTGATCGCACGCCTCATGCAGGGCATCGGTTGCGCCGCGGCGCGGGTGACCGCGCTTTCAATTGTCCGCGATTGTTATACCGGAAGGCGCATGGGCAAGGTCATGTCCCTCGTCATGATGGTCTTCATGTCCGTACCCGTTATTGCACCGTCCATCGGCCAGGCCATCCTGCTTGTGGCCGGTTGGCACTGGATCTTCGCCCTGCTGCTGATTTCCGGCGTGGCGATGCTGGTATGGTCGGGTCTGCGTTTGCCTGAGACCCTGGAGCCGGAAAACCGGCGCCCTCTGGTGGTTTCCACGATCACCAGCGCATACCTGCTGGCGCTGACAACGCGCGTCAGTCTCGGATACACCGTCGGCACCGCATTCATTTTCGGAGGCCTGTTTTCCTTCCTCGCCATGTCCCAGCAGATCTTTGTCGACATTTTCGGCCTGGGAACGCTGTTTCCGATCGTTTTTGCCGTCATCGCCGTGACCATGGCCGTAGCCTCTTTCATGAACTCCCAGCTCGTGGAAGCCATCGGCATGCGCCGTCTCTCGCACGCCGCCACGGTGGTCTATACCCTGGTGGGAATGACGATTTATGCGCTCGCCCTGCTAGGTTACGAGAACTTCTGGGTCTTCCTGGCACTGGTGACCCTCATCATGACGACGTTCGGCTTCATCGGCGCGAATTTCAACACGATGGCCATGGAGCCGCTCGGGGCCATTGCCGGCACCGCCTCTTCCGTGATCGGCTTCATCAGCACCCTCGGCGGCGCGCTTCTGGGGTACGTCATGGGGCAGCTCTTCGACGGAACGACCGAGCCCCTGGGGCTGTCCTATATGGTCTACGGCCTGTGCGCCATCGGCTGCATTCTCTACGCCGAACGCGGACGCATGTTCCATTCAACGGAACGTGGGGCAACCGTCTGAATATTGAAACAAGGATCGAGCAAAAAAGGCGGGCTCATGCCTGCTTCGGCCCGTTGACAAACCCTCAGCCTGGTCATCCCAGACAAGTGAGGCAAGCCGAACGCTGATCTGGGATCCAGCGCATCAGCGTGAGCGGAGCGAACACTCAATTACACTTGAACACGCCACGCCTGCGGCGTGAAATATATCTGGATCCCAGATCTGCGTGCAGCCTTGCTGCACTTGTCTGGGATGACGAAATTAGGTTTGTCAGCAGTCTCTGGCGGGCTCATGCCCGCCTTTCTGCCGAGATTTTTCCGGGCGTCCGATCAGCCGGCGACGGCCTGAAGCGCAGGAGCTTGCGGCCGGACGGCAGCATCGTAGTCTTCCATCAGCGTCTTGATGATCTCGCCGACTTCGTAGCGGTTTCCGGCGATCTCCGAGACCGGCGTGACTTCCGCCGCAGTGCCGGTGACGAAGCACTGCTCGAAATCCGGCAGTTCCTCCGGCATGATCACCCGTTCGATCACATCGATGCCGCGGTCCTTGGCAAGGCCGATGACCGTCTGGCGGGTGATCCCGTTCAGGAAGCAATCGGGCGTCGGCGTGTGGATCTTGCCGTCCTTGATGAAGAACACATTGGCGCCGGTCGCTTCCGCGACCTGGCCGCGCCAGTCCAGCATCAGCGCGTCCGTATAGCCCTTGGACTCGGCCGCGTGCTTGGAGATGGTGCAGATCATGTAAAGGCCGGCGGCCTTGGCCTTGTAGGGCGCTGTTTTCGGATCGGGGCGGCGATAGTCCGCAAGGTCCAGCCGGATCCCCTTCAGCCGTTCTTCCGGCGCGAAATAGCTCGGCCATTCCCAGGCGGCGATGGCCAGGTGAATGGTGTTCTTCTGCGCGGAGATGCCCATCATCTCACTTCCGCGCCAGGCGACGGGGCGGATATAGGCATCGGTGAGGTTCATCCGCGCCAGGGTTTCTTCCTTGGCCGCGTTGATCTGCTCGGCGGTCCAGGGAATCTCGAAGCCCAGCATGCGGCCGGATTCAAGCAGGCGCGCAGTATGCTCCTCGGACTTGAAGATACGCCCGCCGTAGGCGCGTTCACCTTCAAACACGCTGCTGCCGTAATGCAGCCCGTGGCTGAGCACATGCAGTTTCGCGTCCGCCCACGGCACGAATGTGCCGTCGTACCAGATGTCTCCACTGAGCTGATCAAAAGGCGTTCCGGCCATCTTTCATCTCCCGCCCGCTCTGAGAGCGTTTATTGTTTTCCACTGCAGAGGCAAATGGCGCCAAAGACTTGCGCCCGCTTCACCGCTGTATCTTTTGCACAGCACGCCAACTATCGGTATCCTGATATCCGCAACGTTCGTGATCGGATTCGTTTATCATCTGGTGCGCAAAAATGCATCAGAAAGACCGATCATTTCGTTCACGGATGCTAACAAGTAACAATCGACCAGAATTAAGTCAATATGGCTGACGTAAATTTCAAAAACGCACTTTCCTCCCCGTTGCGGGAAAACGATCCCGGGCTGCCCGACAGCGGTGAGGCAAGCAGCGATGACGCCCTGCCCTATGACCTCGTTGAACTTTTGTTCTTCGCCTATCGCGATTTCACCGGCGATCCGGACGAGGTGCTGGCCAAATTCGAGTTCGGTCGGGCGCACCACAGGGTTCTGCATTTCGTGGAGCGGAACCCCGGCATCATGGTGACGGATCTACTCGGTATTCTGGGGATCACCAAGCAAAGCCTCGGAAGGGTGCTGAAACAGCTGGTGGATGCCGGGATCATCGAACAGCGCGAGGGCAATCACGACCGTCGCCAGCGGCTTCTCTACACCACTGAAACAGGCCACGCGCTCGCCGTCGATCTCACGCGTCTGCAGCAAAAGCGCCTTGAACGCGCCCTAATTGGCCTGCCTGATGGCAGCGAGGAAACCGTCCGCAGGTTTCTCTTGCAGATGATCGATCCCGATGCCCGGCCGGACATCCTCAAGCTTATCCGCAGCTCCTTCGATCTGAGAGACAGATAAGGGTCGGCGTCCGTTCGTTGAGCCGGCAAACGCGATCCTGACACCACCCTAGGGGACGAGACGACCGAAATGAACGCTCAGGTGCCTGACGACAACGCCAACCACATTCTCCTGGTAGACGACGACAAACGGATCAGGGATCTGCTCTCCAGGCTGCTCAAGGACAATGGCTTCCGTGTCTCCACCGCAGCCAATTCCGCCGAAGCGCGCAAGTGTCTGTCCGGGCTGGAGTTCGACCTGATCATCCTGGACGTGATGATGCCGGGCGAAAGCGGGCTGGAGCTTGCAGGCTCGCTGCGAAAGGACTCCCAGGTTCCGATCCTGATGCTGACGGCCAGATCCGATGCACCCGACAGAATAGCCGGCCTGGAGGCCGGCGTGGACGATTATCTCGCCAAGCCCTTTGAACCCCGAGAACTGATGCTGCGGATCGCGGCCATCCTGCGGCGTGGAAACCAGCAGCCGGTTGTCGCCAGGCAGGAAATACGCTTCGGCCCCTTCTCCTACAATGCCGGCCGGGGGGAACTGAAAAACGGCGACAATCCGGTGCGCCTGACGGACCGGGAAAAACAGATCCTGTCGATATTTGCCGAACAGCCCGGCGCAACGGTACCCCGGCACAAGATCGTCGGCGACGACAGTGGTCTCGGCGAGCGTACCGTCGACGTGCAGATCAACCGCCTGCGGCGCAAGATCGAAACCGATCCGGGCAATCCGGTCTATCTGCAGACAGTCCGGGGCATCGGCTACCGGCTGGCCTGCGACTGACCCGATGGCGGAAAAAACAACCCTGCTCCGGCGTTTCCAGGAAGGAAACCACCTGAAGTTCCTCGCGGTTCTCCTGAAGCCCTTTGTCGGCGCCTACCGGGTATTTTCCCGGTTGATGTACCGGATCATGCCGAAGGGTCTCTTCACCCGGACGTTTCTGATCATCCTTGCCCCCATCGTGATCCTCCAGTCGGTCCTGGTTTTCGTCTTCATGGAGCGTCACTATCAGCTGGTTTCCCGCCGGATGTCGGAAGCGGTGGTCCGGGAGATCGCAGCCGTTGTTTTCGTGCTGGAAAATTATCCGCAGGATGACGACAACCGCAAGGTCGAGGAGCTCGCCTCACGCGCGCTTGGCATGTCTATGACCGTCATGCCGCTGGAACCGCTGCCGCCTCCAACGCCCAAGCCGTTCTTCGATGTCATCGACCAGGAACTGAGTCTTGCCATCAGCCAACGGATCGGCAAACCCTTCTGGATCGATACGGTCGGCCGCTCCCGCTTTGTGGAAATTCGCATTCAGCTCACCGATTCCATCCTGAGGATTTTCACCCGGCGCAGCCAGACCTATGCCTCCAACTCGCATATCTTCCTGGTCTGGATGTTCTCCACCTCGCTTGTTCTGGTGATTGTCGCCCTACTCTTTCTGCGCAACCAGATCCGCCCGATCATCCGTCTGGCCAATGCCGCTGAGGCTTTCGGCAGGGGGCGCCCGGCTGCGGATTTCCGGGCCAGCGGCGCCCGCGAGGTACGCCGCGCCAGCCTGGCCTTCATCGACATGCGCCGCCGCATCGAACGCCAGATCGAGCAACGCACAACGATGCTGGCCGGCGTCAGTCACGATCTGAGGACCATCCTGACGCGCCTGCGACTACAGCTCGCCTTTCTGGCCGAGACCCCTGAAAGCGATGCCATGCGCAAGGACGTCGACGAGATGAGCCATATGCTGGAGGATTATCTTGCCTTTGCCAGCGGTGATGGCGACGAAGAAGTCCAGACGACCGACATGGCGCTTCTTCTTGAGGAACTGGAAGAGGAAGCCGAAATCTCCGGCTATTCCGTGACCACCCGCATCGAAGGGCCTCTCGACGTCGAAGTGAGACGCATTTCGATGAAACGCTGTCTCGCCAACCTCGTCACCAACGCCTGCAAATACGGCACCCAGGTCGAAATCTCTGCCGGGATCGAGGGAAACTGGCTTGTCATCACCATTGACGATGACGGCCCCGGCATTCCCGAAGATCAGCGCGATATGGCCTTCCGGGCGTTTCACCGGCTGGACCTGGCCCGCAACCAGGACCAGACCGGCAGCGGCCTCGGCCTTGCGATCGCCCGCGACATCGCCCGCGGCCACGGCGGCGAACTCTACCTGGAAGACAGCCCGCTGGGAGGGCTGAGAACACGGCTGAGATTGCCGGCGTAAGACTGTTCTTACGCCCTAATAAAGCCGCCCGCCGATCGGCACGTCCTTGTCCGGGGTCAGCAGGACGACTTCGCCATCCTCGTCCGGAACGCCGAGGGTGAGAACTTCGGACATGACGGGACCGATCTGGCGCGGAGGAAAATTGACCACCGCCATCACCAGCTTGCCGACCAGCTCGCCCGGTGTGTAGTGCTTCGTGATCTGCGCGGAGGTCTTCTTGACGCCGATATCCGGACCAAAGTCGATCCGCATCTTGTAGGCGGGCTTGCGCGCTTCGGGAAAATTCTCGGCCTCGACAATACGGCCGACGCGCACATCCACTTTCAGAAAATCGTCAAAACTGATCTGGTCGCTCACGAAACATACTCCTTTTGAGAGCGACCATGGCCGGTCAACAAGGACCGTGCAAGACACAGGCAGCCGTTCAGCGACTTTTTGCGACAGACCTGTGGCCGTCAGGCACTTGCGGGGGCTTCTGCGTCGACGCCGGCATCCTGATCCGGTTCACCGTCCCGGCCTCGGCGACTCCTGCCGCCCGAGGATGCTTTTTTCAGGAATGAACGCAGTCCCCTGGCAAGGCTCTCCACACCGTTCAAACGCTTCATGAAGGAGGAGCCCTTGTCCAGTTCCTTGTCGAGCCGTGCCATCGTGCGGGGCATGCCTTCATCGGCCTCGTCCAGCCAGACATCGACCACACGGGCGAATGCGACAGCCAGCGCCTGTCCGACGATGGTCGCCTTCACACCGGAAACATCGATACCGGCTGCAATCAGCATCCATTTCTGGGAACGCACCGCCAGCCGGTTGAAATCAAGCGCAAGTCCAGGATCGTGACGCGCCGCGTCATGCAGCGCCCTGACAGCCTCCTTGTGCGGGGCAAGCGCGTCGATCCGTGTCATCAGGACATCGAACAGCCGGTCGCGCGGTGGCTGATCGCCCATGTCCGCGTCCACCCCATCAAGAACCGTTGTGTCGATCTTCTCCACGAATGCAGCGACAAGCTGAAGTTTCGAAGCGTAAGCGCTGCGCATCTCCGAGAGCTTCACCTTCGCCGTCTCGGCAATCATTGGCAGCGAGACATCCTCATAAGGATGCTCGGACAACAGCTCCAAGAACGTTTGAAGGATTTTCTGCCTGGTTTTAGCGGTTGCCATGAGAAGGTCTCCAGTTGGTCTTCACACCTTAAGATAGGAAACCTGCTCTCCTGAGGAAAGGGCGGCACCGTGCCACGGGTCCGGCGATCCTTTCCCCGATCATTCTTCACGACAGGCTGGAACCAGAGTCGACGCCGCTGCGTTGATTGCCTGAAGGATGCGGCCCGGTCCGGCGCCTTGCAGTCCCGCCACGGTCGCTGCAGCCCGGCCGGGTCGCAGCCTTTCAGAAACCGACCGTCAGAAGCGTCCACCAGATCACTACCGCGAGGAGAGAAACCCCATGAAAACGCTTGCCGATGCATTCGAACATACGCTGCAGGACATCTATTACGCCGAGCAGCAACTCACAAAAGCCATGCCGAAGCTCCAGGAAGCAGCCAACGGCAAAAAACTCAAGGACGTGATCGGCGATCACCTTGAAGAGACCAAAACCCAGGTCAAGACGCTCGAGCAGGTTTTCAAGTCGCTCGGCAAAAAGGCTTCCGGTGAAAAATGCGACGCTATCGAGGGTCTTCTGAAGGAAACCGACGGCATAATCGCCGAAGCCAGCGGCACTGCGAAAAACGCAGCGCTTGTCGCCGCCTGCCAGGCTGTCGAACACTATGAGATTGCCCGCTACGGCACCTTGCGTGAATGGGCGAAGGTTCTCGGCCACGACGAGGCGCACGACCTGCTGACCGGAATTCTCGACCAGGAAAAGGCTGCCAACAGCAAGCTGACCGGTCTGGCAGTCGCCGCAATCAACGAGCAGTAAACGCATCACCATGCCGGATGAAGCGCGCTTGAAAATGCGCGCTTCATCGCCCCAGCCGTCAGCGCCTGAAACCATGGCTCAGTTAAACAAAGAAGACGACGCCGGCAGGATCAGCCTGCCAGTTCCTTCGCCCGCCGGACCGCTTCCGCAACGGCCTCGGTCATGATCGGCTGCAAGCCGCCGGTTCCCATCAGAACCTCCAGCGCTGCCGCCGTCGTTCCGTTCGGGCTGGTGACATTCTTGCGAAGAACCGAAGGATGCTCGCCGGAGCGGCGCATCAGTTCCCCCGCACCATAGACAGTCGCAATGGCAAGTTCGTCGGCGAGATCATCGGGAAGCCCGGCCTGCCTGCCTGCCTCGCTCAGAGTCTCAGCAAGATAGAACACGTAGGCAGGACCCGACCCGCTGACACCCGTAACCAGATCGATCTGGTCCTCGCTGTCCAGCCAGACCACCTTCCCAATAGCGCCCAGAAGCCGGTCGACGTCTTTTTTGCTCTCGTCTGAAACCGCCGCCGTTGGATAAACCGCGGTGATCCCCCGTTTGACCATCGCCGGTGTATTCGGCATGCAGCGGCAAACCGGTACGCTCCCGAACACGGATTCGAATTTCGAAACCGGTGTCCCGGCCGCAATGGAAAGCACGAGCGTATCCGGCGCCACCGCCGACTTCAGAGCGGGCAGGACATCGTCCATCATCTGCGGTTTGACGGCGACAAGAACAATGCCCGCGCGCAAGTCATCGGGTATGACGGTTACATGCCGGATACCGTATTGTTTCAGAAGCGCAGCCATTGGCCCGGACAGATACGGGTCGCATACCATGAGGGCGGAAGTGTCTATCCCTTCCGCCACCCAGCCTGACAACATTGCACCTCCCATCTTGCCGGCTCCGACAAGAAGGAAGGGCCTCTCTTTTGAAAAACTCATGCTTCTCCTGCGGTTTCAAACAAGGCCGTGTCCATGGCCTGGGAAGCCGAATGACCGGCCCAGACGACGAACTGGAAGGCTTGATAGAAACGCTCGCAGTTTTCAAGCGCATTTGTCAGCATGGCTTCGATCTGCGCCGAAGAGGCTTCCGCGCCTCCGGCCAGAATGAGCGACTGGCGGAACATGACGACGTTCTCCTTGTGCCAGAGATCGAAGTGCCCCATCCAGAGCTGCTCGTTCACAAGCGCCAGCAGGCGGACGACTTCCGTCTTGCGGAGTTCCGTGACCTTGAGGTCGAAGGCGCAGGCGAGATGCAGCGCCTCCACATCTTCCATCCACGAGAAAGAGACATGATAGTCACACCAGCTGCCACCAAGGGAGATGGTGATCTCGTCGTCGTCCGACCGTTCGAAAGTCCAGTCGTTCAGAGCCGCGACGGTTTCTATTGTGTCAACGGGATTGCCAGGTCGCTCGAAGTCGATTTCGATGAGGCTCATGTGCCTACTCCCTTTCGAGCCGGGGCCGAATACCCGATCAGGAAAACCGGGCGGACCGCCGGGAAATGTCCCATGCCGGAGGAGCAAAACGCGTCCCTTGCTGGTCCTTGGAGCGAACCGGTTCCGTCTTGCTCCGACGAATCCCTGTTACCTATGAGTATAGGAGCAAGATTGATTTAAGGGATACATACCATTTCTGCCCCGAAAGCCGAATCTTGTGGACGACACAGCGTCAATTTTCAGCACATTGCTCAAAAGCAACGCATTTCCGCCAAGTGCACTGGTCGCATTTCTGTCACGAACTATGAACAGAAATCGGTCACATCCGCGTCAGCGAGCCGCGTCAGGCGCCCTTGCCACCGGCGGCACCTGTTTTTTCCAGCTTCGCGAGCCGCGATTCGAGCTCTTCGGCCTTGTCGAGCGCACGCACGGCCATCTCCTTGACGGCTTCATGTTCTTCCCGCGAGACCATATCCATATCGGACAGGAAACGCTCGGCCTGTGCCTTGAATGCGGTTTCCACTTCACGGCGCGCCCCCTGGGCGACACCGGCGGCGTCAGTCATCAGCTTCGCGAAATCGTCGAGAATACGGTTCGGGCCCTGGGTCATGTGACCCTCCTTGGTCAGGAACAAACTTACACCTGAGAGGTATGTGGGAATGGCCTGAACTTCAAGAACCAATTCCGCCCGCGTGCTTGACGGATCGAACAAGATCGCGCATGCGTTGCGCCGGGCTTTGCCCTGCTCTTTCAGGACAAAAACAAAGAAGGTTATGCCGTGCCGCCCTTACTCGTCCTGCCGTTCCCCGCCATCGACCCGGTCATTGTTGAATTCGGTCCCTTCGCCCTGCGCTGGTATGCGCTGGCCTACATCGTCGGCATCATTCTGGCCTGGCGCTACATGCGCGCTCTTGTCCTCAACCACCGGCTCTGGGGCAGCATCGGCAGGCCGTCCCTCGCCCAGCTCGACGACTTCGTCCTCTGGGGAACCCTCGGCATCATCATCGGCGGCCGTCTCGGGTACGTGCTCTTCTACAATCCGGCTTATTATCTCGCCAATCCGATGGACGCATTCGCGATCTGGACCGGAGGCATGTCGTTCCATGGCGGTTTCGCCGGCACGGTGATCGCCATGATGCTGTTCGCCTGGAGCCGGGGCGTCTCCGTCTGGACCCTGTTCGATCTGGCGGGCTGCGCGGCGCCGATCGGGCTTTTCTTCGGACGGATCGCCAACTTCATCAATTCCGAATTATGGGGCCGCCCCTCGGATGTGCCCTGGGCCTTTGTCTTTCCCAATGGCGGTCCTGATGCCCGCCATCCCAGCCAGCTCTACGAAGCCGCGCTTGAGGGGCTTGTCCTGTTCCTCGTGCTGCGTCTGCTCAGCCACCGTTTCAAGCTTCTGAAAAAGCCGGGATTTCTCGCCGGAGCCTTTGCCTGCGGCTACGGCATTGCCCGTTCGATCTCGGAACTTTTCCGGGTTCCCGATGCCCATATCGGTTATCTGGGCGGCTTTTTCACCATGGGCATATTGCTGTCGCTGCCGATGATCCTGGGCGGACTGGCCGCGATGATCTGGGCGTCATCCCGCAATTCCGCCGCCACAGCCGGGTAAGACCATGCCGGCCCTCTCTCTGAAGGACAGGATCAAGGCCCGCATATCCGCCGAAGGACCTCTTTCTGTCGCCGAGTACATGTCGATCTGCCTCGGTGATCCCGAGGCGGGCTATTACACGACGCGGGAGCCTTTCGGCGCGAGCGGCGATTTCATCACCGCGCCCGAAGTCAGCCAGATGTTTGGCGAACTGATCGGCGCATCCTGTCTGGCCGCCTACGAAGCCATGGGTGCCTCCGAACGGTTTCAGCTCGTGGAACTGGGACCGGGCCGCGGAACCCTGATGGCGGACCTGCTGCGCGTAGCCGCACTGCGCCCGGCATTCCTGAAGGCAGCCAGCCTGTCCCTCGTCGAGACAAGCCCGCGCCTTCGCGAAATCCAGCAGGAGACTTTGGCCGGGGCACCGCTCGAACCGGACTTCCGGACCACAGTCGCGGATATCCCCGATGGTCCGCTGATTCTGGTCGCCAATGAATTCTTCGATGCGCTGCCGATCCATCAGTTCGTCAAAACCGGGGACGGTTGGCGCGAACGCCGGATCGGCCTGTCGGAGGACGGCAGTCTCATCTTCGGCGCCGGCACCGCCAGGCTTTCCGATGACGCCATCCCGGCCCGTATTGCCGGTTCTGCCGAAGGCACGATCCTCGAAACCCAACCTGCCGCAAACGCCATAGCCGAAGCCATCGGCGCGCGGATTGCCGAACACGGCGGGGCCGCGATTTTCATCGATTACGGCTATCTGAAAACCGCCCCCGGCGACACGCTGCAGGCCCTTTACAGGCATCAATTCGACGATGTTCTGGCGCACCCCGGCGAGGCAGATCTGACGGCGCATGTGAATTTCGACGCATTGGCCGCGGCGGCTGTAAGAGGCGGAGCGACAGCACTTCCGCCAATGTCACAGGGGGATTTTCTCCTGAAGTCCGGACTTCTGGAGCGGGCCGGGGCCCTCGGTGCGGGAAAATCCCGCGAAGAGCAGGAAGCGATCCACGACGCGGTCGAACGTCTGGCAGCCCCCGCCAAGATGGGCGATCTCTTCAAGGTTCTGGCTGTGACAGGCGCGGGAATATCGTTTCCGCCGTTTGACAGCGCGCCGTGATCCCCTCAAGGATCAATCGCTGCAAAACGAATCCTGTTCGAAACATCTGGAGAGCGGTCAGTTATCCGCTTTCTGGTGTTCCAATGACAAGCAGGTCGATCTGGTCCGGAGACCCGTATGAGAATTGAAGCAGACGCATTGAAGCTCGAAGGCCTCGGCCACGGCTTTTTCACCCGGCAGGGCGGCGTCTCGAACGGCATTTATGAAAGTCTGAATCTCGGCCTCGGTTCGGATGACGAGCGCAGCAGGGTTCTGGAGAACCGCAGACGGGCCGCCGATGCAGTTGGCGTTGTCCCGGAGAACCTGCTTTCCCCCTATCAGATCCACTCACCGGACGTAATCACGGTTACAGGCCCCTGGGAGGACGCTGCGGACAGGAAAGCCGACGCGCTCGTCACAAGCACGCCGGGACTGGCCATCGGAGTTCTGACGGCCGACTGCGGCCCGGTGCTTTTCGCGGACCCCGCAGCGCGCGTCGTCGGAGCCGCCCATGCAGGCTGGAAAGGCGCCTTGACCGGAGTTCTCCTGAACACGGTCGTCGCCATGGAAGCGTTGGGTGCGACAAGAAACGGTATCACCGCGGTCCTCGGGCCGACGATATCCCGCCAGGCCTATGAAGTCGGTCCGGAATTCCGCGAACGGTTCCTTCAGGACGCCTCCCGCAATACGGAATATTTCCAGCCGTCCGAGCGGGAAAATCATTTCATGTTCGACCTGCCTGCCTTCATCAGGGACAGACTTGAGCGACTGAACCTTGGCGAGGTCACGGACCTCGCACTATGCACTTACGGCGACGAGACCCGTTTTTTCTCCTACCGCCGCACCACCCACCGCAAGGAACCGGACTATGGCCGCCAGATCAGCGCGATCGTTCTGAGATAGGGAGACACCGATGGCACTGCACTTTTCCGATGCCGAGTTCGAGAGCCGTTTCGAGAAGCTCAAGGCCGCCATGGAGGCGGAAAAACTCGATGCCATGCTGCTTTTCGCACAGGAAAGCATGTACTGGCTGACCGGCTACGACACCTTCGGCTTCTGCTTTTTCCAGTGCCTCGTCGTAAAGAGGGATGGAGAGATTGTGCTCCTCACCCGCTCCGCCGACCAGCGTCAGGCCAGGCACACCTCGAACATCGCCGACATTCGCATCTGGATCGACCGGGGATCGGCCAGCCCGGTCGGGCAGCTCAAGGATCTCCTGTTCGACCTGGATCTCCTCGGTAGCCGTATCGGCATCGAATACGATACCCACGGCATGACCGGCAGGATCGGACTGCAGATAAATGCGGAACTGACCAGTTTCGCCGATATTTCCGACGCCTCCGAATTGGTCCCGCAACTGCGTGCAGTGAAGAGCGCTGAAGAAATCGTCTATGTGCGCAAGGCTGCCGAACTCGCCGACAAGGCTTATTATGCCGCCATGGAAGAAATCCGCCCCGGTGCCGACGAGGGCCGCATTCTTGCCGCCATGCAGGGAGCGATTTTCGAAGGCGGTGGAGATTATCCCGCCAATGAATTCATCATCGGCTCCGGCGCTGATGCGCTCTTGTGCCGCTACAAGGCCGGCCGCCGAAACCTGTCCGATCGGGACCAGCTCACGCTGGAATGGGCGGGAAGCTATCGCCATTACCACGCCGCGCTGATGCGCACCGTCGTCATCGGCTCACCGACCGACCGGCACCACGAGATGTATACCGCCGCACGCGAAGCGCTGGCCGCCGTTGAAACCCAGCTTGTTCCGGGCCGGACCTTCGGCGACGTTTTCGACGCCCATGCCGAACGTGTGGATGCCCATGACATGATGCCCCACAGGCTGAATGCCTGCGGCTATTCGCTGGGCGCACGCTTCACGCCGAGCTGGATGGACATGCCCATGGCCTACAAGGCCAATCCGGCCGAGGTAAAGCCGGACATGGTGATCTTCATGCACATGATCCTGATGGATTCCATCACCGGAACCGCGATGACACTGGGGCAGACCTACCTGACCACCAATGGCGCTCCGGAGTGCTTATCCACCCTGCCTCTCGACCTGCCGGTCAAGTCAGGCTAAACAAACTGCAACTCAGCGGGCCGCTTCCGTTCTTGCATTGTCGGCAGACGATCCGCACCATGTCGAAATCGATTATCAGAGCCAGGCGCCTACATGCTCACCTTTTCCAGACAGAATTCCTTTTCGACCCTGCGTTCGATCATCTGCCTCCTGCTTCTGGGCGGCCTGGCCGCCTGTCAGTCGGCGCAGCAGCCTCCGAGCCCCATATCGACCACGGTCACCGCGCCTTCGATTTCCGGACAGATCGATCAGGAAGAAGGGGTAACACTCGCTTTCGAACCCTTTACAGGCGCTCCCGGCAACATCTCCGACGAATTGTCCGAGCTCATCGGAGCTGAAGCCCGCAAGCAGGGTATTACTCTTGTCCGCCGCGTAGGCGCAGCCGCGACCTACCGCGTCAACGGCTATCTTGCGGCCACCGGCCAGCCCTCCAACGGCACCGTCTTCTATGTATTCGACATTGTTGACGGCTCCGGCCGCCGGGTGAAACGAATCTCCGGCACCGAAGATACGGGCGGCGCCTCCGGCGACCCCTGGCAGGCGGTCGGATCGGGAACCTTGTCGCGCATCGCCAACCGGTCGATGGTGGAAATCAAGGCCTGGCTCAACCGCTAATCTGCCTTTAGCCGGATAATGAGGGTGCAGCGCCACAAAAATTCAAAAAAAGCGGGTCTCAACGGCGAACGCCTGTTGTGGTCCGGGTGGTTGGTTGTTACAACGCCGCCGCCTGCCAAGGCTTTCCATTCGGGCCTCCGGCATTCGGCAAACTGTTAAGACCTCGATTCGGCCTGCTCACATGCGGCATCGCATGAGAGAAGAAAAGCTGATCGATTTTAAAGTGTTAGAGAAGTCTGTGTTGACCTGAACGCAGAACGCTCTTGGCCCTTTCCGCGTTTCAGCAGGGATGAACCTGCCTGCTGATCCGCTGTCGCACCAGAAGGACTTGCGGCTTATGAAGATCGTCGCGGGCAATTCCAACCGAGCCCTGGCTGAGGAAATCTCCGGATACCTCGAAGTCCCCCTCGCGAAATGCCAGGTCCGGCGGTTTGCCGACCAGGAAATCTTCGTTGAGATCCAGGAAAATGTGCGCGGCGAGGACGTTTTCGTCGTTCAGCCGACCAGCTACCCGGCCAATGACCACCTGATGGAGCTGCTCATCATCATCGATGCAGCGCGCCGGTCCTCTGCCCGCCGTATCACGGCGGTGCTCCCCTATTTCGGCTACGCGCGGCAAGACCGCCGCGCCTCCGGCCGAACGCCGATTTCGGCGAAGCTGGTGGCCAACCTGATCACCGAAGCCGGCGCTGACCGCGTCCTCACCCTGGATCTCCACGCCGGACAGATCCAGGGTTTTTTCGATCTGCCGACCGACAACCTGTTTGCCGCTCCCGTCATGACCCGCGACATCAAGGAACGCTATGCCACCGACAATGTCATGGTGGTGTCTCCCGATGTCGGCGGCGTGGTCCGGGCACGTGCCCTTGCCAAGCGCATCGAGGCGCCGCTCTCCATCGTCGACAAGCGCCGCGACAAGCCTGGAGAGTCGGAAGTCATGAACATCATCGGTGAAGTGAACGGCTTTGACTGCATTCTGGTCGACGATATCGTCGACAGCGGCGGCACGCTCTGCAATGCGGCCGAAGCCCTGCTCGCCAAGGGCGCCAAGTCGGTGACGGCCTATATCACCCACGGCGTTCTGTCCGGCGGAGCCGTTGCGCGCGTCACGTCTTCGAAGCTGAAGGAACTGGTGATCACCAACTCGATCGAACCCACGGCGGCGATCACGGCGGCGGCCAACATCCGCACCATCTCGATCGCCCCGCTGATCGGTGAGGCCATCAACCGCACAGCCCTGGAAAAATCGGTCTCCAGCCTGTTCAGCTGAATGTGCGGTCAGAAAGACAAATAGAAGGTTCCGACATCCCGGAATTGAGAATACAGCCTGCCTTCAAGCAAAATCGCATGAAGGCAGGCTGATTTGTATCAGGCCGCTGCCACCGCATTCAGAAACCGGTCGACCGTGTCCCGCAACGCAGTCGTCTGGCCGTTGACATCCGTCGAGGCCGACAGCACCTGTCCGGCGGACGAACTCGTGACACGCGTCTTTTCCGAGATTGTCACGATGGTGCGTGCAACATCCTGCGTGCCTTTGGCCGCTTCCTGCACGTTCCCGGAGATTTCGTTCGTCGCAGCTCCCTGCTGCTCTACGGCCGAGGCAATCGAGCCGGTATATTCGTCGACCTGGCTCATTGTCTGGGTAATTCCGGCGATCGCCGTGACGGCTTCCTTCGTCGCCGCTTGCACTTCCGCAATCTGACCTTCGATTTCTTCCGTCGCCTTTGCGGTCTGCGTCGCGAGTTCCTTGACTTCGGAAGCCACAACCGCGAACCCGCGCCCGGCTTCTCCGGCCCTTGCGGCCTCAATGGTGGCATTCAGCGCCAACAGATTGGTCTGTTCGGCGATGGCGGAAATCAGATTGACGACATCACCGATGCGCTGCGCGGATTCCGCAAGCCCCTCGATCTTGTTGTTGGTCTGCACCGCGGCATGCGACGCGTTCTGGACGATTTCAGTGGTCGACTGAACCTGCCGTCGGATCTCCTGGATCGATGCCGACAGCTCCTCGGCGGCTGAAGCCACCGTCTGCACATTCGTCGAGGCCTCTTCGGAGGCAGCCGATGCATTCGTGGCATCGCCCGCAGTCTCGTCGGCAACGCTGTTCAGCTCTTCGGCAGCGTGCCGCATCTGCTCGCTGTTGCTGAACACTGCGTCCAGCATCTCCGTGACTTCAGACCGGAACTCGGCGATCATTCTGGAGATCTCGGCAGACTGGCGTTCCTGCGCAAGGCCGGAGTCCCGCTGCTCCGATTCCAGCCGTTCACGCGCCAGCGCGTTTTCGCGGAACACGTCCACCGTGGCCGCCATTTCGGCGATTTCATCGGAAGCGGATTGCGCCGGTATCTCGACGGTACTATCGCCTCCGGCAAGCCTGTTCATGACTTCACCAAGTCCATTGAGCCGGCCCGACAGATTTCGCGCCATGAGCAGCCCGAACATGCATGCGGCAGCCGCACAGGCCAGAGCGATTCCGAAAATCCACAGTTTCAGGGAAGACAGAGGTGCCAGTACTTCATCCGCTCCCTGAACGACGACCAACGTGTATTTGTTGTCGAGAGCCGTGAAGGGAACCATCGCCGCGAAGACATCCCGTCCATTGTAGTCCGGCAGATGTCCGAACGTCGCCTCGCCTGCCATCGCCGACATGATTTCCGGTGCAGCGAACTGCGCACTCAGCATTTCAGACACATCCGCTGTGCGCTGGCTGTCGTTGAGCACCAGGCCGTCTTCATTCAGAAGATAGATGTCTCCGGTTTCGCCAAGACCGGCGTATTTCCCGAGCAGGGAATCGATCTTGCTGATCGGCGTCTCGTATACGATCACGCCGATGGTCTTCGAACCAACGACCATCGGAGCGGCCCAGAAACCCGCCGGCTCATTGTCCTTGCCAGGGTAGAAGACCGGATCGAAGCCCACGAGGGTTTCGGCTTCACCTGATACGATCTGCTCAAATCCTTCAGCCAGCGGCGTTCCCTGCAAGTCTGCGGAGCGCACATTCACGCCGAAATCCGACCGCTTGCGGACACTGTAGATCACGTCCCCGTTCAGGTTGATCAGCAGAATGTCCGGATGGTCGTTCGCATCCGCATAGTCCCGGAGGGACGTATGGTGTTTCGCGTGGGCCTTGTCGTAGGGCTTGCGCCCGGCCTTGACCAGCTGGTCGCGCTCATGCACCGGATGGGGATTGTCCGTGACATAAATCTTCGTGAGAGTATCGAACGCCTTGTCACCGTATTTCGCCCAGGCCCCTTCCAGGTCGCTATAGGCAGACCGGAGGGCTTTTCCCCCGAGATGACTGTCGATGGATATCTCTTTGCTCCGGTAAAACTCCAGCAGGCTATCCCTGCGGCCTTCGGCGAGCGCCATCAAACGTTGCTCCGCCTGTCCGCGCACGGTGTTGGCGCCCGATATATAGCTTGCCACACCAACGCCTCCTGAACATAAAAGCGCGATGCCAAGCACAAGTGCCGGAAGTTTCACGGAGACTTTCATGCTTCCTCCTGGAAGTTGCGGGAAAGCAATGCCTTCCCGCTTTTTCTTTTTCTAATCAGAGGTTTTCGACGTTCACACCGAAGGTGACCGCACCAATGGCTTCACCGCTTGCCGGATCGAAGACCGGCACGCTTACCTGGCTTTGCAGGGTCTGAGTGCTGTCGTCCTCTTCCAGCTCACTGACGTGGACCGCACCTTTGCCGACAGGATAGGTTTCCTGCCATTTGGCTTCGTCTCCCTGCCAGAAATCCGAAGTCACATCGCTCTGACCGACGTTCAGCCCCTTGGCGTCCATGACGAAAATCTCGGTGAAGAGACCGTCGCTCTCTTCCTGGGCAGCCGCAAGGTAGACAGACAGGGGATTGTCCAGAACCTCGTCGATCATTGGCTGGTCAACGGCGTCGGCTTCCTCACGCCATTTCGCATCCAGTGCGTCGATCTTCGATTGATCGTAGGACGCGGTATCGGCGTTTTGCGCGATGACAGCCGACACGACTTCCTCCGAGGACGCGATCTCGGCAATCTTGCCTGCGGCAAGATTCTTGAGCTCGCTTTCGAATTCATTCGCGAAGGCAGAACCTGTGAAGAAAAGACAAAGTGCAATCGTTTGAACAAGGTATTTCATTTCTCACTCCCATGAGGTTACTCGACGGAATGATCATGTTTTTGTCTTAATATTATGTGTAGAAGGTAAAATTCATTCCAGATATTTCAAAAGTACATGGACAAGCTCGAAATAATATTGACAATTATTACAATAGAAATGTAACAGATACTACAATTATACATAGTAAATAACAACCTGAAGCTTCAGTTACAAAAACAACCCTCTCACGCAGCGCCCTGACAGAGCCAATTCCTCTGGCCGTCTTCCAATGAAAGGCGGGCAAATTCAGCGGCTGACAGGCGAATGTACGGGGCGGAAATCCGCGTGCTCTTGCGTGCGGCCCACATTTCCGCTATATGCGCGCTCGCGCCTGCACCCCTGGAGGAGGCGTTTCTGGACCGATCCCGGACATCCGAAGTCTTTCAAAGACCCCACGGTGGATCGCCGGTCCGTTATCATACACTCAAGGAGTTTTGCCATGGCTGCCAGCTATGAGCTGAAGGCATCGGCACGGGACCGGGTGGGCAAGGGGGCCGCACGGACACTGCGTCGAGAAGGCCTTCTACCTGCCGTGATCTACGGCGACAAGAAACCGGCTCTGCCGATTACCATTTCCATGAAGGAAACCACTCTCACCCTGAAAAAGGGCGGTTTTCTGACTCATATCGGTATCGTCGAAGTCGACGGTGAAAAGCACCAGGTCATCGCCAAGGACTTTCAGCTGCACCCTGTGAAAGACACGGTTCTGCATGTTGATTTCCTGCGTGTCGCCAAGGGCGCGACGCTGACCGTCGATCTGCCGGTACACTTCCTCAACGAGGAAGATTGCCCGGGCATCAAGAAGGGTGGCGTTCTGAACATCGTACGTCACACCGTCGAAATGACCGTTCCGGCCGACAACATCCCCGAAGCTCTGGAAATCGATCTGTTGAAGGCTCAGCCGGGCGACAGCTTGCACATTTCCGCCGTCAAGCTTCCCGAAGGCTGCCATCCGACGATCACCGACCGCGATTTTACCATCGCGACGATCGCCGCACCGGCAGGCGTTCAGGAGACCGATGACGAGGCTCCGGAAGAAGCCGAAGAAGAGACAAGCGAATAAGTTCGCGGTCTGCTATAAAAATGCGGGAGGCAGCACGCTGCCTCCTCTCCTCCCCGGAGAACCCTTTTTCAGCAGCCGCTCCGGCTGCTTTTTCGTTTCAAGACGGATCTTGAAAGGCGTGCCATGAAATTGATCGTCGGTCTGGGCAATCCGGGCTCGAAATACGAAGGCAACCGGCACAATATCGGCTTCATGGCTGTCGATGAAATCCATCGCCGCCAATCCGGCTTCCAGCCCTGGCGCATGCGGTTTCAGGGACAGGTGTCCGAAGGCCGCCTCGGCTCGCAGAAGGTGCTTCTGCTCAAGCCAAACACCTACATGAACGAATCCGGCCGCGCTGTTGGAGAAGCCATGCGCTTTTACAAGATGGAACCGGAGGACGTTGTCGTGCTTTACGACGAGCTCGACCTGCCTCCGGCGAAATTCCGCATGAAGACAGGTGGCGGTCATGGCGGCCACAATGGCCTCAGGTCGATCACCGCCCATATCGGCGCCGAGTACCGGCGCCTGCGCCTCGGGATCGGCCATCCGGGCGACAAGAAACTGGTCTCCAATTACGTTCTGGGAGATTTCGCCAAGTCGGACCGGGAGTGGCTGGATCCTTTGCTCGCGGAAATCGCTGACAATGCCGACATGCTGGCCGAGGGGAAGGACAGTCAGTTCGCCAACAAGCTGACCCTCGCTCTGGAGCCGGAAAAAGCCCGGCGCAAACCGAAAGCCGCAGCGGAAGAGGACGCACCGAAACCCGCAAAGCCCAAGGGCCAGAGCCACATCCGTCAGGCACGCCAGCCAAAGCCGGTCAGTCCCCCCAAATCTGGACCCATGGCCGACATGCTCAAGAGGCTGCTGGGCGGCGACAAGACCTGATGAAAGCTGCGATCCGGGCGGCTTCCTGCGCGGTAGCCCGTCCAAACCCTTGACCTCCCCGATGCGCTCGGGCATGTAGCGCTGCAACAGTTTCAAGACACGAACCGAAAGCGACCTCCCATGGGTTTCCAGTGCGGCATCGTCGGACTGCCGAATGTCGGCAAGTCCACGCTCTTCAATGCGCTCACCAAGACCGCAGCGGCCCAGGCTGCCAACTACCCGTTCTGCACCATCGAACCGAATACCGGCGAAGTCGCCGTTCCGGACCCGCGCCTGTATGCGATCCGCAAGGTTGCCGGTTCCAAGGAGGTCATCCCCACCCGTATCACCTTCGTGGACATTGCCGGTCTGGTGCGCGGCGCCTCGAAGGGCGAGGGTCTGGGCAACCAGTTCCTGGCCAACATTCGCGAGGTCGATGCCATCGCGCATGTGCTGCGCTGCTTCGAGGATGACGACATTACCCATGTCGAAGGCGCGATCGACCCGCTGGCCGATGCGGAAACGGTGGAAACCGAGCTGATGGTCTCCGACATGGAGAGCCTCGAGCGCCGCATCGCCCCGCTGAAGAAAAAGGCGAGCAGTGGCGACAAGGAAGCCAAGGTGCTGCTGCCGATCATGGAGGGCGCCCTCGCCCTTCTGCAGGACGGCAAGCCGGCGCGCCTGCTGCAGGTGGCCGACGCGGAAGAAGCACGGCTGCTGGACGGCCTCAACCTCCTGACGTCCAAACCCGTTCTGTATGTCTGCAACGTCGACGAAGCTTCCGCTGGGACCGGCAACGCGCTTTCCGAGAAAGTTGCCGCCAGAGCGAAGGAAGAAGGCGCTGCCTGCGTCGTGATCTCCGCCGCCATCGAAGCGGAAATCTCGCAGCTCGACGCTGCCGAACAGGAAGAGTTCCTGGAGACCATCGGTCTTGAAGAACCCGGGCTCGACCGGCTGATCCGCGCCGGCTACGACCTGCTCGGCCTGATCACCTATTTTACCGCCGGCCCGAAGGAAACCCGCGCCTGGACCATAACCAATGGCACCAAGGCACCGGGAGCGGCAGGCGTGATCCACACGGATTTCGAGCGCGGCTTCATCCGGGCGCAGACCATTGCCTATGACGACTACGTGTCGCTTGGCGGCGAAACCGCGGCCAAGGAAGCCGGCAAGGCGCGCGACGAAGGCAAGGAATACGTCGTCAAGGACGGCGACATCCTGCTCTTCAAGTTCAATACCTGAACCAGACAAAGCCGGCGCGCCACAACTTCGACCGGTGGTAGCGTGCACGGTGCCGGCTTCCCGCAAGCCGGCCCGACCACAAGGCTGTGCGAAACGGATGGTAAAGAGTTACCACCTACATTCTCTCCGAGCAGAACGAAGGTCTTGGGGGGAATGACATGGCGGCGGGCAATTCGAACACCAGAAAGATCGTTGCCGGCACAGTAGGCAACACGCTCGAATGGTACGACTTTGCCGTTTACGGATATCTTGCCCCGATCCTCGCCCAGCAGTTCTTTCCAAACAGCAATCCGACAGTAAGCCTTATCAGCACATTCGGCGTTTTCGCCGCCGGGTTTCTCATGCGCCCCATCGGCAGCCTGCTGCTGGGTCACATCGCTGACAAGGCGGGGCGCAGCCGCGCTCTGCTGTTGTCCGTCGCCCTGATGGCCATACCGACCACCCTGATCGCGTTTCTTCCCACTTACGAGACCATCGGCATCGGCGCACCGATCGCACTCACCCTCCTCAGGCTTCTGCAGGGACTGTCCGTCGGAGGGGAATATACCGGCTCATCCGTCTATCTTTACGAAATCGCGCCGAAGAAACGGCGGAGCTTCGTCGTTTCATGGGCACTCGTGGGCGCGGTCTTCGGGATACTTCTGGGATCGGGTGTCGCGGCACTGGCGACAGGCCTACTACCGGCGGACGCGTTGGGAACCTGGGGCTGGCGCATTCCCTTTGCCTTCGGCCTCCTGGTCGGTCTGACGGGTTTCATGATCCGCAGCCGCAGCAATCTTGACGAGACGGACCTGCCGCCCTCGCCGCACGATCCGGTCAGCGTGCCGGTCCGTGAAGTCATGCGCAATCACACCCCGGCTCTCCTAAGGACCATCGCCTGCAACGTCCTCAACGGCGTTGGCTTCTATCTGACCTTCGTCTTTCTTACGTCTTACCTGGTCGACTACAGCAAGCTGACGGAGAGCCGCGCACTTACGATCAACACCGGCGTCATGGTCGTTTTCATGCTGATACTGCCCTGCGTCGGCTATCTCGCGGACCGCACAAACCGAAGAGCCTTGATGCTGATCGGTTCCGGCGGCGTGGCGCTGCTGGCCTGGCCGATGTTCTGGCTGCTACATCATCCTGACACGGTCATGGTGGTTGCCGGGCAGCTCGGGCTGACCATCATTCTGGCCTTCTTTTTTGCCCCGCTGATGACCGCAATGATCGCCCAGTTCCCCAGGTCGATCCGGGTGACCGGCTATTCGCTTGGATACAACATTCCTCTCGCTATCTTCGGAGGCACCGCGCCCCTGGTCGCGACTTACCTGATAGACAAGACCCATCTTCAGCTCGCACCCGCCTTTTATCTTCTTGCGGCTGGCGTTCTGACCTTTCTTGTCGTCTTGTTCATGCCGGACACGGAAAACCTGGAAGACGGCTGAACTTGCAAGAGGAGTGACCGGGCAGACTGTTGCCTAGCCGGATCGCGGAGCACCGTTCGATGAGGAAAATCCTGCTGACCGGTTTCGAGCCCTGCGACAAAGCACGGCCAATCCGGCCGCCATCTTTCCCTGACATGACGATCGTATCCGCGCCTGGCATTTAAGCCCAGGTCACCTGTTCATCAGGCATCGCCGTCCCGATATCGGGACGGCTACAGATCTGACATTACGAGAGCTTAAAACCGGCCCTCGTTTACAGGTCACGGCTCAGCGGCTTGCCGCGTAGTAGGACACCCGCCGCTCCAGATAGGCGAGGACTTCCGAGACCGAGAACGCCAGGGCGAAGAGCACGATTAGCACCGCCCAGAAATGCGCCATCAGGAAGTTATTGGCATAGAGCTCGAACAGCGCGCCGAAGCCGACGATCGAGATCAGCAACTGTCCGATGATCACCCCCTTGACCGCCCGGATCACGCCGATACGCACGCCGCCGAGGATTTCAGGCAACGCGGCCCAGAAATAGATCTTGTAGAAGGCCTGGAACGGATTGGCGCCGTAACTGCGCGCCATCTCCACCAGCGACCGGTTGATCTGCAGCACCCCTGCCCGCGCATTCAGGATGATGATCCAGATGGCAAAGAGCGTCGTCGTGATGATGATCGATTTCATGCCGAACCCGAACAGCACCATCAGCACCGGCACAAGGGCCGTCAGCGGTGCACTCAGGAACATGTTCACCCAGGGCAGCAGCAACTCGTCGATGAGCCGGCTCTTGCCCATCAGGATGCCGACCGGAATTCCGATCAACACGGCGGCCGAGACCCCCGCTGCAAACGCCTGCGCCGTCTCCGACAGCGCTTTCAGGAACGGCGCCGTGCCGATCACGGCGGTCAGCGTTACCAGAACCTCCGACAACGGCGGCACGAAAAATGTCAGATCCAGTTGGCCGACGATTTCCCAGACGAGGGCCCAGAGGAGCAGCGACGACATGGCGGGAAGACGGTATCCGAAGAGTGTCATTGGCCCCTCCTATTCCACGTAGCTGCGCAGGGAAGCCCAGATGCTGTCGACGATATCCAGGTATTCCGGGTCGCGGCGGATATTGTCGACATTCTTGTGCCTCAGGTCGGTCGGGCGGATGATTTCCGATACCCGGCTCGGGCGCGGCAGCAGGATCGCGATCTGGTCCGAGACATAGACCGCTTCCTCGATCGAGTGGGTGACGAAAATGAAGGTCTTGTTCTCGTGCTGCACGAGGTTGAGCAGATCTTCCTGAAACTTGCGTCTCGTCTGTTCGTCGACCGCCGAAAACGGCTCGTCCATCAGCAGAACGTCCGCATCGACCGACAGGGCCCGTGCAAGGCCGACACGCTGGCGCATGCCGCCGGAAAGCTGGTGCGGATAGCTCTTCTCGAACCCCGCCAGCCCAACTTCGGCGATATACTTCTCGGCAATCGCCTCGCGTTCGGATGTCGCCACACCGCGCAGCTCCAGGCCGAACGCCACGTTGCGCAGGACATTCGCCCAGGGCATCAGCGCGAAATCCTGAAAGACGAAGGCACGATCCGGCCCAGGTCCCTTCACGGGCTTGCCGTTGACTTCGATCTCGCCGGAATTCGGCTTCAGGAGCCCGGCGATGATCTTCAGCAGGGTCGTCTTGCCACAGCCAGACGGTCCGAGCAGGGACGTCAGCTGACCACGCGGGAATTCCAGCGACATATCTCTCAGCGCCTCGACCTCACCGTAAGTCTTGGAGACCCCACGGACAACGACGGCATTGTCTGATTGCGGCATGTCTGGCACGTTCACGGCTTCTTTAATCTGAGGCATAACCACGGACATTTCCTTCAAAGAGATACACTTCGAGCCGCTCCAGGAAGTTCAGGAACAGGACGGCGAGAAGGATGATGGAGAAGATCGCCGCATACATTGCGGGGTAATCCGCGATCGAACGGCTGTAGGTGATGATGTCGCCGACGCCGGTCGGCGTGATTTTCAATTCGGCGAGAATGGCGCCGATGAAGCCGGCGGAAACACCGAGTCTGAGACCGCTGAAGATCACGGGCGAAGCGGCGGGTATGATGATCCTGAGCATGATCTTCGTATCGGAGGCCATGAAGGACTTGCCCATCTCCTTCAACGAGGCGGGTGTGTTGCGCACCGCGCTGGCCGTATTGAGCACGATGACCGGCATCGCCATGATGCAGACCACAAACACCTTTGAGGTCAGCCCGATTCCGTAGGCCATGACGAGCAACGGGATGAGCGCCGCCAGGGGAGCTGCCTGCATGACGATAAAGATCGGTGAAAACAGCCAGTCGAACCTGGCACTCAACCCGATCCACAATCCCAGGCCGATCCCCAGAAAGGCGGAGATGCCGACGCCGACCACCAGAGGGCGGAGCGTTTCGATATAGGCGGTGAGCAGCGTGCCGTCACCGGCCATGCGGAAAAGCGCCGCCATGGATTCGAAGAAGGTAGGAAAGGCATAACTGACCGGGATCATTCCCGCGATCTGCCAGGCCCCGAAAAGCACTACGGCGGATATGATCTTGAGCCAGAGGGAACGGCGCGTCATAAGCCACATTCCTGATTTCGCTGGATTGGAAAGGTGGCCGCCGGACAGGCCGGCGGCCGTGCAGGCAGCTTATTTCGCCGCGTTTTTAAGCGGCTCGAGGTACCAGAAGTCCTCCACGTTCAACGATGAGAGATCTCCCTCAAGCTGACCGGCCCGCGAATACCAGTCGAAATCCGCCTGGGCAGCTTTCGCTCCGCCGCCATTCGGGTCGTAAAGACCACCCTCGACAGCCGCCGTGTAGAACTCGTCCAGATTGCCGAGGATCTCCGGCGGAAGCTGGCCGATCGGCCCGTTCGGATCGGTTTCCCTTGAAATGATCGTCGGGTCCTTGGCCATGTCCTGCCAGACGCTGAGCAGGGCGTTGACGAAGATATCGACGTCGGCCTCGTTGTTCTTGATCCAGTCCAGATTGGCGAAAAGCGCCTCGTCGCTGGCTTCGACTTCGAACATCGGCAGGACGTTGAACTTTTCTCCGGCGATTTTCATGACCTTGTTCTTGTTGGACAGGTCGATGATGGTGGCATCGGTCTGGCCGGCCATGAGCGCGGCAACACGGTTTGACGAGCCGGGCACATAGGACCGGTCACCGAACTTGATGCCGACCTTGTCCTCGATCACATTGGCGATGGAGTCCGTACCGCCGCCGCGCGAATGCAGCATGATCGGCTCGCCGTCCAGGTCTTCCAGCTTTTCATATTTCTTGGACGTGACCGGGAAGAACTTCAGCTTCGACAGCTGAAACACGATCCGGATCGGTGCCTTGGACCGCTGCATGGCGGCATAGGGCGTACCGAAACCGATGTCCATCTGGCCGCTCAACACCGCCTGAATGGCCAGTTCCTCGTCAGAGAAAGCGGTCCACTCGTAATCGAGGCCGTTGGCTTTCGCCCGGTCGAGGGCGACAAAGAAGGCAGCAAGCTCGTCCGAAGGGGTTTCGGCCAGCGCGATCTTGATCTTGCCGGCAGCCTCGGCCGGGCTCGCCAGCAGGGCCACGGCAAGCGGAATGGCCGCTGCAGCCGCACCCAGTTTGCGCAAGAAAGTTTTCATGGTTCTCCTCCCGAATGTGGACCTCTCGGGTCCGATTGTTTCGTGCGGGCCACCGGCTTCTCTGGCTCGGTCAGGCCGCCCGAAAAAACTTGTCGTCACATTTCCCCGAACAGACGCGCGGAGACGGAGCTGATGTGCTGCCACATGGCATCGTGCG
Source organism: uncultured Roseibium sp. (assembly GCF_947496995.1). Lineage (GTDB taxonomy): Bacteria > Pseudomonadota > Alphaproteobacteria > Rhizobiales > Stappiaceae > Roseibium. The sequence continues at coordinate 120,856 of NZ_CANMFD010000003.1, forward strand.
CGGCCTTGGGGTCGCGCGCTTCGATTGCCGCGCAGAGCCGGTCGTGCTCCAGGAAACTTGTATGGTTCTCAGGCGGCCGCGTGGTCTCGCGGATGACCGTGTTGACCGCCACCGCCCGGCGAACCTTGTTGAGCTGATCGAACAGGGTCAGCAGCAGGATATTGTCCGTGGCTTCCGCGATCGCGTAGTGAAACAGATCGTCCTGGGTCTCGTATTCTTCCCAGCTCGACGCCGCCCTGGCCCGGTCCTTGATCTGGATGATCTTCTTGACGGCCTGCCTGGAGGCATTGATCGCCGCCTCCCGGGCGATTACCGCCTCGATGCATTGCCGGGCGCGCATCATCTTGACCGGTGTAATCTGGTGGCCGATGTCCGACAGTAGTCCGATGTCTACCCCGTCGTCCTGTCCGGCGATGAACGTTCCCTTGCCGACATGGCGCCAGATAACGCCTTCATGCTCAAGAGTATCCAGCGCCTTTCGCAGGTTGCTCCGCGTCATGCCCAGCTGGCCGATAAGCTCGCGCTCGGCCGGCAGCCTGTCTCCGGGAGCAAAGCTGTGCTCAGCGATAAAATCCTTGAGGAGCCTCACCGCTTCACTGCGGGATGCCGTTTCCGGACGGGTTAGCACCAGCCATATTCCTTCGTTCACGATCTGCGGCCAATCAGCAAATTGATCAACCAATTTAAGGATCAATCCCATGATTAATCCCCAATCATTGCTACTTTGCAAGAAGAAATCGAAATAAAAGAAATTGGTTGTGATTGATCTCAAAATCGGTAAGGGTTCGTCTCAATGCAGAACCAGAACAAGCAGAGGTGTTGAATGTCTGAGTTTGTGATCGAGCCGCCACAGGCCGCTACCTTGCCCGTCAAGGGAACCGACAGCCGGTTTCCGGTTCGAAGAGTTTATTGCATCGGCCGGAACTACGCGGCGCATGCGGTCGAAATGGGACACGACCCGGACAAGGAACCGCCCTTCTTTTTTCAGAAGAACCCAGACAACCTCGTTGTCTCGAACGAGTTTCCCTACCCGGTCCAGACGGAAGACGTCCATTTCGAGGCCGAACTGGCCGTCGCGCTCAAATCGGGTGGCACCAACATCAAGATCGATGACGCGCTTGATCATGTCTACGGCTACGCCACCTCGCTCGACATGACCCGCCGCGATCTTCAGGGCGTGGCCAAGAAAATGGGCCGTCCCTGGGAAATCGGTAAGGCTTTCGAGAAATCCGCTCCGATCACTCCCCTGATTCCCGTCGCCGAATGCGGCCACAAGGACGCCGGCTCGATCAGGCTTACCCAGAATGGCGAGGTCAAACAGGATGGCGACCTCAACCAGATGATCTGGAAAGTCCCGGAAATGATTTCCTATCTCTCGAATTATTTCGAACTGGCCGCCGGAGATGTCATTCTGACCGGGACACCCGCAGGGGTCGGCCCGGTTGAGCGCGGCGATGTGCTGGAAGTCACGATCGCGGATCTGCCCAAGCTTTCCGTCAAGGTGGTCTAGAACCAAAGCCTCCTATCCGGCCCTGCCGGAGACGAAACGAGACGAAACGAAAACCCCGCTGGTTTCCCGGCGGGGTTTTTGCGTTGTCACATCCGGCCGGGAACCGGATGACGGCAACAGCGTTTGCCGGATCAGAACACCTGCATCTATGCTCAACGAACCGCGGCTGACCCGCCGCTTGTGACCCGCAGCCTTTCGCGTTCGCATGTCTCTTGCCCAACCGCTGTTTCAAGACCTGGGGAGCGACCCTCAACGATGACTGGCCTTGGGAATAAACTTCGGTCATGGTCTGCTGAACCCGTGCCAGGTCCGTTTCCGGCACTTTCCAACGGAGCCTCTCGTCCGTGACATTCGACCAGATTGCCCTTTTCGTCCTGTTCGGCGTCGTCTTTGCCATGCTGATCTGGGGCCGGATCCGCTTCGATCTCATCGCCTTCGCCGCCCTGATCGCCGGTGCGTTTCTCGGCCTCGTCCCCTCGGACCGCATCTTCTCGGGCTTCGGACATCCGGCGGTTGTCATCATCGCCCTTGTGCTGATCGTCTCAAGAGGCTTGATGAATTCGGGCGCCGTTGAAATGATCGCCGGGCGCCTTCTGTCGGCCTCGCGAGGACTGTCCGGACATATCGGCCTGATGGCCGTCTTCGGCGCAGCTCTTTCAGGCGTCATCAACAATGTCGCCGCGCTCGCCCTGCTCATGCCGCTGGATCTGGAGGCAGCGAAAAAAGCCGGCCGCTCCGCGGGCCTTTCACTCATGCCATTGTCCTTTGCCACGATCCTCGGCGGCATGATCACCCTGATCGGCACACCGCCCAATATCGTCATCGCACAATACCGGGCGGATGCACTCGGCGCTCCCTTTTCCATGTTCGACTTCGCCCCTGTGGGTCTGGCCGTTGCCATCAGCGGTATCGCCTTCGTCACTCTTGCGGGCTGGCGCCTGCTGCCGAAACGCTTTCGCGCGGAGGAAAAACAGGCGGACTTTGCAGAAAGCCTCTACGTGGCAGAACTGAAGGTCAGCACGGATTCGGAGGAAAAGTCCCTCACCGTCGGCGATCTCTATCCTGCCGCGGACGAGAAGGATGTCGCCATAATCGGCCTTATCCGCAACGGACGCCGGATCAAAGGTTTCGCGCGCCGCGAACCGGTCAAGGATGGCGACTTCCTGATGGTCGAGGGTGACCCGAAAGCCATCGAAAGCTTCATGGGAGCGGCCAAACTCGGCTTCGCCGGATCGGAACGGCACAAGGGCGGCCTCGCCGGCGACGCCCTGTCGCTCATCGAGGCCATTGTTCCGGACAATGCCCGCGTCACCAACAGCTCGGCGCTCAACATGCGGCTTTTGAACAATCACAGCGTCACCCTGCTCGGCATTTCCCGCCAGGGACGGCGCATTCAAAAGCGCGTTCGCCACGAGCCGATCCGTCCGGGCGACGTCCTCCTGATGCTGGGAAGACCGGACCGGCTGGAAGAGGCCTGCACCTGGCTCGGCGTTCTGCCACTGGAAGGCCGCCAGACCGGCATGATCCAGCGCAACAAGACCTGGCTGGCGATTGCCGGCTTCGTGGCCGCCATAACTGCTGCGGTGGCCGGGATCGCCTATCTGCCCGTCGCGCTTGCCGCCTGTGTGGTTCTCTACGCGGCAACCGGCCTTGTCAGCGGCTCGGAAGTCTATAATGCGGTGGAGTGGAAGGTGATTGTTCTGCTCGGTTCGCTCATACCGCTCGGCGAAGCCTTCGAACAGGCGGGAAATGCGCAGCTCCTCGCCGACGGCATCGTCGCGGCGACCGCCGGTGCCCCCGCCTGGATCACTCTGGCAGTCCTCATGGCGGTCACGATGACGCTTTCGGATTTCCTAAACAATGTCGCCACCTGTCTGATCGCCGCACCGATTTCCGTTCAGATCGCCACGACGCTCGATGTGAACTCGGACTCCTTCCTGATGGGCGTCGCTGTGGCCGCTTCATGCGCTTTCCTGACGCCCATCGGCCACAAGAACAACACCATCATCATGGGACCTGGAGGCTATCGGTTCGGCGACTACTGGCGCATCGGCCTGCCACTGGAAATTCTCGTCCTGGCGGTCGCCATACCTGCAATCCTGATTTTCTGGCCGCTCTGAATGGTGTCGCGTTAACGGCAGCAACAAACCCGGCGGCCCTGTCCCGGACGTCATCCGGGCCTGTAACGAGACCCCGGCTCAAGGCCGGGGATGCAACCGTCAAGCCAGACCCGGATTTTGTAACAATGGCCGCAACGGCAAATACGGTCCGGGATCACCTGAAAAGGTGATTTACCTCAGAAGATAAAATCAACCGCTGGCATCGCTACGCTTTTTCAGCATGATGGGCGCAAATCAATCAATTCGGGAGGGACATAGAGATGGGCGCACACAAACGGATCCTGTTCACCGGCGGCACCGGCAAGGCCGGCAAGCACGTCGTTCCCTATCTGCTGGACCGCGGCCACCGGGTGGTCAATGTCGACCTGAAACCGCTCGACCATCCCGGTGTCGACAATCTCACCGCCGACATCACCCAGTCGGGCGAGATGTTCAACGTCATGACGAGCTACGCCAATTTCGACGAGCTGGAGCCCGGCAACGGCGTTCCGTCCTTCGATGCCGTCGTGCATTTCGCCGCCATTCCGCGCATCCTGATCCATCCGGACAACAAGACCTTCGCGGTCAATGCCGTCGGCACCTACAACGTCATCGAAGCGGCGGTGAAGCTTGGAATCCGCAAGATCATCATCGCCTCGTCGGAGACCACTTACGGCGTCTGTTTCGCGGACGGCGTGGCAGATCCCAAGGTTCTACCGGTGGAAGAGGATTACGATGTCGACCCCATGGACAGCTACGGACTCTCCAAGGTCGTCAACGAACAGACCGCACGCGCCTTCCAGCGGCGCTCCGGCTTCGACATCTACGCCCTCAGGATCGGCAACGTCATCGAGCCGCACGAATACGACCGCTTCCCGGACTTTTTCAGGAACCCGGCGCAGCGGCGGCGCAACATCTTCTGTTACATCGACGCTCGCGATCTCGGTCAGATCGTCGATCTGTGCCTGGAAAAGGACGGCCTCGGCTATCAGGTCTTCAATGCCGGCAACGACACCAATTCGGTTGATATTCCCAACACGGAAATCCTGAAACGCTTCTTTCCGAATGTCCCGCTCGGTCGGGAGCTCGGCGAGCACGAAGCACTGTTTTCCAACCGCAAGATCCGCGAAGTGCTGGGTTTCCGGGAAAAGCATGACTGGCGTAAATACGTGAAGACCTGAAGCCAGTGCCCTATCGCCGCCTGAACGTTGAATTTCACGAGCCCGAACACCGATGAGCGACCTAATTCATTTTGAAGATTTCGAACCGGGGCAGGAGTTTGACCTCGGCTCGGTGACCGTGAGCCGGGAAGAGATCATCGAGTTCGCGAGTGAATTCGATCCGCAGCCCTTTCACGTGGACGAGGAAGCCGGCAAGGCCTCCCTGCTGGGCGGACTGGCGGCTTCCGGCTGGCATACCGGCAGCCTGGTCATGGGCCTCTTGGCCAGAGGACTGCTCAACAAGAGTACGTGCCAGGGGTCTCCCGGCATCAGCAGCCTCAAGTGGATGCGCCCGGTTTTCCCCGGCGACACGCTCGCAGCCAGAGTTGAAGTCCTGCAAACCAAGAGCCTGCGCTCCAGGCAGGACCTTGGCCTTGTGACCATCCGGCTGACGACCGTCAATCAGGCCGGAGCAGATGTCATCCGCTGGGAGAACCCCATCCTGTTCGCCAGAAGGGACCAGCAGGCATGACCGCATTTTTCGAAGACATCGCGGTCGGCGAAACGCTGGACCTTGGCACGTATACCTTCACAGGTGATGAGATCGTCCGGTTCGCCCGCAAGTTCGACCCCCAGCCCTTCCACCTGAGCGAAGAAGCCGCAGCCGAAACCCACTTCGGTCACCTGTGCGCCTCCGGCTGGCACACGGCATCCGTATTCATGAAGCTGTTCGTCGCCACGCACCAGGCGCTTCACCGCAAGGCACTTGAAGAAGGGCGGACACCGGCAAAGCTCGGCCCCTCCCCCGGCTTTGAGGATCTCAAGTGGATCAAGCCGGTTTTTGCCGGCGATACCCTGCGCTACAGCCGGGTCGTGACCGGCAAGACGGAAAGCCGCAGTCGGCCCGAATGGGGCCTGATCCATTCCGACATGCTGGCGCATAATCAGGACGGCAATCTGGTGTTTTCCTTCAAGGGAACCGTCTTTGTGGAGCGGCGCAGGAACTGAGTGCCAGATAGATGAAATCAGGTGGGCTTGCGGCCATGCACGAGCATGGTCATGCCGGGGATCATCACTTCCGTTTTGACCTCGTCAAATCCCGCCGCTTCCATCAGCCCCGCCACATAATCGCTGGTAATGGATCGGGCTTCCGGATTGAAAGCGGTATGCTGAAGCTGCCAGAGGGCGGCCAGTTTCGGACCTTCCCGGTTCTCGTCGACCATGAAGTCATGCACCATGAAGCGCCCGCCGGGTGTGAGCACCTCGCCGGCCTTGCGCACCAGGCCTGGGATAGACGTTCCCGGAACACCGGAAAAAAGATAGGACATCAGAACCGCGTCCGCGCTTTCCGGCCACGTGTCCTTGAGCGCATTGCCGGGACGGTAGGAGATCCGGTCCGAAAGCCCCTCCTCCCTAATAAATTCCTCGCCAACACCGGCCACATTCGGAAAATCCAGAATGGTCGACGTCAGTTGCGGATAGGCCTTGCACAGCGAAATCGAAAACGCGCCTGTCCCCCCGCCGACGTCCAGAAGCGTTTTGACTGCGGACAGATCCACCATCTTCGCAAGCCCGCGCCCCGGTCCGAGTGAACCGGCATGCTGGGAGCGTGAATAGAGCCGCGCTTCTTCCGGATCGCTGAACCAGTCCTCGTAGGACGCAACCTGATCCTTGTCGAGACTGTCGGTTAGCGCATCGTTGAGCTGAGTCATGAACGGATACATCTGCCTGTCGATCTGAAAGCGCAGATAATCGCCGAAGTCATATTTGCGCCCTTTCACAAGAAAGGCTTCGGCCGCCAGAGAATTGGTGAAACCGTCCCCCTCCCGGCGCACCAGTCCGAGGCTTGTCAGGGCTGTCAGCAAAGTCGTTGCACGGTCAAGATCAAGAAGACTTTTCTCTGCGACTTCTTCCGGAGTTAAAGTCGTCTCGGAAAGAATTGAAAACAACCCCACGTGCAGAGCAGAAAAAAGTGCTTTTGACCCCATGAACCCGAAAGCAATTTCCGAGATATCTTCGGCTGATTCGAGCGACTTGACTTGAGACATAAAAATCCTTCCTCAGAAATCCTGAGCAAAATTGAGACGGGTCACCCCCGAGCGAGGGCGATAATTGTGGGATATGGCAATTATAACTATTGTGCGCTGCAGTGCAACTTGGCACGCGGATACAGGTGCTCACTGCGGAAAAATGCCGCCGGCGCTGAATTCTTGAAGGGTAACCCGGATTAAAGAGCCCGGGCGAACAGCACTTCGTCGCGGATTTCGATACCGTAGTCACCGCGCAGGGGAATGGCGGGCTTCAGTTTCCGCTCCTCGTCGATAACCCCCTGGCCGATCCGTTCCAGGCGGAAACCGCGCCGCTGGTAGAAGCGGAAGGCATCCAGATTGTCGTTGGATGTGCGCACGGTCAGCCGCGGGACGTTTTTCGACCGTGCCTCGCTGATCACCGCATCGAGCAGCTGACTTCCCACGCCGCCCCAGCGGTTGATCGAATCCAGCGTCAGGATTTCCCACTCGCCCTCGCGCTTGACCAGCGTGACGAGGCCGACAAGCTCATTGCCGTCATATGCGACATACCCGGGCAGGCGCGAGGCATCGAGCATCTCGTTATCGAGCATGATGTCCGGCGCGGTCCAGCGGTCCGTGAGCAGCTTGTGCACGTCCGCATGGTCTCTGTCTTCGGTATGTCGAATGATCACAGGCATTAATCGCTCCCAGATCAACCTGCTGTCTTGCGGCAATACACGACAGCAATGAAGTTGACCGCTGTTGAAACATCAGACGGGCAAGTCCGGGTTCGTCCGAACCCGGGATGCTCTAACGCCGGAATAACCGCGTCTCCAAAGGACTGCGCGCTTGCCACTGCGCGCGCTCCAGTTCCGGATCGATATGTTCTTCTTCCGGAAAACCGACGCATAGATAAGCCACGAGCCGCCAACCGACGTCAACCTTGAGGATTTTCCCGACGGCGTTCGGGTCGAGGATCGACACCCAGCCGACACCGACGCCTTCCGCCCGCGCCGCCAGCCAGAAGGTGTGGATCATGCTGACCGTGGAATAGGCGAGTGTCTCCGGCATGGTGGCCCGCCCGAGGCCATGTCCCTGTGCCGGTTCGCCGTCGCAGAAGACCGCCAGATGGACGGGCGCTTCCTTCAGGCCAGCAAGCTTCAGCTGTCGGTAGCGCTGCGCCGCGTCCTCGTCGTACCGGCGCGCGGCCGCTTCGTTTTCAGTCTCGAAGGTCGCAACGATACTTGCGCGTTTCTCCGGGCTGTCGACGATCACGATCCGCCAGGGCTGGCTGTTGCCGACGGACGGCGCCAGATCGGCCAGAGCAAGAAGATGGTCGAGCACGCCCTCGGGAAGAGGATCGGTCCGGAAGCGGCGCACGTCGCGGCGCCATTTCAGCAGAGTTTCGAAGTCCCGCTGAAACGCCTGCGAAAACTCCGGTTTGCCACCCCCTGTGCCGGTTCCTCCCTGCATGAGCGCTCAGTGACCCGGAAATTCCACCAGGGTGCGCACCGGAACGTTCATCGCTTCCAGCTTCTTGCGCCCGCCCAGATCCGGCAGATCGACGATAAAGACGGCCGCTTCGATATTCGCGCCCATGGACCTGAGCAGCTTGCAGGCCGCTTCCGCGGTTCCGCCCGTGGCGATCAGGTCATCCACCACGATGACCCGGTCCCCCGGCCGAATGGCGTCCTTGTGCATTTCCATCTCGTCCAGGCCGTATTCCAGCGAATAGGCGATCCGCACGGTCTCATGCGGCAGCTTGCCCTTCTTGCGGATCGGAACGAAGCCTGAGGAAACCTGATGAGCAACCGCGCCGCCCAGAATGAAGCCGCGCGCCTCGATGCCGGCAACCTGATCGACCTTCGATCCGGCCCAGGGCTGCACCAGGGCGTCCACCGCACGGCGGAACGCCCTCGCATCGCCCAGCAGCGTGGTGATGTCGCGAAACAGTATCCCCTCGCTCGGATAGTCCTTGATCGTGCGTATCGACGAGATCAATTCATCCTGGATCGTCTGTTCGGTCATCGAACTCTCTTTCTGGTGCGGTTCCCGGAACAGCGGCAAACGGCCCGGGTGTCTGATCTGGTATTGGATGCCGGCCTGCGGCGGCACCGGGTCCGGCCGTGGTTTATAGCAAGTTTGGACCGGCGGTCGAAATCATTTCACTCGCAGGCGCGGGCAGCCCCTCTCAGGAGGCCTTGTTCAGAATACGCCCCGCAACGGCATCCAGTTTGGCGACCAGTTCCGGATCTCGCTTGTCAGGCGCCGTCATCATGGCGAATTCCAGTGCCGTGTCGGAGCCGGCCGGGCAGGATTGATGTTCGCGTGGCAGGTCGCGGGCAACGCGGGCAACGAGACGCTGCGCATTGTCGGCATTTTCGTGCAGCACCTTGATGATCGCCTGGATATCGACCTCACCGTGGTCCGGATGCCAGCTGTCGTAATCGGTGACCATCGCAACGGTCGCGTAGCAGATCTCGGCCTCGCGGGCGAGCTTGGCTTCCGGCATGTTTGTCATGCCGATCACATCGCACCCCCAGGATCTGTACAGCTTGCTTTCGGCAAGCGAGGAAAACTGCGGCCCTTCCATGGCGAGATAGACCCCGCCCTTGGTGTAGGCGAGATTTTCGGCTTCTGCTGCCGCAGCAACGGCATCGACCAGTTTCGGGCTGACAGGGGTCGCCATGGACACATGGGCGACGCATCCGGTACCGAAAAAGCTCTTTTCCCGCGCGATGGTCCGGTCGATGAACTGATCCACAAGCACGAATCTTCCCGGCCCCAGTTCCTCCTTCAGCGAACCGCATGCGGAGACGGACAGCAGGTCGGTGACACCGCAGCGCTTCATGACATCGATGTTGGCGCGGAAATTGATGGAGGTCGGCGAATAGACATGGCCCCGGCCATGACGCGGCAGGAAGACGATCTTCAGTCCGTCGATGGTGCCGATCCGCACCTGGTCGGAGGGCGTCCCCCAGGGGCTTTCGACGCTGATCCATTCCGAATTCTCAAGACCCGGCAAATCGTAGATGCCCGACCCGCCGATGATGCCCAAGACTGCGTCTGCCATGCCCGCTCCTGATAAATGTCCGGTCCGTCCGGCCCTGGGTCTCAGGAGACGGACAACAATCCGCGTGGTTTATTTCAGTTGATCGGCAATCGCGTCAAGGCCGGCTTTGGCGCATTGCGCCTCGTTGTCGCCGCCGCCGCCACCGGCAACGCCGATACCGCCGAGCAGTTCACCGGACTGGGACACGATCGGCAGCCCGCCGCCAAGCGTCACCGCGCCCGGGACGGTCGCAAGGCCCCAGGCCCTGCCGGGTTCGGCGAGCGTATCCATATCGAGCGTGGGCATGTTGAAGCTTGCCGCCGTCCAGGCCTTGCGCCGGGCCGTTTCGGCCACATGCGCCCCGCCCATGTTGCTGCGCAGTGTCACCTGTTCGACGCCAAAGCGATCGACAACCGACGCGCCGACCTGGTGTCCCGCCTCGGTGCAGACCTCGACCGCCCGCAATGCGGCTCTCATGGCAATCTGCAGGTCCAGAACAGCAACCGAATGCATTGCCGCGGATTGGGAAAACACCGATGCGGGAAAAAGCAGCACGCCCAGGAAAATCGATATGCGGCGCATTCGGTCACCTCTCAAAGAAAAAGCCGCCGGGAACCGGCGGCTTTCATAATGCACTGTGACAACGTTCGATCAATGGTCGACGTTGCTCCAGATCTTCTTCTTGGTGAAGTAGAGCAAGCCGGCAAAGAAGATGAGGAAGATCATCACGCGGAAGCCGATTTTCTTGCGCTCTTCGAGATGCGGCTCTGCAGCCCACATCATGAACGCGGAAACGTCGCGTGCATACTGATCGACCGTCATCGGCGTGCCGTCGGTATATTCGACGATTTCTTCCGAAAGCGGGGGCGCCATGCCGATCGGGCCACCGGTCAGATGCTCATGCGCGCACTCTTCCGCAGTCACCGAACCGCCAAGGAATTTCGGGTTGTAGTAACCGCTGAAATCCTCTCCCAGACACGCCGGATTTTCTTCCGGATAGCTGGTCAGCAGCGCGTAGATGTAGTCCGGGCCCTGCTCCTGATACTGGGTAAATGCATCGAAGACGAACCACGGAAAACCGCGATGTCCGGCGCGCGCTTTTGCCAGCAGCGAGAAGTCCGGCGGATAGGCTCCGCCATTGGACGCACGAGCGGCCTCTTCGTTCGGGAACGGTGACGGGAACTTGTCCGCCAGGATACCCGGACGATCGTACATGTCTCCATCGCTGTTGGGACCGTCGACGACCGTATACTCGGACGCGATCTGCTTTGCCTGATCTTCGGTGAAGCTCGGCCCGCCGTAATCGGCAAGGTTGCGGAAGGCAACCTGCCGAAGGCCGTGACAGGACGCGCAGACTTCCTGATAGACCTTGAAGCCACGCTGCACCTGGCCGCGATCGAAGAAGCCGAACGGTCCGGAGAAGGACCACTGCTCACGCTCGATGTGCGGCGCGTCGCCGGCGGCAAGAGCCGGAGTGGCGGCGGCAATAGCCGCCACGGTGGCGAAGGAACGAACCATTTTGATCATGGTGCTCATTGTCTCAACTAACTCCTGATCCGGTTCGCGTTACTTCGTTTCCGGTGCGGCTGTCGCACCGGCCGGCTTGCCGGACCCGCTCTTCAGCACCGCTTCGGAAATGGAAGTCGGCACGGGCCGCGGTTTCTCGAGGAACCCGAGCATCGGCAGGATGATCAGGAAGTGGGCGAAGTAATAGATGGTGCAGATCCTGGCGAGAAGAACGTAGGTTCCTTCCGCCGGCATAGCGCCGAGATAACCGAGCGCCACCGCGTTCAGGGCGAAGATCCAGAAGAACTGCTTGAACAGCGGACGATAGGTACCGGAGCGAACCTTGGATGTGTCCAGCCAGGGCAGGACGAACAGGATCGCGATTGCACCGAACATCGCCACCACACCGCCGAGCTTGTCGGGAACGGCACGCAGGATCGCGTAGAACGGCAGGAAATACCATTCGGGCACGATATGCGCCGGGGTCACCAGCGGGTTTGCTTCGATATAGTTGTCCGGATGGCCCATGTAGTTCGGCACATAGAAGGCGAACCAGGAGAAGAAGATCATGAAGACGACGATCGCGAACAGATCCTTCACCGTGTAGTACGGATGGAAGGGAATCGTGTCCTGCTTGGTCTTCGGCTGCACACCGGTCGGGTTGTTGTTGCCTGTCGTGTGGAAGGCCCAAACGTGCAGGATAACCACGCCGAAGATCATGAACGGCAACAGGTAGTGCAACGAGAAGAAGCGGTTCAGCGTCGCGTTATCGACCGCGAAACCGCCCCACAACCAGGTGCGGATCGCATCGCCGACCATCGGGATGGCCGAGAACAGGTTGGTGATAACCGTGGCGCCCCAGAAGGACATCTGACCCCAGGGAAGCACGTAGCCCATGAACGCGGTGCCCATCATGATCAGGAAGATGATCACGCCGAGGATCCAGGAGATCTCGCGCGGCGCCTTGTATGAGCCGTAGTAGAGACCGCGGAAAATATGGATATAGACGGCGATGAAGAACATCGACGCGCCGTTGGTGTGCAGGTAGCGCAGCATCCAGCCGAAATTCACGTCGCGCATGATATGCTCGACACTGTCGAAGGCGAGGCCCGCGTTCGGCGTATAGTGCATCGCCAGGACGATGCCGGTGATGATCTGCGCGATCAGCACGAAAAACAGGATGCCACCGAAGGCCCACCAGTAATTCAGGTTCTTCGGGGTCGGGAAATCGACAAAAGAGCCGCGCACGAGCGAGATGACCGGCAGGCGGCTCTCCAGCCATTTTGCCGCGGCGCTCTGCGGTACATAGTTTGAATGTCCAGCCATGGCTGTCTCCTGAAATTTCTTGCCGTTAGCCGATCTTGATCGTCGAGCCGCCGACGAACTCGAGCGGCGGAATCAGCAAATTCTCGGGAGCCGGGCCCTTGCGGATACGGCCGGCGGTATCATAGTGAGAACCGTGACACGGGCAGAACCAGCCACCGAAATCACCGGAATCACCGATTGGTACGCAGCCGAGGTGAGTACAGATCCCCACCTGAACCAGCCAGTTTTCCTGACCGGCGACGCCGCGGTTCGGGTCGGTTGCCTGCGCGTCCGCCGGAAGGTTGGCGTTTCGCGCCAACGGGTCCGGAAGATCGTCCACGGGAACAGCCTTGGCTTCTTCCACTTCCGTTTCCGTACGGTTGCGGATGAAAACCGGCTTCCCGCGCCATTTGACTGTAATTGACTGGCCCTCTTCGACGGCAGTCACATCGACCTCGATGGAAGCCAGAGCCAATGCGGAGGCATCCGGGTTCATCTGATCGACAAACGGCCATACCAGCGCGCCGGCGCCTACAACGCCCATGGCGCCAGTCGCAATGTAGAGGAAATCGCGGCGGGTCGGTTCCGCCTGTTCCGAATGTACCAAGGTCGCGTCCTCTCGAAACCTGTTCAACCTGTACCGAAAGCCCGCATCACGTTCGGGAAACCCTTCTTTATCAGGAAAGAAGGGGTCGGAACGATGCCGGGCTTCACGGGGACCGGGTACGGCACTCTCTCCGCGCCGGTCAAGCGGTTTGTCTTTTTGCACCCTTCGAAACGCTTGTCCAGTTCAACAAACACCTCGAAACATATATGTCGCAGCCAAAAGCTCCGCCTTGCCGCTTTTCTGCCCTTATTTGGCCAAGGAGCGCAAGACCGTAATTCAACTGAATTTCGGCCCCGCGCTCCTTCCCTGTTAAAATCCGGGCTCTGTTAACATCAGGGCCCGTTTATTTCAGGCTGCCGCGACGGACGACAGGAACCCGCCCGACTGGTGCTGCCACAGCTGGGCATAAAGACCATTCTTCTCAAGAAGCTCCTGATGAGACCCCTCTTCGATGATTCGGCCCTCGTCCATGACGATCAGTCGGTCCATGGCCGCGATGGTCGACAGGCGGTGGGCGATCGCGATCACGGTCTTGCCCTCCATAAGGTCGAACAGGCTTTCCTGGATCGCCAGCTCCACCTCTGAATCAAGTGCCGAGGTCGCCTCGTCGAGAACCAGGATCGGCGCATTTTTCAACAGCACCCGGGCAATCGCAATCCGCTGGCGCTGGCCACCGGAAAGCTTGACCCCGCGTTCGCCGACATGCGCGTCCAGCCCGTGGCGGTCATTGAGATCCGACAGGTCCTTTACGAAGCGGTGGGCATGGGCTTTTTCAAGCGCAGCTTCCACCTCGCGGCGGCTGACGTCCGGCTTGCCATAGGCAACGTTCTCGAAAATCGACCGGTGCAGCAACGAGGTGTCCTGCGTCACCACACCTACATTGGCGCGGATATCGTCCTGGCGCACCTTGGCGATATCCTGACCGTCGATCAGAATCCGGCCGCTTTCCAGGTCGTAGAACCGCAGCAACAGGTTGACCAGCGTGGACTTTCCGGCGCCTGAGCGGCCGATCAGGCCGATTTTCTCGCCGGGTCGGATGGTCAGATCCAGATCCTCGATGACACCCGACTGCTTGCCGTAATGGAAGCAGATCCCCTCGAACCGGATTTCGCCTTCAGGCACGTCAAGCCTGACCGCGTCCGGAACATCGACGACATCGCGTTCCCGCGCGATGGTGTTGATGCCGTCCTGAACCGTGCCGATATTCTCGAACAGGCCCGAAACTTCCCACAGGATCCATTGCGACATGCCCTGAAACCTCAGGACCAACGCAACCGCCACGGCGATTTCACCCGTGGTGACCCGCCCGACCTGCCATAGAGCAATCGACATTGCTCCCACCGAGAACAGCAGCAGCATGTTGATGACCGTCAGGGTGATGTTCATCCCCGTGACCAGCCTCATTTGCCGAAAGACGGTCTTCAGGAACGCCGTCATCGACGTCCTGGCATATTCCTCCTCGCGTTCGGCGTGGGAGAAGAGCTTGACCGTCGAGATGTTCGTGTAGGCATCGACGACATGCCCGGTCATCAGCGACCTTGTATCCGCCTGCTCCCTGGAAACATTTTTCAGTCGCGGAATGAAGATCCGCATGGTCACCATGTAGCACCCGAACCAGGCAGCAAACGGGATCAGGAAGAAGAGGCTCGCATCCGCCACCACGAACAGGGCAGCAATGAAATACACCGCGACATAAACCAGAATGTCGGCGATACGGGTCACGACTTCCCGAACCGAGAGCGCCGTCTGCATCAGCTTGTTGGCGATCCGGCCGGCAAAATCGTTCTGGTAGAACGATATGCTCTGCCGCAGCAGATAGCGGTGAACCCGCCAGCGGACCGACATGGGATATGTGCCCATCAGCCCCTGATGGAACAGGATTTCCCAGATGGCGGCGCAGCCCGGGAGCAGCACAAGCACCACCAGCCCCATCCAGATCAGCTGCGGCCAGTTGTCCTGAAAGAATGTCTCTGCATTTTCAGAGCCGAGCCAGGTGACCAGTTCGCCCAGAAACGTGAAGATCATCACTTCCAGAAACGCGATTATCGCGCCGAGAACGGACACACCGGCCAGGATCGGCCACACAGGTTTGGTGTAGTACCAACAGAAGGCCCAAAAGCCGTTCGGCGGCACATCGAGCTCCGTTTTTTCAAACGGATCGACGAGTTTTTCGAACCGGTCAAACATGTTTACCTCTCAGACCCGATCAACCGCAGGACAGACACCAGATGCAGGGAACTGTCTTGAAGCGGCGGTTGCTGAACCGGGCGAATAAAGCTGTCGGGAGCGCACAGACGCGAGCCGGCGACCAGACAGGTAAATGTCAGGGCAAGGATGAACGTCCCCCAGAAAAGCGCGACGAGCTGCCCGGCGAAGACACTCGCCGGGATGAGCTCACCCGCAATTTCCAGAGCCTCGATCCGGCCCAGATTGAAAACGAGCACCGGAATGAAAAACACCACGGCAATCGCGAAAGTCAGTGCCAGAAAGAGCCCTGCGCCGACCACAACGCGGCGGATACGGCGAAAAAGGCCTGGCTGGGGCTCTTTCGGAGGCGGCACTTCGAAATCCGAACGCTCTGCCAGGGCAGCCACGTGCGGCGCATATTGAATAGACATCGGATCAGCTCCGAAACGGGATCGTAATAGTGGTGACGGCAGACACGCGGACTACGTGCGTGCAGCTCGGACGGAACGGCTTGAGCCGGTCACCGCATGGTCATGAAGAATGGAGAGAGGCTGTGGCTTCCTAGCGGAAGCAGACAGCGGAACCCGGACAACCCATGAAGGCGGTAGATGGGTGGATCATGCAAAGATCTATCATGTAAGCCCTCCTGGTTGCGCAGCCGGGCGGCTGCTTGGGTTGAAAATGCCAACCATCAACAGTTGACTGGTCACGTTGGTAACCGCAATTACCGGGGTTGAAAAGCGAAAATGCGACAAAATGCAGCATGACGGAGCGACTGTTGCCATTGGGTCACAGCCGTTTCTACGGGGTTTCGAACTCCGGCACGAAATCCCGGATGTGCACCTCCGCTTGTCTCGGTGTCATCGGTTTTGAGATCACCTCTCCCTGGATCACCGAGCAGCCGGACTTTCTCAGGATGCCCGCTTCCTCTTCCGTGTTCACGCCCGCCGCGGATGTTTTCAGCCCGAGCGTGTCTGCCAGCCGGATGATCGATTCAACCAGTTGCTGCTGACTTGTCCCGTCCCTCAGCCCCGAGATCAGCAACGGGCTGATCTTCAGTCCGTTTGCGTTGAGATGAATGAGCTGGCCGGCGCCGCCATTCCCGCTGCCGAACTTGTCGAGCGCGATCTGGCAGCCGAGCTCGGAAATCTTGCCGAGATGATCTCCAAGCCCCTCGGGTTCGTCGAGCCGGATTATTTTCTCGTCCAGTTCAACGATGATGTCCTGCCGTGCAAACAGGTTCTCTTCGCACAACTCCTCGACAGCCTCCTTGAAGCCAGCATCCTTGAGGCTCGCGCCCGTCAGATTGACGGACAGGAAAAAAGGATGGTTCGAGGTTTCCCGGAGTCGTTTGATCTCGGCAATGCCACTGCGCAGCGCAAAATGTTCAATTCCGGCGATGCGTTTGACGTCTTCCTGCATGGACAGCATCTCAACCGGATCGACCAGCCCCTGGGAAGGGTGCAGCCAACACGCGGATGCTTCGTAGCCAACGATCCGCCGGTGTTCGAAACTGTATTGCGGTTCCAGGAGCAGGCTCAGCCGACCGCTTTCCAGGTCCTGGTCCAGTTGCGCCATCGTCATGCGTTTATGGCGATGCGCCGCCCCCAGGGAATCCGTATACCAGGCGATCCGGCTGCGGCCCGACTTCTTGGCGGCGTAAAGCGCCATGTCGGCGCGGTTGATCAGTTCGGAAACACTGCACTTCGCATCCTTCGCCAGTACCAGTCCGACGCTGACACTCACCTGCAGGCTCTGGCCGTCCACCATGACAGGCTTTGCCATGCTGTCGAGGATCCGGTTCCCCAGTGACTGCATCTGCTCGCGGCTGCACGGCTCGCAAACAACCGCAATGAACTCATCTCCACCGGTCCTTGCGGCAAGGCCCCTGTCTCCCAGTACCGATTGGAGCACATGGGCGGCGTGCTGCAGGACGGCATCCCCTACACCGTGGCCATGGCCATCGTTGATTTCCTTGAAATGATCCAGATCGAAATGGATGATGCCGATCCGCCGGCCCGTCTCATTGGCTGCCGCCACAGCCTCCTGAAGAAACTGCGAGAGTTTTGCGCGGTTGGCGATGCCGGTGAGATCGTCGTGTTCGGCCTGATGCTTGAGCGTTTTGCGAGCCTCCTCCAGCTCTTTCATGTGCTCCACCTGGCTGGTGACATCGCGGCAGATCACAATGATCTTCGAGTCTTCCGGGGTGTTTCCTTCAAAGACCGCGAAGGTAAGCTGGTTCCAGAAATATTCCCCGTTCTTGCGCTTGTTGTGGATCAGCTCCTCGTATCCGGACTGGTATTTTGTCAGGTCGAACTTGTATATCTCGATTTCTTCCGGAGAAACCTGGCTGTCCGGCGCCAGAATGAATTCCTGCGGCCGCCGCCCCCGGATCTCTTCAGCGCTATAACCTGTGATGCGGGAATATGCGGGGTTGCTCCATTCGATACGCCCGTAAATGTCCTGCATCACCAGGCCCTCGTGGGCATGCTCCACCACGAGTTTCAGGATGGCGGCGTCGTTGCCGAATTCCGACACACCTTTACCATGGGCCGCAGCGTTCCTTCTGAAGCCGCATAAATAGCCGATGACGAAGAAAACCATCACCGCCGCCAGACAGATTATCAGATCCAAAATTGGCAACCCGGCCAAAAATTCTGACATAACCCGCCTTCATATCAGGAAAAGATCGGATTTCACTTTAGCGGAAAATCCACATACAATCTCTAATCAGGAAAGCAGTTTATGAATATTGTCATTAATGTCAGGTATTACTTGCCCATCGAACTGTAGCTCTGGCAGGTTTTGCAAAAACCGACAGGATTAAGACCGAGAACTGGCGAAAATTCATGCCAGTTGCACCTTTTTGAACTGCATGCCGTCCAATATCGGACGACCGCGCGCAACTCTCGCTGTCGTGACGAAGACCTCAGATGCCTGTGCTGTGCTCGACACGTCCCTTGCATAAGGGCATGTCCGTCTTGCCCTTCAGGAGACCAATCGGGTCAGCAAATAGCCTGAACCGGCCGAGAAGGCCGACAGAGTGGTGCCCCAGGCAATATCCACGACGACAACACTCACCGGCCAGTTTCTCAGCGTTGCGAAGTTGGTGAAATCATAGGTCGCATAGGTGAAGAACCCGAACAGGGCGCCGTAGACGACCGCAGTCCCCAGACTGCCGTTTTTCAGAGCGGGGCCGACCGCAAAGATGATAATTCCCACGACATAGACAACATAAAATCCGGCGGCAGCAGCCAGGTTGGGCTTGTCCATCATCAAATGCCCCAGCCGGTCGAAATAGAACCGGGTGGCGATCTGCGACAGCCAGATGAAGTCAATGGCAAGAAAAACCGAAACCGTAAGAAAATAGGCGATAACGAGCTGTGGCATGGAAACCTCTTTTTGGGTTGCGGCAGGTCTACGGACCGGAAGCCGAAGCGGATCAGCGGCTTTCCATCGCAAGCGCCGGCACCAACCGGTTGCCACCCGGATATCAGCCGGTCCCTTTTGCTTCGATCACCTCGTCAGGCCGGTTCGGTCTCCGCTTTCAGAAAGCCGCCGGACTGGCGGTGCCAGAGCTGCGCGTAAAGACCGGTTTCATCGGCCAGAAGTGCTTCATGGCTCCCCTCCTGCACGATACGCCCCTTATCCATGACGATCAGGCGGTCCATGGCGGCAATCGTCGACAGGCGGTGAGCAATGGCGATCACCGTCTTTCCCGTCATCAATCCCTGCAGGTTTTCCTGGATCGCCGCTTCGACTTCCGAATCCAGTGCCGAGGTCGCCTCGTCGAGTACGAGGATCGGGGCATCCTTCAAAAGCACCCGCGCGATGGCAATGCGCTGACGCTGGCCGCCCGACAACTTGACCCCGCGTTCCCCGGCGAACGCATCAAAGCCCTTGCGGCCGCGCTTGTCCTCGAGCCCCTGGATGAAATCGAGGGCATGCGCCTTGCGGGCAGCCTCGATCATTTCCTCTTCGCTGGCCGAGGTTCGCCCGTAAAGTATGTTTTCCCGGATCGAACGGTGAAGCAGGGACGGGTCTTGCGTCACCATGCCGATGGATCGGCGCAGGGTGTCCTGCGACACGTTCCTGATATCCTGGCCATCGACAAGGATCCGCCCGGATTCCACGTCAAAGAACCGTAGCAGAAGGCTCGCAAGGGTGGTTTTGCCCGCCCCCGAAGGTCCGACCACACCCAGCCGCTCCCCGGGCTCGATCGACAGGTTCAGATGATCGATCACGCCGTCTTTCCTGCCATAGTGAAAGCGGATGTTTTCAAATTTCACCGCTCCGGCCGGCACCGTGAGGTCCCGGGCATTGGGCATGTCGGAAAGCGTTATCGGCTTGACGATGGTTTCCATGCTGTCCTGGAGCGACCCGAAATGACGGAACAGACCGTTGAGCTGGTTGAACAGCCGGTTGAGCAGGATGTTCAGCCGCAGAACCAGGCTGAGCGCAAAGGCGACGTGACCGTTGCTGATGGCTCCGTACTGCCACGCCTTGAGCGCCATGGCTGTGATCGCGACGATCATCACCCCGTTGAGAACGTTCATGGTCATCCGGACGGTGGTCAGCAGGCGGGTGAATGCCCGCAGTTTGCCGATAAAGGCCTCGACTGCGGATTTGGCGCCCTGGCTTTCCTCCACCGTGGAGCCGAACAGCTTCACGGACTGGATATTGGTATAGGTATCGACGAGACGGCCCGTTACACCGGAATAGGAGTTAGCAACCGCTCTGGATGCGTCGCGGACGCGCGGCACGAAAGCCCATGCGACCACGACGAAACAGGTCAGCCAGAGCCCGACAATCGCACCCAGCCGCAGGTCCAGTTCCGTGACCAGAATCAGCGTGGTTATGGCATAGACCAGGATAAACCAGACGACCTGCAGCAGGTTGACCATGAAGTCTCCGGCCGAAAGGCCGGATTGCATGACCTTTTGCGACAGACGCCCGGCCAGATCGTCCTGGAAAAAACCGAGGCCCTGCTTCATGACCCGCCCATGGCATTGCCAGCGCACCATGTTGAAGAAGCCCGGAACGATGGTCTGCTCCTCGACAAGCGCCATGAGTGTGAGCGTGGCCGTTCGCAGCACGAGCACGACCAGAACCATTCCCAGAAGCGTCCAGGCGTGGTCGCTGAAAAAGGTCGCCTTGTTGCCACTGTCGAGCAGGTCAACGATATCGCCGAGGAAATTGAAAATACCGACTTCGATAAACGCAGCGGCGCCGCCCAGCGCCAGCATCGCGACAAAGGGCCAGCGGACCTGGCTGATGAAATACAAAAGAAAGGCGACGCCGTTATGCGGCATATCCTTGCTGGGCGGGGCCCGGAACGGGTCGATCCAGGTTTCAAAGAGGCGAAAGAGCGGGGACACGGGCGTCTCCATGGGGCAGGAGCGAATCTTGCCGACATGCTAGGTCACGGATCCGCAAATGGGAATGAAATGACACGGGAAATAATGTAACGGCCGAAGCCGTGGCGATGACAAAGCCGTCCGCCGCTGCTATGCCGACAGCCTGTTCCCGATTGTCCAGGACCCGATGCCCGACATAGCCCTCTACCAGCCGGATATCCCGCAAAACACCGGCACCATCCTGCGTCTTGCCGCCTGCATGGGTGTCACCGTGCACCTCATCGAACCGGCAGGCTTTCCGATCTCCGACAGCGCGCTCAAACGGGCCGGAATGGATTATCTGGAAAGGGCGTCGATGCAGCGCCATGTCAGTTTTGCGCAATTCGACACCTGGCGTCGTGACCGGAACCAGCGCATCGTCCTGCTGACGACGGGGTCGGACACCAGCTACACCGACTTTTCCTTCAGCCGAGACGATATTCTGCTGATGGGCCGTGAGAGCAGCGGCGCTCCGCAGGAGGTGCATGAGACCGCCGATGCCCGGTTGAAAATTCCCATGGCCGAGGGCATGCGCTCCATCAACGTGGCGGTTTCCGCCGGTATGGTGCTTGGCGAGGCCTTGCGGCAAACGGGCTCATTTCCTAAAACGCCGGAATAATCCAGTTTCCTTCGATCACAGTCCAGAACCTTCAAGGCCGATCACATGAATGCTGCCTCTCCTGAAAATCGTGGCGGTCCGATCCCGGACGGTATCGAAGAAAAGAAGACCACTGCTCCGGACTGGTTCCGGCAGCTGCGAGACCGGATCTGCAAGTCCTTCGAGGATCTTGAGGACGATATCGGATCGCTGGCCGGGCCTTTCGCCGATCAGCCGGCGGGCCGGTTCGAGCGCACGCCCTGGGAGCGGACCGACAGCTCGGGCGCCAAGGGCGGCGGAGGCGTGATGTCCATGCTGCACGGCCGCGTGTTCGAAAAGGCCGGCGTGCATATCTCGACGGTTCACGGTGAATTTTCGCCGGAGTTCCGCGGCCAGATTCCCGGCGCCAAGGAAGACCCGCGCTTCTGGGCGTCCGGCATCAGCCTGATTGCCCATCCGCACAACCCGCATGTTCCCGCAGTCCACATGAACACCAGAATGGTCGTGACCACCCGCCAGTGGTTCGGCGGCGGCGCGGACCTGACACCGGTACTGGATGCCCGGCGCACCCAGGACGACCCGGACACGACAACCTTCCACGCGGCAATGCAGGCCGCCTGCGACGCCCATGAGGTTGCGGACTACCCAGCCTACAAGGCCTGGTGCGACGACTATTTTTATCTGAAACACCGCAACGAGCCGCGCGGTGTGGGCGGCATCTTTTACGACTACCTCAACAGCGGCAGCTGGGAAGATGATTTTGCTTTCACCAAAGACGTCGGACTGGCATTTTTGAATGTCTATCCGGAACTGGTCCGGCGGAATTTCGAGAAAACCTGGACGGAGGCCGAGCGCGAGGAACAGCTCATCCGTCGCGGCAGATACGTGGAATACAATCTGCTTTACGACAGAGGCACGATTTTCGGCCTGAAGACCGGCGGAAACGTCGCGTCCATCCTGTCGTCAATGCCTCCGCTGGTGAAATGGCCGTAAACCGCCTTCAGGCGGCAGCGCCGCCGCTGGCATGCAGCGGTGTCCGCTTTACGTCGCCGAGATCCCGCTTCAGCACCATATCCATGAAACTGGATAACATGGCCTGGTCCAGTTTCGGTCCCATCTTCTTCATGATACCGAAGGCGACCCGAGCCGGAACGCCATCCTTGTAGGCCCGTATCTCGGTAAGGGCGGAGAAGATGTCGCAGATCGTCATCAGGCGGACCTGCGCCGAGATCCGGCTGCCATCCAGCCCCAGCGGGTACCCGGACCCATCCAGATATTCGTGATGCTGGATCGCGATTTTCTTGATTGCGACCGAAACTTCCAGGCGTGGCTTGAGGATATCGCGGCCGAATACCGGATGCTTGTTTATGATCTTGCGTTCTTCTTCGGTAAGCTTGTCCGGCTTGTCGAGAATGGAGAGTGGAATGCGCATCTTGCCGATGTCATGCACCAGCCCCCCGGCGATCACTTCCTTACATTCTTCTTCCGGCCAGCCCAGATGCATGGCGAACATGCCCGCAACACCGGCCACCATCAGGGAATGACTGTAGGTGCCGCTGTGATGGGTATGCACGGCCTCCAGCCAGGGCGAGAGACCGTGGAGCGAGAGCGCCTCCAGCAGTTCTTCGGCGCTGGCGTTCAGGAGATTCATCTGGATGGGTGAGCCTTCCACAGCCGAAAGGCAGAGGCTTTGCAGAAACGCGTTGCTTTTCCGGTAGGCTTCAACGGTTTGCGCGGGCGCATCCTCAGGCAGGGCAGCACAGAGGTCTTCGTTGACGAGAGCGTTGATCCGTTTCAGCAGCAGAATGAGCGGGGCGTCGCGATCGCATAATTGCGAACTTCCGAGCGCCGCAGCCTGAATGGTCTCTCGGCGGGACTTCCTGTCAACCAGGCAGATGACCGGAACAGAGGCGAGATGGTCCCAGGCCGCCTTGAGCGCTGTCAGTCCGGCATCGGTTGCGTCCTGCAATTCCACGACAGCGATTTTTGCGTCCACAACCGTTCGCGGCGACAAGCTGACCATATCGACCAGCCGCGCGGCGAAGAAAAAAGGGAGCTTGCGCGCAGGTGAATCGACTGGAAGAGGTCCGTCCGAAATCAGAACAATTTCCACTCTCTGCCCCCAACTCGAGTCCATTTAAATGCTCACGACAAGTCTAACCGTTTAATCATGAACAAACTCTAGCAGAGAACGCGCAATTTTCTTTAAAATACGCTTAAAATCATCCTGTAAAGCGCCCCATAAGTTCCTTTTTGCTGAGCAAAAAACCACTTCCGCGCCACTCTTCTTCCAAAGACTTGAGAAAACTACCTAGTTTAGGGCCTGGCGGATGCCCCGCCCCGATCAGGTCGGCCCCCTTCAGGGGGAACTCCGGCACAGGTTCCGTCCGCAGATCTGAAAGCAGATCGGCAAACCTGTCATCGCCCGCGGCTTTCCGGGCCCGCAGCTGCGCCCACACCGCGAGCAGCCCGTCGATAGCCCCCTGGCGGCCGAAATCGTAAAGAAGCGCGGCGGCGGATGGCAGGTTGAGCGGATCTTTCAACCGTTTCATCACCGCCCAGGCGGCTTTCATCCTCTTGCCTTCCGCATTGGAAAGGCGGAGCCGGTCGCAGACCCGTTCGAGATCCTCGTGAACGAAACCGGCAAGAACGACCAGTGCAAGTTCCGCGTCCCTGGTCTCCGGGGCAAGGTCTTCCAGTCCGCGCAAGGCATCGAAGTCCTCGATGCGCGCAAGTCCCCCCGTTGCGATTTCCCAGAGCCCGCAGTCGTTCATGAGGCGCACGGCCGGGGCAGCCCGCCGCGCACGCAGGAGACGGCGCATCTCGTGACCGATCCGTTCGCCGGACAACTGCCGCAGGCCCTCTCTCTGTCGCAAGCAGGCCCCCAATCCGTCCTTGTCCATGTCGCCCTCGCCGTAGGCGGCAAAGATCCGGAAGAAGCGCAGGATGCGGAGATAGTCTTCGCGGAGGCGCGCATCCGGGTCGCCGATGAAGCGGACGTGCCCGGCAAGACAATCCTTCAGGCCGGAAAGAGGATCGTACAGACGGCCATGCCTGTCGGCATAGAGCGCGTTCATGGTGAAATCCCGGCGCTCTGCGTCCCTCACCCAGTTTGTGCCGAAGACCACCCGCGCCTGGCGTCCGAAGGTCTCCACGTCTTCGCGCAAGGTGGTGACCTCATACGGGAACCCGCGGCTCACGACAGTCACCGTTCCATGGTCGAGGCCGGTTCCAATGGCTTTCAGGCCAGCTGCGCGCGCACGCGCCATCACGTCCTGCGGCAAGGCGGTGGTCGCGATATCGACGTCCGGCACCGGATGCCCCAGAAGCGTATTGCGAATGGCGCCGCCGACGACGCGCGCCTCGTCGCCATCCTGTTCGATGGCGGAGAACACAGCCTGGACAGCCGCGCTCTGCAGCCAGTCCGCCCGGGCAAGTATGTCGTCCGCAGCAGATGACATGGTGTTATTCGAACCGTCCGGGAACAAAAACGCCGTCCTGCATTCCGGACGGTGTGAAGTCCATGCCTTGCGGACCGCGCTCGAGCATGGCCATTCCGGCGAGACCCGCAATGACCAGGACGAGCCCGGCAAGCGTCAGCCAGGCGATCGGCCCCTTGGACCAGCGATCCGGATGGCCGCCCCGCTTGCTGAGCCACAGCCAGAGCGCGTAGCAGAAGAACGGCAGCAGAAACAGAAACAGGTGCGTAAGGACAATTCGAAGCATCAGCGATATACCGTTTCGTAAAAGGAGTGGATGATACCGGCGGTAACACCCCAGATATACCGTTCACCGAAGGGCATGGCGTAAAAGTAGCGCCGGCGCCCCTCCCAGTTCCGGCTCAACTTCTGGTGGTTGGCGGGGTCCATGAGAAAAGCCAGAGGCACTTCGAATATGTCATCGACTTCCTCCGGATTTGGACGGAAAGCGGTTGCCTCCGTGACAGCCCCGACGACCGGAACGACGCGATAGCCGGAGCCGGTCAGGTAGGGTGCCAGGCTGCCGAGAAGCTCGACACGCTTCGGCTGGAGACCGATTTCCTCCTCTGCCTCCCGCAGCGCAGCGGCGACCGGCCCCTCGTCCTGCGGATCGATCTTGCCTCCGGGCAGGGCGATCTGGCCCGCATGGGAATTCAGATGCCCGGTGCGCTGGGTCAGGATCACATTTGGACCATCCCGGCTGTCAACCAGTCCGATCAGGACGGCGGCATCCCGGGGCGGGCCCTCCCATCTTGCATAGGGGCCCAGATCCGGGTTGAGAATGTGGTCGCCCGTTTCCAGTTCACGGTTTCGCTCTGAGGCGTCCGCGAGGCGCTCCCGCAGGTACTGCGCCCAGTCGGATCCGGTACTTGAAGTGTTCACAAGGGGAGCAGTCATGAAGTCAGCCGTCTGGGTTCGTTTCAGGGATCGGGTGTTCATTCCGGCGCGTCGAGCAGGTCGCGAGGCAGGTTGAAAAACGCACCTCCGCTCCAGACCCCCAATGCCACACCATTTCCCTCTTCTCGTTCTTCCAGCATGTCCGCAAGCTCATACATCAGGGCGCGCGTGAACAGCGCCTCGAGCCTGCCTCTGACAAGAACATAGGGCTTGAGGCCGCCGCTGTCCGTTTCTTTTTCAAACCGCAGCGGATGATCGGGTCCCACGGTCACGAGATCCCCGAGATTTGTCCGAAGCGTCACAGCCCGGTTTTCCCCCTCGCCCTCCACCGCCATTTCGACGGCGAGCAAAGGTGCATCCTCCACGGTGATGCCGATTTTTTCCACCGGAGTGACCAGATAGTGCCTGCCGTCCGCATCCTTGCGCAACACCGACGCAAACAACCTGACGAGCCGTTCGCGGCCGATGGGTGAACCGAGATAGTGCCAGGTTCCGTCCCGCGCGATCCGGATGTCGAGATCCCCGCAGAAGGGCGGATTCCATTTTTCCACCGGAGGCAGCGCGCGATCCCCGCCATCCGCGCGGCTCATCAGCGCTTTCAGGCCTTCCGGCATCATCTTGCCGATATCGGTGGAACGGTCGGTCATGGATCTTCTCTTCTCCGGCCGGATGTGAGGTTTTCACCGGCGGCAATTTCGCCGCCGCCATCATTCCTACAAGGGAAACACGTGCGAGTCAGGGCGCAAGGCACCGCGAAATTTAACAGTTCCGATCCTCTCGCAATTGTCATTGTTCTTTTTCAGCCCCGCAAAAGCGCGAGTTTTCCCCAATCCATGGAAAGATTCTTCGACCTTTCCACTGTATGGCGCACATTTGCGCCTTATCTACCCTTTCATATGGTGTCAGAGTGTTTGAGTCGCAGCAGCCTGAGCAGGGCGCTTTCCATTCCGGCACGGCCGCCGGAAGATGAATTAAGGGAAAGGTGATTAATGAGCGTTGTTTCCCCCAACACCCCGACCGAACAGGATCTTGCCGCCGTGGCGGAGAACGCCGAGCGTGCGGTCAACCGCATCACGGACGCCAGGGCGGACATTGCACGGATCATCTTCGGGCAGGAAACCGTGGTCGAGCAGACCCTCGTCACCATCCTCGCCGGCGGCCACGGGCTTCTGGTGGGCGTTCCCGGGCTCGCCAAGACCAAGCTTGTGGAGACGCTCGGCACCGTGCTCGGGCTCGACGCTCGCAGGATTCAGTTCACCCCGGACCTGATGCCCTCCGATATTCTCGGTGCCGAAGTGATGGAACAGAGCTCGGATGGCGGCCGTTCCTTCCGTTTCATCCCCGGCCCCGTGTTCTCCCAGCTTCTGATGGCCGACGAGATCAACCGTGCCAGCCCGCGCACCCAGTCGGCGCTGCTGCAGGCCATGCAGGAATATCACGTCACGGTGGCGGGAAATCCTCATAACCTCCCGCGGCCTTTTCATGTGCTCGCGACCCAGAACCCGCTCGAGCAGGAAGGCACCTACCCGCTGCCCGAAGCCCAGCTCGACCGCTTCCTGATGCAGATCGACGTTCACTATCCCGATCTGGAGGCAGAACGGCGTATCCTGCTGGAAACCACCGGAGCCGAGCAGGCCACGGCCCGAACCGCCATGACAGCCGAGGAACTGATGGAATATCAGCAACTCGTGCGCCGCATGCCGGTTGGCGAATCCGTGGTGGAGGCTATCCTCAAGCTCGTGCGCTCTGCGCGGCCGGAAGAAGGCGCTGCCGCTTCGGACGTCACCAACCTGATCGCCTGGGGACCGGGACCACGCGCCAGTCAGGCCCTGATGCTGACCGTGCGGGCCCGCGCGCTTGTGGATGGCCGTCTGGCGCCCTCCGTGGACGACGTTCTCGCACTTGCCGAACCGATCCTGCAGCACCGCATGGCCCTGACCTTCGCCGCGCGGGCGGACGGGCACACAGTCCGCGACGTGATCACCCGGGTCAAAGAGAAGATCGCCTGATCCCACCCACACTCTCCCAGGAGCCAGACGGAATGGATCCCAGTAGCACGACGGCAGGCATTGACCAGGGCACATGGCCGAATGTGATCGGCGAAGCTCGTACAGTCGCGGACGCGCTGCCGGATCTGCTGGTCGATGCCAACCATGTCGCCAGTTCCATCATCTCCGGATGGCACGGCCGCCGCCGCGCCGGTCCCGGCGAAAGCTTCTGGCAGTTCCGTCCCTTCAACATGGGAGAACCGGCAAAGCGCATCGACTGGCGCCGCTCCGCCCGGGACGACAGTCTTTACGTCCGCGAACGGGAATGGGAAGCCGCTCATACGGTCTGGCTCTGGGCCGATCTTTCCTCGTCGATGGTCTTTCAGTCCCGTCTTGCGGGCGTCAGCAAGCGCGACCGGGCCATCGTGCTCATTCTGGCGCTGGCCGACATGCTGGCGGAAACCGGCGAACGCATCGGCCTTCCGGGTCTGACACGGCCGTTTTCCGACCGCCGCGCCGCCGAGAGGCTCGCCGACGCCCTGACCCATCTTTCCAGACCTGTCGCCCTGCCAGACACCATCGCGGTGAAACGCTTTGCGGATGTAGTGCTGATCTCCGACTTCCTCGATCCCCTCGAGGAAATCGCCGAATGGATCGCCAGACTGGCGGGCACCGGCGCCCGCGGTCATCTGGTCCAGGTGCTCGACCCTATAGAGGAAACCTTTCCCTTTGACGGCCGCGTCGAATTTACCGACCCGGAAAGAGGCATCCGCCTGACGGCCGGACGGGCCGAGAACTGGCGCGAGGATTACAAGAACAAGCTGGAAGCCCACAGGGCGGAAATCCGGGACATGGCCCGCAGGGCTGGATGGACCTATGTTCTTCATCATACGGACCGACCGGCATCCGAACCCTTGCTGGTCTTGCACAGCGCGCTTTCGGGTGCGCTGGATGTCATGCAGAGAGGAGGCGTCTGACCCGTGTTAGCCGGTCTGCCCCTGACGTTCACCGCGCCCTGGATCCTGGCGGCGCTCGCCCTTTTGCCGGTCATCTGGTGGCTGTTGCGGATGACCCCGCCGCGCCCGCGTGAAATCGCCTTTCCGCCCACGCGCCTGCTGCTCGGCATCGATCAGCACGAGGAAACGCCGCAGCGCAGCCCCTGGTGGCTGACCCTCTTGCGCCTGCTTCTGACCGCCATCCTGATCGTCGCCCTCGCCGGCCCTGTCTGGCGCTCCGCCGAACCGGTCGAAACCGGGCAAGGTGTGCTCTGGATGCTGGTGGACAACGGCTGGACCTCCGCGAGAGGCTGGGGCGCGCAGGTGAGCGCGGCCGAGCAGATCCTCATGACTGCCGAGCAGGACGGCCAGCCGGTGCTGTTTGCCGCCACCGCCGAGGGACCCGCCCAGAATTTCACGCCGGAGGCCGCTGCAAGCGCCCTTGAAAAACTGCGTGCCCTGGAACCCCGGCCCTATCCGCCACGGCGCAGCGAACTGAACATCGGTCTGCGCGAAGCGGCCCGCTCGTCGCCTCCCGGCGCCGTCGTCTGGCTCTCCGACAGCACCAGCACCCGGGACAGCTTCCTGACCGATCTCGCGCAAACCATCGGCCAGGTCCCCGTCACGGTTCTGACCGGTCTCGAAACGCCTATGGGCCTGAAAGATCTGGCGAACGACGCGGACGCGCTTTCACTGACGGTTGTCCGTCATCCGGACCAGCAACTCAGCTCCGCGACCATAAGGGCCCTCGATCTCAAGGGGCTCGTGCTTGGCGAGGTTCAGGCCAGTTTTGACGCCGATGCCACTGAAACCACGGCCAGCTTCGACCTGCCGAGCGAACTGCGCAACGATATCGCCCGGGTGGAAATCTCCGGACAGGCAGCGGCCGGGGCCGTGCAACTTGTCGACGACAGCTGGCGCCGACGGACCGTTGGCCTGATTTCCGGCCAGTCCGGCGATCTCGATCAGCCGCTTCTGTCGCCGGTCTACTACCTTGAGCGCGCACTCGCTCCGTTTTCGGACATCCGCCGTCCCCGGGACAGCGACATCGCCGTAGCCGTGCCCGCCCTGATCGATCAGGGCATCTCGGTACTGGTACTGGCCGATGTCGGCCGCCTGCCCGACACGACGGTGCAGACCCTGCGCGATTGGGTGCAGAACGGCGGCACGCTAGTGCGTTTTGCCGGCCCCCGAACCGCCGGCGGCAGCGACGAGCTGATCCCCGTGCGTCTCAGGGCCGGTGACCGCTCACTCGGCGGTTCCCTCTCCTGGAAACAGCCTCAGCATCTTGCAGCTTTCCCCGAAGGTTCGCCCTTCTCCGGCCTGAAGGTGCCCGAGGAAGTGGCCGTCACCCGTCAGGTTCTGGCGGAGCCCACGTCCGATCTACCCGACCGCACATGGGCGATGCTGGAGGATGGCACGCCACTGGTCACCGCTGTCTCCATCGGAGCCGGCAGTGTGGTGCTCTTTCACGTTACCGCGGACTCCTCATGGTCGAACCTGCCGCTGTCCGGCGTTTTCCTGAACATGCTGCGCCGGATCCTCGCCGTCTCCAATGTCGCGGCAGCTTCCGAAACCG
Organism: uncultured Roseibium sp.; assembly: GCF_947496995.1. Classification (GTDB taxonomy): domain Bacteria; phylum Pseudomonadota; class Alphaproteobacteria; order Rhizobiales; family Stappiaceae; genus Roseibium. The sequence goes on from NZ_CANMFD010000003.1 coordinate 151,223, forward strand.
CCGAGGACGGCACACCGTCCCAGAGTGTTCTGCCGCCGCTGCGCCTTCTCGACGGCTATGGCCGCTTCGGCCCGCCGCCGGTTGAAGTCACGCCGGTCGGCGCCGCCGCTTTCCGCGAAGCGGAAGCCAGCCGCAGGACACCGCCGGGCCTCTACGGCACGGAAGACGGTTTCCGCGCGCTGAACCTGATGCAAAGCGACGATGCCCTTCTGCCGCTGGATCTTGCCGCCTTCGAAGGCGACGCCACAGAAGCCCCCTATCCCGCCTCCGATCCTCTGGACCTCAGATCCGTGTTCTTCACCCTGGCTTTCCTTTTGATGGTCGTCGATGCGATCGCCGTCTTCCTGCTGGCCGGCGGCCTGAGCCGTCTCGGGCTTCGCGGCAGGGCCGCGAGCATGGCATTTGCCATCGCGGTTGGCGGAATGGCATTGGCGGCTGTCACGCCCGATGCCGCCCGTGCACAGTCCACTTCAGCGGACGTGCAGGCTCTGGAATCGACCCTGCAGACCCGGCTCGCCTATGTGCTGACCGGCAATCCGGAAATCGACGACACCAGCGCCGCAGGCCTCTCCGGCCTGACCCAGTTCCTCGCCGAGCGCACCGCTCTTGAACCAGGATCGCCGATTGCAATTGATATCGCCAGAGACGAACTGTCCTTTTATTCCCTGCTCTATTGGCCGATCGATCCGGCCGCGGACAAACCCGACGACGCAACGATCGCGCGCATCGACACCTTCATGCGCAATGGCGGCACGATCCTGTTCGACACGCGCGACCATATCAACGCGACCGCCAACGAATTTGCCTCCACACCGGCAACCCTCAAACTGCGTGAGATTCTCGAAGACCTGGATGTCCCGCCGCTTGAGCCGGTTCCCCTCGATCATGTGCTGACCAAGGCGTTTTATCTGCTTGATTCATTTCCCGGCCGTTATGCGACCAGCCCCTTGTGGGTGGAAAGCCTGGAGGAAAGCACGGCAAGGGGTGATCGACCAGTGCGCGCCGGCGACGGGGTTTCCCCCATCCTGATCACCGGAAATGACTTTGCCGCCGCCTGGGCGATTTCCGAGACCGGAGAATTCATGTTTCCGACGGTGCCGAACAGTCTGTCGCAGCGCGACTATGCCTTCCGGTCCGGCGTCAACATCGTCATGTACGGCCTGACCGGCAACTACAAAGCCGACCAGGTGCATATCCCTGCCCTGCTCGAACGGCTTGGACAATAGGAACCCCGATGGTCTGGTCCCTCTCCTTCGACCCCTTGCTGCCCATGTGGGCACTCTACGCCGGCATTGCCGTCGCGGTCCTTGTCGCTGCGGTAACAGGGTTCCTCAAGCTGCGCGGCTGGGTCCTGCGGGCAGGCACCATGGCCCTGCTACTCCTGGCACTGGCCAATCCGGCCGTCGAGCGTGAAGACAGGGAACCGCTGACCAGTGTCGTCGCCCTCGTTGTCGACAAGAGCCAGAGCCAGCGTCTCGCCGACCGCCAGTCGACGACCGAAGAAGCCGCGGAACTCCTGCAGGAGCGGATCGGAGCCTTGGAGGGATTTGAAACCCGGGTACTGGAAGCGCGCAATTCGGGATCCGGAGACGGAACGGAAGTCTTTAACACGCTGTCCAACGGTCTGGCGGATGTGCCGCCCGAACGGGTCGGCGGCGTCATCGTCGTAACCGACGGCCAGATCCACGACATACCGGAAAATGCCGGTGCCCTTGGCTTCGATGCCCCCGTGCACGGCCTGATTACCGGAACGCCGGACGAACGCGACCGGCGCCTCGTCCTCGACAAGGCCCCCAGGTTCGGTCTCGTGGGATCGGAGCAGACCGTCAGCATGACCGTGGTCGACCAGGGCCAGGGAACCGGACCGGGCGACCAAGTCCGCGTCACAGTCAAGCGCGATGGCGATGTCGTCACTCAGCGCACCGCCCGCACGGGTGAGAAGATCGATATTCCCGTCGAGATCGCCCATGGCGGCGACAATATCTTCGAATTCGACGCCGAGCCCCTGAACGATGAACTGACCACGCTGAACAACCGGGTCGTCGTCACAATCGACGGCATCCGGGAAAATCTGCGTGTGCTGCTGGTTTCCGGTTCCCCCCATGCAGGCGAACGTACCTGGCGCAATCTGCTGAAATCGGATGCCTCGGTCGACCTTGTCCATTTCACAATCCTGCGCCCGCCTGAAAAGCAGGACGGCACCCCCATCAACCAGCTGTCGCTGATCGCCTTTCCGACCCGCGAGCTGTTCTCCGTCAAGATCGACGAGTTCGACCTGATCATCTTTGACCGCTACGTGCGTCGCGGTGTGCTGCCGATGCTCTATTTCGACAACATCGCCCGTTATGTGCGCGATGGCGGCGCGGTCCTGCTGGCCGGCGGCCCCGATTACGCCGAAGGCGGCAGTCTTTACAGAACCCCGCTTGCCCCCATCCTTCCTGCCCGGCCGACAGGCACCGTCCTGGAACAACCTTTCCATGCCACGCTCGCCGACATCGGAAAACGTCACCCCGTCACGAGAGGCCTGCCCGGCGCGGAACAGGATCCGCCGGCCTGGAGCCGCTGGTTCCGGGCGGTCGATACCGAACTTGACGCCGGCCAGGCCCTGATGTCCGGGCCCAGCGATACGCCGCTTCTGGTGCTGAACCGGGAGGGCGAAGGACGCGTCGCCATGCTGCTGTCAGATCACGTCTGGCTGTGGGCGCGCGGCTTTGAAGGCGGCGGACCGCATGTGCCGCTGCTGCGCCGCCTGGCCCATTGGCTGATGCAGGAGCCTGATCTCGAGGAAGAAGCGCTGAATGTATCGCTTCTAGGTCAGGAGCTGGTCATCGAGCGCCAGACACTCGGCGATACGGTCGGCGATGTGAACGTTGTCTCACCCACGGGCGAACGCTGGGATATCGCCATGGCCGAGCAGGAGCCCGGTCTGTGGCGCGGCAGCCTGCCAGTCAGCGAAACAGGGCTTTTTGCCGTCTCTGACGGAGAAATGAATGCGCTCATTCACGTCGGACCGCAAAATCCGCGCGAATATACCGATGTCCTGTCCACGACCGAAGTTCTTGACCCGATCAGCGAGGCGACAGGTGGCGTGTCCCGGCGCCTGCGCGATATCGGCGGCGAGCTGGATTTGCCGCGCGTCGTCTCCATGCGCCAGTCGGCAAGTTACGCCGGAAACGGCTGGATCGGCCTGAAGGCGACGGAGGCCAGCGTCCTCAACGGCGTTGACCGCTATCCGCTGATGATCGGCCTTCTCGGTCTTGCCCTGCTCCTTGGAGCGCTATCGCTCACCTGGTACCGCGAAGGACGCTAAAGGGGAAGTACCAGTCGTCCCCGGTCGCGGGACAGCAGAGCCCGTTCCCTAAAGCTGCCCGCCATGCACCGCGCCTTCAGGCATCTCGCTGCCGTTCAGCAGCGCGATGAGCAGGCGGGCCGGATCGACAGGTCCCGGCAGGGTGATGCGGCCGAAAGGCACCTGCTGGAAGCCGAACGGGCTGTAGTAAGGCGCGTCTCCCACAAGAAGCACGGCCGTGTCGCCTGCAGCTTCGGCAGCATCCATGGCGGTGCGCATCAGCGCTTTGCCGAGACCGCGGTTCTTGAAATCGGGAGAAACTGTCAGCGGCCCCAGAAGCAGCGCCTTGCTTTGCCCGATGCTGATCGGCGTCAGGCGGATCGAGCCTGCAACCTGCGCGCCCACCAGAGCGACGAAGGACAGGTCCCCGCGATGCGGTATGTTTTCCCGGATACGGAATGCGGTCCGCGCAAATCTGCCCGGTCCGAAGGCTTCGGCCTGGAGGGTATCGATTGCGGTGACATCGGAGGCGTCTTCGGGCCGGATAACCCAGGAGGTCTGTTTCATTTTTCTGTACTCAGCAGGCAGTCTTCAGGAAAGGCGCGCCTGCCGATGGCCCAGATGAAACATATCAAGGAAGTCCGGGATCAGGTCAGCCGCGACGGTGCGGACGAGAAATGTCTCGTCGGCCGGTTCGTCGTCGGAGTGTCAGACCTGCGGTCATTTTTCCCAGTCTCTTAAAGTCGCGCGGGGAACTTCGATATATCCCCGGCATTTCCTTCGTATGAGGGCCAAGCGGTTACCATGCAAACGTGCACCAGGTCCAGCGCTTTTTGCGCACCGGGATTGTTCAGCTTCTTCGAACAAACCATTCAGCCGATTGATTTTCGCGGTACGCGCACGACGTACTGCGGTATTGGAAGACAGCATTTCGACGGTTGCAGGACTTTCGAAATTTCAACAGGTCAAAACCGGGCGGACCCGTTTCAGGTCTCCGCGCATGAAACGGGTTGGTCCAGGGAGAAAGATATGGGTTTATTGGTTGACGGCGTCTGGAAAGACCAGTGGTACGATACAAAATCAACCGGCGGACGCTTTGTCCGCAAGGAGTCCTCTTTCCGCAACTGGATCACGGCTGACGGAAGCGCCGGTCCCAGCGGGAAAAGTGGTTTCAGGGCCGAGCCGGACCGCTATCACCTGTTTGTCTCCTATGCCTGCCCCTGGGCGCATCGCACCATGGTTTTCCGAAAGCTGAAGGGGCTGGAAGATCTGATCTCCCTGTCGGCGGTACAGCCGCTGATGCTGGAGAACGGCTGGGAGTTCGCCAAGATCGACCCGCACACAGGCGCGAAATACGCCTGGCACATCTATGTGAAGGCGGACCCGCACTATACCGGCCGCACCACGGTGCCGATCCTTTGGGACAAGCGGGAGAACACCATCGTCAGCAATGAATCTTCCGAAATCATCCGGATGTTCAATTCCGCGTTCGACGGTCTCACCGGCTCAAGTGAGGATTTCTATCCCGAGGATCTTCGCCAGGAAATCGACACGATCAACGAACGCGTCTACCACACCGTCAACAACGGGGTTTACAAATCCGGCTTCGCCACGACCCAGGACGCATACGATGAAGCCGTGACGGCCCTCTTCGAGACACTGGACTTCCTGGAAGACCGGCTCACGGGGCAACGCTATCTGGCCGGCGAGCGCATGACCGAAGCCGACTGGCGTCTGTTCACCACGCTTGTGCGTTTCGATGCGGTCTATGCCACCCACTTCAAATGCAACATCCGCCGCATCGAGGACTATCCTGCCCTGTCAGGCTACCTGCGTGAGCTTTACCAGGTGCCGGGCATTGCCGACACGGTGGATATGGCGACGATCAAGCAGCACTATTACGGCTCCCATGAAAGCATCAACCCGCACCGCATCGTCCCGCTCGGCCCGGACCTCGACTTCATGAGACCGCATGACCGCGGCCGCCTGAAAGCAGCTGCCTGAACGCGCTGTCGTCCCGGCCCTACCATCGGGCGGACGGGAATTCCCCTGCCTGAAATTCTGCCAGCCTCCGGACGGTCGCTCCGCTGACATCTTCCGGCAATTGCCCCAGTGCGAAAAACGCGGCCTCCAGCACTTCCGCATTGGGCTGCAGGAAACCTGCGTCTTGTATCCAGTCCTGAATGTGAAACAGGCCGACATGATCCCGGCCCGACGCCTGCTCGTTCAGATAGACATTCAGCAGGACCGGCCGGCTGACGCAGGCAATGCCAACCTCTTCCTGAACCTCCCGACGGGCTGCTTCCTCCAGGGTCTCGCCCCTGTCGACACCACCGCCCGGCAGATACCAGCCTGCCACATAACTGTGCCGGACCAGCAGGATCTGGTTCTGCGCATCCTCGACGATGACCCTCACACCAAGCGTGTAGGGGTTGCGTAGGCGGCTGATCCCCTGGAGCAGCCGCGTGGTCCATCGGGTCTGCAGACAAGACAGGATCCTCAACATTCACCTCAAAGGACAAGACCGAATTGTGAAGTAAAACTTAATTAACCCATGCATTTCTTGCAGGGCAGGCAGATCAGAATAACGCTACTCATTTGGGCGTTACTTGCATACATAACGTGCAACTTGATGAATTTGCAGGCAACCAAAACGTTTGCCGCCCTTGAAGGAAAATCCGATGTTCAGCGCCCTGTTTGGCAAACGCCGTATCCGCCGCAGCCACTATCAGTGGAAACCGGCAATCGATCTCAGCAATCCGCGCATTGCTGCAGCCCTCGCAACCTTCCCGACCAACTACTAAGTCTGGTAACGGATCTCACACGGAGATAACCGATGTTCGGTTTTGTGAATGTAGTCGGCGCCACGTTGCGCGAGACCACCCGCACCGTCGGCGGTTCCCCTGCCGGAAAGGGCCAGACCGCGAAGCCTCAGGTCAAACGCTCTAGGGCCTCCGCCTGATCCTCTAGGTTTGCCGTAAAATTCAAAGCGCCGCGTTATTTTCCTTGACGCGGCGCTTTTTGCTTTGAAGATGCGCTCCCATGTTCAAGCTTGCCCATCTGTCCGATCCGCATCTGGGTCCTCTGCCGGATCCCAAACTCCTGCAACTGTTTTCAAAACGTCTGCTCGGTTATCTGAACTGGCATCGAAACCGCTCGAGGATCATGGGCGGCAGCTACCTGGAACAGCTTGTCGAAAACATGAAGATCCAGGCGCCGGACCACATTGCGGTCACCGGTGATCTGGTGAATATCGCCCTTCCGCTGGAAATCTCGGGCGCAAGAACCTGGCTGGAAGAAGTCGGCGAGCCGGAAAATGTCTCCGTCGTCCCGGGCAATCACGACGCCTATGTCCGCGGAGCCGTCCGCAAGGCCCGCAAGGCCTGGTGGCCGTATATGTCCGGCGACGACGCGCAGGACGCGCCTTCCGAACGCGGCAAACCTGAAGCCACTTTCCCCTATATCCGCAGACGTGACGGCGTTGCCCTCATCGGCGTCACGACCGGCCGCGCAAGCGCTCCCTGGTTCGCGACAGGCCGTGTCGGCAGCCGCCAGAGCAAGCGCTTGAAGAAGATACTGGAAGACCTCGGCAAAGAGGATCTCTTTCGGGTCGTGATGCTGCATCACCCGCCGTTCAAGAACGCCACGCGCTGGCACAAACGGCTTTCCGACGCATCAAGGGTACGGGCGGTCGTCAAGAAGGCGGGCGCCGAACTGATCCTGCACGGACACACCCATATCGCCAGCATCGACAATATCGATGGTCCGAACGGCCCGGTCCCGGTCATCGGCGTTCCCTCGGCGACGAGCGCGCCGGGAGGCTCCAAACCGGCCGCCCGCTACAATCTCTTTACGATCGAAAAAACCGGCCCCGGCTGGACATGCCGCATGGAAGAACATGGCTTTGCCGAGCCGGACACGCCGGTCACGCTGCTGGAGGACCATCAGCTGACCATTCCCGACAGGGTCTGAATTCAAGTCTGCCGGCTCAGGCCGCCAACCGGTATCAGAACGGGTTGGCGAACCAGGCGAAGGCGACCAGACCGACGACACCTGCTGCGATGCCCACGCCGAAAGCGCCGGCGACAGCCAGCCAGGGTGTGCGACTTTCCTTGACCCGGATCACCTTGGAGTCGAGCGCGACTTCGCGCAGCCGGTTGTTGAGCCAATCCCCCTCAAGCGCCTTTTCCCGCTCCAGCACCCGTTCGGCGATATACTCGGTCAGGCAATCGGCCATGTCGTCGATGTTTGCGGTTTCCAGGATGACGACACGGCCAAGGCGCGTATCCTTCAGGAACCGATAGGTACGGCGGTCGCCGCCGACGGCCACATGGCTGGTGGCATCGATCCACAGGCGCGGCGTTGAACCGGAGATGATCTGCAGCGAGAACTGATCGTCGTCGTCAGGGATCTCCGTAAAGACATCCTTCAGCTCGTCCGCCAGCATATCCAGCCTGGCCCGTTCTGTTTCCTGCAGTTCGACCACCACGTCCGAGCGCTCGACCTCGCCAAGCTGAACCTTGCGGATCGCATCGCGCAAGGACCGCATGCGCGTATGGGGGACAACGTTATCCTGCATTTCAGACATGAGGCGCCTGACTCCGTTTTTTTTGCCGCTGGTTTATGGGTCCACACCCTAGAGTCCTATCCGACTCCCCCGTCAGGAAGACAGGCTTGCAGGCCTTCTCCTCAGGCTATCCACCGGCAATGATCCATTCATGGTTAATTGAGATTAGGAGATTTTTAACCCTGAGACCAGCAGTGCCGCACTGGTCTGTGCCCTATTCATGGGTTATGCAGAAACAATTCGCTGAATTCCGGGAGTTTTGCCATGAATGTCGACGGAAAGAAATATCGCACGATCTGGCTCGCGGAAGACGGTGCATCTGTCGAGATCATCGACCAGACGAAGTTTCCCTATGCATTCGAGATCGCGAAACTCCACACCATGGAAGACGCCGCCCATGCGATTCGCGTCATGCAGGTGCGCGGTGCCCCGCTCATCGGGGCGACCGCCGCTTACGGCGTCGCGCTGGCCATGCGCGCCGATCCCTCCGACGCCTCCCTTCATGCCGCCTGCTCGGCGCTGCTTGAAACCCGTCCGACCGCCGTCAATCTGCATTGGGCGCTGGACCTGGCGCGAAAATCGCTGCTGCGTGTCGCCCCGGAAAATCGGGCGGCAGCCGCCTTCACGCTCGCCTCCGACATCTGCGACGAAGACATCGCCATCAACATGGCCATCGGCATGCACGGCATGGAGCTCATTGCCGAAATCGCCCGTACCAAGCGCGAGGGGGAACCGGTGAACATTCTCACCCACTGCAACGCCGGCTGGCTGGCGACAGTGGACTGGGGCACGGCGACCGCACCGATCTACATGTGCCATGAGGGCGGCATTCCGGTCCATGTCTGGGTGGACGAGACCCGTCCGCGCAATCAGGGCGCTTTCCTGACCGCCTGGGAGTTGGGCCACCATGGCGTGCCGCACACGGTGATCGTCGACAATGCCGGCGGACATCTCATGCAGCATGGCGAGGTCGACATGGTGATCGTCGGCACCGACCGCACGACGGCAACGGGCGACGTCTGCAACAAGATCGGCACCTATCTGAAGGCGCTGGCCGCAAAGGACTGCGGGGTGCCCTTCTATGTCGCCCTGCCCTCGCCGACCATCGACTTTTCCCTGTCCGACGGCGTTCGGGAGATCCCGATCGAGGAGCGCGGCGGCGCGGAAGTCAGCCGCATGACCGGCAGGACCGATAGCGGCGGCGTGGAAACCATCAACATCGTCGCGGAAGGATCGCCTGTCGGCAATCCAGCCTTCGATGTCACCCCCGCCCGTCTGGTCACCGGCCTGATCACCGAGCGCGGCGTTCTTGCCGCAAACCGCAAAGCCATAGCGGAAGCCTTCCCCGAGCGGGTTAAGGTCAGCGCCTGAAACCTGACTGAGCCGGGTCTCAGCCGATCACCGGCACATGCGGCGCCTTCTCCCTGGGGTAAAGCCCCATCAGGCGCGGATCGTCGGCGATTTCAACCGACCGCTTGCAGGGCCTGAAACCGCAGGACTGATAGAACCTCATTGCCTGCGGACTGTCCGCGGTGCAGGTATGCAGCCAGAGCCGTCTGGTTTCCGGACGCGCCCAGGCCATCTCCACAGCCTGCGCCATCAGCCAGCGGCCCGCGCCACCTCCGATTGCCGCCGGTATCAGACCGAAATAGGAAATCTCCGGCTCCTCGGGCTTCGCATAATCAATCTCAAGCGTTCCGACAGGAGCCCCATCGCGCTTTGGCAGAAAAATCTCGCGCGTCGGTTCGCGGAGTATCTTCTCCAGCGCGGCATCCTCCTGGATAAGCCGTCCGAACCAGATCCAGTCCTCGCCGATCTGGCGGAAGAGCCGCCGATACGCGTCAATATCCGGCGAAGGCCACCGGTCCAGCGTCAGATCGTCTCTCGCCTGGGCAAGCGGTGCTTCCGGCGCCTTCAGCATCTCGAGATTAGTCACCACGACAGCGACTTTCCCGTCCGGGATATCCCAAAAGCCATTCATGTCGAGCGTCTGTCCGGGCATCTTGTCTCCAGAAGCGGTTAGCGGTCTTTCTGCGCTTACCAGCTGCGCGCAAGGATACCAAGTGCCCATACCGTTCTAGCCGTCGTGAACCTGATGGGCACATTTGCACAATGCGACAGGTTAACGCGTCATTAACTCTGTTATGGGAAGGTCGTCAGGTATCCAGGAAAGATGCGCTGATGGCAAAAGTCGGAAATTACATTCAACGAGACTACCACGGAACCTACAGCTCGAAGAAAAAGTCGACCTGGTCGGACTTCAACAAGTCCTGGGGCGCGCGGCGAGCAGCCGCTGCTGAGAAAATGCAAAACCTGCGCACGATTGCCCACAACTTCAACACCATCAGCACCTATTCCTCTCAGGCAAACACAAGTCTCGTGATGCAGAGTCGCGGCAGCCAGAGTGTCTACTCCAGCCCGACCGCGGTCATGTCCCGCATCAACGTTGTGATCTGAAGCGCAGCCTCTCAGAAAAATTCCGTCAGATTGACCCGATGGTCTTCAGCTTGATCCGCGGATGAACTTCCGCCTGGCTCATGATCGTCGTGTGCGCCCGGAAACGCTCGACGATCGAGCGCACGAAGGGTCGTGTCAGCGGCGAGGTCAGCAGAACGGGGACTTCGCCCAATTGTGCGGCCTCCTCGAAGGCGTCTCTCACCTTGCCGACGAATTCCTGCAGCTTGCTCGGCTGCATGGCCAGTTGGCGGTCATCCCCTTCACCGACAATCGATTCCAGGAACGCCTGCTCCCATTGCGGTGACAGCGCAATCAGCGGCAGATACCCGCCGGGGGCGAGATTGGCGGCGCAGATCTGCCGTCCGAGCCGCGAACGCACGTGCTCCGCGATGGTGTCGGTGTTGCGGCTCATGCCGGTTGCCTCCGAGACCCCTTCCAGGATCGTGCCGAGATCGCGGATGGAGATGCGTTCGTTGAGCAGCGCCTGAAGAACCCTTTGAACACCGGAGACGGTGATCTGCGAGGGAACCAGATCCTCGACAAGCTTGGCCTGCTCGCCCTGCAGCTCCTTCAGAAGTTTCTGAACGTCGCCATAGGTCAGAAGCTCGCTGATGTTGGCCTTGATCGTTTCCGTCAGGTGGGTGGACAGCACCGTCGCCGGATCGACAACCGTATAGCCACGCAGCGAGGCATCCTCGCGGTACTGGGCCTCCACCCAGGTCGCGGGCAGGCCGAAGGTCGGTTCCGTCGTGTGCGTGCCCGGCAGTTTCACCTGACCGCCCGCCGGATCCATGACCATGAAGTGGTTAGGGTAGAGAATACCGCGGCCGGCCTCCACTTCCTTGACCTTTATGACGTAGTCGTTGGCGCCGAGCTGGATGTTGTCGAGGATACGCACGGGCGGCATGATGACACCCATGTCGCCGGCAATCTGGCGGCGCAGCGCCTTGATCTGCTCGGTCAGGACGTCGCTTTCCCCCTGTGCCTTGCCGTTGATCAGCGGCAGCAGGGCGTAGCCCAGTTCGATCCGCAGCTCGTCCATCTTGAGGGCGTCTGTAATCGGCGGCTCCGGGAGCGGCTTGGGCGCATCGTCGACGGCCTTTTTCTCCGCGACCTTTGTCGCTTCCCGCTTCTTCTTCGCCCCGACCTGATAGGCCAGATACCCAGCCAGGCCGGCAAGGCCCAGGAACGGGACCATCGGCATGCCCGGCAACATCGCCAGGATAACCATGACCATAGCCGACATGCCGAGGGCCTTGGGATAGCCCGTGAACTGGCTGGTCAACGCCTTGTCGGCCGCGCCATGCACACCGGCCTTGGACACCAGCAGGCCGGCCGCTGTCGAGACGATCAGCGCCGGGATCTGCGACACGAGGCCGTCACCGATCGTCAGCAGCGTGTAATTGTTGGCCGCCTCCGAGAACGTCAGATCCATCTGGGCGACGCCGATGAAGATGCCGCCGAGAATATTGATGAAGGTGATCAGGAGGCCGGCGATCGCATCGCCGCGCACGAATTTCGAGGCACCGTCCATGGCCCCGAAGAACGAGCTTTCGTCTTCCAGCACCTTGCGCCGGGTCTTGGCTTCCGCTTCATCGATCAGACCGGCGGACAGATCCGCGTCGATCGCCATCTGCTTGCCGGGCATCGCGTCGAGCGTGAAGCGCGCCGCGACTTCCGCGATACGCCCGGAACCCTTGGTGATAACGACGAAGTTCACGATCACCAGAATCGCGAACACGATGATCCCGATGACGAAATTCCCGCCCATGACAAGATTGCCGAAGGACTGGATGACGTTCCCCGCCGCAGCCGTCCCCTCATGGCCGTTGGCCAGGATCAGACGTGTGGACGCGATGTTGAGCCCCAGCCGCAACATGGTCGCGATCAGAAGAACAGTCGGGAACGACGAGAATTCCAGGGGTCTCTGGATGAACAGACCGGTCATCAGAACCATGACCGAGAAAATGATCGACACCGCCAGGAACATGTCCAGCATCACCGGCGGCATGGGCAGGATCAGCAGGGTCAGGATCACCAGAATACCGGTGGCAAGGCCGATATCCCCGGTGCGCAGGGTGTCGATCACCTCACGGATGCGCGGCAGGCCGTTGAAAGCCGCAGCAGCCGGCGCAGCCGGGGCTGCCGCCGCTTGCTGCTCTGCCGGAGGTCCGCCCGACCCGCCCTGTCCGCCTGCTGCCGTGTCCGACATTGTGCTGTTCACTTCCTGGATCAACCCGCTCTCTTGTTCGTGGAAAAGCGGAAAAGTTGATCGGTCCTAGACTGTTGGAGCATCTTCTCCGCGCTTCTGCGAAGACAGGATGCCCTTGAACGTGTGTTGTCAGGCCATTTCGCGATGACCGTATCCTTCAAGGTGCCCTCAGGCCCGGGCTTCTCCCGGACCGGGAACACTGACCCCTTCATCAGTATATTGATTCAGTTTGTTGCGCAGGGTCCGTATGGAAATACCCAGAATTTTTGCGGCATGCGTCCGATTGCCCAGGCAATGATCGAGGGTATCGAGGATGAGATCCCGCTCCACATCGGACACGGTCCGCCCGACGAACGAACGGCTGACGGCCTCCGCCGTCTGCGCGGCCCGCTCGGCCGGTCCACCACCGACCGACAGGGGAGACCCGTCCGGCATGCGGATGGCCTCGACACCGATTTCCTCGCCGGACGCCAGAAGCACGGCCCGGTGCATGGTGTTTTCCAGTTCGCGCACGTTGCCGGGCCAAAGATTGGTCATCAGCGCGTGACGGGCATCTGCCGCCAGCGGCCTCTCCGGAACGCCGTTCGCCTCGGAATAATGCTTGATGAAGAATTGAGCGAGTTCCATGATGTCCGCCGGACGCTCCCGCAGGGACGGCAGCTTCAGGTTCACCACATTCAGACGGAACAGCAGGTCTTCGCGGAACAGGCCCTGACGCACGCTTTCGGCAAGGTCCCGGTTGGACGTCGCCAGAATGCGAATATTGACTGGCACCGGCCGGGTTCCCCCCACACGGTCGATCACCCGCTCCTGAATGGCGCGCAGCAGCTTGGCCTGGAGCCGCACATCCATTTCGGAAATTTCGTCGAGCAGCAACGTGCCACCGTCGGCTTCCTCGAACTTGCCGATCCGGCGGGCGACAGCCCCGGTAAAGGAGCCCTTTTCGTGACCGAACAGCTCGGATTCCAGAAGATGCTCCGGTATGGCCGCGCAATTGATCGAAATGAACGACTTCGACGCCCGGTTTGAGCACTTGTGAACGTGGCGCGCGATGACTTCCTTGCCTGTTCCCGATTCGCCGGTAATCAGCACGGAAGCCTCCGAGGGCGCCACCTGTTCGGCAAGCTTGACCACCGATGCCATGGCCTCGTCCCGGTAGATCAGATCGCCACGTTCCTGGGCGACGGCGGCCAGAACGGCTGCGATCATCTCCGGATCGGGCGGCAGAGGTATGTATTCCTTCGCTCCCGCCCGGATTGCCGAGACGGCTGCCTGGGCATCGGTCTCGATGCCGCAGGCAACAACCGGAACATGAACCCGTTCGTTCTGAAGTTTGACGATCAGCCCCGCGATGTCGAGGTGAACCTCGACCATCAGAAGATCCGCTCCGCGACCGGAGCGAAGAACCTTCAGTGCCCCTTCGATGTCATCTGCATGCGTGACCTGCGCACCGCCCTGCATTGCCATCTTGGACGCGGTCGTCAGCTGGCCTCCTAGGGTTCCGACAATTAACAGGCGCATGCGCTATCTTTCCTATCGATCGGTCTTGATGATTTCCGTCATGGTCACGCCGAGCTTGTCTTCCACCAGGACAACCTCTCCACGTGCAACCAGACGGTCATTCACATAAATATCAATGGCTTCCCCGACCTTCCGATCCAGCTCGAGAACGGTTCCCGAGGCCAGTTTCAAAAGTTCCGAGACATGCATTTTAGAATGTCCGAGAACCGCCGAAATCCGGACAGGAACGTCGAACACCGCCTCCAGATCCGCAGCCGATTGCGGCACCTGTACTTCCGCCTCGCCCGCCTCGCGCTGGGGGACTTCAAGCTCGTCAAGCTGTATGTTGGTGTCTTGTTCGTCACTCATACGCCAGGTTCCTTCTCCGCCGACGGGGCGGACGTTTGTCCATTCTTGGCTGCGACGCGTGCCCGCAGATAGGCGCGAATGCTCGTGTCGATCGTGCCTTCAAGCGCCTTGCGGTCACGCCGAATACCGCCATCCGCCCATTCGATATGACAGTCGCCGCGGCTGATTTCCGGTTCACCGAGGATCACAAGCCGGCCCTCGAACCCATTTTCATGAATGATGGGGTCGACCTGGGCTTTCAGTGCCTCGACATCCTTTTCCGCGATGCGGATCACAAGATGCGGCGCCTTGCGCAGCGGCCCAAGGCATTCTGACACCAATGCAAGGGTTTCCGCCAGCGGCTGGCGGGCAATCAGGTGGGCGCAAAGACGTCTAGCCACAAGAAATGCAAGGCTGACGGCTTCCTGCTCGCGAACTACCTGCTGGTCGTCCAGCGACTTGAGCACCTGACTGACGGCTTCGGTCAGATGGCCGACCTCGGCTGTCAGCAGCGTTTCCTGCTTCGTCTGCAGATCCGCAAGCGCCTTCACCCGCCCCTCCTCGAGTGCCTGGGCGCGCGCTTTTGCCAGAAGCTTCTCGTGTTCGGCGACCGTGATCATCGGAATCTCCGGTTCGACAGGCGCAACGACTTCCGGCTCCTCCGGTTCGGCGAAGTCGACGTTGAACAGATATTTCGACGGGTTGGTCATGCTGCGCATTGTGTTGTCACGACCTGCCGGCTGATGCATCAGTAGATAATTTCATCATCGCTCTTCGATTTGGAGATCATGATCTCACCCTTGGCGGCGAGATCCTTGGCCTTGTTCACCATGCTCGTCTGCACCTCGTCCACGTCACGCAGGCGGACAGGTCCGAGCGCGTCCATGTCGTCCTGCAACAGCTTCGCCGCACGCGACGACATGTTGCCGAAGAAGAACTCCCTGGCCGCATCGGTGGAGCCCTTGAGAGCGATCGCCAGCTGATCCTTTTCCACATGCCGCAGCAGCGTCTGGGCGCTCGCTGCATCCAGTTTCAGCAGGTCGTCGAAAGTGAACATCAGCGTCTTGATGCGGTCTGCCGCTTCGCGGTTGTCCTCTTCCAGGGCCGCCAGGAACCGGGCTTCCGTCTGCCTGTCGAAATTGTTGAAGATCTCGGCCATCATCTCGTGGCTGTCGCGGCGCGAGGTGTTGGTCAGGTTCGACATGAACTCCACACGCAGCGTCTGCTCGACCTTCTCCAGAACTTCCTTCTGGACCGCGTCCATACGCAGCATGCGGCTGACCACCTCGAGCGCCAATTCTTCCGGCAGAATGCCGAGCACCCGCGCAGCATGGTCGGAATTGATCTTCGACAGCACCACCGCGACGGTCTGCGGGTATTCATTCTTCAGATAGTTGGCGAGAACGTTCTCCTGCACATTGGAAAGCTTCTCCCACATGTTACGACCGGCCGGCCCGCGGATTTCCTCCATGATGACGGAAACCTTGTCGCCCGGCAGGAAGCTGGCCAGAAGGCGTTCGGTCGCATCGACGTTACCGGTGAGCGCCCCCGTTGAACTGACCCGGCGGACGAAATCCTTGAACAGGTCTTCAAGCATGTTCGGTGTGACCGGCCCGAGATTGGCCATCGCCGTGGAGACCTGGCGCACTTCGATTTCATCGAGCTTTTGCCAGATCGGCGAGCCGTGCGCCTCTCCAAGCGCAAGCAGCAGAACCGCGGCGCGTTCGGCGCCCTTGAGTTCACGGTCTTCCTCGTCGGCACTGACCTGCAGTTGTTTTTGAAGTACATCGCTCACTGTTAAGCCGCCGCCTGTTGATCCAGCCAGCCGCGGACGATCGTTACCGCTTCTGACGGATGGTCCTTGATCATTTCACCGACCTTTGAAATCGAGCTTGCCTGCATCGCACCTTCATGCTTGGCCTGCTCCAGCCACTCGATCACGAATTCGTCTTCCGGATCCTCATCCTTGGCGACTTCCGTCTCGACCACCAGGGTGCCGTCAGGACCGATCATCAGTTCCTGAGGCTGCTTTTCTTCCGGCGTGACGATGCGGCGCAGCAGCGGACGGACCACGAAGAGCAACAGCAGGATCGCGATCAGGGAAAGAACTCCCAACTCCGCGAACCGGACGATGTCGTCGCGCGTAAAGTCGAACAGGCTGTCGCCTTCGGCCAGCAGATCGTCCTGCGGAGGCAATGCGAACTGCAGGTTGACGACTTCAACCACATCCCCCCGGGTTTCGTCATAGCCAACGGCGGAACGCACCAGAACGGCGATCCTGTCCAATGTTTCCTGATCGCGCGGGGTATAGACGGCTTTTCCGTCCTCGTCCGGCACATAGGTGCCGTCGACAAGCACAGCAACGCTCAGACGGTCCACCTGGCCGGCTTCCATGATCTCGGTGCGAGTAGAACGGGAAATCTCGTAGTTGACGATTTCCTCGACCAGGTTGCTGGTGTCCCTGTCGCCCGCATTGTCGCCTTCCTGCGCATTGGGCAACTCGTTGCCAACGGTCACCTGACCGTTCCTGCTGACGGCGGAAGACGCTTCTTCCTTCGATTGCGTCGAACGTACGACCTGCCCTTCCGGATCGAAGGTCTCGGTGGTTTCCGTCAGACGGTTGTAGTCGATATCCGCGTTCACCCGGACCCGGGCCCTGCCGGGCCCGACGACGGAGTTCAGGATCTCTTCGATCTGGTTGCGCAGACGGCTTTCGACGGCAACAGTCCGTTCCTGAAGCGAGGCGGACACCATGCCATCTTCGTCGGTACCGGCGCCGGAGGCCAGCAAGCGGCCGCTTTCGTCGACGATCGAAACCTTGTCTGGATCAAGTCCGTCAACCGCGGTTGCCACCAGATGCTGGACGGCTCGGATTTCACCCGGCCCGAGAGAGCCCCGGACATTCAGGACGATGGATGCGGACGGAGGACGGCGGTCGCGCTGGAACAGCTGCCGCTCCGGTATGACCAGATGGACCCGCGCCGACCGGATGCGGTCCAGCGTCCCGATAGTGCGCGACAGCTCGCCTTCCATGGCGCGAAGATGATTGATGTTCTGAACGAAGCTGGTCGCTCCCAGTGTATCGGTCTTGTCGAAGATCTCGTAACCGATGGAGCCGCCGGTCGGCAGACCTTCCGCGGCGAGCTGCATGCGCAGCCGGGCAACCTGTTCGCGGGGAACCAGGATGGTCGAGCCTTCACGCTTCAGCTCGAACTGAACTCCCTGGGACTCCAGCTGGGAGACCACAGCCGCGGAATCCTCCAGCGCCATCTCGTTATAGAGGGTCGTCATCTGCGGCGCGGTCACGCGCATGATGATAAAGGCGAACACCCCGACCAAGATCGCAGCGACAGCGCCCATCGCGGCGATACGTGCCGCGCCCAAAGTTCTGATGAATTCTACCAGTCCGTTCACGAATGCCCGCCCGCATCTGAAACATGCTCTGCCGTTATTATTGGAGTCGGTCAGACATGCCACACCTTCGATGGGCAAAATTTGCCGCCCTGATGGTTAACAACAGGTTAACGGATCTCTTTCACCCGGGGCGGAATGGCGGCTTACCGGGCTTCTTCATATTGCAAAACGCAATTGAAGTGGGGAAAAACTGCCTACTTCATTAATGTTTGGATAAGTTGCAGAAGATAAACGGAAATAAAAAAGGCCGGCATAGCCGACCCCTTTCAGGCGCACCATGCGTGCGCCACTCATATTTCACCGTCCGGTTCAGTTCCGATATTGCTGAACCCGGGTCGCTCTCAAACCGGCCAGGCCGTGTTTTTCGATCGAACTCTGCCAGGAGAGGAATTCCTCAACCGTCAGAGTGTATCTTTGGCAGGCCTCCTCGAGGGACAACAGCCCCCCTCGGACAGCAGCGACCACCTCCGCCTTGCGACGGATGACCCATCGCTTTGTGGATGTGGGCGGCAAGTCTGCAATAGTAAGCGGACTGCCGTCAGGCCCGATAACATATTTAACACGCGAACGAATCTGTTCGGTCATTGTACTCTCACACTAACCATGACCAATGTAGACTTCAGACTACAGTAGGACGCTTAACAAACGCCTAAAGCAAAATTGTGTTTTTATTAACTATAAAATCGAAATTTAATGAATGATAATTAGGGTTTGGCAAAGAAAACCATTCAAATGTTTAACCGCATTACATGAATTCGTTAACCTTAAAAATGGCAGATGCAATTTGCAACGCAATTCGAAGTACTTGCGCAGAACGCGAGAGACCGGATTAGCGCCCCAGACAGCTGCGGAGAACGGAAATTTCATTTTCTGAAACGCAAGTCAGCCCGAGAACGGGTGGAGATGGCCGGAGTCAGGCGCAAAAATAATTGTAAAAAACAACAGGAAAGCCCGCCAAAAAGGCTTTCAGGGCGCAGCCGGCCTTCCACTGCGATCAAATCCGCCTTCATATCGATGGGAAAATACGAAATGGACCGACTGGAAGCACAATCAGGCCCGGCCCCCTCTTTGACCGCGCGCCATCCCACCTGCGCCCTCCTGGCAGGTGTCTGCACTGTTTACAGCCTGCTTCAGGCGCAAGCTGGCAACGCCGAGCCCCCTCTTTCCATAGCCCGAACGCAAAACGGAGAGCCGGCGGTGTTGCCGGCTCTCCGTTGGATGCACTGGTTCGAAGTGATCAGTCTGGCTAGCTCGGGCTCGAAACCGCCGTCACCGAGCTTACGGGAATGCTGTGGCCATCGATCTTCAGGATCGCCTCCCCGCTCGACCAGTCGACGCTCTCAACGATCCCCTTGATCGCTGTCGTCACATTCTCGGCACGGCTGGAAGCGTCCTGCATGTCGAAGGAGATCGAATAGGTACCGGCGGGGGCATCCGTGCCGGAATCAGTCTGCCCGTTCCACTGGAAGGAGCCTGAACCGGCCTCGAGCTCAATATCACCGCTATAGACGACGGATCCGGCGGCATCGCGAATTGCGAAAGTTCCCGTCGCATCCTCCTTGATCTCGTATGCCCAGCTGGCCTCACCGCCCGACAGCAGCGTGGTGGAGGCATCCGCGGAGATCTCGTTGCCGATATAGCTGACATAGCTCATGCTTTGATTGCTTTGCAGCGTGGCGATGATGTTCTCGAGGTTCTTGTTCTGCTGAATCCCCTGCTCGACACTGGAATACTGGACCAGTTGACTGGTGTATTCGGCCGAATCCATCGGATCGAGCGGATCCTGGTTCTGGATCTGCGTGGTCAGAATGCTCAGGAACAGATCGTAACTGGCCATCAGCCCCTGTTGGGCGGAGGTGCTCTGACTCTGTGCCAGGGTGGATGATGCCGAGGTAACCGTTGTCATATTTCACTCCACAGGCGGATTTCCGCCCTGTTTCAAATCTTGAGGTCCAGTCCGCCGCGTTGCTCCGCGAGCGTCATCCGGACGATCTCTTCCAACATGGGGTCGATCTCCGCTGCCGTGCCCACGGCCTGCTCCTGGCCGCTTTCAGATCCCTGCTCCTGCCTGTCGTCGCCGGAGGCAAATTCACCTCCGCCGTCCTGCTTCAGCGAAAACTGCATGTTCTCCGAATCCGGATTGAGGCCCGCGGCTTCCAGGGCCCTTTCGAGGCCGCGCTGGTCACGCAGGAACATGTCCAGTGTTTCCGGGCGATCGACGATCAGATGCGCATGCACGCTGCCGTCCGAGGAAACTTTCATGTTCACCTCGACCCGGCCGAGCTCCGGCGGATCGAAACGCATCTGGAAACGGGTGTTGCCGTTCTTCAGATTGCGGGCGATCTCCGCGGCCACCTGTGTGGCGACGTGACCGGACTGGCTCTGGTTCGGCGCCTGCAGGCTGTCGGTCCGCATTGCTCCGGAAAGATCGCCGCCGCGCACCGTCGCCGTACCGCCTTCACCGGTGAGGCTCAAATCGGCCCCGTTCACAATCAGCTCGGCCTCGCCGCCTGCCATCATCGACGCGGTCGGGGAAAGTCCGGCGGCCGTCGAAGCTGCTGCGTTTCCACCCGCCAGGCGCGCTTCCGGCCGCACCGAGGCATCAGCTCCGGCCTGACCGCCTGCGGCGCGGTCAGCTAGCCTGTCTGCGAAGGTCGGCGATTTCGGATCCGCCGTTCCTTTGAGACCTGCCGTCTCGTCGCCTGACAGGGTCTCGCTCAAACCTGTGTCACCCGACCGGGGAGCGCCGGCGGCAGCCGCAGGAGATTGCAGCGGCACAGGCGCCTCACCGGGCCGAACTTGAGCCGTGACAGCAGCCTTCACCGCAGAATTGGCCTCTGCAGCGCCACCGGATTGCACTCCTTGTGCACCCCCTTCAACCGTCTTGCCCATATTAAATGTCTGACTGTCGTCACCGGAGAGCGCCCCCGTCTGCCCGGCAGCGGAAAGTCCTGTCGGCTGTCCTGGCAGCTTCACCTGTTCCGCCGCTCCGGCGTCATTTCCCGGCCGAGAGGTCAAACCATCGGCAAGGGCACCCGCTGTTGCAGACTCCTGCCGGAAGGCTGCGGAGGATTGTGGGGGAACCGCGGTCTGCGCCCTGAGTTCCTTCGGCAGTTCGCTCTGCCATCTGCGCTCCGCCGGTCCGGCAGGGGTCGTTCCCGGAGCGGTAGACGCCAGAACGTCGCCGAAAGAGCCGGCTCCCGAAGCGGCCGCAGGCACCTGTCCGGCGCCGCCTGCCGCTCCAGCCTGCCCTTGCGGACCACTGCCCGGAAGACCGGCAATCTGCAGACCAGCTGATCCGGGAAGAGCCCCGCCAGATGAATTTGCACTCGAATTTTGACTTGCCAGCGCGGCGTCCCCGGCCTGAAACGAGGAGCTTGCGGCCTGCCCCGGCAACCCGGCAGCCGGCAGCGGCGGCAGATCAATTCCAGGCGCAACCGCGACGTCTGTCGTCTGGCTCTCATCCGTTGCCCCGTCGGCGTCTTCCGCGGGCAATCCGATCAGGGCTTCGTCGCCCTCCGTCTGCAGAGGATCCGCCACAACCTCACCGGCCGGGAGCTGAAGCATATCTTCAACCGGCGGCACATCGAGACTTACCTTGATCCCCGGCGCGGTCGGCGCAGCAGCTCCGGACACGGCTTCTATACCCTGTGAGCCTTTGCCCGGCCTGGCACCCGAAGCTTCCGGGACCCGGCCCGCATCGGCTGCGCCGAGCTCGGCCGCAAATCCGGCACCGCCCGAGGCTTTTCCGGCATTACCCTGCTTCTGACCGGCGCCCTGCAAGGCGCCGTTCCCAGCCGCCAGAGCTCCGGCGGAAACATCGGTCGTCAATCCAAATGGCAGCAATTGCGCCCCCGATCTCCTCGCCCACCCCGTGGACGCATTTCGTCACCGCTTTGGTAAGCAAGCGCCGGGCCAGTTTAAATCACCCGTCGAGATAATTGTTTTCATTGATTTATTCCTGGCTTCACACCGCGCAAAGCCCCGCAACGGGCGGCAAGCTTTGCCCATGCGGCAATGCGTGCCTGCCATGCGGACCATGGAATTGGCAGGGGCACGGCTTATCTGTATAGTGCCGCCAACTTAAAAACGGACCGCAGCGCCACATCTTGACGGCGCAAGGGCAAGAAAACGCAGTCTTGCGCCGCCCTGCCGGTCGGAAAACGAAGACTTCTGGAAGTGTAATTGATGCGAAACAGTCTGGACCTTCCCGGCCGCCCGGAAGACACGCGGGTCGTTGTCGCCATGTCCGGCGGTGTCGACAGCTCTGTCGTTGCAGCGCTGATGAAGGCCGAAGGGTATGACGTCATCGGCGTCACGCTCCAGCTCTATGATCACGGCGCGGCCGTCAGCAAGGCAAAGTCCTGTTGCGCGGGGGTCGATATTCACGATGCCCGCCGCGCCGCGGAGACAATCGGCATTCCCCATTATGTTCTGGATTACGAAAGCCGCTTCAAGGAACAGGTGATGGACCGGTTCGCCGACAGCTATATTGCCGGTGAAACCCCGATCCCCTGTGTCTCCTGCAACCAGACCGTCAAGTTCACCGATCTTCTCAAGACCGCGCGGGATCTCGGCGCAGACGCGCTGGCCACCGGCCATTACGTGCGCTCCGCGGCAGCGGGCAACAGGCGCGCGCTCTACCGCCCGGCCGATCTCGACCGGGACCAGAGTTATTTCCTGTTCGCAACCACCCAGGAGCAGCTGGATTTCGTCCGCTTCCCCCTCGGCGGCATGCCCAAGGCGAAGGTGCGCGAACTTGGCGCCGAATTTGGACTTTCCGTTGCCAACAAGCCGGACAGCCAGGACATCTGCTTCGTACCCAACGGCGACTATGCCGCCGTCATCCGCAAGCTGCGCCCCAATGCGGCCGAACCGGGCGACATCGTCCACATGGACGGCCGCGTGCTGGGCACCCATGACGGCATCATCCATTTCACCATCGGCCAGCGCCGCGGCATCGGCGTTGCGACCGGCGAGCCGCTCTATGTCGTGCGTCTCGACCCCGAAACCCGGCGCGTCGTCGTCGGTCCCAGGGAAGCACTGGCGACCCGCACCATATTGTTGCGCGAGCTCAACTGGATCGGCGACCAGCCGCTTGACGAAGGCGATGAAATCGAGGTCTTCGCCAAGGTCCGTTCAACCCGCCCCCCGGCTCCGGCGACCGTGCGCATGCTCAACGGCAAGGCCTTTGTCGACCTTGCCAACGGCGAAACCGGCGTCGCCCCCGGCCAGGCCTGCGTCTTCTTCGACAATGACGACGAAACCGCCCGCGTGCTGGGCGGCGGCTGGATCCACAAGACCGAACGAACCGGCACCTGGGCTATCGATTTTCCCCAGGTCGAAAGCCCGGTTTCCGCGGCCTGAAGGCGACAGCAAAACAATCCGGGCAGGCGCAAATTCCACGCTTGACGCCCGCCCGCAGCCTCACTATAAGCACCCCACGTCGCGCAGGCCTTTCGGCCCATGCCGCATGGATGGCGGAGTAGCTCAGCTGGTTAGAGCAGCGGAATCATAATCCGCGTGTCGGGGGTTCAAGTCCCTCCTCCGCTACCATTTTTCATATTAAAATTCAGAGACTTACAACAAACAGCGCCAATTGACTGGCGGTCTCTTGTTGTAGCGCGCAAGTTCGTTTGGCATCCATTTTTTCTGCAAACAGAGCCTTTTCGGCATTAAAATACGACTTGATTAATGCTCTTTCATTGGACGCCAAAAATAGCGGTTTGAGAGAGCACGAGCTGGAGGGCCCTCCGGCAGGGTTTTTCGAAGCGACTACTTTGCACCTTGATTTCAAACGCTCTGTCAGCAGCGGCACACGCCCAATGATCTAATTCAAGTTGACTGCGCTTTCACGACCAATCGGCGGGAGGGAGGCCAGAATAGTTCTTCTGCCGGATTTGCCGACAACGAGACAATGCCTTTTAGACAAAATTGGATTATAGAAAATAAAATTCAGAATACTAACAAATATTAGACATACTAAGAAGCATATAATTAGAATTATTTAATAATTTAAATACGACAAATCGCAAAACCTAGATTTTAAACTAATAAAGATCACAGGATAATTCGTGAATCATTTCACTCTACAAACATTATGTATATTACATCCTTTTTTTAATTGTTAATACCATATTTACAATTTTTGATAGAAATTTCGGCAACTAGGAGCTGCTGTCGCATCTATGCGATCGGTGCGTCCGCGAAGGCCAAGAGAGCTCAAATGCTCAGTGCAGGAGAAATTGTATGAAATCGACAGTTTTGAAACGCTTGTTTTTTGGGGGCTTTATCACTTTAGCACCCTGTCTTGCCAATGCGAACACTGCTACCGCTACGCTCACAGTCACTTCCCAACACCCTATCACCGTGACAATCGGCAGAGATGCACCCTCCTGCAAGGTCACAGCGTCGTCCCCTTGCACCAAGACGGATCTGCCCACCGGCGGATTGGACCTTACGTTCGATGTCACTGAGGGAACGATCCTTCAAGGAGGTACGCTGGCATGCAAGTCAATCGAGCCGGGTATCGGAACGATCCACACTTCAATTTCCGTCAAAGCGGGCGCCCACACCTGCGAGTTGACTGTCAAACCGGCGTTCGATGTTACAGCGTCTGGTGCCGGACTGAGCACGCTTTCGGCGAAGGAAAGCAAGACTCATCCGTGTTATCAAGTTGCTAGCAGCAGCCCCCAGACTTGGGAGTGCCCATATAGTGGTACGACGGAAACCCTCACGCTAACGCCCGGACTTGCAAGCGGGATATTTCTCGGGGGCGGGCAAGGTGCCTGTGCCGACGCCTCTGCGGCCGGCTTTTCCGTCACCGTCACGCCAACCAATTTCAGCTGCATCCTGTATACGGGAAGCCAGCAACCGGACGACGGCTGGTGGACCATGGCCGGACAGAACAGCAGCTATCTCGCGCTACAGCGGAATGCCACTCATTCTGAAAGTATGCTGGGCATGATCTTCACCCAGGATCCTTCCGGTGCAGCGGTCTGGTACATGCTGAACGCCTATTGGAACGATCAGACCGCTGCCTTCACCGGCACAGCAAATACTTATTCCGCTGCGCCGGCCCTTCCTGCGGGTTTTGATACTTTGGCAGCGCCCCGGGTGGACGAGATTGTAGCCGATATAACCTTATCCTTCTCGGGAAGCGGTGCCGGCAGTCTTGTTTGGACATCCAGAGCGGACGGTATGCAGGAAACCATTTCCCTGACGCGCGCCCACAGCAGAGCACAAGGACAGCTATCCGATGCACCGGCTACCGGCTGGTACGGTGCCAATGTTTCAACTTCGCCACTTGTCCTCGGCGGGACGGGCATGTTCCTCGAGATGTGGGGAACCGACAGCGCGCCTAATGCTCTAATGGGTGTTTACTGGTACGAACCAATGACAGGCAAGCCCAGGTGGTGGATTTCCGATCAGGCTGGAACAACCGTGACGCCATATTCGGTAAAAGATACGCAAACCGGTTGGACAATGGCCACGCATTTCGACAGCGGATCAGACTTCCTTACCGGTTTCGGCGTCGAACGGGCGTCGGATACGAGCGGTGTGTTTCGCCTTCTCCCGTTAAAAGTCGAGCTGGTTGGCCAGACTAGCAGCACAATTGCGACATTTGATCCCTATACTGCCTGGGGGGATACGACACATGGCTACTGGATGTCCCTTGGCTCGGAAGATACCGGCTTGGCCGACCCCTATGTCACCTTTTTCCCCGGCAGCAATTCAGCTGATCAACTGCGGTATGTGCCAACATCAGGCAACAATGCCAATAGCTTGATCGGTTTTCCGAGCACCACTTCGGTGAGACTGTCAGACATTGCAAGCGCTGCGCTGTTCGCCAGCAATCAGACGGTGGGCGGAGATCTTTATTTCTCGGATAAACCGCTTGAGATGAAAGTAAGAAACACCTGCACCCCGGTCACCGCCACGCAGTTTCAAGCGCCGTCCCCTGTCGACAGCACCGACTGCAACTATAAGACACGCTGGCAGTTCATCGAGCTCGGCGGCGTGTTCGATGTTACCTATATCAATCTCTATTCTATTCCCGTTGCAATCAATCAAGGTGCAAGCCGCTATGGGGAGCCGCTTGCCGACAAGTCGTTATCCGGCTTGTCCGGCGACCTCGCAACCTTGGCCGGCAGCAACTCGGGCACGGTAACCGTTAAAAACACCGCGGGTGAAACTGTCCGCGTGATCAGTCCCGCCAACGGCAGCAAATGGGCTGGACATTACCCCGGATTTGCGGACTACTTGAGCAGTGCTTTCAACGAACAGACTGGCACGCCGACGGTACCGATTTCAGTCAGCAACACCTACGAAAGTGCGGCAAGGGATTCCGACAGTACGATCTGTTCGGCAGCTGCGTTTGAAAAACAGGCCTATTCGACTTCCTCGGTCACCTATCACTCAACTGGTGCCACGCAGGGGGCGTTGACCATCGTTGGCAGCGCCAAAGTAATTGACGATTTCACGATTACTGCCTACACGCCGGTTACACCCCGGCCCACGGGTTGTTCCGGGAGCACCGGGGCGCAAACCTGTTATACACCCGGTTTGACCCCGGCTGCGTTTTCCAACGCGATCTACGAAGCCGTCGTGTATTACAGTGTCAAAAATCACGCATGCACCTCCGGCCAAATCGAAAGCAACGGGTCGAACAATGTATTCTCGGCTGTGGTGCGCGATGTTTTGGTGGGGCTCGCCAGCGGCTTTGTGGATAGCACGACGAAGAGCCCGGAAGGGCTTAACCCAGCCAACAAAACCTACGGCAAGATGACGAGTGCACAATGGTCAGCGGATGCGGCCAAGCTGTTTCATCAGGTGCAGTCGAGCGCTTATTACAATACATGGGCAGCGGAAATCAGAGAAACATTCGGAAGTGGCGTCTATAGTTTCCAGTATTCGGACTTTTTCGCCAAAGACGGTCCGATCGGAAACCCTCAGCTCTCGCTTGTCCCGATGGTGCCAGTCGGCGTGAAAATCCTCGATTCATCCCAATAGAGTGGGTGCCCGCCAGACCCGAACTGCTGAGAGGCGCGGAAGGAAAGCGACAAGGTCTACGAATATCGCAAGCTTCATAAAGACCTGCTTGATCAGCAGGAACGGGTGGAAAATACCGGTTGAGCTAGAGGTGCGCCAAGGACATGGCCTGCGCACCTCCAAGGGCCTGTAAATCAGCCTCTAACTGTCCCGATATGCCGTCCGTAGACTTCGGCGCGCGTCCTTGTCGCGCGCCCTTCATAAGCGCGTCCACAACGTCGGTACAAAACCTCAGGCACCGGCGCGCGAACGCTGCGCTTGTCCGGGCCAGTTCGCCGCCGGTCCAAACCGGCCGGCAGATGCCCCTCTTCCCGCTTACCCCCGGGACGGCAACCAGGTGGCAAGGGGTGGGAAGAGGATCAGCAGGACCACCACCAGAAGCGAACACAGGATGAAGGGGATCGCCGCGCTGTAGATCTCCTTCATGGTGGTGCCGGGTGGTGCAACGCCTTTCATCACGAACAACAACAGGCCAAAGGGCGGCGTGGTGAAGCTGATTTCCAGCGCCAGCAGCATGACCAGCCCGAACCAGATCGGGTCGAAGCCGATGCTTGTGGCCAGCGGAAAGAAAATCGGCACCGTCAGCAGCATGATGGAAATCTGTTCCATGAACATGCCGAGCAGGAGCAGCACCGCGAACATCACCAGCAGCATGTAGGTCGGCTCCAGCTCGAAGCCCGTGGCCCAGGAAATCAGACCTCGGGACGCGCCGGAGAAGGCCAGAAGCTGGCTGAAGGTGGCCGAGCCGAACACGATCAGATAGGCCATCAGCGTCACCCGCAACGCCCCCCAGACCGATGCCTTGACCGATTGCCAGGTCAGGCACCGGTAGAGCGCGGCCAGGATGAACACACCCAGCGCGCCGAAGGCCGCCGCTTCCGAAGGCGTGACGAAGCCGTTGATCATCAGCACCACGATGACGGCCATCAGACCGATTTGCGGCACCACGTCGGTCAGGAGAAGCGACAGTTTCTGTCCGGGCCCCATGGGCTCCACGTCATAGGCCGGTGCGGCCAGCGGATCGCGTTTGGTCTGCAGCCAGATGGTCAGAATGTAAAGGCCGGCCAGGATCAGTCCGGGAATGATGCCCGCCACCAGCAGAGCACCGACATCGATCTGGGCGAGGGTTGCCAACAGCACGGCCAAAGCGGACGGGGGAATGATGATCGCCAAGCCACCGGTGCCGAGGATCGGGCCGATGGACATGTGACTCTTGTAGCCACGCGCCTTCATCTCCGGAACCATCAGGCTTCCGAGCAGCGCGGTGGACCCCATCGACGAGCCCGACAGCGTCGAGAACCCGGTTCCGCCCAGAACCGTCACATAGCTCAGGCGCCCCGGCAGCTTGCCCAGCAGCCGGTCGATGGCATTGAACATCCGCCCGCCGAGGCCGGTCTGGAAGAAGACTTCTCCCATAAGCAGGAAAAGCGGGATCGGGACGAGCGCGAATTTCGTCAGCGCGCCGAGACCATTGTTCAGCAGCGCGCTGACACCGCGCTCGCCGCCCATGAAGATCCAGGCACCGATGATATTGGCGGCCAGAAAGGCCAGCGCCACCGGCATGCCGATGGCCATGAGAAAGACGATGCTGCCGAGCAGGACCGCGAGCGCTTCGTACCATTCCATTATTCGTGTATCCCCGCCTCGCCAGAATGCATGAGCTCTTTTCCGAAGACGAAACGTGCAAACTCGATCGCCATCACACCGAAGGCGATCGGGAAGGAAATCGTCAGCATCCAGCGGGGAAAGAAATAGGCCCGCACGTCATAGTCGCCGCGCGCAATATTGGTCTGGAACAGGTCGAAGCCCTTCCAGGCAAGCACGAGACAAACCAGCACGCACAGGAATGCGACCAGCCGGCTGACGACGACCTTCCCCATTGGGGGAAGCTTGGCGGTCACCAGTTCGATATGCACATGCCCTTTCTTGCGCACCAGCCAGGGCGCGCCCAGCATGGTCATGTAGAGCAGCGCATATTCGGCGGATGTGAACAGCCAGGCGAAGGGCTGAATGCCGATGTTTCTCATCACCACGGAGATGACGATCGACACCATCAGCCAGACAAGCATCAGGGCGGCAACAAGGCCCATGAATTCCACCAGCCTGTCATATATTCGCGTCATCAAATGCATCGCAGCCTCCGGACCGCCGGCACCCTCCAGATGAATACGGAGCCGCCGGACCCGATGTTCGGATCCGCGGCAGGCTTGCCCCGCCCATCAGGTGTCACCCGTATTCTTTCAAAGTGCTCCAGGACATGGAAAGGCCCGGCGCCCTCGGGCGCCGGGCCAGGATGTTACCGGTTACTTGTCGGCAGCCGGATCGTAGAACAACTCGATCAGCGTGTCGTAGTTCGCGGTGCCGCCGGGCTGTTCGGCCATGAGTTCCTTCATGCGCTCCCAGGTCTTTTCCCGGGCGGCAAGCAGATAGTTGGCTTTCGCCTCCCCTTCGAGGCTAACCACCTCCATGCCCTGTTCGGCGAGCTTGGCGAAGTCCTCGTCGCGCTTGGCGCCCAGAGCTTCGACACTGTCCTTCTCGTGCTGGATCGCAACGTCCTGAAGGATTTTCTTGGCTTCGTCGCTCAGGCTGTTCCACTTCTCGAGATTGACGATCACGCCGAGATCGGTCGAGAAGAAGCAGGGTTCGATCCGGTAATTCAGGAATTCGTTCCACTTCAGGTCGATCAGGCCGATCTGTGTCCAGCCGGTCGCATCGACAACGCCGCGCTGCAGGCCCGCATAGACATCACCAGTCGGAAGGTCGATGACCTGTGCGCCGAGATAGTTTGAAAAGAATGCGTTGTAGACCGAATTGCCGCGAAGCTTTAGGCCTTCCACCTTCAGGTTGCCGGCGTCATCGAAATCGGGAGCGTCACGCGTCCACAGATTGTAGCAAACGCCGCTGTCGAACCAGCCGAGATATTTCAGTCCCATCTTTTCCTGGTGGATCTGATCGATCAGCTCGATGCCGCCATTGGCGCGCGTTTCGACTGCCGTGAGATTTGACGCGACCATCGCGTCCTTTTCAGGCAACGAACCTCCGTAGAAGGACCCCGGCGTATAGACCATGTCCACAACGCCGTCGCGAACCGCGTCGGGTTGCTGGAACATGCCGATTGCTTCAGGGCCGCCGCGCACCTCGATCTGAACGACGCCCTTGCCGGCCTCGTTGACCTTGTCGACGAAAGACAGGAAGCTTTTCGTATAGATGAGCGTTTCCGGAAACGCGTGAACTGCGGTCACGGTTTCTTCGGCATATGCATTCGCCCCGAACAGGGCCGATCCGGCGACAAACACGCCGATCACTTGTTTCTTCATCGGTCTCTCCACTTTTCCCCGGGGCTGGAAGGCCAACCCCACTTTTTGCGGAACGGGTTAGATCCCGTTCCCTCTTGCATTCGCGCGTTGTGTGTTCGCGAAATTCTATATGTCGGCGGGCCGAACCCATGGCGCGCGCTGAAAGTGACTGCTCCGGAAGGAGGCTATTACCTGCGCATGCGACCGGGTCAGGTCGATGTCGTCCCAGCCATTGATCAGCTTGGCGCCCTTTTCTTCTTCAAGCTCCAGTGCGATTTCCCGGCCGGCAATGCGGATGGTCCCGGCCACCAGATCCACGCTCGCCTTCACGGCTTCGACGCCGAGCGCGGCGAACAGTTCCTCGACCACCTCGGTATCCACACGGGCGGGCAGCAAACCGTTGTTGATGGCATTGGCGGCAAATATGTCTCCGAAGCTCGGCGCGATAACGGTCCGGATGCCGTGATCGACCAGCGCATAGACCGCAGCCTCCCGGGAGGACCCACAGCCGAAGTTGCGCCCGGCGACAAGCACGCTTGCCCGTGGGTGACTGTTGAGCGGAAACTCCGCGATCGGCGTGCCGTCACTCCGATGCCGGAGATCGTGGAGCAGATAGGAGCCATAGCCCTGGCTTCGCGGAGCGGACATGAAACGCGCGGGGATCAGCTGATCTGTGTCGACGTTTTCCAACGGCAACGCGACCGCGACGCCCTCGTGACGGGTCCATCCGCTCATGACCGGCCCTCCAGCAAGGGGCGCACGTCCGTGATTTCGCCGGTTACGGCAGCTGCCGCGACCATGCCGGGCGACATCAGATGCGTACGAGCGCCGCGCCCCTGCCGTCCCTTGAAATTCCGGTTTGTCGTCGATGCGCAGCGCTGGCCCGCAGCGACCGTATCTCCGTTCATACCGACGCACATGGAGCACCCCGAAGAGACCCACTCTAGGCCAGCCGCCATGAAGATGCGGTCGAGGCCCTCCTGCTCGGCCTGCAGTTTCACGCTTTGCGATCCCGGCGAGACAATCCCCGGCACCTTTGCCCTGCGGCCGCTGAGCACGGCCGCAGCGGAACGCAGATCCTCGATCCGGCCATTGGTGCACGATCCGATAAACACCTGATCCACCGGCGTGCCCGAAATCGGCCGGCCGGGCACCAGGCCCATGTAGTCGAGTGCCTCACGCGCCCGGAATCTCTTGTGTTCCGGCAGACGCTCTGGGTCGGGTACCGAAGCGGTCACCGGCAGGGCCTCTTCGGGGCTTGTCCCCCAGGTCACGATCGGCGCGATTTCAGCGCCATCGAGCGCCACTTCCCTGTCGAAAACGGCGTCAGCGTCGCTTGCGAGCCGCGACCAGTCTTCAATTGCGCGCGACAGGGCCTCGCCCTTCGGCGCGCGCGACCGGCCACGCAGATATGCGAAGGTCGTCTCGTCAGGCGCCACCATTCCGCACCGCGCTCCGCCTTCTATCGACAGGTTGCAGAGCGTCATGCGCCCTTCCATTGTCAGATCACGCACGGCGGACCCGGCATATTCCACCGCGTGGCCCTGGGCTGCATCTGCGCCCAGTTTGGCAATCCAGCTGAGCGCCATGTCCTTCGCGCCGACACCGGGCCCGAGCTTGCCGTCGATCGTGATCCGCATGCATTTCGGCTTTGACTGCCAGATGGTCTGCGTCGCCAGAACATGCGCCACCTCGGTCGCGCCGATGCCGAACGCAATCGCCCCGAAGGCGCCATGAGTGGAGGTATGGCTATCGCCGCAATTGATGGTCAGTCCGGGCAGCGTCAGCCCCTGTTCCGGCCCGATCACATGAACGATCCCCTGACGCGGATCATCGAGATCGAAACACTCGATACCATGCGCCCTGGTATTTTCTTCCACGGTCCGCACCATGCGCTGGATATCCGCGGAAGCCGCCGAAAGCGGTCCCTGTGTCGGCGCATAGTGGTCCACAACACCGAAGGTCAGGTCCGGCTCGGCCACCTTGAGCCCGCGCGAGGCCAATTTCGCAAAAGCGTGATGCGAGCCTTCATGAACGAAATGCCGGTCCACCCAAAGCAAAGCCCAGCCGTTCGCGCCCGCCACGACGACATGACGGTCCCAGACCTTGTCGAACAGGGTGGCTTGAACCGACATCACGCCCCTTCCTGTGCATCCGGTCCGATGACCGGCTCCCAGTGGCGCGCATCTTCCGCGCCTACACGGGTCAGAGACATTTCAAGCCGGAACATGTCCGGCCGGTAATAGGCGGACAGATATTCGATCCCGCGTCCGGACGCGTCGCGCACAACCCTTTTCAGGGACAGCAAGGCCGCTCCCACGGACACCCCGAGCGCTTCGGCAACCTCGGGAGCCGCCAGTGTGGCAGAAACGCTCTGATGGGCATTGTCCACCTGCACACCACTTCGCTCCAGCAGTTGAAAGAGCGCCGTGGTCGCCAGATCGGCCTCGTCATAGTGAGAGGCAATTTCCTCCGGAACATGTGTGGTCAGATGGGAAAACGGCAGACCGTCGACCAGACGCACGCGCGTGGCCGTCTGAACCCGCGCTCCGGGCGACAGATTGAGGGCGGCAGCAACCGCGGACGGTGCCGGACCATAGCCAAACGACAGGAGCCGTGCCGTGGTATTGCGCCCCATCTCGACAAGCTGTGGCATCAGGGACGCGATATCACCGGTGATCGGAGCGGCGGATTGCGACCGTGGACGCACGAACGATCCGGCCCCGACGCGTTTTTCTATGAGGTCATCGGCGGCCAGAGCATCGAGCGCCCTGCGGACCGTGACCCGCGACACGCCATGGATCTCGGCCAGCTTCTGCTCGGCCGGAATGGGAGCACCCTCGGCGAGAACGCCGTTCGCCATTTCATCGCGAAGCAACAGGTAAACCCTCCGGGCCTTGCCGCCTTCCGGCAAACATGTCTGTTGTTGCTCGCTCACGAAAAATCTCCTCGTATCAGGGGCTAACGGTAACCGCAGATTATGGAAAAGCAAGAACAAAGACCATTAATCTATCAAAAATTTGTCTTTTTAATATTCAAAATCTGTATTACAAAAAATACAAATAAACGGGAGACAGCCGTGCCGAGCGTTCATGTGCACCTTATGGCGGGATACACACCTGCCGATAAAACCCGCCTGATGAAAGCCCTGAGTGACGCGGTCCGATTTGTGGTGCCTGCCGCGCCCGAAGCCGTGAGCGTTTTCCTGAACGAGGTCCCCGCCTCCGACTACATGCGCGGCGGCACCCACCGCACCCCGGCGCCTGCCCTTCAGGATCCCGCGGCGGTCGTTCTGGAATATTTGAAAGCCATGGAAGCACGCGACCTCGACAAGGCGCAGGCCCACCTCGGCGCGGACTTCAGGATGGTCTTTCCCGGCACCGGAAAAATGGCGACAATCGCCGAACTGATCGACTGGGCCAGGCCGCGCTATCGCTTTGTTACCAAGACCTACCAGGGCGTCGAGGCTTTTCAGGGGGAAAGCAGCGCAATCGTCTATACGCGCGGTACGCTGTCGGGCGAATGGCCGGACGGCTCACACTTCTCCGGCATTCGTTTCATTGACCGGTTCGAGGTGACAAACAACAAGATCACGCGCCAGGACGTGTGGAACGACATCGCCGAAATCAAGGGCAAAGCATGACAGACCAGGCCATCAACCCGATCACGCTGGCGGTTCTCGCCGGGCGCATGGAGCAGATAACGGACGAAATGGACGCGACCCTGTTTCGCGCCGCCTTCAATCCGATCATCGCCGAAGCCCACGATGCGAGCCATGGCCTGTACCACGCCACCACCGGCGACACGCTGGTGCAGGGCAAATCTGGGTTGCCGATCTTTGTCGGCGTGATGAGTTTCGCGGTCAAGGCAGTCATCGAAAAGGCCGCCGCCGACGGCGATCTTTCCGATGGCGACATCTACATCTTCAACGACGCCCACATGGGCGGCACCCATTTGAGCGACATGCGTCTCGTGCGCCCGTATTTCCGCGATGGCCGGCTGTTCTGCTATCTCGCCTCCGTCGGACACTGGCATGACGTGGGCGGGGCCGTTCCGGGCAACTACAATCCGGCAGCGACGGAGGCCTTCCAGGAAGCCTTCATCCTGCCGCCGGTGCGCATCGCCCGCAAAGGGGTCCTGCAGCAGGACATCATCGACATCCTTATGCGCAACACCCGTCTGCCGCAATCCGCCATGGGCGATCTCAACGGTCAGCTCGGCGCGCTCGATCTGGGGGCACGGCGCCTTGACGAACTTCTCGACGAATATGGAGCCGACACCGTATCGGCTGCACTCGACGCCCTTGGAGACCGTGCGGAAACCCTGATGCGGTCGGAAGTCGCGGCCTTGCCGGACGGCCGATGGGAAGCTGAAGACTTCCTCGACAACGACGGCATCACGGACACGCCGCTCCCGATCCGGGTCGCCCTGGAAATCCGGGACGACCGATTGACGCTCGACTTTGCAGGCACGGCTCCGGCGACTGCCGGACCGGTCAACATTGCTCTGCCCACCGCTGTCGCCTGTTGTTATGTCGCCATCAAGCACATCTTTCCGGACCTGCCCGCCAATGCCGGCGTCATGCGCCCGGTGGAGATAAAGGTCCCGGACGAATCCCTCTTGGCAGCCAAGTTCCCCGCACCTGTCGGGGGCTACACGGAAACAATTCTGCGGATGATCGACGTGATCTTTTCCGCTGCCGCCCAGGCCATTCCCGAACGGGTTGTCGCCAATGCCTACGGCACCATCAATGCGCTTTCAATTGCGGGAAAACGGGCCAATGGTCAGCCCTGGGTGATGTTCAGTTTCTATGGCGGCGGCCATGGTGGATCGTCTGAAAGCGACGGCCTCAACCATGGCAACGCACCGATCTCGACCGCGACCATCCCGCCACTCGAAATCCTGGAGGCTGCCTATCCGGTCATGTTCCGGCAATGGGCCCTGCGCCCGGACAGCGCGGGGGCCGGTACGCACAGCGGCGGCCTGGGCGCCACCTACGAAATCGAGCTGCTCGAGGAACAGGCCGAAGCATTCCTTTTCGGTGAACGCGGACGCTTCCCTCCCAAGGGTGTGGCCGGCGGAGCAAGCGCCGCGACCAATGTGTTCAGTTACGAACAGGAAGATGGCTGGCACCAACCGCCAATGGTCTCCAAGATGCGCGGCATCAAGCTGAAGAAGGGCCAGAGGGTGCAGCTGATGACCCCGGGCGGCGGCGGCTACGGACCGCCCGACAAACGCGATCCCGCAGCCGTCGCCCGCGACGTGGCGCAGGGCTATGTCAGCGTTGAAGCCGCCAACAAGATCTATGGCTCTGCCTGGCAGGAGGCGGAGCGATGAGCAAGATGATCGGAGTCGATGTCGGCGGCACCTTTACCGACGTTTTCGTGCTGGATGAAAGCACCGGCGCCGCCCAGGTGGCCAAGGTCCCGACCACACGGCCGGACCAGTCCGGCGGCTTTCTGGAAGGCATCGGCCGGCAGGTTGCGGATCTGGCAAGTGTCAGCGCGGTGGTTCACGGCACGACGGCCGGAACGAATGCTCTTTTGGAACGCAAAGGCGCGAAGATCGGCGTAATCACCACCGAAGGCCTCAAAGACGTCCTCGAAATGCGCCGTCGCGACCGCCCGAGAACCTGGGGCCTGCGCGGCAATTTCGAACCGGTCGTATCCCGGGACCTACGGCTGGAGGTTCCCGAAAGAACCCTCGCTGACGGATCGATCCGCACCCCGGTCGATCTTGAGGCTGTACGTGCCGCCGCAACAGAGCTTCTGGACAAGGGCTGCGAGGCGGTCGCCGTCCTGTTCGCCAACGCTTACGCGAACCCGGAAAACGAGGCCCTGGCGGTCGCAGCCGTGCGTGACCTGTGGCCGAACCCGCATGTTTCCTGCTCCTCCGAAATCCTGCCTGAAATCCGCGAATATGAGCGTTTCTCGACGACGGCGCTGAACGCTTACCTGCAACCGGAAGTGAGCGGCTATCTGGACCGTCTGGACACGGCCCTGCGCAAGGGCGGTTTTGCCGGCGAGTTCATGATCGTCCAGTCCAACGGCGGGGTGATGGATACGGCCACGGCCTGCCGCCTGCCGGTCCGCACCGCCCTCAGCGGTCCTGCGGCGGGTGTGATCGCAGCCGGATACATCGCCCAGACGGCAGGCTTTCCGGACGTCATCACCGGCGACATGGGCGGCACCAGCTTCGACGTTTCCCTGATCGCCGGCGGCAAC
Organism: uncultured Roseibium sp.; assembly: GCF_947496995.1. Classification (GTDB taxonomy): domain Bacteria; phylum Pseudomonadota; class Alphaproteobacteria; order Rhizobiales; family Stappiaceae; genus Roseibium. The sequence goes on from NZ_CANMFD010000003.1 coordinate 187,581, forward strand.
AGCGTCCTCAGCCCGCAGACATCGATCGATTTCGGCATGGTCGTGCGCACTCCCATGATCGAGATCACCACGATTGGTGCGGGCGGTGGCTCCATTGCCTGGGTCGACAAGGGCGGCCTCCTGAACATCGGACCGGAAAGTGCCGGATCGACACCCGGCCCGGTCGCCTATGGCCAGGGCAACACCCGTCCCACCGTGACCGACGCCAATGTCGTCCTCGGCCGCATCGATCCGGACCGCCCGATCGGTGGCAAGCTGGACCGGCTCGATGTCGAGGCGGCCGCGAAAGCCATTGATGAACATGTTGGCAAGCCCCTGGGACTCGGCTCCCTGGAGGCGGCTGAAGCCATTCTGACGGTCGCCAATTCCCGCATGGCCGGAGCGATCCGGCTGGTCAGCATCGAGCGCGGTTTCGATCCGAAGCGGTTCGCCTTCATGCCCTTCGGCGGCGGCGGGGCCCTTCATGCGGGCGCCATGCTCAACGAAGTCGGCATCGGCCGGGCCATCGTACCGCGCTATCCAGGCGTCACCAGCGCTCTGGGCTGCGTCATTGCGGACATGCGCCAGGATTTCGTCCAGACGGTGAATGCTCTGATCTCGGCGGTCGACCCGGCATCTCTGGCGGAAATCATGCAACGCCATGTGGACGACGGCATGGCTCTGTTGGACGCCGCCGGGACCAAATTCGAGGCACGTGATACCGTGTTTGAACTCGACATGGCCTATGTCGGTCAGACCCACACCGTGGCTGTCCCGCTGCCAGTCGCAATCGACAACGGCAAGGTGGTCACGCCGTCAAGGGAAGAGATCGAAGCCGCATTCGACACAGCGTATCACGGCACCTACGGACGGCTTTTGCCCGATGGGGTTCGCCGCCTCATGAACCTTCGCAGTTCGGTCATAGGCCGGCGCCCGAAGTTCGATCTGGCCACCCTGGCCCCGACAACCGGCGGAGACGCGGAAGAGGCCTGCACCGGCACCCGCCGCGTTCATTTCGGCGATACCTGGCACGAGACGAAGATCTACGACCGGCTTGCCCTGCCTGTCGGTGCACGTATCGACGGGCCCGCAATTCTGGTACAGCCGGATACCACCGTGCTCATCGAGCCGGGTCTGACTGGCCGTGTCGATGACTACGGCAACACCATCATCACCCGTGTGGAGGAGAGCGCATGACAGAGACCCTCGATCCCTCCCGGACCGCTCTGCTGACCATCGATCTGCAGAACGATTTCCTGCATCCCGAAGGGGCCTATGGCCGCGCCGGACAAACCGCTGAGAGCATCACCGCCCTGCCCGCTCGCATCCGGCCGGTCGTGGACGCTCTGAGGGCGCGCCGGGGAACCTTCGTATCCGCGCAGTTCACCCTCGTGCCCGGACCGGGCGGCGAACCGCTGATCGCGCAACACCTGAAGAAACTGCGCCCTTTCCTCGGCAAGGGCGACTTCGCGCCCGGTGCGTTCGGCCACTCCCTGGTGGATGCCCTGGCACCGGCCGACTATGTGGTCGAAAAGGTCGCCTATTCGGCCTTCTACCAGACGCGTCTGGAATACATCCTGAAAGCCCTCGGGATCGACACGCTGATCATCGGCGGGATCGTCACCAACGGAGGTGTCGCGTCGACTGTGCGCGATGCGCATCTTCGCAACATTCACACCATCCTCCTCAGCGACGGATGCGCCGCCTTCAAGCAGGATGTCCATGAGGCAACGCTTGTTTCCCTCGGGTCCGTCACCGACGTCATGACCTGCGCCCAGGCAGTGGAGATGCTCTCATGAGTCTCAAACGCCGACTTCACCAGGATCGGATTCTGACCGCCCCCGGTGTCTATGACGGCCTGACCGCCGCGATTGCCGCGGAAGCCGGTTTCGAGGCGCTCTACCTGTCGGGCGCCGCAGTCGCCTATACCCGGCTCGGGCGGCCGGACATCGGCCTGACCTCCGTCACGGAAATGGCTGACACGATGGCCCTGATCCGCGACCGGGTCGACCTGCCGGTCATCATCGATGCCGATACCGGCTTCGGCAATGCGCTGAATGCGCAGCGCACCATGCGCCTTTATGAACGCGCCGGCGCCAACGCCCTGCAGATCGAGGACCAGACCTCCCCCAAGAGATGCGGGCACCTGGCGGACAAGTCCCTGATCTCCACTGAAGAAATGGCCGGGAAAATCGCGGCCATGGCCGATGCGCGCGCCAGCGAAGAAACCCTGATCATTGCCCGCACCGACGCAATCGCGGTCGAAGGCTTCGAGGCCGCGATCGAACGGGCCGAACGCTATGTGGAGGCAGGAGCCGACGCGCTCTTCATCGAAGCACCGCGATCCGGCGCGGAACTGGCGCAGGTCGCCACCCGCTTCGCGAAGCGGATACCGCTTCTTGCCAATATGGTCGAAGGCGGCAGCACGCCGATCTCCTCCGCCCAGGACCTTGAGGCTGCCGGCTTTTCGATCGTCATTTTCCCCGGAGGGATCGTGAGGGCCCTGGCACGCACCGCGGTCGCCTATTACGAGAGCCTGCACCAGCATGGCTCCAACCGCCCGTTCTCCGATCGGATGTTCGATTTTACCGGTTTGAACGGCCTGATCGGCACGGACAAGATGCTGGAAACAGGCAAGCGCTATGACGGCTCCGGAGACTGACCCCGCCGTCCTGCCGCCGCAGGAAACGGATTTCGACGTCGAAACGCTGATCATCGGCGCCGGGGCCTGCGGCATGGTCGCGGCCCTTGCTGCGCGTGAAGCCGGTCAGGAGGTTCTGGTTCTGGAAGCCGATGCAACTGCCTCCGGCTCCACCGCGCTTTCCGCCGGCCTGATCCCGGCCGCCGGCACCCGCTTTCAATCGGAAGCCGGCATAAGCGACACGCCGGAACACTTCGCGCAAGACATTCAGGCCAAGGCCAAGGGCGAGAACGACCAGGCGCTTGTCGATGCGCTGGCGCAAGGGTCGGCCCCTGCCATCGAGTGGCTGGCGGAGCGATACGGCCTGCCTTTTTCCGTTGTTTCCGATTTCGACTATCCGGGACATTCCCGCCGCCGCATGCACGGCCTGCCGACCCGGTCCGGTCAGGAGCTCGTGGACCGTTTGCGCAGCGCCTGCGAAAGCCGGGAGATAGACATCATCTGCAATCGGCGCGTCAGGACACTTCTTGCCGATGGCCGCCAGATCACCGGCGTCATCGCCACGCGCGGCGACGGCGGCCAGGAGCGCATCGGCTGCAAGCGCCTGATCCTCGCCTGCAACGGCTTTGGCGGAAACCGCAAGCTCGTGCGGGACCACATGCCAGAAATCGCCGAGGCCCTCTGGTTCGGCCACGAAGGCAACCGGGGCGAGGTTCTGGGCTGGGCGTCGCAATTGGGCGCTGCCACCCGGCATCTCGGGGCCTATCAGGGCCATGGCAATGTCGCCCATCCGAACGGCATCCTGATCACCTGGGCCGTGATCACCGAAGGCGGTGTTCAGGTCAACACGAACGCGCGGCGGTTCTGGAACGAAAGCCTGGGATACTCCGAAGCCGCACGCCAGGTGCTGGCCCAGCCGGGCGGCATCGCCTGGACGATCTTCGACGGCCGCATCGCCGACATCGCCCGCCAGTTCGCTGACTTCAAGGACGCCGAAGCCCAGGGTGCCATCAGGCAGGCCGAGACGATTGCCGAACTGGCCAGGGCCTGCAGCCTCGACCCGGATACGCTGGAGGCAACTCTGACCTCTCTTCCAAATGAGGCACCGGACGCATTCGGCCGCCACTTCACCGGCCCACCCCTGACGCCGCCCTATTGCGCAGTGAAGGTCACCGGCGCCCTGTTTCACACCCAGGGCGGCCTGGACGTTGCTCCCAACGGCCAGGTGCGTGGCACAGACGGCGCTTTGTTCCCGAACCTCTTCGCCGCCGGAGGCGCAGCTTGCGGCGTATCGGGCAGCGCCGACAGCGGCTACCTCTCCGGCAACGGCCTCCTCAGCGCGGTCGTTCTGGGACGTGCCGCGGGCGTGGGTTAGGTGTCGGTTCAATTTGAACGCAACAGGATCCGATAAGCCCGCTAGATTGCGGACATAGGTAACTTTTCCTTGATTGTTCCCAACGATAATTGCCCGGTTCCTGTCATCGGCGTCCGGACCCGGTCCTATGAATGTCATCGAACTAACGTACAATTACGTCTTGACGGCTTTCACCAGTCTGCTGAGCACATTCGTCACGCCGAGCAGCTTTCTCAGTGCCGGCCCGCTGATTGTTGCTTTTCTGATCGCGTTTGCCGTTGTTTACGTGCGTATGGCCTTGCGGGCAGGCAGTTGGTTCGTAAACCCCGTGAAAATGCTGCGGATGCTGTTCCCGAAACGGATCTTTTTCCACCATTCCGCCCGGATGGATTACCTTGTCCTTCTGATCAACAACGGATTTTTGTTCTTCCTGACTCTATCTCTGGTGCTGACGCCGGCTTTCATAGCGGAAACAATATTCTGGGCGGGAAATGAATTCGGCGGGATATCCGCGACGGGTGAGACAACCTTGCTGCACCGGATCGCCTTTACGATAGTCCTCGTCCTCGCCTGGGATTTCGGTGCGACCTACGCCCACTATCTGAAACACAAGGTTCCGCTGTTGTGGGAGTTTCACAAGGTCCATCACAGCGCGGAAGTCTTGACTCCCGTCACGGCCTTGCGCCGTCACCCGGTCGACATGCTCGTCGGCAGTCTGGTGACGACACTGTCTCTTGGTGTTGCCACGGGGCTCTGGTTCGTAACCGTAGGCAAGGGAACAGAAGCCATCACGATTTTCGGCGCCTGGGCGGGCATCTACATCTGGCGTCTGCTCGGTTACAATTTGCGCCATTCGCACATCTGGATTTCCTACGGCGATTTCTGGAACAGGGTATTTATTTCGCCGGCACAGCACCAGATTCATCACAGCACGGAAGAGATGCATTACGACAAGAACTTCGGGCACATTTTTTCATTCTGGGACGCCATGTTCGGGACGCTTTATCTGCCGCGGCACGAAGAGCGCGTCCGCTTCGGCATCGACGAGAATGAAATGGAGGATTTCCGGTCCCTGGGCGGCGTCTACCTCTCTCCGATCCGCAAGTCGCTGACCTATTTCAGTTCAAACCGGTAACGCCCGGATGCCGGTTCCCCCTTGCTATTCAGCTCTCTAACCTTTCTGGCAGGGTTCCTGCCGATCGTGCTCGCCGGGACCTTCCTGCTGCGCCGCTTCGCGGGCACAGGCACGATATTGCTGTTCCTGCTGGTTTCATCACTTGTCTTCTATTCCTGGATGTTCCCGGCCTATCTCTTTCTGCTGATCGGGTCGGTCCTGGTGAATTACCTTCTTGCCTGCAAGCTGTCCTCGCACCCGGGCAAGCCCCTGCTCTGGCTCGGCATCGGCCTGAATCTCGGCTTGCTCGGCTGGTTCAAATACGCCCTTTTCTTTACGGAAACGCTCACCGTCCTGACGGGCCATCCGTTCAACCTGCCGGATATCCTGCTGCCGCTTGCCATTTCCTTTTTCACCTTTCAGCAGATCGCTTATCTGGTTGACGTGTTCCAGGGTAAGACCCGCCCGGGAAATGTGCTGGAATACGCCTTCTTCATCTGCTTTTTTCCGCAGCTTATCGCCGGACCGATCGTCCACCACAAACAGATCATTCCACAATTGCAAATGCCGGCTTTTGCAAGGTTCCACAGCCAGGACCTTCTTGCAGGCACGCTTCTGTTCGCGCTAGGTCTGGCCAAGAAAGTGTTGCTGGCCGATTCCTTCCGTCATGGCGCGGATCGTCTTTTTGACGTCGATGCTCTGGGGCTCGAACCCAGTTTCGCCGAGGCCTGGCTGGGCATGGTCTGCTACAGTTTCCAGATATACTTCGATTTTTCCGGCTATTCGGACATGGCGGTCGGATTGGGCAGGATGTTCGGGATACGCCTTCCGATAAACTTCTTCTCACCGTACAAGGCGAGCAGCATCATCGATTTCTGGCGCCGCTGGAATATCACCCTGTCGCAGTTCCTCAGAGACTACCTCTATATTCCGCTCGGCGGAAACCGACACGGCCGCGTTATGCGATACGTCAATCTGTTCATCGTGATGCTGCTGGGAGGTCTCTGGCATGGCGGTAGCTGGACATTCGTCGTCTGGGGCGGCCTGCATGGCCTTTACCTTTGTGTGAATCATGCATGGCGCAACTATACAAGGCTGCCTCTACCACACCCGGTCGCGGTATCGGTGACCTTCCTTGCTGTCCTGATTGCCTGGGTCTTCTTTCGCGCCGATAGTTTCTCCAGCGCCTCCGACATCCTTGCGGTCATGACCGGTTTCGGAACGATGCCTGCGATAAGCTTTCCCGTTTTCAGGGACTTCTTCTGGATCGTGCCTTATCTGCTGGCCGGCGCTGCCATCGTCTGGCTCGTACCCAATTCGATTGAACTGGTCTCGAGACTGGAGAGCAACCGGATGACGTGGCTGCAGTCCCGGGCGTTCACGATTTCGGCAGCAATTCTTGCGATGCTCTCCGTGTTCAGCGTCTATTCAAAGGGGACTTATGAATTCCTCTATTTCCAGTTCTGATGCCCGCACATCTCTGGCGGTGTTCGTCACTGTGTTCTTCTGCGGGGTGCTGTTGCTTGCTGTTGCCAGCGAATGGCTGCTGCGCCGGGAAGTTCTGCCGCAAGACGATTTCTCGGCGCATAAGCGGCTGTTCCAGAACGCTGAACAACGCAACGCCTCATTCGGCGACAGTCACGTCGCCAGAGGACTTGTTCCCGAGACCGGCGCGGTAAATCTCGCATATCCGTCCGAGGGCATTGCCCATATCGCTCTGAAGGTACGTGCCTATTTCGCTGAAAAGGCACCGGGCACCGTCATCCTTCCCGCCGACCCTCATCTGTTGTCTTCCTACCGTCTCGCGAACCGGCCGAACCCCGATTATCTTGAGGAGTTGAACAGCCCTGCTGATCCGTCATGGGACAAACTGCTCATCCTGGATCCGCGTTACCGCAGCAGGCTGGCCCAGCTTTGGTTGCGTTATCTGCTTTCTGGGGGCGAACTGGTTTCGAAGGTCGAAATCCTGCCGAATGGCGCAATGTTGTCACCTGGAGATCTGTCCGCACCAGACAGCGCTTGGCGGGCCTACGCGAGCCGCGACCGCGTCAGGCTACACCGGACCGGGGCACGCAAGCAGGTCGAAGCGGAAAAGCAGCTCTTCAGCCGGTTGCTGGACGACCTTGCCGAAAAGGGAGCGCGAATCTGCCTCGTCACCTTTCCCCTTTCTCCCGATTACAGGAACGCCATGAAGGCGACCTATTCAGATCAGGAACGATCGGACTGGCACAAGAGCCTCGCTTTTTTTGAGGCCGAAGCACGGCGCGTGGGCGGGCGCCACGTGGACCTGCACGCAGCGGTGCAGGATCGGTCTCTCTTCCGGGACGTGGACCACCTCAATTCACATGGTGCTCTCATCTACTCGGAGGAAATCAACCGTCGTTGCGCGGAAATTCCAGCGACAGGCTCATAAGCAGGATGAACCAACTGTTTTATGCCAACGGCGATTGACGGAAACCTCTTTGAATAGCGGATAGATGCTGTCGTCAGCCTTCACTTTGCAACACCGCATGCAATTGGCCTCATGGCCTGGTCACGCCCTCGGCGAGGGTTTGTATCAGGGCGACAGCGCCGGAGATTGGTTGCAGGCGGCTCGCGGTGTCTGCTCCCAGCAGCAGGGAGACCTCTGCATATCTGGCAAGCGGGCTTTCGCTCCTGTCGGTCAGGCAGACGATCCTGCGGCCCGAGACATGCGCATCGAGCACCGCGTCCACCACATGCTTGGAATAGGGTGAGAACGCAATCGCGAACAGGATATCGTCGTTGGCAAGGGTTGCGATCTGCGGCCCGGCCATGCCTCCGGCGAAATCCAGCAGGCTGCAGGACCGTTCTCCCCGCAACAGGCAATAGTGCAGATAGTCGGCAATCGGCCGCGACCGGCGCAGGCCAGCAATATAGATATGGCGGGCTCCGCGCAGCACCTGGACAGCCTTGTTCAGAGCGTCCAGATCACAATCTTTCTCCAAGCTCTTCAGGCTTTCCAGATGCGCTGCGATACATTGGCCGAGATCGGCCTTTACATCGCCCGGCACCGCGTCCCTGTCGTGTTCCAGCACCTGCTCGCGGATGTCCGCATTGCCCTCGATGAGACGCTGGCGGAAGACTTTCTGCAGGTCCGAAAAACCGGTGTAACCGAACTCCTTGGCGAAACGGATCAGGGTCGAAGGCTGGATGCCAAGCGACTCCGCGATCACCGGCGTTGTGTTGAGGGCAAAGCTGTTGGGCGCCTCCAGAGAGGCGCGCGCAATGCGCTGAAGATGCGGACTGAGATCCGAAAAGCGGTCGCGAATCCTTTGCCGGAGGGCATCGAAAGTCTCTGGGGCGATATGGGTCATGTGCGGTAAATCTCTGATTCTCATGTTTGAATTTTTTTTCAAATTAGTAGAAAATTATTTCATTGACAATCATCGAAAATATTTTCACCCTTTTTGACACGGCGTTCAAATTGCTTGGAGGAGGAGTTCGAACGCCGGCACCCGGCCCTGCGGGGCCGCTGATGGGAGGATCAGATGTCTAAATCGAGAATATCGCGGCGCGCGCTCCTGGGCTCGGCTGCTGCAGCCGGCGGATTGACTGCCTTTGCCGGCCCCTGGAAACATAACAGGGTCTGGGCGCAAGCCACCGACAAGCCGATCAGGATCGGCATCACGTCCGATGCCAGCGGTCAATACGCCAATTCCGGCGCCAGCGACCGCCGCGGCATGATGATGGCGATTTCGGAGGTCAATGACCGTGGCGGCGTGCTGGGTCGCAAGATCGAAGTCACGCACATCGATACGGAGACCACGCCGGCGACCGGCTCACGTGTGGCGGAACGGCTGATAAGCCGAGAGGACTGCGGCTTTCTTGTCGGCGCGGTCAGTTCCGGTGTCGCCAATGCCATCAGCCAGGTGGCCCAGCGCAACGGTGTGATCTACCTGAACACCAACTCGTCATCGCCAACCGAAAGCGGCAAGAACTGCCACCGGGTGAAATTCGTCTGGGACGGTAATGGAACCAACTTCGCCAAGGCCGCCGTCCGCAACTCGATCGATGCCTATGGCGGCAAGGTCCTGCTGCTGACCAATGATTACGTGTGGGGGCATGACACGGCCAAATCCACCCGGGCCCTCGTCGAACAATATGGCGGCGAGATCGTCGACGAGATCCTGATCCCGCAAGGCACCCGCGACTTCTCGGCGGCCTTGTTGAAGATCCAGCAGGACAACCCGGCAGTTGTCGCCGCCGCCGTCGGCGGAGATGACCAGATCGCACTGCGCCAGCAGGTCGCCCAGCTCGGCATGGGATCCAAACCGGCCTGGATCAACAACCAGCAGGATTGGCCGGATGTCTACGGCCTGCCGCTCGACAACCTGTTCGGTGTCTTCGGGACCACCTGGTACTACGGCCTCGACCTGCCCGGCGTGAAGGAATTCGTGGAACGCTACCAGGCCATGTATCCCGACACCTCGATGCGTGTTCCGGGCAACGTGTTCTACAACGGCTACATGGCGACCAGCGAATTGCTGAAGGCCATCGAGCGCGCGGGATCGACGAACAACATTGCGATCATCAAGGAACTTGAAGGTCACGTCATGCCGGCAGCCGAGCGCATGCAGCACGACGATGCGGTGATCGACCCGCTCACGCACCAGGTCCAGCAATCGATCTATCTGGCAACGGCGAACGACGAGCCGAGGGATGAGAACGACATGTTCAAGATCCTGACGCAGTCGAGCCCGCAGGACGTGCGAGACGAAGAAGCGCTCGAAGCCTGCAAGCTGGAAAGCTACGACGAGACGCCGACTTTCGACGCGTAACCGCCGTCACACGATAGATCCCCGGCCCGGACCATGGCGTGTCCGGGCCGGGGAGTTCACCATTTACCTGCGTCCGGTCTCCGGGACGCCTTCGGACACGGGCGACATGATCGAGCTGCTACCCCACATCGTCAACGGCCTCACGCTGGGACTTCTGTTCGCGCTCATCGCGCTTGGCTTCACCCTCATCGTCGGGGTCATGGAAGTCATCAATCTTGCCCATGGGTCCCTGTTCGCGCTCGGCGCCTATTTCGCCCTGGCGACCATCGGCGGCGACTGGTTCGCCGGCACCGAATTCGGCATCTGGTGGCTGAGCCTGCCCATCGGAACGCGCTACGTCGCCGCGCTCGCCGTGGGCCCGCTGCTGGCGGCGGCCTCGGGCATGGTGATCGAGCTGTGCCTGCGGCCGACCTATGGAAAGGCCCCGCTCTATGGCCTGCTTCTGACCTTTGGTGCGGCCCTTGTGGTGGAAGAAGTCATCCGCCTTGCCTGGGGAACCGGCGAACAGAACCTCACTGTTCCGCAGACCATCAACGGCGCGTTCCTGATGGGCGGGCTGATCTTCTCCAAATACAAGTTTTTCGCCGCTGCCTTCGCGCTTGCCGCCATCGCCCTCGTCTGGGTGTTCCTGGAGCGCACGCCCTATGGCGCGATCATCAAGGCGGGAAGCCACGACAGCGAAATGGTTCGGGCGCTCGGATACGACCTGTCCAAATTGCGGCTTCTGGTCTTCGGCTTCGGCGCGGCGCTCGCCGGTCTTGCCGGAATAATACTGGCGCCGATCTGGGGACTGAGGCCGCATATCGGGCTGGACGTGGTGATCCCGGCCTTTCTGATCATCGTGATCGGCGGCGTGGGAAGTTTCTGGGGCGCGGTGCTGGCCGCCCTTCTCGTCGGAATGTCCGTCGGCATCACCGGAGCCTATGCACCGGCCTGGTCGATGATGTCCATGTATCTGCTGCTCATCGCCGTTGTCGGGTTTCGCGCCCGCGGTCTGCTGGGTCGCAAGAGCGCCTTGGAGAATTGAACCTGTGATTTCCCTCTCCGACATCCCCGCGCGTGGCGGATCCCCTTTCACACGATCGATGGGACTGTTCGTGCTGTTGTTGCTGACCGCACCCTTCTGGCTGGAACCCATCGGCCTTTATCAATATCTCGGCATGGAGATCGCCATCTGGATCCTGTTCGCCCTCGGCTTCAATCTCCTTTTCGGATACACCGGCCTGCATTCCTTCGGCCATGGTGCCTATCTCGGCATCGGCGCCTATGCGTTCGGGCTGTTCCAGCAGAACATCACCATCAGCCTCTGGGGCGGGCTTCTGGCGGCCATCACCGCGGCGACACTTGCCGGCGCCCTTGTCGGGGCCTTCGTGTCCCATCGCCGGGGCATCTATTTCGCGCTGATGACAATCGCCTTCGGACAGGTGTTCTGGTTCGCAGCCATCAAGCTGCACAGCATCACGGGCGGCGAGGACGGGCTGCTCGGCATTCCACGGCCCGATCTGGTCTTCGGTCCGCTGAAACTCGACATTTCCGACAACGGCGCACTCTACTGGTTCGTGACGATTGTGCTTCTTGTTGCCGTCCTGGCACTCTGGCGGTTGGTCAACGCTCCCTTCGGACGCGTCCTGCAGGCAATTCGGCAGAACGAAACCCGGGCCCGCTTCGTCGGCTACAATGTCTGGCTCATCAAGTGGCTGACATTCGTTGTCTCCGCCGCCTTCGCCGGACTTGCCGGCGGGCTGTTCGCGATGGCACAGGAAAGCGCCTATCCGGATGTCATGAGCCTGCATCAGTCCGGACTGATCGTCATGATGGTGCTCGTCGGCGGTGGCCTCGTCAGCTTCTGGGGACCGGTGTTCGGCGTGCTTCTCTATTTCATTGCCCGCGACATCATCGGCGGCCTGACGGAAACGTGGCTTTTGTGGTTCGGCCTGATGTTCGTCATCATGGTGATGGTCCGTCCGGAGGGCATGGCGGGTCTGTTCCACGTGCTGCGCGCACGCCTGCCGCTCAGGTCCCGCAAAGCGGTCGGACCAGCCGCCCAAGCAGGGAGGGCCTGACGTGACGCTGTTCAAGGTCGAGAACATACAAAAACGCTTCGGATCCCGTGTCGTTCTGGAGAATATTTCCCTGTCGGTGGAAGAAGGCACGGTGCACGGCATCATGGGGCCCAACGGCGCGGGAAAGACCACCTGTTTCCACGTTCTGACCGGCTTCTACGCACCTGATGCCGGCAGGATCACCTTTGAAGGCCACGACATTGCCGGCCGCAAGCCGCACCAGATCGCCAGACTGGGAATATCCCGCTCGTTCCAGATTATGAACCTGTTCGACGATACGGTCGTCATCGAGAACGTGATCCTGGCATTGCCGGAGTTCCGCTCTCGCAGCTTCAATGTCACCCAGAACGTTTTCGATGACACCGCGCTGGTCGACCGGGCTCTGGAGGTGCTGGACCAGGTGGGCCTTGCCGACCGCGCCTGGCAGAAGGCGGCCGCCCTGTCCTATGGCAACAGGCGGGCTCTGGAGATTGCCGTTGCGCTTGCCGCGGACCCGCGCATCGTCTTTCTGGACGAACCGACATCGGGGCTTGGCGCCGAGGCGACCCGCCGGCTCATGGATCTGATCCGGAGCTTGAGGGAAACCTACACGATCGTCATGATCGAGCATGACATGCGCTTCCTGTTCGAACTGGCCGACACGATCTCCGTCATACACTGGGGTCAGGTCATCGCCGAGGACACACCAGCCGCCCTCAGAGCCAACAAATGGGTTGCCCGCTCCACTCTGGGAGATGTTGCGTGATGCTTGAGGTCAACAGAATAGAAACCTTCTACGGCGAAACACAGGCCCTGTTCGGCCCGTCGCTCCGTGTCGGAGAGGCTGAAATCGTCGCTCTACTGGGGCCCAACGGCGCCGGGAAGACAACGACGATCCGCTCGATCCTCGGCCTGTCGCAGCCCAGAAGCGGGCAGATCAGGTTCGACGGCAAGGACATCACCGCCTTGCCGACCCACAAGATTTCGCGGCTCGGAATCGGCTGGGTGCCGGACGACCGGCGGGTGTTTCCGACCCTCACCGGACGGAGAAATCTCGCGCTCGGCACCCGCAGGACGCGGTTCCGCTCCTGGAGCCAGTCGGATATGTGCGGTGTCTTTTCGGCACTCGAGCATCTGCTCCCCCGCGAATGCGAGAACATGTCGGGCGGTGAGTTGCAGATGGTCGCGATCAGCCGGGCGCTGATGGGATCACCCGGCCTGGTGCTGCTGGACGAACCGAGCCAGGGCCTTGCCCCCAAGATCGTCCAGGACGTTCTGAAAACCGTCCTGCGACTGAAGCAGGAAGGCGTTTCCTGCCTTGTCGTCGAACAGAACGCTCTTGCCGCGCTTGAAGTCTCCGACCGGGTCTATGTCATGGATCGGGGCGTTATCATTCATGAAAGCCCGGCTCGTGACCTGCTGAACAATGCGCCGCTCAGACAGCGCCTGATCGGGATGTGAACCATGACCGGAATGCTGGAAGTCCGAAACCTAGAGAAGATCTACACGAAAAGCCGTCTGGACCGGACACCGGCTTTCCGCCTGAGCGCCGATTTCAGGATCGACACCCCCGGAGTGGTCGGCATGATGGGTCCGAACGGTTCCGGCAAGACCACCCTGTTCGAACTCATCACCGGTTCGAATGTTCCAACTTCAGGAGAGGTTCTCGTCGCCGGGCGCAACATTCACAAGATCCGCACGGATCAGCGCGACCGGCTGGCGATCCATTATCATCAATCCTATCAGGTACGCCATTTCCGCTCATTCAAACCGAACATGCTGATGGAGCCGGCCCGTTCGGATTACCCGCTGCTGCATTTGTTCGACGAACCCCAGTTCAACACCCAGGACGGTTATATCGGTTTCATGCTCGACTTTTTCCGCAAGCTGCGTGCCGAAGGCCGTCTGGTCTTTCTGTGCGTTCACCCCAACGAGCGCTTCCATCTGGAGATCGTGCAGGAGGTCTGCGAGAGTTTCATCTTCGTCGAAAAAGGTACCGTGACACCCTTCGCCGACTATCAGACCCTGCTCGCACACGAACCTGCACAGGCATATCTCGGCGACCTACTGACGGAGCGTGCGGCATGAGCACAGTTTTTCGAAAAGACGTCTATCCCGTGCCGGTCACGGCAGACGCGATCAAGGCAGACTTTCCCGGGTTCTCCTTCGGAACGTTTGACGACCCGCCGGGCCAACTCTGGGCGGATTTCGTTCACGACACCGACGAATTCGTCGTCGTCGCCAGTGGTGACATGACAATCGAGGTGGCCGGAGAAACGGCCCGCTGCGGTCCCGGAGATCTGGTCCTCATTCCCGCCCATGCCAGCCACACCTTGCTTACCCTCTCCCCGGAAGGGTCGACCTGGCACTACGGCTACGGCTCATTCGGAGATGCTCATGGCTAGTCCCCTTCGCGTCGCCGTGGTCGGCTGCGGCATGATCAGCGTCTATCATCTCAGGGCCTGGCAATCGGCTGGGGTGGAGCTTGTCGCCCTTTGCGACACGGACCGGGCCAAGGCAGAAGCCCGCGCTGCGGAATTCAACGTGTCACGGGTCTATTCGGATGCAGCCGCCATGTTCAGCGACGGTGGCATAGACGCCGTCGACATCGCCGCCTCCGTTGGTGCGCATGGACCGGTCGCACGACTGGCCGCCGATCACGGCGTCCACATCATGTGCCAGAAACCGCTGACGGAAACCGTGGCGGAAGCGGAACGGCTCGTCGACCATGTCGGAGAGCGCGTGCGGTTCATGGTCCATGAAAACTATCGCTTCCGTCCGCACTACATGACCGTCCGGCGCTGGATTGATGGCGGCCGCATCGGCCGGGTCCGTCATGCCGCCATTTCCTGCCGGGGATCCGGCCTGTGCGCCCGCGAGGGCACGGTGCCCTTCCTCGTGGAGCGCCAGCCCTACCTGACCGGCTTCAAGCGCAATCTCGTCTTCGAAACGATGATCCATCATCTCGACGTGCTCAGGTGCCTGTGCGGGCCGCTGAAGGTCGTCGCCGCCCGGCTCAACCGCCTTGCGGAAGGACTGCCCGGCGAAGACACCGCCTCGATCCTGCTTGAAGGCGAGAACGGGTTCATCGCGACGGCCGACGGCTGCCTTGTCGCTCCGGGATACCCGCAACTGCATGGCGACCGGCTCGAGGTGATAGGCACCACGGGCACCATCGTCATGGAGTTGAACCGGATCTTCGTGGTCGGCGAGGAAGACAGCGCCGAGGTGGTGGATCTGCTCGGCCGCTATCAGGAATGTTTCGACCTGACCATGGCCGCTTTCGTCACCGGGCTGCAGCAGGGAACGCCCTTCGAGACGGACCGGCTGGACAATCTGGAGACATTGCGGCTGATGGAAAGCGTCTATCGCGCCGCCGGAGTGGAGGTGGGGTCATGAACCATCCGACAGGCAGCCTGACGCCTGAAATCGATCTCAAGGTCGTGGACCGCCTGTTCGACATCACCGGACTGAGGGTATTCGTGCCGGGCGGATACGGTGCCATCGGCGAGGCGATCTCCATCGCCATGGCACGGCTGGGCGCGGAAGTGGTGATCGCCGGCCCCACGCTGGAGAAAGCCGTTGCGCTTGCCGATCGGATTGCGGCTCTCGGCGGACGGGCTCACGGGCTGGCTCTCGATGCCCGCAAGGTAAGCGCCATCGAGGCCTGCAGCCGGGAAGCCGTGTCGCTGATGGGTGGGATCGACGTCCTGGTCAATTGCGTCGGCATTCAGCGCGAACAAGCCTTGATGGAAGTGACGGAAGAGACGTTCGACGAGATGTACGAGACCAACCTGAAATCGGCGATGTTTCTGGCCCAGTCGGTAGCCCGCGACCAGATCAGCCGCGGTACTTCGGGCCGGCACATTCACCTGTTGTCCGTGCGCTCGCAACTTGCCCTCAGAGGACGTGGCTACTCCGCCTATTGCGCGACCAAGGGCGGTCTGGCCATGCTCGTCAAGCAGCACGCAATGGAGCTTGCCCCGCACGGCATAACCGTCAACGGCGTCGCCCCGACCTTCATCCGCTCGGACCGCATCCGGCCTCATCTCGACAAGCCCGCCTTCCGGGATTTCATCCTGGAACGCAATCCCCTCGGACGGATCGGCGACCCGATGGAAGTCGCCGGACAAGTGATCACATTCGCCTCCGAGGCAGGCAGCTACATGACCGGACAGGTTGTTTATGTGGACGGCGGAGTGACGGCCTCGCAATGACTTTCAAACTCCGGTGTCCACAATGGCTCGACACGGACGACCTGCTGCTCTGCAGCGCCCGAACCGGACATTTTCCGACGCACGATCATGAACAGGTAATAAAATGACGGACATGCAGCCCAAACTTCTGATCGGGGGAGACTTTCGAACTTCCGGGAGCGCCGCGCCGATCGCGGTGATCAATCCCTGCAACGGCGAAACGCTCTGGGAAGCTCCCTCCTGCGGGGAGGCGGAGGTCACCGAGGCCCTGTCGCACGCGCGCGCGGCCATGAAGACATGGCCCCTGGTGCACGGCTGGGAACGCGGTCGGGTGCTCAGGTCAATCGCCGCGGAGATGCGCGCCCGCACAGATGATATCGCCAGGGCCCTGTCCCTGGAAATCGGCCGGCCCTACACCCAGTCCGCCGGAGAAGTCGGCGCGGCGATCGAGCAGTTTGAATGGTATGCCGGCGAAGCCGAACGGCTCTTCGGCGAGACGATCCCCTCGCGCCAGGGCGGGCGTCTGCTGATCGAGCACGAACCGGTCGGTATCGCTGCCGCCTTCACGGCCTGGAATTTTCCGGTCAACCTGCCCTGCCGGAAAATCGCTCCGGCTCTGGCAGCCGGCTGTCCGATACTCGTGCGCCCGTCCGAGCAGGTGCCGATGACCACCACGCTGATCGTTGAAGCCTGCGTCGCAGCGGGTGTTCCCGCTGGTGTCGTCCAGCTGCTGCTGGGAAGGACGCAGGACATCACGCCGCGGATCATGGATGCCGACGAGGTTCGCAAGATCTCGCTCACCGGTTCGACGCGTGTCGGACAGATGCTGGTGGCAGATGCCGCCAGGACCATGAAGCGCTGTTCGATGGAACTCGGCGGTCATTCTCCCGTGGTCATCTGTGCCGACACCGATGTGGAAGCCGCCGCTGTCCAATGCGCCGGCTTCAAGTTCCGCAATGCCGGTCAGGTCTGCATCGCGCCCAATCGCTTCTATGTCGAAGACAGCGTCGCCGACCGGTTCATCGCCACCTTCAAGTCCGAGGCCGAGGCTCTTGTGGTCGGCGACAGCCAGGATCCGGCGGTGACAATGGGACCGCTGACCCGGGACACAGGCAGGGAAAAGGTCGAGCGGCTGATCGCCGACGCGGTTACCCGGGGCGCAACGCTGGTCACCGGCGGGTCCCGCCCCGCGGATCGCAATGCAGGCTATTTCCTGGAGCCGACGGTGCTGGCCGACGTTCCGGACACGGCACAGATCATGAGCGAGGAGCCTTTCGGGCCGGTCGCCCCGATCGCCCGTTTCGAGACGTTCGACGAAGCCATCACGCGCGCCAACGCCACGCCCTACGGTCTGGCGGCCTATGCCTTTACCGGCAGTCACGCCAAGGCAGAAGCGTTGTCAAAGCGCCTGCACGCCGGTATGGTCGGCGTCAACACCTTCATGATCGCCCATGCCGAAGCCCCTTTCGGCGGAGTCGATCATTCCGGCATGGGCCGGGAGGGCGGCCGCGAAGCCATTCGCGACTATCAGAACACCAAACTCTCCCACATTATGGCAGGCTGACGCATGACACATTTTTCCAACCCGCTGCGCCGTATCTGGGAGGACGGCCGCACCGCCGTCAACGGCTGGCTTGCCGTACCCTCGGTCCTCAGCGCCGAAGCCATGGCGGTGGCGGGCTGGAACGCACTCACGGTGGACATGCAGCACGGCACTGCGGATTATTCCGACCTCCTGTCGCTGCTGCCGGTGATCGAGAAGTCCGGCACCACACCGCTGGTCAGGGTCCCCTGGGTCGACGAGGCGGCGATCATGCGGGCGCTGGACGCAGGCGCCCTCGGCCTTATCGCCCCGATGATCGAGACGGCGGCGGATGCGGAGCGCTTCGTCTCCGCCTGCCGCTATCCGCCGGAGGGCAACCGGAGCTTCGGTCCGGTGCGCGCAAGATTGGCATGGGGACCCGACTACCCTGCGCGGGCAAACGAAGAGATCGTCACCCTTGCGATGATCGAAACAAAGTCTGCGGTGGAATCGCTTGAGGAGATCCTCAAGGTGCCCGGACTGACCGGCGTCTATATCGGCCCGGCGGATCTCGGATCCGCGTTCGGGTTCGGTCCGGGGTTCGACCGGCAGGAACCGGAAATGCTCGAACTCATCGAGCACATCCGCCGGACCGCCGCCGCGGCAAATCTCGTCTGCTGCCTCCATTGCGGATCGGCGTCCTATGCCAGGGGTGCTGCGGAGCGTGGCATGAACATGGTCACCATCAGCTCCGACGCGCGCTTCATCGAGGCCGGCGCTGCCGATACCGTTTCCGCTTTTTTCGGCGACGATCCCCGGTAAAACGATAGGCTTCGGTTCGCGTCGTTCGTCAATTCGCTCTTGCAAATCCGAACAGGAAGAGCCGGAGACTTCAGCAACGAAGGCTCACATCTAGATCACCGCGCTCTCGAACGTGCTCGGATCGAAGAGCTCTTCCGGATCGACCTTGCGTGACGACAGGCCCTGGGCGTGATGGTGATGCAGGAAGGTCTCCAGCACATGCCGGTTGGCATTCAGTCCGTAGGACCAGTAGTCGTCTCCCATGAGCTTCCTGGTCTCGTGAACCTGCTCCTCGACAAAGGGTAGCATGACCTTGGTCGCCGACGTGTCGGACAGCCGTTCCGCGCACAGACTCTTCGCTGCGCTGAACGCCTTCACCAACGTGGCCGCAAGCCAGGGATGAGCCTCGGCCAGGTCCCTGCGGATCCCGACGATATGCATAATCGGAAAGATCTTCGTGCGCCGGTAATAGTCCATCGCGGCCGCGCGCGGGTCCTCGAATGCCCAACCGACCCGGTTCGCTTCTCCGAAGCATGAGGGAATGCGCGGGCCGATCATGGCATCGATATCGCCGCTGCGCAGGAGACCAGACAGTGTGCTGCCGTCCGGCGCGTCGGAAAGCTTCACATCCGACGGCAGATTGAGTTTTATCTTCTCCGGCCGTCCAGGCTCCTCGATCCCGGCGCGTATCCATTCGACATCGCGCGGCGCCACACCGAATTCATCCTCCATCAGCGCCCGCGCCCAGACATTCGCGGTCAACTGGTACTCGGGCAGCCCGATCCGCTTGCCTTTCAAATCCGCCGGGCTTTCGATCCCGCGATCCTTGCGGACATAGATGGAAGTATGCCGGAACGCCCGGGAAGGAAAGACAGGTATGCCGACATAGGGGCAATCGCCGTTCGCGGTCTTGACCGCGAAGGAACTCAGCGACAATTCGCAGACATCGAAATCCGCGTGCCTGAAGGCGCGAAAGAAAATTTCCTCCGGGCTCAGACGCAGAAATACCGGGTCGACACCGTCGATCTTGATGTCACCGTTGAACAAAGGCCGCATGCGGTCGTAGTCCCCGACGGCGATGGACAAATTCAGGTCGGTCATGAAACAGGTTTCTCCTTTCACAGGGGACGGCGTCCTCGCCAATCCGGTTATCGTATTTCCGGGCCTTTCCGGTCCCTCATGCGCCGAACCGATCACGAATGAACCTGTAGGCATGCGGAATGACCAGCACCGTGAAGGTGATCCGGTAAAGATGGTGAAGCACGACAAACGGAACACTCAGGCTCAGGGTAAGGGCGATCAGACTCATCTCGGCAAGGCCTCCAGGAGCCAGAGCCAGCAGAAGGCTCTCGATATCGGCGCCCAGCCAGTCATGCAGAGCGATCGCTGTACCGAGCGCAAGCGACATGGTGATCAGGAACGCCGCGACGGAAAGACCGAACGCCTGAACCAGATCGCGCCAGGCAATGCCGACAAACCCAACGCCAAGTGATGTTCCAACCACGAGCTGCGTGACTGCAATCAGCATTTGCGGCGGCGTCGCGCCATGGGTCAGGCCGATGATATTGACCGTCGCGCCGAAGAGGACTGCGCCCGAAATATCCGGTGCGGGAAGCCTGAAGCGGCGGGCGAAAAGCGTCCCCGATATGCCTGCGAGAGCAAGGACAAGATAATCGCTCCAGACCGGTTTCGCACTGCCGGCAACTGCCGCAACATCGCTCATGCTGCCAACGAGTTGACCTTCATAGAGCCAGAAACCGATGGGGATCAGGAAAACGATCAGGGAAATACGCAGGAAATGCTGCACCTGAATAATGCGCTCATCGCCGCCCGCCCTGACGCCGAGCAGAATTGCTTCCAGGAAGCCGCCGGGAAAGGAGGCAAAGAACGCGGTTGGAATGTCATAGCGCCCGATACGCAGAAAAACCGCGAAGACAAGTCCGTGGGCAACGACCAGAAAGACCGTCAGGGCCAGAAGGCTTGGCCACCAATCAGGAATTGTCTGGAGAATTTCCATCGTGAAGGCGCTGCCGACCATGAGGCCAAGGATCGGCAGGAACAACCCTCTTGAACCGGCGGGCCATGAAGGGGCCTGCCCGAAGAGCCGAACGCCCATGAGAGCAACGGCACACAGGGATATCTGAGCGCCGATCAGCCAGGGCAGCGGCAGTCCGATCCACGCGGCGGCCGCACCGCCGAGTGACGCGATCGCCAGGGTCGCAAGCGGCGTTCGCACGCGCTTGACGACAAGCTGGGGTGACATGGCGGCCAGAAATGCCTGAGCGGGTCTGTGTTTCACGTCAATCCAGATTTATATGGATGTTCTTTTCTCTGGTGAACGCAAGCATCTCACCGATGCATTCCTCACGGCCGATACCGGATTGCTTGACGCCTCCGAAAGGCGCCCCGAGGAAATGTGCGCCCGATTTGTTGACCCACACGAAGCCGGCATCGGCCTGCCGCGCAAGACGATGGGCGCGTACCAGGTCCCGGGTCCAGATCGCACAGGTCAGCCCGTACTCGACCCCGTTGACTGCCGACATCATCCGGGCTTCATCTGACCACTTCAGAACCGACAGGACCGGGCCGAAGATTTCCTCCCGTGCAATCGTCATGTCCGGCGTGACATCTGCAAACACTGTCGGCTCGATGAAGAAACCGTTTTCCAGACCCGGCGCATTCGGCACCTTGCCACCGCAGACCAGCCGGGCGCCCTCCTCCTGACCTTTGCGGATGTAGCCCAGGACCCGCTCATGCTGGCTCTTGCTCACGAGCGCGCCCATGGTCGTTGCCATGTCAGCCGGATTGCCCGGCTGGAACGCACCGCAAAGGTCGACCACCCGTTCCAGCACCGCGTCGTGAATATCCTCATGCAGGAACGCGCGGCTGGTTGAGCCGCAGGACTGTCCGCACCAGGCGAAATTCATGCCTGCAACGATGCCCCTCGCCGTCTTTTCGACATCGGCATCGGCGCAGGCGATCAACGCGTTTTTGCCGCCGAGTTCCAGCATCACGTCCTTGAGCGTTCCGGAGGCCCCCGTCATCACCGCCCGTCCTGTCGGCACACTGCCGATCAGCCCGACCTTAGCCACCAGCGGATGGCTCGCCAGGACCGCTCCGGCGTCCACACCGCCATGAACGACGTTCAGTACACCTGCTGGAAGGATCCCGTCGATCAGTTCCAGCAAACGCAGCACCGAAAGAGGCGCCTGTTCGGCCGGTTTCATCACGACCGTATTGCCGGCGGCGAGAGGTGCTGCCATTTTCCCCGCGCAAAACATGAGTGGATGGTTGAAGGCAACGATCCGTCCGACAACGCCAAGCGGTTCGCGAACCGTGAAATTCACCGCGTCCGGTCCCATCGGAATGCTGTCGCCTTTCATTTCCGTCACCAGACCGGCGAAGAAATCGAGCTGGCTGACCGCGATGTCCACGTCCTTCAGCATGGCAGCAACAGGATTGCCGCTGTCCGCCGCATCGACCAGCGCAAGCTCTTCCTTGTGCGCCCGCAGGATGTCGGCGATCTGGCGCAACTGCCTAGCCCGCTCCAGGGGCGGGGTGTCGCGCCACGCGGGAAAGGCCTTGTGCGCGGCTTCGATCGCCGCGCGCATGTCGTCCGGGTCCGCGTAACTTGCTTCCCCGTAACTTTCGCCTGTTGCCGGACTGCCGCAAGGACGGACCTGCCCATTGCGCGCGGCATGCCACCCGCCGCCGTAATACAGTTGTCGCTGCTCGGGAAAGCGTATCTGAAAGTCACTCGGACGATGTGCCGTCATGGTCGGTTCTCCGGTACGGTTGCATCCGGTGAGCGCACAGGTGCGATCCGGCTCTTGGTTCGGGCGATGCGCCAGAGGGAGAAGACCGTCAGCGCCGCAAACAGCAGGACGATCGGGTGTTGAAAGAGTTGCAGCGGCTGATCCTTGAAAAGGATTACCGACTGGCGCACCGATTGTTCGAAAGTGCCGCCCAGCGCGAAACCGATGATGAAGGTCGCAAAGGAGAAGTCCAGTTTGCGCATGAAATAGCCGACGACGGCGAAGACCATCATGACCGCAACAGAGAACATCGCGTTGCCATTGGCGTAAGCGCCTGCAATGCAGAAGATCACCAGGATGGGATGGATGATCCCTTTGGGCACGCTGACCAGGAGAGCAAAGAAGCGCAATCCGAAATTGCCGATGGCGAAGTTGATCCAGTTCGCCAGGAACATCGCGGCGAAAATGCCGTAGACCAGCCGGCCGTGCTCCTGAAAGATCAGGGGGCCGGGATCGACACCATGCATCAGGAACGCCCCGATAAGGATCGCGGCGGACAGGCTGCCGGGAATGCCAAGCGCCAGCAGCGGGATCAGGTTGGCGCCGATGACGGCGCTGTTCGCAGCTTCCGTTGCAGCGATGCCCTCCAGTTTTCCGGTGCCGAATTCCTCGGGATGTTTCGAGGCTCTTTTCGCCGCGCCATATCCGAGGAATCCCGCCACTATCGCACCGATGCCCGGAACCGCGCCGACGCCCGTCCCGATGAGGGCTGAGCGGACAATGGTCCTCAGGCAGCTTTTATATTCGGCAAAGGACACGCGGCGATCTTCCCGCGGCAGGTCCTTGCTGAAGATCCTGTTGCGGCCCGTGTCCGTTTCCCGGCCGAGCAGTGTCGTCTCGATCTGGATCAGGATCTCCGACAGCGCCAGCAGACCGATTGTCATCGGAATGATGGGAATACCTTCGATGAGATCGCTGATGCCCATGGTCAGGCGCGGCTGCGCCGTCTCGATGTCGAGCCCCACCGTCGACAGGAAGGCGCCCAGCACAGCCGCAATCAGCCCGCGCAGCAGGGAGTTGCCGCTCAGCCCCGCGACGATTGTCAGCGAAAAGGCGAAGACGGCGGCCATTTCCGCAGGCCCCATTTTCAATGCGATGATCGCCAGGGGCGCGGCAACGGTGAACAGGACGATATCTGAAAAAATGTCGCCGGAGACGGACGAGTAGAGCGCCATCTTCAGCGCCTTCAGGCCCTTCCCCTTCTTGACCAGCGGATAGCCGTCGAAAGCGGTTGAGGTGGATTCCGGCGAGCCTGGCGTATTGAGCAGGATCGCGGAAACGGAGCCCCCATAGGTGCCGCCCTTGTTGATGCCGATCAGAAAGGCAACGGCGGCCAGCGGCGTCATGTAGTAGGTCAGAGGCACTGCAACAGCGATCGCCATCGGTCCGTTGAGGCCGGGAATGGCGCCGACCATGATGCCCATGAAGACGCCGAAGGCGATATAACCGATATTGACAAGCGTGAAGGCATCGGAAATGCCGGCAAGGATTGTTTCCATTATTCCACTCAGAGCCTATGTCGGCAGGTAGACAAGGAACAGGTGCCTGAACACCATGTAGACGACCACTGGTGCGACTGTGCACATGAGGGCGAGACGGACCGGGTGTTTGCGCAGATTGCCCATCGCTAGGCCACCGCAGAAAACGGCGAAGACACCGGCCCAGACGAACCCCGCATGTTCCATCAGAAAAAAGGCAATCGCCAGCACCACCGCAGCCCCGCCGATGAACAGCCAGTCGGCTGGTTCCATCGGTGACTTTTCCTGCGCGGCGGCGGCGCCTCGCCGCGCTTCGATCATTCTGCTGCCGGCCAGCGCGGCCGCCAGCAGCACGAAGAACCACATGAGGAGGCGCGGGAAGAAATCAGGCGCAAGCCCGTAGTCGGAATGACCGCTGATCTGGGCCGGAATGATCAGCCACAGGCTGACCAGTCCGAACACTGTCAGGGCGAGGCCGCTCGCGATATCGCTTTTGCGCACAATTCCCTCCCGCAAATCTCCGGTAAGCCCGGTGCGTGGCCGTTATTGAGCCAGCATCTTCTCGACGAAAGGCTTCACCTGCTCACGCTGCATCTTCAGATAGTCAAGCGTCTCTTCCGGTGTCCGGTAATCGGCGGAAAGATACATCTTGGACTGAAGCTCAGCAGCCAGTTCCGGTGTGAGCGCGGCCTTGACGGCAGCAGACAGCTTTGCCTTGACGTCTTCCGGCAGCCCCTTGGGAGCCGACAGCATGAATGTATCGACAAAAGCGTAGTCGATGCCCAGTTCCTGCAGGGTCGGAATATCCTGGAAGTCCGGATTGCGGACATAGCCCAGCGACAGGATCGGCTTCATTTCGCCGGCCTTCACCTGGCCATGCCAGCCCGAAGCGCCCCAGGTCAGATCGGTATGGCCGCCAAGGACGTTCTGAATGCCGGCCTTGCCGCCCTTGACCGGGACTATATTGAACTTCACGCCTTCCTTTTCCTCAATGGCAATCGCCATCAGTCGTGACACGGACACCTGCGAGGACAGGGACAGCGCCTTGTCGTTGTCCTTGGCGTCCTTGATCATGTCGGCGTAAGAGTTCCAGGGTGAATCGGCACGTACCACAAGCGCATCCTGCGGATAGGAAACGGTAGCAATGTGATCGAACCCGTCCAGTTCGAACTGGATGTCCGAATTGAGCAAGGGCGCGAGAACGAAGGCCGCGCTGGCACCCATGCCGATAGTGTAACCGTCCGGCTTGTCATGCATCAGGGTGGTGGCCATCACCGTGCCGCCACCACCGGGTTTCTGGACCGCGACAACCGGAACGCCGAGTTCCTTTTCAAGGTTTCTCTGGATCAGCCGCGCGGTCGTGTCGACGGCGCCGCCCGGATTGAAGCCGATATACATCGTGATCGGTTTGTCCGGATACTCGGCAAGCGCCGGTACCGCCGGAAAGGCCAGGCCGGCAGCGACCGCCGCCAGGGCCAGTTTCTTCATCATCGTTGCAGTCATTTCGTTCTCCTCCGATTTTCGTTTTATTTCCTCCCGGTCTTGTCGCCGGGTTTGTACCAGCCGCCCCGCCTCCCCGGAGGGGTTACTGCTGGCCAAAGTCGTTTGCGTAGCCGTCTTCTATCGCGGCATCGATCAGGACCCTGCCGCCGGCGCGAACCTTCACGGTCGCCTCCCTTATCGCCGTCTCAAGGTCCGCCCGGCTCTTGACCGGGCCGATCGTTTCGAAACCTTGCGCTGCCGCCATCGCGCGGATATCGACCTGCGGATCGGTGAGGCGCTGGCCGATCCACTTGTTGTCTGCGGGCCGGCCGCGCGCATCGGCCATCCGTTCCTGATGACGCTCGTCGTTGAAATAGGATGTGTTGTTGGCGACGATTATCAGCAGCGGCACTTTCAGATGGCTGGCTGTCCAAAGCGCGTTTATGCCCATCAGCGTGTCGCCGTCTCCCAGGACAGCGGTGACGATCCTGCCACTGTCCTTGAGCGCCAGCGCCGCACCCACGGCATGTCCGGGACCGACCCCGACGGCCGCGCCGCCATCCTTGCCGAGATAGGACAACGGATGATCAAAATGGCTTGCGGCCACCGGCCAGCCGAGCGGCAGTCGCACCAGAGTGACGTCTTCAGCTCTGGCATGGGCACGAATGCCGAGCGCGAAATCGCCGAGAGAAATCTTCCCGGGCACTGTACCGGGAGCCTCGGCAGGCAACCTGTCCGACCAATGCGTCCTGTCGAAATCCCATGAGCTTGAATCAGCTGCTGCACGGCTCTCGAGCCTTTCCAGCAGTGCGGATACGAAGGTGTCCGGATGCGCCAGAATGTTGGTGTCGGCCGCCGACAGTGCCTGATGATCCATGCTCCAGCCGTTGGTTACGGTTGAATCCAGCGAGCAATGGATAATCGGGCAATCCAGCGGGTCCTGGGTCTGGGACTTCCCGGTGCAGCTTCTGAGGTAACCGGCAAGATCCATCCAGTCGAAAGACATGATGAGATCGGCCTCGGAGATAAGTTCCTGCTCCGCACGGCTTCTGGTCTCCCCGCACGGCGGCAGCAGGTGCTGGCGGTGCGGTGTCGGAAAGACCGAGGGGTTGTGAATGCTGGTCATCACGGCGGCGCCACAAGCTTCGGCCAACGCGATCCTGCGGTTCCATTCCGGCATGCCTCGGTCCATTCGGCCGAACAGGAACACCGGACGCCGCGACCGTTCCAGGGCTGCGATCACCTTTTCAAGATCGGCCTTGCCCGGAGCCGGAGGTTCAGGCGCCTGAAACCGCGTCACGTCTGGAATGGATATCTCCCGCCCGAGTTTTTCCTCCTGCGTGCTCACGTCAAGGCATACGTAAGCTGGCCCCTGGGGCGGCGTGGTCGTGATCTGATAGGCACGCAGAAGAGACTCGATCGATGCTTCCACCGAAGCCGGCTGGTCGTCCCACTTGATGAACGGACGGATCAGGGCACCCTGGTCCCTGGATGTATGCACCCAGTCGATCCAGGGCCGCCGTTTGTCCGCATCGACCGGTCCGGTCGCCCCGATGATCAGCATCGGCATGCGATCGCACCAGGCGTTGTAGATGCTCATGGAAGCATGCATCAGGCCGACGTTGGAATGAAGCGCCACCGCCATGGGCCTGCCGGTCACTCGGGCGTAGCCGTCGGCTATGGCAACCGCATGCTCCTCATGCAGGCACACCACCATCTTCGGATCGATATTGCCGAGATAATTGACCAGCGAGTCATGCAGCCCACGAAAACTCGAACCGGGAACCAGGGCAATGTAGGGAATTTCAAAAAGACGCAGAAGTTCGGCAACCGCATCGCTGCCCCATTGCAGGACAGTGGTCTCGCATGGAACGGGATTTTCCAGCTCGTCGAGCCAGATTGGCCCGCTTTCGCCATGGCGGCGAATCTCGTCCATATCCGTTTTCCTCCCGTGCCGGCCTGTTTGAATTTTTCAGCCTGCTTATCGAGATCAATAGTGGGCAGAAAACCGGATGCAGGGAAATGCCATCTGCTATCGATTGATGCATTTTGGTTATATGCCTTCCAATCGCACTTTGACAGACCGGCAAAAAATGTTGAGAAATATTGAAAAAATTCTCTCCCTTGATCCAGCTAGAATAACATTCAGATTGGAAGCCCGTTCTGCCCAAGCTCCGCAAACTTCACGTTGCATTATCGGTTGCGGAAACCGGCAGCTTTTCAGGCGCCGCACGCCTCATCAACATGACGCAACCTGCCGTCACACGCGCGGTGCAGAGCCTTGAGGACGAACTCGGCATTGTGCTGTTTCATCGCAGTTCACGGACGCTCGCATTGACAGATGCCGGCAAGCTCCTGATCGCGCGCATCAGGAGAACCCAGTATCACCTGAGGCGAAGCGAGACGGAACTTCGCGGCCTGAACCGGAATGCTCCAGCCGAAGAATATTCCTTCGTCCAACATGCATCCGATCATGAGTTCGCCGCTCTTCTGGGTATCGCGGACTTCGGTTCGATCAACAGCGCCGCACGGGCGGCCGGACTGACGCAACCGGCCCTGAGCAAATCGCTCCGGACACTGGAAAACCGGATCGGATCAGCCCTTTTCTACCGCATGAAAACCGCCATGAAGCTCACGCGCTCCGGCGAAGTTCTCTTGCGGAGGGTGAAACTCGCCCAGTCAGAAATTCGCCAGGCGGTCGAAGAGATAGGGTATCTGCGCGGAGAAACCGGCGGCAGGATCAGGATCGGCGCCCTGCCCCTGACCCTCGGCGGGCTCGTCCCGGTTGCGGTTGAAAAGCTTCTGTGCACCTTTCCCGATGCCCAGGTCGCCATTGTCGACGGAACGTATGAAGCCCTTTTGAAAGACCTCGCCGAAGGCAACATCGATATATTGGCCGGAACCATCCGCCAACCGATACCGATCGGCGGGCTGGAGTCCGAGGAACTGTTCCGGGACGACATTGCCATCATAGCCGCGCTGAACCATCCGCTCGCGGCCCGCGATCATGTCAGCCTCGCCGACTGCCTGGAGCACGGCTGGGTGCTACCCTTCGGCGGCGTACCGATCCGGGCTCTTTTCGAGGCCGCACTGTCCGCCGAGGGCTTGCCGCCACCGCGCAATGTCATCGAAACGGATTCCGTCGTGGCCGTGCGCTCGCTGCTGCTGCGCGGCGACCGTCTGGCACTGCTGTCACGGTTTCAGGTCGATCTGGAAGTGGACTGGCGCGTGCTGAAAATCCTGCCGGTTGAGATCAGTTCCGGTTACCGGCCCGTCGGCATTACCATCCGCTCGGATTTTTCCCCGACGCCCATGGCTTCCGCCCTTCTGCGCTCCCTGCGCGAGGTTGCCGCGGAACTCGGCGCAACAAGGCCCGGGTCCCTCATTGAACCGGGGATCAAGACGCCGGCACATTCATGAACAACGGCGCGCCCAGTATTCCCATGCCCGGGCGACGGGAGCTCCGCCATCATGCTTTGCCGCCGCTTGCCGGATTTCGCCCGCAGTCAGATAGGATGGCGTTCCAAGGCGAAGGGCGTTCATGAGCACCTCCGCATTGTCGCGCATGCAGATCGCGATGAACACCGCCTGCCGGATGTCGGGCCCTGCGCAGACCGCGCCGTGGCGGGCAAGCAGGCAGCTCGGCTCGGCGCCAAGGGTTTGCGCAAGCGAGCGGGCCATGTCCAGATCGGATACCAGGAGGCTTGTGTCATTGAAACCGTCCTGGCTGTCCCACACCGGCACCTGCGTTCCCATGACGGCGCCGAGATGAAACACCGGCCGCAGCGCGACATCGGCAACCGCGAAAGGCAGCACGGACGGCGCATGATGATGCACGACCGAATTGACGTCGGGCCGAGCCGCCAGGATTGCCGCGTGGAGGACACGTTCCAGATAAGGCTTCCCCTCGCCCTCCAGCACGTTGCCCTCAAGATCGAAACGCATGATGTCCCTGGTCTCCACCAGTTCCGGACTGCGCGACCGCGAAAGAAAGAACGCTCCCGGATCGTGCGGATCGCGCACGCTGATATGCCCGAATGCATCCAGCACACCTTCGCCCGCCAGGATCCTGTTGGCGGTCACGAGGTCTTCGATGACGGCATGCGTGACGGTATCGTTTGCCGAAAATGTCCCGTCCGGCCGCCGCCGGTCCAATGTGGTCATGTGAATGTGTTTCCTGAAACAGAGATCAAACGCAGGCGCAGACATTGCCAGAAATTGGGCAGCCCGGTCAAAACCTGGACCCGGTAGGGAGTCAACGTTCGCCGCGCCTCATTCACAACGGCCGCGTGCGCGTGACATAGTTTTCGAAGAAATCAGAGAACTTCGCCACCCGCATCGGCAGGCGTTCGTAGGGCGGATAATAGAGCGTCAGCCACAGCTCCGGCGGCTCCCAGTCCTCCAGAACCTGAACCAGACGGCCGTTGGAGATCGCTTCCTCGACAATGAAATGCGGCAGCAGCGCGATCCCCTCGCCGTTTTCCGCCAGCCGGGAGATCAGGTCGCCGTTGTTGCCCGCAAGGGTCCGCCCGGCCCTGACCCGGCGTGTCTTGCCCTGGCAGCGCAACTCCCAGGTCTCCTCCTGCGAGCGCGCGTCGTAGGCAAGGCAGGTATGGCTGTCCATGTCATCCGGTGTCTCCGGCTCTCCAAAGGACGCAAGATACCCCGGAGAGGCAACCAGAATGCGCCGGACCGGGCAGAGTTTACGCCAGATCGTCGACTTGTCCTTCGGCGGTTCGGAAATGCGGATCGCCAGATCGAAATCGTCGGAGACGATGTCGATGAAGCTGTCCGTGAGAGTGAGCGACAGGGCCGCGCCCGGATACTCGACCCGGAAAGCCGACGCGACATCGGGCAGTATCTGCAGGCCGAGCGACATCGGCGCGTTGATGCGGATCAGTCCCGCCACGTCGCCATGCTGCGCCTGCAGGTCTTCGGTCACATTGCGAAAGTCGTCCAGAAGCGGCCGGATACGAGCCGCGAACACCGCCCCCGCAGAGGTCAGCGAAACATGCCGTGTTGTCCTGAGCAGCAGCTGGATTCCCAGATCCTCCTCAAGAGCGCTGACAGCCCGCGTGACGGTGGGCGCCGTCATGGCGAGCTGCCGTGCGGCAGCGGCAAAGCTCCTTAGCTCGGCAACCGTGAGAAATATGCGAACCTGTCCGAGATCGATCATGGCCTGATAATTTCATAAAATGAAATAATATCATAGAAATTATTGCTATTCCGAACTGGCTGGTGCTGCCCCATTTTCACGTCAACGGCAAACACGAACGCTTTTTTCAAACAAAGGACCAGCGGTCATGCTCAAGCAAATCAAGGGCCTGCATCACGTCACATCAATGGCGGCGAACGCGCAGCAAAACAGCGATTTCTTCACCAAGGCGCTCGGCCTGCGCCGGGTCAAGAAAACCGTCAATTTCGACGATCCGGAAGTCTATCACCTCTATTACGGCGACGAGGTTGGAACTCCGGGATCGGTCATGACCTACTTTCCCTTCCCGCACATCGCCAGAGGCCGGCAGGGCACGGGAGAAGTCGGAGAAACCTATTTCACGGTTCCGGAAGGCTCCCTCGGCTACTGGAAGGAACGCCTTTCCCGGCACCATGTAGGCGGACTTGGCGAAGACGACGTTTTCGGCGAAAAGCGCCTGCGCTTTGACGGGCCCGACGGCGACCGCTTCGCGCTGATCGAGGTCGGCAACGATGACCGCGAAGGCTGGACAGCCGGCGGTATCGGCTCCGCCGAAGCGATCCAGGGTTTCCATGGCGCGAGCTTCCGTCTGCAGGACGCAGGCGGCACGGCCGAACTGCTGAAGTTCATGAATTACAGCGAAGTCGACCGCAAGGACAACTGGACGCGTTTTGGCGTCGAGGGCGGCAACGGAGCCGATTTCATCGACATCGAGACGGTCCCGTCCGGTAGCCGCGGCCGTCAGGGAGCCGGATCTGTCCACCACATCGCGTTCGCGGTGGAGGACCGGGCCGCGCAGCTGGAGGTCCGCAAGGCGCTTCTCGACACGGGCTACCAGGTGACGCCGGTGATCGACCGGGACTATTTTTGGGCGATCTACTTCCGCACCCCCGGCGGCATCCTGTTCGAGGTCGCAACCAACGAGCCCGGTTTCGACCGGGACGAGGATACCGCTCATCTCGGCGAGGCCCTGAAGCTGCCAGGCCGCTACGAAGAGTTCCGGACACAGATCGAGCAAAATCTCAGCCCGATCATCGACTAGTACCAACCGCTTTCCGGCGGCGCGGAGCCGATGCTCCGCGCGCCCCATCATGTGAATCGAGAAACGCGATGTCCCTTTCCCTCTATCACGCCCTGACGAAGAAACCGGCTCCGGGCGCGCCCCTGGTTTTCGCCTTTCACGGCACGGGAGGCGACGAGCACCAGTTCTCGCAGTTCGTCGACGAAATCCTGCCCGAGGCCGGCCTTGTCTCGCCGCGCGGCGATGTTTCCGAACACGGCGCGTTGCGCTTTTTCCGCCGCACCGGCGAAGGCGTTTACGACATGGACGACCTGGCGCTCAGAACCGGCAGGATGGTCTCCTTCATCGAAGCGCACAAGGAAGCCAATCCGGGTCATCCCGTCTACGCCTTCGGCTATTCCAACGGCGCCAACATCCTTGCGTCTGTGGCCTTCACCCGGCCGGATCTTTTCGACCGGGTTGCCCTGCTTCATCCGCTCATTCCGTGGACACCGCAGGCCAACCCTGGTCTTGCCGGAAAGGACATCCTGATCACGGCCGGACGCCGCGACCCGATCTGCCCGCGCCAGCAGACCGCAGCCCTGATTTCCTGGTTGGAAGACCAGAAAGCTGAGGTGAAGGTCGAACTGCATGACGGCGGACACGAGATCCGGCAACAGGAGGTTGCCGCCCTGCAGGCCTTCCTGACCGATCCGGAGCATTCATCATGACTCTCATCCACGAAAACATGAGCCGCGGCCACACACGGACCGGATGGCTGGACAGCTTCCACACGTTTTCCTTCGGCAATTTCCGCGATCCCTCGCGGATGGGCTTTGGGTCCCTGCGTGTCATCAACGAGGACCGGATCATTCCCGGCTCCGGCTTTGCTGAGCACGGCCACGCGGACATGGATATCCTCACCCTGGTCCTGTCCGGCGCGCTGCGTCACAAGGATACGATCGGCAACGAGGCCATAATCGCGCCGGGCGAGGTGCAGCTCATGTCCGCCGGCAGCGGGATCCGGCACTCGGAAATGAATGCCTCTGACACCGAGCCCGCACACTTTCTGCAGATCTGGCTGATCCCGGAGACACAGGGAGGAACGCCGACCTATCAGCAGGCGTTTCTTCCCGCGCCTGAGGCTGCAAGAACCTGGTCGCTTGTGGCGAGCGGCACTCCCGGAGAAGCCTCCTTGCGGCTTCTTTCCGACACGAAAATCTCCATCGTGCATCCGCTTGCGGGCGCGGAAACAGGTGTCCCGGTTTCAAACGGACGAAAGACCTATCTCCATGTGGTGGAGGGTCTTGCCACTCTTGCAGGCGAGCGGATCTCATCGGGTGACGGCCTTCAGGTCGGCCGTGAAGGCATCCCTGCCCTGACCTGGCTCACGGATGGCCATGCCCTGCTGTTCGACATGGCCTGACAGGGCCACGATGCGAACCTGCAGGGATGGCCGGAACTTTCGGCCCCCTGAACGCTTCACATCCGGGAACTGACAAGCCATCGCCGGATCGAGAGCCGGAGCACCGTGCGTTCACGGTTTTGTGAATAGCTATAGTAATTGCTGCAGTGCAGCATATCTTGTCAGCGAAGGTGTCCGCCGTATCGGCGGATGCAACGCCGGGAGACGGTCACACCATGATCCCGGGCCGAAACCCGGGATTTGCAGCGATAAAGAGGAGGAGAAGGATCAGGGCTGGTGACCACCGCTTCGGTGCGTGAACCGGACTGTTGAAAAAGGAATTCGGCAATGAGACAGCAAGTTTCGACTGCCAGCATCATTTCCCTCAATCTCGCACTTCAGGGTGGCGGAGCGCATGGCGCCTTCACCTGGGGTGTTCTGGACCGCCTCCTCGACGAAAAATCCTTTCAGATCAACGCGATTTCCGGCACCTCCGCCGGGGCCATGAACGGCGCTGCGCTGGTGTCCGGCCTTGCTCAAGGAGGCAGATCGGGAGCACAGCAGTCCCTGGAAGCCTTCTGGCGGAACGTGTCCGACCGGGGCCGCCTCACCCGCTACAACGCGGCAACCTCGCAGGCGGTGTTGGGCGGTCTGGGTATCGACATCGCCATGTTCAGGCCGTTTCTGGAAACCGGCCTGCGGATGTTCTCTCCCTACGAGCTCAATCCCGTCGGGCTCAACCCCTTGCGCAGTGTCATCAGGGCTACAATCGATCTCGACGTCATAACCCGCTCTCCGATTGCGTTTTTTGTCACGGCGACCCATGTCGCCACAGGCGAAGCCCGTATCTTTTCCAACCGGGAGATCAGCAGCGAGGTCCTCCTCGCATCCGCCTGCCTGCCGACACTCTTCCACGCGATCGAACTTGACGGGGAATTCTACTGGGACGGCGGATACAGCGGCAATCCGAGCCTGATGCCGCTGGTGCGCACAAAAGGAGCCTCCGATATACTGCTTGTGCAGACCAGCCCCACCCGGCGGTCCACAATTCCGCAGAACGCCCGCGAAATCGCCTTGCGCGAAAAGGAGATCTCCTTCAACACGCCGTTGATCGACGAACTCAGACTGCTTGCGGAACTTCAGCACCAGGCAAGACGCCGCGGGTCCCCGCAACGCACAGGCGTCTTTCCGCGCCTCACCGCACTGGGCTCCGGCAGGCAGAGCGACAGCATCACAGCCGCCGACCCCATCGCCGATCTGAGACTGCACCGGATTACCAGCAAGGAAATGAACGACCGCAGCGGTCAGTCGAAGATGAACTCCGCCTGGCAGTTCCTGACGGATCTGCGCGACGAAGGCCGGGAGGCCGCCGACCGGTTCCTGATCGACCACGGGACCGACCTTGGACGCAGATCGTCGCTCGACCTGTCGCGCTGGCTGCAATGTGTCGGCAAAACCGAGGTGAAAACGGCCAAGGCCTCATAGCTGGCCGGCCAATCCCTCATCCTGGTCTGGGGCCCTCACCAGCAGCAGAAGCCGCCGTCCACCAGCAGGTCGACGCCGGTGCAGTAGGACGCGGCATCCGACAGAAGGAAGACCGCCGGGCCGACCATCTCATCCACATTCGCCATGCGCTGCATGGGCGTCTGGCTTTCGAACTCCCTGGTCTGGTGCACCATTTCCGGCCGGGTGTTCATGGGTGTCGCGGTATAGCCGGGAGAGATGGAATTGACCCGGATCCCCCGGCCCACCCATTCCATCGCCATCGATTTCGACATGTGAATGACGCCCGCCTTCGAGGCGTTGTAATGCACCTGCGACAGGCCCCGGTTGACGATCACGCCGGACATGGAGGCGATGTTCACGATGGACCCGCCCTTGCCGTGCGCCAGCATCGCCCGCCCTTCCGCCCGGCAGGAAAGCCAGACGCCCTTCATGTTGATGTCCATGAGGGTCTGGTACTGATCTTCGCTCATCTCTTCGCAGGGACTTGCATTGGCGATGCCCGCCGCGTTGACCGCCAGCGTCAACGGCCCGAGCTCAGCCTCGACACGCCTCACCGCATCGGCAAGTGCATCCTCGGACGTCACATCCGCCGCGATTTGGACAGACCTGCGCCCGGTCTTAGCAATGAAATCCGCTGTCTGTGCCAGGCCGTCATCCGTGCGACGGTCCAGCAGCCCCACATCCGCGCCGCATTGCGCAAGCCCCATTGCGATGCGCTGACCGATGCCGCTGCCGGCACCGGTGACAAGCGCCACCCGGCCTGAAAGGCCGAAAAGCGCCGGTGCGTTCAAGGTAATTTCAGCCACTTTTTTCCATCCTCGCAGGAACTCCGGATATATTCCGTCGTCCTAGGGTGTGGACCCATAAAATTGTACATTCAGGCATCAATCCGACAAAGAAGAGCAAGGAAAAGCCTGAAGAGCCATGCTGGTGCATGGGGCAAAGGCTTTGACGCGGCTCTTCGCAGCCGGATTGATGTCCTTCGGATCGTTCAGAAAGCGACTGTCTCCAGCGTTGCAAAATCTTGAAAACCAGAAAGGTTTCCTGCGATCTTGCGCCTTGGCGCCAATCATTTTCTGAACGACCTGAAAGCATAATTTTATGGGTCCACACCCTAGGACATGATCAGCCCACCATCCACATTGATGGTCTGGCCGGTGATGTAGTCGGCGTCTTCACTGGCAAGAAAGGCGATCAGTCCGGCCACGTCCTTGCCCTCGCCCGCGCGCTTCATGGGGATGTTCTGAACCCAGCTCGCCATCAGTTCGCCCGGACCGAAATCGCCCAGCATCTGTCCCCACACCCGGTCGTTATAATCCCACATGTCCGTCTTGATGATGCCGGGGCAGATGGCGTTTACCGTGATACCTTCCAGGGCGACTTCCTTCGCAAGGCTCTGGGTCAGACCCATGACGCCGAACTTCGAGGCGGCATAATGCGGGGTGTAGATGAACCCGTCGCGCGCCTGGCCGGAGGCCGTGTTGATCAGTCGCCCGCCACGCCCATGCTTGCGCATCTGCCGGATCGCTTCCTGGCAGCACAGGAACACGCCCTTGGTGTTGACCGCCATGGTGGCGTCCCACTTGTCTTCCGTCAGGTCCTCGACCTTGGCAATGGTGATGATGCCGGCGTTCTGCACCGAAATATCCACCTGGCCAAACTCATCGAAGGCGCGCTCGTAAAGCGCCCGCACGGCGTCCGGATCCGTTACGTCACATACGACGCCGGACGCTGCGGCACCGCTCTCGCGAAGCTTCGCGGCGGCCTCTTCCACCTGCGGCTCGACCGAAGCGATCACCACATTGGCGCCCTCCGCGGTGAAGCGCTCGGCAATGGCGTAGCCGATCCCCTTGTTGCCGCCGGTGATGACAACTGTTTTTCCGTCGAAACGATTCATCTCTTGTTACCTTCGCAAATCATGCGGTTGCCAGTTCCATGACCGAAACATCGTTTGCTTCGTCACGATCCAGAATACCGGTCTGCCGGCCCGCCGCCATAACCAGGATACGGTTCGAGACGCCAAGCACTTCCTCAAGATCGGAGCTGACCACGATCACCGCCACGCCGTCGGCGGCGAGTGCGTGAATGATCTCGTAGATCGAGGATCGCGCCCCGACGTCGATCCCGCGCGTCGGTTCGTCCAGAAGCACCACGCGCGGATTGCGGGCAAGCCACTTGGCGATGACGACTTTCTGCTGGTTGCCACCGGACATCTCGGATGCCTTCTGGCGGCCCGTCCCCTTCACGCCGAACTTGCGGATGCTTTTATCAGCGAATTCCCGTACCCGATGCGACCTGATCCATCCGGCCGTGGCGACCGATTCAAAATTCGAATAGGCGATGTTCTCCGCGATGCTGTGATCGAGGATCACCCCCTGCAGCTTGCGGTCCTCCGGCACCAGCACAATGCCGTTCCGGATGGCATCGCGGGGCGAGTTCGGCGTGATATCCCGCCCGTTCAGCCTGACCGACCCGGAGCGTATCGGATCCGCGCCCGCGATCGCCCGCACCAGTTCCGTTCGTCCGGCGCCGATCAGGCCCGCAATCCCGAAGATTTCGCCCTTGCGGACGGAGAAATTCACATCGGTGAACCGACCCGAGGGCGACGAAAAATTGCTGACTTCCAGCACGGTTTCCTCGTCCGGAACAGCCAGCGGCGGAAACATCTGCTCCATGCTGCGTCCGACCATCGCCTCCACGATGGTGCGCACCGGAAGATCGGCGGTGTCGAATTCCTGCACCTTGTGGCCGTCGCGCATGACGACGATCCGGTCGGCGATCTGCTTGATCTCCTCCAGGCGGTGCGAGATGTAGACGATGCCGACACCTTCGGATTTCAGCCGCTCGATCTGCTTGAAGAGCAGCTTGGTCTCTTCGCCGCCCAGGGCGGCGGTGGGTTCATCGAGAATGAGAAGCTTCGCATTGAGCGTCAGCGCCTTGGCGATCTCGATCAGCTGCTGGCTGGCGGTCGAAAGCCCTTCGACATACTGCCGCGGCGAAATGTCGAGCCCCAGACGTTCAAGGCCGCGATGCGCGCGGCTTTCCATTTCCCTGCGGTCGACCCGCCCGTGCTTCATCGGGTAGCGCCCGACAAAAATGTTCTCGGCAATGGTCAGATGCGGCAGCAGCAGCAGTTCCTGATGGATCATGCCGACGCCCGCATCTATCGCTTCGCGGGGATTGGCGGGCGCGTAGGACGCGCCCTGCCAGGTCATTGTCCCGGCGCTCGGCAGGACCGTTCCGGAAATGATGTTCGACAGTGTCGATTTTCCGGCGCCGTTTTCGCCAAGCAGCGCCACGACCTCGCCGGCGTGGATATCCATGTCGATACCGTGCAGAACTTCAATCGGTCCATAGGACTTGTGAATGTTCCGCAGTGTAAGGATCGGAGATCTGCCGTCGGAGGTCATGGCGCCGCCTTTCTTCTGATCGCGCCGCAGCTTACGGGTGCTTTTCCACGAACTTCGGAGCGTCCGCGCAGGTCGTCAGCACGGCATTGGGGATCTGGCGCTCCGGCACTTCCTCACCGGCGGCAACCTTCAGGGCGGAATCCACCGCAAGGCGGCCCATCAGCTGCGTGCTCTGCGTTGCGGTCACAATGAACGGACCTTCGCATTTTGCCAGATATTCCAGGGCCGCGACGTCGCCGTCATAACCGCCGATGATGACCGTGTCGGAGAGACCCGCGACATCGACAGCCTTGGCCGCACCCATGGCCAGCCCGTCCGCCTGTCCGAAGATCAGCTTGATGTCGGGATGCGCCTGAAGCATGTTTTGGGCAATGGAAAAGCCCTCATCGGGAGACCACATCTGGCTCCACTGCTGGGTCACCAGCTCGATGCCCGGATTTTCGTCGATGGCGCGCTTGCACCCCTTGAAACGGTCGACTTCCGGCGTGGTGCCCTTCTGGCCGTGAATGATGGCCATCTTGCCTTTGCCTTCGGCCAGGCCAATGATGTGGTTGCAGACCTGATAAGCGGATTCGACGCTTTCGCCGGCGATGAACGTGTCGCCGGGAGCGCCTTCAGGTGTCCGGTCGACGTTGATGACCGGAATGCCTTCAGCCCTTGCCAGTCTGGTCGGAACAGCAGCAGCCGCCGCACCTGCCGGGATATAGATGAATGCATCGATCCCCTGGGTGATCAGGTCCTGGACCTGATTGACCTGCGTTGCCGTGTCGTTCTTGGCATCGACAACGATCACTTCGATACCCTTCTCCCCGGCATAGGCTTCAACGCCGAGTTTGATCTGGTTGAAGAAGTCCGCCTGCAGGTTCGGAACCGCGAGGCCGATCTTGTTCACTTCGCCGGCCAGGGCCGACCCGGCCATCAAGGTCGTTGCGACCGCAGCAACCATTGCCTTCATTGTCGTCTTCATTGAATTCTCCTCCACTCTGATTTGGGTCGTTCTTCTGCTGACCCGATTTAGCCCGGCTCTCGCCGACCCTTCGCTTGATCGTTCCTCGTCCAACCGGAAGAAAAATCGATCTGTTTCAGTAACTTGCGGGATACTCCCTATAAACTTCCAGCCACAGGACACCTGGCGGCAAACGGGAGTATTTCGTCCGGTCCTCCCAGGCTCCCGGCGATGTCTTTCCGTCAGCTCCGGCGTTTGATCGTCTCGACAGCAACGGCAAGGACAATGACCGAACCGATGATGACGGCCTGCAGGAAGGGCGACACGCCGATCAGGTTGAGGCCGTTGCGCAAGACGCCGATGATCAGGACACCGACGATGGTCCCGACAACGCCACCTGTCCCGCCGGAGAGACTGGTGCCGCCGATGACCACCGCCGCGATGGCATCCAGTTCATAGGCCACACCCGAACTCGGCTGCACTGCATCCAGGCGCGCCGCGAGCAGGACCCCGGCCAGCCCGGACAGGACCGCGGAAGCCACATAGACCAGCACCGTCGTGCGTTGGACATTGATCCCCGCAAGACGCGCCACTTCCGGGTTGCCGCCGATCGCATAAAGCGAACGCCCGCCTTCGCGGTAACGCAGATAAAGTGTCGCCACGGTAAAAACGATCAGCATGACGGCAACCGTCATGGTCAGAAATCCGCCATAGCGAATGATCGCGCCCATGTTGAACCAGGCGGGAAAGCCGATGATCTGCGAGCCGTTGGTGATCATGTTCGCCACACCGCGTGCGATCGACATCATGGCCAGCGTCGCGATGAAGGCGGGAATCCTGAAGGCCGTGATCAGCAGCCCGGACACCGCACCGGCGACGGCCGAGGCCAGCAGCGCTCCGCTGATGGCAATCGCCATCGGCATCCCCGCTTCCACGTTGAGATAGCCCAGCACCATCATGGAAAGCGCCAGCACCGATCCGACCGAAAGATCGATGCCACCAATCAGAATAACAAAGGTCATGCCGACAGCCATGATGCCCAACACGGTGATCTGATCGAGAATGTTCAGGAAGTTTCTGAACGACAGGAACGAGTCCGTCGCGATTGAAAGAAACACGCACAGCAGGAGCAGACCGATCAGCGGCCCTGTAGCCCCGCGGATCGAGACCATTTCCAGCAAACGCGATTTTCCAACGTCATGATCGGCTGTCACCGTCATCTCCTCCTCCCAAACACGAATATTTATTCATGTATGCAAAAAAATCATACTCAGCAGTTTTTCGTCTGTCAAGATCCGAAAAGATCTAAAAATCCCCGGTAATCTCTGTATTCTTCCATTGACGGAATCTGAAACCTGCTTGACAGCTTTCCTTTGTGCATGTTTAATAATATCAGAATAATTATGCAAGGGTAAGCATGTCATGACACCCAGTGAGCTCCGCGTTATCGCAAATCATATCAGGCGGCGGGATCTTCAGGCGGTTTTCGAAGCCGGTGCCGGCCACATTGGCGGTGAAATGTCGGTAACAGACATCCTGACAGCGCTTTATTTTCGGGTTTTGAACATCGATCCGGCCCATCCCGATGCGCCGGACCGGGACCGTCTGGTCCTCAGCAAGGGACACACGGCCTGCGCGCTCTATGTGACGCTCGCCGAAAAAGGCTTCATTCCCAAGGATGAGATCAGCACCTTCCTGAAACCGCATTCCCGTCTGAACGGACACCCCAACCGCACCAAGGTGCCCGGCGTCGAGGCCAATACCGGTCCGCTCGGTCACGGCCTTCCGATCGGTGTCGGAATGGCGATGGCCGCCAAACTCGACAAGGCGGACTGGAGGACTTTCGTCGTCACGGGCGACGGCGAAATGCAGGAAGGCTCCAACTGGGAGGCGATCATGGCCGCTGCCCAGTTCAATCTGGACAACCTGACCCTGATCATCGACCACAACCGGCTGCAACAGGGCGCGCGCCTGGCCGACACGAATGATGTCGCCCCCTTCGCTCCCAAGCTGGAGGCCTTCGGCTGGGCTGTGGAAGAAATCGACGGCCATGACATGGCGGCGATCAGCGCGGTGCTTGACCGCGGTGCGATCACTCCCGGCAAACCGAAATGCATCGTCGCCCACACATTCAAGGGAAAGGGCATCTCGTTCATGACCGACGACGTCGCATGGCACCACAAGGTTCCCAGCGCGGACCAGTACAAGCAGGCGATGCGCGAACTCGAGGAGGCACTTTGATGACGATCTCGGTACCACCGGCGCAACTCTACGACTGCCGCGACGCCTTTGTCGGCACGCTCGAGGCGCTCGCGCAGACCAACAACGACATCATCGCCGTGTGCAACGACTCCGTCGGCTCCAGCAAGCTGGGCGGGTTTCGCGACAGATGGCCGGACCGGCTGGTCAATGTCGGCATCGCGGAACAGAATATGGTCGGCGTGGGTGCCGGCCTTGCCAATGGCGGCAAGATCCCATTTGTCTGTGCCGCATCGTGCTTTCTGACCGGCCGTGCACTGGAACAGATCAAGGCCGATGTCGCCTATACCAACACCAATGTGAAACTCTGCGGCATCAGCTCGGGCATGGCCTATGGCGAACTCGGACCGACCCACCATTCGATCGAGGATTTCGCCTGGATACGGGCGCTGCCCAATGTTCCGGTGATCGCCCCGGCGGATCGGGCCGAAACCATTGCCGCTGTGAAATGGTCCGCACAATATGAGGGCCCGGTCTTTCTGCGCCTGAGCCGCGTCGGCGTCCCGGATCTTCTTTCCGAAGGACATGTCTTCGAACTCGGCAAGGCCAATATGCTGCGCGACGGCACCGACCTGACCATCGTCGCCAACGGCGTTCTCACCCACCGGGCCATGGCTGCCGCGCAAGTGCTCGCTGAGCGCGGTATCTCCGCCCGGGTGCTCAACATGGCGACCGTCCGCCCCATCGATCGGGACGCGGTCCTGGCGGCAGCG
This sequence comes from uncultured Roseibium sp., assembly GCF_947496995.1. Lineage (GTDB taxonomy): Bacteria > Pseudomonadota > Alphaproteobacteria > Rhizobiales > Stappiaceae > Roseibium. Next base: position 229,237 of record NZ_CANMFD010000003.1, read on the forward strand.
AACGAAACCGGCGCGATCCTTACTTGCGAGGAACATACAGTTTACGGTGGGCTCGGCAGTGCGGTCGCCGAAGTTGTTGTTGAAACCCGGCCCGTACCGATGAAGCTGTTGGGCGTGCCGGGCATATTCGCCCCGACAGGATCCGCAAACTTCCTGCTGGACGAATTCGGCATGTCCCCTGAAGGCATCGCCGGCAGCGCCGCGGAGCTCATGAAGAAGAAGGCCTGATCGACGATGACCATCCGGGCGGTGCTGGCGATTGACGAGGGAACGACCAACAGCAAGGCCGTCCTCATCGGCGAAAACGGCGATATTCTTGCCAGTGGCAGCGCGCCTGTCCCGACAGAGCATCCCCGGCCCGGCTGGGTTCAGCAATCGGCTGAGGAAATCTGGTCCGCCACCCTTGCCGCAATAGGGTCCTGCCTGTCGGCAGCGCCGGACGTCGACATCGCCGCACTTGGAATTTCCAACCAGCGCGAATCGATGCTCGTCTGGGACAGAGCGACCGGCGAGCCGCTTGGCCCGGTCATTACCTGGCAGTGCCGGCGCACCGCTGCAGCCTGCAGCGAGCTCAAATCCGCCGGCCATGAACCTTCGGTGCTCCGGTTGACCGGACTGCCGCTCGACCCGATGTTTCCCGCAACGAAGGCCAGATGGTTGCTCGATAACCACTGCCAGGGACGCGACCCCGCCGATATCTGTCTGGGCACGGTCGATTCCTGGCTCATCTGGAGCTTCTCCGGCGGGCAGGCCCACATGACCGACCGTTCCAACGCGGCACGGACCCAGCTTCTCGATATCACGACCGGCAATTGGGACGACACGCTGTGCGCGCTCTTCGGCGTCCCAAAAGCGGCGCTGCCGCAAGTGAGGGACTCCTCCCACGTTTTCGGCGTCACGACGGATGTGCCCGGCCTTCGCGGCGGCATCCCGATTGCTGCGGCTGTGGGCGACTCCCACGCGGCCCTCTTCGGCCACGGCGCTTTTGGCGCGGGCGACGGCAAGATCACCTTCGGCACCGGTTCGTCATTCATGACGACAATCCCCGAATTCATTGCACCGCCACAAGGCGTCACCACAACGATTTCCTGGTCCATTGGCGGCAAGATGACCTATGCGTTCGAGGGCAACATTCTGGTCAGCGCCGCCATTTTGCCATGGACGACGGAATTGCTTGGCCTGGAAAGTGTCGACGCCCTTCTCGATCTTGCACAGACCGTCGACGAGTGCCTGGGCGTTACCGTGGTGCCAGCGCATGTCGGTCTCGGCGCGCCACACTGGCAGGCGGACGCACGCGGCCTGATAAGCGGCCTCACATTTTCCTCAGGCCCGGCTCATGTGGCCCGCGCGGCCGCCGAGAGCATGGCCTTTCAGGTGAACGACATCTACACGATCATGGCCGGCGCAACCGGGCATGGAATTGGGCGGCTTTTCGTCGATGGCGGCCCGAGCCGCAATCCCTTCCTGATGAAGCTGGTTGCCGATTATCTCAACCACCCAGTCACAATGTGCGACAACACCGAAGCCTCCGCCCTGGGAGCGGCCTATCTGGCAGGCCTTGCGGCGGGTGTCTGGCCGGACCTGGCGGCCATTTCAGGCCTGAAGAGACGTGGCACGGAACTGGGTCCCGATATGGCCAACGAAATGCGGGCTCGTTCCCTGGAAAACTGGCAGATCGCAATTCGCCGCTCGACAATTATCAATATTTGAATATTTATTCATAGGAGCCGGACCCGAACAACTGGAGCTGATGACGTGTCGCGCCTGAATGAATTACGCATGATCGCTCGGGTTGCCCAGATGTATCACATCGAGGGCAAGCGGCAGGCCGATATCGCCAAACATCTGCGCATCTCCCAGGCAACGGTTTCCAGAATGCTCAAGAAGGCCGTGGAGGAGGAGATCGTGCGCACCACGGTCGTCGCGCCGTCGGGGACCTACAGCGAACTGGAGACAGGGCTCAGGGAAGCGTTCGGGCTCGCCGAAGCCATCGTGGTGGAATGCTCCGAGGACCGCGAAGGCGCGATCATGGCCCGCATCGGCGAAGCCGCCGCGCATATCATCGAGGCAACATTGCAGCCCGGCGAGATCATTGGCGTTTCCAGCTGGAGCCAGACCATTCTCAAGATGGTCGACAACATCCATCCGATGAAAAACGGCAAGGCGAAATACGTCGTCCAGACCCTGGGCGGCATGGGAGACCCGACGGTTCAGATCCACGCCACGCAACTGACCTCCCGGCTTGCCAAACTGACCGGCGCCGAGGCCCGGTTGCTGAGTGCCCCCGGTGTCGCACAATCGCGGGAAGCCAAGCTTGTCCTGCTCAGCGATCCCTACATCCGCGAGACCATCGACCTGTTCAGCCGCATAACCCTCGCCATCGTCGGCATCGGCGCACTGGAACCCTCCTGGATGCTGGCCCGCTCCGGCAACATTTTCACGCCGAACGAACTGGCCGCGGTCAAGGAGGCCGGGGGCGTCGGCGACATCAGCCTGAGGTTCTTCGACCAGGATGGCGGAACCGTCAAAACTCCGTTGGATGACCGGGTGATCGGCATGCCACTGGAAGATCTGGCGCATGTAGAGCGTGTCGTCGCGCTGGCGGGCGGCGAAACCAAGACCGAGGCCATTCGCGGCGCGCTGAGAACCGGCAAGATCGATGTTCTGATCACCGACAGGTTCACCGCCGAGCGACTGGTCGCCACGCCTCAAGCCGAAGCGCAGGCAAAACCTCTTTAGGATTCAATCTGGCGGAAAGGCCTGCATATGCAGGTACGTCATCAGCACCCCCCAGTGCTGTCCCGGACTTGACCCGGGACCACCGGACGGCCCCGGATCAAGTCCGGGGCGGCCAAGGAGTGATGCTCCAACTCGGGCAGCCACCGCGCGGAAGCAACTGGTTACGCGCCGAGCCGCGCCACCAGATCGGAAGCGCTGACTGCGGCGTCCGCGGCTTCCTTGCCCTTCTTGACGAAATGCTCGCTGAAGAAGCCCTCATGCTCATTGGTCGGCTGGAAGTGATGCGGTGTCAGGGAGACCGAAAGCACCGGAACACCCGACTTGAGCCCGGCATCCATCAGTCCCGAAACCACCGCCTGAGCAACAAAATCGTGGCGATAGATGCCGCCGTCGACGACAAGCGCAGCCGCGGCAATGGCATCGTATTTTCCCGTCTCGGCCAGTTTGAGAGCAACGAGCGGCATTTCGAACGCGCCCGGAACATCGAAGCTTTCCACTTCTGCTCCAGGAGCGAGTTCCGACAATCTCTGCTTGAAGCCGTCGAACGCCTTGTCGACGATATCCGCGTGCCAGCGTGCCTTTATGAAGGCGAATTTCCTGGTTGTGCTCAAAGGTCCCGTTCCTTCTTCCCGTTTTTCCTGAGGCTCGCTGTTTCATAACCGCAAGGCCAGCTTGGCTTCTTATGGCTCAAGCCGACGCGTCCCGCCACATCATTTCAGACGTATTTGACCCAGGGGACGCTTTGCCCCACCGCATAGCTGCAACGAATTCATCCCTGCCCAATTGATTTGCACCATCGGAATTTAGCTAGACACATACGTCCGAGTGCAGATAATAATAATGTCATCATACCAGTTGACATCCAAATTTCACTGTGGATTCATAAAAATCATAAACTTGGGAGGAACCATGAAAATCGCGCTCATAGGTGCGGGGGGAAAAATGGGAGTGCGACTCTCCCATAATTTGAAGGGCTCCCGATACGACGTTGCTCACGTGGAAGTCAGCGATGAAGGCAAGAAGCGGCTGAAGTCCGAAGTCGGGGCCGATTGCGTCGATATCGACAAGGCCCTGCAAGGTGCCCGTGCAGTTATCCTGGCAGTGCCGGACACGGCTATCAAGGCGGTCTCCAGCAGCATTGTCGACAAGCTCGACCCGGGAACCATCCTGATCGCGCTGGATGCGGCCGCTCCTTTCGCAGGCCATTTTCCGAAGCGGGACGACATCACCTTCTTCGTCACGCATCCTTGCCATCCGCCGATCTTCAACGATGAAACCGACATGTCCGCAAAGCGCGACCATTTCGGTGGCATCGCAGCGAAGCAGGCCATTGTCAGCGCCCTCATGCAAGGGCCGGAAGAGCACTTTGCGATTGGCGAGGATATCGCGAAGACGATCTTCAAACCGATCCTGCGGTCACATCGCATCACCGTCGAACAGATGGCGCTTCTTGAGCCCGGCTTGTCCGAGACAGTCTGCGCCACGCTCCTCGTGGTCATGAAGGAGGCCATGGAAGAAGTCGTGCGCCTCGGCGTCGACCGCCAGGCGGCGCGCGATTTTCTGCTCGGCCACATGAATGTTCTTGGCGCGGTTGTCATGGAGGAAGTTGACGGCGTCTTTTCGGATGCCTGCAACAAGGCAATCGTAAATGGAAAAACACGCCTCATGCGTGATGACTGGATTGGCGTGTTCAAGCCGGAGGAAATCAAGGAAAGCATCCGGCGGATCACCTGATCGGAGTTCCTGCGTCCTGACCGGCGCAGGCAACTTGAACGAACCGGAAGCTCTGAACTTGTTGGAGCGGTTCGGCACTGAAGACTGAAATTTCTACGTTAAACGGGAGGACTATATGACATTCACTCGCAGAACGCTCCTTGCAGGGGCTGCGCTTGCAGCTACTCTCATGGCGCCCGCCTATGCATCCGCAGCGGATCTGATCGCGATTATCACGCCTTCGCATGATAACCCTTTCTTCAAGTCTGAAGCGGAAGGCGCACAACAGCGCGCAGAAGCGCTCGGCTACGAAACGCTGGTGCTCGTTCACGACGACGATCCGAACAAGCAGAGCGAACTCTTTGACACCGCGATCGCTCGCGGCGCAAAGGCCATCATCCTGGACAACGCCGGAGCAGACGCCTCCGTCGCACCGGTCCGCCGGGCCAAGGAAGCCGGGATCCCGTCCTTCCTGATCGACCGGGAAATTTCCGAAACCGGTGTTGCGGTCTCCCAGATCGTTTCCAACAACTACCAGGGTGCCCAGCTCGGCGCTGAAGAGTTCGTCAAGTTGATGGGCGAAGCAGGCAATTATGCCGAACTCGTCGGCAAGGAATCCGACACCAACGCCGGCATCCGCTCCTCAGGCTACCATGACGTCATCGACCAGTATCCGGACATGAAGATGGTCGCTCAGCAGTCCGCGAACTGGAGCCAGACGGAAGCCTACGAGAAGATGGAAACCATCCTCCAGGCCAATCCGGACATCAAGGGCGTCATCTCCGGAAACGACACCATGGCCATGGGTGCCTGGTCCGCTCTGAAAGCGGCCGGCCGTACGGACGTGATCGTGGTCGGATTTGACGGCAGCAACGATGTCCGCGATTCGATCCTCGAAGGCGGTATCAAGGCAACGGTTCTTCAGCCGGCCTTCCGCCAGGCAGAGCTCGCAGTCGAGCAGGCCGATCAGTATCTGAAGACCGGTTCCACCGGTCAGGATGAAAAGCAGCTGATGGACTGCGTGCTGATCAACGCATCGAACGCCGGCAATCTCGAAACCTTCGCACTGAAATAAAATCGAGATCGGTTGCGGCGGATCCTGTCCGTCGCAACCGGACCCTTTCATAATACCTGACCCCTTGCCTGCTGCCAGCGGCCGCAAGGCATGGGTAAGTTTTATTCGGGAGGATGCAAGGTGCATCGCGGCTTAGCTCCGTCAATTTGTATGGTCATGATTGTTGCCGCCCTTGGCGGCTGTAAGCTTGAGAAAAACGATATCGTTGCAGGTGGCGACGGCCAGGACGTCGTGTCCAGCCAGCCCGGCGGCGACATGAATACTCTGGTCGCTGACATCTGGGACACACAGGTCGTCCCGCATCTTCAGGAAACATCGACTGACATGAAGTCCCTGGCGTCAGCGATCGCCGAGGATCTCGACGCTGCGGGCGACGCAAACGGCTATCGTCCGGCAAGCGAGGGCAGTCCCTGGAACTTCGCCACGAGGATCACCGGCACGATCGTCTCGGCCCGGACAGACACCCGCGCCGCCACCGCCGACATCGATGTGGACGGAGACGGGGAAGCGGATGTCACCCTGCAGCTCGGCCCGGTTATCCGCGGCACGGCGCTTCGCGATGTCCTGCCGTTTATCGACTTCACATCCTTTTCCGACCAGATCGAATTTGCCCAGTTGTCGAGAGCCCTGAACACGCGCGCCTATGAGGCAGCGCTGAAAGATCTGCCGCGCGACGCGCTCGTCGGCCGGAAGGTCGACGCCATAGGCGCCTTCACGGTGCGCGGCTCCGAAGAGCCTTTTCTCGTCACGCCCGTTGCCCTGAAGGTGGGCGAATGATGACCGCGCCGGATCACAAGATCGGACTTTCCGTACGCGGTGCGACCAAGGTCTATCCGGGCACCCTCGCCCTGAATGACGTCGACTTCGATGTCCATCTGGGTGCGGTCAATGTCCTTGTCGGCGAGAACGGCGCGGGAAAATCCACGCTCATGAAGGTCATCGCCGGCGTGGAGCAATTGACATCGGGCGAGATCCTGAAGGACGGCGAGCGTCTGAGCCTTCCCGACACCCGCGCGGCCGCTGCCCACGGCATCGGCATCGTGTTCCAGGAACTGAACCTCTTCCCGAACATGACCGTGGCCGACAATATCTTTATCGCGCGGGAGAAAACCCGGGCGGGCATCGACATCGCGGCCGGGGACCAGAAAAAGGAAGCCGTCGAACTTCTCAAGCGGCTGGAACACGACATTTCGCCGGATGCAATGGTCTCCGACCTGCGGATCGGCGAACAGCAGATTGTCGAGATCGCCAAGGCGCTGGCGCAGGATGCCCGCATCCTGATCATGGACGAGCCGACATCCGCATTGAGCGCGGCGGAGGTGGAGATCCTGTTCAGGGTGATCGCCGATCTGAAAAAACGCGGCGTCGGCATCGTTTATATCTCACACCGCCTCGAGGAACTGATCCGCATTGGCGATTACATCACCGTGCTCAGGGACGGTGTCCGGACCGGCGCCCGCTCCATGGAAGGCGTGGACGTCCCCTGGATCGTGCGCAACATGATCGGTGCCGCCTCCAAGGACTTCGCCAAGACCGTCCAGCATGAGTTCGGCGACGAGATATTCCGCAGCGAAGACATCTGCCTGATCGGCAAGACCGGCAAATTTGTGGTTGACCATGTCTCTCTCAGCCTCCGGGCCGGAGAGATCGTCGGCATCTATGGTCTGATGGGCGCCGGACGGTCCGAGTTTTTCGAATGCATCATGGCGCAGCATCCAAATTGCAGCGGTGCGTTCTTCGTGGAGGGAAAACCTCTCAACGAACCGGATGTGGCCGGCCGCATTTCCCGCGGCTTGGCCCTCATACCGGAGGACCGCAAGGCAGAGGGGCTGGTGCAGATCCTGCCGATCAGGGAGAACATGTCCCTTTCCAGTCTCGGGAACTTCGTCAAGGGCATTCATCTCAACCTGCGCCGGGAGCGGGAAACCGTCGCCCGGTTCGTTCGCGACCTCACCATCAAGATCGCCAGCATGGAAAATCCGGTCAGTTCGCTGTCCGGCGGAAACCAGCAGAAGGTCGTGATCGGCAAGGCGCTGATGACGTCGCCCAAGGTGCTTTTGATGGACGAGCCCAGCCGCGGCATCGACATCGGCGCCAAGGCGGAGGTGTTCCGCACCATGCGCAAGCTCGCAGCGGAAGGTCTCGGCATACTCTTTGTCAGCTCTGACCTTGAAGAGGTCATGTCCCTGTCCGACCGGATCATCGTGATGTCCAACGGACGGATCACGGGTGAATTCAACGGACCCGACGCAACAGAAGAACAGATTATCGCGGCTTCCGCGATCGGCCACGCTCCCTCAGGCGAAGCAGGCCACATGAACGAGAGGAAACACGGATGACATCGCTCACCGCAACACAGGGTCAGACCGGTTCGGGCGGGCAACCCCTGGTTCTGCTACTGCTGAAACTCAGAACCTTCATCGCTCTGATCGCCGTTTTCGCCTTCTTTTCGATGGCGGCGCCAAACTTCCTGAGCGCAGCCAATTTCGTCATCATGTCCAAACACGTGGCCCTGAACGCCTTTCTGGCGATCGGAATGACCTTCGTCATCATCACCGGCGGTATCGACCTGTCGGTGGGCTCGATTGTCGGCCTGTGCGGCATGGTGGCCGGCTGGCTGATCCTCAACGGCATCGATCTGGGGATCGGATACTCGCTCTATTTCAACCTGTTCGAGATCATCCTCATCACCCTGGCCGTAGGTGTGCTGGTGGGCGCCATCAACGGGCTCTTGATAACCCGGCTGAATGTCGCTCCGTTCATCGCGACCCTCGGAACGCTCTATGTGGCGCGCGGACTGGCGCTGCTGTCGTCCGACGGCGCGACCTTTCCGAACCTTGTCGGCAAGGAGGACTACGGCTCGACGGGCTTCTATCTCCTGGGCACGGGCAACATTCTCGGGATACCTATCTCCATCTGGCTGCTGATCGCGGTCGGCTGCGCCGCCGCCTATATCGCCTCCAGAACCCCCCTCGGCCGGCATATTTATGCCGTCGGCGGCAATGAAAAGGCTGCGGCTCTTTCCGGTGTGAAGGTCAATCGTGTGAAGATGTTCGTCTACATGTTCTCCGGCTTTTGCGCGGCGATCGTCGGCCTGGTCATATCTTCCCAGCTCGTGGCCTCACACCCTGCGACCGGCGAGACGTTCGAGCTGAATGCCATCGCAGCGGCAGTGCTCGGGGGAACGTCCATGTCCGGTGGCCGTGGACGCATCGGCGGAACGATTGTCGGCGCCTTCGTCATCGGGGTTCTGTCCGACGGTCTTGTCATGATGGGCGTGAGTTCCTTCTGGCAGACCGTCATCAAGGGACTGGTGATCATCGCCGCAGTTGTCGTAGATCAGGCACAACAAAGACTTCAGGCGCGGGTAGCCCTGCAGCAGCAGGCAGCAGCCCGATAAAGAGCCCGACAAGGAGAATGGAATGAAAAAGGGTGCACTGATCGGCTGCGGCTTCTTCGCTCAAAACCACATGCATGCCTGGGCCGGTGTGGAGGGTGCCGAAATCACGGCGCTTTGCGACCGGGACGAGGAGCGTCTGAATGCGACGGCCGAGCGCTTCGGGATCGAAAGAACCTATACGGATGCCGCGGAGCTGCTCAAGGCCGAGACCCTCGACTTCGCCGACATCGCGACCACCGTGCAGACTCATCTGCCGCTTGTGCAGCTTGTTGCTGCCAGCGGTGTGAACATTATCTGCCAGAAGCCCTTCGCGAACACCATGCACGACGCGAAGACCATGACCGACCTGGCCGCGACCGCCGGCGTCACCCTGATGGTGCATGAGAACTTCCGCTGGCAGTCGGCCATCCGCAAGGCGAAAGCCGAAATCGAAAGCGGGGCAATCGGAACAGCGTTCTGGGGGCGCGTCAGTTTCCGCTCGGCTTACGACGTCTATTCGGGCCAACCCTATCTGGCCACCGATGACCGTTTCATCGTGCAGGACCTGGGCATCCACATACTCGACATCGCCCGCTTCCTGTTCGGCGACGCGAAATCCATCAGCGCCAGCACGAAGCGGGTCAATCAGGCCATCCGGGCAGAAGATGTCGCCACGATGATGCTTGTTCACGAAAACGATGTGACCAGCATTGTCGACTGCAGCTATGCCACCCGTCTGCCGCATGAGCATTTCCCCGAGACCTTGCTTGAAGTCGACGGCAGCACCGGTACCCTGCGGCTGATGTCCAACTACCAGCTCGAGATCCACAACGCACAAGGCACGTCACGGAAGGATGTGTCGCCGCCGCTGCTCCCTTGGGCCGAGCGTCCCTGGCACAACATTCAGGAAAGCGTCTTCAACATTCAGCGCCATTTCATCGACTGCCTCAACACCGGTGGGACACCCGAAACCTCCGGTGCCGACAACCTGAAGACGCTCGACCTCGTGGAGGCGGCCTATCTCTCCGCCGCCGAAGGAAACCGAACCATAGATCTGCGTGATCCGAACCGATGACCGACGACGAAGCCCTGAGCCTGTTTGGCACGACACAGCCCCCCGCCCCGTACAGGATACTCCGTGCCGGTGCGCTGACGGCACGGCTTGAGAACGGCAATCTCAGGTACGTCAGCTTCGAGGGCGTCGAAATCCTGCGGGCGATATCCTATGTCGTCCGTGATCGCGACTGGGGAACTCTGGCGCCTCGCATTGAAGACATGAGGGTTGAGGAAGGGGCGGAAAAATTCACCGTCAGCTATGACGCCGTCTTCGCGAATGCAGGCGCTACACTCAAGGTATCCACCCGCATTGAAGGCAGCGCGGACGGCTGCTTGAGATACAGCGCGAAAGCCTTCGCCGAACAGGATTTCGAAACCAACCGCTGCGGGTTCAACATCCTGCATCCGATACGGGATGTCGCCGGTGCCCCGGTAGAAGTGGAGCATTGCGACGGGTCCCGCGAGGAAACCGCTTTCCCGGAACTGATCGAGCCCTGGCAGCCTTTCAAGAATATCCGCGCCCTTACCCACTGGCCGGCGGCCTCCATCAAGGCGACTTGCCGGATGGAGGGGGATGTCTTTGAAATGGAGGATCAGCGCAACTGGTCCGATGCCTCCTACAAGACCTATGTGCGCCCACTGGCGCTTCCATGGCCGTATATCCTGCCGGGAGGGCAGGAAAACCAACAGGAGGTCGAACTCCTTGTTGAAAGAACCACGACCGGTGTGAGTTCCTCGCAAGCCGCAGGGCACGATGGACCGGTCACGATTGAAGTAGACGCACCAGCCGGAACGAAATTGCCGGACATCGGCCTGTTGATCACGCCGGAAGAAAGCGAGCCCGCGCTCAACAGCGCCGACCGCCTCTTCGAGCTGAAGCCGAAATCGATCCTCCTGCACTTCGACCCGACAACCCATCACGAGCCGCAATTCTGGGGTCACTACAAAACGCTTCAGGACATCTATCCGGCCGAATACGACCTGGAATATGTCGTTGCCTGCGAAGGCGACCTTGAGGCGGAATTCGAAGATCTCGCGCGGAAAGTGAGCGACAGCGGCTTAACTCTGAATTCGCTTGCCGTTTGTCCCTCTGTCGATCGTCAGTCCACGCCACCGGGCAGTGACTGGCCCGCGTGCCCGCCCCTTGAGGACATCTATCGCGCCGCACGCCGCGCGTTTCCCCGCCTCACGCTCGGCGGAGGCATGTTCAGCTACTTCACCGAACTCAACCGCAAGCGCCCGCCGCTCGATCTGCTCGATTTCGTGACACACTCGACCAGCCCGATCGTCCATGCCGCTGACGATGACAGCGTGATGGAGACCCTGGAAACCCTGCCCCATATCACCCGCTCTGCAAGGGCGATCATAGGTGCGGACACAAGCTACAGGATCGGCCCGTCCACGATCGGGATGCGGATGAACCCCTACGGGTCCAGAACATTCGACAATCCGGACGGCGAACGGATCTGCATGACGTCCGACGACCCGCGTCAGCGAGGAGCATTCGCAGCCGCGTGGACGGTTGGATATGCGGCACGCATCGCCGCCGCCGGCATCGAAAAATGGATCCCGGCGGCATTCACCGGACCACGCGGCGTGCTGACGGCCGCGGGAGACGACTTCCTGCCTGTCGGCCGCGCCATAGCGGAGCTTGCGCGGGTGCAGGATCTGCCGCTTCGTGAATGCAAGGTGAGCGACGAACGGAAACTTGCAGCGCTGGGATTCGACACGGCCACGGGCTGTTCGATTCTCATTGCCAATTTGACATCTAATGAACTTGAATTCAGTACGGTCGGGCACGACATGCTGGGGCCGTTTGAGACCAGATGGTTGTGACATCGGAAATGATAAGCTATGTCCGCATCAGGTTCGTCCGCAAATTAGGGGACGCGACATAGAAACGAGGGTTTGAGGCGGAAAACCATGGAGAACTGGAACGGCCCCGGTGGCGACGACGACAAGATTGTGCGCCGCAAGTTATCCGATCAGGTTCTTGAACGCCTGCGCGAAATGATTGTGCGCGGGGAACTGGCGCCTGGTGACCTCATGCCCTCCGAGCGGGAACTGATGAAGCGCTTCGGTGTCGGCAGACCGGCTGTGCGCGAGGCAATGCAGTCCATGCATACCCAGGGCCTCATCACGATATCCCATGGTGAACGTTCCCGTGTCAGTGAACTGTCCGCCGATCTCGCCTTCCGGCAGATGGATATGGTCGCGCGGATGCTCCTTTCCGCATCTTCCGATAACCTGGAATATCTGAAGGAAGCCCGCCGTCTGTTCGAAGTCGGCATGGTGAAGATCGCGACGGAAAAAGCGACGAAGGAAGATATTGCCGAACTTGAGAAGCTGCTGGCGACTCAGCGCACCAAACTCGGAAACCCGTCCGAATTCATCAAGGCGGACATCGCTTTTCACAGCAAGATTTCCGCGATCTCCGGCAACCCCATTCTGGCCGCCGTCTGCGACGCGATGCTCACCTGGCTGTTCAACTATCACGCCGATCTGCTGATCTGGTCGGGCCGGGAAAACGTCACGCTCGAGGAACACCAGAAGATCATCGAGTGCATCGCGTCCGGCGATCCGGCTGCTGCCGCATCGGCACTCGGGACACACCTGAACAGATCCAAGGATCTCTATCGCCACCATAACCAGGCCGAATAGAGCCCTTTCAGGAAACATCGATTTTAAACCGAAAGGGCAACCTGCGACACGACTGCCGCAGGCTGATGGTCATGCCCGCCTGCGAAATATCAGGTAATCCGGTCCACGCTGGCCGCAATCTCGGCGTCGTCCAGGCAACGCTTCCAGTCATCGCGCATCAGAACCGGGATACCGTATTCGATTGCCTTGTTCGCGGCGTCCGAAAAGACACCCTTGTGCTGGTCGAAAATGACGGCGCCCATGATGTTCATGTGCCCCAGGAGGAAATCCCTTGCGCAGTCGTAGGGCACACCCCGCGAGACCACCTCGTCCATCGCCTGCCGCAGCACCATCATCAGCGACCCGTTAACGGTCTCCGAAAGGCCCGGCTCAAGCATGGCGAACTGCTGCAGTGTGACACGGTGTGAGCGCATGACCGGCGCATAGATGGTCCGGCCGACAAGATCCCCCAGCGCATAGTCGCTTTCGGGACCCTGAATGAGCACGTTCACGATACCCTGCTTGGCCGCCAGCCCGCCGAAATAGTCGCGTTTGGCATGCGGATCGGTTTCATCGTTCCAGATCGGCGGGTGACAGGGGTGGGACACGAAATAGGTGACATCCTCGCGCTCGGGCAAGTGACCGGCGAAGGGCGCCGCCCCGTCCAGGCAGTAGAGCATCGCTCCCGGCTTGATCTTGTCGATGATGTTGTGAGAGATCTTTCCGATCAGAGTATCCGGCACGGCCAGAACAATGACATCGGCGCCTTCCAGCGCCGTATCAGGGTCAACGCAGTCGACACCATAAGCTGCGCGCACACGCTCCTGGCCTTCCGGCGTAACCTCGACATGCATCGTTTCGAAATCGGTGGACTTGGCAAGATTGGCGCCGAGGCGCATTCCCATTTTGCCACCCGCGCCGAACAAGGCCACTTTCTTCACGTCACTAACTCCCCAGAGTACAAGCAATTACGGTAAATGCCGTTGACAACTGGTATGATGAGATACTAATTATATAATCATGTCAAGCTTTTAGGGACGCCGCATGAAAGAAAGCAGTTCGAAAAAGACCTTGCGGAAGCTTCCGGAAGGGCCGCTTGTCGCCTGGTACGGCGATGATTTCACCGGAGCAGCAGCGGTTATGGAGGTACTGGCTTTCGCCGGACTTCCTTCAATTCTCTTTCTGGATGTGCCGACCCGCGAACAGCTCGACCGGTTCCCGGACATACGCAACATCGGCGTGGCGTCCACCGCGCGCGCCAGATCGCCGCAATGGATGAGCGAGACCCTGCCCGCCGCATTCGATCAACTCAAGGGCCTCGGCCCGCAGCTGGTTCACTACAAGGTCTGCTCCACCCTCGATTCCTCACCGGACACCGGATCAATCGGACGGGCCATCGAAATCGGAGCGGAGCGGTTTAACACCACCGTCGTTCCGGTGCTCATCGCCGTCCCGCAAATGCGCCGCTATCAGTGTTTCGGCCATCTGTTCGCGAGCGCCGGCGACAGCATTGTCCGCCTTGACAGACACCCGGTAATGTCGCGCCACCCGGTCACCCCAATGACGGAAGCAGATGTTAGCCTCCATATATCGAAACAGTCGGACAAGCTCAACACGGGTCTCCTGTCGCTTGAGGACCTGAAAGCAGACGAAACCGTGTCCCTGTCCGGCTTCTCCGACGGCAACAAGCTCACGGCGGTGACCATAGACAGCTTGGACGCCGCCACGGATGCGGCCGCAGGGCGGGCGATCTGGGAAGCGCGGGAAGAGAGCCCTTTCGTGGTCGGCTCCCAGGGGATTGAATTCGCTCTGGTTGAATACTGGCGTCAGAACGGCCTGTTGCCGGCCACGTCAGCGCCTGCCGGGATCGGACGTTCGAGGCGCATGGCAACCGTCTCTGGATCCGTATCGCCGACGACAGCAGACCAGATCGCCTGGTCGAGAGCCAACGGCTTTGCCTGCATCGAATTCAACGCGGTGAAGGTCTGCGGCGGACCTGAAGAGCTCGAGGCCGAAATCGAACAGGTCGTTGAGCGGTCGCTCGCGGCGCTTTCACAGGGAACCGACCCGCTGATCTTCTCTGCCGCCGGCCCAGATGACCCGGCAGTCGAGCGTTTCAGGCAGGCGGTTGCAGCATCCGCGCTCGACATGCCTTCCGCCAACCGCAAGGTTGGAGAAGCCCTCGGCCACATCCTCAAACGCGTCCTGGAGCGGGGCGACGTAAGACGCGCGGTCGTCTCGGGCGGAGACACATCGGGATACGCCACCCAACTGCTGGACATCTTCGCTCTGTCAGCACTTGCACCGACCATTCCCGGCGCGTCCATTTTTCAGGCGCATGCAGATGGCCCGATGGACGGACTGGAGCTGGCGCTGAAAGGCGGCCAGATGGGAACGCCGGATTATTTCGGCTGGGTGCGTGACGGTGGAGGACCAAGATGACCACGGCCAGGGAAACCATCAACGTTACCTACCGGCTGGAAACAGCGGGGGATGTTGAAGCGCTTGCGGCGAAGATCGCCGCCGACCAGTCGACCGGCACCTTCACCGAACTGCCCGGCGAGACCGAGGAAGTGCGCGCCCGATGCGCTGCCAGGGTCGTTGAGATCCGGCCGCTCGAGCCGACCGATGTTCCTTCCATTCCAGCACCCGGCGGAACCGGCCCCTATCATCGGGCGGACGCGGTCATCGCTTATCCGCTGGAGGCCGTCGGCACCGACATCGCGGCACTGATGACCATCACCATCGGCGGCGTTTACGCGGTCCGCGGGCTCACCGGAATCCGCGTCATGGACATCGACCTCCCCCAGGCATGGTCCTGCCATCCCGGACCGCAATTCGGCATTCCCGGTTCACGGCGCCTGATGGGCGTTGAGCAAGGTCCCATGATCGCCTCGATCATCAAGCCATCGCTCGGCCTGTTACCTGAAGAAACCGCGGAAGTTGTGGCCCAACTCTGCGAAGCCGGTGTCGACTTCATCAAGGACGATGAAAAGCTGATGAGCCCGGGCTATTCGTCGCTCGAAGCCCGCGTGAAAGCCATCATGCCGGTTATCCTGGATCATGAGCAGAAAACCGGCAAGAAGGTGATGTACGCCTTCGGGATCTCCTCCGCCGACCCGGACACGATGATTCGCCATCACGACTGTGTCGTCGAAGCGGGCGGCAACGCTGCGGTCATCAACATCAACTCCATCGGCTATGGCGGCATGTCCTTCCTGCGCAAGCGGTCGCAGCTGTGCCTGCACGCTCATCGCAACGGCTGGGATATTCTGACACGCCACCCGGGCCTCGGCATGGAGTTTCGCGCCTACCAGAAACTCTGGCGCCTGCTCGGTGTCGATCAGTTCCAGATCAATGGAATACGCGCAAAATACTGGGAGCCGGACGAAAGCTTCGTCGGCTCCTTCCATGACCTCGCCACACCGATCTTTTCGGAAAACGACCGCTCGTTGCCGGTGGTCTGTTCCGGCCAATGGGGCGGTCAGGCGGTGGAAACCTACCGCCGCACGGGCAGGACGCTCGACCTGATGTATCTGGGAGGCGGCGGAATTCACGGGCATCCGATGGGCGCGGCCGCAGGAGTGCGGGCGATCCGCCAGGCCTGGAAAGCCGCGGAACTCGATATCGAGCTGGAGGACTACGCCAGGGACCAGCCGGAACTGGCAAGCGCCCTGGCCAAATGGGGCTGACGGGCTGACGCCTTTTCGGCCTCTTGTCGCCCAAGGTCAGTCGATGACGACAGCGCGCCCGTCGGCAATCATCTCGGCGATGAGCTGCATGTCATGGAAGCCGTTGGCAACCTTCGCCTCGAGCTCTTCTTCGAGCGCACGCACCTGCCGGACCTTTTCCGCCACCGCATCTATCTCGGAGAAAGGCACGACCACCACACCGTTGCGGTCTGCGACGATCAGGTCGCCGCTTTCGATCTGGCGTCCGCCGACAACCGCTCCGAACCCCACCCGTGCAGGGCCGTTGGAGTAAGGTGAATTGGGGCTGAGCCCGGCACACCAGACCGGCATGCCGACTTCGACGATGCCTTCATAATCCCGCATCGCTCCGTCGGTCACGAAGCCCGCCGCACCCTTGTTCTTCAGCATGCCGCAAAACTGATCCCCCGAGGCCGAGCAGTTGCGATGACCGTGGACCGCCGAGACGACGATGTCGCCGGGCTCCAGGACATGCAGCGCCCCCATGGTGGCGAGAATTTCCGCCGGGCCGTTCTCCGCGACAAGGGCCGGACCGACGGCCCGGCAATCGATATCGCGGCCATTGCCAATGGGCTGTATGACGCAGTCCAGCGCACCCTGACCGTTCATGGCATCGCAGACGAAACCGGTCGGAACATCCCGGAAGGCTTCGATCTGCTCAGGGGTCGGGCGATTGATATGCCGCTTGATTGTCAGGACGGGGGGTTCTTCGATCATGGTGCGCTCCGAGTGAATGCCGCAGTCCGCCGGAACGGACTTGCGGCTTCAGGCAAAGTCGATTGTCAGGCTGCGGAAGCCTTCATGCGTTCCGCAACGAGGTTGATCAGCGTCTTGTGGTCCTTGTCGAAGTTGCGGATGCCCTCGGCAAGCTTTTCGGTTGCCATCGCGTCCGCATTCATCTGCCAGCGGAACTCCGCCTCGCCCATTTCGACGGCAGCGACGCCTGTTGCGTTTTCCGGCGACAACACTCTCTTCAGTTCGGACGTATCGTTTTCCAGCTCGGTCAGCAGCTTCGGCGCGATGGTCAGATTATCGCATCCCGCCAGGGCCTTGATCTGCCCGGTGTTACGGAAGGATGCCCCCATCACGACGGTGGAGATGCCGTTGGACTTGTAATAGTCGTAGATCGAGCGGACCGATTTGACACCCGGATCTTCGTCGGGAGCGTAGCTGTCGCGCCCTTCCGCCTTCTTGTACCAGTCGGTGATACGACCGACGAAGGGCGAAATCAGGAAGGCGCCGGCATCGGCGCAGGCCACGGCCTGAGCCATCGAGAACAGAAGCGTCAGGTTGCAGTCGATGCCTTCGCGCTGCAGGATCTCGGCCGCGCGGATACCTTCCCATGTCGAAGCAAGCTTGATGAGGATCCGCTCCTTGCCGACGCCCCGTCTGTCGTATTCGGCGATAATCGCGTGCGCCCGCTTGACCGAAGCATCCGTATCGAAAGACAGGCAGGCATCCACCTCGGTCGAGACGCGGCCCGGCACCAGTGTCGTCAACTCGGCGCCGATGGCGACCGTCAGCACATCGGTGACCTGTTCCGGCGACAAGCCGTTTTTGCGCCCGGTTTCAATCTCGCGGACGATCAGGGCCTCCGACGCCGGGTCCTTGAGCGCTCCCAGCACCAGAGACGGGTTCGTCGTGCAGTCCACCGGTGCAAAGGCCTTTACGGCCGCAACATCGCCGGTGTCCGCGACAACGACCGTCATGTTTCTGAGTTGTTCAAGCACACTCGCCATTCTAAGCCTCCAGTTTCAACATTATTGTCCATCAGCGCATCTGCCCGGGGCAGGATCCGCATCTTTGCCTTCAAACGCCATCACACGGACGCCATTGTCAATTCTTTCCTGACCATTGCACGGGGATGAAGGCACGCAGCTGCTGCAAGGCTGGTCTCACGAGGAAAATTTTATCCTTGGACAACCCGCCATCCGGCCTTCATTGCAAGCGGGATTGATAAGATGCTATCATCTCATTATACCAGTTTCAAATTCGAGCCACGACAATCGCAGCGGACAAAAGAGCCTTTCGCATCCTCCACCGACGATCGTCCGGTAAAACGACAACCATTCCGGACGCCCCCGAAAATCTTTCTCCCTGCCCAGTCCCAAAAACGTTTCCAGGAGAAGAATCATGAAAATTGCAGTTGCCGGCGACAGTGCAGGGGAAGGACTTGCGCGTATTCTGGCCGATCATCTCAAGGACCGGTTCGAGGTCTCCGAAATCTCCCATACCGAAAATGGCCCCGACCGGTTTTATGCCAACCTGGCCGATCGTGTTGCCAGCCAGGTGATGGATGGAACCTACGATAGGGCCATCCTGTGCTGCGGCACCGGGATCGGTGTCTGCATCGCGGCAAACAAGGTGCCGGGCATAAGAGCCGCGCTCGTCAGCGACGCCTATTCGGCCGGCAAGGCGGCGACCTCGAACAACGCCCAGATCATCACCCTCGGCGCCCGCACGATCGCCGGCGAACTCGCCAAGACCATCGTCGATGCCTATCTGGAAAAATCCTTCGATCCCGCTGGACCGTCGGCAGGAAACGTGGATGCGATCGATACGGTCGATTCCAAGTACCACGCGGGTTGATCCTGGAAAATCCCGGCGCAGATCGCCCCCTTCTCATCAAGACCTTTTCGGTTTCTGATAGAGACCGGGAGTGAGTCGAGGACTGCTTTTTATAACAGGCTCGACGCCGGGATTTCGACGAGGAGGAGATTTCAATGGATCTGACGCAAAAGCTCATCAACGCCGGCGAAGATGCTGTTGACGAGATGCTGACGGGGATCATGGCGGCACATGGCAGTCACCTGTGGCGACCGGAGAACGCACCGCGCGCGGTGATCGCCAGGGACGGTCCGCGAAAAGGCAAGGTCGGGCTGATCATCGGCGGCGGCTCAGGTCACGAGCCGACATTCCTGGGCTTCGTCGGCAAGGGTCTGGCCGACGCCGCGGCCATCGGCAATGTGTTCGCCTCCCCGCCGCCCCAGCCGGTCGTCGATGCCGCAATGGCGGTCGATGGCGGCGAAGGCGTCCTCTTCATGTACGGCAACTATGCCGGTGATGTCATGAACTTCGATATGGCGGCGGAAATGCTCGAACTTGAGGGCATCGAGGCGCGCACGGTCCTGACGACCGACGACATCGCATCGGCGCCACGCGAAGCCCGCGCAACGCGCCGGGGTGTCGCGGGAAATGTCTTCATCTTCAAGGCGGCTGGGGCCGCCGCCGACAAGGGCCTTTCCCTTGATGAGGTCGAACGTGTCGCCCGCCACGCGAACGACCGGACCTACACGATGGGTGTAGCCCTGTCCGCCTGTTCTCTGCCCCATACCCGCCGCCCCAATTTCCAGCTTGCCGCCGGCGAAATGGAAATCGGTATGGGCATTCACGGCGAGCCCGGCGTTCGCCGCGGCCCGCTGCAAAGCGCCAATGCCGTTGCCGATGAAATCATGGATGCCATCCTTGCGGAAATGGCAGCCCGAGCCGGAGATGAGGTTGCGGTTCTGGTAAACTCGCTCGGATCGACCCCGCTGATGGAGCTTTACATCCTTTATGCACGCGTCGCCGAACGGCTCGGCGAGGCCGGTCTGAACATCCACACCAGTCTCGTCGGCCCCTACTGCACATCCATGGAAATGGCCGGAGCATCGATCACGGTCATGCATCTGGACAGCGAGTTGAAGCAGATGCTCGACCATCCCTGCGACTGTGCAATGTTTCAGGTGAGGTAACCAATGGATTTCACGGCAAAAGACCTGCAATCGCTGCTGGAAGAACTCGCCCAGGTCATGGCGGCCGAGCGCGATAACTTGTGCGCCTTAGACGGAGAAATCGGCGATGCCGACCACGGCATCGCCATGGAACAGGGCATGGCGGCAGCTGCCAGTGCCGCGCGGGATCTGGCTGAAGACCTGCAGGATTGCAGCCTGCAGGACCTCTTCAATGCCGCGGCGAAGGGTTTTCTGAACGCTGTCGGCGCGTCTTCCGGACCTCTTTATGCGACAGCCTTCATGCGAGCGGGAAAACAGGTCGGACCCGCGACATCTATCGCGGCGGACGACCTGAGATTTGTGATCGTGGCCATGGCGGACGGCATCACCCACCGCGGCAAGGCCGAGACCGGCCAGAAGACGATGATCGACGCCTGGAGACCTGCCGCGGACATCGCAGCGGCAGGAGGAACTTCGACCGAGGTCCTTGCTGCAGCCGAAGCCGGCGCTGCCTCCACCCGCGACATGGTCGCGACACTGGGCCGTGCCGCGCGCCTGGGTGACAGAAGCCTCGGTCATCCGGACCCCGGTGCCGTTTCCGCCACCATGATCATCAAGGCCATATGCACGCGTTTCTGAAGCGGCATTCAGAACGAGGGTCGTCGCAGTGCCGGCCCTTTCATGACTTGGCTTTTGCACTGCAACACGCTAAGAGACCCGGATCACACGGACCCGGGTGAGATTCCCGGGTGGCTCTTCCGGCCGCCGATCCGCCGGACAACCCGAAACTTTATCTTGAACCACCGTAGCCGGAAATGCCGCTCCGGATGACAGGACTTTGGGCTGTTTATGATCTCCTTTACTCAATACAAAAACCAATGGACGGGTAACGTCCGGGCTGACCTGCTGTCGGGCCTCGTCGTCGCACTCGCCCTGATCCCGGAGGCAATCGCCTTCTCCATCATCGCGGGCGTCGATCCGAAGGTCGGGCTCTACGCGTCCTTTTCCATCGCCGTGCTCGTCGCCATAACCGGTGGCCGCCCCGGCATGATCTCGGCCGCGACCGCCGCAACGGCGGTGCTCATGGTTACGCTGGTCAAGGATTACGGGCTGCAATACCTGCTTGCCGCGACCGTTCTTGCCGGACTGCTGCAGATCGGCGCCGGGTTGCTGAAGCTCGGTTACGTGATGCGGTTCGTTTCCCGCTCCGTCATGACCGGCTTCGTCAACGCGCTTGCGATCCTGATCTTCATGGCGCAGCTGCCGGAGCTCGACCCCTCGCGCGTGCCGCTCCTGACCTTTGCGCTTGTCGCCGCCGGTCTGGCGATCATCTATCTGTTCCCGCGTGTGACCAAGGTCATTCCCTCGCCGCTGGTCACGATCATCGTGCTGACCGTCCTGTCGATCGCCTTCGGCTGGGACGTACGCACAGTCGGCGACATGGGAGAACTCCCGAACACGCTGCCGATATTCCTGATTCCGGATATCCCGCTGACGTTCGAGACCCTGCAGATCATCTTCCCCTATTCGCTTGCCGTCGCTGTCGTCGGCCTGCTGGAAAGCCTGATGACCCAGCAGATCGTCGACGATCTCACCGACACGCCTTCCGACCGCAATCAGGAATGCATCGGCCAGGGCATCGCCAACACGGCAACCGGTTTCATTGGCGGCATGGCCGGGTGTGCCATGATCGGCCAGTCGATGATCAACGTGAAGTCCGGCGGACGCGGACGCCTGTCCTGCTTCGCAGCCGGTGTCTTTCTTCTCTTCATGGTGGTGGTCCTGGGCGATCTCGTCGGCCAGATCCCCATGGCGGCTCTTGTGTCGATCATGATCATGGTGTCGATCGGTACATTCTCGTGGAGTTCGATCAAGAACCTGAAGGAACATCCCCGCTCGTCATCCATCGTCATGCTGGCGACGGTGTTCTTCGTGGTCTACACCCACAACCTTGCCATCGGCGTGCTCGTCGGCGTGTTGCTCTCCGGCCTGTTCTTCGCCTGGAAGATCTCGCAGATCTTCCGCGTGACGACGACGATCAGCCCGGACGGGCGGCATCGGACCTATCAGATCGCGGGCCAGCTGTTCTTCGCCTCTTCGGAGGATTTCATGAAGGCGCTCGACTTCAAGGAAGCAGCCGAGAAGGTGACGATCGATGTCAGCCGCGCCCATATCTGGGACATTTCATCAGTCGCCGCCCTCGACATGGCAGTCCTGAAATTCCGCCGCGAAGGCGCGGAAGTGGATATCGTCGGCATGAACGAGGCCTCGGAAACCATCGTCGACAGTCTTGCGATCCACGACAAGCCGGGCGCCATGGAAAAACTGCTGGGGCATTAGGGAGGCTCATATGACTACAGGCACATTGATTGCCCTTGTGGACGGTTCGAAATACTCGCAAAGCGTCTGCCACTATGCGGCATGGGTCGCCAAACGGATCGAGGCCTCGGTCAAGATCTACCACGTCCTCGGACGCCGCCAGGGCGTCGACCGGCAGGATCTCAGTGGCGCAATCGAGCTCGGCGCACGCTCCCACATTCTGGAGGAGCTGAGCGAACTCGATACAAGGCGCGCCAAGCTCGCCCACGCCCAGGGACGGGCGATTCTCGAGGATGCCCAGGCCATCATCGAGGCCGAAGGCGTGAGCGTGGAAACACGGCTGCGGCAGGGGGATCTGGTGGAAACCGTCCTCGCCAAGGAAGACACCGGCGACATGATCGTCATCGGCAAACGCGGTGAAGCAGCAGATTTCGCCAAGCTCCATCTCGGTTCGAACCTGGAACGTGTCGTCCGCTCCAGCAGCAAGCCGGTCTTCGTCGCCAACCGCGAGTTCAAACCGGTCACCAGGGTTCTGATTGCCTTCGACGGCGGACACTCGTCGCTGAAGGCGGTGGATTATCTGGCGCGCAACCGCCTGCTTGCGGACATCCCGGTGGCGCTGGCGTTCGCGGGAGTGGAAACCCCGGACATTCGCAAGGCCCTTGAAAACGCGAAGGCGACACTGTCGGCTGGCGGTTTTGAAGCCGAGATCCTCATCGAGAGCGGCAAACCGGACAACACGCTCGGCAAGCTCGTCGAGGAAAAGGGTTTCGATCTTGTTGTCATGGGGGCCTACGGCCATTCCAGAATCCGCAGCCTGATCATCGGCTCGACCACATCGGAAATGATCCGCACCTGCAAGGTGCCGATCCTGCTCATGCGCTGAGCGGAACTTGCGTTCCTCCGGCGACGGACTGCGGCTACGCATCGCCGTCCGTCGCCGCGATTATCGTCTCAGAGCGCGCCGAGTTTGCCCGAGCATCTGGAAAGGATGTCGAGATACCCCTCGACCTCCCAGGCGGACCGCCCGATGAACAGCCCGTCCACATGCGGGCAGGAAATCAGCTCCTCGCAATTTCCCGGATTGACCGAACCGCCATAAAGGCAGGGGATGCGTCTTCCGAGAACATCTTGCGCAACTTCGATGATTTCCGCCTGCCGGGCATCCGCATAGTCTGACGTGGCTGGAATGCCATTGACCCCGATTGCCCAGACTGGCTCGTAGGCGAGCAGGATGCTTGCCTGCTTCTGCTCTCCCGACAACTTGCCCAGGGCCGCGCGGACCTGGGTTTCAAGAACAGCACGCGCCTGTCCGGCTTCACGCTCCGCCAGCGTTTCACCGATACAGATCAGCGGGATCAGCCCGTGACGCACGGCGGCTTCCGTCTTCAATCCGACCGTTTCGTCCGTTTCGCCAAAATGCGCCCGGCGTTCGGAATGTCCCAATTCGACGATATCCAGGTTGCAGTCCGCCAGCATCGCCGGGGACACCTCCCCTGTCCATGCGCCGGCGTCCTCCCAATGCATGTTCTGCGCACCCACCTTCACGGATGTCGAGGCAAGCATTGCCTTGACCTCCCGCACGGCGGTGAAGGGCGGGATGACGAAGCGCTGGATGCGGGCATCGCGGTTGTCTTCGCTTGCAATCAGCCCCTCAGCAAAGCGCCTGGCATCGGCCAGCAGCTTGTTCATCTTCCAGCTTGTTCCGATCCATGCCTGGATGGTGGCGGCCATTCTGTCAGTCCTCTTCGATATTCAGGTTTTCGTGTGCGCGAGCCTGCCTGTCGCCCTTGCCACACGCATCATCCCGGAAGCCCGGCCGGCGTCAAGCCGGCCGGGCATTGCTTCCAACGCAACTGAAGTCATTGCCGGGCTTGCCCCATCTCGCCTGAAGCTTCGGGGGAGATGTCTTCATCCGGTGTCTTCCGTTTGCCCCGGGCGGAGCGCTCGACACCGGCCAGTGCAAGCACCAGAATGACCACGACACCCTGCACCATATTCTGCGTGCCCAGCGGCAGGCTCATGATCTGCATCGTGGTAACGATCAGGATCAGGAGAATACTGGCAAACATCGTTCCAAAGGCCGTCGACGAACCACCGAAAATCAGCGTTCCGCCCACCACAACAGCCGCAATCGACTGCAACAGGTAGGCCTGCCCCATTTCCAGAAACGCGCCTCCGACAAAGGCGCCTAGAAACAGCCCGGTCAGGGAAGCCAGTGTCGAGGAGATGAAAAACGCGCTCGCCTCGATGCGCTTCACCGCGACCCCGGCGAGCCGGGCGGCATCGCGGCTCTGGCCTGTCGCCGACAGTTGTTTTCCATAAACGGAATACCGCAGCACGATCGCGGCCAGCACCACCGTTGCGAACGCCACGATGGCCATGACCGGAAGCCCGCCGATCTTGGCGGTTGCGATGTATCGCAGGGTCGGGCTGACGGCAAAGCCGGGGATCGCCCGGTTTGCCAGCAGCGTCGCGGTGGCAAGCACGAAGCCGGACGACAAGGTGGCGATGATCGCCGGAATTCCGATGATGACGACAAGAAAGGCGTTCACCGCGCCGATGCCCAGTCCCAGAAAAAGCGCTGCCAGAACGCCGGCCACGAGATTGGCGTCTTCACCGCGGATCACGATGAGCGCCACAAAGGCGCTCAGGGTCAGGACCGCGGGGATCGACAGGTCGATGTTTCCCCGCCCCGTCGACACGACGAACATCTGCCCGAGACTGATGAGCGTCAGAAAGGATGCCGACAGGACGACGCCGGAAACGCTCGACAGGCTGAACCGGTTTGTCACCACGGACAGGATGATCCACACGATCACAACGGCAATGGCCGACCAGATCCAGCGGTTGCCGTGCGTCCAGGACAGGAAACGCTGCACGATGGTCATGATTTACGCTCCCGTGACACCAGGCTTCGCAGCGCCAGCAGGACAATCAGGATAATCCCCTGCGTGGCTATGTAGTAGTCGCTGCTGACGTTGAGCATGCCCAGCAACGCGCCGATCAGGGACAGCGTCACCGCACCGGCCACCACGCCGATCGGGGAAATAACACCGCCAAGCAGCAGACATCCCCCCATCACGGCGGCCGCGACGCTGAGCAAAGTGAAGGAGTTGCCGGCGTTGATGTCGCTGGCCGTGTTGATGGCCGTGAGCGACAGTCCCGCAACACCAGCAAACACACCGGCGATGAAATAGCGCACGACCGCGAAACGCACCGCCGACCAGCCCGAGCGGATGGCCGATTGCGGATTGTTGCCGAAGCCGCGAAGAACAACCCCCAGAGGCGATCTGTCGATGAGGACGATGATCACCGCGGCAATGGTAATCAGAACCACCGATTTGGGAATTCCCCCGAGCGACCAGGTGACCAAGGCTCTCAGCCAGTCGGGGCTGGTGCCACCGGGCGTCGGCTGAATCGTGAGCCCCAGCCCCGCCCAGATGAACGACGCTCCGAGCGTCACGACAATTGCCGGAATTTTGCGAACCTGGATAAGCGCTCCCATGGATGCATAGAGCGAGATCGTCAGCAGGATCGCCCCTGCCCCGAGCAGAGGATTCGTATAGAGCACCGTTGCCGCGAGAACACTTATGAGCCCGGCGAATGCGCCGACACCGAGATCGATCTCGCTGCCTCCTATGATGAACATCTGCGCAGCCGTAACCAGCACCAGCGAAAGTGCCGGCAACAGCAGCAGATCCATGCCGAAGGTGGAGGCGACCCGGGGGTTGAGTGAAATCATGGCAGTCAGAACCAGCGCCAGCCCGATGAAGGGCGCGGCATCCACAAGGCGCGTCGCCCAAGCGGCAGCGGAACTGCGAGCCTGGGTCTGTTCGGCCCTGCTCTCGCTGGCATGCGCGAAGGACGCACCGACGATGGTTTCTTCGGAAATTTCCTCGCCCACCAGTTCCCGAACGATCTTTCCACCGGAAAAGACAAGCACGCGATCGGCGGCAAGCAATTCGGCGTCCTCGGTCGTGTACCAGATGAGGATGCGCCCTTCCTTGGCCGCGTTGTTGCAGAGCTTGTAGAAATCCTGTTTCGTCGCCACATCCACGCCGCGCGTCGGGTCGTCGAGCAGCAGGATCGGCGTATCGGCGGCAAGAGCCCGGGCGACGAGCGCCTTCTGCTGGTTGCCGCCGCTCAGCTCCAGAATGTTCGAATTGAACCGCTCCTCGTCCAGACCAAGCCGCGCCGCGTGATGCGCGGCTTCCTTGCGCTCGTCAGCGTCGGAGACGAACCCCAGCGGGAACCGGCCGGCGATGCGGCCGATGCTGATGTTCGCAAGAACGTTCCACTGGGAAAACACCCCTTCCTTCTGCCGGTCCCCGGCTATGAAGCTCGCGGCGGCATCGCGTTCCACATCGCGGTTGCTGCCGCGGGGTGCGAAGACCGCATGAAGCAGTTCGCGCTGACCGTTGCCTTCGAGGCCAGCCAGACCGACGATCTCGCCGTGACGGATCTCGATGGGATGACCTATGGGCTCGACCAGGCCACCCGTCAGTCTGATCACACCTTGCCCGGCTTCCTGTTTGCTCTCGACAGCATGCTGGTGAATGACATTGACGTCGCCACCCATGAGCTCGACGAGATGCTCGATCGTTGCGTCCCGGGAGGCCCCCTGCCAGGCAAGCCTGCCGTTGCGCAGCACCACGACCCTGGTTGCTATGTCGATGATATCTTCAAGCTTGTGACTGATGAAGATGAAGGCCATGCCTTCGCTGGCTTTTCGGCGCACGAACTCTCTCAGTTGCATCGAGCGGGTCTGGTCGAGCGACGAGGTCGGCTCATCCAGAACGATGAGACGAACTCCGGGCGTGGCCGCCGCACGCGCGATCTCGACCATTTGCCGCTCGCTGATGGACAGACGCCCGACGTTGTCGTCAACCCTGAAAGTGATGTCGGGAAAGACGTCGTCGAGAGCGGTTGCGGCGCGCACGCGATGCCGGCTGCGCCAGCCGGGCACCGGAAGCATGCTGTCCGGCGATTCCAGAAAGAAGTTTTCCGCCACCGACAGATTGGTGCAGAGCGAAAGCTCCTGATGCACCATCCGGATGCCACGCGCCTGGGCCGCGGCCGTGTTGTAACGTTCGAAGTCGGTGTCTTCACCGTCGAAGGCTATCGAGCCCGAGGTGGGTGTCACCGCGCCGGAAAGAATTTTCATCAAGGTGGACTTGCCCGCGCCATTGCCACCGACCAGCCCGAGAACCTCACCCGGATTGATGACGATATCGATATGGTCGTTGGCGCGCGTCGGACCGAAGTCCTTGGTGATACCGGCGAGCGCTACGCTGCCGGCCGATCCGTTTATCGCCTGCATCGGCGCGGGAGAAACCTCCGACAACGGTACGGCTTCAGTATTCTTGATCAAGGATGCCTCCGGAATGGCCGCACAAGGGGGCTCTGGAAGACTGGCCGGCCAAACGGATTTGGCCGGCCAGACGAGCTTTGATGCTTGGTTGGAGTTCTGCCGGCTTTATTTCAGCAGGTTCTCTTCAACCCATTCCGGGGAATAGGACGGACTGATGATCCGGCCGCTCGGAAGGTCGCTGTAGGCTTCCAGGTTATCGGCATTGACCGTTGCCACCGGCATGATCATTTCCTTGGGAGCTTCGGCACCGTTGAGCATTGCAAGGCCAAGCCAGAAGACCGCGCCGCCAATACCCGGCGTGGTGTTCATGGACACGGTCTGATAGCCGGTCTCCTTGTTTTCCTCGACCCACCATTTGACGAAGTCGGTACCACCACCGCCTTCGATCACCGGCATGTTGCCGGCATATTCGCCGCCATACTGCGAAAACGCCTGTGCGATACCGACGTCATCACTTCCGCCCTGCGCCAGAACCGCATCGATGTGAGGCAGGCTCGGCAGAACGTTGGTGATCGCCGCCTGGGCGACCGATGCGGTCGCCTGGCCGACGACAACGGCAGCAACATTGATGTTCGGATATTCCTTCAGAACCTCGTTCTGGGCAGCAAACATGGCTTCATCGGGAGCCGACCCCGCCACGCCACGAACCTGAATGATGTTCCCTTCGCCACCGATCAGGTCAAGCGCTGCGCGCGCCTGCGCCATCTTGTAGCCCTTGAAGTCGAAATTGAGCTGGTAGTTGCACGGCGCCGATGCAATCGAGTCGAACGACACGACAATGATGCCGGCTTCGCATGCCTGCTCGATGACACCATTGACCGCGGTCTCGGACGCGGCGTTGACCGCAATCATGTCCACACCGCGCAGAATGAGTTCCGCGATGGCACTGTTCTGGGCTGCGACCGATCCATCGCCATTCATCACGATGAAGTCGGAGATCAAACCGTCTTCTTTCGCTTCGCTCGCGGCGCCCTCGAAAGCCTCGACCATCTGATGACGCCACGTATTGCCGTAATAGGCATTCGACAGCGCGATGACCCAGTCCCCTTCCGCCGCGGTTGTCGGCATTGCGCTGACAGCCGCAAGAGCGACACCCGCCAGAGCGGCGGTAAAAGTTCTCTTGAATACCATTTGTTTCCTCCCTCTACATCCGGTATCTATTATCTGGTATTCATCATACCAGTAGATGTGTATACCAGTTGGCTAATTAATGTGCAAGCAATTCGAGCTGTTCGAAAGTGTGCAACAGCGCGGCAGACATCAGCATTTCCGAGGTGGCGGGAGTGCCGGCGGAGGCGTTTGACGGCTCCTTCTCCGCGAAGTGCAAACAGCCGGTTGGCAATCAGAGGAAGGCGAGGCGCATGATGATTTCGGAGGGTGTCGGGTTCGAAGTCATTGAACCGGATTTCAAGACGCTGTTCGCGCCGCACATTCACGTGGAACGGTTATGGACCGGTGCCCGGTGGTGCGAAGGGCCGGCCTGGTTCGCAGCCGGCCGCTATCTCGTCTGGTCCGATATTCCCAACAACCGGATGATGCGCTGGGACGAAACAGACGGCTCGGTGTCGGTGTTCCGCGCACCATCCAACTTCTCCAATGGCAACACGGTCGATCGCCAGGGCCGTCTGGTCAGCTGTGAACACCTCACCAGACGTGTGACCCGCACCGAACACGATGGATCGCTGACCGTGCTGGCCGACAGCTATGACGGCAAGCGGCTTAATTCCCCCAACGACGTCGTTGTATCTTCCGACGGAAGTATCTGGTTCACCGATCCGTTCTACGGAATTGCCACCGACTACGAAGGCAAGGTGAGCCCGCTCGAGCAGGACGGGTGTCACGTTTACCGGATCGATCCACAGGGCGGCATCGACCGGATGGCTGATGATTTTGTCCAGCCGAACGGCCTGGCCTTTTCACCCGATGAGCGCTTTTTATATATCGCCGACACCGGCACCACCCATCAGGAGGACGGTCCCGCCCACATCAGACGGTTCGAGGTCGGCGAGAACGGCAGGCTGTCCGGCGGCGGCGTGTTCGCAACAAGCACAAGCGGGCTTTACGACGGTTTCCGGGTAGACCGCGAGGGACGTGTCTGGACGAGCTCCGCCGAAGGCGTCCACTGCATTCGGCCGGATGGGGTGATGATCGGCAAGATCAGGATCCCGGAGATTGTCGCCAATGTCACCTTCGGGGGTGCCATGCGAAACCGCCTGTTCATCTGCGGCACCACATCGCTTTATTCGGTCTATGTGTTCACCAACGGCACAACGCCGGGATAGGCTCCGGCCGGGTCTACTGCTCCAGCAGCTTTCTCAGGGACAGGATGGCCGCAGACGTGCGGTTCTCGACGCCGAGCTTGCCGAAGATCCGGTCCAGATGCTTGTTGACCGTCCTCGGGCTCATCTCCAGGATCGCGGCAATTTCCTTGTTCGACTTGCCGTTGGCGATCCAGCTCAGGACTTCCGCTTCGCGCTCCGTCAGATTGAACGCCGCCTTCAGCACATCCGACGGTTCGCCCCCCGAGACCTCGACAACCCTCAGGAGATGCTCGGTAGTGCTGATCACCCCGGCGTAGCTGAACCTCAGATCGCGTCCGGACATGCTGGCGACGGTGTCCCGGCCCATCTGCGGCGCCTTTCCTGAATCCAGTAGCAACTGCCGCAACCACTCGATTGTCGACGCCGGAAGCTTCCCGCCCCCGGCGGTTTCGCCAACCAGGCGTCCTTCGACCAGTTCAAGGGCCTGGGGCGTCGCCCAGCGGATGTTGCCGGACAGGTCGACCGACAGCAGGAACCGGCCGGAGGCATCCAGTGCGACATGGGCGCTGTGGGAATTGCGGGCGTTCGAAATATGCACCCGCAAGCGGGCAATCAGCTCGTCCGGATCGACCGGCTTGGTAATGTAGTCGACACCGCCCGCCTCCAGGCCCCGGACGATATGCTCGGTCTCGCTCAGGCCTGTCATGAAAAGCACCGGCACGTCGCGCAGCGCCTCGAAGGTTTTCAGCCGCTTGCTGGTCTCGAAGCCGTCGAGGTCGGGCATGACCGCGTCCATCAGGATTGCGCTCGGGGTGACCTGCCGGACAATATCCAGGGCCTTCCTGCCGTCACGCGCCACCAGCACCGTGTAACCAGCTTCCTCCAAGGCATCCGTCAGCATGCCCAGAGAGGACGGCGTATCGTCGACAACCAGCACAGTCTCACTAAGAGCATTCATGATCATGTCCGAGCCTTTCCAGGAGCTTGTCATATCGGGTCAGGTCGAATTCGCGGATCAGCTCGCGCATGTGGGCGACGAAGCCGGCCGCATGCGGCTCATGCGCTTCGATGTCGTCCAGCTTGGCGCGGATGCCGCGCATATAGCCGATGCTGCTGAGTTGTTTCAGCATTCCCAGGCTCTCCTCCGAGGGCAACGCAGCACTGTCGAATTCGGGAGGCCCCGCCGGCGTATAGTCCTGCAGCGCCGTCCGGCTCTGAGGCTCATCCGTGCGCCAGACAAGCTTCAGGGCCAGATGCAGTTTTTCCAGCAGGTCGTTCAGCCGCACCGGTTTGACCAGATAGTCGTCATGATAGATCCGGTGCAGCGGATCGCGGCCGCTGTCGTCCGCATTGGCTGAAATCATGATGATGACCGCATCGCCATGCCCGCTGTCGCGCAGCTTGCGTGCCAGCCGCCAGCCGCTCATGCCCGGCATGCTGATATCCAGCAGGAAGGCATCCGGCTGCTCGACGCCGGCCATTTCCAGACAGGCCTGCCCTCCCGGAGCCATCAGGACCTTGAAGCCGAGCGGCGTCAGGACATCCCGGATCAGGGTCCGTTGCGTCGGATCGTCATCGACAACCATCACCGTCTGGACCGGCCCCTGATAGCCGACAATCCGCTTTTCGGAGCGAACCGATCTGGCTGGCGCCTCCGCGGCACTGAGCAGCATGCGGACCTTGAAACGGCTGCCCTTGCCCGGCTCACTCTCCACCTGGATGTCGCCGCCCATGATCTCGCTGAGAAGTTTGGTGATGGTCAGTCCGAGACCGGTGCCGGGCACGGACAACTGGCCCTCCTCCTCTATCCGCTCGAACGGGTTGAAGATCCGCTCCAGGTTTTCCCTGGCGATGCCGATGCCCGTATCAGTCACCGCGAATTCCGCCACCTGGCTGTGATAGGTCACCGTCAGACTGACACTGCCGCGATCGGTCCATTTGATCGCGTTGGACAGCAGGTTGATCAGGACCTGGCGCAGGCGTTTTTCATCGCCGAACACATAGACCGGCAGATGGGCGGCCGGTTCGAAGTTGAACTGCAACGCCTTGGCGTCGGTCTGCAGGCGGAACATGTCGACGATCTGCGCCAGGAATTCGTGCAAATTGAAGCGTTCGCGGTAAATCGTCAGGTGCCCGGCCTCGATCTTGGAAATGTCGAGCAGCCCCTCGATGAGACCGGCCAGATGGTCCGCCGAATGCTGGATCACCCTGACCGCATCGCGCCGGTGCGCCGGGATGGCGGGGTCCTTGCGCATCAGTTGCGCGTATCCGGCGATCGCATTGAGCGGCGAACGCAGTTCGTGGCTGATCCCGACCACGTAGCGGCTCTTGGCCTGGTTGGCGGACTCGGCCGCCTCCTTGGCTTTTTCCAGCTTCGCATCCGTACGCTTGTGCGCCCTGATCTCGCGCATCAAAAGGCTGGTCTGGCGCCGGGTTTCCTCATTGGCGAACTTGCGGCTTTCATGCACCAGCACGAACAGCCAGGTCATCACGCCCGAGATCACGAGCAGAATGAAGAACACCTGTGTCAGCGCCCGGCCAATGCCCTCGCGGCTGTCATCCGAGCCGAGCATGCTCGCCTCGACGTAAACCAGCGACAGGATCGCGCCGAGCGACACGGTGACGATCATCATCACCGACAGATAGATACCGAGGCGCGAACTGATCCACCCGGCCACGTCCGTAGGCAATAACGCGTGCAGCAGCGCTTTCACCTGGTCGCCGATGCGTGCATTTTCCTTGCAGTCATCCTCGCAGCGCGCATCCAGCGAACAGCACAGCGAGCAGATCGGACCGGCATAGACCGGGCAATGGGCCATGTCCTCGCGCTCGAAGGTATGCTCGCAGATGCAACAGCGCAGGGACAGTTTCTGCGCCGCGGCTCCTTTCGCCGGGGCTTCCGGCTGACGGGCGATATAGTAGCGCCCCTTGGTGGCATAGGCGATCAGCGGCGCCAGCACGATTGCGACGATCAGGGCGATATAGCTGGCAAGCGCGTGGGCGGTCTGGCCGAACACGCCGGAATAGGCCACCAGCGCGGTCAGGCTGGCGACGGTCATCGACCCGAGCCCGACAGGATTGATGTCGTAAAGGTGGGCGCGCTTGAATTCGATATGCGGCGGGCTCAGGCCGAGCGGCTTGTTGATCACCAGATCGGCGAAGAGCGCGCCGATCCAGGCGACCGCCACCACGGAATAGAGCCCGAGCGTGCGCTCGAGCGCCTTGTAGACACCGAGTTCCATCAGCGCGAGCGCAATCGCCACGTTGAACACCAGCCAGACCACCCGGCCCGGATGGCTGTGCGTCAGACGGGAAAAGAAATTCGACCAGGCGATCGAGCCGGCATAGGAATTGGTGACGTTGATCTTGATCTGGCAGACGATCACGAACACCCCTGTCAGGGCGATGGCCACTTCCGGGGTCGTCGCCCGGGTGAAGGCGACCAGATACATATGTGTCGGCTCGACGGCCTTGTCGGGGCTGAGGCCGCTCTGCAGCGCCACCACCACCAGGAAGGACCCGAACAGCAGCTTGATGGCGCCGACCACGATCCAGCCCGGTCCCGCCGCCAGCAGGGCCAGCCACCACTTCAGCTTTTGACCCTGCCGTTTGCGCGGCAGAAAGCGGAGAAAATCCACCTGCTCGCCGATCTGCGCGATCAGGGAAAACAGGACGGCGCTGGCGGCCCCGAACAGCAAAAGATCAAAGCGGCCGCCCTCGTCGCCGTAACGGCCGGAGAAATTCTGCCAGTCCTCCAGCGGCGCCAGCCCCTGCCAGGCCAGGAACGCGAACGGCAGGAGCTGCAGGACGATCCAGACCGGCTGGGTATAGATCTGCAGCCGGCTGATGAGCGTGATGCCGTAGACCACCAGAGGGATGATCACCAGTGTACAGACCAGATATCCGATGTTCAGGGGCACGCCGAAGAACAGTTCCAGCGCCGTCGCCATAATCGCCGCTTCCAGCGCGAAGAAAATGAAGGTGAAGCTGGCGTAGATCAGCGACGTCACGGTCGAGCCGATATATCCGAAGCCCGCACCCCGGGTCAGAAGATCGATATCGACACCGTATTTGACCGCGTAGTACGAGATCGGCAGACCGGTGATGAAAATGATCAGGCCGACCACGAGGATCGACGAAACCGCGTTGGTGAAACCGTAATTGTAGGTGATGGAAGCTCCGATGGCTTCCAGGGCGAGAAAGGAAATGGCGCCGAGCGCGGTATTGGCGACCCAGACCGGGGACCAGCGGCGTGCGCTTTTCGCGGTGAAGCGCAGAGCGAAGTCTTCCAGGGTCTGATTGGCCACCCATTGATTGTAGGTCCGACGCAGACGGACTACCCGCTGATGACTTGGCATTCACCCCACCCGACATTCCGATCATCCGATGCGGAGCCCAACGATTGTGCACCGCAACCATCATTCATGTGCAGAGCGCTTATTCTCCCGGCATTCCCGGCGAAATAATCCAGCACGCACGCAACCCTGTGATTTGTAGCAATATCCATGCCTCTTTGGTGGTATTCGCCAGAAAACAATCTGCAGTTAGCGAAATAAATATTTCACCCACTTTATTCACCAAGGAAAATCACAAGGAACAATCTCGATATTCAAGTGTTTATCGTTATTTTTCCTTACGAAAAGCTTCGCAAACTTTGAATTGTTTCACACAATTAAATCTTCGCAAATAAGTCAATTAACCCACAGCAACT
Source organism: uncultured Roseibium sp. (assembly GCF_947496995.1). Taxonomy (GTDB): domain Bacteria; phylum Pseudomonadota; class Alphaproteobacteria; order Rhizobiales; family Stappiaceae; genus Roseibium. The sequence continues at coordinate 263,927 of NZ_CANMFD010000003.1, forward strand.
GACGCATTGCGGCAGTGCACAAATTCAGACGAGCCTTGAGACATGCAGAGACGCCGTCCGGCACTCTGCCTCAACCTCAAACACGGAGGGGTCCAAGAATGCGACGTCTGAAAGACTTGATTGAACACCGGCTCTCGCGCCGGTCTGTCCTGACGGGGACGGCCGCCGCGGCAATGCTGGTCACCGCGGGTGCCATAGCACCTGTGCACGCCGATGACGTGAACACGACCGGACTTGCGGTCACCGAAGACACGGTGAAGGTCGGCATCCTGCATTCCGTCACCGGCACGATGGCGATTTCAGAAACCGGATCGGTACAGGCCGAAAAGCTCGCGATCGAGCAGATCAATGCCATGGGCGGTGTCCTCGGACGCAAGATCGAATACATCCAGGAAGACGGCGGCTCCGACTGGCCCACCTTTGCCGAAAAAGCCAAGAAGCTTCTGGTGAGCGACAAGGTTGCCGCGGTCTTCGGCTGCTGGACCTCCGCATCGCGCAAGGCCGTCCTGCCGGTCTTCGAACAGTACAACGGCATGCTCTACTACCCGACCTTCTACGAAGGCCTGGAGCAGTCTCCGAACGTGATCTACACCGGCCAGGAAGCCACCCAGCAGATCCTCGCCGGCATTGACTGGGTCGCCAAGGAAAAGGGTGCCAAGAGCTTCTACCTGCTCGGCTCCGACTATATCTGGCCGCGCACCTCCAACAAGATCGCCCGCAAGCACATCGAGAAGCTGGGCATGAAGGTTGTCGGCGAGGAGTATTATCCGCTCGGCCACACCCAGTTCAACTCGGTCATCAACAAGATCAAGCTGAAAAAGCCTGACGTGATCTACGCGATCGTCGTCGGCGGCTCCAACGTCGCCTTCTACAAGCAGCTCAAGGCTGCCGGCATCGACATGACCAAGGAAAAGCCGGTTCTGCTCACCATCTCGGTGACGGAAGACGAGATCCGCGGCATTGGCGGGGAAAACATCGAAGGCGCCTATGCCGCGATGAAATACTTCCAGTCCCTCGACAATGAAAACAACAAGGAATTCGTCAGCGCCTTCAAGGAAATGTGGGGCGACGAAATTGTCATCGGCGACGTGACCCAGGCAGCCTATCTCGGTCCCTGGCTCTGGAAGGCAGCGGTCGAAAAGGCCGGCAGCTTCGACATCGACAAGGTGCGTCTGGCATCTCCGGGCATCGAACTGACCACGGCGCCGGAAGGCTATGTCCGTGTGCATGAGAACCATCACCTGTGGTCCAAGACCCGCATCGGCCTCGCCAAGCCCGACGGCCAGTACGAGCTGGTCTATGAAACCGCGGACCTGATGGAGCCGGATCCGTTCCCGGAAGGCTACCAGTAAGCCCCGGCCGACCTCTCCCGATCCGCCCCCGTTGAGGCCAGGGGAAAGATCGGGAAAGGACCTGCCCGCCGCCACGGCGGGTCGCACCCGGGGCGCTGCGCGCATGCAGCCTGCGCAGCGCCCCACTCCGACACCGTTCCACATTTTTTCCCGCAAGAGGGGCACGAGGTTCATTCAACCCGGCCCCGCAGCATGGAGATGCGCGCAATGTTCGCCGACTACTCATGGACAGAACTCGGGTCCATTTTCGCCATGCAGGGTTTTGCCGGACTGATCCTGTTTTCCGTGTTCGTCCTGATGGCCCTCGGCCTTGCGATCATTTTCGGCCAGATGGGCGTCATCAACATGGCCCATGGCGAGTTCATGATCCTCGGCGCCTATGTCACCTACCTGTGCTCGAACTTCGTCGAAGCGTTTGTTCCCGCGCTGTTCGGCGTCTATTTCTTCTTCGCCATGATCCTGGCCTTTTTCGTCGCCGGAGCGCTGGGAGCGCTGGTGGAGTGGTCGCTGATCCGGCATCTCTATCGAAGGCCGCTCGACACGCTGCTGGCCACCTGGGGCCTCAGCCTCATCCTGCAGCAGGCCTACCGGTCGATTTTCGGCGCCCGCGAGGTCGGCGTGACCCTTCCCGACTGGCTGCTCGGTTCCGTGCCCCTCACCGACATCATCGAAATTCCGATCAACGGCATCTTCGTGATGGTGCTGACGCTGGTGATCGCGATCAGCGTCTATTTCCTGATGTTCCGCTCACGCACAGGCATGCAGTCCCGGGCAGTGGTGCAGAACCGGGTGATGGCCGGTGCCGTCGGCATCAACACGGAGAAGGTCGACCGCATGACCTTCGCACTCGGCTGCGGCATTGCCGGCGTCGCCGGCAGCGCCTTCACCATGATCGGCTCCACCGGACCGACCGCCGGCCAGCTCTATATCGTCGACACGTTCCTGATCGTCGTCTTCGGCGGCGCGGCCAGCCTGCTCGGCACCATCGCCTCCTCCTTTGCCATCAGCCAGGCCCAGTCGACCATGGAGTTCTTCCTGTCCGGCTCGATGGCCAAGGTACTCACGCTCCTGACCGTGGTCGGCATCCTGATGCTGCGCCCGGAAGGTCTTTTCTCCGCCAAGATCCGTCGCTGAGGAGGTTCCCATGATCAACCTGAAATCCTTCATGGCGCGGCAGGACATCCTCGCCCTTATTATCCTGGCCGCGTTGCTCTTCGTCGTCATGCCGATGTCCATGGATATTTTCCGGCTCAACCTGATCGGCAAATACCTGACCTACGCCTTCGTCGCCATAGGCCTGGTGCTGTGCTGGGGCAAGGGCGGCATCCTCAGCCTTGGCCAGGGCGTCTTCTTCGGCCTCGGCGGTTACTGCATGGCCATGTATCTGAAACTGGAGTCCTCCACTCCGGAGGCGACCGCCATCCAGTCGACACCCGGCATTCCGGACTTCATGGACTGGAACCAGATCACGGAGCTGCCCTGGTTCTGGGAACCCTTCAACAGCCTGACCTTCACCCTTGTGGCGATCCTCGTCGTCCCGGCTCTGTTTGCCTTCATCATCGGCGCGGCGATGTTCAAGCGCCGGGTGGGCGGCGTCTATTTCGCCATCATCACCCAGGCAATCGCGGCCATCCTGACGATCCTGATCATCGGCCAGCAGGGCTACACCGGCGGGGTCAACGGCATCACCGATCTGAGGACCCTGAAAGGCTGGGACATCCGGTCCGATGACGCCAAGTACTTCCTCTATTTTCTCAACGGCGCACTGCTGCTCGGCGTCCTGGTGCTGTGCCAGTTCGTGCTGAAAAGTAAACTCGGCCGGCTTCTGGTTGCCCTGCGCGACAAGGAGGACCGGGTCCGCTTCTCCGGTTACGACGTGGCCAACTTCAAGATCTTCGTGTTCTGCTTCGCCGCCGTCCTGTCGGCCATCGGCGGGGCGATGTTCACCCTGCAGGTCGGCTTCATGTCGCCCTCCTTCGTCGGCATCGTCCCCTCCATCGAGATGGTGATCTTCTGCGCGGTCGGCGGCCGCCTGTCGATCTTCGGGGCGGTCTACGGAACCCTGCTGGTCAACTGGGCCAAGACGACCTTTTCCGAGACCTTCCCTGAACTCTGGCTCTTCGGCCTCGGCGCACTGTTCATCGCCGTGGTGCTGGTGTTCCCGAACGGACTGTCCGGTCTCTATCGCAGCTATCTGGCACCGCATGTGGACCGCTGGATCTTCCGCAAACCTCCGGAAGGAGGCTCCACCGGAACGGGTGCCATCGACACACCGGCGTTCGAACCAGACCCCGCCGCCAGGCCCGCAGAGTAGGAGCGCATACCGATGAACACCATCACCAACAATACGGACTTCCTGCTCGCCATCGAAAACCTGACGGTTTCCTTTGACGGCTTCAAGGCGGTCAACGACCTGAACCTTTACGTCGACGAGAATGAGATCCACGTCATCATCGGCCCCAACGGCGCCGGCAAGACCACCGTGCTCGACCTCATCTGCGGCAGGACAAAGGCGACCGAAGGATCGATCAAGTTCCGCAACAGGGAACTGACCGAAATGCGCGAGCACGAGATCGTTCGCGAAGGGGTCGGACGCAAGTTCCAGAACCCGTCCATCTATGAGGATCTGACGGTTTTCGAAAACCTGGAACTCTCCTTTCCGCGCGGCCGCAGCGTCTGGGGCGCCCTGACCTTCCAGCGGGACACGGAGGTGACGGCACGGGTGCGCGAGATTGCCGAAATGGTGTTTCTCGACACACTCCTGGACATGCAGGCAGCCCTTCTCAGCCACGGCCAGAAGCAGTGGCTGGAGATCGGCATGCTGCTGATCCAGGACCCGGAACTGCTGATGCTGGACGAACCCGTCGCCGGCATGAGCGTCTCCGAACGCAAGCAGACCGCGAAACTCCTCAACGAAATCACCAAGGGCCGCTCGGTGATGGTGGTCGAGCACGACATGAAATTCGTCGAGGACATCGCCCACCGGGTCACGGTCCTGCACCAGGGCAAGATCCTCTCCGAGGGCTCCATGGCCAAGGTGCAGTCCGACCCGAAAGTCATCGACGTCTATCTCGGTCATTAGGGGGCAATCATGCTGAATGTTGCACATTACCACGTCGCCTACGGCCAGAGCGAAGTCCTGCACGGCCTGGATTTCACGGTCGCACCGGGCGAGATCATCGCCATCATGGGCCGCAACGGCATGGGCAAGACCACGCTCATGAAATCGCTGATGGGTATCATCCCGACCAGCAACGGCAACGCCGCCGTCGACGGCATCGACATCACCACGCTCAAGAGCTACGAGCGCGTCGCCAGGGGCATCGCCTATGTGCCCCAGGGCCGGATGATCTTCCCGACCATGACGGTCGAGGAAAATATCGAGACCGGCCTCACCATAAGCGGGCGAAGCAAGGTGCCGGGAGACATCTACGAGCTGTTTCCCGTCCTGCTGGACATGAAGTCCCGGCGCGGCGGCAACCTTTCCGGCGGGCAGCAACAGCAGCTCGCCATCGCCCGGGCGCTCGCCACCAATCCCAAGGTCCTGCTTCTGGATGAGCCGACGGAAGGTATCCAGCCGTCGATCATCCGCGAAATGGCACGGGTGCTGAAACGCATCCGCGATGAGCACGGGCTGTCCATCGTCGTGTCCGAACAGGTCCTGTCCTTCGCGCTCGATGTCGCCGACCGCGTCCTTGTCCTGGAGAACGGCAGGCTCGTCCACGACGAGCCACGTGCCGATCTCGACGAGGCGAAGGTCTCCGCCTTCCTGTCCGTCTGATCCGGATCTTTCAAAGCTCAACCGCGCTCAGGAAAACGGCGCACTTTCAAGAGGAGAACCCCATGGCTGATACGCTGATCTCGGTAGACTTGAGCGAGTCTCCGCATACCAACGAGAAGATCCACAACCGCTGGCACCCCGACATTCCGATGGCGGTCTGGGTGGAACCGGGCGACGACTTCAAGGTCGAGACCTACGACTGGACCGGCGGTCAGATCAAGAACGACGACGATGCCGCCGACGTGCGCGACGTGGAACTGGAACAGGTGCACTACCTGTCCGGCCCGATCGGCGTGAAGGGAGCCGAACCGGGTGACCTTCTTGTCGTCGACATTCTCGACATCGGCGCCAAGGAAGAAATGCTCTGGGGCTTTAACGGCTTCTTCTCCAAGCAGAATGGCGGCGGTTTCCTGACCGAACACTTCCCGGAAGCGCAGAAGTCGATCTGGGACATCGAGGGCATGTTCACCCGTTCGCGTCACGTTCCGGGCGTCAACTACGCCGGGCTGATCCACCCCGGCCTGATCGGCTGCCTGCCGGACCGCAAGATGCTCGACACCTGGAACGAGCGTGAGACGTCTCTCTTCAACACCGATCCGGACCGCGTTCCGGCCCTTGCCGCCCTGCCCAACACCCAGTCGGCGCATATGGGCCAGATGAAAGGCGAGGCTAGAGACAAGGCCGCCGCGGAAGGCGCCCGCACCGTGCCCCCGCGCGAGCACGGCGGCAACTGCGACATCAAGGATCTGTCCCGCGGTTCGAAGATCTACTTCCCGGTCTATGTGGACGGGGCCGGTCTCTCCATGGGCGACCTGCATTTCAGCCAGGGCGACGGCGAGATCACCTTCTGCGGCGCCATCGAGATGGCCGGCTGGCTGCACATCCGCGTGTCACTGATCAAGGACGGCATCGCCAAATACGGCGTCAAGAACCCGATCTTCAAGCCCTCCCCGATCACGCCGAAATACGATGATTACCTGATCTTCGAGGGGATTTCGGTAGACGAGGCCGGCACCCAGCATTACCTGGACGTCCACATCGCCTATCGCATGGCCTGTCTCAACGCCATCGAGTACATGAAGAAGTTCGGCTACACCGGCGCCCAGGCCTACGCCATTCTCGGCACCGCCCCGGTGCAGGGACATATCTCCGGTGTGGTCGATATTCCCAACGCCTGTGCCACCTTGTGGCTGCCGACCGACATCTTCGAATTCGACATGATGCCGGGCTCGGACGGGCCGATAAAGCATCTCGACGGGTCCATCGACGTGCCGCTGGCACCGGATCTTTAAGGAGCGCCCATGCCGGTCTATGACTATCTCTGCGCTTCCTGCGGACCGATCACCGCCCAGCGACCGATGTCCGCGCACGCAGATCCGATCGACTGTCCGGCGTGCAGGCAGGAGGCCCCGAGGGCCCTCCTGCGGGCGCCGAACATGCCGGGTCTTTCGACAGAACAGCGCTCGGCCTTCGAGCGCAACGAAACTGCGCGCCACAACCCGGTCTTCTCGACCAGGTCCGGGCGCGAGGATCGGGCAAAGGAAGCGCGCAAGCGCCATCCGGACGGATGTTCCTGCTGTTCGGGCGGCAAGGGAAACTTCCGCTCCAGCGCGGTCTACAAGGCCGACGGCAGCAAGACCTTCCCCTCAAAACGGCCTTGGATGATCAGCCACTGATCCGAAGACGCCCGGTTGGTCACGACCGGGCGTCAGGCTTGTTGTGCCTCTTCCCGACCGCCTAACTCATGCAGACGCAACCCCAACACCTTTCACCCGGCACCTATTGCGAAGGTTTCAGCCCGTTCGGATTGAACGCTCCGCCGAATGGCGATGGATTGGCCTTGGCTGGCGTCTCTGTCGGAGCTGCGGCGGGCGCCTGCTCTTCCTGTGCCGGCGTCAGGCCATTGGGGCTGAACGCCCCGCCGAAAGGCGACGGGTTGGCTTTCCCGGCCGCATCGGCTGGTGAGGTCACCGGCGCAGTGGTTTTCTGCTGTTCCTGCATTTTCCGGCGCTGCTCTTCCAGAAGTTCGTGCTGACGCGCCCGCTTGTCGTCGAGGATCTGCTGCTTGCAGACCGAAGCGTCGTGCCGTGTGCCCTGCCAGGTGGCAAGGCCCGCGATACCGGCGAGGATCAGGAAAACCGTCAGCGGATGGACCAGGGTCTTCAAAACCGGATTGCCGTAGATCCGCGACCGTGTTGCGATACCCGTGCGCAGCACTTCCTTTCGGCGCGTGTGCGCTTCATGAACGATCGCCCCGATCAGGGTAATGCCGATGATGATCACCGCGAGCGCCGACAGCGAGGGGTCGGTACCGTGCCGCACCTTGGAAGCCAGCGCCGTCGTGAAGGTGTTGCCGGACAGGATCGTAAACACGGTCGTGTTGTAGTTTTCGAACGATGCCAGGAACGTCAGGAAGGTTGCCGATCCGATAGCAGGCCCGAGGAAAGGCAGAAGAATCTTGCGAAACGCCTGACCGGGCGTTGCCCCCAGGTCAAGCGCGGCCTCGGTCAGGATCGGATCGAACCTTTGCAGCCGCGCCAGGAACACCAGCATGGCGTAGGCCGATATGAAGGTCACCTGGCCGGCCAGGGTCAGGAACATGCCGTCGAAGAAAAACGAGCCGTATTCCGCTCCGACGCTGCGGCCCAGCGCGCCCCAGAAGACGATGGTCGAGATTCCCAGAACCACGCCCGGGATCAGGATCGGCGTGATCAGCACCGTATAGAGCACCGCCCGCAGCCGGGAGCTGAGCTCCGAAAGAGCCAGTGCGCCGGCAAGACCGATGGGCACCGCGATGGCAACGACGCTGACGGCAATCACCAGGCTGTTCAGCAGACCGCTCATCAGCCGGTCGTTGGCGAAGAGAACGGCGAACCATTCGGTGGTGAAACACTCCCACGGGGTGATCCTCGGAAAAGACGAGGAATTGAACGCCGTGATCACCATGATGATCAGCGGACCGAACAGGAAGGAAAAGAAAAGCAGCGAAAATCCCGCTGCGACGGCGCCGCCGCCCGTGCCCCGGTTCATCGGCCGATCTCCCCGATGGATACCTTGAAGACCCGCATCAGCATCATCACGAAGGAGATGCAGACGATAAGCAGGATGACCGCATAGGCCGAACCGCGCTGCCAGTTGGCGCTCTCGTTAAACCACTGGTAGATGAGCTGGGTGAACCAGAGACTGGACGGTCCGCCGAGGATCTGCGGGGCGGCCAGTGCGCCCGCCGTCAGCATGAACACCATGGTCGCACCGGAGGCGATGCCCGGCTTGGCGACCGGCAGCACCACCCGCCAGTGAACCCGCCACCAGCTCGCGCCCATGTCCCGCGCCGCTTCGATCTGGTTCCGGTCCAGAGCTTCAACAGCGTTGAAGATCGGGAACACCATCAGCAGAATGTAGGCATAGGTCAGCCCGGAATAGAGCGCCACATCCGCCCGGATGAAATCCACCGGCTGGTCCCACAGCCCCATCGACATGCCGACGCCATTGATGAGGCCGGTGGCGCCGAACAGCACGCGGAAGGCAAAGGCGCGCAGGATTTCATTGACCCAGAAGGGCACGATCAGGCCGATGACCATCATCCGCGCGGCAACGCCGGTGGCCGAATGGGCCAGAATGAACGCGATCGGATAGCACAGCAGGATGTCGATGCAGGTCACGAACACGGCCGCGACCAGCGTCCTGACCAGGATCCCGATATCGAGCGTGTTCACCGTGCCGTCATTGCCCTGGAAGAAATAGGCATAATTTTCGAGCGTATAGACATCCTGCGGGCCGCCGACGTCAGAGGCGGGCAGGTTGAAGCGGAACGAATAGTCGAGCATCGCCAACTGTGGCAGGGCGATCAGGAAGATCACCCAGATCAGGACGGCGACACCGACAAAGGTGGCCGCACCGAGACCGTGCTTGCCGGCGATCTGCTTCAACGCGGTCTGAAGAGCCTGCATTCCTATGCCCCCGCCAGAACGCCGTGAGGCAGAACGATGGCCTGGTCGGGTTCGAACCCGACCGGCACGCTCGCGCCTGACAGCGTGTCGGCGGCACCACCGAGATTGACCCTGGACAGGCGCAGAGGCACGCCATTCGCTTCAAGGAACATCTGCCGGGCATTGCCCTCGAATTCTTCCTTGACCCAGTTGGCGGCCACCGCGTTCGGCAGGCCGTCGCCAAGGCTCAGTTGTTCAGGCCTGATGAACAGGAAGCAGTTGTCGCCGGACTTGTACTGACGCCCGCCGGCCGCGCGCCCCTGCAATCGGCCAAGCGGCGTTTCGATCGACACCAGCGTGCCCGACTGGGACGCCACCTTGCCTTCGATCGCGTTGGACTGGCCGACGAAGGAAGCCACAAAGGATGTCTTGGGCCGGTTATAGATCGTCTCGGGCGGATCGACCTGTTCGATGACCCCGGCATTCATCACCGCGACCCGGTCGGACATCGTCAGGGCTTCGCCCTGGTCATGGGTGATGTAGATGAACGTCAGCCCGACCTGCTGCTGGATCGTGCGCAGCTCCGTGCGCATGTGATGGCGCAGCTTCAGATCGAGGGCCGACAGCGGCTCGTCGAGCAGGAGAATATCCGGCTCCACCGCCAGCGCGCGAGCAATCGCCACGCGTTGCCGCTGGCCACCCGACAGTTCGTGAACCTTCTTGTCGCCCACTCCGGGCAGCGCGATCATCTCCAGAAGTTCGTCCGCGCGCTTGCGGCGATCCCTCCTGCCAACGCCGCGCACTTCCAGCGGAAAGGCGATGTTGTCGGCAACGCTCATCAGCGGAAACAGGGCAAGGTTCTGGAAAATCAGCGCCGTCGGACGCTTGTTGGGGCCAATGCCCTTCATGTCCTGCCCGCCGATCAGGACCCGGCCCTCGCTCGGATCGCTGAAGCCCGAGATGCAGCGCAGCAACGTCGTCTTGCCGCACCCCGACGGACCCAGGAAGGAGAAGAACTCCCCACCCTTGATCACGAGATGAGCGTTGTCGACCGCGGTATAGGCCCCGAAGCGGATGGAAACGTGATCCAGAACAATATCTTTTGTGGCCATGACGCTCTCGGAAATACGGCTGAACGGAACGGTGAAAACGGGCAGCCGAATGCCGGACGGGACTGCGCCCGGCATCCGGTGCCCGTTGATCCGTACGTGTTATGCGGACAGAAACTTGTTGGTGTATTCCGTCCGCTTTTCCGAGTACCAGGGTGCCTCGGCAGGCCACGCGTTCAGATTGCCCAGCGCCTCGCCCGGATAGGCATCGGCGAAGTTCTTGGCATAGATTTCCCCGCCGAATTCCGCAGCGCCGACGACAGGCGAATTGTAGCCATGTGTCTTGATGGCCTCGCCGGCCAGCTTTGCGTCATAGGCCGCTTCGATGAATGCGTAGATCTGATCGATGTTCTTTGCGCCGGTCGGCATGGCAAGGCCGTCGACCCAGGCCATTGCGCCCTCTTTCGGTGCCCGGTACATGACCGGTTCGCCAGCCGTCTTGAGTGCCAGCGGTGGGCCGTCCCAGGTCTGGCCGACAATGACGCCTTCGTTCAGCAAGCCGTTCTTCTGGGTGTCGGCATCGTTCCAGATCAGCTTGATGTTCGGCTTCTTGGCGATGGCTGTCTCAACAAGCTTGGTCCAGACCTCGTCCATTTTCTCCGGGCTCTCATAGGCTGCCCACATGGAACCGGCATCCATCTCGCCGCGGCCTTCCAGGCCGAGGCCGAGGCCGAGCAGCATGGAGTGGCCGCGACCCATGGTCTTGCCTGCGTTGGCCTCATCCCAGACATCGTAATAGCTCGGGAATTCACCTGCCGGCACGAATGCGTCCGTCCGCCATGCAATGCCTTCCGTGCCCCAGATATGCGGCAGCCAGAAAACGCCCTTGCCGTCGAAGTTCCAGTGGGTCTCGCCCAGCGCCATGGAAGGATTGACCTTGTCGAGGTCAACCTTGGACATGTCGAACGGCTGCAGCAGGCCCAGCTCCGCCCAGAGCAGGTTGCGGTTCACTGTCGGGGAGACGATGTCGAAACCTTCACCGCTGGTGGCCTTCAGCTTGTTGATGATTTCCTCGTTGGAGCCGATGCCGGTGAAGTTGATCTTGATCCCGGTCTTGTCCGTGAAGCCGTTGACGAAGCTTTCCGGCAGATAGTCCGACCACATCATGATGTTGATTTCGCCGGATGAGGCCAGCACGCTGGAACTGACGATCGCGGGCATGGACAGCCCTGCGCCGACCGCGGCCGCGCTCTTCAGAAAATCGCGCCGCGTGGTGCGTGCACCCTTTTTGAAATTCATTGTGACATCCCCTGTCTGTTGGTCTGACCAAACTGTTCACTGCTCTGGCGCGGTACAGGCCGGATCTTTTTTTGCCCGTGACATGACTGCCCGGACCGATCCTGCGCCGCGTTGACCGGAAGAGTATTGCGGTGCAACATCCGCCATTAGAGCCAGAGGCTGAAAACTATGGTGCCAGGGCATGCAAGAGGACTTGCTCCGCGCGGCATTACCACCAAAACTGTCCTCGCGAAATCAGATGGACACCGGCGGCGTCCTCTTCGCCATTGCGGAAATTCAAATGCTTGCGACCTATTTCAACAAACCTTTTGATCCTGACCGGCGCCTCCAGCACCAGATCCAGGAGCGGCTGATCGAGGCGATCCTCGACGGTGTCTGGCCTCTGCACGAGCCCTTGCCGGCAACACGCGTCTTTTCAAGGCAGATCAACGTTTCCCGCAATACCGTCGCCATCGTCTACGAGCGGCTGGTGGAGGACGGCTACCTGAAGTCGGTCAGCCGGCGCGGTTATTTCATCAATGAGCGCCATATCCGCGAACAGCTCAACATCCGCGTCGACGATCACGCCAAGGAGATCCTTCCCCGGTCGAAGCATCCCTTCGACCCGGACGCGCTTCTGGCCTACCGCTATTCGGATCAGGAAAACATTCTCAAGGCAGCCGATTGGCAGACTTTCGAATTCCCGTTCATCTTCGGCCAGCTTTCGCCCGACAAGACGTCGGTGACCCGCTGGCGGGACTGCGTGCGTCTGGCCGGAACCGCCCAGCACGCGCCCACCTGGATCGGCGATCTGGTGGACCGGGACGATCCGATGCTGGTCGACCAGATCATCCGCCGCATGCTGCCGCAGCGGGGCTTCCGGGCGGATCCGGAAGAGATCCTGATCACGGTCGGGGCGCAAAACGCCCTGTTCATGGCGGCCCACCTGTTCTGTCGGCCCGGTATCCGGGTCGATATCGAAGAACCCGGTTACGTGGATGCGCGCAACATTTTCCAGGCGCTCGGTGCGGAAATCAGGCATCACCGGGTGGATTCCAACGGCATGCGTTTCGGTGACGATCTGGAAGGCGCCCGGCTGGTCTATGTCACGCCGGGACATCAGTCACCGACCAATGTCACCATGTCCATGGAACGGCGTCTGAAGTTGCTGGCCCAGGCGGAAACCAACGATTTCATCATTCTGGAAGACGACTATGAGCATGAACTGAATTTTGTCGGCGCGCAGAAACCTTCCCTGCGCAGTTTCGACCGGACCGGCCGGGTCATCCATGTCGCCAGCCTGTCGAAGGCGCTTTTTCCGGGACTGCGTCTCGGCTTCATCGCGGCGGACAGGCGCATCGTCAGGGAACTGCGGGCCTTGCGTCGGCTCATGTACCGGCATCCCTCCGCCCTCGATCAGCGGGCGATGGCGATCTTCCTGTCTGAAGGACATTATGACTCACACATCCGCCGCCAGAGAAAAATCCTGTCACAGAAGTGGAAGAAGATCTTCAAGCTGATCGAAACCCACCTCCCCGCCTGCGAGGCAACGGTGACCACCGGCGGGTCCGGCGTCTGGATCCGAATTCCCGAAGGGATCGCAGCCATGGAATTACAGGCGGAAGCAGCCCGGCACGGTCTCCTGATCGAAGCGGGCGACATCCATTATGCGTCGCCGCAAAAACCCCGCAACCGCATCCGTCTCGGCTTCGGTGCCATCGCCGAGGAGAAGATGGAACCCGGCATCCGGCTGCTTGGCCAACTCCTTGCTAAGAGCACGTGACCCGATAACCGGACACCCCGCAGTGCCGTTCCGGACGCAGCGAAGCGGAGATCCGGAACCTTGCCAGACGGCAAGGCCTGAGTCGTTGGACGCCTGGGCCTAAAGCTCCGCGCGCCCCAGCACGTTCTGGAGCATGTCGACCATCTTCGACAGGTCCTCTTCCGAGGTTGTCAGGGCAGGTGCGAAAATCAGGGCATCGCCGGTTGCCTTCACGTGCAACCCCTCATCGAACAGCCGCCGCTGCACGATGGACCCCTTCGCTCCGGGCGCTTCGCCCGGCGTCAGCTGGATGCCGGACATCATGCCGTAGCCGCGCAGATCGGCGACATGGGGAAGATTGCGCAGGCTGAAGACGCTGTCGAGGAAGGTCCCCGACAGGCTGGCGGCCCGGTCAAACAGGCCTTCACTCTTGTAGATGCCGAGGGTTGCCAGCGCGGCGGCACAGGCGACCGGATGGGCGGAATAGGTATAGCCATGCATCAGTTCCGGCCTGTCGGCGGATATGGATTCGATCACGGCTTTCTGGATTTCGGTTTTCACGGCGACGGCGCTCATGGGAATGGCCCCGTTTGTCAGGGCTTTCGCCATTGTCATGACATCCGGCGTCACCCCGAACTCCTGCGCGGCAAAGGCGGCTCCCGTGCGGCCGAACCCGGTGATCACCTCGTCGAACACCAGAAGAATACCGTATTTGTCGGCAATCTCCCGCAGGCGCTGAAGATAGCCGACGGGTGGAACGATTGTGCCGATGGAGCCGGCGATCGGTTCGACGAAGACAGCCGCGATCGTCTCGCCGCCGTAGGTCTTGCAGATCTCTTCCAGGTCATCCGCCAGATGGGCTCCGTCTTCCGGCTGGCCCCGCGTGAACCGCTGTTCCTCGTTCCAGGTGTGGCGCATGTGAACCACGTCGCAGGTCACACCGGAAAAGTCCCGCCGGTTGCCGACCATGCCCGCCAGCGACGTGCCGCCGAGATTAACGCCGTGATAGGCCCACGAACGCGAGACGAAACGGGTGCGCTGGGGATTTCCCTTGGCCTTGTGATAGGCAAGGCAGATCTTGATGGCGCTGTCGACCGCCTCCGAGCCGGAGGAACCGAAAAAGACCCGGTCCAGCCCTTCGGGCAGAATGTCGCTCAGGGCTTCCGCCAGCTTGAAGGAGATCGGCGCTGCACGCTGAAAATGCGGCGTATAGTCCAGGTCCTGAAGCTGTTTGTAGACAGCCTCGGCGATCTCCTCGCGGCCATGACCCGCCGCGCAGGTGAACAGACCCGAGGAGCCGTCCAGCACTTCCCGGCCCTCCGGCGTCCAGTAGCGCACGCCTTGTGCCTTCTCGAACATCTGGGGTTCCTGATGGAACAGCCGGTTGTTGGTGAACGGCATCCAGTGATGGTCCATGTTGATCGGCATCTGGGTCACTGCTCGGGTCCTCAAGATCGAAACGGTTGGATCACTCCTAGGACCAGACCCGACGCTTGCTTAGAGCCAGCTCTTTCATTCGTAAGGGCCAGAGATGTTTGCCGCCTGTTTTGCCATTGTGCCGGCGCGCCTTGTTCGTATGGTCCGCTCAGATGAATGCTGACCTCAACCTCAGGAAAGGCCTTGCCATGACCGGCACAATTCTCATCACCGGAACGACATCGGGTTTCGGCCAGGCAATGGCCCGGCTGTTCACGGCAAACGGCTGGAAGGTCGTGGGCACCGGCCGGCGGGCAGACCGTCTGGAAAAACTGCGCGAAGAGCTCGGCAACAGCTTTTGTCCCGCTGTCTTCGACATCATGGACGAAGCGGCAACGAGGGACGCTCTCGCCGACCTGCCTGAGCACTTCCAGGATATCGACGTTCTGGTGAACAATGCCGGTCTTGCCCTCGGCACCGCGTCGGCGCCGGACACGAAGCTGTCCGACTGGAAGACCATGATCGATACCAACATCACCGGCCTTGTCACCATCACCGACCTGCTGCTGCCGAAGCTCGTCGAGCGCAAGGGGATGATCGTCAACATCTCCTCCATCGCCGCCAACTGGCCCTATCCGGGCGGCAATGTCTATGCGGGCACCAAGGCCTTCCTGCGTCAGTTCTCTCTCGGCATGCGCTCGGACCTTCACGGCAAGGGCGTGCGTGTGACCTCGATCGAACCGGGGCTATGCGAGAGCGAGTTCACTCTGGTGCGCACAGGTGGCGACAGGCAAAGCTATGACGCACTTTATGGCGGCGCGAACGCGATCCAGCCAGAAGACATCGCCAACACGGTCTACTGGATCGCCACCCAGCCTTCCCATCTCAACATAAATTCCCTTGAGATCATGCCTGTCAGCCAATCCTGGGCCGGCTGGCAGATTGCCCGGGAGGGCTAAAAGCGGCACCGGAACTCATGCCGGTCCATCGCTGTCGCCTCGCCTCCTTCGGACCAGTCACCGCTGATGTGTATCCGATCGCCTGTCCTGCGAATGTCAGGGTCAGGAATACCAGGACGGCGGTCTGAAGGATGTCGGGTTCATGGCCTCTACCTCGACCCGGTACAGCTTGTTCCCGAGGCCTCCCGGATACATCAGGGCATCGTCATAGGGATTGTGTGCGTGAGGCTGCACTATGTCTGCGTTGTGAGTGTAGAGCTGCTGTATCAGAAGATGGCCGACTTCATGCGAAAGCGTGCGTGCAATCGAATTGATGTGGGTCGTCTTGCGATAGGACCGGTCATCGAGCAGGCACATACCGGTGTCATAGTCCATCAGGCCGTTCGCCTTCGTCGGCCGTTCACCCTTTTTCTGAGTGCTGACCATTTCCCGGACGATGAAGACGTTCACGGTCTTGATATGGTCTGCCCCTGAGGGCTGCGGAAACGCACGTTCCTTTGCAAAGGGTTTAAGGTACTTGAATTCGTCTCTCTTGTTCTCGTAACTGTCTGATCGGACAACAAATCCGAGATGGCGGCCGATGTCCTTGTGCGACAGCAACTCGTCGCCGAGCAGGCGAAGTTCCACGTTGCACTGGGGTATCAGGACTTCGCTGTTTGCGATTTTGAACACGGTCCTGAGCTCACCGCTCGAAACGCGTGATTTCAGGCCAGGTCCGTGCTCGACGTGAAAGGCGAAGATCGGCACGATCCTGCGCGGTTTCACGGACACATAGACCCGCAGGTGTTTGCCGTTCTGAAAGAGATCCAGCTTGCAGTCCTTGCAGGAATTAAGTCCCTTGATCACCAGACACTGGCCTTTGATGACTGCGCGCAGCAGCCGTTCCTTGGTGAATGAACAGGCATAGCCTTCTTCATCGACCCCCTTGCCTGCAATCCGGACCGGACTGTCGGGATCGATACCGATCCGGATCGACCGTTCGGAACCCTCCGGCACCATGATCCAGGCGCCGTCACGCGCCGGACTTATCTTCACCTGCAAAGGCCCGAGCACCTGCGACGGCGCGGGAAAGCCGTCGAAACCCGGGCTGCCGTCGGTCGGACCGAAGACGGGTATCTTCGGCATGCCAGACGGATCGGCGGGCTTGTCCGGTGTCGGTTTGTCCGGATTGTCCTTCGGCGGTACCGGTTTTGGAGTTACAGGCGCAACCTTCCACTTTGCCTCCGACGCCGCATCGTTCAGCGCCGATAGTGTCGGTCCGACCGGATCCACGCGCTGGTCCGGGTTCATGAAACCCAGCACCTTGCTCTGAAAATCGCCGATCATGCCCTTGGTCAGCGGACCGTGGAAACCGTCCTCCACCAAAGGAGTGCGGGACGGATCCAGCAGAAGGTTCAGGCGCTTTTGGACGGTTCGAACGTCTGCAATGTTGTTCTGCGCCCGAAATCCGACGGAACGAGCGATACTGATTTTGGGTAAACTCGACATCATCACACCTGGGGACGGGGTTTTCCAAAAATAAGTCTGTTCGAAATGATGGGCGTGCACAAAAGCAAACAGGATCCTGATGTCCGTTGGTCTAGCACCGGCCGGGCTTGCGGACTGTGATCGAGGAAACAAGTTTCCGCTTGGCAGACTGTGCGGGAACACTCCCGTGAACAGGCATGTAACACAGCTGACAATCGCGCTGGACAGCCAGGATCGGCTCAAGCCCGATTGCTCGGAAAACAGCGTGAACCAAAGCCGCGCGCTGCCCGAAGGGACCCGTTTTTGTTTTTGCCGCCGCAGGTTGAATCGACCCGGAAGGCGTTTTCACGTCATGAAAGGAGTCGACATCAGCGGATATTCTGCCTAGTCTGATTAAACGCTTAATCAGATTTGTTCCAACGGCTGGTACTCCAAACCAGATGGCACCACGCCCCAATCTTTCGGACATTGCCAGAGCCCTCGGCGTTTCCAGCGCAACCGTGTCCAATGCCCTATCGGGCAAGGGAAGGGTCTCCGCACAGCTGTCACGGCAGATTGCGGAAAAGGCCAGGGAACTCGGCTATGTCCCCAGCCTTGCCGGACGGGCCCTGAGCACCGGGCGCAGCCATGTTCTCGGCCTGGTGCTGGCCGATATCGGCCATCCCTTGTTCCCGCAATTTGCCCAGGCGATCGAGCAGGCCGCCACGAAGGCCGGCTACGGCGTTCTGATCGGCGACAGCCGCGGTGACGTCAAAACCCAGACCGCTGCCATCGACCAGCTTATCGAACGTGGCGCCGACGGCATTATCCTCGTGCCCCGGCACGGTACCAGGATCGCTGAAATCAACTGTCCCGTCGCGGTGATCGACACACCATCGACACCGGGAAACACCGTTTCCGCCGACCACTGGCAGGGCGGCAGACTGATCGGCGCGCATTTGCGCGATCTCGGGCACACGCGCCTTGCCGTCATCGGTCTTCACCAGGACTCCAATGTTCAGGCCGACCGTATCGGTGGCATCCGCACGGGCTTCGGCCCGGAAGGTTCCGTCCGCACGCTGTGGATCGACGCCCTGGAAGCAGCCGCGGGACCGGGATGCGAACTCGGGCTCGCGGAGCTGGTGCGTCATGGCTATACGGCCTTCGCCGCTGTCTCCGATATTCACGCCCTGCGCGCCGTCAGCGAGCTTCAGCGTTCAGGCCTTTCGGTGCCCGTGCATGTCACCGTCACCGGTTTTGACGACCTGCATTGGGCCCGGTCCATTTCACCCGCCCTGACGACCGTGCGCATGGACATGGAGAAGATCGCCCGGCTCGCCGTGGCCGATCTCCTTCTGCAGATCGAACCGGACAGGAGCGCCCCACCCGTGGACGAAGCCACGCGTCCTCAGGCCGTGCCGATGGAACTCGTTGTCCGGAATTCCAGCGCCTCGCCGAATGAAAACCTCTTCCCATCGCAGGATAACAACAACAATCCAGATCCTGACACCCTCCCCTCCAGAGAAGGAACAAACAATGCTTAGAAGAACTCTCGCCGCGGGCGTCGCCCTCTGCGCTTTCACCGCACCGTCGCTTGCCGCCGACGACAAGCTGGTCATCTCCGTCTACGGTTTTGCCCAGGATGCCTTCAAGGAAATCGTCTACGACCCCTTTGAAAAGATCTGCGGCTGCGAGCTGGTGGTGGAGACCGGCAACAGCGTGGAGCGCCTGGCGAAGCTGGAAGCCCGCAAGGACGATCCGGAAATCGACATGGCGGTCATGTCCACACATGATGCCCTTTCAGCGGCACGCAAAGGCATCACCCAGTCCATCGACGTCTCGAAACTGTCGAACTTCGACAAGCTCTATGACATCGCCAAGGACCCGCTGGGCGACCACCTCGGCATCGGCTACACCTTCTACGCCACGTCCATCGCCTACCGCGCCGACAAGGTGAAGATCGAAAGCTGGTCCGACCTGTTCCAGGACGACCTGAAAGGCCGCGTGGCATTTCCCAATGTGACCACCAACCAGGGCCCGCCCGCGCTCTACATGCTCGGCAAGGCGATGGGCGACGATGCCCCCTCCCTTTCCGCGCCAATCGCCGAAGTCGGTGCGAACAAGGACGATATCCTCACCTTCTACGTCCGCTCCTCCCAGGTCGCACAGCTCATGCAGCAGGAAGAAATCCTGGCAGCACCCATCGGCCGGTTCGCGTGGGGCGCCTATCCGAAAATGGACATGAACATTGCCTGGGCAACGCCGAAGGAAGGCCAGACCGGCGGCATGAATGTCATGATCCTGACCAAGGGCGCCAAGAACGAAGACCTCGCCTACCAGTTCATGGATTACTGGCTGTCCACCGAGATCCAGACGAAACTTGCCGAAGCCCTGGTCGACAGCCCGGCCAATGCGGAGGTGAAGGTTTCCGACGAAGTGGCGGCAAACCTCACCTATGGCGAAGAAACGGTGAAGAACCTTCATCTTCTGCCGCCGGCCGTCATTCTGGACAACCGCGAAACCTGGCTCGCCGAATGGAACGACAAGGTCGGCCAGTAACGCCGTCCGTATCCGGATAACCGAAAGTCAGCAGGCAGCGTGACAACGCTGCCTGCACATTCAAGGCAGGTTTCATGTTTCAGAACCGGGCGGAAGCACTCGCCCTCGCTTTACCCGCGGTCGTGTTCGCGGCGGTCGTCTTTCTGGTCCCCGTCGGCATTCTGCTATCGGAAGGTTTCCGGATGGAAGGTGCGTGGAGCTTGAGCGCCTATGTCGACTTCTTCTCCAAACCGCTCAATCAGACCGTTTTCTGGCGCACCCTGAAACTCGGCGCGATGGTGACGGCCGTCTCTGCGGTGATCGGCTATGCCACCGCCTATGCCATCGTCACGCTGCCTCCAACGGCGCGCGGCCGCATGATCGGCCTCGTGGTCATGCCGCTGATGATTTCTCCGGTCGCCCGCACCTATGCCTGGATCGTCATCCTGGGCCGCACCGGCTTCGTCAACCAGGTCATCGTGGGCCTCGGATTGTCCGACACCCCGGTCCGCTTTCTCTTCACCGAGACAGCCGTCTTCATCGGACTGCTGCAACTCTTCCTTCCCCTGATGATCCTTTCCCTGATCAGCGCCCTGGAGAACATGCCCAGGGACGCCGTGCCCGCCGCGCGGGTGCTCGGTGCCAACTGGCTGCAGGTCTTTCTCAAGGTGATCCTGCCGCTGACGCGGGAAGGCCTCGTCATCGGCGGCACGCTGGTCTTCACCGGATCGCTCACCGCCTATATCACCCCCGCCATTCTCGGCGGCTCGAAGGTTCTCATGCTGGAAACCCTCCTCTATCAGCGGGTGACGGTCGCCAATGACTTCGCATCCGCAAGCATCATCGCCATGATCCTGATCGTCATGAGTTTCTCGGCGAACATGCTGCTGAAGCGTCTGGCAACGGCGAGGAACAGACGATGACCGGCCGTCTTCTTTCCTACGTCACCCTCACCCTGGTGCTCGCCTTTCTCCTGGGGCCGTTCCTGATCATCGTCGCGGCGGCCCTGTCCGCCGGAGAGACGCTGGCCTTTCCGCCCCAGGGCCTGTCCCTGAAATGGGTTTTCAAGGTCTTCGAGATCGAGAGCTTCCGGAACAGCTTCGCCCTGTCCATGTTCCTTGCCGTGTTCGGCACGCTGGCGGCGCTCATTCTCGGCGTCCCAGTCGCCTATGCCGCTTCTCGCTACAAGCTGCCCTTCGGCGAGACCCTGCGCACCATCGTCTCCGCACCGATCATCGTGCCGGGCATCATCGTCGGCCTCGCCCTCCTGCGTTATCTGGTGATCCCGCTGGACGTCGGCATCGGGCTGGCGCTCTTCATCGCGCATACGGCTCTCATCCTGCCCTATGCGGTGCGGGTCGTCTCCGCGTCGCTTGAGAACCTGCGCAGCGACATCGAGGAGGCCGCGGTCATCCTCGGCTCGTCACGCGCCGGAGCCTTCTTCCGGGTCGTGCTGCCCAATATCCGCAACGGCATTCTCGCCGCCTTCATCCTCGGTTTCGTCACCAGCTTCAATCAGGTTCCGGTCTCCCTGTTCCTGTCCGGCCCCGGCGTCAGAACCCTGCCCATCGACATGATCTGGTACATGGAAATCACCTACGACCCGTCCGTGGCCGCGCTTGCCGCGCTGCTGGCCTTCCTGTCCATCGCCATCGTGTTTCTGGCCGAACGTTTCCTCGGATTTTCCCGTTATGTCTGATCTGACCTATCTCTCGCTGAAAGACGTCACGCTGGCCTACGGCAAGTCGGTTGCCGTCGACAGACTGAACCTCGACATCACCAGGGGCGAACTGATCGCTCTGCTCGGTCCGTCCGGTTGCGGCAAGACCACAACGATGCGGGCGATCACCGGCCTCATGCGCCCGGCTGCCGGCCGCATCACCCTGGACGGGGCGGACATCACCTATCTGCCCGCGAACAAGCGTCAGGTCGGGCTGGTGTTCCAGTCCTATGCCCTCTTCCCGCACCTGAATGTCTTCGAAAACGTTGCCTTCGGCCTGCGCCTCAAGAAACTGGGCGGCAAGGCGCTCGAGACAAAGGTCGATGGCGGGCTGGACCTAGTCGGCCTGTCCCATCTGGCGGACCGCAAACCGGCGGAGCTGTCCGGCGGCCAGCAGCAGCGCGTCGCCCTCGCACGCTCCCTGGTCATGGACCCGAAGGTGCTTCTGCTGGACGAGCCGCTCTCCAATCTGGACGCAAGGCTGCGGCTGGAAATGCGCACCGAGCTGCAGCGGGTTCAGCGCGAAAGCGGCGTGACCATGGTTTTCGTCACCCACGACCAAAGCGAAGCGCTTGCGCTTGCCGACAGGATTGTCGTCATGAAGGACGGCTATATCGAACAGCTCGGCACGCCGGAGGATGTCTACGACCGTCCGTCCACTCGCTTCGTTGCCGACTTCGTCGGGTTCGAGAACATCTTCCCCATGGAAAACGGCAAGCTGAAAACCGCCGACGGCGAGGTCCCCCTCAGCCCGGGCACGCCGGTCGACGGCACGGTAAAAGGTCTGGCGTGGCGTCCGTCCAAGGTAGCCCTTGGAACGGGACCGTTCTCCGGTATCGTCAAAGGGTCGTCCTTTGCCGGCCATGCCCGCGAATACCTGCTCGACAGTGCCCTCGGCCCGATCAAGGCGGAACAGCCTGTTCCCCACGATGCCTATGACATCGGCGACCGGATCGCCTTCGATCTCGCACCGGACCACGCCGCCCGCCTGACCCGAATGGAGTGAGAAAACCATGATCTGGATCGATACGGATATGGGTTTCGACGATATTCTGGCGGTGATGATAATCGCCGACCAGCGGGATATATCCGGCATTTCACTGGTTTTCGGCAACGCTCCGCTCGAACAGGTCCGCAAAAATGCGGCCGGGGCCCGTGCTCTGCTGGGCTGGCGGACGCCAATGCATACAGGCGCGGCACAGGCCATCCTGGGCGAGACGATCACGCCCGGTCATGTGCTTGGCCCGACCGGCATCCCGACCCGGGGCGCCCGGCTCCCGGAATGTCCGCCCGTTCCGGAGTCTCCCGCCCAGGCCGCCTTGTGCGCCTGGCTGGAAAGCCTTGACGCGCCGGGAGAAGTCCTGGCGCTCGGCCCCCTGACCAATCTTGCCATTCTGGCCCTCTCCCGGCCGGACCTTCTGACGAAGATCGCCAAGATCACCTGGATGGGTGGCGGTGCGGGCCGTGGCAATCAGACCCCTTCCGCCGAGTTCAACGCCTTTGCGGACCCCGAGGCGGTGCAGATCGTCGTCAACAGCGGCGTCCCCCTGGACATCCTCGATCTGGAATTGTGCCGTCAGGTTCTGATCGGACCGAACGACCTTCGGCCGCTGGAGGCATCCGGCACGGAAAAAGGCCGTGTGCTGGCCGATCTCTGCGGTGCCTATGTGGATATCGCCCTTGAGAGGGGACGGGAGAAAATGGCTGTTTACGATCCTTGCGCGGCGGCGGCCCTGATCATTCCCGAAGCCTTCACATTCGCCCCCGGCTTCGTCGCGGTCGAACTCACAGGCACGCATACGCGCGGCAGGACGGTCCTTGATCAACGGCCCGGGATCACGCCGAACTGCCGCTGGGCGATGCATGCGGACGCGCCCCGCGTTCTCTCGCTCGCACTGAAGACGCTGCAAAAGGCAGCCCTTTCATGACCGACACCGCAAACGAACCCGCAGACCTCGCCGCCCGCCCCTTGCGGGACCGGGCCGTAAGGGCAGCCAAGGGCCTTGAACCTTTCGATCTCCTGATAAGAGGCGGCACGCTCGTCGATGCGGTCACCGGCGAGCTGAGGCAAGCCGATATCGGTGTATGCGGAGCCATTATCGCCAGCGTTCACGACACCGGCACGCGCGACGATGCAGCAAAGATCATCGATGCCGCCGGGCTGTTCGTCTCCCCCGGTCTCATCGACACTCACATGCATGTGGAAAGCTCCATGGTCACCCCGGCAGGCTACGCCGAAGCGGTGCTGCCCCGAGGAGTGACCACCATCATCTGGGACCCGCACGAACTGGCGAATGTTCATGGTCTGGCGGGTGTCGACTGGGCCATTGAGGCTTCACTGCCCCTGCCCTTGCGGATCCTGCTGCTTGCCCCGTCCTGCGTCCCCTCCGCGCCCGGACTGGAGAGATCGGGGGCGGATTTCGCGCGCGCGGAACTGCAGGACCTGCTCGAACGCGAAGCCATCGCCGGCGTCGCCGAAGTCATGAACATGCAAGGCGTGATCGATCGCGCCCCGCGCATGACGGACGTGGTGCAGGCGGGCCTTGAAAGCGGCAAGCTTGTCTGCGGTCACGCCCGGGGCCTGGAAGGAGCGGATCTCAATGCCTTCATGGCGGCGGGGATCACTTCCGACCACGAACTGACTTCCGGCGCGGATCTGATACGCAAGCTCCGGGCCGGACTGACCATCGAGCTGCGCGGCTCGCATGATCATTTACTGCCGGAATTCGTGGAGACCCTCAACGCGCTCGCTGCCCTGCCTTCCACGCTGACGCTGTGCACGGACGATGTCTTCCCCGACGATCTTCACGCCACCGGCGGCCTCAACGACGTCGTCGCCCGTCTCGTCCGCTACGGCCTGTCACCGGTGAGGGCAATTCAAGCGGCCACCCTCAACGCCGCGCACCGGCTTGGACGCGCCGATCTCGGTCTCATCGCTCCGGGCCGGCGGGCGGATATCGCGCTGTTTGAAGATCTTGAGAACTTTGTCACGGTGAAGGTTATCGCCAACGGCGTTGCCGTCGCGGAAAACGGCACCCTGACGGCACCGCTCGTCGGCACGGACCCGGCGCTGTTACGAAACTCCGTTCATTGCACGCAGGTCACTGCGGAGGATTTCAAGGTCCGCTCAAGCGGCAGGAGCGTCGAGGTCGCGACCATCGACCGGCCCCGGTTCACACGCTGGGGCACCGCCATTACAGAGGTCGAGAACGGCTGTGTCGTTCCCCCGCAAGGCGCCACCCTGATGAGCGTCATCCACCGTCACGGACGCGGCGATGCCGGCCCGGCAACCGGCTACCTCACATCCTGGGGAACATGGCGGGGCGCGTTCTGCACCACGGTCTCGCACGACAGCCACAACGTCACGGTCTTCGGCGGCAACGAGGAAGACATGGCGGTTGCGGCGAACTGGGTGATTTCCCGACAAGGCGGTATGGCCGTTGCCAAAGACGGAAAGATCCTCGCCGGACTCGCCCTGTCGCTTTCCGGCCTGATCACCGACGCACCGCTGAGTGAAACGGCCCGCGACTTTGCGGCTATCCGGAAAGCCATGGAAGAGATCGTTACCTGGAAGCCACCCTACCTGGTCTTCAAGGCCTGCTTCGGCGCCACACTCGCCTGCAACGCCGGCCCGCATCTGACCGACATGGGCCTTGCCGATGCCACCCTCGCCGAACCAATGAAAAATCCGGTCCTGAAGATCGTCAGCTAGCTTCAATGATGTTGGCTCCGGACTCCATCGGTGCAATACACTCCGGATCGACTGATTTGCGAGACCGGCTTCACGCCAACTCGACCGCTACCCCGCCAATTCGCCTTCGGTCAGCCGAACCCAGAAACTGACGCCGGTCTCGATGGCCGCGTCGTTGAAATCATACGCGGTGTTGTGGTGAAGCGCGCCATCGACGGCAGGTCCATTGCCGAGCCAGACATAAGAGCCCGGAACCTCCTGGGAGAAAAACGCAAAATCATCGCCTGCGGTGGACGGCGGAAAATCGGTGCGCACCTTGTTGCCGCAAACCGCGCGTGCGGCCGCGAGCGCGCGCTCCGTGACATCCGGATTGTTCACCACGGGCGGAATCCGACGGATGAAATCATAGTCGGCGGTGATCCCGAACATGACGGCAACACCGCGGGCAAGGCGGCCGATTTCCGCCTCGAGCTGATCCCGGACTGCCGGCGAATAGGCCCGCGCCGTCCCGCCGATTTCAACGAAGTCCGGAATGACGTTGAGGGCATTGGGGTCCCCGGCATGAACGGAACAGGCGCTGACGACCGCGGGCTGGAGAGGATCCACAACCCGGCCGACAACCGTCTGAAGGCTCGCCAGAAAATGGCCGCAGGCCGTCACCGGGTCCTTGCCCAGATGCGGCTTGGCGCCATGAGTTCCGACCCCTTTGAATACGACCTTCCAGCTGTCGGAGGACGCAAGCTGCGGGCCTGCCGTAACCGCCATTTCATCCACGGCAAGGCCGGGCATGTTGTGCAGGCCGTAGACCGCATCACAGGGAAAGAGATCAAAGAGGCCGTCCTCGACCATTTTCCGCGCCCCGCCCCGGCCTTCCTCCGCCGGCTGGAAGATGAAATGGACTGTGCCGTTGAAATTCCGGGTTCGTGCCAGATACCGCGCGGCGCCCGCCAGCAGGGTGGTGTGGCCATCGTGGCCGCAGGCATGCATCTTGCCCGGAACCGAGGATTTGTACGGACGGTCCGCCGTCTCCGGCATGGCAAGGGCATCCATGTCCGCGCGCAGGCCGATGCGGCGCGGGCCGTTGCCGTTCGTCAACGTGCCGACAATGCCCGTACCGCCGAGGCCTCGGTGGATGGTTACCCCGGCCTCTTTGAGAAGATCGGCCACGATGGCGCTTGTGCGCACTTCCTCAAAACCAAGCTCGGGATGGGTATGCAGGTCATGCCGGAGGTTCTTGAGAAATGTCAGTTCCTCCGCGTCCAGCGATATCTTGGTCATCGGATGTGTTGATCCTTTCGAGGAGAAAAAGGCTGAACCCCGTTCCGGACCGGACAAGGCGGCCAGGATCTGATAGATCCCGGAAAAAGCGGATTTATCATAGTCGAACCCCGGAAAGCAGACAATGATCGGCAATATCTTCGAAAAAGAACCCCATGTTTTCTGGCAGGAAACCGCTCCGGCGGGGACATATGACACCGCACCGCCGGAAGGGCACCGGATCTTCTTTCCCGCGTTGTTGCCGGACGGAGGCCAGCTCGCCCTGCCGATCCGCGAACTGGCGGATGGCCAGTCGGCTCTGGCATCTCTTATCGTCAACCAGGCATCCTTCGAAGTCGTTGACCGGCTGGCCACGGCACTTGCCGATCTTGCCCGTCCCTTCTCGCCTGAGGTGGTGGTCGGCCTGCCGACGCTCGGCCTGCCGACGCTCGGCCTGACCCTGGCAGCTCCCGCCGCGCGCAACCTCGGCCACAGCCGCTTCGTGCCCTTGAGCACCTCGCGCAAGTTCTGGTACCGGGAGGACCTCTCCGTTCCCCTGCGCTCGATCACCAGCCCGGACCAGACGAAACGCCTTTATCTCGACCCGCGCATGCTGCCGCTCCTGAAGGGCAAGCGGGTACTGCTGGTCGACGATGTCCTGAGCAGCGGCACATCCATTCTCGCAGGCCTTCGCCTGCTCAAGCTTTGCGGTATCGAACCGGTGGCCATCGGTGCCGCCATGCTTCAGACGATGCGCTGGAAAGAAGCGCTGGAGCAGGAGGCAAGCGGCCTTTCGGAGCGCGTTGTCGGCGTCTTCAGAACACCGAAGCTCACCCGCCACCCCGGCGGCGGATGGCAGCCGGAAGCGTTGGACAAATCAGCCTGAACCGACAACAGGTTCCAGCCTTTGCCCGTCCGGAGCGAAGAGATGCACCTTGTCCAGCTCCATTGCGATGTGGACGGGATCGCCTGTCTTCAGTGGAAAATGTCCGTGCTGGCGGACAAGCACCTGGCCGATGTCCGGCACCCGCGCGTGAATATTCGTGTCCGACCCCAGATGCTCGACCAGTTCCGCCGTTCCGGAGAAATGCGCGGCCGCTTCCGGAACGATGTTCAGATGCTCGGGCCGCACGCCCAGATCGCTGGCCGAGGCATGACCCGTTCCCGGCGAGATCCCGATCAACGTTCCGTCTTTCAGAAGAACGCCCTTGTCCGCCGGAGCGACCTCCAAAATGTTCATGGTCGGAGAACCGATGAACTGGGCGACGAACCGGTTGGCCGGACGCTCATAAAGATCCAGCGGTGTGCCAACCTGCTGTATCTTGCCCGCGTTCAGAACCACGATCCTGTCGGCGAGCGTGAGCGCCTCGACCTGATCGTGCGTGACGTAAATCATGGTCGTTTCCAGGCGCTGATGCAGCCGGGCGATTTCCAGGCGCATCTCGACCCGCAGCGCGGCATCCAGGTTGGACAGCGGTTCGTCGAACAGGAAGGCGCTCGGATCGCGGACAATTGCCCGGCCCATGGCGACACGCTGGCGCTGACCGCCGGACAGGGCCTTGGGCAGACGGGCGGTCAACGACGTGAGACCGAGCGTCTTTGCCGCGTCATGCACCTTCCCGGCCCGCTCCTGCGAAGGCGCTTTGCGGATTTCGAGCGAAAAACCCATGTTGCGGGCAACGTCCATATGCGGATACAGCGCGTAGGACTGGAACACCATCGCCATGTCCCGATCGCGTGGCTGCACCTCGTTCATGCGCCGCCCATCGACCCGGAACTCGCCGTCCGTGATCGGCTCCAGACCGGCGATCATGCGCAGAAGCGTCGATTTTCCGCAGCCGGACGGGCCGACCAGCACAATGAATTCGCCGTCCTCGATCTCCAGATTGATATCCCGCATGACTTCAACGGGACCATAGTTCTTGGCGATGTTCTGCAGTTCAATGCGTGCCATGCTGAAACGCCTACCCCTTGACGGCCCCGGAGGTCAGCCCCTGGACCAGATACCGCTGGATGAAGATGAAGAAGAGGCAGGACGGCACCAGCGCAAGCACGCCGGCCGCCATCATCTGCCCCCAGTCGACCGAGAATTTCGAAACGAACGTCAGCAGCCCGACCGGGAAGGTCATGGTGTCGTTCGAGTTGATCAGCATGAGCGCGAACAGCAGTTCGCTCCAGGCTGCCGTGAAGATGAACCCCAGCGTCGCGCCGAGGCCCGGCAAGGTCAGCGGCAGGACGATCTTGCGCAGCGCCTGAAAGCGGGTGCAGCCGTCCATCATGCCCGCCTCCTCCAGATCCTTCGGAATGCCGTCGAAGAAGGACTGCATCAGGAAGGTTGCGAAAGGTATGTTGAAGGCCGTGTAGACGATGATCAGGCTGGTAAGGGAATTGAGCAGCCCGACCGCCGCGACGATCTTGTAGATCGGGGCGATGATCATCAGCAGCGGGAACATCTGCGTGATCAGCATGATGGCCACCACAAGCCGCTTGCCGCGAAAGGTGAAGCGCGAAAAGGCGTAGCCGGCCGCTGCCGCGATGCAGGTCGTGATCGCGGCGGTGGTGAGCGACACGACAAGGCTGTTCCGGAAATAATACAGGAAGTCCGTCGCCACCAGAACCGTGCGGAAATTCTCAAGCGTGAAGCTGCTCGGAACCAGCGCGGTTCCTTCCGTGTAGATCAACTTGTCCGGCGTGACCGCGATCTTGGCGAGCCAGTAGAGCGGAAACAGGGCGAAGCCGACATACAGCGCCAGGGCCAGATATTTGCCGGTGACCGCCAGGGGCGAACTGTGACGATGCACACTCATGACGAACCTCAGATCTTGACCAGCTTGCGGCGCAACACCAGCAGAACCGCGGCGTAGACGAGCAGCAGACCCAGCAGCGCGACGGCAATCGCCGAGGCATAGCCGAAGTCGAGCTTCCGGAACGCGGTGGTGAAAATGTAGGTCGACAGGATCTGTGTCGAATTGGCCGGCCCTCCCCCCGTCATCACGAAGATCAGATCTGCGAAATTCGCGATCCAGATCGTCCTGAGCATGACGGTAATGGCGATCATCGGCGCCAGAAACGGCAGGGTGATCTTGGTGAACATCTGCCAGGCCGATGCACCGTCGATCTCCGCCGCCTCATAGAGTTCACCGGGGATCGACTGCAGGGCTGCCAGAAGAGTGATCGCGAAAAACGGAATGCCGAACCAGACGTTGGCGGTGATCGGCCCCCACATGGCAAGGTTCGGGTCGCCCATGATGTTGAACGGCTCGGGCAGTATGCCCAGCGCCGCGAGCCAGTGCGGCAACGGGCCGATGGTGGGGTTGAAAAGCCAGGCCCAGGTCAGGGCAGACAGGAAGGTCGGCACTGCCCAGGGCAGGAAGACAAGAGCCTGAACCAGTCGCTTGCCATGAAAGCTCGTGTTGAGCAGCAGCGCCAGGCCGAGACCGAGAAAGAACTGGAACGTGATCGACCCGGCCGTCCACCAGAAGGTGTTGGTCAGCGCCAGCCAGAATTTCCGGTCGCTCCACAGGGAGCGAAAATTATCCAGCCCCGCCCAGCCCGTATCGAGCGGACGCAGAAGATTGACCGACTGGAACGCATAGGAGATCCCGATGACCAGCGGAACCAGCATCACCAACGCGATCAGGATGAGCGCGGGCGAAAGATAGACATAGGGCTCCACCATGTAGCGCAGGTAGAAGGATGGCCGCGCCCGGGATGCCCCGGGCGCGGAAGGGTTTCTTGCCGTCATTGCGCGGCTTTCCACCGGCCGTACTCTTCTGTCAGGAATTCGGCCCAGGTATCGGCCATTTCCTGTGCGCTGATCTGGCCAAGCAGGGCTTCCTGGCTGGTTTCCAGAGCGATGGAGTCGGCGAAATACCCGAACTGATCCAGATACGTGGGCATGACCGTCGGGATATATTCATCTCCGTTCAGCGTATCGAACCAGCCGGCGAACTGCTCGGTCTGGAAGTGAGGATCCTGGTCCGCTCCTTCATGGATCGGAATGACGCCGACGCGCTTGGCCCAGTCCTTGTTGGCTTCGGGGCTGGAAAGATGCGCGATGAGCTTCCAGGACAGGTCCTCGTTGTCCGTGCTGTCGAACATCGCCCAGCCTGCGAAACCGATGGTCGGAAATGCCTTGCCCGCCGGACCGACCGGCATCGGAACAACGGCGAAGTCTTCCGCGTCCATCCGCTCGGCAACCGCGATCAGCGCGTCCGGGTCCTGGTCCAGGAACGCACAGGTCCCCGAATAGAAACCGGCAACGATTTCGTTGAAGCCCCAACTCACGGAATCCTTCGGCGCATAGCCGTTCTGATACATGTCGATCAGGAACTGCAGCCCCTCGACGGACCCCGGCTGGTTGAGCGTGCTCTTGCCGTCTTCGTCGAAGAACGTGTTGTCGCCGTTCATGGTCGCGGCCATCATGATCCAGCCGTTCAGACCGCCCGGTCCGCCGCGCAGGCAATAGCCGTATTTGCCGTCCAGCTCGGATACCGCCTTGGAGGCCGCCATGAAGTCTTCCATGGTTCTCGGCGGTGCATCGACACCCGCTTCCTCAAGCAGCTTCTTGTTGTAGAACAGGGCCCGCAGATAGAAACCGTACGGGATCATCCGGGCGCTTTCTCCGTCCGTCTGTCGTCCCATGTCCAGGGTCTTCTGGGTCAGCGTCTTGCCGTGTTCCCATTCCGCGATCCGGCTGTTCAGATCGACAAGCTTGTCCTTGTAGATCCCCGCCCAGCGGTCCGGCATTTCCACCACGTCGGGAATGTCTCCCCCCGCCACCATGGTCGCGAATTTCTCGAACGCCTGACCCCAGGGCAGCGAGACGATCTCGACTTCGGTTCCCGGATTGGCCGCTTCGAAAGCGTCAACCTGCTTCTGAAGAACTGCCGTCCGCTCGGGACTTGTGATGACTTCCACAAGCTTCAGGGTCTCTGCACCAGCCGCTGATCCGGCAAGAAATGCCAGTGCGCTGATAGCTCCTATTAGTCCCCTCATAATCTGCTCCGCTCCTCTTTGGTTATATTTGAAAGCGCCGTCTTGTTAGCGAACGCTTGCTCTCAGGGCCGCCTCGAAGTCGGTCCAAAGATCGTTGGGGTCCTCAAGACCCAGGCTCAGGCGCACGACCCTGTCGGAGACGCCAAAGCGTTGCATGGAATTCTGTTCGCCGGCCTGCCTCAGCCCGATCCGCGTCGGCAGGATCAGGCTCTCGAAGCCGCCCCAGCTGACGCCGAGGCGGAACAGCTTCAGCCTGTCCGCAAGACCCGGGATATCGACGCTCTCATCCAGTTCGACCGACAGCAGACCCGAGCGTCCGCTCAGGCCCGGCACCATGTTGGGGCCTGGCGACATGACGGCGGTAACGTTCGGATGGCAGGACAGCCTGTCGACGAAGAGGTTCGCCGACGCCTCGTGGTGGCGCATGCGGGCACCCAGCGTACGCAGGCCTCGTGTCAGCAGAAACGCCTCGAAGGGCGCAAGTTTGCCGCCCAGCAGCGTCAGAGTCAGGTCGCGGATCCGGTTGATGAGGTCGGCGCGGGCGATCACCACGCCGGCGACCGTATCCGAATGGCCCGACAAATATTTCGATGCCGAGTGAATAACGATATCGATACCCAGCGTCAGCGGCCGCTGGAACATAGGCGTCGCCCAGGAATTGTCCACGGCCGTCAGCGTTCCGTGCCGCCTGGCATGAGCCGCCACCGCCGCAAGATCCATCGTCTGGAAGACAACCGAGTTCGGGCTTTCCAGATAGGCAAGCTTCACCCCTTCGAGCAGGTCCGGATCGTTCTGGAATGCCTCGACGGAATGATAGGAAACCTCGACACCGAAGGGACGCAGCATCCGCTCGAACAGCCGGTAGGCATCCGGATAGACATGCTCCACACACGCGATGCGGTCCCCCGGCTGCACGAAGGCAAACACCGTCGAGGAGATGGCCGCCATGCCGGACGCGAAACCGACAGCGGCTTCCCCCTCCTCCGCAGCCGCCACCAGGGCCTCGAAGGCGGCAACGGTCGGGTTCTGGACCCGCGTATAGAGCGGATCGGACGTCCGCCCCGCCATCCGGTCCTCGAAGGCCTGATAACTGTCGAAGGTGAACAGCGAAGTCTGCACGATAGGCGGCACCGCGGCCCCACCAAAGCCGGTGGCTGCCGCTGCCAGCAGCGTATCGATGGAATAGGGATCCGGCCCGGTCTCAGCCATTGTGTTCCTCGGAAATTTTCTGCGTTTCGGTGCAGACCATGTCGATGATCGTTGCGGTCAGCCGGGCAGCTTCATCCTCGTCCCCGGCGATGATCGCATCGGCCAGCGGACGGTGAATCGGAATGGTGTCCTTGCCGAGATGGGCTTTGCCGAACGGCGTGTCGTAGATGTCGTGGAAGCACTTCTGGATCTGATCGACGAATTGGCGGAACAGGGGATTGCCCGTGGCGTCGTGAATGGCGTTGTGAAACCGGTGATCGGCCGGACGCCAGTCCTCACCCGCCTCGAAGACCGCCATCAGCTCCGCCGCGCGCGCATTGATGAGCTTGCGTTGTTCGGTAGTGGCGAGACGGGCCGCGATCCGCACCGCCTCGATCTCGAGTGGGCGCCGCACCTGCAGCATGCGCAATAGGCTGATCGCCTCATGCTTGATTGTGAGCGCCACGCGAACCGTGTTGCGGGAGATCTCCGCCGTGAGCCGGGTCCCTGCCCCCTTGTTGCGGCTGACGACACCCATGCTTTCCCAGGTTTTCAGGGTCTCGCGGATGGTCGAGCGGCCAAAACCGAGGCGCTGCACCAGATCGAGTTCAGGCGGCAGGCGGTCGCCGACCTTCAACCCTTCGTCCTCGATCAGCCTGATGAGAGCACGCGGCACGTCCCACGGCTCGTCATCCC
Organism: uncultured Roseibium sp.; assembly: GCF_947496995.1. Taxonomy (GTDB): domain Bacteria; phylum Pseudomonadota; class Alphaproteobacteria; order Rhizobiales; family Stappiaceae; genus Roseibium. The sequence goes on from NZ_CANMFD010000003.1 coordinate 296,987, forward strand.
GGTCTGTCCTCTTGTCGAAACGTTTCACAGCTGGGTTCTGCGGCATGGACCGGGGATGACCTTTCTCAGTGTTCTTATTCACGATAGCACTTTGTCTGACATTGTAAATACTTTGTCAGACAAAGTTTCTGAGACACTAAGAAACTAAACAAGATACTGATATTTATAACTTTTTATGGAAATAGAATCTGCGATCCGGCAGAATTCCGGCCAGGTAGCCGCGGCAGATCAGAGAACAGCGAGCAGGCCACCCACGGAAGTACACGCGCAAAAACAACCCGGCCGGCAACCGTTGCGGATGCCGGCCGGGGTGTCCGGAAAAGATCGAAATGTTGCAGGTGCCGCCCGGCGTGAAAGGTCTCTGAAGACACCGCTTATCTCGAGGTGGATGCCTTCAGTCGGGAGGAAGTGGCCTCAGTCAGACCGGGCGGCGTTCGCGAAAGTCACATGCTCGGATAGCCATCGATGACATTCCGGTAGAAAGCCGCGATATCCTTCGAGGCTTCCAGATCCGGGTGCATCTCGTCGGTCCAGCGGCCGCGAACGATGTTGCGAATGTCGACGACCGTCACATTGGCATGTTTTTCGGAAACCTCTTCCAGCATGCCGTAGAACCGGTCGATGACATGGGCCAGGATTTCCGCGATCAGTTCCTTGTCAGCCCCCATGTCGAAGCTCCGCCGCACGAACGGCCTGCCGAGCCACGGACCATCGGCGCGGGCCACGGGATAGTCGTAACCGTGGACAAGCATCTGCGTTCCGGGCGATGTGTTTCTGACGTACCGCGCGATGTCCAGATATCCCTCCTTGAGCTTGGCCAGGATGGCATCGAGCCTGTCGGGCATCAGGTAGTCCTCGGGCTTGCCTGACCCGTTCCCGGCGCTGCGGTCCTTCAGCAGCTTTTGCAAGACGCCGCAGCCAAGGATTTCGTTGCCTCCGCCGGAAAAGACGAAATAGTCGAACCCACCCTTGTCGATATGCAGCTTGAAGGGTTTCCTTTCGACCACCTGATCGAACGTGATGCTCGGCCAGGCTGTGCTCGCGGTCTCGTAGTAACCTTCCAGGACATCGAAGAAAGTCTTGTTGTACCCGAGGAAGCGAGACACTTCGATCAGGACGTTGACCCAGGCGTCGCCGCCGGCGCAGACCGTGGTCGGCGAACGCCGGATCCTGTGCGCAAGTTCATCGTCACCCTTGCCGATTGCGGACCATTCCACCGCCACCTGCTCCGGTGTCAGGGGCGCCCTGTTGTCATCCAGGATGTGATAAACAAGGCATTTGTTCGGATCTTTTTCAAATCTCGTGTTGTTCAGTACCGTTGCTTCCAGGATTTCAGCGTACATGTCTACCTCCTAAGCCGGGCAGATTGCAGTAGTCAGCGCGTGCAGGAACCGCGGGGTCCGCAAGCAGTATTGCGCGGTCAAGCGGTCGATGGGGCACGTCACCCAAGAGCATGGTTCCATGCGGCGCCTCAGCAGACGAGCGGACGCGGCGTGAAACCGGAACATTTCGGGGGCCCTGCGATTGAACTGACATCTTTCCGTTCCTGCCAACAATGTGGCCTGCTCCTTGAGGCATGACGGTCCCTCGAGCCGCCTGATCCCAGGCGGCACCGGAAAACAATTTGTCATGTTGCCAAGGAGAGGTCGTTCAAAGCGAAATCATATGATCTCGAGACAACTCTCTAATACCGGAGCCGCATCATTGCGCCTTCCGACAATAGTAATAATAAGCAATTCTGATTTGGATGCTCGTGAGAAAAGCGTGAATGAAACGTTCGAAAAACAAATGGCCCGGTGAATACCGGGCCAGATCGATATTATAAATTACTTTATATTATAAGGGAGCCACCGAGGCGGGCATAAATTTCTTTATCACCCCCAGGTAGATCCACCTTCTTCAACAAGGGAAGGTAGTTATCCTCCTCGGCCTTCGCGACTTCCTCTTGGGAACTGATTGCGAAAGCTTCCGAAAGCCGCCGTGCCACCAGGGGAGCAGCAACACTCGTTCCCTGCACGACCGCGTAGGACCCGCTGCGGGTCCCCGCCCCGATCATCCCCGGCAGAACGCTCGAACGGTCCGACTGCGCGGTACAGTCGACCGTGCCGACCGGATTATCCGGAGAAACCTTGCCCGCGGAGCTGTAGTGGGACGGGATGGGCTGCTCCGGATCCCACGCGTTCGCGGCAGAGGGCATGCATCCGGAAACAATCAGCGTTGTTTCGCCGGTCGCCATGCCATTGAGACTTCCAAATCGGCGGACATGACCGTCGGTCTCATCCGTTTGGGATTGCTCACCGCGATCGTTGTAGGAGCGATAATCGGGATCGTTCAGATAGCTCTGCCGACTCCCCTTTTGAAAAGCCTCCAGATCGAGGTCGCGTTGAACCCATAGATTGATCGGTGGATGGTCAGCAGGCGCGCCCTTTCCACGCCTCAGTTTGACCTGCCAGTCACCTGCAGGAGCTGCAGGGAGATCCATGTCGTCCGGTTCACTCGGCGCCAGCGCGATCAGCACACGCCAGCGCCCGGACGAACGATGGTTGTCGACACTCATCTGACCGACATGCGGGGCGGGGTGCCGGTTACCGAGCCGCACAACTTCGAAATTCCGCGGATCGCCATCTTCGAAATCCGCATTCGGCCTGAGCTTCAGCGCAGCCTGTGCCTTGTTGAATGGCCCCTTGAGCTCGACTGTGAATTGGCCCGGATCAAACCCGGCAGGAAACCAGATCTCCAGGTAGTTGGACGTCCGGTCGCTCGGCTGAACAGTCCAGGTAAATTCAAATGCACCCGATTTGAGGTCTTCCGCGGTAATTTCACCATGCAGGCGCTGCAGATGGGTATTGCCTGATGGAATGACGACTGCGGTCGGCCTTCCGAGCGCACGTCGTTTTCCCACGATCTCGTTGATTGCCGCTTCAAGCTCGCTCGCCCCGTCATGTCCACCTGCGGAAAACCCGTAGCTGAAATTGATGGTAACGCGAATGTCCGCAACCCCATAGCCTGCAGCGATCCTCTCGGCCCGTTCCAGGATATAGTGAACCGCCGAAAGCATGTACATGTCTTTGCCGAAGCTTGACGTATCCCACGAGAGGGTGTTGGGAAGCTGCACCGCGATCAGTCGGGTTTCCTCCGGTGAGGTGGTGAACTTGCTCGGGTCATGACCTGCCGCGACATCCATGACGTGAGCACCGTGCGTGGCGAGCCGATTGATGGCCGCGGGTGATCCGAACTGTTCGGAGGACGCGCCTGTCGCCGCATAGAGCGCATCCTCGTCCTCATGGTCACGGATGAACCCTTCGATCACGTCACGGGTGTATTCCCTGCCGAAAAGAACACTCGGGATCTCGGCTTCGGGATCCTTGTCGGCAGACTGGACCCAGCAGAACTCCAGCCGGGTCCTGAGACCGTCGGCAGCCCGGAAATTGCGATGAGCAAAGGGAATCCCGTCGTCGATGACCGCCAGAACGTTGATGACCTTGCCCTGGCTGTTTTCTTTAACCTTGGGATCCGGAGACCAGTCCGGATCCGCGAGATCCGCGCCGGCATCATCATGCATGTTGGCGGGAGCTACCGGAAACGCCATCCTGTAACGGGGCGCGTCAATCCCAGGAGACTGCACGGCCTGCTGAAGGTCGCCCTTCAAATTCTGAAAGCCGATCTCCCCATCCCCCTTGTTTTCGACGACAAGAGGCCAGAACCGCAAGGGAATGTTTTCGCTCCTGCCCCACACCGTCGGCAACCACACCCGGCGACCGGCCTTCGAAGCCGCGCTTGCAGGAAGCTCAGGCTTCCTCGGTGACGGATGCTCGGCGAGAGCCGTCAGAAACTGGCTGTCGTTCTTGCGGAAGACAGGAAAGGCATAGGGCCTGCCGATCCCGAAATTCCAGGCTTCATAAGGGCCGAAATAGCTCTCGAGCGCAGAGACGGTATTCCCGTCGCTGCCTGAGGTGCTTGTGTCGTTCATGTCCCTGCTCCCGCTTAAAGGTCGAACTCGCCGACGGCTTTTTCCCAGAGCCATTCAAACAGGGAACTCTTGTCGACCTTGCAGTTCTGGAGCTCACTCACGCCATGATCTTTCCAGGCAGGATCCCGGTATTGGGAAAGCATGAAATCGGAATCGGCCTTCGCTTCATATTTCAGACCGGTCATGAGCTGTGAAATGCCGCATTTGTTCAGGATGATTTCGCCGACCATTTTACCGAGCAACGCTCCCGCCCAACTGTCGACAGGATAGTGCACGCCGGCGACAGTCCGGCTCACCGCAACCCGTTCGGCCTGTTTACGCACCAGTTTCTTGCGCTTGTCCGGATCCGGATAGTGCGATGCCGTCGCATCGATCAGGCCTTCCAGTACACGGGCAACCGCAAAGGCTTCCGTGGCGTGGGCGCTGGGGAAACTGCCATGCCCCGGGGTGGTGATCATCGGCAGAATCATCGCGTCCACCCGGTCGGGCCTGCGAATGGCCAGGTGGTGTTTGGCAATCATTGCCACATGCGAGGCCAGAACCTGCGTGATCGAGATAAGCTCCATAGTGCTTTGGTTCCGCGCCGGATATAGCCCCAGGATCATGGCGAAATAGGGCGTCGGAAACCCGAGCTGGCTGAGGATTTCAGGAGTTCGTTCGGGTCGCTGATCCATGTAGGAACGGACGATCTTCGCCTGTTCTACAAACACGGACATCTCCGGCCGGACCAGTTCGAAGAATGCCTGCTCCTGCCCACCGCGCGCACGGTGAGACAATACAACAGCTCCTCCCGGTTCGGCCTTGATGTTCCAGTGCAACTCACTCAGGAAATCGCTGAGATAAAGCGATGCCCTGACCCAGTCAGCCCAATGATCAAGATTGTCGGTAGACGAGTATTTGAGTTCACCGGGCGTATGCGCCGCTGCACTTCCAGCTGCATGGGCAATCGCCTGCGCACTCGTCTGCAGTCCCTGAACTGTCAGCGGGTCGAGCGCCGGACCTGCTCCTGCGCCCAGAAAGCTACCGATTCCCGTCAGGCCACCAATCCCACCGATGCCACCGATCCCGCCAATGCCACCGATCCCACCAATTCCTCCAATGCCGCCGATACCGCCAATACCACCAAAATAGGCCATGCCACCCTCCGTTTATAAATCCAATATTCAAAAACCCACCGCAGTCAGTGCAAGCGCGGCATTTTTTCCAATTTGATAATCTGCTGCAGGATGTGCACGCATGTAATTCTCAACTGAAAAGTCCGGTTGCCTACGGCGAAGTTCAGCAGCAACTTCTTTTGCTTCTTCTGTCCTATCCAAAAAATGAAGCGCAGTTATCTTGGCGCGCAATGTCGACAAATGGCGCTGATTACGCTCCAGCGACATATCGGCAAACTTCAAGGCCTGCCCGTAATCCTCTGCCGACAGATAAGCCGTAGCGCAAAGGGAATCGAAAAAGTATTTGAACGGGTCGATCGGGGAAAGCTGACGTGCTTTTTCCGCAGCGTGAATCGCCTGTTGTCCGGCGTCCTGAAATGCAAACAAGGCCCCCCGCAACAGCCAGGACAGCGCTTCATTCGGATTCTCGGCAAGAGCCATTCCGTAGCGGTCGGAAGCAACATCCAGCCTTCTGAGCAGGTTGTTATGGGCAAAACCGTCAATCGTCAGGCAGAACGCATTCTCAGGATCGATATCGAGCGCCTTTGCCGTACTGCCGACGGCGCTTTTGGTATCTTGCGCCGGGTCCGAACTCCATCCGTTGACGACGCTCAGAATGTGCCATTTGCCGCGCCAGGCAAGCACCTCAGCCGACCTTGGAGACCGTCTGACCGCCTCGTCAAGCAACTCGCGGGACTGGGCAAAGTCACGGAGAGTCGTTCTGTGCATCAGGCTGACGCCGGCCATGAGCAGTCTGTGGTCGGCGATTTCGGTGATGGGACGTCCGCGAACGTAATTCAGGGTATCGGACGCAATGGCGCTGCCGACTGCCTGAACAATGTTGGTGAGTCCTTGACCCGCGTCACTGATGAAATCCCTGAACTTCCCGCTGAAGCGGCGGGTCCACAGGATCCGACCCGATCTGGCATCCAGGAAATCGACATCCGTGATTACCTGATCGTCCAGCCTGTGAATGTTGCCACTCACGCAATAGTCGACACCGAGCTTGTCACGAATGACGTCGATATCGATCCGCCTTCCTGAGAAGGCGCGGCTCGAGAGGTGGGAAATGACAGACAGAAGATTGGTTCGCGAAAGAGACCGGCAGATCTCTTCGGCGAACCAGTCTCCAAGAACGGACAGCTCCGGATTGTTCTCGATACTGAGCAACGGCAACACCGTGACAGTGGGCACAGGCGGGTGTGGCTGGGAAGAGGATGCCGGACGGAACAGGGAGTAGATCTGATCCGGCTGCGCCCTGATCCCGTTACACCAGTCGATGAAGTCCGGCGACTGGATATCCAGCCCTTCAAGAAAGGTCCCCTGTCCGGGTTTGCCCACGAAAGTAACCTTGCCGAGATCGAGCGTGACCTCGGAATTGTTGGTGGTGATCAGTTGGCCGTAATAGGGACCCATGGCGGATTTGATATCGGAAAGGGCACGGCGCAGGCTTTGGCGGCCCGTGTCGTAGCACGCAACCCCCCAAAGCGTTTCCTGCAGGAAGGTCCGGCTTCTGCAACCGTGCGGGGCCGTCGCCAGTAAAGCGAAGATCGCACGGTGCTTTTTGCCGGTTATCTCGAACGCTCCGGGTTCAGCGGAACGGACGAAACAGGACCCGAACAGGTTTATTTCCAATACCCTGGCGCACATAGCCCATTGCCTCGACAAAAATGCGGAGTTTTATAAAACAGCAGTTCCCTGACGGAACCAATAGGTTCACACTTTTTTCACGCTCGCAACTGGCGACATGCCCCTAAACTCTCCCCATCATGAACTTAAGAGTGAGCAGGTGAATTGTCAGCCGAGAGCACGAACATTGATGATGTCGCGGATATCGTCGATTTCTTCCTTGCATGGAATCATCACCGACAAACCGTGATTCAGATCTGCGAAATCGGCCATTTGAGCGAACCGCAGAAGAAAACGTTATCCTGGCTGGTGAAGATGGCTGACCGGGTAAGTCTTTCGGATCTTGAAAAAGAGGATCGCGACTAGATTGATTTTGAAGCGGCAGAGCCTCTGGCCTGCCCTCGACCGTGATCAGAATGCTCCAGGCCCGCAAGCATCGTTTGACGCCGGGCCGGACAGACAGAGACAGTAGCACCCGTGTATGCGGGCGAGCTTTACTGTGCGCAACGCTGCGTAAGCGAAGCTAACGCAAAGCAAATGTAAAAATATAATTGACAATTTGAAAGATTAGAAGTATTGTAAAGGAGCACTTAAGGGATAAGGAAGTGCAGTTGATTTTCAATATGGATTTTTTTTAGAAGATATTCAGTGGCGGAGGCGTTCTCCGCCACAATTTTTGTAAAATAATTAAATCAACTTTAAAAATATTTTCAAGAGTCTTGAACTATCAAGTATCAATGGAAAATATTTCTCAATTTTAGCGCGACCGATCTGTTCGAAGGAAGATCCTCCCTTCGCCACGCTCAGCCAATCTGAGCGGTGGCTTCGATCTCGATCAGCGCCTCGTCCTCGATCAGTCCGGCGACCACGACAACCGACATGGCCGGAAAATGCCTTCCGAAGACACGGCGATAGGCTTCGCCGACTTCCTTCTGGCGTGCCATATATGTCCGCTTGTCGGTGATGAACCAGGTAAGCCGCACGATATCGGTGACCTCACCTCCCGCCTCTTTGACGATGGCAGCGATATTTGCGAGCGTTTGTTCCATCTGGGCCACAAAGTCGCCGCTCTCGAAGACCTGATCCGCGTTCCAGCCTATCTGGCCACCGATATGGAGCGTTCGCCCTTCGGTCAGCACACCGTTTGCGTAACCCTTTGCGGGAACCCAGCCCTGCGGCTGAATGATCTTGGACGGCATCTCTCACACTCCCTGCAGCTTGCGACGAAATCCGGTCTGCCGTTCGGCACGGGCGGCGGACATGCGATCACTTGAACCCGATATCGCCCGTGGAGGGAGAGCCGTGCGCAAGCGTTGGACAGAGGTTGCCATTGTTCCTGTTCTTCCCTTTTCCGGTCTGGACCAATTCAGCTTCGGTCAGACTCCTATGTATTGATGCGTGACGTCGTCCGTCAGGCCGGCGATCGGGCCGGCCCACACGGATCTGCCGCGCTCCAGGATCACCGCCCTGTCGCTGATCTCCCGCAGTTCCCGGATCGACTTGTCGATCACAAGGATCGAAAGACCCGTTTCGCACTTCAACTGACGGACGACGGCCCAGATTTCCTGACGGATAATCGGCGCAAGCCCCTCGGTGGCTTCGTCGAGGATCAGAAGTTTCGGATTGGTCATCAGCGCCCGACCAATCGCCAGCATCTGCTGCTCACCACCGGAAAGCGACGACGCTCGCTGCCCGCGCCGTTCTCCCAGGCGCGGGAACAGCTCGATGACCCGTTCGAAGGTCCAGGCACCACGTCGCGCCGCGGCTGTCAGGTTTTCATGAACCGTAAGACTGCCGAAGCAGCGGCGGCCTTCCGGAACAAGGCCGAGGCCCAGCCGCGCAGCGCGGTGGCTGGCCAGATGCGTCAGATCATTTCCGTCGAACGTCAGAACTCCCGACGCGGGCAGCATCCGGCAGATGCATTTGACCGTTGTGCTTTTGCCCATGCCGTTGCGGCCGAGCAGGGAAACCACCTCCCCTTCGCCGATATCGAGGTCCACGCCGAAGAGAGCCTGGCTGGCGCCATAGGAAGCGGTGACATTTTCAAGCGACAGCAGGCTCATGCCTCATCTCCCAGATAGGCTTCGCGCACCGCGGCGTTGGCGCGGATTTCCTCCACGGACCCGGTAGCGATCACTTCGCCATAGACCAGCACGCTGATCCTGTCGGCCAGGGAGAAAACCGCATCCATGTCGTGTTCCACCAGAAGGATCGGCGCTTCGTGGCGCAACCGATCCAGGAAACCGGTCAAAAGCCTAGAGCCTTCCGGGCCCATTCCGGCCATCGGCTCGTCCATCACCAGGGCTTTCGGACGCAGCGTCAGCGCCACCGCGACTTCAAGCTGGCGGCGCTGGCCGTGGCTGAGTTCCGCAGTGCGATGGCGGGCAAGGTCCTCAAGACCGACGCGGAGCAGCGCCTCCTCGGCTGTTTGCGTAAGCGACCTGTCGTGCAATGCATCTTTCCAGAACCGCCAGGGTTTGCCGCTGGCGCCCAGGGCTCCCAGAACGGCGTTCTGCAGCACCGTGTCTTCCATCGCCAGAGAGGAAATCTGGAACGTCCGGCCGAGCCCCGCCCGGGCCCGCAGCCGCGTGGCGTCATGGGTAACGTCCTTGCCCAGAAGGTGAACGGACCCGGTATCCGGTTTGAGCGTCCCGCAGATCTGCCCGATCAGCGTCGATTTGCCTGCGCCGTTCGGCCCGATGATGGCGTGGATTTCTCCAGGCCTCAGATCAAGCGAGATATTCTGACTGGCCCGCAGGGCGCCGAAACTCTTGCAGATGCCCCGCGTTTCCAGAACCGGCATTTGCGGGACCGATGTTGCCGAAACAGGTTGCTCAGTCATGAACCGCCTCCCGTCCCGCGACCAGCCCGATCAGTCCGCCCCGGGCGAACAGCACGATCAGCAGCAGCAACAGCCCCAGATAGATGTGCCAGAACTCGCTGAGCCCGCCGAGCCAGTGTTCCAGCGCAACGAAGACCAGCGCTCCGACCACAGGTCCGAACAACCGACCGACCCCGCCCAGAATAACGAAGATCATGATCTCGCCACTTGTCTGCCAGCTGAACATCACCGGACTGACGAACCGGTTGAGATCCGCGAACAGGGCTCCGGCCAGTCCGGCTATAGCGCCTGACAGCACAAAGGCAACGAGGCGCAGACGCGCCGGGTCGAGACCGACAGTCTCCACGCGGAGCGGCGCCTGGCGCGCCGCATTCAGTGCCAGCCCGAACGGCGAATTGGCCAGACGCCAGGCAAAGGCCAGCACCAGGCACAGAAGCCCCAGGCACAGCCCGTAGAACTGGATCGGGTCGAGCGTGTTCAGGCCCGGGAAGCCGTTGCGCACATAGATCGACAAGCCGTCCTCGCCGCCGTATTCCGACCAGGAAATGGCGAAGAAGAAGAACATCTGCCCGAAGGCCAGCGTGATCATGATGAAGTAGACGCCGGCCGTGCGCAGGGACAGGATGCCGATCACCAGCGCGGCCAGGGACGACACGACAATCGCGGTCAACCAGATGACCGGCATCGACTTGGTGCCCTCGATCAGCAAGGGCCATTCGGCGAGAGACATATAGGTTTGCGCATGATAGGCGAGAATGCCCATCGAATACCCGCCAAGCCCGAAGAATACGGCGTGCCCCAGACTGACCAGACCGCCAAGTCCCAGCGCGATATTCAGCCCGACGGCCGCGATGGCGAAGATCGCCGCCCGGGTCATAAGAGTGATGGTAAAAGGCTCGTCCGCAACAACCGCCCAGAGCGGGATCGCCACGAACAGCGCCAGGGTGAATGCATTCACATAGGTTTCTCTGGTCATGCCCGCGCTCCGAACAGCCCTGCAGGCTTGAGAACCAGCACGGCGGCCATCAGCACGTAAATCGCCATGGAGGCCAGCGAGGAGCCGACCGAGGTCGCCGTTGAAGGATCGAAGAAGAGTTTCATGACTTCCGGCAGGAAGATACCGCCCAGCGTATCGGTCAGCCCGACGAGGAGGGCTCCGATCAGAGCCCCCTTGATGGAGCCGATGCCGCCGATGACGATGACGACGAAAGCCATGATCAGAACCGGTTCGCCCATGCCGACCTGCACCGACTGAATGGCTCCGACCAGCGCTCCGGCAAAGCCGGCAAGCGCCGCGCCAAGCGCGAAGACGATCGTATAGAGTTTGGCGATATCGATCCCGAGGGCGGCAATCATCTCCCGGTCATTCTCCCCGGCGCGGATCTGCACACCGAGCCGGGTTTTCGAAATCAGCAGATAGAGCCCCAGCCCGACCGCAAGCCCGATGACGATGAGCGCAAGCCGGTAGAGCGGATACTGGATGCCGCCAGGCAGCGTAATCGGGCCGGACAGATAGTCCGGCACGTCCAGGAACAGCGGGAAAGACCCGAAGAGCCAGCGGGTGCCTTCCGAGAAGATCAGGATCAGGGCGAAGGTCGCCAGCACCTGGTCCAGATGGTCCTTCCGGTAGAGCCGCCTTATGACGACCAGCTCAACAAGCGCACCGGCAAGAGCGGCCCCTGCGAGCGCGGCGATCAGGCCAAGCAGGAAAGATCCGGTCAGACCGGCAACCGCAGCCGCGCAAAAAGCGCCGATCATGTACAGCGACCCATGGGCAAGATTGATCAGCCCCATGACGCCGAAGATCAGCGTCAGCCCCGCCGCCATCAGAAACAGCATGATGCCGAACTGAAGACCGTTCAAAATCTGCTCTATGAGCAATATCAGTGACATGAACCCCCGCCCCTGGAGCATCAAAAACGATTGGCAGTCCGCGGCCCGTTTCCGGGCCGCGGACTCAGTGTCTTACATGTCGCATTCGGCCCAATAGGCATCCGCATGGCTGGTCAGCGCCGTGCCGATGATCTTGTTGGTGTAGACATCGCCTTCCTTGATCACCTCACGGACATGAATGTCCTGGATCGGGTGATGGTTCGGACCGAACCGGAAGTTGCCCCGTGTGGACTTGAAGTTGGCCTCTTCCAGCGCCTCGCGGAATGCGTCCGCATCGCTCACGTCCGCCTTAGCCATTGCCGACAGCAGAAGGTTGGCCGTGTCGAAGCCCTGCGAGGCATAAAGCGACGGCAGCCGGCCGTATTCGGCCTGGAAGCTCTCGACAAACGCCTTGTTGGTCTCGTTGGCGATGTCCTTGCTCCACTGGCTGGTGTTCTTCACACCCAGCGCCGCGTCGCCAACCGCCTGCAGGATGCCCTGGTCGAACGAAAACGCAGGACCCACCACCGGAAGATCGATGCCGCTGTCCTTGTACTGCTTCAGAAACGAGATCCCCATGCCGCCCGGCAGGAAGAAGAACACGCTGTCCGCCCCCGATGCCCGGATCTGGGCGAGTTCGGCCGCATAATCGGTCTGGCCGAGCTTGGTGTAGATCTCCCCGGCAAGCTCGCCCTTGTAGAAGCGCTTGTAGCCGGTCAGCGCGTCCTTGCCCGCCGGATAGTTCGGCGCCAGGATGAAGCTCTTCTTCATGTCGGCGAAATTGGCGTAGGCGCCCGCGCCTTCATGCAGGTTGTCGTTCTGCCAGGCGACGTTGAAATAGTTCGGGTGGCAGCCCTTGCCCGCCAGTGCCGACGGACCCGCATTGGGCGACAGGTAGAATTTGCCCTGAGCCGTGACCGAAGGAATGACTGCCATGGCCAGGTTCGACCAGACGATGCCGGTCATCACGTCGACCTTGTCGGACTGGACCATCTTGTCGGCCAGTTGCACGGCCACATCCGGCTTGCGCTGATCGTCCTCGACGATCACCTCGATATCGCTGTTGCCGGACTGTTTCACAGCCAGCAGGAAGCCGTCACGCACATCGATCCCGAGACCGGCACCACCGCCCGAAAGCGTCGTGATCATGCCAACCTTCACAGGATCTGCCTGGGCGTTCGTCAGCCCCAGGGCCAGGACGGCTGTCGCCGCCATCGTCATAACCTTCATTTCAAACTCCTCTCGATACTGAACCAGCGGTTCCCGCATGTTTTTATTTTACTGTCCGGTGCTTGTTTCAGTCTTTCCGGACAGGTCTGGGCAGTCGTCTGTTTCTTCCCTTGCCGCGTGCCCGCGTGGCAAAGGTGTCTCCTTTCGGCTTACGCCGGCGGCCGCAGCCGGAATCTCTGGATCTTGCCGGTCTCCGTCTTCGGCAATGTGTCCGTAAACACGACCGAACGCGGATATTTATACGGAGCGATCATTGCCTTGACATGGTCCTGCAACGCTTTGCGCAGGTCTTCCCCCGGCTCGGCTCCCTCGTTCAGCACCACATGGGCTTCAACGATGGCGCCACGGGCCTCGTCAGCAACGCCGATGACGGCACATTCCAGAACCGCCGGATGCGCCAGCAGCGCCGCCTCGACTTCCGGACCGGCGATGTTGTAACCGCCGGAGATGATCATGTCGTCGTTGCGGGCGGCGAAATGCAGATAACCGTCCGCGCTCATGGAAAAGCTGTCGCCGGTGATATTCCAGCCGTCGACGACATATTGTCCCTGTCGCTCATCCGCCAGATAGCGGCAACCCGTCGGCCCGCGCACGGCGAGCCGCCCGACCTCACCCGCCGGAACCGGCTGACCGTCCATCCCCACGACCCTGACCTCGTAGCCCGTCACCGGTTTGCCGGTGCAGGCGGGCTTGTGATCCTCGAAGCGGTTGGAAACGAAGATATGCAGCATCTCCGTGGCGCCGATGCCGTCCAGCATCGGCTTGCCGGTCTTTTCCATCCAGGCATCGTAAACCGGCGCCGGCAAGGTCTCGCCTGCCGAAACCGCGGCGCGCAAAGAGGACAGGTCCGCCCCTTCGTCCATCGCCTTCAGCATCACCCGGTAGGCGGTCGGCGCCGTGAAGCAGACGGTGGCCTTGTATTTCTGGATGATCTCGATCATCTGCGGCGGCGAAGCGTTTTCCAGCAGCGTTGCCGCCGCGCCGAAGCGCAGCGGAAAGATGGCCAGACCGCCGAGACCGAATGTGAAGGCCAGCGGCGGCGAGCCCACGAAAACGTCTTCCGGCGTCACGCCCAGCACTTCCTTCGCGTAGCCGTCGGCGATGATCAGCAGGTCGCGGTGAAAATGCATCGTCGCCTTCGGCGTCCCGGTCGACCCGGAAGTGAACCCGAGCAGGGCGACGTCGTCGCGGCCGGTCTGCACCGCGTCATAGTTCACGGATTTTTCCAGCCCCAGCCGGTCCAGCTCCGCATCGTGATTGGAGGTGCCGTCGAAGCCGACGACCTTCTTCAGATAGGAGGATGTCTTGGCGCAGGTGACCAGTTCTTCCATCAATCGCGTGTCGCACAGCGCGAATTCGATCTCCGCCTTGTCGACCACCTTGGAAAGCTCGCCCGACCGCAGCATCGGCATGGTGTTGACGACCACCGCCCCCGCTTTCGTGGCGGCAAGCCAGCAGGCCACCATGGCCGGATTGTTGGCGGACCGGATCAGCACCCGGTTTCCGGGCTGCACACCGAGATCCTCGCTCAGGACATGAGCCAGGCGGTTGGTCCAGTCTGCCAGTTCCTTGTAGGTCCGCCGACGGCCGTTGCCGATCAGCGCCGTGTGGTCGCCGAACCCCTTCTCGACCATTCGGTCGGTCAGTTCCACCGCCGCGTTGAGGCGCTCCGGATAGGAGAAGCCATCGAGCAGAAACTCGGGCCAGGCGTCTTCGGGCGGCAGGTTGTCCCGCGTGAAGGTATCGGTATGTGCGGAAGGACCAAGCATGGATCAGGCCTCCTGAAATGCGCCGAGCGTCTGGCGCGCTATGATGATTTTCTGGACATCCGAGGCACCCTCGTAGATGCGCAGGGCGCGGATTTCCCGGTAAAGCTTTTCGACCGCAGTGCCCGAGCGCACACCGTCGCCACCGTGCAGCTGCACTGCCTTGTCGATCACCTGCTGCGCCTGATCGGTGGCGAAGAGTTTGGCCATAGCGGCTTCGCGTGTTACCCGCGGCGCACCGCTGTCCTTGGTCCAGGCGGCCCGGTAGACCAGCAGCGCGGCGGCATCGATGTCGAGCGCCATGTCGGCGATATGGCCCTGGACAAGCTGCAACTCTGCGAGCGGCGCTCCCTGGATTTCGCGGGTCGTGATGCGCCGCAGGCTTTCGTCCAGTGCCCGCCGGGCAAATCCGAGGGCAGCGGCAGCGACCGTGGAACGGAAGATGTCGAGGACAGACATGGCGATCTTGAAGCCCTGGCCGGGCGCGCCGATCATGTTGGCCTTGGGAACCCGGCAGTCAGTGAACCGCAGGGACGCCAGCGGATGCGGGGCGATGGTTTCAAGACGTTCGCTCACCTCGAACCCGGCAAGGTCGGGCGTCACGATGAAGGCGGACAGCCCCTTTGCCCCGGGCGCTTCTCCGGTTCTTGCGAACAGCGTATAGAGATCGGCGATCCCGCCATTGGAGATCCAGGTCTTCTCGCCGTTCAGCACATAGGCGTCGCCATCGTCCGTCGCGGTCATCGTTGAATTGGCGACATCCGAGCCCGACTTCGGCTCGGTGAGCGCGAATGCCGAAATCGCCTTGCCCGAGCGGGTCAGGGGAAGCCAGTCCGACTTCTGCGCATCCGTTCCAAACAGGGAAATCGCGCCGGTCCCCAGCCCCTGCATCGCAAAGGCGAAATCGGCCAGCCCGTCGTGACGGGCAAGGGTCTCGCGAATGATGCAAAGGCTGCGCACGTCCAGCGCGCCGTCCGGAGCTCCCGAATATCGGAGGAATCCGGCTGTACCCAGATCCGCGACAAGTTTGCGGCAGTCCGCATCCGTATCGCTGTGTTCGAGATGCGCTAGATGAGAAGACGCCCAGCTTTCCAGCTCGGCGGCCAGCGCTCGGTGGCCGGTTTCGAAGAACGGCCAGTCGAGGAAGGTCTTGTCTGCCATCAATCGCCCTCGAACACCGGTTTTTCTTTCCTGACGAACGCCTCGTAGGCGCGGCGGAAATCCTTGCCCTGCATGCAGATCGCCTGGGCCTGTGCTTCCGCCTCGATGGCCTGCTCAAGGCTCATCGACCATTCCTGGGCGAGCATCGTCTTGGTCATCGAATTCGCGAAAGTCGGCCCGGCGGCGATCCTGCCCGCCATCTCCATCGCTGCACTTTCGAGGCTCGCTGCCTCGGTGACGGAATTGAAAAAGCCCCAGGCATGGCCTTCGGCGGCGCTCATCGACCGGCCGAGATAAAGCAGCTCCGCCGCGCGGCCCTGGCCGATAATCCGCGGCAGGATCGCGCAGGCGCCCATGTCGCAGCCTGCAAGGCCCACCCGGTTGAAGAGAAAGGCTACCTTTGCTTCCGGCGTGGCGATGCGAAGATCGGACGCCATCGCCATGATCGCCCCCGCGCCCGCACAAATGCCATCGACTGCGGCGATGATCGGCTTGCCGCAGCAAAGCATCGCCTTCACCAGATCGCCGGTCATACGCGTGAAGGCCAGCAGCTCTTTCATCGTCATGGCGGTCAGCGGACCGATGATCTCATGCACATCGCCGCCGGAGCTGAAATTGCCGCCATTGGGCAGGATCACCACCGCATGAACGTCATCCGCATAGACCAGTTCGCGGAACCAGTCGCGCAGCTCCGCATAGCTTTCGAAGGTCAGCGGATTTTTCCGTTCCGGCCTGTTCAGGGCAATCCGCGCGATCCCGTCCTCGATCTCGCACCAGAAATGCTTCACGTCGCTGCGCATCGCGTCAGTCCTCTTCCATCTGGCGGTCCAGAATACAATCCAGATGCGCCGAAAGCGCATCGACGTTTCCGGCCGACAGGCCCTCGAGCAGGGTATTGATCCAGTCTTCGTGGTGTTGCGCCAGTTCCTCGAACGCCGCCCTGCCCTTGGCGGTCAGCCGAGCCACCTGGGCCCTGCGATCGCCGGGCACCGCCACGCGCAGGGCAAGGCCCTCTTCGGTCAGCTTGTCGACGATGCCGGTGACATTGCCGTTGGAAACCTTCAGGTAGGACGACAGATCGCTCATCTTCAGACCGTCCGGAAAGCGCGCCAGCGCGGACATCACGTCGAAACGCGGCAGGGTTGTCCCATGCTCCTCGCGCAGGTTGCGGCGGATTTCCGTCTCTATGCCATTGACGGACTTCAGCAGCTTCAGCCACACCCGCAACCTTGCCTTGGAGAGGGTTTCGCCGGCGGGAGCCTGTGAGGGTTTCATAGCTCGCCTCCCGAAAGACTGAGCGCTTGACCGTTGACCGATTGGGCTCCGCCCGAGCACAGCCAGAGCGCCGTCGCGGCGACTTCCGAAGGTTGAATGAAACGTCCCTGCGGATTGTCCGCTTTCAGCGTCTCTTTCGCCGCTTCGCGGCTCATGCCCGTGTTCGCGGTAATGGTGTCGATGGACCGCTCAAGCAGCGGGGTTTCGACGAAGCCCGGACAGATGGCATTCACGGTGATGCCTGTCTTCGCCAGCTCACGGCCGAGCGCCCGGGTCAGCCCGACCACCGCGTGCTTCGCCGCGCAATAGGCACTGACATAGGGATAGCCCCTGAGACCGGCGGTCGAGGCGATGGCAATCATCCGGCCCCAGCCGTTCGTCTTCATGTCCGGCAGCGCGGCCTGCCAGACATTGGAAACGCCGATGAGATTGACCGCCAGCATCGCCTGCAGGGTCTCTTGTGTCATCTTCGCGAACGGCACGCTTTCCGCTGCTCCGGCGTTGGCGATAACCACGTCGATGGGCCCGGCGTTCGCCCTTGCTGCCTCACACGCGGCAGCGACCGCCTCTGAGCTGGTGACATCGCAGACCTGGTAGGGCAGCGACTGCGCCGCCAGCTTCTCCTCCGTCCGGCCGAATATCGTGACCCTTGCGCCTTCGTCCGCAAACAGCCTGGCGCAGGCGGCTCCAACGCCGCTGCCCCCGCCTGTCACGATGATATGGCGTCCTGAAACACTCATGCCCGCAAGGTCTCCGCATCCCGGTCCGAAAGGCGCCACAGCTGGTCGCGCCCGGCCAGATAGGGCAGCGGCCAGTCGCTCGCGGCCCGGTCGCCGATCCTGGCGGCTTCATGCAGGCTCCAGTAGGGATCGGAAAGATGCGGACGACCGACAGCCACCAGATCCGCCCGCCCTGCCATCAGGATCGAATTGGCGTGATCGGCCTCGTAGATGTTGCCCACGGCCATGGTCGGCAACCCGCCTTCGTTGCGGATCCGGTCGGAAAACGGCGTCTGGAACATGCGGCCGTAGACCGGTTTGGCGGCAATCGATGTCTGCCCGGCGGAGACATCGACCAGATCAACGCCGGCCGCCCGGAACAGACGTGCGATCTCCACCGCCTCGTCAGGGGTCACGCCTTCGTCGCCAACCCAGTCATTGGCCGAGATACGAACCGACATCGGTTTTTCCTCGGGCCAGACGGCGCGCATGGCGGTGAACACTTCCAGAGGCCAGCGCATCCTGTTTTCCAGCGAGCCGCCGTAGGCGTCCTGGCGGATGTTGGAGACAGGGGAAATGAAGGACGACAGAAGGTAGCCATGCGCCGCATGCAGCTCGATCATGTCAAAACCGGCGCGCTCGGCCATTTCAGCGGCGGCCACGAACTCGTCCCTGATCGTGTCCATTTCGGCCTGCGTTATCGCCCGCGGCACCGCGTTGTTGTCCGACCAGGCAACGGCGGAGGCCGAGACCAGCTCCCAATTGCCGTCCGGCAAAGGCTGGTCCATGCCTTCCCACCCGATCCGCGTCGAACCTTTACGGCCCGAATGGCCGATCTGGCAGCAGACCTTCGCATCCGTTTCGCAATGGACGAAATCCGTCAGCCGCTTCCAGGCGGCCTCATGTCCGGGTGCATAAAGACCCGGACATCCCGGCGTGATGCGGCCTTCCGCGCTGACGCAGGTCATCTCGGTAAAGACCAGTCCCGCCCCGCCCTTGGCGCGTTCGCCGTAATGCACCAGATGCCAGTCGGTCGGCGCACCGTCGACGGCCTTGTACTGGGCCATGGGCGACACGACGATGCGGTTCTTCAGCTCCATGCCACGCAGCTTGAACGGCGCGAACATCGGCGGCCGTACCGGCTTGTCGGCGCTGACGCCTGCCTGTTCCATGAACCAGCGCTCAGCGGACTCCAACCATTGCGGATCGCGCAGACGCAAGTTTTCGTGACTGATCCGCTGGGAGCGCGTCAGCATGGAATAGTTGAACTGAACCGGATCGAGATGCAGATAGCGCTCCACGTGCTCGAACCATTCCAGCGAGTTGCGCGCCGCAGACTGCAGGCGCAGAACCTCGAGCCGGCGCTCCGCTTCGTAGCGCGCAAAGGCGGACGCCATATCCGCCTCCTCATGCAGGAGGTTCGCCAGGGACATCGCAGATTCCAGCGCCAGCTTGGTTCCCGACCCGATGGAGAAATGCGCAGTCGCCGCCGCGTCGCCCAGAAGGACGACATTCTCATGGCTCCATTTTTCGCACAGGACACGCGGGAAGCGGATCCAGGCCGAGCCCCTGATGTGTTTTGCATTGGTCATCAGGGGATGACCACCCAGATGATCCTTGAAGATCTCCTCGCAGGTCCGGATGCTGTCCTGCTGGCTCATCTCGCCGAAGCCGAAGGCATCGAAGGTCTGCTGCGTGCATTCAACAATGAAAGTCGCCGTGTCGGCATCGAACTGATAGGCATGCGCCCAGACCCAGCCGTGCTCCGTTTCCTCGAAGATGAACGTGAAGGCATCCGCGAAAGTCTGGTGCGTACCGAGCCAGACGAACTGGCACAAACGCTGGTCGATATCCGGCTTGAAGGTATCGGCATAAAGCGTCCGGGTCCTGGAGTTCAGACCGTCGCTGGCAACCACCAGGTCATAGTCGCGGCGATAATCCTCCGCGCTTGCCACTTCCGTCTCGAACTTCAGATTGACGCCCAGCTCCCGCGCGCGCTGCTGCAGGAGCATAAGCAGCTTCATCCGGCCGATGCCGCAAAAGCCGTGACCGGAGGAAACCAGCCGTTCTCCGCACATATGCAGCGCGATGTCGTCCCAATAGGCGAAATTTTCACCAATGGCCTTGGCGCTGACCGGATCGTTTGCCGCCAGGTTCTGCAGGGTTTCTTCTGAAAGCACCACACCCCAGCCGAAAGTGTCGTCCGCGCGGTTGCGCTCGATGACATCAATCTCATGGGAGGGGTCACGCAATTTCATGGAGATGGCGAAATAGAGCCCTGCAGGCCCTCCGCCCAGACACGCGATCCGCATACGACCTCCTTGCGCTGGCTTCAGTAACCTCAGCGAACCACAGGATCGGATTTACTTCAACCCTAAAATTTCAAGCTTAAAATATTTCAGGCTCCGTATGAGATCCGCCTCGCCCCCACAAGGCGTCTGCGGTTGAGGATATCCGCGGCAATCCGATTTGAGTGTGCCACGCGAACAGTCCGGCACTTTCAAGGTTCTCGTGCTTCAAATCGTTTCCGATGAAACCTTTTTTTAACTGGTGCGTTTACGGGGTGGAGGTATTGATGATGATTACGATACGCAAACGCATCCTGGCGGTCAGTACGCCAACCATTCTCGGGGCCGTGGCCCTTGCCGGCGCACTGAGCGCCGCAGAAATCGCTTCCAGCCCGTCAACGGCTGCCACCACCATTGCGCCGACACCTGTCGTGGCGCAGCTTGATGTCACCACCGCCGCAACAGGCAAGGGTGACCTCAAGATCGATCTGGCCGATGCACACGACCGGCCCATGCGTTGCGTGTCGGGCAACAACACCACCACCTGCACAGGCTGGCCGGTGGCAGGCGGCATGCTGGCGTTCCACGCCGAATAACATTGCCCCAAGACACAAGGTTTCAAAGCAAAAGCCGTCCGGAAACGGGCGGCTTTTGCTTTATTGAAAACCCCTGTGGCGGCCACTGTCGACGCGGCTGGTCGCAGAGCGACGAGGCCAGGATGGTGCTTCCCCTTGAAAGCAGACTATCTTTCTCCCGCAGCGAACCGGGGCGATGCACATGCTGAAGCCGCCCACCGGGCGGCTCAGGTTTACGGACAAGGGCAAGCTCAAGATTAAGAACCCTTTGGATTGTTCACTCAGATCTCCAGACGTGTCCGACTGGCGGCCTGGTGTTCCACGGTTTCGAAGATCGAATAGGCGATCAGCAGCAACGGCACGGCAACGAAGCCGCCGGCCGGTCCCCAGAGCCAGATCCAGAACGCAATTGTGAGGAACACCACGAACGGATTGAGGGTCATCGTCCGGCCCAGCACCATGGGCGTCACGAATTGCGCTTCTATGAGGTTGAGCACCAGATAGGCGGCCGGCGGCGTCATGATCGCAAACAGCGTATTGCCTGTCGCGAGACCAACGCCGATCAATACGGCCACCATAACGGCAGGGCCGATATAGACGATGTAATTCAGCATTCCGGCCAGCATGCCCCAAAGCAGTGGCGAGGGCACGCCGAGAGCCCACATCACCAGGGCGACTGACGCACCTAGGCCCACATTGATGAAGGTTATGAAGACCAGATACGTGGACAGCCGGGTTTCGATCGCCTGGATCGCCGTTGCGACGTTTCTGCGCTGATGATGATCGTCGCACATGCGCATCAGCGTCTCGCGGAAATGCGGACGGGTCAGAATGACGAAGTAGAGGCTTGCCAGGAACAGTATGATCTGGGCCACGAACGTCGGAGCGAAATAGAACACGCTTTCAACGGCAGATGTGTCGTCGACACTGACCTGCATATTGCCCGACTGGCCCATTGCGTTCTGCAGCTCGTTCTGAAGACTGGCCACCGAAGCGAAGAAGCCCTGCCACGAGGTGAGTTGCGACTGAAGCTGCGACCATATCAGTGGCAACTTGTCCATCCAGTCGGACAGGGGCACAACGAAAGCTGCTCCTGTTGTCAGGATCAGCGCCACGAACAGCACCACCATGGCAATCGCCGACATCCAGGACGGCACGCCGATGCGCGACAGGCGATCGGCAGCCGGACCGAACAGCGTCCCCACAATGAGAGAAAGACAGATCGGCGCGAGGATCACCTGCGCGAAATCGAGGGCGGCCGTCAGGGCCAGCCCGCAAAGAATCAACAGGGATATCCGTACGGCGGGATCGGCACTCCAGACAGACACCGGTTTTTCGCCGGGGCCTGTCTGTATGCTTTCGGGGATTTCGATCTGACGTGTCATCTGGCGCTCCGCAACAGCTCAAACGCACCTGCGGCCGCGCGCCGTGGGCGAAATGAATTCACTCCCGATCGCCGCCCTGAGTGGCCAGGAACGCCAGGCCGCCGATGGCGGCTATGACAAGTAGGCTCTTGGATTTGGTAAGACGCGGCAGGATGGAAAGTGCCGCTGCCGCGGACAGACGCTGTGCCGCCCGTCGCCGGCTGTTACGCCGTCTTTCGACGAGTTTCACAATGCTCAGTGCCACGACGATCAGCACGCCGATACCGGCCATGACCGCCGCAATCAGTGCCGCGGCTTCCGCCGGCCCCCACAGGGGCGTAAGATAGGCCCAGACGGCAGCGAGGCCGGCCACATAGGCCGTTGCAAAGCACACCCCCGCCACCGTCATCAAAAACACGTTCCGCTTGGCACGGCGATACACCATGCGTATGTCGCGCGTCGCAGCGCTCAGTGCCAGCGGTAGGGCGCGCATGACCATCAGCGGCGGACCAGCGCGGCAATGAGGAACCCGACGCCGGCGGCGATGCCGAGCGACTGCAGCGGATGACGGCGGACGCCGGAAACCAGCGCGCGCTCGTAATTGTCGAGTTCACGGGTCAGGGTGTTGAGCGCATCCTGGGACATCTTCGTCAGATCGTCGCCCGCGGCGCTCGCCTTGGATGCATATTCGCCGGTCTTTCCGGCACCGTATTTTTTCAGCGATCCGGCCAGCGAGGAAATATCGGCACGGATACGTTCGATATCCCGTTCGATGTCGTTCGCGCTTACCTGGTCATTGGCGGCATTGCCGGTGGAAGCAGTAGCGGATTTGGGAGTTGCCATTATATCGCTCCGTTTGTGTATCGAGGTTTGCCGAAATCTGAAGAAAGATCTCGATTGAATTCATTTCCGGCACCTGTCGAGGTCGCCGGCCGCGGGCATGCAGGCTCGCGGTTCACCCGGTAAACTGGAGACGGGCCTTTTGGTTCCGCATTTTCTTCAAGGCGTCTGATTCCACACCTAGGGCGTAAACTCACAAATGAAGACGAAATGGCATAGGAGATCAGTTGCGGAGGGCGCTGATCAGGTCAGCCTTGTCCATCTTTGAACGGCCCTCGACTTCGAGCTCCTTGGCACGTTCGTAGAGCTCATCCCTGGTCCAGTCCTCGTACGGCTTTGCCTTGCCACCCTTCTTTGAAGGCGCCTGCGTGTCATTCGCCTGAGCATTCGCGATGCGCGCGGATTTTTCCTTGCTGTAGCCCTCTTCGCGCAGGGCTTCGTAGGTGTCTTCATTCTTGATGCTGGGTCTGTCTTTATCGGCCATCGTCCGCTCCTGTCGTTTCGAACTGCACGCCGCGCGCGGCTCAGAGACGAGGAAATCTTCCGCAGTCGGAAAATCACGGCGTCCACCGCCTGTCGGCACATCCACGCTGAGAGCACGTGCAGAATAAGTACAGTTCAGACAACGCTCATGAATTCAGATGGTTCCCAACAGAGAAGGGAAGGTCTTTATCTCGAAAGACAAATCGGAATTAATTATTAGAGAACAAAATCCCTTATTTTAACTAATTAAAGTACGTCAAACACCCGAGAGTGAATTTATGTTGATTGAAAAATAACAATTACGTTACTTCAAGAGGCAAACTCATATTCAAACGTAAATTCAGATTTTTTTGAAGCAATTCAGGAACCGATCCAGCGCCAGTGACTTTTCCTTCAAGAGGCCATTCAGGCGAAAGTCTGAAGCCAGGAAATTCAATTCAGGAAAGGAAAGCCAATGTCCGCCACGCAGATTCTTGAGATCGAAACGCCCAAGTCCGACAATATCAACACAGGTGTCTCAGCCGACGTCCGCGAACAGCTCGCAAAGCATCTGTCCGTCATTCTTGCGGAAACCTATATCCTCACCATCAAGTCGCATCTCTACCATTGGAACGTTGTGGGCCCGATGTTCAAGGCCATCCATGACCTCACGGAAGAGCACTACGAGAACCTGTTCGCCGCCACGGACGAACTGGCGGAGCGCATTCGCGCCCTCGGCCACCGTGCGCCGGTCAATGTGCAGGAAGGCACCTTGAACCTGACCATTCACCTGCCGTCCGGCGGCATGCCGAATGCGCAGGACATGATCGAGGATCTGGTTCGCAGCCACGAAATGATTTCGGCCGAGATGCGCGACATGGTCGCTTATGCCGGGGACAATGAAGACCCGGTTACCGAGGACCTTCTCACCGAGCGTATCGCCTTTCACGAGCAGGCTGCGTGGATGCTGCGGGCCCTGGTGACGGTCTGACGTCACTGCGGTACCGGAAGACATTTCCGGCAGGCTACCGCCGTCCTCCAGGAGAACGGCCGCTTTCAGGGCAATCCCCTGAAAGCGGCCCGGCCCGGATTGCGCGTAGTTTTTTAAAATCAGTTCCGGCGGCAAGTTGTCATGATAAGCGTTCCAAAACGATTTGCGGGTTTCAGCACCGCGCAAGCTGTTCTGAACGATCCATCGCTTTCGGCGGATCAAAAGAGAACCGCTCTGCTGACCTGGCGAGCAACCTTGAGGCAGGCTGCGCTTCTGTCCACTGGCGGCAGGAACGACACCGACAGGATGATCCGGGAGATAGATGCGGCGCTGGCAGCTCTCAACCGGCGTAAGCGCAGTTACGGCGGGCGCTGAAAGAAGCTGCCCTGCCTGTACGCCAGGTCAAGAGGCCCGGCCTTAACTCGCGATATGCTTGACCGGGATCTCAATCGTGCAGTTTACGCCTTCCGGCGAGAAATCGATTTTCACTTCTCCGTCCAGGGACGGTCCAACCAGCTTTTCAAGCAGCATCCGCCCGAAGCCGTTGCGCTTGGGCTCCGACACCTCGGGCCCGCCGCTCTCTTTCCAGTCCAGCAGGATCTTGTCACCGTGCTGTTCCCAGGAAATGGCCAGCTTGCCATCCACCACCGAAAGTGCGCCGTATTTTGCCGCATTGGTTATCAGTTCGTGCAGCGCCAGCCCCAGGTTCTGGGCGGCCTCCGCCGTAATCGTGTGGGACACACCCTTCAGGCTGATCCGCGGACTGGTGGGATCGATCGACTGGGACAATTGCGCCACGATCAGCTCGCGCAGGTCCGCCCCGTACCACGACTGGGAAACAAGCAGATCGTGGCTCGCGGCCATCGCCTGGAGCCGGGCGGAAAAACTCTCCACGAAACCGTCGGTCGTGTCGGACCGTGCCGCCGTCTGACGCGCCATCGCCTGGATGACGGCCAGAAGATTTTTCGAACGGTGGGTGAGTTCACGCATGACCAGATGCATCTGGCGCTCGTTTTCCCGCTTGTGAGTCAGATCCACCGCTGTGCCGATAACACCGGACACCTTGCCCGTCCGGTCACGCGCCGGGTCGAGGCGCAGATTGTAGTTCCTGGTCCTGCCGCCCAGTTCCACATCGAATTCGATGACTTCGCTTTCGCCGGTTTCCAGAACCTTTTTCTTCGCCGGAAGGATCTTGATCTGGTCTTCCTCCGACACAAGATCCGAATCGGTCATGCCGATGAAGTTTTCCTGATCAAAGCCCTGTGGCGGGTTGACGATATGGACATACTTCAGGTCCATGTCCTGCTCGAACACGGTGATGAGCGACCCTTCCAGTGCCGTTTCGAACCGTTTGTTGGCTTCCGCGAGCTGGCTCGCCATGGATGCCAGCCGGATTTCGTAAAGGTTCTTTTCGGTCATATCGACGGCGGTACACAGAACACCATCGATCCTGCCCGCCGCATCGCGCGTCGGATGCACGATCAGATCCAGGAATATCGTGCCCGCTTCCGGATCGTCGATCGCGATA
Source organism: uncultured Roseibium sp. (assembly GCF_947496995.1). Taxonomy (GTDB): domain Bacteria; phylum Pseudomonadota; class Alphaproteobacteria; order Rhizobiales; family Stappiaceae; genus Roseibium. The sequence continues at coordinate 322,653 of NZ_CANMFD010000003.1, forward strand.
TAGGTCGACGCAGATTCGCCGGTCTCCATGACAGCCCGCTTCAGCGGCACGATTTCCTCGGTGGTCTCCGCCGGCAGGATTTCAGCGTCTGTTTTGCCCAGAACATCCTTGTTGCCGAAGCCGAACCGGGGATTGTGGATCCAAGTGTAGCGCAGGTCCGAGTCCTGAGAGAACACCGAAATGTTCGACCCCGTCAGCGCCATCTCGAATTTGGAGTTGATGAGGTTCAGCTCGATCCGGCTCCTGCCGACTTCATCGTTCAGTTCCAGGTTTTCCGCCTTCAGCAGTTCATTTGCGCGCTCCAGGTCGTCCATGGAGGGAATGGCAAGAAGCTTCGGCAGGATCTGCCAGACGACAACGGCCGTCGCGATGGACACGAGTGCGGTCGCCAGCTTCAGGATGCCCTGTGCGCCAAATACCGGCCACCACAACGTCATGAATGTCATTGTCTGCGTTACGGCGCCGACGAAAATGAAAGTGGTCAGCAGATACCCGACGTTGCGCGTCATGCCCTGAATGTCGGGACGTTTTCTCAGAAACCAGAAGATCGCGAGCGGTATGGCGAAATAGGAAAGTGCAATGAGGGCGTCCGAAATCGCATGAACCCAGATGAGGTCCTCGCGCCAGCGCATGTAATAATCGAGCGACCTGAGCGACGGATCGCCGAAAAGATAGGACAGGATGTCGGAAAACATTATTCGGCACTCCAGCCGGCGTGTTTGAAGTCTCTTCTTCCGGCTGACCTAAAGTCATCCGGCACGGCCATCTCTCCAAGCCATTTATTTCTGACTGTCAACGTTTTCCCGTCCGGCGTAGCGTATTCTCGTGGAACCTTTGATACTGGAAGCCGTTTTCCTGATGTCACGAACAACAGGAGACTTCGAGTTATGAATTGGGACCAGATTGAAGGAAATTGGCGCGAATTCAAAGGCAAGGCGCGCGTGAAATGGGGTGAATTGACCGACGACGAACTCGACAAGGTCGAAGGTCGCCGCACTGAACTCGCCGGCCTCATCCAGCAGAAGTACGGCAAGACCCGTGAAGAAGCCGAGAAGGAAATCGACGGCTGGCTCAACAACCACTGAAGGGCGCAGGCGGGAAACTCCCGCCTCCCCTCCGGGGCTCTGGACAGAGCGCGATCATGACGAAACGCCTCCACGCGACGGTCGCTCCCCCGAACACCGAAGAAGTGATCACGCCGCATGTCGGCTCCGTATGAAACAGCCACTTTTCTTGCCCGTGGCAAGCCCCTCTCCGACCGCTCAGGCTGCGACAGCATCCGCCCCGTTGAAGAACAGGGCCTGGCTGATGCCGGCTTTCACGGTGTTTGGATTGAACGGCTTGGTGATCAGGAAGGTCGGTTCCGGTCGCTCTCCGGTCAGGAGACGTTCGGGGAACGAGGTGATGAAAATCACCGGCACGTTGAGCTCGGTCAGGATCTCCTTGACCGCATCGATCCCGGAGGAACCGTCTGCAAGCTGGATATCCGCCAGCACGAGACCCGGCTTCTGAACCTTCGCGGCCGCGACCGCATCGCCGGCCGTCCGGGCAACGGTCGTGACATTGTGGCCGAGAGATTCGACGATTTCGATCAGATCCATGGAAATCAGCGGCTCATCTTCGATGATCAGGACATCGGTTTTGGTCTGCCTGTCGATCTCGTCAATGGCCGCACTTACCAGCTTGGTGACGTCGTCCTCGGACCTGTCGATGATTTTTGCTGTTTCCGGAATCGAAAACCCTTCCAGCGTTGTCAGCAGAAGGGTTTGACGGCTTTCGGGAGCCATGGAAGCCAGGCGCTGCTGGGCGGTCTGTTCAAAAATGGATACGCTGCCATCGTCGCCTGCAGGCGGGATCACTGTCGCGTTCCAGAGCACATGAAACAGTCTGTAGAGGGCGATCTTGACCCCATCGGACGTGTCGATGATCGACTGGTCGGCTACAAGCGCCTGCAGACACGCCCGGACATACGCATCCCCGCTTTTCTGGGTTCCGGCCAAGGCGCGTGCGTAGCGACGCAGATATGGCAACAGAGGCGCAATTTCTTGTGATAGACTCACGGACATCAAGTTAATCCTTACTTTGCCGCCGCTTGTACGCGGTCAAATGCGGGAAGGTGACAAGCACCGCCTGTTGGTGGAAATGCGTAAGTTCAAAAAAAGTTCCACGCATCGGGAACTTTTTTTTCCGTACGGCGTTATTTTATCAAACTCGGGTCTCGGCCCCAACATGAACTAGGAATAAGCGATGGCAAGCAAGACACATTCGAAGTCGACGGCAAACGATTTTGGAATCATAAATCCAACGGCCGGTGCGACGTCGAAAGAAGACTGGATCGGCAGCCAGCTCAAGAAAGTATATGACGAGGCACTCTCGGAGAACATCCCCGACGACATGCTTCAATTGCTCTCCTCACTGGATGACAACGATCCAAAAGAAGACAGTGCTGACGAGGAGGCCGCTGAATGAGCAACAATCAGTTCAAAGAGGATCTGGTTGCCTCGATTCCGCGGTTGCGGGCCTTCGCCAGATCCATCAGCGGCAATCGTGACCGCGCCGACGACCTGGTTCAGGAAACCCTCGCCAAAGCCATCGCCAACAAGGACAAGTTCACCGAAGGCACCAATCTGACTGCCTGGCTCATCACCATTCTGCGTAACCAGTACTATTCGGTCGGTCGGAAAATGCAGCGTGAAGTGGCCGATCCCGACGGAGAACATGCCGCGTCTCTGGAATCCAAGCCCCAGCAAAACGGCCACCTCGAAATGAGGGACTTTCTCAGCGCTCTCCAGGTACTGCCGGACGACCAGCGCGAAGCTCTGATCCTGATCGGCGCCAGCGGATTTTCCTACGAGGAAGCCGCGGAAATTCTCGGTGTGAAGATCGGAACGGTCAAGAGCCGCGTCTCCCGTGCCCGCCTGCGCCTGGAAGATCTCATGAGTGGTGTCGAACGATTTGAACGCTCGGAAGTTGCCATCGCCGAGTCCGCGTCCATGATCAACGATGCCTTGACCGTCTGACACCAGACATCCCATTTTTCGGCCTGAGGTAACCGCCGCGCTGACCGGTTGCGCGGCCCCCTGACTGCGAGGACCGCGAACATGGGACTGGCCTACCGCGAAGATGCCCGTGAACAAGCCCTCATCAGGCTGTTCAAAGGCTTCCTCTTCATTCCCGTATGTATAGCGCTGCTCGGCGCCGTCCTTGCTCTTTTCGCCTTGCTGGTCGACGATCTGGGGCTCCTGAAAGGGGCGTTCAGCGCGATCAAGTTCGAGGTGATCGGAGCGGATGGCGCCCGGTCCGTGCTGTCGACCATCGCCGGCGCGATGATGTCGGTGATAAGTCTTGTCTACTCCCTGACGCTGGTCGTCTTCACGCTGGCCGCCGGCAACATCTCGCCGCGTCTGCTGGAGACATTCGCCAGCAACCGTACCACTCAGATAACCATCGGCCTGCTGGGTGCTACGTTCCTCTATGCGCTTCTCGTGCTGTTCATGATCGATGGAACCCGGGATGTACGGTTCTCGGTCACCATTTCGATCGCGCTGGCGGCGATCAGTTTTTTCTGGCTGGTGTATTTCGTCAACGATGTCGCCAGCCGGATCCGCATCGACACGGAGATCGGTCGCATCCAGGCATCGCTGCGCACATCCATCGATACGTTGCTGTCAAGCGAGCCGCGCGAACAGCCGAATGATCGCGAGCTGATCCCGTCCCTGCCCGTTCATCCCGTCCCGGCGACCGAAAGCGGCTATGTCACATTCATCGACAGCGCAAAGCTGATGACCCTTGCCAGGGATCTGGACGGCTTCGTCGAAGTGCTCGTCCCCGCCGGGGCGTTCGTCATTGAAGGAATGCCGATCGCCGAAGTCCGCACCAAGGTCGAAGAGCCGGACGTCAAGGGGCTCCGGCTTGCGTTCCGGATCGGAAAGGCACGCGCGCCGGAAGGGGATATTCAGTTCTCGGTTCACCTGATGGTCGAGATCGCGCTTCGGGCTCTATCGCCTGGCATCAACGATGCTTATACGGCCATCAGCGCCGTGGATCATCTATCAGCTTCGCTCGCCCGCATCCTGCAGCGCGGCGCGCCGAGTTCACTCCTTCAGGACGACGATGACACGCCCAGGCTCTGGATGAAACTTTTGCCGGTCAGAGACATACTGAACGCCGCGGTGCGGCCCCTGCGGCAGTCCTCAATGTCCAATATCCTGGTCCTGGATCATCTCATCACCGCTCTCGAAAAGATGGCCAGGGTTTGCCGGCCGGAACATCTGCCGCTGCTTGAAAGCCAGCTTCTGGATATTGCCTCGGATGCGAACCTGGTTATCCGCAGCCGACCGGACCGTAAGCAGATTGCCGATTGCCTGAGGTCCGTGCGTCATACCATCAGAAGCAATAAAAACGCCTGAGCCGACACGCCGGTCGATGAAAGGGCCCTTCAAGACTGCGACTGCCAGACAAAAGACAGCAAAAAAGGGCGCCGAGGGCGCCCTTTTTTGATCCTATCGGAACCTCCTAGACCCGGCGTCCACGAAATGCATGCGCAATGGCGGAAATCAGGAAGAGGGCAATCGCCACAAAGAAAATCAGTTTGGCGATCGAGACGGCGGTCCCGGCAATTCCACCGAAACCGAGAACGGCTGCAATCAGAGCAACCACCAAGAAAAACAATGCCCAGGAAAGCATAGCGTGCTCCTTCTATTGAGTTACATGGCCTAAACGCAGCCAATCCCGAATAGTTCCCGGTTTCTTTCTCCGATATTCGCGATCCGTCATTTTATTTCAGCTATTGCGAAATCTTTCTGGAACCATTGTCGACCGACATGCGTTGTACCCACAGTTCAATTCGGAGGTTTGTCATGGAATATGGAATTTTGGGTCTGATCATTCTGGTCCTGGATATTTACGCAATCATCAAGGTTCTGGGAAGCGGTGCTTCGACAGTGGCCAAGCTGCTCTGGATCCTCGGGATCATCGTTTTCCCGGTGGTTGGCTTCATCGTCTGGCTGCTGGCCGGCCCGAAAGGCTCTACAGCGACCATATAATCTGCAGCACCCATATAAGAAGAATAAATTTAATAAATACGCGCCTCAGGGCGCGTATTTTTTTGGGAACTCAAATCAAACTCAGAAGTTTACTGAGTGTCATATGAGATTTCAAACAGAAATCAGAAAGGACTAACAAAATGATTCGCAATCTTCTTGCAACAACCGCTGTCGCAGCTCTGATGACCACCGGAGCCCTTGCTCAGACGGCTACCATGCCGAAGGCTGGCGCCGAGAGCTCGGTCGAAAACGACATCCGCGTCTACGAGTTCGAAGTTCAGACGCTTGCGACCGACGCAACAAGCGGCATCCTGGCGTCAAACATGATCGGCGAGTCCGTAATGTCCGGCGAAAGCGATGACGCTGAAACCATCGGCGACATCAATGACGTCGTCATCGGCCGTGACGGTAACGTACGCGCTGTAATTGTCGGCGTCGGCGGTTTCCTCGGCATCGCTGAAAAAGACGTCGCCGTTGAATTCGAACGCCTTTCCTTCGTGTCGAAGAACGATGGTGAATTCGACATTGCAACCGACGCTTCCAAGGAAGAGCTTGAAAATGCTCCCGCCTATGAACGTCCGGACCATATTCCGAACTGGATGAGCACGTCGTCCGTGAAGGATGAAATGGACAAGGTTGCCGAAGGCGCCAACAAGATGGTGGACTCGGTTCGCACTGAAGCCATTGATCCTGCGAAAAAGCGGATCGATACCACTTCAGCCGAAGAAACGTCCCTGACCGACGATGAAAACACTGAAATGGCCGGCGCAATGACCGAGGTCGATGCCACCACCATTTCGACTGCCGAACTGATCGGCACGGAAGTTCATACCGGTACGGAATCCAATATCGGTGAAGTGTCCCAGGTTCTGCTCGACGAAGAAGGCCAGGCGAAAGCGGTCATCATCGACGTCGGTGGTTTCCTTGGCTTCGGTGAAAAGCCGGTTGCTGTTTCCTTTGACAGCTTGAAGCTGTTCCAGACGGAAAACAACGATCTGATGATCACCGTGCCGTTCACCAAATCGGACCTTGAGAATGCCGAAACCTTCGACCCGGCAGCCTTCAAGTCCAACCCGGAAAGCACGATGCTGCGTTAACGGATCGGGACTTGCCCCGGATCGTTGATCCACACTCAAACAACGGGCCGCGAAATGCGGTCCGTTTTTTTTTGCATTATGTCTTTTGAACCTTGCAAAACAGCGCGAAGCGCCATGCGCGCTGTGAGGCATCCCACAACACAGCCTCCCTGCCCCCAGGTCGCTTGTCGCTACCAGCCGATCTGCCTTCGTCATTTGAGTACGAGCCTAAGGCTTCGGACGACGACATAGCCCAGCGCTGCCAAAGCCAGCACCGAAGCATCAGCCCAAGCAGCATCACAACGCCTTCACTCGTTAGAAGCTCCAATGAGGGAAACACGATGGCCCCCCTCGGCAACACGGGAACAAGGGGTTGAGTGTCACGGGAAAACAAGCGCTCCCGGAAGCACAGCCGGTCCGGCGACAAGGCGCTAACTCAGACTTCCCCGTCAGGAATGTCAGCCGCCGTCCTGTAGCGTGTTGCGTACAAGCGAATTCAGGGTTTCAGGGAGACGCCCAAGGCAGTGTTCGCACTGCAAGTGCGTAAAGAATCCACTTCCGGATTGATCCGATGGTGATCTGATCGGCCACAGGCGCAACGATCGGCGACAGACCGATATGAATGTCTGGAATAGTCCCGAGCGGTGAGACCGTTACAAGGCAGGTAAAAGCAGAAACATGTCAGACCCTCGGCGCCCTGTCCGATGGAGCGAACCGGCAGCCGCCCCGCCAACCTGAACTACCCTCCCGGGCATCGAGAATTTCTGTAATCGACCTCATCCTTGCCTTGGCATGACAGGCCTACTCTGGAGGGGTTATGTGGCCGGTTATTAGCCGGCAAAAGAAAAGGGCCGGCAAAGCCGGCCCTTCAATAAAACCAATCAACTAGTCCAATTAACCGGCCGCCTTCAGCGACAGGTAGCTGACACCCAGGGTCAGGTTGGTCCCCGTCTGGCTTTCGACGCTGATCGGGTTAAGCGCGATGGACTTGTCGAAACCGCCGATCAGAGCGTTTGCCTTTACGCCGGCACCGAGGCTCGCACCGGCGGTAACACCGCCGTATTCGCCCTCAAGGGCACCCGCTTCCATATCGGCGCTCGGCGCCAGAACGCCCCAGACGAGGGTCGCATTGGTCGTGGTTCCGATATCCAGGCCGAATTCCCGGACCGTACCGGTGTAATAGGCAGCCTGGGCGCCATTGGCCGGTTCGAAGGTGCAGCTGAGCGTGGCATTGGATCCGACGATGAAGTTCGTTTCACCTTCAACCGCACAGGTAAGCGTACCGATCTTGACGCCCGGGCCCGTGTCGGCCGCGATGACAGGCGTTGCCAGAAGCGTTGCGCCGGTCAGCGCCAGAGCGATTTTGCTGAACCGTTTCATGAAAATTCTCCTTGCTGGTAGACAGACCGCCGCCGGTCCTGACGACCGGGCAGCCTGCTCATGCATTCTGGAGCCGACACCTGCCGGCTCCCGATACGTGGAGAACGAAACGCATCGCCAAGAGTTCCCGGAATTTTCGATCCTTTTGAAGTTTTCAGGCCCTTACCAAGGGTCATCCAGAGGCGGATTGCGCGTCACCGAGGCCCAGCGCCCTGTCCGCGAGACGCCTGATGCGCCGGGGGTCGGGATGACGGTCCGCTGCCTCCGCCATACGCGCCCACAAGCACAAGACAAGGGCGCCGGCCGTCAGTTGCATGAAGGCATGCACCTGTGGTCCGGGATCGGAACACGCCGCGATCCGCTCGCGGGCGCCGCGCCATGTCTCAAGGGAGACTTCAAGCGCCTGCCGGCCGATCTGCCGGGCGGTGCATTCCTCCGACAGGAAGGTTTCGAATGCATCCCCCGCCGGTCCGGAAAGCAGACGGGTCACCAGGGCCTTCTCGTGAATGCCGTTTGCCCCTTCGTAGATCGCCGTGATACGGGCGTCGCGGTAGATCTGCTCCAGCCCGTATTCGCGCAGATAGCCGTAACCACCCAGGACCTGCATGCCCAGTTCGGCGGCGCGCATTCCCGCTTCCGAGCAGTAGACCTTTGCCACCGGCTTGAGGAACTCGGCAAGATCGGGTGTGTCGCCGGTTTCGATGGCAACAAGGGTCAGATGCGCCACCGCGCGCCCGGCCAATGCCAGACTATCGATTTCGTCGAGCATCCTGCGGACATCCGCATGCCTGTCGATGGTGACAGACTTGCCGTCGGGCCCGCGTCCCTGAACGCGCTCGGCGGCATAGGTTCTCGCGATATCGAAGGCGCGCGCGGCATGGGCGACACCCTGCAGCGCCACATCGACCCTTGCGTGGTTCATCACGGTGAACATCGCCCGCAGTCCCGCGCCCGCCTCACCGATGAGTTCCGCCTCCGCCCCGTCAAAGGCGAGCTGGCAGGTGGGCGAGGCGTGCAGTCCCATCTTCTCTTCGATCCGGGTAACGGAGATTGCATTGCGCGACCCGTCCGCACGCGTGCAGGGAGACATGAACAGGGAAAGCCCCTTCACCCCGTCATCCGAGGTGCGCGCGAGCACAAGATGATGGATGTTCTGGCTCATGTCCTGATCGCCACCGGAAATGAAGATCTTCTCTCCCGTCAGGCTCCAGCCGCTCCCGGAAGGAACAGCCTTACAGCGAATCCGGCCAAGATCCGATCCCGCCTCCGGTTCGGTCAGGCACATGGTTGCCAGCGCACCGCCCGAAGCCAGCGAGGGGACGAAACGTGCCTGTTGGTCAGAAGTGCCAAAGGACAACAGCGTGCTGACGGCGCCCGGCACGAGACCGGTCACCATCTGCAGGCTGTGGTTCGCACCGGAAAAGATCTCCGACGTGACAGCCAGCACCGTGCCGTCCTGGCCCTGGCCGCCGAATTCCTCCGGAACCGTCAGACCCGGCCAGCCCTGTTCGGCGTAAGCCTTGTAGGCTTCGGCGAAACCTTCCGGCATCCGCACCCGTCCACCTTCCAGCCGGCATCCCAGACGGTCGCCCGGCTCGTTGAGCGGCGCCAGTTGCTCTTCGGCGAAGGCCGCGAAATGCTGACCGATTTCAAAAGCCAGATCGCCGTCCCAGTTCGCAAGACTGCCGGCCCCGGCAACGTGGTTCAGCGAAAAGAGTATGTCGTCGAGCGGCGCGGAAAACGGTTTCATCGGAACAGGTCCTCAGTCAACGGAAAAGAGCGATACGAGAACAGTGGCGGCGAGCCGTCTGCCGGTGCCCACAAAGATCATCCGGTTAACCCATTCGTATCTCGGGTCCCCTGTCTCCAGACGAGCCGTTGTACGAAAATAATAATGCGCCGGATCGACATCCTCCCCACGGGCCAAGGCCTGCAGGAGCTCCGGCGGTCCGTGCCGCACGCCCTTGTTGACGATCTCGATCAGCGCTCCGTCATCGGTTTCGAAGGCATAGCGCGTGTCGATATCGGCCGAACCGTCGGCAAGGATCGTCTGCCAGTCGGCGCCAAGTTCAAGCACCCTGCCGCTGATCTTTCCCGTCACCGTTCCGCCGATGATCGGAATGATACGGCGTCCGCCGCAGCGTCCCTGCCCCATTTCCCGAACAGGGCCGAGCTGCACTTCCAGATCGCAGAAGTGGCTGAGCGCGGGAGCACTCATGTCAGGCCCAGAAGCCGCGCAGCGTTGCCCTTGATGATGTCAGGACGCAGCTCATCCTTGATGGCGATCTTTTCGAAGTCCGCCAGCCAGCGCTCCGGCGTTATCATCGGCCAGTCGGAGCCGAACAGCACCTTCTTCTTCAGGATCGAATTGCAGTATTTCACCAGAATTTCGGGGAAGTATTTCGGCGACCAGCCCGACAGGTCGATATAGACATTCGGTTTATGCTGGGCGACGGCCAGGGCCTCTTCCTGCCAGGGGAAGGACGGATGGGCGAGGATAATCTTCATGTCCGGAAAGTCGACCGCGACATCGTCCATATACATTGGATTGGAGTATTTCAGCCGCATCCCGTTGCCGCCGCGCATGCCGCTGCCGACGCCGGTCTGGCCGGTGTGGAACAATGCGATTGCGCCCGCCTCGGCGATGGCCTCGTACAATTCATAGGCCATGCGGTCATTCGGATAGAAGCCCTGCATGGTCGGATGAAACTTGAAGCCCTTGATACCGAACTCGGAGATCAGCCGCCGGGCTTCGCGCGCGCCGAGCTTGCCCTTGTGCGGATCGATCGAGGCAAAGGGGATCAGGACGTCGTCGTTCTCGGCAGCGAGTTCGGCAACTTCCTCGTTCTTGTAACGGCGGTAACCGGTTTCGCGTTCAGCATCGACCGGAAAGATCACCGCGGCAATGTTCTGCTCGCGGTAATGGGCAGCGGTTTCCGGCACGGTCGGCGGGTGGCTCCACGGCGCGCGGAAATATTTCGCCATCGTTGACTGCAAGTCGTCATAGCCGTCATCGGAATGACAACCGCAGGGTTCCTCCGCGTGGGTATGGATATCGATCGCCCGGACTTTTGAAATGTCGACCATCTCGGTTTCCCCTCAAATCGTGACCACAGCCGGGTCGTTGTCGTTGTAAAGCCGCTCCAGCAGCTTCTCGCGGCGCGTCAGCACCTTGCGGACGTTCAGATTGCCCTTGGCCGTCATTTCGCCCTCCGGCATGGACGGCGGTTCGCTAAGAACAATGGCGCGGGACACAAGCGCCGAGCTGCCGCTGATCTCGCGCGCCCGTTCGCTAAGCCTACGGTGGATTTCTCCCTGCAGCAGTGCGCAGCCATAGGCCCCGCCCTCCTCCTGAAGACTGAAGCCTTCGCGGTTCAGTTCCGCGACATTCGGGAAAATCATCACCCCGATCTGCTTGCGGTCCGCACCGGTGATAACAAGATCTGCCGCGAGCGGCGCCATGCGGGACAGCATGTCGAGTTTCAACTGCGCTGCCCGCACCCAGGTGCCGGACTGCAGCTTGAAATCCTCCGACATCCTGCCGTCGAAACGCATCCCCTTGTCGGGATCGTTCTCGTCAAGGAACACCATCGCATCGCCGGTGATGAAGAAGCCTTCCTCGTCGAAAGCCGCCTCTGTCTTTTCAGGATCGTTGAAATAGCCCTGCATGATATTCGGGCCCTTGACGCGCACCTCGCAGCGCATGTCCTCATCGGGAAGCAGCTTCACCGTGACGCCGTTCACGGGTACGCCGACGATACCGGAGCGCGGCGCCGGTTCCTGCTGCATCATCGCGCAGGGCGCGGTCTCCGTGAGCCCCCAGGAAGAGGTCATCAGCGGAATTTCCCCCTTCACCTCCATCGCCATACGCTCGAAACCCGACCAGACTTCCTGCGGCAGGGAAGCCCCCGCATAGAAGATCAGGTCGAGCCCTTCGAAAAAGCGCTGCCTCAGGCCGTCGTCCTTCTCAAGTGCGCCGAGCAGCATGCCGAAACCGAGCGGCACGTTGAACGCCAGGGTGCCGGTCTGCAGCGACAGGTTTTCCAGCGTGCGCTCGAACAGCCCCTTCACCGGCTTGCCGTCATCGATGTAAAAACTGCCGCCATTGGCCAGCATCATGTTGAAATTATGCGAGCCGCCGAAAACATGATTCCAGGGCAGCCAGTCCATGATCACCGGCGGACGTTCCCGCAGGAACGGCAGGGCGTCCGCAAGCTGGGCCTGGTTGACGCACATCATGCGGTGGGTCGTCGGAACGCCCTTGGGACTGGAGGTGGACCCGCTGGTCATCAGGATCTTGCCGACCGTGTCTGCGGTCACTCCCGCAAACGCCGCGTCGACATCGACGCTGTCGTCCCCCTTCAGGAGTTCGGCGAACGCGGTCACCTGTGCAGACCCCGGACGGCTGGCAACGATCTCGATTGAATGCAGCGCATCGAGAGCGAGTGCTTCCGCGAACTGGTCGGCATCCACCACATAGGCCATGCGCGGACGGATCAGTCCGATGACTTCCCTGAGGCGGCCGTGAGCGCCGTGAACCAGCGAATATTGTTCGGCGACAGGCACGACGGGAATACCGACATACTGCGCGGCCAGCGCCAGAAGACCGTGATCGACACCATTGCCCGACATGATCAGGATCGGCGTATCCGGTCCCATTCCACGTGCCAGCAGCGACGCACCGATTGCACGCACCTGGCCGAGCACGCTTTCATAGGATTCCTGCCGCCAGCCGGCGCCGCTTCGCTCCGCCAGAAAAACCCGTTCCGGCGCAGCCTTCGCCCATAAATGCAGCCAGTCACCGGTACGCTCGACCGCCGGGCTGAGCGTATGACGGGATGTCAGCAGGATTGACCCGTCAGCGCGCTGTTGCTTCTCAACGGCATGAGACTGAAATTTCGATGTGCGTTTCATGACTGTTTCCTCCCAATGCCGTGTCAGCTTTGCCGCTGACGGTTCTTCTCGACACGCTGCATGACATTCATCGCCACCGCGAAAGCCTCCGCATCCACGCCCTGCAGGAAAGCCTTCTCATGCGCGGAGACCGCCGCAACGCTCTTTTCATAAAGACGTCTTCCGGCCAGCGTTGCCTTAAGGGCGTAGGCCCTGCGGTCTTTCGGCAGCCGGTCGCGGATGATCAGCTCCCGCCGTTCCAGCTCATCGACGATGACAACGAGATTGGGCCGTTCGATATCCATGGCCTCGGCAAGCTGCGCCTGACTGAGACCGGGATTGTCCACCACCAGAACGAGGGCGGTATATGTCAGCATCCGCAGATCGAAAGGCTTCAACGTCCGGTTCAGATCCGACTGGATGGCGTTGAAAGTCCGTTTCATCTGGTAACCGTAAAACGCGCGCAGGGTCCTGTCGCTGATACTGTGGACGCCCGTCTCAAGTGCGGGTTCGGGTGCGGATTTTTTCATGACGTCACCTGAAGGTCGGGTTGCGTTTTTCCAGAAAGGCCGCAAGGCCCTCTACCGCATCCGGGCTGGTCTGGGTGATTGCCGCGCACAGGCTTTCGGTGAACAGCCCGTCGGCTTTCGACATGTCCTCAATCCGCGCGAGCGCCTGGATCATGATGTAATTGGACAGCGGCGCGTTGGAGGCGATCCGGCGGGCCAGCTCCTGGGCCCTGGCAAGCGCAGCGCCCTCTTCGACGGTATAATGCGCAAGTCCGAGAGCCAGACCTTCGGCGGCATCGTATCTGCGTCCGGTCAGCATCATCTCCGTCATCCTGTCCGCCCCGAGAATGCGCCCCACCCGGACAGACGCGCCGCCGCCCACGAAAATGCCGCGCCGCCCCTCGGGCAGCTGGAAGAAGGCCGTCGTGTCGGCAACGCGCACATGCGTGGCCGCCGCCATCTCCAGGCCTCCGCCGATGACCGCGCCGAACAGGGCCGAGACGACCGGCAGACCGCTGAACTGGATCCTGTCCATGACCTGATGCCAGCCGCGCGAATGGCGCATGGTGCCTTCCGCATCACGGGCGACATGTTCGCTGAGATCGAGACCGGAGCAGAAATGCCCCGCCGTCCCGGTAATGACGACGGCTTTGGTTTCCTTCGGCGGGTTCGAAAAGAAACCGTCGATGGCGGCAAGCAGCTCGTCGCACATGGCGTTGCGCTTGTCCGGTCGGTTCATGGTCAGGGTCGCGACATCGTCGCTCAGTTCAACCTTCAACATCGGTTCACTCATGGCTTCTTCCTCAGCGCGGCGGCAGGCGCACGGCGCCGTCTAGACGAATGGTCGTTCCGTTGAGGAACGGATTGGCGACGATATGCGCCGCAAGCAGGGCGTATTCGTCCGGGTCTCCCAGGCGGGGCGGGAACGGAATATTGGCGGTGATCTTCGCGGAGACCTCTTCCGGCAATCCGGCCATCATCGGCGTTTGGAACAGACCTGGTGCGATACCCACGACGCGGATGCCGTGCTGGGCGAATTCGCGCGCTGCCGGCAGGCACATGGAGGCGATGCCGCCCTTGGACGCCGCATAGGCGGCCTGACCGAGCTGCCCGTCTTCCCAGGCGACCGAAGAGGTGTTGATGATCACACCGCGTTCTCCGGTGTCCAGCGGCTCCAGCGCCATCATCCGGCGGGCGGCATGGCTCATCACGTTGTAGGTACCGAACAGGTTGACCCTGAGCGTCTTCTCGAAGACGTCGAAGGACATCTTGCCCTCACGACCGACGATCCGCGCCGCATGCCCGACACCGGCGCAGTTCACCACCACCCGCGGCGCGCCGCCCAGATGCTGAGCGGCTTCCTCCAGCGCACTGTCGACGGCCGTCTGATCGCCGACATCGGCCTGAACTGCATGCCCGCCGCATTCCTGCGCCACACTCCGGCCACGCTCGATATCGAAATCGAGGATCGCGACCCTGGCTCCGAGCGAAGCAAAATGGCGGGCGGTTGCCGCGCCCAGGCCGCTGCCGCCTCCTGTCACGAGCACGGTCTGTCCGGAAGTCAGCATCACAGCACCTCTAAACCTGTTTGCTTCATCATTGTTATATTCCATATCTATTTAAGCCTGCCGAAACCCCGGCCCCGCTCTCCGGTTAACCGGAGATCAGGAACAGGGTGATCGACGGGAAGAGCACCAGCAGGATGACCCGCACAATGTCGGAAGTGACGAACCAGAGGACAGCCTTGTAGGTGTCCTTCATCGGCGTTGACCGGTCTATGGCATTGATGATGAACAAGTTCATGCCCACAGGCGGCGTTATCAGCCCGACCTCGACGACAATCAGCACCAGGATGCCGAACCAGATCGCAAGGTGTTCCGGGCTCATGCCGAATTCCAGAACGCTGATCACCGGAAAGAAGATCGGGATCGTCAGCAGGATCATCGACAGGCTGTCCATCAGACAGCCGAAGACGAGATAAAACAGCAGGATCAGGGTGAGAACCACCCAGGGGCTGAAGCCCTGCCCGACCACCCAGCCGGAAAGCTCCTGCGGCAACTGGCTCAGCGCCAGGAAGCTGTTGTAGAACGCCGCGCCAAGCACGATGAAGAAGATCATCGCGGTGCTGAGCGCCGTCTGGATGATGCTGTCCAGAAACATCTTGCGCGTGAGATTGCCCGAAACCAGGGCGAGCAGCCCTGTTCCCGCAGCCCCTACGGCAGCGCCCTCGGTTGGCGTGAACCAGCCCCTGTAAATCCCGCCGACGACAAGTCCGAAGACCAGCAAAACCGGCCAGACATCCATCAGTGCCTTGAAACGCTCCGAATAGGGAATAGGCTCACGCGTGCCGGCCGCTTTGGGGTTGAGGCGCACATATATGGAGATCGTGATCATGTAGCCGATAGCGGCCAGAATTCCCGGTATGAAAGCCGCCAGAAACAGCTTGGCGATGTTCTGCTCGGTCAGGATGGCGTAGATCACCAGGATGACGGACGGCGGGATGAGAATGCCGAGCGTACCGCCGGCTGCAAGCGTTGCCGTTGAAAACCCGCCGGAATAGCCGTAGCGGCGCAGTTCGGGAAGCGCCACGCGGCTCATGGTGGCTGCGGTCGCGAGCGACGATCCGCAGATCGCACCGAAGCCCGCACAAGCGCCGACCGCGGCCATCGCCACGCCGCCCTTGCGGTGACCGAGCCAGCTTTCGGCCGCCTTGAACAACGAAGCGGACATGCCCGAGTGCGTTGCGAACTGCCCCATCAGCAGGAACATCGGAATGATGGTCAGCGAATAGCTGGAGAAGGTCGTATAGGTTTCACTCTTCAGCTTGGACAGAAAGATATTCGGGTTGCCGGTGGCGAGATAAAGTCCCCCCAGACCGCACAACAGCATGGCGAGCCCGATCGGTGCGCGCAGGAAAATCAGCACCAGCAGCACGGGAAACGAGAGATATCCGAGTTCGAGCAGGCTCAATGGACTCCCCCTTCCATGTCATCAATCAACTTGCGTCCGGAAATCAGTTCGACAACGCTGGCGCCGGCACAGTAGACGGCAACCACAGACGCGATCGCCGCGGCACCGAAGCTGAGCGCATAGGACCACCAGATGGGGAACTGCAGGATGAACGTGGTTTCCGCATAGCGCATCTTGTCCTCCATCCCCACGAACAGGCGCCAGGTGATGAGCAGGATGACGGCGCTGAGGAGAACTTCCCAGAGGGTCGACAGGAAACGGTTCAGCCCGCGCGGGAAATGGCTTGCGAAAATATCCACCGTCGCATGCGCCTTGCGCAACTGGCAGATCGGCAGAAACGCGAAGATGGTGAAGCTGATCCCGGCCTCGACCAGTTCAAAATCACCGAAAACGGGTCCGACCCCGGTCGCGATCAGCGCGTTCGCAGCAGATTCGGACATCGACGTCAGAAACGCGGAATGCCCGAACGTATTGAGGCCGCGCCCGAGGACGCTGACGCATGTCAGAGCGATCAGCGCCGTCAGCACCAACCCGCCGAGGATTGCCATGAAGCGTGCGAGGCGCTCCACCAGGGGAAACAGCATTATTCAGAATTCCTGAGGGAAAGGTCTCCCGGAAGACAGTCCTCCGGGAGACCGGTTGGCCAGAAAGATCAGTTGCTCATCAGTTCCGCTGCACGCTTGCGCAGGCCGGTACCGTCGAGACCTTTCTCGTCCATTTCAGCCGTCCACTCCTCGATCGTTCCCTGGGCGGCCGCTTCCCATTGCGCAGCCTGTTCGGGCGTGAGGGTGATGATGTTGTTGCCCATGTCGACCGCAGCCTGGCGCGGACCGGCATCGTCTGCCTGCATCTGCTTGCCTGCGAACTTGGAGAATTCCAGTCCGGAATTCGCATCGATCACGGCTTTCAGGTCATCAGGCAGCGACCCGTACTTGTCCTTGTTCATGGCGAACAGGAAAGTGGTCGTGTAGATCGCCTTGCCGGGGAACTCCGTGTGATTTTTCACAAGTTCGTTCACCTTGAGCGCACCGACGACCTCCCACGGGATGACCGTTGCATCCACCACACCCTTGCTCAGGGCTTCGGGAATGGCTGGCACCGGCAGGCCGATGGGCGTCGCGCCGAGATTGGAGAACAATTTGTTCGTCACCCGCGTCGGCGCGCGAAGCTTGACGCCGTTCAGGTCGGAAAGCTCCGTGATCGGCTCGCTGGAATGGATCACGCCCGGTCCGTGCACCCACAGGGCCAACGGTTTGAACGGCGCGAATTCCGTATCCATCATTTCTTCTTCGGCGAGCTTCCAGTACGCCTCGGACATCGTCTCCGCGTCCGTCATGGTGAACGGCAGCTCGAACACTTCAGTGCGCGGGAAACGGCCCGGCGTGTATCCGGCGACCGTCCAGACGATGTCGACAACGCCGTCAACGACCTGGTCGATTAGCTCCGGCGGCTTGCCGCCAAGCTGCATGGCCGGATAACGCTCGATCTTGATGCGTCCGCCGGATTCCGCTTCGATCTTGTCCGCCCACGGGTCAAGAACGTTCTTGGGAACATTTGCCTGCGCCGGCAGGAACTGGTGCATGCGAAGCGTGACTTCCTGCCCCAGTGACGTCGATGCGGTTCCGGCAAGTGCGATTGCCGAAACGGCTGCAGCTGCCGCGAAAGTCGCGAGCTGCTTGTGGAAGTTGATCATCCTGTCCTCCCTTTCAGATCAACATTACAAACTGACCGGAGTCCTCCCCTCGATCAGGTAATGATCCATAATAGTTATACCGTATAACCTTTTTTGAAGTCCTGTCCATCATGAAATGATGGCAGGGAAATGCTGCAAGGAGCCACGAGGCCTGGACAGTGCCGCCGTTCCGGCTTGTCCTCCAGAATTGAACTGGATCCGCGCATCGCCTTGTCCTCTTCCAACGCATCTCCCCGGGGCGGCACCTTATCATTGTTTTCCCGAAAGAAAATCCACCCGATCTTAGACTTATGGCAGCTCGTTCGAAGCCGTTACCATAAGGCGGCAGGTGTCACGGCCACTCATGAAAGCCCGGAAAGGACTTCTTGCGTTCCGCACCGCGTTTGCGGGTCCGGCCCGGTGGAATGCCTGTCTCCCTCTTGTAGAACCGATTGAAATAACCGGCATCCTTGAAGCCCAGCGCGTCGGCGATCTCCGCGACCTGAAGATTGGACTCCGCCAGCAGCGCCTCCGCCTCGATCACAAGGCGCTCATGAATCAGTTCCAGCGGCGCTCTTCCGGTGATCCGCTTGACCGCGCTGGTCAGCCGTGCCCGGGAAACCTTCAAAACCCGTGCATAGGCGGCGATCGTCCAGTGGTCGCGAAGATGAAGCTCCAGCAGGTGAAGAAAATTCCGCACGATCGTTCTGGGCGCCGCCTGGACCTGTTGCGGCTGGGGACTGGAAATCCGCCACAGCGTCATGAGGGCGAGCACGAGATGGTGGCGCGCCGCTTCCTGCCCCCCCGGCAGTTCGCTGCGCAGTTCCCGTTCGACCGATTCGATGGCGCTCATCAACTCCAGCGCCTGGGGCTTTTGCAAACGGGCACCGATGAGGGGATGCAGCAGGGCATCCTTAACCTGCCGTCCGACGAGTCCGGCGGGAACCGCCCTGCCGAAGGCCAGTTCCGACACCGACACCAGCGCGCCGCGCGACCCGGATTTCAGCGTCAGCCGCGCTGTCTTGCCCGCCGGCAGCCAGACCGCGCAAGGGCTGACGAACGGCAACTCGCTGCTTTCGAAATCCAGTTGCCCTTCTCCCGAGACCAGCACGAAGCCCCGGTTGCGGCGGCCGCGCAACGTCCAGCTCGTCGGCGTCAATGCGGTCCGGATCACACCGGCTTCGGTATCGGGAAGAATTTCGATCTGATGCTGGGCAGGACCGGGAGACGGCCAGTTGCCGGAAGACGTATCGAAGAGGCTCATCTGATTATGTGTCCGGCGATCTGCTCAGTTGAAGGGCATATTTGCCTGAAAATAGATATCATAAGTACATTTTTTTCCATTAAATGTACATTTTAATCCGCGCATTCCCGGATAGTGTAATGACGGCGCCGGTCGTGGAGAACCGGCCCCGCCGCTGTCGCACACGTGACTTCGGCCGATTGGGAGGAAAACATGATCACAACATTTCGCAGGCTCAGCCTGACCGTACTTGCGGGCACCGCAGCGCTGGCACTTGCCGCCATGCCGGGCTCCGCACAGGACCATCCGGACAAGGTCAAGATCGGATACGCGGTCTCGAAAACCGGCGCCAATGCCGGCGGCGCCGCAATGACGACCATTCCGAATTACAAACTCTGGCTCTCGGACCTGGAAGCCAAGGGCGGTCTGGAAATGCCGGACGGCACGAAAATTCCGGTCGAGCTCATCGAATATGACGACCGGTCCAGCGCCGAGGAAGTCGTGCGTGCCGTCGAGCGTCTGGCCGGACAGGATGAAGCCCATTTCATTCTCCCGCCCTGGGGCACCGGCTTCAACCTCGCGGTCGCGCCGCTCTTCGACCGTTACGGCTATCCCCAGCTCGCCGTGTCCGCCGTGACCGACAAGGCACCGGATTTCGTCAAGCGCTGGCCGAAAAGCTTCTGGTTCCTCGGCGGCGGCCATGACTATACGAACGCCCTGGCAACCCTGCTGGCCGACCAGGTCAAGGAAGGTGTCATCAATTCCAAGGTCGCGATGATTTCCGTGGCCGACGGCTTCGGCATCGATCTCGTCACCGCGGCCCGTCCTTCCTTTAAGGAAGCAGGTCTTGATGTCGTCATGGACCAGACCTACCCGGTCGGGACCCAGGACTTCACCACCATCCTGAACGAGGCAAAAGCCTCCGGGGCAGACACATTCGTCGCCTTTTCCTATCCCCCGGGCACCTTCGCTCTCACCCAGCAGGCACAGGTAAACAGCTTCAATCCGAAGGTGCTTTATCTCGGTGTCGGCGTCGGCTTCCCGCCCTACGGCGCGAACCTTGGCGAGAAGGCCGAAGGCATCATGACGCTGGGCGGCATCGACCCGGCCAACGAAAGCAACAAGGCCTACCGCGAGCGCCACAACGAGGTGAACGGCCAGTATCCGGATCTGTGGGGCAGCGTCATAACCTATGCCAGCCTGCAGATGCTCGAAGAGGCCATCAAACGCGTAGGCCTCGACCGGGAGGCCGTTTCGAAAGAACTGTCGACGGGAACCTTCGAGACCGTTCTCGGCGAGACCAGCCTTCAGGACAATCAGCTCCGCGACCTGTGGCTGGTGGGCCAGTGGCAGAACGGCACGCTGGCAGGTGTGGCGCCTGCCGACCGGAAAGGCGCCTCCAAGGTGAAGCTCCCGAAGCAGCCCTGGTAAGACGCCTACACGGATAGGAGACCGGCGGGAAAACCGCCGCCGGTCTCCCATGCCCGACAGATCAACGGTTTCGGCAGGAACACATGACACTGACCACCACGCTGATAGCGGGCCTCGTGCTCGGCGGCACCTACGCGCTTGTCGCCATGGGACTGACCCTGCAATACGGCATTGCCCGCATCATGAATCTCGCTTACGGCGACATGATCATTACCGCCGCTTTCGCCGCCTTCGTCGTGCAGGCCCTGCCGTCGATGAACCCTCTGACCGGGTTGGCCATCGTCGTCCCCGGCGGCTTCATTTTCGGCTATCTTGTCTATGTGTTTCTTCTGTCGCCGCTGGTGAAGCGCGCGCCCGACAAGGCGACGCTGGAGGTCGACTCCATCCTGACCACCTTCGGTCTGCTGTTCGTCATCCAGGGCGTGTTGCTGGTGCTGTTCGGCAGCAACTACACCAGCTACACGTTCCTCAACGTGCCCGTCTCGATCTTCGGCACGACCGTTGCCGCCAACCGGCTGATCGCCCTTGTTCTGGCGCTCACCATCGGCCTTATGTTCTACGCCCTGCTGACCCGCACGCGCTGGGGCACGGCCCTCAGGGCAGTTGCGGTATCGCCGCAGTCGGCGAAGCTCGTCGGCATCAATACAGACCGCGCCGCTGCCGTTGCCTTCGCCATGGGCACGGCCCTTGCCGCGGCCGGCGGCACCGTGATCTCCATGTACCAGACCTTTACCGCCACCGGCGGTGTCGTCTTCACCATGAAGGCCCTGATCGTGGTGATCATGGGG
This sequence comes from uncultured Roseibium sp., assembly GCF_947496995.1. Taxonomy (GTDB): domain Bacteria; phylum Pseudomonadota; class Alphaproteobacteria; order Rhizobiales; family Stappiaceae; genus Roseibium. The sequence continues at coordinate 343,660 of NZ_CANMFD010000003.1, forward strand.
GGTGTGGGCAATCTTCTGGGCGCGCTGACCGCCGGCCTCGTGCTCGGCATCGTTGAAACGACCGTCTCCACCTATCTGGATCCCGGTCTCACGCTGGCCGCGACCTACACGATCTTCCTCGCCGTTCTGTTGTGGCGCCCCGAGGGCCTGTTTGGACGGCGCGTGTGATGATGGTGGCATTTTCCTTCACTGCGCTTGCGGCCATCTTCGCCGCCCTCGCCGCAGCTCCCTTCTTTCTGGGCACATACGGAATAGGGTTCCTGCTCGGGCTTGTCGGATACGTGACGCTTGCAAGCGCCTGGGCGCTGTTTTCCGGGCCGACCCGATACGTTTCACTGGCGACAGTCGCCTTCTTCGGCATCGGCGCCTATACGGTGGCAGTGCTCTATGAAACCCTGCCCTCCTGGTTGGTTCTCGTGGTCGCCGCCCTGATCGGGCTGGTCGTCGCCCTTCTCGTCGGCCTGTCGACGCTGCGTCTCGCCGGCGTCTATTTCGTGATCTTCACGTTCGGCCTTGCCGAACTGATCCGCCAGCTCGTCACCTGGTACGAGGTCAACATCACCGGTACGCTCGGACGCTATCTCTTCGTCGACTACGGACCCGAAGTCGTCTATTGGAAACTCCTCGCGCTCTGCGCCGTCACGCTGGCCATCGGCTATTTCATCAAGCGCAGCCGTTGGGGACTGGCGCTGAAGATGATCGGTGACGACGAAGTGGTCGCCGAGCATTGCGGTCTGCCGACAGCCCGGGTGAAGCTGGCCCTCTTCGCGGCAAGCTCGGTTATCATCACGCTGGTCGGCGCCATTCAGGCTCCGCGCTGGACCTATATCGAACCGACGATCGTCTTCAATCCGACAATCTCGTTCCTGACGCTGATCATGGCGCTTCTCGGCGGTGCCGGAAGACTGTGGGGACCCGTAGTCGGAGCCGTGCCGCTGTTCCTGCTGTTCGAGTGGCTGTCCGCCAATTTCCCCGATCATTATTCGATCATCCTGGGGCTGCTGTTCATCGCCATCGTGTTCGTTCTGCCCAACGGTGTGCTCGGCTTTTTCGAAGATCACTGGAACCGGCTGCGCGCGCGCAGGTCGGCAGGCAGCAACGAGCCGTCGCAGGACAAGGAGGTCGGATGATGGAGACCCTTCTGGACGTCAGCAACCTCACCAAACGCTTCGGCGGGCTGACTGCGGTCAACGAGCTGTCCTTCAGCCTGCGGCAGGGCGAAGTGGCCGCGTTGCTCGGTCCGAACGGATCGGGAAAGACAACGGCGCTGAACATGATCTCGGGGTTTCAGCCCGCTTCCGGCGGCACCGTGCAGCTGGACGGCAAACGGTTGACCGGCAAGCCGGCCCACTGGATCTCCCATGCAGGCGTCGCACGCACCTTCCAGCTTGTGCGGGTGCTTCCTTCTCTCAATGTGGAGGACAATATTCTGGCAGCTGTGATGTTCCGCAGGAACCCGCCCGCCAAAGAGGCCGCGAAAGAGGAAGTTCACCGCTTGCTGGAAGACGTCGGCCTGGCGGGACGGTCCGGTGAAAATGCCGCTGCGCTCACCTATATCGACCAGAAGCGCATGGAACTTGCCAGGGCACTGGCCTCGAAACCGAAGCTGCTGTTGCTCGACGAATGGCTCGCGGGCCTCAATCCCTCCGAGCTGTCCATCGGCATCGGGCTGATCTCCAAACTCAACGAGAAAGGCATCACCATCCTGCTGGTGGAGCATGTCATGGATGCGATCCGGGCCTTGTGCCCGCGCGCGGTTGTCATGAACGCCGGGCGCAAGATCGCCGATGGCGCGACCGCCGAGGTGCTCAGGGATCCGGAAGTGGTGCGCGCATATCTTGGAGGCACCCATGCTGACACTTGACGCTCTTTCCGTGCGCTATGGCAAGCACATCGCCCTGGACAATGTGCATCTGCGTGTCGACCCCGGCGAAACGGTCGTGATCCTCGGAGCGAACGGAGCAGGCAAATCCAGCCTTCTCAAGGCCATCTCGGGACTGGTGACACCGGAGCCGGGCGTCAGCATCACCCTCGACGGCCATGAACTGGCAGGGGTTGCCCCGCACCGGATACCAGATGAGGGGATCGCCCTCGTGCCGGAAGGCCGGGGCATCTTCACGGCGCTCACCGTCGACGAAAATCTCGCCCTTGGCGCCTATTCCAGGCGTGCCCGCGCAGGCGAGGCACGGCAGCGGGATTTCATCTTCGATCTGTTCCCGCGCCTTGCGGAACGGCGCAAACAGATCGCCGGCACCATGTCCGGCGGCGAACAGCAGATGGTCGCCATCGGAAGAGCGCTCATGTCCAATCCGCGGCTCCTGATGCTGGACGAACCGAGCCTCGGACTCGCGCCGGTGGTCGTCGGTGAACTCTTCGATGCCCTCGGGCGGATCGGCGCGTCCGGTGTGGCACTTCTGCTCGTGGAGCAAAACGTGACGATCAGCCTCGAACTCGCCGCAAGGGGATATCTTCTGGAAGTCGGACGCGTGGTCGGAGAAGGCAGCGCCGCCGAGTTGAAGGAAGACCCAGCCGTCAGGCAGGCATTCCTCGGCCTCAATGCCTGAAATCGAACGAACTGTATGGAAAACAAGAATTACAAACTGGGATGACTGACATGGATGCACTCGGATTATTGATCGGCTCGGAAGACACGCAATCCGCCGACGGCAAGGTGTTTGAACGCCTCAACCCCATCACCGGCGAGGTCGCGAGCCGTGTCGCCGCCGCCACCAGGGAAGACGCCCGGCAGGCCTGCGACGCCGCCGCCGCCGCTTTTCCCGACTGGGCGGACATGGGCCCCGGTCCGCGCAGGAAACTGCTCCTTGCCGCAACGGCAGCCCTGGAAGCCCGCGCAGATGATATCGTTGCCGCAATGGCCGATGAAATCGGCGCGACAGAAGGCTGGGCACGGTTCAACGTACACCTTGCAGCCGACATGCTGCGCGAAGCCGCCGCTCTGACCACCCAGATAAGCGGAGAAATCATTCCCTCCAACCGCGACGGCAGCCTTGCCATGGGCGTGCGCCAGCCGGTCGGTGTCGTGCTGTCCCTCGCCCCCTGGAATGCACCGGTTATCCTCGGCGTACGCTCTCTTGCCACACCGCTCGCCTGTGGCAACACGGTCGTGATGAAAACCTCTGAAATCTGCCCGCGCACGCACCGGCTGATCGTCGATGCGCTACGTGAGGGCGGAATTCCCTCCGGTGTGCTGAACGCGATCTCCAACGCACCCGAGGATGCGCCGGAAATCGTCGAGACGATGATTTCCCACCCGGCGGTCCGCAGGGTGAATTTCACCGGTTCCACCCGTGTGGGACGGGTCATTGCAGAGATGTGCGGCCGCAACCTGAAACCTGCTCTTCTGGAACTCGGCGGCAAGGCGCCGTTTCTCGTTCTGGACGATGCCGATCTGGACGCGGCCGTTTCCGCCGCCGCGTTCGGGGCCTACATGAACCAGGGTCAGATCTGCATGTCGACAGAGCGCATCATTGTCGATGACGCCATCGCCGACGCCTTCATCGACAAACTCAGCACCAAGGTGAAGTCGCTCAAGGCGGGCGATCCGAGAAAAGGCGAAACCCCGCTCGGCGCCGTTGTCGATGTGCGTGCCGCGGACCGGATCCAGGAACTGGTCAAGGACGCCGTCAGCAAGGGTGCAGTGCTGATCACCGGCGGCGGCGCGGACGGTGCCGTCATGGACGCCACCCTGCTCGATCATGTGACCCCGTCCATGCGTATCTACAACGAGGAGAGCTTCGGTCCGGTCGCGACCGTCGTGCGTGTCTCCGGTGTGGACGAAGCGGTGCGGGTGGCCAACGACACCGAATACGGTCTGTCCTCCGCCGTTTTCAGCAAGGACATCAACCGTGCGATGCGCGTTGCCCGACGGATAGAATCCGGCATCTGCCACATCAACGGACCGACCGTCCACGACGAGGCGCAAATGCCGTTCGGCGGCGTCAAGGACAGCGGCTACGGCCGCTTCGGAGGCAAGGCCGGTATCGCGGAATTCACCGAGCTGCGCTGGATCACCATTCAGGACGGGCCTGTCCACTACCCGATCTGATCGCAGGACAGACCTCATCACTCCTATCGCGGAAACTGCAGATGAAACTGGAAAACAAGACCGCCCTGATTACCGGCGGTGCGGGAAGCCTGGGCCTGGCGACGGCCAGGCTCTTCGTCGAGGAAGGTGCGCGCGTGGTCCTCATGGACCGCGACCGCCTCTCTCTCGATAGGGCATCGGAGGCCTTGCCGTCCGATCGGGTATTGTTTCTGACAGCGGATGTCACCTCCGAAACGGAAATGGCAGCCGCCGTCGAAACCGCGCAAGGCTTCTTCGGGGGCATTGATATCGTGTTTTCCAATGCCGGGAATTTCGGCGAGGTGAAACCGATCGCGGACTATCCACTCGAAGCGTTTCAGAGCGTTCTCAACGTCCACGTTACAGGTGCGTTCCTGACCGCGAAATACGCAGCGCCCGCCATGCGCGACGGCGGCAGCATGATCATCACCTCCAGCGTGGCAGGTACACGCGGCGACCCCGGCGTCTATGGCTATATCACCGCCAAACACGCCCAGGTCGGCCTGATGCGCTGCCTGTCGAAGGAACTTGCCCCCAGAGGCATTCGCGTCAACACAATCCATCCCGGCCCGCTCGACAACTCGTTCCAGCAAGCGGTCGAAGACGGCATCGGCCAAACACTCGGCGTCGACGGGACGAAAATGTTCAACGACATGATCCCGCTCGGCCGTCACGGAACGGTAAGCGAAGTCGCGCGGTCGGTCCTGTACCTCGCCAGCGACGACAGCAGCTTCACCACCGGTACCATGCTCATGGCCGACGGCGGCATGAGCGCCTGAGAGGCAGGATGCCGGATTGATCCCGGCAAATTCGGAACACTCGATTTCGTAATATCCAGGCTCTGTAGAGCCTCCCGGTCCCGGATTGGAAACACAAGGAGAGCAACAACAGAGCCCGGTTACGGTTCACGCCGACGACTTTTCAGCGCCGTTACTGGTACTTGTACATGGCCTTTTCGGAGAACCATTTGCCCTGACGGGTCTCCTTGGTGGAGCGCTGGGCATCCGCCGCGGCAAAGATCTTGTGCGCTTCCTTGCTTCTGCCGCTGTTGAAGAGCGCCCACCCTCGCAGCAGCTGTGTAGTGCGGGTTTCACGGCCACGCAGGGCATTGCGCTCAAGCAGAGCGACCGCCTCCTTGTAGTTGCCGGAATTGAAGGCATTGCGGGCGGAAGTCAGTGACGAGTTCGAATAACTTTTGCTTCCGCCGCTCGACCTTTTCTGCGTTGAGCTTGCAGACGCCCTCCGCACTGTATTAAGGGCCTCTACAGCCGGAAAATCCCCCGACCAGTCGGCAATGAGCTGGTTCTGGCGCTTTGTCTGCTTGTTGCGCTGGGCAACCAGAATGAGGCCGACGACGGCGGCTTCGTTGGGATGAAACTTCATGGATTTGTCAAACCAGGTTTCGGCTTCATCGAAATCGTAGAGCTCGTAGAAATGCCAGCCCAGAACCTGCGCCCCGTTTGCAGACTCGGCTTCCTCGATGGAGTTGGCAAATCTGGACAGGCGTTTGAAATCGAGTTCCCGATCGAGATTGTCCAGTATCTGGATCGACATCACCTCCAGATAGGCCTTGAGGATAAGTGGATCCTTGCGGCGGTTCTCGTAGGCGAGATTTTCCGCCTCTTCGTAAGCGCCCGCTCCCTTCAGTGAAATAACGATCCCCTCTATCGCCTTCACCGAAGGCCTGAGTTTAAGCGAGGCATTGAACCATTCCGCGGCTTGTTCATAATCCTGGCGGGAATAGTAGTACCAGCCGAGAAGTTCCGCATCGCCGGGATTTTGCTGCAGTTTAGCGGAACGCGTGAGAGCTTCCAGATCGGCCCGCTCGACAAGCAGCATTTCGTCGGCTGCCGCCTTTCCCACTTCGCCGCGCACGATATTCAGGAAGATATCGTTGAACTCCGATTGCCCGTCGATCCCGGCCCGGCCGAACGTGATCAGTTTTTCAACGGCCTGACGCGGTAGAGTTTCCGCCGCCTTTTGCACGGTGGCGACACGTTCGTCCGGATTGGAGCAATTGGCCAGGATATACTGGTAAGCGGCAAAAGCTTCCGCTTCGCGTCCTGTCTTGTACAGGGCTTCAGCCGTCCGCCAGATCATGTCCATCTCCTGGCAAACCAGCAGCGTCGGGTTCTTCGCCACCGTCTTGACCACATCCGCGTAGTTTCCGACTTCCGACGCACTGAGGACGGTCTTGCGGGCTTCCGCGTTCATGATCTGGCGCCGCAATTCACCGGAAGGTGCATAACCGGGATACAGTTTGATGAATTCCCGGATCTTTGCATAGAGCTCCTGGGACTTGCCGGCCGCAAACAGATCCCACAAAGGCTGCTCGTTCACCACGGTCTTGTTGGAGTCGAATATGTCTTCCGGCGGCTCCCAGTCCGGGTGCAGGCTCTTCAACCGGTTGATTTCTGCCGAAACCCTGCCGATTTCACCATTGTGAGCGTAATACCGCAGGGCGGATTCATCCACCTGGGGCCTGGCGGGAGCTGCACCCTGTACATTCGCCTGCTGCACGACCCCGGCCGATCCAAGTGCGAAAGGTTCGGCATTCTGTGCCGGCGGGGGTGTTTCCGCGCCTCCCGGAAGCGACAGGACGAAGGGTGAATTGCTGGTTTGCAACGGGACGGTGTCCCAGGGCGCGGTCTGCGCCTGCGCGGCACTTCCAGAAAGCACCAGGCCAACGGCGGTGATTATCCTTCTTGAGATAAGCATTGTGGATACCTCTCAGCTAAAGCCAAAACAGTGAAAATCTGTAAGGTCGATGAATAATAGGGGTCTGCGCCGACGCGCAGCAGTTCGGGAGGAAAGGGCTCGGACGTGTCCATGCAACGGGTCAGTGCCGCGACGGCCGCAAATCCCTTGCCCCCCATGACGCTTTGCGTCTCGCCGGAAACGACATGCACCACATAGGGGCCTCCGGGCGCGTCAAAGCCCTTCAGGGCCGCGAAATCCGCGACCTTTTTCTCCCGGTACGCATTTGTCGAAAGAGCCAGATAAAGAGGGATGCGGATTGCATTGTAACCGAATTCCAGCGGAAACTTTTCCGCCGGATCCAGTTTTATCCCCGAGACATCGACCCAGTCGGGCGGCAGATAGCTGGGGGCGCGCTGCGAAAGGTCGAGCACTTCCTCGCCGACCACGGCGATCTCCTCCCAATTGGCGGATGTATCGAAACGGGCGACCGCCTCAAGGGCGGGATAGACCCAGTAGGAGGGATTGAGCGTGAATTCCTTCCCGTTCCCGGAACTGAACCCGATTTCGCCGGGCAGCAGAACAGGGCCAAAGCCGGTGTCACGGACAAGCTTTTCCGCAATGTCCTTCAGCACCAGCCTGGCCGAACTCAAATTCTCGTTTTCGCCCCAGCTCTTATAGGCTTCGACAAGCCCCCAGGCGATCAGAAGATCCCCATCGGTCGCATTGTTGGTATCGGCGACATTCGGTCCCTTGTCCGTATGTTCCACTTTCCATGCGAAAAGGTGGTCCTTGCGGACCTGCAGGGTTTCGAACGTGTAGTCCCGAATGCGCTCGAAAAGCTCGCGATCGTCGACGGCAACCGCCAGAACCATCCCGTAGCCCTGGCTTTCGCTGTGGCTGATCCCCTGATTGCCATCGTCGATGACGGCACCATCAGCCGTCACGAACCTCTTCGCGTATTCGCGCCACGCCGACTTCAGCCAGAGCGAAACAGCTTCGTTGTCGCGGGCGCTTTGGCCGATCACCTCGGTGGCCATGGCGGGGAAGACCCCGCCGGCCGCCATCATGGAGACAATCACCGCCGCGCAAAGCATCTTTGCCATCTCACCGGCCCGACTTCTTGAGCGCAATGAAATAGACAAACCCGAGCGAAACGCAGAATGCCGCCATGAACAGAACGAAGGACAGCATGTTGTGCGAGATCACACCGGCAACCACCAGCCGCGTGTTGCGCCAGTCGGAAGGATTGGCCACCGTCGCGAAGTAGTTGGGCTCGGAGAACCGCTCCGACACAACCTGACCCGTGGACGCCTTGTAGAGCGAGGTGTCACCATTCAGCCAGGACAGCCGGTTCTTCTCCAGAAGCGCACTCACGCCGGTCTTGATGTCTTCACTGCCAAGACCGGTCACCACCGTCCAGGCGTCCTGTTTTACCGGGGCTCCCATGAAAGCCACCCAGCGTTCGTCCGGAGAAAGGCCGGTGGTCCGTTGCGCGAACAGGACATCCTGTTGTTCCAGGTGGAACTCCTGTCCCGGGTTCGCCCCCGGGCTGAGCCTGAAACCCATGCCCCGCCAGAGCGATCCGGCATAACGGCGCACGTCTGCCCAGAGGCTGTCATCGCCTTCGCTGATCGCATCAAGGCCGAGCAGCCCCGTAATGCCGCCGCTGCGAGCCCGGCGCCCCTGGTTGATCGTTTCCAGATAGGCTTCCTTCGCGGCTCCGGACAACCTGTCGACCGGAGCCACGATCAGACCCGGCCGGGTGCCGACCGGCGCCGAGGACAGAACAAGGGACACCGGACGGACTTCCTGGTTGAGAGCGGCTGAAGCCACGACCAGTTGGACGGCCGTCTCGAGACTTGCCGGATCATCCGCCGGAACCTGAACAAGGGTCGGCCTTGTGTCTGAAGGCGCAGATGCCAGCAGGTTCTTGACCGCGACATTCGGCGTCACCCGCATCCGCGCGAAAGTATCGAACTCAATGGCCGAATTCTCGGCACTCAGATAAAGCCTGTCACCGGAAACCTGCTCCGCCACGTTACACACGGCATCGCCATCGGTCAGCGCGGAAACTTCGATCCTGACTTCGTTGTAGCCCGGCGAAAACCCACCGAGCGGAATGTTGAGCGGATTGCGCGAGCTTATGCCGGTACGCGTCAGATCGGCGGAAGCAAGCGCCGCTCCGTTTGCGAATACCTGCAGTTTGTTGGCTTTCGAAAGATCTCCAAGCGCGTCGACATTGAGACCCAGGGTCGCCTTGCCATAATCCCCGACGAAGAAGTCATTCGGCAGGTTGAGCGAGAAATCCTGGTGCAGCAAACGCCCGTCGAAACGCTTGCTGGTGACACCGAGCTGGGAAAGAGTGATGGCCCTTCCGGTATCCACCTTCCGTCCGAACTTGTTCGCGAATGCCGCCACGCCCGCTCTCGATCCGGTGACGGGAAGCGCTGCAAGACGGGAGGCCAGTGTTTCGATCGTCTGATCCAGCGCCAAACGGTTGTCGGCCGATATGATCAGGGCAATCCGGCCCGTCACAGGCGTTCGCACCAGCGCCAGGCCCGGTATGTCCGAGCGGGAGCTGCCGATGACATAACCAGCCTGGGAAAGTTCAGACCTTGTTCCCAGGATGATGTCGAGACCGGCACCTGTCCCGGGACGGCCCTGAATTCTGACATCGGGATTCAGATATTTGCCGAACACCGCAATGGACTGCGCAACAGCCAGGGCACGGTCGATATTGCCGATGGCGGTGCTGCCGATCTGGACCAGCTGGATATTCGTCGCACCGTTTTCATTGGTCGGGATCGACCTGAGGATGTCGAGATCGCTCAGCACCTGCGGTTGACTGCCCGGCCCCGGATCGAACACCAGGCCGGTATTGGCCGGATTAAGTGCCGTCCACAGTTCATAAGTGGCCGGGATCGTGCAATCGACCCTGTGCCGGTGCTGGGCCAGAAACCGGATTTCGTTGAACCCTTCGACAAGCAGCCCGGGCGGCAGGTCGAAGCTGCGAAGGGTGTTTTGCTCCCCCGCTTTCAGTTCTATTGCCCCGATAACCTGACCATTCACGAAGACCGCCAGATTGGAACTCTCCGGGGCGGCGGAGACCGCGGTCAGGTAATCGACCTGCAGCTTCCTGTATTTGAGCACTTCGTCGCGCGGCGCGTAGATGGCCATGGTCCTTTCAGCCATTTCGCCTTCCAGGCGCAACTGATCGGTGGTCGCCGACAGGCGGCGGATCGCCATCGGGCGGACCGCCTGCGGTTCGAGGATGGACAGATCCACCTCCTGTGCGCCTGCGGGCAGCGCCGGAACCAACATCGCGGTTGCCAACAGGGCGGCCTTTACCAAAGGCATGGTTTTTACTGCAAACATATGGTGTTTCATGACATGTCTCACTCTGCAGGCGTCAGCAGGGTTTCAGGCAGTTCCTGCGCGGTCGGCGCAGGCTTGCGGCGCAGTCCGGATCTCAGGAGGGACAGGACGGCCAGCATCGGGATACGGATCCCCGCGCTCAGCGCCCAGCGTGCGATGCGCAGGCTCCCCGACAGGACCGACGACCCGGAAAGTTTGCGATTGTGCAACGCTTTCGGAATGGTCAGGTCGGAGTAAATCAGGTCACTTGAGGCCATCGCGCAATTGGCGACACTGTCCGCGTAGCCCGCCCCCAGCATCAAACCGGTTGCACCTGCACGCTGCGAAGCGATGCGGACCCGGACAGCATGTTCGGGCATCAGTTCCCGACCGTCCTTGAGCGCACCGCCTTGTCCCTTTTGGGAAGGCGTGAATTTGAGCAGGCCGGTATCGCCGAGAATATTTCCACCCTCGGGAAGCTTCTCCAGCTGCATGAGGACGCCGTTGGTGTTGGCTTCCCTCAGGACGACCGGAATGGATTCATTGTGAAGCTGCAGGACGGCGGTTCTATTGGTCAGGATGCGCGGTGCCGTCCGGACCTCCTTGCGTTCCAGGACCGCCCCGAGAGCGGCTCCCGAAATCAGCAGGTTGAACACCTGCCAGACGCCGACGACGGTCAGCAGCACGCTCTGGCCCGGATCGTGTTCGATGCGCCAGATCAGCACGCCGGTGACGAACAACATGACGCCGAAGAGCAGGATATACGGCCATGCGAGAACGGAAAGCTGCTCTTCTTCCAGGGTTTCCCCCTTGGACGTCACGTTGAATTTCGGTGCCCTCGGATTGAGAAGGACGGAAATAATCGCGGGAAACAGGAAAATCGACTGAATGTACTCGTAAAGCTCGGAAATCCATGGCCATCTCAGCTTGCCGTAGAGACCGGACTGGATCGAAATGACCGCAAGGATATAGGTCATCGTGTAGGCGAGGAATTCCTGCGGCGAGGCAATATAGATCTTCATGTTTAACAGGATGAAGAGCATCGGCGCCAGCATGAATACCAGGCGCGGGAACGGGAACAGCCAGAACATCGCGCTGGACATATACGCGACCCGCTGCATGAAATTCAGACCCGGCTTGAAGAGCGGGCTCTTCAGCAGCAGGATCTGCATCATTCCGCGGCACCAGCGGGAACGCTGGCCGATGAACGAGGCGATTGTTTCCGGCTGAAGCCCTGCAATCATCGGACGGTCGACATACGCGCTCTTCCAGCCGCGTGAATGCAGCTCCAGAGCCGTTTCACAGTCCTCGGTGATGGAAACACCCGAAAAACCGCTGACTTCATTGAGGGCGGCGCGGCGCAGTACCGCGCCCGATCCACAGAAGAAGGTCGCATCCCACTTGTCGAGACCCTTCTGGATCATGCCGTAGAACATGTCGTTTTCCGACGGCATGACGTCGAAGGTGCGCAGATTGCGTTCCACCGGATCCGGGTTGAGGAAGAAATGCGGTGTTTGCACGAGGAACAATTTGGGGTCGCGGAAATAGGCGACTGTTTCCCGCAGGAACTCGCGTGACGGCGCATGATCTGCGTCGAATACGACAACCAGATCGCCGACTGACTTGGAAAGTCCGTAGTTCAGGTTTCCGGCCTTGGCGTGCTCGTTGCGATCGCGGGCGAGGTACGTCGCGCCCAGATCCTCGCAGATGCGCTGCATCGCCTCGCGCCGGGCATATGCCGCCCGCGAGACGGCGCGGTCCGGCGAATTCAGCTTCTGTCCGGTCGCGCCGTCATCGAGAAGAAACACCCGGAACTTGTGCTGGGGATAATCCATGCTCATGGCTGCTGCGATCGTGCAGGCAACCAGACCCGGGTCCTCGTTGTAGCTCGGTATGAAGACGTCCACTGTCGGAGCGTCCTCGTCCGTGGCTTGAACCTGGCGCGGCCGCTCGTACCTGTCGGACACGATGAGCGCGGACAGGAAGAACATGAGAATGCAGAAGAGCTCTGCGGCCATAAGAACCACGCCGGGAACAAAATCATAGAAGTTCTCGACGGGAGGGATTGTCTGGGTAACACGCCAGAAGACGTATCGTCCGACCAGAATGCCGCCGAGCGACAGGAAAATCACCCGGCCCAGAGTACCCGGGAAAGCCTTCGCGACATGCATGACAAGCAGTACGGAAAGCCCGAGGAAAAGCTGCACTTCGACGGACAGGGGAAGCGTGATGATGAAGAACATCACGATAGTCGCCATCGCCGCCAGCGAATATACGGTATACTTTAGCATCGCCTATGCTCCTGAGGTGTACTTATTTCTTTTCATGATGAGGAGCGATTGAAATCGCACCCTGAACAATATTGACAAGCTCGACTTGTGAATTGACTCCCAACCTTTGCTGCGCAAGCGCGATATGATTTCTTGCGGTGTTGTAGCTAATTCCAAGCAATTCAGAAGAATCTCGCAATGATTTACCTGAAATGATATGCTTTATTATTCTTGCCTGCTGCAACGTCACTCCAGTCATCGACTTGATCAGCAGGGGATCCACGTCGATGACCGAAATGGATGAGGCAACGACAATTCTTTTTCTGAAATAGTCTCTGACAGGATCCGAGCGTTCGTCCTCGCCTGAAAGGTCCGGGATCCTTTCCACGAAATACTGGACGCCGTTGGCGCTCCGCGGAACGCTGGAGCCGGCAGATGCGGTAAACCCGTCGCCATACGGCTCAAGCGGAAGCACGACATCGCTGGACGGATAAATACTGGCCTGCAGCTCGTCCGGAACGACGAGCCGTCCCTCCGAAACATGAAATTCCACTGAGCTTTCAAGTAGCTTTCGTGCAGCCGGATTGCACGTGAGCACATGTCCCTGCCCGTAGATCACCAACGCCGGGTATTTGATGAACTTGATCCAGTACTCGGCACTCACCAGATCGATCTTTCCCCGCCCGTAGACCAGTTCCTCCCCGTAGGTCCGGAAGCCGCCCGCCACATCCTCGAAATAGGCGACAACCCCCTGGAACAGGGATTCCGAAAACCCGCAGGGGACATGAGCCGCCAGATAGAGACGCAAGCCATTTCCGAGGTCTACCGTGAGAACGGCGGCCCGGTCGGTTTCCAGGATCGATTTCGAATTCGAGTTGGAGGACTTGAGGCTTGTGCACTGCAGCACGGATGAGTCGTAATATACGGGAATACAGGCATCGCCGCGGAAGCTCGAGAACGTCGCGATTTCCTGCGCGATAAGATCATCCGCTTCCCAGCGGCGCCCGCTATCGTCGAAAGTAAAAGAAACTTCGACGTTGTTATTGTCGACATCCAAAACAAAAACGCTGAATACCAGGTATTCAAACCGTTGAGCCAACGTGAAGGGAAAATCCCAGCCGCTGCGGGAGCGCCGCTCATTGAAATACCGACCGAAGCTGAAATCTTCAGTAAAGCTGCTAGCACCGAAATACATTACGACGCTTCTCCATACATATACTGAGCGAATGGCTTCACGTTAAATTATTATTGAATAAGTCCAGAAACATTATCTGGGAGCAACAAGCCAAACACTGAATTAGCAAGCCGTTTAATAATCTGTTAGGAAATTTATAGATCAGAATTGCAGAAATTACTTTAGTACCGTTGCACCAATTTTGAGAGCCGTTACAGTCATGGTTAACTAGGTAAATTTACCTAGTGTAATTTATCAGCATATATATTTATGGATTAATGCATGCGTAGTTCACGGCCCGCAGGCCCCAATTTGCGCGAAAAATACCAACACACCCAGCACTACATGCTATGGTTGATTAACTTCCCGGCGAAATATATAGTAAAAAATTCAAATAAATACGTAATATATATAAATATATTATGATAAAAGATAAATTAACTTAATAAGAGCTTTAAAGCACAACAAGAGACGATTGACTTATTTAAAATAGATTGTACTGATGAATTCATAACTCCTGCGTGTTTTTTAGGCAAATCCGAATAAAATTGTTGCAGTGAGCATTTTTTGCGTCGCAGCAACGAATATTTTAGGCATGAAAATTTCGTATTTTGTGCAAGCTACTTCCATTTACATGGTTGTATCGAAGCTGATTGACGCACACGCGACCTCAAATGGCTCTTCAACGATGAATTTACGCAACCGAATTGAAAGAAAATCTCCATATCGCAGCGCAATATGAGAGCGATCTGAAGCCGGAAAAGCCAGGCATCTGCCATCGAGCTGTCAGGCCCATAGGAGCCGGCGCCTCTTCTCTGCCCCTAACCAGGTGAGGATAAACGGACTTTCCTGTCTGCTTTTCACCAGATACACCCCTGTAGGTGAAGTTTTTGAAATCCGTAATCCGAAGGTCCCCGATGTCCGGTCAAAAGTCTGTCCAACTTGTTATCTTCGACTGCGACGGTGTCCTGATCGACAGCGAAGTGATCAGCGCGCGCATGCTGGTTGCAGAGCTTGCCAAACGCGACGTGCACATCACCATGGATTACGTCGCCCACCATTTCCTTGGCCGCAGCTACCCTGTTGTCCTGCAACAGATCCGCAAGGAATTCGGGATCGACCTGCCTCCGGAATTCGAGACACATTATCGCGCAACCCTGCTCAGCGCCTTCGAGAAAGATCTGAAACCGATCTCCGGAGTGCGCGCAGTGATCGAGCAACTGAAACCGGACTATTGCCTTGCGACCAGCTCCAGCCCGCCAAGACTGGCGAAGTCGCTGGAAATTACCGGGCTGAAGGATCTGTTTACAGACCGCACGACAACGGCCACCGAGGTCGTGCACGGCAAGCCCGCCCCGGACCTGTTCCTGCTGGCGGCGCAAAAGCGGGGGATTGATCCGGCAAACTGCCTGGTCATCGAGGACAGCGAAAACGGCGTAAAGGCAGGTCTTGCCGCCGGCATGCAGGTCTGGCGGTTTATCGGCGGTTCACACCTGAAAAACCTCGTGAATAGCGAAGACGTTTCCGTCGGAGCCGCACACGTATTTACTTCTTTCGAGGACTTCTATCGGCTCAGGCCGGATTTGCAGCTGGCCGTTTGACCTTACGGCTAGCGGATTTGATCGCTCACCGGGTGTATCCGGCACACTGATCGGTTGAAACTGGCAGAATTCTTACGCTACGTTAAATTAAGTCGGATACAGTACTCCGGACCGAACCGGAAGGTGTCCCGCAAATGCGGTCAAGAGTGTCGATAAATACAGTCGTTCCGTTGGCCGTGGCGTTGACGGTGTTCGGGATCGGCGGCATCGCCGTCTGGCTGATCGCCGCCGCGCAGCTGCACACCGTCCTGAGCGATCAGAAGAATTACGTCGTTCAGAAGATCAACCAGGAATTCAGTCATCGCGACGAGCTGCTGCAGGTCTTCGCGGACCGCGCAAAGCAGGGTTGCTCAGACACGTTGCAGCAGGAAATGCGCCGGGCCCTCTTTAATCACGAAGCCATCCGCGACATTGCCATTCTCGACGATGATACGAACGAGATCCGCTGTACCGCCCTGCTCGGCGTTCTGGAACGACCCGCGCGGCTGCGGCCCGAGGCACGGATGCCGACCCCAAGGGAAGGAAGGTTCGTCTGGCTTGACCCGAAGGGCCTGAACTATCCCGGCTCGACGAGTGTCGTGCTGTTCCGCGAAGGTCCGCTTGCGATCGTCAGCTATCCGACATGGCCGGACGGTCTTCCGGACCACCGCGACTGGGAAATTACCGCAACCGCTCCCGACAGAGGGGCGAAAGTGACGGTCCTCGGCCAGCCCGGGATCTCGGCCGACTACCAATGGTCGAGATGGAATCCCTTCGTGTCGCTCCTCCACCTTCGTACCTGCGAACTCGAGAACGGCATCATCTGTCTCTACATGAAAGCGGGACTGGGCGAACTGGTCACCAGCGAATGGCCCCTTCTGGTTACGGGCAATCTGGTCAATGGCGCCCTGGCCGTCCTCTTTTTTCTCCAGCTGCGCACCCATCTGCAGCACCGCAATTCCGTCGGCGGACGAATCCGGCGCGCGATCCGCTCTGGCGGCGCCCAGATCCGTTGCGTCTACCAGCCGATCATCGACCTGCGCTCGGACCGGGTTTCCGGATGTGAGGTTCTGGCTCGCTACGAGGACGAGTACGGCCCGCTTTCGCCGTCTCAATTCATTCCGGAAATCGAGCGGCAGCAACTGACCTGGGCCTTCACGGAGATAGTGCTCTCCCGCGCGATCGAGGACCTGGGGCCGATCCTGGACAGGCATCCGGAGCTGAATGTCTCGGTGAATTTCTTTCCCGGCGATCTCGACGACAGTCATGTGGAGCGGCTCAGCACGAACCAATCGCTGCGCCGGGCGGCCCGCAGCAAATTCCGACTGTGCTTCGAAATCCTGGAAACGGGCATACTCTCGGCGGACCACATGCTGAAAGTCCAGAGTTTCCTGGACCGGTGCGGTTTCCTGATCGCTATCGACGATTTCGGAACCGGCTATTCCAACATCTCACAGGTCAGGGACAGCCGCGTCGACCTCATCAAGATCGATCGGTCCTTTGTCCAGGAACTCGACCGGAAATTGCCGGCCATGCGCGCCTCTCTCGTCGGCCCGATGGTCGAGATCGCCCGCTCGATTGATGTCGATGTCGTCGCCGAAGGCATCGAGACGGAGAGCCAGCTGTCGCAGATCAAGGACTTGAAGGTACGTTTCGGTCAGGGCTTCTTGCTCTCGAGGCCGCTGGAAATCGACGCCTTCAGAACCTTCGTACAAACAGACCGGAACAACGCGCCCCGGACAGTCGTCAGTCTGAAGCGCGTGTAAGCCCGCAAGCGCGTACCGCTCCGCGGAATATGTTGGCGGCGCGCGCCGTTTCCCTGATGAATTGCGTGGACGCCGCTACGGAAGCCACGCAAGTATTTGCAAATTTCAGGGAATTCCATCAGCTTGTGCCAAATTCAAGACTGGGTGACGGCTGATATGAAACTCAAAAGCACTGCCGAGACCTCTCGTCTCGATGACGCTGCCCGCGCGGGCTGGCTGTATTATGTTGCCGGCAACACACAGGATGAAATCGCCCGCAAACTGGGCGTGTCCCGGCAGTCCGCGCAGCGTCTGGTTTCCCTTGCGGTCAGCGAACGGCTGGTCAAGGTGCGGCTCGACCATCCCATTGCCCGGTGCATGGAACTCAGCGCGCGGATGATCGAACGTTTCGGACTGCAAAGCTGCGAAGTCGTTCCCAGCGACCCGGACGCACCATCCTCACCGGTTGGTATCGCCCAGGCAGCCGCCGCCGAAATGGAACGCCATTTCAGTTCCCAGAAGCCCAAGATCATCGCCTTCGGAACCGGCCGGACCCTCAGGGCATCGGTCGACCAGATCCCCTCCATGGACTGCCCGCAACACCGCGTCGTCTCCCTGCTGGGCAACATGATGTCGGACGGCTCGGCTTCGGCCTACAACGTCATCATCCGCCTGGCCGACCGGATCAACGCCCGGCACTATCCGATGCCGTTGCCCGTCTTCGCCAGATCCCGCGAAGAGCTGCACCTGCTGCACAACCAGGAAGCGGTTCACAGCATACTGGATCTCATCCGCCAGGCGGACGCGACATTTGTCGGCATCGGCAACCTGGGGCCGACAGCCCCGCTCGCAGTTGACGGCTTCGTCAGCCTCGACGAGATGCGCGCCCTGGAAAGGGCCGGAGCCATCGGCGAAATAACCAGCTGGGTCTATGACAGCAGGGGAGAACTGATCAACGGCCTCACCAACGACCTTGTGGCAAGTGCCCCCCTTGTCTCCAACGGAGAAAAACCGGTCTATGGAGTCGCCGCCGGCGAGATCAAGGTACCGGCAATTCTGGGTGCGCTCGCAGGCGGGTTCGTCAACTGCCTGATCACAAATGAGATCACTTCTGAGCAATTGCTCAAGTTCTGAGCATTTTCCCGCATAAGTTAAAATATTGAAATAAAAAGGCTTTTTGCATCGCAGCAAAAGGTCTTTTGCTTTTTGGCCGATTCGTTCCTTGACTCGCGACAGAATTTGCTGTGATTATTTGCTCGCAAGAATGGCAAATGCCCAATCTCGCTTGGGAGGAAAATTATGATATTTCATACCCGTGCGCTGCTCGGCGCATGTGCGGTCGCAGCACTGTGTGTACCGGCGACAGCAGAAACACTCACCATCGCAACCGTGAACAACGGCGACATGATCCGCATGCAGGGTCTGACGCAGGATTTCACCGACAAGACCGGCCACGAAGTCGAGTGGGTCACGCTTGAGGAAAACGTTCTTCGTCAGCGTGTTACCCAGGACATCGCCGCAAAGGGCGGCCAGTTCGACATCATGACCATCGGCATGTACGAAACGCCGATCTGGGGCAAGCAGGACTGGCTGGTCGCACTCGACGATCTGCCGGACAGCTATGACGCCGATGACATCCTGCCCGCCATGCGCGGCGGCCTGTCTCTCGACGGCAAGCTCTATGCGGCGCCGTTCTACGGCGAAAGCTCCATGATCATGTATCGCACGGATCTGATGGAGAAGGCCGGGCTCGAAATGCCCGACGCGCCGACCTGGGAATTCGTTGCCGACGCGGCTCGCAAGATGACCGACAAGGACAACGAGATCTACGGCATCTGCCTTCGCGGCAAGGCCGGCTGGGGCGAGAACATGGCGTTCCTGACCGCAACCGGCAACGCCTTCGGTGCCCGCTGGTTCGACATGGACTGGAAGCCCCAGTTCGACAGCCCGCAGTGGAAGGAAACCCTTTCTTTCTACATCGACCTACTGAACGAAGCAGGCCCTCCGGGCGCTTCGACCAACGGCTTCAACGAAAACCTGTCGCTGTTCCAGCAGGGCAAGTGCGGCATGTGGATCGACGCCACCGTCGCGGCGTCCTTCGTGACCAACCCGGACGATTCCACGGTTGCCGACAAGGTCGGATTTGCCCTGGCACCGGACACAGGTCTTGGCAAGCGCGGCAACTGGCTCTGGGCATGGGCGCTCGCCATTCCGGCTGGCACCCAGAAGGAAGCCGCTGCCAAGCAGTTCATCGAATGGGCGACCTCCAAGGAATATCTTGAGCTTGTTGCTTCCAAGGAAGGCTGGGCGAACGTTCCCCCGGGAACACGGACTTCTCTTTACGAGAACCCGGAATACGCCAAGGTTCCATTCGCCAAGATGACCCTGGACAGCATCAACTCGGCTGATCCGACCAACCCGACTGTCGACCCGGTTCCCTATATCGGCGTGCAGTTCGTGGCGATCCCCGAGTTCGCCGGCATCGCAACCCAGGTCGGTCAGGAATTCTCCGCCGCTCTGGCCGGTCAGCAGACCGTCGACGAAGCCCTGGCAAAGGCCCAGACTCTGACGGCCGAAGAAATGGAAGCCGCTGGCTACTAGGGAATTCCTCCCTCACTTGGGAGGGCGGGTCGAGACCTGCCCTCTCTTTCTTCTCTGTAAAGTTTTCACCCATCAGTGACGGCAGAACCCGTCGTCAGATCAGGTGTGACCCATGGCAACCCAGCATTCCCGATCCGCCGCCCGCATCATGATGGCGCCTGCCGTTGTTCTGCTGCTCGGCTGGATGCTCATCCCGCTCACGATGACCCTCTACTTCTCCTTCAAGAAGTTCCTGCCGCTGCGCGGCGGCGACCTTGGATGGGTCGGGTTTGACAACTACGTCCGCTTCGTCTCCTCCAGCGCCTTCTGGCCCAGCGTTCAGACAACGCTCATCATTGTCGGTGGTGTGCTCCTGATCACCGTAATGCTCGGTGTGCTGCTGGCCATCCTGCTGGATCAGCCGCTCTGGGGACAGGGCATCGTGCGAATTCTGGTGATCGCCCCCTTCTTCGTCATGCCGACGGTTTCCGCGCTGGTCTGGAAAAACATGTTCATGGATCCCGTGAACGGTCTTTTCGCCCATCTCTGGAAATTCTTCGGTGCGCAACCGGTGGAATGGCTGAGCGACGCCCCTCTTTTCTCGATCATTCTGATCGTATCCTGGCAGTGGCTGCCTTTCGCGACACTGATCCTTCTGACGGCAATCCAGTCCCTCGACAGCGAGCAGCTGGAAGCCTCCGAAATGGACGGCGCGCCGCCCCTTGCCCGCTTCGGCTTTATCATTTTGCCGCATCTGTCTCGTGCCATCACGATCGTGGTGCTGATCCAGACGATCTTCCTGCTGGCGGTCTTCGCCGAAATATTCGTGACCACGCAGGGGTCCTTCGGCACCCGGACACTGACCTACCTGATTTTCCAGCGCGTTCTGGAGAGCCAGAATGTCGGACTTGGGTCCGCAGGTGGTGTGTACGCAATCATACTTGCCAACATTGTCGCGATCTTCCTGATGCGCATTGTCGGCAAAAATCTGGACTCGTGAGGAGGAGAGACGATGGCACGCGCAGTCACCAATCGCCGCAAGGCTCTCAACACGCTCGTCGCGTGGAGTGTCGGCCTGCTGATATTCTTTCCCATTCTCTGGACGATCCTGACCAGTTTCAAGACCGAAGCCCAGGCGATCAACGACCCGCCGCTCTTCCTCTTCTTTGACTGGACCCTCGAAAACTACGCCGTCGTCCAGGAACGGTCGGACTACATGCGGTTCCTCTGGAACTCGGTGATCATTGCCGGCGGCTCCACCGTCATAGGCATCATCATCGCGGTGCCCGCGGCCTGGTCGATGGCCTTCGTGCCTTCAAAACGCACCAAGGACATTCTGCTGTGGATGCTGTCGACAAAAATGCTGCCGGCCGTCGGTGTTCTCTACCCGATCTACCTGCTCTTCATCGAGCTTGGGCTGCTCGACACCCGTATCGGCCTGACCATCGTCCTCATGCTGATCAACCTGCCGATCATCGTCTGGATGCTCTACACCTACTTCAAGGAGATTCCGGGCGAAATTCTGGAGGCCGCCCGCATGGACGGGGCCGCGCTGAAGGAAGAGATCCTCTACATCCTCACGCCAATGGCCGTGCCCGGCATCGCTTCCACCTTGCTGCTGAACATCATCCTGGCCTGGAACGAGGCATTTTGGACCTTGAACCTGACCGCGGCGAAAGCCGCTCCCCTGACAGCATTCATTGCCAGCTATTCCAGCCCGGAAGGTCTGTTTTACGCCAAGCTGAGCGCCGCCTCCACCATGGCGATCGCCCCCATTCTCATTCTCGGCTGGTTCAGCCAGAAACAGCTTGTACGTGGCCTGACCTTCGGCGCGGTCAAATAGGAGCCTGATCATGGGTCAGATAACCCTCAACCAGATTACCAAGAATTTCGGCGACGTTCAGGTCATCCCGCCTCTGGATCTACGCATCGACGACGGTGAGTTCGTTGTCTTCGTCGGGCCGTCCGGCTGCGGCAAGTCCACACTGCTGCGCCTGATCGCGGGACTGGAGGATGTGACCAGCGGTGACATCACCATCGACGGCAGGAATGCCACGGAGGTTCCCCCGGCCAAACGCGGCCTTGCCATGGTGTTTCAGTCCTACGCGCTTTACCCGCACATGTCGGTGCGCAAGAACATCGCCTTCCCGCTGCGCATGGCCGGTCTCGACAAGGAGGCCCAGAACGCCAAGGTGGATGCGGCCGCCAAAGTGCTGAACCTGACCGATTACCTCGACCGCCGTCCCGGCCAACTTTCCGGTGGCCAGCGCCAGCGTGTCGCCATCGGCCGGGCCATCGTGCGCGAACCGGCCGCCTTCCTGTTCGACGAACCATTGTCGAACCTGGATGCGGCGCTGCGCGTCAACATGCGCCTGGAAATCTCCGAACTGCACCAGACGCTCAAGACCACCATGATCTACGTGACGCACGACCAGGTCGAAGCCATGACCATGGCCGACAAGATCGTCGTGCTGCAGGCAGGCCTGATCGAGCAGGTCGGCTCGCCGCTCGACCTCTATCACGCACCGCGCAACAAGTTCGTCGCCGGCTTCATCGGCTCGCCGAAGATGAACTTCCTTACAGGCCAATACGCCTCCGGATATGACGCCACGACCATCGGCATCCGGCCGGAGCACATTGCGGTCTCCTCCAGTGAGGGAGCCTGGTCCGGCAGGGTCGGGGTCTCCGAACATCTCGGGTCCGACACGTTTCTCTATGTCGATATCGACGGCGTCGACGAACCGATCACGGTCCGCTCGACCGGGGAGATCGGCGTGCGTCACGGAGACAACGTCTATCTCACCCCGGATGCCAGCAAGATCCACCGCTTCGACAAGCAGGATCTCAGAATTCCATGAGACTGGAAGGAAAATCCGCGCTGATCACCGGTGCAGCCAGAGGTATCGGCAAGGCCTTTGCCCGGCGCTACGTCCAGGAAGGCGCCAGCGTGGCGATCGGCGACATCAACATGGCCGGCGCTGAAGCTGCCGCAGCCGAGATCGGCCCGGGTGCCTGGGCCGTGGAGCTTGACGTCACCAGCCAGTCCTCCATTGACGCAGCCATTGCGGCGATTGAGGCAAAAACCGGCGGCATCGACATTCTGATCAACAATGCCGCCCTGTTCGACCTGGCACCGATCGCGGATATCACCAGAGACAGCTATCAGCGACTGTTCGACATCAATGTCGGCGGGACGCTGTTCATGATGCAGGCGGCCGCAAAGTCCATGATCAGTCGTGGAAAAGGCGGCAAGATCATCAACATGGCCAGCCAGGCAGGCCGGCGCGGCGAAGCCCTCGTCGGCGTCTATTGCGCCACCAAGGCGGCCGTTATCAGCCTGACCCAGTCCGCCGGGCTGGATCTGATCCGTCACGGCATCAACGTCAACGCCATCGCACCGGGTGTCGTGGACGGCGAGCACTGGGACGGGGTCGACGCGCTTTTTGCCCGATACGAGGGTCTGCAACCCGGAGAGAAAAAGGCCGCTGTCGGTTCCGCCGTGCCCTACGGCCGGATGGCGACCGCAGACGACCTGACGGGCATGGCCGTATTTCTGGCGTCAGGCGAAGCCGATTACATTCTGGCGCAAACCTACAACGTCGACGGCGGCAACTGGATGAGCTGACCAATGACCCAAAAACTAGACAAGACTGTGCTCAATTCACTCCCCGATACCATCAGCAGACCCGCATATGACCGTGCGGCCCTGTCGCCCGGCATCGTGCATATCGGTGTCGGCAACTTTCACCGCGCTCATCAGGCCATCTATCTGGACCGGCTGTTCACGCTCGGCGAGGGACACGACTGGGCGATTGTCGGTGCGGGACTGAAGCCCTATGACGCGGCCATGCGGGAGCGGCTTGTGTCCCAGGACTGGCTCACCACCGTGGTCGAACTCGACCCGAACGGACTGAGCGCGCAGATTTGCGGTTCGATGATCGACTTCATCGACGTCGATCCCTCGGCATTGCTGCACAGGCTGATCGAACCCGGCATCCGCATCGTTTCGATGACCATCACCGAAGGTGGATATTACGTCGATCCGAATACCGGCGGCTTCGACGCCGATCATCCGGAAATCCAGGCAGATCTGAAAGATCCCGATCATCCCCGAACCGTGTTCGGAGTGCTGGTTGCCGCCCTGATGAAACGCAAGGCCGCGGGCACGGCACCGTTCACCGTCATGTCCTGCGATAACCTTCCCGAGAACGGCCATATGGCAAAGCAGGCGGTTGTCGGCTTCGCCCGCGCCCTCTCCGGCGAGACGGCCGACTGGATCGCGGAAAACGTCGCCTTCCCCAATGGCATGGTCGATTGCATCACCCCGGCAACCGGGGACCGGGAACGCAATCTCGTGCGCGACACCTTCGGCATCGAGGATGCAGCTCCGGTTGTCTGCGAGCCCTTCCGGCAATGGGTTCTGGAGGACCACTTCCCCACCGGACGCCCTGCGCTCGAAAAGGTCGGCGTCGAATTCGTCAGGGACGTGGCGCCCTACGAACTGATGAAATTGCGCATCCTCAATGGCGGCCATGCGGCCATCGCCTACGCGAGCGCGCTTTTGGGCCATTATTTCGTCCACGATGCCATGGCGGATCCGCTGATCCGCGATTTTCTCGGGAAGCTGGAGAAAGACGAGATCCTGCCCACCGTTCCGGAAATTCCGGGAGTGAGCTTTGACAAATATCTGACGACCGTCATGGAGCGCTTCTCCAACCCGGCGGTGGGCGACACCATTCCCCGCCTCTGCCTCGACGGATCGAACCGCCAGCCGAAATTCATCCTGCCCACCATCCAGGACCGGCTCGACAAAGGCCTGCCCGTCGAGGGGCTTGCTCTCGAGACCGCACTCTGGTGCCGCTACTGTCTGGGGACGGATGAAGCCGGGAATGTTATCCAGGTGGAAGACGACAATGCCGACAAGCTGAATACCTGGGCGGAGAGCGTCTTTGGCAAGTCGTCCGGGGAATACGAGATGCCGGACCTGCTCGGCAGTCTGGCCTCCGAACCGGCTTACCTGCAGGCCTTCCGGAATGCCGCACAGAGCATCGCGACGCTCGGTGTCGCGGGCGCGCTGAAGGCATATATCGAAGGTTAGAACCCTTACCGATCACCTGTTTAACGGCAGATCCGACCAGTCCTGACCACGATGCGCAAGTCGTTCCGGGATCGGTGCCGGAGAACTGCGACCATCCGTCTATCGGACTGAACCGCCCCCCGGCACGACGAGCGGGACATCGGACTCCCCGGAGCGCGTAAGCGCCAGCGGAAAATCATAGGCCTCCGACAGGAGATCCGCCTGCATCACCTCATCCCGGCCGCCGAAACTCAGGCGCTTGCCGCCTTTCATGACCAGGATACGATCCGCGAAGGCTGCGGTCAGGTTGAGATCATGCATGACCGCGACCACACCGCCGCCTGCAGCGGCGTATCCGGCCGCCAGTTGCATGATCTGGTACTGGTGCTTGATGTCGAGGCTGGAGACCGGTTCATCCAGAAACAACCAGCGCGGATTGCCATCGTCCGCCACCGGTTCCCAGACCTGGCAGAGCACCCGGGCAAGCTGCACCCGTTGCTGCTCGCCGCCTGAAAGTTCCTGGTAGCTGCGCCCCTCGAACCCGTGCAGCCCGACCTTCGCCAGCGCATCCCTGATCCTCCGGGCGCGACCGTCCCTTCCCTGCCGTCTGTCGATCACGCCCAGACCGACGACTTCGGAAACGTTGAGCGGAAACGATATCTGGCTCGCTTGCGGCAGGACCCCGCGCATTTGCGCCAGATATTCCGCCGAGAGCTTACCGGTCTCCATTCCCGCCAGCCGGATAGAACCGGAATAGCTCAACTCACCGGTCATCGCCTTCAGCAGCGTTGTCTTGCCAGACCCGCTTGGCCCGATGATCGCCACGAACTCCCCCGCATGGGCATGAAAGGAGACGTCCTGAACGATCTGCACGCGGCCGATGGAAACGCTGGCGCGCTCAACGTGAAGTTCGGATGAGGACGGGTCCTCCGCGAGCTTGAACTGGTGCAACTCGAACTCCTGTCAAAGACCGGTAAGGCCGCGTTTGCGCAGCAGGATCCAGAGAAAGAACGGCGCACCGGCAAAGGCGGTGATGATGCCGATCGGAAGTTCGGCTGGAGCGACAATGGTGCGGGCGAGCGTATCGGCGGCGATCAGGAGAATTGCCCCCAGAAGCGCCGACGCGGGAAGAAGATACTTGTGATCGGGCCCGATGGTCAGCCGCAGCAGATGTGGCACGACGATACCGACAAAGCCGATTCCGCCGCTGACGGCAACCGAAGCACCGGTCGCCGCCGCGACCAGCAGGATGCTGATGTTCTTCAGACGCTGCACGCGGATGCCGATATGGGAGGCAGCGGCCTCTCCGAGGGTCAGCCCGTTCAGCCCTCTTGCCAGGAACGGCACGCTGACCAGCATGACCCCGATGATGGGGGCCGCCGAGGCCACCTTTTCCCAGTTGGATCCGGCAAGCGACCCCAGCCCCCAGAACTGCAGGTCTCTCAGTTGCTGGTCATCGGCGGCATAGACCAGAAGACCGGTCATTGCCCCTGTGAGGGCGCCCAGCGCGATACCCGCAAGCAAAAGCGTCGCAACAGACGTGATGCCGCCCCGTGTGCCGATGCGGTAAAGCAGCAGCGTCGTGATCAGACCCCCGATGAAGGCAGCCAGCGGCACGGCATAGATTCCGAGGATCGCCATCACAGAAGCCAGCGCCGTATTGCCCAGCACGATGAAGAGCGCCGCTCCGAGACCGGCTCCGGCCGAAACCCCGACAATGCCGGGGTCGGCGAGCGGATTGCGGAACAGGCCCTGCATGACAGCACCGGCGACCGCAAGCGCGGCCCCGACCAGCGCCCCGAGCACCACGCGCGGCAGACGGATTTCCGTGACGACGATCCAGTCACGCGCCGAAACTCCCTCCGGCGCGCCGGCGCTTGCCGCCAGAACGCGCCCCGGCATGTGCGGCAGGAGTTCAAGCACGGGAATGGCGATCGGACCGATTGCCAGACTGACGAGCATCGTCAACCCGGCGACAACAGCCAGAAGCACCAGCGCGGCGCGGGCAAGGGGTTCACGGTTGCCACCCGACGAGACAAACCGCCGGGCGAACAGATCAGGGAGCGCTATGCCGGTCATCCTGTCGGTCAGTTCCGGATGCTTGACAGTTCCACGGCCAGATCCCTGACCGCATCGGCGGTTCTGGGGCCGAAGCCAAGCAGATACTGACCGCCCATCTTGATGAGCCGGTTGTTGATACCCGCCGGTGTCTGCGCCAAGGCCGGATGGCTGAACAGCTCGTTGGCGCTGGCACCATGATCGCCGCCCCGAGACATCATCAGCACCGCATCAGGCGCTGCACTGATGATCGCTTCGTCGCTGAGTTGCTTGTAGCCGGAAAAATCGGCCACGGCATTTTCCGCGCCAGCCAGTTTCAGGATACCGTCGGCAGCCGTGTCGGAGCCGGAGGCCAGAATGCGTCCGCCGTTGGTCGACAGGATGAACAGAACCCGCACGCCGGACGTCTGGTCAGCCGCCTGGGTGCGGGCCGCTTCAAGGTCGGTTTCCAGCTTGACGGCCAGCTCTTCGGCCTTCTCCGGCACGTCCAGCGCCTCGCCGATCGCGCGCACCTTTGTCACGATGCCTTCAGCCGTGAAGGCATTCGGGATGTTTGCAATGGCGACACCGGATTTCTGCAGAAGCTCGACGGTCTCGGGCGGACCGCTGCCGTCCAGCATCAGGATCAGCTCCGGATCGATGGAGAGCACACCCTCCGCCGACAGCGCCCGCATATAGCCGACATCCGGCAATTCCAGTGCGTCCTGCGGATAGATGCTGGTGCTGTCCCGCCCGATCAGACGTTCTTCTTCGCCGAGCGCATAGATCACCTCGGTCACCGAGCCTCCGACTGCGACGACCCGGTTCGCGGGGGGCTGCTGCGTACCTTCGGCGAAAAGCGATTTGGCAGGCGTGACCAGAGCGGCGGCGGTCAGAGCCGTCGCGACGGCAACGCCGTAAAACCTTGAATGAAAGATCTCCCTCATTCCCCTGCCTCCAATGCAACGGCGCGGCCCTGCCTCGGCAGGTTTTCCGCCAGGCTCCGCCAATCGCCGCGCTCGGCATTGCCTTCCCCGCGCACACCGAAAAACTGAATGATTTGCTGGCCGTCGCTGTCAAAGGCCTCGACCGAGGTTACATGGCCGACATCTGCGGGTTTGCGAACCATCCAGACACTGTCGATCTGGTCGGTGCGAAGGTGCAGGTGGAAGGTCGGGTCCATGACGTTGATCCAGGGACCTTTTTCCATGACCGTTTCCACCGCACCGGTGTGAATCTGGATGCAGCCCCGGTTGCCGACGAAACACATCAGCGGAATTCCTTCCGAAGCCGAAAGACGCAAGAGAGCCGTAACCGCCCCCGTATCCAGCGGCCAGGCCCAGTCTTCCCCGACACGTTCGAAGGCGCTGATCCGGTCGAGATCGAGATCCTTGAGCAGCCCGTGGAACTGGTGAGGGTCTTTCATCGCCTGCCAGCGCTCACGAAGTGTCGTTTCGACGCCGTCAGAAGGGGTTTTGCGAGAGAAAGGTTCCGCCGGGGTCACCGTCGGAAGCACGTCCGGGGACTGGTCCTCCAGAACCAGACTGTCGACCAGTTGGTCCCAGGCTGCCATGTCCGTTTCCGGGCGGGCGTGAATTTTCTGGACAGCATCTCCGTGCGCGTCGAAAAACTGCAGCGACCTGCGGACATCCTTGCCGTCCATCTTTTCAACGGCAAAACCATGAACCCAGCTTGCGGGGAACATGCGCAAGTCGATCTGTTCACCCAGCATCAGGGCGGCCCGCTTGCCCTGGACAAACTTTTCAAACGGCCCGATCTTTTCGTGAACGGCGCTTTCGTTGCGGGTCAGCGCCATCACTTCGCCGACCTTTTTCAGACCCGGGAAGAGATCGTCGAACCGTGGCTCGATCCGCCGGGTTCCGTGCCCGACGAAACTTGCCACCAGTTCCGCTTCGCTCACGCCGAGAATTCTCGCCAGATCCCGCTCCCTCATCTTGGGGTTTTGAGCCCGCGCTTCGCGGATGGCGGCAGCTGTCGGTCTGTCTTCGTTGGAAATCTGTTCGGCGCTCATGCGTCTTGCCTTCATTACTATGGTCTGCGTCACCGCTGCCGCCGCTTAGCCCTTGCCGCACCTGTGTACAGATAACCTGCTGGCAACGAACAGCTATTTGGAATTATTCCAAAGAAGGCAGAAACCGCGACGGCTGCGATCTAATACTTGACTCCTATAATCACGTTTCATATTGACTGCAATACCTGAGTCACTGACTCATGTTTATAACGCTGTTTGAGAGGCAGCGATAAAGGACGCGAACAACGCGCATTTTGGAGTAATTTAATGGGGCTCAAAATAACCAGGCACACCCAGCTGATGGGTGGTGTTGCTCTCTGGGTTATGGTTTTCAACGGTGGCGTCGCCGCGCAGGACACAGCGCAGAGTGCGTCGGTAACTCCGCTTCAACGGATCGTGGTCGGCACGGGTGTCGACAAGGTGGCGATCGATACGCCGCAAGCGGTGACCGTGCTGGATCAGGACGCAATCGACGCTCAGCAGGCGCGCACTATCGGGGAACTCTTCAGCGAAATTCCCGGCATCACGCCGATCGGCAGCAACTCGGTGCTCGGCGAAAGCATCAACATTCGCGGCATCGGCGAAGCGCTTTCCGGTGACGAGACCCGGATCATCATTCAGGTCGATGGCGTCAACAAGTTCTACGAACAGTACCGGATGGGCTCGTTCTTCTCCGACCCGGAGCTTTACAAGCAGGTTGAAGTCCTGCGCGGACCGGCCTCCTCCACACTGTACGGGTCAGGCGCCATGGGCGGCGTGG
Source organism: uncultured Roseibium sp. (assembly GCF_947496995.1). Classification (GTDB taxonomy): domain Bacteria; phylum Pseudomonadota; class Alphaproteobacteria; order Rhizobiales; family Stappiaceae; genus Roseibium. The sequence continues at coordinate 373,053 of NZ_CANMFD010000003.1, forward strand.
TCACCTTCACGACAAAGGATGCAAGCGACTTCCTCGACCCCGGCGACATGTTCGGTGGACGCCTGAAGACCTCCTGGGATTCCAACGGCAACGGTTGGCTCGGCAGCGCGATCATTGCGGCGGAACCGGTCAAGAACCTCGAACTGCTCGGCAATCTCAACTACCGGCAGTCTCAGGACATCACGGACGGTCAGGGCAACAAGATCGACGACACCGACTTCACCTCGGTCAACGGCCTGATCAAGGCCCGCTATACGTTCGGAGCAAACGAGGATCAGGCGGTCTTCGCCAGCTACGAAAACTGGTCGAGCGACGAAGACAACCAGAACTATGATCAGATCACCTGGGGTCCGGACTTCGGTACCGTCGACCGCACGGTGACCGATCAGACCGCCATCATCGGCTACGAAAATTCGTTTTACGACAATGACCTTCTGGACATGAAAGCCCAGGTCAGCTGGTCGGACACCCGCGTGGAACAGAAGAACCAGGACGAGATCTGCCGCCCAGGTTTCCCCCCCATCTGTTACTACCCGTTCGGTGACAACTCCGAATATTCCTACCAGACCTGGCAGGGCAAGGCCGACAACGTGGCGACCTTCCAGCTTGGTGACACATGGGCAGCCTATCTGACGACGGGTATCGACGCCCAGTACCAGGAACGGCGCAACCCGCGTGATTTCGGCACCTACGTGCAAAGCGGCTCCAATACCCATCCGGAAGGCGAAACCACCAATGTCGGCGGTTACGCCCAGGCCGAACTGGTCTGGAACGACCGTGTCACCCTCATTCCGGGCATGCGTATCGATTACTCCAGTGTTTCGGTCGACAGCTATGTCAACAGCAGTGGCAACACCATCGACCTGAACGAGGACAAGAGCGAGATCGGCTATTCTCCGAAACTCGCAGCGATGATCAAGATGTCCGACTGGTTTGGCGTCTTCGGATCGGTCGCCCACACGGAGCGCCTGCCCTCCCTGGACGAGGTCTTCAGCAACTACACGGTCAATGACGTCAAGAAGGAACTGTCGAACAACTTCGAGGCCGGCGTCACATTGTCCTTCGACGACCTAGCTCTGGAAGGCGACGCTTTCCGTTTGAAGGCAACCGCATTCCGCAACAATGTCACCAACTACTATGCGAGCTACTGGGACGGCACCACTGTCGTGACCGAAGTCATCCCCGAGGCGCGTTATCAGGGTCTGGAACTTGAGGCGTCCTATTGGACGAACAGCGTTTACGGAACCGTCGGCGCGTCTCTGATCCGGGGCGAGAATGTCACCACCGGCGACCATCTCAAAGCCGTACCCGCAGACAGCGCCTTCCTGAAGATCGGCTATGTCTACCGGCCCTGGAACCTGGATTTCGGCTGGAAGGGTGACTTCTTCGCGTCCCAGGATCTGGTCGGCGACAACGAGGAAAAAACCGCCGGTTATGCCTTGCATAACCTTTACGCGGCCTGGAAGCCGACAGAAGGCTACCTCGCCGACAGCGAGTTCCGCTTCAATGTCGACAACGTGTTCGACAAGTCTTTCCGGAACCACCTCAGCGACGACGAAGGCGCTGGCCGCAGCTTCAAGCTGAGCTTCGCCAAGAAGTTCTGACCGCCACCCCGCCGCCCGTCCCCGCGGGCGGCGGGCTCACTGGAGTTTTGCAACGATGGCAGTGCGTATATCGAAACCGGTCCTCAAGGCTCTGTTCGCGGCGACCCTCGGGTTGACCGCAACATCGCCCGTTCAGGCACAGACCGAAGCGCCGGCAATTTCCCTTGAACTCAACAAGGCGGAAGACACCGGCGAAAACTGCCGTCTGTCCTTCGTCATGAGCAACGGCACGGGCGAACGTATCGAGGCGGCCGCCTATGAGCTAGTTCTCTTCTCGCCCGAAGGCGTCATCAGCCAGATGTCCGTGTTCGATTTCGGCGCCCTGCCTCAGGGCAAAACAGTTGTACGACAATTCGAGCTGCCCGGTCTGGGCTGCGCACAAGCGGGAAACCTGCTGATCAACGGCCCGGCCGGTTGCCCGTCGGATCAGCCTCCGGCGCATTGTACAGCGCCCCTGAAGCTCTCCAGCCGTACCGGCCTCACCCTCAGCCAATAGGAACGTATCATGGTGTCTGAAGTCATGGAGCACGTCGCCTCGCTCCTTCAACTCGGCGGCCCGGTGGTAACGGTCATCGCGGGCCTGTCCGTGGTGGCGACCGCGCTGATACTGGTCAAGGTCTTCGAATTCCTGTCCTGCGGCGTCGGCGACAGCAGCAGAGCGGAAAAAACCATCCGCCAGTGGCAGGCCGGGCAGTTGGCCAGAGCGAAAGCCACCCAGGCTCAGCCGAAAAGCGCTGCCGGAAAAGCGGTCGCGACCGCACTTGTCCTTCTCGATATGCGCAAGGAAAAGGCAGAAATCGAGGAGCGTATCGGCGTCCAGGCGGCAGGTGACCTGCATCATTTCTCGAAAGGCGTCCGTGCCCTCGAAGCCATCGCACAGATCGCGCCTCTCATCGGCCTGTTCGGCACGGTCCTCGGCATGATCGAAGCCTTTCAGGCCCTGCAATCGTCCGGAAGCAACGTCGATCCGTCCGCTCTTGCCGGCGGTATCTGGGTCGCGCTGATGACGACCGCTGCCGGACTTGGCGTCGCGATGCCCGTATCGCTGGCCGTCACGTGGCTTGAAGGACGGCTTGAGTCCGAGCGCGTGTGTGTCGAGACGCTGACCTCTTCCCTGCTGCTTCAGAAACTGCCGGAACCACAGGAAGCGTCATCATTCGGGAGCCAGAACCTCTCCTATGCGCGTTGACAGGCCGGTCAGAAAACAGAAGCCTATATCCCTGACGCCGCTTGTCGACGTCATCTTCCTCCTTTTGCTGTTCTTCATGCTGTCTTCCACCTTCACCACCTTCGGCCAGGTGGAGATCGGCGCCCCCGCCGGTGCAGGCGGCAGTGGTGCCGCGCCAAAGGCATTGCTGGTCCTGCAGGACGACAGGCTGCTCCTGAACGGCAGCGAAATCGGATCCGAAAATCTCGAAGATGAAGCGCGCATGCTGGTTGAGCGCGATATCGACAGCCTCCTTGTGCTGGTGCGCGGCAACACAACCACCCAGGAACTGGTGACGGTCGTCAGCCGGCTGAAGGCCATTCCGGAGCTTGGCGTTACGGTTGCCGGCAACGAATGATCAAGGTTCCGCGCAAACAGGCGAAACGGCCGCTGGAGACGACGATCTCGCTGATCAATATCGTCTTCCTGATGCTGATTTTCTTTCTCGTCGCAGGACGGCTGGCGCCGCCGCAGGATCCGGAAGTCACTCTTTCACAAGCCGAGAAGGCAGACCCCTTGCCGCCGCCCGACGCCCTCTACGCGCGGGTCGACGGCACGCTGCATTACCGCGAGCAGCCGATGAGCGCGGAAGAGTACATGTCCCGGCACGTGGCCGCAGAAGAAGCTTCCGATCCGGTTGTCAGGCTCGCCGCCGACGAAAGCCTGAAGGCCGAAGACCTTCTGCGCCATGTCGGCGCTCTTTACCGGGCAGGCGCGGCACGCGTCGTCGTCGTCACCAGGACGCAATCGGAATGAAGACCTTCCGCAAACCCCTGCTCATCGCCCTTGCCGTATCGCTCGCCATTCATCTGATCGCCGTGGCAATGACGCTGCAAAGCCGGCCGGACCTTGAAATCGAAGGCGCCGGCGAAGCACTTGACGCCATGCTCGGCCAGTCACCGTTCCACACGCTTGTCGCCGGCACGACTGCCCAGTCGGAAAGACAGGAGCCTGTGGAGGACCACGAGGTTCAAACGCCTGTCGAACCGGAAAAGGTAACTGCGAAGCCGGTGGAGACCGCCAAGGCTGCCAGGGTCGAACCGCTCGATCCCGTGCAGCAGGCCGAGCCGGTGAAGACAACGACGGTTCAAACGGTAACGGAAGTCCAGCCTGTTGAGACGGCGGCATCCGCAAGTCTGCCGGTTTCGCCAACCTCCACTCTTGCCATACCGGTCACGCCGGAGCTGCAGCCGGAAAGCCCGCTGGCCGTCCAGCAAGTCGAAAAAGCCGAAATTGCTGAAGTCGAAAGCGTCAGGAACCAACAATCACCCGTTCAACCGGCAAAGCCCGTCACAGCAGAAACAGTTCCTGTGAAGGCTGTAACTCCCGAGGCTCCCTCGCCGACGAAAGCGACCGAAGTCGAGAATGAGGAAGTCCTGAAAGCCGAAACCGATGCGCCTGCGCCCCGGTCGAAACCCGAGCCTCCAAAGAAGGTTGCCAAGGCTGAACCGGCCAAGACCAGGCCATCCGCCACAAAAAAGCCGGACAAGCCTCTGCCTCGGGCGGATCAGGCGACCAAAAGCGGCGCGGGCGGACAATCGAACCAAACCACCCAGAAAGGCGGATCGCAGCGCAAGGGGAAGTCGAAAACCGCAGGCAATTCCGATGTCACCAATTACCCCGCCAAGGTCCACCGCAAGATTCTGAGATCCCTGCGCGCGCCAAAGGGTGGCAGGCGCGCCAGGAGCGAGGCGCAGGTCCGTTTCACGGTCAAAAAGAACGGCTCGGTCGGCTCCATCAGCCTGGCCCGTTCCTCCGGTTCCAAACCCTTCGATCAGGCGGTCTTGAAGGCTGTCAGCCGGGCGGCTCCCTTTCCGCCGATCCCCGATGGCGCCGGACGCAGCAGCTGGACGTTTACCCTGCCAGTGGCGATGAAGTGACGTAGGTACAGACCCTCAAGGCCCCGGAAACGTCGCCCGCCAGCGGCGCAGGAAAGTCTCGCGGGTCAGGCCGTCGAGGGCAACCATGAGGGCCGGTGACAGGCCTATCGGGCGCAGCGCCGTTGAGCTGAGGCTCTCCCCCTCATTGCCGTCTTCCGCTTCCAGCAGCGGGCTGATCAGCAGCGCTGTCCTGAGCGCAAGGGTGCCTTCCGGCGACAGCAGGAAATCCAGAAACGCTTCCGCCAGCGGCTTTTGCCGGGCCTCTTTCGGGATCATCAAGGCGCGCGAGAGAACCAGGGTATAATCGGACGGCAGCACGATGCCGATCCGCTCGTCCTGCTGCTGATAGCCCTGCGCGTAGGAGCCGAGCACATTGTAGGCGATCAGATATTGCCCCTCGGCAACGCCCCGGATGATATCCGCCGAACAGCAGGTGGAAATCGCCCGCGTCCGCCCGAAAGATTCCTGCAGCGCGCCAAAGGTGGACGCCTCCTGGGCGTCGGCAAAGGCGAAGAGATAGCCGAGACCGGATTCCTCGATGTCATAGGTCGCGACCCGCCCCGCGTATCGGGTGTCCGAAGGCCGCAGCAGATCCAGAAGATCGAAGCGCGTCTGCGGAATGTCGCCCTGGGGAACGAGATCGCGGTTATAGACCATGACCGCAGGTTCCCGGGTAATGCCCCACAGCTCGTTCCGCCACCTGAGCGCGCCCGGCAACTCTTCCGTCAGCCGCGAACGGTAACTGCTCGCACAAGCTTCGTTGACGAGCTGCACCATCTGGTGAACAGCCGAGCTGATGACGATATCCGCGCCCGGCTGATTGCTGTGGCAGTCGCGCCGCGACAGCCGGTAGAGTTCATTGGAGCCCCATTGCTCGTAACGCAACCGGACGGTCGGACGCGTTTGCAGAAACGTTTCCACCACCGGTTCGAAGATTGCGATGTCGGTCGTGGATCTCAGCACAAGGACTTGCCCGGCGTCCTCGGGCCCGAAGTCGGCCACCATTTCCTGTGCGGCGGCCGGACCACAATTCAGCAGCACGAGAATTCCGGCCAGAAGAATTCGCAAGGACGGGGTCATCGTCATCATGCAGTCCTCGCCGGCGCGACTTCAAACAGCAAGGCGGCGCGGAACTGCTCCCGGTCCGTCGGTTCCAGAACGAGTTCGCCGTCGAAAGATACAGCGACCGAATGGGCGATCGCCAGCCCGAGCCCGGAACTCGCCTGCCGGGCAAGCCCACCCCTGTTGAACCTGGAACCGAGTTCGTCCAGCGTCTGCCGGTCCGGCCCCTCCCCCGCGTCTTCCACCCAGATCACGGCCTTGCCATCATTCAGTGACGCCCCGATCCGGACCGGAGCCCGGCCGTGTTTGAGAGCGTTGCTCAAAAGGTTCTTCAGCGCCTCCTTCAGCGACGGCGCGTCCGCCAGCACCTCCACGGGGTTCTCCCCGATATCGAGAACCACATCCATCTCAGGATTGAGCACCGCATGGTCGCCTTCCTCGAAGACGTCCAGCGCAATGTCGCGCAGGTCCACCCGCTCCCTGCGCGCACTGTCGCCGCGATGAATGACCAGCGCCTGGCTCAGCATCTGGTCGAGTAGCCGACCAAGCCCGGCCGAGCGGGTCTGTATCCGTTCGACGATCTTCTCCTTGCGGGAAAGATCGACCTCATCGGAAAAAAGATCCGCCTGCGCCCGCAGCGCCGCGACAGGTGTCCTGAGCTGGTGCGCCGTGTCGGAGATCAGATGACGCATCGAGTTCATCTGCCGGTCGAGCCGCGCCATGAAACCGTTCAGCGCGTTGATCATGACGGCGGTTTCCCGGGGAACAGCGGTATCCATGGGGGTGAGGTCATGGGGATCGCGCGCCGACAGGCTGCCGGCGATCCTTTCCAATGGTGTCAGCACGGAGCGTACGACCACCACCGCGAGCAGGATCATCGCCAGGCCGGAGACGGCCAGCACGTAGAGCGCCTTGCGCGTGATGTCATAGGCCATCGAATTGCGCGCCAGCATCGTCTGTCCGACGATGACCCTGATCGTGCCGTTGAGCGTGCGCTCGGCAAAGCGGCGGGAGACGATGGCATAGCGCCCCGGTTCGCCGAAAAATGCCCCGTCGAAATAGCCGTCCCGCAGATCGCGGCGGTTTTCCGGCAGCGCGATCTCCTCATAGCCGGTGAGCGTCGTGCCGTCGGGTCCGATTATGCGGTAGCCGATCCGATCGTCGGGCGCGAATGCCAGAAGCTCGAACGCCGAGACGGGAAGCTCGATCACCGGTTTTCCATCCTGAACGGTTATTGCCGAGGCGATATCGCTGGCAGCACCGAGCAGCAACCGGTCAAAGGCGCTGCGGGCCGCTTCACGTCCATAGGCAAAGGCCGCGATGGAAACGATGACGCCGCCGATGACCAGCAGCACCGCCACACCGAGGGCAACGCGTGCGGTAAGCGACGTCATTTCCAGTCTGCGCATCAGCTCAGGCATCGGCATCCAGCTTGTAGCCAAGTCCTCTCTGGGTTTCGATCTTGACCGAGCAGCCGGCAAGTTTCTTGCGCAACCTGGCAATATAAAGCTCCAGCGCATTCATGCCGACATCCGTGTCCTGAAAGCTGAAGACACCATCGAACAAACGTTCCTTGCTGACCGTCTTGCCCCGGTTTCGGACCAGGATTTCCAGGAGCGAGAACTCCCGGCGGGTCAGGTCGATCGGACTGTCGTCCTGCCTGACGACCCGGGCCGAGGCGTTGAAGGTCAGATTGCCGAGCGTTAGCTCCTCCGCCTTGTCATTCTGTTCCCTGCGATAGAGCGCCCGGATGCGCGCTTCCAGTTCCCTGTGATCGAATGGCTTGACGAGATAGTCGTCGGCACCGGAGTTCAGCGACGAGACCCGGTCGTCGACGGAAAATTCCGCCGTCAGCATCAGCACCGGCGTGCGGTCGCCGGCCGCCCGCATCTCCTTCAGGAGCTCCGTTCCGAGCCCGTCCGGCAGATTGATGTCAAGAACGATCACGTCATAACGCTGCACTTCAACACAGGCCCTTGCCTGTTCCAGCGTTTTGGCCAGGTCGCAGGCGACGCCCGACCTTTCAAGCCGAATCATGATCGCTTCCGCCATGTCGAATGTGTCTTCAACGAGCAAAAGACGCACGGATAAAGTCCTCCCCCGTTCTGTCATGCCCCGGCTTTCCGCCCCATGCAAGCAATCCTGCACCATGACAGGTTGGTGACAGGGTTCGGCGCTAGGCTCGCTCCACATCCGCGGGGAGGACCCGCTTGTGCGGTCTCGCGGATATCAAGGGCAACCCAAAAGCCTGGCTCATGTGGAGGAAACACATCATGGCATTCAAATCGACCCGCCTTCTTCTGGCGGCGGCCTTTCTTGGCGCGTCTGCATTCGGCGTATCCGCAGCCGATTTCAAACCGGAAAATCCGGAATGTATCGCACCGGCTAATCCGGGCGGCGGCTGGGACTTCACCTGCCGTCAGGTCGGCAAGTCCCTGCAGGACCAGAAACTGCTCGACAGCACGGTACAGGTTGTCAACCTGGCCGGTGGCGGCGGTGGTGTCGCCTTCGCCGAAGTCGTCAACAAGCGCGATGACGACAACGATCTCATCGTGGCGGCCTCTGCGGCAACCGCAACCCGTCTGGCACAGGGCGCCTACCCGGGCAACACCATGGACCAGGTCCGCTGGCTTGCTGCCGTGGGTGCGGACTACGGTGTGATCGCCGTTGCCGCCGACAGCCCGGTCAATACGCTGCCCGAGCTGCTCGACCAGATCAAGAATGATCCGAGCTCGGTGTCCGTTGCAGGCGGCTCCGCCGTCGGCGGCTGGGACCACCTGAAAGTGCTGATCGCGGCCAACGCCTACGGCATCGATGACGTGCGCTCCGTGAAGTACATCGCCTTCGATGGCGGCGGCGAAGCGGTAACCCAGCTTCTCGCCGGTTCGGTTCAAGCCTTCACCGGCGATATCTCCGAAGCCAAGGGTTTCGTCGACAGCGGCGACATCAAGGTGATCGCGGTTCTGGCTCCCGAGCGTCTTCCCGGTGAATTCGAGGTCTTCCCGACCGCGAAAGAACAGGGCATCGACGCCATCGGCGCAAACTGGCGCGGTTTCTATGCACCGGGCAACATGTCGGACGATGCCTATAATGCCTGGGTCGGCATGATCGGCGATCTTTACGCCAGCGAAGAATGGAAAGGCGTGATGGCCGCCAACGGCCTGGCGCCGCTCGATCTGCAGGGCGAGGAATTCCAGAAGTTCGTCGCGAACTCTGTCGCCCAGATCCAGAAAATTTCCAAAGAGATCGGCATCATTAAATAACAGCTGCCCCATCGGTCTCTCGGGCGGGGGCGCATGTCGTGTGCCCCCGCTCCATTCCCGGCAAGAGCCATCCGCGTATTTTAATGCACCATCCCTGCTTTGAGCCGGGCCCGTGGCCTGGCTTCTCAAGAAGATGGCAGTGTTGCTTGCCGGCTTTTTCAAGGGCACCGTCGAAGTGCCTAGGGCGTAAACTCATAAATGAAGATGAAATGGTTTCAGGCGTCTGCCGTACCCCGGCTGGGACCGCCGTTAGGAAAGTAACAATGAGCGACCGCATTTTTGGCGCGGTCGGGCTGATCCTCGCGCTGGGATATGCCTGGGCCGCACTTATCATCGAAGAAAGCTTTCTCTCCGACGCCGTCGGCCCGAAAGCTTTTCCCCTGATCATCGCGGCGGTCCTGGGCCTGTCGTCCCTGGTGATCTTCTTCAAGCCCGACACCGCGCCGCACTGGCCCGCGCTGCCGCGTCTGATGGAGGTCGGCGCCGCTATCCTGGTGATGGTCCTCTACGCGATCCTGCTTCCGGAGCTCGGCTTCGTCATCGCCACCGCACTCGCCGCCACCTACCTGACCTGGCGTCTCGGCACCAGACCGCTCTCCTCGGTCGTCTCCGGATGCCTGACATCGCTCGGCATCTATGCGGTCTTCCACCTTGTCCTCGGCCTCTCGCTGGCCCGTGGCCCTCTCGGCTTTTAACGGAGCGCTCCCATGGAAACCCTCTCTTCTCTGGCCGACGGCTTCGTGATCGCCCTCACCTGGCAGAACCTGCTACTGGCCCTTCTCGGCTGTTTTCTCGGCACCATGATGGGCGCCCTGCCCGGCCTCGGCCCTTCCAACGGCGTTGCCATCCTGATCCCCCTGGCCTTCACGCTCGGGCTCGGTGCCACCCCGTCGCTGATCCTTCTGACCTCGGTCTATTACGGCGCCATGTATGGTGGCCGCATTTCGTCGATCCTCCTGAACATCCCCGGTGACGAACCGGCGATGATGACCTGCCTCGACGGTTATCCGATGGCCAAGAAGGGCCGCGCGGGCGAGGCCCTGTCGCTCTCCGGCATCGCCTCCTTCGTCGGCGCGTTTCTGGCGACATGGGGGCTGATCCTGCTGGCACCGCAGCTCGTCAAGATCGCCCTGCTGTTCGGCCCGGCGGAGTATTTCGCTCTCTTCACCCTGGCCTTTGCGACCCTCGGGGGCGTTGCCTCCACCAATCAGGCCAAGACCGCTTTTGCAGCCGCGCTCGGCATCGGTCTTGCCACCGTGGGCGTCGATACCCAGACAGGCGTGCCGCGCTTCACCTTCGGCGAAGTGCATCTTTATGACGGCATCGACTTCCTGGTGGCGATTGTCGGCCTCTTCGCCCTGTCCGAGGTCTTCCTGTTTCTGGAACACCGGCACGGCAACGCCGACGCCAGCGGCCACAAGGTCACCGTCGGCCGCCTGATGCCGAGCTGGTCCCTGCTCAAGTCCTGCACCCCGACCATGCTGCGCTCGAGCTTCCTCGGCTTCCTCGCCGGCGTTCTGCCCGGCGCGGGCGCCTCGCTGGGCTCGTTCATTGCCTATACGTTCGAAAAGAAGCTGGTGGACAAGGAAGGCACCTTCGGCACCGGCGATCCGCGCGGCGTCGCGGCGCCCGAAGCAGGGAACAACGCAGCTGCAGGCGGTGCCCTGGTTCCGATGCTCGCCCTCGGCGTTCCCGGTTCCGGCACCACGGCCGTCCTGCTGGCCGTTCTTCTGGCCCTCAACATCACCCCCGGCCCGCTGCTCTTCACACAACAGCCGGACGTCGTCTGGGGCCTGATCGCGGCCCTCTTCATCGCCAACGTCATGCTGCTCCTGATGAACATTCCGATGATCGGCCTGTTCACCCGCGTCCTGCTGATCCCGCCGCGCATCCTGATGCCCATTGTGGCGATGGTCAGCTTCGTCGGGATCTACGGGATCTCCGGATCGTCCTTCGACCTTCTGGTGATGGTCGGCTTCGGCGTCCTGGGCTGGGTGTTGCGCAAGCTCGACGTGCCGCTGGTGCCGATCATTCTGGGAACCCTGCTCGGCAACGCCATGGAGAACAATCTCCGCCGCGCGATCACCATCGACAACGGCGACTGGTTCGCACTGATCGACAGCCCGCTCTCGATCGGTCTGTGGACCCTCGCAGTCATCGGCTTCCTGCTGCCGATCATCTTCGGCAAGGTCGTGAAAGCCCGCATGCGTCACATGGCGAAGGACGAAGAAGGCTCGACGATCGATTAAAGACTTCGACCCGGATCGAAGCGCCCGCCAGTCAATGCCGACTGGCGGGCTTTTTTTGTTCAGATCACAGCCAGGCGCGGCCCGGGGACAGACGCCTTTCCAGCTTGACCGCTCACCTCTTTCTCACAGGATCGTCACCCGCGCCGCCTTCAATTTTATTTCAAAGTGATCGCGATCGGCCCCACGTATCGGCAGCTACAGTATTCACTCCCTGAAGAGGTGACGCCGTCATGACTACGATCCCTTCCGAAGCCCGTCTGGCGCGCAGCGTTCCGGCTGTCAATTTCAGCACGCTTGGCCTGATGTTCATTTCCGGTTTCTTTGCCACCATTGCCTTTGACCTGTGGGGACAGATCCTCAGTCCCGCACTCGGCTTCGCCACGCTGTCCCCGCATGGTCTGGCCCGCAGCCTGCTCGGCAGCCTGGGTCTGCCCGCCAGTGATTTTGCCGGCTATTTCGTCCACTTCTATGTCGTCGGCCTGATCGGCTATCCCATCGGCTGGCTGTTCGTGTTCGCACCGCTCTGGCAGCGCGTGATCGGCAATACCCACTGGCTGCTGCCCTCCGCAATCTACGGCTTCGGTCTGTGGGTCTTTGCCATCGGTGGCATCACGACGGTTGCCGGCCTGCCGTTCTTCCTGAACTTCAGCGGCATTACCTGGGTCGCGCTGGTCGGCCACGTGCTCTATGGCATCGTTCTGGTCGCGGTTCTCAAACTGATCGAGCGTCAACAGAGCGCCTGATCACCGCGAACAACCTGCTCTCAATCGAGACACCCGCCCGCCCAAGAGGCGGGCGGGTGTCTCATCCCGTGAATACTGTTTTACATTCCTGCGGTCTGGCGAAGACTGCCGGACACGTCAGTCGCGCGGGCTCCGCATCCGGTCAAAGGCTTCCGCGATGTTCCGGTTCAGCTCCGCGTGGATATCGGCGCGCAAACGATGGTTGCCGTCGGAACACAGCTCATCCGTCTCGCCGATGGATTTCATGAATTCGGCTGCCCCTTCCGCGCAAACCGGCAGGAAGCTGAAATGCACGGCGTCCTCTATGAAAGTATGGGTCGCATCAGGCGCAAGACCGGCAAGTCCGTCAGCCTTGACCGAAACCGGCACTGTGTCCGGATTGCCCAGGTTGATGACATGCAGGGAACTGCGGATACCGGCGAAGCTTGCCTCGTCATATGCCAGGGCGAGAGACGGATCGACGAGTACGGTGGCTCTGACACGCGGGTCGAGATTGGACTGCTCGAACCGTTCCTTGTCGACCGAGCGCAAGTCCAATACGTCGACATCGATGGCTTCCCGATTCCTGTAGCCCCTGCCGCCGGCGAACCACACGCAATCCGCCATGTCCGGATAGGTCTCGCAATAGCGGGCATAGGCTTCGAGATCCGCACGGGCACCGGCAAGTTCCAGCGCCGCCGCGCCCCCGAGAGAGAACCCGAGAACACCTATCCTGTCCGCCGCAATCACCTTGCCCCAGGCGGGATCGGCCAGCAACGCCGAGATCACGTTCGACAGGTCGTCGGTGCGCTCCCAGAGTTTCGGCGTGTCCTCAGGTGTGGAATCCCCGCTGGTCGTGCCGGGGTGATTTGGACCGGCGACGACGAACCCCTTCTCGGCGAGCCTCGTTGCCACCCAGCTCATCTTGTGGATCGATGCGCCCGACCCGTGCGAGAAGACGATGAGCGGATAGCTGCCCGGCCTGAGCGGCGCATCCGCGAAGGCTTCCGTGCCCTCGAAAATCCTGTCCGCACCGACCGCAACGACCTCGCCGGGGGCATCTGCCGGATACCAGACCGTGACATCAAGATCCCCGCCGCGCGCCGGCGACGCTATGCTGATCTGCCTGACACCGACGCCCTTGGCGTGTTCTTGCTCTACCCCGTTGGGGGACTTTTTCGGCGCCTCGTTTCCGGCATTGGACTGGGTGGCCAGTCCGGCGGCCAGGATCAACGACCCTAAAATGACTTTGGCTTTCATGACATCTCCTGCAAGTGGTGGTGAACTGCGGACAGTTTTGCTAACGGTTCCACAAAGGGCGTCCTGAATCGCGTTCCAGTCATCCTGGAACGCGATCGAGGACGCGCCGCTCACCAGCGCTTCAGGTCCATCGTCTTGATATTCGTGCCTCTGCCTTTCGTCTTCGCCCTGCTGCTGTGGTTTCTGTTCGCCTATCTGCTGCGCAGCAGAGGTGCCTTGTCGACAAAGCCCTTCCTGATGCTGATCGGCCTGTGCGCTATTCAATCCATCGTCATCGGCCTGCGCTGGGGCTATGGCATCGCCGAGCTGCGCTTTGTCCTTCCTGTCCTGGCAGTCGCACTTCCCCCGCTTATCTACGAGTGCTTTCGGGGTCTGGCGGATGAAGCGCAAACAAGCCGCATCCGGCTCGCTGCGGCGCCACTCGCAGCCCTTGCCGTTGTCGTCCTGTTTCTTGTTCAGCCGTTGCTGATCGACATTGCGATCGTCGCTCTTTTTATCGGATACGCCCTGGCGCTCCTGAAGCTTGCCCACGCCGGTCCGGACGGTCTCGATCTGGCGCGGCTGGAAAGCGCTGGATCCGCCTACCGGGCGATGATCCTGGCGGCCGCCTGCCTCTTCCTGTCCGCCTTGTTCGATATCCTGATCCTGCTGGACTTCCAGTGGACCAGCGGAGAGAACGCCGCAATCCTCGTCAGCAACGCCAATCTGTTCACATTGCTGCTGATCGGACTTGCAGCTTCCGTGGCCGCCCGCAGCCAGACCGGACAGGAAGACCAGACAGGATCCCGAAGCGCGCGCCCCTCACCCCAGACCGTCTCCACCGCTGAAGATGCCGACATCCTCGAGCGCGTCGACGCCCTGATGCGGGAGGCAAAGCTTTTCAGGGACGAAAACCTGAACCTTTCGCGGCTGGCACGACGCGCCGGACTGCCCGCCCGGCAGGTCTCCGGCGCGATCAACCGCACCACCGGCGGGAACGTCTCCCGTTACGTGAATGATTTCCGGATCGGCGAAGTCTGCCGGATACTGACCGAGGAAGACACCACCATCACGGCCGCCATGTATGAGGCCGGTTTTGCGACCAAATCCAACTTCAACAAGGAGTTCCAGCGCGTCACCGGCCAGAGCCCGGACGCCTGGCGGAAGTCGGCTCGGGCATCGGATGCAGCCGCGACCTGACACTGAAGTCTGATCAAGCACCCCGCGCCCGTCCTGCAGTCACAGCCAAAAAAATCCCGGCTCAGGCAATACCTGGCCGGGACTGTTCTTGAGCACCTGGTGCGGTAATCAGACCGTGCCGCTTTGCGCCTTGTCGAAGATTTCCAGCGCGCCATCCTTTGTCAGCGGAACCGGGTTGCCGCCGGCAGTCGGGTCGACAATGGCCATCTCGGCTATCAGGTCACGTTTGCTGTCGTCCACCTTGAGACCGGCCAGCGTATGCGGCACACCGAGGTCCTCGCGCAGTTTCAGGACGGTCTCCAGAACACCCTGGTAACCACCCGCAATTCCGAGAAACCCGGCAAGCCGCTCGAACTTCTGCTCGATGGCCGGACGGTTGAACTGCAGCACATAGGGCATGAACACAGCGTTGGTCATGCCGTGATGGGTGTCATAGAGCGCACCGACCGGGTGCGACAGCGAATGGATCGCACCCAGGCCCTTCTGGAAGGCGACCGCGCCCATGGCGGCCGCACTCATCAGGTGGCCCCGCGCTTCCAGGTCAGCGCCGTCGGCAACAACCTTCGGAAGGTTTTCCAGAACCAGCCGGATGCCTTCCAGCGCGATGCCCTCGGACATCGGGTGATACATCGGTGCGGAATAGGCCTCCAGGCAGTGGGCCAGAGCGTCCATACCCGTACCGACGGTGATGAAGCGCGGCATGCCGACCGTCAGTTCCGGGTCGCAGATGACGGTGGCCGGCAGCATCTTCGGATGAAAGATCACCTTCTTGGTGTGGGTCGCCTCGTTGGTGACGACGCCTGCCCTTCCGACTTCCGACCCGGTGCCCGCCGTTGTCGGCACCGCGACGATCGGCGCGATACCGGCCGGATCGGCCCGGGACCACCAGTCGCCAATATCCTCGAAATCCCAGATCGGCCGGCTCTGCCCGGACATGAAGGCAATCAGCTTGCCCGCATCGAGCCCCGAGCCACCGCCAAACGCAATCACACCATCATGGCCACCGGCCTTGTAGGCCGCGACCCCGGCGGAAATATTGCTGTCGACCGGGTTCGGTTTGACGTCTGAAAAGACCGCGGCCTTGAGGCCCGCTGCTTCAAGGCTCGCAATCGCCTCGGCGACCATCGGCAGGGCGGCAAGCCCCGGATCGGTGACCAGCAGCGGATTGGCCATGCCTGCGGCCTTGACTGCGTCGGGCAGTTCCCTGATGCGGCCGGCGCCGAAACGGACGGAGGTGGGGTAGGACCAGTTGACGGAAGGAAGTGCGCTCATGTGTGTCTCGTGGGTTGAACGTTTGTAAGCAGAACTGGGCCTTTCCCAGTCAATTCGTCAGTTTTCTGCACCGCGTTCCGGCAAACACCCCCTCTCCCCCCTTGAGGGGGAGATGTCCGTGAAACGGACAGAGGGGGGCAGCGGCGGTGCGTCATATTCCAGATCTCGTTGTGCCGGAAGGCTGTCCCCCCCCTCTGTCTCCTGACGGAGACATCTCCCCCTCAAGGGGGGAGAAAGGAGCAAGCCCGAATGCCCAGCAACAATCGCCCTCACTGAACAGAGTTTGCCCAGTCGTGATAGCCTTCCCCTCAATGCTCCACGCGGAAGTGGAAAGATTTCGGCCGGGTCAGATTGTGGAAGCCGATCTCCGACAGGGCGGCGCCTTTTCCGGTATCCTTGACACCGGTCCACACCAGAGCCGGATCGAGATAGTCGCAGCGATTCATGAAGACCGTGCCGGTCTCGGCCCTGTCGCCGATCTGAGCAGCAGCATTGACATCCTCTGTCCAGATCGATGCGGTCAGACCATAAGGACTGTCGTTCATGAGCTGCAGGGCTTCCTCGTCGTCCCTGACCTTCATGATGCCGACCACCGGACCGAAGCTTTCCTCGCGCATCACAGACATCTGGTGATTGACATTCGTCAGCACCTGCGGCGCGAGGTAAGGCGTTCCTTCCCTGTTTTCGGCAAATTTCGACGTGTCGATATGTGCCTTCGCGCCCTTGCGCAGGGCTTCCTGGGTCTGCTCGCGCACCCAGTCGGCAAAGCGCGTCTGGGCCATGGGGCCGAGCGTCGTGGCTTCGTCCAGCGGGTTGCCCAGTTTGTACTGACTGGTCAGATCGACGAAACCGTCGACGAAGCGATCGTAGAGGCTTTCGTGCACATAGACGCGCTCGATGCCGCAGCAGCACTGGCCGGAATTGAAGAAGGCCCCGTCCACCAGGTTGCCGATCGCATAGTCGAGATCGGCATCCGCGCGTACATAGGCCGGATCCTTGCCGCCGAGCTCCAGCCCGAGCGTTGCGAAAGTACCGGCCAGGGCCTTTTCGATTGCGCGGCCGCCGCCGACGGAGCCGGTGAAATTGACATGGTCGATCACGCCCGAGCCAAGCAGCTTTTCTGTGCCGGCGTGGGTCAGGACAATATTCTGGAAGACGCCCTTCGGCAAACCTGCCATCTCGAACGCCTTGGCGAGACGTTCGCCGACAAGAAGCGTCTGCGCGGCATGTTTGAGAACGATCACGTTGCCCGCCATCAGCGCCGGCATGATTGTGTTGATCGCCGTCATGAACGGATAGTTCCAGGGTGCGATCACCATGACGATGCCCAGTGGCACGCGCTTCAGATAGCGCTTGAAGCCCGGCTTGTCGGTGCGTTCGATATCAGCTAGTGCTTCTGCAGCGGTGCGTGCGCAATATTCCGTGCGCTCGATCGTTCCGCCGAGCTCACCACCGTAACGGGTCGGACGACCCATCTGCCAGGCCAGTTCCTGAACGACCTCGTCGTTCATGGACTTCAGTGCCTCGAGCGCCTTTTCACAATAGGCGACCCGTTCCGCAATCGGCAGAGCCGCCCAACCGGGCTGCGCCGTGCGTGCCGCCGAAACCACCTTTTCGACCGCAGCCCCATCGAGGGCAGGCCGTTCCGCATAGACCGATCCGTCAACCGGCGAGATCAGCTTGATCACATCAGACATTTTGAAGACCTCTATCGCGCCTCATGAAGCGCATTTCGTTTAGTGTGGTTCCAGAACCCGAACATCGTCGTGAGAAAGCGCGCGATCGTTGCCACCCGGCAAGGGGCCTGCAAGGCTTTCCGCGCCGCAATTCTCCCCTTACGCCCGCTCGAAGCCGCGCGCAATTTCATAATCCGTGACCGCCCGGTCGAATTCCTCGATTTCCCATTCAGCGGCGCGCGCATAGTGATCGATCACCTGATCGGAAAAGGTTTCGCGCAGGAATTTCGATTTGCGCAAAGTCTCGCGTGCCTCTCGCAAGCTCTGCGGAATTTCCTTCGCGCGCCGAGCCTCATAGACATCCCCGGTCGCCGGCGGATCGAGCGGAAGTTTTTCTTCAATCCCCTTGAGCCCGGCCGCAATCTGGACGGCAAGCGCAAGATAGGGATTGAGATCCGACCCGCCAATGCGGCATTCGATCCTGAGGGCCTTCGTACCTTCCCCGCACAGGCGGAAGCCCGCCGTACGATTGTCGATCGACCAGATGGTCTTCGTCGGCGCGAATGTGCCTTTCTGGAACCGCTTGTAGCTGTTGATGTAGGGCGCCAGGAAATAGGTGTAGTCGGGCGCGTATTTGATCAGCCCGGCAACATAGTGGCGCATCGTCTCCGACATGCCGTATTCGCCCTTGGCGTCGCAAAAGACGTTGTTGCCGTCCTTGTCGAACAGCGACTGGTGCACATGCGAGGAAGACCCGACCTTGTCATGCCGCCACTTTGCCAGGAAGGACGCGGAGCGGCCCTTGGCCCAGGCGATTTCCTTGACCGCATGCTTGGCGATGGTGTGATATTCGGCCGTGTCTAGAGCCGGCGCGTATTTGATGTTGAGCTCTTCCTGGCCCGCCTCCGCCTCGCCCTTGGTGTTCTCCACCGGGATACCCGCGTCGAAGAGACAATTGCGCACCGGGCGCATGACGTCCTCTTCCTTGGTGGTCTGCAGGATATGGTAATCCTCGTTGTAACCGGAGATCGGCTCCAGATCGCGGAAGCCGCCCTTGCGCATGTCTTCCAGGCTTTTCTCGAACAGGAAGAACTCCAGTTCGGTTGCCATGACCGGCGTCAGGCCGAGCGCGTCCATGCGGGCAACCTGCGCCTTGAGCATCGCCCGCGGGGAATGCGGCACGTCGGCGTGCGTATGGTGGTCCTGCACGTCGCAGATCACCATGGCCGTTCCTTCCAGCCACGGCACCATCCGCAGGGTGGCAAGATCCGGTTTCATGACGTAGTCGCCATAGCCGCCCGACCAGCTTGTCGCGGCATAGCCTTCGACCGTGTACATCTCCAGATCGGTGGCCAGCAGGTAGTTGCAGCAATGGGTCTCGTTATATGCGCTGTCGACGAAATGCCGGGCATGAAACCGCTTGCCCATCAGCCGCCCCTGCATGTCGACGATGCAGGTCAGCACCGTGTCGATTTCGCCCGAGGAGACGAGGGATTTCAACGCATCGAAGGTCAGGTTGCCTGGCATTTCTTAAGTCCGTGTTGAGCGGGTCTTGTATCGTTATAATCCGGAAAATCCGATCCGGAGCATTGAACTCCGGATCGGTAAGTGCGGGTATGCCGTCCTGTGGGGGACGGCATACCCGGGCCGTTATCAGCTGTAGCGGTAAGGCCGTCCAGCCTTCTGCATGTCCTGATTGTACTGCTTGAAGATCTCCACGACCTTCGCCTTGACCGGCGACTCTGCAGCGATCTCGTCCCAGAAGGCCATCGCGGCAGCTTCGACCGTTTCCCACTCGGCATCCGGAATGGTGGTCAGTTCCATCTTGGTGCCGTTGACGCGCAGGTTGGCTTCGCCGCCCCAGTACCACCACTGACGATAATAATGCGACGCGTCCATGGCGAGCTGCAGCATGGTCTTCAGGTGATCGGGAAGTTCGTTCCAGCGTTCCTGATTGGCGAAGAACGAGCCCGCCCATGCGCCCGAGATGTTGTTGGTCAGGAAGTAGTTGGTCACATCCGCCCAGCCGACGGTGTAATCCTCGGTGATGCCGGACCAGGCAATACCGTCGAGCTCGCCGGTCTGAACCGCAACCTCGATGTCTTCCCATGGCAGCGTGACGGGCACGACACCGAACTGGCTCATGAAACGGCCGGCGGTCGGGAAGGTGAAGACGCGCTTGCCTTCCAGATCCTTCAGCGAGCGGATCGGGTCCTTGGTGGCGAAGTGGCACGGATCCCACGAACCGGCGGAGATGTGCTTGACGCCGACCTTGGCGTATTCCTCTTCCCAGATCTCCTTCAGGCCGTACTGGTTGAACAGCACCGGCACGTCGAGGGAGTAGCGGGAGGCGAACGGGAAGTAGCCGCCGAAGACGGTGACTTCGGTCGGAGACGCCATGCTGTCGTCGTCGGACTGCACCGCGTCGATGGTGCCCTGCTGCATTGCGCGGAACAGTTCACCGGTCGGAACCAGCTGATCGGCGGTATAAAGCTCGATTACCATCTCGCCGTTCGCCGCCTTGTTGAAGGCATCGATATGCGGCTTGATCACATGCTCGGCAAGAGCCGGGCCCGCGTAGGTCTGCAGGCGCCATTTGATCGGCGACTGGCCATGGACGGCCGGAGCCGCGAGAGTGGTGGCACCTGCGGCGGCAACAGTGCCGACACCGGCTTTTTTGAGAAAATCACGTCTGTTGGTCATATTGAGTTCCCCTTGTGTCATTCAAAAATTCTGGCAACCCGGCCGGTTCCCGGCTCAGATCCGGCTGCCCTTCAACTCCGTTTTCTCCGGATGTTGTTTTTATTGTCCCCCATATCGAACCTATTTGCCGTAGATCATGTCAGGCAACCAGAGCGCGATTTGCGGAAAGGTCATCACCAGCACCAGCGCCAGGATCATCACCAGCACGAACGGCGTGATCGAGCCGTAGATGTCGCGCATGGAAATGCTCGGAGGCGCCATCGCCCGCATCAAGAAGAGATTGTAACCGAATGGCGGCGTCATGTAGGCGATCTGCGTCGTGATCGTGTAGAGCACGCCGTACCAGATCAGCACGTCGCCCGCGGGCATGCCCAGATCGAGCGTCGCCACCAGCGGTACATAGAGCGGCGCGACGATCACCAGCATGGCCGTATCGTCAAGAAAGGTGCCCATCACCAGGAAGGACAGCTGCATCAGGATGAGGATCATCCAAGGTGACAGACCGAGCTGCTCGGTGAACAGGCTCTCGATGGCCTTGACCGCGCCCAGCCCGTCAAACACCGCGCCGAAGCCGAGCGCCGCCAGGATGATCCACATGAACATGCAGGAAATGCCGAGCGTGTTCTTCATGCACCGGATCAGGATGTCCAGGGTCATGCGCCGTTTGATAACGGCGGCCAGCAGTGCGGTCAGCGCGCCGATGGCGGAACTCTCCACCAGGCTCGTCCAGCCGTTGACGAAGGGCACCATCATGGTCGCGAAGATTGCGATCGGCAGGATGCCGGCCAGAAGAAGGTGGTATTTTTCGCCGCTCGAGGACTCGCGCTCCTCCTCGCTCAGCGCCGGCCCCAGTTCGGGGTTCATCTTGCAGCGAACGGCGATATAGACGATGAACATCGCCGCCATCATCAGGCCGGGCACCACACCTGCTAGCCAGAGCTGACCGACGGGCGCCCGCGCGATCATAGCGTAAAGCACCAGCACCACGGAGGGTGGCACAAGTATGCCCAGGGACGACCCGGCCTGGATCACCCCCGTGACCATGCGCTTGTCGTATTTTCGTTTCAACAGTTCGGGCAGTGCGATGGTTGCGCCGATCGCCATACCGGCCACCGAAAGCCCGTTCATGGCGGAGATCAGCACCATCAGCAGGATCGTGCCGATTGCCAGTCCGCCGTTTACCGGCCCCATCCAGACATGGAACATCCTGTAGAGATCGTCGGCGATCTTCGTTTCCGACAGGATATAGCCCATGAAGATGAACATCGGCAGGGTCAGCAGCGGATACCACTTCATCAGCTTCATCGCGGCCGAAAACGGAATGTCGCCGCCGCCGGTGCCCCAGAGGGCCAGGGCCGCGATGGCCGCGATACCGCCGATGGCGCCGAAGACGCGCTGCCCTGTCAGGAGCATCAGCATCATCGACGAGAACATGAGAATGGCGATCATCTCGTAGGACATCAGACCGTTTCTCCCCGAAGCACGACGACATCCTTCAGGAACTCCGAAAGCGCCTGCAGCAGCATCAGGAAGAAACCGAAAACCATGACGAATTTGACCGGCCACAGATACGGCCGCCAGGCGGTCGGACTGCGTTCGATATACCCGAGTTTTTCGCCGGCCGCTTCCGGACCGCCGGTGACGAACGCGGTGATGAGATCCCAATAGAACGCGAAGGGTTCCTTACCGAAATACCCGAGCGAATAGGCGGTCGAATTCAATGCGCCGTACAGCAGGACCCCGAGATAGAACATCAGCAGCAGCACGGTGAAAGCGTCGAACCAGGCCTTTTTCTTCACGCTCCACTCCGCATAGAACAGGTCCATGCGCACGTTGGAGCCAAGCTGGACCGAATAGGGACCGCCGAGAACGTAATAGGTGACCATGGCGAACTGCGCGACTTCCAGCGTCCACAGCGAAGGATTGAAGAACGTCTTGGAAATGGACGACCAGAGCAGGATGCCGGCCATCACGAAGATGCCCCACATGATGATCTTGCCAAGGCCCCTGTTAAAGCCGTCGACCACATGAATGTAGCAGCGCGCGGCCTTAAGCATGGGCACTCCCCCTTGCGCCGTCGAGAGTTGCCTCGACCGAATGTGCAAGCATCGGCGCCAGCATGTCAGACCAGCGGATCTCTTCTTCCGCCGTCTTCACTTCATCGTTGCGGATCTCGATCATCAGGCACGGCAGCTTCCGGTCCTCGCCGTGACGGCGGATGGTGTAATAGACGCCATCGGAAGGCGCATAGGGTTCGTTGTCGCCGACGGTCAGATCGCCCCTCGCCCTCAGTTCGCGAATAACGGGATCTGCAAGACTGCGGTCCACATCGGAAATCAGTCCGATCTCCCAGGGTCTGGCGTGGCCCTTGTAGACCGGCGTGAAGGTATGGATCGACACAACGGCGGTCGGCAGCCCACGATTGAGACGCTGATTGATGACCTTGTCGATAGCCTTGTGAAACGGTCGGTGCGCCAGGTTCAGCCGAAACTCTATCTCGGATGCCGGCAGGTCCCTGTTGCCCGCGATCTGTGTGTTTTCACTGAGGCAGGGGATCAGGTCGGGCCGGGTCTCTTCCCGGTTACAGTCGATGATCAGACGGGAGACCGTGCTTTGAACCAGCGGCGCATCAAGCGCGCGCGACAATCCCATGGCCACGCCGAGCGCGCCGGGGTCCCAGGCGATATGAGCGGTCTTGTCTGCCTGCGTGATGCCGAGAGACTGATCGTATGGCGACGGCAGAAAGTTGGAAGCATGGTCACAGACGAACACGAAGGGACCGGTTCCCTCCGCATTTTCCACTGTGACAGCGGGGGACATGCCGTCCGCCTGGGGGCGCGCTCCCATACCAAACTCCCTGAAAAATCAACGTCGGCAGGTTTGTAACATTTATTACAGTATTGCCGGTGAAGCCAAGTTCTGTAATATTTGATACGTAGATTACAGCTGCTGTCAAATGAAATTCGACGCCGCAGAAATTCTGAAATCGATCAACCTCGGACATCCGGTCGATTTCGACTGCATGTCCGTACCTTGGAAAGCCCGCCGCCATGGAACGCCCGCTTCTGGAAGAAATCCGTGACCGTCTGGAGGAATTCACGGCGACGGAAAAGAAGGCCGCTCACGCGCTTCTGGCGAACTATCCGATGCAGGGCCTGGGCACGGTCGCACAGTTCGCCGAAACGGCGGGGGTCAGTTCCCCGACCATCCTGCGCTTCATCGGCAGACTGGGATATCCGGGCTTCGCGGAGTTCCAGAAAAAGCTGCGCGGCGAGCTGGAAAACCAGCTCAATTCGCCACTGGCAAGAAGCGCACACATGGCCGATGACGGGGACGGCGACCCGCATGTCGGCCAGCTTGTGGAAAATGTGCGCGAGACCTTCGCCCATCTTCCCAAGGGCGAACTGGAGGGTCTTGTCCGGCTGCTGTCGGACGAACGCAAGACCATTCATCTGATCGGCGGCCGCTTCACCGACGGTCTGGCCCGTTACACGGCCGCGCATCTGAGGATCGTACGCTCCAACGTCAACCATGTCGCCGGCCAGCAGGGCAACTGGCTGGACCAGCTCATCGGCATCGGCCCGAAGGACGTCGTCGTGGTGTTCGACATCCGCCGATACCAGGCCGAGATCATCCAATTCGCAGAAGCCGCCGCCAAACAGGGTGCCACAGTGGCGCTCGTGACCGACAGCTGGATGTCGCCGGTCGGCCGGATCGCAAGCTATGTCCTGCCCGCCCGCGTTGCCGTGCCCTCCCCGTGGGACTCCTCCCTCGCGCTCATGGCAATTGCCGAAGTTCTGATTGCAGGTGTCACCCGCGAGAACCAGGAGCGCGCTCAGGAACGCATGCGTGCCCTCGAAAAGCTCCGCAACGAAATCGACCCGTCAACCGAAGGCCGGCGAACAGGGCCGGATATCTGAGGACCGGCAGGCCCCGGCGGCGGGTCTTGCGACAACCATTTCCACCATTGCAGCCTCAAACTGTAATTCCGCCGTCCCGGCCTTGAGCCGGGACCTGACGGCCACGCCTGATGGAAAAGGTTCCGGCTCAAGTCCGGGACAGCAACTAAGGTACGGCGCCTGTCGGCTTCAATCGACCGACGGTGTCTGTTGCAGGCCGATCCCCGGCGGCCGATTGATTGGCCGGGCATGGGAGACTCATCTATACTTGAAGGCCGGGCGCACCGGTCATCGGAGCGCTTTCTGGGTCACATGACCCCGGGAATGGAGCCAAGAGCAATTCTGAGACAAAACCATCCCTTCCCCGGATTCCGCCACCTCATACGCTCCACCCCGCGCGCGTTCCTCCTTCGCGGTGGCATGTTGCCGGTTCCGAAAAAACTCCATCCGGCCCCTCGCCAGACCGGTACAAGCGGGATTACGGCCTCACACAGTCAACAACTTCATCCGGTCTGTGTCACAAAACTGTTTTCAGCTAGCTGTACGCGGGAGCTCGAAGTTTATCTCGGACCCCACAATGACTGATTTACCGAAGAGCATCCGGGAAAACCTCCATTTTCTGTGCGCGGAGATCGATGGCCAGCTGGGTCAGCTGGAAGCTTTCTTTGCCGAACCGACAGCGGCGACCGCGCGCCGGATCATGGACCGGGCCGGTTACGCGCATAACCTGAAAACCCGCATTCACGCAGCCTGTGTCCGGCGGATGACTGAAGCTGGCAAGGACAATCGCGCCCATCTGACCCTGCGCAGCCTGGAGTTCATCGCGACCGATCTGCAGCGCCTCGCCAATCTGGCACGCCAGTCCCTGTGTCATGTCGAACGGATCGAAACCTTCGAGACGCTTGTCCCCGCGCGCTATCCGGCGATCGTACAACGGGTGCGCCAGGGGGTCGCCCGGATCGAGGAGGCCTTTTTCAGGAATGACAGCGAGCGGGCCATCGGCATTGGTCAGTTGCAGGACAAGATCGAGGCCGACTACCGGAAGCTCTTCAAGATCTACACAAGGGAAATGCGCAATCCCGATGTCCTGCCGGCAGACATTGCCAACAGCCTGCTGGTTGCCAGCAACTTCCAGCGCATGGGCGAAACCCTGAAGGCCATCAGTGAAGCGGTGATTTCTGCGAACATCGGTCAGGCGGTCAATTTCGAACGCTATTTCGCCCTTCAAAGTCTGATGTCGGACCTGGAAGGCAATGGCGACGACATGAAGATCGAGACCATCGCCGAAACCCGCTCGGGCGGTTCCATCTCGGCGATCAGGCACAGCAAGACGGAAACCGTCGCCGCCGTCTTCAAGGAAGGGGAAAAAAGCAAGGTCAAGGAGGAGCGCCAGGGCGTGAAGAGCTGGCATTCGATCTATCCCGGCCTTGCCCCGAAGATCCTCTCCTACCGGAAACGCGATCAGTCCGCAGCGCTCCTGATCGAACACCTGCCCGGCCTGACTTTCGAGCATATCGTGCTCAATGAATCCGATACGCTCTGCGAAACCGCGCTTGCCTGCCTTGCTGCCACCTTGAAGGACATCTGGAAACAGACGAGGACCGGCGAGCCGGCCGAACTGGGCAGCATGCAGCAACTCTCCAGACGGCTGGGGTCGGTGCGCCGGGTGCATCCGGAATTCAAGGATACCGCGATCCGCTTTTCAGGCGAGGTCCTCCCCTCCTTCGACGCACTTATCGCGGAAGCCGCTGCACGCGAGGCGAAGATGTCGGCGCCGTTCTCCGTCTATATCCACGGAGATTTCAACGTCGACAACATCATCTTCGACCCGGGTGAAAACCGCATCCATTTCATCGACCTTCACCGCTCCCGATACATGGACTATGTGCAGGACGTGTCGGTCTTCATGGTGTCGAACTATCGTCTCCAGGTGCTCGATCCGGAAACCAGACGCAGGATCATGATTGTCTCCCAGTCATTCTTCAAGTCGGCGCGGGCCTTCGCGCGCAAGCAGAGCGACGAGACATTCGAATACCGGCTGGCCCTCGGACTGGCCCGCTCGTTCGCGAGTTCCACCCGTTTCATTTTCGACAAGTCCCACGCCCGGCGCATGTGGCTGCGGGCACGCTACCTGATCGAACAGGCGCTCGCCTGCCCGCCCGGAGAAGAAGCCAAATTCCGGCTTCAGATGAAGGAGATCTTTGTTGACTGATCTGAAAATCGGCGTCGTCGGCATTCCCGGGAAATGGTCTACCGAGGTTCTGGCGGACGCGCTGGAGGCACGAACCGGGTTCCGTTGCGTGGTCGACATGGCAGATGCCGTCCTCGATCTTGAAAACCGGACGCTTTTCGCCGGCGGCCGGAACCTTTGCGAGCTCGACGGTCTCGTCATCAAGAAGATCAGCCAGGACTACAGCCCGGCAACGCTGGACCACCTCGAGATGCTGCGGGTCGCCGAGGCCTGCGGTGTCAGGATCTTTTCAAGGACCCGGTCGATCCTGGGTCTGGTCAACCGGCTGAGCTGCACGGTCACCCTTGCCAATGCAGGCATTGCGATGCCGGCGACCTGCGTGACCGAAAATGTCGACGAGGCTCTCGCCGCTCTCCAACGCTTCGGCAGCGCCGTATTCAAGCCGCTCTTCTCCACCAAGGCCCGCGGCATGCTCGTTATGGACGCCGACGAGGGCGAAGGCCTCCTCCGGCAGCGGATAACCGAATTTCAGGACGAAAACCCGGTAATCTATCTGCAGAAGAAGGTCAGGTTGTCCGGACGCGATCTCGGCATGGTGTTTCTGGGCGGGGAGTATCTGGGGACCTATGCCCGGGTGGCGCAGACCGGCAGCTGGAACACCACGATCCTGCACGGCGGCAAATACGAGCCGTTCGAACCGGACGGCGACCTGATCGATCTGGCCCGCCGCGCGCAGGCGCCATTCGATCTGGATTTCACGACCGTGGACGTGGGGCTGACCGATGAGGGCCCGGTCATATTCGAGGTCTCGGCCTTCGGCGGTTTCAAGGGGGCGCTCGAGGGCGCGTCCATCGATGCCGCATCGCTCTATGCCGACTATGCAATTGCAAAGGTTTCGCCATGAACAGGATCGGCGTTCAGGATATTGTCGATGCGCTTACCCCCGTGCGGGCGACCAGTGCATGCGACCCGGTTTGTCTGACTGTCGGCGGGTTTGTCGTCGAAGTCCGCTGTGTCTCGGAAACGCTGCTGGCTGAACTGCTGCGCTACTTTCAGCACGTGATCTCCGTGCCCTGCAAGCCGGACATGACCGTCCATGTTCTAGGTCCGGCCGAGTTGCCGTTCATGGTGGACTACACAGACTGGACGCGGGACCCCGGCAAGACCACGGGGCGCAAGGACGCCGTCTGCGACCTTGAAAACGGTCGCCTCGTTTCGAAAGTGCGCACCGGTGTCAACTTCTTGCAGGCGACGGAATGGGCAATTGCCTTCGGTCCGACCGAGACCAACCCGAACCAGGTGATCAACTTCATCAACACCCAGATCCTCAATCATTTTCAAAGAGAAGGCTGGGCTGTCTGCCACGCCGCAGCGGTTCGCACGGCGCACAAGGGCCTCGCCATTTCCGGGCTGTCCGGTGGTGGCAAATCCACGACCATGTTGCGGCTGATGGAGATCGCCGGCACGCAATATGTCACCAACGACCGCCTGCTGGTTCGCAACTCGGGCAACCGCACAGATGCGCTCGGCATCCCGAAACTGCCGCGCATCAATCCCGGCACGATCGTCACAAATGCCCGCCTTACCGGCCTCATCGACGAGGAGCGCGAGGAAGAACTGCGCAACATGGAACCGGACGAACTCTGGCACGTTGAAGAAAAATACGACCTCTTCATCGAGGATATCTACGGGCCCGGTCGCATCGCCCATGAAACCGGGCTGACCGATTTCTGGGTGCTGAACTGGTCGCACGACAGCGATGAGGCGACCAGCGTGAAGAAGGTGGACCTGAAGGATCGCGCGGATCTTCTCTCCGCGATCATGAAGAGCCCCGGGCCGTTCTACCAGTTGCCGGACGGGTCCTTCTGGTGCAACCGGTCACCGGTCGACACGGCGGCCTATCTGCATGCCCTTGCCGGCATTCAAGTCTGGGAGGTCTCCGGACAAATCGATTTCGATGCCCTGTTCGACGAAGGTGCGCTCTTGCTGGGAAGTTCCACATGACCACCCGCTACGCCATCTTGCTGCGTCACGGCGACTACCGCCAGAAGCCGGAGACGCCGAGCGCCCTGCAGCCCCATGGCCTGACGGATGCCGGAAAGGCGCAGGCCCTGGAAGCCGGTAACGCACTCGCACGACTGGCCGAAGACGAAGGCTGGCAGATCGCCCCGGAAGTCTTCTCCTCAAGACAACAGCGCGCATGGCAGACGGCGGCCCTGATGTGCCAGTCGTTTTCAGAAGCAACCGGATTGCCCCTTGCCGTGAGCGAACACGAAGCGCTCGCAGAGCGCAGCGTTGGTGCCTTGGCCAATCTGACAGTCGCCGAAATCGAACAGGTTCTTGCCGACGATCCCCGTCATGCGCCGCCGCCCGGCGACTGGAAGTCGGACAGCCACTATAGGCTGCCGGTCCAGGGAGCGGAAAGCCTGATGGAGGCGGGAGAACGGGTTGCCGCCTTTGTGAAGGAACAGCTCGGCAGGCTCGATGAACGGCATCCCGGTGCGAATGCGCAGATCTTTGTCGGCCACGGCGCGGCCATGCGCCACGCTGCCCATCATCTGGGGGTTCTGGTGTTCGAGGAGATCCGGCAGTTGAGCATGCACCACGCAAGGCCGTTGGTTCTGAAAACCGGTGCGGACGGCAGCTGGTCACATCACTGCGGCGCCTGGAAACAGCGCCGCATTTCCGAAACCGCAGTGGACTGAGACTAAGGAGCGACAATCATGACGCATCCAACTCCGCTTCTTTCGCGGATCGCCCGTGACGCCGATCTCGGCATTCCGGAAAGCTGCATTGTCTGGCCGCTGAACGGGCACGGCGACAGCCCGCTGCCGGGCACCTCCGCGCCGGATGTTGCCGCCAGCCTTGCCAGGACCAATGCGCTCGGCCAGTGGGACTGGCCGGACAAGCCGGTGGTCTTCATTTCCGATCTGCATGCGGATGCCGAAAGTCTGCTGCGCTCCCTCGTCGCCGCGAAGGTAATCCCGCGTGGGAGTGACGGCCTGAGCGATTTCACCCTCACGCCCTTCGGCCGAAGCTGCCAGATCGTCATCGGCGGCGATTGTCTCGACAAGGGCCCGAGCAACCTCGACCTGCTCGACAGCCTCGCCAGACTGATGAAATCCGGTGCGGACGTGGTTCTGCTGGCCGGCAATCACGACTTGCGGCTGTTTCTCGGCCACGAAGCGCTGACCGTGAAGCGCAATTCTCTCAGCGCCCACATGTTTGTGCGCATGGGCAAGAAGGTCATGCCGCTCCTCAGGGAAGTATTCGAGCGTCATGTGGATGCCGAGACTGCGATGGAAGACATCCCCGACGAGACGGCCTGCCTGGATCTGATGGTACCCGGAAAGAAATGGACAAAGCAGTTCCCGAGGGAGGCTGCCCCATACATGAACAAGGCAGCCATCGACAAGGAAATGCGGCGTCTGAAAAGGAAGGCGGAGAAATTCGCCGACCATGCCGCCGACTGCGGCCTCACCATCCGCCAGCTTTATGCTGCGGCGCTGAAATGCAGGCAGCTGTTCGTCGAGCCTTCAGGTCACTACGCCTGGTTTTATCGCAGCATGAAAGCGGTCCATCAGAGCGGCTCGCTGCTCTTCGTGCATGCAGGTATCGACGATCACATGGCCGCGCAGATTTCCAGGAAAGGCCCCGCCCATGTCAACCGGCGCTTCAGGAAGGAAAGCCGGAAAGACCCGTTCGTGTTCTATTCGGGCACCCTCGCGAACCTGATGCGCACCAAGTACCGGGACGTGGATCACCCGCTGACGGAAACCGGCGTGGAGGAACTGCATCTCGCAGGCATCAAGCTTCTCGTTCAGGGGCACGTCAACCGGCACAACGGCCAGGAGCTGACGTCCAGACACGGCCTGCTGCACCTGGAAGCGGACATCACCCTTGACCGGCATTCAAGAAGCGCCGAGGGTCTGGAAGGCATCGGCAGCGGAGCGACGATCATTTATCCCGACGGTAATATCCTCGGCATCAGCCGCGACTACCCGCACGCCAAATGGTTCAACCCGGCACGGTTTCTCCAGCAGCACGGGCTGTCGCAATGATGGAACGAAAAGGCCGCTTCCGGCACCAGTCCCTGCAGGACAAGAAGTCCATCCAGAAACTGCTCGACGCGATCAAGCGCGGCATCGCCAAGGGTGAATTGCAGTTCGGCGACGATACCGGCGAGATCACCCTTGAGCCCAGGGGCCTGATGAACCTGCGCGTCACAGCCACCTCCGAGGACGATCAGTCCCGCCTCGACCTGCGCATCACCTGGACCAACGACAGCGAAAACGGCAAGGACAGCGGCAAGCTGAAGGTCAAGGGCGGTTAGCGTCCCCGGGTCGTTCCGACGCTGCAAACACTACAGCTTCTTATACCGGTGCCGTCAGCAGCGTCGATTGGTCCCATGCAAACTTCAGGGGTGAGGCGTCACTGCCGCTCCGTCATTGCAGGACATGATCCTGCAATCCATGCCGGGACCTTGAAACAACTCAGGCCGGTGTTCATGGCAACCAAACGGCATGACGGCATGGAAATATATTTCCAAAATCATCACCTGTCCCGCACCCTCAACAGATCCGCGGCAGCTGTTCGCCCGACAGCCAGTCGACGACGCGCGATCCGCCGAAGCCGGTCTGCATCACCACCATCCTGTCGGCATCCTCGACAATCTCCCCGACCTTCTCCGACAGCCTTCCAAGCGGATGGGCGCGCATGATCTCCAGCAGAAGGTCGGCGTCGGCGGCCTCGCAGATACAGATCAGCTTGCCTTCGTTGGCGACATAGAGCGGATCGAGCCCAAGCAATTCGCAGGCGCCCTCCACGTCGGGACCGACCGGAATGGCATCTTCCTCAAGCATCACGCCAACTCCGGAAGCATGGGCGATTTCATTGAGCGCGGTGGCCAGACCGCCACGCGTCGGGTCGCGCAGGACGGCAATGCCGGGAACGGCGGCGATCATGTCGGCGACGAGGCCGTGCAGCGCCGCACTGTCGGAAAGGATTTCCGTTTCGAACTCCAGGTTTTCCCGTTTGGACAGGATCGCAACGCCGTGGTCGCCGATGGAGCCCGACAGCAGCACGACCTGACCCGGCCGTGCGGCGGCCGGCGAGATCGACACGCCGTCCGGCAGGACGCCCACACCGGCGGTGGTGATGAAGACACCGTCGCCCTTGCCCTTTTCCACCACCTTTGTATCGCCGGAGACAACCGGAACACCGGCCTCCCGCGCGGCCCGGGCCATGGACATGACAATCCGTTCCAGATCGGCCAGCGGAAAGCCTTCCTCCAGAATAAAGCTCGCGGTCAGAGACAGCGGACGCGCACCCGCCATGGCAATATCGTTCAAGGTACCGTGCACCGACAGCGAGCCGATGTCGCCACCGGGAAAGAACAGCGGCGAGATCACATGCGCATCGGTGGACATCACCAGCCGTCCAGGCGGCACATCGAAGACCGCCGCATCGTGCCGCTGATCGAGGATCGGGTTCTTGAGGTGGCGGTGGAACAGGTCTTCGATCAGCTCCGCCATTGCGCGGCCGCCGCCGCCATGGGTCATGTCGACAGCACCGGTGCGGTATTTCGGCGAAGCGTCCACGCTGTTCATGCAGCGGCTCCCCTTGCCGGAAGCGCAGCCCCGCGTT
Organism: uncultured Roseibium sp.; assembly: GCF_947496995.1. Lineage (GTDB taxonomy): Bacteria > Pseudomonadota > Alphaproteobacteria > Rhizobiales > Stappiaceae > Roseibium. Next base: position 404,866 of record NZ_CANMFD010000003.1, read on the forward strand.
TACGTCCATAGGTCCAGTAGGCGGCACAGGCGCCCTCCGAGGACACCATGCAGGCGCCCATCGGATTGTCCGGTGTGCAGACCGTTCCGAACAGCTTGCACTCCGTCGGCTTTTTTACCCCACGCAGGATCGCCGGACATTCACAGGATTTGACCTCCCGGGAGTCCTTCGGGCTGACGGTAAAGCGTTTTTCAGCGTCGAACGCGGCATAGGCGTCACGGATCCTCAAGGCACTGTCGGAAACATAGCCAAGGCCGCGCCATTCAAACGTCTTGCGCAGCTCCAGCACCTGAGCGACGAGGCTTTGCGCCTTGCGGTTTCCCTCACGCGTGACGACCCTGGTGTACTGGTTTTCCACCACGTGGCGCCCCTCGTTGATCTGGCGGATCAGCATCAGGGTCGACTGCATAACGTCAAGCGGCTCGAAACCGGCGATCACCACAGGCTTTTCGAAATCCCGCGCAGCTGGTTCATAGGGCGCCCAGCCGATGACCGAGCTGACATGGGAGGGCCCGAGAAACCCGTCGATCCGCACCGGTTTTTCACCGGGCTCGGACGGTGCGTTGACGATATGCGCGATGGCGGGCGGGGTCAGCACATGGTTGCAGAAGACGGTGAAGTTCGTCAGGCCTTCCGCCTGCGCCTGCAGGATGGCAACGGCCGTCGGCGGGGTGGTGGTCTCGAAACCTATGGCGAAGAAAACAACCTGCCGGTCAGGATTGTCCCGCGCCACATTGAGCGCATCCTGCGTGGAATAGACCATGCGGATGTCTGCGCCTTCTGCCCTCGCCCGGATCAGGCTTTTCTGCTTTGTGCCCGGCACACGCATCATGTCGCCGTAAGTGGTCAGGATCACGCCTTCTTTCAGCGCAAGCTCAACCGCATCGTCCAGGCGGCGGACAGGCAGCACGCAGACCGGGCAACCTGGACCATGAACATATTCGACATTCGCGGGAACCAGATCCTGCACACCGTAGCGGAAGATGGCGTGGGTATGCCCGCCGCAGAATTCCATCAGGTTGTAATGCCGGTCCGGATCCGCTTCCCTGGCAATGGCCGCAGCGAGCTTGCGGGCGAGCCCACCGTCGCGGAATTCTCGAATATACTTCATGCGCCCGCCTCCCCGGCCATCTCCGCGAGTTCCTCCGCCAGAACGCCGGTTTCAGCCATCAGCTGAAGCGTGCGCTCCGCCTCCTCCACACTGAGCTTGTGCAATGCAAAGCCGACGTGGACGAGAACATAATCTCCGACGGCCACGTCTTCGAGCAGAGCCGTGGAGACCGGTTTCCTGATCCCTTCCAGGGCGACGGTCGCCATGTCGTCAGCCTCGACGGAAACCACAATTGCGGGTATGGCAAGGCACATGAGCGGGATCTCCTATTCCGCGGCCAGCGGGGCCGGATTTGCCGCGTGCACGGTGCGCACGTCTTCCAGCCAGCTCATCCAGCCGTCAAACCCCTCGCCTGTCCGCGCCGAAACCTGCAACACCCTGATACCGCTGTTGACCCGTTTCGCATTGGCCACCGCCGCGCCGACGCAGAAATCGACATGCGGCAGAAGATCGGTCTTGTTGAGGATCATCACGTCGGCCTTGGCAAAGATATCGGGATATTTCAGCGGTTTGTCCTCGCCTTCGGTCACCGACAGGATCACCACCTTGAAGGCTTCGCCGAGATCGAAACCGGCCGGGCAGACCAGATTGCCGACATTCTCGATGAAAAGGATGCCTCCCGGTTCAAGCGGCAGCTTTTCGAGGGCATGACCAACCATATGCGCATCGAGATGACAGCCCTTGCCGGTGTTGATCTGGATGGCCGGCGCGCCCGTTTCACGGATGCGGTCGGCATCGTTGGAGGTCTGCTGATCCCCTTCGATGACGGCAGCCGGCGTTTTGCCCGCAAGCCGCTTCAGAGTTTCCACCAGAAGCGTCGTCTTTCCTGACCCCGGACTGGACACCAGGTTGAGCGCCAGAACGGTTTTTTCAGCAAGCAGTGTCCTGTTCCGGTCGGCATGAGCATCGTTCTTGCCGAGAATGTCTGCTTCCAGCCGGATCAGGCGCGATTGGCTCATGCCCGGCACCGAGAGCCCGGTATCGCCTTCACCGAAGTGAACATGACCGGTCCCATGATCATGATCGGGATCATCATCATGCTTGTGCCCGTGCACATGACTGGTACCGCAACCGCAAACCGTACACATCACACCACCTCCAGTTCCCGGATTTTCAGGTCTTCCCCGCTCACGACCTGCAGGGCTTCCGAGCCGCACTCAGCGCAGGTATCGAACCGCTCTTTCACCGGGACGGTCTTGAAACAGGACAGACACAGAGCTTCGGCAGGCGGACGCGCAATCTCCAGCACCGCCCCTTCCGCCAAAGAGCCCTTCATGACAACGTCGAAGCCGAACTGCAGCGCTTCCGGCTCCACGCAGGAGAGCGGGCCGATATCGACGCGAACGCGTTTGACCCGGCTGAAGTGGTCAACGGCCGCCTGATCCTTCAGGATGTCAAGAATGCTCTCGCAGAGCGACATTTCATGCATGGGCAGCCGCCTCCAATGGAACGGTTTCCGACAGCCAGCTCAGGAAAAACATCTCGGCTTCGGCGAGATTGGCCGCTGCCTTGTCCGAGAGCCCCTCTTTCACCTCACCATAGTCATAGCCGGAAATGCCGAGCACAAAGGCGCGGGGAGAGGCGCCGTACAGCGTCTCGCAAAGGGCAAGAACTGTTTCCGGGACCAGACTGTGACTGCCCAGAACCTCCGGAGCGCCGGGCGACACTTCCCTGAAGGAGAACGCTTTCTCGCCGTTGATTTCGGCATCGGCGAACACCACCAGATCGTGGCCGGAAACCGTCAGCGCATGCTCGGCGACAAGCTGGTAATCGGTATCCACATCCAGTCCCGGCAGACCGCGCGCAGCCATGCCTTCCGAAAACGCCGGTCCAAGCCCGTCATCCCCGCGCCCCGGATTGCCGTAACCGATCAGAAGCATGTCATTTTCCTCAGCTTTGGCAGCGGGAAGCTCACCACATGAAAATAATCTCCATCGTCATCCCGGCCAAACGCAGCGCGAGCCGTGACCGGGGAGCCAAGAACCTGTCTGACATGCTCCCTAGCCACCGGCTCACCGGTCCCGGATCTCCGCTTTTCTGCGTCCGGGATGACGAATTGAGAGACTGTCATGTTGTTCGACATTTGATCACATCAAACACACTGCGTCCGGCTGTCGAGCAGACCGCCTTCCGCGTTGAACAGCTCCACCTGCAGCGGCATCTGGCCGAGGGCGTGGGTGGCGCAGGACAGGCACGGGTCGTAGGCGCGGATCGCCACCTCGACATGGTTGAGCATGCCTTCGGTGATCTGCTCCTTGCCGGACAGGTGCTTGATCGCGACATCCTTCACCGCCCGGTTCATGCCCTCGTTGTTATGGGTCGTGGAGACGATCAGGTTGCAGTAGGTGACCTGGTCGTGCTCATCGACCTTGTAATGATGAATGAGATTTCCGCGCGGCGCCTCGATCACGCCGATGCCCTCTTCACGCCGATCGCCCGTGGCGATCAGGTCGGTGCCCTGAAGATCGGGATCGTGCAGAAGCTCGCGCATCTTCTCCACGCAATGCAGCACCTCAATCATGCGCGCCCAGTGATTGGCGAGCGTCGAATTGTTCGGTGTGCCACAGGTCACCGCCTTCAGCTCCTTGAGCGCGGCGTCCGCCAGCGGCGTGTCGATGAAACTCGCCGTGTTCATACGCGCCAGCGGCCCGACCCGGTACCAGCCGTCGTCCGGCCCTATATCCCCGATGAAAGGGAACTTCATGTAGGACCAGGAGCGCACATCCTCCACGATCAGCTCGTGATATCTGCTGTAGGGCACCTGATCAAAAAGCATCTCTCCGGTGGAACTGAGCGCCCGTAGAGTGCCGTGATAAAGATCCAGCGCGCCATCGCTTTCCCGTACCAGAGACATGTAGTTGGAGGGAAAGGAGCCGAATTCGGCCACCAGGTCCTCGTGCTCCAGCGTGTAGTCGCGGGCGAGTTTCACCGCATCCTGCGCCCATTCGGTCATTTCATCTATCGACCCGAGGAAGTGGTCGCGGCGCTCGACAGGCAGATTGCGGTTGATGCCGCCGGGAATGGCACCGGTGCCGTGCACTTTCTTGCCGGCTGTCGCCTCGATGATTTCCTGACCGTATTTGCGCATCAGAATTGCGCGCTTTCCGAGCTCCGGCTTTTCCTTGATCACCTCGAAGATGTTGCGCTTTTCCGCTGGCGCACCGAAACCGAACAACAGGTCCGGAGCGGCCAGATGAAAGAAATGCAGCACGTGCGACTGCATCACCTGGCCGTAATGCATCAGCCGGCGCATCTTTTCCGCCGTCGGGGTGAGCTGATCGACACCGGCGATCATGTCCATCGCCTTGGCCGCCGCCAGATGGTGGCTCACCGGACAGATGCCGCAAAGCCGCTGCACGATGACCGGCACCTCCCACATCAGGCGTCCCCGGATGAACCGTTCAAAACCGCGGAACTCGACGATATGCAGCCGCGCCTCGTCGACCTGGTTGTTCTCGTCGAGGTGAATGGTCACCTTGCCGTGGCCCTCCACGCGGGTGACCGGCGAGATCTCGATCAGTCTGGGTTCGCTCATGTCAGCCTTGCGCCTCAGTCGAATTTGATCATTTCACGCTCGAAGCCACGGAATTTTCCGGTCAGCAGCTTGGAGAGCGTGTCGAAAATGATGTCGCCGCCCGGTGCGCAGCCGGGGATCTGATAATCGATCTCCACCACTTCCGAACACGGATAGACTTCATCCAGCAGCAACGGCAGCGCCGGATCGTTGGGCACGTTGTGGGTCGTGTTGCGAATATATTTGCCGGTGATATAGGCTTCCTCCAGGCACTCCCGGAGCGGGGCGTCCGAATGCATGATCGCGTTGCGCATGGCCGGCAGCCCTCCCATGATCGCGCATTGCCCGAGGGCGATCAGCACGTCGCAATTGCGTCGGAAGTCATGCAGCACATGCACGTTCTCCTCGTTGCAGCAGCCGCCTTCGATGATGCCGATGTCGCAGCGCGTGGTGAAGCGTTTCTTGTCCGTCAGCGGCGAACGGTCGACATCAACCAGCTGCATCAGATCGATCAGGCGCTCGTCGATATCGAGGATCGCCATGTGGCAGCCAAAACAGCCGGCCAGAGATGCGGTTGCGATGCGTGCCTTGGGAAGATCGCTCATTTGCGCCTCGCCTCGATTTCATGACCGATCAGGCCCTTGTCGAATTCCCGTTCGCCGATGGGCGTCACGAAACCGACCCGCTTGCGGATGATGCAGCCGACCGGACAGACCTCGGACGAAATCGCATGATCCGTCACCTGCGCATCCGTATCGGCGAGATTTTCGCCGTTCACCGCCACGCGCCGATGAATGCCACGCCCGACATAGCCGAAGACACCCTTGCCATCGACATCCTCCGACGCGCGGATGCAGCGCCCGCAACTGATGCAGCGATTGGTGTCGAGGGCGATGTCCGGATGCGAGGCATCGAGCGCCCGGCAGGGCTCCAGATAGGGAAACCTTGTCGTCTCGGTCATGTCGAGCCGGTAGGCCATCGCCTGCAATTCGCAATTGCCGCTCGCCTCACAAATCGGGCACAGATGATTGCCTTCGTGGAACAGCATCTCCACCAGGTCCCGGCGCATCTTGGTCAGATGCGGGCTTTCGTTTTCCACCGCCTGTCCGGGGGCCGCGGGCTGCGTGCAGGCGGCCACACTGCGCCCGCCCGCCTTGACCGTACATACGCGGCAGCTGCCCTGATGGCGGAGGCCTTCGTGGTCACACAGACGCGGGATGTAGACCCCGGCTTCGTCGGCGGCTTCCATAATGGTTTCACCGGCATAGGCGGTAATCTCGACCCCGTCGATTGTGAAGGTGAAGCCGGTCTCTTTCTTCGTGCCGCTCATTGCGTGAAATCCCTGTCGAAAATGTAGGAGCGGCGCTTGGCAATCTTGCGCGCGCCATCGATGGCCGACTGGATGTCGAACGTATCGCGAATGCGGTCCTTGTTCGGCTTGGTCACAGCCGAATAGACCAGCGGGAAATTCTGCAGGGTCGAAAGGATCGGGTTGGGCGATGTCATGCCCAGGCCGCAACGGCTCGTTTCGATGATCGTGCCGGAAAGTTCCTTCAGATAATCGATGTCCTCCGGGTTCGCGAGACCCTTGCGGAACTTGCCGATCGCCTTCTGCAGGAACACGTTGCCGACCCGGCAGGGCGTACAGTAGCCGCAGCTTTCATGCACGAAGAAGGACATGTAATATTCGACGATCTCAAGAATGTTGCGTTCGCCGTTAAAGACGATGATCGCGCCGCCTGTCGCCAGATCGTCGAAAGTCAGTTTGCGGTGAAAGCTGTCGCGGGCAATCATCGTGCCGCTCGGACCGCCGACCTGGACAGCCGCCGCATCCTGCCCGCCGGCCATCTCCAGGATCTCCCGGACGGTGTGGCCATAGGGAAGCTCGTAGATGCCGGGATTGAGGCAGTCGCCGCAGATGGAGAACAGCTTGGTGCCGTGAGAACCTTCCGTGCCCATGGCGTGGAACCAGGTCGCGCCCCTGTCCAGAATGCGCGCCGCATGACAGAAGGTCTCGACGTTGTTGACCACCGTCGGATGACCGAGATAACCGCGGTTGACCGGGAAAGGTGGACGGGTCTTCGGCTCGCCCGGCAGCCCCTCGCAGGAACTGATCAGCGCGCCTTCCTCGCCACAGATATAGGCACCCGCCCCGAGTTGCAGGCGGACGTCGAAATCGAAGTTTCGAATGCCGTGGATGCCCTTGCCGAGAAGTCCCCGGCGGCGGCGGTCCTCCAGCACCTGTTCAAGCAGTTCGCGCAGATAGACATACTCGCCGCGCAGATAAAGTATGCCCTCGTTGGCCCCGACGGCCCTGGCGGCGATCGTCATCCCCTCGATCAGGAGATGCGGCCTCTCGGTCAGAAGCACCCTGTCCTTGAACGTTCCGGGCTCGCCTTCGTCCGCATTGCACAGGATAAAGCGTTTCTCGGCCCTTTCCGCAGCAGCAAAGCGCCACTTGTGTCCGGTCGTGAACCCCGCGCCGCCGCAGCCGCGCAAGCCGCTCTCCTCGATAGCGGCGATAATCAGCGACGGCATCATCGCGGCGGCTTTGTCCAGACCTGCGTCTTCCGGCACCGGTCCGAGCAGCACCTCACCGGCGTGGCGGATATTGTTGTCGACCATCCGGGTCGCGCGCTCGTGCGGCGTGAGTTCGGCATAGCGCTCGCTGATCAGATGGTCCGGCGTCCGGCCCGCTTTCAGAGCCTCGGCCGCCGCGCGGGCCGTATCGACCGTCAGCCGGGTCAGAACCACGTCGTTTATCATCGCGGCGGGGGCCTGGTCGCACATGCCGATACAGGGCGTGTATTCCAGCGAGAAAGCCCTGTCGGCGGATGTCTCGCCCATGCGAATGCCGAGCACCTCCTCGAAGACGGCCACGACCTCCGCCAGTCCCGCATAGCGGTCGACGATGTCGTCGCACAGACGGATGGTGACGCGGCCCTTAGGCGTCAGGGAGAGGAACGAATAGAAACTCGCAACACCTTCCACCTGGATACGGGTGAGACCGGTCTCGGCCGCGACACTGTCCATCGTGGAGGGTGAAATGCAGTGGTAACGGTCCTGGACTGCCCGCAGGATGTCCAGCATCCGGTGCTTGTCGTTGCCGAAGGTCTGGCAGATCGCTGCGATCTCTTCGGCGGGAACCGCACCGACATCGCATGCGGTAGACGACAGTCCGCTGGTACACTCCTGACCGTTATCCATGGCAGGCCTCCTTCAGGCGCCTGAACACCAGGAACTCAGCGCTTAAATCGATTAGACCGGTATGAAAGTCGTTGCGCATGAGGTAACCGCCAAATCATTTGTGATGATCCCGATGGCCTTAGGCTTCCAGAGTTGCACTCAAGCGTCGTTGACGCAAATCAACATGCCTGAATTCGAGGCAGTCTTTTTCAGTTCCCGCCAGTCAGTTCCAACCGGTCAGTTGCCGCCGGCCACACTCCGGGCCGCCGCGATCACCCCCTGCCCCAGAGCCAGCCCACCATCGTTTGCGGGAACAGTTTTGTGGTTCACGGCCCTGAAGCCCATCGCGTTCAGGCGGTCGGTCAGGCCGTCTTTCAAGATGGCGTTCTGGAAGACGCCGCCGGAGAGAACCACCGCGTCCCCCGGCCGCGCTCCGCAGCGAGACAGCCCCTCCGCGAGCCCTCCGATCAGACCAAGATGAAATCGGGCCGCGATGCGCCCGCGCTCCAATCCGGCGTGCAGATCCGCGATCAGCTCCTGCCACAGGGGCGCGAATGAAAACCGCAGGGGGGAGGACAGGAAATCGACAGAATAGCCGCTTTCGTCCTGCACGAAGGGCCGCGCAAGACTTTCAAGCGCCATCGCGGCCTGCCCCTCGAAACTCTGGCGGTGAAAACTGATTCCGAGCATCGCGGCGACCGCATCGAATAGACGGCCGGCGGAGGAAGATGGCGGCGCGTTGAGCGATCTTTCCATCATCTGCTCCAGCATTGCCAGGTTCTTTTCCTCAAGCGCGGCCGCCACAGGCAACCCGGCAAGCCGGTCGCGAAAGTCCGGACCGAAGGCGGTGCGAAGATAGGCCGCAAGGTTCCGCCACGGTTCACGCATTGCCGCAGCTCCCCCCGGCAGGGGAACGGGCAGGAAATATCCGGGACGCTGAAAGTCCTCAAATCCGCCCTTGAGTATTTCCCCGCCCCAGACCGTGCCGTCTTCTCCCCAACCGAGGCCATCGAGAATGACCCCATACACCGGGTGTTCTCCGGCAAGCGCCCAGCCCCGCTCGGCAAGGCAGGAGGCCAGATGGGCGTGGTGATGCTGCACGCGCACCAGATCTGCACCGAACTCGGCCGCAAGTTCTTCTCCGTAAACGCTCGAAAGATATTGCGGATGTCCGTCCACCGCGATCACCTCCGGCGTGAATTGGTAGAGATCGAGGTAGAGCCGCAGCGTTTTCTTATAGTCGGCGAATGTCGGAGCGTTCTCCAGATCGCCGAGATGCTGCGACAGCACCGCATCGCAGCCGTTGATCAGGCAGAAGGCGGATTTCAACTCACCACCCATGGCCAGCACTCTCGGCGCCCGTTCGAAATCCGGCGCCAGCCTCACCGAGGCAGGCGCATAGCCACGGGCGCGGCGCAACATGGAAACGCCCGACCGGTCCAGCCGCAGGACGCTGTCATCCAGCCGGTTGACGATTTCCCGGTCGTGCATCAGGAAACCGTCGACGATCTCGGCTAGGCGAAGCCGTGCTCCGGCGTTCTGCGTTTCCTGCGGATTTTCTGACAGATTGCCGGATGTCATGACGATCGGCCTGTCGAGCTTCGCCAAGAGCAGGTGATGCAGGGGCGTGTTGGCCAGCATGACACCGAGCCGACCCTGTCCCGGTGCGATGCCCTCCGCAAGTGCTCGGCCCGCCGTTTCCAGCAGCACGATGGGCGCCGCCGCGCTTGCCAGAACCTCGGCTTCCTCGTCGCTGACACGGCAATACCTGCGGATCTGGCCGAGGTCCCGCGCCATCAGGGCCAGAGGTTTGTCCGGACGGCGTTTGCGCTGGCGAAGCGTTCTGACGGCGGCTTCGTTGCCGGCATCGACGGCGACCTGAAAGCCGCCCAGGCCCTTGACCGCCAGAATATCCCCGGCCTGCAACCGTTCGGCGGCAAGCGTGACGGGGTCGCCTTCCGCCTCGCATCCATCAGTGCCCTCGAACCACAGCCTTGGACCGCAGTCCGGACAGGCAACGGGCTGGGCATGGAACCGGCGGTCAGCCGGGTCCTCATACTCCGCCCGGCAGGACGGGCACATTGCAAAGCCGGACATAGACGTAGAGGCACGGTCATAGGGAATATGCCGCAGGATGGACAGGCGCGGACCACAATGGGTGCAATTGGTGAAGGCGTAGCCGTGATGTCTGTTCGAGCGATTGCCGATATCGGCAAGGCAGGCGGGACAGGTGGCCGCATCGGGCACAACACCGGTCGCCACGACACCCTCGCCGCTTTCCAGGATCTGGAAGTTGTTCGGAACAGAAGCGGTCTCGATGTCGACGATATCGAGGCTGTCCACGCGCGCGAGCGGCGGTGGCCCGGCGGTCAATCGGACGAGAAACCGCTCCAGAACCTTCTCTGGTCCGAAGACTTCGATCCGGACCCCGGCTCCGTCATTCAGCACATGGCCGGTGATCTCCAGTTCGCGTGCAAGCCACCAGACGAACGGACGAAAGCCGACACCCTGCACCAGCCCCTTGACCCGAATGGATTTACCAGCCTGTCTCACGCGCTTTCCGGCCCCGATAAAAGCAATGCTCCTACAGAGCCGGTCGGATGCCTGAAATCAAGGGCGACTTGCCACGCCTCATGCTGAAGACAGACATTTGGATCGTCATCAACTCTGTTGAATGAAGAAGAGGCTGAGTACCACCCTCGGCTGTCACCCCGGCCAAGCGCAGCGCTGAGCCGGGGCCCACTCGTTCGCAGAGGCTCTGTTGGGTGTCTCCAAGGCCGCTTCACACACAGCCTCGGGACAAACAATACGGCGCGCAAGGCCCGAAGCAGGTAGCGATCGCCGATGTACAGTCGCCCTTACTTCAGCAAGCGGCACCGCGAGTGGGCCCCGGGGTCTCCGCTTCGCTGCGCCCGGGGTGACACCCTCCGCAAGGGAGCGTTACCAAATCAAGAACGTAACCGCCCGGACTTCCCCGGAAGACCGGGAAGCCTCCTCCGGATAGCGTTGACCCGATTGCAGCAGCAGCCCTCACGGTCGTCATGTCGCACGCAGTACAGCGGAAACCGGAATGGTCACCGCAACGGCCGCTGGCCGAAGGTGTTGATCACCTGCAAACGCTCCAGATTGACAATCGCCGAAAGCATGAGCCGGTCCTGACTCCAGTCCGCCGGTTTCTGGATCGCCAGCGCCGCAAGGAAAACGACCGCCACCATCGGCAGGACCGCAAGCCCGACAATGCCCCAGTGCGGATGAAGCCGGTTCGGTTCCATCAAGGCTTCCACCCGGCGCCGGAGCTTCTGGGCCGGCGAGCGGCGCAGCAGCCGGTCATTGACTTCAATCAGGGCCACGGACGCGACGCTGCCCGAGCGATCGTGTCTCATCAGTTCCTGCCGCTTTTTCAGCCCGGCTTGTGCGGCTCTCAGCAGGCACAGGCAATAGGATCTCAGATCCACACGGGCATCCTCGGCAACTTTCTGGTCACACGCCAGTTCGCGAAGCCGCTCGACCTCCGATTTCCAGACGTAATAGAACGGGTTCCAGAACAGCATCGGACGCAGGCATTCCAGCGCGACTTCCCAGGTGACGTCGCCCCGGCGCAGATGCTGGAATTCATGTCTGAGGACAAGACCGAGATCGTCCGGCTCGGCCAGAAGATCCGAGGGGATCACCACGTAGTGGTAGTAACCCCCGCGTGCGGAAAAAGGCACAAGCGCGCGATCCGACAGCAGAAGCTTAAGCCGCCCGTTGCGCCGCCAGAGATGGCAGCCGGACAGCATCCGGTGGAGCCGCGCGAAACTCACCGCCAGCCGCAGCCCGAAATAGGTGAACCCGGCGATCAGAAGCAGCGCCACGCCCTTGCCGAAGCCCGGCTCCATGGCGAGAATGCTCTCGCTCATGCGGCTGCGCAGTCCGAGAAGGGACTGGAAGTCCTCCGCCGGAATACCGATGCCGCCGCGCAGATACTGCGCCACCGCGTAGTCCGCCAGATTGACCGGCAGCCTGGCGGGAAGCACTTCCGCCGCAAGCATGTAGTGGTAGGCGGCCACGATGGCCGGTGACAGAACAATGATGGCAAACAGGCCGTTCAGCAAACCGAGCTGGAGCGTAAAGGCGAGCCTCTTTCCAGTCCGGGCCAGAACCAGTTTTGCGGTTAACCACACGATGGCCGTGACGGCCAGTGTGATGTTCAGATCGATGTAAACATCGAACATCCCGTTAAGTAGCGTCATCTGTCCTCCTCCTGTCCAGCAACGCTCTGATCTCCTCCAGGTCCTGCTTCGAAAGGTCGTATTCATCGACGAGCCGCGCCACCAGGGACGCAGGCGTGCCGTCGAAGAGTTTATCCGACAGGTTTCGAAGAAAACGGGACTGGTAGGTGTCTTTGGTCAGCCGGGGGGAATAGATGAATGTCTTGCCTTCTTTCCGGCTGTCCACGAAGTTCTTTTCGTCCAGGATCCGCATGATGGTGGCGCACGACGTATAGGCCAGTTTTCTTTCCGGCGGCAGACGCGCGAGAATATCCCGCACGGAGCCTTCGCCGAGTTTCCAGAGTTCGGTCATGAACTCCAGCTCGACTTCGGTCAGAAACTCGTTGCTCTTACGTTTTCTCATTATTTTCCTGCGCCAATTGCGGATTGGATGGGGCCACGGCGCCTATTCTTGCATCAATGCCGGCTAAAATACTATTCCTTTAGTCGAATACGATCCCGGTCGTCAGACCTTCCAGAAGCAGAATGTTCCCCAGCCGATGCTGATCGCCAGGGGCCACCACAGCGGCGGGCCCATGAAGCCCAGCCAGGCGAAGAAGATGAAGGCGCTGCCTAAAAGGGTAATGAACAGCCGGTCGCCGCGCGTTGTCGTCAGCCCAAGAACACCGTTGCGGGCCTGTCCGCCCGGATAGCGCACTTCCAGCAGTATCAACACGCCGATTGCAGAGAAAATCCCGACGAACAGCAGCGCCGTCGGCCAGGTCCAGGCCATCCATCCGAGCATCAGACCCTCCCCAGGGCAAAGCCCTTGGCAATGTAGTTACGGACGAAATAGATGACGATGGCGCCGGGAATGATGGTCAGGGTCCCGGCCGCCGCCAGCAGCCCGAGTTCGTAGCCCGCGGAGGAAGCGGTCCGGGTCATCACGGCGGCGATAGGTTTGGCCTCGACGGCGGTGAGCGTCTTGGCGAGCAACAGTTCCACCCAGGAAAACATGAAGCAGAAGAAGGCGGCGACGCCGACCCCGGCCGTGATCGAGGGCAGGAAGATGGTGACGAAGAACTTCGGGAAGGAATAGCCGTCCACATAGGCCGTTTCATCCAGTTCCTTCGGCACCCCGCTCATGAACCCTTCCAGGATCCACACCGCCAGAGGCACGTTGAACAGGCAATGGGCAAGCGCCACCGCGATATGGGTGTCGAACAGCCCGACGGCCGAATACAGCTGGAAGAAAGGCAGGGCGAAGACGGCCGCCGGCGCCATGCGGTTGGTCAGCAGCCAGAAGAACAGGTGCTTGTCGCCGACGAACGTGTAGCGGGAAAACGCATAGGCCGCCGGCAGCGCGACGACGACCGAGATGATCGTGTTCAAGGTCACGTAGATGATGGAGTTGATGTACCCCCAGTACCAGGTCGGATCGGTGAGGATCGCGGTATAGTTCGCCAGGGTCCAGGTCTGCGGAAACAGGGAGAACCCGGCAAGGATCTCGTTGGTGGTCTTGAAGCTCATCGCGACCAGCCAGTAGATCGGCAGCATCAGGAAGAGGATGTAGATCACGGGAACCAGGCTTTTCAGGCGCATTTCGGTTCTCCTCAGGACTTGTTGTCGTTCATCGTCATCAGCGTGTAGAACAGCCAGGAGGCCAGCAGCGTGATGGCGAAATAGATGAGGGACATGGCGGCCGCCGGTCCGAGGTCGAACTGTCCGAGAGCGATCTTCACCAGGTCGATGGACAACAGCGTGGTGGAGTTGCCGGGTCCGCCGCCGGTCAGCACGAACGGTTCGGTATAGATGTTGAAGCTGTCCATGAAGCGCAGCAGGATGGCGATGGTCAGCACCGTTTTCATCTTCGGAAGCTGGATATAGCGGAACACCGCCCAGTTCGAAGCCCCGTCGATTTCCGCCGCCTGGTAGTAGGCGTTCGGGATCGAAACCAGGCCGGCATAGGCAAGCAGCACCACCAGCGACGTCCAGTGCCAGACATCCATGATGACGATGGTCACCCAGGCGGCGAGCGGGTTCTGGGTCATGTCATAGGAAATGCCCAGCGTGTGGTTCATGAAATAGCCGAGAAGTCCGATGTCCGGCAGGGTGAAGATGTTCCACATCGCGCCGACCACGTTCCACGGGATCAGCATGGGAAGCGCCATGGTGACCAGGCAGAACGGCACCCAGAACCCCTGTCGCGGCATCGCCAGGGCGATGGCAACGCCAAGCGGCACCTCGATGATCAGGATCAGGAAGGTGAACAGAAACTGGCGGCCGAGCGCCTTGTGAAAGCGTTCGGATGTCAGCACCTGCTCGAACCAGTCGATACCTTGCCAGAAGAACAGATTGTCGCCGAAGGTTTCCTGGACGGAATAGTTCACCACGGTCATCATCGGGATGAGCGCGTTGAATGCGACCAGCAGCAGCACCGGCGTGACGAACAGCCAGGCCCGTTGGTTCAGCTTCTTCATAGCGCACCTCCCTCGGGCCGGCTTGCCAGCCAGCCGTCCTTGTAGAGCCGGGTCTGGGACTGTTTGAAATCGAGCATCACCGCATCGCCCGCATTCGGCGCCTCACCGTCGAGGATTGCGTGGATGCGGCTGTCATGGGCGATGGCTTCAACCACCTTGTGGCGGCCGATGTCGGCCACCTTGCGGACATGGGCAGCGATCCCGCCACCGGTTCTGGACACCGACACGAACTCCGGCCGGATACCGACTTCGGCCTTGCCGTCGCCGGAAATTCCGGACGGACCCTCCAGCGTGATTTGCTCGCCGCCGAAGAAGGCGGCCCCGCCGCGGACGTCGCAGGGCAGGACATTCATGCCCGGCGATCCAATGAAATGGCCAACGAAGGTGTGCGCTGGTCGTTCGAACAGGTCCACCGGGGTGCCGATCTGGACGATCTCGCCGTCCTGCATCACCACCACCTGATCGGCGAAGGTCAATGCCTCGGTCTGGTCGTGGGTGACATAGATCATCGTCGCCCGCACCCGCTGGTGCAGCTCCTTGAGCTTGGAACGCAGCTTCCACTTCAGGTGCGGGTCGATCACGGTCAGCGGCTCGTCGAACATGACGACATTGACGTCCTCGCGCACGAGGCCGCGGCCCATGGAGATCTTCTGCTTGTTGTCCGGAGAAAGGTTCGACGCGCGCGTCGACAGCATGCCGGTGACTTCCAGCATCTCCGCGATCGCGGTCACCCGCTGTTTGACGATGGCCTCGTCCCGGCCGCGATTGCGCAAGGGAAAAGCCAGATTGTCGTAGACGGTCATGGTGTCGTAGATGACCGGAAACTGGAACACCTGCGCAATGTTGCGCTTCGCCGGCGGCAGGGCCGTCACATCCCGGTCATCGAACAGGATCTTGCCTTCCGAAGGAACGAGAAGACCGGAGATGATGTTCAACAGCGTGGACTTGCCGCAGCCGGACGGACCCAGAAGCGCATAGGCGCCGCCGTCTTCCCAGGTAAGATCGATCTTCTTGAGCGCGTAATCGTCATCGCCCGCCGGATCGGGACGATAGCTGTGCCGCAGGTTGGAGAGTGTGATTTGTGCCATGAGGTCCTCTCCCTATGCTGACAGCGTGCCGTCGGGCGCGAAGAAAAAACAATGGTTCGGGTCCAGGTGGAAGGTATGCACCTCACCGACCTGATAGGGATGCACGCCCGCTGACAGGGACACCCAGGGCTGACCGTTCATCTCGAAATGGGCGCTGCTTTCCGAGCCGCTGAGTTCGGTCACCAGAACGCGTCCCGAGAGCCTGACCGAATGGTCCGGCGTTTCCACCGGCAAAACATGATGCGGCCGGATCGCCAGCGTATAGCGCCCGTCGGCAAGGCTCGCCGCAGCACCCGGCAGGGTCCAGCTTGTCGTCTCGTTCAGAACGACCCTTTCCCCCTGCTTGGTCACCTGCGCAACATTGATCGGAGGATTGGAGAACACTTTCGCCGCATCCAGATCCCTGGGCTTGCGGTAGATGTCGGCGGTGGGGCCGAACTGGACCACCTTGCCGTCCGTCATCAGTGCGGTCTTGCCGCCGAGCAGAAGCGCTTCCTCGGGTTCGGAGGTCGCATAGACGACAACCGCTCCGCGACCGGCGAACAATTCGGGAAGCTGGTCACGCAGCTCTTCGCGCAGCTTGTAATCCAGGTTCGCCAGAGGCTCGTCGAGAAAGACGGCGTCGCTTTCCTTGACGATGGCGCGTGCCAGCGCGGTCCGCTGCTGCTGGCCACCGGACAATTCGTGCGGTTTGCGGTTCAGGAAGGGTTTCAGCTTCATGAGGCCCGCAGCCTCCTCCACCCGTCCCTCGATTTCCGACTTCGCCACGCCCGCAACCTTCAAGGGCGAGGCAATGTTGTCGAAGACCGACATATGCGGGTAGTTGACGAAAAACTGGTGCACCAGGCTGATGTTGCGCTTTTGCGCCGACAGGCTGGAGACATCCCTGCCATTGAGGATGATCTGCCCGGAGGCGAGGCTGTCGAGACCCGCCATAAGCTTGATCAGCGAGGTCTTGCCCGAACCGGTTTCTCCGAGAAGAACGTTGAAATGGCCGGTTTCAAGCGTCAGGCTCGTTTCCTTGACGTGGGTGATGCCAGCCACGCGCTTGCTGACGTTTTTAAGTTCCAGGGACATGTATCTTCGCCCGCGTCCGGACTGGCTCAGGGTTTGGAACTCCGAAACCCCGGCCGTCACATTCGCATAGGTGGAGGACCGGGGAATGCCCCGGTCCTGTTGTTGGGATCAGACGATCCGGCTCAGTTTTCCGCCCAGCGGGCAACCAACTCGTCATAGTTCACGGTCTGGCCCTGAGGCTTCTCGTTGTCGAGTTTGGCCTTCGGAGCACCCGGCTGGGACAGCCAGTATTCCGGGTCCTTTTCCTCGTTCAGACGCGGACCGCAGCCACCGTAGACGTTGGCGCGTTCATCAGCCTGCTGCATGCGGGCCATAACGATGTCCATTTCTTCCGCCAGACGGTCCATGGCTTCCTGCGGCGTGAAGGCGCCGGAGTTCACGTCACCGATCTGCTGCCACCAGATCTGGGCCAGCTTCGGATAGTCAGGAACATTGACGCCGGTCGGCGACCAGGCCACCCGGTCCGGAGAGCGGTAGAATTCGACCAGCCCGCCGAGTTTCGGAGCCCGTTCGGTGAAGGACTCGTGACGCACGGTGCTATCACGAATGAAGGTGAGACCGACATGGCTCTTCTTCACGTCAACCGTCTTGGAGACCACGAACTGGGCATAGAGCCAGGCGGCTTTCGCACGGTCTTCGGGCGTGGATTTCAGGATGGTCCAGGAACCCACGTCCTGATAACCGACCTTCTGGCCTTCTTCCCAGTAGGGACCATGCGGGCTCGGAGCCATGCGCCACAGCGGCGTACCCTCGTCGTCCACCGTGTTGTTGCCTTCGGACTTCGGCTTCACCATGTCCGCGGTGAACGCGGTGTACCAGAAGATCTGCTGGGCAACGTTGCCCTGGCTCAGTGCCGGCAGGGACTGGTAGAAGTCGAAGCTGGCAGCGCCCGGAGGGGCGAAGTTGCGCAGCCACTCGTCCCATTTGCGGATCGCGTAGACAGCCGCAGGACCATTGGCGGCACCACCGCGGGAAACCGAAGCCCCCACCGGATTGCAGGTGCCTTTTTCCATACGGATGCCCCACTCGTCGACCGGGATGCCGTTCGGCTCGCCCTTGTCGCCGGCGCCGGCCATGGAGAGCCAGGCATCGGTCATGCGCCAGCCGAGGTCCGGTGCGCGCTTGCCGTAATCCATATGTCCGAAGATCTGGACGCCGTCGACTTCCTTCACGTCGTTGGTGAAGAATTCGGCAATGTCCTCATAGGCGGACCAGTTGACCGGAACGCCCAGGTCATAACCGTATTTGGCCTTGAAGGCCGTCTTCAGGTCTTCGCGGTCGAACCAGTCCTTGCGGAACCAGTAGAGGTTCGCGAACTGCTGGTCGGGCAGCTGGTAAAGATCGCCGTCCGGACCGGTGGTGAACTGGGTGCCCATGAAGTCGTCCAGGTCGAGCCCCGGATTGGTGACATCCTTCGCTGTGCCGTCCATCCAGTCGGACAGGTTGTAGGCAAGCTGCAGGCGGGAATGGGTGCCGATCAGATCGCTGTCGTTGACATAGGCGTCATAGAGGTTTCGTCCGGTCTGCATCTGGGTCTGGACAGCCTGAACGACTTCGCCTTCACCGAGAATCTGGTGATTGACCTTGATACCGGTGATTTCCTCAAACGCTTTCGTCAAGACTTCCGACTCGTAGGAATGAGTTGGAATACCTTCTGACAGGACGTTGATCTCCATGCCGTTGTACGGCTCGGCCGCCTTGATGAACCACTGCATCTCGGCAAGCTGATCGTCCTTCGACAGGGTCGATGGCTGGAATTCCTGGTCAATCCACTTCTGTGCCGCTGCTTCGTCGGCAAAAGCGGATCCTGACCCCGCAATCACAGCGCAAGCTGCAACCGCGGAGAGTAGATACTTACGCATCTGCATCTCCTCCCAATGAGATAAATAGCGCCGTGTTTATCCGGCTGCCGATACTTGGACACAGCGTTGCCATGTTGTCAAACTAATTTTTTAGTAGATTTATTTCGACCCAAAAAACAATTCAAGTCATTGATATAAAGGAAACTATTTCCAACCACCCTTGATCCGACACTCTCCTGTTTTCCCGCTTCAACCCCGTTGTTAGCGGGGAGTGTGGCACAAATTTGTCGGCAAATGTAGGCCAAAACCAGGTTTCGGATCTTTCATTTGACCAGACATATTTCGACAAATCATCTTCGCTTTGCGATATGAAACGAAAATATTTGATTGGCGTTGCAGCGCAATAAGATCTGCTGCAGCGCCGCAAAATGACAATCTCCGTCCTGGACAGCGCCTTTTTCACGTTAAAAGTGCAGTGGCCGGCCGCCTTAGCAAAACACCCGCCCCTGGAATACCGGTACCCGCATTTCATGTTGCAAATCCGTTCCCGGAAAAGGATGAATGCAAAAAGCGCATCTGCCGGGAGCCGGACCTCAGTGAACCAGTTGATCTCCACAAAGCACCCTGTTCTGGTAACCGGCGCCACCGGGTATGTGGCCGGTTGGCTGGTGAAGGAACTGCTCGAGGCAGGCGTTACCGTCAACGCGGCGGTACGCGACCCCCGCAACGCTGCAAAACTCCGGCACCTGCGGGAAATCGCCGACAGTTCGCCCGGAACAATAAGGTTCTTTGAAGCGGATCTCCTGAAGCCGGGGTCCTATGCCGCCGCCATGAAGGACTGCCGGATTGTCTTTCATACAGCCTCGCCATTCACCACACGGGTCGCGAACCCGCAAAAGGAGCTGATCGATCCGGCGCTCAAGGGCACCCGGAATATCCTTGAAACCGCTGCAGTGAATTCGGCAGTCGACAGGGTCGTCGTCACCAGCTCTTGCGCCGCGATCTACACCGACGCCATCGACTGCCGCAAAGCCCCCGGCGGTGTCCTGAATGAAGACATCTGGAACACCACAGCGTCGCTCTCCTATCAGCCTTACAGCTATTCCAAGACGCTGGCGGAGCGCGAAGCCTGGAAGATCGCCGACAGGCAAAACCGCTTCAAGCTGGTCGCGGTAAACCCGTCGCTGGTGATCGGCCCGGCCCTGAACCCGGCACCGACCTCCGAGAGTTTCAACATCGTCCGGCAGATGGGAAACGGCACCATGAGGCTGGGCGCTCCGAAACTCGGGATCGGCGCCGTGGACGTCCGCGATCTCGCCCGGGCGCATATCGCAGCCGGCTTTGCTCCGGATGCGCAGGGCCGCTACATCGTCTCGGGCCACAACACCAACATTCTGGAACTCGGCAAGACGCTCGTCGAAAAATACGGCAGCGCCTATCCCGTGCCGCGCAAGTCCGTACCCAAACCCATGGTCTGGCTGCTCGGCCCGCTCATGAGCGGTATTTCCCGCAGGTTTGTCACCAAAAACGTCGATGTGAAATGGCGCGCGGACAATTCCAGAAGCAAACGCGACCTTGGCATGACCTACCGCCCGCTCAAGATGTCCATGGAAGACATGTTCCAGCAGATGATCGAGACCGGAGCTTTCGGAAAATAGCCGGCATTGCGCATCTGCCACCGTCTGGCGCGATGGAGGCTTACTGGAGCAGCTGGATCAAAGCACCGTTCTGACGTGCCAGAGTTCCGGGAACAGTTCTACCTCCAGCATGCGCTTCAGATAGGAAACACCTCCCGTGCCGCCGGTGCCGCGTTTGAAGCCGATGACCCGCTCGACCGTCGTCACGTGGTTGAACCGCCAGCGGCGGAAATAGTCCTCAAGGTCCACCAGCTTTTCACCGACTTCATAAAGCGCCCAATGCGCGGACGGATCACTATAGACAGCCCGCCACAACTCCATGATCTCGGGAACCTCCCGATGCGGTTCTGCCGCCGGAACCTCGGTAAGCTCCCGGTCGATCTGGAAACCGCTTCTGCGGGCAAAGGAGAGCACCACCTGGTAAAGGCTCGGCCGTTCAAGCTCCGTCCTGAGAAGCGCAACGCCTTTAGGGTCATGTTCGTGCGGTCTCATCATCGCCGTGTTGCGGTTGCCGAGCGCGTATTCGATCAGCCGGTACTGCAGGGACTGGAAACCCGAAGAGGCGCCCAGCGCATCGCGGAACCGCGTGTAATCGCTCGGGGTCATCGTGCGCAACACGTCCCAGGCCGAGTTGAGCTGTTCCATGATGCGGCTGACCCGAGCCAGCAGCTTCATGGCTTCCGGCATGTGATCGTCGATGATCGCCTGCCGCGCCCCGTTCAGTTCATGCAGCATCAGCTTCATCCAGAGTTCGGATGTCTGGTGCTGAATGATGAAGAGGAGTTCGTCAGGGGCATCGGACAGCGGCGACTGGGCCGTCAGTATCTGTGAAAGTCCCAGATAGTCGCTGTAGGACATCTTGTCGGAAAATGCCGTTTCAGCTCCTTCCGTTGCCGGGTCATAGGCACCGCCAGGGCCGTTGCTGTCTGTCATCGATCTCTCCTGTCCGGCAGTCGATCACCCCTGGTCGGGAGGATGCCGCATCTGCCGGTAACCGCGTTCAGGCATCTATACCGCCGCAACGCCGAAGTTGGATAGAGTTGAACAGGAGAGACTTCGAAGGAACGGTGTCTTGCCGGAAAACCTCAGCTGCCTGAAGCTTCCAGAATGGCCGCGGCTGAGAAATCATAATGGCTGCGGCCGTTTATGGTCTTGCAGAACTGCCTGAAATCTATTTTTTCCCAGTTGTTGTCACCGAGATTTGCCAGATAGAGGTCCACATTTTCCGATGTGATCGGCGACATCTTGAACAGGACATCGACAAAGGCTTCGCCCTCGATGTTCTTGAAAAAGTGGTCGCGCAGCATGACCATGGACCATGCGCCTGCAAAAAAATGTCCGCCATGGGTCATGGTCAGACTGTGGTCGCGCACAGCCTCCATGCCGCGCGAGGACCAGTTCAGCCCGGCGAAGAAGATGACCTCTCCCGGTGACAGTCCGGCTTCCAGGGCGGCTTTCTGAGCGCCGAAGGCTATATCGTCATTCGCCGCCCAGACAACATCCACCTGCGTGCGCGTGAACACGTTACCGGCGCGCTTGTAAGCGATGGTCTCGTTCCAGTCGGCGGGAATTGCGTGCAGCAGCTTCACATCCGGATTGTCGGCAACCGCACGCAACATGCCCGTCTCCCTGTGAAGACCGGCAGGCGTGGCCGTGTCGCCGGTCAACGCCAGAAGGCGGATCGGCTTCCCTTGCGGTTTCGACTTGCGGGCCCTCTCGATGAGAGAAAGAGCCATCTCGTAGCCGGCGTTTTCATTGTCCGGGATGATGGACGCCACGATGTTGCTAAGGTCGATATTGTGCTTCTCGAGATTGCTCTTCTGTTTGGGCGTCAACTTATTCAGCAGGAACAAGACCTTGCTGGACTTGCCGTCCAGGAGCTGAAGCAGCCGGGCAGCCGACTGGTTCTCGTTCACGAGGACGAAATAGTCCGGAAGATCGCCATCCTCCAGCCGCTTTTTGAGCAGAGCTTCCATGATATAGGGCTGCCGGTCCGCATGAAGGATTTCAAGCTCCACATTCAGATCCGCGGCAGCTGCGGTCATGGTTCTGGAAACATCCCCCCAGAAGCCGGTCTCGCTACCCGGATTTATGAATGTCACCCGAAAATCAGCGGATTGGGCAACACCTGCAAACGTCAGGAAGCACCAGATCCAGAACAGTCTGAAGATCATTGAAATCATTCGTATCCCGGTTTGTAACTCTACGGCATCATACCTGATCGACCCGCAGTCAACCGCCGTTCGGGCAAATCCCGGCCGAAATGCCTGCATGTGGGCAAGGGTCGCAAGTATTTTCACGCCTAACTATCGCATATAGTTGTTTTCGAAAACTTCATCCAGCAGTTAAAATGATCTGTTTCGCGGCTGCACAACCGGCAGACGCACCCTGTCTCGCGACACCGTCGATGATCAGGGTGACGTCATTGCCGATAAGCCTTCACTGCGGCGGACTTTCGCCCGCCTGCAGAAAGACATGGTGCGCTGTAGCATTATGTGAAAATCTGCAGTCGGAGTTTCAAAGCCTTACAGGGTCATTTCATGTCAATTCGCGCCAGTATCTACCATCTGACCCATTACCGATATGACCGGCCGGTCACTCTGAGCCCGCAGATCATCCGCCTCCGCCCGGCGCCGCACAGCCGCACCCGCGTTCTGTCGCATTCCCTGAAAGTCTCGCCGCAAGGTCATTTCGTCAATCATCAGCAGGATCCCTACGGCAACTGGTTGGCCAGGTTCGTCTTTCCCGAACCCGTGCGCGAATTCAAGATTGAAGTCGATCTCGTCGCTGACATGACGGTTTACAATCCCTTCGACTTTTTCGTCGAGGAGAGCGCCGAGGACTGGCCCTTCGACTATCCGGAGGAGCTTCGGGAAGATCTGCAGATCTACAGGCGCACCGAACCGGCCGGGCCTCATCTGCAGGCTTTTCTGGACACTGTTCCGCGCGACAGGCTGCGGACCATCGATTTCATCGTCGCGCTGAACGCAAAGGTTTCCAATGCGGTCGGCTATGTCATCCGGATGGAACCGGGTGTTCAAACACCGGAAGAGACCTTTGAAAGAGGAACGGGCTCGTGCCGGGATTCAAGCTGGCTCCTGGTCCAGGCTCTTCGTCATCTGGGCTTCGCCTCCCGGTTCGTCTCCGGTTATCTCATCCAGCTGAAGCCGGACCTTGAAGCCCTGGACGGTCCCTCCGGTACCGATCACGACTTCACGGATCTGCATGCCTGGGCCGAAGTCTACCTGCCCGGCGCGGGCTGGATCGGACTGGACCCGACATCCGGTCTGCTCACCGGCGAAAGCCATATCCCCTTGGCGGCAACCCCGCACTATACCAACGCCGCGCCGATCGTCGGGCTGGCCAGCCACGCGGAAGTCGATTTCTCCTTCGACATGAAGATCAACCGCGTTGCCGAGCACCCGCGGATTACCAAACCCTTTTCCGAAGACGCCTGGAAGGCGCTCAATCGCCTCGGGGAAGATGTCGACCGGGTTCTGGTGCAGGAAGACGTCCGCCTGACGATGGGCGGCGAGCCGACCTTCGTGTCCATCGACGATTTCGAGGCCGACGAATGGAATACGGAGGCTGTCGGCCCGACCAAGCGGGAGAAAGCCGACATCCTCATCCGCCGTCTGCGCAAGCGCTTCGCGCCGGGCGGCTTTCTCCATTACGGGCAGGGCAAATGGTATCCGGGAGAAACCCTGCCCCGCTGGACGTTTTCCCTGTACTGGCGGCGTGACGACAAGCCGATCTGGAACGACCCGGACCTGATTGCCGAGGAAGGCAAGGACACCGGTGCGGATGCGGAAAAATCGGATGCCCTGCTCCGCCAGATCGCGAAACGGCTCGACGTCGATCCCCAATATGTGGTTCCGGCCTACGAGGATCCGGCGGTCTGGCTGGTGAAGGAAGCCAACCTGCCGGAGAACGTCACCCCTGACAATTCCGAACTCGAAGACGCCGAGGCGCGTCACCGGATTGCGAGGGTCTTCGACCGAGGCCTCTCCTCGCCGTCGGGCCATGTCCTGCCCATCCAGCGCTGGCAGGCCAAGGCGTCCGGCCACAAGTGGCGGTCCGAAAACTGGAAACTGCGCCGCAATGCCCTGTTTCTGGTCCCGGGCGACAGCCCCGTCGGATACCGCATTCCTCTGGAATCGCTGCCGCATGTTCCGCCAGCGCAATATCCCTATACGAATGTCGCCGATCCGACCGTGCCCAGGGGGCCGTTGCCGGAATTCCCGGTTGGACCGCGCCCCGACCGGCCGCAGGAAGTTGCCCATTTCACTGCGGCGGGGCCCCAGCAGGAAAGGCAGGAACAGGAACTGCCGGACGGGGAAATCGGCAAGGCGGTCGTGCGGACAGCCCTCTCCGTAGAACCGCGCGACGGACGGCTTTGTGTCTTCATGCCGCCGGTGGAGGCGATCGAGGACTATCTGGAGCTCATCGCCGCCGCGGAAAGCGCTGCGGCCGATCTCGGCATTCCGGTGCACATCGAGGGTTATCCGCCGCCTCCCGATCCGCGCATGAACGTCATCCGGGTCGCTCCGGATCCGGGCGTCATCGAAGTCAACATTCATCCGGCGGCAAGCTGGAAGGAGTGTGTGGCGATTACCGAAGGCGTCTACGAGGAAGCGCGCAACACACGTCTCGGCGCAGACAAGTTCATGATCGACGGCAAGCACACCGGAACCGGTGGCGGCAACCATGTTGTTGTCGGCGGGGCCACGCCGCTCGACAGCCCCTTCCTGCGCCGGCCCGACCTGCTGCGAAGCCTCATCCTGCACTGGCAGCGCCATCCGAGCCTCTCCTATCTGTTCTCGGGTCTCTTCATTGGCCCGACCTCCCAGGCGCCCCGCGTCGACGAGGCGCGCCATGATGGGCTTTACGAGCTGGAAGTCGCCCTTTCGCAGATCAAGCGTCCGGACGAAGGACCAACGCCCTTTCCGTGGCTGGTCGACAGACTGCTGCGCAATCTTCTGGTCGATGTCACCGGCAACACGCACCGCGCGGAAATCTGCATCGACAAGCTCTATTCGCCGGATGGTCCGACAGGCCGCCTCGGCCTTGTCGAATTCCGCGGCTTCGAAATGCCGCCCGACCCGCGCATGAGCCTTGCCCAGCAACTGCTGATGCGGGCTCTGATCGCCCGCCTGTGGCAACGCCCGCTGTCCGGCAACCTGACCCGTTGGGGCACCGCGCTCCATGACCGCTTCATGCTGCCGCATTATGTCTGGACGGATTTTCAGGATGTTTTGCGGGATCTGGACCATCACGGCTTTGCCATGCGCCCGGACTGGTTCGAGGCCCAGGCGGAATTCCGGTTCCCCTTCTGCGGGGAAATCGAGGTGGAAGGCGTCCATCTTGAGCTGCGGCAGGCGCTGGAACCCTGGCACGTTCTGGGGGAAACCGGCGCCATCGGGGGCACTGTGCGGTATACGGACAGCTCGACCGAACGCCTGCAGGTCAAGCTCACCACCAGCGATCCGGACCGCTATACCGTGACCTGCAACCGGCGCATGATGCCGCTGCGAAAAACCGAAACAAACGGCGTCTCGGTCGCCGGAGTTCGCTACAAGGCCTGGCAGCCTTCCATGGCGCTGCATCCGGTCCACCCAGTTGACGCGCCGCTGACCTTCGATATTTTCGACCGCTGGAGCGGGCGGGCGATCGGCGGCTGCGTCTATCATGTCGCCCACCCGGGCGGGCGCAGCTACGACACCTTTCCGGTCAACGGCAACGAGGCCGAGGCGCGGCGGCTGGCACGGTTCGAACCGCACGGCCACACGCCGGGTCTTTATGCGCCGGAGGTGGAACACCCTCATCCGGAGTTTCCGTTGACCTTGGACCTGCGGCGGCCGCACTATGTCTGACGGTCAGGTGGCCAGCGGTCTACGGGGGAAATGATGCATGAGTTTGGACGAAACGGCGATATCAGGTGATCTCGGGCAGGGGTTGCTGAAATCCTATCGCCCGTATCCTGGTGTTTCGGACGAACTCCTTGATCCGGCGGGCCGGGTGCGGCCGGTATGGCGGCCCTTTATCGATCACCTGTCCTCCCTGACGCCGGAAGAGATCGGCAACCGCTTCGCGCGCGGCAACCAATATCTCAACGATGCCGGTGTCTATTTCCGCCATTACGGCCAGAACGACGAAAAAGAGCGGGAATGGCCGCTGAGCCACATTCCGGTGATCATCAGCGAAGATGACTGGGAGGTCATCAGCGACGGCCTCATCCAGCGGGCCGGTCTTCTGGAACAGCTGGTGGCGGATCTGTACGGCCCCAACAAGCTGGTGAGCGAAGGCTACCTGCCTGCAAGCCTGATCGCCAGAAGCCCGGAGTGGCAGAGACCTCTCGTAGGCGTCACACCGAAATCAGGCAATTTCCTGCATTTCCTCGCCTTCGAAATCGGACGCGGCCCCGACGGCACGTGGTGGGTCCTGTCGGACCGGGCACAGGCGCCTTCCGGAGCAGGCTTTGCCCTTGAAAACAGGGTCGCAACCGGCCGCGTCTTCAATGAATATTTCGCCAGGGCCAATGTTCACCGGCTCGCCGGTTTCTTTCGCCGCTTTCGCGACCATCTGGTCGAGTTGCGCGGCGAAACCGACAGCCGGGTTTCGATCCTGACCCCCGGTCCGATGAACGACACCTATTTCGAGCATGCCTATATCGCCCGCTATCTCGGCTTCATGCTGCTGGAGGGCGAGGACCTGACAGTGGAAAACGGGCGGCTGATGGTGCGCACCGTCGCCGGTCTGAAACCGGTGAGCGTCCTGTGGCGCCGGCTGGACGCGGCCTGGTCCGATCCGCTGGAACTGGAAGAGAGCTCGCGTATCGGCACGGCCGGACTGGTTCAGGCCGTACGAGACGGCTCCGTCACCATGGTCAACGCGCTGGGAACCGGCATCCTGGAAACCCGGGCTCTGCTTGCCTTTCTGCCCCGCATCAGCAAGCGGCTGCTGGGAGAATCGCTCAAGTTGCCGAATGTCGCCACGTGGTGGTGCGGCGACCCCACCCCGCGCAACTACGTGAAGAAGCATGCGCAACGCATGATGTTCAGCCCGGCACTTTCCACGGCGCTGCCGTTCTCGTCGGCGCAGACGGATTTCATCGGCCGCGACTTCGAAAAATTCCACAAGGGCATTCTGGAGACCTGGATCGACAGCAAGGCAAGCAATCTTGTCGGTCAGGAAGCCGTGACCCTGTCGACCACCCCGGCCTATCACGAGGGAGGGCTCGTTCCGCGACCGATGAGCCTGCGCGTCTTCCTGGCCCGCACGGCGAACGGCTGGGAGGTAATGGCAGGAGGGTTCGCCCGCATCGGCCGGACGGAAGACGCCAGCGCCATCGCGATGCAGGAAGGCGGATCGGCTGCGGACGTGTGGATCGTCGGCGACAAGAAACCCGTCAAGGACTCCCTGCTTCACCAGATAGAGTCGCCCTATTTCAAATCACAGGCGGGCACCCTGCCCGCCCGCGCCGCCGACAACCTCTTCTGGCTGGGCCGCTATGTGGAACGCGCCGAGGGCGCTGTCCGCCTGCTGCGCGCCTACCATGCCCGCCTTCTGGAGACTGCCGACCCTGAAGCGCCTCTGGTCGCCATGACCGCTGACTATCTGGAAGACATCGGCGTTGCACCGGACGAGCCTGTCCCCGAAAGCCTCTGCGACATGCTGCAATCGGCGATCACCAGCGCCAGCAAGGTCCGCGACCGGTTTTCGGTCGATGGCTGGCTCGCCCTGAACGATCTTGCCCAGACCGCAAACGGTGCCAGACTGGCGCTGCGTGAAAACGCCGACGTGCCGCGCGCCATGGGGCTGCTGCTGCGCAAGATCACCGGATTTTCCGGGCTGGTGCACGAAAACATGTACCGCTTCACCGGTTGGCGGTTCCTGAGCCTTGGCCGTGCCCTGGAACGGGCGCACCAGATGGCCGACCTGCTGTCCGTCTTCACAAGTCCTGAGGCTCCGGAAGGCTCTCTGGAGCTGCTGCTGGAAGTCGGCGACAGCGCCATGTCCATGAGCCGGCGTTACGCAGTCTCGCTCAGCCAGGCGACGGTTCTCGACCTCCTCGCGATGGATACGAAAAATCCGCGCGCTGTTATCTACCAGCTGACAGAGATGAAGGACCATATCGCCGTTCTGCCGGGGGCGACCGAATTCGGGCACCTTTCGAACCTCGCCCGGTCGATCCTGCAAATACACACCAGTCTGGCGGTCGCAACGCCGGAAACCCTGACACCGGACATGCTGGCGGAGCTGCGGGACCGGATCGCCCGACTTTCCGTCGAACTGACCGACGCCTATATCCGTTAACGATCCGCGATCGCGCGGTGCGAGGCTGCCTTGCTCTACGACATAACTCTTGAAGTCACGCATGACTACGCCAGCCCGGCCAATTCCGGACGCCATGCCCTGCGCCTGATGCCGGCAACGATCCCCCATGAGCAGACCCTGCTTGCCGGAAGGATCTCTCTCCAGCCGGAACCGTCGGAGCGTCAGGACCGGACGGATTTTTTCGGCAACGCCGTTACCGACATCGCCTACAGGACGTCCCACCGGGAGCTGAGCTTCAAACTGATGGCCCGGGTCGAGAGAACCGCGACGCCGGAGGCGTTCGACATCTCGGCCTCGCTCAAGGCTCTTGAAAGGGAACTTGCCGGCATCCAGTCGCTCGGACCGGAAGAACCGGTGCATTTTCTCGCCGCGTCGCCGCGTCTGCCGCTCGATCCGGCATTCGCCGTTTATGCGCGCGAACGTGTGGATCCGGACATGAGCGCCATATCGGCCGTGGAGACTATCGGCAAGGCCCTCTACCAGGACATGCGTTTCGATGCGGATGCGACAACCGTGGACACGCCCGCCCTGGAAGCGTTCGAACGCCGGCACGGTGTCTGCCAGGATTTCTCCCACATCATGATCGCCTGTCTCAGAAGCATCGGCGTTCCGGCGGGTTATGTCAGCGGCTTCCTGAGGACCAGCCCCCCGGAAGGCCAGCCGCGGCTGGAAGGCGCCGATGCCATGCATGCCTGGGTGCGGGCCTGGTGCGGTATTGAAATCGGCTGGATCGAGTATGATCCGACCAACGCGCTTCGCGTCGGCCAGGATCACATTGTCGTAGCCAGGGGCCGCGACTACGGCGACGCCGCCCCCGTCAAGGGTGTCCTGCGCACCGCCGGCGGCCAGACCACCGACCACAAGGTCGACGTCGTCCCGCGTTGATCCTTCGTTGCGAATGCCCGAATGGCCGGCCGCAACGGCGCGTTATACCAAAGAGCGTTGATTAGGACTCATTGCAGGATATCCCCCGCTCGTCCGCCGAAAGCTGTTTCCAACGTCGGTAATTTGCTAAACTGTAATTCGGAACCTCGGGTGCGGGAGCCGGTGATGCGTTCAGTCCTGATAGCAGTCCTTGTCTTTGTTGTTACGACCGGAGCAAGTCTGGCCGACTACAATCGGTCGAAGGCCTGGTTCCATGACATGACCTATCAGGAGCGCATCCGGACGCAGTTTCTGCTGGTGTTCACCGGCGACTACACAGGGCTGGTCGACGGCACGTTCGGGCCCCTCACCTACACTGCGCTGACGTCCTTTCAAGAACACCGCGAGCATGTCCCGGACGGCGTTCCCGATGCCAGGCAAATACTGATCCTGCAGCGGGACGGTCTTGATCTGGTCAGGCGCGTCGGGTTCGAGACAATCCACGAGACTGAAAGCGGACTGACCCTCGGTGTCCCGGCCAAGCTGTTCGAGCCGGCCTCGGCGACAAGGCGCGGGCGGCACTGGCTGGCTCATGACAGCAGCATTGAACTGGAAACATGGCGCGTGCCTCGGGAGGAGACCGATTATCAGGCGCTTTATCGGCGGGCGATCCGGCCGCAGGACGGTCGCGTCGTCGCCTCCAAAAACTTCCGCAACGACTACTTCATCGTGTCGGGACAGCAGGATGGGCGCAGCTTTTATCTGAGGGTCATGAAGACGCCGCAGGACAGCCGGGGTTTCTCGCTTTCCTGGGAACCGAAACACACGGTTTTCATGAACCGTGTGGCGATCGCCATGTCCAGCAGCATGACCGGCATCGTGGCGGGAGACGACAGCAGCCGGGACAGCCCGGATGATGCACCCGAGGCGGCACGCGCACCACGGCCTGAAGGTCTGAACAGTGCCGCACCTAAATCGGAAACCGTGATATCGCGCTCCGCCGAAAGCGGAACAGGGTCCTGACCCACGGCACGGCCAGCCTGAAAATCCTCAAAGGATGACCGGTCCCGTGTCGACCCGAAGGCACACGGAACCGGATCTTTAGTTTAGATCATCGCACTCTTATGCGGCCTGAAGTCTGGCGATGAAGCTGTCGACTTCAACCTTGAGCTTCGAGGCCTGACCGGAAAGTTCGCCGGCCGCCATGGTGACCTGGCTGGCTGCCGCCCCGGTTTCCTGCGATGCCTGGGTAACGCTGACGATGTTTTCCGAAACCGCCTGTGTCCCGTTCGCCGCTTCGGTAACGTTCTGGGCGATCTCCCTGGTCGCGGCATCCTGTTGCCCCATCGCCGTGGCGATATCGACCGAGGTCTCGTTGATGCGGGCAATGATGCCGCCGATTTCCCCGATCGAGGCGACAGACGTGCTGGTCTGTTCCTGGATCTCCTTGATCAGGTTGGAGATGTTGTCGGTTGCCTTGCCGGTTTCGCTGGCCAGAGCCTTGACCTCGCTTGCAACCACCGCAAAGCCCTTGCCTGCCTCACCCGCTCTGGCGGATTCGATGGTGGCGTTCAGGGCCAGCAGATTGGTCTGCTCTGCGATGTCGGAGATCATCGAAATGACATCTCCGATCTTTTCGGCTGTCTGTGCGAGCTGATCCATCTGACCTTCGGTCTTGGCGACCTCGTCTACCGCCTGCTGGGAGATGGTCGAAGCCTGCGACACCCTCGAATTGATCTCGCCGATCGAACTGGAGAGTTCCTCCGTCGCGGACGAGACCGTCGCGACGTTGGTGGTGGCCTCTTCCGTTGCTGCGGCTACGGAGGTTGCCTGGCTGCTGGTCTCTTCCGCGATGCTGGACATGGATTGCGCGGTCGCCTGCAGCTCGGCCGAGGCTGAAGAAACGGTTTCGACAATCGCGCCTATGTTGGACACGAACTGACTGGATGCCTCCGCCAGGGCGCGCTGGCGTTCTTCTTCGGCTTCGCGTTTCTGCCGCTGCTCCTCTTCAAGCTCCCTCGTGCGCACCATGGTGTCGCGGAAAGTCTGATAGGCCGTTGCCACAGCACCGATCTCGTCCTGGGCGTAGATCTTCACCTCGGTGGTGTAATCGCCGGACGTCAGTGCGTTGATGCCCGTCACCACTTCGCTCAGGGGCCGGGTGATCGCTCTGCGGATAAGAATAGCCGCGAACGTCAGGGAGGCCGCGAAGATGATCGCGGATATCACCAGAATGCTCCAGAGAGCAAGCTTCTCCGCCGCCAGCGCCGTCTGGGCAGCATCGAGCGTGAACTGTTCGAGCTCGTGCACCAGTTCTTCAAGCTCATGGTTGAGCTTTGTTTCTTCCGCCTTGATGCCACCCTGCATCGCCAGAGCTTCGTCCATATGGCCGGTTTCGATGAGCTCGAAGGCCTCCAGGGCATGGTCGTCGTAGCTCTTGTGTTCGGCAGCTATCAGCTTGAAGGCGTCATAGACCTTCTGAAATTCCGCCTTCATTTCTTCCGAATGGGCTACTTTCGCAGCTTCACCAGCAAGACCCCGGGCGTCGACAATCTCCTGGTCGACCTTCTTTGCGTACTTCTCGAAGGTATCACGCGCTTCGATGAACTCACCGTGCGCGTTGTCATCTCCCTCCATCATCACGCCGGCCCGCAAGGCACGCTCGAGATTGATGGATTGTTCGAGCTGATGGATTGTGATCACGCTGACCGCGTTGGTCAGAGGAATGTCCTGGTTGGCGACACCGTCAATCAGAGTACCGATCTTATCGAGCTGCCACAGGCCAATCCCGGCCACCAGAACCAGTCCGGCAAGGCACGTCCCGACGACAAACATGATCTTGGTGCCGATACTTCCCGAACGCTTTGCAGGTGCCTGGCCCTGTTCTTCGATTTGCTCTGTCACTTGCATCATCATTTCTCCTAACAATGCATTCCTGAAAAGACGCGACCCGGCACCAGTGACCTTTGCGGAATCAGGTGGGCAGAAGCAGCGTAACCACGATGAAGCAGGCCGGTTGAAATCCTCTCGATCCCAACGGCTCGCCAACCCGTTCACAAGACACTCCCCCACGTAAACGTAAGCTTAAAATTAATTGCAAGTATTGGTAGAGAAGAAATTATTATTACAGGCGATGAAACTAAAGGGTGCAAATTGCAATCTGGAAGATCAAAAAACAACCCAGAAGGAGAGAAAAAACCGCTGAAAAAAGCCAATTCTGATAACCATCATTCAAATTTGTTTCTCTTTTTTCGAAAATTTCCGAAGCCCTAATGTCAAATACCTACGTATAAATTACAATGAGTAATCACTACGATTAAATCCCCGGAAGACGATGTATTATTTGTTAGAGGAAAATACATACGAAATTTTTCCCCTAACGAAATGGAAATAAACTTGATTTTTTTAGTAGATCGAGGAAATCCATATCGCACTGCACGATAAATCTATCTGCCAGGATTTCCATTCCGGAACACGACGATCTGGCGCCCGCAGCCATTCAGCCACAGGCATGAGTCCGCGTGCCGGAGACGCGCCCTACCGGGTCGCCCAACCGGATCGCACTATCGGATGGCCTTGTCGTCGGCGTCGAAGAAATGCATGCGCGACTCGTCGAACTTGAGGCCGATACGGGCGCCTTCTTCCACGCTTTCGCTGCCGCTGATGCGCACCAGAACCGTCTCCAGGCCGTCCAGCGCCACATAGAGGAACGTGTCGGACCCGAGATATTCGGTGACTTCGACGGTTCCGGTACAATGATGCCCCTCGTCGGGGCCGGTAACGCTGATATGTTCCGGGCGGACGCCCAGCTTGACCGGTGCTTGCGATGAGCCCGCATGCGGATATCGTCCGCCGCCGTGCCCCAGCAGAGAGAAGCGGTCTCCGTCAATGGTGCAGGGCAGCACGTTCATCTTTGGCGAGCCGATGAACTGGGCGACGAACAGATTGTCCGGTCGCTCGTACAGCTCACGCGGGGACCCGGCCTGCTCGATCCGCCCGGCCTGCAGCACCACGATCTTGTCGGCCAGCGTCATGGCTTCCACCTGATCATGGGTCACATAGATCATGGTCGTGCCGAGGCTCTTGTGCAGGCGTGCGATCTCCAGGCGCATTTCCACGCGCAGGGCCGCGTCCAGGTTCGACAACGGTTCGTCGAACAGGAAGGCGCTCGGCTCACGCACGATGGCCCGGCCGATGGCGACCCGCTGGCGCTGCCCGCCGGAAAGCGCTTTCGGACGCCTGTCCAGATAGTCGTCGAGTTTCAGGACATCGGCGGCCGCATTCACCTTCCGGGTAATCTCGTCCTTGGGAACCCCGGCGGTCTTCAGGCCGAAGCCGACGTTCTCGCGCACCGACATGTGCGGATAAAGCGCATAGGACTGAAAAACCATGGACAGCCCCCGGCCCGACGGAGGCAGGGCGGTCACATCCTTGCCGTCAATGTCGATTGTCCCGCGGCTGGTTTCCTCAAGACCCGAGATAAGCCGGAGCAGGGTCGACTTTCCGCACCCCGACGGGCCCACGAAAATGACGAATTCGCCATCCTCGACCTGAAGATCGATCCCTTTGATGACCTGCAGTGTCCCGAACCATTTTTCGACCTTGTTGAGCTGGATCGCACCCATGAAACAGTCCTCGTTAAGCCGCTTGTTCAGCGTGTGTGGGCGATGCCCAGGAAAGCCAGATGGCGGAGGTCCAGGAGAACGTGCCGCCACCGGCACCCGCACCCGTCTCCGGGCTGAAATATTCCGCAAATCCGCCTGTCTCGATCAGGCTTGCCGTATCGGCCCGCAACCGTTCTGCACGCATCGTGTCGCCTGCCTCGGCAAACCCGCGCGCAATCATGTAGTTGATCATCGCCCAGACCGGCCCGCGCCAGTATCGCAGCGGCTCGTAGCTGGCGTGATCCGGATCGTAGGAAGGCATCAGGAAGCGGACCTTCGACGCTATCCTGTCGAAATGCGCCTGCAGGGACTTCATTGTCGTCTCGTCCCGAATGCCCGCGTAGAGCGCCAGGAACGCGGCGCTCGAAATGCCGTCGGTCAGTTTCCCCGACCGCTCGTCGAAAGCCACATGCGCTTTCAGGTCCTCGTTCCAGAGCGTCTTCGCACCGGCTTCCATCTTGGCAATCCAGCCCCGGATTTCAGTCGCCTCGGCGGCCCTGCCGAGGCGTTCCGCCAGCGACAGCAGATCCCGGTTGGCCCGCAGGAAGATGAAGGTCACTCCCGGATCGGCCACGAAGAACGGGCAGGTTCTGGCAACCTCCGCCGGATCCCATTTCACCGCGCGGCAGGCGGCCATGATGCTCAGATAGCGGTCATAGTCCGCCTTTTGCGGACGCATCGCCGGATCCACATGGGAGGTGTCCTTGCGCTCGTAAGGCCCGATGTCCGCAATCTCGACCGCCCGCAAGGCGTCGTCCCAGTCCGGAAGGTTGTCCCGGCCGGATTCCCAAGGGTGAATGACCGCGATGACACCCAGATCCTGAGGGTCGCGATAGGCAAGAAACCAGCGGTGCCACTGCATGAGTTTGGGAAACAGGGCCGCCGCCCGATCAAGCGACTGGCCGGTCACATCCGCATCGACAAGTTCGCGGATCACGGTTGCGGCGACCGGCGGCTGGGAATGGCCCGAACTCGGGATCGGCCCGCCATCCGTGCCCCAGACCGACGGGCCCGGAAAGTAGCTCGGGTCGTCCTTGCGGAACAGGATATGCGGCACCATGCCGTCGCGCCACTGGCCCTGGAACAGCATCTCGATTTCCCGCCAGGCACGGTCCTGGTCGAAGGTGGCAAAGCCCAGCGCGACAAACACCGAATCCCAGTTCCACTGGTAGGGATACAGCCCCTTGGTCGGCACCGTATAGCCACCCTGGTCATTCTCGATCAGGATGGATTTCGCTTTTTGGTCTAAATCCGAATTGGACACAGGTAACTCCCATGGGCCTCTTGCGAGCCCTTTTGATTATCCCTTGACGCTGCCGGCCGTCAGGCCCTGCACAAGGAAGCGTTCGAACCACAGAAAGATGACGAGGACAGGCACCGTGGCGATCACCGCGCCGGCCATCAGGTGCTGACGGGGCACCTCGGAGGAATTCAGCGACACGACCCCCCGCGACAGGGTGAAGATGTCCGGATTGTCCAGGAACATGAAGGCGAACAGGAACTCGTTCCAGGCGATCATGAAGACGTAAAGAGACACCGAGGCGAGTGCCGGAAGCGACAGCGGCAGCGTGATCTTCAGGATGACCCCGATACGGCTGAGCCCGTCCATCAGGCCCGCCTCCTCCAGCTCGGCGGGCAACCCGCGGAAATAACCCTGCAGCATGTAAAGCGCGACGGGAATGGTGGTCGCCGGATAGACGATCAGGAGCCCGGTCAGCGTGTTGCGCAGACCGAGCTGCGAGAACACGGCATAGAGCGGGATCACCAGCACGATCGCCGGAACCATGTAGATCAACAGGACGGAGCGGGCCAGAAGCGCCTGACCGGGAAACCTCAGCCGGGAGACGGCATAGGCCCCTGGCACGGAAAGCAGCAGCGTGATGACGACCGTCGCCACGGAGACAAAGGCGGACACCATCAGGTAACGGCCGAAGTTGAACTGGGTGAAGAGTTCCACATAGGAGCGCACCAGGCCGCTCAGCCCTTGCGAGAAGTCGATGGAAAGATCGAGCGGGTTGGCCAGGAGCGTCTGCTGGCTCTTCAGCGATGTCATCACCATCACATAGAAGGGCAGCGCCACGATGATGGTGAAGACGACGAAGCCGACGCCCTTGGCGATGCGGATATAGATCACCTCCCGCTCATAGCGGCTCATCGCACCGAAACGGGCATCGCGCAGGCAGAGCCTGAGAGCTGCCGTCACGCCGGCGACGAAGGCGATCAGCGCGAGCCCCTGCCAGACAGGAGCAACGGAGAGTGGCAGGCTGAACGGCCCGGCAAAGCTGGCGATCATCAGCACCAGGAACACCACGACCGCGCAATAGGCCCAGGCCGGCGCGCCCCCTGTGCCTGTCGCGGAGCCACGCCAGACAAACACCAGTGCCCCGAGCAACCCGGCAAGGCCTGCGGCCGTTGCCTGAGGCAGTGCGACTTCACCGGTAATCAGCGTCAGCGTGACACCGATAACCACCATGGCCATGACGCCCCACAGGAGACCGGTGAAAGCAGTCAACACGATGCTGGCGGGTCTCATAGCCCTTCCTCCTTCGGCGAGAAGCGGATGAAAAGAGTGGCGAAGGTGACCAGCACGACGAAGACTACCACCGCGACCGCGGCACCCGCCCCGAGATTGGAGAGCGCAAAGCCCTGCTCATAGACATCCACCGTCAGCGTTCGCGTGCCCGCGTTGCCGCCCGTGAGAAGGAAAATGTCGTCGAACTTGTTGAAGGTCCAGATGAAGCGCAGCAGGAACAGCACCGACAGAATGCCCATGAGTTGCGGCAGCGACAGGTACCAGAACTGCTGCAGAGGCGTCGCGCCGTCCATTTCCGCCGCCTCGTACATGTCCGTGTTGATCGACTGCATGCGCGCCAGAATAAACAGGAAGGACAGGGGGAAATACCGCCAGGCCTCGAAGGCGATCACGGTCGTCAGCGCCAGCGGAAATTCCAGCGGGATGCCGAAGATGGAAAACTCTATCGCCCGCTGGCCGAAGAAATTGATCGGGTCCGAGACGACGCCCATCTTGGTCAGCAGCGCGTTCAGCGTGCCGGAGAACGGATCGAACAGCACCACCCAGGTGAAGGCGACGGCAATCACCGGAGATACGTAGGGAAACAGGAAGAGACCGCGCAGAAAGCCTCTGCCGGGAAATGCGGTGTGCAGCAGCTGGGCCGCGAACAGTCCAAGGACGAGTGCGCCACCGGTGCCGAAGATCGTGTAATAGAACGTCACCCGCAGAACCGACCAGAATTCATCGGCACTGAAGATCCTGGAGAAGTTCTCGAAGGTGAATTCGAAATTGGTGAGCACGTTGTTGGCATCACCGGTGACCACCGGTTCGCTCGCCCGCTCCGGGCGGTTGGCGGCAAGGAACTCTTCTGAAACGGTCCCTTCCAGTTGAAGCCTGTCCCGCCAGCCCGGCTCCACGGTTCCGAGCGTGCAGGTCAGCGCACTGCCGGACAGCTCGCAGCCCTGCGGCAGGCCGGTTACGGTGAAGCCTGCCGGGACCTCGTCCTTCAGCACCACATCGCGGATCTCTTCGTCACGGGAGGAGTTGCGCAACCGGTATTCCAGCGTCGCGCTGTCGCCGGCCGTTTCCGGGCCTCCCCGAAGGCGTTCATTGACGAGAACCGCGGGCGGGCGCAGATCGCCGAGCTGAACCGGCTTCACGCTGATCCAGAAATTGGCCAGAAGCGGACCGGCGACGATCACCAGAATGATCAGGAAGGTCGGCGCCAGCATCAGATAGGCCAGCCACATCTCGCGGCGCTGCATCGGCCCGATGCCTTTCGGCGGGCCTTCGGAAACAGGTTGACTGGTTTGTGCGCTCATTGGTTTGGCTCTGCTTTTCGTGCCTTCGCCGCCGATGGGGCCACGTTTGGGCGAACTCTGTCCCGTCCGCCCGCGTCTGTGTCAGGCTGGGCCGGGGATGGACCGGGCATTCTCCAGTCTTCTGGAACGCCCGGCCTGCTCTCGGAGGAAATGTTCATGCCGCTACTTCAGGCAAGGCAGGCGCGTCGGGTGGATAGGACCGGCCTCTTCTCCCCATAGAGGGAAGAGAAAACCGCAGCCGAACCCTCGGTCAGTAACGCGCCTCGCCTTGCGAGCGGGAAATTCCCTTACTGGATCTTTGCCAGTTCCTCGTTCAGCTTCGTCACGGTAGCGGCCGCATCGCGCTCGTCGTCGATGTACTCACGCACCAGACGGTTGATCACCTGGCTGTTGATCATCTTGGAGGCAAGCGACAGCTGACCTTCCTTGACGCCCCAGCGGCTGGCGGTATCCAGACCGGAAACGATGGTCTTGATCGTGTCGGCATCATAGAGATCCGTCAGCGCCGCCTTGCGGTCGACCCCGACCGGCAGCTCGGCCCAGCCATCGACGAATGCAGTGGCGTTGTCCTTGTTGCCGCGGCGGATCGGAAACTTGCCTTCCGGAGCGATCGACAGGGTCGACAGGTAACCTTCATCCATCGAGAATTCGACGAACTGCATGGCTGCTTCTGTGTCCGCATCGTTGGTGATGCCGAAATAGCGGATGTCCGCCCAGGCAGCGCCATCGGCATTCGACGGTCCGCTCAGCGTTGTCACGACGCCGGTCTTGGAGGCGAGTTCGGACGAAGTCGGGTCGTCAGTGATGGTCGGCGGGGCGCTGTCACGCAGACCGGCCAGCTCATCGAGAATAAACGGCGACCAGATGATCATCGCTGCTTTGCCGGCAAAGTAAAGCTCACGCGACTGTTTCCAGTAGAGATCTCCCGGAGGCGATGCCTTCGAGATGGCCTTGTAGAAATCGAGCGCTTCGATGGTCTTTTTCTCGTCGAGCGGCGTGAAGCCGTCCGCGCCGACCGGGCTCACGCCGTTGGCCAGCAGCACATGCTCCAGCACCTGGCTCATGAAGTTCTCGTCGATCTTGGTCGCGGAGACGAAAGCGAACATTTCCGGCGGATTGTGCAGCTTTTCAACGGCGGCGAGAATGTTCTCGTAGCTGTCCGGCGCGGCAAGGCCGTTCTCCTCAAAGAGGTCCTTGCGGTAAATGACCATCTGCGTCCAGCCATCGACCGGTACGGAGGCGATGCCGCCGTCAACCGCAGCCATGGCGGCGGCACCCGATGCGAAAGTGCCCGCACCCAGGTTTTCAAAGACCTCGGTCGCCGCTTCCGTATCCAGGATGCCTGCTTCCGCCCATGGCAGGGCGTATTGAAGGGTGTGGTAGATCACGTCCGGCAGATCGCCCGCGGCGAAAGCTGCGGTTGCCCGCGTACCGAGATCGGATTCGCTCACCGGAATGACGTTCACCTCGATGCCCGTCTTGTCCTTGAATGCTGCGGCCAGTTCTTCTTGCTTGGCCAGCCGCTCCGGCTGCTCTTCCGTTGTCCAGAACCGCAGTGTGTCCGCCTGAGCCACACTCAGACCGAACGCAAGCGCACCTGCGATGGTCGTGGCCAGGAATGTCTTCCTCCCAATCATACTATTCTCCCTTGGTATCAGAATGTGGCTGGTGGTTCAGCCGGTGCCGGAACAGCTTCGACAGCTCGTCCGGTGTCATGGAAGGCGCGCCGTCCGAGGCGCGCCGGATCAGGACCGCTTTTGCAAGCGCCTGCAAACTCTTCGGGTCTTTGCCGTCCAGAACGTCGATCAGCTTTCGGGCGACCCTGCCGCCCGCATCCTGCGCGCTCTGGGAAAAGGTCGTCAGCGGCGGATCGAGATACTCCCCGACCGGCAGGCCGTCATAACCGATGACGGTCACGTCGGACCCCACCTTCAGGCCGTATTTGCGGCAGAACTGCACAACGCCAATCGCCAGTGCATCCGTGACGCAAAGCAGCGCGGTGGGCGGTCGATCCAGGGACAGCAGCGCCCTGGCTCCCGCAAACCCGCCTTTTTCGCTCACGTCCTGCAGGCTTTCCAGGTCAGGGTCGTGCGGCACGCCGAGCGCCTCAAGTCCCTGCCGGTAACCGTGAAGGCGCTGCAGGGCGAAATTCAGCTCGAGCGAACCGCCGATGAAACCGATCCGTTCGTGACCAAGGCTGTAGAGATGACGCACGCCGTCGGCAAAGGCGGCCTCGTTGTCGATATCGAACCAGGCATAGCCGGAGGGGTCGCTCGTACGGCCATGGGCGACAAACGGGAATTCCTTCTCGCTCAGAAAAGCGACACGCGGGTCATTGACCTCGGTACGGGTAATGATGAAACCGTCCACCTTGCGCCGGGCGACCAGCCGGTGCAGCGTTTCAATCATGTGCTCACGCGAATGGGCCGTCGTCACCAGAAGATCGAGACCCAATTCGTCCAGGGCGCGGGCGATGCCGTCGATGAATTCCGCGAGGAACGGATCCGCTCCGCTGCCATGCCCGACGGGGATCACGATGCCGAGCGTATCCTGCCTGCCGCGCTTCAGGTTGCGGGCGGTCGCCGACGGCTGATACCCCAGTTCCTTGACCGCTTGAAGAATACGCTTGCGGGTCGCATCGGAAATATCGGTGTAGTTGTTGAGAACGCGCGAAACGGTGCCCTTGGCGACACCGACATGGCGGGCCACGTCGTCGATCGTGACGGAACCGGGTATTCGCTGCATTCGTCCTCCCAAGGGCTTACGGCCCTCAAATCCCTTTTTCGCAATTTCCCGGCTTTTCGGCGGTTTTGCGTTTTTTGTACGAAAAAGAGTTACAAAACCGATTTCGGAAGTCAACAAAATCGGTTTCGGTGCCTTGCGATATTTCTACCGCAAAGCGGCAAGACGCTGTCTTTAAAACAAAACTTTCACATGAGTGGTTTCGGTGGAACGGGAAAGCAGGCCCCGTGGCGAGCCCTCCGGAGACAGCTGATCAGTTACGCAAGCAAGACCCACTCTCCGGCTGTCACCCCAGCCAGGTGCAGAGCCGGAGCCTACTCATTTCCGGAGCATCCGGTGCGAGAACCTCTGGTGTATGTCTTCGATAACCACTTCACTCGGCGCGCTCTGCAACAGGCAGCACCGCGCGTGGGCCTCGGGACCGATCACTCTGTCAGGACCACTGACCAAGGCCTTCGCCTTACGTCCGAAGTTGATGAAGACGAGGCGTTCAGGTCAGCGAAACCAGCGCCTCGCAAAGCGGCACGGGGTCGTAATAGGGTGCCGATTTTTTGCTGACGAGATCCAGTTTCAAAACGGTGATACCGCGTGCGCCGATCTCCGTGAGTTCATCATCCGGGACACCCGCGTCGACGATCACCAGATTGAGCAGCCTACCGACCGGGCAATCTGCTCCGGCATCCCTGCGCAGATAGGTCAGCAGAGTGTCCACCTTGTCCGGAAGGCTCATGGCCCCGGTTTCCGGATCGGCGCCAAGGCTCGGCACGTAAACCTTCGGCACTGTGCGCGCGCCAATCGACCGCCCGACACCCGCAGGAAGGAGATTTGCGATCAGGCTGGTGTAGAAACTCCCCGGCGCATAGCAGATCAGATCCGCCGACTGCAGCAGATTGTGATTCCGCTCCGGAAATTCCGATGTTGCCGGCTCCAGGCCTTCCAGGCCGCGGTTGAGAAAGAAATCCCTGATCGGCGAGGCCGGAGGCGGATACTCCTTTCCCGTCAACAGATGCTGACCGATGACCGTCTCGCCGCTCTCCAGGTCCGCACCAAGATGCAGGTTGTCGTCCGTCACCGCCCGCACGGTCCCCTGAACGCCCACCAGTTTTGATACCAGAAAGATGATCGGCTCGAGTTGCTGGTTCTGGTTGAGATAGCCACCGGCAAGGATCAGGTTACCGATGCTTGCCCCGCGCAGATCGAAGCTCTCGGGCCGGGCGGACCGGAACGTGCCGAGCTGGTTCTGGATCAGCGTGCGCATCGGCTGCTCGATGGCATCCATCAGCGGATGAGCGCCGGCAATCATCGAGTCGAGCTCCGCGCCGAGATCCGCAGGCTGCGCGGATTTGGCAAAGCGGTGCGTGAACAGACGGAAGATATCCGGATGCCCAAGAACCGTTTCGTCGGCCAGCGCCATCAACCGGCTTCTGAGATCGCCGATTGCCGGCATGTCGAAGGCGACCCGCAATCCTTGTGAGCTGCCGCCGCTGTCGAAGGGTGTCACCAGATGGATGGAGTTGTG
Organism: uncultured Roseibium sp.; assembly: GCF_947496995.1. Taxonomy (GTDB): domain Bacteria; phylum Pseudomonadota; class Alphaproteobacteria; order Rhizobiales; family Stappiaceae; genus Roseibium. The sequence continues at coordinate 446,911 of NZ_CANMFD010000003.1, forward strand.
GGTATAGCGTTTCAGTGATTGCGACACGCTGTTGAGTGCGGACCCGCCGCTGAAGAACAGTAGCCGTGGACCGAGTTTCGGATTGGAGAGAAAGCGCTCGATCCGGAAAGGATCCGGCATGCGCACGGCGCGCGTGATGGTGACTTCAGACACGTTCGCCCCCTGTCCTCAATCGATCCGGATCGCGCGAAAATCGTTCACATTGGTGAGTGTCGGCCCCGTGACGACCTGATCGCCAAGCACCTCGAAAAACCGATGGGCGTCGTTGTCCGCCAGGGCCCTTTCCGCCAGAAGCCCCGAGGTGTTCGCCCTTTCAAGGCTCTCCGGTCCGATCACGGCACCGGCGACTTCCGCCGCACCGTCAACGCCGTCGGTATCGCAGGCAATTGCGTGAATGCCGGCGGCCCCCTTCAGCGCCAAAGCCAGCGCCAGAGCATATTCAGCGTTCGGTCCGCCGATGCCGTCGCCGCGCCGGGTGACGGTCAGTTCACCGCCGGACAGGAGGATCAACGGCGGGCTTCCGGCCGGTCGCTCCCGCTGACGGCGCAAGGCAAGTTCCGCATGTTCATGGGCAACATCACGCGCTTCACCCTCAAGTGCGTCGCCAAGGATTTCGACCTCGCAGCCTTCCGCCTCCGCCAGCTCCTTTGCCGCCTCCAGAGATTGGGAAGGAGCCGCGAAGATCGTGTTGGTGACCCGGCTGAGCCGTTCGTCTCCTGGCGGCAGGACGCCGCTTTGCCCGGCCAGAACCTGACTGACGGATGCTGGCACTTCGATCTTCCAGCGGTCCAGAATGGCTTTCACGTCCTCCGGTGTGCTGGCATCGCCCACTGTGGGCCCCGAGCCGATTTCAGCAGGATTGTCGCCCGGAACGTCGGACATGAGCAGGGCCAGCATTTTCGCCGGATAGGCCGCTGCGGCAAGCTGCCCGCCCTTGACGCGGCTCAGATGCTTGCGCACCACGTTCATCTGGCCGATGGCCGCGCCGGACACCAGGAGTTTCTGGTTGACCTCCTGTTTCTCGCCGAGCGTGATCGTTCCGGCAGGTGCGGTCAGCAGCGCAGACGCACCGCCGGAAATCAGCGCCAGCACAAAATCCCCTTCCCCGACACCGGCCAGCAGGTCCAGCATTCGCTCTGTTGCGGAAAGTCCGATCTCGTCCGGTATGGGATGCGCCGCCTCGACGATCTCGATGCCCTTGCACGGACGGGCATAGCCGTAGCGGGTAATCACCAGACCCTCGCATGGCCCCCACAAAGCTTCGACCGCTTCCGCCATCCGCGCCGACGCCTTGCCCGCGCCGACCACGACCACCCGCCCGGCCGGTTTTTCCGGCAGGAAGGCGGCTAGGCTTTTCATCGGGTCCGCCACTTCGACCGCTTTTTGAAAAAGCCGCCGCAATAGATCGTCAGCCACACTGTCCATTGGAAACCGCCTCGCGCAAACTCTACTGTTCCATCAGGCCGCAGTTTCAGCAGAATTTTCAGGGCTCTGCCAGCCCCCTGTCGAAGGAATTCGACCAGAACGCCATTTCACGGGCCAATACACCATTTCACAAGAATGTCAGAACTTTGCTTTTGCCATTTGCAGGCTGAAGCATCACCTTCCAGAAGCAAAAGAGGAGAGCCCGATGACACTCGAAACAGGTCATGCCTTCGAAAACGCCATCCGCAACCCGGACAACCCGGCTCATCTCATGGTGATCAAGGACATTTCGCGCCGCATACGCATTTACGCCGGCGAGACGCTCGTGGCGGACAGCACCAATGCGGTCAGGGTAATCGAGGCCGGTAAATCGATCTATGATCCGGTGGTCTATGTGCCGGAAGCGGATCTGACCGCCGAACTCGGCAAGGTGGAAAAATCCACTCACTGCCCGATCAAGGGGGATGCAAGCTACGTTTCGCTTGGCGGAAACGAGATCGGCTGGGTCTACAGGACACCGATCGAGATGGCGAAGCGACTCACCGCTCACTATGCCTTCTGGCCGGACAAGGTGCGCGTCGTCGAAGGCGAATAACGCTCCGCATCCCGGTCGGAATGCGGAGCTCAGGATGGCGTCAGGCCGCCTTGCTTTCGGCGAGGACAGGCATCAGTGCCGCCAGGATACCTTTCCAGCCGCCTTCATGACCGTCGCGGCTTTCTTCGGACGGAAACTTCACATGCGTCAGCGTCAGTTCCGTTCCGTCAGCAACGTCCTTGAAATCCAGCGTCACCACGCTGTCCGGCAGGGAAAACGGGCTTTCCCATGTAAAGGCCAGCCGGGAATGGCGATTGATTTCCTTGTAGACGCCCCGGTGCGGTATCTCCTTGTCGTCGGCCCGCATGATGATCTCGAAATCACCGCCTTCCACCGGATCGTTCGTCACGGTTGCCGGCGGGCCCCCTTCGCAAGGCTGCATGAACAGGGCCAGTACCTGCGGATCGAGCCAGGCCTCGAAGACCTTCGTCCTGGGGGCTGGGAATATGCGCGAAACCACTACACTCAAGTCATTCATCTTCCATCTCCCTTTTGAGAACATCGTCCAAAACGTCGAGCCTTTGATCCCAGACGGATCGCAGATCCTGGAACCAGCGGTCGATCTGATTGACCGGCTCCATGTCCGCCTCGATCAGATGTTCCCGCCATTCGGTCCGCCGCCGCACAAGTCCGGCAGCTTCCAGTATCTTGATGTGCTTCGACACTGCATTCAGGCTGACATCGAAATGCCTGGCGAGATCCGTCACCCGTGTCGGTCCGTGCTGAACCAGCAGGGTCAGCAGCTCTCTGCGGATCGGATCGCTTGCCGCCTTGAGGATCGCGGTAAGCTTCTGTTTGTCAGTCATTCGTTCAACCATTTGGTTGAATTACAACACGCAGAGATTTTAGTCAACCATTTGGTTGATTAAAATGCATGAGAATTCTCTGCTGTTAAACGCCCGGCTATTCCTTGCCGACATCCTCGACATAAACCAGCGCGCGCCCCTGGCAGATGCGCGTTCCGTCCGCGGTTTCACACACTGTCTCAAGGTCGACCAGGTGCTTCTCCGGTCTGAGACGCGTGACCGTAACGGATGCAGTCAGCGCCTCTCCGACGGGTGCCTCGGCAAGAAACTCCAGGCTCTGCTTGAGATAATTCGTCCCGCGCCCGGGAAGCTTCACGCCGAGGAGGTAAGAAAACAGGCCGCCGATGAGCGGTCCCGGAACGGACCTTGGCACAGCCGCTTCATCTCCCGCCAGCAGCGCGAAATCACGCATGTCCTGCTCGGTGTAGGTCCGGGTCAGGTCCGACCGCTGACCGAGTTCCAGCGTCATCGGCTTTCTCCCAGATCGCAAGTGCCCGAAAGCGTCACAGCTCCATCCGCGCTACGCGCCACCTCGATGAGTATCTGGCCCGGCTGCTGCGGATTTTCGGAAAACGAAAACCTCAGCTCTTCGTCCGCGTAGGCCGGGTTCGGAAACATCAGGGTCTGCACCGCATGTGCCCGGCCGGGATAAAGCGTCTGAAGGAGAGAAAAGACGCGGGCATACAGCAGCATGCCATGCGAAACCGTGCGACCGAAGCGCGTGCGCGCGGAAAATTCCGGGTCGACGTGGATCGGATTGTCGTCGCCGGAGAGCCTGGCGAAAGCATCGAAATCCGTCTGGCGGGGGATCCAGGTAAAGCTGCCGCTCCCGCGCGCATCGTCGGCAAGTGTCATCGCTCAGGCGTCCTCTGGTGTCTTTTCGGCGAAAGCCATGTCCTTGAGAAGGTTTTTCCGGACTTTCCCGGCGGCAGTACGGGGCAGGTCTTTGACGATGGAAAAGCGTTTCGGGATCTTGTAGGGCGCAATCCGGCTTCGGCACCATCCCGGCAGATCATGTGTGTCGAGGTCGTCCCCGGGCCTGAGGATCAGAAAGGCCGCGCCGGTCTCGCCCCATTTGTCGTCCGGCACACCGATGACCACGGCTTCCAGAATCGCCGGATGGTCGACCAGAACTTTTTCAACCTCGGCAGGATAAACGTTTTCGCCGCCGGAGATATACATGTCCTTGAGCCGATCGATTATATAGTAATAGCCATCTTCGTCCCGCCTGCCGATATCCCCCGACTTCAGCCAGCCGTCCGCCGTGAAGGCCTCGGCGGTTGCCTGCGGGTTGTCCATGTAGCCCGGCGTGATGTTGGGTCCGCGAAACTGGACTTCCCCTTCTCCGGGACCGTCCACGACGCCTCCGTTACCGTCAACAAGTCTGACATCGGTCAGGATCTGCGGTTTTCCAACAGAACCGACTTTTACAGCCGCATGGGACGTGTCCATCAGGAACACGGTCGGCCCGGTCTCGGTCATTCCCATGCCGTTGCAGATGGTCACGCCGCGTTTGCGGAAGTCGGTCAGAATGTGCCCGGGCACCGGTGCGCCGCCGCACCCCAGAAACCGCACCTTGGAAAAATCCGTCTTGCCGATCCTGTCCGAAAGCGCCAGTGCCTGGTAGATCGCCGGAACCGCGAAGAAACTCGTCACCTCCCCGGCATCGATCAGGTCCAGAACCGTATCGGCGTCAAACTTGCGCAGGATGGTCGATGACCCGCCGTTCAGAAAAACCGGCAGTGTCGGCAGGTTTATCCCCGCGGTATGAAACAGCGGCAGGAAGTTGACGCTCTTTTCACCTGCCGCGAGACCGGCCGCCTGCGAATAATTGATCATGTTGGCATAGGCCATCCCGGCGGTCTGGATAACCGCCTTAGGCAGACCGGTGGTGCCTGATGTCAGCATCAGATACCAGGGCGCGTCGGCCTGGATCCTGCCGCAGCCGAAGGCGGCCGGGCTCGCCGCTTCCAGAAGATCGTCCAGCGCACTGCCTGAAGGTCCCGTTGCCCCAAGCGGCAACAGTCCGGCACCGGTTGCCGCCGCCAGTTCGGCCGCCGTTTCCGCAAATGCGCCGTCGTGAAATATCAGCTTTGCTCCCGAGGCTTCCAGAACCGGCTTCAACTCCGCCACCGGCTGACGCCAGTTGAGCGGCACCAGCAGCAATCCCGTCTTCTGGGCCGCGAAAAGAAGCACGAAGAAATCCGGATGGTTGTGGCACAGGACCGCGATGCGGTCGCCTTTTTCAAGTCCGCCCTTTTCCGGTCCGAGGCCGAGGAGAAGGTTGCCGAGACGGTTGGCGCGACTGTTGATTTCGCCGAACGTGAAGCTGCGGCCGGTATCACGGTCGTAAAACGCGACCGCATCCGGCGTCAGTTCCGCCCGCTTGGCGGCCATATCCGTTAAAAACTCCATGTGTCCTCCCAGGCACTTCAAAGTTCTCGTCCGTTTTTTAGTGCTTCTCAGGCGCGCTCTTTTTTGAAGTCCCTCATGCCTTCAAGCGTTTCCGGCCGGGTGACAAGCTCCAGAAACCGGGCCTTTTCCTGGTCGAGTCGGCTTTTGACCTCCGCCCGCCGCTGCTCGTCCCAGATCTTTTCTCTCGTCGCCCGGTGGGTCTGGGCATAGCCCTTTGCAATCTCGCTGGTCCAGCTCCCGATCTGGCTTTCCAGTTGCTCACGCGGACAGATGCAGGTGGCAAGTCCGAGAACCAGAGCCTCGGTCGCCCCGATCCGCTCGTTGCGGTACTGGATCTGAAGCGCCTTCGCGGTGCCGATGCGATCGGGCAAAAGCGCCGTCCAGCCGCCATCCGGACTGAAACCGACTTCTGAATAATAGGGCTGCACGAAAGCATCTTCTGCCATCGCCACAAGATCGGCCGCGAGCATCAAGCCGGTCGAACCGCCCGTTACCGGGCCGTTTATCGCTGCCAGGACAGGGGCCGGAAAGGCAAGCAGATCAAGGATCGCCGCATGCAATCCGCCAACCAGCCGTTCGGAATATTCCTGCAGCGCCTGGAGGGAACCGGAGTTCTCCAGGAACCCGGCAACGTCGCCACCCGTCGAAAAGCTGCGCCCTCTTGCCGCCAGCACAAGCGCGGACGGGTCCTGCTCGGCCGCGCGGGCGACGGCGGCGCGAAACTCCGACACCATGGCGGGGACGAGCGCGTTGTGGCGTCCCGGCCGGTTCAGCCAGAGCCAGAGCGCACCATCCCTGCTTTCGGTTTCAATGTAACTCATCGCGCCGGGCTCATGGCTTGATGCCGTTGGCGATCAGGTCATAGCCGCTGGCCACGATCTCCGATATCGGCTTGTCCGACTTGAAGACGACAAGCTGCTCGCCCAATGTGCGTCCGATGCCCATGAGGGCCCAGGCGCGTGTCTCCGCGTCCCCCTTGGAGATCTGACCCGCTTCCTGCGCGGCCTCAAGGCCTGCGCGATAACCGGCTGCGAAGGTCTGATAATATTCCTGGTAGGCTTGCGGATCGACGAAAAGGGCTTCCTGAACGATGCGGTAAAGATCGGGATGCGCGCAGACGAATTCCAGGAACGCCGTCAGGCCCGCCTTTTCGGCCTCCAGCCGGTCTTCGATGCCTTGCGTCGCCTCCGCGATCGTGTGGCGGACGAGGCGACCCATTTCCAGCACCAGTTCGGAAAAGACCTGTTCCTTGGTGGTGAAATAAATGTAGAACGTGCCTTGGGCGACACCTGCCTCGCTGGTAATATGTCCGATGGACGCGTCGTTGTATCCTTTTGCGCCAATGACCCGTTCCGCCGCTGAAAGGATTGCCTTTCGCGTAGCTTCCCCGCGGGCCGTTTTCGGTTGGTTGCCGGGCGCCTTTTGCGACGCCTTTGCTCCTCCGGCCGATTTGGTCACGTCCGGATCCTCCCAATTTCCATGAAACATGAACCAGTATTCATGTATAATGGGTGAAAGCAAGAAACTTCTGCCAAACTCGCTCAATATCGAAGTTCATTGGCGGATTTCGGGCGAAAACCGGATGCAAATCGGGCAATTCGCGTCTGCCGCCTGAACTATGGCGTTTGGACGCACCCGCCCCAATTGACCTTGATCAACGACACGACTCTGGTAATGCAGTTTTGAATAACTATAAGTTGGCTGTTATATATGAACAGCGGAGAGGCCGCGACGACGCCAGACGGCGCGGCAGGAGAGAGGCGCAGCGCGGAAGGCGCGGCGATAAAGAGGACCGGAAGCATGGACGTGAATGCGTATCTGGAAGAGCGCCTGAGCCAACTGCACGACAATGGCAATTACAGGGTATTCGCCGATCTGGAACGCAAGTCCGGTCAATTCCCGCGCGCCACGCGGTATCGGGAAGACGGCTCTATTCAGGACGTCACCGTCTGGTGCTCCAACGATTATCTCGGCATGGGCCAGAACCCGAAGGTCGTCAGCGCCATGCAGGACGTCATTGCCAAATGCGGCGCGGGCGCCGGCGGAACGCGCAACATTTCCGGAACCAATCACTATCACGTGCTGCTGGAGCAGGAACTCGCCGACCTTCATGCCAAGGAAGCCGCGCTGATTTTCACCTCAGGCTATGTGTCCAACTGGGCCGCTCTCGGCACCCTGGCCTCCCAGGTGCCGGGCATGATCGTTTATTCCGATGCCCTCAACCACGCATCGATGATCGAGGGCATCCGTCACGCCCGCTGCGAAAAACGCGTTTTCAAACACAATGACGTCGCCGACCTGGAACGCCTGATGGCGGCGGACGATCCGGATGCACCGAAGCTGGTTGCTTTCGAGAGCGTCTATTCCATGGATGGAGACGTCGGACCGATCAGCGACATCTGCGACGTGGCCGATAAGTTCGGTGCGATGACCTACCTCGACGAGGTTCATGCGGTCGGCATGTATGGCCCGCGCGGCGGCGGTGTCGCCGAACGCGAAGGCCTGATGGACCGGCTGACGATTATCGAAGGCACGCTCGGCAAAGCCTTCGGCGTGATGGGCGGTTACATCACCGGCTCGCGGACCGTGATTGATTTCATTCGCTCCTTCGCCTCCGGCTTCATCTTCACCACGGCCCTGCCGCCGGCGCTTGCCGCCGGGGCCGCCGCGTCCATCCGGCACCTGAAGGACAGCCCGTTCGAGCGCAAGGCGCACAAGGACCGGGTCGCACAGGTGCGTGCCGCTCTGGACAAGCGCGGCATTCCGCACATGGACAATCCGAGCCACATCGTTCCGGTGATGGTGGGCGATGCCAAGAAGTGCAAATGGATTTCCGACATCCTGCTGGACACCTACGGCATCTACGTGCAGCCGATCAATTACCCGACCGTCCCGGTCGGCACCGAGCGCCTGCGCTTCACGCCGACACCGCTGCACACGGCCGAGGACATCGAACACCTTGCCGAGGCGATCAACGACCTTTGGTCGCAATGCGCCCTCGCCCGCGCCGTGGCCTGAGCGCTTACGAACCGGAACGTTTAAGTCCAGCTACCATTATCCCGGGCGTGCGCAGCGAAAGCTGCGCGCCGGAAAACCCGTGTGAACCCGCTGTGTTTACAGCACAAAACACCCCTGGTTTCCGGGTCTGAACGCAGCCTTTGCCGGTTTTATCTGCAAAGATGGAACACAAAAACACCTCCCGGCCTTTTCCTTTTCAAGCTTTCGGCTCAAGCTGCCCTCTGCGCCAACGTGCCGGGAGCCGATCAAGATGCGGAATATTTTTGCGGTTTTTGCCTGCCTGCTGTTTTTCGCAGGCCCCGTACATTCCGAAGAAGTGGACCTGGAACTCGTTCTGCTCGCGGACGCGACCGGTTCGATCGACGATGCCGAAATCCGCTTTCAACGTTCCGGTTACGCCGAGGCCGTGACGAACCCGGCAGTTCTCAATGCCATTACCAGCAACATCCATGGCAAGATCGCCGTCACCTATGTCGAGTGGGCGGACATGTTCTCCCAGGATGTCGTCGTGGAATGGATGGTCATTGACAGCATGGCCTCCGCCGAGGAGTTCGCCGCGCGCCTGATGGAGCCCCCGCGCCGCGCCTATGGGCGCAATGCCATCGGCGCCGCCCTCCTGAAGGGCAAGGAACTGATCGACACCAACGTCCACAAGGGTCTGCGCCGTGTCATCGATCTTTCCGCCGACAGTGCCAACAACTGGAACGGCCCGACCATCGCGGAAGCCCGGGACACAGTCGTTTCTTCCGGCATCGTCATCAACGGGCTCGCGGTCCTTTGCCGTCATTGTTCCGGACGTCCGATTGCCTATGATCTGGAAGAACGTTTCTATCGTGAGATCATCGGCGGTCCGGCATCCTTCGTGGTGACGGCCGACAGCCCGGAAACCTTTGCCGACGCCGTCCGCAAGAAACTGATCCTGGAAATCGCGGAACGCCCCGAAGATTCCGAGCGGATACTCAATCAGCTGGCCCGCCTGGAGTGACCTGGTAGCAGGCCGCTTCAAAGGCATTCACGGTTGCCACACGTCACCGTCATCTGAATATGATTTGAGCTGACGGTGCGGACCTGCCCTTATAATTCCAAGGGCTTCGGGAGAAAGTTTGATGGCCACCGGTCTTTTGATGCTGGCGCTGTTCACGGTCTGCTACACGCTGATCGCCAGAACCCTGTCCAACGGCATACTGACCGCACCCATTCTCTATATCGGCTTCGGCTACCTGATGGCGCAGACCGGCCTGATGCCGCTTGGCGAAGCCGAGCATCTTCTCAATATCGTTGCCGAAATCGCGCTGATCGTCCTGCTGTTTCTCGACGCGGCGCAGATCAACCTGCAGATCTTGCGCAAACGCCACCAGTGGCCCGTGAGGATGCTCGCTCTCGGCCTGCCGCTCACCATCGCGATCGGAACTCTGGCCGCAGCGCCGTTTCTGCCGGGCGAGCCCATCATCGTGGCAGCTCTCGCCGCAGCGCTTCTGGCCCCGACCGACGCGGCCCTTGGCCTGGCCGTGGTCACCAACAAGGCCGTACCGGAGCGGGTCCGCCGGGCCCTGACACTGGAAAGCGGGCTCAACGACGGTCTCGCCCTTCCCGTCATCTTGCTCTTCGCCAGCCTCGCCGGCGAAGTGATGCAGCCGGGCTCGGGTGACTGGCTGGTCTTCGGTGCGAAGCAGCTTGTCTTCGGCCCCCTCGTCGGCGGTGTCATCGGCGCTGTCGGTGGCGTGCTCTTTCTGGCCGCCAAACGGCGCAACATGACGACCGACACCATCGAAGGCATCGGCGCACTCGCCATGGCAGGAAGCGCCTATCTCGCCGCAGGCATGGTCGACGGCAACGGCTTCATCGCCTCCTTTGTCGCTGGGCTTTTCCTCGGAAATGTCATCAAGGGGCAATGCGCCTTCATTTACGAGTTCACCGAAAGTGAAGGGCAGATGCTTTCCTGGGGAGCGTTCTTCCTGATCGGGCTGACGCTTGTCCCGCAGGCTGTTCTCCATCTCGATGCCGCCAGTCTGGCGATCATTCTGATCAGCCTGTTCGTCGTGCGCCCGCTCTCTGTCTGGCTGTCGCTGACGGGAACGGACGCCGCGCCGCTCACCAGGCTGTTTTTCGGCTGGTTCGGCCCACGTGGCCTGGCCACTGCCCTTTTCGCGCTGCTCGTGGTCGATCAGATCGACCAGGAAATCGGTGAACGGTTGTTGAACCTGGCCGTCAACGCGGTCTGGATCAGCGCGGTCCTTCACGGGGTCACCGCCGTGCCCCTTTCCAGACTTTACAGCGCCCGCATGTCGGGACGGGACGGCGCTGCGGAGATGGCTTCCGTCCCGCCCATGCGTCCGGAAATTTCGACGGACCGATCCTGATAGACACCTTTTTAGCCAGGGCGGAGACGCCGGTAGCCGGAGGAAGACATGAAAAGACAGGTTGTTGCGAAACTGAGCGCCTTGCCGGATCGGGATCCGCAATATGCGCTTGTGGCGAATGTCGACCTTGTCGTCGTGCGCTTCGACGACGAAATTTCCGTGTTCTATGGCCGTTGCCTGCATCGCGGAGCGTTGATGTCAGACGGTTACGTGGACGGCCATAATCTCATTTGCGGCGTGCACTATTGGGACTACCGGTTGGACAGCGGCGTATCCGAATACAACAATTCCGAAGCCCTGCCGAAATTCAACAGCTGGATCGAGGGCGACGACGTTCTGGTGGACGAAGACGAAATCGCCGCCTGGGCCTCGGACAATCCGCAACCTTTCGACCGAGAGCAGTATCTCGGCCTATATGCCGACACCAGCCACGGAACCGAGGAAGAGCCCTATAACGGCCTCATCCGGCAATATGCCCGCGACGGACTGTCCCGAACGGGCCACCACGGCAAGGTCGACGCCATGGGTGTTCCGCGCACTCACCTGCCCGACTGGGACGACATCCAGATCCTGACCGCCCAGTTGCAGCGCTTTCCGCTTCTGGACGAAGACCCGGTCGGCACCGACATCGTCATCGGGCCGAATGCGCAAAAGCCGTTGCGGCTGGACATTCCGCTGATGGTGTCCGACATGAGCTTCGGCGCCCTGTCCGAACCGGCCAAGATCGCCCTTGCGCGCGGAGCGGATCTCGCCGGAACAGGGATCTGCTCCGGCGAAGGCGGCATGCTGCCGGAAGAGCAGGAAGCCAATTCCCGCTATTTCTACGAACTCGCCTCGGCCCGGTTCGGATTTGGCTGGGACAAGCTCTCCAGGGTTCAGGCCTTTCACTTCAAGGGTGGCCAGGGCGCCAAGACGGGCACCGGCGGCCACCTGCCCGGCGCCAAGGTGCAAGGCAAGATCGCCGAAGTGCGCGGTCTGAAGGAAGGCGAGGACGCCATCTCGCCACCGCGCTTTCCCGACTGGACGGACCTCGCGCAGATAAGGGACTTCGCCGACGAGGTGCGCGGCCGCACCGGCGGCATCCCGATCGGCTACAAGCTCTCCGCCCAGCACATTGAAAAGGACATCGACGCGGCGCTGGACGTCGGCGTCGATTACATCATCCTGGACGGCCGGGGCGGCGGCACCGGAGCCGCGCCCATCATCTTCCGCGACAACATCTCCGTGCCGACCATCCCGGCGCTCGCCCGCGCCCGCCGGCATCTTGACAGGCTCGGCCGTTCCGATGTGACGCTGATCATCACCGGCGGCCTGCGCAAACCGGCAGATTTCGTCAAGGCGCTTGCGCTCGGGGCCGATGCGGTCGCCCTGTCCAATTCGGCCATGCAGGCCATCGGCTGCATCGCCATGCGCGCCTGCCACACCAACAACTGCCCGGTCGGCATCGCCACCCAGAAACCGCATCTGGTGAACCGCCTGCAGATCGAAAAATCCGCGCGCCAGCTCACCAATTTCTTTCAGGCGTCGGTGGAACTGATGCAAGTCATGGCCCGCGCCTGCGGCCATTCGCACCTCAACCAGTTCCGTCCGGAGGACCTGACAACCTGGAAACGGGAAATGGCGGATCTCTCCGGCGTCGCTTATGGTGGGGTAACATGAGCGATCGCGCGGTTCGGGGGAGGTCAAGATGCAGACAGCAGCTTTGCTGATCGATATCGGCAGTTATTACCTGATGGCGGGAGGCATTGCCGCCGCCCTGTTTCTGGTGATCGGCCTCGACCGGGTGGAGCCTTCGGCACGCGGCTCCTATGCCTTCCGGCCGCTGCTCATTCCCGGGATCTGCCTGATCTGGCCGCTGGTGCTCTATCGCTGGTACGCGCTTGAAAAACGCGGACCCGAGACCCGGGCGGAGGACAGCTGATGAAACGCGCCCACCGCACCGCCCACGCCCGCATCTGGATGGTGCTCGGCCTCCTCCTGCCGCTCACCTTCTTGGCGATACTCGCTCTCCGCCAGACACCCCCGGTCGACCGGCCCGCCGTTCTGATCGAAGCGCCCGCAGGCGGCACCCCTGCGGAGGCCACGCAATGAGCGTCCAGTACACACCGGTCATCTGGAACAGGAACAAGATCCTCTATGACACCGTCCTGCTGATAGCCGTGGCGCTCTACCTCTATGTCTTCATCCGCATTGCTCCAGCGTTCGAGGACGTCACCAGACCGATTGACGGCGCGATCCTGAGGATGCGCGCCTTCGGCAGTTGCGCCTTCCTGATGCTGACCGTGATCCTGTGCATCGGACCGCTGGCCCGTCTCGACCGCCGCTTTCTGCCGCTGCTGTACAACCGTCGCCACTTCGGCGTCATGACGGCGGGCATTGCTGCGGTTCACGCCAACTATGTGCTCGGCTGGTACTTCAACTTCTCGCCGACCGACAAATATGTTGCGCTGCTGTCCTCCAACACCAGCTACACGCAGCTGCTCGGATTTCCGTTCGAAGCCTTTGGCATCGCCGCACTTCTCATCCTCTTCGTGCTGGCCGCAACCAGCCATGATTTCTGGCTGAGCTTTCTGGGCGCGCCGCTCTGGAAAGCGCTGCATATGTTCATCTACGCGGCCTACGTCTTCATCGTTCTGCATGTCGCCCTCGGAGCCTTGCAGGGGCCGGGTGATCCGATTTTCACCGCCGTCGTCGCAGCAAGCGTGGTTCTGGTCTGCGGCCTTCACTTTGCCACCGGCCGCATGGAAGCCGGACGGGACCGCGGCGAGGAAACCGCCAAAGCGTCGCTGCAGGACGCTGGCTGGGTCGTGGCCGGCGAGGTCGGCGATATCGACGACGACTGCGCCAGGGTCGTGACGCTCGACGAGGGCGAACGCGTCGCGATCTTCAAATACGACGGCAAGCTCTCCGCAGTCACCAATGTCTGCGCCCATCAGAACGGCCCGCTTGGCGAGGGCAAGGTGCTGTGGGGATGCATCACCTGCCCCTGGCACGGCTATCAGTACAATCTCGCCGATGGCCGCGCCCCGGCCCCCTTCACCGAAAAGATCGCGACCTACCGGCTGAAGCTGATCGGCGCGACCATTCTGCTCGACCCGAACGCCCTGCCGCCGGGAACCCATGTAGACCCCATCTTGATTGGAGCGGGCGCATGAGCTGGAAACAGACGAGGGCCGCCCCCTTCTTCGTCGGCTACCTCAATATGGTGCCGAAACCGCTCGTGGTTTTCCTCTGCGTGTTTGCGGTGTGTTTTGTTGGCGGCCTGGGTCTTGCGGCCCTTGCCCTGTCTTCTACGCAAAACGATCCGGGCGATGGCGGCTTTCAGTGGGGCAACCGGTTCGAGCAGACCGGCATCCTGGAGCTTCGGCCCTATCCTGTCTTCCGGGTGCCCGCCGATGGAGACACCCCTGCCCGCACCTACATGCTCGCCGGTCAGGGCAAGCGCGGCGTCTTCGAACAGGCCGAAGCCTACAAGGCAGAAAGCATCAGCCTGCGCGGCGTGCCGGTCAGCCGCGGCGACCTCACCATGATCCAGGTCGGCAAGGTGGAAGCCGCTTCAGAGGACACCACAGGCTTTACACCTTCCGCCCCTGTTCCGCTCGGTCGCTGGAAACTGACCGGAGAGATCTGCGACGGCAAGTGTTACGCCGGCGCCATGCGCCCCGGCCGGGGCCTTGCCCACAAGGCCTGTGCGGATCTCTGTCTCACCGGTGGCATCCCGCCGGTCTTCGTCTCCTCCGGTCCTGTTGAGGGACGCAATTTCTTCCTGATGGCGGACCGTGAAGGCAATCTTCTCGGCGACGAGCTCGATCCTCTGCTGGCGCTCTATATCGAAGTTGAAGGCGAGATCGAGCAGTTGGACGACCTGATGGTCTTCAAGGCGGATCTGGCAACTGCAAGGGTTCTGAAATGAGCAAGCCCCCCATCCAGCGCGCGTGGCGGATCCTCATCATTTCGCTGGTGCTGACAGCGGCATTCGCAGTGCTTGCCTGGTACGTCTGGACCTATGCCAATATCGGCGCGAGGACACTCGCCCCGGGCACTCTGCTCACCGACATGCGGTTTTTCATCGGCCTTCTGGCGGTGTTTGTCGTGCTGTCGATCCTCGACAGGATCATCGGATTCGTGAAGTCGAGGTTTGGTAAAAAGCGCTGAGGTCTGTGTCGCCGGGCGAAAAGTCCGCTCAAGCCTCAAGCAATCCGGCCAGAAGCCGGTTGAAGCGTTCCGGCTCCTCCACGTGAGGAGAATGGCCGGAATTCGCAAATTCATGCAGGTGGAGATCCGGCACGGTCTCTTCATACCAGCGGTGCATGCCCGGACCGTAAAGCTGGCTGTGGAGACCTACGGCCAGATGCAGCGGCACGGGGAAGTCGCGCAGGAAGGCACGGAAATCCTGATCGGTGAGCGAGGCCCACATCGGCTTGAGCAGGGCCGGGTCGCCCCTGGCGATTTCCGACTGCGCGAAGGCCAGAAGGTTCGGATCCGCCGGCCGGTCCGTGGCAAACATCTGCCTGGCGACCTGCTCCGGAAAGACGGCCCATTGAGCAATCATGTTCTCCAGAACCAGCGCATTGACCTCTTTGGTGAGACCGTTTTGCGTGCCGTGCGGCCAGTCCGCTTCGTTGACGATCTTCGGCGATACGTCAATCGCGACAACGCTCGAAATCCGCTCCGCGCCATGACGCTCAAGCAGGGAATAGACCACCAGCGCGCCCATCGACCATCCGCACAGGACGACATCCTTCAGATCGTGTTCGACAAGATAAGCCTGGATCGCATCGGCGGCGGAGTCGATTGTCAGGGGAAGCCGGTCGGCGGTTTTCCCGTGACCCGGCAAGTCCGGAACAATGCAGCGCGCGCGGGATCTGAATGCGTCGGTCTGGGCCTGAAAGAAGTCGCCGGGACAGGCCCAGCCGTGAACCATCACCAGGGGCCGGCCGGTTCCCTCGTCGCGTATGTGAAGTGTTTGATCGCTCACGCGCGTCCCGCCCGAAGCCGTCCGACAATGCCGGAGGGAAAGAAGTAAACCGACAAGATAAACAGCACTCCCAGCCAGAGCAGCCAGCGTTCCGGTGCGACAAGCGTCGAAAACAGCGGAACCGCGCTGCTGGCATCCGCCGCCACACCCATCAGCGTCTGCAGATAGGTCTGTGCCAGAATGAACAGGGTTGCCCCCAGAACCGCCCCGTAGAGCGTTCCCATTCCCCCTATCACGACCATCAGCAGAATGTCGATCATGATCTCCATGGAGAGGGTCGTCGCCGGGCCGGTATAACGCAGCCAGATGGCCAGCAGCGAACCGGCCAGCGCCGCCATCACGGCGGACAATATGGTCGCCGTCGTCCGGTACCACACCACCCGGTAGCCGATGGCCTCCGCCCGGAAGGCATTGTCGCGCACCGCCTTCAGCGTCCGCCCGAAGGGCGAATTGACGATCCTCAGCATAACCAGGAACAGGATCGCCGACACGAAGAACACCAGATAATAGGCCAGCAGCTTGCCGTTGATGCGCACGCCGAGGATTTTCTCGTCGATGAGCTTGAAGGCGGGTGTCAGCTCGCGCGGGATCTTGTAATTGAGCCCGTCCTCGCCGCCGGTCAGCCAGGACATCTGCGAGACGAACACCGCGAAGGCGCTCGCCACCGCCAGCGTCACCATGGCGAAGAAGATCGCCTTCACACGCAGCGAGAACAGGCCGATTGCCAAGGCGAAGACGGCCGCCACCACGGCGCCCGCCGCCGTCCCCCAGATCAGCGACCCGTAGCCCGGTCCTGTCGTGGACAGCGCCAGCGCGGTGCCATAGGCGCCGATGCCGAAGAACATCGTATGGGCGAAGGAGACAATGCCCGCATAGCCGAGCAGCAGATCGTAGCTCGCCACCAGCACGATGAAGATGCAGATCCGAGCCGCCGTTTCCAGCGACCTTGTGCCGGGAAACAGGAACGGCGCGAAGGCCAGCGAGATCAGCACGATCAAAAGCAGCGCGGTCAAAAGCCCGCTGCGCGGCGTGTCGCCGGAAAGAAGCCTGGTCAGCATGGGTCCCTCACTTCGCCTTCACCACCGGATAGAGCCCTTGCGGCCGCCACATCAGGATCACCACCATCAGCGCGATCGTCGAGATCAGCGCCACTTTCGGAGCAAGAAAGGCCGTGTAATTGGCCAGCAGCCCGACCAGCATCGCGCCGATGAAACAACCCTCGACGGACCCGAGCCCGCCGATGATCACCACGATGAACACCAGCACCATGATTTCCGAGCCCATATGCGCGGTGATCGTCTCCTGGTAGAGCCCCCACATGACACCGCCGAGACCGGCAAGCGCTGAGCCGGTCATGAAGACGATCAGGAACAGGCGGCGGATGCGGTAGCCCAGCGCCTCGACCATCTCGCCATTTTCAACACCGGCCCGCACCAGAAGGCCGATCTTGGTTTTCTTGAGGATATGACGCATGGCCAGAAACAGGGCCAGGCCGATGGCGACCGCCACCAGCCGGTATTTCTCGATTGCCGCCTCGCCGATCACGAAGGACCCCTGCAGGGCTTGCGGGCGCGAAATATGCAGCTCGTCCGGCCCCCAGACCACATAGATCATCTGCTGCGCGACGATCAGCCCGCCCATGGTGACGAGGATCTGCTTCAGATGTTCGCCATAGACCGGCATGACGATCACCCGCTCGAACGCCAGTCCGAGCAGACCGGTGATCAGCATCGCCGCCAGAATGGCGATCAGCACGGCGGCAAGGTTGAGCATCACGCTCGGCGAAGCGGTCCAGCCCGCCAGCCAGGCCAGCACCGTGAAGCCGACGAATGCGCCGACGGCCACAAAAGCCCCGTGCCCGAAGTTGATCACGTCCATCAGGCCGAAGACCACCGTCAGGCCGGAGGCCATGATGAAGATCATCATTCCCATCGCCAGCCCGGCGACCGTCAGCGTCAGCCAGCTCGATGGATTGCCGATGGCGGCGAGACCGGTCAGGGCGAGTACCGGCACGAGGAACACCGGCAGTTTCTGAAAGAGCTTTTCCTTCAGCGGGATCTTTTCGATCCGCGGTTTGACGGCCGTATTGCTCATTGATGCGCCTCCAGGCTCAGCCCCATCAGTTTTTCCTGCAGGGCGGCGTCTCCTGCCAGCTCCTTCATGGAACCCGAATGGATGATGCGCCCGTCGTCCATCACGGCGACCGTGTCGCCGATGCCGGACGCCATGGCGAAATTCTGTTCCACCAGCAGGATAGTGGTGTCGGTTTCCTTCAACTCCCTGAGCGCATCGGTCATCGCCTTGATGATCGCCGGGGCCAGCCCCTTGGTCGGCTCGTCGATCAGGATCAGCCGGCGCGGTTCGATGATCGCCCGGGCCACCGACAGCATCTGCTTCTGCCCGCCCGAAAGCGTCCCGGCGGAGGAATTCCAGAAGGTGCCGATGGGCGGGAACAGCTCCTTGATCCATTCCAGGCGTTTGGCGTCCAGCGGCCCGGAGGCCGCCGCAAGGATCATGTTTTCCGCCACGGTCAGATCGGTGAAGATGCCCATGTCTTCCGGCACCAGGGCAATGCCGCGCCGGGAGATCTCGGGGGTGGCAAGCCGGGTGATGAGATGATCGTCGAAACGGATATCGCCCTTGCTGGCGTTCCACAGCCCCATGATGGTGCGCAAGGTGGTGGTCTTGCCGGCACCGTTGCGCCCCAGAAGCACCGTCACGCCGCCTTCCGGCACGACAAGGTCGACCCCCTGGAGGATGTGATAGGGCCCGATATGGGTGTGAACTCCGGAAAGCGTCAGAAGAGCCTCCGCCATCATGCCACCTCCGGTGCTGCGGCTGTTTCAGACGTATCCGGCGCCTTGCCGAGATAGGCTTCCTGCACCACCGGCAGCGCGATCACGTCAGCCGGTTCGCCATCGGCAACCAGCGCGCCGTTGTGCAGAACGATGATCCTGTCTGCCAGCGAGCGGATCACGTCCATCTTGTGCTCGACCAGCAGGATCGTCCGGTCCATATCGCTCTTCAGCTTGCGGATGAGATCGAGAATGACCGGGACCTCGTCGACGCTCATGCCTGCCGTCGGCTCATCGAACATCAGCACCTGCGAGCCGAGTGCGATCAGCAGGGCCACTTCCAGCTTGCGCTGGTCGCCATGGGGCAGTGCTGCGACCGTCTGCTCCGCCTTGTCGATCAGCCGCACTTCCGCCAGCACATGATCGGCCCGCTCCAGCAACTCCACATGGCTTTCGGCGACCGAAAACAGATCGAACCCCTTGCGCGCCTTCGCCTGGGCCACGAGACGCACGTTCTCGCGCACGCTCAATGTCGGGAACAGATTGGTGAGCTGAAAGGCCCGGCCGATGCCCCTGTCCGTGCGTTCGGGAACGGACATCCTGGTGATCGCCTCGCCATTCAGCAGCACCGCGCCGGAGGTGGCGCTCAACTGGCCGGAGATCAGGTTGAAATAAGTGGTCTTCCCGGCGCCGTTCGGCCCGACGATGGCCGTCAGGCTGCCCCGTTCGAAAGACGCGGACACGCCATCGACCGCCACATGCCCGCCGAAGCGGATCGTGAGGTCCTGCGTTTCCAGAATGGGATGTTCCTTGGCCACGATAGGCTTTCCGGGTTTGAGAAGAGCGAAACAGCGGGTGCCCGGCCGATTTCAGCATTGCACGGCCGGTCGATCAAGTTGCCTGCGGCCGAGACCCCTGAACCAGCAATTTCCAGAGAGCAGGCGGATTGAAGCCGCGCTGTCCGAACCGATCCCGCCCTGGACTGCAGCTGCCTTGCAAGTGATTGGCCGGCTCTGCGTGTTATCACTCCGGCCTCACCTTCGTCCGTCATGCCATGGCTTGACCATGGCATCCATGCCGATACAGCGCCACGAACTCACGCCCGTTGATGTGCAATGTACCGGCATGGATTGCAGGATCAGGTCCTGCAATGACGGGGCAGGTTGAGGCTTCCCGCAAGCCTCTGGCCAGTTACGGTCGCCTGCCCCGAACTCAGTTGCGGATCGGAATATCCATGTCCTCGATCTTCAGTTCGCGCACCAGTTCCGGAATGCCCCATTCGACGTCCGGATCGACGCGGATCTTGAAGTGATACATGGACTGCAGCGCCTGATGGTCTTCGGCGCGGAACATCATCTTGCCCTTGGGGCTGTCGAATTCCATGCCTTCCATCGCCGCGATCAGGTCTTCCGTGTCCGTCGACCCGGCCTTGCGGATCGCTTCCACGATGGCGATGCCCGCAGTCATGCCGCCGGCGGTGAAGAAATCAGGCGGCGCGTCAAACCGTTTCTGATGTTCGGACACCAGCCAGTCGTTCACCGGGTTCTTCGGGATCTCGTAGTAATAATAGGTCGCACCTTCCATGCCGGGCAGGTCCTTGTAGGCTTTCATGGCCGCCAGGATGTTGCCGCCGGTGGCGATCTCCACACCGAAACGTTCCGGCTCCATCGCCTTGATCTTGCTGATCGGATTGCCGCCGCCGGCCCAGATCACGAACAGGAACTTGCGGCCCGGTTCGTCCTTCAGCGCATCGAAGATACGCTGCGCGTTGGCGGTGAAATCCTTGGTGTCCGTCGGTGCGTATTCCTCGAACACGAGCTTGGCACCGGTGCCTTCCAGCGCCTCGCGGAAAGCAGCAACGCCGTCCCGTCCGAAGGCGTAATCCTGCGCAAGAGTTGCGATCGACACGCCTTCCTGACCGAGCGCCACCGCATTGGAAATGGCGTCCTGGGAGGAATTGCGCGAAGTCCGGAAGACATAGCGGTTCCAGTTCTCGCCGGTGATGCTGTCGGCCACCGCCGGCTCCACGATCAGCAGCTTCTCGTATTCCTCGGCAACCGGCAGCATGGCCAGCGCCACGCCGGAGGACACCGGCCCGACGGCGATATCGACCTCGTCGTCGCCATAGGCCTCGGCCAGTACGGCCTTGCCGATATCCGGCTTCAGCTGCGTGTCCTTTTCGATGACCACGATCTTGCGGCCGTCCACTTCCATCGTCCCGTCGGTGGCATATTCCAGCCCCATCATCAGCCCGGTATGCGACTGCTTGGCATAAGCCTCCAGCGCGCCGGTCTGGCCGTAAACATGGGCGATCTTGATATCTTCAGCCAGCGCACCTGCAGCGCCTGCGGCCGTCAGGCCAACGGCAGCCATCAACGGCAATGCCTGGCGTATAACGCATTTAATCATGAATTTTCCTCCCGATGGGCGCGAGACCCGGCCAACAGTATCAGGCTACTCCCACAGCCTGACAAGGGCCGCCACATCGTCCGGCGCCGAGCCATATATGAAACCTGAATCAGTATTCATGTCAAGACGAGATACGGATCAGCCAAGCCGGGGTTTTCGACTGTACCGGTCGATCCAGACAGTGGGCGGGACCTAGCACGCAGGCTTCTCCGCACGGTGCGTGCACGCGGACAACGCCATGAACGCGTCTCTTCAGCACCTTCAGAGACAACACCCTCTCCCGACGCATTTCGCTCTTTCCACAGCGCCGTTGGCATTTCCTACCTCTCCACCCCCCCCGGTCATTCCGGACAAGTGCAGCAAATGCTGCACGCCGATCCGAAATCCAGCGCATCAGCGTGAGCGGAGCGAACTCATTCTGTAGAAAAGGCCGCGCCTGTGGCGCGAAATATGTCTAGATTCCGGATCAGCGTTCGGCTGCGCCTCACTTGTCCGGAATGACGGGCACGACGGATAGTTTCAGGCCAGTGCGAAGGGCAGCCTCACCGCAACCGCCCCTCCGTCTCCGCATCGAAATACAACGCCGCCGCCGGATCGAAGCTGACGGCAACCGTGCCCTCGGACACCGGTGCCTCCTCCCCCTTCGTCTCGACGATCACCCGCTCCCCTGTCGGGCAGACGAGATATGAATAGGCGACACCGCCGAGTTGTTCGCAGAGATCAACGCGAGCGCCATCTGCGGCCGGGGTGATGTCGAGGTGCTGGGGGCGGAGTCCGACGAGGACTTTCTTGCCAGCGGCAGGCAAGGCGACGGAGACCGGGACGGTGACGCCACCGAAGGCGGCGACGGTGACCGTGCCATCACCCGCGACACCCTCGACGAAATTCATGCTCGGCGAGCCGATGAAGCCGGCGACGAAGCGGTTGTCCGGGTCGGAATAGAGCTGCATCGGCGTGCCGACCTGCTCGATACGGCCGCTGCGCAGCACGACAATCTTGTCCGCCAGCGTCATCGCCTCGACCTGATCGTGGGTGACGTAGATCATCGTCGCGCCGATTTCCTTGTGCAGGCGGGCGATCTCCACGCGCATGTCGACGCGCAGTTCCGCATCGAGGTTCGACAGCGGTTCGTCGAAGAGGAACACGTCCGGCCCGCGCACAATGGCGCGGCCGATGGCGACGCGCTGGCGCTGGCCGCCCGAGAGCGCCTTCGGCTTGCGCTTCAGATAAGGGTCGAGTTTCAGGATGCGGCTGGCCTCGGCCACCTTGGCGGCGATCTCCGCTTTCGGATGACCATTCATCTTCAGGCCGAAGCCCATGTTTTCTTCCACGCTCATATGCGGGTAGAGCGCATAGGTCTGGAACACCATGGCGATGCCCCGCTCGGCCGGGTCCATCCGGGTTACATCGCGGCCGCCAATGTCGATGGTTCCCGAGGTGGTTTCCTCAAGCCCGGCGATCATGCGCAGCAGCGTCGACTTTCCGCAGCCCGACGGCCCGACGAAGACGCAGAACTCGCCGTCGTCGATCTGAAGATCGACACCGTGCACGACCTGCATGTCGCCGTATTTCTTGACCGCTTTGTTCAGTGTGACGCCGGACATGAATTTCAATCTCCCTGGGAAATGTTCAGGCGGGGAACTGCCAGTCTTCGACAGCTTTCGCTATGTGGGACGCGGTGTCGAGAAGCGCCGGGCGCATCTCCATCAGCGCGTCCAGGCTTTTCCGCCGTGTGGTCGTTGTAACGGACAGCGCACCGACCGGCCGGCCGCCGGCCGACAGGATGGGCGCCGCGATGCAGATGATGCCGGGCTCATGCTCTTCCCGGTCGAAGGCCACCCCGGCCTGGCGGATTTCCTGAAGCTCCGCCCGCAGCTCCGCCTCCGTGGTCAGCGTCCCCGGCGTGTAGCGATAGAAGGACTGCTTCTGGATGACCTGCTCCAGCGCCGCCGGATCGAGAAAGGCCATCAGGGCCTTGCCGACGCCGGTGCAATAGGCGGGCCCGACCTTGCCGGCCTGCGAATACATGTCGATGGGGCTGCTGGCGTTGCGCTTGTCCACATAGAGCACCTGCCCGCTGTCCAACTGCGCCAGGTGAACGGTTTCACCGGCCAGTTCGGCAAGCGCGTTGACGAACGGCCGCGCAATCGGGGCGATCGAACTCTGCCGCCAGGCGGCATGCGCCAGCCGCACGAGACGAATGCCCAGTGTGTAGGTCTGATGGCGGTCGTCATAGGCCAGCATGCCCTGGCTCACCAGGGTCTGAAGCAGGCGGTAAAGCGTTGCCTTGGGATGGGTGCTGCCTGACAGAAGCTCGGAAAACCGGACCGGCCGTCCGACATCCGCAACCTTGTCGAGCACTTCCAGCGCCTTTCCGACCGTTCCGTCGCCGCTTCCCGGGACTGCCTGCTTGTTCACGAATTCCTCCATCCGTCCGTTTCTTTGCGCCGGACCGGTTGACAACCTAACCCGGCCAAAGCAAAGTATCAATATACAAAACCAAGTTTCAAATAATGGAACCTATAGGGAGGACACCATGCGTTCCATAATGAAGACGTCTGCTGCTGCGATTGCCATTCTGGCAGCGACACTTGGCGGAGCCTCCGCCGACGGTCTGACGGGCAACCTGAAAATCTTCCTCGACACATCGAACCCGGCGCCGCGCGCCACGATGGAAGAAATGATTGCCCAGTTCGGCGAAAAGAACCCGGATCTGACCATCGAAACGACGGTGATCGACCGGGAAGCCTACAAGACCCAGATCCGCAACTTCCTGACCGCCAATGCGCCGGACGTGGCCACCTGGTACGCGGCCAACCGCATGCGTCCCTATGTGGAAGCGGGCCTCTTCGAGGATGTGTCCGACCTGTGGGCGGAACCGGAAATCGCCGACAACCTGGCCTCGACCAAGGGTGCGCTGACCATCGACGGCAAGCAGTGGGGCGTGCCCTATACCTACTATCAGTGGGGCGTCTACTACCGGAAGGACATCTTCGACGAGTTGGGCCTGAGCGAACCGGCAACCTGGGAAGAGGAAAAGGCCAACTGCCAGAAGATCATCGATGCCGGCAAGAAGTGTTACACCATCGGCACCAAGTTCCTCTGGACCGCTGGCGGCTGGTTCGACTACCTCAACATGCGCACCAACGGCTTCGACTTCCACATGGACCTGCTCACGGGCAAGGCCTCCTGGCAGTCCGACGAAGTCCGCAAGACTTTCGCCAACTGGCGTGAGCTCATCGACATGGGCGCCTTCATCGACAACCACCAGACCTACAGCTGGCAGGAAGCCCTGCCGTTCATGGTCAAGGGCGATGCCGCCGCTTACCTGATGGGCAACTTCGCCGTCGCGCCTCTGCGTGACGCGGGCCTCACCGACGACCAGATCGATTTCTACCAGTTCGTCGAAATCACGCCGGGCGTCGAAAAGGCGGAAGACGCGCCGACCGACACGTTCCACATTCCGGCGAACGCCGAGAACAAGGAAAACGCCCGCGAATTCCTGAAGTTCGTGGTGTCGCCGGACGTCCAGACCCAGATCAACGACGGCAAGCATCTCGGCCAGTTGCCGGTGAACGCCAAGTCCTCGGTGGACAACGACAAGTTCCTCGTCGAGGGCTTCGAAATGCTGTCCACGAATTCCCCGGGCGGCGTCGCCCAGTTCTTCGACCGCGACGCACCGGCTGAAATGGCAAAGGTCGCCATGGAAGGCTTGCAGGAATTCATGGTCAAGCCGGACAACCTGGACAAGATCCTGGCTCGCCTCGATCGCGCCCGCGAGCGCATCTACAAATAGGCTCCGCCTGACCCGGAACAGGACAGGGTGCCACGGCACCCTGTCCCGCTTTTCGAAGCCTTTGCCCGTTCCTCACGAAGAGCCCCAACATGGCCCAAGCGTCCGTCGCCGCATCGCGGCAGAATTCCTGGTGGCACCGTAACCAGCAGCAACTCACCCCGTGGCTGTTCCTGGCCCCCGGAATCCTGTTTTTCCTGTTTTACGTGATCTTTCCGATCTTCCAGTCCTTCAACCTGTCGCTTTTCGAATGGGACGGACTGGGCGAGGCGGAATATGTCGGGCTCTACAACTACGAAGAACTCTACTGGGACGAGGCCTTCTACACCTCGCTGAAGAACAACGTCATCTGGCTGGTTCTGTATCTGGCCGCCATTCCGGCAGGTCTTTTCATCGCGCTGTTCCTGAACCAGACCGTGACCGGCATCCGGCTCTACAAGTCGCTCTTCTTTTTTCCCTTCGTGATCTCACAGGTCGTTGTCGGCCTGGTGTTCACCTGGTTCTACGACCCGACGTTCGGCCTTCTCAACGTGATGCTGGGCGCGGTCGGTCTGCCGCCGATGAACGTGCTTGGCGACGAGAACTGGGTCACGGTCGGCATCATTGTCGCCGGCCTGTGGCCGCAGACCGCCTATTGCATGATCCTCTATCTCACCGGTCTCAACGCCGTCGACCCCGAGCAGATCGAAGCCGGACGTCTAGACGGCGCCAAGGGCTGGCGCATGCTCTGGTACATCATCGTGCCACAGCTCCGCCCCGCGACCTTCATCGCCTTCGTGGTCACCATCATCGGTGCGCTGCGCTCCTTCGACCTGATTTCCGTCATGACCAACGGCGGCCCCTTCGGCTCCAGCCGGGTTCTCAGCTTCTACATGTTCGAGGTGGCGCTGTCCGAATACGGCTTCCGCATGGGCTACGGCGCGGCCATCGCCGTGGTGCTGTTCATGATCATGCTGACCTTCATCGCCTATTTCCTCTGGACGATGTACAAGGAAGAAAGGGCGCGTTGAGATGTTTCCCACACCGATTGCACGCACCTCGCGCACCTGGCAGATCAGCTATCAGGCCCTGCTGCCGCTGGCCATGATCCTCTGGCTGCTGCCGCTGATCGCCGTGGCGATCTTCTCCGTCAAACCGGACATCGATTTCGCCAACGCCAACTACTGGGGCTGGCCGACCTCCTTCGAAGGCTTCACCAATTACGCGCTGGTGTTCACCGGCTCGGACATGCCGCAATATCTTTTGAACTCGTTCAAGATCACCATTCCCACGGTGATCGGCGCGGTGACGCTTTCGTGCATGACCGGCTTCGCCCTCGGCGTTTACAAGTTCAAGGCCAACATCTGGATCTTCTTCATGTTCGTGGCCGGCAACTTCGTGCCGTTCCAGATCCTGATGGTGCCCGTGCGCGACCTCACCCTGCAGATGGGCCTCTACAACACCATCACCGGTCTGGTCCTGTTCCACATCGCCTTCCAGACAGGTTTCTGCACGCTGTTCATGCGCAACTTCATCCGCGCGCTGCCTTTCGAGCTGATCGAGGCCGCCCGGGTGGAAGGCGTCGCCGAATGGCGGATCTTCTGGTATGTGGTCCTGCCGCTGATGAAACCGGCCATCGCCGCGCTTTCCGTCCTGATCTTCACCTTCATCTGGAACGACTATTTCTGGGCCGTGGTGCTGACCCAGGGCGTCGAGAGCCAGCCGGTCACGGCGGGCATCACCTCCTTCAACGCCCAGTACCGCGCCGCCTACCACCTGATGAGCGCCGGCTCCATCGTCGCCGCCCTGCCGCCGGTCGCCATGTTCTTCCTGATGCAGCGCCACTTCATCGCCGGCCTGACGCTCGGAGCCGTCAAATGAGCCGCCCATTTCGCCAACAGACGACGCAGGGCGCGGGGAGCGTGAGAAATGCAGGCCACTAGGACCTGGCACCTGAGCGACACCCGCCAGAGCCTGGTTCTCGCAAGTTTCGAGGACCGCCTGCCGGAGGTCGTCTACTGGGGGCCGCCCCTGCCGGAAAGCGAGCATATCGAGACCCTGGCCGCAGCCTCGATCATGGACGTCACCGGCGGCATGATCGACGCGAACGCTCCCATAAGCCTCAACCCGGAAGCCTCCCGCACCTTCCCCGGCCAGACGGGCCTGACCGCCCGCGACGCCGCCGGACAGCCGCTGGCACCGTCCTTCCGTTTCGAAAGCGAGACGACGTCGGAGCACGGACACACGCTTGTCTTCACCGACAGCAACCTTGGCCTCAGCCTGAGTTTCGATCTGGCACTGACGCCGGAGACCTCGCTCCTGAAGCTTCAGACACGGCTCGACAGCGCCGACGAAATCCAGGTGGACTGGCTGGCGGCACCGGTCCTGCCCGCGCCCGCCCATCTGGACGAGATGATCGAGTTTTCCGGCCGCTGGTGCGCCGAGTTCCTGACCCGCCGCCTGCCCTTCGCGCCGGGCGCGCGCCTGCGTGACAACCGCACCGGCCGGACGGACCACGCGCATTTTCCCGGGCTGATCGTCTGCGGCGTAGAGACCGGCAACACCCGGGGCGAGGCCTATGCCTTTCACTACGGCTGGTCCGGCGGGCACAGGATGGTGGCCGAGGAACTCGCCGACGGGCGGCGGCAGATCCAGTTCGGCCACGCCTCCGCCAGCATGGCCAGGGGGCGGAGCTTTCAGACCGCTCCTCTCTATGCCGCCTATTCCCCGGTGGGCCTCAACGGCGCGGCGGTTCTCTTCCAGCGGCACGTTCGTGACAACATCGTCAAGGGCGCCCGCACTCCGCGCCCGGTGCATTATAACTGCTGGGAAGCGGTCTATTTCGACCACAAGCTCGACGAACTCAAGGCCATCGCCTCCCGGGCGGCGGATCTGGGAGCCGAGCGCTTCGTCCTCGACGACGGCTGGTTCGGCAGGCGCGACGACGACACCTCGTCTCTGGGCGACTGGGTCATCGACCGGCGCAAATACACGGACGGCCTGACCCCGCTGATCGACCACGTCAAAGCGCTCGGCCTGGAGTTCGGCATCTGGTTCGAACCGGAAATGATCAACGAGGACAGCGACCTCTACCGCGCCCATCCCGACTGGGTGCTGGGACCTGCCGACCAGACCCGCGGCCGCCAGCAGCTTGTGCTCGACATGGCGCGCGAAGATGTCCGCGACTGTCTCCATGACCGGATTGCCGACATCCTGGCGAACAACGACATCGGCTACATCAAGTGGGACCACAACAGGGTGCTCCCGCTAGTCGACGCCGCCCAGACGGACGGTGTTTACGCGCTGCTCGACCGGCTCCGCGCCGGATTTCCGAATGTCGAGATCGAAAGCTGCTCGTCCGGCGGCGGGCGGATCGATTTCGGCATTCTGGAGCGTACCCAGCGCGTCTGGCTTTCCGACAGCAACGACGCGCTGGAGCGCCAGCGCATCCAGCATGACGCGGCTCTGTTCCTGCCGGCCTCCGTTACCGGCTCCCATGTCGGTCCGCGCCACTGCCATACCTCCGGACGGGTGCTCGATATCGGCATCCGCGCCTGGACGGCGGCCCAGCGGCACATGGGTTTCGAGATGGATCCGCGCGAACTGACGGAGGATGAAGCAGCCACATTGCGCCAGGTGACAAGCTGGTGGAAGGCCAACCGCGACTGGATGATGCGGGCGGACATCCTGCGCCTGGACAGCTCCGATCCCGCCGTGATCGCTGAACAGCAGCTTTCGGAAGACGGCGGCCGCTTCGCGGTTTTCGCGGCGCAGACCCGCACCTCCGACCAGATCCTGCCGCATCCGCTTCGCCTCACCGGCCTGAACCCGGAGACGACATACAGGATTACCCTGACCAATCGGGACGATGCTTCGCGCTTGTCACGCGGCGCGCCACTGCTTAAGCAAACAGATCTTGATGCCAGCGGACAATATCTCATGTCCCACGGCCTGACACTCCCCTGGCGGTTCCCGCAGACGATCTGGGTGCTGGAAGGAAGGCGGCTCTGAGCCGTCTCCAGGCACCCGGTTCAAGCCGCAAGACTGAACGAAGGAAACTCAAATGTACGCCAACTTTCCGGATCTCAAGGATGCATCGGTCTTCATCACCGGCGGCGGGTCCGGCATCGGCGCGGCGCTCACCGACGGTTTCCTCGCCCAGGGTGCCAAGGTCGCTTTCGTCCAGCGCTCGGATGCGTCCGCCTTCTGCGACGAGATGCAGGAAAAACACGGACGGCGCCCCCTCTTTCTGCCCTGCGACATCACGGATATTGCCGCGCTGAAACGTGCGATGACAGAAGCGGCGGAAGCCCAGGGCGCCATCACCGTGCTGGTCAACAACGCCGCCAACGACAAACGCCACAAGACCGAAGAGGTCGATGAGGCGTTCTGGGACTGGTCCCAGGCCATCAACCTGAAATCCTATTTCTTCGCCTGCCAGCAGGTGATCGCCGGCATGCGCGCCGCCGGAGGGGGCTCGATCGTCAACTTCTCCTCGATTTCCTACATGATGGGAGGGGACGGTTTCCCGTGCTACACGACGGCAAATTCCGGCATCAACGGCATGACCCGCAGCCTGGCGCGCGAATTCGGACCGGACAACATCCGCGTCAACGCCATGGCCCCGGGCTGGGTGCTGACCCAAAAGCAAAAGGACCTCTGGGTAACGCCCGAAGGGTTGGCGGCCCATATCGACCGCCAGTGCCTCAAGGTGGAGCTTGTGCCCGAAGACATGGTGGACCCGGTGCTGTTCCTCGCCTCCCGCGCCAGCAAGGCGATGACCGGCCAGGCCCTCGTGGTCGATGGCGGAGTTGTGGTGACCGGATGACACCCCAGGAAAACCCAGGACCGATGACGGCAGACTGGATCGCGGTGGATTGGGGAACAACCAATCTGCGTATCTGGGCTATCGACGGTTCAGGGAAGACAATCGCCCACCGCAGCTCCGCGAAGGGCATGGGCAAACTCGCCCCGCATGAATTCGAACCCGCGCTTCTCGACCTGACGGAGGATCTTCTTGGCAAGGACCGCAGGACGGCGGTCATCGTCTGTGGCATGGCAGGCTCCCGTCAGGGCTGGGCCGAGGCGCCGTACAAGACGACGCCCTGCCCGCCGCCCTCTATCGGGGACGCCACGCTTGTCGCCACCCGGGATACCCGGATCGAGGTGCACATCCTGCCGGGCATCAAGCAGCTCGAGCCCGCCGATGTCATGCGCGGCGAAGAAACACAGATCGCCGGGTTTCTTGCCAGTGACACCGATTTCAAGGGCCTGCTGTGCCTGCCGGGAACGCACACGAAGTGGGTGTTTCTGGACGGCGGACGGATAACCTCTTTCAGAACCTTCATGACCGGCGAACTCTTCGCGCTGCTGTCCGGCCAGTCTGTCCTGCGCCACGGCCTCTCGCAGCAAGAGATGGACCTCGATGCCTTCACCAAGGCCGTCGGCGACATCGTGAAGAAACCGGCACAGTTCGCGGCGGAACTCTTCGGCATTCGGGCAGCGGGCCTGATCGCGGGCCTTGGTCCCGAGCAGGCCCTCGGGCGCCTGTCCGGGCTGCTCATCGGCGCGGAACTGGCCGCAGTGCATGAAGACATCGCAGACCTGCCGATCAAGATCCTTGGCAGCGACCGCCTGGCAAGAACCTACCGGACCGCCCTGGAGAGCCTCGGCCACGACGCCGAGCTGCTGGATGCGGACACCATCACCCTGCAAGGCCTCACCCTCGCCCATTCTTCCTGTTCAAAGGTATCCTCATGAGCCGCAACCTTATTGCGATCTTGCGCGGGCTGACCCCGGACGAAGCGCTGCCCGTTACCGAATGCCTGATCGATGCCGGCATCACCCGGATAGAAGTCCCGCTCAACTCCCCGGAACCGCTGAAAAGCATCGCCGCCATGGCCGACAAGTTTTCCGATGTAGCGGAAATCGGCGCTGGAACCGTGCTTGAGCCCGCACAGGTCCGTGACGTCAAGGCCGCCGGGGGAACGCTGATCGTTTCGCCGGATTGCAATCCGGAAGTGATCGCGACCACGAAAGCGGAAGGCATGGCCTCCTTTCCGGGCGTCATGACCCCGAGCGAATGTTTCACCGCCCTGCGTAGCGGAGCGGACGGCCTGAAGTTCTTTCCGGCATCGCTCATCGGCCCGGACGGTCTGAAGGCCATGCTTGCGGTCCTGCCGAAAGGAACCGCGACCTATGCGGTCGGTGGCGCCGGCCCCGATAATTTCGCCGACTGGATCACGGCCGGCGCCACCGGTTTCGGCATCGGTACCGCGCTTTTCAAGCCCGGCTTCACGGTTTCGGAAATAAGCGAGCGTGCGAAGAAGATCGTTGCCGCCTATGACACGGCGGTATCGGCCTGTGAGTGACCCCATGACCGAAGTATTCGATGACCGCCGATGCGAACTGGGCGAAGGCCCGCTCTGGCATCCGGAGCGCGGCCAGCTGTTCTGGTTCGATATTCTCAACAAGCGTCTGATGAGCAATGAGAACGGCACGCAGAAATCCTGGCAGTTCGACGAGTATGTCTCCGCCGCCGGCTGGGTCAGCAAGACGGAACTGCTGATCGCCAGCGCCAGCATGCTGTTCCTGTTCGATCTGGAAACCGCCACATCCCGCAAGCTCACCGATCTGGAGGCCGACAATCCGGTGACCCGGTCCAATGACGGCCGCGCCGACCCCAGGGGCGGGTTCTGGATCGGCACCATGGGCTTCAACGCGGAGCCGGGCGCCGGATCGATCTATCGCTTTTACAAGGGTGAGCTGCGCAAGCTGTTCGGCGACATCACCATCACCAACGCCATCAGCTTCTCTCCCGATGGCAGGACCGCTTATTTCGCCGATACGGACAAGCAGTTGCTTCAGCAGATCGCCCTGGACGAGGAAGGCTGGCCGGTGGGAGCACCGGCGCTGTTCAGGGATTTTTCCGAAGAAGGCCTTTTTCCCGATGGCGCGGTTGTCGACAGCGAAGGCTTTTTATGGAATGCCCAATGGGGCGCGGGGCGCGTTGCCCGCTACGCGCCGGATGGCGGTTTTGCCGGGGAAGTCTCCTTTCCTGCCGGCCAGACCACCTGCCCGGCCTTCGGCGGTCCCGACATGCAGACGCTGTTCGTGACCTCGGCGGCAATCGGCCTGTCCGGCGAATCTGAAGGCAAGACCTGGTCCAGCCCAACCGGTGTTCGCGGCCAGGCTGAACACCGCGTAATTCTCTAGAGCTTCCCGCGTTGAAATTTCCGCGGATCGATCAAGGTGATCAAATGAAACGTACTCTGGGCACCTGCTATTATCCCGAACATTGGCCGGAAGAAATCTGGGAGGCCGACGCGCGCCGCATGGCGGAAACCGGCCTTACCTGGGTCAGGATCGGTGAATTCGCCTGGTCGCGCCTCGAACCTTCCGAAGGCAAAACGGATTTCGACTGGCTCGACCGGGCCATCGAAACGCTTGGCCAGGCAGGACTGAAGGTCGTCCTCGGCACGCCGACGGCCACGCCGCCCCGCTGGGTGGTGGAAAAACATCCGGACATGATCGCCATCGACGCCGAGGGCAAACCGCGCGGTTTCGGCTCGCGCCGCCACTACTGCTTTTCCCATGAAGGCTTCCAGCGGGAAAGCGACCGCATCGTCGGACAGATCGCCGGGCGCTACGGCAGAAATCCTTATGTCGCCGCCTGGCAGACAGACAATGAATACGGCTGTCACGACACGGTGCTTTCCTATTCGGATGCCGCGCTGAAGGCTTTCCGCCTCTGGCTCGAAGCCCGTTACGGCAGCGTCGAGGCCCTGAACCGGGCGTGGGGCAACATCTTCTGGTCGATGGAATATGCCTCATTCGACGAGATCGGGCTGCCGAACCTGACCGTAACGGAACCCAACCCGTCGCACACGCTGGCCTTCCGGCGGTTTTTCTCCGATCAGGTCGTCAGCTTCAACAGGCGGCAGGTCGAGATCATTCGCACATTCTCCGACGCACCGATCAGCCACAATTACATGGGCCGGTTCACCGATTTCGACCACTTCAAGGTCGGCGACGATCTGGAGATCGCGACCTGGGACAGCTATCCGCTCGGCTTCCTGGAAGACCGTGTCGGCGCCGACGACGCCCATCAGCGAGCTTTTGCCCGACAAGGTGATCCGGACTTCCAGGCTTTCCATCACGATCTTTACCGCGCCGTCGGCAAGGGGCGCTGGTGGGTGATGGAACAGCAGCCCGGCCCGGTGAACTGGGCGCCGCACAATCCCGCACCTCTGCCGGGCATGATGCGGCTCTGGGCGTGGGAGGCCTATGCACATGGCGCCGAGGCGGTCAGTTATTTCCGCTGGCGTCAGGCGCCCTTCGCGCAGGAACAGATGCATGCGGGCATGCTGCGCCCGGACAACGCCGACGCCCCGGCCTTGCTGGAGGCCCGTCAGGTCGCCGATGAATTGCGGCAAGCCCCCGATGTGTCGGCGCCCCGGGCCCAGGTGGCGCTTGTTTTCGATTACGACGCGGACTTCGCCTGGACCACCCAGCCGCACGGCGCCGGTCTCAGCTATTTCCAGCTGGTCTTCGACACATACCGGGCGCTACGCAAACTCGGTCTGTCCGTCGACATCCTGCGCGGCGAGACACGCGACTTCTCCGGCTACAAGATCGTCGCGGCCCCCGGCCTCATCTACATGCCCCAGGATCTGAAGAAGATTCTGGCCGAGGCAGATGCAGAAGTTGTTTTGGGGCCGCGCACGGCGGCCCGCAATGCCGACATGGTGATCCCCGTGCCCCTTCCCCCGGACATGCCGGGACTGGATGTCACCGTCTCCCGCGTCGAAACCATGCGGCCCGACATGCCGATGCCGCTGAAGGGCGGCGGCTGTTTTTCCGGCTACCGTGAGGAGCTTGAAGGCGCCGCGGAGAGCGTTTTCGAACTGGAAGACGGCCAACCCGCCGTCATGCGCACCGACCACCTGACCTATGTCGGCGGATGGCTTGATGAAGTTGCCCTGAAGCGCCTCTATTCGGAACTCTGCCGGGAGGTCGGCATCGAGACGCTGGACCTCGAAGGCGGTGTGCGCTGCCGGGACACGGATGGCATTCGTATCTGGACCAACTACGGTGCTGAACCCGCGGACACACCTGCCGGCCGCATAGAGGCGGCCGGGGTGTTGCTGGAGAAGATCTGAGAACCGGAAACAGCCGCATCGCAAGAAGAAGCCGGTTTCAATCCCTCTCGGGTCAGGCCGCCTCGGTATCCACGAGCTGCTTGATGATTGCGGCGTAGTTTTCGGCTCCCTGCGCCCCGGAGATCATGTGGCGGCGTTCGAAGATGACGGCGGGCACGCCCTCTATCCCGTTCTGTCTCCAGAAACTTTCCTCTTCGCGCACCACCTCGGCAAATCGTCCGTCCTGAAGAACCTGAACGGCCTCTTCGCGGTCGAGGCCGACAGCTGCCGCCATGTCCGCCAGGGTTTCCGTGTCGCTGACATCCTTGCCGTCTTTGAAATAGGCTTCAAACAGCGCCATCTTCAACGGGTGTTCCTTGCCTTCCGGTCCGGCCCAGTGAAGCAGCTGATGGGCCTTGAAGGTGTTCACCATCTGCATGCCGTCGGTAAAGCGGAAATCAAACCCGAGGCCGGCGCCAAGTTCCGTCAGCCGCTCGCGCGTTTCCTGGGATTGCTCAGCGCTCACCCCGTATTTGCGCATGATATGCGCGCGCAGGTTCTCGCCCTCTTGCGGCATGTCCGGATTGAGCTCGAAAGGATGCCACTTGATCGCCGCAGGCACCCCGGTTTCTTCGATCGCCTGTTCCAGCTGCTTGAAACCGACAATGCACCAGGGACAGACAACGTCCGAAACGATGTCGATCTGGAGAATGTTCTCTAGGTTGTCCGCGTCTGTCGTCATGTCGTGTCCCTTCCGCAAGTCCTTACGGCGCCGGCGGCTGTTCGCCACGCTCCGGATCGATCTCGCTCTGTTGTTATCTGGCGCAGATATAGGGGACAATGCGCGGCACGGATAGATTGTGATTATTTCAGGAATACTCTATTCCACCCCGCCGCGGCCTCTGCCCGCGATGACATGAACGACCGCTTCGAAAAACAGCGTTTCGGTGGAAAGGCTATCCGCCTCAAATCTCGTCCATACCGACAGCGCGACGTTCGGCGACAGACTTGAGGGCAGCTTCCGCCAGAGCCAGTGCCTTCAAGCCGTCGTCACCGCTTGGAGACGGCTTTTTGCCGCTGACGATGGTGTCGACGAAGACGGCAATCTCCGCCGCGTAGGCTTCCAGGTAGCGGGTCATGAAGAAATCATGCAGCGGAGCACGGGTATAGCCGTCCCGCGTTGCCAGTTCGATCGACACCGGGCGGATGTTTTCCGCGGAGACCGCACCCAGGGAACCGTGTACCTCGATACGCTGGTCGTATCCGTAGGACGCGCGGCGCGAATTGGAAATGGAACACTGCTTGCCCGACCCGGTGGTCAGCACCACCATGGCACTGTCATAGTCGCCGAGCTTGCCGATTTCCGGATCGATCAGAACCGAGCCGGTTGCATAGACGGTCGTGACCTCTTCGCCCAGCAGAAACCGCGCCATGTCGAAATCATGGATGGTCATGTCCCTGAAAATGCCGCCGGATGTCTGGATGTAGGACGGCGGCGGCGCGCCCGGATCTCGCGACGTGA
The DNA here is from genome assembly GCF_947496995.1 of uncultured Roseibium sp. Taxonomy (GTDB): domain Bacteria; phylum Pseudomonadota; class Alphaproteobacteria; order Rhizobiales; family Stappiaceae; genus Roseibium. The sequence continues at coordinate 482,146 of NZ_CANMFD010000003.1, forward strand.
TCTGCACCATCTCGACTTCGCCGATCCGGCCGGCGTCGATAGCATCGCGCACCGCCTTGAAATGCGGGTCGAACCGCCGGTTGAAACCGATCATCAGTGTCGCGCCAAGATCCTCGACTGTCTTCAGGCAGGATTTCACCCGGTCAAGCGACAGGTCGATGGGCTTTTCGCAGAACACCGCCTTGCCGGCACGGGCGAATTGCTCGATCAGATCGGCATGTGTCGTGGTCGGCGTGCAGATCACCACCGCATCGACATCTTCCGATGCCGCGATCTCGTCGATCGTCCGGACACTCGCGCCATACGCGGCGGCGAGACTTTCGGCAGCCTCCGGGAAAGCGTCCGCAACTGCGACGACCGCGGCGCCCTCTGAGGCGGAAACCGCCTTGGCGTGCACCTTGCCGATACGTCCGGCGCCTAGCAGCGCAACCTTGATAGCCATGTTTTCCTCCCGGGGCGTGAAGCAGCGCATCGACAGTGATCGCTGCTTGCCAAGCTAGAATAAAAATTCCAAAATCACTTTAAACGGAATGTGTCAAGCTGGAAAAGAAGAAACAGATGCCGGATACAGAATCGGACCCTTGTCCCCCGACTTCGCCGCCCGCAACCATCGATGCCTTTTTCGAGCGTTTGGGAAGCACGGCGGAGCACCTCCCCAAACGGCTGAAACAATTCGCCGACTTCATCGCCGCCAACCCGGACCGCGTCCCCGTCTCGACAGTGGCCGAACTCGCCGAAGGTGCCGATGTGCAACCCTCCGCGGTCATGCGGTTCTGCCAAGAGATGGGATTCTCCGGCTATTCCCAGATGCAGAAACTGTTCCGGTCCGATTATTCCCAGAAATGGCCCGATTATACTACCCGTCTGGCGAAACTTCGTGAACACGGTACGGAAACCCCCTCGGCGCTGCTGGCGGAATTCGTCGAAGTCGGCCGCTCTTCGCTGGAAAATCTGCTGACAACCGTGGATCCGGTGGCTCTGCAACAGGCAGTTGATGTTCTCGCCCGGGCCGAGACCATTCACATGATCGGCTTCCGGCGCGCCTTTCCCGTCACCTCCTATCTTGCCTATGCCTTCGAGAAAATGAACGTACCGGCGGTACTTCATTCCGGCATCGCCAACATCAACATGGAGCATCTGATCCGGCCGAACGACGCTGTGATCGCGGTAACCTTCGCGCCCTATTCGCAGATCACGGTAGACATGGCCACACAGGCCCGCCGCAACGGGGCGGACATCGTGGCGATCACCGACGTTGTCACAAGCCCTCTGGCCCGGCTGAAAGCCATTCAGCTCCTGGTCTCAGAACTGGATGTCGGCGCGTTCAGGGCTCTGTCCGCAACCCTGTCGCTCGCCATAGCCCTGGCCGTGTCCGTCGGTGCGCAGCGGAACCGAATTTGAATTTTTGAAAAAAATGTATTGCAAGAAAATAGAAATGGAATTTATATTCTAAAAAAATAAGACAACGGCGCTGTGCACGTGCCCCTCGCAAAAAAATGGATCGGGAGGAATGATGGCATTGAACGATGCTGTAGCGCGAGAGGGCGCCCACAGCCTGGTGACGCGCTTTCGATTCCAATCCGTTCACATCTGACAATGGCACCGGCCTCGAGGACATCGTGGATGCGCATCTTGCAGCTTCCGCGATCGAACTCGGGATACCGGGAGCAAGAAATTCGGTCGAAGGCCGAAGTCCACAGCCGTAATCATGCGGTGGTTTTCTTCACACTCGGGAGGAGTAGATATGAAAAACTTCATCAAGGGCGCACTGGTCGCAGGCGCTGTCGCAATGGCAATGCCGGCCATGGCGGCCGACATTATCGTCGTATCCCACGGTCAGGCCAATGACGCGTTCTGGTCAGTCGTCAAGAACGGCGTCGACAAGGCCGCGAAAGACACCGGCGCGAACGTCAGCTATCGCTCGCCGGAAACCTTCGACATGGTTGCGATGAGCCAGCTCATCGATGCCGCGGTCAACCAGGAACCGGCAGGTCTCGTCGTATCCATTCCGGATGCCGACGCCCTCAGCCCGTCCATCGAGCGCGCCGTGGCAGCCGGAATTCCGGTCATTTCCATGAACTCCGGTTCGGATGTCGCCGCCAAGCTCGGCGCCCTGCTGCATGTCGGCCAGGACGAATTCACCGCCGGCAAGGCAGCCGGGACCAAGCTGGCCGAAATGGGTGGTTCCAACGGCATCTGCGTCAACCAGGAAGTCGGCAACGTCTCGCTCGACCTGCGCTGCGCCGGTTTTGCCGAAGGTTTCGGCGGAACGGTTGAAGTGCTGCCGACTTCCAACGACCCGGCGGAAGTGGAAGCCAAGGTACGTGCCGCGCTGGATTCCAACCCGGACATCGACACCATCATGGGCCTCGGCGCCTCGACGGTGGGTGAGCCCGCAATCGCCGCCGTCGAAGCCCTCGGCCGCTCGGGCGAGGTCAATATCGCGACATTCGACCTGTCCGCCAACTTCCTGAAGGCCGTTGCCGACGGAAAAGCCGCTTTCGCAATCGATCAGCAGCAGTTCCTGCAAGGCTATCTCCCGGTCGTGTTCCTGGCGCTGAACGCCGAATACGGCCTGATCCCGGGCGGCGATGTTCCCTCCGGCCCGAACCTGATCACCAAGGACAAGGCTTCCCAGGTCATCGACCTGTCCTCGAAGGGCATCCGCTAACACGTCCAAAAGGGCGGCGGCCTCAGGGCCGCCGTTCCTTGGACCGTGCCATAATCAAGGGAGGGAACATTGAGCGAAGTAACCACATCCGTCGGGGATGAACGCCTGAAGGCAGAGTCCTTTGGCGCGAAACTCATGAAACGCCCCGAACTCGGCGCTATCGCCGGTGTCATTCTGGTCGTGCTGTTTTTTCTTGCCACCGCAGACAGCAGCATGTTCACGCTTTCCGGCGTGATGAACTTCATGACCCCCGCAGCTCAACTCGGCATTCTGGCAATCGGTGCGGCCATGCTGATGATCGGCGGTGAGTTCGATCTGTCCATCGGTTCCATGGTCGCCTTTGCGGGCCTGTTCTTCGCTGCTTGCGTCGTCAACTGGGGCTTGCCCCTCGTTCTGGCGATCCCCCTCACGTTCGTCTTTGCCGCCATGGTTGGTGGCGTCAACGGCACCATCGTGATCCGTTCGGGACTGCCCTCCTTCATCGTCACGCTGGCTTTCCTTTTCATCCTGCGCGGTCTCTCCCTCGTCGGCCTCAAACTGGCCACCGGCGGATCCACCCAGCTTCGCGGTGTCCGCGAGGCCGTGGAAGGCGACTGGCTTGCCCCGTTCTTTTCCGGCGAGGCCTTCGGCCCCCTGTTCGCCTGGCTTGCCGAGACCGGCCTGATCGAAACCTTCAAGAACGGAACCCCGAAGGTTCCCGGTATCCCTGTCGAGATCATCTGGTTCGTCCTCGTCGCGTTGCTGGCGACCTATGTCCTGCTACGCACCCCCGTCGGCAACTGGATCTTCGCGTCCGGCGGCGACAGGGTTGCGGCCTCCAATTCCGGCGTGCCGGTCAACAAGGTCAAGATCTCGCTGTTCATGCTGACCGCCTGCTGCGCTGCCATGGTTGCCATCATCACCGTGATGGATGCCGGCTCCACCGATGCGCGGCGCGGTTTTCAGAAGGAATTCGAGGCCATCATCGCCGCCGTGATCGGGGGCTGTCTCCTCACCGGCGGATATGGATCCGCCATTGGCGCATTTTTCGGATCGATCATCTTCGGCATGGTCGTCATCGGCCTGACCTACACCAACTTCGACCAGGACTGGTTCCAGGTTTTCCTTGGCGGCATGCTGCTGATCGCCGTCCTCTTCAACAACGCCATTCGCAAGCGTGTTACGGGAGAACGCTGATCATGTCAGAGCCAATCATCCATATGGACCAGATCGAAAAGCACTTCGGCAACATCATTGCCCTGGCCGGCGTGAGCTTCGATGTTTTTCCCGGAGAGTGCCATTGCCTCCTGGGCGACAACGGCGCGGGCAAATCCACTTTCATCAAGACCATGTCCGGCGTTCACAAACCGACAAGCGGCCAGATCTTTCTTGAAGGCAAACCAATGTCCTTCGACAGCCCCCGCGATGCGATGGAGGCTGGTGTCGCCACGGTCTATCAGGATCTGGCGATGATCCCTCTCATGTCGGTAACCCGGAACTTCTTCATGGGCCGGGAACCGACGAAGGGCTGGGGGATCTTCAAGCGTTTCGATACGACCAGGGCCAACGAGATCACCATGACGGAAATGGCCGGCATGGGCATCCGCTTGCGCTCGCCGGACCAGGCTGTCGGGACGCTTTCCGGCGGAGAGCGTCAGACGGTGGCCATTTCCCGTGCTGTTCATTTCGGCGCCAAGGTGCTGATTCTCGACGAGCCGACTTCCGCCCTTGGTGTCCGCCAGACATCCAATGTCCTGGCGACCATCGACAAGGTGCGCAAGAACGGCATCGGCATTGTCTTCATCACCCACAACGTGCGCCATGCCATGGCCGTCGGCGACAGGTTCACCGTCCTGAACCGCGGCAAGACCCACGGCACGGCAAAGCGGGGGGAAATCAAGGCCGAGGAATTGCAGGACCTGATGGCGGGTGGACAGGAACTGGCTCAGCTGGAAGGATCCCTGGGCGGAACGATCTGATCCGGCTGCCCGGTTGACCGGTTTTAAAACGCTGGAACATCTTGTCTGGCTGCGACCAATCACCGACAAGATGTTCCAGGTCACGGACCGGTATCATCCTCTTTCATGGGTCCATGACCTGAACTGACGGAACGAGCATGTGAAGAAACTTGATGTCATCACGATTGGCCGGTCCTCGGTCGATCTCTACGGAGCGCAGGTCGGCGGGCGGCTGGAGGACATGGCGTCCTTCAACAAGTATGTCGGCGGCTCGCCCACCAACATGGCCACCGGCACGGCACGGCTCGGCCTGAAGTCAGGCCTGATCACCCGTGTCGGCGATGAGCATATGGGCCGTTTCATCCGCGAGGAGCTGGAACGGCACGGCGTCGACACCAGCGGTGTCGTCACCGACAGGGAACGCCTGACCGCCCTGGTCCTGCTCGGCATCCGTGACCAGGAACAGTTCCCGCTCATCTTCTACCGCGAGAACTGTGCCGACATGGCCCTGTGCGAGGACGATATCGATCCGGCCTTCATCGCATCGGCCAAAGCGGTGGTCGCGACCGGCACACATCTGAGCCACCCGCAGACTGAAGCCGCCGTTCTGAAAGCCCTTACGCTTGCCCGCGAACACGGCGCACAAACCGCGCTCGATATCGACTACCGGCCCAACCTGTGGGGCCTTGCCGGCCATGGCGACGGCGAGAGCCGCTTCATTGCTTCCGAAAAGGTGACCGCGAAGCTGCAAGCCACGCTGCATCTCTTCGACCTCATCGTCGGTACGGAAGAGGAATTCCATATCGCCGGTGGCACCACGGATACAATCCAGGCACTGAAAAACGTCCGCAAGGTTTCCGGTGCGACCCTTGTGTGCAAACGCGGCCCCATGGGCGCTTCAGCCTTTACGGGCGACATCCCGGACAGTCTGGACGACGGCATATCCGGTCCCGGTTTCCCGATCGAGGTCTTCAACGTGCTCGGTGCAGGTGACGGCTTCATGTCGGGCCTGCTCAAGGGCTGGATCACCGGCGAGGACTGGGTGACAGCACTGACCTATGCCAACGCCTGCGGTGCCTTCGCCGTGTCGCGTCATGGCTGCACGCCCGCCTATCCGAGCTGGGAGGAGCTGCAGTTCTTCCTCAAGCGCGGCGTGAAGGACAAGGCGCTGCGCAAGGACCCGGCGCTGGAACAGATTCACTGGTCCACCAACCGGCACCGGACCCATGGCGGCGACTGGTCGACGATGCGGGTGTTCGCTTTCGATCACCGTATTCAGCTCGAACAGATGGCCGACGAGGCCGGCGTCACTCATGAGCATATCGGCGCCTTCAAGAAACTGTGCCTCGACGCGGCGCTCACCGTCGCGGACGGTCAACCCGGCTACGGCATTCTTTGCGACAGCCGTCTCGGCCGCGAGGCCCTGTATCAGGCCGCCGGAACCGGCCTCTGGATCGGACATCCCGTTGAGTGGCCGTCCTCCCGGCCGCTCACGCTGGAGCCGGAAATCGGTCCGGATTTCGGCGGCCTGGCCGAATGGCCCGCCGAACATGTGGTCAAGGTGTTGTGTTTCTACCATCCGGACGACACCGATGCGATGAAGGCCGAGCAGGAGGACCTCCTGCAACGGCTGTTCGCCGCCTGCCGCCGCAACCGCCTGGAACTGCTTCTGGAAGTTATTCCTTCCAAGGTCGGCGCCATCGACGACGACACCACGGCGGACATTATCCGGCGGATCTACGAGATCGGCATCTATCCCGACTGGTGGAAGCTGGAACCGCTGACGTCAAGAGAGGCCTGGGCAAAAGCTTGCGGTGCCATTATCGAGAATGATCCGCATACACGTGGAGTGGTCGTGCTCGGTCTGGATGCCCCGGAAGATCAACTGGCCGCAAGCTTCGCCGAAGCCGCGCAATTCCGTCTGGTCAAGGGGTTCGCGGTCGGCCGCACGATCTTCGCCGATGCCGCTCGCGGCTGGCTCGCCGGTCGCGTCTCGAATGAAGACGCGGTGGTCGACATGTCCACCCGCTACGAACGCCTGTGCCGCATATGGGACACCGCCCGCGCACAGGCGCGCCTCAACTCAGATGAAGGACAGAAGCAATGAGCAGCATCCGTCTGACAGCCGCTCAGGCCATGGTCCGCTTTCTCGCCGCGCAACTGACCGAGGATGGAGATCGCTTCATCGACGGTGTCTGGGCAATTTTCGGTCACGGCAACGTCGCCGGCATGGGCGAAGCTCTGGAACAGGCCGGCAATGCCCTGCCTACATGGCGCGGCCAGAATGAACAGACGATGGCCCATACGGCAATCGCTTTTGCCAAGGCCAGCAAACGCACCCGCGCCATGGCGGTCACATCCTCCATCGGGCCGGGAGCGACCAACATGGTCACTGCTGCGGCGCTTGCCCATGTGAACCGCCTGCCGGTGCTTCTCATCCCCGGCGATGTTTTCGCCAACCGCGCGCCCGACCCCGTGCTCCAGCAAGTCGAGGATTTTGCGGATGGCACCGTTTCCGCCAATGACTGCTTCCGCCCGGTCTCGCGCTACTTCGATAGGATCAGCCGGCCGGAACACCTGTTGACTGCCCTGCCCCGGGCTTTTCAGGTCATGACGGACCCGGCCAACTGCGGGCCCGTCACCCTCGCCTTCTGCCAGGACACCCAGACCGAGGCCTATGATTATCCCGAAAGCTTTTTCGAGCCGAAGGTCTGGCGGATCCGCCGCCCCGAACCGGACAGCCGTGACATTGCCGAGGTTGCCGAACTTGTCAGGGCTGCCCGAAACCCGGTGATCGTCTGCGGTGGTGGCGTCATCTATTCACAGGCTGAAGACACGCTCGCGGAGTTTGCCACCCGGCACGGCATCCCGGTGATCGAGACCCAGGCCGGCAAGTCGGCTCTCGCCCAGTCCCATCCGATGAATTTCGGTGCAGCGGGCGTGGACGGCGCCGAGAGCGCGAACAGGCTTGCTGAAAAAGCCGATCTGGTGATCGGCGTCGGCACACGCTTCCAGGATTTCACCACCGGGTCCTGGTCCCTGTTCAGACAACCCGGCCGCAAGCTGGTCTCCATCAACGTGCAGAGCTATGACGCCCTGAAGCACGGAGCGACCGGCATCGTGGGCGACGCGAAAGTCTCTCTTGAGAGGATCTCCGCGGCACTCGGCGCTCACAAGTCAGCTTCTTTCGATCCCGCTGCCCGTCTCGACTGGCTCGCCAGGGTCGACGCCCATTGCAGCGCACGAACCGATGTGCCGGAAGACTATCTGCCGCTCGATGCGGAGGTCATCGGTGCCGTGCAACGCACAGCCACCGAAAAAACCATCGCCATGTGTGCCGCCGGCACGATGCCGGGTGCCCTGAAGCTTCTCTGGCAATCGCCACAGGGCGGCTATCACATGGAATACGGTTACTCCTGCATGGGCTACGAAATCGCCGGTGCGATGGGTATCAGGCTTGCCTGCCCGGATCGCGACGTCGTCTGCTTCGTCGGCGACGGCTCCTACATGATGGCCAATTCCGAACTTGCCACCGCGGTCATGCGCCGGGTGCCGTTCACGGTGGTTCTGACCGACAACCGCGGTTATGGCTGCATCAACCGCCTGCAGATGGGCACCGGCGGCGAGCAGTTCAACAACCTCTATAAGGACTGCAACGTCGAGGCCCAGCCGGATATCGACTTCGTGGCGCATGCCGCCGCCATGGGAGCCCATGCGGTCAAGGCGAAGGATATAGCCGATCTTGAAACGCAAATCCTTGCAGCCCGCGGCAGATCGCTCCCGACGGTCATCGTCATCGATACCGACCCGATGCACGGCCCCGGGGAAAATGGCGGCGGTGCCTGGTGGGATGTCGCGGTGCCGGAAATCTCCTCCCGCGCCGAGGTCAACAAGGCGCGCGCAGGCTACGTCGATGCACTGAAACACCAGAACCTCGTGGATTGAGGAGGACGGACGACAGACAGGCCAGACACCGTCCGATCCCGGCGTCATCCCATGGCTTGAGCGTGGGATCCCTGCCGATTGCTCCTTCCCGTCGGATCATGCTTTTTGCAAGGTCACGGCACGGGTTGCCGGGTCAAACCCGGCAATGGCGGAGAACGGAAAGACCTCGAGCCAACCAGTTCAGCACTTAACCACTTCTTCCTCCTCATCCCGACGACGACCGACAGGTCATATCGAAGGATGAGGCCTGGGAAAGAATACAGACAACCCAGACGTTCCTTCGAACGTTACAGGACACGACCCATGATCCTTTACGGCACCAACCCGATTGCCTGGGCCAACGACGACGACCAGACGCTCGGCGCGCATATCCCGACAGAACAGATCCTGAAGGAAGCCTCCGATATCGGCTTCGACGGTATAGAGAACGGCCACCGCTGGCCGAACGATCCCGAAGAGCTGAAGCAGCTTCTGGGCAGCTACGACCTGAAATTCATTTCCGGATGGTATTCCCTGAACCTGCTGACGCACTCCGTCGAGGTAGAGAAGAAGGCGATTCAGCCGCATCTGGACAAGCTGAAGCACAATGGCTGTTCGGTCTGCATCGCCTGCGAAACCTCCAACACCATCCAGGGATCCGACGTCGACATCTCCGGGAGCCCGGTGTTGAGCGCCGAGGCGATGAAGGACTTCGGTGCCAAGGTCGAGGAACTCGCGGCCTTCTGCGCGCAGCAGGGCATCGATCTGGTTTATCATCACCACATGGGCACAGTCGTGGAAACCCCGGCGGAGATCGACGCTTTCATGGCGGCGACCGGCCCGGCAACCAAATTGCTGTTCGATGCGGGCCATTGTTATTTCGGCTCCGACGGTGGCAACCCGGCGCCTGTACTTGAAAGACATGCGGGCCGTGTCCGTCACTTCCACGCCAAGAACGTGCGTCCTTCCGTCATGAAGGACGTCCGCGACAGCGGAAAATCATTCATGGACGGCGTGCGCGCCGGTGTCTTCACGGTGCCCGGTGACGAAGACGGTGGCGTCGATTTCGAGCCGCTGCTTCAAATCCTCAAGGACACGGGCTATCAAGGCTGGATCGTCATCGAGGCCGAACAGGACCCGGAAGTGCGCAATCCCTTCCAGTATCAGAGCCTGGGACTGAAAACGCTGAAACAGATCGCAGGAAAGGTGAACCTGACATGAGCGAGTTGCTCCGCAAACCGGCCGGAACAAATGGCAAGGTTCACGATATCACCGTCGAAAGCGCCAGGGGACCGAAGTCGCCCGACTGGGGATACGTCGGTTTCGGCCTTTACCGGCTGAAGGCGGGCGAGATCGTCGGTGAGGACACCGGCGATCTGGAGATCATTCTGGTGATGGTCGAAGGCAAGGCGAAGATCTCGGCCGGCGGCGAGGACTTCGGCGAGCAGGGCGAGCGCATGAACGTGTTCGAAAAGCTGCCGCCGCACAGTGTCTACGTCCCGAATGGCACCAGTTGGTCGGCGACGGCCACCACCGACTGCACCATCGGCGTCTGCACCGCCCCGGGCAAGGGCGGCCACAAGGCGCGCGTCCTGCCGGTTCCCGAGCAGGTGGTCCGAGGAAAGGGCGCCAACACCCGCTACATCTTCCCGATTGCCATGGAAGAAACGGATGTTGCCGACAGTCTGCTGGTCACGGAAGTGTTCACGCCGTCGGGAAACTGGTCGTCCTATCCGCCCCACCGGCACGACGAGGACAATTATCCGGATATGACCTATCTGGAAGAAACCTATTATCACCGCCTCGATCCGGACCAGGGCTATGGTCATCAGCGGGTGTTCACCGAAGATGGCGCGCTCGATGAAACGGTGTCCGTCAGCAGCCACGACGTGGTGCTTGTCCCCAAGGGTCATCACCCCTGCGCAGTTCCTTACGGCTATGACATGTACTATCTCAATGTCATGGCCGGGCCCATGCGCAAGTGGCGCTTCCGGAACCACCCGGACCACGACTGGATCGCCCAACGCGATGCCTGACAAGGAAAAGGCGCATTGAGCGCCTTTCAAACTGCTGGCAAATCTTCGATTCGTCATCCCGGACGCAGCGCAGCGAAGATCCGGGATCGGTGAGCCGGGATTGTCTGTAGAACAGACTCATCCAAAAATAAGGACTTGCGGCTCTCCGATCCCGGCTCGCGCGACGCTTGGCCGGGATGACGGCGGGAAATCTATGACTTTTCCGTTTCCGTCTGATCAGGCAGCCATGAGAAGATGGTCTTCCGCCAGCTGTGCGCTGAACCGGATTCCGCATCCGCTCCCTGTCAGTCGCACGACAGCGCCGTGAAGGCTCGTCCCGTCGTACAGTCTGATCGTCAACTGCTCATCGATGTTCACGCCCGCCAGATTCTGGATCTGTGCACCCGTGGCACTGACATCGACCATACGGGCCTTGTGCGAACGGCCATCCGCTGTCTCGATGGTAACGTCCTCGGAGATGACATTTCGTTGCGCGCTGCGCCTGTCCTCAACGTCGAGGGTAACGCCCTCAAGGAACTTTTCAACTTCCTCCGCCAGGCTTGAGCTGGCTGAAGAAACCAGGTTCGAGGCATTGTTCACCAGGCCTGCTTCTTCCGAAGTCTGCTGAACCGCGCTGGAGACCGTCGTCAGGCTGTCAGCGGCAACACCCGTGCTGTCGCTTGCCGATTTCGCGGAGCGGGCAATCTCCTGGTTCGCGGACCGCTGTTCCTCGATCGCACCGGCGACGGAACTTGTCAGTTCCTTGATCTCCGAAACCTTGTTGGCGATATGATCGATGGACCCGGCCGCATCCTTCACCGAATTCTGAATTCCCGAAATACGGTCGGAAATCTCGTCGGTTGCCTTCGACGTCTGCTCGGCGAGCTGTTTGACCTCGGATGCCACCACGGCAAAGCCCTTGCCCGCATCTCCGGCCCGCGCCGCCTCGATCGTGGCGTTCAGTGCCAGAAGGTTGGTCTGTTCCGCGATATCGCGGATCAGGTTGACGACGCTGCCGATGTGTTCGGCGGCATCGGACAGGGTTTTCACGTCCTGATTGGTGGTTTCGGCAGCAACCACGGCTTCCGCCACAATCCGTGCGGTGGCCTCCGTCTGATTGGCAATCTCCTGAACGGTAGCTGTCATTTCCTCGGTCGCCGCAGCAACCGCGGAAACATTTTCTGAAGCGCTGCCGGCCGCCCCGCCCGCATGGTCCGACTCGGTCCTGGCTTTGCTGGCAATGTCCTCCAGCGTGGTCGCAGCCCGGCGCATCAGGGACATTTGATTGGAAACAGTCGACAGCCGCTCGGACATGACAGTCTTGAAATCGGCTATCAGGTTTTCCATGACGACCTGACGCTGGCGTTCCCTGTCCCGCTCCAACCTGGCACCGTCCTCAAGTTGCTTGCGCTGAATGGCGTTGTCCTTGAATACGGAAACGGCCTGGAACATCTCGCCGATTTCATCTGCCCGGGTTCCGCCCTCGACGTCCACCTTGGTATCCCCTGTCGCCAGGCGTTTCATGGCATCGACGACCTTGTTGATGGGACCTGTAATGGTTCTAGCCGCAAACATCCCGGCAATGGCCGCGATGCCAAGCAGTACGAGGCCGGTAATCAGCATGCGGTTCCTGATATCGACAACCGAGGCGAAAGCCTCCGCATAGGACTGCGAGGCAACCACGGCGAATGTCTTGCCGTGGTAGTCGAATTTAGCCGCTTCGACATCCAGCTTTTCGTCGCCGTTGAGCGTGTCGTATCCGAACGCCATTCCCTCGGCGAAAGCCTTGTCGATCACCGGGCTGTCGAGTTTCGTCACCAGAATATCGGACTGATCCGGATTCTTCCCCGAATTGTTCCGCATCAGGCGATCTTCGCCGATCAGAGCCAGTTCACCGGTTTCACCCAGGCCCCGTACATGCTGCATCAGTTCGTTGATCATATCGACCGGCATCTGGAAAGCCAGCACGCCATAGGTCTCGCCGCCGAGGCGTATCGGATGCGCGACGAAGCTTGCCGGAGCATCGAAGCTCGGGCCATAGGGTGCGAAATCCTCGAACGCCACCTCATCATGGGACGTGATCGACATCGCTTTGCGGTACACTTCTCCAAGGTCGGTGTCCGCCCACTTGCCACCGCCCTGGTTGAAGTTGGTGGCGTAGTCCAATTCCTTGAACACCGAGTAGACCAGGTTGCCCTCGGTATCGAACAGAAAGACATCATAGTAGCCCCGGTCCTGCTGGAGCTTGCGGAGCCAGGGATGGTAGCTGGCGTGGACATCATCATATGCCGAACCGCTGTCTCCGCGATCAAGCAGATGCTTCTCACCGGTCGGGTGCTGGTTGTCCGTGATATAGGCCGTCTGTAGCGTCGTCTCGGGATTGCCGCCGGAGGCTTTCATTTCTTTCCAGGCGGCTGCGAATTCCAGAACGGCTGTCTTGGTGCCGGGACTTTCGGCTGTCAGGACGAGTTCGCTTTCAATCGTGTTCAGATAGAACAGCATTTCCTCGACACTCGTCGTCGCGGCGGTCTTCAGCCGGTCGCGGGTCAGCTTTTCGACACCATCCACGGTAGTCAGGTAACTGGAAACACCGATTCCGATACCCACGACAGCGGCAGCACCGATCACAAGAGCCGGTATCTTCTTTGACAAGCGCATATTTGAAACCATCCGATACAGTTTGACGAAATGAAGCGGCAACCGCCAATTTCGTCAAAAACTAGAGATCAGAGGGAAACAAAAACTTAATTTGTACTTATAGATCAATTACTTAGTTATTTAAGACAAGGTTTTTCAGGCGCAACCCCTGATATATATAGCCAAGTATTACGATGGTCTGTGTCGGCGGCTGCGAACATCGGTGCGGTGCTGGTCACACCGATTCCAGACATTCCACCAGCGCGCCACGGTGCTGGATGACCCTGCCGGCAAGCCCGGCGCCCGCCGCGACCGCTGCTTCCAGATTCTCCGACTTGAGATATTCCGCAAGGAACGCGGCGTTGAAGCTGTCTCCGGCCGCCGTCGTGTCGACGATGGTGCTGACCGGCCTCGGCTGGAAGGCGCGCAGAGCACCTTGCCGGGCACAGAGAACTTCCTCAGGCCCGTTCTTCACGACGACCGCCCCCGCCCCCGCGGCAAGATACCGCTCCACGCTTGCCTTCGGATCGGCGTCCCCGAAATGAGTGAGCTCGTCCTCGAAGGACGGCATCACGAAATCGCAGACACCGGCGGCTTCGGTAACACAAGCCCGCATCGTCTCCGCATCTTCCCACAGCCGGGGCCTGAGATTGGGGTCGAAGGCGACTTGAGCCCCTTTCTTTCGCGCAGCACGCAGGGCTTCCAGAAAGGTCAGCCGGTCATCCGCGGGCAGGATCGCCAATGTGATCCCGCTGAAATAAATCAAACCTGCCTGCCCGAGCGAAGCCTCCAGGGCCTGCCGGTCCGCCGCCAGACAGCGGGCCGCGGACTGCGAGCGCCAGTAGGCGAAGCTTCGCTCTCCATCCTTCAGCTGGATCAGGTAAAGACCGAGGGTGCGGTCATCCAGCCTGCGGATGCCGCTGACGTCGATGTTCGCGGTCTGAAGGAATTCGAGCATCTCGCTCGACACCTGGTCCGTGCCGACTGCGGTGAAATAACCGACGTTCCAATCGTTGCCGAGATATTTGCGCGCGTACCACGCCGTGTTCAGGGTATCCCCTGCAAAACCCATCTTGTAGGTGCCGCTGCCGCTCGGGGCCATTTCAACCATACACTCACCAATGGCCAGGAACGTTCTTGACAAGGGGGCACTCCTTCACCGGAAAAACCGGAAAAATTTAAGGCGGACAATCCGCGGGAAAGCTCGATTTAAATCCATTAGCATAGGAAGCCGTCGAAGACATAGTACCCAAAAGTCAATCTCCTCGTTCAAAGCGGTTTGACGAGATCCTGAAAGTTACAGTTCGGTGGAAATCACTTGATTCCGGCGCGCATGAAGCTCTGGACGAACTGGCGCTGGAACAGCAGGAAAGCAATCAGCAGCGGGCCTGACGTCATCAGCGTGGCCGCATTGATGACCGACCACTCGACCCCGCTGTCGATCGCGGAAAACACGCTGAGCCCGACGGTGACCGGGCGGGTTTCGACGGAATTCGTGACGATCAGCGGCCACAGGAAGTTGTTCCAGTGGTGGCTGACCGACACAAGGCCATAGGCCAGATAGGTCGGCTTCGCGAGCGGGATATAGACCTTCCACAGGACCGTCAGGAAGGAAGCTCCTTCAATGCGTGCCGCCTCGTCCAGTTCCTTCGGGACGGTCATGAACGTCTGGCGAAGCAGGAAGATGCCGAAGCCCGAGGCGATGTAAGGCAGAGCGATGGCCGGAATGGTATCCACCAGGTTCAGCAGGCGCATGGTCTGATAGTTCTCCACCATCAGGATGTCCGGCATCACCAGTAGCTGCAGCAGCACGAGCGCGAACAGGATGTTGCGGCCGGGAAACTCGAAGCGGGCAAAGGCATAGGCCGCCAGGGTGCACAGGATGAATTGACCGGCCAGGATCATGGTCACGAGAATGAACGTGTTGAGGAAATACCGCGCAAAAGGCGCCGCGTCCCAAGCCTTGACGAAATTTTCCAGCGTCAGCGGCGCGAACAACTCGAACCGGGCTTCATAGGCGGCGGGATGAAAGGCGGTCCACACCGCGTAGAACAGCGGCAGAACCCAGATGAGCGCCAGGACCCAGGCGGCAAAGACGTTCAGGAACCTGTCCAGGTACGTCGCCAGCCCGCTCATTTGTAATGCACCTTGCGGTCGAAGAAGAAGAACTGGCTGATGGCAAGCAGGCTGAGGAGGATCAGCAGCGCCACGGTGAGCGTCGCGCCGTAGGCGGTCTCCCAGAAACGGAAGGCGACTTCATAGATATAGAACAGCAGCAGCGCCGAGGCGTTGTCAGGCCCGCCGTCCGTCAGAATGAAGATGTGATCGACAAGACGGAAGGAGTTGATCACCGCATTCACACACACGAACAACGTCGTCGGCATCAAGAGCGGAAAGGTGATCCTGCGGAAGATCGTCCAACGTCCCGCTCCCTCGATCTGAGCCGCCTCCTTCAAATTGACCGGGATCGACTGCAGCGCCGCCAGATAGAAGATCATGAAGAAACCGGCTTCCTTCCAGACAGTCACGACGATGATCGCGTTGAGCGCGGTGTCCGGGTTGCCGAGATAGTTGGTTGCCGGCCAGCCGAACAGGGTTCCGGTGATCTGGTCGAACAGGCCGAAACCGGGCGTATAGAAAAACAGCCAGATATTGGCGACCGCGATCAGCGGCAGGACCGTCGGTGTGAAATAGGCCATGCGCACAAAGCTGCGCCCGAGCAGCTTTTCATTGACCCACAGCGCCATGATGATCGCCAGCGCGACCGAGACAGGGATCGTCCCAAGGGCGAACCAGAGATTGTTCCACAGCACCTTCCAGAACACCGGGTCAGCGATCATGCGCTCGTAATTGTCGAGACCGATGAATTTTGCCTGCCGCCGGCCGCGCGGCGTGGAAAAGAAGCTGTTCAGGATCGTTGTGACCGCGGGGATATGGGTAAAGGCAAACAGAAACACCAGTGCCGGCAGCAGCAGCAGCCAGCCCGTGATCCATTCGCGCCTGAAGATCAAACCCCGCATTGCAGAAATATCCGAAGCCCTGTTGATTTTACCTTCGTTCCGGTCATTCCCGGACGATGTTTCAAATGAGGGAAAGGCGATGCGCCGGGGCTGAGCCCGGCGCGCCGCCCTTCCGGCGTATCAGCGGTACTCGGCGAGGATCTTGTCCGCCTCGGCCTGTGCTTCCTTCAGAGCCGTCTCGGCATCCTTCTTGCCGGTAATGGCGGCTGCCAGGGCATCGTTGAAGATGCCGGTGACGCGCTGGTTCTGATAGGTGGAGAGTTCCGCCTTGGCGAATTCCAGCTGGTCACGGGCGACCAGGGCCGGAGCGAAGTCGGCCGCATAGGCCTTCATCGTATCCGTTTCCCAGGTTTCCGGGCGCGGTGCGACGTAGCCGGTCGCGATGGTCCATTTTGCCGACTGTTCCGGCGCGGTGATCCACTGGACGAATTTCACCGCGGCCTTGTTCTGTTCGTCGGAAGCGCCCTTGAACAGATAGAAGTTGCCGCCCCCGGTCGGAGCCCCGCGCTGAACCTTCTCCGGCAGCATGGCAACGCCGAACTTGAAGGGCGCGTTGTCGCGCACGTTGGTCAGGTTGCCGGTCGAGGTCCACATCATCGCGGTCTGGCCCTCGAAGAATGCCTTCGGGGTTGCGCCCCACTCGATGATGCCTGGTGCCATGACTCCATATTCGGTGCTGAGATCGACGAGATACTGCAGTGCCTCGACAACCTTTGGATCGTCAAAGTAGGTCTTGTTGCCTTCCGCGTTCGCCAGGACCGCACCGTTCTCGATGGCGAGCCCCTGGAACAGCCAATAAGGGAAGCCGGAAGAGGGAATGCGCACACCCCACTGGGTGGCCTTGCCCGAGGCATCCTTTTTGGTCAGCTTCTTGCTGAATGAAACCATCTCGTCCCAGGTTGCCGGAGCGACGTCCGGATCCAGACCGGCATCCTCGAACGCTGCCTTGTTCCAGTAGAGAACCGGCGTGGAACGCTGGAAGGGAATGCCGTAGGTCTTGCCGCCGGTCTGGCTGTTTTCCATGAAGGCCGGATAGAAGCCTTCCAGCCATGTCTTGTCTTCATCGGTGGTCAGATAATCGTCGAACGGTATGATCAGGTCTTCATCGATCAGGGTGAACATGTCGACGGACAGGATCACCGAAAGCTGCGGAGGATTGCCGCCGCGCGAGGCGGTGATCGCCTTGGCGACCGTGTCCTGGTAGGACCCGGCATAGACGGCATCGATGTTCACATCCGGGTTCTGGGCGACATATTCGTCGGTCAGTTCCTGGATGGTTTCAGCTGCCTTGCCGCCGACGGCGACAGGAAAATAGAATTGCAGGTCAACAGCCTGAGCGGAGGCCCAGGTGCTGAATGAAAGCGCCGTTGCGGCAACGGCTTTCAGGAAAAAGGACTTCAACATCGGTTCAGTTCCCAAGGTTTGAGCTTCCGCACCACTGCGGTCTGTCTGCGCGAGCCCACGCAGTTCATTCAGGAACGCAATTGCGCTCCATATTCCGAAACCAGTTCGTCCCGGCGCCTGCCGGTCTGTCCGTCGAACACATGCAGGGCGCACGTCTCGAACCCAAGATCGATGGACTGACCCGGGACGACGCTTTTTGTCGTCGGCAGCCGCACCTGGAACGGGGTTCCGCCAATCACGCAGTCGGCCAGGATATCCGCACCCAGATATTCAAGCGCCTGGACCGAAGCGGACACCGGCCCGCCCTCCTCAAGGTGCATCGCCTCGGGACGGATACCGAGCGTGTGCTCCGGCGCATTTGCAAGCCGACTGAAGACCCTTGCCGGAAACAGGTTCATTGGCGGCGTGCCAACAAACCGGGCGGCGAAGGGGGTTGCCGGTTTCTCATAGAGGTCGCGCGGCGTGGCAGCCTGTTCCAGGCGGCCTGCATTCAGCAGCACGACCTGATCCGCCATCGTGATGGCCTCCACCTGGTCGTGGGTCACATAGACCATCGTGAAACCGAGCTGCTTCTGCAGGGCGCGGATTTCCACGCGCATTTCATGACGCAGCTTGGCATCGAGATTTGAAAGCGGTTCGTCCATCAGACAGATCAGCTTCTCGCCGATGATGGCGCGGCCGAGCGCGACACGCTGCTGCTGGCCGCCGGAAAGCTGTCCCGGCTTGCGCTCCAGAAGGTCCGAAAGACCCAGCAGGCCCGCCACTTTCGCGAGCCGCGCATCCCGGTCACTCCGGCCGACCCGCCGGACCTTCAGACCGAAGATGATGTTTTCCGCGACACTCAGATGCGGGAACAGCGCATAGGACTGAAAAACCATGGACAGGTCGCGCTTGGAACACGGCCGGCCCGTCACATCCTCGCCGCCGATGAGGACCTTCCCCTCGCTGACGTTTTCCAGGCCGGCGATCATCCGCAAGGTGGTGGACTTGCCGCAACCGGACGGTCCGAGAAGGGCAGTGAAGGATCCTTCGGGAATATGGATCGAGACCCCGTCGACAGCCGTTATCTCTCCCCACCTGCGAGTGACATTCTCCAGCTGGATAGGCTTGCCGGTGCGCGGCTGCAGGTCACCGGTCATCGCAATCAGCTCCCGTTGTCGGCGGCATGCACCACCGTCTTCGTACCCTGAAGACTGGCAAGAATACCGGGCGGTACGGACCGGTCCGTGAAAACCGCATCGACATCGCTCAAGTGCCCGCCGCGCACATGCGCGCTGCGTCCGAACTTGCTGTGATCGAGCACCAGGAAAGACCTGCGGCAGTTGGCGAGGATCGACTGGCGGGCCGCCACCTCGTCCTCATGGAAATCCAGCAGCGTTCCGTCGTCATCGACGCCGGCAACGCCGAAGATGCCGATATCGACCTTGTAGTTGGCAAAGAAGGCCTGCGCCGATGATCCAAGCACGTCCCGGTCGCCATGCCGCAAGCGGCCGCCCGCGATAGTCACCTGGAAGCTCGCGTTCACGGACGCCGTGAAGGCGACATTCAGGTTGTTGGTGAAAATCGCCAGGTTCTCGTGGCCCGTCAGGGCCTGCATGGCGATCTCCGGCGTCGTACCGATCGAAAAGGCCAGCGAACTGTTGTTCTCGACCTCGCCCGCCACAAGCGTCGCTATATGCTGTTTTTCCGGAAGGTTCAGGATCTGCCGGGTGGAATAATGAATATTTGATGCGGGCGCGGGAGGCTCGACACCGCCGTGCGTCCGCCGCAGGATCCCCTGCTCGCACAGGCCGTTCACGTCGCGGCGGATGGTCTGGGTGGTCACGTCAAATCGTTCGGCCAGCTCCTCCACCGATGCAAAACCCGTCTTTTGCACCAGATCGGCAATTTCCGCCTGCCGTTTTGAAATGTCTAACTGACCAAGCATCTTTTTTAACCCGACCTCATCCTGTCTGCCCCTGCTGCCAACAGGATCAGACTTCGTCCTGGGACTTCGCGCTGACTCAAAACGGCCAACTTCGAACCCCCATAAATCATGTTCATATGAACTTTATTCGAAGCTCATATGAACATGATATGACAATCCGGACCCCGTCGCACCGGCTCACTGTCCCGCAGCGCAGCATCCACCGGTTTCACCGGACGCTTCCGGCAACCGAAAACAGGTTGCAGCCGGTGACCAAGGATTGGATCTGTTTTTTTTGAAAAGGAACAAAGTCGCTCGACTTGGAGCGCGGCGCGTCAAATTGCTTGCCGGAGGTCATCTCCGACGTGATCCGGGACCCATTGGTTTCCGGTGCGGCGTAGCTTTGGGGAACCCTCGTTGAAGGTCCTCAGCGCACGCTCAGAACAAAGCGGCATCCCCCTCCCCCCTTGTGGGGAGGGGTTAGGGGTGGGGGTCTCCACCAACAAAATCAGATAGCTGTCCCTCACCGCCTACCGGTAGAAAAACGACGTCCCCTTATCGTCGAAGAGATGCAGTTTTTCCGGGGCTGCGGTCAGGCGGATATTGGTGCCCTTGGCGATCTTGTGAATGCCCGGCAGTTTGGCGATCAGCGCGGCCTCGCCGTTCTTGGACATGAAATAGAGCACCGTTGTTTCGCCCAGCGCCTCGACGATATCGACATCGGCCGACACGAGGAACTCGTCGCTTTCGGTGATCGTCAGGTCTTCCGGCCGCACGCCCAGCCTGACTGAACTTCCGGCATCGCTGCCTTGCGAGGCGATCGGCACGGTCGCACGGCCGCCGTCGGGCATTTGCACCGATGTCGTCTCGCCGGCTGCGGTGATTTTTGCGTCAAGCAGGTTCATGGCCGGTGAGCCGATGAACTGGGCGACGAACGTGTTCGCCGGACGTTCATAGAGGTCGAGCGGTGCGCCGACCTGTTCGATATTGCCGCCATGCAGCACCACGATGCGGCTGGCGAGGGTCATCGCCTCCACCTGGTCGTGCGTCACATAGACCATGGTGCTTTCCGGCATGCTTTCCTTGAGCTGCGCGATCTCGATCCGGGTCGCCACGCGCAGCGCCGCATCGAGGTTCGACAGCGGCTCGTCGAAAAGGAAGACTTTCGGATTGCGCACGATGGCACGGCCGATGGCGACCCGCTGGCGTTGTCCGCCGGACAGCGCTTTCGGCAGGCGGTCCAGATAGGGTTCGAGCTGCAGGATGCGCGCCGCGTTGGCTATGGCTGCATCGATTTCCGAGCGTGATTTCTTGGCTATTTTCATGCCGAAAGCCATGTTGTCGCGCACCGTCATATGCGGGTAGAGCGCGTAGGTCTGAAACACCATGGCGATGCCGCGCTGTGCCGGCGGCACGTCGTTCATGCGCTCGTGGTCGATCTCCAGCGTCCCGCCGGTGATCGTCTCCAGGCCGGCGATCATCCTCAAGAGCGTGGACTTGCCGCAGCCGGACGGACCGACGAAGACGATCAGCTCGCCCTGGTCGATCTCCAGATTGATGTCCCGGAGGACTTCAACGCTGCCGTAGGATTTGCAGACATCTTTCAAAGACAGAGAGGACATGCCGGCTGCTCCCCAAATTGGTTGTTTTTCATTTTATTTCACCGATCCCGCAAGAAGGCCGCGGACGAGATAACGCTGCAGGGCGAAGAACACCGCCAGCGGAACGGCAATCGAGACGAATGCCGCCGTTGCCAGGATTTCCCAGTTGCCGCCTCTGGTGCCGAGCAGCTCGACGATCTGCTTGGTCATGACGGTGGTCTCGCCAGTGGCGTCGATCAGGAACACCATCGCCACCAGCAGATCGTTCCACGTCCACAGGAACTGGAAGATCGCGAAGGAGGCAAGCGCGGGAAAGGACAGCGGAAGGATGATCTTGACGAAGATCTGGAAGTCCGTCGCGCCGTCGACCCTGGCGTTTTCGATGATGTCACGCGGCAGGCCGACCATGTAGTTGCGCAGGAGATAGATCGCCAGCGGCAGGCCGAAGCCGGTATGCGCCAGCCAGACGCCCAGATAGCCCTTGCCGATCCCGACCGCCAGATGCAGCTTCAGAAGCGGGATCAGCGCCAGTTGCAGCGGCACCACGAGGAGCGCGACAACCGCTGCGATCAGCAGCGCCCGGCCGGGAAACCGCATCCAGGCCAGCGCGTAGGCCGCGAAGGCGGCAATGACGATCGGAATGATGGTCGCCGGGATCACCACGGTCAGCGTGTTGAAGAAGGCCTTGGTCATGCCCTCCCGGTTTGACGGATCGAAAAGCATCTCCCGGTAGTTGTCGAGCGTGAATTCCGGAGGCGAGCTTGCCGTCACGAACACCCGCTCGCCGCGCCGGCCGGAAAATTCCGTCTCGTTCACCAGCCGGTAGTCGCCATTTGCCTCGACCGTCAGGCGCCCGTCCTCGCCCATGTCCGCCGTTTCCCCGGGCGTATAGGCGGCGATGTCCTGGCTCGTTATGCCCCAGGCGGAGATCTCCGCCTGTCTGTCCGCTTCGAAAAGATTGCCCTGGATCACCCAGGTCCCGTTCTCCTGAACCTGCGTATCGGGATTGGCGGTGCGCAAGGTCTCGTTGCGTTCCGACGGCAGCATCGATGCCCACCAGCCACTGGACGAGATCTGGTCGGCCGTCCGGAAGGACGACACGAACAGCCCGACGGTCGGAAACAGCCAGAGCGCGACCAGCAGCACGACGGAAATCTGCACGGCCCAGGTGAGGCCGGATTTGGTACCTGCGATTGACGACATGGTCCCTCCCCCTCAGCTCATCTCTTTGCGTGCGTTGTAGACATTCCAGACCAGGATAGGCAGCACCAGCACCATGATGACGATGGCGCTGGCCGAGCCGACGCCCCAGTCATTCGCCCGGAACAGCTTGTCATACATGTAATTCGCCAGAACCTGCGTCTCCCACTGTCCGTTGGTCATGGCAAAGACGATGTCGAAGACCTTCAGGACGACCAGCGTGATGGTGGTCCAGACAACGACGATCGTGCCCATGATCTGCGGAACCTTGATCCTGAAAAAAATCTGGAACGGGTTGGCCCCATCGAGGATCGCCGCCTCGATCGTCTCTTCGGGAATGCCGCGCAGTGCCGCCGACAGGATGACCATGGCAAATCCGGTCTGGATCCAGATCAGCACCACCATCAGGAAAAAACTGTTCCAGAACGGCAGGGTCAGCCAGGTCTGCGGGGATCCGTAGGCGAATTCCGCCGCCAACACCGAAAACACCGACTTTGCGGACAGCCAGATCATCCAGGCGGCTACGAACCCGGCGAAC
Organism: uncultured Roseibium sp.; assembly: GCF_947496995.1. Lineage (GTDB taxonomy): Bacteria > Pseudomonadota > Alphaproteobacteria > Rhizobiales > Stappiaceae > Roseibium. The sequence goes on from NZ_CANMFD010000003.1 coordinate 504,999, forward strand.
AGACGCAGCGGCACGGACCACCAGGACCCGCCCGCGCCGGCTTCACGCCGGAAAAGCGGTTTCAGCGCGAGGTAAAGGACATAGGCCATGAGAAGCGCGAAACAGATCACGATCCCGGCCGGCAACAGGCGAAGAAACAGGTAGGAACCCGGCCCGCCCTCGAACATCAGCCAGATGGCGTTGAGCACGCCGATCTGGTCCTGGTTGGCGGGACGGGTGTCATAGATGAGCTTGAAGATCACCGACGCGCCGACAAAGGAGATCGCCATGGGCATGAAGATGAACGACTTGGCGACATTTCCCCAGGCGATGCGGTCGGTCAGTTGCGCGGCGAGCAGCCCGAAGGCGGTCGACATGGCCGGCACGATGATTAGCCAGAGCATGTTGTTGCGCATGGCTTCCCAGAATTTCGGCTCGCTCGCCATCTGGGCGTAATTGTCGAAACCGACGAACGCGCCGTCGAGACTGCGATCGGTGAACGACAGCCGCAGGGTCTCGATGACCGGGTAGCCCAGGTACAGCGCGAGCGCGAAAATCGCCGGAAACAGGAACAGCCAGGGGCGGATCATGTTGGCGCGGTTGATGTTCCGGCCGATATGCTTGCCGCGGGCGGGGAACAGGACCTTGTCCAGAAACTGGTTGGACAGGTAGAAATAGCCGATACAACCGCCAACGCCGACGATGATCGTTATCACACCTTGTAGTGCCGGATTCATGCTCTCCTCCCCGAGAACCTGCCTCAGTATCGGCCCGCTTTCATGATCATGCCTGAAAGTGAAAGGCTGACCGGCGCTCCAGGCTTTTGACGCCTGTTATTATGAGCATCTTCCGGCACCTTCCGGGGATGCCGGATCTGTCCGGAGTACAGCGCACCCCGGACAGATCATTTTCGTATGAAACGGAAAGTTACTTCAAGGCGTCCCAGGACGTCTGGATATTATCCGCAACTTCCTGAGCCGGCTTGCCGCCCACATAGTCGACCATTCCGGTCCAGAAGGTTCCAGCACCGACGCCGCCAGGCATCAGGTCGGAACCGTCGAAACGGAAGGTGGTTGCGTCAAGAAGAATGTCGCCGAGAGCCTTGCGGGTCTCCGTGACATAGACGTCCTTGTTCACACTCTTAAGCGGTGTCAGGAAACCGCCGCCTTCAAGGGACATCCAGAGCTCGTGCGCGATCGGCGTTTCCAGGAACTCGATGAAGGCATGCGCGGCCGGGCTGTCCTTGGTGATGGCGAACAACGTACCCGCGCCCAAAACCGGAGACCCGAGATCTTTTTCTGCGTAGGCCGGGAAGTAGAAGAAGTCGGCATCAAGACCCACTTCCGTTCCTTCCGGGAAGAAAGCCGGGATGAAGGACGCCTGATGGTGCAGGTAGCACTGCGGCGGCGATGAGAACATGCCCTTCGGGCTGTCGCGGAAATCGGTCGACGCCACGGCACCGGCGCCACCGGCGACAAAATCGTCGTTCCGGGCGAACCATCCGAATTCCTCGATGGCGCCAACCACCTTCGGGTCGTTGAACGGCAGCTCGTTGGTCACCCACTGGTCGTAGACATCGGCCGGCTGGGTGCGCAGCATCATGTCCTCGACCCAGTCGGTCGCCGGCCAGCCCGTTGCAGCACCGGAACCGAGCCCGATGCACCACGGGGTACCGCCATCCGCGACGATCTGTTCGGTCAGGGCCTTCAGCTCCTCCATCGTGGAGGGAACTTCATAGCCCGCGTCCTCGAAATTCTCCGGCACGTACCAGACCAGCGACTTAACGTCGGCCTTGTAGGGGAAAGCGTAGAAGGTCTTGCTGCCGTCCTTGCCTTCGTAGCTGCCCAGATCGACCCAGGACTGGCCGGCGGCATAATTGTCCTTCATCCATGCCTCGGCATCGGCACCGAGCGGTGTCAGGAAACCGCGTTTGGCAAGATCGGCCGCAAGGCCCGGCTGCGGGAAGACGGCGACATTCGGGGCGGAACCGGCTTCCGCGTCGACGACAATCTGCTGCTCCATGCTGTCGGAACCGGTATAGCGGACATCCACATTGGCCGCTTCACCGAAATAGGCGAGCACAGAGTCGAAAGCGTCCTGGTCCGGTCCGAGCCACGGCCCCAGAATGGTGAGCTGCTCACCGCCAAGATCGTGGGACTCGGCATAGGCCTTGTAGCTGTCCCAGTTGAAGCGTGTGTCTTCGCCCGGCGCATACATGAGGTCAGCCGCCGCTGCAGCACTGATGCAGAAAGCTGCGCCCAGCGCCATACCTGCTGTGCAGGTCATCAAACGTGTTTTCATGTCAATCCTCCCAGATCGTCCTCGTCCCAGGACCTTCAATTTAAAGTGGCACATCCACCTGCCCGCCAGCAATACCCACATGTATCGTGAGGGCAGTTATTCTCCCGGTATTGGCCATCCAAACCGCTTTGGATTTGGCTGACACCATGTCGTTACGCTTCGGCCTTGTCAAGCAGACAACTGACGAATTAGTGTTGCATTTCAATAGAAGCCTGTCGGGAGGGGCGCTTTCAAAGCGTTTTGGGCATATATGACCAGAGGTGTAAACCTTAAGGAATTATCACATCGGTTGAATTTGTCACAGACGACAGTCAGCCGTGCTTTGAACGGCTATCCCGAGGTCAGCGCCGAAACACGGCGGCGCGTTGCCGAAATGGCGGACCAGCTGGGTTACGCGCCGAACAGCCAGGCAAGACGTCTTGCGACCGGCCGGTCCATGGCGATCGGCCATGTCATACCCCGTTCGATCCATGAAATGATGAACCCGATCTTTCTGGAGTTCATCGCCGGGGCGGGCGAAACCTATTCCAGGCACGGATATGACATGATGCTGTCTGTCGTCGATGACGCGCATGAGGAAGACGCCTACAGGCAGATCGCCTCACGCAAGAAAGCCGATGGCGTGATCATTCACGGCCCCGCCAACGACGAGCGCCGGCACCTGCTGTTGAAGAAACTCAATCTGCCGTTCGTCGTGCACGGACGGATCCCGGGCGCCGAGGCGGAAACCTCCTGGATCGACATGAACAACCGCCGGGCTTTCGAACGGGCGACCAACCTCCTGCTCGACCTCGGCCACACCCGGATCGCCCTTCTCAATGGTCTGGAGCACATGGACTTTGCCCATCGGCGCCGCAGAGGCTTCGAGGATGCGCTGGCAGGCCGCGGGCTGTCTGCCGATCCCGCGCTCATGCGCAGTGCCGACATGACCGAACCTTATGGCTGCGAAAATGCGGTGGCGATGCTCAAGGGAGACAATCCGCCGACGGCGTTCCTGGTCTCCTCGATGATTTCAGCCATCGGCGTTGCCCGTGGCATCGGTCAATGCGGCCTGAAGACCGGCAAGGACGTCTCCATCATCACCCACGACGATGCCCTGTCCTTCCTGCCCAATTGCGGCGAGGTGCCGATCTTCACCTGCACGCGTTCCTCAGTCCGCTATGCGGGACAGAAGGCGGCGGAACTGCTTCTGGCGATGATTGCCGACCCGACCGCCAAACCCGCTTCCCTGCATATGGACGCGGAACTGATCATCGGCCAGTCGACCGGCCCCGCCCCGGTGAGGGAAAGTTGAAGCTCGTCGGCAGTAACTTGAAAACAGATGCCTATACGTGGGTCAGACCACAGGCTTCCAGAACACTGTGCATGGTGGCAAGGCCGGCCAGCCTGTGCGCCTTGGCGATTGCCGCGGCTTTGTCCTGGTCGCCGGCCCGGATCGCATCATAAAGCTCCCGGTGTTCGTCTGAATTGGCAGCCGGCCCCTTGTTGAGCCGAAGCAGAACGATATTTGCGCGGAAGACCTGATTGAGCAGGCTGGATATCATTTCGTCGAGCCGCACATTCCCGCCGCTGCGGGCGATCAACCGGTGAAAGCGATCATCCAGCATCGCCCAGCTTTCCATGTCAGCTTCGGCCAGAGCCTTCTCTGCGGAGATCACTGCCTCTTCAATGCCGGCGAGCACCCGGTCGCTGCATTCACCCTTGGCGGCCGAGCCCGCTGCAAGTGCCTCGAGAGCGGAAAGGATTTCGAAGACCTCGCAGATGTCCTTTTTCGAAATGGCGAGAACCTTGGCACCGCGCCGCGGAATGAGATCAACAAGCCGTTCCGCCTCCAGACGGATCAGGGCTTCACGCACGGGGGTCCGGCTCATGCCGAGTCGTCCGGCAATATCAGGTTCCGGCGCCTGAAAGCCCGGCGGCAGTCGTCCGGCCAGTATATCGGCCTTCAGACGCGCATAGGCTTTATCGACCCGCGTGGATTTGTCTTTCGATGGCATTTCGGAAAGCACCCGACTCCTACCCATATCACCGTGGATTGCACGAGCCCGTCACCGAATGCGGGCTACGGTGTTGTTTTGAAAGGAAATCAATTCCGCCCGGATAATTTTATCGTTTCAATTTTATCCAAAAGCTCAACCTTGCGGAAAAGCGCGCTCGACGCCGGATCGCGAGCACGTCGTTACTTATTGATATTGCACACGAATATGGCTTAATACCGGCGGTAATTTATTGTTAAAAATAACGAGGAATTCCTCCGGCAAGCCGGTTCGACCACCTTCAAATCTCTGCAGCCGACAAGCGCCGGAGGTAGTTGTTGCAAATCGTTCTTAAAAGCATTATTGTTGCAAATAACTCGCAAAAGCAAAAATCGCCTGGAGATCCTTCGAAGCCATGTTCAACCGAATTTTCGACGCCCGCAGCATCCGGTTCTCCTCCGCAGTTCTCGGTGTTCTTGTTTCAGCTCTGCTGATCCTTACCAGCCCGCCGACCGCCCGGGCCGGTCAGTTGAACATCGTCGCCACCACCGGGATGATTGCGGACGCTGCGACGCAAATCGGCGGCGACAGCGTCACCGTCAAGGCGCTGATGGGTCCGGGTGTCGATCCGCACGCCTACCGCCAGACCCGGTCCGATATCGTCTCCATGACAAAGGCTGATCTGATCCTGTGGCACGGCCTGTTTCTCGAAGCCCAGATGGAGGATTTCTTCCGCAAACTCGGCAAGTCGCGCAATGTCGTCGCGGTCGCCGAGGCCATGCCGAAAGACCAGTTGATCTCCCATGACGTCTACGCCAACAAATACGATCCGCATGTGTGGATGGACCCGGGCCGGTGGAGCTATGTCGCCGAAGCCATCCGCGATGCGCTGATCGAGGCATTGCCCGACCAAAAGGCCGTGTTCGAGGCCAACACGGCCGCCTATCTTCAGGAAATCGCCGCATTGGACACTTTCGCGGCCGATACCCTGGCAACGATTCCGGCAGACAGCCGGGTGCTGGTCTCCGCGCATGACGCTTTCAACTATTTTGGCGAAGCCTATGATTTCGACGTGATCGGCATTCAGGGCATCTCCACCCAGAGCGAAGCCGGCCTGCACCGGGTGGCGGAACTGGTCGATCTGCTGGTCGAGCGCGAAATCAGGGCGGTCTTCGTGGAATCCTCCGTTTCCGACCGGAGCGTCAGAGCCTTGATAGAAGGTGCGGCGGCCAGGGGACATGAGATCGTCATCGGCGGCTCGCTTTATTCCGACGCGATGGGAGAACCGGGAACCTATGAAGGCACCTATCTCGGCATGATCGATCACAACGTCACCACGATCGCCCGCGCGCTCGGCGGCGAAGCACCTCAAAAAGGCCGTCTCGGCCGACTGGCAGTAACGATGTGATGACCACGACCACACACCCGGCACTGGAACTTGCGGCAAGCGACGGCCGTACCGCCGATAGCGACAAGGACGTCGACCGGGACGCCGGACTTGCCGGCAGCGCCCTGGCGGTCAGGGGACTGACCGTGTCCTACGGAACCAAGCCGGCGGTATTCTCCATCGATGCGACCGTGCCGAAAGCCAGCATGACCGCGATTGTCGGCCCCAACGGCGCTGGAAAATCGACCTTCCTGAAAGCCGTGCTCGGCATTATTCCGCGCCTCTCCGGCGCTGCCTATGTCGACGGAAAACCGCTTGAGACCATGCGCAGGGCAATTGCCTATGTGCCCCAGCGCGCCTCCGTTGACTGGGATTTCCCGACGCGTGTGCGCGATGTTGTCACCATGGGCCAGTTCCGGGGACTGGGTCTGCTCGGCTTCATCCGCCCGGCGCACCGGAAAAAGACACTCGATTGCCTGGAACGGGTTGGCATGGCGGACTTTGCCGACCGGCAGATCGGCCAGCTCTCCGGCGGGCAGCAGCAGAGGGTCTTCCTTGCCCGCGCCCTTGCGCAGGACGCCGGTCTCTACCTGCTGGACGAACCCTTCGCGGGCGTCGACGCGGCCACCGAAAAAGCCATCATTGATGTTCTCAAAGGCCTGAAAGCAGAGGGCAAGACCGTGGTCTGTGTGCATCACGACCTTGCAACGGTGACCGATTATTTCGATCACGTCCTGATGCTGAACATCCGCAAGATCGCCGAAGGTCCGGTCTCCACCACGTTCACGGGACCGATGTTGCAGGAAACCTATGGCGGGCGGCTGGCAACGGCACATATCGATCAGCTCAAGCTGGATTAGATCGACATGCTTTCCGCGTTCCTCGATGCACTCACCTTGCAGGCCGGCTACAACGCCGCGCTGGTTTCCGTCGGCGCAACATTGCTGGGCATTGCAGGTGGCTGTGCCGGCTGTTTCCTGTTCCTGCGCAAACGCACGCTTGTCAGCGACGCGGTTGCCCACGCAACGCTGCCCGGCGTCTGCTTCGCCTTCATCCTGATGGTGTTTCTTGGCGGCGACGGCCGCAACCTTGTCGGTCTGCTGACCGGGTCCGCGGTAACCGCCGGCCTTGGCCTTCTGACAGTGGACTGGATCACCCGCAAGACCCGGCTCAGCGAAGACGCGGCGATCGGAGCGGTGCTATCGGTCTTTTTCGGGCTCGGTGTCGTTCTCCTGACCGTCATCCAGACCCTGTCGCACGGCAAGCAGGCAGGACTGGAAGGATTTCTGCTCGGTTCGACCGCCGGAATGCTTTTCCAGGATGCGGTGATCATCGCCGTGGGCGGCGCCCTCTCGACGGCTATCATTCTGGTTCTGCGCCGCCCCATGACCCTGGTGGCCTTCGACCCCGAATATGCCGGAGCCACCGGCGTGCCGGTCCGCCTCATCGACCTTGCCATGATGGGCGTGGTGATGATGGTCACCGTCGTCGGGCTGAAGCTGGTCGGGCTGATCCTGATCGTCTCCTCCCTGATCATCCCATCGGTTTCCGCCCGGTTCTGGACGGACCGGTCCGACAGGCTGCTGGTCATCGCCGCGTTCACCGGCGGGCTTGCCGGTTATCTCGGCACGGCCGTGTCGGCAACCGCACCCAACCTGCCGACGGGACCGATCATCGTTCTCGTCAACTTCGCGTTCTTCTCCATCTCGATGCTGCTGTCGCCGAAGCGCGGCGTTCTGGCGGCATTTCTCCGGCACAGGAAATTTCAGGCGGATGTCCATCTCCATCAGGGCCTGACGTCTCTTGCCCGGGGAGAAACCATCCGCGAGCCGCTGACGCAGAAGATGATGCGCCGCGCCGGTTACATCCGCGAGGACCTGGTCGCGACCGGCAAGGGCCGCGCCGCAGCGGCCAAGACCGTTCTTGACGAGGCCCGTTGGGCGAAGGCGCGGCAGATCATTCAGGACGAGGCGATCTTCGCCAGCTATGACGGCCTCACCCCGATCGAGGCGGTGCTCACGCGCGACCAGATCAGGGACATCGATGCCGCGCTCGGCGCGCCGTCGCCCCTCTCCTCTCCGGCGGAAGGATAAAGGAATGGGCGCCGAATTCGTTCAATTGAGCCTCACACCAATCCTGATCGGCGTCCTGGCGGCAATCGCCTGCGCGATCCCGGGCAACTTCCTGCTGCTGCGCAAGCAGGCCCTGATCGGCGATGCCATTTCCCATGTCGTCCTGCCCGGCATCGTCGCCGCCTTCCTGATAACCGGCACCATCTCGACCTGGCCGATGATGCTCGGCGCCGCCGGAGCGGCGGTCGTCGCCGTGGTCATGATCGAGGCCATCCGCAGGCTTGGCCGGATCGAGACAGGCGCCGCCATGGGGGTGACCTTCACCACCCTCTTCGCCGCCGGGGTTCTGCTTCTGGAGCAGACAGACACCAGTTCGGTACATCTGGACGTCGAACATGCGCTTTACGGCAATCTGGAAAGCCTTATCTGGCTGTCGGCGACCGGCTGGACCTCCCTTTGGGATCCGGTAGCTCTGGCGGACCTGCCTCCGGAACTGACGCGCATGGCGGTGACGACCCTTGTCATCGCCCTGCTGACGGCCGTTTTCTGGCGAGCGCTCAAGATCTCCACATTCGACGAGGGCTACGCCAACTCCATCGGCATACTTGTGAAAACCATCGGCTTCGGTCTCGTCATCGTCTCGGCCGTGGCCGCGGTCGCCGCCTTCGACGCCGTTGGCTCGATCATCGTCATCGCCATGTTCATCTGCCCACCGGCAACGGCCCGCCTCATGACCAACCAGCTGGAACACCAGATCCTGTGGAGCATATTCTTCGGCGCGGGGTCTGCTGTCGCCGGCTATGTCCTGGCCGGCTACGGCCCCCTCTGGCTGGGCAGTTCCAACGCGGTGAGCGCCGCCGGAATGATCGCAACCGTCTCGGGTCTCGTTCTGGGGATTGCCTGTCTCTACGCACCTGCAAGGTCAAGGGTTACAGCGAGCGGAAATTAGGACGCAGAACAAAGAGGCGCCGCAAAAAAGCCCCGGAGAGATCTCCGGGGCTTTTGCTTTCAGGCCGCTCCCGGCGCAAGGCCGGGATGGCGGAACCGGATACCGGCGTCAATGTGTTGCCGGTGTTACCATTGCACTGATCGTGTCCTGCACATTGAGGACGCCGACCGGTCGGCCGTCACCGCTGACGACGCTCGCCTCGCCCAGGCCGGTCTCGGCGAAGGTCTTGGCCGCCTCCTCCAGCATGATGCCGCTGGAGATCGTCAGGCCGCCTTCTTCCACCGTCCTGGTCCTGTCCATGACGGTATCGACCAGGATCACCCGTCCGCGGTTCACTTCCTTGACGAAGTCGGCGATATACTGATCCGCAGGCCTGAGAACGATCTCCTGACCGGTCCCCTGCTGGATCACCGCGCCGTCCCTGAGAATGGCGATCTTGTCGCCCAGGCGCAGGGCTTCGTCCAGATCGTGGGTGATGAAGACGATCGTCTTGTGCAGTTCCTCCTGAAGATCCAGGAGCACACTCTGCATGTCCATCCGGATCAGCGGATCGAGCGCGGAAAACGCCTCGTCCATCAGCAGGATGTCGGCATCGTTGGTCAGCGCCCGGGCAAGCCCCACACGCTGCTGCATCCCGCCGGACAGCTGGTTCGGGTAATGATCCTCGAAGCCTTCCAGTCCGACGCGGGCAATCCAGCGGGCGGCGCGCTTTTCCGCCTCTTTCATCGGCACGCCCTGGATCTCCAGACCGTAGACGGTGTTTTTCATCACCGTGCGGTGCGGCAGAAGCGCAAACTTCTGGAACACCATCGCGGTCTTGTGCCGGCGAAACTCCCGCAGTTCCTTCTGGGACATCTTGCAGACGTCTTCGCTGCCGTAGAGAACCTCGCCGTCGGTCGGATCGATCAGCCGGTTGATATGCCGGATCAGTGTGGATTTGCCCGACCCGGACAAGCCCATCACCACCTCGATCTTGCCACCGGGCATGGAGATGTTGATGTCGTTCAGACCAAGCACATGGTTGAACTTTTCATTCAGTTCGGCCTTGGACATGCCGTCCTTGACCTTCTGAACCATCTCCTTGCCGTTCGGACCGAAGATTTTATAGAGGTTCTTGATCTCTATGCCTGTTGCCTCACCCATGGACGACCTCCGAATGCTTCTGAAGGCGCTTGCCATAGGCCTGTGTGGCCCGATCGAAGATGATCGCAATGGACACGATGGCGAGGCCGCTGAGGACCCCTGCGGTCAGATACTGATTGTTGATTGCGTTCAGGACTTCCTGCCCGAGCCCCTTCACGCCGATCATGGAGGCAACGACCACCATGGACAGTGACATCATGATGCACTGGTTGATACCGGCCATGATGGTGGGAAGCGCGAGCGGCAGCTGAACATTCATGAGCTTCTGGCTGCCGCTGGACCCGAAAGCGTCGGCCGCTTCGAGAACATCCTGGTCAACCAGGCGGATGCCGAGATTGGTCAGGCGGATCATCGGCGGAATGGCGTAGATCACCACGGCGATGAGGCCGGGAACCTTGCCGATACCGAATATCATGACGACTGGGATCAGGTAGACGAAGCTTGGCATGGTCTGCATGAGATCCAGCACCGGATTGACCAGCCGCTGGACGCGATCGGAACGCGCCATGAAAATTCCGATGGGAATACCCAGCACGATCGCCAGCAAGGTACAGACCGTGACCATGGCGATGGTGCGCATGGTGTCTTCCCACAGGCCGAAAACGCCAATCAGGGACAAAGCGATGACTGTCCCGACGGTGATGCTCACCTTGCGGCTCATCAGAAAGACGATCCCCGCAAAGAACGCCAGCACGAGTGGCCAGGGCGAGGTGATCAGAAGCCGTTCCAGCAAAACCAGGAAGTCTTGCAGAGGGTCGAAGAATTTGTCGATCAGATCGCCGTAGGCTCTGGTGAACTCCTTGAACGATCCATCGATGGTTTTCTTGATTGTCAGCAAACTGCCCCGGCTGAGCGAGGGAAATTCTATCCAGTCCATCTTATCTGTCCCGATGGTATTATTGCCCCTTATGGATGAGGCCGCGCCTCAGGCGCGGCCTCGGTCTTTTCTGCCTTTTTACAGAGAGGCTTTTACCTTCTCCGCAACTTCCGGGCTGACCCACTTGGACCAGACGTCCTGGAAGTTTTCCAGGAAGTAGTAAGCGCCGTCTTCGTTGCTCGCCTGGTTGTCCGTCATCCAGGCCAGGACCTTGCCGGCCGTCCGGTTATCCCAGGTGCGGCCTTTGACGTAGTCCATCGCCGGACCCGCCTTTTCGGCGAAATCCTTGGTCACCACGGTGTAGACTTCGGACTTCACCCAGGAATTCGGCTTCGGATCCGCGCAGTCTTCGACCACGGTGCAGTTGTCCCATTCATCCTTGTCGTGCGGCGTTTCAAAGTCGAGCAGGGTCATGTCGTACTTGCCGAGAATGGCGGTCGGCGCCCAGTAATAGCCGAGCCAGCCTTCCTTGCGCTCGTTGGCACGGGCGAGCGCGCCGTCGAGGCCTGCTGCGGAACCCGGGTCGACGATTTCAAATCCGCCTTCATCGAAGCCGAAGGCGCGGAACAGGTTGCCGGTGGTGATGCGGCAGTTCCAGCCGGTCGGGCAGCTGTAGAAAGCGCCCTTGCTGTCGTCTTCCGCGCCCGGGAACAGTTCCGGATGCGCCAGCGCGTCCTTGACCGTGTAGATGTCATGTTCCTCGGCGAGATATGTCGGAACCCAGAAGCCTTCGACGCCGCCTTCATTGAGGATCTCGCCACCGATGATCAGGGAGCCTTCGGCAACGGCTGCGTCGAGCGGCTCGCGCACGGCGTTGATCCAGAGCTCCGGAGCCATGTCCGGCTCACCTTTTTCGTTCATCGAGGTGAAGGTCGGCATGGTATCGCCGGTAACCAGCTCCACATTGCAGCCATAGCCGTTTTCCAGGATCAGCTTGTCGATCTGCGCGATCGCGCCGGCAGATGCCCAGTTCATTTCGGCAACAGTAACCGTGCCGCACTCTTCTGCCATGGCGGAAGATGCCATACCGATCAGAGCGGTCGCGGCGACCGAGACTAACAACTTCTTCATGAGTGTACTCCTGTGTAGTCTGTTTGCTTGATTTTGCATTGGGCACGACAAGAAAACACTTCCTTAGAAGTATTGACTTCCCGGCACATCCAAAGAAAAGGTATTACGAGCAAAGAACGCATAAAAACCAAGAAGGCTGTGAGATTATTTTTGTTCAACAATGCCTTCATGTTACGCATATACGCTATTCTTGCTCTGACACCCCCTACCTCAACCTCTCCAGTCAGCTGGAAGGTCATATCGGGTATTATGATCCGGCCAGGGGCGTTACGATCAATACAATTGCATTATGTTGCCTTTAGCACAACAGTATAGCCGCACTTCTCATACCATTCATACGACTAATTTCACGGACATGTCTGCAAACGACATTTTCGTGCCTGTAATCGCCACATACCCTAATTTTCTTTCGGTCGGTGATTCTTGAAGTTGCTCCGATCCGCGCGAAAAAGGCCTCCTGCATCGCCTTTCGAAGGACGGAGCCGGGATCCCGCACCATCGCTCGCCGCCGATTTTCTCCAGCGCATCAGATCGCGGCTTTGCAACCGGGAAGGAAATGCTATGAGCGTTGTGTCTTTTCGAAGGAGAAACCGATGCAGCCCTGTTTTCATCTCGCCTATCACGTCACCGATCTGGACGAAGCCCGCGCCTTCTATGGGGGTCTGCTTGGCTGCAAGGAAGGCCGCAGCACCGACACCTGGGTCGACTTCAACTTCTTCGGCCACCAACTGTCGCTGCATCTCGGCAAGCCGTTCGAAACGACGAATACCGGCAAGGTCGGCGACCATATGGTGCCGATGCCACATCTCGGCGTGGTTCTCGCCATGCCCGACTGGCGCGCCCTGGCAGACAGGCTGACAGAGGCAAAACTTGCCTTTATCATCGCCCCCACGATCCGCTTTGAAGGCCAGCCGGGCGAACAGAGCACCATGTTTTTCAGGGACCCGTCCGGAAACCCGATCGAAATTAAGGGGTTCGCCGACCAGGCCGGAGTATTCGCCGCATGAAACCACTCATCCCCTTTGTCTCCCAGTCGACTTCCGGTGACCGGCTGGCCTGGGAGGAGGTCCTGCCCGGAGCCCTGTCAGGGATCGCCGAAATCAAGCCCTTCGCCGACCTGACGGACGAAGAGCGCCGTGCCGCGACTGTGGCAATCGTCGCCAACCCCGATCCTGCGGAAGTCGCCGCGCTTCCCAACCTCACCTGGGTTCAGAGCCTGTGGGCCGGGGTCGAACGGCTGACGGCAGAACTGCCTGAAGACGGCCCCTTGATCGTGCGTCTCACCGACCCGCAAATGGCGGAGACCATGTCGGAGGCCGTGCTGGCCTGGACGCTTTATCTCCACCGCGACATGCCGCGTTACATGGCCCAGCAGCGCCTGAAGATCTGGCACGAGCATCACTATCTGGCAGCGGCGGACCGCACGGTCGGCATTCTCGGTCTCGGCAATCTCGGCAACGCTGCCGCGCAGCGTCTGCGCGCCAATGGTTTCAACGTGCTTGGTTGGAGCCGCAGCGAAAAGAAGCTGGACGGCATCTCCTGCCACCATGGCCCGGAAGGGCTGCACGCGGTCCTGAGCCGGTCGGACATCGCTGTTCTTCTGATGCCGTTGACAGACGAGACACGCGGCATGATCGGCGCTGCGGAACTGCAGGCCTGCAAACAGGGGGCCTGTCTCATCAACTTCGCCCGTGGCCCGATCCTGGACACGCAGGCGCTGATCGCGGCGCTCGAAGATGGGCCGCTCGATCATGCGGTGCTCGACGTGTTCGAAAAGGAACCTTTGCCCGCGTCCGATCCGCTCTGGCAGCATGAGAAAGTCACCGTGCTTCCGCATGTCTCGGCGCCGACAACGAGAAGCACGGCATCCAGGATCGTCGCTGGCAATATCGAACGTTATTTCGCCACCGGGGAAATCCCGCCGAGCGTCGACAGGACACGGGGATACTGAGTCTTTTGGAAAGTGCGTCGCAATAGTGTCAAGGATGCCGACGTATCACCCGGGCAACCTTACCGTTTCAGATAGCAGGTAGCTTCATGTCCGACCTTCCCGTCCTTGGTGCCGCACTCAACCTCACCTCCCTGGAAATCCACCGCAAGCTGATGCTCGACAAGCCGCGGGATCTGGAGCTGCAGGACTTCTGGCAGGCCGAAGTTCTCAACGGGGACTGGAAACCGCTGGTCGAGAGGGCAAAACACCTTCTCGACGGCCACCAGGGACGCGTCGGCATCCACGGGCCGTTCATGGGGCTCTCCATCGACTCGTTCGACGTCGAGGTCCGCGAGATCGTCAGGAAGCGGCTGTTGCAAGGCCTTGAGGTCTGCGAAGCCCTCGGCGGCACCCACATGGTGGTGCACAGCCCCTATACCACCTGGGACCACAACAATCTCGACAATGACTACAGGGCCCGCGAAAACAAGATCGAGCTCTGCCACCTGACCATGGCGGACGCAGTCAGGCGCGCCGAGGAGATCGGCTGCGAACTCGTCATCGAGAACATCGAGGACAAGGATCCCCACGCCCGCATCGAACTGGCCGAAAGCTTCGGCTCCGACGCGGTCAGGATCTCCATCGACACCGGCCACGCCCACTACGCCCATGGCTCCACCGGTGCCCCGCCGGTCGACTATTTCGTCAAGGCCGCCGGCAATCGCCTGGCGCACATCCACCTGCAGGACGCGGACGGCTACGCCGACCGCCACTGGACCCTCGGCGAAGGCACCATCAACTGGCACGCCGTCTTCGGCGCCCTCGGCCAGCTCGACAGCAGCCCCCGCCTGATCGTAGAACTCCGCGACCACTCCGGCCTGCCCGCCTCCATCGCCAACATGGCGGCACTGGGCCTGGCCCAGTAGGAAAGAAAGCAAAAGCCGCCCTTCGGCGCGCGCCGTCATCCCAGACAAGTGCAGCAAGGCTGCACGTAGATCCGGGATCCAGCGCATCAGCGTGAGCGCAGCGAACACCTGTTTGACAAGAAACCCGCTAACGCTCGGATGATATGCCGGGTCTCAGATCGGCGCACAGCTTGTCCGGAGAGCCTCGTTGCGGATACGGGCGCCAACGATCTCCCACCGCGCTGTCCCGGCCATGAGCCGGGACCTTCATAGCGGGTTACGCGGGAGGGCCCCCGGCTCAGGGCCGGGGCGGCGCGTTTATCTCCCTACCATCCGCAAATCATGGACCGCAGTAGGCAGGCGTCCTTCACCCCATCGCCCAGGGGCCATGGAAACCGCCGCCGTCCTTGTCGGTGCGCTCGAAACCGTGCGCACCGAAGAAGTCGCGCTGGCCCTGCAGCATGTTGGCGGTGGAGCGGGACGTGCGCATGATGTCGAAATAGGACAGCGCGGCGGAAAGCGCCGGAACCGGCAGTCCGTGCAGTGCCGCCTGCGCCACAACCTGCCGCAGGCTGGCCTCGGTCTCTTTAAGCTTTTCGGAGAAGAACGGCGCCAGCATCAGGTTGCGCTCCGCGTCGTCGGCCAGGGCGGACGACATGTCGTTGAGCATGGCGGAGCGGATGATGCAGCCGTTGCGCCAGATCCGGGCGATCTGCGGCAGCGGCATGGCCCAGCCATATTGTTTGGCCGCTTCCAGGATCAGCCCGAAGCCCTGCGCGTAGCAGATGATCTTGCCGGCAACCAGCGCGGCTTCCAGTGCGTCGATGGTCACTGCTTCGCGGTCCATCTCTGTCGGAGAGGCGCCGAATTCGCTTTCACCCGCCTTGCGCTCGTCCAGCCGGGCCGACATGTTGCGGGCCGCGACAGCCGCTTCGATGGCGCTGGCCGGTGTGCCCAGCATCAAGGCCTCGATGGCCGTCCAGCGACCGGTGCCCTTCTGGCCTGCCTTGTCCAGAATGATGTCCAGCATCGGCTTACCGGTTTCCGGGTCCGCCGTTTTCGCGACCTTGCCGGAAATCTCGATCAGGTAGGACTGCAGGATGCCGCCGTTCCATTTTTCCAGAACACCGCCAATCTCCTCCGATGACAGGCCGAAACCGTCGCGCATGACGCCGTAGACTTCGGCAATCATCTGCATGTCCGCGTATTCAATGCCGTTATGGACAGTCTTGACCAGATGCCCCGCCCCGGCCTCCCCGAGATAGGCCGCGCAGGGTTCGCCCTCGTGCTTGGCGGAAATCGCCTCGAGGATGTGACCGACCTGGTCCCAGGCATCCTTCGCACCGCCGCCCATGATGGAGGGACCGAAGCGAGCGCCTTCCTCGCCACCCGAAACGCCGATACCCATGAAGCGCGGGCCTTTTTCGGCAGCTTCGGCGGCACGGCGGTTGGTGTCGTGGTAATTCGCGTTGCCCGCGTCGATGATCAGGTCTCCGCTGTCCAGCAGCGGACGCAGCGCCTCGATCTGCGCATCGACCGCCTCGCCGGCCGGCACCATCAGGATCACCGCGCGCGGCGGTTTGATCGCGGCAACGAAGTCCTGGAGAGTCTCGGTGGGTACGAGTTTTCCGGCAAGATCGCCGGCCTTTGCGATGAACTGGCCGGTTTTCTCGGTCGTGCGGTTGTAGACCGCGATCTGAAAACCGTGTTCGGCAATGTTGAGCGCCAGATTCCCGCCCATGGTCCCCAGGCCAATCAGGCCGATTTCTGCAACAGCGCCCTGTGAGCTCATGAACATTGCCTTTCATAAATCGATTAATACGTAGTCGCGCGGTCATAGCCGACAAGCACTAGAACGGCAATCCTTGCATACGAGCGAACACAATATTTGCGGCCTCAGGCAAAGACCGCAGCCAGGTGTTCCATGAGCAGGCGCACCCGCTTGGGGATGAACTTGCGTGATGGCAGCACCAGGTAGAGCGGCAGATCGGGCAAGGACTGCGGACAACTGATTTCCGCGAGTGCACCCACCTCCAAAGCGTCCGCGCATATCGATCGCGGCAGGATCGCTGCAACGCCGCCGGTCAGAACCAGCGCCCGAACAAGCTGGAGATTGCGCGTTCGGAAGATGGCTGGCGCGGATGTGTCTCCCGCGTCTTCAAGCACGCCTGCGGGATCCAGCACACGCCCCTCCCGAACCAGCGCGTCGAAAGGCTTTCCAGTGGCCAGTTCCGGCGGCGCAACAGCAACCAGAGGACTGGAGGCAATCTTGCGAATGACGACATTCTCCGAAGCCGCACGATTGCCGCGCAGGGCGAAATCGAACCGTTCACCCGTCAGATCAACAGGCCGGTCGCTGATATGGACCTCGATCTGCACCTTCGGATAAAGACCATTGAAGTCTTTTATCGCGTTTGCGAGGCGGTCGAGCGGCAGGTCGACCGGAACGGACAGTCGGACGGGGCCCTGCGGTGCGCCCGCCGAGCGCAACCGCTCACCCGCTTCTTCGAGCTGTTTCATTGCCGGCTCGACACCGGACAGATAGGCCTCGCCCTCCTGGGTCAGACGAACCTGGCGGGTGGTGCGGCGGAAGAGCGCCACGCCAAGGTTTTCCTCCAGCGCCTTGATCCGCGCCGTTACGGTGGAGCGCGGCAATTTCAGCCTGCGCGCAGCTTCCGCAAAGCTGCCGCTGCCGGCCACTTCCACGAAAGTTTCCAGATGCGTGAGCGCCCTCATTGAACGAATACTTCAGCCAATCTACTCATAATTATCTAACTACTCCGAACCTTCATAAGGGTCTACCTCAATCGGCATCCACCACACTCGATGAGGTCTCAAGATGAAACGGCGCACTTTCCTGAAATCAGCCGGCACGATGACTTTGGCCACCCCCGCAATTCTGGGAACATCCTTTGATGCAGGCGCAGCCCCCGGTCAGGACGTCCCCAGCCTGGACATCACCTGGCTTGGAGGTGCGACCATGTTGTTGATCTGCGGAGAGCTGACCCTGCTGACCGATCCCGCCTTCGGCGAGGGCGACAGGGCTTTTCAAATGGGCAATCCGAATGCGATGTTCGATCTCGCCAAGGGCCCGGATGTCATCTTCCACAAGCGCAACACGCCGTTCTCGGGCATCGATCTCGCACCAGTGGATCACGTGCTGGTCTCCCATCTCCATGAGGACCATTTCGACCAGGAAGCGGAACGGATGCTCCCGAAGGAGATGCCGTTCTTCGTGCCGGCTCATGACCGCGCCAAACTTGCCGCCAAGGGGTTCTCGGACACGCGGCAGGCGGACTGGGGCCAGCATCAGGTTCTGAAAAAGGGCAAGGTATCGGTGACCATCAGCGCGGTTCCGGCGGAGCATTCCGAGAACCCGGAAATTGCAGGCATTCTTGGACCAGGCAACGGCTACTGGCTGACCTTTGAGCAGGACAGTTGGCAGAAGACGGTCTACTGGACCGGTGACACGTTCCCGACGCCGAGAGTCCTCGAAGCAGTCGCGCCGCTTGGAAGGCCGGACATCTTCATACCGCATCTGGGCGGTGTCGGCACTACGGGACCGCTTGGCCAGATCAGCATGGGATCCAATCATGTTACCGACTTTGTCGACCGCTTGAAGCCGGGCAAGATCCTGCCGGTGCATCACTCCACCTACGCGCTATATCTGGAACCGGTGTACGGATTGCCCGCCGCTCTTGAAAACCGGTCTCAGGGCCTGGATCTCGTCTCGGAAGGCACCTGCCTCCGATACACCTGAAGCATTCGCCGCCCGTCTCGCCCAAGTGCGGCCGGCGGGCGGCCTTCGGCACAATGGCGAAGCGCCAAAATAATTTCCCGGCTAAGCATCTGACGCGATTGTCGATTTCTTGAATAAAACTGTCATGTTCACCTGATAGGCGATTTGCATCCGCATCTTCATTTTCGCGGTTCTGCGCAAAGGATCTGTCACATGAAAAATCTTCTGATCGCAGCCAGCCTTCTGGCAGCGGCGTCCACGTCCGCATTCGCCGATGATATTACCGGCAAGCTCGTCCTTTATACCTCCCAGCCGAACGCGGACGCCCAGGCGACCGTTGACGCCTTCACCGCCATGTATCCGGATGTCGAAGTCGACTGGGTTCGCGACGGCACCACCAAGGTGATGGCGAAGCTGCGGGCGGAATTCGAAGCCGGCGCGCCGAAGCCCGACGTTCTGCTGATTGCCGACATGGTGACCATGGAAGGCCTGAAGAAGGAAGGCCGGTTGATGCCCCACGAAGGCGCCAATGTTTCCGCCTACGATCCGGCGATCATGGACAAGGACAAGAGCTATTTTTCCACCAAGCTGATCACCACCGGCATCATGTACAACACCAATGCGCCGATGAAGCCGACCTCCTACAAGGATCTGCTGAAGGCGGATGCCAAGGACAAGCTGGCCATGCCCTCGCCCCTGACGTCCGGTGCCGCGACCATTCACATGACGGCGCTGACCTCCAATCCGGATCTCGGCTGGGCATACTATGAAGGTCTCGCGGACCAGGGTGCCAATCCCAAGGGCGGCAACGGCGGCACCTACAAGGCCATCGCCGGCGGTGAAAAGCTCTACGGCTTCGTCGTCGATTTCCTGCCGATCCGTGAAAAACTCAAGGGCGCTCCGGTCGAGTTCGTCTTCCCCGAGGAAGGCGTCTCCGCCGTCACCGAGCCGGTAGCGATCCTCTCCACCGCGCAGAACACCACTGCGGCGAAAGCCTTCGTCGACTTCCTGATCTCCGAAGACGGCCAGAAGCTGGCAGCTTCCCAAGGCTATCTTCCGGCCCACCCGGGTATACAGGCTCCCGAGGGCTTCCCCGCCCGCGACCAGATCAAGCTCATGGCTTTCGATCCGGCCGAAGCGCTGGAAAAGGACCAGGCCAACAAGATGAAGTTCACCGAAATCTTCGGCGGCTGATCCACTCAAGGCATGCCAAACCGGGCAGCGCGGATTTTCCGCGCTGTCTCCCACACACACCCAAACGTCATTCCGGACAAACGCAGCCAAAGCTGCGCGCCGATCCGGAATGACGTCCGGAAACGGCGGTAAGACCGTTGCAAACCCTGCCGACAGCCGAAAAATCAACACTCCTGCTCCTTGTTCTAGGAGCTACGCTGATCTGCGGCCTGCCGCTTCTTCTTCTTTTCAAAACCGGCCTGACAAGTGCGACCGGCCTCGACTTCGGCCCGCTGCTTGAGGCCGTTCAGAACCGGTCGGTGCAGCGCGCGCTCTGGCATTCCATCGAAAGCAGCTTCCTATCCGCACTCGCCGCAACGCTGCTCGGGACCTTTCTGGCGCTGCTGATCGGCCTGACCGATATCCGGGCCAAGGGCTATCTGGTGTTCCTCATCCTGCTGCCGATGATGATCCCGCCGCATGTGACGGCCATCGCCTGGATCCAGACGCTCGGACCGGCCAGTCCCGTTCTGCGCTGGCTGGGTCTGGCGCCGGAGATCGGCTCCACCCATCCGCTGTATTCGCGCGCCGGCCTTGTCCTCCTCCTGACGCTTCAGCACGCTCCGCTGGTGTTTCTTCTGGTGCGGGCGGCCCTCAGATCGTTTCCGCGTGAACTGTCGGATGCAGCGCGAACCTCCGGGGCTCCGGCCCTAACCATGCTGCGGCGTATCACCCTTCCGCTGCTCGGCCCGTCCCTTTTGGCCGGGTTCGCGCTTGCCTTCGTCGCCGCCCTGGGAAATTTCGGCATCAATGCCCTGATCGGCATTCCCGCCCGCTACACCACCCTGCCGGTTCTGGTCTGGCGGCGGCTGGCCAGTTTCGGCCCGGACGTGCTGCCCAACGTCGCGGTGATCTCCGTCATTCTGGCGCTGGTGGCGCTGGTGGCCATCGTGATCCAGAGCCTGTTGCAGCAGCGAATGCGCACCGGCCTGATCGGCCTGCCCCAGGACCCGCTCGCCATTTCCCTCGGCCGCAAAAAACCCTGGGTGGAAGCCCTGGTCTGGCTCTTCGTCGCCTCCGTGCTCCTGCTGCCCGCCGCCTCCCTGCTGGCAACCTCCCTGGTGAGAACCTACGGCCTGCCGCTCTCGGCCGAAACGCTGACGCTGGACAATTTCATCGAGGTCCTGTGGCGGCAATCGGTGACCCTGCGCGCCTTTGCCAACTCCACATTCATTGCCGGTGTCGCAGCGGCGGTCATCGCCCTGATCAGTCTGCTGCTCGGATATTATCTGGCCCACCGGCATGCGGGTCACCGCCGCTGGGCAGGCGCCGCCTTCACCCAGTCCGAGATCGCCTTCGCGGTGCCCGGCCTCGTCATGTCGATCGCCTTCATACTGGCTTTCATCCGGCCGCTGCCGTTCCTCGGCGTCTCCATCTACGGCACGCTCTGGATCATTCTGATCGCCTATGTCTCGGTGTTTCTCGCCGTCGGCCTCAAACCGGTCACCGCCGCCTTCCTGCAGATGGACACCTCTCTGGAGGATGCGGCCAGAGTTTCCGGTGCAGGTTTCTTCCGGCGCATGCGCAGGATCTTCGCCCCGCTCGCCGCACCCTCGGCAGCCTCCGGCGCCATTCTCGTCTTCCTGACGGCCTATAACGAAGTCACGGTCTCCGCCCTGCTCTGGTCGACCGGCAACGAGACCATCGGCACGACCATCTTCAACTATGAGGACGGCGGCTACACCACCCTGGCGGCAGCCATGTCCACCGTCGTCGTCCTCGCCACCATCGTCATCATGCTGGGCATGAACGCTCTGGCCGGGAGGGTTCCCGCCGGAACGATCCCCTGGAAGGATTGAGGGGCAACTTTCTCCGATGCCTGCGGTCAGGACGACGCCTGGCAGAAAGCCGGATTCAGGAGAACGAAAACGATGGCTACTGCGGCAACACCCAGCCGCGGATAATCTCCAGCCGAAGCGTGTCGCCCGGCGCCGCCTTGCGGTGGAGGACCATCAGCAACGGGTCCTGCAGGCCCTCGAGCGTCACGAAGACTTCCCAGTACCCGCCCCGGTAAATCGTCTTTTGAACCGTGGCGGCAAATCCGTATGACCCGGTCGCCAGCACCAGATGCTCCGGCCGCAGCAGCAGCGTTGCCGGTCCGGGAACGGTTTCTTTGGGGCATGCCACTTCCAGGGTGTCCCCGCCGAGCCTGACCTCCGCTTCATCCCCTTCCGTGCGCATGACTGTCACGGGCACCAGGGTGCTGCGGCCGATAAAGCCCGCGACACGTTTGGACAGCGGCCGCCGGTAGAGCGTGTCCGGATCGGCCACCTGCAGGATTTCGCCGTCCCACATCACCGCGACCTTGTCGGCAAGCGCCATCGCCTCGCGCTGATCGTGAGTGATGAACAGGGTTGTTGCGCCGCTCGCCGCATGAAAAGCGGCAAGCTCTTCCTCCATGGCGCTGCGCAAATGCGGATCGAGATTGGCCAGCGGCTCGTCCATCAGAACCGTCCCCGCCCCCTGCGCCAGGCAGCGGGCAAGAGCCACACGCTGGCGCTGACCGCCGGAAAGTTCCGCCGGCTTGCGCTGGCGAAACTCGCTCAGGGCAACCGTCTCGAGGCATTCGGCGACCCTTTTTGCAACCGCGGACCGCTTCATCCCCGCGGATTCGAGCGGAAACGCCACATTGGCACCGACATTCATATGCGGCCACAGGGCATAGGACTGGAACACCACACCGACCTGCCGCTGCTCCGGCGGAACATGCAGCCCGTCACCAGCAACCGGCAAATTGTCCAGAGAGATGGTTCCGCGATCGATCGGCTCCAGCCCTGCGATTGCTCTCAGAAGCGTGGACTTGCCGCATCCCGACGGCCCCACGACCACGAAAAACATGCCGTCCTCTATAGAGAGCGAGACATTGTTCAGGGCTTTGTGGGCGCCGAAAGACCGGGTGACGGAAGAGAGATGAATGGACATGCTTCCCGGTATCGTCCCCATGTGACAGAACGATTACACCGGCCCGGCCAGACCTACCGGTTTTTGAGGCGCAGCAGCAGATCGACCTCTTCTTCCAGCGCCCGGCCGTAGGCGCGGGCCGCCGGGGCGTTGGAATGCGTCAGGGTTTCCTGCCGGAGCAGGCAATAGGCCGCCAGCCGCCAGTGATAGGCGCTGCGTTCTTCCAGGAACCGGCCGACCGTCTCCCGGTCCGGATAGTGCTTCAGAAACAGCTCCTCCGCATGGGCGACCAGCGGGTGCAGACCGTAGAGAGTGGCAAGACCGGGCGACACGAAGCCAGCGATGTCCTCGACCGGATCGCCAAGGCCTGCATACTGCCAGTCGATCAGCCGCGCCCCGCCTGCCGTTGCCAGAATGGTGCCGAGGCAGAAACTGCGGTGCACCAGCGACCGCGCGACAACACGCTTTTCGACCAGCGTATCGGCCGGACGCAGGCGCTTGAGATTGGCGGCCTTGCGGCTGTCCGGAATGGCGGCCAGCATGGCATCCCCGCGCGCCAGCACCTCGTGAAATCCCGCCGGAACCGTCTGGTGGCCTTGTATGGTTTCCTTCAGCGCCGCGAAGCGCCCGATCAGATCCGCCGCCTCGCCGACATCGATCTCGTCCGATTTCGCGGGATCGTAGCCATACACAAGCAAAGGCGTACCGGTGGGACTGGTCACGAAGCTCTCCAGATCCGGCGCAAGCGCGTGCCGGGCCAGCACGTTCAGCGCGTCGGCTTCCTGCTGCGGCAAGGTCGGATAAAGCGGGTTGTCCTCGTTGCCGGGAAAGAATTCCTTGATGACATAGACCCGCTCGACAGCGTCCAGACGCCAGAAACGGCTGGTGTAATTGACCGGCAAGGGGCGCAGGAACGCGGTGGACCAGTCCGCCACCGGCAAACGGGTTTTCAGGAAGGCCAGCAACTGCGTGTCCGAAAGCCGTTCGCTCACCTGTACCTCTCGTCCCGCGGCGGATTCTTCTGAACCCTGATGCTCCGATCCTGTCGAGGCCGTCAAGCCAAAGTTTCATGGCCTCGCCGCCAGGGCAGTTCGAAATCCGGCGATGTCGGAGTCGTAGCACTGACCGTCGCTCTGAGACTGCACGGCAAATCCGCCACCTCCGGTAAATTCAAACCGGACGGCACGGTCCGGCAGTGCGGACACCCTCCGCCGCTGCCATCCGGCAAGCGGCCTCACCAAACAGGATGGCGGACCAGATGACGGCGGATATTGACGCAGCTCCCGTGAGCGACACGGCACCGGCCCGGCGCGGACGGCGGCGCAGGGGCGGCACGAGCGCCGGCCCCGAGCTCTTCCCCCAGAAACCCTTCAGACAACCCCGGCATATCTACAAGCCGCTGGAAGCCGTTTCCGCCGACCAGTTGGAAGCCATCCACGACGCTTCCATGCAGGTGCTTGAGGAAATCGGCATCGATTTCCTGCACGAAGAGGCAAGAGGGCTGTTGAAGGCCGCGGGCGCGGACGTGAAGCCCGGAGAAGACCGCGTGCGCATGGATCGCGCCATGGTCACGGAACTCATCGCAAAAGCGCCGGCCGAATTCACCATGCGTGCCCGCAACCGCGCCCATGACCTTCATATCGGCGGCGACGCCATCGCATTTTCCTGTGTCGCCAGCGCCCCCAACGCGGTCGACCGCGACAGGGGCCGGCGTCCCGGCAACCAGCAGGATTTCCGCGATTTCCTCAAACTCTCCCAGTTCTTCAACATCATTCATTGTGTGCTGGGCTATCCGGTCGAGCCGGTCGATCTGCACGCTTCCATCCGGCATCTCGACTGCGTTGCCGACATGGCGCGCATGACCGACAAGGTGTTTCACATCTACTCCCTCGGCCGGGAGCGGAACCTGGACGGTCTGGAAATCACCCGCATTGCCAACGGCCTTTCCAGAGAAGAGTTCATCAGCACACCCTGTGTCGCCACGGTGATCAACACCTCCTCTCCCCTGCGTCTCGACACGCCGATGCTGCAGGGCCTGATCGAGATGGCCAGGGCCGGCCAGGTGTCCATCGTCACCCCCTTCACCCTGGCGGGCGCCATGGCGCCGGTGACCGTCGCAGGCGCTCTGACCCTGCAGAACGCGGAAGCTCTCGCCGGCATCGCATTCGCACAGATCGTCCGCCCCGGCGCGCCGGTCGTCTATGGCGGTTTTACCTCCAATGTCGACATGAAGTCGGGGGCGCCCGCCTTCGGCACCCCGGAATACATGAAGGCGGCCATCGTCGGCGGCCAGCTCGCCCGCCGCTATAAGCTGCCCTACCGCTCCTCCGGGGTCTGCGCTTCCAACACGGTCGATTATCAGGCGGCGCTTGAAACCACGCTCTCCCAATGGGGTGCGGTCACCGGCGGCGGCAATATCATCAAACATGCCGCCGGCTGGCTGGAAGGCGGCCTCAGCGCCGGCTTCGAGAAATTCATCACCGATGTCGACCTTCTGCAGATGCTCGCCGAATACATGACGCCGCTGGATGTCTCCGAAGAGGCGCTGGCGCTCGATGCGATCCGGGACGTGGGCCCCGCCGGACACTTCTTCGGCACACAGCACACCCAGGACCGTTACAAGGATGCCTTTTATGCGCCGATTGTCTCCGACTGGCGCAACCACGAGACCTGGGTGGAAGCCGGCAGCCCGACCGCCTACGACAAGGCCAACAGGCTCTACAAACAAGCGCTGGAAGCCTATGAGGCGCCGCTGCTCGATCCCGCGATCGACGATGAGATCACCGCCTTTGTCGAAAGACGCAAGGAGGAAGGCGGAGCCCCTACCGACTTCTGACCTTACCGAAATCCGAACCCGAACGAACAATCAGCCTTCCCGCCAGGAAGGGCCTCCGGAGCAAGCTTCATGAAAACCCACACGCAGGTCGTTGTCATTGGTGGCGGTGTCGTCGGATGCAGTGTCCTCTACCATCTGACCAAGCTCGGCTGGAAGGACGTGACGCTGGTCGAGCGCGACGAACTGACCTCCGGCTCATCCTGGCATGCCGCCGGCGGGTTCCACACTCTCAACGGCGACCCGAACGTTGCCCAGTTGCAGAGCTATACCGTCGACCTCTACAAGGAGCTGGAAGAGATCTCCGGCCAGTCTTGCAGCCTGCATCTGACCGGCGGCGTCATGCTCGCCGACACACCCGAGCGCATGGACTTCCTGCGTCTTGCCCAGGCCAAGGGCCGTTATCTCGGCATGGACCTGGAATTGATCTCGGTCAGCGAAGCCAAGGCGATGTTCCCGATCCTCGACGAGAAACATTTCATCGGCGCGCTGTGGGATCCGGTCGAAGGCCACCTCGACCCCTCCGGTACAACCCACGCCTATGCCAAGGCCGCCCGCGTCAACGGCGCCACCGTCTACCGGCATACAAAGGTGGAAGAGCTGGTCCAGACCCCCGACGGAACCTGGGACGTGATTACGAACAAGGGCACCATCCGCGCCGAGCATGTGGTCAATGCGGGCGGGTTGTGGGCACGCGAATGCGGCCGCATGGTCGGCATCGAGCTGCCGGTCCTTGCCATGGAGCACATGTATCTGCTGACCGACGAAATGCCGGAAGTCACCGCCCACAACGAAGCCACCGGCAAGGAACTGATCGGGGTGCTCGACTTCGGCGGCGAGATCTACACCCGCCAGGAAGGCAAGGGTATCCTGCTGGGCACCTACGAGCAGAACTGCCGCCCCTGGAGCCCGCGCGAGACACCCTGGGACTTCGGCCACGAGCTGCTTCCGCCCGATCTCGACCGCATCGCCCCGGAACTGGAAGTCGGCTTCGAGCATTTCCCGGCGTTGCAGAATGCCGGCATCAAGCAGATCATCAACGGCCCCTTCACCTTCGCGCCCGACGGCAACCCACTGGTCGGGCCTGTCCGGGGCCTCAGGAACTACTGGGTCGCCTGCGGCGTCATGGCCGGTTTCAGCCAGGGCGGCGGCGTCGGCCTGACGCTCGCCAACTGGATGATCAATGGCGATCCGGGTTATGACATCTGGGGCATGGATGTCGCCCGCTACGGTTCCTGGGCGACGCTCTCCTACACCAACGCCAAGGTCCGGGAAAACTACCGCCGCCGCTTCCGCATCCGCTTCCCCAACGAGGAGCTTCCCGCTGGACGACCGCACCAGACGACGCCGCTTTACGATCGCATGCTGGCCCAGGGCGCGGTTATGGGCGACAGCTGGGGACTGGAAACGCCGCTCTGGTTCGCCCCGCAAGGCGTGGAGCCGAAAGACGTCGTGTCCTTCCGCCGCTCCAACGACTTCGATGCCATCGGCGCGGAATGCCGCGCCGTACGTGAAAGCGTCGGCATCACCGAGATCGCCAACTTCGCCAAATACGAGATCACCGGCCCGGGCGCGGAAGGCTTCCTGTCGAGACTGATGACCAACACCATGCCGAAGGTGGGCCGCATCGTCCTCACGCCGATGCTGAACACCAGCGGCAAGCTCATCGGCGATTTCACCATTGCCCGCGCGGGCGAGGAAAAATTCTACATGTTCGGCTCGTCCCAGGCCGAGATCACGCACATGCGCTGGTTCGAAAAGCACCTGACCGCGGATGGCTCGGTGGCCATACGCGCCCTCAATCTCGGCTGGGTCGGCCTCTCCGTCGCAGGCCCGAATGCCCGCAAGGTTCTGGCAAAGGTGACCGGCGACGACGTCTCGGGCGAAGCCTTCCGTTTCATGGATTTTCGCGAGATGGATGTCGCCAGCGCGCCCTGCAAAGTCAACCGCATCAGCTATACCGGCGATCTTGGCTACGAGATCTGGATGGCTCCGGAATACGAACGTCAGGTCTATGACGCGCTGATGGCGGCAGGCGCGGAATTCGGCATCCGCAATTTCGGCATGCGGGCTCTCCTGTCCCTGCGCCTTGAAAAGAATTTCGGCACCTGGTTCCGAGAGTTCCGGCCGATCTACGGCCCGTATGAGGCCGACCTCGGCCGCTTCGTGAAACTGTCGAAAGAGACGTTCATCGGCAAGGAAGCGGCCCGGACGGAATTCGAGGAAGGACCGGAGCGGCGGCGGGTCACTTTTGTCGTCGATGCCCTGGACGCCGATGTCATGGGCGACGAACCGGTCTGGCACCAGGGCAAGGTGATCGGCTGGATCACCTCTGGCGGCTATGCGCATTTTATCGGAAGATCCCTCGCCCAGGGCTACGTGCCGGCGGCACTGGCCGAAGAGACCGGCAAAGGTGCATTCGAGATCGAGATCCTCGGAGACCGCCGCAAGGCGACCCTGATCATCGAACCCCTATTCGACCCGAAAGCCGAACGCATGCGCATGTAGTCATTGCCTTCAAAAAAGCCCGACGGCCCTTGCGCGCTTTGGCGGCCGTAACGATCACATGGCCGTCACCAGGATCACGGCCATCGCGATGCCATAGACCAGCACGCCACCAATGATCCAAAGATGCTGATTGTTGAAACCAAGCTTCTTCTCCACCCGATCCGAAAACAGCTTCAACAGTTCGGGCCACGTGTAGGAGACGAAATCGCCCTGGGTCATGATCGACACGAGTTTTCCCTCGTCGTCGACGACCGGAAGACGTCGGAACCGCTCGTTCGACATCACCCGCAACCAGTCGATGACGTTGTCGCCTTCGCGTGCCACACGCAGATTGGTTGTCATGATTTCGGAAAGTTTGGCCTCATCCGGCCTTTTGTTCTCGGCCACGATCCGGCGCATGAGATCGCGCTCGGTGACCAGCCCGATAACCTTGTTTTCCGTATCCGTGATGATTACGGACCCAATGTTCCGGGACGACATTTCCCTCGCGGCCTCCAGGACGGTCTGGTCAGGTCCTGCGGTAAAGGGCTTGGGTTTGGAAAGATACTCGATCCGTTCTCTGATCTTCATGGTCGAACTCCTGTGTTGCTTCACAGGACATACGCCGTGGGCGGCAAGCCGGTTTACTAAGGGTCAAATGCTCATAAATGAAAAGGAAATGGCAGCGACTATTGCGAAGTCTTGAAAAACCTCGCGAGGAAGCGTTTGCAGAGTGGACTTTTGCCCCGTCAAGAGGGGTGACACCGCAAGGTGAAGCCGATCCGGCCTGTACTATCTACTTATTTCAGCCGGATGATCTTCGCGCCAAGGTGACGGACATAGTCGCTCTGGTTGGCGATCACCACCACATTGGTTTCGCGCACTTCCGTCTGCTTCAGCTCCAGCGGCGTCTTGCCGTCCGGATTGACGACGACCTTGCGGGTCGGCGGCAGGGCGCGGAACACCAGCACACCGGCTTCCTTTGTGACGACAGCGCCGTAAGGCTCGTCATGCAGGATGCGGACCGTGCCGCTTTCGGCCTGTGCGGCAGCTCCCAGAACGAGGCTGAGGCCGGCGGCGGCCAGAAGAGATTTGCAGACCAGTTTCATGACGCGTCTCGCTGTTAACGATTGGTTTACCAAGAATCGTAACCGCTTGTTAACTTTTGCGCCAGTGGTTGTGCGGGTTTGTCCCGGAAAAGACCGCATATGGTAAACAACCAGGCGGACATGGCCGCGTGCCGAAAGACCGACCGGACGGGAGGTTCAAACTGTTTGCCCAAGGCGGGTTGTTCAGTTCGGAAGGCTGAGGCTGAGCTCGCGAAAGCTCTCCTCCACATGCTTGGCGAAGGCATGCGTGGCTCTGCCCGCGCTGGGCCGTTCGACCATGATGATGTGATAGTCGCCGATTTCCGGAA
This sequence comes from uncultured Roseibium sp., assembly GCF_947496995.1. Classification (GTDB taxonomy): domain Bacteria; phylum Pseudomonadota; class Alphaproteobacteria; order Rhizobiales; family Stappiaceae; genus Roseibium. Next base: position 534,199 of record NZ_CANMFD010000003.1, read on the forward strand.
GTCCGTGACGGCTGTCCAGCACCTGCAGGGGCGGCGCGACGACGCTAGCGGGAAAGGGCGCTATGGCAAGATCGGCAAGCAGGGCCGCTTCCTGACCGGCGCTGTGAAAGCTGGTGTAGGAAATCCTGTAGGGTTTTTGCGCGTCGTCCAGAGCCACCCGCGCCGCCCGGCGCCACGGGCAACCGGGCGTGGAGACCGCCAGCGGCACGGGCTCGCGCTCATAGGCGATGCCGCCCTCCAGTCCAACCCAGACGAGCGGTTCCCTGAAGACCACTTCGCCGCTCCGCGCCAGACCAGATCCCGGCCGCGCGGTGAAGAGAGCAAGATCCAGTTCGCGCTTCCTGACCTTCTCATCCAGTTTCGGACTGCCGTCCAGATGCACATCCACATTGACGCCCGGATGGGTCCGGGCAAAACGCGACAGGATGTTGGGCAGGAAACGGGTGCCGAAATCCGACGGCGCGCCGAACCTGACCTCCCCCTCGACCTCCGGCGAAACGAACAATCCGACCGCTTCCTCGTTCAGCATCAGGATCCGCCGGGCATAGCCAAGCAGTGCTTCGCCTTCCGGGGTGAGACGCACCGTGCGCCCCTCCCGCGCGAACACCGAAACCTGCAGCAGCGTCTCCAGCTTCTTGATCTGCATGGACACAGCGGAAGGTGTGCGCCCGACAAGTTCGGAAGCCTTTGTAAAACTTGAAGTTTCCGCAATCGCAACAAAGGTGCGGTAGAGATCGAGATCTATGAGCGGCGTGCCGGCGCCGGGCAGTTTTGCCATGATCGTACCTTGCGGTTATTCGGATCAATTTTTTTGAACGATAGCATGAATACAATTCGTTTGATTGAAGCGCAAGTTTTGCCCATATGGAAGGCAAGCGGCCCATTTTCGCAGCAGTGGCCGAGAAACTTTCACATCGAACAGATCAGGATTGGAAACGCCATGACCTATCTTGCACAAGCTCTCGGCACGAACCTCATGGGTCTCGTCCACGGCAACTCCGCCTCTCACCTGGCCCGCATGGACGAAGCTCTGCGTCTGCGCGAAATCGCCCGGAAACAGAATTCCGCCCGCTGAAACGCGGACGTAGCGGACTTACGCCAGACCGGGGTAGCCCAGTCCGGCGGCCTCTCTTTCCATGGAGAGAATTGGCGCATAGTCCGCAACAGACAATCGTGAGAAGCCGTGAATGCCCAGGCGTTCGCGGCTTTTCCGCGTTTCGGGTGCCGTGAAAATCGCCGCAACCGTTTCCGCGATGAGATCGGCTTGCCTGTCGGAAAACCGCAAGGATGTGATCAGCGGCAGACCGGGGACGGACGCCGTCCGGTCAATCGGTCTGAGTTGCGTCGCAAGGTCCGGCAGATACCGGCAGGCGAGATCCCAGCAGACCGCGTCGATGGCGGCCACGTCGGCATCTTTCCGCGCCACTGCGGTCAGGGAGGCCCGATGCCCGCCGCTGGCCGTAACGCTCGAGAAAAACGTTTTTCCGTCTGCGAGCCGGGCCACGCTATGGCGCAGGGCGTTCATACCCGACTGGCTGTCCGGACTGTTGAAGACCACCCGTGCACCGCGCAGGTCCGAAAGCCTTTCAAGAGGGCTGTCGCGCCTGACAACGATCTGGCTGCAATACCTCGGCCCGTCGCAGCCCGGTGCCGCGTAATGCGGTGCCCCCAGTAGCCTGACCTTGCCGCTCAGCGCATGTGTCAGCGGATAACCGCAGGTCTGCGTCAGCAGCACGTCCGGACGGGCCCAGGCTTCGCCAAGATCCAGATGCTCCGGCCACTCAGCAATTTGGGAAGGTGTCAGCCCGAGCGCTTCCACGAGTGCGGTCTGCAGGGCGGCTTCAAGATCGGCAGTCGCGTTCCGCACCTCCGGCCAGTCGTACATCGGCAGCCGGACGTGAAAACATTCGTCCCCCGTCAAGAAACCGCCTCGTCCGTATCCCGGCGCCTGAGGGGATGGGGAACGGGCTCCTTGACCTTGAAGAGATACCGCCGTGCCAGATCGAAATAGCTGGCGAACACATATCCTTCGTTGCGCCGCCGCCACTCGTCCCGCGCGGCCCGGTAAATGCCTGGCAGCCGATACCACGGCGCCCTCGGATGGGCGTGGTGGACGACATGCAGATTGTTGTTCAGGAAGAGCAGCGAAAAGACCGGGCAGAATTCGACCACGATGGAACGCGCTTCGGCATTTTCATGGGCCCGGTGTTCGGCATAGGTACGCAGCATAAGCAGGCTCATTGCGGGATAGGCTATGCCGAAAACATAGAGCCAGAACGGCATTGCGCCAATCACCGTCACGAAGAAAATGACTGGAAGCAGCCCTGCAAGATGATGCACCCAGGCTCTCAGAACCGCCCTGTCGCCCGCACACAACTTTCGAATCTCGGCACCGTAGAACCCGACGAGAGACACGGCGGGACCGATCAGCAATCGGCCGAGAAGCGTATTGTTGACCGTGAGAACGAAACGAATGACAGCGGGAAGCCTTTTCCAGTCGCGCCAGGCGAGATAGGAACTCTCCGGGTCGTCATAAGGGTCGGTCAGCCGGTCATTGTTATGATGACGCAGATGCAGCGACTTGAACCGGCGGTAGGGAATGAACAGCCCGAGAGGGAAATAGACCAGCGCCTCGTTGAATGCGGGGTTGCGTGTCGGGTGACCGTGCAGGACCTCGTGCTGCAGAGAGGACTGCAGCGTCACCAGAACCGCGGCCATCGGGCAGACGACCCAGGCGCCCAAAACACCATAAAATCCGACCAGTAGAATCCAGACTGCCGACGTGGCGGCAATCAATGCCAGCGTCGGCCATTCGCAAGCTTTTGCGCGTGGCACACGTCTCTCCAGTTGATTTTGAATCGGCGTTCGGAAACGAACTCCGCAAACTATGTCCGGGAGAGACGTTGGGTTCAACAGGAGACTAGGGAACAAATTCTACAATCGTTTTCACAATCTTCCATATGTTTATAAAATTCATGTGCTTGGTTTTTAATAGACAATTATTGATTTTATCGAGCATGTTTCGGCTGTTTCAGAACAATCTCTGGCGGTTTCTCCTCTGGACAAACCCGGACGGCTCGCCTGTTGTGGTCCGAAACGCGAGAAGGAACGCTGAATGGCCAGTCCGGAGAGCCAGAAGACCCCCTATGACGCCATCATCATCGGCGCCGGTATCATCGGCTGCGCGATTGCCCATGCGATGGCAAGCAAGGGCCGCAGGACGCTGAATGTCGACGCCCTGCCCGCGGCCGGTTACGGTTCAACCTCTTCATCGGCAGCGGTCATCCGCACCTACTACTCCACGCTGGACGGCACCGCGATGGCGCTGGAGGGATATCACGACTGGAAGAACTGGCAGTCCTGCCTTGGCATGGAAGACCCGGAAGGCCTGGCCAGGTTTGTCGAAACCGGAACACTGGTCATGAAAACCGCGGCCAACAACTATCTCGAGCGCGTCCTGAAACACGCCGACACCCTCGGCATCGCCTATGAGCACTGGTCCGCGGAAAAGATCCTCGAGCGCATGCCGGGATACAATCTGGAATGCTTCGCCCCAGCCAAAAAGATGGACCATGACGACTTCGGCGCCCCGACCGGCGGAGAAATCCGCAGCGGTGTGTTTTTCCCCGCGGGCGGTTATGTCGACGATCCGCAGCTCGCGGCCCGCAATCTCAAAGATGCCGCCAGCCGCCACGGCGCGGAATTCCGGTTCAACACCAAGGTCGTGAAAATTCAGGTCGAGGATAACCGCGTGAGCGGGATCGTCTGTGCCGATGGCAGCGAACTCCACTCAGCCATCGTCATCAATGTCGCCGGTCCCCACTCGGGCAAGGTCAACGACCTGCTGGACGGCGACCCGGGCATCCGCATCGGACACAGACCGCTGCGCCAGGAGGTGGTGCAGATCAAACCACCGGAACGGCTCGGCTATTCCCGCGAAGGTCTGATCGTCTCCGATAGCGATATTGCCGTCTACCTGAAGCCGGGCAGCGGCGGCCAGCTCATGCTCGGCAGCGAAAACCCGCCCTGCGATCCGCCGCTGGAAGAAGACCCGGATGACTTTCCCCGCGACCTCACCGACCGCGCACTGACCTATGCCTACCGCTACTCCCAGCGCCTGCCCGACCTCGGCGTCTCGCAGCACCCTGTCGGCATCGCCGATCTGTACGACGCCACCGACGACTGGCTGCCGATCTATGACCGCAGCGATATCGACGGCTACTACCTGGCCATCGGCACCAGCGGCAACCAGTTCAAGAATGCCCCGGTCGCCGGACGGTTGATGGCGGATCTCGTCGACTATTGCGAAACAGGCAACGATCACGACGCCTCCCCGTTCCGCTTCCCGCTCAAAAAGGCCGGTCACACCCTGAACACCGCAACGTTTTCCCGCAAGCGCGACCTGACGAAGGAAAGCTCGTTTTCCGTCCTGGGGTGACAGGCGCGGTGCAAACACGGGATTCGCCCTTGGCCGACTCAGCCAAATCAGGGTAAGCAACCGGGTCTGCAATCTGAAGGAACGTTCCTTGGCCTGGTCCCCGCAACAAGATGAAGCCCTGAAAGCGACCGCCGCCTGGCTCCAGCGCGGCGACCGGCAGGTGTTCCGGCTGTTCGGCTACGCGGGCACCGGCAAGACAACGCTCGCCCGCCATCTGGCCGAAGGCATCGACGGCGATGTCTGTTTCGGCGCCTTCACCGGCAAGGCTGCCCATGTGCTGCGCCAGAAGGGCTGCGAGGACGCGGGCACCATCCACTCCCTGATCTACCGCCCGCGCTCCGCGAAGGAAGAAGAGACGACGGACGACGATGAAGAGGACGCAGGTCCGCAGTTTGCCATCAAGCGGGACAGCGCCGCCGCAACAGCGAGCCTGATCGTCATCGACGAGTGTTCCATGGTGGACGAGGATCTCGGTAAGGATCTCCTGTCCTTCGGGACGCCGGTGCTGGTGCTCGGGGATCCCGCGCAGCTCCCCCCGGTGAAGGGCGGCGGCTATTTCACCGATGCCGAACCGGACGTGATGCTGACGGAAGTTCATCGCCAGGCGCAGGACAATCCGATCGTGCGCATGTCCATGACCATCCGCGACGGCGGCGAACTGGATTACGGCGTCTTCGGTGAAAGCAAGGTAATCCATCGCCGCGAGATCGACAGGGAGCAGATCCTGGCGGCGGACCAGGTGCTGGTCGGCACCAACAAGACCCGGCGGCTTTACAACAGCCGCATCCGCGAACTGAAGGATTTCACGACGCCGATGCCCGCCGTTGGCGACAAGCTCGTCTGCCTCCGCAACGACAAGACCAAGGGCCTTTTGAACGGCGGACTGTGGACCGTGAAGCGGCTGCGCCAGTCACGCGGCAACACCTTGCGGTTCGATGTCGTCACCGAGGACGATCTCGCCAAAACAACCGTCAAGGTGAAGGTACTTCCGGCGATGTTCGAAGACGGTGCGGAAGCCATACCCTATGCGATCCGCCGCAAGGCCGACGAATTCGACTACGGCTACGCCCTGACCGTGCACAAGGCGCAGGGGTCGCAATGGGACGATGTGGTTCTGTTCGATGAAAGCTGGGCGTTCCGCGAGCACAAGAGCCGCTGGCTTTATACGGCGGTCACTCGCGCGGCCGAACGCATCACTGTCGTAAGATAGTGTCGCCCGGCTCGGCGTCTGCAAACACCTGCGGATTGCCGCAAACCGGCAGGGCACGCAGCCCCGTTTCGATAAAGGTCGACAGATCCGCTTCGGTGCTTCCGCTGCGCCCAAGCACGGCGATTGCCGAAAACTGACCATCCACGAATGTCGCCACACGATCGACATCCATGTCTGCCGGCATTTCCCCGGCTGAGACCGCTTTGAAAAGACGTTCCTTGATCGCCGTAAACCGCGAGTCCCTGAGCCCTTCGACCAGTTCCCGGTGCCTCTGCACTCCATAGGTGCAGTCGACAAGCGCATTGACGAGAAAACAGCCAGACGGCGTGTTGCGGTCTGTCGTCAGTTCGGCAACGGCCCCCAGAAAATCCCGCAAGTCCTCAATGACATGCTTTTGCGCCGCGTGAAGCCGCGCGAAGACCGGACCTCCGAACGTCTCGAAATAATGCAGAAGCGCCTTCTCGAAAATTGTCTCTTTGTCCCCGAAAGCCGCGTAAAGGCCGGGTTTGGCCATGCCCGAGGCTTCCGCCAGATCGTTCATGGAGGTTCCGCTATAGCCGTTTTGCCAGAAAGCGATCATCACCGACTGAAGGGCATCTTTCAGATCTACTTTTCTCGGCCGTCCGCGGGCCATTGGCAACGCCTCCATTTTACAATCGGCTTGATGAATTCTGCATGTTCGATGTCGTAATTCGCAGGACCAATTCAACCCTTCAGGCCGGATATTTCAGATTTCACAGCAAATCACAACGAGTTCACCAAAGGAATACGGCAATTGACGTTCGAGAGAACGATTTTTGTTACATTGCGTTCATAGGACGTAAATCGCGCGATTAAAAAATCGTGCAGGAATTACACCCTGCCGCAAGAGTACAATTTTCATCCGCATAATAATCAATTGAATGCCGCATATGCGTCTGCTTTGCGTAAATGCGTACAACAATTGCCGGTGGACGGAACCGCTCTTTGTCTTCCCCGCCCCCTTCAGGCGCATTATCGTCGGCGGCTGACATTTATCTCCACCGAAAGTTACCGCGTCAATGGCCAGTGTTACAGTTTCCGATCCGTCAAAACCCGGTTCCCAGGCCCTGAAGTCCGGCGACACCGCCTTGCGCATCGCACAACTGATCGCCGACGAGATCGGCTGCAAGGCAGCCCAGGTCAACACGACCGTCGAACTTCTCGACGAAGGCTCGACCGTACCCTTCATCGCCCGCTACCGGAAAGAGGCGACCGGCGGGTTGGACGACACCCAGTTGCGGAAGCTCGAGGAGCGGCTGATCTACCTGCGTGAACTGGAAGACCGGCGCGGCGCCATTCTCAAATCCATCGAGGAACAGGGCAAGCTTACCGATGACCTGATCGCCGGCATACAGGCCGCCGAAACCAAGTCCCGGCTTGAAGACATCTACCTGCCGTTCAAGAAAAAGCGCCGCACCAAGGCCCAGATCGCCCGCGAGGCCGGACTGGAGCCGCTCGCCGACCTGCTGCTTTCCGATCCTGCCAGGACACCGGAAACCGAAGCCGCTGCATTCGTGGATGCGGACAAGGGGTATGCCGATACCAAGGCTGTGCTCGACGGCGCCCGCCAGATCCTGATGGAGCGCTTTGCCGAGAACGCCGAACTCGTCGGCCGGCTGCGCAGACATGTCGAGGAACGCGGCGTCGTACAGGCGAAACTGATCGACGGCATGACGGAAAAAGGCGCGAAATTTGCGGACTATTTCGACTATTCGGAAAAATGGTCGAAGATCCCGAGCCACCGGGCCCTGGCCCTGTTTCGCGGGCGCAACGAAGGCATTCTCTCTGTCGACCTGACGGTGGACGCGGATGATGTCGCCCCCGTCCCGCCCGCGGTACGGATGGTCGCCGACACCTATGCCATCGCCGACCGGGGCCGCCCGGCGGACAAATGGCTGATGGAAGTGGCCCGTTTCGCCTGGAAGGTGAAGCTCGCGCTGCATCTGGAACTCGACCTGATGGGCGTACTGCGCGACAAGGCCGAAGAGGAAGCCATCCAGGTCTTTGCCAGGAACCTCAAGGACCTGCTGCTCGCCGCGCCCGCCGGCGCCCGGGCGACGCTCGGCCTCGATCCAGGCATCCGGACCGGGGTGAAGGTTGCTGTTGTCGATGAAACCGGCAAGCTGATCGACACCGCAACGATCTACCCGTTCCAGCCGCGCAACGATGTCTCCGGCGCCCGCGCCGCGCTGCTTGCCCAGATCGCAAAACACAAGGTCGGCCTGATCGCCATCGGCAACGGCACGGCCAGCCGCGAAACCGACAAGCTGACGGGCGACGTCCTCGCCGATATCCCGGCAGCACAACGCCCGGTGAAGGTGATCGTCAACGAAGCCGGTGCCTCTGTCTATTCCGCCTCCGAGCTGGCGGCCATGGAAATGCCGGGCGTCGATGTCTCCCTGCGCGGCGCGGCCTCCATCGCCCGCCGCCTGCAGGACCCGCTGGCCGAACTGGTCAAGATCGAGCCGAAATCCATCGGCGTCGGCCAGTACCAGCACGACGTCAACCAGACCCGGCTCGCCCGCGCGCTTGATGCGGTGGTGGAAGATGCGGTGAACGCCGTCGGGGTCGACCTCAACACTGCCTCCCCGGCGCTTCTGTCACGCATTTCCGGCTTGTCTGACAGCCTTGCGCGCGCCGTCGTCGAGCACCGCGAGGAAATCGGCCGCTTCGACAGCCGGTCACAGCTCAAGAAGGTGCCGCGTCTCGGCGCCAAGGCCTATGAACTCTGCGCAGGCTTCCTGCGCATCAACGACGGCAAGGAGCCGCTCGACGCCTCTTCCGTTCACCCGGAAGCCTACCCGCTGGCCAAGCGCATCGTGAAGGCCTGCGGCCGCGATGTCCGCCAGATCATGGGCAACGGTTCACTGCTGAGCAACCTGGATCCGGCCGACTACACGGACGAGAAATTCGGCCTGCCGACGGTGAAGGACATTTTCGCCGAACTGGAAAAACCGGGCCGTGACCCGCGCCCGGAATTCAAGACAGCAACCTTGCAGGACGGCATCGAGGAGATCTCCGACCTGAAACCGGGCATGAAGTTGGAAGGCACGGTCACCAACGTCACCAACTTCGGCGCCTTCGTCGATGTCGGCGTTCACCAGGACGGTCTGGTGCATGTCTCCCAGCTCGCCGACCGCTTCGTTGACGACCCGCACAAGATCGTCAAGGCAGGCGACATCGTCAGCGTGACCATTCTGGACGTGGACGTCCCGCGCAAGCGCATCTCCATGACCATGAAGAGCCAGGCCGACTATCAGGGCCAGCGGGAACGTACCGGTCAGGAGCGAGGTGGCCAGAACCAGGGACGTCCGGGCGGCAGAGCCCCCGGCGGCAACGCTCCGCGTGGTGGTCCCGGTGGCGGAAAGAGAGGCGCGCCGAAATCTTCCGGCGCTGACGGCGGCAACAATGCTCTGGCAGCAGCCCTGGCGGCGGCAATGAACAAGAAGAAGTAGCCCGGCACAACACTGCCGGGCGCTTCCGTCGCCGGCACGGCAGGCACCCCCACCCCAATCCCCTCCCCACAAGGGGGAGGGGTCGAGACTGCCGATCTGGCTGGTCACTCATACTCGACGAACTTCGCAGACAAGCAAACAGCATCACGAACACCGGGGCCGCATCCCCCTCCCCCTTGTGGGGAGGGTTAGGGGTGGGGGTATCTCACGGGAAAACTCCGCCGCTAGAACCGACCCGCCGCAAACGGCTTCGGATCGACTGCAGGCGCCTTGCCCTCGATCATGTCGGCAATCATCTCGCCGGTGACAGCCGCCTGTGTCAGGCCGTGATGGGCGTGGCCGAAAGCATAGAAAATCCCGTCATGACGTGTTGCCGGAGAAATCACCGGCAGGCTGTCGGGAAGGGAGGGACGGAAGCCCATCCAGCGCTTGCCGCCTTCCGTCTTGAGGCCGGGATAAAACAGCCGCGCCTTGGCGACCATGGCATCGACGCGCTTCCAGTTGGGCGGCAGGTTCAGACCTCCGAATTCAACCGCGCCGCCGACGCGCAGGCCGGTCGATAGCGGAGACAGCACGAAGCCGTGCCCCGGCAGCATGATGAACCTCTTCACGGTGATGGACGGAGCGGGAATGGTGATGTTGTAGCCGCGTTCGGTATCGAGCGGGATCCGGTCGCCGAGTTGGGCCGCAAGATGCTTCGACCAGGCGCCGCAGGCGACGACGAGCCGGCTTGCTTCGATCCGCTCACCCGATTTCAAAATGAGCCCGCACCCGTTGCCGTTCGGCTCAAGACGGTCGATCTCGGCAACCGTGAAGTCCACACCCTGCCCTTTCAGCCAGTCCGCCAGCGACAGGCACAGGATCTTCGGATCGTCGACCTGCATCCAGTCCGGCACCAGAGCACCACCGATTGCCCGGGTCGACAGATCCGGCTCAAGCTCGCGGATGGCCCCGGCAGCAAGCTCTTCGACCGCGATGCCATGGTCCCGCTGTTCAGCCCAGGCCTGCCGGGCTTTCTCAAGCGATGCGGCCGTATCCAGAAGTTCCAGACAGCCATCGCGGCGCACCTGGTTGTGGGTTCCGGACACGCGCCAGAGCCGTTCCCAGGCCGGCAGCACCCCGCTGTTGATGTCCACAAGGGCTGCGGTACTGCGCGCCACGCGTTCGGGGTTCGACGCCGCCAGAAAACGCAGCATCCAGGGCAGGATCTTCAGCGCATAGGCTGGCCGAACCGAGAGTGGCCCGAGAGGATCGGCGAGCCATTTAAGCGCCTGCTTCCACAGCCCCGGCGAGGCTATCGGGGCCACGTCCGTCCAGGCGATCGCGGAGGCATTCCCCTGGCTCGCGCCGGCCGCCGGCCCTTCCCGGTCGAGGATGGTCACCTGATAGCCGCGTTGCACCAGAATGGCGGCAGTGGCGAGGCCGACAATACCCGCACCGGCGATATGGACACGTCCCTTGCTCATGCTGCTCCGACCGTTTTCCCGCTTCCCCGAACCAGCGCGGCGACAGGTTGCCGTCCGCTCTCAAGAGGCCGGAACCGTTCTGTCAGCCGGCACGCCATTTATCAAGTCGGCATCGCAACCGGATGACTCCGGCGGCAACAGATGGGTATTCCCATCCCTACGCGGTCACCGGAAAATGGGATCGTGTCCTGTTGGCGAAGGCCACAAGGGACAGCATCACCGGCACTTCCACCAGCACCCCGACAACCGTCGCCAACGCGGCACCGGAATTCAGCCCGAACAGGCTGATGGCGACGGCAACCGCGAGTTCGAAGAAGTTTGACGTCCCGATGAGCGCCGCCGGGGCCGCGGTGTTGAACGGTACGCGCCACAGATAGCCCCAGCCATAGGCAATGAAGAATATGCCGTAGCTCTGGATCAGCAGCGGCACCGCGATCAGCACGATGACCATCGGCTTGTCGAGAATGGTCTGCGCCTGAAATCCGAACAGCAGAACCACCGTCGCCAGCAGGCCCATCACCGAGAAGGGTTTGACCTTTCCCGTGAACGCGGCGATGCGTGCGTCATTGTCGGTTCCATCCAGCGCCTTGCGCGTCAGATACCCGGCGATGAGCGGAATGATGACGTAAAGGATCACCGACAGAAGCAGAGTCTGCCACGGGACAATGATATCGGTCACCCCAAGCAACAAGGCCGCGATTGGCGCGAAGGCGAAGACCATGATGATGTCGTTGATCGAGACTTGAACGAGCGTGTAATTGGCATCGCCGCGCACCAGCTGGCTCCAGACGAACACCATGGCCGTGCAGGGAGCAACCCCGAGCAGGATCATGCCGGCGATGTATTCCTTCGCGGTCTGCGGATCGACAAGACCCGCGAAGACATGCTCGAAGAACAGAATGCCGAGCGCCGCCATCGTAAACGGTTTGATCAGCCAGTTGACGACAAGGGTGATGCACAGGCCCTTGGGCTTCCTGCCGACGTCCTTCAGGGACGCAAAATCGACGTTCACCATCATCGGGTAGATCATCACCCAGATGAGAACGGCAACAACGAGATTGACGCTGGCATATTCAAACGATGCGATCGTCTCGAAGATTGCCGGAAAAACCGCGCCGAAACCGACGCCCGCGGCGATACACAACGCGACCCACAGCGACAGATATCGCTCGAAGAGTCCCATGGGTGAAGATGCTTCCTTGCTCATGACCATTCTTTCGTTATTCGATTTTCGAGCGGCTCGAAGGCCGCGTCAAAGACAACCCCGACCCTGCTTTCCGGTCCCGGTTTTTCGCCGGACCGGGGATATTCAGTGAGGGACCGTTGCGCAGACGAACAGGACACCGCGTTCTTTCACGAGGCCACCTTGCCGGGCTCTCAGCAATCATTCGCGCTGTCACGGGACGCCGGTCCCATCATGTTGAGAAATGGAGCGCAGAGCTCCGGGTTGCCGCCGCAGCAGTCCTGCAGCAGATAGGTCACCAGATCCTGCATGGTGCGCAGGTTCGCGCGGTAACAGATCGAACGCCCGTCCCGCTCGGCCTGCACAAGGCCGGAACGGGACAGGGCGCCCAGATGGGTCGACAGGGTATTGGGACGAACGTCCAGCGCATCGGAGATCGCCCCGGCTGTCATGCCGTCGGCTCCGGCCTTCACCAGCAGGCGAAAGACGTCGAGGCGCGTTTCCTGGCCGAGCGCCGCCAACGCATTCAGGGCTTCTTCTTTTTCCATAATTCGAGAATACCCGAATTAACGAATAAAACAACTCCCCCGGATGCCTGTTTTTCACCGGATACGAGAAAGACGCCCTGCAAGCACACACAAACGTTGCCCGGAGAGCAGCCTCCTGCTCGCAGGAACCTCTTCTGCGTGACTCCCCGGCCAAGCGCAGCGCTGAGCCGGGGTCCACTCGTTTCCAGAGAGTCGCCTGTGTGTCTCCGAAGACCGCTCCGGTCGGAGCACGCCCGAGCAAAGCCATCCTCGTCAATCAGGCTCGACAAAACCGAGCCGGACCGGTCAAGAAGGATGTGCCCGCTCAAAACGCTTATCGCCGGGTAACTGCCTCAGGCAGCCTTGGCAGCCAACCGCTTACGGATGCTTTCGGCATCCGCGCGCGGCGTCGCCGCGAACAGGGTCTTGGTGTAATCGTGCTGCGGATTGTCGAACACCTCGTCCCGCGTGCCGTATTCCACGACCTCGCCGAAATACATCACCATCACCTTGTCGGCGAGATAGCGCACGACGGACAGGTCGTGGGAGATGAACACGTAGGTCAGCCCCATCTCGTCCTGCAGGTCGGCCAGCAGATTGAGGATCTGCGCCTGGACGGAGAGGTCCAGGGCGGAGACCGGCTCATCGAGAACCAGCAGCTTCGGCTGCAGCATGATGGCCCGGGCGATCGCGACACGCTGGCGCTGACCGCCGGAGAACATATGCGGATAACGGCCGTAGTGTTCCGGCTGCAGACCGACCTTCTCCAGCATCTGGAGCGCAAGGTCCCGGCGTTCGGCGGCCGGCATGTCCGTGTTCAGCAGCAGCGGTTCTTCCAGAACGTGACCGATCTTCTGTCGCGGGTTCAGCGAGCCGTAGGGGTTCTGGAAAACGATCTGCACCTTCTGACGCATCTCCTTGGAAATGCCGGTTCTGGCGATATCCATCGAAAGGCCGTCGATCTCGATGCTGCCGGAACTCTGCGCGTCGATCATCGTCAGCATGCGCGCCAGGGTCGACTTGCCGCAGCCGCTCTCGCCCACGACGGCAAGCGTCGAACCGCGCTTCACATCGAAACTGACACCTTTGACTGCAGTCAGTGTCGAGCCCTTCTTGAACATCCCGCCGCTGATGTCATAGGTGCGGTAGAGGTCTCGGACCTTGAGAATTACATCGTCTGACATCTTCAAAACCCTCCCGCTTCGGCAAAGTCGCTGACCGTCGGCAGACGGTCGCCGGTTGCATTTTCCGGCAGCGCCGAAAGAAGTGCCTGTGTGTAGGGGTTCTGCGGGCTCTCGAACAGTGAAAGCACATCGGCTTCCTCCATTTTCCGGCCCTTGTATTGAACGATCACGCGATCTGCGGTCTCCGCAACGACACCCATGTCATGGGTGATCATGATAAGGCCCATGCCGCTGTCCTGCTGCAACTGAACCAGAAGATCCAGGATCTGTTTCTGGATGGTAACGTCCAGCGCCGTGGTCGGCTCATCCGCGATCAGAAGTTTCGGGGCACAGGCGATCGCCATGGCGATCATCACGCGCTGGCACTGCCCGCCGGACATCTGGTGCGGAAAGGCATTGATCCGTCCTTCAGGGTCGGGAATGCCAACCGAGGTCAAGAGCTCGACGACCCGGTCCTTGACCTGCCTGCCCCTCAGGCTTGTATGGGTCTTCAGAGTTTCCCCCAGCTGGAAGCCGACCGTGAAGCACGGGTTCAGGCTGGCGATGGGCTCCTGAAAGATCATCGAAATGTCCTTGCCGATCACTTTCCGGCGCTCCCGGACGGACAGGGTCCTGAGGTCCGTGCCCTCAAAATCCATCTTGTCCGCGGTGATCGTTGCACTGTCCGGCAGGAGCCCCATGGTCGCCAGCATGGCAACGGATTTCCCCGAACCGGACTCTCCGACAATGGCCAGAACTTCCCCGGCATCGACCATGTAGTCGACACCGTCGAGCGCCCTGAACGGCCCTTTCGCGGTGTCGAATTCGATCCTCAGGTTCCTGATTTCAAGAAGAGACATGGACCTCAGCTCCTCTTCAGTTTCGGGTCGAGCGCATCGCGCAATCCGTCGCCGACCAGGTTGATGGCAAGCACGGTGATCAGGATGGCAAGGCCCGGGAAGGTGACGACCCACCAGGCGCGCAGGATGAATTCGCGTGCCTCGGCCAGCATGGTGCCCCATTCGGGCGTGGGCGGCTGCGCGCCCATGCCGAGGAAGCCGAGCGCGGCCGCATCCAGGATTGCATTGGAAAACGACAGGGTCGCCTGAACGATCAGCGGTGCAAGGCAGTTCGGCAGGATCGTCTTGAACATCAGCCGGAAATGCCCGGCACCGGCCACCTTGGCCGCGATCACATAGTCGCGCGAGCGTTCCGCCATGACAGCGGCCCGGGTCAGACGCACGAAATGCGGTTGCAGCACCAGGGCGATAGCAATCATCGCATTGACCAGACCCGGCCCGAGGATCGCCACAAGCACCAGGGCAAGCAACAGCGAGGGGAAGGCCAGAATGATGTCCATGATCCGCATGATGAACGTATCAACCGCACCGCGCACATACCCGGCGACGAGGCCGAGAACGATCCCGCCGACCAGGGCGATGCTGACGACGACAACGCCGATGAACAGCGAGAAGCGCGCGCCGTAGATCAGGCGGGAGAGCATGTCGCGGCCGACCGCGTCCGTCCCCAGAAGGAAGGCAGCCTTGCCGCCCTCTTCCCACACCGGCGGCACCAGGAAACTGTCCCGGTACTGCACGTCCGGATTATGCGGAGCGACAAAGGGAGCGAACACCGCCATCAGAACCAGCAGGGTGAAGACGATCAGGCCGAGAACGGCACCTTTGTTCTGCGAAAAATAATACCAGAATTCGTAAAGCTGCGCCTTGGTGGCATTGCGGCTTTCCATTTCGAGCCTGGATGTATCGGCCTTCGTGGCCGGGGAGGTTTTTGTCATTGTTCTTAAACCCTCGGCTCAGTTGTAGCGGATGCGCGGATTGATCAGGCCGTAGAGCACATCCACGATCAGATTGACCAGCATGATGATGCCGGCGATCATCAGAAGGCCGCCCTGAACGACGAAATAGTCCCGGCGTGAAATGCTGTCGACCAGCCATTTGCCGATGCCCGGCCATGAGAAGATGGTTTCCGTGAGGATGGCGCCGGCCAGCAGCACCCCGACCTGGAGACCGATGGTGGTCACCACGGGAATGAGCGCGTTGCGTAGCGCGTGAAGACCGATCACCGATCTCGGCGGCAGCCCCTTCGCCCGGGCGGTGCGCACATAATCCTCGCCCAGAACTTCAAGCATGGCGGAGCGGGTCTGGCGGGCGATCACCGCGAGCGGAATTGTCGCCAGCACGATGGACGGCAATATCAGGTGCCGGACCGCGGACAGGAATGCACCCTTTTCCCCCGACAACAGACTGTCGATCAGCATGAAACCGGTCGGTTGCGGAAAGAAATACAGAAGCGAGATCCGTCCGGACACCGGAGTCCACTGCAGGATGCCGGAGAAAAGGATGATCAGCAGCAGGCCCCACCAGAAGATCGGCATGGAATAGCCGATAAGCGCCGTCCCCATGACCGCCTGGTCGGCAATCGAGCCGCGTTTGACGGCAGCGTAGATACCGGCGGGAATGCCGAGGCAGACCGCGAGAATGATGGCGCAGAGCGCAAGTTCGGCGGTGGCGGGAAACAGCGTCATGAACTCGTCGAGCACAGGCTTTTTCGATGCGAAGGACGTCCCCAGGTCACCCTGAAAAATGCCGGCGATGTAGTCGATATACTGCCGCCAGAGCGGCTGGTCGAAACCCATCTGCTCCAGAAGCTGGGCCTTGCGTTCCGGCGAAATGCCGCGTTCTCCGGCAAGAAGATCCAGCGGATCGCCCGGCAGAAGACGGATGAACGAGAAGGCAACCAGGGTGACACCGAAAAACGTCGGTATCAAAAGTCCGAGCCGGCCGAAAAGAAAGCGAAACATGTCAGATTCCAGATACGAAGAACCAGCGGAAGCCGTCACATGTCATGATGGCTTCCACCGGTCATAATGTCTGAAGGCGCCGGCATCGCTGCCAGCGCCTTCGGGGATTCAGGCGGATTTACTCCGCGATATCCACACCGTCAAACCAATGGCCGCCAAGCGGGTCCATGACATAACCGGTGACCTTGGAGGACATCGGCATGAAGACGACGGAATGCGCGATGGTCGCCCACGGAGCCTGTTCCTTGAAGACAACCTGCGCCTCTTCGTAGAGCTTGGTGCGCTCTGCCTTGTCGGTCACGGTCTTTGCCTTCTGGATGAGAGCTTCGAAGTTCTCGTCACACCACTGTGCGCGGTTGGAACCGCCAACACCGTCACAGCCGAGCAGAACGGCAAGGAAGTTGTCCGGGTCGCCATTGTCGCCGGTCCAGCCAAGCAGAACGGCTCCGTCGCGATCGACTTCCTTGGAACGGGACAGGTACTCACCCCATTCATAGGAAACGATCTCGACATTAACCCCGACTTTCGCGAAGTCGGCCTGAATGACTTCCGCCATACGGCGGGCATTCGGGTTGTAGGGCCGCTGGACAGGCATTGCCCAGATCTTCATGGACAGGTCGGACACACCGGCAGCTTCCAGCATTTCCTTGGCCAGATCCGGATTGTAGTCGTCGTCCTCGATCGCGTCGTTATAGGACCACATGGTCGGCGGGATCGGGTTCTTGGCCGCCTGGCCGGAGCCCTGGAAGACGGCGTCGAGGATCGCCTGCTTGTTGATCGCGTGGTTCAGCGCCTTGCGGACTTCCGCCTTGTCGAACGGAGCCACCTTGGTGTTATAGGCAAGGTAGCCGACGTTCAGGCCCTGCTGTTCCATCAGCGTCAGGTTGCTGTCGTCACGGATGTCGGCGACATCGGCCGGAGCCGGGTACGGCATCACATGACACTCGCCTGCCTTCAGCTTCTGCAGGCGAACCGCTGCATCCGGCGTGATGGCGAAGACAAGGTTGTCGACAGGCTGTTTGCCGTTCCAGTAATCGGCGAAAGCCTCATAGCGGATCACCGCGTCTTTCTGATAGCCGACAAACGCAAACGGGCCGGTTCCGACAGGCTCCTGGTTGAGCTGTTCCTTGGTGCCCGCAGCCTCCAGCTGGTCGGCGTATTCAGCCGACAGGATCGACGCGAAGTCCATCGCCAGGTTGGCGATCATCGGAGCTTCCGGCCGGTTCAGCACGAATTTCACCGTGTAATCGTCAACTTTCACGATTTCCTTGATGAGATCCGGCATCGACATGCCGTTGAAATATTCCCACGCAGCGCCCGGGGTATATTCATGCCACGGGTTGTCTTTCTTCAGCTGCCGCTCGAACGAGAAAACCACGTCGTCGGCATTGAAATCACGCGTCGGCGTGAAGAAACTTGTTGTGTGGAATTTCACGCCCTTGCGGAGATTGAACGTGTATTCCAGACCGTCTTCGGAAACGTCCCAGCTTTCTGCCAGACCCGGCAGCACTTCTGTCGTGCCGCGTTTGAATTCAACCAGACGGTTGTAAACGGGTTTGGAGGACGCATCGAAGGTCGTTCCGGCGGTGTAGAGGGCGGTGTCGAAGCCTTCAGGCGAACCTTCCGAGCAATAAACCAGGGTTTTTGCGGAAGCGCCCGTTGCCGCGATCACGGCAAGGCTTGCGCCAAGAAGGGTTGCCTTCAAGGTTTTTTGAAAATTCATCAAACTGTTCTCCCCTTGATGAAGAAGCTGGGGCCCTGCATCGTTAAGATCGTGCAATGGAATTAAGCCCGAGCCAGCGCAAACTAAGGCGGTTTTTTGATCGAAAATCAACTACCAACATATTTCTAATTTGGCCCGATTTTTGAAATAATTTTTCTGGGTAAACCATGCTGACGTAATATTTTGACGATATATCGACACCACAATGGAAACTGATACCGTATGGGAACGTGTTTTCCGGATCAATTCAAATCGTTGAAAACAAAAAGACTCTCGAATTGACGTGAGTCTATAGGTTTATCAATCGAGAGTAGATCTTGTGCGGTTGACCGCATCCTTCCAGCCGGACACCAGGCGACGGCGTTCACTTTCCTGTAACCCGGGCTGGAACCGTCTTTCCAGCTTCCATTGCGCGGAAAAAGCATCCGCTCCCGGCCAGACGCCGGCTTTCGATCCGGCCAGCCAGGCAGCCCCGAGCGCCGTCGTCTCCGCAACGGTAGGCCGATCGACCGGAGCCCCCAGAATGTCGGCCAGAAACTGCATCGTCCAGTCGGACGCAGACATGCCGCCATCGACCCGCAGGACCGGCGGCTCCGCATCCGGCCAGTCAGCACGCATGGCGTCCACCAGATCGCGTGTCTGAAAGCCGACACTCTGCAGGACGGCACGGGCAATCTCCTTCGGGCCTGTGTTCCGGGTCAGCCCGAACATCGCGCCGCGGGCGTCCGCGTCCCAGTACGGCGCCCCGAGCCCGACAAAGGCGGGCACCAGATAAACATCCTGATTCGGGTCGGCCTGTTCCGCCAAGCCCTGTGTCTCGCCGGCGCTGTCGATGAGGCCAAGTCCGTCCCGCAGCCACTGCACCGCGGCACCGGCAATAAAGATCGATCCCTCAAGCGCATAGGTCGTCTTGCCGTCAAGCCGGTAGGCGATCGTCGTCAGCATGCGGTTTTTCGACAGGACCGGCGTCTCACCGGTGTTCATCAGCGCAAAACACCCGGTCCCGTAGGTGGATTTCACCATGCCCGGCCTGAAGCAGGCCTGCCCAACCGTCGCCGCCTGCTGATCGCCCGCCACACCCAGGATCGGCAGCGGCCGACCGAAGAGGTCCGGCGCACTGGAACCGAAGTCGTCCGCGCTGTCCTTGACCTGCGGAAGCAGGCTCATGGGGATATTCAGCAGTCGGCAGAGGTCTCCGTCCCATGCGTTTTCATGGATGTTGTAGATCAGGGTGCGCGCGGCATTGGTGGCATCGGTGGCGTGCACCTTGCCTTCGGTGAGCTGCCAGATCAGCCAGGTATCGACCGTCCCGAAAGCCAGTTCGCCCCGTTCCGCCCTGGCCCGGACACCCTCGACGTTGTCCAGTATCCAGGCGATTTTCGTGCCGGAGAAATAAGGATCGAGGAGCAGTCCGGTTTTGGCCGAGAAGGTCTCCTCCAGCCCCTCGCTCCGCAGTCTGGCGCAGGTGTCCGAAGTTCTGCGGTCCTGCCAGACGATTGCATTATACACCGGCACGCCGGTGGACCGGTCCCAGATCAGGGTTGTCTCGCGCTGGTTGGTGATCCCGATCGCGGCAACGCCCGCGCCCCCTTGCGGCGCTTTTTCCAGGGCTTCCCGGCAGACTTCCAGCGTGCTGTCCCAGATATCGGAAGGGGAATGCTCCACCCAGCCCGATTTTGGAAAATATTGTTTGAATTCCTGCTGCCCGGAGCTGACGCGGGTGAAGTCTTCTCCGAAGACAATCGCGCGGCTTGACGTCGTGCCCTGGTCGATTGCCAAAACAAATCCGGCCATGGTGCTCCTCCCCTTGTTCTTTCTTGTTTCATCGCGATTGCCGGCAAACCCGGAAAATCGCGCATCTGCGGCAGA
The DNA here is from genome assembly GCF_947496995.1 of uncultured Roseibium sp. GTDB lineage: Bacteria > Pseudomonadota > Alphaproteobacteria > Rhizobiales > Stappiaceae > Roseibium. Next base: position 554,075 of record NZ_CANMFD010000003.1, read on the forward strand.
CTATGCCGCAGCGCCGGGCCGCTCTGCAAGATAACCGGAGATGAAGCTTTCCAGTTCGCCGGCCTCTTCCGCGCTCAACACCAGGCCGAGTTTGGTCCGCCGCCACAAAACGTCGTCAGCTGTGCGCGCCCATTCCCGATCGATCAACCACTTCACCTCGGCCTCATGAAGATTCGAACCGAAACAGCGGCCAAGATCCTCCAGCGAGGCAGCTTCCATCAGGAAAAGCCTCGCATCGGTCCCGTAAAGACGGATCAGGCGGGTCGCGAAAGCCGTGTCCAGGAAAGCAAAGTCCTTTTCAAGCCGCGCCACTTCCTCGTCGAACCCGTCCACCTTGAAATTGCCGCCCGGCAAGGGCGCATAGGCTGTCCACACTCCCCGCTTGAACGGCAGATACGCTTCCAGCTTCTTCAAGGCCTCTTCCGCCAGCTTGCGGTAGGTCGTGATCTTGCCTCCGAAGACCGAAAGCACCGGTGGCTCCGTCTCCCCGCCTTCCATCTCCAGCACGTAGTCCCGAGTCGCGGCCTTGGCGTCCTTTGCGCCGTCATCATAGAGCGGCCGGACACCGGAATAGGTATGCACCACCTCTTCGGGCGTGACCGGCGTAGCCAGATATTCGCTGGCGGCCTTGCACAGATAGTCGATCTCGTCATCGGTAATGCGAACCGTACCCAGATCCCCTTGATAGTCGATATCGGTGGTGCCGATCAGCGTGAACTTCCCCTCGTAGGGGATCGCAAAGACTATGCGGCCATCGCCATTCTGGAAAATGAAGCAACGATCGTGGTCAAACCGGCTCGGCACGATGATATGACTGCCCTTGACGAGGCGGACCTTTGCCTTGCTCTTCGCCCCGGCAATGCCTTGCAACATGTCGGCGACCCAGGGACCGGCGGCATTGACAAGCACGCGCGCGCTCACCGTCTTCTCCTCGCCAGAGGCAAGATCCTGCAGCACGACTTTCCAGAGATCCCCGTCCCTGCGCGCGGCAATGCATTTGGTCCGCGTGAGCACCTTTGCCCCCCGATCGGAAGCATCCAGTGCGTTCAGAACCACCAGACGTGCGTCGTCCACCCAGCAATCGGAATATTCAAATCCCTTTTTGAACAGCGGCTTGAGGCCTCGGGAGAAAACACCGCTGTCGAGGCGCACAGTTTTGGTCGCCGGCAACAGCTCTCGGCCGCCCAGATGATCGTAGAGAAAAAGACCGAGACGCAGCAACCAGGCAGGACGCAGGTCCTTGTGATGCGGGAGGATGAAACGCAGCGGCCAGGCGATGTGCGGCAGCGCGCGCAACAGCACTTCGCGCTCTTTCAACGCCTTGCGGACGAGACCGAACTCGTAATATTCCAGATAGCGCAGCCCGCCGTGAATAAGTTTCGTCGACGCCGAGGATGTCGCTCCGGCGAGGTCTCCCATTTCAACGAGCATGACCGATGCACCGCGGCCCACCGCATCCCGGGCAATCCCCGTTCCGTTAATGCCCCCGCCAATGATCAACAGGTCGTAATCAGCCGTCATGGTTTCCGTCTCCGGCTTGCGCTCATATGCGATTTCAGCATGAAATGAAAATAAAGCGAAACATCGCGAAATTCAATCAACATTTTCGTGCCAGCGTAGAGCAACGCACCCGGCTACTGCCTATGGCCGGGACTCGGGAAACGTTGAAACCCGGCCATGGTTCCTAACGGGGTTTCGCCATTTCCCATGCCATTTCGTCTTCATTTATGGGTCCACACCCTAGTTGGGCTCATCCTGGGAAGGAGCATCGTCCGCCGGATCGTCTGCGTCGGTTTCGGGCTTGCCGCGTTTTTTCGATCCCTTGGCCTCGCCCCCGTAGGGCGGTATTGCGGCATGATAGGTAACCTGCGGGAATGGAATTTCGATACCGCGTTCGTCGAAAACCTGTTTAACGAACTCGTTATAGGCCCGGCCGACCGACCACTGGTCGCCCGGCGTGGTCTTGATACGCGCACGGATATCGATCGAACTTGCGCCGAAGTTCGTCACGCCGTGCATCTCCAGGTCCCCGAAGATCTTGGGACTGTAGTCTGTCGCCTTCAGGCGCCGGAAGGCTTCCGTCATGGCCTCCTTGGCATTGGGAATATCCGTGTCGTAGGACACGCCGATCAGTGCGACATGATAGGAGAAGCCGCGCATGAAATTCGACACCATGTCGACGGAAGAGAAAGGAATGATGTGGGTCGTGCCGTCAAGATCCCGGATACGCACCGAACGGACCGTGATCCCTTCCACGGTCCCCGTGATGCCGGCAACCGTCACCACGTCGCCTTCGTTGATGGCATTCTCGATCTGAATGAAGGCGCCTGTGATGATATCCTTCACCAGCGTTTGCGCCCCGAAGGAAATCGCCAGACCGACAACACCGGCACCGGCGATAAGCGGCCCGATATTCACGCCGATTTCGGACAAGGCCAGCAGCGCCACCATCACGATGATGACGACTGTGGAAGCGTTTCGGAACAGTTGAAACAACGTTCTTTCGCGGGCAGTCACCAGGCGACCGGACCGTTCCTGCAGGCGCAGATCGACCCAGGACATCACCGCCAGCCAGATCAGGAAACCCACCAGGACCACCAGAAGCGCCGAGCCGTAGCCGCTCAGCAGCTGGAAGCCGGCCTCACTTGCGAGCCAGTCGAGCACACTCAGGATGCCCCAGATTTCCAGCAGGGCCAGAACCGTTACCAGGAAAACGGCCAACCTGATGAACTTCAGTATCCTGGGAACGAAGGCGTTCAATCGCCTGTGCAGCGCCGGCAGGCTTGTCTGCATGCTGTCCGGAAGCGGAATGCCGTCCTTGATAGCGCTGGTGAGAACCAGCGACACCAAGATCCCGGTGGCAATAGCCACGATGGACTGACCGGTGGCATTCAGAATGATGGATGTGGCATCGAAGGGGCGGGTTACCCAGATTATGAAGACGGCGGCAAGATATCCGTAGGCAGCGAAATGCCAGATGCGTCCGCCGACCGCCAGAACACGGCTTGCCAGCGCGCTATGCATGGTTTGCGCATAATCGCTCACGCCCTGGCAGACATACTGCCGATTCCGATGAACGAGAACAAAAAGGTAGATCGTTCCCAGGAACACCACCAGAAAACGCAACGCGTTGCCCAGGACGAAGGACGCCGCGATATTGGCAACCGGCACCACGAGGAACAAGCCGTAGATGATCCAGTAGACGAAGAGATGCAGACGGCTGCTCCAGTAACGCGAAGCTTCGTCCGTGAACGGCAGGAGGCGCAGTTGCCGGTGCGCCGGCACGAAGATGAACCGCAAGGCGACATTCGCCAGTTCGGCAATGAAAAACGCATTCAGCGCCAGACTTTCCTGCAAGGTGACACCGGCCTGCAGGCCACCATAGCCGGCAAGCGCGACTGCATTGCCGACTGCCCAGCCCAGTCCGACCGCTATCGCGTCCATTCCCGACGTCACGATGAGAAGGAAGCTGCGCATCAGCCCGCCGCGTTTCCCGGCGATAGCGGACATCTTCGGATAGAGCAGCTTCATCGCAGCCTTGCTGATGAGCAGACCGGCATAAGCGGCCAGAAGCACGACAAGAACATGAAGGGCTATCGGTTTCAGCTGCTCCCACTTGATCGGAATCTCTCCGCGCACGATCCGGAGCAGGCCGTGAAGGGGTCTTACGGACTGGGTGAGAACAACTCCCGCATCATCGACGAGCGCGCGCGTGTATTCTCCAACCTTGAGCGCGAAATTCTCGCCTGTGCCTGTACTCGCGCTCTGGTCGGATTGGGCGGCCGGCGCATCGGACGAGCTGCTGCCACTCAATGAGGGCAGGATCGAATCGCCCGGGGTAGTGGTTTCCTCCCCCGCAGCACTGCTCTCGCCTGCGTTCTGTTTGAGAAGTTCGATCAGAGCTGCCCGGCTCTTCGGATCGTTCAGAACATTGATGAGCGCATCGCTCGCCTGCGTGACATCTGCGGAATTGCTCTGCTGGGCATCGGCGTTCTGGGCCGCAGCCGGCACCACGCAAAAGAACATCAGCCCGATCAGGACGGCAAGGCTTGGGCGCAAACGTCTCATTTCAAATTCAATCCGTTTCTGAACAGCGTGAACATCTCTCGTCACGGTCCAGACAATAAGGAAGAACCGTTGGTTAAGGAAAGACCGCCCGATCTTTAATTGGGTATGAATTGTTTTGCAGCGGTTTGCTCCGGCCTGCACGTGATCCGCTACAGGAAACCATTTGACCGTATGACTGCCCCAAGGGCACCGGAAGGGCTTCATGGCGCAGCGCCTCGCCCGAAACATATGTGAATCGGTGCTCCGAACCCGCGTTTCAGCAAATTCCTGCCTTCAAAGAGATATCTTGAAAAATCTCCCATTTTGCGACGTTGGGGTGTAAAAACTACGTATTTTTGACAATACAGACAATCATCTGTTCAAAAAATGATATGTTATTTCTGCGAAATTCTATTTGAGTAACGTATTGATAACAATATTGAACCCAATGTGCCTCCTAGTGGAGGAAAAATGGCGAGTTCCATACTAAAACTTGCCCAGATCGGCACACTTGAATCTCGCAAGCACCTGTTTGCCGAGGTCAGCGAACTTGTGTTTTCCGACCTCGATCAGCGGACGGAGCAGGAACTTGCGATCTTCGCGGAAGTCATCCTGAAACTCTACGACACCGGCTCCCTGTCAGACAGGACAATTCTTGCCAGCAAACTGGCAGCGCTGGATAACGTTCCTCATGATCTTGCGTGCCGGATAGCCGAGGACGACATCGCCGTGGCGATGCCCGTATTGTCGGATTGTCCCGCCTTCACCCAGGAAGACCTGCTTGATTTCGCAGATAGGTTCAGCTCGACCCATCTGCAGGCGATCGCCCATCGGAAAGATCTCTCCGCCGAGGTCTCCGATGCCCTGGCCGCCAGGAATGACAGGACGGTAAACCGCATACTTGCCGGCAATCGCGACATCCGGCTGTCCCGCGAAACGCTGCTCGTTTATGTCAAGCTTGCAGAAGAAGACGTGGTGCTGCGGGAAGACCTGGCCTTGAGATCCGATTTGTCCCCTGCCGCATGCCGGGCCTTGCTTCCCCTCGTAAGCGAGGAGAACAGGAAACATCTGCACGGACTTATTGAAGGGTCACTGACGCAGGAGCAGCTCGATCAGATCGCCCGGTTGAAAGCATTGCGCCAGGATTTCGGCGACGCCCTGGCGAACCCGGATGTAAACACGCTCTGGCAGGATGCCGATCGGGCCGGCATGACCGTCAATGAACTGATGATCCTGCTGCTGCAGGACGGACGCTTTGAACACGCCATGGAATTGCTCAGCGCACGTGGAAGGACGTCTTCGAAGGTCCTCAAGGAAGCGGTGTACAACGGAAAGCCGGAATTGGTCCTCAAAACCGCTGCCAAGACGGGACTGGAAACGTCTACCTTTGCGATGTTTTCAAAGATCCGCTGCAATTATCTGAAGCTTCCTGCTTCGCACGGGCCTGAATGGACCCTTGCCTACAAGAAGCATCTGGAAAGCACCGCTTCGGTCAGACAATCCCGCTGCGGTGACTTTCAGGCGAACCGCGGGGCAAAAAAACCCAAACCGCTGCTACAGGCAGCTGCGCCCCAGCCGGCGGCGGAATAGTTCACGTCGATAGCAAGATCGGTCAGTTCGAAATCAGATGCGGGTATGGGCGCGCGCGCACAAACTTGCAGCCACCGCCGTCGTAAGTGTCGCCGCCGCGTAAAACCACAATCCCGGCAGGATGGTTGCCGCGGCCAGGCCGCTGGTTTTTGCTGCAAACAGAACCAGCGCCACCAGCATCACATCCAGCATCGACCACTTGCTGACCATGGACAGCAATGAGAGCGAACGGCTCTTTCCGCCGGTCATGACCGCAACATGGGTGAGAATTATCTTGGCCGCCGGGAACCCCACTGAAAACAGCGCCACGATGGCGGCAAGCACGGTCTCGTCTTCACGCCAGAGGCTGAAAATCATTTCCACCAGGGAGGGCCGGTCTTCGAAAAAATACAGCCTTTCGAACAGCATCAGCGGCTGCGTGAGACCCAAAGCGAAGGAAAAGGCCGAAACTGGAAGGAGCAGAGCCAGGAAAAACCGCATGAAGAAGTGCCGTGCTTCGGCAGAACATCCTGCGCCCGGGTGGCGGCGTTCGGATTGCTCCGGCATTTTGAAATTGAGTAACCTGCATTCAGGCTGGCGAGACAAGTGACGGTCACGCCCGCATCGGCGACCGTCCTTTCCCTATAGCATTTCGCTCAAAAAGCATAAACCCGACCGCTCTTTCGAACGGTCAGGTAAAATTGGTCCGCCTTCCGGGAGGAAGGTGTGCTGGAAATCTACCGATACGCGGGAACAGGGGCGTCGCCCGCGGATGCGCTATCGCAGCCGCGAGGCGACTTCGTCAAGCTGATCCTGTTCGGCAATTTCCTGGGCTGTCCGCTCACGCTGCTGATCGCGCTCTTCCAGCTGCTCGAATTTCTTGAGCTCTTCGATCGCTTCGCTCAGCTCGTCCTGGGCACGTTGAAGCTGATCGTCCAGCTCATGCGCGGAATTGCGCAGGTTGTCGCGCCTGTCCGCCGCGGCCTTGGCAAATGTCGGATAGGCAAAATGCGTGACATCGGTGATGCCGACCCGGTCCTGCTCGGAGTGGATCTGCTCGTCAAGTTCATCGGCCATGCGATTGAACTCGGCAATCATGCTCTCGATCTGAGCAAGCTGCCGCCGCTTTTCATCAACCTGAAACCGCTTCAAACGGATCAAACTGTCTCGGGTTTTCATTACTCAATACTCCCCTTGCAAGGGCAGTCTAGTCCAGAGTCATTTCCAAAAGGTTGGCAAGTTGCAGATATCCTTCAGAAAGACTCGTTGCCTCGTCTTTTCCCTGATTCAGGAAATCGTCTATCAGCTCGAACCGGTGAATGGCTTCATCGACCATCGGGTCAGATCCCTTGCGGTAGGCCCCGAGGCGGATCAGCTCTTCCATGTCCGTATAGGTGGACAACAGCTGCTTTGCCTTGCGCAGAACCGGAAGCTGTTCCGGCGGCACGCAGCGGGGCATGGTTCTCGAGACCGACTTCAGCACGTTGATTGCAGGATAGCGGCCGCGTTCCGCGATCGCCCGCTCCATTACCACGTGGCCATCCAGGATCCCGCGAACCGCATCGGCAACCGGTTCGTTGTGATTATCACCTTCCACAAGCACCGTGAACAGACCGGTGATCGATCCTGTGCCTTCCACTCCCGGGCCAGCGCGCTCCAGCAGGCGCGGCAATTCTGTAAAAACCGTCGGGGTGTAGCCCTTGGACGTGGGCGGTTCGCCGATCGACAGGCCGATTTCCCGCTGCGCCATGGCGAATCGGGTAATCGAATCCATCATGCACAGGACATTGTTGCCCTCGTCTCGGAAGTGCTCGGCGACCGTCATGGTCAGATAGGCCGCCTGACGGCGCATGAGAACACTTTCGTCGGATGTGGCGACCACGACCACCGAGCGCGCCAGGCCATCCTCGCCAAGATCGTCCTCGATGAATTCCTGGACTTCCCTGCCCCGCTCCCCGATCAGGCCGATCACGGCGATATCGCAGCGGGTGTTGCGTGCGAGCATCGACATCAGCACGGATTTGCCGACGCCGGAGCCCGCAAAGATGCCCATGCGCTGGCCTTCGCAACAGGTTACGAAACTGTTCAGTGCCCTTACGCCGAGATCGAGAGGCGGTCCAACCCGTTTACGTTCGGAGGCTGGAGGGGGCGGACTTCGCAATTTGCGAGGCACTCCGCCATTTGAAAGAGGTCCTTTACCATCAATCGGTTCACCAAGTGCGTTAACGACCCGGCCAAGCCAGGCATCGTCGGGGTGCATCACGCTTTCGCGGGCGCTGATCACCGCCTTGCAGCCCATTCGCACGCCTTCAAGCCCGGAAAACGGCATGCAAAGCGCATGCCCATCGCGGAAGCCGACAACCTCGGCCGGAACTTTCGGATTGTCCTCGCCGCTGTCGATCAAAAGGCGCGAACCGACACTCATTTCGTGAATCGGTCCGGCGATTTCCACCAGAAGCCCCTTAACAGCCGTCACCCGACCGTAAATTTCGGTCGGCAAAAGCGAATCAATCTCGGCAAAAAGCGCCTTCAATTAAGATTCCTTCCCCTGTTAACGGTTTTGGTAACCGATCGTTTACGACTCTGGTTAATCTTAACCTTTGGAAGGCCGACAAGCGAGAGCCATTTCGAAGACACAACGGTTAAGTCGAAAGGAATCTGAACGGAGTCAGTTGGATCCGTTTCTTAAAGTGCAACATTAAGATTTGTGAATCAGTGTTTTTTCTGGGGATTCAACAAGTTGACTGTTGTTCACAGATTACTCCAATCGGCGCTTGCCGCTACGAATCATATTTTGTTAACCATTAACCGATAGCTTTGAGTCGGGGTTAACAAGCAGTCCTTCGTAGCGCACACCGACAGAGCCGTTGCGACTTGCCCAGAAAAGGCAGAATAAGGGGATTGGCAATGCGTGTACTGTTGATTGAGGATGATAGCGCGACAGCGCAGAGCATCGAACTGATGCTGAAGTCCGAGAACTTCAACGTCTACACGACAGATCTTGGCGAGGAAGGTATCGACCTCGGCAAACTGTACGATTATGACATCATCATGTTGGATTTGAACCTGCCGGACATGTCCGGGTATGAGGTTCTTCGGACACTTCGCGTCTCAAAGGTCAAGACACCGATCCTGATCCTTTCCGGGAACGCGGGGATTGAGGACAAGGTCCGGGGGCTCGGCTTCGGCGCGGACGATTACATGACCAAGCCGTTCCACAAGGACGAACTGGTCGCGCGTATCCACGCAATCGTCCGTCGTTCCAAGGGCCACGCCCAGTCGGTCATTATTACCGGCGACCTCAAGGTCAACCTGGATACCAAGACTGTCGAAGTCGGCGGTCAGCGGGTTCATCTGACCGGCAAGGAATACCAGATGCTTGAGCTGCTTTCGCTGCGCAAGGGCACCACGTTGACCAAGGAGATGTTCCTGAACCATCTCTACGGCGGCATGGACGAGCCGGAGTTGAAGATCATCGACGTCTTCATCTGCAAGCTGCGCAAGAAGCTGGCTGCGGCCACCTCCGGCAAGAACTACATCGAAACGGTGTGGGGACGCGGCTACGTGCTGCGCGAGCCGGAAGTAGAAGCGGCTGCCTGAGCCTGAAAGGGCATCCGGCAAGAATTAAAAAACCCCGGTTCGCCCGGGGTTTTTTGTTGCCTTCAAGACTGATGACTGATTTTCAGCGCGTGGCCGCCAGGCTCACAGATGCAGCTGATACGAGGCAGGCACGTAGCGGAAACCGTCCCCTTCCTGCGCCACATACCCGACGGCCGGGAACGGCATGTGATAGCCGACGAACGGGAGCTTGTCGCCGGCCAGCATGCCGAATACCGATCTGCGCGTGGAGGCCGCGGCCTCCTTGTCCATGTCGAACCTGACTTCCCAGTCCGGATGAGCCAGCGACCAGACAAAATGGTTCGCGGTATCGGCTGTCAGCACAAGCTGTTTGCCGTCGCTCTCGATCATGTAGATCATGTGACCGGGCGTATGGCCGGGCGCGGACATCGCCGTTATTCCCGAAGTGACCGCACCGCCGTCATTCAGGAAGGTCATCTTCTCGGCCAGCGGTTTGACATGTGATGCCATCAGCTTGGTGACACCATTGGCTTCCGCATCCATCGCCGCCCAGAAATCGTATTCCTTCTGGCCGGTCACGTAGCGCGCGTTGGCAAAAGCGGGTGCGCCGCCCTCCATGAGCCCTCCGATATGATCGGGGTGCATGTGCGTCAACACCACCACATCCACCTGTTCGGGCGTATAGCCGGCATTTTCCAGCGCCGCGCGCATGTTGCCGCGCCCGGGACGGGCGCCTTCGCCGTTGCCGGTATCGAACAGGATCAGCTCGTTGCCTGTATTGATCAGGGTCGGCGTGAAACTGATCTGAAACGAATCACTTGGGATGAAATTTTCCGCAGACGCGGCCGAAAATGTGTCCGCCTCGACATTCATGGCAAAAGTTTTCTGGGGCTCCTGAAGGGTCACTGCTCCGTCGAGGAGCGTGTTGACTTCAAATTCGCCAACCGGATAGCGCGCCACCGGCGCGGCCAGAGAATCCTGCTTCGCCGCAGCCGCATGCACCGGCATGGATGCAGCAATGCCTGCCCCGGCGATCGCGCCACCTGCCCCAAGGAGAGCCGCGCGGCGTGTCAGTTCAACTTTTATCTCGCTCATTTTCCCACTTTCTGCTGATGCACATACCTCACCCGGCCCTCTTGAAGAAAACCGTGTCTTTCCGAGAACCAAAACTTATCTGCAAAAAGATGGAAAGCCTCGCCTGCCTGGCAAGTGGAGTAGGCACAGGTTCCATGGATAGCTGCCGCACGCGAGAGTTTCGCAAATGATCAGAGTAACTTACGCTGCCAGGCCAATACGGAAGACCTGGTCACGATCGCGTGAAAATAAAAAAGGCGGCCAGTGGCCGCCTTTTGTTTATCTCTCGCCGGCAATGAACCTATCGCCGCAGTCCGACCACACCGCCGGCAGCGAAGCGTACGCCAGCGCCCGCTCCGGTCGCCGATTGGGCTGCCGTTTTCTTCTGGAACAGTCCGCGTTTGCCTTGAACCGGCTTGAACGCTTCAGTCAGGCCAACGACCGTCTCGGCGGCTCCAAGGACCAGGTATCCGTCCTCCGGAAGCGATTTCGCAATCCGCGTCAGGATCTCCGACTTGGTTGCCTGATCGAAATAGATCAGGACATTGCGGCAGAACACGATGTCGAACTCACCCAGATGGGAGAAGTTTTCCAGCAGATTGAGTTTTTTCCACTCGATCATCGACCGCAAGCCGGCATCGATCTGCCAGATGTCACCCTTCTGCTCGAAATATTTCAGAAGCATCTGGATCGGCAGGCCGCGCTGTACCTCGAACTGGCTGTACAATCCGGCTTTCGCTTTTTCCAGCACTTCAAGGGAAAGATCGGTGCCAAGGATCCGTGTCCTCCAGCCCGGCATCTTTGCCGCCTCTTCCTTCAGGCAGATCGCCAGGGAATAAGGCTCCTGTCCACTGGACGCCGCAGCGCACCAGATCTTGAGCTGCTTCAGGCTGGACCGGCTTTGCAGAAGCGTCGGAAGCATTGTGTCCCGGAAATTGTCGAAGGGCGTCTTGTCGCGGAAGAAGAACGACTCGTTTGTCGTCATCGCCTCGATCACGTCCGTTTCGAGCTGTCGGTTCCCACCACGCTGAAGGGCCTGAATAACCGCGCTCAGGGTTTCCAGCTTCGAATTGCGGGCAATCGGCAGAAGCCGGCTTTCCACCAGATACTGCTTGTCGACCGACAGAACCAGGCCGGAGCGGGTCTTCAGAAAGTTTCTCAGAAACTCGAACTCACCAGGGGTCATCTCGTATTCCCCTTCAATACGCGTCCGATTTTCGGGCCGATGTCTTTCAATGGCAGAATATCGCTGCACATTCCTGTCTGCGCGGCTGCACCGGGCATACCCCAGACGACACTGGTTGCCTCGTCCTGCGTGATGACGCTGCCACCACCTGCGGTGATGGATTTGACACCATCCGCGCCGTCGTGTCCCATTCCGGTCAGAATGACCCCGAGACACGCGGACCCGTAAGCCTTCGCAACGCTGTCGAACAGCGGATCGACGGCGGGCTTGCAAAAATTCACCGGAGGTCCATCGGTCAGGCGGATCTTCACCGCACCGCCGTCTTTTTCCAGGATCATGTGCTTCCCGCCAGGCGCCACATAGATGGTGCCCGCTTGAAGGGTTTCGCCGTCTTCGCCTTCCTTTGAGGGACGCAGGGCGGCTTTGCCCAGGTGCTCTGCAAGGATCGCGGTGAAGGTCGGCGGCATATGCTGCGTGACGACAACCGGGACTTCATTCATTGCCGTACCCACTTCTTTCATCACTTCCTGCAGGGCCTGCGGCCCGCCGGTTGACGAACCGATGGCCAGTATCCGGGGCCGAGCCGAGGAATAGGGCCGTGTCTGAAGCGTCTTGGCTGCGGCAGCCGCCGGCTGTCCGGCGCCACGGAAACTTGCCCGCGTATCCGTCGTCGGCCGCGCCGTGACCGGTGCCGACGGTTGCGAGACCTGGCCGGCGCTGGTTGAGGCGCGCATGGTGCGTACCGGCCCGCGCATCCGCTGGGCCCGCGCTCCGAGCGCCTTGACCTTCTCCACGAGTTCGCGGCGGAAATCGATCGACGTCGTTACCTCGGAAGTGGATTCCGGCTTGGGAACATAATCGGACGCCCCCAGAGACAGGGCCTTCAGGCTGACTTCCGCATTCCGGCGGGTCAGCGTCGATGCCATGATTACAATAAGATCGCGCTTTTTTGCCAGCATCAGCGGCAAGGCGGTCATGCCGTCCATTTCCGGCATCTCGATATCGAGCACGACGACGTCCGGGTCGCTTTTCTCGATATCTTCCACGGCAAGTTTGCCGTTTCGGTGCGAGCCGACGACCTTGAGGCCCTTGTCCTCTCCGAGCCACCGTGTCAGCAAGCCACGGATCACTACAGCGTCATCGACCACCATCACCTTGATGGGATCGCTGCCGGTGCTGGCGCCGGCAGAAATTCTTTGCGCAAATGCCATTGAGACCGCCCAACTGGAGACTAGATAAGACCAACTTCCTGAAACTTGGCTTCGACGATTTCCCGATCGAAGGGTTTCATGATGTACTCGTTGGCACCTGCCCGAATGGCGCGCGCGATGTGCGCCACGTCGTTCTCCGTCGTGCAGAAAACGACGATGGGGCTTTCCCCACCTTCTTCGGACCTGAGGCTGGTCAGAAATTCCAGACCGTCCATCACCGGCATGTTCCAATCCAGAAGGATCGCGTCGGGCATGGTTTTCCTGCATTCATCGAGCGCCTGCTGGCCGTCTTCGGCTTCGGTGATCTCGAATTGCAGATCCTCCAGGATCCGACGGGCGACCTTACGGATAACGCTTGAGTCATCGACTACAAGGCACTGTTTCATCAGGCGTAACTCCACTCAACGGCCGCTTCAGGCCTGCTTATGCCGCAACCATCGGTTCAGTGAACATGGAACCGAGCAGGCGGTCTACGTCCAGGATCACCATCAGCTTGCCGTCCAGACGGTGCACACCGCCTGAAATTTCCGCCCAGCGACGATCCAGATTTGACGGATTGGGCTCCTCCGAAGAGGACGAAAGTGTCAGCACTTCGCCGACAGTATCGATGACCAGTCCGTAGCTTTCGTGCTTGTATTCGATGCCGACAGCCATCATCTGCCCTTCCTTGAGGGGCGGCAGGTGAAGACGGCGGCGCATGTTGATCGCCGTAACGATACGACCACGCAGGTTCAGCACGCCCTGGACTTCCGGGGCGGACATCGGCACGCGGGTCACGCTCTCGGGGACGAAGACGTCATGGACCTGGGAGATCGGGAGGCCAAAGAGCTGGCCTCCGATCACGACGGTCACATACTGGATCATGTCACTTGCAGCGTTGTGATCCGCGTTGTGTTTGTGTTCCAGCACATTCATGCTGCAGCTCCCATTTCACCGGAGAAGACATCTTTCAGAGCGGCAATCAAGCCGGGACGGTCGAACTTCGCGACATAGTCGTCAAAGCCGGCCTGGCGCCCACGCTCGATCGAAGCGGGTGTGACCATCGAGGACAGGGCGAGGATCGGAATCTGGCGGAAGCGTGGATCGCGACGAAGCGATTCACAGAACTCGAAGCCATTGATTTCCGGCATCTCGATGTCGCTCACGACCGCATGGAACGTCTCGCCGTCTTCCAGAAGATCCAGGGCCTGCTGAGGACCGGTACAGGTGGTCACGTCGTAACCAGCCGCTTTCAGAACCGGCGTCAGCATGTTGCGGAAGAAGGACGAGTCGTCAACGAAGAGAACCTTCTTCGTCAGGGACGCGATGTCCATTTCCTTGCGCATGAACCAGTCTTCGAAGGCCTGTGGCAGATAGAAGCCCAGATCGATGATTTCGGTCGCCCGTTCCTTGACGATGGCAGAGCCGAGAACACCGGGACGTTCCGAACCGACCTCGATATTCATACGGTCCTCGACGATATCGACGATCTCGTCGACGACGAGGCCCATGGAACGACCCGCATCGGAGAAGACCAGCATGGGCTGCGTGCCTTCGATCTTGTGACGGTCGCCTTCGTTGATATAGACGAGCGGCATGAGCGCTCCGCGGTACTGGACGAGATCGCGTCCGTTGGACCGCTCGATTTTCGAAACCTCGAATTCCTCCAGGCGCGTGACCAGCGAAAGCGGCACCGCTTTCGGTTCTGGTGCACCTGCACGGAACAGCAGAAGCGAGATCGAGCTTTGCCCGGAAGTCGCCTTGCTCTGCAGGCTCTCCTGTTCGTCTTCCTCGTTTTCCGCCACCGAGCTGGATGCGCTCGCCATGGCACTGGCAATGCCGTTCGGATCGATGATCATGATAACCGACCCATCTCCGAGAATGGTGTTTCCGGAGAACATGCCGAGATTGCGCAGCATGGTCGACATTGGCTTGACCACGATTTCTTCCGTATGGAAGACACCGTCGACAACAACACCGAAAGTCTGGCTGCCGACCTGCATGACGACAATGAAACCGTTGTCCGATTCGATTGCCTCTTCCTCGAGCTCGCCCTCGTAGGTGCCAAGCAGTTGGGAGAGAGGCACCAGCGGCAACAGTTTGTTGCGCAGGCGCAGGACCGGAGTGTTCTTGATCCGCTCGATCCTGTGTTCCGAATTGGTCTGTACGCGGACCAGTTCGACCACGGACAGCTGCGGGATCGCGAAGCGGTCACCGCCCGCCTCGACGATCAGCGTCGAGACGATCGCGAGGGTCAGCGGGATCTTGATAATGAAGGTGGATCCCTTGCCCTGCGTAGAACGCAGGTCAACAGTACCGCCGATCAGCTCGATGTTGTTGCGCACCACGTCCATGCCGACGCCACGGCCGGAGACACTGGTGACCTCCGCGGCAGTCGAGAACCCGGCTGCAAAGATGAACTTGTGGATCTGCGCGTCAGTCATCTTGTCGACTTCGGCTTCGGTGGCCAGGCCACGCTCCACAACCTTTGCCTTCACCCTTTCGACATTGATGCCCGCACCGTCGTCACGGACCTCGATGATGATATGGCCGCCTTCGTGATAGGCGGCAAGGGTGATCGTCCCCTTGTCGGCCTTGCCGGCCGCCCGGCGCGCTTCAGGGCGTTCCAGGCCGTGGTCGGCAGAGTTGCGGACCATGTGGGTCAGCGGATCCTTGATCATCTCAAGAACCTGGCGATCCAGTTCGGTATCCGCGCCGATCATTTCCAGTTCGATCGGTTTTTCGAGATCCTGGCTCAGATCGCGGACGATCCGCGGCAGCTTCTGCCAGGCGTTGCCGATCGGCTGCATGCGCGTCGCCATGACGCCTTCCTGCAACTCGGCGGTCACGTTGGACAACCGCTGCAGCGGAACCTTGAATTCACTGTCTTCGTGACGGCGCACGATTTCAAGAAGCTGGTTGCGGGTCAGCACAAGCTCGGACACCATCGTCATGAGGTGTTCAAGCGTGTCGACCGCGACCCGGATGCTTCCGCCACTCTGGGACTTCTTCTCGCCGTCTCCGCCAGCAGCCTTTTTCTTCTCAGGAGCCGGGGGTGCGCTCTTTACTTCCGCAGCAGGCGCCGCTTCTTCCACCGGTGCGGGCTTTTCAGCCTCGGCAGGAACTTCCGGTGTTTCGGCAACTTCCGCTTCGGCAGTTTCGACTTCGATTTCCGTTTCGCGGAAGGCCCGCTCCAGTTCGTCGAGGGAAACTTCGCCGGGACGCAGGGCCCGTTCAATTTCCTGTTCCGCAGCAGGAGCTTCCGCTTCCGCCGGAGCTTCTTCGGCAACTTCCGCTTCGGCGCTTTCGCCGGCCATCGCGGCATCCGCCTTGGCTGACATCGCTTCCAGCTTCGAGATCAGTTCGCTGTCGTCACCGGCAGGCTCATCGCCTTCGCCGGCCTCAAGCTCACCGAGAATGGCCTTGATCTGGTCGATAGAGATCAAAATGAGCGACACGGCTTCCTGAGTGACGGGCGCGCCGTCACGGAACTTGCCCATGAGCGTTTCCGCAGCATGTGCAATTCCTTCAAGCCTGGGAAGGCCAAGAAATCCACAGGTGCCCTTGATGGTATGCACCAGACGGAAAATGTTATCTAGAATCGTCGCGTTGTTGGGTTCCTGCTCGAACTTTACGAGCTCTACGTCAACAACATCGAGACTTTCATTGGTCTCGGTAATAAATTCCCTGAGGAGGTCATCCATGGCCCGCTCTCACCCGACTTGTTACTGGTTCCGCATCCCGAAAAGGATGTCTGGACCGAGAAGTCCATGAGAGCAGGTTGGGGGCAAACAGTTAAGATACGCTGAAACAGGTCGAAACTTTTATTCAACATCTCTATTCTGTCAAAAAGGCTGTAATTTTTACCAATTCTTCTTGTTTGTCTATCGTTAATACCATGTTGGATTCCCGCGCAAGCAGCAACGTGTAGATCGGTTGCACGGAATGCGCGTCCACCCTTTCTGGCTCTTCACCGCTCAGAGTTTCCTTCATTCCGAGCGGTATGCGCGGATTGAGACCGCTTGCATGAAGCGTGAAGGCCGGTGCCTTCGGCTCGCCTTCCATGGTCACCTTGATCTCGCCACCGCGCGGAACGCACTGATTGGCGATCAGGATCAGGTTGAGCAGAAGCTTGACGTAGTTCTTCGGCATGAGATGCCGGTCGATTTGCCAGGTCAGGTCGGATTTTTCATTTTCCATGAAACCGGTGGCAACGACCTGCGCGTCGCCGAGATCGATTTCCGCTCCCGCCGAACCGGCAGCTCCGAAAGCCAGGCGCGCAAACTGCAGCTTCGCCGAGGCCTGACGCGCACTCTTGCGGATCAGGTCCATCGCAAACTCGTGCATGTCCTCGGAGCCCTCTTCGTCGAGAACCTCCAGTCCATTGGTGATTGCGCCGACGGGGCTGATGATGTCGTGACAAACGCGGCTTGCCACGAGGGCGGCAAGGTCCAGGGAGGATAGCTCTTTAAGTGCGGACATGGCGGTATGAAGCTCTTCTTGAAAATCCCGGCAAGGACATGATTCGCGATAATTGGCAAAAGATTTACACATCCCGCAGGCCCGTGCCAAGGCGCGGTTACCGGGCGCGCAGGGTCTTCCAGATGAAAGTTGTCACTGTAGCGGCGGAAAGACAGTCGCCCCGTCATCCGGCAGGGCTGCCCTAGAGTTCGGGAACGCACCCGA
This sequence comes from uncultured Roseibium sp., assembly GCF_947496995.1. Taxonomy (GTDB): domain Bacteria; phylum Pseudomonadota; class Alphaproteobacteria; order Rhizobiales; family Stappiaceae; genus Roseibium. The sequence goes on from NZ_CANMFD010000003.1 coordinate 571,406, forward strand.
CCTTTTCTGCATTTTCCTCGGCAGCTTTCATCAGCTGCGTGCCGTTGACCAGAAACAGGAACCGGTTGACGACGGAATGGAAGAACACGAGCTTGCCCTCCACGATAGCGTAGATGAAGGGGTTACCGGCCGCCGCAAACCCTTCGGACAGCGCATAACCGCCACATCCGGCAAAAAGCGGCGCATAGGCTTCCGGATCGCGCTGAAAGGCGGCGAGATTGCCCTCATTGACAAAGATCCATTCGGCGCCACCCCACTCGTATTCAAAGCGGCGGTCTCCCTGGCGCGGGCGATTGTCAACGAAATAACCTACCGGGTCATGCCCGCCGATCGCATAACCGCTGATCGTATCGGGGACAAAAACCTGGGGACGGGCAAGACTCTCACCTGCAAAAACACACAGATGAAGCGTCAATACCAGGGAAAGACACATCCATGTCTTTTTTTCGGGCCAGCTTTTCATCGATTCGGCTTATGTAAGATGCATGGACACATGCGAATCAGCATGAGGTAACGTCAGTTTAGCATCGCAGCTTCGCCGAACGGCAATTTTGAGCGCGGTCGGGTTTGTGACGAGGAGATTTATCGAATGGCGCAAGGTTCCCTGCGAGTGGCGTCCCTGATTTCCGCGGTGCTTCTGTGCCTGGTTTTCCAGACCGGTCTCCAACCGGCATACGCCCAGACCTCCGGCAACGAACCGATCCCGCCCGATCAGACCTACGGCGAAGACGAGATCATGAAGACCGGGCATCAGTTTTTCGGCTCCGTGTCCGGCGGACTGGCCTCGGTCGTCGAAAAAGCCTTTTCGAGCTACGGCGAGCCAAACGGTTACATCCTCGGTGAGGAAGGCTCCGGCGCCTTCGTCGCCGGCGCGCGCTACGGCGAAGGCCATCTTTATACCCGCAATGCCGGAACCCATAAGGTCTTCTGGCAAGGTCCCTCCGTCGGCTGGGATTTCGGCGCGGACGGCGCCCGCGTCATGATGCTGGTCTACAATCTCCCCTCGGTGAATTCGGTCTTTGCCCGGTTTGCCGGGGTCAACGGTTCCGCTTACCTAGTCGGCGGCGTCGGCATGACGGTGCTTTTGAGAGACGAGATCGTTCTGGTTCCGGTGCGGGCCGGTGTCGGCGCGCGTCTCGGTGTGAATATGGGATATTTGAAATTTACCGAACAGCCGACTTGGAATCCGTTCTAGAGTCCATTCCCGAATATATAAAAGGACAAAGGTGCTCTGGGTCACAGACGCGGCTGGCCATATACACCACGTTTAACACTTTGATTTGAGTATACTTGGCGACAGGCCTCGTGTCGTCTAATGATGGAAGGGTGGCGTTTGAAAACGCAAGCAGGAGCCTGACTTGATCGAAGCAGCGATGTATGTGGCACTCGGGTTTTGCACGGCCGGTCTGATCGGCCTCGCAATCCTGCCTGCCTTTTATCGCCGGGCCGCCCGTCTGACCGAAGAAGCCCTGCGCGCCGTGAACCCCTCCAGCTACGCCGAAGTCAGGGCGGCGCAGGATCAGGAAAGAGCGCGACACGCGGTCGAGTTTCGCCGTGTCGAACGCCAGCTCGACGCCGAACGGGAAAAAGCTGCGAAATTCCAGCTCGAAGCCTCCAGCTTGAAGCTGGAAATCGAAGCTGAGCAGAAGGCCCATGCCTCCCGGATTGCAGAGCTTGAGACGAAGATCGCCGCAATGGAAGGCGATCAGCAGGCGGTCGACCTGCTCACGGAAGAAGTGAAACGGCTCAAGACCGAACTGTCCGACGCCGAAAAAGCGCTGGCAGAGAGCTGGGCCGAAACACAGGAAGAAAAGACCCGTACCGAAAAAGACGACTCCGGCTGGCTGCCGGCGGCCGACACCATGGCTCTGACCACCATCACCGGTCTGGAGGCAGAGGTCGCCACCTTGAAGGCGAAGCTGGCGAGATACGAACCCACTGTTGCCGGTGAGGTCGAAGCCTCGCGCGACAAGGCTGCCAAATCCCGCCTTGCCGAACTTGAGGGCCAGCTTGTCGATACGGAATCGCAGTATGTTGCCGCACAAGCCGAGGTGACCCGCCTGTCGATGCTGCTTGAATCTGCAAATATCAGCGAGACCGAACAGCAGAAGCGCCTGAGTGCGCAGATTGAAAAGGTCACTGGCGAGAACATGCGTCAGCAGGCCGAACTGAAAGCCAAGGAAAGAGCCCTTGCGCGCATGTCCGGACAGATGGTCAAGCTTCAGAAAGATCTCGCTGCGGTTCCCGCGCTTGTCGATCTGCGCAAGGACTTCCGGGCACTCGCCGCCAGACTTTCCGCCGCGCAGTCCGTTTCGGTTGCCCCGGCGCCCAAACCGGCCGGAAGCGATCAGATAACCGTCAAACCGCAGGCAGGCGCGCCTCAGGCCGGCAGCCTCGTGAAACCGGCGCAGCCCTACACGGTCACCGCCACGTCCAATGCCAGCGTCAACGGCGGCAGGCCGGACGCGGACGGATCTCAGCCCTCCCCCACCGCAAATCCGGTCGAAAGCCCCGCATCAGCGAAAACCGCTGAGATAGCTTCAGCCGCTCAGGCGCTTGTCAGCCGCATCGTCGCGTCCCAGCGCAGCAAGGATACGCCTGAACCGAAAGAGCAGGCAGCGCCGGCCGCTTCCGTGCAGAGCGGGCAAAGACGAAGCTCGGAAGCCGGCGGGAAAGCCAAAGCCTCGAAACAGAACAAGAAAGACGTGGCTTGATCGGCGCTCTGGAACCAGAGACGTAAGATAAGAAGCAGCCTGCGGACACGATGACAGCCTGATGAGCCAGAGATAGATGTTGATCGAACGCCACAATGCGATTCTGGAACTGGCCCGGCAATTGGGCCGCGTCAGCGTCGACGATCTGGCACGACGTTTCGATGTCAGCCCGCAAACTATCCGCAAGGACCTGAACGAGCTGTGCGATCGGCGCCTGCTTGCCAGAACCCACGGCGGCGCACTTCTGTCCTCAGGCATCGAGAACGTCGGCTACGAAGCGCGCCGGATCATATCCAGCAAGGAAAAGGCCGATATTGGCGAGAGTGTCGCCGGTCTTATTCCCGACAATGCGTCCATTTTCATCAACATCGGCACCACCACGGAGGCCGTCGCCCAGGCCCTGCTGCAGCACCGCGGCCTGATGGTCATTACAAACAACATCAACGTCGCCAGCCTGATGCGGGGTTATACCCAGATAGAGGTGGTGATCGCCGGCGGTGTCCTAAGGCATTCCGACGGCGGCATCGTCGGCGAGGCTGCCGTGGATTTCATGCGCCAGTTCAAGGTGGATTTCGCCGTCATCGGCGCTTCGGCCATCGACCCCGACGGCTCCCTGCTCGACTATGACTATCGCGAAGTGAAGGTCACCAAGACGATCATGGACAATGCCCGCCATGTCATCCTGGCTGCCGACAGCACCAAGTTCGAGCGCACGGCCCCTGTCCGTGTTGCCCATCTGTCCCAGGTCGACACCTTCGTGACCGACTACTGCCCCAATCCGGATTTCGTGAATATAGCCGCCGAAGCGGAAGTGGATCTGATCCAGACCGGGCGGCAGGACGCCGGCGCAACCGGCACATGACCAGCAATAGCAGGCATGGGAATGGCGGGCGCCCTGCATCTTCGATTGGGAATCCGGGATCGGAAGGTCAAGACACGCACCATGAAAGCCATCGGCAATTCCGGAAATCTTTTCGGGGGAAAGGATTCCGCAAGCTCTTCTTGGCGGCCATCTTGTCGACAAATCTAATCGCCCCGCCTGCGTTGTCGCAACCTCATTCCGTATCGGGGATAAACGCGGACGGTGTCCTCAATATCCGGGAAGATATCGATCAGACACTGGATGTCGGCAGCTCTGCGGTCATTGGAACAATTCCGCACGACGCCTCTGATGTCATGGTAACGGGAATTTCGGTGGCCATCGGCGACGCCACCTGGCGTGAAATCGAACATAACGGCACCGTCGGATGGGTGAATGCACGTTACCTGAAACCCACAAACGTGCTGCTGGAGCGCCCCGAAGCGTTGCAATGCGCTGGAACGGAACCGTTCTGGAACGTCGCAATCGACGAAAACGCCAGCACGTTCCTTTCGCCGGACCAGGAAAGCCCAATCGAGCTTGACTACTTGCGCCTTGCGCCCGGCATAGGACGGTCAGACCTTTGGGGACACTACCTGGGCAGCGCTGACGGTGCCTATTCCCTGACGGTCATCGTCCGTTACACCGAAGCGTGCTCCGACGGAATGTCAGACCTGACATATGATTATGAAGCACTGCTGCTCGGGCTGAGTGCGTCGGGAGCGCCCGCATACGGGTGCTGCAGCATAAGCCGTTGAGAGGGCATGGCCCGCGTCAGGCCGGAGCCATATGCCTCAAACCATTTGCGCAGAACGATTACGTACGCGGCACTCTTGGACGGTCTTCATTTCGATGATGTGTCCGCAGTCGCTGCGGCCGGGAACACTGCTCTCATATCCGAGACTGCAGTGTGGTACGCCCAACGGGACTCGAACCCGTGTTTCCGCCGTGAAAGGGCGGCGTCCTAGACCGCTAGACGATGGGCGCGCGGTACTCAAGCATCCTGCCAGCGAGTGAACTCACACGGGATGCCCTGACTTTTTTGAGGATGCTACCTCAAGCCGAGGAGGTGCGTATAAGGCGGCGCGGCGAACGGCGCAACCTCTTTTTTGCGTTTTCCCGGCCGGAGCCGTTTCCCGGTTGCTCACCTTGCCACGAACTCGGTACGGCCAAGTTGTTTTCCCGATACCGGATCGAAGCGCAGCAGTGCCTTTTTGCCCTCTTCACTTACCAGGAGGAGCAACATTCCCTCCGACATCGTTGCCTGAAGAACCTCCGTTCCAGGTGCCACGGAGAGTGTTTCGGCAAAGCCCGTCTCGGACGGATCGGCTTCATAAGTGTTGATCTTGTAAACGATTGCTGCAAAGACAGCGACAAACCCGGCGACCATCACCAGGGACGATCCGAGCAACAGGCGCTTCAGTTTGGCCTGGATGCGGAGGGCAGCCGGATCGAGCGGTGCCTCATCCGGCCCTTCGCCCCGATAATCAGGTTGTGACATGACAGATATTTCCCATGAAGATCCGGCCGGTCTGGACGCGGATTTCAGCGTGACGGTTGATGCAGCCGATGCCGGTAAGCGGCTGGATGCGGTACTGGCGGCCAGTCTGGACGCCCTCAGCCGGAACAGAATACAGGCCCTGATCAAATCAGGAGACGTTACCGTCGGCGGCGCGAAAGTAGTTGAGCCGAAATACCGGGTCAATGAAGGCGACACGCTTACGCTCAAATTGCCGGAACCGGAAGACCCCGAGCCCAAGGGCGAGGACATTCCGATTTCGGTGGTTTTTGAAGACGAACACCTGATCGTCATCGACAAGCCCGCCGGACTGGTGGTCCATCCGGGAGCAGGCAACTGGACCGGCACGCTCGTCAATGCGCTGATCCATCATTGCGGAGACAGCCTGTCGGGCATCGGCGGCATCCGGCGTCCCGGCATTGTTCACCGCATCGACAAGGACACATCGGGCCTGCTCGTCGTTGCCAAGAGCGACCAGGCGCACCAGGGGCTTGCGGCCCAGTTTGCCGACCACGGCCGCAGCGGCCCCCTTGAGCGGGCTTATTCCGCCCTTGTCTGGGGTGCGCCATTCAATCTGAAAGGCACAATCGACGCCAATCTAGCCCGTTCGCACACCAACCGGCAGAAAATCGCGGTGATGAAGACCGGCGGCCGCAACGCCATCACCCATTGGCAGGTCAAGGAACGCTTCGCGCGTGCCGACCAGCCACCCCTCGCCTCCCTTATGGAATGCCGACTGGAAACCGGCCGCACGCATCAGATCCGCGTTCACATGGCCCATATCGGCCATCCGCTGATCGGCGACAATGATTATGGCTCGGGATACAAGACAAAATCCAACCGCCTGGACGAACCCCTCAAGGGTCTCATCGACGGATTTCGCAGGCAGGCGCTGCACGCCGGGCTGCTGGCCTTCGAACACCCGGTAAACGGCAAAACTTTGCGTTTCGAAAGCGCTTACCCGGATGATTTCGAAAAACTTTTGTCGGGTTTGCGAGGATTTTAGCAAGCGTTTTCGTTTTGCTGCCATGCAATCGGCTAATTCCAACCTATATTAAGGGTTCTTGTGTGCCTGAAAGGACACGAACCTGCGTCCATCTTTTTCCCTCAATGGCTTGCTTGCGTGGATCTGCGGAGCTGCCGGGAAAAACGGGCGCAACTGACGAAAGGGGGTGCTTCCATGGCCCAGAATGTACCGATGCTTACCGCCGGTGAAGGCGGGCTCAGCCGTTATCTGGATGAGATCCGCAAATTCCCGATGCTTCAGCCGCAGGAAGAGTACATGCTCGCCAAGCGCTACAAGGAGCATGAGGACCCGGCAGCGGCCGAGCGTCTCGTCAATTCCCACCTGCGTCTCGTTGCCAAGATCGCCATGGGGTACCGTGGCTACGGGCTGCCGATCGGCGAAGTCGTTTCCGAAGGCAACGTCGGCCTCATGCAGGCGGTCAAGCGCTTCGAACCCGACAAGGGCTTCCGTCTCGCCACCTATGCCATGTGGTGGATCAAGGCCGCGATCCAGGAATACATCCTGCGCTCCTGGTCGCTGGTCAAAATGGGCACGACCGCGAACCAGAAACGTCTTTTCTTCAACCTGCGCCGGCTCAAGGGCAAGATCCAGGCGCTGGACGAGGGCGATCTGAAACCGGATCAGGTAGCTGAAATCGCCACCCGCCTCGGCGTGTCCGAGGAGGAAGTGATCTCCATGAACCGCCGTCTCGGCGGCGATGCCAGCCTGAACGCACCGGTGCGCGCCGAAGCCGACGCCGGTGAGTGGCAGGATTGGCTCGTGGACGAAAGCGAGAGCCAGGAAACCCTGCTGGCGAACCAGGAAGAACTGGACATGCGCCGCAAGTTGCTGAGCGACGCCATGGACGTTCTGAACGACCGCGAGCGCCGTATATTCGAAGCCCGCCGCCTGTCGGAGGACCCGATGACGCTTGAGGACCTGTCCGGCGAGTTTGGCGTCAGCCGCGAGCGTGTCCGCCAGATCGAGGTCCGTGCCTTCGAGAAGGTCCAGAAAGCGGTGCGCAACAGCGCCCGGTCGATGGAACAACCGGCCGCCTGAGCGCGATTCGAGAACGGGAAAACAAAACGCCGGGGCAAATGCCCCGGCGTTTTGTTTTGAAGACGCAGAGCAAAAAACTATCTGATCTCAACCGCATAGGTCTCGACCGGAACCACCTTGCTGATCAGACCCGCTTCGGCCATGAATTCCGCGAACCGCTGGTAACGTCCGGCGTCAAGAGCCGCAGGGCGTTTGGCAAAGCGCGGCAGCGTGTCTGCCCAGGCGCGCTTGTTGAGTTCGTCATTGAGATGCGGATAGGCTTCGATGAAGGCATCCCACGCGTCGTCCGGATGGTTGGTCAGATAGATGGTCGCTGCCTCGACGGCCGCCAGGAATTTCGCAAAACGCGGATCACCCGTCTTGTCCTTGTTGACCACATAGATCAGCTCGTCAAAGGCCGGAACCCCGTTTTCTTCAGGGAAGAACGCCTTGCCTTCCCTGCCCTCGATTTCGATCTGGGTCAGCTCGAAATTGCGGTATCCGCCGATCACCGCATCGACCTGACCGGACATCAGCGCCGGGGACAGGGCGAAGTTGACGTTGATGAGCTCGATATCATCCATCGTCAGGTCGACGGATTTCAGCATCTGGCCGAGCATGGCGTCCTCGAACCCGGACACTGAAAAACCGACGGTCATGCCCTTCAGGTCTTTCAGCTCCTTGATCGGCCCGTCTTTCAGCACGATCAGGCTGTTCAGGGGCGTCGCGACGAGCGTTCCGATCCAGGACAGCGGCAGGCCTTCCTCGATATGCGCGTGCAGCGTCGGCTGATAGGAGACGGCGATATCTCCCTGCCCCGCCGCCACCAGTTTCGGCGGCATGGCCGGATCCGCCGGTTCGATCAGTTCCACGTCAAGGCCTTCAGCTTCGAAAAAACCCTTCGTTTGCGCGGTGATCACCGGCGCATGGTCCGGATTGGTGAACCAGTCCAGAAGAACGGTCAGTTTCTCGGCTGCCTGCACCGGCGCGCTTGTGAGCAGTCCGGCGGCGAGCGTCAGGGAAAGGAGCGTTTTTTTCATTCAATCCTCCAGATTGAGGCGGTCAGTCTTCGACCTGCCAGGGAACCAGAATTCGGGTGAGTTGTTCGACGGCATAGCGCATGGCCAGCACCATCAGGGCGAGAAGAATGACCGCGGCGAACAGCATGTCCGCATTCCCGCGGGCATTCGCCTGCAGCATGATGAAAGCCAGCCCACCCTTGGCGCCTGCCCATTCACCGATGACCGCTCCCATGGGAGCGAAAACGGCCGCGACGCGAAGCCCGGACGCAAAGGCCGGCAAGGCGGCGGGGATCCGGAAAATCCAAAGCTCGCGGTGCCGGGGCACCCTGTAGAGCCGGGCAAGATCGACAAGCCCGGTGTCGAGCCGCCTCAGGCCGTCGTAAACCGTTGAAGTGACCGTGAAGAAGATCACCAGGATGGCCATGACGATCTTGGAGGACATGCCGAACCCGAGCCAAAGCACCAGAACCGGGGCGATGGCGAACACAGGCAATGCCTGGGTGACGAGAACGGGCGGCATGATCACGCGGCCGGCCAGCGGAAACAGCCAGACGGAAATGGCCAGCAGGCCTCCCGAAATGACCCCGAGCGTAAAGCCGAGCACGGTCTCATAGGCAGTGATGCTCGCATGATGCAGCAGAAAGCCGGCATGCTCGGGAAAGGCCAGCAGGACATCGCCGGGTGCCGGCAGCATGAACGACGGCGGCTGCAGCACGGCAACGATCACCGCCCAGATGCCGAAGGTGACGACAACACCGGTAAGAAACTTCAGCAATACGGCCAGAAATGGCTTCATGATACCCCTCCGGCCATAGGCGGCGGCTGCGGGGTGATCATATTGGCGAGCGGTTTCTGCGGACACAGAAGCCGCCGCAATGGCAGGCAACAACGCATAGGATCTCCCGTCTTCGGACACGCCGAAATTGACATTGGAGATCCGGGATAAGGCTAAGGATTCCGTCCCTTCGCCGGCATGACCCGGATCAGGTTCTAAGGGTTCGGCTCAACACCATCTCAGCTCCGGTCACCGGAGCACCCCTCGGACCAAGACGGAACATGCCTTCTTCAATTGAAAAAGGCAAGCCGCCACGTCTCAGCTTTTGAAGATTATACGGGCTGTATATCGATCAGCCAGCCTGCCAGGCAGTGACAGCCTTTTCGACAGCTTCTTCGCCGTCGCTGCCCTTTTCAAGGGTCAGGATGCCGCGCTTGCCGTTTTCGTAGAGCATCGGAATATCGATCCATCCACGTTCCCGCAACAGAGCCAGATTGCGCTGCTGTTCGTTCGGCAGGCTGGAAAGCGCAATCCAGAAGAAGCCGGGAGACACCTTGACGGATGCGCCGATCAACGCATCGCCGCGCGCTTCTTCCGTGGGCTTCATCACGAGACCTGGAACGTTCACGACATCACCCGCGGCGAAAGTCTCCGGAAATTCGTATTTTATTTCCACAAGGTGACTTGCCGGAAGAGACGTGTCGTCATTCGGCTTGATGCGGATATCGACCTTCACATCCCGCTCGGGAATTTCCACCGATGCACTCAGGACCGCCTGAGCCTTGCCGTCGAGATCCGTCTCTTCTTCAACGCTCCAGACCACGGCACCTTGCGCCGCCGTACCCGCACCGCCGGCCTCCTCGCCCTCTTCATAAAGGATGGATCTCTGAACCCCGGGCTCAAGGGCTACGGCTGTTTCGGACGGGGTTGCTTCTTCAGGGGCGACGACTGCCAGATTGTCCTGCGGGACCGCGGCGGGCTCATCGACAATCGCGGGCGTATCGATCGGGTTCAAGGGTGTTTCGGTCGCAAGCGGCGCCCCAGCAGCCGGTTCGCTCTCCGCACTGGCCGCAACCGAGGTTCCGTCAGCTTCCGAGGCAGGTGGTTCCTGCGGCGTGATTGTCGTGGTGGTGACGGTTCGCGCATCCGGCGCGACCACTTCCGCTTCGCCGTCGTTCAACAGCCGGTCCGTGTTTTTGGAGGTGTCTGCATCGACCGGAGCTTCCTCGGAAGCGGCAACCTGCTCTTCAGGGGCGGGCTGCGGCGCGGATGCTGTTTCGGCCGGAATGGTGACCGTCCCTGCCCCGCCATCGGCAACCTTGTCGCCGGAAGGCAGGAGAAAATACGCGCCCGCTCCTGCAAGCAGCAGAACCAGAACACCGGCAATCGCGAAAGGAACGGTGCGGCTGCCCCCACCTTCCCGCAATGCATCCGAGGCGCTTGGCCGGTCCCGCCGAGTGCGGCCGTTCGTTTTTTCCCGGCCTTTGGACGGTGTCTCATCCGCTCCGTCATAAGCGGACTGTTCGTCATTGCCGGCCGGTTCGAAAAGTCCCTCGTCCGCTACGGGCCGGTCATCGAATGCCGGTTCCTTCCGCTCGGAGGAAGCACTCTGAAGGCTCTGCTGATCCTGCGCCGGATCGACTGCGTCCTTCGCATTCTGAACGGCCTGGTTGGCCGCAGTTCCAAGAGACTCGGCTTCCGAAAGGGTCTCTTTCAGCGGAGAAGGCATCTCCGCCTCGGGAGAAGCCGGGGCGGGAGCATGCTCGACCGGTGTGACTTGCGCGGCGGCCTCGGAGGTTGCCGGTTCCGCCTGGCCAACAGGTGGCGCCACCGTGGCAGCGGGCTGTGCAGCCGGAGCTTCCGGCTTGGGGACTGCCGGCCCGAGACCGAGACTTTCACGCGCGGCTTCCGCCTCGACCTTGCGGATCGATTCTTCCAGGCGCAGCTGTTCCGCCGTGATTTCGGAAGGAGAAAGCGGCGGTTCGTAGGCTTTCAACTGATTGACAATGGCGGTACGCGCCCGGCTGTATACGCTTCTGCGGGCCGCGCCATTGCTTTCCGGCAAGGACGCGATCGTTTTCTTCAGAATTGAATAGTAATCAGCCATCTTCCTGCCTACCGGCGAACTGCCGGGATCTCATATGTGCGGGCCTGAATTTCCAGCGCGCTGTTTTTCGGACTTCCGAATGTCCAGGCGCCGAATTTCTCAGATCATTGTCAGGCTTATAGCAAGTTTTTGAAGACCGATGCTATTTCTTCAAATATCCCGCTCGCATACGAACCCTACAGTACCTTCTTCCTAACACGTATCTACAGGCTCAATGCGCGAACGCGCACTTGAGACTACTTGGTGGAGCACTTGGTGATTCGCAACGCTCCGGATCAACCTGCCGTCATGGATACTCCACATGAAAGCGGAAAGCTGATCAATTTTAAAGGGTTGGAGCATCCTGTCCACATAGTCGCGAACGTGGAATGTCCCAACCCTCCCTCAATAATGGGCCGTTACCGCCGGAGATCTCAATCCTGGAAAGGATTCTGCACAAGAATTGTGTCATCCCGCTCCGGGCTGGTCGACAGGATCGCGACCGGCGCACCGATCAGTTCCTCGACATGGCGCACATATTTGATCGCCTGGGCCGGCAGATCGGCCCAGGTCCGAGCCCCTTCGGTCGACTCTTTCCAGCCCGGCAGGCTTTCATAGATCGGAACCACCCGCTCCTGCGCACCCTGTGAGGCCGGCAGATAGTCGATCCGTTCCCCATCCAGCTCGTAGCCGATGCAGATCTTGATTTCATCGAGACCGTCGAGGACGTCCAGCTTGGTCAGTGCGATACCGCTGATGCCGGAGGTGCTGACGGTCTGGCGCACCAGAACCGCGTCAAACCAGCCACAGCGCCGGCGGCGGCCGGTAACCGTGCCGAATTCATGACCGCGGGTACCGAGAAACTCGCCGACTTCATTCTGCTGCTCGGTCGGAAACGGTCCCTCGCCGACGCGCGTCGTATAGGCCTTGGTGATGCCGAGCACATAGCCGATCGAATTGGGACCTAGACCGCACCCCGTAGCGGCCTGTCCGGCAACCGTGTTGGAAGAGGTCACGAAGGGATAGGTGCCGTGGTCGATATCCAGCAGCGCGCCTTGCGCACCTTCGAACAGGATCCGCTTGCCCTGACGGCGCAGATTGTCCAGCAGATACCAGACCTTGTCCATGTAGGGCAGAACCTTGTCCGCGACACTGGCCAGTTCGTCATAGATCGCCTGAGCGGAAATCTCGTCCTGGCCAAGACCGCGGCGCAATGCGTTGTGATGGGTGAGCAGACGGTCGATCTTCGCCGGCAGCGTGGTCAGGTTCTTCAGGTCCATCAAGCGGATGGCCCTGCGTCCGACCTTGTCTTCATAGGCAGGGCCGATGCCGCGTTTGGTCGTGCCGATCCGCGTACCGGTGTTGGAATTCTCGCGCAGGGCGTCCAGCTCGCGATGCAGCGACAGGATCAGGGTGACATTTTCGGCAACGCGCAGGCTTTCGGGAGTGACGACGACGCCCTGCTGCCCGAGGCGTTCGACTTCCTCCGCAAGTGCATGAGGATCAAGGACGACGCCATTGCCGATGATCGACAGCTTGCCTTCCCGCGCCACGCCGGACGGCAGAAGGGAAAGCTTGTAGCTTACGCCGTCGATGACCAGCGTATGCCCGGCGTTGTGCCCGCCCTGGAACCTCACGATGACATCGGCCTGTTCCGACAGCCAGTCGACAATCTTGCCTTTGCCTTCGTCACCCCATTGGGAACCGACAACAACCACATTCGCCATCTAATCTTTGCTCTCCTGAAGCAGCTTTCCGAAGCCCGGGCGTAACCCGGGTGCCAACACGACGAGCCCCGGCAAACGGACCGGGGCAAACGGCGCGGACTATAGACAGGATTCCAGGCTCACGCGAGTCTCGGAACCGAAATTATGACGCTACGGCCAAATCTTTTCCGGCCCGCATTCATAATACTCTCCTTGGCATTTTTGAGGCACTGCGCGGCAGATCGCTTTTCGGGTGGGTCGGCAGGCATCGGCGTGATAGGCCGGGTGCTCATTCATTGGCTTGCGAGATCGTCAGATGACTTTGCGAAACTGGATCCTGCTGAGTGTTCTCGGCGTCATCTGGGGTGGGTCCTTCCTGTTCGCCAAGGTGGCCGTGGCCGAGATCCCGCCGTTCGTGCTGGTCTTCTTCAGGGTCTCCATCGCCTGTGCCGCCCTGCTTGTCTACCTCTGGCACCGGAACCTTCTGGCACGGCTGGAACTTCGCCTCGCAGTCCCCTTCCTCGTCATGGGACTGCTGAACAACGCCATCCCCTTCTCGCTCCTGTTCCTCGGACAGACCGTGATCGGCGCGGGACTGGCATCGATCCTCAATGCTACCACCCCCATCTTCACCGTGCTCGTGGCAGGGGTTCTGGTAAAACAGGAGACGCTTCAAGCGCACCGGATTGCCGGCGTGGTGCTGGGCATCGCAGGCGTCGCGGTCATGCTGTCAGGCAGTCTCTCCGGCCTTGCGACGGACCCGGTCTGGGCCCAACTCTGCTGCCTGGGGGCGGCTGTGTCCTATGCCTGCGCCGCGACATTTGCGCGGCGGTTCAAATCCCTGCCGCCGCAGGTCTCCGCGACCGGACAGCTCATGGGCTCCAGCGCAATCATGCTGCCCGTTGCACTGCTCACGAGCTCCGGCTGGTCACCGGTCGATGTCGGCCCTGTCGTCTGGATGAACGTCGCCGCCCTCGGCCTGATCGCAACGGCCATAGCCTATCTGATCTATTTCCAGCTTCTGGCGGAAGCCGGCGCCACCAATGCGTCTCTTGTCACGCTGCTTGTCCCGGCAAGCGCCCTGTTCCTCGGATGGCTCATTCTGGGTGAAAAGCTCGATACGATTCAGCTTGCCGGCTTTGCCGTGCTGCTCACCGGCCTCGTCGTTCTGGACGGCCGCATCCTGAAGCGCAAGGCTCCCGCGTGAGACAAACGGAATAGCCCCCGCAGAGACGATTGTCTCTCCGGGGGCCTGCCCTTGGATACATGGGTGATACCGAAAATCCGACTATGGATCTCGTTGCCGTCAGAACGTCAGCGACTTCACCTGTTTGACGTGAGACACGGCTTCCAGACGGGCCATGACCTCGTTCGGAACAGGTCCGTCCACTTCAACGAGACAGATCGCGTCCTCGCCCGGAGCCGACCGTCCGAGGTTGAAGGTGGCGATGTTGACGCCGCTGGACCCCAGTTCCATACCCAGTTGGCCGATGAAGCCGGGTTTGTCCTCATTGGTGATGTAGAGCATGTGGTGGCCGAGTTCAGCTTCCATGTTGATGCCCTTCACCTGGATGATCCGAGGCTTGCCGTCTCCGAAGACGGTGCCCGCAACGGATCTTTCCTGGCGCTCTGTGAACACGGTGAGCCGGATATAAGTCTCGTAGGCGCCCTGTTTTTCCCGGCGGGTTTCCTCGACCTTGATGCCGCGTTCCTTTGCCAGGATCGGTGCGGAGACCATGTTGACCGTCTGGAGAAGTGGCGTCAGCAGTCCGGTGATCGCGGCCGCCGTCAGCGCCTGGACATTCATTTCCGCCACCGCACCGGCATATTCCAGCCGCACGCCTTCAATCCCGGTTTCCGTCAGCTGTCCGGCGAAGGAACCGAGCTGTTCGGCAAGGCGAACGAATGGAGACAGTTTGGGAGCTTCCTCTGCCGAAATCGACGGCATGTTGAGCGCGTTGCGGACAGCCCCATCGACAAGATAGTCGCACATCTGCTCGGCGACCTGCAGCGCGACATTTTCCTGTGCTTCTGACGTGGAAGCGCCGAGATGCGGCGTAGAGACGAAGTTCGGTGCACCAAAGAGCACATTGTCCTTCGCCGGCTCGTCGACAAACACGTCGAAAGCGGCCCCGGCCAGCTTGCCTGCATCGAGCGCGGCCCTCACGGCCGCCTCGTCGGCCAGGCCGCCGCGTGCGCAGTTGATCAGGTAAGATCCCTTGCGCATCTTCGCGATGGCATCCGCATTGATGATGTTGCGGGTCTTGTCGGTCAGAGGCGTATGCAGCGTGATGACATCGGATCGACTCAGCAGTTCGTCGAGCTCCACCTTCTCGACCCCGAGCGCCATCGCCCGCTCCGGCGTCAGGAAGGGATCGAAGGCGATAACCTTCATCTTCAGGCCGATTGCCCTGTCCGCGACGATGGAGCCGATATTTCCGCAGCCGATCAGCCCCAGCGTCTTGCCGGTGATCTCACGGCCCATGAACCGCGACTTCTCCCACTTTCCGGCCTGGGTGGAGGCGTCGGCTGCGGGAATCTGTCGGGTGACCGACATCATCATGGAAATCGCGTGCTCCGCCGTGGTGATGGCGTTGCCGAAGGGCGTGTTCATCACGATGATGCCGCGGGCGGTGGCCTTGGGAATATCGACATTGTCGACGCCGATGCCGGCCCGGCCAATCACCTTCAACTTACCGGCAGCGGCGATGATCTTTTCGGTCACCTTGGTGGCGGAGCGGATAGCCAGGCCATCATACTGGCCGATGATTTCCAGCAGCTTTTCTTTGTCCTTGCCGACATCGGGCAGGAAATCGGCCTCGATACCGCGGTCCTTGAAGATCTGCACTGCAGCGGGGGACAACTTGTCTGAAATCAATACCTTGGGAGCCATCTGGGCATCTCCTGAAATACGAGTAACAATCCTGGCGGGAACCCGCCAGGTGGTGTCGTCATTGAAGGGAAATGCTCAGGCGGCCTGAGGCAGTTTCGATTTTTCAGCTTGGAAGGCCCAGTCGAGCCACAAGGTCAGGGCTTTCAGATCCGCTGTCTCGATCGTCGCTCCGGCCCAGATGCGCAATCCGGACGGGGCGTCACGGTAGGCGCCGATGTCATAGGCGATACCTTCCGCATCCAGCGCACCGGCAATCGACTTCGCGAAAGCGGCCTGTTCCGCCGCGCCAAGCGCCTGAACGCCCGGATCGGTGACTTTCAGACAGACGGATGTGTTGGACCGAGTCGCCGGGTCGACGGCGAGAAAATCCACCCAGTCCGATGTCTCCACCCAATCGGCAAGAACCTTCAGGTTGGCATCCGCCCGGGCACGCAGCCCGGAAAGTCCGCCGAGACCGTCCGCCCATTTCAGCGCATCGAGATAGTCTTCGACGCAGAGCATGGAGGGCGTGTTGATCGTTTCGCCCTTGAAGACGCCTTCGATCATCTTGCCGCCCTTGGTCAGGCGGAAGATTTTCGGCAGTGGCCAGGCGGGGCTGTAGCTCTCCAGCCGTTCGACGGCGCGCGGGCTGAGGATCAGGACACCATGGGCAGCTTCTCCGCCCAGGACCTTCTGCCAGGAGAACGTCACCACATCGAGCTTGTCGTAGGGGAGATCCTGCGCGAAGGCGGCGGACGTTGCGTCGCAAATCGTCAGGCCTTCCCGGTCCGCCGGGATCCAGGCGCCATCCGGCACGCGTACGCCGGACGTGGTGCCGTTCCAGGTGAAGACGACATCGTTTGAAAAATCGACTTGGGAAAGATCCGGCAGCTCACCATAGGGAGCTTCCAGCACACGAGCGTTGTCCAGCTTGAGCTGCTTGATCACATCGGTGACCCAGCCGGAGCCGAAGCTCTCCCAGGCCAGCATGTCGACGCCGCGTGCGCCAAGCAACGACCAGAGCGCCATTTCGACGGCCCCGGTGTCGGAGGCCGGAACGATGCCGATCCGGTAGTCGTCCGGCACCTGAAGCACCTTGCGGGTCAGCTCGATGGCTTCAGCAAGCTTCGCCTTGCCCGGCTTGGCGCGGTGGGACCTGCCCAAAGGCGCATCGCCGAGGTTCTCAAGCGCCCATCCGGGACGCTTGGCGCAGGGACCTGAAGAAAAATTGGGATTGGCCGGACGCACGTCCGGCTTTGCGATGAGATCTGTCATATCCGTCTACCCTCACAGATAGTAGCCCCTCGTTGGGGAGGGGTGGCCCACCTGTGGGAATAAGACGATCCTTACAGCCGGTCAAATCAATTCGGCCGAAAAACAACAAAGGCCGGTCCAGGGACCGGCCTTTGCAAATACGCTGTAGAAGAGGATCAGAAGTTACTCATGATCGGCCCTTGCGGCTCGTAATAAACCGGAGCAGCCGCAGTCCTCATGGAGTTGAAGGTGTAGCGGACTCCAAGGCGAATTTCGTGAGCGGTCAGATCTTCCCACTCGACGCGGGTCTCTCCGGTACCCGCATCATGCAGCTTCACAGTCGCCGCATCACCCAGATCGCGATACTGGTAACCGGCATCAAGAGACCAGTTGTCGGTTACGGCATAGGACGCACCTGCCATAAGTGCCCATGCGAAATTCCACTCGCTGTGCTTGCCGTCGTAGTCGGTACGGCCGGAACCGCCCGGATTGATCGAGTAGGTGTTGTTGGTTGTCACGTAGGACGCACCGATACCCGCACCGACGTAAGGCGTGATCCTGTTCCAGGTTCCCAGATCGACATAGCCGTTCAGCATTACGGTCCAGATGTCGATGTCGGTGCCTTCTTCCGAGTATCCGCCGGAACAGCTACCGCAGACTGCGTAACCCTTGACGCTCGCAGCAGTCTCATAGTCAATCGTGACATCGGAACGGAAGTAGTCGTTGAACTGGTAACCGACGCCGACGCCGATCATCCATGCGTTGTCTATCGACTCGCGTTCAAAGCGCAGGTCCCCGATATCCGGATCGTTGAAGCTACCGCTTGGATCACCGTAGATCTTGTAGCCGATATCGCCGCGCAGGTATAAGCCGCCCGCGGCTACCGGGATTTGCGGAATGTGCTCAATGACCGGGGCCGGCAAATCCGCAGCATAACCCGCAGTGGAAAGTGCAACAGCAAAGCCGGTCAAAGACAAACGCTTAAAAAAATTGTCCATGTCCTCGTCCTCTTCCAGTGAGCGTCCGCTTCAACCGATATCGGACACATCAAACTCAAGGGCATAGTGACGAGAATTCATTAAAGGTAGCTTAACTCTGTTCTTTAACCGTGATTTTTTACCTTAACACAACCTTAATTAAGACGGTTTTATTTACGAAACATTAAAACCGCTCTCCAATCAGGGTGCTTCAGTTTCCGTTACGGGAGTTTAGGCCGCGGCGGAAGCCACGACACCGGCGATATCGTTGACGACCTGGTTGACAAGCTCCGCGTCGTCGCCTTCCGCCATCACCCGGATAAGAGGTTCTGTGCCGGAGGCGCGTATCACCAGACGGCCGGATTTTCCGAGACGCGCCTCGCCATCTTCAATGGCGGACTTGACGAGATCCTTCTCCAGCGGCGTACCGCCACTGTATCGCACGTTCTTGAGAACCTGGGGCACCGGCTCGAACCGGCGGCAGACTTCCGACACCGGCTTGTTCTGATCCTTCACGCAGGCAAGCACCTGTAGAGCGGCGATCAGACCGTCGCCGGTGGTGGCGAAATCGGACAGGACGATATGTCCCGACTGTTCTCCGCCGACGTTAAAGCCGTTGGCACGCATGTGTTCGACCACATAGCGGTCTCCCACCCGTGTACGGGCAAGGCTGAGGCCAAGGCTTTCAAGATACCGTTCCAGACCGAGGTTCGACATCACTGTCGCAACGATACCCTGCCCCGACAGCCGGTTGCTCGCCTGCCAGGATTGCGCAACCACGGCCATCAACTGGTCACCGTCGACAACAGCGCCGTTCTCATCGACGATGATGACACGGTCCGCATCCCCGTCGAGCGCGATACCGATATCCGCCCTGACTTCATGCACCTTTTCGGACAACGCGTCGGTGGACGTGGAACCGCATTCCTTGTTGATGTTGAATCCGTCCGGCGAGACACCCATTGTGATCACGTCCGCGCCAAGCTCCCACAGGGCTTCGGGAGCCACCTTGTAGGCTGCCCCATTTGCGCAATCTATGACCACGCGCAGACCCTCAAGGCTCATTTCTCGCGGCAGGGTGCGTTTGGCGAATTCGATATAGCGCTGCTGAGCGCCGTCGATACGCTTTGCCCGGCCAAGGTCGCTTGCTGCCGGCAGACGGGACGTCAGGTCGACTTCGATCAGCTTCTCGATGGTCTTCTCGATCTCGTCGCTGAGCTTGAAACCGTCGGGTCCGAAGAACTTGATGCCGTTGTCCTGAAAAGGATTGTGCGAGGCGGAAATCATCACGCCGAGATCCGACCTGAGCGAACGGGTAAGCATGGCCACCGCCGGCGTGGGCATCGGCCCGAGCAGAAAAACGTCTATGCCGACGGACGTAAACCCGGCCACCAGCGCGTTCTCAAGCATATATCCGGAAAGACGCGTGTCCTTGCCGATGACCACCCGGTGGCGGTGGCCGCCGTTCTTGAACACCAGCCCGGCAGCCATCCCGACCTTCAGAGCCATCTCAGCCGTCATGGGATATGTATTGGCCTGGCCGCGAATACCGTCGGTCCCGAAAAACTTACGCATCAATCATGTCCGTTGAATTGTCTTATTTGTGCGACTTCGCACCAATGCAGGTCGATCGAGCGCATATTTAGCGCAGTTCGCACCGCCTGTGCTTCAAAATATGTGAGCAATTGTTACCATTCACTGACAATCCGCAAAGCCCGGAACGAAAATGCCCGGCTTGCGCCGGGCATTCGATGTCATTGCGTTGATTGCCCGCAAGCAATCAGGACTGCGGTTGCGGTTCCATGCCGCCGCTCGGCTCGTCACCGCCGCGTTTCGCGCCGGCGCTCGGCACTGCGGAGGAACGACCGACAGGCTGGTCGTCATCCGTATCGCGAACCGGCGGATTGCCGACCAGAAGCCCCTTGATCTCATCGCCGGAGAGCGTCTCATATTCCAGGAGACCCTTGGCGATGGTATGGAGCTCGTCCTCGAAATCGCCCAGAATTTTCTTCGCGGTCTCATAGCCCTGATTGACGAAGGACTTGATTTCCGCGTCGACGATCTTCTGGGTCTCGTCGGAGACACTCTGGTTCTTGGCGACCGAATGGCCGAGGAACACCTCTTCCTGGTTCTCGCCGTAAAGCAGCGGTCCCAGCTTGTCGGACATGCCGAACTGGGTTGCCATGGCACGTGCCAGCTTGGTGGCCATCTGGATGTCGCCAGAGGCTCCGGAAGTGACCTTCTCGTAACCGAAGATCATCTCCTCGGCCACGCGGCCACCCATGGCAACGGCGAGATCGGCCTTGCACTTGGCCCGCGTCAGAGACACCTGGTCCTTTTCCGGCAGACGCATGACCATGCCCAGCGCACGACCGCGCGGGATGATGGTGGCCTTGTGGATCGGATCGGAGGCTTCCTGATGCAGCGCGACCAGCGCATGGCCGGCCTCGTGATAGGCCGTCAGCTTCTTTTCTTCCTCGGTCATGACCAGCGTGCGGCGTTCCGCACCCATCATAACCTTGTCCTTGGCGTCCTCGAATTCGGCCATGGTCACCAACCGCTTGGAACGGCGGGCGGCAAGCAGGGCAGCCTCGTTGACGAGGTTCATCAGATCCGCGCCGGAAAAGCCCGGTGTGCCGCGTGCAAGCGTCCTGATGTCCACATCCGGCGCCAGCGGCACCTTGCGCATATGCACTTTCAGGATCTTTTCGCGGCCGGTGATGTCCGGGTTCGGCACGACGATCTGACGATCGAAACGGCCAGGACGCAGAAGTGCCGGATCGAGCACGTCCGGACGGTTGGTCGCGGCGATGATGATCACGCCTTCGTTCGGCTCGAAACCGTCCATCTCGACCAGCAACTGGTTCAAGGTCTGTTCGCGCTCGTCATTGCCGCCGCCGAGACCGGCGCCACGATGACGGCCGACAGCGTCGATCTCGTCGATGAAGATGATGCAGGGCGAGTTTTTCTTCGCCTGCTCGAACATGTCGCGAACACGGGACGCACCCACACCGACGAACATTTCCACGAAGTCGGAACCCGAGATGGTGAAGAACGGCACGTTGGCTTCGCCTGCGACGGCACGGGCCGTCAGGGTCTTACCGGTGCCCGGAGGGCCGACCAGCAGCACACCGCGCGGGATGCGGCCACCGAGGCGCTGGAACTTCTGCGGATCGCGCAGGAATTCCACGATCTCCTGCAGATCTTCCTTGGCTTCATCGATACCGGCAACGTCTTCGAACGTGACCCGGCCATGTGCCTCGGTCAGAAGCTTGGCCTTGGATTTACCGAAACCCATAGCCTTGCCGCCGGAGCCTTGCATCTGACGCATCACGAAGATCCAGATGCCGAGAATGATCAGCATTGGAAGCCAGGAGAACAGCGCTCCGAGCAACGGAGAACTTTCCGACGGCGGGCGGGCATTGATCAACACGCCCTTGCTGCGCAGCTCGTCGACATATTGCGCCCCGTCGGGTGCATAGGTCTGGAACGCGCCGCCGCTGTTGTAGCTGCCGGAGATTTTCTGTTCCTGGATGGTGACGGATCTGACTTCACCATTGTCGACCTGCTTCATGAAGTCCGAATAAGCGATATCATTCGTCGCGCCATTCTGCGCGGGACTTTGAAACAGTTGAAACAGTGCGATCAACAGCAAGGCGATGATCACCCAAAGGGCGAAATTGCGAAAATGTGCGTTCATTTTGTTCCCTTAACCGCCCGACGCGACATAACTCACGCGGTTATTTTCCTTCAAGCGAAGATAGGTCGCCCAAGGCCCGCTGCCAAGGCGGTGCGCCATAGTTGCGCAGATGCACTGACTAATTTGTTAAGTTCGGAGCTCTAACAGATGTTGAACCCGAGGAAAACTCTAGATTTCCTCATCTTGGCCTCCACCATAAAGATATTCAGCCTGCAAATTGTGCAGGAATGGTGTTCTCTCCAGATTCAGCGCAATCGCCTCGTCAGAATTACCGATCGGCAGATGTGTCGTGAGAGAAGATCCGCCGATAATGCCCTCCGCCGTCCATACGACCGGCGAACAGTCGAAGGCCTCCTTCGGCCAGCCGCCCGGCCAGGCAACATCCCTGGCCTGAACCGGTGCGTGGCAGAGCGGACCCAGATGCAGCTTGCCCAAGAAATCCGACGCTGACACTTCCGAGGGCAGCCAATACCGGTAGCGATTGTCCCAGATGCCCGGGACAGCCGTGACAGCAAGCGTTTCGGGAGCCGTCCTGCCCACTTCCTTCCAGACCCGGATCGTGCTGCCGTCCGCGTCAAAAACTGCACCTGCAAGCGTATGCCGGCAATCGTCTTCGCCGCCCAGCACAAGATCCAGAGATTCCAGTTTGCGGAACCTGATCCGGACACGGCTTCCCACCGCGCCAGATGCCAATCTTGCCAGCAGCCGCAGCCGCAGGTCTTTCGCGGTCGCACGGTAGGCTTCCCGGCTCATCCTGAGCGGACCTGCCGGATGCTCCGTGACATGCTGTTGCACCAGGGTCTGGAGCGTTGTCTCAAGGGCTTCGCGCGCCCGGCGCAGATGTCCGGCCGTCTGTGCGATCCGGCTGGCGGTAAGCCCTTCTTCGGCCAGCAGCGACATGATCGCGCGCAGGCGGCTGCGTTTGTATTTCAGGTCCTGGTTGGAAGGATCGGAGCACCATGACCGACCGCGCTGTATCAGACTCGCCTCCAGGCGGCTTTTCGGTACGCTCAGAAGCGGCCGCAGCAGTCTCAGTCCGTGTGGACCATCCGCCTCGTCCTCCGCCATGGCACCCAGTCCGGAAAGCCCGCTGCCGCGCGTCAACCGGTCCAGAAACGTTTCGGCCTGATCGTCCAGATGATGTGCCAGCACAAGGGCCTGGGCACCTGACTGCCGCATATGACCGGCGATCAGCCGATAGCGCGCCTGGCGCGCTTCCTCCTGGACATTGCTGGCGGGCTTTTCCCCTTCCCAACGAAGGATTTTCGCCGGCAGGCCCTGATCGGCGGCCATCTTTGCGACGAAATTCGCTTCTGCGGCGCTGTCCGGGCGCAGCCCGTGATCGACACAGATGACTTCCGCATCGCCCTGCCAGGACGTGCGTCTCATCCATTCGCTGAAAAGAACAAGAAGACTTGAGGAATCCGCTCCGCCCGAGACAGCAAGAGCGAGCTTCGAAAAGGATTTCAGACCGCTGAAAAGAAAATCAATGTCTTCGTCCGGGAGCTCTGAATGCTCTACCGGCGGCTCGACCGGCCCGTCAGGTACATTGTGCACGGCGGCGCTCATCCCGGGCCTGTGACAGAACGGCGGGGGCGGCATTCGGATATTTGTTGAGGAGTTCGGAGAAGGTTGCGCAGGCAGCATCCGCCTCACCCAGACCGCGCAGCGACACGCCGAGCTTCAGGAGACTGTCCGGGCTCTTCTCATTGCCGGGATGATCCGTGTAGGTCTTCAGAAACGCATCCGCGGCTTCACGGAAATTCTGCTGTGCAAGCAGGCTTTCTCCCAGCCAGTACTGGGCATTGGCCGACAGTGCGTCTTCGGGATAGTTTTCCAGGAATGTGCGGAATCCCTGTTCGGCCGCGGCATAGTCGCCATTGACCGCAAGGGAATAGGCCTGATCGTAATCCGCGCGGGGATCGCTGGTGCCGATGACGCTGGCGATCTGATCGTCATTCGTGGCCAGACCCGGATCGGGAACGAAGTCCCCTCCCGCGCCAGGCAGGTTTTCCAGCCCCTGAGCCAGAGCGGACAGATCGATCGGTCCGTCGGACGGCAGCCCGGTCGGGCCTTCATAACCGCCGGACTGAGACCAGTCGCTGTCGCCCGATCCGTCGGACGGGAGGGTCGCGAACCCGCCGCCCGGTGCAATCAGGGTACCCGTTTCCGGAGTTCCGTCCGGGGAGAGCCCGGGTGCAGTGCTCCCCGGTGCGGCGTCAGACCGTTTGCCCGGCGTTCCGCCTTCCAGCTGCTGGAAGCGGTATTCGTTGTCTTCCTGCATGCGGCGCATCTGGTCCTGCAGTTCCCGCATCTGATAGGACAGTTGCTCGATCTGCCCGGTCAGCACCCGGATACGCTCTTCCAGCTGGCCAATCCGGACAGATGAATCATCATTCTTGCGTCCGAACAGCTGGGCCTCGGACGGTGTAGCAGTGGCGATGAAAACCAGCGCCATGACGAGACCTGCCAGTCCCCTTAAATTCCGCATTCGCTCCTCCGGTTTGGGATTTGCCGAGCACCAACGGATCGGACAAATGTGCCAATACCGACGCAGATCCGTGTGCATGACGTCTCATACCTTCCGGTATGTATCATGCCCGGCTCTGTACTCAAGGGCACAGAGCGCCCGGACTTCGGCTAAATTTTGGCAGCGACTGCTTTCAGCGGGAAGAATCCGGCCCAACCTGACAACGAAGTCATAGCTTTACAGCCGTCATCCCTGCCAAGCGAAGCGCGCGCCGGGACCGGAGAGCCGTAAGCCCGGTTAGAGCCGAGGCATTTCTGTAGACGACCCTCGGCTCACCGATCCCGGATCTTCGCTACGCTGCGTCCGGGATGACGAATTGAGGATCTGTAAACAGACTGAGGCCGGACACAAGGTCCGGCCTCAGATTCAGATCGGCAGTTCGATCCGATCAGTTGGTGGCGTTGTTGAGAACCGTCACCGCACGCCGGTTCTGGGACCAGCAGCTGTTGTCGTTACACACGGCCACCGGACGTTCCTTGCCGTAGGAAATCGTCTTGATGCGCGACGCATTCACGCCCTGGGAGACGAGATAGTCCCGTGCGGCCTGTGCACGCCGCGCGCCCAGAGCAATGTTGTACTGGCGCGTACCGCGTTCGTCGGCATGGCCTTCCACGGTAATCGTGTACTGCGAATAGCGGCCCAGCCATTTTGCCTGGTTGGCGAGTGTCGCCTGAGCCTGTGCATTTATCACCGACTGGTCTTCTTCGAAGAACACCCGGTCGCCGACATTCACCACGAAGTCCTGGCCTGTGCCGGGCTTCACATTACCTGCAAGCCCGTCCGGTTTTGTCTGGGCACATGCCGCCGCAAACAGAACCGCGAAACAGATGGCAATCCATCGCGCGCCCTGAACGGCGTTTTCTCGTTTGAACATTCCTGTCTCCTAATCCCCAGCCCCGCCAACCTGACCGCATGGATCTTCTGGTCTTTGGTAAACGCTTTCTAGCCAAACCTGGTTAAAACCGTCTTTGCAAACATGGTTAACAACCTCCTAACACAACCTGTCTGTCAAGGCTGTATCGAAGTTCCCGTGCGGCCTGCCGCCCAGTGACATCAGGCAAAGAGGCCGCACGAATTCTCAGTCGATCAACGGCGACCAGGACGGATCCGACGCGAAGGCCGGGGTTTCCACCCGCTGCTCGTTGTAACCGGTCAGATCGACCGTCCACACCTGCGGCCCGCCGTTGGCGCCAGGCGTATCGCGGAAGAACACCAGCACCCGACCATTGGGAGACCAGGCCGGCCCTTCGTTGTGATAGCCCTCGGTCAGGATGCGCTCGCCCTTGCCGTCCGGGCGCATGACACCGATCATGAACCGCCCCTGGTGCTGTTTGGTGAAGGCAATCAGGTCGCCGCGCGGCGACCAGACAGGCGTTGAATACCGGCCGGGTCCGAACGAGATACGCGTTGCCTCGCCGCCGCCCGCATTCATGACATACAGCTGCTGCGAGCCGCCCCGGTCGGATTCAAAGACGATCTGCCGTGCGTCCGGCGAAAAGGAGGGGCTCGTGTCGATGGCGGCCGAATTGGTCAGCCGCGTCGTCTGGCGGGACCTGAGATCCATCTTGAAGATATTCGCATTGCCGCCCTGCTGCAGGCTCATGACGACGCTTTGGCCGTCCGGTGAGAATCGGGGCGCGAAGGTCATGCCGGGGAAGTTACCGACGATTTCGCGCTGTCCGGTCTCGATGTTGAGAAGATAGACGCTCGGATCCGCACCGCCATAGGACATGTAGGTGACTTCCTGACTGGTCGGCGAGAAGCGCGGTGTAAGTACCAGATCATCGCCTCGCGTCAGGTACCGCACGTTGGCGCCGTCCTGGTCCATGATCGCCAGACGCTTGATGCGTTTGTCCTTGGGGCCGGTTTCATCGACGAAAACAATGCGCGTGTCGAAATAACCTTTCTCACCGGTCAGCCGTTCGTAGATCGCGTCCGAAATGATATGCGCCAGGCGTCGCCAGTTTTCCGGCGTCGTGTAGAACTGCTGACCAAGCATCTGCTCCTGCGCGAACACGTCCCAGAGGCGAAATTCGGCACGCAGCCGCCCGTCCGCCTGCTTGATGACCGTCCCCGTGACCAGCGCCTGCGCTGAAATCTGCCGCCAGTCGCCAAAGCGCGGCGTGGAATTCACGCTCATGTTCTTCTGGATGAAGCTGGCCGGGTCCAGCGGATTGAACAGGCCGGAGCGTTTCAGATCGGCTGCGATCACCGACGTCATGTCTGCGGCCAGCTTGCTGTCGCCGCCGTCGGCGGAAAACGATGGCAGGGCGATCGGCAACGGCTCGATGTTGCCCTGGGTTATATCGATTTCAACGAGCGCCGAGGCCGGTCGCGGCACGATAACGGTCGCCAAAGCCATCAGGACGGCAAGCCCGACGGATTTCCGGTCAGCGAGAACAGAAAGTTTTTTCAGTATTCCACGCATGAGCACAACAGCTCCCTTATCGACAATCAGTTCGGCCAGGCCGGACTATCCCCCAAGCATCTCTCTCGGGTCAAAGTTTATGATGACTTCCTGCCATGCGTCGTATTTCGCATCCGGCAGGGAATATGGCTGGCAGCGCATGATAGCGCGCACGGCACTGCTTGCGGCGGCCCCGAAGGCCGGATTGCTGCTTGAATTGAGCACCTCCGGGCCGCCCGAGACGTCTCCGCCGCGCGAAAGGTTGAAGCGGACCCGGACCTTGAGATCTTCCGCACCGACCGCACCGACCGGCGGGCTCCAGCATTGCGCCACCTGGCCCCGGAGCGCGTCGAGCTCCGACTGGCTCATGCGCACATCCTGCTGCCCCCTGTTGGATCCGAGCGAGGCCGGCTGCTGCGACGACGCGCCGGACTGTTTCGCCGGTTCGACCTTGTTCAAGAGAGCCGCGATCTGTGTGCTGTCGAAATTCTCGTCCGGTGGTTCGGGCGTCCTTCTCGGCGCAGCCGGCTTCGACCGCGGAGCCACGCTTGTGACGATCGGCTGCGGGGCCGGTGCAGCTTCCTGCTGCGGCTCGGGTTCCGGAGCGGGTTCAGCGGCAGGCACCGGCTCGGCCGCCTGGGCGGGCTCGGGCTCCGGAGCGGGCGCCGGTGCCGGCTCAGGCTCGGGTTCCGCGACCTCCTCGGGTGCTGGTGTCGGCTCGGGTGCGGGCGTCGGTGCCGGGGTCGGCGGTGTCGGCTGCTGGACGTTGCTCTCGCCCGGCTTCTCGTCGGGTTCGGTCGGTTTTTCCGAAGGTGTCTTGCTGGGCGCCACCGCTGCGACTTCCCGGATCTCGGCGGTTTTCTCACCGATCCGCAGGCGCGTGAATTCCTCGATCGGCACCAGATCGACCGGAAGGGAATCCACTGCGGGCACAGAATAACTCTCCGCGTCCGGAAAGGCTGCAATGCCCCAGAGCAGGATAGCCGCATGACCGGCCAAAGACGCGATGAGACCTGCGCGCATGACGCGTTACGAGTCCCGTTCTTCCAGAGTGACAAGGCCGAGGCGTTTGAACCCGGCTGCGTTGATCCGTCCCATGAGCTTCATCATCGTGCCATAGTCGGCATCCTGATCTCCGCGCACGTAGATGCGCTCCTCGTAACCGTTGGACGCGATGGCCTCGAGCTTCGGCACCACCTCGTCCAGGGCGATCGGCGTATCCTGAATGAAGATCTCTCCGGCGGAATTCACCGAGATCGTTATCGGCTCCGTATCCCCTTCAAGCGCCTTGGCGCGGGTTTCCGGAAGATCGATCGGCACGCCCACGGTCAGCAACGGCGCGGCCACCATGAAAATGATCAGCAGAACCAGCATGACGTCCACGAAGGGCGTCACGTTGATTTCACTCATCGGCGCATTCCGACGCCGGCGCCGTCCGCGCCGTCCGCCCGACTGGCCTGAACTGACCTGCATGGCCATGGTTCAGCCCCTCTCGTCGATCTGGCGGGACAGGATCGCTGAAAACTCGTCGGCGAACCCTTCCATGCGGGAAACGGCCTTGCCGACATCGTGGGAATATTTGTTGTAGGCGATAACCGCCGGGATCGCCGCAAGCAGGCCGAGCGCGGTCGCAAACAGCGCTTCCGCGATCCCCGGCGCGACAACCGCAAGGTTGGTGCTTTCGGAAGCCGCGATCGCCTGAAAGGCCGTCATGATGCCCCAGACCGTGCCGAACAGACCGATGAAGGGCGCAGCCGCGCCGACGGTCGCCAGAATGAGCAGCCGGCTTTCGAGCCGTTCAGCTTCGCGCTGGATGGTGACATCCATCACCCTGTCGATCCGCTGCTGCAGGCTGGCAATGGCCGGGCGCGCGCCTTCATGGCTTCGCTTCCATTCGCGCATGGCCGCAACGAACAGCGCCGCCATGGAATGGTTCACCCGATTGTGAAGCGTGCCATACAGCTCCTCGAGCGATTGCCCGGACCAGAACACCGTCTCGAACCGGCTCATCTGCCGCCGGGTGCGGCCGATCAGCATGAATTTGTCGACGATGATGGCCCAGCACCACACCGACGCCCCGAGGAGGCCGAGCATGACGATCTTGACGACGATATGCGCCTGCCAGAACAGCGAGAAAAACGAAATACCGCTGTCAGGAGCTGTCAATGTCGATTGGACGAGTGTTTCCATAATCTCAATGACCTCTTGGCGGTCTGATACCGTTGTGCATGCAAATCTCCGGCAGCTACAGAAATGGACCGGATGAACGGACCGGCTCCTGTTGATCTGCCGCCTCTCTGACGTTTGATTTTGTCAAAACTGGGACTTAACCAATCAAAGCAAGTCCTTCTCTAAAGGAATCAATTAAGGTTACTGCAAGATTAACGCATAAACCTCATTTGGTTCATTTTCGCGGCATCAGGCGGTCCTGGGGTCGGCAATCAGCCCAAGGTGTTCATCCCACAGACGATTCACCCGGTACGTGACGAAGAAGTTTTTCCGCCAGAATCGGCGGCATTCGGGTCGCACGTCCCTGAGCGGTGATCACCGCGACGGTGACCGCAGCAGAAACCAGCAATTCCCCGCCCCGGTAGACGACCTGATCAAGCTTCACCCGGGCGCCCCTGAGGTCGGAAACATTGGTGCGAACCAGAAGAACATCGTCGATACGAGCGGGCTTTTGAAAATCCAGCGTCATGGACCGCACGGCAAAGGCAAGCGGGATGCCATGGGTGCCCCCCGCCAGTTCCGAATGATGAATCCCGACCAGACGAAGAAAATCGGTGCGCGCGCGTTCGAAAAACTGCACATAAGCCCCGTGATAGACAATGCCGGTAAAATCCGTGTCCTCGTAATAGACACGTACGGGCAGCACGTGACCGCCCTCTTCCAGGCGTCCGGCAAGATCCGGCCAATCCGTCACCGCTGTGTCCTTTTCTTTGCAAATATCAAGGCCGGAGCTTATCGCGGGCTTCCGTCCACGCCTAGCCTGTCCTGACCGGGTGACCTATTCCTCGAAGCGGCCCGCAGCATCTCGGTCGCGTTCGTATCGTCTCATGAGCGGAAAAGGCGGCAACCACCCCACGCGGCGGATGGTCCAGCTTTCATAGGTCGGCATCAACTGGTCCGGAGCATCCAGGGATCCAAGGTTCACCTCAATTTCATCCGCCGTGCGCGCATAGACGGAAGAGCCGCATCGGGGACAGAAAAACCGCCCGGCATAGTCGCCGGTTTCGCCCTCGATTGTCACCGCTTCCTGAGGGAATATCGCGGACGCATGAAAAAGAGCCCCATGATGCTTGCGGCACTCGAGACAATGACACAGACCGACCCGGTACGGCCGTCCCGACGCAACGAGCCGGACGTTGCCGCACACGCAGCCACCTGTGAACCGGTCCATGCCGTTCCTCCGTCAAACCGGGGCGTAAATCGTTGCCTCAACCGGGACAACCGGTCGAGGCTTCACCCTCAGGCAGCGGCAACCTCGGCAAGGAAAGTCTCGACGGAGGCACGAAGCTGTTCCGCCTGCTGTTTCATCTCGATGGTCGCCGTCAGCACGTCGCCGACCGCCTCGGAATTTTCCGCAACACCCTCGTTCAGCAACGCGACCGTTGTGGCAACGCTGCGCGTGCCCTCGGCGGCTTCCGCAACATTACGGGAGATTTCACCGGTCGCGGCACCCTGCTGCTGAACCGCTTCGGAAATCGTCACCGTATAGGAGTTGACCTCTTCCACCGAACCCGAAACGCGGCCGATTTCTTCCACCGCTTCCGTTGTCGACGCCTGAATGGCGGAGACCTGCGCGGAAATCTCTTCCGTCGCCTTCGCGGTCTGGCCGGCAAGGGATTTCACTTCCGAGGCAACGACGGCAAATCCACGGCCCGCTTCGCCCGCGCGGGCAGCTTCGATGGTCGCGTTCAGCGCCAGAAGGTTGGTCTGCTCGGCGATTTCCGAGATCAGCGAAACCACGTGGCCGATCTTCTTGGCCGCTTCCGCCAGCCCGGAGATCTTGGTGTTGGAACTCTGGGCGGCCGTTGTCGTCTGCGCCACGATGGTCGCGGTCGTCTCGACCTGGCGCGAGATTTCCGCAATGGAGGCGTTGAGCTCTTCCGTCGCCGAGGCTACCGCCTGAACATTGGAGGAGGCGTTCTGCGATGTCGACACTGCCGTCTGCCCGTGATCGGTGGCCGAAGCCGACCTTTGGCTGAGGGCAGCGGACACATCTTCCACGCGGGCGATGTTGCTTTCCACCAGTTCAAGCACCGCTTGGGATTCAGCCCGGAAAGCCGCGATCAGTGAATCGATTCTCTTTTCCCGGTTCTCGCGGGCGATATGACCGACCTTGCGCTCTTCCGCGAGCCGTTCCCGCTCGACGGAGTTTTCCTTGAAGACTTCAATGCAGCGCGCCATGCGGCCAATCTCGTCCTGACGCTCGGTCGCTTCCACCATGACCTCCAGATCGCCATCGGCAATCCTGCGCGCGGCAACCGACAGGCGTTCCATCGGCGAGAACATGCGTCTGGTGATCCACCAGATGAGGCCAACAATCGGAACGAGACACAGGAAGCCGGAAAGAATCGCGCCGTAGGTGATGCGGTTCGCAGCAGCCGACAGCTCGGTCTGCCGCACAGCTTCGACCACGCCATAGGTCTTGTTTTCGAACCTGCTTTCCGTGTCGGCAAAACGGAAGTCCTCGCCGCCCAGCCGGATCAGCCGGTCACCCGCACTGATATCGGCCAGTGAATAGGCTGCGCTTGCGCGTCCGGCAGCGTCGAGCTGAACCAGTTTGCCTGTCGAATCGACCAGGAAAACCTGTTCGCTCTCGCCGAGCCCAGTCGGCTCGTTCAGAAGGCTCGCCAGGTGGCTCATGTCCGCTGAGAACGCGAGGGCCCCGAAAAAGCGGTCGAGGTAGAATATGGGAGCTGCAAGAACCAGCGAAACAGTGCCGTCGTCCGCGGTGACGAAACCGGAGGAAAAGATCTGCCCTGCGGCGAGCGTCTCGTTTTTGGCCGCCGCGAACAACGCGCCGAAAGCGGTCTGGACCGGATTGCCCACGATCTCGGGAGCATCCACGTGATAGGCGAATTCGTGACCCTTGCCGTAGGTGTAGGTGATGAACCCTTCCGGATTCGCCAGGGCGGCATCGGAAAACAGGCCTTGGTCGATCACATCCTGATAGACCGGATGAACGGCCTTGTGATTGTTCACGTAGTAATTCGATTCAGCCGGTTCACTGAGCAAATGACGCTCGTGCGGCGCATGCGGATTGTCGGTAACGAAAATCCGCCGAAGGGTATCGGTCTGCCCCTCCTTGAGGTTCTTCCAGCCGACCATCGACTTCATCAGACTGTCCTTGGCCTCATCGAGAGAGACGAAGAACCGGGCGCTGTAGATAACCTGGTCCAGGGCCAGTTCCAGCACCTTCAGCTTCGCCCTTGTCGCACTGGTCAGGCCGTTATCCGCCTGCCCGTTGGCGACATCGCGCGAAACCAGGGATGTGACAGCCACAATTGCCACGCACATGACCAGTGCGCCGGCAAGAAACATGAGAGCCAGTTTAGATGAAAGCCGCTTGCGCATTAAATCCCCCCAGAAAGTTCGCGGGAAGATACGGCCACATTGACGAACAAATGCTTAATGATGACTTCGACTATGACAAAAATTACAAGCTTCCCCCCAAACACTCTTTGGCCCTCAAGGATACCGACCAGTCAATCGCAACAGGAAGTCAATATGCGGCGTTTCCAGATGCAGACATCGCCCCTGCTTGGCCCCTGCCTGGATAGGCAGTTCTACAAAGAAGAGATTTCTGCCCATGAAGTAGTAGAAGCCGGTGATCTGGAAGTTCCAACACTATTGTGCAAGTGCGAAAAGAATGAGTGGAGTTTCGCTCAGATCGACCAGATGAACCACAAAAACCTGCAGAGCGTATTGACCGGAATTCAAAGAAAATTATGCAGAAACTTACATCAGAGAGCTATTTTTGACTGAGGGAAACAAGGCAAAAAACAAGTAGACTTCTAACCGGAGCCATTAATTCACGTATTCAAACTAAATTAACAATATCAATCAATTATACCGGAAATTCATCTTGATTAGGACCTTGGAAATGCTCCTCGATAAATTTCGTATTGGCTTCAAGATCTGGATTCCGGTCATCAGCCTTGCCGTATTCACACTAGCGATCATTTCTTACGATCTATGGTCGTTGCGGACGATCCTTTACGGCGAACGCACTGCAAAAACTCAGACGGTCGTTGAGATCACAAACTCCGTACTGAAGTACTTTCATACGCTGGAGACTTCCGGGGAACTGAGCAGGGAAGA
Organism: uncultured Roseibium sp.; assembly: GCF_947496995.1. Classification (GTDB taxonomy): domain Bacteria; phylum Pseudomonadota; class Alphaproteobacteria; order Rhizobiales; family Stappiaceae; genus Roseibium. The sequence goes on from NZ_CANMFD010000003.1 coordinate 604,198, forward strand.
AGCCCAGGAGTGGGCGCGCAATGTTGTGCGTGCGATACAATTCGACGGCAACAACTATGCTTTCATTCAGAACTATGAAGGAATGCGCATCGTCAGCGCCAACAAGGCCAGCGAAGGAAAAAGCGCCTGGGATTCGCAGGACAAGACCGGCAAGTACCATGTACGCGAAATAATCGATGCCGGCCGCAAGGGCGGCGGCGTCGTGACCTACATGTGGAACCGCAAGGGCGAGGACGCACTCATCCCCAAGTCCACCTGGTCGGAAGCCTTCGAGCCTTGGGGTTGGGTGACAGCCACCGGCGTTTATGTTGACGATGTCTCTAGCGCCTTCTGGTCCAAGGTCAGCGCGATGATCGGTGTGCTGGCCATCGGTGGGCTGATCGCCACCATCATCGCCATCGCCGCGATCCGTAACATCGTTGTTCCGCTGAAGGAGCTGACCCTGAGCATGAAGGTATTGGCGGACGGCGACACCAATGTCGAGATTACGGGGATGCGCCGCGGGGACGAGATCGGTGAAATGGCGGAAGCCATGGAAACCTTCGTTGCCAACGAAAACGCGCGCCGCGAGCTCGAACTCACTCAAAACGAACGCCAGCAACTGGACTTGCAGCGCTCGAGCAACATCCAGACACTTTCCTCGGAGTTCGATGTCCAGATCACCGGTCTTTTGAACACGATCACGCATTCGGTGGAAAGCCTGCAACACGCCTCCACAAACCTGAACTCGGGCGCCCAACAGACCACGAACCAGAGCGAGGCCGTTGCATCTGCAGCCGCAACCGCATCTGCCAACACGGAAACCGTTGCTGCCGCAGCGGAAGAACTTGCCGCCTCGGTTGCCGAAATCAGCCGACAGGTGTCCTCCTCCAGCGAGATCGCATCGCAGGCGTCGCAGCAGGCATCTTCGACGAACGAACGCATCCAGGGGCTTTCCGAAGCAGCCGCGAAGATCGGAGAAGTCGTCACGCTGATCCAGGCCATTGCCGAACAGACCAATCTGCTGGCGCTGAATGCGACCATTGAAGCTGCCCGGGCCGGAGAGGCAGGCAAGGGCTTTGCGGTGGTCGCGGCCGAAGTGAAGGAACTGGCGACCCAGACCTCCAAGGCCACCGAGGAAATTTCCTCGCAGATTTCCAGCATTCAGGGTGAAACCAGTCACGCGGTCGAAGCCATCGGCACCATCACAAGCACCATTAGCAAGATCAACGAGATCACGACCAACATCTCGGTCGCCGTCGAACAGCAAGGCCTGGCCACCAACGAGATTGCCGCCAACATCCAGCTGGCTGCAGCCGGTACGCAAGAGGTTACCGACAACATCGGAGGCGTTTCTTCCGCCGCCGGCGTTACCAACCAGGCCGCGGACATGGTCTACTCTGCAGCCCAAAGCCTCGACAAGGAAGCCCATGAGCTGAGCTCAAGCGTCAGGGCCTTCCTGAAGGGCATCAAGGAAAACTCGGCGGAGGCGGCCTGACCGCCATCTGAAGCAACACAATCGAATGAGGCCGCCCCATCGGGCGGCCTCGCTTTTTTTGGGGCGGCTGTCTGTCTGCTGCTATGCCTGTGGTTCCGAGGCAAAAGTCCGGGCCTGCGAGGCCTGGATCTTTAATGGAAGGCACGCGGTTTCAGGTTGCCGCGCGCCCGAATGGCTGGCGGTGCGTTTTAGCCACCTCAAAAAACAACGGATTCGCGTCTTACTCCGGATCCAGAAACAGACCCATTTGCGGCGTGTCGGCCCTGGACGGCACCGCAAGCCCGAGATGCGAGAACGACGCCGGTGTCAGGACCCGCCCGCGCGGCGTCCTCTGCAAAAAGCCGTTCTGGATCAGATACGGCTCGACGATTTCCTCGATCGCGTCCCTGGGTTCGGAGAGTGCGGCGGCGATTGTTTCGATGCCCACCGGTCCGCCACCGAAATTGACGGCGATCTGGGTAAGGTAGCGCCGGTCCAGACTGTCCAGTCCCGCCGCGTCGACCTCAAGCTGCAGCAGCGCCTTGTCCGCAAGAGCCCTGTCCACCCGTTCGATACCCGCGACAATCGCGAAATCGCGGACCCGCCGCAGCAGCCGGCCGGCGATGCGCGGCGTCCCGCGCGAACGCTTCGCGATTTCATGAGCGCCGTCTTCGGCAATGCCCAGCCCGAGGATCGACGCCCCGCGCTTGACGATATGTTCCAGCTCCGGGACCGTATAGAATTGCAGACGGACGGGTATCCCGAACCGGTCCCTGAGCGGTGTCGTCAGAAGTCCGAGCCGGGTGGTCGCCGCGACAAGCGTGAATTTCGCCAGATCGATCTTCACGGACCGGGCCGCGGGCCCTTCCCCAATGATCAAATCGAGCTGATAGTCCTCCATCGCCGGATAGAGCACTTCCTCGACCGCCGGACTGAGCCGGTGGATCTCGTCGATGAACAGGACATCGCGCTCTTCGAGGTTGGTCAGAAGCGCTGCCAGGTCCCCGGCCTTGGCGATCACCGGACCCGAGGTTGCCCGGAAGTTCACCCCAAGTTCGCGCGCCATGATCTGCGCCAGCGTCGTCTTTCCCAGTCCGGGTGGACCGACGAACAACACGTGATCGAGCGCTTCGGCGCGTGCTTTCGCTGCTCCGATAAAGACCTTCAGGTTCGCACGCGCCTGCGCCTGGCCGACAAAATCGTCCAGCACCTGCGGGCGCATTGTGCCGTCGATCTCGTCGCCCCGGATCTCGGGTGTCACGATGCGCGTGTCATCCGACATTGCTTACGACCGTAAACAGCAGCACCAGGAGAGCCGCGCAATAGGCCACCCTGATCGCGTGATACCTTCTGAACTGGCGCCGCACGAACGGATCGTCCGTCTCCAGCCTCCGCCCTTTCATGGCAAACGATCTGTCCCCGACAGCCTGGGAGAAACGGTGATCGAGAAACATGATCCCGCCGATGCCCAGAACGACGAACCCCACGGCAAGAACGGCATAAAAAGCGACTATCATCCGGCAAGTTCCTTCAGGCCCAGACGGATCAGCTGCTCCGTCGTGACGTCTTCTCCGGCCGACTGCATCGCCTTGGCGACGGCCGCGCTTGCCTGCGGTTGGCCATATCCAAGGTTGGTCAGCGCGGAAACGGCTTCGGCAACAGGCCGCGCGGCGACATTATCGGCAACCGACTGCGAGACGGAGATCGTCCCCTGGTCGACACTGGCAAGGCCTGGAGCCTTGTCCTTCAGTTCGGCAAGAATACGTTCGGCCACCCGTTTTCCGACGCCGGGCGCCCGCGAAATCGTTGCCTTGTCCCCCAGCGCGATGGCGTTTGCCACCTCGTTCGCCTTGAGGATACCCAGAACACCAAGCGCCACCTTGGCGCCGACGCCCTGCACGGTCATCAGCATGCGGAACCATTCCCGCTCCGCTTCCACACCGAACCCGTAAAGCCGGATCATGTCTTCGCGGACGATCGTCTCGATGAAAAGAACCGCGGCTTCGCCCGCTCTTGGCAGGCCCTGCAGGATGCGGGACGGACAATGAACCTGATAGCCGACCCCGTGCACGTCCAGAATGACATGATCTTCGCCGTAGCTGTCGATCGTTCCCTTGAGTTTCCCGATCATCTGAGTTTCCCGATCATGCCGCCCCCATCGCCGCAACCCGCGCGGCCGTGCTTGCCCGATGTTGCGCATGACAGATCGCAATCGCAAGGGCATCAGCCGCATCGTCGGAATTGAATGTAGCCCGCGGCATGAGAACTTTCACCATCGCCCGGATTTGACCCTTTTCCGCATGGCCTGTCCCAACCACGGTCTTCTTCACCAGATTGGGCGCGTATTCGGCGACCGGCAGGCCGGCAAGCGAAGGCACCAGCAAGGCGATGCCGCGCGCCTGCCCCAGTTTCAGCGTCGCGCCCGCATCCTTGTTGACGAAGGTGAGCTCGACCGCGGCCTCGGCCGGATCGTGCAGCCGCACAACGTCGCTCAGCCCTTCGTGAAGTTCCACGAGGCGCTCGGCCAGGCTCTTCTTGTTGTCCGAGGTGACTGTGCCGGAGCTGATGAAAGACAGCCGGTTCCCGGTCGCCTCTATGATGCCCCAGCCGGTGCGCCGCAGCCCCGGGTCGATGCCCAGCAAACGAATCGTGTGTGTCATGGAACAAATCGGTAACAAAACTTCCGCGTTGACGCCAGACAAAGCGCAGCTTACGACCGGAATGCTGTCCAGTTCGAACCGGATTCCGCTTCTTTTGCCAGGAAGACGACGGTTTCTCCATCGGTTCTCTTCATTTCCCGCTGGCGTTCTGCCGCCTGCCGTTCCACCGATGCGCGCACCGTGAGTTTTCATGTTTGATATTTTCAGTTCTTTTCCGCCGAACCTGCTGATGTTCCTCGCCGCCGTTCTTTTCATCGCCGGCTGCGTGCGCGGCTTTGCCGGTTTCGGCGCCGGGATGATCTTCATGCCGATAGCCACCAGCGTCATGCTGCCCTCCACTGCGGCGGCCTCGTTCCTGTTCATAGACGGGATCGTGGCCCTGCCGCTCGTCATCCGTGCGCTGAGAATGTGTGACTGGTCGACCGTCCTGCCGGCGGTGATCGGCGCGGTGGTGTTTGTCCATTCCGGAGCATGGCTCCTTGCCAACACAGATGTCCTCGTGCTGCGCTGGACAATCTTCGCCATCGTCACCGGCCTGCTGCTGCTGCTGATTTCAGGTTGGCGCTATCACGGCAAGGCAACCTGGCCGGTGTCCTTCGGTGTCGGTGCGGTCGGCGGGGTTCTCGGCGGAATTTCACAGGTGTCCGGACCACCCGTGGTCGCCTTCTGGCTCTCCAGTGCCCGGGAACCGGCGATCGTTCGGGCCAACCTGATCGTCTTCTTCGCGCTTGCCAGCGTCGGCACCTTTATCGCCTATATCCTGAACGGGTTCTTCACCCTGCAGGTTTTTCACCTGCTGATCGTGGCGACACCGGTCTATGCGCTGGCGATCTATGCGGGTTCAAAAGGCTTCAGCAAGGCAAGTCCGAAACTCTACCGGAAACTGGCCTACGTGCTGATCGCGCTGGCGGCACTCACCAGCATGCCCGCCCTGGACCCGCTATTCCGCTAGCTTCTCCTGCCATTTGGCGCATTTTTGCGCCATCAGGCGCTCCAGCTCGGCGTCGAACTCCTCACGGCTGGAGGACGCCTGCGCCAGAACACTGAGGGCGACGATTGCCGCATCCACGGCTTCCTCGCGCACATCTGCAAGCGAGTGGTTCTTGTATCCGCTGCCTGGCGCGCCGGTGGCCGAAAGAACCGCCTGCGCCAGTTCCCCGGCTTCTTCTGCCAGCTTCAGCGCCCGCTCCTGCAGGGTTTTCGGGTCTTTTCGGGTGAGTTCAAAGATATTGAACATCGCAGCGTCTCCAGTTCTTGCGGCAAGGCCGTTACCCCCACCCCTAACCCCTCCCCACAAGGGGGAGGGGAATTGTGCCGTGCCGTCGTCGAGGCCTTGTTCCACAGCGTCTTTATAGGGCAGAGATATCCCGAAAATGATGAGCCAGTCCCCCTCCCCCTTGTGGGGAGGGGTTAGGGGTGGGGGTCCCCTTACAAACAAAAACCCCGGCCGAGCCGGGGTTTCCAATCCAGATAAACGCAAGACTGCTCAGGAGGCCAATGCCGCCATGGTGTCCTCGTCGACATCGAAATTCGAATAGACGTTCTGAACGTCATCGTCGTCTTCCAGCATGTCGATGAGTTTCAAAAGCGTCTGCGCCTTGTCGCTGTCGACCGGTATCAGGTTCTGCGGTTTCCAGATGATGTTGGTGGACTCTGCCTCGCCCAGCGCTGCTTCCAGTGCCGCTGCGACATCGTTGAGGTCCTCGAAGGCCGCATAGATCGTGTGACCGTTTTCATCGGACTGGACATCTTCCGCCCCGGCCTCGATCGCCGCTTCCAGCACCGCGTCTGCTTCACCGGCTTCCGGCTTGTAGACAATTTCACCGACCCGGTCGAACATGAAGGAGACCGAACCGGTTTCGCCCAGCGAACCACCGCATTTGGTGAAATAGGAGCGAACGTTCGAGGCGGTGCGGTTGCGGTTGTCGGTCAGGGCTTCCACAACGACGGCAACACCTGCCGGGCCGTAGCCCTCGTAGCGGATTTCCTCGTAATTGTCGGCATCTCCGGTCTGCGACTTGTTGATCGCGCGCTGGATATTGTCCTTGGGCATGGACTGCCCCTTGGCATTCTGCACGGCAAGGCGCAGGCGCGGATTTGCGTCCGGGTCCGGGTCGCCCATCTTGGCGGCGACGGTGATTTCCTTGGAGAGTTTGGAGAACATCTTAGACCGGGCCGCATCCTGGCGTCCCTTGCGGTGCATGATATTCTTGAATTTTGAATGGCCTGCCATGGCTCTTTCCGGTTCTCTGCGGATGATTTCAATGAAAAACTGCGCCGCTTATAGGCAAGTTGGCGGGGAAAATCCAGATCGGAGAATTTCCTCGCCTCAGGTTCAACTGCCTGACGGCCAGAACTCGGGGAGCACCGGCTCCAGCCGCCCTCCGATCCTGACAGGGGCAATTCTCTCGGCCAGCCCGGTGCGGTCGTCGGTTTCAATGGCCACGCCGCAAATGGTGGCGATGCCGGAAGCCGGTGCGAAGCGGGCGCCCGGGATCTTGCGCTGGAAACGGTTGACCGGCTCTTCCTTGTCCATGCCCAGCACGCTGTCATAGTCGCCGCACATGCCCGCGTCGGACATGTAGGCCGTGCCGCTTTCAAGGATCTGGTGGTCGGCGGTCGGGACATGGGTATGGGTTCCGACAACGAGGCTCACCCGGCCATCGAGAAAATGAGCCATGGCCTGTTTTTCGCTGGTCGCTTCCGCATGCATGTCGACGATGATGGCGTCGGCGACCTGACCCAGCGGACAGCTGTCGACCACCTTGTCGATGACGGCGAACGGATCGTCCAGGGCATCCATGTAGACCCGGCCCATGACATTCGCGACCATGACCTGCGCACCGTTGCGGGCGGTAAAAAGATGCGCGCCCCGGCCCGGCGTCCCGGGCGGGTAGTTGACCGGCCGCAGCAGACGGTCCTGCCGCTCGATATAGACGAGCGTGTCGCGCTGGTCCCAGACATGATTGCCCGTCGTGACCACGTCGGCGCCGGCATCCAGAACGTCCTGAAGAATGGCTTCGGTAATGCCGAAGCCGGAGGCGGAGTTCTCTCCGTTGACGATCACGAAATCGAGCTGGTTTGCCTCCACCAGGTCCGGCAATTTCTCAATGACGGCGGTCCGGCCAACACGGCCGACGAGATCGCCCAGAAACAGAATACGCATCAAATCCTCATTGAACGATCAGCCGCGGCCCTTCCGGCCGGTCAGCCGAACGCCCTGTAGCCCTGTTCGGTCAAAATTCCAGTCAACGGCTTGTCATGCTCTTCCGCGGGCACGCGGTCAACCTCCTGCACGGCGAAGGCCAGGCCGATACACAGAAGAGGCTCCGTCTTTTCCAAGGCGGCGATGGCCGTGTCGTAATGCCCCTTGCCGTAGCCGATCCGGTTGCCCGCCGCGTCGAACCCGGCGAGCGGCATCAGCAGCACCTGAGGGCGCACGGCCGCCGCATCAGGTCCCGGCCCCATCGTGCCGAAACCGGCATCCACCAGCTCCGCACCGCGTTCCAGCGTTCTGAAGACAAGATGCGGCTCGGCAACGACCGGCAGGCACAACCGATGACCTTTTTGGCGCAGGCTGTCCATCAGCGGCCTCGGGTCCACTTCATCGCGGATGGGCCAGAAGCCCGCCACCACGGCTGCGTCCGGCAGCGGCAGGTCGTCTGCATGGCCTGCCAAAGACAGACTTTTCTCGATGCGGGTAATGCCGCCCAGCGCCGCGCGGCGGGCGAGCGCCTCCTTGCGGAGAAGATCTTTTTCAGCGGCACGCGGAGACGAAACTTTCATGGGCTCTCGTTTTTGGCCCTTCTACCTGAGGAAAGGCAGAATGTGCGGCCGTCCGACCGTTGGAAGTGCGATCCCGGGAAACCTACTACGTAGGTGGGCGCCGTGTGCAACAGACCACGGCCCGAAGCAGGGACAGCTCCCTTGGGAATGCTTAAGGCCCCGGGGATATTTTTCCTGACGTATCGGGCAGCCGCGACTAACGCATATAGACCCGCTCCACTGCAATTACCAGAGGGCCGTAATTTTCATTAAAAGCAGATTCTTGGATGGCGCATGGCGATACGGTGTGAAATCAGGAATCGTCGCCCGATCGCAGGCTCTTGGAAAGGCTGTCGGCGAGGCTTTCGATCCGCGCGGCGGCCGTGTTGACCGACCTGGAGAGTTCCTGCTCGTTCTGGCTCATGTTGTCCAGCGCATCCACCTGCTGCCGCCTGGCTTCGTCGAGATCCTCTTCAAGCCCGGCAATTTTCCTTTCAAGCTCGGACAACTGGTCGGTTGCCATGATCCCGGCCATGACGGTAAGCCGCTGGTCGCCGATTTCGCCGAAAGCGCCCCGTAGTTCGGTGATCCATCCGTCGAACCGCTTGGCCAGCCCCATCAGACGGTCTTCCTCACCATCGTCACAGGCCATACGAAAGGCCTTGCCGTTGATCGTGACGGTGATCTGCGCCATCAGTGACTAACCCCCATGCGCATCGAGTACGCTGCGTATGGTTTCCATGGCGGAGACAAGCCGCCGGGAGACATCCTTGTTGGCCTCTTCGAGCCGGGATGCCCTCGCCTGGCTTTCATCCAGGGAGGTCGCGAGTTGCGAGCGATCCTCTCCGAGCCGTTGCAGATCGTCCTGCAGGGCATTCAAAGACCTGTCTGCGTCCATACGCCTTTGAACGGCCGTTTCCAGATGGCTTACGGCTTTCTCCAGGCGCTTTGCCGCGTCGGCAAGGCTGGTCTTTTCCATGCAGTCGATTTCCGACATGTATTACGTCGTCCCAATACTCTTCGCGGCGGCCCGCCCGTTCCTTCCAAACCGTCACACTTGAGATTTGGCACATTCGCCGGGTCAGTTGCCAGTCGATTTGTACGTGCCCGCACCGGAGCTTCCAAACGCTGGTTTGACGGCGAAAAAGCAAATCTTTGTCAGGATATCGAGCTTAGGCATCGCATCTTCTTTCAGTCAATGCCACCATCGGCAGAATCCTCAACTCAATGTCGCTCGCGACGGGAAATTTCTTTCCGCCGAGGGTGAACGCGGCATTAAAGCTGCTTTGTTGACTCGCCGCAGGTTCCTGATATTTGTCTGGCGCCTGATCGAAGTTGACGAAAGTCGAATTCTCAGCAACGCACCTCATTCACGCCGCGGCGGGCAGTTGCGCCTGACCTGGTGGTCCGCTCTGGAAGCTGGGGCTCCAAAGCAAGCAACGGGAAGACGATGACCGATCTTGATAAACATCAGCGCATGGCAAATGCGATCCGCTTTCTTGCCATCGATGCCGTGGAAAAGGCGAAATCCGGCCACCCGGGACTGCCCATGGGGGCAGCCGACATTGCCACGGTATTGTTCACCCAGTTCCTGAAATTCGACCCGACCGCTCCCAACTGGGCCGACCGCGACCGTTTCGTTCTGTCCGCCGGTCACGGGTCGATGCTGCTCTACAGCCTGCTCTATCTGCTTGGCTACGAGGACTTCACGCTCGACGAGCTGAAGAACTTCCGCCAGATCGGCTCCCGGACCGCCGGGCACCCTGAATACGGCCATGGCGCCGGAATCGAAACGACCACCGGCCCTCTGGGTCAGGGTCTCGGCAACGCCGTCGGCATGGCCATCGCCGAACGCCTGCAAGTCGAGCGTTTCGGCAAGGACCTCGTCGATCACTACACTTATGTGCTCGCAGGCGACGGCTGCCTCATGGAAGGCATCAGCCAGGAAGCCCTGTCGCTCGCCGGCCACCTGAAGCTCAACAAGCTCATCGTCATCTGGGACGACAACGGCATTTCCATCGACGGCAAGGTGGAAATCACCGACAGCACCGATCAGCAGGCACGCTTCGCCGCCTCCGGCTGGAACACGCTGAGTGTCGACGGTCACGACCCGGAGGCCATCGCCGCCGTGATCCGCCAGGCCCAGGCCAGCGACAGACCGACATTGATCGCCGCAAAGACCACCATCGGCTTCGGTGCGCCCTCCAAGGCAGGCACCGCGAAAGTCCATGGCGCGCCACTCGGCGCGGAGGAAATCGAGGGGACCCGGGCGGCTCTGAACTGGCCGCATCAGGCCTTCGAGGTTCCAAGCGACATTCTCGATGCCTGGCGCATCGCCGGTCTCCGGTCCGCCCAGGCGCACAAGGACTGGCAGAAGCGCTTCGCCGATGCCGACGCCGAAAGCCGTGCGGAATTCGAGCGCCGCAATCGCGGGGATCTTCCGGCCACCTTCACCAAGGCCGTGCTGGACTACAAGAAGAAGCTCGCTGACGAACAGCCGACCATGGCGACGCGCAAGGCTTCTGAAGCCGTTCTGACCGTCATCAACGAAGTCGTGCCGGAAACCATCGGCGGATCCGCGGATCTGACGGGCTCCAACAATACCAAGACCCCGCAAACCGCAGCGATCACGCCGACCGATTTTTCCGGCCGCTACATTCACTACGGCGTTCGCGAGCACGGCATGGCGGCGGCCATGAACGGAATGGCGCTGCACGGCGGGCTGATCCCCTATTCCGGCGGCTTCCTGATCTTCTCCGACTACTGCCGCCCGTCGATCCGCCTCGCGGCCCTTATGGGACAGCGTGTCATTCACGTCATGACGCATGATTCCATCGGTCTTGGCGAGGACGGACCGACCCACCAGCCGGTGGAGCATTTCGCCGCATTGCGGGCGATCCCGAACCTGACATTCTTCCGTCCGGCGGATATCACCGAGACACTCGAATGCTGGCAGTTGTCGCTTGAGAACAAGGCGGGCCCGTCGGTTCTGGCCCTCACCCGCCAGAACCTGCCTTCGCTGCGCAAATCCTTCGAGGAAGACAATTTCTGCGCCAAAGGCGCTTACGTTCTGATCGACAGCGAAGACGATGCCGCGGTAACGATATTCGCCTCCGGTTCCGAGGTTGAAATCGCCGCGGACGCGCACGGCGAACTGAGCAAGGCCGGCATTGCCACCCGTGTCGTCTCCGTTCCGTCCTTCGAGCTTTTCGAAGCGCAGTCCGACGACTACAAGGCCGATGTCATCGGCACCAGCCCGGTGAAGATCGCCGTCGAAGCGGGCATCCGCATGGGCTGGGACCACTTCATCGGCAATGACGGCGCCTTTGTCGGCATGAAGGGCTTCGGGGCAAGCGGCCCCTACAAGGAACTCTACGAGCATTTCGGCATCACCAAAGACGCCGTTGTCGCCGTAGCAAAAGAAAGACTTGGTGCTTAACCAGGATCAATTACCGGCAGCATGCATTCCTCTTATGCTGCCGGAACCGGAGCACGCGCGTGCTCATTGTCGTGGCCACACGTCTTGTCGTGACCACAATCTGTGGGTTTCCTTTTGGCGTCGAAGCTTGAACTGAGCGCCGAAGATTGCGGGAGTGGAATATGGTTACCAAGGTAGCAATCAATGGTTTTGGCCGCATCGGCCGGAATGTATTGCGCGGCATTATCGAATCCGGCCGTACCGACATCGAAGTCGTTGCCATCAACGACCTCGGCCCGGTCGAAACCAACGCACATCTGCTGCGCTACGATTCAGTGCATGGCCGTTTCCCGGCTGAAGTCGCAGTGAACGGCGACACCATCTCCATCAACGGCGGCAAGCCGATCAAGGTCACGGCGATCCGCGATCCGAAGGACCTGCCCCTGGGCGAACTCGACGTCGACGTTGCGCTGGAGTGCACCGGCATCTTTACCGTAAAGGAAAAGGCGTCACTGCTGCTGGAAGCCGGCGCCAAGCGCGTGCTGGTATCCGCCCCGGCGGCCGGCGCCGACAAGACCATCGTCTACGGCGTCAACCACGATGCGTTGACGGCGGGCGACCTTGTGGTCTCCAACGCTTCCTGCACCACCAACTGCCTGGCTCCCGTTGCCTATGTTCTCAATGAGACCGTCGGCATCGAAAAAGGCTTCATGACCACGATCCATTCCTATACCGGTGACCAGCCGACCCTGGACACCATGCACAAGGATCTCTACCGCGGCCGCGCTGCTGCCATGTCCATGATCCCGACCTCGACCGGCGCCGCCAAGGCCGTCGGCCTGGTCCTGCCGGAGCTGAACGGCAAGCTGGACGGCGTTGCCATCCGCGTTCCGACGCCGAACGTCTCGGTCGTCGACCTCAACTTCATCGCCAAGCGCGAGACCTCCGTCGACGAGATCAATGCGGCCATCCGGGACGCTGCCAACGGCAAGCTGAAGGGCATTCTGGGCTACACGGACGACAAGCTGGTCTCCGTGGACTTCAACCATGACAGCCACTCCTCGATTTTCCATTGCGACCAGACCAAGGTCATGGACGGCACTTTCGTCCGCATCCTGTCCTGGTACGACAACGAATGGGGCTTCTCCAACCGCATGGCCGACACGGCCGTTGCGCTGGCAAAGCTGATCTGAATCGATGGGCGGGATGACAAGACATCCCACCTGAAAGTCCGGGCGGATGCGGTATGACTGCATCCGCCTTTCTTTTCTCCATTTCAGGAGACAGATTTGCTCGAACTTCTCGCAGTCATTTCCCTGACCGTCGTCGTTGCAGTCGTGCCGGGACCGGATTTTGCCGTGGTCCTGCGCAACGCCCTGATCGGCGGACGTCTCGCCGGCATCATGACCGCGCTCGGTATTGCCCTGGCCCTCGGCGTTCACGTCACCTACGCGCTGGCCGGCATCGGCCTGATCGTCTCCCAGTCGATCTTCCTGTTCAACGCGCTGAAACTCATCGGCGCCGCCTATCTGATCTTTCTGGGCGTAACCATGTACCGGAGCGCCTCCACGGAAATGCCCGCCGACGGCACCCTTGCCGGCATGGCGCCGCTGAAGGCGCTACGCTGGGGGGTTCTCACCAATGTGACCAACCCAAAGGCCACCCTCTTCGCGCTGAGCGTATTCCTGCAGGTCACCGCCCCGGGCACCCCCCTCTGGACGCAGATCGGCTATGGCGTGATCATGGCCGGCGGCGTGTTCCTCTGGTTCGTGCTGGTCACCCTGTTCTTCACGCTGCCCGCCGTCCGGCTGCGGTTCATGCGCGCCAAGCTCCGGATTGAGCGCTCCTTCGGTGTCCTGCTGACCTTGTTCGGCATCGGCATCGCTGTCACAACCAACTCGTCCCGTTCCTGACAACAGGTGTTCCCATGGCTTTCAAAACTCTCGATGACCTGACCGACATCACCGGCAAACGTGTTCTGGTGCGTGTGGATCTGAACGTTCCGATGGACGGTGGCAAAGTGACGGACACAACGCGCATCGAACGCGTTCTGCCGACGATCCGGGAACTGTCCGGCAAGGGGGCCAAGGTCATCCTGCTCGCCCATTTCGGCCGCCCGAAGGGCGAACGCGTCGCCGACATGTCGCTTGCTCCGGTCGCGCCAAGCGTTTCCGCTCTCTTCGGCAAACCCGTTGCCTTCGCCGATGACTGCATCGGCGAACCGGCCACCCAGGCCATCGCGGCCATGGGCAACGGCGATGTACTGCTGCTGGAGAACACCCGCTTCCACAAGGGCGAGGAAAAGAACAATCCGGACTTTTCCAGGGCGCTTGCGGCCAACGGCGACATCTATGTCAACGATGCCTTTTCCGCCGCCCACCGGGCACATGGATCTACCGAAGGCATCGCGAAGCTCCTGCCGGCCTATGCGGGCCGCACCATGCAGGCCGAACTGGAAGCCCTCGGCTCCGCGCTCGGCGCGCCGGTCCGTCCGGTTCTTGCGGTTGTCGGCGGCGCGAAGGTGTCCTCGAAAATCGATCTCCTGGAAAACCTTGTCACGCGCGTCGACATGCTGGTGATCGGCGGCGGCATGGCCAACACCTTCCTCGCCGCCAAGGGCATCGATGTCGGCAAGTCTCTGTGCGAGCACGATCTCGCCGACACGGCCAGGAAAATCATGACGGCCGCCGAAGCCGCCGGATGTGAAATCATCCTGCCGGTTGATGCCGTCGTCGCCAGGGAATTCAAGGCCGGCGCGGCCAACGAGACCGTCGCGCTGGACGCCATTCCGGCGGACGCCATGATCCTGGATGTGGGCGCCGCCTCCATCGCGACCATCGCAACCAGGATCGACGCGGCCAAGACGCTGGTCTGGAACGGCCCGCTCGGCGCCTTCGAAATCGAACCCTTCGACAAGGCTACCGTTGCAGCGGCACAGCATGCCGCTGCCAACACCAGGGCAGGCAAGCTGAATTCCGTCGCCGGCGGTGGCGATACCGTCGCCGCGCTGAACCACGCCGGTGCGGCGGATGATTTCTCCTATGTGTCCACCGCCGGCGGGGCGTTCCTGGAGTGGCTGGAAGGCAAGGACCTGCCCGGCGTCACGGCGCTGGACAGCTGAATGCGCATCCGGGGCGGGACCACCTCCGCCCCGGCCGCTCTGACGGTTGTCAGGCACGCGGCAAAACCAGTTCTTCGCAGGGCACATAACGATGCCGGAACTGGTCCTCGTGGCGTTGATCGCCTCCAGGGTCCCGGATGATGCTTTTTTTCGGCGGGATTTAATTCGCGAACAGAATTAATTAATTTGATCCGCTTTCGAAGCATGTCTTTGATTTTAATTGATTTAAGCCCTCGCTTCCCTCTTTCAACGACGGAAAATCTTGCTAGAACCAGCAGTCATTGACGCACCGCAACACCGGTTACACGCGTCCGGGTTATCTTTATAGTGACCAAGACGCACCGGATCCCTGGGAGATAATTGATGGCACGTATTACCCTTCGTCAGCTTCTTGATCACGCTGCTGAGCACGACTACGGGGTTCCGGCATTCAACATCAACAACATGGAGCAGGCTCTGGCGATCATGGCCGCAGCCGATCAGACGGATGCTCCGGTCATCATCCAGGCCTCCCGAGGCGCCCGGTCCTATGCCCATGACGTGATGCTCAAGCACATGATGGATGCGGTCGTCGAGATCTATCCGCATATCCCGGTGTGTGTGCACCTTGATCACGGCAATGCGCCGCAGACCTGCATGACCGCCATTCAGGCCGGTTTCACCTCGGTGATGATGGACGGGTCGCTGGAAGCGGACGGCAAGACCCCCGCGAACTGGGACTACAATGTCGGCGTCACCAAAACCGTCACCGAAATGGCGCATCTCGGCGGCATTTCCGTAGAGGGAGAACTCGGCGTGCTCGGCTCGCTTGAAACCGGCATGGGCGACAAGGAAGACGGCCACGGGGCGGAAGGCAAGCTCAGCCAGGATCAGCTGCTGACCGATCCCGAAGAGGCGGTCAAATTCGTCAAGGAAACCAAAGTCGATGCCCTGGCGATCGCCATGGGAACCAGCCACGGCGCGTACAAGTTCACCCGCAAGCCGGACGGCAAGGTGCTTGCCATGCATGTGATCGAGGAAATTCACCGCCGCCTGCCCGATACCCATCTGGTGATGCATGGCTCGTCTTCGGTGCCCCAGGACCTTCAGGATATCATCAACCGCTATGGCGGGGAAATGCCACAGACATGGGGCGTTCCGGTCGAGGAAATCCAGCGCGGCATCAAGAACGGCGTGCGCAAGGTGAACATCGACACCGACAACCGCATGGCCATGACCGGCCAGATCCGCAAGATCCTGACCGAAAACCCGGCCGAATTCGATCCGCGCAAATATCTGAAGCCGGCCCGCGACGCGATGCAGAAGCTCTGTGTCGAGCGTCTGGAAGCCTTCAACACCGCAGGTCAGGCCTCCAGGATCAAGAAGATCATCACGCTTGCCGACATGGCCGCGCGCTATCAGAATGGCAGCCTGGACCCCAAGATCGGTTAGAAAACGGACCAATCGGCCCGGCAGATATTTTTACTTTCCTGGGAGAGGGGCCTTGCGTCCCTCTTTCGCCGTCTTTAGGGACAAGAACCCGACAGTTGCCTTTGAACCAGCTTGACCAGGACCGCCCCCAGTGAACCGTCCCCGCCTCTTTCTCATTACGCCACCGGAGTTCGACACCGGCGAAATGGCCGCAAAGCTCGAACAGGCCTTTGCCGGCGGCGACATCGCCTGCGTGATGATCTACATGCCGGGCGCCGGCACGAAGGAGATCCAGACCGCGGCGGAGGTGCTCGTCCCGGTCATCCAGCAGGGGGGCGCAGCGGCAATCATCTACCGCGACACCCAGGCTGCCGGCAGAAGCGGCGCCGACGGGGTTCATGTCGACACGTCGCTGGAAGACGTGAAGCTGGCCGTCGAAAGCTTCCACCCCGATCGGATCGTCGGCACCGGCGGAACAAAACTGCGGCACGAGGCCATGGAATTGGCGGAAACCGGAGTAGACTATATTTTCTTCGGCAAGCTCGACCTTCCCGAGAAAGAGAACGCCCACGCAAAGACGCTTTCCAGCGCGGCCTGGTGGGCCGAGCTCTTCTCGACGCCTTGCGTAGCGCTGGCCGGAAACACGATCGAGACCCTCGCGGAAGTGGCTGCGACCACAGCCGACTTTGTCGCACTCAAGGACGCCCTCTGGAATTCGGGAGGCGACATTACATCGCTCGTTACCGAAGCCAACGGGATCCTGGACGCCCATCCATTTCCCAAGGACGACTGAGGAGCCAGCCTTTGGACGGATTTGAGCAGACCTTTCCGGTATCCTCAGTTGCAGGGGAAGACCATGCTGGAGACAAGCGCCGCAAGGAGCCTTCCGGTTTGCTGAACCGGGCCGCGCTTTTCCTTGCCGCCAGTTTGCTCGTTTCAGGCCTGTTCGTCATCGGTCTGCTCAGCACTGCGCCTGCGCTCGCGCAGGACAGCGGGGAAAGCGGCGCCGCCGCTGAAGTCGATCCCGCTGCATCCGGCGAACCACGGCCTGTGCTGATCGACGTCACCACGTCGGAAAAGACCCTTCTGAGCATTGTCGATGCAGGGCCGCCGCATTTGCAGGAAGGCGAGGCTGCCACCGCTGAAACCGCCTATTCGGCTTTCCAGCGCGGCTGGTTTCTGACCGCCCTCGGCCTTGCCACCCCGCTTGCCGAACTCGGCGACAAGGCGGCCCAGGCGCTGCTCGGCGTCCTGCATGAAGCAGGCCTTGGCATTCAGCAGGACAAGGGCAAGGCCGCCGACTGGTACGCCCTCGCCGCCGCACAGGGCGATGCCGGCTCGGCCATGCAGCTGGCCCAGCTCTATCTGCTCGGCACCGGCGTTGAAACCGACAAGACAAAAGCCGCCGACTATTTCGAGCAGGCCGCCGAAGCGGGCAACCCCTCCGCTCTCTACAATCTCGCGCTGCTTTACCAGGAAGGCGAAGGCCGGCCGTTCAACGAACAGAAAGCGCGCGAGCTTCTGGAAGAAGCGGCCCAGCTCAACGATCCGGAAGCCCAGTATGCGCTCGGCCTGTCCTACCTGGAAGCCCAGAGCGGCCTGAACGATCCGGGTCAGGGCGCCTTCTGGCTCGGCAGGGCGGCAAGGCGCGGCCACACCTCCGCGCAGGTCTATTACGGCATCCTGCGGTTCCAGGGAAAAGGCGTCGACCCCAACGAGGAGGAAGCCGCCGACTGGTTCGAACGGGCCGCCACATCCGGCAATCCGGTCGCCATGAACCGTCTTGCAAGAATTTATGCCAATGGCCGCGGCCGGGAGCAGGATTTTGCCGCGGCAGCCGGCTGGCACCTGATCGCCCGCACCCTCGGTGTCTCCGATCTGTCGCTGGACCGCATTGTCGAGAGCCTCGATGAAGAGACGTTGGCGGAGGCGCGCAAACTCGCCGAGCAGTATTCGGCGACCCTGATGGCGCCAAGCGAAGATCCTGCGCGCGAATCTCCGTAATCTTGCCGCTCGCCGCCGCTTTCAAGACGCGATTTGCCTTTTTTCCTTGAATCCGGCCCGCTTTTGTGGTGGACAGGCGCGAGCAAAATTCAAGCGCGTCAGCCATAACTTGCCGTTGCCCGCTCCAGATCCATACAAATCAAAAAGTCGGTCGTTCCATGAAAATCAACGGAAACGAAATCAAGCCCGGTAACGTGCTTCAGCATCAGGATACGCTTTGGGCCGTTGTAAAGGTCCAGCACGTCAAGCCGGGTAAAGGCGGCGCCTTTGCCCAGGTCGAAATGAAGAACCTGATCGATGGCCGCAAGCTCAACGAGCGTTTCCGCTCCGAAGACAAGGTCGAGCGCGTCCGCCTGGAGCAGAAGGACTTCCAGTACCTTTACACCCAGGAAGACATGCTCATCTTCATGGACACCGAGACCTACGAACAGCTGGAACTTCAGAGCGAATTCGTCGGCGACCGCGCCGCCTTCCTCCAGGACGGCATGATGGTCACGGTCGAACTGCACGAAGAACGCCCGATCGGCATCACCCTGCCGCAGTTCGTCACCCTGGAAATCCGGGAAGCCGACGCCGTCGTCAAGGGACAGACGCAGTCTTCCTCCTACAAGCCCGCGCTGATGGAAAACGGCGTGCGCGTGATGGTGCCGCCGTTCATCACGGCCGGCGAGAAGATCATCGTCGACACCGGCTCTCTGGAGTACGTCCGCCGCGCGGACTGATCCGCCCGGACAGCCCCCCGGACAGGCCTTTGCAATGCCGGTGCGGCGCGCGCCCGGCCCAAGGCAGACACGCATTCAAACAGGTTTGCCCGGATCCGCCCGGGCAACACCCAACAACAAGTGAAAATCCATGGCCCGCACAGCTCTCCTCAACGTGATGGTTCAAACCGCCTTCAAGGCCGGCCGTTCCCTGATCCGCGACTTCGGCGAAGTTGAAAACCTCCAGGTCTCCCGCAAGGGACCGGGCGATTTCGTCTCGGCCGCAGACCGCCGCGCCGAGGAAATCATGCGCAGCGAGCTGACGCGCGCCCGCCCGACCTATGGTCTGGTCATGGAAGAAGGCGGCGAGATCGAAGGAACCGACGGTCAGCACCGCTGGCACATCGACCCTCTGGACGGCACCACCAACTTCCTGCACGGCATTCCGATCTTCGCGATCTCCATCGCTCTGGAACGGGCCGGCGAAATCGTCGCCGCCGTTGTCTTCAACCCGGTAATGGACGAGCTTTACACCGCCGAACGCGGCCGGGGCGCCTTCCTGAACGATCGCCGCCTGCGTGTCGCCGGCCGGACAGACCTGCCGGACATGGTCTTCGGCACCGGCCTGCCCTTCATCGGCATGGGCGATCACGGCCGTTCCTTGCGCGAACTGCGCTACGTCATGCCGGAAGTCGCCGGTGTCCGCCGCATGGGCGCCGCCGCGCTCGACCTTGCCTGGACAGCCTCCGGACGCCTGGACGGCTTCTGGGAGCGCAACCTGAACTCCTGGGACATTGCAGCCGGGATCCTTCTGGTGCGCGAAGCCGGCGGCTTCGTCAGCGACTTCGACGGCAAGAACAAGATGCTGGAAAGCGGCGATGTCATCGTCGGCAACGAAGACGCTCACAAGCACCTTCTGCGCCTGCTGAAAAAGGCCGAGGCTCCCGCGCAGGAGTAAGACCGGCTGAGAAGGCCCGACACGGACGCCGGGCCTGGACATCACGGCTTTTCAAAGTTCAAGACCATGGTCTCCCTCATCCTGAGGAAGCGAATTCGGCACAGGCGTTCCCGCTGCGCCGGGTTGCTGCGTATGAAATGGCTGCCCCCCCTTCCTGTCACCCCGTAATCGCCAAATGCAATCGCCATGTTCGCATGCTGAGGAAGCGCGCAGCGCTGTCTCGAAGGATCGTTTGCGCAGGCACGGGATTGCCCCCCGGGATTGCCGTTGTCTTTCGAGAGGCTGCTGGTACGGCCCGAAGAGATAATTGCGCCAGCCTCGACCACAAGCCGTCATAAAGCGCCTTCTCAAGGGATGAACGGTTCGCCCGACGAAGTCTGTCATTTGCTTGAAAAGAGACATTTCCGGGAAGCAGGCGTTCGTTGCGCTTTGATCGAATGCCCCGGAAGGGTGGCGGAAAGCAGTCTTTCGCTGCATCGAAAACGAATGACCGAAATGGGGCCGGGAACAGACTGGCAGCTTGTGGGAGCGAAGCGGGGAAGCAGACATTCAACTTTCGATACTGCGGTTCCGCTGCCGGCCCTGAGCCGACCTTCGCGTCATCTGCAGTGAACGCCTGCAATGAGTCCATATTTACCAAAATGGTGCGACCAACGCAGACGTGGTATTCGACTGTGATGAATACCCTCGAGCTTCAACTTGACGATGTGACGCAGTTTTTCTGTGACGTGGGTCAACACGGTTGGAGCGATCTGATCGTCGCCCATAAGGGAGACTTGCTGATCTTTAGGGTGAGCCAAGTTATCACAGACTTCCCCTCAGAAGTCCTTAAGATTGCGCGGGCCATTATTGAAAACTCCCCTATCCGAGCAGCACTATGTGACGAGCCGGGCGGAGCAGTGATCGCAGTAGAACCTGATAAAAAACAACCGCATACATCGATATTGTCGATATATGAAATCAATGGAGAAATTGCTGGTTTTGACGAAACTGAAGAAGGCAATCTTGTGCTGTCCCTTCGGATAAGAAGACAAAGGCTTGCTGGGATGCTCTTGGCCGAACTCTGGAAAACGCATGTGTGTCTAAAGCACACTTCGTATCAAAATGGCAGAAGCGGATTTCCCCATAAAGAACTGAAAGAACTCAACAATATCTGGAATGAAAGTGACTTGGGCCCGTCATTTGTCAAATAGGCAACGGCAACTTCTTCCCGCAGAGCTGACCTCCTTTCAGGATGCAGCCAACAACCATTCTCCCCCCCACCCCGGCCCCCCCGGCGGCCGCTCGCGGCGCCAATGATAAAACACCTTGGCCAGCGCCGCCGAGACGATGTGGGCTTCCACGGTCTCGGAGCGGTTGGACAGCATGATCGGGACGCGGGAGCCGAGCGCGATCCTCGCTGACGACGCGCCGGCGAGGTAGATGAGTTGCTTGGCCATCATGTTGCCGCTTTCGAGATTGGGGGCGACCAGAATGTCTGGCATGGCCCGCCAGCCGTGTTGACGACGGACTTACGGCGTTCCCCACAAACCATTACCCAGCAAACCCTGCCCACTCGGCCCGCCGCGATAAACTGGATTTTGACAGCAAGACTACCCCTGATATTGATGTACTTGGTTCGGTCGGCATGAAGGTTTCTGATGAAGCAGATTATGCTGGCTTTGTGGCTCTTGATATTGGCAGGCGGCCAAGGTTCATTCTGACCAAACCAACACCGCAACAACAACAACAATTCACAAGGCCTAGCTATGACAGGACTATTTGAGGATGGCTGGGCCGCTTATGAAAGAGGCGACTACCCGGTGGCGCTGAAACATTTTCGGCTGGCTGCGGAGCAGGGGGATGTGAGAGCGCAATACAACCTGGGCATTGCCTATGACAATGGTGAAGGGGTGCCGCAGGATCATGTCGAGGCCGCAAAATGGTATCGAAAGGCGGCCGAACAGGGACATGTCAGAGCGCAATACAATCTGGGCATTGCCTATGACAACGGTGAAGGGGTGCCGCAGGATCATGTCGAGGCCGCAAAATGGTATCGAAAGGCAGCTGAGCACAATGATGCCCGAGCGCAATACAACCTGGGCATGGCCTATGACAATGGAGAAGGGGTGCCGCAGGATCATGTCGAGGCCGCAAAATGGTTTCGCAGTGCAGCTGAGCAAAATGACGCCAGAGCGCAATACAATCTGGCGATTGCCTATGACAACGGGTTAGGGGTGCCGCAGGATTCGGTTGAGGCGGCAAAATGGTATCACCGGGCAGCTGAGCAGGGCATTGCCCTCGCGCAATACAATCTGGGCATGGCCTATGACAGCGGTGACGGAGTGCCACAGGATTCCGCCGAAGCCGCAAAATGGTATCTCAGCGCAGCCGAACAGGGACTTGCCAGCGCGCAGACCAACCTTGGCACTGCCTATGCCACTGGTGAAGGCGTGGATCAGAGCTACTTGCTTGCCCACATGTGGTTCAGTTTGGCCGTGGCGCAAGGCAATGACAACAGCCGTGAAAACCTCAAGATTGTTGCCAGCAACATGACGGCTGAAGAGATTGCCACAGCGCAAAAGATGGCGAGCGAGTGGAAGCCCAACCAATAGGCCTTCAGTCCCTCAATCGCCATTTCCGCTCATCCGAGCCCTGAATACAGGTGCGGACCAATCCAGCCGCCCCCGCCTACCCCGGCAAGCCCGGCGGCCGTTCCCTCCGCCAGCAACGGGCCCGAATCCAAGGTGCGTTCAGTCAGGGCAAATGCCCGCTTTCGCCACCTGAAATGCGCAAGCCGCGCTATTTCCAAGCATTCTGCCCGCCCCGCAATCTCCGCCTTCACACGCCCTTTCCCACCCTTATTCCCGCTTTCCTTCCGATAAGAGGTTTCCAACCTGTTAAAAATCACGCTATCAATCTGTTAGCTCCTCAACAGGTGACAGATAGCGCAATATGGCCCGAGAATTCGACCCCTACAGCCTGTCCAGCCCGCGGGCGTATCTGACCTTCATGATCATCTTTCTGGTGATCGTGGCCTTTATCGCCTTCATCCTGTTTCCGCAGATTTCAACCGCCTTCGTGAGCAACCCGGGCCTCAACGGCCTGATTGTTCTGGTCGGGCTCTTCGGCGTGATGCTGCTGTTCGGGCGGGTGATCCGGCTGTTTCCGGAAATCACCTGGGTCAACAGCTTCCGCATCGGCGATCCGGCGCTCGACACACGTTCGCCGGTCCTGCTGGCCCCGATGGCAGCCCTTCTGGGCAACAAGGGCGGTGACATGGCGCTGACCCCGACGACCGCCCGGTCGATCCTCGACAGCATCGGCATGCGCCTTGAGGAATCGCGCGAAATCTCGCGCTATCTTACCGGCCTTCTGGTTTTCCTCGGCCTGCTCGGCACCTTCTGGGGCCTGCTGCAGACCGTCAGTTCGGTCGGTGCGACCATCCAGTCGCTCGATGTCGGCTCCGGCGATGCGAACGTCATCTTCGAGGACCTGAAAGCCGGCCTCGAAGCCCCGCTGTCCGGCATGGGAACGGCGTTTTCCTCCTCGCTCTTCGGCCTCACCGGCTCTCTCGTTCTCGGCTTTCTCGACCTGCAGGCCGGGCAGGCGCAGAACCGCTTCTACAACGAGCTGGAAGACTGGCTTTCCACGGTCACCGATATCGATCCGGAAGACAGCCTCTTCAGCGCACCGGATTCACCGGGCGTGGAACACATCCAGGCGTCGATCTCCGCACTGCAGAAAAGCGTCGAGGAAGGCGGTGGCAAGAACGCCAACCAGGCGATGGCCAATCTGGCGGAGGGCATCCAGGGCCTCGTCAAGCATGTGCGCTCCGAACAGCAGATGATGCGCGACTGGGCCGAGGCCCAGGGCGAGCAGCAAAAACGCATCGAAGGGTTGCTCTCTTCCATCTCCGCCGCCTTCGAGCGCGCGAAGGAGTAGGCAGATGGCAGGAAGTCTCCGCTCGCGCCGCCGGGCCCAGTCGACCGATTACTGGCCCGGCTTCGTCGATGCCATGGCGACGCTTCTGCTCGTCATCATCTTCCTGCTGTCGATCTTCATGATCGCCCAGTTCTTCCTGTCGCAGCAGCTCTCCGGCCGCGACACGGTGCTCAACCGCCTCAACATCCAGATCAGCGAACTGACCGAGCTGCTGGCGCTGGAACGGGCCAACTCCGGCGAACTGGAAGACACGATCCTCGGCCTCCAGGCAAGCCTCTCCGACGCCGAAGCCGAACAGACCCGCCTGTTGGGCCTGCTCGACAGCAGCTCCGGCGCGGCAGACACCGCCGGCGGGCGGGCGGCAAGACTGGAAAACCTTCTCGACGACGAACGCCAGGTCAGCCAGGAGGCGCTCGCACAGGTCGAACTTCTCAACCAGCAGATCGCGGCGCTGAGACGCCAGATCGCCGCCGCCAACGCCGCGCTCGAGGCCTCCGAAGCCAAGGAATCGGAAAGCCAGGCCAAGATTGCCAGCCTCGGCCGTCGTCTGAATGCCGCCCTCGTCCAGCGCGTCCAGGAACTGTCCCGCTACCGCTCCGACTTCTTCGGCCGCCTGCGCGAAATCCTGTCCCAGCGTTCCGACATTTCCGTCGTCGGCGACCGCTTCGTGTTCCAGTCCGAAGTGCTGTTCGACAGCGGCAAGGAAGATATCAATCCGGCAGGCGAGCAGGAACTCGACAAACTCGCCGACGCAATCCAGGAACTCAGCCTGCAGATCCCGGACGAGATCAACTGGGTGCTGCGTGTCGACGGTCATACCGACGCCCGCCCGCTGTCGGGCACCGGCCGCCTGCGCAACAACTGGGAGCTGTCGGCAGCCCGCGCGATTTCCGTGGTCCGCTACCTGATCGAAAAAGGTGTCGACCCGAAACGCCTCGTTGCCGCCGGCTTCGGCGAATTCCAGCCGCTGGAAGAGGGTGAAACACCCGACGTGCTGGCAAAGAACCGCCGGATCGAATTGAAGCTGACCGAACGGTGACGATCGCCCGTCAGTCGGACGGCAGCGTGTCCCTTGCGCAGCTGCCGATACCCGGCAATCAATCCTAACACCAGCCTGTTCCTGAGTCTCTCTGGAGATGCTCTCCGACGCGCCAAGCTCGCCTCGGAAGACCACCCGGAAACTGCCATATCTGCGTGACCGGAAAACCGGCTGCAGAGCGAAAGCCCGGCCCCGGAACGGGAGACAGGCGGCACAGACAAAACTCGGAAAAATTGACAAGGGTTGATCCCGATCAACTCGATTTCAGGCGCACCTGATACTCTTCCTGCGTGCAGCGTTGCTTCCCACCGAAGCAGCTGTTCCCGGCTGAAACGTTCGGCCCAAGAACGAAAAAGTCATTTTCAACGGGAGTAGGAAGCAATGGAAAAGGGAATCGTTCCTGAAATGGTCGCCGAAGGTATCGGCACCTTCATTCTCGTCCTTTTTGGCGTGGGATCGGTCGCCGTATCCGTGTGGACCGGTGGTCTCAGTCTCTGGCCCGTATCGATGATGTTCGCGCTTGGCGTGGCCCTTGGTGTCTATGCATCGGGCAAGATTTCCGGCGGCCACATCAATCCGGCGGTGACCCTCGCCCTGGCCGTTTTCACCGGCTTTCCGTGGGCCAAGGTTGCGCCCTATATCATCGCGCAGATGCTCGGTGCCATTCTCGCCTCCGCGGCAATCTACGGCTTCTATTCGGGTATCATCGAGCATTATGAACTGGGTGCCGGCCTGGTCCGCGGCGCACCCGGAAGCCAGTTGAGCGCCATGGGTTTCGGCACCTATGCTCCGAACCCCGCCTTCTTCGGCACGACCGAAGAAGCCTTTGCGCAGGTCTCTCTGGTCAAATGGTTCCTCTCGGAGGCCTTCACCACCACCATTCTCGTCTTCGGTGTCCTGTTCCTGACCGACCAGCACAACACCTCCGCGCCTTCGGCCAATCTGGCGCCCTTCTTCATCGGTCTGCTGGTCGCGGCGCTGGTCGCCTATGAAGCGCCGATTTCCATGACCGCGATGAACCCGGCAAGAGATCTCGGACCGCGTCTTGTCTCGTTCATCTTCGGCTGGGGCGAGATGGCCTTCCCCGGACCGCGCGGCGGTTGGTGGATCCCGGCCGTGGCCTCGATCGCCGGTGGGCTGGTCGGTGGCGCCTTCTATCGCGGCTACTACCGCACGGTCTTCAAGACCTACGATACGGAAACACCCGAATGGGAGAAAAAGCCATGAAAAAGCTGGTCAACAATGCCGAGGACGTCACAGTCGAACAGCTGAAGGGCTTCGGGCTCGCTTGCGAAGACATCGACGTGCATTTCGATCCGAATTACGTATGTGTGGCCGGAGGCGTGCAGGACCGCGTCGCCCTGGTCTCCGGCGGCGGATCAGGGCATGAACCGCTTCACGGCGGCTATGTCGGCACGGGCATGCTGGACGCGGCCTGCCCGGGCCAGGTCTTCACCTCGCCGACACCCGACCAGATGTTCGAGGCCGGCAAGGCCGTGAATGGCGGGCGGGGCATCCTGCAGATCGTCAAGAACTATACCGGCGACGTGCTGAACTTCCAGATGGCAGCCGACATGCTGCGCGACGAAGGCATCGAAGTCCGCAACGTCATCATCGACGACGACGTTGCGCTCAAGGATTCCCTCTACACCGCCGGCCGCCGGGGTCTCGGCACGACGGTGATCGCGGAGAAGGTCTGCGGTGCGGCCGCCCGGGAAGGCTATGACCTCGACCGGCTCGCCGCGCTCTGCAAGAAGGTCAACATCCACGGCAAGAGCATGGGCATGGCGCTGACCTCCTGCACCACGCCGCAGAACGGCACGCCAAGCTTCGAATTGCCGGACGACGAAATGGAAATCGGCATCGGCATTCACGGCGAACCGGGCATCATGCGCAGCAAGATCAAGAGCGCCGATGAGGTGACCGAGATCCTGACGGACCGTATCCTCGACGACGAGGCCTACACGCGTAATCTGAGCGAATGGGATCCGGCGAAGGGAGACTGGGTTGACGTCGAGGTCACCGACATCACCCTGCAAAAGGGAGACGAGGTCATCGCCATCGTCAACGGCATGGGTGGCACGCCCCTGTCGGAACTCTATACCGTCTATGCAAAGCTGGCCGATCTCACCGCCCGGCGCGGCGTGAAGATCGTTCGCAACCTGGTGGGCAACTACATCACGTCACTGGAAATGGCCGGCGTTTCCATCACGCTGGTCAAGACGGATGAGGAAATCCTGCGTCTGTATGATGCGCCCGTGAAAACACCGGCGCTAAGGTGGGGAATGTGACCATGACGGATACGCTGGCCGGAGCCGTTACCGCTCCGATGGTGCGGGCGTGGATCGAAAAATCGGCAAAGGTGCTCGCGGACAACCGCGCGCACCTGACCGAACTCGACTCGCCGATCGGAGATTCCGACCACGGCAACAACATGGATCGTGGCTTCAAGGCGGTTCTGGAAAAGCTGCCGCAGGGCGATGATATCGGCGCCATGCTCAAATCGGTGGCGATGAGCCTGATCTCCAAGGTCGGCGGAGCAGCAGGACCGCTCTACGGCACCATGTTTCTCGACGGAGCCAAACCGCTGGCAGGCAAAACCTCGCTGACCGGAGAGGAACTGGCCCGGTTTTTCGACGACGCGGTGGCCGGTGTCATGAAGCGCGGCCGCTCGGATGTTGGCATGAAGACAATGCTGGATGCACTCGCGCCTGCGGCGAAGGCCTTCCGGGAAGAGATCGCCAATGGCAGCGACATGCCGGCAGCTCTGAAGGCTGCGGCAAAGGCGGCAGAACAGGGCATGGAAGCCACCATCCCGATGCAGGCGCAGCGCGGACGCGCAAGTTATCTCGGCGAACGCAGCATCGGCCATCAGGACCCTGGGGCAACCTCCAGCTACCTGATCCTGCAGGCATTCTCCGACGCCGTTGAAGAGGCCGTGCAGTGATCGGAATTGTCATTGTCTCGCACAGCCGCAAACTGGCCGAGGGTCTGAAGGAAATCGCCGACGTGATGAGCGGCCAGCCGGTCCCCATCGCTGCGGCAGGCGGCGTGGACGATCCGGAGAACCCACTGGGTACTGACGGCATACGCGTTCTCGATGCCATTCGCGAGGTTCTGTCGGACGAGGGCGTTCTCGTCTTCGCCGATATCGGGTCGGCCAGACTGAATGCGGAAACGGCGATCGACCTGCTGGAGCCGGAAGAGCAGGAAAAGGTGCATTTTTGCGATGCGCCCCTTGTCGAAGGCGTGCTTGCCGCCGCCGTCCAGATCGGTGCGGGCAGTCCTCTTCAGGCCGTCATGCGCGAAGCCCGTCAGGCGGCATCGCAAAAGGCTCCTGCTCCTGAAGCCCCTCAGGACGCACAGAGCGGCGGCGTGACACGCGAATTCACCATCCGCAATCCGATGGGCCTGCACGCCCGGCCCGCCGCGCTTCTGGTCACCACCATGAACGCGTTCACGGGAGATATCCGGCTGGCCAACCTCAGCAAGGGCAAAAAGCCGGTCAACGCCAAGAGCATCAACGGCATCATGCTGTCAGAAGTGACCGCCGACGACCGGATATCCGTGACGGCAGACCCTGCCGAAGCGGAGCCCGTCTTCGCCGCGATCGAGGACTTGATCCGGACGAATTTCGGCGAGGAGGCGGCTGTCGCCTCAAGGCCTGCAGCGGCCGCACCGGCCGGCGCCCCTCCCCCGCCGGAAACAGCTTCTCCCGCCGTGATTGCGTCCGGGCAGCTTGACGGCATTTCCATCGCGCCCGGTTTCGCGCTCGGTCCGCTGCATCATGTCAGGAGCACTCTTCCGGAAGTCGAACCGGTGGAGATCACCGACCCGGCAGCCGAAACAGAACGCTTCACCTGGGCCCTGTCCGATGCAGAGGCGGAAATCAGAATGTCGCTGGCCGGTGCGGGACAGCGGATCAGCGCTTATGACCGCAAGATCTTCGATGCCCATATCAGTTACCTGCACGACCCGGAAATCATCGAAACCGTGACACAGCGCATCGCCGGAGAGCGCATTTGCGCAGCAGCTGTCTGGCGCGATGTCGTCGCCGGCCTCGCCCGCACCTACGCGGCCCTGGAAGACCCGTTGCTGCAGGCCCGCGCAGCGGATGTGATCGATGTCGGGCAACGCGTCCTGCGCTTTCTGAGCGGCGGCGAGACCTCGCCTGCCGTCGTCGGCGAACCTTCGGTTCTGGCCTTCGAGGATCTGCGCCCCTCCGATGTCCTTGCCCTCGACGAAAAATCGGTTCTCGGCATTTGCACCATGACCGGAGGCAAGACCTCCCATGCCGGCATTCTCGCCAGCGCACTCAGCATTCCGGTGGTCTTTGCCGTCGGGGATGCGCTGGTAGGCATAGAAGAAGGTGAGCAGGTCCTCCTCGACGGCACGGCAGGCACGATCTTCGCTGCCCCTGACGCGGAGACCATCGCGGCGATGGAAAAAGACCGCAAGGCCTGGGAAGAGCGGCGCGCGCGCGCCGAAGCGGTCAGGAAGCTTCCCGCGCGGACGGCGGACGGTCAGGAAATCCGGGTCGCCGCGAACATGGCATCCGTCGAAGAGCTGGGTGTGGTCGCTGCCAGCGGGGCGCAGGAAGTCGGTCTGCTGCGCACCGAGTTCCTGTACATGCGCCGCGATTCCGCCCCCGGGGAAGACGAGCAATATGAGGTCTACCGCACGCTTGTGACCGGCCTGGCCGGCAAACCCCTGACCGTGCGCACGGCCGACATCGGCGGCGACAAGCCGGTTCCCTATATGGACCGGCCAGCGGAGGCGAACCCCAATCTGGGCTGGCGCGGCCTGCGCTACAGCCTTGGCGTGCCGGAGTTCTTCGATGTGCAGCTTGCCGCGATCCTTCGCGCCAGCGCCCATGGTCCCGTCCGGATCATGTTTCCGCTCGTCAGCACGCTTGACGAGGTGAAGGCCGCGAAGGAAAGGCTGCGGGCGGTGATGAAAGAGCTTCAGGCACGCAATCTCGCCTTTGACGAGAACGTCGAAATCGGCCTCATGATAGAGGTGCCGGCGGCAGCGGAGATGGCGGATGTCCTGGCACCCGAAGTCGACTTTTTCAGCATCGGCACCAACGATCTGACGCAATACGTCATGGCCGCCGATCGTGCCAACGCCAGGGTGCAGGATCTCTTCGACCCGTTCAATCCCGCCGTCCTGCGCATGATTGCCCGCTCGATAAAAGCTGCCCATGAGGCAGGCATCTGGATCGGCATGTGCGGTGCGATGGCCGGCAGCCCGGTTGCAGCGCCGATCCTGCTCGGGCTCGGGCTCGATGAATTCAGCATGACGCCGTCCGACATCCCCGAGTTCAAGCTCACCCTGAGCGAGCTGTGCCTGCCGGCCTGCCGCGATCTGGCGGAAGACGTTCTCAAACTGAGCTCGGCAAACGCCGTTCGCGACCGGGCAAATTTTCTGCTCGGCCGCTAGGAACGCAGATCCTCAGTCCCGCAGCACCGCCATGGCTTCCTGCGACCAGCTGGCCCAGACGGGAGCTTCTCCCAGTCCGTTGGCGAGAGACGTGTCCACATAGGCCCGCATGGAAAAATCTGGGGCGTTTTCCGCACGCAGATCCAGCTCGGTCCGGCTTCCCTTGAAAGTCCGCCCGGCAATCCGGACGGCAACCGCGTTGGGCTGGTCCTGCGGCCTGTCGAGGGAGAGCTTCATGCCTTCCAGGCGGATCGAGGCGGCAACCTGGTTGCCGGCCTGCAATCCCCCGGACACGGGCGGGCGTCCAGCCAGTTTCAGGCCTTTCCAGTCGAGCGTGACATCGGCGCCGTTGACGGCATCGACACGTCCCTCGATCAGGTTGGTCTCCCCGACGAACTCCGCGACGAAACGCGACGTGGGATGGAAATACAGCTCTTCCGGCGTACCGTCCTGCTCCACCACGCCGTTGTTCATGACAACGATGCGGTCGGACATGGTGAGTGCTTCATCCTGATCGTGGGTCACGAAGAAGAAGGTTTTCGACGTCCGCCGCTGGATAGACTTTAGCTCCGCCTGAACCTGTCCCCTAAGTTTTGCGTCCAGCGCGCCCAGAGGCTCGTCGAGCAACAGCAGCGCGGGATCGGGAGCCAGAGCCCGGGCAAGCGCCACACGCTGGCGCTGTCCGCCTGAAAGCTGGTCGGGAAGACGGTCGGCGAGGACCGAGAGTTCCAGAAACTCCATCAGCTCATCGCAACGCTGCGCGATATCCCTCTTGCTCAGGCCCTTGAGCTCCAGTCCGAAGGAAATGTTGCGGCGGACCGTCATATGCGGGAACAGCGCATAATCCTGGAACACCATGTTGACCTTGCGGCGGTTGGGCGGAAGCTTCGTGACGTCCTCGCCATCGACGATGACCCGGCCGGAGGTGGGCGTCTCGAAACCGCCGAGTATCCGCAGGGTCGTCGACTTGCCGCAACCCGACGGCCCCAGAAAGGTGACGAATTCGCCTTCCTTGATCGTCATGCTCAGGCTTTTCAGGGCTTCCGTATCGCCAAAGCGCTTGTTGATCGCCTCCAGGCGAACAATCTCCCCGGCGCCGTTTTCTTGGGAGTCCGTCATGATTGTAATTTCCCTTGTTTCATCCGGCGCGTGGTCCGTTCTGCCCAGATGCCGAGGAGGCCGGTGAGAACCAGAACCACTGTCGCGATTGCATTGATTTCAGGAGACATGCCCGAGCGCAGCTTGGCGAAGATGAGCACCGGAAGCGTCGGCTGGTAGCCTCCCAGAAAGAAGGAGCGAACGAAGTCATCGAAACTGATCAGCATGCAGAAGACGCCGCCGCCGATGAGAGCCGGCCGCAGATACGGCAATGTGATCCGCATGAAGGCGATGATCGGGTCGGCGCCGAGATCCCGCGCCGCGTCGAGATGGCTCTTCGGCAGGGTGCTCAGCCGGGCGGCGACGATCAGCACCACGAACGGCACATTGTGCACGGCATGGCACCAGATGATGGCGCCGGTTCCCGGCGGAATACCCCAGAGCTGCGCATAGATGCGGAAGGAAATCGCCGAAATGATGCCCGGAATGAGCGCCGGCAGCAGCGTCAGCCCGTAGATGAGGCCCTTGCCGACGAAGCCGCGCCCGTTGAGCAGCACCGCGATCCATATGCCGACGGCAAGGGAGATCAGCGTGGAGGAAACGCCGATCAGCATGGAATAGCCGAAAGCCGAAAGGACTTCGACGTCCTTGAAGACCTCCACATACCAGTCGAGCGTCCAGGAGCGGATCGGAAAGCCGATGAACTTGGAATCCTTGAACCCCATCGTGATCATCAGGATCAGGGGAACGAAGATGTAAAGGACGAACGCCCAATAGATCATCGACATCACAAGACGTGTGTGACGGGTCATTTGCGCACTCCCTTCTGCAGACGGGTCATCAGGCGCCCGAAGGCCAGGCTGATTGCCAGTGCGGTCACGAACATCAGGCACGCGAAGGCCGCACCCGTCGGCCATTCGTCACCGGCCGTATGGAAGAAGCCGGCAATGGTTTCCGCAAAGACCGTCGTCGAGGGACCACCTAGCAGAACCGGCGTGGCGTAATATCCCGTCGAGATCAGGAAGACGAGCGTCGCACCGGAGGAAATGCCTTCCAGCGAGAGCGGCAGGGTCACCTTCCAGAAGCGCGTCCAGGGTCCGGCTCCCAGGTCGGCCGCAGCTTCCGTGTAGCTGCGCGGCAACTTCTCAAGCGCCGAATAGAGCGGCAACAGCATGTAGAGCGCGCTGAGATAGATGATGCCGACCGACAGGGAAAAGCCCGTGTACATGAAAGGTATCGGCCGGTCGATCAGACCCAGCCACTTGAGCGCCAGGTTCACCGCACCGTTGTTTCCCAGCAGGATCATGATCGCGTAGGTGCGCACGATTTCCCCGACCCAGAACGGGATCAGCAGGAGTAGCAGAAAGACCATCTGGTTGGAGCGTTTGACGTGCCGGGCCAGAAAATAGGCAACCGGATAGGTCAGGATCAGCGTCGCCAGCGTCAAGGTGGCGGCGAAGGCAAGCGTGCGGAAAAACGGCATGATGAATATGGCACTGCCGAAGAACCGCGCGTAGTTGTCGAGGGTGAACTCGTTTTGATAGCCCCGCGAAACCGGATAGGCATCGACGAAGCTGACGTAGAACATCTGCAGCATGGGGCCGAGGTGCTGGGTCAGCACCCAGAGCACCGGAAACGCAAGCAGTATGGCGAATTGGCGTCGCGGCGAGCTCAGGAGTGCGTTCGAAAACGCCTGATAAAACTGGGAAGCTGCTATCGCCCCCCAGAAGGAGCGCCCTTCCCGTCCACCCGACCGGTTCCCTGCGCCGAGATCTCCCGCCAGTGTCGCAGCGCTGGTCTGAACCTTTCCAGACATCGTTTTTCCTTCGAACAAGACTGCGGGCTCAGCTGGAGGCCACGGTCACAAGAATTATATCCGGATTTCGAAACAAGCCGTAGCCGATGGCGCGTCACCTTCCCCTCGAAGGTCAAACGCGATGGACCGTTCGGCCATCTGCCCGGCCACCTGCCCGGCCACCTGAATGCATTCCGTCAAGGCCTCCGGGGACGCGCGAGGCGCGCCTCCGGAAGCTGGTCTTGCCGGCGCTCCGTCCCGGGACATTTTCGAAAATGTCCCGGGACGATGCACGTGCCGTCAGAAGCCTGAAAGCCGGTCGTCAGCGATCAGGCAGCCTTGATCTCTTCCACCGCCGGATCGACAAGTCCGTACTTCAACTCGTTGGCTTCCGCTCTGAAGAACTTCATGTTTGCGAGCTCTTCTTCCGGGAAGCTGGTCGAAGCCTTTTCGGCATCCGTAAGATGCTGCGAAGCGTCCTTGTAGGTGGAGATGAAGCCCGATGCCCGGCTCATGGACGCGCCGATCTCGCCTGAAGCCAGAATGGCGTTCAGGAAGGTGTAGGCGTTGTCCTGGTTGGGAGCGTTGTTGGCAATGTTGTAGGTATACACAAAGCCGTAGCTGCCTTCCTTGGGAATGGACATGGCGACCGGGAAGCCGTCGTTCATGAGCGCCGCGATCGGACCGTTCCAGGCACAGGCAAGAGCGATGTCCTGGTTGACGAACATCTGCTGCACTTCGGCGCCGCCGTCATAATATTTGCGGACAAGCGGCTTTTTCTCGATCAGGAAGTCCCGGGCTTCGGCAACGATCGCCGCGGCTTTTTCAGGATCGTCCAGATAGGCGACCATGTTGCCGTCGTAGCCCTTCATCAGCATGACGATGGACAACATGTCCTGAAGGACATAGGCCGTCTGACCGGCATATTTTTCAGAGAAGAGCGTGTCCCAGGTGGTCGCTTCCTCGGGCGAGACCAGTTCGGTGTTATAGGCGAACACTTCCATGCCCGAAAGGATCGGCGCGCCCCACTTGTTGCCGTTGATCGTCGACCAGTCGCTTTCCGAGTAAACCGGATTGATGTTGCCCCAGTTCGACAGGCGGGTCGGGTCCATCGGCGCCAGAAGATCGCTGTCGATGAACTGAAGGAACCGGTGGCCGGCGACCGTCATGATGTCGACGGTGGGATTGTCGGCTTCCGCGGCCAGCAGGTTGAACTGCTTGCCCTGGTCGTCGACCAGCCGGACATTGACCTTGATCCCGGTTTCGCTTTCGAACTGCTCCTTGAACGCGTCCGGAACGAAGTTGGCATAGGTCCAGATATTCACTTCGCCGCCGGCGGCATAGGAGCTGCGCAGATAGGCCGGAGAAGCCAGAGTGGCTCCCGTTGCAGCCGCTGTGCCAAGGAATGCTCTACGATTTAATATCAACTTTTTCATGCAGTTTCTCCACTGTTTGTCCACGTGATGATCTTTTATATTTTGTGGACCGATCCCCTCTAATGGCCGAAACGAACTATGCCCGCTCGCCCGCTTCCGACAGGTGGCCGGTCAAGGCCGCCTGACACAAGTCGTCCAGATTCATGTGCTCCAGGCCGATGGCCGGAAGCAGGTCATTCTCTCCAAAAAAGTCTCGCCCGTACATGGCCGAAAAAATTTCAACCCCCGCCTGGTGCAGCACCGCGGGACAACCCGCCATCCGGCCCAATGCCACGGTAACCGCCAATCCGAAGGGAACGTCTTCGGTCACGTAGCGGCTGTCCGCCGTCGACGGACCCATGCCCCCGCGGCCCTCTTCATGCATTTGCCGGTTCATTTCGCTGATGGACGCCACCGGCACGTGAAACGACAGGTGAAAGTGCTCGAAGATGGTCCTCACGGACAGGCCAAGCTTGTCTGCGATGGCAAGCCGTTCCTGATCCAGAGCTTCCAGAAGACGGCCGACGTTCGGCGTCACGTTGTCTCCCTGGCCCCATGTCTCGCCTTTTTCCATCCGTGTGGCGTTCGCCAGGGCGATGCCCATGTGGTTCTGGGGATTGAGGTTGGAAAGCGTGATCGCCAGCAGCCCGTCGCGAAGATTGAAGCGTTCTCCGAACAGCTGTTCGCACAGAGCCTTGCCGGCGTCGCTTTCCGCGGCCGGAACCGTGCACAGGTCGACAAGCGAACGCACTGTGTTGACCTGAACATGATCCGCAGCCTGTTTGCGGCCGGTCACCACCGTGGTGCCCCATGCGGTGATCGGCAGTTCGACGCCCCTCGCCTTCAGCCTGTCGGCGAGATAAAGCGCGCCGAACGAGGCATGCGAGGAAATGATGACGGGCTGGCCGGTGCGCAGATGAGGGACAAGGCTGTCCATGACAGCCTTGTGGCCGTAGCCCGGGATGGCCAGAACGATCACGTCGCTTGCCGCCGCAAGCTCGCCGGCATCACTGGCAATCGCCGGTGTGAATTCAGCCTCGATCGCACCCGTCGCCTTGAGCTTGCCGCCCGTGCGCAATCCTGCGGTTCCCTCGCCCGACGGCGACCAGAGCATCGGCTCATGTCCCGTCTGATGCAGCAGCGCCGCTGTTCCGAACGCAATCGATCCTGCGCCCGCTATGCCAACTTTCAATGGATTGCCTTTCATTGTTCGCTGCCTTTGCGGACCGGGTCACCGAGAACATGCATGAGCCTGTTGGCCCAACCGAACAGCGCGGAGGACAGGATGAGATCGAGAATTTCCGCATCGTCCAGCCCTGCGGCGCGCAGTGCCGACATCTGCTCCGGGCTCGCCTCGGACGGCGTCTGGGACAGGGCATGGGCGAAATCGAAAATCGCCCGGTTGCGCGGCGAAAGGTCGGCCTTCGTTCCCTTCGCAAAGAGCTCGTCCGTGACCGACGTGTCCTTGGCGATCTGTGCATGCCGGCTGGCGTGCACCGCCGCGCAGTAAATGCAGTGATTGACCATGGAGGCCGCCAAGGCGCCGAGTTCACGTTCCTCGCGCGACAGTCCACCCTTGTCGTACATGATGCCGTTGAACAGTGGCGAACGGACTTTCAGGGTTTCCACGTCATGGGCAAGCGTCAGCACATAGGCGGAAATCTTCGTGTTGGACGGCGTCACCTGAAGCGCTTCCAGCTGTTCCGGTGTCGCATCCTCCAGCTTGATCGGTTCGACCCGCGGTCGCCAGTCGGGAACGGAGCGGGTGAATTTGCGGATGACATCGCTCATGCCCGGCCCTCCTTCATCAACCGGATCCCGGCCAGGACACGCACCTGATAGGCCATGAAGGCGTTGATTTCGCAAAGCCGGACAATATCGGCGTCGGAGACGCCTGCGTCCTGCAGGGCCTTGATGTCCGCCGCGTCGACATCGCGCGTCTGAACCGCGACCTTGTCCATGAAGTCACATGTCTTTTCGAGACCCTGTGCTTTGCCGGACCGGAGAGGATCCGCCAGATCGGCGATGCTCGCATCTTCAATGAGAGCGCAATAGCGATCGGCCAGGGCGGTTTCACCGTTCAACGCCGCGATACGGGCGGCAAGCGCAGCACGGATATCATGGGACCACGCCCCCGTCTCAAGCGGCTTGAGCACCGCATCCTCGGTTGACTGCGACAGGGCCATGATGTTGGAGCGTCCGTCCACGGCCGCTGCAACCGCACTGCCTTCAGGGATCGCAGACAATTCCACTATGGTGCTTTTCGTCAAGGTTTCGGTACTCACGATACGGCCTCTGCGGCTTCCGGTTCGGGTTGCGGTAGCGGGGTGGGTGTCCATTCCTCACCGGTCAGCTCAGGAGTAGTGTAGTCCTGAAAGGCCTGCCAATGCGCGCCGATGTCCTCGCAATAGAGTTCGGCGGCAATTGCCTTCGCCAGCCATCCGGCTCCCTCCGAGATGCCCGGAATGTCTCCGGAAACCTTGCCCAGGCTCGCCGTCGCACCGTAGTTGAAGCAGTAGACGTTGGACAGCCAGGGGGCTTTGCCCGGTGTTTTTTCCCGGAAGGTGAAGTCCGGGTTCAGATAGGGGAAATGCCCCAGATCGCGATTTTCTTCTCCCTGCGGCGGCTGATAGACGTCGCGCCAGAGGGAGATCTCGCCGGCTGCGGGACCGAATTCGGACCGCGCCATGGGATCGATGCTGAAGCCGGTCCCGAGGATGAGATAGTCGGCGTGATAGACGGAATTCTCGCCAAGGCTCAGCTTCAGGCCGTTGCCCGCCTCTTCCACCTTTCGAACCGGCAGATCGAAGTGAAAATGGGCGTTCTTGTGACGGGACACCCGCAGTGTCGAACCGTGCGGAGGGGGCGTCTGGGTAACAAAGGAATAATTCATGAAACGCCAGCGCCATTCGTCCGACATCGCACTGAAGCCGGCCGTGAACCCGTAGCTGCCGATGCCCATCATCTTGTTGATGGTCGGCATTTCCTTGCGGCGGACCAGGTGCCGCACCTCGGCCGCGCCGTGTTCGAGTGCTTCGGCGGCATTGTCCACCGCCGAGGCACCGACGCCGATCACGGCAACCTTTTTCCCCTTGAGCGCGGCGAAATCGATCTCCTCCGAACTGTGGGCCCAGAATTTGCGGCTGATCCCGTCCATGAACACCGGAATGTTCGGCACACCGGTGCCGTCGCGGCCCGTTGCCATGACAAGCTTGCGGGTCAGGATCGAGCCCGTCTCGGCTCCCGTCAGATGAAGGCGCAAAAAGTCGCCTTCCGGTTCCACCCGCTCCAGGGCCACACCGTTTTCAATCGGAATGTCGAGGACCTTCCGGTACCACTTCAGGTAATCCATCCACATGGGACGCGGAGCCTTGTCCAGCGTCTCCCAGGCTTTCGTTCCGAATTGCGCCCTGTACCAGGCCTGAAACGT
Organism: uncultured Roseibium sp.; assembly: GCF_947496995.1. Taxonomy (GTDB): domain Bacteria; phylum Pseudomonadota; class Alphaproteobacteria; order Rhizobiales; family Stappiaceae; genus Roseibium. The sequence continues at coordinate 641,834 of NZ_CANMFD010000003.1, forward strand.
CAGCATGCCGTGACCGAAGGCCGGGCCGGTCAGCGTCTTGGGAGAGCGCAGCGTTTCCATGCGGGCGTAGTTCAGCCAGGGGCCCTCAAGCCCTTCCGGGTTGCGGTCGAGAACCCGGATGTTGGCGACGCCGCCGGTGCGCAGCGCCAGCCACGCCACCATTCCGCACATGCCGCCGCCGATGACGACGACATCGCTCACCGTCTCCCCGCCCACCTGCTTCGGTGGAACCCAGGACTTGCCCGGCCAGCACAGATATTCCAGGTTTTCCCGCAAACGGTCTTCCAGAACGGTCAGGCCGGCGCCATCCAGGGGAAACGTGGAACTCAAATCAGACATCAGTCAATCCTTCATGCCGAGTGGCGTTCTTCTCAGGCATCCCAGCGCGGATGCAATTCATCGATGTAAAAGGGATGGGCATGAACGCCCCGGTGAGAGGTCACGATATGCGGGTGATCCGGCGGCAAATCCGGATGACTGTGTTCCCGCAGATCCGGATCCTTTGCCGGCCATACCGCCAGACCGGCAAGTGTCACCAGGGTGGCCAGGATCGCCAACATGATCAGCGCGGTCGCGGGAGGAAACGCAGCACCCAGCCAGCCGGCAAGGGGATAGGCAACCAGCCAGCCCGCATGGGACAGGGAAAACTGCGCTGCGAACACGGCAGGCCTGTCGGCGTCCGATGCCGAACGCGTCAGCACCAGTCCGCCCGGCGTCAGCGTCAGTGTGCAGGCAGCCCCGAATGACGCCCACAGCACCACCAGTTCCGCCAAGGTGGGTTCCAGCAGGATCAGCGGAGACAGCATGGCAAACGTGAAAGTTCCCGCCGCCATGACCCGGCGCTCTGAAAACATCCGCAGCAGGGCGGGCAGCGCGAAGGCCATGAGTGCAGCGCCCGCGCCGTAACCGCCCATCAGCCAGGGGAAGACCTGCTCCGCGTTATCAAACCGCGTTCCGGCATAAACGATAGTGTTGACCAGGATCCAGGCCATGACCAGGGACAAGCCGAAATTCAGGACGAACAGGCCGCGCAGCCGTGGCGTCCTGGCATAGATCCAGAGCCCACGCACCGCACGTGTGAGAAACGGATCCTGACTTTGGACCTGCACGTCCCTGCCACTGCGGGACAGCAGAAGGCAGATCGCGGATCCGGTGAAACCCAGCGCCGCAAGGGCAAACAGATATTCCGTATGCATGAACAACAGCGCCGCCCCGACCAGGATGGGCGTCAGGATGCTTTCCAGGGTGTAGGCGATTCGCGAGAGTGCGAGCGCCTCCGAATACGTCTCCTGGTCCGGCAGGACGGATGGTATCATCGCCTGAAACAGCGGCGTGAAGGCGGAGGAGACCGCGAAAAACAGAAACGCCAGGACGGCGATTGTCCACCAGGACGAGACAAAGGCCAGCGGCACCATGAACAACAGCCGGGCCACATCCAGACCGACCAGGGCGCGCAAGCGCGGAATTCTGATCAGGGCCGCCTGCGCCAGAGGCGAAAAGCCGACATAGGCAATCATCTTGAGCGCGAAGAACAGTCCCAGTATCGGCCCCGCATGGCTTGCTCCACCGATCCGCCACGCCGCCAGCGACAATCCCGCCGTCATCAACCCGACGCCCGTGAGAGACAGGACCTGCGATGCGAATAGAAAGCGGAAGGTACTGTGGCGGAGCGGGTTCAGCATTTCAGGGCCCGGTCTGTTCAAGGAGCATGGCGGAAAACCGGCCGTTTGAGATGTCGGCCACATAATGTCGGGAAAAAGCCGCCTGTTCCCGGGCCAGCCGATCCACCGATGCGATGACGAAATCGACTTTTTCGTCTCGCATCAACGGCGACAAGTTTAACCGGACCCATCCCGGCTTTTCAATCTCTTCACCCGCATCAAGCGACTTCTTGATGGTGGCGGAAGCCTCCTGGTCGATATCGAGCAGCGCATGGGCGTAGGATCCGGCACAGGCGCAACCGCCGCGCGCCTGGATCCCGTAAACATCCGAAAGCATCCTTGTGAAGAGTTGATGATGCACCCGTTTCCCGGCGGCGTCGCGCACCTGGAACGAGAATATCGGCAAGGCCTTCGCGTCCTGACAGCCAAGCAGTTCAAGATGTGGATTGCGCCGCCAGACGGCCAACGCCCGGGCGCGCAAATCCTGCTGACGCTCGGCAAGCCAGGTCGCGTCGAGCGCGTCCTTCACCATCAGTGCCAGACCGGCGCGGATGTCTCCCAGAACGTTTGGCGTTCCGCCTTCTTCACGGTGTTCAAGGCTTGTGGAATAGACGTGATCCCAGGGAGAGACGAACGATACCGTTCCCCCACCCGGAAGGGTCGGTGTCTTGCGCCGCGCAATGGCGTCGCGGATGATCATGACGCCGGACCCGCCCGGACCGCCCGGAAACTTGTGCGGCGAGAAGACGATTGCGTCCTTGGCGGCATCCGTACCGGCTTCCATGCGCATCGGCGCGTAAGGACCGGCGCAGCCGAAATCCCAGACCGCCAGAGCGCCGTGTGCCTTCAACAGGCGCGTGACGGCATGGTCGTCGGTCAGAATTCCGGTGACATTTGACGCAGCCCCGAACGCACCGACCAGGAGTTCTGCACCGGCATTCTCGCGCAAACGGCTTTCAAGAGCCGCCATATCCACACCACCGCCCGGACCTTCCGGGATTTCGATCACCTCGGCGCCGCTTTCCCGCCAGGGCAGGAGATTGGAATGGTGTTCATAGGGGCCGATCAGGACAACGGCTCGCTTGCCGGACGCAACAACCTGAGGAATGTCCAGAAGCATGACGATCCGGTTCAGGCCGGCAGTCGAGCCGGACCCCGTGAAGACGACAGAATACCCCTCGCCCGCTCCGGTGATCCGCGCAATCTCCGCGCGGACCCGGTTCCGCAACTGGGTGATGAAAGCGCCGCAGAAAGACGCCTGCGTGTGGCTGTTGGCGTAATAGGGAAGCACTTTATCGCGAATGAAATCCTCGACCTGGCTCAGGGCGCGCCCCGAGGCGACGTAATCCGCATAGACAAGCTTCTTCGGGCCATCGAGACCGGGCACAAGGGCGTCCTCGCCGATCAGGCCATCCCGCAAAGCTTCAACGAGGTTCGGGTCCCGCAAGGAGGTCAAAAACGCATCCAGGACGCTCTCCTGCCCGAGGGCAGGCGGATTTGATTCCGTGGCATGTAATCTTTCGTTCATGAAGATAATCTTGACATTCGAATTGAATGAATTCATCACATATTTTTAGCAAAAATACCTCTAAATTGGGTCACGTGAACCAACAAACATGATAAAATTAGATCAAATTGATTGCCGCATTCTCGAGGAACTTCAACGAGACGCGGCCCAGTCCCAGCGGGAGCTGGCGGACAGCATCGGCCTTTCCCAGAACGCCTGCTGGCGGCGCCTCAAGGCGCTGGAAGCCGCGGGCGCGATCCGCAATCACACGGTTCTGCTAAACCGGGAAAAACTGGGCGCCGGCCTCGTGGTCATCATGATGGTCCGGACGCGGCACCATTCCTCAGGCTGGCTGGGAACCTTCCGCGACCACGTCTCTTCCATTCCCAATGTTGTGGATTTTTACAGGATCGGCGGGGACTATGACTACCTTATAAAGGTAGTAACGCGCGACATGACCAGCTATGACGCGATTTACCAGCGCCTCATATCCGAGGTGGAACTGGAGAACGTGACCTCCTATTTCGCCATGGAAGCCATAGCGGAGCAGCGTCCCTTCCCGCTTTGCCGGACGGACGAGGGTTAGGGTACGGAGCGTCCCTGCCGAAATGCGAAAAGCGCTGTATTTCCGTCTTTTCGCTGCAACCTAAATCAGGTTGCCACCGACGAAAATCACGGCGAGACCGGCGCCTGCGGACAACAGCCTTTTCCATGGTGTCCTGTAGCCGATGATACCGAAGGACACGAGACCGAGCCCGGCCCCGATCTTGACCGCCGACGCAATTGCGGCAATTGGCGCGGCCGACAACTGGATGATCGACGGATTGGCGATCATGGCGAGCGGAATGACATAAAGGCCGACGCCAAGCGCCATGGCCGTCATCGCAACCTTGAGCCAGTTCTCGCCAACCATGCCGGCCGCGATGAAAACCGCCCCGCACACCGGTGGCGTGATTGTTGAAAGCAGGGCGAACCAGAACACGAAGAGGTGCGCCTGCAGCGGCTCCAGTCCCTGCTGTATCAGCGCTGGACCGGCGACAGATACACAGATGACGTAAGCGGCGGTTGTCGGCACTTCCATGCCGAGCACGAGACAGGCCAGTGCCGTCAGGAACAGCGACGGCCACAGGTACCCGCCCGAACCGGACAGGATCAGGGACGTGATCTTGACCCCGAGCCCGGTGATCGCAAGAACGCCGATGATGATCGAGGCGCAGACAATGATGGCCGCAATTACGGAAACCTGACGCGCTGCGTTCAGAAACGCGTCTTCCATCCTTCGAAGGATTTCCCGGTGATCGAAGGTGCCCTTGGCATTGAAGAAGAGCAGCACGAACCCGGCCAGGATGGCGATGCAGGCTGCATATTGCGGCGTATAGTTCGCCACAAACATCCCGTTGAGCAGGACCAGAAACGGCACCAGAAAGAACGCCGAGGTGATGACAACCTGCCTCAGGCGTGGCTGATCTTCCCGCGCGACGGAAGCAAGATCGAAGCGGCGGGCATAGGCATTGATTCCCACCCAGACGGCAAAGAAATACAGGACGGCCGGAAGCAGCGCCGCCGCCATGATCTGGGTGTAGGGTACGCGGGTCAGCTCAACCATGACAAAGGCTCCGGCGCCCATCAGCGGCGGCATGATCTGTCCACCCGAGGAGGCAACAGCCTCGACAGCGCCAGCCAGTCTCCTGGGATAGCCGAGCCGGGTCATGGCCGGCAGGGTGATCGCGCCGGTGGAGGCAACATTTGCGGAAGCAGACCCGGAGATCGATCCGAACAACGCCGAGGAGAGAACCGAAACCTTGGCAGCTCCCCCCTTCAGACGGCCCGCCGCGGCGGCGGCAACATTCATGAAGCCCTGCCCTGCCTCACCCGCGTTCAGCACCGCGCCGAAGATCACGAAGATCGCCACGACATTGACCGAGACGCCGGTCAGGCTTCCCCAGATGCCGCCTTCCGCAATTGTCAGTGTTCCCAGGAAGCTGGCAACCGGCGTCCCCGAATGACCGAATTCACCGGGTATGTACTGTCCGAAAAGACCGTAGGCGAGGGCAAGACCGGCAACGATCGGCAGCGGCCAGCCGATGGCACGCCGCGCGCCCTCCAGGACGGTCACCAGCAAAACAACGGCCACGACGCGCTGAAAGGTGCCTTCCAGAAAACCGTACTGGTCGGACAGCGCGGACTGGTTGACCGCGACCCAGATGCAGGCGGCAATTCCCGCGACGCAGAAAACCGCGCCGCTCGCCCGCCGGGTGACTCCACCGCCCGCGAAAATGAAGATCCAGGGCAGCGCCAGAGCAAGATGCAGCGGCCGGCTGACGAGATTGGGAACGAGGCCCGAAAAGATCAGCCCGAGGTGAAAGGCGACGAGAGTGACGGCCAGAACGATCATCGCCGTTCGCCAGAAAGGCGTGTTTGCAGGTTCGCTGCGGATCATGGAATTGCTTGTCTGACCGAGATTGGAATGAGGATTGGCCGGCGTCGGTCGACACGTCCGGCCGAAAAGATCCGGCGCACGGTGCCGCCAGCAACTGCTGACGGCCGTGCGCCGGAGGTTTCAAGACACGGTGCTGCGATTACTGCTGCGCGTCGGTGAGCTCGATGCCGGCTTCCTTGTAGTAGCGAACGGCACCGGGATGAAGTTTTCCGGTGATATTCGCCATCAGGGCCTGATCGACACCGTTCCACCACGGCGCATCCGCGCCCATGTCGGCCTTTTGCTCCCAGAAGGTCTTGGTCAGCGTATAGGCGGTGTCGTCATCCATGGCCGTCGTCGTGAAGGCGGCGACCGGCAATGAAGTGGTCACGATGTCTTCTTCCTGGCCGGCATATGTGCCCGCCGGGATCACCAGTTTCGCGCGCTTCGTCTGCGCGATCTGGTCGTCATCGAGGGAAAGGACACGCACATCGGTGGACGCGGCAGCCTCGATGACATTCGGCGCCGGCCAGGAGCCGGCCGTCACGAAGCCGTCGATCTGGCCGTTTTTCAGGGCCGCGACCGCGTTCGAAAGCTCGACTTCGGCAAGGTCAACCTTGCCTTCCAGACCGAACAGATTGAGGTATTTTGCACCTTCCGTGGCTCCGAACGAGCCCTTGCCGAGCAGGATGGTCTTGCCTTCCATACCCGCGAAATCCGTCACGCCGCTTTCGTCCGACATCACGAAATGCATGGTCAGCGACGGGATCGGAAACAGGGCGCGGATTTCGTCGAACTTCGGATCTCCCTTGCCCTCGAACATCGCCTTCCCGCCCTGCGCCAGCGACACCAGCACCGGCGGAGTGGTAAAGACATAGTCGCCTCCCCTCGCCTTGGCTTCCATCACGTTCTGGACGGAGCCCTGGCTTTCCTCGACGGTCACGATCATCTCGCCATCGCTTCCGGCCTTGACGGCTTCGGCAATCTGAACGCCCATCTGGTAGTAGGAGGAGGTGGATTTTGCGGACTTGTAGGTGATCCGCGTTTCGGCCTGTGCCTGTGTGACACCGAGCGCGAGTGCGAGCGAAAAGCCCAGCTTGAGCATTTTGTTAGACATCGTTTTCTCCCTGAAAGGCCGGCAGACTATGTCCTGATCGACACCGTGGCAACGCGTTTTCGCCGCTCTTCCGGAAAACGAGATCTTCAGGGGAACAAAAAACCGCCGGCTGGATCAGCCGGCGGTTTGACAGTTCGCAACAGAACGGATCGAAACCCTATTTTTCCTTGACGGCTTCGTCAGTTTCCGTTTCGTCAACAGCTTCGGGTTCCGCGTCGGCTTCCACCTCTGCATCAGTCTCCTCGGCAGCTACGACCTCTGTCTCGGCTTCGGTTTCGACTTCTGCCTCCACACCGGCTTCAGCCTCTTCGGCGAGAGCATCGGCTTCGACAGCCTCTTCGCTGCTCACCTTTTTCGGCATGCCCAGATTCGCAAAGACCGCGTCCGCGTCGATCTCTTCTTCTTCCTCACGCTTGATCGGCTTGCTCGTACCGAACGAGAAGGCAGCAGCGAGGGCGTCTTCGCTGGTCGATTCTTCGACCGGCATCAGCGTCTCGGCAGGACCGCCTGCGACCGGCTGCGGTGCGTTCTTGGCGGCCTTTTCGACTTCCATGTCCAGTTCAAGCTGGCTGCATAGGCTGAGCGTGACCGGATCGGAGGGAACCAGGTTCGACGAATTCCAGTGTGTGCGATCACGGATCGCGGCGATTGTCGGCTTGGTGGTGCCGACCAAGCGCATGATCTGCGCGTCCTTCAGTTCCGGATGGTTGCGCACCAGCCACAGGATGGCGTTCGGGCGGTCCTGACGGCGGGAGACGGGCGTGTAACGCGGTCCCTTGCGCTTGGATTCCGGCACCACCACTTTCGAACCCTGAAGCTTCAGCTGGTAGTTCGGATCAGCCTGCGCATTCTCCACTTCCTCGCGGGTCAGCTGGCCCGTCAGGATAGGATCGAGGCCCTTGATTCCCTGCGCGGCTTCGCCATCGGCAATCGCCTTCACCTCCAGCGGGTGAAGTTTGCAGAACGCGGCGATCTGGGTGAAGCTCAGCGCGGTATTGTCCACAAGCCAGACAGCGGTTGCCTTCGGCATCAGCGGCGTATTCGCCATCGGATAAATTCCTCTCGTCTGCTCCCTCGCCCGGCAGGGCAAAAAAGCGGTGTTCGATTTCCATTTCAAGGGAAGTGGCCGGAATATAGGAGAAATGCCGCCAAAACGCAACGCACTTGCATTCTGGCATTTCCTCGCGCCTTCCGTGGGAATTCAGCCCCCCACGGTCAGGACGATTTTGCCAATGTGTCCAGAGCTTTCCATCCTTCGATGCGCCTCGGCGGCCTCGACCAGCGGAAAGGTTGAATCCATGATCGGCCGGATTTTGCCTGATTCGATCAGCGGCCAGACCTGGGCTTCCAGAGCTTCCGCGATCGCCGTCTTGAAGGCATCGCTGCGCGGCCTGAGCGTGCTCCCCGTATGGGTCAGTCGCTTGACCATGAGGCGCGAGAAATTCACCTTTTCCGACACGCCGTTCAGGGTCGCGATCTGGCAGATCCGTCCTTCCACCGCGGCCGCCTTCCAGTTCCGTTCGACATAGTCGCCGCCAACCATATCCAGGATCACGTCGACGCCTTCGCCGCCCGTGACATCGAGGATGACCTTTTCAAACGCATCCTGACGGTAATTGATGACATGGTCCGCGCCGAGCTTCTGAACAGCCTCCGCTTTTTCCTGCGACCCGACGGTGGTGAAGACCTCCGCTCCAAAGGCCTTGGCGAGCTGTATGGCCGTCGTCCCGATTCCGGACGTTCCCCCGTGCACCAGAAACCGCTCGCCGCTCTTCAGCCCGCAGCGATCGAAGACATTGCTCCAGACCGTGAAAAAGGTTTCCGGCAATGCCGCAGCTTCTTGCATCGACAGCCCCGCCGGCACCGGCAGGGCATGTCCGTCCACCACCTTGCAATATTCCGCATAGCCGCCGCCCGGGCACAGAGCCGTGACCTTGTCGCCGATGGCGTGACGCCCGCTCCCCGACCCGCGGGCCACCACTTCCCCGGCAACCTCGAGGCCGGGAAGGTCGGAGGCGCCCTTCGGCGGCGGATAGGCTCCCGCGCGCTGCAGGACATCCGGCCGGTTCACGCCGGCTGCAGCAACGCGGATCAGGATCTCGCCCGGGGCCGGTTCCGGCAGCGGGCGGGTTTCGCGCACCAGGACTTCCGGACCGCCCGGTTCGGATATCGCCACGGCTGTCATGCTGTCGGGCAGATTTTGCATAGCACCCTTTCCTTTTTGGTTCATTTTGGGACTGGCTAGGCGATCCGTGCCTGGCATATGGTAAAATCGCACTGAACCTATTTGAAGGAATGCGGATCAGACAAGCGCTATGGAACGAATTCGCCTGTCTTGCGTGAGGGAAAGCGACAATGGGTCTGTTTGACGAAGATGTCCCCAAAAAACCCGCCTCCGGCACAATTACCGTAGGGGAAGAATTGTCCACACTTTCGGAGACCGATCTCGCGGAGCGGATCAAGGCGCTGGGAGACGAAATTAATCGCACCCGGCAGGAGCTTGAGCAACGCGGGAATATTCGCGATGCTGCCAACTCTATTTTTCAAAAATAACTTGGCAAATTTCTATAAAATTTGAAACAAACCCAATCTGTTACCGCGTCTCATGGTAAACAGAGTAGGTAAAAATTAACTTGTTTACCTCTTGTTAATCTTTCCAAATTATAAATTTATACATCCAGTCATCTGGATTTGAGTGGCTCCTGTCCACTCTGTTTGACGCCTCCCTGTTAATGACTCAGAGCCGCATTCCAGCGGCTCTTTTTTTTGCCTCCACCTCATAGTAAGGTGCCTGTGTTCTGGTTAATGGCTGTTTGCCTTTGTAAATGGCACACGGATTGCTCAGTAAATGGCATGAAGACCTGCATTGTTCCAAAAAGGAACACATTGTCCCGGCTGTTTTATCCTGGGTCAGTTTCTGAAGAGATGCATGGTTCAACCGGAAGAGCAATTGAGGCGCAGTAATCCTATGACGGAAGACATGAAAAAAGCCGGTGGTCCTGTTGAAACGGTGCACATCGCGCATCACCTGGCCAGTTCCGACAACTTTCAGAGCCTGTTTCAGGAAGGCATGTCGCTGGTGGAAGAAACAGCCATGTATCTGGACGGAGCCGGCCGCGAGGAAGCCAAGCAGCTTCCGCGTCCCACTTCGCTTGCCTATGCCACTGAATCCATGCGTTTGACGACCCGGTTGATGCAGCTCGCTTCCTGGCTTCTCCTGCAGCGGGCCGTGAACGAGGGCGAAATGTCCCGTGAACAGGCCGGCAGTGACAAGAACAAGGTTCGCCTCGATAAATTGAGCAGCGCGACCGGTGGCCCGACCTGGGAAGAGCTTCCCGATACCCTGCGCGATCTCATCGAACGCTCGACCCGCCTGCAGGAACGCGTGGTTCATCTCGACAAGATGCTTTACCGCAAGGACGAGACGGAGCGCTCCGAAGAAGCCAACAACGACAATCCGGTCGCTTCGCAGATCAGCCAGCTCCACGCTGCCTTCGGCAAACTCGGCTGACGCTACTCCGGAACTTCAATTCTCAAAAAAGCCGCCTCCGGGCGGCTTTTTTCGTTTCCCGTTTCAGATCGACTTCAGAGCCGCAGGCAGAAGTCCTGTTTCGGCACATCTTCCGGAAACAAAAAAACCCGGCCAGAGGCCGGGCTTTCGATAACAAGGCTGTTGTCGCGGACTGATCAGGAGCCCAGGAAACCAGCGAACTTGTTCTTGAAGCGGGACACGCGGCCGCCGCGGTCCATCAACTGACGGTCACCGCCGGTCCATGCCGGATGAGACGTCGGGTCGATGTCGAGCTGCAGGGTGTCGCCTTCCGCACCATAGGTGGAGCGGGTGGTGAATTCGGTGCCATCGGTCATGACGACCTTGATGGTGTGGTAGTCGGGATGGATATCCGCTTTCATGACCGGTCCTTTCAAGCGCTTCAAAACGTCTTTCCGTGAAAGCCGCAACGCCAGCGCAAACGAGATAAAGGGCCGCCGATCCGGATGCGGACGCCGCCCTCACAAACATGAGGCGGGGATATACCCCAAGGTGCCGGGCAAGACAAGGGGCAAAATCCGGCAATCTCCTCCTGCCTTCAGGAATGGGAGCGGCCCGCCTGCCGGCCCGTCTTCCCGGCTGCCCGGACCTTCGATGATCCCTTCGAGCGCCCGGACTTGACCTATGCCATTGAGCCCGCCGCCGAACATGTTAAAGACATTCGCAAACGACGAGGAGACCCTTTTGGCCGACGCCCAAATTCCAGACGCAAATTCCCCTTCGGGACCCTCTGCGGAATCATCGCGAAAATCGCTCAGGCCGCTGACCCGGCTGCTGCCCTACCTGCTGAAACACAAGGCCGTCGTGGGCGCCGCGGTCGTCGCCTTGTTTTCCGCAGCCGTGATAACTCTGATCCTGCCCGCCGCCGTCCGCCGGATGATCGACTTCGGCTTCGGAGCGGATGACCCTGCTCTGGTCAATTCCTATTTCGCCGTCCTTGTCGGGGTCGTCTGTGCTCTGGCGCTGGCGAGTTCAATCCGGTACTTCCTGGTCATGTGGATCAGCGAACGGGTGGTGAGCGACGTCCGCTCCGATGTCTTTGCCCATCTGACCCGTCTCAGCCCGGCCTTTTACGACAGCGCGAAATCCGGGGAAATCCTCTCTCGTCTGACGGCCGACACCACGCAGATCAAGTCGGCCTTCGGCGCAAGCGCCTCCCTTGCCATGCGCAACCTGATCATGTTCGCCGGCGCATCGGTGATGATGGTCGTCACCAGCCCCCGGCTCTCAGTGATTGTCCTTGCCGCCATTCCCGTCATCCTTGTCCCCATACTGGGCTTTGGACGTCAGGTGCGCAGAAGATCCCGCTTCGCCCAGGACACCCTTGCCGACGCCTCCGCCTTTGCCGGCGAAATGCTCGGCGCGGTCCGCACCCTGCAGGCCTTCACTCACGAGCGTCGCAGTGCCGATCATTACCGAAGCGCCGTCGAGGCCGCGTTTCAGGCCGCCCGCCAGGCGATCATGGCCCGTGCGGCGCTGACCGGTTTTGCGATCTTCGTCATCGGCGCCAGCATTGTCGCGGTTCTGTGGATCGGCGCCAGCGATGTGTTCTCCGGCCGCATCACCGGCGGCGAGCTGAGCCAGTTCCTGCTCTATTCGATCCTCGCTGCGGGATCCCTGGCCGCACTGTCGGAGGTCTGGGGCGAACTCTCACAGGCCGCGGGTGCCGCCGAACGTCTGTCCGAGCTTCTGGAAATCCAGCCGGAGATCAGCGCTCCCGCCGATCCTGTCCGACTGCCCGAAACGCCGAAGGGCGAAATTTCCTTCGACCATGTTTCCTTTGCGTATGAGAACAGCAAGTCCCTGCCCGTTCTCACCGATCTGGTGCTGACGGTGTCTCCCGGTGAAACCGTGGCGGTGGTCGGACCGTCAGGCGCTGGAAAGTCCACGCTCTTCAGTCTTCTGATGCGCTACTACGATCCGACGGCGGGATGCATCCGCCTGAACGGCGTGGATATAAGACAGCTCGATCCGGAAGACCTGCGCGCTCACATTGCCCTGGTCCCTCAGGACACGGCCATTTTCGGTGCAAGCATTGCCGAGAACATCGCCTATGGCCGGCCCGATGCCTCCCGGGAGAAAATCGTCGCCGCCGCACAGGCAGCCCTTGCTGCGCCTTTCATCGAGACGATGACGAACGGCTACGACACCCTGGTGGGCGAACGCGGCATTACCCTTTCAGGCGGCCAGCGCCAGCGCATCGCCATCGCCAGAGCCGTCCTCAAGAGCGCGCCGGTATTGCTTCTCGACGAAGCCACCAGCGCTCTCGATGCGGAGAGCGAGAACCTTGTCCAGCAGGCGCTCGACCGGCTGATGGAAAACCGTACCACGCTGGTCATCGCCCACCGTCTTGCAACCGTTCTGAAAGCCGACCGGATCCTGGTGATGGAGGACGGCCGGATTGTCGAAACCGGCACCCACGCGGAGCTCAGTGCCGCCGACGGCCTTTACGCCAAGCTCGCCCGGCTCCAGTTCGGAGCCGAGGAGGAAACAGCTTAAGCGGCAGGAGGGGCGATTATAACGCCTTGCGTTCAGTCCTCGTCCGGCACGGCGACCGTATAGTTCAGCGGCAGCCTGCCGCCATCGGCGAAGACGGTCTGTCCGGTGACGTAGCTGGCATCGTCGGACGCCAGGAAGGCGACGACGCCAGCGATCTCGGACGGTTCGCCGATCCGCAGCATCGGCGTGCGGGACATGATGCGGTTTTTCGCAGCGGGGTCATCGTTCACGGTGGCAAGCATATCGGTCATGATCGACCCCGGACCGACTGCGTTTACCCGAATGCCGTACTGTGCCAGCGACAACGAGGTCGCCTTGGTCAGCTGCGACAGCCCCCCCTTGGAGACGCAGTAGGGAATCTGGTTGGGGATCGCCAGCACCGCATTGATCGACGACATGTTGACGATGCAGCCGGGAGCGCCGCCGCCTTCCACCTTCTCGACCATGTGGCGGGCAACCGCCTGTGAACAAAGGAACGCCCCTTTAAGATTGACGGAAAGAACCCGGTCGAAATCATCTTCCTCCAGTTCCAGGAAGTCGGCTCCGGCGACAATTCCGGCATTGTTGACCAGAATATCGATGTCGCCATGGGCGTTCAGCGTTTCTGCGACCAGATTGCGCACGTCCAGGCGCTCGGCAACATTGCAGTGGATATACATCGCTTCGCCCAGGGAGCTCAGATCCCCGGCCGCGGCCTCTCCGGCATCATCGTCAACATCGGCGATCACGACTTTCGCGCCGTCCATGACGAAACGTCTGGCAATGGCGAGCCCTATACCCCGGGCTGCGCCGGTTACGATGGCGACCTTATTTTCCAAAGACACGGAAACCCTCACGGCTGCTTGAGTAAATTCGCACCGCGTCACAAACGCGGGCCGCTTCGCGGCGGCCCGACATTAAGAGGCAAAACAGGCTCTGTCGATGGCCGTTATTGGCCTCCGTAACCGGCGTTCCGATTTATCAAACGGAAATACCGTGTGTTTTCAACGCGTCGCTGATTTCATCCAGGATCGCCGGATCGTCAATGGTCGCGGGCATCCTGTAGGTTTCACCGTCAGCGATCTGGCGCATCGTGCCGCGCAGGATCTTGCCGGAGCGCGTCTTGGGGAGCCGCTCAACCGTGATTGCGATCTTGAAGGCGGCAACAGGTCCGATTTTCTCGCGCACCAGTTTGATCAGTTCCTTTTCAATCTCGTCATGGGACCGGTCAACGCCCGACTTCAGCACCACGAACCCGCAAGGCAACTGGCCTTTCAACTTGTCGGCAATGCCAATCACCGCGCATTCGGCAACATCGGGATGGCCCGCCAGCACTTCTTCCATACCGCCGGTGGACAGCCTGTGGCCGGCCACGTTGATAATATCGTCGGTCCGCGCCATGATGGACAGATAGCCGTCGTCATCGATCACCCCGGCATCGGATGTCTTGTAGTAGCCCGGAAATTCCGCGAGGTAGGCATCGAAAAACCGCTTGTCCGCGTTCCACAGCGTCGGCAGCGCACCGGGCGGCAGAGGCAGTTTCACGACGATGTTGCCCAGCGTATTCGTTCCCAGGGGATGACCGGCATCGTCCAGCACCTGCACGTCGTAACCGGGCATTGGAACGGTGGGGGAACCCGGTTTCACCGGCAGTTGCCCGAGCCCGAGCGGATTGCCGACGATGCACCAGCCGGTTTCCGTCTGCCACCAGTGGTCGATAACTGGCACCTGCAGCTTGTCGATCGCCCAGTTAACGGTTTCGGGGTCCGCGCGTTCGCCGGCCAGGAACAGCGACCTGAAGCGTGACAGGTCGTATTTCTCGATCAGCTCGCCGTTGGGGTCTTCCTTACGGATCGCCCGGAAGGCCGTCGGCGCCGTGAAAAGCGACACCACGTCGTGGTCCGAGATCACCCGCCAGAAGACGCCCGCATCGGGCGTGCCCACGGGCTTGCCCTCGAACACGACGGTCGTGCAGCCATGCAGCAGCGGCGCATAGCAGATGTAGGAATGACCAACCACCCAGCCGACATCGGACGCGGCCCAGAAGACTTCGCCGGGCTGGATGTCGTAGAGATTGCTCATCGACCACTTGAGCGCGACCATATGGCCGCCATTGTCGCGCACCACGCCTTTCGGCTGGCCGGTCGTGCCGGAGGTGTAAAGAATGTAGAGCGGGTCGGTGGCCTTGACCGGAACCGGCGCAATCCGCCGGCCGGCCGTCTTCGCCTCTTCCTGCAGGGCGCCGAGATCATGGTCCCTGCCCTCCATCAGCCCGGCTGTCAGTTCCTCTCTCTGGAAGACGAGACAGCTTTCCGGCTTGTGCCGCGCCTGCTCGATCGCGGCATCGATCAGCGGTTTGTAGGCGATGACCCTTCCCGGCTCGATACCACAGGACGCGGCGATGATGGCTTTCGGGGTGGCGTCGTCGATGCGTGTGGCCAGTTCGTTTGCGGCAAAGCCGCCGAAGACGACGGAATGAACGACTCCCAGGCGCGCGCATGCGAGCATCGCCATCACCGCCTGCGGCGTCATCGGCATGTAGAGGATCGCCCGGTCGCCCTTTTCCAGTCCCCGGTCTGAAAGGACGCAGGCTAGCGCCTCGACTTCCTCCAGCAGTTCCGAATAGGTGTAGGTCGCGGTTCTGCCGGTGATCGGGCTGTCATAGATCAGCGCCGGCTGTCCTGGCCGTCCACGTTCTACATGTCGGTCGAGGCAGTTGTAGCAGGTGTTGCACTGCCAGTCGGGAAACCAG
This sequence comes from uncultured Roseibium sp., assembly GCF_947496995.1. GTDB lineage: Bacteria > Pseudomonadota > Alphaproteobacteria > Rhizobiales > Stappiaceae > Roseibium. Next base: position 657,318 of record NZ_CANMFD010000003.1, read on the forward strand.
CTTCCGTATTGTCCCTCGTCGGGATTGAAGACCCGCTCGGATGTCGAGATCCAATCGATTTCCGAGGCTGCATCCTTCCAGAACCCCAGCGGATCGTCCTTCCAGCCCTGATAGACCTCGTGATAGCGGCTCGCCATGACCTCTCCTCCCAGATAGCCTCCCGCAACGGTCGCAATCATCTGATGGGAACCGAACCGGGCTTTTGCCCGATAGAGTGCTGTATGGGCATGCGGAAATGCAAGCCTCCGCGTATAAGCAATTCGGTGGTCGGGACTTTACGTAATCATTCTGGCATGCTTGTCTGCCGGTCCTGTCCTGACCCTCGATCCCGCCTTCAAAGCTCATGTCCCCGATTACAGACCCCTGGTTCTATGCTGCCGCCATTCCGTCCGTGTTTCTCGTCGGCCTTTCCAAGGGAGGCTTCGGCGGCACATTCGCCATGCTCGGCGTTCCGGTCATGGCCCTCGTCGTTTCGCCGCTGCAGGCCGCGGGCATCATGCTGCCGATCCTGATCGTGATGGATGCGATCGCGCTCCTCGCCTACAAGGGCCGCGCCGACTGGAGAAGCCTGGTCATCCTGTTTCCGGCCGCCCTCGTGGGGATCGGTGCCGGCTGGGCCGCCGCCGCCTACGTCAACGATTCCTTCGTCACCCTGCTGGTCGGCATCATTTCCATCGCCTTTGTCGCCGACTACGTTTTCTTCCGGCGCAAGGAAACCACCGCACCCGGCCACAATGTGCCCAAGGGCACCTTCTGGGGGGCGGTCGCGGGCTTTACCAGCTTCATCAGCCACACGGGCGGCCCGCCGTTCCAGATGTACATGCTGCCGCTGCGCCTCGCGCCAATGCTTTTCGCCGGCACGGCGGTGATCTTCTTTGCCTCCATGAACGCCATCAAGCTGGTGCCCTATTTTCTTCTCGGCCAGTTCGATGCCACCAATCTGACCACCTCGGTAACGCTGTTTCCGGTCGCCCTGATCGCCACTCTGGCAGGCGTCCGCCTCGTGCGGATCGTCAAGGCGGAAACTTTCTACGGCATCATCTACGTCTTCATGGCCGTGATCGGCGTCAAACTGACCTATGATGGCATTTACGCGTTCTTCGCTTAGGGGGCGGCCCCGTAAATGAAGCATTGCGTGCGGTCCGGTTTCCGGTTTTGATTTCGAAAAAGGATCGAGGGAGGAAGACAATGGATGCCAGTGTCAGCCCGTTCGCCCAGGGGCTCGATAAGACGACCGCGAACTATGCCGCACTGAGCCCGCTCAGCTTTCTGGCACGGGCCGCGGATGTGTTTCCCGACACCATCGCGATCATTCATGGCAAGCAGCGCACCGATTATCGCAGCTTTTACCGCCGTACGCGCCAGCTCGCTTCCGCACTCGAAGGGCTTGGCGTCGGCAAGAACGATACGGTCAGCGTGATGCTTCCCAATGTGCCACCGATGCTGGAAGCCCATTACGGCGTCCCCATGTCGGGCGCGGTGCTGCATTCCATGAACACCCGCCTGGACGCGGCCGTCATTGCCTTCCAGCTGGATCACGCCGACTGCAAGGTCCTGATTACTGACCGGGAATATGCACCGGTCGTCAAGGAAGCGCTGTCGCTTGCCAGCGTCCGCCCGACCGTGATCGATTATTCCGATCTCCAGTTTCCTCAGGATGGCGAGCGTCTCGGCACGCTCGACTACGAGGAATTCCTGCAATCCGGCGATCCGGACTATCCCTGGTCGCTGCCCGATGACGAATGGGACGCGATCGCCCTCAACTATACCTCGGGGACGACGGGCAATCCCAAGGGCGTCGTCTATCATCATCGCGGTGCCTATCTGCTGGCCCAGGCCAATGTGATAACCGCCGCCATGACCGGGCATCCGGTCTATCTGTGGACCCTGCCGATGTTTCACTGCAACGGCTGGTGCTTTCCCTGGTCGCTGTCGGTGGTTGCCGGCACCCATGTGTGTCTGCGCTGGGTCAGGCCGAAACCGATGTGGGACCTGATCGCCGACGAAAAGGTCACTCATCTTTGCGGTGCGCCGATCATCATGTCGACGCTCCTGAATGCGGCTCCCGACCAGAAGCGCGCGCTCGATCACCCGGTCGAGTTCTTCACCGCCGCGGCCCCGCCGCCGGAGAGCGTGCTTGCGGCCATGAAAACCGCCGGTTTCAACGTCACCCATCTCTACGGCCTGACCGAAGTCTACGGCCCGGCCGTCGTCAACGACTGGAAGGCCGAATGGGATGCCTTGCCGCTGGACCTGCAGGCGCAGAAGAAGGCCCGCCAAGGCGTCCGGTATGTCGCCCTGGAAGACCTGGCCGTGCTCGACCCGGAGACGCTGGAACCTGTTCCAGCCGACGGCCAGACCCTCGGCGAGGTGATGTTCCGGGGCAATGTGGTGATGAAGGGCTATCTGAAGAACCCGGCCGCCACCAAGGAGGCGTTTGCCGGCGGCTGGTTCCATTCAGGCGATCTCGGGGTCATGCATCCTGACGGCTATATCCAGCTCAAGGATCGGTCCAAGGACATCATCATTTCGGGCGGCGAGAACATCTCGTCCATCGAGGTGGAAGAGGTGCTTTACAAGCATCCCGACGTACAGGCCGCCGCGGTCGTGGCCCGGCCGGACGAAAAATGGGGCGAAACGCCCTGCGCCTTTGTCGAACTCCGGCAGGGTGCGGCAGCCTGCGAAGCGGATCTGATCGCCTTCTGCCGGGAGCACATGGCAAATTTCAAGGCTCCAAGGACCGTCGTGTTCTGTGAACTTCCCAAAACCTCGACCGGCAAGATCCAGAAATTCGCCCTGCGCGAGCAGGCGAAGGCGCTTTAGGCCCAGGGTCCAGCCATCCGCGGAAGTGTATAAACAACAAAAAACGCCGCGACGGAGCGCGGCGTTCTCGAAACATATGGCTGGCGCTTCTAATGAAGCGTCACATCATCCTGCCGTATTCGCTCGATCTCGTCCTTGATCTTCAGTTTTTGTCGTTTCATGCCAGCCAGTTCCAGGGAGTCCGTACTCGGGTGCAAATTAGCATCTTCGATCTTGCGTTCCATTTCCGCGTGACGGCGCTCAAGTTCTGCGAGATGTGACTGCATGGACATGGATAAACCTCCTGTCGGTTGGCTCAACATCCTCATCGTGCCATAGAGAATCCGGCCTTGTCGATTGCGGATTCTGCATATGTCGATCGTTTCGCCGTCAAAACACGCATTCCCGCTGCTATCGTTAGAAAACTCTAAAAATCGCGCGGCAAATAAGCGGTTCTAAACTCACCAATTTTCCCCTTGGGAATTGTGCCGGTTCACAGGTTTTCCCAAGGGCAAGAATCTGTGCGGTTTATGGTCGCGTCTGTCTCTGGCATGATGAGCTGCCGCCGGCACCCCGAAACAGATGCTGTTTTTTCACCGGCGGAAAAGTGGACGACTTCGCCCTGCCCGCTTGTGGAATCACATGAAAGCGGAAAAGGTGATCGCTCTTGACGTATGAGGGTATCTCTCCTGAATTCGGCCCGACATGGGACAGATGTTCTGGAACTGATTCCGTTTCCGGGGAAGACAAATGGCGAAAATGGACAATGATGCCTTACGAGCGGAGCTCGCGCAGCTTCGTCAGGAGCACAGGGATCTTGACGTTGCAGTGGAGGCGCTGGCGGCTTCGTCCAACCATGACGCCTTGCAGCTTCAGAGACTGAAAAAGAAAAAGCTGATGATCAAGGACCGGATCAGCGCGCTGGAAGACCAGTTTTTCCCCGACATCATCGCGTAACCGGCGTTCCGGGCATTCAATCCATTCATCTGCACGCCTCGAACCGGAGTGCGGACTTTTTCCGGCAATTCCGGCTTGCGGTGAACGGCGCGCTGCCTATACTCCGCCGCTCTTCGAGATCGACGGACGTTCGACTGTAAAAGACCGAACGCCAAAAATTGACCGTTCCCAGGATGGTGGAGCAACACATGGCCAACGCGGATGTCGCAATCATCATGGGCAGTCAGTCGGACTGGCCGACAATGAAACATGCGGCCGATACACTCGATCAGCTCGGTGTGACCTATGAGGCCCGGATCGTCTCCGCCCATCGCACGCCTGACCGCATGTATGATTTTGCCAGAAGCGCGAAGTCGGATGGCTTCAAGCTGATCATCGCCGGAGCCGGCGGCGCCGCCCATCTTCCCGGAATGGTCGCGGCCCTGACACCGCTGCCGGTCTTCGGCGTCCCGGTGGAAAGCCGGGCGCTTTCCGGAGAAGACAGCCTTTTGTCGATCGTCCAGATGCCGGCCGGCATCCCGGTCGGCACGCTGGCGATCGGCAAGGCGGGCGCGACCAACGCCGCCCTGCTTGCCGCGGCAGTACTGGCCCTGAACGATCCGGAAGTCGAAGCGGCACTGGATGCCTTCCGCACCGAGCGCACGGCAGCAGTAGCCGAAGTTCCCTCCGACGAGGCACATTGAATTTTTGGGCAGGAACAGGATTTCAGGCATGAGTGAAAAACCCCGGCTGAGCCCTGGCGATGCGATCGGAATTCTCGGCGGCGGGCAGCTTGGCCGCATGCTGGCGCAATCGGCCGCCAGCCTCGGCCTCAAGGCGCATATCTTCTGCCCCGATCCGGACAGCCCGGCATTCGACGTCTGCGCCGACTTCACTGTTGCTCCATATGACGATATCGACGCTCTCGACCGGTTCGCCGCCGCCGTGTCTGCTGTCACCTACGAATTTGAAAATGTCCCCGGCCCGACTGCCGCGCATCTCGATGCGAAAGTGCCGGTCAGACCGGGCGTCAGAGCGCTGCAGGTCTCGCAGGACCGCCTGTCCGAAAAACAGTTCCTCACCGAGGTCGGTGTCGTCATAGCCGGTTTTGCGAAAGTAAACTCGCAGGACGATCTGGAAACCGCCTTGTCCGCCTTTGACGGCAAAGGGGTCCTGAAGACCCGACGCTTCGGATATGACGGCAAGGGCCAGATGATGATCCGCAGCCCGCAGGACGCCGCCGGCGCGTTCGAGAAAATCGGTGCGGTCCCCGCCGTACTTGAAGACCTCATCCCGTTCGAATGCGAAGTTTCGGTGATCGTCGCCAGGGACCTGGACGGCGCGTGCGCCAGCTATGACATCGCCCGCAATCACCACGAAAATCACATTCTGAAAACCTCAACCGTTCCGGCCGGCGTCTCTGCGGACACTGCCGCGACGGCCCGCGCGATGGCCGAACGCATCGTCACCGGTCTCGACTATGTCGGCGTGATGGGGGTGGAGATGTTCCTGGTCCGCGATGGAGCCGGTGAACGGCTCCTGGTCAACGAGATTGCACCGCGCGTGCACAACTCCGGCCATTGGACACAGGACGCCTGCCTGACCTCCCAGTTCGACCAGCACATCCGTGCGGTCGCCGGCTGGCCGCTGGGGTCGGCCGACCGCCATTCCGACGCGGTGATGGAGAACCTGATCGGCTTTGAGGCCGACGGCTGGCAGAGCGTGCTTGAGGAGCCTGCCGCCCGGCTGCATCTCTACGGCAAGGCGCAAACCCGCCCGGGCCGCAAGATGGGTCATGTGAACCGGATTTCCCCCAGGACCGCCTGACGCGATCAGAGCCCGACAAGCCCCAGTTTCCTGCGGCGCGCGAAGCGCAGGTTCGCCAGAAGGGCGACCGAGGCGAGGCCCCCGGCCAGACCGGACCAGACGCCGACGCCACCCCAGCCGGCAGCGAACCCGAGACCGAGCGACAGGCTGATTCCCACCACCCAATATCCGAAAAGCGCATAAAACAGCGGGATCGTGGTGTCCCCCAGCCCGCGCAGATTGTTCACTCCAATGATCTGCCCACCGTCGGCAAGCTGGAAGATCGCAGCGACAGCCAGGAACGAGGCACCGTAAGCCATGACCTCAGCAGCTTGTGGATCTTCCAGATCGAGATAGAAGCCGACGAGCGTTTCCGGCAGGCTCCAGAACAGAAGCGCGAAACTGCCCATGCAGATCATCGTCACCCCCAACGCCGTCCAGCCCGCCCGGCCGACAGCCACGTGATCGCCGCGCCCCGCCGCCAGACTGACACGGGTCATTGCCGCCACGGAGAAGCCGACCGGCACCATGAAGGTGAGCGACGCGATCTGAAGGGCGATGCCGTGCCCCGCCAGCGGCAGGGTTCCGAGCCAGCCGATCATGATGGAGGACGCAGTGAACAGCGCTCCTTCCGCAATGATCGTCAGGGCGATGGGCGTTCCCAGCCGGACGATCTGGAAGAACACCGGCCAGTCCGAGCGCCAGATCCGGCCGAGGATATGATAGCGCCGCAGGTTTGGATGCCAGATCGCGTAAAGAATGAGAAACAGGCATGTGGTCGACGCGCTGAACACCGAGGCGATCCCGGCCCCGACAAGCTCCAGGCGCGGAAATCCGAATTCCCCGAAAATCAGCAGATAGTCGAGGATGGCGTTGACGACAGCACCGGCGATCGTGGCCCAGAGCACCACCTGCGTGCGCTCCATGACCGTCAGGAAACCACGCACGGCCATGATGAGAAGCGCGGGCAGCATCGTCCACTGCAGGTAGCGCATGTAAAGGCCTGCCGTCGCCGCAAGCTCCGGCTCCTGCCCGAGTGCCAGCAGAATGGTTTCGGTGAAGAACAGAACGCTCCAGACCGGTATGCAGAAGAGCACGGATACCCAGAAGCCCATACGCACGGCACGGCGCAGGTCTCGCGGCTTGCGTTGGCCGCGCGCCCTGGCGGCAAGCGGGATGACCGCCTGCAGCACGCCCATGCCGAAGAACCACATGAGCATATAGAGATTGAACGCCAGCACGGACGCCGCCAGTTCTTCGGCTCCCAGCCGGCCGATCATCAACACATCGGTGGTATTGATCGCCATCTGCGCCAACTGCGCGCCCGCCAGCGGCAGACCAAGCGCAAGTGTCGGGAGAATGTCGCTTCGCCAGAGGGACACGCCCTTTTGCGAATCGGGGGCCCTTGACGCGAGCTGCGCCATTGTTTCCTCCAGCAGTCGGGGTTGGGTATGGAAGGAACTCACCTCTAGTCCGGTTGAGAGGTGGTGTCTACACATGTTAGACAGCCTTCGTGAGACACCTCAGCCGAAGCCGGGCCACATGCGCGGGGTTGTTTCTTTTCGAATGACTGTGGACACGACCGAGCCGCTCTGGTATTAACCCGCCCAAAGTGAGCGACGCGTCAGCGGCGATCAGGTTTCTGTTCACATGTGCTGCTCGATACACATGTAAACGAGATGGGCGTTGGCTGCGTGTCTTCAGGGCGGCTGCAGAAACCGCTGGCAAGACCTCGCTTCAATCATTGTCCAATACTGGCCAAGTCCAATTCTGGCTGCGGATCGGTCGCAGCGCAACGAAAATGGGAAAAAACGCGTGCAGGTTCTGGTTCGCGACAACAATGTCGATCAAGCGCTGAAGGCGCTCAAGAAAAAGATGCAGCGCGAAGGCATCTTCCGTGAAATGAAACTTCGTGGTCATTTCGAAAAGCCGTCTGAAAAGAAGGCGCGTGAAAAGGCTGAAGCAATTCGCCGCGCGCGCAAGCTTGCTCGCAAGCGGGCACAGCGTGAAGGTCTTCTTCCGGGCAAGCCGGCCGCTCGCCGCTAAGCGGCTTGAGCGTGCCTGGCGGCATGGACCGCCGGACCTCATTCAAGACTGCCGTAAGGCCGACCGGAGCCACGGTCGGCTTTTTGGCGTTTTGAAGAGAATGCTCTGGATACAGGCAGCACCTCGAAGCAAAGCCACATTCACGCCCAATTGGAGGCAGAAGAACGGCATGTTCAGTCCCTTGACGATAAGAGATCACATGTGCCGCATGCGCAAACTTCTGCCTTTTGCCGCATTGTTCTGCCTGACCACACTGCTGGCGGCGTGTAACACCGGCGGTGTCTATAACGATGTGCCCATCGACACATCCGCCGGATCCTCCACCAACATCGCGTCACTGACAGCGGTGATCGAGTCCAACCCCTCCGATGCCCATGCCTATTCCACACGCGGGATAGCCTATGGCAAGGCCGGAAAGCTCGATCAGGCGGTGGAAGACTTCAACAGGGCGCTGCAGCTCGATCCCCAGTCCTATCAGACCTATGCCAACCGGGCACTCGTCTACCGCCGGCTGGACCGGAACGACCTTGCCGTTGCCGACTACACCCGCGCGATCAACATCAAACCCGATTACGATGTCGCCTATGTCGGGCGCGGCAACATCTATCGCCAGCAGGGCAATTTCAGCGCCGCTCTGGCTGATTTCAATTCCGTGATTTCCCGCGACAGCAGCGACGCCCGCGCGTTCTACAACCGCGGCCTGATCTTCCAGGCACAGAATCAGAACAACCGCGCGATTGAGGATTTCGCCACCGCGATCGGCCTCAACCCGAAGGCTGCGGCCCCCTATACCGCCCGCGGGATCGCCTATATCGCGGTGAACGACCCGAACGCCGCCTTCTCCGATCTGTCCATGGCCGTCAACCTTGACCGCGACTCCGCCATCGCCTGGGCGAACCGCGGCCTTGCCCTGGAAATGCTCGGCAAGCAGAAGGACGCCCGCCGCAATTTCTCCAAGGCGATCACTCTGGACAATTCCAACAAGATCGCACGTGAGGGCATGGGCCGCGTCGGCCAGGGCTGACGCTTCTCAGCGGATGACGGGACAGCAAAGTCCGCCCGCGCTTCAGAATGGGCACGGGCTTTCAAAGAGAATCCGTACACCGTCGGCAGGGTGATGCAACTCAAGGCTTTCCGCGTGCAGGGCCAGACGCCCGGACGCATTCAGCGCCTCTCCTGACGCGTAGAACCTGTCCCCGACAATCGGATGGCCCAGCGAAAGCATGTGCACCCGGAGCTGATGCGATCGGCCCGTATGAGGAAACAGCCTGACCCGTGTCGTTCTGCCCCGCCTCTCCAGAACTTTCCAGCGCGTCAACGCCGCTCTACCGTGCTCGGGACTGACCATCTGCTTCGGCCTGTTCGGCCAGTCACAGATCAGCGGCAGATCGACCTCGCCTTCCTCGGCGGCCGGATGACCCCAGACCTCGGCGATATAGGTCTTCACGGTTTTGCGCCGTTCGAACTGGAGACCGAGATGGCGATGAGCCCGCGGATTCATCGCCAGGACCATCACACCGGACGTATCCATGTCCAGCCGATGAACGATACGCGCCTGCTCATAGGCCGCCCTTGCCCTGTATTCGAGACAGTCGAAATGCTCCGCGGCTTTGCCCGGAACACTCAAAAGCCCGCTCGGCTTGTCCACGACAAGCAGATCCTCGTCCATGTGGACGACGGTCAGATACGGCTCCGAGGGAGGATCGTAGACGAACGGAACAAGCGCGGAAGGGGTCATGACATCTGCTTATAGCCCATGGCGGTCAATAAAAAGGCGCGGTCTGGACCGCGCCTTTTTTTGAAAACATGACTGCCGTGGCAGAGATCAGACCGTCAGGATCGCCAGGATGCCTGTCAGCACGAAGACAATCGCGGGCGGAATCCAGCCGGAAGCCCCGAGGGCAAGGCCGATTGCCGAGGCGACCATCGTCCCGATCAGCATCAACCAGCCGAAGATGGTTGCGGCGGTTCCGCCGAAACTGAACATGATGAGGCACACCACGATGGTCAGAACCGCGATAGTGCCAACCTTGGAGAAGTTGATGAACCCTTCGTAAGTCCGCTCGTGAGCGTCATAGTCCATCGCAGGAGCGTTATCGTCAGACATAAAGTCCCCCAGGAAATTCGCTGGATCAACGAACGTCCGCCTGATTGCGGCGAGGCGCCCTAAGTTGACCGGTCTTAAAGTTTCAAGAGCACCTTGTCTGCGTTCATCCGAATGCAGGACGCTCTGGTCGGTTGCCTTCATACAATAAAGTTTCACGGTTCGGCAATGTTCCCATGTGCACAAACCCGTCCGTCAGGCGCGACTTTTTGCCGGGGGTGGATCACGGACCGGTTTTGTCCGACCGAATGCGCCTCTGTCAGGCCGCGTGCGGCGCTGCTCCAAGCCCGGCGGCGGCAAGCACCTCATCCTGCCGCCGGCGAACCGTTGCCGCTTCAAACCCGTCGATCTGTTCGTTGAACAGGCGAAAGAAATTCACCTCCGCCCGCAGGTGAAGAAAGACACCCCCCAGGCCGATGGCCGCCCTGTCCATGAACACGAATTCCTGCGGCACAGTGACCGGACCGAGTTCCTTCAACGCGCTATGCACCCGGAAAGCTTCCTTGCGGCCATATTCAGCCGCCGACACGCCGTCGGCGACGGAGCGCACACGATCAGTCAGAAGCGGCCCGTAGATAAAGCGCGCCCAGATGTTGAGAACCTCGATAACTTCCTTCTTGAGGTTCTTGAAGCCCCAGCGCTCATAGGCAGACACGACCCGCTCGTCGTCGCCTTCCAGCAGCCCGCGATAAAGATCGACCACGCCCTCGACAAAGCTTTCGGGAAAGACCCGGATACAGCCATAGTCCAGAAGGTTGATTCCCGCCGGCGCGCCGTCCGTTTCGAAAACCGTATAGTTGCCCAGATGCGGATCGCCGTGAATGACGCCGAAATGGCTGAACGGATGCCACCAGGCATGGAACATGGTCTCCGCCAGAAGATTCCGTTCTTCCTGGCTGTGCTCCTTGAAGTCCAGCAGCGGTCTCCCAGCAAGCCATCCCATGGTGAGGAGGCGTCCGGTCGAAAGCGGTTCGACCACCTCGGGAACCCGGATACGGCTGCTATCGGCAAGGATCCGTTGATACATCGCGATATGCGCCGCCTCGCGGACGTAATCGAGCTCTTCCCGGACCCGGGCGCTGATTTCCTTGGCGATCTCCCGCGTATCGATCGCCGGGCTCATGCGCCGGTGCACGGAAAACAGCATCTGCAACTGCTTCAGATCCGCTTCCACGGCAGACGCCATATCCGGATACTGCAGCTTGCAGGCCAGTATCCTGCCATCGTGACCAACCGCGCGATGAACCTGCCCGAGCGATGCGGCCGCGGCCGGTTCCTTGCCGAAGTCCTCAAACCGGCTTTGCCAGTCGGCGCCGAGTTCCGCCCGCATCCGGCGCTTGACGAACGCCCAGCCCATCGGGGGGGCGTTTGCCTGCAGTTTGGCAAGCTCCGTCGTATATTCCGGCGGCAGCACATCGGGGATTGTCGACAGCAACTGGGCCACCTTCATCAGCGGTCCCTTGAGACCGCCCAGCGCGGCTGCCAGCTCAGTCGCATTCTTGGCATTGTCCAGTTCCATGCCGAACAGCCTGGCGCCGGCAACCTTGGCGGCGATGCCGCCCATGTTCGTTCCGACTTTGGCGTAGCGGCCCATGCGGGCACTGAACCGGTTGCTTTCCCGGTCTTTGGAGTTCGGCATTTGGTTCAAGGCTCCATTTCAAGGCGCAGTGTCATCGTCTAGATATGCGGAAGCCCGGCAATATCCAGTCCTGCCGGCACTATTGCGCTGCGACGGAAAGTCCTTCGAGAGCTTTCACGAGCGCATCGCGGGTGCTGACCAGCCCCTTGTAGGCGAGTTGATCCGTATCGAGTTCGACGAGTTGTTGCCTGAGCCCTGCCGCCAACCTAGCGCGATCTTCGTGCACCTCCAGCGCAGCCAGCGGGTCGTGGTGGACCTTGATCGTGAACAGGATATCACCGCTTCCCGGCAGCCGCCGCAGGGTCTGGCGCTCGACGCGCAGGAACAGCCGGGCAAGGCCGCCGTTGGAAATCTCGGGACGGATCTGCTTCGGGCGCGGGTGATGCAGATTCCCGTCCGGGTAAACCGACCAGTTGAACCTGCCGACAAGCTGTTCCGGTTTGAGATTGTCGAAAAGGCGCGCCACGGTCTGGCCCATGCGCGCACCGTTGAACCCCGGCACGTTTTCATGAATACCGTGCATCGACTGGCCGAATTTTTCATCGAGCGACCAGGACGATGGAAAGCACAGGGACGCTGCCACCAGCCGATAGCCTTCAGGTCCGGGGCGCATGATGATGAGGTCTTCCTGAACAAGCTGCGACGCCGTCAGAAGAGCCGGTCCTTCCGACAGCCGCACGACGCGCCCGGCGGACGGGATCTCGACCGTGCCGGAACCAAAGCGATACGTACCGCCATGAAACCGTTCCAGATTGCCGGTGACGAGATCCAGCACTTCCGCCTGCGCGGCCTCCGTGCCGGCCTCGACCCGGAACACCGTGTCCAGATCCTGCGAGAACAATCGCTCCTTCTCGCTCAGATATGCGCCGAGGGACAGGTCGGGCTCCAGAAAGACCGCTTCCTCGAAAGGCTTCAACCCGACAGTGAAGGGCCGGCTGGAGCCGTCATAAGGCGAATGCGTGAACGGCGGATTAGGGTACGAACTCATGCGCTGCCGATATCCAGTCTCAAGCCTGATCGAGCTCTTCCAGTTCGTCGATGATGCGCTCGATCACCGAAAGTCCCTTTTTCCAGAAGTCGGGATCCGTGGCATCGAGACCGAAAGGTGCGAGCAGCTCCGAATGGTGCTTGGTGCCTCCGGCTTTCAGAAGGTCGAAATACTTCTCCTGAAATCCAGCTTCGGCCTCTTCGTAAACCGCATAAAGCGAGTTCACCAGGCAGTCGCCGAACGCATAGGCATAGACGTAGAACGGTGAATGGATGAAATGCGGGATATAGGTCCAGAACGACTCGTAGCCTTCGTTCAGCCGGATCGCCGGTCCGAGGCTTTCACCCTGGACGGACAGCCATAGCTCACCGATCTTGTCGGCGGTCAACTCGCCGTTGCGCCGTTCCGTGTGGACCTTGCGCTCGAACGTGTAGAAGGCGATCTGCCGCACGACGGTGTTGATCATGTCCTCGGCCTTGGAGGCCAGCATGATCTTGCGGGTCTGCGGATTGTCCGCCTTGGCCAAAAGGGATTTGAACGTCAGCATTTCACCGAAGACGCTCGCGGTCTCCGCCAGCGTCAGAGGTGTCGGTGCCATCAGCGGTCCGTTGGGCCCGGCCAGAACCTGGTGCACGCCGTGGCCAAGCTCGTGCGCCAGCGTCATCACATCGCGCACCTTGCCCTGGTAGTTGAGCAGCACGTAGGGATGCACACTCGGAACCGTCGGATGGGCGAAGGCTCCCGGCGCCTTGCCGGAGCGGGCCGGAGCATCGATCCAGCCCTTGTCGAAGAAGCGCCCCGCGATTTCGGCCATGTCGGGCGAGAAAGTGCTGTAGGCCGACAGCACCGTTTCCCTGGCCTCGTCCCAGGGAATGACCCGCGTGTCCGCATCGGGAAGCGGCGCATTGCGGTCCCAGGTGTTGAGCTGGTCCATGCCGAGCCATTTGGCCTTCAGCTTGTAATAACGGTGCGACAGGCGCGGATAGGCATCCCGGACGGCGCCGACCATGGCATCCACCACCTCCCGCTCCACGCGGTTCGCCAGATGGCGGCTGTCGGCGACGTCGGAAAAATTCCGCCAGCGGTCGGAGATCTCCTTGTCCTTGGCAAGCGTATTGGTGATGAGCGTGAAGGTCCTGAGGTTTTCCTTGAAGGTCGTCGTCAGAGCCTGCGACGCAAGCTGGCGCTTTTCCGGTGCCGGATCGACAAGCAGGTTGAGCGTCTGCTCGATGGCCAGCTCCTCGCCGTCGACATCGAACTTCAGCGACGCCATGGTCTCGTCGAAGAGACGGTTCCAGGCGCCGGCTCCGGTGACCGATTTTTCGTGGAAAAGCTGCTCGACCCGGTCTTCAAGCTGATAGGGCTTACCCTTGCGCAGATCCTCGATCCACGGAAGGTAATGGCCAAGATGCGGATCCTGGAGGGCGGCTTCCATCACCGCGTCATCGATCTTGTTGAGTTCCAGCGTGAAAAACAGGAGATGGGAACTGGCGGTGGTGATCTGCTCCTGCACATCGCCGTAGAATTTCTGCGACGCAGGATCGATGGTGTTTTCCGCGTAGACCAGCCCTGCGAAGGAGACCAGCCGTCCCATCAGATCTTCCAGTTCCTCATAGGCCCGGATCGCGACGACGAGCGCCGCCACGTTGTCCCGCGCCATTTCGGCAAGGCGGCCCTTGTAGGAGGTTTCGAAGGTTTTCGACCGGTCAAGGCTCTCTTTCAGGTCCGCGATCACTTCCGGAGCATCCAGAGCCGGATAGAGATCCGTCAGATCCCATTCGGGCAGAGGCCCGAGATCGGCGGACGAAGAAGACTGAGGCGCAAAAACGGGGTGCGGCATCTTCGGCATTTCTTACTCCGGTAAACGGTCGCCTTTGGAAGGCCTGGGTATTTCAGCTACAGAATTAGTAGGCCGGGCCGACGCCGCGCCGCAATCGCAAATGCCAAACTTTTTTGCCGCGTCTTGGACGATTTGTTTACCCAATTGCGACCAGAATGGTTCGAAACGAGACAAATCGGGACGGGTCTGGCCGGCAAATGCAAGCAATCAGCGGTAAAATTCTTATTGTAGACGATGATCCGATCCAGCGGAGATTGCTGCAGGAAGCCGTTGTCAAATTCGGCTACCGGTTCAAGACAGCGGAAAACGGCGCGGAAGCCGTGCGCATCATGACGGGGCCGGAAGCCAGCGAAATCGACCTGATCATCCTCGACATGGTCATGCCGGAGCTCGACGGCCTGGGTGTCCTGCAGCGCCTGCGCGGCGACAGGATCGCCACGCCGGTCATCGTCCAGACGGCCCACGGCGGCATCGACACCGTCGTCAGCGTGATGAATGCCGGTGCCCAGGACTTTGCCGTCAAGCCGGTTGCGCCGGAGCGGCTCAACGTATCGATCCGGAACCTGCTGAAGACCTCGGCACTCGAGGACGAGATCACCCGCTTTCGCAAGCAGGCCTCCGGCACGCTGACCTTCGCGGACATCATCACCCATTCCCCGGCCATGGAACGCGTGATCAATCTCGGCAAACGCGCCGCCGCCTCCAATATCCCCATCCTCATTGAAGGGGAGAGCGGTGTCGGCAAGGAGATGATCGCCAGCGCCATCCAGGGCTCCAGCGACCGGAAATCCAAACCTCTGGTGACAGTGAATTGCGGCGCCATCCCGGAAAATCTCGTCGAATCGATTCTGTTCGGCCACGAGAAGGGCGCTTTCACCGGCGCCGTCGACAAACATGTCGGCAAGTTCCAGGAAGCCCATGGCGGCACACTCTTCCTCGACGAGGTCGGCGAACTGCCGCAGGAAGTTCAGGTCAAGCTGCTGCGCGCCATTCAGGAAGGCGAGATCGATCCGATCGGTGCCCGGCGTCCGGTCAAGGTGGACTTCCGGCTGATTTCCGCGACCAACCGGCGCCTGATCGACCAGGTCAAGGACGGCGCTTTCCGCGAGGATCTTTATTACCGTCTCAACGTCTTTCCGATCTGGATACCGCCGCTGCGCGACCGGCGTGAGGACATTCCCGCCCTGACGCGGCACTTCCTGGCAAGGTTCGCCGCGGAAGAACGCAAGCCCCAGGTGGCCGGAGTGAGTTCCGAGACGTTCGACATGCTTCAGGCCTATCACTGGCCGGGCAACATCCGGCAGCTGGAAAATGCCGTTTTCCGGGCCGTCGTCCTGTGTGACGGCGCCGAACTGACGGTGCATGATTTCCCGCAGGTCGCAGCGGCCGTCGATCAGCCGCCGGCTCTTTCCGCAGCGCCTGCCGGTCTCCCGGGCGAAACCAGAGCGCCCGATCCCGCTGCCGTTGCTTCGCCGCCCGTCACAGCAAGACCGCTGGACCCTGCCCCGCAGCCTCCCGCACCCCGGTCCGGTTTTGAACAGGCAGCCCCTTTCGGGTTCATGCGCAATCTCGACCCGGAAGGCCATGTGCGCAAACTTGCCGATATCGAGGAAGAGCTGATTCGCGCCGCGATCAATCACTACTCGGGCCGCATGACGGAAGTCGCCAGGCGCCTTGGCATCGGCCGCTCGACGCTTTATCGCAAGCTGAAGGAATACGGTCTGGAGGAAGGCGGCGAGGAAAACGCTGCCTGAAACCGGTTGAAGAGCAACCGGGCACCCGGACCCTGCCTTGCAGGAGGGCTCCCCGGAATGCCCTGAAGCTGTCGCCAGACTGTATCCTCGGCCGCTTGAGCAAAATTCGGACGATTTTTTGACGCATTCTGCCGATATGCAGATCTGCGGAGGGCCTTTTATCTAATTTCCTGTTGCGCCGTTGCAATTCCGCAACGATTATCGCGCTAATGAAATTAGGGTAAAAACTTCTTAACTTGCTGCGGCTAATGTGGAGCTCCTGCTGGGGAGCACGGGATGGGTGATGCCATCAAAAACGGCGAGACAGATTTTGCGTAAACGGTTGTTTGATTTCAACGCCGTCAACTGGCTGAAGAACGCGGCTAAGGCGGCTGGCGCGCTGGCAGTTGTGTGTGCTTTCCTCACGGGTGCCGCGCAGGCGGAAACCCGTACGCTGAAGCTTTACAACACGCATACCAAAGAGCGTGTTTCGATCACCTTCAAGAAAAACGGTCGTTACCTGCCCGAAGGTCTGCGCGAGGCCAACCGCTTCCTGCGCGACTGGCGGCGCAACGAGATCATCAAGATGGACCCGGAGCTTCTGGATCTGGTCTGGGAGGTCTATCAGAGCGTTCGCGCCCGCGAGCCCATCAACGTCGTCTCCAGCTACCGGTCTCCGGCAACCAACAACATGCTGCGCAAGCGGTCTTCCGGCGTTGCGAAAAACAGCCAGCACACGCTCGGCAAGGCGATGGACTTCTATATTCCCGGCGTCAATCTCGCCACGCTGCGGGCAACCGGACTGCGCAAGGAAGTGGGCGGTGTCGGTTATTATCCCCGTTCCGGGTCACCTTTCGTCCACATGGACACGGGCACGATCCGCCACTGGCCGCGCATGAGCCGCTCGCAGCTCGCCAAGGTCTTCCCCGATGGCAAGACCCTGCATATTCCCTCCGACGGCAAGCCGATGAGCGGTTACAAGGTCGCTCTTGCCGAATCGCGATCCGGTGGACGCAGCTCCTCGCGGCCGACAATCGTCGCCTCGAACGACCGGCCCGCCTCCAACAGCCGTCCCGCCAGCACCCGGGACCAGAGCCTGACCAAGCCCGGCACGCCGATCCCGGTGGCTGCTGCCAACAACGACAAGCCCGCCGGTGGCGGAAACCTGTTCGCGAGCCTGTTCGGCGGCAACAACCGTGGTGAGCAGAACCAGCGCCCTGGCGCGGTCGGCAACACGCCGCCCGCAGCTTTGACCGCGGAAGCTTCGCCGGTTCTTAAAAATCCGCCGATCCCGACCCGCAAGGTGCTGGAGAGCGAACCGGCAACACCCGCTCCGCAAGAGCAGCCGATCATCGTTGCCAGTGCCGAACCGGTCCTGCAGCAGGCGACTGCGCCCGCGTCGCCCGTGCCACCGGCTCCGGTACCGGCAGCCCCCGCCCCGAACACACTCGACGCGCAAAGGTTTACGCTGGCATCCGGCCAGCCGCCGGCATCGACGAAAGACGTGATCGATACGCGGTTTCAGGTTGCCCGTGCCCCGGTTCAAAAACCCAGCACCGGCCTGAGCAACGCGGCCAGGGCAGCGGCTGAAACGCTCGGCCTTTCCGAAACCGTTCCCGCCTCCGATCCGGTGGCGGCGATTGCCGCGGCAACCGGAACTGTTCCGTCTCCCTCGCCTGCCCCGCGTCCTGAAACCACCCTCGCCTATGCCTCCGCAAGCGCAGTGCCTCAGAGCCTGAGCCGCTCGCTGCGGCCTTCCGCAAGCGTACCGCAGCAAAAGTCCGTAAGCCGGGCCGGGCCGGCAACGCCCGCGGCAGCCGCACGCAAGCTGCCGTCTGTTTCCGGGCGCATCCCCAGGGATCAGATCATCGACCCGCTCGCCGGATTTGCCAGCCTTCCGGACAAGTCCGCAGCGACCCTGCTGTCGGGTGCCGGCACCACCCGCAATCGTACCTTTGCGGGGCTGAGCCACCCCAACCAGCGCAAGCTTGAAAATGTCATGATGCCGGGCAACCGCTTCGTGGCCGCAAGCTTTGAGCGCGATCCCTATGCCGGTCTGCGCACCGACCGGTTCGAGGGCCCTGCCATCGTGGTTCTGCCTGTCCGCTTCGCACGCTGACATCTGCCTGAAACGAACAAAAAAAGAGCGGCCGTTGTGCCGCTCTTTTTCGTCTGTTCACTGTTGAGCAAATCAGCCTTCGGACGGCGCCTGGGCAGCCATGCCGAGCGCATGCATGTAAAGATCCAGAACCGCTTCTTCTTCTTCACGCTCGTGCGGCTGCTTTTTGCGCAGCGACACGACCTTGCGCAGGATCTTCACGTCGTAACCGTTGCCCTTTGCCTCGGCGTAGACGTCCTTGATGTCATCTGAAATGACCTTCTTTTCTTCTTCAAGGCGCTCAATGCGTTCCACGAATGCCCGCAGCTGATCGGCTGCCACTCCACCCGGATCGGACATGAATTCAGTTCTCCTTTAGTCGTCTTCTCGGTTTGTTGAAATTGATGGTCCGGTTCGGTTGCGAATCCCGGACCGTTCTGAAATCCGCCCGTGCCGTGCCAGACTTGGGCAAGGCCGTCAAGCAATGCCGGTGCAAAACCCTGATTGCCCTTGGTCCGCCATCCGGGTCCACACCCTAGTGCTGAGGTTTGTTTTTTTCGAACGCCGCCTTCTGGTCCGCCGAGGCTTCCGCCTGATACTTCGCCTTCCAGTCGTCATAGGGCATACCATAAACGATCTGGCGCGCCTCGGCCTTGTCCATATCCAGACCCTTTTCCCCCGCTGCGTCCTGGTACCAGTTGGACAGGCAGTTCCGGCAGAAGCCGGCCAGGTTCATCATGTCGATGTTCTGCACATCCGTGCGGCTGCGCAGGTGCTCTACCAGGCGCCTGAACACCGCCGCTTCCAATTCCACTCTGGTTTGCTCGTCCATACTCATGAACTCCCTTTGCCGTAACAGGCTGTGTGCACTTACTCGGTGTCGCAGCGTGATTTGAAATACCGGGTTTGCCGGCAGTCCGGCAACCGGGCGATATCTCTCAGGACAGGCTCCAGACGGTCCGCCCACTCCTCTGCGCCGGCCGCGTCTGCGATGAGGTCTTGACGCAGTTCGAGCAACGCCTGAGACAGTCCACGGAGCGTGGCGTGCTGGTACATTGTGTCGTTTTTGAGAGCGCCGTCATAGGGCTCGTTGTCTCCGACGATCAACCCGTCCTGTGCTCGCAGCCCCTCCAGCAGCGGCACAACGGCCCGCGGATCGCTGTCCCAGAGAACCGTGACATGCCAGGGCCGCGGCACGCCGCGCCACACGGGCGTGAAACTGTGGATGGAGAAGATCACCGGCGGCGCGGCCCTTTCCAGCATCGCATCGAGTGTGCGGGCAATCAGCTGGTGATAGGGGCGATGAAATCTTTCGATGCGGCGGGACCGTTCTTCCGCATCCACCTTTGCGTTGCCGGGCACGACGGCTCCATCGGACAGGCGCATGATCAGCGTCGGATCGTCAGCACCACGATTCGGATCGATCAGCAGGCGGGAGAAAGTCGTCAGGCAGGCAGGCGCGCCAAGACGCCTGGCCAGTTCGAGCGTGACGGCCCGCGCACCGATGTCGTAACCGATATGACGTTCGAACTGTTCGGGCGGAACACCAAGGTTCCCGTAGCCCGGCGGCACCGCGTTGCTCGCATGATCGCACAGGAGCAGGATACCCGAACCGAAGTCGCCATCGATATATTCCGTCGGCTGAAAGGCCTCTTCGGCCACGGCTGCTGGTTTTGTCATTTCACGCTTCGTGGAAGGTCATCGGACATGCGAAGGTACAGGCCGACAGGTTTACGGCAAACCGGCCCGGGAACCAAGCCGCATCAGGCAGAATCTCATCGCCGATTCGCAGCGCGCGATTGTCGGTCCGGCCTGACTTTGAACGTTGGATTTACAGGCAATTTTGCCAATGGACGACCAACCTGTATAAGGTTTATCGACGGCTAAATTCTCACATGGAAGGTCCGGTCATGTTACCGCCCCATTTCTGGCCTCATAGAGGGAGACCGCGCCTCGGGGCAGAAGTGAGTGTGCGGTTTCCAGTGTCAAGATTGGGCGAAAGCGCTCCTGATCCTGTTAACGACGTTGACAAGCACTCCTCGTCAACGCAAAAAGCGAATGTCTGTAAAGCAGCAAAGTGAACGACTGCATATGTTTGAGGTTGGGGAACGGAACCAGGATGGGTCTCGGGCACGTATAGGCGCGCCCCTGAAAACTGTCTGTGCCGCTTTTCTTGCCCTGCTGTTTCTTCCGGCAACCAGCGACGAAGCGAAGGCTGACCTGCGGCTCTGCAACAAGACCGACAGTCAGGTTGGCGTGGCCATCGGTTACAAGGACAAGACCGACTGGGTCACCGAAGGATGGTGGAATCTTTCCTCCAATTCCTGTGAAACGCTGGTACCGGGTGCATTGGTTTCACGATACTATTACATTTACGCAGTTGATTATGACCAATTCGGTGAATGGGGAGGCCGGGCGTTCATGTGCACCCGGGAAAAGGAATTCACCATTCGTGGGATTGAAGACTGTGTGGCCCGCGGCTTTGAGCGGACAGGCTTTTTTGAAATCGACACGGGCGAACAGAGCAGCTGGACAGTTCAGCTGACCGAACCCGTGCAACAGGGAACAGGTGGGCGATGAGGCGTAACCGGCGAGTCAAAATTCTGGCAACTCTCGGACCCTCTTCCTCAGAACAAGACATCATTGAAAAACTGTACCGCGCCGGCGCTGATGTGTTCCGCATCAACATGAGCCATACAGATCATGATCGTCTGAAGATGCTTGTCGAACGCATCCGTTCTGTCGAGGAAAAAGTAGGACGGCCGATCGGTATTCTGGCCGACCTCCAGGGACCGAAACTACGGGTTGGAACCTTCGCGAAGGGTCCGGTCACGCTCGAGAACGGCGCATCCTTCACTCTGGATGCCGACACGTCCGGCGGCGATATCAATCGGGTCCATCTTCCCCATCCGGAAATCCTGCAGGCCCTGGAACCGGGTCACCGGCTGTTGCTGGATGACGGCAAGATACAGCTCAAGGTCGTCAAGGCCAACGCCACCAGCGCCGTCACCGAAGTGATCGTCGGCGGCAAGCTGTCCGACCGCAAGGGCGTCAGTGTCCCCGATTCCGAAATCGCCACCAGCGCAATGACGGAAAAGGATCACCGCGACCTGATCGCGGCCCTCGATCAGAATGTCGACTGGGTCGCCCTGTCCTTCGTGCAGCGCCCGGACGATCTTGCCGAAGTGCGCAAGATCACCCGCGGCCGCGCAGGCGTTCTCGCCAAGATCGAAAAGCCCCAGGCCATCGGCCGCCTGGACGAAATCATCGAGCTCTCCGACGCCATCATGGTGGCCCGTGGTGACCTCGGCGTTGAAATGCCCCTGGAGCAGGTCCCCGGCCTGCAGAAGCGCATCACCCGCGCCTGCCGCCGTGCCGGCAAGCCCGTGGTCGTGGCAACCCAGATGCTCGAATCCATGATTACCTCGCCGGTGCCCACCCGTGCGGAGGTCTCCGATGTGGCGACCGCCGTGTTCGAGGGCGCCGACGCGGTGATGCTGTCCGCCGAATCCGCTGCCGGCGATTTTCCCATCGAAGCCGTATCCACGATGGACAGTATCGCCAACGAGGTGGAGCAGGACGCAAATTACCAGAACATCATCTATGCACAGCGCACCGAGCCGGAAGCTACCGGGGCGGATGCGATTTCCGCAGCGGCCCGGCAGATCGCCGAAACGCTCAACCTGGCCGCCGTTGTCTGCTATACCACCTCGGGTGCCACAGGCCTTCGCGCATCCCGCGAGCGGCCTGCCTGCCCGGTGATCGTGCTCTCCCCCGTTCTGGCAACCGCCCGCCGCCTGTCCCTCGCCTGGGGCCTTCACTGTGTCGTCAGTGAGGATGCCGCCAACGAAGAGGACATGATCGACCGCGCCTGCCGTATCTCCTATCTGGAAGAATACGCCAAGCCGGGACAGCGGATCATCGTCACCGCCGGCGTTCCCTTCGGCACCCCGGGTTCCACCAACATGTTGCGCATCGCCTTTGTCGGCAGTGACGGACAGGGCGGAATTTGAGAACGCTGTTCGATTGAATGAAAAAGGCGGCTCATCGAGCCGCCTTTTTCATATCTGATATGCTGTGGTTTTGCGGAGAGCTCTCCAGCGGCTTCGGCGTCTCAGACCCCTTCGCCTTCGGCCTCTTTTTCCAGATCCACGACCGCCTTGGCGGCGTTCTCAAGACCAGGATTGACCTCCAGCGCTTTCCTGAAGGTGTCCAGCGCGGCGTCCTCGAAACCCAGACGGCGCTGGATGATCGCCAGACCCGACAGCGCGCCCCAATGACGGGGCTCCAGCGCAAGCGTGCGCTCGATATCGACGAGGGACTTGCCGAAATCCTCGCGCATGTAATGCACGGTCGCACGCCGGTTCCAGCCCTCCGCGTAGGAGGGTTTCAATGTGACGACCACATCGAGGAAATCGAGCGCAAGGGCGGGATCTTCCGACTGGATGGCCCTGCCGGCACGTGACATCAGCACATCGACCGTATCGCTGCCTGAAGCCATCCAGATCCTCTGGATGCTCCGCGCGATGCGCTCCGCCGACTTCGGGGACTTCGCCTCGGCCAGATCGGAATAGAGCTGTTCCAGACGGGACTTTTCCGCGTCCGGATCCGCTTCCTCGACGACAACCTTGCCTCCCTCTTCGGGAAGCTCCTCGGGCAACGGGCTGAAATCCTCCGCAGACGGAGGCTCGACTTCCGGCCCCAGGTCGGGAACGGTCTGCGCGCCCGCAAGGGGCACGCTCATCATATAAAGGAGGGCAAATACAAAAATCCGCATTCGACGATTATGGATCGTTGAATGCGGCGGTCAATCCGGGAATTTGACACATCTTCGTGCGCAGTGGCTGCCGGGGCTGTCACAGTGACGGGATCGGCGCCTTAAGTGCTTCACCCGCCAACATGTTTCAGAAGCCCGCAACGCTATGCGTGGCAGCAGGGCTCAGCCCTGGCGTGCCTTGAAGCGCGGGTTTTTCTTGTTGATGATGTACACGCGGCCTTTGCGGCGTACCATACGGTTGTCCCGGTGGCGCGTCATCAGTGCTTTGAGCGAGTTCTTGATCTTCATGTCACTGTCCCCCGAGAGGGTCCTGCTTCTTTAAACCAAATGAGCGCCAGAGGCGCCCGGGTGTTTCCGGCTGTTCACGAAGCAGCAGCAGAATTTGCGCCGGCTTCAGAACAACCCGCGCTTCATGAAACCTCAATCAGCGCTATAATGGTGGGCGTGACAGGGATTGAACCTGTGACCCCTTCGATGTCAACGAAGTGCTCTCCCGCTGAGCTACACGCCCGAATTTATCGGTCCGCCGGCGCCCCAACGCCGTGGTGGAGTGCGATATAACGGGGAACGCCAATCTGTGCAACCCCTCTTTTCACCGATCAGGCAAAATTTCCAGGGCCTTTTGGCGTCTTTCCCGGAGGCCGTCTCAAGCGGCCAGCATACGCTCCACTTCCTGCACAAGGTCCTTCAAATGAAAGGGTTTTGACAAAACCTTCGCATCCTTGGGAGCATCCGATTCCGGGTTGAGCGCCACGGCTGCGAACCCGGTGATGAACATCACCTTGAGATCGGGATCGAGCTCGGTTGCCCGACGCGCCAGTTCTATCCCATCCATCTCCGGCATGACGATGTCGGTCAGGAGAAGGGAGAACGGTTCTTCACGCAGGCGTTCATAGGCGCTTTTGCCGTTATCGAACGAAACGACATCATAACCGGCATTTTCCAGCGCCTTCGCCAGAAAGCGGCGCATGTCATTATCATCTTCGGCAAGCAGGATACGTGGCATCGTAATCGACCAATCTCCTTGGTATGCGTTGGCTGTGCGATTTCCTAGCTGCCGGTTATAGCTCGAATTCCAGAGAATGATAGCGAGAATCGGTTCCCGCAGGCCGCTGTGTGGATAGAACTGCCGCACTGGTTTACACAGTTTTATCGCAGACCCGCCCAGGGCAGAGAGGGTGGAGCGGATGGCAACGCAGACCGGCTGGGTGGCAATGAACTGCATGCAGCGCCGCTACCGGGATCACCTGTACCCGATCCCGGCGTGACGCTGCGTATTTCCGCCGGACTTCCCAGCGTTCAACTGGTGTCACACCGGATGACCCATCACCTTGAAAGCGTTCATAAGTGCGCTGATTGATCTCGCCGGGAAGCTTTTAGATTCGCCATAATTTTCAGAACATCTTGCGAAACAAGGAAAGAATGTCGCGATGACGCAGGCTTTTGCGGCTGTGAGAGTGGACTGCCGACCAATTCCTTGGCACGATGGCGAAAGACCAGACGGGACACATCATTTGACGGACAACACTCTGCCTGCTTTTCAAATGCCCTTTGAAGCTGATTTCAACGGCCTGCCCGCGTTTGAAGTCCTGTCTCCCGCCGATCAGCGGATCCCTTATATCTTCAATTCCCCCCATTCAGGCCGCCAGTATTCCAAAAACTTTCTGGCATCCTCGCGTCTGGACGAAAATTCCATCAGACGTTCGGAAGATGCCTATGTGGACGATCTGTTCGCGCATGTGGTGCCACTGGGGGCGCCGCTCCTGCGGGCGCATTTTCCACGAGCCTATCTGGATGTGAACCGGGAGCCCTACGAACTCGATCCGAAGATGTTCGACGGTCGGCTTCCGGTCTATGCCAACAGCCGCTCCATCCGGGTGGCGGGGGGACTGGGCACGGTCGCGCGGATTGTCAGCGAAAATCATGAGATCTACCGGCACAAGTTGCCGGTGGAAGAAGCGCTGAGCCGGATCGAGCATATCTACAAGCCCTATCACTCGACCCTGCGGCGCCTGCTGGCCCAGACCCATGTGACCTTCGGCTATTCGGTCCTGATCGATTGCCACTCCATGCCGTCAAGCGTGAAGTGCCAGACAACCGACGCGCGCCCCGACTTCATTCTCGGCGATCGCTACGGCACAAGCTGCAGCAGCGACCTGACGGAGTTTGCCTGTTCCGTCCTCAGAAACATGGGCTACAGCGTTTCGCGCAACAAGCCTTATGCGGGCGGCTTCATCACCGAGCACTACGGCAGGCCCGCAAGCGGCCTGCATGCCCTGCAGATCGAGATCAATCGCGGTCTCTACATGGACGAGGCGTCCCACCAGCCTTCCGCCGGATTTGCCGACCTGTTTCATAACCTGCGCAACTTCGCCCGCGAGCTCACCGCCATGCCCGACGCGGCCCTGCCCGCCGACTCCATCGCAGCAGAATAAAAAAAAGGCCGCACTCAATTGAGGCGGCCTGAAGTCTAGGGAGGAAACGCCCAAGGAGGGCGGCGCAATACAACGTATCGCACTGCAATAAAATCGCACCGCAGTGCACAAAGGTCAACCCTGCATGGGTTCGCATTTTGACCAAACATTGTGCAAACAAGCCGGTTTTAGCGGTTCATTTTTCGGCAAAGACGGTTATACAAGCGGCAAGCTGGATTTTTTTCGATAATCGAAGAAATTCAGAATCCTGATAGGCGGAAGGTATCGATGACCCAGGGCCAGTTAGACAGTTCCAATGAATTTTCCCCGTTTCTGGACCAGCTTGCGGATGCCGCGAGCGCTGCGATCATGCCGCACTTTCGGCAAGGGTTCGCCGTCGACAACAAGAGGGAAGGCGGCTTCGATCCGGTCACGATTGCCGACAGGAACGGCGAAACGGCGATGCGGACGCTCATCAACCGCGCCTATCCGGCTCACGGCATTCTCGGTGAGGAGCATGGTCCGGAGAACCTGGACGCGGAAAACGTCTGGGTACTCGATCCAATCGATGGAACTCGCGCCTTCATCACCGGATTGCCGACCTGGGGAACGCTGATCGGCCTGCGCACCAACGGCAAGCCCAGCCTCGGCATGATGGTTCAGCCCTATGTCGGCGAACGCTTCGGCGGCGATTGCCACACCGCCTGGTACAAAGGCTCGCTCGGATCCAGGAAACTCGAGTGCCGTCCCTGCGACCAGCTCAAGGACGCGACGATCTTCACCACGACCCCTGCCCTCTTCACCGACACGGAACGGGCGGCCTACGACCGGGTAGAGGACGCTGTCCAGCTCGCTCGCTATGGCACGGATTGCTATGCCTATTGCATGGTCGCGGCCGGACATGGCGATGCTGTCATCGAATCCGGCCTTCAAGCCTATGACATCGTCGCGCTCGTCCCGATTATCGAAGGTGCAGGCGGCGTGGTGACGACCTGGACAGGTGGTTCACCATCAGACGGCGGGCAGATCGTCGCCTCCGGCGATCCGCGTCTTCATGAGATCCTGCTGAGGGATCTCGCCAGGACCGACTGAACCCGGAGCGCATACCCCTCAGGTCAAAGATGGGCGCGTTGCATTTCCTGCTCTGCTTCCAGACCGGGCACAAAGGCGTCGAACGCCGCCCAGAACTGATCCCGAAACACATCGCGTTCCATCATCAACTCGTGTTCGGCACCCGGAATTTCCAGATATGCCGCCGCCTTGGTCCGCGAGACAAAATCCTCGGTCGCGGGCGTTGAGACGATCCTGTCGTTGCCCGACGCCAGAACGAGGCACGGGAGCTTCATGTTCGGGCCGGCGTCTCTTTTCCGGAGCGCCAGCATGGTGCGCGCCGCGGCATTCAGCCAGCCGAAGGTCGGCGCGCCGATACCCAACTCGGGCGCGGTTTCAAGCACCTTGTTGAAACGGTCGAACCGGGTCTTGTCCGAGGTCTGCCGGTTCGTCTCGAACGGCACGCGGATTTCACCGTTGCCACCGGGAAGGAACAACCGCCCCAGTCCGATAGCCGAGCAAAGCCGCGCGAGAGGAAATCCGACCCGTTCACTGAAGGCCGCCCCCTTGCGCACCCTCGTCTGATGCGCCGGACGCCCGAGCGAGCCGAGACTGAGGATTTTCAACGCAGAGCGGGAAAATCCGCCCAGATTTGGAGGCAAGGTACCGGAAGGAAGGCCGAGCAGCGGCGAGGTCAGCACCGCACGGTCAAGCATTGTCCGCAGTCGCTCCGAATCGGACAGCAGCACCAGGGCGCCGGTGGAATGCGCCAGCGCAAAATGAGGCCCCGGATAGTTGGCCAGGGAAATATTCTTGAGCACGGTGCGCAAATCGAGCCGGAACTTGCCGAAATTCGAAACATGACCGCGTTTCGGGTTGCCGGTCAGCCGCTGTGAGCCACCCTGCCCGCGCCAGTCGAAAGTCACGACCGCGAAGCCGCGTTCGCGCAGATCGGAAATGATCTCGAAATATTTCTCGATATATTCCGCACGCCCCTGCAGCAGGGTCACTGTTCCGATCCGTGGCCGCCCGACCGCCGGCCAATGCGCATAGCGGATCCGGACACTGTCGGAGGTCTCGATATATCCGGTTCTGGCGCCCTCCGGCACAGGATTGTCTGGAAGATCTATCAGCTTCATGGCGGTCCGCTTCACTCAAGAGACGCCTTTTGATACCCGGCTTCGTCCGGGCTCACAACAAACTTCGGGCCGGCACTGAACACGCGCCGGCCCAGAAAGAAGTTGGCGGGAAATCGTGGTGACCGCGTTACCAGCGGTGGCCGCGGCCCATCGGGTGGCTGCGGACGATGTGCGCATTGCGGGAATCGACAACCAGCCGAACCGGCATGCCCCGCCAGCCGTTTGCGGTCACGATGTACATCGGGCCGCGCCGGTTGACGATCTGGATGCGGTGGAAGCCCCGGTGACGCAGGCTACGGCGGATCTGGCGCGGACCCATGGACTGCTGGTTCCAGCCATGCCCGCCCTGCCAGCCGCGTCCACCCTTGCGCCCATGCCCGCCCCTGCGGTGATCGACCTGCACGACAAGTTCGGACTGCGCCGTCTGGCCTTTCAGTCCGGCGGCCTGGGGAGCGGCGACGGCTGAGGAAATGAACCCGGCGGACACCAGAAAAATGGCGCCGGCGATCGGGGCGGAAAGTTTTGAAACATTGGCAAACATCGTTGATCTCCTGTCTTTGCCGCCAGCCCGTCGCTGACGTTGACCGGAAGATGCACCGCGCCGGTTGAACCGAACCGGAAGGCTTCGTTCAGCTGGCATTCATCTTCAGCCGACGGTGTTGCGCTCCCCCTTGAAATGAAAAAACCCAGTTACCACCTTTCGTATGCAGGCGCCGACAAGGGTCTGCAGCGCGCTCCAGTCCCGCCATTCCGGGGGACGGCAGGAACGCAAAACCCAGTGAAGTATCAGTTGCTCAAGAGAGGACAGACACATGCGTCACTTAGACTTTTCTCCCCTTTACCGGTCCACCGTCGGGTTCGATCGGCTTTTCTCCATGCTGGATAGCGCTGGCAGCGAAGCGCCAAGCTATCCGCCTTACAACATCGAACGGACCGGCGAAAACACCTACCGCATCACCATGGCGGTTGCCGGTTTCACCGATGAAGAGCTTTCCGTGGAAGCCAGGGAACATGTTCTCACCATCAAGGGTGAGAAGGTGGAAGAGGAATCCGAACAGGAAATTCTCTATCGCGGAATAGCGTCGCGCACTTTCGAGCGCCGCTTCCAGATCGCCGAACACGTCCGCGTGGAAGGTGCAAGCCTGGAAAACGGACTGCTTCATGTCGATCTCATCCGGGAAATCCCGGAAGCCATGAAACCGCGCAAGATCGAAATCAGCTCCGGCGCGGCCAAGCAGATCGAAACCACCGCTCACTAAGGCCGAGGCCTTCAAGTGAAGCGTGCCGAGACGCGGGGTGCCCGGGAAACCGGGCGCCCTTCTGGCATAGGTCTGTGCGCATTGCCTGTTTTCAGGCCGCTTCCGACAGCACCTTCAGGAACGCCGTCACATCCTCTTCCGTGGTCGCGAAACTGGTGACCATGCGCAGGCAGACCTCATCTCCCGCCGGAGCGATATTCGAGGAGAGCCCCTTCGCGGGCCACTCGTAGAGCTTGGCACCGGCTGCCTCCAGCGCCTCGAACTGACGGCGCTTCAAGATCGGAAACACCTCGTTGGCTTCCACCGCCCATGCGGTTCGCCCGCCCTGGTTCCGGACACCATCCGCCAGTCTGGCCGCCATTTCATTGGCGTGACCTGCCGCTGCAAGCCATGTGTCGTCTTCGAAATAACCGTCAAGTTGCGCAGCGACAAAGCGGCTCTTGGAAAACAGATGTCCGCCGCGCTTGCGCAGATATTCAAATTCCCTTGCGGCCTCCGGATCGAAAAAGACGACGGCCTCGGCACACCAGCAGCCGTTCTTGGTCGCCCCGAAGGACAACACATCGACACCGGCCTTCCAGGTCATGTCCGCCGGCGTGCAGCCGAGTGTTACCAGGGCGTTGGCAAAACGCGCACCATCCATATGCAAGGGCACGGCCCGTGACCGGGCAGTCTCCTTGATGGCGGCAATCTCCTCCAGGGTGTAGATCGTGCCGCTTTCCGTGGCCTGGCTGATCGAGACCGTCGCAACCTGGCCATGATGCACCACCCCGTCCGGATAAGCTGCCATCGCCTCGCCAAGACCTTGAGGCGTGATCTTTCCATCCGCACCCGCAATGCCGGCCAGCTTGCCGCCGCCGGTCATGAATTCCGGACAGTTGCACTCATCGACCTGGATATGAGCATCACTGTGACTGAAGATGACGCCGCCGGGTCGGGCATAGGCGGCCAGCGCAAGCGAATTCGCGGCAGAGCCCGTCGCCACGAAGAAGACGGCCACTTCTCGTTCGAAGATTTCATTGAATTTTTCGGAGATACGGTCCGTCAGCGGGTCCGTGCCATAAGCCGGTGCGAACCCGGAATTATGGCGGGTCAGCGCCGACATCACCGCCGGAGCCGCACCCGCCCAATTGTCGCTTGCGAAATTCATGGCCCGGTTTAAGCATCAGTTCGCACAGGCGGCAACCGATTTCCGGTTTGCGGGATTTCCGGCAGCACGGTTCGTTATCGCAACGTCCAACGACCCGCACTTTTGCGCCAGGGCGCTGGCCGGCCCTGTGGAAGCGGAGCACTCCGCGACCACAGGAACCAGGGGAATGCGCCCGGGCCTAGTAGTACATTTCCCGGCGGCGGTAGTAGCGTCCAAGCAGCCAGTCCAGCGAAACCACGCCGGGGCCCTTGAGCGTCGGAACCAGCAGCAGGAAGATCCACAGCAGCCTGTCGTCCGAAATGATCGCATAGGGTTCGCCGTCGAAGAGCGCGCCGATTGTCTTGGCATCCGCCCCGTGACCGTAGACGTCCACATAGGTCATGACACCGATGAAGACGATCATGCCGAGGCTGGCGAACCGCGTGAACAGGCCGACCACCACCATCGCCGGCAGGATGAACTCGCCCCAGGTCCCCAGAAGGACCATCAGACCGTAGGGGAAAAAGGCGATCTGGCTGGTGTCGTAGCTGACCTGCTCCATCATCTTCGGCAGCATCTGCGCATAGGCGCCCGCCGTTGGCGTGAAGATGTTCATGACATTTCCGCCGATCTTCGTCAGCGCGGAATTCCAGAAGAACTGCAACAGGATCGCCGCAAAGACAAACCGGGCGGTCAGCCCCAGAAACCAGCCATTGGTCAGGCGTTCCAGCGCTCCGAACACCAGCGTGTACAGTCTTACGAAGAAACCGATCAGCGCACCCATGAAATCCCCCTTTTTGAAGCGCCCGGACCAGCCGGGCTCAATATCCCTCTATAGCGGTGAATGCACCGCTTGAAAGGCAGTCCGACAGGCAGTCGGCCAATGAAAATTCCGAAGTCTTTTCCAGGGCCGAGGCAGCGGCCTCCCCCAGTGTGGTGCCTTCGAACAAGGCACTTAAGAACACTTCCCCGCCCGGCCGCAACAAAAAGACACCGACATCCATGTCCGGCCGGGTGACCAGCACTGATTGCGGCGCGTCGAGATCAATGCTGTCCGCGGTGTCCGTTGCAAACCTGTTGGCGCGCACGAGATCCAGAACCGGCCATTTCGAGGTGACGACGGCAGCCGCGGGATGGCGAGCGAACCTGACCCCCGCGATCTTGTCCGGCGCAACCGCGCTCAACTCTGCAGGATTGAGCGGCGTAGCGTCTGCGGCGTGATAGGCCTGAAGCCAGGCCCATTCCACCCGGGCCACATCAGCCAGGTAAGGATAGGCCGCGAGCGGCGGGAAACGTTCCAGGAAATCGGCGAACGCGCCGCCATACCACATGAGCACCGGCGTCTCAGGCGGATGGCGGGTCACGAAGGCGCGCGCCAGGGCGTTGAAATAGTCTTCCCCCAACAGGGATAAGATAGCTGGAAAGCTCTGACCGAGGGCTTCACTGAGACTGACGATGACATTGTTGCGGTAGACGTTGAAACGCTTCGGAGCAGCCTTGCCATCCGGACCGACAAGCCCTGCCGGCGGTGCGGCTTCGGGATCGAGCAAGGCCTCGCTGAATTCCCGGGAACCGGGTGCGGCTCCGGCGTCGGTCGACTCGCTCCTGTCAGAAGACGGCTTTGGCGCGGCCATTGTCACACCGCGCGCCTCAGGCCGGGTTCCGCCACCCGCGCAAGAATCTGTTCCGCCGCCTTGACCTGCGCGAACAGGACAGGCCAGGCGGGAACCTCATTGTCCCATTCGATCAGGGTCGGCAGCGGGCCGTTGTTTTCGACGACGCGCTCGTAAAGGCTCCAGACGGCGGCATCGACCTCGCGGTCGTGCGCATCGATCAGCAGTGGCAGACCGGCGTCATCGGTATCGGGGGCATGTCCGCCCAGATGGATTTCACCGACTGCGTGGAGGGGAAAATCTTCAAGATAATCCTCCGCCGACTGCTGGTGATTGGTGCAGGAAACATGGACATTATTGACGTCGAGAAGCAGCCCGCAGCCGGTTCGGCGCGTGATCTGCTTCAGGAAATCCAGTTCGCTCATCGTGCTTTGTTCAAAGGCGATGTAGGTCGAGGGGTTTTCAAGAAGCATCTGCCGCCCGACGGTTTCCTGGACCGCGTCGACGTGATCGCACACCCGCTCGAGCGCCGCGTCGTCATAGGGAACCGGCAGAAGATCGTTGAAATAGGCCGTGTCATGGGTCGACCAGGCCAGATGTTCGGAAAAAAGGCCCGGCTCGTACCGCCGGTTCAGCTCCGCGAGGCGCTGCAGATGCGCCTTGTTCAGGGGCTGTTCGCCGCCGATGGAAAGACCGACGCCATGAAGCGACAACGGATAGTCATGCCGGATCGCTTCCAGCTGACGGTGAGGCGGCCCGCCCGCCCCCATATAGTTCTCCGCATGGACCTCGAAGAAGCCGACGTCAGCGCGCTCCGCCAGAATCTCGGCGATATGCTCCGGCTTGAGGCCCGCTCCGGCACGCGCCGGGATTGCGGCATCGACACGGGTCAGTCGGGATGGCGAGGCCTTGGAAGTCATGACGGGCTCCAGAGCGGAAAACAGATATCAGGCAGACGGGTGAAACGCCGTCTGCCCGAGAAGGCCGGATCAGGCTTTCGGCAGATCCCGCTTCAGTTCGGTCAGGGAACCGTGGCGATCGCCGGGGACATCCATGGTCACGCAGGTACCCTTGGGAACGAGCGTCCAGGCATTGCCCTGATAGTCGACCGTTGACGTTCCTGCGCAAGTGGTGCCGGCACCGGCCTTGCAGTCGTTCTGGCCCTTCAGAGAGACGCCGTAACACTTCTCCTTGGCCTGCGCGTGAGCCGGCACGGTGGACGAAAGACCGGCAACCGCGGTCGCAACGGCACCGGCGACAATCGCCGCGGACATCGCTTTATGCTTCATCTTGTACTCCTCTGGTCGTTCCTCGGATCCTGTATCGGCCGTGACGCCTGCAAAGCAGCCCGGCTACAGGGTTTAAATGAACGTCTTGACGATAAATAGGAAATCAAACGCATGTTACTCTCTTGCGAGCCACACTAAGAAATCTTTAAGAGACGCAACATTCTTACCCAAAAAGCTCCGGATTCGACAATTCAGGACGAATGGCACTTTTTGCGCGAAACAATTATAATACCTGCTACAAGAAACGCTCTTGCTCCTGACTGAGAAATCTGTCATGGTCGCGCCGCCTGTAATAGGACAGCGATGCTGTCCCATTTACTGCGGACCTACCGGCGATTGACGATGCCGGGCCAGGAGCAGCGGACAGGCTGACCATTCTGCAAATCC
This sequence comes from uncultured Roseibium sp., assembly GCF_947496995.1. Taxonomy (GTDB): domain Bacteria; phylum Pseudomonadota; class Alphaproteobacteria; order Rhizobiales; family Stappiaceae; genus Roseibium. The sequence continues at coordinate 690,367 of NZ_CANMFD010000003.1, forward strand.
GGGGAGGATTTGCGAAGCGGCGAGACGGAAAGTTTCGACAGCGGAAACACCGCTGTGTCATTGCGACGGTTGGTTTTCACGGACCGGCGCAGTAAATACAACAACAGAGCCGGGGCAGGAAAGCCAGGGTTCGCCGAGCCGCATTCTTGAAGGAATGCGACCCGAACGGAACCGGACGCTTCATGCCACGGTGGCACTGGGGTTAACAGTGAGGGCGCACATGAGAAAAACGGAGCTGACGACCAGCACAGCCATCGAGGCAGGCGGAGTGGATTTGAAAACCACCGCCACACTTGCCGATCGACTGTACACGGCCGCCGACAAGGGGCTCTATGACAGTGCGCGCGAACACGATGCCTGCGGTGTTGGCTTCGTCGCCCATATGAAGGGCGTGAAATCTCACCGGATCATCGCGGACGGCCTGCAGGTTCTGGAAAACCTGACCCACCGCGGTGCGGTCGGCGCCGACCCGCTCATGGGCGACGGCGCGGGCATGCTGGTGCAGATCCCGCATGACTTCTTCAAAGAGGAAATGCAGAAAGCCGGTACCACCCTGCCGGCCTTCGGCGACTATGGCGTCGGCTTCATCTTCATGCCGCAGGACCCTTCCCTGCGTGCCCGCTGCGAAGACATCATCGAAAGCATCATCGAGGAAGAAGGCAAGGAGCTGATCGGCTGGCGCGACGTTCCCGTCGACAATTCCTCGCTCTCCAAGTCTCCCGACATCGCCGCGACCGAACCGAACTCCCGTCAGGTCTTCATCCGCAAGACCAACGGCGATGATCCGGATTCCTTCGAACGCCGGCTTTACGTGCTGCGCAAGGTGATTTCCAACCGGGTGCGCGCCGAGACCGATGCGGTCGGCAAAGGCTTTTATATCGTCTCGCTCTCCAGCCGCACCATCGTCTACAAGGGCATGTTCCTGGCCTATCAGCTCGGCGCCTATTACGCCGACCTGAAGGACGAGCGCTTCACCTCGGCGCTTGCCCTGGTGCACCAGCGCTTCTCCACCAACACATTCCCGTCCTGGGACCTGTCCCATCCTTACCGGATGGTCGCCCATAACGGCGAGATCAATACGCTGCGCGGCAACGTCAACTGGATGGCGGCCCGTCAGGCCTCCGTTTCCTCGGCGCTGCTGGGGGACGATATCTCCAAGCTGTGGCCGATCTCCTATGAAGGCCAGTCCGATACCGCGTGCTTCGACAACGCGCTGGAATTCCTCGTCATGGGCGGTTACTCGCTCGCTCACGCGGCCATGATGCTGATCCCGGAAGCCTGGGCCGGCAACCCGCTGATGGACGACAACCGCCGCGCCTTTTACGAATACCACGCCGCACTGATGGAGCCGTGGGACGGCCCGGCCGCCGTTGCCTTCACCGATGGCCGCCAGATCGGCGCGACGCTTGACCGTAACGGCCTGCGTCCGGCCCGATACATCGTCACCAACGACGACTATGTCATCATGTCTTCTGAAGTCGGCGTTCTGCCGGTCGAAGAAGAACGCATCCAGCAGAAATGGCGCCTGCAGCCGGGCAAGATGCTGCTGATCGACCTGGAAGAAGGCCGGATCGTCTCTGACGACGAGATCAAGCGCCAGCTGTCGACCGCCAATCCCTACAAGGACTGGCTGCACCGCTCGCAAATCGTTCTGGAAGATCTGCCGGGCGTGCGCCAGCGCGCGCCGGTCGCCGGCGAAAGCCTGCTCGATCGTCAGCAGGCCTTCGGCTACACTCAGGAAGACATCAAGCTTCTGATGACGCCCATGGCCACCGTCGGCCAGGAAGCCATCGGTTCCATGGGAACGGACACGCCGATCTCGGCCCTGTCCGACAAGTCAAAGCCGCTTTACACCTATTTCAAGCAGAACTTCGCCCAGGTCACCAACCCGCCGATCGATCCGATCCGCGAAGAGCTGGTGATGAGCCTGGTCTCCTTCATCGGCCCGCGCCCGAATCTCTTCGACCTGGAAGGCATGTCGACCTCCAAGCGTCTGGAAGTGCGTCAGCCGATCCTTACCAACGAGGACCTGGAGAAAATCCGCGCCATCGGCGACATCGCCGACAACCAGTTCTCCGCCAAGACGCTGGACATCACCTATAATGCCGAAAAGGGCGCCGGCGGCATGGCGGGCGCAGTTGAGGAACTGTGCGAGCGCGCCGAAAAGGCGGTCACGGACGGGTACAACATCATCATCCTGTCCGACCGGCTGATCAGCCGGTCGCGGATCGCGATCCCGGCCCTGCTCGCCACGGCCGCCGTGCATCATCACCTCATCCGCAAGGGTCTCAGGACCTCTGTCGGCCTGGTGGTGGAAACCGGCGAAGCCCGCGAAGTCCATCACTTCTGCGTTCTGGCCGGTTACGGCGCCGAGGCCATCAACCCCTATCTCGCCTTCGAAACGCTGCTCTCCATGCATATGGAGATGGACTTCCCGCAGGAAGTCGATCAGCACGAGGTCGTCTACCGCTACATCAAGTCCATCGACAAGGGCATCCTGAAGGTCATGTCCAAGATGGGCATCTCGACCTACCAGTCCTATTGCGGCGCGCAGATCTTCGACGCCATCGGCCTGTCGTCGCAATTCGTGAAGAAATATTTCTTCGGCACCGCCACCATGATCGAGGGGATCGGGCTCGAGGAAGTTGCCGAGGAGACAGTCCTGCGCCATGCCGAGGCTTTCGGCGATGTCGCCATCCTGCGCCGCTCGCTGGATGTCGGCGGCGAATACGCTTTCCGGACCCGCGGCGAAAGCCACATGTGGACGCCGGATTCGGTCGCCACGCTTCAGCATGCGGTGCGTTCGGCCCTGCCGGACATGTACCGGGCCTTCGCCAAACAGGTGAACGAGGAAAGCGGTCGCTACGCCATCCGCGGATTGTTCCGCATCAAGAGCGCGGAAGAGACCGGCCGCAAGCCCATCGACATCTCCGAAGTGGAACCGGCGGAAAGCATCGTAAAGCGCTTCGTCACCGGCGCCATGTCCTTCGGCTCCATTTCTCGCGAGGCCCATACCACGCTTGCGATGGCCATGAACCGGATCGGCGGCAAGTCGAACACCGGTGAAGGCGGTGAGGAGCCCGAGCGCTTCAATCCGCTGCCCGATGGTTCGATGAACCCGCAGCGTTCCGCCATCAAGCAGGTTGCTTCCGGCCGCTTCGGCGTGACCAGCGAATATCTGGTCAACGCCGACATGATCCAGATCAAGGTCGCCCAGGGTGCAAAGCCCGGCGAAGGCGGACAGTTGCCGGGCCACAAGGTGGATGCGGTCATCGCCAAGGTGCGCCACTCAACGCCGGGCGTCGGCCTGATTTCGCCGCCCCCGCACCATGACATCTATTCCATTGAGGATCTGGCGCAGCTCATCTACGACCTGAAGAACGTCAATCCGCAGGCGGACATCTCTGTCAAGCTGGTGTCCGAGGTCGGTGTCGGCACGGTTGCCGCGGGTGTCGCCAAGGCAAGAGCGGACCATATCACCGTCTCCGGCTACGACGGCGGCACGGGCGCTTCTCCGCTCACCTCCATCAAGCACGCCGGGTCGCCCTGGGAAATCGGCCTTGCCGAAACCCAGCAGACCCTGGTGCTGAACGGCCTGCGCTCGCGCATCGCCCTTCAGGTGGACGGCGGATTGCGCACCGGACGCGACGTCATTGTCGGCGCACTCCTCGGCGCGGACGAATTCGGCTTCTCGACGGCACCGCTGATCGCCGCCGGGTGCCTGATGATGCGCAAATGCCATCTCAACACCTGCCCGGTCGGCATCGCCACCCAGGATCCTGTTCTGCGCAAGCGGTTCAAGGGCACGCCGGAACATGTCATCAACTACTTCTTCTTCGTCGCCGAGGAAGTGCGTGAGCTGATGGCCGGGCTCGGTGTCTCCAAACTGGAAGATCTTGTCGGCCGCTCCGATTTCCTCGACAAGAACGCGGCGCTCGAACACTGGAAAGCCAGGGGGCTCGACTTTTCCCGGATCTTCTTCCAGCCGGAAGCCGCACCGGAAGAAATCCGCTGGACAATGCGCCAGCAGCATCCGATCGACGATATTCTCGATCGCCGCCTGATCGCGGCGGCCATGCCGGCTCTGGAAAATCTGGAGCCGACCGTGATCGAGGAAACCATCTGTTCGGTCGACCGGTCGGTGGGCGCCATGCTCTCCGGCGAGATCGCCAAGCGCTACGGCAACAAGGGGCTCAAGCGGCCGGACACCCTGAAGATCAACCTGAAGGGAACCGCGGGCCAGGCCTTCGGTGCCTTCGTCGCACGCGGCGTCACCATCGATCTGGCCGGCGATGCCAACGACTATGTCGGCAAGGGTCTGTCGGGCGGCAAGCTCATCGTGCGTCCGCCTGAAAACACCCGCATCGTCGCGGAAAATTCGATCATCGTCGGCAACACCGTCCTGTATGGCGCCACCGAAGGGGAGTGTTACTTCCGCGGCGTGGCGGGCGAACGCTTCGCTGTCCGCAACTCCGGCGCCATTGCCGTTGTGGAAGGCGTGGGCGACCACGGCTGCGAATACATGACCGGCGGTGTCGTCGTGGTTATCGGCCAGACCGGACGCAACTTCGCGGCCGGCATGTCCGGCGGCATTGCCTATGTCCTCGACGAGGACGGCACCTTCGGGTCCCGCTGCAACCTGGCCATGGTCGAGCTGGAACCGGTGACCGAGGAAGACGACCTCCTTGAAAAGCTGCACCACCATGGCGGCGACATCGAGCACAAGGGCCGGGTCGACCTGTCCTGCGACATGTCCCGCCACGACGACGAACGCCTGCGCCAGATGCTCGCCAAGCATCTGGAACTGACCGGCTCCGCGAAGGCGGAGGCCATCCTGAACGACTGGTCGACCTACCGGCCCAAGTTCGTGAAGGTGATGCCGGTCGAATACCGCCGCGCGCTTCGTGAAATGGAAGACCAGCGGCTCGGCATGGTCGCGGCCGAATAACGGGTCAATCGAACGACAGGGCTCTCGGCCGCATTCCGCGGCCGATTGCAGCCACTTGAGGACGCACACAGATTGAGGAGGTCACCTTGGGGAAGGTAACCGGTTTTTTGGAAATCGACAGGCAGGAGCAGAAGTATCAGCCTGCGTCTGACCGTATCCGCCATTTCCGCGAATTCACCATTCCGCTGAATGAGCAGGAAGTCGTCAACCAGGCGGCGCGCTGCATGGATTGCGGTATCCCGTTCTGTCACGGTCCCGACGGATGTCCGGTCAACAACCAGATCCCGGACTGGAACGACCTCGTCTATCAGGGTGACTGGGACATCGCCCTGCGCAACCTGCATTCGACCAACAACTTTCCCGAATTCACCGGCCGCATCTGCCCGGCGCCGTGCGAGGAAGCCTGCACGCTCAATCTGGAAGATGTGCCGGTCAACATCAAAAGCGTCGAGCAGGCCATCGCCGACAAGGGCTGGGAAGAAGGCTGGATCGTTCCAGAACCCTCCGCCACCAAGACCGGCATGGCAGTTGCCATCGTCGGATCCGGTCCGGCCGGCATGGCCGCGGCCCAGCAGCTGGCCCGCGCCGGACATACCGTGCACGTCTACGAGCGCGAGCCGAAAGCCGGTGGCCTGCTGCGCTACGGCATTCCAGATTTCAAGATGGAAAAGCATTATATCGACCGCCGTGTCAGCCAGTTGGAAGCCGAAGGCGTCAGCTTCCATTACGGCGTCAATGTCGGCGTGACCGTCAGCCTGGAAGAACTCGCCGAGCGTCATGACGCGGTCATCCTGTGCGCCGGCGCCGAGCGCCCGCGCGACCCGGGTGTCGGCGGCATGGAGCTGGAAGGCTGCCATTGGGCCATGCCCTATCTGGTTCAGCAGAACCGCCGTGTCGGCGGCGAACCGGAAGGCGACGAGGCACCGATCTGGGCGGGTGGAAAGCATGTCGTCGTCATCGGCGGCGGCGACACGGCCTCCGACTGTGTCGGCACGGCCTTCCGTCAGGGCGCTCTGTCCGTCACCCAGCTCGACATCCGGGCCATCCCGCCGCTCAAGGAAGACAAGCTCGCCGTCTGGCCCTACTGGCCGACCAAATTCCGGACCTCGTCCTCGCAGGCGGAAGGTGCGGAACGCGAATTCTCCGCGGCCACCCTCGCCCTTGTCGGCGAAGACGGCAAGGTGACCGGCGTCAAATGCGCCCGCGTCGATGAAAAACGCCGCCCGATCGAAGGCACCGAATTCATCCTGCGCGCCGACCTAGTTCTGGCCGCCATCGGCTTTTCCGGCCCGCGGCTCGAAACCTACATCGCTCAGGCAGGTGAAAAGCTCGAACTCGACGGGCGCACCAACGTGAAGGCTGACACGGAAACCTACAGGACCAGCCTCGACAAGGTCTTCGCCGCCGGCGACGTGCGCAAGGGCCAGTCCCTGGTCGTCTGGGCCATCCGAGAAGGCCGCCAGGCGGCCCGTTCCGTCGATGAATTCCTGACCGGCTCCACCGACCTGCCCCGCTAACGGCCACACGCGCCCTTTCGCGGTTCCGATACGCTTCCCAACGCCCCGGCTTCCCGCCGGGGCGTTCGCCTCGGGAAGGGGAAGGATCAGGATGGCTTGCGAACATATGCTCGGCATCTTGCCGTCAGGAACGCTCGCGACCCGCTTCATTTCACCATTAATAGATTTCAGTATTTTTCTGACTTTTTTTCCTGTTTTGCCGAAATCGGATAGCTGACGTCTCCGTCGATTTCTACCATGCGCTCAAAGCTTTGATGCCTTGAGTCGGTGACTTCGCCGTGCTCGATCTCGGCATCAACGCCGATTCAATTCAGCACTTACAGGCCACGATGTATCCGTTACCGGTTGTACGCCCGCAGAAATTCTTCCTCCGCCGTCACACGTCACTTCCTTCCTATGCAATCCCGTGTCGCTCCGCGCTGATGCTTGCCACAGCACTGACGGGCAGCCTTGTTCTTGTCTCTCCCCTGACGACGCCTGCGCGGGCGCAGAGCCTGACATGGGACACCACCACCGGAGATTCTTCGGTCGTCGGCGGGTCGGGTACATGGGACGGATCGGCCCAGACCTGGACGGACAACGCCGGCGCCACGAACCAGGCCTGGACACCGGGTGCGCAAGCCATCTTCGGCGGCACAGCGGGAACCGTCACCGTAAGCGGAGCGCAGACCGTTGGCGGCCTGAGCTTCAATTCGAGCGGTTATACACTGACCGGTGACGCCCTCACCCTTACCGCAGGGGGCAACGAAATCAATGTCGCCACGGGGACCGCGACCATCAGTTTGCGCCCGTCCGATGGAGCAGGATACGTCGGCATGCGCAAAACCGGCGGCGGCACGCTGGTCCTGGCGAATTACACCGAAATATACGGGATGATCACCGTCGAAGAGGGAACACTGCGCACCACACAAGTCAATGCACTCAATGGGACTGGCGATGGGGTCACTGTCAACAGTGGTGCAACCTTCGAGGTCGCGGCTACCCAGTTCATCGATGATTTTGTCGGGAGCGGTAATACAGTAATTGCGTCCGGACAGACGCTTTCGGTCGGAAGCAATACGACTTCCAGCACCGGTCTCTATTCCGGCGTCATTTCCGGAGCCGGCAACTTCGCGATTTTTGCGGCAAAGACGTTATCGGGTGACAATACCTTCACAGGTCAGTTGATCGTCGAAATGGGGATGACAACGCTGACCGGCTCGCTGACGACAGACGATATCGTCATCGAGGATGATTCGTCCTTTGGAGACGGCAATCTGAATGTGGCCGGGAACGGAGACGCGATCAGCGATACCGCGGTGATCAATAACAGCGGCATTCTCACCCTGACCGGCAATGACGAAACCATCGGCGCGGTTTTCGGGGCGGGCGATATCAACCTGAATGACAACACGCTCACGACTGGCGATGCCGCCGACCGTGAGATCTCGGGCGTGATCCAGGGCTCCGGCGGGCTGACCAAACAGGGGGCGGGCACGCTCACGCTCAGCGGCACAAATACCGCCACCGGCACGTTGACCAACAATGCCGGTACGGTGGTCGCCGGCTCCTGGGCAGGTGATGTCGCCAACAATGCCACTTTCGACCTCACCGGCACCTCGACGATCGGCGGCACCTTCACCAATAACGCCGCCGGTTCGGTCACCAACTCCGGTGGTGGTGCGGTGCAATTGACCGGACTGACCACTTTCATCGGCGACGGATCGATCGGCAGCGGAGCCGGGTCGATCACGGTCAACACCCAGAATCTGACCTACCGGAACGGGCATTCCGAAATCGGAACCGTGACGTTCAACGTTTCCGATACGATCACGGAAGAGCGGACCGCCGGACCGAGCTGGTCCGGCACAGGCCACTCCACGAACTTCGCCACCGCCGCGGCGGGCGTCTTCACCACGGGCGGGGATTTCACCACCACCGGTACACTCACCCACGCCAGCAGCGCCACGTTGACCGTCAGCGCCGGCGATTCGCTGAGAGCCTCCGCGGTGACCAATGCGAGCGGCTCGACCATCAACGTTCAGACCGGGGCCAGCCTGGTGGGGACGGGCAACACCGCCAACAATTCCGGCACGGTCAATGTCGCCGGCGGCGGTTCTCTGGTCGAACTGACGGGTGATTACAACAATCTCGCCGGAGGCATCGTCAACTTCAATGATGCGAGCACCAAGACGTTCGATGTCCAGGCCGGCGTCATCACCAATGCGGGCACCCTGAATTTCAATACCGGTTCCACGACAGTCAATTCCGTCGGAGGCGCAATCCAGAACAGTGCAACGGGCGATATCAACATCGCGAACGGAGCAACGCTGAACGCTGCGGGCGACACGATCACCAACGCTGGCACGATCGACATGCTGGGGGGCTCTTCTGCCCTGACAGTTGGTACGCTGACCAACGACAACAGCGGGGTGGTCAACGCACGGGGGACGCTGACCGGGGCCGTGACCAACCAGGGCAGCGCAGATTTCAACATAACCGGCGCCCTGACCGGGGTGACCTCCTTCACCAACACCGGTACGGCGACCTTCGACATCGCTGGCGGCACGGCCAGTACGATCGGCAGCCTGACCAACACCACGACCGGCGGCTCGGGGACAACAGTCGCCAGTTTGGGAACGCTCAATGTCACCGGCGCCATCGAAAACGGCCTTGCGAGCGGTGCCGCGGCTTCCGTCATCAGCAATGACTGGACCATAAAAGGCGACACCATCCTCAACCACGCCGGCGCGACACTCAATTCCAACACAGCCACAAGCTTCCTCGAGGCCACGGGCGGCGACCTGACCAACAACGGCACCATGAACGTGCGCGGACAGGTGAATGCGGCCACCACCACCAACAGCGGCTCATCCGCGGTCTTCAACGTCACGGGTGCGACGGCGCGGTCCGGCACCGCTGCCTTCGTCAACGAGAACGGCGCGATACTCAACATTTCCGGCGGTGCTTTCGACCGCACAAGCCTGAACAACACGTCCGGCGGCTCCGGCTCGACGCTGACGACGGCAGGCGTCCGGATCGTGGCCGGCGGCGCATTGACGGCTGCAACAGTTTCCAACTCCGGCTCCGGCACGCTCAACAACGCCGGAACCATCACCGGCAATGTCACCAACAGCGCAACGCTCCATTCAACCGGAGTGATTACCGGCGACGTGGCAAACACCGGCGCGATGCAACTCGAAGGGACACTGACCGGGTCCTTGACGAACAGCGGAACAGGGACGGTCACCCTCACCGGCAACCTGACCGGGGTCACCACGCTGACGCAGAACGGTACGGGGTCTCTGACCGTTTCCGGTGGTGCGACGCTGACAAACTCAAACGGCATCGTCGGCAGTCTGGGCGGCAGCGACGGGACCGTCACGGTAACCGGCACCGGCTCCACCTGGACGAACTCGGCAGCTCTCACCGTGGGCGATGCCGGTGCAGGGGCTCTCACCCTGTCCGCAGGGGGCACAGTGAACGCCTCGGGCACGGTAACCGTTGCCAGCCAGGCCGGTTCGACCGGCACGCTGAACATCGGCGCGGCTTCCGGCGACGCAGCCGCGGCGGCTGGCACCTTTGCCCCGGGAGCGATTGCTTTTGGGGCGGGTGACGGAGAGATTGTCTTCAACCACACGGACACGAATTACACATTCGATGCGGACATCAGCGGCGGAGGATCGGTCAATGTCCTGTCCGGAACGACAAAACTGACGGGCACCAACAGCTACACCGGCGGAACGACAGTCTCGGCCGGTACACTGCAGGTCGGCGACGGCGGCACAAGCGGCAGCCTTTCCGGCGATGTCACCAACAACGGCGCCCTGATCTTCAATCGCTCCGATGCACTGAACTATGACGGCGAAATCTCCGGCACCGGCAGTCTCACCAAATCCGGTGCCGAGACTCTGACCCTTACCGGCACAAACACCCATACCGGCGGCACGACGATATCGGCCGGCACGCTGCAGGTCGGTGACGGCGGCACGAGCGGCAGTCTTTCCGGTGATGTCACCAACAACGGTGCCCTGATCTTCAATCGCTCCGATGCACTGAGCTATGACGGCGGAATCTCCGGCACCGGCAGTCTCACCAAATCCGGTGCCGAGACTCTGACCCTTACCGGCACAAACACCCATACCGGCG
>NZ_CANMFD010000004.1 GCF_947496995.1 uncultured Roseibium sp.
CCCTCGTTCCCGGGAGACACAACACTCTGCGCCTCGTCGTCAAGCTCAACGCCCGCAACAACATCCGAAGCAACAGGCGTGTCGTCATCGATGGAGACGGTAAGCTTGCCGTTGGCGGTATCGCCGTCTCCGTCCGTCACGCGGAACATGAAGGTCAGGTCAAGGTCGTCGCTTTCGGTGGCATCGTCAGAACCGTGCACCAGCGGCGCAGACTGAACGAAGCTGTAGGAGCCGTCGTTACCGACTGTCAGCGTTGCGACGGTGTCGCCGCTCGCATCGCCCGTTGCCGTCCAAACCGTGGTTCCAACGTTGGTCGTCTCGCTCGTCCAGGTCACCGTCTCGATGGACGCAACACCCGTGCCGGCGTCGTAGATCGCAGAGATCACCGGAAGGCTGGTCATGGTCACAGAACGCACACCGTCCGCACCGGCGCTGAACAGCGTGCCCGCTCCGCCGCTGATCTCACCGTCCGTGTCGTCGAAGTCGCCCGAAGGATCGGCCGCGCCCGCATTGCTGTCAGCGGCAAAATCACCCTTGCCTTCGTCGTCTGTCTGATCCGACGCAACAACCTCATAGGCAATCGGCGTGTCGTCGTCGACGGTGATGGTCAAAAAGCCAGCCGCCCCGTCGCCGTCGCCGTCGGTCACTGTGTAGCCGATGGTCAGGGACTCGTCGTCTTCCCGTGTCGAAGACCGGTCGTGCGCAATCGGCGCATTCATCGTGAAGGTGTACGAACCATCAGCGTTGATCACCAGAACCGCAGCACCGCCATCGCCTTCAGTATAGTTGTCGCTCGTCGCCGTCCATGTGGTCGCCCCGCCGCTGCTGCGCACGCCCCCGCTCCAGGTGACCTCTTCAATCTTCGCGAAGCCGGTGCCGTCGTCATAGACGACGGAGAAGTCCGGCAGGTCCAGAGAGATCGAGCCGAGGCCGTCCGCGCCCATGGAGAACAGGGTACCGGCGCCTCCCGACACGCTCTTTTCCTCACCATCAGCATCCCGGCGTCCTCCGGGATTGGAGGGCAGGAACTCCGATTGGCCCTCGTCGTCGAGAACCGTGGAGGCCCTGACGAATTCGAGAACAGGCTCCGGCGTATCGTCGTCGATACTCACCTCAAGGCTGCCGCTCGCCGTATCCCCGTCCCCGTCCGTCACCGTGAACGAGAACGACAGCTCTTCGTTCTCCTCGACCGCCGGCAGCGCAATCCCATGCGCAATCGGGGCATTCATCGTGAACGTGTAGGAACCGTCCGCGTTGATCACCAGAACCGCAGCACCTCCATCCCCTTCAGGATAGTTGGTGCTGTAGGCCGTCCATGTCGTCGTGCCGTTCGCATCCGTGCTCCCGGCGCTCCACGAGACGGATTCCGTCTGTGCAAAGCCGTCGGCGTCCTTGTAGACAACGTCAAAGTCAGGCGCCACATCAAGCGTGATCGATCCGAACCCATCCGCTCCCGTCGTGAACAGGCTGCCCGCATCACCGGAAACCGTCTTCACATCCGAAGAGGTATCGGTCAGTCCGAAGAAGCTGTCGCCCTCGTTCCCGGGAGACACAACACTCTGCGCCTCGTCGTCAAGCTCAACGCCCGCAACAACATCCGAAGCAACAGGTCCATCGTCGTTCACCGTCACCGTGAACGTGGAAGAGGCAGTATCGCCGTCGCCGTCCGTTGCGGTGAAGGCGAAGGTCAGATCAACATCGTCTTCTGTGTTGGCATCCGGATGGTCGAGATTGTCGACCAGCGTGAACGCGTAGCTGCCACTGCTCTCGGCGTCGGAAAGCGTCGCGAAGAAAACGACACCGGAATCACCAGTGGTGGTCGGCTCAGCATCACCCGTATAGCCGACAAGTGTACCGTCGGACAGAATGGTAACAAAAACAGGTCGGTCGTTCGAAAACAGGCCTTCCAGCCCCGGCTGGACATCATCGAAGGCGACGGACCGGTCGCCGTTTCCACCGGAATTCGAATTACCGTCGTCAGCGCCCCAAGAAATCGCCAGCTCACCGGAAGACGTTATTGCGGCACCGGCCAGGTCGCCGTCGTAACCGCTGTCGACGTTGCCGCCGGCAAGGCCTTCTTCGTCAACGGAAGAGGCTTCCGCAGCACCGATCACCGGCGCATCGTCGTTCACCGTCACCGTAAATGTGGAAGAGGCCGTATCGCCGTCGCCGTCCGTTGCGGTGAAGGCGAAGGTCAGATCAACATCGTCTTCAACGTCGGCCTCCGGATGGTCGAGATTGTCGACCAGCGTGAACGCGTAGCTGCCACTGTCTGCGTCGGAAAGTGTCGCGAAGAAAACGACACCGGCATCGCCGGTCGCAGTGGGGACGGAATCGCCCGTGTAACCGACAAGCGTGCCGTCGGACAGAACAGCGATGGAGACTGCCGCGCCGTTGGAACTCAGGCCTTCCAGCCCGGGCTGCGCGGTGTCGAAGACGACCGACCGGTCACCGGTGCCGCCGCCATCGGTCGGGTTGGCATCGTCGGCGCCCCAGGAAATGGCAAGGTCGCCGGAAGACGTTATCGCGGCCCCGGCCAGATCGCCGTCGTAGCCGCTGTCAACGTTGCCGCCCAGGCCCTCTTCGTCAACGGAGCTGTCCTCAGTGTCGCCGATGACAGCGTCATCGTCGGTCACATTGACCGTAAACGCCGTGCCGATCGCGTCCCCGTCCGTATCTTCGGCAGTGACGCTGAAGGAAACCGGCAGGATAACATCTGTCGCGGCATCGAGGTGATCGAGGTTGCCGATGAGCGTGAAGGTGTAGGTCGCGCCGGACGCACCTCCGGCAAAGACGCCCGGAACGATCGCCACGGTAACCGTGAAGACGACTTCGTCTGTGCCGTCCTTTACCGCGGTGAGCGTTTGTCCGCCGTCGGCATTGTCTACAATCGTATAGGTGAGAGCGATGCCATCCGAGGACAGAGCCAGCGCAACGCCAGAGGCATCCAGCGGAATGCCGGCGCCATCGGTGTCGAAGGTCAGGCTTGGTGTCGGGCCGGCGTTCTCGCCGAAATTGATTCCCAGGCTGCCGGTCGCGACAAGCGGCCCCTCTCCTGCTTCGTTTCCTTCAGCGAGATTGCCTTCGTCCAGAAAACCTGCATCGGCATCGGAAATGAGTGTCGGAACGGTATCCACTTCGGCATCGGCGAATTCGGCGGCTGCCCCGCCCTCGGCGCCGGGATCGCCACCGGCAAGCAGACCGAGCGTATTCGTGCCGCCACCGAGACCATCGATTTCCGCATTCTGAAAATTCTGTCCGGAGCCCTGCGGGCCGCCCAGGGCCGTCGCCAGATTGCTGGTCTCCGCCGCAGCGGTCTGTATTTCGTCTGCTGCCTGAATGTTTGCAACCGATGTGAACTCACCGATTGAAAGAACCTGATCTTCACCGACGAGCGCCACCTGCGAGCCGCCGTCGCCCAGAAAGAAGTCCTGAACGATAATCATGCCGCCATCGGTGAAGATCATCTGCAGGTCGTCGCCGATTTGAATGAACGAGATGTCCTCACTGAGGATCTGCCGGAAATCAACCAGTTGCCCCGGAACCCTCAAAGAAACCACGCTTTGCTGTGCTGCTGGTCGAGAGAGCGCGAGAGCTACAGTTGCGTCACTCTGCGTTTCACTGCCGCCCGTATTAGTACCGGTGGAAGCCTGTGCGATCCGAACGAACTCATTCATGGCAAGTCACTCTGCGCTGTAAGTCAAAATTGCATAAAATTGTTAGTATTCATTTACCCAATTTTAACAGTGATAGAAACCCAAAGTTTGGTTTCCTTAAAAAAAGGTAAACGCACGTTGCCGAGTTAAAGAGTGTGATGTAGATCACAGGCACAGTTGAAATGCGTATTAATTTTAGTTAATTTTTAATCACACAGGAAGAATAAAGAATATTGTTAACAAACTGAAATAAATATAACAACTCTCACTTGGATTAGTTTAATTTCACAATATAATTTTACAAATAAAATCAAAGATATGCTGAATATTCAAGCCACATACACTGTAAATATTCAAAACCACATTTGAGATGCGCATGAAATTCTGTGCACCTCCACGCAAAGAAAATATAAACTGTGACAAACAGGCCACAATTGCATAAATAACCTTCATTATAAAATAATTTGCAGAATTAATTGGTATTTATAGCTAGATAAATTGTATACATTAGCACTTAATAGCAATTTAAAATGACAAAATCAAAAAAATACATCATAAATACAATATACAATCTCAAATTTAATGGAAAATGGCGATATATAATAAGCTGATATAGTATATAAATAATTGAATAGAATTTAATCATGAAAATCAAAGAATAAATCAGTCAATCGAATCACGTCCTATTGCGCCTCGATATGGGGTAAAAATGCCAATGAACAACCAGAGGTTTTATTGGCGTTGTGCGCTGATCGCGCGTCGAGTCACGTCAGGCCTCTCGTCAACGGCAAAAAGCGTGGTTCACTCGACGTATTTTACTCCCGGCGCAGTACAACCGCCCCTTTTTTAAAAGGCAGTTTCCCGCCTCGGGCGAGGGGGCGGGAGTCTCATTCGAGAACAAAAAAACACTAGAAGACAAGGCGAGCCGAAGCATCGGAACGGCCACGATTTCAGGGGGCTGAATGCAGTGTGCCGGCCGTCACAGGCCACGACTTGATACCTGTCCTACATGTGGGCTGACCGCGATGAGAAAAGTCGCTGACATGTCATGCCAACAGCAGGAGATGTGCCATGTGTTCAGGCCTTCGTCCCTCTTCAACGGCGATAGCCCGTTCCCTGTGTCTCGCCGTCGGAAGCCGCCTGCAGGTTTTCGCAGCTCTCGTCCGTGCCGCAAACGCATTCCGGGCTGAATTCGACCTACTCGGATATCCCGAGACAATGACCGGTGACACCGGCTTGCGCCGGCACGATCTGCGCGGATGGTTCGATCATGACCAGACGCCGTGATTGCAAAGGATCGCTCCTCATTCATCGCGAAAGAGCAAGGCATCCGATACATTCAACAGCGGATTCAAACGCTCACGACAACGCATGATCGCTAACAAGGTTCTCGTTCCGGCCGGCAACGGCGGCCGGCGTACCCAAACGGCAGTCTCCGGCGTCTTTGTCCGTGAATGACTTGCGCACCACATGGAGACTGAAATGCTGAAAAAACTGGAAAGCGGGACGCCCGCGTCTGCCGTGTCACCCCTTGCCGAACCCGCCCGTCATACGGGAGCGACCCGGATCCTGCACTGGCTTGTCGCCGCGCTCGTGCTGGCGACCTGGCCCCTCGGCTTCCTCATCGACTTCGTCAAGAACGAAGTGTCCATGGACTTCTACCTGCTGCACGAAAGCTTCGGATTCCTGGTCCTCTGGGTAATGCTTGTGCGTGTGGGAAATATGCTGATCGCCCGCAAGCCGCCGGCAGAAGGGCCGTTCATCGAACGCTTTGCCGCCACCAGCGTGCACGGTTTGCTGTATCTGTTTCTGATCATCATGCCGATCAGCGGTTTTCTGGCGACCAATGCACACGGATTTCCGCTGACATGGTTTGGAGTTCTTCCGATCTGGAGCCCGATCGGAAAATCGCCGGACATTGCCTGGACGCTGTCCGGCATCCACGCCTGGAGCGCCTGGATTCTCCTGGGCCTGTTCGCCCTGCATTTCGCCGCGGTGCTGTTCCACCACGTAATCAAACGCGACCAGACGCTTTACAAGATCATCTGACCCCCCTGCCTGCTTCAACACAGAAGCACCGATCAACTATCAGGCCTCCAACGAATACGGTTGGAGGTCTGTTGATCCGGCCGGTTTCTCTCCCTGCCACCTATCTGATCGCCGCAATGCTCTTTCTGAACCTGTGCCCGGCGAGGGCAAACAGGGAAAGACCGACGACGGTCACCATCAGAAAATGCGGCCAGACGATATCAAACCCGGCACCTCTGTAGAGAATTGCCTGGGCGAAGCTGACGAATTGCGTCGAGGGAATTAGGCGCATCACGTTCTGAAGGATGACCGGCTGGCTTTCCAGCGGCGTCTCCCCTCCCGAAAGCAGCATCATCGGCAAGATGACCAGGATGAACATCAGGCCGAATTGCGGCATGGAGTGGGTCATCGTGCCGAGCAGAATGCCCAGCGCCGAGGCAAAGAACAGATAGAGGGCCACCCCTGCCAGAAACAGGGGGATCGACCCGGCAATCGGCACGGCAAGAACGCTCTCCACGATCACCCAGAGCGCGAAGGAAACCGCCAGGATGATGACGAGCCCGTTCGCCCAGACCTTGGCCAGCATGATCTCGAACGGCGCGACCGGCATGACCATCAGATGTTCGAGGGTGCCGTGCTCGCGTTCGCGGATGAATGCCGCCCCGGTCAGAACCACGGTCAGCATGGTCACGTTGTTGATGATTTCCATCACGCTGGAGAACCAGGAGCTGGTCAGGTTCGGGTTGAAGGCATAGCGGGTGACGAGCGACAGGGGCACAGACACACTCTGGCCCTGCTCCGCGCCGTAGCGTTCAATCTCCTGGGTCAGGATATTGGCGATGTAAGTCGCCCCGATCCCGGCCTGCATCGTCGCTGTGGCGTCTATGTTGACCTGGATCGCCGGAAGGTTCCCACGCAGCACATCCTTTTCGAACTCCGGCGGGATCACCAGGATGAAGGAGTAGCGGCGCGTATCCAGTCCCGGATCGATCTCATCGTAGGAAATAAACTCCGGAGTGCGGAACTCAGGCTCCAGGAAAGCCTGACTGATCCTGATGGAAAGCTGGGACCTGTCCTCGTCCACGATGGCAATTGCGGCGTTGTGCAGATCCACCGCAAATCCATTGGCGGCGACGTAGATCCCCATGCTGAAGGACCAGCCGATCAGCACAAGCAGCACCGCGTCCCTTCTGAGGCTGTAAAGTTCCTTCAAAACAAGACGCACGATGTTCTGGAGGCTGTGCATATCAGGTCTCCTGCTTGGCCAGCAAAACGACGCTCAGGGCGATCAGGATGGGACCGGCGGGAGCAAGTGCCAGGAAACTCGCCGTCAGGTCGGAAAAGGCCAGACCCTTTGTGAACGTCCCGACGCTGATCGTCAGGAAATGGGACATGGGAAAGACCGCGCCAATGAACGCGCCAAATCCATCGAGCGTATTGACCGGCTGCATCATTCCGGAAAACTGGATGGCCGGAAGCGTGGTTCCGATCGCGGTTGCCGCAAGAGCGGCCACCTGGGTCCGGGTGAAACTGGAAAAGAACAGCCCGAACGCCGTTGAGGCAAACACGTAGATGACCGCCCCTGCCCCGAGGGTCACCAGACTGCCTTTCACGGGCACGGCGAACACCGTGACCGCCATGACGGTCATCAGGGCGAAGTTCATGAACCCGAGCACAACATAGGGCAGCTGTTTGCCCAGCAGGAACTCAAGCTTGCTGACCGGCGTGACATAGAGATTGGTGATGGAACCCAGTTCCTTCTCACGCACCACACTGACCGCTGTCAGGATCGCCGGTATGAAGATCAGCAGGAGCGCGATGACCGAGGGAACCATGGCATAGACGCTCTTGAAGTCCTGGTTGTAGCGGAACCGGGTCTCGATCGAGGCTTCGAGCAACTCCGGACGTTCACCGTAAAGACGGCTGTACTGATCCAGAATATATTCCTGATGCATCCCCGCGACGTAGCCGGCGGTCGTCTCGGCGCGAAAAGGCATGGCGCCATCGATCGTCGCGGCAATTTCCGGGTTCTGCCCGCGCAACAGGTCGCGACCGAAATTCGGGGGGATCTCGATGGCCAGAACGATATCGCCGCTGCGCAGCCGTTTGTCCAGATCGGCATGGTCCGCCAGGGCGGCCTGCCCGGAAAAATACCGCGAGCCGGACAGCCCTTCCAGATACTGGCGGCTTTCCAGCGAGCGGTCCTGATCGAGCACCGCATAGTTCAGCTTCTCGACATCCGTGGTGATCCCGAAGCCGAACACCATCATGAGGATCATCGTACCGACCAGCGCAAAGGCCAGACGTATCGGATCCCGCAGCAGCTCCTTGCTCTCACGCTGCGAATAGGCGCGCATGCGGCGCAGGGAAAAACCTTTGCGCGGCGCGGCAACGGTGACAGGCCGCGGAGCGGTTCTGCCTGCATCCTCGGCCGCACCATCGGCTGCCCCGGTGTTTTCCCCGGTGTCCGTATCGGCGTCCGGCCCGGTTCCGATCGCTTCTTCCAGATAGCCGATGAAAGCCCCTTCCAGCGTGTCCGCACCCCGGTTTTCAATCAGAACCTTAGGCGTGTCGCAGGCGAGAACCTTGCCGGCATGCATCAGCGAAATCCGGTCGCAGCGCTCCCCTTCGTTCATGAAATGGGTGCTGATGAAGATCGTCACGCCCTGATTGCGCGACAGGTCGATCAAGAGCTCCCAGAAAAGGTCCCTGGCAACCGGATCGACGCCCGATGTCGGTTCGTCGAGGATCAGCATCTCCGGTTCGTGCACGATCGCAACCGCCAGCGAGAGACGCTGGCGCACCCCAAGCGGCAGCTTTTCCGGCAGATCGTCCACATGAGAGCCGAGGTCGAAGCGCTCGATCAGTTCCCCGATCCGCTGCTGCGCCTTTTCGGGCGGCAAGTGAAAGAGCTGCGCGTGAAGGACGAGGTTCTGGTGCACTGTCAGTTCGCCATAGAGCGAGAAGGACTGCGACATGTAGCCAACGCGCCTGCGGGTATCGACCCCTTCGCCGTCCACACTCTCCCCGAACAGCCAGGCCTGACCGCTGGTCGGCTTCAAGAGGCCGGTCAGCATCTTCATCGTTGTTGTCTTGCCGCAGCCGTTGGAGCCGAGAAATCCGAAAATCTCGCCGCGCGCTATCTCGAAGCTGACATCGTCGACGGCCGTGAAGGTGCCGAACTTCTGGACGAGGTTTCTGGCAACGATGGCCTTGTCATGGTCGGCGAAGGAAACTGGCGGTATTTCCAGCAGCCTGTGGTCCCGCCGTTGCTCCTCCGGCAACAGGCTGACAAACGCCTCTTCCAGAGTGTTCGCGCCTGCCGTCTGGAGGATCTGCGCCGGCGTTCCTTCTGCCAGAACCTTGCCGTCGTTCATCGCCACCAGCCAGTCGAAGCCGGACGCCTCGTCCATATAGGCGGTCGCCACCAGAACGCTGACATGTGGACGGTCCTGACGGATGCGCCCGACGAGCGACCAGAACTGACGGCGCGAGAGCGGATCGACACCCGTTGTCGGTTCGTCCAGAATGAGCAGGTCCGGGTCGTGGATCAGGGCGCAGCACAGCCCAAGCTTCTGTTTCATACCGCCGGAAAGCTTGCCGGCCGGGCGCGAGAGAAACGGCCTCAGGCCCGTGCTTCGGGTCAGATCGTCAATGCGCGCATGCCGCTCCACCCTGCCCTGATCGAAAAGCTGGGCGAAGAATTCCAGGTTCTCCCGGACCGTCAGGTCCATGTAGAGGTTCTTGCCGAGCCCCTGCGGCATATAGGCAATGCGCGGCAGCACATTTCTCCGGTGGCTCTTGTCCGCCATGTCGCCGCCCAGCGCCGTCACCGTGCCCGTCTGGATCTTGCGCGCCCCCGACAGCAGGGCCAGAAACGTCGACTTGCCGACACCGTCCGGCCCCAGGAAGCCAACCATGCGGCCGGCGGGAATATCCAGGGTTACCCCGTCCAGCGCGGCTGTCCCGCCATAGATATGCCGCACCCCGGCCAGGCTTGCGACCGGACCGGCACGTCGTTCGCCCGGATGATCAGCGGACATGAAACACTCCTGAGTTCACACCCTAGTTGGTGGAAGGCAAATGCACCGCGAGATCGTCCGGCCAGTCTGTGCCGGGCGCCATCATCACATAGGCCTCTCCCGGAAGCCCGGTGCGTACCTTCTCGATGTGTTCCTTCAGAAGTTCCGCCGGAATGCTGATCTTCATCCGGAACATCAGCTTCTCGCGTTCGCTCCGGGTTTCGACTTCACGAGGGGTAAACTGGGCGTCCGCCGCGACAAATGAAACATTGGCCGGAATCACGTATTCAGGCGCCGCATCGAGAACGATCCGCGCCTCCGCCCCGATGTAAACCAGCCCGACCTCCGTCGTCGGCAGAAAGATGGTCATGTAGACATTCGAAAGGTCGAGCAGGGTTATCACTCGTCCTCCTGCCGACAGCACTTCTCCCGGCTCAGCCAGCCTGTATTGCACGCGGCCGGAAATCGGCGCCCTGAGCTCCGCTTCCTCGATAAGCGTTTCGATCCGCTTCACCTCCGCACGCGCGGCATCCACCAGGCTTCCGGCATTCTTGAGCTGGGCCTGAGCCGCCTCCAGCGCGGCTTGCGCCGTTTCCCTCGCGGTTTGCCGCTGGTCGGCTTCCTGCTGGGAAATATGCCCCTTGGCCACGAGGGTTTCCGCCCTGAGCAGCTCCTGGGCGGCATATTTCAGCTCGCTTTCCCTCTGCACCGTCTGCGCCTTTATCGACGCCACGAGATCTCCGGCCGCTGCAACATTTGCCTCTGCGCCGGCGAGCGAGGCCTGGAGTTCGTCCGTGTCGATGCGGGCAAGAAGCTGGCCCTCTTCGACAAGATCCCCCTCGTCCACCAGAACCTCCAGCACACGCCCGCCGCTTTTTGTGGCCACCTGCACGGTTTCGGCTTCGATCCGGCCGTTGCCATAAGCAATGCCCTCCGGCAGCCTGTCCTGGTTCACATACCACCAGTATGCGCCCCCTCCAGCGCCCGCCAGAACAAGCAGGATCAGGATTAAAATCCTGGATTTTACGGACATATTTGCATCGCCTTGAAGGTTTCAGCGCCCCGGAAGGCTTCGGACTCCGAAGCCGGACGCAGGAAGATCAGGAAGTTTGACGCACTATAGCCCGGCGATCCGCCCGGGGAGTTGAGGCATCTCAAATCTGCCGACGGGGGCATGAAATAGCGCCTTCCAGTACCCGTGCAGGGATTTCCTGAGCCGGACCGGCCCGGCAATCCCGCGCAGTGTCGCCCGTCACACGCTTCCGGATGCAAAACGACTAAATCAGCTTGAGCGGCGATGAGGAACCTCACCGCCGACGCCCTGCAGGAGATCCAACATGTGCCGGCAGCACCGGCTGGAGGCAGGGCGGCTTCCGGAGCGCTCCCCCGGAAGCAACTCCCTTTGATCTGTCCGTTGCAGAACCGCCATCCCCGAAGCGCAGTATTTCGCGTTTTTTGTTTTGGCATGGACACCACCACGCGGTCTGCGCACCGAGTTTTCACGGGCAATCTCGAATTGCTTGTTGTCCTGGAAAGGAAGGAAAAATGATTTCTGACGACGCCGCATCGGCCGGAAAATATTCCGTCCGTATGGACGGCCTGACATCACACACGGCGGATCCGGCCGCCATCTGGCGGAAAATCCTCAATTTCAGGATGTTTTGCCGCAACCGGAAGGTCTACGGGGAGCTTCTGGATCTGCCGGACCACCTGCTCGATGACATCGGCCTCTCGCGCTCGGATGTCATGGCGGCCAGGTTCGAAAAGTCTCCGGTCAGACCGAAACGCCGATAGCAGCACATTCAAAAACAAGCCCGGATCACTCCGGATTGGTTGTTGCAGAGGTCCTGCCGATCGGGATCCCGCGCCCCACCGCGGAACCGCCCGGCGGAACGGGTGGACGGAGGTTTTCCTCCGTCCATTTCCTCAAGATGCCCCCAATAATGAGGACTGTTCGCACCGCCTGGCAATCAGGCTGAAATTTATTGTCTTGAAAACAGAACTTAAGTCCCGCTACCCGCCGTGAAGGGGTCCAGACGGCCAGCGACACCGGATCGAGGCGCACCGGCCTGCGCCGCTGTCCACAGTGCGACCTGAACGTTCTGCCGCCTGCCGCGAATGGAGGCGGCTTCTATGCGGGGCGGAACGAAAGTGCACCGGTCCGCCACATCGAGCATGGTCACGGAAAGAGCGAGAGAAGCGTCAAAGGCCTTTCCGGTTTCCATCAGCCGGCTGGCGACATTCACGCAATCGCCCGTGGCCGCGATCTGCTGCTGGGTTTCGTGTCCGAGACGCGACAGGACCACGGGACCGTAATGGCCACCGACACGCACATCGCTGATGTCCTCGCCCAGATCCGACGAGGTGATCCACTCCTGAACAGCGGCCACGAGATCGAAAGCACACAGGCACGCGTCTGAAGCGTCCCGCCGCCGGGCGTCGGGAATGCCGAAACAGATCATCGCGCCATCGCCCATGAAGTCCAGCACCACGCCGTGATGCCTTGCCGTTTCATTGACCACAAGCGTGTGGAAGGCTTTCAGCACGTCGCGGGTGCCGCCCGGCCCCAGGCGTTCGGTCAGTCCCGTGTAACCTGCAAGGTCGATGAACAGGATCGCCACATCCTGCTCCACGGGACGAAGCAGGAAACCGGGATCCTCCGCGATGCGCCTGGCCAGACCTGGCGCCTGAAACCGGCTGAGGGCCTCATTGGCCACAGCGAAACGGCTGGCCTGGCGCCTGTCGAAAACTTCACGGACAATCGCGATCAGGACGAGCGGTGGCAGGCTTGCCGCCACCGGAAGCGCACCATTGAACCAGTACCCCTGCCCATAGGCGAATGTAATGACGACGAGCCAGATGCCGACGAGCAGCAAATAGAGGATTGTCGCCTGCGCCAGCGGCAGAAAAATCACTGCGCTCAGGGCGACCAGCATGATCGAGACCGAAACGACCGCGTCGATCCGCCGGATCGTGATGTTCCTGACAAGTACCGATCCGTCCAGAAGGTTGGCGATGCCGGTTGCCAGAACCTCGACACCCGGAAGGATCTGATCGAACGGCGTGCTGAACCGGTCTCCCACGCCTGTCGCCGTCGCCCCGACCAGCACCAGCCGGTCCTCGAGCGCACCGGCGGCAACATTGCCATCGAATATCGATTGCGCACTCAAGGTTCTGAAGGTGGCGCGGGGGCCGTAATAGTTGAGCGGCAGATGCCAGGCGTAGTCGAGAGGTTGCAGCCGTTCCTGCAGGCGAATTGCATTGCGCGTAAGCGTGGGATCCGAACCGAGATAGCGCCCCGTTGCCGAAAGCACGAAGGATGGAACCGGACCGTCCCTGGTGGCAAAGACGAGGGGAATATGACGCGGGGTGCCGCCTGCATCTGTCGAGACGTTGACAAGCCCCGTGGCGGCCTCGTTGCGCAACGAAGACAGGGGATTGAGCACGTTGTCAGGCTTGGGAAGATAGGAGCCGCCGCTTCGCTCGTCCATGAACTGCCCTGCTGCCGCGATAACCGCCGGGAGCGTGCCCAGCGCGGTGGCAAGGTTTTTGGTACCGCCATCCTGGGCATTTCCCGTCAGCAGAATGTCAATCCCGAGCGACCGTGCTCCGGCCTGTCTGATCTTGTCGATCAGGCGTGCCAGATCGTCCTGTCCGAGCGGATAGCTGCCCGTGCCCGAGACGGTCTCGTCGTCGATCGCCACAATGACGATGTCATCGGAGACCTTGCGCGGCCCGTTGATCAGAATGCGCAAGTCAAGCAGAACCGTTTCAGCCCGGTCCAGCACGCTCGCGCGGCCGGAAAGATGGGTCTGCACGAGCCACCCTGTCCAGAGACAGCCGAAAAGGAGCGCAATGAGCGCAAGCCTTATCGGCAGTCTCGATTTCATCGCGCGAAACGGGCAAGCAGCCTGTCGGCTTTTTCCTGCGGCCATGTTTTCACGGTCAAGGGATCATCCTCGGTGACTTCCACACCTTCACCGTCGGACAGGGTCACCGCCTCGGAGCCGTCCGGCCGGGACACCTCCACCTGTCCGCGAACGACGAACACGGAGGTCATCTCCTGCTTCACGTCCACGACAAAGATCGTGCCCCGAACTGCGGCAATTGCATGCGGGGTGAGGATTTGAAAAGGCCCGCTGTCCGGCTCAACCTCGATGAGGACAGCATCCTCGGTCAGCTGGACCGCTCCGGGGCGAACCTGTCCCGGTGCATTTTCAACCGCAATCTCGGCGGCCGCTTCCGCTTCGAACACCAGCCCGTTCGCGCACTGGTAAACGATCCTGGGCGGATTGGGCGCATCGGTCTTGACGCAGCCGTTGACGTCCTGAGCCGCGCTTTGCACACAGGCAGCAGCCAGGAACAGGGCTGCCGTTAAAAATGTTTTTATGCGTATAGTCGACATGGGTTTCTCAATACGGTTCTGGCAATTAAGTCTTTTCATCTGGCGAATTTTTGGCCTTGATAGGACCACGACCTCACAAATCAGACTGAATTATCGCGGCAAGCGACCAGGAGACGACCGGACATGTGCCAAACGAACGTCCTGCCTGGCCCCGGAAGCATTGCCACAGCAAATCAAAACCGCTTTTATCACGCTTTGAGAGCGGCAGGCGTTTATCCGCAAGCAGCGTTCCGGAGTGTCGGAAAACAGACCTTTTCCGGCACACGAGCGCAGCTTGTTCGGAACAAACTCAATCCTGCCCCTTCAATCTTTTTTACAAGGGTAAGTTCTAAAACACCTGTAACGTTGTAGCCAGCGTTGTACATCGAGAAAAATGTGAAGAAAGTGGAGCGGATGACAGCAGACGAGGCCGTAAACAAGGAAAAGCTTTTGGGAAAAAGCTTTGTCTTTGAAGCGCTTGACGAACAGAGCCGGCGGGACCTGACCGCCTTCGCCCATGTCAAACGCTATTCTGCCGGTGAAACCGTCTTCGATATGGGAACGCCCGGCCAGAGCATGATGGCCATCGCCGAAGGCACCGTGCGCGTCGCCATGCCGACGCCGAACGCTCGTGACGTGACACTGGCGGAGCTGACAACGGGGGACGTCTTCGGAGAAATAGCCCTGCTGGATGGCGGTGAACGGTCGGCCAATGTACGCGCCCTGACCAATTGCACCCTGGTGGTGCTCGAAAGACGCGCCTTGCTGGAAGTCCTGCAACGCAATCCGGCATTTTCGATCCGCATCATTGAACTTTTGTGCAAACGGGTCCGGCGCTCCGACGAGCGGATGATGGAAATCGCCTTCCTCGGATTGCCCTCGCGCCTCGCCCGGCTGCTGCTGCGCATAACCGTGGCCGCGCCAGGAAGCGAGGAGAAACCCCTGACGAAATTGTCGCTGTCCCAGTCCGAAATGGCCTCCATGATCGGCAACACGAGGGAAAACGTGAACCGCTGCCTGCGCAAATGGCAGAAGGCAGACCTTGTGGACCTGAAGGAAGGCTGGCTCATCCTGCGGGACCGGGAAGGCCTGGAGACAATAGCCGAGGGCGAGTAGTTCGGCCCGAACCTCGGGCAGGATCGTGTGAACACGGAAAACGCGCCGGTCCTCAGGGGGCAGGCAACGGATTTCCCGGCAAGATTTTCAGGGCCTCGACCGTGTGGTGTTGCGCGTCACATGTGCTGCCAGGGGGGCAAACCTAAGTATTGGTTATCGGCGGAAACGATTTCGCCGGGACCAACACAAAGGCAAAATCCTGATGTTCAAGAAAGCAATTCTCACCACTTTGGCGATCGTCGGCCTGGCGGCGGCTGTGTCCACGACCTCCGCATTCGCCGGAAGCCATGGTCACAAAGGCGGCTACCACCACAAGAACCACGGGTATCATCACAAGAACCACGGCTACCACCACAAGAACCGCGGTTTCCGCCACAATAACTACTGGTACCGCCACAATACCTACAAGGTTCAGCGTGGCAACAACTGGCAGCAGCATGTGGCCTGGTGTTCCGACCGGTACAGATCCTACCGCGCCCAGAACAACACTTTCCAGCCATTCAAAGGCCAGCGCAGGCTGTGCAGCTCCCCCTACTTCAAGGGCTGACCCTGCCGAATAGCTGACTGCTTGGGCTCCCCCTGCCCGAGACCTCCACCCGGTGAATGCCGGCGACACCCCCGGCTGAAGCCGGGGGTTTGTTTTTGCGCACTGCGTTGCTCTGGAGCGTATCAGGTTCAAGCGGATTCAAGGGTTCAGGGAGACGATCGAGGGAGCGTTTGCATTGCTAATGCGTTCAGGCGATTTCCTGAATTCAATTCAACGCGGCCTGTTCTAAATCTCGTGTTTCTCGAGGAACGCGCCGATGGCATTCAGGCAGACCTGCCATGCAGGTTCCTGGTCAACCAGAATATGGTTGTGACTTTCCAGCGGCACGAATTGCGCGCCCGGGATGCCCGAGGCAACCGCCCGGCCCTGGTCCAGCGGGATCCGCTGGTCATGCCTTGAATGCAGAACGATGGTCGGTGCCCGTACATCCGCCAGCCGGTGGCGGACATCGATATGGCCGAAGGCGTCCTGAAAGCGGGCTGCATTTCGCGGCGATGTTGTCAGGCGCTGAAATTCGTCGAACCAGGCCAGCGTTTCCGCACTCGCCTCGGGCATGAAGGTCTGCGAGAAGATATGCCGGTAGGCGGGATTGTCGGTTCCCCACCCAAGCTCTGTCAGGGTCAGCACCGCTTCGCGCCTTGCCTGTTCTTCCGGGCTGGCAAGATGCCGCCAACCGGCCGCATAGCCACCAATCAGGATCAGCCCGGACACACGATGCGGATGCCGCACGGCATATTCGATCGAAACCGCGCATCCCTGGGAAATACCGATCAGGGGAAAGCGCTCCAGTCCAAGCGTATCGGCCACTGCCTCAAGGTCCTCCACGAAGGCCTCGAAGCTCAGATCCTTCACGTCCCAGTCGGACAGGCCGCAGCCGCGCTCGTCGTAGCGGATGAAGGTGCGGCGGCGGGCTATCTCGGCGAAGCTCCGCCCCCAGATCGGGCTCGACCAGTCGAATTCAAGGTGGTTGAGCCAGTTCGCGGCTTTCAGCACCGGCGCCCCGGAGCCGATGCTCGCAAAGGCAATCTTCGTACCGTCAGCGACCTCGCAGAAGCCGATGCGCTGCGCCCGCAAGGCCCGCGCCCGCGCCTTCCTGACCCGGTTCTGGGCATCCTGCGTTCTTGTTTCATAAATCCCGGTTTCGGCTGGCTTCGCGCGCGCCTCTCCCGATCTCTCGGAGCTCCTGGCAGCGTTCTGTCTGGCAACCGACTGCCGATGGGCGTCCGCGTCCTCGGGGTCGGCTTCCGCCCACAGCCGCATCCACTTTCTGGCCGCGATGGAGCCGGTGTCGGGATGGGTTGCCAGCCGTTTCAGAACTTCCACCTGTGCGGCCCGGGCGTCCTCCCGTTCAGCCGTCAGCCAGGCGTCGAACGTGTCGTCACCGGCACCGTCCAACCCATCAAGCAACACCTGTTCCAGCCGGTGCGCCATCTCTTCCAGGTCCTCGACCGCGGGCGGATGGTCCCTGTCGCGCAATCTTGCATGAATATCGGTGATGTCGATGCGAATGCCGCCGGGCACGAACTGCACCCGCTCACGGTCGGCAACGATCCTGACCTCGTCCGGACCGTCGACAGTCTTGCGCAGCTTGCTGAGCGCCCAGCGCAGCGCCGCCTTGGGATCGTCGGGAATATCCCAGAACAGTTCGCAAAGACGCTCCCTGCGATGCGGCCGCCCGGTGGCGATCAGAAAGGCCAGCAGCGCCCTCGCCTTGCGCGAAGCGGGCAAGGAGACCTCCTCGCCCGAGGACAGAACCCGCAGTTCACCCAGGAGAGAGATCTCAAGGTCCTGAGCCATTCATGTTTCCCGTCTGGCTGGAAGAAAACTATAAGATGAAGATAATTATCACCTTTTTGACAACGCTGACAACAACGCTCGGCGAATAAGGACCGCCCCGCCTTGCATAGCCGTTCAATTGGTGAAAAACCGGCCCCGCCTCTGACCGGCCAAACAATGACTTGCCGCCGGCAAACCGGCAGGGATCGCACTTGTGTACATTTATCGGATGCAAGAGCGGATTCGGTCTTGCGGGTTGCGCTTCAAAAGCCCTGTCGCTATTCACCTGAATCGCTTCGCCTGAATTGCAGACGAAGTGAAGCGGGCGTGATGGAATTGGTAGACATACCGGACTTAAAATCCGGAGGCCCTAGGCCGTGCGGGTTCGAGTCCCGCCGCCCGCACCATTCCCCCGCATCCACCTCATCCGGCAAAGGCGCCGGTGGATGGCGGCACAGCGATCAGCTAAAGGTTCATATTGTTCCTGAACACCAGGCATTGTGTGAACTGCTTGTCATTTTCAACATTTTCCGACCAGTTCACGATAATCTCGCCCTCAAGTGTCATGACCTCCGACAGGGCCTTCCCGAGATCCCACACGAGGGTTGAAAAACGCTCATTTGTCAGATTGTCAGCCTGGACGATGACATGGGCGTCTTTTCTGAGAACCCGGCAAATTCCGGCATATATGCTTTGAACCCTTTCCAGATAGACGTCATAACCATCGTATCGGGGATCTCCGTTGTACAGGGGATTCCACTCATGCCAGTGAGGCATATACGGCGGTGACGTGAGCGAAAAATCCATTTCGGGCAAGTCGAAAGACACGATGTCTGCGCTGTCGCCGAACAAGAGGTTTTCTTTTGTCTTCACGCGGGATTTCACCCAGTCATGCCTTTGCCGGTCAGCCTCGATTCCATAGGGGATCCTGTCTTTTTCCTCACAGACGAAGAAAGTGGTTCCCAGCCCGCAAAACGGATCGATGACCTTGTCTCCAGGCTTTGTGAACCGGTCGAGCAAGGCAGCAACCAGGGTGTCCGGGAACCTGATGTCGTCCCTGTTCTGAAAGTCAGGCAGCACACGCTTGTACCTGTATGGAACCGTCAGCAATTCGGAAATCGGCATGTTTCGCTTTCCTGTCGACACCTGACGATGAGAGCACGCCTTTTGACTGCAATCCAACGATTTGGTGGCCAATTTGCGGAAGATTTCGACCGGCCCACCGGCAGGCGCATGCAACGATTGACGGATCGGGAGAGAGCCATTCCCGTCACTTTACCGCAAGTGGAACTGGAAATTGCCACTCCGTGACTGTATGTGATCATGTGAGACAGAAGAACAATCAATGGTGCCGGGCTGCACGACCAACCTCGTTCGGGCCGGCGCGATCCAGCTGCAAGACACGAGTACACGATGGTCAGTTACATTGACGCTGCAGAAGCTCCCCTGAAGAACACCGGCCAGATCCGCCTTTATGGTCCTGCCGATTTCGAGGGCATGATGCGCGCCGGCCAGTTGACGGCCGCCTGCCTCGATGAGCTCGCCGATATCGTCAAACCCGGGACGACCACCGAGGAAATCGACGATTTTGTCTATCAGTACGGCATGGACCACAACGCCATTCCCGCAACGCTCAACTACCGTGGCTATACCAAGTCATCCTGCACGTCGATCAATCACGTGGTCTGCCACGGCATTCCCAACAACAAGGCGCTGCGCGAAGGCGATATCGTCAACATCGACGTCACCTTCATACTCGACGGCTGGCACGGTGATTCAAGCCGCATGTACCCGGTCGGCACGATCAAGCGCGCGGCCGAACGGCTGATCGACGTGACCTATGAATCGCTGATGCGCGGCATCGAGGCGGCCCGTCCCGGCAACACCACCGGCGATATCGGCGCGGCGATTCAGACCTTCGTGGAAGCCGAACGCTGCTCGGTAGTGCGCGATTTCTGCGGCCACGGACTGGGGCTTCTGTTTCACGATACC
Organism: uncultured Roseibium sp.; assembly: GCF_947496995.1. Taxonomy (GTDB): domain Bacteria; phylum Pseudomonadota; class Alphaproteobacteria; order Rhizobiales; family Stappiaceae; genus Roseibium. Next base: position 19,522 of record NZ_CANMFD010000004.1, read on the forward strand.
CCGAACATCCTACATTACGGCCGCCCCGGCGAAGGCGTCGAACTCAAGCCCGGAATGATCTTTACCATCGAGCCGATGGTCAATCTGGGGCGCCCCCATGTGAAGGTTCTGAGCGACGGCTGGACGGCCGTGACGCGCGACCGGTCGCTGTCGGCACAGTTCGAGCATTCCATCGGTATTACCGAGGACGGATGCCAGATCTTCACCACATCGGCCAAGGGTCTTCACAAGCCCGGTCTCCCGAACGACTAGGGCCGGACGCCATGGGGGCCGAGGATCACAAGGGGCATCGCCAAAGACTGCGGGAGCGATTTCGCAACACCGGTGAACAGAGCCTCGCCGACTACGAACTTCTGGAATTCCTGTTATTCTCCGCCCTGCCCCGTCAGGACACCAAACCGATCGCCAAGGCGCTTCTCAAGCGCTTCGGGTCTTTTTCCGCCGCCCTTGCCGCCCCCAGAGCGCGCCTCAAGGAAATCGACGGTCTGTCGGACATCAGCATCGACAGTCTTCAGGCGGTTCATGCTGCCATCGCCCGCTACCATCGCTCTGAACTGAACGAACGCCGGCCGCTCGACAGCTGGCAAAAGGTCATCGACTATCTGCAGGCCTCGATGGAACATTCCGGCATCGAACAGTTCAGGGTGCTTTACCTGGACAAGAAAAACGGCCTGATCGCCGATGAAGTCCAGCAGACCGGCACCGTCGATCACACGCCGGTCTACCCGCGCGAGGTGATCCGGCGGGCCCTGGACCATTCGGCAACCGCCCTCATCATGGTCCACAATCACCCCTCCGGAGACCCCACCCCCTCGCGGGCGGATATCCAGATGACCCAAAAGATCATCGATATAGCCAACCCGCTCGGTATCGAGGTTCATGACCATATCATCGTCGGCATGAGAACGAATGTGAGCTTCCGCAGCCTGCGACTGATCTGACCCGCATCCCCACCTGACGCGGGTTAATGCGCAATGGTGCGCCGGGCCGATGTTCGCCGTTGAATGCGGGAATCGCAATACCGATTGATTTCGCTGAAACTTCCGCTGCTGAACTAAGCTCTCTTTACGGTAATTTTACTAAAAAACTAGGGGCATTCCTTAACCCCGTGAGGGCATACTGCCGCAAAATAAATCGGGCGGCAGATGAACTATTCGGCAAGAAATTCAGGCGGAAAGATTGCAGGCGCGATCATCATTCCGATGGTCGCCATCGTGCTGATCTCCGTATTCGGCATTTTCGGCGTGATGCACTGGTCCGCCCGTCTTTCCGACCGCAACGCCGAACAGTCGCAGCACACCCTCGTTGCCGGGGCCATGCAGCTCTCTCAGAACCATCTGGTCAAACAGCAGACCGGCGTTGTGATCTGGGAGGAAGCCTACCATGTTGTCAATCAGCTGGATCCGGATAAGAGCTGGATTCACAACAACATGACGCACTGGCTGTACCAGAATCACGGCTTCACCAAATCAGTGCTGTTTGACCGCGACCTCGCGATTCAGAACGTTTATGCGCATGACCTCACCCAGATGTGGATGACAAGGGGCCTGATCGAAGATCTCCGGCCCGCAATCGCCAAGGTACGCGCCCGCTACATCGTTGCCATGAAGAAAACGCCGTCCGGTCTGTTCCGGTTCGCGCCCGAATACAACGAAACCCGCCGGTCGATCGCCGAAACCGGCGTTATCAGCATAAACGGCCGCCCTCACCTGTTCACCGCAGCGGCCGTCGTGCCGCAGATCCTGTCCATTTCCAAGAAGCGCAGTCCTCCGGTAACACTCGTGAGCCTGATGCCGCTGAATGGCGAAAAACTGCACGATATCGCGGAGATGACGCGGCTGGACGGGTTTGTCCTGAAAAGCTTTGAGCAAGGTGCCGGGGCAGATCCCCTTCCGAACGTGAAGTCAGACCGGGACGGCGCCGGCCGGTTCGAGCTCTACTCGCCGCTTGGCAGGTTGGTCGGGGTCCTGGGCTGGAACACCACTCTTCCCGGCAGCCAGATGCTCGACCGCATCACTCCGTTCCTCGCCCTGGCCGCCTTCATGATCGCCGCATTGGTGATTGCGGTCATCGTCTTTACCCGGCTGATGACCAAACGGCTGGCAAGGAGCGAGGCCAAGGCCGTTTTCGCCTCGCGCCATGACGCACTTTCAGGGCTTCCCAACAGAGCCCGGTTCCATGCGCTTCTGAAAGAAATTCTCGAAAAGAGCACCGGAAAACAAAAGAACACCGCCGTCGTCTATATCGACCTGGATCACTTCAAGGACATCAACGATACCTTGGGCCACTCGGCCGGTGACCAGGTGATCGTGGCGGTCGCGCAACGTTTGCAGCGGGTCATTCCCGATAACGGTATTGTCGCCCGGATCAGCGGCGACGAATTCACCATGGTCATCCGGAACTGTGAAGATGACGAATGGCTGGAATACATACTGGACCAGGTACAGGACGAGATCGCCCGCCCGATCATGATCGGCAGCCGCGAGCTGTTTGCCAGCCTTTCCATAGGCGTGGCCGTCGCCCCCAGGGACGGTAACGACCCCGACGACTTGCTCCGCAAAGCCGATATCGCCCTCTATGACGCCAAGGCCAACGGCCGCAACCGGCGTTCCTTTTTCGAAGCGAACATGGAGCACCAGGTTCAGTCGAGAGACAAGATGTCGAGAGAGCTTCGCCTGGCGCTGAAGAACGACGAACTGGACCTTGCCTATCAACCGCAATCCGACACCGGCTGTCGCCGTATCGTATCGGTCGAGGCCCTTGCCCGCTGGACCAAGGCGGACGGCACGATTGTCTCCCCGGCCCAGTTCATTCCTGTTGCCGAAGAAACCGGCCTGATCAACGAACTCGGCATCTGGGTCCTGAACAAGGCCTGCGCCAAGGCACATGACTGGCCGGGCGTGATCGTTGCGGTGAACGTCTCACCCAACCAGTTCAAGCATCCGCGTTTCGTCGAGAAGGTCATGGCGATCCTTGCCGCGAATAATCTTCCGCCTCAGCGCCTTGAGATCGAGGTCACCGAAAGCGTCTTCGCCGGGCGCAACGATTCCGTCCTCAAGGCACTGCGCCGGTTGAAAAACCTCGGCGTGAAGGTCGCGCTCGATGACTTCGGCTCCGGGTATTCCAGCCTGAGCTACCTGCGCCGCTTCCCCTTCGATACACTCAAGATCGACCGCGATTTCCTCTCCGGCATGAACGGCAATCCGGAGGCCGAAGCCATCCTTGTGTCGATCATTCAGCTCGGCAAGGCCCTGGGCATGACGATCGTTGCGGAAGGTATCGAAACGCTGGAACAGCTTCGTTTCCTTCAGGCGCATGATTGCCACCGGATGCAGGGGTTTTACATTTCCAAACCGCGTTCGGAAACCGATCTGACAGCGTTTCTGGAGGACTTCAACGGCGACAGCAGCGGCGGGTTCGGAACCGATCTCAGCTTCCAGCCCCGCAAGGCCGGCGTGGGCTTCTAGAGCATGTCTACCTTCGTCAGCCGAGCCGACGCCTGAAATCCGCTGCGAAAGATGCAAAGCTTGTAAAAGGTTCGGTTCTCGCCCTGTCCATCCGGACATCGGCCGGTGGCTGCTCGGCCAATCGAAGACCCGTCAGACCGAATTCCGTCCGCACCATGTCGCCGAACCAGGCGGCCTGCTGATCCTGCCGGCGCGGATCCAAAGTGCCGCTTTCGACCAGATGGGCGTGATGCCGGGCCGTCAGCACGGTCAGCTCCTGAATGCTCTGTCCGGTTTCGGCTGAAACCTCGCACACCGGAACCTGCCAGCCTCCCGTACCGGCCCCGCTCAGCGAGAGCGCGCCCCTGACATCCGAGGCCGCCCTGCGTGCTAAAACGCCCATATCCGCTTTGGTCACCGCCACCACATCCGGCAGTTCCATGATGCCGGCCTTCATGAATTGCAGGCTGTCACCGGACCCGGGCTGAATGCACAAGATCACCGTATCAACGGCCTGTTTCAAATCGCCTTCCGACTGGCCGATACCGACCGTCTCGACGATAACGCGGTCGCAGACGGCTCTCAGCACGACAATGGCCGCAACCGCATGGTCGGAAAGTCCTCCCAGCCGGTTACGGGCCGCCATGGATCGCACGAAGACGTTGTCATCGGACGGATCGGTCTTCAGCCGGGTGCGGTCGCCGAGCAGTGCGCCTCCCGTCAGGGCCGAAGACGGATCGACGGCAAGGACGCCGACCTTCCTGCCCTCCGATCTATAAACCTTGATGAGAGCATCGCTCAGGCTGGATTTGCCAACGCCGGGCGGTCCCGTCAATCCGACGACCTCGGCACGCACACTGGTACAGATGCGGTCCAGGAAGGCAGCCGTCTCGGCATCTCCGGCATGTGTTTCCAGCCGGGAGAGAACCCTTGCGAGCAGCCGCTTGCCGCCCGCACGCAGGTCTTCCAGCGAAGGGAAAGCCCCGCTCATTCCGTCCTTGCGGCACCGACCGCCTTTTCGCCGCACCGCATCGGTCAGCCCGATCTGGACTTGAGGGCCGATTGCGCGGCAGCCAGACGAGCAATCGGCACCCGGAAGGGCGAGCAGGACACATAGTCAAGTCCGACCTCTTCGCAAAATCCGATCGAGGCGGGATCGCCGCCGTGCTCGCCGCATATGCCAAGCTTGATGTCCGGACGGGTCGAGCGGCCGCGTTCCACACCGATGCGGATAAGCTCGCCCACCCCTTCCTGATCGAGGGACACGAAAGGATCCTGTTCCAGAATGCCCTTCCTTTGATAAGTGCCGAGGAAGGATGCGGCGTCGTCACGCGAGATGCCAAAGGTGGTCTGGGTAAGATCGTTGGTCCCGAAGGAGAAGAACTCAGCGGACTGCGCAATTTCGGCTGCCTTGAGCGCCGCGCGCGGCAATTCGACCATGGTGCCGATCTGATAGGTCAGTTCCGCCCCGGTCTCTTTCTGCACGGCAGCGGCCATCGCCTCGATGCTCTGCCGGACCAGATCCAGTTCCTTCTTCAATCCGACCAGCGGCACCATGATTTCCGGAACGACCGGCGCGCCGGTCACCCGCGCAGCTTCCACGGCGGCCTCGAAGATCGCCCTGGCCTGCATTTCCGCGATCTCAGGATAGGAGACCAGCAGACGACAGCCTCGATGGCCGAGCATCGGATTGAATTCCTCCAGGGCCAAAGCTCGGTCCCGCAGCAGATCCGGATCGGCTCCCATCGCCGCAGCGACTTCGGCAAGCTCATGGTCCGTTTTCGGCAGGAACTCATGCAGCGGCGGATCGAGCAGGCGGATGGTCACCGGCAGGCCATGCATGATCTCGAAGAGCTCGATAAAATCCTGCCGTTGCATCGGCAGCAGCTTGGCAAGCGCCGTCCGCCGTCCTTCTTCTGTCTCCGCGAGGATCATCTCGCGCACGGCAACGGTGCGTTCGCCTGCGAAGAACATATGCTCCGTCCGGCACAGGCCGATCCCCTCGGCACCGAAGTCGCGGGCAACCTTGGCATCCTGCGGTGTTTCCGCATTGGCGCGCACGGTCATGCGCCGAACCTTGTCGGCCCAGCCCATCAGCGTGCCGAAATCGCCCGACAGCTTGGGCTGCAGCATGCTCACCTTGCCGGAGAGAACCTGGCCGTTCGCCCCGTCGATAGTGATGATGTCGCCCTCTTTGAACTGGCGTCCGGCCGCATTCATGACACCGTTGCGGTAATCGATACGCAGCATGCCGGCGCCGGCGACACAGGGCTTGCCCATTCCCCTGGCAACCACCGCCGCGTGGCTGGTCATGCCCCCCCGGCAGGTCAGAATGCCCTCGGCTGCATGCATGCCGTGAATGTCTTCCGGGCTTGTCTCCACCCGCACCAGAATGACTTTCCTGCCTTCGGCCTTCGCGTCTTCCGCGGCCGCCGAGGTAAAGACGATGGCTCCGGAGGCAGCGCCTGGCGATGCCGGCAAGCCGGTCGTCAGCACATCGCGTTCCGCCTTCGGATCGATGGTGGGATGCAGAAGCTGGTCAAGCGCACCCGGCTCGACACGGCCGATCGCTTCTTCTTCGCCAAGCAGACCTTCGGCGACCATGTCGACGGCGATCTTCAGCGCGGCCTTTGCCGTGCGCTTGCCGGCGCGGGTCTGTAGCATCCAGAGCTTGCCTTCCTCGATGGTGAATTCGAGGTCCTGCATGTCCGTGTAATGGGCTTCCAGCCTTGCGCAGTAGGATTGGAATTCAGCGAAGGCTGCGGGCATCAGCGCTTCCAGAGAAGGACTGGACGAACCGGCTTCCAGCCGCGCTTTTTCGGTGATGTCCTGCGGTGTACGTATCCCGGCAACGACATCCTCTCCCTGGGCATTGACCAGAAATTCGCCGTAGAGCGCGTTTTCGCCGGTGGACGGATTGCGCGTGAAGGCAACGCCGGTGGCGGAGTTCGTCCCCATGTTGCCGAACACCATTGCCTGAACGTTGACGGCGGTTCCCCAGCTGCCGGGAATATCGTGCAGCCGCCTGTAAGTGACCGCACGCGGTGTCATCCAGGACCCGAACACCGCTCCCACGGCGCCCCAGAGCTGCTCCTGGGGATCCTGCGGAAACGGCTTTTCCAGTTCCTCTTCCACCAGGGCCTTGAACTTTTCGATCAGACCCAGCCATGCATCGGCGTCGATATCCGTATCGAGCTTCAGCTCGTTGCGCTCCTTGTAGTCCTCGAGGATTTCCTCGAATTCATGATGATCGACCCCGAGCACCACATCGGAATACATCTGGATGAAGCGGCGGTAGCTGTCGTAGGCGAAGCGCCGGTCACCTGACTCTTGCGCCAAAGCTTCGACCGTTCGGTCGTTCAATCCGAGATTGAGCACCGTATCCATCATGCCGGGCATCGAGACGCGGGCACCGGAGCGCACCGAAACCAGAAGCGGGCGCTCCTCGCCGCCGAACGTGCGGCCCGTCGCCGCGCCGATCCTGTCCAGCGCTTCCACAACCTCGGCGACGAGCGTTTCCGGATAGGAATTGTCATGGTCGTAAAACCAGGTGCAGACTTCTGTGGTGATCGTGAAGCCTGGTGGTACGGGCAGGCCGAGGCTGCTCATTTCGGCAAGATTGGCGCCTTTGCCACCCAGAAGGTTGCGCATGTGCGCTGCCCCTTCCGCAGACCCGTTGCCGAAACTGTAGACCCACTTGGCCATGTCAACTCTCCTCGCGCCGCGCAGGGTACGCCCGCGCTTCAGTCAATGTTGCAGGGCACATACCTGCTACGGCAGATCACCGTCATCAAGTCCTTTTAGGCCGAAATCCGCTTCCTCGCACGCCAAGCTTCGAGAATTCTGACGATCGGCAAAATTGAAAGGATTTAAACCCTCAGAAAGTTATCCCGGCTGCCTTGCCGCTCAGCCTTAAAGACGCCATTGTCGAAGGCAATAAGCAACAATCGAACCGGCTCAGCAATCGGAAGTGCGAAGAATGATGACACAAGTGACCGGCGCCGTTGCCAGGATGGACCGCAGGCCTTTCAAACTGAAGCTCCTTGCGCTGGTCAGCGCAATCGCCCTCCTGCCCGCCGCAGCCGGCGCTGAAACCAATGCGCAGGCGGACACCTTCGGCACGCCCCCCGATCTGCCGTTCACTCTGTCGGGCAGCTATCTGTCCGGACGCCTTGCCGGTTTCCAGAAGGACTACGGACAGGCGGCCGCCTTCTATGAGGAATCCCTGGCGGCCGACCCGGCCAACACCATGCTTCTGGAACGCACGTTCCTGCTGAAATTGGCCAATGGCGACGTCGAGCAGGCCGTTGTCTATGCCGATGAAATGGAAAAGAACGGGCTGGAGAATTTCCTGGCCCAGCTCACCGTGGGCGCGCAGCGCATGGTTGAAGGCAGCTACGCGGAAGCGGATGCAGCCCTGGCGAAAAGCAGAAACGGCCCTCTCGCCCAACTGTCCGTCGGCATTTCCCGCGCATGGGCCCTTTACGGCAACGGGCAGATCGACGCAGCGGTCGAGATGATCGACTCGCTCAACGGGCCGGACTGGTTCGAGGTCTTCAAGGCGACTCACAAGTCCCATCTTCTGTTCGCCGCCGGCCGCAATCAGGACGCCCTCGAGGCGATTGAAGGCGCCTACGAGATTGACCAGGGCGCCATTCGCGTCGTGGATGCCTACGCCCGTATTCTGGCCGCCAACGCCCGCCAGAAAGAAGCGCTCGACGTCCTCAACCAGTATGACCAGCAGTTTCGCGGCCATCCCAAGCTCGACCAGACGAGAGCGATTCTCGAAAGCGGTGCCATCATCCCGCCGCTGGTCACCAAGCCGGCCGAAGGCATGGCGGAAATCCTTTACGGCCTGGGTGCGGTGATCGGCCGTGACGGCGGTGAGGAACTGTCGACCTCCTACCTGCAGCTGTCGCTCTATCTGGACCCGAACGCGGAATTCGCGGCGATTGCCCTCGGAGCCGTTTTCGAACGCATGGATCAGCCGGAACGGGCGATAGCTGCCCTGACGAAGGTGCCCGACGACAGCGTTCTGAAACGCGAAGCGGAGATCCAGGTCGGGCTCAATTACAACGCCCTCGACCAGCTCGAGGAGTCCCGTTCGCATTTGCAGAAACTGATCGATCAGGATCCCTCCGATCTGGAAGCGGTCATTGCACTTGGCAATATCCTGCGATCCCACGAGATCTATGACGACGCGGAAGTCATCTACACCAAGGGTCTGGACACGATTTCCGAGCTGGCGCCGCAGCATTGGCTGCTGCTCTATTTCCGCGGCATCAGCCGCGAACGGCTGGACAAATGGGACCTGGCGGAAGCCGATTTCCGCAAGGCGCTTGAACTCAACGAAAACCAGCCGCTGGTCCTCAACTATCTCGGCTATTCGCTGGTCGATCAGGGTCTGAAGCTCGACGAAGCTCTGAACATGATCAAGACCGCTGTCCAGTTGCGGCCATCGGACGGCTACATCGTCGACAGTCTCGGCTGGGTCTACTATCGCCTCGGACGTTACGAGGAAGCGGTCAAGGAACTGGAGCGTGCCATCGAGCTGCGCCCGGCCGACCCGGTCATCAACGACCATCTGGGCGATGCCTATTGGATGGTGGGCCGCCGCAACGAAGCCCGGTTCCAGTGGAACCATGCGCGGGACCTCGGACCGGACGACAAGGATCTTCCCACGATCCTGGACAAGATCGCCAACGGCATGCCGGACACGCCTGTGACGGACGCCGCGAAGGCGGAAAACGACCAGAACGGCGGCTGACCGCGGCCGCTATGTCTCTTTCCCACCCTCCCTCTCCGCGGGTGGAACTTGCCCGTGCCAAGGTCAACCTGGCCCTGCACATTACCGGGCAACGCTCCGATGGCTACCATCTGCTGGAGTCGCTTGTCGTGTTTCCGCAGATCGGGGACCGCATCGCGCTGGAACCTTCGGAAAAGCTGGAGCTTGTTCTGGAAGGTCCCTTCGCGCGCGATCTCGAGGGACCTGACGAGGACAACCTCATCCTGAAGGCTGTCCGGTCCTTCGCGGACAGGGCGAACCTGCCCTGCCCCGACATCCGCCTTACGCTGACTAAACGGCTGCCTGTCTCTTCGGGGATCGGCGGCGGCTCCAGCGACGCGGCAACAACACTGCGTCTTCTTGAGGATTTCACCGAAACCTATCTGCCCGAGGAAGACCTTCACGCCCTGGCGCTGTCGCTCGGCGCCGATGTTCCCGTGTGCCTCATTCCCGAACCCCAGATCATGCGCGGTATCGGCGATGAACTGGCAACCGGGCCGGAACTACCGGCCTGCGGGATGGTTCTGGTCAATCCGAAGGCCGCCGTCTCCACTCCGGATGTCTTCCGATCGATGACCCGGCGCGACAACCCGCCGTTGCCGCCGTTACCCGAAAGCTTCGACACTCTGGCGCAACTCACCGGCTATCTGAAAAGTTGCCGAAACGACATGCAGGATGCGGCCATGCAGCTTTGCGGCGGCATCGGTGACGTGTTGTCGGTGCTTGAGGCAGACAGCCGGATCGATCTCGCCCGCATGTCCGGCTCCGGTGCCACCTGTTTCGGTCTGTGCAAACGGGAACACGCCGCGGAGATCGAGCGCAGCCTCAGAGCCGACCACCCCGAATGGTGGATCGCTTCAGGGCCCTTGTCGTAGCTTCAGGAACACGACAGAACATGCCGTTTCGCGCAGCGAGCATGATCCCGTCTCTGATTTAAATATCAGCGCGTTACAGCAATCAGCTCACACGTGAGATGCAGAAGGCGACAGCGTCCGCAAGAGCGTCGTTATGCGCCCCGTTAGGCAGCGGATCGAGCGCGCGGAGAGCTTTCTCGCCGTAATCGCGGGCACGTTGAACCGTATCGGAGAGGGCGTCGTATTTCCTCAGCAGCTCGATAGCCTGCTCCAGATCGCCGTCCTCGACTTCTTCGCCTTCAAGGCAACGACTCCAGAAGGTCCGCTCACCGTCCGTGCAGCGGGCAATGGCCAGCACGACCGGCAGCGTGATCTTGCCTTCGCGGAAATCATCGCCAACATCCTTGCCGAGATCAGCAGAGGAGCCGCCGTAGTCCAGCGCGTCGTCGACCAGTTGGAAGGCATAGCCGAGCTCCATGCCGTACGTGCGCGCAGCCTGTTTCATCTCATCATTCTGACCGGCGATCACCGGCCCGACTTCCGCCGCTGCCGCGAACAGGGCCGCCGTCTTGGCCTCGATCACGCGCAGATAGTCCTCTTCGCTGGTGGCGATGTTCTTGGCGGCACCGAGCTGCAAGACTTCGCCTTCCGCAATGACTGCGGACGCGGAGGCCAGGATGCGCAGAGCTTCCAGCGAGCCCACATCCACCATCATCTTGAACGCCTGCCCGAGCAGATAATCTCCCACCAGCACGCTTGCCTGGTTGCCCCAGAGCTTGCGGGCTGCCAGCTTGCCGCGGCGCATGTCGCTTTCATCGACGACATCGTCATGAAGCAGCGTTGCCGTGTGCATGAACTCGACGCTGGCCGCCAGCGTGACATGCCCGTCACCCTGGTAGCCGAACATATCCGCGCAGGCGAGCGTCAGCATCGGGCGGAGCCGTTTGCCGCCGGACGAGATCAGGTGTTTGGCGATTTCCGGAATCAGATCGACATTGGATCCCGCCTTGGAGAGGATCAGGTTGTTGACGCTGGTCATGCCCGGGGAAACGAGTTCCACGAGAGATTGAATGCTCGCACGGCGCGGCTGACTGTCAGTATAGGTCGCAACAAAGGCCACTCACGGCACTCCCTGAATGTTTGAGCGGACAATATGGTGCGATTGCGCGCGGGGCAAGACGCCAATCGGCAGACAAGCTGTTGAAATGCCACATTTGACGGGTTTTGCTGGACACCGGTGCCGGACGGTGCTTTTTCGGACCGTATCTTGGTAGGCAGCTAAAACCGGGAATCCAATGGAAGAACTCGTCAGAACAAATGATCCCGTCCTGATTTCGTACCTGGAATCGATTCTGGAGGAGGCCGGCATCAAGCATTTTGTCGCAGACGGCAACATGAGCGTTCTGGAAGGCTCGCTCGGCATCATCCCGCGCCGACTCCTGGTTCATTCCGACCAGATCCAGAAGGCCCGCATGCTGGTGCGCGAAGCCGGCCTGGAGGGCGAGTTGCGGCCGGAAACCGGGCAGGTCTGACACTCATGAACACGCAGCTCGCCGCCAACGACACGGAGACGACACGCGACGCTTTTCTGGGCGGCAGGGTCTATGTGCATCAGCCCAGATACGGGCGTCACCGGGCCGGTCTCGACGCGGTCTACCTTGCGGCCGCGCTGCCGGAGACGACAAGCGGACATGTGGTCGACCTGGGCGCCGGTGTCGGAACCGCCGGCTTTTGCGCCGCCGCCCGTCTGGCGGACATCAGCGTCACCCTGGTCGAGCTCGATCCCACAGCGTTGTCCCTCGCAGGGCGCGGACTGGAAGATCCGCACAACGTGGCCTTTGCCGACCGGGTCACGCTGCTGGAAGCCGATATCATCGCAAAGGGAACCTTCCGCCATGCCGCGGGCCTCAAGCCCTCGATGGCCGACCACGTGATCATGAACCCGCCTTACTATGAGGCCGACAGGTTCCGGGCTTCGCCGAAGGAAGCGCGGGCCGGCGCTCACATGCTCGATGAACGCGGGCTTGAGCCCTGGGTGAAAACGGCGACGGACATTGTCCGCGACGGCGGCAGCCTCACCGTCATTTTCCGGGGAGACGGTCTTCCGGACCTGCTGAACATCCTTCAGGGCCGCTTCGGGGCGATTGACGTCATTCCCCTGCGCCCGCGCCAGGAAGCACCGGCAACCCGCATACTCATCCGTGCCATTCGCGCCAGCAAGGCGCCCATGCGGCTGCTGCCGGGCTTTGTCCTGCACAAAGGTGAAGGGTCCGACTTCACAAGCCAGGCCCAGACCATCATGCGCGACGGCCAAGGCCTCGGACTTTCCCTGCGCCGATAAGGGTCTTTTCAGTGCATCACGATCTCGCCGTCGGCAAAGCGGAAGTCTACCGGAGTGACGAGTTTCTGATGGGCGACGCGCACAGAGTGAATTCTGCCCTCGACTTCTCTTTCCCAGAATTTCAGGAACCGGTTTAGTTCCGGAAATTTCGGAGCGAGATCCTCTGTCTGCCAGAGAAAGCTCTGAAGCAGTTTCGGATGGTCGGGAATCCGATAGAGGATTTCAGCCGTCAGCAGGCCGTAGCCGAGAAGTCGCTTTTCAAAGTCTGAGCTGGTTTTCATGCCGGTCCTTTCTCTGTTGCCAAGAAAGAATGTCACGAAATCAGGATAACCTGACCCGGCTCTCGATCAAATACTGTTTATAACCAGTACTTTGGCAGCAGCTGAACAAAGCTGCTAACAAACCGGCCTGCACGGCATCAACGGGATTGAATGGAAGCCAGATACCCCAGAAAGGCGTCGATGTCATCCGGGGCGAAGGCAAATTCGGGCATGCCGTCGTGACCGGTGACGATGCCCTCGGCCAGCGGCTCCTCAAGGCTTTCCAGCGGATAGAGGTTGGAAAGATCGCGGAACGCCGGTGCTCCTGCCTGCGCACTCTCATCATCCGGCCCTACCGCGTGACAGACCGCGCAGTGGATTTCCGCCAGCTCTCGTCCGGAAGCGAGACTGGCGGCGTCAGTCGGATAGCCTCCGTCCGAAGCAGCGACATGACCGCCGGACATGGACAGGACGACAAGCCCCAGAACCGGTACCCATTTCAACACGAATGTATCCTCTCCTTGAATCCCTCTCTGATTTATAGAGGGTCCGGAACGGGAAAGACATTAGGATGAACACGGGGATGACGCCGTACACACACTGTGGCATGGCTTCATTGCGCATCTGGCTATATATAGTTCGAAGAACACCGATGCACTGGAGGACACATGAGCCCGACCCCGCTACCCGATTCCATCGAAGGCACTCTGAAACTGATGGACGGGGCGGGATATGTCGCGGATCGGTCCCTGGCGACCGTCCTTCATCTTGCCCTGAAAATGAAACGGCCGCTTTTTCTCGAGGGCGAGGCCGGCGTCGGCAAGACGGAAATCGCCAAGGTGCTTGCCACCACCCTCGGCCGCGACCTCATCCGGCTTCAGTGTTATGAAGGCCTTGATGTCGCCTCCGCGGTCTATGAGTGGAATTATCCGGCGCAGATGGTGGAAATCCGCGTCGCCGAAGCGTCCGGCGACCTGGACCATACCGAGCTTTCAAAGTCGATCTTCGACGAGCGCTTCCTGATCAAACGTCCTGTCCTGCAGGCTCTGGAACCGTCCCTTTCAGGTGCACCCGTCTTTCTCATCGACGAGTTGGACCGTGCCGACGAGGCATTCGAAGCCTTTCTGCTGGAAGTGCTCGCGGACAATCAGGTCACAATTCCCGAACTGGGAACCATCCGGGCGGACGAACCTCCGATCGTCATCATCACCACCAACCGCACCCGCGAAATTCACGACGCCCTGAAGCGCCGCTGTCTCTATCACTGGGTCGACTATCCGGATGCGGAGCGGGAACTGGAGATAGTCCGGCGCAAGGTGCCCGGCGCCGCACAGCGGCTTGCAGCTGAAGTTGTCGCCTTCGTTCAGAAACTGCGCGCCGAGGAGGATCTGTTCAAACAGCCGGGTGTCGCCGAAACGCTCGATTGGGCAACAGCGCTTTCCGAACTGAATGAAATCGCGCTCGACCCTGACATGGCCTCCGACACGCTGGGCGTTCTGTTGAAATACCAGGATGACATCGAACGGGTCCGCGGCTCGAAGGTGCGGCAGATGGTCGACGATATCCGCAAGGATACGCCGCACCAGCAGACGATGCCGACGATCTAGATGGCACGCACACCCCTGCCCCTATCGCGCCGAAAGGGAGGCTCCCATTCAGCCTTCGCCTGAAATTCGCTCGCGCATAACGGACAATATCGTCTATTTCGCCCGAACTCTGCGCAAGGCTGGTGTCCCGGTCGGCCCCGCATCCGTGGTCGATGCGGTTTCCGCTGTGGAAGTCTCTGGCATTGAAAACAGGGAAGACCTTTACTGGACGTTGCATGCGGTCTTCGTGCGCAAACACGAACACCGGGTGCTTTTCGACGAGGCTTTCCGGATCTACTGGCAGAGCCGCGGGCTGGTCGAGAAGATGCTGGCGATCCTGTCCCCAGTTGCCCCTGCTCGCACCGCGCCGGAAAAACCCCGGGCCGGTCAGACCCGTGTTTCGCAGGCCTTTGAGGCCAGGCGGGAGCGTATCGCGGAGGAAACCGTTCCAGAAATCGAGGTGGACGCCAAGTTCACCGTGTCCGGCAAGGAACTGCTGCAGACGAAGGATTTCGCGCAGATGACGGCCGACGAGATTGCGACGGCGAAATCCGCGCTGCGCAAGATGGCCCTGCCCGTGGACAGGATCCGGCTGCGCCGTCTCAAGCCCGCCACGAGGGGCCGTGTCGATCCGCGCCGGACGTTGCGCGCCTCCATGCAGGCCGGTGGCGGCATCATCGACCTCAAGTTCCGCAAACCCGGAGAAAAGCGCCCGCCGCTGGTCGCGCTTTGCGACATTTCCGGGTCGATGAGCCAGTATTCCCGCCTGCTGCTGCATTTCCTGCACGGGCTGACCGCCGAGCGGCGGGACGTGCATACGTTCCTGTTCGGCACGCGGCTCACCAATGTCACCCGACAGCTGAGAATGAAGGATCCGGACGAATCCCTGGAAGCCTGTTCTGAAGACGTGAAGGACTGGTCCGGCGGCACGCGGATCGCCTCGGCACTGCACGATTTCAACCTGCACTGGTCACGCCGGGTGCTTTCCGGCCAGCCTACCGTGCTGCTGATTACCGACGGGCTGGAACGCGACACCGACGAGGATCTGGAGCGGGAGATGGACCGTCTGCACCGCTCCTGCCGCCGCCTGATCTGGCTCAATCCCCTGCTTCGCTTCGAAGGGTTCGAAGCCAAGGCCAAGGGCATCCGCGCCATACTGCCTCACGTCGATGAATTCCGCGCCGTCCACTCGCTGGATGCGGTCGCGGACCTTGTCACCGCCCTCTCCGGTGCTCCTCGCACGGCAGACGCCGATCCCCGCAGGTGGCTTTAAGGCTTGTGGGCAAACAGCGTCCTCACGCGGTGATGCGTTCCTGAACAACCTGCTGCCAATGAAACTCGGAAAAAGGAATTGATCCCCGGAGGGTGGTGCATCCTCAGGAGAGGTGATCGCTGCCGCGATAGCTACGGTTCGCACGACTGGCATGGCCCGGCGACTGACCCGTGTTCAGTTGCCTGAGACCCGACTGCTCCTGCTTGCGACTGTCCAGGTAGGTTCCAAGAGCCAGGGCGAGAAAGAGCAATAGCCAGCTCGTTCCGGCGAAGGCGAATTCGAACGATGTCCGGAATGCCGGCGAGACCTCGAACTTGTGCATCAGAACCGCGCCGATGATCATCGGACACAGGTAAAGTGCGAGCACGCTGAACTGAAAGTAGAACGAGGACCGCGCCGTCCGGAAGACAACGTGAAACGGCGCTTGATCTTGCAACCGGTATATCATGTCGAGACAGACAAGGATCATCGCGACCTGGGTAATAAGCGAGAGCTCGTTGCCCCACAGAAGAAATGAACAAGCCATTTCGACCAATCCCAACGAGAGCACCGCCAGAGCGCAGGAAACCGCCAACAGCCTGACCGGCAGCTGGCGTTCCGGAGCCAGCACATATGCGAAACTGCAAATAAGGAACAGCGCTGTTTCCACCGAAAATCGGCCATACAGACCCACCGATTCCAACGCGGCCGTAATGTACCCGTCTGTGAAGGGCGAAATATGGTTCGGGAAGAGAGCCTCAAGGACGCGCAGTCCGGAGAGCGCTATGAAAATCCACGCCAGACCGGCGCAGAGCCAGACGGGGTTCTCCCATTTCGGCCGAAAAAGAATCGCGCATGCCAGAACGAGAAATCCGGCGGCGGTCAGGGGATGTGTCGATGGCAAAGTTCCGGAAAAAGGATCTCCGACGGAAAGAAAGACATTATGTGCAAGGCCGAATATCACCACGAGCAGCAGCGAGCAGCCAATCAGCTGGTGGAACAGGGAACTTTCAAAATCTGACAATTCGAAATCGGTCATGTCCAGCCGGCACCAGTCACCCGGAGATCGGGAACGTTGCATTGCAAACATAAACTATATGAAAACTGACAATACACGCAATAGTTGACTCAAATCTAAAATAGCCTTTTCTTGGCAAGATTTACAAAGAGTAATTCATGCTTGTAAAAATTGCCTAATAACCGAAACCGGACTCAATGGGTGTCAAACGCTCCAATTCAGAAGCAACTCGATCCAATGCGTTTTGCGTTATCTGTAAGTGATTGATCTAAGGCAGTGCGATAACCTGCGTGCTGACGCCCACCCGTTGAAACAGATCCTGAATATCGTGATTGGCCATGCGGATGCAGCCGTAGGAAACGGCACGACCGATTGATCCCGGGCGGTTGGTGCCGTGAATGGCGTAATTGCCATTCGACAGGGTCATCGCGGCAACGCCCATCGGGTTGTTGGGTGCTCCGCCCCGGATCACCGTGGGAAGATGCGGGAAGTCCCGGCGGACTTCCGGAGACGGTGCCCAGTCGGGCTTGATATATTTCGCGGTGATCAGAGCATTGCCTGTCCAGGCTTTTTGCCGTTTGCCGACGGCCACACTGTAGCGGATCGCTCTTTGCCCCCTGAGAACCAGATAGAGTCGTTTCTCGGAGTTCTTGATAACAATCGTGCCGGGCCGAAACCTGGCATCTGCAAACCCGACCACTTCGGCCGCATCTGCCGGCGGTGTCATGCCGCTGAGGATCATGATGATTGCCAGCGGCAAGACGCCACGGAACAAGGACTTCAAATACATGGCTTTTCCCGATCGTTTCCGGGAGAATACAGCCGAGGTCCGTCGGATTGAACGCATCCGCCATGATTTTCTTATCAAAAGGTTAATGCAGCGATAGCCGGCACAGCGCCGCGCCCTATCTGCTGTGACGCGGAGCACTATGCCCAGTGCGGTTCAAAGCGATAATTCCCTTGCAGCTTCGGTCAGGAGAGCGAGATCCCCCCGCCTTCGTCGATTGCATAGCCGAAGATCCAGTTGAAGGACTGAAACATGACCTCTTTTGATACCGCGCCGACCGCTTTCGCCGACCGCTTGAGAGCTTGCTGGAAGTTTCCGGCTCTGGCCCTCGTTCTTCTCTGCGCGTCCGTTCCCGCCCCGGCTCTGGCCGGCCCCATTTCGGGGACCTATGTGCTTTCGCCAGCCCAGATAGACACGGGCTTTTCCGTCCGCGTCCTCGGCCGGGGATCGGTGAACGGACAATTCAACAAGGTTTCAGGCAAAATGGTCCTCGACCAGAACCGGCCGGAAAAAAGCCGCGTGAGCGTGACGATCGACCTCGCAAGCGTTGAGACCGACAACGACAAGGTCACCGGTTTCCTGAAGAGCTCGGCCATGTTCGACGTCGCGAAATATCCGCTTGCCGATTTTCGCAGCACAAGGGTACGCATCACCGGAGCGGACTCCGCCGAGGTCGAAGGCATTCTGACGCTGCGCGGCATGAAGAAACGTACCAAGCTGTCCGTGACCGTCACCGGAACCGGGTCGGACGGACGTGTCGGTTTTGAAGTTACCGGCGGGTTCCTGAGAAGCCTTTACGGCATGGAAATCGGCCTGCCGATCTATGCCGACAAGGTCAATCTGAAGATCTCCGGCACCGGACAGCGCGGATAAAATACTTGCACCACTTTCAAAAATAGCCCGTCCGGTGCGATCCGGAAGGGCTATTTTTGCAGGATCTCGCCGTCCCGCCATTCATGCCAGACAAAGTCCGGCACATTGCTGTCACCGTTTTCATCGAAGGAAACGGTCCCGAGTACGGTCTGGAACGAACCTTCCCGCAGGGCTGCCGTAACCTGGTCTTCATCCGTGCCGCCCGCCGCTTCCGCTGCCTGCGCCCAGGCCTGAATGGCCGCATAGGTTGTCAGGGCATAGCGTTCCGCGGGTTTGCCCGCTTCTTCCAGTACGCTCACAAGATCCCCGGCAGACGGACTGTCGCGCGGGTCCTGCGGATAGCTCACGAGGGTGCCGTTACCCGCCGGTCCTGTCACCGACCAGAATTCTTCCGTCATCAGTGCGTCGCCGGACACCATCACCGCGTCCAGTCCCTGGCGGTTCATTTCAAGCCTGATCAACCCGGCTTCCGGATAATACCCACCCAGATAGACAACGCCGACATCTTCGAGGCCCAGCCGGGAGACAAGCGCACTGTAATCCTGGCCACCGGAATCGAACCCGTAGAACATGCTCTCCGACTTGCCCAGGCTGTTCATCTCGGCCCTGACCGCATCGGCGAGGCTTTTCCCGTAAGCGGTCTTGTCGTGGAGGATAGCGACACGCGCGTCAGCGAATTCCTCCGCCAGAAGACGCCCGGCAAGCCTGCCCTGCCGGTCATCCCTTGGAGCCAGCCGGAAGATGCCGCCACCCGGACGCTGATCGGTATAGGCCGGCAGCGTGGTCGCCGGAGAGATCTGCACGATCCCCGCCCCGGAATAAACCTCGCTTGCCGCGATCGATCCGCTGAAACAGAAATGCCCCGCGACGAACCTGACCCCCTTGCCGATCATCTGGTTGGCAACTGCGGTTGCCGTTTCTCCGTCACAGGCGTCATCCGCGACTTCGAGAACAAGCGGCTCGCCATTCACACCGCCGGCTGCATTGATGTCTGCGACCGCCTGTTCGGCGCCGGCCAGCATCTGTGCGCCGAATGCAGCGAACTGGCCCTTCATCGGCCCCGCGACGGCAATTGGAATATCGGCGAGGGCCGGCCCGCTGAGGAGACCGCAAACCAGAAAGGCAATGCTGGCGGCAAGCTGCCGGTTTTTCATCATTCTCCCGGAAATCCTTTTTTCAAGTCCATTACACCTAACCTGAGCGCATACCGAGCTCAATCCGGCTTGTTCAATTAGTGTTCCCCCGTTCGAATATATATTCCCGGACCTTGCCGACCGGGCCGCGACGATTGCACCTTTGATCCGGGAGCCATAAACTTCCGCCGTGCCCGGGGCCTTGCCCGATTCCATCGCCGCTGTCCCATGGAGCAGACAGAATGCCCCCATCCTCATCAGATCCGGCAGATCAGACCAGGCTGCCGCTCGACATGAAGATTTTCCGGGAAGCGATGAGCCGCATTGCCGCTGCCGTCCATGTGGTGACCACCGATGGGCCGGCTGGACGGATGGGAGCAACCGTTTCCGCCGCATGTTCGGTAAGTGACGATCCGCCAAGCATCCTTATCTGTCTCAACCGACAAACGCGCATTCATGGCGCGGTGCTGGAAAACCGCTGTTTCTGCCTCAACACACTCAGCGACGATCATGAAGCCATTTCCGATGCCTTTGCCGGGCGCGAAAACCTTGACATGCCGGACCGCTTCGCCAAGGGAGACTGGACACCGCTGGCGACGGGCTGCCCGGCACTGGACAGTGCGCGTCTCAGCGTTGATTGCGATGTCTATGCGGTCACCGAGATGGGCACGCACTCAATTGTCATCGGCACGGTTGCGGATTTGCGCATGACGGATCCGGGCAAATCCCTGCTCTATGTCCGAAGAGGCTACAAAAGCCTCGACACATAGCCGGCGGACGATCACACTCTTCGTTCTGCTACGCGAATTCTGGGAAAGACCTCTTATGGCCGGCTTGCGCAATCTGATTACCGATGTTCCCGGCCTGAAAATCGGCAACGCGTCCGACCAGGAGCTGAAATCCGGCGCGACCGTTCTTGTTCCCGACGAGCCTGCTGTGACCTCCGTCGCCATTCACGGCGGTGCACCGGGCACGCGCGAAATCGCGCTTCTGGAGCCGGAACAGACCGTGGAAAAGATCGATGCCATCGTGCTGGCGGGCGGGTCGGCCTTTGGTCTTGATGCCGGCGCCGGGGTCCAGGGGCGCCTAGCGGAACTGGGCTACGGCTTCGAAATCGGTCCGTTTCGGGTTCCGATCGTTCCCACAGCCATCCTGTTCGATCTCCTCAACGGTGGCGACAAGAGCTGGGGACAGGCCGCGCCTTACCGCGATCTCGGGCGCGCCGCACTGGATGCGATCGGCCATGATTTCCCCCTTGGCTCGATCGGTGCGGGCACCGGAGCGACAACGGCAAACCTCAAGGGCGGCCTCGGGTCCGCATCGATGGTTCTGGAAAACGGCGTTACCGTAGGGGCAATCGTCGCCGTGAATGCCTTGGGCCGTGCAACGGTCGGCGACGGCGCACACTTCTGGGCCGCCCCTTTCGAGATCGGCGATGAATTCGGCGGCCTCGGCATGGTTCACCCCCTCCCGCAGGACGCAACTCTGGTCAGAACCAAGCTGGACGGGCTGAAAGCCGGCGCCAACACGACCATAGCCGCCGTCGCCACCGACGCGATCCTGACGAAGAGCGAAGCCAAGCGCCTCGCCGTCATGGCTCATGACGGCCTCGCCCGGGCCTTGTGGCCCGCGCATACGCCGCTAGACGGAGATCTGGTGTTCGCCATGTCTACCGGTCACCGTAAGATGGAAAACGGCCTGGAGGACATGGTGCAGCTCGGCGCAGGGGCAGCCTCCTGCCTCGCCCGCGCCATTGCCAGAGGCATCTATCATGCAACCCCGGCCACCGGAGATCCCGTTCCCACGTGGCAGCAGCGCTTCGGTTCGTAAGCGCTGCCTCTCTTGGAACCGGCGTCATGTAAGCAGCGACAGCAGGCTAATGCCGCGACCATGGAGACAGTCGGGCGCTTTGGAATTCATGCGACCCTGCGACCGAGACCCCCTGCCCGCACGAGCATTTTCGCCCGCTGCTGCTCCTGCGATCCCCTGATCGGCGAAAACAGGTGATAGCCCTTTGGCTTCAGTCCGCAGAAGCCGAGGATCTGTTTTTCGATCTGCTTCCTGACGCCTGCCCCGTAGATCCAGCGGAAGTACCAGCCGGGCGTGTCCGAGGTTACCAGCACTTCGGCAGTGCGCCCCTTGAGCAGTTTTTCCGGAATGGGCTTTCCGGCAACATACCGGAACGCCTTGCCCGGCAGCAGAACCCTGTCGAAAACACCCTTCAGCTTTGCCGGCAGCCCGCCCCACCACAGCGGATGGGAAACGACGAAATGCTCGCACCAGACAATATCGTCCCACAACGCCTGGAGATCGGCTTCCAGCGACGGCGCATCCTTGAAGCTGGAGACGCCGAAATCCGGATTGAAGTCCAACGCGGAAAGATGCCGCAAGCGCACCTCATGTCCGCTCGATTCGGCATTGCTGGCATATTCCTGTGCAAGCGCACCGCAAAATGTGCGGCTGGCCGGATGTCCGTCGAGGATCAGTATTCGTGTCATTTCAAGTCCGATTCTGGCAAAGGGTAAAAATTGACCGTGGTCATTTTTTGACATCTTCCTGTCCGTAGGTCAAGATATTTCCTGACCACGGTCATTTTTTTGGAGAGTGCATGACACGCAAGCCGCAGCAACGCAGCATTGCCACCCGGGCCCGCGTGCTGCAGGCAGCCAGGGATCTGAGCCGGAAACACGGTCTGGAACTCGTCACGGCCGATGCCGTCGCGCAGGAAGCCGGCGTCGCGAAAGGAACCGTATTTTCCCATTTCGGCGACATGGACGGGCTGCTGTCCTATGTGCTTCTGGACAGGCTCAACGCGCTGCGCGGTCCTTCACAGGACGAAGGGGATCCCGCAGAAGACCTGTCGGATCCTGTCGGCACGCTTATGAGGCGGATGATGTCTCTTATTGCCGTGATCACCGACAACCCGACGATCCTGCGCTTGTTCCTCGACAATATCGGCGTCACGAAGCCGCATTGCGCCTCGGAATTCGTCGAAACGCTCGATGCGCTTGACGCGGATCTCGCGGCTTTCCTTCAGATCTGGCAGGACACGGCGGCCATCAAGCCGGCCTTGCGGCACGACCGGTCACCGACGGAAATGGTCGACGGTCTGGTGGCCTTCATGGTGCATGGCGCGATCCTGCTGAAAAGTCACCAGCTTACCGACCGTGGGGAACTGGAAGCCAGGCTCCGCCGTCATGTGGAAGCCTATCTGCTGGTCGCGTGAGGACAGCCGGATCTTCAAGACGGGGTGGCCGTCACCGTGCGTCGGGCACTTCCCCGGGCCAGGCGACGACATGGAATTCGTATTCTTCCAGGGCCAAACCGTCCTCCGGCACGGATTTGCCGCGCACGGAAATGCCTGCCTGGTGCACGGTTTCGGCATCTTTCGACACCAGCGGATGCCACCAGTAGAGATCCTGCCCTTCGCGAACGAGACGATAGGCGCAGGTGGGCGGCAGCCAGGTAAGCGTGCGCACCTCTTCCGGTGTAAGGCGAATGCAATCGGGGACGGTCGCCGCCCGGTGTTCGTAGTCCTTGCAGCGGCAGCTGTCGCCATCCAGCAGGGTGCAGGCGACATCGGTCCAGACGATTTCACCCGTGTCCCAGTCTTCCAGCTTGTTGAGACAGCAACGGGCGCAGCCGTCGCACAGCGATTCCCACTCCGGGCCGCTCATCTCCTCCAGCGTCTTGGTTTTCCAGAACGGGAGATGTTCCTCGATATCTGCCGGTTTCATTTTATCCGCGCCTGTCAGAGCAATCTGCCGTTTTTTCCGGTCCCGCCAGGGCGTCCGGATATCGGACATCCTGAGCGCGTTTCAGACAATACGCAGCATTCAGGTCATCCGGGATCTCCCGGTGCGCCTAGCATGCCTGTCCACCTCCGGCAAGCGCAGCCCGGCCGCAAGCCGCGTTTGCGCAAGCAATACCGGCGGAAACCGGTATTCATGGAGGCGCGTAAACGCACAACACTAAGGACAGCCATACGAGACCGGTTTCCACGCGGACAAAAAACCGGTAATTTGAGGTGATCCATTTTGATCCGGAGAACCCGTTCGCGTGGCCGACGAACAGCATTCAAACGACATGGACGGCAATGAGCCGCCGCGCAAGCGCCACCGTATTCGCCGGTTCTTTCTCGGCCTTGACGCGTTTGTCGATACCGCTCTGTGGAAGAGCGGCGCCGCCATACGGCGGACTTTCGAAGGCTATGACGCCTTCTTGCGCCGTTTCCGGGCAAAAGGCATCTGGCGGGCCCTGGCGGAGCTTTCCTCCGACGCTCTCACCTACGGTCTTGCGGGCTTCATCGTCGTTCTGGCCTTTGCCCAGCCGGCCTTCGAGGCCACACGCTACGCCGACTGGAAAACCACCGACGACTTCGCCGTCACTTTCCTGGACAGATTCGGCAAGGAAATCGGGCGACGGGGCATCGTGCTCAACGACAGTGTGCCACTGGAGGAAATTCCGGATTCTCTCGTGAAGGCAACGCTGGCCACCGAAGACCGCCGGTTCTTCATCCACTTCGGCATCGATTTTGTCGGCACTTTCCGGGCGATGGTTGAAAATGCCCGCGCGGGCGGCGTCGTCCAGGGCGGCTCCACCCTCACCCAGCAGCTTGCCAAGAACCTCTTCCTGAGCAACGAGCGCAGCCTGATCCGCAAGATCAAGGAAGCCTATCTGGCCCTGTGGCTGGAGGCGAACCTGTCCAAGCAGGAAATCCTGAAACTCTATCTGGACAGGGCCTATATGGGCGGCGGGGTGTTCGGGGTGACCGCTGCGGCTGAATTCTATTTCAACAAGAACGTCCGCGAACTGACCCTTGCCGAAAGCGCCATGCTTGCCGGGCTCTACAAGGCACCGACCAAATATGCCCCGCATATCAACCTGCCCGCCGCCCGCGCCCGCGCCAACGAGGTGCTGACCAACATGGTGCAGGCCGGTTTCCTGACCGAGGGCCAGGTTATCGGCGCCCGCCGCAATCCTGCCGTCGCGGTGGATCGCTCGCAGGACCAGCTGCCGGAATATTTCCTCGACTGGGCGCTGGAGGAGGTCAAAAAACTCGCCCGCCGCAATCCCGCCCTCGCCCGCGACCGCATCGTCACTGTGCGCACGACGCTTGACCCCGCACTGCAGCGCAACGCCGACCTGGCGGTCGAAACCGTCCTGAGGGAAAATGGCAAGCTGCGCGACGCCAACGAAGCGGCGCTGGTGTCGATGCTTCCCGATGGCGCCGTTGTCGCCATGGTGGGCGGCAGCTCCTACGGCGAAAGCCAATTCAACCGCGCGGTCAATGCCCTGCGCCAGCCGGGCTCCTCCTTCAAGCCATTCGTCTATATCACCGCGTTCATGAACGGTTACGGGCCGGAAAGCATCGTCCCCGACCGGCCGGTCTATATCGGCAACTGGACACCGCGCAACTACGGCAGAAGCTACCGCGGCCCCGTCACCCTGAGAACGGCGCTCACCAAGTCGATCAACACGATCCCGGTTCGCCTTTCCCTGGATTTCGGCCGCGAAAAGATCATCGAGACCGCCTATGCCATGGGCATCACCCACGAACTGGAAAACGGCATTTCACTTCCCATCGGCTCCTCCGAAGTGACCGTGATCGACATGGCTTCCTCCTATTCGGTTTTTGCAAATGGCGGCTTGAAGGCCTCCGCCTACGCAATCATGGAAGTCACGAACAGCGCCGGCGAAGTGCTCTACCGCCGGGATCAGGACGAACCGCCCCCCGCAAGGGTTCTGCCGGAAGACAAGGTGCATCAGATCAATGACATCCTGGTCAATGTGGTGGAGGCCGGCACCGGCCGGCGTGCCCGCATCGATGGTGTGGTGGCGGCCGGAAAGACAGGCACCACCAATGCATACAGGGATGCCTGGTTCGTCGGATATACCGGCAATTTCACCACCGCCGTCTGGTACGGCAATGACGATTTCACCTCGACCCGGCGCGTGACCGGCGGCAGCCTGCCCGCCATGACCTGGCAGAAATACATGGAATTTGCCCATAGCGGCATCGAACTGGCCGCCATGCCCGGCGTCGATGCGGAAAACCTGCCGAGGCTGGCACGTGCGAGCCCGGCCAAACCGGCAGCGCAGGACGCCGAAACCCCGCAGCCGCGCGTCCTGAAGCGGCGCACGCAGGACCTGCTGCTGCGCATCGGCAAGGATCTCCGCCTGCTGCTGGAACAGTCCAACGCCAGCGTAATTCCCTCAACGGCATCCGCCCCGACCAGCGTCGCGGCAGCGCAATGAGTGAGACGTCCCTGCGGCCGCGCGTCACCAGCGGCGAAACCAACTGGTACGAGAACGAACTGCCCAGGGTCATTCGGCCCAATCGCAGCCATCCCGTGCGCACCCTGACGGCAATCTCCCTGGTTCTGGTCCTGGCCTCACTTCTGGGGATCAGTTCCGCCTATCTGGTCATTGAGCGCGAGCAGCCGCTCAATGCGGTCACGATCGGGCCATGGCAGGCCTATCCGAAGGCGGGCACGACCGAGGCGGACCCCTATTCGGTGGCCATCTATACGCGCGGTGCGGTCATTCCGCTTGCAAGCGGTGAAGGGCTGGCCCTGGTCGCGCGCGTGGACAGCAACGAACATCTCCTCGACCCGACCTGCGTTTACCGGATCGCCGGGCAGACCCCGTCCGCACGCCTGTGGACCCTGACCGCCGTCAACGGCAGAGGCGATCTTGTTGAAACCCTGCCCGGCCAGGTGCATGTGGTCAGCCAGAACCTGCTGCGCGCCGGGGACGGCACCTTTGAGATCACCGCGGCGGCGGCCCCCCACTCCGGCAACTGGCTGCCGCTGGCCGCCGGAGCCAACGCCAGCGACGGTCTGCGTTTCGTTCTGCGGCTCTACGATGCGCCTGTCACCACGGGCGCGGCTCTGGACGGCGTCAGCATGCCGGTGATCGAAAGGACGGGCTGCCCGTGACGCTTTCCCCCCGCTTCACCCTGACGGTCGGAATTCTGGCGACGCTGTGCCTCGCGGCCGTCATCCATATTCTTGTGGTGCTCAGCATCCCGCGCAACGTGCAGCACAGCGCCTATGACAATATCGCCACCTACGGGATCGACCGGCAGTTCAATCTTCTGCCCGACGTCAAACCCGGCCAGGAAGCCCTTCCCGACCTCGACCCGGCGATGAAACATGCCGCCTGCCGGTTCCAGCTCGCCGACGGACCCGTCCTTTTCGACGCCAGCATTCCCGTGTCCTTCTGGTCCATCGGCCTGTTCAACGCGGCCGGTGAGGCCGTCTACAGCCTCAACAACCGCACAGCCGGCGCCGAACGCCTCTCCATGCTGGTTCTGACCACCCCGCAGCTCTCCATCCTGCGCGAGAACCCGCCGGAAAATCTTGAGGACCTTATTGTCATAGAAACCCCGGAACCAATCAGCGGCTTTGCGCTTCTGAGGGCGTATGTTCCGCACAGCTCGAAAGCGGACGAGATCGACCGGGCTCTGAGGGCTGCCCGTTGCGGGACAATCTGAAGCCCTTCCATTGCGCGCAGCGCTTTTTGAACAACGCGAAATCCGGGCTGCGGAAAAGATCGCAACCCAAGCGTCGCCTGCCTGAAGCAGGACAGGATCAGGATGCCATCAAACTGGAATTGGTGAAAACGTGCAGGGTCCGGTGCCCTACTTCACCACCGGCGCCCGCTCGACACCCCAGCCGGTAAAGATCCGCGATCTCTTGGCCGGTGCGGTGTTGAGGTAGCGGCCACCGCGTTCGCAGCTCTCTTCGGCCAGTTTCACCTGACCCTCAAGTTCACGGATGGCGTTGTTGACCTTCCACACCCGGTTCTGGGTCGGGGTCTCGATCTCCAGGCCCTCGAGCGCCTTCTTGTAGGCGATGATCCGGTAGCGCAGCGCCTGGCCGACCCATTTGGTCATCACCCGGTTCTCCCAGACCCGCGCCTTGGCGCCGTCATAGGTTTCCTCGGTGGTCACCGTCTTGTTTTGCAGAACTCTCAGCCGCTCGTCATCCGCCTTCTGAACCCGGAGCGCCACCGTGCAGAACGGCATGACCAGTTCCGCGTCGCCGGTGGCGTCGGAAGCGATCTTGTCGTAGCGGGCATCTGAAGATCTGAATTTGTCGGAGCGCAGATAGATCAGGTAGAGATCGGGCGGCACCCGGCCTTCGGTCTCCGGCATGACCCGCGTGCGCGCCAGTTCGACGATGGTTCCGCCGATCCAGTCCTTGGTCCAGGGTGGGCGGATCAGCGTCCAGCCGCGGTTGCGCAGCAGCTTTTCGTCATTGGTATAATTGAATTTCGACACCGGATCTCCGCGCAGACGCGCGGCCTCGTCACCGGCTTTCGGCATGAGATCGTCATGGATGACGGACGGTCTTGCCCGGTCGAAATCGCCGGTCGGCCGCACGCAGGCGGCCGTGGAAACGGTAACGACAAGCACAGCGCCGAGTGTCAGCACCCGCCCGAGCCTGTGTCTCCCGCCCTTCGCGGAACCGGGATGTACCGCTTCGCAATTGCCCATAGGGCGTTTCTCCAGACCGCTCGAAAGTCAGCAACGCGGCTGGAGCGATACGACCGTCAGTCCTTGTCGGAACCGGCCGGTCCAGCAGCCTTCCCGATGGTCGCGATTCGTGCGGCAAGATCAAGGTCATGGTGCTCATACCGGACACCTGGGAAGAGGATAACTTCTCCAAAGGCCTCCCGGCTGGTCGACTGCCGGCTATCGGAATGACGACCCACACGTGCAGTGGGCCGCTGTGCGGACGCAAAGTCCAACAAATTGCCCATCGTCTCCTCCTTCGGTTCCTGTTGTTCCGGCGGCGTATTACCGGCGGAACACGGTCAAACGGGCGACGCATTACTTCCTGCGAGCTTCATTAAGAAGTCCTCAGGGTTAACAGGATGCTAACGCTTTTAGGGCAATTTGAATGAAACAACTTCAGCCGGTGGTCCGGTCTTCTGTATTTTGTAGACAGGTGTCATGCGTCAAAGGCTTCACTCCAATCAACCCGATGAGATGTCCGCACCCGGCCGGAAAAAACCGCCGCAGGATCGTTGTGTCCTGCTCGCGGCGACAGAACTGTTCGTCGGCAAGTCCCGGCATGACATTGAAGAACAAAAGATATTTCTGGAGCTGGCGCGCAATCTCCTGCCGGCGACCACGCTGCAGGACCGCCGCCGGATTGCTTCCATGCTCGCAGCTCATCCTGAAATCCCCGACGATCTGCTTGAAGCCCTGGCCTCCGACGAGGACGAACTGACCGCCTATCCGGCGCTCCGTTACAGTCAAAGGCTTTCTGTGGATCTCCTCTTACGCACAGTCAAGTCAGGGCGGGAGTCTCTCCGCCGGGCAATTGCAAACCGCCCCTCGCTACGCGAATCGGTGCTCAGCGCCCTGTGCGAACATGCCGGCGCGGACTCCATACGCATTCTCCTGCAACGGGACGACATCCGCCTTGCGCCTGTTCATCACGACAAGCTCAGCCGCCGAGGCGATATCGTCGCAGCTCTCGGCATGGAGCTGGCCGGCCAGGACGCTCTCAACCCCGATGGCCTCATGGGCCAGTACCTACATCTACCGGCTGCGCTGAAGGCGAAAGCCATTGCCGCCGCCGAGATGGCCAGCTTGGTAAAACAGGCCCGGACACCCGGCACCGCTCCGGTTCACCGTCAGGGCAGCGCCGGCCTTCATCTTTGCGATGCCCTGGTGGCCGAAGCACGGGCCGGCGACCGCCCCCGCTTCGCCGATCTCCTCTGCCAGGGCCTGAGCCTGCCGCAGCCGGTATGTGACCTGATGCTGCAGAGGGACCAGAGTGACGGCCTGACGATTGCTCTGAAAGCCCTTGGCATGCCCGCCGCGCCGACCGCCACCGTGCTGATCCGGTTGTTCGGCGAACAGATGCCCTTGGCGGACCTGCGCGGTCTGCTGCGCCTCCATCGCACACTGAGCGTCGGCGCGGCCGGGGTACTGGCCGGCCAGTGGATGCTGCAGGATCAGACAACGGAAACGACACCCTCCCGGCATGTGCCCCAGTATCAGGAAGGCAGCCGCCGCAAGGAACCGGCACGGACGGTCCCAGGCAGCGCCGAAGTCAGCCCCGCGCGCCGGAAATCGGGCAGCTGATCCGGCAACACCGGATCTGCAGCTCATATTTTCTCAGAGAGCTCTGACACCTGCGAATGAAGTCTTTTTGGAACACGTTGCGTCAAATTGAATTCAGTGATCGGCCAACCGCATTTGCATGGCAAAAACTATCTCGGACCTCTTCCTGAAAGCATGAATCAGCTTGAACGCAACAGGTTCTAGAACCGGAACACGCCCTTGCCGGGATCGGCTTTGGGCTCATCCGTGGCGAGCGGCAGATCCACCTGACCGTCTCGCGCTTCGATCTCCACAAGCCAGTAATCCGGATCCATCCGGCCTTCCTTTTGAAGCCGGTCGGCCAGCATGTCCCGATCGGCCTGCAGAAGGACGCGCTCAAACAGGCGCCCGTCAGGCAGGTCGCTGAACATGGATTGCGGTGCGGGGCCATAAAAATCATAGGTCCCGTCGAGCCTGTCGACGCTGACGAAGACAGCTCCGGCCTCCGGCGCTCCCCGCCTGGAAATCGCAGCGAAGCCTCCGGCGTTGAATATCCGGCGGACAAGCGCACTGACGAAAAAATCGGACGTGACCCGCATTGATAGGTCCTCGACTGGACGCGCCAGGATGCAGCTGTGACGGAATTGCGTGGCGGCTGAAACTTCAACCGAGGTGTCTCATACCAGAAATCAGCCGGAAAGGGAGCGCCCGCTGATCATTTCCAGTCGCTCGATCACTTTCGCACCGGGTTCGCCGGTGAGCGGCAGACCGCGGTCGAGTTCGAACCGCTTGATCGCCGTCGTGGTGTTGGCGCCCATAAGTCCGTCGGCTTTCAACGGACCGTAACCGAGTTCCGACAGCGCCCTTTGTATCTTCATCAGGCGGGGGTCCGCATCGATATCGGCCACCGTCTCGGAACCGGCTTCCTGAACGGGCGTGCCGGAGAACCCCGGTTTGGCGCGCGGGACAGGCAACTGCCCTGCAATCGGAGCATCCCCGTGCATCAGGACGAGCGCCAGCAACGCTTCGCTGGCTTCGCCCGTCTCCAGCTGTCCGGCACGGCGTTCGAAGGCGCGGATCGCGCGCTCCGTTGCCGGGCCGTTCAGCCCGTCGAGCGGCCCTTCATAGAGCCCGATCTTTCTCAGGGAGATCTGCAGATCGAGCACCAGCGTCGAGATCTCCTGGATCTGCAATTCGCCTCGGCGGTCACCCGGTTCTGGAAGCTGCAAGGCATCGGAGCGTTCACGGGTCGCAAAGAACGGTGCCGGGTGGCGGCCCGGCTGCAGCCCGACCGCATTGGCGACAATCAGGCAGGCCGTCAGCCCCATGACAACCGTACCGCCCGCAGCCACGGGGTTGTCGAGCGCCACATGGCCTGCCCGCGTCATGAATGAGTCGGGAGACTTTGCCTGTTTTTTCTTTTTGACCTGTTTCGCCATGCCGCCGCCTATGCCGATTTCGCGACCGGCAGACCGGCCGGATCCGACAGGATCTGCCCGGTGCGCATGACATGGACGGAACGGACAGGCACGCGCAGGACGACACTCTCGCCATGGCCAAGCGTGGTTTGAACCGCAAGGTTGCCGCCGGTCCCCTCCAGCAATTCCCTGGCAAATTCAAGGACCGGGCGGGAGACATCCGAACTCCAGCTCAAACTGGAATGCCGGTTTTTGACCGACAGCACGATTTCCAGATCGCCCTGGCCCGCCTGTCCGGTGACTGTGACAACCGCTCCGCTTTTGGATGTCTCAACCATATCCGACAGGACATAACACAGAGCCTGGCGAAGGCATTTCCCGTCCACGACGGCAGGCGGCAATTCGCCTGCTTCGTCGGTTTCAATCTCCACACCGCGACGCTCGGCAATCGGCGTCACCAGTTTGCGGCATTGCGCCAGACAGGCAGGGATGTCGATTGCCGCGTAGTCCGGTTCAGGAACTGCGGGCAGGTTCGGCCGGAAATCCAGAACCGCGTCGAGCTCTTCAAGCCCTGCCTCACCGGCCGCCTTCAGCCGGCCGGCAGCGGCATGTGCAACTGTTCCTGGCCCCGCTCCACCATCTGCCTGCAACACTTCTGCCTGGGCGATGATATCCGCAAAGGCCCGGCGGGCATCCATACCCGCGGTCTCAAGCAGGGTTCTGGAAATGCCGGCCGTCCGGCTTTCCTGTGGCGAAGCCGTAGCTTCAGCCTCGTCCGATGCGAGGCGGTCATCCGCTGGCCGGATCAGGAGCAGCAGTTTCCTGTCAGGAGACGGCGCATGACTGCCCTCATGCCCTTGAAGCTTGATATGCAATTGCAGCTGGCGGTATTCCGCCTGGCCGGTCTCGCCGGGCGTGCTGGCGCCGACCCGCACGCGGGCGTCGAAGACCGCCGGCGCACCACTGTGCCGGACATCGGACAGTTTGGTCAGATAAAGCGGCCGTTCAGCCACATGAAGCCGTTGAAACAGCCAGTCCTCTCCCCCGGCGGCCGGCAGACAGCCGAAAATCTGCTTGACCGGACCTCCCAGAACCCGGATCCGGCCGCCCGGATCAAGTTCGCAGAAAACCTCGGAAGCACTCTGGCTCATCAGCTGGCGCCGGTTTTCCGATGCGACCACCGCATCGCGGGCCCGCTTGCGGTCGCCCGACAGGCGATACGCCAGAAGTCCGGCGTAGATCAGCGCAGCCAGAACGGCGATGAAATGTGCCACCAGCGGCAAAGGCTCGAACTGAAGCTGCGGAAGCGGCAGGAAGGTGATGGCGGCGAGCAGGACACCGCATAGCGCGGCGACCAGGATTGGCGTTTTCCGGCTGGTTGAAAAGGCCGCTTCCAACAGGGGGATCAGCAGCCAGATCGCAGCAAACGAGGCCTCTCCTCCGGTCAGGATGCAGATGGCAGCGACAGTACAGGCAAACAGGGACGAGGAAACGGCGATCACACGGTTCAGCTTGCCGGATTGCGAGAGATAGAGCGCCAGAGGCCACTGGCTCAGCATCCACGCCAACACAAGAATTTCGGCAACATGCGGCGGCCCGGCAAGCGCCAGATGCAGGGGCAGAACAAACAGCGCGGCGGCGCCACTCAACATGGAGCTGATCAGGAAAGACCGGTGCAACGGTGCCAACAAGCTGTCCCCGGCGGCGTGAGGATGAATCATCCCGTCGACCCGAGAAGCCCAATGGCTCAGAAATTTCTGCAGAAAAATCAAAAGATTACGCACTCTACACTACCACACGACAGACGCAGGAATTCCCGCTCGCAGCTCCTGTAAAGCTATTCTGTCGCGGAGCACTTAAGGAACGATAAAGGATGAATTCGAAACGGGGAAAAAATCCCGAAAAGTCACTATGTTCAGGCGCTTGCCGGCCATTGGCTAAAATTTGAATCAATTTTTCCGAAAAAACGATTCAAATACCTGATTTGTTTTATGAAAATTCGCGGCTCCGATTCAACCGGCCATTCTCATGTCCTTGCTATGGTGTCTCCATAACACGCGTGCTGGCAGAAAAAATGGCACGCAAGATCGACAAGACTATGGGTAGCGACATGTTTTTTCTCTTGAGGACAGCCTTCTGGCTAACCTTGGTGCTGGTTCTGATTCCCTTCGGGTCGGATCAGGAAAACACCACCCCCACTGAAACCGTGGACCCCGTGTCCGCGTTTCTCGTGGCTCAGGCAACCGTCTCGGATATCAGCGGCTTCTGCTCTCGCAACCCGCAGGCCTGCGAGACCGGCGGAAATGCCCTGACCGTCATCGGCAGCCGGGCCCGCGACGGCGTCCGCATTGTCTATGAGTATATCGACGCTCGGGTTGAGGACCGCCCCGAAAACGATGCGCTGGTAACAGGGTCGACCACCGCGGCGAAATCGGGACCGGTGATCGCAGTTCCTGCCGCCGCTGCCTTGTTGCAGCAGGCATCGGACACGGCCTCCTCCGCGGAGACAGACTTTGGACCGGTTCCCCGGCCCAAACCCCACTCGGGCCGAGAGACCTGAGTACGCAGGCCGTTTAGGGCAATCTGCCCCCCTGACCCCGAAACGGCTGATTGCGCCACGCTGGCGCGGTGCTGCCTGGCAGCACCGCCAAGACAGCTTCACTTCAGCGGCTCTGTCCGCTGCGCCGCAGATGAGAAGCTGCCCACTTCATCTGCGGCGTATATTTTTTTCCAAGATTCAGCACTGTTGCCGCACTCATTGTCTGCGAATTTGCACTTTGCCACCCCGGTCACAGGCTCATTGGCGAAGTGCTTTTCGATCAGATGGTTCATTTCGATCGCAAAGCGCTCTATATGAAGAACATCAACACCTTCAAAGACGGGCGCGATGACGACAGACATAAGCGAAATTCTCGAGACCTTCGAATTTCTGGACGATTGGGAAGATCGTTACAAATACCTGATCGATATCGGCCGGGAACTTCCTGAATTATCCGCCGAGGAGCGCACGGACACCAACAAGGTCCGCGGCTGCGTTTCGCAGGTCTGGCTGATCACGACCGTCAACACCGGCACGGACGGCGTCCCTGTGCTCACGTTCAGAGGCGACAGCGACGCCCTGATCGTTCAGGGGCTGGTCGCCGTGGTCACCGCCCTCTTCAACGGCAAGACGGCCAGGGAGATCCTCGATACGGATGTCGATGCCGTGTTCGCCCAGCTCGGCCTGCAGGACCACCTGACACCGCAGCGTTCCAACGGCCTCCGATCCATGGTCGGCCGGATCCGCGCGGACGCAGAGGCGGCCATGGCCGCAGCATAGGGCCGAAATATTTGCCCTGTATCGCGCCGGCAGATCTGAAAAGAATTGCGCCTGTAAATAAAAAAGAGCCGCCCAGTGGGCGGCTCTTTTTCAGTTCTGCTGGACTTGCCAGATTTTACTTGGAGCGCTTGCGCTGCTGGCCGAGGCCCATTTTCTTGGCCAGTTCGGACCGGGCAGCTGCGTAATTCGGAGCAACCATCGGATAATCCGTACCGAGGTCCCACTTTTCCCGGTATTCTTCCGGGGTCATGTTGTAGTGGGTCCGAAGGTGACGCTTGAGCGACTTGAACTTCTTGCCGTCTTCCAGGCAGATGATGAAGTCCGGCATAACGGATTTCTTGATCGGTACAGCAGGCTTCAACGGCTCCGGCTCCGGCTCATTGGAGGCCGTCGCGGTCTTCTGCAGAGCGCCGTAAACGTCGCTGATCAGGCTTGGCAGATCTGTCGACGCAACGGTATTGTTGCTCACATAAGCTGAGACAATGTCGGCCGTTAGGTCAATCAAATTTGCATCCACCGGACTATCAGTCATATTTCACCCGTTCTTTACTGAATTCAATTCAAATTTCGGTGCTAACCTGCAAAAACTCGGTGCCGCAAGCGTTTATAGATATTCTGTTACTTGCGAACTTTAGAAATCAACCCTGATTCTACTTTGCAGGAGATCGTCACAGCCTTATATCGCTGGTTTCCTGATACGGCAACCCCAGAAATCAAATAAAAGGCAGATAGTGTCAATAAAAATCAAATTCTATAAATATTGACTGATTGGTATGCATATAACCAACAATGAAGTGAAAGTATTGCGGCGTGCGCAGTCTTTATCCACAGCGATGCATAATCTGTGATCAGTCCTGTCCCTCGGGCCGGATTGACGCAGCCAGGGCGTCTTCTTTTGTATCGGCACAGGGACGGTATCCGGCTGCATAAGCAGCTTTCGCCAATAAATGGGCCGAAATTGGGGCGGTCAGCAAGAAGAAGACAACACCGGCTATTGCACGTGTCACAACGGCAAGATCGCTCGCATGAACAGCCATGGCCAGCAACATCACACCGGACCCGAGCGTACCCGCCTTCGACGCGGCATGCATACGCATGTAGACATCCTTCAACCGGATCAGACCGATTGACGCCACAAGCGCAAACAACGCACCGATGATCAGCATGGTGCCGGAAATGATCTCTATGACAGCAGTCATTGTCCCGCCTCTCTGCGTTTGATGCTTTCCTCGACTTCCGCCACGATCGTCTTGTCGCCGGCCACTCCCCGGTTGAGGACAAAGCGCGCGAAGGCGACGGTTGCCAGAAACCCGACGAGGCCGAGAGTGATGGCGATATCGATATAAAGGTAATAACCGGTCAGAATTCCGATGGCCGCGATAAAACCGATGCCGACGGCAACCAGCATGTCCAAAGCGACAACACGGTCCGGTAGGCTCGGCCCCTTCAGGGTGCGGAACACGATGATGACGAAGGAAACCGTCAGGATCGCCAGCGAAATCCGGACGGCGGCATCCAGAAACACCGATGCAAAGGCATCTAGAGAAGTCATCTGAACACCTCCAGGATTTTGCGCTCGAAACCGTTCTTGATGTCGTCGATGGTCGCCTGCGGGTCCGGCACATCGATGCAGTGCACATAAAGGATCTTGCGGTCCTCGGAAACATCGACAGAGAGCGTGCCCGGTGTCAGCGTGATCAGATTGGCAAGCATGGTGATCTCGAAATCCCTGTCCACGGTCAGGGGAAAGGCGATGATCCCCGGCTGAAGTTCGATCCGGGGCTGAAGCACGATGACCGCAACGCGCCATGCGGACAGGACCAGTTCGTAGACGAACAGGGCCGCCAGCCCGATCCCCTTGGCGAAACGCTGGAAATAGATCGTCGTGCCGACCTGTTCACGGATGAGATAGAGTGCTCCCAGGCCGAGCACGAATCCGAAGGCAAGATTGACCTCCGAAAAGTTGCCCGTAACCGCACCCCAGGCGAGTGCCAGAAGAATGTTGACGAGGAAAAGACTTGTCATCCCTGGACTCCAAAGACCGATCTCAGGTAGCCGAGCGGTTCGACGAGACCGCTCGCGCCCTGTGTTGAAAGTTCCAGCATCCATTCAGGCTGCAGCCCGAAATAGATGACAAGCGCGGTGAGTATGCCCAGTGGCAGCCAGACCGCGCCGCCTGAAAGCTGCGCTTCCGAGACCGCCGTACCGGCGGTGACCGGAGCGGTCTGCCCGTCGGGCGTTCCTTCCGGACCGCCCCGCCAGAAGGCGAAAATCCAGATCCGGCCCATGGCGAGCGTCGTCAGGAAGCCGCTGACAAGGATAGCCGTTCCAAGCCACACCCGGCCATCGGAAAAGGCGGCATCCACCAGCATGACCTTCGGCCAGAACCCCGAGAAGGGCGGCAGACCGGACACGGCAAACGCCAGGGCCAGGAACACCGCGGCGAAAGCCGCGCTCTTCTGGTAGAGCCCGCCGAGTTTGCGAAGGTCGTAGGAGCCTCCCATCATCTCCATGACGCCGGCCGCCATGTAAAGCGCCGTCATCACGATGATCGAGTGCACCGCGTAAAAGATAGCGCCGGAGATCGCCAGCGTCGAACCGACCGCGAGCCCGGCCAGCATCGACCCGATCCCGGCAATCACCAGATATCCCAGAAGGCGCCGGACCTCGCTTTGCGCAAGCGCGCCAAGCGCACCGGTTAGCAAGGTCCCGATCGCCACCAGGGAGATCACATCCGAGAGATAACCGCGCGAGGCCGGCAGGATCAGGACGAAGACCCGGATCAGCGCGTAGACCCCAACCTTGGTCAAAAGCCCGGCGAAAACCGCCGAGACCACAACATTCGGCGTGTGATAGGACGCCGGGAGCCAGAAGTTGACCGGAAAGGCCGCCGCTTTCATGGCGAAGGCGAGAAAATACAGAGCCGCGACCGTCGCCAGAGTTCCGGAGGCCGGATCTTCCAGCGCGGCGACTTTCTGGGCAAGGTCGGCCATGTTGAGCGTACCGAAAATGCCGTAAAGCATACCGGTTCCGATCAGGAAAAGGTTGGTCCCCACCAGATTGAGCACGCCGTATTTGACAGCCCCGTCCAGCTGGATGCGGTCATTGCCCAGAACCAGCAACCCGTAGGACGAGATCAGGAGCACTTCGAACCAGACATAGAGGTTGAAGATGTCGCCGGTCAGGAAGGCGCCGCACACGCCCGTCATCAGAAGCAGCAGGAACGGATAGAACCCGTAGCGACGGCCCGTATTGTCTATGGTCGCCGCACCGAACACACCTGCGCAGAACGCCACGACGGAGCCGATGAGCGAGAGCATTGCCCCTAGCGTATCGACGGTGAAGGCGATCCCGAAGGGCGGCAGCCAGCTGCCCATCACCATGGTGATGACGCCATGATCCAGCACGCGGATCAGCAGCGCCAGGTTGGCCAGCACCAGAAGGCCAAGAAACCCGATGCCCACCTTGGGCTGCAGATCGGTGTTCTTGCGCAGCATCAGGCACAGGGACCCGCCCAATATGGTGATCAGCGACGGTGCGACCACGAGCCAGTCACCTGCGGCGACCGGAGCGGTTGCCATAGCTTGGGAAAGATCAACGGAAACGGAAGAACCGGCCATGAAGTTTAGTATCCCTGCGGCGGAGTTTGGTCGTCTTCAGGTTCGGCAAGACGCATTTCATTGACACCGTCCGTTCCCAGTTCCTGATAGGCCCGGAAGGCAAGTACCAGGAGGAAGGCAAAAAACGAGAACGAGATCACAATCGCCGTCAGCACCAGTGCCTGCGGCAACGGGTTCGCGGTGACGACATCCGGAGAATAGAGATTCTCCGGGATGAGGGGCGGCACTTCCCGGATCAGCCGTCCATTCGTGAAGATGAGCATGTTCACGGCATTGCCCAAAATGGCGATGCCGAGCAGCATGCGCACAAGCTGCTGGGAGAGCATCAGGTAAACGGCCACGGTAAAAAACAGGCCGATCAGGATGACGACACCGGTCTCCATCAGTCGATCTCCCTTTCTTCAAGTGCAAGGGCGATGGAACCAATTGCTCCAACTACGACGAGATAGACGCCGATATCGAAAACCAACGGAGTCGACAGAGCGATTTCCACGCCGAAGAGGTCGAAAATCAGCCACTGGCTGGTCATGAAGGCCTGCGCCTTGAAAAAGGACAGCATTCCGGCAAGCGCTCCCAGAAACAGTCCGAAGGCGGACACGCTCATGGGATGGAAGTAAAGCGCGCGGCGCACGGAAGCGACCCCGCAGGCAATACCGAAAATCGCAAGCGCGGAAGCCGCGATCAGGCCGCCGATAAAGCCGCCGCCCGGCTCGTTATGGCCGCGCAGCAGCACGAAGACCGAGAACAGAACCATCAGCGCCGTCAGAAAGGGCGCGATGGTGCGGAAGATGATCGTACGCATCAGCGAGCCTCCGACGCTTGGGCTTGAACGGCATCCGTCGTGGAGCCCTCAACGGTCTTGTCCGGTTTGGTCCGCACCCTGATCAATGCCAGCACGCACAAGCCCGCCAGCACCACCACCGCGATTTCACCCAGCGTATCAAAGCCGCGGAAGTCGACGATGATCACGTTGACGATGTTGCGGCCATGAGCGATCGAGCGGCTGAACTGGGCGAAGAAGTCCGACAGGCGGGTGTCGAACGGCTGCTGTGTGATGGCAAGCAGGGTCAGCGTCAGCCCGAGCCCGACGGCACAGGCGACAATCCCCGTCAGAAGCGCAGCAGGCACGGAGCGATGGTCACTCGGCATCAGGTTGAGCCGCGTCATGACGAGGGCCAGGATGACCACCGAAAGCGTTTCGACCATGAACTGGGTGAAGGAAAGGTCCGGCGCCCCGAACATCATGAAGATCAACGCCACGGCAAACCCCTGGATGCCGAGCGAGACGATGGCGGTCAGACGGGTCTTGGCGACAAGAACCGCAATCAGTCCCAGAACCGCGATGAAGAGAATGCCCCATTCGTAAAAACGGTACTCCGGCATCTCCGGCATTGTCGGAAAACTGCCGGTCAGATAGCCCGGCAGCAGAACGGCAATCGCCGTGAAGACGAAGATCACGATCATGTAGGTCTGCATGTTGCCGGTCTGGACCAGCCGGGTGACACGGCCGGAGAAGCCGACGACACCGCAGACGAACTGATCGAACCCCTTGTCCGGGCCCCATCCGATGGCCGCCAGAACCGAGGCGATCAGCCCGCGCAGCCTGTCGAGCTGCGTGTACAGCGCGATGCCAAGGCCGATGGTGATCAAGGACAGGATCAGCGGCGCGTTGATCGATGTGGGCAACAGGTGAAGATCCACTTGCGTGAACTCGCCGGTCAGGGACGACAGCGTCGGTCCGATAAACAGCTGGCCTGTCGTGTGGGCCATCAGCGCGAGGACAAGACCCGTCAGGGAAAGCACCACGGGTCCCGCGATGAGCAGAACAGGGCCTTCATGAGCGTGTTTCGGCGTTTCGACCTTCGGCCCGAGGAACGGCTTGAGCGCAACCGCGGCGGCGATCACCAGCATCAGCGCATTTCCGACGACCGCAGTCATCGTGACCACCAGCCCCGCTCCCGGCCAGCCCCAGGTGCCGTAATAAAGGACTTCCTTGGCGATGAAACCGATGAAAGGCGGCAGCCCGGACATGGACAGCGCCGCAAGGCAGGCGGCGGCAAAGGTGATCGGCATCGCCGAACGCAGCCCGCCCAGTTTTGTAACATCCCGCGTTCCGGCTTCATGGTCGATGGTGCCGGCAATCATGAAGAGCCCGCCCTTGAAGAGCGAATGCGCCAGTAGATAAAGCACCGCTCCTTCCAGGGCCTTCTCATGACTGGTGCCGGTCAGCATGACCAGCAGGCCGAGCGAGGCCACGGTCGTATAGGCCAGCATCAGCTTCAGGTCGGTCTGGCGCACCGCAAGCACCGTCCCCACAAGCAGCGTCACCCCTCCGAAAAGCGGCAGAACGGTCGTCCAGAGCACCGTGTCACCCAGCAGCGGGTGCATGCGCATCAGCAGATAGACGCCCGCTTTCACCATTGTGGCGGAATGCAGATAGGCAGAGACCGGCGTCGGGGCTTCCATGGCGTTCGGCAGCCAGAAATGAAAGGGGAACTGGGCCGACTTTGTAAACGCCCCGCCAAGCACCAGAATGAAGATCGGCAGGTAAAGTCCCGTGTCCTTGATGATGTCCGGCGATCCCAGAAGGACGGACATTTCGATCTCGCCCGTCGCAGAGATGATCAGGATGAAGGCCGCCAGAAGGGCCAGGCCGCCTCCCCCCGTCACCAGCAGCGCCTGCAACGCGGCGCGCCGGGACGCTGCGCGCAGGTTGTCGAAACCGATCAGCAGGAAGGATGTGATGGACGTGAGTTCCCAGAAGATGAACAGCGAGATCAGATTGTTGCCCAGCACCAGCCCGAGCATCGATCCCATGAACAGGAATAGAAACGAAAAGAAACGTCCCTGCTGCACATGGCCCTTCAGGTAGCCGCCCGCATAGAGGATGATCAGCGTGCCGATGCCGGAGATCAGCAGTGCGAACAGTGTCGACAATCCATCCACATAGACGGAAAAGTTGACGCCGTAGCTGGGCGCCCAGGCTTTCGCCGCGACAAAGGTCTCGCCTTGGGAAACCGGCCCGATGAACCCGGTGAAATGCAGGAAGATCAGCGCAGGCACCAGCGCCAGCGGCCAGGCGGCGTTATGCTTCAACCAGCGTGTCAGTGCAGGCGCGACGACTGCTGCCGCAAAGGGCGCCAGAACGGCGAGAAGAGTGGTGTCGTCGATCACTGCTGGCGTCATACTGATCTTTCGTCACGTTTTGCTAGAAACCGCCGATGCCGATTACTGCGAATCAACATCTTTGCGCCGGATAATAGCGGCCTTGAAATTTTATGACATGTCTTAGGATACGGACTGTTAAAATTATGCTTTCAGGTCGTTGGAAAAATGAGTGTCTCCATTGACGCGATGGCAGGAAACCTTTCCGGACCCCATGATTTCCCCACCCCGAAGACAGCCATTTTTCGAATGACCTGAAAGGACAACTTCATGTGCCCGTACCTAGGCAAATGAACCTGTCTCTTCAAGCTCCTGCGGCCCGAAATCCGGAAATGTCACAATCCGGCATCGGTGCGTTTGCCGAGGAAAGCCTTTTCCTCCGCTCTTATGGTAATGAGCGGCTGC
Source organism: uncultured Roseibium sp. (assembly GCF_947496995.1). Classification (GTDB taxonomy): domain Bacteria; phylum Pseudomonadota; class Alphaproteobacteria; order Rhizobiales; family Stappiaceae; genus Roseibium. The sequence goes on from NZ_CANMFD010000004.1 coordinate 60,847, forward strand.
AGCAGGTGGCTACAACGAAGGATTGCAGGCACCGGCGAATTTCCGGCCTTTTCGGGCGATCCACGGCGTCCCGAGGTCGCGTTCCTGCGGCAGGGTCATGTCTAAACATCTTGATTTCTCGACGTAAATACCGTTCAGTTTTGGTCGGGACTGCCACCGGCATTCTGAGTGAGGCAAAGATGGCTTTGGACTCCAGCAAGCACATTCCCTCTGATCGACCCTCAGACCGGGAACCGTTCAGCCCGGCCGGCATCGACTTTGAGGCGCTGGTAAAACTCAGCAATGAAGCCGTTATACTTCTGGAGCTGCGCGGAAAGCCCTTTTTCATCTCACCGGCAGCGGAACGCATGTTCGGCTGGAGCGCGGAAAAGCTCGTCGGCCAGTTGGACAGTCTCGTTCATGTGACCGGATCGAATGCAAACGCGGAGCTGCTTCAGCAGATCCTTTCCGGCAATGGCGACCCGGCCCGCCCCCTGCCCCGCGCCGACCTTCAGTTCAGATCCGCATTCGGACCGGTGATCTGGGCGGAAATCTCCACACACCTTCTGGAAGACCACACCGGTTCACCCTATGCCTTCGCCGTCTATCTGCGCAGCATCGCAAAACGCAAGGAACTGGAAGCGCAGCTCGAGGCGGCGACCCAGACCGATCCAGTGACCGGGCTTTTCAACCGCCGTGCTTTCGAAGACACCCTGAAGCGGGAATGGGCAATTGCCCTGCGCGAAAAAACCCACACAAGCCTGATAAGGATCTCGCTCGACCGGTTCGACGCTCTGGCCGAGCACAACGGCCCGGCGGCGGCGGAAGACTGCCTCACCAAGGTTGCGGAAACCCTGAAGGATATCGCCCGGCGACCCGCGGACATAACCGCCCGCACGGCCACCTCGGAATTTTCCATTCTGCTGCCCAGAACCCATGAACTGGGTGCGGAGACCATCAGCGCCTATATTCACCTTGCGATCCGCGATCTCGGAATTCCCAACCTGGACAATGGTCGCGGCGACGGCGTCGTAACGGCCTCCGTCGGCGCGGCCTGTGCTGTGGTTGAACAGACCGGGGTCAACGAAAGCCCCGAGTTCATCCTATCGGCCGCGGAAAACTGCGTATTCCAGGCACGCCAGGAGGGTGGCAACCGGGTCAAGACGGTCATGAACGTTCTGGCGCGCTGATCCGACGCTGGTGCATCCATCAGGATTGCCGGCCGCATTCCTTGCTTTCCCCACTCTCACGTCGTTACCATTGCAGCGGTGAAGCGGCCTGCCTTGCCGCACACCTTGCCTCCGATGCCTCTTCTCCCTATTTCTTGGCCGAAGAGAAAACAGGAAAATCCCCATGAGCGATGACACCGTCCGGCAGGACGACGATGCCCCGAAAGTCAGGAAGACCACTGCCGAATGGATGAAGCAGCTGACACCGGAGCAGTTTTACGTAACGCGGCAGTCGGGTACCGAACGCCCGTTTACAGGTCCCTACTGGGACAACAAGCTGATCGGCCGTTATGATTGCGTCTGCTGCGGGGCGCCGCTGTTCATGTCGGACACCAAATTCGATGCCGGCTGCGGCTGGCCGAGTTTCTTCCAGGCGGTCGGCCCGGACGCGATCCGGGAACTGGACGACAATTCCCATGGCATGGTGCGCACGGAAATTCGCTGCAAGTCCTGCGACGCCCATCTCGGTCACGTTTTTCCCGACGGCCCGCCGCCGACCGGTCGGCGGTACTGCATGAATGGCCATGCGATGAACTTCGTCCATGGCGGGCGCCCCCCGGCCGGTTCGGACGGCGGAGATACCGGCCGCAGCTGACGCCCAGGACCGCAGGCACGCCCCGGCCCGCATAACCCAACGGAATTCGGACGCAAAATCCTTTGCGGGATCAATGCCCTATCCGAAGTCCGTTTAGACTTCAGTTACTGTTACCTGCTATAAATCACAATAGCATTTGCAATAATTGTGGGAGCGGGTTCTTGTCTGTCTTGCAGGGAAAGGTAACGGCAGGCTTTTTGGCCATGGCGTACGCTCTCGGTTTGCTGCTGTGGCTGGCGCTGCCCGGGCAGGCGGCCGACCGCATCATCGCCTATACCGGTTATCTTCCACCGCTTTCGATCGATGAAGAGCGCAAGGGTATCTCCGTCGAACTGATGGAGCTCGTCGCCGAGGCGGCCGGGCTTGAGATCGACATTCGCTTTGCCCCCTGGAAACGCGCGCAACTGTTGGCGCAAACCACCCCTGGCGCCCTGATTTTCACCCTGGGCCAGTCACAGGAGAGACGGGAAAAGTTCGAGTACATCGCGCCCCTGCTTTATACCGAAAGCTCCCTTGTCACCCTCGATCAGCCGCTCGACAGCTTCGACAAGGCGATCGAGGCCGGCAAGCTCGTCGGCGTCCATCTCGGCAGCCTGCGGAGCCGGATCCTCAAACGGTCGGGCATAACCAATTTTGCCGAAATCCCGTCCGCCGAGCAAATGACCACCATGCTTCAGACCGGCCGGATCGATGCCTGGTACACCATGTCGTTGAGGGCCAGCTACATGTTCAGGCAGCTCGGGTACGACCCCAAGCGCCTCGTCGTTGGTGCACCTGTTACCCATGGCGTTCAGTGGCTTGCCGCAAACAAGTCAATCGAACCGCACATCCGTGCGCGTCTTACCAAAGCAGTGTCGAAAGTCTGGCGCGATCCCCGCTATTGGCAGATCGTGGACCGCTACGCCGGCTGAACGGCCCGGCGCTTTGACCCGAGCAACCGGGAAAAGGTCACGCCTCGACCGGTGATTTGCCGGTCAGGATCCGGCCGATATTGATTTCGATCCAGTCGGCGAAGTCACGCACCTTCAGTGCCGCCTCGCGCCCGATCGGCGTCAGGCTGTAGTCGACACGCGGCGGCACGACCGGGTGAGAGAACCGGTTGACGAAGCCGTCGGCTTCAAGTGTCTGCAGGGTCTGGGAAAGCATCTTCTCGCTGACACCACCGACCTTCCGGCGAAGATCTGAAAACCGGTGGTCTTCTTCCAGCAACGCCATCAGCACCAGCACGCCCCACCGGCTCGTCAGATGCTTGAGGATTTCCCGGGAGGGACAATTCGTGTTGAACAGTTCTCCCCTGCGCAGGAGGGAGGACAGGGGCGTTCCGTCTTCCCAGTCCCCGTCGCGTCCGATCCGCATCCTGTCGGTCATCGCATCCCTTTCCTTTGCATTCCGTTTGAGTGATCCGGCAGGATCACATCTCAAAACTAACCTTTTTGTATGTACTAACATAACGAAAGTTATGGGTCTATATGGGGGACATCCGGCGAAAAGCCACCGATCCATCTTCAAGGAGCAGACCAATGATTGCAGTAACGGGTGCCAACGGACAACTGGGCCGCCTCGTCCTCAAACATCTCGCCGCCCTCACCGATGAACCCATTCGCGCATTGGTGCGCTCGCCGGAAAAGGCGCAGGATCTGGCCACCGGGCAGATCTCCGTTGTGAAGGCGGACTATGACGATCCGGCAACCCTTCCCGCCGCCCTTGAAGGGGTCGACAGGCTGTTGCTCATTTCCGGGTCGGAGGTCGGCAAGCGCACGCCCCAGCATGTTGCCGTCATTGACGCTGCCGGATCTGCCGGGGTCGGCTTTATCGCCTATACTAGCCTTTTGAACGTCCCCGGCTCCAGCCTTATCCTGGCGAAGGAACATGTAGAAACGGAAAAGCATCTGAGTGAAAGCGGCATACCCCATGCCGTTCTGCGCAACGGCTGGTATATTGAAAACTTCGCCGGGGCCATTGCCACGGCCCTCGCCCATGGTGCGGTGATGGGAGCCAGCGGTGACGGCAGGTTCGCCGCAGCCGGACGCGAAGACTATGCGGAAGCCGCCGCACGCATCATTTCCGGCAGCGACCTGTCCACCCGGGCACTTGAGCTGGCCGGTCACCCCGCTTTCACCCTGGGAGATCTGGCTGCGGAACTTTCCAGCCACCTCGGACGGGAAATTCCCTTCAACAATCTCTCCGAAGAGGCCTACACCGGTGTGCTGGTTCAGGCCGGTCTTCCGGAAGGATTTGCCGCGGTTCTGGCCGACTCCGACCGGGGCGCGGCGCAGGGCGCACTCTACAGTGCCTCCACCGACCTCCGGAACCTCATCGGCCACCCGACCCGGACGCTTGGCGAATTCGTCGCCGAGAGCCTCAAGAACGCCGATGATGCCGCCACATAACGGGTCCGGGAACCGGCCAACGAGCACATACGAAGGCCCGGAGCCGGTCAGCGATTCCGGGCTTTCATTCAGAAAATTGCTCAATGGCTTCAAGGATATTCATTGGTGCCGGTTTCGAGAAGCTGATAGGCCAAAGGTCACGCAAGATACCGAGCGCTGACAATGTCCGTAACCGCTGCCACAGACCCCTATATCCAGGACGGACCCTACGCCTGGTTCCGGCTGGCGATATCCATCCTGCTCAGCACCCTCGGCGGCGCGGGCATGTGGGCCGTGGTCATCGTGCTTCCGGCCGTGCAGGCGGACTTCGGTGTCGACCGGGCGGACGCCTCCCTTCCCTACACCGCGACCATGCTCGGGTTTGCGGCCGGAAACTATATTCTCGGCCGTTTCGCCGACCGCTTCGGTATCGTGCCGCCGGTCATTGCCTCCGCCTTCTGCCTCGGCGCCGGATTTTCACTTGCGGCAATCGCGCCCGATATCTGGCTGTTCTCGCTGGCGCAGGGTGTGCTGATCGGACTTGGCACCGCCGCGACATTCGGTCCGCTGATCGCCGATGTTTCCCACTGGTTCGTGAAGCGCCGCGGTTTTGCCGTCGGCTGCGTCGCCTGCGGCAACTATCTCGCCGGGGTTCTGTGGCCCTCGCTCATTCAGTGGAGCCTTGCCACTGCGGACTGGCGCGAGACCTATCTCATGATCGCGGTCATCTGTCTCGTGGCCATGCTGCCGCTATCGCTGATCCTGCGCCGCCCGCCGCCGGAAAACGCAATGTCGGCAGGAACCGGCCCCCGAGCCTTCGGACAACACTCGAGCGGACTATCTCCCACCGCCCTGCAGATCCTCCTGGTGATCGCCGGTCTGGGCTGCTGCGTCGCCATGTCGATGCCTCAGGTTCACATCGTCGCCTATTGCGTCGATCTCGGTTACGGCGTGGCGCCCGGCGCGGACATGATCGCCCTCATGACCGGCGCCGGCATCATCAGCCGCCTGACCTCCGGCTACCTCGCCGACAAGATCGGCGGCGTCAAAACCCTGCTGGCCGGGGCGGTCCTGCAATGTGCCGCCCTGTTCCTTTTCATCCCCTTTACCGGCCTGACCTCGCTCTATCTGGTTTCGCTTGTGTTCGGCCTCGCCCAGGGCGGCATAGTTCCCAGCTATGCCGTGATCGTGCGCGAATACCTGCCCGCTCGCGAAGCCGGACAGCGTGTCGGCCTGGTGATCATGGCCACCATCCTGGGCATGGCGCTCGGCGGCTGGCTGTCAGGATGGATCTACGACCTGACCGCCTCCTACGAGGTGGCCTTCATTAACGGCATCGCCTGGAACTTCGTCACCATAGCGATCATGATCTTCATCCTCTTCAGCGGCCGGCCACGGACTTTTGTGGCGGAGGGGAGATAGGCGCAGTCGACTGGTCTTGGTGCGTGGCGACCCATCTTGTTGCCCTCCTCCCTCTTGCCTTCACTGCCTAAAAATCCTACCTCCGGAACCATGAAACAGGATGCTTTTCCCCCGCGCGCGGACGCGCGCCCCCTCACCCACAAGACCCATGGCATTTCCCGTCAGGACGATTACGACTGGCTCCGCGCCGAAAACTGGCAGGAGGTCATGCGGGACCCGTCCGTTCTGGACGAGGATATCCGCACCTACCTGGAAGCGGAAAACGCCTATCAGGACGCCTTGATGGCGCCGACAGCCGAGCTGCAGGAACAGCTGTTTGCAGAGATGCGCGGCCGCATCAAGGAAGACGACAGTTCCGTTCCCTCGCCCGACGGGCCCTATGCCTACGGCCTGAGGTTCGAAACAGGCGGCCAGCAGCCGATTTTCTTCCGCACACCGCGAGACGGCGGCGAGGAGACGGTGCTGCTGCACGGTGACCGGGAAGCCGAAGGCAAGCCCTATTTCAAGCTTGGCGGCGCCGGACAGTCTCCGGATCACGCCCTGCTTGCCTGGGCGTATGACGACAAGGGTTCGGAATTCTATTCCCTGCAGATCCGTGAGACGGCCACCGGCAAGGACATGGATTATCTGATCGAGGATACCGGTGGCGGCGGCGTTTTTTCCGCCGACAGCAAGTTCGTCTTCTATATCCGCCTCGACGCCAATCACCGGCCCTCCAAACTCTTCCGCCATGAAATCGGCACCGACCCGGCAAGGGACGTGCTGGTTTACGAGGAACAGGACGCCGGCTTCTTCATGAGCGTCGGCAAGACCCAGTCGGGCGAGACAATCGTCATCGACATCCACGACCACGAAACCTCCGAAGTCTGGATGATCCCGGCCGACCGGCCGACGTCGGATCCGGTTCTGATCGCACCGCGCGAGACCGGCATCGAATATTCCATCGATGACAATGGTCCGACGCTCTACATCCTCACCAACGCCGGGGATGCGGAAGATTTCAGGATCGTCACGGCGCCGAAGGACAATCCGGGCAGGGAAAACTGGATGGATCTGGTCGAGCACAAGCCCGGTTGCCTGATCCTTTCCCATTGCGTCTACAAGTCGTTCATGACCCGGCTGGAGCGCGAGGACGGCCTGCCGCGCATCGTCATCCGCCGTCTGGTGGACAGTATCGAGCATTCCATCGCCTTCGACGAGGAAGCCTATTCGCTGGGCCTCGGCGGTGGTTACGAATTCGACACGGCAACCATCCGCTTTTCCTATTCCTCCATGACCACCCCCTCGCAGACATTCGACTACAACGTCGAAACCCGCGAACGGGTACTCAGGAAAGAGCAGGAAGTCCCTTCCGGTCACAGGGCCGGAGATTACGTGACCCGCCGCCTGATGGCCCCGGCCGCCGATGGCGAGACGGTGCCGATCTCCCTGCTTTACCGCAAGGCTACCAAGCTCGACGGTTCGGCTCCGCTCCTGCTTTACGGGTACGGGTCCTACGGCATCTCCATTCCGGCAAGCTTCAACACCAACAGCCTCTCGCTGGTGGATCGTGGCTTCGTCTATGCCATTGCCCATATCCGCGGCGGCAAGGACAAGGGCTTCCGCTGGTACAAGGACGGTCGCCGCGAGACCAAGAAGAACACCTTCACGGATTTCATCGCCGCAGCCGATCATCTGGTGGCGGAGAACTTCACCGCGCACGACAGGATCGTCGCCCAGGGCGGCTCCGCTGGCGGCATGCTGATGGGTGCCATCGCAAATCTCGCGCCCGAGAAATTCGGCGGCATTCTTGCCGAAGTTCCCTTTGTCGACGTCTTGAACACCATGCTGGACGACACTCTGCCGCTGACCCCTCCCGAATGGCCGGAATGGGGCAATCCGATCACCGACAAGGACGCTTACGAGTACATCGCATCCTATTCCCCTTACGACAATGTCGTGGCGCAGGACTATCCGGCGATCCTTGCGGTCGCAGGCCTTACCGACCCGCGCGTCACCTATTGGGAACCCGCCAAATGGGTGGCGAAATTACGCGCACTCAAGACCGGCGACAGCCTGCTGATGCTGAAGACCAACATGGAAGCCGGCCACGGCGGCGCATCCGGCCGCTTCGACAGGCTGAAGGAAGTTGCCCTCAACCAGGCGTTCGCCCTGATGGTGACGGGAAAGGCTTAGGCACTCCGGGGCGCTTCGAGCGCTCCGGCCGCCGGAGACCGCTCAGACACAAGGCCGCTCACGCATATGTGAGGCCCGGACCGGACCCGATATCGGGTCCGGTATTTCCTTTGAACTCAAATTGCTTAGGTTGTCTTGCCACGACGAAGACAACAAGACGCCTGAGGATTGAGCCATGACGAAGCTGCCACGCCGTGAGGTCCTGTTTGCCGCTGCCCTGTTCGCATCGGCCGCGCTTGCGGAAGCCGCCGAGTTGCGCTGGTCGTCACCGACCGATCCGCAGACAATGGACCCGCATGCGGTGAGCTCCGCTCCCGTGCTCGGATTTCTGAACAACGTCTATGAGGGTCTTGTCCGGCGCGACAAGGACATGGCGATCGAAGGCTCGCTCGCCGAAAGCTGGGAGCCGCTCGGCGGCGATGGCTGGCGTTTTCATCTGCGCGAGGGTGTGACGTTTCACGACGGTGCGGATTTCACCGCCGAGGATGTGCTGTTTTCCTATGAGCGCGCTTCGTCGGAAGCCTCGGATGTGAGCTCCTGGTTCGCGCCCGTCCGCGAGGTCAATGTCGTCGACGATTACACGGTCGACTTTCTGACCAATGCTCCGGATCCGATCTTTCCCGATTCCATCGCCAATTTCCTGATCATGGACAAGGACTGGGCAACGGCCAACGGGGCGACGCTGCCGGCGAAGGAAACGCAGACCCACGCGACACTCAACGCCAACGGCACAGGCCCCTTCAAGCTGGTGTCCCGGGAGCCGGGTGTCGAGACTGTCCTGGAGGCGAATGACGGCTGGTGGGACGAGCCTCAGCATAATCTCACCAGGGCAACCTTCATTCCGGTCGCCAATCCGGCAACCGCTGTCGCAGCTCTTTTGAGCGGCCAGGTGGACCTGATCGATCCGGTGCCGGTTCAGGACGTTGACCGTATCAAGCGCAACGACGGCCTGACGCTGCACCAGGGTATCGAGGCCCGCGTCATCATGCTGGGCTTCGGCCATCAGCATGACGGGCTGACAGCATCGAAGGAAACAGCCGGCAAAAATCCGTTTCAGGATGTCAGGGTCCGCCAGGCCGTACAAAAAGCCATCAATGCGGAGGCGCTTGTCGACAAGATCATGCGCGGCAACGCGGAAGTCGCCAGCCAACTCGTCAGTACGCAAATGAAGGGTTACAGCGAAGCGGCGAGCGACCGGCTCGCATATGATCCGGAGGGCGCCAGGGCCCTTTTGGCGGAAGCCGGATATCCGGACGGGTTCTCTTTCGGCCTGTCCTGCCCCAACGATCGCTATATTAACGACGAGGCGCTCTGCAAGGCAATGACCGCCATGCTCGCCCAGGCAGGCATGAAGGCGACCCTGAAAGCTATGCCGGTGCGCAACTACTGGCCGGAATTGCGGGCGGGCAATTTCGACATGTATCTGCTCGGCTGGTCGCCTGGCACCTTTGACGCCGAACATCCCATCCGTTTCCTGGTCACGACCAGGAACGACGAGAGAAAACTCGGAAGCTGGAACTTCGGCGGGTATTCCAATGCCCGCGTCGATGAATTGCTGCCGCAGATCCAGCAGGAAATCGAACCGGACAGCCGGCAGGCGATGCTGGATGAAGTTGCCGGGATCGTAAGGGACGACGTCGTTTATGTTCCCCTGCACATCCAGCCGCTGCTCTGGGGATCGAAAGCCAATATCGACCTGACCCAGCGCGCCGACAATTTCCTGATGCTGCGCTGGGTTACGGTCGACTGAAGCGTGTCGCGTTCAAGCGGTTTCATGGGTTCAGGAAGACGCTCGAAGCAGCGTTTGCATTGCAAATGCGTTCGGGCGATTTCCTGAACCCAATTCATCGCGACAGATACGCCGAAACGGATCGTGACTTGATTTTGACCAGGTCTTCGGGTCAATTCCGGGGTATTGCAAATCAGTCGTTTGACCGGCCTGCTTTCAAAAGTTAAACGCGCAGATCACTGGAGTTCGCCATGTACCGCATAATCCGCAGTTCCCTGCCAGCGGCCCGTGGCCTGAAGACCGGCCTGCACCTTGCCGCAGTCCTCACAAGCGCGCTCGGAATGGCCGCCTGCCAGCAGTATCAGACGCCTTCCGATTTGCTCTTTGCTCCGGGGTTCAGCACGACCCGGCAGAGCATCCCCTATACCTACAACACGCCTTACGACTGCCGGAATTTCAGCGGTTCCGGCTGGAAGGCGATCGCCAGCGGGCTGGTGCACAACTTCGGTGACCAGTACCGGATTTCGCAAGCCGGGTGCTTCAAGACCCAGTCGGAATGCCAGGCTTATCTGAGCGTCATGCACAGCTATATCGACGTTCCGCGCTTCATGCGCTGCAACCCCTATACAGCGTGAGCCCGGCCACCATCCGGCATCTGTAACACCTTGCGAAAAAAGACCGTCTCGCGGATGGGTGTCTCGTAATAGGCCGGAATTTCCTCGAAGCCTGCAGCCTTGTAGAGTTTGATCGCCCCCGTCATCGACGGCAGTGTGTCCAGAAGCATCTCGCTGTAACCGGCGCATGCCGCGGTGTCGAGAACCCGGTCGATCAACGCCGCGCCGACGCCCCGCCCCCGCCCTGACGGCAGCACATAGAGCCGCTTCATCTCGCAGGCGCCACTCTCGGCAAAAGGGCGCAACCCCACGCAGCCGAGGCTGCTGCCATCGGGATCCTTCGCCAGGAAGAGAGCGCCTGACGGCCGGGCGTATTTGCCCGGCATACCGGCCAGTTCTTCCTCGAAGCCCTGATAGGAAAGATCAATTCCCAGCCAGTCCACATAGGCCCGGAACAGGGTCTTGACCACGTCCAGATCTTCAGCCGTTTCAACCGGAGAAATTGCGAATTGATCGAGGGGAGCCATTGCTGCGTTTCCGGGTGAGGATCGCCGGTCAGTCAGAACCGGCACTTACGGGCGGGATCGCTTTCAGGTAGGCGGCGATTGCCTCCCGGTCGCTCGCCGGAAGCCTGGCCATGTTTTCCTGAACATGAACCATCTCGCCGCCGACCGAATCATATTCGGGGGTGAAGCCGCTTTCCAGATAATAGGCAATGTCGGCGGCGCTCCAACTGCCGAAACCGCCTTCAACCGGGGTGATGTTGGGGATTTTCCCTTCGCCGGTCGGCGCGGGCGCTCCGCCAAGCCAGTCGGCAAGAACGAGCCCGCCGGCAAAATCGCGCGGCGTGTGGCACTCGCCGCAATGACCGGGACCTTCGACAAGATAGCGGCCGCGCTCCCACACGGCACGGTCAACGTCGGCCCCGTTCAGCGGCGAGGCGATCACAGGCGCGGGATCCAGAAAGAGACGCTTCCACAGACCCAGGCCACGGCGGATGTTGAACGGGAATCCGAGTTCGTGCGCGGCGGCCTTTCCCTCGACAATCGGCAGCGACTTCAAAAAGGCAAAGAGATCCCCCAGATCCGCCGCGCTCATTCTGACATAGGAAGTGTAGGGAAACGCCGGGTAAAGGTTCTCGCCGCCGGGTGACGTACCGTGGGTCATCGCATTGGCGAAATCGACCAGCGACCATGCGCCGATCCCGTCGGCTTCGCTCGGGGAAATATTCGGGGCGACAAACACTCCGAACGGCGTTTCCAGTCTCAACCCGCCGCCCAGCTTGAGCAGGTCCTCGCCATCTGCGCCCTTCGCGGCGTGGCACGAGGCACAGCCGCCTGCCCAGAAGACCAGTTCTCCCCTTGCCGCATCGCCTTCCGTCAGCAAGGCGGCTTCCTGCGCGCTCATGCGGGTCGGTGCGGAAAGGCCCCAGCCAATGCCCGCTCCCGCCAGGACCAGCAGAAGAGCGGCAATCACAGCCTTTTTCATCGGGCCTCTCCGAAGATTGATGAATGTCCGGTTCGCGCCCGGTTACTTCTGCTTACGGTAAGTCTCGTGGCAGGATTTGCAAGTGCCCAGCACGGGCCCGAATGCTTCCTTGAAAGCATCCAGATCCGCTGGCCCCGACTTGCCGGATGCCTCCGCCGCGCTTGCCGTGGCAGCCGTGAACTTCGCGAGTTGAGCTGCAAATCCTGCGGCATCGCTCCAGACCTTGGCCGCAGCATCGCTGTTGCCCTTGTCCGATCCGGCCGGGAAGAAATTTCCGAAGGAAAGCGAGGCCGCCCTCATCGTGGCGATGGCCGCTTTTCCGGCCGCCGGGGCATAGGCGATTTCGCCTTTCATCATCCCGCCGCCGAGACCGGCCGCTGCCCCGACGGACGACATGATCGCCTGCCGGGTTGGGATTGGATCAGCCGCCGCCTGAGCGACCGCGCCCGCCAGGCCCAGTCCGGCAATCAGGCCCAAAGTCGTGGCGTTCCGGATAATGCGCATATTTAACTCCCTCTCGATCAACAAGTCTGACGGCGCTCGATGCACCAGCACTTTAAAAACCGATAAACGGTTCAGACATCCCGCGCGTCCTCGGGACAACAGTTCGATCAGAGCAAAGTACAGCCCGTTTGACCATGCGAAACAAAATCACGCTCCCGTGAAGTCGCAATCGACCGGTGGACAGTCCGGCGGCTTACGGCAAGCGACCGGCCATGAAAAAACCCCGGTTCTTGCGAACCGGGGTCTTGTGAAGCGTCTGTGAAGACGGCTTATTTCGTTGCAGCTTCGTACATTTCCAGGACGTAGTCCCAGTTGATCATGTTGTCGATGAAAGCTTCCAGGTACTTCGGACGCGCGTTGCGGTAATCGATGTAATAGGAGTGCTCCCAGACATCGCAGCCGAGGATCGGTGCGGCGCCGTGAACCAGCGGATTTTCGCCGTTCGGGGTTTTCATGATTTCCAGTTTGCCGTTCTTGACGGCAAGCCAGGCCCAGCCGGAGCCGAACTGGCCGACACCGGCCGCGATGAAGTCGGCACGGAACTTGTCGAAACCGCCGAGATCGCTGTCGATCGCGGAAGACAGAGCACCCGGCAAAGACGAACCGCCGCCGTCCTTCTTCATCCATTTCCAGAAATGGATGTGGTTGTAATGCTGGCCGGCATTGTTGAACAGGCCGGCGTTCTTGCCATAGCTTCCCTTAACGATCTCTTCCAGGGACTTGCCTTCCAGGCCGCTGCCAGCAAGCAGCTCGTTGCCTTTGGTGACATACGCCTGGTGATGTTTGTCGTGGTGAAACTCGAGGGTCTCGGCAGACATGTAAGGGGCCAGTGCATCATATGCATACGGCAGATCAGGCAATTCGAAAGACATGACAAACTCCTCAAAAGGTCGGTGACAGGCAGCCCCGGGGGCATCCTTCATACGGACAAAAACCCCGACGAGGTTCCAACACCTCAAGATCGTATAACGCTCCCGCTTTCAGGTGGTTCCACATGAGAGCGGGCCGATCCAAAGCCCGACGGGCTGCGTCGAGCGGCAAAATAGAATTGCTGAGCGTGCACGGCAAGCGTGGAACCTGAAAATAAAATAAAAAATTCTTTTTAATTTGCTCCAGGGCCGGAGATCGGCCTGTCGTTGGTCCATCAGGACTAATCCGGCGACCGCATCAGCGATGGTTCAGCTCCGGCCAGCGCAAAGGATCACGGCGATGTGAACAATAGTGCGCCAAAAACAACAAGTGTGATTTCCAGCACGACACTGTCTCGAATTAACACTTATCTTTTTCAACACAGCCAATTGCGGCTGCAAACTGATTGGAGAAAGTTATGATTTTCAAGAATACATATTCAATCGCACTTGTTGTTTCCGGCAGCATCCTTCTGGCAACCACCATGTCTTCGATGGCTGGCCCCAGTGACGGAAGTAACCTCGGAGAGTGCTACAACAACTGGATTTCCTGGTGCAACGACAAGACCTCCGGCTATCCGAACAGCTGTTACGACGAAAGCTTGGACCGTTGCGACGGCATTCACAGTGCGATTTCGGTCATTCCGGCCAACAAGGTCAAATCGCTGAAGTCCAGCTCCCTGCGCAAGGCCAAGCGCGCCAACACCACTCTGGTCACCCCGACCGTTCAACCGATCCGCCGCGCGAACTGATCGTCGACCCGCTCAACTGCAAAAAGCCCTGCAATGGACGCATTGCGGGGCTTTTGCGTTTCCGTCATCGAACAAGCGGCAGGAGCATTTCCGCGTTCAATTGGATGCCGCTTTACCGGTGACTTTCGCGTGCAGGCATGGCAGGTTCGAAACGCTTCGGCCCCGGCTTTCTTGCCGTTCCCTCACCTGCCTTCCATGAGGTCTGCATGCCATCACAAGACCGCGCAGCGGCCGCGCTTGCCTTTGGCGGGTTGTTTTCCCTTGCGGCAGCCATGGGCATCGGCCGGTTTGTCTACACACCAATCCTGCCCTTCATGAGCGACGGACTGAAGCTGGCGGCGGACGATGCGGGATTGATCGCTTCGGCGAATTTCCTCGGCTATCTCGTCGGCGCCGTTGCGGCGGCTTCGAAATCTCTTCCCGGAAACGCCCGCTACTGGTTCCTGGGCGGCCTTCTTGTCAGTGCTCTGACCAGCGCGGCCATGGCAACAACCACCGCACTGCCTGCCTTCCTGCTCATTCGCTTCACTGCCGGTGCCGCCAGCGCTTTCGTGCTCGTCTTTTCGACAACCCTGGTGCTGGAACGCCTGACGGCGCGCGGCCGCGGTGACCTGTCCGCTCTGCACTTTGCCGGGGTGGGATGCGGCATCGCCTTTTCCGCCCTGCTGGTTGCCGGGCTGGGCCGGTTGGGCGCGGACTGGCAGGCCCTGTGGCTGGCAAGCGGCGCTGCCACCCTGGTGTTCCTGCTGGTCGCGGCCAGACTGGTACCCGGAGAACCTGCCGGCCCCGTTTCGGCTGTTCCGCAGAACAGCCCGGGCCCCGGCTCCAGAGCGCACTATTTGAATGGCGGCGTACTGCGCCTGATCCTTGCCTACGGTCTGTTCGGGTTCGGCTACGTGATCACCGCGACCTTCGTCTCGGTAATTGCGCGCACGACGCCTGCGCTTCAGTCCACCGAACCCTTCGTCTGGCTTGCCGTAGGCCTGTCCGCCGCACCCTCCATCTACCTCTGGAACCGGATCGCGCTTCGCATCGGCGCCCGCCGGGCGTTCGCGCTCGCCTGTCTGCTGGAAGCTTGCGGCGTCGCCCTGACGGCGGTCGCCGCCGCACCTGTGCTGTTTCTTGCGGGCGCCGCCCTTCTGGGCGCAACCTTCATGGGCATCACGGCTCTCGGCCTCATCGAGGCTAGGGTCGCGGCAAGCTCCGCAGGCCCCGCCGCGATCCGTCAAATGCTTGCCGTGATGACAGCCAGTTTCGGCGTCGGGCAGATCGTCGGGCCTTGGTTCGCCGGTGAATTGCACGCTCTAACCGGCTCATTCCAGGCACCTTCCCTGGCGGCGGCCGCGGTGCTGCTCGTCGCAGCCGTTCTGATGCTGCGTTAGGGGACGCAGCTTGGCCGGTGTGTCCACACGCGTCGCTCCCTATGCGTGGGAGAACTCCCAGTAGAGTTCCCGCGCCCGAGCCGCGATCGGGCCTGGTAGCAGTTGCCGATCCTCGATGCGCTTGACCGGCGTCACCTTGTTGTAGTTTCCGGTCGCGAAGATCTCGTCGGCTTCCAGGAATTCGCCATAGCCCATGGTGCGCTCGAAAACCTCGTAGCCTGCCGAGGACAGCAGCCGGATGATCCTTTGCCGCGTGATCCCGTCAAGGAAGGTCCCGTTCGGTGCAGGTGTATGCACCTTGCCGTCCTTGGCCATGAAGATATTGGCCGATGTCAGTTCGGCCACATTGCCGAGCATGTCGCGCACGACCGCATTGTCGAAGCCGCGATTCTTCGCCTCCAGCATCGCCCTTGCATTGTTGGGATAAAGACAGCCCGCCTTGGCGTTGACCGGCATGCACTCCATCGTCGGGCGCCGGAACGGCGACAGCGTTATGCTGACGGACGCATCCTTCGGCGCCATCGGCGCATCGAAGAGGCACAGGCAAAAGCGGGTGCTCTCCGGATCGCCGGCAATAACCCCTGCCCCGTCGTTTTCGCTCCAGTACATCGGCTTGACATAAATCTGCTTGTCGCTTGCGAATTTCGAGCAGCCTTCCCGCGTCAGCTCGACCATCTCGCCGGTCTGCATGGTCGGGTTGATGCCGAGGGCCAGCGCGGAATCATTGACGCGTTTGCAATGCAGATCGATATCCGGCATCACCCCTTCGAAAAACCGGGCACCGTCGAACACACTGGAGCCCAGCCAGGAAGCGTGGGTGCGCGGCCCCATGATCGGCGGGTTGCCTGCCTGCCAGGTCCCGTCGATCCAGGTCCAGGTTTCGCTCCATCCGCTCATGTTTCTTCCCTTTTCGAGGCCGCTGATCATCTGATTGATGTTCCGAAACAACACCCGCCGCATGGTCAGGTCAAGAGCGTGCCAAAATTTTCCGGAAACTCGCCGAGTTTATTCCGTTTTGATTTCCCGGGAGGGAAAAAACAGCAAAAAATCAAGAAAAAGCGACCGGATCATTCCAGAATTCCTCCCGAAACAGGAGATGTATCAGGCATCGGCCTGTTGACAACTCCACTCCATTGTTCCCTATATGTTCCACCCACATTCCCAAGAGGCGTTACGCAATGGAACAACGTATCTCAATGACGACACTCGCGGTCCCCGATGTTGCCGAGGCCCGGCGGTTTTTCGAGAAGGGACTGGGTTGGAAGGTCAATGCGGCCCCCTCTCCAGAAGTGGTGTTTTTCCAGGTTCCCGGCTGCGTCTTCGCGCTTTACAGCCGGTCGGCTCTTGCAGATGAAATCGGGCGTGAAGTGACCGACAACACGACCGGCGCCTTCACACTGGCGTGGAATGCGCGGTCCGAAGCCGAGGTGGACGAAGCTTTCAAAACCGCTCTTGCAGCCGGCGCCAGCCCCGTCAAACAACCGGAGAAAGCCTTCTGGGGCGGATATTCCTCCTATGTGGAGATACCCGGCGGACACCTGCTGGAAATTGCCCACAATCCCTTCTGGACCATCGAGGACGACGGATCGATCACGCTGCCGCCGCCACAATGAAGACCTGAGCGTCCCTGAAATTATTCCTGCGGCTAAGACTATTGTCGCAACGAGCGCGCTTGACGCGGGAGGTGTCACGCGGTTCTCTTCCGCGGTTCTTGAAATCATCCGTTGGAGTTCCGGCCATGGCACATGCCGCTTTTGTGTTCGATGCATACGGCACCTTGTTTGATGTGCATGCCGCCGTGCGCAAGCATGCCGCCAAACTGGGGCCCGATGCGCAGAGGCTCTCCGCGCTCTGGCGTGAAAAGCAACTCGAATATTCGTGGGTCCGCGCCCTCATGGGCCAGTACAAGGACTTCTGGGAACTGACCCAGCAAGGCCTCGACACGGCCTTCGCGCTGGTCCCTTCCGCCGACAAGTCCCTGCGGGACGAACTTCTCAGCGCCTATTGGGAACTGGATTGCTACCCGGAAGTCCCGCAGGTGCTGACGGACCTGAAGGCAAGCGGTGCCAAGGTCGCCATTCTGTCCAACGGATCGCCCGCCATGCTGGAAGCTGCGGCCAAGGCGGCCGGACTTACGGAGCTTTTCGACGAGATCTTTTCGGTGGACGACCTGAAAACCTTCAAGACCGATCCGCAGGTCTACGAGATGGTGACCACCCATTTCCGCATTTATCCCGAAGAAGTCTCCTTCCAGTCCTCGAACCGCTGGGACATCGCGGGAGCGACCGCATTCGGGTTCCGCACCGTGTGGATGAACCGGATGGGAATGCCGGACGAATATCAGGATCTTGCACCCAAGGCCGTCCTGGCCGACCTGACCGGGCTCACGGCTCTGGGGTAAGACCTTGCATGGCCGAATTTTCAGGTCCGGCGAACGCTTCTGCCTGCGCCGGAGCCTGCTTGCTGGGCTTATCCATTTTTTTGACAGTCAGAACTATTGTTTCCATTTTGGAAAAGATGTTTTGAACACCCCACAAGGTTGCAGGATTTTGAAACTGTAATATTCTCCTCTTGATCGGGAGGAAAAGAAGAGCGGCGCGCTTCTGCGGGATCACTCCAAAATCGCAAGAAAACAAAGACTTAAAAACACGAGCGAATGGTTTGACGTCTTCGGGAGCACGAGGGTCCTTTAACAGGGCCCTGCATCGGCGCTCATTTTCTCCTTGATCGTATTGGGAGGAAACCATGAAACAACTGAACACACGCAGGCAGGCCCTTCGCAAGATCGCCGGTGTCGGCGCGGCCGGTGCTGCAACTCTTGCCGCACCGCATGTCGCATCGGCACAGGGACAGACCACGACCTGGAAGATCCAGTCGTCCTGGCCCGGTGGCGCAGGCCTTCAGATCTTCAAGGACTGGTGTGCGACCATCGAGGAAAAAACAGGCGGCGAACTGGCTTTCCAGGCCTTCGGCGCAAATGACGTCGTCGGCGATTTCCAGCTCTTCGATGCCGTGAAAAACGGCGTTCTGGATGCAGTCAATCCGTTCACGATTTACGCCCAGGGCATTATTCCGGCAGCAACGTTCCTGACCAGCTACCCGCTGGGACTGCGCAACCCGCACGAATGGGATGTCTTCTACTATTCGCTCGGCGGCCTTGAAATCGCACGTGAACTCTACGCCGCGCAGAACATGATGTTCGTCGGACCTGTGCATCACGGGCCCAACATCATTCACTCCAAGGTGCCGATTCGCTCCATCGACGACTTCCGCGGCCGCAAGATGCGACTGCCGGGCGGTATGGTCGCCGAAGTCTTCACTGAAATCGGTGCGGAAACCACCGTTCTTCCGGGGTCGGAAATCTTCCCGGCTCTTGAAAAAGGCACGATCGACGTTGCCGATTATGTCGGCCCCGCGGTCAACTACTCGCTCGGCTTCAGCCAGGTGACCAAATACATCTCCATGGGCCCTCCGGGCTTCATGTCCCTGTACCAGCCGGTCGACCTTATGGACATCACCGTCGGCATGGATGCCTGGAACGCGCTCAGCCCGCAAATGCGGCAGTTCGTGGAAATGGAAACGCACGTCTATTCCGACATGCACCACGCGGCCATTCAGAAGGCCGACCAGGAGGCCTGGGAGAAGTTCGAGGCCGACGGCACCGAAATCACCCGGTTGAGCCAGGACGACGTGGAACTGATGACGGAAGTTGCCGTGCCGATCTGGTTCAACTACGCGAACCGCGACAAGGACAGCGCCCGTATCTTCAAGATCCAGCTCGACTACATGATGTCCGGCTCGCTCGGATATGTGACGCCTGAGCAGGTCGAAGGACTGGAACTCGACCTCTAGATCAACGGACGTTCATCGGTATCGATTGAACACCTGAAAGTTGATCGGCCTTTAAAGGCCGGGACGTCCTGCGTGCATCCGGACGCAGGACGTCCCGGCCCGTTCAAGACACCATGAGACCCGGACCCGTGCAGTCTTCTGCGCGGGCCCGCTTGAATTCGACTGGGGCCAGGGCGAGATCACCGATCCGCCGCCCCTGGGGAAGGGTGAGGCATGCCTCAATTGGACTTCACGTTGCCGCATTGGGCTTACTGGGTCGGACTGATCGTCTTTCCGGTCATTGCGACATTTCTCGCGAAACGGCCGAAGCCGAAACAGCGGCAATATTCGCTGGTGCTCGCCTATTTCATTCTTGTCACCGGCGGGATACTCGGCCTGCACAGGCTCTATCTGAAAAGCCTGCTGGGGCTGGTCTACATTCCCGTCTTCATCTGCATCCTGTTCGCCAATGCGCAGAGCCACGACGCTAGGTCGGTCGTGTCCGACATGGACAACCTGGTGCGTCAGTCCGAGCGGACACTCGAGCGCGAAACGGAGCGCGTCACAGCGGCGGAAACCGGTCTGCCCTCCATGCAGAGCGCTCTGGCCGGTGCCGAGGAAGGCAGTATGGCCGAGCGCCGGGCCCAGCGCGACGTACGCCGGGCAAATCAGCGGATAGACCAGGGACGCGAGCGTATCGCCGAAGCGGAAACCGCACTGTTGACGGCCAGGCCGGCGGCGGACGAAGCCCGCAAGACACTCGACTTCTGGGGCAACTTCGCGAAATACGCCTTCTGGCTGCTGCTCGCAGGCGTTCTGATCGATGCGGTCCTGCTGCCCGCGCTGGTGCGCAAGGCCAACGCCAATCTGCCCCCCGACCCGGAACTCAGCGAGGCGGAGAGAAAACTCAAGGCCCTGGAAGAAGCCGAGCGCAAGGACGACGCCAGTCACGTCTCTTCCGGCTGGACAGGCTGGATCGACCGGCTGTCGCTCTGCTGCGGCGAGTTCGTCAGCTACTGGGCGGTGATCGCGGTCATCGTCTACTACTTCGAGGTGATGAGCCGTTATGTCTTCGGCAGCCCGACCAACTGGGCTCACGAGGCGATGTATCTCATGTTCGGCATGCAGTACCTGATCGCCGGGTCCTACGCCATGCTGACGGAGTCCCATGTGCGCGTCGATATTTTCTACGCGCCCCTGTCGCGCCGCCGCAAGGCGGTCGTCGATCTGCTGACTTCGATCTTCTTCTTCATCTTCGCCGGCACGTTGCTCTACACGTCCTGGATCTTTGCCTTTGACGCAATCGCCGTCCCGTCGGGCAACGCCCTGGTCTCAGACTGGGCGCGCGGCCAGATCGGCGTCGGCGAGGCGCTGAGCAGCCTGTCCCTCTCCCAATGGACGGATCCAAACGTACGCTGGGGAGAAATCAGCTTCAACGAGTGGGAGGTACCGCTGTGGCCGATGAAGTGGGTCATGGTGCTCGGAGGCCTGCTCCTGGTGCTTCAGGGAATTTCGAAATTCGCGCAGGATCTCCGCGCGCTAATGGGCAGGGCTTGAATCCATGGGACTTGAAATCGGAATCGAGTGGCTGACACTCATCATGTTCGGCTCGCTGCTGGTCCTGCTCATGGCCGGCCTGCCGCTTGCCTTCGTGACCGGCGGCCTCGCCTGCGTCTTCCTGTTCGTGCTGGGCGATGAACGCGCGCTCAACATCGTGCCGTCACGCATCTTCCCGTTGATGACCAACTATCAGCTCTCGGCGATACCCTTGTTCATCTTCATGGCGTCGATGCTGGAACGAGCGGGCATCATCAACGAGATGTTCGACGTCATCTACAAGGTGCTCGGCGGCGTCAAGGGCGGCCTTGCGGCGGCCACTATCATTGCCTCGACGATACTGGCCGCCATGGTCGGTGTCATCGGCGCGGCGGTCGTGACCATGGGCATCATCGCGCTTCCCGCCATGCTGAAGCGCTCCTACGATCCCAAGATCGCCATGGGCTCGATCATGGCCGGCGGCACGCTCGGCATCCTGATCCCCCCGTCGATCCTGGCGATCATCTATGCCGTGGTGGCGGAACAGTCGGTCGGCGAACTCTTCATCGGTGCGGTCGTTCCCGGCCTCATGCTGTCGGGTCTCTACATTCTCTACGTCATCGTAAGCTGCGTGATCGACCCGAAGAAGGGCCCGCCGATCCCGGAAGAAGAGCGCATCCCCTTCAAGGAAAAGATGCGGCTGCTGTCGAACATGTCCGCGCCGATCGTCCTGATCGTGATCGTGCTGGGCGTGATCTTCACCGGTGTGGCCACCCCTGTCGAGGCGGCCGGGATCGGCACGTTCGGCGCCATCATCGTCGCAGCCATTCACCGCAATCTCGACTGGCAGACACTGCGTGAAGCGTCCCTGACCACCCTCAAGGCGTCCGCCATGGTGATCTGGATCATGTTCGGCGCGACGATCTTCGTCGGGCTGTATGTGCTCGAGGGCGGCCAGCAATTCGTGCAAGGAGCGCTTGAAGCCACGGGCCTCGGCCCCTGGGGCATCCTGATCATCATGCAGCTTGTCCTGGTCGTGCTCGGCATGTTCCTCGACTGGGTCGGAATTCTCCTCCTCTGCGTGCCGATCTTCGTGCCGATCATCAAGGCACTGGGCGCGGCCTCCTTCGGTCTCGACAGCCCGGACGATCTGGTGCTGTGGTTCGGGGTTTTGTATCTGGTCAACATGCAGATGAGCTTCCTGTCACCACCCTTCGGCTATGCACTCTTCTATCTGCGCGGCGTCGCGCCGAAAGAAATTCCGATGACGGACATCTTCAAATCCGCCCTGCCCTTCCTGGCACTGCAGATCGTCGGACTTGTCCTGTGCATGATGTTCCCGGAATTGATCACCTGGCTGCCGAACATGGTCTACGGCTGATTTTCAGCCGCATCGAAGAACGCCTGGGCCGCACTTGTCATGAGTGCGGCCCTTGCTGCGAGAAACGTTACTGTGCAAAGAGAGAAACATCACAAAACAAATAAAATTTGTTGTTTTACGATAATTTTTAAATGCAAAACGTTTTTCAAGCATTGAACCATGCCGTTGTCCGGCATAGCATCACCGCGATCTGATCGACCCTGTGGAGACGGCTATGAGCACCCTTGAAGGACTTGAACGGGACAAGCGGCTGACGCGGATACGGCGGCTCTCGAACGTGATGAAATGGTTTGTGACAGCCTTGCTGATCCTGATTTCCGTTGTCAGCGCAATTCTGGTTTTCATCCTTCTGCTGCCCGCCCTTCTCGATATCTCGACCGGAATGCTCGATCTGGCCGGGAAAGAGCGGAGACTGGGCGACATTCCCCTCGCCCAGCGCCTTGGCCTGATTGCAATGGTGCTGTTCGCCTTTTTCCTGCTCCGCAAAATTCTCTGGAACATCCGCCAGCTCTTCGCCCAGTTTCAGGGCGGCGCGTTTTTCGCCCCCGCCACGCAGGCTCACGTTCTGAACGCCGGTCTCTGGCTGCTGGCCTATGGTGTCTTCGACATCCTCAGCGACCCGATCAGTTCCGTACTCCTGACCTGGGACAATGCGCCGGGCGAACGCAGCCTTGAGATTGCATTGAACGGCGGAGAGTTCTTCTTCCTTGTTTTCGGAGCGCTCATGCTCGTGTTCGGCTGGATCATGCGCGAGGCCGCCGCGCTTGCGAACGAAAACCGCCAGTTTGTCTGACGCCGCGCTCCTGGAGCCTTCAGCCGCCATCCGGTGAACAAAGGAATGCAATGCCGATAATCGTGGAACTTGATGTGATGCTCGCCCGCCGGAAGATGCGATCCAGGGAACTTGCGGAGCGCATCGGCATTACCGAGCAGAATGTGTCCCTGCTCAAGTCGGGCAAGGTGAAAGGCATCCGGTTCGAAACGCTTGAGCAGATCTGCGCCGCGCTCGAGTGCCAGCCCGGCGACATTCTCGTCTACCAACCTCCCGAAGAGCCGAAAGACTGATCCTCCAGGGGGAGCAGTGCTGGCAAACGCGAACGCCCAACAGCCCCGCGCAAGTTTCAACGGGTACTCCAACACTGGAGAGTCCAACGACACCCCGGTTGACACAGGTGAGGCCCGCTGGAATGCAACAGACCCATTTTTACTCGGAAGACCGGCCCACACCCGCGACCAGAACCCGTCTGCGTTCCGGCAAACTGTTCGACCTGGACAAAAAGCCGATCTGTGAATGCACGCTCTATGATCTGGAAGACGGCGATATCGGCATTGTCGTGGCGGAAACCGAGTTGTCCGTACCGGACCGGGTCCTTATTCAGGACAACAAGGATCTGACACTGGCATTCACCCAGATCTGCTGGCGCATGGGCCCCTATCTCTTCGGCGCCTATCTGGAGCCGCCGATACCGCTTGGGATGACAGTGGACCCCTGACAGGAATTCCTGCCGCAATCTCCGGGCCGGACGCCTATTTTGCCTGCGGTGTCATTTCCTCGAAACAGACCAGTTCCTGATCTACCGGGTCCCAGGATAGCGCGCGTGACACGTAGATGGCCCGTTCCGGTGTGACGCTTTCCGGATCATCCAGAGACGACGCCCGGACGACCACGAGTCCCTCCATGCCATCGCGCGTATGATAAAGAGCGCTGCCGCAGATGGGACAGAACCGCCTGTTGATGGTCCGGCCGCTATCGGCGGTCTTTTCAAATTCGGTAACCGTGCCCGTCAGCGAGAAGGCTTCTTGCGCAAAGACGCTGTGCGTCGCGTGCCCTGTACCACCGATCCTGCGGCAGTCCCGGCAATAGCATTTCACCGTGACCGTCGGCGGCGCATCGCACACATAGCGCACCGCCTCGCAGAGGCACCCTCCGGTCAGCTTTCGGGACATGTGCCTGCTTCTCCTGCGATCTTGTGTTATTCGGCCGCCTCGGCAGACCCGTAGCCAAGCTGTTCGTTCAGCTTGCCGATGAGGCCGACGGCGGCTTCCGCGATCACCGTTCCCGGCGGGAAGATCGCCGCCGCGCCGGCTTTGTAGAGCGCATCGTAATCCCCCGGCGGCACGACACCACCAACGACGATCATGATGTCCTCCCGGCCTTCCTCGGCCAGCGCTTTCTTCAGTGCGGGCACCAGCGTCAGGTGCCCGGCGGCAAGCGAGGACACGCCGACCACATGGACGTCGTTCTCCACCGCCTGCCGGGCGGCTTCTTCCGGCGTCTGGAACAGCGGGCCGATATCGACGTCGAAACCGAGATCGGCAAAGGCGGAGGCGATCACCTTCTGGCCGCGGTCGTGGCCGTCCTGCCCCATCTTGGCGACGAGGATGCGGGGCCGGCGACCGTCATTGTCCTCAAAGGCCTCGACCAGCTTCTGAACTTTTTCGATGGTCCCGGACATGGCGCCCGCCTCCCGCTTGTAGACCCCGGAAATCGACTTGATCTCGGCCTTGTGCCGGTCGAAGACCTTTTCCATTGCCAGGGAAATTTCCCCGACAGTCGCCATGGCGCGGGCCGCCTTGACCGAAAGATCCAGCAGATTGCCTTCGCCGGTTTCGGCACATGTCGTCAGCGCATCGAGCGCTGCCTGGGTTTCCGCTTCGTTGCGCTCCGCCCGCAGCCGCTTCAGCTTGTCGATCTGGGCAGCGCGCACCTGCGCGTTGTCGACCTTCAGGACGTCGATGTCCTGCTCGCTCTCCGGCTTGTATTTGTTGACACCGACCACCGTCTGGGCGCCGCCGTCGATCCGCGCCTGGGTCTTGGCGGCGGCTTCCTCGATGCGCAGCTTCGGAATGCCCTTCTCGATGGCCTTGGCCATGCCGCCGAGCTCTTCCACTTCGCGAATATGTGCCATCGCCTTTTCCGCAAGATCCGCGGTCAGCTTCTCGACATAATACGACCCGCCCCAGGGATCGATCACCTGGGTGGTGCCGCTTTCCTGCTGCAGGAACAACTGGGTGTTGCGGGCGATGCGCGCCGAGAAATCCGTCGGCAGGGCCAGCGCCTCGTCCAGCGCGTTCGTGTGCAGCGACTGGGTGTGGCCTTGCGTCGCCGCCATCGCCTCGACACAGGTGCGGATCACGTTGTTGAAGACGTCCTGAGCGGTCAGCGACCAGCCGGATGTCTGGGAGTGGGTGCGCAGGGACAGGGACTTCGGGTTCTTCGGCTGGAAGTTTTCTTCCATCAGCGTCGCCCAGATCAGCCGCGCCGCGCGCAGCTTGGCGACTTCCATGAAGAAGTTCATGCCGATGGCCCAGAAGAACGAAAGCCTCGGAGCGAACTGGTCGATATCCATGCCGGCGGCGACACCGGCGCGGGCATATTCGATCCCGTCGGCAATCGTATAGGCCAGTTCCAGGTCCGCCGTCGCACCGGCTTCCTGCATGTGATAGCCGGAAATCGAGATCGAGTTGAAGCGCGGCATGTTCTGCGACGTGAACTGGAAGATATCCGAGATGATCCGCATCGAATGGCTGGGCGGATAGATATAGGTGTTGCGGACCATGAACTCCTTCAGAATATCGTTCTGAATGGTTCCCGACAGGTCCTTCCAGGCAACCCCCTGCTCTTCCGCGGCAACGATATAGAGCGCCAGAACAGGCAGGACCGCGCCGTTCATGGTCATGGAGACGCTCATCTTGTCCAGCGGGATGCCGGAAAACAGCGTGCGCATGTCATAGATGGAATCGATCGCCACACCTGCCATGCCGACATCGCCGGAAACACGCGGATGGTCGCTGTCGTAGCCCCGGTGGGTGGCAAGATCGAAGGCCACCGACAGGCCTTTCTGGCCGGCGGCCAGATTGCGCCGGTAAAAGGCGTTTGAATCCTCCGCCGTGGAAAATCCGGCATATTGGCGCACGGTCCAGGGCTGCTGCACGTACATCGTCGGATAGGGCCCGCGCAGGAAAGGCGGCAGGCCGGGCCAGGTATCCACATGCTTCAGACCGTCAAGTTCCGCTGCCTGATAGACCGGCGGTACCTCGATGTCCTCCGGCGTCCGCCAGCCCGGCTGTGATCCGGGCTCCGCCGACTTCAAAAAATTGCCGAACGGCTTTCCAGCGTAATTCGGGATCCTGCTCATTTTAGGACCTCCTGATCAGATTGCCCGCCATCATAGACCGATTTCAGGTGCCTATGCGCGTCTTTCAAAAGGGCCAGCAGATCGCAGCCGCCGTAAAGGAATGTGTCCACGCCCGCCCCTTTATAGTCCGCCTCGCCCGCGCCCGGCCTGCCTGCCACATAAAGATGTGCGGCCCCGGCGTCCTTCAGCGCGCGCGCCGCGCTTTCCGCCTCGACTTCATAGACATCATCGGAGGAGGCAAGGCAGGCAAGCGTGGCGCCACTTTCCTTGAACGCAGCAAGAAGCGCTTCCAGCGAAGCGTGGACTGCCGGTCCGTCCGCCCGAATGCCGCCCGCAGCAAAGGCATTTGCCGTCCAGGCGGCTCTCGGCGTGAACTGCGCCGGAGTGCCAAGACTTGCCAGAAAGATTTTTGGCGGCGCACCGGTTGCCGCCTCGAAGCTTGCCGCGGCTGCGCGCAGCTCTTCGAAGGGCTCGGCGATCCGGCCTGCAGCCAGGATGGGAAAGGAATGATCGCGGTTCCCCTGACCTTCTCTCGCGGCAGGATCGACCAAGGGAGCACCCTCAAAAGCCAGCGTCCGCAGTGCCTTGAACCACAGGCCGTCGCCCGGCGCGGGCAGTGCCGAAAGATCCGGCAGCTCTCGCTGCGCAGAACGCACGGCGTCTGCGCTCTCGTGAAGCACGGAGACGGCCTTTTCCGAGAGATCCGGGAACTCGCTCACTCCGGTGATCGGGCGCTTCCTGCGGCCGACATTGCTGTCCCGCTCGGCTTTTGCCGCGCTGATGTGCTTTTGGACGAGCCCTTGGCTGAGCGCGGCCGCCAGTCCACCTGCCGCCTCGATCTCCTGAAACAGCTCCCAGGCAGCCTTGCAGAGTTTCTCGGTCCTGTCTTCCATCGCACCGGATCCAGCAGCCGGGTCCGTCACCTTCGCCAGATTGCTCTCTTCCAGTAGAATGGACTGGGTGTTGCGTGCCAGCCTGCGGGCAAAACCGTCCGGCAGACCGACGGCAAGCGTGTGCGGCAGGACGCAGACACTGTCGGCGCCGCCGATACCGGCTGCGAAGGCCGCAACGGTGTTGCGCAGCAGATTGACCCAGGGGTCGCGTGCAGTCAGCATCCGGTAAGACGTCGTCATATGCAGCGCCGCCGGGGATTGCGGCAGTCCCGCCTCCTCCAGCACGCAGGACCACAGGGCACGTATCGCCCGTGCCTTTGCAATCGTGCCGAACTGGTCGGCGTCCGCCACCAGGCACATGGATATCCGCTCCGCCCACTCATCCGGCGGCAGACCGGCGCCTTCAAGCGCGCGCAGATGGGCGACCGCAGCCGAAAGCACAAAAGCCAGTTCCTGAACCGCTGTCGCACCGGCATTGTGCCAGACCGCGCCATCGGCATTCATGACCCGCGCCGGACTGCCGATCTCCCGCGCGGCGAGGACGACGTCCTGCAAACGCTTCGTGACAACTTCAAAGTCCTGATCTGGCGCTGCCTTCGTGGCCATCCAGCCATAGGGGTCGAAAGCTGAGGTGATGGCGACCAGCGACGGGTCGATCTTGCGCTTTTCCAGAAGCGCCAGCACCAGCGCCAGAAATTCAGGTGTCTGCGGCCCCGCATCGATGCGTATATTTATAAGGTCTGGCTGAACGTCTTTGAGAAGAGCTTCCATGCCTGCCAGATCGGCGACGCCGATGGCATGATCATGCATCGCAAGAGCGCCCGGCAGAACCAGCTCAAGTCCGCTTGCTCCGGATTGGAGATCGTCAAGGATCTGCTGATTGGCCTTGTCCGGATCCGCGATGTCGATCTTCTGAACGACCGTCCAGTCGCCCTCCCCGGAGCGGAGCGATCGGGCGGGTGTGTCCGAGCGGCGCGCGTAAAGCGGCGCAATCTCCAGACCGTCTTCGGTCGATCCGAAAAGTTTCTCTCTCGGCGTTCCCTTCAGGGCCTTGTCGACGGATGCCCACCACGCCTTCTCGTCAGAGGAAAAGAAACTGTCGGGTCCGGTAAAGCTGCGCGGCATTGCAATCATCTCCCTTGGCACCGTTTTAGTCCCCGGCCTTCAAGCTTGGCAACTCAGCAGAAAGGGTAAGGTTGGCCCGCCAACGACATGACCTAAGGTAATGTTTGCGATTTCCGACAAGAATCCGAATGGACGAAGTGCTTACTTCCCCACCGGAAATAAATTTACAGCGCAAATTTTGCGCCTGTTCTTCGACAATAAAAGACGATGAGCATGTAGAAAGAAGGCAGAATTTGCAGAAGATGACAAGAAACTGTCAAATTTTTGGCGTATTAAGCCAAATTCACCGATTTTCCCTATTGGTACGATCATCAATTGTATTGTAGCTTATGGCTGTTGACGCATGGGAATTTCTACCCCCCGATAATGAAGTGCGCGGCATTCGGGTTCAGTCTTCACCTGCAAGGGTTGGACGGGACACGTGACTAACCCATCAGCGGACGAATCCTCAGGAATTTTCGAGGAGTCTGCAAAAAAGCGGCAAAAAACAGGCCGCAAAGGATGTGCACAGTGCTTGATCAAACGGAATTGAAAAGCAAACTCAGAGCAATCTCGGAAGCAAACGCAGCCCACCACGTTCTGGATATTCTTGAATCCAACCTTCGGCGCATGGGCGCGACACATATTCTCATCACTGGCCTGCCGATGCCGAACCGTCCGATCGACAACCTCGTTCAGCGGTTTCGTTGGCCCGACCAGCGCAATGACGGAATTGAAAGCACTTCGCTTTCCGCAAACGACAGCGCACTGATGCTTGGCCTCGGCTCCAACAGAGCCCGGATCTGGACAATTACCGCAGGCGACATGGAGCATTCGGATCTTCTGGCTTCCGCCGGCGAAGGCAGCCAGATCGTGGTCGTTCCGGTTACCGAACTCTATCCGTTCCAGGCATTCGTGTTTGCAAGCGGTCCCGCGCTGCAGGTCAACAAATACGATCTTGCCAACCTGGAAGTTCTGTCGGCTGCAGCCTTCTCCCGTCTGCGCGAACTCGGCGTGATTTCCGGTCAGCGCCCGGGCGCCCTGTCGACCCGCGAGCGCCGTGTTCTCGAACTCACCGCCTATGGCAAGACGGCAGGTCAGATTGCCGACGTGCTCGACATCTCCCAGCGGACTGTCCATGCACATCTGCAGAACGCCAGCGTCAAGCTGAACGCTTCCAACAAGACACACACTGTTGTCGAGGCGCTCCGCTACGGCCAGATCAGCGTTTAACTTCGGAAAGCCATGGGGCTTAACGCCTCCGGGGTTTTCACTGCCACAAACAATCAAGGCGCGCCGGTGGCGCGCCTTTTTCAATTGAAATCCATGGTGACGTCATCAACCGTGACTGACCGGCGCGCCACGCCAGGCGGCAGCGCCAGTTGTCTCAGTAGGTCATCATCGGCGGCAGTTCCTTGGCCTGATCG
This sequence comes from uncultured Roseibium sp., assembly GCF_947496995.1. Classification (GTDB taxonomy): domain Bacteria; phylum Pseudomonadota; class Alphaproteobacteria; order Rhizobiales; family Stappiaceae; genus Roseibium. The sequence goes on from NZ_CANMFD010000004.1 coordinate 90,304, forward strand.
ACCCACTTGGTCACCTGGCTTTCGCTGGGAACCTGTCGCACGAGTTTCTTGTCCGCGTTCACTTCCTGCATCTTCGCCGCAAGATTGGCCGCGTTCCGGTTCCTGAGTTCCTTGACCGTGTCGACACCGGCTGCTTCCAGGAGTTCGGAATATTCCTCTCCGACGCCGCTGATGCGCATCAGGTCGGCCATATTGGCCCACTTCAGAAGGCGCTTGCCCTCAATTCCGGTTTCGTCCTCGAGAGCCTTGCGCCCTTTCGGGTCTTTTGCCCGTTCCAGAAACGCTCCCGTAGTCTTGATTCCGACCTTACCCAGCTTTTCAGCATAGGTCGGGCCGATGCCCTCGATTTCGGCAATTGAATAAGACATCCGCACAGAACTCCCTTCCAGACCGGTGACCGAACGCTGGGGCAGTCAGACGATTTGGCTCAGTCCCGGAATTTGTGAAACCACTTCATCCACAACGTCTTCCCCTGCTTTTTCCTTAGCATAGGAGATGAGTTCTTTGACAACACTTTGAACCCCGTTCATGTCGAGTCCGGCATTTGTCAACTCATTTAGCGCCGCCATGGCGCCCATTCCGCCACCCATCATGCTGCCCAGGCCGCCCAGAAGGCCGCCGCCGGAAGACTGCTGCTCACGCGCGGCAACCAGCTCGGTTGCTCCCGGAAGAGCGTCGAAGATAAGCTGCATCTTGTCTTCGGGGCCTTCCTTGTTCAGAAAACCGAGGATGATGCCGATGGCGTTCTTGGCGACATCTTCATCGATTCCCGCTGCTGCCATGATCCGGTTGACGAGTTCTTCCATACCGTTCTCCCAATTCAACAAGCTTGCGCTGCATCCGCCCGGCACACCAAGTGCCGGCGCTTCAGGTCCCCGCGCTTTCGTTTATGGACTCAAAATAAGCTGACCCTCTATACAAGGCCGGACGCAGGTCCGTCGATGGGGCAAAATCACCGCTCCCTGGTATTAAGTCAGGGACGCGCATTTTTTCCCGGGCTGGGTTAGGCTGCCGCAACGACGACCGGATTCGGAGGGAGACAGCGGAATCGTGACGGCAAAAGACAGTATATTTATCGGTGCCAGCACCAGGACCGAAACCCTGGCCCTCAAGCTCGCGAACCGACATGGTCTCATCGCGGGCGCGACCGGCACCGGCAAGACCGTTTCCCTGCAAATTCTGGCCGAGGGCTTTTCCAAGGCCGGTGTCCCGGTTTTCTGCGCCGATATCAAGGGCGACCTGTCGGGCCTGGCCGCGGAAGGCGTGTCCAAGGATTTCCTGGAAAAACGGGCCAGGGAAGTCGGACTGGAGAAAACCTACAGCTACAAGGCCTTTCCGGCCGTCTTCTGGGATCTGTTCGGCGAGCAGGGTCATCCCGTCCGCACCACGGTATCGGAAATCGGTCCGCTGCTGCTGGCCCGCCTCCTGGAACTCAACGACACCCAGGAAGGCGTGCTCAACATCATGTTCGAGCTGGCCGACGACGAAGGTCTGCTGCTTCTCGACCTGAAAGACCTGCGCGCCATGCTCGCCCATGTGGCCGAGCGCGCGTCCGAGCTTTCCACCCTTTACGGCAATGTCTCGAAAGCCTCGATCGGCGCGATCCAGAGAAGGCTTCTGGTGCTTGAGCGCCAGGGCGGCGAAAACTTCTTCGGCGAGCCGGCGCTCGACATCCGCGACCTGATCCGAACCGCGCCGGACGGCCGGGGCGTGATCAACATTCTGGCCGCCGACAAGCTGATGACCTCGCCGCGGCTTTACGGGGTGTTCCTGCTCTGGCTGCTGTCCGAGCTTTTCGAGGAACTTCCCGAGATCGGCGATCCGGAAAAACCGAAGCTGGTGTTTTTCTTCGATGAGGCCCACCTTCTGTTCACCGATGCCCCCAAGGCACTGGTCGAAAAGGTGGAGCAGGTCGTGCGCCTGATCCGTTCCAAGGGGGTCGGCGTCTATTTCGTCACCCAAAACCCGCTCGATGTTCCTGAAACCGTGCTGTCCCAGCTCGGCAATCGCATTCAGCACGCCCTGCGGGCTTTCACCCCGCGCGACCAGAAGGCCGTTCGGGCTGCCGCGGAAACCTTCCGGCCAAATCCGGACCTCAACACCGAGCGTGTCATCACCGAGCTGGGTGTCGGTGAAGCTCTGGTTTCCACGCTGGAAGGCAAGGGAATTCCCTCGGTGGTGGAACGCACGCTGATCCGCCCGCCGTCCTCGCGGCTTGGCCCGATTACAAAGGCCGAGCGGCGCACGCTCATGCAATCCGGCCCGGTCTTCGGCATATACGACCGCACCAAGGACAGGAAATCCGCCTATGAAATCCTGACCGGCCGTGCGGAAGAAACGCAACGCCAGGAAGAGCGCCGCCGGGAGAAGGAAGAAAATCAGGTCCGCAAGCACGGCGAACCGCGCCGGAGCCGCTCGGGATTCCAGCTGCCCGACTTCGGCCGCGACGATCGCCCGCGCAGGGACAGCGTCCAACGACGCACGAACCGCCGCAGCCAGCGCGACAACGTGCTGGAAGCCGGCCTCAAGTCGGCAGCCCGAAGCCTCGGCACCTCGCTCGGCAGAGCTCTGGTCCGCGGTCTTCTCGGGTCCCTGAAACGCGGCAACTGAGCGACCGCATGGCTGACGACAGGGCAAAGCATCAGGCCGTTGAGCGCAAGGCTCTGGCCTTGGGCAAATGGGCCAACCTTTTCATGGCCTTCGCCGGCATCGCAACGGCCTGGGCCTCGCGATCCGATGCCATGCTGGTGGACGGGCTGTATTCAGCCGTGAATTTCGCCTCCGCGATTGCAGCAGCCCGAATTGGCGCGCGTGTCGGCCTGCCGCCGACCCGCACCCGTCCCTGGGGGCACGACTTCGACGAAGTGCTCTACGTGACGTTCCGCAGCCTGATCCTGATCGGGGTGCTAGTGTTCGCCGCCTTCGTTGCGGGAACGAAGATCTGGACGTTCTTCTCCGGCGGCAGTGTACCCGAACTGGTTTTTGGTCCGATCGCGCTCTACGCCGTGGTCATCGTTGCCATCTGCCTGGGCCTGGCCCTGAATTACTACCGCGCCTACCGCCGGACGGGAAAACGCAGCTCGATCCTGAAGATGGAGTCCCGTGCCGCCGTGATCGACGGCGCGCTGAGCCTCGGCTCGGGAGCCGCGTTGCTGTCCCTGCCTTTTCTGGAAGGGACGGTTCTGGGGCCATACGTTCCCATCGGCGACGCGGTGATCGTGCTTGTGCTGATCCTGGCCATCATCTGGCAACCCCTGGCCACCTTCCGCACAACCCTTGCCGACCTTGCCGGTATCAGCGCCCCGAGCGGCACCCATGCCAAGGCCGCGCGGGCGGCACGCGATGTTGCCCGGGAGAAGGGCTACAAGTTTCACCGCGCTGCTGTTCTGCAGGCAGGACGCATGCATTGGGTCGTGGTCTATCTCGATCCGGAGCAGCCTGTCCGGGCAGACGAAGTGGATGCATTTCGCGACGCCCTTGCAGCCCGCCTGGAGGACCGGATCGGACCGACCCGATTGGAAGTCGTTGTGACCGCATCCGATGGCCTTGCGCACCCCCGATCATAACGCGGCACTGCAACACGTCAAAAATCCTCATGGTAATAAGATCGTTACCCATCCGCGTTAGGCTTTTCGGGCAATCAATCGCAGGTAGGCCGTTATGCGCAACCGGGGCAACGAGACACTCTTTTCAGGCAGCAACAACTGCCTGAAACCACCGCCTTCAACGATAAGAGCGGTGCTTTTGTGCTGGCTGGCCCTCATCATGCTCGTACCCGGTTTGCCGGGAAGTGCCCGTGCCCAGGATGCGGCCATGCCGGGTCCCGAGACCAGTCAAGGACCGGAGGCACTTGATCCCGAGCGGGTCGAACAGGCCCGCATGTATCTGCTCGACAACCCCATATCTCCTCCGGACACCACGAGCCCCCGCGCGACGCTCGAAAGCTTTGTCTTCGTCATGCGCGAGGCAAGCCAGTTGTGGAACGCCGTGCGGCAGGACTATGAAAACAGCAACCGGATTTTCCTGACCGAGGAACAACGCGCGAAACAGGTCATGATCACGGCGCTGCTGGAAAAGGCGGCGCAAACCTTTGACCTTTCGGAGATACCGGTAACCTCCCGCGAGCGGGCCGGCATCGAGATCGCCCTGCAGCTTCAGGAAATTCTCGACCGTATTCCCGCGCACGACTTTTCCGAGATTCCCGGTCATGCCGCAGGCCGCTTCGTGCATTCCGCCGGTACTGCGGAGCTGCCCGACCGGTGGATGCTGCCAAGCACCAGCATCAGCATCTTGCGTCAGGAGACCGGTGAACAGCGGGGAAATTTCCTGTTCTCGGCAGACTCCGTCCGCAGGATCCCCGACGACTATGCCGTCGTCAGCGTTCTGCCCCTGCGCGCCGACCGCGGCGAGGACCTGTTTCAGTATTACATCTACACCCCCGGCAATCTCATTGCCCCGCGCTGGTATGAATTCATCCAGGCCGGTCCGGACTGGCTTCACGGACATTTCGCCGACCAGGCCTACTGGCAGTGGCTGGCGCTCTTCGTCCTGCTCGCAGCCTATGCGGCCTGCGTGGGATATTTCGTCCGCTGGCGCAGGTGGCGGGCTGTTTCCGTCGACGAGCGCACCCGGGTCGGTCATTCGATTCTCAACCCCCTTCTCGTAATTCTGAGCGCCGCTTTTTTCCGCTATCTGTGTGAAGAGCATATCAACATCACCGGCGCAGTCCTGGTCGCAATCACGACCATCACGACAGCGGTGATCTGGTCCGCAACCGCTTGGCTGGTCTATCATCTGCTGCAACTGATCTATCTGTGGTTCGTGCGTGGACCGGGCACAGCACGGCAAGGCCTCGACGCCAGCCTGCTGCGCACCGGTTTCCGGGTGTTTTCCCTGGCGATCGCCCTGATCGTTCTCGGCTACGGAGCCACCCAGATCGGCATTCCGATCTACGGCGTCATCGCCGGTCTTGGGGTCGGCGGTCTGGCCATCGCGCTCGCGGCCCAGCCGACGATTGAAAACCTGATCGGAGGCGTCATCCTCTATGCCGACCGGATGGTCCGTGTCGGCGAGTTCTGCCAGTTTGACGAACTGGCCGGCACCATAGAATCCATCGGTATCAGATCGACGCGCATCCGCGCCCTCGACCGGACGGTCATCACCATCGCCAATGCGGATCTCGCAAAACGCAAGATCATCAACTTCAGTGAGCGTGACCAGTTTCATTTCCGGCATGTATTCGCGCTTCGATATGAGACGGAACCGGAGAACCTGAAAAGAATTCTTGCCGCGATCCGCGACTATCTGACCGCTCACGAGAGGGTTCTTGCCGAAACGACGCGTGTCCGGATGATCGGCTTCAACGACTATGCCGTCCCTGTCGAGGCCTATGCCTATGTGCTGGCTCCCGACTATCCCGGGTTTCTCGAAATTCAGGAACAGATGCTCTTTGAGATCCGCGCCATCATCGAGACCAACGGTTCGGGCTTTGCCTATCCTTCCTCCACCGTCTACCTGTCCAGAGGCAGCGAACCGGCTGCCGAAGACCCGACCCCAAAGACGGGTCAGCAGCCCGGCAAGGACCGGCAGGTCGCCTGAGGGCGAGACGGTCGCAAGCAGCAAAAGCAAACAGAAAAGAACGCAATATCCATTTGCGCTCAAAGCTCTGTTGTGGCCTTTTAGGGACCTTCCGAAAGAGGCCGTTTTCGTTCGGCCCGCTCGAATCCGTCAAAATTTCAAGGATCCGTCATGAGTTCCATCGATAAGGTCTTGTCGCATATCGACGCCAATCTCGAATCCAGCCTCGATCGTCTGTTTCATCTTCTTAAAATCAAGAGCATTTCCACAGACCCGGCCTTTGCCGAGCCCTGCCGCGAAGCCGCCACCTGGCTTGCCGGCGAATTGAACTCCATCGGAATTGCAGCATCGGTCCGCAGCACCAGCGGTCACCCGATGGTTGTCGGCCACCGCCAGTCCGGCAAACAGGGACCGCATGTGCTGTTTTACGGCCATTATGACGTTCAGCCGGTCGATCCGCTCGACCTGTGGGACAGAGACCCTTTCGATCCTGCCATCGTCACACGTGAGGACGGTACCAAGGTGATCGTCGCCCGAGGCGCATCCGACGACAAGGGTCAGCTCATGACCTTCGTGGAAGCCGCCCGCGCCTTCATCGCCGAAACCGGCGATCTGCCCGTCGACGTCACCATCCTGTTCGAGGGCGAGGAGGAATCCGGCTCGCCGTCGCTTCACCCCTTCCTCAAGGCCAACAAGGACGAACTGTCCTGCGACCTGGCACTCGTCTGCGACACCGGCATGTGGGACCCTACGACTCCTGCGATCTCCGTCATGCTGCGCGGCATGGTCGGCGACGAGATCATCGTCAAGGCGGCCAGCCGCGACCTGCATTCGGGCATGTATGGCGGCTCTGCGCAGAACCCGAACCACATCGTGGCGGACATCATCGCGGGCCTGCATGATGAAAACGGCCGGGTGACGCTGCCCGGGTTCTACGACGGCGTCATCGAAGTGCCGGACAAGGTCAAGCAGATGTGGGAGAAACTCGGTTTTACCGCCGAGAGCTTCCTCGGCGAGGTGGGACTGAAATATCCCCGCGGCGAAAAGGACCGCACGGCGCTGGAGCATATCTGGACCCGCCCGACCGCGGAAGTGAACGGCATGTGGGGCGGCTATCAGGGCGCGGGATCCAAGACCGTCATTCCGGCCGAAGCCCATGCCAAGTTCACGTTCCGGCTGGTCGGCGATCAGGACCCGACAAAGGTGCAGGAGAGCTTCCGCGCCTATGTCCGCTCGAAAATACCTGCCGATTGCACCGTGGACTTCATCGCCAAGGAAGGCAGCCCCGCCCTGCGCCTCGACTTTGCAATGCCGGCGCTGGAAAAAGGCAAAAAGGCGCTCAAGGATGAATGGGGCAAGGAGGCAGCCCTTACCGGCATGGGTGGTTCCATCCCGATCGTCGGCGACTTCAAGCGCATGCTGGGTATGGATTCCCTTCTCATCGGCTTCGCCCAGGATGACGACCAGATCCATTCCCCGAACGAAAAATACAATCTGACCAGTTTCCACAAGGGCATCCGGTCCTGGGCCCGCGTGCTGAACGAACTGGCGGACGAGTGAATTGAGAGGACCTATCCCGCTTTCGCAGACGTCGGGTGAAAGCTGCGGGTCGCGGCAGGCGCCACAAATCTCCACCCGTCCCACAGGAGTGCACTCATGAAATCCCTTTGCATCTTTTGCGGCTCCAGCCACGGCGCCATTGAAGAGTATGGCCAGGCGGCGGCGGCAACCGGCCGTGTCATCGCCGAGCAGGGCTACCGGCTTGTCTACGGCGGCGCCAAGGTCGGACTGATGGGAACCGTTGCGGACGCAGCCCTTGCGGCCGGCGGCGAAGTGATCGGCGTTCTGCCGGAATCCCTTCAGGAAAAGGAGATCGGGCATCAGGGCCTGAGCGAACTCCATCTTGTCGGCTCGATGCACGAGCGCAAGGCTCTGATGGCCGACCTCTCCGACGGGTTCATCGCCCTGCCCGGCGGTGTCGGCACGCTGGAGGAAATTTTCGAGGTCTGGACCTGGGGCCAGCTCGGCTATCATCAAAAGCCCTGCGGCTTCCTGAATGTCGAAGGCTATTACGACCACCTGATCGCCTTCCTCGATCACCAGACCCAGGAGGGCTTCACCAAGAAGGTGATGCGCGACATGGCGATGTTCGCCGGCACGCCGGAAAACCTGATCGACCAGTTCACATCCTATACCCCGCCCTCTTCTCCCAAGTGGATCGACCGGGAGGAAACCTGAGGGTTTGCGGGCGCAACGCCCCGGGTGACGGGTGGATCCGGGTCGATTGTCCACAGGGCAAGCTGCCCCTTTGCAAACAACACGTTAATTGGTAAGTCCGGTGTCCAGTCCGCGTTCCGACACGCGGCCGAAACTCCTTCCGAGATATTTTTATGCGTAAAAGAGCTGCCGGTTTTGCATGTCTACTTGCTCTCACAGGGGCCGCGTGTTCTCCCACCGGCGATTATGACGGCACATCGGGCCGCCTGGTCAGGACCTCCGATCTGACGCTGGTACAGATCACCGAGGACAGTATCGGCGGGATCACCAGCGAGACCACCTACGGCTCGAAGGCAATCGAAGCCGCCCTGCCCGGCTTCACCACCGAAGGCATTCAGACCGCCGAGGAAGACAGGACGGAATGGGCACTGGCCGCCTTCAACAGCGACGGCTTTCAGGTCCTTCAGATTTTCAAGGGCAATGACGGCAAGGTCCGCACGGTGCATGGTGTGACCCATCATCTTCAGGGTCCGAACGGCGAACGCATCGGCATGACCTTCGGAGAAGTCGGCTCGGCGCGGGTCGACTGCCGTGTCGGCAACAACCTTTGGCGCGGCATGGCGATCTGCAAGTCGCAGGGTCATCCGAATGTCGAGCTGGTCTACGCAATCCCCGGATACCAGGGCCCATTCGACCAGTTACCGGCATCAAACGACCTGTTCGATGCCGAACTTCAGCGCATTCTCTGGACGCCGAAGAGCTAGGGCGTAAACTCATAAATGAAGATGAAATGGTTTGAGGCGAATTGGTCTTCATCAAGGAGCAAAAGCGCAGGAAATGTGGTTCATTTTCAAGCCTTTTGCGACGCAGAGGAGGACCAATTCGGTCAAATCCGAAGGACATGAAAATGGCTTCACCCCGTGTCGTCAGCGTGCTTGACCGGGCAGTAAGCCCGCTCATCGCGCGCTTCCTAACGGGGTTTCGCCATTTCCCATGCCATTTCGTCTTCATTTATGAGTTTACGCCCTAGGCTACCAACCCTGGTTCGGACTAGACATGCGGCTCCGAGCGCACCGTCACGTCGCCGACCGGTCGCCAGATGTTGCGCTGCTTAAGAGTCTTTTCGGCAAAATCGGCCAGCGACATCAGCATCGACATCTCCCGATCCTTCAGGAAGGGTAGCGACTTGATGTCGAGCCCGGTCCAGGGCAGGAACGGATTGCGCCGCATGTGCCAGTGGATTTCCGAGCGGACGGTCGGCTTATCCGACGGCGTGCGGCCATGAAAGGCGAAGGTGTCGGCAACGATAAGCGTGTTCTCCGGCACCGCCATCCTGACCGGCTGCGGCAGGCCCAGCGCTGACAGCTCATCGGCCCTGATCCGGAACGAACCGCTGGCGTGATGGGAGCGCGGGTCCTTGGCGGCTGACAGGGAACACTGGTATTCCCATTCCAGCCGTTCCGGCGTCAGCTTGTGCGATCCCGGCACGAAGAAGAACGGCCCGTCCTCCTCGCCCACATCCTGCAGGAACAGCCAGGCCTTGGAAGTCGCGTGGAAGGTGTCCGCATGGGCGTCCGACTGCGGATCCTTCTTCTTGACCTTCAGCGGCTCGACCAGCACGGTCTGCAGGAAGTTGAGTGGCTGTCCGCCGTGGGAAGCCGCGTAACGGATCATGGCAAGTGCGCGCGGATCGTGCACGGCCGCTGCCAGGGCGGCATTCCTTTTCAGGACTTCCGGCGGCAGCAGTGTCATGCGGGTCACCGCCTGCCCCTGGCGCATTTCCCGGGTCTCGAAAGGCTGGCTGAAAGCCTCTTCCTTCAACTGCCTGAAAACCTCGTCCGGCAGGAAGTCCTTGACCAGGAAATAGCCATTCTCGTCGAAAAACGCGCGGTGTTCGGGATCGACACTATCCGCCAGACGCGCACGCCGCTGCGATGCCAGTTTCGCCGCAATCGTCACCCGCTTCCGGTGCAGGCCCCAGGTGTTCAGCCGTTCGCTGCCGAGAATGGGATTCTTGCGCGGGGACTTGTCCGTCCCGGCAAGACCAATGAGCCAGAGAGGGGCTTTCAGATAGGATAAGGGCGTCATGCTGTACCGGTAGATGCAGGAAAAATCATCAGCCCGTATCTATCAGATTTGCCCCGATTTTCACAATGGAGATAACCTCCCGAGGACAGCTCCCCTGTCCGGCCGGACGGACGAGTCTCCATGTTCACCCTTTTGCGACCGTGACCTTTGTCGATTCCTGCGGTAAAGCCTTGATGCATGATGACCAAGGCACGATCCATCGATCCGGAGCAACTCGCCTGCGATCTGAAGGCGGGAAAGCGCGCCGCGCTGGCGCGGGCGATCACGCTGGTGGAATCGAAAAAAACCGACCACCGGCGCCTCGCCCATCGTCTGGTCCAGGATCTCCTGCCCTTGACGGGAAATGCCCTGCGCGTCGGCATTACCGGCGTGCCGGGCGTCGGCAAATCCACGACGATCGACACGCTTGGCTCCAATCTCACCGCCGCAGGGCACAAGGTTGCGGTTCTCGCCGTCGATCCGTCCTCGACCCGCACGGGTGGATCGATCCTCGGTGACAAGACCCGCATGGCAAGGCTCGCGGTCGATCCGAATGCCTTCATCCGCCCGTCCCCTTCCGCAGGTACGCTCGGCGGAGTTGCCGCCAAGACCCGCGAAACGATGCTCTTGTGCGAGGCGGCAGGCTTTGACGTCATCCTGGTGGAAACCGTCGGCATCGGCCAGTCGGAAACCACGGTCGCCGACATGGTCGACTTCTTCCTCGTCCTGATGCTGCCCGGTGCGGGCGACGAGCTTCAGGGGATCAAGAAGGGCGTTCTGGAGATCGCTGACATGATCGCCGTCAACAAGGCCGAGGGAGACGGGCTGACAGGCGCCAGGTCCGCCGCCTCGAACTACCGTGCCGCGCTGCATATCCTCGCCCCCAGATCCCCGACCTGGACGCCGCCGGTGATCACCATCTCGGGTCTTGCCAACGAGGGCCTGGACCATCTCTGGGAGCAGATCGGCATCTACCGCGAACGCACACAGGCCAGCGGCGAATGGCAGGAAAAACGCAGCCGGCAGCAAGTCGCCTGGATGTGGGACATGCTGCGCCAGCGGATGATGGAAGCGCTCACGACCAACCGGCACACCGCCGACCGCCTGAAAACCCTGGAAGCCAGCGTTCGCGACGGCACGACAGCCGTTTCCTTCGCCGTGGACGAATTGGCACAGCTGATGGGCCTGGAGGAATGAGCGACGGATGAACAATGCGCTCAAAACCATTCTGGTCACAGGCTTCTCTCCGTTTCCGGGTGCTCCGGTAAATCCGACCGAGAGGCTGATGCGCCGTCTGCCGATACGGCTGGGCGGCAACCGGTCCGGCTGCCGTTTCCTGTTTCATGTCTTGCCGACGACCTGGGCAGGCCGGGCCGACGTGACGGACAGGCTCCGCCGCGAGATCCGGCCGGACGCCATTGTTCACTTCGGTGTCGACGGTACCCGCCGCACGCTCAATATCGAAACCCGTGCGGTCAACCGCGCGATCCGTGTGCGCCCCGATGCCGAGGGCCATGCGCCCGCGCGTCCGGAACTCGGCCGCGGCCTCGAACGCACCCGCAGCAGCACCCTGCCCGGCCGGGCACTTTGCCAGGCGGCCGGAGCAGCAGGTGCGCCTGCGCTGGTGTCCACCGACGCCGGCACCTATCTGTGCAACGCCACGCTCTGGGACTCCATCGGCTCCAGCATTCCAAGCATCTTCGTACATGTTCCCGCGCTCCCCAGGGGCCGCCGCGACGGGCGTCCGTCCTACCATGTGGTTGAAGACGCGGCAGTCCGTCTTCTGCAGGAAACCGCCAGGCGCTTGCGCTGAAGCGCTTCAGGTTAAGACCGCAACCGGCACACCTCTTGCTCCTTTCGGAAAGGAAACCGGATCGCTTCCCATTCCGGGACGCTGAAAGCAACTGGTCGGAGCCCATGACACGAGAAACATCAAAACTGAACCGCCGAGCGTTTCTTGCCGGGACAGCTTTGTGCCTTTCCGGGACAGCGGTTTCCGCGCAAATGAAGGTCGCCGACCTCAGGGGCTCCATAGATTCCGCCGAACTTGGGCTGGTTCCCAACGCCTCGGACGATCAGACCGCCCAGTTCCAGAACGCCGTCAACCGCGCCGTTGAACGCGGCCGTGCGCTGTTTCTGCCTGCCGGCACCTATCCAGTCGCCAATCTGCGGCTGCCGTCCGGCACGCTCATCGTCGGCGTTCCGGGCCGCACCCGGCTTGTCTATCAGGGCGGCGGCGGACAGCTCATCCGCGCCGAAGGTGTCAGCAATATCGGTCTTACCGGGCTCACCTTCGACGGCGCCAACCGCTCCATCGGCGACTTCACCGAAGGCCTGCTGCACTTCATCGGCGTCCGCAATGCGGTGCTGGACAATTGCGAGATCACCGGCTCGTCCAAAATGGGCCTTGTCATGGACCGTTGCTCGGGCCGGGTGGAGAACTGCCGTATTTCAGGCGCAGCCGAAGCCGGGCTTCGGTCCAACGAGGCCGTCGGCCTCGCGATCACCGGCAACACGGTCACAGACTGCGCCAATGGCGGCATCTGGGTGCATCGCTGGCGCGAGGGGGAGGACGGCACCATCGTCTCCGGAAACCGGGTCGAGCGTATCGGCGCCCGCTACGGCGGCACGGGACAGTTCGGCAACGGCATCAACGTGTTCCGCGCCCACGGCGTGATGATATCCAACAACCGGATCGCCGACTGCGCCTTTTCCGCCATCCGCTCCAACACCGGATCGAATGTGCAGATCATCGGCAACTCCTGCCTGCGTTCCGGCGAAACCGGGATCTATTCCGAATTCGGCTTTCAGGGTGCCGTGATCTCCGACAACATCGTCGACGGCGGCACGACGGGGATTTCAATCGCCAATTTCATGGATGGCGGCCGCATGGCCGTGTGCTCCGGAAATCTCGTCCGCAACATTTCCGACGTCGGCCCCTACCCGTCTGAAGTCGCCGGTTTCGGCATCGGCATTTCCGCGGAAGCCGACACCGCCCTGACCGGCAACGTGATCGAGGGCGCGCCGAAATTCGGGTTGCTGCTCGGCTGGGGACCCTACATGCGCAACATCGCCGCTTCCCAGAATATCATCCGGGATTGTGGCACGGGCATTGCCGTCACCGTGGTCGAAGGCGCCGGGCCGGCCGTCATCACCAACAATATCGTCCAGGGTGCAAAATCTGGATCGATCAACGGTTTCCGCTGGCTGGAAAAGGTCACGGGCGAACTCAACAACGCTTCGGAATTTGACAACCTGACCATACAGGGCAACCAGATCGCCGCCTGAGTATTCCCTTTCGAACATGAGGGCATGACCGCACCCGGCGGCCGGCATCAGTCGAGAGAAAACCTCAGGGACAGGCAGGACAAGCCACCATCCACCTTGCCCGCCTCGTGGGTCGGTAGAACAACCGTATCGAACCCGGCGTCCCTTATGGCGGCAAGCGTCTTCGGATAGCCTTCCGGGACGAGCACCACGTCGTTCACACGGATGACGTTGGCCGCATAATCCTCGCCTTCCGGCACCTCGATCACCCGGCGTCCGGAGAAAAAGCCGCTTTCCGCCATGACTTTCGTTGCCAGAATGACGCCGTCTCCCAGCGTCGAGCAGGCCGTCTTGAAATGCAGCACTCCTTCCGGAGTGTCACAGACTTCAGCCCTGTATCCCCACGTCCCCAGCAGCGCCGCAAAGGCATTGGCGCCGTCCCGGTCGGTGCGGGCGGACAGGCCGATCAGGATGACATCGTCCAACATCAGAACATCGCCGCCGTCGACATGACCCGAGCCCGGCAGCTCGACAACCTTGCCGAAATGCCGGTCCAGCGCGGCGCGGATTTCCCGGCCCTCACCCAGCCGGCTTTCAGCTCCGGGCCGCAGCTGGATCGCGCCTTCCGGAAGGCAGAAGGCCGGGTCTTCGACGAAACAGCTGTCCGGATAATCCTCCAGCGGCGGAAGAACATCGACGCTCAGACCGGCGCCCCGCAAGGCCTGCACGTAAAGCTCGTGTTCCTGCCGGAATTTTTGGCCGCTGGGATTGCCTGCATCGACCGCACGAAGGCCCCCGGCGACACTGTCGGCGGGGGTTCTGGTGATCGCATGGGTGAAACGGAAAGACAGACCGGCCCGCGGTGGCATGAGAAATCTCCAGACAGAATGACAGGCGGAAAGCCGAGATGGGACCTCAGTTAAGCGCCGATTTCAGCTCTGACAGGAACTCCGGCCTTGGCTTGATATGCCCCGCCTGAATTCCCCGCCGCGTCAGAACCGGAGGGTTGACGAGACCGTCCAGAAGCACGGCTTCGTCGTCATTGAGGTCAAGCATCGTCTCGATGACGGTTGCCATCATTACTTCGGCCGCGCGTGTAGCGCCGTCGTCGCATTTCAGCGCCACACCGAAGCCGAGCTCGGGGATGGAGGCGCAGAACACCCCTTCCGCACCGGTCTTGACGAAAACCCTGCCACGGAAGCCTTCCATCACCTTGGTGCAGAAACGGTCAGCCCCCGCAACCATGTAGGGCTCGTTGATACAGGCATCAAACAGCCGCTGCGCGGCATCCGCCCGCAGAGGTTCCAGCCCCTCTCCGGTCCCGAATGCGGCAAACGCACGAGCGAAGCTCTTCAGCGGCGAGGCATAGGTCGGAATCGAGCAGCCGTCCGTGCCGCAGACGTCTTCGGTCAGGGTGTCGCCGGTCAGCTGTTCCATCACCAGCCGGATTTCGCGCTGGACAGGATGGAAAGGTTCGACATAGCCACGGGTTTCAACGCCCATGATCTTTGCAAGCCCGAGGAACCCGGCGTGCTTGCCCGAACAGTTGTTGTGCAGTCCACAAGGCGTCTCGTCGGCGAGGATCAGTTTGGCCGCATCCTCCATGCGCTGCGGCCATTGCGGCCCGCATTCCAGCGCGTCTTCGGTGAGGCCGGCCTTCAGCAGCATGACCCTGGCCGCATTGGCATGCATTTCCTCGCCGTTGTGGGAGGCGCAGGCGAGCGCCAGCTCGGCATCCGTCAGGGCCAGCGCTTCGGCCGCACCCGATTCCACCAGCGGCAGAGCCTGCATCGCTTTGATGGCGGACCTGGGAAACACACGGGCGTCCACATTGCCGATGCTGCAAACGAGTTTGCCGCCAGCATCGCAAACCGCCACGCTGCCGCGGTGAAGACTTTCGGTCAGGCTGCCGCGGGTAACGTCCACGAGTGCGGGATTGTCCATGTGGTTTCTCATCCGGAACAGGGTCATTTTCCGCGTCCACCTGAACGCGAAACATTTCAAGCAGATAACCTAGGCGGATTCGGCCCGCCCTGCAGTCAAAAAGGCAGAGAGCCGCGCCAGGGCCTCGTCGATGACCTCCTCCCGCTTGCAGAAACAGAAGCGGATATAACCGGTCGGCGCATCGGATCCGTAGAAGGCCGAAACAGGCACGGCAGCAACGCCTGCCTGTTTCACCAGCGTCTCGCAGGCCTCGACATCCGTCCTGCCCAGTCCGAGACCTGCAAAGCCACACGTCAGGAAATAGGTCGCCTTGCAGGGAAGAACAGTGAAACCGAGAGCGGCCAGACCGTCCGCCATCCGGTCGCGCTTCGTCATCAGGTCATGCGTGAAGGCCTGATAGTAATCGTCATCCTTGCGCAGGCCGAAGGCAACCGCCTTTTGCAGAGCCGGAGGCGTCGTGAACGTCACCCATTGATGCGCCTTTGCAATCGGGTCCAACAGGCCGGCCGGTCCGGTGACATAGCCGACCTTCCATCCGGTCAGCGAGAATGTCTTGCCGGCGGACCCGATCCGCACCGTGCGCTCACGCATGCCGTCGAAAGCCATGAGAGGCCTGTGTGAAAGCCCCTCAAACACCAGATGCTCATAGACTTCGTCACAGATCGCATAGGCATCGTGTTTGATGCAAAGGTCCGCGATGAATTGCAGCTCGTCGTCGGAAAACACCTTGGCGGTCGGGTTCATCGGATTGTTGAGGAGAATGGCCTTGGTCTTGTCGGAAAACGCGTTCTGCAGCGCCTGCCTGTCCAGTTGCCACTCCGGCGGTGTCACCCGCACGCGGACAGGCACACCGCCCGCCCGTTTTACAATCGGCAGATAGCAGTCATACAGCGGTTCGATCAGCACCACTTCATCGCCGGGAGACACGAGCGCGAGAATACAGTCGGCAAGTGCCTCCGTTGCACCCGACGTCACCAGAACCTCGCTCAGGGGATCGATGTCGAGGCCGTAAAAGCGCTTGTTCGTCTCCGCAACCGCCTGGCGCAATTCCGGCACGCCGAGCATAGGCGGATACTGGTTCGGTCCGTCCTGCAGCGCCCGCGCCGCGGCCTCGCGGATGTCTTCCGGCCCGTCCACATCGGGGAACCCCTGCCCCAGATTGACCGCGCCATGAGCCATGGCAAGACGGGACATGGTTTCAAACACGGTCGTGTCGATGCCGGTAAACACCGGATTGGTCGGCTTCATGGTTCCTCCCGCAAGTATTTTGCGCGGTTTTAATCCTCCGGAAGATGCGCGTCGAGCTTTTTCCTGACGGCTTGAAGACAGTCGTGCGCGTGCCGGGCTCAGCACCGGATTCAACCGGCCCTCCCCCTCTTCGCTTCAAGATCCAGACCGGGAGAGTTAGAATATCAGCTCATTTCGAACTGGAGCCGGGTCAAAAATTTGGTGGCAGGTTCACGCCGATTGGAATCGTCCTGCCCATCCCCTTCGGTGTTCCCGATCCGACGTCTGAGAACGTCCTCGATCAGGGGAACCAGGTCGGCGTGTTTCACATGCAGGAAATGATAGAAGGCGATTTCCTTCAACGGAGGCTGAATCGAGAAGACATCGCTCAAACCCATTTCGCTGATAAGCCGATGGCCGGAGTTTTCACTGATAACAACCACGTCGACGCGGTCCCGAAGAAGCATCTCCATCAGCTGTTCGGGTGTTTCCGCCGTCCAGACTTCCGAAAAACCCTCGGTGATCTCAGCTCCGAAGCGCGCGCCGGATATGTGCCCGGCCCTGAGATACTTGAGCTCGGACAGGGATTTTCCCTGCAATTGCGAATTGCGGGTAAAAGCAGAAATGCGCGAGACCACGACAGGTACATCGACCCGGATCAGTGTCTCGTACCGATCGGCGACATTCTTGATCCGCACGAGTTCGCCGTCGGTTTTGCCCGAAGCGGCGTCGAGAAGAGCCCGGCGCGGGTTCGAAATGACTGTCTCGATCTCGATACCCAGTTCCGCATAGGCACTGGAAAGGATCTGTTCGGCGACCGGCGTGAAACCTCGCGCCGTAAAGCCCGAAAAGCGCAGTTTTTCTTGCGCGGATACACAGCTTGCGGATGTCAGGATGCCACAAAGGGCATAGACAAGTAGCCGGTGCATATGCTCCCCCCAATGGTGCGCAACTGCCGGATTTGTGAAATCACGACTGTTCCAGACAGATTTCCGGAAATTCAACACACCTTAACTCTAGGAGTAGCTATCGGACCAATGCAACCTGTCGGCTTTGCGCCCGTAGATAATGACACTGTCCGAATTTACATGCGGACAACGCTCTCGTCAGTTGAAGAAGCGCATTCACATGCTGCGAACCAACCGGACAGGCGGATGTCGTTATGACGGTGCCCGGGAATATTCCCGGGTAATCCTGTCGACATAGCCTTCATCGACAAGATCCCTGATGATCCTGTTCAGCGTGTCAATCCGTCCGGCCCACGCGGATTTCTTGGAGACCCCGAGAAAAAGATCCACGGCGCTGCCCGGACTGTAAGGCGCTTTTTCAACGACGGCAGCCAGTCCCTGCTGTCTGATATAATAATCGAATTGGCAATCTGTCCCGATCACCACTGCAAATCGGCGCTTCAGCAGCATGTCGATGAGGGTCTGTTCCGCCGGAACGCCGACCTTGTTCAGGGTTGCGTCCGTATCGAACCGGTCGAAATGGGCCGAATGCAGCACGTAGCCGATCTGGTGTCCGGCAAGGTCCGAGTAGCCGCGAATATCCTGTGACACTCCGCGCAGCGAGTAGAACGCCGTCCTGCATTGGAAATAGGGCGTATCCGTATAGACGATGTATTTGGCCTGTTCGTCCCGGTAGGCCAGGCCGGTCATGACATCGACGGCACCGCTCTGCATCGAGGCGAGCCCCCGTCCCCAGGGCATCTGGGCGACCTTCAGGTCCGCATCGCTTCGCCTGGCAATCTCCCTGATGAGATCCACATCCGGTCCCGCCTTGCTCCTGAGTGCCGGTATTGTCCTTGGGGACCACTCGTCCGTTGCCAGCAGCATCTCGGCCGCCTTCACCGGAAAAGTCGCAGCTGCAAGTAGAAGAAGCGGCAGCAAGCACCGGAGGGGAACAAACGACATATAGCAACCCTGGATTTCAATAGGCTTCGCGATTATTAGGAAGGATATTAATTAATAATATCAAAAAGTTAGGAATAATTGAATCTACCCGCGGAAATTACACGGCAAATGCCTGTAAACGCTAGGTCACTCTGGCAGGGACCGGATGAAGACACCCTCACCGCCCTGGGTCGCTCTTGCCTTCCCGGCCCTGCTTTCCCTGGCCTGTAAGCGCATTGCGCTTAAGTCCGGAATTTGACAGAGATTGAGATATAGTCGGATTTGGTCAGGCCTGTTTCGGGCCGTGCCCTATGGCAGCGGAAACGCGGAAAGAAAACGTGCCACAGCGTAAAAAACTCTTCATTACACCGACGCTGGCAACCGTAATCGGAAGTTTCGTTCTGATCACCGCCGCGGCGATTCTGATCATACAGGCCATCACCTCGGAAAAGATCGTCCGCCAACTGGGGGGGGAACTGGTCGACCTCGGCCTGGAGTCCGCGCAAACCGCATTCGTCGAACAGCTCCACGCGGTCACCGAAACCGGCCAATACACGAAGCTGGCCTGGCAAGAGGGAGAACTCGCCTTCGATGAACCGGACGTCTTGGTCAGCTTTCTTTTCGGCGCCCTTGCTCCGACGGAACAGGTCTCCTTTCTGGTGCTGGTCGATGAAACGGGAAAAGGCGTGGATGTGGACCGCGGGGACGCCGATGGCGTGCTGCTTGGCGGCGACGTGGACCTTACAGCCGACATCCCGGCCCTCCTGCCGCTCACCGAAAAGGCCGCAGGCACAGCCGAGCCATTCTGGAGCGACGCCCTCTTCATGCCGGAGCGCGAGCACACTTATTTCGTCTATGTCCAGCCGCTTTACGAAGAGGAGGACTACCGCGGCAGTCTGCTGATCGGCATGTCTCTCGACAGGATGTCGGAGATCACCTGGTTTATTTCAACCGATGAAATGTCTGTCTTCCTGATGAAGGAAGGCAGCCACGAGATCATTGCCCATCAGGACCTGCATGAAAAATTCGATCATCTGAGTGTTGAAACGCCCCTGCTTCATGTCAGCCAGATCTCCGACGGGTTTCTGGCGACGTTTGCAGACATGCAGAAGCTCGAAAATCTGGCGTTCGACATCGCCGAGGGGCTGGATCTTCACTATGGCCACGATGAAAACGGAAACAAGCGCTTCGTCGTGCTCGAACAGAAGAACGAAGACCTGAAGGGCCTGCCCGCCCGAATCGGTGTGCATTTCCCCGCCGGCTATCTCGACCAGCCGCTTCAGGAACTGATGGTGGCGATCATCGTTGGCGCCGGCCTTCTCCTGCTCTCCCTGGTCGGCGCCGCGCTTCTGGCCCGGCGTATCGCCCGGCCGGTGCAGCG
Source organism: uncultured Roseibium sp. (assembly GCF_947496995.1). Lineage (GTDB taxonomy): Bacteria > Pseudomonadota > Alphaproteobacteria > Rhizobiales > Stappiaceae > Roseibium. The sequence continues at coordinate 109,876 of NZ_CANMFD010000004.1, forward strand.
CGCCTCGATTGCGGCCATGCAGGTTGCGAACCTGAACCTGGACGACGTCGAACCGCTCCCCGGCAGCGTTATCCGCGAACTGGACGACCTGTCCGGCGGCTTCAATTCCATGGTCTCGGGCCTGAAGGCGTTCAGCCGCTATGTCCCAAGGACCCTCGTGCAGAAGCTCCTGCGCGAAGGACGCGCCGACGCTCCTCCGGAAGCGCGCGAGGTCGCGGTGCTGTTCACCGACATAGCCGGTTTCACCTCCGCCTCCGAAGGCATGTCGGCGACGCAGACCGCCGACTTCGTCAACCATCACCTGTCCCTGCTCGGCGCCGAGATCACCAGGCACGGCGGCACCATCGACAAATATATCGGTGACAGCGTCATGGCTTTCTGGGGGGCGCCGGAGCATCTGGACAATCCGGCCGAACCGGCCGCCCGCGCCGCTCTTGGCATGGCAGAAGCCATCCACGCGGACAATCAGGCCCGCATCGAGCGCGGCGAGGCCCCTGTCCGCATCCGCATCGGCATCCATGTCGGCCCCCTCGTCGTCGGCGACATCGGCGCCCCGGAGCGGGTCAACTACACGGTCATCGGCGACACGGTGAACGCCACCTCGAGACTGGAAAGCCTCGGCAAGGACATCGATCCGGACGCGGAGGTGATCATCCTGGCTTCGAGAGAGGTCGCCGAAAGGCTGGACGGGGACATCCGGCAGAAGCCAATGGGCGCGCACTCCGTCAAGGGCCGCGTCGAGCCGATGGAAGTTGTCCGGCTGGGAGAATAGATCCCCGGGGCCGGCCCGGTCATGGGTGGCGGCTTCAGCTTGAACCGGACAGCACTTCGTGGACATTTTCCGATATCGGCGCCGACCCTTTCACGGCGTTGGTTTCCAGTGTTTCGACTGCAATCCTGCTGGCCGCTTCGTGATAGCCGCGGCGCTTGAGAAAACTGAACAGACTGCCGGAAGCCTGGGTATGGAGCGCGCAGGCTCCAACCTTGTTGGAGGCTGCGAGCGATTGCTCGTAGATGTCAATGATTTCCGCGTCCGGAGACGGGCCGAACCGGTCCAGAATGATCGCCTTGATGCGCAGGAGTTCGGCGTCGAAATATTGCACGCCGGAACGCGCCGAAAAATCCAGTCCGGTGGAAACTGCTTCCTGTGCCTGTGTCAGTTTCCCTTGCTCCAGCAAGGCTTCGGCCAGCCAGGCTTGCGCATAAGGCAGGGCGAGCCGGGCCCCTGTGTCGACGTACTCGGCAAGCCCCTGCCTGAGCATTTCCAGCCCCTGCGCCTGACAGAGCCGGTCTTGGGCCCGGCCCAGGTTTATCCGGGCTTGCGCACGAAACTGGGCAAAACCCTGGCCGTCCGAGAGGACTTCGGCCACCTTCGCATGGTGCTCCGCCTCAATGTGGTTGCCCATGAAATTATGCATGCCCGAAATGAAATTATGGGCAAATCCGGTACTGGCATCGTGATTGCAGACTTCCGTTTCACCGATCAGCGACGCAGCGGACCTGATGGCCCTGTCAAAGTTGCCGGACAGGCTATGGATCCAGAGCAGATAGGCATTTGCGGTAACCCGCAGGTTGACCCCGAACCGCAGGGCCATTTCCTCGTCGAACCGCGCCTCGTAGGCAGCCACCGCACTCGCAAGGTCCTGTTCCGCCAGTGCGAACGCCCCCTTATAGTAACTGGAGATGCCGCGTGCATAAAATCCGGCAATCTTGTTGAGAGGGTCACCCGTTTCCGGTGCCAGGCTCAAAAAATCTTCTGCCAGTTCGACGGCCGTGTGGAGTTCTGCGCGAACGATGCAATTGCTCCACAGCCCCCACAGGATCTCGCTGTTCTGAGACTTGTCCACGCAGATATTCGACAGGGACTTCGCCCGCCGGTAGACGGATTTGACTTCCGCCGAAGCAAATCCGCTTTCAGCCAGCAATTGGGGCCCGAGTAACAGGAGAAACTGCTTGATCCTCTCATTGTATTTGCCTGACGCATTGTTTCTGCTGGCCAGGTCCAGCGCCCGGCGGAAGTGCTGAGCGGCTTCGTGATGTGCCGACACCCCCACCGCATGCCGGCCCGCGATTTCCAGAAAATCGATTGCCTTGTCAGACACTCCGGCCTTTTCCAGATGCCATGCGATAAGCTCCGGCTCGATGGAACTGGTCGCCATGATCTCGGATTGAAGGGCTTCGGCGATGCGCTGGTGATAGCTCCTGCAGGTGCTGCGCAGGATCGAGATGTAGGTCAGTTCCTGAACCAGAGCATGCTTGAACTCGTAGCGGGCATAAGGGATCTGACCTATTCGAAACACCAGATCCTGATCCTGCAGCTGTTGCAGATAGTCCTGCAGCCGAGTCTCCCCGCAGTCGGTGACCGCCTTCAGCAAGGCGTAGTCGAACACCTTGCCGATCGCAGCTGCGATGTGAAGAATTTCTTTTTCGTCCCCCATCCGGTCAATGCGGGCCATCAGGGTTTCCTGCAAACTCGCCGGAACGATCGGGGATTTGGCGAATTGCGCCGCAGCTTCGACTTGCGGCGGCAGACCGTTCATCAGTTCTTCGAGAAAAAGCGGAATGCCGTCCGAACGCCGGGCCACTTCCGCGGTATCGGCCTCGGTGAGATAGCTGGGCCGGATGTGTCGCGCCAGCGAGCTTATCTGCTGCTTGCTCAACCGGCTGAGCTCCAGCTGGCAGACTGTTTCAGGCAGCGGATATTCGGGTTCCGAAACCGGCCGTGTGACTGAAACCAGCAGGATACGCCTGGCGGCTATGCCGATTTGCAGCGCATGCAGCAGATCCGAGGAGCTAGAATCCATCCAGTGCACATCCTCGAAAACCAGTATGACCGGTGCCTGTTCAGCCATCTGCAACAGACAGCCGAGAATGGTGCCGAGAAGCCCCGCCGCGTCCGCCTCATGTTCCGAAGACCTGATATCCGGTTCCAGCAGCGTCCAGAGATGTGTCAGGTCCTGTTCCGAGCTGCGGCCGAGCTCCGCAAGCCAGGACGACAGGACCTTTGCCTGCGTGCCTCTGTCATCCGACGGCTTGAACCCGATGACCCTGCGCAGTTCCTGGATAAGCGGATAAAAGGCCGTGTTCCTGTGATGCAGCGAACCGCTGAAATGCAGGCGCGTGGCAACTTCCACCACCTTGTTGCGCAGGAAATGATGGACCAGCCTCGATTTGCCGATGCCCGGTTCCCCGACAATCGAGACAGCCTGCCCTCCGCCCTCGAGCACTTTTTGCCAGAGAGTGGCAAGTGTCTTCAGCTCTCCATCCCGGCCGGTGAAGGACGACAGGGTGTTCTGCCGTTCGCCGATGTCGAAACGGTTGGCCGCGACCCGTTCACTGCCGATACGGTAGGCACCGGTCGCGTGACCGGGGATCGGGACAAAACTGGTCTTGAAGGCGCGGCGCATCAGCGCGAGTGTCGCTCCGCACACCAGGACACCGATGCCGGCGGCCGTGAAACTCAGTGTGGTGGCCTGTGTGATCAACCCGCCGGACACATCGCCAGGCGTCAGGTTATCCCCCTGCCCGATCTGCACCAGAGCTTCTCCACTGGCGATACCGCAACAGATCTGCACCTCGTCTCCGCTCGTCGTGTCGACGCTCTTGCCGTGCAGATCCGTTGCGGCGAAAACGGCTCTTTCAGCGTCAAGTTCCCCCACCGCCGGATACCCGAAAATCGCCAGACACCGGTCTCCGGAGCGGCCCAGGAACCGGCCTCCGAATTTCGGAACGGTGTCCCGGCACAAGGTTTCCATCGTTTCCATGAGCTCGGTGCTGTCTTCGGCATCAAGCTGCTGACCAGTCGTGGTCTGAAAGGGAATTCCGAACGCCGCGATGGTGACCAGACGCTTCTCGGGTTTGCCCCCCGCCAAGCCATTGCTGCGTTCCAGCCGGTGAGCGGTTGAATCTCCTCCTTGCTGGCGGAGCCGTTTGAACACTTCGACCGTTTCCGCGGACGGGTCCGTATTGAGCTCCTGCCGCAGAATTTGTTCCAGCCGGTTGAATTGCATCACGGCATCGGCGCGCCGTCCGAGGGCATCCAGGCTCTTCATCGCCCTCCGGTGCGCAGCCTCGTGGGAGGGGTCCAGGGCAATTATGGCCTGAGCTGTCTTTAGCGAAACATGCGGGTCCCCGAGTTTCTCGTCATGGGCCAGGACGGTTTCGAGCGCGGAAATCGCGATATCGCAGAGACGGTACCGCTCGCCTTGCAGCCAATCCGCGAAAGGGGCCGAGCGAATGTTCAGTCCTTCCGCGAACTCCCCCTTGTAGATGTGCGGAATGTGGCGAATGCGCTCGATGTCACCCGAAAGCGCGATCTTCTCCAGCTCCTGAGTGTCGATTGCAACGATATCGCTCCGCAGGGCCAGGCTATCCTGCTGGGTCTCGAACGGGTCCGGGCTTCCGCCTTCCTTCAGGATTTTACGAAGGGCTGCCAATTCCTGACGCAGGCTGGCACGTGCCTGCTCTTCTCCGCTGCGCGGCCAGAGACAGGCAGCGACGCTTTCGCGCGTGCAATCTCCTCCGCGGCTTTGCGCCAGCCTGGCGAGAAGAGCCCAGGACTTTCGGGTTCCAAGCCGGAATTGGTGTCCTTCTTTACTGCTGAGAACACAGCCGTCCAGCAGAGTGAGTTGCAGTTCCAAACGTGCCCCCTCCCGCTGGAGTCCCTAAAAACATCATAGAAAGTTGCATTATACATAATTACAATTACGGAACTCATTATTTGCGTATTTTTTACGCCCGGAATCGGGTTGAGCGATTAATAATTGACACGCGGAGACTGTACTGAGCAGACGGAAAAGTTTCCGGCTGCATAGTTTTCAGACTTGGAAGGAACGGGTCAATGGATCAGCTGGTAACGGAAAACACCGGTCTCTCGGTGGCAGGACAAACGCTTTTCAATCACGACGAAACTTTTCACGAAATCGAGAAGTACATTACGGTTCCCGAAGAACTGCAGGACACCCCGATCTTCAAAAGCGGATTGGTGCTCGAGATACGCAATTTGGAAAACCCGATCGCCCGGGAAATTGTCGAGGCCATGAAGGCGTCCTCCTCCCCTCACGCTTTCGCCTCGCTTCAGGACCTGAAGGACAACATCGCCTTTCGTCTTCATGCCATCGATGCGATGACATTCTGCAATACCGGCGAGTACGACATGGATTACTTCAATCCATCCATCGATCTGCAGCCGCGCATCGGCAGTACCGATGCGTCGCGGCTCAGCAGGTTCTGGGCTTTTCTCCATCCGCATGCGCAGGACGACGCGGAATTCAGCCAGGTTCAGGGCACGCTTGCCTCGGAGGCCATTGCTCCCATGGCCAATGCGACCTTTCCCTTCCGGGGAGAATGTGCCGGCGCGTTCCAGATGGCCGTCTATTTCGGCTTGCTGACGGGTCTGGGGCAGAAAAGATTTGACAAGATGGCGTCCGATTTCGGCACCATGTACATCGGTCCCTGGAGCCTGCTCAAAGGCGCGCCAAATCCGGCCACCCTGTTCATGAAATCCGCACCGCTGAAGGACCCGCCCATCCCCGGCGACTACATGTATTTCAAAAACAAGGATGACTATCTCAAATGGGCGCCGGACGGTTTCTGGACCGGCCTCAATGCGATGTATATGGGCAAGGACGAACTTGGGACCCGTCATTACTCCGGTATGGGAGCCTCCTGGCTCAGCGAGACCAACCTGAGGGCATCCCTGGTCAACGCCTATTATCACGACTGCTTCCCGCACACGATCTCCAACCCGGTGAAGGAAGTGCGTTTCACGGAGCGTAATTTGTTGACCATCCCGACCCAACTGCAGGCGGCATCCGTCCCCTCCTCTCCGGTGCGCAGTGTTCAGCGCGGCCCTGCCTTCGACACGACCCGCCTGCGCAAGGCAGGATTTGCCATGGATGACACCGGAATCTGGATGCACCCGGGTACGACGCTCGGGCAAATGTGCAAGGACCTGGAAATTTCACCGGACGATCTGCGTCAGGTGGCAAGCGCCGGCATGAAAAATTCACCCCATCGCTACACGCGCGACGGCCTGTCGGTCATAATCCACTATACGGATCCGGCAGCGGACCGCAGGGATACCGGTGCGTCGGTCACCGCTCATGTCAACCCCAAGCGGGGTTCGTGAATGATGAGCATCTACCCGGAACGGACCTCCCATGATCTTCATCTGAAACATGTGGTCAACAACGCGGTCGGTCCGTTCCCGGCCAATTGCGCGGGTTACATGAACCCGCCGGCGGCGGGATGGGGCTATATCGCCGCCCTGAAACTGTCCATCGGCACGGTGGCGGCGGACATGGACACGGGCCTTGACGGCATCGTGTCCTATGACCGGGCGGAGTGCGAGGACGCCTATATCGGCCAGATCAACATGCTCACCGCGTCCTCGTTCTGCGGCGTCAATGGCGCGGTCTGGGGGTACGATCTGGCCCGGCACGACGACCTGGCCAACGGCCTCATAAAACCGCTGATGATGCTGCCCCGTCACGATGGCGTGGAAATACCCGTCATGCCGATGGCACCCTTACTGGACGCGGCTTACCGGCTGTTCGGCTCGCGCAACCAGCGGCGGTTTCCGCCGTTGCCGGGCTCCATGGTGGTGTGCGCCAACAAATCCCGGACCATAAGCCCGGAGCGGGAAACAACGGTATGGTGCGCCCTTGCCATCGCCATCGCTCAGGACCGGCTCACGACCGCCAATCTGTTCATCGAAGACAGCTCGGATACAGAAACCACGGGTGAAGCGCCGCTTGTCGATATCGATCGCAACATTGCGCGATCAATTCTGCTGTGCGGAGCCGATCAGGGCGTTGCCTACCAGCAGATTTTCATCGGCCACAAGGCCCTGAAAATCAAGAAAGGGACGGTCGGCTGTGCATTGGCCTGCGTGCCTTATGTCACCCTGCCTCACAACGCCATTCCCCATAATATGCATCCTGAAGTGCTGGTCGACCTCACCCTCAGTCAATGGGAACAGGCCCTGGAGCTTGACCCCATGGCGCCCTACCCCGGAAACTACCGCGGCTGACAAAGCCACGCCGATCACCGCCGCCGATCCCTGCATGCGACAAGAACCGCCCGTGAATTGCCGCGTGACATGTGAGCCCCATCCAACCGGGTCCCATCGATAATTGTCGCATGCAGAGCAGGATTTCAGGACGTTCATTCCATCCAGTCCCGAAAACAGCAATGGAACGCTTAGGTCTCAATATTGCCGAAGGCGCAGGAAAGCGGAAGAGCGGATCGATCTTGAAGCGTCGAAGTCTCCCGCATTCAGATCAATACGGGAGACTTCGGGAGATTTCTAACGCCAAATCGCGCCTTTGAACTGACCAGTTGCGTCCTTCGGCGTGATACCGGAAAGATCGCAATGGTTGGCGTTGCCGGGGACGGCCGCCTGGATCAGCCGCGCGCTTTTGACCGGAGCGTTGATGGCGCAATAGGCGTCAAAACGTGCGGGCAGACCCGCCAGCGTGTTTGCGAGATTGCCCCCGGGCCGGCAATTGACGCTTGCCCCGGTCATGCGGCCGTTCTGGTCGACGTCTTCGCCGCTGAAGTCGCATTGTTTCCCGGTCGACGTACCTGATACACCCGTGGGTCCTCCCAGGGTGACGCCGCGAATGACCACGCCCGAGGTCACCGGTTTCGTCCCGGCCTGGGCGCTGTCGTCCTGAGCGGCGGCAGGCAGGGCGACGGCGCAAGCCATGCCGAGAGCCAGCAGGCAGGCAAGCGATACTGATCTGGAAGTCATTGGTATTCTCCTGTGTTTTAAAGTTGATCGGATGGAGTTGCGGGCAAGCTTCGTTGACGGGAGGAAAAACGGTTCGAGCGGTCCCGGTCACCTGTCAGCGAAACTTGATGATGTAGTTGACGGCGACATTCTTCGGCCGCGTCTCGGGGGCGGTCCTTGCCGGAGAATCCGGTGAACCTGTCAGTTTGCTCGAAATCGATGTTCCCGCCGCACTGCCCTGCTGCGAGATGGCTGCCGGCTGGGTGATGTCATACGAGTGCGTGTGGTCCTGCAGCGCATCGCACTGGAGAGAGCCGACGACATTCGCCACGTTGTTCCCGGTCGGGTCGAGACGATGTCCTGCGTCCGGGTCCATACCAGCTCCGGCATCGGCACCGCGCAGGAACAGGCCGCGGTAGTCCGGAAGGCGGAACTCCAGGTCCGCCCCGGAATTCTGCTTCCCGTAAAGCTCACCCAGGACAGCGTGGAGTTCCGGATAAGCGGCTGCATTCAGGTAACGGCCGTCGCAAAGCATCCAGCCCTGCGATTCCACGTGACTTAACGGCGAGTCGGCAAGCGTTCCTTGCGCCGCCCCCGTGCTCGCGCAGGGCGCGTTCGCCCAGGTCGTATTTGGAGACCCCGAGACCGGGTCGACCTGTCCTGCAAAAGGGCACACGGTGCCAACGGGCGGTCCAGAAAACATGGTTCATCCCCTTTCAATGTTACGTGTTGAAGAAGGGACCGGAGGCATTGTCACAGGCGCGAATGCGCTGCCGGGAGGTGCAGCCATCGGCAGGGCGCGCTCCGATCCCACCGGCGCCGCGCAGATAGCGCGGAGCCGGAACTGGGCGATGGACGATCAGGCCGGTGAAATGTCCCAGGTATTGTCAGCCTGGAGTACACAATTGAGATCGTAGACCGCAGGCGGGAACTTGGCTTCGGCGGTCTGGGTGATCGTATCGATATTCAGAACCGTGCCGATTTTCACGTTCGTTCCCGCGGCGATCCAGTAGCTCGGGGTCGGCGTGAAAGTATGCTTCAGATTGGTCCCGGCCTGAACACAGTAGGTGCCGGTTCCCGACATCCCGATGCCGACGGAATACCGGTTGTTCGGAACGTTTGCGGCATCATTGATGACCAGAGATCCCGACGGAGGACCCTTGACCGGCGTGCTGAGGCCCGGTCCATCTGTCAGCGAAAACTCTGTGGTGTTGGCTCCGGCCGGACTGCAGTCCACATCACCCGACGCATGGAAATCCACGCCAGGCATCAACACGCCCGTGTCGCTCCAGACGAAATTATAGTCGATTTCCCATGTGAATTTGATCCGGTTGCCGACCCGCAACTTGTAAGGCGAGCAGAACCAGGCCATCGAGAACACATCCGCCGACGGCTGGGGCAATTTCTGGTAGACGAAGAAGGTCCAGGGCTGTGCAGATTCGTTGGTCAGCGTCATGGAATATTGGGTTCCAAGGGCTTCCACCGCTTCCTGAGATGCGCGCAGTTCTTGGCTCAACGATTGCCTTGCATAACTGATTTCAAGTGTCATTTGACTTTCCTCTCGTGAAGGTTCGATCCCTCGGCCATCGGTGTGGCCTGTGGACCGCTTCAACGTAGTCGGGACCTTCAGATTTCAGTCAGTCAAAAATGCGTAAATTATTGATTTTACGCGATAATTTTTTATTCAGATTTTTTACGGCCATCATTTATTCGTAAAATCCAGACATGTGGAAGCACCCCGGAAAACCGCGCGGGCTGTCGTCAGATCGCGGTTTTCATTTCAAGAAATAATCGAAGGATAGACAAAGCGGCGCCTTTCAGGCGCCCGGGTGCACCTGCAAGGCGCGCTCCGCAGATATCTCCAATAAACTATGCGATGAAATTACTGCATACATTATTTATGAAGTATATTTTATGCATGGTATGCCAGATGAAATAATAGTCTAGACGAGCTGAATATTAACAATGAAACGCCAATATCGCCGGATTGCTATTTTTTACGTATTTTTTACTGACAGAAAATATTCGGCTCGCTTACCCTGACACCACTGGACGCCGGTGCCGAGAGCAACAAGAGCTGCGACCATCGTCGCGTAGAGCCTAATGGAAGGAAGTCTTATGGCCGTCATTCAACCGGGCATTTGCTCCTGCTTCATTCAGATCTGGGTGAATTCGAATGCACTTCTCAACAGCAAGGCCACGGGCATCTATCTGGTAGACAACACGCTTCACGACGGAGGATCGAACGAAGGCTCCGCAAATCTCCTTACCGTCGTAAACACAGGCACATATATCTGCTGGACGCTGCTCAATATCGATCCGGTTTCCGGCATGCAATTGCGGATCCGGAGTTTCGGAGACGCCGACATCTTCGGCGCCGGTGGAGCCCCGCAAATGGTCAATGCGACCACATGGACCGGACAGGCGCAGGCCGAGGGAACAGATCGTTACGCAATCAATTTCAGTGCGTTCAACTCCTGCTCTACTCCCATTTTGACCAGAGTTACCCCGAGCCTGAAAGCCGGCTGATCGGACGATATGTCCACTGCCCCCAAGGAAACCACAATGACCACTCCCGAAATCGTGGCCGAAGTCTCGCTTGTTCCATCGACGAAAATTCAACCGCAAACCAGCATCACCATTGCGGTGGACACTGCCTATGTCGCCGGGCAGCAGAGCTGTAATATCGTCCAGGGTATCTACATGATGGACAATCGTGTCGCCAACGGCACAACCGGTGAAGGGACACTCGAACTCAGCACCGTTTGCAACGTCGGTGACCTTGTCGGTTTCAACGCGGTCCCCATCAACGCACTGGGGTCTTCCGAAGACGAGGTGGAAATTACGGCAATCAATGTCTCTTACGGCAGCGTTTTCAGTGCTGCCGGCATGCCGCGCCCGCAACCGGCTCTTCCCGGAGAACCCGCCGGGGCCTACTGGATCGGCCAGGCATTCAACAAGGGGACACAGACCTATCAGATCCAGATCAAGGTGACCGTCGGCAAGCTCCAGCCGGTTTCCTATTTCGTGAGCTGGAACCCGTTCATAACCTGCAAGTGATATGTCCCGAATGACCTGCCCGTCACGGCGCAGCTCCAACTGTCGCCTCTATTCATACTGCAACAGCTTCTCATTGACGGCGTCCACCGCCCGCAGCCGCTCTCTGCCCTCGCGGCCGCTGAGCAAGGTGGCACGCACGACGATCTGGTGGCAAAGCGCCAGCACGGCGGCATGATTGAACTGCGGACCTTCCGAATGGGTGCGGCAATGGAAATGCCAGCGCGCTCCGGAATGGCGCGGCATGCTCTCGTCTGATATCAGCGCAAGCTCGCCGCCGGCTTCCGTCACCGCATCCAGAAGGCGGCTCGTGCCCGCCATCCGGCGGCGAAGCACGATCGCGATCACCAGATCGCCCTTTTCGATCCGCGCCACATGCTCGCCGAGGGTCTCGCCACCTTGCGGAAAAACCACCACCTCGGGAACGATCTTGGTGAGCTGCCAATAGAGATACTGTGCAAAGGAATGACTTATGCGCTGCCCGGCGATCCAGACCTTGCGTGTCGAAATGACGGCCCGCGACAGCGCATCGAGATCGGCCGCGCTGAGCTTGCTGAAGGTCCAGTCGAGATTGTCCTTGTCCTCGCGCATGTCCATGGCCAGCGCGGCGGCGTTCGCCTCTGGCTCGGAGTGGGCAAAGAACAACCGTGATCCGGTCTCGCGCTCGTCGCGCACGGCCTTCCTGGCCTTGTCGTAGCTTTCAAAGCCGATGCGCCGAACGAAGCGGGACACCGTGGCCTTGGATACCTCGCACAGCCGTGCCAGCTCCTGAGCATCATAGCTGCCGAGCTCCCCGGGAAAGTCGAGAAGGAATTCGGCAAGGCGGCGCTCCGCCGGACTGAGCACCGGCAGAACACGCTGCACCCTGCCCAGGAACGGCTCGTCATCACTGTGATTTTGAAACTCTGATTTCATCTTTCCAATTAACGGTTTCACTGCTGAAATTGCAAGCGCTCTCCATTCATCGCTGTGAGAAGTGGAATATTCCTGGACCGCAACCCTCGAAATTCGGCGAGAAACGCGGCATTTCCGGGCCATTTTCCGCCTAGGACTTCACCAGTCTGACCAAATTTATTGCACTTGCCCGAATTGCCTGTTTTTCCGCTTGCGGTGAATATGAAACTGTAATTTCATTTTCTGGAAATTGAATTTCGCGTTCGCCATTACGTATCCACATCCAGGAGTTCCGCCATGCCTGCCACTTCCAGACTGACGATTGCCCTCCTTGCCGCCGGCCTTTCCGTGACTGCTCCGGCGGCATATGCCGCAGATTATCCCGAGCGTCCGGTGCGTATCCTCGTATCGTTCCCGCCGGGTGGATCGAGCGATCTCGTTGCCCGTCTCCTGTCGGAAAAGCTGAGCAGCGAACTCGGCCAGCAGTTCGTGGTGGAGAACAAGCCGGGAGCCGCGGGCACGGTTGCCGCGACAGAGCTCAAGAACGCGGCCAATGACGGTTACACCCTGATGCTGTCCAACCTCACCCCGTTCAGCGTCGCACCGACCCGCTTTCCCGACACGCCTTACGACCCGGTCGAGGATTTCACCCATATCGCCTATATCGGCGCGGTTCATCTGGGCATGTTCGCGTCTCCCGAACTCGGCACACCCGACATGGCAGCCTTCACGGAAAAGGCCAGGGCCGAACCGGGCGTGCTGGACTTCGGCTCCTCCGGGGTCGGCTCCTGGGGCCATGTCTTCGCCGTCGCTTTCGCCAACGAGGCCGACGTCGAACTGTCCCACATTCCCTACAAGGGCTCCGGGCCCATGCGTCTCGACTTCCGTGCCGGTGTGATTCCGGTGATATTCGACGCCGTGCCGCAGAACCTGCCCAATGTCGAGGAAGGCAACGCCATCCCCCTCGCCGTCAGCGCCCCGGAGCGCCTCGCAACGCTGCCTGACACACCCACCTTTGTCGAACTCGGTTATGACATCGTCGCGGAAAACTGGCTGGGCATCTCGGCTCCCGCCGGCATCGACGCGAAGATAACCGGAACTTTGCAGGAAGCCCTGGCAACCGCGCTGCAATCCGACGATGTCGTCAAGCAGTTCGACACCTGGGGGATCATCCGTTCGGACATGTCGAGTGAAGCCTTCGCCGATTATGTCGCGGCTTCTGCCGAGAGCTGGGCGCCGCTCGTCAGGCAGGCGAGTGAATGATGCGTATTCGCCCGCTTTCCCCGTCAGGGAAAGATCTACCGGAAGTTGCCGTCGTTGTCGTCGGCGAGGCAAATGACGACGGTTTCAACGCCAGCGGTTTGGCGGGGGCGCAGGCGGCAGCGGACGCCGGCATGGCCAGGATCAGCATCATCGACGGCCTTGCCTATGATGCGCACGCCATTACCGAAAGCCTTCTGGCAGCAATGGCGGATTTTGACGGGCTGGTTTTCATCGGCGGTCAGGGGGACAGTGTAATGCCGCACGTCGCCCGCGCCTTTGGTCGCAAGCGGTTTGCGATCGTTCAGGGCGAGAGCCGCCTGACGAACCTTGCCTGCTACGATGTCGCCCAGGAGCAATCGGCGTTTCTCGCCGGTTGCCTCGCGGCCTGGATGACACGCTCAGGGACGGTCGGCCATCTGTCCGGCCACCGTGTACGGCCGGGCCTGAAGGCCCGCGCCGCCTTCGTGGAGGGCGTGCGCCACGCCGCCCCTGAGGTCACGGTTCTGACCTCTTTCTGCGGTTCCCAGGACGACAACCTGGTGACCCGCAAATGGGCCGATGCTCAGATCAAAGCGGGAGCCGATGTCATGTTCACGATGCTCAACGGCGCCCGCGCCGGAGCGATCAATGCCTGCCGTGCGGGGGGAGCCTGGCAGATCGGTAACGCGCTCGACTGGGTCGCGCTTCATCCGGATGTCTTTCTCGCCTCCGCCCTCGCCCGCATCGACCGGGGCGTCGAACGCGCGATTGCAGATGTCGCGACCGGCAATCTACCTAATGAGAGCATCACGCTTGGTCTGGCGGAAGGCGAATATGTCGGCCTCAGTCTTGGCGGAGACGTCCCCGACGACATCGCAGAACGTCTTCAGCCGGTCGTTCGGGCCCTCAAGGGCGGTGATCTTGCGCTCGGCGGCGATTTCAACGGTGCGGAGTTCGTTCCCGGCATGGCAGCGGAGGCAAGGGGATGATGCTGAAACGGCTCAAGCAACAGTCCGGAACGCTTCTGCTTCTGGCCATCGGACTGTTCTTCGGGCTCGGCGCACTGTCGTTCCTCGATCCCGGCACACCGCGGCGCATGGGACCGGGCGCCTTCCCGATGATCGCCGGGCTCGTTCTTGTCATCCTTGCCTGTATCGCACTCGTCAGGGATCTGCGGCAGGCACCGGATTACACGCCTGCGGACTGGCGGTCCGTCGGCGCTGTTGCCGTAGCCGTCGCCCTGTTTGCGCTTGTCACACCCGCCTTCGGCGTCCTGCCAGCCGCAGGCGCCTGCGCGCTTGCCGCAAGCTTTGCCGTCGGCCGCCTGTCGCACCTGCGGCGGGCCGCGCTCGTGGCAGGCGCCGTTGCCGGTGTCTGGCTGATTTTCATTGTCGGGCTGAAATTGCCGCTCGAAGCGTTCAAGGGGTTCTGATCCGATGCTGGACAATCTCGCGCTCGGCTTTGCCACCGCCACCACGCTTCCGAACCTTCTCTACTGCTTTCTCGGGACCTTTCTGGGAACCTTCATCGGTGTCCTGCCGGGGCTCGGCCCGCTGGCCGCGGTCGCCATGCTGCTTCCGGTGTCGTTCTACCTGCCGCCCGAAACCGCGCTGGTCATGCTGGCCGGGGTTTATTACGGCGCCGAATACGGCGGTTCCATCGCCTCGATCCTGCTCAACATTCCCGGAACGCCCTCTTCGTCGATCACCTGCCTGGACGGCTATCCCATGGCCCGGCAGGGCCGCGCCGGCGTGGCGCTTCTGATGACCGCCCTCGCCTCGTTCTTCGGCGGCGTCTTCGGCATTCTCGTGATTGCAGCGCTCGCACCCGTGCTCGCGGAGTTCGCGCTGTTGCTGCAGCCGGCCGATTATTTCGCCGTCATGCTACTCGGACTGGTGGCTGCCTCGGTAGTGAGCAACTCCGGCACCTTGCGCGGTGTGATGATGGTCTGTCTCGGTGTGCTTCTCGGCACGGTCGGCGTCGACGTCAACAGCGGCGTCACGCGCTTTACCGGCGGCGTTCAGGACCTGCGCGACGGCGTCGGCCTAGTCGTCGTCGCCATGGGTCTCTTCGGTGTCTCCGAGGCAATGACTTCGGCGCGCGGCGCAACACCGTCCTACGCAACGGAAAAGGTCTCATGGCGGCGTTTTCTGCCCCAGGCGGACGAATGGCTGCGCGCGCTCGCCCCTGCCCTGCGCGGCAGTTTTATAGGAAGTTTCTTCGGAACGCTGCCCGGCACCGGCCAGACGGTCGCCTCGTCCATTGCTTATGCCCTGGAAAAGCGCGTCTCCCGCAACCGTGCCCAGTTCGGCAAGGGGGCGATCGAGGGCGTCGTGGTGCCTGAATCGGCCAACAACGCCGCCGCCCAGACCGCCTTCATCCCCACGTTGACGCTCGGCATCCCCGGCAGCACGACCATGGCGCTGATGATCGGCGCCCTGATGATCCACGGCGTCACCCCAGGTCCGCGGCTGATCTCCGAACATCCTGCCCTTTTCTGGGGCCTGATCGTGTCCTTCCTGTTCGGCAATCTGTTTTTGCTGGTGCTCAACATTCCGCTCATAGGCATCTGGGTGCGGCTGTTGCAGATCCCGCATTATTTTCTCTATCCCGCGGTCGTCGTCCTCATCTCCATCGGCGTCTACAGCATCGATCACAGCCTGTTCGACGTCTGGACGATGCTCGCCTTCGGCTTTCTCGGCTATGTGCTGCGGCTCTATCGCTATGAACCCGCCCCGCTTCTCATCGGCTTCATCCTCGGCCCGATGATGGAGGAATATCTCAGGCGCGCCATGCTGCTGTCGCGCGGAGACCCGATGGTCTTCTTCGAACGGCCGGGCAGTGCCGTCCTGATAGGGATTTCGATTGTCCTTCTCATTCTCACCGCCCTGCCGCGACGCAAACAGAAAGCGTGACCGGAAACACATCCGGGGAGCGTTTCACCAGCCCCGGAAAGATCGCGCTTTCAGGCACACCGCCCGGAGTTTCCGATTGTTCGATGAAGCCGCTGCACCGATTGTCTGATGCAGCGGCTTCATGCCGGCCTTCCTCGTTGTCGGCGACATCGGCCCCTGTAGTGGGTCAGGGGCAATGCCGAACCGCCCAACGTGGCGAGGCAGGAGGTTCGAGGGGAAACACTCGGATCACGCCAGCCGGGTCGCCCTTGGACTTTCCTCCATGGTGTTCATCATCATGTGAACGAGGCGTTCGGTCAGCTCCGAGCGCACCGACACATGCTCCGGATCGTCCCAAAGGTTCAGCGTCTCTTGCGGGTCATTCTGCCGGTCGTACAGCTCTCCCCAGTCCTGATCCTTGTAGAGGGTCAGCCGCCAACGATCCGTGAGCAGGCACCGCACGCGCGCCGGCTCATTGAAGCCCATGCGCGCGCCGCCGTCGTGGTGCTCTATGAGCAGGGAGCTGCGCGGCCCTTCGCCGCCTCCAATGCTGTCGACAAGACTGTGCCCCTGCATGCCCCAGTAGGGCTTGATGTCAGCCTTCTCCAGCACCGTCGACGCGATATCGATCGTGGAGGCAAGATTGCCGCAGGTGCGCGGCACCGGATCTTTCGGGTCGGCCCAGATGAAAGGCACACGGGTGATGGCAGGCAGTGGAAGTGCACCCTTCAGCAGCAGATTGAAGTCTCCCAGATAGTCGCCGTGGTCGGACGTGAAGATGACGATCGTGTCCTCGGCCCGGCCGGAGTCCTCCAGTGCGGCCAGCACATCGCCGATCGCATCATCGATCATCGTCGTCATGCCGGCCGTCAGCGCCATCGCCTCGCGCAGAGCCTGTTCGTCCGCATAGAAAGCAGCCTGGGAGATTTCTTCGGGCACGTTGCGCTCCCACCTGTCCCGCAAATACCGGAGCGGCGGCGGCGGGTTGCGGTGCGCTTCATAGGGAAGTGCAACTTCAAACTGATCGGGTTCATACATGGACCAGTAGCGTCCGGGAGGATTGAACGGATGGTGCGGATCGGGAAACGACACGAAGGAAAAGAAGGGATCTTCCTCTCCTGCCTGGGCGCGCAACCAGTCCGAGGCGCGGTCCCGGATCCATGCCGTGGGATAACTCTCTTCGGGGACCGGCGTCCGATAAGCCTGCGGGCACTTGTAATTGTGCGGCAGCTCATTCGCCGGATCGTGCAGTTCCCGCCAGTTCTCGTGGCGGCGCCGGAACCACTGACCATAGTGTCCGCCACACCGGTCGCCGTGACCGGTCACCATCTCGACATGCTGATAGCCGTAATACGGTGTCCGTATCGCGTAGGGTTGATCACTGGAATAGGTGTCCGGCTCCTCCTCCTCGTAGGTTACAGGATCCGGTTTCCACGCCTCCTCGATGGGACCGGTTTCGGCGCGGAGCTGTCCTTTCGGGGGCTGACCGGTAAAGGGCTGCAGGTGGCTCTTGCCGATTGCCGCTGTGCGGTAGCCGGAGGCCGCAAGCACTTCGACGAACGTGTTGGCACGCTCGGAAAGAATACATCCGTTATATCGCAGGCCGTGAACCGAGGGATAGCGGCCGGTGAGCAGGGAAGCGCGATTTGGCATGCAGACAGGCATGGCGACGTGGAAATCGTCAAACCGGGTGCCACGTGCCGCTAGCGCATCGATATTGGGTGTACGCAGGGTCGGGTGGCCGTAACACCCCAACCAGTCGGCGCGCTGCTGGTCCGTGACGAAAACAAGAAAATTCGGCCTGCGAGCCATCGGTTGTCCCTTTGATCAGAATGTTCCATCGGCGGCTGCCGGAATTGTAAGTGCCGCATCCATGTGCTCGATCAGAAGCGCGGCCTTGGCCAGCGGGATGAGAGCGTGTTCGCGCATCAGGAATTCCGCGCGCGCGCCCTGGCACTGGCGAATGGCATCGAGCAGGCGTTTGTGGTCGCGCTGGGATTCGCTCATTGCCATCAGCGCCTCATCACGCGGCAGCACATAGAGCATGGGCGCGGAGCGGAACGGCAGGTTCGTGGTCCGCTCAAGCGAGCGGGTCAGCGCTGCGTTAGCGGCGATCTCGGTGATTGTCGCGTGAAAGGCGATGTTGATTTCGGAGAACCTCTGGAACGTCGCATGATCGCAGGCACCGGAGGCAATCAGCTCCTCCAGTTCGTCAATACAGCGAACGAGCGTGTCTTCCTGCTGCTGCGACATGCCCTTTTCCGCCGCCAGGCGTGCGGCCATGCCTTCGAGCGTGGCGCGGACCTCGATGATCTCCCGCAAGTCCTCCAGCGTGAACCGGCGAACACGAAACCCTCGGTTCGGTGCTCCCTCCACAAGCTCTTCCTGCTGAAGCGTTGCCAGGGCAAGGCGAATGGGTGTGCGTGAAACCTGAAGGAGCGAGGCCAGCCCGGACTCGGTCACCCGCTCGCCCTGGGGAAGTGCGCCCCTCAGAATCAGCTCCCTCAGACGCGCGGTCACCGCCTCGGTGCTGTTGGTACTGCTAGCTTCTCTCAATTGCATGCAATTTCCTCTCCGTCACGCCCATTGTTTTCAAGTTTTGCCGGATATTGCAACCAAAAGTGTTTGAATTGCATGCAATCATATGTCAACGTCCCCATACCAAGGCCTGAACCGACAAGGCCGATTGAGTGTTTAGGAGGAGGAAACATGATAGGAATTGCAAGACTCGCTTTATGCGCCGCAGCCGTTGTCGCGACCACCGTATGCCAGGGGAGTGCTCTGGCCCAGTCGCTCAAGGTCGAGACCGGCAACTCGGCCGGCCTGACAACCCTGGTCCCGCAGCTTCTGGCCAAGTCGCTGACCGAATCCGGCGTGACGCTGCTGATCAACTCGGACCAGACCCTGACACGCTCTGCAATGAGCCTGGGTATCGGGCGTATCGATGCGGCGGTCGTTCCGCCTCCGGCATTCAACGCCATGCAGCACGCCGCCGGCCCTTACAAGAAAGCCGGTGACAGCGCGAAGGAAGCCGCAGCGAACATTCGCTCGCTGTTTCCGTTCGCAGGCGGTGTTTTCCATCCTATCGTCTGGGCGGATTCCGGGATCGATTCCTGGGATGACATGAAAGGCAAGCGCATCTTCATCGGCCCACCGGCCGGTGCGGCCAACCGGCAGATCACCGGACTGATCCGGCTGGCCGGCGGCCTTGAGGAAGACACGGATTACACCCCTATCCGGCTCGGCTGGGGCGCCGCGATACAGGCCTTCCAGGATGGGCAGTTCGATGTCCTCGTCGGAGCGTTTCCGGTTGGAGCCGCCGCAGTTCAGCAGCTTGGTCTGCAGCGGGAAATACGGCTGATCGGTGTGTCCGAAGAGGTGCGCAACAGCCCGGAATGGGCCAAGTACCTCAACCAGATGGGCGAACTCAACAGCTCTGTGGCTCCGGGCACCTATGACGGTCAGGTGAACGGCGATGAAACCATCTCGATCCCCGCCTATGCGATGGTGTTCGGCGTCAACAAGGACATGGACGACGACCTGGCCTACTCCCTGACCAAGACATACTGGGACAGTGTCGACGGCTACAAGAAATCGGTCGCCGTGCTGGCGCAACTTCCCACGGATGATCCTTTGGCCGGAAACAACGTTCCGCTGCATCCCGGGGCCGCGCGCTATTACGAGGAACAGGGAATTGAAATTCCCGCCGCCATCGTTCCTCCAGCCGAATAACCCCTACCTTCGGAGAGGCCCGGAACAAGGGTCGAGACCTGCATAATGCCGAATGACCGAACGGACCTTTCAAGCGGACGACTGGCCAGGCGTGTGGCTCTGACCCTCGCTTTCTTCATGGCCCTGATCCCTCTCGGTCACAAACTTCCCGCGTTCGGCCCGATGCCTCGCATCGGGCCGTTCGAGGCGGAGCCCATGAGGGGCGGCGTGCTCGCATTGAGCGTGCTGATCTGTGTCGTCCTTGCGTCTTTCGGACGTCAGGGGCGCGGCCCGTTCAAGGTGTTGGGCTATCTCTTCGACACACTCCTGATCACCACGGCCGCCTGGGCCTGCTGGCGCTTTTATGTCGATGTCACGGCGATGCATCAAAGCATCGTCTTTTTCGAGCCGTGGCAGGCATGGACATCGCTTGCAGGCTGCCTTGTCGTGCTGGTCATGACCTGGCGGGTCTGGGGGGCTCCTCTGGCGCTGGTCGCCGGTGCCGCCCTCCTCTGGTTTCTTTGGGATTTCCGTGGCGATTTCGTTCAGGCGACGACCGAGAACCTCTGGATGGTTCTCGACGACGGCGTGCTCGGCAACATCATGGACATCGTTCTCAGCACCGTCTTCCCGTTCATCATTCTGGGCGCCATGCTCGAGGGCTGTGGTGCCGGCGGATCGCTGATCCGCGTTTCATTTCATACAATGCGCCGCTTCCGCGGCGGCCCGGCGCATGCCGCCATCCTCGCCTCGAGCCTGTTCGGCGCCGTCTCCGGATCGGCGGTTGCCAATGTCGTGGGAACCGGTGTGATCACCATTCCGATGATCAAGCGGCGGGGCTTCAGCGCGAACTTCGCAGGCGGTGTGGAAGCTGCGGCCTCCACCGGTGGCCAGGTCATGCCGCCGATCATGGGAGCGGCAGCTCTGGTGATGGCCGATCTCGTGGGCGTCAGCTACCTGACCGTCATCGTCGCCGCTCTGATTCCGGCGCTCACTTATTATGGCGCATTGTTCGCGTCGGTCATCTTCGAGAGCCGCAGGCTCGGGATCGAGGTCACCGAGACGATCGAGTCCGACATGATGGTCACCGCACAGGACTGGCGCAATCTGGCGCTTGTGGCCATTCCGCTTGCCGTCGTCATCATCTCGATGATCCAGGGGGCATCGCCCTCAGGTGCAGCCCTGACCGCGCTTGCCGTTCTCATCCCGCTCAGCTTCATGAACCCGGCTGTGCGCCAGCGCCCCTTCGCGCTTGTGGAGGCTTTCGCACGCGGCGGCCTGACCTTCGCACAGCTGATGATGGCCGTCGGTGCCATCGGCATTGTCGTCGCCTCCTTGTCGTCCACCGGCCTGCCTACAATGCTGGCCTTGCAGCTTGACGCGCTTTCCTCGCAGAGCCTCACCCTCACCCTCGTCATCGCGGCGCTCGGCTGCATCCTGCTTGGCATGGGCATGCCGACGCTACCGGCCTATCTGACGATCATCGTCATCAGCGGCAGCGCGATGATGGCGCTTGGCCTTTCGGCGCTCACGGCACATTTCTTCGTCTTCTATTTTGGCGTCGCCTCCGCGATCACCCCGCCCGTGGCGATCGCCGCCTATGCCGCCGCCGCGATCTCCGGCGGAAGCGCCATCGGCACAGGCGTGTCGGCTGCCCGCATCGGTGTGGCCATTTTCGCCATTCCCTTCATGTTCACCTTCAATCCGCAGATGCTTCTGGTGAGTGAAGCAGGAAGCGATGCCGGAGCGCTCGATATACTGCTGGTCATTGTGCGCAGCGGCCTGATGATCTGGATGCTGACCTCGGCGGCGAACCGCTTCGACGCGCGCCGCCTGAGCCTGCCGGAAGCGGTCCTCCGGCTGGCCACTGCTGCCGCGCTGATTTCGCCCGTCGCCTATATTCACCTTTCAGCCGTCGCCGTCGCCGGCCTCGCGATTGTCATAAACCGCCTGAACTTTCGCGCCACCGATGGCCGCAAACAGCCGGCACCCTGAAAAATGAAGCGATGCCTGTCGTGACTGCCGGAAAGATCCGGCTGAAGACCCGGGAAAACCAAAAGGATGTTGTCGTCAATAAGAGCCCTGATCCGTTCACTGAAAGCGGCTGTGAACCCTGATCGCTACCGGCCGGAACTGCACTACATGCGCGGACCGGGACCGGCCTGCCGGGAACAGAAGTCGCGCGCCGGGGACGGCGACACGGACCGGGCATGAACAGCTCGCCTCGATTCACACATTTTGAGTTGAGGCTTACCGCGAAGATCTCCGGCTGGGAAAAGCAAACATTGGGCTCGCGTGCCCTCCTCTTCGCACCAGAGTATTTCGCACGAGAATGCAGCGGCAATGTTGCCGAGACATCGACCTGACGCTGTTGTCGAGAGCCAGGAAAATTGTCAGATTGAGGCTGGTTGTCGTTGAGTGCATCGCCCCGAGACCACTCCTATCTCCCCGTCGAGAAACACTGAACCGCGCTGCAGTCGCAGCGCGGCCAAACCCACCACCACTAGGCAGGGGCGATTTTCCAAAGTTTTGCTGAGCAGCCGGGTTATTCCTTCCCAGACCTCCGCCAGGCATTGGCGACGCTCTTGTAGTTCAGCTTCGGCACCTGCTGTTCGACCGGGTAGGTTCCCTCCTTGCCCCAAAACCAACCACCGTTATCCCACACCGGAAATACCGTCTTCGCCTCGCCGTTCTTGTCTGGACGGCCCCAGGTCGTATCCGGTCCGAAACGCGTGATGCCGAAGGTCAATTCTGGGCCGGTCTCCCAAACGCGTTCCTCGTTCAGGAAGATGCAGGCCCCAAGCATGTTGCCCCCGGAACTTCCTGGCCTGGATGCCTTGATCTGCTCGGTCATCCACTCAGCCTGTTTTTCCTCGCTTCCCGTCTGCTCGATACTGGACCCGAGCTCCGTGAACATCACGGGCGGCACCGGAATATTGTTCTTCTCCCAATACGCCGGAAGGCGGTTTTCAAGGTAGTCCTCGATGGCAGAGCCTTCACGCTGAGGGTTTGTCGCAAACACCATTCTCGTTCGCCAGACTTTTTCAGCTATTGGATTCAGGCCCGAGCTGCGCTTCATTGCCAGAAACACATCCTTCATGTAGCCGGCACCTTCGATGTCGTCTTTCATGCCAAAGGACGTGCACACCATGATCGGAAGGCAAAATTTGTCTTCCAGGTTTCCTTCCCACTCGAGGATCCAGGATATCACCTGGGCCACATGTTCCGGTTTAGGATGTTCGACGAGCTCGTATTCATTAAAGATCTTGATCATGCCCGCGGCGGGGTGCGGAGGCCGCTGGCCGACCTCGCCCAAAATGGCTCGGATCAGTTCGTGCGCTTCCGCCATATCTCCGCTGGCCATCAGTCTCATGATATGGTTGCTGATGGGAATGGTGACCTTCATTCCCAGATCATGACAAGCATCGAAAAAGGGTTTGTGAACCAGGAATTTTAGATCCTTGCCGTGTTGATCTCTTTGGATGATTGGTTCGGACCAGTCATAGCAATGGATGAAATTTACCCCGAGCTGGTCCTTGAACCGCTTTAGATCTCCGCGCCCCTGCACACCGGTTTCGTCGTTGCCTTCCTCCGACCAGAGTTGCGTGAAGATATTGTTGTAGAAATCCGACCGGTGATAGATTGAATCGTATGGAGTACCTTTCTTATAGTTGCTTGGCCCCGGGTGGTAGGCCATGCCCTGAATGTTGCTGACACCGAAATACTTGCAGCGTTCCAAAGCCGTCATCACCATGCTCTTGTCCTCTCCCTAACAAAATGAAACGTCAGCACCTGCTGGCCCGGGCGAAAGCTGCGAATTCAAACACTCTCGCTTTTGCCAGATTTATGCTTCTCAAGCGCACGCAATCATTACATAAGCTGGGGAAAATTTCGAAGGCGTTCACATCAAAAATAAAAGTATATATTTTAAAAAAATAAAAAATATAAAGATATTATTCTCATAAATACTATTTATATTGCGGCTCAGAATAAATATTATCAAATTTCTATATAGAAACCAATGACTTATTATTTATTTCAACTAAAACTAGATAGATAGAGTTTTCTACAAATGAATTAATACAAAAAATAATGACACGGTCAATGAAATTGATCGTGCAAAGCAAACGTAGATTGAATTTTCATTCAGGTTCGCGCGCATCCCTCGCGAAGCCTTTGTTGTGCTCATGCAGGTCGCACCAGCACCCGTCATGCAGGGCCTGAGTGGATGCAAGGATTTCCTGCTCCGCTTTATCCGCTCGCCTGGATATTGGCTGAGTGCCCGCCGGCAAATTCCGGCGGCAGGTGCTGTGGGCATGCGCTCCCCACACGCTCCCCTGCGCGTCCATACGCAAACGCCGCCGGATTGCTCCAGCGGCGTTTGCGCAAAATCCAGGCAAAGCTACCCCTTCCCTATGACGCCCCTCACCGCACCAGAATGTTCCGGAACTGCCACGGATCCCTGGTGTCGATGTCTTCCTTGTAGAAGCCCGGGCGGCCTTCCAGCGGGGTCCAGTCGGTGTAATAGCCTTTGACGGGGCCAAGATACGGCCGCTGGATTTCCAGGCAGCGGCGATAGTCCATCTCGTCGGTCTCCACGATGCCGGCTTCCGGATTTTCCAGAGCCCAGACCATGCCGGCGATGACCGCAGACGTCACCTGAAGGCCGGTAGCATTCTGATACGGCGCGAGTTTGCGGGTTTCTTCCACCGAAAGCTGGGAACCGTACCAGTAGGCGTTCTTCTTGTGGCCGTAGAGCAGCACGCCCAGTTCGTCGGTGCCGTCCTGGAGTTCGTTTTCCTCCAGAACATGCAGCTTGTCCTGCACTTTGCCGGCCGAGCCGAACAACTCGTGCAGCGAAAGCACCGCCACATTGGCCGGGTGATAGGCATAGTGGCAGGTCGGCCGGTAGGAGACCTTCTTGCCGTCGTCGACCGTGAAATAGTCGGCGATGGAAATCGCCTCGTTATGGGTCACCAGGAAACCGTACTGGGCGCCCGGTGTCGGGCACCAGGTTCTGACGCGGGTATTGGCGCCCGGTTGCTCCAGATAAATCGCGGCCTTGCAGCCCTTCTTCTGTTGCCGGGCGTTGGCCGGTTTCCATTTTTCGTGGGTGCCCCAACCAAGTTCGGCCGGCTGGAACCCTTCGGAGAGAAATCCCTCCACGGACCAGGTGTTCCAGAATTCACCCGCCGGTTTCGGCTCCCTGGCGCGCTGGGTGTCGCGCTCGGCAATGTGGATGCCCTTGACGCCGGTTTTCTTCATCAGCTTCGCCCAGTCCTTGCGGGACTTAGGCTCCTTGAACTTCACACCGGTTTCAGTGGCCACATCGACCAGCGCCTGCTTGACGAACCAGGACACCATGCCCGGGTTGGCCCCGCAACAGGAGACCGCCGTCGTCCCGCCCGGCTTCCTCTTCTTTTCCTTGCGCACGGTTTCGCGCAGCGCATAGTTGGTGCGGTCCGCGGCCGATGCCCTGTCGTCGAAATAAAAGCCCGGCCACGGCTCGACCACCGTGTCGATATAAAGCGCGCCGAGCTTGCGGCAGAGCTTCATCAGGTCGAGCGACGACGTATCGACGGACAGGTTGATGACAAACCCCTGCCCCTCGCCCTCGGTGAGAAGCGGCGTCAGCACATCCTTGTAGTTTTCCGGTGTCAGAGCGGTTTTCTCAAACCTGTAGCCCCGGTCGGTCACCAGCTTGGCATTCATGTCGACAGGATCGATGACGGTGAAGCGGCTCTTGTCGAAATTGAAATGCCGTTCGATCAGCGGCAGCGTGCCCTTGCCGATGGAGCCGAGCCCGATCATCACCACGGGTCCGCTGATCGTGCCATGGACCTGCGGACGCCTTGCCGGAGCGGGCCTGGCCGCCCTCGATGCAGCCTTCGGAGCAGCAGCTTTCTTCATTGTCGCGGAACGGGCCGCTGTCTTTTTCGCGGCGGCCGGTTTTGTGGCCGCTTTCGGAGGCGTCGTTTTGGGAGGCTGCGCTTTTCTTGCGGCAGCCGGTTTCGCAGCAGCCGGCTTTGCCGCTGCGGGTTTGCCGACAGCCACGGCAGCCGGTGTTACGACGGCAGGTTTACTCGCTGCCGATTTGGTCGTTCCCGACTTTGTCGCCGCCGGTTTGATCGCGGCAGGCTTCATGGCGTTTTTCTGTCTGGCAGGCTTTGCAGCCGCCGGCTTTCTCGCACTTGCCGCCGCCGCTGCGGGTTTTGCAAAAGCCGATCGAGAGGTTGCCGGTTTTCCTGCCGCAGGTTTGGCTGCGGTCTTGCCGGCCGGTTTACGAGCTGGTTTGCGGGCAGGCTTTGAGGTCGTGGTTTTCGCCGGTTGTTTCGGCGCGCCGTCGTTGGTGTCGTCGGTCATGTTGTTCTCTCCGATCAATTCCTGTTCCGCCGCCAGACAGCTTAATCACGGGTCCGGTCCGGTGGGAATATTTACCTGCATAAAAAGTGCACTTATTGCGCCTGAGGACAGGTTTGACTGCTTTTCACTGGAATATCAAGCTTGGCGTCAGTTTCCCGGAAGCCTTCGACTTGCGACGCGTCAGACTCGATAGATCCCCCAGTTGCCGCCCCGGTCTTGAGCCGGGGCCTCGGGACAGGTCCCGGCTCAAGGCCGGGACAGCACAGGCGTTGGAAAGTCTCAGGCTGCTTTCGGCATTGAAAAGCCGTTCGAGAGCGGCGCGGGGGCGACTGCCGGGTCGAGATTGCCCGCAGCTTCCAACAGGCCGTTCAGCCCTGACAGATGGCCGCAAACCATTTCCAGCCCCAGGAACCTGTCCTGATCGACCGGTCCCGGAAGCGTGACGTCGTCCAGCAGCCCCGCCGCAAAACCGAAACGGGCATAATAGGGCAGATCTCCGACCAGGATCACCGATCCGTGGCCGTGCATGGCTGCCTGGTTGAGCGCATGGCGCATCAGCCTGTCACCAACCTTGTTGCCTCGGCACCCCGGGTCGACGGCCAGCGGTCCGAGCAGCAGGCTTTGGAACCCGTCGCGGTCCGCCACGGACCACAGACGTACCGTGCCGACCAGCTTGCCCGTGTCGTCAAGCGCTGTGAATGCGAAGACCGGCAGGCGGCCTTCGCGCAGGCGTTCCGATGTCTTGGCGAAGCGCGCCTCGCCGAAGCTGAGGTCGAGCAAAGCCTCGCGGGCGCCGATATGAACCGGCGCCTCCTCCACAATATCGATCATGGCGACGGCCTCAGATAACGAAGGACGCCAGCGGCGCGAAGCCGTTGAAACCGACAGTCGAATAGGTGGTGGTGTAGGCCCCGCAGGCCTCGATCAGAACCTTGTCGCCGATCGACAGGCTGACCGGCAGTTCATACGGTGTCTTCTCATAAAGAACATCAACACTGTCGCAGGTCGGCCCGGCCAGAACACAGGGTGCGGTCCGGTCGCCGTCGCGCGGGGTGCGGATCGGATAGCGGATCGCTTCGTCCATGGTTTCGGCCAGGCCGTGGAACTTGCCGATGTCCAGATAGACCCAGCGGATTTCGTCGTCGGCAGACTTTCTGGAGATCAGAACGACTTCAGCCTCGATCATGCCGGCATTGCCGACCATGCCGCGGCCCGGCTCGATGATCGTCGACGGCAGACGGTTGCCGAAATGCTTGGTCAGCGCATGGAAGATCGCTTCGCCGTAGCTCGGCACGCCCGGAACGTCCTTCAGGTAACGGGTCGGGAAGCCCCCACCCATGTTGACCATTTTCAGTTCGATGCCGCGCAGCGCCATTTCCTGAAAGACGCCTGCCGCCATCGACAGCGCGAAGTCCCAGGCTTGCAGGTTTGCCTGCTGCGAACCGACATGGAAGGAAACCCCATAGGCGGTCAGACCAAGACGATGCGCATGCTCCAGGACGTCGGGCGCCATTTCCGGATCGCAACCGAATTTGCGCGACAACGGCCATTCGGCCCCGGCGCCGTCACACAGCACGCGGCAGAAAACCTTGGAATGCGGAGCGACGCGGGCGATTTTCTCGACTTCCTCGACACAGTCCACCGCGAACAGACGAACGCCGTGCTGGTAGGCACGCGCGATGTCCTTTTCCTTCTTGATGGTGTTGCCGAAGGAAATGCGCTCGGCGGCGGCGCCGGTCGCCAGCACCATTTCGATCTCGCCGACGGAGGCGCAATCGAAGGACGAGCCGAGGCTTTCCAGGAGCGAAAGAACTTCCGGTGCCGGGTTGGCCTTGACCGCGTAATAAACGGATGTATCCGGCAGGGACTTCGCAAAAGCTTCGAAATTTTCACGGACGATGTCGAGATCGACAACAACGCACGGGCTGTCGTCTTGGCGCTGGCGCAGGAAGTCGCGGATACGGTCGCTCATGGGGATATCCCTTTTCTCAAATCAAGCCGCAGTCGCGCATCTGTTCCGGTGGGCGCGCTGCAGGTTCTCGTCGCAGGTGCCGCAATACGCACCGGGCCTCCCCCGGGATGGAACCGGAGGCCGGGTTGACTGCGGCGACGGTTGGGCAAGGCGGCTGCCGGTGGGCAGACACAATGCTTTCCCGCGTCGGGAATGCCGTTGATTGGATCGGGAGAACCGAGCCGCACGTCGGGCAATGATGTAACAAGTGCCTCTTCAGTGACGCCGGAGGTTGGAGACCCCGGCAGAGACCAAAAAAGCCCTCTTACGTCGTTGCTTTAAGCCGTCCGGATGATACTGCCCCGCCCCTTGGCGGATTGTCTGGCAGCGGTCCCTTAAGAAGCGTTTCTTCAACACTCCATGGACGACCACGGGCACGTGCGAATTTGGGCGAGGCGTATATGCGACGGTTTGCCGATCGATGCAAGCGGAAATTTTTGCATGGCTGCCCACCGGTTCCCGAAGGGGCTTTTCCGAAGGGGGCCGGCTTTCCGCCACGGCCTGCTGCACGATTGCAGAGGCGCGGTCCATGATGTATCAAACATCAAGGCACCGCCCTGACACTTTTGCACCGATCAACACTTGGATACCTGCCGAACCCGGCCGGTCTTGCGTTGAACCGGCGAACACGCACTGGCCGCCGGCACCGACCGGAACCGATGCATGGCGCCACCAAACGCTCAAAAGGACAAGGCATGCCTTCAGACAATTCCACCAACCAGCGCCTCGGCCGCATCGCCGCGACCCTCGGGGTCACCGACATCCACCGCTCCCTGCAGATTTATCATGCAGTATTCGGTCTCGAAAAAGTCTTCGAGAATGGCGATCCCGTGGGCTTCATGATCCTGAAGAAGGACGACGCGGAACTTCATCTGTCCCTGCAAAAGACTTACAAGGCCCCTGCATTCAATCAGGCACATATGCTTGTCGCGGACGCGGATGCAGCCTTGAAGGCCTGCGAGCGGCACGGATTGAGAATCATCCGGCACCTTCAGGACAAGGACTACGGATTGCGCGCCTTCGTCTTCGCCGATCCTGACGGAAACAGGATCGATGTCGGCCAGATCATATGAATGATCGGCCCGGATAGCCCGTATCGGTCCCTGCAGCGCTTGCATCAACCGCGTTGCGGGGGCAGATTTGACAATCAAGAACACTAAAAACATCCGGCAGGCGCCTCGCGCCTGCCCTTCGATGTGATGACCGGGAGAATGCTCAATGGCCGCGACACCGCCTGTCTGCGACTTCGGATGGAAGGCGCCGGATTTCACCCTGCCTGCCACCGACGGCGGCACTTATGCCCTCGGTGACCTGAAGGGCGACAACGGCCTGTTGCTGATGTTCATCTGCAATCACTGTCCCTACGTTCTGGCGGTGCTCGACAAGATCAACCGGGACGCAGCCGACCTGAAGGCGCTGGGCATCGGTGTCGCGGCAATCTGCTCGAACGACCCGGTCGCCTATCCGGCCGACAATTTCGACAACATGCGCAAGATGGCAGAAGAACATGCTTTTCCGTTCCCCTATCTGCATGACGCAGACCAGAGCGTCGCCCGGGCCTATGACGCAGCCTGCACGCCGGATTTCTTCGGCTTCAACCGGGACCTCGGCCTGCAGTATCGCGGCCGCCTCGATGCGACACGCGTCAACAGGCAGGCTCCCGATTTGCGCCGGGATCTCTTTGAGGCGATGAAGCAGGTCGCGGAAACCGGGGAAGGCCCCGCAGAGCAGATCCCGTCCATGGGCTGCTCCATCAAATGGAAGGCAGCATGATGCAGATCGGCAAACTCGACCACGTCAACCTGCGCACGACACGGCTCGACGAATTGATCGCCTGGTACGCGGACGTTCTGGGCATGAACCCCGGCCCCCGTCCCGATTTTCCCTTTCCCGGTGCCTGGCTCTACGCCGGTGACGCAGCTGCGGTCCACCTGGTCGGAATCGAGGGCCCGGAAGCGACAGGGTCGGATAAAGAACTCAAGCTGGAACATTTCGCCTTCACGGCCTCGGGCGCACAGGACTTCGAAGCCCGGTTGAAGGAACGCGGCGAAAAATATCGCCGCGCGGTTCAGACCGGCACGGGCACCGTCGCCTTCAACATCTGGGATCCGGACGGCAACCACATCCACGTCGACTTTCCGCCTGAAGAGTGACGCTGAGCACCTCCCTCTCGCCAGTCATTCCGGACAAGTGAGACGCAAGTCGAATGCAGATCCGGAATGACGCAGGAGGGGCTGGCGTTTCCTCTCACCTCTCACCTCACGTCACCCCGGACGCAGCGAAGCGGAGATCCCGGGCCTACTCGCGGTTCAGCTCGCTAAAAAAAGGATGTTTTGAGCAAGGAGGAGCCGAGCGCACGAGGCATTGCCAACTGCGCCTCTGCCTCAAAAGCTTTCGTATCGGATCCTGCTTTCCGGCACGCCTTCCGCCTCCAGCTCCGATTTCACCTTCGCCAGAAAACCCGCAGGACCGCACAGGAAATAGCTGGCGTCCAACCTGTCTGTGATCGACATCAGGAAATCGCCCGTGATCCGTCCGGCGTGGTGGAAGTCCCTGCCCTGAATATCCGGAGCCTGCGGCCGGCTGTAGAATATCTGCATCCCGATATCCGCCCCGGCTTCGATCAGTTCGGCGACTTCCCGTCGAAACGGGTGGTGATCGCCGTCGCGGGTGCCGTGGACGAACCAGACCGGGCGGCCGCCACCTTCCCGCGTGAGCGCATGCAACATGCTCAACATCGGCGTGACGCCGATCCCCGCGCTGACCAGCACCATCGGACCGGGCACCTCCGGCAGCACGAAATCTCCGGCCGGAGCCCGGCTCTCGACAATGGCGCCGACCTCCAGTCCATTGTGCAGATAGGTCGATGCCAGCCCGCCTGGCTCCCGTTTGACGGAAATCCGGTAGCGCTGATCGAAAGGTGAACCGGAGAGCGAATAGGTACGCTGCACCTTGCCGCCCAGCCCCGGAATGCGCAGCTCCACCGGCAGGTGCTGACCCGCCCTGAAGGCAGGCAGTGCTCCACCATCACGCGCCTCGAAGACGAAGGACATGACATCGGCGCTCTCCTGGTGCTTTTCGACCAGCCGCAACGAACGGGCGGAGACCGCGTCCGCCTGCCAGCGCAGGCGCAGGACGGAAGACAGCTCGACAATCTCTTCGATTTCCAGCGTGACCAGTTGGCGCGCGCCCGGAAACCTGGCAACATCCGCGCTGTCCCAGTCAATCGAGGCACGACCCGTCAGTTGCAGGAGGCTGCCGGTCGCAAAATCGAGAAACAGAAACCCGGCGCGCTTGTCGAGCAGGATGTTGCCCAGCGTGTTGTAATGCCTGTTGCCGGCATAATCCGGATAGCGGATCTTCGTGCCGCTCAGAACCTCGACGAAACCACGCTCGCCGCCCCGGTGCGAAGCATCCATGCCGAACGAGGCATCCTCGCCGTCGCCGCGATAGCCGGTGGCGAGAAAAAACGTGTCGGCGGAGGCGATCCAGTCTTTTTGATCCTCCGTCAGTACCGTTCCTCGCGTTGCCTTGCCGTCCGGTGCCCTGGAGCTCCACCAGAACGCCCGCTCGCGAATATATTGCGGACAGTTGCCGAAGGACTGGCCGACCGTGAAACGAAGACCGCCCTCTTTGCGCGCCGCCACGGTACCGTTCACCCGGTTCCGGCGCCGGGTCGCCAGTTCGATGCCGAGCAGACCGATATCGCTTCCCTCGATAAGCGCCCCTTCCAGCGCATCGCCGGGAACCGGCGCCGCCGCTATCTGAAGCTGTTCCGGATCGGCAGAAGACACAAAGCCCTCCGGGCCTTCCAGAACGGTTGCCCAGGGACGACCGTCATCATCTCGCGCGGCGACAACCAGAAACGGCTGGGCTGCGAAGAAATGCCGGTGCTGGTCGGGCAGGAACGGGCGAATGGCCTTGCGCGCCCAGCCCTCGATGTCGCGCTCCCCCAGCTTTTCCTGAATACGCCGTTCGCCCTCATGAAAGGGCGATGCGGAGCGTGTTGCGGATGCAAGCGGATCTGTCTCGTGCATGATTTCGGCCTTAATGGTTTAACGCTGGTCGGTCGCCGGACGCTTGCGAGTGAGCATCCGGCGGCCGCGTCGGATCGTCAGGCAGCAAGACCGGCCTTGGACACCGGCATTGCCACGAACCCCGGCAGGGCTTCGACACGCTTCAGGAACGCCCTGATCCGGGGATAGGGCTCCAGGGAGACATTCCCCTCCGGTGCATGGGCGGTGTAGCTGTAGATCGCCACATCCGCGATCGTGACACGGTCACCGACCAGCCAGTCCCTGCCCTCCAGATGACCTTCCAGCAGATCGAAGGCATAGGTTGCGGTCGCCTTTGCCTTGTTCGCATCCAGCTCCGCGCCGAAGACGGTCACAAGGCGCGCAGCGGCCGGGCCGTTGGCGATTTCATTGGCGGCGAGCGACAGGAACCTTTGAACCTGCGCTTCCGCCAGAGCATCCGCCGGCAGCCAGTCCGGGGCGTATTTGCGGGCCAGATAGACCAGAATGGCGGTGCTGTCGGCAATGACGATATCGCCGTCCTCGATCACCGGCACCTTGCCGGCGGGATTGAGCGTCAGGAACGGCTCTTTCTTGTGTTCACCGGCGGCGAGATCGACAAAGACAAGCTCGTGGTCGATGCCCGTGAGCCTGGCGAAAAGCTCCACCCGGTGGCAGTGGCCGGAGAGCGGGAAATTGTGGATGCGGATGGCATTGGACATGGCAGTTTCCTCGTAAATCCTGATTTTTCTGCGGTGCCGGTTCACATGAACAGCCCGCCAAGCCCAATATGCCAACGGATAAATCTGGAAATAATCTCCTCGTTTATTCAATAATTATGTACAATATGGAGATAAATCGGCACGGCGGAGAGCAACCCGGTGGACAGGATTGAAACGATGCGGGCGTTCATGGCCGTTGCCCGGGACAACTCCTTCACGGCAGCTGGCAGGCGGCTCGGCCTGTCGACCAAGCTGGTGAGCAAATATGTCCGGCACCTGGAGGCCGAGCTCCAGACCCAGCTCTTCAACCGCACGACCCGCAGTGTGTCGCTGACGGATGTCGGGTCCGCCTATCTGGAGCGCTGCCGTCCGATCCTGGAGCAGCTGGACGAACTGGACGCTCTGGTGCGCGAGCGCCAGGGTGCGCTGGCCGGGCCGATTCGCCTCACCGCGCCGACCGGCTTCGGCAGCACGCGTCTGCCTGCAGCACTTCTGCCCTTTTTGAAACAGCACCCGGATGTGGAACTCGACATGACGCTGACCGACAGCCGGGTTGCGATTGTCGAGGAAGGTTTTGACCTGGCCATCCGCATCGGATCCTTGAGAGATTCAACGCTGATCGCCCGCAAGCTCGTGGATATGCCGCTCGTTCTGTGTGCCGCGCCGGAGTATCTGAACGCCCACGGACGCCCAAAGGACCCACGCGCACTCGCCACTCACGTCTGCCTCGTCAACAATAACCAGGTCGATCTCAATGTCTGGCGGCTTCGCGCCGGAGGCCGCGAACATGCGGTCCGCCACAGAGCCACCATACAGGCAAATTCTCCTGGCGCCCTGGCCCGCCTTGCCGAAGGCGGGCTCGGCATTACAATCGCACCGCTCTACACCGTCGAGGCGGCGCTCGACAGCGGGAGACTGGAACGCGTGCTCCCGGATTATGAAACCGACGTCTTCGGCGTCTACGCCCTCTACCCACCCAACCGCCATCTTACCCGCCGGGTCCGCGCCCTGATTGATCATCTGGCTGGAGAGTTCAGCCGGTAGCATCGGGACAGCGACCACGACTGCCGATGACAAACGGAAAAAAGGGAGCCGCAGGTGCGGCTCCCTCTTTGTCGTCCCAACGTCTGGGTTCGCTTGCATGTGAACATCCGGCTCCGCGTGTGGAGCCGGATTATTCACATCAGCCTCGGTGGTGTTTGCCGTGGCCTTTGCCTTTTCCGCCGTGTTTGCCGCCCTTGAAGTCGGCTTTGGTGATGACGCCATCCTTGTTGCGGTCGGCGCGTTCCATCATCTTGTCCAGGCGCTTGTCATGCTCGTCGGCACTGATGCCCAGGCTGCCATCGGCATCGGCGCGCTGGAACATGTCGACGACACGGTTCTCGTTGAGGCTCAGCCACAGCGGGCCAAACTCCTCAAGAGTGAAGGACCCGTTGCCGTCCGTGTCGGCCAATGCGAAGAGTTCGGCGCGCTTGGCATCGAAATCCTCACGGCTTACAGCGCCGTCACCGTCGGTGTCGAAGAGCCCGAGGAACATCTGTCCCGGGCCGCCGCGACCGTGATGGCCGCCACGCGGACCGCCGCGCTCGTCGTGGCCACGGGCTTCGGCCCTGGGTCCACCCTTGCCGTCCCTGTTGCCACCTTTGCCGTCCATGGCTCCCTGGGCCTTTCTTTCGTCAGGTCCACGCCCTTCCGCCTGCCCGCGCTTGCCGCCGTGCATGCGTTCAGCGGTGCCGTTTCCATCCCGGTCCATCATCTTGAACAGACGGTTGGCAACCACATCGGTCTCCGCCTGTGTGACCGTACCGTCGCCGTCACGGTCTACGAACTGGAACGCCCGGACCATCCGGTCGTTGCTGCGGGTCAGGAATTCAGCCTTGAATTCCTCCAGGCTGATATCTCCGCTGCCATCGGTATCGGCAGACTGGAAACCCTGGGTCCGTACTTCCGAGATTTCCGCCTCGGTGATCACGCCGTCCTTATCCGCGTCGAAACGCTCGAAGATGCGCTCGGCATGTCGGCCGCCACCCGGACCGGCGCCATGACCACGTCCGCCGCGCTTGCCCATATGGGCGAAACGCTCGCCGGCGGCCTGTTGCATCTGTTTGCCCCCGTCCCCGTTTGCAGGCCCGCTTTGGGCCGAAGCAGACAGACCGGCGGTCAGTGCGACGCCCGCGACGCTCGCAGCCAGAGCGGCAATTGCAATTTTCCTGAACGGTTTCATTCCAACAACTCCTTGGTTCGTTGATGAGCTGAAGGTAGGTGGCAATTGTCGCAAGAATACCCTTCATACCGGTCCGAAGTGTCGCCATCTGTCCCGCTGGGCCATCCCGACACACTTTGTTACAAGTTCCGTGGGCACCATAAATCCCAGACTGCTATTTAAGCCTTAGAAACAAACAGATCGGTGGCTTCGCAAGAAACTGTTGTCCGGCGCGGCCAAGGAGATCACCCTGCTGTCATACACAATCCCGGCACTGCAGGATGCTCTCGTATGGAGACGAAAATGAGCGATCCGAGCCCTCATATCCTGGTGGTGGACGACCATCGCGACATACGCGAGACACTGGCCCGCTATCTGA
Organism: uncultured Roseibium sp.; assembly: GCF_947496995.1. Lineage (GTDB taxonomy): Bacteria > Pseudomonadota > Alphaproteobacteria > Rhizobiales > Stappiaceae > Roseibium. The sequence continues at coordinate 145,100 of NZ_CANMFD010000004.1, forward strand.
TCAAGAACGGCCTGCGCGCCACGACGGCTGAAAACGCCGCCCATGCCCGCAAGGCCCTGAAGGCTGCCTCCGTCGATCTGGTGGTCCTGGATATCATGATGCCGGGAGAGGACGGATTGTCTCTGTGCCGCCACCTGGTTGAAACCGGTGCCATGCCGGTGATCCTTCTGACCGCAATGGCCGATGACACGGACCGGGTGATCGGTCTGGAAATCGGCGCAGATGATTATGTTACCAAGCCGTTCAACCCGCGCGAACTGCTCGCCCGCATCCGCGCGGTGCTGCGCAGGACGTCCCTTGCGCCCCGCGAACGCGACCCGATCGAACAGGAACTGCTGTATTTCGACGGCTGGTCGCTCAACGTCTCGCGGCGGGAACTCAAGGATCCGGACGGCACGTCGGTCGCACTGTCCAGCGGTGAATTCCAGTTGCTCTGCACCTTTCTGAAACGCCCCAAGATGGTGCTGAATCGCGACCAGCTCCTGGATCTGACCACAGGCAGAACCGCGGCCGTCTTCGACCGTTCAATCGACAACCAGGTCTCGCGCCTGCGCCGCAAGATCGAGGCGGACCCGAAAGATCCGAAGATGATCAAGACCGTCTGGGGCGGCGGCTACATGTTTACGGCAGATGTGAAAGACCAGGCTGAATGAAATTACCCTCGTCCATCCGCAATGTGCTTTTGTTCCTGTGGCCCAGCACCCTGGCCTCGCAGCTGGTCGTGCTGTTGCTGGCCGCCATCGTCGCGGCCCAGGCTTTCAGCATCTGGATCTTTCAGGATGAACGGCGCATTGCGATGGTCGCCGTTGCAAGAGACAGCCTGCTGACGCGGGCGGTGTCCATCGCCGAACTTCTGGAGGACACCCCGCCGTCGCTGCAGGAACGGGTCGTGGAAGCCAGCAGCAGCCGGTTCGCGGTTTTCTGGCTGGGGGACACGCCACTGGCGCCCGAACCCGGCAGATCCAGTGTCGAACAGCGCCTGCAGGGCTATCTCAATGCCCAGCTGGCCAATGGCAAGACCGCGCATCTGAATATTCACGCCGATGAAAAACGCGGGCCCTCCAGCCGGAACTCCGCTCCGGGCGATCCTCCGAGCTGGCGCGCGGTGCCCAAACACGAGCGGCCGCGCAACCTGAACAAGATCATGAACCGGCCGGAAGACCTGGCGCTGTCGATCCCGATGTCGGACGGCAAATGGCTCAATGTCGCCACCAGCTACCGTCCGCCGCGCGGCACCTTCCTTCCCCTGCTGGTGCAATTGGGCCTGACGGCGCTCGCCGCCGTCATCATTATCGGCCTGGCCGTGCGCAGGGTCACGCGCCCCTTGAAGGAACTGGCCGTTTCGGCCGAAAGGCTCGGCCGCGGCGAGAACCTGGAACCGCTGCGTCCAAGCGGCCCGCGGGAAGTTCAGGCGCTCACCACCGCTTTCAACGAAATGCAGGACCGGCTCACCCGGTTCGTGCGCGACCGCACCCGCATGCTGGCGGCCATCAGCCATGATCTCAGGACACCGATCACATCGCTGCGGCTCCGGGCCGAATTCATCGACGACGACGAAAACCGCGAGAAGGTGATAGAGACCCTGGAAGAAATGGCTGCGATGACCGAGGCCACCTTGCGTTTCACGCGGGACGAAGCCCATGCGGAACCGGCGGAAAAAGCCGATCTTGGCGCGATTCTCGATGCTCTGGCCGGAGATCAGCAGGATCTCGGACAGGAAATTTCAGTCGATGTCGCCGACAGGATCGTCTTGTCCTGCCGTCCGATGGCCCTCAAGCGGGCGCTGCGCAATCTCATCGAAAACGCCATCCGCTACGGTAAAAACGTTTCAATCAAGGCTGTGAAGGATGCGGCCGAAGTTGTCATCCGCATTCAGGACCAGGGTCCCGGCATTCCCGAGGACCGCTTGAAGGACGTGTTCGAACCCTTTGTACGGCTTGAAGAATCCCGAAGTGAGGAGACCGGCGGAATCGGTCTCGGACTGGCGATCGCCCGCTCCATCGTCCATGCTCATGGCGGAACGATCAGACTGGCGAACCGGCCCGAAGGCGGGCTGGAAGTGGAGATCAGACTGCCTCTGGGGGCCTGAAACCGACGGTCGCCTCTCCCCCCGATTGCTGCCCGGCGCGCTGTTTATGAAATCTGCGGGCTATAGGCCTCAGCGCCGCGCTTCGATCCCTCCGGAATAGGTCGCCTCATCGACCGGCTCCAGCCAGTTGGTCGCCTTGCCGTCCCGTTCTTCCTGCATTGCCATATGCACGAGACAGGTGGTCGGGCCCGCGCCGTGCCAGTGTTTCACGTCCGGTGGAATCCAGATCACGTCGCCCGGCAGAATGGAAAGTTTCTCCTGACCCCAGACGTGAATGAACCCGGCGCCGTCCAGGATCTGCAGGGTCTGGCCGAACGGGTGCGTATGCCAGTTGGTGCGCGCACCGGGCTCGAAAGTCACCTTGAGGGCACGCAGGCTGGCGGGCGCCGGCGCCTGGATCACCGGATCCTGCCAGACCGTTCCGGTAAAATACTCCGAACTCGCCTTCAGTGACGGCCGGGATCCGGCCTCATAGACAGTCAGGACACTCATGACACCTCCTTGCCCACAAGGGGCGTGACTCGCGATTTGTCTTTCTTTGGCCAGTTGATCAGAACAACCCCGAAAATGGCAAGACAGATTCCGGCGAATGTTTCCAGCTCCAGCCGTTCCGACAGGAACACCACCCCGAGAAAGACCCCGACCCCGGAGCGCAGATAGGCCTGGCTGGCCGTCCCCATCGCCCCCAGTGTCGACAGCAGGCGGAAATAGATCAGGAAGGCCAGCGCGGTGCAGACAAGGCCGAGGATAAGGGCTGCGACAATGCCGGTCGCATCCGGAGAGAGCGTCCATGGCTGCTCGGCCACCAGGCTGAATGGCACGAGCACCAGCGCGGAACATATCAGCGTTCCGGTGGCGGTCACGATCGGCGGCATCCCGGCAAACCGCCTGCCCTGCAGCGCCGCGATACCATACAGCGCCGCACCGGCCAGCACCGCCAGTTGAGCGATGAGATTCTGTCCGAGGTCGTCCAGCGCACCGACACCGACGATCAGGATGATACCGCCGAAACCGAGCAGCACACCGGCAAGCTGACGCATTCCCGGACGCTGGGTACTGCCCACCAGAAGCCAGGAAAAGACGAACACCCAGAGCGGCGATGTGGAGTTGAGCACGCTGGAGACCGCCGTGCCCGCATATTGCTGCCCCCACGCCAGCAGCAGCCAGGGCCCCGTGCTGTTGACCAGCGACTGAATGAAGAACAGGCGCCAGCTGCGGCCGTCGAGCGGCATCCGGATACCCCGCACAGCCATGATCGCCAGAAGCGCCACGGCGGCGGACAGAACCCTGACGGCGATCAGCGTCGCCGGCGGGATCGTCGGCAGCGCCAGGGCGATCCAGAAATAGGACGATCCCCACAAAAGGGCGAGACAGCCCAGCAGGGCAAATTCGAAGGAACGGTTTTGCATGGGGCTGGTTTATCCGTTCACGGCGCGGCTGTCTTCAGGCGCCTGATCCCGCTCTTCCATGCCATAGTCGCGCAGCACATGGGCCACGCGGAGCCTGTAATCCCTGAAATAGCTGCTCCGCCCGGCCTTTTGCGCCTTGCGGTGCTGGGTCAGGCTGCGCCATTCATCAAGTGCTTTTTCGTCCCGGAAGAAAGACACCGAGAGGAGTTTGTCCGGATCTGTCAGGCTCTGGAACCGTTCCACGGATACGAACCCGTCGATCCTTTCGACAAGTGGCCGCATCTCGGCGGCCATGTCGAGATAGGCCTGCTTCTTGTCCGCATGCGGAATGACCTCGAATATCACGGCTATCATCGACTGCCCTCCCTCCCGGCATGCGGCGCGGACGCCAGTTTCAGGAAGGTCCGGTCTTCCCGCAAGATGAATCTTTCCGATTGCGCGAAGGCGTAGTTTTCCTGCCCCAGCGGATCGGCGGCCAGCCGCGCCCGGTAGGCCTCATAGGCGGCCAGATTTTCGATGGTATAGACTCCGTAGGCCAGCGTGGAGGAACCCTCATGCGGGGCGAAATAGCCGATCAGATCCGCTCCGCAGCGGGGAATCGCCTGGCCCCAGTTGCGGGCATAGTGCTCGAAGGCGGCCTTTTTCGCCGGGTCGATGTGATAGCGGATGAAACAGGTGATCATGACGGTCTTGCCTTTCCGTTGCCGTTGACCTGTTCCATGTGCCATGGTCTGCGGCAGGAATGCTTCGACACGGATCGAACCATGAAAGACCTTTTACCAGTAAAGGCGACCTGTCCATGAAAGATGGCCCGGACATTGCCCGCATAGGATCGCTGATCGGTGATCCCGCCCGAGCCAACATCCTCAGCGCGCTGATGAGCGGCAAGGCGCTGACGGCAACGGAACTTGCCGCCGAGGCCGGGATCACCGGACAGACCGCCAGCTCTCATTTGAAAAAGCTGATGGAAGGCGGGTTGCTGACCCAGGCCAAACAGGGTCGGCACCGGTATTTCACCCTCGCCGGTCCGGAGGTCGGCACGGTCGTTGAAGCGCTCATGGGTCTTGCTGCGCGAAAGGGCCATCTGCGCACCCGCACGGGCCCGAAGGATCCGGCAATGCGCGCCGCCCGCATCTGCTACGACCATCTTGCCGGCGACCTGGCCGTGCGGATGTACGACAGTCTTCAAAATCGCGGGTTTCTGGTGGTCTCAACGGACAAGGGCGGGCTCGGCCCGACCGAAGACGGCCGGCACTTCATCTCCACGATCGGCATCGATCTGGACGCCCTCGGTTCCACCCGCCGCCCGCTCTGCCGCGCCTGCCTCGACTGGAGCGAGCGGCGCAACCACCTTGCCGGCAGTCTCGGGGCAGCGCTTTTCGACCGGTTCCAGGACAAGGGCTGGCTGCGGCGGGAATCCGGCAGCCGGGTCGTGACCATCCACCCAAACGGACACGCGGAGCTTTGCAAGCTGTTTCCGGCGTAAGGTGCAGGCCCAGTGGGAGAAAACAAAAAACCCGGCCGAAGCCGGGTCTTGTAGTCAGGTGAGTAGACGTTCGGGGCATGATAAACGTCTAATCGGGGGGTCGTATTCTTGTTATTGGGGCCGATGTAGCTCGGCCCTGAACTCAGGAAGCCTGCTTGGGCTCCTGAGTGTTCGGCATCGCTTCGCGAAAGCTGCGGTAGAGCCGCGCCGGCAACCACGGCAGGCGGTCACGGTTGTAGTCCTGACGGTGCTGAACCAGAAAATATCTTGCGGTATGAACGTTCATTTTAATCTCCTGTCAGGTGCGCCGGATTTCCCGCACACCACGTTATGTCTTATATATAGGCGCACATTGTGCACTTATCTAGAGCGCACTTGGTGCATATTGCCAAAAATTTGTATTATTTTCGTTACGTCAATGACGCCCCCACCAAAACAAACGGCCTTCCGGGGGTAAACCGCGGAAGGCCGTGAAAGTTCCGGCAGTGCAGGAGATAAAAAGGCTACTCGGCCGCTTCCATGCGCGCAGGGTCGTAATTCAGGATTGGACCAAGCCAGCGTTCGGCATAGGCCAGATCCCATCCCTTGCGGGCCGCATAATCCGCCACCTGGTCTTTTTCGATCTTGCCAACACCGAAATAGTGGCTGTCCGGATGACTGAAATAAAGACCGGAGACCGATGATCCCGGCAGCATGGCCCGGCTTTCCGTCAGCTCAATGCCGGTCAGACGTTCCGCATCGAGCAATTTGAACAGCGTGTCCTTCTCGGTGTGGTCCGGCTGGGCCGGGTAGCCGGCGGCAGGACGGATGCCCTGGTATTTCTCGGCAATCGTATCCTCATTGGAAAGCGACTCGTCGGCCGCATAGCCCCAAAGGTCCTTGCGCACGATCTGGTGCAGCTTTTCCGCAAAGGCTTCCGCAAGCCGGTCGGCGAGCGCCTGTGAGAGGATCTTGTTGTAGTCGTCCCCTTCCCGAGCGTAGCGCGCCGCGAGTATGTCTTCACCATGGCCCGCGGTGACCGCGAAACCGCCGATCCAGTCGTTTATGCCGCTGCCCTGCGGCGCCACGAAGTCGCTGAGAGCGACATTCGCCCGCCCGCCCGCGTTCCGTTCCATCTGCTGGCGCAGCGTATGGAACGTCGCAAGCGTTTCGGAGCGGCTCTCGTCGGTGAAGAGACGAATGTCGTCTCCGTCCGCATTGGCCGGCCACAGCGCGGCCACGCCTCTTGCGGTCAGCAGCTTGCCCTCGACGATCTCGTCCAGCATCCGCCGTGCATCGTCGTAAAGCGCCCTCGCTGCCGGACCGTAGCGGTTGTCGGTCAGCACCGCCGGGTAGCGGCCCTTGATCTCCCAGGTGGAGAAGAACGGCGTCCAGTCGATCAGCGGCACCAGATCTTCCAGCGGGAAATCGTCGAACACCGTGCTGCCCGGTTTCAAAGGCGCAAACGGAGGCTTGCCGGCGAAATCGGGTTTGAAGGCATTCTCGCGTGCCACGGCAAGCGGACTGCGCTTCTGCGCGCCCCGGCCGGCGGCATGTTTTTCGGCGATGTCCGCATATTCGAGGCGGATATCGCTGAAATATGGCTCACGTCCACCTTCGCTCATCAGCTTGGAGACAACCCCGACCGCACGGCCGGCGTCGGTGACATAGATCGCCTGACCCCGTTTGTAATTCGGGTGAACCTTCACCGCCGTGTGGATCTTCGACGTCGTGGCGCCGCCGATCAGCAGCGGCAGGTCCATGCCTTCCCGCTCAAGCTCTGCAGCCACATGGCACATTTCGTCGAGCGACGGGGTGATCAGGCCGGAGAGCCCGATGATATCGACTTTCTCCTGACGTGCGGTTTCCAGAATTTTCGCGGCAGGCACCATCACCCCGAGGTCGATCACCTCGAAGTTGTTGCACTGGAGAACGACGCCGACGATGTTCTTGCCGATGTCATGCACATCGCCCTTGACCGTCGCCATCAGGATCTTGCCGTTCGAGGAATCGCCGGTGATCCCCAGCTCTTCCTTTTCCTTCTCCATGAAGGGCATCAGATAGGCCACGGCCTTTTTCATCACGCGCGCGGATTTGACGACCTGCGGCAGGAACATCTGGCCGGACCCGAACAGGTCGCCAACGACGTTCATGCCGTCCATCAGCGGGCCTTCGATCACATGCAGCGGCCGGTCGAAGGACTGGCGTGCCTCCTCCGTGTCTTCTTCCACATAGTCCGCAATACCGTGCACCAGCGCATGTTCCATGCGCTTGGCAACGTCCCAGGTGCGCCAGGTGAGATCCGCCACCCGTTTCTGGCCGCCCTCGCCCTTCCAGCGCTCGGCCGCCTCCAGCATGCGGTCGGTGCTGTCGTCGCGGCGGTTCAGCACCACGTCCTCGCACAGCTCGCGCAGTTCCTTGTCCAGATCGTTGTAGACGGCAAGCTGTCCGGCGTTGACGATGCCCATGTCCATGCCGCGCTGAATGGCATGGTAGAGAAACACCGAGTGCATCGCTTCACGCACGGCCTCGTTGCCGCGGAACGAGAAGCTCAGGTTGGACACGCCGCCCGAGACATGGGCATGCGGCAGGTTCTCGCGGATCCAGCCGGTCGCCTCGATGAAGTCGACGCCGTAGTTGTTGTGTTCCTCGATGCCGGTCGCAACCGCGAAGATGTTCGGATCGAAGATGATGTCTTCCGGCGGAAACCCGACCTCTTCCGTCAACAGCTTGTAGGACCGCGCGCAGATCTCGGTCTTGCGCTCGAAACTGTCGGCCTGCCCCAGTTTGTCAAAGGCCATCACCACGACGGCCGCACCATAGCGGCGAACGAGTTTTGCCTGTTCGATGAAGGCTTCTTCGCCTTCTTTCATGGAAATGGAGTTCACCACCCCCTTGCCCTGGATGCATTTGAGACCGGCCTCGATGACGCTCCATTTGGAACTGTCGATCATCACCGGCACCTTGGCGATATCCGGTTCGGCGGCCACAAGATTGAGGAAGGTGACCATGGCCTCTTCGGAGTCCAGAAGCCCTTCGTCCATGTTGACGTCGATGATCTGGGCGCCGTTCTCGACCTGCTGACGGGCAACCTCCAGCGCGGCGGCGTAATCGTCTTCCTTGATCAGCTTGCGGAAGCGGGCCGAGCCGGTGACGTTGGTCCGCTCACCCACGTTGACGAAATTGGTTTCCTTCGTGACCACGAAGGGCTCGAGCCCGGAAAGCCGCATGTGCCGCTCGATTTCCGGGATCTCGCGCGGTTTCGTGTCCGCGACCGCTTCGGCAATCGCCCGGATATGGGCCGGCGTGGTTCCGCAGCAGCCGCCAACGATATTTACCAGCCCCGCAGAGGCGAATTCGCCGACCAGTTCGGCCATATGCTCCGGGCTCTCGTCATATTCGCCGAATTCATTGGGCAGACCCGCATTCGGATAGGCGCAGACCAGCGTGTCGGCGATGCGGCCGAGTTCATCGACATGGGCCCGCATTTCCTTCGCGCCGAGCGCGCAGTTAAGGCCGATGCTGACCGGACTGGTGTGACGGACCGAATTCCAGAAGGCTTCCGGCGTCTGGCCGGAAAGCGTGCGCCCCGAAAGGTCGGTGATCGTGCCGGAAATCATCACCGGCAGGGCCTTGCCGGTTTCCTCGAACACTTCGTCGATGGCAAACAGCGCGGCCTTGGCGTTCAGCGTATCGAAGATGGTTTCCACCAGCAGGATATCGGCACCGCCGGCAATCAGGCCGCGCGCAGCATCTGCATAAGCAATGCGTAAATCGTCAAAGCTTACGGCACGATAGCCCGGGTTGTTCACGTCCGGCGAGATCGACGCCGTGCGGTTGGTCGGGCCGAGGGCACCGGCGACAAACCGAGGCCGCGACGGATCGTTTGCAGTCACCTGATCGCAGGCTTCGCGCGCAAGTCTCGCGCTTTCGAAATTCAACTCGTAAGCCAGTTCCTGCATGCCGTAGTCGGCCTGCGCGATGGTGGTGGAGGAAAAGGTGTTGGTCTCCACGATGTCCGCGCCGGCTTCCAGGTAATCGACGTGGATCTTCCGGATCGCGTCAGGCTGCGTCAGGCTGAGCAGATCGTTGTTGCCCTTCACGTCGCTCGGCCAGTCGGCAAAGCGCGCGCCGCGATAGGCCGCTTCGTCCAGCTTCAGAAGCTGGATCTCCGTTCCCATCGCGCCGTCCAGCACGAGAATGCGGGATTTGGCAAGATCACGGAGGCGCTCAACGGCGTCGGACTTGATCACGGGTATTTCCTTCCAGAGTGTCTGGTTCGTTGTTTTTGGTTCGGGCGCCGAGGTATCGGAAGCGCCCTTGAATTAATTGTGTGCGGCGGGAGCCTGACGGGCACCGCGCGCACCGGCTGCGGCGATCTTGCTACGGCTTTCGCCGTTAACCCCCATCCCTCACCCTTCCTCACAAGGGGGAAGGGAATTGCGCAGAATGCGTCGCGACGCGGTGCTCAATCACCCCTTTGAAAAGAACGCCGCATCCCGGCAGTTGAGGCCTGATCCCCTTCCCCCTTGTGAGGAAGGGTTAGGGGTGGGGGTCCCTACAAGAGTTCAGCGGCGGGTGCCCCCCACAAAAACTGCGGCGGACGTCCGAAAGCTTATGCCGCGATATCCTCATGCGCGGGCTTTCCCATGCCCAGCATATGACAGATGGCGTAGGTCAGATCGGCGCGGTTCATGGTGTAGAAGTGGAAGTCGCAGATCCCCCTGTCCACCAGATCCATGACCTGTTCGCAGGCGACCGCGACCCCGACCAGCTTGCGGGTTTCCGGGTCGTTGGCGAGCCCCGCGAACCGGCGGGCCAGCCACTGCGGGATCGACGTGCCGCATTTGGCCGAAAACACCATGGTCTGTTCGAAATTGTGGATCGGCACGATGCCCGGGATCACCGGAATGTTGATCCCGGCCGCTGCGATCCTGTCCAGATAGGCATCGAACATGTCATTGTCGAAGAAATACTGGGTGATGATCCGGTCGGCGCCCGCGTCGACCTTGCGCTTCAGATTGTCGATTTCGGTCTGCCAGTTGCCGCTTTCCGGGTGCTTTTCCGGGTAACCGGAAACGGAGATGTCGAAATTGGCGATTTTCTTGATGCCCGCGACCAGGTCGGACGCATAGGCATAGCCCTGCTCGTGCGCGACATAGCGCGTCCCGATGCCTTCCAGCGGGTCGCCGCGCAGGGCAACCAGATGGCGCACACCCAGGTTCCAGTAGTCCCGGACAATGGCATCCACCTCGTCCCGCGACGCGCCGACGCAGGTCAGATGCGCAGCCGGGGCAAGGTCCGTTTCCTTCAGTAACCGCTCCACCGTCTTGTGCGTGCGCTCGCGCGTCGTACCGCCGGCGCCATAGGTCACGGACACGAAGGACGGCTCAAGCGGAGCAAGACGCTGCACCGTGTTCCAGAGCGTTTCCGCCATCTTCTCGGATTTCGGCGGGAAGAACTCGAAAGAAGCGGTTATCGGCGATGCTGCGGCCTGATGCGACCGGCGGGAAGAAGATTCAGACATTTCAGGCGACCTCTCGGGACGTATCTCGGGCAGGCAGGTCGGTGACAATCCGGCGGTCACGAGCGAGCCAAAGTGTAACGGTCAGGTTGTTTTCGGTTTCCTCGGTCGGAACCAGGTCGGTGACCTTTTCCAGATCGAGTTCAAGAGCTTCCAGCCAGCGTTCCATCTGGTCATGGGCAAAGCCGAGCCGGCGGTGGGCGTGTTTCTCGCGCAGGAACTCCAGCTCGTGTGGAGCAAAATCGACAAGCAGCAAGCGCCCGCCCGGCCGCAGGGCCCGGGCAGCTTCGCTCAGCGCGCGCGCCGGTTCCTCGAGGAAATGCAGAACCTGATGGACTGCGACAACATCGAAGGAGCGCGGCGGCACGTTCAGCGCATAGACGTCGCCATGGCGGACCTGCGCATTGGCAAGGCCGGACCTGGCAAGGTTCGCCCGCGCGACCGCAAGCATGTCATGCGAGGCGTCGATGCCCAGCGCGGAGGTATAGAGGTCGGAAAACACTTCCAGCAGGCGACCGGTACCGGTGCCCAGATCCAGGAAAGACTGGAACGGCTTATCGCCAAGGGCTGCCCGCATCGCGGTTTCCACATCGTCTTCGGAGACATGCAGCGAGCGCTCCCGGTCCCAGGTGAGCGCGCGCGCGGCAAAATAGGCCGCGGCCTCCTCCGCCTTGGCCTTGCGGATCGCCCGACAGCGCTCCTGATCGGCCGCCAGAACCGGATCTTCTTTCGAGATGCGTGCGACAAGCGCGCGGGCGAGCTCGCCTTCCGGCCCATCCGCCAGACGGTAATAGACCCAGGAACCTTCCGGAAAACGCTGGATGAGATCCGCTTCCGCCAGAAGCTTCAGATGTCGGGAAATTCGTGGCTGACTCTGACCGAGAATGGCGGTGGCATCCTTCACCGTCAGCTCGCTTTCCGCCAGAAGGGCAACCAGCCGCAACCGCGTCGCCTCGCCCACAGCCCTGAGGGCTGCAAGGGTATCGTCTACGGAAAGGATCGGTTCTTCACTCATGCGCCTGCCAACAATGTCGATATAAAGATATGTTTATATCAATTGTAGCGCAGGTGCAAGGGGGCGAAACGGATCCGACGTGGTTTGGCGCAAAAGCGGCGTAGCGGAAGCGCTCCCTGTCTGCGCGCGCCCTTGCAAATGCAGCGGTGCGCGCGGAGGCCGGATTGCTTCAGCGCTGTTCGCTCGGCAGATGTCCGAAGCGGTCCTTGTAGTAATATGAAAACCGGCCGAGATGAGAAAAGCCGCAGGAATAAGCTGCTTCACCGACGCTGGGCGGATCGCGCCGCGCTGCCAGCAGATAATGCGCCGTATCCAGCCGCGCATTGCGCAGGACCTGCATCGGGCTTTGGCCGAAAACCCGCTGGAACCCCTTTTGAAGCGTCCGCACGTTCATATGTGCAGCCCGTGCGATATCGGCCAGATTGATCGGTTCCGCCAGGTTGGCGTGAATGTACTCAAGCGCCATCCGGATTTCCCTGGGATTGGCCCGGCGGTCCGAGCGTTCGATGATGTGCGAGATGTTGCTGGGTTGAAGGGTCAGCAGCGCATGCGCCAGATCCTCTTCCGCCCTCAGGTCCCGTGCTGCCAGCAACCCCTGAAACAGATCTCCGTTTTCAATGGCCTGAACGCAGGCCATCACGAGACGTTTCAACTGGAGCCCCGGTCCGTTGACCAGATCGACCTGCATCTTGAACCTGATCGGCCCGGGCAGCGGGGCGCCCGTTATCGACCGGGCAGCCTCTTCCAGCCGGGTCCTGTCGACCTGCAGCAGAAGCTTGCTGCAGTCGCGCCTCCAATGCAGCAATGCGCCCCGGTCCGGGTTCAATATGGTCCCCATCTGTGTGGTCGCGATCATTTCCTCGCCGCGGTGCCTGATTTTTGCGCTTCCGGAAAGCGGCACCTGAAACAGATAGAAGGAGTCCAGCCGTCCCGGATCCACCGTTACGTCGGCACCGTAATGCAGGTAGTTGGCGGAAATGTTCTGCCCGCTCACCGCATTGTGGCGGACGAAAAGGCCGGATTGAGAACCAACGACCTCCAGCTTGTGATCGCACAGCTTGCCGGAAATGATGTGCTTTGCCTCCTCCAGGTCGCGGGTGCGAACCACCGGATTGCGCGCGAAATATTCCTTCGTTGGCAAAGCCCCTGTTGTGGCCATCGGTTTCCTTGCAGGACGGTTCCAGGTTCATCCGGCACGATCTTGTGCATGACTTCCAATTTACTTCAAGCTTAAAACTATAGCGAAGTCGGGTTCGTTTTTCGGATAATTGATTGCGCGAATGCAATGCAGTGTAGGCTGAGCATCAAGTCCCAACTGTAACAGCAGGAACCCGGAAAATGGAAAAAGGCGTATTGAAGGCCGATGCCGGCATGAACGCTCTGACATGGAATGTCGTGGGGCACACCTATGTTCCCAAGCTCCTGAGCGAAGAGGCGTTCGTCTGGCATGCCACCATTCCCGATGGCACTTTCGTGCCGCCGCACATCCACCCGACCCAGGATGAATGGATCTACATGCTGGAAGGCGAACTGGACATCGAATTCGCTGATGAGCAGTTCAAGGCCGGTGCCGGTGACACCGTCAAGATGCCGCGCGGCATCGCCCATGGCATCTTCAATCGCTCCGGTGGGACGGCAACATGCATCTTTGGAGTATCGCCGGCGCGCGAACTCTACAAGCTGTTTACCGAGCTGGACGGGGTGAGCGACCCCGCGGAGCTGGTGCGCCTGTCCGCGCTGCGCGAAGTGAACTTCCTCCCTCCCCCCGATGCGCAATAGGCCCGAATGACACTTGAACCTCTGTGCGATTGGGACGACGCCTTCGCCAACATGAAGCATGTGGCCAACTCCGGCGAGTTGCCCCCCTTCTGGACCGCCCGGGCCGCAGCCTACAGGGCCGACCTGCAGGCAGGCGGGCAGCGGCTGGACCTGGACATCGCCTATGGTGACCATCCGCGGGAAAAATTCGACATCGTCTGGCCGGACGGCACCCCTCAGGGACTTGCCGTCTTTGTTCACGGCGGCTTCTGGATGCGGCTGGAAAAGGGGCACTGGACGGATTTCGCGGAAGGTGCGCGGGCAATGGGCTGGGCCGTATGTCTGCCCAGCTACACCCTGGCCCCGGAAGCCCGCATCCACGAGATCACAGCCCAGATCGGCCGGGCGATTTCAACCGCTGCCGGGCTGGTAGACGGCCCCATCCGCTTGTCCGGGCACTCGGCCGGCGGTCACCTTGCAACGCGCATGCTGTGCTCCGACACCCCGCTGCCGGGCGCCGTGTTCAAACGCATTGCCCATACCCTTTCTATCAGCGGTCTTCATGACCTGCGCCCGCTGCTGCACACCGAGATGAACCGGACACTCAACCTGGATCTCGAGGAGGCGCGCGCCGAAAGCGCGGTTCTGGCGCAACCGGCGGCAGCCGCGCCCCTGACCTGCTGGGTCGGAGGCGGTGAACGCCCCGAATTCATCCGCCAGACCCGCCTCCTCACCGACATGTGGGCAGGACTGGACGTTCCGGTACGCTGCGAAATTGAAGGCGATCACAACCACTTCACGATCATTGAAGGTCTCAGGGAACCGGACTCGCCGATCACGACGGCCTTTGTCGGCCCGTTTCAGCAGGCCCGGCCGCAGCACGAAGCTGGTGCGGACGCATGACTATCAAACTTCAGGTTCCCGATATTCAGGCTCCTGAGAGACGGAGGAAACAGAAATGACCGCCATGGCTCCCGGTATCGTCAAATCCCGTGACAGTCTCGACGAGATACGCTGGAACATTCTGGGCCAGACCTATGTGCCCAAGCAGATGACCGAGGAATGCTTTTCCTGGCACGCGACCCTGCCCCCGGGAACCTTTGTGCCGCCGCATATCCATCCGGACCAGGACGAATTTCTCTATATTCTCGAAGGCCGCTTCGATTTCCTTCTCGACGGGCAGGAAGCCGTCGGCGAGCCCGGAGATCTTGTCAAACTGCCACGCGGCATCCCGCACGGCATTTTCAACAAGTCCGAAAGCACGATCAAGACGCTTTTCTGGGTCACCCCGAGCGCGCAGCTCTATGATCTCTTCTGGGCGCTTCACAACCTGGGACCCGAGGCCGATCCGGCCGAGATCGTTGCCGTCTCCGCCGCCCACGCCATCGATTTTCTCCCCCCGGAAGAAGAGGCCGCACAGTGACTGTCCTGATCGCAGGCGCAGGGATTGGCGGGCTGACCACTGCCTTGATGCTGCACAAGCGGGGCATCCGGGCACAGGTCGTGGAACAGGCCCCGGAAGTCCGCGAGGTCGGGGTCGGCATCAACACCCTGCCCCATTCCATCGCCGAGCTTGCCGAACTCGGCCTGCTGGAGCGGCTGGACGAGATCGGGCTGCGCACCAGGGAGCTGCGCTATCTGACGCGCATCGGCCAGGAGGTCTGGCGAGAACCGCGCGGGCTTCATGCCGGCCACGAACACCCTCAGTTTTCCATCCACCGCGGCCGGCTGCAGAAGATGCTTTACGATGCGGCGGTCGAACGCATGGGACCGGACGCCGTCCTGACCGGGCGGCGCCTGTCCGGGTTCGTGCAGGACGAGGCCGGTGTCACCGCACATTTCACCAACACCATCGACGGTGTCGGATCGAGCACGATACGCGCCGAGGTGCTGATCTGCGCGGACGGCATTCACAGCGTCGGCCGGCGCAGGTTCTATCCGGACGAGGGTGTACCAAGCTGGGCCGGTGTCGTCATGTGGCGCGGCGCGGCCGAATGGCCTGTCTGGGAGGATGGCGAGACCATGGCCATCGCCGGCGGTCTGAGCGGGAAACTGGTGCTTTATCCAATCGCGCCCGCCAAAGATGGACGGCAGTTGATGAACTGGGTGGTGAACGTGCGCATGGCCGATGCCTCCGTCTCGCCACCGCCGCCCGAAAGCTGGTCGAAGCAGGCGTCCCTTGCCAAGGTGCTGCCCTATGCAAAGCGGTTCAACGTGCCCGGCATCGACCTTGAAGCACTCGTTCGCGCCAGCGGAACGATCTTCGAGTATCCGATGGCCGACCGCGATCCGCTGCCGCGCTGGACGCACGGGCGGGTGACCCTGCTGGGAGACGCGGCGCACCCGATGTATCCGGTGGGATCGAACGGCGCGGCTCAGGCGATTCTGGATGCACGCTGCCTTGCCGACGAACTGGCCGCTGCGGAGCACCCGCGCGAAGCACTTTACCGCTACGAAAAGGAACGCTTGCCCAAGACCGCCGAGGTGGTACGTACCAACCGGATCGGCGGACCCGAGCGCGTGATCGACGAGGTCGAGAAGCTGAGCCCGCGTCGTTTTGACAACGTGGACGACATTTTGGGATATGAAGATCGCAAGGCGATTGTCAAAGGCTACGCAAAGATGGCCGGTTTCGCCACAAGGGAGGATCCCTGACCGCAAACAAGGATCAAGGGTCCCAACGGGGCTACGGGAACATAAAAACGCTAAGACATCCCGGAAACTCTGAAAAACCGCAGTTCAACCAACCCCGGAGGGGGGACAAGAGGAAAAATGATTATGAAAGCAGAGGCGAAAACAACGATTGCGAAGCTGGCGGCGGCATTGATAACAAGCACCGCGCTTTGTACGGCTGCCCTTGCCGAGGAGGTCAAGATCGGGATGGTCGTGACCCTGTCCGGCCCGCCGGCCGCGCTCGGCCAGCAGATCGTCGACGGTTTCCAGCTCGCGTTGGACCAGAACGACGGCAAGCTGGGCGGCCAGGACGTCACCCTGATCGTCGAGGACGACGAACTCAAGCCTGACGTGGCTCTGCTCAAGGCAAAGTCGCTGGTGGAACGTGACGAAGTCGACTTTGTCGTCGGAACCGTCTTTTCGAACATGCTTCAGGCAATCTTCAAGCCGGTGATCCAGTCCGATACCTTTTTGATCAGCCCGAATGCCGGACCGTCGACCTTCGCCGGAAAGAACTGCAATCCCTATTTCTTCGTCACCTCCTACCAGAACAACCAGAATGCCGAGGTGAGCGGCATGATTGCCAATGAGGAAGGCTTCGAGAAAGTCGTCCTCATGGTGCCCAACTACCAGGCCGGACGCGACAACGTTGCCGGTTACAAGCAGACCTTCAAGGGCACCGTGGCGGACGAGATCTTCACGCCTCTCGGCCATCAGGATTTCTCCTCCGAGCTGGCACAGATCTCCACCTCGGGCGCGAACGCGCTCTTCACCTTCATGCCCGGCGGCATGGGCGTGCGTCTCGTCAAGCAGTTCGAGGCTGCGGGCCTTGGCGACAGCATCGAGTTCACGTCGGTCTTCACGACCGATGAAACCACCCTGCCAGGGCAGCAGGACGCTGCTGTCGGCTTCCTGTCCGCCGGTGCCTGGGCGCCGGACATGAAGAACGACGCCAATCAGGCCTTCGTCTCGGCCTTCGAGGAGAAATACGGCTATGTTCCGGGCTCCTACGCCGCCCAGTCCTATGACACGGCCAACCTGATTGCCAGCGCCCTGGAAAAGACCGGCGGCGACATGAGCGACAAGGACGCCACGCGCGCAGCGCTCGAGGCAGCGGATTTCACTTCCGTGCGCGGGTCTTTCGCCTTCAGCAACAACCACTACCCCGTTCAGGACTTCCATCTGCTTGAAGTGGCGAAGCGGGACGACGGCAAGTTCTGGACGACAGCCAAGCGGACGGTCGTCACCGACTATGCCGACAGCTTCCATGCCGAGTGCAAAATGTAGGAAGCAGATCGCGCCCGCCCCGACCTGGGGCGGGCGCATCCGATCCATGAAAAGGCTGACGCGGTGTCACTGACCCTCCTTCTCATCCAGTGCCTGAACGGACTCCAGTACGGTACGCTCCTGTTTCTGATCGCAGCCGGGCTCACGCTTGTCTTCGGGGTCATGGGGTTCATCAACCTGGCCCATGGCGTACAATACATGGTGGGGGCCTATCTGGTTTTCGCCTTCCACCAGTTGACCGGCAGCTTTGCCGCTGCGGTGGTGCTTTCCCTCGCCGCCGCGCTCTTGCTCGGCCTGCTGCTGGAATATTTCATTTTCCGGCATCTCTACGGACGCGATCATCTGTCCCAGGTGCTGGCGACGTTCGGGATCATCATCTTTCTCAATGAACTGGCCAAGGTCATCTTCGGTCCGGGCACGCTGACAATCGAACCTCCGGAATTCCTGGCCGGATCGATCCAGCTGACAGAACAGCTGCGCTATCCGGTGTATCGCTTCGTGACGATCCTGGCCGGGCTCGCCGTTGCCGCCCTGCTCTACATCACCGTGACCCGGACCCGGGTGGGCATGCTGATCCGTGCCGGCGCGACAACGCCGGAAATGGTGTCCGCACTGGGGGTCAACGTCAAGAAACTGTTCATGATCGTCTTCGGCGTCGGAGCGATGCTGGCCGGTTTTGCCGGCGTGATCGCCGCACCGATCTTCGCCATCGAACCCGGCATGGGAGACAATATCCTGATCATTGCTTTCGTGGTCATCATCATCGGCGGCATCGGATCGATCCGGGGCGTATTTCTGGCCGCTCTCATGGTCGGCCTCTTCGATACGCTCGGGCGCACACTCCTGACCGAGGGGCTGGAGCTGGTGTTCCCGCCCTCCTTTTCCAATCAGGTCGGGCCGGCGCTGGCCTCGATGCTCATCTACATCCTGATGGCCGCCATCCTGGTCGTACGCCCTCAAGGTCTGCTGCCCGCGAAGGGGGCCGCATGATCCGCGTGGACCGCAGCTTCCTGCTCATGGCGCTGATCTTCGCGCTTCTGCTTGCCGCCCCGTTCGTCCTGCCGTTGGTCGGCCAGACCTACCTGCTGAGCCTGCTGATCAAGGCAATGCTGCTGGCGATCGCGGCAATCTCGCTCGATCTTCTGATCGGTCAGGGCGGGATGATCAGCCTGGGCCATGCGGCCTTTGTGGCCATTGGCGCCTATACAGCGGCCATCGGTCTGGAAAGCGGCATCGAGAACATCCTGGTTCTGCTGCTTCTGGCGCTTCTGGTCTCCGGTCTCTTTGCCCTGATCACCGGCGCGCTGGCGCTCAGGACATCCGGCGTCTACTTCCTGATGATCACGCTCGCCTTCGGCCAGATGACCTATTTCACGCTGACCTCCCTTGCCCCCTATGGCGGGGACGACGGCCTGACGCTCTGGTCGATGGCAACCCTTTTCGGCAGCGACGTGGTCCAGAGCGGCGGCCACCTCTATCTTGTGGTTCTGCTGACCCTGCTGCTCGTGTGGTGGGGCGTGCACCGTCTCGGCGAGTCCCGGTTCGGCAGGGTGCTGCGGGCCGCGCGCGACAATCCCGAACGAACGGAGATCATAGGCTTTTCTGTCTTCCGCTACCGGCTGACCGCCTATGTCATCGCCGGAATGATCGCCGCCGTATCCGGGCTGCTGACAATGCAGCATGCGGAATTTGTCAGCCCCGCACTGGCGGCCTGGCAGCGTTCCGGAGATCTTCTTGTGGTCGTGGTCCTGGGAGGCCTCGGAACCCGCAGCGGCGCACTTCTGGGAGCGTTCTTCCTTGTGATCGTGGAGGAAGTGCTCGGTTCCTTCATTCACGAATGGCGGCTGATCTACGGCCCGCTGCTGGTGCTTCTGGCGCTTCATGCAAAGGGAGGGCTGAGCCACCTGCTGCTGCCGGTGACGGCACCCGCGAGAACCGACGCACCCCGCACAAGCGAGGACCATGCGTCATGAATGCGCTGGAAATCCGCAATCTGAACAAGTATTTCGGTGCGCTGCATGTCAGCAGGAACATCTCGCTGTCCGTGCCCGAAGGCCAGTGCCACGCGCTCATCGGACCGAACGGCGCGGGCAAGACGACCCTGATCCACCAGATCTCCGGCGTCCTGCACGCCGATTCCGGCGAAGTCGTTCTCGCCGGCCAGGACATCACCACCAGAAAGACATGGCAACGCGCCCAGGCGGGCCTCGGACGCACGTTTCAGCTGACCTCGGTCCTGCCGTCCTTCTCCGTTCTGGAGAACGTGGCCCTGGCCGTGCAGGCCAGGTCCGGGTCGAGCTTCCGCTTCTTCCGCCCGGCCGCACAGGAGAAGGACCTGAACGAAGCAGCCATCGAGACGCTCGAACGCCTCAACATGGCGGACCGGGCCCATGTGCCTGCCGATGATCTATCGCACGGGGAAAGGCGCCTTCTCGAACTTGCCATCGCCCTGGCGGGTGCACCGGGTTTCCTGCTTCTGGACGAACCCATGGCCGGCCTCGGCCGGGTGGAGAGCGCGATGCTGATCGACATACTGGCCGACCTGCGCCGCTCGATCCCGATGCTGCTGGTGGAACACGACATGGATGCCATCTTCCAGCTTGCGGATACGGTGTCGGTGCTGGTCGACGGACAGATCGTGGCACAGGGCGCCCCGGAAGACGTGCGAAACGACCCGGCGGCCAAGGCGGCCTATCTCGGAGACACCGGACAATGACCACTCTCCTGAGCGTTTCCGATCTGCATGCAGGCTACGGGCGCGCCGAAGTTCTATTCGGGATCGATCTCGATCTGACCGAAGGCCAAGTGACCACGCTCATGGGCCGCAACGGCATGGGAAAATCCACCACCGTCCGGTGCCTGATGGGTCTCCTGAAGCCCGGAAAGGGCCGGATTCTTGTGAAGGGCGAGGACCTGACCGGGGAACCACCCTACCGGATCGCCCAGGCGGGACTGGGGCTGGTGCCGGAGGGACGGCTGGTCTTCCCGTCTCTTACCGTCAGCGAAAACCTGCGCGCCACGGCGCGTCCGGCGCCCGGTGGATGGACGGAAGACAAGGTCTTCGACGCCTTCCCCCGCCTGGCGGAGCGCAGACGCAACCTCGGCTTCCAGTTGTCGGGAGGCGAGCAACAGATGCTGGCCATCGGACGCGCCCTGATGACCAACCCTGACCTCCTGATCCTGGACGAGGCCACCGAAGGACTGGCACCGCTGATCCGCGAGGAAATCTGGTCCATGCTCGCCCGCCTGAAGGCAAGCGGTCTCTCGATACTCCTGATCGACAAGAACCTCGACGAACTCTCCAGGATTTCCGACCGGTACTATGTGATCGAAAAGGGCGAAATCGTCTGGAGCGGCACCGCCGAAGCCTTTGAAGCCAACCGGGCACACGTGGAGCAGTATCTGCATTTGTGAGACGGATCTGCGAGATTGCAGTCTGACGGACTGCCACGACCCGCAGGCACAGCCCGTACGTCTCGTCGGCCTTCCTATGCCCTGTCCGCATTCGCCAGCATATGATCGAACAGCCCGGAGTTGAGTGCCTCCGGCAAACCGCTTTGCGGGACAAGTTCCGTTCCGACGAGCTCCCGCTCGTAGAGCCGTTCGATGTCGCTGGTGTCGACGGTCTGACCGTGCACAACAGATGCCAGCTTGGTCCTGAAGGCCTCCAGGCCGCCCATGGAGGAAAAATGCCATCCGGCGTCCGGGATGATTTTCACCGGCCGGCTGATGCCGGTGAGATTGTTGTTGCGGATCCTCAGAAATGGCTGGGCGAGAGCCGCCGGCACCCAGGATTTCTTTGTCATCCGCGCCTTTGTCCGGCGCAATTGCTGCGGCGTCGTCAGATACTTCTTTTCGATCATCCGTGAGCCGAGCAGCCAGCTTTTTCCCGGCATGATCCGGTTCAGGTGGTGCTTGTGAAGGCTCTGCTCGAACACCAGCAGCCTGCCCTTGTAAAGCCGGTCCCGCAGGACCTTCTCAAGCACCTCTTTCCGAACAATCTCGTCGACATCCGACACAAGGATCAGGTCGTCTTCTGCGCAGCTTTCCAGCGCCTGCGCGATGCAGTTGCGTTGATAGTTTTCCCGCTCCCAGTCCTTCTTGCGCCGGCTCTTGTAGACGCCCAGCGCCGGTGGCAGCTCATCGGGAAATTCGATCTGCAGATCGATGATCTTGTCGGCCCAGGGCGCGAAGCGCTCCCGGTTTTCAGCGAAGTAATACGGCTTGGCGCCGCCCCTCTGGGTCTGGTTCGCTTCCACCAGAACGAACTTGTCGACATAGTCGCCCATCTCCCGCAAACGCAGTTCCAGAAGATCGAATTCGTTGTGGAAGACAAAACAGTCGTAGAGCTTCATTTTCAAAGGCTTTTCCATAGCCGGAATTTCGCCCGCATGGCTTTTTCCTGCAAAATCCGCTTTGCCTTGAACGGCAGCGGCAGTTCAAGATCTCCGGTCGGATATGCCCCGGACAGGAACACGGCGTCAAACCGGTTCATGACCGCTTCCGGGCGGCAGCATGCCACGCGCGCGCGCCCGTCCCTACCCGCAGGCACCGGAACCAGGGTCAGCGACCGCCTGAATTTCTCGACAACCGCGGGCGCGCTTTTGGCCTCGTCATAAAAAACCAGCGCCTCGTGACCAGGCAGTGCCTGTGTGCCGACAACATAATCGTGGAGCGCGACGCTCATGCCGCGTTCGTTTATGGCGCCCGCCTGAAATCCAATCCGCATCCCGGCCCCGAGTTTCCAGATCCGTCGAGACCGATAAAGGATTTCACGCGGCAGGTCCATGGACAGCGGCGTAAACCGGGCCACGACCCCGAGCAAACGCACGCTTTCTCCTCCGGAATCCGTCGCGCCTGAAAGGGAGAAAGTCAGAGCTGGTTCGCATCCGCTCCGCCGTCCGCCTCGTCCTCTTCTCCGATCATCCCGGCGGCAGCAGCGCCTGCCGCGGCAATCTGCGCGGCATCCGGCGAGACGGACCCGTGCTCGTCGTTGCCGCCCGCAACCCGCACGGTCACCTGACGATGGGCGAATTTGATGCCGTTCTCCTCGAAGAGATCCCGCAGTCCCGCATAGACGACCTTGCGCAACTCGAACTGTTTGCCGGGTTTGGTGGTGAATTTCACCCGGGCGATCATCGCCGAATCCTCCATGGACATGATGCCCTGGGATTTCAGCGGTGCCAGGAACATCGGGCCGAAATATTCGTCGTCCATCAGCTCCTTGCCAAAATTCTTGATGATCTTGCGCATCTTTTCGACGTCCGTATCGTAAGTGACACGGAAGGCGAGCTTCATCACAGCCCAGTCGCGGGAAAAGTTCTCGACCTGCTGGATCTCGCCGAAGGGGATTGTCGTCAGCGCACCCCGGTGATGACGCAGCTGCATGGAGCGGATCGAGATCTTCTCCACCACGCCCTTGGCGCTGCCGATATCGATGTATTCGCCTTTGCGGAAGGCGTCGTCGATCAGGTAGAAGGCGCCCGAGAAAATATCGCGGATGAGCGTCTGAGCCCCGAAACCGATGGCCAGGCCGACGACACCGGCACCAGCGAACAGCGGGGCAATGTTCACACCAAGCTCCGACAGCACCACCATGGAGGCGATCACCACGATTGTGATCAGCAGGAAGTTCCGGAAGATGGGCAACAGCGTCGCGATCCGGCTTTCCCCTGCCCCGCCGACTTCCGCCTCCTCGTCCGTTTCGGCGGGGGCTTCCTTGGCGATCTGCCGGTCGATGAGGATCTTGACCGCCTCGTAAGCCATATACCCCAGGAACACGACCAGCAGCACCTCGACAAAGGAGCCGATCAGCGAGCCGCTGCCGGCAAGCGGCAGCCCCCACCAGGAGGCAAGAAGATCAAGGGAACCGAAGGCGACCAGAATGACGGCGCCCCGGTCGAAAAGGTCCCGGAAAGGCGTACGCCGTGCTTCCCGTTCCGCGGCCTCCGCCCGGGCCTGGGCCAGGGCGCTTTCCGGGTCGTCATTTCCGCCTTCGCTCTCCTCCGCCCGCTTGATGTCTTCAACGATTTTCGCCTGGGCGTCCGCCGTGTCGAGCCGCGGAAGAAGCACCCTGTCGATAATCAGGATCAGGATGCCATAAGCGAAGGCGGCCAGAAGCAGCACCTGGATCGGCGCGCCGACCAGTCCGGTCGCATCGGGCAGATCCAGAAGGATACGGACCGCGGAGATGCTCCACGCCAGGATCAGATAAAGGATCGCGAGATAGTGCCAGATACGGGCAAGCACCTTGCGCCAGAGCGGACACGCATCGCCTTCCCGTCCCCGGATAAGCCGGGCGATCACCCTGCGGTAGACAACGGTAATTCCCAGAAGGATCAGCATGGAGAGCGCCGAAGCGCCGATCAATGCGATCTTGTGAGCGTCGTTCGACAGGCCGAGACGTTCCATCCAGATGCAGAAGGCCACAGCGGCAAGCGAAACGCCCGAGCCGACGAGAAGCGTTCTGTAAAGCCCGGTCGCCTCTCTGTTGGACAGCACAAGAAGGCGGTGCGTTTCGGCGTCGGGCGCGAACAGGTTGAGCCAGATGACACGCAGCAGCATGAAGACCGAAACGACGCTGAGCACCACGAGTGCCGTCTCGTTGGCGGCTTGCAGGCCGGTGCCGACAACCAGATAGACAACCGCGGCAACCGCGAAGAACAACGCGACACCGACAGCCATCAACAGCGCGCGCAGATAAAGATAGATGATCTTGTCGGACCGGCTGTAGACGTCCGCCTTGTAGAGGAATTCGAACTGCCGGTGTCCCCACCTGCTGAGCAGCGCATATGCTACAAGGCCCACCGCGATGGCGATCACCACGTCGGTAAGCACCGCTGGAAGCCAGCCCGGCCCCTGGCCCTCGCCGCGAGCGCTCAGGATGTTCTTTATGGATTGGTGGATCGTCGGAATTTCCCCGACGATCGACTTGAATTCGTTACGGGCTTCGACCGCATCGTCGGAAAACCCTTCCAGCGCCTCGATCAGGCCTGCGCCCGCGCCTTCCTCGTTTTCATCGCCTTGTGCTGCCGCCGCGTCTGCAGTCCCGCTCGCCTCATCTGTCCCGGAGGAAGCCGCAGCGCCTTGTTCAGCCCCGACGAGGCTTTTGAATGTGCCGGGAACTCCCTGCGCATGCGCCTCGAAAGGTCCGGCGAGAACGGCAAGACCGAATACGCTCAATGCCAGCACCCAGGGGGCTGCCATTCGCAGCACGTCCCGACCCGGGTGAAAACGTGCGGGAAGTCTGATTGAAAAGCGCATATTGGCCCCACGGCAAGTCGCGTTGACGGTTCCTGTCTTTGTTAAGCACGGTTCCAGGTATTTTAAAAGTTATCCGGCCCGTTGCAGGAGGAACCAGCAAAAAAAGGCCCGGCGTGCGGACCGGGCCTTTGACTGCGAATGACATATTTAAAAGGCCTCCAATCGAGATCGATTGGAGGCCTTGAACGGGATCGCCTTCAGGATGTCGAGGCTTCAGGCCTCAATGAAGGACGATGTTCTGCCAGTGCGACATCTTGCGCTTGGCTTCTGCAACGCTCATGCGCTCGAACAGGTTCATCGCGTCGCTGCGCGCTTCCTGCGTCAGGCGGTGACGCCAGGGGCCGATGGAAAGCAGAGACCCGACGGTGATGGAGGAAAAGCCGAATGCTTTGGCCAGGATCACGAAAGGCTCCGGATCCGGACGCACCATCCAGTGGCTCACTTCTTCAACTCCGCAGCGGACAAGCCAGGCGAAGGTTGCGACGACTTCGGCAAAGCGGTCCTCGGAAGCGAAACGGCGCAAGGCGGCTTCGTTGACCATGCCACGCTTCGCAAGCAGGATGATCCGGCTGCGCGCGGTTTCGAAATCATAGCGGCTCAGCCAGTACTGGTTCGACATGCGCTGGGCCGCAACCTGCGCTGCTTCCTCGACACGTTCAGCTTCGTCGTTGCGTCCCGCCGCCTGGAGTTTCTGGCGAACCTCTTCGCTGGCCACCGAGACAAGGCTACTGATATGCGCCTGGGCAAGATCGGCGCGTTCACTCAGCGAGAGCTGCAGGGTAGCGTCCGAAGCCGCGTCGCTGATCAGGGCCATCACCGACGCGTTGGAAAGACAGGCACCGTCGTTGCCGGCAACCTTGCGTTTTACCTTGAGATCCCCCGTCCGCACCAGGATATCCGTCAGTTCCTCGGAAAGAACTTCGCGCTGGGCAATTGCGAAACGGTGGGCATTGCTGCGTTTTTCCGCGATCTTGATCAGGTCCGCGTCGCGCAGGACAGTCGATCTGAGAAGAATGGGTTCGGCCACCTCGATGTCGTCATCGGCAAGGCGGCGGATCGTTTCTTCCGGTCCGCGGCGAAGACTGGACATCTGGTCAGCCACATAACGCCGGACCTCTGCCTCGACCATGTCGACCAGACGCAAAAGAACAGAGTCGTATATATCGACTTGCTCATCCGAACACCGGTCTGAGGTCAATGCGAACAATGTCGCCACATGTCGGGCCAGTTCCGCCCGTCTGGCGCTGCCAGCTTCCCCGGTCAGCTCCGAAAAGTTTACCAGTTCTGTTTTCAACGCTTCCGTCATGCTTCGATACCAGTTCTCAAATTTTTGCCTATCGGCGGTGATACCGAAGATGAAGCCGAGTTTTAAAAAAGAACAAAACTCCCGTTCCGAGAATGTAATTATCTTTTTTTCAAAATTGAGAACAATTGTAACATCACGGCGCAGAGTGAATTCAAGATATTGAAAATAAAGGATTTTTCTGGAATTCACATCCAGTTAACCGAGTGAACAAGCAGCCCGGTAAATCACTCTTCTTTGCTGAAATAGCTCCTGAATGGAGGTTTCCCGGACAAAAGGGCGGGCGAAAATCATCGGTTTGTTAATGCGCGTTGCGTCAAATTTCAGCGGATCAAGCCGGTAAATATAGATCATTTGACAGTCCGTACGGCAGCCGGACTAACGGATTGCCGGCTTTCATAACCCCATGGAAAGAGGCGATCCAGCGACGTCGGCGGGCAAAACCCGCAGTTATATGATCCATATTTATAGCCTTACACGACACTTCCCGGAGGCTCTAAGCCAGCAAACTTGTCTCGCGCTGTCGCTGAAGGCCCGGTCAGGGAAATTCTTGAAGGCTTTCTCCTTCAGGCCACCGGAAAAAGCGACACTCGGCGCACTCGGCGCAGAGCCCCGGATCCGACGGGCCGAGCAATTGCGGGCCGACAGGGCGCTGAAAGAGAGCCGGCGGGAAATTCGCCGCCGCACTCTCCTCGTTGATGGCGACGCCTTTATTCTGCGGCGTCGAGCATGAGCTTTGAAACCTCGGCACCATCGTTGCCGCCGTCATTGCTCGTGTGCAGCTGTTCTAGCAGCATCAGACGCTTTTCCGTGGCCTTTTGCATGTTCCCGGCCTTCACCGGACCGAAGCCGCGGACAAGATCCGGCACACGGGCCAGCTCGACCAGCAGCCCGTAGTTGCCACCCGGCAACCGGTTCAGGATCTCCGCGACATCCGCTTCATACTGGGTGATCAGAGCCCGTTCGGCCCGGCGCTCGGCGTTCCGCGCGAAGGGATCGAACCACTTGCCGCGAATACCCTTGAACTTCGCCAGCATCTTGAAGACGCTGAACACCCAGGGACCGAAGGCCATCTTTTCCGGTCTGCCGGTCTTGGGATCCTTGCGATGGGCGATGATCGGCGGCGCCAGATGCACCTTGAGCTTCCGCGGATTCTCGAACCGCTGGGCGATTTTCCGGCGGAAGTCCGAATCGGAATAAAGCCGGGCGACTTCATACTCATCCTTGTAGGCCATCACCTTGAAAAGGAAATCGGCAACGGTCCGCGTCAGACGCAGGGTCCCCGGCCCGTGGGCCTCGTCCGCGGCCTTGACCTTGCCCACAAGCTCCCGGTAGCGGGCTGCATAGGCTGCATCCTGGTAGGCGGTCAGCTCCTGCGCATTGAAGTCGATTTTCTCGTCGAGGCCGAATTCGCGCGGCTTTGTCTCGGCCGGAAGCGCGTTCAGCAGTTTTTCCGCATCGGCAGCCAGAACACGCCCGGCCCGGAATGCCTTGATATTGCTTGCAACCGAAGCGCCGTTGAGTTCCAGGGCCGTCTCGATGGCATAATCGGTGATCGGCAGGCCGCCGCTCTGATAGGCCATGCCGACAAGCAGCATGTTGGCATAGATGGCATCGCCCAGAAGCTTTTCGGCGATATCTGCCGCGTTCACGGCAAGATAGGTGCCGGACGCCGCGCTCAGGGCGGTGTCCATGCGCTTTTCATCGAAGGAAAGGGTCTGCTTCAGGACAAATTCTGCCGTCGGCGCGACCTTCGTATTCGCCACGGTCAGGGTCTGACCGCGATGCGTCATCGCGAGCTGGTCCGCATTGGTGGCCACGACCATGTCGCTGGCAATCAGCAGATCGAGACTGGCCGCTGGAACGCGCGGCCCTTCGATGGACCTGTCGCTCGCCGCAAAGCGGATATGCGAGGTGACCGGGCCGCCTTTCTGGGCAAGGCCGGTCATGTCCAGCGTGGACGCCTGTTTGCCGTCCACATGGGCGGCCATGGCAAGGACGGCGCTGATGGTCGTCACGCCCATGCCGCCTATACCGGCTACCAGGGCATTGCGGGTGCGTTCGAGCGAGGCCAGGACCGGCTGCGGCAGGTCAGCCACCAGCGCATCGATATCGACATCGGCCTTCTTCGGCTTCTTCAGCTCCGCGCCCTCGATCTCCACGAAAGACGGACAGAACCCCTTGATGCAGGAAAAGTCCTTGTTGCAGCTCGACTGGTTGATCACCCGCTTTTCGCCGAACGGGGTTGCCAGCGGCTCGACCGACAGGCAGTTCGACTGAACCGAGCAGTCGCCGCAGCCCTCGCAGACACGATCGTTGATGAACAGCCGCTTGTCCGGATCGGGAAACAGGCCGCGCTTGCGCCGGCGGCGTTTTTCCGCCGCACATGTCTGGTCATAGACAATGACGGAAACGCCCTTGAAGGACTGCATTTCCGTCTGCACATCCATCAGTTCGTCGCGGTGATGCACCTTCGTGCCCGGTGCGATCGGCGACCAGGAGCCGTAATTTTCCGGGTTCTCCGAAACGATTGCTATCCGTTCCACCCCTTCCGCCTCGAGCTGACGGGTAATCTGCGGAACGGAGAGCTGGCCGTCGACCTTCTGGCCGCCGGTCATGGCGACCGCATCATTGTAGAGAATCTTGTAGGTGATCGGCACATTCGATGCCAGCGCCTGCCGGATCGCCAGAATGCCGGAATGGAAATAGGTGCCGTCGCCGACATTGGCGAAGACGTGGCTGTCCCCGGAAAACGGCTGCTGGCCGACCCACAGAATACCCTCGCCGCCCATGGCGATCTGGCCCTCCGTGGTGCGCCCGGCCATTTCCGTCATGGCATGACAGCCGATCCCCGGCAGCGAGCGGGAGCCTTCGGGCGTCAGTGTCGAGGTCGAATGCGGGCAACCGGAACAGAAATAGGGAATGCGGGCAGCGCGCTCCGCGTGGCCCTGCGCCCACATGACCTGATGGGTCATGCGGCTGGCAACGGCGCGCATATCTTCGGAAATCACCTCATCCGGCAACCAGGTCATCAGGCCTTCGATGAGTTCTGCGACCGAGAGCTCAAGCACATCGGACAGGAACGGCGCTCCGTCCGGCCGCCGTTTGCCCCAGATTTCAGGCCGGCTCATATGCGGCCAGTGATAGAAGATTTCCTTGATCTGCGGTTCCATGAAGCCGCGCTTGTGCTCGACGACGAGCAGGCGTTCGGCGCCACGGGCAAATTCGCGCAGGCCCTGCGGTTCCAGTGGCCAGGTCATGGCGACCTTGTAGACGGCAAGGCCCAGGTCTTTGGCGAAATCTTCCGAAATGCCCATCAGGTCCAGCGCCTGCAACAGGTCGCGATACGCCTTGCCCGATGTAACGATACCCAGCTTGGCCTGACCGCGCGTGCCGAAGGCCACCCGGTCGAGGCCGTTGGCGCGTGCGTATATATGCGTCGCCGGAATGCGAATGTCGCGCAGCAGGCGTTCGGTTTCCAGCCGGTTGGCGAGAAGCAGATCGCGGTTCTGGCGGTAGTCCTTGCGCGGGTCGCCCTCGAGCGGGCGAACGAGCTGCAACCGCTTCGGAGAGATATCAATCGTCGCCGAGGCATCCATGGTGTCCGCGACACAGATAAGCGCGGTCCATAGGCCTGTGAAGCGCGACATCTCCAGTCCGTGCAGACCATAGTCGAGCACGTCCTGGATATCGGAGGGATTGAGCACCGGAATTTCCGCATGCTCGAAATAGAATTCGCTCTGCGCCGGCAGGATGGAGGACTTGGCAAGATGATCGTCACCGGCAAGAGCCAGAACGCCGCCGTTGCGGTCGGTGCCGGAGGCATTCGCCTGACGCAGCACATCCCCTGCCCGGTCGACGCCCGGCGACTTGCCGTACCAGATACCGAAGACGCCGTCGTAATCCGTGGCGCGGCCGGTGCCGCCTTCGCCGCGCAGTTTCTGACTGCCCCAGACGGCGGTCGCGCCCAGTTCCTCGTTCACGCCCGGTTTGAAGACGACGTCATGGGGCTTGAGATGGCGCTGCGCCCGCATCAGTTCCGTGTCATAGCCCGCAAGCGGAGAGCCGCGATAGCCGGAGATGAACCCGCCGGTTTTCAGACCCGCCTGCCGGTCGAGCCTTGCCCGGTCCAGAACCAGACGGACCAGCGCCTGTATCCCCGTCAGATAGACCCGCCCCTGAGTGGCGACATATTTGTCCTCAAGGGTCACCGCTGGCATATGCACGTTCATCCGATATCCTCTCCGACCGGCAATTCAGGCGCGCCGCCTCCCGGTCAACCTCTAGTCAGATAAATATCATCCTTTTCTCCGGCAAATTCTGTGCTATCGTCACGGGAAATCGCCCCGACACAGCATAAATATTCCCGAATCCCTCCATGACAGACAAATATCTTCTCGACCCTTCCGACGTTCGCGTTCTTCGAGTCCTGCAGCGTGACGCCTCGCTGTCCATAGCCGAGGTCGCCAAGGAAGCCGGCATGAGCCAGACGCCCTGCTGGCGAAGGATCAAGCGGTTGAAGGAACAGGGCATTATCCGTCAGATCACCGCGATCATAGACAGGGAATCCGTCGGGCTCGGTTTCGTCGCCTATTCCTTCGTCAAGCTCGCGGTTCCCAGTCGCGACAACATGGAAACCTTCGACAAGCTGGTGCATCACTGGCCGGAGGTCGTCACTTGCGAACGCATCACCGGGGCGGTCGACTATCTTATAAAGGTAGTTACCGACGACATCAAAACCTACGACAATTTCCTCAGGCTGAAGCTGCTCGACAACACGCTGGTTTCAGACGTCCAGTCGCGTATCGTCGTCAATACGGTCAAGGACACGGTCGCCCTGCCTCTGCGCGAGAGCTGAACCACAAGACGCTTTTCACGCCATGAACCGGAGCGGCGACAGGCCTGTCGGATCCAGCACGGGCGTCTTGCCGGCGATCATCTCGGCAAGCAGCCGGCCGGTGATCGGTCCAAGCGTGAAGCCGTCATGCGCATGACCGAAATTCACCCATAGTCCCGGGATTGTCGGCGAAGCTCCGACAACGGGAAGGGAATCGGGCAGGCACGGCCGCGATCCCATCCACGGCGTGTCCTGCAATGGCCGACCGAGTGGCATGAGATCCTCCGCCCGCCGTCTCGCCATTGCGATAATCTTCGGATTGGGCGGGGCGTCGCGTTCCGCCAGTTCAACGCCGGTCGTCAGGCGGATGCCGTTGTCCGTCGGGGTCAGCACCAGGCCGTTGTCCACATCGACGAGCGGACGTGACAGGGAAGCCCCCGACAACGGCCGGTAATGCAAGTGATAGCCACGCTTGACCGCAAGCGGATAGGTCTCGCCCAGCGCCTTCATGATATCCTGCGACCAGGCGCCAAGCGCTATCACCGCATTTCCGGCAAAGACCGTGCCGCGTTCTCCATCAAGCCGCCATCCCCCCCGCTTGCGCTGCAGCTTTGCGGCATCCGCTCGGAAATACCGGCCGCCTTCCCGAACGAATGTCCGCCACAAGGCGTCGACGACCGCACCGGGGTTGGAGACGGAACAGCTTTCGGTCCAATGAACCCCTTTCATGCTCGCCGCCCTGCGGCCGGCGATTTTCAGGCCCGGTTCGAGCATGCCGATCTCGCCGGCCGACAGCTCCTCATAGGCGACCCCGTAAACCCGCGCATAATAGCGCTCTGCGTCACCCTGGCTGTAGGAGGCCCCGGTCCGGTGCAGATGGATCCAGCCGCCCTGCCGGTAGAAGCGGTCCGCATTCGCCGAGTGAGCAAGGTTGAGGTGTTCCTGAACCGCCAAGGCCCGCAGGGGAGCAACGACCCGCGAATAAAGTTCGGCGCCCCTCGGGCCACTGGCCGCGTGATAGCGCCGTAACCAGGGAAGCAGGCGCACCAGCGTTCCAAGGTCATAGGAAACGGCGCTCGATTGCCTGAACAGAACCCCCATCAGCTCCCGCGCACGCGAAGGCACGGCGTGCGGCACGAAGCCGTTGCGCTGAACAATGCCTGCATTGCCGAAGGATGCTTCCAGACCCGGGTGTGTCCGGTCGACCAGGGCAACGTCCAGACCCAGACGGCGCAGATGAAGCGCTGTCGAAACCCCGACGATGCCGGCACCGAGAACCATCACCTCGAAAGACTGGTTTTGCTTTGCCTGCTTCGTCATTTCCTCAAGCCGCGAACTCCCGTACCGTCCCGTGCCGTCGAACGGATGGAAAAGTGCGGCCTGTCTCCCCTCGCGCGCCCTGCTTCCGCATGATTGCAGGCGCGAACCGTTTCAAAGCGCCAGGGTACGGACCCTGGATCGAGACTCATTCCGGCTTCATGTGTTTCCATATCAATGCCGGTTGATCTAAAAGATGAGGAAGTGCTTCCCGCCCCACGTTTTTTCCGGAGACGAGTTTAGATGATTCGAGTGTTTGGGGCAGGTCTTGCATGGATAGGCCTCCACGGAACCGCCGCGCTGGCCGTGAGTATATTCATCGGCCTTGCACTGCCGGCATTGTCCACCTTTTTGCGGCCCTATCTGACCCTGGCCGTTTTCTGCCTCCTGACCCTGGCCTTCCTGCGGGTCGACAAGAACGCGATCAGGCTGCGTCTGCGCCGCCCCGCGCTTCTGGTTGCCGCACTCGTCTGGATGATGCTCGGCGCGCCTCTTCTGACCTGGCTGGCGATCGAAGCCTCCGGTCTCGCCGTCCTCGGTCCGGACGTCGTCCTGGCGCTGTTCATCTCCACCGCCGCCCCGCCGGTCATGGCTGCCCCCGCCTTCATCTATCTGCTCGGCCTGGACGCCACACTCAGCCTCGCGCTTTCCGTTGCAGCCCTGATCGTGACCCCGCTCACCGCGCCCTTCATCGGCGAGTTGATGCTGGGCCCTTCCCTGCCCCTGAGCGTTGGCGGACTGGCCGTGCAACTGTCCCTCCTGCTCAGTGGCGCTTTCCTCGTATCCGCCGCGTTCCGCAAACTGGCCGGTGCGGAGCGCCTTTCCCGCAGCAGCCTTCACATCAGCGGATTGAATGTGCTCCTGCTTCTGTTCTTTGCCATCGCGGCCATGGACGGTGTCGCGTTGAGTTTTCTGCAAAAGCCGGTGTTTACCCTCGGCCTCACCGCCCTCACCTTCGTATTGGCGCTGCTGCAGATCGGGCTGACCCTGCTTGTTTTCGCCCCCGCCAGCCGCGAGGACGCCTATGCGATCGCGCATACCTGCGGAACCCGCAACATGGGCTTGATGGTGGCGGCATTCGGCGGCACGCTGCCGGAGTTCACCTGGCTGTGGTTCGCGGTCGGCCAGTTCCCGATCTACATGCTGCCGATGCTTCTCAAGCCCTTCGTGCGCGTTTTTTGCCGGCTGAACAGCAAAAGTGTGACGTAGCCGGCCTGATAATCCTGCCAGTCATGCTTAGTTTCCGGAAATCGAATTCGAACGTCTCTTGATTTCCAAGGAGCCCGTGATGCCCCAGCTTCAACCAGGACTGAGCCTGCTTTTCCCGGCAGCACTGCACTGCCTGTTGGTTCTCCTCGCCATTCCCCTCCTCGCACCAGCCGCCATGGCCGGTGACACGGCAAAAGCCGAAATCCTCGGCTTTTCAGAAGACGGCGCCTATTTCGCCTTCGAGCAATACGGGATCCAGGACGGCTCCGGCTTTCCCTATTCGGAGATCTTCGTGCTCGATGTCGCCAATGACAGCTGGGTAAAACCCTCGCCCTTCCTTCTGCGCAACCAGAACGAAGACGAAATCGAAGCCGGCGGCGTCTTCGACCCGGATGCCCTGGTGACAGCCGTGCGCACGGAAAACCGCGAAAAGGCACAGCAGCTTCTGCAGACGACCCGGATTGCCGGAAAGGGCCTGACGGCAGGCCACAATCCCCGCACGGAACTCAATTCCGACCCGTTCCGGATGGTCGTCGCACCACGCGATTTCTTCCGCCCCGGCCAGGACGAGCTGGAATTGAACCTGAACGAATACCTGATGACCTCGGACAGATGCGCTGGTCTCAAGATCGACGATACGCGCGGCTTCCGATTGACCATGACCTACAAGGGCCAGACGCGTGTCCTCAACCAGGACACCAGCCTGCCCGAAAGCCGCGGATGCCCGCTCGCCTATCGCGTCGAGCGCATCATCACCCATTTCCCGGAAGATGGACCGCCGGTCTACGCGGTCCTGATCCAGATGGACACCCACGGCTTCGAAGGCCCCGACCGGCGCTATCTGGCGATTACGGGGCGGCTCTGATCGAAAAAGACATCAAGCATGGGGAGGCTTGTCGAGAAGGCGGATTGCGGCGGCGGTTTCGGCATTCGCCGGAAAGAACGCCTCGATTGCAAGCTCAGACAGCGTAATATCCTGCGCGGTGCCGAAAATGGTCGTGGTGCTCAAGAACTCCAGCACACCATGCTCGCTTGAGAGCTGCAACGGCACCGCGACACCGCCGTAGGCTTCGCTATCGATGCGGGTTGAAGGCCGCGCATCGACCGGGACCGGATAGGACTTCAACTCCTCCATCAGGCCAAAGAGTATCTGGTCCGCGGAGACCTCCGCCTGATGTGCGAGACGGACGAGAATGTGGGTCCGCCATTCCCGAAAATTGACAATCCGTGAAGCAAGTCCCTGCGGGTGCAGGCTGACACGCAGTGCATTTACGGGCGGCTGTAGAAGCTTCGGGTCGATACCCGCCAGAAAGATCTCGACGGCCCTGTTTGCAAAAACCATGGTCCAGTGACGGTCGACGGCAAGGGCCGGATGTGGTTCGTATCCCGCCAGGATCTGCCGGACAACGGCGCCTGCCGCCTCCAGCGCGGCATCGTCCAGGGAGCGTTCGCTGTAGACCGGGGCGAACCCCGCGGCCGTCAGCAGCCGGTTCTGCTCGCGCAAGGGCACTGCCAATCGTTCGGCGAGACGCAGAACCATGTCCCGGCTGGGCATCGAACGGCCCGATTCCACGAAACTCAGATGCCGCTGGGAAATCCCCGCATCCAGCGCGAGATCGAGTTGGCTGCGGCGGCGTCTCGAGCGCCAATCGCGCAGCATTTGCCCGACGGTTGCAGCACCGCCGCCGCCGGCGGGTTCAGGAAACGTGTGTCCGGTCATGGGTCCAGCCTACAGGACGTTTCGTGGCGATCCTATTACCTGCGACGTAATCGACCTCATTCCCGCAACCGGCGAGGATGCGGGCAATCGACGGCAAGTCGCCGTCTGAAAACCCGAAAGGAAGTCCAATGCCCTCTCTGAAACTGCTTCTTGCTTTCGATGCCCTGACCTGCGCCGTCATGGCCATTGTCCTTATCGCCGGTGCGCCGCTGCTTGAAACGGTCACCGGAATTCCGCAAATGCTTTCGCTCGGTGCCGGGGTGCTGCTGATCCCTTCGGCTTTCTTCATTGGGCTCGTCGCCATGCGCTTCTCCTCCCTGGTGCCCGCCGTGATGCTGGTCATAGCCGGAAACGGCGCATGGGTTGCGGCAAGCCTCGTCATCGTCGCCGCCGGGCTCACTGCACCCAACAGCCTTGGCGTTGCATTCATCCTCGTTCAGGCCGCAGCCGTCACGCTGCTCACCTTGCTTGAATTCAGCGCCCTGCGTTCAATCCGGCCACAACTGTCCTGACAGGAGAATAGACGGAACTCCGGAGACTGCTTCCGAAAGACACCTTCTGATCGAGAGGGGAGCGAGGGCGGGTTGGAAACCCGCAAGGCGGCGGCAGTCCAGGTGTCCCTGGTCCGATAGTCTCAATGCGTTTTTCTTGCGCCTTTCGGTCAGGCATGTTAGCGGGCGGTTACTCTTTCAAGACCTTCCGGAGCCCCAGATGACCCGCCCGCTCGCCATCGCCCCGTCCATCCTTGCCTCCGACTTTTCAAAGCTTGGCCAGGAAGTCCGTGATGTGGTGGAGGCCGGTGCGGACTGGATCCATCTGGACGTCATGGACGGGCATTTCGTCCCCAACATCACCTTCGGCCCGGATGTGATTGCAAAGCTGCGCCCGCACACCGACAGGATTTTCGACACCCATTTGATGATCGCGCCCTGCGATCCTTATCTCGAAGCCTTCGCCAGGGCCGGGTCCGACATCATCACGGTGCATGCCGAAGCCGGGCCGCATCTCGACCGCTCGCTGCAGGCCATCCGCAATCTGGGCAAGAAGGCCGGCGTCTCCCTGAACCCGTCGACACCGGAAAGCGTCATCGAATACGTGCTCGACCGGCTGGACCTGGTCCTGGTCATGACCGTCAATCCGGGTTTCGGCGGACAGAAGTTCATTCACGCCATGGTGGAAAAGACCCGCCGCATCAAGGCGATGATCGGCGACCGGCCGATCGACCTGCAGATCGACGGCGGCGTCACCCCGGACACCGCCCCCCTGGTTGCCGCAGCAGGCGCCAATGTGCTCGTCGCCGGTTCGGCGATCTTCAAGGGCGAAACCATCGAGAGCTACAAAACCAATATCTCGGCGATCCGGCAGGCCGCGGAAAACGCCTGACCGGCGTCTGCTGCCAGTCCGTCGAGGCCGCCGATTCGCGCTTTCCAAGGTAGCGGTTCGTTTCTGGCGGGCGGGGTTGTTTCCGTTTTCTTCATGCTGAGCGTTCCCCCGAACGCGCATGTGTTCAGTATTTCCCACAAGACATTCCTTCGGTTAGGGTAATTGCGACAAATACCGGGGGGATTCGTCTTGGCGCATATGCAACGCAATATCGGGCTGCTGGGCCTTACCTTCATCGCCATCAGCGGCATTCTGGGGTCGGGCTGGCTGTTCGCGCCGCTACTCGCGGCGCAGGCTGCCGGGCCCTCCGCGCTGATAGCCTGGGCGATCGGCGGCATTGCCATATTGCTGCTCGCGGCCACTTTTGCCGAAATCGCCGCCATTTTGCCGGTTGCCGGCGGCATCGGCCGGGTGCCGCATTTTTCGCACGGGTCGGTGGTGTCCATGGCCATGGGCTGGACCGCCTGGATCGGCTACAACACCACCGCCACCATCGAGGTGGAAGCGGTGCTGCGCTATTCGAAAAGCCTGGCGCCCTGGCTCTACAGCGATGCCGGCCATCTGAGCACCGCCGGACTCGGTGTCGCCTGCATCCTTCTGGCGGTCTTCACCGTATTCAATGCCTTCGGCGTAAAATTGTTCGCGCGGATCAACACGGCCCTCACCTGGATCAAGATCCTCGTGCCCGGGCTGCTGGCCGTCGTCATCCTGACCTCGGAATTCCGCTTCACCAACTTCAGCGAGTATGGCGGTTTCGCTCCTGAAGGTCTCAAGGGCATCCTGTCGGCGATATCCACGGGCGGCGTGATCTTCGCCCTGATCGGCTTCCGCCATATCATCGACATGGCCGGAGAAGCCCGCAATCCCAAGGTCAACGTACCGCTTGCGCTGGTGATCAGCCTGGTCGTCTGCCTGGTGATTTACGGCGCCCTGCAGCTCGCCTTTCTCGGCGCACTCAGTGACAACGAGCTCAAGAACGGCTGGCCACAGCTGCATTTTTCGGGTGAACTCGGGCCCATGGCAGCTTTGGCAACCGCTGTCGGAGCGCTGTGGATCGTCAGCATACTCGACACCAGTGCCCGCATCTCCAGCTTCGCCTCCGGCCTGGTGTCTGTAGGCTCCAACGCCCGTCTCGGTCTCGCCATGGCGCAGAACGGGCTGTTCCCGAAATTCATCGAAACCCTGTCGGCCCGGGGCGTCCCGCTTTTTTCCCTGATCGTGAACTTTGTCGTCGCAGCCCTGTTCTTCGTGCTGCTGCCCTTCAAGGAAGTGATCGCCCTCAACACGTCCTCGATCGTCATGTCGTTCATTGTCGGCCCGGTCGCGGTTCTGGCTTTCCGGCATTTGCTCCCCGATGCCAAGCGGGCCTTTGTTTTGCCGGCAGCGCCCATCACCGGTTGCCTCGCCTTCATCGTCGCAACGCTGATCATCTACTGGAGCGGCTGGGACACAATGCTGCATCTGGGTCTTTGCCTTGCCGCCGGCTTCGTGCTGATGCTCTACCGCAACTGGCAGGGTGGTTTCGACAGCCTGGATTGGCGCGAGGCAGCGTGGCTCGTGCCTTTTCTTGCCGGGATCGTGCTTCTGTCCTGGCTCGGGTCTTTCGGCGGCGGATCAGGTATCATCCCCGTCGGGCCTGATATTCCCATCGTCGCCGTGCTGGCGACAGGCGTTTATGTGTTCGCCGTCCGCCTCCGTCTGAACAAGGAAAAATTCGAACGCTACATGGCCGAG
The DNA here is from genome assembly GCF_947496995.1 of uncultured Roseibium sp. Taxonomy (GTDB): domain Bacteria; phylum Pseudomonadota; class Alphaproteobacteria; order Rhizobiales; family Stappiaceae; genus Roseibium. Next base: position 183,086 of record NZ_CANMFD010000004.1, read on the forward strand.
GAAAAGATGGACGAGCAGATGGAATATGGCTCAAACGGCGACGGCCGCCCGGTTTAGAGCGTGCCGCGTTCAAGCGGATCACGGGTTCGGGCGTTTTCCGGAATTCAAGTCAACGCGACATGCCTTTAAGGACCGCCGCGCAACTCAGGTACTTGTCACCGTGGCCGCCACGCCGATTGAGCCGGGCGGCCACGGTGGAAACAATCACGGCAGCTGGGTCAGACTGTCCAGCGTGAGGACGCCGTCCAGCTCGAAGAATTTTGCCAGAATGCCCTTGTCGTAAAGATCGTCGCCCTCTTCCCACTCCGGGTCATACTGGCAGCCGACATAGACATGGTTGGGATTGTCCCCGTCGATATCCGGATCGTAGCTGAGTGACCAGACCGGCCTGGTGTCACACGCTCCGAGACTGGAAATGGCGGCGCTGAGCCCGGCGGCACCCGAGGGAGAGGCCATGAACCTCCCGAAATCGACATCCGCCGCAAGGACAGGCGCAGTATTAAACGCAATCATCAGCATTGCCGTACAAGCAATTGATTTACCGGACATTCACAACTCCAATCAGGGAAGGTAAAACGCAATCGTCACGGTCAAATCTGCATGCCAAAATTCAAAAAAGAATGAACCGGCGGCACCCAGGCAAGATCAGCTGAGAATACGCCCGGGATTGCCGGCGGACTTCCGGCATTCAAGCCGCTCCGCCAATCCGGCGGGATAGAGTTCGAGCCCCCTGGCAGCGAGTTCGTCCAGCGAGATCCATTTCGCCGTACCGTCCGTTTCATCGCTGTCCTTGAAAGCGAAACTCTCCTTTTTGTAAAAGCTGGAATCCGTGAAATGGGCGTGGCAGAAAAACACGATTTCATGGCCCGCGACGCCATGATGCTCATAGATGTTTTCCATCACGAAATGGTTGTCGAGCAAGGAGATCCGGGCACCGAGTTCTTCCAGGAACTCCCGCTGCAGGGCGTCGCGCCAGGGTTCGGCGAATTCGACCGTTCCGCCCAGCGGGCGCATCCCGGTCACCCGGCCGCTGTCATCGTGAATATCGGTGAGAAGCAGGGCATCGTCCTGCCAGATCAGGGCGAGCGCTTTCACCGTTATGGTGTTTGCAGGGCGCCAGAGCTTCATCGCGGTCTCCACTGGACGGACTTGGGGCAGGACTTGCCATAAAATTCACCTTGCAGGACCGCTCCGCAAGGAAAAACCGTTCAGCGCGCATTGAAGGGGCCCGCCCCCTCTGCTATTCCGCCTCCAGAAAAGAACATACGATAAGGTGCTTCCTCAGATGATCCCGCGCTACTCCCGCCCTGACATGGTCTCCATCTGGTCGCCGGAAACGAAATTCCGCATCTGGTTCGAGATCGAGGCCCATGCCTGCGACGCGTTGGCGGACCTCGGCGTCATTCCAAAGGAAGCAGCAAAGACCATCTGGGAAAAAGGCGGCAACGCGACCTTCGACATCGAGCGCATCGATGAAATCGAACGCGAAACCAAGCACGACGTCATCGCTTTTCTGACCCATCTGTCCGAGATCGTCGGCCCCGATGCCCGCTTCGTTCACCAGGGCATGACCTCGTCGGACGTTCTGGACACATGCTTCAACGTGCAGCTGGTCAAGGCCACCGATCTTCTGCTTGCCGACATGGACGCGCTGCTGGCCGCGCTCAAGCGCCGGGCGATGGAGCACAAGGACACCGTCTGCATCGGCCGCTCCCACGGCATCCACGCCGAGCCGGTCACCTTCGGCCTGAAGATGGCCGAGGCTTACGCGGAATTCGACCGCTGCAAGAAGCGCCTTCTGGCTGCCCGTGAGGAAATCGCCACCTGCGCCATTTCCGGCGCCGTCGGCACCTTCGCCAACATCGACCCGGCCGTCGAGGAACATGTCGCAAAGGCAATGGGCCTGCAGGCAGAGCCCGTCTCCACGCAGGTGATCCCGCGCGATCGCCACGCCATGTATTTCGCCACGCTCGGCGTCATCGCCTCCTCCATCGAGCGCGTGGCCACCGAAGTGCGCCACCTGCAACGCACCGAGGTTCTGGAAGCGGAGGAATTCTTCTCCAAGGGCCAGAAGGGCTCTTCGGCCATGCCGCACAAGCGCAATCCTGTGCTGACCGAAAACCTCACCGGCCTGGCACGCATCGTGCGCGGGTTCTCCATCCCGGCCATGGAAAACGTCGCCCTCTGGCACGAACGCGATATTTCGCACTCCTCAGTCGAGCGCATGATCGGCCCGGACGCTACCGTCACCCTCGACTTCGCCCTGGTCCGGCTTACCGGCGTCATCGACAAGCTGATGGTGTATCCGGAGCGGATGGTCGGCAACATGGACCGTCTCGGCGGCCTCGTGCACTCCCAGCGCATCCTGCTTGCCCTCACCCAGGCAGGCTCGTCGCGCGAGGATGCCTACCGGCTGGTCCAGCGCAACGCCATGAAGGTCTGGGACAGCTACCAGGTCGCCGGCGCCGCTTCTGTCGATTTCCTGAGCGAGCTGCTGGCCGACGAGGACGTGCGCAAGTATCTCTCCGAAGACGAAATCCGCGACCGCTTCGACCTCGGCTATCACACCAAGAATGTCGATGTGATTTTCAAGCGGGTGTTCGGGGAGGCCTGAGCGCCTTCCCCTGAGCAGCAGGAGAAGGACCGGTGAGCAGCGAAAAGTCTCTCCTGGCATGGCAGCGAATCGAGGCGCTGTTCGTGTTCTTGGGCATGCTTGTCCTCTATTACTGGAGCGCGGCTGACTGGTGGATGTTCCTGCTGCTGTTTCTGATCCCCGACCTGTCGATGCTGGGCTATCTCGCCGGTCCCCGGTTCGGTGCCTTTGCCTATAATCTTGCGCACGCTTATATCGGTCCGGCGCTGTTGCTTGGTGCGGGTGTACTCCTCACGGATTTCCTTCGGGCACCCTACGCATTTTGGGACTTCGCCCCGCTTGCCGTCATCTGGACCTCCCATATCGCCTTCGACCGGATTCTGGGCTACGGACTGAAAAGCCCGGAAGGCTTCGGGGTCACCCATCTCGGTTCCATCGGCCGCAAGGATAGCGAAACATGAAAATTGCGGTCATTTCCGACATTCACGGCAATGTGCTGGCGCTTGAGGCGGTGATCGCCGATCTCAAGACGGAGGCGCCGGATCTGATCGTCAATCTCGGCGACTGCGTTTCCGGCCCGCTCTGGCCGGAAGAAACCGCAGCGATCCTGCGTGAAACTGACTGGCCGACCGTGCGCGGCAACCATGACCGTTTCGTTCTGGACGACCCCATCGAAAAGATGGGCCCCACCGACGCTTTCGCCGCCGAACGCCTGTCGCAGGAGAGCCTGGACTGGCTGCAAACCACGCAACCGACCATTAGGCTCGAGGACGATATTTTTCTTTGCCACGGAACGCCCGACAACGATGACCGCTATCTGAGTGAAAAGGTCGAAGGACCGAAAGGCCATCTGCCGGACGAGGACACGCTCCTACGCGACCTGAAAGGCGAGACGTCGCCCATCGTCTGCTGCGGCCATACGCATATTCCACGGCTCATCCGGCTTCAGGAAACCGGTCAGATCGTGCTGAACCCCGGCAGCGTCGGCCTTCCCTCCTATGAAGACGACCACCCCTTGCGGCATGTCATGGAGACCGGCAGTCCGCACGCCCGCTACGCGCTGATGACAAACAACGGCGGGGCCTGGAACTTCCAGCACAAGATGCTCTCCTACGACTGGGATGCCGCCAGCCAGGCGGCGCTGGAAAACGGCCGCCCCGGCTGGGCACGGGCGCTGAAACACGGCTTCTACGGACCGCTTTCCTGACTGCAAACTTGCGGCTAGCTGGCAATACCGGGGAACCGGCGTGCGTGAGTAGCGTTTCCATCTGACAAGACATGGAGACACTCATGCGTATGAAAGCGCTTATCCTCAGCAGTATTATGGCAGGCGGTATTCTGTTCGCCGCACCGGCAGGCGCTTCGCCGCTTGTCCTGGCCGGCCCAGTCGCGTCCCAGAAAGCCGATGCGTCCCTGTTCGTGCAGGTGGACCAGCGGCGCGGGAATGGCAGACGCGGCTACCACAGCCAAAACGGAAAACACTATTACAACGGCCACCGCGGCCAACGCAGGCAGCGCCAGGGCTACCGGCAGTTCAACGGCTGGTGGTTCCCGCCCGCAGCCTTTTCCTTCGGGTTCGGCACCGGGCCGGCTTACGTGCAGCCCCCGCGCTATGCTCCCCCGCCGCGCTATGCCGCACCGCCGCGTCACGCCCGCGGCTACAGCCCGGCCCACTACCAGTGGTGCGACCAGCGCTACCGGTCCTACCGTGCGTCGGACAACAGCTTCCAGCCCTACAACGGCCCGCGCCGGGCCTGCGTATCGCCATACGTCCGCTGAAGGTACGGCCCTCACCTGCTGCCGCTAAAACGGCTGAAAAACCCTCAGGATCGTCATCCCGGATCCCGGCCATGCCGCGTCCGGGGAGACGACCTGAGGTTTTTGCTTTTTGAACCCGCCTTCCATCGGCTTTTGGGCTACCGGGGCTCTTGCGTTTGACAACACCGGCGATCATCTGCGAGAGAGCACCAAGGACACGTTTTGTTCGCGACAGGGAGGGTTCCCGTGAAAATCTCCGAGACCGACATTCTGCTCATCCCCGGCTATGGAAAAACGCTGCCCGGCCACTGGCTGCTGCGCTGGCGCGACAAGATGGCGACCGCACGCGTCGTCAAGCAGGCGGAGCTGCAGGTGCCAAGCAGAAAACAATGGCTGGAGACGCTGAGCGCCGAAGTGGACGCCTGCGAAAGGCCTGTCGTACTTGTGGCCCATTCTCTCGGCTGCATCCTGGTTGCCCACGCCGCCCGTGCGCTGAAGGACAGGATCGCCGGCGCCTATCTGGTCGCCCCCTCGGACTGGGACCGGGACGGACTGGTGAAAGAATTCGACGGTGGCGATTTCCGCCCCGTGCCCCTCAACCCCCTGCCGTTCCAGTCGCATCTCGTTGCCAGCCGCAACGATCCCTATTGCGACTACGAGCGGGCGCGGGAATTCGCCATGGCCTGGGGCGCCACGATCCAGGACGCGGGTCAAGCCGGTCACATCAATCTGGAAAGCGGCCACGGCCCATGGCCGGAAGGCATGATGTCCTTCGCCCATTTCATGAAGCGGCTCGGCTGAGCAAGCCTCTGCGCCGCTCCGAGAGGTACCAGGCGCTTAAGCTGAAGTGATCTCGTCCACTTCGCGCCGGGTGTTGGCGATGGAATCGGCGACGAACGACCGGTCGATGCCGTGGCTCATCAGGCAGAACCCCTGCTGAATGGCCTCTTTCACCTTGTCGGCGTTCATGCAGAAAATACCGGCAATCTTTCCGGCCTTGACCGCCTTTTCCGCGATCCCCGCACAGACTCTGGCGTTCTCCTCGCCGTTCGGGTCGAGCCGCGCACCGTTCGACAGCGAAATCGACAGATCGCTCGGCCCGACAAAAACCCCGTCGAGCTCGGCCACCGACAGGATATCGTCCAGCGCATCGATCGCTTCCTGGGTTTCGATCATCGCCAGGGAAAGCGTCTGCAAATTCGCGCCCTGACGGTACTCTTCCAGCGTCTGACCGCTGAGCATCGCTGCCCGGAAGGGCGACCAGCTCCGGTCCCCGTCCGGGGGATACTTGACGGCTCTGGCGAAGGAAACGGCGTCTTCGCGGGAATTGATCATCGGCGCGATCAGGCATTCCGCCCCCATATCGGCCAGACGGCCGGCCAGCGCATTGTCGCCAATGGGAATGCGCACGATGCGGTGCGCGCCGCCGAGGGCAGTCGCCGCCAGCGCGTCGCAGGCGGAAGCAAAATCATACATGCCGTGCTGAAGATCGATCGTCACCGCCTCATAGCCGCCGCGCGCCATCATTTCGACGAACATCGGCACGTTCAGCACGGACCAGCCGGTAATGACTGGCTTTCCGGATCGCAACTTGTCGGCAAGATTGGATTGTTCGCTCACGGGCAGCCTCCTCGGTCAGGTCAGCCATAAAACGAGCGAATGACCCTGCCCGCAAGTCCTATTGCCGCGCACCGGTACGCCTGGAGCACGCCGGACACAAAAACGCCTGCCGCAAGCGGCAGGCGTTTTGCATTTTCGTCATCGGGTTTGCGGTGCGCTCAACCCTGATTTTGAACCTGTGCGATGGCCGTATGCATCAGTTCGTCCATGGTGCGGCGAATCTGATGGTCGGACTGCTCGACGTTCTTTGCGTCGAAATCCGCACGGATCTTGCGGAAGACGTCTTCGTCGCCCGGCTCCTCGAAGTCTGCCCGCACGACTTCCTTGGCGTAATCTTCCGCCTTCTCGCCTGCATGACCCAGAAGTTCGGCAGCCCACAGGCCCAGCAGCTTGTTGCGCCGTGCTGTCGCCTTGAACCGCAGCTCCTCGTCATGCGCGAATTTGTTTTCGAACCCCTGTTCGCGCTTGTCGAATGTGCTCATAACTCATCGTCTCCTGAACCGCGCTGATGCATACACCCCTATATGGGGTCGATTTGGTCTCTTGCATATCCCCGCACGCGCCGCAAATCAACGCAGATACTGCTTCCTTGCGCCAAAAGCATAACCTCATTCATAAAATGGCGGAAAACATAAGATTGTACTTTTGTTCCGCTTCGGTTAAGTTCCGCGCCGCAAAATAGGGATTGCCGCCTGAAGGCGCCCGCCGGTTTGACAAGGACGTCCCGGTGGAAATCAGACCAGGATGCGCAAGGACCCTTCCGAAGGATTCTCTTTTAAAAGATACGGTATAGCCAATGAACCGCCGCCGCCGCATTTACGAAGGTAAGGGCAAGATTCTCTATGAAGGTCCGGAACCGGGAACGCTGGTCCAGCACTTCAAGGATGACGCGACAGCCTTCAACAACAAGAAACACGAGATTGTTGACGGCAAGGGTGTGCTCAACAACCGCATTTCCGAATTCATCTTCAACCAGCTGAACGCCATCGGCATACCGACCCATTTCATTCGCCGCATGAACATGCGCGAACAGCTGATCCGCGAAGTCGAAATCATTCCGCTGGAAGTGGTCGTGCGCAATGTCGCCGCCGGATCCATCGCCAAGCGGCTTGGCCTGGAAGAAGGCACACAGCTGCCGCGTTCCATCATCGAGTTCTATTACAAGAACGACGAGCTTGACGACCCGATGGTGGCCGAAGAGCACATCACCGCTTTCGGCTGGGCTACCCCGCAGGAGCTGGACGACATCATGGCGCTGGCGATCCGCGTCAACGATTTCCTCTCCGGCCTGTTCCTCGGTGTCGGTATCCGTCTGGTCGACTTCAAAATCGAATGCGGCCGCCTTTTCGAGGGCGACATGATGCGCATCGTCGTCGCGGACGAGATCTCCCCCGACAGTTGCCGTCTGTGGGATATCGAAACCAACGACAAGATGGACAAGGACCGCTTCCGCCGTGACATGGGTGGGATGCTGGAAGCCTATCAGGAGGTCGCCAAGCGCCTCGGCATCATGAATGTCAACGAACGGCCCGCCGGGTCCGGTCCGACACTGGTGCAGTAACGATGCAAACCCCTGCCAGGCAAAAGTTTGGCGGGGGTTTTTGCTTTCGCGCCGCTTCTTCCCTTCCAGAACCAATCATCGTGGTGTATGGAGCCAGCAGTTGCCCTGCAGCATGTTGATGGAGACAAGACCTCATGAAAGCACGTGTGATCGTCACCCTGAAAAACGGTGTTCTCGATCCTCAGGGAAAAGCCATTGAAGGCGCCCTTGGCGGCCTCGGCTTCGCCGATATCGGGTCCGTCCGCCAGGGCAAGGTCTTCGACGTCGAACTGACCGGCTCCGACAAGGACGCCGCACGGGCCGAGCTGACGAAGATGTGCGAAAAGCTGCTTGCCAACACCGTGATCGAGAACTACGCCATCGAGATCGATTGAGCGTATTATTATGGATGAAGACACGCGCAGGGCCGTAATCTTCATGGCCGCCAAGGCGGCGATCTTCATCCTCGTGCCCGCACTCGCGGCCTTGATCGCCGTTATCGTGTTGCTCTGAACGACTAGTGGGATTGCCCAATGAAAACCGCCGTCATCGTTTTCCCCGGCTCCAACCGCGACCGTGACATGTTCCATGCGCTGGAACACATCACCGGCACGCGCCCGCTCAGTGTCTGGCACACGGAAAGCACCCTGCCCGACGTCGATCTGGTGATCGTTCCGGGCGGCTTTTCCTATGGCGATTACCTGCGCTCCGGTGCGATTGCCGCCCGCTCGCCGATCCTGAAGGATCTGGTCGCCAAGGCGGACAGCGGCGTCTCGGTCTTCGGCGTATGCAACGGCTTCCAGATCCTGACGGAAGCCGGACTTCTGCCTGGCGCGCTGATGCGCAACGCGGGTCTGACCTATGTCTGCAAGGAAGTCAGGATCGAAACCGTCAACACGGCGACCCGGTTCTCCTCCAAATTCAGCAACGGCCAGGTCTGGCGCTGCCCGGTGTCCCATCACGACGGCAACTATTTCGCCGACGCCGATACGCTCAGGCGCATCGAGGATAACGGCCAGGTGGTGTTCCGCTACGCGGACGGCACGAACCCGAACGGCTCGATCAACGACATTGCCGGCATCACCAATGCAAAGGGCAACGTCCTCGGCATGATGCCGCATCCCGAAAACCTGATCGAACCCCTCCATGGGGGCCTGGACGGCAGAACCCTGTTTGAAAGCCTGCTCGACGAGGCTGCCTGAGAAAGCAAGATCAACGGGAAGCGGACATGACGGAGCTGAAACTCGAAAAGGATGCCCGGGCCCGCCTTGCCTCGCAGATCCAGCGTTTTCTGGACGAGGAACTGGACGTGGAGATCGGCAATATGGATGCCGACCGGCTGATCGACTTTCTCTCAACCTCTCTCGGCGCGCGCTTCTACAATCTTGGTCTCAACGACGCCCAGGCGCTTTTTGCCCGCAAGGCGGATGACATCAACGACGAGATCTACGCCCTGGAGCAGCCGGTCGAGGATCGCGGTTAGGACCGCCGGCGAACTGCGGCGTTCAACTCCGCGGCAGCGCGTCCTTTGCGTCAGGCTGCATGGTTTCGCCTTTGCTTGGGCGGGTAGCCGAAACGACGGGAAAAGGCCCGCGAAAACGCTGCCGGGCTTGTGAATCCGCACAGCGAGGCAACGGACTTGACCTGCAGACCGGATTCCAGCTCGGACCTGGCAATGTCCAGCCGCCAGTTGGAAAGATATCCCATGGGTGTGGTGCCGACCCGTTCCTTGAACGTGACGGCAAATTGCGTGCGGGACATCCCGGCGGTCTCCGCCAGTTTTTCAAGCGTCCAGATGTCGCCCGGCGCCTCGTGTATGGCGACAAGCGCAGCGGCGATGCGCGGATGCGCCAGACCGCTCAGCAGGCCGGTATCTGCCTTGCCCGCTTCCATGGCGTGGCGCAACAGCCGGATGACCACCACTTCGCACAGCCGCTGAAACGCCGCCTGCCCGCCGCATCTCGGCTGGGTAACCTCCTCGATCAGCGGCATGACGACCGCAGTCAGGTAGGGATCTTCAGCCAGCGGCACGGAGATGCAATCCGGCAGGGCGCTGACGAGTTGCCCGCCGACACCTGAAATGGTGATACGCGCGGAAACCAGGGGCCGTTCGTCCGGCATCGCCTCCATGTCCCGATGGACCCCGGCCTCACCATTCTTCACCGGGCTGTAAACCAGCCGCAGCGCCCGCCCTTCGTTTGCGTAAATTCTGAAATTGGCGAAGTCTTCATCAGCACTTTCGGTCAGCGTATTTGAAACGTGAACCCTGAGACGGTCGATGAGAGACGACAGCCGGTCCAGCTTGCCATTAAAGGATGTCCGATAAGGGACCAACATTTCCGTACTCCCGATCATCTTTTTAGGATGTTCCTTCTGCATTCGTTCACTACCTTAAGGCTATACGCAGGGCAATGTGAAGCCTTGCTCTCCAGCCGAATGAGGAAACACATGCTTATCCCACGCCAGCCGGTTCCCGGCCTGACCGTAGAAACCCTTTCGGGCGCTCCGTTCGACCTGTCCACAGATGCCGCGGAATTTGCAACTCTCGTCGTGTTTTATCGTGGCCTGCATTGCCCGATCTGCGCCACCTACCTGAAGGAACTTGGACGCCTCACCCCGGATTTTGCAGAAAAAGGTGTCAAGACCGTCGCAATCTCTTCCGACGACAAGGACCGCGCCCAGCAGATGGCGGACAAGGTCGGTTTCCCGGATCTGCGCTTCGGTTACGGCTTGCCGCTCTCCGTTGCAAAGGATTGGGGCCTCTTCATCTCCACCAGCCGCGGCACCACCTCGATCGGCATCGAGGAACCTGCGCTGTTTTCCGAACCCGGCGTTTTCCTGGTGAAAGCGGATGGTACCCTGTATTTCTCCGCCGTCCAGACCATGCCGTTCGTCCGTCCGCATTTCCAGGAAATGGTCGGCGCGCTCGATTTCGTTCAGAAAAACGACTACCCCGCCCGCGGTGAATATACCGGAGCGGTCTGACCCACTTCATTGACGATGACTTGGTGAATTCAAGACAAATGCCGGGCACGAACTGCAACGTGTCCGGCATTTTGATGTTTCTCCGGGTGTGCAGGCAGCTCCCGGTCCGAAGTCTCTGACATCTCGGTGTCGCGCACTTTCTACCGGAACCTTCGCCAGGTTTCACCCCGGGTATCCCAGAACGGCCTTTCAGCTTCCTGGCGTGCGGCTTCGGCGGTCAGGCCGAGATCCTCAAGCGCTGCATCCGAAAGCTCCAGCAACTGCCTTCGCGTCTGCGCGGTCCGTCTCCAGCCCGCCACCTTCCTCAACAGGAATGCGAACAGCGATCCGAAGGCCGGCACACGTGATAACCGCCGCCCTCCTATTGTCTCTATTGAACTCATCTCAACACCTCGATACGGTTACAATCGCCACAATATCGGACATTGTAGCGCTTCAATCTTATGAATTGACTCTTTTTGAGATGCAATATAGAAAATTGTCACCATGACAAATTGGCACCCTGAGATTCCCGAAGGCAAAGGTCCGCTTTACATCCGTCTGGCGGACAGGATTGCCGACGACATCGCCACCGGCGCGCTGTCCGCGGGCGCAAAACTCCCGCCGCAGCGCGATCTTGCCTATGACCTCGGCGTCACCGTCGGCACCATAGGCCGGGCCTACGCCGTGATCCGCCAGCAGGGGCTGGTGAGCGGAGAAGTCGGTCGCGGCACCTTCGTCCTCGGCAGCAGGGACGCCGCTCCGCTTCAGGAATACGGCAAACCCGACATCGGCCTCGGCGTCCAGCTGGTTGCCGACACCCGTGGGGCAGCAAACGAGTCCCCTTCCTGGGTGCGGGAGGCCACTTCCGTTCCGAAGGATACCGCTTTTGCCGGCACACGGATTTCCGTGCCTGCCCCCGGTGCCATTCGCTTCGACAGTACATCGGCCCCTGAAATCGGTCAGGCGGAGATCATCGGCCGGCTGACATCGGACATCACCCGCGACCACCCGCATGAAATCTCCAGTTATACGCGCGACGTGCCGGACAGCTGGCGCAAGGCGGGCCGGAAATGGCTGGCGCGCAGCGGCTGGGAGCCATCGGAAGGCAGTATCGTGCCGGCCACCGGCGCACAGGCGGCGATCATGGCGATCATCGCGGCAACCACCGCTCCGGGCGACCAGATCGCCTTCGAGGAACTCACCTACAGTTCGATCTCCCGCGGCGGCGCCCTGATGGGTCGGCGGCCCGTCGAGGTCGCGCGGGATGACGAAGGCCCGCTTCCCGAAGACCTGGAGCGCGTCTGCGCGCAAAAACATCCCAAGGTCCTGTTCGTGATGCCGACCATGCACAATCCGACATTGGGCCTTATGGGCGAGGCCCGGCGCCGGGACATCGCGGCAATCGCCCGGCAGAACAATCTCTGGATCATCGAGGACGAGGTCTATGGCTCCTTGCGGCAAACATCCCTGCCGCCGCTGGCCGCGCTGGCGCCGGACCGGACCTTCCATGTCGGCTCCCTGTCCAAATCGGTGACCGCCGGCGTGCGCGGCGGCTGGGTCTCCAGCCCCTTGTCCCACGCACAGCGGATCTATACGGCGCACAAGATGCTGACCGGCGGCATATCGTTCCTCCTGTCCGAACTGTCCGCCCGCCTGATCCTGTCCGGTGCGGCCGATTCCATTCGCGAAAAAATTCTCGCGGAGATTGCCGCCCGCCATGCTCTCGTCAGACAGCATCTCGGCAGCTACGAGCTGGAAGCGGCTCCCGACGCCCCGTTCCTGTGGCTGAAGGTTCCCGAGCCCTGGCTTTCGGGCACCTTCAAGGCCGCCGCTGCAAGCGCAAATGTGCTGGTCGACGACGAGGACGAGTTCAAGACCGGCCGCTCCGGCAAGGTCTACCACCGGGTCCGGATCGGCGTCACCAACCCGCTCACCCGCGAGGAAACCTCCGAGGGCCTTCAGGTCGTCCGCAATATCATGGAAGACAGCGGCGCCTGTTACGACAGTTTCGAGTGAGGCGTTCGGTGCGCCCGGCTACAAATAAAGCCCGCGCCGCTACGTACCCATTGTGAGGCGGAAACGGACGCACCATATGCTGCGAACCTGCTTCCCGGACCCCGCAAATGACCCTCTTTGAAATTCTGCTCGGACTTGTGCTTCTGGTTGCCGGCGGCGACCTTCTCGTGCGCGGTTCGGTCGGCCTTGCGCAACGCTTCGGCATGTCCGAACTGCTGATCGGCCTCGTCCTTGTCGGCTTCGGCACCTCCACGCCGGAACTGCTGACCAGTATCCTTGCCGCCCTGAACGGCTCTCCCGGCATTGCCGTCGGCAATGTCGCCGGCTCCAATATCGCCAACATCCTGCTCATACTCGGCCTGACCGCCGTGATCTGCCCCCTGCGGGTCGAACCATCGGCCCTGATGCGCGACGGCCCCGCCAACCTGCTCGCCGCCATGGCCTTTGCCGGGCTGGCGCTCACCGGCCTGATCAGCCGCGAAGCAGGCCTTGCCCTGATGGCCGCGCTTGCCGTCTATCTCGTCCTCACCTACCGCATGGAAAAGGGCCGGCACACGCCTTCGGCGGACCTGCACCGGGGCGAGGCCGAACTGATCGTTCCCAGCCCTCAGGCAACCAACCTTGCGCTCAACCTGGTCATGGCCATCGGCGGTCTCGCCATGATCCTGGGCGGAGCGCACTTTCTCGTCTCCGGTGCCATCACCCTGGCCAAGGCTGCCGGTGTCAGCGATGCCGTGATCGGTGTGACCATCGTCGCCGTCGGCACCTCCCTGCCCGAACTCGTCACCTCCGTCATTGCCGCCCTCAAGCGCCAGACCGACATTGCGCTTGGCAATATCCTCGGCTCGAACCTGTTCAACATTCTCGGCATTCTGGGTGTGACCGCGGCCATGGCCCCGCTGCCGATCCCGCCGGAGATCATGCGGCTGGATATCTGGGTGCTGCTGGCGGCCACGGTGATTCTTCTGGTCTTCGCCATGACCGGACGGCGCATCTGCCGACGCGAAGGCGCGGCCATGCTGCTGGCCTATGGCGGCTATACAGCGGTGATTCTGGCAATCGCCCTTGGATGAGCGGACCGTTTGTGGATTTTCTTTATCCGGCAAGTCTCCCCATTCGCCGGACAATCTGCTAAATGGCGGCATCACTGCCTGCCTGCGCCCGCCCGGACCGACCAAAGCGGCCAAGAACACTGGAACGACATGATCCCGAACGACATCAAGATCACGCCCGACCTGATCGCCTCCCACGGCCTGAAGCCGGACGAATATGAACGCATTCTGGAGCTGATCGGCCGCGAGCCGAGCTTCACCGAGCTTGGCATTTTCTCGGCCATGTGGAACGAGCACTGTTCCTACAAGTCCTCGAAGAAATGGCTGAAGACCCTGCCCACGGAAGGCCCCAGGGTGCTGCAGGGTCCGGGCGAGAACGCCGGTGTCGTCGATATCGGCGACGGCCAGGCGGTGGTCTTCAAGATGGAGAGCCACAACCACCCCTCCTATATCGAGCCCTATCAGGGCGCCGCGACAGGTGTCGGCGGCATCCTGCGCGATGTCTTCACCATGGGCGCGCGCCCGGTCGCTGCCATGAATGCGCTGCGCTTCGGCGCGCCGGATCATCCGCGTACCAGGCATCTCGTCTCCGGCGTCGTTGCCGGTGTCGGTGGCTACGGCAATTCCTTCGGCGTGCCGACGGTCGGCGGCGAGGTCGAGTTTCATCCCCGCTACAACGGCAACTGCCTCGTCAACGCCTTTGCCGCCGGCCTGGCACAGTCGGATGCCATCTTCCTGGCCAAGGCGGAAGGCGTCGGTCTGCCGGTCGTCTATCTGGGCGCCAAGACCGGACGCGACGGCGTCGGCGGTGCGACAATGGCCTCCGCCGAATTCGACGACACCATCGAGGAAAAGCGCCCCACCGTTCAGGTTGGCGACCCGTTCACCGAGAAATGCCTGCTGGAAGCCTGCCTTGAACTGATGCAGACGGGTGCCGTCATCGCCATTCAGGACATGGGCGCCGCCGGCCTCACCTGTTCGGCGGTCGAAATGGGCGCCAGCGGCGGTCTCGGCATCGAGCTTGACCTCGACAAGGTGCCGGTGCGCGAGGAGCGCATGAGCGCCTATGAAATGATGCTGTCGGAAAGCCAGGAGCGCATGCTCATGGTTCTGCGGCCTGAAAAGGAACAGGAAGCCGAGGCGATCTTCAAGAAATGGGGCCTCGACTTTGCGATTGTCGGCGTCACCACCGACACGCTGCGCTTCGTGGTCCGCCACCAGGGTGATGTCGTCGCCGACCTGCCGATCAAGGAACTCGGTGACGAGGCACCCGAATATGACCGTCCGTGGATCGAGCCGAAGAAACTGCCGGAGCTCTCCGCCGCCGAGGTTGCCGAGCCGGAAGACTATGCAGCGGCCCTGACAACCCTGATCGGCAGCGCCAACGGCTCTTCCCGCCGCTGGGTCTACGAGCAGTACGACACGCTGATCCAAGGCAACACGGCGGCAACGCCGGGCGGCGACGCAGGCGTTATCCGCGTGGAAGGCACGCGCAAGGGTCTGAGCTTTTCCGTCGATGTGACACCGCGCTATTGCGAGGCCGATCCCTTCGAAGGCGGCAAGCAGGCGGTCGCCGAAGTCTGGCGCAACCTGACCGCCGTCGGTTCCGAGCCGCTGGCCGCCACCGACAACCTCAATTTCGGCAACCCGGAAAAGCCTGAAATCATGGGGCAGCTGGTGTTCTGCATTAAGGGCATCGGCGAAGCCTGCCGCGAGCTCGATTTCCCCATCGTCTCCGGCAACGTGTCGCTTTATAACGAGACCCACGGCGAAGGCATCCTGCCGACCCCGGCAATCGGCGGCGTCGGCCTGCTGCCCGATGTCGGCGTGCGTGCAAACGCCGCCTTCACCCAGGACGGCGACACGATCCTCGTCATCGGAGGCTACGGCACCCATCTCGGCGCGTCGCAATATCTGGCGGAAATCCTCGGCCGTGAGGAAGGCGCCCCTCCCCCGGTCGATCTTGCAGCAGAAAAACGCCGCGGCACGCTGGTGCGCCAGTTGATCGGCGCTGCCCGCGTCACCGGCGTTCACGACGTTTCCTCCGGCGGCCTCGGCGTCGCCCTTGCGGAAATGGCGATGGCAGGCGGCATCGGCGCCACCGTCAAGGTGGAAGGCCCGGCGCACGCCGCCCTCTTCGGCGAGGACCAGGGCCGCTACGTTCTCACCGTCGCGCCGGACAAGCTGGAAGCCGTCCTGGAGGATATTATCGATGCGGGCATCGACGTGCGTCAGATCGGCACCACGGGCGGCACTGATTTGACTGTTGAGGGCATCCTCACCATATCCGTTGCAAACATGCGCAAAGCGCATGAAGATTGGTTCCCGAACTACATGGCTACAGCCTGAACGGCCTGGCCCTTCAGGAACTTTTCAAAAAAGGACGGACGCACGATGCCAATGAACGCGAATGAGATCGAAACCCTGATCAAGGAGGCGCTGCCCGACGCTCAGGTGGAGATCCGTGATCTGGCTGGTGATGGCGACCACTACGCGGCAAATGTCATCTCGGAAACATTCCGGGGCAAGAGCCGCGTCCAGCAGCACCAGCTGGTTTATGAAGCCCTGAAAGGCAATATGGGCGGCGCGTTACACGCCCTCGCCCTGCAGACAAAAGCTCCGGACTGATCCGGACGGAAACGGAACATGGTCTGGCTTGCTCTTGTCGCGACACTCCTGGTCCTTCTGATCATGGAATTTCGGATATGGCGAGCCGCTTCCAAACTGCTATATAGCGCCGCATGCACGCTTAAAGCGGCGGCCAAACACAAGGACATACGCTCATGAGCATTCAGGACTGGATCAAGAACGAAGTCGACAGCAACGACGTCGTGCTGTTCATGAAAGGCACCCCGAACTTCCCGCAGTGCGGTTTTTCCGGTCAGGTCGTGCAGATCCTCGACTATGTCGGCAGCCCGTACAAAGGCATCAACGTGCTTGAGGACGACGAACTGCGCTCGGGCATCAAGGAATTCTCCAACTGGCCGACCATTCCACAGCTCTACGTAAAGGGCGAATTCGTCGGCGGTTGCGACATCATCCGTGAAATGTTCCAGAACCAGGAACTCCAGGGCCTGTTCACCGAAAAGGGTGTCGAGACCAAACAGTCCGCCTGAGCGGACTCACTATCTCGGCTTCCGCAGCTCTGTTGAGCGCAGTGCTGATTTTGGAACCGCTCATTCATTGAAATCACTCAGTCGTTGCAGGACTTGACCCTGCAATCCATGCCGCGGCATGTGACCAGGTCAGGCCGCGGTCCGCAGCAACGGGTCTGCGTGGATGCCATGGTCGAGCCATGGATTGCAGGGTCAAGGGCATGACAAAGAAGAAGTGTTCTCAGGGGATGCAATGAAGGACGGCGGCTTACACCAAGTAACCGCTACGTCACCTGAACCCGTGGATTTTCCGATCAACGCACAGCTCCCGGCTGCCTTTATCCAATGTTGTCTCGATTCGAATCCGGCGGAATTTGGGCGTGCACTCGGCAAATTCTGCCGAATCATCTAAACTGAACGTAAGGTGAATGCGGATTTCAGGGCGAGTACAGGTGCGTTCCGCCATTCTCCGTCCATATCGAAAGGCCCTTCTGAAACCAGCGGGCCGGGAATGGGACCGGGGACGATGAACAAGAAAACGATTGCAGCCACCTCTACCTTCGCTCTGATCCTCGCCGGAATCGGATTTGCCGTGTCCGGCAGCTTTGACGCCGAGCGCGAACTCCGCCGCGTCGATTGCCGCGCCATCACCATGTTCACACCGGCCCACAACAAACCCGCCGAGGACCTTTGCGCCAATTATGGCGGCGTGGCCCTGAAGGACGCCGAGCCCAGCAAGCAGGGCCTGGTCATCCTGGTCCGCAACCAGCCGATGGGCGGCTTCGACGGTGACAAGGCGCTGCGCTAACGGCTTGACGGGCCTTTCGGCCGGATCCCCTCACCCGGTGATCGCTTTCAACTCCAGGAAATCCATCAATCCGAATTCGCCGTATTCACGGCCGTTTCCTGATTGCTTGTAGCCGCCGAAGGGCACGTCCCAGTCGGGGCCGGCGCCGTTGATATAGACACTGCCGGCGCGCAGTTTGCGCGAGACGCGTTTCGCCCGGTCAGAATCGCCGGTCTGGAGATAGGCGGCAAGGCCGTAGGGCGTGTCGTTGGCGATACGGATGGCGTCCTCCTCTGAATCGAAGGGGATCATCACCAGAACCGGGCCGAAAATCTCGTTGCGGGCAATGGACATGTCGTTATCGACATCGGCAAAGACCGTCGGTTTCACGTAATAGCCGGCTTCGAAGCCGTCCGGCTTGCCGGGACCGCCGGCGACCAGACGGGCACCGTCGGCCATGCCGCGCTCGATATGGCCCTGGATCTTCTCATACTGCAGTTCGCTGATCACCGGGCCGATATGATCGCCCTCCTCCGCCGGATCGCCGACCTTGACGCCCGCCGCAACCCCGGCCGCAAGATCCACCGCCTCCGCGTAGACGCTGCGCTCCACGAGCAGGCGCGTCGGTGCATCGCAGGACTGGCCGGTGTTGGAAAAACAGCTTTCGACCGAAAAACGGACCGCCTCTTCCAGATCCGCATCTGCGAATAGCAGGTTGGGCGACTTGCCGCCAAGCTCCAGCGCCACCCGCTTGACGCTCACCGCTGCGTTCTGCGTTACCGAGACGCCCGCCCGCGTCGAGCCGGTAAACGACATCATGTCGATATCCGCATGCTGCGCCATCGCCGTGCCGACACCGGCCCCGTCGCCGTTCACCAGATTGAAGACACCTGCCGGGCAACCGGCTTCATCAAGGATCTCCGCAAAGAGAAGCGCTGACAGCGGCGCGATTTCGCTCGGCTTCAGGACTGCCGTACAGCCGGCGGCCAGAGCCGGAGCGACCTTGGCGGCGATCTGGTTGATCGGCCAGTTCCATGGCGTGATCAGGCCGCAGACGCCGACCGGCTCGTGCCGGAGCAGGCTGCCGCCGCGCGGGCTCGGAAATTCGAAACTGTGATCCCTGAGAGCTTCCAGCGTCGCCTGCAGATGGCCGGTCCCGGCCGGTGTCTGCTGCTCGCGCGCGAAAGTCACCGGCGCGCCCATTTCCAGCCGGATCGCTTCGTTCATCTCGTCGGAGCGACGCTCGTAAACAGCGATGATCCGCTCCAGCAGCGCGGCGCGCTCCTCGACACTCGCCTCGCCCCAGGTTTCGAATGCGGTCCGGGCCGCCCCCACAGCCCTGTCGACATCGGCGGCCGTTCCCAGGGATATGACCGCGACGGGCTGCTCGGTTGCCGGGTTGATGACCTTCAGATCGTTCGGCACGACCGGTTCGACCCAGTCACCACCGATATAGAATTGCCGTTTTTCGATCATCGTCCCACCGCTTCCAGTCTGTCCTGAACTCTCTGTTCGCCGCGTTTCGGCACCACTTCATATCCGGCTTCTTCGGGCTCGTCGTCAACCATCTCCGCCGGAAAACCCGGTGCCAGCACCTCAAGGCCGGTCGCCTGCTCCAGCCGCTTGATGATGTTGGGCGAGAGTTCACGCGGCCCGAAGCGGGCAATCCCGTCGGCAAAGATTTGGTTGAGAAGCGGCGAGAGTTCCAGCGGCACCTCATGGGCTTCGGCGATCTTCTGAAACAGGCCGATGTCCTTGGCGACAAGGTCCATGGTGAAGGAGATATCCCGCGATCCGTTGAGGATCACCTGGCTTTCGGTCTCGTGGACGAAAGAATTGCCCGACGAAATCCGGATCGCTTCATAAGCGGTTGCCATGTCCATGCCCGCCGCCTTGCAGGTCACAAGCGCTTCGGCAAGCGACACCAGATTGGCGGTCGCCAGATAGTTCGTCACCACCTTCAGCACCGATGCCGAGCCGATCTCGCCGGTGTGCAACACCCTGCGGCCGAGGACCGTCAGGAACGGCAGGGCTTTCTCGAAGGTCGCCCTTGTACAGCCGGCGAAGATAGCGATATTGCCGGTCGCCGCGCGGTGACAGCCGCCGGACACCGGGCATTCGATCGCCTCGGCACCCGTCGCGATGACGCGCTCCGCAAGCCGCTTGATCTCGCCGGCATCCGTGGTCGACATCTCCGCCCAGATGCGGCCGGGCCCGATGCCTTCCAGAATCCCGTCCGGCCCCTCGACCACCGAAGCGCAGGCGGCCGGGCTCGGCAGGCAGGTGATGACAACATCGCAGGTCTCCGCCAGTTGCTTCGGGCTTGTTCCACGCTCCGCCCCCATGGCTACAAAAGTCTCGACCAGTTCCTGATCAAGGTCATGAACGGTCAACTCAAAACCGTTGCGCAGAATACTTCCGGCAAGTTTGCCGCCGACATTTCCCAGACCGATGAACCCGACACGCATGGAGAGCGCCTTTCCTGAATGAGGATAAAGAAGGCCCAAGTCTGCGTCTCGTCAAAGCCGAAGAGAAACGATATAATCAGATGCGATTACACGAAATTTTTTATGAATGGATCGCAATGAAGTCGCTTCCAAATCTTCTCTGGCTGCGGAGCTTCGAAGCGGCCAGCCGCCTGGGCAGTTTCACCGCGGCAGGAGGCGAACTCGGGCTGACGCAGGCCGCCGTCAGCACTCACATCAGCGCGCTGGAAACCCAGCTCGGTCATCAGCTCTTTGAACGCACCACCCGCAAGGTGGACCTGACGGCCAGCGGCCGGGCCTATCTGCCCTCCGTGCGCAAGGCTCTTCAGGATCTGGCGCTGTCGACGGAAGGGCTGTTCGGCAATCGCACGGCCGGAACCGTGACGATCCGCGCGCCGATCTCAGAAGCCGCGCTGATCATTGCGCCCGCGCTGGCTGACTTCCAGCTCCGGCACCCGGAACTCCGGATCCGGCTGCTCTCGGCCATCTGGGCGGATACGGTTCTGGAAAGCGGCATCGACATCGAAATCCGCCTGGGCACCGGCTCCTGGCCGGGCGCGCATGCGGAACCTCTGGGCACCGAGGTTGTCGTGCCGGTCTGTGCGCCGGACCTTGCGGCGGCGATCCGGAACCCGCGCCAGCTGCTGGAGCACCCGCGCATTCACATCCTCGGGTTCGACGATCACTGGCCACGGTTTTTCGAAACCACCGGCCTGCCCGACCAAGCCATACAGTCAGGCGTTACGGTCGACACCTCGCTGGCCGCAGTTGAACTCGCGGCAGCGCGCGGCGGCACCGCCCTCCTGCTTGGAAAGATCGCATTGAGGCTGACGGAAACCGGCCGGCTTGCCAGTCCGTTGGACCTCGAAATCCCCTCCATGCAGACGCATTTTCTCCTGATGCGGGACAATGCCCCCGCTCCGAAAGCGGCAACAGGAATGGTGGAGGCCTGGCTCAGGGACTTGTTTGCGTGAGTGGCCGGCGTCGCGAAGGTCACATGAGAATTTCGTTATCGCAGTCCCGGCCTTGAGCCGGGACCCGCATGTAATCCCCCAAAAAGGTCCCGGCTCAAGGCCGGGACGGCGCGGCGCGGGGAAAAGAGATCACTCCGCCGCGAACAGCTTCGCGGTCATGGCAAGGCTCGCCCCGCAGGGTTCTTCAGCTTCGCCTTCGTCCGGGACTTCTTCCCCGTCTGCCGGACGCAGATTGACGAAATCGTAGAGCGACCGGTCGAGCAGATGGGACGGCCGCGAGTTGCCCAGCGCCCGGGCCATGATGCCGAGCCGGCCGGGCGTCTCCTTTTCCCAGGTCTGCAGCAGACGCTTGACTTCGTCGCGCTGCAGCCCGTCCTGCGAGCCGCAAAGATTGCAGGGAATGATCGGGAAACGCATGCCTGTGGCGAACCTGGCGATATCGTTTTCCGCAGCATAAGCGAGCGGACGCAGCACCAGGAGATCGCCCTCGTCATTGATCAGTTTCGGCGGCATGGAGGCCAGGCGCCCGCCATGGAAGAGATTCATGAAGAACGTCTCCAGAATGTCCTCGCGGTGATGGCCGAGCACGATCGCCTCGCAGCCCTGTTCGCGCGCCACCCGGTACAATATCCCGCGCCGCAGACGCGAGCACAGCGAACAATAGGTGCGGTGTGCCGGGATCTTTTCGGTGACGACGGAATAGGTATCTTGACGCACGATGACATGCTTGATGCCGTTTTCCTCGAAGAACTCCGGCAGGACATGCGCCGGGAACCCCGGCTGCGCCTGATCGAGATTGCAGGCGATCAGCTCCACCGGAAGCAACCCGCGCCATTGCAGCTCGACCAGCACCGCCAGCAGCGTGTAACTGTCCTTGCCGCCGGACAGGCAAACGAGCCACTTCGGCCGGTTTTCTTCCGAAGCACTCTCCGGCAGCATGCCGAAATCGCCGATGGCTTCCCGCACCTGCCTGAGCAGCCGCTTGCGCAACTTCTTGAACTCCACGCTGGACGGCGCATTTCTCAAGAGCGCGGGCACATCGATGGCGGAGCTGTCTGCAATGTCGTTCATGGTCGAGGCTCGGCGGCTTTGCGGGGTGTCCGGTGGTGTTGCTGACATAGCGGATCGGGCACATGGGGAAAAGCGAAAAGCAATTCTGGCGAAAAACACCGGCGCAGATCCCCGGATACGAAAGTCCGCGCGTCGCGCGATGGCCTCAAACCACAACACGGACCACTGGCCCCATGGACCGAACTTTGGCACAGTCGCCGCCGGTCAGCACACGGTCGGGAGATCCGGAAAGTGAAAACCCAATATGTGGAACTGGTGGACGCGATCGCGACCCAGGGCAGCCTCGCTGCCGCGGCGAAGGCGCTGAACAAGTCACAGCCGGCGATCACCAAGGCGCTCAAGAAGGTGGAAGGCGAACTCGGAGTGGTGCTCTTTCACAGGGTGCCGAGCGGGATCGTGCCGACGCTGGAAGGACTGCCCGTCATCGAACGCTGCCAGCGGATCAGGCGTGACCTTCAGAAGCTGACAGAGGGTGTCGCCCAGGCGCGCGGCGACTTCGTCGGGTCGATATCCGTGGTGGTCTCGCCCCTCGCCGCGCTGAAGATCGTGCCGCCGGTGACGCGCAGGTTCCAGAGCCGGTTTCCAGGCATAGAACTGAGCATAACAGGCGGTCATGCGCCCAGAGCGTTTCGCGGGCTGCGGTCGGGCGAGGCGGATTTTGTCATCGGTCCGGCCCCCGACCCTGCATCGAAGACCGGACTGCATGTCGAACAACTGCTGACAACCTCGATCACCTTCCTGACCGGCGCGCACTCGCCCCTCAGGGAGCTCCACCGGCCCGAGGACCTGCTGGCGGCTCGCTGGGCCGTGATCGGACCGCGCAGCCGTCCGCCGCTCTTCAAGGACTATTTCAGGCATCACGGCCTCGAGGGACCGGAACCGGTCATCCGGTCGGATTCCATCATGAGCATTCTTGCCATACTCGAATGTTCGGATGTCATCTGCTCGTTCCCGTCGGTGATCGCCGATGATGTCGTCAAACGCTGGGACGTGACGGCGTTGCCCGTGGACCTGAGCATGCTGCAGGTCGATATCGCACTCACCTGGACCCGGGAAAAGCTGCTGACACCGGTCGCCCTCGCCTTTGCGGATATCGTCCGCGAAGAAGGCCGGACGCTGTGTGCCGAGACATAACCTGAAGTTATGTCCATGAGATAACGTTAATTGAGAGATATACCTTCAGGTGGTAGCATTCTCGCCAAGAATGCCGGTCAACCGGCGCTTCGGGAGGGAACCGCTTGAACATCCTGTTCATCATGTATGACCAGCTCCGTTTCGATTATCTGAGCTGTGCCGGTCATCCGCATCTTGAAACACCCAATTTCGACCGGGTCGCGGCCATGGGCGTGCGCTTCACCAACGCCTATGTGCAATCACCCGTGTGCGGTGCCAGCCGGATGAGTTTCTACACCGGGCGCTACGCGTCTTCCCATGGCGCCCAGTGGAACGGCTTTCCCCTGCGGGTCGGCGAACACACCCTCGGAGACCACTTGCGCAAGGCCGGAATGGGGTGCTGGCTGATCGGCAAGACCCACATGAAGGCCGATGCGGAAGGCATGGCCCGGCTCGGCCTCGCGCCCGACAGCGTCATCGGCGCGCGCCAGGCCGAATGCGGTTTCGACGTGTGGATCCGCGATGACGGGCTCTGGGGCGAAGGGCCGGACGGCTTTTACGACGAAAAGCGCTCTCCCTATAACGAGTATCTGAAGTCGAAGGGCTATTGCGGCGACAATCCCTGGGCGGATTTTGCAAACGCCGGGATCGAGGACGGCCAGAAGGCCTCCGGCTGGATGTTCGACAATGCCGACAAGCCGGCGAACATTCGCGAGGAGGACAGCGAGACCCCGTGGCTGACGTCGCGCACGATCGAGTTCATCGATCAGGCCGAAGCCCCCTGGTGCGCCCACGTCAGTTACATCAAGCCGCACTGGCCCTATATCGTTCCCGCGCCCTACCATGCCCTCTACGGACCGAACCATGTGCCGGCGGCTGTGCGTGCCCATGTCGAGCGCGAGGACGCACATCCCGTCTATGACGCCTTCATGAGCAACAGGATCGCGGCGGCGTTTCAGCAGGAAGAGGTGCGCGGCAAGGTCATCCCGGCCTACATGGGCCTGATCAAGCAGTGCGACGACCAGCTCGGCAGATTGCTGGACCACCTGGAGGCCACCGGTCGGATGAAGGACACGATGATCGTGCTCACCTCCGATCACGGCGACTACCTCGGCGATCACTGGCTGGGCGAGAAGGACCTGTTTCATGAGCCCTCGGTGAAGGTTCCGATGATCGTCTACGATCCGCGGGCTCAGGCAGACCCGACACGAGGCACCACCTGTGACGCACTGGTGGAATCCATCGACCTCGCGCCGACGTTCCTCGAGGCCGCAGGCGGCCGGGCGGCCGATCATATTCTGGAAGGCCGCAGCCTGTCTCCGTGGCTGCGCGGCGAGACGCCCGACTGGCGCGGCTTTGTGGTCAGCGAATACGATTATTCCGTCACACCGATGTGCAAGGCCCTTGGCGTTTCTTCCCGCGACGCCCGGCTCTTCATGGTGTTCGACGGCCGCTACAAGCTCATCCATGCCGAAGGCGGCTTCCGCCCGATGCTGTTCGATCTGGTCTCCGACCCCGAGGAATTCCACGATCTTGCCAAGGCCGGCGCGCACACGGCGGAGATCGACCGGCTCTATGATTGTCTTGGCCGCTGGGGCCGGCGCATGTCGCAGCGGGTGACCAGATCGGAAGACGACATTGCCGCCATGCGCGGCCGCTCGATACGGCGCGGCATCCTGCCCTTCCTCAAGGACGGGTCGGAGGTCCCTGAGGAGTTGACCGGAGCCTATCGCGGCGCAGTCGCGCAAGACCACACCTCAGACACCCCCAAGGAAGGCCTCTGACATGGCCGCCGGGACCGGAGCCGCCCCCGCCTCTTCGGCAGACACACGGATCGCCGATATCCTCGCGGTGCTTTTCGTCGGCGTCATCGTCGTCTATGCAGCCTCCGGCCCGGTCACCGATCTGGTGCGCTGGCTCGTCGAAACCACGACGCAGGGGTTCGAGGACCTGTCCCGCCGCGACCAGCGCGTCCTCATGCGCGAACACTGGCTGGGCGCAGGCTACCGAGCCTTCGAGCGGTCCTTCCTCCTGCCGACCGGCCTGATCATCGGTCTGCCGATCGTGTTTTCCTTCGCGATTTCGCTGTTGACCCTCCACAAGGGGAAACACGGACGCCTGATCAACTGGGTGCTGACGCTGCTGGCGCTTGCCGCCTACATCTCCTGGATGGTCAAGATTTTCGCCACCGACGGCGGCGCCCTGCCCTCGGCCAGCCCCATCGACTTCGTGATGTTCCCGCTCGCGACCGCGATCACCCTCTATCTGACCTGGCGTCTGTTCGGCGGCTTTATCGTCGCCTTCTGCCTTTTCTGGGTCATCTACTTCTTTATCCGCGGCTACATGCCCGCCTGGACCGGCATTCTCGCCGGATCGGACTCGACCTTTGCCCAGAGCCTGCGAGCCATGGTGCTGAATTTCTGGGCGCAGACCGGCGGCCAGTTCGGCCAGCCCCTGCAGGTCGTCTCCGGCAGCGTGCTGATCTTCATCGTCTTCGGCGCCGTGATGATGGCCTCCGGCGCAGGCGATCTCCTGATGAAGATCGCCAACAGGCTGACCGGCGGAATGGTCGGCGGCGCGGCGCATGCGGCGGTGGCGTCCTCGGCCCTGTTCGGCACTTTGTCAGGCGCGGCGATCTCCAATGTGGTCTCCACCGGCGTGATGACCATTCCGGTGATCAAGAAGTCCGGCTTCAAGCCCGCCTTCGCCGGTGCGGTCGAGGCTGCCGCCTCCACCGGCGGCCAGGTCATGCCCCCGGTCATGGGGGTGGTGGCCTTCTTCGTCGCCGGCCAGATCGGCCTAGAATACCGCTACATCGTCGTCGCGGCCATTGCGCCCGCGATCATGTATTACTTCGCCACGTTCCTGGCGGTCTATTTCGAGGCCCGCCGCCATGGCATCGGTGCCCTGCCCAAAGATCAGCGCCCGCCCCTGACCGGCAAGGACTGGGTTCAGTGCCTCGTCTTTGTCGTGCCCCTGGGAGTGCTGACATATTTCCTGTTCAGCCAGCCGTCCGTCCCCAAGGCCGGGTTTTACGGATTTCTCGCCGCCATCGTATCGTCGCTGATCCTGTTCCGCGAATTCCGCTCGGGGCCGCGCATCTGGCGGGCCTTCGTCAACGCCGGACGGATGGCGGCCACCATCGTGGTGATCGTCACCGCCATCGGCCTGATCGTCGGCCTGATCCAGGTTTCGGGCTTTGCCGGACGTCTCGCGCTGCTGCTGACCCAGCTTGCCGACGGTCCCCTGCCCATCGTGCTGCTGGTCGTTGCCTTCGGCGCCATCGTTCTGGGCATGGGCCTGCCGCCCGGCGCGACCTACTTCATCATCGTCATCGCGCTGTCCTCGGGCATCGACGCGGTCGGGGTTCCGCTGTTGACCCTGCACCTGTTCGTCGTCTTCTTCGCCGTCATGTCGACGGTGACGCCGCCGGTTGCCCTTGCCGCCTTTGCCGCGGCGCCGATTGCCGGAGCGGATCCGATCCGCACCGGCTTTCAGGCGGCCAGGATCGGCATCGCCGGGTTCCTGATACCGTTCATCTTCGTCTATCACCCGGCGGTTCTCTACAAGCTCCAGGTGCTGTTCATCTGGTTCGGCACCGGCGCACCGGACAGCAGCGCCATGCCCGACATCTCCACGGTGTCCTGGGCGGGTTTCTTCTGGATCCTTGCCGCCTACGTGCTGGCCATGTGGGCCGTGAGCTCGGCGCTCGCAGGGTTTGACCGCGGCCGTATGGGCGCTGCCGAAAGAATCCTGCGGATCGGTCTCGGCCTGCTGGTGCTGGTTCCCGACGTCTGGGTGGCAGGACCTGCATGCGGGCTGCTTCTGGCGGCTCTTGCCGCCCACATCATCGTACACCGCCGGGAGACGGTAACGGCCCCCGGCAATGTGCCGGCAAGCTGATTATAAAAAGGGAGGAAGAAATGAAACGACTGGCATATGCGGCCCTGGCGGCCCTTGTGACAACAGGCGCCGCCTCGGCGCAGGACACCACGCTCAAGATGCAGACAATCGAGCCCAGCCTGGGTCAGGCGATCACCATGGCGACCTTCGCCAATCTGGTGACGGACAAGCTCGACGATATCGCCATCGAAGTTGCCGGCGGCGGCGCGGCGACGCTTCACCAGATGGAGACCGCTCGCGGCAATCTCGACATGTTCATGACCTCGCCGACCATCCACATCCTGATGTCGAAGGGCATCGCCATGTACAAGAACGAGCCCGAAGCTCCGGAGCTCGCCAAGAATGTCCAGGTGCTGATGTGGTTCCCCTACGGCGAATATCATTTCGCCGTCAGAGGCGACAGCGATATCACGACGCTTGATGACATCGAGGGCGCAACGGTGTTTCTCGGCCCCCAGGGCGGCGGTGCCTATAACGCCGCCAAGGGCTGGGTCGAGGCCACGACGGGCCTTGTCGCGGGCGAGGACTACGATGCCATCAAGGCCAACTGGGCAACCGGGTTCCAGTCGTTTCTCGACGGCAAGGTCGATGTCTATGTGAACGGTTGCATCGACCCATGCCAGCAGTTCATCCAGTTCACCGAAACGGAGAAAATCCGCTTCATCGGCCCGGAAGACCATGAAGGCGAAGCGGTCGACAAGTTCCTCGGCAAGTTCCGCAAGCGGGCCGAAATCCCCGCAGGTCTCTACGAGAACCAGGTCAATGACGGCCCGGTGATGTCGAATGACACCGCCGTCGGCATCGGCGTTCGCGCCGACCTCGACGAGGACCTCGTCTACCGGATCACCAAGACGTTCTGGGAAAATCTCGACGGCATCACCACGGACGCGCCCTGGGCAAAGGCTTTGTCCCCGGAGTTTGCCGCACAGCAGCTCGGCACCGCGCAATTTCATCCCGGTGCGGCACGCTACTACAAGGAAATCGGCGTGCAATAAGCCGAGCCAAGCCCTGGTGGTCACGCTCCCGCCAGGGTCCCTTCCCCGAGGCCCGGCCATCAAACATCTGCCTAAAAGTTGTGTTGATCTTATTTCGCGCCCAAGGCGCGAAGTATTTTCAATAGATCTTTTTGGAGTTTTTTCAGATGACCGTTACGCTCGATATCCAGCAGCCCCAGCCGTTTGATCTTGTCGGCTCGACAATTCTTATTTCCGGAAACGCGGTGGCCTTTGAAGGCACTTTGAGCATTCGCGTATCCGAGGGCCACGACGAATACTCATCCTTTGCAAACGTTGGTTCTCTCGCGCTCAGGCAATTTCAGGGCTCGATCGACATTCCGGACAACAACAGTTTCCAGCTCAACCGGCTATTCCTGACGCTTGCCGACGACAGCGGCAACGAAAACGGGCCTTCCGTCGTCATCCCGGTCCTCTTCGGTCCGAAAATTCTGCCGGGTTATGGTGGCTGGCGGCCCTATACGGTGAAGCCGGGCGACACGCTCACCAAGATCGCACAGCAGGAATACGGCAATTCCGACTTTCAGCCGATCTTCCAGGCCAACCAGCACATATTGAACGACCCGAACCTTATCTTCCCCGGTCAGTTGCTCCGGATCCCCAGGAACGATATCTGATAGAGGGGCCCTTTCAGGGCTAGACCGATACGCTAAGGGAAACAGGGAATGCCACCGGAAAAACTCAACATCGTCGCGTCCGCGGACGCTCAGATCTCGCAGGTTTTCGATCCGCATATCGTCGGCGCGGTGAACGAATCCTATGTGAAAGTCGCGAAATTCGGCGATGTATTCGACTGGCATTCCCATGAAAACGAAGACGAGGGCTTTCTCGTTCTTCGCGGCCGCATCGCCATCGATTTTCGCGACGGGTCGGTAGAACTCGGCGAAGGCGATTTCATGGTGGTTCCCAGAACCGTTGAACATCGTCCCAGATCGCTGACCGACAAGCCGGTGGTGGTGATGTTCGAACCTGCGACGACACTGAATACCGGAGACGCGGAGAGCGACCTGACGGTTCACGACCTGAAACGCCTTCACCCCTTGTGACCACAAATAAAAAAGGCCCGCCGGATTGGCGGGCCTTTTCGTAATCTGTATTCGGCGGTTGATTACCGCGAATAGAACTCGACCACCAGGTTCGGTTCCATCTGTACCGGGTAAGGCACATCGGAGAAGCCCGGAACGCGGGTGTAGGTCGCGGTCATTTTCGAATGGTCCACGTCGATGTAATCGGGAACATCGCGCTCTGCGGACTGAACTGCTTCCAGAACCAGCGCAAGTTGCTTGGACTTTTCACGAACTTCGATCAGGTCGCCAGGACGTACCTGGTAGCTCGCGATGTTGACGCGCTTGCCGTTGACCTTGATGTGGCCGTGGTTGATGAACTGACGGGCAGCAAACACGGTCGGAACGAACTTGGCGCGATAGACGATCGCGTCGAGACGGCGCTCCAGCAGACCGATCAGGTTTTCGGACGTATCGCCCTTCTGACGGGATGCGTCGGAATAGACCTTGCGGAACTGCTTCTCGGTGATGTTGCCGTAATAGCCTTTCAGCTTCTGCTTTGCGCGGAGCTGAACACCGAAGTCGGACAGTTTGCCCTTGCGGCGCTGGCCGTGCTGACCCGGGCCGTATTCACGCTTGTTGGCCGGGCTCTTCGGACGACCCCAGATGTTTTCGCCCATCCGGCGGTCGATTTTGTACTTAACGCTGTGGCGCTTTGACATCGCGGTTTCCTTTGAGTTCGCGTTGTTTTTCTATAAAGGAAACGCGCCCTCCTTTATCCCGGCGCCCGCATTGAACGGACTGTGGGATCGACAGGGACCCAGCAAGACGGCGCCGGCTGGATGCCCACGGGTGCGTAAATCCGGAAGACAAAAGCCTGCCGGACCGCGCGGAGATACAAGCCGCTCCCTCAAATGTCAATGCTGGAGGGACGTCAGTGTCGGGAAACCGAACTTTTTTTCGGGATTTGCGGATAGTCGTACCCGCTTTTAACCGCCGGTTGCCGTTGGTTTTCGCTCATCTCGCCGCATTCGGGAACATTTTGCCCAAAAACAATGTATAAATTTAGACTTTTTTAATTGCGGCTTTTCACTATGCAATCGCTGTTGCAACCATAGCTAATTATAACAATTAGACCGTCTGCACGAAATCCCATTACACGATCGAAATTTCAACTTACAGACCTTCTTTACAAGGATCGACATGTCAGCTCATCGTATTTCAGCCCAGGAGACTGGTGTCTTCAGCCTGGCCCCTCCTGGCGTTCCAATGAGCTTCATGCAGGAGAAGCTGGAATACGCGCTTCAGCCTGTGGCCGATATCGGAACCGGCGTTGTCTATGGCTACGAGGCCCGGCTTCTCAACTTCGATCTGTGCGGCGCAGCCTCGCCCGGCGACCTGTTTGACCGCGCCTGCTCAGAAGGGTTCCTGCCGCAACTGGAAACCGCACTCCTGCGCAAGGCTCTGGAACAGTTCAGTGGCCTCAACATCGCCCAGGATTCCAAGCTCTACTTCAAGCTGGATTCGCGTGACCTCGGCGAGGAGAACGACCCGCGCATGCAACTGGCGGATCAGGTGCGCGAGGCCGGCCTTGAACCGAATCAGATCTGCCTGGAATTTTCCGAGCGCCACCGTCAGACGTTCGACGACGTCACCCATCATGCCATCAGCCGTCTCAGACAACTCGGGTTCCTGGTCGTACTGGACGATTTCGGACGCGGGTCTTCCGAGTTGCGCCTTCTGCATGACCTGTCGCCGGACTTCGTCAAGATCGACCGGTTTTTCCTGAACGGCATCGACAGCGATCCGCGGCGCAAACTGTTCGTCACCACTGTCACCAATCTCGCCCATGTGCTTGGCGCGCGGGTGATCGCCGAGGGCGTGGAAACAGAGCGCGAATTCAAGGCCTGCCGGGACGCGGGATGCGACCTTCTCCAGGGCGAATTCGTCGCCAGTCCCATCCGGAACGCCTCGCGGGCAAAGCTCTTTTACGATCATATCCGCCCGGCCGGGTCGGGCCGCAAGCGGCGCGACGAGCAGGAACGCATCCGCAACGAACTTCTGGCTCTGCCAACCATCCAGTTCGGCGCGTCCATGAACGAACTGCTCGACATGGTCGTGCATAACCAGGAAGCCAACGTCGTCCCGGTGCTGGATTCCAACAGGGAACCGCGCGGGCTCATCCACGAGCGCGATCTGAAAGCCTATCTGTACGCGGGCGCTCCGGAGGACGAGGATACAAGAGCCGCGCTGGACTTCCCGCTTCGTTCCTTTGTCCGGGCCTGCCCGGTCGCCGATATCGATTCCAACGCGGACATGCTCCTGGTGACCTTTGCCTCTTCGATCAATTCGGACGGCATCATCATCACCGAGAATTTCCGCTATTGCGGTTTTCTCTCAGCAACGTCGCTCCTGAAGATCATCCACGAAAAGCGCCTGCAGGAAGCGCAGGACCAGAACCCCCTCACCCGGCTTCCGGGGAACGGCGCCATCATGCGCTTCATCTCGCAGACCGCGGGCAAGGGATCGAAGGTCCGGCACATGTGTTACCTGGACTTCGACAACTTCAAACCCTTCAACGATACCTACGGCTATCGTCAGGGCGACCGGGCCATCATCCTGTTCAGCGAGCTTCTGCAGCGCCATATTTCCGGAAAAGGCACCTTTGTGGGGCATCTGGGCGGGGACGACTTTTTCGCCGGCTTCTCGAATACTGACCAGACGGATGTCGCTGCAAAACTGCTCACCCTCCAGCGCGCCTTCCGCGTGAATGTGGAAAGCTTCTACGAGCCGGAGCATCGCGAGCAAGGGTATATCGAGGCCCAGGACCGGTTCGGCACCACCCGCCGGTTTCCACTGCTCCAGTGCTCCATTTCCATATTGACCCTGCCGCGGAACACGACCTTGCATCCGGATCAGCTCAACGACGAGATCTGGAACCTGAAACGGGCCGCCAAACGCTCCGATGACGGCCTGGCGGTCAAGTGCCTTGCGGCCTGACGCTCCGGTCATGTGTCAGAACCAGCCCGAACCCGGCCAGAAGCCTTTCCAGCACCGGGTCCTTTGGTGAGGACGTGAAGACGGCGCTGTCCGGTGCCTGCACCGGTCCTTCCGCCGCCGTACTGCCCAGAACCCGCACGAGTTGCCGCGCAATGGCTTCCGCCGGATCCAGCCAGTCGACCGGCCAGGGCGCGATCTTGCGGAAACGGTTGGCCAGCAGCGGATAATGCGTGCAGGCCAGCACGACGATATCGGTGCGCTGCCCGTCCCGCTCAACGAAACAGTCCGAGATTTCCGCCAGCAGATCCTCGTCTGAAACCATGTCGCCGCGCATATGGTGTTCCGCCAGTTCCGCCAGCGTGTCGGACCCCACCAAGCGCACGTGACACTGGCCGGCAAAACTGTCGATCAGGCCCCGTGTGTAGGCCCGGCGCACTGTGCCCGGAGTTGCCAGGACGGAAATCAGACCTGAGGACGTCCGCTCCGCCGCCGGCTTGATCGCCGGAACCGTGCCGACAAAGGGCAACTGCGGATGCGCCTTGCGCAAAGCATCGCCGACAAGGGTAAAGGCCGTGTTGCAGGCGATGACGACCGCCTTGGGGCGATGGGCAACAATGAGGTCGTCGAAAAGCGACAGGAGCCGCGCCTTGAGATCGGCTTCGGGCCACCGCCCGATCGGAAAAGCCGCATCGTCGGCGACATAAAGCAGACGCTCGTAAGGCAAGAGATAGCGGGCCTCGCGCAGGACCGTCAGGCCGCCAAGCCCGGAATCGAAGAAGAGAACCGGTCCGGCCGGTATCGCGAGTTGCGCCTCATTCTTCACTTTTTTTCCGGCCTCGCTTCTTGGGCGGCCGCGTTGCGCGCTTTTCCAGTGCGGCGACCACGCCGCGCAGCGAGCGCACTTCCTGGTCGGTCAGTTGCGCCTTCTGGAAGATGTTGCGCAGGGTCAGAACCATATGAGGGCGCCGCTCGGGCGGACGGAAGAAGGTCGCCGCATCCAGGGCGCCTTCGAGATGCTCGAAGAAGCGAACGATCTCGTCCTTGTTTGCCGGAGGATGCACTTCTTCCGACAACAGAAAGGGCAGCGCGCCGGAAGTTGCCTGCTTGCGCCACTCGTAGGCACACACCAGCACGGCCTGAGCGATGTTCAGGGAGGCGAAATCCGGATCGACAGGCAAAGTGACGATTTCGTCGGCCAGGGCGATCTCGTCATTGTTGAGCCCCCAGCGTTCCCGCCCGAACAGATACCCCGTGGCGTGCGCGTTTTCACCCAGTTGCACGGATTTGGCCGCGGCTTCGTCCGGCCCGCGCACCGGCTTGGACACCTCGCGCGAGCGTGCGGTCGTCGCGTAGACGAACTGCAGATCGGCAATCGCCGCCTCGACACTGTCGAACACTTGCACGTTATCGATGACATGATCCGCCCGGGCCGCGGCAGCGCGCGCGCTGTCGCTTGGCCAGCCGTCGCGCGGGTTGACGATCCTGAGGTCGACCAGTCCGAAATTCGCCATGGCCCGCGCCGCTGTGCCGATGTTCTCGCCAAGCTGCGGCTCGCACAGGATCACCGCCGGCGGTTTCGCCGTCACATTGCGGGCTTCATCCCTGATTTTCACGTTCTTGCTCATAGGGGCGGGATTTAGCGGTTTCTTGGAAAAATGGAAAGCTGGTTGAAACCGTTTTTCCCGGGACCAAAGCGTGACGGGACCCGGCGGCACTTTTCGGAACAACAACCGGTAGACAACTTTAACGGGTTGATTCTTTTGAGAAAAATCATGACGGCGAGCGGTGATACGGGTACTAATTGATAAAAATAACAATGAGAATCATGAAGTCACCATGCCGATGCCGCAAACCTATTTTCACGCTTCCCTGGATTTCGACGCTTTCCTTCAGGATGTGCGTGACACCTGCATACTGCAGACACATCATCAGGCCTACCATACCCTGCGCGCCGTTCTGCACACCTTCCGCGCCCACCTGACCACCTCCCAGGCGCTTGAATTTGCAAACATCCTGCCGGCTGTCACCCGGGCAATTTTCGTCGAGGACTGGGTCGAGGATTGGCAGCCCGGTGAAACGCCGCCGCCCTTTCCGGACCGCAATTCGCTGACGCGCAAGGTCAAATCCGTGCGCCAGGACCATAATATGGCGCCGGACAGCGCGATATCAGATGTCGCCAAAGCCCTGAGACGGTCCTCGGTCGATGAAAGGCAGCTGGATCGCGTGCTCGCAAGACTGCCGGAAGGCGCGGTCGATTTCTGGACGCCCCGCCTCTGAACCCCGCCCTCGGGCTTCCTTCCGATTGCCTTTTCCTCAGCCTTTGCTAGAACTCCCCGGGACAGGCCGTCTCCGCCTTCCGGAGGGCTGGCAATTGATTGCGTACAATTGTATACGCATTTCGAAATTCCATCGGAGCACGCGATTTCCGCTCCACAGGATAACGTACCTAACGCTAAGGAAATGGAAGAGTCATGGCCGACATCATCTACACCAGGGTCGACGAGGCACCGGAACTGGCAAGCGCCTCATTCCTGCCGATCATCCGCTCCTTCACCAAGGCAGCCGGCCTGACCATCGGCACGAAGGACATTTCCCTTGCCGGCCGTATCCTCGCAAATTTCCCGGAGTATCTGAGCGCAGACCAGAAACAGCCGGACGACCTGGCCGAGCTTGGCAATCTGGTCAAGCAGCCGGAAGCGAACGTCATCAAGCTGCCGAACATTTCCGCTTCCCAGCCGCAGCTCAACGCCGCGATCAAGGAGTTGCAGGCTCAGGGCTACAAACTTCCGGATTATCCTTCCGAGCCGAAGACGGACGAGGAAAAGACCGTCAAGGCGAAATACGACGCCATCAAGGGCTCCGCCGTGAACCCGGTCCTGCGCGAGGGCAACTCCGACCGCCGCGCACCGAAGGCCGTCAAGGAATATGCCCGCAAGAACCCGCACCGCATGGGTGCGTGGCAGCCCTCCTCCAAGACGCATGTCGCCACGATGGACGCGAACGATTTCCGCGCCAACGAAAAGTCCGTGACCGTTCCGGCCGCTTCCGCCGGCACCGCGAAGATCGAATTCGTCGCGGCCGACGGTGCCGCCACGACGCTCAAGGGTGACTGGCCGCTGGAAGAAGGCGATGTCATCGACGCCACCTTCCTGAGCGTCAGGGCGCTGGACGCGTTTCTGGCCAGGGAAATCCGCGATGCCAAGGATCAGGGCATCCTGTTCTCCCTGCATTTGAAGGCCACCATGATGAAGGTCTCCGACCCGATCATCTTCGGCCATTGCGTCAGGGTTTTCCTGAAGGACGTTTTTGACAAGCATGCGGCCACCTTTGCCGAACTCGGCGTCAATCCGGATCTCGGCATCGGCGATCTGGAAGCCAAGGTAGCCACCCTGCCGGCCGTCAAGGCGACGGAAATCCAGGCCGATATCAAGAATGCGCTCGACAACGGGCCGGCCTTGTACATGGTGAACTCCGACAAGGGTCTCACCAACCTGCATGTCTCTTCCGATGTCATCATCGATGCATCCATGCCTGCCCTGATCCGCGCCGGTGGCAAGGGCTGGGGCCCGGACGGCAAGGAAGCCGACGCGAAATGCGTGATCCCGGACAGTTCCTATGCGGGCGTCTATTCGGCGGTGATCGACTTCTGCCGCGAAAACGGCGCCCTGGATCCGGCAAAGATGGGCACCGTGCCGAATGTCGGCCTGATGGCCCAGAAGGCCGAGGAATACGGGTCTCATCCGCAGACCTTCAAGGCACCGGCGAACGGCACCATCCGCATCGTCGACCAGGCCGGCAACACCCTGATCGAGCATTCGGTCGAAGAAGGCGACATCTGGCGCGCCTGCCGCACCAAGGACGCGCCGATCCGTGACTGGGTCAAGCTCGGTGTTACGCGGGCCCGCCTGTCGGGCATGCCGGGCATTTTCTGGCTGGACAAGGACCGCGCCCATGACGCGGAGCTGATCAGGAAGGTCGAAGCCTACCTGCCGGACCACGACACGAACGGTCTCGACCTGAAGATCATGGCGCCGCAAGACGCCGCAAGGTTCACCACCGAGCGGATCGCCCGCGGTGAAGACACGATTTCCATCACCGGCAACGTCTTGCGCGACTACCTGACGGACCTCTATCCGATCCTGGAAGTCGGCACCTCAGCCAAGATGCTTTCCATCGTACCGCTGATGAACGGCGGCGGCCTGTTCGAGACCGGTGCCGGCGGTTCGGCCCCCAAGCACGTTCAGCAGCTCATGGAGGAAAATTACCTCCGCTGGGATTCGCTGGGTGAATTCTGCGCCCTCGGCGCCTCGCTGGAGCACCTTGCCAACGCCAAGGGCAACACCAAGGCGGCAATCCTTGCCGAAACCTTGGACAGCGCGGTTGAAAAGCTGCTCGACAATGACAAGTCCCCGTCCCGCAAGGTTGGCGGGCTGGACAACCGTGGCAGCCATTTCTATGTGGCGCTCTACTGGGCCCAGGCCCTGGCGGCCCAGGACAAGGACGCGGACCTGAAAGCCCAGTTCACACCGGTTGCCGAGGCGCTGACCTCCAACGAGGATGCCATTGTCGCCGAGCTGAACGGCGTTCAGGGCGGACCGGCCGATACCGGCGGCTATTATCACGCCCCGCAGGCCAAGGTCGACGCCGTCATGCGTCCGAGTGCGACGCTGAACGGCATCATCGGCTGATCCGCCAAAAGATAGCAAACGACAAAAGGGCGGCCCAGGGGCCGCCCTTTACACTTCTGAGACAGGCAATCTTCCCGCTCGTCCTCCCTCACCTGCCCAAAAACATTTCTTCTTCGTCAAACCATGGCTTGACCATGGCATCCACGCCGCTTCGTTGCCACGCAGGGCAGCCTGTCCTGACCGGATGTCACGGCATGGATTGCAGGGGCAAGCCCACTGCTGTCCGGTTTAAATTGGATTAAGGTTTAGGGTCATCTGCCTTGTGTCTGTTTCCGGTGGTGGTTTGTGAGTGTTTAGTGCGTTGATTGTGCGTCGATGCATGAGGTTGAGGCGAACAAGGCGTGCGAAGGCGAGTGGTTGCTTGACTGCGGTCTGGGTCGCCTGAGCGGCTCTCAGCAGGATATAGGCGATCAAGGCGATGAAGATCTGGATGCGTACGGCATTCTCGGACGTTCCGAGGAAATGCCGGATCTTCAGGTTCTGCTTGATCCACTTGAAGAACAGCTCGATTTGCCAGCGTTGTTTGTAGAGATCGGCGATTTCGTCGGCCGGTGCGTCCAGGTCGTTGGTGACAAGCCGGATGGTTTTGCCTGTTGAGATCCGTACGGTGATCTCACGGACGGGATCGTCGAAGGGATTGCGGCGCGACCGGGCCAAGCGCTGTGGGAGCAACCCGATGCGGTCGGAAAGGATGTTGCTGCTTGCGGGCACATCCCGTTCTGCGCTGACCTGAAGGTTTGTGTTGGTCTTCAACCGGGAAACGAACCGGCATCCATTCGCGTCGAGCTTCTTCCACCAAGCGTAATCGTAATAGCCGAGATCGAACACATAGGTCATCCCCGGCTCGATCTCCATGTCTTTGGCAGGGAGAACATCGTGAACCCTTTGACCGGTTACAGTGGTCTCCAGCGCGGTGTCAGCATACGGATCGTAAGTGACATGCAGCTTGATGGCCCGATGGCCGCTTACTGTATCGGCCCAACCTGTCCCGGCCGAAGACAAGCGGATCCGACTGGCATCGAGGATGCGCACGGCATCTGCCAGGTGCCTGCGTGTTCGCCGACTGGCGGCAGCAGCCATAAAGGCGAAGAGCTCAGCATAGAGTGCGGCCGGCCGCCGGGCATTGGCGTCAGCCAGTGTCGTCCTGGCCACGCAGTTGCCACCCGCATGATAAAGCCGGGCGGATTGGCTCATCAGACCGGTCTCAATCTCCCTGAGGCTCTGCGCGCCTGCAAGCTGGCCGAACAAAAGGGCCAGAAACTGGGTCTTCGTCGTCAAACGGCGGACGCGGTGGTCCGCTTTATGCTCATCCACAAGGCGATTGAACTCGCCCCAAGGAACATGCTTCAGCACTTGATGAAAAACGCTATTGTGATGGCGCATGACATTGATCCTCTGTTCGTGTCTCAAACGCGGCCAAACGTCTGAAGCCGAGTAGAATCAATGTCATGCGCTCTGTCTAGATTTTTAAACCGGACAGCAGTGGGGCAAGCCCTGCAATGACGAAGCGCTTTCGAGAATTACAGTCCTCAAGTCAGCACTGCGCTCAACAGAGTTGATGGCGACTTGAAGGTTTGTCATCAAACAAAAGGGCGGCTCGATGGCCGCCCTTTCCGGTATCAGTAAAAGTGTTGCGCCTTAAGCGGCTGCCTCGTGCAGGCGGCTGTTGAAAGCGATGTTCCTGGTGAACGGCGCCAGCGTCTTGGCTGCGGCCAGAACGGCAAGGTCCGCCAGCGGCTCGCCGATAACAACCAGCATGTAGGCCGCACCGAAGGATCCGATCGAGACCATGTTTTCCGCACCGAAGCCCTGGCCGTAGAAAGCCCAGAACGCCACCCAGGCAACGATGCCGCCCTGGTAGGTGGTGGAAAGGGCCAGGGCCTGGGCGTAGGTCACGTCCACATAGGCGGTCTTCTGCGCAATCAGCTTTTTCGCAACGACGCCAACGGCCCAGAGCGGCACGATCAACGTGGTGACGTTCATGCCGTATTGCGGCAGGTCGAACGGTGCGAACAGCATGCCCTGCAGCAGCAGGCCCAAGGCAAGACCGATGGCGGCCGGTCCGGCTCCGAACATCAGGAACAGCGTCGAGCCGAGGACGAAGTGTACTTCCGAAACGCCAACCGGATAATGCGGCAGCAGTTCGAAGAAGGAGAACACCAGAAGCGTGGTGATGAGCGAGCGCACGGCGAGGCTTGCCACGCCGCTCTTGCGGATGGTGTCGAGCGCCAGTTTGCCCAGAAGGCCGAAGGATGCCGCGGCCGTGCCGTAGCTGAGAACGATTTTGGCGCCGTCAACGATGCCGGGTTCGATATGCATGTCTTGTCTCCTTTGCGCACCCTCCGTGCGCGAACAGGGTTTCTGATTGGCTTTTCGCAAAAAACCGTCGGATGGCAGGTCTCCTGGCTCACGGGTCTCAGCTCCGCCCGCCTTCCCGGCCAAAAGGCCAGTGGCTGAAGGGCATCGCTCACCGCTTACAGTTGCGGGGGCAGCCACGGTATTGGTCCCTGTTGGGTACGCCGCACCGTGTTCCCATTTCATCCGCCGTCACGCTTGTTCAGGCAGAACCATCTCACCGGGTAGATTTGCAGCGATTGCCGAAGGACTGCAAGCGAATTCTCGTCGTTTGCCGTCGTGGGGTGTCCGTCGTCCGATTATGTCAACCGGCCGCCCTGCGATTTCATCGCAAGGACGGCAGTAAGCGTCAGGAGAAGAAAGACCCCGGCCGGATAGAGCAACGCCGCCCGCGCCGCCGCCAGATAGGCGGACGGGGACGAGGATGCTCCGAGAACGTAAAAGAAAATCTGCCCCTGCAAAGCGATCCCGAGGGCAATGCCAATCTGCTGGAAGGCCTGCAGCACGCCCGACCCTGCCCCCGCATCCGGACCGGAGACGCGCGCGAGAATACTCTGGAACAGGGCAGCGATGGCCACTCCGGTGCCAAGTCCGACAGTCAACAGCGGCAGAAGAAAGTCTCCCCCGGCCAGCAGCGTGCCAACGGTTGCAAGCCGTACGGACACCATGCCCAGGAACAGAATGAAAATGCCGATAGCGACCCGCTGACCGGGCGTGCGGCCGCCGAGCCGGGCGCTCAGATAGGATCCGATCATCACACCCACCGGATGCGGTGCAAGAGCTATCCCGGCCGCGAGAGGCGACAGGCCGAGGCCGGATTGCAGGAAGATCGCAAGAACGAAAAACACACCGGCCAGTCCCGAAAAGAAAGCGCAGACGGTCGCCAGCCCGTAAACGAACATCCGGTCCGACAGGAGAACGGTCGGCAAAAGCTGCGCCAGGCCCGCCGCCGCCCGGCGCGCCTGCAGCTTCAGGAACAGGCCTCCCAGACCCGCCGAAAGGGCCATAAGCGCAAAGCACCACAGCGGCCAGCCGAACTGGCGTCCCTCGACCAGAGGGAAAACAAAACCGGCGATCGCCATCGCGAACAGGATCGTGCCGGCCCAGTCGGAGGTGACACGCTCCCCTGCACGGATCTTCGGGACGAACCGCCAGGCTCCATAAAGCGAGAACATACCGACCGGGATATTTATCAGGAAGATAGGCCGCCAGCCGAGCCCGGCGATATCGGCCGATACGATCACGCCGCCGACCAGCGGCCCCGCCACCGCTCCGAGCGCACTTATCGTCCCGAAAAGGGCGATGGCTTTGCCTCGCTCCTCTTCGGGAAAGATCACACGCATGATAGCAAGCACCTGCGGCACCATCATCGCGGCAGCTACCCCTTGGACGGCACGGCTGACGACGAGGCTACCGATATCCGGAGCAAGTCCACAGGCAAGCGAACTCAGGCTGAAACCGGCAACGCCCCACATGAATACCCGCTCGCGGCCGATCACATCGCCAAACCGGCCGAAGGGCAGAAGCCCCGCAGCAAATGTGAGGACATAGATGACGAGCACCCATTCCAGGTCTGTCGCGGAAGCGTCAAGCCCCTCCCGGATCGAGGGAAGCGCGAGATTGACGGCACTCACATCCAGAATATTCATGAACATGGCGAGATAAAGCGCGGCCAGGACCGCCCGGCGCCTCTGCATCCCCTCACCTTTTTTCGCAACCGCTGGCATCGTTCCGGCGACTCCCTTATCGAAAATCAAAGCATTTCGTTACTTATAAAGTAACAAATTTTTATCTGTCAATCTTTTGTATCTCTGTTTGTAACGTGAGCGGACATACCTTATCCTCGCGGCAACAGCGGAGATCAGAAAATGCGCACCGACAGCCGTCTGCCGCGCGTGCTTCACGTGCTTTTGCATCTGGAGCAAGCGGAAGAGCCGTTAACGTCAGAGCAGATCGGAAAGATGCTCAACACCAACCCGTCGCTGGTCCGGCGGACAATGGCAGGCATGCGTGAGGTGGGTTTCGTCGGCTCCACAAGGGGGCATGGCGGCGGCTGGGTTCTGGAAAGGCCGCTGAACGAAATTGCCCTTGCCGATGTCTACGCCGCCCTCGGCTCCCCTGAGCTTTTCTCCCTCGGCCGCTCGGCTGACGCCCCCACCTGCTTGCTGGAACGCGCAGCCAACCTGGCCACCGGCAAGGCCCTCGAGGCCGCGCGGGAAACCTTCCAAGCCGAGCTCGAACGGGTGACGGTCGCCGATCTTGTGAGGCCGCATGCGCAGGAGATCCGGGAGCATCAGGAGAAGAGAACCGGCAAGGTTCCCCAAATGGGTGATCAATGAGAAATCCCATCCGGTCCTCTTCGTCAAACCGGACAAATCCAGCCCTTGCTGCACGCAGGTCCGGAAGGACGTCGCAAAAGTTCGATGCTTCCGTGTTCAAATGCCGTTCAAGCAAATGCAGCAACCGGAGAAACTGCATGATGGATCAAATTTCGAGCCCACGGAAGAATTCAGGCTTGATGCTCTCTGTTCACCGGGAACTCCGGCAGATCCACCCCTTGTCTACCTCATTATAATTGTATACAAGCGCACACAATTATAATCTGCTAAAGCACCTCTTCAGAGACATGCGTCTGCACCACCCCATCTTCTAAAAAAACGCGAGGCCGAGTTTCCATGGCAAAGATCAAAGTCGATAATCCGGTTGTCGAACTTGACGGCGACGAGATGACCCGGATCATCTGGCAGTTCATCAAGGACAAGCTGATCCACCCCTATCTCGATATCGATCTGGAATATTACGATCTCTCGATCGAGAAGCGCGACGAGACCGACGACCAGATCACCGTCGACGCGGCCAACGCCATCAAGAAGCACGGCGTCGGCATCAAGTGCGCCACCATCACGCCCGACGAGGCGCGGGTGGAGGAATTCGGCCTTAAGCGCATGTACCGTTCGCCCAACGGCACGATCCGCAACATTCTCGGCGGGGTGATCTTCCGCGAGCCGATCATCATGCAGAACGTCCCGCGGCTGGTGCCGGGCTGGACTCAGCCGATTATCGTCGGCCGTCATGCCTTCGGCGACCAGTACCGCGCCACCGACTTCCGCTTCCCGGGTAAGGGCAAGCTGACCATCACCTTCACCGGCGAGGACGGCGAGGTCATCGAGCACGAGGTCTATGACGCGCCTTCTGCCGGCGTCGCCATGGCGATGTACAATCTTGACGACTCGATCCGCGACTTCGCCCGCGCTTCGCTAAACTACGCCCTGCAGCGCAAGGTGCCGTGTTATCTCTCCACCAAGAACACCATCCTGAAAGCCTATGACGGCCGCTTCAAGGATATCTTCGAGGAGGTCTACGAGGCCGACTTCAAGGACAAATACGCCGAAGCCGGCATCTGGTACGAGCACCGCCTGATCGACGACATGGTCGCCTCCGCATTGAAATGGTCCGGCGGCTACGTCTGGGCCTGCAAGAACTACGATGGCGACGTCCAGTCCGACACGGTGGCCCAGGGCTTCGGCTCGCTCGGCCTGATGACCTCGGTGCTGATGACCCCGGACGGCAAGACGGTGGAAGCGGAAGCCGCCCACGGCACGGTCACCCGCCACTACCGCCAGCACCAACAGGGCGAAAGCACCTCCACGAACTCCATCGCCTCGATCTTCGCCTGGACCCGCGGCCTCGCCCACCGGGCCAAGCTCGACGGCAACGACAAGCTCGCCCGGTTCGCCAAGACCCTGGAAAGCGTCTGCATCAAGACGGTGGAAGCCGGCTACATGACCAAGGACCTCGCCCTTCTGGTCGGCCCGGACCAGTCCTGGATGACCACCACAGGCTTCCTCGACAAGATCGACGAAAACCTGGCAAAGGCAATGAGCGAGCTGTAAGGACGGCAATTGCTGGCACGGGAATCGAAGGACGGTTCCCGGTGCCAGCCGACCTGCAGCAGCCATCCCCCTCGGCTGTCATCAACTCTGTTGAGTGAACCAAGAAGCCAAGTCCCACCCTCAACCGTCACCCCGGCCAAGCGTAGCGCCGAGCCGGGGCCCACTCGTTCGCAGAGCCTCTGTTGGGTATCCCCAAGTCCGCTTCACACACCGCCTTGAGACATACAACGCAGGCCCGAAGCGGGTAGCAACCGCCGACGGACAATCATCCTTGCTTGGCAAGCGGCACCGCGAGTGGGCCCCGGGTCTCCGCTGGGCTGCGCCTGGGGTGACACCCGGTAAAGCTCCTTGGACGGCGCTTCATCTCGCCCGTTTTAGC
This sequence comes from uncultured Roseibium sp., assembly GCF_947496995.1. Lineage (GTDB taxonomy): Bacteria > Pseudomonadota > Alphaproteobacteria > Rhizobiales > Stappiaceae > Roseibium. The sequence goes on from NZ_CANMFD010000004.1 coordinate 226,393, forward strand.
AATGAGTGCCTTTCGCACATTCAATTGATTCCAACCGATGGCATGTTGTTCTAGGCTCTCCAGCGACCTGGTCTGGGGGAACGCTTGGTGCTGACAATCGAGAATCTGAGGACGCCGCTGGTCGGGCCGGTGGATCTTGACTTGGAAAAGGGTAGTTTCACGGCGATCTCCGGTCCCTCGGGAGCTGGAAAATCCCTGCTCTTGCGCGCCATTGCGGACCTCGACCTGAACAGCGGCATGCTGACCCTCGAAGGAACGGAGCGGGAGAAAATGCCGGCGCCTGTCTGGCGCAGACAGGTTGCGTTCGTTCCGGCCGAAAGCGGCTGGTGGGCGGAGGACGTGCGCGATCATTTCACCGAGACGCCGGATCTGGGAAAGCAGCTGGAGGCTGTCGGTCTGAAGGACGCCCTTTCCTGGCAGGTTTCGCGGCTCTCCACGGGAGAGCGCCAGAGGCTCGCGCTGATCCGTGCACTCCAGCTCGGCCCGAAGGTCCTGCTGCTGGACGAGCCGACTTCGGCGCTCGATCCACCGTCGGTCGCCAGGGTCGAGATGCTGATGAAGGACTGTACGGCAAGGGGGTGCGCCATTCTGTTCGTCACCCACGATCCGGACCAACCGGACCGTCTGGGCGCCCGTCACCTGTATATGGAAAGCGGCAGGTTATCTGCCTCCCCTTCGCGGCAAGACGCGCCATGAGCGGATATCAGGCCCTCACCTATTGGGATCTGGTCGCCGCCTCGATCTTCCTGGTTCTGAACGCGGTTTTCTCCATCGCCCTCAACCTCGGTCTTGCACGCACGCTGATCGTTTCCGCCTTGCGCATGACCGTGCAGCTCGTCCTGGTCGGCCTGATCCTGAAGGCGATCTTCTTTGCAGGCTCCCTGTGGTGGACCCTGCTTGCCGCCACCGTGATGGCCGCCTTTGCGGCCCGCGAGATCCGGGCGCGCCAGAAGCGGCGTCTCGACGGGCTTTTGGGCGTTGGCCTCGGCGCCGGGGCAATGCTGCTCGCCGGGTCGCTGGTCACGCTCTACGCCCTTGCCGGGCTGATCCGTCCGGAGCCCGTCTGGCAGCCGCAATACGCCCTGCCGCTCTTCGGAATGATCCTCGGAAACACCATGACCGGCGTCAGCCTCGGCCTCGACACCCTGCACACGGCGCTCGCACAGGGAAAGCGCGACGTGGAGGCCCGGCTACTTCTGGGCGGAACCCGCTGGGAAGCGACGCGCCCTGCCCTGCGCCAGGCGCTGCGGTCCGGCTTCACACCCATCATCAACGCCATGGCGGCGACCGGCGTCGTCTCGCTGCCGGGCATGATGACCGGCCAGATCCTCTCCGGCATCGATCCGCGCGAAGCCGTCAAATACCAGCTCATGATCATGTTCCTGCTGGGTGGCGCCACCGGGCTCGGTGTGCTGGGAGCAACTTTCGCCAGCATCTGGCGCCTTACCGACACAAGGCACAGGCTGCGTCTCGACCGGTTGGAGAAACGATGATTGATCTTTTCGGAGCCGAATATTCGGTCTATGTGCGCGCCGTCCGGCTGGCGCTGGAAGAAAAAGGTGTCGCCTATGTGCTGCACCCGGTCGACGTCTTCGGCCCGGAAGGACCGCCCCCCGGTTATCTGGACCTGCATCCCTTCGGCAGGATCCCGGCGCTGAAGCAGGACGGTTTCACTCTTTACGAGACAACCGCCATTCTGCGCTACGTGGACGAGGCCTTCGACGGCCCGCCCCTGCAGCCGGAAACGCCCGTGGAGCGGGCCCGCATGACACAGATCCAGTCGATCCTGGACGCCTATGCCTATCGCACCCTGGTCTGGGAGATCTACGTCGAGCGGGTGGTCAAGCCCCGTGAGGGCGGTGCGCCCGACGAGGTCAGGATTTCCTCCGCCCTCGGCCCGGCCCGCAGGATCGTGTCTGCGCTGGAAGCTCTGGCATCACCCGGCCCGTTCCTCCTCGGTGACCACCCGACCCTCGCCGACTGCCACGCCGCCCCAATGCTCGACCTTTTTCAGAAGGCAGAGGAAGGCGCCATGCTTCTCAAAGCTGCGCCCCGGCTCACCGCCTGGTTGGAAAGGGTCAGGGCAAGAGACAGTTTTCAGGCTGTGATGGCCTAGACCTCAAGCGCGAAATCCAGCGCTGCCTTGGCGTGCAGCGCGGTCGTGTCGAAGGCGGGAATGTCGAAATCCTCCGCCTTCACCAGAAGACCGATTTCCGTGCAGCCGAAGATCACCCCGTCCGCGCCGCGCGCCTTTTCCCGGGCGACCGTCTCCAGATAGGTTTCCTTGGAATCCGCCCAGATTTCACCGCGGCAGAGCTCCTCGTAGATGATCCGGTGGATCTCCTCACGGTCCTCCGCCTCAGGCACTCGCACGTCTATCGCGTGCCGATCCTTCAGGTGGCCCTTGTAGAAATCCTGCTCCATCGTGTAGGCGGTGGCCAGCAGCAGCGGCGCCTTGCAGCCGGCTTCCCTGATCGCAGGTGCCGTCGCATCGGCGATGTGGATCAGCGGCATTGAAACCGCCGCCTGCACCTGCCCGGCCATCTTGTGCATCGTGTTGGTGCAGATCACCAGGCACTGCGCGCCGCCGCGTTCCAGGTTGCGGGCCGCGTCGACCATCATCTCCGTCGCCTCGTCCCAGTCCCCGGCGGCCTGGGCGGCCTCGATCTCGGCGAAATCGAAGGACCAGAGAAGACATTTGGCCGAATGCAGCCCACCGAGCCGCTCCCGCGCCATTCGGTTGAGCATCTGGTAGTAGGTGGCGGTGCTCTCCCAGCTCATCCCACCAAGCAGTCCGATGGTTTTCATGCTACGTTTTTCCTGCCATGGTCAAACAGGAATATCAGCAGGGCGACAATGATTGAATCATTTTCTCAAGAAAGACGCTTTTCTTTTTATTCGCAATTCCTTGCAGGACTTTTCTTAAGCTTGTTTCTTCTGCTTGCAGCCAGCTCCGGGGTGAGCGCCCAGAGCGTTCATGAACCGGCGCGCGGCACCGCCGAGCGCTCCGAGCTGCTCAACGCGGTGCGCCCGATGCTGGAAGCCAGGGTCGGCCCGCCGGTCGAATTCGTGGTCGACTGGATGCGGTCGGGTAGCGGCTGGGCCTTCGTCCAGCTCAGCCCGCAGCGTCCGGGTGGCGGCGCCATAGATCTCTCGCGGACCACCTTCGCCAGCGATGCCGAATATATGGACGGCCTGCTCACCTTTGCGCTGCTGCGGCATCAGTATGGCCGCTGGAACCTGGTCGATTTTGTCGTCGGCCCGACGGATGTCTTCTGGCAGGGCGATCCGCTCTATGCCCAATTGCCGCCGGGCCTCACGCCCTATTGAGGCTTCGGATCCTCGGGAGGTTTCTTGTCGGGCCCGTCTGCCTCGTCCTTGTCCTCTTCGCCGAAGAGCTCCGGTTCCTCGCGCGCGTCGTCCATTGACGCGAACACGCCGGCCTGCTGCAGTTCTTCCTCGGCAAGCTCGCCGAGGATCTTCTTGCCCTCATGCGCACGTTCCTTCGCCTCATCCATGATTTTCTTGGCGAGTTCCCCGTCCCGGTCCATAAGGTGATGCAGCGCATCGGCCTCCAGCACCAGCAGCTGGCAGTCCCTGTAGGCAGTGATGTTCGCGGTTCGCCGGGTCTGGTTGATCAGCGCCAGTTCGCCGAAGAAACTCCCCACGCCGAGATAGACCGTTTCATGCGGCAGTCTGATTTCCACCTCGCCGTCTGCAATGAAGAACATCCGGTCCGCCACCGCGCCTTTCTCGGCGATCGTGCTTCCCTTGCGCACATTCTGGGCCTGCAGCAGCTTGGCAACCTCGGCGATTTCCGTTGCCTTCAGGTCTTCGAACAGCGGCACGCGCGCCACCATCGACCAGGTAACGACAAAGTCCCGGCTGTGAATCTCCCGGGCGAAGGCCGAAGCGATGATGCCGACCGGCAGCGCGATCAGACCGTAGCCCATGAACATGACTACGCTGGCGACCATTTTTCCCAGATTGCTGACCGGCACGACGTCGCCGTAGCCGACCGTCGTCACCGTGGTGATCGCCCAATACATGCCGTGCAGAATGCTGCGAAACTTTTCCGGCTGATGACTGTGCTCGATCAGATACATCACCGTGGCCGCCAGCAGCACGACGCCAAAGATGATCATCGTGGAGCCGAGCAGCGCCTTTCTCTCTCCGGCCACCGCCGAGATAAGCGAGCGCAGGGCGGGAGAATAGCGGGCGAGCTTGAGAAACCGCAGCAGCCGCAGGATGACGACGACAGTCAACGCCTGGTTCGGCAGAAACAGCACGAAGAGCAGCGGCAGCGCGCCGATCAGATCGACGATGGCATCGGGATGCATCGCATATCGCACCCGCGCCCAGAACGGGCCGTAACGGCGCAACGGCGGATGCAGGTCGGCGACGTAGAGCCGCAGGATATATTCAACCAGAAATATGAAACCGCAGCCGAGTTGTACGAAACTCAGATAGGTGTTGAGAATCTGCCGGACTTCCGGAACCGTCTCCAGAACGGCCAGCACGATATTGGCGAGAATCAGAAAGACAAGAAACTGACGCAGCGTACGCGCGGCGACCTTCCGTTTGCCTGTATCCTCGAGCACTTCAAAAAGCGCCCGCTTGACGTCCTGGCCCTGCACCGCGCTTCTCCGTCTATCATGAGCTCCCGCATGAATAGCGGAAGAAAGCAAAAGGACAAAATACCGGGCCGCGCAGCGCCCGGAAAGCTGCGAACAGGATCAGGTTGTTTTCAAAAGGCTTTACAGCAGAACGGACAGGCCGGCCTCCGGTCGCTGGACAAGGAGGCGTGCCTTACGGCACGCCTCATCGGCGCTACAGTCCTGCCAGATGCGCTTCGATGGCGGAAACCGCGGCATCGGCCTTCGAGCCGTCCGGGCCGCCGGCCTGGGCCATGTCGGGACGACCGCCGCCGCCGCGGCCGCCAAGCGCCTCCGATCCGATCCGCACCAGATCGACGGCACTGACTTCTTCGGTCAGGTCCTTGGTGACGGCCGTGACGATAGCCGCCTTGCCGTCGTCCGCCACGCTGATCAAGACGACGACGCCGGAGCCGAGCTGGGTCTTGGCCTCATCGGCCATGCCTTTCAGGTCCTTCGGATTGATACCTTCCACGGCGCGGGCCATCAGCTTGAACCGTCCGGCGTCCTTCACCGGCGTCCCCTCGCCGCCTCCGCCGCCCATGGCGAGCTTCTTACGGGCATCGGCCAGTTCCTTTTCCAGCCGCCGGCGCTCTTCCATCAGCTGGGCGACGCGGGCTGGAGCCTCGTCCGCACTGGTCTTCAGGATGCCGGCGATTTCGCGCACGCGCTTGTCCTGCGCATCGAGATACGTGCGGGCCTCGGCGCCGGTGAGCGCTTCGATCCGGCGGACACCTGCCGCAACCGCACTTTCCGACACAAGGGTCACGAGACCGATATCGCCCGTGCGCTTCACATGGGTTCCACCGCACAGTTCCAGCGAATAGGGCTTGCCTTCCTTGTCGCCGTGAAGGGCCGTGCCCATCGAGACGACGCGAACTTCATCGCCGTATTTTTCGCCGAACAGGGCCATGGCGCCGGCTTCGATGGCATCGTCCACCGCCATCAGGCGGGTATCCACCGGCGCATTCTGCAGAACGATCTCGTTGGCGAGGGTTTCGACCGTTGCCAGTTCCTCGTCGCTCATCGGTTTGGGATGAGAAAAATCGAAGCGCAGCCGGTCCGGCGAGACAAGCGAGCCTTTCTGCGCCACATGGGTGCCGAGCACCTCGCGCAGGGCTTCATGGACAAGGTGGGTCGCCGAATGGTTGGAGCGCACCGCGCCGCGCCTTGCGTGATCCACCTTCAGTTCCAGGGCCGTCCCCGGAACCAGCTCTCCCTCCTCGACCGTAACGGCGTGCACGAACAGGCCGTCGGCTTTCTTCTGGGTGTTGGTAACGCTGACCCTGACGCCGGCGCCCAGCATTTCGCCGATATCACCGACCTGGCCGCCGCTTTCGGCATAGAAAGGCGTCTGGTTGAGAATGACGTAGCCGCTCTCGCCGGCGGACAGTTTATCAATCTCGCTGTCGTCGGCGGCGAGCGCCGCAACAACGCCCTCGGCGGTTTCGGTCTCATAGCCGAGGAAGTCGGTCGCACCGTGCTTGTCCTTCAGGGCGAACCAGACGGCCTCCGTCGCCGCGCTGCCCGAACCGGACCAGGCTGCACGAGCTTCGGCCTTCTGCCGTTCCATGGCGGCATTGAAACCATCCGTATCGACGCTGATGTCGCGGGCGCGCAGGGCGTCCTGTGTCAGGTCGAGCGGGAAGCCGAATGTGTCGTAAAGCTTGAAGGCAGTTTCTCCGTCGAGCCGGCCACCGGAAGATAGATCCTCCGTCGCGCTGTCGAGCAGTCCCAGGCCGCGCTCCAGCGTCTTGCGGAAACGGGTTTCCTCCAGCTTCAGCGTTTCGGTGATCAGCGCCTCGGCGCGGATAAGCTCCGGATAGGCCCGGCCCATTTCCCGCACCAGCGTCGGCACCAGCCTGTGCATCAGCGGCTCCGCCGCGCCCAGCAGATGGGCATGGCGCATGCCGCGGCGCATGATCCGGCGCAGCACGTAGCCGCGTCCTTCATTGGACGGCAGCACGCCGTCGGCAATCAGGAAGCTGGTGGAGCGCAGGTGATCGGCGATCACCCGGTGGCTGGACAGTGCGGCGCCGCTGGCATCCACGCCTGTTTCATGTTCGGACGCGGAAATCAGCGCCCGGAAGAGATCGATATCGTAGTTGTTGTGGACGCCCTGCAACACGGTTGCCAGCCGCTCCAGCCCCATGCCCGTGTCGATGGACGGCCGCGGCAGGTCGAGACGCGCCTCCGGCGTCTGCTCGTATTGCATGAAGACAAGGTTCCAGATCTCGATGAACCGGTCGCCGTCTTCATCTGCAGAGCCCGGAGGACCGCCCCAGATATGCTCGCCGTGGTCATAGAAGATTTCCGAGCACGGACCGCACGGGCCGGTATCGCCCATCGTCCAGAAATTGTCGGATGTCGGAATGCGGATGATCCGGTCATCGCTCAGACCGGCAATCTTCTTCCAGTAGTCCGCTGCCTCGGTGTCTTCGGAATAAACGGTAACCAGCAGCCTGTCCGCGGGCAAGCCGAATTCCCTGGTGATCAGGTTCCAGGCAAGCTCGATCGCCCGGTCCTTGAAATAGTCCCCGAAAGAAAAGTTCCCGAGCATTTCAAAGAACGTGTGGTGACGGGCGGTGTAACCGACATTGTCCAGGTCATTGTGCTTGCCGCCGGCGCGAACCACCTTCTGCGCCGTGGTCGCCCGCGAATAGGGACGCTTTTCCAGGCCGGTAAAAACATTCTTGAACTGGTTCATGCCCGCGTTCGCGAACATCAGGGTCGGATCGTTGCGCGGGACCAGCGGTCCGGACTCGACCACTTCGTGATCGTTCTTCTTGAAATAGTCCAGAAAGGTCGATCGGATTTCATTAACGCCGGTCATTCGGATCTCGCATCGGTCCGGCCCCGTTCCGCGGGCCTGTTAACAGTCTTTCCCGGCCCGGTATCCTGAACTGGATGCGCGCCGGAACAGCCTTTTAACTTTGACCTCCAACCCTGTCCAGCGGTTGCACACCGGCAAGGTCGGGCAAACCGGCGGCAACGCCTTCAGATCAGCTTCGTCCGGGCCAGATCCTGAAAACCAAAGGCCCTCTTCCGGCGAACGGAAAAGGGCCCTTGAAAAATTCAAGACAGCTGGGCAGCCTGCCTCCAGGAGCAATCACCTGAATGCAGGCAAAAGTCTCTTATTCCGCGGTATCTTCCGAATCGCCAGCCGCGACTGCATCCGGATCGATGATCGCTTCGGCAATGAGGCCGGCATTCTGCCGGATGGCAAGTTCGATCTCATCGGCGATTTCAGGGTTGTCTTTCAGGAATTGCTTGGAGTTTTCACGCCCCTGCCCCAAACGCTGGCTGTTGTAGGAGAACCAGGCACCGGATTTTTCAACGATGTTGCCCTTCACGCCCAGGTCGATCAATTCACCCGTCTTGGAGATACCTTCCCCGTAAATGATGTCGAATTCGACTTGACGGAAGGGAGGCGCGAGCTTGTTTTTCACCACCTTCACACGGGTCTGGTTGCCGACCACCTCATCCTTGTCCTTGATCGCGCCGATACGGCGGATATCGAGACGGACAGAGGCATAGAACTTCAGGGCGTTACCGCCGGTCGTGGTTTCCGGCGAACCGAACATCACCCCGATCTTCATGCGGATCTGGTTGATGAAGATCACCATGCACTTCGACTTGGAAATCGAAGCGGTGAGCTTGCGCAGCGCCTGGCTCATCAACCGCGCCTGCATGCCCGGCAGGCTGTCGCCCATCTCCCCTTCCAGCTCAGCCTTCGGGGTCAGGGCCGCGACGGAGTCGACGACCAGCACGTCGATGGCGCCGGACCGCACGAGCGTATCGGCGATCTCCAGGGCCTGTTCCCCGGTATCGGGCTGCGAAATCAGCAGGTTGTCGATATCGACGCCCAGCTTGCGCGCATAAATCGGATCCAACGCATGTTCGGCGTCAATGAACGCACAGATGCCGGCGGCCTTCTGGGCCTCGGCGACCACATGCAGCGACAATGTGGTTTTACCGGAGGATTCGGGACCATAGATCTCGACGACACGGCCACGCGGCAACCCGCCGATCCCCAGGCCAATATCCAGGCCCAGCGATCCGGTTGAAACCGACTGAACCTCAACGGCCTGGCCCTGGCCCAGCTTCATGATCGATCCCTTGCCGAAGGCTCTTTCGATCTGGCTGAGCGCTGCATCCAGCGCTTTTGTTTTATCCATCTGGGTGCTTTCTACGAGACGAAGTGTACTTTGCGACATGGCTAACGCTCCTTATTCCACGATGGACGCGGCGTTTCAATGAAAGCCTTTGTACACTTTTTGTTCTCATTTTGCAACCTGGTCAAACCGATTGGTATCTAAATGGAAATGACCATTTGTTTCCAATATGTTCCCACCCGCCTGCTAAAAACTTACGCAACGTAAGAAGAGAACAGGAACACGCCCCGTTGTAGCGCGCAACTTCATTTGGCGAATCGCGGAACTTCACTTGGCATCCGGATTTTTTAGATTAGTGAGTGCAGTGGCAAGTCGCTTTCGTGAAGCCGTTGATAAGGCGTGTGCCACGGCATCTTGAACTTGCTGTATCCCGATCGCCTTGAAAATTGCTTTGTCTGTCGCACCAAGGTCTGGCTCCAAGGCAAGCGCGGCATTTAGTGCTGGGAGCACTTCAGCGATCCGCGAAAGAGAGGAACGTAGTTGTTGAGATCGATTGTCGTCACCTGTGATGCTTTCCCCCATTTGGCTTATCATCGTGACGAGCGTACGATGATTTGCAGCGAACCATTCCTGTTCGTCAATATGGTATTCTAGATTTGGCGAGCCAAGATTTGCGATAAGCGATCCTCTCGCAACGCGAAGCGCTCGCTTGAGCTTCTCTGAAGCGTCAACGTGTATGTCAACCTCCCGCTCGTCCTTCATCAATTTCGTCTGAATTTCGAAATACTCAGCGCTACGTCGAGCTTCTTTTGCTTGTTCGCGGGTGGCTTCCTTGGCCTCTGTCGCCACTTCTCGCGTTAACCTCAATTCTTCCCTAGTCAGTCTCAATTCGTCTTGTTGTGTGGCCAATTCTCTCGATTGAATACGCACAGCATAAGCAAGCCAGAAGAATGCCAGGGGGGCAGAGAAACCGGCGAGAAAGTCACCCAATTCGTTTGCGTCAAGGCAAAAGAGCGCATTCGTCGCGTCGCATCCGTTGGAGTTCACCAACACTAGACCGCCAACCACAAGCCAGACCACGGACGCTATCAGCATCCATTTCATTTGAAGTATTGCCCTGTTTCCGAAGTTTCCATTGTTGCTCGTCCGACCTCGGCAGCGGCGTGAACTGACCGGCTGACCGAATACACTCTAAGCATCGTATTGCTCTGACAGTGCGCTTTTTGTTGATGAACTAGTGGTTTTCTCCGGGACCATCAGTCAGCGCGTCGAGCCTCAAAAATCTGAGCATGCCCGCAATAACGGGGAACGTAAAGCGGGTAGCCTACCCGCTTCAGATCTCCCAACTTGCGGAGCACCGTGGCGATGTACTTCATCTCAGTCACGGTTTTGTGGATTACTAACAGCTCGAAGGGACCGGCTTATCTCCGTCACAATTCCCAGAACGATCGCGAAGAGAATGATTAAGGTGCCCCGATCGATTGCCTGCCCGGGCGTGCGCGAGCCCAAATAGCGGCCAGGCGTCGGCTCCACGATGAACTCAAAAGCAACACCGAGCCCTACCAAGAACTCCATGCCGCCAACTAAAAGAGCCAGATACGCGGCGATTTTGCCGAGGCGAGTAAAAAGCATATGCTATTCCATATGATTCGTGAGGCATTCGATACCACACCTTAAACCGCGTTTAAGCCGCCTCTGAAAGTCGCACGCTGTAATCTCTTGATGTTCCTCTTTTTATTCACATCGCAAGAACTTATGACCAGCGCACTAAGATTGATCAATCGTCATTTATCCAGTGGTCCAAACCTGATTGTAGATTCATTTTTTTGACGATGATCATGGACACAAACGGACGGACCTAAATGTGATGCGTTTGGTCGGTTCTGAATTCTTCGAAGGTACAACAATGGATCCCAAAGCTATCGTCAAAGCCCGCAGTAGGTGTCGCTTGGCAGAAGATGCATTCAGCAAGCTCGATAGTTGTGAGAAATATCTGGACTTCTGTGATTTCTGGTACCAGTTCCTAATCAACGCGTCGGGTATTTTCACCGTTCTGGAACAAGGCGCAAAGATGGATCAGCGCTGCTTTAATTGGTATGGCAACAAGAAATCAGAGCGAAAAAGGGATCCTCTTCTCAGCTACTTTCATCATGCCAGAAACAGTGACGAGCACGGTCTGGACTTTGGAACAGAAGTCACACCCAACAAGTTTATTGGTGGCATAAAGGCAGAAGGAGCAAGCCGTCGCTTCATGGACGAGGGAGGAAATATCTACGAGGATGTAGGCGCCGCATTTGAACTGACAAACGTCAACCCCTCAGATATCCCAAAATTCACATCTCTAGACGGAAAGCCCGTCTCTTCACAATTCACGCCGGCGAAGATTTCTCTTGTTGCCGTCACTGATCGCGGTCGCGTTTATCATCCGCCTAATGAGCATTTAGGTACACCTATGAACGTCACTAACCCAGTTGAGGCCGCCGCTATTCTTTTAGAATATCTTCGACACCTAATTGATGAAGCAGAGGGTTTTCGTAGACCATAGCTCGATAAGCGAGTTCCAAGACATACCGTACGTCTTCGCAATACTGAACTTGTCCAGGGGAGCGAAAATAAATCGCGTCCATTTGTACCTTTTTTAGTCGAGGGATCAAAAGCAAATGTTGCAGAACTGCGATTTATTTCTTTCTATGAGCAACACTTCACGAATTGGGCTAAGTTTTCCAGTCAAATTATTAATGGCGAAGTCAATCGGATAGAAATCTCCATCGAAGTACATGTTGTAGGTGAAAATGAGCCGCTGATTGAAAAATGCACGATGCATCTAAGTGATCGACTGCGTGCCACTCTGCAAAACCGTAAAGAACGCCGTGATCGAGCCAACTTGGCTTCCGTTTGCAAATAGAGCGATTCAATGGCGAAACGGCGTGCTTTCAACTGGACTCGCATAATGTGTCATATGGAGCACTTGAATCAGGCCCTTCGCAAGACTTGAATGCTATGATCTGTCATCGGAAGTATTGTATATAAGCACCCCACTTTGCTCATCAATTTCAACAAGAGAGGTACTCCGCACCTCCTCTATATTGTTGGTTGCTGCGTCGCTATGGCATTTAGCGCTGATTTGATTGATCTCCGGCTTAAAGCCACAACACTTCCTCCACTCGACTTTTAGATTATTATAAAACCTAGACAGCTGGAGCTCCACTGCATCGGAGAGTTCTTTTCTATCTTTAGCATCGATCTTCTTTTTTGAATCCGTAGTTCTATTATGGGACAGATGAGCAATTTGTGCGTTGACCCGATCACCCAGACTTTTTTTCAAGAAATTCCGGTCAACTTTATAATTTTCACCAGTAAACCACCTTGGATCAACATCACAGGCGCCATGGTTTTTTAGAAATTCAATAATGTTTCGCGCATGAATGCAAAAAGATTCAATTAATACATTAATGACAATTTGGCTATCAGGTGAATTTAATATGAGAATATGCGTAGCCCTAAGCATATCCACTTCATATTTCAGAAATCTCCGCAAAAACTCTTCAAGAATCTTATCGTCGGGTCTCGGTTTCTGTCTATTTTTTCCACTCTTTGGCATCGTTGTTTAGGTCCCACTAATGAGTTTTTTGTTCCCACCTCAGTGAAGCGTACGATGCGCAAAAAAGAGTGAAAAGCGCAGAATGCTGTAATTCTTGATTAGGTAGGAACTGACCTTCCTAACCTTGAAACAGTGCCCACCTAAAAAATGCGCTGGTGTTGACTTCTAAAGGTAATTTCAACTGTCGGAAGATCCGTACTCCGTATTTCACCCCGATTCCGCCAGACGAACTTGCGCACCAATTCCCTCCTGGCCCCACTCCACTCCGTTAAAACCTCGCAGAATACCGCCAAATATCCCCAGATCCCGCATAATCCCGGTTTTCCCCGTTCTCCGCCATCCGTTCATGCGCGTTACACCCGTGTCTGTGCCTTGCGGAGAATCATCGTTTGTCTGCCGGAGAGAATCATCGCTGCTTTCGGGAAGCGGTTGCCGCACGCGCAGCGATCTGCTAGCCCGCTTCAGGTCACCGATCACACACCACCCGTGCGCTCTCGCCAGCGATCGCAACGCGGGAGATCTCGGCGAGGATGTTTCCGACGATGTTTTCCAGTTCCGCCCGGCCGGTGATCGCGATAGGCGCAATCCACCTCGACACGATCGCCCATGCCGGAGAAACAATCCGCCGCGAGACCTCCACGCCGGCGGCGTTCAGCTCACGGCCCGGCGGCGTGGCCACCAATGTCGCCCGCGCCCTTTGCCGGCTCGGCGTCGAGACAAGCCTCGTCGGCGCTCTGGGGGACGACAGCGCCGCGCAGATGCTCGCCGGCCAGCTTGGGGGCGAAGGGCTCAGGCTGGCCCATGCGACACGGCCCGGCATGTCGACCGGTCAATATCTGGCGCTGCACGATCCCGACGGTTCGCTTGCCGCAGCCTGCGTCGACGACCGGGTCTTGTCCGAAGCCCCTGCCGAGCTTTTCGACCCGATCCTTGCGGAGCTGATCACCCGTACATCAAGCGAAGCGCTCTGGTTTCTCGACGCAAATCTGCCGGAACCGGTGCTGAAGAGCGTGATCGGCCGGCTGACCACCGGCGTGAACGGACCACGGATGATCGCGAATGCCGTCTCCGAGGCCAAGGCCCCACGGCTGCAATCCGTTCTTGGACACCTCGACTGCCTGTTTCTGAATCGCGGCGAGGCCGCCTCTCTGACCGGTCTTTCCCGGGATGCCTCGCAGGAAGACCTCGCCCGTGCACTCGCAGAAACCGCTCTTCGCAGTTTCGTTCTGACCGGCGGCGGGGGCGACGTTCTGGTCCGGGAGGATGACGAACTGACGCGGTTTTCTCCGCCTCAAGGCGATATCGTCGATGTGACCGGTGCCGGAGATGCCCTCGCCGCTGCTACCCTTGCAGCACTGGCAAGAGGATATTCCCTCACCGGGGCCATTCCCTTCGGCCTTTCCGCCGCCGCACTGACGTTGCGCACGACCGGCGCACTCGCGGCGGATCTCTCCTGGGGTGCGCTCAAGGTCATTTGACCGGATGGACAAATTCACCGCTTGGCGCCGTACCTTGCGGCGCCTATAAGACCGGCACTCTCCTGAAACGCCGACATTGTCCGGCAGAAAGGCCCGTTCCCGTGACACACCCCGACACCGCCACCCTCAAGGATCTGATCGTCTACAATGACGAGATGCGGGCTGCCCTTGCGGCGGACAAGCCAATCGTCGCGCTGGAATCCACCATCATCACCCACGGCATGCCGTTCCCGCAGAACGTCGAGACCGCCCGCCAAGTGGAAGCCGATATCCGCGCCGAAGGGGCCGTTCCGGCGACGATTGCCATTATGGACGGCCGAATCATGGTCGGCCTGAGCGATGCCGATCTCGACCGCCTGGCGCAGGCAGACAATGTGATGAAGTGTTCGCGCGCGGACCTGACCTTCGCGCTTGCCTCCGGCCTCTACGGTGCCACGACGGTCGCGGCCACCATGATGGCGGCCCATGCGGCCGGCCTGAAGGTTTTTGCCACCGGCGGCATCGGCGGCGTCCACAAGGGAGCGGAGCTCAGCTTCGATATTTCCGCCGATCTCGACGAACTTGCCCGCACGCCGGTCTGCGTCGTTTCCGCAGGCGCCAAGGCGCTGCTCGATATTCCCAAGACCCTGGAAGTCCTCGAAACCAAGGGCGTTCCGGTCATCGCCTACGGCACGAAGGAATTGCCGGCGTTCTGGTCCCGTTCCAGCGGCCTTCCGGCCCCCTACTCCCTGAATTCGGCCGGGGAGATCGCCGCCCTTCTGAAAACTCGCGCCCTGTTTGCAGATCACGGCGGAATACTGATCGCCAATCCCGTTCCGGCAGTCGATGAAATCCCGCAGGACGAGATGGCCGGTTACATCGACACGGCGATCCGCAAGGCCGAAGCGGAAAACATCCGCGGCAAGGAAGTCACGCCTTTCGTTCTCGGCGCGCTGTTCGACCTGACAGACGGGCGCAGTCTTCAGACCAACATCGCTCTGGTCCGCAACAATGCCCGCCTCGCCGCCCGCATCGCAGTTGCACTGGCGTAGAGCCTGTCGCGTCTGAGCGGATTGACGGGCTCAGGAAGACGCCCGAGGCAGCGTTTGCATTGCAATTGCGTTCGGGCGATTTCCTGAAGTCACTTCAACGCGACGTGCTCCAGGGCAGTTTCAGCCCGGCTTTTCTGAACCGCCGCGCTGTTCGATCGCTTCGACCAGCCGGTCGATGTCCCTCAGGTGAAGGTCCCGTTGCGGGAACGGAATTTCGATACCGGCCTTGCCGAGTTCGTTATAGACGGTGAAGTAGAGATCCGACCGGGTGGTCAGGATGTTTCCGACGTCTTTCAGGTAACATCTGAGCTCGAAATCAAGCGAACTGTCTCCCAGCCCTGTGAACAGAACCGACGGCATCGGATAGAGCGTGATGGACGAATGCCCCCTGGCTGCATCCAGAAGGATCGATTTCACTTTTTCCAGATCGCTGCCATAGGCCACCCCGACCGGCAGAATGAGGCGTCCCGTCTTGCTCGACAGCGTCATGTTCTTGACTGTGCCGGCGATCAGGTCCGAATTCGGGATGATGACGTCATGCCGGTCGAAGGTCTCGATCCGCGTCGATCTGACAGAAATCTTGCGCACATATCCCGATTGTCCCGAGACCTCGATCCAGTCGCCTTCCTTGATCGGCCGTTCGATCAAAAGGATGATCCCGGAGACGAAGTTCGACACGATCGTCTGCAGACCGAAGCCGATGCCGACCGAAAGCGCACCGGCCACGACCGCAAGGCTGGAGAGGTTCAGGCCCGCAGTTGAAACCGCAATCAGGACGGCCAGTGTCAGACCGACATAGCTGACACCCGTCAGCACCGCATTTCTGGCGCCGGCATCCATCCGGGTTTGCGGCAGAACCGATGTTTTCAGAACGTTCTGGAGCCACCTCGTGACGAGCACACCCAGCCCGAACACCACAGCCAGAATAATGACGGAATCCAGTGACAGCCGGATATCGCCGAACTGGACACCATTATAAAGCAGCCGGCCGACTTCAACGATATCCGTTGGCCGCGCGCCCCAGGTCAAGGCGATCAATGGTGCAAAGACGAGGGTCAAGACGCAGACCAGACTGATCGCCAGCGAAATGGGGACCGGCTCCGTATCTTGCCTGTCCGTAACCGCATTGAAGATTTGCCGGGCGAGATGGTAAAGCAGATATCCTAGGCCCAACTCGGCCACGGTGACAATTATCGGAATGCTCGCCACCCGGGCAAGCTGGACATATCCGGCAAGAACGACGCCGACCGCCAGAATGGCAGCCCCTCTCATCAACAGGGACAGAAACAGCAGGAACCC
This sequence comes from uncultured Roseibium sp., assembly GCF_947496995.1. Lineage (GTDB taxonomy): Bacteria > Pseudomonadota > Alphaproteobacteria > Rhizobiales > Stappiaceae > Roseibium. The sequence continues at coordinate 242,572 of NZ_CANMFD010000004.1, forward strand.
GGAATCCTTCGGGGCCACCGCGGTTTCATCGGGTTCTCCATCCTCTCCCGCTTCGGACGGTTCCGCAGTGGCCTGGTTTTTTCTGAGCGTTCCCGCCAGCAACCACAGCAGCCCTGCCGCCAGGAAAATCAACGGCGCCGACAATACCGAGATAGCGGCCGGACCGAACGCCTGGTCGATCTCGAGAAATTCCAGAAGCAGCTCCAGCATCAGGAAAACGCCCAGCGCCTGACACAGCCGCAAACCACGCAGGGATTCCGCTTCCGAAAGATCGAGCATCCGCCAGCGCTGTGCCTCGGGGGCAAAAATCGTATGCCCCAGCCAATGGGCGACGATCATCACGACCGCGAACCAAGGCAAGGCGCTCACCACCGTCCTGACCGCATTCGGGCGGATATCCAGGATCGGAAGGATCGCAACAAGGGCCACAGCACCGATCGCGGGCAAAAGAATGAAGGTCGAATTGCTCGCCAGCGCAAGCAGCAGTCCCCTGACGCCTCCACGCCGGCGTTCGGCGTAGCGCATCAGGCCGCGCGAAATGGGAAACTGTACAAACATCAGAAAACCGAAACCGAAAACGGCAAGCCCCAGCGCGATGGGGACTGTCCGGTTCAACTGCTTGGAAACGCTCGGCCGCGCCAGCTCACTCTGAATGTCCCGCCAGAGGCGTTGCCGGAACTGCGAAATCTCCTGCAGACCGTCTTGCCAGGTGGAGATCGCCAGCGGTGACGGATACCGTTCCACGACGTCCTGCAGTTTCCTCAGTCGCAGCTGCTTGTCCAATTCTCGAATGAGAACCTCGACACGCTGCAGGGTCTCGCCTGCCTGCCGGATGGGTGCATTGGCCTGTGCCAGTGCGTTTTCCAGTTCGAGGCGACGCGCCGCGACATCGGCGGCCTCCTCGGCTCCCTCGGCGGGTGCCGGGCCCAGGCTGCCGAGCTGCGCGGAAAGCAGATCGACAGCAAGATTGTCCCGCCGAACGATTGCCGCATTGGTGTCCCGCACCTTGACGAGCTGCCCGCGCAGCAGCTCAAGCGCCTGCAGCGAAACCGTTTTTTCTTCGATTGCCCTGACCGCGCGATCGAAAAGCGATTGCGCGGTCATCTCCGCTTCCGCCGTCAGCGGCTCCTGGGTTTCCTGAGCGCGGGCATATCCACCCGCCAGGCCCGCCAGGCCCGCCAGGATCACGACTGCAATCAGAACTGTACGCACAGCGCTTCCGATCACCGGGAAACGACTGAAGCCATACGGGTCCTGCGCAACGTCTGCTGTCACGATCGGTCTCTTTTCCAAAAACTCACTTCTCCGCACAGGAGGCATAAACGGTCGTCGAAACAAGGCTGAAAGAGCCTAGGGTACGGACCCATAAAATTGTACTTCCAGGCACCAACCCGGCAAAGAAGAGCAAGGAAAAGCCTGAAGAGCCATGCTGGTGCATGGGGCAAAGGCTTTGACGCGGCTCTTCGCAGCCGGATTGATGTCCTTCGGATCGTTCAGAAAGCGATTGTCTCCGGCGTTGCAAAATCTTGAAAACCAGAAAGGTTTCCTGCGATCTTGCGCCTTGGAACCAATCGTTTTCTGAACGACCTGAAAGCATAATTTTATGAGTCCGTACCCTAGCCCCCATAGCGCCCCGCGCAACAGGCGTCTTCGGCGCCATCGGATTTCGGAGCTTCCAGCGAGGTTCGCTACACACATGTCGTAAAATCCGCCTATGGGGAACCGGAAAGGCGTGTATGCCTTGCCCGGCGACACCGGCTTTTGTGTTCCAAACCGTTGACACGGCGGCGTAAGCCTGCCCTAACTTGCGGCTTGAAATCGTTAACGGGACGATGCGGCAAAGGCGCACAAGAGCGCCGCAAAAATCGCCGCCGTCCTTTCGAGGAGGTCGAATATGACAGACGCGGCAGCACCGCAATCCCCGGGCACAACGGCGGTAGCCCCGGCAGCGCCCGCAGGCGGCTTTTCACCACTTCAGTATCTCGATCGCGCGCTCAGCACCCTGCGCGACGCCGGCATCACGCCGGAGACGGAAACCGACGCGCCGATCAATGCGCTGTTGGAGAAGATCTCCGATCTGTCCCCGGACAAGGTCCTCGTCATCACGCGCACCCTCGGACAGGCTTCCAACTTCAACGAAGTCGTTCGCTCCCAGGTGCAGCAGATGGATATCGGCGAGCGTTATGAAGAGGTCACCAAGGCCTTCGATTCCATTCGCGATGACGCCAAGGCGCTGGTCGACCAACTCGCCGACGGCAGGATTTCCTTCACCGAGAACCTGGCCAACACCTGGCGCAACATGCGCCGCGGCACGATCTCCGACCGCTTCACGGACATTCGCGACACCTACAAGGAAGTTGCCCGTGCCACAAAGGATCAGATCGATCGCGAACAGACCATTCTGGAAGCCTACCGTGATTTCCGCGGCGCACTGAAACAGGCTGAAGTCACGGCGCTGGAACTTCTCAACATGGCCACGGCGAAACTGGAGAGTGCCCAGGCAACGCTGAAGGCCGCCTCCGGAGACGTCGAGGCCTATACAGGCGACGATCCGGCACAGAAGGCAAGGCTGGAACTTGCGCGGGACGAAAAGCTGCGCGAAATGCAGGACGAGGAAAAGCGCTACCAGATCGCCAAGGACCTCTCCGACAACCTGACCATCGGCTACAACACCTCCGAGGTGATCATGGCGCGGCTGGTGCAGACCACCAACGCCAAGGAACGGGTGTATGCGCAGTCGGTGAGCTTCTTTTCGACCAACGAATCCGTCCTGACCGCGCTCAATGCATCCTTCACCGGCCTGCAGGGCCTGCATGAATCGACAGAAACGCTGAACGCCATGAAGGAAGGCATCAACAAGAGCCTGGAAACCCTGGCGGAGATCGGCGACGCGGTCCAGACGGAAGCTCTGAAGGCCGGCTACGGCCCCACGGTCGCTGCCGCTTCCGTCAAGAAGCTCGTCGATTCCGTCGTCAACTTTCAGGTTCAGTCCCGCGAGATCATTTCCGAAATGCGGGACATGTCGACGAAGAATTCCGAAGAGATCCGCACCGCGGTGGAAGACGGCAAGCGGCGGCTCGCCAAATTGACGGCTGAAGGCTCGGCTCTCTAGGGGTTCGCCCTTCCCCGCCGCGTAGACAGACTCTAGACTGAAGGGATTGACGGGCCGGACTTTCTCCGGCCCGCCCGATTTGAGAAGACTGCATTTATGGCTAGCAAGACCGACGCTCCTCTCGACGATCTGATGATGGCGATGGACGTGGTGGATACGCTGCGCCACGAAGAGGGTCAGGTTGCCCGGGAACTGAAGGCCGACGACCGCGACGCGGCGATGATCGAGCGTCTCCGTCAGGTCTATGCCGCGCAAGGTATCGAGGTTCCCGACCACATTCTCAAGGCGGGCGTCGAGGATCTGAAACGCGACCGTTTTCTCTACATACCTCCGGCCGCCGGCTTCCAGCGCACGCTGGCGATGATCTATATTTCCCGCGCCACCTGGTCGAAATGGCTTGCCGGGGCCGCCGCTGTACTCGTAATTGCGATCGCTGCCTGGTATTTCCTGGTCAGCCTGCCCGCGCAGAGGGCGGAGGCCGATTTCCTGGCCCGGCTGCAGTCCCTGCCGGACACCTATAGCGAACTGGTCGAGCGCATCGACACCCTGACCGAAAACGCCGAGGTGGAGGGCCAAGCCCGGACCCTGGCCGATGACGGACGTCTCGCCCTCGCAGACGGCCGCAATGACGCCGCCTTCAAGGCGGAGGCCGACTTGCGCCAGCTCGCGGCACAGCTTCAGGAAGTCTTCGAGGTCCGCATCATCGCCCGCGAAGGCGTCCCGACCGGCATCACCCGTATTCCCGATGCCAATCCGGACACCGAAAACTACTATATCGTGGTGGAAGCCGTGGATCCGGACGGCAACATACTCAAACGCAGCATCGCGTCGGAGGAGAGCAGCGCCGCCGAAACCGTCGACAAATGGGGCCAGCGCGTCTCGGAGACCATCTACAACGCGGTCCGCCGCGACAAGATGGAAGACGGCATCGTGCAGAAGGGCATCCTTGGCCAGAAACGGCGCGGCGAACTTGATATCAAATGGCGCGGCGGTGTTCAGGACGGAGCGATCACGAAATGGTAACAGCCCGGACCCCACACCCCGCTTGCAGGAAAGCTGACACATGCTGACCGGACGCGAGACCCTCGGCACCATCGAACAGTCCCTTCAGGACCTGCGCCGCGAGGAAGCCGAACTCAGCAAGCGCATCGAACGCTCGACGCGGGCGCTCACCGATCTGCAGGAACGCCAGAGCGAAGCCTATCGCGATCTCGCCCGCTTCCGCCTGGATTCCGATGCCGCCGGTGCGTTGAACACCCGCCTCGACAGCGCCGCACGCGAAGCCCGGAGACTTCTGGACAAACGCAGCGCCGACTACAAGGTGCTAAGCGAACAGCTCCGCCAGTGCGAGAGCGAGCGCTTTCAGCTTCAGAAAAAGCGCGGCGAACTGGACAGCACCCGCGACGCCGCCGAAAACCAGATGGATGAACTGATGGAGGCGGTCGACAGCCGCCTAGAGAACGACAGCGCCTATCAGGCCCAGAACCGCGCCACGGAAGCCGCGCTCGCGACGGCGGAAGCTGCCGCCGCCAAGGCGAAAACTTCTGCCCGGGACCGCGCCGAAAAGGGCAAGGCCTATGACGAAGATCCCTTGTTCATCTATCTGTGGCAGCGCGGCTTTGGCACGCCCGATTACACGCACCGGGGCATCGTGCGCTCTCTGGACGGCTGGGTTGCCGGTCTGATCCGCTTTCACGACGCGCGCGCCAACTACGCCATGCTGACTGGCATTCCCGAACGCATGGCAAGACACGCAGAACACTGCGCGCAGATTGCCCGCCAGGAACAGGCAAAGCTCGCCGAATTCAGCCGCAACGCCATGACGGACGCTGCCGGGACGGATCTTGTCGGTTCTATCGAGACTTACAGCGAGGACATCGACCGCATCGACGGTGAGCTGGACACGCTGGACCGGCGCATCGAGACGCTCTCCACCGCCCTTGCGGAGTTTTCAGGCGGCGAAGACGCCGATTTCCTGAAGGCGGAGGAACACCTGTCCGTCTCCCTGCAGGCCGACGACCTGACCGACCTGTGGCGCGCGGCACACGACACGCCTTCCCCCGACGACGAAAAAATCGTCCAGCGGATCGAGGACCTGAAGGACCGCATCGAGCAGGTCGCGCGCGAAATCCGCCAGGACCGTGAACTGCAACGCGATATCAGCCGGCGGCGTACCGAACTGGCGGACGTTATCAAGCGCTTCCGCTCCAGCGGCTACGGCAGCTGGGAATCCACCTTCTCCGACAACAAGCTCACCACGGTGCTTCTGGGGGAACTCGTGAAGGGCGCCATCACGGGGGCGGATTACTGGGCCCGGGCCGAACGCTCGCACAAACGGCGCAAACCGCGCGGCCGCAAGGTGGCCTTTCCACGCGGCACCGGGCTGCCGAAATCCATGGGAGGTTTCGGCGGATCCGGAGGACCGGGTGGCAATTTTCCAGGTAGCGACGGGTTTGGTGGCGGAGGCTTCAAAACCGGCGGTGGATTTGGCGGCGGCGGCTTCAAGACGGGCGATCATTTTTAACCGCACCACCAAACGCAAATTGCGCCCCGCTGCTGCCACAACGCTTCGTTAGGAGAGCTGTGGCAGGCTGCGGTCCGAAGAGCAGTAAGACAGTTTTTTGCACTCCGGCGCCGGATCGGACTGCATTCATATGGAACCAATTGATTGCAGAGCGGTTGTTCAGTTTTAATGTGCCAGAGCATCTTGCCCGCCTGAACACGGGCGCGGATGATTTGCTCCACAATGCGGAAAGCGGTTTATGATCTATTCAAATGCGGGAAAGCAGATGCGGAACCTTCTAGTTATCGGCCTGAGCGCCCTCGCCCTGGCCGCCTGCCAGAGCGGCTCGAGCCGCCGGGCCGCCCTTCCCGATCAGCCGCAGCTGGATGTTCCGGCCGGCGCCCAAAGCGTCAATATTGCCGCCGGTCCGACCAATGTCCGCGCCGCGCTTGTTTCCAGCGCACAGGAACGCGGCACGGTCGTCTTGCAGGATGAACCGAACATGGTCGTCCTGGAAAGGCCGATGACCGGCGAAAATCCCGCCCTCGATTCCGAATTCGGCCCTTCCGACAACGGCCAGCGCGTCATCCGCATCCGCGTGCGCTTCACCGGAACGCCCTGCCAGACGCTGGCGGTCCAGGACCTCGCGGTGATCAACAATGTGCGCACCGCCTTGGAACAGAGCTTCGTGCTGCCGGGCAACCAGAACACCATGCAGAGCCTTCAGGGCCTGAAGTCCCGCGCCGAACAGGGCAGCTCCTGCCCGCCGCTTTCCTCCTGATTGTAACCCGCCTTCGAAAGAGACGCCGGCCGCCGGAGCGGCCGGACCGTTCCCGATCAGGCCTCGGTCAGCGTAATCAGGATATCCGCATACCAGGCACAGTTCAGGCCCAGCGCTTCGTCGAGCTCCATGTCGCGTGTGCCAACGTCCAGGCGTGCGGAATGGACGCCGAGCAGTTTCCACGGCAGATCCCCTTCCATGCCTTCCAGATCGGGCGCACGCATCACCACGGCCGCGCCGCTTATGCCGCGGTGCGTCCGGCCGTCGGTCAGGAAATAACCCATGCCCTCGAAGCGGAACCCGAACGAGGAGGCAACGACGGCGTGCCGCACCACAGGCATGTGGTGCAGCGTGTCGTGGAAGCCGAGCGGGAACCCGACCACCAGGATCGATGAACCGACCTCGACCTGATCGTGCGGGTTGACCAGGTGCTCGGGCCCGAAGACGCGATAGAGCTGGTCTTCCGGCAGGGCGTCCTTTTCAAGCTCGATAACCGCGACATCGATCTCGCCGGCGGTATCCGTTCCCTGACGCCACAGGCTCGTTCCATCACGGTAGAGCGGTATCGAAAGCCCGATCGACTCGGCAAGGTTCTGCGGATTGTTATGCAGCTCGATCTCGATGCGCGTCGGGAGGTGATCGCTTTCCTTGTCGATCATGACATGGCGGCTGGTCACCAGGAAAAGCCTGTCTTCCCGCCTGAAGAAAAAGCCGCTGGCGTTGGTCAGATGCTGCTCCCCGTTGAAGGTGGAGACGCGCGGCGTGGTGAGCAGAATGGGATCGATCATCGAACCAGCCGCTCCTCTGACCGGAATCTCTCAATTCCACCTGTTACCGGATTTGAAACCGTCACTCTTTTCTCCTGTCGAAAGTCCGCGGGCCCGGTAGATGTCATATCCGCCGGGGTGTTTCGAAATTTTTGCATGTCGCGGTAGCGGGCAAACTCCGCAGCTCCGCATTCGTTCCCTCACAATAACACGAGCGAAGCGTGCGCCGGGTCACCGCCGTGCTGTTTGCAAGATTTCATCTGTATTTCCTGCCGTTGTATCGCTTCCGGCGCCACGCATTGGTCGAACCTGCAGCCCCCGGCCAGACGACCCTTCAACAGTGTGCCCGTCGGCCCTGGTTGTTCTCCTTCACTGCTCACATCTTCGTTTCCAGACCGCCGGGGCCGGACGCGGACAAGAAGATGGAGAGCTGCGCGGAGGTCACCGCCGGGCTGATAGGACTTGGAATTATTCCTGTAAGTGCTTAGTCTCGCGCGGCGCGATATCGCTTCGGTTTCGCGGCAGTTTAAAGCATTTGATGCGTCGCTCCGGCCTTTTCAGACAGCGTTTCGCAACATTCTCGGATTTTTGAATGCCAACCGTTTATCAGCTTAAATCCCGCTTTCAGGATCTGCTCCGCCCGCTTTGCCGCAGCCTTGCGGCGGCAGGCATCACCGCCAATCAGGTGACGCTCGCGGCTCTGGGACTTTCGCTTCTGGAAGGCATGGCGCTCTGGCTGTTTCCGGGGGCCTTTCTGCCGCTTTTGCTGCTTCCGGTCGTCCTATTCATCCGCATGGGTCTCAATGCCATCGACGGCATGCTGGCACGCGAGCATGACCAGAAGTCGGATCTCGGCGCTGTCCTCAACGAACTCGGCGATGTTGTGTCCGACGCCGCCCTCTACCTGCCCTTCGCGCTCCTGCCTTTTGTCTCCGGCCCGCTCGTTGTCGGGCTCGTGGTCCTTGCGCTCATCGGCGAGATGACCGGCGTCATCGGCGTTCAGATCGGCGCCAGCCGCCGCTATGACGGCCCCTTCGGCAAGAGCGACCGGGCGGTGCTCTTCGGCCTCTGTGGCCTTCTGATGGCCTTCGGGCTGACCAGCCCCCTCCTCTATCAGATCCTCTTCGGGGCCGGGCTGGCCCTTTCGGCGCTCACCATCCTGAACCGTTCCCGCGCGGCCATTGAAGAGAAGAAATCCGCATGAACCTTCAGCTCCAGACACTTCACTGGGCCCTGATCGGCATCTGGGGTCTGCTCGCCGTGGCAAGCGTTATCGTCTATGCGATTTCCAGGCGCTCCCGGAAGAACATGAGCGAACTCGTCGAGCGTACCCGCAGCTGGTGGGTCATGGTGGCGATCTTCACGGTTTCGTTTCTGGTCAGCAACACGCTTTCCATCATCGTCTTCGCGCTGATCAGCTTCCTGGCGCTGAAGGAATATTTTTCCATGATCCCAACCCGCCGGGCCGACCGTCGGGTGCTCTTCTGGGCGTATCTTGCGATCCCGGTCCAGTATTTCTGGGTTTATGACAGCTACTACGGCATGTTCGCCGTGTTCATCCCGGTCTACATGTTCCTCTTCCTGCCCTTCGCCAGCCTGCTGACCCAGCAGACGGAAGGGTTCCTGAAAGCCGTTGGAACGCTCAACTGGGGACTGATGCTGTGCGTCTTTTCCATCAGCCACGCAGCCTTCCTGCTGATCCTGCCGCCGACCGCGGAAAACAGCGCGGGCGGGCCCGGTCTGCTGCTGTTCCTGATCTTCCTGACCCAGTTCAACGATGTCGCCCAATATACCTGGGGCAAGCTGCTCGGCCGCCACAAGATTGTCCCGGGTGTCAGTCCGAACAAGACCTGGGAAGGCTTTCTGGGGGGCGTCGCCACCACGTTCGTTCTCGCGCTCCTGACCGCCCCGCTGGTCACGCCCTTCGACATGGCGCATGCGGCATTGGCCGGCCTGCTTATTCCGATTGCCGGTTTCATCGGCGATGTCACCGTTTCGGCCCTGAAACGCGACCTCGGCGTCAAGGACACCGGCAGTCTTATCCCGGGCCACGGCGGCATTCTCGACCGCATCGACAGCCTCACCTACACCGCCCCGCTGTTCTTCCACTTCACCCGGTATTTCTATTACTAGGGGCGGTACCAGGATGACTATTCTCGCGGTGGCCCGGCGGCTCTCCCGATATCCCTTTCTCTCTGTCGTCACCCCGGACGCAGCGAAGCGAAGATCCGGGGCCGGAGCGCCTCTGCGGGTGCAGGATACACGAACCATCCCGGCTGAGCCCAGGGTTCTCCGGTCCCGGCTCGCGCTGCGCTTGACCGGGATGACGGTGGAAAAGACCGGGATTTGCCGCAACGGCCCGCAGAAGAAGGTGAGATACTGATGCTCCAGAAAGCCTTCTATATCGTCATCAGGATCGCGGTTCTGTTTCTCCTCGGGCTGAATGTCCGCCGCAAGGAGCTGCTGCCGGTGAAGGGTCCTGCGATCATCGTCGCCAATCACAACAGCCATCTGGACACGATGGTGCTGATGGCGCTGATGCCGCTGTCACGACTGAAGGACATCAAGCCGGTTGCCGCAGCGGACTATTTCTTCTCCTCCCCGGCCAAGGCGTGGCTGTCGGAACATGTGCTGGGCATCATTCCGGTGGAACGCCGCCGCAAGGATGGCCACGACAGATCGAAGGATCCGCTGCAGGGCTGCTACGACGCTCTGGGCGACGGCAAGGTCCTCATCCTCTTCCCGGAGGGCTCACGCGGCGAACCGGAGCAGATGACCGACCTCAAGAAAGGCGTCTCCTATCTGGCCGAGCGCTTTCCGCAAGCCCCAGTGGTGCCTGTTTTCACCCACGGGCTGGGCAAGGCCCTGCCCAGAGGGTCTTTCCTGCTGGTGCCGTTCTTCTGCGATATTTTCGTTGGCGAACCAATGACCTGGGAGGGAAACCGGATTCAGTTCATGAGCGCGCTTCAGGACCGTTTCGCCGCGCTCTCCAAGGAAAAGACCTTTGCGCCCTGGGAGTAGGACATTGGCCGCCCTGTGGGGCTTTGCCGAGGCGACGCTGTTTTTCATCGTCCCGGACGTGCTGCTAACCAGCCTGGCACTGACGTCCCTCAAAAAAGCACTTTGGGCCGCCCTGGCAGCGGCGCTTGCAGCTGCCGTCGGCGGTGCCCTGATCTGGAGTTGCGCGCACTACGCGCCCCAGGTGAGCCGTTCGGTGCTGCTGCAGGTGCCCGGCATCTCGGAAAATACCTTCGCCGCCGTCCGGCTTTATCTGGAAAGCGGCCTCTTTCAGGGCATGTTGCAGGGTGCCTTTTCCGGCGTGCCTTACAAAATCTTCGCAGCCGATGCCGGAATGAACGGCACCAGCCTCTGGGCCTTCGCCCTGCTCTCGCCCATCGCCCGGCTGCCGAGGTTCATGGTGATGGTTCTGATTGCCTGGGGGCTCTCGCGGTTGGTTGGCGAACGGCTGCCGAACGGCGCAAAGCTGGCGGCAAGCCTTGTGCTGTGGATCATTTTTTACATCTTTTATTTCAAAGTATTTGGGTGGTGAGTGCTCCTTGACTTCAAACCGCTCCCGGCAAAAGCAAAGAAAGACCGGGATTTTAGTTCCAAAGGCGGTCATATCGGACCTTACGAACGAAATTTCCTGGCTGCGCCGTATATGTATCCGGTGTTCCCCGAAAATAAGCCTTTCTTCCGATCCGCCTAAGCTTTAATGTGTAAAAATTACTTTCTAAATTTAAAATTGTATTGGAGTTTGGAATTGGGCAGCGGTCAATTGCAGCAAGCGGCCGATACGGCAGCTAAATCAATTTCCGGTCTGGCGCAGTCGCTTGAAGCTTTAGCGCTCTCGGCACTTCAGTCCAAAAACAAGGACGGGATCCCCTCCTACCCCATCGCTAATATGGGGAATATTCATTTGAGGGGAGACAAATCCAGCGCAGCTTTATTGCAGTCGGCTATTGACCATCTGACGACGAAAGCCAAAACATCGCAACCATTTACCGAGGACGACAAAGAATTTATGAAGTCTTTGTTTGAATCCTTCTGGTACGGCGGCACCTTCAAGGGTTATTATGAGGCGGCCATCCTTGCGAACCATTACGTAAACGGCGCAGGAGCAAGGCTCTTCATAAACCCGGACTGTTATATTGATTCCGTAATTGTCCGGGACACGATGACCGCAATGGTCAACTATTTGAAAACGCAAAATTACACGTCCTCCAACCACCTGGAACTTAAAAGTTCAAATCCCCAATTCCTGAATTCGCCTTCCGCCAATGGCCTGAAACGGCAACACCGAAAGCTGAACAGCCAAGGGCATGTTCTTCCCGGAGGCGCATTGCTTAGCGAACAAGACAATCTCAGACTCAAAAACGCGGATCATCGCTTCTTTCTCAAGGTTACAGCGAGGAAAGGCAGTATCTCTCAAAGTTTTTACGATGCCTGTACGAGTGTAAAGAACACCTGGAACAACGGACTTCAGGGCAATATCCACTCTGCCCTCGGAATTGGAGATGCTCAAAACTCTGTAGAAAACTTGAAGAATCTGGATGACGATTACGCGCTCTATTGGAGCGTTGAAAGCCTCTACGATTTTGAGCCCTTCCCTAAGTCGTATTTCACAAACTTGCCCATCTCAACAGGCGTTACCCTGAAGCTGCCGGACGGGTTATCTCATCATTTGACAAAGGTGGGTGTTGCCAGTGATTTCTACTATTATTCGGAATGGTGACACTTTGAGTTGCCCGCGATCGTGCGTCATGCGTTCCGTGGCAGTCATTCTGGCATTACTGACCATCTCATGCGACCGGGAGGCCACCGAAGATGGTGCCTCTCCGTGCTTTGACCAGGATGTCCTGAAAGAATATCAAAATCCGGAAATCGCTTTGCAGAACAAAATGCTCATGCTCAGGCAAAGCGGTTTTCAGGATAAGATTTTTATTCTTGAAATTTACCCAATCGACACGACATTCGACCATTGCAACCGGGGCTCTCACGAGCCTTTGGCACAGCAAGTTGTCAACCCGCAGGAGGGTGTCCTGCAATCGATAATCCTTCAGGGAGAGGATATAAAACTCATTCAGAAAAAAAATGAACCCGCTTCAGAATTGCCAATAACGGACGTTCCTATTCAAATCTTGCACGAATAGCATTGAACCGATAGCCCGACTGTCTTCGCCGCCGGGGCAGCAAAGTCATGGTGGTTGAAAACCTGATCCGGATTTCTCACCGGACCCCACGCGGTCTCGCGGACATTCGAATTTACAACCCTTTTACCAACCGCGAATGGTTTTTTTCAATTACGCGCCAGCCCCTACCCGTTCAGGACATCCTTCACCGTCGTCGCCAGCTGTTTCAGCGTGAACGGTTTGGCCAGGAAGAAGAATTTCTCGCCCGGCGGCAGGTTTTCCTCAAACGCGTCTTCCGCGTAACCGGAGACGAAGATGATCTTCAGGTCCGGCTGGGTCTTGCGCAGCTCGACGAGCAGGGTCGGACCGTCCATTTCCGGCATCACCACATCGGAGACGACGAGATCGATCTTTCCGTCCGTCTCTTCCATCACCTCCAGCGCCTCGTTGCCGGAGGCGGCCTCGTAGACGGTATAGCCGCGTGAGGCGAGCGCACGGGCACCGAAGGCGCGCACGGCCTCCTCGTCCTCCACCAGGAGGATGGAGGCGGACCCGGTGAGATCGGTGACCTTTTCCGGCTCTTTTTCCTTCGGTTCCGGCTTCTTTTCTTCCACGAACTGCGGAATGTGGCGCGGCAGGAACAGGCGGAAAGTCGTTCCCGCATCCACTTCCGACGTGCAGAAGACGAAACCGCCGGTCTGCTTGACGATGCCGTAAACGGTTGACAGGCCGAGGCCAGTGCCCTTGCCGACTTCCTTGGTGGAGAAGAACGGATCGAAGATCTTCTCCATGATGTCCGCCGGCATGCCGTGGCCGGTGTCCTCGACCTCCACCAGCGTATATTCGCCCGGCGGCATGCCGCGGACGTTGTCGAACTGGGTGCTCTCGGCCTCCGACACGTTGCGGGTGCGGATGGTCAGCCGGCCGCCATCGGCCATGGCGTCGCCCGCATTCACTGCAAGGTTGACGATCACCTGTTCCAGCTGGTTGAGATCCGCCATCACCGGCCACAGGTCGCGGCCGTGGATAACCTTCAACTCCACTTTTTCGCCCAGAAGGCGGTCGAGCAGGATGGACAGATCCGCCAGAACGTCATTGAGCTCAAGCTGCTGCGGGCGCAGCGTCTGGCGGCGGGAGAAGGCCAGCAACTGCCGCACGAGACCGGCGGCGCGGTTGGCGTTCTGCTTGATGTTCATGATGTCCTGGAAGGACGGATCGGTCGGCCGGTGGCTGGCCAGCAGCAGGTCGGAGAAGCCTATGATTGCCGTCAGGACGTTGTTGAAGTCATGGGCGACACCGCCGGCCAACTGGCCGATCGCCTGCATTTTCTGGCTTTGCGCGAACTGGGCCTCAAGGGCGCGCTGCTGGGTGGTCTCCAGCGCGTAGACAATCGCCGCCTCCCCGTCGCCCTCGCCTTCCTGAACGGCGGAAACATAAAAGGTGGCCGAACGCGGATCGTTGCCTTCAACCAGCGGAATGTCGATCGGCGCGATCTCGCCGATCCCGTTGGAAGCAGCCGACAGGGCCCTGGCAAGATGCTCCCGGCCGTTTTCGGCTACATAGGCTTCCAGCTTCGGCGACTCGTCACCGGTATCAACCGCGCCGAACAGCTTCAGGAACGGCGCGTTTGTCCTCAGAACCCTGCCTTCCTTGTCCAGCGAGGCAATGGCGATGGGCGTGTTGTTGAAGAAACGCGCGAAACGGACTTCCGCGGCCCTGAGGGCTTCGGAGACCTCTTCGCCGCGCGAGCGGTTGAGCACCAGCGTACGGCTGTCGCCCGGCTGGCCGTTTTCTCCGAAGGGCACCCGGTGCAGCAGGCGCACAGGCAGCCCGCGCCCGTTGCGGGTGACGAAATCGAGATCGAAGGTTTCGCTCTTGACCTCTCCGGCTTGCCCCTTGAGCGAACGGATGAGCTCCGTGCCGTCCCCGCGCACGATGCTCGACAGATCGAGATCGCCGGCATCGAACTGGGCAAGGTCATAGCCGAGCCAGTCGGCAAGCGTCGCGTTCAGATAGACGAGACGGCCTTCCGCGTCACAGGAGAAGAAACCCGCCGGCGCATGATCGAGGAAATTGATGACGCGCTGCAGCTCCTGAAAGGAGTTTTCCTGCTCGGCACGATCACGGGTGATGTCGGCCAGTTGCCACACAGCCATCGGCTTGCCGCCGCCGCGCTCCTTCGGCACCTGCAGCGGGCGAACCGACACCCGGTACCAGCGGGCCGCGCCTTCCGCACGCCCGAGCGGAACCGGCATGCGGATCTCCTCCTGCGCCCTGCGGCTCTCGCGCATGGCCTGGGACAGACGGAAGATCGCGTCGGCCGCATCGGGGTCGGAGGAAAAGACACGTTCGATCACACGAATGTCGGCAGCGGATTCCGCGCCGGTCAGATCCGCGTAGGACTTGTTGGCATAGACGAGGCGACCGTCCAGATCGGTGATCAGGGCGCCGTCTTCCAGAGTGTCGACGAAGGCGGAGGCAAGCGGGTTGGCTTCGCCCGGACGGGCGGACAGGCGCAGGAAGCCTATTGCACCGGCAAAAAGGCAAAATACGCCGACCACGGCCAGGATGCCGAGCAGCGCAAGAATGAACGGCTGGGCGACGTCACGGTCCATGACCGCGAAGGCAGCAGCCGCGCCGACGAGCAATAACGCCAGACCTATCAACAGACCAATATTCCCGGAACGCTCCGGCCGGCTGATCATCGGCCCGCTCGGCGTTCCGTCCATGTCACTCATTCGCCTTGTCTCCCCGGCCCGATTCGGTTTTTGAACGGGCCGTTTCCAAGCATTCTGTGCTTGAGCGCCAAATTCAACTTATATGAAGGCAAGTCCTGTTGAAATTCACCTGTTTGCCCCGGTAATCAAACCGGCAGCGCCCCTCAGGGACTATTTACTGCGCCAGGATGCCCGCCGACGCATGCGGAAGACGAAGCCGATGACTTCCGCGACAGCCTTGTAGTGTTCCTCGGGCACGTCCCGATCGATGTCAACCGTAGCGTAAAGAGCCCTCGCGAGTGGCGGATTCTCGATCACCGGAATCTCGTTTTCCTTCGCCACTTCCCGGATCCGGAACGCCACCGCGTCCGTTCCCTTGGCAAGGCATAGAGGCGCCTCCATGCCTTCCTCGTATTTCAGCGCCACCGCGTAGTGGGTCGGGTTGGTGACAACCACTGTCGCCAGGGGAACCGAAGCCATCATGCGCTTGCGCGAGCGCTCCATGCGCAACTGCCGGATCTTGCCCTTGACGAGCGGGTCGCCTTCCGTCTGCTTGTATTCGTCCTTGACCTCGCGCAGCGACATCTTCTGCTTGTTGAACCATTTGTTGCGCTGGTAAACGAAATCGGCGCCCGCGACAACGGTCATCACTGCAAGAATTGCTGCCAGAAGCTGCAGGATCAGCACTCTTGCTTCCGGCAGGATCACCGAGGGGTCCGCATAGATCATGATGTCGGCCTCGTCGCGGTGCGGCCACATGACCGCGACCATGACCGAGCCGACAACCGAGATCTTGACCATGCCCTTGGCGAAATTCACCAGACTGTCAGCGGAAAACAGCCGTTTGAACCCGGAGGCCGGTGAAATCTTGGACAGTTTGGGCTTGATCGTCTCGGCGGTGAACAGCGGCTGGTGCTGAATGAGATTTCCCGCGACCGCCATCAGCACAAGCATGAGCAAGGGCACGCCGACAATAAGCGCAACCGATTGTCCGGTATCGCGCCACAATGCCCTGAGGGCGTAGCCGTCGACGGGCATCTGGTAGGAATGCTCCAGGTAGCCCTTCATCAGATCGCCGAGCCAGGCCGCTGCCGAGGGCGCGAAAATGGCAATCATCAGGGTCGCACCGGCCAGGGTGAACCAGGTGCTGACCTCCTGCGATTTGGGAACGTCCCCCTTGTCATGCGCCTCTTTGAGACGCTTTTGTGTGGGGTCCTCTGTCTTTTCTGAGTCGTCGCTACCCTCTGCCATCGTGCAGCGTTATCCCAATATGAACTTGCCGAGCGACTCCTGAAAATGTTCCAGATAGAACATCATCATCGTCGTCAGAAGAACCATGAACATGAACAGCCCGATCGCGATATTCACGGGCATGGCGATAAAGAAGATCTGCATCTGCGGCATCAGCTTGTTGAGCAGGCCGAGACCGAAATAGAAGACGAGACCGACAACCAGAAAAGGCGCACTTACGCGCGCCGCAATCGAAAACACATGGGAGACAGTCTCCGCTGCGTTCTTCGAAAAGTCGCCGACAGGCGGCGTTGTTCCCGGCGGAAAGATCTCAAAGCTGTCATAGATCGCGGCAATCACCAGATAGTGGCTGTCGGTGACAAAGACCAGCGTGATGCCGAGGATCGACAGGAAGTTGCCGTAGAGTGCGCCCTGCTGGCCTTCATTGGCGATATCCGTTCCAAGCGCGAAAGCCATGCCGGACTGGTTCGCCACGATGACACCGGCGATCTGCAGAACGGAAGTGATCATCCTGGCGCAAAGACCGATTCCGAAGCCGATGGCGAGTTCTCCGCCAAGCAGGAGAAGAAGGCGGAAGGGATCGGCAGTCAGTCCGGCCGGATACTGCGGCCCGATAACAGGATAAAGGACGAGGGTCAGCGCAAGGGCGATGGTCAGACGGAACCGCATCGGGATGGAACTTTCCCCGAGGGCTGGAAGCAGCATGACCATCGTGCCGAGACGCGCGAACATCAGCATGAACACCGCGACGACATCCGGCAGGAAATTGAGCTGAACGGTCATATTCCCTCCCGGATCGCCTTTCCCGCAGTCCCGCGCAGGCAGGACGCTCTGCCTCTAGCTCGTCGCAAGGATCATCTCGGCCACCCGCGCCATGAAAGCCTGCAACAACTGGCTCATGAAAGGCAGTGTGATCAGCATCGTCAGGAAAATCGCCAGGATCTTCGGGACAAAGACGAGTGTCATTTCCTGGATCTGCGTCAGCGCCTGAAACAGGGCGATGACGACACCGACAAGCAGACCGACGATCATGATCGGCCCGGCCACCAGGATCATCGTCCAGACCGCTTCGCGGGCAAGATCGAGAACTTCACCGCCTGTCATCGCACGCCCCTCCAGACCATGATGTCCGCGCTCGGTTGAACGCGGACACGAAGCTCGGCCACTTCAAGATTTGATCCAGGTCGGGTCAGATCGGCATCCGCATGATTTCTTCGTAAGCGGAAATGACGCGGTCCCTGACCGCCACCATCGTTTCCAGGGCAAGTTCGGTCTCTGCGATCGCGGTGACCACGTCGACGACATCCGCCTTGCCTTCGATCAGTCCGACAGCCTTGTCGTCCGCCTGTTGCCCCTTGTCGACAACGGTCCCGACGGCTTCGCTCACCATCTTGCCGAAATCGACCATTTCCGCCTTCGGGGCAGAATCCTCCACACCGGGCATCTGCTGCTGCAGTCGCGCGGCCATCTGGTAGGCATTGTTTGCAATTGACGCTGTGGACATGAGCTCCACTCCTTAGTCCGTGTGGACGAATTGCGAGGATCAGGCCCGCAGGATGTCGATGGTTCGCTGCAGCATCCGCCGCGTCGATTCGATAACGTTCAGGTTGGCCTCGTAGGACCGCTGCGCTTCACGCATGTCGGTGGTTTCGATCAGCGTGTTGACGTTCGGCTGCAGCACGTATCCGTTCTCGTCGGCAGCCGGGTGTCCGGGCATGTGAACCGACTTGAAATCTGTCTTGTCTTCGGCGATCGGTCCCAGTTCCACCGTTTCGGCGCCCAGCTCCTTGTCGAACTGGGTCTTGAACGTCGGGATCTTCCGCCGGTAAGGCTCTTCTTCCGGTGTCTTGGCGGTCGAATTCGCGTTGGCGATATTCTCCGCGATGATCCGCATGCGCCCGTTTTGCGCTTTCAGACCGCTTGCCGAAACAAACAGCGATTTGATCAGGTCCATGTCGTCGGTCCTTTTGTCTCATTTTCCTGCGGCACGCCCCGACAACTCCGGGTCCGGGAGCATGCGCGAAAGCCGACCTATGCGCTTTTCGACAACGCGGTCCGGATCAGGCCCATTCCCTTGGTGTAGAGCGTCGTCGCGGCCTGGTAATCCATCTGGTTCTCGGTGATCTTCATCATCTGCTCTTCCAGGTTGACGCTGTTGCCGCTGGGCGTAACCTCAAAGGAATCCATCTCTTCGATCTTGGCGTCCTTGGTGCCTGAAATGTTTCCGGTGATGTGACCGGCGCGCGTCGTGTCGGTGGACAGCGCCAGCGCTCCCCGGCTCAAATGGTCCTTGAAACTGTAGGCCTTGACCTCTCGCGCCCCGTATCCCGGCGTATCCGCATTGGCGATGTTTTCGGCAAGCACACCCTGTCTCGCCTGATGCCACCGCATCTTCGATTTCAGCGCCTGGAACAGCGGCAGATCCGTCACAGCCATTTAATTCACCATTTGTTAACCACCAGGCAATGATTGCCGGGCAAATGGTTAATGAAAGGTTAACGCGAGCTTCGCGCATAGGGGCAGTTCATTCAGAAACCCGTGGAAGAGGGTAATATTCCTTTGCATTTCGCAATTTGAACCCTGCACATGACGGGCAAAATTTGCCTGCTTCTGTTAACGTCAAGACCTAGTGAGATTCGAAGCGGATCAGCAAGCGGAACAAACAGTCTTTGAGCCAGGGCCGATGCCTTTACGGCAATGAAAAGCGAAAAAACAAAGAGGTTTGAGGCACCGGGACGTTGCCGGTGCAAATCCTGGAATTACTGGGGATAAGCGTGACGCTCCCCAATTGCGGCAAAAAATCCGGATAACCGGCAATCGCACTGATATCGCAAGCAGGGGCGGCATGAGGTCAAGATGTACAATTGGATTGAGACGACTTTCAATGTGAGCGGAGGCATCACCCAGGTGGTCGCGGTGATACTGGCGCTTGCCGTCGTACTGCTGCTGTTTGCTCTGTTCATTTTCATTCTCAAACGACTCACCGGAGTGAATGCCCCGCAAAACAGGAACAGGCAGCCCCGGATTGCCGTCATGGACAGCGCGCCGATCGACACGAAGCGCCGTCTTGTGCTGATCCGGCGCGATAATATCGAGCATCTGATCCTCGTCGGCGGGCCGAGCGACGTGGTGGTCGAGCAGAACATAATCCGCAACGCTCCGCTGGCCACGTCGCGCCAGGGAGCCCTTCCGGGCATGGGACTTGCCGGCCCCGGCCAGATAAAATCGCCGATGGCGCCGGGCCCCGATATCCCCTTCAGGCCGGACGAGCGCATGCCTGAAGAAGACCCCGGAACGCTGGCAGCCCAGGCCACGCCTGTCAGGGCGCCTGCCGATATGGCCGACCCCGATCCTGTTTTCGAAGACGGCCCGGCGGCGCTCCCCGTCCCCGAAACCGCCTCGCCTGCGCCAGCCCCCGTTGCACAAGCGCCAATCGCACAAGCGACTGCTGCGCCTCCCCCTGTCACTCGCGCGCACATGCCTCCGGAAAGAACGCAGACTGCCCCTGTTTCCCCCAGACCGGTGCAATCGAATATTGCTCCTCCTGCAACAGCCAGGCCTCTCAAGCCGGAACCCAGGATTGGCGCCGGAAACGGTTCGAGCCGCGCAGCCGATCTTCTGCGGGCGGCCACCCAGAACGGCTTCAACCGGGCCCTTGCAAGAACACCCGCAGTTCCGGTAGCAGCGCCCGACGCTGTCGCCGCGAACCGCAAGGCTCCAGAAGTGAAGACCGGGCCGACCATGTCAGGCGAGGAGGCAATGGCTTCCGCCGACAAGCCCGCTGGCGAGCTTTCATCCACGTCCCGTTCCTTCGCCTCGCGGGAGCGCCCTGCCTACGCCGGTCACTCGATCACGCCCCCTGCCTCCGGGCCGGCAGCGCGTGCCAAGACCGCCCTGCTGAAGCCGGCTGAAACGGTACCGCAAAGGATCGAACCTGCCGTCGCCCCGCAGGGTGCAGGCACCGGTTCTCCAGAGCCTCGAATCTCCACCGACACATCACATGCAGATGCAAAGGTTGAACCGGGTCCCACAGTTCTGGCCGCCACCCTTGCCGGCATTTCGACTGCGGATGCAACCGAAACCGGCAGCGCGGAAAGCGACGACAAGGTCGATACCGGCCTCAATGAAAACGCGTCCACCGCATCCGGCGATCTCTCCGATGTGTCTGCGCTTGCCCCGGATCCGGCGCCCGACCAGACACAGGAAGCAGCGCAGGTTCTCCCACAGGCAGATGCCGGGATTTCCGCCGAAAACCCCACACCCGAGAGGCCCGTCCAGAGAGAGATCGTGCTCGATCTGGATCACCTCATTGCCGGACCCGCCCCCGAGGCGTCGAAAGAGACTGCCCCGGAACTTTCAACGGAGACTTCAGCAGAGGCTTCAGCGGAGACTCCCGCCGAACCGGTCGCGGAGGTAGCCATGTCCCCGTCAGAAAGCCCTGCCCCTCAGGAGCCGGTCCAGGCTGCCTCTGAGGAGGATGAGACCTCTCTCGAGGCGAAGACCGGGAATGACGAGGTCAAGCCGGCCACCAAACCGGTTCAGGGCCGGAGCGACAAGAACCCGATTGAAGAGGAAATGGCAAAAATTCTCGATGAGCTGGGCGGGCAGCCCAACTGATGACCCGCGACAGACCTTCCTCGCGACGATACGGATGGGTCGCATTTCTGGCCCTCGCAGCGGCATTGTTCGCCCTTCTGGCCGGACCTGCCGCCGCCCAGGAAATTTCTGTCGGCTTCGGAGATGATGCGAGCCTGACGGAGCGCGCGGTACAGCTCGTCATCCTTCTGACAGTCCTGTCGCTCGCACCGTCTATACTCGTGATGGTGACCAGTTTCACGCGGATCGTCGTGGTTCTTTCGCTGCTCCGCTCCGCGATCGGCCTGCAGACGGCCCCACCCAACATGGTCATGATCAGCCTGGCGCTGTTTCTCTCGGCCTTCATCATGATGCCGACCCTGCAGGCGGCCTATGACGCCGGCGTCGAGCCGCTGGTCAACGGGGACATCGAATTCGAACAGGCTTTCGAGCGGGCTTCGGACCCGTTCCGCACTTTCATGCTGTCTCAGGTTCGCGAAAAGGACCTTGCCCTCTTCCAGGAGCTTTCAGGCCAGGACGCGCCGGACGGCCCGGAAGATCTTTCCATGGCGACGCTGATTCCCGCCTTCATGATTTCCGAACTCAGGCGCGCCTTCGAAATCGGCTTCCTTCTGTATCTGCCGTTTCTCATCATCGATCTCGTGATCGCCTCCGTCCTGATGTCCATGGGCATGATGATGCTGCCGCCCGTTGTCATATCCCTGCCCTTCAAGCTGATCTTCTTTGTGCTCGTCGACGGCTGGAACCTTGTCGCCGGATCGCTGGTTAAGAGTTTTGGCGGAGGATAAAATTACGCATACATAAAATCTAAAAGTAGAGGAAAATTAACAATAGGACGCGAAGATCACCACTCAATTCAAGGGCTTCTCCCTCTGAAATCGCAGTGGTGAACCAGTGCTACAAGAACAACTTGAACAGCTCGCAAGGATCAGGGAACCGGAATCGAGGTCAAAACTCATCCGGACCCTTGTGGGGGAATATGCCCGTTCGGAAGAGCATCAACCCAGCGAGATGGAACGGGAGCTGTTTTCCGGAATCGTTCTGACCGTGTTCAACCAGCTCGACCGTGAGGCCCGCTACGAACTGGTCGTGCGGCTCGCCAAGACCGATCGCATCGTATCCGAACTTGCCGACAGGCTCGCCCAGGAAGACTACGAGCTCTCCGAACCCGTCATCGAGTGTTCTCCCATGATCAGCCAGAACGGGCTGATGCGGATTGCCCAGGCCGGGGGGAACGACAAGCGGTTGTCCATGGCCCGCCGGGCCGATCTGAGCGAGAAAATCTGTGACACGCTCATCGCCCGCAGCAGCAGGGATGTGGTTCACGCGCTGCTGGACAATCCGGCCGCGCCGTTTTCCGTCAAGGGCACCCTGGCCCTGCTAATCTTTGCAAATACAGAGCCCGATGTCCTTGCCTGGATTGCCAAGCGCGCGATCAAGGACGAGCAATTCCTGAAGACCCAGATGGAAATTCTGGAGACCAACTGCCCGCTCATACCCGCTCCGCTCAGGAAAGCGCTGGAAACGGGCGACCTGGAGCGGCTGGCCAATTCGATCAAGGACCTGCCGCGCGACGGCGGCATTGAGCTGGACGGTGTGAAATACTCCCGCCACGAGGCCAGCATCCAGATTGCCAACGGTGAGTTGTCGTTCGACGCCATCCTGCGCACCCTCTTCGAGCAGGAACGCCTCGATGCCGCCATCTGGCTGATCAGCCGCAAGATCAATCTCGCCGATGAAGTCGTTTCCGATACGCTCAAATCGGACGCGGACGGCGCGATCATGCGCCTGATGCTGCAGACCGGCATCCACGAGAAGACCTATCGCGATTTCCTGAAAGCCCGCAGCGGCTGGCTCGACCGCAGCACGCGGTCAATTCCCGAACTGGTCATGCGCTACAAGGCTGAACTGAGAAACCCGCGATACTACAGCCAGCAGCTGGCCGCTCAGTAGACTTGCCGGGAGCTGACAGTTCGATTGAACGCAGCTTGCTCTAACCGGCAGCGTCGCCGGCTTGCGAAACCGCTGTGGACTGGTCCGGGCTGCGGTCAGGCGACATGTACTGGCGGCGGTATTCCTTCAGGAAAGTTTCCAGTGAATCGACATCCGCCAGCTGATTGGCGATTTCCAGGAACTCGACGCCCTGGGTTTCGAACGGTCGGGTGACGATTTCAAAGGCCAGAGCTTCGGGGCTGTTGGACATTTTCGTCATATATTTGGTCTGCAGCCGTTCCAGGCTCAAGCGGTCGCCTGCCAGCGAAAAGGCAATTCCGGCGCGAAGAATATCGCGGCGTTCCAGATCGTCGAGGGGAATATTGTCCGACCAGCGCGAACCGTGCATCGCCTCGAACTGTTCGCCGGCTTCCCGCCAGCTTTCGGCAGCCCAGAAAGTGTCGCCTCGCAGACGGTCCACATCCGAACCACGCATGTTGCGCACCAGTTCCAAGGCAAGATCCGGGCGCCCGCTTTCGGTAAGTGCCCTGGCTTCGACGATGTTCCGCTGCCGTTCAAGAGTGGATGGCAGGCTCGCCTGCCGCGTGCGGTTCAGGACACGCAAAGCTTCGTCCGCCTTGCGGTCCATCAGGTAGATGGCAGCCAGATCGGCTGCGATCTGAGCTCTGGCCGCGCCTTTCAGCCGGTTGTCGACCTGATGCCGCAACAGGTCGGTCGCCTGTCCCAGCAGGTCGACTTCCACCAGCTTCTCGGCCAGAAGACGGACCATCTCGTCGCCCCGACGGCCGATGGGCGTCAACTCGCGGAAATCATAATAAAGAGCCAACGCCTTGATCGTCGGCATTTCATCGACCTTGCCGTCCAGGAACAGGGAATTGAACAAGCCGTTCATTTCTTCCTGCAGCAGGCGGGTGGTATCGGCATCCGGTTCGGCCTGAACCGCGGACCTCATGGCCTCGAACGCTTCGCGGTATTGGCCTCGTTCGGCATAAAGCTGCGCCAGGAAGCGCAGCGTTTTCAGCTCTATCTCGTCCCCGCGCCAGGACGTGGCCAGTCCGGCCAGCCTGTCGATGGCTTCATCTATTCCAAGCTCGCCATCCCGGTAGCGGATCCGAAGTGCCCGGTATTCCGCTTCGGCGGCACGCGGCCTGTCGTCGGACCGCGTAACCAGATCGAACACGGTCAAAGCTTCCTGAGACCGGCCGGACGCATCGGCGACCCGTCCGCGCAGGATGTCGTAGCGTGCGGCCTGCGCACGGGTGACTTCACTCGGTTCGATCTCGGCCAGGATCCCGTTGGCGACACCGAAATCGTTGACTTCCACGGAGGCCTGGGCAGCGGCAAGCTTGAATTCGGTCTGGATGGCCGAAGGATAGTTGCCAACCACGGCACGACCACGCGGCATTGCGATACGCGCCGGTGTCCAGTGCCCCAGCTTGACGTCAACGATGGTCTGCCAGATGGCCGCATCCGGACTGTTCTTCAGTTCGGGCCGGTTCAGATGGTGATAGGCCTCTTCCGGACGGTTGGCCATCGTCTGGGCAGCACCCATCATCAGGTTGAAGGAACTGTCCTCCGCCATTGCCGGCTCTTCCTCAAGCGCCAGCTTCATGAGACCCTGTGCCTCCTGCGCGAACTGGTGGGCCAGATAGAACCGGGCCAGCGCCATCAGCGGTTGCCGGCGCTTGCCTTCCGGCGATTGCGCCAGACGGTCCTGCAGCTCCTGAAGCCGCGAGCGATAGGCACCCGGCCCTTCCGTGCTGAGAGACACGAATTCGATATAGTTGCTTTCCGCGGGATCGATGATCCTGTTGAAAGCCCCGGTTCCGCCGCGCAGATGTTCGCTGGACAGGGAAAGACCACCGTCCTTTTCGATGATCACGTCATCGCCGAGGATCTTCATCTTCACACCGTCGGACTTCGACGCGATGGCAATCCCCTGGGCCGAGCTCAGCGCGCTCAGATCCACGAAATTCTGAGGTTTCAACAAGCCCCTCGGCGGACCGAAACCGGTCACCAGGGAAATCGTGTCGCCGACGAACGGATCTTCAACCTGGCGGATGTTCTGGGGCTCCTGATAAAGCACCCTGAGCGCCGAGCCGCCGTCACCACGAATATTGCGTTCAAGCTTGAGCGGAATGGACGGCTCCAGGATCATGTCGCCGATCACCAGCGACCAGGCATTGCCGTCCACACCGACGGTTGCCAACACGGGATCGTTCATGTCCATCCGCAGGATCTGGTAATCCTCGAATTGATGCACATCGATGGCTTCCGCGGTTTCGGCGAGCGCCGAGACCATGCCCCTCGTATCGATGGTGGCGTCGGTGTCGAACACCAGCCAGATGCTGTCGTTGCGGCGGAAAACGGCGCTCGAGACCGGCTCGGAAAAGGGAAAGACCACGCGCACGGTATTCCCGATCCTGCGCGCCTCGGCCGATACGAAGTTGCGGACCTCCTCCGCGAACTCGGCTGGAGGTGTTTCCGGCGAGTCCGGCATCTGCGTCAGATCCTGCCCGCCCGTTGCCCGCCAGACATCCGGCACGGCAGATTGTGAACGACGGGGCAGCTGAATGCCGGCCGGCACATCCGATCCCCCGAGGCTCAGGGGTTGCTGCATCTCCGAGGGATCCTGCGGAGAAGGCATAGCCCCCTCGGCTGAACCGTCAGCTATGTCGCCTTGCGGCAAGGTCTGGATGTCTCCGGCATCGCCCTGCGCGCCATCCTGATCCTGGTTCTGATCCGGATCCTGTGGCGGCTCAATCTGCTGCGTGGAAAGATCGAGCATCGGCGCCTGCCGGACGAATTCTTCTTCCTGTACTTCTACCGGAGCCGAACCGGAAAGGGGCAACGCGCCGGGCGCCGCCTGTGCGGTGACAACCGGCGCCGCAGCCGCCTGATCTTCCTCGCGCTTGCCGGCGGCCGGATCCGGAATTGCCGACGTGATCAGGCCGTCCGACCGATGAACGTCGTCCGCATCGGCCGGGGACAGCACGGAAGCGACAAGGTCCGGCGCAGGAAGTGCTTCGACCGCCGTGGCGGTCGTAGTAGTTTCGGTTTGCGCGGAACGAACCGGCTTGGATCTGGGCACCATCGCCAACCGGGGTCCTTCGGGTGGAGCCGAATTCGAAAGATCGGGGTTTTCCGTCGGCGGTTGCCCGGTATCCAGCAACCCTGTGCCCTCCCCGGCTTTTGCAGGGGCAAGTGGGACCACCGTATAGGCAGGGGAATCGTCAGCTTCCGATTCCTTCATGATGTTGCCGCCTGTGGAAACGGTGGGACCGGACGACGGCAGACCGCGCGGTTCCTTCACTTCCCGCGTATCCCTCAGGCCGGGAGCGGTGATCATGCTTTGGCGGTTTTCGTTGTCCTCGACCGACAGTTCCTTGTTGATCAGGGCATTCGCCGGATCGTTGGCGGTCATGTTCTCGGGCGTCACGTCTATGACGTAGGTCTGCTCCTCGCGGAAGGCACGGATGTCCACGGACGGCTCGATACGCATCAGGAACTTGAGCTTGCCCTGGTCCAGGAACGAGGTGGCATCGATGACCCCCTGGGGGAGATGCGCGCGCAGATGAGAGATATCCAGTTGCGCCGGATGATTGAACGTCAACTTGATGATGTCGTTCTCGCGTACGAACGCAGTATCGAATTTGATGGACCAGTCGAAGACAAGCCGGGTGAAGGTCGGATGTTCGCCCACGTAAAGCGCGACTTCCGGACCTTCCTGCACTTTCAGCCGTGCCTGTTCCAGCGCACGAACCTTGCGCATGGCGGCTTCTGCCCGCTTGGCCAATTCCCGCACCACATCGTCGGGCAGACCGGGCGGCAGACCCTGCCAGTTGAGCGGCAGGATATCGACGAAGAGTTTCTCCCCGGCTTCCAGCGTGTTTATCTTGAACTGGTTCTTCAGGGCGAAGCGGATGGCGCTGCCGTCGGGATCGCGGCGGGCGATGGCGACGTAATCCTTGAGATCGAGCGGCACGTCGTCGACATTGATGTCGATCGGCTCCTCGAAGGAGATCCGCAACACACCGCCGGTGATCAGGGCATCGTAGATCGGCAGCAGCGTCCGGTCCTTGAAGGTCAGGACGATCCGGCCGTATCCGTCTTTCTGGGAAACGTCGACATCCACCGGTTCGAGCGACTGAGCCCGAAGCGGGGCAAGTCCGGCACTCAGGAACAGGACCAGGACTGACCAAACGGCAGCCGCAGCCAGACGCGAAAGCGCCCGCTGTCCGCCGGCAACGGCGGAATAGCAGCTTTTACCAATGGTCAGGAATAGTCCCTGCAAGTTGTTCTGTCCTTGGATAACACCAACACACCATTATTAGTTTTCTGTTCTTAACGTGCTCTTACGCGACACGTTTAAATCCACGTGTTTCGCTCAGTTAGATGGGATTTTAGGCAAGTTATCCTGAACAGGCACCTGGGCCGGCATCGGCTTGGCGGTTTCCGCACCCGCGTCCGGGTCACCAGCAATGGCGACCGTCAGCTTTTCCGCAGATTCGCCTGACATCCGGGCCAGGATATCGGCCATCTTCCTCGGCTTCATCTGGCGAACCACCTTGAGGAGGATCGGAAGGCTGAGCCGGTCGAAAATGCGGGCGGCGTCCTTGGGCTTCATGCTTTCATACATGGTGACAAGCCCGGCTATCTCCTCACGCTCCTGCTTTTCCTTTTCGCCGACGGCGGCCTCGATGCGCTGTTCCAGTTGCTTGAGTTCGTCCACCTGCTTTTGAATGCGTTCCTCGGTCGCCTGCAGGAGTTTTTCCCGCAGATCGAGCTGCCCCTCCTGCTGCTGCAGGTTTTCCCGGCGCTTTCCGAGGCTTTCCAGCACGGCGCGCTCGGCCGCGGATCCCCCGATTTCAAGATTGTCCGGCAAGACCGGCTGGTCCGGCACGCCGCCTGCGGGAGGCGGCGGAGGCGCCCCATCCTCGGGCATGTCGGGCGGGGCTTCGCCGGCATCGGCGCTGGCCGCGGTTTCCTGGGCGACTGCGCCATTGATCGGAAGATTGCCGCTGTCGGGCCCGAGCACGAGCCCGAGCACCTTGAGCGCAAGCAGAGCGCTTGCCGAAATCCCCAATAATGGCAGCAGTCTCAAGTTCATGCCGCAGCGCCCTTGCGCCTGCGGAATTCCTCAAGCCGGGCCGTCGCTTCCGCTGCCGCGCTGCGGATATCGGAGGTACGGCTGCGCTTGCGCTCCGGCTCGGGTTCGGGAGCAGCAGGCCCGCCATAATGAGAGGCAGGCGCATAGGACGGCTGCTGCGGAGCATAGGCCGGGGCCGAGGTCTGTGGCGGCGCCGCATAGACGTCGCTGTGCGGCGCGCTTTCACGCGCCGGCATGGCAGAGCGGGCGGCTTCGGCGATCTGCGTGATGCGGGTAAACACCTTCTCGCCTTCACCAAGCTGGTCGGCCAGGCTGTGCGACATTGTTTCCGCCTGCTTGAGACGGGTGCCGAGGGTCTTGTCGGCCTCTGCGGCGGTGGTCTTCAGGCCGAGGATCGCCCGTTCGGCGATTTCCGTTGCCGTCATCAACTCCGAAATGGTTGCCCGCAGCACCTGCTCGTCGGCGCGCAGCCGCTGCAAACGCTTGTTCAGCATCCAGCAGTAGCCGATCGTGATCAGCAACAGAACAGCGACCATACCTTCGATAATCATTCCGAGTGGCAAGGTGGTCATTAATTCTCCATTTCGCTTTGCATGGCACGCTCGAATGCAGCCAGGGTCATTTTCTGCTTGCGCAAATTCTTTGCGACACGGATGGAAATGGAATCGTTCACTTTCCCGAGCGTCCCTTCCGTCAACGGAACATTGCCGCACTTGATCAGCACGGGATCGGACGGTCCCACATCGAACACCAGTGTCTGACCGACACCAAGGCTCAGGACCCGCCCGAGCGGCAGGTAGGTTTCGTAAAGAACGGCATCGATCTCGATTTCCGCAGCATGAATCTCGGAAGCCAGATGGCCCTCCCAGATCGGATCGCGGCCGAACTTCTCGCCCATGAACATCTGCAGGAGCAGATCGCGGATCGGCTCCAGCGTCGCATAGGGCATCATGATCTCGACCGAGCCCCCCCGGTCTTCCATGTCGATCCTGAGCTCTACGAGAATGGCGGCATTGGCCGGGCGGGAGATCGCCGCAAAGCGCGGGTTGGTTTCCAGCCGTTCGAGATTGAAGTGAACCGGCGAAAGCGGCGCGAATGCCTGCTCCGCATCCTGCAGGATGAGCGACACCATCTGCTGCACGAGGCCCGTTTCGATGGTGGTGTATGGGCGGCCTTCCACACGGACGGCCGATGTTCCCCGCCCGCCGCCGAGCAGCACATCGATGATGGAATAGATGAGACTGGATTCAACCGTGATCAGCCCGAAGCCGTCCCATTCCTCAGCCTTGAACACACCCAGAATGGCCGGCAGCGGAATCGAGTTCAGGTAATCGCCGAAACGCACCGAGCTGATGGAATCCAGCGACACCTCGACGTTGTCGGAGGTGAAGTTGCGCAAGGAGGTGGTCGTCAGCCGCACCAGACGGTCGAACACGATTTCGAGCATCGGCAGACGCTCGTAGGAGACCATCGCCGAGTTGATGAGCGCCCGAATGCCGCTCTGGTCGCCGGCAATCGTATCTTCGATATTGAAGCCCAGAAGGTTGTCGATTTCCTCCTGGTTGAGAACACGATCCGCGCCTCTCGTGGCGTTTTCCAGATCCGGCTCGCTGTCGTCGATCATCGCCGCCCATTGGGCCGCCATATCGTCGGAGCCCCCGGCTCCCTGCTCTTCGAGCGCCGCGCCCCAGGCCGCGGCCAGATCGTCGTCCTCGTCGCCGCCGGCACCCTGCTCCGCCAGGGCAGCGCCCCAGGCGTCGGCCATGTCCTCTTCGGACAGGTCATCTTCGTCGGTATCAGCCATTAAACCCTACTGAACAAGGATTTCCTTGAACAGTACCCCTTCAACCTTTGCCGGATAGACCGACAGATTGATCCGCCTGAGCAATTCTTCCTTCAGACGGAACAGACCGGCAGACCCTTCCAGGTCCGCTGGGCGCAGCTCGCGCAGGTAAATCTGGAACGCATCCAGAATACGCGGCAAAAACGGTTGGATCTGTTCGATCATCCCGCGGTTTTCAACTTCCAGGGCGATGCGGACCTTGAGATAGGTGGAGCGCCCGTCCGTCGCCAAATTCACGGTCATCTCCGGCAGGTCGTAAAACACCACCGGCTTCTGCACTTCCTGAAGCGGATCCCCCTCGCCCGGCGTCGGTGCCGGGCTGTCAGACCCCATCAGGAAGAAATAGGCCCCACCGCCCGCGGCGAGCAGGACCACAAGTCCGATGCCGCCGAACAGGAACAGTTTCTTCCGGCCACCGCCGGCACTGCCCTCAGCGGCGTCTTCGTCTTCTTCGCCTGCGGCATTTTCGTCCGCCATTCCGCACTCCGCTTCAAGCTTGCGCTCGCGCGCGCTAAATTATTACTAAAGAGTTAATGGTTAACGAGTGGTTAACGATTGGATCCGCTCCACTGACGCGAGTCACCGGGCAAATATTGCCAACTGGTTAAGTTTTGCCGGAATCTCTTGCCGCATGCATCCGCCCCGTTAAGCTTTTACCCAGATTTCCCAACGATTTAAAAATTGGCACGCTCCGTGCATTAACCTTAACGAGCCAGCGGATCTGGGGAGATCAGCCGGCTTTTCGGGGAGCATGAAGGGAACCGTTCGCCATGGAGAACGCTCAACTAGTTGCCTTGTCGAGGCAATCGATCTTGAGACACAAGCTGGATGTGGTCGCCAACAACATGGCGAACATCAACACAACCGGCTTCAAGTCGCAGAATCTGCATTTCGCGGAATATCTCATGCCCGTCGCGGACGGGACCGCCTTCCTGCCGCAGGACCGCAAGATTTCCTACACGGACATGTTCACAACGCGGACCAACTTCGAGCACGGCTCGATCAAGTTGACCGGCAATGAATTCGATCTCGCGCTCAACAGCGACGGCTTTTTCGCCGTCCAGATGGAAGACGGCACGGAAGCCTACACCCGCAGCGGCGCCTTCGGTCTCGACGCGAACGGCCAGCTGATCTCTGGCAGCGGACATCCTGTCATGACCGACGTGGGCCCGATCACCTTTTCGGTCGAGGACGGCCGGGTGGAAATCGCCAAGGACGGTACGATCGCGACCGAGCAGGGCATTCGCGGCAAGATCAAGGTCGTGAACTTTGAAGACGTGCGCACCCTCGAGAAGGTCGGCGACACGCTCTTTGCCGGTGAAGACCCCATCGCTGCCGCCGAAGTGCGCATGGTTCAGGGAGCCGTAGAAGGCTCGAATGTCTACGGCATCACCGAAGTAACCCGGCTTATCGAGGTCACCCGCGCCTATGACGCGACATCCAAGGTCGTGAAGGACCTGGATGAGCTCCGCCGGCAGGCCATCGGCACCCTTGGAAAATTTCAGGCCTAAGCGGCATCGAGGAATAAGAAAATGAAAGCACTCCATATCGCCGCGACGGGCATGAAGGCCCAGGAACTGAACGTCGAAGTCATTTCGAACAACGTGGCCAACATGCGCACGACCGGCTTCAAGAAGCAGCGGGCGGATTTCCAGGATCTTCTCTACCAGAACCTGCGCCGCATGGGCACGGAGACCTCCGACGCCGGAACGATCGTCCCGACCGGTATCCAGATCGGCTCTGGCGTAAAGCTGGCCTCCACCACCCGCATCATGTCGCAAGGCTCGCTGGAACAGACCGGCAAGCAGCTCGACCTGGCCATCCGCGGTGAAGGTTTCTTCCAGATCGACATGCCGGACGGCACCACGGTCTACACCCGCGACGGATCGTTCGAGCGGGACGCCGACGGCCAGCTCGTGACCGTTGACGGCTACACCGTCAACCCGGGCATCAACATTCCCGAAACCACCCTGGACATCACCATTTCCAACACCGGTGAGGTTCAGGGCGTCGATCAGGCAGGCAACACCGTCCAGCTCGGACAGGTCCAGCTGGTCAGGTTCGTCAACACTGCGGGCCTCGAGGCGATCGGCGACAACCTCTTCCGGGAAACGGATGCCAGCGGCGCACCGGAAACCGGCGACCCCGGCGATGACGGCTTCGGCAGCGTCGCGCAGTACTTCCTGGAAATGGCCAATGTGGACGCGGTGACGGAAATCGCCGACCTCATCTCCGCCCAGCGCGCCTATGAGATGAATTCGCAGATCATCCAGGCAGCCGACGAGATGTACTCCACGACCACCAACCTGCGCTAAGATTGGAAGGCTGAGATGATGAAACACCTTCTGAAGACCGCGATCGCCCTTCTGCTGGCGGGACTCGCCGGCGGAGTGTCGCTCGCGGAAGAGCGCCCGATCCTGCGCTCCCAGGTTCTGACCCTGTCCGACATCGTGACCGTCGGAGACTTCTACTCAAACGCCGGCCTGCTGGCGTCCAAACCCCTCTTCCGCTCGCCGGACATGGGAACATCCGGCAATGTGGCCGCCGATGTCGTCGCCAAGCGCGCCCGGGCGGCGGGTCTGGAACTTGCCGGAACCGACGGATTGCGCTCGGTTGTCGTCCACCGGGGCGCAACAAGGTTCGACCGGGGCCGTCTTGAAGGACTGGTCCGGACGGCTCTTGCAGAACGCAATGCCGGTGTGGACGCCGACAATCTCGACGTGCGGCTGGTGCAGGCCCCCGAAGAGATCATGGCCGACCCGAAAGTGACGGATCCCGTACGGATCGACCGTGTCGACTGGCAGCAGTCCAACGGACGCTTCACCCTCTTCGCCACAGTGGCGGTCGAACATGGCACCCGGGCGGTTACCCTGAGCGGTACCGCCGTGGAAATGATCGAGGTGGCGACCCTGACGCAGCCGCTCCGCCGCGGCGATATTCTCAGCGAAGACGACATCACCGTTATCCGGCTCGCGCGCAGCAAGGTTCCGGCCGGCGCTATTCTGGATCCGGCGGAAATTGCCGGCAAGGAAGCGCGCAACAGCCTGCGCGCCAATGCGCCCCTCGCCCGCCACGATTTCCGCCACCCGGTGCTTGTCAGCCGGGGCGAAAAGGTCACGGTCACCTTCGAAATGGTGGGTATGAAACTCACTTCGCGCGCCCAGGCCATGGATGACGGCGCCAAGGGCGATGTCATCGATGTCATGAACCTTCAGTCCCGGCGCATCGTCCCGGCAACTGTTTCCTCCCGCGGTCAAGTACGCGTTCTCACCGCAAATCCTGTTGTTGCAAGCTTGAACAGCGAGACCAAATAATGTTGACCTCCCTTCCCAGAAACCTGCTGGCGAGCATCGCGCTGAGCGCTCTCGCAGCAGGGTGCGGCACCGCCGACAAACTCGCCAATGTCGGCCAGCAACCTGCGCTGAACGCCATCCAGGATCCGACCACGACGCCGGGCTACCGCCCCGTGCAGATGCCCATGCCGGAACCGCAGCAGGCGCATTACAATCCGAATTCGCTCTGGCAGTCGGGCAGCCGGGCCTTCTTCAAGGACCAGCGCGCCAGCCAGGTCGGCGACATCCTGACCGTTGTCGTCACCATCGACGACCAGGCCGAAATCGAGAACAAGACCGAACGCAGCCGCTCGGAAACCAGCGGAGCCGGCGTCGGCGGCGCCCTCGGCACGGCCATCGACACGATCTTCATGCCGGCCAGTGTCGCCGCCAGCGATCTTGCGAGCACCAACAGCAACTCCAGTTTCGAGGGAGACGGAAGCGTCGACCGCAACGAAACGCTGCAAACGACGGTGGCCGCCGTCGTGACCCAGGTCCTGCCAAACGGCAATCTGGTGATCGAAGGCCGCCAGGAGGTGCGCGTCAACTTCGAAGTCCGCGAAATGATCGTCGCCGGTATCGTCCGTCCGGAAGACATCACCGCGAACAACCGTATCGCCAGCGAACAGATTGCCGAAGCCCGTATCGGCTACGGCGGCCGCGGCCAGATATCCGATGTTCAGCAGCCGCGCGTCGGCAACCAGGTCCTGGATATCCTGCTGCCGTTCTGACCCGGCACCCGATCAGACGGCGGGCTCTTTCGATCCTCGATCACGGGCCCGTGGTCTAACGTCCCCCCGGCCGGCCGCCGTTGACGTGTTCTAGAAGCGCCCGTGGCTCCGGCTGACGACGGGCATGGCGTCTCGCTCCCCGAGCGCCATGCCCGTTCTCTTACCGCAATCTCTCGAGAGGATCCGGCCTCAGGAGACCGTGTCACGCCTCCCCCTTAAAGCCTGAATGAGGATAAAATCCGTGACGATCACCCTGATCGTGCTTGTCCACCCCGCCCCGACGTCCTTCAACGCCGCCTGGGCCGAAGCTACGGAAACGGCCTGCCTGTCGCTTGGCGACGAGGTGCTCCGGTCCGACCTTTACGCCATGGGGTTCGATCCGGCGGAGCGTCCCGGTCACTATGCTTCGGCCTGCGTGAGCGATCCCTACGACGTCCTGAAAACACAGGAAGCTGCCGCCAGGGCGGGCCGGTTGCCTGCGGACGTTCAACACGAAATCGACAAGGTCCGCGCCGCGGACCGGATCATCCTGCACTTTCCCGTCTGGTGGTTCGCCCCGCCCGCCATGCTGAAGGGGTGGTGCGAAAGGGTTCTGGTCAATGGCGGGCTGCACGATACCGACAACAGGTTCGATACCGGCCGCTTTCGCGGCAAGTCCGTGCTGTTCTGCGCAACCACCGGGTCGAGACAGGAGGAAAGCGCCTACAACGGCAAGGAAGGCGATATCCAGATGCTGCTCTGGCCCCTCGCCTACACCTTCCGCTACCTCGGTTTTGACGTGTTGAGGCCCAGAACCATTCACGGAGTGCATGGCTATCACAAGGGTCCGGCAAAAATGGATCTTGAAGCCCGGCTGCAAGCCGAACTTGCCGGCCATTGCGAGGCAATCGCCGGATACGACACTCTGCCGCGCCTGACTTTCAATGCGGACAGCGATTTCGAACGCGGACGCCTGCGGCCCGGCGCTCCGGTCCACTCACATTTCATACGGCATGAGCCGTGATGGCCTGCCGGCCGCCCTTGACCGCTCTTTACCTGAAGGCGTCCAACTGTGTCAGGCAGGTGCCGTTTCGATAGGATTTCAATGTCAGGATGACGCAGGGTCGTTTTGAGCTAGAATGATCGCAGGCCGATTGCGATTCAGTGAGGATTTGATGGTTCGATTGCTCGTTTGTTTTTTGGGACTGGGTCTTTTGACGGCCACACCGGCCTTGAGCGCCAGCTGCGGCAACGGTCCGGCGGGCTTTGAAGCCTGGAAACAATCCTTCATTGCCGATGCATCCCGTCATCGCCTGAAGCCGAGGGTCGTGAAGGCGGCCCTGCAGAATGTCAGCTACAATCCCAAGGTCATCCGGCTGGACCGCGGCCAGAAATCCTTCAAGCTGAGCTTTGAGCAATTCTACGCCAAGCGGGTCAACAACGCGATGATCCGGCGCGGTCAGAAGCTCGGCCAGACCTACGCGCGCATCTTCAGGGGCATTGAAAAGAAGTACGGTGTTCCGGCGCCGGTCATTCTGGCGATCTGGGGTCTGGAAACCAATTACGGCAGCTTTTCCGGCAACATGCCGGTCCTCCAGTCTCTCGCCACCCTCGCCTATGACTGCCGTCGCTCGGCGTTTTTCACCAACGAACTGGTTGCCGCCCTGACCATCGTTCAACGGCGCGACATGTCGCCGGAAGAGATGAAGGGGGCCTGGGCGGGCGAACTCGGTCAGACCCAGTTTCTGGCCTCATCCTATGTCAAATACGCCGTCGACTATGACCGCAACGGCCGCCGCGACCTGGTCCGCTCGATCCCCGACGTTCTCGCTTCCACGGCAAATTACCTGGCGCAGCACGGCTGGCGCCGCGGTCAGGGCTGGGGCCCGGGCACCGCCAATTACAAGGTTCTGCAGAAATGGAACAAGGCCAGCGTTTACGTCCAGACAATTTCGGTAATGGCGGACAAGATCGCCGGATAATGCCTCGCGCAGGCCGTGCATCTGTTGGCCCGGCCTGAATACCGCCGCGCCATAAAAAAACCTTCCCGCGAAGGGGAAGGTTTAAAGCGAGTCATGCGGCAGCACTGCCATTCATGAAAGGTCAGTCGTCGCGATACACCTTTTCGCGGCGTTCATGTGCTTCCTGGGCTTCAATCGACAAGGTTGCGATCGGCCGGGCTTCGAGACGTCGCAGCGAAATCGGTTCGCCCGTCTCTTCGCAATAGCCGTAGCTCCCGTCGACAATACGTTCCAGCGCATCGTCGATCTTTGAAATCAGCTTGCGTTGCCGGTCACGGGCACGCAGCTCGATCGAGCGATCCGATTCGGACGACGCACGGTCTGCAAAGTCGGGATGGTTCTGGCTTTCTTCCTGAAGATTGGTGAGCGTTTCCTTGCTCTCCCTCAGGATGTCCTCTTTCCAGGCCAGCAGCTTGTTACGGAAGTACTCCCGCTGCCTGTCATTCATGAACGGCTCGTCTTCCGAGGGTCGGTAGTCAGACTCTATTTCAACCGTCATCGATAGCTCCGGATTACCGTTAGGCCGGGCGCAATATATAGCCGCATCCTCCAACCGACAACGGTCCATTTGAAAAAAATGAAAACGCGGAAATACCAGAATTTTCAAAACGTTGCGTGAGTTTAGCTCACATTTGACGTATATTCCCCTCGCCTGCAGGACGGCTTAATCGAGGAATCGGCCAAGCTTCGCCAGTTCGACTTTGACACGCAATTCGATCTCATCCATCACGGAATCCACATCGGGATCGCCGCTGGGCTGACGTCTGGAAACGTCCTGCGCGAGCGTCTCCAGCCGGTCTTCGGAGACGTGCCCCCCGAGCAGATCCGCGCGCACGGCCTCCAGTGAATCGAGCAGGGAATGTCCGCGTCGGGCAGCCCGTGACCGGCGCTCGGCAACTTCATCGACTTCCTGCAGGGCCAGAAGCGCATCCATTCCCTGGATAGAGGCGCCGCCGGCCGTCTGCGCTGACGGAGAAACCTCCGAGCCCAGATCGGGCGCGAACTGGTCCGCCCCGGACGGGCTGCGCTTTTTCGCACCTTTCCCCTGGACGCCAGTAATCGGTTTATTGCCGGTGATACGCATTTTCTCTTCCGATCCATCCGCAGGTTAGCCGATAAAACCGGTCCTGCCCGTCAGATTCTGCCGCCAAGGGTAAATGAGTCCTTGCAGGTTGGGCAATATTTGCCGCCCGGCAAACGCATTTTCTTTACCCAGATCGGCAATTTTACGTGGATATGCTTGTGATTGTATCAGCATTCCCCCCAGAATCCGGGCAAATTATCGGAAAGAACATGAGGCGGCCCAAAAGTGGCACGGCTCTCGCATTACGCATTACCAGGATGTGTGACCCGGCAGCTTTCGCCGGAGGGGATAACGGGCAAGAACCAGTAATGCGAAATTTGGGTGAAAAGATTTCAGGATGGACCGCGCGGATCACGCGCAGCGCCGCTGCCCTGATCATCGGGACGGCTGTTTTGCTGACGCCTGCGCTTGCCGCCTCCCGCATCAAGGACATTGCCGATTTCGAGGGGATCCGGGAAAACCAGCTCATCGGCTACGGTCTTGTCGTCGGCCTCAACGGCACGGGCGATTCTCTCAACAATTCTCCATTCACCCAGCAGAGCCTGCAGGCAATGCTGGAACGGCTCGGCGTCAACACCCGGAATGTCGACCTGAACACCGATACCGTGGCCGCGGTCATGGTCACCGCGAACCTGCCGCCCTTTTCCACTCAGGGCACGCGGATCGACGTGAACGTCAGCGCCCTCGGAGATTCCCAGTCGCTTCAGGGTGGCACGCTTCTGGTCACTCCTCTGGTCGGCGCCGATGGTGAGGTCTATGCCATCGCGCAAGGTTCGGTGGCCATCGGCGGCTTCTCCGCCCAGGCAGACGCCGCTTCGGTCGTACGCGGAGTTCCCACTTCCGGGCGCATCGCCAACGGTGCTCTTGTCGAGCGTGAACTGGAATTCCAGCTCGCCTCCCTGACGACCCTGCGGCTCGCGTTGCGCAATCCGGACCTGACCACCGCACGGCGGGTCGCGCTCTCCATCAACGAGCTGATCGGCCTTCCGACCGCAGAACCGCTCGACCCCGCCACGGTGCGCCTCGATCTGCCGCAACGCTATGACGGCAACATCGTCGATCTTCTGACGGATATCGAGCAGCTGATTGTCGAACCGGATCTCGCCGCCCGCGTCGTCATCGACGAAAACTCAGGCATCATCGTCATGGGACAGGACGTCAAGGTGTCCATGGTCGCCGTCGCCCAGGGCAACCTGACGGTGACCATCGCCGAAACGCCTCAGGTTTCCCAACCCCTGCCCTTTGCCAACGGCGAGACCGCCGTGGTGCCGCGTTCGGAAGTTACCGTCAACGAGGACGGCGCGACGAAACTTGCGATCGTTCCGGAAACGGTGACGCTGAAGCAGCTGGTCGACGGACTGAACGCTCTGGGCATCGGCCCCCGGGACATGATCTCCATCCTGCAGGCCATCAAGGCGTCCGGCGCCCTGCAGGCCGAAATCGAGGTGCTGTGATGTTTGAGGCGATAACACCACCCACGATCCAGCAAAACCCGATGGATTCCCTCAAGGGCGTCGACCGGAGCGACAAGACCGGGGCCCGCAAGGCGGCGCAGGAATTCGAGGCGGTGTTTTTGAACACCATGCTTCAGAGCATGTTTACCGGACTGGAAGAAGGTGGAACCTGGGGCAGCGGCCATGGGGCGGATGCCTGGCAGAGCCTATTGATCGACGAATACGCACGCACCATCGCTGATAACGGCGGCATCGGACTGGCCGATAGCGTGGAACGCGAATTGCTTTCTTTGCAGGAGGGGGCCAGATGACAGCTCAGACAGATACGACGACGTTTCCGTTTTCCCTTGATCGGCCGACGAGCTACCAGGATGCGGAAACATTCTGCAAGGCCCTGTCCGGCACCATGGAAGCGCTTTTATCGGTCATCGAAATGGAAACCGACCTCGTCCGGGCCGGAAAGCTACAGGCAGCCGGCGAACTCCAGCCGGACAAGGCCCGCCTTATTCATGAATACACACGCGGCATGATCACCGCCAAGGAGCATTCGGTCGCGCTCGGCAATCTTGCGCCGGCGGCAACCCAGGCCCTGCGCCGCCAGCACGGCGAGTTCCAGCCTGTCCTGCGGATCAACCTGGCCGTTCTCTCCACCGCGCGCGATGTGGCAGGCAGCATTGTCGCCACGGTCGCCAAGGTGGCCGGCGCCAAGAACGCGGCCGCGCCAACGACCTACGGACGCAACGGGTCGGCACCGACCGGTCCGCAGATGGCACACGGGATAGCGATCAATCAATCCCTTTAGGTCCCGCACCTTTAGACGACATGGATTGGCCTGCGGCAGCTTGCTGCCCGAAAGCTCCCGGCAACGGGAGCCCAGACGGCTGACAAACTCTCAGCGCGCCTTTCCGGTCAAGTGCAGCGTCGCCGTAGCCAGGTGACTTATCGCTTTCGCTTCAGCCGTTCCCTGTACGTGCAGCAACAATCAACGATATGAGCTGATCGAACTCGCGCCGCGTGATGAAACGATGCTCGGTGCAATATTCGGTTTCACGGGCGGCCGCGTCGCGGCATGACAGAATGAGCTGTTCTATGGCCGCTTCTCCGCTCAAGCCCTCATCGCGGACCAACGGCACAAACCGTTTCCAGAACTCCGTGGTGTCCGATTGGTGGACAACCACCGTGTTCCACTGCGGGATAACCATGAGGGCCTGATTTCCCAGCCCCCATGCCCAGAACGTCCCTTCCGGCAACCCGGTCTCCGGACCGGGTAACCACCACAGATATCCGTGGCCCCATCTCAACCCGCCAATGCCTGTCTCGGTGAAATCCTCTGTCATGAGCCTCACCCAGTTGTCCGCAAGAACGCGCTGTCCTCCGGCGCGGCCGTGGTTGAGATAGAGCTCTCCAACCCGAGCAAGGTCGCGTGCGGACATTGAGAACATTGCCGCCCTGTGTTCGGACTGACTGGCATCGGAAATATAGGAGACGGCAGATCGGTCGAAGTCTTGCATCCCTGCAGGCTGCGCAATCCCGATATCGAACGCTTCGGCAATCCCGGTGCCTGTTTCGCGCTCGAAAGCCGTGGTCAGGGCATTATAGTCCCAGTTGTTGTACGCCCAGACAGTGCCGGGCCGGTTTTCCTTGTGACCCAGACGCCTGTCGATCTCCGCCTGCAGGCTGCCTGAGGCGGCTGCCGGGTGATTGATACCGGAAACACTTTTCAGCAAATCGCGCAAGGTTGCCTGCCGCTGCAACTCTG
Source organism: uncultured Roseibium sp. (assembly GCF_947496995.1). GTDB lineage: Bacteria > Pseudomonadota > Alphaproteobacteria > Rhizobiales > Stappiaceae > Roseibium. Next base: position 282,697 of record NZ_CANMFD010000004.1, read on the forward strand.
TCAGTTGGACCGGGGAGTCATCGATACCGAGTTCCTGAAGCGTCGCATCGAGACGCAGCGGGTTCGCATCGGAGGCCATTTGTTGGCCAATCAGAGCACTCAGAAGAGATTTCCGGATGGAATGAACATTGTAAGGCTCCGAGAGATCCCCGAATGCACCGACAACCTGTCCATTCGTGACGATCATCAGCGCATCGGTGCTCAGCCTGGCCACATGGCTGAATACCGCGTCCAGCCCGTCCGGGTTCCATCCAAGATCTCGGGTCTCGGCCGCATCGAGCCTTATGACTTCAATCGATCGCCCACGCGGTTGCGGGCGTGAGAGCCCGTTCTCACCGGTCAGGACAAGATAGACCATCCCGGCCATGACGATCATCAGCGAAGCTGAAATGCAGGCTACAGCGCGGCGCTTCATCCAGGGCACCTCCCATGAAGTCATCTATGTTCGGGGTTCACCCGCTCGCAGGCCGCGTCCCCGCAGGATCAGGTCTTGCCAGCCGGTAGTGAAGCCGCACATAGCGTGCCAGCCGGGTCATTCCCCAGCGGAGCCCAAGGACCAGCAAAACGATCCCGCCGAGCGAAGCGGCAAGAAATCCGATGCTGCGGAACAGAAGATAGACCCGGGAGCCCTCAGCCGGATCGTGGCTGGCCGACAAAAGGTCCAGAAGCGTTCCGATGCCGATCACCCCGAACAGCGACAGGACGAAGAACAGGATGAGGACCACGAAACCGAGAATGAGCAGACCGGGTATCAGGATAATGAGATCGATTGCAGCCAGTCCGCCCAACGCAAGCATTGCGTTCCAGAACGTCCGCGGGCTCTGATGATCTTCCCATTTGCGAATACCAAGTTCCGCGCGCAGTTCTTGAGCCAGCCGCCTAGGATCGCCGTGGGCAGCAACAACATCTTCAATGTTCCGGCCCGCCGACAAAGCTTCCGCGAAATAGGACTGGTAGTCGGCAACGATGTCCTCAATGTCAGGCGCAGGGATACCCGCCAATGCCTGGCGAAGCTCTGTCAGGAACTGCTCTTGGGTCACCGGCTGTCTCCCAGGATCTTGTTTACGGATGTCATGAAGGCTCTCCAATCCCGGGTCTGCTGTTCCAGCCTCTGTCTTCCGGCCTCGGTGAGCGTGTAGTATTTGCGAGACGGGCCGCTGCTCGACTCGACAATGCGAGAGGCCACCAGGTCTTCCTTCTGCATGCGGCGCATGAGCGGATAGATCGTGCTCTCTCCGATCCCGACGGCTTCAGCCAACGCGCTCGAAATCTCGTAGGCATAGCTTTCCTTGCGCGACAGCATGGCAAGCACACACAGTTCCAGCGCTCCCTTCTTGAGCTGCACCTGGATAGTGTCGGAACCTGCAACGCCGTTATTCATCACTAAGACCTAATACAAGCTACCTTGCATTGCAAGTTAGTGAGTGAACTGAAGGTGGCAGAGCCTCACGCATACGGGTCCTCTGCCCCTCCCCCATCCCTGCAAAAACGGAAATGCCCGGCGAACGCGCGGCTATTCCGCAAGCGAATCATACGCCTGCGAATCATCCAAAAACCGATCTTTCAAATCGTATCTAATCCGTTAACAAAATATTCATTCCCCTACGTTAACTTGCAACTGCATGGGTATCTGTATCGACTAACCCGGAGAGAAGATGATGGACACGGGATTGGCCCGGCCGCCATCGCCGACGTACACGGCGATCACGCCGGTTACGCGGGCTCCAGAGCGGAACGCGCCCGCAGCAAAAACCGAACTGCCGGCAGAAGCGACTGTCAAACCCTCCGACGAGGGCAGCGGCGGGCAGAGGGCGGCGAACAACGCACGCGATCAGCAACAGCAGCAGGATCCGATCACCCCGCGCGTTGAGCGCCGTAACGTGCTGGATCCTGACAGCGAGAGCATGATCTACGTCGCGACGAATACCGATACCGGCGAGGTCGTGCGGCAAATCCCCAGCGAAACCCTGCTGCGCCTCAGGGCCTACTCCAAGACGATGGAAGATCATCAGTCCAACCAGACACCGAAACCGGTTCAACGGGTGGTCTGACACGGCAGCGACCGTTCTGAAGCGTATCGCGTATATGCGTGATCATAAGTTCAGGAAGAGGCTCGAGGCAGTGATCGCATTGCGAACGGGTTCGGCGAATTCCAGAATTCTATTTAACGTGACACGCTCTTGGCAGGCTCCACGGCTTATCGCACCTTCTGCTTGCGAAGCATCCGTTTTGATTTCCGTCGACCAATGAGCGGCTCCCAAGTTTGCTGGTACACTGAAAAACGCTCCGCGTTCACTATAGCGTGTCGCGTCCAGGCAGGTTCATGAGGTCTGGAAGGTGCAAACTTCCGGCATTGCAGACCCGCCAGAGCCTGGCATCCACCTCCGTCTCCTTCGCAGCACAGGTGGACCAGAACGTTCTCCATCTCTTCTCAGCTCTCAAGACAAGTAAAGGCGGGCTCTGACCCGTTTTTTTTGGCCTTCAACCGGGGCAGCCCCACTCCTCCACCCCTTGCCGCTGATAGATTTTCGCCAATGAATTCAAGTTGTTAATATATAATTTACCCTAAAATGCGATCCATTTAACCAATGATTAGGGTTAACAGGAGATGATCCTAATCAACCTGCTCAGGAAGAGCAGAAGACATCGCGACCCCAGAAAAGGGATATACTTATGAACGACATTACCCTCTCAGCTGCCGTTCGGCAGAACCTTCTTACTCTTCAATCCACCGCAGATCTGATGTCCGGCGTCCAGAACAAACTGGCCACTGGAATGAAGGTCAACTCCGCTCTGGACAATCCGAACAGCTTCTTCACCGCTTCCGGCCTGAACTCACGTGCCAGTGACCTGTCCACCCTTTTGAACGATATGGGACAGTCCCTTCAGACCATCAAGGCGGCGGACAAGGGTATCCAGACCATCACGGATCTGGTGGAAACCGCAAAGGCGAAAGCCAACCAGGCGCTGCAGACACAGAGCCAGTATGAGCGGAAAACCTTCGCAGAGCAGTACAATGGCCTTCTCGAACAAATTGAAGACATTGCGAAGGACAGCTCCTACAAGGGCAAGAACCTCCTTGCCGGCGATGGCAACGACCTCACCACGATCTTCAACGAAGACTCCACGTCCAAGCTGAAAATCGAAGCCGTCGACTACACCGACACCACTCTGTCCGCCGGTCTGAACCTTTCGGATCTGGCAGAAGGCGAAGGCAGTGCGACATCCTTCCAGCTGGAAGGCGGCAAGAACACCTTCACACTTACGGACGCAGACGGTCAGGCGCTGAACTCCAGCTCCCTGCTCGCTTCCGCGAGCGGAATTTCGACAACCAACACCCTGACGCTGAACGAAGGCACCACCACCGCTGTCATTTCCGGCTCCACGCTGGCAGTCACGGCCGGGACCACCGTTCAGGACCTTCTCGATACCATCGAGAGCGTTCCCGGTGTTCGTGCGGAATTCGATGAAGGCACCGGCCAGGTCACCGTCTATTCCAACGACGACATCGCTCTTCAGAACGACGTCTCGACCACGGCTCAGCTTGTCTCAGTCAACGCGACCACGTTCTCCACAACGTCCGACACGCTGGTCGACAGCGGTTCCTTCGAAACAGGCGACACTCTGACCCTGACCGATGGCAACGGCTACGAACTCGGCTCGTTCGAAGTGGATGAAGACTCCACGGTCAATGATCTGGAAAATTTCATCAATGACTTCAGAGGCGTGTCGGCGGAATTCAATACTTCGACCGGCCGGATCGCGATCGAAAGCGAGACGGACCTTACGCTGGCCAGCGACAATGCCAACTTTGCCGCTGACGACTATACGGCGGACTCCGATGGCGTGACGATTTCCGCACTCAGCGACTCCGGGTTTGCGACGGACGGTGACATCAACCGGGTCATCGACAGGTTGAACAGCGCGCTTTCGACCCTCCGGTCCCAGGCTTCCGAGTTCGGTACAAACCTTTCGACAGTCGAGATTCGTCAGGACTACACCAAGACGATGATCAACACTCTGCAGGAAGGTGCCGGTCTTCTGACCCTGGCGGACACCAACGAGGAAGGTGCGAACCTTCTGGCTCTTCAGACCCGTCAGCAGCTTGCCTCGACATCGCTGTCCTTCGCCTCTCAGGCAGACCAGACGGTGCTCTCCCTCTTCTAGGCCAGCTAGAATCAGTCAGACAGAGAAGACACGTACAAACATCCGGAAACGGCGGGCCAAAAGCCCGCCGTTTCCTTTTCGTGCTTTGAACATAGCTACGGCTTCCGGATAATCTACTGCACTAAGACAGTGAGGGAAATTTCTGCTTCGGCCGGACGTATTCCAAACTAGGGTACGGACTCATAAAATTGTGCTTTCAGGTCGTTCAGAAAACGATTGGTTCCAAGGCGCAAGATCGCAGGAAACCTTTCTGGTTTTCAAGATTTTGCAACGCCGGAGACAATCGCTTTCTGAACGATCCGAAGGACATCAATCCGGCTGCGAAGCGCCGCGTCAAAGCCTTTGCCCCATGCACCAGCATGGCTCTTCAGGCTTTTCCAAACTCTTCTTTGCCGGGTTGATGCCTGGAAGTACAATTTTATGGGTCCGTACCCTAAACTGTCCGCAGTGCGGTAGTACGATAATTTATTGCCCTCACCTCTCTTTACCCAGAACCAGACAAGTTGATTCAGGCCGTACCGAACCGATGCTGCCGGGACAACGCTTACCAATACTGCCGCAACCCTTTCACCTCGCGTTAAGGTTAACGGTCGCTAACCATGTTTGTTTAGATTTTCTTACATTCCCAAGTCGTTTTATGTCGCCGGACCCAGGAAGGGTCTCTGTATCTTGTATTCCTAGAAAGGACACAAAATGGGTGACGTAACTCTCTCCAGCGCGGTTCGCGCAAACCTTTCATCCCTTCAGTCAACTGCTGAAATGATGTCCAGCGTCCAGAACAAACTGGCCACTGGTAAGAAGGTGAACTCCGCACTGGACAACCCGAACAGCTTCTTCACCGCTTCCGGCCTGACTTCCCGTGCAAATGACTTGTCCACTCTGCTGGACGACATGGGTCAGTCTGTTCAGACGCTGAAGGCTGCCGATGAAGGTATCTCCAGCATCACCAAGCTGGTTGAATCTGCAAAGGCGAAAGCTAACCAGGCGCTGCAGACACAGAGCCAGTATGAGCGCAAGCAGTTTACGGCACAGTACAACGAGTTGCTGACCCAGATTGAAGATCTGGCGAAAGACTCCGGCTACAAGGGCAAGAACCTGCTTTCCGGCGATGGCAACGACCTCACCACGATCTTCAACGAAGACTCCACGTCCAAGCTGAACATCGATGCTGTCGACTACACTGACACCAGCCTCTCCACCGGTCTGAACCTTTCCGACCTGGCAGAAGGCGAAGGCAGTGCGACATCCTTCCAGCTGGAAGGCGGCAAGAACACCTTCACGCTTACGGATGCAGACGGTCAGGCGCTGAACTCCAGCTCCCTGCTCGCTTCCGCAAGCGGAATTTCGACAACCAACACCCTGACACTGAACGAAGGCACCACCACCGCTGTCATTTCCGGCTCCACGCTGGCGGTCACGGCCGGGACCACCGTTCAGGACCTTCTCGATACTCTCGAGAGCGTTCCGGGTGTTCGTGCGGAATTCGATGAAGGTACCGGTCAGGTTACCGTTTACTCGAACGATGACATCGCTCTCCAGAACGACGTTTCCACCACCGCTCAGCTTGTCTCGGTGAACGCTACGGCATTCTCCACGACGTCCGACTCGCTGATCAACAGTGGTTCCTTCGAAACAGGCGACACTCTGACCCTGACCGATGGTAACGGCTACGAACTCGGCTCGTTCGAGATCGAAGAAGACTCCTCGGTCGACGACCTGGTGAACTTCATCAACGACTTCCAGGGCGTCTCGGCGGAATTCAATACTTCCACCGGTAAGATTGCGATGGAAAGTGAAACTGATCTGTCCTTGACGAGTGACAACTCGAACTTCAATGCAGACAGCTACACAGCCGACAGTGACGGTGTCACCATTTCCGCCTTGTCGGACTCCGGTTTTGCGACCGACTCCTCCATTGAACGGACAGTGGATCGCCTGAACACGGCACTGAGCACCCTGCGCACGCAGGCGTCGGAATTCGGTACCAATCTTTCCATCGTTGAAAACCGTCAGGATTTCACGAAGAGCATGATCAACACGCTCGAGGAAGGCGCCGGCAAACTGACCCTGGCAGATACCAATGAGGAAGGCGCAAACCTTCTTGCATTGCAGACCCGCCAGAGCCTGGCATCCACCTCGCTGTCCTTCGCGGCACAGGCGGACCAGAACGTTCTGCGTCTCTTCTAAGCTCTCAAAAAGCTTTCAAGACAAGGAAAGGCGGGCTCAGGCCCGCCTTTTTTTGGCCCTCAACCGAGGGGCCATCCCCACTCCCCCACTCCCTGCCGCTGATAGATTTTTGCCAACCACTTCAGTATTTTAACGATTCGTTAACTGCAAAATGCAATTAAGTTAACCAGTGATTAGGGTTAATAGAACATTATCCTGATCAACCTGCTCAGAATGAGCAGAAGACATCGTGACCCCAGGAAAGGGATATACTGATGAAGGACATCACCCTGTCAGCTGCCGTTCGGCAGAACCTTCTTACTCTTCAATCCACCGCAGATCTGATGTCCGGCGTCCAGAACAAACTGGCCACTGGAATGAAGGTCAACTCCGCTCTGGACAATCCGAACAGCTTCTTCACCGCCTCCGGCCTGAACTCACGTGCCAGTGACCTGTCCACCCTTTTGAACGATATGGGACAGTCCCTTCAGACCATCAAGGCGGCGGACAAGGGTATCCAGACCATCACGGATCTGGTGGAAACCGCAAAGGCGAAAGCCAACCAGGCGCTGCAGACACAGAGCCAGTATGAGCGGAAAACCTTCGCAGAGCAGTACAACGCCCTTCTGGAACAGATTGAAGACATTGCGAAAGACAGCTCCTACAAGGGCAAGAACCTGCTTGCCGGCGATGGCAACGACCTCACCACGATCTTCAACGAAGACTCCACGTCCAAGCTGAAAATCGAAGCCGTCGACTACACCGACACCAGTCTCTCCACCGGTCTGAACCTTTCCGACCTGGCAGAAGGCGAAGGCAGTGCGACATCCTTCCAGCTGGAAGGCGGCAAGAACACCTTCACACTTACGGACGCAGACGGCCAGGCGCTGAACTCCAGCTCCCTGCTCGCATCCGCAGCCGGAATTTCGACAACCAACACCCTGACGCTGAACGAAGGCACCACCACCGCTGTCATTTCCGGCTCCACGCTGGCAGTCACGGCCGGGACCACCGTTCAGGACCTTCTCAATACCATCGAGAGCGTTCCGGGCGTTCGTGCGGAATTCGATGAAGGCACCGGTCAGGTCACCGTCTATTCCAACGACGACATCGCTCTTCAGAATGACGTCTCGACCACGGCTCAGCTTGTCTCAGTCAACGCGACCGCGTTCTCCACGACATCCGACACGCTGGTCGACAGCGGTTCCTTCGAAACAGGCGACACTCTGACCCTGACCGATGGCAACGGCTACGAACTCGGCTCGTTCGAAGTGGATGAAGACTCCACGGTCAATGATCTGGAAAATTTCATCAATGACTTCAGAGGCGTGTCGGCTGAATTCAATACTTCGACCGGCCGGATCGCGATCGAAAGCGAGACGGACCTTACGCTGGCCAGCGACAATGCCAACTTTGCCGCTGACGACTATACGGCGGACTCCGATGGCGTGACGATTTCCGCACTCAGCGACTCCGGGTTTGCGACGGACGGTGACATCAACCGGGTCATCGACAGGTTGAACAACACACTTTCGACCCTCCGGTCCCAGGCTTCCGAGTTCGGTACAAACCTTTCGACAGTCGAGATTCGTCAGGATTACACCAAGACGATGATCAACACTCTGCAGGAAGGTGCCGGTCTTCTGACCCTGGCGGACACCAACGAAGAAGGTGCGAACCTTCTGGCTCTTCAGACCCGTCAGCAGCTTGCTTCGACATCGCTGTCCTTCGCCTCTCAGGCAGACCAGACGGTGCTGTCCCTCTTCTAGGCCAGCTAGAATCAGTCAGACAGAGAAGACACGTACAAACAACTGGAAACGGCGGGCCAAAAGCCCGCCGTTTCCTTTTCATGCTTTTCCGCTCTTCGGACACCTGAAAATTTTCGCTTGAATCTCAGATACTTAAAAGAAAGCTTTTGGTAACTTTTATTTACAACAGGTTAATGAGTGCATCACCGATTAACTTTCCCTTTAGTTTTACGCCATTGGTACCGGGTCTTCTTGCTCCAATGGAAGGCCAACTTGGCGAGTGCTGAATAGGAAACGTGGTGAAATCTGATGCCTGATATTGTTCTTTCCAGTGCGGTCCGGGACAATCTCCTGTCGCTCAAACAAACAGCCAGCCTCCAGTCGATCACGCAAGGTCGCCTTGCGACCGGTCTGAAGGTCAACACGGCTCTCGATAACCCGAATTCGTTCTTTACGGCGCAATCGTTGAATGACCGGGCGAGTGATCTGGCAAACCTGCTCGACAATATGGGTCAGGGCGTTCAGACGCTCCGCGCCGCCGACAAGGGCATCACATCCATCACCAAGCTGGTTGAGTCAGCCAAGGCAATCGCCAATCAGGCGCTGCAGACTTCCAGCGAATATGAACGCAAGCAATACACGAGCCAGTACAACGATCTCCTTCAGCAGATCGAGGACATGGCGGGTGACTCCGGATACAAGGGCAAGAACCTGCTTTCCGGTGCCGGCAACGAGCTGGAAGTGATCTTCAACGAGGATTCCACGTCAAACCTGACAGTCAATCCGGTTGATTTCACCGACACCAGCCTGGATGACGGGCTCAATCTCGATGACCTCGATCCGGGCGGAACCGGCACTTCTTCCTTCAATATCAATGGCGGAACGGCCACCCTTGACCTGTCCGGACTGCAGGCGTCCTCGAACCTGAGCGACCTGGGTGACTGGGCGAACGGGGATGTTGTCTCGATAACCGACAGTTCCGGCACCACGACATTCACGGTCGGTGCAACCATCACGACCGTACAGGATTACCTCGACGCTCTGGACGGTCTCAGCGGTGTTCATGCCAGCTTCGACGAGACAACCGACCTGATCACGGTTACCTCCGGTCTGGACAACACACTATCGATTTCAAAGGATGCAGCCGGCGGCGGCACCGCCACCAACGGTGGTACCGGCGCGACAGGCTCGACTACGCTGTCGGTCACTCCGCTCACCGCGGGTGCAACCCTGATATCCTCCGGCGGCTTCCAGGCCGGTGACACGATCACCATTACGGACGGCAATGATTTCGAACCGGCCTCGATTGAGATCGATGACGAAACCACGGTCGGCGATCTGGTAAGTTTCCTCAACAACGTCAAGGGCTTGGATGCCACCTTCTCCGGTGGAAGCATCAGTCTGATCGGCGAGGTGTCCTTCGACATCACCAGCGACAACGCGGACTTCAACAGAACGACGCTCGCGGCCGCAAGCGGAACAGTCAGCCTGGCCGCCGCTGCCTCGGAGTTCAAGACCGACACGGATATCGACCGTACCCTTCAGGCAATCAACGCGGCTCTGGACGAACTCAGATCGGCGGCCAGGGCCATGGGTACTGCCCTCTCCACGGTAGAGATCCGGACCGACTTCACCGAGCACATGATCAACACGCTCGAAGTCGGCGCAGGCAATCTGACCATTGCCGACATGAATGAAGAAGGCGCGAACATGCTGGCGTTGCAGACCCGCCAGCAGCTTTCATCGACTGCGCTATCGCTGGCGAACCAGGCGGATCAGAGTGTTCTGAGCCTGTTCGGTTAACACTTACAGTGTTTATCTTTAAAGTACCCGCAGCGGGCGTTAACCAATTCGTTAACGATTCGGGCGATACTCAGACGTGGAGGTCACGGAATGGCGCTCAAGGTTGAGCTGAAACCGGGCGAACGGATTATTATTGGTGATAGCGTTATCACCAACGACAATCAGCGAACCCGCCTTTTTATTGAAGGCCAGGCACCCATTCTGCGGGAAAAGGATATTCTCACACTTGCTACTGCAGATACCCCGGCAAAACGCGTCTATCTGGCCGTCCAGCTGATGTATCTGTCTACGGATGTCGAGAGAATCCAGGAGAATTACTTCACCCTCGTCAACGACATAGTGAAAGCGGCGCCCAGTACGATCCCTTATGTAACCAGGATCAGTAACGCGATAATAACCGGCGCCTTTTATAAAGCACTGAAAGAAGCACGCAAGCTTATCGAGTATGAAGGGACGCTGATCGGTCATGTACAAGCAGGCAGCGCAGGCTTACCAGAAAACGAGCCAGGTGGCGATGTCACCGAGGGAGCTGGAAGCGAATCTGCTGATGAAAGCCGCGGCACGGCTCCAGTTGATCAAGGATGAATGGGAAGACTCCTCACTTGCAGAGAAGGACGACGCACTCGTTTACAACCGCAAGCTCTGGACCATTCTTGTAACGTCGGCAACCAGCGCGGAAAGCGAGTTGCCACAGGATATCAAGAACAACATCGCCACTCTGGCGGTGTTCATTTTCAAGCAGACCATCACGATCATGACAGATGATGACGCAGGCAAACTGGCCTCCATCATCGGGATCAACAGGGCCATTGCGGAAGGCTTGCGATCGTCGCCGGAACTGGCATCAGGATCAACAGGGCAGCAACTGGAAGCCTCTGATCTCAAAGAGCAAAGCGCCGTCTGAACAGGACCGTTCGCACGCACCTGAATATGAAAGCCGGTATGATTTTCGTACCGGCTTTTTGCATGTCTGCAAGCTTTCAGGTCGTCCCTGACGCGTTGCCTTGACGACGTCCGGAGTACGGAGGAACCATCCGGACCGGAGGCAAGCAAAGCACGTCATCAGACGCTTGCCGGCCGGATCTCGCAAGAGCGACACGCCCTCCCCACCTTCACTGTCAAGCGCAACGCAACGCTGAGCCTGGGCTCAAGCATTTCCAGAGCGACTGTCGGATATGTCAGGAGACAGCCCATACGGCTGGATCTCGCACGCCCGGCCCCGATGGCAGACCAATGGCCTCTCTTCGCGGCTTTCGGGGTTCTGCCGAGGGCAAGGGTGCGAACTGGCAGATTTCAGGGGAATCATACCGTAGCGAAATCGTCTGCTGAACTTACAGGTAATCGGAGAGCGACAGATTGAAGATGATCGCCGAGGCCCGGTAGGACACCTCGATATTGTTCTGCAGCGTCAGGATCTGCGCAGCGACCAGTTCCTGATCGACACCCTCGATTTCCGCAATGGTGCCCTCATAGCTGTTCTTGGTCTGACTGTGCCGGTCATTCGTCAGTGACATCGTGCGATGCGTAATCGCGATGTCGGTCGAAATGTCGACGATGCCGGACTGATCCACGCCCGCTGGCTGCAGGATCGTCCGCATGTCCTTCGACAGGGCGTTGTAATATTCCTCGTCCGTCGAGGTCGCACCGGAAAAGTCGGCGGCCACGAAGGTCGCCAGGGACTGCACCAGCTCCTTGAGCGGGTCTTCGTTGGCCCGCACGCCGTAATTCACCGACAGGCTCGTATCGATCACGGCATTCTTGTCCGCGCGCGGGTCGTCGGTTGCCGTGTTGCGTCCCGTGTACCATTCAACCGTGGTCGATCCGCCGGCGACCAGAGCGGTCGCACTGTCGAATGGTGGGCCGTCCACACGCAGCGGCTCCTCGCCGGCGAAGGTGCTGAAGAACTCGTCCGACGCCCATTCGTCTGAAACCGCGCGCAACGTTGTCATCGCCTGGTTCTCGATTTCAGCGGCCACCGCATCGCGCAGGTTCTGGGCGGTCTCTTCGAGATCCGCACCGACGACGAAGGTCCCTTCCGCTTCGTCCGTCAGGGAGGCTGTCAGCTCTATCGAAATCGTTTCCGCATGATCCGGCGGCAGGCTCAGTTCGATCGTTATCGTTTCTCCCAGCGCCGGCTGGCCGGTGAAGGCAATATCGACGTTGTCCGGGTCCGCCGCGGCCGGGCCGGTGATCGTCACGTTGGTGAGCGACGATGTGACGGCGGAAATATCGAAGCCGAAGTCATGTGCTCCGTCTTCCGTAATCGAAAAGGTGGAATCGGTCGGATCGCCGAAGCCGTCGTAATTCGTCGTCAACGCCGAAATCGTCGTCCGACCCGTATTGGTCGCACCGAGATTGGCCTCGGCGAATTCGCTCATGTAGGTTCGCAGACCGTCAAGACCACCGGCGCCATTCAGGATGGTGTCCATGGAGGCGACCGGGCTGTCGATGGCATCCGTTCCGCCGAAAACATAGTATCCTGCAATTTCGGTATTGAGGATGTTGAGCGTTTCGTTCAGCAGAAGCTCGGCCCGCGACTGGGTCTGTGTCTGCCCGTCGTCCTGAACCACGAAGTCGTTGCTATCGAGCGCCGTTTTCGAGTCGCGCCGGATATCTTCCAGGCGGTCGAGTGACAGGTTCATCGTCTCCAGATGCAGATTGGCAACGGTGATCGTCTCCTGGAAGGTCTCGATCATGCTGACCTTCTGTGTCAGCTGAATATCCAGAAGGCGCCGGTCGCCGACGTCGCCGAAAGTGGTCCCGACTTTGCCCGTTGCCAGTTGCGTGGTCTTTTCGGCCAGCAGATCGTTCATCTCGCTGAGCTGACGCGTGATATAGTTTCTGGAGGTTGTGATGTTACCGATCGTCATAAGTCACTTCCCGCACTACACGATTGTCAGGAGCTCGTCGAAGAGATCCTTGATGGTCTGCATGACACGCGCATTGGCCGCATAGGCATTTTCAAGCTGAACCATGAAGGCAAGTTCCGCGTCCAGGTCCACCGCGTAGCTTTCCTCGTAGCGGACCGCCAGATTGACGGTCAGCGTTTCCTTCGAATTCGCAAATGTCGCCGCGTCCTCGGCCTGATTGCCCTGGAAAGCGACGGTGTGGTTCACAAAGTCCAGGACGGTGCCCTGGAAGGGTGTCGATGTGCTGCCGATACCTGCTGCCGGATCGAAATAGGTCGTTCCGCTCCTGAGCGCCTCGGACAGATACTGCGCCCGCGCCGGATCGTTGGTGGTGTTCGGCTCGGGCGTCGTCTGGTAGTTCACCAGAAGAGCGCTGTCGGCGAGCAGATCCGGATTGACGCCAATGCCGCTGGCATATCCAACCCGCTGGCCGCCGCCTTCCAGAGCGTCGGTGAAAAGCTCCGGCCCGTCCCGCTTGTCGACGAAGATCGCCAGCGCGAGCCCCTGGTCGGAATCGGCGGTGGCCGTGACTTCCGAAGACAGGCTTTGAACGCTGGTCGGCGCCGTGTTGTCGCCCAGAACGCGCAGATTGTCGGAACCGTCATTGCTGACAAGAAGTCCGGTACCGCCAAGCGCGGCAGTGATATTTGTGATGTAGGTCGCCGGCAAGCCGCTGGAGATATCGAAGCCGTAGACGGTGTCGCTGGGGTCCGCGGTTGCGGAGTTGTCCAGTGGCAGAAGCGTCGGATCGTCCACGGCCACCAGCGTCACCGTCTGCGCATCCCCGGCTGCGTCGGTATATTCCAGTGTGATCGTGTTTCCCGGCTGCATGCCGGACACATCCAGGTCGAAACCTTCGTCAAGGCCGACGGTCGCAGCCGTGCCGGACTCGGTGACATTCGAGAAAGCCAGCGAAATTTCCGCGGCGATCGTATCGAGCTGCTTTTGCGCTTCGAGCAGAATATCGTCCCGCAGTTCAGCGGTTGCCAGCATCGAGCCCGAGCGGGATCCGGAAATAAGATCGTAGGTGGTGCCACCGGCCGTTGTCACCAGAACCGAATTTCCGGGCTGCCCCGGCTGCAGGTAATGCGAGCTGTCGTATGTGAGTGTCGAGGCACGGGTATCCGCATATAGCTGCTGCCCTTCTGCCGTCTGGATGAAAAGCGTGTTGTTTTCTTCCTTGGTGACATTCACGTCCAGATAACCGGAGAGCTGCTCGACCAGCCGGTCGCGCTCGTCCTCCATTTCCGCGCTTGAAATCTCGGCCTGGGTCGCATCCCGGATCGCCACATCGATATCCGCAATGCTGGCGAGAAGACTGTTCACGGTTTCCGTCTGGCGCGCCAGACTGTCGTCGGCTTCCTGGCGCAGGTCCGTTATCTGGCTGTAGGACGAATTGAGCTCGCGGGCAAAGGCGTCGGCGAGCGCGACGACGTCACTTTGGGCTGCAAAGTTGCCCGGATCGTTGACCAGGAGAGACAGGGAGGATGACAATTCACCGGCCAGAACGGAAAGACCGCTGCTGTCGTCCCGTGTCCCGAAAATATCGTCCAGGCGGTCGGTGAAGTCGGAGATCTGCCGAGCGTAACTGGTATCGGCGATCGAGTTGAAATAGTCGGCCTGGATCTGCTCGTCGACGATCCGCCGCACTTCCGTCGCCGTGACACCGGAAACATTGCCCAGGGTGTCGAAATACACATTCGCCGAAACGGTCTTTTTCGAATAACCAGCCGTGTCAGCATTCGCGATATTGGCCGCCGTGACGTCCAACTGGCGCTGATTGTATTTGATTCCGAAGACCGCGGTATTCAGGGCACTTGTCAGTCCCATGGCGGTTTCTCCCAGGGTTACGCTACGGCTTGGCCGAAAGAACCGGCGGGTTGGAACCCGCCGGCGAGCTCAGATTACCTGACCATGTTCAAGGCGCTGTCGAGCATCTCATCGGCTGATGTGACGATCTTGGAGTTGGCTGAATAAGCCTGCTGCGTGATGATCAGTTTGGAGAATTCGTCCGCGATATCCGCGTTCGACAGCTCCAGCTTGTTCGAGCGGATCTGTCCGCCGCCGGTCAGATCCGGATCACCTGAAGACGATGTTGCCGCAAAGGCAGCCCCGTCCACGCGCTGCAGGTTCTGCTCGGCTTCGAAGGTCGCAAGTGGGATCTGGAAGACCGGGCGCTGCTGGTTGTTGGAATAGCTCGCGATCACCCGGCCGGATTCATCGACAGCAACCCCAACCAGTTCACCGGCTGCATAACCGTCCTGATCGAGACTGACGGAACTCGCCGTACCGTCCGCATCCGAATACTGCGTCAGCGCGCCACCACCGAAGGATATTTCGACATTGGAAACGGTTGTTCCGCCGATGGTCAGGCTGGCGATGGTGAAGTTCTCGTTGGCGAAGTCGGCGGTACCGATACCCAGGGTACCGTCCATGCTGCTCAGTTCGCCGGTGTCGTCGAACGTCACTTCCCCGACGTTGTACCAGGTGTCCCCGGTATCTTCACCGGTCGCGATGTACATGTTCCAGGTGTCTTCGACAGGCGGCAGAGCTCCTGTATCCTCGTTCGCTGTCTTGGCGTAACGCACCTCGACGTTCATCGCCGTACCGTTCTGGTTATAGATGCTGATCGACCCGCCGGAGATGGAGCTGTCGAGGAAGTCCTGATTATCGGCGGCATCGACATTGCCGGTGCCAACCGACCCGTTCAGCAGCGCCGATGCATCGGTATCGGCATAATCGTTCGGCTGCGGGATGCGCGGCAGGTTGGCCTGGTAGTCAATCGTCGTAGTTGCGGAGGCTGCCAGCGGCTGGTTCTCCACACGGATCACCGAGGCTGCATCGCCGATCGCATTGCCCGTTTCAGGGTCGAGAGGAAAACCCTGCAGATAATATCCCGCGCCGTTGATGAGATAACCTTCCTGGTCGCGCTCGAAATCGCCGGCGCGTGTATAGAAAGTCTCTTCGGCGAAAGACGTCGAGCCGTCAATGACATCGGAGGCCCGGGTCACGACGAAGTAGCCCTCGCCGTTGATCGCCATGTAGGTATCCACGTCGACATCCGTAATGTCGCCCTGGATCGTGTTGGTGGCGCGCGATGTGGACGTGGTGGTACCGGACACCTGCGCAGCCTGGGTATAACCGCCGCCGGATACCAGATCGGAGAAAGTCGTATCGAGCCGTTTGTAGCCGGTTGTCTGCGAGTTGGCGACGTTACCGGAGATATTCTCCAGCGCCGTTGCCTGCGCAGTCAGGCCGGAAACCGCCGTATTGATAGCCCCATAAATACCCATGTTTCGTCCTCTTGATAGATTGGGCACGATTGACGAGAGCTTGCGCCCCTATTCGGCCCTTCACCCGCAAGGGGCGTGCCAAGTCGGAAGAATGAAATTTTATTGTTTTAATTCAATAACTTGAATAACAAGCCCGTCTGTGAGGATGCAAAAACCACCCGGCAAGCATCAGCGTGAAGGGCAAAAACTTCCTGCCGTGATGGGCAAGACTGTCCATATGCACAGGCTGCAGGCTCTCCGCCTCTTTACGCACTTGCGTCGGGAAGCCGGGCCTGCCACTTTTCGCGCAACGAATTCAAGATGGACGGCCCCATGCGTTTCGAAGGAACTGAAGACTACATCGCCACGGAAGACCTGCGTATTGCCGTGAATGCGGCCGTTGCGCTGGAGCGGCCGCTGCTGATCAAGGGGGAACCCGGCACCGGTAAGACCGTGCTCGCTCAGCAGGTGGCTTCGGCCTTGAACGCGCCCCTGATCGAGTGGCACGTCAAGTCCACCACCAAGGCGCAGCAGGGCCTTTACGAATACGACGCGGTCTCCCGTCTGCGCGACAGCCAGTTGGGCGACGAACGGGTGAAGGACATCAACAACTACATCCGCAAGGGGAAGCTCTGGGAGGCGTTCGATGCGCCGCAAAGGCCGGTTCTGCTGATCGACGAGATCGACAAGGCGGACATCGAGTTCCCGAACGACCTTCTTCTGGAACTCGACCGCATGGAATTCCACGTCTACGAGACCGGCGATACCGTGCGGGCAAGACAGCGGCCGGTGGTGATCATCACCTCCAACAATGAAAAGGACCTCCCCGACGCCTTTCTGCGCCGGTGCTTTTTCCACTTCATCAAGTTTCCGGACGCGGAAACGATGGCCGAAATCGTGGAGGTGCACTTTCCGGACATCAAGAAGCGTCTGCTGTCAGAAGCCCTGCGCCTGTTCTATGATGTCAGGGACGTGCCTGGTCTCAAGAAGAAGCCGTCCACCTCGGAACTCATCGACTGGATCAAGCTGTTGCTCAACGAAGACGTCGATCCGGAAACCCTTCGTCAACAGGACGGTGCCAAACTGATCCCTCCGCTGCACGGCGCGCTGTTGAAGAACGAGCAGGACGTCCATCTGTTTGAACGTCTGGCGTTCATGTCGCGCCGGGAGCGGACCTGAACGCAAAGAGGAGAATGCCTTGGCGAGACGGCTCGCGATCCTGTTTCTGCTGGCGGCTGCAAGCCTGTTGCCGCATGGCCTGATGTCGGGACCCGCCCGCGCGCAGGTTCCGCCGGAGCAGGATGCGGGCTGGCAGAGCGCCGTCGGCGGCTTGCGCCATTTCACCGGCCTGCGCTGCCCGGACATGATCGGCAGCTTTTATCGCATAAAGGTGATGCAGGGGGACGCGGTCAGCCTGGCCGGCTGCGTCTATACCGGCCGCGATGGCATAACCGCCGTGCTGCGCAATCATCTTGAAACAACCGGCCGCCGCGAAGCACTGACATTTTCGCGCAGCTACAAGGCCGCCGGGTTCGAGCCGATCAAGCTGTCGGGCGCCGCCGCATCGGGCACCTCCTTCCGCACCCGCAACTGGACGCCCACAAGCCTGTGCGAAACCCTGTGGTATTTTTCCGGCGAACAGGCCGATTATACCCTATGGCTGTCGTACACTTTGCCGACTCAGGAAATTGAAGTCGGTCCGGCGGTGGCGGCCTTCACCCAGGCCCTCGCCAGCCAGAACTGACGGCGACACGACCCTGACCGTTTTGCGGGCACACCGCCGCGGCAAACGAGAGCTCCGGAAACATGACATGCGGTTACTTCTTCTAAGACATGCCAAATCCGATTGGGGAGATGACGATATCGCGGATATCGACCGTCCGCTGAACAGCCGTGGCAAGACCGCCGCCGTGACGATGGCGCGTTACATGAAGGACGCCGGACTGCTGCCCAATCAGATCCTGTGTTCAACGGCCCAGCGCACGCGCGAAACCCTGGCTCGGCTTCTGCCTTTCCTGCCTCAGGAAGCCCAGATCCACCTGATCTCCGACCTTTACCAGCAAAGCGAGGACGACTATTCCGGCCTCATTCGCAAACATGGCGGCAGGGCCCAGAACCTGATGGTGATCGGTCACAATCCCGCGACGGAAGACACCGCCCTCAGCCTGACGGGAACCGCCGACGCGCAGGCCATGTCCGACCTTCAGGAAAAATATCCGACCGGGGCGCTGGCGGTCATCGATTTCGATATTGCCGAGTGGGCCGAGCTGCATCCCAAAACCGGCCACCTGGAGCGGTTTACCAGACCGCGCGACCTGAAAGACGCCGCCGACTGAACGTCGGCCTTGCCTTCGCAATAGTCCGGCTCCGCGAGAGCCCGCATTTGCACTTGCCCCTTCCCGCGCTTACATGAACGCGCTGGAGGCGCTCTTGAACCCATTGACGACATTTGCCGAAGAAACCCGGCTGACACTCGCGAACCTGACCGATGCGGTCGGCGACCTTGCCGTACCCAGCCTGCGCCTGGGCGTGACCGGACTTGCCCGCTCCGGCAAGACGGTTTTTCTGACAGCCCTGGTTCACAACCTGGTCCATGGTGGGCGCCTGCCTGTGTTCAGCGCGGCAGCCGGCCACCGCATAACCGGCGCCAGCCTCCAGCCCCAGCCGGACGACGCCGTGCCGCGCTTCGACTACGAGGCCCATGTCCGTGCCCTTGTCAGCGACCGCATCTGGCCGGATTCGACCCGCCAGGTCTCCGAGCTGCGGCTGACCATCGACTTCGAGAGCGCATCCTATTTCTACAGGAAGCTCGGACCGGGCCGTCTGCATGTGGATCTGATCGATTATCCCGGCGAATGGCTGCTGGACCTGCCGCTTCTGAACAAGGACTACGCAGCCTTTTCCGCCGAAGCCCTTGGGCGGGCCAGGGCGCCGAACCGCAGGGAGATCGCCGCACCGTTTCTGGAAGCTCTGGCCGCGGTCGATCACGATGCCGCCGAAAGCGAACAGATCGCACAGGCGCTTGCCGCTTCGTTCAAGTCCTACCTGGCCGCTTGCCGGGACGATACCCATGCCCTGTCCATGCTGCCTCCCGGCCGATTTCTGATGCCCGGTGACCTGGATGGCTCTCCGGCGCTCACTTTCGCACCACTCGACATCCCGGCGGACTCCGCCCCTGCCCGCTCCGGCACGGTCCGGGCGATGATGGAAAGACGCTACGAAGCCTACAAGACCCATGTGGTCCGGCCCTTCTTCCGCAATCACTTTGCCAGGCTTGATCGGCAGATCGTGCTCGTCGATGTGCTTCACGCCATGAATGCCGGCCCGCATGCGATCGCCGACCTTCAGACGGCCCTTGGCGAAGTTCTCGGCGCGTTCCGACCCGGCAAGCGCAGCTGGCTGTCCTCGATCCTGACACGGCGCATCGACCGTATCCTGTTCGCCGCCACCAAGGCGGACCATCTGCACAGGAGCGATCACGACCGGCTGGAGGCAATCCTCAGGCGTCTGGTCGCCCGGGCAGAGGAGACCGCCCGCTTCAAGGGGGCCGAGGTGGACGTCATTGCCTTGGCCGCCGTACGCGCGACCCGGGAGGCAACCATCAAACACCGGGGCGAAGCCCTCCCCGCGATCCTCGGAACGCCGTTACCGGGCGAACGTCTCAACGGCGAAACCTATGACGGCGAAACCGAAATAGCGATGTTTCCCGGGGACTTGCCGCAAAACCCTGAATCAGTTTTTGGACGAGTTGACTCAATCTCTGAAGGCATCCGCCCGGACTTTCTGTCGGCCCAGGCAGATCTCCAGTTCCTGCGCTTCCGCCCACCGGAGCTGGATACCACGGCCGAGGGCCTGACATTGTCATTGCCGCATATCCGTCTCGACCGCGCCCTTGAATTCCTCATCGGAGACCGTCTGGCATGACCGGGACCACCCCCTCCTCTGGCCCTTCCTCCGGCCGCAAACCGGCTGCCTTCCGCCTTGACGATACCAAGGTGCGGATGACCGACGACGATACGAGGACACCCTCGGCCGGCGAAGCCCTGATAACGCAGATGTCCGCTGAAGACGAGGAGCCCCGGCTGCCGCGCGCCGCAAGCACGCCGAAAACCCGTTTCCGTTTCGGCAAATGGCTGCTTGTCGGCCTGTCCGGGCTGGTATCGCTCGCCATCGGGCTGGCGGTGGACAGCCTGATCCGCGATCTCTTCACCCGCACCGACTGGCTGGGCTGGCTGGGCCTTGCCCTCGCAGGTCTGGCGGCACTCGGCGTGCTGGGCCTGGCGGCACGGGAAATTGCCGGCCTCCTGCGGCTCTCCCGCATCGATCATCTGCGCGACCGGTTGCAGCTGGCCGCAGATACGGATGACAGCAAGGCGGCCTCTTCCGGCCTGAAAGACCTGCTTGCGCTCTATCTGGACAGGCCCGAGACAGCTCATGGCCGCAAGCAGCTCGCCGGTCACATGCGCGAGGTGATCGACGGCGCGGATCTGGTAAAACTCGCTGAACGCGACCTTCTCGCCCCGCTGGATCTGGAAGCCCGCCGGATCGTGATGAACAGTGCCAAGCGGGTTTCGCTGGTCACCGCCGTCAGTCCCCGGGCGCTGATCGACCTGCTGGCGGTCCTGTTTGAAAACCTCAGAACCATCCGCCGCCTGTCGACACTCTACGGAGGGCGGCCCGGCATGCTCGGGTTTCTGCGTCTTGCAAAGCATGTGGTGGGCCATCTGGCCGTTACCGGCGGCATGGCCGCAGGCGACAGCCTGGCGTCACAGGTTCTGGGACACGGTCTGGCGGCCCGCCTGTCGACCCGGCTCGGCGAAGGCGTCATCAACGGCCTCCTCACCGCCCGCATTGGCATCGCCGCAATTGCCGTCTGCCGCCCCGCCCCCTTTGTCGCGACAAGAGGGCCGACCATTTCGGATTTCATGGGCGAATTGATTTCCTCCACCGAAAAGCCGGAAAAATCCACTTCCGGATCCCCGGAAGCATAACCACAGGACGCCCGCGGTCTCCCGGTGGCGACGAGCTTCAATAGCTCCTGAAACACTCATCCCGCGGTTTGGCCCCGGTCTGGCCGCAGGTTGAAACGGGAACCGGAAAGCGGCTCATTTGTCTGGGCAAGTGGAAAATTCCCGCCTCGACAGTGCTCGCCCGCGTCGCTATTTTCCCCTCATGTTCATCAATTTCTTCACTGAGCTCAAATCCGCCGGAATACCGGTCTCGATGCGCGAATATCTTACGCTGATGGAGGCGCTGGACAAGGATCTGGCGGAAAAGAGCGTCGAGGACTTCTATTACCTCGCCCGCCTCTGCCTGGTGAAGGACGAGAGCAATCTCGACAAGTTCGACCGGGTCTTCGCGCATGTGTTCAAGGGT
Organism: uncultured Roseibium sp.; assembly: GCF_947496995.1. Classification (GTDB taxonomy): domain Bacteria; phylum Pseudomonadota; class Alphaproteobacteria; order Rhizobiales; family Stappiaceae; genus Roseibium. Next base: position 304,138 of record NZ_CANMFD010000004.1, read on the forward strand.
CTGGAGCTGTTGAGCGACGTGCCGGCGACCGACATTCCCGAAGACTGGCTGCGCAAGCTCGCCGAAAAGCACCTGAGCGAAGAGGACAAGGCGCAGATCGAATCTCTCGGCGGCTTCGAGAAACTCATGGAAACCCTGCGCGAGCGCCTGAAGGAACAGGAAAAGCGTCACCAGGGCGGCAACAAATGGATCGGGACGGCCGGAACCTCCCCCTTCGGCGCTTACGGCTACAATCCGGAAGGCATCCGCATCGGTCAGCACGAGAGCCGTCACCGGCGGGCGGTCAAGGTCTGGGACAAGCGGGAATTCAAGGACCTGGACGACACACAGCTTCTGGGCTCACGCAATATCCAGGTAGCCCTCAAGCGCCTCAGGAACTTCGCCCGCACGGGGGCTGCCGACGAACTGGACCTCGACAGCACAATCCGTTCCACCGCTCACAAGGGGCTGCTCGATATAAGGATGCGCCCGGAACGGCACAACGCGGTCAAGGTTCTGCTGTTCTTCGATATCGGCGGCTCGATGGACGATCATATCCGTGTCTGCGAGGAACTTTTTTCCGCCGCCCGCTCGGAATTCAAGGTGATGGAGCATTTCTACTTCCATAACTGCCCGTATGAATTCGTCTGGAAGGAAAACCGCCGCCGCCATACCGAGCGCCTGCCGACCATGGACGTGCTGCACAAGTATCCAGCCGACTACAAGATCATCTTCGTCGGCGACGCCTCCATGAGCCCCTATGAGATCGCCTATCCCGGCGGTTCGGTGGAACACTGGAACGAGGAGCCGGGATCGGCCTGGATGCAACGCCTCACCGGGCTTTACAAGAGCGCGATCTGGCTCAATCCCGTGCGCGAAGAACACTGGGGCTACACCCAGTCCATCCAGATGCTGAACGAGCTGATGGAAGGGCGGATGTTCCCGATGACCCTGGAGGGTCTGACCGAGGGGATGAAGGAACTGGCGCGCTAATACCAACCTCAATAAATAAGAACCTATTTGACCATGACATGAAAGCGTTCCGCGAGGAGCGTGTCGCAGGACGATGCGGGGCATCGGTCAAGACGCGCAACGCTGTGGAGCGCTCTCATGTCTTGGCCTTCGGTGGCTTGTTCAGGCCCGCCGGACTGCGTTGCGCCGCTTGACCGGCCAACCAGGCCGATCTGCGCGCCGCTCCTTGCCTGCGGCCCTGAACAAGTCATCAAGTAGGTCCCTATTTATTGAGGTTGGTATAAGACACGTCAGTCGCCGCGCAGGACCATCACCGAGCAAGGTGCGTGACGCACGATATGCGCCGCGTTGGAGCCGATGAAATAGGTGGAAAGTCCCGGCTTGTGCGAGGTCATGAGAATGAGGTCGCAGCCGGACATTTCGGCTTCTTCGATCACCTCGTGATAGACGGTCCCCATGCGAACCTGACTGTCGACCGCCCCCGCAGGAACGTCCAGCTTCGCAGCAAGCTCCTCGAGTATGAGCGTCGTCGCCTCGATTTCCCGCTTTTGCCAGCCCTCCGGCAACTGGCTGGCCACGAAGCTCTGCACTTCCGGACACACCGCCAGAAGATGGATCTTCGCGCCATAGTCCCTGGCGAGCTGTGAGGCTTTGGCAAGGGCATCATCCGCGAAGCCCGGTTCGGCGGGATCCAGGGGAATGAGGATTTTCTTGAACATGGCTCTTGTCTCCGGCGTGTTGTTTCATCCAACCATCGCCGTGGGCGGGGACCACCGCCATGAGCCAGATCAATCCGGATTGCTCCCGCCAAAGTACCGTCCCGGCGTCACCCCGAAAGACTTCTTGAACGTCGCCACGAAAGCGCTCGGGCCTTCATAGCCCAGCTTGTGGGAAACATCGGAGACGCTGCGCCCGCAGGCAAGCAGTTCCAGCGCCCGGAACAGCTTCACCTGCCGGCACCAGGTCCGGTAGCTCAGCCCGGTTTCCGCCTTGATCCGCCGTTCGAAAGACCTGACGGAGGTGGCGCAGCGCTCCGCAGCCTCGGTCAGCGAAGGCACATCGGCCGGACAGCGCACCACGTCGTCACACAACTGCCTGAGCCGCGCGTCCTGCGGCATGGGAAGCTGTAGCCCCGCCGCGGGCAGCATCTTGAGCTGGTCCAGAATGACGGCGGCGATGCGCGCAGCCGGCCCCTCTTCCGTTTCCGCCCGCGCATAGGACATGAACTCCAGGATCAGAGCGCGCAGGAGCGTGGTGACCTGCATGACCTGCGGCGACTGCGGAAGGTTCCGGGCATGCTCGAACTGGACGTAGATGTAGCGCAGTTCGGTGTCCGTCAGGTAGCGTGTCTGATGGCTGACCCGGGGCGGCAGCCACACCGCACGCTCCGGCGGCACGAAATAGGTGCCCATGTCTGTGTCGATCGCGATCGACCCGTTCACCACATGGAAAAGCTGGGCGGCGTCATGGGCATGCCAGCCGTTGTTCTGTCCCTGAAGCTCCGTCCGCGCATAGCCGATAAGCGGCGCGGCGACCGCGTGCCTGGGAAACTCCGCCAGCTCCGGATGAATGCTCATTGTCTTCGCGAGCCTTCCCGCCCGTTGAAACCGACATCTGTTTTACCCGGTTTCGGCAGGCGTGGGTACAGACCTATCCATCTTCCGGATCGAATATCCGCTCGATCGGCAATCCGAACACCCGCGAGATCCGGAAAGCCAGCGGCAGGCTCGGATCGTATCTGCCACGCTCGAGCGCGATGACGGTCTGCCGCGTGACGTCCAGCTTCTCTGCCAGGGCCGCCTGGGACCAGCCTTTTGCGCATCTCAGATCCTTGAGGTGATTGCGCATCAGGTCCTGAGACGCACAAGCACGGTCGCGACCGACCAGGCGATCATCAGGAAGGTCGCGTAAAGACTGAAATCAACCGGCCAGGCATTTCCAAGCTTGTCCAGGAAAAGCGCAAGGAACACGCCCGCGAGCAATGTCAGCGCTCCGGCAACGGCCAGAATATGCCGCTCGCGCTCATCCACCTTGCGGTAGAACCGCACCTGTGCCCAAAGGGCAAGCCCCATCGGCAATGTCGCTGCAAACGAAACGGCAACCACCACCATCGGAGCGGTGTGTGTTTCCAGATATTGCCGGGCAAGGTAACTCGCCAGGACATAAAGCGCGGTTCCGGTGAAGGTCTCCGCCAGATACCGGTAAGTCAGCCTGTCAAAGCGGTTCATATCCGCCTCCCTTGGCGTCAATTTGTAAAGCAAGCTTTACATCTCACATTGCCGCGCAATTGTAAAGCTTGCTTTACACTTCGCCGTTCTCGCAGCCGGCCGCGGCATCGGGAAGCGAGTTCGGGACGAGGTTCAGTCTGATTTTTGGCGAGTGGGAAACATATCGTGACAAAACAGCGCTAACACGCAAAACGCAAATGGGTTTAGAAGCTTGGCCTCAGATCAACTCATTATGTTTACGGCTATGGAATGACTTATTTCACCCGATCCGTCAGCGCGGATGGAACCACCGGCTGGCGCTCCCCGGCAGTGCTTTTGATGATCATGGCAGGCGCCATGCAATTGTCTTTTGCCGCCTGGTGGAACCTGATGAACAATTTTGCGGTGCAGGAGCTTGATTTCACCGGCCGCGAGATCGGTATACAGCAGTCGATCCGCGAAATTCCGGGGTTCCTGAGCTTTCTGGCAATCTACCTGCTGCTGCTGATGCGCGAGCAGACGCTTGCCTATCTGTCCCTGCTGATGCTTGGCGTCGGCGTTGCCCTCACCGGGTATTTTCCGACCGCGATCGGCTTTTATGCCACCACGCTGATCATGTCGATCGGGTTTCATTATTACGAGACCATGGCCCAGTCGCTGTCGCTGCAATGGCTGCCGAAGGCTACGGCGGCCGCCAGCATGGGCAAGATCATCTCCGTCGGCGCTTTCGCCCAGCTGATCGCCTATGGCGTCATTTTCGTGGCCTGGAAGATGTTCGACCTGTCGTTCACCACGGTCTTCGCCATCGCCGGCGGCCTGACCCTTGTGGTGCTGGCCTTTCTGATGATGGCCTATCCGCATTTCAAGGAAGGCGTTCCGCAGCACAAGAAGCTGATCCTGAAAAGGCGCTACTGGCTCTATTACGCCCTCACCTTCATGGCCGGCGCCCGCCGCCAGATCTTCACGGTCTTCGCTGGCTTCCTGATGGTCGAGCGGTTCGGCTATGACGTTCACGAGGTGGCAGGGCTGTTCCTGCTCAACGGCTTCTTCAACATGCTGCTGGCCCCGAAGATCGGCAGGCTGATCGTCCGCTTCGGCGAGCGCAAGGCGCTGGTCCTGGAATATGTCGGCCTGTTCCTGGTCTTCGTCAGCTATGCCTTCGTCACCAGCGCGACGCTGGCGGCCAGCCTCTATGTGATCGACCATGCCTTCTTCGCCATCGCGATCGCCATCAAGACCTATTTCCAGAAGATCGCAGATCCGGCCGACATCGCCCCGACAGCCGGTGTCGCTTTCACGATCAACCACATCGCAGCGGTGTTCATTCCCGTGGTTTTCGGTCTGGTCTGGCTGGTCTCGCCGACGGCGGTCTTCCTGTCGGGCGCTGTCATGGCTCTCGTCAGCCTGGGGCTGGCGACACTGATCCCCAGCGCGCCGGAAGAAGGTCAGGAAGTCGACTTCTGGTACCGCAAACCCATCGCCCAGCCGGCCGAGTAAGGCGGACCCACACGCAGCTTCAAAATCACGAAAGGCTCCCCCGTGCGAGGGGGATCCTTTCGGGCGATCAGATGTCAGTGTTGAAACAGGGCGGCTTGTTCAGGCCTGCCGCTCAGGCACATGGACCACCAGGCCGTCGAGCTCGCTGGTGACCTTGATCTGGCAGGAAAGACGCGAGGTCGGCTTCACGTCATAGGCGAAATCGAGCATGTCCTCTTCCATCGGCTCCGCCGTGCCGGTCTTGCCCTGCCAGGCTTCGTCCACATAGACATGGCAGGTGGCGCAGGCGCAGGCCCCGCCGCATTCCGCTTCAATGCCCTGAACCATGTTCTTGATGGCGTTTTCCATCACGGTGGAGCCTTCGGTGGCGTCCACATCGGTCCGGGTTCCATCGGCGTTTATGAATGTGATCTTCGGCATGCGTCGCGTCCAGGCCTTCAATTGTGGTCAATGCAGCGCCGTGCCCGTCATGAACGTTTTCAGCGCTTCTGACGCCGGTCCTCAAACGTTTCACACCGGGAGCATTGCGCTCCGGTCGTCCCGACATAAAGCTTCCGCGAAAAAGGTCAAGGACCGTGCCGTTTCCAAGCGTCAATCTGCCCCGGATAAATCGCCTCATGCGCAGAAGCGCCGGGTCACCCTGTTCACCCGTCCAGTCGATCTAACCTTCCAGGAGATCCCGGATATAGCGATTGGTCTCGTCGACGGCGGCGATCAGGCTCTCCGTCGCGGGATTGGGCACGGATCTCATCTTGCTTTCAAGGCTCTCGCAAACCACCGCGACCCGTTCCGCCCCGATGGCCAGTGCGGAGCCTTTCAGCGTGTGAACGAGGTCCAGCCGCACCGATGCGTCGGTTTCGCCTGCCAGCCGTTCAAGCGTGGTGGAGGATTGCGATTTGAAAAGATGAAGAACCTGCACTTCAAGATCCCGGTTTCCCAGGGTGTTGGTGGCCAGTCGCACCAGATCTATCGGTGCTTCGGGCCCGGCCCGGCCGGCGACACGGGCCATGGATGAAGGGGCCATGTAGGTGCTCCAAACTGCTCAGCTCATGCCTGTCGGCACCCTGCCGCAAGCTATGACGTGTCAGACTGTGCCCCCAAACCCCCAAACACCCGGTTAAACGGACCCGCCGGACGGGTCCTTCGGCCCTGTGTCCCCAAAAAATTGTTTTTTTGGTTAACGCGGGTTAACACGGGTTTCAAAATACAATTAAAAAAATCCTTGCAAATTAGCCGATTTATTGAATCGATAAAATTTTAATGAAATGATTCGGCGTTAACTTTTTTCACGTTTTTGACTTGCGGAGAGAACTTCAACTGCTGCAGGCGTCAGCTTGCAGACCAGCCAATCGGGCTTGATTGGGTTGGAAAACCAAGGCTCTGCCCAGCCTGCCTCGATACAGGCCCGGATTGTACGCGCCGGAATTTCCCGTCCGTTGTCATCGAACAACGGCAGCTTGCCACCCGCCTGATCGAGCCCCTTCAGCAACCACCGCTTTTGCGCAGCGGTCAGGTTTCCCGCTTTGAGCGCGGTGCCTGAAGCGGTGTTGCGATGCTCTTCCACGACGTCTTCTGGCTTCGATTCTGGCATTCAAACAGCCCCTTAAGTGACTCACGCTATTGCCGTTTCTTGTTCGTTAGGAGAGATTGTGCCATTACAGTTACTGATGCGGCAAGGTGGGGAGTGTACCGTCGGACAGAATGTTCACGGTCGGTCGGCGGCGGCCCTCCTCTTGGAGAATATCCACGGTTCAGTTCTGTCGAACTGTGGCCGTAAAATTGGCGCATCCGGTAGTCACTGTGGAGTGCTGCAAGTAGCAGCTGGCTGATATTACCGGCGTGTAATGAGTACGGACGTGAGGCGACCCTATATGGCAAATCCGACAAAGGCGAAAGATCCGGCGGAAGCGGCACTTTCTGCGGTTGAAGAAGCCCTGAAGCTTGACTTCGGCGGCCCTGAGGCGGCAGCAGCGCAACCGGCTGCGGAGGCGAGCGTGGCTGTGGAAGCGGACACGGCACGCAGATCCCAGACGGCCAAGTCGGGGTCCTCTCCACGTGACGAACAGCGCCAGGCAAGGCGCCGGGGACGCGGCGGACGCCCGCCTGCGGCCAATGACGACCGCCGAAACATCGGCACTCTGATCTATGCCCTGCAGCGCCGGCCTTCCTCCACGCCTTTCTGGGGCGCCCTTGCGCTCAGCGCCATCTGGGCCGCCCTCGGCAGCAGTCTTTTCCTGACCGCCTTCGCCGACAAGGTTGCCACCATCAACGACCTTCAGGCCCTGCTCGGCTCGCCTGAAATGATCCTGGCCGGTGCCGGGATCGTCGTGCCGATCGTCTTCTTCTTCGTCATGGCCATGATGATCTGGCGCGCGCAGGAAATGCGCATCGTCGCCCGCGGCATGACGGAAGTCGCCCTGCGGCTGGCCGAACCGGAAGACATGGCCAAGGAATCCATCCTCAGTGTCGGACAGGCCATCCGCCGTGAAGTCGCGGCCATGGGTGACGGCATCGAGCGCGCGATTGCCCGCGCCAGCGAGCTGGAAGTCCTGGTCCATAACGAGGTGTCTTCCCTCGAACGGTCCTATAACGACAACGAACTCAAGATCCGCGGCCTGATCGAGGAACTGGTCAGCCAGCGTGAATCCATCGTCATGAACGCCGAACGGGTGCGCGAGACCATCGCCGGCGCCCACGAAAGCTTCGCTGCGCAGATGTCCAACACCTCCGGCGAGTTGGGCAGTACCGTGGAAACGGCGACCCAGCGGATGATCGATGCGGTCAACAGCCGCGTGGAGGAACTGACCTCCAGCGTGGACTCGCGCATCGAGACGCTTGGCGCGACCCTGCATGCCTCCGGCAGCGAACTGGTCGACTCCCTGACGGTGCGTGCGGAGGACTATGTCTCCCGCCTGTCCACCACCGGCAACGATCTGGTCGACAATCTGGCCGAAACCGGCTCCACCATGTGGGAGACGCTGTCGATCCGCGGCAACGAGGTGAACGAGCGCTTCGCGGAAACCGCGAACCAGTTCGTCGAGACCCTGACCGCTCGCGGCAGTGACATAAACGAAACCCTCACCTCCTCCAGCACCTCCGTCATCGAGACGCTGAGCACCAAGGCCGACGAGTTCCGTCATTCGATGGAAAACACCGGGGCGTCCGTGAGCGAGATCATCACCCAGCGCGGTGAGGAAATTAACGCCAACCTGTCGCTGACATCCGGCCGCCTGATCGACACGATCACCGCCCGGACCGAAGAGCTGGTTGCAACGGTCGACACCCGCGTCACCTCTCTCGACGAGTCCCTTGCCGAAACAGGCAACCGGGTCGTGGAGAGCATCTCCGAACGCGGTCAGACCGTCACAGACACCATATCCATCCGTGGAGCCGAAATCGTCGACACCCTGTCGAGCCGGTCCACCGAAGTGTCCGAGATCCTGCGCGGCACAGGCGAAAGTATTGTTGTCGACCTTTCCCTGCGCGGCGGCGAAATCGCCTCCAAACTGGACGAAACCGCGGGTTCTCTCACCGAAACCATCACCGTGCGCGGTGGCGAACTGGCCGAGAAACTCGATACGATCTCCGAACGCATCTACACGGCGATCTCCATCAACGGCAGCGAGCTGGACGAACGTCTGGCAGCCCGCAGCAACGAGATGGCGACGGTCCTGGAGCAGCAGACGGACGGCTTCCGCCAGACACTCGAAGGCGTGTCCTACAAGTTCTCGACCGGCCTCGGCGAGCAGACATCCGCCCTCACCGACAAACTTGCCGAAACCGGCACCCAGCTTGCCGAACTGATCGGCAGCCGCGGTGACCGCGTGACCAGCAACATCAACGAAATCAGCGGCAAGATTGCCGAGACGCTGGATGTGCGCGGCCTCGCCCTGCAGGAAGGCCTGTCCTCGCGTCTGGCCGAACTGGAAACGCTTGTCGGCGAACGTGGCGGCCAGCTAATCGAAGCCTTCGATTCCAGGACGGAAGTTCTGTCGGAAGCGCTCGACACCCGCCTGTCGGGCCTCGACAACACCTTCGCGGCCCGCATCGACATGATGGATGCCTCGCTCGGCGACCGCATCGCGACGATGGACACGTCCCTCGGCAGCCACATCAACACGCTGGACCTCACACTCGACCAGCGCACTGCCGCCTTCGAGGCGACCCTGGAAGCCCGGACACAGATCCTTGCGGACGCCATCGACCACCGCACCTCCGGTATCAGCGATGCGCTGGAGGAAAAGACCCGCAACATCACCGATATCCTGGCAGACCGTTCCGACGCCATCACCCTGCAGCTCGGTCAGCGCATCGAAGACGCCGGCAACACTCTGGCGGAACGCGCCGAGGAAATCGGTCAGTCCCTGTCGACCCGCGTCGACGGTGCGGCATCGTCCATGGCCGAGAAAGCCGAACTGCTGTCCGCCTCCATGACCAGCGGTACCGACCGGATCGACGAAACGCTCGACGCACGGGCACGTCAGATCTCCGAGACCCTGATTTCCCGTACCAAGGAGATCGCCCAGGCATTTGTCGAGGGCCAGGAGGAAATGACCTCGGCCCTGGACAACCGTCTGGCGGAAGCCGGCAGCGTTCTGGGCAAGCAGAGTGCCGAGCTCACTGAATCCCTCTCCGAGCGGATCGCGGAGATCAACGTTTCCCTGGGCGCCAAGGTGTTCGAGGTCGCAGAAACCCTCGATACCCGCGCGAGCCAGCTCGAAACCCTGCTCAACGAGCGCCTGGAAAGCATCTCCGGGACCCTCACCGGTGAAAGCGAGCGCGCCCGTGACATCCTCACGACCGTGATTGCCGAAGCCGGCTCGACCCTGTCCACCGAAAGCACGCGTTTGCGCGACGTGGTTCAGGAAGCTGTCGGCGCTGCAGTTCAGTCTCTTTCCGATGAACGCAACAAGACCGTCGAGATCGTCGATGGAGCGCTCAGTGAAGCGACGCAAAAGCTTGCCGGCGAAGGCGACCGCATGCGCCAGATCGTCCTCGGCACGGTGGGCGAAGCCCGCGGCGTGCTGGTGGGCGAAAGCCAGAAAGCGGCCGAGGCCGTCACTTCGGCGATGAACCAGGCAACCGGCTCCATGTCCGGCGAAAGCATCAAGATCCGCGACCTTGTGTTCGCGGCTGTCGGTGACGCTGCCCGCGCCATGTCGGCGGAAAGCGAAAAGGCACGCACGCTCTATGCAGGCACACTGGCTGAATTCAGCGGGTCCCTTACCGGCGAGAGCGACAAGGTCCGCAACGACCTTTCCGGCCTGATCGCCGAAATTTCCGGCAACCTGTCCGCCGAAAGCGAACAGGCCCGCCTGACGCTGGCCAAGACGCTGGAAGAAATGCGCGGCCAGATGTCGAGCGAAGCCGGCATCGTCCGCGCCCGGGTCAACAGCGCCGTGGCGGAAGCCGCGGAACTTCTGGTGGGCCGCGGCAACGAGGTCGCCAACGAACTTCTGGAAAAGGCAAACGCCCTCAACGAAGCCTTCGGTGCCCGCTCCGGCGAACTGGCCAAGATTGTCGGCACGGATGGCAACGAACTCGTCAAGGCCATCGAACTGCGCGCCAACGATCTGACCGGACGCCTGTCCGAGGTGCATTCAGCCATTCTGGAAGCCATCACGGTCAAGGGCCGCGATGTCACGGATACCTTCGCCCATACGGGTCTGGATGCCACCCGCTCGCTGGTCGAGGCCGGTGACAAGATCGTCACCAGCATCAACGAGCGCAGCGAACACGCCACGTCCCTCCTCACGGAGACCCGGCGCCGTCTGGAAGCGGATGTCTCCGAAATTCTCTCCAAGATCGAGGCGTCCAATACCAATCTGCAGGATATCGTCGCCTCGGCCGGAGAGAACCTCACCGAAGTGGAAGGCAACCTTGCCCGCCGCGCCGGCGAGTTCCGCTCCGCGGTCGACAGGGCTGTCGGCGAGACCAACTCGACGACCTCCGTCATCACCGAACAGGTTGCCAACCTGCGCGATGTGACCGAGACGACCCTTGCGGACATCATGAACCTGACCAACCGCTTCGGCGATCAGTCGGAGGAACTCACCAAGGCGGCTCGTCACCTGGAAGAGACCAACCGGTCCGTGGAAAACCGCGTCGCGGAACGCCGCACGGCGATCGAGGAAGTGGCCGATACGCTGCTGGCGAAAACCGAGTCGGTCGACACGCTCATGCGGTCCTTCACGCAGACCCTGTCCAGCACGCTGGAAACAGCCGACGACAAGGCCCGCGAAGCGGCTAACATGCTGGGCGCGGCTGCAGAAGCTGCCTCCAGACAGGTTGCCGAGCAGTTCGAGTCCATGCGTCTGACTGCCGGCATGGAAGGCCAGAAGGCGCGCGATGCGGTACGCGCCGCTCAGGACGACATCATTGCCGAAATGACCCGCACTGTCAGCGAGGCATCCGAACGCTTCAACGATGCGGCGGTGCGCATGCGCGATGTCGCTCGCGACGTTCACCGCGAACTGGAGGCGACCCGCTCCGAACTCAAGCAGGGCGTCCTCAACCTGCCGGACGAAGCCGAGGAATCCTCGGCGGCCCTGCGCAAGGTGGTCAACGAGCAGATCCGCGCGCTGACCGAATTGTCGGAGATCGTCGCCAAGCAGTCCAATGTACTTGACCTCTCCCGCCCGCAGGCCGCAACGGCATCCGCCGCTGCCGCGCCCGCACCGGCGCCGGTCAATTACGCCCCCGCCTCCCCTGCCCGTCAGCAGGCAGCTCCGTCCGGCGAACAGCGCCCGGCACAGAGCCGTCCGATGGACACGCGCCGGCAGCAACCGGCACAGGCCGAAACGGGCGGTTCCGGTGGCAAGGGCTGGGTGTCCGATCTACTGCGCCGCGCGTCGCGTGACGAGGATGCCGACTCCGACATCCAGCCGGGTCGCACACCGCTGCAGACTGTTGAAAGCCTCAACTCCCTGTCCGTCGATATCGCCCGGGCAATCGATCACGAGACCTTCATCGACCTGTGGAACCGCTACCGTGGCGGTGAGCGCCATGTGTTCACCCGCCGCCTCTACACGCTGCAGGGCCAGCAGACCTTCGACGAGATCCGTCAGAAGTATTCCCGCGACCCTGAGTTCCGCACAGCCGTGGAACGCTACGTGGCCGACTTCGAGCAGCTTCTCGCCCAGGTCTCGCGCAACGACCGCGACAACATGCTGGGCCAGACCTATCTCACGTCGGATACGGGCAAGGTCTACACCATGCTCGCCCACGCCAGCGGCCGTCTCGACTAAGCGGCGGCGATCATCCAAACGCATAAAGGCGGGCTTCGGCCCGCCTTTTTTGTTGGCTGACAACCCCCTACGGTCATCAACTCTGTTGAGTGAACCGAGAAGCTGAATACCACCCCCGGCGGTCATCCCGGACGCAGCGGAGCGAAGATCCGGGATCGGTAAGCCGAGGGTTTTCTATTGGAAAGTGTCAGCTGCAACAGGGCTTGTGGCTCACCGATCCCGGCTCGCGCTTCACTTGGCCGGGATGACCGCGGCACAGCTGTGGCTTTGTCAGCAATCCGGGGCAGGCGTCAGATCACGCGCCCGCTTCATTGCCGGAGTGGTGTGAAGGTGAGAGCGGAATTTTGTTGGAACAGAACCGCGGCCGGAAAGAGCTGTGGTGTGGAGCCTGCAGAGAGCAATATTCTCTGGGGAGATGGTGCCTTGGAACCACGTCGATCAAGCCAGGCCAGATCGGGAGGGCCTCACGGGAGAATGATGCCGCTGATTTATCTCGCGTCCTGAAGACCTTGGTGCCGCCCCGCATGAGAGACAGCAGACATGCTTAAACGTTCTGCAGCGTCCAGGCGGCTATTTCCGCGAAGACGCGGTCGGCGGAGCGGTTCATCGCTTCGACGGCCTTGTCGACGGAGGTCGCGCCTGCCGGTGTTGCCGCGCGGAACACCTTGGTGGCGACGGTCCGGCCGTTGCGGTCGTTGACGATCCGTGCGGAAATCTCGACGACCCCCCGGTTGCCGCTGCCGAGCCTGAGCTCGAATGCACGGATTTCGCTCTGCAGCTGATAATCGATCAGAAGCCCGTCTCCGGGAAGCCCGACGCCGCGCAGACGGTTGGTGTTCTGCAAGGTTTCCACGAGTTTGAGCTGCACGACATTCGGCAGGGTGTCCGCCCATGCGGAGCCGGGGAAATAGCTGTAGACGGGACCCTTGTCGACCACGGCGATATAGCTGGTGTCGAGCGCTTTCAGAGCCCGCGGAGAGGCCACCAGCAACTGGACACGGCTGGACCGTCCGGTCAGGCCGCCGACATCGGCCGCCTCGATTCCGTAATAGGCGGAGGGCGTGGAACTCGCGCAACCGGTGACCAGCACACCCAGCCCGAGAACGCCAAGCACGCCCCGCCGGGTCATGTCCGTAGTTGCCTTCGTCATAACGCCCTGCCCCTTAAAACTCTTCATCACCGCCGCCGGCCGCCTGTATAGGTCGGAACGTCTTCCCCACCGAAGATCACCCGGTTCGGACTGCGTTCAAAACTCTCCGCGGCGCGCTGGATAGACACCAGCGTCCGGTTGAACTGCCCCAGAGCGGAAGCGAAATCGGCGGACCCCTGCGTCGCGAACTTCGACAGGCCTCCGGCGATTGAATCCGCCCGGCTTTCAAACGCCACCGCCACTTTCCTGATTGCCTGCGCCGCCAGCGTCGCTTCCTTGATCAGCCCTTCGCCGTCGCCGTCCACCATCGTGGAAACCTTTTCGACCAGGCTTTCCACACGCACCGACGTGGAATTCAGCGTTGCCGCCATCTGCTTGGCATCGGTGATGATCTGGTCGACGTCCGGCGTGCGCTTGGATAGATCGTCCGTCATGCGCTGCACGTTGTCGGCGGCTTGCCTCGCACTCGCCAGCACAGCCGGTATGCCGTCCTGCGGGCTGGTCAGATCCGCAGCCGCCGTCTCGATGGAGCCGACGATATTGGACACCTTGGCCGGATCCACCGCCTTCAGCAGATCGTCCGCGGTCTGCAGTGTCGAGGCAAACCGTGTCGCCGCTTCCTGGACATCGGTGATCAGCGCCGCGATCCGGTCATCCTGACCGCGAACCGTCGCCGAGACCGCCTCGAAATTCTGCACGGTCGCCTTGGTCGAGGCGATGATGTCGTTGATCTGGGTCTGCTGGCCGTTGATGTTGTCGATAAAGCTGGCGGCTCCATCGACCGCGTTGCCGACCTTCAGCGGGTCGACATTGGCCACGATCTCGTCAACACGGGCAAGCGAGGAATTCAGACCGTCGGTGAAGCTGCCGACCGAGCTCACGATTTCCTCGATATTGAGAGGATCGATGGCTGCGGCGATCTCCACGCCCCTTGTCATGATGGCGTCGACCTTGACCACGACATCCCGCCCACCGGCGAGAATTTCCGTGATGTCGCTGCTGCGCTGTTTGACGGCCTCGACGATGCCGTTGACGTTCTGCATCGTTTCGCTTGTCGCAACGACGAGCTTGTCGAGATCAGCCGAACGATTGTCGAGAACGTCGCCAACTGCGGACGCCCCCTTCATGATACGCGCGACCTGCTCCGGCTTGATCTCGCTGACGATATTCTCGACCTTGCCGAGGCTCGCGTTGAGGCCTTCGCTGAATTTCTGCATCTCCTGCGCCGCGCCGCGAGCGTCGGAAAGAAGAAGATCGATATCCTTGCTGGCATTGCCGAGACTGTCGGAGAATGTGGTGAGATTGTCGACGATCGCGGTGACCTTGTCCGAAGGAACGGCGGCCAGCAGGCGCTCGCCCTGATCCACGAGGGGCTCCAAACGCCCCGACAGGCTTGCAAAAGCGTCCGATGCCTTGCCGATACTCGCCATGAACGTCTTCACGCCGTCCGAATTCGCGGCCAGTGCAGCGGAGAAGGTTTCCACGTTCTTGATGGTTCTGGTGACGACCGGGCCGTTTTCCTCCAGGAAGTCATCCACCGTCTTCATGGTGGAATCGGCGCGCTTGAGAACGTCGCGCGCACCGTCGACGATATCGTCGAAGAAGGATTTGTCGGCGTAGATGACCGGCACCTTGTCTTCATCGTAATCGCTCAGGAGCAGCGGTGACGCGGAGGTACCACCGCTGAGATCGACATAGGCGACGCCTGTCAGTCCGGTGAAGTTCAAGGTTGCCTTGGTGTCTTCGCGCACGGGCGTGGTTGGCTTGATGCGCACGGTGGCGACAACCTTGGTCGGATCGTCCGGGGCAAAATCCAGCGAGCCGACATCCCCGACCTTGATCCCGTTGAACAGCACCTGCCCGCCAACGGGCAGGCCGGTGACGGGACCCGGGAAGTAGATCTTGACCTGTACGTTCTGGCGGGATTCCGCCGTCACGGCCAGCCAGTAGACGAACCCGAACGCACTGATCAGGATGGCGACCATAAAGGCGCCGATCAGAATGTAGTTCGCTCGAGTTTCCATCCAGTCCTACCTATACCCGGCGCAACGCCCGTTCACCCCGGAAATACGATTTAATCCAGGAATCATCATTTTTCATCATATCGTCCAGTGTTCCGATTGCCAGAACACGTTTTTTCCCAAGGACAGCGATACGATCGCAGATAGAGTGAAGACTATCGAGATCGTGAGTGACCATGTAAACAGTCAGCCCGAGGGTTGAACTGAGATTTGCAATGAGCGAATCAAAGGCCGCGGCGCTGATCGGATCGAGCCCAGACGTCGGCTCGTCCAGAAACACCAAATCCGGATCCAGCGCAAGGGCGCGCGCCAGGCTGGCGCGCTTGATCATGCCGCCCGAAAGTTCCGACGGCAGCTTGTCCGCAGCGTCCTGCGACAGGCCGACAAGCTCCAGCTTCAGCGTCGCCAGTTCGTCCATCAGCTGCGGCGAAAGCTTCAGGTGCTCGCGCATCGGCACCTGGATGTTCTGCTTCACGGTGAGCGAGGAAAACAGCGCCCCTTGCTGGAACAGGACACCCCAGCGGCGCTCGATGGTCTTGCGCTCGATGTCGGTTGCCGTCGACAGATCGTGCCCGAAGACCGAAATCGCGCCGGCCCGCTTCTGGTTCAGGCCGAGAATTGTCCGCATCAGGACCGATTTACCGGTCCCCGAACCACCGACGAACCCAAGCACTTCGCCCCGGCGCACATCCAGATCCAGATTCTGAAGGATGATCTTGCTGCCGAATCCGACGGTAACGCCGCGTACGGACAGAACATAGTCGGTGCCGTCGCCGGTCGGTTCGACCTCGGTCTGGGTATATTCGGCTTCGGTCAGCGACATGGATCCGGTCAAACTCCGATGGCGGCAAAGAATATGGCGAACATGCCGTCCACGACGATCACAAGGAAAATGGCCTTCACCACGGACATCGTGGTGTGACGTCCAAGTGATTCCGATGAGCCTTCGACCTTCAACCCTTCCACGCAGGCAATCAAGCCCACGATCAGCGCCATGAACGGCGCCTTCACCAGACCAACGGCCAGGGTCTGCACCGTGATCGCCGCCTGCAACTGCGTGAGGAAGGCCGCCGGCGGAATGTCCAGATAGGCCCAGGTCACAAGCCCGGACCCCAACAGGGCCGAAATATCGGCAATAAAAGTCAGGATCGGCAGCGCGATCATCAGCGCCAGGATCCGCGGCAGCACAAGAACCTCGGTGACGCTGAGGCCGATCACATGCAGGGCGTCCACCTCCTCCTGCATGCGCATGGCCCCGAGCTCCGCCGTGAAGGCCGACCCGGAGCGGCCAGCCACCATGATCGCCGTCAGAATGACCCCGATCTCGCGCAACACCAGAATACCCGCCAGATCAACGACGAATATGTCGGCGCCAAACTGGCGCAGATAGAAACCGCCCTGCTGCGAAATGATCGCGCCGATCAGGAAGCTCATCAGGGCGACGATAGGCACCCCGCCGACGCAGCTCCGGTCGAACTGCACCGCAATGGAGATACCGCGCAGACGCTTGGGCTGCAGGAGCACCGTCGACAGGACCAGTCCGAGCGAGCCGAGAATATGCAGCATCGCGAGGCCGTCCTTGCCGACATCGACCATCTGCCGACCGGTTGCCTCAAGGAAGCCGAGGATGGACAAGCGTTGCACGTCCGGTTTCCACCTGGGCGGATGATGCTGCTCGATTTCCTCGAACAATGTCTGGCGCACAGGCGTGACGCCCGTCAGCTCGACCTTGCGTCCCTCGAACTCCAGACGTCCGCGGGTGCGATGGATCAGCCAGGCACCGCTTGTATCAAGATGCTCGATGTTGGAAACGTCGATCGAGGTCGGCCGGTCCTTGCCGAGCTGCAGGTTGGCGATTTCCTGTTCCGCCTGACCGATCGTGCTGACAGTCCAGTCCCCGGAGAGGGCAAGACACAGATGATCAGGGCCGTTCGCCTCGATCTGCATCTCCGGCGCAATGTTTTTTTCCAAGAATGCCATTCCGGCTGGCTGCCCTCTTGCCGCTGGTTCACCTCCCCCCGTATACCTGATGGAACAGGTCAGGTCACGGACCCAAAAACGGGAATAGTGCGGTTTGAACCGGTTTGTCCTTTTTCGGGACACAGCCCGCTCAGATCGAAATCACCTCGGGATGGCCGCACTCAACAGTGCATCTCCATCTTCGATACCACTTTCCCGTCGTTCTTGGAGCCGTAACCTGACCACCGGCAACTTATTGAAAGATTTACCCATGGAAATAGCCCGTCCCTACCTTCTGTTTCTTGGTGATGTTGCAGATTCCCTTGCGGCAAAAACCGCGACCGGCATCGTCGACTGGCGCAAAGACTGGTGTATCGGCCAGGTTCGTCTGGAAGGATGCGTTGCCGATACCGGGCTCCCCGACATGTCGATTGCGGACGGAGCTGCTGCCGGGGCGAAGACCTTCGTCATCGGCGCGGTCAATGCCGGCGGACGCCTGCCTGAACACTGGATCGATTCGGTCGTGACGGCGCTGGAAGCGGGCATGGACGTCGCCTCGGGCCTGCATGTACGTCTGGGCGACATTCCGGCCATCAGGAACGCTGCCGACAAGAACGGCCGCCAACTGCACGATGTGCGCCACAGCACCATTAGTTTTGCCACCGGCAAGGGCACCAAACGCTCCGGAAAACGCATTCTGGCGGTCGGAACCGATTGTTCCGTCGGCAAGAAATACGCCGCCCTTGCGATGGACAAGGCAATGAACGAGCGCGGCTACACCAGCTCCTTCTGCGCCACCGGCCAGACCGGCGTCTTCATCTCCGGGCGCGGTGCCTCGCTCGATGCCGTGATCGCGGATTTCATTTCCGGCGCCGCGGAATGGCTGTCGCCGGAAACAGACGAAAGCCATTGGCAGATCATCGAAGGCCAGGGGTCGCTGTTCCATCCCTCGTTCGCCGGAGTGACGCTCGGGCTGTTGCACGGCTCACAGCCGGACGGTTTCATCGTCTGCCATGAGCCGACGCGCACAAAAATGCGCGGTGTCGAAACACCGCTGCCGACCATTCAGCAGGTCATCGACATGACGGTTCAATTAGGCCAGCTGACCAATCCGGACATCCGCTGCATCGGCATCGCGGTCAACACAGCCGCTCTCGACGACGATGAAGCGCTCGCCTATCTCGCCAAGGTCGGTGAACAACACGGACTGCCGGCGACCGACCCTGTCCGCTATGGCATGGAGGTCATCGTCGACAAGGTCTCCGCCGAGTTCGGTGCCCCATGAGCCTGTCTGTCAGCATTGAGGCCGAGAGCTTCGAAATCGCCGGGGGTTTCAGGATTTCCCGCGAAACCAGAACCCATGCGCAAGTCGTCGTCGTTACCCTGACGGACGGAGATCACACCGGCAGGGGCGAGTGTGTCCCCTACCCGCGCTACGGCGAATCCCTTGAAAGCGTTCAGGCCCTGATCGAGGAAATCACGCCCCTTCTGAAAAAGGGCATTTCCCGGGCGATGCTCCAGGACGCCATGCCGGCGGGAGCGGCGCGCAACGCGGTCGATTGCGCCCTGTGGGACCTGGAAGCCAAGAAGGCGGGAAAACCGGCAGCGGAGCTTGCCGGCCTCGGAGCGATGAAAGCCGTCACGACAGCCTTCACCATCAGCGTCAATTCGCCGGAACTCATGGCGGAAAAAACCGCGGCAGCGGCACATCGTCCGCTTCTGAAGATCAAGCTGGCGGGCCCGGGAGATGCCGAACGCATCGCCGCGGTCCGGCAGGCCGCACCTGAAAGCACCTTGATTGTGGATGCCAATGAAGCCTGGGACGCAAGCTGTTTTGAGGAAAACATGGCAGCCTGCGTGGCCGCCGGTGTCGCCCTCATTGAGCAGCCGCTGCCGTCGAAAAACGACGGTCTTCTGGCGGAAATCAAGCGTCCCATCACGATCTGCGCGGACGAAAGCCTTCATCCTGGCATGGGGATCGACGGCTTGCGGGGCAAATATGACGCGGTCAACATCAAGCTCGACAAGGCAGGCGGGCTGACGGAAGCGATGAAACTCTTAAAGGCGGCCAGAGAGCAGGACTTTGCGATCATGGTCGGCTGCATGCTCGGCACGTCGCTGGCGATGGCTCCGGCGGTGCTGATCGCCCAGCAGGCGGATTACGTCGATCTCGACGGCCCGCTGTTGCTGGCGCACGACAGATCGCCGGGCCTGAGGTTCGAAGGCAGCACCCTCTACCCGCCGCAACCGGAACTCTGGGGCTGATAGCAAACGGGCAAGATCAGCCGTCGGCAGCCATCTGCCTGCGCATCAGCGGCGTCAGCGCAAGCACCATGAGAACGCCGACCGCGGCGACGGCCGCCATCAGATAGAAAGGCAGGTCGGGACTGGTTTCGTAGAGCGCACCGCATACGCCGAGCCCGATTGCCATTTGTATGCCGATGGAAGTGGCCAGAAGCCCCTGCCCGGTCCCGGACCATCGGCTCGGAACCACCTTTGCCAGGATGGCAAGCGATCCAAGGTGCGCTGCGCCGAAGGTGAGCCCGTGCAGCAGTTGCAGCGCGGCCATCGAGACGAACGTGTCGGCGAACGGAAAAAGACCCCAGCGGATGACGGCGGCAATGCCGGCGACCAGAAGGAACATGGGCGGGTCCATCCGGATCGGCAGTCTTCCGGCGATGGCGAACAGTCCGATTTCCGCCACCACCCCGATCGCCCAGAGGACACCGATGGTGAAATCCGGCACACCCATGGCCTGCCAGTACAGCGTTCCGAAGCCATAGAACGCCGCATGGCTCGCCTGAAACAGGCCGAACACCGCCAGCACCGGCCAGAACCACACGGTTGCGAAAGGTGCGGCCTGTTCCGGCGTTTCCGGCATGCCTGTCCGGTCAGCCCGTTTTTGCGAGGGCATCGACATGGCCACCAGACCGGTCATCAGGGCGGAGATTGCGATGAACACCAGAATGAGCCAATTCGTTGCCTGCGCGGCGAGCGCGCCCCCTGCCAGCGTGGCCGCAACGAAACCGGCGGATCCCCACAGCCGCATCCGGGCATAGTCGGTGCCCGTATTGCGCGCGACATCGAGCGCATAGGCATCGCTCAGCGGCAGGACGGGGGATTGAAACACCATGTATCCGATGACGGCGGTGCCGATCAGGATAATCTCAGCAGGCCCCGAGAACAGTCCGATGAATGCTGCGCCGGCGAGACTGTAGATCAGGATCGCCAGCCGTCTTTGTCCGGTCCTGTCGGCGATGTTGGCCAGAAGCGGACTTGCCGCGATTCGGGTGATCGTACCCGCCCCCAGGATGAAACCGATATCCTCCGCGCTTAAACCCCGGAATTCGAGAACCACCGGCAGAAACGGCAGGAACAGACCGAACCCGAAAAAGTGAGCCGCAAAAAGGCCTGAGACCCTTGTGCTGACTTTGGGTGAAGGGAGGATCATGTGATTAATGTCAAGGTTTGCGCCTAAAGGGATGTTAACGATTTTAGCCTTACCTTTAAGGACAAGTTGTTCGTAGCAGGACAACATCCGATCCCTAAGGCAAGTTGAGATTAGCGTCCACATGACAGCGGAAGCAAAACCGGAAGAGCCGGAGCTGATCGGCGAAGCCGAATACCACACCCTCGAACAGACTCTGTTGGAGTCCGATCGTGGACGGCGGTTTCTGACCGAGTATCTGAATCGGCACAAGACGCCGGAAACCACCGAGATCCTGACGGCAATACAGCGTCTCGAGAAAGTGGTCACCCGGCAACGCAAGGTGCCCGATCTCGACAAGATCCGTCTCGACATCGCCGACATGCATGAGGCGATCGAGCGTACCAAGTCGGAAATATCCAACATCAAGGACGAGGGCGACGAAAGCAATCGCTTCGTCGATGCATCTCACGAACTCGACGCGATCATCACCCAGACCGAAGGGGCGACCCAGTCCATTCTGGAAGCCGCCGAACAGATCCAGGAAAAAGCCTGGATCCTGCGTGAGAATGGTGGGGACGACGCGGCCTGCGACGAAATTGACGCGAAAGCGACCGAAATCTTCATGGCCTGTTCGTTCCAGGACCTGACAGGACAGCGCACCAACAAGGTCGTGCAGGTTCTCAGGTATCTGGAAAGCCGCATCAATCTGATGATCGGCATCTGGGGCATCGAGGAAATGGAAGCCGAAGCAGATGCCGGCCCGGTCGACTCCCGCCCGGATGCTCATCTCCTGAACGGCCCGCAGCACGAAGGAAAAGGCGTTTCCCAGAACAGCGTCGATGAACTGATGTCGGTCAGTGACGATGTCCTGGACGCGGCTATCAACGAGACCGAAGCTGCCGCACCGGCCAACAGCCATGCCAGCGATTCAGACGTCGACGCCATCATGGCAGGTGGCGACGAACCGATGGGTGCCGACGCGATCGATGACATGTTTGCTTCCCCCGCCGGTGACGATGCCGATGAAGAAGCAGCGCCTGAAGACGACGCGGCCGGCGGCGACGACGCGGATGCGCTGCTCGACGAGGCGGCGATTGAAAAACTGTTCGACACGGAAGTCGATGCCACAACGGATGAAGTTGCCGAGGAAGCCCCCGAGACCGCTGCCGAAGATGCAGCCGAGGAAGCCGACGCCGACGCCGAGTGGGAAATGACGGAAGAAACGTCAAAGGACGCCGATCCGCTGGAAGAACTGACCGAAGCCGAGCGTCAGGCACTCTTCAACTAAGCGGACCGACCGGTCTTTGCGAAAAAGAAAGGGCGTTGCCGGATGGCAGCGCCCTTTTTCCTTGAAATACCGGGCCGGCAGGCGGCGAGTTTTAGCGGGAGAGCACCTTCACCATCATCTGCGGATCGATGTTGCCACCGGTCAGGACAATCCCGACAGCCGCGTTCGCGATCGGAAGCTTGCCGGAAAGGACCGCCGCCAGCGCTGCTGCGCCACCCGGCTCGACTACCAGCTTGAGCTCCCTGAAGGCAAAGGCGACCGCGTCCAGAACTTCCTCATCGGAAACGCTCACGCCCTCTCCCGCCAGCTTGCGGAGTATGGAAAACCCGATTTCACCGGGAGAGACCGACATGAGCGCATCGCAGATGGAGCCGGATTTTGCCGCGTTCGACAGGCGCGTTCCCGCTTCAAGGGATCTCTTGTAATCGTCGAACAATTCCGGTTCCACGGTATGGAACAGCGTGGACGGTGACCTGGACGCCATCGCGAGCGCAATCCCGCTCGAAAGCCCGCCGCCGCCAGTGCAGGCCAGCACATGGTCAAGCTCCACACCGAGTGCCGTGGCCTGGGCGGCCATTTCCAGCCCGACGGTCCCCTGGCCGGCAATCACCGCCGGGTCGTTATAGGGGTGTACCAGGGTCGCGCCAGTTTGCGCGCAAAGCGCCGCTGCGATGGCTTCCCTGTCTTCGGTTTCCCGGTCATAGGTGACCACTGTTGCACCATAGCCGCGCGTGCGCTCCAGCTTGATTGCCGGTGCGTCGGCCGGCATGACGATGGTGGCCGGCATGCCGAGAAGCTGCGCACTGGCGGCGACCCCTTGGGCATGATTTCCCGAAGAACAGGCCACCACACCCCTGGGACGGGCCTCCTCAGGAATAAGATTGAGGCAATTGAAGGCACCGCGGAACTTGAAGGACCCACTGCGCTGCAGGTTCTCCGCCTTGATGAACACCCGCGCCCCGGTCCGCTCGTCCAAGAGAGGATGCCGCAGGAGCGGTGTGGCGAGCGCCTCGCCGCCAATCCGTACAGCGGCCGCCTCGATATCCTCGAACGTGATTGCGTTGCCGGAAGATACCGGTGTCTTGCCCTGCTCGGCCTGAAGCTGCATATCGCTCATCTGTATCCGTCCCGATGGTAATCGACAGGAACAGATGAGTAGTGAGGTTCGGGAGTGACATCAACACCAAAGGCGGAAGACCCGATTAACTCACAGGCCCTTCCCCACCCTTCCCGGGCAGAAGCCGCGCAGACCTATTCCGCCGCCCTCGCCTGCCCGGACGTGCCGTTGTAGATGTCCCGGGCTTCTATGCAGTTGTCGAGAAACTGCCGGGCGCTTGCCGCCCACGTGTAGTTCATGGCGATCTGCCGGCAATGATCGCGCGGAATGTCCAGTGCGGCCTCCGCAGCTTCCTGAAGATTTTCCGACAGCACCCCGGCGCCTGTATCGCCGATGACATCCAGTGGCCCCATCACCGGATAGGCAGCTACGGGCAC
The DNA here is from genome assembly GCF_947496995.1 of uncultured Roseibium sp. GTDB lineage: Bacteria > Pseudomonadota > Alphaproteobacteria > Rhizobiales > Stappiaceae > Roseibium. The sequence continues at coordinate 327,382 of NZ_CANMFD010000004.1, forward strand.
ACCGCAGGCAAGCGCTTCGAGCATTACGTTTCCGAATGTGTCCGTCAGCGACGGAAACACGAAAACATCAGCGTCTGAATAATGACGCGCCAGATCCTCACCCGTTCTGGAGCCGGTAAAATGCGTGTCCGGATATTCGCGCCGGAGCGTCTCCAGTTGCGGTCCGTCGCCAACGACCACCTTGGACCCGTCGAGCTTGAGGTCCAGGAAGGCCCTGATGTTCTTTTCGATCGCCACCCGGCCGACATACATGAACACAGGCCTGGGCAGCTCCGCCGGCAGCACCGAGCCCTCATAGGGCCTGAAAAGCTGCTCATCCACGCCGCGCGACCAGCGCATCAGGTTCTGGAAGCCCCGGTCGCGCAGATCCTGCTCCAGCGAGCGCGTCGCCACCATGCAGCCGCTCGCCGAATTGTGGAACCTGCGCAGCCAGCTGTAGGACCAGGAAAGCGGGATCGGCAAACGTGCGGAAACATATTCGGGAAACCGGGTGTGATAGCTCGTCGTGAAAGGCCGCCCGGACTTGCGTGCAAAACTGGCAGCCAGAAGTCCCAGCGGGCCTTCCGTGGCAATATGCAGATGCTCGCAATCGAATTCTTCGATTTTCCGGCCGACGATGCCGCGATGGGTCAGCGACAGGCGGATTTCCGGATATGTGGGACACGGCAGGGTTCTGAACGCCTGGGGCGAGAGGAACTCGACCCGAATTCCGATGTCTTCAAGCTGTTCCGCCGTTCGCTCCAGGGACCGGACAACACCATTTATCTGCGGACGCCAAGCATCCGTCACGATCAGGATGGAACTCATGCGGCGACCGCTGTTTCCCTGGACTTCGCCGGCACCGCTCCTGTCTGGGTCTGTTCCACCCATCGGATCACCTCAAACGTACCATCATGGTGTTCTGCTACCGCAGTACAGCTCTCCACCCAATCACCCGTGTTTATATAGTGTATGCCGTTCACGTCGCGATCAGCGGCATGGTGGATGTGACCGCAGATCACCCCTTGCACCCCCTGGCGGCGCGCCTCGTCCGACAGCGCCTCCTCGAACCGTCCGATAAAGCTGACGGCATTCTTGACCTTCAGCTTCGCCCAGGCCGACAGCGACCAGTAGGTAAGGCCAAGGCGGCGGCGGACAACATTAAGCCACGTATTGACGCCGAGCGCTGTCACGTAGGCCTTGTCGCCGAAAAACGCCAGCCATTTGGCGTGGCGGATCACGACGTCGAACTGGTCTCCATGGATGACAAGGTAGCGCTTGCCGCTGGCGGATTCATGGATGATGCTGTCGGTCACCTCGACCCCGCCGAAGTGGGTGCCGAGAAAATTGCGCAGGAACTCGTCATGATTGCCCGGAATGTAGATGATCCGGGCTCCCTTGCGGCCTTTGCGGAGGATTTTCTGCACGACATCGTTGTGCAGCTGCGGCCAGTGCCAGGACCGCTTCAGACGCCATCCGTCGGCAATGTCGCCGACCAGATAGATGGTCTCCGCATCGTTGTCCTTGAGGAAATCCAGCAGCATATCCGCCTGGCAGCCCCGTGTGCCAAGATGAACGTCAGAAATGAACAAAGCCCGGTAATGCCGTGATGTCTCTGCGGTAGACATAGCACTTCTCCATATTCTCTCTGGAGCGCTATAGACGCGATTCAAGTATCAATATTATGACACCACTTGCGTCCTTCTGTCTGATGTCTGCCGTCCGCCTCCATGATCAACACCACTTGGCCTGGAGTGCTTTGCATTCAAATGGTTTGTTTCAATCGTAAAACGCTTTGACGGAATCGGTTTTGTCTTTACCCGATACACGGTTGAAACTTTCCGGCACATCAACCGCATCCAGCACGGAGGCATCGGGTCGTGCGGGCGATTGACAGGTTGCGACACACCGGCGACAAACCGCCAAAGCGGAAACAGAAGGAGACATTCCATGGACCTGGGTCTTGAAGGCAAGAAGGCGATCATCTGCGCATCCAGCCGAGGTCTCGGCAGGGGCTGTGCGGAGGCCCTGGCCGAAGCGGGGTGCGAAATCGTTCTGAACGGACGCGACGAAGCCGTGCTGTCCGAAACAAAAGCCGCCATCGAGGCGGCCCACAAGGTGAAAGTAACCAGCGTTGCAGCGGATGTTTCCACCCGCGAAGGCCAGGAAGCCCTGCTGGCGGCCTGCCCTAACCCCGACATCCTGGTCAACAACAACGGCGGCCCGCCCCGCCGGGACTATTCCGAACTCGACCGGGCCGCGATGCTGGACGGAGCCATCCAGAATTTCATCACGCCTGTCGAACTGATCCAGGCAGTTGCCCCGGGCATGCAGGAACGCGGCTTCGGAAGGATTGTCAACATCACCTCCCTCTCTGTCAGGATGCCGATTGAAGGTCTTGACCTGTCCAGTGGTGCCCGCGCGGGCCTCACGGCATTTCTGGCCGGCGTCTGCCGGCAACTCGCTCCGCACGGCATCACGATCAACAATCTGCTTCCCGGAAAGATGGACACCGACCGCCTGAAAGGCGGCTTCACACGCGCCGCCGAGCAAACCGGCAAGAGCGTCGATCAGGTGCGCGCGGCCCAAGCTGCGGAAATTCCGGCACAGCGCTTCGGAACGGCAGAGGAATTCGGCCAGACCTGCGCCTTCCTGTGCTCCCGGCAGGCCGGGTATATCACCGGTCAGAACATCCTCATGGACGGCGGCCTGTTTCCCTCCGCCTTTTGAGGTTTGCCGGACCTTTTTGAAACTGGAAAGGCCGGGGCAAGCCCCGGCCTTTCTCATTTGAAGCGTCTGCGGAGGGCCGTCAGAACTTGTAGCGCAGCGAAGCCGAGATGATGTTCACATGGCTGTCGACGTCGGCGGCGTAGGTCCCGAAGGTCGAATTGTAGTCCTGATGGCTGGGATCGATGTTGATCTTGGTCGATTCCGGGATGATGTGGGTGTAGCCCAGATCAAAGGACAGATGCTGGTTGAAATTGTAGCTCCCACCTGCCGACAGCCACCAACGATTGTTGTCCGGCAGACGTGTGGACCGGATTTCCTCGTCGATCGGGGAAATCTCGTATCCGAGACCGGCGCGCAAGGTCAGTTTCTCGTTGAAGTCGTACTCGCCGCCAAGCGAGAAGAACCAGCCGTCGTCGTAGTTGAAATGCAGCGTGGTCAGTGTCGCACCCGATGCGTCCGAGATCGCACGCGGCGATTTCAGGCGGCTCCAGTTGGTCCACTCGACGGTGCCCAGCACCCGGAACTTGTCGGTCAAGCGTTGCCGGGCAGAGATGTTGACCATATCCGGCGTCACCACGCCGAGACCGATCGCGCTGCGCGTACCGCTGGCGAAGAGGTCTCCCTCCAGGTCGTGACCCACCCCCGAACGGTAGCCTACGCCGATTTCGGTGCCCTCGAAGGGACGCACGGTCACACCGGCGGTGACGCCGAAGCCGACGCCATCCCCAGTGATCTCATTGGATCGCGGGAAGCCCGCACCGGACGTCGCATCGGCGGATTTCAGGGCAACGTCGAGATACTGAACCTGCACACCGACCGCGACCGTGACCATGTCGTTGATCTGATAGGCAATGGCCGGGTTCACGTTGATCGAAAAGACCGAGGACGACCTGGAATAGAACTGTGCGGCCCAGTTCATGTCTGGTTTGGTAGAAAGACCGAACGGCGCGTTGATGCCGACACCGAAGATCAGATTGTCATTCAGCCGGTAGGCCGCATAGGACGCCGGAATGAAAGCATCGGAAGCAATATCGCCACTGCCGATGGAAGATGATCCCAGAAGACCTCCGGACAGGGTGCCATCGATCTCGGAAACGGGAAACAGGCCCGTGTTATGCGCTTCGACGGTCAGTCCCTTCTCTGCGCCCATCAGGGACGCCGGGTTCCAGTACATCGACGATATGCCGCCACCCGTCGTTCCGTAGCCCGCAAAAGACATGCCCTGATAGTAAGCGCTCTGCTCACGTAGCGCAAAGCCGCCCGCATGAGCCGAACCTGCAATCATAGATAGTGCGACTGCGGTTGCAGCAAATAGAATGGTTTTTTTGTTTACGCTTGTCATAGCGTTTCCTCCCCTACCCGTCCCGCCGGGTGTTCCACGACAACTGAAGACAGATTTTCGGGAGAAAGTTTCAGGTTTCAACCTAATAATAACGGGAAGACCTGCTGCGGTTTTTGATGCTGCACCGCAAAATACGCCGTGATGTGACAAGATATTTTTGGTTGCACCTCTCAAACTCTTCGAAAAGGATATGTTCGGCGACGGTTCGTCACACCAACGACACATGTTTGCTCACTTGCCTAATTATTAGGCAGGGCGACTACGCATTTTCTCTGACGTGCATTAGTGTTGGATCGTTGCGGCTTTGCCACAGGTTTCCCAGGGGAACATCGGCATCCGGGGGATAAGTCCCTTGAAATACCTTCGCAAAAACACCAATGGTCCGACTTATGAAATGGCCCGTTTCTCCGGCTGAATCGGAAAAAGCGAGGCATTGCTGCCCCGCTCCCTCGTCATAAACCTGTTTGTCTGCGACCGAAGAGCCGCCGCGATCCGGCGCCGGCCGGCACGCACTTTCGCACCCGACCGGTGACAGGGCTAACCGTCCCGGGCCGTCAGGAAGCGCCGCATGGCAACATCGCTCCAGGGCGCCAGACGAACCAGGGCAGCGGTGTAGCTTTCCTGAATACGCGCGCTAAGCGGGTCCTTTTCGGCAAATTCGGCCAGAACCACGGCAGCGGTTTCCCGCAAGGCGACCAGAACATCCTCCGGATAGAACCTGACCGTGACGCCATCTTCTTCCTGAAGCAGCTTCAGGCTGCCGGCGTTCTGCCAGTCGCTTTCGGCAAGGGCCCGTCCGTTCTCCGCCCGGCAGGCCTCCAGAACGATTGCCCGCAACTCCTCGGGCAGTCCGTCAAGCGCGACCTGATTGAAGATCGCTTCCCCCGTGCCGTTCGGTTCGTGGAAGCCCGGCGAATAATAGGATTTGGCGGCCTTGTGGAAGCCCATGGCCCGGTCGGACCAGGGACCGAGAAATTCGGTCGCGTCCAGAACGCCGGTCTGCAGGGCCTGGAACAATTCGCCCGGCGGCAGGCTGACCGGTGTCGCGCCGAGCCGGCGCATCACCTCGCCGCCAAGTCCCGGCATCCGGATCTTGAGCCCCTTGAGGTCGGCGAGACTGTTGATCTCTCGCCTGTACCAGCCCCCCATCTGCACGCCGGTGTTGCCCGCCATCACCGGCTTCAGGCCGAAGGGCGCGTAGAGCTCGTCCCACAGCGCCTGCCCGCCGCCCTGCTCGATCCAGGCGATGTGTTCATGAGGCAGGAGACCGAAGGGGATCGCGGTGAAATAGACCGAAGCAGGGATCTTGCCCTGCCAGAAGAACGACGCCGTATGCGCCATCTGGGCCGTTCCAGCTGCGACAGCCTCGAACACGCCCAGCGCCGGAACCAGTTCTCCGGCCGCATAAAGCCGAATGCGCATCCGGCCGCCGGACATTTCGCCGACCCGGTCGGCAATCCGCTGCGCGGTCACACCGGGACCCGGCAGGTTCTTCGGCCAGGAGGTCACCATCTTCCATTCGAGGGTGGCGTTTTCCTGCGCAAGGGCGGGAGCTGCCAGGACTGAGGCACCGGCAGCGGCGGACGCCCCGAGCAGTGCCCTGCGATTTATCGTCTTGCTGGCGTTTGAGGATCCGTCAGACATCTCATTTTCTCCAGAATTCATGAAAGTGATGGACAGGTCCGTGCCCCGCACCGATGTCGAGGCGGTCGGCGGCAGCGATTGCGGACTGGATATAGGTTTTCGCGTGCCTGAGCGCGGTTTCCAGATCCTTTCCCGCCGCCAGTCCGGCGGCTATGGCGGACGACAGGGTGCAGCCTGTTCCATGCGTGTTGTTGGTCGCGATACGGTCCTGCCGCAGCCAGAGTTCGGTTCCGCTCCGGTCGATGAAAAGGTCCGCGCTTTCGTCGCTCGTGCCGTGCCCGCCTTTCAGCAATACGGACCTGGCCCCGCGCTCAAGCAACTGTTCGGCCTGTGCGCGCATGGCGGCCTCGCTGTCCGCCACCTCTCCCTCCAGCATGCGGGCAGCTTCATGGAGGTTCGGCGTGATCACATCGGCGCGCGGCACGAGCAGGCTCATCAGGCTGTCGACAGCACTTTCGGCAAGCAGCGGATCCCCGGAGGCGGCCACCATCACCGGATCGAGAACCACCGGTCCGGTGTCATGCACCGCCAGACCTTCGGCGACCGCCTCGATGACATCGACACGCGACAGCATGCCGATCTTGGTCGCATTCACCTTCAGGTCCGAATAGACCGCATCCATCTGGGCGCGTACGAAATCGGGCGGAACGTCGTGAATGGCGCTCACACCGAGGGTGTTCTGCGCGGTCAGGGCCGTCAGAATACTGGCGCCGTAGACACCGTTTGCGGAAAAGGTCTTCAGGTCTGCCTGAATGCCGGCCCCTCCGCCGGAATCCGACCCTGCTATTGTCACCGCGATAGCGGTCATGGGCGTCTCCTCTTCGTTCTGAAATGGGAACAGTCGTCAGGCGGCCTTGAGCCGGGCCTCGATATCGACAAGGCTCATCGCATAGAGCGCGTCGAGCAACTCCGGCACGAAGGTGCCCGGACCGCAAGAGCGTGCAGCCGCGACTTCTCCGGCGATGTTGAACACCGACAAGCCACAGGCGGCAGCAAGCGCCCGGTCGGTCTCCACGCTCGCGAAGGCGGCAAGCACCGCCCCGCCCGCACATCCCGTCGCCGTCACACGCGCCATCAGCGGATGTCCGTTCAAGAGCCGGAAATCCCTGTTGCTGCTTTCGATCTTGTCTTCTTCACCGGTCACCGCGAACACCGTTCCTGCAGCGATCATTTCTTCCACGCCGGTCCTTCCGGGAAACAGCGCTTCCATTTCCGGTGCATTCAGGCGCACGAGGTCCGGACCGCAGGACAGAAGCTCTGTCGCATAGGCACAGCGAACCGGCGAACGGTTGACGAAGACCGGATCGATGCTGACCGGCCGCCCGGCGGTTCTCGCCGCCTCGATGGCAAGCGGGATTGCCGCGCGCCGGGTCTCGTCAAGGGTTCCCAGATTGACGAGCAGCGCATCCGCACTCCCGGCGAATCCGGCGACTTCCTCTTCGGCGATGGTCATGGACGGGACCGCGCCGAGCGCCAGCAGCACATTGGCGGTGAAGTTCTGCGCGACCCCGTTGGTGATCGCGTGGACACGCGGCGTCTTCTCGCGCACCCGCAGCAGAAGCTCGTAAACCGTCTCGGCGGACAGGCCGTCGGTGGACGCGGCAACGGTGAGGCTCATGAGGCACCTCCCGAGAGGACCGCGAATGCGCCGGTATGACGATGGATGTGGAGCGGGCGATCTGCCCTGGATGTCATCATCTCAAATCCCTCCGCCGGTACAAGCCGGATCAGGTTCAAGGAGTTGGCCAGTCGCCTCTCAGCCCGAGCCACTATAGCCAGGCACCCCCATGAGATATCTGACAGCTAACAAGGCCCGTCCGCTTTTGCAAGTCCCCGCTCGCCACGAACCCTTGCCGATTAACTGCTGAGGCAATTGACTGGAATGCCGAGATGGGCGATGTCCTTGAGAAGAAATTTATCCGGATCAGCGGCCGTTCGATCACAATTGCATCAAAGGCCGAAAGCTGATCGATCTTGAAATGAGAGAGCATCCTGTGTGTCTTCGCAGGACCGCGTGATGCTCTCGTCCCAATGTCCGGAGCGCCGCATGACCCCGTTTTTCGTGATGATCAAATGCCAGCTCGGCAAGACTTACCAGGTCGCCAGCGCGATCGCCGACGCGGAGATTGCCTCCGAGGTCTATTCCACCAGCGGCGATTATGATCTTCTGATAAAATTCTATATCGAAGACGGTGCCGATATCGGCCATTTCGTCAATGAAAAGGTGCATCCCATCGACGGCATTCAGGACACGAAAACCATCATTACCTTCAAGGCTTTCTAGGGTGTGGACCTCCCGCATCTGTTTGAACGCAGGAGGCCCGACTGATTTATCGCACGCTTTTCCGATCAGGAGATATTCCATGCGCATTTTGAAATCCGCCGCCCTCATACTGGGCCTCAGCTTCCTTCCGCTTCCGGCGTCCGCCCAGGGCATGCCGCCGGAGCAGATCAAGCAGATCCTTGACGTGACCAAGGCCAACTGGGTGGGCTTCCGGGACTGGCAGGGTCAGGAACTGATCTATTTCACCCACCTGGAAGCATGGAAATGCGGTATCGACTTTGTTTTCTACGGTCTGAACGGCGGCCCACTGGACCAGATCTGGGAACTGGATGAATGCAATCCGGACAACCCGAACGCCGTCCTGAAGGAAAAGCCCTACCTGGAACGGCCCGATGGCTCGACCCAGTCCATCAGCGTGCAGCTGATCTTCCCGGACGGCACCAAAAGCGCCGTCGAGACTTTCCTGTACAAGCCGCAGTAGTCAGGAAATTCCAGGCACGAAGTGCCTCCCCGGCCTTGAACCGGGGTCTTTTCGGGATAGGTCCCGGCTCAGGGCCGGGACGGCATTCAGCGTTTGAAGTCGGCCTGTAAAGGCGCTCTCACGATCTCGACGGTGACGACGCGCGGCGGGATTTGGTGCGGTCGAGGCCGAGTTTGTGTTCGCGGTAGATGACGAAAACGCCTGCGGCAATGACGATCAGCGCACCGATCACCACTTCTGGAACCGGTATCTCCGAAAAGATCAGCCAGCCGACGATGATCGCCCAGAGCATGTTGACGTAGTCGAAGGGCGCGATGGTCGAGGCATCGGCGAACCGGTAGCTCTGCGTCAGCAGGATCTGGCCGACACCGCCGGCGAGACCGATCAGCAGCAGCAGGCCGGCCGTCTCCGCATCCGGGACCACCCAGGCAAATTCCGGAACGACAAGACCCAGCGGCAGGGTCAGCAGCGACAGAACTGTCGCCGATCCGGCGAACCAGGTGACGATGGTCGAGGTGCGTTCCGTCTCGCAGAGCTTGCGCACGGTGATCATGGCAAGCGCGCCGAAACCGGCGCCTGCCGTGCCCAGCAGCGCGCCGAGTGTGGAGGCATTGTCCAGTTCCTTTTCGCCCAGATGCGGCGACAGCACCACGAGAATGCCGAGAAACCCGATCACGACGGCGCTCCAGCGATAAATCCGCACCTGTTCCCCGAGCAGGAAAAACGCCAGCACCACCACAAACAGCGGCGTTGCGAAGCCGATGGCCGTGGCGTCCGGCAAAGGCAGCAGGTAAAGCGCGGTGAACGAACAGACCATGGCGGAAAGGCCGACGGTCGCGCGGGTCAGATGCCCTTTCGGATTTTTCGTCCGGAAAGCCAGCACCAGTTCACCGCGCATGGCGACCATCAGCAGGACCGGGAACAGGCCGAAGAAATTTCGGGCAAATACCAGTTCGCCGATGGGCACGGTGTCGGCGGCGATCTTGAGGGCGGTCGCCATCATGAAAAACGCGATGGTCGAGGCCAGTTTCAGCGAGATGCCGATCAGCGGTGCGTGCCGGGTCATGCCCGACTGCGCTGGCGGACCCGAAAAGCGGGACAATACGCTCCGAAGCGTCATGCAGATCTTCCGCGGCCCGGCGCAGAAAGGTGTCTCACGCGGTGCGTCGGGCCGCAGAACCGCGAGGATCAGGTTGGGTAACGCCAGATCGGCGGCGCTGGTTTATGAACCCTCAGCCGGGTGGGAGACCGGTTCTCCCGCTCCGTCCGTCATCAGACTTTCCCGCTCGGCAATAGAGACCTCGAAGCCTTTCAGGCGTTTGTAGATGGAAAGCAGCTCGATGATCGTCGTCCAGGAATTGACCAGATACTGAAACGAGGAGGACACCTGCCCGAAAGCGGTCAGGATCTGCTGGACAATGCCGTAAGTGATCGTACCGGCTACCATGGTTGGAACGAGAAGGAAATAGGTGAACAGGTTATCCGCCTGCAGGTAGACGCTGCGGGTGAGGTTGAAATAGAGGTAGTGAAAATAAAGCCGGAAATAGTTCCGCCGCACATTGGAGAACAGCTCCTGAAGGGTGACCGGCTGCGCCCTGTGCTCGTGATCCTCACCGTAGACGAGTTCCTTACGATAGGCGGCCTCGACGCGCTGGTTGTGGAACTCCAGGCCCGGCAGCTTGATGCCGACCACCGCCAGGAGCACCGTCCCGAACAGCGACCACAAGATTGCCATCGTAAACAGGGGCGCCGGAATCTCGCCGATGATCGGCAGGGTCTGTACATAGCCGGACAGGGCGAACAGGACCGGCAGGAAGGCGATGAGGGTCATGACCGCATCGATCATGGAAACACCCAGCCCTTCCATGATCAGCGCGAAACGCATGGTGTCTTCCTGGATACGCTGCGAGGCCCCTTCGATGTGGCGCACATTGCCCCATTTGCTGACATAATAATCGTTCATCGCGGTGCGCCAGCGGAAGATGTAGTGGCTGACGAAAAACCGCGTCACCACAAACAGCGTCACGCTCAGGGAAACGATTTCCGCGAAGCTCAGCATCAGGGAGTAGAAGTCTACCGCGGTGACGCCCTTGTCCCCCTGCAAGGCATTCTGCAGCGTGTCGCCGAAGGGCCGCCGCCAGTTGTTGATCGCCACCGACACCTGGACGGAAAAATAGGTCGTGAAGATGATCAGAGCCGATCCCCAGATCGACCAGATCTGCCAGGGGTGGTTCCGTGCCAGGAACGACCAGACCCCGCAGAATATTCCCGTACTGAGCGCGTAATAGACATAAAACCAGAGAAAGTCGGGCGTGATGAAGAAACTCAGGCCGACCGGTGGCAACACGTCCTCCGGCATGGAGCCGAAACCGAGCGGTCCGCCGAGATCGTCGGCAAAGCCGTACCAAACAAGCACGGCGGCCAGGGACCAGATAACAGCGGAGGTAAAAAACAGGTGGGGTCTTGGAAAGAAGGACTTGAACACAGGGAGGATCCTGTTTCTGGAAAGAGGTGAATCGCGCCACACACGACAGGGAAAGCTCAGATTGCGGCAAGAACCGGCCATTTCAAACGTATAATTGAAACAAACCACAGACACATTCGCGCGAGTTCGCTCTCAGGCGGAGACCGTCCCGGGCGGCTGGCAGATTTATCCGGCTGGAACGTGCTGATGGGTACGTAGCCCTTTTGCGAACGGCTCTTCAGACTGCTGACAAAAGCATGCTCTCACCGTCATCATCCCGGCAAAGCGCCGCGCGAACCGGGGTGATGAAGGCGAGGTTATCGACAAACGAAGGCCGGCGTCCCGCGCCGGCCTCTGATTTTCGTATCAAGCGAATTTCCGCATCCAGACGCCTGGTATAGCCGGATGAACCTAGCCTGCCGCCTGGATCGCGTCCCAGACCCGGAGCGGGGTTGCGGGCATATCGATCACCTCGGTGACCCCGGCTCCCTCCTTGAGGGCCATCTGCACCGCGTTCATCACGGAGGCGCAGCCACCGATGGACCCGGCCTCACCGGCCCCCTTGATGCCCATGGCGTTGGTCGTGGAAGGAATGTTGTGGGTTTCGAACTGGATATCCGGCAGATCGGCCGCACGGATCATCTGATAATCCAGCAAGGACGCCGTCAGCAACTGGCCCTCGTCGTCATAGACCGTGTGTTCGCACAGCGCCTGGCTGATCGCCGAGACCGTGCCGCCATACACCTGGCCGGCAAGCAGGATGGGATTCACGGTGACGCCGAAATCGTCAACAATGACATAGTTTTCAACCGTGACATCGCCGGTCTCCGGATCGACCTCGACCTCGCAGATATGGGTGCCGTTGGGATAGGTCGCTTCGCTCTGGCTGACTTCTTCGCTGGCCTTGAGCGTTTCGCCCGACGAAGCCGCGATTTCGGCCAGCGTCACCTGCTGGTCGGTTCCCACGACACGCACGACGCCGCTTTCCAGTTCGAGATCCTCGATCCCGGCCTCGAGCTTGTCGGCGGCCAGCTCCTTGACCTTCTTGACCAGTGCAACGCTGGCATCGCGCACCGACGGCATGCCGATCGGGATCGAACGCGATCCGCCCGTGCCACCGCCCTTGCGCACCCGGTCGGTATCGCCCTGGATGACCTCGATATCGTCGATGGATACGCCGAACTGTTCCGCCACGACCTGGCTGTAGGCCGTTGCATGCCCCTGGCCGTTGGTCTGGGTGCCGATCAGCAGAGTCAGTCCGCCGTTCGCATCCAGCTCCAGCGTCGCTTCCTCGCTGCCGGGAAAGGCGCAGGCCTCGACATAGGAGCAGAGGCCGATGCCGCGGTATTTTCCTACAGCGGCGCTGGCGTCCTGGCGTGCCTTGAAGCCCGCCCAGTCGGCAACCTCCAGGGCCTTGTCCAGATGACCTGCAAAATCGCCCGTGTCGTACATGCGGCCGGTTCCGGTCGTATAGGGCAACTGCTCCGGCTTGATGAAATTCCGCTTGCGGATTTCCACCGAGCCGAGCCCGGTTTCCTCGCCGGCCTTTTCAATCAGTCTTTCGATGAGATAGGCCGCTTCCGGCCGCCCTGCCCCGCGGAAGGCGTCCGTCGGCACCGTATGCATGTAGACGCCTTCGACCTTGGCGAATACGGCCGGGATATCATAGAGCCCGGAGGTCATGGATGTGCCGACAAAGGGAATGAACGGGCCGAACTGGTGCAGATAGGCGCCCATGGCGGCCTTCACGTCCACTCTCAGTCCGAGGATCCGACCTTCACCGTCCAGAGCCAGCTCCCCATGGCTGAGATTGTCGCGGCCATGGGCATCGGTGACGAAATGATCCATACGGTCCCCGGCCCAGCGCACCGGCAGGCCAAGCTCGCGGGCAGCAATCATGGCCAGCGGATATTCGCGGTAGCAGAAGCCTTTTGTCCCGAAACCGCCACCGACTTCCGGCGTGATCACCTGCAGGTCTTCCTTGGGCAGATCCAGAATGCCGCAAATGGTGTCGCGCATGCCGTGACCGCCCTGGGTTCCCAGGGTCAGCTTGAAACGGCCGCTTTCGGAATTGAACTCGGCGACGCAGCCGCGCAATTCCATGTAGTTGGCGACGATGCGGTTGTTGACCAGATCGATCGAAACAATCTTGTCGGCCTGTGCGAAAGCCTCGGCGGTCTTCGCCTCGTCGCCCTGTCCGTACGTGAAGGAGACGTTGGAACCGAATTCGGGCCAGACCTGAACCGCGCCGGGAGCGAGCGCCTTTTCTATGCCGACAACCGCATCCAGCGGATCGTAGTCGACTTCCAACATTTCAGCGGCATTGCGGGCGATATCGAGACTGTCGGCGACAATGAAGGCAATCGCATCGCCCACATAACGCACCGTATCCGAACACAGCACCGGCTGCTCGGGGATCGGAAAGCTCGTCCCGTCGATCTGCTTGGGCCGCCCCAGGCAGGGCATGGACCTGCCGGCAAGCTCCGCGCCGGTCAGGACCATCCGGACCCCGTCCATCGCCCGGATGTCGTCCACATTGCCAAGGCTTATCTTCGCGTGTGCCATGGCCGACCGCAGAACATAACTGTGGAGGCATCCTTGCGGCGTGTAATCGCCGGTATAAATGCCGTGCCCTGTCAGGAGCGGCTCGTCTTCCTTGCGACGCAGTGGAGCGCCAACACCGAATTTCGGAGTGACCATCTGGTTCATGAAACGGGACCTGCAGTTTTTGGGAAGATCTTCCCGGGAATGCCGAACACCAGGAGCGATGGCTCAATCATAGTGCGCAATGGCGGATGAGGCCATATGACAATATCAGAACAATCGCATCAGGAAACCGGCCGACGGTAAAAAAACGCATATGAGCGCTCGTTGATCGACTCTAGATGATTTCATCCTCATCGAACAAGGGGTCGGCGACAAGCTGCGAGGCAAGACTGTCGAGCGTCAGTTCCGCATCGTATTTCTCGCTGACATCGGCGATATGAAACAGGCCGTCGCCTTCATTGACGACAGGCAGGTTCGAGCGTCCAACAATCAGCCCGCCGTAGTCCGCGACAACATTCCGGTCGATCTCGCCGAACGGATCGGAGACAATTCCCAGCAGCATTTGCGGCTCCACGACATCACCGGTCGACTTGAACGGCCTGAGAAGACCGCCCGCCGGGGACCGGACCCAATAGCTGGACTTGGTCAGGATGGAACGGACCTTCGGCCGGGTGATGCCCTTCGGCCCAAGCATCTTCAGCGTCCGCATCACGCGCAATATTCCCGAAACGCCGGCGCGAATGGACATTTCGTCGAAACGCAGCCCCTCCCCCGCCTCGAACACCAGCACATCCTTGCCCTTGGACTGGGCCGCCTCGCGCATCGATCCTTCGCGAACCTTGGATGTCAGGATGACAGGGGCGCCGAAGGCCTTCGCAAGAACCAGGGTTTCGGGTTGCGACGGCGACACCCGGATCTGTGGCAGGTTGGTGCGGTGAACCGCCGCTGAATGCAGGTCTATTCCATAGTCGGCCCGGCTGACGATTTCCGTCATGAACAGGTTCGCAAGACGCCCTGCCAGCGATCCCTTCAGGCTGCCGGGGAAGGATCGGTTCAGATCGCGTCGGTCCGGCAGGTAGCGGGAATGGTTGAGAAAACCGAAAGCATTGACGATCGGTATGACCAGCAATGTCCCCTTGAGCTTTTCCAGTTCCGGCGCTTCAAGCTGCGGCGCCTTGAGCAGCCGCCTGGCGATCTCCACCCCGATCACTTCGTCGCCATGGACCGCCGCACTGACGAACATCACCGGCCCGGGTTTGCGGCCGTGCAGCACATGCACCGACATGGTCACGGGCGTATGATCGGAAAGGACACTGACGGGCAAGTCCACCGTGCGCCGGGTTCCCGGCGCCACGACATGTTCACCGATGTGGAATGAGCTGGCCGGCATATCTCACGATCTCGTTTCGTTGATCATATTCAGAAGCGACGAAGGCGGGTGACCTTACCCGCGTCCCTTTGTCTTGGTTTTGCCCACCTGGGCGTTCTTTGCGAGAAAGGCAATGATCTTCCCGGCAACATCGATGCCGGTCGCCTTCTCCACGCCTTCCAGGCCGGGTGAAGAGTTGACTTCCATCACCACCGGCCCGTGGTTGGACCGCAGCATGTCGACGCCGCAAACGTTGAGACCCATGGACTTGGCCGCCCGGATGGCCGTCGAGCGCTCTTCCGGCGAGATCTTGATGGACGCGGCGCTGCCGCCGCGATGAAGGTTGGAGCGGAATTCCCCTTCCGCGCCCGTGCGTTTCATGGCGGCGATGACCTTGCCGCCGACCACCAGTGCGCGGATATCGGTTCCACCGGCTTCCTTGATGAATTCCTGCACCAGAATATTCACGTTGGCGCCGCGGAAGGCCTCGATCACCGATATGGCCGAGCGTTCCGTATCTGCCAGAACCACCCCGATGCCCTGGGTGCCTTCCAGAAGCTTGATCACCACCGGCGCGCCGCCGGCTGTGCGCAGAACTTCCTCGGTCATCTTGGGGTCGTGGGCGAAAGTGGTCACCGGAAGACCGATCCCGTCGCGCGCCAGCAACTGCGTTGAGCGCAGCTTGTCGCGCGAGCGGCCGATGGCCACCGATTCATTCAGAGGATAGACCCCCATCATTTCGAACTGCCGCAGAACCGCAAGACCGTAAAAGGTGATGGACGCTCCGATCCGCGGGATCACCGCGTCGAACCCGGTCAGCTTTTCACCGTTGTAATAGATTTCCGGCCGCCGCGAGGCGATGTTCATGTAGCACCGCAGTGTGTTGATGATCTCCAGTTCATGACCAGCCGTCTCCGCAGCTTCCTTGAGACGCCTGTGGGAATAGAGGTCGGGATTGCGCGCCAGCATTGCGATTTTCATCGAATAGGTCCTCTCGGTTCAATACCGCCATGCCGGCCGGCTCCGGGATCTTCCCGAAAACCTTCTTTCCGCCGGACAATGACAGTCAGTGTTTTGTCGCTACTGCGGGCTTGCCGGCCAGAAAGGACCGCCCCGCATCCACCAGGACCTTGTGCCGCCGGATGGCCGTGCGCCCGAGGATCATGTCGAAACCCATATTCGCGCGGTTCGCCAGCGAAACATCCACATGCCAGTGACGGTCTCCCAGGTGCAGCAAGGTTCTGATGACGATCCGCCGCTCGGGAACACCGCTGGTATTCTTGATATCGCGCTCATCGTGGACCGGCACCTCAACCTTGAAATCCGCATGGTGACGGGAAGCAGGCACCTTGAAGCGAACCCATTTCACCCCGTCCCGCTCAAAGATTTCCTGGTCTTCCGCATGAAGCGCGGACGTGCGCGCGCCGGTATCGATCTTCGCCCGCATGTCGAAAACGCCCAGCTCCGGCAAACTGACGACTTCACGCCAACCGACAACATCCGATGCGATTACGGCGCGAGCCTTTTTCAACCTTGTCATTCATTGGAGTCCTGGCGGCACTTCCGGTCCGTGCGCCGAAATGCCCATCCTGAATGCGAGCATTACATGACGGTGACGCAAGCGCAATAAGGTTGCGGTTCGTCTCCGTTCATTCCACAAAGCCGAACCACCCGGACGTTCCATGCCTCCCCGCCTTGCGATCGACAGCGATAAAAAGAGCGTACGGCCCGGCTGCAAATCAGCCCTAGCGGGAATAGGGATTTTTCGCCAGCCTGTCGTCAGACAGGCTGCGACGGGTCTCCCGGGTCAGGTTCTCGATGGCATCCGCCAGGTGGACTTCCTGAATATTGTAGTCGCCGCGCGCCACCCTCAGCTTGTGGGCTTCCAGCATGACTTCGCCCATGAGCACGCCTGCGGGCGGGACGAACCGGTAGCTGGCAAGCTCGATCAGGAAACCAAGAGGGTCGCGGAAATAAAGCGAATCCATGAAACCGCGGTCGACGGGTCCGCTGTGGTCGATCCCGCGCGCGTCAAGCCGCTCCGCGATCTGCCGGAAGGTTGCCTGGGAAACATCGAGCGCAAGATGATGGACGCAGCCGGTTGCCTGGGGCGCAGGACTGGCATCCGGTGTGCGGTCTTCGCTGGTAAAGATGGTGATCAGCCGGCCGTCGCCCGGATCGAAATAGAGATGGCTCTGCTCTGCATCGTCCAGATTTGGTTGTTCGAACACGAAAGGCATGCCCAGAAGCCCCTCCCAGAAATCGATGGATGTCTGCCGATCGGCGCCGACCAGGGTGATATGGTGAATACCCTGGGTCTGGATCTTGCGCATTCCGGTCCTCCCTCCGCTGACTGCGTCATTGGATATTTAGGGTCATCTCCGGCGGAAAGGCAAACGTCCGCCCCCTCTTCCCTTCTTCTGGAAATTCGCTAAGTTTGGTCCAATCACCTCCAACTGCCCGACCTGACTGACACTGTTTGCGATGCTCATTTCGCATCGCCCTTTCCAAAAGACTTCCGGGCCAGGACCAACATGGATATGCACCAGAAAGATCCGGAGCCGTCTCAGGCTGCCGGCGTTTCCGGCCCTCAGAAGGGCAATCGCCTTGCCAGGAAGTTCGCCGAAAAGACCGGACATCTGCCGTCCAACACCGTCGGCGCCATCTGGATCCTGCTGGCGGCGTTCCTGTTTTCAATCATGGTCACGCTGATCAAGTTTGTCGGTCAGGACCTCAGCGTCTTTCAGATCCTCCTCGTCCGGCAGGCGATCATGCTGGTGATCGTCGCACCGCAAATCCTCAGCGGTCTGCCCACCTCCCTGGCAACGCAACGGCCGGGTCTCCAGATTACCCGTATCGTTTTCGCGACAGCGGCCATGCTGTTCGGATTCACGGCCATCATCGAATTGCCGCTGGCCGATGCGACCGCGATCAGTTTCTCCAAGACCTTCTTCCTGACCATCTTCGCCATCTGGCTGCTTGGCGAAAAGGTCGGTGTACACCGCTGGGGCGCGACGATCGTGGGGTTCCTCGGGGTTGTGCTGATGCTGCGTCCCGACGGTGAAGGTCTGATCGATCCTTTTGCCCTGCTCGCCATCGCTGGCGCGGCCTGCGCCGGCATGGTGATGATCGTGGTGCGCATACTGACCCGGACCGACGCACCGGTCACCATCCTGACTTACCAGGCCTTCGGTGTCGGTCTGATCATGCTGGTCCCCGCAGCCCTCACCTGGCAGATGCCAACCCTGGTGGAATGGGGACTGCTGCTCCTGATCGGCATCGTGTCCTGGGCCGCCCAGATGGCCAACATTCAGGCGTTCAAGGCGGGAGAGGCCACCGCCATCGCCTCCCTCGATTACACCCGGCTTCTCTATGCGACGATCTTCGGTGCACTGGTCTTCAGCCAGTGGCCGCGGCTCGAAACGCTGATCGGAGCCGCCGTCATTATAGCCGCGTCAATCTACACCGTGCGCCGGGAAGCCAAACGCGGCCGCGAACTCGCCCGCGCCGCCGACGGGCGCGGGTACAACAACTGAAGAATTTCTTCGCTCAGAGTGGAAGGCAACAGGTTTGAAAAGCCGCCCCGGCCTTGAGCCGGGGCCTCGGCCGCCAAGTTTGGCAGATCCCGGATCAAGTCCGGGGTGGCGCAATCAACAGCCATGCAGAGAGGCCAGACTGCTGACAAACCCTCAATTCGTCATCCCGGACGCAGCGTAGCGAAGATCCGGGATGACGGCAGTAAAGCTATGACTTTGCCGGCAGTCTGAGTCGTACATACCGCCTGACATTCATTTCAAAACGGTCAGTCCTGAAGGGTTTGTGACCCGCGCTCAGGCCGCTCCGGCGTCGACGCCCGCACGTTTTCTCGCTTCTTCCTCAACCAGCTCCTTCTTCGACAATTTGCCGACCATGGTCTTCGGCAGCTCGTCACGGAACTCGAATTCCCGTGGCATCTCGATGGTCGACAGATGGTCCTTCAGAAAGGTCTTGATCTCGACGGCCGTGGCGGAACAGCCTTCCTTCAGCTTGATGAAGGCCTTGGGCGACTGGCCGCGGTATTCGTCCGGAATGGCGATGACGATCACCTCGTCGACGGCCTCATGCAGATAGATCGCTTCTTCGATGACACGCGGATAAACATTGTAGCCGGAGCACAGGATCAGGTCCTTGATCCGGTCGACCAGATAGATAAACCCGTCGTCGTCCTGGTATCCGACATCGCCGGTATGCAGGTAACCGTCTGCGGTGATGCAGTCCGCGGTCGCGTCCTGGCGCTTCCAGTAGCCCTTCATGACCTGTGGCCCGTGAAGCAGCAACTCGCCCTTTTCGCCCTTGCCGACTTCGGTCTTGCGATCCTCGATGCTGACAAAGCGCGCGCTGGTTCCCGGAACCAGCCGGCCGATGGAGCCCGCACGGCTGTTTCGGTCGAGCGGATTGACCGCGGCCACGGGAGAGGTTTCCGTCAGGCCATAGCCTTCCGCGAGGATGCAGCCGGTGAGTTTTTCGAAACTCTCCTTCACCTCCACGGGAAGCGGTGCGCCTCCCGAAAGGCACAGGTTGATGCTGGAAAGATCGTAATTCGCGGTCATGGGTGAATTGTTGATCGCGGTGTAGATGGTCGGTACACCGGGAAACAGCGTCACCTTCTTGCGCTTGATCGCTTCCAGCAGCGCCTTCAACTCGAAGCGCGGCTGCAGGACCATTTCAGCGCCCAGGATGACCGACAGGTTTTGTCCCACGGTCATGGCGAACACGTGGAAGAACGGCAGCACGCATAGCATCCGCTCATTGCCCGGCTGTGCCTTTTCAAACACGCAGCGCATCTGTTCGATATTTGCCGAAAGGTTCGCATGGCTCAGCATCGCTCCCTTGGGAACGCCCGTGGTGCCGCCGGTATATTGCAGCACCGCGATGGCTTCGTTCGGGTCGATGTCCACCGGTGTTGGATGCGCGCCTCTGGTCTGCAGATCGGCGAAGCGGATATGCGCGTCATCCTCGGGGATGCTGGCCAATTCCTTGCGCTTGAACAGGCTGAACAGCACTTTCTTGACAGTCGGAAGACAGAAGCTCATCGGGCAAACGATGATCTTGTCGAGCCCCCGTTCGGCGCGGACCTGCTCGACCTTGTCATAGATCACCTTCAGATCCATCGTCACCATGATGCGCACATCCGCATCGCGTGCCTGGAAGGCGATTTCACGCTCGACATACAGCGGATTGAAATTGGCGACCGTGCCGCCGATTTTCAGGATCGCGAAATAGAAGATGGTGTAAAACGGCGTGTTCGGCAGGCACAGGCCGACATGAACACCCGGCCCCACCCCCATGGCCTGCAGCCCCGCCGCCGTGCGATCCACCAGCGCGCCGAGTTCGGAATAGGTCCAACCCTTGCCCATGAAGTCGGCGGCGGGCCGCGAACCGTATGTCGCGACGGTGTGTTCCAGATATTCGTGTATTGGACGGGGCCTGAAGGCCGCGGTCCACTCCTCCGCAGTCGTCATTACGTTCTCCAAAACGTCTTTGTCGCGTTACCGCGCGGTTCGGCTGCAATCCTGAATTTTCCGGAAGATCGAGGATCCCCGGGAAAATTCGTCCTCCGTCGCACCCGAGCACTGGCAAAGCGCACCTCTTTGGGCCGCAAACCCGTAAACGAACAGGAAACAGGTGCGTGGCCCAAGGTCCTTCTGACATGACGCAACCTTCCGTTCACGTCAACTCGCGACGTAACGAAACCTCGTCGTTTTTTTGCGCCCGCCGATCGTCGGCAAGAGAGAATTTTCCAATTCAGAATTAAGATGCACCTTCAAAATCAGCTACTTATCATTCCTCGCGGAATTGTTTACGCTGTCGCCATCAACCTGCAGTCGATTGATCGCATAACCTCTCAGCGTTTCGGCCAGTTCCAGCGTGGCAGCTCCAATCCGTCCACAACGGTTTCTCCCAGTTCCTTGCGCAAGTCGTAGCGGACGCAGCCAGGGTGCGGCGCCAGACAGGAGACCAGTTCGTCCGCATGGGAGACCACCAGCACCTGGGTTGATTCGGCCGCCCTGGCGATCAGCCGGGCAAGCGGTTCCAGCAGTGCAGGATGCAGGCTGGTTTCAGGCTCGTTGAGCACGACGAGCGGTGCGGGCCGCGGCGACAGCAAGGCCGCGGTGAGCAGAAGATAGCGCAGCGTACCGTCCGAGAGTTCGCTGGAGCGAAGTGGCCGCAGCAGGCCCTTCTGCCGCATCAGCAACTCGAAATAGCCGTCGTTGACCGTGATTTCGACGTTGGCCCCTGGAAACGCATCGTCGATCGCCTCGGCAAAAGCGGTATGATCGCCGATCTCCAGAATCGTCTGAACGGCCGCCGCCAGGTCACCCCCGTCGGCGCCGAGAACCGGTGTCCGCGTGCCGATCTTCGGAAATCTGGCGGGCGCCTCCCGGTCGGTCCGAAGGTGATCGTAAAACCTCCAGGCGCGCATGCGCTCGCGCATCACCAGCAGTTCCAGTCCGTCTTTCGGATCCGCCGCGTGGGTCATCATGCTGTCGAAGCGGGCCAGGTTCTGCAATACCGGCATTCTCTGACCCCGGTCGTTCAGCACGCGTACGGACGGACCGTTACGGCCGGCGATCTCGTTCGACCGCGACAATGCCTCGCCTGCCCACAGCGCCTCTACCTTGATTTCCGGGTCCATGGAAAACATCGAGAGGCCCGAATCGGCCGGAAGCCCGAGATCGATGGCATAGCCGTAGTCCTCGTCGGCAAATCCAAGCTTCAGGCTGACAACACCCTTGCGGAGGGTTCCCTGAACCGGCTGCTCACCCTGTTTCATCGCTCTGGAGAACGCTTCCGGACCGGCCCAAAGGGTCGAGTTCAGCCCACCTTCCGCCGCAAGCGAGGCAATCGCACGACCCTGGGCCACATCGGCCAACAGGCGGATCGACCTGTAAAGGCTCGATTTTCCACTGCCGTTGGCCCCGGTCACAAGCGTCACCCGGTCCAGCGGCAGCACAAGATCGCGCAGGGACCGGTAGCCGGAAACGGCAAGGGTCAAGATCAAGGTGGACGCCCCCCTATTCCAGTTTACCGGCTCACGATCCCTGGTCGATCAGTTCGAACTTGTTGACATCGAACATGCCGAAATCGGTAATTTTAAGATGCGGAATAACCGGCAGCGGCAGGAAGGCGACCTGAAGGAAAGGCTCCGCAAGTGTGCAGCCGAGCTCCCTGGCCGCCGCACGCAGCTCTTCCAGATCAGACTTCACCGTCTCGAAGGGTTCCAGGCTCATCAGGCCGGCGAGTTGCAGGGCAAGTTCCGCCTTGACCCCGTCGCTATCGGCCACCGCGAAACCGCCTTTCATGGCAATCACCCGGTTGACCGCATGCGCCATGGCCTCCTCGTCCGCCCCAACGACGCAGATGTTGTGGCTGTCATGACCGACGGACGAGGCGATCGCTCCGCGCTTCATGCCGAACCCGTTGACGAAACCAAGACCGATGTTGCCGGTTCCCTTGTGGCGCTCGACCACGGCCACCTTCAGGACGTCCTGGTCGAGATCGGCCAGCGTCTTTCCGCCCGTGACCGGCAAGGTTTTCTTCAGATGCTCGGTGATGATCCTGCCCGGAACGACACCGATGACGTCCGCTTCGCTGTTGCGGGCGGGAACGTCGAATTGCTGCGCGGTCACCGGAGCGACCTTGACGCTGTCCAGTCCAACCGGGGACACGATGGAGCGCCTGGAAAACACTTCGTCAGTCACCAGAACACCGCCGCAGATAACCTGAGCCACCCGGCAATCCTCGAAATCGTCGAGTAACGCGATGTCGGCGCGCTTGCCGGGCGAAACGGATCCGCGATCCTTCAGCCCGAACGCATTTGCCGCCGACCAGCTTGCCGCCCGGTAAACGTCGAGCGGTCTGATCCCCTTGGCGATCAAGCGTCGGACCATGCTGTCCAGATGACCTTCTTCGGCAATGTCCAGCGGGTTGCGGTCATCCGTGCACAAGGCCACGAAGGCAGAGACATCCGGCGTCAGGATCGGGGCAAGGGCCTCCAGATCCTTGGAGACCGAGCCCTCGCGCATCAGGATGGTCATGCCTTTGGCAAGTTTTTCGAGCGCCTCTTCCGCCGATGTGGCTTCATGGTCGGTGCGGATGCCGGCGGCCAGATAGCCATTGAGACCCAGCCCCGAGAGCAGCGGCGCGTGGCCGTCGATATGTCCGTCCTGAAACGCGGCGAGCTTGGCAAGCACCTTGGGATCGCGCGCCAGCACGCCGGGAAAGTTCATGAATTCCGCAAGGCCGATGACACTGGGGTGGTCCCGGAACGGCAGCAGATCCTCGATTTCCAGACAGGCGCCGGCGGTTTCGAACGCAGTCGCCGGAACGCAGGACGACAGGTTGACCTTCAGGTCCATCACCGTCTCGAGCGAGCTGTCGAGGAAATAGCGGATGCCCTCCGAACCGAGCACATTGGCGATCTCGTGCGGATCGCAGATTGCCGTGGTCACGCCGTGCGGCAGCACGCAGCGGTCGAATTCGAACGGTGTGACGAGAGACGATTCGACATGAAGATGCGTGTCGATGAAGCCTGGAACCGCCGTCAGCCCCTTGCCGTCCAGGGTGACTTCGCCGGAGTACTGTCCATGCGTGCCGACGATCCGGTCTCCCACGACCGCGATATCGGTCTCAACCGTGCTGCCGTCGATCACACTGAAAAGACGGACGTCCTTGATCACCAGATCGGCGTCGATCTCGCCCGAACCGGCGGCAATCGCACGCGCCAGAAACGCTTCATCATGTTTCACCGGCATAAATGTTCTCTCCGATTCCAGTTGTGTTTCTGACAATACGGAACTTGCGCCCGCTATCAACGCTTTCGCGTACGATCTGTCCCCAGAACTTCACCGGGACTTTGCCTGCGCCGGCCTGAGGCGGATTTTGGAACGTGCTTAACATTTTCTTGCAACCAGGCCGCCGGACATCTTACCTTACGGTAGAAAACCTGGAATGAAGTGTGAGAAATTGACAATTAAAGTCAGCAGCTTACCGCATAGCAACATATTTTACTCGCAGCGCAAAAGCGAATTCGAATTGACAGAAAGGCCATGCGGGCAAATAATTAAACCACAATAAATTATTATCGAGCCGTCACGAAAGACGGACGCACGCTGGAGGAGCGACAACGGTGGATGGAACCCGCAAAAGCGGTCGCGGTTCGAATTCCGCGCAGTTGCGGCGCTACAATGAGCGCATCGTCCTTCAGATTCTGCGGCGTGCCGGCGAAGCCTCCAAAGCCGAGCTTGCCCGGGCGGTCCAGCTCACCAATGCCGCAATCGGCGCCATCATCCAGGACCTGATCGAGGAAGGCCTGATCGTCGAGGCGGGCAAGCGCCATGACGGCAGCAGAGGGCAGCCGGCGACCATCTTGCGGCTCGCCGCATCGGGCGCGTTTTCCTTCGGTGTCCGCCTGGACCGGACCAACATGGAAACGGTCCTTATGGATTTCTCCGGCCAAATCATCGACCGGCGGCTTCATGACATGATCCTGCCCGCCCCCCGGCAGGCGCTGGAAATCCTTCTGGAAGACCTCGACAGTCTGATGGGTCACCTGAACGAAAAGGACAAGCTGCGCATCACCGGCATCGGACTGGCGCAGCCATTCAATCTCGGTGCCTGGCTGCACGAACTTGGCCTGCCGGAAGCGGACTTCAGGAAGTGGGAAGACTTCGACCTTGCAGCAGCGCTTCAGGAAGCCACAGGCTTTGCCGTCTTCAAGGAGAACGATGGCACCGCAGCCGCAGTGGCCGAACTCTTCTATGGCCTTGGAAGGCAGAAGGATGATTTCCTCTACTTCTTCCTGGGCCCTGCCGTTGGTGGAGGCCTGATACTGAAGGGCGACGTAGTCCGGGGCAAGACAGGCAATGCCGCCGATGTGGCGATGATACCCGTCCCCCCCAGCAGCCTGCCGTCCGCCCCGCCTTCGAGGCAAACCTGGGATCTTCTGCTTTCCCGTGCGTCTCTGGTGTCTCTGGCCCGTCATCTGGACCCGAACAATTTTCCGAACATGAGTCGCAAGGATCTGCACGAGGCCTTTGCACGCAGTGAGGCCAGGTTCGAGGAATGGATGGAAGACTGCGTCGCCGCGCTCGCGCTGGCCATGCGCTCCGCCTTCTCGCTGCTCGACATGCCGCTGGTGGTCATCGACGGAGATCTGGAGGAGCCCTTCCGCGAAAGGTTCCGCCAGGCGCTGAAGATTGCCGTTGAGGCGACCGCCCCGGAGAAGCGCAAGTCACCAGATATCCATGTCGGCAGCTTCGGACATGACGCTGGCGCCATGGGAGCGGCCAGCCTGCCGCAGTTTTTCAACTTCTCCCCGCGGGCGGCAATCCTGACGGGCGGGAAAGACACCGGCCCCGCCGGAGCCGGACACACAGAAGATCGTGCCGGTTTTCCGGCGCGGGCAGCACGGTTGGGATCACATCTGGCCACACCCGACCGTTCCGACTGACAAGGGCCAGGGAGGAAAAACGAAATGATCCGCACATTACTCGCGACGGGTTCGATCCTTGCCGTCATGGCCACCGCTCCGGCGGTCGCCGCAGATATTACCGCATGCCTGATCACCAAAACCGACACCAATCCGTTCTTCGTGAAAATGAAGGAAGGCGCGACCGCCAAGGCCGAGGAGCTGGGCATCGAGCTGAAGTCCTTTGCAGGCAAGGTCGACGGCGATCATGAGACCCAGGTGGCCGCTATCGAAACCTGCATCGCCGACGGCGCCAAGGGTATCCTGCTCACCGCGTCCGACACATCTTCCATCGTGCCGGCCGTTCAGCAGGCCCGCGACAACGGCATTCTGGTGATCGCACTTGACACTCCGCTGAGCCCGATCGACGCGGCAGACGCCACCTTCGCGACCGACAACTTCAAGGCCGGCGAGCTGATCGGACAATGGGCAGCAGCCAGCCTTGGCGACAAGGCCGCCGACGCCAAAATTGCCATGCTCGACCTGGGCATCAGCCAGCCGACCGTCGGTGTGCTCCGCGACCAGGGTTTCCTGCAGGGCTTCGGCATCGAGCTCGGCGACCCGAACAAATGGGGTGACGAAACCGACCCGCGCATCGTCGGCAACGATGTGACCCAGGGCAACGAGGAAGGTGGCCGCCGTGCCATGGAGAACCTTCTTGCCAAGGATCAGTCGATCAATGTCGTCTACACCATCAACGAGCCTGCCGCTGCGGGTGCCTACGAAGCGCTCAAGTCAATCGGACGTGAAAATGACGTTCTGATCGTCTCGGTCGACGGCGGTTGCCCTGGCGTCCAGAACGTCAAGGACGGCGTGATCGGTGCAACCTCGCAGCAGTATCCCCTGCTGATGGCCTCCCTGGGCATTGAAGCCATCAAGACCTGGGCCGACAGTGGCGCGAAACCTGAAACGACTCCCGGCAAGGACTTCTTCGACACCGGGGTCGCCCTGGTGACCGACAAGCCGGTGGACGGTGTTGAATCCATCGACACCGCGAAGGGCACGGAGCTGTGCTGGGGCTAAGCGCGGCTTGAAACAATACCGGAAGGGACGTGGGCAACCCCGCCCCTTCCGGGTCGGCTTGTGGGAGGGTTAAAAGCATGAACTCAGACACGAAAACAAGGGGCGGCCCCGCGGATTTCGAAACCGCGGCAGCTTCCGGTCCCAACGTCGTGGCGGAATTCGACGATCACAATCACGGAATAGGCTACAGAATCCAGCACACGCTGCACCAGACACCGTCGCTGGTGCCCCTTGTAGTCCTGATCCTGTCCATCGCGGTATTCGGCCTTCTGCTCGGGTCGAAATTCTTTTCCCCTTTCGCACTCACCCTGATCCTGCAGCAGGTGCAGATCGTCGGCATCGTCGCCGCCGCGCAGAGCGTGGTCATCCTGACGGCCGGGATTGACCTGTCCGTCGGCGCGATCATGGTGCTGTCCTCGGTGGTCATGGGCCAGTTCACGTTCCGCTATGGCCTGCCGGTCGAGGTCTCCATCGCCTGCGGCCTTCTCTGCGGCACGCTGTGCGGATACATCAACGGGTTCCTGGTCGCCGTCGTCAAACTGCCGCCCTTCATCGTCACGCTTGGCATGTGGCAGATCGTTCTGGCGGCGAATTTCCTCTATTCGGCCAATGAAACCATCCGCTCGCAGGACATTTCCAGCAGCGCTCCCCTGCTGCAGTTCTTCGGCAACAAGGTGAATGTCGGCGGAGCGGTCTTCACCTATGGCGTCATCTTCATGGTGCTTCTGGTGCTGGTGCTTGCCTACGCCTTGCGCCAGACCGCCTGGGGCCGGCATGTCTATGCGGTGGGAGACGATCCGGAAGCCGCGAAGCTGTCGGGCGTGCAGGTCAAGAAGACCCTGATTTCCGTCTACATGCTCTCCGGACTCATCTGCGCCTTCGCCGGCTGGGCGATGATCGGGCGTATCGGTTCCGTGTCGCCGACCAGCGGCCAGCTCGCCAATATCGAATCCATCACTGCCGTGGTGATCGGCGGCATCTCACTTTTCGGTGGCCGGGGGTCCGTTCTGGGAACCCTGTTCGGCGCGCTGATCGTCGGAGTATTCACCCTCGGTCTGCGTCTGCTCGGCGCCGACGCACAATGGACCTACCTGCTTATCGGCTTGCTGATTATCGCAGCGGTCGCGGTCGACCAATGGATCAGAAAGGTATCGGTGTGATGGAACCTGTTCTGCAAGCGCGCAATCTGGTCAAGCGCTACGGCCGCGTCGTGGCCATGGACCATGCCGACCTGGAACTCTATCCAGGTGAAATCCTCGCCGTGATCGGCGACAACGGCGCAGGAAAATCGACACTCATCAAGGCGCTCAGCGGCGCCGTGCAACCCGACAGCGGCGAAATCCTACTGGACGGCAAGCCGGTGCATTTCACCTCGCCCATCGACGCGCGTAACTCAGGCATCGAGACCGTCTACCAGACCCTGGCCATGTCCCCGGCCCTGTCGATCACGGACAACATGTTCATGGGCCGGGAAATCCGCAAGCCCGGGTTCCGCGGCAAGTGGCTACGGCAGCTCGACCGCAGCAAGATGGAGGAAATCGCCCGCGACAAGCTCAACGAGCTCGGGCTGTTGACCATTCAGAACATCAACCAGGCGGTGGAGACCCTGTCCGGGGGCCAGCGCCAGGGGGTCGCCGTGGCCCGCGCCGCCACCTTCGGTTCCAAGGTTGTGATCATGGACGAGCCGACGGCCGCGCTCGGCGTGAAGGAAAGCCGCCGGGTGCTGGAGCTGATCAATGACGTGCGATCCAGGGGCCTGCCGATCGTGCTGATCAGCCACAACATGCCGCATGTGTTCGAGGTCGCGGACCGCATTCACATTCACCGGCTTGGCCGGCGCGCCTGCGTCATCAGACCGGCCGATTTTTCCATGTCCGACGCCGTGGCCATCATGACCGGTGCAATGGACCCGCCGGAGAGCAAGGCGGCATGACCGAGTGCCTATTTATCCCGCAGCTCCGGCCATTGCCTTTTGAATAGGCTGGCAATAAACAGCAGATCAGCCTGTTTTCAGCGGGCAGCGCCGGAAGTTGCAGAATTGATCGGTCTTGCGATGACTGAAGGTCATGTCCCCGGTCACCAGGGCGCGGAATGCTCCGGATGCGGGAAACGCTTCCGGGGGCTCGCCCGGCCGGGCCCTTTCGAACAACCGACGAACTGTATGGACAATTGATGTTTCTGATATGCGGCGAAGCCCTGTTCGATCTCTTCGGCGACAGCCCCACCGGTGACGGTCTGACCTTCGATGCCCGGATCGGCGGTTCGCCGTTCAATGTTGCAACGGGACTTGCCCGGCTGGGCGAGGACGCTGCCTTTTTCGGCGGCATCTCGAAAGATGCCTTCGGCGAAAGGCTGATCCAGAAGCTCCGCGACGAAGGCGTCTCTGACCGGCATATTCTCCGAACCGATTACCTGACGACCCTGAGCGTGGTCCAGAAAGACGATCACGGCCATCCCGCCTATACGTTCTATGGCGTCGACGCGGCGGACCGGATGGTAACGGCAGACGATCTGCCCGTATTCGCCGAACCGCCGATGTTCCTGCACATCGGTTCCTATACCGCCCTTGTGGAACCGGTCGCCACGGCGTTCAAGACGTTGATAGAACGCGAGAAGGGCAACACGCTGGTCTCGTTCGATCCCAACATCCGCCCGACCGTCGTGCCGGACATGACGCAATGGCGCAGCAATACCGAAGCCCTGGTCCCCCTCACCGACATCATCAAGGTCAGCGATGAGGATCTGGCCCAGATCGCGCCGGGCGACGATCCGGGCGAGATTGCCCGCAATTGGTTGTCCCTCGGCGCCGGCCTCGTTGTCGTCACCAGAGGTCAGAACGGCGCAACCGCCTTCATGCGCAACACCGAGATCAGTTGTCCGGGTGTCACGGTGAAGGTTGAAGATACGGTCGGCGCCGGCGACACGTTCCAGGCCGCGCTTCTGGCCGGCCTGAAGGAGCTCGGCGTGACGGATCGCGGCACGCTCCTGGCCCTTGAAGAAGCGAAACTCTCCCGGCTTGTGGGATTTGCAGTGAAGGCCGCTGCCGTGACCTGTTCACGGCGCGGAGCCGACCTTCCCACACGGGCAGAACTGGAAAAAGAATGGGCCACCTTGAAATGAGGGGCTGACAGGGAAATTAAACCGATTTAGAACCCGGATCGAATCCGGGCGCACCCTAGGTCCGTTGAAAAGACTGCTGCTCAGAAGGGATGTATTTATGGCGGTACGCGTCATCGAAGTTGAAGAATTCGATCTGGTCGTATTCGGAGCATCCGGAGACCTTGCCCACCGCAAGCTGCTGCCGGCCCTTTACCACAGGGATGCCGACGGCCAGGTACCGGAAAATGCCCGTATCATCTGCAGCGCGCGCCGCGATTATTCGGACGAAGACTACCGGAAATATGCCAGGGAAGCCCTGGAGGAGCACGTCAAGGATCTGGACGACGAGCACCTGGCGCTGTTTCTGAACCGTCTCCACTACGTGAAAATCGACGTGGCGTCCGGCGAAGGCTTTGACGACCTGAAGACGATTCTGGACGAGCGGCCGAAGGTCGTGCGGGCGTTCTATCTGGCCGTCGGCCCGGATCTTTTCGGCACGATCTGCGAAAATCTCGGCAAGGCCGGCGCGGTGAACGAGCATTCCCGTGTCGTGATCGAAAAGCCGATCGGCAAGGACGGCGCTTCCGCAAAGGCCCTGAACGAAACGGTCGGGGCTGTCTTCAAGGAAGAACAGATCTTCCGTATCGACCACTATCTGGGCAAGGAAACCGTCCAGAACCTCATGGCCCTGCGTTTTGCCAACGCCCTGTTCGAGCCGCTCTGGAATGCCGCCCATATCGATCACGTCCAGATCACCGTGGCTGAATCCCTCGGCGTTGGCGGCCGGGCCGGGTATTACGACACGGCGGGTGCGCTGCGCGACATGGTGCAGAACCATATCCTGCAGCTTCTCTGCCTCGTTGCGATGGAACCACCAGAATCCATGAACGCCGACAGCGTCCGCGACGAGAAGTTGAAAGTGCTCAAGGCGCTTGCTCCGATCGACGAACACAACGCCGACAAGCTGACCGTTCGCGGCCAGTACAGGGCCGGAGCTTCCGCCGGAGGCGCCGTTCCCGGTTATCTGGACGAGCTCGGCAATGAAGAGAGCCGCACGGAGACATTCGTCGCCCTGAAGGCCGAGATCGCCAACTGGCGTTGGGCCGGCGTGCCGTTCTACCTGCGTACGGGCAAGCGCCTGGCGCAGAGGGTTTCGGAAATCGTCGTTCAGTTCCAGCCGATCCCGCACTCCATCTTCGATGCGGAAGCCGGTGTCATCACCGCGAACCGCCTGATCATCCGCCTGCAGCCGGACGAAGGCGTGCAGATGCAGATCATGATCAAGGACCCCGGCCCCGGCGGCATGCGCCTGCGCCAGGTTCCCCTCGACATGAGCTTCGCCGACGCCTTCAAGGTGCGTAACCCGGATGCTTACGAGCGCCTGATCATGGATGTCATCCGTGGCAACCAGACGCTCTTCATGCGCCGCGACGAAGTGGATGCGGCATGGGCGTGGATTGACCCGATCCAGACGGCCTGGGCCTCCTCGAAGGATCTGCCGAAGGGCTATACGTCCGGCACCTGGGGTCCCTCGGCCTCCATCGCGCTGGTGGAGCGGGACGGCCGCACCTGGACCGAAGACGACGGCAAATAGGAGAAGGCTGCAGGGACACCGCCTCCCTTCGCCCTATATCTCCTAATTCGACCAGCAAGCTGCAAAGGGGCACGCGTGTCCCATTTGCCCGAGCAGGCGCAGCCAGACCGGTTTCCGGTTAGCAAAGGAATTGAAGCCATGACCATCCAGGACCGCATCGGCGACGTCACCGAACGGATCGTCAAACGCAGCCACGACAGCCGCTCCATCTATCTGGAGCGGATCGGCAAGGCGGCCGAACAGGGCCCGCAGCGCTCCCGCCTTTCCTGCGGCAACCTCGCCCACGGCTTTGCCGCCTGCGGGATTTCCGACAAGCAGGCGCTTGCCGGGGATGTCGTTCCCAACCTCGGCATCATCACCTCCTATAACGACATGCTGTCGGCGCACCAACCCTACGAAACCTATCCGCAACTGATCCGGCAGGCGGCCCATGAAGTCGGCGCGGTGGCGCAGGTCGCAGGCGGCGTTCCGGCGATGTGCGATGGCGTCACCCAGGGACAGGCCGGCATGGAGCTGTCGCTGTTTTCACGGGACGTGATCGCCATGGCGGCGGCCGTCGGTCTGTCGCACCAGATGTTCGATGCGGCTGTCTTCCTGGGCATCTGCGACAAGATCGTCCCAGGCCTGGCGATTGCCGCCCTGTCCTTCGGCCACCTGCCGGCGGTGTTCGTTCCCGCCGGTCCGATGACGACCGGCATTTCGAACGACGACAAGTCCAAGGTTCGCCAGCTCTATGCGGAAGGCAAGGTCGGCCG
Source organism: uncultured Roseibium sp. (assembly GCF_947496995.1). Taxonomy (GTDB): domain Bacteria; phylum Pseudomonadota; class Alphaproteobacteria; order Rhizobiales; family Stappiaceae; genus Roseibium. The sequence continues at coordinate 359,203 of NZ_CANMFD010000004.1, forward strand.
CGACGCGCTTCTGGAAAGCGAGTCGAAGGCTTACCATTCCCCCGGCACCTGCACCTTCTACGGCACCGCGAATTCCAACCAGATGCTGATGGAGATCATGGGCCTGCACATGCCGGGCGCCTCCTTCGTCAATCCGGGCACGCCCTTGCGCGAGGCGCTAACCAAAGAGGCCGCCAAGCGCGCCCTCGCCATCTCGGCCCTCGGCAACGAATACACCCCGGCGGGCGAGATCATCGATGAAAAGGCCATCGTCAACGGCGTTGTCGGCCTGCACGCCACGGGCGGCTCCACCAACCACACGATGCATCTGGTCGCGATTGCCGCAACCGCCGGTATCCGCCTGACCTGGGACGACATCTCGGAACTCTCCGACGTGGTGCCGCTGCTTGCCCGCGTTTATCCGAACGGCAAGGCCGATGTGAACCATTTCCAGGCCGCAGGCGGACTTGCTTTCCTCATCCGCGAACTCCTCGGCGAAGGATATCTGCATCAGGACGTGAAGACCGTCCACGGCACGGATCTGTCCGGCTATACCGTGGAGGCCAAGCTCGATGCGAACGGCAATGTGATGCGCGAAGAAGTCCCGGCAGTGTCCGGCGACGAGACGGTGCTCGCTCCATTCTCCAAGGCCTTTCAGCCGACGGGCGGCCTGAAGATGCTGTCCGGCAACATGGGCAAGGCCGTCATCAAGATCTCGGCTGTCGCCAAGGAGCGCCATATCGTCGAAGCGCCCGCCCGCGTCTTTCACGATCAGAACGACTTCCTGACGGCTTTCAACAACAAGGAACTCACCGGCGACGTCGCCGCTGTGGTCCGCTTCCAGGGCCCCAAGGCCTGCGGCATGCCCGAACTGCACAAGCTCACCCCCTGCCTCGGCATCCTGCAGGACCGCGGCCACAAGGTTGCCCTGATCACCGACGGACGCATGTCCGGCGCGTCGGGCAAGGTGCCTGCGGCCATCCATGTAACACCGGAAGCTGCCGACGGCGGCCCGATCGCGAAGATCCGCGACGGCGACATGATCCGGGTCGATGCAATCAGCGGCGAATTGACGGTTCTGGTCGATGAAGCTGAATTCAACGCCCGCCCGCTTGCCGAGGCTGACCTGAGCCAGCACCAGTTCGGCGTCGGCCGCGATCTTTTCGCGGCTTTCCGCAGAAATGTCGGCACCGCCGACACCGGCGCACACGTCTTCGGCAGCTGAGCGAAACCCCAACGAACCAGGAGGCTGACTTGGCCCAGGACAAAGCGAAAATCGAACAAGTGATGTGTGCGGCACCGGTCATTCCGGTTCTGATCGTCGAAGATCCGAAAAAAGCCGTTCCGATGGCACGGGCCCTGGTCCGTGGCGGCCTGCCGGCCATTGAAATCACCCTGCGCACCCCTCACGCCCTGGAAGCGATAGACGCGGTCAACGAACATGTGGAAGGCGCCATTGTCGGCGCGGGCACCGTTCTGGACGCAAGACAATATGATGCGGCCGTGTCCGCCGGTGCGCGTTTCGTCGTTTCTCCGGGCGCGACGGAAGCGCTGCTCGATGCGGCGGACCAGCACAGCGTTCCGCTCCTGCCCGGCGCGGCGACGGCCTCCGAAGTCATGTTCCTGCTGGAGCGCGGCTATGAGCGGCTGAAGTTCTTCCCGGCGGAACAGGCCGGCGGCGCCTCCTACCTGAAGTCCCTCTCCTCTCCTCTCGCGGCGGCGAAATTCTGCCCGACCGGCGGTGTCAGCCTGGACAAGGCTCCGGATTATCTGAAGTTGCCGAACGTGCTGTGTGTCGGCGGCTCGTGGATTGCCGATGCCAAGGCCATCGCCGCTGAAGATTGGGCGGGCATCGAGGAGCGTGCGCGCGCGGCGGCCGGCCTCAAGGGCTGAGTAGACCTCTCGCGGTCAGGCGATGAATGCGGGTTGATCCGGAGAGCGGACCAGGCGCCTCGTTCAGGCGTCCTGGGCTTCCTCGTCGCTGCTGAATTCCTGCAAGGTCCGGTCCCACAAAAGGCGCAGGCCGGCGGTGCTCGCCGTCCGCCAGGCGAATTCGGCAACGACCGGTCTTTCCATTTTCCCGATGCTCAGGACCACCTCTTCGGGAAGCGCGGCAAGTCCCTGGGCGGAAATCCGGCAGCCGTTTTTACCGGCATCGACGATAAGGCCGCTGATCTCGGTGATCCCTTCAAGATCGGCGACCTTGACCGGGATATTGACGTTGTTGCGCTTTTCGCGGCGCTTGTCGGTGACGATCTTTTCGGTTTTCGGGAAAAGGACGGCCGCGTCGTTCCCCCTTATCGACGTCACCTGGGCCTTCACGAGCTTGCCCGTATCCCCGGCCCGAATGCCGATATTCTTGTAGAGCTCGCTGATGTCCACGGACGTCAGGCGGCATCCCCATTCGCTGACATTGGAAACCACGGCATTGATGACGGCCAGATTGTCGAAATCGACGACCAGGGCCTCTTCTTCCGCATCCGGCTTGTCCTGGAGGTGGGTAAGGCCGTGTTTATTGTTGTCCGCGCTCATGCGAAAACTCTACTGTGAGCTGCTTGCAATTTACTTAATGAGCTTTGGCTTTTCTGCGTTTTTCCGCCCGTAGAAATGCATATCCGTAATTTTAACAGGTCAAAGAACTTTTCCGGGCGGCTTTGTTCGTTTCTGACTTAAGGGAACTGTACCGAGATCACTTGCCATGAGCGTTGACCGCAAACCGCGCGGCCCTCTGCCGGAATTTCTTCTCCCCCTTGAGAAATTGCTGTGCTATCTCATGCGCGGTGTCCGCAACGACGCCGGTCCAGGTGAATTCAATCGATTTGAGGGATTTTTTCATGGCGTTGGAAGCAGCTTTTGTCTCACTCGGCCAGCAGGCTGAAAAGCTGAAAGACACCACGCTCCGGGAGCTGTTTGCCGCCGATCCCAAACGGTTCGAGACGTTCAGCGGCCGCTTCGACGATCTCCTTCTCGACTACTCCAAGTCCAGGATCGACGCCAGGGCGTTCGAATTGCTGATCGGCCTCGCCAAAGCGGCTGATGTGGAAGGCAGACGTGCGGCGATGTTCGCGGGCGACACCATCAACGGTACGGAAAAGCGCGCGGTGCTGCACACCGCCCTGCGCAACCGGTCTGGCGATCCGGTGCTGGTCGACGGCAAGGACGTGATGCCGGATGTTGTCGCGGTGCTGGATGCCATGGCGGATTTTTCCGAAGCTGTCCGGTCCGGCGAACTGACCTCATCAACGGGAGACGCGTTCACCGATGTCGTCAACATCGGCATCGGCGGGTCCGATCTCGGCCCGGCCATGACGACGCTGGCGCTGGCTCCCTATCACGACGGGCCCGAATTGCATTACGTGTCCAACGTGGACGGAGCGCATATCGCCGATACGCTGGAAAAGCTCGACCCGGCAACCACGCTGATCATCGTCGCCTCCAAGACCTTCACCACCATCGAAACCATGACCAACGCGCAGACCGCGCGTAAATGGATCGCCGGCGCCCTGGGCGAGGACGCGGTGGGCGATCACTTCGCGGCCGTCTCGACGGCGCTCGACAAGGTGGCAGCCTTCGGCATCGACGAAAGCCGCGTTTTCGGTTTCTGGGACTGGGTCGGCGGACGCTATTCCGTCTGGTCCGCCATCGGCCTGCCGCTGATGATCGCCGTCGGGCCCGACGCCTTCTCCGAGTTCCTGGAAGGCGCAAACGCGCTCGACACGCACTTCAGGCAGGCACCGCTCGAGCAGAACCTCCCGGTTCTGATGGCCCTGATCGGCGTCTGGAACCGCGATGTTCTCGGCTTTTCGGCACGCGCAATCCTGCCCTACGATCAGCGCCTCGCCCGCCTGCCCGCCTATTTGCAGCAGCTCGACATGGAGTCCAACGGCAAGCGGGTGAAGCTTGACGGCAGCCCGGTGAGCCAGGAAACAGGCCCGCTGGTATGGGGTGAACCCGGCACGAACGGCCAGCACGCCTTCTATCAGCTCCTCCATCAGGGCACGACCGTCATCCCGTGCGAGTTTCTCATCGCCGCCAACGGCCATGAAGACGATCTGAAACACCACCACGACCTGCTGGTCGCCAACTGCCTCGCCCAGTCCGAAGCCCTGATGCTGGGCCGGACGCTGGAGGAAGCCAGGGACCTTCTCCTGGCCTCGGGAATGCCGGACAGTGAGGCCGAGCGCCTTGCGCCCCACAAGGTCTTTCCGGGCAACCGGCCGTCCATGACCCTGGTCTACGACATGCTCACGCCCTACGCGCTCGGCCGCCTTGTCGCGCTATACGAGCACCGCGTCTTCGTGGAAGGCGTCATCTGGGAGATCAACTCCTTCGACCAGTGGGGTGTTGAACTCGGCAAGGAACTGGCCACCGCGCTGCTGCCGATGGTCAAGGGAGAAGAACCGGCGGATGCAAAGGATTCCTCCACCAGGGGCCTGCTGGCAGCACTCAAAAGTTGAGCGTTAGGAACCTTTTAAGAAACCACACGTTATAGAGCGTGAAAGTCCGCCTTATTTCTGCCCCACGTAGCCTATCTGGTTCACAACGTTGAAGAACTCTGATCGGAATACTTTTTCACCGCTGGCCGGATACGGCAATGAGCCGTTGCCCGGAAAAGCAAAGCAGCTTACCCTCGGTGATACGAATTCGGAAGAACGCACCGTGATACGCGGTCCGGAAGGGAGAATGATTCTATGAAGAAGCTTGTTCTGCTCGCAGCCGTCGGCCTTGCGCTCGCCGGGTGCCAATCCGACAGCCAGCGCGACCGCGCCCTCGTCGGCGGTGGTCTTGGTGCCGCGACCGGTGCTGCAATCGGTGCTGCTGCAACGGGCGACGTTGGTGGCGCACTTGTCGGTGCCGCAATCGGTGGAGCCGGCGGAGCGATCGTCGGTGGCGCCACAACGCCGAAAAACTGCGTCGCCTACGACCAGTACGGCAATCCCTATCGTGTTGCTTGCCCGTAAGTGAACTCGGGTACGCGTTTTATATTGGTAACTTGACCGCCAGGAAGACTGTGATGAAGAAAATACTTATGATTGCCGCTGCAGCGGCCTTGCTGGCAGGTTGCCAATCCCAGAGCCAGACAGACCGTGCGCTTGTAGGCGGCGGTCTGGGTGCCGCAACGGGCGCCATCATCGGCGCTGCGGCCGGCGGCGGCGTCGGCCCTGCCCTGGTCGGAGCTGCAATCGGCGGCGCGGGTGGCGCCATCGTCGGCGGCGCCACGGCACCGAAAAACTGCGTAGCCTATGACCGCAACGGCAATCCCTTCAGGGTCGCCTGCCCGTAACCGGCACGCCGTATCCTTGGATAACCGGGTCCCGGTAAGGATCTGTTAACCATAAGTGGCCACCTTTGGCGGACGCCTATCTTCGCCAAAGGATTCCGGATGAAATCCATCCTTGCCGCCACGGCGCTCGTGCTCTTGCTGAGCGGATGCGTCAACACCGAAAGCCAGAGGGACCGGATGCTGATCGGCGCCGGTCTTGGAGCCGCGACGGGTGCCACCATCGGCGCCGTCGCCGGATCGACCGTGAACGCCTCACTGGCGGGCGCGGCTCTCGGTGCCATCGGCGGCGGCCTCATCGGCGTGGTCACCACGCCACGCAACTGCATCGCTCAGGACGAATACGGCACGCCCTACAAGGTCCGTTGCCCCTGATCGCCGGCAGCTTCCCAAAAGAGACCGGTTCAGCGAACCGCCCCTTCTGACTGCAGACAAATCTTCAGCGCATCATCAACTCTGTTGAGCGAAGATGGAGGCTGAACGCCTCTCACACGGGCGTCATTCCGGATCTGCGTTCGACTTGCGTCTTACTTGTCCGGAAAGACGCCCTGAGGGTTTGTCAGCCGCTTGAAGGGCCGGCTCAGCGAACCGGCCCTTTTCAGTTTGAACCGTGATCAAGCCGCCCGGGTGGACTTTTCACGGGCAAGCGCCGTTTCCGGAGCCAGGTAGTCGTAACCGAGTGCGGAGGCAACGGCTTCGCAGGTCACCTGCCCCTGATGCACGTTGAGGCCCGGCAGGAAATGCGGGTCGTCAAGCAGCGCCTTCTTCGCGCCCTTGTCGGCAAGCGCCAGAGCGAAGGGCAGCGTCGCGTTGTTCAGCGCGTGTGTGGATGTCTTCGGCACGGCGCCCGGCATGTTGGCAACGCAATAGTGCACGACCCCGTCGACGATATAGGTCGGATCGGAATGGGTCGTTGCCCTGGACGTTTCAAAGCAGCCGCCCTGATCGATGGCCACATCCACCAGCACGGAACCCGGTTTCATACGGCGCACCAGATCGGCGGAAACCAGCTTCGGCGCGGCAGCCCCGGCGACAAGCACGGCGCCGATCACAAGGTCTGCTTCCAGCACCTGGGCTTCCAGAGCCGCCTTGGTGGAATAGATGGTCGTCAGGGCCGGGCCGAAGATCTGCGCCAGATTGCCCAGAACGGCGGTGTTGCGGTCAAGTACCCTGACATCCGCGCCCAGGCCGATGGCCATGGTGATGGCATGCGAGCCGACGACACCACCGCCGATCACCACCACCTTCGCCGGCTCCACGCCCGGAACGCCGCCGATCAGGATGCCCGAGCCGCCATGCGCCTTTTCCAGCGCTGTCGCCCCTGCGGTCACCGACAGACGGCCCGCGACCTGTGACATGGGCACCAGCAGCGGCAAGCCGCCGCGCGCATCCACCACCGTCTCATAAGCAATGCAGGTGGCACCCGATTTCACCAGATCGGCGGTCTGGGCCGCATCCGGCGCCAGGTGCAGGTAGGTGAACAGAATATGGTCGGGACGCAGCATGGCGCGTTCGCCGGCCTGGGGCTCCTTCACCTTGACGATCATCTGCGCCGCGTCGAAAACATCCCGTGAATTTGGCAGGATCTTTGCGCCGGCCGCCTCGTAATCCGCATCGCTTGCTCCGATACCGGCGCCGGCATTGGTCTCCACGACCACCTCATGCCCGTGAGCGACCATCTCATGAACACTGTCAGGCGTCAGACCGACCCGGTATTCATGGTTCTTGATTTCCTTCGGCACACCAATGCGCATAGTCCCGTCTCCACTGGAAGAATTATTATGCCCAAAAGTGTACGCCTCAAGACGCCGCATGTGCTTGCGTAATCGCCGGAAATAAAGGCACATTCTGCAATTTTCTTGCGTCAATTTGATAAATGTTCAAATATTCCGTCGAACATAGCCTGAAACCAAGCAGTATGTGCGATGCAACACGTGAACCTCGATCGTCTCGACCGGAAAATCCTCGATGTCCTTCAAAGCGACGGCCGCATCGCCAATGCGGATCTTGCCGAAAAGGTGGGCCTGTCCGCTTCCGCCTGCCTGCGCCGCATGCGGGCTCTGGAAGAAGCCGGCATCATCGAAAAATACGTGGCGCTTCTCGACCAGCGCAAACTTGGCCGGCGCATGGATATCTTCGTCGAGATCTCCCTGACCGGCCAGTCCCGCGAGACGCTGGAAAACTTCGAACGGGAAGTCGCCCGCTCCGATGAAATCATGGAGTGTTTCCTGATGGCGGGGGATGCGGATTATATCCTGCGGCTGACCGCCGAGGATCCCGTGGATTTCGAACGCATCCACCGCGATCATCTCGCCCGGCTTCCCGGTGTGCTGAGGATGAAATCCTCTTTCGCCATCCGGCCCGTCGTGCGCCGGACGGCGATTCCGCTCGACAGGGATGTCTGACCGGCCTGGCAAGCAGTGCAACGAAGTCGGCCGGACGGTTATGGACCTCCGCACGCGCCCGGATGTGTCATTATCGACACGCGTAGGGTTGAGCGCCCCATGGGTGGGCCATGGACGCGCCAGCAGTCTCGACGCCGGATGCACTGGCGGCTATAGTCCGCGTCCATTGAATAGATTGGCCCTTCAAGGAACCCGTTCCGGTGTCCCACACGATTACCCGTTTTCTCGACACGACCTATCAGCTTGCCGAATGCCCGACATGGGATGACAGAACGAACCGCCTGCTGTGGGCGGATATCCAGGGCCGGACCATCCAGTCGATGGACTGGGCGAGCCGGGACATCACAACCTGGCATTTCGACAACGAGGTCGGCTCCTTCGGCCTGACGGAGGATGACCGTCTGATCGTCTGTGTCTGGGACAAGGTTCTGCTGTTCGATCCGCGGACCGGCGCCAGCGAGGTTCTGGCGGAAGTCCAGACGGACGAACCGCGCACCCGGCTGAACGACGGCAAGGTCGGCCCGGACGGTGCCTACTGGGTCGGCACCATGGACACCAGTTCCCCGCGTGAACCGATTGCAGGCCTCTACCGCGTGACCGCCGACGGCGAAGTCGCCGAGATCCGCGACGAGCTCCAGTGCTCGAACGGCCTCGCCTGGACCCCGGACGGCAGTTTCATGTATCACTCGGACAGCTCTCCGGGCTGGATCGAGTATTACGGCTTCGATCCGGAGACCGGCACGCTCGGCTCCAAGATGCTCTTTGCACAGCAGACCAACAAGACCGGCCGTCCCGACGGGGCCACGGTGGACGCAGACGGAAATTACTGGAGTGCCGGCGTCTCCGCCGGGCTGCTGAACTGCTTCGCCCCGGACGGCAGTCTGCTTGAAGCGATCCGAATGCCGGTCGACAAACCGAGCATGCCCTGCTTCTGCGGCCCGGATCTCGACCACCTGATCGTCACCAGCATCAAGCAGCCCGCCGCCCCGGCGGCAGTCGAACCGGACACACTTTCCGGCGGTCTGTTCCTGGTGGAAGGCCACGGCCGCAAGGGCCTGAAGACTTACAGGTTCAAGGTCTGAGCCTCCGAGGGGATCGCAGAAAAACGCTTTCCAGGGCGCCGCCCCGGCCTCGAGCCTGGGCCTCTCCAGAACGCAAAAAGGTTCCGGATCTCGTCCGGGACAGCGCGGAGAATGTGGGGTCGACGAGCCTCGCGCTCAGGGTCATTCCAGAGCCGATAAAGGTTTCAATCGTTCCTGAACCCGTGATTGGAATACGGTGGCCGCTCAGTTCGAGCTGTCGCTGCTGGTCCCGCAGGTCTTCAGCGCTTCGATCACCTGCTGCGCGGTAACACCCGGCAACTGGATCTTGGTCTCGCCGTAAAGATGCACGACCGCCGTTTCGCCTGTGGCGGTGCTTTCGTTGAAGATCCGTACCGACTGGTCCTCGGGAATGAGAACCGCCATCGACCCGTCCCCGACACTCAGCAGGATGGAAGACGCAATCAGGGTACAGATCATGGTTCGGTTCCGGGTTCTCGCATCAGGGCCGGCCTGTAAAGACCGGCCTGTCGGGATTCAGCGTATCGCGATCAGCCGATCAGTAGCGACAGCCGCGCACACGCACGGGGCGCCAGACGGTCCGTGAGGGCTGCACCAGCACCTGCCGGCTGACCGTCCGGTAGACCGCCGGCTTCTGCACCACACGCCGCGTGGCGGGCTGGACAAGCACCTTTTCCTTCACATGGCTGTAGATGGCCGGCTGACGCACGGCAACGCGAGACGCCGGCCGAACCAGAACCTGCTGGCCGACGGACCGGTAGACAGCCGGATGCTTGACCTTGCACAGGATGTTCCTGCCCTTGATCATCCGGTACTCCCAGCCGATGCTGGCCGGCTGCACCTGAACCTTGCGGTACTGTGTCTGGTAGACCGCCGGAGAGGCGCGGTAGCTGACCCGTTCGGGCTGCACCAGCACGCGCCGGGTCTGGTAGCTGTAGACCGCGGGCTGCTTCACCACGTAACTGCTTGCCGCCTGAACCAGCACCCGCTCCTGCACTGTCCCGTAGACGGGTGGGACCGTCGCCTGCTCATAGCAGGACAAGGCGCGGCCTCCGGCCGATACGGATGAAACGAAAAACGGGCTGAACGCCAGAACGGCGAGCGCGCTCCAGAACCTGTGACGCATGAACTGTTCCCCCAAGTCCGGTGCGGAGATCGAAAATACGATAATCCGCTCTGCACTCTGACTTTAGGGAAGAACCTCAAGGGGTTAAAGCGAAAAAGTTAATTTTCGTTAACAAATGGCACGAGGTGCGCCTTCAGGAGCCGCTGCCGGACCCCTGCCCCTTGTCGTAATCGGTGTCTTCATTGATGACATGCCGGGCCGCCTCGGGCACCCATTCGCCCCAGCGCGGCTGCAACTGGTGGTCGACGGAGACGCGGTCGTCGAAGACGAAACATTCGCCCTTCCACAGGCTGTTCGCCTCAGGAACCTTTTCCAGATAGTTCAGGATACCGCCTTCCAGGTGATAGACCTCATTGAAGCCGTTCTTCAGCATCCAGGCGGTCGCCTTTTCACAGCGGATGCCGCCGGTGCAGAACATGGCGACCTTCGGCTTCTTCCTGAGCTCGTCCTGACCTTCCACCCAATCTGGAAATTCGCGGAACGACTGGGTCTGCGGATTGACCGCCCCCTCGAAGGTGCCGAAGGCGTATTCATAGTCGTTGCGGGTATCGACGACGACCACGTCCGGATCGGAAATCAGCGCGTTCCAGTCTTCCGGCGGCACATATTCGCCGACGATCTCGTTCGGATCGACACCATCGACCGCAAGGCGCACGATCTCCTGCTTCAGCCGCACCTTCATGCGCTTGAACACATGCCTGTCGCACCAGGATTCCTTGTGGGAGAGGCCCGTAAGCCGCGGATCGGCGCGCAGATGCGCCAGAACCGCCCGCACCCCGGCCTCCGGTCCGCAGATCGTGCCGTTGATGCCTTCGCTCGCAAGCAGCAGACTGCCGCGCACGTCCCGCGCCTCGCAAAAGGCCTTCAACGGCTCGCGCATCGCCTCGAAGTCATCGAGCGGGGTAAACATGTAAAGAGCGGACACGAGAAAGTCGTTCATCGGACGTGTTCTTTTTCTTGAAAGGCACCGGGTCGGTCAGGATGCAACTGCAATCCCTCCACGAGCTTCTGCTGGCGCCCTCTATACATCCTCGGCCCCTTGCGTGCCAAGTCCGCAGTTTCTCTGATCAGACACCGGCCACTTGGGTACACAAAACACCCTTGGCTGCGAAATTTTATATTCAGAGAGAAAATGGTGGGTGAGTGGGGGCTCGAACCCCAGACCCGCTGATTAAGAGTCAGCTGCTCTACCAACTGAGCTACACACCCACAGGCGAAACGCCGCAACGAGTGTGCAGCGCGCCGAATTCGGGGTGTATATAGTGCCTCCCCCTCCGGCGCAATGGGGTTTGCGACACTTTTTTATCATTGCCGTCATGCGCCGGGCGCAAACCGGGACACACGGGAGATCCGGAGCAGGACCGGGGTTTCAAGTCACTTTCTCACGCCCTTGTTCATGGCCGTTTCCGGCAATTTTCAGAAACATCGCGCGACTTTGGCGCAATTTTCGAAATTAGCGCTTGACCGTATAAATCCGCCTCTCTAGGGTGCGGCGCATCAAGTCCGGGCGGATATGACCGGCTTGTGCCGGCTTTCCGGACGGGTGATCCCGCCGTCAGGCCGACGTGGAAACCGCCACATCTGCTATCCGGCAGGGCCATCGGGCCTGCAGCATCAAAGGACCGGGACGACATGATGATGTCGCTCATTCTAGTAGTGGTAGGAAAGCGCGCCTCCGAAGCGGGATAGCCCCGTTTGGACAGGATGGCGCGCGACCAAGGCTCCCTCAGGGGCCTTTTTTTGTACCCGTCTCCTGAAAACGCTTCCCGGCACCACCCGGATCTTCGATGCCGCATGCACGTGGCCGAAAGAAAAACAAATCGTGAGCCAAAGCCTGGAAACCCAGGCGGTCAATGCAAGGACGGAACGAATGACACGGGAAATGACCGGCGCCGAAATGGTCATCCAGGCGCTGAAGGATCAGGGGGTCGACACCATCTTCGGCTACCCGGGCGGTGCTGTACTTCCCATCTATGACGAGATCATTCAGCAGGAAGGCCTGGAGCACATTCTGGTGCGGCACGAACAGGGTGCCGGCCATGCGGCGGAAGGCTATGCCCGCTCTACCGGCAAGCCCGGGGTTGCCCTGGTGACATCCGGCCCCGGCGCCACCAACATGGTGACCGCGCTGACCGACGCGATGCTCGACAGCATTCCGCTTGTCTGCATCACCGGCCAGGTGCCCACGCACCTGATCGGCAACGATGCCTTCCAGGAATGCGACACGGTCGGCATCACCCGCCCCTGCACCAAGCACAACTGGCTGGTGCGCAATGTCGACGATCTGGCGCGCGTCCTGCACGAGGCGTTTTATGTCGCCACCTCCGGCCGTCCCGGCCCTGTCGTGGTCGACATTCCCAAGGACGTCCAGTTCGCCACCGGCACCTATCAGGGCCCGACACCGAACCCGGCGGCGGCCCACAAGAGCTACCGGCCGCAGTTGAAGGGCGACGCCGCCTCGATCCGCGCTGCGGTGGAGCTGATGGCGAACGCCAAGAAGCCGATCCTTTATACCGGCGGCGGTGTCGTCAATTCCGGCCCGCAGGCCTGCCAGTTGCTGCGCGAACTGGTCTCGCTCACCGGATTTCCGGTCACCTCGACGCTGATGGGCCTCGGCGCCTATCCGGCGTCCGGCGAGAACTGGCTCGGCATGCTGGGCATGCACGGCACCTATGAAGCCAACATGACCATGCATGACTGCGACGTGATGGTCTGCATCGGCGCCCGTTTCGACGACCGCATCACCGGCCGCACCGATGCGTTTTCGCCGAACTCGCGCAAGATCCATATCGACATCGACCCCTCGTCGATCAACAAGACGATCAATGTCGACCTGCCGATCATCGGCGATGTCGGCCATGTCCTCGAGGATCTGGTCCGCATCTGGCGCTCCTCCGCCCTGAAGACCGACAAGCCGGCCCTGAAGGACTGGTGGACGCAGATCGATGCCTGGCGGGCGCGCAATTCTCTGGCCTACAAGCCGAGCAGCGACGTCATCATGCCGCAATATGCGATCCAGCGGCTGTATGAGCTGACCAAGCACCGCAAGACCTTCATTTCCACGGAAGTCGGTCAGCATCAGATGTGGGCGGCCCAGTTCTACGGCTTCGAGGAGCCCAACCACTGGCTGACCTCCGGCGGTCTCGGCACCATGGGCTACGGCCTGCCGGCTGCCATCGGTGCGCAGGTCGCCCACCGCGACGCCCTGTGCGTGGATATCGCCGGCGATGCCTCCATCCTGATGAACATCCAGGAAATGTCGACCGCGGTTCAGTTCGGCCTGCCGGTGAAAGTGTTCATCCTCAACAACCAGTACATGGGCATGGTACGCCAGTGGCAGCAACTGCTGCACGGCAACCGCCTCTCCCACTCCTATACCGACAGCCTGCCGGACTTCGTCAAGCTGGCCGAGGCCTATGGCGGCGTCGGGTTCCGGGTGCAGAAGCCGGAAGATCTGGACGGGGCAATCGAGGAAATGATCGCCGTCGACAAGCCGGTGCTGATGGATTGCCGGGTGGCCAATCTCGCCAACTGTTTCCCGATGATCCCGTCGGGCAAGGCTCACAATGAAATGCTGCTGCCGGACGAGGCCAATGACGAAGTCCTCGCCAACGCCATCAGCGCCGAAGGCAAGTCCCTCGTTTAAGGCAAGGCACAAGGATAGTATCGAAAATGAACGCTCAAAATGTTGATGCGCCTTCCGCCTATTTCCTGGCCGAAGTCAGCAATGAAATCGAAACCCATACCCTCGCGCTTCTCGTCGACAACGAGCCGGGTGTTCTTGCCCGTGTGATCGGCCTTTTCTCCGGTCGCGGCTACAACATCGACAGCCTCACCGTCTCGGAAACCGAGCACGAGAAGCACCTGTCGCGGATCACAATCGTGACGACGGGCACGCCGATGATCATCGAGCAGATCCGCCACCAGCTTGACCGGCTGGTTCCGGTTCACCGGGTGACCGACCTGACGGTGCGCGCCCTGCGCGCCAATCAGGACAAGCCGCTGGAGCGGGAACTGGCGCTTGTGAAAGTGACCGGAACCGGCGAAATGCGCCTGGAAGCGCTGCGCCTCGGCGACGCCTTCCGCGCCACGGTGATCGACGCGACGACGGAACATTTCGTCTTCGAGATTACCGGCAGAACCTCGAAGATCGAGCAGTTCATCGCCATCATGAAACCGCTCGGCCTGGTGGAAGTGTCCCGCACCGGCGTCGCCGCAGTCCAGCGCGGCACGGAAGGGCTCTAACGCCCGGACGCCAATCGGACCAGCGCCAGAACGCGGCGGCGCTGGTCATTTCCCGTTCTTGCCACCGACAGAACCGTCTTGCGAAACACACCGAGCCTGCGTTCGAACAGGGCGGCGAACGCCATGGACAGTGCAAAGACGACCGCCAGCAATATGAAATCGTAACCGGGAACGTCACGGAACCGTCCCATCGCGCTGCCTGCGAACTGCAGCAAGGGATAGTGGACAAGGTAGAGCGAAAAACTACCCCCCGCCGCCCAGACCACCGCCTTGCGCAGATCAGCCGGCACACGTGAGAGAGCGCCGGACCGAGTGAGCGCCGCGACACCGGCGAAATTCACCGCGACCAGCACCGCCAGCATGTTGTTCCAGAAGAATTCATCCGAAAAGCGCAACAGCATGCCGATCTGTGCATTCGTCAGACCTGACCCCTGTTCGGTGAGTTGCATGAGCAGGCCGGGAACGTCTCCGGCGAGACAAAGACCATAGACGGCGACCGGTCCTGCAATCATTGCCCACGACAGCGCCGGACCTGCACGGAAGTCCGGCCGGGAGATCACCTTCCAGGTCCAGACACCTGCGAGCCAGGCCGGCAGCAGCAACAGCGGTTTGTAACCGCACAACAGCGCTATCAGACACAGGACGACAAGTCGGACGCCGCCGCGCAAATAGACCGCCGCGGCAAACAGACAGTAGTAGGCCACTTCATAGCTCAGCGACCAATAGGGACCGTTCGTTCCCAGGCGCAGACCGGAAAGACCCCACTCCCCCGTAAACGTCAGACCGGTGAAAAGAAATTGTTGCGCAGAAATGGCATTGTACCACCAGCCGTCATAGGCTTCAGGCCACAGAAGGACACCGAGCCGGTCCGCAGCGAAGGTCAGGAGAAGAGCGGGAAGCGCGACCGAATAAAGGCGTGTCAGCCGGTTGAAGACAAACACACCTCCGGTCTTGTCCTTCCGCTCGGCGGCGAAGGCGATCACCAGACCGGACAGAACAAAGAAGACGACGACCGCGTCGCTTCCCAGATTGAGCTCCCGGATCCAGAGATAGCTTCCACCGGTAAACCGAGGGTAGGCCCAGTGGGACAGAAGCACCAAGAAGGCAGCGCTGAACCTGACGGCATCAAGATAAAGGGAAAGACCTCGGGTCATCGCCGATCATTCGACCGGCTCAGGCGGTAACATCGGGTCCCGCGAGGCCAGTTCGACCTGGGAGCCTGCCCGCCTGCCGCGAAAGATTCTCCGGACTTCCCTGTAGGAAGACTCGACCGGTTCGATCAGCGCCCTGCGCAAGGACGGGTGGGGCTGCTCCATCAGCTGGCCTTCGGCATCGGCCAGGCCGAACACGAGGTCCTCCCGCTTTTCGGGAATGTAAAGCGATCCGAACATCCAGTCCCAAAGGGCGAATATCTCGCCATAATTCTTGTTGTGATGTTCAACCGCGGAAGAGTGATGGATCTGGTGTTGAGCTGGCGAGATCAGGATATGTTCCAGCCACCGCCCGTAGCTGATCCAGATATGCGAATGGCGGAAGTTTGCGCCGAGCAGATTGAAAAGCACGTAAATGACGTTCGCCTGACCGATCTGCAGGTAGCTCACCTTGTCAAAGGTCGCGTAAAGCACAAGACCGGTGATCAGGCCGATCGCAAGGTTCCGGACGAACCCGTTGATCAGGTCGTAGACCGGATGCTTGCGGTAGACGGTTATCGGCGTCATCACCTCGGCGGAATGGTGGACCGCGTGGAACGGCCAGAACACAGACCATTCATGATGCAGCCGGTGAACCCAATAGGTGCAAAAGTCGGCGACGACAACAAGGACAACGGTCACCAGTACAGTCTGCCCCAGAGGCGATTGCGCCATCGGCCCGGCAGCAGCCTCGCTCCCCGTGGTTGCCAGTCCGTCCAGGCTCTTCATCACCGCAACAATTGTCAGCGGACTGACGAAAAACAGATTGAAGACCCCGAACAGCACGAGCAGTCGCCCGGCAAAAAAGATCTTGATATCGTTGAGATGAGAGGCGTGCAGATAGATGGACTTCGGAAACAGCCAGGAGAAAAAGCCTGTCAGCCCGGCTCCCCGCTCCCTGAAGAAATATATCGCTGCCCCGATGACTACAGTGGCCACGACATAGAGAGGCGCTATCCTGAGGTAGAAGCTTCCCAGAAAAGTCTCATAGATCTGATCAAGATATCCCATGCCGGCGCTGTTCTCTTCGTCGAAACCGGCATCACCCAATCAGACCCGGCAATTTTACATATCCCTACCCTATCCAGCAGCGCTTAACCTTTGGTAACGGACCTGGAATTGAAGACCGGCTGCACGGCATGAGGGAATTCTCCTAAATTCCGGCAGGCCGCCGAGCGCAGTCCGGATTGGCATTAATCCCTCCCGGGCCTTTGACGGTCAGCCTCTCCCGCCTACATTCGGCGGGTCTTTTCTTTTGTCGGGAACACGCCATGACCTTCGATATCGCCGCATACCTCCGCCGGGTCGGTCTGAAGACGTGTTCACCGGACCTCGGCGGGCTGAAAAGCCTGCAGGCCGCTCAGATCGGTGCGATACCTTTTGAAAACGTGCTGCCGTTTCTCGCAAAGGTGCCGGTTCTCGATCCGGACAGTCTCTGGCAAAAACTCGTCATCCAGCGCTGCGGCGGCTACTGTTTCGAGCTGAATGCACTGCTTGGCGACGCTCTGGCCGCGCTTGGGTTCTCTGCGCGGCAGGTGCTCGCCCGCGTTCGTATGGGCGCCGCCGAGGGTGGCGCGCGGACCCACCTGGCCTTCGTGGTCACGCTGGATGGCGACGAGTGGCTGGTCGATGCCGGCTTCGGCGGCCAGGCACCGGCACATCCCGTCAGGGTTTCCACCGGTGAACAGCAGATCCGCGATCAGGTCTACCGGATCCGTTTTGAGGAAAGCTCCGCTGAACACGTTCTGGAACGCAAAACAGAGGACGGCTGGTTTCCGCTCTACGGCTTCGACCGGGTGGACGTGCGCCATGCGGATATCGAGGCCGCCAACTATCTGTGCGCGACGTCTCCGAACCAGTCCTTCGCCGCGAGCATGAAGTTCTACCGGCTGACGGAAACCGGCTTCATCAGTTTTCTCGACGGACGCGCCCGGCTGGTCGGCAAGGACGGAAAACGCGAGTGGCAGATCCGGGACGTGGATGAACTGACCGGGTTCATGCGGCAGGATATCGGGCTTGGCTATGGCAACGATGTCATTGAGGCGATCGCCGAACGGCTGAAGCAATTGCGGCTGACGCCTGCGCCGGGCTGAGACTGTTAATCCCAACCAGTCAAACGGGCGTCAGCTGAATACGGCAGGTTTCAGACCCTGCTCATGATGTTGATGGTCAGCGTCTTGCGCATCGGACCCGTCTCCGGTCCGGTGATCGGCTCGACGTGGTGCCAGGAATTGTAGGTCTTCACGAACAGCACGCACTGGTTCGGCTCGAACGGAAATGTCTTCAAAGTGTCGACTTCCTCGAAGCTCATGGCCTTGTTGAGATGGTTGAAGATCTTCGTGCGGTCTTTCGGCAGGCAGACGGATGTGCCCCCGCCCCAGGTGTTATCCCAGGCATCGGGCTCCATCATCGACAGGACAAGCGTGACGAGCTTGTTCGGCGCGTCGGTGTGCGGCACGATCTGGCCGCCGTCGGCGGGCATCATCGAGAACTCGAACCGTGCGTGCAGTTCCGTCTGCCGCCGCACCCGGCTCATGAAACTTGCCCGGTGAGAGCCCCGCCCGGACAGAACACGCAGCCGCCTCAGACCGAGATCGATATTGTTGGCGGCAAGCATCGACAGGACATTTTCGACAAAGCCCGGCGACTTCACATGATCGTAGAAGGATTTCCACACCGGCGTCTGCGACAGGAAACTGTCGTAATTCTCCGGGTTGTTCAGTTCGGACAGGGAATATTTGTGACCAAGGTTGGGTTTGTACTCGAAAAGGTCCTTGGCCGGATAGGTCTCGACGAGCGCCCGATAGGCTTCTGCATCGAGAACGTCTTTGACGTAACAGACCGGATAGGGTTCGTAATCGAATTGCGCATTCTGGTATTGCAGCATGGATCCCGGGCGCCTTGAAGTTTGTAATGCGGAGTGCGGCAAAGCCGTATCCCGGATAAGCGCCGGATTCAATGAAAGTTTTATCTCCGTGCGGACGCCTCACCCGGACGGATTCAGCTCACGAGACCTATCGGCGACCTAGACGCGACACGGATGAGCGCGTATACGACACCGGCAATTCGCGCCCGTTCCGGCGCGCTTTTTTCTGACAGGTTCAAGTTCAAAGAAAAGGCTTCACGCACATGATCCACGGTCTGTCCCGGCCGAAGAACCAGATCCGCTGGCTGCTGCTGGAGGGCATTTCGCCGACAGCGCACGCGATTCTGGAAAAGAACGGTTACACCAATGTGGAAGTCCTTCCCGGCGCTCTTGAGAAAGATGCGTTGATCGAAAAGCTGCAGGGTGTCCAGATTCTCGGCATCCGCTCCCGGACACAGCTGACGGAAGAGGTTCTGGAAGCGGCCAAAAGCCTCGTCGCCGTCGGCTGCTTTTCGGTCGGCACCAATCAGGTGGACCTGAAAGGGGCGCTGACACGGGGCATTCCGGTCTTCAACGCCCCCTTCTCCAACACGCGCTCCGTTGCGGAACTGACGATCGCCGAAATCGTCATGCTGATGCGCGGCATCTTCACCAAGTCCTCAGCTGCCCATCAAGGTCGCTGGATGAAGAGCGCCGCCGGCTCTCACGAGGTGCGCGGCAAGACCCTCGGCATCGTAGGCTACGGCAACATCGGCACCCAGCTGTCGAACCTTGCCGAAGCCATGGGCATGCGGGTCATCTATTTCGATCTTGTCGACAAGCTGCAGCACGGCAATGTCATGCCGGTGGAAGGCCTCGACGGCTTGCTTGCCGCCTCCGACGTCGTCTCCCTGCACGTGCCGGACACGCCGACAACGCGCAACATGTTCCGCGCCGAACACATCGCCAAGATGAAAAAAGGCGCGTTCCTCATCAACAACGCCCGTGGCAAGGTCATCGATATCGACGCCCTTGCCGAGGCGCTGAAGTCCGGTCATCTGGCCGGCGCCGCCATCGACGTGTTTCCGGTCGAGCCGAAATCCAACAAGGACGAGTTCGTCTCGCCGCTCCGCGGTCTCGACAACGTCATCCTCACCCCGCATGTCGGCGGCTCGACGGAAGAAGCCCAGGACCGGATCGGCGAGGAAGTTTCCAAACGGCTGGTCGAATATTCGGACGTCGGCTCCACCATCGGTGCAGTCTCCTTCCCTCAGGTTCAGCTTTCCAAGGGTACGGAAGTGACGCGCTTCATCCAGGTGCATCACAATGCGCCCGGCGCCATGCGCACCCTGAACGACCTCTTCACCCGGCATGATCTCAATATCTGCGCCCAGTACCTGCAGTCCCATCAGGACATCGGCTATGTGGTTCTGGATGTGGACAGCATGGTCGACGAGCCGGTCAGGATCCTCGAAGAGATCCGCGCCCTGCCGAACACAATTCGCGCAAGGCTGCTCAACCGGGTCTGAGCGACCCGCAGTTTCAGGCGCTCGGAGCCGGGCCGCAGACCCGGTTCCGGCCGCCCTCCTTTGCTGCGTAAAGCCTGAGGTCAGCGCGTTTGAAAAGAGCTTCAAGCGTCCTGCCGTCCTCCGGCGCGCTGGACACGCCGATGCTGACGGTGACCTTTTCGGGCAGATAGACCTTGCTGAAGCGTTCGATCATCCGTCGCAGCCGGTCAGCCAGGGAGGCCGCACCGTCCACCGGCAACCGTTCGCACAAGAGCACGAATTCCTCGCCGCCCACCCGGTAGAGATGGTCGTCCGTCCGCAGGTTCTCCGCGAGCAGCCGCGCAACCAGTTTCAACACTTCGTCGCCGGCCTGGTGTCCGTAGCGGTCATTGACCAGCTTGAAATGATCGATATCGATCACCAGAAGCGAGACCGGCCGCTTCTCCTCAAGGTTCCTGGCGATTATTCCGGGGCCCTTTTCGGCATACTGGCTGCGGTCCAGCGTCCCCGTGAGGTGATCGCGGATGGAGGCCTCCAGAAGCTGCTTGTAACGTTCGCGATAGGTCAGAACCTGAAAGACGTCCTGCAGCGGCCGGGTCGAGAGCCAGCTGTCCTCGTTGTCGAAATACTTCAGGTAGGCCAGCAGCAGCCCCGAATAGACGATCGTCGCCACCATCTTGGCCACCCAGCCGCCGAAGAACACATGCCACGGCGCGTCGGAAACGTAATGAAGGGCCAGAAAGAAGCCGGCCTGATCGAAGGTGAGCACCAGAGCGCCGCAGACCAGGAACCGCAGCCCCAGATTTCCGCCGAACCATTTGCCGATCCGCTCATACAGAACGATGATTGCAATCGCGTCGATAAACAGCAGCAAGGTTCCCCACACCATCAGGAAACCCATCTCGTCGACAAAGGCAATGTCAGGGCTGCGCCCTTCGGTGACGATGATCGTCTCATGGTTGCGCAGGATCATTACCAGGGCGACGATCAGGAAATTGCCGATCAGAAGTCCGTAGATCGGCTGGCGCACCACCAGCGCGTCCTCGCGGATATAGAGCAACAGGATCATCAGCAGCTTTCCGGAGAACAGCACCGTGGAGCCTGGCGAAACGATGCCGAAAGGCAGTTCTATGTAGAAAATGCTGGCGAGATAGGTTTCCAGGAAATGCATGACGCCAAGGGCGCACATGAAAACGCCTATGCCGATCACCCTGCGCGCTCTGAGCAGAGCCATCATGACAGTGAAATAGACGGCCGCCTGGGCGAAGAGAAGAAACGCGTTGAAAATTGCCATATCCAAGCTCAGCTTTTCCCGGCGGACCAGATCATGGTCTCCAAGACACCGAAAATGAGATGAATTTCAGAATCGGAAGACAGCGCCGCGTCTTCACTCCAGCTTGCCTCACGTAGAGTATGCCATGATTGTTTTGACAAGCCATTTTGGCGAGGAATTGGCCTGACAGTGGTCATTTTCCCCTGATCCCGCCAGATTGCAACCGAAACGACATGAAGGCCCTCCGGTGCACCAAAGGCCGGAAGTACGGCTCCTTCAGGCAGGGGCAAGATGTTGGTGGCTCGTGATCGAAATGGACCGGTTCCGCGCATCGGCAAGCAAAACGCGCCTTGTTCAACGCTCAACACCGGCAAGGCCCAGGGCATTTCTGCCCTGAGCCTGCTCATCCCTTAATACAACAGATTTTCAAATCCCCGGTCGCCTCCAGCCGGAGGTCCGTGCCCCGAGGCACCGGCCATCAGGCCGCCAGAGCGTCCGCGTCCGCACCTGCGGTCTGGCTCATCGGGCAGTCGGGATCAATCACCGCCCGCCAGATTGCTGCGACGACATCCTCGGCATGGGTGATGTCCGCATTCGCGGCAGCAGCCGCGGCGGCGAAAACCTGTTCCGCCTGAGCGCGGTAGGCGTCGGGAATGCCGCCCGCCTCCGTCATCAGAACCTTCGCATTTGCCCCGAAGCTGGTGCCGGGCGCCCTGCCGGGAAGGACCAGCCTTGTGCGGATGCCGAACGGTTCCAGCTCGAGCGCCAGACACTCGGTGAAGGCATTCACCGCCGACTTGCTGGCGGTATAGACCGGCAGCAGTTGCAGCGGTTTCAATGTGGTGCTGGAAGAGACATTGACGATTGTCCCGGAGCCCCTTGCGCGGAACTGTGGCAGGACGGCCCGGATCACCTCCATCGTGCCGAATGTATTCGTCTCGAAAATGGAGCGGATGGTATCCGGCGGCGTCCCCTCAAGCGGCCCCATCCATCCAATCCCAGCATTGTTGACCAAAGCATCGACGGGTCCGGCCGTCTCGACCGCACGGGCAATCGAGCCACTGTCGGTCACATCAAGCGGCAACACACGCAAACGGTCCGATGCGCCAAGAAGATCCTCACGCGGATTGCGCATCGTGGCAACGACGGACCAGCCCTCGCCGAGGAAATGCCGGGCGGTTTCCAGCCCGAAGCCCGAGGAACATCCGGTGATCATCACGGTTTTCATGAAGCGTTCTCCTGTTTGTGGAAGACCGCACTATCGACAAGACAGATCGTACTTTCTATAATCAGAAATCCGCAATGATTTAGCAAAAGTCCGAAATGTCTGATCCCCTGTCCGAAATCATCGCCCTGCTGCGACCGCGCGCGCCCTCCTCGAAACTGGTCGACGCGGCCGGTCCATGGCGTGTGCGCCGAACCGAAGTTGAACAGGTCTATTATTGTCTGCTTCTTGCCGGTCAGGCGCGCCTTGAGATCGACGGCAAAACGCCGCTCGATCTGCAGACGGGCGATTTCGTTCTCCTCCCGGCCACCCAGGGCTTTTCCATGTCGAGCGTCCATCCGCTTCCCCCGCCAGGACTGGAGAGCCGTCCTCTCATGCGTGAGGAGGGCATCGTCCGGCTGGGAGTTGAGGAGGGACCGGCCACGGAGCAGCTCCTCATTGGCTATTGCAGCTTCGGGTCACCTGATGCCGGGCTTCTTGTTTCCCTGCTGCCCGATATGGTCGTTGCCCGGGGCGAGCAGCGGCTCGGCGACCTTGCCGGTCTTGTCCGCGACGAAGCCCGGGCGGAGCGCCCGGCCCGGGATGTCGTTCTGGAACATCTGCTGCAGGTACTGTTGATCGAAGCACTGCGCTCGGGCGCCGAGACCGGCGCCACGCCCGGCCTTCTGCGCGCGATGGCGGACAAGAGGCTCGCCGGAACGCTATGCGCCATGCATGCCGAACCCGGACGCTTGTGGAGCATCGCCGACCTGGCACGGGAAGCGGGCCTGTCTCGCTCCGCCTTCTTCACCCGGTTCAGCCGGATCGTGGGCATGCCGCCGATGGATTACCTGCAGAACTGGCGCATGACGCTGGCCAAACACATGCTGAGAACGCGCCAGAACAGCATTGCAGAGATTGCCGAAAAGGTCGGCTACGGCTCGACCAGCGCTTTCAGCGTCGCCTTTTCCCGCCGCGTCGGCCAGCCGCCGGCCCATTACGCCCGAACGGCTGGAAACGCCATGCAGATGCCGCGGGAAGTATAGGGTCAGGAAGATTTAACGCCAGATATCGCCCGAAGTCGCGACCCGCAGTTTCGAGGCCAGCGCGTTCAACGCAATCTTGTGCACAGCCTCGGTGGGCGCGGCACACAGGTCGCCGATGACGGTCACGTCGAATGGGTCGGCCGAACGAGACATTGCCGTGAACACCACGCAGTTCTGGGTCATCATCCCGCAGATCAGCAGCTCGGTCACCCCTTCCAGATATCCTGAGAGGTCGGTGTCCTGAAAAGCATCAGCCACCTGCTTGACCACCACGGGCGCCTCTCCGGCAGCAGCGAGGATCGCCGGCCGGATCGCCGTTCCGCTTGCGCCGGCTGCGAACAGTCCGGTCAATGCGTTTGAGACATGCTGCACCAGAACGACAAGCTCCCCGGCCTTTTGCGCCTGGCCGATCGCGGCAACGATGCCCGCCTCCACCTCCTCGGCCTGATGCAGCGGCAGGGCGCCGCCGGCGAAATAGTCATTCTGGATATCGATTACGAGAAGGGCACGGCTCATCTGTGGAACTCCTTTTGCTGTTCCTCCGGTTTACTGCCGCTATCCGGTGTTTTTCAGTGGCCCGAAGGACATGTTGGGACTAAATTGGGCCAATGCGCATCGCCATCATCGCCTATCAGGGCATCAGCCCCTTCATGCTGTCGACGCCGCTTGCGGTATTCGGCGAGCCTTTTCTCGCCAGCGGCCATGACGTGGTGGTGTGCGGTGAAAGCGGCCGGATCTCGGCGTCGGGCGGCCTCGTCATCGAAACCGCCCACCCGCTTGACGCAGCAGGCAAAGCGGATCTCGTTATTTTTCCCGGCTGGCGGGATGCGAGCGAGCCGGTCTCACCGGAAATCGTAGCGCAACTCCGGTCGGCTCATGAACGCAATGCCCTGGTTGCCGGCCTGTGTCTCGGCGCTTTCGGGCTTGCCGAGGCAGGACTTCTTGACGGCCGGCGCGCAACAACCCACTGGGCGCGGGTCAAGGAGCTCGGCGCGCGTTATCCGGCGATCCGGATCGATCCGCAAGCGATATATGTTGACGACGGCCAGGTGGTGACCTCGGCGGGAATCGCCGCCGGTCTCGATTGCTGCCTGCATCTGCTGGCCCGCCTCTCCGGCGTTGCCGAAGCCAACCGCGTTGCCCGCCATCTTGTCGTCGCGCCGCAGCGCGGTGGCGAACAGCCGCAATTGATCGACCGGCCCGCACCAGCCACATCGGCGGAGCACCGCGTTGCCGATATCCTGGAACAGCTTTGGGCAGATCCCGCACAGACCCCGTCCCTGGACGACCTCGCCTCCCAGGCCAACATCAGCCGCCGCAGTCTGAGCAGATATATCCGTGCACGCACCGGCGGCAGCCTTGGCGGCTGGCTGCGCCGCGCCAGGATCGCCCACGCCCAGGACATCCTGCTGCGCGGCGAAAAGGGACTTGAGCACATCGCGGCCAGCAGCGGTTTTCCTGACGCCCCGTCCCTGCGCAAGGCCTTTCGCGCCGAACTGGGCATGACGCCAACACAATGGCTGGCGAGGCAGCGGATCGGATAAGGCCCGGGACCGGAAACATTGTCCCTAGAGACAATTTCCCGTTTGACATCAATGGCTTTCAAAATAATCTTGCAGGAATGATCCAGACGCTTAAAGCGGGCTGGTAACAATTTCATCCGGATTTCCGACAATGGCCGCTGTTTCCCGCCTCTCCGTCAACGTCAACGCCGTCGCCATGCTGCGCAACCGCCGCGACCTGCCCTGGCCGAGCGTCACCGGACTTGCCGCGATTGCCATGGAAGCAGGTGCCAAGGGCATTACCGTGCATCCGCGCCCGGACGAGCGCCACATCCGCAAGACGGACGTCTTCGAGCTGTCCGAGCTGATCGAGGACCGGTTCCCGAACAAGGAACTGTGCCTGGAAGGCTTCCCCACCACGGATTTCATGCAACTGGTCGAGGCGGCCCGCCCGGAGCAGGTCCTGTTTGTGCCGGACGATCCGGAGCAGACCACCTCGGACCATGGCTGGGATTTCGCCAAAGATACCGCAGCGCTTGAAACAGCCATCGCTGCCGCTAAGGAATGGTCAGTGACCGTGTCGCTCTTCTGCGATCCGGATCCCGCTGCGCCCGAACATGCGGCCCGGCTGGGTGCGGAGCGGATCGAGATCTACACCGGCCCCTATGGCGCCTGTTACGACGATCCGGCCAAAGCGGTGAAGGAACTCGACAAGGTTGTTGCCACGGCGGAAGCTGCCCGTGCCTGCGGCCTCGGCGTCAATGCCGGGCACGACCTGACGGTCGAAAATATCCCGGCGTTACTCGCCCGCGCTCCCTTCATCCGTGAAATGTCCATCGGCCACGGCTTCACCGCCGATGCACTGGTTTGCGGGTTCGCCGAAAGCGTCAACCGGTTCCGCAAGGCGATGGGTGAAGTCTGACAACGGGCTAACGGCTCACATGCAACGACGAATCCGCTAGGCTGTCTTCATTCTCGGAGTCGGACCGGTGCCATGCACTTTCAGATCATCACCTTTTGCGGCAGCCTGCGTGCCGCCTCCTCCAATCGGGCACTACTGACCGCCGTGGAGCGGCTTGTCCCGGAGGGGCTTTCCGTCCGTCGATATGAAGGCGTCGCCAAGCTTCCCCACTTCACCCCGGATCTGGACCATGACACCCTCCTCCCGGCAGCGGCGCGGGACCTGCGCGATCAGGTTGCCGCGGCAGACGGCCTTTTGTTCGCGGTTCCCGAATATATGCACGGCCTGCCCGGAAGTTTCAAAAACACGCTGGACTGGATGGTCGGCTGTCAGCGGTTTCCTGGAAAACCCGTCGCGCTTGCCCACGTGAGTGCCCGGCATGCTTTCGCACCGGCGCAGCTTGAAGAGGTCCTGAAGACGATGGCCGCCAGGATCGTTCCGCAAGCTGGCTTCAATCTGGGCCTGACCACAAACGATGTAGACGTGGAGTTTCTCTGCAGCAACGCCGGCCACAGGGCGGCAATCGTGGCTGCACTCGAGGCAATCAGGAAATCCCTGTGCCCCGGACCGCGGCACAAGTAAGGGCATAAGAAGCCCCTACGCCTGAACCGCCGCCGCTTCCGCGCGTTTCATCTGCTGGTGCTGGTCTTCGATCAGCCCGATCTTCCAGTATCCGGAAATGTAGGTGTCCTTCTTCGGCACGCTCCGCTCGTTGTGCAGATAGTCGCGCAGCGCCCGGATGACCGAGCTTTCGCCGGCAATGCAGGTCTGAATGGTTCCAGACGGCCAGTCCAGCCCACGGATCAGGTCCACCTGTGCGGTCGAAGGCTTGTGGACGTCCTCCTGAACGAGCCAGGTCACCTCGACGCCCGTCGGCGCGGTTATGCTGCGGATGTCCTCCGTGGAAGGCACCTCGAAAACGGCAACCCCCTGTGCGTCCGCAGGCAGGGCCTCAAGCGTTGCCTCGGCTACCGGCAGAGCCGAGAGATCGGCGGCGACCAGGTACCAGTCCGCGTAAAAATCCGTGAGTTTCGCCGGGCCGGGGCCCAGAAGACCGAGGAACGAGCCCTCCGTTGCGCGCTGCGCCCAGCGCGTTGCCGGACCGTTGTCACCATGAGCGACGAAATCGATGTCCAGCTCCAGGCTCTCGGGGCGAAAGCTGCGGATGGTATAGGTCCGCACCGCATGAACCTTCTCCTCGGGCCCGTCGGGCGCAAAAAAGGTTTCGAACTCTTCACGGCTTTCGCCCTCGCGCGGCAGGATCAGCTTGCAGTTCGCGCCCTCATGTCCCGGCGGAAAGCCTTCCAGCTCGGGCCCGGCAAAGGTGACGCGGATCATGTTCGGGCTGAGATAGTCTGCACGCCGGACTGTAAGGACCCGGGGAAGGCGTTTCGGACGGCTGGCCAATGGAGCACCTCATAAAGCTGAATATAATATTCAGGATTTAACACCGGCACTTGCGTATTTAAAGACCCGCGACGCAGATAAATTGAAGACAGTCCGTCACCATGCCTCTTTTCGCATCTCTTGAACCATGAAAACCCGGCATCTCTGCCGGGCCTTCCAGACTGTCGATAACCCTTCAATTCGTCATCCCGGACGCAGCGGAGCGTAGATCCGGGATCGGTGAGCCGAGGGGTATTTATAGAAAGACCTCATTTACGACAATGGCTTGCAGCTCTCCGATCCCGGCTCGCGCTTCGCTTGGCCGGGATGACGGCGGTTGTCATCATGCTGAAAAGCCCGGCATCTCTGCCGGGCTTTCGAAGTTTGTTGCTCATCCGTTTCCGCTGTTAACGACGGCTGGCGGATTACCGCTTGGGCAGCGGGATCCACTCGGCGGTGGAGACATCCGCATGCTGGAACTGCGGCATTTTCTCGCCGAGGTCCGACATGTTCTTCACGTCCTGTTCGTTGAGGAAGTCCTGGGTGATCAGCGTCGGCGGGACGATGACCTGCTTGCCCGGGTTTTCACCGGCCAGCATCAGCGCAAGCGTACGCACGCTCACTTCGCCGACAACGGCCGGGTTGGTTGCGACCGTCGCGGCCCAGGCACTGTCCGGTTCGCGCATGGCGGAAATATCCGCGGTCGAGACATCGGCGGAGTAGATCTTGATGTCCTGGCTGAGGCCTGCTTCATCGACGGCGATCTTCACGCCCTTGGCGAATTCGTCATAGGGGGCGAAAACGACGGAAATCGTCGGGTTGGCCTGCAGAACGGACCGTGCCTGGTTGGCGACCGAATTGGCGATAGGGTTGTCAAGCGTGCCGAACATGGCCGCTTCCTTGATGCCGACATTGGCTTCCTTGACTTCCTTCCAGGCAACGTCACGCCGGTCGAGCGGGGCAATGCCCGGCACATAGACATAGCCTGCGGTGAAGCTGTCGCCATTGTCCTTGATGGCTTGTTCCAGGGCCAGCTTGCCAAGAAGATAATCGGACTGCTCGACCTGGGGAATGGCATCATTTTCGACGTTGACGTCGAAGGCAACGACCTTGATCCCGGCCTCGACCGCACGTTGGGCGGCGGGTTTCATGGATTCCGTCAGCCCATGTTGGATGATGATGCCGTCCACGCCCAGCGCGATTGCCTGATCGACCATGTCGGCCTGAAGAGCGGCATCCTGGCGGCTGTCCAGCACGCGCAAGTCCACGCCGAGTGCCTCGGCCTGTTTTTCGACGCCTGAAAGATAGGACTGGAAGAAGTCACCGGTGGACAGGTAACGCACCAGCGCGATCTTTACATCCTCGGGCTTATCGAACGGAGCCGGCATGTCGGCGGCGAGCGCAAGGCCACTGCCGGACAGTCCCAGCCCGGCGGCAACCGCGAGCTTCATGAATTCACGTCTCAACATTGTGTATCCTCCCATTTTTCGAACGGGCGCCTTTGCGGCGTCACGCTGTTCTCCTGCCGCCGCGACGCGAAGACAGGTAGAACGTAAAGACAAGGGCGGCGACAAGCACGGCGCCCTTGACGAAGTCCTGCATGTAATAAGGGGCGTTCATCATGGTGAGCCCCTGAAGAAGAATGCCGACGAAAAGCGCGCCCGCCGCTGTTCCAAAGGCGTTCGGACGCGCCGCGCCCAGAACCGCGAAGCCGATCAGGGCGGCGGCTACACTGTCGAGCAGAAGATTGTTGCCCGACGCAATGTCGCCGCGGCCGAGGCGGGCGGCAAGCAGGATACCGCCGACCGAGGCGAGCATGCCGGAAATCATGTAGGCGACGATCTTGTAGCGATGCACATTGGTGCCGACCAGCCCGGCGGCGCGCTCGTTGGAGCCAATGGCATACATCAGTCGGCCATGGCGCGTGTAGCCGAGAAACAGCCAGATGATCAGGGCGATCAGCAGGAAGACAACCACCGGCACCGGCAGCAGCCGATCCAGAAAGAGATCGAACCGGTGCCGCCCCAGCCACAGGAAGGCAGCGGAAAACGTGCCTTCGGCAACCGAGCCGTCCGGCAGGTTCATGCCGGTTGCGATCGAATTGCCCTGGGTCGGAATGCGCTGCAGGCCGATCAGAAGGAACATCATCCCCAGGGTGGCGAGAAGGTCGGGAACGCGCATCTTCACGATCAGCAGCCCGTTGATCAGCCCGACAAGGGCGCCCATGGCCAGGCACACGACCACAGCCACGAACGCCGATTGTTCAAGGATCACCATCGTATAGGCCGACAGCATGAGTGCGGAGGTCGCGACCGAGCCGATCGACAGGTCGAAGCCGCCGACAACCAGCGTGCAGGTCACGCCAAGGGCCAGAATGCCGGTGATAGCCACCGACTGAAAAATGAACACCGCCGACCGGGCGCTGGCAAAGCCGCTGGCGTAGATGCTGAAGAAGACCGCAAGCCCGCACAAAAGCACGATGAAGCCGTAGCGGATGGCGAGTTCGAGTGCGGACCTGGATGTGTCGTTGGAATTCATGCCATTGCCTGGTTTGGAGACGTGGGAAACGGTTGGCCTGAAGCCTGCGCCCGGGCAGGACCGGATACAGCCGCGACCAGATGGTTCAGGTCCACGTCCCTGTTGACGTATTCACCGGCGATCATCGCCTCGTTCAGCACGATGATCCGGTCCGCGATTTCGAGGGCTTCGTCGATTTCCGCGACGAAAACGAGTGTGGTGCGGCCGGCGGCGGTCTGGCGGATGTACTTACCGATATCCCGCCGGGCCCCGATATCCACGCCCTGGAACGGCTCGTCGAGCAAGAGCACACGCGCGTCTTCAAGCAGCCAGCGGCCGATCATGACCTTCTGCTGATTGCCGCCTGATAGGGTGCCGATGCCGTCCCGCTCGCTCTGGCATTTGACGCCGATCCTGCCGATCATGTCCCTGCTGGCCTGCCGCTGGGCGCGCTCGCTCAGAAAAGAGAACCGGCTGAACGCCTTCAGGAAGGGTAGCGTCATATTGTCGGCGATGTCGAAATCGGCAATCACCGCATTCACGCTGCGATCCTTGGGCGACATGAACACGCCGCTGGCAACGGCTTCCGCCGCACTTTCCGGGCGGTAGGCCTTGCCGTCGAGAAGCAGCACGCCGTCCGCCGGTTCGGCAAGGCCGAAAAGAACCTCGGCGAGTTCGGTCGTACCGCTGCCCAGAAGCCCGGTGAACACGATGACCTCGCCTTCCCTGGCCGTGAAATCGATGGGCGGGCTGTCCGCGAACAACCGCAGTTCCCTGGCCTCAAGAACAGCTTCGCCCCCCGTAACCGGGTCGATGTCGACTTCGGTCATCTGATGACCGAGCATGGCGTTGACCGCGCCGACATAATCGAGCGGTTCCGTGTCGAAGAAACCTGAAATGGTGCCGTCACGCATGGAGACGATCCGGTCCGCCACCCGGCGGATGTCGGACATGCGATGGGAAATATACAAGATGGCGACGCCGTCGGCTCTGAGCCTGTCGATCAGATTGAATAGACGATCCGCCTCCGAAGCGGACAGGGAGGATGTCGGCTCGTCGAGGATCAGCAGTTTCGGGGATCTTGCCATTGCCCGGGCGATGGCGATCATCTGGCGGTCGGCGACATCAAGGTCCGCGACACGAGTGCGCACGTCCATCGTCAGCCCCATGCTTTCGGCGACCGCACGGGCCTGACGGCGGAGCTTGCGGTCGTTGACGAACAGGCCGACGCCCGGTTCCGTCAGCCGGTCGAGAGTCAGATTTGTCGCAACGTCGAGATCTGGAATGACGCCATCGTCGATGGACTGGTGCACAGTGACGACGCCCTTGGAAATGGCGTCGGCCGCATCGGCCGGCGCAAAGGGTGCACCGCCCAGCTCCATCCGACCGGAATCCGCGAAATGGTAGCCGCACAGGATCTTGACCAGCGTCGACTTGCCCGCACCGTTCGCTCCCATCAGGGCCGTGACCTCGCCTGCGCGCAATTGCAGATCGATGCCGCGCAGCACGTGATTGCGAGCGAAGGACTTCTCCAGACCGTTCAATGTACAGGTGACTTCTTTCACCTTTCCTCCCAATTTTTGACGAGCTCCTCTCTCGCTGCAATCGTTACAGCACGTAAAATAGTCATTTGTCAACTGAGTTGACTTTTGAACAATCTTGACCTTTATTCGGGAAAAATAGGGAGGACAGTACAGCAAGATGGACACGCCGGATCTCTATCGCCCGTTAACCCCTGAAGAGCTTGGAACCCGTCTTTCGGCGGTGCCCGTGATTGCCGAACGCGTCGGCTCCGACCCGTACCGATGGACAGTGAAGGAAGTTGGCGACGGCAACCTGAATCTCGTTTTCATCGTGGAAGGGCCGCAAGGCACGGTAATCGTCAAGCAGGCCCTGCCCTATGTGCGCCTGGTCGGAGACAGCTGGCCTTTGCCGCTCTATCGCGCCTATTACGAGAACAATGCGCTTGTCCGACAGGCGGAACGCGATCCCGGGTCTGTCCCGGAGGTCTTCCATTTCGACGAGGCCCAGGCTCTGATCGTGATGGAGTTTCTTTCGCCCCACAAGATCCTGCGCCGCAAACTGATCGACGGTGAAAAGGTCGACGGGCTTGGTCAATTCCTCGGACGGTTCTGCGCACGCACGGCGTTCCGCGGCTCCGAGCTCTCCCTGAAGAGCGCCGACAAGAAAAAGGACGTTGGCCTGTTCTCCGGCAACATCGAGATCCCGGCCATCACCGAGGCGCTTGTTTTCACCGATCCCTATTACGACGCCAAGATGAACCACCACACGCCGGGCCTCGATCCCGTGGTGGCGGAACTGCGTGGAAATGTGCGTATGAAGGCGCAGGCGCAGCGCATGCTGATGAAGTTCGCCTCAAACACGGAAACGATGCTCCATGGCGATCTGCACAGCGGTTCGATCATGTCGACGGAAACCGAAAGCAAGGTCATCGATCCTGAATTCGTCCAGTACGGGCCGATGGGCTTCGACATCGGCATGCTCGTCGCCAACTTCCTGATGGCCTATTTCAGCCAGCCTGCCCATCGCGACGCCGCCGGGCTGGAGCCCTACCAGGAGTGGATTCTCAGGATCATCGACGAGGTGTTCGCCTCCTTCGAGACCGAATTCAGGACACTTTGGGAAAGCGAGCGCACCGGCATGCTTTATCCCGCCGCATTGTTCGAGGACCAGGACCAGCCCAGCACCGGCATCTGCGAGGACCTGCTGGCGGACATCCGCACCGACGCGCTCGGCTTCTGCGGCATCGAGATGCACCGCCGCACGCTGTCGCTCGCCCACAATGCCGATTTCGAGGACATCGAGGACACCCAAGTGAGAAGCCGTCTCGAAGCCCGCAACCTGGCCATGGGTGCGGAGCTCATTCTGCGCGCCGGTGAGTTCGGCTCGACAGCGTCGCTTCTCGATCTCGCCCGCCAATTCAATGCAAAGGACATCCTATGAAGGTCAACGGCACACATTACCGCTCGCTTTGGTGGGATGAGGACCAGTCCGCCCTGCAGATCATCGATCAACGCTGGCTGCCGCACGACTTCCGCATCCAGCAGGTCGATACGCTTCGCGATTTCGCCGATGCGATCGTGGAAATGCGGGTTCGCGGCGCACCGCTGATCGGCGCGACCGCCGCTTACGGCATGGCGCTGGCCGCCCGGCTCGACCCGTCCGACGCCCATCTGGACGAAGCCTTCGACTATCTCGACAAGACCCGTCCGACGGCGATCAACCTGCGTTGGGCGCTCAACCGCTGCCGCACCCGGCTGAAGACCCTGCCCGAAGACGAGCGTGCCGCCGCCGCCCTGAAGCTGGCGCACGAGATTTCCGACGAGGATGTGGAGATCAACCGAAACATCGGCCTCAACGGGCTGGAGATCATCCGCAAGATCGCGGCTACCAAGAAGGACGGCGAACCCGTCCGGCTGCTGACCCATTGCAACGCCGGCTGGATCGCCACAGTCGACTGGGGCACGGCGACGAGCCCGATGTACCAGGCCCATGACGCCGGCCTCCCCATCCATGTCTGGGTCGACGAGACCCGCCCGCGCAACCAGGGAGCACTGACCTCCTGGGAACTCGGCAGCCACGGCATCCCGCACACCTACATTACCGACAATGCCGGTGGCCATCTGATGCAGCATGGCCTTGTCGACATGGTCATCGTCGGCACGGACCGCACCACCCGCAGGGGCGACGTGTGCAACAAGATCGGCACCTATCTGAAAGCGCTGGCGGCCAAGGCGAACGACGTACCCTTCTATGTGGCCCTCCCCTCCCCGACCATCGACTGGACGGTGGACAACGGCGTCGTGGAAATTCCCATCGAGGAACGTAACGAGCGCGAAGTAACGCATATTCAGGGTCTAACGGCGGAGGACACCATCGGCCAGGTTCAGGTGACGCCGCCCGGCACGCCCGGCGGCAATCCGGCCTTCGATGTGACGCCGAACCATCTGGTCACCGGCCTGATCACCGAACGCGGTGTTTGCGAGGCGAGCGCCGAGGGGCTTGCCGGTCTGTTTCCCGATCTCGCCAATCTCGAAAAGAGCGCATGACACCGGCCCCCGGCAGATCGTCCCGGTCGGGCGATGCGAAAACCGTCACGCGCACCCGGTCCCAGGATGAAGCGATCATCGAGGTGACCTGGTGCTATTACCAGGACGGCATGAACCAGAACGAGATCGCCGAACGGCTCGGCATCTCGCGCGCGACGGTGGTCAATTACCTGTCCGAGGCGCGGCGGCGGGACTACGTCCGGATCACGCTGGACAGCGACATTTTCCGCGACCAGCAACTGGCTCGTGCCCTCGTGGACAAGTTCGGCCTTCGCGACGCCATCGTCGTGCCCTCCTCCCCGGACGGTGCGGACCAGTCGCTCGACCGGGTGACCCGGGTGGTGTCAGACTGGCTGCCAAGCCTGCTGGAGCCGGGGGACCGCCTCGGGGTGGCATGGGGCGAGACCGTCTACCGGGTCGCGGAAGCCGCTCCGCGTGTCACCATCGACGGGCTGACCGTCGTGCAGCTTGTCGGATCGCGGCCCGCCGCACTCGGCTTTGCCGCCGAAACCTGCTCGGCCACGCTGGCGCGCCGCTACGGTGCCCACTGCGTCAACCTGCATGTGCCGCTGCTGCTCTCGGACAAACAACTCGTCGACCGTCTCAAGCAGGAACCGGTGATCCGCGAGCAGCTCGATGCCGTCGCCGACTGCAACAAGACCATCTTCGCCTGCGGCACCTGCACCGCCGGCAGCCACGTGGTTCAT
Source organism: uncultured Roseibium sp. (assembly GCF_947496995.1). Classification (GTDB taxonomy): domain Bacteria; phylum Pseudomonadota; class Alphaproteobacteria; order Rhizobiales; family Stappiaceae; genus Roseibium. Next base: position 393,509 of record NZ_CANMFD010000004.1, read on the forward strand.
GCAGGGCTGCTCGACCGGTCCGAAGTGGATGCCTGCGCCGAAAAGGGCGCGATCGGTGTCATTTGCGGCCGGCTGATCGATCACGAAGGCAACCCCGTCCTGCGGGAGATCGAAAACCGCATGATCGCCGTCACCCTCGACCAGATGAAAAACAAGGACATGGGTCTGCTGGTCGGTTCCGGTCCCGAGCGGGCGGCCCCGATGCTCGCCGCCATTCGCGGCGGTTACGCCACCCATGTCGCCACCTGTTCAGAAACCGCCGCACAATTGCTGGAGCTCGCGTGAAATCATGCTGAAACCACCCTACCGGGACACGCCGGACCTCAGGCAGGCCATTATCGACGCCTGCCGGGACATGAACCGCCGGGGGATCAACCAGGGCACTTCCGGCAACATCTCGGCCCGCGCGGACGACCGGATGATCATCACGCCCTCGGGTGTTCCATACGACCGGATGACGCCCGACATGCTGGTGTCCATACCTCTTGACGGACAGGGAGAGCCGGAAGGATCTCTGCCGCCCTCCACAGAATGGCAGTTCCACCTGGCGCTGCTGCAGGCAAAACCCGAGATGCACGCCATCGTGCACGCCCATCCGGTGCATTGCACGGCGCTGTCCATCAACCGCGAGGAAATTCCGGCCTGCCACTACATGATCGCCCTGTTCGGCGGCAACAGCGTGCCACTGGCCGGTTACGCCCTGTTCGGCAGCGAAGAGCTTGCAGGCGAGGTGGTCACCGCCATGCGCGACAGGCACGGTTGCCTGATGGCCAACCACGGTGCCGTGGTTACCGGCGAGACCCTTGAAAAAGGCCTCTGGCGCCTGGAAGAGCTGGAAGTGCTCGCCCGCGCCTATATCATCAGCCGCAGCATCGGCACACCGCACATCCTCTCGGACAGCGAGATCGACAGCGTCCTGGGTGCTGTCGCGAACTACGGCCTGAAGACGGCCTGATATCCCCGTCGGGAACACGTCTTCGTCTTCAGCACGAAGCCCGCCGGTTGGCGGGCTTCAGCTCTTCAGGCGCACCGCCGTCAGTCGCGGATGATCGGTTCTTTCAGATCTTCCGGCTTTTTCTCGCGGATGATTTCCCAGTTCAATGTGGCGTTTTGGATGTGACCGGGAACGTCCTTTTCGAACCGGTCCTGCACCGCCAGGGAATTGTTGAGATAGAGCTTGCCATCTACGATCGACCAGGCTTCCGGCACCACCGGAACCTTGAACCCCATGGCCGCGCCAAAGGCGCAGAAACCGCCGAATTGCGGGGCGTATTTGGCCGGGTCCGCAACGAACGCATCGCGGTTTGCCGCGGAGGCGAATTTCCAGGTGACGTCGTCATAGTCCGCAGTGAACGCATCCGACCCGGCGACCGGCTTGCCTTCGGTGAAATAGGCGACGGGATCCGTGCCGCCGATGGCAGCGCCCGACTTGGTGAACGTGGTGATTTCATCGGCCGAAGCAGTGAAGGCAGCAGCGGAAAACAGCGCGGTCAGTCCCAGGAGAACGGACTTGGAGGTGTAGAGCGGCATCGGGATCTCCATCAGTGGTGAATATGAACAGGTTCGGGCGCTGGCTCCGCGCTCCGCAACGACTGGAAGATGTGCTTCCCGGCAAAAGAACGCCAATCACCCTTGATCACAGGGTCGCCAACCGGACGGGAGAACCCGTGATCGCCCATGTGTGGGCCAAGTGCGCTCACATCCCGGGGAAGCCGTCCCTGGGCACCGGATCCCGCGGCGCGACGAGGCCGAGTACCAGATAAATGGCCGTTTCGATGTCCTCACCTGAGATCCTGACACCGCGGATGAACAGACGGAAATAGATCAGGCCAAGCAGGAGATCGATCCGTGTCTCCATATCGGCTTCGAAAGGCGTTGCAACGAAGATCTGGCGCATGAGGAGACGCCTGCCTTCTTCCGCCTCATCCAGAACCGCCGCCAGACACGGCTTTCCCCGATGAGGCACCACGGCGCGGATCGCCTCTCCCAGCGGTGTGTCCTGAAAGGCGTCGACAGTCGCGGCAAGGCATTGCCTCAGGTCCTCCGCCACGCTGCCTCGCTGCGGCGGACCGGGATTGGCGGCAGCAAGCGCTTGCTGAAGCGCCGCCGCAATCAATGCCTCCTTGTCGCGAAACCGCCGGTAGACAGCCTGCTTGCTGGTCCGTGCCCGCGCGGCGACCGCCGAAATGGCGGTTTTCTCATAGCCGTGTTCGGCCAGCTCGCACAGCGTCGCCTCGAGCAGCGCTTGCGTCACCCGGCTTTCGCGCGGTCTTCCTGCAGTCCCTTCCCTGACCTCAGCCACCGGCGGTCTCCTTTACAGCATCCTCGCGGTCGCCGAAGCCGCTCTCCGTATTACGGTTACCAATGGTACCGATTTAATCCAAAACACATCGGCACGCAAGGCAGCACGCTTGCCTTCGGCGCGAATGCGCCGCAAACAGAGGCAAGACCTCATGCAGGATCCGGCACCTGGCGGATCTGCGAAACTCAAAGAATAACGAGGACCAAATGTCTGTTGATACTCAAACGGTGAAGCGCGTCGCCCACCTCGCACGGATCAAGGTGAGCGACGACGACGCCACCCGCATGACCGGCGAGCTGAACGCCATTCTCGGGTTCGTCGAACAGCTCGATGAAGTCGATATCGACGGTGTCGAGCCGCTGACCTCGGTGGTCGAGCAGACCATGAAGAAGCGCGCCGACGGCGTGACCGACGGCAACAAGGCGGACGATATCGTCCGCAACGCACCGGCCTCGGAAGACAATTTCTTCATGGTTCCGAAAGTCGTCGAATAATCGGACACCACCGGGATGACCGCTTCCAGTTCCATAATGATATCCGTTGAAACACGCCTGTCGGACGACATGCGCGCCATGATCGGCGAGTTGAACGCCACACTCGGCTCCCTGACGCCGGACGAGGCCAACTACAGCATGAGCGCCGAAGAGATGGACGGACCGGAGACGACGGTTTTCGTCGCCCGCGTGGATGGGAAAGCCGCGGCTTGCGGCGCGCTGTACCGGCACGCAGATGGTATCGGCGAACTCAAGCGTTTCTATTCCCGCCCCCAGTTTCGGGGCTTGGGGCTGGCACGCCGTATCCTTGAGCACGTGAGTGAACTGGCCGCCAGGGAAGGCCTCACACGCCTGGTTCTGGAAACCGGTCACAACTATCAGGCCGCGCGGCGGCTCTATGAGCAGGCCGGGTTCAGCGAGTGCGGTCCGGTTCTCGATTATCCCGAAAGTCCCTATTCCGTTTTTTACACACGGCCGCTCAGGGCCGCCTGAAAGATCCAAGACATGACCGATCTCACCAAACTCACCATTGCCGAGGCCCGCGACGGCCTGAAGAACAAGGACTACACGTCCCTCGAACTGACCGACGCCTTCATCGGCAACATCGAAGCGGCCAACGCATCGCTGAACGCCTATGTGACCGTGACCGCCGACAAGGCCCGCGACATGGCAAAGGCCTCCGACGCGAAACTCGCCAAGGGCGACGGCGGGGCGCTGGAAGGCATTCCGCTAGGCATCAAGGACCTGTTTGCCACCCGGGACGTGCACACCCAGGCCTGCAGCCACATTCTCGACGGTTTCAAGCCGCAGTACGAATCCACCGTGACGTCCAACCTGTGGGCGGACGGCGCCGTCATGCTCGGCAAGCTGAATATGGACGAGTTCGCCATGGGTTCCTCCAACGAGACTTCCTATTATGGCCCGGTGATCAACCCGTGGCGCAAGAAGGGCTCCAACCAGGATCTGGTTCCGGGCGGATCTTCCGGTGGTTCGGCCACAGCCGTTGCAGCCCGCATGTGCATGGGCGCCACGGCGACCGACACCGGCGGCTCCATCCGCCAGCCGGCGGCCTTCACCGGCACCGTCGGCATCAAGCCGACATACGGCCGCTGCTCGCGCTGGGGCGTGGTCGCCTTCGCCTCCTCGCTCGACCAGGCCGGGCCGATCGCACACACGGTTCGCGACAGCGCAATCCTGCTGAAGTCCATGGCCTCCGTGGATCCGAAGGACACGACCTCTGTCGACATCGAAGTCCCGGACTATGAAGCCGCCATCGGCAAATCCGTGAAGGGTCTCAAGATCGGCATTCCGGCGGAATACCGCATGGACGGCATGCCCGGCGAAATCGAGGAGTTGTGGCAGAAGGGCATTCAGTGGCTGAAGGATGCTGGCGCGGAAATCGTCGACCTCTCCATGCCGCACACCAAATACGCCCTGCCGGCCTATTACATCGTCGCGCCGGCCGAAGCGTCCTCCAACCTCGCCCGTTATGACGGCGTCCGCTACGGCCTGCGCGTGCCGGGCAAGGACATCGCCGAGATGTATGAAAACACTCGGGCTGCCGGTTTCGGCGAGGAGGTCAAGCGCCGCATCCTTATCGGCACCTACGTGCTGTCCGCCGGCTATTACGACGCCTATTACCTGAAGGCCCAGAAGGTGCGCACCCTGATCAAGCGCGATTTCGATCTGGCCTGGCAGAACGGCGTCGACGCCATCCTGACCCCGGCAACACCTTCGGCCGCCTTCCGCGTCGCAGATCAGGAGCTGCATTCCGATCCGGTGAAAATGTATCTGAACGACATCTTCACCGTCACGGTCAACATGGCCGGCCTGCCGGGCATTTCCGTCCCCGCCGGTCTCGACAAGACCGGACTGCCCCTCGGCCTGCAGCTGATCGGCAAGCCCTTTGACGAAAGCACCCTGTTCCAGATCGGCCAGGTGATCGAGGACGCCGCCGGGTCGTTCGAACCGGAAAAGTGGTGGGGCTGAACCACAACCGCCTGCCGTCCCGGCCTTGAGCCGGGACCTTCAAGCAGATTCCATCTGCAGGCCCCGGCCCACGGCCGGGGCGGCGTCCGGACAGGACCGGCCGCAAATCATGACAACTGGAAATCAATCCCATGCATGACATCGAAACCATCGTGATCGGGGCGGGAGCCGTCGGGCTGGCCTGTGCGCGGGCCCTGGCGCTGTCCGGCCGCGAGGTCATGGTGCTGGAGCGGCACGGCCTCATCGGCTCGGAGACCAGTGCCCGCAATTCCGAAGTCATCCATGCGGGTATCTATTATCCCCCCGGCAGCCTGAAGGCGAAACTGTGCCTTCCCGGCAAGCAGCAGCTATACCGGTTCTGCGCCGAAAACGGCATCGCCCATGAGCGGATCGGCAAGCTGATCGTCGCCGCCGACGAAGCGCAACTGCCCGAACTGGAGCGCCTGCACAGGCAGGCCCTCGACACGGATCTCGACGACCTGGCCTTCTACGACCGCAACAAGCTTCAGGAGATCGAACCCGAGCTCGATTGCTGCGGCGCCCTCTGGTCCCCTTCGACCGGCATCATCGACAGCCACGGCTTCATGCTCGCCCTTCAGGGTGGTCTGGAGGACCGTGGCGGCCAGGTCGTGCTCAACAGCAATGTCAAGCGGATCGAGCCAACCGACGACGGCTACAAGCTCACGGTCGATACCGGCGACACCGGGTCCTATTCACTGACCTGCCGGGAGCTCGTTGTGTCCGCCGGACATGGCGCGCCCGGCCTGATGGAGGACGTTGCCGGCGCCAATGCTCCGAAGGCCTATCTGGCCAAGGGCAACTATTTCAAGCTTCAGGGCAAGGCACCGTTTTCCAGGCTTGTCTATCCGGTGCCGGAACCCGGCGGCTCCGGCGTTCACATCACGCTGGATCTGCAACATCAGGCCCGCTTCGGCCCCGATGTGGAGTGGGTGAAGGACATCGACTATGAAGTCGATCCCGCGCGCGGCGACAAATTCTACGCAGCCATCCGCAGCTACTGGCCCGGCCTGCCGGACAATTCCCTGATCCCGGATTATTGCGGCTTCCGACCCAAGATTTCCGGCCCCGGCGAACCCGCCGAGGACTTCCGCATCGACGGGCAGCGCGCCCACGGCCGGAAAGGTCTCGTTGCCCTCTACGGCATCGAATCTCCGGGCCTGACGTCGGCGCTTGCGATCGGCGATTTCGTGGTCACTCTATTGTAGGGGCAACCACCACCCAGCTGATTTTGCTGGCTGAATGATGAAACCAATTGACGACTTGTGCGTTTGCGATCAGAAGAGATCGGCACCCGATGCTGCAGCGCACAGAAAGACCACTTTTTGGTCCGTTTTTGTCCATAAAATCGCTCCAGTGCGTGTGCTCATTGAAATCGTGTCCATAAAAGAACGCTTTAATTTCAACGAGGTGATCGATCACTGTGATCAATCGGCGCAAATTCCTGTCGGCAACAGCCCTGATGGCCGGCTCGCTCGCGGGCGGAGCCATACCAGGCGTCGCCGGGGCTGAAAATATCGCACCTGCAGAAGGCGGATCCGGATCTGATTCCGGGACACCCTTCAGCTTCGATTCCCTGATCCTGCGGATGAAAGAGAAGGCTGCAAAAACCTTCGATGCCGCAACGCCGGACCTGCCGGAAATCCTCAGCGAGCTCGACTATGACCGGCACCGGGCCATCCGTTTCCTTCCGGAGCGCGCTGTCTGGACCGAAAACGCCGGAAACTACAGGCTTCAGGCCTTTCACCCCGGCTGGCTCTACAAGGAACCGGTGGAGCTTTTCGAAATCACCGGAGACGAAACCCGTCCAATCCGCTTTACCGGCGCCGATTTCGAATACCGGGAGCCGCTCGACCCGGAAAAATTCAGGGACCTGGAACTTCCCGGCATCGCCGGTTTCCGGCTGCATCATCCGCTCAACACCCCGGACGTCTTCGACGAACTGATCGTGTTCCTCGGCGCGAGCTACTTCCGGGCACTGGGTAAAGGCAATCTCTACGGCCTGTCCGCGCGCGGGCTGGCCATCGACACGGCCATTTCCGGGCCTGAGGAGTTCCCCAGGTTCACACGCTTCTATCTGGAGCGTCCCGAGGAAGGGGCCGCCGAGATACGGCTTTACGCGGAACTGGAGAGCAAGAGCGTTGCCGGAGCCTATCAGTTCACCGTCAAACCGGGCGTCAACACCGTGGTTGAGGTCGATGCACGGATCTTCCTGCGCGAAGATGTCGAACGGCTTGGCATTGCTCCCTTGACCTCCATGTTCCTGTTCGGTGAAAACGACCGGACCGGCTTTGACGACTATCGTCCGGAAGTTCACGACAACGACGGCCTTTTAATCCTGCGGCGCAACGGCCAGCGCTTGTGGCGGCCGATCCGCAACCCGGAAGCTCTCTCGCTGTCCTTCTTCCAGGAGGAAAGCCCGGTCGGGTTCGGTCTGTTGCAGCGCGACCGCGACTTCGAGCACTACCAGGACACGGAAGCCAAATACCAGCGCAGGCCGTCCCTGTGGATCGAGCCGGTCAACGGCTGGGGTCCCGGGCATGTCATGCTGGCTGAAATTCCGGCGGACAAGGAAATCTACGACAATATCGTTGCCTTCTGGGTGCCCGAAGGCGGCGCCAAGGCAGGTTCGGAACACCGGTTCGCCTACCGGATGATCTGGGGCGGCAATCCGGAACCGGGAACCGAACTGGCGCAGGTCGTCCGCACGAGCACGGGCCACGGCGGCGCGGCGGCTTCCGATCCCGATCCAAAGTTGCGCAAGTTCGTGGTGGAGTTCGCCGGCGAAGCGCTTTCCGGCCTTGGAGCCGACGCAGCTCTGGAACCCAGCCTCACGGTTCAAAACGCCACGGTCAAACACCATTTTATTCAGCGTCTGGAAGGGGGCTCCTGGCGGGCTGTCGTGGATGTCGAACGCAAGGCCGCGGATATTCCGGTTGAGTTCGCTCTGGCGTTGCAGCTCAACGGAACCGACCAGACGGAAACCTGGATGTATCAGTGGAGTGGAAACTCATGATTTCGCACGATAAAACCGGCACCGGGCCGCTTTTGGCTCCGTGCGACAACGGATCCGTATACGAGGAAATCCGGCACGTTCTCAAGCGGCCGGACCTGTCCGATGGCGTGCTGCAGCAAATCCTTGCCGAGCGCCGCTTCGGTGCCGATACGCAGCTGGGTGCAGATGCATTCCTTGCCGGAAAAGGCCTGGCGGAAGAGCGGGCGGGCGTGATCCGCACAATGATCGTGCCGCCGCCCCTGCACCGTCTCGACATGCCGGCTCACGACCTTGAACCACCTCTTTCCCGTCGCTTCGCCCCCCTCGCGGCACGCTGGCGGCGGGCGGTGCACATGCTCCGGCCTCAGATGAAACGGACGCCGGCGCCCGTAAGGAACCGCTGACATGCAGCCGGCCGGTTCAAAGGTCCGCTCTGCCGGCCCCCGCCGGCTGGCCATGGTTCTGGCAGCCGTCTGCCTGACGACCGCGGCATCCTTCATGTTCGCCACGGTTGTTCAGTCCGACGGCTTCGACAGGCTTGACGTGGTGCGGATCGCGCTGATGGCGGTGGCCGCCTTCTGGCTTGCCTGGGGCGGCTGCATCGCGCTGTTCGGCATTCTCTTTCCCCCGGACAAGGCGGCGGCGGTGACCGGCCGTCCCCAGGGCCGCACAGCCATCCTGATGCCGATCTACAATGAAGCCACCGGCCCGGTCTTCGCGCGTCTCGCAGCCATCATGAAATCCGTCGACAAGCTGCTGGAAGCGGACTGTTTCCATTTCTACATCCTGTCCGACACGACCAGAGCCGACGTTGCCCGCGAGGAACAGTCCGCCTATCGGGGACTGCTGCTCCGGCACCAGGCGGGAGGACGGCTTTTCTACAGGCGCCGGGAACAGAACATCGGCCGCAAAGCAGGCAATATCGCCGATTTTCTGGAGACCTCCGGCGGTGCCTACGAATATATGCTGGTGCTCGATGCCGACAGTTTGATGGACGGTGAAACCATCGTGGAGATGGTTCGGCGCATGGAAGCCGACCCGCGCCTCGGGCTGCTGCAATCGCTGCCACAGATCATCGGCCTGAAAACCCTTTATGGTCGCCTGCTGCAGTTCGCCACTTCCCTTTACGGACCCTATTTCGCGCGCGGCCTTGCCGCCGTTCAGGGCGAGGAAGGCACATTCTGGGGACATAACGCCCTCATTCGCACCAGGGCTTTCGCGGCGTCCTGCGGCATGGCACCTCTGCAGGGCAAACCGCCCTTTGGCGGCCATATCCTCAGCCACGACACGGTGGAGGCCGCGCTATTGGCGCGGGACGGCTGGAAGGTGCGTCTCGATCCGGACCTGACCGGCTCCTACGAAGAAGCTCCGGCCAACATGGTGGACTACGCCAAACGCGACCGGCGCTGGTGCCAGGGCAACCTGCAGCACAGCCGCATTCTGGCAGCCCCGCGTCTGAAGTTCTGGAGCCGGATCTCCATCCTGCAGGGGATCTTCGCCTATCTGGCCTCGCCAATCTGGTTCCTGTTTCTGCTGACCAGCCTGACCGCACCGCTGGTGGCCCCGCCGCCGGTCTATTTCGATGGCTACTCGCCGTTCCCCGTCTTTCCCCATCCGGAAACGGCCACGGCGCTCGCCCTGCTCTTCGGTCTCGTGGCGCTGCTGATCCTGCCCAAGCTTCTGCTGGTGATCCGAACTCTCACGGGCGGCAACGCAAAGGCCTTCGGCGGCCCGGCACGGCTCGTCCTCAGCTTCGTGATCGAGATCCTCCTGACCTCGATCCTGGCACCGATCCTGATGATGTTCCATTGCCGCTCGGTGATGCAGGTGTTTGTCGGAGCCGATTCCGGCTGGCCGACGGCCGACCGCGACGACGGCTCCCTTCCCCTTGGTGCTGCCATCAGCGCCACATGGTGGATGGCCCTGACCGGGGCCGCCGGTGTCGCCTTTTCGCACTATTACGTGCCGGAACTGTTCTACTGGCTCCTGCCCGTCGCACTGCCGCTGGTCTTCGCACCGCTGCTCGTCTGGATGACGTCCTCGGTCATGCTGGGGGAAATCAGCCGCAGGCTCGGCCTTCTTGCCGTTCCGTTCGATGCGCGGCCCGTCGCGATTGCTGCGGAAATGCACAGCGCCTTGCTGGAAAGCGAAACGGAAGAAAAGCCCTCGGATATGTCCGGACAGATCGCCGGCGCGGTGGCTTGAGCGCCGGGCAAGCTCAGTGCATGCGGCCGGTTTCAGCGTCCAGAATACCATCCGCATCGAGGCCGGAAATCGGCAGGCGGGTATCTGTGGGCACGTCGCCGGAGAGCTGCAGGGCAAGGTAGCGGCCACAGCAGACCCTCAGGAAGCTCGTGAAATTGCCGAGATCATGCCCGGCATCGATGCTTTCATGATGCAACCGGGTGATGAGCTGCACGACATTCATGCCGTCCCGCCCGGCAATCTCTTCAAGCACCTTCCAGAAAAACGTTTCCAGACGCACGGAGGTGACCATACCGTCGATCCGCAGGGATCTGGTTGTGCTTTCCCAAAGCCCGCTGTCGGCATCTATGAAAAGTTTGCACATGGGGTGTATCCGGTTTTCAGGGTCTTCAAGGCTAGGGTACGAACCCATAAAATTGTACTTTCAGGCATCAAACCGGCAAAGAAGAGTTAGGAAAAGCCTGAAGAGCCATGCTGGTGCATGACGCAAAGGCTTTGACGCGGCGCTTCGCGGCCGGGTTGATGTCCATCGGATCGTTCAGAAAGCGACTGTCTCCGGCGTTGCAACATCTTGAAAACCAATAAGGTTTCCTGCGATCTTGCGCCTTGGAACCAGTCATTTTCTGAACGACCTGAAAGCAGAATTTTATGGGTCCGTACCCTAGTGCTTTTCCCGTCGGCTGAAAAGCCCGCCCGAGGACTGCTTGCAGCCCCGGGCGGGAACCGTAGCCTTCCAGTGTCTTTTGGTGGGAAGACAGTTGGAAGGTGCGGAAGACCGTTGTGGTCAGGCCGCCAGTGACCCGGCTGCTTCGCCGGTCAGCACCGCATGGAACTGCGACAGCCATGCCGGATGGGCGGGCCAGGCAGGGGCGGTGACGAGGTTGCCGTCGGTCACGGCACCGTCGATTGCGATGTCGGCATAGGTCGCGCCGGCCAGTTCCACTTCCGGGCGGCAGGCCGGGTAAGCGGAGACGGTGCGTCCCTCGATGACTTTCGCGGCGCTGAGGATCTGCGCGCCGTGGCAGATCGCTGCGACCGGCTTGCCCTCATCCATGAAATGCTTGACCGCCGCGATGACATCAGCATCGAGACGCAGATATTCCGGCGCCCGGCCGCCCGGGATCACCAGGGCGTCATAGCCGGTGACATCCGCATCGGCGAAGCTGGCGTTCAGCGTGAAATTATGACCGCGTTTTTCCGAATAGGTCTGGTCGCCCTCGAAATCGTGGATACAGGTCGCGACTGTCTCTCCGGCCTTCTTGCCGGGGCAAACCGCATCGACTTCATAGCCCATGGCCAGAAGCGTCTGAAACGGCACCATGGTCTCGTAGTCTTCGGTGAAGTCACCGGTGATCATCAGGATTTTTTTCGCGCTCATGCTTTCTCCTCCAGCTTGGCAAAAATGCGATGGAGAAATGCTAGCAGGCAACCGGTTCGAGCGGGTATTAGGCGATTACTACAGCGCAAAATGTGAGATCGGCATGACCTCACCCGCGTCCCGAGATGTTTCAGGTACTTTGTTGGCTTTGCCTCAACGCACGCACCAGCGCCATGCCGGTCAGCGTCAGCCAGAGATAGATCAGGACTTCCAGCAATCGCTGCAACAGTCCGGCAAATTCCTCAATCTGAACGGTTCCAGCCAGCAGCAAAGCCCCGATCAGAAGCAGTCCGGTTGCCGTCCCCCTGGGCAACAGGCTGCTCCCCCGCCTTTTCAGAGCGCAGGAGACCACGAACAGGCCGACCAAGCCGCAGACATAAGCCAGAAACCCTGCGCTGACGTGAATGAGATGCGCGCTCGAAGGCTCTTCGGGACGGCACTCGAAATCGCACGGATAGTAGGCCGCCGCCAGAAGCAGAACCGCGTACAGCCCGATCAGGCTCAGCCCCGAGATTGCCAGACTGTCTTTGCCAACCGCGCTGACCGCCAGTCCGACAAACAGCAGAACCCAGAGTTCTGCTCCGGCAAAAACGACCAGGTTCACCGTGGCTCCATGTGCGGTTCCCGTAGCGCCGAGCGCGCTCATGAACTGGGAAAGATGGCTGTAGTCCGGATAATAGCTGCCGGCCACAAGCACACCGCAGACAAGCCAGAAAAAACTCAGTAACGGCAACAGGATGAGGGTGCTCGCCTTGGTCATGCGCACCAATTAGAGCGTTTCTTCTTCATTTGGAAGCACTTGATGGCAAAAAGCGATCAGCCCTTGTAGTCCGGCTCGGTCCGGTCCAGTTCCCGCTTCCAGTGTTCGAAATGGGCATAACCCATGCCGGCATATGGCTCCCACTCGGCAGCCGTCTTGGCCGCCAGGTTGTCGGACATGACCGCGAGCGGCTGGCCGGTCGCATAGGCTTTGAGCAGTGTTTCGGCGGCGCGTTCGAAGAAATACAGATGCTCGAAGGCTTCGGGCACCGTCCTGGCGGCAATCGAGACCCCGTGATTGCCCATGACCAGCACCGGCTTGTCGCCCAGCGTCTCGGCGATCCGCCGCCCCTCCTCCGCCTCGTCGGCCATGCCACCGAAGCCGAGATCGACCGCCACCTTGCCGAAGAACCGCGCGGTGTTGAGGTCGATCGGCTTCATCGACGGGTCCTGCAAGGTCGCCAGCGCCGTGGCATTGGGCGGATGGCAATGAAACAGCACCCGGGCATTCGGGTTCATCCGGTGAACCGTGCCGTGAATGCACCAGGCGGAAGGATCCGGCGCAGTGTCGCTTGCCATCACCTGATCGTCATGGGCGTCGAGAAGCAGCAGGTCGCTGGCCTTCACATCGGAAAAATGCCGCCACTTCGGGTTCATCAGGAAGGTCGAGCCATCCTCGGAGACAGCGGCGCTGAAGTGGTTGCCGACGGATTCGTGCCAGCCCATCCTGACCGCGATCCGGAACGCGGCCGCGAGATCCTCGCGCAGGGCCTGTTCGGATTGCCTGTCCGGGGAGCCGAACGCGACATCGGTGACAACACTCATTTGAACCGCCCTTCGCCGGAAAGCACCCGGTAGGTGGAGCGCAACTCGCCCCGGTCGATGTAACAGCCGCGCAGATGACGCTCGCCGCTGGTGGCCGAATAGGCCGCCCGGCCATGCACGATGCGGTGATTGTCGAAAACGATACACTCACCGGCATTCAGACGGAACCGCATCAGGTATTTTTCATCCCGCATCATCCGGCCAAAGCGGCAGAACGCAGGGTAAAAACGGTCAAGATCCTGCTGCGGCATGTCGAAAATATCGGCATGGTGCTGGCTGATCGTGACGCCGGAAATATTGCCATAGGCATCCAGCTCGATGACATGCTGGCGGGCACGCATGTCGAACGTGTCATGCTCGCAGTAATACGGCACGTCGACCGACACCAGAAGCTCGAAGTCCTCCGGATGCCGTTCCTGGAAATCCTCGGCAACCGCCAGCCCGTCGACGAACAGGCTCTGGCCGCCCTCGACAGAATTCGCCCGGCAATGGAGGAACTGCACACCGGGCGCAAGGTCCTCGTCGGGCAGATCCGTGTGCAGCGGCAGCGCCTTGGAGGTGAAGGCCAGGTTGGTCGGCTTGATGTGGGTTTTTACCTCGAAGTCCGGCCCGAAATAGCTCGGCCGCACGTGGCCGAGCAGGCTGGCAGTGTCTTTCAGGGCCGCGTCCGTGTCGGGCAATCCCGTCAGCAACGCCACTCCGTCGACAAGCATCGCCCGGCTCCAGTCGCGCACGCTGGCCGGCTCCGCGACCAGATCATCGTAGGCAAAGCGCGCCATCTTCGTATAGTGGTCCGCGTACCAGGGCACACGCGGCAGATTGGCCGCATCGGCGCGCTTCTCGCCGCCCGCATACTCGGTGAGCAAGCCGAGCGGCATGCGGGTGACGTGGCCGGAGCCTTTCCAGGTAATCTCCAGATGCCCACCGGCAATCGCGGCGGACGCGGCCCTCGGCGCATCTTCTTCGGCGAAGATGTCGAACACCCTCTCCCGGGTTTCCGTGTCGAAGGAGGTCGGGCAACTGTCGCGCAGCCAGTAATAATTGAAGTAGGCGGTCCGGCCGTCACCAAGCGGCACATCGAGACCCTTTTCCTGCAGGAGCACGCCTGCTTCACCGGTTCCAAGCATGGTTCTCACCCTTAACTTAAGTTCGCAGTTTTTTGCCGCCACAAGACAGCCAAATGCGATAGCGCCTTCAAATCATTCACTTTGATCAAATTGAACTTGCAGCGATGATTTGAAAAGACGATAAAAACACAAGTTAACTTAAGCCATAACTTAACTTGAGAGCTCCATGCACCGCCTTCCCCCGCTCCGTCTCCTGAGTGTTTTCGAAACCGTGCAGCGGGCGGGCAGCGCCAAGCGCGCCGCTGGCGACCTGAATGTGTCGATGTCCGCCATCAGCCAGGCGCTGCGGCAACTGGAAGGCCATATTGGTGCGCCCCTGTTCGACCGCAGCACCCGCCCGGCAGGCCTGACGGAGGCCGGCGCCATCCTGCTCAAAGCCGTTACGGAAAACCGGGAGCGGCTGACCGAAGCGCTGGAGGAGATCCGGGCACTCACGGTTCCGGATGTTCCGACCATCACCATTGCCTGCACCATCGGCTTTGCCACCTACTGGCTGATGCCGCGGCTAGAAGCCTTCTATCTCGAGCATCCTGACATAGCGGTGAACGTGCAGACCACTGCGCAGGAAGTTCCCCGGCTCGGCCCCGGCACGGACATCGCCTTGCGCTATGGCGACGGCCGTTGGGATGACGGCGAGGTCCGCCTGCTGTTCGCGGAAACCATCGAGCCGGTCTGCGCGCCGTCTCTGGCAAGGCGTATCGAGGAAAACGGTGGCAGCCTTGCCTCCGCCTTTTTGATCCATGTGGATTTTGCCGACCGGCGCTGGCTCACCTGGTCCGATTATCTCGCCCGTACCGGGCAGAAGGCGGCAGGCTCCGCAAAGGGCCTGCGCTTTTCCAATTACGTCCAGGCCACCCAGTCCGCCCTCTCCGGTCATGGCGTCATGCTCGGCTGGCGGTCTATCACCGGCGACCAGGTCGAAAACGGCCTCCTCGTCCCCGCCGGCCTGCCGCCCCTGCAACCGGACAACGCCTATCACGCTGTCCTCTCGCACCGCAGCCGGAAGACGGAAACGGCAAGAGTGGTGGCGGACTGGCTGGCGCGTGCGGCTGGTGATTCCGAAACCTGACCGGAGAGAACCCTGTGTTCTGACATGCCCCAGGTATCATCCGTGCGTTTACACGTCTCTTCCCCCTTTCGGCCCATGCCTGAATATCCGTGTCCAATTCGAGTTCTGACCCAAGATCATTTCAGCGGATATGTGTGCTTCAGACTTGCGCATTGCGAAAGACCGACGCTATAGAGCGAAAATCGGCGTTGGACACGTCGCCTTATCAGTAAAATTATCTAATTACGCAAAGGTAATGAAGCTGATATACGCAAAACTTCTTATCACAGGTTGATTATTATTCTATTATATTTGTGATAAGTAAATTCTTCCAAAAAAATACGAGACCCGCCCCGGGAAAGGCAGAAAAATTGCTGGAAAGCACCTTCAAAATGGCGGGCAAGTATTCCCTGGCTTTTGCCACTCTCTTGTCTTTCCTTGTCACGGCACAGCCGGGACTTGCGCAGGCTGTCGGCGCTAACACGCCACCGGCAACCAACAACGGCTATGTCGACGAGATTCTGGCCGAAATCCTGAGGCGCACCGAGGGTCCGGATGCGGCCGTGCATCGGCCAGCAGACGCAGCCGGCATGTCCAGGGACCGGCTGCTTTCCGAGCTTATAAGCGGCGAGCTGATCGACTATGCGGCCATGGCCACCAAGCCGGAATGGGAAGCGAAACTGATCACCATACGCATCCCTCTGCGCAAGGGGCTTCAGGGCTACCGCATCCTGTTCATCCTTGGTGCCAATCAGGACGCATATTCACGGGTCGAAACGCTGGAAGACCTGAAAATGTTCTCTGTCGGATCCGGCCTTCAATGGTCGACAAGCCGCATCATGGAAGAAGCCGGCCTCCACGTCGTGAGGGCCGAAACGCTGGAACACCTGTTGCGGATGCTGGAACTCGGGCGCTTCAAGAGCCTGCCGCGAGGCATGGACGAGATTTTCTTCGAATATGAGAAATGGTCGGAAAAAATGCCGGACCTCGCCATCGAGGACACACTGACGCTCTTTATCCCGCTCCCGACCTATCTGTTCGTGTCACCTGAACGGCCCGACCTGGCGGAGCGCTTCGAGCGGGGCCTGAGGTCGATGATTGCAGATGGATCACTGGACAGGCTTTTCTGGAAATATTTCCAGAAGGATATTGAACGGGCCGGCCTGAGCGAGCGCAGGATGATCAGGATTCCCAATCCTAATCTGGGCCCTGAAACACCCCTGAACGATCCCGCTCTGTGGTTCACGCCCGGAGACATGCCTCCCGAGCCTTTGAACGCAACAGGCAAACAGATCGACTGACGCCGGACCTTTGCCGGATCAACGGCAGGTCGCGGTCCGTGCCTGTATTTGAAGGCCTCTTTGGGAACCGGGTTTCGATGGCAGGAACCTGCTCGTTTATACCGCCGCCTTTTTCTCCGAAACAGCAACCGGCCGGTCCCCGCGGACTTTTACCTGAGCGAGATTTTCAGCCACGAAGGGTGCCAGGTCGTGAGCCGGCATGGGCACCCCGTAGTAGAAGCCCTGAAAATGATCGCAGGACAGGTGGTCGAGCGCATGAACCTGGTCAGCAGTCTCGATCCCCTCGACCGTCACGGTCATGTCAAGCCGGTGTCCCAGCTCGATGATCGTGTCCAGCACATGGAGCGATTTCCCGTCGATGTCGGTCAGGGATGTAATGAAGGACCTGTCGACCTTGATCTTGTCGAAGGCATATTTCCACAAATAGCCGAGGCTCGAATAGCCCGTGCCGAAGTCGTCCATGGCAAGCGAAACACCCATCTTGCTGAAGGCGCGCAACTGACCGGTCACCTGTTCCTCCTGCTCGATGAGCGTGTTCTCGGTCACTTCAAGCTCCAGCCGGTTGGCGGGCAGCCCGGCACTGTCCAGAAGCGTTCTCACGTCCTCGACCAGCTTGCCGTCATCAAACTGTTTTGCCGAGAGGTTCACGGAGACAAACAGCGGTTCCGGCCAGGTTGCCGCGGTCCTTATGGCTTCCTCGAGAATCCATTTGCCGATTTTGTTGATTTCACCGGCGTCTTCCGCAACGGGTATGAACTCCGTGGGCGCAATGAAGTCTCCCTTGGCATCCCTGAGCCGCAACAACGCCTCGAAGCCCACGACCTCGGACGAGGAATGTTTGATCAAGGGCTGGTAATGCACCTCGAACCGCTCCTGAGGGAAACCGGCAATGATGCATTCCTCGACATAGCGCCGCCGGGCGATTTTCTCCTCCAGGTCCGGCGTGAACAGCACCCATGTGTTCCGGCCCGTAAGCTTGGCCTGATAAAGGGCGATATCGGCCTTGTGCATCCGGTCTTTCAGGCTCAGATCATCCAGGGTGTCAAAATGAACCCCGAGACTCAGATGGCCGGTCAGCGCGATACCATCTGTCCGCACAGGCATGCTGACAGCCTTTCGGAGGCTTTCGATTAGTGTCTTGAGGTCTGCCATGGTGCGGTTTGCGGAAATCAGGATGAATTCGTCCCCACCGAAACGAGCAGCCAGATCGCCGTTCGCCAGATGGGACGAGATCGCATTGCCGACATGGCGCAGGAACGCGTCGCCCGCCTTATGGCCGAAGGTGTCGTTAATGGCCTTGAAGTTGTCCAGGTCGATGAAAATGATCGCCGCCTTGCGCAGATCAAGCCTGCCGGCCCGGCGGGCATCCTCGACATTCTGAAAAAATGTCGAGCGATTGGGTAACCCGGTGAGCTGGTCGCGCGAGGACAGCAGCCGGACCTTCGCGTCGGTCCTGACCTGTTGCCGCATCTTGAAGAAATAGGCGAGAAAGGGCACACCGAAACTGAAGAGCACGACGAAGCCCAGCGCTGTCACGAGAGAGACGAACTTGCTCCGGAACAGATTGGCGACGGGCGTCTGATCGAGGTAGACTTCGACAACGCCAAGCCGGTCCCCGCTTTCGGAAATCACCGGAACATAGGCTTCAACATAAAGGTCGGGACGGTTTTCCTTCTGACTGCCATCCTGAACATCGATCTTCGCATGGCCGGTGTCCAGAACCATGCGCGCATGGCCGTTGTGATCGGTTTGCGCTCCCGCCTCCAGCGGTTTGCCGAGTTCGTCGGAAATCAAAACCATTTGCGCGGATGCATTGAAAAGCTTGAAACGGAAGACGTCCGCAACCTGGACCGCCTTTTCAATGACCGCCTGCTGCTCCGCCGTCGCCTCACCCGTTTTTATCAAGGCCTGAAGATCCGGCATGGCGGTGGAGAGATAGTGGCTCCAGTTTGTCGCCTTGCGTTCGGCACTGGCTACGATCACGGCATCCACAGATTGCTTGATGGCCAGGTTCCCCACACCAAGCATGACTGCAATAAATGCGATCAACATCGCAAAATTCAACCAGCCGCGTATACCGTTTGACTTGCTAAACATTCACAATTCCCGAGGCACCAAGAATTAATTACTGAACTACAAACAAACTAACATTTTTATAATTTAAAAGAATCCTGACTACTAAAAAAAACTGAAATATCAAATCGATAGCAATAACAACACTGTGACTTATTACAATAATTACGTATTTAAAATTGAAAAGCTGTTGGATGTATTCCTCGACATTTCTGCTCGCTGCTCTTCATCGACGTTATTCGCTCCGGTTTGAGAGCCGATGCGCCACCGCCCTCGCGCAGGCAACACGCCCAAACTCAAAATTCCCTGAAAAGCTCTTGACCTCTTTTTCCGCCGATGCCATAACCTCGACAGAACCGTACGGTACGGTTCACCGTATCGATCATCCTCATGTGTACCCAGTCCTGATCAAGCCCTGAAAAATGTCAGCAGCCGCCTTCGATATCGCCACCTCCCGTCCGGATGCCGCGCCGGAGTTCTCGCCGCGCCAGCAGGTGGTCCTCCAGCACGCGCTGACATTGCTGGTCGAAGGCGGGGAAAAAGCCCTGACGACGGCAGGTCTCGCCCGCACTGCCAGCTGTTCGAAGGAAAGCCTCTACAAGTGGTTCGGGGACCGGGACGGTCTGTTGGCAGCGGTCGTCGCCTTTCAGGCCAGCCAGGTGCAGTTTCCCTCCGAAGCAGGCGCGACTGCCGACGCTGAAACCTTTCGCGCCCATGTGGCCGCCTTCGTGGAAGCCCTGCTGGGCGTGCTGTTTTCCGAAACATCGCTGGCGCTCAACCGCCTGTCCATCGGCCAGTCCAACACCAATTCCAACCGTCTCGGACAGCTGCTGCTGGTGCGCGGCAAGCACATGATCTCCGCCCGCGCGCGCGCCATGCTGGAAAGCGGCCGCCGCCACGGGCTGTTGAAATTCGACAAGGCCGAGGACGCCTATCAGGTGCTTTACGGCCTTGCGATCCGGGACGTTCATATCCGCCTGCTTCTCGGTGAGGCCGCAGGCCCCGCCGAAAAGGATCTGAAAGCTCAGGCCCAAACGGCCGTTGACCGCTTTTACCGGCTGTTCGGGGCGTAAGCCCTGCCGGCCAGACGACAACAAAGACCGGCCTGAAATCCGGCTTTTCAAAAAGACAGAATGCAAACGGGAGAAAGGACACCCCATGCGCGTTTACTACGATCGTGACGCCGATCTGAACCTGATCAAATCCAAGAAAGTCGCCATCATCGGCTACGGCTCACAGGGCCGCGCCCATGCGATGAACCTCAAGGACAGCGGCTGCTCCAATGTTGCCGTTGCCCTGCGCGATGGTTCCACCACCGCCCTCAAGGCCGAAGCCGACGGCTTCAAGGTCATGAATGTTGCCGAGGCTGCCGCCTGGGCCGACCTGATGATGATGGCCGCACCGGACGAACTTCAGGCCGACATCTACCGCGATCATATCGCCGACAACATCCGTGACGGCGCGGCGATTGCCTTCGCCCATGGTCTCAACGTGCATTTCGGCCTGATCGAAGCAAAATCCACTGTCGACGTTCTGATGGTCGCGCCGAAGGGCCCGGGCCACACAGTGCGCGGTGAATACGAAAAAGGCGGCGGTGTGCCGTGCCTGATCGCCGTCGATCAGGACGCATCGGGCAACGCGCATGACCTTGGCCTCTCCTACGCCTGCGGCGTCGGCGGCGGTCGTTCCGGCATCATCGAGACCACTTTCAAGGAAGAGTGCGAAACCGATCTCTTCGGCGAACAGGCTGTTCTTTGCGGCGGTCTGGTCGAGCTGATCCGCGCTGGTTTCGAAACACTGGTGGAAGCCGGCTACGCGCCGGAAATGGCCTATTTCGAGTGCCTGCACGAAGTGAAGCTGATCGTGGACCTGATCTACGAAGGCGGCATCGCCAACATGAACTACTCCATCTCCAACACGGCGGAATGGGGTGAGTATGTCACCGGCCCGCGCATCGTGACCGACGAAACCAAGGCGGAAATGAAGCGCGTCCTGACCGACATCCAGACCGGCAAGTTCACCTCCGACTGGATGCAGGAATACCGTGCAGGTGCTGCCAAGTTCAAGGCGACCCGCCGTTTGAACGACGCTCACCAGATCGAGGAAGTTGGCGAGAAACTGCGCGGCATGATGCCGTGGATCAAGTCCAACGCACTGGTCGACAAGTCAAAGAACTGATCTTTCGGGATCGTCAGCAGACACAGGGCTCCGCCGGTTTCGGCGGGGCCTTTTTTCTAGAAATGCGCCTCGATCAGCCGGGTGACTTCCTTGTCCCGCGCAGCCTCGCTCTTGCCGCCGATCACGACGACGATCAACCCTTTGCCGCCGCGGTCCGCGGTGGCGACCAGATTGTAGCCGGACATGCGGATATAGCCGGTCTTCAGGCCGTCGACACCGGGAACCTTGCCGAGAAGGTTGTTGGTCGCCCGGAACGTGCGGCCGCCGTATGAAAACGATTTGGCTCGGTAGTAGCTTGCATATTGCGGAAAGCGGCGCTTCAGGGCGAGGCCAAGGGTGGCCATGTCGCGCGCCGTTGTCACCTGGGCCGGATCGGGAAGACCGGTCGCATTGACGAAGCGGGTTCTGGAAAGGCCCAGCGCCCGGGCCTGCTGCGTCATCTGCCGGGCGAAGGCGGCTTCGCTTCCGGCAAGGTTTTCGGCAATCGTGACGGCAACGTCATTGGCGGACTTCACCGCCAGGGCCCGGGCAGCCTGTTCCACGGTGATGGTGGATCCGGCCTTCAGTCCAAGCTTCGCGGGAGGCTGCGATGCCGCAGTCGCCGAGACCGTCAACGGCGACGACAGCGAATAGCGCCCCTCGGAGACCGCCTCGAACAACAGGTAGAGCGTCATCATCTTGGTCAGGGAGGCCGGATAGCGCGCAGCGTCCGCATCGACCGCATAGAGTTCTTCCCCTGTCGCGGCATTCACGACCAGAGCTGAATAGCCGCGCTCGACGGCGGTGGCCGGTGCATAGCTGACAACCGGGAGGGAAGCGGTCTGCACCGCAGCGCCCGATGGCGCCTGAGCGGACCCGGAAGGCGGCTGCGCCGTCTGACATGCCGCCAGCAGTACGGCCAGGCCGATGGCAGCCGTCATTTTCAGATGTGCGGTCCAGCGCATTCCCGGCCCCATTCCTATCCGGTCTTCCGCATTACGGTTTCAGGCGGTAACCGGTCTTGAAGATACGATGTATGATGGCAAGCGATCCACCGAGGAAGATCATCGTTGCAAGCAGTGAAAGCCACAAGCTCACATCCGCCTGACCGTAGAAGCTCCAACGGAAACCGGAAATCAGATAGACGACCGGATTGATCAAGGTCACCTTCTGCCAGAATTCCGGCAGCATGTTGATGGAATAAAAGCTCCCGCCCAGAAACGCGAGCGGCGTCACGATCAGAAGCGGAACGAACTGAAGCTTCTCGAAGTTGTCCGCCCAGATGCCGATGATGAAGCCAAGCAGGGCGAAGGTCACCGCCGTCAGCACGAAAAACGCCGCCATCCAGACAGGATGCTGGATTTCCAGCGGCACGAAGAAATTCGCCGTGATCAGGATGATCAAGCCGACCAGAACGGACTTCGTCGCCGCCGCGCCGACATAAGCGATGGTGATTTCCAGAAACGAGACGGGCGCCGAAAGGACTTCGAAAATGGTCCCGGTGAACTTGGGAAAATAGATGCCGAAAGAGGCGTTGGACAGGCTCTGGGTCATGAGCGACAGCATGATCAGGCCCGGCACAATGAAGGCTCCGTAGCTCACGCCATCCACCTCAGTGATGCGCGAACCTATCGCTGCGCCGAAAACCACGAAATAGAGCACGGTCGAGATCACCGGCGAGATGATGCTCTGCATGATCGTGCGCCGGGTGCGGGCCATTTCGGCAAGATAGATGGATTTGATCGCTTCGAAATTCATAAAATGTCCGTCTCTATACCAGTTTGCTGTCGAGCAGCAGTTCCATCCGCGGCAGCGTGCGGCCCGCAATGGAGCCTGAGGGCGTGCGGCCGGTTGTGACAAAGCCCATGCGGACGTAAAACGGTTCGGCGAACGGATCGGAATCCAGCTCGATCCGGGTCACTCCCCGGTTCCTGGCTTCTTCCAGCAGCGGACCGAACAGCCGGCGGCCGACCTGTTTGCCCTTCCAGTCCGGATCCACGAAGCAGGTGCCTACTTCCCCCGTCTCGCCGTCGGCGGCAATGCTGAGCCGGATACAGCCGACCGGATTGCCGCTTGCCGTCTCGGCCAGCCAGAAGTGATCGTCCGAAATCCAGCTGTCGCGAACCCTCAGTTCTTCCGCGCATTGCGCCATGAACGCATCGTCATAGCCGTTCGATCTCTTCGAGCGCATGCACAGGTCTGTCAGAGCGTCCCTGTCGCCCGGTTCCGCTCTGCGAATGGCGAAGTCATTGCCCATGATGATCATTACCCGCTTTTCACCAGATCGACAAAAATGTCCTCAAGCGAAGACTGGTCGGTCTGCAGATCCTGGAACCGGACACCGGCCGACGACAGATCCGTCAGAAGCGACGTGATGCCCGTTCGCTCCGCGTGCGTATCGTAGGTGTAGACCAGGCTGGTTCCGTCGCTCGCCAGGGTCAGGTCATATTGAGCCAGGCTTGCCGGCAAGGCGCTGAGAGGTTCGCTCAGGTTGAGCGTCAGCAGCTTGCGGCCAAGCTTGCGCATCAGCTCCGCCTTGTCTTCCACGAGGATGATTTCGCCGCCGTTGATCACCCCCACCCTGTCGGCCATTTCCTCGGCTTCTTCGATGTAATGCGTCGTCAGGATAATGGTGACGCCGCGCTCCTTCAGATTGCCGACGATGCGCCACATGTCGTGCCTGAGTTCAACGTCGACACCTGCCGTCGGCTCATCCAGAAACAGGAGCCGCGGCTCATGGGCAAGCGCCTTGGCAACCAGAAGGCGGCGCTTCATGCCGCCGGACAGAGACATGATGGCATTGTCACGCTTGTCCCAAAGGGACAGGTCCTTCAGGATACTTTCAACCAGCGCCGGGTCCGGTTTCAGACCGAACAGTCCGCGGCTGAAGGCAACGGTATCGGCAACCATTTCAAACGGCGCGGTCGGCATTTCCTGCGGCACGAGGCCAATGAGCTGGCGGGCGGCGCGAAAATCCTTCAGCGCATCAAAACCACCCACATCAATGCTTCCGGACGTCGGCCGCACGAGACCGCAGATCGTGCTGATCAGCGTGGTCTTGCCCGCGCCGTTCGGTCCCAGAAGCGCAAAGACTTCTCCCTCGCGGATATCCAGCGAAACGGACTTGAGAGCCTGGAAACCGCCATCATAGGTCTTTTCCAGGTCGCGAACGGACAATATGGGAGCCATGAAGTTCCAACCGGTTGAGAAAGTCGAATTTGACCGGGCGGCCAAATCGGCGCGCCACACTGGCATGTGGGCTGGAATGCCGCAAGATGCAAGACGTGCGGCCTACCGGGATCTTCCGGCAGGAGACCACCCCGGGCAACCGGGATTGTCCACACCGCGCAAACACTGCGTTTGGTGTGCCCCGGCTGGGATTTCGGAAAATTGACGCTATCTTGGCTGATACAATCTTCGATGAAAGCGAGACGCCCATGTCCATCCGCCCCGTTACACACATCGGAAGCACGCAAACGACCATGGAAGGCGCGGGGGTCAAGCTCGAACGCGTCTTCGGCTTCCAGGATCCGGACATGCTCGACCCGTTCCTGCTTCTCGACGATTTCCGCAACGACAGGCCGCAAGACTTTCTGAAAGGCTTCCCCTGGCATCCCCACCGTGGCATCGAGACCATCACCTATGTGCTCGCCGGAACCGTCGAGCATGGCGACAGCCTGGGCAATACCGGCAATCTGGGCGCGGGCGACGTGCAATGGATGACCGCCGGGCGCGGCATCATGCACCAGGAAATGCCCAAGGGTGACGCGAAGGGCCGCATGCACGGCTTCCAGCTCTGGGCCAACCTGCCGTCCTCGCTGAAGATGACGGAGCCGCGCTACCAGGACGTCGCGGGACAAGACATCCCCGTCGAGGTGGATGACGACGGCACCTCGGCGCGCATCATCTGCGGCGAATTCTGGGGCAAACGCGGACCGGTCGACGGCATCGCCGCCGAGCCGCAATATCTCGATATCCATGTGCCTGCGGGAAAGAAGAAACGCTTCAAGGTGGACACCTACAAGCAGACCTTCGCCTATGTCTTCGAAGGCTCGGGCAGCTTCGAAGGCGCCTCCGACCCCTTCGGTGTGCTGACGGAAAAGGAATTCGGCGGCGAGGAACTCAAGATCCGCGACGAAACCGGAAACCGCTCGCTGGTGATCTTCGGTTCAGGCGACGAGATCGTCGTCCAGGCAGGTGATGAAGGCATCCGCTTCCTGCTCGTCTCCGGCGCCCCGATCCGCGAACCCGTCGCCTGGCACGGCCCGATCGTCATGAACACCCATGAGGAGCTTAATCAGGCGATCAAGGAACTGCGCAGCGGCACGTTTATCCGGTAGCGAAAAGCAGGCATCCATCGAACGTTCAGAGGTCAGAAAGACAAGGTCCGCAAGAATACGGCCCTGAGCAAAGAAGACGGAATCTGATGGGCATCTGATTTATGTTAAATTCCAGGTTCCGAAAACAAGGGGCGAGTCGGATTTCAGGGTACGTCCATTCAACGCGCTCCTTCCGGCAAAATCAGATTATCTTCTTGTGTGAACCGGTGATTGGCGTGTTTCGAGCGCAATAATTTTTATCAATGTCAAAGGGTAGCCATGGTGCCCTGTCTCAGGTGATTTGATCCACCCAATGCTCTCCCCGATTTATAGGACAGACAGAAAGAGAGTGTTCGTCCGGATCACCAATGAGTGCCCTGAAGCATGTAGCCGGGGCTCGATTGACAAGCGAATGCCTCATGCATCCTCGGACGGCAGTTGCACGAGAAACTGACCCGATACAACGACGACAAAAGGCGTGACGGGATCGTGGACATGCCAGGCATTTTTACGAATTGATGTCCCATCAAAGCCCGCCAAGACGCCCCCATCCCAGCGTGTCGTTGCCCTAGCGGCAATTTATTATTTTTGTTTTAAATCAATAACTTAAATAAATAGATTCAAAATTGATAAAAACTACTTCAGATTGCAAATAAACTATGATAGCGTAATTTCAATGTAAAAATAAACGACTACTACAAGTGAATTAGTTCTTCGTGAATGATATTCATTAAATTGAGACTCCTCGTTTATTATTACATGAGATTTACATAATATTTTCAGATGAAAAACAGCCTACCTAAGAGTGGTCGTTCTCGCCGCTTCTTAAGAGGGGACGGAGTGCGCGTGAATTCACAGGGCTTCTTCTGATAACTGGCCGCCAACAAGGAACTCGGCTCTTTCGCCAGGAAAAGCCTCATGTCGAGATTTGTTTGAAGTGCTTGTTGACCGTTCAAATGATGCCATCGAAGGGAGTTTAGCAATGCATGATTACCCGTCTCCGAAAGGCATGATGCCAAATCCATCTGGATGTGTCGGCACCGCTCGGAGTTTTGCGCGCGCTACCATATTAGTGGTTTCCTCCGTTGCCACACCCCTTGCGCCGGCAATGGCCCAATCGACACCTGTCATTACCATTGATCCGACGGTTCCCGATGAGCTGAATCCGACCGGCGGCGGCGCGCCCAAGGCGACGCTGGCGCAGGCCTCGGCTTTCGCGTGGCAGGAATTTATCGCGTTAAGCTGGCCCGCCGGTCCCCAAGAAGGAATGCCGGGACAGCGCGAGGCACCGTCGACAACCGTCAAGTTCGGTGATCCCAGTTACAATGGCCCGCTGGTATGGGAGACCATGCGCAACAAGGTCGAGACTTTCCCCGGCTACAACGCGTTTAAAGAACCCTCACCACCACCGCCGCCCCCCGGTTATATTGCCGATGCATCAAAGTCTTACGGATACGACGCGCTACCTGCTTACAAGTATTCTACCGACGTACCGCCCTGCCATGGCCAGACGGCACCCACGACGCCACCATGGATCAACCTTGACGAAACCGACGAGATCACGCTTGCATCGATGTTCGCGGGAGTTGTCAGTTCAGCTTCGTCAGCCACAAACGCGGCGCCGAAGTTGGTGCGGTTTCTGGCAAAATCGAACCGGACCCATTTCGAATATATTGTTGGAAATTCCAGCACGGTCGCAAACGATCAGCAATGGTGGAACGCAATCCCGAAGCAGGTAGTCGCGGATACCAAGACCTATCTGGCCGCCAACAGGGCCAGCCCGCCAGTAGACATGGGTGACAAGCTGGTCAGTCTGCGCAATGGTACCATTGAGACCAAGGCTGGTTGGCGCGAACTCAATGCTGACGAAATGGCCTCGGGCCGCTTTCACACCCAGCTTGTGCGATACTACGAGGAAGCCAAGAATACCCATGGCATCTGCTACCGCGACGCGACGTGGGGGCTAGTCGCACTTCATATCATCCACAAGACGCCCACCGCACCCTATTTCATTTACGCCACTTTCGAGCAGGCCGACAACATCCTGACCGCAGATGGCAAACCGGTCGAGGACGAAGACGGCAATATCGTCGTTGACGTATCCGGCGTCACAAGCCTGGAACCGCAGGTCTGTCTGAACGACCCGCGTCCAGCGATGACCGCTCCCAGCGGAACTGAAAGAGCCAGCAACGCCGGAAATATCGTCCTGACCAAAAACTTCGAAACGGTCCCGGGCGATCCACTGACTTGCGCGGATCAACAATCCACTGTGGCTTTTTGCGATACCCCTGGCTCCAGGATCTATTATCAGAACACCAAGTTCCCGTCGCCAAACAATGCACCGAGCGAAGGCAAGATCTGCGTCAATAAGCGCGAGAACGCGATCCCCGCCGATGTGATCGCGGCTAACTCAGCAGCGCATGATGCAATCTCAGATTATGTGGGCAGCGCGGGCTCGCCCTGGCTGGCCTACAAGCTGATCAACGTCCAGTACGTCCCTCACGACAAGGACATTACGATTCAGACCAAGAACGGATCGATCTATAGCGGCACCGATCCACTGCCTTCGACCTTCTATCTGGCGAATATCATGGTCGAAACCAACCGGTCGCTGCAGTTGTTCAGCGGTGGCTTGTCGGAAAACGGCACGATTACAACCGATTGGAACACCGACGGCACCGAGCATAAGAACAGCTATTACGGCGGTCATTTCTACGCCATGGGCGGTTGCATGGGCTGTCATGGCAGTCAGGGCCAAAACCCGCTGAACCAAGCCGGAGATTTCAGCGTGATTACAGCACGCGGTTCGGTTTCCGAACCCGAAGCACCAGCGCCTGAAACCACATCAGGCATCAGCTTGACCATACGAAATCGTAGCCTGCGCTGACGAACGTATCTCAATCTCAAATTTCCTAATTACGGACCAAGGAGCAAGACATGACCAGTGCTGCCGAAGTGACATGGGAAAACACCATTAAAGACTATTTCACCGCTAAGGATGTCGCCTGCATGACCCCAAGGGGGGTTCTGTTGGACAGCTACGACTACGTCAGCAATCAGCAACACGCACAAGCGATCTACATCAAGGTCAAATCGGGCGCCATGCCGATAGGAGAACCCGCTTGGACTGCCGACAAAGTTCAGACCTTTTTCGACTGGGTAAAGGCCGGTGCCCCCAAAGGCAATGCCTCCGCGACAAGTTGAAACGGCAAGGTCCGCTTTTCCAAGCGGGCTCTACCGCCCACGGGTGAGGTTTCTGGTGCGTCCGGAATGACAAAATAATTTCAGGAGCGAGTTAATGATTTTCCGCGTTCACCCCGCCGTCGGCATGGCCCGCGTCGGCAACAGCGAAGAGTTCTATCTTGGCCCCGAAACCATGGCTGGGCTGCCGCTTGGCACCGGTGAGAAAACCGGTGGCATACCGATCAGACCGGGGACTGAATCAGACACCATCACCAGCAGCGAATTGCGTGATAACACGGGCGCGTTCAAACGCCAGGCCGCACGGTTCAAGATTTTTCAATACCCGGAAACCGGTTCGGAATCCTACCCCACAGGTCAGGGGACCGAGATCAAAATTGGCTCGAAGGTCGATGGCAAGACCGTCACCAACATTGTCTGGACCGTGCACGTCGCCAACAAGAAAGCCAACACCTTCAAGACCGAGAACAACAGACTGGCGCCCGATGATCTGATCATCGCGGGTTATGAGAATGGCAAACTGCCGCCGATCCGCAATGCGCCCGGCGGCACCCAGCCGACAGATCCGCTTTCGGTGCTGAACGATCCGACCCGGGTCAGCAAGCTGACCATCGACCCCGGTCCCCGAACCATCTCCGGCAAGAACACCGCGAAGGTCGGCATCGACAAGGTGACGGGAGCGTCGTGGTGGGACGGCAGCGCCGTTGCGCCGCTACCCAATTACCCGAAGGTATTTCCCGACGACAGCTTTGCCAAGCTGGACTGCCCGGTCGGACCCATCGATACGTTGGGCGAGATGCAGACCGACAGCGACGGGCGGCTTCTGGTGGTCGGCGCCTACGGGCGGGCCTGTGCCTGGTACGACGAGCAGGGCAAGCCCTATCCGCTGGACGATTTCGTCGACAACAACGGCTGGTTTGACGACACGGCGGACGGACCAGTTTCGGCAGCGCTGGTGTTCGACGACCAGAGCACCGCAGAGGTGCAGGGTGCCTGGGTGGTCTCGACCGATCCAAGCTATGCGCCGCAGACGCTGAACGTGGTCTCGCTTTGGGACGAATTCTACGACACCTTCGTTCGTGAACTGGACCTTGTGCCGGACCTTTACGCCAGCGGCTCCTTCAACAG
Organism: uncultured Roseibium sp.; assembly: GCF_947496995.1. Lineage (GTDB taxonomy): Bacteria > Pseudomonadota > Alphaproteobacteria > Rhizobiales > Stappiaceae > Roseibium. Next base: position 422,828 of record NZ_CANMFD010000004.1, read on the forward strand.
CGCCTACAAGCCGGCGTTTCCTGACCAGATCCAGCCGATCTTTGTTGCGGCCTCGCTGCAGCAATGGAACACGAACCTGCCGTCTTTTGCCGCAGGCGCGCATGACAGTGTTGGTGGAATCACTGCAACGGAAGATCCCGGATCAACCCCCGTCGCCGGTCTGAACATTATCAGGGACCCGAATGTCACTGGCCAGTCCAGCGACACACACAAGATGCCGCTGTCGCTGGGCGATCAGGGGCAGTCGTTCCTTTCGTTGTCGCTGACGCAATACTTCATCCTGCAACAATGGAACGCAAAGAACTTTAGTGCCGCCGCAGGCCCGGACCTGGGCCCCGGCGAGGCGCTGGACAAGGCCATTCTGGTCAATTGCCTGGGCGGGCGGTTCAGTCCCGGCATCGACATGACATTTATCGTCCGGCAGCCCGATCTGTACATCAGGAACTGGCAAACCTCGGGTTCGGGACCGTTCCGGATCAAGGCCAAGACACTTGGCTACACGAACGCCAAGACCGGCACGCCATTGCTGACCGAAGGCTACGTACCGCTGCACACCGGCAACGAAGGACTGGAACCGGGTGACACGTCAAAATTCATGGCCCTGCCCTGGCACACCGATTACAATTCCTGCGCCACCCATACACCGAGCCCGGCACCCAATGCATCGCGCATGCTTTACTGGTCATGGCCCGCCCAACGCCCGGTCGCGGTCTATGCAGCAAAGGATGTGAGCGGCGGCAATCTTGGGGATCAGCGGTTCTCGGTGCGCGGCGACGGGACCGGGTCCGACAATCCGGCGGATCAGGGGCGGTATCAGGACTCCTTAAACATGGTGAAGAATTTTCACAAGATCGGAGTGATCCTTCAAGGCACCTCGATCGACGCCAGCGACGGCGGGCCGTTCAAAGCGGGTCACTATCTTGAGGTGCAAAGCCAGTTGGGCGACGGCGGTAACAAGGTTCAGCCGTTCCCGCAGAAAGCCAACCCAAAATAGGGCGATAAATTGGCAGGACCTTAGGGCCGCCAAGAGCGGTGTCGGTTTCCATAAGACATTTTGCGGGGGAGCATATTCCATGGGTACGAAATACAAGATCCATCCGGCAATCGGCATTGCCCGCGTCGGCAACAGCGCCGAGTTCTACCTTGCCCCAGATACCCCCGGGGGGCTCCCGCTGGACCCTGTCACCAACCAACCAATCTATGACGGGCAGGGAACGCTGCCAGCCAACCTGTTCCGCGACGCAGGTGGCGCGCTGAAGAAACAAGCCGCTCGATTCAAGGTCTACGCTTATGACGACACCAATCCGGAAGACCCCGGCACGCTGGTGCAGATCGGATCGACGGCAAATGGCGAAGCTGTTGCCAGCATTGAATGGACGGTCTATCTCGCCAGTAAAAAGGCCAGCTGGTTTCAGTTCGAGCAGTTGACCGGATCAGGGATGGAGGGAGACGCGGGCTATCTGAAAAATGGCTCCGCCAATCCGTTGCGGTCCAACAGCAAACTTGGGCTGACAACGGACCCTACGACCCTGGACGACCCCCGGCGGAGGCAATTGCTGCTCGACCCCGGCCCACGAACCGTTTCGGGTGCCACTGCCGCACCTGCAGATTTCACCGTGGCCAGCAAGGGGCTGAAACCCTTCGATATTACGACGCTGGGCAACATCCAGACCGATGCCGATGGCAACCTGATCGTACTTGGTGGCGAAGGCAATTCCGGCAGCAATAGCACCACAACCGAGATCAAGCATTATGCCAACAACGATGGCTGGTTCGATGATGTGTCGGACGGCCCGGTCAATGCCACCCTGGTGCTGGCGAATGGCTCCAGAATCCCCATCGATCAACCGTCCTGGGTGCTGTGCGGACCGCCTGCCTACGCACCCGAAGTTTTCAATCTGGTTTCGCTTTACGACACCATCTACGACGTATTTATCCGAGAGTTTGACCTGAACCCCGCAATCTTTGCGAATGGAAAGTTCCAGACATCCTACAAGCCGAACAAGACGACTGACATCGAACCGATCCTGATCCGTCCGAACCTCTACCGGAACGTGGCCAAGATTTCAGATTTTGGCGCCACTGAGCATGCCTCGGTTGCGGTGCAAGGCTCCTCATCCTTCAAGAGCCAGTCCCTGCCGCTGGTACGGCGGCCCGACCAAACCAATGTGGGCAAAGATTTGATGCCCAAACTCGCAGGCGACAACCCGATCAGCAAAGTCACAACGTCCGAATATCTTTCCGTCACCCGGACCCAGTACTTCCTGTTCCAGCAGTTCGCCCACGGCAACGTCACCACCACGCCAACCGCCTCCGCCGGAGATGGCGTGGCGCTGGACCGGGCCAATCTGGAAAATTGCGTCGGCGGCGCATTCTGTCCTGGTATCGAAATTACCTGGATCTGCCGCAATCCGACGCTCTACCAACCGCTGCCTGCCCTCCCCGCGTTGTCGGACGCTTTCCGGTTGCGACACAAGGATGTGTCGGGCGGGCTAAGCCTGACCAACGGCGCCAACAACGACTATTCCGCTGGGCTGGAACCGGGCGACGCCACCAAATACATGGCGCAGCCATGGCAGGCGGATTTCAATGAATGCTCGGTTCAAGGAGATTTTGGCTGGTGGTGGCCGGCACAAAGGCCATATGCGGTGTTCCCATTGGCCATGCCGGCCCAGCAACTGCAGTGGACAAGGCAAAGCGACACGAACTCAAAAGAGTTCGAAGATCTGCAAATGGTAACCAACTGGAAAGACCTGGGAATCATCCTGAGAACCGATGCCGCTGGCAAAAACTTCCTCGAAATCGAGCGCAATCAGGACGCCATCGACAACTTCCCCCCCGTCGACGATGGAGCCGAAGACGCAGTGCTCTACGTTGCCGCGACGCCGCTCAAGGGACGGGATGCAAAAAAGGTTTGAACCGGTCCGATTTCACCGCAATGCGCGATCTGTCAATCGGTTTCGAGGTCGTGGTCCTTGGCGGCGGTCCGGCTGGCTGTGCGACAGCCATGGCCCTTGCGCAGCACGGCATCCGTGACATCCTGATCGTCGAGAGTGGCGACTACACTTCGGCCCGCGTCGGTGAAAGCATCCCCCCCGACACTCGTCTGCTTTTGAACGAGTTGGGTATCTGGGAAGAATTCTTACAGCAGGCTCACGAGCCTTGTCTTGGCAGCTGTTCCTCCTGGGGCGACGATGTTCTGGGTTACAATGATTTTTTGTTCAACCCGCTCGGCCATGGCTGGCATCTTGATCGCATCCGCTTCGACCAATTCCTTGCCAAAATGGCTGCGCGGAAGGGCATCACGGTATGCACGAACACCAGGTTCGTGAGATGCGAGCCCCAGGGAAGTGACGGGCACGGTCTGTCACTTCAGTCCAAGTCAGACGAAAAAGTCAAAGAAATCAGCGCACGATTTGTCGTGGACGCGATGGGAATGCACTCTGGCCTGGCCCGTCAAATGGGGGCCCGAAAACGCTTTCTGGACCGGTTGATCTGCGCCTACGGCTTTTTCGACTATTCCGCAACGCATGATTTCTCCAGGCTCACGATCCTCGAGTCGTCGGAATATGGCTGGTGGTATGCAGCAAGATTGCCAAACAACAAATTGGCTGTCGCCATCGCCAGCGACCCAGAAACGGTCAGGCAACGCGCACTCTGCAATGCACGCGACTGGCTTTGTGAACTGAAAGAAACCAGACACATTGCACCCATAGTGGCCGGACGCGAGTTCAATCTGGAGCGGCCGCTAACCTATCCTGCATTGTCCTTCATCCTCGATAAAATTTCCGGAGATAACTGGCTCGCGGTAGGCGACGCGGCATCTTCATATGACCCGATCTCGTCACAGGGGATCTACAAGGCGCTTTTTGACGGCCTGTCGGCAGCCAAAATCATCGTGCAGTATCTCGCAGGAGAGGCCAATTCATTGGACGCCTACCAAATCGACATTCTATCGCGGTTCAATCATTACCTCGAAAATCGAAATTTTTTTTACGCCATGGAAAAGCGATGGCCCAATTCCCTGTTCTGGACCCGGCGCCAGGAAAGAACGCATTTATGAGGTTCTAGAGAGACGATGTTTTGACATCTCGACCCACCTTCAAACCGACTTTCTATGCAGGCACGCCAATGGCATATGCTGGTCCGTCACATTCCGCTTTAAACCCGGCAAGCGTAACAGTCAGGAAAGACAATTGGCGACCAACAGCGTATTAACCCGGAATGCCCCTCTATACCTCTGAAGGCATTGGGGCAAAGCCCTGCCTTGTCAGTTTCACAATCTCTCGCTAGGCATGACCGATGTTTGAAACTCCGGACCGTTCATGCCCCTGAAGCTTCGCCCTGCCACACCCGCCGATGCGCCTGCGCTGACCGATATACTGCATCGGGCGAAGGCCTCCTGGGGATATCCGGAAGAGAAGCTGGAGGAATTCCGGGCGCAATGGCGGATTTCGGAGGCCACCATCGCCTCCCTTGCCGTGACCGTCGCGGAACGCGGCGGACATCCGGTGGCCTTTTCAGCGCTCACCCCGCAGGACGAAGAGACGCTCCTCATCGATTTCCTGTTCGTCGCCCCGGAGGCTCAAAGCCAGGGGATCGGCGACCTGCTGCTGACCCGCGCCGAGGATGAAGCCCGGTCCCGAAATCTCACGCGGCTTTTCCTTGAATCGGACACCAATGCAGCGCCTTTTTACGAAAAACGCGGCTTCCGGACGATGACGACCAGGCCGAGCGAGATGCAGCCAGGCGGTGAGATCCCCATGATGGAGAAGATCTTGCAGCCCGGTGTTCACAAGGTCTCCGCGATCGACATCGACCTCTCCCCCGCCCCCTGGACGTTCGAGGAGGCGAATGAAGCCGCCATTGCCGCCCATTTCGAAGAAGCCAGGAAACGCATCGCCCTCCTGTGGAACGGCCGTACCTTGAAACTGACGGGCTTCCGTTTCGAGGACGGAGCCTTCGTGGGCACGTGCTGCGAATGTTCCTACGCCGCGTTCCTGACCTGGCGGGAATGGGGAGCCCCCGATGCCTCGGCATACAATCTCTTCGGCTCCGCGGTGCTGAGATCCGCCGAGGGGGCACTTCTTTACGGCGTCATGTCGGAGCGCGCGGCCACGGCCGGCCTGATCTATCCGCCCGGCGGCAATCTGGATCCGGTCGACCTGACCTCGGACGGCAAGGTCGATGTTATCGGCGCAATCTATCGGGAGCTGGCGGAAGAAACCGGGCTTGCCGCCAGGGATGTTCGCCCGGCCGATCTTCTGGTCGCCTTCGACGGTCCGCGCATTTCCATCGCGCAGGTTTTTGACATCGACAGGAAAGCCGAAGACCTGCGCAACAGCATCCTGCGTTTTTCGGAAGCTTCCGAAGAACAGGAACTGGCCGATATCCGCATTGTCCGCAGCCGGGAGGATCTGACAGATCCTGCGATCGTGCCTTATGCCCGCGCCATCGGCGCGTATCTGCTGCCTCCGGGGTCACTTTGAAAACAGAAGAATCCGGCTAAGGCGTGGTGTTTCGGGTGGCAACAATTTGTTCACCAAGAAAGACTGATAGGCACTGGCGGGACTTGCCTAGAAATGCAAAAGTCCGCTCACCTTACGAGCCGCTGCGGCATCAATCGCCAGGGAGAATGAATAAATGGGCCGTCGCTACGCCATCTTGGATGTCTTCACCAACACCAGCCTTGCCGGCAATCCACTGGCGGTGGTTCTGGACTCCGAGGACCTGAGCGACGAGCAGATGCAGAAAATCGCCGGCGAGTTCAACTTGTCGGAAACGGTGTTCGTGTTTCCCCCCGAACATCCCGGCCAATCCGCCAGCATTCGGATTTTCACACCGAGACTGGAACTACCGTTTGCAGGTCATCCCACCGTCGGCACCGCCATCCTGATGGCGACGGAACGCTTCGGCGACATCACCGGCGAACAGGATTCCGTCGTGGTGCTGAAACAGAAGATCGGCCCCGTACGCTGCGCCGTCATCCTGCGCGAAAACGCAGCTGCCTTTGCCGAGTTCGATGTGCCGATCCTGCCCGAACCGGCCGGTCCCACACACAGTGTCGATGTGATTGCCGCTGCGCTCAATCTGGAACCGTCCGACATCGGCTTCGAAAACCATTCGCCTTCAAGGTTCCGCGTCGGTCCGCCCTTCACCTTCGTTCCGGTCCGCGACCTCGACGCCCTCGCCCGCGCCAAGCCCGTGGCTTCCATGTGGAAGGCCGGGTTCGGCAAGGACGAGCATAACGACGCCTATATCTACTGCCGCGAAACCCGTTCTCACGACAGTGCCTTCCACGCCCGCCTGTTTGCACCCGACATGGGCATCCCGGAAGATCCTGCAACGGGGTCTGCCGCCGCAGCCTTTGCCGGTGTCGTCGACTATTACGACGACCTGCCGAACGGAACCCATCATATCCGCATCGAACAGGGCTTCGAGATGGGCCGCCCCTCGCTGATCGATCTGGAAATCGACATTGAGGCGGGAAAAATGCACGCGGTTCGTATCGGCGGTCAGGCCGTTGTTGTCGCGCGCGGCGAGCTGTATTTGTAGAAGCGTTCCTCCCGGTCGGATCTGCGCGATAATCCCGATCAAAACAGGCAACGGTCGTGGCGGACAGGCAATTCCGTCCGCCACAGATCCATAGGCCAGGTTTCTCCCGCTCCTATTGCGCAGCTTCGGCCATGCTCTCGGGTGCTGTCTTTGCCCAGGATGGCAGACTTTCCAGCCGCAGATACCACGCCTTGATAGCCGGATAATCATCCAGAGGCACTTGCGACCCGGGAAACATCGCCAACGCGGAGTATGCTCCGACGGCGAAATCCGCCACCGTCACCTTGTCCCCCAGAACGAAGTCCCGACCCGCAAGCTGATCCTCGAGAACAGCGGCGAAGCGGCGATACTCTTCCAGTGCGGCATCGATCTTGTTCTGGTCCGGATCCCCTCCGCCAAACAGGCCTTTCGCGACCGTTTCCCACAGGATGTCGCCGAGCGCCCGGTTATAGTGCTGAACCTCCCAGGACATCCAGCGCAGGATTTCGAACCGGCCTTTCAGATCCGAGGGGCAAAACTCCTCCGCACCGGCCCGGTCGCAAAGGTAGATCATGGTCGGGTTGGCTTCCCAGAGGTTCATGTCCCCGGCGACAAGTGTCGGCACTTTCATGTTGGGATTGACGGCGCGCATTTCGTCGCTCCTGTGTTCCCCCTCCATCATGTTCGGGCGGCGGATATCAACTTCTTCATAAAGGCCGAGGTGATGCAGGACCGCTTCGACGCGGCGGCAATTCGGCGAAAACTTGCTCGTATAGAGTTTCATGTCGGTCTCTCCAGTCTGATTGATGCATGCGGTCCGGTTGGTCCCGTTCCGCCTGACGGCTTGAGCCGGTGAGCGCGCTTCACTTTACTCAACCAATTAGTTGACTATAATGGAATTCAATGTTAGTCAACCAAAAGGTTCACTTTATGAATGCAATGGACATGCCCCAGCTCGATGCAACCTTCTCCGCCCTCAGCGACAGCACACGGCGCGCCATCGTCGCGCGTCTCGCCGATGGGGAAACCTCCCTTTCCGATCTTGCAGAGCCTTTCGACATGTCGCTCACTGCCGTGTCGAAGCACCTGAAGGTTCTGTCCGACGCAGGTCTGGTGGACATCGAAAAGCGCGGCCGCACGCGTCATTGCCGGCTCCAGGGAGCACCAATCAAGGAAGCGGTCGACTGGCTCAGCAAATACGAGGCCTTCTGGATCGACCGATTCGACGCCCTCGCCCGTCATCTCGCCAAGGAGGATAGCGCCAAATGACTGTTCAGCAGCCCAGGAAATTTCTGAAATCCGAACCCGGCATGGAACCGGTCCTGGTCGAGGGACTGTTTCGCGCCTCACCGGAGCGGGTCTTCCGCGCCTTCACCGAACCGAAGGATGTACAGGCCTGGTTCGTGCCGAGTTCCGGCAATCTCGTTTCCGCCGAGATCGATCTGAAGATCGGTGGCAGATGGTGTTTCGTGATCGAAAGAACGGCAGAAAAGCAGATCCACTTCGAGGGCGAATATCTGGCCCTGGACCCGCCGAACCGGCTCGAATTCAGCTGGCGTCACGTGCAGGAATTCGCCGACGGCCGGCGCGAGGCGACCGACGCATCGCATGTAACGGTCACCTTTACGGAAACCGGCAAGGCGACCGAAGTCCGCCTTCGCCACGAAGCCATCAAGACCGAAGACGCACGCCGGGGTGTCGGTGGCGGCTGGGACGGCTGCTTCGGCCGTCTGGCGGATCTTGTCGCCGCTTGACGCGGCAATCGCAGGAGGAAAATCATGACGACACCGCACATCGTGAACCGGGAAGACTGGCTCGAGGCGAGAAAGGCATTTCTTGCAAGGGAAAAGGCTTTCACCCGCGAACGCGACGCCCTCGCCGCCGCGCGCCGGGATCTGCCCGTAGTGATTGTCGAGAAGGACTATCAGTTCGATACCCCTTCGGGCAGAAGATCCCTCGGCGATCTGTTCGGCTCCCACCCTCAGCTCGTGGTCTATCACTTCATGTTCGGCGAGACCTGGGAGGAAGGCTGTCCGAGCTGTTCCTTCTGGGCGGACAATTACGAACGGCTCGACGTACATCTCGCCGCCCGCGACACGGCGCTGGTCTGCATTTCCAACGCCCCGCTTGAAAAGCTCCTGGCCTACAGGAAACGCATGGGTTGGAGCTTCGACTGGGTTTCCAGCGCCGGCAACGGTTTCGGTGTCGATTTCGGCGTAACCTTCCCCGACAAGCAGCAGACCGCAGCCGGCGGCTATAACTATTCGGAGAAGATCTTCGGCGAGGAAATGCCAGGCATCAGCACCTTCCTGAAACTGGCAGACGGCCGCATCGCCCACAGCTACTCCACCTACGGCCGCGGCATCGACATCCTCAACACGGCCTACAACATCCTCGACCTCACCCCCATGGGCCGCCACGAGGAGGCCCTCGACTATCCGATGGCGTGGGTCAGACGGCGGGACAGGTATGGGGCTTGAGGCAAGGTTCCCGCAGCCTCTGTTCAACATATCCCGATACGCTCTCCAACGCTTTGCCGCCCCGGCCTTGAGCCGGGGCCACCTCGCAGCCTGGCGGGAGATCCCGGCTCAAAGCCCGGACGGTAAAGATCTGCAGCGGCTCTTTGTTTCGGCAACCAGCATGCCGTCTCTGGCAAAAGCCGGTTGCATCGAAGCCGATCCTGTCTTAAGAACATTCCCGTTAACCGTCGGGTCACGCTTTTGAGTCACCCTCGGTGGGCGACCTTTTGAAAGACGACCAAAGGCCAAAGACAGACCCATGATCGCGGCACGCGACATTTCCGGTTCTTCTTGCGACGCGCAGGCCCTGCGCGGCGGCCTCCTCCTACTTGGCGACCTCCTCCTTCTTAGATGCCCCTGAGCGTCGGCTGATCCGCTTGTTGTTGCGGAACGGGCACTTAGGGGAGATACTTCGGACAACGCATCACGATATTCGGATCGCGTCGCTTGCTTCCTGACGTTTTCATTCAGGAAGGCCCGATCCAAGCCAGGGACGAAACAACCATGACTGCCAATACCTCCACGGAGCAGGTCCGCATCTTCGACACCACCTTGCGCGACGGCGAACAGTCGCCCGGTGCCTCCATGACGCTGGAAGAAAAGCTGCAGATTGCCGAAATTCTCGACGAAATGGGCGTTGACATCATCGAGGCCGGGTTTCCGATCGCCTCCAACGGCGATTTTGAAGCTGTCAGCGAAATCGCCAAGCGCTCGAAGAACTCGGTGATCGCAGGGCTGGCCCGCGCCATCCATGCCGATATCGACCGCTGCGGCGAAGCGGTGAAACACGCCGACAAGGGCCGCATCCACACCTTCGTCTCCACCTCGCCGATCCATCTGAAGTACCAGATGAACAAGACGGAAGACCAGGTTCTGGACATCATCACCGACACGGTGACCCGCTCACGCAACCTGATCGACGATGTCGAATGGTCGGCCATGGACGCCACCCGCACCCCGATCGACTATCTGTGCCGCTGCGTCGATGCCGCGATCAAGTGCGGGGCGACCACCATCAACCTGCCGGACACGGTCGGCTATGCCACGCCGGACGAATACAAGACGATGTTCGAACAGATCCGCGAACGGGTTCCGGACAGCGACAAGGCGATCTTTTCCGTCCATTGCCATGACGACCTGGGGCTGGCGGTGGCCAACTCCCTGGCCGGTGTCGCCGGTGGCGCCCGCCAGATCGAGTGCACCATCAACGGCCTCGGCGAACGTGCCGGCAACGCGGCTCTGGAAGAGATCGTCATGGCGGTGCGCACCCGCAGCGACATCATGCCCTACGTGACGCAGATCGACCCGAAATTCCTGGTGCGCGCTTCCAAGATGGTGGCCGGGGCGTCAGGCTTCGCCGTGCAGTACAACAAGGCCATCGTCGGCAAGAACGCCTTCGCGCACGAGAGCGGCATTCACCAGGACGGCATGCTGAAAAACGCCGAGACCTATGAAATCATGCGTCCGGAAGATGTCGGCGTCAAAGCCACTTCGCTGGTCATGGGCAAGCATTCCGGCCGCCATGCCTTCCGCGACAAGCTGAAGGAACTGGGCTTCGATCTGGGCGACAATGCCCTGCAGGACGCCTTCCGCCGTTTCAAGGATCTGGCCGACCGCAAGAAGCATGTCTACGACGAGGACATCGAGGCCCTGGTCGAGGACGAGATCACCATCCTGGGCGAAAGCACCAAGGTGATCGCGCTGACGGTGATCGCCGGAACAGGTGGCCCGCAGAAGGCGATCCTGACCATGGATGTTGCCGGCCAGCATATCACCAAGGAAGCCACCGGAGACGGCCCGGTCGATGCCACCTTCAACGCGATCAAGTCCATCGTGCCGCATGAGGCGACCCTGTCGCTCTATCAGGTTCATGCAGTGACCGAAGGCACGGACGCGCAGGCCGAAGTCTCCGTAAGGCTGGAAGCCGGCGGCCGGATCGCCACCGGCAAGGGCGCGGACACCGATACGCTGGTCGCCTCCGCCCGCGCTTATGTCTCGGCCATGAACAAACTGGCCCTGCGCCAGCAGGCTGACAACCCGGGCGCCCTGCAGGCCGTCTGAGCGGAAGGACCCGAAGATGCACAAGGGGCCGCTACGGCGGCCCTTCAGTCTGCCGACAACCCTGCAATTCGCCATCCCGGACGCAGCGTAGCGTAGATCCCGGATCGGTGAGCCGAGGCTATTCGTGGGAAAAGCCTCAGCCAAGACAACACTTTGCGGCTCTCCGGTCCCAGCTCGCGCTTCGCTTGGCCGGGATGATGGCCGTTAGGCTGTGATCTTGTCAGCAGTCTAGGCGCTCAGAAGATAGGACTGCATGGAAGGGCTGAGCATCTGGAAGACATCCGCCTGCATGCCCTCGATCACCTTGCTTTCGCGATGATAGAAGCCGCAATTAAGCACCACATCCCGCATTTCTCGATTGTCCGTGCGCACGACCGCGATCAGATGGGAGAAATAGGTGTTTTCGAAGAACCAGTCGGCCAGAGCTGCGAACAGACGTTTCGCAAGTTCGGGATCGCGTTGCAGCACTTCGTTGGGCAGGCAGTAATTCACACTGATCTCGGAGGTTTCGCTGACAGGCGTGAAGCCGGCCCAGCCGAGAAAGGTTCCGTCTTCCAGAACAGCCTTCCATTTGCCAAATCCGAGATCTTCCTGATGCTGCAGGGCTGAATTTACCAGTTCGGCCGCGTCCATGACGGTGCAGCTTGTCGAATATTCCGTGCACCGGTTTCCATAGGCGTCAGAATGAAGGTCGTCGATAAGTTCGACATCGGCCGGAGAAAAGGGAACAAGCTTCACAGCGCCGCATTCGAGAAATATCGTCTGCACCGTATCCTCCAGGTGTTGAACTACGTACGGCGGGCACCAGATTTACAAAAATGGTCCTCCACCAAAGGCGTAGACCCGTGTAACCCTGAATTGTGCCGACCCTGTGACAAACACGATCATAAACTTAAAATTTGCGAAAATATATACGCATAACCAACAAGTTAGGTGAATACCGGGCTGTGCACCGCACACGCAGAAGTTATTGGCACTTCTGTCAGGTCAGCTTCTCCAAATCGTCCGTGCTGATTCCGTTTGATGGATCAATCCGTTGCCAGTCCGGCATCTGGTTTCGAAACCATGTCTCCTGACGCTTGGCGTACTGCCGCGTTGCAACAGTCAGCCTGTGGACGGCCTCTTGATAATCGAATTTGCCGTCGAGATAGGCGCCTATCTCCGCAACGCCGATTGCGCGCATGGCGGGAAGCCTGGTGGAGAGGCCCTTTGCCCGAAGCGCGCGCACCTCCTCGCAGCCCTCCTGCGACAGCATCATCCGGGCACGCTGTTCGATTCGTTGGTGCAGCCATGGTCTCGGCGGTGCAAGGACATACCTCTGGCATTTTGCCTCCGGCAGCAGCGGAGCGGATTGTGCCTCCCGTTGCCAGGCGGAAAGCGGTTTTCCCGTTGCCATGATCACTTCAAGCGCCCGGGTGAGTCGCTGGGGGTCGTTCAGGCCGGAGGCCGCGTCCCTGTCACCCAGATCCAAAAGGCGTGCCTTGATCCCCTCGACACCGCCCACATCCGCAAGCTGCCGCGCATCGCGGCGCACTTTGTCCGGAATCGCCGGCATCTCGGCGAAACCTTCCGTCAGTCCCTTGAAATAAAGGCCGGTTCCCCCGACCAGGATCGCGGTCTTGCCGGCCGCACGCACAGCCTCGATTTCCCCGGGGGCCAGCCGCAGCCAGTCACCGGTGGAAAAGGCGGTCGATGCCGGCAGAACCCCGTAAAGCCTGTGCGGAACTTCCGTTTCCTCCTCAGTGGAAGGGCGCGCGCTCACCAGACGCAAGTCCTCGTAAAGCTGCATGGAATCGGCGTTGATGATCACGCCGTCCAGCTTTCTCGCCAGCGACAGCGCCAATGCGGACTTGCCGCTTGCCGTCGGTCCCGCTATCAAAACGACGCGTTCGTCTTCAGCCCATCTGCGACTGCCTTCCAGGGAAGCCTCCATGTCTTTAGTTGCCACTTTGGTGTCCACTCCCACTGCACCGGCGGTCGATCAGGACCTGCTGCGCCAGGCTTCGGATGTCCTCGGCGTGACCGGAACCACGACTATACTCAATCCCGGCATTGCAGCCGATATCCGCTTTGACGGGCCCGACGCAAGTACCGCGGACGCCATTCTGCGCGAAATCGTCGGCAGGTCCCCGGTGGATGTCTTTGTCCAGCCGCCCGAGGCACGGCGCAAAAGGCTTTTGATCGCCGACATGGATTCCACCATGATCCGCCAGGAATGCATTGACGAACTGGCTGCCGAACTTGGCCTGAAGGACAGGATTTCCGAGATAACCGAACGGGCGATGCGCGGCGAAATCGAATTCGAACCCGCCCTCAGGGAACGCGTCGCCCTGCTGGAGGGGCTCTCCCTTTCGGCCATCGATACGGTTCTGACCAACCGCATCCAGCTGATGCCCGGCGGCCGCACGCTGGTGCAGACCATGAAGGCGAACGGAGCCTATTGCGCCCTTGTCTCCGGAGGCTTCACGCATTTCACCAAGGCGGTCTATCGCATGATCGGCTTTGACGAGCACCAGGCCAACATCCTTCTGACGGAAGACGGACATCTGACCGGCAAGGTTGATGAACCCATTCTCGGCCGCCACGCCAAGCGCGCCCGGCTGGAGTATCTTGCCGCGGACAAGGGCCTTTCCTTCAGCGAAACGCTCGCCGTGGGCGACGGGGCTAACGACCTGGCGATGATCGAACTGGCCGGCGCCGGTGTCGCCTACAGGGCGAAACCTGCGGTCGCCGCCGCCGCCGACTTCCGCGTCGATCACGGCGATCTGACCGCCCTGCTCTATCTGCAGGGCTACAGCGAAAGCGATTTCGTGCTGAGCTGAGACCAGCGCAAGGATCTATGGGTTAAAGCAAAAAGGCGCCGTTTCCGGCGCCTTTTCCTGTTCGTGTAACCGGACAGACCGGCTTACTCGTCCTCGATCCGGACCGGCACGAAACGCACATCGCCGGTCGGATTTGCCAGGAGCAGCAGCGCCGAGCGACGGCCGTCGTCCTTCAGCTTCTTGATTTCAGCCTCGACATCGGCCGGAGTGGAGACCGGCTCCTGGGCGACTTCCTTGATGACGTCGCCAGCCGTCACGCGTTTTTCCTCAGCCGAAGAGCCTGCGATCACTTCAGTGACGACGACGCCGGTGACGTCCTCATCGATGGAGAACTGCTTGCGAAGGGCATCGTCCAGCTCCGCCAGCATCATTCCGAGAACTTCACTCTTCTCGACGGGCTGGTCTTCCGGCTGCTCTTCGGCGTCAGCACTCGCTTCCTCGACCTCATTCTCTTCAAGGCGCTCGAGCGTCACGCTGATGGTGACTTCCTCACCCTTGCGCAGAACCACCACTTCGACTTCCTTGCCGATTGCGGTTTCGGCCACCATGCGCGGCAACTCGCGCATCGACTCGACTTCGCTGCCGTCGAACTTGATGATGACGTCGCCCGGCTCGACCTTGCCCTTGGCTGCCGGACCGTCTTCGGTGACACCGGCAACCAGCGCACCCATGGCTTCGTCCATGCCCAGGCTTTCGGCGATCTCGTCGGTGACTTCCTGAATGCGGACACCCAGCCAGCCGCGGCGGGTTTCCCCGAATTCGCGCAGTTGCTCGATCACCCGCATTGCCGTCTTGGCCGGAATGGCGAAACCGATGCCGATGGACCCGCCGGACGGCGAAATGATAGCGGTGTTGATACCGACGACCTTGCCTTCCATGTCGAACAGCGGCCCGCCGGAATTGCCCCGGTTGATGGAGGCGTCGGTCTGGATGAAATTGTCATATGGTCCTGAATTGATGTCACGGTTACGCGCAGACACGATGCCGACGGTCACGGTGCCGCCGAGACCGAACGGGTTGCCGATCGCCATCACCCAGTCACCAACGCGGATCTTGTCGGAATCGCCGAAATTGACGTCCTTGAGCGGCGTCTCCGGCGTCACCTTCAGCACCGCCAGATCGGTTTTTTCGTCGGTGCCGAGAATTTCCGCCTTCAGCTTGGTGCCGTCATTGAAGTTGGCCGTGACTTCGTCGGCTCCCTCGATGACGTGATTGTTGGTGATGATGATGCCTTCCTTGCCGTCGATGACAAAGCCCGAACCGAGCGACTGCACCCGGCGCGGCTGGTCGTTGTCCCGGTTCTGCCGGTTAAAGAATTCCTCGAAGAATTCCTGAAACGGCGATCCTTCCGGAACTTCGGGCATGGGAACGGACCGCTGTCCCTGCACAGTCTGGGCAGTGGAAATGTTCACGACGGCATCAGCAAGGTTCTCCGCCAGATCGGCGACGGAGACCGGCCCTTGCGCCCGGGCGGTTTGCACAGGCTGAATTGCGATCATCCCGCCGAGAGCAATGCCTGCGGCCGCAAAGGCGATACGGGAGATTTTACGACGAATAAATTCTGGGGCCATGGGGTGTTCTCCTCATCCCAGCCGGCTGGACTGTTCCCTGGATCTGCTGAGAATTAGGCTCCGCCTGCGGCGCGTTCCAAAGGTCCACGCTGCCGGGACCTGAAAAATCACACCGCCCCTGCGCTTTCGCTTCCTGAACCGGGCGAATTGCGTCCGGACAAGCGACTGGATCCTAGTTCTCAACAGACCCTGAACAGCGAACAATCGACCGGCTTCATTCAGGTTCTTGACCGGGATTATAGATCGGGCGGGAGATTTTTGCCTCTCCCGCCCGAAAACTTTTCGTTATCCGCGTATGATCCACACAAGAAATACGCCCACACCGGCCGCAACCAGCCCTGCAACGCGCAAAGTCTGGTCCGATGTCTCGAGCGCGCTGCGCATGACGGCCTTCATGCCGCCCGGTGCGAGGGCGTAAAGCACGCCCTCGACCACCAGCACCAGCCCCAGTGCGGTCATCAGTTCACTCATTGCGCGGAGAGCGACGCCGCGCCGGTGTTCCCTGTGCCAGCATTGTCATTGCCCGCTGCCGGAGCCGCAGGGCCCCTCGGGTCGTTGAAATACCGGAAGAAGCTGGAATCAGGGGTCAGGACAAGGCTGGTGTCGCCTGCCCTGAGACCTTCTTCATAGGCCAGCATCGAGCGGTAGAACGCGAAGAACTCCGGATCCGCGCCATAGGCTTCCGCGAAGATCTTGTTCCGCTCCGCATCGCCGTCACCACGGGTGATTTCCGAATCCCGCTTGGCTTCCGCGACAAGAACCGTTGCATCGCGGTCGGCTCGCGAGCGGATACGCCGGGCGAGCTCTTCACCCTGCGCACGCAGCTCCGTTGCTTCCCGCTGACGTTCCGTCTGCATTCTGGCGTAGATGGCCTGGGAGTTGGCATCCGGCAGATCCGCGCGGCGGATCTTCACGTCGATCACTTCGATACCGAGTTCGGCGGCATTTGCGCTGACATCCCGGCGGATGTTCTCCATGACACCGGACCGGTCGTCCCTGACGAGGGCAGCAAAGCTGGTGCGGCCCAGTTCGGACCTCAGCGAGGACTGCAGCAGGGTCGACAGGCGCCGGTTGGCCGTCGGAACGTTTTGAACACGCTGGTAGAAGAGCACCGGATTGATGATCTTGTAACGCGCGAACGCATCGACCACCAGCCGCTTCTTGTCCGAGGAGATCGGCTCAAGCGGCGGCATGTTCAGGTTGAGGATCCGCTTGTCCATATAGACGACGTTCTGGATGAACGGATATTTGAAATACGGACCGGGCTCGGTCTTGGTGTCGATAATCCGGCCGAGCTGCAGGACGAGCGCCTGCTGGGTCGGGTTTACGATGAAGATCGACATGTAACCGAGAACGGCGACGATAACGAGAATGACTGCCAGAATTCCGCTGCGCATGATCAATTCCCTCCTGTCCGTGCGGACGGAGCGGTGGAACCGCGTCCGTTCAAGTCGTTAAGCGGCAGGAACGGCATAACGCCGGTACCGGATGCATCGCTGTCGATGATGATCTTGTTGGTAACGCCCAAAACTTTTTCCAGGGTTTCGAGATACATGCGCTCCCGGGTGACATCCGGTGCTTTCTCGTATTGTTCGTAGATCTTGGTGAAACGCTGGGACTGACCGGTCGCCTCGGCGATGGTCTGATCCTTGTAGGCGTTCGCCGCTTCCAGGACACGGGCGGATTCACCACGTGCTTCCGGAACGATGCGGTTGGCGTAGGCCTCGGCCTCGTTGCGGATACGCTCCTGGTCGGCACGCGCCGCCTGGACATCCCGGAACGCGTCGATGACCTGTGCCGGCGGGTCAACCCGCTGCATCTGCACTTCAGCGACTTCGATACCGGCCTGATACGAATCCAGCGTCGTCTGCATCAAGGTCACCACGTCGTTCTGAATGGCGACCCGGTTTTCCGTCAGGATGGAATCGATATTCGACTCGCCGACCACTTCGCGCATGGCGCTTTCGGCAACGGCTTTCACCGTTCCGGCCGGCTCCTGGATATTGAACAGATAATCGCTGATGCCCTCACGGGTGCTCTTGATCCTCCACAGGACCTTGAAGCCGACGTCAACGATGTTTTCGTCGCCGGTCAGCATCAGGCTTTCCTCGGGGATATCGCGAGCCCGCACGGCGCCGGAACTGGTGATGCTTTCCTCGACACCAACGGTCGTTTCACGCTGCAGTTCGACCTGGGGCTTGTAAACTTCGCCGATCGGATAGGGCCAGTTGTAGTTGAGGCCCGGAGGCGTCTGGTCTTCCACCTTGCCGAGAACCAGCTCGACACCGACTTCACCTTCGTCGACCACATAAAGCCCGGTCAGCAGCCAGCCGATGACACCGATGCCGATGACGATCAGGATGCCGACAAAGCCCAGGCCGCCGCCGCCACCGCCCGGAAGGACGTTTTTCATCCTGTCCTGCGTGCGTTTCAGAAGCTCTTCCAGGTCGGGCGGGCTACCGCCACCGCCCCGGTTCTGACCACCACCTCCCCAGGGGCCGCCACCATTGTTTCCGCTACCCCATGGGCCGCCGTTGTTTCCGCCACCCTTCCAGGGGCCACCGCCACCTGTCTGATTGCTCCAAGGCATCAAAACTTCCTTCTGTGAATTCCCGCAGGCGTTGCCGGCTTCAGGCCGCGCCTCTTCTGACTCACCGTTGGTTATAGGGAGGTTACGACCCGCTTTCAACGAAAACGGCTGACAGCCTCCCTGGTAAATCCGGTACAATTTCCCGCGCCGCAGGTGGGAAAGGAAGTCCCGGCTTTCAAGACTGCACGGTGAGAAACACGCAAATAAATTCAGCCAGCCGCCTCAATCGCCACGCAACATGTCGATATGGGGGATGCCATCCTCCAGATAGGTCTCCGAAACGGTACGGAAACCGAGAGAATTGTAGAATTTTTCAAGATGCGCCTGGGCCGTGACATGAATCCGGCAGCCCGGCGCAAGCGCCTCCGCCCTGTCGATCCCGGCGAGCATCATCGTCCGGCCAAGGCCGCTTCCCCGGTATTCACGGGCAATCACCACCCGGCCGATGCGCGCGTCACCGTTCTCCAGCCCTGTGAACAGCCTGATGGCGCCGGCCAGATCGCCCGTCTCCCGGTTCCTGATGAGAAAATGCCACGCGAGCGGGTCCTTTCCGTCGATATCGGCATAAAGCGACGCCTGCTCCAGCACGAAAATAGCCTGCCGGAGTTGCAGGAGATCATGAACGTCCCCCGGGCTCAGTTCTTCGAAGGCCGCCCATGTCGCGGTCATTGTTTCAGGCAGTTTCATGAAATTTGACACCCGCTTCGCTCAGCTCTTGCGACGATAGGTCACGAAGGTGAAATCGGAGCTGTCCCTTTCGCCCCGCTCGCCGGGAATGCGGCTGGTTTCCTCCCAGGCACCGGAATCGATGACTGGAAACCTTGTGTCGCCCTCCGGCTCCGCATCCACTTCGGTGATTTCAAGCCGGTCGGCGATCCCGATGGCCTGGGCATATATCTGGCCGCCGCCGATGATCATGATCTCCTCAGCGCCGAGCTGGCCGGCCAGCACACCTGCCCGCTCCAGAGCATCCTTGAGAGACGTTGCAGCCTCGGCGCCCTCGGGGGCGTAGTCGGCATTTCGCGAAATCACGATGTGCGGACGGCCCGGCAAGGGTTTGCCGCCGAAGGACAGAAACGTCTTGCGGCCAAGAACAACCGGTTTTCCGAGGGTCAGCTTCTTGAACCGCTTCAGGTCGGTCGAGAGTTTCCAGGGCATGTCATCATCGGCGCCGATGACCCCGTTGTGGGCAACCGCGGCAATCAAGACGATATCAGGCACCCAACCCACCCTTTCCGGTTTTCTTTTTCACGATCGCCTCCGAGAGCAAAACCTGGTCACACCGAACCGCTCCGGTTCGGTGTGACCAGGTAAATTTGCTCGCCTTTTTAGCATGTTAGAGCATCTTTACCCATTTTATTGATCGCCAAAGCGATACAATCAAAGTGGGTGATGCTCTAGCATGAAATTCAAGGCAGTGAAAAACCAACGCAAATTTCTTTTCAACAGCCTGTCGGTTCAAGGCGCCCCGCCCCGTCCTTGGTACCGGAACTGTTATTCAGGAGATTTCTTTTGCCATGTCCGACTTGATGGAAACCGTTCTGATCGAGCGTATCCGCGACCTGATCCCGGACGAGAATGTCGAGCAGAAGCGGATGTTCGGAGGAACCTGCTTCATGGTCAACGGCAACATGCTGGTCTGCATCTCCAGACGCGGCCTGATGGCGCGCGTCGGCAAGGAACAGGAAGCGGAAGCCCTGGCAAAGCCATATGCCTCGCAATGTCGGCCGACGGGACGGCCCATGGCCGGCTTCATCCGGGTCGAACCGGAAGGCATCGACAGCGATGAGGTGCTGCAAAACTGGGTCGAAATGGCCCGGACCTATGTCTGCGCGCTTCCGCCCAATGCCTCCAGGCCCAAAAAGTCCAGGGTCGGAAAGACAACACGATGAGCGCCGCCGGTTTTTCTCCGGAGACTTTTGCCTTTCTGAAGACGCTTGCCGGCAACAACACCCGAGACTGGTTCGAGGCCAACCGGCAGGACTATCTGCGCTTCGCGAAAAAACCGGCGGACGCTGTACGCTCTTGCCTTCAAGAGGCGCTTGCGGAACTGACCGGCCGCGAAATCGCCTCCAAACAATTCCGCATCAACCGGGATTTGCGCTTTTCGAAGGACAAGTCCCCCTACAACACCCACATCCGCATGGCCTTCTGGCCGAAGGACGCGGTCTTTGCCGGCAGGGAAGCCCAGCCGCCGGGTTTTTTCCTGTCTGTCGAAACAGATCATCTGCGCATCGGCACCGGTTCCATGGTGTTCGCCAAGCCCATGCTTGCTGCCTATCTCAACGCGCTCCAAACCGGACACGGCGACGAGATCTCGGCCCTGATCGCGCGGTTGGAGGCAGAAGGCTTCGAAGGACCGGAACCCGACCTTGCCAAGGTCCCGAAAGGTTTTCCGCGCGATCACCCGCATGGCGAGCTTGCACGACACAAGGGGCTGGCGCTGTGGAAGACGCTAGGGGACACCCGCCTCGTTCAGGGAGAAACGGCCGCAACCTCCCTGCTGGCGACCTGGAAGGACACGCTGCCGTTTTGGAAATGGCTCATGCGACTGCAGGAAAAAGCTTGATCCAAAGCGCTTTGAAATCTATGACCGTCGTGTTTTTCATAAAGATGAAGCAGAGACCCGATGGCACCGAACAAAGAGCTGGCGCAGCGTTTCCCCCAAGACTTCCTGTTCGGCGTTGCGACCGCTGCCTACCAGATCGAAGGCGCGGCAAACGAGGACGGCCGCAAGCCGAGCATCTGGGACGCCTTTTCGAAGATGCCCGGCCGGGTTTTTCAACAGCATTCCGGCGATGTCGCCTGCGACCACTATCACCGCTGGGAAAGCGATATCGATCTGATCCAGTCTCTTGGGGTCGATGCCTACCGCTTTTCCATTGCCTGGCCGCGCATCCTGCCGGACGGGCGCGGCCAGGTGAACGAAAAAGGGCTGGATTTTTATGACCGGCTGATCGACGCAATGGTGGAGCGCGACCTCAAGGTCTATCCGACGCTTTATCATTGGGATCTGCCGCTGATGCTGGCAGGAGACGGCGGCTGGACAGCCCGCAGCACCGCCGAGGCATTTGCCGACTACACGGACATTGTCGTCCGCAGGCTGGGCGACCGTATAGACGCATTGGCGACGATCAACGAACCCTGGTGCATCTGCCACCTGAGCCATCTCTACGGTATTCACGCCCCCGGCGAGAAAAGCACCGAGGCCTTCGCAGCGGTCGTGCACACGCTCAATCTTGCGCACGGGCTTGGCGTTCAGGCAGCCCGCGCGGTCCGGTCCGATCTGCCGATGGGCATCGTGATCAATGCCCATTCCGTCTATCCGGCAAGCGAGACGCCGGAAGACCGGGAGACGGCCGAGCGTGCCTTCGAGTTCAACAACGGCATCTTCTTTTCCCCGCTCTTCCAGGGGACCTACCACCCGGACATCCTGTCGGCATTCGGCGACAGCATGGACATCCGCGACGGCGATCTGGAGATCATCAGCCAGCCGCTCGACTGGTGGGGGCTGAACTACTACACGCCCCTGCGCATCGCGCACGACCCGGATGCAGCAGACTACCCGCAAGCCCGCACCATCGCGCCCGAGCAGGGTCCGGACCTTACCGATATCGGCTGGGAGGTCTACGAGAAGGGACTTTCGGACCTGATGAAGGACCTTTATGCGCGCTACCGGCTGCCTGACTGTTACATCACCGAAAACGGCGCCTGTTACAACGACGGCCCCGTAAACGGCGTTGTCGACGATCAGCGCCGCATCGACTATCTCGAAAAGCACTTCGGCGCGATTGCAGATGCCCGGGAAGCCGGCGTGCCCGTGAAGGGCTACTTCCTCTGGAGCCTGATGGACAATTTCGAATGGGCGGAAGGCTACCGGATGCGCTTCGGCATCGTTCATGTCGACTACGACACCCAGGTCCGCACCCTGAAAAACAGCGCGCTCTGGTACCGGGATCTTCTGGATGCGCATAAGGCAGGCGACTGACGCTTCCGCTCGGCAGTGGTTCAGATCCCGGAGACCTGCCACCGGGACCGGCATCATGCCGCGCGCAAATTCGCCAGAATGATCTCGCTCCACACCCGGGTCGGAGCAACCCAGGCATCCCAGACGTTGTAATTGCCCGAAAAGATCACAGCAGCCACATCCGCCTCTGGACAAAGCCAGAGCCGTTGACCGCCATTGCCAAACCCGGCGACCCACGGCACCGGGCCGCCAAGCATAGGCACCGGTGCCTCGCCGCAGAACCAGAAATAGCCGTAGTACAGACCCTCGCTGGTCGCGATCACCGGTCTCAATGATGCGGTGATCCAGGCTTCCGGAACAACCCGGTGCCCCTCGCAAATGCCGTTGTTCAGAACCAGCCGTCCGATTTTCAGAAGATCCGGCGCAGTCAGCCGCAGGCCGGAGGCGGGCGAGTGGGTTCCATCCTCCCCTGCAGCCCATTCGAAGCGTGTGATGCCCAAGGGGGCAAACAGCACCTCGCGGGCGAATTCGGGCAGTTTCTTGCCGGTGCCCCGCTGCAGGATCGCACCGACCAGTGCGGTCGCGCCACCGCTGTAGATCCAGCGTGTTCCGGGGTCCGCGACGAACGGGCGCTCCAGAATATAGCGGTAGCGATCGGCGGCCTGTTCCATTGCGATTTCGCTGTTGAGCGGATCCGTGTAGGGGCGGGTCTCGTCCCACTCCATGCCGAGGGTCATGGTCAGTGCATGCTCGACGGTCAGACTCTTGCGTTTCGGATCGGTGGCCAGATCCTCATACCCCGGAAACAACTCCAGGATCGGCGTGTCGAGCCTCGGAACCTCGCCGCGTTCAAGCGCAATTCCATAAAGCAGGCTGACAATGCTCTTGGAAACGGAGCGCAGGTCATGCAGCGTCTCGGCCCCGAAACTCACCTCGCCCAGGGGCTTGCCCCAGGTCTCGTCCGGACCGGTTCCGTAGCTCTCCAGAACCGTCTCGCCTCCCCGCTCCGCCAGCACCGCATGAAGATGCGGCAGCAGCCCGGCTTCGACCCCCGCGCACAGTTTGTGGCCCATCGCAGGATCGAAACCACGCCTTTCGGCTGCGAATACATGGGACGAGAGGGAAAGACCGTTCGTTGACTCCATCGTTCTGAAATCCCGTCGTCAATGTCAGCGCCAGAGTGAAGCGTGTCGACACGGAATGCGAGCGCTTTCTGACATCAGGCGTGAAAGTTCGAAAGGGCAGCCTTGACCTTCCAGCCACTGGAACCACCATCGTTTTAAAGGGGTAGCCTCAACACACAGTCCGGGAGTTCGATAAAGTGAACCGCAGATCGTTTCTGAAGGCGTCGGTGGCCGGCTGCGCAGCCACACTGATGCCCACATTTTCGCTGGCTAAGTCAGATGACGGCTTCTTTGAACTCACAGCAGAAAAGGGTCAGGCACGGCTTTTCGGCGACGACGGCGGGCTCTCCGACCTGTGGCTCTACAACGGGCGCCTGCCCGGCCCGGAAATCCGGGTGAAGCGGGGTGAGCGGGTCAAGGTCCGCTTCCTCAACAAGCTGGACGAGCCGACGTCCGTACACTGGCACGGCATCCGCATCGACAACACCATGGACGGTGTAGCCGGGTTGACGCAGCCCCCAGTGAAAGCAGGCGAGAGCTTCGACTACGATTTCGTCGCGCCCGATGCCGGCACCTACTGGTACCACGCCCACACAATGAGCTGGAACCAGGTGCCGCGCGGTCTCGCTGGTCCGCTGATCGTCGAGGATGATGTGCCGGCGTTCGACCCCGCGCTCGACATTACCCTGATGCTCAGCGACTGGCGCCTCGACGACAACGGGGTGATGGAAACCGCCAGTTTCGGTGGTATGCACGATTTCGCCCACGCCGGGCGGCTCGGCAACTGGATGACGATCAACGGTGCCTCGATGCCGGACATCCCCTTGCAGAAGGACCGCTGGCACCGGCTCCGCCTGGTCAACAGCTCATCCGCGCGCGTGCTCGACTTTGCCCCGTCCCGCTTCGGCGCCAAGGTGATCGCTCTCGACGGACAGGCCTTTGCGACAGCGCGCGAGATGGACGGCATCCTGCAGCTTTCCCCCGGCCAGCGCATGGACGTGGTGATGCGCCCTGGTGAGGCCGGTGACATTCCCTTCGAGACCATGACCGGCCAGCCGATCACGTTCGCAACTTTCAAAGTCGGTGAAGCCTCCGCTCCTGATCAACCTCTGATGCTGCCAGTGCGGAACGACCTGCCGGAACCTGACCTTGAAAACGCGCGCGAACTGACTCTCGACATGGCCGGTGGCGCCATGGGCGGCATGCGCGGCATGATGGGCTCGCGCGCTGACATGCAGCGGAGAATGCAGGAGGGCCAGTTTTGGGCCTTCAACGGCAAGGCCGGCATGGATGACACGCCGATGTTCTCGTCAGAACGCAGCGAAACCATCGTCGTTGAGAGCCGCAACGACACCGCCTTCGCCCACGCGATCCACCTGCACGGCCATCATTTCCGGGTTCTTGAACGGAACGGCCGGAAGCTAGTGCATCCGGACTGGCGCGATACCTATACGACCGTGCCCGACGAAACGGTCAAGATCGCCTTCGTCGCCGACAATCCCGGCAAATGGCTGATCCACTGCCATATGCTCGGCCATGCGGCCTCGGGGATGATGGACTGGTTCGAAGTGGGGTGAGTTCCCTGAGGTCTACACCGCAATCGGTGCCGAAATATGCGGGTGCGGGTCGTACCCCGTAAGCTCGAAGTCCTCGAATTTAAACGCGAACAGGTCGGTGACGTCCGGATTGAGTTTCATCTGCGGCAAAGCCCGAGGGGAGCGTTTGAGCTGTTCGCGCGCCTGGTCGAAATGGTTCGAGTAGAGATGCGCGTCGCCCAGGGTGTGGACGAAGTCTCCCGGTTTCAGGCCTGTGACCTGGGCGATCATCATGGTCAGCAGCGCATAGGAAGCGATGTTGAAGGGTACGCCAAGGAAAACATCCGCCGAGCGCTGGTAAAGCTGGCAGGAGAGCTTTCCATCCGCCACGTAGAACTGAAACAGGGCATGACAGGGCGGCAGAGCCATCTCGTCAACCAGTGCCGGGTTCCAGGCCGAGACGATCAGCCGGCGGCTTTCCGGATTGGTGCGGATCATGGTCAGGAGGTTGGCGATCTGGTCGATGGACCGGCCGTCCGGCGCCGGCCAGGAGCGCCACTGATAGCCGTAGACCGGACCGAGCTCGCCGTTCTCGTCCGCCCAGTCGTCCCAGATCCTGACACCGTTTTCCTTCAGGTAACGGATATTGGTGTCGCCCGCGAGGAACCAGAGCAATTCGTGAATGATCGACCTTAAATGCAGCTTCTTGGTCGTCACCACCGGAAAGCCCTTCGAAAGATCGAAACGCATCTGATGGCCGAAGAGG
The DNA here is from genome assembly GCF_947496995.1 of uncultured Roseibium sp. Lineage (GTDB taxonomy): Bacteria > Pseudomonadota > Alphaproteobacteria > Rhizobiales > Stappiaceae > Roseibium. The sequence goes on from NZ_CANMFD010000004.1 coordinate 448,317, forward strand.
GAGCGCGTGCCGGTTCCCGTCCTGTCTCCCCGGTCAACGCCCTCATCGAGGATTTTCTGCATGAGATCGAGATATTGCTGCACGGCGCGGCCCTTCTGGCGGTTTCAGGCGGAACGGGTCCAACTTCGCAGATTTTTTCAAAAACGCAGCCCCTGCCCGCGTCTTTCCCCAGATCCTGCCGTTAATTGTGGATGAGCTTCACCGGCAAACCAGTCTCTCACCCCGCAAGCCTCTTTCATTTCAGGTACGAACACCTTATATCAGGCGTGCTGGTTCGCCAGCTATGGCAATAAATGGACAGTGCAATAAGCCTATCGGACCCGGGGGCGGTACCCGGCGCCTCCACCCAAGCCCACGGGCTTTTCCAGCGGAAATCCTGTGGGTTTCGGCGGGGGCGAAATAGGATCGACGAGGGTGTAAAGACTGCGCTTTTGCCCGGTATTGTACCACCGTTATCGGGCTTTCTTAATAGTTGCAAATGACAACTATGCTATGGACAACGCTGTCGCTGCGTAACGCAGTGCCGGTAGTCCACTAAGTCCCGTAGGGTAGCACCTTCAGGCGGGGTCCGGAGGCACCTGGCAACAGAAGCCTCCACTCAATTTTCAAGACAGTCGTGAAGACGTGAGTACCTCTGCCAGCCGGAGTGGTATAATACCAAAGATCAGGTGCATTTATCTGGTATCACTTGGAAAAGAGCCTTTTCTTTTTCATCCCGGACCGTCAATGTGGATGCGATAGATAAGATTCCCATCGAGATATGACGAAAACTGATGTCTGAAGACCTTCTGCGATACGACATATTGATTCAGGACGCGCTGCGTGGCGCGGTCAAAAAGATTCTTGCCGAAGTCGGACGCACCGGACTTCCCGGGGACCATCATTTCTACATCGCGTTTGATACCAATGCGCCGGGTGTTCGCATTTCCCCGCGCCTCAAGGAACGCTATCCGCAGGAAATGACGATCGTGCTTCAGCATCAGTTCTGGGATCTCGCGATCGGGGAACATGCCTTCGAAGTCGGCCTTTCCTTCGGCGGCGTGCCGGAGAAGCTGCTCGTCCCGTATTCTGCCATCAAAGGGTTCTTCGATCCCTCCGTGCAGTTCGCACTGGAATTCGACCCCGGCAAGACGGCGGAAGAATTGCCCGAGGAATTGCTGGAAGCCGTAGAGGAACTCGCCAAGGTGGAACAGGAACATTCCGACAGCGAAGCCAAGCAGGACGGCGTAGAAGACGGCAAGGAAGTTGCAGCCTCCACCAAGCCCAAGGGCAAGAAGGCCAAACCTGCGGCAGAGGCGACCGGAAACGATGGCGGCGGTGAGGTCGTGTCACTGGACGCCTTCCGCAAGAAGACCTGAATTTAGCCGGAGTGACACTCATGAGCGCGGAGATCATCAATCTGCGCATGGTGCGCAAACAGAAACAGCGTCAGGACAAGGACCAGGCGGCGGACGACAACCGTCGCAAGTTCGGACGCTCCAAGGCTGAACGAGAAGCTGCCCGCAAACGCCGGGACGATCTGGAAAAACAGGTCGACGGCCATCTCCTGGACACGCCCCGTCCCCCTGACGACAACGGCGCTGCATAAACCGCCATGGCGCTCGTCAAACGCTCCCTTTCCCTGCATGGACACCGGACCAGCCTGGCGCTGGAAACCGAATTCTGGGACGTGGTGGACCGATATGTTGGCGAAGAAAAATGCTCTCTCGCCAGCCTGATTGTCGAAATCGACGACAACCGCGACCCGGACGATCCGCTTTCCTCAGCGGTCAGGGTCTGGGCCTTGAAGCAGGTCGAAAAGACCCCTCAAAATCACATTTGAAATTACCGGGTTGCACCCGGCAGGACCATCGGTCCGCCAACATCCTGCGTCAACAGATCCTCGATGGAAATCGGCGGATCGAGCGGCGGCAGGCTGCTGCCCGGTTTCGGGTCCGGCGCGACCCGGGCTGGCTCATCGTCCTGGAGAAGAGCGCGGATCCGTTCCGTCAATGGCACAGAACCGGTGTGACCGGATTGCTCCTGTTCCCCGGGCTCCGCACTGCCCTGCCTCGGCAATACCGTGTTATCGGTCTCCGAAGACCCGCCCTGACTGTCGCCGGGAGGCGCGTTTTCAAGCTGCAGCAACCGCTCTTCTTCCGCAGCTTCCGTCGCGGCGGCCTGGCGTTCCCTGCGTGCTTGCTCTTCCCGCTGATGCTTGAGTTCACGCGCCAGCCGGTCGCGTTCAAGGATTTCCGCCTGCAGTTGCTCCACCCGTTCGACCTCCTGCTCGAAGGCGCGCAGGGTCAGATATGCAGTGAAGGGGGTTATATCGACCCGTCGCGAAGGCGCTTCGACCGGACCTTCGAAGAGCAGACCCACTTGGGGCTCCGCTCCTGTAACGGCATCTTCACCGGGGTCGACCTTGACCGAGAAATCGGCATCCAGATCATAGGTCCCCAGATCCACTTCCGCGGATCCGAAAATCTCCGCCTTGCCCGAATCGACCACGACATTGCGGGCGCTCAAGCGGCCGCCGACCAGCGTCAACGTACCGTCCACGCGGTTGAAGGGCAGATTGCCGGCGGCCATATGGCTGACGAATATCTCGCGGATTTTCTCATCCTGAAGATCGAGGCCGGAATCGACCGCTCGCGTGACGAGCTGGAACGCCTGCGGATTGACGCCCCTGAAATCACCGTTCTCCATCGAGAAGGTTCCACCGCCGCCAAGACCGGCGACAATCGCCGAAATCGAACGGCCTACCCCCTCGAATTCGAGAAACAGATCAAGCGTGCCGGAAGCAACCGCCCGGCTGTCCGGCCGCCATACGAGCTGGCGCAGATCGGCTCCCTCCAGCTTCACCCGGCCGGATGCGGCCGCTTCGGCATCGGACCGGCGCAGGGACAGACTGGCTTCCAGGGAGCCGCCGGAGAATGCACCGTTGAGCCCGTCAAGACGCAGGAGCGTCGGCGTGATCCGCAATTGGGCGCGGGCATTGGCTATTTCCGTCTCGTCATCGACAAGGAGCCGGTCCGCCCGGAAATCGAAACTCAGGTCCACGCCGTCCGGAAGCGGTGAGCCGAAGGGAGCGGAAGGCCAGTTGCTGCTTCCGTCGCCAATGGAAAACCATTGGTCCGGGCCCAGAATGAGTTCACTCAAGCTGCGCAAATCCGCCCGGGAAACGCTGATATCTCCCGAAAAGCGGCGATTGCGCTCCCCCGGTGCCGGTTGAAGATCGCCTTCCAGACTGCCCTCGAACGAGGTTTCTCCAACCTGCCCGGAGGCATTCGTCACCTTGAGGGCGCTGCCGGCACCTTCCAGGTCGACACTGACGTCGGCAGGCAGCGTTCCGCTCATGACAGGAAGAACCCGGCCGGCCATAAGGGCGAGCGGTGTAAGGTCCTGCGTTTTCGCGGCCACCGTCATGCGGTACTGCGGCTCACGCCCCTCTTCCAGGGTGAGCGTCCCCTTCGCAGCGACTTCCGACTCGCCAACCGACGTTTCAATTTCTAGGGCAAGGCCCTCCGATGGAACGCCCTTCGCCGTGACACTGAGCTTGCCGCCATTGTCCGCATCGATGGGGATCACATCAAAGCCGAGCTGTTGCAGCAGCTTGCCGCCATCCGGTCCCTGTAGCCCCACCGCCAGATCGATCCCGGCGTTCTGCCAATCGTCGACACGCCCTTTCAACTCGGCCCTGACGGAAGCATCCGCACCGCCCGCCGAACCTTCCAGACTGAGCGTCATGTCGGTGCCGTCCCCCGCAGCCGCAGCTGTCAGATTGGCATCGAATTTTGCCGGTACGAGGCTCGCTGCAGCTCTCTCAAGACGCTCTACAAAAACGGTCTGCGGAAAAAAGCCGCCCGCCAGCGCGACGAGACCGGACAGGTCCCTGGCATCAAGCGTTCCGGAGACCGAGCCTTCCGGCGCAGAGAACAGGTTCTGGATCGCGCCCTGCACATCCAGCCGCGCGCCCGCCAGATCCTCGGCGAACAGCCGGTCGATGCGAACACCGCCGTCGGAATATTCCGCTTCCAGGGCAAGGCTTTCGCCCTCCACGCCCCTTGCGCTCACCTGTTTGGCGCGTAGACGCACCGAGACGTCGAGACCCGTAGGATCTTCAGTATCTCCCGATGTCGAACGGTCGGGCTGGATGAGCGCGGCAAGCTGCTCCACCTGGCCCAGGTCCAGCTTGTCCGCGTCGAGACTGAGCGAAAAGACAGCATTTCCCGAGCGCGGCTTGCGATAGGAAAGACCGCCACGCGCTTCAGCTCCGGAAAGCGTCAGGCGAAGATTGTCCAGCGCAGCACCTTCGGGAAGCAGGTTGAGCCGCCCCTCCAGCGAGACCGGATCCAGAGCCTTGACGCCGGTATCCTTCTGCTTCCACCAGCTCAGAAAAGACCCTGGCTGATCGGAACTGATGGAGACCGCCCCCCGGTAGGTCAGCGCCGGTTCGAGCCCGAGATCGCCCTGGGTCGCGACGGTGGTCCGGCCCGGCAAGCGCCCGGCCAGACGCGCGACCCGCCAACCGCCAAGCATGGTTTCAAGATCGAGGCGCACGTTCTGGATAATTCCACCACCCGCAACGACCGCCGGAACATCCATGGAGATCGCGCCGTCGATAGGCGGCAGCGGCACGGCCCTGAGCGCGGCGATCAGTTGTTCGCCCGCCGTATCGAGATCGACTGGTTCCTGCGGTCCACCCCCGAGCAATCGGTCGAGGTCAAGCTGCTTTGACTGTGCCCGGACTTCGAAGCGCTTGTTGCCGGCATAGAGCAGATCGGCATTGCCGGTAACGCTGAGCCGCCGGTCTTCCGGACCATACCGGAATTCGAATGCCGGCACCGCAACCTCGGCGATATCCGCCGTGAACTGGCCCTCCGCGGTCCAGCCCGGACCATCGGTGTCCTCCAGGGAGATAGAGGCGATGTTGAAGTCACCATGGAAAGTGGGCGCCGCGTCCGTCTGGGTCAGCATGCCGTCAAAGGCAAAATTCACCGGCATGTTGGTAGGAGTGACTTCTCCCTTTATCCGCAGCCCCGTGTCATCCTGCGCCCTGCCGGTCGCAAGGCTGATATTATAGGGCGTCCCTTCAATGGAGAGGCTGCCGGCGGCCTTGAAAGGCCCGGCCAGCGAGCGGGCACTGACGGACAGATTGCCATTGTCGACATGGTGAATCTCGCCGGAACGCGCGTCGACAATCGACAAGGCTCCATTGCGGATCGAAACTTTCTCGAATGCGACATCGTCCGGCGGCAGCTTCGTCAGCGCGCCGTCTGACGTCATGGCCGTCAGCCAGTCCAGCCGGCCGTCTTCATCGAGCGACAGGGAAAGTTGCGGCCGATCCAGTTCCATGTCGATGACACGGATTTCGCCTTTCAGAAGCGGCGACAGCTCGATCCGCATGTTGAACTGGGAGACCACCAGAAGCGGGTCTTCTGCTTCTCCGACACGAACATCGGAGAAACTGATCGACGGTGCAGGCAGAAGCCTGAGGTCGGCTTCGCCGAGCACCGTCACGCGGTGCCCCAGAGCCCGCTCCGCATAGCTTTCGAATGTGGACCGGTAAACCGTCCAGTCGATAAAGAACGGCCCCACCAGCGCCGTGACCAGCACCAGTATGACGGCTATTCCCACAGTGATGTAGACGGAGTTCAGGCCTTGTCTCCTTGTTCTCCAAAGTCACCGGAAACCTTACCGGTCAGGTTTACCCGATCCCTGCTGCAGTGCAAACACGGTATGGGCAAACCCGCCGAAGAAACATCCGCCGAGCAAATCAGCGCTTATCGAACTGATTCGATACAATATCATGACTGCGGCAGGATCTTGCCCGGATTCATGATATTGCCCGGATCGAGCGCCGTCTTGATGGCACCCATGACTTCAAGCGCATCGCCGTGTTCGCGGCGCATATATTTGGCCTTGCCCTGCCCCACGCCGTGCTCGCCGGTGCATGTTCCGTCCATCCCGATGGCCCTGATGGCCAGTCGTTCGACAAAGGCTTCCGTCCTGCGGACTTCTTCCGGGTTGTCCAGGTCGACAAGGATCTGGACATGGAAATTGCCGTCGCCGACATGTCCGACGATCGGGGCGAGAAAACCCTCCCTTGCAATGTCTTCCGCAGTTTCGCTGACGCATTCCGCCAGCCGGGAGATCGGCACGCAGACGTCCGTTACCATGATTTCCGCTTCCGGCTTCAAGGTCTTGCCCGCCCAATAGGCGTCATGACGTGCGGTCCAGAGCTTCGTGCGTTCCTCGGCGGCCGTTGCCCAATGGAATGGTCCGCCGCCGAATTCCTCGGCAATCTGGGAAAACATTTCGGACTGTTCCCGCACACCTGCTTCCGAACCATGGAATTCCAGGAACAGGGTCGGCGTTTCGGCAAGGTCAAGTTTTGAATAGGTGTTGCACGCCTTCACCTGCAGAGCGTCCAGCAACTCGATCCGGGCAACGGGAATGCCCATCTGGATGGTTGAAATCACCGCATTGCAAGCCGAGTTGACATCGGGGAACGGGCAGACACCTCCCGAAATGGCCTCCGGCTGACCATGAAGGCGCAAGGTCAGTTCCGTGATGACGCCGAGCGTTCCTTCCGACCCGACAAAAAGCCGCGTCAGATCGTACCCGGCTGAGGATTTCTTCGCCCGGCCACCTGTCCTGATGATCTGTCCGTCGGCGGTTACGACCGTAAGGGCAAGCACCGCGTCCTTCATCGTACCGTAGCGCACTGCGTTCGTGCCCGAAGCACGGGTCGCCGCCATGCCGCCGAGACTGGCATCGGCGCCCGGGTCGATCGGGAAAAACAGGCCGGTGTCCCGCAGGTCGCTGTTGAGCTGCTTGCGGGTCACTCCCGCCTCCACGCGGCAGTCGAGATCTTCCGCATGCACTTCGAGAACACGGTTCATTCTGGACAGGTCGAGAGAGACCCCGCCGAGCGGCGCATTCAAATGGCCTTCCAGAGACGATCCGGCGCCGAAGGGAATCACCGGCACCTTGAGGGCGGCGCAAATGCGCACGGCTTCCGCCACCTCTTGTGTGCTTTCGGCAAAGACCACCGCGTCAGGCGGCTGGTTTCTGAGCCAGGTCGTGGTGTGTCCGTGCTGTTCGCGCAGGGCTGCGGACGTGGCGCAACGCTCGCCGAAACGCTCCTTCAGCTCGGTGATCGCCTGCGAAATAGTGCGATTCTGGTCGTCGGTTAGGGGCGAATGCTGAGCGCGTGCCATTTCCGGCATGTTTTTTCCTCCTGTCGCGCGGTTCTGGCCACGCTGTGAAAACCGAATATGTTAGGAGACACGAAAAAGGTCAAAGTCAAATCCGGCGATAAGGGTACGGTCATGGAAAAGCATGGAGAGAACGGGACAAAGGTTGCCCGAGAGGCCGAACCGCTACAAAGCGCGGTCATGACTGTCAAGCCGGATTGGATCGACTATAACGGTCATCTGAACATGGCCTATTACAACGTCCTGTTCGATACCGCGCTCGACCAGATGTTCGAGCAGCTTGGCCTTGGCCCCGACTATGTGAAGGCCCGCAACGCGTCCTATTTCACCGCCGAGGTGCATGTCTGCTATCTGCGGGAACTGGAGGCGGGCATGCCGGTCACGGTCAACCTGCAGCTTATAGACTTCGACGCGAAGCGTGCTCATATCTTCCAGGAACTGCGCCACGCAGAGGAAGGCTGGTTGTCCGCCACATCCGAACAGATGAGCCTCCACGTCGATTTGAACACCAGGAAAGTCGCCCCCTGGCCGGAAGACATTGCGACCAGGCTGGCCGCGCTAATGAAGGACCATGCCTCCCTTCCCCGCCCCGAACGGGCCGGACGGCGCATCGAAATTCCCCGCTAACACCGGACCGAACACGGCCCACGGAACACAGACGACAAAAAAGTGAGTGATTTCCGAGTGAAAACAGGTGGTCGGGTCTGTTCATTCGCGTCGACTCGGGCACTATGATGGGCAATCACGTTCACGCCCCATAAAAAGCAACCGTGACTGATGCGCAAAATAATAGAAACCGCCGCACAGCTCCCAGACATTCTCATCAGCTGGATTACGCCCAACGTGCGCCAGTTCCGCGCGGGACGGATGCAACTTGTCTGGGTACTTGCCGTTTTCATCGGCGCGCTGGTGGCGCTCGCCGCGATTGCCTTCAGGACGGCGATCGGCCTCTTTCAGTGGCCCTGGCTGCGCACGACGACCGAACTGACCATGCAGGCCGCCGCGAACCAGCCCTGGTGGGTCATCCTGCTGGCTCCTGCCGTCGGCGGTCTGATCGTCGGCTTCATATTGCAGAGATTTCATCCCAATCAACGCGCCGGCGCTGTCGCCGACGTGATCGAGGCCAGGGTCCACGGCGGGCGCGGCCTGCCGCTTGGCGCCGGTCTGTGGTCCGCCCTGGTGACGGCAATCTCGCTGGGCAGCGGCGCGAGTGCGGGCCGTGAAGGCCCGGTCGTGCATCTGGGTGCCACTCTGGGCGCCGCTGTCTGCCGCTATTTTCGACTGCCCGACACCTCCCGCCGCATTCTCATCGCCAGCGCAGTCGCAAGCGGTGTTTCAGCCTCCTTCAACGCCCCGATTGCAGGTGTTCTCTTTGCTCACGAGGTTGTTCTCGGTCACTATGCGGTCTCCGCCTTCGTGCCCATCGTGCTTGCCTCGGTGATGGGAACGCTTCTGTCGCGCCTGTGGTTCGGCGATGTCGCCGCCTTCGTGATCCCACAGTATGAGATCACCTCCTATCTCGAAATACCTGCCTTCGCACTGCTGGGCCTCACCTGCGCGGCCGTCGCGATCCTCTTCCAGTTCGCCCTGATCGGCACCGACTGGACAGCCCGCAACATCACCATGCCCCTGTGGCTGCGGCCCGTCATCGGCGGCCTCGTGGTCGGGGCCATCGGTATCTCTTTTCCGGGCATTCTGGGTGTCGGCTATGACGCGACCGATATGGCCCTCAAACACGAACTGACGATCACCACGATGCTATCCCTGCTGGTGGTCAAGGCGGCGGCCACATCGATCACACTGGCGTCGCGCTTTGGGGGCGGGATTTTTTCACCGTCCCTTTACCTCGGGGCCATGACCGGTGGTGCTTTCGGACTTATAGCCGCTTCGGTCTTCCCTGAAATGGCGTCGAGCCACGGACTGTATGCAATTCTCGGCATGGGGGCCGTCGCCGCGGCCGTCCTCGGCGCGCCCTTCTCCACCACGGTGATCGTGTTCGAACTGACCGGCGGCTACGCCCTGTCCATCGCCCTTCTGCTGGCTGTTTCCATCGCCACGGGCCTGACCCAGGCTGTCCACGGCAAGTCCTTCTTCCACTGGCAGCTGGGCATGCGCGGCTGCTTCGTGAACGAAGGTGTGCACCAGTTCCTCAGCGAGGCGGTCAAGGTCGGCGAATTCATGGATCCGCCCCCGGAGGCGGAAGAAGACCGGGTATTCAATCCCGGAGAAGACGGTCCGTATCTGCATGACACGGACACATTGGAAAGCGCGCTGAAAAGCTTCGATTCCTGTGGCAAGGCCGCCTTGCCGGTGGTCCGCAAGGGCGATGCCACCCAAATTATCGGAATCGCCCGCCACGTCCGGGCCCTTCGCTATTTCAACGCCGCCCTGATCAAGGCGACCAAGGAAGAGCACCAGTAGACCGGCGCTCCGACACCTCGGGATGAAACCATTTCCGAGACCATTTGATTTTCCTCCATGAGTCCGTAACCCGGTTCTTTTCCCTTTTTGCAAGGGTTACAATTTAAAATAGTATTTTTACACAAGACCATCTAACCTTGAGGCGTTGGGGGGGACGACTTTCATGCGTATCGCCATTTTTTTCAGCGCGATGATGCTCGGCTTTACGTATCCGTCAGATGCAGCGCCCGATATCTACGACCACTTTCTCGGCGAAAACCCAGTGTGCGTATCGCGCAATCAGCCGATCATCATTGTTGCAGATGTCAGCCGCGACGGTGAAATCGACGATACCGTGTCCATCGCGCTCGTCAGGCGCCTCGAGGAAAGCGGGTGCGTCGAGATTCTCGCCGCTGTGTCCATTTTCGGAAATAGTAATTCCAGCACAAACGAAGTTCATGACAATCTAATTGTGCGGCTCGGCCAGCTCGGCATCGACAACTGGATGCTCCTTCACGGACCCGACAGACGGATGTCCTTTGACCACAATGGTCAACCGACACCCGGTGACCTCTCCTATCTGAAGAAAATCGCACAGGTCATAAAGGGATCGTCACGTGCCGTGACACTCCTGGAATTGGGCCCAACCACGGTCGCGGCGAGTCTTTTGCGTTACGGTCTTGTCCCTCCTCGCATGATCGCGAAAATCATCGGGGTTGGTGGACGTTCGCCAGGTGAGCACTTCGCGACAGGCCGTGGGTTTCGCGCCTTTGCCCTGCGTGACATGAATGTTGCAATGGATGTCACGGCTATTGCCTATCTGGTGCGCAATCATCCCGGCAAACTCAACATGGTGACCTATCGCGCAGGCGTTGGAGAAAGAGTTCTTTCCCCTGAACTGGCGGAAAGTTTCAGTATCGAGGCAATTGCCGAACATGCGCGCAAGCGGAGCCGAATGATGAAATTTCTCGGCTACACAGGTCTCCCGTCATGGGACACTTGGGCCGCCACTCTCTTCGTCACGGGTGGTGCCGAACGCATCGGCTGCCGCGAAACTCCAGCGCGCGTAATATACGACGACAGCGGTACATTCAAGCAAACGGACAGCATGCAGCTCCAACTCCTGAAAGCGCCGGATCGCTACTCGCGGACCATCATTGCCTGCTGAACGCCCTGTTCTGGCGCAGCAACGCAACGGCTCTGGCGCTGTCCGTTAGCTGCATCGACTTAGGTGGCAAGAATGTCTGAACTATTTCGGGTTCAGACAACTTGGGACGGGCCTCAAGAAGGTTTCTCCAGTTTCGCGTCAATAGGTCCAGTCATTTTCTGGACGGTCTGACAGCAAAATCTTACTGGCCGCTCCCTAAAACCGAGACGGCTCTGTCGCCAGGACCTTGCCCGCATAGCGATGGGAAACCGGCTTGCCCTTGAGGCGGGTCGCCAGATCTTTCTGAGCGACGAACAGTCTTGCCTGCCGGCCACGCATGCCGGGCAGGCTGAAGGGATCCAGCCCGGTCCAGGGTAAAAAGGGATTCCGTCGCAAGGATCCGTAAATTCCGACCCGGACAGACGGTTTTTCGCTCGTTGCACGCGCATGGAACCCGTGGGTATCGGCGACAACAAGCGTGTTGCCCGGCACCGCGAACCGGAGGGGTTCGGGATAATTCAGACGGCCGAGTTCGTCCGCGCGCAGCCGGAAGGAGCCGCCTCTATGGTGTCTGTTTGGATTGACCGCCGCCGTCAGGCTCTGCTCGCGTTCCCAAGCCAGTCGTTCCGGTGTCAGCCGGTGTGACCCTGGGACAAAAGTGAACGGGCCTTCCGCATCGTCGATATCGTACAGGAAGAACCATGCCTTGGCTGTCGGATGAAAGGTGTCCGAGTGAAACGCCGTCTGCGGATCCGCCCGCTTGCCAGCTTTCGGGTCGGTCAGGACGATATGCAGGTAAACAAGCGGATCTCCATTGGTGGAGCCGACATACCGCAAACCGTTCTGAAAGGGCTTGCTCCAGACAAAATCACGCAGATACGGCAGGTTCTTGAGCACTTTGGGCGGAAGAGGAATGAAACGGGTTACCGCATTTCCCTGTCGCATGTCCCAGGCATCGAAGAGGGTTGTCGCGATTTCGGCTCTGAGGCCCTCGAGATCGCTCTCCGCCAGCAGGCCGCGTTTTTGAATGAATCCGTCCCTGGCATAAGCGGCCTGGTCTTCCTGCGGGACGAGATGGGCAAGCCGACGCCTCCGCGCATCGGCCATGCGTTCGGCAAGCTCTATGCGCTTCACGTGCAGGCCCGCCTCGTTCAGCCGGCGGCTGCCGATCAGCGGATTGTCGCAGAACGATTTTGAACCTGTCGCCAGTTCGGCGGCATAAAGAGGTGTCTTGAAAAGATCGGCAGCGCGCATCACAGGAAATTCAACTCGAAATTGCGTAAAGTCACTCAAATAACAAGGGAGCGATCAGGATCGCTCCCGTAAAATCTAGACCGATTTTGTTGCACGCACCAGCCACTCACGCTCTTTTTCCTCTAGGAGAGGAGCGATCTTCTCACGCACCTTGGTGTGATAGCTGTTCAGCCAGTCCCGTTCCACCTGCGTCAGAAGAGCCAGGTCAACCAGACGCAAATCCATCGGAACCAGGGTCAGCGTTTCAAAGCCCAGCATCGGACGTTCGCCGCCGGGAATGTCCGCAGCCTCGGTGACCACCTCCAGGTTTTCCAGACGGATGCCGTAGTCTCCCGCCGGATAATACCCCGGTTCGTTGGAAAGGATCATGCCCGGTTGAAGCGGGACCGTCCCCGTCTTGGCAATACGCTGCGGCCCTTCATGGACGCTGAGATAGGCGCCGACACCGTGGCCGGTCCCATGGTCATAGTCGAGCCCTGCGTTCCAGAGCGCGATGCGCGCCAGCGTGTCGAGTTGAGCGCCGGTCGTCCCTTTCGGAAACCGGGCGGACGAGATCGCGATATGTCCCTTCAGCACCAGCGTGAAGTGCTTTTTCATGGCCGCGCTTGTCTCTCCGACGGCAAGAGTGCGCGTGATGTCCGTGGTGCCATCCAGATACTGAGCGCCTGAATCGATCAAAAACGGCTTGCCGAGCGGTATCTTCAGGTTGCTGGCCCGGCTGACGCGATAATGACAAATCGCGCCGTTCGGCCCTGCCCCGGAAATCGTGTCGAAGGAAATATCCTTCAGAACCCCTGTCGCGTTGCGGAACTCTTCCAGCTTTTCCGTCACCGAAATTTCGTCGAGTCTCCCCTTCGGGGCTTCCTCGTCGAACCAGCACAGGAAATTCACGAACGCCGCAGCATCCCTGACGTGGGCCGTGCGGGCGCCATTCAGTTCAGTTTCGTTTTTTACCGCCTTGGGCAGCAGGACCGGGTCCTGAGCCTCGACCAGCGTACCCCCCTCTCCCGTGATCGCCTCTGCGATACCGATCCCCGCCAGGCCGGGATCGATCATGACACTCGCACCGGAGGCACCGAGGGCACTCAGCCCACTTTTGAAATCTCCCGGTTCGAACAATTCGGTCAGGTCCGACAAAGCATCGCGCACAGAGTTGGAAAGTTTGCGTCCATCGATATAAAGCGATGGCTTGCCGTTCGCGGGCACCGTCGCGAAGGAAAGCGGCAGCGGCGTATGGGTGACATCCGAACCGCGGATGTTGAACAGCCAGGCAATCGAATCCGGTTGCGTCAGAACGCAGGCATCGGCCTTCTTGTCGGCGAGCGCAGACTGGATCTGTGCAATCTTGTCGAGGGCCGCCTTGCCCGCCAGTTCGACCGGATAGAGCGACACCTGACCGACCGGCGGCTCCGGCCGGTTCTGCCACACACTGTCGATAGGATTGTCGTCCAGCGTGACCAGTTCGGCACCTGCCTGCTTGCAAATCTCTCTCAGACGCCGGACTTCTCGCACCGTGTGAAGCATGGCATCGACACCAAGCTTCTGGCCTGACTGCAGCCGCTCTGCCAGCCAGTTCGTGACCGGCTCTTCGATCAGATGCCGTGCCGGGAATGTGTTCAGGTCCACCTGCTCGCGCACCTGGATGGTGTAACGCCCATCGACAAAGATCGAGGCATCGTCGCCAAGGACCGCTGCCACACCCGCAGATCCGGTAAAACCGGTCAGCCACTGCAGACGGCAGTCATGCGGCGGCACATATTCACTCTGGTGCGCATCGGCACGCGGGATCAGGAAACCGTCAAGGCCGCGGCGGGAAAGTTCTGCCCTGAGAAGGGCCGCATGCGGCGCTCCGCAGGAGGGATCGCTGAGATCGTCGAAGGTCTGAAACATGCCCGGACGTTAATTTGGCCCGCGCCCGGGATCAAGCTGGATAATGCCCCCGGTTGCCGTCTCAACAGAAAGAAGCCCCGAGCCTGGCCCTTCATACTTCGCAATGCAGCATTTTCTTCTCGCATATGCGAAATGCGCAGGGCTGACATGCACTTGCAGGCCTACCGCTCCGGGAAACGAATCTGCATATATGGTTCAACAAAACAAAAAGACGTTTCTCCCTAGGGAAGCTCTTAAACTTCAAATGGGAAAGATCACCATGAGCATTGCAACCACGACTTCGACCCGTATCGGCGGAAACAGCTTCATGCGCCGCGCACTGGACCGCATGATCGAAGCACGCACCATTCAGGCGCGCCGCTACGTCAACGGATATCTGCTTTCGCTTGACGACGCGACACTGGCCACCCACGGCTATGACCGCAAGCAGCTTGAGCGCGAAGGTTCGACGACCGCCGGGTTCTAAGCTCCTGAAACGGGGCTCAGGACGCTCGATTGAAATTACTGTGCACTCTAAAGAGCCTGCCGATTTCCGGCAGGCTCTTTGCTTTTCAAATCAATGACTTCAATAATTTCAGTGAATCAAAATCCGAATTCAGAGAGCCGTATTGCCGGCATCGAGCCACAAAAGCGACCGAAAAGCCGGTTTCTCTTCACGTGTCAGTTCAACCCGCTTTCATGTGACTCAATATGAAAACTGGAAAGCCTAGATAATTTAAAGAGTTATAGAATTTTCCGTTCAAGCGGTCTTGCGCCCGCGCACCAGGGTAAGCGTGAGCCAGCCGTCCTTTTCCCGGCGCCGGTCCAGCACGAAACCCTGACACCCATAGGCAAACAATATCCGCGGACCATCCTCCACCCTGAGGCCTGACAGCACCAGTGTGCCCGCTCGTGTCATCTGTCCGCCGATGGATTTGGCCATCTTCATGAGCGGCCGCGCCAGAATATTGGCGATCACCAGATCGAAAGGCCCGTGAAGCCTGAACCGCCGATCTTCCATGCCGTTTGCCGTGAAACCCCGCACAAGATGCGCTGCGCCGTTGAGCCTTGCGTTTTCCAGCGCCGTTCTGGTGGCAACCGGATCGATGTCGGTTGCCAGAACGCTCTGCTTCGCCTTGAGCGCCGCCGCTATTGCCAGCACGCCCGTGCCGGTACCGAGATCGAGAATGCTGTCGTAGTCCCTCAGCGACAGCAACCGATCGATTTCCTCCAAACAGCCAGCGGTGGTACCGTGGTGTCCGGTTCCGAAGGCCAGCGCGGCTTCGATCTCAAGCCCGATAGCGCCTCCCGGCACCTTGCTCCTGTCATGACCGCCATGGACGAAAAATCTTCCGGCCCTGACGGGCTTCAGCCCTTCGAGGCTTTTTGCGACCCAGTTGATATCCGGGAGTTCTTCTGCATCGAGCGGCGCTGCGAAGGCGTCCGCACCGACTCGGTCCCGTACCATGGCGGCAGCTTCTTCCGGCTCCATGTCGAAAAGCAGGACCTCCGCCGTCCAAGTCTTTCCGTCCGCTGAATCTTCGTAGATCGCCACCGGATTGCCGTCATCCTCGAAAGCGCGCTCCAGAATTTCGGAGATCCGTTTGGCTTCCAGTTCCGCGGCTGTAATCCGCACCCGGATGGTTTTCATGCCCTTGCGTGCCTTTGGTAAAATTGGGTCGAGGCCAGCGGTATAGCTGTACTCCAGTGCAGATACCAGAGCCCCTGCAGACTGGGCAATTCGGCATTGTGCTCCATTTCTTTCATGGGAGCGTGTTGCGTTTAAGCCGATCTACGGTTTCTGGAAGACGCCCGAGGCAGCGTTTGCCTTGCAATTGCGTTCGGGCGCCCTCCTGAATTCAATTTAATGCCACATGCTCCAAGGAGAGGAGACTATCGATGATCCTTGCGAAATTACGCACGTGCATGACGCAACCCCTCTGCGTTCTGGTGGTCCTTCTGTTTTGTGGGCCGGGACTGGCGGCAACGGCGAACGCCACTCCCGATCAGGACGCTCTCTTCAAGGCATTGAAGAACGCGCAAAACGAAGCCGAGGCGCGCAAGATAGAGGACGACATCTGGTATTCGTGGCTGAATGCGGCGCCGACGCCGGAGATCCGCAAACAGATCGACACCGCCATGCAGCGACGCGGCGTACATGATTTCCAGGGCGCCAGGGACCTGCTCGACGAAGTTGTCGCGCAGGCTCCTGATTATTCCGAAGGCTGGAACCAGCGGGCATTCATCCTGTTTCTCCAGGGCGACTACGAGGCCAGCCTGGAAGACATCGAGCGCGCCCTGGAGCTGGAACCCCGCCACTTCGGCGCTCTATCGGGAAAGGCCATGATTTTCATGACGATGGGTCGTGTGAAGCTGGGGCAGGAAGCCTTGCGGGAGGCCATTGCGATTCATCCCTTCCTGAAGGAACGCGACATGCTGATCGAACCGCAGGGCGTGGACTTGTAAAGGCCAGGGTCCTGCCGGCTGCACGAAACGCTTGCACTCTGGTCAGAACCGGAAGGAGAAATGCGCGCCGGCTCCGACTTCTTCGCCGTGTTCATGGGCGGCTCCTGTGATACCAAGCCTCCAGGATGCCCGGTCGGAAAAGCTTCCTGCCAGTCCCAAGCCACCGGAAAGCGAATGTGCACCCCGGTTCTGGCCTGTCTGGGTAAATGTTCCGAACAGATCGGAGGTGACGGTCACTTCATGGGCGGAGTCGCGGGACGCACTCCAGTCGTGATCATAGCGCGCGAAGCCCACGATCTTTGCCCTTGCCGGATCGACATTCACGATATCCAGGGCCCAGTCCAGACCGGCGCCGGTCATGAAGGCATCGGCAGTGGCCGCGTGCACATCGTAGTTGAAATCGCCGCCGCCGTTTTCCCGAGCTTCGCTCTGCCAGACATGACCATAGGAAGACGCAACGAAAGGTGTCAGGGTGACCCCGCCGATCGCCGAAACGGAATAGCCCGCTTTCACGGCAACAAACACCGCGTTGGAGGAAAAGTCCGACTCGGCCTCTCCTCCCGTGAACAACCCCACATCCGGGTTGTTGCGCGAGCCGCTGTTGGCGCTGTAGCCATAACCGGCCGATGCTGCGAACTGCCAGTTGTCCAGCAACAAGGTGCCGTATAGCCCTGCATATCCTGATTGCGCCGAAAAGGTCTGGTCTACAGTGTCGTGCTCTCCCATGTGCTGATAGCCGTAACCCACGAACGCTCCGAGGCTGCCAAGCGGACTTGCAAGGATATCCGCCCCGGCGATCACGTTGGCTAGCTGGTAGTTGAAGGTGCCCAGGCCGTCCTCGCCGTCGACGTTTCCCATGACACCGGAAACATCGAGCCAGATCGCCCGGCCCTGTCCGTCCACCACGCGCTGTGCCTTGTCCAGGACATCATGGCTCCCGGAAATCCGGTTCATCACGGTCGAGGCGACATGGTCGAGTTGCTCCAGTCCGACGGTCAAATTGGAGGAATAGGGCTCGGCGTGGACCTGGTTGAGCTGGAGCAGGTTGGCATTGGTCAGCGACAGCCACGCCTGACTGACAGTGCTGCCGTTGCTGAGCGTCTGGCTTCCGCCTCCGCTTCCGCCGGTTGCTCCGTTCACGGCGGTCCCATGGTGGGTGGCGGAAATCGCCGAGGTGAGCGAAACCCATGGAGTTCCCGACGGAACCGACTTGCCGCCTTGAAGGGTCTTAACTTTCGAAGGCAGATGGGTCGTGCTTGCGGAGTTGTCGGTGAACTGGACCTCGACCTGCGTCGCGGACGTCGGGGAGCCTACCAGGCTGGCACTCAAATGTGCATTCAGAGAGCTGCCCTCAACCAGCGTTACGGCGTCGCTGTCGATACTCGCGGCATCGAGGACGACATAGGTTGCGCCGCTGAAATCCAAGATCTCCGTTGCACCGGACCCGGTGTAGCCGCTGTCCTTTTCCAGGGTTATCGTGAGCTTGTCAGCGCCTGTGAGGCTCCCGCTGATGTCCAGAAGGTCGGCATTCGGCGTGGCTGTCGGATCCAGTTCGGAGAGCAGATCCGTCGCACCGCTTAACCGCACATTCCCGTTGATGGTCAATGTCCCGATGGAATTGCCAGGCCTTATCGACGCGCCGCCCACCGTGAAGAATGACGTATCGCTTCCACCGGACTTGCCGCTGATCGTTCCGTTCCCGGAAACGGTTCCAATGAGTTGGAAGAATTGTGTTTCGATGGTCGTATTATCCAGTGCCAGTGACGACCCGCCGCGAACCCCGACAAGTGTCGCATTGTCGATCATGCTGTCCTTGAGGGTCAGATCGGTCGCGCTGGTGAAGTCCTGTCCAATCAGGTTGTACTGACCGATTGCCACAAGAGTCGGATTTGAAATTGTCAGTGAGTCGTAGGTCAGGCTACCGGAGCCCGTACTTGCGATATAGACATTTTGAAACTGCGTTCCGCCGGATTCCTCCACCAGCGTGATCGCGCGGTTTGCACCAATCGATGTATTGATGAGATTGATCCGCGTTGCTCCCAGAACGTCAGAACCGGGATATTGGAAGGTTTCCAGAAACTCTGTTCCAGACGTGCTGCTGCCGGCGACAGTCGTCCCGATGAAGTTGATGGAATGCACCTTTCCGGACAGGGCAGAACTTGCAAAAAAGACAGGCGCGTAGAAGTTCAATCGGCCGTCCGAAGCGACAGTCCCTGAAGAGATGCTGGTTTCAAGCTGGTTGGATGCGCACAGGGTGCTTGAACTCGAGAGGCTGGCGGCATCGATCGTCAACGTTCCGGACGCCCGCACGAATCCCGCTCCGAGCGCAGCACAGGAACTGCTGGCTGTTGAAGGCGAACTTCCGGGCAATAGAAAAAGACCGGTGGCGGCCATCAGGACAGTGGAACGGAAAGCTTCGTTTCGTCCGGAACGGATTGGTATTTTCATGCGCACGGCACCTTCTGCGGATCTCCGCAACGCAGCACCAAGCGCGGAAAAAGATTCTCATCCGCCAGTCTCGTAACTGGAAATTAACGTAGGGTAAACAATGATATTTTTGAGATATAATTCAGATACTTGTAACAATAGTCAATTATATCAATGCCTCTCGACAAAACTGTCGATGACCTTCTTCACGCCGGCCTTCTCGAAGTCGATGGTCAGTTTATTGCCCTCAATGGACTTGATAGCCCCGTAGCCGAACTTGATGTGGAACACACGTTCACCCAGGGAAAAGTCCGAGGGTGTGTCGCTGACCGACCGCGCCACAAGCTCCCCCTCGATGGTCAGCGGCCCCTGCCGTTTCGTCCGTGCCGATTTGTAGCCGCGACCGCCGTCCTTGAACCCGTCAGAGGATTGCCGCGCCCGCTGCGCCCTTTGCCAGCCGGGCGTTGAATAGCTGCCCGTGTCGAACGGATCCTGACTGTCGAAACGCGAAGGACCGTAACCGCCACCGCCATAGCCGCCGTAGTTCGAGGATGCTTCGGCGATCTCCACATGATCCGCCGGCAGCTCATCCAGAAACCGGGACGGGACGGTCGACTGCCAGAGACCATGGATGCGCCGGTTGGAGGCGAAATAGAGCTTTACGCGCTTTTTCGCCCGCGTGATGCCCACATAAGCAAGCCGCCGCTCCTCTTCCAGCCCGGCGCGACCGCTCTCGTCGAGCGCGCGCTGATGTGGAAACAGCCCCTCCTCCCAGCCGGGCAGAAAGACGGTGTCGAATTCCAGCCCTTTGGCCGAGTGGAGCGTCATGATGGACACGGCGTCGGAACTGTCGGCGCTGTCCCGGTCCATGACCAGCGCGATATGCTCAAGGAACCCGGCCATGGATTCAAATTCATCCATCGAGCGGATAAGTTCTTTCAGGTTGTCGAGCCGTCCGGGCGCTTCCGCCGAACGGTCCATCCGCCACATTTCCGTATAGCCGCTTTCATCGAGAATGATTTCCGCCAGCTCCGTATGCTTGATCTGCTCGAGCTGGCGCCGCCAGCGCTCGAAATTGTCGAGCACGGTTTTAAGGGCGTTCCGCGGTTTGGGTTTGAGGTCTTCCGTATCGATCAACTGGCCGGCCGCCTGCATCAGCGGTATGCGTTCGGCCCGGGCCAGCCCGTGCACCAGCTTCAGCGTGGCATCGCCGAGACCGCGCTTGGGCGTGTTGACGATCCGCTCAAAGGCCAGATCGTCCGACGGCTGCATGACGCAGCGGAAATAAGCCATCGCATCGCGGATTTCCATGCGCTCGTAAAAACGCGGTCCGCCGATAACCCGGTAGTTGAGCCCGAGCGTGACAAATCGCTCTTCGAATTCGCGCATCTGGAAAGACGCCCGCACCAGCACGGCCATCTCGTTCAAGGGATGGTTCTTGCTCTGCAGCGCTTCGATTTCCTCGCCGATCGTGCGGGCTTCTTCCTGTGAATCCCACACGGATGCGACAGAAACCAGATCGTGATCCGGTTCGCTGAAGTCGGTGAACAGCGTCTTGCCAAGCCGGCCTTCATTGAAGGCGATCAGATGGGAGGCAGCCGCCAGAATGTGGCTGGTGGACCGGTAATTGCGCTCAAGCCGGATGACTTCCGCCCCTTTGAAATCCTGTTCGAAGCGCAGGATGTTATCGACCTCCGCCCCGCGCCAGCCATAGATCGACTGGTCGTCGTCCCCCACGCAACAGACATTGGGATTGCCCTGGGCGAGCAGCCGCAGCCAAAGGTACTGCGCTATGTTGGTATCCTGATACTCGTCCACCAGCATGTAGCGAAAGCGGCGCTGATATTCGGCAAGGACATCCGCACGCGTCTTGAAAATCGTGATGACATGCAGCAGCAGATCGCCAAAATCCGCGGCGTTCAGGATCGACAGGCGGTCCTGATACTCCGCGTAAAGCTTGCGGCCCTTGCCATTGGCGAACGCCCGCGCTTCGCCTTCCGGCACCTGATCGGGTGTCAGGGCCCGGTTCTTCCAGCCGTCCAGCATCGCGGCAAAAGCCTTGGCGGTCCAACGCTTGTCGTCCAGCCCCTCGGCCTGGATGATCTGCTTGATCAGGCGGATCTGGTCATCGGTGTCGAGAATGGAAAAGCTGGACTTGAGGCCGACAAGCTCGGCATGCTTACGCAGGATCTTCACGCAGATGGAGTGGAACGTGCCGAGCCAGGCCATGCCCTCCACATTGCCGCCGACGAAAGTGGCGATGCGCTCCTTCATTTCCCGGGCGGCCTTGTTGGTGAAGGTCACGGCAAGGATCTGACCGGGACTTGCCTTGCCCATCGCAATAATGTGCGCGATACGGGTCGTGAGAACGCGTGTCTTGCCGGTGCCCGCCCCCGCAAGCACCAGCAGCGGTCCTTCCGTTGTTTCGACCGCAAGCCGCTGCTCCGGGTTAAGCCCTGTCAGGTAATCCGACGGCCCCTGCCGCGCCGCCATCGCTCGCGCCGCGATCCCGCCTTCCACCCGCGCAGGCGCGGGTGCCGCTCCCGCGCCTGCGCGCTGAAAAGGGTCGTCGAATGCATCGTCATACCCGTCCGGGTCTGCCATGGTTTACTGGTCCGGTGATTTTGAGCGCTCTTTGACGAGAACAATATAGCAACAAAACGGCTGTGGCGAGGCAAAGATCTGGATTTTGGTGGGGACGAACATATCGGAGATCCCGATAGATTTGTTTTCTGAAATATTTCCAACCCTCGCACTTAACAGTGACCGATACCCGGCCACCACGTGGCTACTGGGTCCCGGTCTTGCCGCTCCGCGCCAAACCGGGACGACAAGTGGAGATGTGAGACAGGCCTTGGCATCGCAAGTGTTGCGGAAAATGTCAGCCCATCCCATTACGCAAGTGCAATTGCCCTCGTTTGTCATCCTGGATTGGCGCAGCCAAGTCCGGGAACCAGTAATCACTGGCATCTCCGGTCCAGGACACCATCGGAGTTGCCCGTGCCAGGTCTTGGCTCTGCGCAGCAGACCACAACGCGAAGGGAAAGACATGTCAGGTCAGATTCGGAAAAAGATCATCCCAATTCGGATTGAGTTCTTCAATAAGGCGGATCTTCCAGGCCCGCCGCCATCGCTTGAGCTGCTTTTCCCGCCTGATCGCCTGCTCGATCTCTTCATGAACTTCGTAATAGACGAGTCGGTTTACGCAATACGTTGCGGTGAAACGGCTGCCGAGACCATCCTTATGAAGCGAGACCCTTCCTAAAAGATCATTTGTCACTCCGACATAAAGCGTCCCACCAAGTCCGCTGGCCAGAATGTACACGTAATATTGTCGGTCGAGATACAAATGCCCCTCCGTGCTGCCAGGATCCGAAATCGAAAAGTGCCGGATCCTGGCCCTCCTCCGAACTGCGATTGGCAGGACAAAGCGAAATTGCTGGAGGCTTACGCCCCCACCAGATCGAACCAGTCGTCCTCGGAGATAACCTCGACTTCCAGTTCCTGCGCCTTTTTCAGCTTTGAGCCGGCACCCGGACCGGCGACGACGAGGTCGGTCTTCTTGGAAACCGATCCGGAGACCTTCGCCCCGAAGCGTTCCGCCATGGCCTTGGCCTCATCGCGGGTCATGCGTTCCAGGGAACCGGTAAAGACCACGGTCTTGCCGGCGACCGGCGAGCCGGATGCATCTACCTTTTCCGCATCCTTCGGGGTCACCTCAGCCAGCAGTTTGTCCAACTGCTCGCGGTTGTGGGCTTCCGCGAAGAATTCCACCAGCGCTTCGGCAACGATATGGCCGATCCCGTCGATGTCGTTGAGTTCGGCCCAGGCCTCACCACTCTCGTCATGGGCAGCCTGCATCGCCCGGTAAAAGGCACTCCAGGACCCGTAGGCCCGCGCCAGCAGCTTGGCGTTGCCTTCTCCGACATGGCGGATACCCAGTGCGAAGATAAAGCGGTTGAGATCGATGTTCCGGCGGGCATTGATGGCTTCGAACAGGTTCTTCGCCGACAACGCACCCCAGCCTTCGCGGTTGCGCAACTTGGTCAGGGATTGCCTGTCCCGCTCCTCCAGCGTGAAGATCTCAGCCGGCGTCGTCACAAGCCCCTCCTGGTAGAACGCATCGACCTGCTTGTCGCCGAGGCCTTCGATGTCGAAGGCATTGCGGGAGACGAAGTGCTTGAGCTTTTCGCTCGCCTGCGCCGGGCAGATCAGCCCGCCCGTGCAACGGCGCACCGCGTCCTTGCGGCCAGTCTTTTCATTTTCCTCGCGCACGGCATGGCTGCCGCAGGCAGGGCAGACGGTCGGGAATTCGTAGGGCTTCGCGTCCCCGGGACGTTTGTCCAGATCGACATCGACGATCTGTGGGATGACGTCCCCTGCCCGCTGGATCTTCACCGTGTCGCCAATCCGCAGGTCCTTGCCGCCACGAATGGGTTCGCCGTCCTGTCCGATCCCCTTTATGTAATCCTCATTGTGCAGCGTCGCATTGGACACGACCACGCCGCCCACGGTGATCGGTTCGAGCTTCGCGACGGGCGTCAGAGCGCCGGTGCGGCCGACCTGGATCTCGATATCGTTGAGAAGCGTGAAGGCCTGCTCGGCCGGAAACTTGTGGGCGATGGCCCAGCGGGGAGAGCGGGAGACGAAACCAAGTCTCTCCTGCAGATCCAGCCGGTCGACCTTGTAGACCACTCCGTCGATATCATAGTCGAGTTCGGCCCGGCTTTCCTCAATGGCATGATAAACGCCCAGCAATTCCTCGACGGTTTCACAGCGTTTCATCAACGGATTGACCTGGAAGCCCCAGGCCCGCATCCGATCGACCATGCCCGACTGCGTGTCTTCCGGCAGCGCAGTCATCTCTCCCCACGCATAAGCGAAAAAGCGTAACGGCCGGGAAGCGGTGATCTCCGGCTTGAGCTGACGCAGCGATCCGGCGGCCGCATTGCGCGGATTGGCGAAGACCTTGCCGCCATTGGCCGCCATGCGCTCGTTGAGCGCCTGGAAGTCCTTGTGCGCCATATAGACCTCACCGCGCACCTCCACCACGTCCGGAACCTCGCCGGTGAGCTTTTTCGGAATATCGGCGATCGTTCGGGCATTGGCCGTCACGTTTTCACCGGTGGTGCCGTCGCCCCTGGTTGCCGCGTGTATGAGGTCGCCGTTTTCATAACGCAGGGACAGCGACAGGCCGTCGATCTTCGGCTCGGCCGTAACGGCCAGCGCGCCCATCAGTGGATCGAATTTCAGGAAACGGCGCACCCGGCCGACAAAGTCTCGCACATCCTCGTCGCTGAACGCATTGTCCAGTGACAGCATCGGCACCCGGTGCGTGATCTTGCCGAAGCCTGACGCCGGGGCCGCACCGACCTGATGTGACGGGCTCTCCGCAAGGATCAGCCCCGGGAACCGCGCCTCGATCTCCGCATTTCGACGGCGCAACGCGTCATAGTCCGCATCCGAAATCGTCGGAGCGTCTTCCTGGTGGTAGCTGCGGTCATGCACCGCAATTTCCGCGGCCAGGCGCTTCAGCTCCACCAGAGCTTCTTCCTGGGTGAGATCCTCAATGCCAATCTGGGAGGTTGAGCTGTCGGTCATGATGTCTTCGCGGGCCTGAGTGGAGTGGCTATCCCAACCGGATACCGGAACCAAACCCGAGGCTCAAGCGTTGATAATACATGCGTCTGCATCAGGTGGGCGCAAATGATCAAGCAAGAGCAGCCCGCATTTGAAAGAACGCAGGCTGTCGTTAAGCAGGAGACGAAAATGGCCCATCAGGACCATGGAACGCATTATGTCGAGAAAAGAACCGCTGGCGGAGCCGGCTGGTTCATCGCCGGAGGGCTGATTGTCGCCCTGATCATCGGCGGCCTGCTCTACACCAATGGATATTTCACCAACGACGAAGACGTCAGCATCGAACTGAAAGTCCCGGGTCTCCCGCAGTAACTTCGATGAATATCAGAGCGGCGGGATCCCTATCCCGCCGTTTCCGTAAGCAGCTTGCCCGCCGCTGCGCGCGCTTCGTCAGTTATGACGCTGCCGGCCAGCATGCGCGCGATTTCCTCGCGGCGATGGCTGTCGTCGATACGCCTGACCCGCGTTGCAACACGGTCCGCTTTCATCGCTTCCTTGGCGATCAGGAAATGACCTTCCGCGCGCGCCGCCACCTGGGGCGCATGGGTTACGGTCAGCACCTGAACATTGCTCGCCAGACGCGCCAGACGCACCCCGATAGCTTCGGCAACCGCACCACCCACACCCGTGTCGATCTCGTCAAAAACCAGGGTCGGGGCGGATCCCTTGTCGGCGAGCGACACCTTCAGCGCCAGTAGAAAACGCGACAGCTCCCCGCCAGAGGCAACTTTCATCATCGGACCGGGGCGTGTGCCCGGATTGGTCTGTACGTGAAACTCGATCTGATCGATGCCCGACCGGCCCGGAGTTTGCGGATCGCTTTGCATCTCGACGATGAATCGCGCGTGTTCCAGTTTCAGGTCCGGCAATTCCGCGAGCACCGCCTTTTCCAGAGCCTGCGCGGTCTTACGCCGCTTCTCCGAAAGAGCAACTGCCTTGGCGTCGTAATCCGCCCGGGCCTTGGCCGCAGCTTCGGAAAGAGCGGCAAGTTTGTCCTCGCCCGCATCGAGATCGGCAAGCTCGCCCGCCATGCGCTCGCGCAGCATCACGAGATCGTCGACAGGTACCGAATACTTGCGCGACGCCGCGCGCAGCGCGAACAGGCGTTCCTCCACTGATTCCAGCTCACGCGGATCGAATTCCGTTTCGCGAAGGGCGCTTTCAAGGCTGGCGCGCGTGTCTTCCAGAAGGTCCAGCGCTTCAGAAAGCGTACGCACCGGCGGCGCGAGGAGGACCGGTACCTGGTCGGCCTTGCGCTCGAGGCGGCGCAGCAGGCTGGCAAGTTCAGGGATGGGGGATGCAGATCCATTCAGGGTTTCGAACGCCTCGTTCAGATCTCCGGCGATCTTTTCCACCTGCATCATGTCCGTACGGCGGGCAGCAAGCTGATCCTCTTCACCCGCCTCAGGCCGCAGGGCTGATAATTCGTCTACCGAGGAGCGCAGGAAATCGGCCTCGTTGCGTGCCGCCTCGATCCGCTTCTCGTGATCGGTCACAGCCTTCTCCGCCGCCCTGAAGGTCGAAAAGGCCTTCCCGACGGCCTCGCTCTCCCCGACAAGCCCGCCGAACACGTCGATCAGCGCTCGGTGGCTTTCCGGATCAACCAGAGCCCGGTCATCATGCTGTCCGTGGATCTCCACCAGAAGGCTGCCGGCCTGACGCAACAGGCCCGCACTGACCGGCTGGTCATTGACGAACGCCCGCGTCCGGCCATCGGCAGTCTGGATACGGCGCAGGATGATATCGCCGTCGTCATCGACATCGTTGGCTTTCAGAAACGCGCGCACGGGATGGGAAGCAGCCACATCGAAAACCGCGGTGACCTGTCCCTGGGCTTCGCCATGACGGACCAGATCCGCATCGCCGCGGGCTCCCAGAGCCAGCGACAGGGAATCGAGCAAAATCGATTTGCCCGCACCGGTTTCGCCGGTCAGAACCGACATTCCCGCGGCAAAATCTAGATCAAGACGGTCAATCAGAACGATGTCACGGATAGACAGCGTGACCAGCATGAAGGGAAGCTCCTAAGGGCATAGCCTACGGTTCGGCGCGATCCACCATATAGGAGAATCGGGTCGTCTTTCCAGAGCATGTTTGAGCCGGTCCCGGTCAAAGGCATCCAGATGGACGAGACAGGCTTTAGATACTCTTGAAGGCGCGGCTTATCCAGCTTCCGCTGTCTTCGGAAGGCTGGTAGCCTCCCTTGTTCAACAGCGAATAGGCATCTTTATACCACTGACTGTCCGGGTAGTTGTGACCCAGCACCGCAGCGGCAGTCTGTGCCTCGTTCACGACGCCAAGCGCGTAATAGGCTTCCGTCAGACGAAACAGCGCCTCTTCCACATGCCGCGTGGTCTGGAAATCGACAACCACCGTCTTGAAGCGGTTGATGGCGGCAACATAGTTGCGCTTTTCCAAGTAGTAGCGGCCGACCTGCATTTCCTTGCCGGCCAGCTGATCCTTCACGATCCGCAGTTTCTGTTCCGCATCCGGCACATATTCGGATTCCGGGAAACGCTGGACCAGTTCGGTGAAGGCGCCGGCTGCTTTCCGGGTGACCGCCTGATCGCGGGTGATGTCCGGCATCTGGCGGAAATAGCTCTGCCCGGCGAGATACAGCATATAGGCTGAGTCTCCGTCCCCCGGATAAAGGGTCACGAATCGTTTGGCCGCCGTTATCGTCTCGGTGTATTTGCCGCGCGTGTAATTCAGGTAAGCCAGGTTGACGAGCGATTTCTTGGAATATTCCGAATAGGGGTAGAGCTTGTCCAGCTCCTCGAACTTTTCGGTGGAATCGCGTAATTTGCCTTGCGCACGCAGCGCGAGGCCTTCGTTGAAGAGAACTTCCGGTGGCGTGTCGTTGAGGGCCAGGTCGTCCAGATCGTCCTTGCCTCCGCAAGCTGCCAGAAGCAGCGGTGCGGCCAGGACGGCCAGTCTCAGGAAGAATTTCATACCCTTGGTTCCGCTTGCTTCAGAACCAGTGTCCATTCCGTTCACGCCTATACTCCCGGGCCGCAGCGGCCCAACCGGCCAATTTTAAGACGGCCACGCATTTCATCGACAGGAGTGTTTAGCGGAAAGCACCCGTCCCCGTCACGTCCTCATCGGCCATCTGACGGATTTTTTAAGCAAATTTGTGGCAAGAGGTCCGAATTGTGCTGATTTCCGCCGAATTGAAAAACGGCCATTTGCGGAAAACGACCCAAGACACGATCAGGAAACGTCCGGCCCGAAGGCAGCAGACGCGGCCAGGCCGCCCTTGTCCACCTGACCGACCTGACGGAAAGCCGGGGCTTCGACAATTTCGAAAGCGCTCGGATCTTCAAACAGTTTGACCAGAATGGCGTTGTTCATCTTGTGGCCGCCCTTGTAAGAGCGGTAAAGGCCCAGGATGGGCAGTCCGGCGAGAGCAAGATCGCCAACGGCATCCAGCGCCTTGTGACGGGCGAACTCATCCGGCCAGCGTGTGCCTTCGGGATTGAGAACCTTGTCTTCGGAAATGGCCACGGAGTTTTCCAGCGAAGAGCCGAGAGCAAAACCCATTTTCCAGAGCTGCTCGACATCCTTCACATAGCCAAAGGTCCGTGCGCGGGAAAGTTCGTCGCGGAACACCTGCGGCGTCATGTCGGAGACGAACTGCTGCCGGCCGATCAGCGGGGTGTCGAAATCGATCGTGATGTCGAACTTGGTCCCGTCATAGGGATGAAGTTCACACCAGGCACCGCCATTGTCGACACGAACGGTCTTCTTGATCTTGAGATACCGGCGGCCGCGGTCAAGCTTCTTGAGCCCTACCTGCTCGATCGCCTCGACGAATGCCGAGCTGCTGCCGTCCATGATCGGCATTTCCGGTCCGTCGATCTCTACAACGAGATTGTCGACCCCCATGCCGACGAGAGCGGCCATAAGGTGTTCGACAGTAGCGACGCCTTCACCGGCAGGATCGCCGAGCACCGTGCAAAGAGCAGTTGAGGAGACCTTGTTCCACTGAGCCGGAACCTCAGAGGACATTTCCTTGTCGGTTCGGGTAAACACAATCCCCACACCAGTTTCGGCAGGCACTAATGTGATCGACACGGGCTTGCCCGAATGGACACCCAACCCGGTCAGGGTTACCTGATCGGCGAGTGTTGTCTGTCGATCGACATAAGTTGTCATATGCTCTGCCCTTCCGGTTAGCGATCGGAAATAGTCCGGGATTTATCCCCTGCAGGTTACGGACTTTTAACGATCACGATTTGGGGGAAGATAATCCCGATGCAGGAGAGAGCGAAATAAAGCTTTATTACGGTTTGTAACGATTCACAGCTTCGCAACATACTGAAATAACACGACAATTATGACCCCAACGAAAACAGCCCGAAGCGTGAGCTCCGGGCTGCTGCGATCAGGGAAGACAATCGCGTCGGGAATCAGTTGGCCTGGCGGCGGAGGAATGCCGGGATTTCCAACTGTTCGTCATCGGTCGTCGTAACCGGCTTGGGCGCTGCCCGGCCTGTTCCGTCCAGCTGTCCGGCCGCCCCCTGGGCGGAAGGACGCTGCTGAGGCGCGCGCGGCGCGGCTTGCGGCGCAGGCTGCAGCTGCGGTGCGGACCGGGTAACCGGAGCCTCTGCATCGAGTTCATCTTCCTCGTCTTCCCGGCGGCCGAGACCACTGGCGAGACGGCGCAGAAGACCCATCGGACGCCGGTCTTCCTCACCGTGCTCCTCGTAGCCTGCGGCAGGTGCAGCAGGCTGCGCCGGAGCTGAAGAAGCCTCGGTAGCCAAAGGTTGCCGGGCAGGACTTGCAGCCGTCTGCTGTGCCCGCAATTCACGCTGGGCGATGGGCGGAAAGTCCTCGACGCGCGGCATGCGCGAAGTGGTGGTGTGTTCCTCGGCAGCCGGCGGAATATACGGCTTGCTGAGCGGCGCATCCTCGACGACCTGTGCCGGAGCTTCCCCGTCGAGATCCATCATTGCGGCCTTGCCGGCAAGAGCGGCGCTCGAAGGCTGAACGCGCTTGATCTCCACGTCGGGATCGCTGGCAACGGAGACCGGCTGCGGATCCGGAATTGCCAGTTCCTTTTCCAGGCTGGCAACCGCCTTCGCGGCCGCATCCATGGCATTGGCTTTTTCAACCGTTGCCGCCGGCTTGGCCGTGGTGAATTCCGGGATACGCGCGGCTGCGGGCATCTCGGCTTTCAGGGATTGGGCACCTGCGGAGGGAAACGTGTTGGCCGCGAGGGCTTCCTCCTTGTCGATGCCGGTCGCCACGACCGAAACCCGGATGATGCCATCGAGAGTTTCATCGAATGTCGCCCCCAGGATGATGTTGGCGTCAGCGTCGACTTCCTCGCGGATACGGGTCGCTGCCTCATCCACTTCAAACAGCGTCAGATCGTTGCCGCCGGTGATGGAGATGAGAAGGCCCCGTGCCCCCTTCATGGAGGATTCGTCGAGAAGCGGGTTGGCAATGGCAGCTTCCGCCGCCTGCTGCGCGCGCTTTTCGCCGCTGGCTTCGCCCGTACCCATCATCGCCTTGCCCATGCCGCGCATCACGGACCGAACGTCGGCAAAGTCGAGGTTGATGAGGCCTTCCTTCACCATCAGGTCGGTGATGCAGGCAACGCCGGAGTAAAGCACCTGGTCGGCCATCGCGAAGGCGTCGGCGAAGGTGGTCTGCGCATTGGCGATGCGGAACAGGTTCTGGTTCGGGATGACGATCAGCGTATCGACACTGCGCTGCAGCTCCTCGATACCGCTGTCGGCGATCCGCATGCGGCGAGCGCCTTCGAACTGGAACGGCTTGGTCACGACGCCAACGGTCAGAATGCCCTGTTCGCGTGCCGCACGGGCAATCACGGGAGCCGCACCGGTACCGGTGCCGCCGCCCATGCCGGCGGTGATGAACACCATGTGCGATCCGGACAGATGGTCGTTGATCTCGTCGATCACTTCCTCGGCCGCGGCAGAGCCGACTTCCGGCTGAGAGCCTGCGCCAAGACCTTCCGTAACCGCCACGCCCATCTGGACGAGACGTTCGGACTGGTTCATGGCCAGCGCCTGGGCATCCGTGTTGGCGCAAACGAAGTCGCACCCCTGGAGGCCTGCTGTGATCATGTTATTGACGGCGTTTCCGCCCGCACCGCCGACGCCGAAGACCGTAATCCGCGGCTTCAGCTCCTGAATGTCGGGCATCTTCAGGTTGATGGTCATATTATCCTCGCGACCCAATGGCGCCCCCGATACGGGAGTGGCCTCTTCTTCCCTAATTTTCTCCGCCATTGCTGGCAGCACAAATTCCTGGTTTTCGTCTTCTTGGCTCATGTCGTCAGAAGCTTTCCCTGATCCATTGGCCCACACGGGCCAGATAACCAGATTGCCCGCCCCACCCAGATCTCCGGTTCTTGTGTTCGAACTGTTCGATTTGAGCGACTTGCGGATAAATCAAGAGGCCGACCGCGGCGGCAAATGCCGGACCTTTGGCGGCTTCGGGAAGACCGGCGACACCAAGTGGCCGGCCAAGACGGACGTTGCGCCCCAGGACGTGACGCGCAACTTCTCCAAGACCCGTGAGCTGACTTGCACCCCCTGTCAGGACGATCTGCTTGCCCACCCGACCGGCAAAGCCGGAGGCAGTCAGGCGATCTCTCACGAGTTCTAGGATTTCTTCCACGCGCGGGCGGATGACCCGGGTCAGCGCCGAGCGCGGGATCTGGTTCGGCAGGTCGCTGTCGCTTTCCAGCGGCGGCACCGTGAGCAGGTCACGGTCGTCCGAGCCGGAAGCCAGCGGCGAGCCATAAAGGGTCTTCAGGCGCTCCGCGTCCTGAAGACGGGTCGCGAAAGCGCGGGCGATATCCGTGGTGACGTGGTTGCCGCCAACGGCAATCGCATCCAGATGCACCATGTGGCCGTCCACGAAGACCGACAGCGTTGTCGTGCCGCCGCCCATGTCGATGCAGGCCACACCCAGTTCCGCTTCATCGTCCACAATGGTGGACAGCCCGCTGGCGAAGGGTGTCGCCACCATGGTTTCAACGTGAAGATGGCCGCGGTTGATGCAGAGTTCCAGGTTGCGGACCGGCGGCACTTCGGCTGTGACCACCTGCATTTCGACACCGAGCTTGTGCCCCATCATGCCGCGCGGGTCGCGAATACCGCGGCTTCCGTCCAGCGAATAGGAAATCGGCAGCGCGTGCGTGACCGCCCGTCCGTCGGTGACCGAATGGCTGGAGCCGGCGGAAAGAACCCGCTGGATATCGGCTTCCGACACGCTGTCGCCGGCCAGTGGCACGCCGGCACTGTAGATTTCGCTCTGCAGACGGCCGCAGCTGATATTGGCAATCAACGATTCGACCGTCACGCCGGCCATGCGCTCGGCGCTATCCACCGCCTGGCGAATGGCCTGCTCGGCTGCATCCATATCGACCACAACACCGGACTTGATGCCGCGCGAACGTTGATATCCGTAGCCGAGCACTTCCACCTTGTGGGACCGGCTCGACAGGATCGACTTGTCGTCCCGCGGCACAAGCTTTGCGATCAGGCAGCAGACTTTCGTGGAGCCCACGTCCAGGACCGACATGATGACCGCGCGCCGCGTCGGCAGCGGCCGCATTTTAGGCAGATAGAGGTGGCTGGAGGAGCGGCTCATGTATCGCGCTCCTTCTTGCCGGATCGTCCCTTGCCGCCGGTCATGACCTTGCGTTGCTCGGCAGCTTCGTCCGACAGTCGGACCGTCACCCGGTCGGCGAGACGCAAATCTATCGCCACGATGTCGCGGGACAGGAGACCGCTTTCCTCATCCATTTTCACCAGATCCGCCAGAGCGGCATGAATGTTGTTCTCCGGCAGACGGATGGAGATGCCGTTTTCAAGCTGCAGGTCCCAGCGCCGGTCGCTGACAAGAAACGCCGCCCGCACACGCGGACGAAGCTCCGGAACAGTCGTCAGAGCAGAATTGATTTCCACAGCCCGGCGCTGCGCCCCGTGATTGACCACGAGCAGAAGGTTGGCGTAACGGCCATCGACATCGTCGGTGATCACGTCGCCTGATTCGTTGATGATCGAGACCAGATCGCCCCGCTGCCAGAGAGCATAGGGAACCCGTTCCTCGATGCTGATCTGAAGCGTGCTCGGATAGAGCTTCATGACGGAGGCGTTTTTCACCCACGCCATCCGGTTCAAACGCTCACGTGCCCCAGCGGCATCAAAGAGTGCCAGGGATGTGCCGTCATGGATTTCCAGCGCTTCGAGGATCTGGAACTCGTCGATTTCCCGCTGGCCGGAGAGCTTTACAGCTTCAACACCGAAACCCGCAGCGGAGAGCAGCGCATCGGAAACGATCCGACCGTGCCCCCCTATGACTATTCCATAACTAATTGTTAAGGTTAAGAAACCCAGTGCAGCAGCAGACCCTGCCCACTGCGGCAATTCCATGAGGCGCCCGGCAGCGCGCCAGACCGGCTGACGATGCAAACGCGCGACACCGCGCCCGCGCGGAGCCAGTTCGGCCTCCAGGCGGGTAAGTGCATTGCGTTTATGTTTGCGTCCTAGCGACAGCAACTTGCGTCCTCAACCATCCAGCTTACCAGGTCCTTGAAACTCATCCCCTGATGGGCCGCCAATTCGGGCACAAGAGAGGTTGGCGTCATGCCTGGCTGCGTGTTCACTTCTAGACAAATCAGCTCTCCGGATCCGTCTTCCCGTTCATCGAATCGGAAATCCGCACGGGAAACACCCCGGCAATCCAAAGCCTGATGCGCCTTGACTGCTAGTGTCTCTATGTTTTGGTAAACAATCGGTGAAATTTTCGCAGGAAGAATGTGTTTTGAACCGCCTTGTGCATATTTCGCTTCATAATCGTAGAAGCCCTGCCCCTGCGGAAGGATATCTATGATGCCGAGGGACCTGTCATTCATGACAGCACAGGTCAGCTCACGGCCGGCGATGAATTTCTCGCACATCAGCACCTCCGGGAAAGGCCAGTCCTCCCGGCTCAGCTCTTGCGGCGGAAACTCTTGATCTTTCTGAACAATCAGCACTCCGAAGCTGGAGCCTTCGTTGATCGGCTTGAGCACATAAGGCGGCTTCATGGGGTGTTCGCGAAGGATGTCGCTGCGGTTCACGATCACGTGCTCGGTCACGGGAACACCGGCCGCAGCCATCACCGCCTTGGCCTTCACCTTGTTCATCGCGAGGCTCGACGCCATCACGCCGGAGTGCGTATAGGGGATGTTAAGAAACTCTAATATTCCCTGAACGCAGCCGTCCTCGCCGAAGGGGCCGTGCAGTGCGTTGAAGACCACGTCCGGCTTCAATTCCTTCAGGACGGCCGAGACATCGCGGTCCACATCGATACGAGTTACCAGGTAGCCGGCTTCTTCCAGCGCGTCGGCGCATTCCTTGCCAGTAGACAGGCTTACCGGCCGTTCGTTGACCCAGCCACCCATCAGAACGGCAACATGTTTTCCGGCCATTTTACGCAGCCTCCTCTTCTTCACCCAGAAACGGTTGGACCGGACCATCAGGTCCGAACCGACCCAGCCGCTTGATTTCCCATTCCAGCCTGATGCCGCTGTGTTTCAGGACCCGCGCCCGCACGGTTTCGCCGAGCAGCTCCAGATCGTGCCCAGTGGCATCGCCGGTGTTGATCATGAAATTGCAGTGCATTTCCGACATTTGCGCACCACCGACCGTCAGCCCACGGCATCCGGCCGCGTCGATGACCTTCCAGGCCGAGGTTCCCGGCGGGTTCTTGAAGGTCGAGCCGCCTGTCTTTTCGCGGATCGGCTGCGCCTTTTCCCGGTGTGCGACAACATCCGCCATCTCCGCGCGGATTGCCACCTCGTCGCCAGGCACGCCTTCAAATACGGCGGCAGTAAAAATCAGTTCCTTGGGTGCCGAAGAATGCCTGTAGGCATAACCCATGTCGGCATTGGACAGCACATGGCGGTTGCCGTCACGGTCATAAGCAGTGAGTTCCACCATTCGCTCGCAGGTTTCCGTTCCATGGGCGCCCGCATTCATGCGAAGGGCTCCGCCCAGGCCTCCGGGGATGCCCGTGTAAAATGCAAAACCGCCAAGGCCGGCCTCCGCTGCGGCCTCGGCAAGCCGTTTGTCGGGCACGGCGGCCCCGGCTCTGAGCCGGTTGTTACTGATTTTCTCGATGGACCCGAACCCCTTGGCGCTCAGGCGGATGACAACGCCTTCCAGTCCGCCGTCCCGGATCAGGAGGTTGGACCCCAGACCGACGGGAAGAACGGGAATGTCCTTCGGCAGTTTCTGTAGGAACACCGAAAGATCTGCCTCATCGGCCGGCTGGAACATCAGCTGCGCCGGGCCGCCGGTGCGCAGCCAGGTCACTGACGAGAGAGGCTGGTTGGCGGTCAGCCTGCCGCGAATGCCTTCACCAAGGTTCGGGACAGTCTCAAGAAGATCGGGGAAACCCATTGAAAGCCTCCCTCAGAGCGCTTCGAGCTGTTTCGGCAGCGCATAAGCCCATTGGGTGATGTTGCCCGCTCCCAGGCAGATCACGAAATCCCCCGGACTGGCCAGTTCCTTTACCAGCGCGGGCAATTCCTCAGGGCCTTCGATGGACCGGACGTTGCGGTGCCCTCTGGTTTTCATGCCCGAGACAAGATCAGTATGCGCGGCCCCCTCGAGCGGCTGTTCGCCTGCGGCATAGACCGGCGCGATGATCACCGCATCCGCATCGTTGAAGCAATTCGAGAAATCGTCGAAAAGGCTCGCGAGCCTTGAATATCGATGCGGCTGCATGATGGCGATGACCTTGCCCTGCGTCGACTCGCGTGCGGCATGCAACACGGCCTTGATCTCGACCGGATGATGGCCGTAGTCGTCGAAGATCTGAACGCCGCCGGCGGTGCCGGTCAAGGTGAAGCGGCGCTTGACGCCGCCGAAGGTGGAAATGCCCTTCTTCAGGTCTTCAGGCCCGACCCCGAGCTGGGAAGCCACCGCGAGAGCGGCTGTGGCGTTGGAGACGTTGTGCAGACCCGGCATCGGCAGGACCAGGTCCTTCAGCTCGATTGTCTCGCCTGTCCGGCGGTCGCGGATGGTCACCGAGAAAACCGATTTGCCGCCGTCCATCGAGACATCGGTGAAGCGGACATCGGCCTGTGGGTTGGTCCCGTAAGTCACGACCCGCCGGTCCTCGATCGCCCCGATCATGGTCTGGACTTCCGGATGGTCCAGGCACATGACCGCAAAGCCGTAGAACGGCACATTTTCCACGAACTGCCGGAAAGCTGCACGGACCCCGGCGAAATCGCCGTAATGATCGAGATGCTCCGGATCGATGTTAGTCACGACGGCGACATCCGCCGGAAGCTTGACGAAGGTCCCGTCGCTTTCATCGGCTTCCACCACCATCCAGTCGCCTTTGCCCATGCGGGCGTTGGTGCCGTAGGCATTGATGATGCCGCCATTGATGACCGTGGGATCGAGACGACCGGCATCCAGCAGCGCTGCCACCATCGAGGTCGTCGTGGTCTTGCCATGAGTGCCGCCGACGGCGATGGCCTGCTTGAAGCGCATCAGCTCGGCCAGCATTTCAGCGCGCCGCACCACCGGAATGAGCTTCTCGCGGGCGGCAACCAGTTCCGGATTGTCTTTCCGGATGGCCGATGACACCACGAGAACTTCCGCGTCGCCGAGATTTTCGGCCGCATGGCCCACCTTCACTTCAATTCCATGAGACCGGAGGCGTTGCACATTGGCGTTTTCCGCCATGTCCGACCCCTGAACCTGATAGCCGAGGGTCTTGAGCACTTCGGCAATCCCGCTCATGCCGATCCCGCCGATCCCGACGAAATGGACGGGTCCGATATCCTGCGGCATTTTCATGGCCGTTCTCCTTGTTTGCTGGCGACCTTTTCAACCAGGTCCGCGAGACGTTTCACCGCGTCGGGCCTTGCGACACTGCCGGCCTTTTCGGCCGCTGCCGCAAGCATGTCCGGCGTCTCCATGAAACGGATGATCTCCTTGGCAAGTCGTCCCGGATGCAGATCCACCTGCCGGATCGGCCAGGCGCCTCCGGCTTTTTCCAGAACCCTGGCATTGGCGGCCTGGTCCTGATCAATGGCGCCGGGCAACGGCACCAATATCGACGGCCGGCCAAGCACGCTGAGTTCGCTCACCGAAGAGGCTCCTGACCGGCACAGAACCAGGTGGGCCTGGGCAATGCGCTGCGGCATGTCCTGAAAGAAAGGCGCGCATTCGGCCCGGACCCCGAGCTCATCGTAAACGCTCTGTACGCGTTCCATGTCTTCCGGACGGCATTGCTGCACAATCTTCAGCCGGGCGCGGATCTCGGCTGGAAGGTCTGCAAGCGCCGGGGGAACGAGGTCGGAGAAAAACCTGGCCCCCTGCGAACCGCCGAAGACAAGCAGGTTGAATTCTCCGCCCGGACGCGGCGCTGCGTAGGGCAGCTCCGACGCATCCAGAACCGCGTCGCGAACCGGGTTCCCGGTTTCAACAAGCTTGCGTGCCAGCTCCTCGGGCAGGTCGCCGATAGGCACACTCGTGGCAATCGCGGTAACGCCCTTGGCCAGCAATCTGTTCGCCCGCCCCATGACGCCATTGGCTTCATGCAGTATGGAAGGCGTACCGGTCAGGCGCGCGGCATACATCGGCGGGAAAGTCGGATAGCCACCGAACCCGGCAACGACATCCGGTTTGAGCGCACGGATCACGGACCGGGCCTGAAGCGTGCCGCGCAGCAGGCTGAAGGCCGTTCTTGCAAGCGCAACCGGATTGCGGCCACGGATGGTTTCCGACGCGATGATGTGAATCTTGCGAGCCGGAAAGGCCGAGCCGTATTTATCGGCCCGCTCGTCCGTCGCCAGTTCGACAGTCCAGCCGCGCCGGATAAGTTCACTGGCGAGCGCCTGTGCGGGGAAAAGGTGGCCGCCGGTTCCGCCGGCCGTCAGGAGTACTGTTTTGCTCATAAGGTCCGGTTTCTGGCCTAACGTTTGATCTGGCTTTACATCAAAGACGATGGCGACAACCTGCTCACGGTCACGGCGTCGCTACGGGAAGGCTGCGGCCGCCTTCGGGTCAGCGCCAGAATGGCACCGGCCGTCATCGCAGAAGAGAAGAGCGACGAGCCTCCGTAGGAGATGAAAGGCAAGGTCATGCCCTTTGACGGCATGAGATGCAGGTTGACGGCAAGATTGATGGTTGCCTGCAGTCCGAAGAGAACGACAAGCCCCGCCGTGGCAAGGCGGCTGAAGGCATCCTGGTCCCGGCTGGCATGGTTCAGGCCGCGAATGACGATGAAGGCGAAAACGGAAACCAGCAGCAGGCAGGCCACGACGCCGAATTCCTCGCCCACCACCGCGAAGATGAAATCCGTATGGCTGTCGGGAAGAATGCGCTTTACCGTGCCTTCTCCCGGACCGCGCCCGAACCACCCTCCCGCAAGGAAGGAATCCATCGCGGTATCGACCTGAAAGGTATCTCCGGAACTGGGATCCAGGAACCGGTCCACGCGGTTGGTCACATGCGGCAGGAAGGCATAGGCCGCGAACAGGCCTGCGATGCCGATCAGCCCGAGCGCCGTGATGATGATCCAGGAAATCCCGTTGAGAAAGAAGAGCCCCGCCCAGACAAGACCCAGAAGCATGGTCTGACCGAAATCGGGCTGCGCAATCAGAAGCGCTGCGCAGATGGCAAACAGCACGAAGGCGAACAGAACGCCCGGAACTTCCCGCCGCCGGCCACTTTCCGACAAAAGGAAAGCGATCAGCACCACGAAGGCCGGTTTCAGGAATTCGGACGGTTGCAGGGAGAAGCCGGCGATATAGATCCAGCGGCGCGCGCCCTTGGCCTCGAACCCGGCGAACAGGGTCGCCACCATGAGGACCAGCGAGATAACGAAAACGATCAGCGCGGCTCGCCGGATCGCCCGCGGCGACATGAGCGAAGCCGCCAGCATGATGGTGACGGCCGGCAACAGGAAGAGAGCTTGGCGCTTGACGAAGAAGAAGGTATCGACACCGATCCGTTCGGCGACGGGCGGACTGGCGGCAAACGACAGCACCACGCCGCCGACCATCAGAAGACCGAAAGCTGCGAGCAGATAGTGATCCACGGTCCAGAGCCACTCGGCGAACCGGCTGCGATCAGCGCGTGACACCATCTAGGCGACCTCCTGCGTATTGCCGGCACCAGGCAAGGCACGCACCGCGTCCACGAAAGCCGCGCCCCGCAGTTCGAAGTTCCGGTACTGGTCGAAGCTCGCACAGGCGGGAGAAAGCAGAATGGCGATTTCCTCTGCCCCGTCTTCCGCCGCCTCGTTGACAGCGTCCTTCACTGCCTGCGGCAGCGTACCGCTGACCTTGTACGCTACGCGGCCTTCAAGGGTCTTGGCGAAATCCTCCGCCGCTTCGCCGATCAGAAACGTCTTGGCGATTCTCGGAAAATACTCGTCCAGCGAGGATATGCCGCCTGCCTTGGCCCGGCCGCCCGCGATCCAGTAGATCCTCTCGAAGCTGGCGAGAGCCCTTGCGGCCGCGTCGGCGTTGGTGGCCTTGGAATCGTTGATAAAGAGCACCCGACCCTGTTTTGCCACCACTTCCATGCGGTGATGCAGGCCCGGGAAGGACGTCAAGGCCGCCGCAATTCTTCCAGCGGGTATTTCCAGCGCCCTGAGAGCGGCGAAGGCCGCGGCTGCATTCTGGCCGTTGTGATCGCCGCGCAAGCTGTCGATCCCGCCCAGAAGCGCAACTTCGCTCTGGCTGCCGTCCCGCGCTTCGATCAGGCGGCCGTGGCGGGCATAGATGCCGCTGGTGAGTTCGTGCTCTCCGGCAATCCGGCAGACCGGTTTGCGCGCCAGTTCCAGACGGTCGGCGATCGAGGAGGACATGGGATCGTCAACCCCGACAACCGCGACCTTGGCCCCGGCCACGAGACGTTCCTTGATCGCTGCGTAGTTTTCGATCGTTCCGTGCCGGTCGAGATGATCAGGCGACAGGTTCATGTGTAGACCGACGGTCGGGTCCAGCGTCGGCGAAAGATCGATCTGGTAGGAAGAACATTCGAGAACGTAGTGGCGGCCGGGTTGCGGCGGGTCCAGCTCAAGAACCGGCGTCCCGATATTTCCGCCGACCTGCACATCAAGGCCCAGTTCCCGCAGGAGATGACCGATCAGCGCGGTGGTGGTCGATTTGCCGTTGGTGCCCGTGATCGCGATCAGGGGCGCATCCGGGCAGACCTTGCGCCGTTCGCGGCAGAAAAGCTCCACATCGCCGATGATCTCCACACCCGCCTCGCGGGCGAGATCCACCGACCAGTGCGGCACCGGATGGGTCAGCGGAACGCCGGGAGCCAGAACCAGGGCGGCGATGCCGTTCCAGTCGAGGTCGCGCAGATCACGGGTATCGAGCCCCTCTCTTGCAGCCTGCTCGACGCGTTCTGCATTGTCATCGAAACACACCACATTCGCGCCGCCCAGCTTGAGGGCGCGCGCTGTCGCCATTCCGGACCCGCCCAGCCCGAACAATGCGACATTGCTGTTTTCAAATGTGGTGACAGGGATCATGCGGCCTACCTCAGCTTCAGTGTGGCAAGGCCAAGCAGGGCCAGAACGACGGCAATGATCCAGAAGCGGATAACCACCTGGCTTTCCGTCCAGCCCATGATCTCGAAATGATGGTGGATCGGAGCCATCCGGAAGACGCGTTTGCCGGTCAGCTTGAAGGAGATGACCTGCACGATGACCGAGACGGCCTCAAGTACGAAAAGGCCGCCGATGATGGCCAGAACGATCTCGTGCTTGGTGGCAACCGCGATGGCCCCGATCATGCCGCCGAGCGCCAGGGAGCCGGTGTCCCCCATGAAGATGGCGGCCGGTGGTGCGTTGAACCAGAGGAAACCCAGGCCGGCACCGATCACCGCACCGCAGATCACGGCCAGTTCGCCGGTTCCGGCGACATGATGGATCTGCAGGTAGTTTGCAAAGACCGCATTGCCCGACAGATAGGCGATCAGCCCGAAGGAGGCGCAGGCAATCATCACCGGCACAATGGCGAGCCCGTCCAGACCATCGGTCAGGTTGACCGCATTGCCGGCGCCGACCATGACGAAAGCCGCGAAGGGAATGAAAAACAGGCCGAGATTAAGCGTGAAATCCTTGATGAAGGGAAAGGTGATCGCTGACGAGGACTGGGACGAATCGAGAATTGTGACCGCGAAGGCGGCAGCACCCGCGATCAGGAATTCCAGCCCCAGGCGCGCCTTGCCGCCGAACCCCTTGTGCGACGACTTGGTCACCTTCAGGTAGTCGTCATAAAAGCCGATACCGCCGAAGCCCAGCGTCACGCCTGTCACCACCCAGACATAAGGATTGGAAAGATCCGACCACAGGAGCGCTGCAACCAGAGCACCGGAGAGGATCATCAGCCCGCCCATGGTGGGCGTGCCTTTCTTGGTCAGGAGATGGCTTTCCGGCCCGTCGGCACGGATCGGCTGGCCATGTCCCTGCCGGATGCGCAGGCTTGAAATGATTTTAGGACCGAACAGGAACACAAAAAACAGGGCGGTCATGATGGCACCGCCCGTGCGGAACGTAATGTACCGGAAGACGTTCAGTGCGGAGATCTGATCGGCGAATTGCCCCAAAAAATAAAACATCAGTTATCCCTTATGCCGCTGCGCTATCGTCCGCAGGCGGGTATTCCTTTTTAAGGGCTTCGACAAGCGGGCCCATCCGGGTTCCAAGCGATCCCTTGATCATAACAACATCGCCTGGACGGACGTCGCTCAAAAGCACGTCTTCCAGATCTTTTGCGTCCTCGCAGTAATGCCCGCGAAGCTCATGCGGAAGCTGTTTCCAGAGCGCATGCATATGCGGGCCGGCACAATAGACCGCGTCTATTTGCGCTTCACTGATCGGCTGAAGAAGCTCGGCGTGAAGGCGGTCGGCATCCTCGCCGAGTTCACGCATGTCGCCAACGACGGCGATGCGCCGGCCAGGCCGCTTGATCGGCGCCTCTGCCAAAACCGCGAACGCGGCGCGCATCGAGGCGGGATTGGCATTATAGCTCTCATCGATGAGATTGAGTTCGCCGTCCGGCAGCGGCAACCGGCTCACCTGCCCGCGTCCTTTCGGTGCACGCATGGTGTCCAGCGCAAGGCCGGCCTTGGCGAGATCGGCGCCGAGATCCGCAACCGCGGTCAGGACGGCAAGGCTGTTTTTCACGTGATGCTTGCCGGGTGCGCCGAGCTTGTAGGTGATTTCCTGACCCAGAATTACGGCATCCACACTTGAGCCCGCCGGGTAACCGACGGATTTTTCAATGTGACTGTCGGCAGCCGGGGTTTCGCCGAAGGTATGGATCCTGGCAACTCCGGCCGTCGCCGCCAGAAACTTCAGCAGATCGAACTGAAGATTGTCCCTGTTCAGGATGGCGACGCCGCCCGGCTCCAGGCCTTCGAAAATTTCGGCTTTCGCCTTGGCGATCTTCTCCACGGAGTCGAAATACTCAAGATGAACCGGCTGCACCGTTGTGATGATGGCCACATGCGGACGCACCATCTTGACCAGGGGAACGATTTCCCCGGCATGGTTCATGCCGATTTCGAAGATGCCGTAGTCCGTGTCCTTCGGCATGCGCGCCAGGGTGAG
The DNA here is from genome assembly GCF_947496995.1 of uncultured Roseibium sp. Classification (GTDB taxonomy): domain Bacteria; phylum Pseudomonadota; class Alphaproteobacteria; order Rhizobiales; family Stappiaceae; genus Roseibium. The sequence continues at coordinate 490,347 of NZ_CANMFD010000004.1, forward strand.
CGGTACGCCCCAGTGATTGTTGAAAGACGCCACAGAGGCATGCACCTTGCCGGAAGGGTCCAGCGCGAGCCGGAGAGCTTCCTTGGTTCCCGTCTTGCCGACAGAGCCTGTCACCGCCACGATGCGCGCATCACTGCGGGCACGTGCGGCTACAGCGAGACCGCGCAGGGCTTCCAGCGGATCGGCAACCACAACATAGCGGCCGTCTTCGGGCAATTCCGTCAGCTGATCTTCGGCGACAAGCGCAAGCGATGCCCCTGCTTCCAGCGCACCGGCCACATAGTCGTGGCCGTCCAGCCGGTCCCCCTTGATCGCAACAAAGGCATCGCCGGCTTCAAGCGTGCGGCTGTCGATGGATATTCCGGTAATGTCCGCGCCAATATCGCCTTTGGCGCTGCCACCGGCAGCTTCAACAAAGGCATCCAAGGTCCAAAGCGGGTTGCTCATGTGTTTCCTTCAACGCTTATGGCGCGCATAACGGCTTCGTGATCCGAAAAGGGAATCACTGTGTCGCCAACAATCTGGCCGGTTTCATGACCTTTTCCGGCGACACACAGGATATCGCCCTTCGCAAGCCGCCGGACACCTTCCGCGATTGCCTCGAACCGGTCACCGATCTCAAGGGCGTCAGGTGCTCCCTGACGCACGGCCTTGCGGATCGTCGCCGGATCTTCCGAACGGGGATTGTCGTCGGTGACGATCACCAGATCCGCGTGCCGGGCGGCGGCTTCGCCCATCAGCACCCGCTTGCCCGGGTCCCTGTCCCCACCGGCACCGATCACGACCGAAAGAGCGCCATCCGTGAATGGCCGCAAGGCGGCAAGCGCATTGTCCAGCGCATCCGGCTTGTGGGCGTAATCAATGAAGACCAGCCCACCGGTCTTCGTTTTGCCGGCGAGTTCGAGCCGGCCGGGCGCGCCCTTCAGATTTTCCAGAGCACGCAGAGCCGTGCCAGCATCGATCCCGGCAGCAATTGCAAGTCCGGCGGCGACCAGTGCATTGGAGACCTGGAAACGGCCGATCAATGGCAAGGTCACCTTGTATTCGCCGCGAACCGTTTGCAGGGTCAGCTGCTGCGCCGCTCCTGCCGGTTTTCTCCCCGTGAGCTTGAGATCCCTGCCTGTTTCACCAACGCTCAGAACGGGAAGTCCACGCGCTTCGGCGACGGCCAGAACCCGGTCGGCGTATTTTTCGCCCGTGTCGACAACCACCGTTCCGCCCGCCGGGAGCAATTCGGAAAAAAGGCGCAGCTTGGCGTTCAGATAGTCCTCGATGCTCGCGTGATAATCCATGTGATCGCGGCCAAGGTTCGTGAAGGCTGCCGCCGTCAGCCGCACACCGTCCAGGCGAAACTGGTCAAGCCCGTGGGAGGAAGCCTCCAGCGCGGCATGATTGATGCCTTCAGCCTCAAGGTCCGAAAGTTCCTTGTGAAGCGCCACCGGATCGGGCGTCGTCAGACCGCCATAGCTTTCGCCGTCCGGCCTGATTGTTCCCAGAGTTCCAAGACTTGCGGCCGGGTGCCCCGCGAACTGAAAAATCTGGCGGGCGAAATGGGCGACGGAGGTTTTGCCTGCTGTTCCGGTTACCGCGACGATCGTGTCCGGCTGGGCGCCGTAAAACCGGGCGGCCATTTTGGCAAAGACCTGACGGGGCTCGGACGCACCGAGAACGACCGCATGTTGCGGACAGCTCGCCCGCACCGCTGCCACGGCATCATCCGAGCACAGAACCGCAACAGCCCCGGCCGCGGCAGCATCTGCGGCGAACCGGGTTCCATCGACGGAGACACCTTTGAAGGCCGCGAACAGAAAGCCGGGTTGAACCTTTCGGCTGTCTGCGGTCAAACCCGCTATTTTCAGGCTGCCAGCCGCGTCCGGCAATGTCAGGCCGGCGGCTAAATATTCAAGATCCATCTCATCCGATCATCCGGTTCGTGCGTCGTCTTGCAGGTGCTGTATTTGAAGACCGGATAACGGCTGCGACCCCGCCGGTCTTCAAAGCTTTCCTTGAGCATGCTGCGGTCATATGAACGCAGTGATCCAGGAAGTCATGTCTCCTTAATAGGAAATCTCGATCGGTTCATCCCCCTTGCCGAAACGCGGCATGACGCCGAGCATCGGCGCAGAGCGCCGGATGATTGCTCCCACGGTCGGCGCGGCGTTGAGGCCGGCGGTTGCACCGATGCCCTCGCGCTCCGATTTCGGCTCGTCCAGAACGACCAGCACCACGTATCGCGGATCGTCCATCGGAAATGCCGACAGGAAGGAATTCCGGAGCTTGTTGTTGATGTAACGGCCGTTCTCGATCTTCTCGGCGGTACCCGTCTTGCCGCCGACCGTATAGCCCGGCACGTCCGCCCTGCGCCCGGAACCGGACAGCACGTTGAGGCGGAAGAGATAGCGCATCATCCGGCTTACATCTGGAGAAATGACTTGTTTCGCAACGCTTTGAACCTCTTCCTGGCTTCTCGGCAGGAAAGTCGGCGGATACAGTTTACCGCCATTCACCACCGCTGCCGCAGCAACCGCGGTCTGCATCGGCGTCACAGAAATCCCGTGACCGAAGGAGATCGTCATGGCCGCCAGTTCGTTCCATTTCGGAGGCAGCAGGGGCGCGGCGTTTTCAGGCAGCTCCGTATTCAGACGCTCCGTCAGATGCAGTCGCTTGAAGAATTCCTGCTGCCGGGAAATACCGGTTGCCAGCATCATTTTCGCGGTGCCGATGTTGGACGAATAAATGAAGATTTCCGGCACGGACAGAATGCGGTTTTTCCCGTGGAAATCCGTGATCGTGCGCCCTGCCGCCCGGATCGGCCGGGTCGCATCGAAGCTGTCGTTGATGGAGACCGCCCCCGAATCCAGCGCCATCGCGACCGTGAAGGCCTTGAACACCGAGCCCATCTCGAAGACGCCGCCTGTGGCCCGGTTCAACCGGTCCTTTTCCAGCGCCTGGGACCTGTCGTTCGGATCGTAGTCCGGCAGGGAGGACATCGCGACGACCTCGCCGGTCTTCGCATCGAGCACGATCCCGGCGGCTGCGATCGCCCTGTAGCGCTCCATGGCCTTGACCAACTCGTCGCGCACAACGTGCTGAACGCGCAAATCGACGGAAAGGCGTACCGGCTCTATCGTGCGGTCGGAAGCAAAACCCAGCGACTGGAGTTCGGCGAGCCAGGCGTCATCGATATATTTCTCGATTCCCGCCAGCCCCTGGTTGTCCACATTGACGGAGCCCACGATGTGCCCGGCGGTCGGCCCACCCGGATAGAAACGCTGGTTTTCCGACAGGAAGCCTATTCCCGGCAGCCCGAGATTATGCACCTGCTCCGCCTGCTGGGGTGTCATCTCCCGTTTAAGCCAGACAAAACCAGCACCGCTTTCCAGGCGGCGGCGCACGGTGTTTTGGTCCAGATCCGGCAGCACCCGGATCAGGCCCTCGAGCGCCTCGTCCACATCAAGTATGCGGCGCGGTTCGGCATAAAGGGAAGTTGTCTTGATATCCGTTGCCAGGATTTCGCCGTTGCGGTCGATAAGATCCGGGCGCGAGGCGGAAACGGAATCCTGCGCGGAGATCCACGCCTTCGACGGAGCCTCCTCCATCTGGGCAAGAAGCACCAGCCGCCCCCCGATCGCCGCATAAACGCAGGCGAAGGCCAGCATGGCGACGTAGACACGGGATTTGACGGCGCTGGAGGAGACAGAGCCGCGCGCTGCTCTTGGCTGCGCGCGCCGAACCTGAAGGAAGCTTGCCGGTTCACTTACCATTGTCATGATCTGCTCCTCATCGGATCACTGCCGAGGAGCCGGCATAGCCGCCCATCTGGTTGCCGCCGATCGGCTCGAGCATGACCGGACGGGCCGGAAGGTCTTCCGGCGTCACGATCTGTTTCACATCCAGGGGTTCCAGTTGCAGATAGTCATTATAGCGCGCGACAAGGGACTGGAGACGGTCCGGCTTGTTCAAAAGGCTCCATTCCGCCTTCAAAAGCTGGATCGTGTCCCGTTCCTCGTCGATCTGGCGCTGGAGCTCGGCAACCTTTTCCGCGGATTTCGTCGCCGCCAGTTTCATGTCGTAAACCGTCGCCGCACCGATCACGACCGCAAGAATGAACAGGATGTTCAGCGTTCGAACCACCTTAGCCCCCTAACCCGTGAAATTCCGCCAGCCTCGGAACGCCCGCGGCATGTATGTCCAGCTCGCGCGCGGCCGCTTCTGTCCGCAGCCCCGCCCGGAGCTTTGCCGAGCGCGCACGCGGATTGGCATCCGTTTCGTCCACTGCCGCCTCGACCGCCTTGCGCGTCAGCAGCTCGAATGTCGCCGGTGGCACGTCCTGCTCCGGCATATGTCGGGACCCGCCGCCCCGTGTTCGTGTCCTGTCCTGAAAGAAGCGTTTGACGATCCGGTCTTCCAGGGAGTGAAAACTCACCAGCACCAGACGTCCGCCGGGCTTCAGAATGCGCTCGGCGGCGCCAAGCGCCTTGGCCGCCTGATGCAATTCGCCGTTCACGTAGATCCGCAGTGCCTGAAAGGTGCGGGTTGCCGGATGGATCTGGGCCTTCTTCGGCGAGCGGCCGAGCGCCTTCTCGATCAGCCCGGCCAGCTCAAGCGTGCGGGAGAAAGGCTTTTCCTTGCGCGCGGCATCGATTGCATGAGCAACGGTGGTGGCGCGCTTTTCTTCACCAAGAAGTCCGATTACCCGGATCAGGTCTTTTACAGGAAGCTCGTTCACAACATCGGCAGCGGAAGGCCCGGCCTGCTCCATGCGCATATCCAGCGGACCGTCGCGCAGGAAGGAAAATCCTCGACCGGCCTCATCGAGCTGCATGGAAGACACACCGAGATCCAGCACGACACCGTCAACAGCGTCAAAACCGTTATCGCGCGCATGGGTTTCGAGACCCGCGAACTGCCCCTGCACGAGAACCAGTTGCCCGCCGGCGTCTTTCACCAGTTCCTGCCCGCCGGAAATCGCATCCGGATCCCGGTCGATACCGAGAACCTTTGCACCCCGCTCCAGAACAGCACGCGAATAACCGCCCGCGCCGAAGGTTCCATCAATGATGACCTGACCCGGCTGCGGGTCGAGCCACCTGAGAACCTCTGTCAGGAGAACCGGCACATGACGCATGGGTCCGCCAGCGGCAGGAGACATGCCCTTGTCGCCGAGCGCCATCATGCCGGCTCTCCTTGAGAGGATGCGGGGGATGCCCCCGACAGCATCGCGAGCGCACGCTTTTGAGCCTCTGCGCGATACTCGCGGAACTTTTCCGGTTCCCAGATCTGGAACTTGTATTTCATGCCGACGAAGGTCACCTGATCGGTGATGCCGGTGTGATCGCGGATCATGTCGGAAATGGTCATGCGGCCATCTCCGTCGATCTTCGGGTTCTCGCTGGCACCGAAAAGCGCAACGGCGAGCGCATCATGATCCGGAGACAGTTTCGCGAACGCTTCGGAACGCTTTTCAATCTCGGCAAGCAGTTCGTTTCCGCCAGCGTCGACCGCCTGGCAGTGGGAAGAGCTGATGCAATAAAGGCCTTCAAACCCATCTCTCGCCAATACCGCGCGAAAGGACGCCGGGATCGATACACGACCCTTGGCATCCAGCCGGTTGGTAAAATGAGAAACAAAGCCGGCCATTAAACCCCTCGAACGGGCTTCCACCCGTCAATCCCCGAAACGAAAACACCCTGATGAGAAGAAAGGCCGACAACCTGCCAGGACGTGCAATTTGCAAATGCAGCTCTTTCCGAGCCGTTAAATTGCCGCCCTTAGCCCAACTGAGACGGGCCTGCGCTCCCCATTTCGGGTTCTTATGGGATATCATGGGAAATCATGGGTGGTCAATGGAATCTCATGGATTCCGGCTCGATTTGATCGCACACGACCCCATCGGCTGACCTTAGGCCAAACATGCTTAATGAAGCCTTGACAGAAAAGAAGAATCGGATGCGCAGGTTTACGGAGGTTTTGCCTCGCCGCGCACGCAAACCCGGCAAAAATTGCCTCGTCGCAAAGACTTGTGGAGAATGAAAAGCCGGACCGGGACAGGCCGCCCTCAGGGTCCGCACTGGTGACCCTTACGCGTCTTACCGCTCAGGACGCAGCTCTCCGATGCCCCTCCCGATGGAGAGGCCCGGATATCTGCTTGTCGCAATAGAAACGCCAGCCGGCCTGTAAGCCGGGTTCTGTACGGCCCGCTTGCGCGGACGTGACAGCCATTCATCTGGGACGCCTGTTGCCAGACGCCTCACGCAACCAACCCGGACAGCTGACCTGGAAACCGGCCTGGCCCCGGATGACTCCGGTTCCGCGCTGCCCCTATTCGGTTTTGCTCCCGGTGGGGTTTACCATGCCGCCTCTGTTGCCAGCTGCGCGGTGGGCTCTTACCCCACCCTTTCACCCTTACCCCGATCCGGTCTCGCGACCGGTCGAGGCGGTTTGCTTTCTGTGGCACTTTCCCTAAGGTCACCCTCGCCGGGTGTTACCCGGCACCGTGTTTCCATGGAGCCCGGACTTTCCTCCCCCGCGGCCTTTCGGCGCTTGCGGCAGCGGCTGTCCGGCCGACTGGCGCCTGCGGACTTAAGTGGCTTTGAGCCCAAGGTCAAGCAAGGCACCCCAGCCGCTTCAAAACCCGCCGCCGGTTAACGCGCCTCCCCGAAACTTGTGCCCCGCATACCTTGTACCTTCTTAGACACTCGAAAGCACAATCAGAGCTAAAAACAGCACCGAATACAATTTCAGGTAGATTAGACCAAAAATAAGCAGAAATATTATATGGTTAATTTCATCAGTAAGTATTTCTAACAATACCAAATTCAAGAATATAATCAACGATCTATTTAGGTAACATTAAGTGTTTTACCTCAATGTATCTCTACGATTATTCACGGAGAGACTCCATGCGCATATTGCACGCCTGTTTACCGATAGCTTTGCTATTTTCACCGGGGGCATTCGCCGAAAATGCACCTGATCCAGAGGCGCTGATCACACCTGCCGTGATCGAAAGCGTTGGTGAGTGGCTTTCGAATCCGATCGTCTCCTTGTCGATCAACGCTCAGAACAATTTGCGTGGCGCGCTCTCCCAGGCCGAGATCGATGCGCTTGACACCCAATGGCGCGCGGAACGCGAGGCGAGCGACAAACCGTTGATTTCCGCCACCCTGTCCGCTCCACTTTCAATCTACCTTCTCAGGGTGCAGGCCAACTCGCTGGGTCTTTATCCGGAAATCTTCGTCATGGATGCCAACGGCCTCAATGTTGGCCAGAGCGCAATCACCGGAGATTACTGGCAGGGAGATGAAGACAAGTTCCAGAAAACCTTCCCGGGCGGGCCGGGCACGGTTTTCATCGATGCAGCAGAATGGGACGAGGACCGCAAGATCTGGCGTGCCCAGCTCAACCTGGCGGTTACCGATCCGGAAACCGAAAAAGTGATTGGTGCTGCAACAGTGGAATTCAACCTGACGGAACTTTTGCGTCGCCAGACCCCGAATTCGTGAACGGATAGACCCTATGCTCAAGAACCTTTCAGTCAGCAAGAAGATCGCCGCCGGCTTTCTCGGGCTGGCGCTCATCGGAGCCGTCGCAGGCGGCGCAAGTGCATACAAGACGATGTCGGCGCGCGAGGAGGTCAATGCAGCAAACGCATTGTCCACTTTGAACACGCAGACCGCTCAATTGAACGAAAAGGTCGTCGGACAGGCGCTTGCAGTCAAATCGTTCCTTCTGACCGGCAACCGCGATTGGCTTGCCAAGTCGCAGGAGCTGGACAATGAGATTTCTGCCCAGTTCGCGGAAGTCGAGACCTTGATTTCGGAGACTTCACCTGAATTCCAGGCAAACCTCGACGAGCTCAAAACGAACTGGCAGAACTGGTACTCTCAGATCGCGTCGCGGCAGATTGAACTCATGCGGTCGCCTGAAACGGTCGATCTGGCCCGTGCGATCGAGTTGACGCCCGAAAGCGCGGCGCTTCTCGAGGGCGTACAGCAGGTAAGCAGAAACTTCACCGGCGCTGTCGGCGCCAAAAGGCACGCGTCCGGAGAGCGGCAGGACGCAGCTCTGCAGACGGTCGAGATCGTTGCGATCGCCAGTGCTCTGGTGCTCACGGTACTGGCCATGTTCCTTGGCTTCTTGAACCACATGATCATTTCGGTTCCTCTGTCCCGGCTTTCAGGTGTCACTGAAGCTCTGGCAACCGGCGACACATCACAGACCGTCGATGTGACCGACAGGGGTGATGAAATAGGTCTGCTCGGACGGGCTCTCGGCGTTTTCCGGGAAAACATGATCCGGACGCGCGAACTGGAATCCGCGGCCGCCCAGGACCGGGAGAACGCCGAACTGCAGAAGCGCCAGGAAATGGAAAATGTCGCCAGCGGTTTCGAAACCACGGTGCTGAGCATCTACAACGGCATGATTGCCAAGCTCGACGAACTGACGTCTTCGGCTGGCTCCCTGTCGAATATCGCCAACAACACGACTGAAGAAGCGCTGACGGTGTCGGCTGCAGCCGAACAGGCTACCAACAACGTCAATACTGTAGCCAGCGCCACGGAAGAACTGTCCGCCTCGATCCGCGCCATCACCGAGCAGGTTCGCTCTTCCGCGGAAATCGCACAAAATGCGGAAACCGAAGTTGAGCGGTCCAATCAGGCCGTTTCGAGCCTGCAGCAGGTGGTTGCACGTATCGGCGACGTGACCAAGCTGATCACCGACATTGCCGAACAGACCAACCTGCTTGCTCTGAACGCAACGATCGAAGCAGCCAGGGCCGGGGAAGCCGGCAAGGGATTTGCCGTGGTCGCTTCCGAAGTCAAGGCACTGGCCGCACAGACATCCAAGGCGACGGAAGAGATCGACCGTCAGATCACCGAAATGCGTCAGGCTGCGGACGCGTCCACGGAAGCGACCGGATCGGTTGCGGACATGGTTCGCAAGATCACCGAGAACACGGCCGCAATGTCCGGAGCTGCGGAAGAGCAGAACCTGGCGACGACGGAAATCGCCAGCAGCGTTGCCGAAGCGGCACAGGGCACCGAAGGCGTATCCCGTTCCATCTCGGAAGTCAGCGATGCCGCCGGCGAGACCGCCAAGCTCGGCACGGCAATGAACTCTGCTGTCAGTGAACTGCACGACCAGTCCAGCAGCCTGCGTCACGCGATGGACGAATTCCTGGTCAAAGTGCGCGCAGCCTGAGGAAACCGTCCTCTTCAAACGGACCTCGCTTGCGAAAGCCAGCCTTACCTCCCGCGGTGGACACCTACCGCGGGAGTTTTCGTTTCCGGGCTTCTGATATTTCCCGGCCGGTGGCCTGCCCGCTGTCACGCATCAACAGATTGCTCAAGCAGGTTGCCCAATGTGTCGACGCCTGCAGAGATCTGATCCGGCGTTGCTCCTGCAAAACCGATGATCAACCCGGATTTTCTGAATTCTCCGAGATAACATTTGCTGAGAGCAGAGACTGCAAATCCTGATCTGTGCATTGCCCGCGCAAGAGCCTGATCGTCTAGTTTTTCACGAAATGTCAGGGCAACCTGGACATTGCCGGCCGGCGGTTCGACCTCGATCCTGTTGCCCAGACGGCCTTTCAGCGCCTCGACGAGCATCTCGCCTCTTTCAAGGTAGACACGCCGGATCAGCTTCAAATGCTTCTGATAGGCGCCGCCATCCATGAAGCTCGCCAGGGCAGCCTGTGCCTGGACGTTGGCCGCGCAACCCATGTTGCGCATGAGCTGCGATAGCGGCTCGACCAGAAGCGACGGGACGACACAATAGGCAATATGCAGACCCGGCATGAGGCTTTTCGAAAAGGTGCCCAGGTAGATGACCTGCCCTTCTCCCGCAAGGCCATAAAGAGCTGCGACGGGACGTCCGGAAAACAGAAACTCGCTGTCATAATCATCCTCCAGAATAACAGCGCCCGCCGAGCGCGCCGCTTCAAGAAGGCCAAGGCGCCGGGCGAGCGGCATGCGCGCACCGAGCGGATAGTGATGGGAGGGCGTCACATAGATGAGTTTCGGGGACGTACCGCCGGCGGTCATTTCCGCTGCATCCGCCCCATGCTCGTCCGTAGGCAGCGGCCGGATCTTGAATCCTGCCGCATGAAACGCCGTTCGAGCCCCCAGATATCCGGGCTCTTCCAGCCAGACTTCATCTCCGGGGTCAGCAAGCGCCTGAGACAAGAGAGCCAGACTGGCCTGCATGGAACAGGTGATGAGGATCTGATCCGGTTCGGCCCGGACACCGCGCTCCGCTGCAAGATGGCGGGCGAGCTGCCGCTTGAGGGCGGGAACACCTGAGAAATTGCGGTATTGCAGATCGGCGCTGCGTTCGAGCCGTGCTGCGCGGCGCAGACAGCGCGCCCAGTCCTCGTAAGGAAAACAGTCCAGCGCCGGCGCTCCTGGCTGAAGCGACCCGTGACGTGCCGCCCAACCATCCCCGTGGAAATCCACCGCAAGCATCCGGCCGCGCCGTGACAAATTGAGCATTGAAGCAGGTTCCGGCCGACCCGCCGACACCCCATCGGGAAACAGACCTTCCGCGATCCGCGGTGCCGCCCCCGCCCTGACGGAGATGATGCCTTCTGCCTGCAGAAGCTCGTAAGCGGTATTCACCGTGTTTCTTGCAACATCAAGGTCCGAAGCCAAACGGCGGGTCGACGGCAATCTCACCCCTGAGGGCAACAGGCCTGCCCGCACAGCTTCCCGGAGACCCCGATAAATCTGTTCCGGCAAGGGAACGTCACCCGATCGGTCCAGGGACAAGACGCCGTCAGGGAAAACTGGTTCTGTCATATTTTAAAAACCGGATCTTTCATGGACCCAATTTATCGGCGACACCACAGAAAACAAGACAGATATTCATGTGGAGACAAGCCATGAAGACCTCGGACAAGACCTCTCTTGAGCACCAGAAAGCCGGAAGCCCACCGGATTTCGCCAAAATCCGGCAGATGAAGCGTGGCAGTTATGACCGCGACCTCGCCTACGAAATTCTCGACGCCGGCCTGATCGCACATTGCGGCTTCATTCATGAAAACCGGCCGATGGTCATTCCCATGGCCTATGCCCGGATCGGCGACAGGCTCTATATCCACGGAGCCAGCACCACGCGCATTATCTCGGCCAATGCCGGCGGCGTGCCTGCCAGCGCGACGGTCACGCTGGTCGATGGACTTGTCGTTGCCAGAGCGGCATTTCATCACTCGATGAATTATCGCTGTGCAGTCGTGCACGGGACGGCGAGGCTGGTGGATGAGCCGGCGGAACAGGTAAGGGCGCTTGCGGCCATAACCGACCACCTCTTGCCGGGACGCTGGGACGAATGCCGCCAGATGATGCGGAAGGAACACAAGGCGACCGGCGTCCTGTCGCTCGAGATAGAGCACGCCAGCACGAAAATCCGCACAGGAGGGCCGGTCGATGACAGTGAGGATCTGGGAACCGATATCTGGGCCGGGATCGTTCCGGTCACAACTGCGCTCGGCCAGCCTCTCACCGCGTCCGATGTGCCGGGTGACACGCCTGTGCCCACGTCCCTCTCCGCCGCGCGGCGGAAGTTCGCTTAAGGTGCTGAATAAAAATAAAAACCCCGCTGATACTCAACGGGGTTTGGATATTTCGTGGCCGGTTAACGGCCTGTCGACAAGTGCCGAGGCTGATCAGTTCGAGGCCAGGATCCGCTGGACCTTGCCACAGTAGCGACGGCTGACAGGGTTCATCCGCTTCGCGAAATGACCTGCATTGTAACGCAGGATGGTGCCGCACAGGTCGCCGTTGGCGCGATCATGGGCGCCCGCGAGATATTTCATACCCCATTCCAGATTGGTTTCCGGATCGTAGAGCGCCTTGGTGGACCCCCGATAGCCGATGCCCCTGGCGGTTGCCGGCTTGATCTGCATCAGTCCGACTTCACCGGCACTGCCCCGGGCCCTCGGATTGAAATTGCTCTCGACCTCAACCACCGCCTTGGCGATCTTGACCGGGACACCGTGTTTGGCGGCCGCCTTGCGGATCAGCTTCGCGTATCTGTCCTTGCGACTGACGGATTTGACAGACCTCGTGCCTGTTAGCGAGGCAACCTGTGTGCCCTGCTCTTTTTCGATGATGTGAAGGATCGGCTCGGCACCTGACCCTGCCGCCAGGGCTGCCGGAGCAGAAAGCGTCGTGGCATAGGCGAAAAGGCAGAGTGCGCCAGTAAGTGTCTTCAATGACCGTAACATTCAGTCCAGCCCTTTTTGGTTATTGGTTGCAATTGAACTCGGGGCGGAGAAATGACGGAGCTATGGGACCAAAATAGGCGCGCCCAAATCACGAATTATTTCAAATTACTTCAAATTTTAACGCAAAATCGGTGCGAAAATTCGTCAAATACTGCGGTTTGTGACCAAAAATGGCCGAAATTCCGGCTACCTGGAGGCGCTCCAGAGAAAGTCTGTGACATCGGCGAAATTTTTTTGCGAAGAAATTGCTGCAGTGCGGGAACAAACTGGGCCCGGCTGCGTTCGCAAAGGTCATTCCCGCGTTCTTTTTAAAAGCGGGGCGGCTGATTCCCCGGCCGCAATCGTCTTCAACAGGTCGGTCAGGTCAGGGACGGCAGCTTCCGCAAAAGCGCATTGAGGGTCTCAATTGTCGACTGATCGACAACTCCGTCCACCTTTTCCGGGCGGAAATGCCTCTGAAAGGCCTTTACGCAGAGCCGGGTCTTCTCGTCGAACTCACCCGAAATGGCAACATCATATCCAAACAGGGCCAGCATCGACTGCACGGCCTCCACCGGCTGGCCGCGCTCGCCCGCCTGCATGAACAGTCCGGAGCCGATGGGAAAAGGCTGCACGTAAAGACCGATACCGGCTTGCGCCAACCGGTCCCAGGGAAACAGTTCCCCCGGATCTTCCTTGCGGTCAGGCGCGATGTCGGAGTGGCCCAGCACCATCCAGGGCTGAATGCCGTGCCGGTGACAGATATCCTTCGTCAGCGCCACCACGGCCTTGATCTGCCTGTCCGGAAAGGGTCTGTATCCGTTTTCATGCCCCGGATTGACGATTTCAATGCCGATAGACCGGGAATTGATATCTCTCTGCCCTTTCCAGAAGCTGCGCCCTGCATGCCAGGCACGCCTGGCTTCCGGGACGCATTGGAGAATGCTGCCGTCCTCGTCGACCAGGTAGTGGGCCGAAACCTCGGCCTCCGGATTACAAAGTCTGCTTAACGCGTCCTCGGCGGTCTTCATCCCGGTGTAATGCAGTATCACCATGTCGATCGGCACGCCCGTTTTCCTCGGGCCGTGATTGGGCGACGGATGGACCCTGGCTTTCAGACCTGTGTCGGTTGCGACTGTCATAGCCCTCTTTCTGCGCAGATTTTCGCCCAGGCATCATTGAGCGCGGCGAGGCGGTCATTGGCGATGCGGACAAACTCCTCCGGAACACCTCTGGCAATCAGCCGGTCAGGATGCGTTTCCTGGACTTCCCGCCTGTAGTGCGCCTTCAGTTCCGTATCGCTGGCCTCGGCCCCAAGCCCCAGGATCTCGTAGGGGTTGCCGTCCTTGCGGACATGCCGGGCCATGACCTTGGAGAATTCCCGGTCGTCCAGTCCGAACACCTCGGCGACTTTGGAAAGATAGCCCAGTTCGCTCTCATGGATGACACCGTCGGCCTTGGCGATGTGAAAAAGTCCGTCGAGAATGTCGAGCAAGGTCTTGCGATCATAAGGGAAAAGGTCGGCAAGTTTCTGGGCATAGACTTCAAATCCCGCCACGTCTTCCTTGGCAAGATTAAACAGTCTGGCAACGTTGCGCTCTTCATTCGACGGAACCTCGAACAAATCCCGAAATGCCAGAACTTCATCAGTGGTGACGACACCGTCGGCTTTCGCCATCTTCGCTGACAGAGCAATCATCGCCACGGTGAAGGCAACGCTTCCCGTCCCCTCCGGGCGCGCCAGGACAAGCTGGACGAGACGGTCGACCAACTGGGCCCCGCCGGTCCCGATTGCCCCAACAATACTGCCAATACTGCTCCAGACGCTCACAAATCAGCTCCTGCCGGGCACGGATGCGGGAAACAGACATTTTCGGCCCGCATTTTTTAAGATGAATCAGTTGCGTTCCCCAGTCATATCGGCAGTGCGGATGTTTGACCAGATCAAGCTGAGACGGGATTGAACCGCCCTAAAGCGGAAAAGTTGATCGATCTGAGAGTGTTAGGGATTTGTGCCAAGGCTGAGCCAGGAGGTTCACAAGGCAGGATCACAGATGTTTCCGCCTCATGCTGTAACCCTTACAACTCACAAGGGTGAATGTGACAGGCTGGCTACCGAGCCTGACCCGGCCTTTCCATCGGCGAAACTAGGGAAAAATCAGGAGGGATTCATGTTGGTGAAAGAAATTCGTCTTAGGCTCAACCGATAAGTTTAAGAAGATGGTGCCTCTCTGGATGGCCGACCCCCTGGCAAGAAAAAGCATTGTTATATTTTTCATATCCATGTCGCTGGTGATGACACTGGCGCTGGGTGTGTATGCCAGCAATCGGCTTCTGACACATTGGCTTCTTGTCCGCGGGCTTGAGCAGACTTTCCTTCCGCAGGAAAAGGCGATCGACACTCTGCTCGGGACCCTTGCCGACGATCATGGGGGGGCCGTACCCGAGGAAGTGTCGGGTCTGCGGCTTTCCACCGCGACGGCTTCTGCGCCCCGCCTTACGCCGAAAGACATCGCGGCCATCAAGACCCTGTTTCAGCATAAAAATGGCGTTTCGGCCATACTGGACGCGGCGGTCGTGTTCCCCGCCACCAACCAGAAAACGGATCTTCAACAGATACCGTGGAAAAGAGACAGGTTCCTCCTTTCGCCGGACACTCTGGCCAAGGCGGATGCCAAATTGGAATTCCAATCGCTGGCCGCAGTTCCGGACATGACCTGGGAAGGCAGGTTTGGCCGCAACGCCGTGATCGCCTATCGGCCGGAAAGCACGAATCCGGCCATGCCGAGCCTTCTGCTCCTGACCCGGCAGGCCGATCTTCTGTCCAGCCTGAGACCCCTGATCCTGTCCATCAGCGCTGCGATTGGCGGATTGTGCCTGACATCATTCATGTTTGCCGGCATCCTGTTGTGGATGCGGTTTCACGATCAGGTGACGACCAACCGCGACATCCAGTATCTCGCTCACCACGACGCGTTGACCGGATTGCCCAACCGCGCCGTTTTCAATGCCAGGCTTACGGAAGCCTTGCGACTGGCTCAGGCAAAGGCGTCCAATATCGGCGTCATGCTTATCGACGTGGACAAGTTCAAGGAGGTCAACGACACACACGGGCACGGTACTGGCGATGTTTTTCTCCAGATTGTCAGCGAACGCCTGAAAGCCGTCTTCGACACCCATCTCGTGTCACGGCTGTCCGGTGACGAATTCGCCGTTCTGCTGACTTCTGTTTCCGATCCGGCCCGCATGACAAAGCTTGCCGCCAACATGAACGCGGCGACAAAGGTCCCGTGCATCATTGACGGCAAGGAGATCAGAATATCGCTGTCGATCGGCATTGCACGAGCCACCGACGGCTCCTGGCGGGCTTCCCGTCTGCTGCACTGCGCGGATCTTGCGCTCTACCGCGCCAAGCATAGCGGGCGGTCGACCTTTTCCTGGTACACGCCGGAACTGGACGCCGATGCCCAGAAACGCAAGGAAGTGGAAGCCGGCCTCATCAAGGCGATCAAGTTCGACCAGTTCAAGCTCCTGTACCAGCCGCAATATTCTCTGCGAGACGGAAAATTGAAGGGCTATGAGGCACTGATCCGTTGGGATCATCCCACCAAGGGAACCATCAAGCCCGACATCTTCATCCCGATCGCCGAAGACACCGGACTGATTGTGGAAATCGGAACCTGGGTCCTGAACAACGCCTGCATGGAAGCTGCCCATTGGGAAGACAAGACCCGCCGCGTGGCGGTGAATGTATCGCCGGCACAATTCATCGCCGGGGAAACCCAGAAACGTGTGGCCGCAGCCCTGCGCAAATCCGGTCTCGATCCCAGACGCCTGGAGATCGAGGTTACCGAAAGTCTTCTGATTTCGGACACCGACGCAGTGATTGCAACACTGCGGGAAATCCGTGACATGGGTGTTTCAATCGCAATGGATGACTTCGGGACCGGCTATTCGTCCCTGAGTTATCTGAGCCTCTTTCCCTTCGACAAGATCAAGATCGACAAGGCTTTCATTCAAAATCTCGGCAAGGACGTAAGCACGGACGCCATTGTCACCTCCATTGTCGGGCTTGGTCGGTCTCTTGATGTCATCATCACTGCTGAAGGCGTCGAAACCGAAGAACAGGCCATCCTGCTGAGCGCGGCCGGTTGCGACCTCGTTCAGGGCTTCATGTTCGGAAAACCGGACAGCGTCGAGAGCCACGAAGCCAATTTTCCGGCCTTCCCGATGAACCCTTCCGGCGGGCTGTGGTTTTCGCAAAACAAAGCCCGCAACGTTCCGGCACCGGAAGCTCTAGGTGAAGAACCGCGGCGGCCCGCAACTTCAATGACGTAGGATTGCCTTGCCTGGTCAGCGGGCAACACCAAGCGCTGCCGTTTCCGCAGCGGACTGCTTTTCCCGCGCCGCCTTTCTTTCCGAATACCTGTCGACGAGGTAGTCCGATTGCCCGCGTGTCAGAAGGGTGAACTTCACCAGTTCCTCCATCACATCGACCACACGGTCGTACAAGGGCGACGGTTTCATCCGTCCCTCTTCATCGAATTCCTGATAGGCCCGTGGGACCGACGACTGATTGGGGATCGTGATCATGCGCATCCAGCGGCCGAGAACACGCATCTGGTTGAGTGCATTGAAAGATTGAGACCCGCCCGAAACCTGCATCAGGGCCAGCGTCTTGCCCTGCGTCGGCCGAATTGCACCAACGCTCAAGGGCACCCAGTCAATCTGGGATTTCAGTATTCCCGTCATTGCACCGTGCCGTTCCGGTGAACACCAGACCTGAGCCTCCGACCAGGCGCACAACTCCCGGAGCTCCGCGACCTTCGGATGGCCGGTGTCCGCGTCATCCGGCAACGGCAGGCCGGATGGATTGAAGATCCTGGTCTCCGCACCGAAAGTCTTCAGCAACCGTTCGGCTTCCAGGACGAGAAACCGGCTGTAGGAGCGTTCGCGCAGGGATCCGTAAAGCAGCAGGACGCGCGGCGGGTGCGCCGGCAAGTCGGGAACAAGAAGCCGCTCCTTGGCGATCGGCCTCAAGTCTCCACCGGCAACATTCCGAAGTCCGTGTTCCGCCAGGTCGGGTTCAGTCATTGCCCGCCCCGGATGTCACCACTTCGCCGTCTTCCTTGGTAAACGTTCCGATATTCCACGGCAGCAGGTCCATCACCTTTTCGGACGGGCGGCACAGGCAAACGCCCTTGTCGGAGACAACAATCGGACGATTGATCAAGATGGGATGTTCCATCATGAAATCGAGCAATTCGTCATCTGACCATTTCTCCTCGCCAAGGCCCAGTTCATCGTAAGGCGTGCCCTTCTGGCGGAGAAGATCACGCACGGGGATAGCCATTCTTGCAATCAGACTGACAAGTTCGTCGCGACTCGGCGGGGTTTTGAGATATTCCACAATCTCGGGTTCCACGCCGGCGTTCCGGATCATCTCAAGAGTATTGCGGGACGTGCCGCACTTCGGGTTGTGATAGATCGTAATGGTCATGAAATCAGTCCTCCAAGCGGTCTGCAGGCTTTGTGGATTCATTGACGGAGAAACCGCAGACGGCAGGATTGTTGCCGCAGCAGTCTTCCGTCAGAAAGGCCAGAAGGTTTCTCATCCGGTCATGATTGACCGCGTAGTGGATATGGCGCCCGTCCCGGCGCGCGGTCAGCAAGCCTGCCCGTTCAAGCGTTGTCAGATGGAACGACATGCGGGTCGGCTGAATATCAAGGCGCTCGGCGACCGTACCCGAAGGAAGCCCACGCGGCCCCTCCGCCATCAACAGCCTGAAAGCCGCCAGACGGTCGCCCTGGGCAAGAGCGCCAAGCGCTGAAACGGCATCCTGATCTTTCATAATTCGATCTTACAAGAAATTTTGGAATATTCAACAAACGGATTTCGCGCGATCCAGTCGGAAGGGCTCACATGGCGGCGGCGGCTCGGGCAGCCTGGTCATAGTTGCCCGATACCAGGCGAAGCATCGCGGCCAACCGGGAGAGTTCGCTCTCGTCCAGGCCCAGCGCTTTCATCGGTTCAACGAGCAACGCTTCACGCAGACGCCTGTATTCCATACAGGCTGCTTCTCCCGATGGCGTAATCTCCGCCGTCTTTTCCTTGCCCCTGCGGCCGGAGGAAATTAGTCCGGCTTTTTGAAGTTTCTTGAGAGCGTAGGTTACCGTGTGGGTGTCTTCTATGTTCAACACCAGACAAATGTCGGAGAGCGTTTTTGCCCGGCCACGATGGTTCACCGAATGCAGCACAAGGACGTCCAGAGGCCCCAGCCCCTCCGAGCCGCTGGCCGCCATGCAACGGACCATCCAGCGATGGTAGGCATTGACCATCATCGTGACAGCGAATTCGATCTCCGACAGGGCCGGCATCGCACCGGAAGCAAGATGCGCGGAGGAGACAACAGGTCCTATCGACCTTTCGGGTTTCGGTTCGGTATTGGACTCAGGTTTCTCCGGCAACGCATGGACCTCCCGCGCGGGCTATTGGTTAATTGCTCAACATCGTCTGTGGCAGCCAAAGAGCCAAGTCCGGGAAGGCTACAATCAGAACCACAGCCAGGATCATCAACAGGAAGAACGGCAATGCCATCCGGGCAACCTTGAAGATATTGTATCCGGTCATTCCCTGAAGCACGAACAGGTTGAACCCGACAGGCGGTGTTATCTGGCTCATTTCCACGACCAGAACCAGATAAATGCCGAACCAGATAAGGTCCAGACCCGCCTGCTCCACCATCGGCAGGATCACGGACGTGGTCAGAACCACCACCGATATGCCGTCAAGAAAACAGCCCAGCACAATGAAGAACAGCGTGAGCGCCACCAGCAGCGCATAGGGTGACAGTTCGAGGGAACCTATCCAGCCGGCCAATTCACGCGGAATGCCGGTGTACCCCATGGCAACGGTCAGAAACGATGCCCCTGCAAGAATGAAAGCGATCATGCAGGAAGTTCTGGTGGCCCCCATCAACGCATCGGTGAAGCTTTCGCGGTTCAAGGTTCCACTTGCCCAGGAAAGTAACAGGGACAGCATCACGCCGATGGCGGCCGCTTCCGTAGGCGAGGCCAGGCCTGCATAGATCGAACCGATGACACCGGCAATCAGCCCGATGACCGGAAACAACCTCCGTGTAGCAACGAGCCGCCGCGCAAAGGGAACCGGTTCTTCCCTTGGGGGCATCTTCCGCCGGTTGGCGAGCGCCCAGAGCGCCACATATCCCATGAACAGGAGACACAGCATTGCGCCCGGGAGAACGCCTGCCATGAAGAGGCGCGCAATCGACTGTTCGGTGGCGGCGCCATAGACGATCAGGATGATCGAGGGGGGAATGAGAAGTCCGAGCGTGCCCGATCCGGCCAACGTACCGATGGCCATGCGTTCGTCATATCCGCGCTGCTTGAGTTCCGGCAGAGACATCCGCCCGATTGTTGCAGTGGTCGCCGCCGAGGATCCGGAAACCGCTGCGAAGATGCCGCAGCCGAGAATGTTCACATGCAGCAGCCGGCCAGGCAGATTGCGCATCCAGGGTGAGAGACCTGCGAACATGTCCTCCGACAGGCGCGAGCGGAACAGGATCTCACCCATCCAGATGAACATCGGCAAAGCCGTCAGATCCCAGGAATTCGAGGCGCCCCAGACGGTGGTCGCCATGACTGCGCCGGCAGGCACTGCAACGAGGGCCATGATGGCGGCAAGAGCAACGGCAAAAAGAGCAACCGCGACCCAGATGCCGGTTGCCAGGGCAGCCAGCATGCCGAAACCGAGAAAAAAGGCGATCAGGGATAGGTCCATTACTCTTTTCCCTCAATCAGATCGTCCTTGCTCACCGTCTCGAAGCTTGGTGCGCGTCCGCAAAGGGCAGCAATGAGATCGTCCAGCAGGGCGATCGAAAACACCAGGAGCCCCGCCGTCATGACAGTTTGCGGAATGACCAGCGGGATCGGGATAATGCCGAAGGACACTTCCCCGTAGGTGTAGCTGTCTTGAGCAAGTGCTGCGGCATGCCAGGTGAAAAATGCGGCGAGGCCAAGAGCGACCGCAACGGCCCAGATATTCAGGACATGCGCGACCGGGGGCCGAACCGCCTGAAGCAGGATATTGACCCGGATATGGTCGCTGTTGCGGAACGTCCCGGCAAGCGCCAGGAAAGATGCTCCCACGAGCAGGAACCCCGCGATCTCGGCCAGCGAGGGAACCAGCAAACCGAGCGGATCCATACCGATCAGGCCCAGCACGCCGTCCAGCAGACGCCCGAGCACCTGGAGGACGACCAGAGAGGCAATGACGACGAGACAAGACGCAGCCAGTACCGTTGACGCCCGATAGAGCGCATTCAGGGCCGTTCGCATCGGCTCCCCCTACCAGATGTGCAGCTGAACAAGAAAACGCCGGGCTGAATTGCCCGGCGTTTTTTTTGAATTTAGTTCTTGTAGGCTTCGAGGATGGCGGCACCGGTTTCACCAGCTTCCGCCTGCCATTCGGCGGACATCGTCTCGCCAATGGCGGCCAGTCCTTCGATCAGCTGCTCGCTCGGTTCCACGACAGTGATGCCGTTTTCGACCAGAATGGCGGTCT
This sequence comes from uncultured Roseibium sp., assembly GCF_947496995.1. GTDB lineage: Bacteria > Pseudomonadota > Alphaproteobacteria > Rhizobiales > Stappiaceae > Roseibium. The sequence goes on from NZ_CANMFD010000004.1 coordinate 511,139, forward strand.
TGCCGTTGGTCTCCACCTTGGAGGCTTCCCATCCGCGTTTTTCAGCTTCTGCGGCAGCCTCCATCACGGCAGCCTTTTCGGCATCGGAGAGCCCATCGAATGCCCCCTTGTTGACGAAAACCATGTTCTTGGGCAACCACGCCTGCGTGTCGTGATAATGGCTTAGGAAGTCCCAGGCCTTGGAATTCGCGCCAGTAGAGGGCGACGTGATCATGGCTTCCACGCGACCGGTGGAAAATGCCGTCGGAATATCCGGCACTTCGACCTGCGTCGGCACCGCACCGGCCAACTGGGCCAGGCGTTCAGTCGCCGCATTATAGGCGCGGAACTTGAGGCCCTTCATGTCATCGACGCTGGAAAGTTCCTTTTTCGCATAGACGCCCTGGGGTGGCCACGGCACGGCATACAAGAGCACTAGCCCTTGAGCGTCCAGCTTCTCTTCCATGGCCGGCTTCGCGGCCTGATAAAGCTTCCACGCCTTGTCATAGGACGGTGCGAGGAACGGCACGGAATCGACACCGAAGACGGCATCTTCGTTCGACAGCCGCGACACCAGAACTTCACCGATCGGCGCAAGGCCCTTGCGCACGGCGTTCTTGATTTCCGGATGCTTGAAGAGGGAACCGGCGGAGTGGACCTGAATGACCAGCGATCCGTCGGTTTTCTCTTTGATATCCTCGGCGAAGGCCGCGATGTTCTGCGTATGGAAGTTGCTGTCGCCATAAGGCGTCGGCATGTCCCACTTGGTTTCGGCGGAAACAGCGGCGGCACCGGCAAGACCGAAAACGGCGGCGGCGGCAAGACGAACGCCAGCCCGGTTCAGAAAACGTGATTGCAGCATGAATATACTCCTCTTGGAAGCGGGACAGGTCCCGTCGCGATACAGCTCCCAGTGCATTCTGTGCACACCTGTTAAAAGCGCATCTCACCGCAGCCTAAGCTCGAAAATCGGAAACATCAACAATTTATCGATAAATTGTTGCCGTTACTTTCGCCAACTGCACACGACTTCCGCAATCGGAGGGGCCGCTGTATCAAGCTGCTTTTAAGTTAACGCGGTATGTTCTAGCGTGCCGCGATCACGCCTGCGGGAGGACGCCAAGACGTGCGGCAGAACTTAGGTCACAGCGGACCCGGCAACACGACAGGCGCGCTGTTGCTTGTCGTCATTCTGATCGTTGCGGCTGCGCTCCGCATCTACGATCTGGACAGAACCAGCCTTTGGTACGACGAAGCGGTGACCTGGGCACAGTCAAGGGGAACCTTTTCAGAACTGCTCTCATCCGTAGCTGCGGACAACTACCCACCTCTTCACAATGTGATCTTGTGGCTGACCATGCCGATCCTTGGCGACAGCGAGACTGCGCTTCGCATCCCCTCTGTCATTCTCGGCGTTTTGGCCGTCTGGCTGATCTACCTGGCCGGCAGATCACTCACCGGCAACGCTCCGGATGGAAGATATGCCGCTCTGCTTGCCGCCGCGCTTCTTGCGGTCTCGCCGTTTCACATCTGGTATTCCACCGAAGCACGCATGTATGCGCTTCTCGCGACTGGCGGACTTGCCTTCCTGCTTTCGGTCATGAAAGTGCTGAACCGCCCTTCCCTCGGCTGGTTCGTTGTTCTCAGCCTCAGCGGCGCGGCATTTCTCTACAGCCATATCTATGCCCTGCTCGGATTTGCCGCGGTCGGTCTGGTTTGCGCTATCTACGCCCTTGAGGACACGCTTCGCGCCGGACGGCTTCGGCTGTCTCCTGCGACCATTGCCTGCCTTTGCATGGGTGTCAGCGCTCTTGCCTTCCTGCCCTGGCTGTTCATTCTGGCGAACCGCGCCAGATCCGTGGCCGAAGCCGGTTTCTGGATTGCCTCCCCGGACATTCCGTTCCTGAAGTCGATGGCATTCAGTATTTCCGGCTCTCTTGTGTTTTTCTGGGCACTGGCGACTTTGGCACTCGTCTACTGCCTGCGCACGTTTTTCGTTGAATCCGTTTCTTCACAAGATGACAGAAACACAAGAAAGTTCGCGATAATCTGCCTCGCCTTCACGACCGGCCCCTTGCTTCTGGCTTACCTCTATTCCCTTCTTGTGCAACCCATCCTGTTCGACCGGTACCTGATTGCAGCCTGGCCCGGTTTGCTGTTGCTTGCATCAGCCGGCGCAAATCAGCTCATTCCCCGATTAGGGCCGGCCGCGCTCCTCGTTGCGGCGCTGACGCTGACATTTCCGGAACTCAGATTTGCACTCTTTGACAAAATGCGGCCCGACTGGCGCGGCATTGTCCAGGATTACAAGGCCAATCGTTCCTCCAACTATCGGCTTGTGCTCTACAAGGGGTTCGCAGCCCCTGCCCTTGAATACTATCTGAGATCACCGGACGGTTTTGTGGCGGCAGAAGAAATTGGCGACCTGAAAAAACAGCCGTCAGGCACAACGGAAAATGAACGCTGGCTTCTGCTGGTTCACAGCAGCCCCGAAGAAATGAAACAGGCGCTTGAGGCTTTCAGCGCATCAGAACCGGAAACGGTTGCGCAACGCTTCGGGTGGGGGGCAAGCGGATTGAAACTGCTGCGATTTGCTCCTCGCAACTGAGAACCGGTAAGCGGACTGTCTGGATCGATTACTTCCCGGGACGCCAGCTTCGCCCGAGACTCCAATCCCGAAAACGGCTTCAACCGCCCAAAAGGCGGATTTGAGAAAGACCAAATTTTTCATCGACAATTTATCGATAAAATGTAAACATAAAGCCACAAGATATCAAAATTCGGAACGACGGCCGAGAATCGAGTGATCGCTCGCGACGGCGGCATTTTAAGGTAATCGGAGGGCAACACATGACAGCCAAGTGGGATTTCTGGATCGACCGGGGCGGCACCTTCACCGATATCGTCGGAAGGGACCCGGACGGAACGTTGCATCCGCACAAAGTCCTGTCGGAAAATCCCGAAGCCTATCGGGATGCGGCCATTCAGGGTATCCGTGAGTTGCTCGGAATCGCCCCGGGGGCAGAGATCCCGTCGGACATGATCGCGACCGTGAAAATGGGAACGACTGTCGCCACCAATGCTCTTCTGGAACGCAAGGGAGAACGCACTGCTCTCTTGATCACCAGGGGTTTTCGGGACGCTCTGGAAATCGGCTATCAGGCTCGTCCGAATATTTTCGCAAAGGAGATCATCAAACCGGAGTTGCTCTATGAGCGCGTCCATGAGATTTCCGAGCGCGTCCGCGCGGATGGTACGCTGGAGATGGGCCTGGACGAAGCCGGAGCCCGCAACGAAATGCAGGCGATCTGGGATGCAGGCATTCGCTCCATCGCAATCGTGCTGATGCATGCCTATGCCTATCCGACCCATGAGCAGGCCTTGAAGAAAATCGCTCAGGACGTCGGTTTCCCTCAGATTTCAGTATCCCACGAAGTATCCCCGCTCATGAAGCTGGTCGGACGCGGCGATACCACCGTCGTCGATGCTTACCTCTCGCCGATCCTGCGCCGCTATGTGGACCAGGTGCGCGAAGAGCTTGGCGAAGGGCCGCGGCTGATGTTCATGCAGTCTTCCGGTGGTCTCACGGCAGCGGAACTCTTCCAGGGCAAGGATGCGATCCTCTCAGGTCCGGCGGGAGGTGTCGTCGGCGCGGTCGAGACTTCGCGCATGGCCGGTTTTGAGAAGATTATCGGCTTCGACATGGGCGGTACGTCCACCGATGTCTGCCACTACGAAGGCGACTACGAACGGGCATTCGAAACGGAAGTTGCCGGCGTGCGCATGCGCGCCCCGATGATGATGATCCATACCGTGGCCGCAGGCGGTGGCTCAATCCTGCACTACGCGGACGGCCGCTTTCAGGTCGGTCCCGATTCCGCCGGCGCAAATCCGGGCCCGGCCTGTTACCGCCGGGGCGGACCGCTGACGGTCACCGACGCCAACCTGATGACCGGTAAACTGTCGCCTGAGTTTTTTCCGAAGATTTTCGGGCCCAACCGGGACGAGCCGCTGGACGCGGAAATCGTTTCGACAAAATTCGCTGAGTTGGCTGAAAAGATCGGCGACGGCCGTACGCCGTCGGAGGTCGCCGACGGCTTTCTGAAGATTGCCGTCGAGAACATGGCCAATGCGATCAAGAAGATATCCGTCCAGCGCGGCTATGATGTCACGGAATATGCGCTGACCTGCTTTGGTGGTGCGGGCGGTCAGACCGGCTGCAGGGTTGCCGACAGTCTCGGCATGAAAACAGTCATTCTGCACCCGTTCTCCGGCATTCTGTCAGCGTATGGAATGGGCCTTGCCGAAATCAGGGCCGACCGCCAGCAGGCGGTGGTCAAGACGCTGAACGAAGATTTGCTCCCTGAATTGGCCGCCCTTCGAGACCATCTGGCAACTCAGACGGAGGCAGAACTCGAAAAACAGGCGATTCCGGAAAACGCCCGATGGACAACGGCTACCGCGCATCTTCGCTATGAAGGAACGGACACGCCGCTCCCCGTTCCTCTTGGCGGCGTTGCAGACATGCGTGCCGCTTTCGAGCGCGCCCACCACAGTCAATTCGGCTTCGCCTATGACAACAAACCTGTTGTTGTCGAAGCGCTCGAAGTTGAAACGGCCGGCGGTGGCGCAGGCCTCGTGGAACCCGATCTGAGCCTTTCCTCAGACATCGCCAAAAAAGTCTCCACGACGCGCCTTTATTCCGAGAACGCATGGCATGACGCGGCTATTTTCAAACGCGAGGCACTCAAACCGGGCATGAAGGTATCCGGACCCGCAGTGATCATTGAGCCGCATGCGACCATTGCCGTTGAGAACGGCTGGCAGGCAGAAATCAACACCAAGGACCATGTCATCCTGAAGCGGGTCGTGCCTCTGAAACAGACCGAAGCCATCGGCACCAAGGCCGATCCGGTCATGCTGGAGGTGTTCAACAATCTGTTCATGTCGATCGCCGAACAGATGGGCGTGACACTTCAAAACACGGCCTATTCGGTCAACATCAAGGAAAGACTGGACTTTTCCTGTGCCGTCTTCAACGCCGATGGCGCGCTTGTCGCCAACGCGCCGCACATGCCAGTGCATCTCGGCTCGATGGATCGGTCGGTAGAAACAGTCATCAAGCTCAACAAGGGAAAGATCAGACCTGGAGACGTGTTTGCCCTGAACGCTCCTTATAATGGCGGCACCCACCTGCCCGACATCACGGTGGTTTCACCGATGTTCGATGACGAGGGAAAAAAGATACTTTTCTGGGCCGCTTCGCGTGGGCACCATGCGGATGTCGGTGGTTCCGCGCCCGGTTCCATGACGCCCCGCGCCACCGTCGTCGATGAAGAAGGCGTCCTTTTCGACAATTTCAAGATTATCGACCAGGGCCATTTCCGGGAAACCGAACTCGTCGAACTTCTTACCGATCACGCCTATCCGGCCCGAAACCCGCACCAGAACGTCGCCGATCTGTCTGCGCAGATCGCGGCCAATGAAAAGGGTATTCAGGAACTCAGGAAGATGGTGACCCATTTCGGACTGGACGTTGTCCAGGCCTATATGGGTCACGTTCAGGACAACGCCGAAGAAAGCGTGCGCCGTGTCATTGAGGCGCTCAAGGATTCTGAATACGAATATCCGACGGATCAGGGGGCGGTGATCAAGGTCAAGATCACGGTCGACAAGGAAAAGCGCGAAGCAACCGTCGATTTCACCGGCACCTCGGACGTGAAGCCCAACAACTTCAATGCACCCGAGCCGGTGACACGTGCCGCGATCCTCTATTGTTTCCGCGTTATGGTCGACGGAGACATCCCGATGAATGCCGGCTGCCTGAAGCCGATCCATATCGTCATTCCCGACGGCTGCATGCTGCGGCCGACCTACCCGGCTGCGGTTGTCGCAGGTAATGTGGAAACGTCGCAGCATGTCACCAACGCGGTCTTCGCGGCGCTTGGCGCCATGGCGAACGCCCAGGGAACGATGAACAACCTGACGTTCGGCAACGAAACCTATCAGTATTACGAAACCATCTGCTCAGGCTCGCCGGCAGGTCCGGGTTTCAATGGCACCGATGGTGTTCACACTCACATGACCAACTCCCGCCTGACGGACCCGGAAGTGCTGGAATTCCGCTTCCCGGTCCTTCTGGAGGACTTTCACATCCGCAAGGGATCCGGCGGGAGGGGCAAGTGGTCGGCTGGCGACGGCACGAAGCGAACCTTGCGGTTTCTGGAAAAAATGGATTGCGCCATCCTGGCTTCGCATCGAACCGTGCCGCCCAAAGGCCTCGAAGGTGGCGCAGACGGACAGCTCGGCCGGACAGAGGTCCGGCGACTGGGCGGGACGATCGAGGAACTTGAAGGTTGTGACCAGACAATTCTGGAAGCAGGCGAAGCAGTGACTGTCGTTACACCGACAGCAGGCGGCTGGGGCAAAATCTGAGCGCTGCCAAATCACCACACGCGAGACTAACTGCAAGCCGCATCGAAAGGTGCGGCTTGCATCGTTTTTGACGAACGTTTCAACACTACGCTGACAGTTGCACTGATGATCAGCAGATTGTCAAAAAACGCGTACTCTTATCGCTGTTAACACTACTTAGAAGTGCATTTTTCCATCAACCTGAGAAATACCTTTACCATTTATTCAACCCATTGCCACTTAAGCTTGCGGTTGTCGAAATCCGAATTCAGTAGCATCCTTGGACGGTTGAGGTTTCCCGAATGCAGATATCTAACCCGGTTTCAAATACTGTCGCTGGCAAAATTCTCGTACTTGTTGCGCTGTTATGCTCCGGCCTCGTTATCGTGGCTGCAGTTGCCATCTATCAGATGAACGCTATCGGGAAGGAACTCGCAGACATCGCCGAGAAAGACATCCCGCTCACGGAAGCAATCAGCCATGTGACCAATCATCAGCTGGAGCAAGCAGCGCTTGTTGAACGGATCGTACGCATTGCCGGCATTCATTCCGAGAATGAAGCAGCCGCGATGCAATCGCTGAAAGCGACACTGCATCGACTGGAAATCCAGGTGGGTGAGGAGATCCTGAAAGCCGAGCAGTTGGCCCAGAACGCCCTCAACCATTCTACCACCGAGGTCGAGCGCAAGGAGTTTCTGCTTGCCGTCGAGCAACTGAAACGCATCGCGGCCGAGTACGCCAAGTACAAGGCACATGTCGACGAAATCCTGCATCTCATCGAAAAAAACGAATTCGTGGAAGCGGGCAATCTTCTTCTGCGCCTGGAAGAAGAACAGGATCGGCTTGATCATGAACTCGTCGCGCTGCTGGAGGAAATCGAGCGTTTTACGCATGAGGCAGCAGCTGCGGCCGAGAACCATGAAAAACTGGCTCTCCAGCAAATCATCTTTACCGCCGTGGCGACTTTTGTCTTGTGTGGCGTGGGAGCATTGCTTTTTGCACGGTTCATGATCTCGAAACCGCTCGGCCGGGTCTCCAACGGCCTACTTCAACTCGCTCAGGGCAACACCGAAGTGGAGGTTCGCGTACAGTCCAGGGACGAAATCGGAAAAGTAGCCGAAGCCTTTGAGACGTTCCGCGTGAACACGATCGAAATGAAGCGACTTCAAGACCAGGCGCGTGAGGAGGAAACACAGGCCGAGACCGATCGCAGAGAAACGCGTCTCCGGTTGGCGGACCAGCTGGAAAGCCTGCTGATGTCGAGTTGCGACACCGTGACAAGCGCCTTGCAGGAACTTGCAGACGGCGCGGACCAGCTTGCGAGGAACAGCCAGGAAACCGAGGAACGCGCCAACACGGTCTCCGCGGCCGCGCACCAGGCAACAACGAGCGCTCAGTCCGTCGCCTCGGCATCAGAGGAACTGGCCAGCTCGATTCAGGAGATCAGCCGCCAGATCACCCTGGCCAATACCTCTACAACCCAGACGTCTGAACAGGCGCAAACGTCCAGTGCTACGGTCGGAAGCCTTTCCGCTTCGGCCGACGAGATCAACGAAGTCCTGAAACTCATCAGCGACATCGCCGCTCAGACCAATCTTCTGGCACTGAATGCGACCATCGAGGCGGCCAGAGCCGGCGAAGCAGGTAAGGGATTTGCTGTCGTGGCATCAGAGGTCAAGGCGCTCGCCAACCAGACAGGCGAGGCGACCGGCCAGATCGGGTCGCAGTTGAGCGGCGTCCAGTCCGGCGCCGCATCTTGCTCCCAGTCCATAACGACAGTCGTCAAATCCATGACTGACATCAGGGACCAGATTTCCGGCATCGCTTCGGCAATCGAAGAACAGAACGCGGTCACTTCGGAAATAGCGATGAATGTGCATCAGGTAGCCAGTGGCAGCGAAGACATTTCACAGAATATTTCCGAGGTGAACCGGGCTGCCCAGACCTCCGGTCAACAAGTGAGAGAAGTGGTTGGCCGGATACAGGAGGTCTCCAACCAGATCGGCACCATCCGTGAAGGCCTTGGCGACTTCCTCGGGCACCTGCGCGCTGCTTGAAGCACAAATGGCCGGACCGAGACAGATCGAAACAGCCGCGGCCACTATCATGTCAGACAGACCTTGCCGCGGATTTGCGGACTGACAAGGTGGGTTTTGAACCCGGCAGCAAGTCGGTGAAGTTGACAGGAAGTCCGGCTACCGTAACGAGAAGGAGCAATGGCCGCGGTTTTGGCAGCCATTGCAGAGCGTCTCTCATTCAGGCGCTTCCAGACGCATTGCGCGCTTGCAGAGCCAGGGCAACAAGCGCTGGCCGCAGGTCCTTCGGATCGTCCAGCGGGTCGCTGAACCAGAGCCGCTCAATCCGATCTCCCGCGACTAGATCCAATCCTTCCGGATCCAGACAAGCCAGTCGCCAATTGGCCACCTCTGCTTTGCACAGCACTTCGGCATAGAGCTTTACGGCGTCCCGGTGATCCTCGTTCATATGCGCGACGGCGCCGGCTTCAAACTCCGCCCAATGCCCCAGATTGCTCACCTGTGTCTGCAGGTCCTCGTGCCTCAATTCGAAAGCCCTGCCGAAACCACCGTTCAGGCTGGCGCGCAGAAACTCCAGCCGGAAGAATGAGAAATCGCCGAAATCGACATAAAGCTCTGCCTTGGGATGACGCGCCAGATAGCGAGCACGCAAACGTTCATGGACAGGGCTCCCCCGCTCAACTGGCACGGCATTACAAAAGAGCGAAATTCGCGGGTGTGCCAGAGGATCGCCCTTGCCGGGTTCTCCGACGAGCAGCGAGCAGGCTGGATTTTTCAGAATTGCTGCAGTGTGACCTGACAATGTGCTTGTGAGAATAATTGGCGTTCCATCGAGATCCGTTGCGACAGAAACCCGGCTGGCCAGCGGATGCCCGGACTTGGCTTCCAGCACCGCAAGAGCACCGAACCTCGCAGAGCGGATCAACCCCTTTGCCAGCATACGTGCCTCGTTATCTGTCGGACGGATGACGGATTTTGTTTCTTTGTCCAAGGCGTTGCGGTTCCCCCAATTATTCCTTCTGATCGCCGGTACTCCCGGAGACCTTTTTCCTGCGGCACAATATGCGGAAATCCCTGCGTCTGGAATCTGAACATCAGATGAACATGCATCTCAGAACGCGTTCAGACCGCGTGTGCAATTCTCTCAATATCAGCTACGGCGCCATTCACAAAAAGCGCGGGCCATTGGAGAGAGACGATGAACACTACAAGCAAACGCATTATCGCCGCCGCCCTGACAGGCGTACTCGTTCTGCCGACAATCGCAACCGCAGAAGCAGGACCAAGAAACGGTTGGAATGACAACCGTGGCGGCCACAACCAGCATAACCGGTCGCATCGGGAGCAAAAGAACCACAAGAACCAGTGGAACAAAAACAACAAGCAGGGTCACAAAAAACACGGAAACAATGGCAATATCGGTGCTGCCGTCGCAGCTGGTGTCATCGGCCTTGCCGCTGGTGCCATCCTGCTGGGCGCGACCAGCCAACCGAGCTACGCCGCCCCCCCGCCTGTGAACTACTATCCGTCCACCCCGTATCCCGGACGAGTACACGGAGTTGTCGGATACCAGCCGTGGAGCCCTGCCTGGTACCAATACTGTTCCTCGAAATACCGGTCTTTTAATTCGTCGACCGGCACCTACACGACATATGGCGGCGAGCAACGTTTCTGCCAATAGGCTTCTAAAGCCGAATACCCCCTAGCCCGTAAACTTGCGGCAACAGGCGACAGGTTAGCACCACTGACCACCCGCTTGTTGCCGTTTTTTTTAGCCCCCGCCTAGTCAGCCATCGTTTCGATTGAGGCAAAGCTTTCGGGTGCTTCACCGGCATCGAAGGGCGTGCTGACTTCAATCACCTTGTCCGGATAAAACCCGTTGAACCGCGTTCTCAATGACAGGCTGTATGCACCGATATGACCTATCTCGATCCAGTCTCCCGTATCGACTGTTTCCGGGAGCCAGAACGGACGGGAAAGAATATCCACGCTGTCACAGGTCGCACCACAAACCTTGAACGGTACTATCTTGTCAGCCTGCCCCGACCTTGTTTTCCGGGCAGGGTCAGGGATAAACCGCGCCGGCAACGTGATCTTGCCGGTCCAGCTGTCCGACAAGGAGGCCCAGATGCCGTCGTTGATGTAAAGACGGCGGCCTTTTTTCAGAAGAACCCGGACGATCAGGGAAATCGACCTTGCAACAATGACCCGTCCTGGCTCGGCCACCAGCGGCAAATCATCAAATTGCCAATCGGTAATATCCGCCTTCAACTGCGCCATGAGCTCATCAAGTGACGGCATTTCCCGAACCTTGCGCCGCGGGTCGTGGCCATAGACAGCCGGGAAGCCACCGCCAACGTCTAACTCGACAATCGGCACCCCTGCCCGTGACCTGATCCAGTCTGCCGAAGCCAGAGCCCGTTCATAAGTTTCGGGTTCTTCAATCTGGCTGCCTACATGGAAACACAGCCCGCATTTGAAGCCGATGCGGTCGATACGCTGCAGGAGTTCGACCGCATGAGCCGGCGCCGCACCGAATTTCTTCGACAACTCATAGGCTGCGTGGCCTTTCGTAGCGATGCGTACGAACAGCGTTATTGTGGCCGGATCTATATCGAGAGCCCGCACGATCCGCAGGATCTTGGCCACCTCGTCCTCGTGATCCAGGGACAGCGTGCGGATGCCGTATTGTTCAAGGGCGAGCCGGATATCGGATTGAGCCTTGATCGGATGCATGTAGAGCATCTCGGCCTTGGGAGCGGCCTTGCGGACGGCAGCGAATTCAGCCGGAGACGCGACGTCAAAGCAATCGATGCCGGATTTTGCGATCGCGTCCAGCACGAAGGGTTCCCCGTTGGTCTTCACCGCATATGCGGTCTTCCCGGGAAAAAGGGCCTGAAACTGCCTCACGTCCTGACGCAAAACCTCGGGTCTGAAACAGTAAATCGGCTGGTCGGGCCGGAGGTCCAGTGCGGCTTCAACGGCAGTCGTATATCGTTCCATCAGGGATTCCGGCGTTTGCGGTCAGTGGATCGAATGGAACAAGCTTGCAGATGATTTGCAAGCTGCGATTGGGATCATTGGCAGATAATATATGTACAGTCCTGACCATGACAGCCTGTATCCAGATGGAAATGAGATCGATGGTTGGGATCGGCATCCGGACCGAGTACCGTCGTGAAGCGTTTGCAGGCCTTGGCATGAATTGCCTGCAGCAGCTTTCCCTTTTCGGTCTCGACTCCCCAGTCTTTTTCGACGGAAATGTCTGAGCCGTCGACGAGTTGAAACTGAGTGATATCAATGGCCATTCCCAGTGCATGTTCGGAGAGCTTACCGTCAGGCTGGTTGTTCCGCCGGCGGCACTGGTAACCCGGTCCGCTTGCCACGATAGCCACCGCACTCTCGAATTCATGCTCAACTGCGGGAAGAACGTCCTGTCTCAGCCAGCCAGTCAGAACCCTGGCAAAGTCGCACGAGATTGTCACTGGGGCGGGAAACTTTGTTACGTTCGCCCCTCTCACGACACCGGCAAGCCTGACCGGGTCCGTAATCCCGCAATCTTGATATTCGCCACCGCGGAGTGGTTCGGCCACGAGCAGCAAGGCTCCTGGAATCACACATGCTGCAAGAGGTTCTGGCACGACACCTGGAGTGTTTCCGGGATTATCCGGAACCTTTGGCTTGGCGGGTGGCGTGTCGATCCCTTCCAGAAATGGCTCTTGTTGCGCTGTAGCCAACGGCTTGGCCTCCGGAACATGTTCCCCCGCAGCAAACGCAGGAAAACCAAAGATTGTCCCTGCCAGGACGGCCCAACCAAATTGAGTGACAATTCGCATATTTCCGACGTTTCCCAACCATTCAACAGCAGGTGCGCTTGCTTGAATAACACTCAACGGCAGGCTAAGTTTCGGCAGACAACTCTTCAGGCTTCTCATGACGCTAGAATTATATTCCGCCTATATTGTTGCAACGCTGATCCTGTTGGCCATCCCCGGGCCGACAGTAATGCTTGTCGTGAGCTATGCCCTGACCCAGGGCAGGAAATCGGCTCTCGCAAGCGTGTTGGGTGTAGGATTGGGCGATGCGACCGCGGCGACAGCTTCTCTCCTCGGTCTGGGCGCAATTCTAGCGGCGTCCACCACTGCATTTGCGATACTCAAATGGATCGGGGCAATCTATCTGATCTGGCTTGGGATCAAAATGTGGCGCAGCCGGCCCACCGCACTTGGCGCGCATGAAGTGGCGGACATACCCGCCCGGAAGATCTTCTGGCATGCTTACATCGTTACCGCGCTCAACCCGAAGGGCATAGTGTTTTTCATGGCATTTCTGCCGCACTTCATCGCTGCCCAGGCCCCCGTTGTGCCGCAATTGACACTGCTGGGGATTACATTCGTGGTCCTGGGCATTTTCAATGCAGCAATTTACGCTTTTGCAGCTGCGGCGGTTGGCCGAAAGCTGCGAAGCCCGTCTCTTCTGCGGATCGTCAACAAGGTAGGGGGTGGATTTCTAATTTCCGCAGCAGCTATGACCGCTACGTTGCAACGAACGGCGGGATAGACTTCAGCTGGAGGAAGAACTTCTGCTGGATGCGAAAGGGATCTTTTTCTTCACAACCGCTTCATCCGGCTCTGCTTTTTCATCACCGATTTTAAGGCCGAACGAAGCACCCGACTGCTTCAGGACCTCGAGCGACCTCTTTGCTCCCTCTTCGCTCAGGGCGGCATATCGCTGGATGGCAGCATTCAGCTCCAAACCGCCAATACGAAGCCGCCTGGCACGCATCGTGAGGATCTCTTTATAAGCTTCTGGCGGAACTCCGTTTGCCTTGCAGAGTATGACCAGTGGCTTGTCGCTGGTACTGAACAGCAGCTGAGACACAGCCGCTGGCGGAAGTTGACTCACTTTGGCCAGCAGCATACCCAATTCTGCCGTACGGTCTGCCCGCGCAAAAAGGATCACGGCATCGCCGATTTTCGCCTTTTTGCTGACGACATCCTGGATCAGCGTGTTGGACTGCTCCCGTGCTTCCTCAAGTTTCTGGGACCGGGCTGCCACTTCAAGGGCTGCCCGCTGCGCCAGCAACTGAACAAGCGTGTTGTCTGCACCGAGAGCAGCGATACGTTCTTTCAGCTCTTCCGTCAGGAACGGCAGCAAGGCCTTGGCAGCCTCTTCAGTTAAATCCGGGCGGTGAATGAGCGTAGCCTGGATTTGTACGTTGGTCCTGGCTTTCTCGACCAGTTTCAGGAAAGAAGCATCGGAAAAGTGAGCTCCCTTGTTTTCGGTAACCTTGCTCAGAACACCTGCATCACCCCGATCGACCAACACGGATGTGACTGACTTATCGACGGAGTCTCGGCCTGCAATGACGCCGAGATGGTCCATGGACGCTGTCTTGGCTATGTCCGCCAGGTCCTCGGAAGTGAGTACGGGAGACTGTTCCAGAACGGGCTCGGCAACGACCAGCGTATCCTGTGCTAATTTGACCATCAATTCGTGCGGTGCGTCTTTTTCCGCGCACATCCTCTTGGACAGGATGATTCGGGTCTCTTCCTCCAGCTGTCCTAGAACCTTCAGGACGATATCGCCAAAAAGCAGACTGATCTGTTCATCCCGGTCATCGCCTGCACTTACAAAAAGATCCGTCAGCATGCAGATCAGGCTTTTTCGGCCTGCAGCGCTGTGATCTTTTGCCAGAACAGCAAGTTTGCTAAGATTGAACATTAACACTCCAACGCGTTGATCGCGTATGAGCGAAGATAATAGCAACAGCCTGTTAACATTAGACTACCACCCACTTCCCCGGTTATCTGCGGGTTTCTTTGCGAGCCGGGGCTTCAATAACCGTTGTGATCTCGGAGCTTTACAAATCGACAGCCAGAAAAATTTTTAACCTGTCTGAGGTCAAAAATCGCACTCCTTGCAATCGCAGGGACTGTTTTCTATCAATGCCTTAATTAACAGATCCTGAAGAAACGCAACTCAAGAGCGCATCCCGGCTTTGCATTGCAGCATCTTTTTTTCTTCGTTTCCCGGAACGGCTGCCTTAATATCGCTTCGTCAAACAGAGGTAATCGGGAGCGCACAGATGATCCTTTCACGGAACCTGAATATGATTGCCTTCCTTGCAGCCCTTGCTTTTCTGGCTGCCATTGTGGTTGGCGTTATCTGATCCAACCCGGAAATAGATAGACAAAATAAACTGATACCGGAATGTCGGCCAAAGATACTCCGCAATAAAAAGAATAAAAAAGCGTTTCCAACCTGCTGCACCAGAAGGTGCAGGCAGGATATGGAAACGAGGGATCTGTCGACCAGAGATCTCGCTCGGTTCCTATCCTGGCTAGAGTCTGCGGGCCGAAGTCAAAAAATTCACCCCACTTTTCTCAGGCGCCCTCACAATCATAGATTGAGTCCACAATGTTTCGCGGAGACTGGGCAGAATCGGACAACGGTTTTGGCTTGTTAACGCTTGACCAAAACAGTTGTCCGTTTGTTCGCTAGCGGAACGTTCTGAGACTTGAGGACAACTGGAATCGAGCTTTCAGCAGTCTGTCCGCGCTAGGTTCAACTGTCATGCTGCCAGCTCACGCGTTTGCGCCAACGCAGCCTCCTGTTTGGTCGGATCCATCATCAGCTGATCAGCGGCAATGACAGTGACATCATTTATGCCGACAAATCCGAGCATATGTTTCAGGTAGTTGATGGCAAAGTCGATTTCCGAGCCCACTTTGGTCCCTCCGGACGCGACCGCCAGATAAGCTTTCTTGCTTTCAAGAAGGCCAACCGGCCCATTCTCCGTATATCTGAACGTCTCCCTCGCCCGCGCAATCAGATCGACCCAGGCTTTTAGAGCTGCAGGGATCGAAAAGTTATAGACGGGCACGCCAATCACGATCGTGTCCGCAGCCTTCAGCTCTGCAACAAGTGTGTCGGACAGAGCCAGCTTCAGCCTTTGCTCCGTTGTTCGCTCCGCAGGATCGGTGAAGTTTGCACCAACCCACTCTTCGTCCAGAAAAGGCAGCCCCTGCGAAACGTCACGGACCAGAACTTTCGCAGTCGGAGAGCTGTTCAGGAGCTGTGTTGCAATGGCACCTGTCAACTCGCGCGTTACGGAACCGGACTTTCTGGCCGAAGCATCAATTTGTAGGATTACGGGCTTACTCACTGGTATCTCCAATCAATGGCAACCGTTTCCGGTCGTTTTGTACGTGAATTGGAGATAGTCGCGCCAAATGCAGGATACTAGCTCTGTTTTAGTGAACAGTGTGTAGTCCCCCGACTGCGTTTTCTCTTACCGCCCTGCTGTGGCCTGACGAATACGCGGATAGATCTGATCACCACGGCAAGAAAAGTTGGCTTTCAAAAGTGCCATAGAAACTGACTGGAACCTGGGAACTAAATCACAGCGGCCCAGAAATCAGACTGGGGAATATTTCTATCTCCAACCTCTCCACCCGGCGAAGCGGACCTACGAAATCAGTTTTAGAAGGGCCGAGATCTCCAGAGGCCGGTCGCTCACCATCATATCCCGGGATCTCACTCAAGGTTCCCATATGACACCAGAAAAAATCTTGTAGAGACCGGCCAATGCAAAGGCTCCAATTACGGTATTTGTGAATTTCACCTTGACGCTGGAGGTTCCTTTTCGGAGGTCGCGCAGGAAATGCATGTCCTTCTGTGCTTCGAGTGGGTGTTCAGTGTCGACACCCAATGCCCGAAGGACTTCCCACGCCCCTTCCCGTCCGCCTTCTTTACCGCCCAACCGGGCGATTTCTCGCATCTCGTCTTCAGTCACGACTCCTCCTTGGCAAAACCGGTGTTGATTTCATCATACCAACCCGCGCAACGCAGCACGCGGGCATTCGCCCGCCCCAAGGCTCGATCACTTCGCAGCAGCGCCACGTCCAGTGGTTCGCCTATCCGGGCACCAGAACGCTCTTCTTTCCGGCAATCGGCCGGATAGTTCGGCAGTGTCTTTTCCGCATCGAGACGGCCGACCTGTTCCGCCGCCGCCTTCAAACGTCCGTCAACGGTTCCGCAGGCGCTCAGCAAGGTCAGGCTTAACAACACAGTTGTCTTCAACGGTCGAGACATAGTGCTCAAGCTCCTGTTCGGCGGCCTCCGCTTCGGCGAGGGCCTTTTCGATTTCGGTGTGCAAATGGCGCCGGGCCGTATCGGCAATCGCTTGCCGGTGTTCAAGCAGTTCCAACTGCTTCTGTGCTGCGACCAGTTCGACGTGCCTTACGTAGCCTTCCCGTGCAGCCTTTACTGCATTGGCTCTGTCAATCTTGTGCCAGACAAAAAAGCCGCCCGAAACGGCGGCCAGAATCATCAGGGTTTTGAGGGTTCGGTTCCGGAGCACAGCTCCCAACATCAAGGCTATCATCCCCGCGCACCTTCACGACAAAGCTCATGCTCCGCCGCGCGGCGGTTCACCAGCCCCCGGATCTTGCGTCCGCCAGCCTTGTTGAACCACGTCGCCGCATCACAGCCCCCCTCGACATCCCCCCTGTTCAGCCGTCTCACAGCGGTGGATCGGCAGAAAGCCCCGACACCGATATTATAGGTCAGGCTGACAAACGCGACATAGGAACGGGCAGGAATGGTATCCGGCCTCTTCAGGCATTTCCGCATCCCGGCTTCGTGTTTCTTGAGCGAAGCCAGCAGCATGGCATCGCATTCGGTCTTTGTGTGTCGGTCTCCAAGCTTGACGCCGAGGGTCTCGCCATAACAAATTGTGGGCACCCCGACGACATCGCGATAAGCAGTCAGTCGCAGGCCTTCCCAGGCCCCGACCAGAGCGATAGCGGCCGCACCAAGGGCGCCCGCTAGACGAGTATTACGTCCCATCTTCCATGTCCTTCTGTGCAAGTATCCGCGCGACGAACGCGCCCGCTGTTGCAAGCGCAGACAGCGCAGCCATTCTCCCGGGTGAAATGAAATCACCCAGGAACGGCAGCGCCACCTCGGCGCTGGAGAACAACGCCGCAAACACAATCAGACGAACGCTCCACGCCCGTTTCAGGACCCGGCGCCAGTCGGGAACGATTGTCATTAAGTTTCTTTCAAGCAAAAACCGCCTAACAACGGGATAAATAGTTCAAATTGTCAGAAACATCAGATTTGCATAGATTCTCGCCAGAGATCGTCTACTTGCTCGGGACTAAATCCGAGAGCCGCAAATAAATTAAGTATGAGTGGGTGCAAACGCTCTAATTCTGTTGCATATTCCCATTCTATTTTGGCCTTATCCCTCAGTATATCGTCTTCGAGAGATTCAATTACGCTATCTATTTGAGCCAATGTGCAGCCATACTGGATCAACCCTAAACGGAGTTGCCGAGCAGAGAGAGTGTGCATTTCTTTTCGAAATTCCTCAATTGTTGGGGGCTTCCAGTCCGGTATGACACCACCAGAATTGCGCCATAATTGAGCTTGCACTCGAATATTTTGTGCGTTCGAAGATACATCTTCCGGTCGAAGTCCATAGTGCATAATCTCGCTTGGGCCGCGATCAAGTCTACCCTCAATTAAAGCAATCCCAGTAATTACGCTCATATCGAACTCATCATGATCTGTTTCGGGACTCGGTAAAAATCCTAGAAACTTTTTTATGTCTATAATCGACATATTTAACTCTCCTTAAGCTACTCGTTGGCAAACATAAAATCGGTTTGAACTATTAACCTCGATACGACCTCGAGCTCGCCACGTGCCGGAGAGTGCAGAGCCGCCACTTACGCCATAAAAGAGAGTGTTTGCAGTTCTCGCTGGAACACTTGAATTTATCGTGTAATTCGAACCGCCGCCTGAGACATCAATAACATGACCAATAGGAAAAATTGTAGAACTCGAAGATGAGGTGTCAGACACTCCAGAAACTTTCCAAAATGAACCGCTGTTATCCTCAAATCGAAAGTGGTTCACACTGTCATCCCATTGCAACGACCTCCAAGTATTGCTGTTGTCATCGTAAAAATAAGCGTTGCTGTCACTGCCTCCGTTTTTGCCGACGTAGCAGCTCCCCTGTACCGTAAGATTTCCCGTTACGGTGTAGGTTCCAGCCATGGTGTCGCTTGCATCGGAGCGCACGAACTGTGTGCTGTTCAGCCCGTCCAGCGTTCCGGCGTCGTAGCTGGTTGAACCCACCGGACCCTGTGCACCCTGCGGTCCGGTTGCCCCAGTAGCGCCAGTATCACCCTTGGCTGACAACAGCCCCCAGTCATCGGGAGACGTGCTTGGGTTCTGCCCGACGTTTACCGTCAGCGAAATATAGGCCGAGCCGTTGTAGGTAACAGTTTCATCGGAATTGTAAGTCTCGCCGGAGGACCACATTCCCCGGTATATAAGGCCAGGGTCTCCCTGCAGCCCCTGCGGACCTTGAGCTCCCGTCGGACCTTGAGCACCGGTGTCGCCTTTCGCCCCCTGGATCCCTTCCGGACCCTGAATCCCCTGCGGGCCTTCAGGTCCCTGGATGCCTTGCTGCCCTTGCAGGCCACGTTCGCCCTTCGAGGAAACGATATCCCATTGAGTAGCGGCATCTTCCGGGAGGACATTCGTATGGGCCTCAACACAAATGTAATATGATCCGTCATGGGAGACGGTATCGCCCACGTCGTAGCTTTGTGAACTTGCCCAGTTCCCCCGATGGACGATCCCTACCGGCCCGGCCGGCCCTTGAATGCCTTGCGTGCCCTGCAACCCTTGAGGCCCACGGCCGAAGGGAACACCCTCCGACCAGGCAGCTATATCGTTGGAAAGTTTGAAATAAACCGTTCCCGTCTCGACGTCGAGAAATGAAAAATTGGCCGGTTCCGCATTGTAAGCGCTCCTGTCTGCAGTGAGACCGGAAGCGTCCGGATCAAAGGACTTACCCACAGGACCTTCCGGGCCTTGAGTGCCTTGTATGCCGATCGGTCCTTGCGACCCCGTCGGCCCTGTCGGTCCTTCCGGTCCTCGCGGACCTTCCGGTCCCTGCAGTCCGGTCGGCCCTCTCGGACCTTCATAGCCGAGGGGACCACGCTCCCCCTGTGGTCCCTGCGGGCCCTCCGGTCCTTGGGCACCGGCCGGTCCTGTCGGCCCCTGGTCGCCAACCGGTCCCTTGGGTCCCTGAGCTCCTGGCAGCGAAGCTATTTCCAGCACCTGCTGAAGGGTCGGCAAGTCGCCATTGTCTGCCGCTTCGATCCCGTTGGTCACGCGCCTTCCCAGAAGATCGAAGCCGCCGTTGTTTTCCATCAGTGCCCGGGTCGCCACGGACTGCATGTTGATCGCAGTGCGGTCCATCGCCCGCTCCATGACGGTTGGGTCAATTTCCCCGCCTGCCAGGCTGTAGGGCTGGTCAAACCCGCTGACCAGCAAGACTGTCAATTGTTCTCCTGTCTGCAACGCCGCGGCGTCGAAGAAAACGGTACCGGTCGAAAAATTCCCACCAGAATAGGACCAGTTGCCTGGGCTTTGCTGGTAAATCCAGATCGTCGTTTCACCTTCCGTGGAAGTGTGAATGACCTGCAGGTTGGTTTGATCGACAAACTGGAACGGCAAGTCGACACGATTGGTCACGCCATCGCCTTGGATCTGGGCGCGGCCGTCTGTTAAGGCTGCTACTGTCATGAATTTTCCTTCGTAATTGCAGCAGCATCAATTGCCGCGTGCAAGAGAATCTATTGGTGGCCGGAGCATCCGGCGTTCGCCTGAAGGCTGAGAAATTCTGCAAAATATTGAAATGAAAAGAGTACCCATTCCCAGATCAACCCGCATGAGAACGGCTTGACGTAAAGGACGATGGGCCTCAACCAACTCTTGAATCGGAAGCCGCCTTATCAGCGGCGAGCCAGTGGAGGCCGAATTGGTTTGCAAAGGAGTCTGGAAACGACAGAAAAAGAAAAGCTATCACCGCAGATCGATCAGGGTGCATTGAGTAAAATATCAAATATGTATCGGTCGAGCGCCCCCACTTGAAGAACTGGCACCAGCTTCACAAGCTGAAAGGTATGTCTTCCAGAGAATTTTCCGTCCGGCAGAGCACGGACCGTGTACTTCGATACTCCCGCGAAGATGAGCTTTTTTCTTTCAGTCAGCCCATAAAATCGGGTGCTAACCTAATCGTCCACGATTTCATGGGCGGAAGCACTTACGATTTTCCCGTCGGCGGACCACGCGATCAAGGCCAGGTTGTCATACTCGAAAGGGGTCTCGATCACCCCGTTATCGTATTCTACACTGACACCAATCTCATATGGTTCCTCACCCATATGCGCGACAAGTTCCGCTTCGGACATTCCGATCAGATTTTCGTTTTTGTAACCGAAATAGTCTTCACACTGGATGGACTCAATCTTTCCGTTTTCGGTGGAGATCGTTTTGTTCGGGCCGCCGACCTCGTAGGTTGCCCAGCCCGAAGCATCGCCCCCTTCCGGCACCAGGAGCTTCAGATCAAGATCCGTCTGATTGTCATCAATGGATACTCCGAATTTAAGGGGCCCCACTCCGACACCTGGCGTCCAGTTCCAGTTTTGGTCGCTCATTTTCTGCCCTTTCCTCTCTGACTATGAGCTTCTCCCGCTTTGGCTCGGTGTCCCGCTTGAGAAATTCTCTTGATCTTTTCTTTCAGCTTTTTCTTCTCACGCCGTGTTTTCGCATCCGAAAGCCTTGCACCCAGTTCTTCAATCTGTGGCGTTGATTTTTGAATCCGTCTTCCGCCATCACCATGGTTGTCGTTTTTGCCGCTATTGGAAGCTTTTTTGCCTCCTCCCGTTCCATCTTTTTTGCTCAGAAGAACCGATGCAGTCGAAACCGGGTTCATCAGGTCCGACATCAGGCGGACATAGGGATAGGTGGCTAAACCCATTTGATCAGGAGAAAGTCCACCATAAAATCCGCTCGGCTCATCCGGATTGAGACGGCCTATGACAGGTGCACCGACGGACTTGCCGAAATCGCTGATACTCCCCGCAAGCTTGATCTCGTCCCCCCGCCTGCTTTGCCGGCGATTTTGCTCGACGAAGTCAATTCCGTTTAAAAATCCGTCACCGGGAATTTCAACATTGCCGTAAACCGAGGTTCCAAGCCGACCCAGAATTCCTGTGGTATCGACTTGTCTCAACCTGCCGCCGGATAGCTCTCTTTCAAACTCCTGTGCAAGATCAACGCGTCGTTCGGGATCATTGGTCCTTGCCAGTTTTACGGCAGCTTCCTGGGCATTCATCCCGTCCAGGTCGGTGAGCAATCGCCATTTTGTTACGGACTCCTCAAGACCTTCCGCATGCTCGATATCCTGCAAAGCATTCGGGTTGATCGCGAATATCTGCGTCAGATTTTCGTAAGCACTGCCAACTTCCTCAGGATCGTTGCTCTCCAAGTTCCTTTTGAGCGAATTCACATATGGTTCAGGCAACACACCCTTGGCCTGCAGAATCCCTCGCGCAAGTACATTGCGATCTGTTTCACCGTCATCGAGATAGGTAAAGGCTCGATCCACGAGAGAACCTTGGTCCACGCCCAGTTCTTCTCCTGTCTCCGAGAATAACACCCGATTAACTGCATCAATGTTCACTTTTTGTTCCAAAATAGCATGGTTCAGCCGGTTGATCAACTGCACCTTCTGAAACGGTTCGAGAACTGAATTGGTCTCGATTTCTTTCGGGTCGAATTGCCCATGTGCCTTGGCAATCCTGTCGGCGATGCGTTCTGATTCAGCCAACGCCGTCGTAATCGTTTTTTTCACCGCGTTGTCATGCAGCCGCTTCAGGAAAACGTCCGACAGCTCCCTGAGCCGGATTGGCGCCTCACCGGACCTAGAGATCCCCGACACCTCTTCTTCGATCTGAAGCTCATCGTCGCTGGCAGCGGGCAGTTCTCGTCGTCTCAGTTCGCTTTCAAGAACAGCAACCTGTTCCTTTGGCGGACGGGCCTCCACCCAGGCGCCGGTAAGGCGCTCGTCCAGTTCGCGGAGCGCATCTTCTTTCTCGCCCGGCGGCAAGGGCATCGCTGCCAGAACCGCTTCCCCTTCCTTGAAAGCGTCTTCAAGCAAATCCGGATTTTCCCGGACATCGGAAGCAAGCTGCACCGAAACATCCAGACTTCCCTGTCGGAAATAGGCCCTGTTTGCAGCATTTTCTTCAGCGGCAAAACCGCTGACATACCCTGCCCGCCTTGTCTCGAATTCTCGATTGAAGCTGGTATGCACGCTTTCCGGCAGCGTTTTGAGAGCCTCTTCGCGTCCCTTTTCCAGATGGGCGAGCATGGCTTCGGTGTATCCGGCACCTCCCGGGCGAAGCGTCTGCAGCTCCTCCGCCTGCCTGGCCTGCAGAGAGGCACCCAACTGCCGTTGAGCCTTGACCTGCTCAAGGTCGTCTATCTGCTGCTGGCGCTTCTGCGCGAGCTGCGCCAACCGGCCGGCCTGTCCCGCAGATCGCTGGATCTGCCCGCCCAGCGCCTCGATGGCATTTCCGACTGCCTTGTCGGCAATTACCTGCGGTCGGCGCACGCCCGGAAGCCCCTGCATACCGCTGTATTTTTCTAATCTTGCCATATTATGAGAACCGTCCGTCGTCGGCTGAATTTTAACTGCTGCTGTAGATGGCGTTGCCGAGTGTGGTTGCGGCACCGGTAGCGCCACCCAGGATCGCGCCTGCGGCACCGATGCTGCCGGCCCTGCGCTGGGATTTCGCCCGCTCTCTCGCGGCGGCGGATTCAAATGTCAGATTGCTTCGCTCACCCTCAGCCCTGTAACGGATCACCTCAATATCTTGAGCAGCTTCGTAAGCATTGTCGTCCGCGACATCCGTGAGCGAGCCGGTTTCCGACAAGCCGCGTTCAGCTCCTGCGGCCCGGTTGTTGCCCAGCACACGGTCCAGGCGCTCAAGCGTTCGTTTCCGTTCGAAAGATGCCTGCGTCTGGTTGACCTCCTTCTGACGATCCGTCAGCTGAGCGCGGCGTTCCTCCGCCTTTGCCTCGGCTTCCGCCTGCTGGCTGATGCCCTTGGCTTGAACGACGCCGCCGGCCAGGGACCCCACGACGGAAACTGCCGTTAAAATTGCTGGATGACACATGGTTCAAGGCTCCGCGTCTCGGCCGAAATTGATGGCCAGGATGGTGCAGGGTTTGCCGCCGCCGGCTTCAAGCGTCAGTTGCCCCCCGTCTTCCCATCGGGTTTCGATTGTTTGATCGAGCACGCCCGTGCGCAGCGGTGCCGGCTGCCCCACAGGATCGCCTGCCCGATAATAGATCAGCTCGTCCAGATAGGTTTCGTCGGAGCCCGCTTTCAACGTCCCGGTTTCCAGAACTGCGACATTGCAACTGTCGATCCGCATTTTTCGGCCCATGGCCGATCCGTCCTGGGCATTGACCGGAAAAGGCAGCGTTTTGGCTCTCGCCTTTACATCCAGTCCGATCAGGATCTTTTGCGCGGTCTGCCCGTTGGGCAGTCTCGCCTCGCCGTCGGACACGCGCGCGCGATAATCCGTCCCGTCCGCGTAGAGAACAACATCCTCTCCTTCCAGATAGTCCAGGCCGGTAATCGTGTTCGCGGGGGGACCTTCATAACGGCTGGCACAGTCCAGATGCCAGGCATCTTCGATAGCGCCTGCCGAAAAGGGCCGCTGCATGATCTCGATATAGCGCTTCGTCTGACCGTTGATGGTCCGCTTGACGATCATCCAGACTTCATCCGCCCCGGCTCCGGCCAGATCGGCCATGCATTCCACCATGCCGCCAAAGTCATGACGCTGCATGCCGTAAACCTGCTGCTGCCGCTCGTAGGTAAAGCCGATTGCATGTCCCTGCATATCCCAGGCCCAGATGATGCTGTCGGGATATTGCTGATAGCAGGCTCCGGAAATACGCTCACGAAAGAGATGCGACTGCACCTCGCTCACCGATTGCGAAACCCTGCCATCCGCTCCGAAATCGTAAGCCATTTCCCGCATATCGGTCGCATACGGGCCAAAATAGAGCAGAACTGAACCGACCTTGATTGGGCTGACATTGTTGGCCCCGAAATTGGTTTCCGGTCGCTGATCGACATTCTCCGGCCCGTATGGATCCTGGTCGGTCGCCTTGCCAACGGCCCGTACAGCTCTTGTGGTACCAACGATAAGGTCACTGTCGTCAATGAGCCACTGAATGCGGTTCACTTGCCCGGACAATATGCCGGCGGTCACTGCGTCCGATGCATCCAGAACGTGGGAAACAGAAAAATTGGTGAAGTCCTCCGTCTGGCTTTCCCATATTTTCTGTGGCTCATGCTGGGTTCCGGCAAAGGCAAGACGGCTTTTGTGCCAGCCGACGGTTTCCGGCCAGCCGGTGGTTTCGGACCATGCTCCAAGTCGCCAGATACTCTGGGCCTTTATATCCTGAAGCGACTGTCCGAAAAGCTGGACCTTCACCACGGTGGAAGATGTCCGGCTGGTGATCTTGAACCAGCGCCAGAATCCGTCGGACCCGCGAAAACGCACATGTCTGCCGACGTCAGAGGTCTTGAACCCGGCTCCACCGTTAATGCCTGCCGTGCTCGATGCAGTCAGGTTGAACGGCGCCTGATCTTCTCCCGCCTGGTGGTAGACAATCTGTCCGATCGCCGAATTGTCCGAACTGGAGCCACCACCCTGAGTGAAGCTCAGCCTGTAATAGGAAAAGGCGGTTTCGTTGTGAAAGGCATATTGCCGCCATTCGTTCGAAGCCCATGTGTCCTGCCCGTCCTGGGTATCCAGAATAGTCCAGCTCGATCCGTTGTTCGACGCCTCGATGTTCCATTGCCAGGGCATGTCGTCGTTCTGGCTGTTGTCATCGGGCGCTTGCAGCATGTAGCCGTCGATCACCACCGCGCCTGGAAAGTGATACTGCACCCAGCCGTTCCCGCTGCCGGACAGAACAGTTTTACCTTCCGAACGGTTGAACACCTGCCATGCGCTTGCGCTGCCGTTGGAGGCCGAAACAGTTCCGCTCGGCGCCGAGTTGGAAGACATGTCAGGGACCGGGTTCCCGGTGCCCGAAGGCTTCAGATTGGTCGGCGAAATGTTGACCTCCAGAAAGGGGCCGTCCTTGAAGGACATCGGTGCCATCGCCCATGAAGTCTCACCCAGGCGCTGCAGAGCCTGCGGCGGCACACCGCCACCTGTGATGAACAGCGTGTCGGTGGACTGCACGAACTTCAACTCCGGCAACACTGTCTTGCTGTAGGGTGTCGCCACCTCCACGGTGCCGACACGGCCCGAACGGGTATAAACCCGGAAGAAATAGTCTCCGAACTCCAGCATGTAGTACTGGCCGTTGCCGAACTCGAACGGTATCAGCCAGCCGCTGTCCGCACTGTTCTTGAGCTCCGCAATGAACCTGGTTCCACCCCGCCGGCGCAGCCCGCCGCGCTTGAGCGTGATGAAATTCCGGCACTCCGCGAGAGACGAGCGGAAAAGTTCGAGATCCGAACGGTAAATCAACTCGGGGTCCAGTTCGCCCCGGCTGAACGTTGCTTGAAGGTGATAGCTCATCGGTCTGTGATTATTTCCAGGTCAATCATGGGCAGGGACGTGCCTTGCATGGCGTCGAAGGTTCCAGCTTGGTCGAAGGTCTCCCGCGCCGCCTGACGCAGGACCTCTGCCCGACTGTTCTTGCCGGTGATCGCATGAGCGCAGCCCGCTGCCAGGAACAGCGAGAAGCCGTGCACAAACAGAGGAGCAAACTCGGCCTCGCGGATCACCCGCCGGATATGACGAAGCGGAAATGGCGGTGGCTGATCGGTCATGATCCGCTGTCCGACCACTTCAAACTCGATGATGCTGCCTCCTGCCTCACCATTCACGGTCTGTTGTGGTATGCGCAAGCTGTCGGATGGCTTCCTGTACTGATAGGTCCAGCGGAAGGGAGGCCTGTCCGTCTCCGCCGGCAGGTTCACAAGTTCCGTAGCGAAGTCCCAGTCATGCATGGCGAGGTACGCATCCCGGTGGGCGGCGTAATGATTACGGAACCAGCGGGAGGCGACGGAGGAAAAATCAAAATCGCGGATCGGCGCCTCTTTCAAATGCGCAAGCGCAAGATTTGCCATCTCGACGGATGTGTTGACCGTACCGGACATGTAAACGCTTTCTATTTTTTTAAATCAGGCTGCCGCATTTCCGGCAAATTGGGCCTCGTAGGCTGTGAGTGCCTCAACGGCTTCATTTTTGTTGGCCGTCGTAACACCGGCATAGTGAGCCGCCATCGCCTGTTGCGTCTTCCAGTGCTCCTTGCGCCAGCCGTTGGGGAGCGCTTTGGGTGGCATTGGCGAGGCGGATGTCTTGCGTTTGCGGTTCCAGTCGGCGGAAAGCGCATCACGCAGGTCCGCGCGTCTTTCTTCCGGGCTGCTTCTCCCGTCACCGCAACGCGCCTGGAAATCCGACTCGTGATTTTCTTCAAGCGTCTGCAGATGCTTCAGGCGCCGCATGATGATTTCGTCCATTTCAAACCCCTTCCCGCAAAGAAAAAGGGCGGCCGAAGCCACCCCTGAAAATTCGATACCTCGCAGCAGGAATTAGATATTCACCTTCAGGCAGGCGAATTTCACATTCTTGCGGGTGTACTTCCGGTCCCAGTTCGCCGCATTGCGCAGTTCCGCCAGCGACGCGCCCTGGGATTTGGCAAGGGAGCTGGCCAGGAAATCCATGCCGGCCGGGTGGATCAGTTCAAAACGCCGCGTGGTCAGATAGTCAGCGCCACCGCCGTCGCCGATGTCCGGATCGCGGGTGATTTCCGTACCTTCATTGCCGTAGATCGTCTGCCGGTTCGGGACTTCGTCAAAATGCATGAAAGCGCCCGGAGCAAAAAGGAAGCAGGAATATTCATCGGAATTCGCACCCGCAGTCACGGGCATCATTTCGGAATGAACAACCATCATGCCCGCATAATAGGGCACCTCGAAAGGAGCCTCGGAGGGCTTCTTGAACTCGATCTTTTCATCATCCAGAAGCGTACCGTAAACGAAGCTGTGCATGGCGATAACACGCAGATCGTCGAGGTTCTCACCCATCGTCAGCCGGGCCCGGTTGATCGCCTGGTAGCTGATCCGGTTGGCCCCCGTGGGTGACCCCACATCGGAATAGATCGAATACACCATGTCGCCACCATCATTGGCCACATTGTCCGCGATCACGCCTTCGGCGGTGGCAATGATCCGCTCTTCCTTGCGCCGGCCCCAATAGGCGCCAATCCGTTCGGCAACCCGGTTCATGGCGCTGTCGCCCCTGCCCGTCGCGGCATAACTCGCCACGGTCTTGGCACCGTATTTCTTGGCAAGACGATGCTTGTAGGCCTTCATGTCGCTGGCGGTGATCTTGCTGGTGGTGATCTTGTTGTCGCTGTCGTCCATCACCGTCGGTTCGGCATCGTCCAGATCTTCCCAGTAGGGCACCTCGATCTGGTTGCCGCCGGTCTTGAAGCGCTTGGCGATCTCCGGTGCCGGCGCCGCCAGGATGCCGGATTTTTCCAGCATGACCAGCTTTGCCGGCTTGTTCTCCGCCATGTAAGGCGTAAAGACACGCGGCACGACGATGTCAGAAATTGCAGAAGTCATGGATTTTCCTTGAGTTGAAGTTGTTATGAGAATTTCCGGCCGCACCGGGAAAGACGGGTGGCGTACAAGGCCCACCGCGGTTTGCACTGGAATTGAGTGCAGGAATGCTGCTGCTGCCGTATTCCGGCCGGACACAGCGCAATCAGGAACCGGGAAACCCCGTTCCAATCTGTATGGATTGCGTGTCAGCAGCTTCAGCTCTCTTGTCCGGAGCCATGCGCCGGATGAAAGCAAAACCCCGGCGCAAGGCCGGGGTGCACGGGAAGCAACGGTAAACTGAAAACCACGGAAACCGTTCTCGAGCGTGTTATGTCTAGGCGGGTGGCCGGGTTCAGGAAGACGCCAAAGGCAGAATTTGCATTGCAAATGCGTGCGGCGGCCTCCTCAATTTAATTCAGGCGACATGCTCTTGAGCTTTCAAAGCCCGAACATCCTCGGATCGCGGCCTGCCGATACAATCAGTTGCTCCGCAAGCGCTGGAGTACGTTTCAATAATGCGGCCAGCAATTTGAGGTCCGGCTTCCTGATATCGAACGGATTGGCGCTTTTGCGGGGATCATGCTCGAGAGAAGTTCGGTCGCCCGGTAGGTCTCGTTTTGACAAGTCCTTGAGAAATTCTCTTTGCTCTGGCATGAAAACGGGTGGCCTGTCGCTCCCGTAAAGTCTCTCCCAGCTCGGATGAAACCCGGAAACGCGCTCACCAGAATAATAATCCGTCTACATTTACAGAACCATCAAAGGGTGCTTTCCCAAGTGCTTTACCGACTTGCTTTCTCGCTTGATTGATAAGGAAATTTCCGAACATCTTTTACCTCAAATTGCATTCCAGGTTCACGACCTGGTCAATAGGCACAACGCCCGAAACAAAAGACTCCGGCACCACCACCCCAACGACTTTTCCGAAAACGGCCTCTTTATTTATGAGGTACCGAAATATTTCGCGCTCGCTTTGAAAAGTTAAAGCGGAACGGTCGAAACTGGTGACAACAAGCAGTCCCCGCCGCTCATCGAATTTCGTGATGGCTTGCTTGTTTGTGTTCACCTTCTCAAGTGGACAAAAGCTTTTCAGAATATAACAACCACCTTGATCGCAATATGCGGGAAATTCACCGCTAACCCCTACGTATTCAACATTCTCAGCGACCACAAATCCCAATTTTCTCTGTTGGCCAGAACTCGTAAAAAGAATGAAATCACCACTGCGACCCGAGTCTGCCTTTTCACTGACAACAATATTTCCAGGCTTCAGAACCGGTCGCAGTCCATTCGATTCAATCCGGTTCGTCTCCGGAGCAACTGGCAGCACGACGAAAAGCAGGTGAAATACAGAAAACAAGACAACGGACAAACAAACCTTCGACCGGGTTAGGGAAACATCAGAAGATGTACTCCACAAACGATAAATGGAGTGAATAAAAAATAAAAATATAACAGAAAGCAAAAATATTACAGAAAAATCAATATAATATCTTCCAAAGAACAAATCATTCTGGCCGAAAAATAACAGAAGTATTGCAACTCCAGAAATTATAAAATTGGTTTTACTCTCGTTCAGAAAAATAACATTGGCTAGATACGGGAACCCGGTGTTAAGAATTGTAAAAAATATACGCTTCGCTATCATCTGGTCACTCCAATCATCGAACGCACTATCCCGTTCAAACCGCTCACCGCCTCGACGGAAGTTTTCCGCCCTTGCGATACGCCTGCTGTCAGGCTTCCTTACCCGGAAATATGTTCACTTTTCGTTCCAGTTTCAACTTCAAAATTTTGACCAGGGTCCACACGGATTAGACGGGGAAATCGGTACGCGATTTCATGAAACAGCAATCTCTTAAACCCGGAAAAGATCCGGATTGCGGCCCGCGGAGACGATCAGCTGGCGCGCGCGTACAGGATTGCTTTCCAGCATTTCCGATTGCAGCCTGAGATTGGGATTGTCCTTGTCGAACGGATTTGCTCCGCCGGGACCTTCGCCAAGCCCGCTCAAACCGTCCTCGGCAAAAGCACTGTCGTGCACAAAAGCAAGCAGTTTGACTGCGACCGGATCGATCACCTTCTGCAGGCCGTCTTTTCCGGCTTCCGTCAAAGCGCCCTTTTCCGAGAACCAGCTCGTAAGGTCTACACCCGCCGACTGCAGGCCGCTCATTGCCCTGTCCGCCTTGGCAACCACGTTCTGGTAGCCGTCGCTGTCCGGCTCTCCATATTCCTTCACCAGCGCCAGATGCGCCGCTTCCGCAGCTTCTGTCTGTTTCAATGAGGCCTCACGGGCCGTTTCCTGATGGGAAGCAAACTGCCCGGCCATCTTGCCGACCCATCGATCATGCAGCGCTTGCGCGGCGTCCGGGTGAAGCCCCGCTTCCTGAAACCATCCTCCCGCCTCCTCGGCAAAGGACTGATCGTAGGGAAAGTTCTCCGGCAACGCGTCGGGCAATTTGAACTGATACCCCTCATTCGGCGTCCAGTTCCTGGAGATATCCGCGTAAAACGCCGCTTTCTCTTCAGCACTGGCCGTCTTGTCCGGAACAGTCAGCGACCCGGAAAGCTGCTCTTGCAGCGAACGGTAGCTTTCCAGAATATTCCCGACGCCCCGCCAGCCGTTTTCGGATGCGAGAACCTTGTCCTCATCGCTCAGCGCGGACAGGAACCCGGTATTCTCCGGGTCCATGCCCTGCCCCGCTTCAAGGCTCTCGCTCACGTCAATTTCGCCGTCGATCATCAAAAATCCTCATCCGTTTCAAAATCTGGCAGGGCTTCCAGCCGAGCGGCTTCCTGCAGTGCGGCATGTTCTTCCGGCGAAATTCGGATCATGGCAAGGATGCGGGCATAAAGCGCCTTGCGTCCGTCCAGGTAACCGCTTGCACGCGGTTCGAGACTGGAAGGCGGCGCCTGATAGATCCCGCATTCCGCAGCCAGGTCCGCCAGCACCGTTTCACCTTCCCGGCACAAAAAAACGGACCGGTAGGCCCGTTCAATCTCTGCCACCCTGTCCCGCCGCCGCCGTGCGACCCGTTTCAGGCTATGCCAGACCATCCAGCCCCTCCTGCCCGCCGATGGCTTTCAACAATGGTGTTCCGTCCTTCGCCATCCGTGCCATGCTTTCGCCTGCGGCAAGCTGCTGTTGCTGTTTCTGCTGCGCAGCCCGGTCCTGACGCAGCGCCTCCACTTCCTCCGGGCGGCGTTTCAGCTTCGCCGGCAGGCCCAATGCGCGCCGCGTCAGGTCGTATTCTTCTTCACGATCATGCAAATCCAGAATGGACGGATCGGCACCGGCGGCTACACCCAGATAGTCCTGGAAGCCCATGATCGCCTCGAAATGCCCGGCCTCGCGCATCTGGTCGATGGGCGCTGTCGAGGTCAGCGTGACATCGCTTTCGAGAACACTCTCCGGCGGTGCCAGGGGAGATCCCGGAGCGAACGCCCCCCGCCGGCCCAGAATGCCGATCTCCCGCTCGAACAGGGCATCGTTACCCGCCATGATGTTCGTGGAGAACGGCCCGATCATGTCGGCCATTTCCTTGCGGCGGATATTGGCCTCTGTTGCCGTTCTGCCGTTGCCCTGAAGTAGCGTCTGCCAGAGGTCCCCATAGAGCCCGACACGCAATTTTTCACGGATATTCTCGATCTGCGCGTCGGCCGCGCCCGGATTGACCGTATCGATCATCGGCCGGAACAACGGCCGCCCCTGTTCATCGATCAGACCGGGATTTGTCCGGCCCGGATTGAGATCGAGCTGGCGCTCCTGCGCATGCGTTGCGATCGGCGGCCGCACTGCCTGTGAGCTTGCGATCAACCCGTCCCGGGCAAGGCTCTGCAGGCTCTTGATATCGCTCATCAGCTTTGCCTGCGGTGGCGACCCGTAGGGCGACAATCCGTCCCGGTCCCAGCGGCTGATCACCAGCGGATATTCGAAGAACCCGCCCCGCCGGCAGATATGTTTGCTCTCTTCCTCGAAATGCAGGCTTTCATAGCGGGATTTCCGGACGTCCCCCGCCTGTGCATGACCGCCTTCTCGCAGGAAACACGCATGCACGAAAGCGTGCTCGGTGTTCTTGCGCTTCGGATCTCCGGCTTCTTCCTTCACCTTTTCCGAAACGTTGCCGCCGTATTCCTTCACCGCCTGCCAGGCCTTCAACATGCGCACCCGGAAGAACCCGCAATCGTTCCCCTGCGCATCGACGATCAGATAGATTTCGTAGAGCGGCACATAGCGGTACTGAACCGGCGTACGGATATCGGCCAGATTGTCCTCGTTCTCGATCGGGAAGAGAACGCCTGTGCCAAGCTTCACCGTCGACAGAAGCCGCGAACGGTTGGCGAGCGCAAAGCCGGACCGGGCGGAATAACGCACGCGGAAGAGGTGATCGCGCACCAGCTCGAAGAACTCTTCATCGACCTGCGACGGCGGTGGCGCGAAAGGATCACCGAACCCGACCCCATGCCAGGCAAAGCCTTCCGGCATGGTCAGCGAGCCGACGCCGGAGGCCAGGCGATCCAGCAACCAGACCGCCGTCGGATCGTAGAGTTTGCGGGAACGCTCGCGCGCCGCTGAATGCCTCAAGGCGCTCATTCCGTCCGGTGCGGTCACCCCGCCCGGCCGGTTGAACCCCCGCTCCATGTCGGGCGCCGTGTAAGTCACATATTCCTGCCAGTCGGCTTCATACCATTGGCGCTCGGCGCGCGCGGACTGCAGTTCCGTTTTCAGATCGTCGACAATGCCCATCAGGCCCGCCCCAGAAGCGTTACGCCAGGCCGGGAGGCGCTGCCGTAATCGGCAACACCCAGCGGGCTGGTCAGGTTGGTTGCCCGCGTACCATAGGCAGCGGCCCGGCGGCGCCGGTTGTTTTCCTGCAGGTTCCGGGCCTGCCGCTGCGGATCGGGCTCGCGCGGCGGCGGTGGCGTCGGTTCCGGGTCAGGCTGCTTCGAGCCGCCCCCACCAAACATGCACATGAGTGGTCCCTTTCTGAGTTGATTGATTTTTTTCGAAGGTGAACGGGCCTGGTCCTGCGACAGCGCATGGCTTGCCGCCCCCCGGAGAGCCAGCCTCTCTGTGGTTTCGACATGCAAGATGCGGAAACAGGCTGAAGCGCTGACCGCGCTGCGCTGGCTACACTTGTTCAAGCTATCGGTATGAGGACTGTTTTAGCCACGAATTGACGAACCGTCCAGCAACTGAATTCGTCTGAAGCTGCTGTTTAGACACAACTTTTGAATAAGAACTTGTCAAACAACCGCATTCCGTCTTCGCATCTTTATGCGCTTTCGGACGATGTTTCTTGATTGCTCCGAATGGCACCTGCAAACATTACCGCGGCAGGCATTTTTCCCTCGGCAGATCGATGCTGCAGAGCCGCTGAGATCAGAAAAAAGAACTGATCGGTTTCAGGGAAACCGAGACGTCTCAGTGAGCCGTCAGCGGACCTGCAGCGCAAGGTGTAGACGGTACCATTCCGAGCTGTGTGACAGACAGAACCAGACCGAAGCATCTTCATGAATTTTCAGCATTCATCTCGTTTTTAAGACTGAGATGCTGCTTCCCGCACCCAGCCATAAACATAAAAATCCTCGCCTCCCCGGCCGTAGGACCGCAGCCGACCCTCCTTTTGGGCGCCCAGCGCCTCGATCCAGCCATGCGCGATGTCATGATCCACCAGTGAGATCACCTGAAGGCGGCGGCATTCGCGTTCTATCTGTTGGCGGAGGTCGACGAAGTGCCGGGTCATCATCGGCACGCAGCGCCTGAACCGCCGCGTCCCGAAAGCCCAGGCCTGCCAATGCTCGGGATCGAAGGCCGAAGCCCGGCTGAAACCGTAAGCCGCTGCCGGCTGACCGTCATACCAGATCGACCAGACCATACCCGGGACGGCCGTTTCCAGGGCGCAGAGCCCGAGCGCCCGTGTGTCCCAGTCCTTCCAGAGACAGGCGATTTCCCGGAAATCCTCCACCCGCATGTTGGCGGCGATGAAACTGGCGTCACGCACGCACAGATCCTTGATCAAAAGCCTTCCAGGGGATCGGACAGTGGTGCCATCCCCGCCCGGTTTGAGGTCTTCAGCACCTTCTTCAGTTCCGCCTTTTCCTTCCATCCCAAAGCCTCGACAATCGCATCGGCTTCGTCCGGGGACGAACCGAGCCGTTCCCTGATCTCTTCCTTACTCTCGATCAGGATCCTACCGCCTTTCATCTTCCAGCGATGCGCGGTGAGCTGCGCCTTGACGGTCGACGTGCATTTGATCGCCAACCCCATGCCGCTTTTCGGATGCAGCGCCTCGCGCAACCGCCAGTAAAGCTGCGCACGAAGATTATAGAAAGGGATCCTGCTGTCCTTCGCGCACTCTCCCGAATGTGCGGAAAACACGCATTTTTCGACCGGGACACTGTTTTCCCTTTGAAGGAATCCAACCGTATCGCCGCCCCAACCGCCGGTGCAGTCCACCACGATCAGCGCGTTGTCCCGCCGCTCCCGGATGATCAGCGAACCGACATCCGCGCCGTCCCTGGTATCTGATCCTTTCGCCACGATATTCTGCTCGAACCTCCGTCCGTGCAGCGGCTGCAGAACGGTCTTGTCCTTGCCGCCCTGCGCCACGTCGACGGCGAGCACATCCATGGGCTGGTCGGCATCCACACCTTCGTCATAGCGTTGAAAGGCCAGGTCCAACCAGTCTGACGGGATCACCTGCCAGTCATGGTCCTGGCGCGCAGCGAGGAAATCGCCGGTCTTCAAGGCCGTCCGCATCGGCTCCGGCATCTGGTCGAGCTGGGCGTCGTAGTCGGTGCCCAGATACTTGTTGTCGCCGCGCCTTGCCGGGATGAAAGTCCGGCTTTTGGGAGTGCGGATCTCGCCCTCGATCTTGACCGGTTCGGGCCCATCCACCCAGACAGTGCGAACGGCGTCGCCGTCGTCGATGAAGACGGCCCAGAGCAGCTCACCGGGTTTCACCCTGCCGTAAAGCGGATGCATCGGGTCCAGCCAGGGAGCGAACCAGTCGCTCAGAAAGTCACCCTGCCCGCCCAGCGGCGGATTGGTGGCAATCAGGCCGCGGCAGCGCTGCCCCTTCCGTGCGGAGCGCAGCCAGCCAAGCACGAAGAGGATCTTGCGCGGATCCATCTGCGCGCCTTCGTCAAATGCCTTGAAGTCATGATCGCGCCCCTGCCAGTCCTCTTCCGAACCCGGCAGGCCCAGATGTCCGAATTCGATGATACGTTCATCCGGCCCCACCCATCTCGGCGGATTGCCGGAGATCTTGCCCATACCTGCCTGCCGCAACAGCGTATTCATCCGCTCGATCAAGCCCTTGAGGGATTTCAGCGACTGGCGGAAGATTGCCGTCTTGTGATGGGCGAAAAGCGCCAGTCCGGCGATCAGATCCGTCTTGCCGCCGCCCGCGGCACCGCCGTAAAGCGTCAGATCGGCTTCGCAGAAATACCCCTCTGTCTGCGGCCCCGGCTGTGGACGCCAGATAGCGAACTGCTCAAGAACGCCTGCCTCATCCAGTTGTTTTTGCAGGGCGACGCGATCCGGCGCGGCCATCTTGTCGATATGATCAATCAGCGTCTTGAGAGCCGTTGCCATCCGTCGGCATATCCTTTGCGGTCAGAAGGGCAAGAACGCCCAGAGCAATTTCCTCCGAGCTGCGCGGCTTGAAATTCTCATTTCTCTTGGCCTCGCCCGGCGCCAACGGATTGTCTCGGGTGTCAGCCTCGGACCGGTCCCGCCAGCCGGCGCGGTTTTTCATCGTGAAGGTCCAGGCGCTGGCATTGAATTTAGCAAGGTCCCCCTTGGCACCTTCCTTGCCGATCTTTTCCCATTCCAGCAAACCGAGCCGCATGGCTTCCTCAAGTTTCTCGGGCGGGAAGTCTTCCGGAAACTGCTCCGCGTAATAGCGAATGGCCGTCCTGTCGGCGCCGGGAAAACTGTCGATCGAATATCCGGCGGCAATATGCGCACACAGCGCCTCACACGCCCTGCGCCGCGTGGCCCTGGTTGGCCACTTCAGAGCCGGCGCATCACGTTCCGGTGTCGGCATTCCTGCCTTCCTTCATTCCGTTTTTAAGGTGAAAATTCTGGCTGGCAGCCTCCCCGTCCCCTCCAGGGCACGGTTCCGGTCAAGGTGCGGGAACCGGTGCGGGTGCAACATCCGCAGCCGCGTTCGGCAATTCCGGCCCGGCATGCCCTGCCTCTGCCCGATGCATCCGGCCGCGTGCCTCTCTCCTGCCTTTGACCGCGCTGCGCACATCTGCCTGAAAGCTGTCCGTTACCGTGTGCCGCACGCCACTTTCATCGTCATAGGACAAGGTCATGCGCGGCCCCAGCCCCTGGTCATCGGTCATGCCCTTGCTCTTGTCGGACCCGGATTTTTCGTTCGGCGAAAGATACCATCGGGCCGCCCGGATGCCCCGGGCTTCAAGCGCCGCTTCGGCATCTTTCCGCACGTAACCATGGCCGTCCTTTTCAGGATCCGGATACATCTTTTCCACCGGATGCTTCACGACAGTTCCCTGCCCTTCCGGCACGAACGCCGAAAGGCCCCAGCTCTGCTCGAACCTCCAGGTCGCCAGCGCTTCCGCCGCCCTGCTCCGCCCGCCGACATCGACGTAACTTTTCTTCAAAAGCGCTTTGTATTCATCGACAGCCGCCGCCTCCTCTTCCGGCGTGGCGCCAAGCTGTCTGTAAGTATCGTAGGAGGATTGCCGCTCTTGCCCGCTGCCGGTCGCGATAAGCGAACCTGGTTCCAGCTCATTCGCACTCGGAAAGGATCCGGAAATATCCGTGCGGTCAGGCAGGGACGGAACATCAGGCGCCAGACCGCTCGCGGAGCTCTCCAAAGCAGGTTCGAAGACCAGATAGTCCTCATATCTGGTTGCGAAATCCTGTTCCCAGGCACTCCCCAAAGACTTGGCCGAAGCCAGTTCCGCGATGATGCCTGCCGTCAGGGCGGGCTCATTGGCATGCCGCTGCCGAATGGGCTCTTCGGTCGCCCCCCAGTCGATACGACCGGCCTCTTTCATGACGGCCTGATCTCCGTCAGTTTCTCCTTGCGCTGTATCCAGGGGATCGAGAGCGCCCTCAATCTGGAGGACCTCTTCACCCGCATCCTCTTCGGTATTTTTGAATAGCTGCCCGACCACATCCTTGTGCTTGGAATAGGTGTCCTTCCCCCAAAGGATCGGCGGCAACTTGGAAAAAAATTCCGGATCGAACTCCTGATCGTCAAGGCTGCCGGGTGACCAGTGCTTTTCGTCCAGATCCGGCGCCCGCCCTCCGGACCACTGCACGATCCGGTCGACCAGTGTATTGCTGTTATTCGAGTCTGCGTGATATTTGC
The DNA here is from genome assembly GCF_947496995.1 of uncultured Roseibium sp. GTDB lineage: Bacteria > Pseudomonadota > Alphaproteobacteria > Rhizobiales > Stappiaceae > Roseibium. The sequence continues at coordinate 548,443 of NZ_CANMFD010000004.1, forward strand.
TCTCCTGCTCGGCTATTCCCTGCGCCATTCCAGCCATCTTGAAGAAGGTTCTGGAAAGATCCTCTCCCTCAAAAATGACTTCCCGCGGAGCCAGAAGTGCATTCTCCTGTTGCTTGGCTGAAGACTTGAAGACTTTTGCCGACAGATGCCCGAATCCGACAAGACCGGGCACGCCGCTGGAGACAAGTTCTTCGACCGGACTGTATCCGTAATCTCTCGAACCGCCGCCATGAATCTGGAATGTGCTTCCATCCGCGCGCGTGTAAAGAATGAACTTGTGGTGAGCCAGATTACCAGTCGTGCCGATCGCGTTGTAACCGACTTCAATTTTTTCCATCTAACACCTTCTCAAGTTTGGTCACGGACCCGTAAGAATATGCTTGAGGTCGTTCAGAAAATGATTGTGTCCAGAGCGCGGAAGCGCTGGAAAACTCACCGGTTTTCAAGATTTGGAGCGTGTTGCGTGTAAGGGGTTCATGGCAGCACGAAGATGCCCGAGGCAGCGTTTGCATCGCAATTGCGTTCGAGCAACTTCCCGAATTCCATTCAAATCGACATGCTCGAGCACGTGATCCTCGGGCAAGGCGCTCCAGCACCTTTGCTCGATCTTGATTGCCGGATTAACGTCTTAAGGAATAAATTTAACTGTCCATTTTCTAAACGAACCAGATCACGACATCTGCACTTTCAAAATCAAGTTTCCCATCTTTCACCTTGAAATAAATAGTCAACTCTCTGTCGGGCAGAGGAAGCCTTGTTACGTATCTCTGCAGAACGATTAAATCGCATTCACATTCTTTGCTGTAATACGCTTTTATTTGCTCAGACGAGTTCGCGACGATCTTGAATGCCTCATATGGATCATCAGGCAGATGGCTCCTGACCAGTTCGGACACATCTTCCGGAGAATTCATAAGAAGCGGCATGGTTCGCAGATCCGCGATATAGCTTGGCGACGGCTGCATACTCCCGAAAAAATATCCCAGAACATACCCTGCCCCGAGGATCAAAAGAGCGAAGATCGCGTATTTTAATTTGAAGGCACGGATCATAATCCTGCTCCTTTGACCATCGCCTGAAGCGTCTTGCGTTTGAACGGCTTCATGGCTTCGGGAAGACGCCCGGGGCCGCGGTTGCATTGCAAATGCGTTCGGGCCGTTTCCTGAATTCAATTCAACCAATCTGCTCTGTGGTAACATCCGGACAGTGCGCCGGACATTGCTTCGCGATAATGTTCTTATTTTGTTCTTGTCGCAACCCAAAAGCTCATCAACAACCCTATCAGCCTGTCGCTGCCGTTGTTTTCAGCAACGGCGCAACCGTCCCGGGTTCACAGATACCGGCCGGTGGGCTGACCCTGTTCATACCGGTGGCATAGGTATCGCCGGCCAGTCCTCGGTGACGTCCGCCTGCACCGGCCGCTCCAGGTAAGTCGACAGGACCACATAGCTTTTTGTCCCGCGCACGCCCGGCAGCACATAAAGCTGCGACAGGAAATGCTCCAGCGCTTGCGGATCCGCGGTCCGGACCTTCAGGACGACACAGGTATCTCCTGCGACGGAATGGATCTCTTCAACTTCCGGAAAATCGCGCAGCTTCATCACGCGCTGGCTCTTGCCCCATCCATCGGCATCCACATGAACAAAAGTCAGCATCGGTTTGCCGACAGCTGCACCATTCAGCCTGGCAGCAGTGGATGAAATCACACCGCTTCCACGCAACCGTTTGATCCGTTCGAAGACCGCCGGCGGCGACAGGCCCACACTTTCGCCGATTTCGGCATTGGTCTGCCGCGCATCCCGCGTCAATGCGCTTAAGATTTTTCGGTCGAACGCATCCAGCGGGCGCTTAGCCGATTGGTTTCGGCGACTCTTGTCTGTTTTTCCGACCATGCCGATTGCTTTCTCTATTCTTGCCGAGTTTTGATCGGCAATATTAGACAAAACCAAAAGGAAATTCAGCATGGAAGAGAGAATTGTCAATCCGGAGAGCGGCATCTATCCGGCCACCGGCGACTATGTTCACGCCATCGAACTGACCGGCGCGCAGCGCATCCTCTATCTGAGCGGCACCATGGGCCTGACGGCGGACGGTACGGCTCCGGACACTCTGAAGGAACAGCTCACCTGTGTCTGGTCGAACATCCGTCGCATTCTCTCGGAAGCGCAAATGACGACGGACAACATCGTCCGCGTAACGTCCTACATGAGGGACCCTGCCTACGCGGCGCAAAATCAGCAGGCCCGCCTGGCTGCTCTTGGCGAAAGGCGTGTGCCGACAACTGCTATCGTCGCGCAAACGCTCTCGGAAGACTGGAAGATCGAGATTGAGGTGATCGCGGCTGCCTGAAAGCAGTTCTGCGCCTTGACCGCATTCTCCCAAGTTAACCTGATAGGACCGGTTTTAAGCCTGTTTTGACGAACCTGTCCAGCACCGGTGCCCTCCTGAAGCATCTGTTTAGACTTGGGTTTTCAGAAAGTCCTTTCCGGTCAAACGGATCACCGACCTGCCCGATTATGCGTTCGAGGGTAGTTTTCTTTCGCACACGGCAACAGATCCTCGCGTGACCGAGTGAGGCAGGTCGGTCAGAACGGGATCGTGACACTCACGGTCGCACCATAAGAGCGGAAATTACGGCCGGAAATCAGAAAGCCGAGAGCCTCAAGAACCTTCCCTTGTAGGTAGAAGCCCAATCATTCGCCGTCATCGCCGAACGTGTCGCCATGCCGTCAACTGCAGCTTCCCTGACCAGCGCTGCCACTGACACCTGCATGGAAACCGTCCCACCGCTTTGGACGAGAAGTCTGAATATTGCACCGACAACATCCCGTCATAAGGCAACTCCGCGGAAACAAGCCAGAACAAGTTCTCTCAAATTTACGCAAGGAGGTGACACGCCCCGCAAACTGGAAATACACGCAGCAACCGAAAAAACCGGGAAATATTACAAATACAAAGAACTTGAAGATCAGAGTTTATAGTATCGGCATATTTAACAATAAATTACTCTTAAAAAGAATATTAATACTTAAGATAGACACTTATAGATGCAACAAACGAGACAACGCGATGAACCATGCGCTTAAATCCAGGGCAATGCAGATGGTGTCTGCATTTGAGCAGCGTCTGGACACCGACAAAGGCGAGCTCGCCTCGAGCATATCGTCCATTCACGACACCCGGTGCGATCCCGCCGGTTTCGACAATGTGCGCTACATCGCCCATCGCATAAACGGCGGCGCGGGACTGTTCGGCTGCGAGGACCTGGCTGAGCCGGCCAAGGAAGTAGAGAAACTGGTCGATGTCGGAGCCGATACCGACCAGGTGGTGAATGCCGTGCAGGAGCTTATCGACCGCATCGAACGGTTGCTTGCCGAGGGAGTGCGTCAGCCGGACTGGATAACGTCTCGTCTGGGAAAGTAACCCGGGCCGAAGGTCGGCAGAACGGCAAGAAGCGTCAGAAGCGGCGTTTGATGGTGTCGTTTCCCGCCGAATTTACTCGTTTCTGCGGGCTTTCCGCCAAAGGCGCGGTTTTGCGCTGAAAACCGAGATCAGGAACATGCTCGGAGTTTTAAAATCGATCAATTTTGCGATCTGTATTCGATTTCGATCACAGGTTTGTTGATCAAGAGATGAAACAGAGGCTTGCCGTGTCATCCAAGAACAAAAACCTGCTCGGCAAGATTGTCGCGGAATTCCATGAGCTCAAGATCCGTTCCAGCCTCAAGAAAAGAACGCTGATCCTCACCGCCTTCTGCGTCGCCCTGTCCACGCTTACGATCGGCACGCTTTCCTACGTCCGCATCAGATCCGAGACCCTTCAACTGGCGGAAATACATCTCGCCACCGAAGCCCAGCTGCTCTCTCAGAGGTTCGGCTTCGACTATCATCTGATCGCCAATGACCTGAAGACAATTGCCGAAACGCCGCCAATCCAGGGCATGATCCGCAGCATGAAGAACGAGGGCGTCGATCCCCTGGATGGCTCCACCGACGCTCTCTGGCGCTCGCGCCTTGCAACCATCTTTCAAGCCGTCCTCCGCGGACGGCCGGAGTATTTCCAGTTCCGGTATATCGGCGTGGAAGATGCCGGACGGGAGCTCGTGCGTGTCGACCGGACGCGGTATGGATTGAAAGTGAAGCGAAGCGAGGAGCTTCAACAGAAGAAACTGGAATCCTATTTCAAGTTCGCGGTCGAAGCGCCCTCCGGGGATGTCGTCTTTTCCGATATCTCCTACAACCGGGAATACGGCCAGCAGGACGGCGCCTACATCGCGACATTGCGCGGCATGATGCCGATAGACGATGAGGACGGGAACCGGTTCGGCTTTCTCGTCATAAACGTCAACTACGAGACGATGCTGCAATCCGCCTTTTCCGAAATCAACCCGAAGCGACATACCATCGTTGTCAACGGATGGGGCGATTTCATGGAACACAACCTCGGCATGCAGCAGCCTGTCTACCGACTGGAGATGAATGGCAACCTGACGCGCCCGCTGCCGGACATCGTGCGGCGGGTTCAGGAAACCGCCGAAGACCGGGGGTTGTTCTATACTGCGGATGAAGTGGGATATTTCATCCGCAACACCAGCTACTTTTCCCAGGCATCGGCCAATCTGGGTGTCATTGTCATCGTACCCAAGAAAGACTGGTACGCGGCGGCAACGCAAAGCCGCAACGAAGTCCTGATTGTCGGGCTCATCGTCATATTGATCAGCACCTTGTTCGCGGTCATTTTTACCCGCTCCATGATGCAGCCGCTCTCCGATCTTGCCAACGCCGTCCGCCATTCCAGCGACGAGGACAGGTTTGAATACCTTCCCACGGATCGAGACGATGAAATCGGCGAACTGGCATCCGCCATTCAAAAACGAAATTCTGAACTCATGGAGAGCCGGACACGTGCGTCGGCGATCGTCAACAATGTCGTCGATGGTCTCATCCTCATCGACGGCTACGGTCTGATTGAGCAGTTCAATCCGAGTTGCGAACGCATGTTCGGTTATTCCGCGTCCGAGGCTATCGGATGCAATATCAAGACGCTCATGAAGCCGGAAGATGCGAAACCCCATGACGGCTATCTGAAGCGCTACAGAGATGGACTTGGGGGCAGAACGCTCGATATCACCCGTGAACTCGAGGCGGTCGACAAGTCCGGCCGGGTCTTCCCCATCGAACTTTCAATCAACGCGGTCAAACTCAACGGCACGACAAAATTCAGCGGCGTCATTCGTGACATCAGTCAGCGCAAGGAAATAGACCGTTTGCGCAAGGAGTTTGTCTCCACCGTCAGCCACGAATTGAGAACGCCGCTTACCTCCATCCGGGGCTCGCTGACACTGATCGACACCATGGCGCCGGACGACTTGCCGCCCAAAGTGTTCCAGTTGATCGGCATGGCCCGAAAAAACACGGAACGGCTGATCCAGCTCGTCAACGAAATACTCGACTTTGAAAAGCTGCGCGCGAACAAGACCAAGTTCGAGATGAAGATCCTCGATCTCAACGGCGAAATCGAAAAGGCCCTGGAGCTCAATCAGGGCTACGCGGTCGATGCCGGTATTCAGCTTGATGCGGAGCTGGCGGACAGTGAAATCCTCCTCTCCCTGGACTCCACGAAATTTCAGCAGATCATGAGCAACCTGATCTCAAACGCGGTGAAGTTTTCCAACGAAGGAGATAAAGTCACGATCCGGACCACGGTTTCCAGGCGCAAGGGCAGGATCGAAGTCGTGGACAAGGGAGTGGGAATTGACGAGAACTTCAGGAAGCACATCTTTCAGGCCTTCTCCCAGGCCGATGGCAGCGCAACCAGGAGCGAGGGCGGCACCGGCCTCGGTCTGAATATCTCCAAAAGCTTCGTCGAAGGGATGCACGGTCAGATCGGTTTTGACAGCCTGCTGGGCTCTGGAACCACCTTCTGGGTGGAATTCCCCTTGCAGGTACCCGCCGGTCTTGGTGGAAATCACCAGCCAAGTCCGCCAGGCACCCGGCTGCGTGGCCTGCATCTGGAAGACGACACCGATTTCCACACCGTTCTTGCCACCGGTCTGGAGCCTGATCTTGATCTGCTTCATGTCAGGACGATTGCCGAGGCAAGGCAGCGGCTGGACGAACTGGAGTTCGACATCGTTATCCTCGACCGGCTGATCGAAGACGGCGATGGACTGGACCTGATCCGGTTCATTCCTGCCCCCGAAAGCACCAAGATCCTGGTGGTGACGGCGGTGGATGAAAATGTTCAGCACATTCATGTCGACGCTACGCTGATCAAGGCCAAGACACGCCCGGGCGAGTTCGCCGCCAAGGTTTCCAAGCTGGTTGAAGAGATAAAACAGATAAAAACCCGCGCGGCAGGAGCGGCATGACCTTGCTTCGGCCTTCAAACCAGCCAAAGCACGAAGGCCACCATCGACAATAGTACCGGTAGATCTCAAGCAAAAAGCAAATTAACACCGGCAAATAAACCAAGTATATTCACCAGAAAATACAACAAAAATCAAATATTTCGGATGAAAATAGATACTTATTGTCAAATGTTACAATAAAATTACATAAAAGTATTTTAATATATAGCTGTCAATCTGTTGAACGTAACGTAAAGAGAAATTTCATGACAGATGCTTTGAAGGCCAGGAGCGCGCAACTTGTAGCCGCGTTTGAACAACGTTTGGACAACGACAAGAGTAAACTCATTTCCAGCTTGGCAGCGGTTCGTGACGGCAGTTCCACCAATGGTTTTGAAGTGGTCCGGTACATTGCACACCGGCTCGTGGGAAGCGCGCACTTGTTTGGATGTGACGATTTAGACCTGCCCGCAAGGACCGTTGAAAAAATGGTCGACTGCGGCGCGGATGCCAGCCTCGTTATTCAGGCGGTGAATGAACTCGTCGAACGGATCGATCGGTCCTTGCTTGTAGGCCTGCAGCAACCTGAATGGTTGAATGCGCGCGCGGAGTGAATTCACAGGTGAGAAGCAATGAAAGCGTCGGCAATGAAGATTAGTTCCAAAGAGAATCTATCATTTCACGGTGACATTGACGAAGGTTCCACACTGACTTCCCCCGAAAGAACAGTCATTGTGGTCGACAGTGAGAGCAATTTAAAAGAAATAACGCATAAATTAGCCGAATTTGGGCTCAAGGTCATTTCTCACACTGAAGGAACCAGGGCGGAATCGGTCGTTGTTGCCTTGGTCAATCCGGAATATGACCCTCAACTCGAGATCTGCAAGTCACTCAGCAAAAAATGCAAGGTCCTGCTCACAACCAACGATCGGAATTTCGAGTTCAAGATCAAGGCAGTGAATATGGGCGCCAAGGGCCTGCTGAACCTGCCGGTGAACGCCGTTGAGGTTTTGTCCAACCTTGAGGACGCCCGCAAATCCGACATGCCCGACGCCCGGGTTCTGATCATCGACGACGATGAACTCACCGCTTCTGTCTATGCGCTGGCCCTGGAAGAGTGCGGCTTACGCGTGGCGATCATCGACGATCCGCTTCGGGCGCAAGCCACGATAGAAGACTTCCGTCCGGATCTGGTCATCATGGATATCGACATGCCGCAGGCCAACGGCATTGATGTCGCACAGGCGATCCGTCTGGATCCGGCCTACATGTCGCTACCTATCATGTTTCTGTCTTCCATCTACCAGAAGGACATACAGGAACTGGCCCGCGAGATCGGCGGTGACGATTTCATCAAGAAGCCCGTCGACGTGAATTACCTCGTCAAGATGGTGCGCATGCGCGCCGTAAGAGCTGTCGAACTCCGCCAGCTCATGGTTCAGGACGGCTTGACCGGGCTTTTGAACCATGTGGCGTTCAAGGAGCGGCTGACGGGTGAACTGAACCGCAGCAAACGCACCCTGGCGACTTTTAGCGTCGCCCTGCTTGATCTCGATCACTTCAAGTCGATCAACGATACCTATGGTCATCAGGTCGGTGACACGGTCATCCAGACCTTCGCGACTTTGCTGAAGAACTCTTTCAGAAACATAGATATCATCGCCCGTTACGGTGGAGAGGAGTTCGCGGTCATCCTCCTCGATGCGACACCGGAGCAGTCCGAAAAGACCGTAAATAGAATTCGCAGCGCATTCGAGCACATTGAGTTCAGCGCCGCGGGCTGCAAATTTCACGTAACATTCAGTTGCGGTCTGGCAGGGTCCGTAACAAACCCTTCAGAAGAAGCTCTTCTTTCCGCTGCAGATGTAGCTCTCTATCAGGCCAAGGCCAACGGACGGAACTGCGTCAGAATCCAGCGCCCGGTCGGATAGTCTGAACATCACAGACTGCTGAAAAAGTCTGCGCCGCCCTGACCCGGTTCACGACAGCAATGTTCTGATGTCGCTTGCGAGGCTTGTCGGATCGAATGGTTTGGAAATCACCCCGACCGCGCCCAGCGCTTCAAGCTTTGCGATGTCTTCCTGCATCGACTTGGCGGTGATGAAAATCACCGGGATCTGCGCTGTCTCGCCGTCCTTCTTGAGATAGCCGAACGTCGTCGGTCCATCCATCTCCGGCATCATGAAATCCAGCAGGATCACGTCCGGCTTCCAGTCACGGGCCATGTTGAGCGCATCCCGGCCCGACATCACGCATCGCACCTCATAGGCACCGTCCAGATCAAGGCACATCTCGACAATGGTTGCGATATCCTCGTCATCGTCGACATAGAGGGCTTTGAGCATCTTTCGGTTCCCTGAAGCGGCAAATGTTGGCGTTGGTTTCCCTTGCGAATTAGGGTACGGACCCATAAATTTGTACTTTCAAAGATTGTAAAACCACTTAATTTCTACGGCAATCCGGCCACCAGCTGGAAAAAGCCTCCTGCAGCTTGTTCACCGCGACGAACGAGCGGATGCGTGGGTTTTCTCTTAATCACGGCCAAAATCCTGCACTCTGGTAGCAGGAATAAAGACTGCGGTTATCGTCCTGCTTCTTGCTGAGCCATCTTGCCAGCGCCTTTGCGCTGTTGCTTGCATCGCCCCATCGTCCATGAATGTCCTTGATCGCATTGACACCGGAATCCACCGCGTTGGCTTCCGAAAGGAAATGCCATCTCAGTTTTTCCTGGTTGGTCCTGTCCTCGAAACTCATCCAGTTCAGCCGTCGTCTAAGACCTTTTTCGAAGTTGCTCACGATCTCGTCCGGCATGACACCTTCCGTGTAACCGGTCTTGTTTTGGTATCGGTAGGCATCGGAACCGGTTATGTATTCAAAATCCATCTTAAACTTGCCGCGCTGCTTCAATTTGTGAAGGAAGCAGAGCAGTTTCTTGCGCTGGGATGTATTCGGGTAGATGCGCCCCCGATCATAGAGAGCTTCGTAGTAAAGACTGTTGACCGTCTTGGTAAATCGTTGTTCCGGCGTCAGCGGATCGTGGGGATTTTCCGGTTTTGGCTTAGGCTTTGGCGGAACCGGCAGCGGTTTTGGTCCGGCTTCCTCTTCTCCCGGCGGGCGTTTGCCGGCCTCAGCGATCATCGAGGTCTCCGTTTTTGCCCCGACCCAACCGTCGTCCAATAGTCCCTGATAGGCCTGGAAGGACTTGATGGATGTGCGCGTCTTGTTACCGATAAGGCCATCGGGCACCAGCGCGCCGGCCTTGACGGCATTGAGACATTCCTGAATCCATACAACGTATTCATATGTAAAATGATTGGCTTTAATCAGCTTGTTCTGATCCGCTGGTGCCATGAAACCGGTCAACGGCAGAGCATAGGCAAATTGAAATTCCTTCACCTGCTCCTGATACACGACAGTCTTGACGCCATCGACTTTGAGGCCACTGCCAAAGATGCGATTCAAGGACCTCTGTACCCACTTGATGTATTGCGCGTCCGATATCGACATCAAAATTCCTTTCCGTTGAAAAACCGGAAGTGAAAAGGACTAAATTGGACATTTCAAAAAAGAGGTTACCTTGGGGCCGGGACAATGAATGTGTTACCGGTCACATTCGGTCCGTTACGAACCGGATGCGATTGTCTTCCTGCGGGCCCTGCCCAAACATCTGAGGAAAGAATAGTACTCTTCGAGGACCGATTCCGATCCGAGCGGACCGACCGATTATTCAGCCGCCGGCTTGAGACGGGCGATCAGATGGTGGAACTTCTCCCCCTGAACCGACACATGCTGCCGGATTGCCTCGGCGGCTCTTTCGCCGTCTCCGTCGCCTATGGCGGCAACGATCGCCTCGTGTTCCGCCATCGACTGGCTCATGCGCCCGCGAACGCGCAACTGCACCCTGCGGAAGGGCTGCAGGCGGCGTTGAAGGCGGAGGCATTCCTGCTCCAGAAAGGCATTGCCGGACTGCCGGTAGAGGATCGCGTGAAAGCGCTCGTTCTCACGGTAGTAGGTGTCGGTGTCCAGCACTTCGACGACTGACTTGCAGCGCCTGTTTGCATCGAGAAGGTCATTGAAGCCTTCGTCCGATATGCGCGAGGCGGCCAGCCTGGCGCAAACCGCTTCAAGCTCGGCCATGACCTCGAACATTTCCAGAAGCTCAACAGGTCCGGGCTGACGGACGAACACGCCCCTGCGCGGGATCTGCACAACCAGACCGGATTGTGTAAGCCTTTGTAAAGCCTCGCGAACGGGTGTTCTGGAAACCGAGAAACGGTTGGCCAGCTGGACCTCGTCCAGTCTCTCGCCATCGGCGAAAGTACCGTCGAAAATCAGTCCTTCCAGATCGTCGGCAATACAGTCGGCACGTCTTCGTTCCATGATGTTGCATTTAGCATAAGCTTATATCGCGTGCAATATTGTCATTCTTGTATACAAAAAGGCTTGACAAAAAAACATGGCTTGAGGGTAAGATCAGGTCCCGGTCCCAGAACCGGAACTTCCAGGGAGGAATAAAATGAACTTCAAACTCTCAGCGTCCGTCGCGGCCGTGGCGCTTTTCGCCGGCGCGCTTACGGCAAACGCCACAGAATTGCGCCTGTCGCATCAGTGGTCGAACGGCGATGTCCGTCACAAGGTTGCCCAGATGGTCGCCGATGACGTTGCCGCCGCGGATGTCGACCTCGACATCAAGATTTTCCCCTCGCAGTCGCTCCTGAAGGCGCGCGAGCAGTACAAGCCGCTCAGCCGCGGCCTTCTCGACATGACTGTCCTGCCGCTCAGCTATGCAGGTGGACAGCAGCCGGCATACAATCTCACCCTCATGCCGGGTCTGGTGAAGAACCACGATCACGCTGCACGGCTGAACGAAAGCCCGTTCATGGACGCCATTGAGGAGATCATGGCCGAAGATGACGTGATGGTCCTCGTCCATGGCTACCTGGCGGGTGGTTTTGCCGGCAAGGAAAAATGCATCACCAAGCCTGACGACATGCCGGGCCTTCAGACCCGTGCCGCCGGCAAGGCTTTCGAACAGATGCTTGCAGGCGCAGGTGCATCCATCGCCTCCATGTCCTCGTCGGAAATCTACAACGCCATGCAGTCCGGCGTGCTGGATGCGGCGAATACGTCCTCATCATCCTTCGTCAGCTACCGGATCTATGAGCAGGTCTCCTGCTACACTCCTGCCGGAGAATATGCGCTTTGGTTCATGTACCAGCCGCTTCTCATGAACAAGTCCACCTTCGAGGGGCTGACGGAGGACCAGCAGAAGGCCCTTCTTTCCGCCTCCGAAAAGGCACAGGCTTTTTATCTTGAAGAAGCCAAGAAGGAAGATGCTGCGTCGGCTCAGGTTTTCCGCGACAATGACGTGGAAATCGCGGCCATGACGGAAGAAGACTTCGAAGCCTGGCGGGCCCTGGCCAAGGAAACGTCCTACAAGGCGTTTGTGGAGGAGACTCCCAATGGACAGCAGCTTCTCGACCTGGCGCTGTCGGTCAACTGACGCGCTTGAACATGACCTGATCCGGGGCGGCAGTCTGCCGCCCCGCAAAACGCCTTCTACCCGATTTCATTCGAAGGAGTGACCCATGGCGGGCCACAGTACGGCTGCGGTTGCGTATGCCGGCAACAATCCCTTTCTGCGCGGCGTTGCGGCGATCTCGACTGTCGCCGGCTGGTGTTCGGCTGCGATGATCGTCATTGCTGTCGCAATCACCTGCCAGATGATATTCGTCCGTTTCGTGCTGAACGCTTCCACCGTGTGGCAGACCGAAGCCGTCATCTATCTCGTCATCGCCGCCACGCTTGTCGGCCTTCCCTATGTCCAGCGCCTGCGCGGGCATGTGAATGTCGATCTGTTTCCATTGTCGCTCGGCCCGCGCGCAAGATATTTTCTTGCCTGCCTCACGCTTTCCACCTCGTCCCTGATCGTCGCCGTAATGCTCTACTACGGCTTTGAATACTGGTACTTTGCCTGGGCGCGCGGCTGGACATCGGACACGGTCTGGGGCGTCAGGCTCTGGATCCCTTACCTGTCGATCCCGGTGGGCTTCGGCCTGCTCCTTTTGCAACTGGTCGCGGATCTCTTTGCCGTCCTGGCCGGACTGGAAAAACCGTTCGGACTGGAGGACGCCTGATGGACCCGCTTTTTCTCGGACTGCTGGTTGCCGTAACCACAATTCTTGTCCTGTTTTCCGGCGTCTCGGTCGCCATCGGTCTGCTGATCGTCTCCGCCGGTTTCCTGCTTGCTTTCGACGGTGCGCGTTCCCTTGAGCTGATGCCGGAGATCTTTTTCGGCAAGCTCGACAATTTTGCGCTCCTCTCGATCCCGATGTTCATCATCATGGGGGCCTCGATCGCCTCCACCCGGGCCGGTGCGGACCTTTACGAAGCGCTCGAACGCTGGCTGACGCGCATTCCCGGCGGTCTGGTGGTCTCCAATCTCGGCGCCTGCGCCCTGTTTGCCGCCATGTCGGGCTCGTCCCCCGCGACCTGCGCCGCCATCGGCAAGATGGGCATTCCGGAAATGCGCAAGCGTGGCTATCCCGATGGCGTCGCCGCCGGGTCCATCGCCGCCGGCGGCACCCTGGGCATTCTCATCCCGCCGTCGGTCACCATGATCGTCTACGGCATCGCAACGGAAACATCGATCGGCCGCCTGTTCCTGGCCGGTGTCATTCCCGGCCTGATGCTGATGGGCCTGTTCATGGCCTGGTCGCTTTATTCGACCTGGCGGAGCGGCAATGCCAGTGTCCTGAGCGCGGGCAGCTATTCCTGGAAACAGAGATTCGAGATCCTGCCTCGCGTCCTGCCTTTCCTGGCAATCATTCTCGGTGTTCTCTACGCCATGTACGGAGGTGTCGCGACGCCTTCGGAAACCGCGGCCGTGGGTGCGCTGTTGTGCCTGTTGATCGCCATGATCATCTACAAGCTCTGGAGCCCGGCCGCCTTGTGGGTCGTTCTGCGCGACAGCACCAAGGAAAGCGTGATGATCCTGTTCATCATCGCCGCCGCGGGTGTCTTCTCCTACATGCTGTCCTCGCTGTTCATCACCCAGGCCATCGCGGAATGGATCGGAACGCTTGACGTCAACCGCTGGATCCTGATGGCGGCGATCAACGGGTTCCTGCTGATCGCCGGCTTTTTCCTGCCGCCGGTCGCGGTGATCCTGATGGCCGCACCGATTCTCCTGCCGATCATTGTGGCGGCCAACTTCGACCCGGTCTGGTTCGCCGTCGTGTTGACCATCAACATGGAAATCGGCCTGATTTCCCCTCCCGTCGGCCTCAACCTTTATGTTATCAACGGCATCGCGCCGGATATTTCGCTGAAAACCATCCTCACCGGCTCACTGCCATTCGTGGGCTGCATGGTTCTGGCGATCTTTCTGCTGTGCCTGTTTCCGGATCTGGCCACCTGGCTGCCCGATACTGTCATGGGAGCACCTAGATGACATTTCTTGCGGACATCCTCTCAACGGTGTTCGAGAGAAGATATCGCTTCAGAACGTCCGACAAGGCGGATGGCAGGCCGCTGGAGGCGCTTGTCGCCGACCTTATCGGCGCGACCGGCGAAGTCTCCGGCGTTACCATGGCCCGGCAGATCCTCAGCCGCTATGCCACTCTGGATGACGATGAGAAGCGCGCTTTCTTCCATCACCTCGCCGAGGACCTGACCATCTCGGCGCCCGCGGTGCGGGCCGCGCTGGAGGCTTATGAAAAAGGCCAGTCGAAAGCCAGCTACCGGGCCTTCATGGAAGCGTCCGAACCGCCGCGACAGGAGTTGATCCGCCGGCTCAACCAGGTCCCGGACGCGACGCGCTCGCTGGTCCGTATGCGCGAGGATCTCTTGCGCCTGGGTCGGGACGACGACGCCCTTCAGGCGCTGGATCTCGATTTCCGCCATCTCTTCGGAAGCTGGTTCAATCGCGGCTTCCTGGTGCTCAGGCCGATCAGTTGGGAAAGCCCGGCGCAATTGCTGGAAAAGATCATCGCCTATGAGGCGGTGCATGCGATTGACAGCTGGGAAGACCTGAGGCGCCGCCTGGAACCGGCAGACCGCCGCTGCTTCGCCTTTCTCCATCCGGCAATGCCTGACGAGCCTCTGATCTTTGTCGAGGTGGCGCTGACCAAGGGCGTCCCCGGATCGATCCAGGACCTGCTTGCCGGCGACCGCGAATTGATCGACGCCGAACGCGCGGATACGGCTGTCTTCTACTCGATTTCAAACTGTCAGGAGGGGCTCGCCGGGATTTCCTTCGGAAACTCTCTCATCAAGCAGGTCGTCACGGATCTTTCCATTGAATTGCCCGGCCTGAAGACATTCGTCACCCTCTCACCGATCCCCGGGCTTTTGCGCAAGCTCAAGAAAGACGGCAGAGCTTATGATCCCACCGACGACGAACGGATGCGGAGCCTTGCTGCCAATTATCTTCTGACCGCCAAACGCGAGGACGAGCTGCCGCTTGATCCCGTTGCCCGGTTCCATCTCGGCAATGGAGCGCAAATACATCAGGTTCATGCACGGGCCGACATTTCCGAAAAAGGCATGCAGCAGTCTGCCGGTGTCATGGTCAACTATCTCTATGACCTGTCGAAGGTCACGCAGAACCATGAGCGTTTTGCCTCCAGCCACACCATCGCCGCCTCCTCGGAAATCCGGTCGCTGAGCGCGTCCGCCGAAGAAGCTCTCGTTTAGGAATCCATACCATGACCAACCCACTCTATGACCGGATGTTCGGCAAACATGCAGGCAAGGACACCCCGTTCCTTTACCTGCCGGGCGGGACTGTCCTGAGTCATGCGGACTTCCTGGGAAAGGCGGCTCGGATTGCCCATGTTCTGACGGAAAACGGACTGCAGCCGGGAGACCGCCTAGCCGCGCAGGTCGAAAAATCGCCCATGGCTTTGGCGCTCTATGCCGCCTGTGTCCAGGCCGGCGTCGTCTTCCTGCCGCTGAACACCGCCTACACCGTTGATGAGCTGAGTTATTTCATCGAAAACAGCGGCGCCAGAACGGTCATCTGCGATGACGCCCGCAAGATGTCGCTAGCGCCGGTTGCCGCCGAGATGAACGCGCGCATCGAAACGCTGAACGCCGACGGGACCGGCTCCCTGACCGCTCTCGCCGAGACCATGCCTGCGCAGTATCCGACCGTCGAGCGGAGCAAGGACGATCTCGCAGCCTTTCTCTACACCTCCGGTACCACCGGCCGGTCGAAAGGCGCGATGCTGACGCAGGACAACCTCTTGTCCAACGCCGAGACACTTGCCGCACACTGGCGCTTCTCCGCTGACGATGTGCTGCTGCACGCCCTGCCGATCTTCCACACCCACGGCCTTTTCGTGGCGACCAACATCTCGCTGGAAGCCGGGTCATCGATGATTTTCCTGCCGAAGTTCGACGTGGATGCAATGATCGAATGGATGCCCAGGGCGACCGTGATGATGGGGGTGCCGACCTTCTACACCCGGCTGCTGCAGGACCCCAGGTTCACCCGCGACCTGACAAGCCACATGCGTCTGTTCATTTCCGGCAGTGCCCCCCTGCTTGCCGACACGCATCAGGAGTTCGAGAAACGAACCGGCCACCGCATCCTGGAACGCTACGGGATGACCGAAACCAACATGAACACCTCCAACCCGTATGACGGCGAGCGCCGCGCCGGAACGGTCGGCTTTCCGCTGCCCGGTGTCGAGTTGAAGATCACCGACCCGGAAAGCGGCGAGACACTGCCCCAAGGCACCGTCGGCCAGATCGAGGTCCGCGGACCCAACGTCTTCAAGGGTTATTGGCAAATGCCCGAGAAGACCGCGGCGGAACTTCGCGATGACGGGTTCTTCATCACCGGCGATCTCGGCCTGATCGACGCGGACGGTTATGTCCATATCGTCGGCCGCAACAAGGACCTGATCATCTCCGGCGGCTACAACATCTATCCCAAGGAGATCGAACTGGTCCTCGATGACCAACCCGGTGTTCTGGAAAGCGCCGTCATCGGCGTTCCCCATGCGGACTTCGGAGAGACGGTTCTCGGGCTCATCGTTCCGGCCCCCGGCCAGACGCCGGACCTCGATGCAATCATGAAGGCCGCCGGATCTTCACTCGCCCGCTTCAAGCACCCGCGCAAACTCGTCCTCGTCGACAGCCTGCCGCGCAATACGATGGGCAAGGTGCAAAAGAACATCCTCAGGGATCAATACGGCGACATGTTCGTGAGCGCATAAAAAAATCCGGCAGTCCACCCGCTGGGCGGAGGACTGCCGGTAAGTTTCCCGCTCAAGCGCTCCGGGAGGATAGGAACGGCTGAGCGGCGAGCTGCTCGAAAAGGCGCGCGACTGCTTCGGCTCCAGGGTCGTTGTGGCCGGAAAGATTTGCCTCGGAGACATAGCTGGCGCGCCCGGCGCGTGCGCGCGTGATCCGGGCCGTGGCGTCTGCTCCCTGACGCGCCTCCCGCGCGGCTTCCCCGATGCCCTTGTCCAGCGCATTCAGCGCCGGCATCAGCGCATCGATCATCGTCCGGTCTCCGGGCTGAGCACCGCCAACCTGCATGATCCGGTCAAGGCCCGCCTTCAGCGCGCCGATTTCGTTGCGCCCGCTGGACGAGGCATCCCCTGCCGCCGCGAAAAAGATCGCCAGCAGAACACCGGACGAACCGCCCATGGTCTGACTGAGTTCGAGGCCGATCGCCCGGTAGAGCTGGGTGAGATCGGCAAGCGGCAGCCGCTCGAGCGCCTTGATCAGCGCCCGTGCCGCCGTCGCCAGCGTATTGCCGGTATCACCGTCTCCGGATTTGGCATCGAGCGCGTTCAGGTCGGCCTCGGCTGCAATCAGGATATTGCAGCAATTCTCGATGAACGCGCGCATCTCCGGGTTCTTTGAAGGAAGCGGCTGAATGGGCGCCAGTCCGTCCGGCAGGGGCAGGATGGAAACCGGCCCCAGCGCCAGGCAGCCGGGCCAGACCCACGGCGCCACCGGAGCCTGGAGCGCCGCCTCGTCCGACTTGCTCACCGGCAGCAGCGATACGGAGAAACCGTGCATGTCCAGCGAGGTCATCATCTCGGCCGGCCCGATCAGCCAGCGGATCTGTCCGCCGATGCGCGACAGGGTCAGTTCTTCTGCGAGCACCGCCATTTCAAGCGGTGTCGTTCCCCCGAGATTGTTCAGAAGCGCCACATGCGGTCCCGGGACCAGATTGGGCGCAAGCCGGTCGACCACCATTGCCATGGCCGCCTTGGCGTTGGAAAAATCCACCTGCTCGACACCGGCCTCACCGTGGATGCCCAGGCCAAGTTCCGCCTTGCCCATTTCAATCCGCGCCTCTCTCGGAGACCCCGGGATCGTGCAAGTGTCAAGGGACATGCCGATGGAGATCGCTCCGCCGATCACGCGCTGCGCGGTCTCATACACTGTCTCCAGATCCGCCCCCTGGTCAGCCAGCGCACCGGCAATCTTGTGCACGAACAGCGTTCCGGCAACCCCGCGCGCCTGCGGCAGGTCCGGCAGGGCGACATCGTCATCGACGATCACCATCTTGACCTTCAGACCGAAAGCCCGCGCCCGTTCGGCCGCCAGGCCGAAATTCAGCCGGTCGCCGGTATAATTCTTGACGATCAGAAGACAGCCTGCCTTGCCGGTAACCGCCAGAATACCGGCAAGCACCGCATCCACCGATGGCGAGGCGAAAACCTCGCCGCAGACGGCAGCCGTCAACATGCCCTGACCGACAAAACCGGCATGACTGGGCTCGTGTCCCGAGCCGCCGCCGGAAACCAGCGCGACCTTGGATTTGTCCCAGTCGGTGCGCACCACCACCTTGATATGCGGGTAGCCGTCGAGGCGGGCAAGACGCCCCCCGGCCGTCCGCAAGGTCCCGTCGATGGCCTCGGTGACGAGCGTTTCCTTAGAGTTGATGAACTGCTTCATATCCCGTCTCCTCAGGCGATACGCGCGCCGCTGGCGTCAAAAAACAGCGGTTTGCGCGGTTGAATGGCGACGGTATCGCCAGGTTCATAATCCATGCGGTTTTCCGAAAGCGTGACGATGTCATGGCCTTCCAGCGACAGGTGCAGTCGGATCTGGTCGCCCAGATGCTCCACCCGTCTCACATTGCAGGTCTTGCCCTCTCCTTGCGAAATATGTTCCGGCCGCAGACCGATTGTTTTCGCGCCGGTTGGCGCTCCGGCGAACATGTCCGCGGGCAGTACATTGATGCGCGGCTGACCGAGCCGCCCCGCCACATAGAGATTGACCGGATCCTCGTAGATCTCCCGCGGAGACCCGAACTGCACCAGCCTGCCCTCATCGAGAACCCCGACATGGGTGGCCATGGTCATCGCCTCGATCTGGTCATGGGTGACATAGAGCATCGTCGCGCCCAGGCTTTCCTGGATGCGCTTCAGCTCGATACGCAGATCCGAGCGCAGTTTTGCGTCCAGCGAACTCAGAGGTTCGTCCATCAGGTAGATTGCGGGATTGCGAACCAGCGCCCGGCCGATGGACACACGCTGCATCTCGCCTCCCGAAAGGTTCGTCGCCCGGTTGTTGAGCTTGTGGGAAATCTTCAGGACCTCCGCGACTTCTGCCACCTTGCGGTCGATCAGATCCTCCGGCGTCTTCAGAAGTGGCGAGCGCAGCGGAAAAGCCAGATTGTCCCTGACGCTCAGATGCGGGTAGAGCGAATACTGCTGGAACACCATGGCGACGTTGCGTTGCGCCGGCGTATCCCTGACCACGGACCGCCCGCCGATGACCAGGTCTCCCGCATCGGGCTGCTCCAACCCGGCAATCAGCCGCAGGATCGTCGTCTTGCCCGCACCCGTGGGGCCCAGCAGCGTCACGAAAGCACCGTTCTCGATCGTCAGCGAGACGCGGTCGACGGCAACCGTCTCGCCGAAGGCTTTCGAGAGCCCGGAAAGCTTGACCTCAGACATGGGACAGCACTCCCTCGTTCAGCTCGGACCTCAGCGCCCTGCCCGTCTGGTTGTCGAACAGCGTGACGGTGGCGCCATCAAATTCCAGCCCGACATGTTCTCCTGCCCGGACAGGCTGGTCTGACGGGATACGGGCCTTGAGCTCCCCGCTGCCGGTTTTCAGGGTCACGATCTGCGTCGTGCCCAGATATTCGCTGGCGATCACCTCGCCGCGATAGGTTCCGCTGTCGCTCAGGGAAATATGCTCCGGCCGGATGCCGTAGACCAGATCGCCCTCGAACGGCTCCTGCAATCTTGGCACCTCAAGTTCCTGGTGATGCATGACAACGGTGCCGGAGCCTGCATGCACCTGCCCGTGAAATCTCAGGAAATTCATCGAGGGTGACCCGATGAAATCAGCGACGAACATGGTGGCCGGCTTGTCGTAGATGTCCCTCGGCGTACCGAACTGTTCGATCACCCCGTGGTTCATCACGACGATCTTGTCACCCATCTGCATGGCTTCAAGCTGATCGTGGGTCACATAGACCGTCGTGGCGTTCATCCTGTCGTGCAATGCGCGCAGCTCTTCCGCCATGTGTTCGCGAAACTCGGCGTCAAGCGCGCCGAGCGGCTCGTCCATCATGAAGGCTTTCGGGTCGCGGACAATCGCACGCCCCAGCGCCACTCGCTGCCGGTCACCGCCGGACAGACCGCTGACGGGTCGGTCGAGAATATCGCCGATGCCGAGGATTCTGGAAACCTCGTCGACCTTCTCCGCGACCTGCTGTTTCGGCATGCCCTGGCTGACCAGCGGATAGCTGATGTTCCTGCGCACGTTCATGTGCGGATAAAGGGCGAACATCTGGAAGACGAATGCGATGTCCCGCTTGCTCGCCGGTCTTTGGCCCACCTCTTCGCCGTCGATATAGATCTCGCCGGAGGTCGGCAGTTCCAACCCGGCGATCATCCTCAGTGTGGTGGTCTTGCCGCAGCCGGACGGCCCGAGCAGCATGAAGAATTCGCCGTCCTCGATCTTGAAGGAAGAAGACTGCACCGCCGTGAAGTCGCCGAATTCCTTCCTGAGGTTTCTGATCACGATCTCGGCCATGGCGTTATTCCGGAAAATGGCTGACGACGATGAACATCACCGTTCCGGTCAGCGTGACAATGAAGGAGTAGGTGTAAGCCCACAGGACCAGGGGCTGCATCAGCATGATCACGCCCACGGCGATCAGCAGCGATGCAAGCAATTCCCAGGCCCCACGGCGGAAGCGGACCAGGCCGCTGATAAACGCGCTCATTTGCGTACCGCTCCAAAGGTAATTCCGCGCAGGAGATGTTTGCGCAGCAGGATGGTGAACACCATGACCGGCACCAGGAACAGCGTCGCGCCCGCCGCC
This sequence comes from uncultured Roseibium sp., assembly GCF_947496995.1. Classification (GTDB taxonomy): domain Bacteria; phylum Pseudomonadota; class Alphaproteobacteria; order Rhizobiales; family Stappiaceae; genus Roseibium. The sequence goes on from NZ_CANMFD010000004.1 coordinate 569,107, forward strand.
ACCGCCGGCCAGTCCTGGCCACCCACGCCGATGATGGTCGGAATGAAGGGGGGCGCGGTCTGGGCCGTGCCGGAGGTCAGCAGCACCGCGAAGGCGTATTCGTTCCACGAGAAAATCAGGCAGAAGATCGCGGTCGAGGCAATGCCCGTGGCTGCCTGCGGCAAGACCACCTTGTAGAAGGCCTGAAACCGCGTGTAGCCGTCGATCAGCGCCGCTTCCTCGTATTCGCGCGGGATCTCGTCGATGAAGCCCTTCAGCAGCCAGACCGCCAGCGAAATATTCACCGCTGTATACAGCAGGATCATGCCCAGATGGGTGTCCGACAGCCCGAGGGTTCTGAACATCAGGAAGATCGGAATGGCAACCGCGATCGGCGGCATCATGCGTGTCGACAGGATGAAGAACAGCAGATCGTCCTTCATCGGCACCTTGAACCTGGAAAAGGCATAGGCGGCCAGTGTCCCGAGGAAAACCGACAGGAATGTCGACCCGAAACCGATGATCACGGAGTTGAGGAACCGCTCGCCGTAGCGGGACGGACCGGCGATCACCATATCGCGGTTCCGGACGATCTGTTCATACCACGAGGCGGCCGGCGGCAGGGATTCCAGCTGTTCCGGTGTGACCCGCGTGCGCGTTGTGAAGAGATTGACGTAGCCTTCCAGAGACGGTTCGAAAAGCACCTTCGGCGGATAGGCGATGGCATCGACGGGCGATTTGAACCCGGTTGTCAGGATCCAGACCAGCGGCAGCAGTGTGATGACCGCATAAATAATGACCAGTGTGCCGGCCGCCCACTTCTGCCGCGAAGACGGTTCGGTGATCGAATAGCTGCTCATCTTTCTTTCACCTTGTTGAGAGCCTTCACATAGATCGAGGCAAGACCGAAGACGGTGACGAACAGGATGATCGCGTAGGCGGAGGCATATCCCGTGCGCCATTTCTCGAAGGCTTCACGCTTGAGATTGATCGAGGTGAGTTCCGTCACCGAGCCCGGCCCTCCGCCGGTCAGCTGCACGACAAGATCGAACATCTTGAAGTTTTCGATACCGCGGAACAGCACGGCCAGCATGAGGAACGGCAGCACCATCGGTACGGTGATCGTCCAGAACTGCCGCCACTTGCTGGCCCGGTCGATTTCGGCCGCCTCGTAGATGTAGTCAGGTATCGAACGCAGCCCCGCCAGACAGATGAGCATGACGAAGGGCGTCCACATCCAGGTGTCGACGATCACGATGGACCAGGGCGCCAGCGCCACATCCCCGATCATCTGAAACGACGACGGGTCGGCCCCGGTCAGAAACGAAATGCCGTAGTTGAACAGGCCAATCTGCGGCTGATAGAGGAACGTCCAGAAATTCCCGACCACCGCCGGCGACAGCATCATCGGCAGCACGATCAGTGTTGTCCAAAGGTCGTTGCCCTTGAACTTCCGGTTGATCAGCCAGGCCAGCGTGAAACCGATCAGCACCTGCAGGACAATCGTCCAGAACAGGAAATGCGCCGTCGCCTGCATCGTCAGCCAGATATCGCCATCGGTCAGGATGCGCTCGTAATTGCGCAGGCCGACGTAATCGACTTCCCTGTTCGGCCGGTTGGCGCGAAAGTTGGTAAAGCTCAGGTTGATCGTCCACATCAGCGGGAAGATGTTCACCGCGAGTAGCAGAAAAATGGTCGGCGCGACAAAAAGCCAGGCAATCGTACGGTCGGAAAGCCCTCTGATTTTGCCGGCAACGGAAGGCGGCGTTGCTTTTGCCACTCGGTCGATTGGGGTGTCGGACATATGACGCTCTTCTGGAGAAACAGACCCGGATAGATCCCGGCCACCGGTAATTCCGGGTCAGGCTGACCCGGCAGCCCGAACGGGCTTTCAGGTCGGGGCGGCCCGCCATTCGGGAGGGCCGCCGCACTTTGATTTCTGGAAAGGCTCTTTAGAGCTTGCCTTCGTCCTCGAAGGTTTCGTTCCAGTCCTCGATCAGCTTGTCGAGCGCTTCCTTGGCTGTGCCCACATCCGCCACGACGTAATCATGAAGGCGCTTTTGCATTGCCAGCAGCAGTTCGGCATAGGCCGGCTCCTGCCAGAAGTCCTTCACGTTATCCATGGCCAGCAGGAAGTCCGACGCGAAGGGGGCGCTGTCCGCGAAACCCGGGTCGTTCAGAACGCTGACATGACAGGAATAGCCGCCGAGATCCCACCACTTCTTCTGGACGGAAGGCTGGGCGAACCATTTGACATATTCCAGCGCCGCATCCCGCTTGTCGGAATAGGAGATGACGGAGATCCCCTGCCCGCCAAGTGTCGAGGCTTCGACATTCTGGCCGGGATTGACGAAGAACCCGATCTTCTCGCCGCCGACATCCGGATCCGCGTAGAGACCCGGGAAGAAGGCGAACCAGTTCATCGCCATGGCCACCTGACCGGATTTGAACGCGTCAAGCGACTGTTCCATGTAGCTGTCGGTATAGCCCGGGGGCGTCGCGGTCTTGTAGAGTTCCTTGTAGAACTCGAGACCTGCAACGGCTTCAGGCGAATTCACCGCGCCTTCCATGTCGTATTTGCCCGGTGTCATCTCGTATTTGAAACCGAACGGATACATGGAGCTGGTCGCCCCCATGGTGATGCCTTCCGAACCGCGTTCGGTGAAGATCGCCGCGCCATAGCGTTTCTGGCCGTCGATTTCGCGCTCCTGGAAGAATTGCGCGACTTCCAGAAGCTCGGCCTGCGTTTTCGGCGGAGCCAGATCGCGGCCGTGCTTTTCCTTGAACGCAGCCTGGATTTCGGGCTTTTCGAACCAGTCCTTGCGGTAGAACCAGCCGTTGGCATCGCCCATGGCCGGCAGGGCGTAATAATTCGGCGTCCCCTTCGGCCAGGTGGAATAGGCATAGACGGTCGCCGCAGCGAAATCGTCCATGCTGATGCCTTCCTTGTCGAAGAAGTCGTTCAGCTTCACATAGTGGCCATTCTCGGCACCGCCGCCGATCCACTGACTGTCGCCGATGAGCAGATCGCACAGCTTTCCGCCGGAATTCAGCTCGTTCAGCATGCGGTCCGCGAAGTTCGGCCAGGGCACGAACTCGAAGTTCATCGTATGCCCGTATTCGGCTTCGAATTCCTTGGAAAGTTCGACAAGTGCATTGGCCGGATCCCAGGCCGCCCAGCACAGGGTCAGATCATCGGCCTGAGCCCTCGACACTGCCAGTCCGCTTGACGCCACAAGAGCCGTCGCAGCAAGAAGTTTCGCATATTTCATGGGTGATTTCCTCCCGAATTGGTCGCGCACCGGCTTCCACCGGGCGGCAGCACTCCTCCAAGTGCGCAAGAAGACTAACTGACATACGTATGTCACGTCAATTATATTTCTGACATACGTATTTCTTTTCAGTCCAAAGGAGGTGTTTCACACTTGGCGAGAAGCGGTCAAATTACTGTTTTTTAGATGCTTTCAGAATTCTGGAGCCGCCCGAAACGACTTTAATAAAGATTCTCGCGGACAATGATTTCGATGCGGATTTGCTCCTGAGCCTCGAAAATCAGGGTCCTGTCGCACTTGGCCCGCAGGACCCTGAGGGCGCTGCGCACCAGATGACCGACATTCTGCGCGATCACCGCATCGATCTCGTCATTGAGCAGCGCCTGGCGCGTAACGGCGGTCAGATCGTGCGCGACCACGACGAGATGGCTCAATTGCGCGTTTTCCCTCAGCGCCTCCAGCATCGCCGCATTGCCTGAGCCCATGGAATAAATCGCCTTCAGGTCGGCCTGGTCCGCAACAGCATGGTCCAGCGTTGCGCGGATCCGCTGCGGATCGTCATGAAATTCGACGGTCGGCAGAGCTTTGAGCTGCGGAAAATCGCGAGAGAGAATTTCATCCAGCCCGAAACGCCGCTCGATACTGTCGCGCGCCACCATGGAATTGGTGACGACCAGTATGCTTCCGGCTTCGTTACGCAAAAATCTGCCGAGCAGCGCCCCTGCCGTCTTGCCGGCGGAAAAGTTGTCGATTCCGACGAAGTGGTGACAATTGCTGTTCGGAAGGTCCGAGACGAAGGCGACCACATAAACGCCGGCGCTCTTGATATGCGCAATGGCGTCACGGACCTGCGGCGTTTCCGGCACCATGATCGCCACCCCGTCCAGGGTGGCAAGGTTCAACCGTTTCAGATGCTCGACAAGTGCATGCGGATCAGCGGCATTGACGAACATCACCTCTACATCCACCCGGTCGGCAACCTGGGCGCTTGCGGCCTCGTGAACGGCCGAGGCTATCGTCTCGACAAAATGGTTCGGCCCTTCCGGCAGAACGAAGAGGAACCTGTAGCGCCGCTGCTTGGCGAGATTGGCCGCATAGGTGTCGCGCACATAGCCGAGTTTTTCGACTGCGGCCCTGACCCGTTCGGCATTTTTGGGTCGCACATCGGTCCGGCCGTTCAGCACCCTGTCGACCGTCGACAGGCTGACGCCGGCCTCGCGCGCGATATCGTGTACGGTGGGTTTGACCATTGCGCCTCCAGAGACGATAAAATTGCGCAGACATCTGACATACGTCAATCAGTTTAGAAAAACCCACGTTCGAAATCTTGAATTTTCCAAAGAAAATCAGCTAATTGCCCAAATATCCTCACTCGGCATCCGCCACCTCTCCACACGCCCTGGGCCGACCTGAAGGTCTTGCCCGCAACGACAGCAATGTGCGGAGCCGTCACCCCTGCATCGGGACAACAATCAACACATCATCGTCCCGCCGCTCGACCGGGCATCACCCGAAACCTGTTTGACCGGACGAGCCCGATGCGGGTCGGCAACTCCCCGGCTCCCGATACTCGTCCGGACCTTTCCAGAAAACTGGGTATCCCTTGCTCGAACGGGTTCTCGGGAACTAAAATTGGCGTTATCGTGATGAAGAAACTGGATGAGACAGTATTGCTGCGCAAGGTACCGGAGTAACACGCGCACAGGTCAGAACATCTCCGATCCTTTCCGATGGTTCGTCTATCGGATCTGCCAGGGATATCTGAACTTTCTCACTCATAAAGACTGCCGCATTTCATGCCTGCCCCTCTCGACTGCAAAGGGCCTGATGTTGAAGTTCGTGATCTGGTTTTTAATTCTTGCGAGCCTGAGCCTCACCCCGGGCGCCGCAGCGCATGCCGCTGAAGACGGAAAATTTTCTCCGCTCAAGCTTGACGGTCGTCTGGTGAAATGGGGACCGGCGCTACTCGGCACACCGGCACATGTCACCTATGCCTTTGCCGAAGCCCCCCTTGCTCGCAACAACAGCCGCAACTGCCGAGCGATGGACAGCCTGGACCGCCTTGCACGGCTCTCCGGGTTTACCCCGACTGCCATCCGCAAGGAGGCGGCGGCGGCGTTCCGGCTCTGGGAGGACGCAAGCGGTGTATCCTTCACGGAGGTCGCAAGCGTCAGTGAAGCCGATATCGTCGTCGGCGCGCAGTCGCTGCCCCGCGGTTATGCCTTCACAAGCGTTCGATACGCAAAGACGGTTCCGCCTTTCCCGACAAGATCCATGGGTGCCGACAGGGGCCTCAACAGGCCCGGAATGCAAACAGCGGAGAAGAAAGATCTCTCCGGCGAACTCGAGATCGCCGAAATCACCCGTTCGGCCGTTTGCCTCAATCCGGCGCACAAGTGGAAAATCGGCTTTGACGGCGATCTGAAATCCTATGATCTCAGATACACATTCGCCCATGAAATCGGTCACGCGATCGGCCTAGACCACTATCTGCGTGGAAGCTCGATCATGCATTTCAAATACCGCGAGACCTTCCGCTCCCTTCAACCGGGCGATATTGCCGGTGCAAGATGGCTTTACGGTCCGGCGGATGGCTGATCAGGGCTCACCGGAAGCCGAACAATTCTCATCACGGATCTGACCGGACTGGCCTAAGCCGCTCTCCTCACGCGTAGATCGCAGCGTGATGCGCGTCCGCGACCTGCTGCGCAACCTTGGCCGCCCGGGTGATCAGCTCGTTACGCGGCTCACCAACGTAGGTCGCCGTGAACCGCAGCGGTGACGGCAGCCAGCCCGGATTGAACGTCGCGATCCGCTCTTCCTCCACCAGCCGGCGTCCGAGTTCCTGCGGCAGAATGCCGACACCGATCCCCGCAGCCACCATTTCAAACCCCGTCGACAGGGAATTGGTCGGAAAGATCTGCGCCGCGATGCCGTGCCGATCGCGAAGCTGCTGCATCAGTTCACGATAGGGCCGCGAATTGCGGTTATAGGTGATGACGGGCGTTACACTGAGATCCGGGTTCGGAAGATCCACTGGCCGATACCAGGCCAGCTCGAAGGGCGGCAGATCCAGATTGTCGACACTGTATTCCGAAATCGGGCCCATCAGGATCGTCAGATCCAGAGACCGGTCCAGCAACATCTCCCTCAGGTTCAGGGAGATGTCGACCGAGACCTCGATCTTGAGCCTGGGAAAGTTGCGATGCAGTTCGCGCAGGAATTCCGGTAGCCATGTCTGCGCGACCGTCTCAGCGACGCCCAGCCGCAACAGGGAGCTGATACTGTCCTCCGACATCACATCCCCCTTGATCCGTTCCAGGGTCGCCATCATCTGATCGGCATGCTGCCGCAGCAGCACCCCTTTTCGCGTCAGCACCACACCGGTCGAGACCCTGCTGAAAAGCTCGGTGCCGAGATAGGTTTCCAGACTGGAAATACGTGCGGAAACAGCCGGTTGGGAGATATTCATCTGCTCGGCGGCGCGCCTGACACCTCCCATCCTCGCCACGGCCAGAAATGTCCTGAGCTGCTCAAGCGTCATGAAGAAATACCTCTTTCAGGTGATCAGAGAAGCTGATCACTTTGGACAGAAATTCACGATTTGACTTGATACTAGATCCGCCGCAGGATTTTTTCACTTACTTTCGAGGTGGACATGACGCCTGCGCCTGCAGATTTTTCCCAGATGGCCGACATGACCCCGGCGGACGTGCGCCGGGCGATCCGCGACGGCCGCTACAGCGGGCACACGGCCGGTCTTGCCAAGGGCATGCTGCAGTGCAATCTGGCGATCGTGCCGGGTGATTATGCGGCCGATTTTCACACCTTCTGCCGCAACAATCCCAAATCCTGCCCCCTTGCCGGCATCTCAGCTCCCGGGGAAACCGGCATCGCCCGGCTCGGCGGCGATGTCGACATCCGTACCGACGCGGCCCGCTACAACATCTATCGTTTCGGCAAACTGGAAAAGCAGGTCACCGATCTGTCGGACATGTGGCAGGAGGATCTTGTCGCCTTCGCCATTGGCTGCTCCTTCACCTTCGAGAATGCTCTGCGCCGCGCCGGCATCGCCATGCGCCATATCGATGAGAATGTCACAGTCCCCATGTACCGGACGACGCTCGAAACCGTACCGAGCGGCCCCTTCGGCGGTGGCATGGTGGTCTCCATGCGGCCGGTGCCCGAAGACCGGCTGGAGGAAGTCCGGAAAATCTGCGGCAACTACCCGCTCGCCCACGGCGCACCGGTTCATACGGGCAGCCCTGAAGCTATCGGCATCGCCGATCTGGAGGCCCCGGACTGGGGCCAGCCGGTCGAGATCCGCAAGGGGGAAGTCCCCGTGTACTGGGCCTGCGGCGTGACCCCGCAGGTCGCCATAATGAGGGCCAAACTGCCCCTGTCGATCACCCATGCCCCCGGAGCCATGCTCATCGCCGATGTCGATGAACGCACGACACCGATCTACCCCTACACAGATGACTGATTGAAATACCAAGAAAACAGAGGATGGAACTGGATATGAAAACCCTATTGAAGCTCTCCGCCGTCTCCATGATTGCGCTCTCCACCGGGACGTTTGCCCAGGCCGAGGAACTCGCCGTGGTCGGCAGCTGGAGCGGCCTGCCGCTGCACAAGCAATATGAAGCCCCGTTCTGGAGCGAAAAACTTCCGGAAATCTCCGATGGCGATCTGACCGCATCGCTCACCACCCACGACCAGATGGGCATCGGCGGCGGTGACGTCTTCCGCCTGCTGTCGCAGGGCGTCTTCGATGTCGGCATGACCGTTGCCGACTATGCCGTATCCGACAGCGCCGCGCTTGAGGCTCTGGACGTGCCGCTGATCGCACCCGATGCCGCCACGGCAAAAAAGGCCGTCGATGCCGCAAGACCGATGGTTGACGACATCTACAAGGACGTCTTCAACGCCAAGGTCCTCGGAATTGCTCCCTACCCACCGCAGGTGGTTTTCTGTAACGCCGACATCACCTCGCTGGACGATTTGAAAGGCAAGAAGGTGCGCGCCTCCGGCCGCATGACCGCCAAGTTTCTGGAAGCCCTCGGCGCGGAAGGTGTGAACGTCGGCTTTGGTGAAGTTCCCGGCGCCCTGCAGCGCGGCGTTGTCGATTGCGCCATCACCGGCGCCGGCTCGGGCTACAACGCCGGCTGGTGGGAAGTTTCCACCCACCTGATGCCGATCCCGCTCGGTGGCTGGGACCCAGTCGTCACCGCGATCAATCTGGACAAGTGGAACACGCTCAGCGACGAGCAGAAGGCCACTCTTGAAAAAGGCGTTCAGGAGTACATCGAGGCACCCGCCTGGGAAAGCGCCCAGAACGCCCTTGAGAATGACATCATCTGTTTGACCGGCAGCGGCGAATGTCCCTACGGTGAAGCCAGAGATCTGGTGCTTGTCGAAGCCAGTGACGCGGATCTGGCGAAAGCCAGGGAGGTGCTGATCACCGAAGTTCTGCCGGAATGGGCGGAACGCGCGGGCGGCGACTGGGCGAAGCGCTGGAGCGACACGGTCGGCGAAGTCACCGGCGTCAAACTCGAAGCAAACTGAGGCGCAACTCCGATGATGTCCCTGGTATCTCTCATCCGGCGGTTGAATGACCGTCTTGCGATCGGCGTCGGCCTTGTGCTGATGGCATGCGTCGCATTCACCCTGGTGGAGATCGTCACCCGACGACTGGGGGCCTCACTCGGGGGCGTCGACGAAATCTCCGGCTACGTGATGGCCGTCACCACGAGCTGGGGCATAAGCTACGCCCTGACGGAGCAAGCGCATGTGCGCATCGACCTGCTCCGTCAGCGCCTCGTTCCCTTCGGCCGGGCGGTCTTCGACATCATTTCCATCCTCTGCCTGGCGGCAACGGCCATCGTCGTCGCCTGGCGTGGCTGGGCTGTCGTAGAAAAGACCCTAGCCACCGGCGCGCGCGCCAATACCCCGCTTGAAACCCCGCTGTGGATCCCGCAGTCCCTGTGGTGGGCGGGTTGGGTCTGGTTCGCGGTTTCGGCCAGCATCCTGCTCGTTGCCGTCCTGGTGAAATTCCTGTCGGCGGACTACCAGTCGGTCGATAAAATCGCCGGTGCGCGGGGGGAAGCATGATTTCCTTTACATCCTTCGGCCTTCTCGGCCTGCTGACGCTGTCTATTCCCGTCGGCATCGTTCTCTTTCTGCTGGCCTTCGGCATAGACACTTTCTTCAGCCCGTTCCCCCTGATGCGCGGTCTCGGTCAGGTCGTCTGGTCGTCCTCCAACAGCGCCACGCTCATTGCCATTCCGCTCTTTGTTCTGCTGGGTGAAATACTGGTGCGCAGCGGTGTGGCCAGGCGGACATATGCTGCGCTGGAGAAATGGGTTGCCTGGATGCCGGGCGGCCTGATTCACGCCAACATCGCCACCTCGACCATGTTTTCGGCGACCTCCGGCTCCTCCGTCGCCACCGCGGCGACGGTTGCGACCGTCGCCATGCCGCAGGCCCAGGAGCTCGGCTACAATCAGAAACTCTTCTCCGGCGCGATTGCCGCCGGCGGCACCCTCGGCATCATGATCCCGCCGTCGATCAACCTGATCGTCTACGGCTTTCTGACCGAAAGCTCGATCCCGCAGCTCTTTCTCGCCGGCCTTGTCCCGGGCCTGCTTCTGGCAGTCCTGTTCATGGTGACGACAATCATCCTGTGTGTCCTGTGGCCTTCCCTTGGCGGCCCCCGGCGCGCAAGCACAGTGTCGGAAAAACTGGCCGGACTTGCCGATCTGCTGCCGATCTTCGGCCTCTTTGCCGCGATCGTCGGCTCGATCTACGCCGGCTGGGCGACACCGACGGAAGCAGCCACTGTCGGTGTCGCCATTGCCTTGCTGATCGCCGCACACCAGAAGGCGCTGACCTGGGCGATGCTGTCCGACGCCCTGCGCGGTTCGGTGAAGACGTCCTCCATGATCATGCTGGTGGTCATCGGCGCCTATGTCCTCAATTTCGCGCTGACGGCAGCCGGTGTCAGCCGGGCGCTGCAGGATCTTCTGGGCAGCCTCGGCCTCGGCCCGCTTGAAACGCTGCTCGTGATCATCCTGATCTACATCATCCTCGGCTTCTTCATCGAAACCCTGTCGCTGATGGTGGCGACCATCCCGATCGTCGTACCGATCATCGTCGAGCTCGGTTACGACAAGATCTGGTTCGGCATCCTGATGATCATCCTGGTGGAGATGGCGTTGATCACGCCGCCCGTCGGGCTGAACCTTTATGTGGTCCAGGCCGCGCGCAAATCCGGAAGCTTCAGCGATGTGATGCTGGGCTGCATTCCCTATGCGCTGGCAATGCTGGCGATGGTCGGACTGCTGATCCTGATGCCGCAACTGGCCCTCTTCCTCCCCTCAACCCTCTGAGAGAGACATCCCATGCAATTCAAAACGGCGACAGGAGTGCTGTCCTGCACTCCGGACCGGCTCATCGTCGCCGGCTGGACCGGCCGGGACCGGGCCGCGGTTGACCATCATATCGAGGAACTGGCCGCCATCGGCGTCCCCGCGCCTTCCTCCGTCCCGCTCTACTACCAGTGCGCGCCGGCACTCCTGACACAGGAAGCTTCCATTCAGGTGCTGGGCGACCAATCCTCCGGCGAGGCAGAACCCTTTGTCCTGAAACAGGACGGCCGGCTCTGGCTGGGGCTTGCCTCGGATCATACCGATCGGTCGCTGGAAACCTATTCGGTCGCCTGGTCCAAACAGGCCTGCGCCAAGCCTGTCGCCGAAACGATCTGGCCCTTCGAGGACGTCGCAGAGCATCTCGACAGCTTGAAGCTGCAATCCTGGATCCGGGAAGGAGGTGACTGGATCGCCTACCAGGACGGCACGCTGGCCTCGATCCTGCCACTGCAGCAGCTGATCACCGGGGCGGACCTCCGCGACGGCACGGCAATGCTGTGCGGCACCCTTCCCGCCATCGGCGGTGTCCGGCCTTCCTCCGAATTCAGGATGAAACTGGAAGATCCCGTTACCGGCCTGTCGATCTCATCGAGCTACACCAGCGCTTCTCTTGAAATCGTTTCGTGATATCTCTCGGACCAATTAAAGCAAAGGTGTGGCTGCTGTCGTCCGGCACACCCCGGTTTTGCAGGGTTTCTCGACATCTTGCCCCTCCTTGGCGGTCCCGGACCTGATCCGGGACCAGGGCATCGAACGGTGATGGAAACTTCCGGCTCCGGCGGAAACGGGGTTGATGACCGCGGCAAATCCGGTTCATTTCTATTGGCCTGAAGTTTACGAGGATTCTGATTCATGAGCGCACCGTTTCCCTGGACCGCTGAAACCGCGGAAAGCCGGCTGGAGTCTGCTCTTCAGGCTGCCTCCGGCGACCCTGCGGCGAAGGCGGTTTTCACCGGACTGCTCGAAGACCGGGCCCGCGGCCAGACAAAGGCGGCAGCAGGTGTGAAAACGCCGCTGGCCGGTGCTCTCGTCAGCGTCAAGGCGCTGTTCGATGTCAAGGGAGAGATCACAACCTCCGGCACCAAGGTTCTGCGCAACGATCCGCCCGCACAAGCTGATGCACCCGCGATCGCCCGGCTGGATGCCGCCGGCGGCGTTTTCGTCGGACTGACCAACATGTCGGAATTCGCCTATTCCGGGCTCGGCCTCAATCCGCATTACAGCACGCCGCGCAACCCGGCCTATCCCGGCGGCGCTCCGGGCGGCTCCACCAGCGGTGGGGCGGTCTCGGTCGCTCTCGGCCTTTGCGACGTGGCAATCGGCAGCGACACCGGCGGTTCGCTCCGCATCCCGGCAGCCTTCACCGGCATCACCGGTTTCAAACCCACCCAGGCCTCCGTGCCGATGGCAGGCGGCAAACCGCTGTCGGACAGTCTCGACAGTTTCGGACCGATGGCAAAAACCGTCGGTATCTGTGAACTCGCCTGGCAGGTGATGGCCGATCGTCCCACCGTGCCATCGTCTACCGCGCGCGCCCGTCTGGTCATTCCGGGCAATTTCGGGTTCGACGAGATCGACCCTCAGGTTGCCGAGGGCTTCGAAGCCGTCGTCCGGCATCTGCAGGACAATGGCTTCGATGTGCTCCGCAAGGACCTTACCTCGATGGAACTCTACGGCGACGTGCCGCCCTGGCATATGACGTCCGTGGAATCGCGCGCCCATTACGAGGATCATTTCCAGGGCACGCCCGAAGATTTTGATCCGCGCGTTCACGCCCGCATGGCACGGGCCAATGAAATAACCGCAATCGACTACCGCCGCACCGTCAATCGGCGCGCGGCCTTCATCGCAGCTTTCCGCGAGGAACTGGGCAACGACATGCTCCTGCTGCCGACCACCCCTATCCTGCCTCCGGATATCGACGCTCTCGCCGACGACGACACCTTCAACCGCATGAACCTCCTGGCGTTGCGCAATCCGACCCTCGCAAACATTGCCGACGCCTGCAGCCTTGCCCTGCCCTATCGGCACGCGGGCAACGTCCTGAGCGCCATGCTCATCGCAACCGGCGGACGGGACGAGGCTTTGCTGGCCTGCGGCAAGGCAGTTGAAGAGGCGCTGGCGGAGATGACTGACGTACAAAGTGAAGGCTGATCAGCGACCTTGTTTTGCAGAGAGGAGCAGCAATCGGCTGTCAATACGCTCAAGCCGCGTCAGCCATAGTCCTTCTTGGCAAACATAAACAAGATACCGAAGATCATTCGGTCCTATTGCAGCACCCATTTTGATCCGAATTGCCCGAGATTCGAAGCATTCGAATTCGTTTCCGAATAACCGACATGGACCCCTACAAGCACGGGCCGCCCATCCTTTTGCTGAATTAGAGCTCCGCCACTGCTTCCCCGACTGGACTGACAGGTGTGGCTCATCCGGCCCGTATCTTCGCCATAGCTGACAATCGTGCAAAGCGGGCTGCGATCCACCAGCCAGTACCGGTGCATATCCTCGCTATGGCTGTTTTTCTTCGCCATGAGATGCCGCAGCAATGAAATCTTGTTACCTGCGGCAAAGATGGTTGGAGCGAACAACACGGGTGGCGCGACATCCAGCAATTGTTGATCAGCCAGGCCTCCCAGCCCATTGTTCAAATCGGTCAGGAACGCGAAATCGCCGCCGACCGCAAACGGTAAATCGCTTTTCTGCTCTTCCAGTCGAAAGACCAGCCCCGGAAAGCTCCTGTGCAACTCGGAGAAAAGCGACCCGTTTTTCAAACAGTGCCCCGCGCTCGCCGCGAAAACGTCTCCCCTGAAGCGGAAAGATACGGCGTTGCACATGACTTCGTCCTCGGGCGTTCCCCCGGCGCTAATGGAAGCGTATGGCAGTTCGGCGCGCAGGTTCTGGCCATCGAAACAGCTGGCAACATAGTCTTTTTCCACGGCTAGGCATTGTTTGTAGTCGTCGTCCTGCAGGGTTCGTACACACCGGTTTTCATATGCGGTTTCAATATCGCAATCGCCATCTTGCGGACAAACGAGGGTATAAAGCTGTGACATGGCAGCTTGGCAGGTTAGCCTCCCGGCGTCGGCTTTGGCCCTTTCCCAGGACGCGACCCGTTTGCTCCATGCTCCTCCGCCATCAGGACCGCTGCCGTAGGTTCCCGTGGCTGCATCAGGCGACACCGGCTGTTCGAAAGGTGAGGAGCCTGAATAGAGAAACCTTCGTGATTGAACCTGATTGACTGCATCCTGAAATGTGTCCCACTGCCCGGGATTCATCTCAAGTGACCATCTTGAGACCACCGACCGGTTCAATCCGTTCAAATGTTCTGCGGGAACCTGCCCAGCCAAGGCCTTGATGTCACCCGTCAGTTGACTTTTTCGGATCGCCTGCTTGAGAAAGCCGCGCATCACCTCTGCACTGCCATTGTTGAATTGCTCTACCTGCATTTGGCCTTGAGCATGGGCGGGAAGACCGACCGCAATTGCGACAAAGGCCGCTATCAGATACATGCCGCTCATTGTTCCTGCTCCTTCTTCTGACTTTCCCCACTCTCGTTTACGGTGCGGATACGGGTCAGGCTCTCGGCTTTCAATTCCGGCGCGGCACGAAGCACACGCCCGATTTCAGTATCCAGATCGGGAACGCAGTTTTTCAAGTTCTTGGAAAGCAAAATCAGCCGCTCTCTGAACAAGGGAGGCCCCGCGCATTGCGCCTCTTCCAGCTTTTGCGTGAGACGGGAAATCGCGCCCTGAAAATCGAGAATTCGGAGATCAATCTGCAAGCTCCGGAAACGATCATGCCACTCGTTTCCTGCTGTTTTTTCTTGGTGGATTTGCGCTGCCTTCGAGCTCAAAAGCGCCAGGCTTTCGACCGAGCAGGCCTTCGCAAGCCCTGTGGCAGTCATTGCGATGTCGAGAACATTTTCATCCGTCAAGCGAATGCAGGGAAACTTGCCGTCCTCTTCATTCGGACGTATCTCCAGAATACGTTCCCGGGTCACCGCGCGTGGCACGCCAAGCGCTTCGTTGATAGCCAGAAGCCGGTGGGCGTCCACTATCTCACCGCTTGTCAGATGCGAAAACCTGGATCCCAGTTTGAAATGCGAATCCAAACCAACTTTACCTACTCCCCAACCAGCCCAGTAGCCGGCAAGCAGCAGCAATACGATGCTTCCCATCAAAGGCAGGGTCTGGCGCATGGCCTGCTTGTCGCCAACGATCGCATCCGACCCGGCGATCAACGCGAGACTTGCCGCCACAATAGCACCGAGAATTTGCAGAATAGCTGCGGAAGTGGAAGACAAAGTTAGTGCCTGTATCCCACCGATCGATACGCCCAGAACAAACAGACTAAAGAAAAATATTTTCAGCTTCATGACATAACTCAAGGAAACTTGATCTGATAACAATCAATTCCGCGAAATTTCGGAATATACACCCTCAAATAGATACCATTTTCTTTTGCCTGTGACCACAGTGACCGGAACCTGCTTTTCAGCACCGCTCTGGATGAAGTTTTCTGCATTCTTTGGAACATTTCTCGTTTCGGGCAGAAGCTATTCTTGTGAAACTGGACGCAGCCTTTCCGCCAGCTTCTTCAATACAACACGGTTCCGGCTCGTCACCGTCGAGCGCTTCCAGCCGTATTTCCGACAGACTGCGGAGAACTTCCCTCCCCCGGCCTTGCACATCACCTCGAACTGCAGCGCCCGGCGGGCGTCCGCGTCCCTGATCAGGAAAAACCAGCCAAGCGCTTCTTCTGCCCTGCTGATCTGCGCAGGAGAAAAATGACGCCTCCGTTTTGCAATTTTGCCTTTGTAGTCAGGCCAGGCCGCCAGAACCGCGCGCGGCCCGTCCGCCTTCCCCGTCACGGCAATCACTTCCACCGCCTCGGTCAAACGGGCCATCACATCTTCAGGTGTTTCAGGTTTCACCAGGCTGCCCCCGCAAGGTTTTGGTTTCGACGAAGAAGAATATGGAAATCTTCAAGCTGGCCTTCGCGGGTGCCACCCCGCGAAAATATGCCATTCTTCTCATGTCCCGCCTGCCTTCATACCGCCCGCACCTCAGCCACCATCAACCGGTCCAGCTCATAAGAAAGCAGGACCGACAGGGTGAGAGTCGGAGCGGATGGATTGATGTGTTTGGCGCGTTTGAGAAGCTCTTCCAGGTCGAGCTGATCGAAGAGATCCAGAAATCCAGTGCGATCGATCCACTCCGGTTTGCTGGACACCAGCCAAGAGACCGCTGTCAGGCACGGCGCCGACCAGTTGCCGCGGTTCTGCGCGGTATTGATCAGGCCGAAGACCAGACGCAGGTGCTCCGGCCCATGCTTTTTCAGCAGCGTCAGGCACGTGCGCCGCGCCTTGGACTGGTGACGCCCCTCCGCCCGCCTCGTGTGATTGACGAATTGCACGCCATATTCGGCGGCAATCCTGTCCACATGCCCACCCGACGCCATCACTCATTGCCTTCCAGGATACGAGGGCTGTGCTTGCTATCGGGCACCCGTTGCAGGGATCCGAAAGCCGCTTCGGCTCTTTCTCGGGCCGTTGACACTTTATGTTCACGTTTTGTTCTCAAGACCCTGCCCTCAGACACTTTCTGGTTGCCCCCTGCGCGTTGGCCTTGCCCAAGCTTCAGAAGCCGGAGTTCCAGAGTGAGCAACCGGGTGCGCGCCTTTTCCAGCGCGAATTCGTCTTCCAGCCGGGCGCTCGGCCGCTCCGCCCGGATACGGCAATAGGCGACTTTCTCGCGTGCCGCCTCGATCTCGTCCTTGAGTTCATTCATAAAGGCTCTCCTCCGCGCCGGCTTTAAACCATCCCGTTACCGGCAGGTGGGCCGGCCCCCCAGGACACATCTGTATTTCCATCATGCCTTCCACTCACCAAACTCATTGCTTGCAAATTCGTACGCTTTATGCGTATACATGTCAACGTGGAAATCATACGTTTTCTACTGCTACTACGCACGCACCCAAATCCGCACGGCAGGCACGAACATGGAAGAAACCACCCAATCCGCCGTATCCAGGCAGCTTGCGGATCTGAAAAACCGCAGCGGACTGTCCATACGCGCCATTGCACGCGCAATGGGTTACCAGAACGCATCCTCCATCCAGCGCTATTTCAGTCAGGACTATTCCAAACCTGCCCTGCCGGCAGACTTCGTCGCCAAGCTGCTGCCGGTCCTTACCGGCAAGGGCGAGCAGCCGGTAACACGGGACGAGATTCTGGCTCTGGCCCCGGAGTCCATCACGGATCTGGAGGCCGCCCACGCTTCGCCGCAAGCGGCAATGCCACTGGATATCAAAGGTCAGGTTGCCGCGGGCCTGTGGATGGAAGCAGGCCTCTTCGAGACGGACGCGACCAGAAAAGCAACGATGGCCGGCGATCTGCGCTACCCGAATGAGTACCAATACCTGTTGGAAATCAACGGAGAGAGCCTTAACCGCATTGCGCGCGACGGCGATTTTGTCCTTTGCCTCGATTATCTAGAAGCCGGAATTGACATCAGGTCGGGCGACCTTGCTGTCGTGGAACGTTCAAGAGACGGCGGACACACGATCGAACGCACCGCCAAGCGCATCATTCACCGCAATGGCGGGATCGAACTGCGCCCGGAATCCGACGACCCACGCTTCCAGGAGCCGATCATCTTTAACGAGCATGATGAAGAAGCAACGGAAGTCCGCATCATCGCCAAGATCCTCTCTGTCATCCGCCAGATCGTCTAGGCCACAGCTTCATGTATGAAGATGAAATGGCGAAAGCAACTCAACGCATTCAGCCATCGATATTCAGAAGAGATCACACAGAACCTCACCAAACCTGAACGACACGCCAGGCACCTGCACCCTTCTGATCGGAATACACAGCAAGGGCAAACGTATGTTTGCAGCGTATAAATACCCTCCAAATTATTGACATGTACGCATAATGCGTATAACTTTCGATTGTATTGGAGAGGAGTATCTAGATGCCCTTGAACCTGGACATGTCGTTCTTCTGGGTGATTTGCGAACTGGAAGGATCCCTCTATCTGCCGGAGGCGGATCTGGAGGGCATGTCTCTCCGTCGAATTATCGGCGATATCCGCAGCGGCCAGATCGAAAACATCCAGGCCATCCTGGAAACCAATCCCGCCGAAGGCTGGTGCAACGATATCACCACAGACATCCTGGCCGCCGCCTTTCCGGAAACGGGGCCGGATATTGAACCCGATGAAGAAAACGTTCTCTCTGACGAAAACTGGTCCGACTACAGTTCGGAGCGCCTGAACGGCAGACTTGCAGGCATCCGGGTCCGCGTTGCCGACTGACTTCTCCGGCAATCAGCCAAACCATCTCTGGTTGGACAAATAAAATTTCTTACATTTTCGTCGAGAGTTAAAATTCTCCGCACCAGCATCCAATATCGAAATAATAGTAAGATTTCTGCCGTTTTCCGACTTTCACCCTCTCGACACCTCAATCCAGCCTCGCCATTGACAGCCACAAAAACTCCGATTAGGTGTTTCTTGGTCCAACAAATAAAGATTTGGCTCCGCACCACGCAGAATACGGATTTTGAGTTCGGCAATGAGTACAGAAGGAAGCAGCGAATCCGGCAAGACGGGATCTGCGGGCGAATCCGCGGTCGACGTTGTCGTGCAGCAAATTCGCAACCTGATCGCAACCTCCAAGTTGAAGGTCGGCGACCATCTTCCGACCGAGCGCGACCTGTGCGCCCAGTTCAATGCGAGCCGCAACACCGTCCGCGAGGCCATGCGTATCCTGAAGGCCTATGGGCTGGTGGATGTCCGCCCAAAGATCGGCGCCACCATTACCGACAACCGCATGACGCGGGCGTTTGAACTGTTTTCCTTCAACACCATGGAAATTTCGCGCAAGACCTTCAGCGATGTGCAGGACTTCCGCAGTCTGGTCGAAGTCGGCTCGGCGGATCTGTTTTTCGACCGGTTGCGGCAGGAGGATCTGGACGATCTATCCGAAATCAACGCCAAACTGGCCGAGATTCACGACCTGAACGAGGCCTCGGAAATCGACTATGCGTTCCATATGCGCCTGGTCTCCATCCTGGACAATCACGCTGTCCTCGACGTCTACGCGGTGATGAAACCCGTCATTCTACGGATCATGCAGAAGGGCAAGACCCGCAGGATTTTCAAGACCGAAACCTTCAGCGAGCATCAGGGCGTCGTCGACGCGCTCGCGGCGCGCGACCGGCTGGCCTTTCAGTACCGGCTGCGCAGCCACCTGATGATTGGATTCCGGTTTTTCAGCGAGGAGATGGAGGAATCCGCCTGAAAAACCGTTTGCCCGGAACCGACTACGGCAGGCCGGAAGCGCCGACCGGCCACAAGGGCACAGCATGATCAACGGATGACCGGTCGAAATCGGCCGGCCATCCAGAAGTTGGTCGTTTCTGAAGTGTTGGCGCATTCGGCGGTCAAATGGCCGCAAGATGCGCTGGCAGGCGTATCAATGGGAGGAAGTGAAATGAAAACCTTGCTGAAACTGACGACGGCTCTATCGGCGCTCGTCCTGTCTGCAAACATGGCTCTGGCCGGACCGGAAGTCGTTTCCGGACCGGGAGCCAACCCGGAGTGCTTCGCACCCTGGTCCGAGACTACCAAGTTCTTCAAGTGGGACGCAAAAGAAGGGCCTTACCGGATCGCGGTGGTGAACGGCTTCGTCGGCAACACCTGGCGCATCCAGATGATCAAGACGGCAAAGGCCTATGCTGAAGACCCTTCGATCAAGGACAAGATCAAGGAATTCAAGGTCGTCTCGACCGGCACGGATGCTCCCGCGCAGCTTGGCGCCATCGAGGACTTCATCAACCAGGGCTATGACGCGATCATCACCATTGCCGTCTCGCCGGAAGGTTTCGACCGCGTGATCCGGCTGGCCGACAAGAACGATGTCGTCATCGTTCCCTTCGACAACGTGCTCGACACGGACAAGGTGATGCAGGTCAACGAAGACCAGCTTGCAATGGGGCGCGCCTACGCAACCCATGTCCTGAAAGAGCTTGCTGCCATCGGCAAAACCTCCGGCAAGGTGCTGGAAGTCCGCGGGTTGGCCGGCAATTCCGTCGACCGTGACCGCTCGATCGGCATCAACGAGGTGCTTGATGAATCCGGCGGCAACTGGGAACGGGTGTCGGTCGTCGGCAACTGGGATGACGGAACCGCCCAGAAGGTGGTGGCCGATGCCATCGCCGTTCACGGCGAATTCGACGCTGTTCTGGCACAGGGCGGTACCACCGGCGTTGTCCAGGCACTGCTCGATGCCGAACATCCCATGATTCCGGTTTCCGGGGAAGCTGAAAACGGCTTCCGCAAGCTGATGGCCGCAAATGCGGACAAGGGCCTGAAGGGCATTTCCATCGGCCAGTCCCCCGGTCTCGTGGCGATCTCCATGAAGGCGGCCATCTCCGCGCTCGAGGGCAACGTCATGCCGCAGCTCATTTCGGTGCCGCTGCCGATGGCGACCTACGACGAGTTGGAGGACGGCAAGAACTACTGGTCCGACCTGCCCGACAACTTCTTCACGGTCAACGAGTTCCCGCCCTGTGACGTGAACATCTCCGGTCCTGCGATCATGTCGCAGTCCGAAGCAGACGTGAAATAACACACCACTGCTGAGGCGGTTCCGGTCTTCTCGCCGGAACCGCTTTTCGGGGTACGCACCCTGAAGCAGGGGGCCTGTTCCCTGACGGGATCCGGTCACATTTTCTGTCTTCATGCCGGCGGCATGAATGCAGGTTGAACCAGATCTGCGGATGCGGGGTCATAACCGGCTGACCATCCGATAGTCGATCGTTTCAAAGTGGTAGAGCGCCCTGTCCACGTTCAGTTGAACGAAGGCTGCTCCAGACCCGGCGGGCCTGAACGCATGACCGAAGCAATAGTTGAATACCGCGGCATCTCGAAATTCTTTGCCGGAATCCGTGCCCTGGAAGGTGTTGATTTCAAATGCCGCTCCGGCTCCATTCACGCCATTCTGGGTGAGAATGGTGCGGGCAAGTCCACCATGATCAAGATCATGTCGGGGGTCCTGCAACCCGATGAAGGGACGATCCTTCTGGAGGGCAAACCGGTAACCTTTTCCTCTCCGCAGGCCGCCAACGAAGCCGGGATCGTCTGCATGTTCCAGGAGCTTTCGCTGGTTCCCGATCTTTCGGTGGCCGACAACATTTCCATCTCCCACCCGCCGCGCCGTTTCGGCCTGATCGACAGACGGGCGCAGGTCCGCCGCGCCGAAGAGCTCCTTGCCCGGGTCCGCTGCGAGGATATCGATCCGAACGCACTTGTCCGCGAACTGTCTCTGTCGCGCCGGCAAATGGTGGAAATCGCCAAGGCACTCGGCCGCGATCCCAAAGTGCTCATTCTCGACGAGGCAACGTCTGCCCTGACCACCCGTGACGTGCAGACCGTCTATGATCTTCTGGGCGATCTCCGGGACAAGGGCGTGGCCAGCCTCTTCATCTCCCACCGGATGCATGAGGTCGACGCCCTTTGCGACACCCTGTCCGTTTTCCGCAACGGACAGCACATCGAAACCTTCGCCAAGGGCGAAAGAAGCGAAGGCGAGATCGTGCGCCTGATGATCGGCCGGGACGTTGAGGCCCAGTTCCCACCCAGGCCGCCGCAGCCGCCGGAAACTCTGCGCGACGCACCGCTTTTGAGCGTGAAGGGTCTGAAGTGGGGCAAGCGTCTCAACGGTATCGACCTGGATGTCAGGCGCGGCGAGATTGTCGGTCTGGGCGGACTGGACGGTCAGGGCCAGAAGGAACTGCTGTTGGCGCTCTTTGGAGTGCTGCGCGATGTGGAGGGCGACGTCCGCATCGGAGACGCAAAAGGCATCCCCTCCTCACCTGCCGCCGCCAAATCCGCGGCGACGCGCCTGGCGCTGGTGCCGGAAGATCGCAAAACCGAAGGCCTGATGCTGGGCATGTCGATCGCGGACAATCTTCTGGCCGCCAGCTTTGCCAATATTTCCAGCGGACCGTTCATCAACCCGAAAAAGGCTCAGGCCGAGATCCTTTCCGGAATTTCGAAACTGCAGATCAAGGCCGGATCTCCTGCCGATCCCGTCATGACGCTGTCCGGTGGCAACCAGCAGAAGGTTGTGATCGCTAAATGGTTGATGATCAATCCGGACGTCATCCTGCTCAACGACCCCACGCGCGGCATCGATGTCGGCACCAAACAGGAGATCTACAAACTCATGCGCAGCCTCGCAAACGAGGGCAAGGCGATCCTCTTCTACTCGTCCGACTACGCGGAGCTGATCGGCTGTTGCGACCGGGTCTCCGTGCTTTACGCCGGCCGTGTCGTCAGCGAGCAGGAAGGTGACGCGATCACCGAGGAAAGCCTGGTCGCCGCTTCGCTCAACATCGGGATCGAGGCAGCTTGATGCAGATGGTATCCTTGAAACGCGGCGTGTCGCAGAACATGGGATTTGCCACCGCGGTCCTCCTGTTGCTTGTCCTCTATCTCACTTACAACATGATGCACCCGCGCGGCTTTTCTTCCGCTGTAGCGATACAGAACTCCAACGAGACCGTTGCCATCGCCTTTGTCGCCATGGCGCAGACGCTGCCGGTTCTTCTGGGCGGGCTGGATCTGTCCGTCGGCGCGGTGATGACCCTGACCAACTGTGTCGCTTCCTTGCTGCTGAACGGTTCGCCGGCGCAGATCCTGCTCGGCATGGGTCTCACCCTGCTCACCGGCACGATGTTCGGACTGATGAACGGCCTGATCGTCGTTTATGGCCGCATCCAGCCGATCATCGCGACGCTCGCGACAGGCGCCATCGCCATGGGCCTTGCCTTGTTGATCAGACCGCAACCCGGCGGCAACGTGGATGACGACCTGGGTTGGGCGCTCACCAATTCGGTCTGGGACCTGGCCGACACTTACGGCTTCGCGGACGGCGGCGATGCCTGGTGGCTGCGTCCCTTCGCCGATATCCCCGTCCCGTTCCTGCTGGTGCTCTTCGTTGCGATCTTCGTCTGGCTGCCGTTCCGCCGATCGGTGACCGGCCGCACGGTCTACGCCATCGGCTCTGCGGAAGGCGCGGCCTATATGTCCGGCCTTCCGATCAACCGGGCCAAGATCGCCGCGTTTACGCTTGGCGGTTTTTTCGCAGCCTGTGGCGGTCTTTATCTGGCCATCCAGACCTCGTCCGGCAATGCGGATATCCAGCAGGCGGGCGCCTACACGCTGAATTCGATCGCCGCCGTGGTTCTGGGGGGCACCTCCCTGCTGGGCGGCACGGGCGGCGCCATCGGCAGCCTGATAGGGGCAATGATCCTGCGCGTGATTTCGTTCTACTTCCGGATTCTCGACATCGACCCGCTGTTGCAGCCCCTGATCGAAGGTCTCGTCCTGCTCACAGCCGTATCCTTCGGAGCGTTCCGGACGCTGAGGGTAAAGAACCAGCTCGATCTCTTCAGATAGCCTGGTCATGAGGAACCGACCCAGAATGCGCATGTCTATTTCTACCGAAAACCGGCCGATCGTCATTGCCTCGCTCTTCATCGTGGTCATCCTGATCGCGGGAACCGCCTATACGCTCTCGACCACCGGAACCGCACCGCTGCTGTCCGCGAACTACCTTCTGCAGCAACTGCAGACCGGGTCCTTTCTCGGCATCTGCGCCGCGGGCATGATGATGGTCATCCTGCTCGGCCATATCGACCTTTCGATTCCCTGGACGCTGACCGCCGCCGCAATGACGGCAACGGCCGTCGGCGGTGACCTTGCCCTGCCGACGGCTCTTGCGGTCGGGCTCGCGGTCGGACTGCTGAACGGCTTCGGTGTCGCCTATCTGCGCATTCCCTCGATGATCTTCACCCTGGGCGTCGATACGGTCCTGCGCGGCCTGATGGTCGCCCAGACCGGTGGTTTCGCGCCGCAGGACAAGGCCACGCCCCTGATGCTGTTTCTCGCCAAGGACAAGATCCTCGGCATCCCGGCCGCAATCGTCGTCTGGGCGGCAGTTTCGCTGATCATCATGCTGGTGCTGACACGAACCGGCTTCGGCCGCTCGATCTACGCCACAGGCTCGCGTGAGCGCGCGGCCTATCTTTCCGGCATCCGCACCCGCTCGGTCATTATCGGTGCCTTCGTAGTCTCCAGCCTGTGCGCCGCCATCGCCGGCGTGCTTCTGGCCGGGTATTCGGCAAAGGCTTACCAGGGCATGGGCAACGCCTTCCTGCTGCCCGCCATTGCCGCCGTCGTTCTCGGCGGCACGCATATTCTCGGCGGCAAGGGCCGCTATATCGGCACACTCATCGGCGTCATACTCATCGTGCTGCTCAATTCCGTCCTGTCGATCATGCAAATGCCGGAAGCTGGACGGCAGATCATTTACGGCAGCGTGATCATCGGTATGCTGCTGGTCTACGGGCGCAATCAGCGCGTCACGTCCTGAGGGAGGCATCATGAGCGGCAAAGACTACGAAATCCGCGACGACCGGTTCGCCGGACTGATCCACAAGAACGCCGGGCAGGAGACGCTCTGGACGGGCGGCCGCTGGACGGAAGGTCCGGCCTATCTCGCCGCCGGTCGGTATCTTGTGTGGTCGGACATTCCCAACGACCGGCTCATGCGCTGGGACGAGATGAACGGCGCGGTCGCCACCTTCGAACAGCCCTGTCGTAATCATAACGGTCACTGCGTTGACGGTCTCGGCCGGCTGATCGCTTGCGAGCACCGGGGCCGCTGTGTCAGCCGCTACGAGGTCGATGGCTCGAAGACAATCCTTGCCGACAGCTTCAACGGCAAACGCTTCAATTCACCGAACGACGTCGTGGTGAAATCGGACGGCTCTATCTGGTTCACCGACCCGTCCTACGGCATCGACAGCGACTATGAGGGCGACGCCGCCCCGATGGAGCAGGACGGGCGGCATGTCTACCGGATCGATCCGGGCGGCAACATCACCCGCGTCATCGAAGACATGAAACAGCCCAACGGCCTCGCCTTCACGCCGGACGAGGCGTTTCTGTATGTCTCCGATACAGGCAGATCCCACTTCCCCGACCACACACCCAGAATCCGCCGCTATCCGGTCGAAGCAGGCGGCACGGCTCTTGGGGCGGGCGAGGATTTTGTCTTCTGCGAGCAGGGCGTTTTCGACGGCTTCCGCGTCGATACGAACGGCAACATCTGGTCTTCGGCCGGCGACGGCATTCACTGCTTTGCGCCCGACGGCACCCTGCTCGGCAAGATCCTGATCGATGAGGTCGTCGCCAACCTCTGCTTCGGCGGCCCGAAACGCAACCGCCTCTTCATCTGCGCAACGACCTCGATCCGGTCGATCTACGTAAAGGCCCGAGGGGCGACGCCCTGAGAGATCCGATCCACCTCGGCGCTCCCGGATTTCTATCCCGCTATTGTGAAACAACCTTCGAATTCCCGGGCGCGGTGGATGCATCAGCTTCCGGTGCTTCGACAGATTTCCCGGGCTCGGCACTGCCTTTGGGTATGGCATTCACGCCGAACAACGTGTTGAGATGTTGCGACTTCTGCGTTTCGGGAAAATGCCCTTTGTACAGCCGTTCCATCGTTCCATCCGAGAACATGCTGTAGAGCGAGAATGCCAGGAGCTCCGGAAATTCGGAAACATTGCGGGAAGACGCGACGAAGGCGTAAGGCTCGTACGTTCCTCCCGGCGCAATCGTATAGCTGTTCAGGCAGGAAACACCGGGCTTGGCCCGATAGGCCGAAATAGACGCCCTGACGATATCGGCATCGCCGTAATACCGCGACATTCGGCCTTCGCAAAAGGCCTTGGCCGCATCGTGATGCGACTTCATCGGACTGGTGCAAATCACCGGCCCGGTCTTGTCGCCGCTTGAACGAAGCTTTGCTTCCAGTTCCACCTTTTTGCCGATCGTCGTTCCTTCAACATAGCCACGAAACTCGAATGTGCTGTTTTCAGCCCCATCGTTTTTCGGCGGAAAAAACGTGATCCAGGGTTTTTCCGCCTTTTTGCTATCGTCATCTTCCGGCGGCTCTGTCTCCTCCCCTCCGCTGAGAGGGCGTTCCTTCAGCGCGGTACAGGGATCTTCATCATTTTGAATGTTCTCAGGGATCTCTCCCCAACCCCATCCCTCCCGACCGAACCTCTGGACCGCATGCGTTCCGTTTGCCACAAAGATGATCGGCGAAAAGACCAGATGCGAAGCCTGTCCGCCCCCCGCCTGGGTGAAATTCCGCATCCTTTGCAGCGTTATGGTCGTCGGGTCACAGAGCAGGTCGATATGTTCGGTCCCGGAACTCAAGAACGCGCTTCGCTGCGTCGCGTCGATTGATTCAGTTTCAAACCGGAACCCGGCTCTCTGAACCGCCTCGGTACAGATGTCCCAGAAGAACCCGAGATAATGCCCGGTCTCGGCGTCTTTCCAGATAAATGGCCGGGCGTCGTCGCGCGCCGCGATCCGGACGGTCTCTTCCGGCCCGGCAAGGGACCAGTCACCGCTGACCATCAGCAACTGACAGGCGAGGAACAAAAGACAGATCGGATTGCGTCCACGCATGACTATACCTTCAAGGCCTTGAAATTTACCGATCCTGGAATGCGCCGCTGATAAAGCAGCACTTCGGAAACGGCGAAGATGACGCAGAAACCGATCGTGGCCGAGAAGATGGCCGCATAGGCAATAAGCCCGCGATCGATATCGTCCAGGCTTTCTCTCGGAACAGCCGCCTGTACAGCCCCTGCCCAGGAAGACATGTAGCGCGTTATTCCCCCGACGAACGCCATGAAGACCGCTGTGCATGTGGCCCATGCAAAGCTCGTCTTGTGGGTCGGCTGCCAGGCCTTCATCGAACGTGGCACACGCCAGGCATCGAGAAGCAGGATGATGATCAGCGCAAGCAGGGCGCCACGCAGGGGAATCGGTCCGTTATAGGCAAGCGAAAACTGTAACGTGGCCCAGACATCGTAGGCATTCGTATTCCAGCCGCGGCCGGCGCCCGCTTCCCACAGGGCAGCGGCGAGGATGCACGCCGTGCCCAGCGCCCAGGACACCGCAAGCACGAAAATCGCTTGCGGCAGAAGCACCGTCCAGTTGCCAAGCGCCAGCCGCATGTTGCGCCAGCGGTGCAATTGCCTCCCCCCATCGCGTATGGCAAGCGCCACGGTGATGGGAATGCAAAAGGCGAGGAAGTTCGTGAAGGTATAGGTGAGAACACGCCAGAACGTTCCGACTTCCGCACCGCGCTGAAGGTGGCTCTCGAAACGGCCCGGGAACAGGCTCCAGAGCAGCGCAATGGACATGACAACGCCGAAGGTCCACAGACCGGTGATCATCCCGAAGGAACGCGAACGCGCCGGGCCGGTCTGATCGCCCAGATGATCCTTGAGAAACCCTTCCAGCTTCCGTCTTGCGAGTTCCCTCTGCAAGGTGACCGGGCCCTCCGGCGGACTGCGATGGCCTTCAGGCTGCTCGCTGATAATGATTTCGTGTTCAGCGTATAACGCAAGCAGAATGCAGAAATCGTCCGCAAGCTCATCCACTTCGACGGAAAGCCGTTCCCAGCTCGTCGAACGGCTTTCATCGAGATTTGCGTCATCCGCCGATGCCACCTCCTCCTCGTCCGCCGTCGTTGTCTGGTCTTTTCGGCCGGCAAAAAAATCTGTCTTCTCGTCGAGCGCGTGGACAAGCTCGTTCCTGCGCCTGGTCAACGCCTCTTCAAGTTCGTGAAACCGCTCCCGCTCGTGAGGATTGTTCAGTTTCAGTTTTCCTTTCAGCACCCAAGCGGAAATTGCAAAGATCAGGGCAATATCGTTATGAAAGTCCTCCGGTGCATCGAGCAGACCCTTCGTCTTGACGCTGTAATGATTCATGCGGCGCCAGTCTGTGCGGGACACAAGAAGACTTTCTTTGGGCGCCTGGCCATCCGGAGCATCGTTGGGCAGGGTCAGGATTTCGGCGCGCAGATCGTCCCGGATGCTCAGAACGCGCGTGGGAATTCCGGCAAGCCGATGCGCGGACGCCCGCATCCAGGTCTCAAAACGCTGCAGCACCGGAAAGGCCGGAGCCAATCCGATGATCATCAACGCGACGGCCATGGAAATCTTTGCATCGATGCCGATATCGTAGCCTCCTGCGTTCTGGGCAGAGGCCGTTGCGGACGACAGCGTCTGCTGTCCGCCTGCCGCGCCGGCGCCCTGAGCGGAGGAAACCGGAGAGAAACCTGTGGTCGGACCGGAAACTTCACCACCCACCGGAACCGGAAGTTTGCTCGCGCCGACAGCCAGGTTCGGTCCACCCAGCGCCGGTATCAGTTCGGCATACGCACAAAGAAACACATAAATGAGCAGGAAGGTCGCCGCATAAAAACCATAGGCGTTCAGAACAACGCGCCTTGAACGCAACTTGTCCGGCGACAACAGATCGACCAGCCGTTGAAGCTTCTGCCCGGCTTCATCTGTTGTCCGGTTAAAACGTTCAAAAGAAAACAGCAGGACGATCACCGCCCCGAAGACCAGTGCCAATAAGTTCGTCATGATTAATTTTCACAAGCTAGGTCAATATCCTAACGGCATTGCTGCACAGCCGGGTTACACGCGGTTTGTGCGGAAATTGCAGTCGGGAAAAACCCCGTAAGAACCAAAATAAGAAACAAAACTCTCATAATAACACTCCGCCAATTCTGGCAACCCTTAGTAGGTACTACAATCCGGCAGAAAACTCAAGTTTTCCGTGCCTGAGCAGAGTTCAGAATGACATGAACACTTCCTGTTTTTTCACGTCCTGCTTCGCTCGCATGGGGATTTACAAGCAATTTGCCGGCCCTAAAAAACACGGAGTGATCCCGGGATTTTCTGCCGGACTAGCGACTTTCGCTCAAATCGCCGGATGCCTTCTTCTGCCGTCCCCGCGCGTGCGCATTGCCGCCCGTTCCAGCATGTATTTCTCCGCCTCGATCATGTGACCGCGCATGATCATGCGGCTGAGTTCCGCGTCACCCGCCTTGATCGCTCTCAGAAGGCGGACCTGGTAATGCAGGCCGGTTTCCCTGAGACCCGGGTTCGGCTCCTTGTAGATCGACCGGCACACGGTCATGTCGCGCAGCAGGCTGAGCAGGAACGAACAGGTGAAGGCGAGGATGGGATTGCTGCAGTGCCGGGCAAGCTCCTCATGGAAATCGAGTTCCGCCAGCCGCTGCGCGTATTCCTCCTCGGCCGTTTTCGGCTCGTCCTCGTAAAGGCGGATACAGGACTGCAGCGACTGGAAGGCAGGCTCCGTCAGATTGCCCGCCACGCAGGCGGCCAGTTCCGGTTCCAGTTGCTTGCGCAGGGTATAGATGTCGGTGATCGACGGCTGATCGAACAGGAAGAGATTATCCAGCAGCCGGATCGCTTCCCCCGGCTCCACCGAAGCCACGAACACCCCGCCGCCCGGTCCACTTTTGGTCGAGATCAGACCTTGATACTCCAGCACCTTCAGCGCTTCGCGCAAGGTCCCCCGCGAAACCTTGACGGCCTCCGGCGACAGCCATTCCTGCGGCACCCGGTCTCCCGGCTGAAGGCCGGCTTCGACGATCTGCTCGCGGATCTGCAGAGCGGTAAGATCCGTCCGCCGCATCCGTTTCCCGGTTTTGGGGTCGCTGGCGCCCTCTGGAATTCTCATGGCCGGATAAACTGCTAATCCTTTTAAAGGTCATGCGGCGTCCAGTCGGAATTGATTGTGCGCCTGAATGTCGATCGATCTTAAAGTCTCGGAGCCCCCTGTCTTCAGGTGAAAACAGGGTGCTCCAAATGCCTATGCCCGTGGCAGCGGGTGATGGCAAGCCGCGAAATGGTTGCCCCCCTCCCCCTGCGCTTCATCCGGCGCCGGTCTCACGGAATGACAGAGATCGGTTTTGCGCACACATCTTGCCGCGAAGGCGCAGCCGGGAGGTGGATTGTAGGGGTCGGGCAGTTCCGCCGCAGCGTCCTCGGACACGAGATCGTGCCGGCCGGGAGCCGGCGCGGAACGCATCAGCAGGTCCGTATAGGGATGCAGGGGATGCCTGAAGATCTCCTTCGCCGGACCGAGTTCGGCCATGCGCCCGAAATACATCACGGCCACCCGGTCGCTCACGCTTTCGACCACCGACAGGTCGTGGCTGATGAAGATATAGGTCAGCCCGTATTGTTCCTTCAGGGCATCCAGCAGGTTCAGCACCTGCGCCTGCACGGAAACATCCAGGGCCGAGACCGGTTCGTCCAGCACGATCAGTTCGGGTCCCGCCGCAAGCGCGCGGGCAATGCCGATGCGCTGCGCCTGGCCGCCGGAAAACTCGTGCGGATAGCGCTCCAGGAATTCCGGCGCCAGATTGACCGCCTCCAGCAGCTCCTGAAGACGCTTTTCCCGTCCTCGCGCATCGAGATCGCTCAGGTGCTTCAGCGGCGCTTCCAGGATGGTGCGGATCGTCTTGCGCGGATTGAGCGAGGCGACCGGGTCCTGAAAGACATACTGGACCTTGCGGGCAAGCGCGTTGCGGTTCCGTTTGGCAAGGCCGGCAAGATCCTCACCGTCGAAAGTGATCGTTCCGGCCGTCGGCAGATCCAGCCCGACCACCAGCCGCGCCAGTGTGGACTTGCCGCAACCGGATTCCCCGACGACGCCAAGGGTCTCCCCCCTGCGCACGTTCAGCGTCAGCCCCTGAACGGCATGGACCGCAGGCTTGTGCCCGCCGAACAGTTTGCGTCCACCGCCGAAAATCCGCTCGACATCTTCAATGCCCAGCAAGGTGTCGCCTTCGGACTGTCTTGCACTCACCACGCTCATGCAGTTCCCTCCGTATTCAGAGGGTAGAGACAGCGCACGCCGCGTTCTTCGGACGACATGACCAGCGCGATATCGCCGGACCGGCACTCGGGTCTGGCGCGCGGACAGCGGTCTGCGAAGGCGCAGCCATCGGGAAGGTTGTTGACCACGGGCGGGCGGCCCTCGATCGCATCCAGTCGCCGCTCCGGCTCGCCCAGCACGGGAACACATTCGATCAGCTTTGCCGTATAGGGATGTTGCGGACTGGCCAGCACCTCGTCCGTCCGGCCGGTCTCTACGATCCGCCCGGCATACATCACCGCCACCCGGTCGCAAATCGCCGATACGACGCCGAAATCATGGGTGATGAACAGGATCGCCGCGTTCCGGTCCCGGCGCAGGCCGTTCATCAGCGTCAGGATCTGCGATTGCACGGTGACGTCCAGCGCCGTGGTCGGCTCGTCGGCGATCAGCACCTTGGCGTCATTGGCAAGCGCCATGGCGATACAGACACGCTGGCGCATGCCGCCTGACAGTTCGTGCGGATAAGCGGCCAGGCGTTCCTTCGGACTGGGAATACGCACCAGCGACAGCAGCTCGATGGCTCTCTTTTTCACTTCGGCGGAAGACAATGGCTGATGCGTGCCGATCGCTTCCTTGAGCTGGTCCCCGACTGTGAACAGCGGATGCAGGGTGGAGAGCGGGTCCTGAAACACATAGGCGACCGCGCCGCCGCGTAGTTTGCGGATATGCCTGTCGCTGACCGCGAACAGATCCTCGCCGTCCAGATAGGCTGCCCCGCCCGCGATCCGTCCCGGCGGGGTTGGCACCAGCCCCATGATCGACATGGCGGTGACGGATTTGCCCGATCCCGACTCCCCGACAATCCCCAGGCACTCGCCCTCCGCAAGGTTGAGATCAACGCCGCCGACCGCCTTGTAGACCGAGCCGCCGATCTCGAATTCCGTCCTCATGTCCCTGACATCCAGCACGCCTTTCCCGGAAGGTGGCGGCACGGGCGCGTCCCCGCGTTCCACCGCCGTGCGGGCAACCGGACGGGTCAGGGAACCGGCGCGCAGGCGCGGATCGAGAACATCGCGCACCCCGTCGCCAAAAAGATTGATGCTCATCACCAGCGCGAAGATCATCAGGCCGGGAATAACCGAGACATGCGGTGCGGTGAACAGGATCTTCCGTCCCTCCCCCAGCATCGAGCCGAGATCGGCCTGCGGCGGCTGAGCGCCCAGCCCCAGAAAGGACAGACCCGCCGTTTCCAGGATCATCCAGCCGACCGTGGTCGACATGGTGATCACGATGACCGGCAGAACGTTGGGCAGGATTTCGATGAACAGGATCTGCGCAGGCGACTTGCCCGACAGCCGGGCCGCATCGACGAACTCCCGGCGTGACAGGCCGAGCGTGATGCCGCGGATGTTGCGGGCAAAGAACGGAATGTTGACCAGGGCGATGGCGTAAAGCGCATTCAGCAACCCCGGCCCGAGCACGGCAACGATGGCCAGCGCCAGCAGGATGTAGGGAAAGGCCATCACCATGTCGATGCCGCGCATGATCACCGTATCCACCCGCCCGCCGGCATATCCGGCAACCAATCCCAGCAGCGACCCGAAGAACGCGGCGATGAAGGTCGCCGACAGGCCGACCGCCAGCGATACCCGCGTCCCCCAGATCAGCCGCGAGAGGAGATCCCTTCCAAGATGATCGGTGCCCATAAGATGACCGTCACTGAAGACCGGCAGCAGCCGGTTCGCTGGAGCCGTGACGTCCGGGTTGGCCAGCGGCAGCAAGGGGGCTGCGAGCGCGATGAGGCAGATCGCAACGAGCACGAACAGCCCGCCCGTCGCCAGGGAGTTGTTCAGGAGAAGGGCCAGTGTCCCTGGGCGGGCGGAGGTCCGCCTCGGTTTTACCTCTGTAGTGTGAGCCGTGTCCGTCATCAGCGCAGCCTCGGATCGAGAAGGGTCTGCACCACATCGGCAAACAGATTGAAGAGCACATAGGCGGCGGCGACAACCAGCACCCCGCCCTGCACCAGAAGCAGGTCGCGGGTGGAAATGGCGGTCACCAGCATGGAGCCGATCCCCGGCCACTGGAAAACCGTCTCGATATAGACCGCCCCGCCGATCACGAAACCGGCCTGAATGCCGATCACCGGCACCACGCCGACCAGCGCCGACTTGAACGCGTGCTTGTAGATCACCTTACGCTCGGAAAGCCCCTTGGCGCGCGCGGTGCGGATATAGTCCTGGCGCAGCACTTCCAGCATGGCGGTGCGGGTCAGCCGCGCGATCACGCCGGTCGCGACCACCGAAAGCGTCAGCGCGGGCAGCGTCAGGTGATGAATGAGATCGGGCAGGTCGCCGCCGCCATAAATTGCATACATGCCGGAGGCGGGAAACAGGCGCAGGTTGACCGCGAAGATCAGGATCAGGATCAAGCCGAGCCAGAAGGACGGTGTCGAGATGCCGATCAGCACCAGCAGCGTGATGGCCTTGTCCGCCCAGCCGTATTGGCGCACGGCCGACACGATCCCGGCCAGCAGACCGAAGATCGAACACAGGACAAGCGAGGTCCCGGCAAGGATCAGCGTCGCGGAAAAACGTTCAAGAACCTCGTCCAGCACAGGCCGGTTGAGCGTATAGGAACGGCCTAGATCGCCCTGGAAGAGATTGCCGATCCAGATGACGTATTGCTCGAACAGCGTCTTGTCGAGACCGAGATCCCGGTTGAGCTTGGCGACATTCTCGGGCGTCGCGTAGGAGCCGAGAATGGCGGTTGCCGGATCACCCGGGATCATCGCCATGATCAGGAAGACGATGATGGTCAGGCCGAACAGCACCGGTATGGCAGCCAGCAAACGCCTGACGATATAAGCGGCCAACGTTCTCTCCCTCTTGCCCGGATCCGGAAACGGCTGCCCCGGCAAACCTGACGGTTCGCCGGGACCGCGTTTTCAGCCTACTGGGGCTTCTTGACGTCCTGTAGCATCAGGAAGAAGGACGGCTGCAGTTTGAACCCTTCGACAGAGGCCTTGGTGATGGCATTCTGTTTCCAGTTGGCAACGAACACCCAGGGGGCGTCCTCCTGCACGATCTCCTGCATTTCCTTGTAAAGCGCGGCGCGCTCGCCCTGGTCGGTGACCTGACGGGCCTTTTCAAGCAGCTCGTCCACCTTGGCATTGGAGTAATAGCCGGAGTTGAAGCCACCCTTGTCGGGCATCGCTTCCGTGCGCAGCGCCAGGAACGGCAGCGTGTCCGGATCGTTGGTCATCCAGGCCATTTCCGCCATGGCTGCCTTGCCTTCCAGACCCGGGTTCACCTTGCCGAGGAAAGTGTTCCACTCGTAGGTCTCGATCTTGACGTTCATGCCGACGGCCTGAAGATCGGCCTGAATCGCTGTACCCATCGCAACCGGATCGAGCATGCCGGAGCCGCCTTCGGTCACGTAGAAGGTGATTTCCTCGCCGTTGTAACCGGCTTCCTTGAGCAGTTCCTTGGCCTTTTCCGGATCATAGGGATAAGGCTCCAGGCCTTCATTGTAGGCCCAGGCGAACGCCGGAGGTGTGGGGCCTGCTGCAACTTCCGCCGTGCCCTGCAGGATGTTTTCCACCAGCGCCTTCTTGTTGATGGCGTAATTGGCGGCCTGACGGGCGGCCTTGTTGTTGAAGGGCGCTTCCTTGGCATTGAGGATCAGGAACCAGACGTGAGGTCCGGCCTGCTCGAGCACCGTGAAGCTTTCGTCCGACTTGAACTGCTGCAGGCTGTCGGGCGGCACCTCGACCATGACATCCAGACCGCCGGACAGCATTTCGGCAATCCGCGTGTTGGCATCGGTGATCGGCCGGAAGATCAGCGCTTCCAGATCCGGGGAGCCGTCCCAGTAGTCCTCGTTCCTGACGGCAACCATCTTGGCATTGGCATCCCATTCGCCGAACTTGTAGGCGCCCGTGCCGGACGGATTGCGGCCGAAATCCTTGCCGTGCTGCTTGACCGCTTCCGGCGAGACGATCAGGCCGGTCGGATAGGCAAGGTTGGACAGGAACGGTGCATAAGGCGCGCTAAGCTTGAAGGTCACCGTCGTCTCATCGTCCGCGACAACCTCCTCGACCGTGGAGAAGAAGAACGACAGCGGGAAGGGTCCCGTATCGTGATACGGATGATCTTCTTTCAACATGCGGTCGAAGTTGAATTTCACGGCCTCGGCGTTGAACGGCGACCCGTCGTGGAAAGTCACGCCTTCGCGCAACTTGAATGTATAGGACTTGCCGTCGTCGGAGATCGTCCAGCTTTCGGCGAGCGACGGTTCAACCTCCAGCGTTCCGTCCTTGTAGCGGACCAGTCCGTCGTAAAGATTTACCAGGATGCGGAAATCGTTCACGGCGGTGACCGCCTGCGGATCGAGCGACTTCGGCTCCGCGATCTGGCCGATTACCAGCACATCAGGTGGTGTTTGCGCTTGCGCCTGGGGCGCGAAAGCGAGAAAGGCCGCAGCGACCGCCGCGGCTAGGACTTTTTTCATGACCATTCCCCTCGTTGTATTCTGAAAACTAATTAATCATGATTAATTGCGAAGCTGCAATAATTATTTAATACTAATTTTCACCTGAGGGTTGCGGCCCCGGTGCCAGAAGAATGCTTAAGCGCTGAATTAAAGGGAGGAATCCGGATGCCGCTGCCTCAAGCCCGCATCGATCTGGAGCGACTGAAATCGCTCCTGGAAGGGGTCAACCGCTTCGGTTTCGATCCTCGAACAGGAGGCTACAACCGTCCCGGCTTCTCACCGGAAGACATCGATTGCCGGTCCTGGTTCGCTGCCAGGATGCGCGACGAAGGCCTGTCTGTCTGGACCGACGGTGCGCTCAACGTGTTCGGCCGCTTCGGTCCCGGAGACGGTCCCTGCGTCATGGCCGGATCGCACCTGGACACGGTTGTCAACGGCGGGGCTTATGACGGCTCTCTAGGGGCCTGCGTGGCGCTGGAATGTGTGCTCGCCATGAAGGACGCCGGGATCGAGCCAGCCACCGCTGTCGAAATCGCCGCCACGTCCGAAGAAGAGGGCCGCTTCGGCGGCATGCTCGGCTCCCAGGCGATCACCGGACAGGTCACACGGGAGTGGATTGACGGGGCCGTGGACGCCGAAGGCAATCGCCTGAGCGAAGTCCTGCAAACCCACGGTCTGGATGCCGACAGCGTTCTGTCCGCCGCCCGGCGGCCTGGCTCGATTGCAACCTTTCTGGAGCTTCATATCGAGCAGGGCCCTGTCCTGGAACAGGAAGCGGTGCCGATCGGCATCGCCGACCGGGTTTCCGGCGTCTGCTATCTGGAACTGGACTTCAAGGGCACGGCGAACCATTCCGGCACCACGCCCATGAACCTGCGCGCCGACGCCTTTGCCGGCCTTGCTGACGTGGCCCATTCCATCCCGGACCTGATCGAGGCCCACGGCACGGATCAGAGCCGTATCACCATTGGCCATGTCGCCCTCACCCCCAACCACCCCCACACCATCCCCGGCCGGGCCGTGTTTTCGGTGATCATTCGCGACACCTCCGAAGAGGTGATGCGTAGCCTGTGCAAAAATATGAAAATTCATGCTCAAGAGTGGGTAAAAAAGCACAGCCTTGAAATGACCTCCACCGAACGGAGCTGGCTTCCCCCTGCCCTGCTCGACCCGGATGTCGCCGATCTCCTCCAGGTGCTTGCCACGCGGCATGGATTGCCCGCCAGGCGGATGCCCTCTGGCGCAGGCCACGACGCCCAGACCATGCAGGCCTTCTGCCCCTCCGGCCTGATCTTCGTCCCCAGCCGCGGCGGCATAAGCCACGCGCCGGAAGAACACAGCGACTGGCAGGACATCGAGAAAGGCGCCAACCTGATGCTCCAGGCCCTGATCGAACTGTGCCGGGCAAAACCGGAGTGAAAGGCCCGGGAGCATCATCGCAAAGCCACCAGGATAGAGCGTTTCCGCCCCATCCTCGTGCCTTGCGTGACATTCCCTGACTGCCGCTTGCGCTCAGAAGGGAATGCTTACCCGAAGCGAGCCGCTGTTCGTCGCCAGTTTGTCGGAGAAGCGCCCGTCATACTCAAGCCGAAGATCGAAGCCGTCGATCGACGTGACCTGAAGGCCCGCTCCGATTGAGGCAAACACATCTTCATGATCCAGCGTGGTTGTGAACTTGCCGGTGCCTGCGGGCGCTGACGCGAATTGCGCGCTTGTCTGCCAGTCGCTGTTGGCAAGAACGGTCAGCCCCACCCGTCCGAAAAACCTCAGGCTTGCGCCGCTGTCGTAGGTGTAGCGGCTTCCGAATTCCAGCGATGGCGAGACAGCGAAGTTCCATTGATCGGTTTCGTCGAATTCCAGACCGTATACGCCTGACTCCTTGTATTCGCCGACGCGCGAGTAGACCGCATCGAGATCGACATACGGTTTTGCATAGAAGTCGGTGGCCGCGAAGGTCCGCGCGATTCTTGCGCGAATGGCACCGTTGTAGACATTGGGAGAGCTGGAAACGGTCTCCGACACGTTGGTGATCGAAATCCTTCGGTCCAGGTCATATTGCCCATAACCGCCCGACACCGCTCCCGACAGTGTCCAGTCGCCGATTTCATGTTTGAGGCTGACACCGGCGAAGCCGCCAATTCCTTCTCCCGAGACGGACTCGGAGGCCTGGGAAATCCAGCTCTGCTGAAAGGCAGCCGCAGTGCCGACGAACCAGCCCGGTGCGATTTCCTTCTGGGCTCCCATCGTGTAGGTGACCGCATCCGCGTTGTAGCTCGGCGCGGTTCCCATCGACTGCCGATGCCCCGTAGCCGCCGTAAGACGCGCCCAGCTGCAGGATCCCTCCGACAGGAAGGCGTTGTCGGCCTCGAAAACCGGGCAACTCATGAGACTGTTGCCGAAGGCGAGCATTTCGAAGGACTGCTCGACGGCCGGGGCAAGGGCCGCCCTCGGCCGCAACTCGTCGAGCGTGTCGCCATAATCGCGGCCCGCATTATCGACTTCATTTGCTATTGCGCCGAAAAGCGACCCGAACGCGTTATTGCCTCCAAGGTTCCAGATGGACTGCAGGTTCTTCGCCAGTCGTATCTGATCGTCGTTCATTGGCGTCTTGTCCACGGGCGTGAAGTCCGCGGCATCGACTGACAGATAGTGATCTGTCCCGATCTTGTTGATCGCATAGTCGAATATCAGCGAATCCTGTGGCGACAGCGAACCGCTGAGCGCGCCACCAACAGTCAGGAATCGCGTCCTTCTGTTTGGCAGCAAGCTGATCGCCTCGACGCCGAGCGTGCCGTCGAGGCTGGCGTCTCCGCGGATGTCGAAAAGATCCGATCCATAGTTGTTGAGATCGATGTCGGCGACAAGCTTGCCCGCGTCCGATTGTACGAAATTGCCTGTCAGGACTGTCGTTCCGGTATCATGTGCCCGGTTCAGCACAAACCGGCCGTTGTTGACGATATGCGCTCCGTAGAAATAGCCGCCGGCAAGGGTGTAGGACGAATTGTTCGTGATCGTACCTGCCGTATTGCCATCGGCGTTTTCCAGCAGAACATCCCCGTGAAGCGAAGCCGTGTCATTGACCGTCACGTTGAGGATGGCGCCCTCTGCGGTCGTTCCGCTGCCGGAATAGCGAACGGCGTAGTTGTCGCCATAATCGTTGCCGGTCACATAGGAGCCGGACTCGACGACCGAATCGCCATTGAGAACAAGGCTGTTGCCGTTGCCGCCGGCCACCATGACAGCAGAAGACGAGTCGCTGTACCCGCCGATGATCAGACCTCCGGAGCTGGCCGTGATCGTGACCTGGTCATTGCCGTCCGGTCCCTGGCTTTGCGCAAAGACACCCATGCCGCGCGTGCCCGTGGACGAGACCTTGTCCGATATCGTCAGGGTAACGTCGCCACCGGTTCCCGACCCGTCGGAGGAGGTAACCCCGGCGAACGCGCCGGTTCCCGAACCGCCCAGACCGCCGCCACCGCCGATCGATTGCGCAACCACGCCAATCGCATCCTGACCGGTTACGGCGATGGGAGCACCTATGTCGAGCGAGATCGCGCCTCCATTGCCGCTTGCGCCGCCGGAAGCGTTTTCGCCCGAAGTCAGCACACTGAGCACACCTCCGGTCGCATCGCCGCCCAGGCCGCCACCGCCGCCAATCGACTGGGCGATGACGCCGTGGGCACCAATGCCGCCGGTGGCAACGCCGGTGCCGCCGGTGAGGGAATAGGTGACGGTATTGCCGTCACCCGCGGCACCGCCTGTCCCTCCGATGGCCAGATCCAGATCGTCTCCCACCGAACCGGTCACCCCGAGCCCGCCGCCTCCGCCGATGGATTGCAGGAGCACGCCGTGGGAGCGATTTCCCAGCGTGACAATGCTGGTTTCGGCCTGGAGATTGATTGTGCCGCCATCGCCCGCGACCCCGCCTTTGCCGCCAACGGAGACACTCAGTTCATGGCCGTCGGCCCGTGTTGCCTCCACGCTGCTGCCAACGCCTCCGGTGCCGCCACCGCCGCCGATGGCCTGCGCAATCAGCCCTGCAGCATCCGAACCATAGGTGTTTA
The DNA here is from genome assembly GCF_947496995.1 of uncultured Roseibium sp. GTDB lineage: Bacteria > Pseudomonadota > Alphaproteobacteria > Rhizobiales > Stappiaceae > Roseibium. The sequence goes on from NZ_CANMFD010000004.1 coordinate 608,148, forward strand.
TGAAGATGCCGCTGTCATTGTAGGTGTAGACCGACCCGCCGTCGTTGCCGGCACCGCCGCTGCCGCCCCCATCACCACCGATTGCCATGGTTCCGGTCTGGCTGTCGGAGCCGTCACCGCCCTGACCGCCACCGCCGCCGATCGACTGCATCAGCAGACCGGCAGCACCATAACCGTGCGTTTCAATGAGACTGCTGCTTCCTCCGGATACCCAGAGCGCGGCATCGCCACCTGCCCCTCCGGAACCACCGGTTCCCCCGACGCTGACTTCGATATTCGCGGTCACATCACCGCCGGTCGCGACAGAAGAGCCGCCCTGTCCACCGCCGCCGCCAATGGACTGAAGCACGACACCGTCCGACCAGTCACCATAGGTTGCCACGCGGCCTGCCTGGTAATATTTGACCGTGCCGCCGTCGCCGCCGCTGCCGCCCTTTCCGCCGACTTCGACCGTCAGCTGGTAGGAACTGCCCTCGTCTGTCAGACGCGATATCTTGTCTTCCGTATTGCCGATCAGGTCGAGGATCTTGTGAGACGACGCATCGCTGCCGAGCGAACCGCCGATGCCGCCCCCGCCCCCGATGGACTGAAGAACGATCCCGTCCGCGTCGCCGCCGAATGTTTCGGTGACACCGTATTCTTCCACATAGACGCTGCCGCCCTTGCCGCCACTTCCGCCGGTCGCGCCGACGCCCACATTCAGCGTTCCCGAGAAACCGCCGGCATTCGCGGCAAGATAGAGAGTCCCGCCCTGTGAGTTTCCGCCGCCGCCGCCAATCGATTGTGCAACGATGCCCCTGGCGCCCGATCCCTGGGTCTGCACCGTGTAGCCGGCAAAATTATGCACCGTGACGGAGTTGCCGTTGCCACCCGAACCGCCTTGACCGCCAAGTGAAATATCGGCCTTCAGAGACGCCACGCCGCCTTGTGCATAAGCGTTGCTGTTACCCACGCCACCGTTGCCGCCACCGCCGCCGATGGACTGTGCAAGCACGCCATGCGCGCCATCGCCGACCGTCAGCATGGTCCCATCGGGTGCCAATGTGGTCAAACGAGTGGCACCGGTGCCGGTGGCATTGCTGTCTTCTCCGTAGGTGCCCAGAGTGACGGTAACAACGCCGCCAGCGCCACCGCCCGAGGTTGTATAGCTGTAGCCGGGATTGAAATCGCTCATGATGTTGCCGGCACCACCGCCGAAGGCAACACCTGCGGTGACCTCGACAGTATCCTTGTCGCCCAGCGTGGTGGAAAGCACCGACGCGTCGCCGCCGTTGCCGCCGCCGCCGCCGATCGACTGCGCGACGATGCCATGTGCCGCATCGCCGATCGTCGTCAACCCGGATTCGTCGTCGAAGGATACGGTAACGCTACCGCCATTGCCCGCATTCGCACCGTTTCCGCCGACAGCGGCCTGATAATTGAAGGCGACCGGCACACCGGTTCCCGTCGGTGCGGCAACAACGAAATCGCTTGCCGAAACAGCCCCGCCGGAGCCCCCGCCGCCACCGATGGACTGGGCCAGGATACCGACCGAATTGTTCGGAGCGGATTGGCTGGTGGAATTGGTGACCAGGCCTGTCGCGATATAGGCTTCGGTCAGATCGAGATTCAGCGTTCCGCCACTGCCGCCAGCGCCACCACTGCCCCCGACGATGAAGGCGGCATTGAAGCCGATCGTGGCGTCAAAATAGCTGGCGCTTCCGCCCGTGCCGCCGCCGCCGCCAATGGACTGGGCGATCAGACCTGGCGACTGCGCACCGGATGTGTTTACCGCAAATTCGTTCTGGACGAACCGGACAGTCCCGCCCGTACCACCGGCACCGGCCGAACCGCCCATTTGAAGGGCGAAAAACGACAAGGCGCTGTAATTCTTGTCGCTGCCGCCGTTGCCGCCACCGCCACCGACAGACTGCGCAACCACACCGGGCGCGAAATCGCCGATTGTGGTGACGTGGGCATCGCCGTCATCATCAGGACTGGCGAGGCTTGAAAGATAGGGAACGAAGGTCCCGGACGAATTGTTGGCGCCGCAAACAGCCGAATTGTCTATACACAGCAGACCGCCATCACCACCGCCTGAAGCCGAGCCTCCGATCCCGATGGAAGCAATGGCCGACAGGGTCACGCTACTGCCGCCGTTCCCGCCACCGCCGCCAATCGACTGGAACACCGCACCTGGCGATGAATCGCCGTACGTCGTGATTGCGCCGATATTGGGTATCGCAATGATGCCGCCATCGCCACCGGCTGCGCCCTGTCCTCCAACCCCGGCAATGCCCTTGGCATCTCCACCGGAGCCGCCGCCGCCGCCGATGGATTGCGCAAGGATCGCGATTGAGGACTCTCCTTTTGTGAAGACGCTTTCGGTATTCGAGATGCCGGCCGTGCCACCGTCGGAAGTCGAACTCCCCTGCGCGTTGCCACCCACGCTCACCAGACCGGAGGCCGAACCGGCCGCACCACCGCCACCGCCGATAGACTGGCCGATGATACCAAGTGCGTTGAACCCTTGCGTGGTGATCGGAGTGCTGGAGTTGATCGTCACGGTCCCGACTGATCCGCCGCCGGCGCCGTCCCCCCCAAGTCCCACCAGGGTCGACGTGTCGATGCCCCCGGTTCCACCGCTGCCTGCAATCGATTGAGCGACAATGCCGAACGAGTGATCGCCGCTCGTCGTCAGTCCCTGGGCATCAAGGGAAACAAGCACATTCCCGGCATTGCCACCGTTGCCGCCGTTGCCGGCCTGACCGCCGAGGACACTGACGAAATCTCCCCCCGTGCCGCCGCCGCCACCGATCGAGTGGGCCGCGATAGCCGGGGCATAGTCGCCATTGGTCGAAACGGAACCAGCCCAAATGTCGACAGAAACCGTAACATTGCCTGCGTTGCCGCCAAAGCCGCCGCCACCACCGGTTCCCGCCAGCGCGGTTCCATCGCCGCCGTCACCGCCTTCTCCACCAATGCTCTGACCGAGAATGCCGTAGACGTAATCACCAGAGGCGGTGAGGTCTCCATCATTGTTAAGCGACAGGGAAACGGCACCGGCCGTGCCGCCGGACCCACCATAATGATCCTCGGCAGGACCGGTGCCACCGCTGCCGCCAGCGCTCTTGCCTGCCATGACGGCACTGATTTCCCCGACAGTGCCGAGCACATCGAGAACTAGCGATTCACCGTTCGAAATGGTGACCGTCCCACCGTTGCCGCCGTTGCCTCCATTATCGCTGTTGTCGGTAGATGTGGTGCCATTGCCTCCCTGGCTCAGCCCCAACAATCCGAAGAGACCCGTCCCGCCACCCACAGTCACATCCCAGTAAATGCTGCCATCGATATCTCCGGTAATGCTTACCGCCCCACCGGCCCCCGCATTGCCGTTGTTGAAGCCACCTTGTCCACCGATGGATTTCGCGATGAACCCGCCTCCGCTGCCCATTCCCGTGAAGCGGCTGGAACTCGAGCCGATATCAAAACTGGCCAGACTGTTGTTTACGATCGTGATTGCACCGCCGGACCCGCCCTGACCGCCCCGCTGATCCGACAGGACGGAATCATTTTGCTTGCCGCCCATACCACCGTAACTCTCGCCAAGATAAATAACGAAACCGGCGTTTGAACCTCCATCCACTTCATATCCACCGATCCCGTCGCTGGTGAAATAGAGCGAACCGCCGTTGCCGCCGGTTCCTCCATTTGAATCGTTGTCGCCATTGGTCTGATCGCCATCGCCCCCAAGGGAACGGGCATTCATGCCCACCGCAAGGTCGGACGTATTGCCGACATGGTAGCTGATGGAGCTGTCGTTATAAATTCTGATGTCACCGCCGTTACCAGCGGTTCCTGTATCATCGCCCTGCGCTCCCGACGATTGCAGAAACCAGACCTGATCGTGTCCGCCGCTCGTCGGGACATCCATGTCCTGTTCGAAATAGTTGTTCACCGTCATCCCGACGCCGTCCGCGCCATATGACTGTCCGGAATCCGTAAAGTTGATAAGTGAATTGTACTCCCCGAAATTAAACGTACAGGTCCATGGGTCGCCCGTGGTATCGCAGCCGTCGTCGGCAAACACCGGCACCGCCCCGAGCAGGCAGGAGAGGGAAACAGTCGTCAGAAGAACCAGTCTGTGTCGGCGGAGGCAGGAGGAGACGGCATCCTTGCGGATTAAAAAATGTTCATTTGCAATGCTGCCACTCAATATTTTACTCCCGATAAAAAAATATGCCCGTCCTTCCAATCGCCGAATACCCGACGGAAGCCGTCGGTCTCGAAAAGGACCGGCGAACGGACTTGGTACTTCTTGCAGGTGACGAACGCAGACTCACGCGGGAATCGATGAACCTGTTAAAATTTTCGATGAAACGGCTTCTTGAAAACAATTTGCGAACAACTCTCCGCTATTGCAGAGTACGGAAAAATAACAAGCGGTTGGAAAATGATTGACGTAGAGGAGGTTACAGGCTGCCCACCTGCGCAGGCGCGGACACACGACCGGTATTGGCGGGAAATCTCGAGGTCAAGTGAACAGCCCGCCGCCGGAGGGCAGTCCGGAAACAACCGCACATTCTGGAAACTGCACACTGCCGGGTGGGCTTTCATAGCGCTGTACGGGTTCTCCGCCAGAACAGTCGCGTTTTCTGACACCGGAACGGCTTTCATACTCACCCTGGCGCTGGATAGCGTCGGCTTCGTCCTCACCGCGTCGATGCATGTTTTCTTCCTGTCCCGGGTGAGGAGAATCACTGCGACACCCGTTATTCTGACCGTGGCAGGCCTGTGTCTTTCGGGAGGCATATTGCAAACCTGGCTGGCATGGCATCTGCGTGACCAGTTCTTTCCACTCGCTCAAACCTTCAACACTCCTGTCACACCGGTGATTTTCTACACGTCGGTTCTCCTGGGCTGGGCCCTTGCCTATTACTGTTTGCGAGCGGACTACGAGGCAGGGCTGGAGCGCTTGCGGCGCAGCAAGGCCCAGACGGAGACCATGCGTTCGGAACTGGAGCAGTTGAGGCTCCAGCTGGCTCCGCACTTCCTGTTCAACGCCCTGAATTCCGTTACGGCTGAAATCCATGAAAGGCCCGATGTCGCCCTGGAAATGGTGCGCAAGATCGCGAGCTATCTTCGCTATTGCCTCAATCAGCGAGGCCGCGATCTCTATCCGCTGGCCGAGGAAATCGAGGCAATGCAGGCCTATCTCCACATTCAGGAGATCCGCTTCGAGGACAGGCTGACCTGCACCGTCGCCGTTGATCCTGCCGCCAGAAATCTCCTTATTCCGCACATGATCCTGCAGGGCCTTGTGGAAAATGCAGTGAAACATGGATTGAAACACGACACCGACAGTATCCACGTCAAGGTTGACGTTGAGAAAACCGATGCCGCTGCCGTAAGGATTAGAGTCTCGAACTCTGGCGTGCTGGCCGCGCCTGACGACAAACGCCAATCAATCGGACTGACCAACATCAAACAGCGCCTGAACCTCCATTTCCCGCAGGCGAACGAGCTTTCCATCCGCGAAGTTCAAGGGGTCGTGATCGCCCAGATCATCCTGAAAGGTTCTGCATGCACCGTGTGATCCTCGTCGACGATGAGCCTTCGGCACGACGCGGCTTGAGAAGAATGCTCGGCCAGTATGACGATATAGAGATCGTTGCCGAAGCCGGTGACATTGCCGCCGCGCAGGGCCTGATCAGCCGGCTTGAACCGGACGCGGTCTTTCTGGATGTGGAACTGAGCGGCGAAACGGGTTTCAAACTGGCCCCCACCCTGCCACCCCGGACAGCCGTCATTATTGTCAGCGCGCACGACAATTATGCGATCAGCGCATTCGACATCGCGGCAATCGACTTTCTGGTGAAACCGGTTGCGCCGCAGCGCCTGGAAACGACGATCGAACGGCTCCGCGAGAGAATGCACTCCCTGAACGGTCGGCCGGCTGCGAGCGTCGATCCTACGGCAAACGGCACCGGCGACAGGATCCACCTAAAAACCTCGTCGTCATCGATGATGGTCGCTGCCCACACGATCTCCATGCTGCAGGCGGAAGGCGATTATACACGCATATTCCTGCAGTCGGACCAGAGCCATCTGGTCAGCCGTTTACTGCGGAAATTCGAACCCGAACTCCCCAGCCCTCCCTTCCACCGCCTGGGCCGGTCACTGATCGTCAACAAGGATCACATAGACAAAGTGGAATGGGGCACCACAAGCGGCAGCTGCCTGCATTTCGTCTCCTGCAGCGAAACCGTCGACCTCGGCCGCACCGGCACAAGACGCCTGCGCGAACTCCTCAAGATCTGATCTGCACACGCCGGAGATCCCGGCATGCGCCAGGCCACAGGACGGGTGTGGCTTCAATTGCCCCGGAGCGTGGGGCCGCTCATCGGAGCGGGCAATCAGGTCCTCAGCACGACCCTGTCTCCCCGAGAAACCGCCTCGGAGACTTCGACGGTCATGCCTTCATCGTCGACATTGACGCCGGTTGTCACCAGCACCGGCTGCGAGGAAGGAATTTCCAGCAGCAGCGCCTCATGGGGTCCCGGCAGGCGGGTCATGATTGTTGTTTCAAGGCGGAAGAAGTCCTCCACTCCGCAAGCCCGCAGCGCGGCAGTCACGCCGCCTGCGGTATCGATGTGATCGAGAATGCCGGAAAAGCGGGGCGACAGCGGATAGAAGTGACGCGCCAGCATCGCAGGCCGCCCCTGCACGAGACGGATGAACTCGGCGCGCTGGACACGGGTTCCGGTCTTCACACCGAAGGCTCGTGCAATATTGGCCGGAGCCGCCTGACGGCGCTTGCCGACCATGTTCAGTTGCGTGCTCCTGCCTTCGCTCGACAGGTTCACGCTGAACCGCGTGCGGCGGCCAAGGGTGTAGACGAAGCGGTCTTCGCACACGAAATTGCCGCGTCCCTGCCAGCCGGTGATGTGACCGCTTGATTTCAGACGGTCGAACGCCTTGCGCACCTCGTAGAACGACAGCCCGCTCTTCTCGGCCATTGCCGTCAGTGAAGGCAGCTTGCTGCCGGCCGGCAGGCTGCCGGTCTCGATCTTTTCGCGCAATTCGCTGACGAGCGCGCGCCAGCCCTGCTCGAGAGGAGGCGAGTGAAGCACAAGGCATCTCCCTGACCCGTTTCCATCAAGGCATAGCTTGACATGAGCCCATTGCACAGTCGTGACAGCGCGCACACCCGGCAGGTGTGCGCGAAGCTTTTTTGAATAGCTGGTTACGACGGCAAAACCGTCATCGCACTGCAAAAGAGGCCCCCCATTCGAGTGAGCGTCACTGATTTTTCTCCATGAGGAGCTGGAAATGTCCGTCACTCGCCGTGAATTTCTCACCTACGCCGCCTCCGGCGCCACCGTGCTGACCCTGTCGCACCTGCTCGACCCGACAAGGGCCCTGGCCGCCTCCCCCGACATCGTTGCCGGGATGATCGAAAGCCAGACACCGAAATCAGGCGGTATCCTGACTTATGGCCAGACCTACCCGAACTGGGCGCTCGGCCAGTCCAACCGCGGTCAGCATCCCTATTTCTGGCTCGACCTCCTGACTCGCTCCGTCTGGAATGGCCTGACCTGGGTCGACGAGGACATGAACGTTCAGCTCGACCTGGCAAGTTCGATGGCCCCGAGCGACGATCTGACCGTCTGGGACATCGGCCTGCGAGAAGGTGTCATGTTCCACGATGGCACCGAAATGACCTCCGAGGACGTCGTGTCATCCCTGCAGTTCCATATGCTGGGCGGTGTCGGCCTGATCCGTACCCAGATGAAGAGCGTCGAGCCGAACGGCAAATACGGCGTGCGCGTTCATCTCAACGGCGCCAATGCGGAATTCCCGCATTCGCTCGCCGAATACCGCGCCATGATCCTGAAAAAGAACGATGTCGATACAATCGGCTTCGACGGCATCGGCACCGGGCCGTTCAAGCTCGTTGAAATCGACAATGCCCGCCAGTTCCGTGCCGTACGCAACGAGAACTACTGGATGGAAAACGGACCTTATCTCGATGAGGTGCGCGGCGTCCTGACGATGGGCAACGCGGCCATCAACGGCTTCCGCGCCGGTCAGCTCAACGCGGTCTTCAACATCGATCCCGGTCAGGTCGGCCAGTTCGAGGACGCCGGCGGCAGGACCCATGCATCGGCCTCCGGCGACCAGTTCTGGCTCGCCCTGCCGAAGAACCTCGACTTCCCGTGGAACGACAAGCTGATCCGCCAGGCCATGTCGCTGGCCATCGACCGTCAGAAGATCAACCGGATCATCTACAACGATCCGAACGGCTGGACCGGCAATGACACCCACATGAACGGCGTCAACGGCGAATGGGTTGCCCGCCCGATCGAGCGCGACGTCGAAAAGGCCAGGGCCCTTCTGGCAGAGGCCGGTTACGGCGAGGGTGTCACCCTGCCGGCGATCGCCTTCTGTCCGTCCTTCCCGGAAGAGCCGCGTGTCTATCCGATTGTCGCCGAAAGCCTTGCGGAAGCCGGCATCACGCTGGAATTCCAGGAACGGCCCTGCGATGGTTTCAATCCCTACACGGAAGCGGTGAACAAGCCTTATGGCCGGCCGAAGCGCAGCCTGGTCGGGCCGCGCAATCCCTTCATCAACCTGTCGCGCCTGACCACCGGCAACCCGGCGGAACGCGGTGCCTGGGAAGGACCCCGGGCCGACCGTTACGGCAGTCTTCTCGTTGAAGCCGTCAGCCAGCAGGATCCGGAGGCCCGCCAGGCACTCTATGCCGAAGCACAGCGCATCGCCCAGGAAGAGGTCCCGGGCATCATGCTCGGCGGACGGCGCAACATGGCGGCCCATGCGGCCAATGTGAAAAACCTTCGCAGCCACAGCCAGAACTGGTCCAGCCGCTTCGAATACGTCTGGATCGACGCCTGACCTCAAGGGGGCGCGACCTGGCCGCGCCCCCTGTTCCCATCTGAAACCCTATCAACCCTAACGAGGTTCACCATGCTTTCCCGTCGCGACTTCTTGGCCGGATCGGCCGTCATCATCGGCGTTGGCGCCCTTCCCAAAGGCGCAGCCGCGCAGCCGCTCACCGACTTTGTCGACAGCCTGATCGAGGGTCAGAGCCCGAGACAGGGCGGCAGACTCGTCTATGGCAACCCGGTGCCGAACTGGGCGCTGGGCCAGTCCGACCGCGGTCAGCACCCCTACTATTTCATGGACATCCAGACGCGCGGCATCTGGAACGCGCTGACCTGGGTGGATGAAGATCTCAATGTGGTTCCCGAGCTGGCCGAAAGCTTTGTCTCCAATGACGACGCGACCGTGTGGGACTACAAGCTGCGCGAAGGCGTGTTCTTTCATGACGGCAAGGAATTTACCTCCGAGGACGCGGTAGCCTCTGCACGCCTGCACGCCCATCCGAAGTTCGGCGGCGTCGGCTTCTTCAAGCAGGACATCAAGTCGGTCGAAGCCCGCGGCAAATATGGCGTGCGCTTCCACCTGAACCGCCCGAACGTCGAATTCCCGCATGCCACTGCCGAATACCGGGCGATGATGCTGCCGGCCCGGGAAAATCTCGAGGAGATGGGCTACGACGGCATCGGCACCGGTCCGTTCAAGCTGGTCGAGATCGACAACAAGCGCCAGTTTCTTGCCACCCGTTTCGAGAACTACTGGATGCCGAACAAGCCCTACATCGAGGAGCTGCAGGGCGTCCTTGCAATGGGCCAGAGTGCAATCAACGGCTTCCAGTCAGGACAGTTCAACGCCATCTACAACGCCGATCCCGGCCAGTTCGACCAGTTCGGCTCCGCCGGCGGTGTTGTCAATTCCGCCCCGTCCGGCGACCAGTTCTGGCTGGTTCTGCCGAAAAACATGAACCTTCCCTGGAACGATGTCCGTGTCCGCAAGGCCATGAGCCTTGCGATCGACCGGCCGAAGATCAACAGGATCATCTACGGCGATCCGGAGGGCTGGACCGGAAACGACACCCACATGAACGGCGTCAACAAGGAATTCCAGCCGCGCGCGGTGGAACGGGACGTGGCCGAAGCCAGACGCCTGCTCGCCGAAGCCGGTTACCCGAACGGCATCGATCTGCCCGCGATCTTCTACTGCCCGGGCTATCCTGAAGAACCGCGCCTGTGGGCCGTCGTCGGCGAAAGCCTGAAGGAAGCCGGGATCAACCTGGAATTCGCCGAGCGTCCCTGTGACGGCTTCAACCCCTTCACCATGGCCGTCAACAAGCCGATCGGCCGTCCGCGCCGCAACCTGGTCGGGGCCCGCAACCCGAACATCAACCTGAGCCGCCTGTCGCAGCTCAACGATGCCGAGCCGGGCGGCTGGTCCGGTCCGGGCTACGACCGCTACAACGCGCTGCTGACCAGGGCCGCCGCGGAAATGGACGACGATGCACGCCTGGCGATCTACCAAGAGATGCAGGCCATCGCGCAGGAAGAAGTCCCGGGCATCATGATCGGCGGCCGGCGGACCAACGTGGTGAGCGCCGCCAATGTCCACAACCTGCGCGCCCACACCCAGCTCTGGCAGGGCCCGCGGTACGAGAGCGTCTGGATCGACGCCTGAGTTCGAACGATTGCTGTGGCAGCCCGGCTGCCACAGCGCCTTCCCCAATCGAGGTCAAGAGATGTATGCGGTTCTAGCCCTGATCGTGCGGCGCCTGCTCCTGTCCGGTGTGATCCTGGTCCTTGTGTCCGGGACGGTGTTCATCGGCACGGAAATCCTGCCGGGCGACGCACTCGACGCAACCATTCCCGCTGACGAGCTGATGTATTACAGCGACGACGACCTTGCCCGCATGCGGGCCGAGCTCGGGCTCGACAAGTCGGCGGCGGAACGCTTCGTCAACGTTTTCCGGGGGCTGGTCACCTTCGATTTCGGCGTCACCCTGATGACGCAGGAGAGCGTGATCGACTCCATCATTCACCCGTTGCTCAACTCGCTGATCATGGCCTCCGTGGCCATTGTCCTGACACCGCTTGTCTCTGTGGTTCTGGGTGTCTGGGCCGCCCTGAAACCGGGCGGGCGCATCGACGGCGCCGTCTCCGGCGCGACCCTCTTTGCCTATTCGATGCCCGACTTCGTGGTCGGCAACGTCTTCGTCATCGTCTTCGCCATCTGGCTGGGCCTGGCCCCCGCGGTTCTGATGATCACGGAATCGGCCCCCTGGTACCAGATCCTCGCCGTGTCGGTCCTGCCCGTTCTCGCCCTGACGGTCTCCGGCGTCGCCTATCAGTTCCGCCTGCTCCGCGCCGGCATGGTGGAGGCGCTCGGCAGCGAGTTCATCGAACGGGCGCGCCTATCCGGCGTGCCCGAGTGGCGGCTGGTCATCACCCATGCGCTTCCCGCCGCGCTCGTTCCGATGCTCAACGGCACCGCCCAGTTCGTCGCCGGCATCATTTCCGGCGTCGTTGTCATCGAAGCCGTCTTCAAGTTCCCCGGCATCGGCATCGAACTGATCCGCAGCATCTCCCAGCGGGAGGTTCCGACCGTCCAGGCGATCACCTTTCTCGCCGCCTTCGCCGTGATTGCCAGCAACCTGCTGGCTGACATTTCCATCCTTGCACTCGACCCGAGAGTCCGGAGGGCCAGAAATGACCGTTGAATCCTTCGCTCCCATGCCCCTTGCCGCCCCAGCGGCTCCCATTGCCCGCAACCGTCCCCTGCGGCGCGTCCTGGCCTCCCCTTTGACGATGATAGGCCTGGTGCTGGTCGCCTTTCATCTGTCTCTCGCCCTCTTCGCACCGCTGATTGCGCCCTACTCGATTTCCGCGATCCTGACCGACGGTCTGACACCGCCTTCCGCCCAGCACTGGCTGGGCACGGATCAGATCGGGCGGGATTACCTGTCCCGGCTGATGTCCGGCGGCAGGGTGGCCCTGCTGGTCGCCCTTGCGGGCGTCAGCGGATCCGTGTTGATCGGAACCTTCCTCGGTCTTCTGGCCGGATATGTGGGCGGCTGGCTCGATGATGCCATCATGCGCCTGACGGATGCGCTGATGGCGATTCCTGAGCTGCTCCTGATCGCCATCCTCGTGCTCACCTTCGGCAAGGAAATAGGCTCCTTGTCGCTGATCGTCGCCATCGTCTACACGCCCGGTGTGGTGCGCGTCGTGCGGGCAAAGACAATCATGATCGCATCCCTGGATTTCGTGCGCGCGGCCGAGCTTCGCGGCGAACGGCTGGGCTTTGTCCTGATGCGGGAGATCGCGCCCAACCTGCTGGGGCTGCTGGCCGTCGAATTCGCGATCCGCGTTTCCTCGGCGATCCTGAAGATCTCGGCCCTGTCCTTTCTGGGACTGGGCATCAGCCAGCCGACGCCGGACTGGGGCCTGATGGTCCAGGAGGCGATGTCGGTGGTGTTCACCGACCCCTGGTTCCTCATCCTGCCGGCGATCACCCTGTCGTCGCTGATCATCGGCATCAACTTTGCCGTCGACGGCCTTGCCCGCGCCTATGGCGTGACCGGAACGGAGACCGACCTATGAGCGCCCATGTCAAGATCAACGGCCTGACGATCACCTATCGTGACGATGCCGGCGAGGAAACCGCGGCGGTTCGGGACGCCACGATTGAACTGGCCCGGGGCGAAACCCTCGGCATTGTCGGCGAGAGCGGTTCCGGAAAATCGACGCTCGCCCGGTCCCTTCTCGCGCACACGCGCGCCGGTGCAAGGTTCGCTACCGGGTCCGTACACCTGGGCGACACCGATGTTCTCGCCCTTGAGGGCCGGGACCTGCGCCGTTTCCGCGGTGGCCGGGCGGCGATGGTTCCGCAGAACCCCATGTCGTCGCTGACCCCGCACATGACAATCGGCGCGCAACTGGAGGAGCTTGTCCGGCTGCAGACGGACCTGACCGGCAGGGCGGTGCATGCGCATGCGCTTTCCCTGATGGAGCGGACCGGCCTGCCCGATCCCGAACTGCTTGCCAGGCGCTATCCGCACGAGATTTCCGGCGGCCAGCGCCAGCGTGCGGTGATCGCCGCCGCCCTCATCGGCAAGCCCGAGCTGATCGTCCTGGACGAACCGACCACCGCGCTCGACAAGACGGTGGAGGCAAGAGTGCTCCAGCTTGTCGCCGATGTTCAGAAGGACCTCGGCGCAACCCTGGTCTACGTCAGTCACGACCTCAATGTCATCCGCGCGCTGTGCTCAAGGATTGTCGTCATGAAGGATGGCGTCATCATCGAACAGGGCGATGCGGAGCGCATCTTCAACGCGCCCGGCAATGCCTATACCCGCTCGCTCATCCATGCGATTCCCCGGATCGACGTAGAAGGCCCTCTCCCGCCGGCAGCCGCATCGCCCATCCAGCTCGAGGTCAGAAACCTCGGCTTTTCCTATCACCGTCCCTCGGGTTTCCCGTTCCGGAAAGCCCCGGCCACGCGTCCGACGCTCGATGACATTTCCCTGTCCCTGCGCAAGGGCGAAACGCTGGGTCTCGTGGGCGAAAGCGGTTCGGGAAAATCGACGGTCGCCTCGCTGATTGCCGGTGCGGTCTCCGGTCACGAGGGCCGGATCATTCTCGACGGGGAAGTTGTCTCCGGGGCGGCACGCAAGCGCTCGCGCGACATGCGCCGCCGGATTCAGATGGTTTTCCAGGATCCCCTGTCAGCGCTCAATCCCGCGCATACCGTCGAGGAAATCCTCGTCAGGCCCCTGCGTCTCCACTTCGGTCTGTCGCCGGCAGCCGCGCGCGAAAAGGCCGCCACGGCATTGCAGGAAATGGAGCTCGGACCGGAGTTCCTCTCCCGGCGCCCGCGCCAGCTTTCCGGCGGACAGCAGCAACGCGTCGGCTTCGCCCGGGCTCTGGCCGCCGAACCGGATCTCCTGATCTGCGACGAGGTGACTTCGGCTCTCGATGTCACGATCCAGGCGAACATGCTGTCGCTTTTCCTGAAGGTCCAGCGCGAACGGGCCATGACATGCATCTTCATCTCCCATGATCTGGCCGTGATCGCCCGCGTTTCCCATCGCATCGCCGTGCTCGAAAAAGGCCAGCTGCGCGAGATCGGCAACCGCGACAGCGTGTTGCACACCCCGTCCAACGCCTACACCCGGCGCCTGCTGGCAGCCGCCGGCACTCATCTGCGCGGTGGCGAAGACGAGACGGCCTCCCTCCGGATACCGCAATCCCTGTCCGCCTGAGGCCGGTTTCTCACCGCTGCAAACGAAAGGACCCCGCGAAATCCTTCGCGGGGTCCTGTTCATGATACCGGCCTTGGCGCGTCAGTCGAGCCACAGCGGATTGGTCCAGGCCCGGCGACCGTTTTCGTCCGCGACCGCAACCCTGCACCATTCACCCCGGAAGGGCTCCAGCGACAGACGCGTTTCCGTCAGCAACTCCTCTTCGGAGAGCGCATGTTTCTGCTGGCTTTTGGCGACCGCCCCGACCGCCACGACCGCAACCGCCGGTGACGTCTTCACCACAAGCTCATCCCCCTCGATACGGATGTCGTGGATCTCGGGCCCCTGCGAGGAATAGAAGGCGCCGTCATGGAGCGCGGCAAGCAGGGCTTCGGGCGTGTTTTCCTCCGCCTTGACCATCACCCAGCCGCCGAAGGCATCGTTGCTCATCCAGTGACTGTCGTCCACGGCAATAGTGAACAACCGCCGCCCTTCGGACAGCAGCGTGTCCAGCATCACCAGACCGTCGCCACGGTCGCAGCGAACATGACTGGTGTGATTGTAGGCCTCGACGGCGTGGGCGGCGTCCAGAGCCAGTCCGTCCTCCTTCTGGAGCTGATACCAGTGCGGATGGGCAATCGCCACGAAAGCGCCCGCCGCGCGCGCCCGCCGCGCCAGCTCGGGACCGGTCTCGTCTTCGGCAGGCGCCGCGAAATCCAGCGGCAGGCCGACCGCCAGAACATGCCAGATCTCGCCTCTGGACGTTTCCGGCGCATGCAGCTCAGCCCCGATGATCGTGGTGAAGGCCTCGTCCCGGAAAGGCCGCGTGTCGGTCAGCGGGAAATCGTACTTTTCCATGAAATGATCGGTCAGGGCGATGAAATCGTAGCCGGCCTGCCTGTAGCGGGCACAGGCCTCTTCCGGCGTCACCCGACCGTCGGACATGTCCGAATGGCCATGAATATTGCCCTTCCGGAAACGCCCCGGCGCCTGAAACGCATTCAACATTGTCTTCTCCACCTGCTCACCGGAACCATCCCGGCTTCCGGGCGCAGACAAGAAAACAGTTGCATGACAGCATGATTGCAGCGGCCTGGCACGCAGAGGCGGTTACCGGAAGTTCACGCAAACTCCCGGACTTTGTTCGAAGGGGGAGTGCGGGCCCCTGATTTGGCCGAGGGCATGCTGGGGAATAGGTCAGAACCTGAACCAAAAGGCTGAAGAGAGGTGGACGCGAAGGGCGCCTTTAACCGTCCCGAAGTTTCAACAAAACAGAAAATGTCCCACCTTCTCCCGGCCACAAATTGAGTAAGACAAAATGCAGGAAAATCAACACCCCAAAAGTGGAGTGGTGGGCCCGGAGGGACTCGAACCCCCAACCAATCCGTTATGAGCGGACGGCTCTAACCAGTTGAGCTACAGGCCCTTGGACCAACTCCGCTTCATATGCAGCCATATGAAAGCGCGGGAGCTGATCGATTTTCAGGTGCCGGTGCATCTTGTCTGCACGCGTGCGAAAGACAGGACACTCCGGAGCGCTTCGTCGCCGAAAGGGGCGATTTGCGCGTCAGGTTTTCCTATACCACGGCAGTTTTCCGGGGCAAGAGCTTTGCGGTCTTTGAGGGAAAAAGTCCGGGAAAGCGGCACGCGGGGCAGTGGACGGGCGCGTCTGCCCGGGTCCGGCGACAAAAACCGGTTCCGTTTGCCGGCGGTTTCCGTTCTAAATGGCGTTGAAAGCAATGACTGAATCACCTGCCGGAGCCCTCATGCGATCACCGCTCTTTTCCCTCACGCTGAGCCTCATGCTTGTGAGCATGATCGGTTGGCTGCTGGTCGTCGGCCGTTCGCTGCTGCTGCCTTTCGTCATTGCCCTCATCGTCTGGTACATGATCAACGCCCTCTCACATGTCTTCGGACGCTTGACCATCGGCCGCTGGAGCCTGCCGGGCTTCATCGCCTTTCCGCTGGCCCTTTTGAGCATATTCGCGATCGGCACCTTCGTGCTGGATATCGTCACCGTCAACCTCACCCAGCTGGCCCAGGACGCTCCCACCTACCAGAGGCGGCTGGAGGATGTCTTCAATCAGACATCTTCCTATTTCAAGCTCAACGATCCGATAGAGCTCAAGGACCTGTTTCCCGATTCCATCGTGCCGCGCATGGTCACGGCCGGCGCCGGTCTGGTCACCGCGCTTGCGAGCTCCGCCAGCCTCGTCTTCATCTACGTTCTCTTCCTGCTTCTCGAACAATCGACATTCGACAGGAAGTTCGAAAAGCTGTTCCCCAATCCGGAGAAGGCCCGGGCAGCCTTCGCGATGCGGGCCGAGATCAACCGGTCGATCATGCATTATTTCTCCATCAAGACGACGGTCTCCCTCGCCACCGGCCTGCTGACCAGTCTGGTGCTGATCGTCATCGGACTGCCCTACGCCGCCCTGTTCGGTTTCATTGCCTTTGTGCTCAACTACATCCCGACGATCGGGTCCCTCATCGGGGTGATTTTCCCGAGTCTGCTGGCGATCGTCTACTACGATACGCTCGGCCCCTTCATTGCCATCGCCACCGGGCTCGGCCTCATCCAGTTCTCGGTCGGCAACTTTATCGAGCCGCGGCTGATGGGGTCCAACCTCAATCTGTCCGGCCTGGTGATCATGCTGTCGCTGGCCTTCTGGGGCGCTATCTGGGGCGTGGTCGGCATGGTTCTGTGCGTGCCGCTCACCGTGATGATCGTCATCGTCTGCGCCCGTTTCGAGGCGTCCCGGCCGGTTGCCGTGCTCCTGTCGCAGACGGGCGAAATCGGTCTGAACGACGTGGCCAAGCCATCGACCGGCGAGTGATCCGGCGCGCCCGGCAGACCGTTTGAAACATGAACGCAGGCTGAACCGTCAGGCCTTGACCCTGCCTTAAAGCAGGACAATGTTTCCGCCCGATATGGCTTTCTGGAAAAGGAAATTATCATGACCATTTCGCGCTCCCGCCTGCCGCGGCGCAGCTTCGGCTTTGCACGCGGTGTCGCGCTCGCCGCCGGCCTTGCCGCTGCCCTTGCGGTACACGCCCCGGCCTTTGCCCAGGAAACGGCGTCGGCCACAGGCAGCATCACAATGGGCAGCATCACCATGGAAGGCCAGGGAACAGTCTCCGTCGCGCCGGACATGGCCGTCATCAGCACCAACGTGATCACCGGCGCAGACACCGCGGCAGAAGCTCTTTCACAGAACTCGGCGGCCATCGCCAAGGTCATCGCGGCGATCAAGGCCGATGGCATCGAGGCCAGGGACATCCAGACCCGCGGGTTCTCCATCCAGCCTCGTTATGAACGGTTCGACAATGCATCCGACCGCCAGCCAAATATCGTCGGCTATGAGGTCCGCAACGGGGTCGAGGTCAATGTGCGCGATCTTGACCGCCTCGGCGACCTTCTGACCCTGGTGGTGGAAAGCGGCGCCAATTCGGTGGACAATATCCGCTTCGAAGTCAGCGACCCGCAGGACAAACTGGATGAGGCCCGCAAAAAAGCCGTTGAAGCAGCACGCCACAAGGCGGAGATTTTCGCCGCTGCCGCCGGTGTCGAACTCGGACAGATCGCGTCTATCGCCGAAACCGGCATCCAGATGCCGCAGCCGCTGATGATGCGCGCGGAAGGCATGCTGATGTCGAAGGGTGCGCCAGTGCCGGTCGAGGCCGGTGAAGAAACCATCGCCGCCAACGTCACCATTCGCTGGTTGCTGAAATAAACGCAAACGGATGCGGCACAAGCCGCATCCGCTCCGCCCGATCAGGCGGAATCCTTGAACCGGATCAATTCGAAAGCTTGCCTTTTTCCAACCAAAACAACCGGCCATCAACTCTGGCCCATTTAAAGAATAACCAGGAATTTCCAGCCTGGATTGCAAGACCCATCTCTTTCATTGGTAATTTTTGACAGTACTTGTTGTAACCCTGCTTATCTACAGAGACAAATCTTCAACTTATAGTATGAAATTTGGATATGCACTTTTAATTACGTAACTGCACTTACCTTCTCATGAGGCTTTTATTTACTTTTTTTGCTTTAATTATCTGCAGTATTTTTTTGCAGGAACCGGCCGGAGAGAACCGATGTCCATTTTTAACACCAATTCCTGGAAAGCGATTGTCGAAGCCTTCAGTCGCTCGCAGGCAATGATCGAGTTCACACCGGACGGGACGATCCTGACCGCGAACGAAAACTTTCTGAACGCCCTCGGGTATACGCTCGAGGAAATTCAGGGCAAGCATCACCGGATGTTCGTCGATCCCGAGCTCGCCAACAGCCCGGACTACACGAATTTCTGGAGCTCTCTCGCGCGCGGCGAGTTCAAGTCAGCGGAGTTTCTGCGCTTCTCCAAGGACGGCCGGGAGGTCTGGATCCAGGCGTCATACAATCCTGTCCTCAACGCCGGCGGCAAGGTCGTCAAGGTCGTCAAGATCGCCTCCGACATCACGGAACAGAAAAAACGCAACGCGGATTTCGAAGGCCAGGTGGACGCCATCAACCGCTCGCAGGCTGTCATCCATTTCGATCTCGACGGCACCATTCTCGATGCCAATGAGAATTTCCTTGCCACTGTCGGCTATTCTCTGGACGAAATCAGGGGCCAGAAGCACAGCATGTTTGTGGAACCCGAGTATGGGGCCAGCAGCGAGTATAGCCAGTTCTGGGAAAATCTTGCCGCAGGCAGGTTCCAGGCGGGCGAATACAAGCGCATCGGCAACAACGGCAAGGAAATCTGGATCCAGGCAACCTACAACCCGATCCTTGACGCCTCCGGCCGCCCGTTCAAGGTGGTGAAATTCGCAAGCGACATCACCGAGCGGGTGCTGGAAGACCACAGACGCAAGGGCATTCGGGAGGGGATCGATCAGGATTTGTCTGAAATCTCCCAGTCGATTTCCGCCGCCGCGGAACAGGCAACCAACTCCGCCGCGGCTTCCGAGCAGACCTCATCGAGCGTTCAGACCGTCGCTGCGGCGGCCGAAGAACTGGTCGCCTCCATTTCGGAAATCAGCCGCCAGGTTGCAACGGCGATGGAAGTCTCCAGCAATGCGATCGGCGAGGCGGAGCGTTCCAGCGAAATCATGTCCGGCCTCTCGGAAGATGCCAAGACCATCGGTTCCGTGATCGAACTGATCGACGGCATTGCCGACCAGACAAATCTCCTGGCCCTCAATGCGACCATCGAGGCAGCAAGGGCCGGAGAGGCCGGAAAGGGCTTTGCGGTCGTTGCGTCGGAGGTCAAGAGCCTCGCCTCCCAGACCAGCAAGGCAACGGAAGAGATCTCCGCCCAGGTCAATTCGGTTCAGGAAACGACCGAAAATGCCGTGGAGGCAATCCAGTCGATCCTGTCGGTCATCACAAATATCGGTGAAATCGCAACCAGCATCTCCACGGCCGTCGAAGAGCAGTCTTCGGTCACCACCGAAATCTCCTCCAACATGCAGACCGCCGCCCAGGGCGTCGACTTTATCACGACGAACATGCAGACGATCTCCACGGCAACTGCCCAGATCGATGCTGCGACCCGCAGTGTCAGGGAAGCTTCTCAGTCGCTGCTGTAAGAGGCCTGGCCACGTCGCACATCAATCGCGACGAGTGTCTGAATTCGGCTTCAAGTACCTTTCCGCCCTCATGGTGCCCCCTGTGAGGGCGGATCGTTTTCCAGAAACCGGGACCAGACCTGCATCGGCTTTTCGGTTTCCTGACTGTCGCCGATATCGAGCCAGGGAAACCGGACGATCACACCTTCCAGTTTCTCATAGCCGCGCTTGCCCCAGAATGCATCCAGCGGCCGGTAGTGTGCGGGCTTCATAGGATGATCGTCCGGGCGGATGACGGCACAGAATACGGCCTGGGTGAAACCGAGGCGTTTGGCGTGCGCCTCGCGCTCGTCAAAGAACCGGTGACCGATACCCTTGCCGCGATAGGCAGGATCGAGCACGGATTCCGCCATGTAGAAAATAGTCTCAAGCGCATAGCCTCGTGCTTCCAGCGGTCTCCGGAAGGCCGCCAGTTCGCCGCCAAGCGGTTCGCCCGTCGCGGCCCCGACAAGCTTTCCCCCATTATAAGCGCCGACGACCACGGCACCGTCAGAGCGTGCATAACGCTCAAGATAGCCGGCCTCGTAGTCGAGCGAACCTTCATATAGATAGGGCCAGTCCCGGAAGACGGATATCCTCAGTTGCGCAAGCTCATCCAGGGCATCCTTCAGGTTATCGCCTGTCAGGCTTCTGATCTCGACCGGCATTGCCAACCCTTTTTATTGTCACAAAATATCCGCTTCATCGCATCGTCTTCCACTGAGGAGGTATGGCGGGAAGATGATCCTGCAGTCAAATTTCCTGCGGAGGACATCACCGGATCACGGCTCGAACGCGGTTGAAGAAGGCCGGACAGAAGCTTGAAGCCGTAAAGTCAAATCCTGTTTCCTGAGAAATTGCATGAACCATTGCTGCAACCCGAAAGATCCGCTGCGCATGCAGATACGTGCTGTTACAGAGTGACAAAGTTTCGCGTTACCACCTTCGGGAAGAATATGGCAGAACGAACAAGGGGGCTCTCAAACTCAGGAGACCGAGCACGCCATGTCGAAGACACAGCCAGCAGCCTACAGTCCTGTTCATATTCTTCTCCACTGGGCAATTGCCGCCCTCATCCTGTTCCAGCTCGTTTTCGGCGAAAGCATAAAGGACTTCGGGCGCGCCCTGCGTGATGGCGGAACAGCGGACGCCATGACGGCCTTCATGGGGAACGCCCATATATGGGTCGGGATCTCCGTGCTGGTGCTTACCGTTTTGCGGCTGGTTGTCCGGGCAAGATTTGGTGTTCCTGCGCCCATTCCCGCATCCAGGCTTCAGGAGCTCGCCGCCAGGGCTGTTCACGGCCTCCTCTATCTCCTGATGATTTTTGTGCCGATAACCGGTCTGCTCGCCTGGTATGGTGGCATCCGCGAGGCTGGTGAACTGCACGAGCTCGCGAAACTGCTCTTCATCATCCTGATCGCGCTGCATGTGGCGGGTGCGCTCTATCACCACTTCGCCCTGAAGGACCGGACCATGAAGAGGATGGTCACCAGCCGCACCTGAAGCTGCCTGAAATGACGCAGCTTCCGGCGGATCAGTCCCGCGCCTCCAGCCAGAGGCGCGCACTGTCCATGTCCTGTGTCACAAACCCCTCCGCCAGTTTTTGTCCGACAACTGCGCCGAACTTGTAACCGTGACCCGAGCAGGCCGACACGACCGTTGCCCTGTCCATCGTGGTTGCGAAAAAATGTTCATCGGACGTGAAGGTATAGGCGCAGGTCACCACATCGTCGACGCGGTATTCGGAGATCCGGCAGAACGGCGGTGAGAAATAGTCGCGCAAGGTCTCCCCCTCGCCCGGCTTCGGCACCCGGTCCTGATCCGGCAAGGCCTTGTATTTGTGAATACCCGCGCCGAATTTGAGGCCTGTCCCGGCAACCGGTGGCAGCACGTAGCCGTCGATCGGGCCGCCCGGATCCAGGATGCACGGACTGCGCTCCCAGGCTTCGCGCAGATCCTCCGGCGGCGTCAGATAAACGACGGCCGTCCGGTATGTGGTCAGCTGTACCGCAAGATCGGGAAACAGTCCAAGCGTCCAGGCACCCGCCGTGACGATGACATGGTCC
The DNA here is from genome assembly GCF_947496995.1 of uncultured Roseibium sp. Taxonomy (GTDB): domain Bacteria; phylum Pseudomonadota; class Alphaproteobacteria; order Rhizobiales; family Stappiaceae; genus Roseibium. The sequence continues at coordinate 629,925 of NZ_CANMFD010000004.1, forward strand.
CCGCTCAGAACGGACCCGTCGGCCAGGGTGACACTGCCTGCCGCAGCATCCACCGCCGTCACCTTGCAGTTTTCCCGCACGAGCGCGCCGTTCGCGATCAGCCAGTTTCTGAGCCCGGAAGCGATCCGCTGGCAAAGAAGGACCCCGCCTTCCTTGCTGACGGCGCCGTAACGCAGTGTTGCCGGGTCGACAAACGGATAACGCGCGGCGGTCTCAGCGGGCGACAACTCTTCGAACGGATAGCCCCCTTCGACGAGGCCGTCACGATAGATGTCCGCACCGTCGCCTTCCTGTTGGCACAGCAGCATGAAGCCGGTTTCCACCAGATGTTTTTCGCCAAGGTCGGACCACATCTCGTCCCAGGCGTCATAGGCCGCGCCGATACGGCGCTGATACCCACCCTGACCGCCGTAGGCCCGGCGGATGATGCGGTGGTGATCGCCGGACGCCGACAGGGGATTGGGGATCGGCCCCTGCTCCAGAAGCGTGACCTGCACGCCCCGTTTCGTAAGGGCCCACGCCGTGGAGAGACCGGCAATTCCCGCGCCGGCAACAAGTACACTCATGCGAAAACCATCCTGCGGTATGATCCGGCACATCAGGAACGAGGGCCGAATTTCCAGACTTCACGGAAAAGAAAGAGACCCTGTAACCTCTATATGCCGGTTATGCATTTGCCTGCGCCGGAATAAAAGGTGCTTCGGCGCTCAGGCTGGATTATTTCAGGGGAAATTGCCAGGGTCCGGGAGGACGGAACATGCTTGAACCAGAAACCGAAACGGAAGAAACACTGGCGCAGCGGCGCCTGTCGGATTACCCGGATTGGGGCTATCTCTTGCGGGAATTCTACGAAGCCTACCGGTTTCTTTCTTCCGGTGGCAGCGAGAAGATCCGCGCGCATCAACGCACCGTCCGCGAGGCCATCAGCAGGGTCAGCAAATCCAACTCGGAGATCCGCTTTGACGCCCCGGCGCAAAAGCCGGTGACGGCACATCTGAAGCGCGCCCTCGACGAAGGACGGCAGGAGCGCACAGCGCCTCTCATCCGCGCGGTGGAAAGCATCCAGGATCATCTGATCTGGCAATACGGATACGAGAAGGTGCCTCGCGGCCTGGACAAGACCTATGCCTACGCCGAGATTTGCGGCCCCAACGGCCCGGTCCTGACGACGGAAGTCATCCTCGGCCTGGTCCTGTTCGCCCCCGGCTGCACCTATCCGGCCCATTCCCATAGCGAAATTTCGGAAAGCTACATCTGTCTGTCCGGCGCGGTTTCGGAAAATCATCAGGGGGTTTACGCGCCCGGATCGATGATCTTCAATCCACCCGAACACACCCACCGCATTACCGTTTCCAAACTGGAGCCGGCGCTTCTGGCCTATGCCTGGACCGGCCCGAAGGACCGCCTTGCCAACCAGAAAATGGTCTTCAGCCGCAAGCGGGGGTGACAAACAGGTCCCGGACCTTGAAGCCCGCGTGAGCACTCCGCATGAGGGGCAACGGTTACACCGACATTGGTGCGCATTGTCCGTTCCTCAAACAACGAGTTGAAAGATCACGCCGGACAGAACGGCACCCGCGAAGCCCAGGCCGAGATAGGTGACAAATACCGATGGCTTCACCAGCGACCACACCGCCGCCATTGCCGGAATGGAGCTGACGGCCCCCGCGATCATGAACGCCATGGCGGCGCCCGATCCCATGCCCTGATCCACAAGCCCCGCAAGCAACGGCGGTGCGACATAGCTGTTGAGATAGGCGGGCATGCCGACGAGCGCCGAAATCACGATCGACCCGAAACCGCCGCCACCGACCGCTCTTGCGATCAGATCCGCCGGAACATAGGTCACCAGCGCGGCCTCAAGAACATAGGCAAGCGCCAGCCACTTCATCAGGAAGCCCGCATTGGCTTTCAGCTCGGCACCGAATTTGGCGGTGCGCACGCTTTCCCGCCAGAACATCCAGACCGGACGTCCGGTCTGCGGCGACGCCCCGCAGCCGCAGCCGCTGGCAGCCGAGCCGGGTCTGGCAGGATTGGCGAAGACCCCAACCCTCATGGCCATTGCAACAGCCGCCCCGCCGAACAGGCCCAGGGAGACCGCGAAGACGGCCTTGCCGATGGCAAAGGACCAGCCGAGTGCACCTGCGGTGATCAGCAGCGTCGGCGGATCGATCAGCGGCGAGGACAGCCAGAAGGCCATGATGGCCGAGAGCGGCGCGCCCACCGCCAGAAGCCCTGCGATAAAGGGGATGACCTCGCAGGAACAGAACGGCGCCAGGCCGCCGAAAAGTGCCGCAAGGCAGATCGCGACCGTTTCCCGCCCTTCGAACGCCCTGCCCACATAAGCCTCCGCCCCTGCGGCCTTGAGCCAGGCGATCAGCACTACGGCGAAGGCGATATAGGGCAACGTTCCCAGAAACGCCCTGACTGCGAAACTCACAAAGGAAACGAATTGCGGCTGATCGAGAACGAGGACCAGCAACGGCACGCCCAGCACGATGGCCCAGGTCGAAAACAGATATTTCTGCCCGGGAATGGCCTTCCACGACCATTTCGACTTCGGTGTGCTGCAGCAGGCCGTTTTCGGGGCGCAGCAACTGGCGGAACCGGAGCTTCCGGCTGCGGACGTTTCCAGGGTATCAGTCATTGAGGATCTCCAGGTCCACGTCGGGCGCAGCGCAGCCGTCGTTGTTGGCACACTCTTTCTCTTCGGCGCAGCATTCCTTGAGAAGGTAACCCGCCAGGCTGTCCAGATGATCGAAGGCTGCCCTGTTGATCACTGAGCGGCCATCCTTCTCCTGCTGTACGAGCCCGGCCAAGGACAGGAAGCGCAGGTGATGGGCAAGGGTCGAGGCCGCCATCCCGGTCCGGGACTGGATATCCCCCACCGTCAGACCCTTTCCCCCCGCCTTGACCAACGCGAGCACCACCTGCAACCGGGCTTCCGAGCCCAGCGCGGCAAACCCTTGAGCGGCTGTTTCCAGTTTCATGTCTGCTTCACCTATATAACTACATTTCTAGTTATATAGTTATATTGAAGCTGTCAATGGCTTCATCGGTCAGGGCAGTCGGCGGCGGATCAGAGAAACGTCGGGTGTCAGGCGGCTACAAACCGTAGCACTGCCTCCGAGACATCCCCTTTAAGGGCGGCCTGTCCGGCGGCGGAGTGCAGTTCCGGTCCGAACAGCATGGAAAAGGTCGTTGCGTTGGAGACGTTGAAGAAACTCATTGCCGAAATCAGCCAGTGAATCCGCAATGGCGCCAGACCTTCCCGGAACACGCCGGCGGCGGCTCCCTTGGAATACACCCGCTCGATCTGCGAGATGGCGGCCTCGTTGAGGCTCTTGATCTCGGCCGACTGCTCCAGATACCGGCCCTGGTGGATGTTCTCGATCATCACCAGGCGAATGAAAGCCGGATTGTTGCGGTGGTGTTCAAAGGTGAACTCCACAAGCCTCGTCAGCGCCTCGCGCGGGCCGAGATGCTCGAGATCCAGCTGCTCCTCACCCTGGCGGACCTTCTTGTAGGCTGCCTCGAGCGCTTTCAGGTACAGCGTCTCCTTGTCCCCGAAATAGTAGTAGATCATGCGCTTGGACGTTCGCGTCTTGGCGGCGATCTCGTCCATGCGGGCACCCGAAAGGCCGTTGGCGGCGAATTCCTCCAGCGCGACGGCGAGGATATTCGCCCGCACACCCTCAGGGTCCTGCTTCCACCGGGCGCGCGCGGAGTTTTTTTCAGAAGCCACTGTCTCGTTGATCGACATGGCTTTTTCTAGCCCAGCCCGCCACGGCACGCCAGCCCCAATTAACTGCCCGGTACATTCTTCTTGACTGAATTAACTGGTTAGTTCAATTTGCCGCCAGAACGAAGCCGCCACCGGAGGAACCCCGTTCCAAAAAAGGGGGCCGGCTGAAGGCAGTGTCCGTGGGAGGAAGCTGGGTGAACAACGCAAATGACATTTTTCTGGCCGGATTGATCGGGCGCGGTATCGCGCGATCGAGAACGCCGGAAATGCACATGGCGGAAGCGACGGCCCAGCACATGCGCAGCGTCTATCGTATCCTCGATGTCGACCTGCTTCCCGCTGGCCAACAAGACATAAAAGATATTGTGCACGCGGCGGAGATGACCGGTTTCAACGGTCTCAACGTCACCTACCCGTTCAAGATGGAAGTGATGGCGCTTCTTGATGAACTCTCGCCCAATGCGGCAGCCGTCGGATCGGTCAACACCATCGTTTTCCGGAACGGCAAGCGCATCGGCCACAACACCGATCTCTGGGGATTTGCGGAAAGCTTCCGGCGAAACATGCCGGACGCGCCCCTGGAGACGGTGCTTCTCATCGGCGCGGGCGGAGCGGGTGTTGCCGTTGCCCACGCATTGGCGGATTGCGGCGTCCGGCACCTGATGATCTTCGACCTTGATCCCGCCCGTGCCGCGCAACTGGCCAGTCTGGTTCAGGCAAACCGCGCGGACCTGACGGTCGAGCCTGTCGCCACCATTGGCGAAGCCGTCAGTCTGGAACTCTCCGGCCTTGTCAATGCCAGCCCCGTCGGCATGGCCAAGTCACCTGGAACACCGTTTCCGCTCCCTTTGCTGCGCTCCGGAATGTGGGTCGCGGACATTGTCTATTTCCCTCTGGAAACGGAACTTCTGGCCGCGGCGGCAAAGAGGGGATGCCGTGTCCTGCCCGGATCCGGCATGGCCGTCTTTCAGGCCGTCCGGGCCTTTGAACTCTTTACCGGCCGGCACGCCGATCCGGTTCGCATGAAGGCGGCTTTCGACGCCTTCGACATGATACCGCGGGCAACCGCGGATGCTTAGATCAGCCTGCTTTCATCAGATTTTTCAGCGGGTTGATCGTTTTTAATGTGTTGGACGACCTTGCCCCCCACAGGAGGCAGGATCTTCCAGAACGCAATTGGGAGGAAGTCATGCGTTTCAAATTCTCAACCCTGGCAGCAACAGCCCTGCTGTCGCTGGGTCTTGCCGCCACCAGCACAGCCAGTGCTCAGACCATCCGTGTCGCCCATGTCGATCCGGACGAGTGGACGGCATCCAAGAAGGGTGCCGCCGCGCACATCTTCAAGAATATTGTCGAAGGGGAAACCGACCTGACCGTCGAGCTGTTCCCGGCCGGGGCGCTGGGCAACGAGGACGAACTCGTCGCCCAGGCGCAGGACAACGTCACACAGGTTGTTCTGGTTTCCGGAGCCATGTCCAAGGCCTGCCCGGCAGCCTCAGTTCTCGACATTCCCTACACCTTCTCCTCGGCGACCGTTGCCTGGGACGTTCTGGACGGCGAATTCGGCGACGCGCTGGCCGAGCATTGCCTGGCCCAGACCGGCCTCAGAACGCTGGCGTTTGGAGAGACCGGTTTCCGCAACTTCACCAACGGCACGCGTGAGATCCGCACCCCGGCGGACATGGAGGGCCTGAAGTTCCGTGTTCAGCCGATCCCGCTCTACGTGGAAATGGTCAAGGGCCTCGGCGGCGAACCGACACCGATCGCCTGGACCGAACTTCCGAACGCCCTGTCGACCGGAGTGGTCGACGGCCAGGAAAACCCGGTCGGCGTGATCTACAACAACGGTCTGCACAAGCTGCAGAAGTTCATGACCCTCGACGGCCATGTCTACGCCGCCGACTTCATTCTGATTTCGGACGAGTTCTACCAGTCCCTCTCCCCGGCCGAGCAGGCCGTGGTCGCTCGTGCCGCACGGGTTGCCGGCAACATGGGCCGCTCCATCCAGCAATGGGGCACGGCAGAAGGCGTGAACAAGGTTCAGGCTGAAGGCATGCAGGTCTATTCCCCGACCGCCGACGAAATCGCGGCTTTCGCTGAAAAGGCCCAGCCCGCCGTGGTTGAATATCTGCGCGGTGAACTTGGAGAGGATGCGGTCTGGATCGACCGCCTCCAGGAAGCCGTTGCGTCCACCAACCAGTAATACAAACCCGGAACCCCGGACCCTCAAGCGGTCCGGGGCGCCATCAGGGCCAGAGACATGAAAACGCTCAATGCAATTGCCCGGAGTTTTTTTGGCGCAGGTGCAGGCCTCTCCATGGGACTGGTCTTTGCCATCATCTTCGTCAACTCGCTCCGCCGCTATACGGTCGGCCAATCGGTCTCCTGGGGGGAGGAGTTGCCCATCTACCTGACCATCTACGGCGTCATGTTCGGTCTGGCGCTCGCCTATATGCAGGACCGGCACATCCGCTTCACCGTCATCACCGACTTTCTGCCTGAGACCGTGCGGCAAAAACTCTTTGCCGCCGTCGACCTGGCAAGCTGCGTGACCGGCATTGCGCTGGCGTATTCCGGACACGCCTTCACGGTACGCCGCGGCCATCTCGATGCCTCGGGTCTCAAGTCCACCGGCAGCTGGCTTGCCGAAACCACCGGCATTGAAGGTCTTGTCTGGATCGCCAAGGTCGGCACCTGGCAATACGCAATCGCGATCGGTGGCGTGATGCTGGCTGTTGCCGCCTTGCTGAAGTTCATCGAGCGTATCTCGTCTTTCAAAGCGGTGCCTGCATGATCTACGCAATCCTTCTGATCGGCCTGGCCACCGGCGTTCCGATTGCCCTTGCCATCATCGCTGCGCTTCTGGTCTTCATGGGAACCGGTGAAGCGCCCTATTCCCTGCGCCTTGTCGCAACCGAAATGTTCAAGGGAATGAATTCCTTCCCCCTGCTCGCCATCCCGTTGTTTGTGTTGGCCGGCGAAGTCATGAACGAAAGCGGCATCACCGGCCGGATCATCGCCTTCGCCAATGTTGTCGTCGGCCGTCTGCGCGCAGGCCTTGCCCTCGTCAACATCTGGGCTTCGGTGATTTTCGCCGGTCTGTCCGGATCGGCTGTCGCCGACACCTCGGCAATCGGCCGCGTCTTCATTCCGGAAATGGAAAAGCACGGCTATTCGCGCCCCTTCGCGGCAGCGCTGACGGCAGCGTCCTCGGTCATCGGGCCGATCATTCCGCCGTCAATCCCGGTGATCATCTACGCGCTGATCGTCTCCGGCGTCTCTGTACCGGCCCTGTTTCTGGCGGGCATTGTTCCGGGTCTCCTGCTGGCAGTCTTCCTGTCCGTCTTCGTGATGCTGACGGTCAAGGTCGACCGCGGCAATCAGACCGAAGGGCTGACCGCCGAACCCGTGGGCAAGGCGCTGCTCGGTGGCATCCTGCCTTTGCTCATGCCGGTATTCGTGGTCGGTTCGATCCTGCTCGGCATCGTCACGCCGACGGAAGCCGCCAGCTTTGCCGTCGCCTATGCGCTCTTTCTCGGGATCTTCGTCTACCGCAACATCGCGCTGTCCGCCCTGCCGCGGCTCTTTTCCGAAGCCATGCGTGACAGCGCGGTCATCCTGATCATCATCTCGGCCGTATCCGCTGCCAACTGGGTGCTCACCTACAACCGCGTACCCAACATGTTGACCGACTGGGTGCTGACCAATGTCGACAGCAAGACCGCCTTCCTCATCGCAACCATCCTCCTGTTCCTGTTCGTCGGTCTCTTTCTGGAAGGCATCGCCGCCATGCTGGTGCTGGTGCCGATCCTGCATCCGATGGCAGTCGGCTTCGGTGTCGATCCGGTCCACTTCGGCATCCTGGTCATCTTCAATCTGATGATCGGCCTGATCACCCCGCCGCTGGGCCTGTGTCTCTTCGTTGCAGAAGGTATCGCGCAGGTGGGCATGGCGCGACTGACCCGCGCAATCCTGCCGTTCTTCCTGGTCGAAGTGCTGGTGCTCCTGCTGCTGACATTCGTTCCGGAGACCGTGATCTGGCTGCCACGGGCAATGGGCTACTAGCCGAAAAGAGAAGCCGATGAAAACCGCCATTGCCACCGTCTCCATAGCGGGAGATTTCACCGAAAAGCTGTCCGCCATCGCTGCGGCCGGGTTCGATGGTATCGAGGTCTTCGAGAATGACTTCCTTGCCTTCGACCGCAGCCCGAAGGACGTCGGCAAGATGGTGCGCGACCACGGCCTGGAAATTTCCCTGTTCCAGCCTTTCCGCGATTTCGAAGGCATGCCGGAACCGCAACGCAGCCGCACTTTCGCGCGCGCAGAACGGAAATTCGACCTGATGCAGGAGATGGGCGCCGATCTGGTGCTGATCTGCTCGAATGTCTCACCGATTGCCCAGGGCGGTATCGACCGGGCCGCCGAGGATCTGCGCGAACTGGGCGACATGGCGGCCCGGCGCGGCATCCGGGTCGGGTATGAAGCGCTGGCCTGGGGTCGGTTCATCAATGACCACCGCGATGCCTGGGAAATCGTCCGCCGCGCGGATCACCCCAATATCGGCCTGATCCTCGATTCGTTCCACACCCTTGCGCGCAAGACCGACCCGGACACGATCCGCGCGATCCCGGGCGACAAGATCTTCTTCGTCCAGCTGGCCGACGCTCCGAAATTCGACATGGACCTGCTCTACTGGAGCCGCCATTTCCGCAACATGCCCGGCGAAGGCGATCTGGATGTCACCGGCTTCATGCGGGCGGTGGCCGCAACCGGTTACGACGGCGTTCTGTCTCTGGAGATCTTCAACGACCAATTCCGCGGCGGGTCGCCAAACTCCATCGCGGTCGACGGTTACCGCTCACTGCTTTTCCTGATGGATCAGGTGCGGCGGACGGGGTCCAGCGGCAGGATCACCGTTCCGGATATGCCCGACCGGGTGCCTGTCACGGGCATCGAATTCGTCGAATTCGCAGCAGACCGCAAGGAGGCCGGGGAACTTTCGACACTGCTCGTCAGCCTGGGCTTCCGCAAAACCGGCAGGCACAGAACCAAGGATGTTGAACTCTGGCGCCAGGGCGACATCAACATCGTCATCAACACGGACCCGCATGGCTTCGCCCACGCCTCCTACATCAGCCACGGCACCAACGTGTGCGACATAGGTCTGAAGGTCGCCGATGCCAAGGCCACCGTCAGCCGGGCCCAAACCCTTGGAGCCGTGACGTTCGAACAGCCCGTCGGACCTGGAGAACTGAAAATCCCCGCCATCCGCGGCCTTGGTGGCAGCGTCCTTCACTTCATCGATGACAGCAAGGACCTGTCGCAGGTCTGGGAGACGGAGTTTCAGCCGGTGGAAGACGGCCTTGAGGCCGGCGATGCCGGACTGACCCGCATCGACCATATCGCCGAGACGATGAACTACGACGAGATGCTCACCTGGCTTTTGTTCTACCGCTCCATTTTCGACACGGAAAAGACAGCGATGGTGGATGTCATCGATCCGGCCGGTCTGGTGCGCAGCCAGGCGATCGAGAACACGGACGGAAGTCTGCGTGTCACCCTCAACGGCGCTGAAAACAGCAAGACCCTCGCCGGGAATTTCATTGCCGAAAGCTTCGGCTCCGGCGTGCAGCACATTGCGTTTGAAACCGGCGACATCTTCAGGACGGTCGAGACCCTCAAGCAGAATGGCTTCGAGCCGCTCGCGATCTCGCCGAATTATTACGACGATCTCGACGCCCGTTTCGGTCTGGAGGAAGATTTCCTCAATGCGCTGAAATCATCCGGCATTCTCTATGACCGGGACGGTACCGGAGAGTATTTCCAGCTTTACAGCCCGACTTTTGGCGAGGGGTTCTTTTTCGAGGTGGTCGAGCGCCGAGGCGGCTACAGGGGGTATGGCGCCGCCAACGCCCAGTTTCGCATTGCCGCCCAGAAACGCCGCTTCCGCGCCAAAGGTACGCCCGCTCGCTGAAGGCGCTTAAGCTGACGAACAACGTCTCGCAGAACATCGGAGACCGCGTGTGGGCTCGCTGTCACATGCGCTAAGACGCTCTCCCGACAGCCCCCGCCACCAGCACTCTTGCCGCCTCACCGGCAGCTTCGGCGTAAGCCGCGTCCCGGTGCACAAGGATCGTCGAGAAGGTGCCATCCAGTAACAGAACGACGTGGCGGGCGAGATCATTCGCTGGATCAGGAGCCATTTCCGGGTTCGCAGCCCGAAACTCCTCCGCCATCCAGTCCTCGAACTTTTTCTTGTGGGCCGCACCGACCTTCATCGCCGGATGGCCGGGCAGATTGGCGAGCTCGGCTGCGGTACGCAGGAAGCCGCAGCCCTTCCATTTCGGATGCCGAGCGGATGCCGCGATGTTCTGGAAGATGGCCTGAACCTTGTCCGGCAATGTCCCCTCGGCCGCGTCGAACCAGCTTCGGAACAGGTCCAGATTTGGCTGGTCGCGAGAGATCAGATAGGCCTCGATCAGATCGTCCTTGCTCTTGAAATGATAGTAGACGGTCTTTTTGGTGATCCCTGCTTTCGCGGCGATGGTGTCGAGGCTGACCGCGCGGATTCCCTCCGCGTAGAACAGCTTGTTCGCGGCCGTCAAAATGCGGTCTCGGGCGTTTGAGGAGGAGCCTGTCATAGTCGAAGTATACTCACCAGTGAATATACTTCAATGGCCGTGCCGGTTAGCGTCAGGACATCGAAAAGGAAAAGGGAAACAGACCATGTCCGAGACCGTGCTACTGGACCGCCACGACAAAACAGCGCTTTTGACCCTCAACCGCCCGGAAAGGCTCAACGCGCTGAATTACGCAACAAATGACCTGATCCTGCGGTATCTGGACGAACTGGAGCGTGACGATGCGGTGCATGCGATTATCATCACCGGCGCCGGCCGAAGCGCTTTTTCCGCGGGTGGCGACATCCACGAGTTCTCCGCAAGCATCGCGGCAGGAGCCGACATAGCCGTTCGCGAATTCTGCCGCCGGGGTCAGGCGATGACCGCGCGGCTGGAAGCTTTTCCCAAGCCGATCATCGCCGCCGTCAACGGCCTCGCCTATGGCGGAGGCTGCGAGATCGCCGAAGCGGTGCATCTTGCCGTTGCCGCCAATACCGCCATTTTCGCAAAGCCTGAAATCAATCTCGGCATTCCGCCCACCTTCGGCGGAACCCAGCGCCTGCCAAGGCTGGCCGGGCGAAAGCGTGCCCTTGAGCTGCTGCTCACCGGCGACCCATTCACTGCAGAACGCGCCTATGAACTCGGACTGGTCAACAAGGTCGTAGCGCCGGAGGCCGTCCTGGATACAGCTTACGAACTGGCCGGCCGCATCCAGCGTCATTCGCCCCTTGCAGCCGCCCGTATCCTCACGGCCGTGACCCGCGGCCTGAACACCAGCATCGCGGAAGGTCTTCAGATCGAGCAGGAACAATTCGCGCGCATGGCGCCCACCCGCGATACCCGGGAAGGGCTCGACGCCTGGATAGAGCGGCGCATGCCGGACTACGACGGAGCCGAAACGCCCTGACCACGACCCTTACCGGTGCAGCTTCGCTGCAATCAGCACCTGACAGATTGGGCCCCGGCACGCGGGGCTCAAGGCGTCACGCCTCTGCCGCACCCTCTTTATCCTTCACCTGATCGATCCAGGTCTGCAGATTGTAGTAGGTGGTGATGCGGGCGATCTTGCCGTCGCGGATTTCGAAAAAACTGCCCGCCGGAAGCTTGTAGGTCTGGCCGTTCGCCGGTGGCAGGCCCTCGTCGGTATCGATATAGCTGCCGTGAACAATGAATTCGGCCGCCGCGCGGCTGCCGTCTTCATTGACGAACAGCACGATATCGGAAAGCCGCTCCTTGTAGCAGCGGCTCATATGCACGTTGAACGACCAGAACTTGTCCTTGCCGACCCGCCGCTCCCCCTGATTGACGTCGTGAACCAGGTCGTCGGCGACCAGGCTTTCCATCTTCCGGGTATCGCCGGCGTTGAACGCGGCAAAATAAGTATCGATCAGGAACCGGGACTGTTTGTTGGCCATTGGATCTCGCTGGAGCTGGACTGCGATCTGACCGCGACTTTGCCTTCGCGGAAAAATCGGCGCAAGGGGGGACAGAGCTTTAATTCAGGTTACACAATCACATTCAACCCGGCTGCCTCGTCTAGGTTGTTTTACCGAACAAAATCCGGTCCACACCCAAGGGGCCGCTGCCGGCGGCGGACAGGAAGAGAAACACCAGACACAAGAGCACCGCTTCACCGCCACCGTTGAGAAGCGGATAAAAACTGTGCGGCACGTGAGTTACAGAATAGGCGGCCGCCATGGTCCCCGAAGCGAGAAAGGATGCGGGCCGGGTGAGCAGCCCTACCGTGATCAGAAATCCGCACGTCAGTTCGATCAGGCCAGCGATGCCGCTGGCGCTCATCACCAATGTTCCGGATATCGGACTGTGAGGAACATGCAGAAACTTGCTCGTGCCATGCTGCAGGAAGACAAGACCGGAGATAAAGCGCAAAAGACTTTGCAGATAGGGTGTCATAGTGTCAGAAATGCCCATGGAAACCTCTCGCGGGCTTGGCAGGAATCACAACGAAGACACTACCTATGATAGAAAAATAATGCACGCATTAAATTTCCAGGCTTAATATTTCTTTATTTTCATAGATTTGAAAATACAACCGGAGTTCGCAACGCACAAACCCGGGGCGCTGGCGCAAACGTGAAAAGTGTGATGTGACGGCATTGACTAAAAAGCGGGCTCGCCTGAGACTTTCCATATTGTTTTTTACAGAAAAGCTGGACATTTCATGGGATTTCCCGCCGCTCGAATTTCAGATATGCATACCTGCCCCATGTGCATGGGGGTCCCGGCACCAATTGTCTGGAAAGGCGCCTATACGGTCCTGACGGGCAAGATGCCCCAGGCGCGGGTGACGGACATGTGCGTATGCGTCGGCCCACCCCCGCCATTGGGTGGAGACCCGATCGTCACCGGAGCCTGGAACGTCCTGGTTGAGGGCATGCCCGCGGCCCGGATGACGGATCTGACGGGCAAGGGTGGCGCGATCGTCTCCGGCTTTCCCACGGTGTTGATCGGCATGTCGGGAGGTGGCGCTCCCCCCACAGCATCGCCCGGCGGTCTCGGCACTACCATTGGCAATATGCTGGCGTCGGCAGGAAAAGCCATAAGCAATGCCGTATCCAGTGCCTTTGATGCCGTTCAAAGTGCTATTTCCGGGCCGCCCCCCGGAGCAGGCCTGCAGGACGCGGTCAACAAAGTAAACCCGGAAAACAGTGTCATCAATTGCGGCAACATCATCGACGCAGCCGCGGCAAGGTTGAACGGTACCGATCCCAATGCCGTCGCTTCCGCGGACCGCGACGGAGGCTTTAGCGACATCGAAAACCGTTTCGACACGGACATGGCCTGGGGCTCCGATTTCCAAAGTGCCTATGATGCTGTAGAAGCTGGCGGCGATGGTACGCAGGCAATCGTCGGCGTCGGCTACTCAGGTGGCGGCTCACACGTGGTGCTGCTCGCGAATGATGGCGGAACCGTCGGCATCGTGGAAGGACAGAGCTGGGGCGACGACAACCCGGCGGAGGTGATCACCGATGTGGATCGTGCGAATGAGCGCTACAACAGCGATGGTGGCAGCAATATTGGCTGGGGCCTTGTTGGCTCCCGGAATTAGTGGCGAGGCGAAAAGCAATATGGATATTGTCACTGCTCAGCAGGCTGAAAAATATGTCGCCGACGAAGTGTTGACGCAGTCAAGCCACGACTTTGTAATTCAGCGGGACAAGACCCTTCCCCGCCCCTTCGGCTTTGTCGTCTTTTATACGACACGTGAATTTGTGCGCACCGGCAATCCCACGGCCCAGGTGCCCGGAGCGGGACCGGTCATCGTCATGCGGGATGGCGAGATCGTTCCCCTGTCCACCTCCCTTCCACCCTCGAAAGCCATCCAACGTTTTGAAGAAGAGTGGCTGAAGGCGAAAGGGGCACCAAAGCGTTAGAACCCCACCAGTCCCCGCTCCAGCCACTGGCTTTGCGGGATCTCGTTGCCGATCTTGAAGGAAAACTTCTCGACGCGGGTTACATCGCTGTCCGTCTCGCATCGAAAGGCGACGTCAAACCACCTGCCGAGGCCTTTGAAGGCCGCCCGGCCGGGTTCCAGGACGGTGCCGGGCTGCGGACGGAATGAGGGCAGCAATTCGGGGGGCGCCGGGCTCGCGACGGTGAGCTGGGCACGCAGTTCGGTCATGCAAAGAAGATTGAGCCGCTGCCCCTGCGACATGCCCCGCATGGCGGTTCTGGTGCGTGGATCGTCCAGAATGTCGCGTGAATAAAGTTCTCTGGCAGCCAGCAGGTCCCTTCGCTGAGTACTGTTGCGGCTTGCGCTCTGGCCGGCATCCTGACTGGCAGTCTCCCGGCGCGCGACAGCGGCCGGCCGGGCAGGCTTGGGCGCCGGCGTCGCGTCGGTCACAATCGGCCCGACAATCCCGAAGTCTTCCGCCCTCTCCTCACCGTCCTCGGCTATGTCCCGCTCAGCGTCCGTTCCGGCAGATTCCGGTTCCGTGACAGCAGTCTCCGTTTCCGTTTCCGTTTCGGTTTCGGTTTCGGTCTCGGTCTCGGTCTCGGTCTCGGTCTCGGTCTCGGTCTCGGTCTCGGTCTCGGTCTCGGTCTCGGTCTCGGTCTCGGT
>NZ_CANMFD010000005.1 GCF_947496995.1 uncultured Roseibium sp.
CAACAGTTCTGGGGCAACGCGTGTTCAGTCGGAGATCATGACGTACCTGAACAAGGTGGGCCCCAGATGCCGCTTACGTCAGAATCTACTGTTACCCTTGTCGATGCGAATGTCCGCTTCTCTGTTTTCGTGTCCGGAAGTCGCCAGTCAGCAGGCGGTCCCATTCCCGTCATTCGTTCCGACTGCAACAAATGACCGCTCCCCACCCTCTATAGACCTTTGCACGTCGCGCAAACAACGACCGCTTTGGAGGTTGGGCGGAAATCCAGCGAACGTCCGTCTTGGCGGCGCTTTCCGGACCGCGGTAGCTTCCATCAATACCGGTAACAGCGGTTCCGGGCAGTGCCGTGGTCCGGAAAGCGCTCAAAGGTGTGTCGGAACCGGTCCCGTTCATCGGCTGTCAGCAAGAGGCTTGCAGCATCCCGAGATAGTCGTCAGCGGTTGCGTCAATGGGGTTGGTCTTGTGGCTGTGGTCGGCCAGTGCACCGGAAATGATGCGGTCGAAGAGATCTTCCGAAACACCCAGCTCCGACAGACTGACCGGCAACCCGATGGCCGCCGTCATCTCCTTGATGGCCGCTCCGATTTCCGTTCCGGCAGCCAGACCCATGGCGGTGGCCATCCGGGCATACTTGTCTTCGCTGACGGACGCCGGGGCCGGCTTGTTGAATTCCAGAACCGCGGGCATGAACACCGCGTTCAAAGTGCCGTGGTGCAGCTTCGGATTGAGCCCGCCGAGCGCATGACTGAGGCTGTGCACACAGCCCAAGCCCTTTTGGAAGGCCATCGCGCCCATGGTTGCGGCAATTGCCATGTTGGCGCGGGCGTCCTTGTCATCCGGTGTTTCCGTCGCCTTGCGGATATTCGCCCAGGCGCGGCGCAGTCCTTCAAGCGCGATGCCGTCTGCCGGCGGATTGAAGGACGGGGCAAGATACGTCTCGACGCAGTGCGAGATAGCGTCCATTCCGGTGGCTGCAGTCAAAACGGGCGGCAGCGTCATGGTCAATTCCGGATCGACAATGGCGGCTTTCGGGATGAGGAATGGAGACAGCAATCCAACTTTCCGGCCGTCATCCAGTATGACAATCGCCCCGCGTCCAACTTCGCTACCGGTGCCTGACGTTGTCGGAATAGCGATGGTCGGCCAGGTCCTGGCCGTGATCTTTTGCAGGCCGCCCTCGATGACCGCATAGGTCTTCAGGCTCCCGCCATGTGCGGCGAGGATGGCAACTGCCTTTGCAAGATCGATGGATGATCCGCCGCCAATGGCGATAATCCCGTCGGCTTCGACCTCCTTGAACAAATCCGCCGCGACACGGACGGCCGCCTCGTTCGGGTTGCCGGGGGTCTCGTCGTAAATGCCTGCCGGCGCCTCGCCGAGGACGGCTTCAACCTTGTCGAGAAACCCGAGATTACGGACGCCCTTGTCTGTCACCACGAGCGGGCGCGAAATTCCGGCGAGCGTCAGTTCTTCCTTCAACGTGACAAGCTCGCCAAAACCAAACTGGACTCGGGTTACGTAATTGATCAGAGGCATGTCGCTCACTTTGCTGATATGCCCAATGGAAACTGATCCGGACAGAAATTAAGCCATTGGGCGAATATTTTCCGATTGGCCGCAAGATAAACTCTAAAGGCGACCTGTAAATCCACTCTCTTTCAATTCGGGTATAACGAGAAGGGAATTGACGCTTACTGCAAAGCCTCTTCGTCAGTTCTCTGTCATTTCGGCGATCAATGATAACGGCTGACTGGCAACGAACGGCGGTTTTCAGGGCCGGCCGGAGACCAACCGAACGACCGACCTTGGGGGGTGAAGTTGTCGTTCGCAGCGGTGCGACCGATATCTGTTTCGACCTGAGAAATCGCGCCGGATGTCCTGGATCCAGAGTGCCCCGTTTCACTCTTTCCGTCGCAACCGGATCAGGCCTTCCTGGGCGGTGGAGGCGATCAGGGTGCCGTCTCTGGTGTAGAGCGCGCCCCGGTTCATGCCGCGCGATCCGGAGGAAGACATGCTGTCGGTTGCGTAGAGCAGCCAGTCGTCCGCGCGGAACGGCCGGTGGAACCACATGGCATGGTCGAGGCTGGCGGCCTGGATCTTCGGGCTGAAAACGGATGTGCCGTGAGGAAACAGCGACGTGTCCAGCAGCGTCATGTCGGAGGCATAGGCGAGGACGCATTGGTGGATGCGTTCGTCGTCCGGCAGCGGCCCGCTGGCCCGGACCCAGACATACTGCTGCGGCGGCAGGGGCTTCTTGCTGAAATAATGGGTCATGTCGACCGGGCGCATCTCGATCGGCCGTTCGCGTTCCCAGTAGCGGCGGATGTTTTCCGGCGCCATGGTCAGGAACTTGTCCTTCAACTCCTGCTCGCTCGGCAGGTCTTCGGGCGCGGGCACGTCCGGCATGTCGCTCTGGTGCTCGAGGCCTTCCTCGATCACCTGGAACGATGCGGACATGGAAAAGATCGCCTCGCCATGCTGGATGGCGACCACCCGCCGGGTGGTGAAGCTGCCGCCGTCGCGGATCCGGTCGACCTCGTAGATGATCGGCACTTCCGGATCGCCGGGGCGCATGAAATAGCCATGGAGGGAGTGAACGTGCCTGTCCTCCACCACCGTCCGGGACGCCGCGACAAGCGCCTGGCCGATGACCTGGCCGCCGAAGACACGCTGCCAGCCGACCTGGGGGCTGCGACCACGGAACAGGTTGCGCTCCAGCGGTTCCAGGTCAAGTATCTGCAGAAGGTTGTCGATGGCCCTGTTCATCGGCGCGATCCCTGTTAGATAGAGTGCCGGGTATTGAAGCCGGGACAACCGGCCTTACGTGCACTCTTGAACGTCACCTGACGTTAAAGTCAAGATGTCGTTCGGGAAGGTGGCGGCAAGGAGATAGAGACGATGGCCAAGAAGGCAAAGACAAGCGGTTCGTCGGACATGTTCGATGTCGTGATCGTTGGCGGCGGCTATGTGGGCCTGTCCCTGGCCGTGGCCCTGAAGCAGGGCGATGCCGGTCTGACATGCGCGGTGGTCGATCCCAAGCCGATGGATCAGCTCCACAAGGACCCGCGGGCGTCAGCCATTGCGGCTGCTGCCTCGCGCATGCTGACACAGCTCGGTATCTGGCAGCAGATCGAGGCCGAATCCCAGCCGATCAACGAAATGATCGTCACCGACAGCCGGCTGCGCGATGCCGTGCGTCCGGTGTTCCTGACCTTCGACGGCGAGGCCACCGAAGGGGAAGCCTTTGCCCATATGATGCCTAACGGCGTCATGATGCCGGCGCTCTACAAGGCGGCCAAGAAGCTCGGTGTTTCCTTCTTCGCACCCGCGACCGCCGATAGCTTCCGCACGCTTCCGGACCACGCGGAAATTACGCTTGAAGACGGCTCCCTGCTGAAGAGCCGGTTGCTGGTCGCGGCGGACGGCGTGCGCTCCAGGCTCCGCGATCTGGCGGGTATCCGCACCGTCAACTGGGACTACGGCCAATCCGGCATCGTGACGACGGTCTCGCATGAGCGCCCGCATGAAGGCCGGGCGGAAGAGCATTTCCTGCCCGCCGGCCCGTTCGCCATCCTGCCCCTGCCCGGCAACCGGTCTTCTCTGGTCTGGACAGAAAAGACGGCGGATGCGGACCGTCTGGTGCGCTCCGACGATTTTACCTTCGAGCTGGAGCTGGAGCGGCGGTTCGGCCATCACCTCGGGGCGCTCAAGGTGGAGGGCCCACGCCGGGCCTACCCGCTGGGGCTGAAACTGGCCCGGGATTTCGTGAAGCCGCGCTTCGCCCTGATCGGCGATGCCGCGCACGGCATTCATCCGATTGCCGGACAGGGTCTCAATCTCGGTTTCAAGGATGTTGCCGCGCTGGCAGAGGTGCTGGTGGACGCGCGCCGCCTCGGGCAGGACCTGGGTGGTCTCGACGTTCTGGAGCGCTATCAGCGCTGGCGCCGGTTCGACACGTTCCAGATGGGCGTGGTCACGGATGTGCTCAACAGGCTATTTTCGAACGACAACGATTTTCTGCGCGCCGTGCGGGATTTCGGTCTCGGTCTGGTCGACCGCATGCCGGGCCTCAAGACACAGTTCATCCGGGAAGCTTCCGGCTTTGCGGGGCCCGTTCCGAAATTGCTTTCAGGGGAACCAATCTGATAGGAGTTCGGGACCGAAATATTTCACCACCGGATTCTTCCTGAATGAGTGGCTACCCCGACAGTTTTCCTGAACCGAAATCCATACTGATTACGGGGTGTTCTTCCGGCATCGGAGCCATGGCATGCCACAGGCTGCGCGGGCGCGACTGGCGGGTGTTCGCGTCCGCCCGGTCCCAGGCGGATGTGGACCGGCTGCAGGACGCCGGATTCGAGGCCTACCGTCTGGATTACGAGGATGCCGACAGTATTCGGGCGACGGCCGATGCCGTGCTCGAGAGAACCGACGGCAAACTCAATGCGGTGTTCAACAACGGCGCCTTCGCTGTGCCCGCGGCCCTGGAAGACCTTCCGACCGCAGCACTGCGGTCGCTTTTCGAAGCGAATTTCTTCGGCTGGCACGATCTGACCAGGCAGCTCCTCCCCGCCATGCGGGCCAACCGGTCCGGGCGTATCGTGCAGTGTTCGTCTGTGCTAGGGCTTGTGGCGCTGAAATACCGCGGTGCTTACACCGCCTCGAAATTTGCCCTGGAGGCCTATTCGGACACGCTGCGGCAGGAATTGGCCGGGACGGGTCTGCATGTGTCGCTGATCGAACCGGGACCGATCGCAACGAAGTTCACCGAAAATGCCCTGGCGAATTTCGACCGCTGGATCGGTGAGGACGGATCGAATTCCTCTGTCTATCGGGAAACCTACGAAAAACAGCGCCGGCGCATGGAAGCGGGAGAACCGGGACCGTTCAAGCTGGGCCCGGAAGCGGTCGTCAAGAAGCTCATTCATGCGTTGGAAGCAAAGCGGCCGAGGGCGCGCTATCATGTCACTGTTCCGACAACCGTCATGGCTGTGGCAAAACGGGTGTTGCCGACGGGTCTTCTCGACCGTTTCTGCATATGGGCCGCCGACGGCGAAAAATAGCTTCTCCGGACCGCGGGCTCATGAAACGCAGGCCGGGTGCGGCGCGGGGCTGAAAAGGATAAAAAATGGCTGATATCATCAACACTCTTATTCCGATCGGGCTGGCGGCCGTGGCTATCGTGCTGCTGCTCGGCATCTGGAACATGTTCCGCAACGGACCGGCGAACCGTTCGCAGATGCTCATGCGCTGGCGGGTCGGGCTGCAGTTCCTGGTCATTGTCCTGGTGATGGGCGGGCTCTATTTCTTCGGAAACCGCTGACGGAAATCGTTGACGGAAATTTGGGGGACGGCGAGCAATGGTTATTCTGAACAAGATCTACACAAAGACCGGCGATGACGGCACCACCGCGCTGGGGTCCGGCGAGCGCCGGCCGAAGAACGATCTGAGGGTCGAAGCCTACGGCACGGTGGATGAAACCAACGCGGTTGTCGGGCTGGTGAGGCTGCACACGGGCGAAACCGCGCCGGAGGTCGATGTCTTTCTCGGCTCCGTCCAGAATGACCTGTTCGATCTTGGCGCCGATCTCGCGACGCCGGAGACGGACAAGGATCTCGGCTATGAGCCGCTGCGCGTCACGGATGCCCAGGTGGAAGCCATCGAGCAGGCAATCGATGTCCTGAACGCGGATCTGTCGACCTTGCGGTCTTTCGTTCTGCCCGGCGGCAGTGCCGCCTCGGCGCAACTGCACCTGGCCCGGACCGTGTCGCGGCGCGCGGAACGGCTGATCGTGGAGCTTGCCGGCAGAGAGAAGGTCAATCCGGCCGCCGTGCGCTACATGAACCGCCTCTCGGACTATTTTTTCGTCGCATCCCGCTATCTCAACGACAAGGGCGGGCAGGACGTTCTCTGGGTGCCCGGACAGAACCGGTAGACGCCAGCCGGTACGCCACGGCGCAGGCCCGGAGGGCTGATGTTTATTCCACTTTACGATCACAAGCGGCGGGTCCATGTCCCCCACCCTTATGTGAACCTGACGATCATCGCCGCGAATGTGTTGATTTTCCTGTTGTATCAGGGGGCGGGCAACCAGCTGGCTGTCGGGGCCTCGTCGTATTCCTTCGGGCTGATACCGGCGGTGTTTTTCGATATTCGCGAACTCGCGCCGCAGCTGCAGATGCTGCCGGAGTGGATGTCGATCGTGACATATGCCTTCCTGCATGGCGGCTACATGCACCTAATCGGCAACATGCTGTTTCTGTGGGTGTTCGGAGACAATGTCGAAGATGCCATGGGGCATGTCCGTTACCTGGCTTTCTACCTGATCTGCGCGGCGGCGGGAGGCTATGCCTATGCCGTGCTCGACATGAATTCGGAAGTGCCGCTGATCGGGGCGTCGGGCGCCGTATCGGGTGTGGTCGCCGGCTATCTGATGCTGCATCCGCGCGTGAAGATCTGGGTGCTGGCGCTCGGCCGGATCCCGCTGCGGCTGACTGCCAACTGGTTGCTGGGTGCCTGGATCCTTTACCAGATCGTCAACGCCGTCGTGGTGGAAGGGGGACAGGTGGCTTTCATCGCCCATGTGGGCGGACTGGTTGCCGGAGCGGTTCTGGTTGTCTTCTTCCGGCGCAAGGGCGTGCGGCTTTTCGACAGGAACATTGCCTGAAGATTTTCCGGATCGTGGCGGGTGCCGGGTCCTCCAGGGTCTCTGGGGCAACGGTCTCGACGCAGCGTTGAACTGTCATCTTTGCGACCCTCGATTTTCCAGGTGCGGCAAATTGCGGCGTTAGAGCGTGTCTCATCACTATGGATCCATTTGATGTCGATAAACGGTTCACTCGGCAAGGCGCGTCGCGCAGCGCGATGCAGTGCATCGGGCAAGCGGGGCAACGCTGCCGATGGGCCGTTTATCGACACCCTGGAAAGATCAGAGCTATCGGAATTGCAGCTGGATTGGGCCGAACAATCTTGCCCTCAGGCGTCGTTGGTTTGCGCTTATGGTGGGAGGCACCACTGCGCGCAAACCGTCTAGCCTGAGACCAAAATTGTCTCGGTCAAATGAATCCATATTGATGAGATACGCTCTAAACCGATTAGCCCGATTGACAGCTGCCGTGCTGGTCATTACGGTCCCCCGCCATGCGCTACGATTGGCTCATTTCCGCCGTTTGTACCCTAAGGTCATCCCGGGGCGGAGAGCCTGAAAATGCGGTGCGGTGAAAGCCGGCCCAGCAAGAGGTTGAGACCAGATGAAAATCCTCGTACCCGTCAAGCGGGTCATCGATTACAACGTGAAAGTCCGTGTTAAGGCGGATGGTTCGGGTGTCGATCTTGCGAACGTCAAGATGTCCATGAACCCGTTCGACGAAATCTCCGTCGAAGAAGCCCTGCGGCTGAAGGAAGCCGGAAAGGCGACCGAGGTGATCGTCGTGTCCGTCGGACCGCAGCAGGCGACCGAAACGCTCAGGACCGGCCTTGCCATGGGCGCCGACCGGGGCATTCTCGTGAAGACCGATGCCACCACCGAGCCTCTGGCCGTCGCCAAAATCCTCAAGGCGATCGTGGAAGCCGAAGAGCCGGGTCTGGTGATTCTCGGCAAGCAGGCGATCGACGACGACTGTAACCAGACCGGCCAGATGCTGGCGGCCCTGCTCGGCTGGAGCCAGGGAACTTTCGCCTCGAAGGTCGATCTCGGCGAAGGCACCGTCGATGTGACCCGCGAAGTGGACGGCGGCCTGCAGACCATCAAGCTGAAACTCCCGGCAATCGTCACCACCGACCTGCGTCTCAATGAGCCGCGCTATGCTTCGCTGCCGAACATCATGAAGGCGAAGAAGAAGCCGATCGACGAGAAATCGCCGGAAGACTTCGGCGTCGACATTTCGCCGCGGCTGACTGTTGTCTCAACAACCGAACCGCCTGCCCGCCAGGCCGGTATCAAGGTCGGATCCGTCAGCGAACTCGTCGACAAACTCAAGAATGAGGCCGGTGTCCTTTAAGGGCGTTGCAGGAGAACCAAAATGACAACACTTCTTGTGGCTGAACACGCCGGCGGCGCATTGAACGACATGACGGCCAAGGCCCTGACGGCAGCCGTCGCGCTGGGCTCCGATGTCCATATTCTCGTGGTCGGCAAAGGCGTCCAGGGCGTCGCGGAAGCTGCCGCGAAGCTGACCGGCGCTTCCAAGGTGCTGGTCGCCGAAAGCGACGAGCTGGAGCACCAGCTCGCCGAACCGACAGCTGACCTGATTGTCGGACTGGCGGGCGATTACGACGCCATCGTCGCGCCAGCGACGGCCAACGGCAAGAACACGCTGCCGCGCGTCGCCGCTCTGCTGGACGTGATGCAGATCTCCGACATCACCGCCGTTGTCGATGCGGACACTTTCGAGCGTCCGATCTATGCGGGCAACGCCCTTCAGACCGTCAAGTCCGGAGACCCGAAAAAGGTCATCACGGTGCGGACCTCCACTTTCGCGGCCGCGGAAGAAGGCGGTTCTGCTGCCATTGAAGCCGTCGCGGGTACCGCATCGGGCGGATTGTCGGAATTCGTCGGTGAGGAGCTTTCCAAATCCGATCGTCCGGAGCTGACGTCCGCGAAGATCATCATTTCCGGTGGCCGCGCGCTCGGCTCGGAAGAAAAGTTCCAGGAAGTCATCATGCCGGTGGCGGATGCGCTCGGTGCTGCCGTCGGTGCGTCCCGTGCCGCTGTCGATGCCGGATATGCTCCGAACGACTGGCAAGTCGGGCAGACCGGCAAGGTCGTCGCCCCGGATCTCTACATTGCCTGCGGCATTTCCGGTGCGATCCAGCACCTGGCCGGCATGAAGGATTCCAAGGTGATCGTCGCGATCAACAAGGATGAGGAAGCGCCGATCTTCCAGGTGGCCGACTACGGTCTCGTCGCCGATCTGTTCGATGTGCTGCCGGAATTGAAAGCCGCCGTCGAGTAAAGCCTGCGGCAAATTCATCACGGACCCCGTAGCGATTGACAGTTTTCGCTACGGGGTCCTTGCTGTTCGGCGCAAGACTTGCCAAAAATAGCCTCAACACGGCGATCGGGCCGGCGATCAGGGTATTTTTTTAAAAGATCGGATTCTCAGGATGGCTGTCGAAATCAAAAAAGTCGGCATTATTGGCTCGGGGCAAATGGGCAGCGGTATCGCGCATGTGTGCGCGCTTGCCGGCTACGAGGTCGCCTTGAGCGACATATCCATGGAACGGATAGAGTCGGGGCTGGCTTCGATCAACGGAAACCTGGCGCGCCAGGTTTCCAAGTCGCTGATCACCGAGGAAGCGAGAAAGGCGGCGCTCGACCGGATCAAGCCGGCCGAAGACCTGGATCTCGTCAGCGATGCCGATCTGGTGATCGAATCCGCGGTGGAGAACGAACAGGTCAAGCGGAAGATCTTCTCCCAGCTCTGCCCGATCCTGAAACCGGAAGCCATTCTGGCCACCAACACCTCGTCGATTTCCATCACCCGTCTGGCGGCGTCGACCGATCGCCCCGAGCGCTTCATCGGCATCCATTTCATGAACCCGGTTCCGTTGATGGAACTCGTGGAGCTGGTTCGCGGCATCGCCACCGAGGACGAGACCTTCGAGGCTTCGAAGGAATTCTGCGACCGGCTCGGCAAGCAGGTCGCGGTCGCCGAGGATTTCCCGGGCTTCATGGTCAACCGCATCCTTCTGCCGATGATCAACGAAGCCATCTACGTGCTTTATGAAGGTGTCGGATCGGTGGAGTCCATCGACAAGGCCATGCGTCTCGGTGCCAACCATCCGATGGGCCCGCTGCAACTGGCGGATTTCATCGGCCTGGATACCTGTCTGTCGATCATGCAGGTGCTGTACGAAGGCCTGGCGGATACCAAATACCGCCCCTGTCCGCTGCTGGTGAAATATGTCGAGGCCGGCTGGCTCGGCCGCAAGACACAGCGCGGATTTTACGATTATCGTGGCGAGACACCTGTCCCGACGCGATAACTCCCGATGAATCTTGCGCGGTATTGTCTGACCAGGGCCGGCGCCGACCCGGGCAAGACGGCGCTGGAAGTGGTCGGTCCGGGCGGGGAACTTCTGGAAGTCCATACATTCGAAGCAATCACGCAATCGGTTCTGTCCGTTGCGGGAGGTCTTGCGGCCGCCGGTCTTCAGGCCGGGGACCGGGTTCTGCTGCGCATCGGACATTCGAGCGATTTTCCGCTGCTGTTTTTCGGCGCGATCGCCGCTGGCTTCGTTCCCGTGCCCACGTCCGCGCTGCTGACGGCGCTTGAGACAGAGGCGATCCTGAAAGATTGCGGTGCGTCGATGGTGCTGCACGACGGCAAGACCACGCTGCCGGTGAGCACGAACGTGCCTTTTCTGGGGCCCGAGGGCATCGACGGGCTGAAACGCTCCGCTCCTGCGGATTTCGCGGATACCGGTTCGGATGACCCGGCCTTTCTGATCTACACCTCCGGAACGAGCGGCTCACCGAAGGGTGTCCTGCATGCCCATCGGGCGGCTGCCGCCCGTGCGCCGATGTACCGGGGCTGGTATGGCATTTCCTCCGCCGACCGGCTGCTGCATGCGGGTGCCTTCAACTGGACCTATACGCTCGGGGTCGGACTGATGGACCCCTGGGCAAATGGGGCGACCAGCATCGTCTATGACGGTCCCCGGGACCCGGAGATCTGGCCGCTGGTCCTGGAGGCCAGCCAGGCAAGCCTTTTCGCCGCCGTTCCGAGCCTCTACCGGCGCATCCTGAAATACGGGGAGGTCTCGAGAGACGCCTTTCCGGCGCTGCGTCACGGACTGACCGCCGGGGAAGCGCTTTCCGCCGCGCTTTATAACGACTGGAAAGAGCGGTCGGGCCGCGAGCTTTATGAAGCCCTCGGCATGAGCGAAATTTCGACCTATCTTTCCAGCGGCCCCGATGTGCCGGTGAAACCGGGTTCACCGGGGAAACCGCAGGCCGGACGCAAGGTGGCGATTCTGGAAGAGGACCCGACGGCAGATCCGGAGCTTGCGGCTGCGGAAAAAACCGGACTTCTCGCCATTCACCGCGACGAGCCCGGTCTGATGCTGGGTTACTGGAACCGGCCGGAAGAGACAGCGGCGGCGTTCAAGGGGGACTGGTTTCAGACGGGAGACCGGGCCCGCCGGGACGAGGATGGTTACTACTGGTACGAAGGCCGTTGCGACGATCTGATGAATGCCTTCGGCTACCGCGTCGCGCCGGAGGAAGTGGAACGGGTTCTGGCGGCCGATCCGCAAGTGCTGGAAGTGGCCGTCACATCGGTCGCTGCCCGTGCGGGCGTAAGCTTGATCACGGCGTTTGTCGTTCCGCGCGATCGCCACAGTTTCGATGCGGATCGCCTTGCTGCCCACGCAATGTCCGCCCTTGCCGACTACAAGCGTCCGAAGGACTACCGGGTCGTCGATCAACTGCCGCGCACACCCTCCGGCAAGGTGCGCCGGAAAGCGCTCGGCAACGACGGGAATTGAAAAGGTAAGCCTTTGTTAACGCTTGTTTAAGGGCTGGAAGTTAGGGTCCGGTTTCAATCAGGAGACCCGTTCGGTATGGACAGCGCCGGAATCGCCAACACCTATGTTGCCATGACTCAGGCCCAGACGGGCCAGCAGCTGCAGTCGGCGATGATGAAAATGGCGGCCGAGCAGGACGCCAGCCTGGTTGCTCTCCTGCAGGAAGGCGCTGACAACCTTCAGGCGGTCCAGGCCGCTCCGGCCGAGGGTCTGGGGACCCAGGTCGACGTAACCGCCTGACATCTTTCTTTCTTCAAATTCTTAACAGCAGACCTGTTCCGAGCCCTTCGGAAGGCGATTCCTCGCGTCCAGGCACCTCTCTCGGGATGTGACCGAGCGATTAAGAACGATCACGCGTCTTTTGGGATACTGAGCAACTTCAATAGATTGCTCAAGAGTACTTAAATTTTTATATAAAATTTCTATTGTCTGTCAGTAGCTTCTCAATCAACTGAAGCGTTTCATTTTAAAATTTACCTTTGAATTCAGTTGTGTAAGGCAAAATACCCTTCGAACGAATTTCAGGGATTGGAAAGACCATGACCGCTTCAATAGGAAGTGGAACATCTCAGGCTTTTCAGCCCGCGCTCAGTTCGGCGCGGACGGAAAAGGCTGCTGAGCAAGCGGAAGCGGCCAAGGCGCGGCAGTCTGAAGCCGTTGCTGAGACGGTCAAGCGTCAGGCCAATTTCAGCTCCAATCGCGCGGAGGTCCTGTCGCGGCAGGCCGAGCAGATCGAAAACCGCGTGCAATCGCAGGATCCCGGAAAGGGACTCGGCGGTCAGGTCGATATCACGGTCTAGAACATTCCGGTTTCAGTCGAGAGCAGGATGCTCTCGACAAGCAAAATACGGTGAGATCTCTTCACCACGCCAAAGGAGTACGGCTTATGTCGAGTATATCCGAAACGTCTTCTTCCGCTGCCTACAGCGCTGCCGACACGCGCAGCCAGCTTGCGGCCAATGCCGTTCGCGATCAGAACGAGCAGGAACGTCAGGTGGCCACCAGGCTTGACGAGGCGCAGGAAACCGACCAGACGCGCCGCGAAGCCCGCAAGATCCCCGGCCTCGGCGAAGCGGTCGATATTTCCGTTTAAAATTTACCTGTCAGGCCCATTGATATTCCGGCGCGCGCTCAGCCCGCCGGTTTTTTCATGACGCTTCGAACAAGCTCCTTGGCCTCGCCCGAGGCCCACTCGGCGGGGCCGTACATGGTGCCGATCTCGCAGCCTTCCGGACTGACCAGGATGGTCGTCGGCAGGCCTGTCGCGCGGGCAACCTTTCTCAGGTCCTTCAGGAGCCCGTTCGAGCTGTCCTGATAGTAGGTCAGGTGGCTGACACCGATTTCCTCAAGGAAGGCCTTGGGTTTGTCCGGCCCGCCGCGATCCAGATTGACCGCGACCACTTCAAAGCTTTCATCGCCCATATCCGCCTGAAGCTGATCCAGAGCCGGCATCTCCTTGCGGCAGGGGGCGCACCATGTTGCCCATAGATTGAGAAGAACGGTCCTGTCGCTGAAGTCGGCGAGGCTGACCTGCTCGCCATCCGGTCCCATGAACGTCAGGCCCTTGAGATCAAGCGGCTGGCTCGCGGGCAGGAACGCGGCCACTTCGCCGGTGGCGTGGGGTTTGGCCGACGCCGCGGTCTCCAGGGTGGCCGAGCAGGTTTCGGCGCCTGCAATGTTGCCATCGGGTCCGGCGATCACGTATAGAGCCGCTACAGCAGCTACGGCGCCTGCAAGCCCGGCGGCCAGAAGGCCGCGACCGGAGCGTTTTGCGGGTTCGGTTGGCTTCGTCATTCGTTCACACCTCGCAAGAGGCGCCTCTTAAGGGACAGGACATGAGCAATCGCATGTGGGGAGGCCGGTTCGCAGAAGGACCGGACGCCATCATGGAGGAGATCAACGCCTCCATCGACTATGACCGGAAACTATATAAGCAAGACATCGACGGCTCGAAAGCCCATGTGCGCATGCTCGCCGAAAAAGACATCGTCACGCAGGACGATGCAGACAAGATCGTTCAAGGTCTAGACACAATCCTGTCAGAGATCGAAAGCGGCAAGTTCGTCTTCTCCCGGGCGCTGGAAGACATCCACATGAACATCGAGGCCCGGCTTGCCGAACTGGTTGGCCCTGCGGCCGGACGCCTGCACACCGCGCGCTCCAGAAACGACCAGGTCGCCACGGACTTCCGCCTCTGGGTGCGTGACACGCTGGATACTCTGGACGACCAGCTCAGTGAACTGATGCAGGTGCTCGCCGAAAAGGCGGAAACCCATGCGGGCGACGTCATGCCCGGTTTCACGCATCTTCAATCGGCCCAGCCGGTGACCTTCGGGCATCATCTGCTTGCCTATGTGGAGATGTTCTCCCGAGACCGCGGCCGCGTCCGCGATGCGCGCAAGCGCATGAACGAAAGCCCGCTCGGCGCGGCCGCACTGGCCGGCACGTCCTTTCCGATCGACCGGAAGATGACGGCCGAGGCCCTCGGGTTCGACCGGCCTGCCGCAAACTCGCTGGACGCAGTCTCGGACCGGGACTTTGTCATCGAGGCGCTCGCCGCAGCGTCCCTTGCCGCGATGCATCTTTCCCGCCTTGCCGAGGAGATCGTCATCTGGTGCTCGGCGCAGTTCGGGTTCGTCAAACTGTCGGACAAGTTCTCGACCGGCTCTTCCATCATGCCGCAGAAGAAGAACCCGGACGCGGCGGAGCTCGTGCGTGCCAAGACCGGCCGGATCTACGGTTCTCTTCAGGCGCTGCTGGTGATGATGAAGGGCCTGCCGCTCGCTTATTCCAAGGACATGCAGGAAGACAAGGAGCAGGCGTTCGACGGTCTTGCCAGCATCTCCCTGGCGCTTGCGGCCATGACAGGCATGGTACGGGATCTGGAGCCGGTGACGAAAGTCATGAAAAAGGCCGCCGGATCCGGCTATTCTACCGCGACGGATCTCGCCGACTGGCTAGTGCGGGTGCTTGGCCTGCCCTTCAGGGATGCCCATCATGTGACCGGGCGGATCGTGGCCCTGGCCGTTGAACGCAATATCGAGCTGCACAAGATCCCTCTGGAAGACATGCAGTCGGTGGAGCCGAAGATCAGCGCGGAAATTTTCTCGGTGCTTTCCGTCGACAAGTCGGTCCGCAGCCGCACAAGTTACGGCGGAACCTCGCCTGTAAATGTGCGCAAACAGGCGCGCCGCTGGCTGAAAGAGCTGTCCAGGGGGTGAGCAGCGTTCAATCTTGGCATGCGAAGGCGGTGTGAGCTTGCCGAATTCGGTCTGTCATGCGAGGAGAGAACCTGTAAGGGTTTTGCGAAAAGGGCACGGATGGTCATGAAATCCCGATTGAAAATTCTGACACTGCTCGGCCTTTGCCTGGGCCTGACCCTGGCCGGTTGTGGACGCAAGGGGTCTCTGGATAACCCGGGCGCTCCCGCTCCGTCGCAAGGTGCTGCCGTCGATCCGGCGGCCGCCGCCGTCCAGCCGCAGAAACCGGAAAGCGACGAGCCGTTCTTTCTGGACTTTCTGATCAATTAAGGCCGCCTGCACCGTCAGCGCCTCCACCCGCATGAGGGCACCCCTTGCATCACTTCGCCTATAAAAACGGAGAGCTGTTTGCCGAAGACGTGGCGATCGAAGAGATCGCCCGTGAGGTCGGCACGCCGTTCTATTGCTATTCCACGGCGACCTTGACCCGGCATTATCAGGTCTTTGCATCCGCATTCGACGATATCCCGTCGCTGGTCTGCTATGCCATGAAGGCCAATTCGAACCAGGCGGTACTGAAGACGCTGGCAGACCTCGGCGCAGGCATGGACGTCGTGTCCGAAGGCGAGCTGCGCCGGGCGCGGGCTGCGGGTGTGCCCGCCGACAAGATCGTTTTTTCAGGGGTCGGCAAGACCGAGGCGGAGCAGGCTCTCGCGCTTGAAGAGGACATCCTCTGCTTCAATGTCGAATCCGAACCTGAATTGCGGCAACTGTCGCGGGTCGCCAGCGAAATGGGAAAGAACGCGCGTGTTTCCGTGCGCATCAATCCGGACGTGGATGCCAGGACCCATGCCAAGATCGCGACCGGCAAGGCAGAGAACAAGTTCGGCATTCCCTGGCAGCGGGCGCGTGAGGTTTATGCCGAAGCCGCCGCTTTGCCGGGTCTGAAGGTTACCGGCATAGATATGCATATCGGTTCGCAGATCACGGAGCTGGAACCGTTCGACCAGGCGTTCGCCCGGCTGGGGGACCTGATTTCGGGCCTGCGGGCCGAAGGTCACCAGATCGATCACGTCGACCTCGGCGGCGGGCTCGGCATTCCCTATGTCACCGACAACGCTCCGCCGCCGGACCCGGGCGCCTATGCGCAGGTGGTCAAGAAGCACGTGCGGGAGCTGGATTGCAGGGTGATGTTCGAACCGGGCCGCATGATCGCGGGCAACGCCGGCATTCTGGTGACCAGCGTCATCTACGTGAAGGACGGCGCGGACAAGACGTTCGTGATCGTCGACGGTGCGATGAACGATCTCATCCGCCCGACACTTTACGAAGCCTATCACGAGGTCCGCCCGGTCCGCGAAAACGTCGGTGAAAGCGGCCGAATCAAGGCGGATATCGTCGGTCCCGTGTGCGAAACAGGTGATTTTCTTGCCCAGAACCGGGACATGGCGCGAGTGAATGCTGGGGATATGTTGGCGGTCTATTCCGCCGGCGCCTACGGTGCCGTGCAGTCCAGCACCTATAATTCCCGATTGCTGGTGCCGGAAGTCCTCGTAAACGCTGATCAATTTGCGATCGTGCGGCCGAGGACCACTTACGAGGACCTGCTCGACCTTGACCGTATTCCCGACTGGCTCAAGGGTTCGTGACCGAAACTTCCGACAATTAGTTGATTGTACAGGTTGCCGCAAAGGCCTCTTTGCCTCACCTTGATAAGAGGTGGGCAGGTCCTGCGCTGCGCCTTACGGGGCAGTAGCATTTGCGGGATATGAACCGGAGGTGCTCTTGAGCCCGAATGACAGCCAGCAGGATATCAACCGACCGGTAACGCCCGGATCGAACGAGCGCCGGAGTTTCATCGAAACCCGCCTTGAGAAGCTTGTCCGTTTCAGTCGGCAGGCTCTGTTCCTGGAACGCTTCTGGCGCGCGCTGCTGCCGGTACTGGTGGTCGCCGGTATCTTCGTCGGTCTGTCGTGGCTTGGCCTCTGGCTGATGCTGCCCGCCTGGGCGGGACCGGTGGGCGTGATCCTTTTTGCGCTCGCGGCGATCTGGGCGGCAAGAGGCCTGTTCAGGCTTGCCTGGCCGACACGCGATGAGGCGCTGACCCGCGTCGAGAAATCTTCCGGCTATGCACACCGGCCGCTGACCACTCTTGAAGACGACCTTTCGGTCGGAGCTGGAAACCCGGAAAGCCAGGCTATCTGGGCGCTGCATCTGCGCCGCACGGCGGACGCGGTCGCCGCGATCCGTTCGAAGGCGCCGGATCCGCAGGCCTACCGCCGGGACCCCTGGGCGTTCCGCGTGCTGGCGGCCAGCCTGCTCATCATCGGGTTTTCCACCGCGAGCGGTGATCGCCTGACCCGTCTCGGGTCCGCATTTCAAAACCCGTTCAACACCACCGAAGCGCCGAGCCGGCTCGACGCCTGGGTAACCCCTCCTCTGTATACCAGCGAAGCGCCGATCTATCTTACCGGAGAGAGCGCGCAGCTCCGCGAGCCCGGAGCGCCCGTCTCCGTTCCGGAGGGATCGATTCTCGTCGTCAGGTCACAGGGCGCGCGCCAACTTTCGATGACCTTTGCCGGAGCCGATGATGCGGAACCCCGGGTGATAGAACCGGAAGAGACAGCTGCAACCGAGGATCCGGCCCTCAACAAGCTCCTGCCGGTCGAGCGGCGCCTCGAACTGGAAACCACGGGGATCGTCGAGCTTTTGAACGGCGACGAGCCGATGATGAGCTTCGTGTTCGCGGTCCGCCCGGACCATGCGCCGGAAATCCGGCTTACGGACGATCCGGAAGAACAGCTCAGCGGAGCTTTGAAATTTTCCTATCTCGTGAAGGACGATTACGGCGTCGTGGCCGCGGAAGGACGCATCTCGCCGTTGCCGAATGTGGATCATGGAAACCGGGTGGCGCGGCCGCTTGTCGATGCTCCGGTCTTCCCCTTGTCTCTTCCGCCGCGGGCGGGCACCGCCAAGACGGCGGAAACCATCCGCGACCTGACTTCGCAT
The DNA here is from genome assembly GCF_947496995.1 of uncultured Roseibium sp. Classification (GTDB taxonomy): domain Bacteria; phylum Pseudomonadota; class Alphaproteobacteria; order Rhizobiales; family Stappiaceae; genus Roseibium. The sequence goes on from NZ_CANMFD010000005.1 coordinate 17,741, forward strand.
CCCTGGGCGGGTGCCGAAGTCGACCTGACCTTGATGGCACGGGACCAGGCAGAGCAGGAGGGATTGTCTCCCGCCTACAGGATAACTCTCCCGCAGCGCCGTTTCGGCAAGCCGCTGGCACGCGCGGTTGTCGAACAGCGCCGCAATCTGGCGCTCGACGCGCAAAGTCATCCGCAGATCATCACGGCTTTCGACGCATTGCTGCTCGCGCCGGAAACCTTCGATTACAAGGCGCGCGACTATCTCGGCATGCGATACGCCTATGGCGAGCTGACAAGCGCGCGAACGGATGAAGAGCTGAAGGCGCTGTTGCCGCTTCTGTGGGACCTTGCGCTATCCATTGAGGATGGAGACCTCTCGGAGGCCGAACGCAAGCTGAGGGACGCGCAGGAGGCCTTGCGCAAGGCTCTGGAAGAGGGGGCGAGTGACGAGGAGATCGCCAAGCTGACCCAGGACGTCCGCGAAGCCCTCCAGGAATTCATGCAGGCACTTGCCGAACAGATGCGGCAGAACCCTCAGGCGATGCAGAACTTCGAGAGCAACCAGCAGACACTCAGTCAGGACGATCTGAGCGAGATGCTGGACAGGATCGAGGAACTGGCACGCACGGGCTCTCGGGACGCGGCCCGCGAGCTTCTGGCACAGATGCAGCGGATGCTGGAAAACCTGCAGGCCGGCCGGCCGCAGATGACGCCGAACGCCATGTCGAGCGAAATGATGGAAATGCTCAACCAGCTTGGCGAGATGATCCAGCAGCAACAGCAGCTGATGGACGAGACGCACAAGTTCAATCAGGATCAGCAGCAACAAGGGCAGCGCCAGCCCGGTCAGCAGGGCGAGGGACAACAGGGCCAGGGGCAGCAGCTGACCATGGAACAGCTGGAACAGATGATGCAGCAGCTTCAGCAGGGCCAGGGTGACCTTGCGCAGCAACTCGAGCAGCTGATGGAGCAACTCGGCCAGAACGGCATGGGGCAGAATGAAGCGCTGGGCCAGGCAGGCGATTCCATGGGCGAGGCGCAGGACTCGCTCGGACAGGGTCAGGGCCAGCAGGCTGTCGGCCAGCAGGGCAATGCCCTGGACGCGCTGCGGCGCGGGGCGCAGAGCCTGAGCGAACAGATGATGGGGCAAGGCGAAGGGATGGGCTCTCCGAACGGCCCCTCTCCGCTTGACGAAGACCCGCTCGGCCGTCCGCGCCGCACCGAAGGCCCGGATTTCAACAACCGGGTGCGCATTCCCGATGAAATCGACGTCCAGAGGGCCAGACGGATCCTAGAGGAACTGCGCCGCCGCTTTTCAGATCCCTCGCGGCCGAAGCTGGAACTGGATTATCTGGAACGGTTGTTGAAGCGGTACTGACGCAATCCCGAGTGTCCAAAGAGCTTGTGCCACCGGACGTTCGCCGGTTCTGGAGAACGTCGGATAGCCGCGCTACGTCTTTGCAATAAAAAACCCGCCGGAACAGACTTGCTCAGGCGGGATCAATTTTCGTGGCAGCCCGGTCCGGGCGTCAGGCGTAGCGGCGGGCCTCGCTTACCGTTTCTCCCGCGATGGCGTGGCGTACGGCCTTGCGGATATCGGCGAGGGAAAACGGCTTGGTGACCACGTCATGAACCAGTGCGTCTAGGCCGTTCGCCCGTTCTCTCTGGTCTGCGAAACCGGTCATCAGCAGGATAGGCATGCGCGGGTAGTCGCGCGCGGCCTGCAGCGCAAGCGCTATGCCGTCCATGACGGGCATCTTGATGTCGGAAAGCAGGAGGTCGTAACCACCCTTGTCGCGGGTGAGGATTTCCACCGCTTCGCCGCCGTCTTCAGCCGCTTCGACGCTGTGCCCGTCGAGTTCCAGGGCACGCTTCACGAAGCTGCGGACCGCTTCATCGTCTTCCGTAAGAAGAATGCGAGCCATGCTCACTCTCCTGTCTTTCCGTCTGCTGGCGCCTCGTCCGAGGCCACGACGTATCCAATATAGGGCAACTGCCGCCAAGCGTGACCCATATCCATACCATATCCGACGACGAACTTATCTGGACAGGCAAAACCGACATAGTCGGCAGATATGGCAGCTTTACGGCGCTCCGGTTTGTCCAGCAAAGCTGCGATTTTTACCGAGCGGGCCCCGCGGTTCATGAGCCGCTCCCTGGCAAAAGCGAGTGTGCGGCCTGATTCGAGGATATCATCCACCAAAATGATATCGCGGTCGTTAACGTCACTTTCGACATCGCGCAAAATCCGGATGGAGTCCGAGCCTTCCGTTCCGGCGCCGTAGGACGACAGATGGATGAATTCCATTTCCGGCTCCAGGCCCGCCCGGTGCATGGCGCGGACAAGATCGGCGGCGAAGATGAAGCTGCCCTTGAGAACGGCGACGACCAGCAGGTCTTTCGCGTGTCCTTCGGCGATTTCCTCCGCGAGCGAGGCGACCCGCACGGCGATGGCGTCTTCATCGAACAAGGTGAGAATATCGGTTGTCATGGTCACTCGAGAACTATTTGCTTGTTGCCGCGGTCTACAAACCGGACCTGAATATCCGTCGCCCCTGTGGGCGGGTCGGAAAGGATGGTTCTGAACCTGGTTTCATCAAGGGCGTTAAGGGATCTGGTGCGGGGCTCCACGGTCCAGGCGTAAACTTCCTGCAGATCGCCGCTGCGAATGGCCAGCCGGATTGCGGGAACCACGTTGGTCTCGTCAAGAATGTTGCGGATCGAACCCTCGACGACCAGCACGCGATTGCCGTCCTCGACTTCGGTAAAGGTCCTGAGGTTCCTGAATTCCAGACCGCGCAGGTTGACGTCGAAACCGATCATCTGGAACAGGCTGGCAAGATCCGGCGATTGCTTGACGATATTGTCCCGCATCAGCACGAACAGGATGCAGGCAACCAGGGCGAAGCCGAACAGAGCCAATCCACCCAGGCGCCGGAAGTTGCGCCGGAAGAGCCAGTTGATCACGGCGCTTATGTGATCGCGGCGAAACTTGTTCGGGTTGACGATGATCTTGGGACGCTTGGCAAGCGATTCAATATCTTCGGCCCCGGTCTCCTCCTCCTCGCGCAGGTCCTCGGCGAACTTGCCTTCGTCGGATGTGGGGGGAGGCACCGGTGCCGGTGAAGGCGGTGCGATATCGAGAGGATCGTCCTCATCCGCGTCAGGCCCGTCCGCGTCTTCCTCAAGAGCGGCGGCGCCAGTATCTTCTTCGGCGTCGGCAGTCCAGTCGGCTTCCTCGGCGGCTTCGTCTACGTCTTCCTTGGCGGCAGCTATTCCGGGCTCTTCCGCGGTTTCGAAGTCAACCTCGCCTTCCTCGACATCGGACGAGACAAACCAGCGATTTCCGCATTTGGCGCATTTCACGCTGCGCCCTTCCGAGCCGAGCGCTTCGGCCTTGATCTCGTAGGACGTGCTGCAGTCCGGACATGTGATCTTCATCGGCGAAGACCTTTCGTCATGGCTTGCTCAAACGGTTCGTTCATCAACTTCACATGCTTCATGCAATTCACGGAAAAGCAGGTTGATCGCTCTCAAGTGCGGGAACATCCTGTTACAGTCCACCAGATCGCAACCGCGTCAGGTTAACGGTTATCATGATTGGGCCGCGGATCGGTCTTCAATTGAAGAAAAGCACAGGAAAGTGCGGCTCCTGCCCGGTATTTTTGACGGTGCCGTGGTACGGAGACGGCAAACGCCTGTCGAACGAAGCGCCAGGTCCATTGCCGATGCGAAATCGCGGTGGCCGGCACGACCGTTCACGGGATGCGCATGGTGATCTATGGCTTGCATGGTCTTTCCGCGCGCTCCTCAAACAGGTTCTGTTTCATGCGGCGGCGCTCTCCCTCGTCTTGTCAGGGCGGTCTTGTGAGGGCGGTCCGGCCGGCGAAGGTCGCCTTCCGGCAGGAAATACTGGACAAAGACCGGCAAATCCCGTGACGGGGTTTCAGCTGTCCAATGGACCTTTATATGATTAATGCAGCGTTAACGCGCAGGACGTAGCGTCTGTCCATCAACAGGAGTCGCACTTGTGATCCGCTTCGAAAATGTCGGATTGAGATATGGGATGGGTCCCGAAATCCTGCAGGATCTGACATTTCAGATCGAACAGCAGTCGTTTCAGTTCCTGACCGGTCCTTCCGGGGCGGGAAAAACCAGCCTGATCAGACTTCTGTTCATGTCGCTGCGGCCGACGCGCGGCCTGATCAAGGTGTTCAACCGCGACCTGAGCATCATCGAGAAGCAGGAACTGCCCGCGCTGCGGCGCAAGATCGGGGTGGTTTTCCAGGACTTCCGTCTGCTGAACCATCTGACGACCTACGAAAATGTCGCTCTGCCGCTCCGGGTGGGCGGCAAGGAGGAGAGCGAGTACCGGTCCGACGTGATCGATCTCCTCAAGTGGGTGGGGCTGGGTGAGCGCATGCACGTCCTACCGCCGGTCCTGTCGGGAGGGGAAAAGCAGCGTGCGGCCATCGCCCGAGCCTTGATTACCCGGCCCGAGGTGCTGCTGGCGGACGAGCCCACGGGAAATGTCGATCCACCGCTGGCGCGACGGTTGTTGCGTCTTTTCATCGAATTGAACAAACTCGGCACCTCCGTCGTGATCGCGACGCACGACATCACTCTTCTGGAACAGGTTGATGCCAGACGCATGGTTCTGACGGACGGGCGTCTCGCTATCTTTGACTAGGCAGGAAATGGCACAGCCGGACGAAACAAAAAAGCGCCGGGCGAGCGCTGCGGACGTCAAGTCGCCGCGCCGCAAGGAACGGCCGAAACGTCCGAAGCGCAAGGCGTCACCGCGACCGAAGGATCCGGATGGGAGTGATGACGCGCGGCTTCGCCCGGCCGCTGCGATCGTTCCGCCGCAATCGGTCGCCGGACGGGCGCTGACCCTCGTCGTCGCCATCATGAGCTTTCTCGCCTGCCTGACTGTCGGCGGGGTGTCCGTCGTCTGGGATGCCGCGGATGCCTGGCAAAACGATCTGGTGCGCGAAATCACCATCCAGATCCGCCCGACGGAAGGTGTCGAGATGCTGCGCGAGATCGACAAGGCGGTCGCCCTGGCGCAGGAGTTTCCGGGCATCGATTCGGTCCGGGCCCTGTCGGATGCGGAGACCAAGGCTCTTCTCGAGCCCTGGCTGGGGGAAGGCCTGCAGCTCGACGGCCTGCCGGTGCCCCGGCTTATCCAGATCAACGTCGGCGACCCGGCAGAGTTGAACCTGGAACAGCTCAAGGAAACGGTGAGCCGCAATGTGACGGGGGCGAGTGTCGACGATCATTCGATCTGGACCTCACGTCTTTCAGCCATGGCGGGTGCGGTGGTGGCGGCCGGTATCGCCATCATGATCCTCGTCCTCAGCTCGATGGTGCTCAGTGTCGTCTTCGCCACGCAGTCGGCCATGGCGGGCAACAAGGATGTGGTTTCCGTGCTGCATTTCGTAGGAGCGGAAGACAGCTTCATCGCACGGGAGTTTCAGAGGCACTTCCTGATGCTCGGGCTGAAGGGCGGCGTGTCGGGAGGCGTTGCCGCGATTGTCTGTTTCGTCGCCCTGGACATGTTCACCCGGGAAGGGTCGGGGCAGGCCGGCTCCGATCAGATGTCGGCGCTATTCGGCGGCGTCTCCGTCAGCCTGCCGGGGTACTTCGGCGTCTTCGGTGTCGTTTTTCTCGTCGCCATCTTGACCGCGCTCACCTCGGGTCTTGCGGTCAAGGCGCATCTGGCCAAGGTGGATTGATCCTGGGCGGCGGGGAAAACCGGTTTTCGGCCGGAAATCCCGAGGGGAATGCGGGTTTCATGGCTCGCAACGCTTCCATTGCGCTGGAAAACCGGCCAACATTGCTTGCGCTTTCGTCCAGTTCGGAAACGGGCGCGACTTGCAGCAGGCGAATCGCTGATGCATCAATACCGGGCGATGCCGTGAAATTGGCCGAATCACTTATCATAGTTGCGTGATGATACATGCCGACACAGCCATAGACCCCGCTTTGGACGATGGTGTTTCCATCGTCGCGGAACGTCGTGCGTCCGCATCGAAGGGCGTGGCTTCTGACGGGAAGGCCGAGATGCAGCTTGCTGGCAGGCGCAAGAGGCGGTTCGGGCTGCGCGTGTTGGCCGTCGCCCTGGTGACGGCCCTGCTGACCGGGACAGTCGTCCATTTCGCGCTTTTCGCCAACAGGATCGCCGGTGCTCAGGTTCCGCATACGGCGAACGCCGATGCAATCGTCGTTCTAACGGGCGGACACGCAAGGGTAAACGAGGCGGTTCGTCTTCTGGAGGAAGGCCGCGCCAGCCGGCTGCTGATTTCCGGCGTTCATCCGGGGACGACCCGCGAGCAGCTTGCCGCCGTCACGTCCTCGCCCATGCCGCTGAAGAAGAGCACGGTCGAGCTGGACAGGGTTGCGCTCAATACCGCCGGAAATGCAACGGAAACGGCAAGCTGGGTTCGGAAAAACGGGTTTTCCTCGCTTCTCGTCGTGACCAGCGCCTATCACCTGCCGCGGGCGAAGGTGGAATTGTCCGGTGCGCTGCCGAAAGTCGACCTCATCGCCTATCCGGTCTTTTCCAAGGATCTGAAACTGGAGAAATGGTACAGGGAACCGGCGACGATCCGGCTTCTCATGCGCGAGTATGTGAAGTATATGGTCGCGAGACTCCGGTTAACCCTGCAGGGCGTGAGCTGACAGCCGTCGGACCGCAGTTCCGGCTCTGTTTCGGGACATCTTGCCCTGAGCTGACCGTTCCAGTAATTCAGGTGCCATGATTCTTCTGCGCTCCACCCTTTTCCAGATCCTTTTCTACGTTCTCAATCTGGTTCTGATGATCCTGTTTTCGCCTGTCCTGCTGCTGCCGCGCAAATGGGGCTGGTGGGTCGTGCCGGTCTGGTCGAAAGCCCTGCAGCTCCTGATGCGCCTCGTCGCCGGCATCAAGGTGGAGCTGCGCGGCCGGGAAAACCTTCCGCAAGGCGGGTTCATTGCAGCGTTGAAACATCAGTCCGCCTGGGAAACGGTTGCGCTCATTCCGCTCTTTTCCAGCCCCACTTTCATTCTCAAGCGCGAATTGCGCTGGATACCGATTTTCGGCTGGTACACTGCGAAATACCGGCAGATTGCCATCAACCGCGGCAAACGTTCGGAAGCCCTGGCGGCGATGATGCTGGCGGCCAAACAGGCCATCGCGGAAGGTCGGCAAATCCTGATATTTCCGGAGGGCACCCGCCGTCCGGCCGGGGCGGAACCCAAATACAAGTTCGGCATTGCCCATCTCTACCGGGATCTGAAGTGTCCGGTCGTGCCGATTGCCCATAATGCAGGACTTTACTGGCCGCGATCATCCTGGAGGGTCTATCCGGGAACGGTGATTGTCGAAATCCTGCCGCAGATCGAGCCCGGGCTCCCGGCCGATGTCTTCCAGACGCGGATGGTGGAGGAGATTGAAACGGCAAGCGACCGTCTGATCGAGGAGGCACGGCGGGAACCAACCCCGTCGCCGGTGCTGGAACAGGCGGACAGGCTCAGGCAGGCCCGCGCAACTTAAGTCTCCGATGCGCCGCTCAACCGGGCCGCCAGCGAAGCCAGAGCGGTGTCGGTGATGCCCAACTCCTCGAGGTGGGCGGCGGTGTTGAGAACGTATTCCGGATTTGCACCGGATTGTCCGACCGCACCGGTGACGATCCCCAGCTGCTCTTCCAGCGGCAGGGCGCCGGCATATTGCGGATGACCGTGGTCGACCATGTAGACGAGCGCTTCCACCTTTTCGCCGCTCACCAGCTCGACCGGATGCCAATGCTCCTTGTAAACCATCGTGGCCTGCTCGCGGGCACGCAGATAATCGAGCGTTTGCGGCCAGATGTCGGCGGAAACCTGATAGGCCTTGCCGTGGCAGGCGCCGCCATTGTCGAGGCCGAAGACAAGCCCCGGCCGTTCCTGGGTGCCACGGTGAACCCAGGAATACACACACAGCGACCGATGAGCTCCCCTCAGGAGCGCCTGTTCGGTGCGCAGGTGATCAAATCCCGGATTCCACATCAATGACCCGTAGCCAAATACCCAAAAATCGCTCATATCGTCCTGTCATCGTTCCCGCAGGCGCGTGGATCCCTACCAGCGCCAACCTTTGGAGCGTGTCGCACCACTCAGGGTTCATTTGATGGCGATAAACGGTTCACTTGGCAAGACGCGCTGCGCAAGCGATGCGGCGTATCGGACAAAAGAAGCCATATTGGCAAGACATGCTCCAGTCGATGGTGACCGCCCAATTCAACAGGGAGAGTTCGAAACGTGACGCCTACTGCAAAAAAGACAACAAGATCCATGAAGCGCCGCTACATTCTCCTGTTGTCCGCCGTTGTGCTGGTGACGGCCGGCTGGTCCGCTGCCTGGATCTACGGCCGGTCGGTCCTGGCCGATCAGCTCGACCTGCAAATGACCCGGATGGCAGAGGCCGGACTGGTGGTCTCGTGCACAGACCTCGCCATAGGCGGGTTTCCTTTCCGGTATGAAGTCAGTTGCCCGGACATGCGTTCACGCGACCGGAACGGAATGGCCGCATCGCTCGGCGGTCTGAATGCGGTCGCGCTGGTTTATAATCCCCGCCACGTGATCTTCGAGGTCAAGTCACCGGCGGCATTGACCAGTCCGATGACCGGGGTTTCCGGTGACGTCACCTGGGAGACTGCCCGGGCCAGCCTGAAATTCCGGCAAAACGCGCTTGGCGAGTTCAATGCGGTCGTCCAGAAGCCGGAAGCCGAATTTGAAAATGCTATCTCCGCGGGCGTTTTTTCAGCGGAGAAGGCTGAAGTACACATGCGCGAAGCACCGGATCTGCCGGGTGCGCTGGATGGTTTTGTCTCAATCGATGCGCTGAAGCTGGAGTCCCTGCCGGATCTCCAGGACACGGTTGACCTGCGCGGAGGTATTCGGATTGCCGGAGGAACCGCTTTGCTGGCCGGTACGGATCTTGCCACCCTGGTTCGCATGAACGGCGAAGACCTGCCCGTCAGGCTTGACCGGCTCGAAGCTTCCGTTGGGCAGAGTTCCGTGGCGTCCAGCGGCGAGATGCTGGTTCACGGTGACGGGACGCTGTCCGGTACGCTGGCGCTGACACTCGGCAATGCAACGGCGCTTCTGCAGTCACTCAAGCCGATGTTTCCACCGAAGGATCAGACTTTCGCGCTTCTGGAAGGCATCATCGGCAGTCTGGAGCCGGCGCAAGGGGCGGATGGCGTTGCCACGATCACTCTTCCGGTGAAGATAGACCGCGGCGTCGCCAGCGTTGGTTTCCTGCCGCTTGGCCGGATCCCCGCACTGTTTCCTGCGGGCATTTAGCCACGCGGCCTCACGCAAGATTCCTGAAGAGAATCCGTGGCGCCGAAACCGGTCAAACCCGGCTCAATCTCCCGCGAGGCGGTCTATCGGGATGATATAGCTCTTGCGATGATCGGGCTCGGCGATCTTCTCATAGAGTGCGACGGCAGGGGTGTTCTTGCCCGGTACAATCCAGCGCAGATGCAGCCAGCCGCGGCTCTGGCCTTCGGCTACCAGGGATTCGATGATCCGGCGGCCGATGCCATGGTTGCGGTGATCGGGATGGACATAGATGTCGTCCAGCTGACCGATCCGCAGGCCTGTGATCAGTTCGGGCAGATCGAAGAAGACCGCGAAGCCGACCAGTTTTCCGTCCTCAAAGGCGCCGACGACCTCGGCCGTCTTGTCGCCAAGGATCCGCTCCGCGTAAAATTCGTCCGGACGGCGCGGCGCACCGCGTTTCAGCGCCTGGGCGTTTTCGGCGATAAGCGGGGCGAGCTGGTGTGCATCATCCAGACCAAGGGCCCTGATTTCCGTCTTAGACATGAATTCCCCGGAAGTGACAAATCGTTGAAGCAAATCGCACCATGTCCCGAAACCGGAGCAAGGATCAAGGACTTCGAGAAAATTCGGGCGAACTCTTTCGTCGTTCCCGGTTTCATGCGAAGTGCTCAGGCTGGACTTGAGGCAGGGGTGTCATGTCAGACGCAAAACGGGTGAAAGCAACGGTCATCGGATTGAGCGCCGTCCTGATGTGGGCGACGCTTGGCCTTTTCGGTGCGGGCTCCGGTCAGGTGCCGCCCTTTCTCCTCAACGCGCTGTGCTTCGGAATTTCGGGAAGCCTGGCGCTTGTCTGGCTTCTGGCAACAGGCAAGCTGAGACTGCTGCGCCAGCCGCTGCGGGTCTGGGCTTTCGGAACCTTCGGTCTGTTCGGATTTCATTTCTTCTATTTCACCGCCATCCGGAACGCTCCACCGGTGGAAGCCAACCTGATCAACTACACCTGGCCCTTGCTGATCGTTCTGTTTTCAGCCTTCCTGCCGGGCGAGAAGCTGCGCCTTCACCATGTCATCGGCACGATCCTGGGGCTCGCCGGGGCGGTGCTGCTGATCTCCGGCGGCGAAGGTCTCTCGTTTTCGGGTGGATCGGCTCTCGGGTATGCTGCCGCGGTAACTTCCTCGCTCTTCTGGTCGAGTTACTCCGTCCTGTCGCGGCGTCTCGGGGCCGTGCCGACGGAAGCCGTCGCCGGTTTCTGTCTGCTGACCGCGCTCCTGTCTGCGCTGTGCCATGTGATGCTGGAACAGACGGTCTGGCCTTCGGGCGGGCTGGAATGGGCGTCCCTGCTCGGGCTTGCCCTCTTTCCGGTGGGGCTGGCGTTCTTCACCTGGGACATCGGCGTGAAGCGCGGCGACATACAGGTTCTGGGCGCGGCAGCCTATTCGGCGCCGCTCCTGTCCACGCTTCTCCTGATCGCCTTCGGGTTCGGCGCGCTGACGTTTTCGGTTGCCATTGCCTGTGTGGCCATAACGGTCGGGGCGCTGATTGCGGCGAAGGACATGATCTTCAGAAAGCGGCAAGACAAACGCGCCCGTGAGCAGGCGGGCGATACCGGCCTCCCCCCTTCGGAGCATTCCACTTCGCCTCATGATCCTCTAGGTTGACCGAATTCTGTTTCGACAGCCAGCAGGACCCGACGATGACCGCAGTTTTCAAGCCCCGCCGCTCCGCTCTTTACATGCCGGGTTCGAATGCCCGTGCGCTGGAAAAGGCCAAGACGCTGGATGTCGATTGTCTCATTCTGGACCTGGAAGACGCCGTTGTCCCGGATGCGAAGCAACTGGCCCGGACGCAGATCGTCGATGCGGTGAGCACAGGCGGTTATGGCGAGCGCGAGGTGGTCATCCGGATCAACGGCCTTGGCACGCCCTGGGGTGAGGACGATCTTGCAGCTGCCGTCAAGGCCGGGCCGGACGCGATTCTGGTGCCGAAGGTGAATAACCCTGCCGATCTGCAGCGCATTGCCCACAAGTTGTCCGTACACGGCGCGGCGCGCGAGTTGAAACTCTGGGCGATGATGGAAACGCCGGAAGCGATGCTGAATGCCGGGGCCATCGGTGCCTGCGGCAAGGATCCGGAAGTGCGGCTATCCTGCTTTGTCATGGGCACCAACGATCTGGCCAAGGAAACCCGTGCCCGACTGATCCCGGGGCGGGCGGCCATGACGCCCTGGCTGATGACCTGCGTCGCGGCGGCGCGGGCAGGCGGTATCGATATCCTCGACGGTGTCTTCAACGCCTTTCAGGATGAGGATGGTTTCAAGGCCGAATGCGCGCAGGGTGTGGAGATGGGCATGGACGGCAAGACGCTGATCCATCCGAAGCAGATCGATCCCTGCCACGCAGCTTTCAGCCCTTCGGAAGAAGAGGTTACCTGGGCGCGCCGGATCAATGCTGAATTCGACAAACCGGAAAATGCCGACAAGGGTGCGATCCAGGTGGACGGCAAGATGGTGGAACGGCTACATGCGGAAATGGGCCGCCGGGCGATTGCCATCGCCGACGCGATTGCGGCTCGCGGCTGACTTGAAGAGACGAGAGATAGTCATGAAGCTTTATCGGTTCATTACCGGCATCGACGACAGTGAATTCTGCCACCGGGTTACCCAGGCGCTCAACAAGGGCTGGGACCTGTCCGGCTCCCCGTCGCTGACCTATGACGCCACACGGGGCGCGACCATTTGCGGTCAGGCGGTGACGAAGGAAGTTCCGGGTGACTATTCACCGGGCATGAAACTCGGCGACTATTAAAAGCCTGGGCCTGAAACGCGCGCGGCTTCCGGGACAACCGGAAGCCGTGAGGCGTTTTCGTTGTTTCAAGCGGGCCGGTCAGGACCGCTTGGTGAGCGCATCGATGCTGAAGCGGCCGGCGCCATAAGCAGCAATCTGCAGGAGACCGCCTGCGATGCTGATATTCTTGAAAAAGTGAATGAACTGGTTCTGATCACCCAGCGCGTTGTGGAAAGCCAGCGCGGCGGCAATTGTGAACAAGGCCATGATGGCGGCGACGTAGCGGGTCTTGTAGCCGGCAATCAGCGCGATGCTGCCGATGATTTCCACCGCAACCGCTCCGACATAGGCAAGGGTTGCGAAAGGAAGGCCAGAGGCGCTGATCCAGGCGATCGTGGCGTCCGCTGCTCCGAGCTTGGTCAGGCCGGAGAGAAGGAACAGGGGAGCGATCAGCAGACGGCCTGCGAGCGGCAGGGCGCCGTCGAGATTGCGGCTGATCAGGGTTGAAGTTTGTTCAGGGTTTGCAGTCACATCCAAGTTTGCCATTTCACCAGTCCTTGTCAGTCGGGTCATCACCGTGATGCCCTTTGTCTGACTGCAAGATGGTGTCTATTCAAAGTGGCATAAACACCAAATTCATGACCATATTGTCCACTAAACAGAAACAATAATCTGTGGCCATGTTGGCGTTCGAGGCGTTCGGGCAAGGCACCGCAGGGGGCAGACCCGTTGTCTTAAAGCCGAAAGTGCTCGCTCGTTCCGGTTCAGGGCCGCTTCACGGAATTTCCGGCGTCGATGATCCGATTTATCAGCTCGGCAACGGCAAGGTGCGTCTGCCTCACCTCATCTGGACCGACTGCGTTCTCGTGGGTTGCTGCCGCATCGCGCAGAACCCCCTCGATTTCGTGCTCGGGGAGAAGGTTGTGATCGCCCAGGGCAAGCAGCAGCGCCTCGCAGATCGAGAGGGCTGCCATGCCTGAAAGGTCTTTCTGGTCGGGCATCATGGGTCGCCCCTCTTGGGTATCAGGTTTCAGGACCGGTCGGGAGCCTGACGAACTTCACCACACTTGCAGAAAGTGCGGTATGATGGACTGATCGAAAGCAGTCCTCGTGCAGACGTCTTCGAAAGTTTTTCAACGGGTTGGGAGTTGCTGTTGCGCGCATATGAAGAGAGCCCCTTCACCCGGAAGCTCGCCGCATTTGTGGCTCTTTCAAAGGATGAACTCTCTGTGCTGGAGCGTTTGCACCAGCGGCGCCGCTCCTTCAGGGTCGGTATCGACCTCGTGCACCAGGGTCAGTCCGAACAGACCGCGTATATCCTGTCGGAAGGCTGGGTTTGCTCCTACAAGATCCAGCGCGACGGGACGCGGCAGATCGTTGATTTCCAGATACCCGGGGACTTTCTCGGGTTGCGCAGTGTTCTGCTTCGTACCTCGGACCATAGTTTTGAACCGATCACGGATATTCAGGCGGCCGAAGTTTCGGCCAGCGACCTTCTGGAGGCATTCGCACAGACCCCCCGGCTGGCGACGGCCATTCTGTGGGCGGCTTCACGGGACGAGGCGATGGTGGTCGAGCATCTCGTCGGTCTCGGCCGCCGTCCTGCCGACGCGCGCATGGCCCATTTCCTGCTCGAACTCGGCGCGCGGCTGCTACTCGTCGGCCTGGCGGACAAGTCGGGATATGCCTGCCCGCTCACCCAGTATCATCTTGCCGATGCGCTGGGGCTCAGTGCGGTTCACGTGAACAGGGTTCTGCGGCATTTGCGGGAAGACGGACTGGTCACTTTCCGCAACGGTCATGTGACATTCGATGACTATGACCGGCTGATCGACTTTGCCGAATTTGATCCCGCATATCTGGATCAGGCCGGTCCGGTGTTGTTGTGATTGTGATTGGCCACAAGGAAATTTCGAGCCTGAGCTAACACCGATCAGCATGCGGCGGACGGTTGCTGCGCTATGATAATGAAGGACAGCTCACGCTCGGAAACGGCGTTTCGTGCGCGCGCATGAAAAGGCTTGCGTCCGGCCGAAAGAAAAAGAATGACCGCCCGGTCGATCGGGAGCCGGATGAGCAGGCCTCCGGGTGGAACCGATTGGTAGTTCGGGCGTTGATCTGTTTGACACGTCAGTGGATCTTAACCGCGTTCAATTGAAGGCGAGGATGCTCCCGCCTGAAAGAGGAACGCACATATGAGAATAAGCCTAGGCTGCCGTCTTAGTTACCAGTTGCCGCAGGCGACACCGATGATCGCGATGCTGAACGTGCATTATTCGCGTTTCGGCGATCTCGAACGCCCGGATTATCTGACAACCTCCCCCAGCGTGCCGTTGGAAAGCTATCGCGACGGCTTCGGAAACTGGTGCACGCGGCTTGTCGCACCGCCCGGAGCCTTCACGCTGACCACCGACGGTATTATCCGCGACCTTGGACAGCAGGATCCGGCATCTCCCGGCGCCAAACAGCATACCGTCCAGGATTTGCCGTCAGAGACGCTCGTCTATCTCCTGGGAAGCCGCTATTGCGATACGGATCTCTTGTCCGACGAGGCCTGGCGATTGTTCGAACGAACGGAACTCGGCTGGGCCCGGGTTCAGGCTATCTGCGACTACGTCCACAACCATGTCACTTTCGGGTATGAGCACGCGCGGTCCACACGTACAGCTTCCCAGACGCTGGCGGAAGGGCGCGGGGTTTGCCGCGATTTCACGCATCTGGCGATCAGCTTCTGCCGCTGCATGAATATTCCGGCGCGCTACTGCACCGGTTACCTCAGCGATATCGGCGAGCCATTGCCGCATCCCCCCGGAGATTTCGCCGCCTGGATGGAAGTCTATCTCGATGGCCAATGGTGGATGTTCGATCCGCGCAACAATGTGCCCAGGTACGCCCGGGTTCTCATTGCCCAGGGACGCGATGCTTCAGATGTGCCTCTGACCCAGACCTTCGGACAGAATACTCTGACTGAATTCAAGGTGTGGACCGAAGAAGTGCAATAGCACGGGTCCGGATTTTATTTCCCGGCGAGATTGGTCATCGCCCTCACAGTGCAGCCGTTCACCGCGCAGGCAGAACGGCCGCGCTGGGAGTCTTGCGGTCAATATTCCGTTCGCTCGAATAGAGCCTCTCAAAGAAATTCACCATACAAACGCGCGCTCCGAGCCACCGCAGCGGTGGCAATGAATTTTTCTTCGAGCGATGCAAGAGGCCGTGACGCCTGATGTATCGACCGGAAAGATTCCGGCCGACGCTAACGTCGATCAGGGCGAAAGGTCTTCGTACTTAATACGTTCATTGAAATCTTTACGCGCCGCGATGATCTCGCGGGCAAGTGTTCGGTGACGCATTTCAGAAAATCTACAGCAAGTCCATGGAGTCCGGCGATGAAAACACGGTCATCCAGATCGACAGTGACTTTTTTCCGCCCGTTCACACTGGTGGGTAATCCTGACGTGATCCCAGCCGGCGACTACGAGGTTCTTATCGAAGAAGAACGTCTGGAAGGCCGGGGTTTCCTCGCATACCGGAAAACGGCGACTTACGTGCTCGTCGCCGGCAAGGGTGGCAGAGCCGGCCGGATGGAAAAACTCGAGGTTTCCGGGACCGACCTGGAAACAATGCTCAGTCAGGACCGGGACATTCCCGAAAACATCCAAAAAAGCGATGCGGCGCTCTCTCCGCAGGAGGACTTGAAATGAAAACTCCCGAATGGTTGAAACCTGCCCTTGTTGGCGCCGGTGTTGGCGCGGTGGCCCTTGCCATCCTCGGTTTCTCTTGGGGTGGCTGGGTCACCGGCGCAAGCGCGAGCAAGATGGCGAACTCGATGTCGGAAGACAACGTCGTCGCAGCATTGGTGCCCGTTTGTGTGGACATTTCCCGTTCCGATGCGGAACGTGTGAGCAAGCTGGCCGCGATCCGCGAAGCTTCCACCTACAAGCGCCGTGATGTTCTCATGGAAACGGGCTGGGCGACGGTCCCGGGCTCGGATGCTCCCAGCCGGGATCTGGCAAAAGCCTGCCTGACCGCGCTCGAAATCGACAAGTCGTAAACGGGAACCGGCAGCACGGCCGCGAACCCGCGGCCGGCGGCAGGCAGGCCAAATCCGGTCTGGCGGCCAACGGGCGCACCGGACCCCGGATTGCAGAGAAAGTGGACGAGATGGCGCTAGAGAGTGCCATCCACTGCCTCGCATTCCCTCAAAACAGCAGGAAGAAACCTCTTGGCTTCACAGAATTCCGCATCGGACAACCAGGGACCGTGGAACAACACGCCCCCTCGCGCACCACCCGAGATCGAAGCCCTTTTCCGGCAGGGCAAGCAGATGTTTGGCGGCATGGGATCCGGAGGTCCGCCGTCCTTCAAGGGCATTCTGGCGTTCGGCGTGATTGCCCTTGTCGCGGTTGGCGCATGGTCCTCCTATTACACCGTTCCGAGCGACTCGGTCGCGGTTGTCCAGCGTTTCGGCAAATACATTTCGGAAGTTCCGCCGGGCCTGCATTTCAAAATCCCGATGGGTATCGATGTCGCCACGATCGTTCCGGTGGAACGCCAGCTGAAGCAGGAGTTCGGCTTTTCGACACCCGGTGCGGTAGATCCCTATCAAAGTCCGTCGGACGGCCGCCGCGAGACGGAAATGGTCACCGGCGACCTGAACGCCGCCCTTGTGGAATGGGTGGTGCAATACCGGATTTCCGAGCCGTTGAAGTTTCTGTTCGAAGTGCGCGAACCCGGTGCAACGCTCCGATATGTTTCGGAATCGGTGATGCGCGAAGTGGTCGGCGACCGGACAGTCGATGAAGTCATCACCATCGGCCGGCAGGAAATCGAGACCGAAGCGCTTTTGAAGATGCAAACCCTGACGACGAAATATGCTATGGGCATCAGCATCGATCAGGTCCAGCTGAAAAACATCAATCCTCCCGAACCTGTTCAGGCTTCCTTTAACGAAGTCAATCAGGCGCAGCAGGAGAAGGAGCGCCTGATCAACGAGGCGCGCCGGGAATACAACAAGGTCATACCGCTGGCCGAAGGCGAAAAGGACCAGCGTATCCGCGAGGCCGACGGTTACCGGCTGAAACGCATCAATGAGGCTGAGGGCGATGCCGCACGATTCAGCTCGCTTCTGGCGGAATATGTGAAGGCACCCGCGGTCACAAAGCGGCGGATCTACATCGAGACGCTTCAGGACGTGCTGCCTTCAATCCAGTCGAAGATCATTGTCGACGGATCGACCGGAAGCATCCTGCCTCTTCTCAACCTTGACCGGCAACAGGGCGGCCAGCAACAGGGGGCAAAACCATGAAGCTCGTATGGGGAATTCTTGCCACAATCGCCGCCGCCGTCGTGGTGACGGCCTTTGCCGCCGCCTACACGGTCAACGAGGTCGAGCAGGCCATCATCACACAGTTCGGCAAGCCTGTGGGCGAGCCTGTCACGACGGCCGGCCTCAAGTTCAAGCTGCCGTTCGTCCAGGTCGTCAACCGGATCGATCGCCGGGTTCTGGAGTGGGACGGCAATCCATCCGACATGCCCACCAAGGACAAGCTCTACATTTCCGTCGATCTGTTCGCGCGCTGGAAGATTACAGAACCTCTGCAATACTTCCTGCGTCTGCGCGACGAACGCAGCGCTCAGTCGCGCCTCGATGACATTCTGGGCAGCGAAACGAGAAATGCCGTTGCCAAGCACGAGCTGATCGAGATCATCCGCACGACAAAGGGGCGGACCCCGTTGCGGGATTCGCTTCTGACCGATGACGAGCTCGCGCAGGATATCGGCGCGCTGCTTCCGATCCAGAAGGGCCGGGCTCTCGTCGAGCAGGAAATCTTTGCAGCCGCGGCGGAAAAGGTCCGCGTCTTTGGAATTTCCCTTCTCGATATCCGGTTCAAGAGGATCAACTACAACGAGAGTGTGCGGCCGAAGATCTACGACCGGATGGTTTCCGAGCGGCGCCAGATCGCCGAACGCTTCCTGTCCGAGGGTAATGGCGAAGCGGCGCGTATTCGCGGCAACAGGGTGCGGGACCTGAACAAGGTCCAGTCCGAAGCCTACCGGGCCGTTGAGGAAATCCGGGGCGTGGCCGATGCCTCGGCTGCCGACATCTATGCGCGGGCCTACAACATCGATCCCCGGGCAGCGGAGTTCTACGAGTTCACGCGAACCATGCAGGCGTACAAGGACATGATCTCCGGGGGAACGACGCTTGTTCTTTCAACGGAAAGCGATCTCTTCAAATTCCTGAAGGGAGTGGGGCCGGAAGATTCAAATTACCCGAATCAACTTCCCGCTTCCAGCCCGGCAATATCAAGCAAGGCTGGCTCTCCCGGAGAATGATCCGGGCGGTCTTCCGCTTTGAAATCGTTCATCAGACCTCCCCTTAATTCCGATTGGGGGTCTGATGAATTGAGGGGCGGATTGTATTCGATTGCAGCGCCGGGTTGTCGAACCGGGTTCACCCGATTTTCCCTAATATCCTTCACGTGACAAAAAGCATCGCGAAAAGCGCTTCATATATTTTTTCAACCAGCGCGGCCTCCTGTGCGCCCTGCCGGGAAAGATTGCTCAGGCCAGGTGCAGCGTTGACTTCAAGAATGAAGGCGGGGGTGTCCGGGCGTGTTTCGTCGGGCAGGATCAGGTCCACTGCGGCATAGCGCAGGTTCAGGATCTCAGCCGCGCGCCGGGCAATGGTGGCCAGGCCGGGAGGGAGGTCCGGGGTGACGATCCGGGCGGTGCCACCGGATGAAAGATTGGCGATCGGCAGAAGCGTGACGGTTTCTCCCGGTACCGGGACGGTTTCCAGATCCCGGCCATGTTGCGACAGCTCGAAATCAAGCCTACCGTCGGCGGTATCGATGCGCGGCTCCGCCTCGACCAGTTCGGCGAGGGTTCGCTGGCCGTCGCCTACCACCTCAGGCGGATGCCTTTCGACAGCGGCAAGGATCTCGCCGTCCAGGACGATCACCCGCAGCTCCGTGCCGACGATTTCCTCCTGCATCAATAACTGGTCGTGTCGCTTTGCCAGAATATGCAGGGCGCTCTGAAGCGTGTGACGCGTGTCGATCCGCATCACGTCCTTGCCTTCGCGTCCGGTATTCGGCTTTACGAACAACGGGAAACCGGTTTGTTCAGCGAAATCCAGAACACTGTCCGGCAAGCGTTTGCAGCCGCGGATCTCGGCGCCGGAAATGAACTGCCCGGCCGGGACCGCCAGTCCGGCCTGCTTCAGGAACATGGCCGCATAGGCCTTGTCATTGGCGATTTCCGCCGCGCCGTAGCTGTTGAGATCGAAGCGCGTGCCCTTGAAGAACCAGCGTTTACCGGGGGGACTTTCGACAAGACCCGCGTGCCCGTGCGGGTCGGCAGCCGTCAGGCGCAGTTCGTTGCGCTGGCAATAGGTTTCCAGCAACCGGAACACCAACGAGCGGGTTTGGGCTGAGGGTGTTTCGGTCATGCTTTGCGGGGTCCTGAGGGCTGGCGCGTTTGCGGTTCGACGGACCGCAGAGCCCAGGGCGATATCGGCCCGCCAATCCTGGTTAGTTCTGGTTCTGGCGGGCGTTGGCCAGGTAGTCGATCTTGAAGAGGTCCGGATTGGTCGGGCCGTTGGAGACTACATTATAGACCGCGACGGAGGTGTCGTAGCCCTGCTGGTCCGTGACGGTCCATTGCTTCAGGGCGTAGTCCTTGGCATCGAAAATCAGCGTCAGTGTGCCGGAGTTGAACTTGGTCTTGTCGAGGATCGTTACGGTGACGAGATCCTCTTCGACCAGAACGTTGGTGACGTTCGTGTCCTTCTGAAGATTGATGTCGTCGGACAGCAGAAAACGCAGCGGGGTCTGGCCGAGCGGCCAGATGTCCTGGGTGTTCAGTTTGCGGTCCTTCACGGAAACGGACGTCCCGTCCGCGACGATGTCCAGAACCGACGGCTTGTTGTAGTAGAAACGCACCTTGCCTGGACGGGCCATGTAGAACTTGCCGTCCGACTGGCTGCCGTCCGGGCCGAACTGGATGAAGTCGCCATGCATGGTCTTCACGGAATTGAAGTAGGCATTCAGATCCTGAAGAGTTTCCTGTTCCTCGGCGGTCAGGGCTTGCGCGGCCGTCAGTGCCGTCACCGACAGGACTGCGGCGAGCGCCGTCCGCAGGAGAGGCTTGACCAGGCTTTGAGCGAAGCGTTTCAGCATGAGACAGTTCCCTAAGTCGTTAGCGTCGCCAACTGTTTTCTTGTTGCTGCTGCCTAGTTAGTCACCGTGTGTGGCAAAGCTTTGGCAGAGCGGCCTAAAAATCTTCCTCAAGACCGTTTTGCACGAGAATTTCGCGCTTTCCGGCGTGATTCGCGGAGCTGATCAGACCTTCCTGCTCCATGCGTTCGATGAGCGAAGCGGCACGGTTGTAGCCGATCGACAGGCGCCGCTGGATATAGGAAGTCGAGGCCTTCTTGTCCTTGAGAACGATGGCGACCGCCTTGTCGTAAAGGTCGTTGCCCTCTTCGCCGCCCGCGGAGCTGCCGCCGTCATACGGGCTGTCTCCGCCTTCGTCCTCTTCGGTGACGGCTTCCAGATATTGCGGCGTGCCCTGAACCTTCAGGTGCTGGACGATGTCCTCGACCTCGTCGTCGGCGACGAAGGGGCCGTGAACGCGCTGGATGCGGCCGCCACCGGCCATGAACAGCATGTCACCCATGCCGAGAAGCTGCTCGGCGCCCATTTCGCCCAGGATGGTACGGCTGTCGATCTTCGAGGTCACCTGGAAGGAGATACGGGTCGGGAAGTTCGCCTTGATGGTGCCGGTGATGACGTCCACGGACGGACGCTGTGTCGCCATGATCAGGTGAATTCCTGCGGCACGGGCCATCTGGGCGAGCCGCTGGATCGCGCCTTCGATGTCCTTGCCGGCAACCATCATCAGATCGGCCATCTCGTCGACGACGACGACGATATAAGGCATCGTCTCGAGCGGCAGGTCCTCGTCCTCGTAGATCGGCTGACCAGTGTCGCGGTCGAACCCGGTCTGGACGGTTCTTGTGAAGCTCTCGCCCTTTTCCAGCGCCTGCTTGATGCGGGTGTTGAAGCCGTCGATGTTGCGGACGCCCATCTTGGACATCTTCCTGTAGCGGTCCTCCATTTCGCGGACGGTCCACTTTAGGGCGACGACGGCCTTCTTCGGATCGGTCACGACCGGTGTCAGCAGGTGCGGAATGCCGTCATAGATGGACAATTCCAGCATCTTCGGATCGATCATGATCATCTTGCACTGCTCGGGTGTGAGCCGGTAGAGCAGGGAGAGGATCATGGTGTTGATCGAGACGGACTTGCCCGAGCCGGTGGTGCCGGCCACCAGAAGGTGCGGCATGCGGGCCAGGTCGGCGACGACGCTCTCGCCGTTGATTGTCTTGCCAAGCGCAAGTGCCAGTTTCGACTTGGATTTCTCGAAGTCCTGCGCCGCCAGCAATTCACGCAGGTAAACCGTCTCGCGGCGGGCGTTCGGCAGTTCGATGCCGATGGCGTTCTTGCCCGGAATGACCGCCACGCGGGCGGAAATCGCGCTCATGGAGCGGGCGATATCGTCCGCAAGCCCGATGACACGGGAAGACTTGATACCCGGCGCCGGTTCCAGTTCGTACAGGGTGACGACGGGTCCGGGGCGCACTTCGAGGATTTCGCCGCGCACGCCGAAATCTTCCAGAACACCTTCCAGAATACGGGCATTCTGCTCCAGTGCGTCCGGGGAAAGCCCGGGGATCTTGCCACCCACCTTGGGTTCGGACAGCAGGCGCAGCGGTGGAAGTTCGTATTCTTCCGGTGCGCCGAGGAAGGACGGCTGCGCTTCGTCGATGGCGCGCTTGCTCTGTTTCGGACGCGGGGCCGGGGGGATCACCCGGCCGGCCTGAGGTGCCGATCCGGCAGACTGCGGTGCGGCGGCCTGCGGGACGGGGTCGGGCGAGGCAATGCCGACCGGAACCGCCGGACGGCCGGCAACCGGTCCCTTGTCGATCAGAAGTTCGTCCGGCGCAAATGTGTCGCCTTCGTCCTCGAGAGGATCGTCCGCATAGATCTCCTCGCCATCGGCATAACGGCCACGCTGGTAGAATTCGTCCAGGCCGTCATCGTCCCCGCCGGGCAGCAGACGGCCGGTCAGGGCACGGCGGAATGCCTTCAGGCGGCTGCCGTGATGTGTGTCATCGGCCTCAAGGTCGTCATCGACGTCGTCCTCTTCGTCCCAGATCTCCTCCTCAGGCTGCGAAGAGCGCTTCAGACCCGTCATGCGGCGAAGCTGGGCGACGGACTGCAGTCCCCAGTGCGCCAACTGGCCGACAAAGGCACTCGCCATGAGGCTGAGACGGGATTCGCCGTCCTCGTCGTCGAGGCCGAGATCCTCTTCCAGAGACTTGCCGTGACCTTTGGGCGTCGCGGAGGGTTCGACGCGTTCCGCCGGGCGGCCGGCGGAGCCGAGCCAGCCGGCTGCGGCCAGAAGGAAAAGCACGGAGGGCACGCCCAGGCCGAGGCCGCCGACGATCGTCGCGGCGCCGCTGGTCATATTGGATGTGATCACTGCCGGAACCTTGTGGACCATATCCCCGAAGAAACCGCCGAGCCCGGTAGGCAGCGGCCAGCTATCGGGAACCGGTAGAGCCGCCAGCGCGCCGGCGGCGAGACCGGAGCCGATGATCCAGTAGAACAGGCGCTTGCGGCCGATGCCAAGGTCATGACCGGTCAGCAGGCGCCATCCCCACAGGACCAGGGGGATCAGGAAGACGGCGGTCGCCAGACCGATGGTCTGCATGACAATATCGGCAAGGACGGCGCCGGGCGCACCGAGGGCGTTGCGAACCGGTCCACCCGTTGCGTGGTTGAGGCTTGGATCGCTGACCGACCATGTCGCCAGCGCGGCTGCCAGCATCGCCGCGATTGCGATGATCGCAAGACCGGCTGCTCCGACAAGATTGCGCCGGAGGAAGCGTTTGATCGGGCTTTCGGTATCCAGCAGGTTCACTGAAGACCGGCGGCCGTTTCCGCGGACTGCGCTCGCCCGTCTCATGCTTTTTCTCCCAACCAGTTTGCCATGCGTTCAAGTGCGATTTCGGTCTTTTCCAGCGGTGCGACCAGACCGACGCGAATGTAGTTTCGTCCCGGGTTGCCGCCATCGGGCTGATCCGATGCCAGGTAACTGCCCGGCAGGACCTTGACGCCGGTCGCCCGCCACAGATCGCGGGTCACGGTGACGGAGTCTCCCCATCTGCCGGTATCGAGCCACAGGAAGAAACCTGCTTCCGGAGTGACAGGACCGAGGATCGGGTTCAAATGCCGCTCCGCCGCCGCGTATTTCTCGTTGTAGAGCCGCCGGTTCTCGATGACGTGGTCCTCGTCCTGATAGGCCCGGACTGCAACGGCCTGCGCCGGCAGCGGAACCTGCGGCGCGGCCAGGCCGCGGAAGCGGGCCCATTTCGTCAGAAAAACTGGGTCGCCTGCTGCAAAACCACAGCGCAGCCCGGCCAGATTGGATCGTTTCGACAGCGAATTGAGCACGATGATATTGGAAAAACCGCCGCCCATCGCTTTTGCGGCTTCCAGAATGCCGGGGGGCGGGGTCTCGCGGTAGATTTCCGAATAACACTCGTCGGAGAAAATGAAGAACCGGTGCTTGCGCGCCAGTCCGATCAAGCGCTGCCAGTAGGGAATATCGGCGATATAGCCTTCCGGATTGGTCGGCGAGGCAATGTAGAACGCCACCGTTCTTTCAAGGAGATCCGTATCGAGACTGTCGAGGTCGGGCAGAAAGCCGTTGTCGGCGACCGCATCCAGCAGGACAGCTTCGGCGTCGGCCACATGAGCCGCGGCGGCGTAGGTCTGGTAGAAGGGGTTGGGCAGAATCACCACCGGATGATCCAGTTCCTTGCCCAGCTGGTCCCGTGCGGCGATGGCGCCGAAGGACAGGCCTTCACGGGAGCCGTTGAGCGGCAGGACCCCGTGTTCTGCATCTATCATGCCGTCCAGATTGTAGCGCCTGTCCAGCCACGAGGCGACCGCGGCGCGAAACTCCGGCGTGCCGGTGATCGGCGGGTAGCGGCGGAAACCGTCGATATTTTCCATGAGAACATCCGCCGTGAAGGCGGGAATTGCATGCTGCGGTTCGCCGATTGTCATGACGATCGGGTCGAGGCCGGGCGTCTCGCCGTCCAGAAGTGCGGCAAGGCGTTGAAAAGGATTGGAGTGAGGCAGGGAAGCTCCCCGCCTGTAGGCTTTCTGGCTGACATTCATGACCGGTCCGGCAGTCGTTACGCAAAACTTTAAGCCGACCCTAGCGCGTCCTTGGTAAATCTCTTATTAACCAAGGATAAATGCCAGTGTTTCTTTCGTGGAATTATTGGCGCGGACGTGCCGGGAACTGCTCTGCTCCACGGCGCAGCAATTTGATCCGATAAAGAAGGGTTCTCATGCCGGAAGGAACTGAACCGATTTCCGTGATCTGTTTCGGAGATTCCCTCACCTGGGGATTCAACCCGGTCGATAAATCCCGCTACGGTCACGAAATTCGCTGGACGCGGCGGATGCAAAAAGAACTCGGGCCCGGGTTCTATGTCCTGGAGGAAGGCGTCAACGGGCGCACCACCGTTTACGATGATCCGGTGATGGGCGACAGGAACGGTCTTGAGCACCTGGGAACCGTCCGCCGGACCCATATGCCCATCGATATCCTGATCATCATGCTGGGGACCAACGATCTGAAGACGCGGTTTTCGGTGAATGCGGAAACCATCGCGGCTTCCATGGGCCGCCTTCTGGATTTCGCCCGCAGGCCGACCGATGACACGGAAGGCCGGGCGCCGAAAGTGCTGCTCATGTCACCGCCGCCGCTCGGCCCCCTGGCGGGAACGCCCTTCGCGGCGCAATTCGATGACAGGAGTTACAAGGAATCCCATCGGCTTGCCGGTTGCTACCGGGAAAAGGCCGCGGAATACGGCGCGGCGTTTTTCGATACAGGCACCGTCATTTCGGCCAGTCCGATCGACGCCATCCACTTCGATGACGATCCGCAGGCGGATCTGGCCAAGGCGGTTGCCGGCGAGGTTCTCAAGCTGGTGGAAGCCTGAGTCGTCTTTACCCTCGTGAAGACCGGTTCTCAGAAATCGACCGTCAGACCCTTGATCTCCCAGTCGTCATAACGCGTCGGCTCGAGCCCGCCGCGGCCGTTCACTTCCTCGGGCATGGCCTGCTGTTTGGCATCGATCTGCTTGCGCCGTTCCTCGGCTTCCAGCAGCGCGCGCTGGGCCGCGGGGGGCAGGTCCTCGAATTTTCTTCTCGGCGCGCTTTCAGTTTCCGCTTTCAGCGAGGGTACTTCGGTCGATGTATAGGCGGCGGTGGGTTTATCTGTCATCGGCTCATTGTCTTCAACATTACGCTTCTGTCAGACTCATATAGTGCAATCTTGCCAAGAATGGCAGCAATCCCCATCTTCAATCAGGAGGCGGGCGCTCGGAATGCTCTCCTCCGGCCATATCTGAAACTGAACAGGAAACGGATCACAGCGACGATGAACTACGTTCGCACAGCGATGCTTCTGGCGGGGATGACCGCCCTTTTCATGGGGATAGGCTTCATGATCGGCGGCCAGTCGGGCATGATGATTGCCTTGGCGGTGGCTGCTGCCATGAACCTGTTCAGCTACTGGAACGCGGACAAGATGGTCCTGCGCATGCATCATGCGCGCGAGGTGGATGAACGCAGCGCCCCTGACTATTACCGCATGGTACAGGGGCTGGCGCGCAATGCCGGCCTGCCGATGCCCAAGGTCTATATCATCGACAATCCGCAGCCGAACGCCTTTGCCACCGGCCGAAACCCGCAGAATGCGGCGGTCGCGGCCACGACAGGCCTTTTGAACATGCTGTCGCCCGAAGAGGTCGCCGGCGTGATGGCGCATGAACTCGCGCATGTGAAGAACCACGACACGCTGATCATGACGATCACCGCGACGATTGCCGGTGCGATCTCCATGCTGGCCAATTTCGCCTTCTTTTTCGGCGGCAACCGGAACAATCCGCTCGGGATCGTCGGCGTCATCCTGATGATGATCGTTGCCCCGATGGCGGCGATGGTCGTCCAGATGGCGATTTCGCGGACACGGGAATATGCGGCCGACCGGATGGGCGCGCAGATCTGCGGCGAGCCGCTGTGGCTGGCCTCGGCGCTCGGAAAGATCGCGAACGGCGTGGAACGGATCCACAATCCCGACGCGGAAGCCAATCCGGCGACAGCGCATATGTTCATCATGAACCCGCTGTCCGGTGAGCGGATGGACAATCTGTTTTCGACGCACCCCAACACCCAGAACCGCATCGACGAGCTGCGCAAGCTTGCAGCCGGCGGCCTGGGCACCGGCGGCCGGTCCTCTTTCAGTGGCGGGTCCGCCTCCGGGTCTGCCGGACCATGGGAAAGATCGGCGCGGCCGACCCGTTCCGCCACCGTGACCCGGCCGAAAGGGCCGTGGGGATAAGGCGCTGCCGGGTGAGGTGCGCAATCAGGCCTACTTTTCTGGTTTGTAGCGCTTTCACATGAAAGCACGTTGATCTAGAATGCACTCATTGCGCCGCAGCCGGACGACCGGTCTGCGGCGCTTGGTTTTCATGCAGGTCCGGGTGTCCGGACCGCGATTGGGACAGGTAGTTGAAAAGTCCGCCGAAAAGATCCCCGGGACCTGCCGGGAAGCAGGATCAGGAGAGATCCGAAAACCCCGGATTTGCAGCCCGCAAGGTGGCTGCGGATATCCTCGGGAATGTCGTTTACAAAAAGCGGCCGCTGGACGGCGAGTTCGATGCCGCCTCCGGTCATTCGGGCCTGCGTGCACTCGCCGGCAACGACCGCTCGCTGGTGCGCGCCATCCTGGGTGCGGCGCTGAGGCATCGCGGAGAGATTGCCATTATTCTGGACAGGCTGCTGGACCGGGGCATTCCGGAAAAGACCGGCCGGGTGCTGGATATCCTGCATGTGGCGATCGCGCAGATGCTTTATCTCGACATTCCGGACAGGGCCGCCGTTTCTCTGGCGGTTGAACATGCCGGGGCGGACCGCCGGGCGCGGCCCTACAAGGGGCTTGTCAACGGTGTGCTGCGGCGCCTCGGACGGGAACGGGACGACGTCACGGCGGATATCGACGCGGAAATGGTGAATACGCCGGACTGGCTCATGGAAAGCTGGCAGGCGGCTTATGGCGCGGAGACGGCGCGCGAGATCGCAAGGGCGCATCAGAACGAGGCGGCGCTGGATCTGACGGTGAAGTCGGACCCGCAAGGCTGGGCCGAAAAGCTCAGTGGCCAGGTTGTCGGCGCCGGCAGCGTGCGGCTTACGAGAAAAGGCTCCGTGGAAGCCGTCGAAGGATTTGAAGACGGCGAATGGTGGGTGCAGGACGCGGCCGCCGCGCTGCCCGTCCATCTCCTCGGCGATATCAAAGGCCTCAAGGTTGCCGATCTTTGCGCCGCGCCCGGAGGCAAGACAGCGCAGCTCGCCCTGGCAGGCGCCGAGGTGACGGCGGTCGATATCTCCAAGGGACGGCTCAAGCGGCTGGACGAAAACATGGCCCGTCTGGGCCTGACGGTTCGCACCATCGCCTCCGATCTCAGAAACTTCGTGCCGGATGAGCCTTTCGATGCGGTTCTGCTCGACGCGCCTTGCGGGGCGACGGGGACGATCCGTCGTCACCCGGATCTTCCCTGGATCAAGCAGGCGTACGACATTGAAAAACTGAGCGAAATCCAGAGTGATCTCCTGGACAGGACCGTGGCCTGGGTCAAGCCGGGCGGGGTGATCGTCTACTGCACCTGTTCACTGGAACCGGAAGAAGGTGAAGCGCAGGCGGCAGCCTTTGCCGAGCGTCATGCGGGTCAGCTGCGGCTTGAGCCGATTGACGCAAAGGAAGTCGGCGGCCTCGATCATCTGATCACCGAGAGCGGATATTTGCGCTGTCTTCCGTGCCATCAGGTGGGCCCCGGTGCGGACGTGAAGGGTATGGACGGGTTTTTCGCTGCCAGATTCAGGCGGCTTTAACGCGGCATAAACGGTTCACTTGCAATGATTATTTAAATGAAATGCTAACCTTAATGCCTTGTTTTCAAATTATGACGCCGGAGATACCCAATAAACGCGCATAGACCATCAGTTGCGGGGATGGTTTGGTGAATATCGCTAGCCTCAATGAAAGAAGCCTCGTCTGGCGTCTTGTGGCACTGCATGTTTGGCAACGTTCCCTTAAATGGATGCATGGCGGACCGATCTTCCGCATGCAGCCGTTTACGGCTGTGCCGTCGCGTCTGCTTCTGGCCCCGCAAGATCTGCGCACCGCCGATGCGACCAATGCCGCCGACATCTACGGCGGGCGTTTCCTGTTTTCGGGCCATCTGATCGAAACCCAGGGAAGGTCTCCCTTCGAACTGGAGACCGCACACGAGGACTGGCAGCGCGAGCTGCATTCCTTCGGCTGGCTGCGCGACCTCAGGGCCGCCGACAGCCATATCGCCCGGCAGAACGCCCGGGCGCTGGTCGAGGACTGGATCCGCTATTGCGGTCGCTGGCATCCCATCGGTTGGGAAGCCTCCGTGGTGACGCGGCGTATCCTGTCGTGGCTGGCGCATTCCCCTTTCATCCTTCTGGACGGCGATCACGAATTCTACCGCGGGTTCGTCAAGTCTCTCGCCCGGCAGATCCGCTATCTGCGCCAGACCATCAACGAAACGGAAGACGGCGTTGAGCGGCTGCATGCGGCGCTAGCCATCTCCTCGGCCTGTATCTCCATGGCTGGCCAGGGCCGCTTCGCCCGGCAGAGCATCCGCCGTCTGGAGCATGAGCTGAACCGGCAGATCCTCCCTGACGGGGGGCATATCTCCCGCAATCCGCGCGCCCTTATCGACATACTCGCCGATCTTCTGCCCGTTCGGCAGGCGTTCGTCGCCCAGGGACTGGAGATGCCGCCCGCCATGCTGCAATCGGTGGACAGGATGATGCCGCTCCTGCGGTTCTTCCGTCACGGTGACGGCGCCCTGGCGCATTTCAACGGCATGGGATCGACACCCAACGACCTGGTGGCGACAATCCTGGCCTATGACGATGCAAGGGGCGCCCCGCCCCTCAACGCGCCGCATTCCGGATATCAGCGGCTGAGCGGCGGGGACTCCGTCGTTCTGGTCGACACCGGCCCGGCGCCCGAACCCGGCGTGTCCGGCGACGCCCATGCCGGGTGCCTGTCCTTCGAGTTTTCCTCTGCACAGAACCGCATTGTCGTGAATTGCGGCGTATCGCCGAAATCCAATCCGCTGTGGCGCAAGGTGAGCCGGTCAACCGCCGCGCATTCCACCGCGACCATCGAGGATACATCCTCCTGCCATTTCCTGTCTGAAAAGCCCTTCGGCCATCTGCTCGGCGCGCCGATACTTTCCGGTCCCGTCAAGGTTCCGGTCGAACGCGAGGATGACCTGGCCGGAAGCCGCATCATTGCGTCTCATGACGGCTATGCATCGCATTTCGGTGTGGTGCACAAAAGGGATCTGCGCCTGTCGGGCGATGGAACGGTGCTCGACGGTATCGACACGTTCTCCGCCGTCGGAGCCATCGATCCGGAGCACCGCTACGCAATTCGCTTCCATCTTTACCCGGGACTGAAAGCATCGCTCATTCGCGGCGGAACGGCGATCCTGCTGGTGTGCCGCGACGGTGAGGCGTGGGAGTTCGATGCCCATGGAAGCGAGCCGCTTCTGGAAGAAAGCATCTATCTGTCGGATGTCTACGGTCACCGGAGAGCCGAACAGATCGTTATCGCGGGTTCCGTGCAGGAAGAGCCGTCCGTCGGCTGGCAATTCCGCAAAACGGCAGCCGCCAAACTGAGCAGGCGCGGTACCAGCGATTTCGACGAACCGGATGAACTGCCGCTTCAGGACCCGGTGCCGGACGCGTCCTGACATCTAGGATCTTCCGATTTGCCTGAAGACGTGTTAGGGCGACCTTTCTTCCCGGATCTTCCCTATCGCGAGGCAAATTCATGGCCATTGTGTCCAAAGCCGTTCCTGTTCCCGACCTGGTTCCCGTCAAGCGCGCGCTCCTTTCCGTTTACGACAAGACCGGTCTCGTCGACTTCGCCCGGGCCCTTGCGGACCGGGGCGTCGAGCTGGTGTCGACCGGCGGGTCGCACAAGGCGCTGAAAGACGCCGGGCTGGCGGTTCTGGACATTTCCGAGGTTACCGGATTTCCGGAGATCATGGATGGCCGGGTGAAGACCCTGCATCCGATGGTTCATGGCGGGCTTCTGGCAATCCGGGGCGACGCCGATCATCAGGCGGCCATGGCGGAGCACGGCATTTCCGGCATCGACCTGTTCTGCGGCAATCTTTATCCCTTTGAAGAGGTGGTTGCTTCCGGCGCCGATTATGCCTCCGGCATCGAGAATATCGACATCGGCGGACCGGCGATGACGCGGGCCGCGGCGAAGAACCACGCCTATGTGACGGTGGTGACCGATCCGGCGGATTACGACACCGTGATCGCCGAACTGGACGCAAACGACGGACAGGCGCCGGTTGCCCTGCGCAAGAAGCTGGCGCTGAAGGCCTTCGCGCGCACGGCAGCTTACGATGCGGCGGTTTCCAACTGGATGGCAGACCAGCTCGACGAGGCCACGCCCGCCCATCGGGCGGTAGGCGGTGCGCTGGCCGAAGTCATGCGGTATGGCGAAAATCCGCACCAGACGGCGGGTTTCTACAAGACCGGCGAAAAACGTCCGGGTGTGGCGACCGCGCGTCAGCTCCAGGGCAAGACACTTTCCTACAACAATATCAACGACACGGATGCAGCTTTTGAGTTGGTCAGCGAATTTGATCCGGACCGTACTGGCGCGGTCGCCATCATCAAGCACGCCAATCCGTGCGGTGTGGCCGAAGGGGCGACCCTGAAGGACGCCTACGAGAAGGCGCTCCGCTGCGACCCGGTCTCCGCCTTTGGCGGGATCGTCGCGCTGAACAGGACACTGGATGCAGCGGCGGCGGAAGAAATCGTCAAGATCTTCACCGAGGTCATCATAGCCCCCGGCGTGGACGACGCGGCCCTCGAAATCATCGCGGCAAAGAAAAACCTCAGGCTGCTCGTCACCGGCGGTCTCGCCGATGCCCGCGCCAAGGGGCTGTTCGTCAAATCCGTTGCAGGCGGCCTCCTGGTCCAGTCGCGTGACAACGGGGTGGTCGACGATCTCGACCTGAAGGTTGTCACGAAACGCGCGCCAAGCGAGCGGGAGCTGGCGGATCTGAAATTCGCCTTCCGGATCGCCAAGCACGTCAAGTCCAACGCCATTGTCTACGCGAAAGACGGGGCGACGGTCGGTGTCGGCGCCGGACAGATGAGCCGGGTGGATTCAGCCCGGATCGCCGCCCGCAAGGCGCTGGATGCAACCGAGGCCGCAGGTCTTGCAGAACCGCTGACCAAAGGCTGTGTGGTTGCCTCCGATGCGTTCTTCCCCTTCGCGGACGGGCTTTTGTCCGCCGCCGAAGCCGGGGCGACCGCCGTTATCCAACCGGGCGGCTCCATGCGCGACGATGATGTTATTGCAGCGGCAGACGAAGCCGGGCTTGCGATGGTCATGACGGGCATGCGGCATTTCCGCCACTGAGGGTGGCTCGCCGTAACGAAGAAAATACCGCGTCAGATCGCTGAACTCTCGGCGTGATAACGGTGTCTTGACGGTCCAGTCAGTAGCGAAACGCGCCGGTGTCACCGCCGGCGCGTTTTTCGTTTCGCGTCCGTCCTTCCCGCTCCGGCATTTCAACCGCCGGGTCTTTCCTTCACCAGAAGCAGCAGGATCAATCCGACTGCGAAGAACACCAGAATGACCGACATGCCGGCCGACTGGCTGGCGGTGAGCGCGGTAACCACGCCGACGGCCAGGGGCGCGAGAAAGCTGGTCACCTTGCCTGAAAGGGCCAGCAGGCCGAAATACTGAGTCATGTGCTCATGGGGGGC
Organism: uncultured Roseibium sp.; assembly: GCF_947496995.1. Taxonomy (GTDB): domain Bacteria; phylum Pseudomonadota; class Alphaproteobacteria; order Rhizobiales; family Stappiaceae; genus Roseibium. The sequence continues at coordinate 49,805 of NZ_CANMFD010000005.1, forward strand.
AAGACGCACCAGCAGGCTGCGGCAGCAAGCCTGCAAGGGACCCGATACGGCGCCGATCGCCGCACCGAGACCGATGAAGACCTGTTCCGGCAGGGACGCGAGCAGGGCGCCTTCGGGTGCCGCCTGCGTCTTGATGACGAAAAACACCGTGGTCTTGTCGATTGAGATCATGCCGAGGCCGCAGATCATCAGCACGATCAGCGAAAACACGATGACCGGGCGCGCTCCGAACCTGTCGTCCATCGGACCGCCCAGGACAAGTCCGAGCACGCCGGTGATCGTGAGAATGATGCCGAATGTGCCGATTTCAATCGATCCCCAGCCGAGCTGGCCCGCAGCGTAGATGCCACCGAAGGCAAACAGTGCGACCAGGCCGTCCTTGAAGATCATGTTGGCAAGCAGAAACACGAAAATGTTCCGGTTGGACCGGGCCCGCGACAGGTTGCCGGCGAGATCGTGCAGGCCCTTGCGGATGGCCGGCCCCAGTCTGGCCTTGTGCGGCATATCGGGCACGAACAGGAACATCGGCAATACGAAGACGAGATACCAGAGTGCGGAGAAAGGTCCGACGACACGGTCGCCTTCCTGCGTTGCCGCATCCAGACCCAGAACCGGCTTGAACCCCAGGAGCGTCTTGCCGGTTTCGGGACTGGCGGCGAAAAAGCCGAGCGCTATCACCAGCGTGACGAGGCCGCTCGCGTAGCCGATGGCCCAGCCGAAGCTCGACAGGCGTCCGATCCGGGCAGGCGGTACCAGAGAGGGCATCATGGCGTTGTTGAAGACGGTTGCGATCTCGATGGAGAGCGTGCCGATGGCAAAGGCCGTCAGCGCGATGGCAATCGCGTGCGGGTTGCCGGGAGCGGCATACCAGATGGCCCAGCAGCAAATGAGGAAGGGAATGGAAAAAACGAAAATCCAGCGCTTGCGGCCGCCGCTGGCGTCGGCGACGGAGCCGAGCACTGGCGCCAGAAGTGCGATGCACAGTCCGGCTGCGGCGGTGGCATAGCCCCACAGGGACTGTCCTTGCGCCGGGGTCGCGGCCAGTGTCGAGGCAAAATAGGGTGCGAAGACAAACGTCGTGATCAGCGTGAAGAAAGGCTGTCCCGCCCAGTCGAAAAGCGCCCAGGACAGAATGGCGCGCCGGTCGGTTTTCTCGGGAAAAATATCCGGAACGACAGTCATGTGATGCTCATCTCAGGGGTTGGGGCCTCAATATCTTACGGACACCGTCAGACTTTCCTCGCATGCCGGAAGCGACAAGGCGATGAGAAGGCCGGCAGCGGGACTGCCAGCCTTCTCAAGCCCTATCATGTTTTCCGCACTCAGGCGTGCGTATAGATTTCCGACAGCAGGCTGGCCGCTACGGAGAACTTGGAGACGCTCAGGCCGCCATCGAGCATCTCGGTGACCGCGCGCTGGCGGCGGCCGACCTCGACCTCGTGGCTTTCCAGCCAGGTGGCGAAGCCGCCGCATCTGACCGCCTCGATGGCAAGCGACCGGTGTGCGGAAACCAGGGTGGCCCGTGCCCTGTCGAGGGCAAGACCGTCGTAGTAGTCCTGAACATTGAGGTCGTTGGCAAGCTCATGCATCGCGCCGATGCGGAAATGGTGTCCGATCTCGAAATAGGCCGTGGCGGCGGTGTTGAGATCGGCATCGGTTTCCTCCGAGACGATGACGATGTCGGGGATGGTCCGTTCCGCGGGCAGCCAGGCGATCCGTTTTGCAAGCGCTTCCGGAACGCCCTGGGCGACGTAGTCCGCGGCCGTGTTGTTCAGGAATGTGGCCTGCTCCTCGGGGAGCAGGCTTTCCAGGCGGTCCCTCAGGGCGGTGATGCCGGAGCCGAAGCGGTCGACAACGGCGGACAGGCCTTTCTCGAAGGAGACATTGCGCTTGAACCAGACCACCCGTTCCAGAAGCAGCGTCTGCACTTCCAGATAGAGCTCAAGCTGAAGCGCGCCGTCGATCCTGGTGTCGAGCGCGTCGATCTCGGTATTGAGATCGGTGAGGTCGTAACTGTTGCGAACGGCGACGAAGCTCTGGGCGATATCCGTCGGGGTCGCCCCGGTCTGGTCCATCAGGCGTGTGAGGAATGTCGCTCCGCCGCGGTTGATCATCGAGTTTGCCAGCATGGTCGCGATGATTTCGCGGCGCAGCCGATGGCCGTTGATCTCTTCGTGATATTTGGTGGCCATCTGATCGGGGAAATAGCGGAATAGTTCCCGGGCCAGATAATCGTCATCTGGAACCGAGCTTTCCAGCAAGGCGTCGTAGAATGTGAGTTTCGCATAGGCGAGCAGGACACCGAGTTCGGCACGGGTCAGCAACTGGCCAGCCTTGCGCATTTCGGCGAGCTTTGCCTCATCCGGCAACTGTTCCACCGCCCGGTCGAGAAGCCCTGCCTGTTCCAGCTGGCGCATCATGCGCACCTGGTAGCCGAAATCCTCCGAGCCGCGAAGCTGGGTCATGGAGATTGCCAGGGTCTGGAGATAGTTGTTTCGCAGAACCAGTTCGGCAACCTCGTCGGTCATCTTCGCAAGCAGCTGGTTGCGCTGCTTGAGGGTCAGCTTGCCGGATTTGACGGCAGCGCCGAGGGCGATCTTGATATTGACTTCCATGTCCGAGGAATTCACCCCGGCTGAATTGTCGATCGCATCGGAGTTGCAGCGCCCGCCCTTCTTGTTGAACTCGATGCGGGCAAGCTGGGTGAGACCGAGATTCGCGCCCTCGCCGATGACTTTCGCGCCGACTTCGGGGGCCGTGATGCGGATAGGGTCATTGGCCCGGTCGCCGGCCTCTGCGTCGGTCTGGTCCGTTGCGCGGATATAGGTTCCGATACCGCCGAACCAGAGCAGATCCACTTCCATCTTGAGGATGGCGGTCATGACTTCCTGCGGCGTGGCGCTGGACTTGGGAAGGTTCAGAAGCGTCTTGATTTCCGGCGTCAGCGGAATGGACTTGAGCTGTCTGGAGAAGATGCCGCCGCCTTTCGACAAAAGGCCGGTGTCATAGTCCTTCCAGGAGGAGCGGCCCAGGTCGAAGATGCGTTTGCGCTCTTCCCAGGTTACGGCCGGATCCGGATCCGGATCGATGAAGATGTCCCGGTGGTCGAAAGCGGCGAGGAGCCGGGTGGTCTTCGACAGCAGCATGCCGTTGCCGAAGACGTCTCCCGACATGTCGCCGACACCCGCGGCGGTGAACGGCTCGCTCTGGATGTCGCGGTTCATTTCCCGGAAGTGGCGCTTGACCGCTTCCCAGGCGCCGCGCGCCGTGATGCCCATCTTCTTGTGGTCGTAGCCGGCGGAGCCACCGGAGGCGAAGGCGTCGCCCAGCCAGAAGTTGCGGCTTTCGGAAATGCTGTTGGCTGTGTCGGAGAAGGTGGCCGTGCCTTTGTCCGCGGCGACGACGAGATAGGGATCGTCACCGTCGAAGCGCTGCACGCGCTCAGGAGGCACGACCGTGTCTTCGTCCAGGTTGTCGGTCACGTCCAGAAGCGCGTTGATGAAGATCTTGTAGCTCTCGGTGCCTTCCTTGAACCAGGCGTCCCGGTCGGTCATCGGCGGCAGCTTTTTGGGAACGAAGCCGCCCTTTGCGCCCACCGGGACGATGACCGCGTTCTTGACCTGCTGCGCCTTGACGAGACCGAGAACCTCCGTGCGGAAATCCTGTGGACGGTCGGACCAGCGCAGGCCGCCGCGCGCAACCTTGCCGAAGCGCAGGTGAACGCCTTCGATACGCGGGCTGTAGACGGAAATCTCGCGGAAAGGACGGGGCTGGGGCAGGTCGTCGATCTGCCGGCTGTCGATCTTGAAGGCGAATGTCTGCCTGGGCTGACCGTCGTCCTCGAGCTGGTAGAAATTCGTCCGCAGGATCGATTCGATGGTGTTCTGGAAGCGCCTGAGAATACGGTCGTCGTCGAGGCTCGAGACGTCCTCCAGGTCGGTGTTGAGCTCGCCCTGCAGGCGCTCCGTACCGAGGTCGCGGTCCTTTTCGGTCACATCCGGATTGAAGCGCAGATGGAACATTTCCACCAGTTTGGCGGCGATGGCCGGATAGTTGTTGAGCGTCGACCACATGTAGTCTTCGGAGAAGGGAATGCCGGTCTGCCGCAGATATTTCGACAGGGCCCGGACCACGGCAACGTCCCTCCAGGCGAGGTCTGCCGTCAGGACGAGGCGGTTGTAGCCGTCATCCTCCGCGCTGCCGGTCCACACGGCCAGGAACATGGCTTCCAGACGTGCCTGAAGCTGGTCGGAGAAGTCGAAGTCCTCACCGGCCCGGGTTTCAAGCGTCATCTCGTGAAGATAGGAAAGCGGCGCATCCGCAGGGGTGACCCGGTAGGTTCGTTCGTTGATCACCCTGAAACCCATGTTCTCCAGAAGAGGGACACGGGCGGACAGGGGAATGGGTGAGCCTCGGTGATAAACCTTCAGGGCCAGCCGGTTTTCCTTCGTGCCGGCGGGCCGGTGGAAGGTGATGGTGGTCTCGGTTCGCTCGGACAGCGTTTCCAGCTTGACGATGTCGAACAGCGCGTTCTGCGCGTTGTAGACTTCCTTGTAACCACCGTGGAAGGAGAGGGCATAGCGGTCGGCGAGCTTGCGCGCCTGAGGCGGTGCGAACTGAGTCTTGAGAGCGTCGCGGACGCTGTCGGACCAGGTGCGCACCATTTCTGCGACGGCGGCTTCCAGGTCCTCCTGGTCCGGCCTCGGCGTTTCCCCCTTGTCGCGGCCGACGATGTAGTGAACCCGCGCCAGCGGACCTTCCAGATAGGTCACATACCATGCGGAGACGCGGCCCTCATAGACGGACGCGAGATAGGTGCCGACATTCAGGCGCACCTCGGTCGTGTAGCGGTCGCGCGGTATGAAGACGAGGATGGAGACGTAGCGGTCGAATTTGTCCGGTCGCGAGAGCACGCGGATGCGGGGGCGTTCGTCCAGCTGCAGGATGGCGATGGAGAACTCGAACAGGCGGTCGCGGTCGATCTGGAACAGTTCGTCGCGCGGGTAGGCTTCCAGGACGTTCCTGAGCGCCCGACCGGAGTGGCTTTCCGAATCATAGCCGGCGCGCGCCAGCACACTGGCCACCTTGCGGCGCAGGAACGGGATGGTGCTGGTCGGTTCGGTATAGGCGGTCGAGGCGAACAGGCCGACGATGCGCAGTTCGCCCATCATGTTGCCGTCGTCGTCGTAAAGCTTGGCGCCGACATAATCCATGTGAACCCGGCGGTGCACATTGCTCTTCACATTCGCCTTGGCGATGATGAGCGGCTCCGGCTTCTTCAGGAATTCGCGGATTTCCGGTGTGATCTGGACGAACTCGCTGCCGCGGCGCAGCACCCTGACATCCGGATCGGCCAGAAGTCCGAGCCCTGTTCCCTCATGCGGGGACAACTCCCCCTCTTCCACGCCGCCCTCGAACTTGTATTCGCGCATGCCGAGGAAGATGAAGTTGTCGTTTTCCATCCATTCCAGGAAGTGGATGGCCTCCCACAATTCGTCGCTGCTGCCGGGGATCTGCGTGGTCTTGTAGGTATCGATTGCTTCCCCGAGGCGTTCCTGCATCGGCTTGAAGTCGGTGACCACGGCACGGACGCTGCTGAGAACCCCGTCCATCCGGGCCTTCAGCTCTTCGCGCGTCTTGTCGGAATCGATGCGCGTCACGTGAATATGGATCAGGCTTTCCTGGCGGTCCCTGCGCTTCGGGGGTTTCTTGCGGCCAACCGCAGACGAGAGCCTGCCCTTGTCGTCGCGCTCGACAATGAAGATCGGATGCAGAACCAGATGAACCTCGAGCTTGCTTTCCTGCAGCTCGTCCATCACCGATTCGACCAGAAAAGGCATGTTGTCGTTGACGATCTCGATAACCGTCAGGTTGCTTGCCTTGCCGCCTTTGACGTTGAAGGAGGGGTCTGAAATGGAAACCCTGTGGGTTCCCAATTTGTGATCCTGGAAATCCTGCCAGGCATGCCGCGCAAAGCCGGTCAGTTCCTCGGGACTGTAGGTGACAAGATCCTCCGCGGCGCCCCGGTCATAAAAGGCGCGAGCGAACTCCGCGAGGTCTGTGTTTTCCTTGCTCAGGCCTGCTTGGACCGCGTCGATGAGTTTGAGTTTCTCGACGTCGTGTTTGTCCGGCATAATCATCCCCCTAGACGATCTTATGGTTGGCTCTGTCGCATGGTAGTCTTGTTTATTGCGGCGACATAGAATCTTTCATGACGGGAGTTACAAATTGTCAAGTAAAGTCACGGCCTTGCAAATCAAGCCCGGCGAGGCTCTCAGCGAAAAGACGCAGGCGTATTTCGATCTTTGCCAGGAAAAACTGGGAATGGTGCCGAATGTGCTCAAGGCCTATTCCTTTGACGAAACCAAACTGCGCGCTTTCACCGACATGTACAATGACCTCATGCTTGCGGAGTCCGGACTGACAAAGCTCGAGCGTGAAATGATTGCCGTTGCGGTATCTTCCGTCAATCACTGTTTTTATTGCCTAGCCGCGCACGGGGCTGCGGTCCGGGAGCTTTCAGGCGATCCGATTCTGGGCGAAATGATGGTGATGAACTACCGCGCGGCAGATTTGAGCAGCCGTCAGCGGGCCATGCTCGACTTTGCCGTCAAGCTGACGCAAACGCCTGCGGAGATCGTCGAGGACGACCGCCAGATGCTCAGGGATGCGGGGTTTGGCGACCGCGACATCTGGGATATCTCTTCGGTGGCGGCGTTTTTCAACATGACGAACCGGGTGGCGGCCGCCTCGGACATGCGGCCGAATGATGAGTATCATTCAAGGGCCCGTTGAGCTCACGGCACGTCCGCAAGCGGTGACAAACCCGGGAATTGGGTGTATGACGCATCAACTTTAAAACGAGGAGAGGAGCGGGCGATGGTTGCGCGCGTATTCATAGATGGTGAAGCCGGAACGACGGGTCTGCAGATCCGCGAACGCCTTGCCATGCGCCGCGACCTGGAACTGATCTCCATTCCGGAGGAAAGCCGCAAGGATCCGGCCGCCCGGGCGGAGTATCTCAATACCGCCGATGTCGCCATTCTCTGCCTGCCGGATGCCGCGGCAAAGGAAAGCGTCGCGCTGATCGAAAACGACACCACGCGGGTGATCGATGCCTCCAGCGCCCACCGGGTCGCCGAAGGCTGGGCCTACGGGTTTGCCGAAATGGATGTGGACCAGGGCGATATCATCGCCGCTGCCATGCGGGTCGCCAACCCGGGCTGCTGGCCGCAGGGCCTGATCGCGGCGGCCCGTCCGCTCGTCGCCGCAGGCCTGATTCCGGCCGATTTTCCGCTCAGCTATCACGGCATTTCCGGTTATTCCGGCGGCGGCAAGACGATGATTGCCGATTACGAAGCCGCAGGAAACGGCGCCAGCGCCTACACGCCCTATGCGCTCGGCTTCAATCACAAGCATCTGCCGGAAATGGGCGAATACGCGCTGCTGGACACCGCGCCGCTGTTCACACCGTCGGTCGGCAACTACTACAAGGGCATGCTCACGGTTCTGCCGCTGAATCTCGCGGGATTGGACAAGGTGCCGACCGGTAAACAGCTTCACGATGCGCTGGCCGATCATTTTGCCGGCCCCGACGGGTTTGTCGATGTCGCCCCGCTGGAAGCCCTGGACCGGGCCGAACAGCTCGACCCGCAGGCGCTCAACGACACCAACCGTCTGCGCCTGCACGTGTTCGCCAATGACGCCCGAGCCCAGGCGGCGATCCTTGCGGTCTACGACAATCTGGGCAAGGGCGCGTCCGGCGCAGCGGTCCAGAACCTCAATCTGATGCTCGGCGTTGACCAGGCCACCAGCCTGGCCGCCTGAGCCCCTCTTCGCCTTCCGGCCTTTCAGGAGATACATAATGGAAAAATTCGAGACCCTGACCGGTGTCGCGGCCCCCATGCCGATCGTCAACATCGACACGGACATGATTATCCCGAAGCAGTTTTTGAAGACGATCAAGCGCACGGGTCTTGGAACCGCGCTGTTTCACGAAATGCGCACCAATGACGACGGCTCCGAAAATCCGGACTTCGTGCTCAACAAGCCTGCCTACCGCAACGCCAAGATCCTGATCGCCGGCGACAACTTCGGCTGCGGCTCGTCGCGCGAACACGCTCCGTGGGCGCTTCTTGATTTCGGCATTCGCTGCGTGATCGCGACGTCTTTCGCAGATATTTTCTACAACAACTGCTTCAAGAACGGCATTCTGCCGATCCAGGTGAACGAAGACGAGCTGGACTCGCTGATGCAGGCGTCCGAACGCGGCGCCAATTTCACGCTGACCATCGATCTGGAAAACCAGAAGATCCAGGGCCTGGAAAGCGGCGATATCACCTTCGATATCGACCAGTTCCGCAAGCATTGCCTGATGAACGGCCTCGACGATATCGGCCTGACGATGGCCAAGGCGGAGCAGATCGAAACCTACGAAGGCAAGCTGGACGAAAACCGTCCCTGGGTGTGATCCGGCCGAAAACCAGGATCCCCACATCTTCCTCAGCGCTGTCCCGGCCTCGGGCCGGGATATGCCGGAAGGCCGTCGCTCGTGATCGTCGCCGCTTGCCTTTCTTCACACAGGCTTGAAAAGCTGTGCAGTGAAAGGCGCCGGGCGGCGGGTTAAATCCGGAAGATGGCATTGTCTACCAACAAATCCTTCGTGATTCGGCAATACGCACCCTGGACCGACCGGCGGGGAACGCTCTCCGGTTTGCGGCTGGCTGTCTTTCTGCTGTTGCTGCTTCCGGCCGCGTGGATCCTTTTCGATCTGGCGTTCGGGCCGGTTTATCCGGAGCCCTATGAACTGGCGCTGCATGAGAGCGGCACCTGGGCCGTCCGGTTCCTGCTGCTGACGCTTGCAGTCACCCCGCTCAGGCGGATTTTCCATTGGAACAGGGTCATAGGTCTCCGGCGCATGATCGGCGTCTCGGTTCTCGCCTATGCACTCCTGCATCTGGGACTTTACGCCGCCTCTGAACACTGGAACCTGTCCAAGGTCGTGTCGGAGATCTTTGTCAGGTTCTATCTGATTGTCGGCTTTAGCGCCCTCGCCGGACTTGCGGTGCTGGGGGCAACGTCCTTCGACAGTGCTGTCCGCCGGCTCGGACCCAACTGGAACAGGCTTCACCTGCTGGTTTATCCGGTTGCGGTGCTTGCCCTCTTCCATTTCTTCCTGCAGTCGAAATCCGATGTCAGCCAGGCAACGCTGATGGCGGGGATCTTCGCGCTGCTGATGATATACCGGCTGGCGGTGAAACTCGGTTTCCCGCTGTCGAACTTTCTCGTGCTGGCGGCCTGCGCGCTGCTGGGCGCGGCAGCGACGGCGGCAATTGAATATGCCTGGTATGCGCTTGCGACCGGCATTCCCGCCGAGAGGGTGTTTCAGGCGAATTTCAATGTGGCCGGCAGCATTCGCCCGGCTGTCTGGCTGGGGATCTGCGGATTGGCCGTCAGCGCGGCGGCGCTCCTGCAGACCGCGGGCAAACATGCAGGCAACAGGCTGCGCCTGAAAAAGGTGTAAGGCCGGGACTTACGACTGCGATTCGTCGTTGCGCCGGCGCCGTTCGGCGTTGATCTGTTCCAGTTCCGCCATCTTCTCGCCAATCGGGCGAAGCGCGGCGACAGTCTGCCGGTAGCGGGCGGCATGAACGTCGAGCAGACGCTGAGCGAGCTCGGGATATTCCTGGATCATGCGTTTGAAAAGTGCCCGGCGAATGCGGATGATGCGCACCAGGCCAACGGCCTCGGCACGGCAGGGACGCTTGTTTTCGGCAAGCAGCGCGGTTTCTCCCAGCAGGGTTCCCTCGCTGACGCGATCGACCTCGTCGAAACCGTCCTTGCTCCGTTTCTGAAGGCTGACAGTCCCGCTGGTGATCACCAGCCCGCCGTCGGCCCGCTCGCCCTCGTCGAACAAGCGCTGGCCGTTACCGTAATCCATGCTTTCGGCACTGAAGGCGAGCAGGCGGAGCTGATCGTCAGCGAAGTCCGAAAGCATCGGGATTTGTTTGAGAATCGCTATGTCTTGGGCAAGGCTCATGCCCCAGATTTACGATGATTATCCGCTAGGGCACAAGCTTATATCCACCGGCTTCTGTCACCAGAAGCTCGGCATTGGACGGATCGCGTTCGATTTTCTGCCTGAGACGGTAAATGTGGGTTTCCAGCGTATGGGTGGTCACGCCGGAATTATACCCCCAGACCTCATGCAAGAGCACATCCCGCGTCACCGGTTTTTCACCGGCGCGATACAGGAACTTGAGGATGGAGGTCTCCTTTTCCGTCAGGCGCACCTTGGAGCCGGCATCGTCCTGCATGATCTTTGCCGCCGGGCGGAAGGAATAGCGGCCGATGGCGAATGTGGCGTCCTCGCTCTGCTCGTGCTGGCGCAGATGCGCCCGCACCCGGGCAAGCAACACCGCGAACTTGAACGGCTTGGTAACGTAGTCGTTGGCCCCGGCCTCAAGGCCGAGGATCGTGTCGCTGTCACCGTCGTGCCCGGTCAACATGATGATCGGCGACTTGAAACCGTTCTTGCGCAACAGTTTGACCGCTTCGCGGCCATCGATATCCGGCAGGCCGACATCCATCAGCAGAAGGTCGATGTGCTCGTCCTTCGCCAGGGCTATGCCGGCACTTGCCGAATCCGCCTGAATGGTCTCGAACTCGTCGTAAAGGGAAAGCTGTTCAACCAGCGCCTCGCGCAGTTCGGTATCGTCGTCGACAATCAAGATTGTGCGGGCGGTCATCGTTGCTGTCCTCGCCAAATGCTGAATACTGTTCACGCCGATTTGTGTGAATGACACAAGCGTGTTCCTGACCTCTATGTGCGCGGGAAATACGCACCATACAAGCATTGCTTCGTCAATTCTTCTTCACGCGGGGTTTAGGACCGGTTTATCAATGGGTTCCACGGTGAGGGGCGAATGTGACGGGACCATGATGAGGAAACAGCAAAAATCGGCGGATTGCCTTGAAGTCCGGGCTCTGCCGCGCGACCGTTGCAAGGGTATATTGCGCCTCGGCGGGATCACGGTTCCGTGTGCCCTGGGCCGATCCGGCGTGCTGACTCGCAAAAAGGAAGGCGACGGGGGAACCCCGGCAGGCCGTTTCGGTTTGCTTCATGTCTATTATCGGCCGGACAGGCAGCTGCCTCCGGCAACGCGTTTGCCGGTCGAACCGCTGACGCCCCGCTCGGGCTGGTGCGACGATCCCGGACACGGCCGCTATAACCGCCCGGTCGAGCTGCCTTTCGCCGCCAGTCACGAGAAGATGTGGCGTGAGGACAGGCTCTACGACATTGTCGTGGTTCTGGATTGCAATCTTTATCCCGCGGTGAAGGGCAAGGGCAGCGCCATCTTCTTTCATATCGCACGGGAGGATTACCGCCCGACAGAGGGTTGTGTCGCCGTGGCGCCGGACCACATGCGGCTGATCCTTTCCCGGATCGGGCCGGGCGCGGACATGCTGATCCACGCCTGAGAAACCTGCTGCGATACGGTCTTATTCCGAAATCTGTGGCCGGTAGATCGTGAAGGACCCGCTGACGCGAATGCTTGTCCGCTCGCCGCCTTCCTCGATATCCGCCGTTCTGACGTGGAAGCGGTTGCGCTGGACGTCGAAGCTGTCGTTGACATTGCTTTCCAGGAACGTGGCGAGGCCGTTCGCGTCGATACTTTCCAGTATAGCGGTGTGACGCGGCGCGCCCCGAGCCTCGCTGCTTTCGGTCCAGCTGCCGTCGGAGCTGTCGGACCTGACGGCCACCCGGAAATTGGAGAACTGGAAAACGTCGCCCGGCCGGGCGCTGGACAGCTGTTCCACGACACGTCCCCAGCGATAGGTTGATGAGGGCTTGTGAAAGCCGAGACTGCGAAAGCCATTGTCGACCAGCGTCCAGCACTGACCGTTTCCTTCCACCTGTCCCATCCGCTGGACCGCGAAAGCGATCAAGCGGCCGGCCTGCTGTTCGGTAACGTCGGGCATCTGCATCATCCTTGTTGTGCCTGGTTGGTACCAGCGCCTTTCGAACCTGCCGCAATCCTGGCTCGGAAGCTGTAACCGGCATCACATAACTGCGGATTTCTCTTGCTGCGCGGCGTCTTTTGCGTTGGGTGTTGTCCTTGAGGTCTGCTATTCACAAAATCAGATCGATCAGACGAAATGGACAAGACATGCGCTGGAAAGGCCGTCGCGGCAGCAGCAACATCGATGACAGACGTGGCTCGGGCCGGCGCATGCGCATACCGTCCGGCCGACGGGCGCGTGCCGGTGGCGGACTGGGCCTGACCGGCATTGTCGTCGTCGCCGGGATAGCCTGGTTCCTGGGTATCAATCCGCTGACGCTGCTCGGGCAACTTGACGGTGGCGGTTTCCAGGCTCCGCAGAGCCAGGCGCCACGGTCGGCGGCGGATGACGAGACGGCGCAATTCGTTTCGGTCGTCCTTGCCGACACCGAAAATACCTGGGGACAGCTGCTCGACCGGCACGGAGCTGATTATCCCGAGCCGACGCTTGTGCTGTTTTCCGGCTCGGTGTCTTCCGCCTGCGGCTACGCCAGTTCGGCCACCGGCCCGTTCTATTGCGGCGCGGACAGCAAGCTTTACATCGATCTGGCCTTTTATCAGGAACTTGCCTCGCAGCTGAACGCCCCGGGCGATTTCGCCCAGGCCTATGTTCTGGCGCATGAGGTCGGTCATCATATCCAGAACGTGCTCGGCATTCTGCCGGAGTTCCACAAGGCGAAGCGGACAATGAGCAAGGAGGAAGGCAATGCGCTTTCCGTGCGTGTCGAACTTCAGGCGGACTGCTTTGCCGGAATCTGGGCGCATTATGCGGCCCGCCAGCAAGGGTTCGTCGAGGAGGGGGACATAGACGAGGCGCTGAACGCGGCAAGCCGGATCGGTGACGATACGCTGCAGCGGCAGTCGCAGGGTTACGTGGTCCCCGAAAGCTTCAACCATGGCACATCGGCGCAGCGCGCCAGGTGGTTCAAGAAGGGTTTCCAGTCCGGCCGCATCGAAGCTTGCGACACGTTCAGGGCGGAAAGCCTCTGATCCTCGCCGGATTGGCCGCGTCACATTGCGCGATACGGCCTGGCAATCCGGAATTCGTACCACTGGTAATTTCAGGTGTTTTCCGCCATATAAGGGCGATTGTCCGCCAAGGAGCGGGCTCGCTATCCAACAACCCCAGGAACGAAGTGCACCCGGTATGGCGTCGGACACCAGACCCTTTTTGAAAATGAACGGCCTCGGCAACGATTTCGTGGTCTGGGACGCGCGCGAAAAGCCGCTGCGTCTTGCCAGGGAAGCGATTGCCGGGCTGGGCGACCGGGCGGGCGGCATCGGCTTCGACCAGATGATCACCGTGGAACGCTCGTCCCTCGGGGTCGATGCATTCATGCGCATTCACAACCGGGATGGCGGCGAAGTGTCCGCCTGCGGCAACGCCACGCGCTGCATCGGGCGTCTCCTGATGGAGGAAACCGGCAAGGACGTGGTGACGATCGAGACAAGCGCCGGGCTTCTTCATGCCTTCGATGCTGCCGGGGTGCACAACGTCACGGTGGACATGGGCGTGCCGCGCCTTGAGTGGGATCAGATTCCGCTGGCGGAGCAATTTGCCGACACGCGCGCAATCGAACTGCAGATCGGTCCGATCGACGAGCCGATCCTGCACACGCCTGCAGTTGCCAACATGGGAAATCCCCATGCGATCTTCTGGGTGGACGACGTGGAGGCCTATGACCTCGAACGGGCAGGTCCGCTGCTCGAGCATCATCCGATCTTCCCGGAAGGCGCCAATATCTCGCTTGCGCATGTCTTTGGCGAGGACGAGATCCGCGTCAAAGTGTGGGAACGCGGCGTCGGGCTGACGCTTGCCTGCGGTACGGCGGCCTGCGCCGTCGGGGTTGCTGCAGCGCGCGACGGCAAGACGGGCCGCAAGAGCACGATCCACCTGCCGGGCGGTCCGCTGGTCATCGAGTGGCGCGAAACCGACGGTCACGTCCTGATGACCGGCCCGACGGAAGTGGAATTCGAAGGCGAGGTCGATCTTGAAACTCTTTCCTGGCGCAGGACCGCCGGGGGCGATGTGGCGCCGGAAACTGCCGGAGCCGCGTCATGAGCATCGATGTGGTCACATTCGGTTGCCGGCTCAATTCCTACGAGTCGGAAGTCATGAAACGCGAGGCGGAAGCGGCCGGTCTCAAGGACGCGATCCTCATCAACACCTGCGCGGTGACCAGCGAAGCCGTGCGTCAGGCGCGTCAGGCTGTGCGCAGGGCCCGGCGCGACAATCCGCAGGCCAGGGTCATCGTGACGGGCTGCGCCGCCCAGACCGAGGCCGAGACTTTCTCTTCGATGGAGGAAGTCGACCTGGTGCTCGGCAACACGGAGAAGCTGGAGCGCAAGTCCTATCAGGATGTTGCCGCCTTCGGCATCTCGGAAACCGAGAAGGTACGCGTCAACGACATCATGAGCGTCGAGGAGACGGCGGGTCATCTGATCGACGGACTGGCCGGGCGCGCCCGCGCCTTCGTTCAGGTGCAGAACGGCTGCGACCACCGTTGCACTTTCTGCATCATTCCCTTTGGTCGTGGAAACTCCCGTTCGGTGCCGATGGGCGTGGTGATCGACCAGATCTCGCGTCTCGTCGCCAACGGCTACAATGAAATCGTTCTGACCGGCGTCGATATTACCTCCTACGGCGCCGATCTGCCGGGGACGCCGAAGCTGGGCACCTTGAGCGCCAAGATCTTGAAAATGGTGCCGGAGCTGAAGCGGCTGCGGCTTTCCTCCATCGATTCCATCGAGGCGGATGACGATCTGATGCGGGTGATCGCCGAAGACGAGCGCCTGATGCCGCATTTCCATCTGTCGCTGCAGGCGGGTGACGACATGATCCTCAAGCGGATGAAGCGGCGGCACCTGCGCGCCGATACCATCCGCTTTTGCGAGGATGTGCGCCGCATGCGGCCGGATGTGGTTTTCGGGGCCGATATCATTGCCGGGTTCCCGACGGAAACCGAGGAAATGTTCAAGAATTCCCTGAAGATCGTTGATGAATGCGGTCTGACGCATCTGCACGTGTTTCCGTTCTCTCCGCGCCCGGGCACGCCAGCCGCGCGCATGCCGCAACTTGACCGTTCCATCGTCAAGGAACGCGGCGCGCGTCTGAGGGCCAAGGGCGAAGACGCGCTTGGCCGGCATCTGGCGGGCGAGGTCGGCAAGATCCGGCCGGTGCTGATCGAAAAGGAAGGTCTCGGCCGCACGGAGCAGTTCACACAGGTGGAACTGAGTGACGGACAGGCCGGCGAGATTGTCGAAACCCGGATTATCGGCCATACCGGACGCCACCTTCTGGGCGAAGCCCTTTCCAAAGCCGCCTGAGCGGCTGAGTCGAATTCTAGAGGCGATTTCATGAGCGAGAAAAAGCGCGGGTTTCTGGGTCGGCTCTTCGGCGGCAAAGAGACAGCGGACGGACAGGAACAGGCGCCAGTTGAACCGACCGCGGCCGAGACCAGCTCTCTTGAGTCCTCCGGGGATGAACCCGAACTAGATGTGCAAATGGACGTCAGGCCGGCTGCTGCCATCAATGATCCTTTCCGGCCGATCCAGATGGACGCAGGTCTCGGCCATATGCCGGACGTTCCGCCGCCGGTTCCGGTCCCTATCAAGGAACCGGTCTCGACCGATCTGGCGCCTGAACCCGTGGCCGAGCCGGAAAATGAGCCGGACAAGCCGGGCGGCGAAACTGTGCCGAACCTGGCACCCGCAAAAGAAGAACCGAAAATCTCCTGGGTGCAGCGGCTGAAGAAGGGCCTTTCCCGGTCCTCGTCGTCGCTGACGGAGGGAATTTCGTCGATCTTCACCAAGCGCAAGCTGGATGCCTCCATGCTGGAGGAACTGGAAGATGTGCTGATCCAGGCGGATCTCGGTGTCGATACGGCGATGGCAATCACGGAACGACTGTCGCAAGGCCGGTTCGACAAGGAAATCTCGACAGAGGAAGTGCGGATCGTTCTCGCTGAGGAAGTCGAGAAGGTTCTGGAACCGGTGGCCCGACCGCTGGATCTTGGCACCGGCAAGAAGCCGCATGTGGTGCTGATGGTCGGGGTGAACGGCACCGGCAAGACCACCACCATCGGCAAGCTGTCGCAGAAACTGCGCTCGGAAGGCAAGAAGGTGATGATGGCGGCGGGAGACACATTCCGCGCGGCCGCCGTCGAACAGCTCAGGATCTGGGCGGAGCGGACCGGTGCGCTCGTCGTTTCGCGGGATACTGGCGCCGATGCTGCCGGGCTTGCCTATGATGCCATGAAGGAGGCCGTGGAAAAGGACATCGATGTCCTCCTGATCGACACGGCCGGGCGTCTGCAGAACAGGGCCGAACTGATGGATGAGCTGGAAAAGGTCATCCGCGTGATCCGCAAACTCGACCCGGACGCCCCGCATACGGTTCTTCTCACCCTGGATGCAACGACCGGCCAGAACGCCCTCAACCAGGTCGAGATCTTCGGCAAGGTCGCCGGTGTCACAGGTCTGGTGATGACCAAGCTCGACGGCACCGCGCGCGGTGGCATCCTGGTGGCGATTGCCGCCAAACACGGCCTGCCGGTGCATTTCATCGGTGTCGGAGAAGGGGTTGCCGATCTGGAAGCGTTTTCCGCAAAGGATTTCGCCGGCGCGATCGCCGGCATGGCGTGAGGATTTCCGTCGGCGGTCTGCGCTCGCACCCCTCCCGGTTCTCGGTTAACGTCATGCGGATCGTTCAGGAGCTGCAATTGATGTTTTCAAAAAAGGCATTTTCGACCGGACGTGTTGAAACCCCTGCGGTCGGCAAGTTGCTCATGCTGGCGGTGGTGACGTGCTGTCTCGCTGCCGTCCCGCGGCAAGCAGCGGCCCAGTCGGAGACGCAGCCGGCACCGATCGCCGCGGAAACGAATGCGTCCGACGACCGTGCCATTCAGCGCCGCATCCACGGCATATTCGAGGAGCTGGAAGGTCTGGAGAAAATCACGGTTTCCGTCAAATCAGGCGTTGTGACCCTGCAGGGAACCGTCGCGGAGGCCTCGCTGGCCAATCAGGCGAGGGAACTGGCCGAACGTGTCGACGGTGTGGTGGCCATCAGGAACGAACTGCAGGAGGAAACCGCGCTCGAGGAGCGGCTGGTTCCCGCGTACGAGCGCCTGCAGGCGCGCGCGTTTCAAGCGCTCAATTACATTCCGCTCGTGCTGGTTTCAGGAGCCTTGTGGTTTCTCGTCAGCTTTGTCGGCTATCTGGTCGCCGGACTGCAATGGCCGTGGAACCGGCTGGCGCCGAACGCCTTCATTGCCGATCTGCTCAGACAGATCATCCGGATTGTGTTTTTCATCATCGGTATCGTTCTGGCGCTCGACGTGCTGGGAGCAACGGCTGTAATCGGAACATTGCTCGGCGCAGCCGGCATCGTGGGTCTGGCGGTGGGGTTTGCGGTCCGCGATACGGTGGAAAATTATATCGCCAGTATCATGCTGAGTATCCGGCAGCCTTTCAGCCCGAAGGATTTCGTGAAAATCGAAAATTTCGAAGGAAGCGTGATCCGGCTTACGTCGCGGGCAACCATCCTGATGGAAATGGACGGCAATCACATTCGCATTCCGAATGCGATCGTCTTCAAGAGCACGATCATCAACTACACGGTAAACCCGCAGCGCCGCTTCACTTTCGAGCTTGGCGTCGATGCGGACAGCGAGTTGGACAGGGCTCTGCAGATCGGTCTGGAAACCGTCGCCTTGCAGGATTTCGTGCTGAAAGACCCCTCGCCGGACGCCTGGATCGACAGGGTTGGGGATTCGAACGTGCTTCTGACGTTCGCCGGATGGATCGACCAGAACAAAACCGATTTTCTGAGAGCCCGTTCCGAGGCGATGCGGCTGGTCAAGCAGGCGCTTGAATCCAGTGGCTTTTCATTGCCGGAGCCGATTTATCGCCTGCGCTTCGACAGCGATGCTGCTCTCCCGCACACTCTGCAAGAAGCGGGAAAACAAGCTGTGCCGGACCGGAAAAAGCAGCCGAAAAGACCACTTACGCCGAAAGCGGGCAAGGCGAAGGCTACGGATGCCGACAAGGATCTGGAAAAGCGCATCGATGAAGAACGCATGGCTTCGGGATCCGAAGATCTTCTCGACGAAGCTGCGCCGAAGGAATTCGGATCCAATTCTCCGCAATCATGACGGGTTTTGATCCTTTGAGCCCGGGCACGACAGTGCGGGTCGCAGGCGCAGTGCGTTCGTATTCGTGAAAGCTGGAATGTATTGAAGAAATCTCAGGCCGGGTGCTGATTTTACGGTTGGGAGGAAACCGTTGGATTTTTTTGTTCAGCACCCGGCCAGGCGGTCGCGGGGCAGGTAGAGGGATAACGCGATCAGGCCAGTCCGATGAAGGACAGGATCGCACCGACGACGACGATGAGGCCGACGAGATAAATGATGTTGTGCATTTCTGTCTCCTTGTTCCGAGAAGTGAACGTGCCAGCCGGAAATTGGTTCCACGGCGGCAGGTTTTTTTTCCGAAAAAAGAAGATTGGTGACCTTCGGCGGGTCAATACGAGCGGAAAGAGCTCTCGAGCATGCCGGGTTGAATTGAGTTCAGGAAATCGCCTGAACCCATCAATCCGCTTGTACGCGACAGGCTAGCTTCCCGGTTCCCAGCCTTCCGGAGCCATTTCAAATCCTTCAAACTGAAAACCCGGCGCCACGGTGCAGCCTACGAGTGTCCAGGATCCGAGCGAACGCGCCTGCTGCCAGGCGTCACGGGGGACCACGCCTTGCGGGCGTTGCCCGGCTGCGAGATCGTTTCCGACGGCAAGGACCTGTTTTGCCCGGCCATCCGTGCTGATGGAGAGCTCCAGGGGAGCGCCCGCGTACCAGTGCCAGGTCTCGACCGCATCGACCTTGTGCCAGCGGGAGAGCACACCTTCCGGCAGCAGGAAATAGATCAGCGTCGAAGCCGCGCGGCCGTTCTCGTCACTTACCTCGTCGCGGAAGGTCTCGGCATAAAAGCCGCCCTCGGGATGAGGCTGCATTTGCAGAAGGGCGACAATCTGCTCGGCGGTCAAATCTGGGCTGACGGGCATCTGGCCTCCTTGAATCGGAGAGCGGGCTTCGGGTCGCGCTCCGCTCAACTGGATTTGTTTTCGCTGCAAAAGGCGAGATCGTCAATGGTTTCGCGCAAGGCCGCGACCACTTCCTCGTAGAGCAGTTGCATGTCCAGCTTGTGTCCGCCGCCCTGTTGAAGCGGGATCGGTTCAGCCTGGTGAACGATGCGGCTGACCACGTCCTTCGCCCGTTGTTCGGCCGATCGCGAAAGATGATTTTCGCTGGTCGAAAGTGTCATGGTATCTGCCCCTTCATGATCACGATAACAGTGCATATGGGGGCAAAGACCGGGGTTTTAAGACTCAGGTTGCATAAAAGATGCCTTCGCGGTCCGGCTGATAACAGCCGGGGATGATCAGGCGTTGTCCTTGCGGGTGCGGATTTCGGCGAAGATCTCGGCGGCGGACTTGCCTGTCATGCCAAGTGCGGCAGCCACGGAAGGCTCGGCAGCGCGCAAAAAGGGGTTGGTTGCTTTTTCCCGGCCCATCGTGGTCGGCAGCGTCGCCGCGCTTCTGGAGCGCAATTCCGCGACTTCCTGTGCGCGTGCCTTCAGGTCTGCATTTTCAGGTTCGATGGTAAGGGCGAACCTGGCATTGGCCTCGGTATATTCATGGCCGCAGTAGATGACGGTGTCGTCCGGCAGTTTTCGGGCCAGCTTGGAAAGCGACGACCACATCATCTCCATGTCGCCTTCGAAGACCCGGCCGCAGCCCAGCGAGAACAACGTGTCGCCGGTATGGGCGAAGCCGAGGGCGGGGATATACCAGGAGATCTGGTCGAGCGTGTGCCCGGGTGTCGCAAGCGCCATCACCTCATAGGGACCGCACAACACACCGTCTCCGTCTTCAACGGTGCGGTCGAGTTCAGCGATCTTCTGGCGGGAGCGCTCGGGCCCGATCACTCGCGCCCCGGTTTTTTGCTTGAGCTCTCCAAGTCCCTGCACATGATCCCAATGGTGATGGGTGATGAGAATGTGGGTAAGTTTCCAGCCCTTCTCCTCCAGCGCCTTCTCATAGGCGCCCGCATCGGGCACGTCGAACGCGATGGTCGTGCCGCTGTCCGTGTCATGAAGGAGCACGCCGAAATTTGCCTCCAGGCAGGTGAACTGATGGATTTGCGTGGTGTCGTTCACGGCCATGAGAAGGCTCCTGCAATGGTTGGCTTGTTGAAACCTACAGTGTCAAAGAGATGCCTGCAGGGCAAGGCGAGAGAGCTTGCGCTTTTGCCTCGTTCCCTGTTCAATCGCGACCGGCTGTAACCTCAAGGGCATGGATAGGTCCACGACCTGATGTATCTCGACGTTGTCCACCTGCGCGCTTTTTACGATTTGCCTCTTGGACGGCTGCTGCGGGGCCTGATCGGGACGCCTATTCGCAAGATGTGGCCCGACCTGAAGGGGCAGAGCGTTCTGGGCATCGGTTACGCCGGACCGTTCATGCGGCCCTATCTCGACAAGGCCGAGCGGGTGATTGCAGCGATGCCCGCGCCACAGGGCGCCGTTCCATGGCCCCGTGAAAAGAACAGCAGCGCCTGCGCGCTTGTCGAAGACGACGCCCTGCCGTTTCCCGATGCCTATTTCGACCGGATCATGCTGGTACATGCGCTCGACCACTGTGCGGATCCGGCGGCTCTCCTGCGAGAGGCCTGGCGGGTACTCGCGCCCGGCGGGCGGCTGATCGCCGTCGTTCCGAACCGGCGCGGGCTGTGGGCACAGTCGGAGCTGTCGCCGTTCGGCTACGGACGCCCTTATTCGGGCAGCCAGCTCAAGGAGCTTCTGAAGACCAGCCAGTTCAATGTCTTGCAGGACAGGGAAGCCCTGTTCATGCCGCCTTCCAGAGCCCGGTTCATTTTGCGGGCGGCGCGGACATGGGAAGGTATCGGACGCCGGATCTGGCCCGCCTTTGGCGGCATATTAATCATGGAAGCGGAAAAGCTGGTGTTCAAGAGCTTGCCCGCGGACGGCAAGAAGAGCCGGTTGAGGGTGCTGCGGCCGGTCTTCCTTCCCGAAGGCGTCGCCACCGGGCTGAAACCCGTCCGCGCCCTGCAGCGGCCGGCCGGCACAACGCAGTACGTCGGCTCACAGATCCTTACGGACAAGTAAGGCCGTACCCTAGCGCTTCAGCAGAAAGACGGCCTGTTCGGCAACGATGTTCCAAACCCACCAGGGGGCGTTGACCGGGATCTTGTTGCCCTTGCCGCTGAGGGCGACGGCCTTCTCGACCTTGGCATCCAGCTCGTGGCAGAGCGCGACGAAATCCCTGAGCGAACAGAAATGAATGTTCGGCGTATCGTACCATTCGTAGGGCAGATATTTGGTCACCGGCATGCTGCCGCGAAACAGGAGCTGTGCCCGGTTGCGCCAATGGGCGAAATTCGGGATCGAGACGATCACTTCCTTGCCGATGCGCAGAAGTTCACTCATCACCCGTTTCGGTTCGCGGGTCGCCTGCAGGGTCTGGCTGAGAATGACGACATCGAAAGCCCGGTCGGGATAGTCGGACAGATCCGTGTCCGCATCCCCCTGGATGACCGAAAGACCGCGTGCGACACAGCGGTTGACGCCTTCCTGGGAAAGTTCGATGCCGCGTCCGTCCACCTGCCGCTCCCGGGCAAGCAGATCGAGCAGCGCACCGTCTTCCGACCCGATGTCGAGCACGCGGGCGCCTTGCGGCACCAGGGAAGCCACCACCTTGTGATCGCCGCGGATCTCGCCGGGTCCGGTCTTTATCGGGGACAGGTTCATGGCCGTGTCTCCACCTCTTCGCCCGGCGCCGGAAGACCTCGGGCGCGGGCCGCTCCGGTTATGAAGCCGCCGATGGTCTGAAACATTTCCGGCACGTCGAGAAGAAAGGAGTCGTGCCCGCGGTCGCTTTCGATCTCGACAAAGGAGACGTTCGCGGCGGCGGCGTTCAGGGCCTTGACGACCTGACGGCTCTCGGATGTCGGGAACAGCCAGTCGGACGTGAAAGACATGACGCAGAAACGGGTCCTGGTGTCCTTGAAGGCGTTCGCCAGCGATCCGCCGAATTCCTGGGCCAGATCGAAATAGTCCATGGCCCGGGTCACATAGAGATAGGAATTCGCGTCAAACCGGTCGACGAATGTCATTCCCTGATGACGCAGGTAGCTCTCGATCTGGAAATCGGCGTCGAACCCGAATGTCAGGTGTTCCCGGTCCTGAAGGTTGCGGCCGAATTTCTGATGCAGGGACTCATCGGACATATAGGTGACGTGGGCAGCCATGCGCGCCACCGCGAGACCCTTGGTCGGGCGGACGCCCTCTTGGATGTATCTGCCGGCGCGCCAGTCCGGGTCGGCCATGATCGCCTGGCGGCCGACCTCGTGAAAGGCGATGTTCTGGGAGGTATGGCGTGCGGCCGCGGCGATCGGAACGGCGGCAAAGACCCGTTCCGGATAGCTCACCGCCCATTGCAGCACCTGCATGCCGCCCATGGACCCGCCGATCACGGCGAACAGCGTGTCGATCTCCAGATAATCCAGCAGCCGGGCCTGGGCGCGGACCATGTCGCGGATCGTGACCACCGGAAGATCCAGTCCGTAAGGGGCACCGGTCTTCTGGTTCAGCGATGCCGGCCCGGTCGTGCCGAGGCAACCGCCCAGCACGTTGGCGCAGATGACGAAATAGTGGTTTGTGTCTATCGGCCTGCCCGGACCGACCATGAGGCTCCACCAGCCGGGCTTGCCGGTCACCGGATTGGTCGAAGCGGCATACTGGTCGCCGGTGAGCGCATGGCAGACCACGACGGCGTTGGTCTTGTCGGCGTTCAGCTCGCCATAGGTCTCGTAGGCAATCTGCCAGGGGCCGAGCCTGACACCCGAATCCAGTTCCAGCGCTTCGTCCGCCGAAAAGCGCACAAGCTTGCTGGAAGGTGTTTCGACTTCGCTCGCCTTGAGATCTTCGGTGGCAGCGGAATTGGCTTTGTCGGCGGACATGTCTTCTTGAATCTGCTCTTTATCGTTCCGGGTGAGTTTCCTGACCGATTGCAAAGATCCGGGCCTGACGGGTGCGCCAGCCAGACTGGCGACCTAGCCGCGCGAAGTCGCCGGAGTCAATGTTTTCTTTTGCGTTCCAACGATCACATGCCTATGACTATCCGCCGCTGAACTGAAAAAGAAGGCCGGAGCCTCACATGTCTCAATTGCCGGACAGCGGACTGGCGCTGGACGATCTTCGAACCCGGATCGATGCCATAGACGCGCGCATCCATGCCGCTTTGATGGAGCGCGCGCAAGCCGAATCCGGGATCGCAGCCGCTTCTGTTTCCGCAGGCGGAACCGGTGCCCTGTTTCATCCCGAACGTGACGCGGACATGATGCGCCAGATGGTGGAACGGCACGAGGGCGATCTGCCGCTGGTGACCGTGGAGCATCTGTGGCGCGACATTATCTGCGCATGCACCAATCTTCAGTCGCAGGCGGCCGTACATCTGGACGGCAGCGCCGAACTGATCGACATGCTGGATCTGGCCCGGTTCTACTTCGGATTTTCGGTCGAACTGGTTCCCGGCAGCGATGCGGTCGATGTCGTCGGTGCCGTCGCCGCCTCAAAGGGTGATCTGGGTCTTGTCGCGCTGACCGACCGGGCGGAGATGCCCTGGTGGCGGGAACTGGGCGAGGCCGGAGCCCTGGTGCGGGCGCGCCTTCCTTTCCTGGTCCTGGACGAAAGGCCTGCGGATCTTCCGGCGCTGGTCCTGGCTCAGGCGGACGGTCTGGTCGAGACAGCGGATATCGCCGTCTACGACGCGCGCTGGACGGATCTTCTGCCCGGCAAGCTGATGGACCAGGGTATCGAGGTGTTGAGCTTCTTCCGCTCCGCCAGTGGCGTCGATGCGCTGATCGCGATCTCGGCCGATGTGCCGGAAG
Organism: uncultured Roseibium sp.; assembly: GCF_947496995.1. Classification (GTDB taxonomy): domain Bacteria; phylum Pseudomonadota; class Alphaproteobacteria; order Rhizobiales; family Stappiaceae; genus Roseibium. The sequence continues at coordinate 73,827 of NZ_CANMFD010000005.1, forward strand.
AAGATGTTATCAAGGCCTGCGCCGCGGCGGGGGCCGAACCTGAAGTCTTGAGACGTGTGGGCGGATACGCCGCGCCGATCGACGGCAACGGCGATCCGGACGAAACATTCGAGCCGGAAGATGATGCCGGACTAGTGAAAGAGGGCGTTCTGGAATGAACGACATGGCAACAGTGAAACAAGCCGGAGAAACGGCGACACGGCGTCCCCGGCCGAGAGCTGGCGTGCTGGATATTGCGGCATATGTGCCTGGGAAATCCAAGGGTTCGCACGGCAAAACCGTGCACAAGCTTTCCTCCAACGAGACACCCCTTGGTTTCAGTGCAGCCGCCAGGGCGGCTCTTGAGGATGTTGCGCGGCATCTGGAACTCTACCCGGATGGGTCCGCGTCCGAATTGCGCGCCGCGATTGGCGAAGTCTACGGGCTTAATCCGGAGCGTATCATCTGCGGCGCCGGATCGGATGAAGTGCTGAGCATGCTCGCCTATGCCTATCTGGGGCCGGGCGATGAGGCGATTTATTGCGAACACGGCTTTCTGGTTTACGACATTGCCATTCGGGCCGCGGGAGCGACCCCCGTGGTTGCCCCGGAAACCGACCTGACCACGGATGTCGACGCGATCCTTGCCCGGGTGACGGACAAGACGCGTATGGTGTTCATCGCCAACCCGAACAATCCCACCGGGACCTATCTGCCTTTCTCGGAAGTCCGGCGCCTGCATGAAGGCCTGCCGGCCGATGTCCTGCTGGTGCTGGATGCCGCCTATGGCGAGTATGTCCGCCGCAACGACTATGAAAGCGGGATCGAACTTGCCGCGACCGCCGACAACGTCTTCATGACCCGAACCTTTTCGAAGATCTACGGCCTTGCCAACCTGCGCCTCGGCTGGGGTTTCGGCCCGGCGCATGTCATCGACGCTCTCAATCGCATCCGGGGGCCGTTCAATGTCTCCGGCGTGGCTATAGCTGCGGGTATTGCGGCTGTCAGGGATCGTGAGTTTGTGGAGCTGTCCGTCGATCACAACGAAAAATGGCTTCCCTGGCTGACGTCGGAGCTGGAGGCACTCGGTCTGACGGTTACTCCAAGTGTCGGCAATTTCGTGCTGATCCACTTTCCGGATGAAGACGGCAAGCGGGCGGTGGACGCGGATGGCTATCTCCTGGAGCGCGGCTGCGTGTTGCGTCTTGTCGGAAACTACGGCCTGCCGAACGCGCTGCGCATGTCCGTCGGCTCGGAAGACGCCAACCGGACGGTCGTTGCGCATCTGAAAGACTTCCTGGGATCAGCCTGAAAGCAATACGAGACACAATGACCGGTACTCCCCTTTTTGAACGCATGGCCCTGATCGGGATCGGCCTGATCGGGTCTTCTCTCGCGCTGGCCGCCCGCGAGCGTGGCCTGGTCGGGGAAATAGCGATCTCCACACGGTCGCCGGACACCTTGAGACGGGCCGAGGAACTGAACCTCGGGGACATCTATTGTCTGGACGCTGCCGTCGCGGTGGAAGGCGCCGATCTGGTTATCCTGTGCGTGCCGGTGGGAGCGAATGAAGCCGTTGCGAAATGGATCGCGCCGGCCCTGAAGAAGGGCGCCATCCTGACGGACGTCGGCTCGACCAAGGGGTCGGTGATGGAGCAGGTCAGCCCGCATGTGCCCGATGGTGTGCATTTTATTCCCGGGCACCCGATCGCCGGAACGGAACAATCCGGTCCGGATGCCGGGTTTGCAACGCTGTTCGATCAACGCTGGTGCATCCTGACCCCTCCAGCGGGCGTGAATGAGCAGGCGCTGGAGAAGCTGGCGGCCTTCTGGCGCGGATGTGGCTCCGATGTCGACCAGATGGACGCCAAGCACCACGATCTGGTACTGGCCATCGTCTCGCATCTTCCGCATCTGATCGCCTACAACATCGTCGGCACGGCCGATGATCTGGAAACCGTCACCAAGTCGGAAGTGATCAAGTATTCCGCGTCGGGCTTTCGTGACTTTACCCGTCTGGCGGCTTCCGACCCGACCATGTGGCGCGACGTCTGCCTGAACAACAAGGACGCGATCCTGGAGATGCTGTCGCGGTTCTCCGAGGACCTGTCCGCCATGCAGAGGGCCATCCGCTGGGGCGACGGCGAGATGCTGTTCGATCTCTTCACCCGCACCCGGGGCATCCGCCGGTCGATCATCGAGGCTGGTCAGGAAACCGACGCGCCGGACTTCGGGCGGCACGCGAAGGACTGACCGACGGTTGGTCGAGATGCTGACAGAGTCGTGGCTTTACCGTCGTCATCCCGGCCAAGCGAAGCGCGAGCCGGGACCGGTGAGCCGTAAGGCCTGATAGAGCCGAGGCTTTTCTATTGAATATCCTTGGCTCACCGATCCCGGATCTTCGCTACGCTGCGTCCGGGAGGACGACCTGAAGGGGTGTCAGCAGGCTGGCTGACCTAAGGTCAGTTCGTGCGGCTGACGATGAATTCGGCGATGGCCGTCAGGGTCTGTGCCTTTGCGCCATAGGGCTTCAGCAGGGTTTCGGCTTCCTGCAGCAGACGGCCGAGTTCCTGGCGTGTTTTTTCCGCTCCCCACAGCCCGACCAGCGTCGCCTTGCCCGCTTCGGCGTCCTTGCCGGTTGCCTTGCCCGTTGCTTCCGGGCTTGCCTCGACATCGAGCAGATCGTCGGCCAGCTGGAATGCCAGCCCGATGACTTCGCCAAAGCGTGTCAGGCGATCGATATCTACGGGTGGTGCGCCCGCCAGCAGACCACCCGCGCGGCAGGCATAACGCAACAGCGCGCCGGTTTTCATCGATTGCAGTTGGCGGATCTCCGCGTCGGTCCGCTGTCTGTGCTCCGATTCCAGATCGAGCATCTGTCCGCCGGCCATGCCGCCGATGCCGGCGGCGCGCGCCAGGTCGCGGGAGAGGCGCAGACGGATCGCGGCATCGGAGTGCACGGCGTCATCGGCGATCACGTCGAAGGCGAGCGTCAGCAGCGCGTCCCCGGCCAGAATGGCGGCCGCCTCGTCGAAGGCCTTGTGCACCGTCGGCTGGCCGCGGCGCAGGTCGTCGTCGTCCATTGCGGGCAGGTCGTCATGCACCAGCGAATAACAATGGATGAGTTCCAGGGCACAGGCAGCCTTGAGCACACCGTCATCTTCGCGGCCGAACAGTCCTGCCGTTTCCCATACGAGGATCGGACGCAGGCGTTTGCCGCCGTTGAGAGCGCCATGGCGCATTGCCGCCATCAGTTTCCGCGGGCGGGTGGTTTCCCCATCGGAGGCGGCATCGCTCAAAATGCGATCCAGAACCGTCTCGATACGTTCGGCCCGCGTTGCCAGATGCTGTTTCAGGTCAAATGTCACCAATGTGCTCCAGGACGTCGATCGATAACTGTTGCAAGGACCGGGTTTCCCTGAGACCAATTGCCTGTATCGTCAAGACTCGAATTTGAAAAAGACCGTTTGATTGTCCGTTTGACGCCTGGAAACCACTCTGTTTGGAGAATTTTCTCATGAAATTGCTGTCGAGCCTGCTGCGATCCTTCATCAAGCGTGGGCGAATGCGCGTGATCGACGTTGCCGGGACTGTGCATGAATTCGGGTCCGGCGAAGACGGGCCGACGGTCACGATCCGCCTGCATGACAAGGCGCTCTACAGATCGTTGTTCCTGAACCCTGAGCTGGCGGCCGGTGAAGCCTATATGGACGGCACGCTGACCATGGAGGAAGGCTCCACCTGCTACGACTTCATGTTCCTGTTTTCCATCAACAGGGCACCGCTCGGAGCCAATCCGGTTCAGGGACTGCTGCGCAAGGGCTGGAAGCTCTTCAGACGACATCAGCAGAAGAACAACGTGGAGCGGGCGAAGTCCCAGGCACGCCATCACTATGATCTGTCGACGGAGCTCTACAGGCTGTTCCTGGACGACGGACTGAACTACTCCTGCGCCTATTACCGGGACCCGGACGAGCCGCTGGAATCGGCCCAGGCGGCGAAACTGAACCATCTCGTCGCCAAGCTCGATCTCAAGCCGGGCATGGAGGTGCTGGAGATCGGCGGCGGCTGGGGATCCCTGGCAATCCGCATGGCCGAGGCAGGGGCGCGGGTCACCTCCCTGAACGTGTCTCCCGAGCAGATGAAAATCGCCGAGGAGCGCGTCCGGGCTGCCGGCCTTGAGGACCGTGTCACATTCGTGCTGAAGGACTACAGGGAATTCAACGGCCAGTTCGACCGGATCGTTTCGGTCGGCATGATGGAACACGTGGGCATCGGTCATCTGGACGCCTATTTCGGCCAGATCCGCAGCTGTCTGACGCAGAAGGGCTATGCGGTCGTGCATTCCATCGGGCGCATGACGCCGCCGGGAACCACAGGTCCCTTTATCCGCAAACATATTTTTCCCGGGGGCTATGTGCCGGCCCTGTCGGAAGTCTTTGCATCGACCGAGCGGCTTGGACTATGGGTCTGCGATGCGGAGATCCTGCGGCTGCACTACTATTACACCATTCGCGACTGGCGCCGGCGTTTCGAGGAAAACCGCGCGGCGGCCGCGGACCTCTACGATGAAACCTTCTGCAGGATGTGGGAGTTTTACCTCTGTGCGGTCGAATTGGGTTTCCTGCACGGATCCAATATGGTCTTCCAGCTTCTGCTGTCAAAAGAACGCGATGCCGTGCCGATTGTCCGGGATTTCATCGTCGACAACGAACGGGAACTGAATGGCGAAGGTTAAGCCGGCAAGAGGCGGAGCATCGGGGGCGGGCGGAACATCCGGGCGCAATCGCAGTCTTTGGAAATCCATCCGCATCCGGATCTTCCAGATACTGCTGGTTCTGATTCTGCTGCCGCCGGTGCTGACGGTGATCTATTCGGTGGTGCCGCCGGTGAGCACGCTGATGATCGGCCGTTATGTGCAGTTTCTCTGGGTCGATCGGCAATGGGTGCCTCTCGACCAGATTTCGCCCAACCTGATCAAATCCGTGATTACCTCCGAGGACAGCGGCTTTTGTGAAAATCACGGCGTGGAATGGGATGCCCTGCAGGATCAGGTCGAGGCCCTGAGCGAGGGAGAAAAGCCGCGTGGCGCCAGCACGCTTACCATGCAGACCGCGAAAAACCTGTTTCTCTGGGGTGACCGCTCCTATTTCCGCAAGGCTCTGGAATTGCCGCTGGCGTTGATGATCAATGCCATTCTCTCCAAGAAACGAGTCCTGGAAATCTATCTGAACATCGCCGAATGGGGCGAAGGTGTTTTTGGAGCTGAAGCCGCCGCCCAGGCCTGGTTCGGCAAACCGGCGAAGGATCTCACGCGGGTGGAGGCGGCCCGGCTCGCCACGGCGCTCCCCAATCCGCTTGCCCGCAATTCGGCAAAGCCGGCGCCCGGGCACCGGCGGCTGGCCGCGACCAATCTTGCCAGAGTCAATGCGGCAGGGTCGATTTTCGGGTGCGTTCTGGAGAAATAAGACAAAGGTTTTGCCGCTTGAAACGGCTTGTTTGCTTGGGAAAAAGAATTTTTTGTCTTTGGGGTGGCAAAACACCGGCGTTGCCTGTATAACGCCGCCCATTCCAACACGTTGCGTGCTACCACGCCCCGGGCAACCCGGTCCGGGCCGCGCGGTTATGGACCACGGAGAAAAACAAAATGGCCGTTCCAAAGAGAAAAACGTCGCGTTCCAAGCGCGGTTTTCGTCGTTCCACGGACGCCCTGAAGCAGCCGACTTACGTCGAGGACAAGGATTCGGGCGAACTTCGCCGTCCGCATCACGTTGACCTGAAGACCGGCATGTACCGGGGCCGTCAGATCCTGACTGCGAAAGAAGAGGCGTAAAGCCCCGACTTTTTCGATCCGGATCGCCGCATGGCACAACAGGATTGAGGCTGGCTTGCATGACAGGCCGGCCTTTTTCTTGTGCGGAGTTCCTTAGGACGAACGTTCTCTGCAGTCCTGGAATGACAGAACGTCTTGAATTGGCCCTCAAGATCGTGTCAGCTCCCGGCATTCCGCCCAATCGGGGTTCATTCATTCCGGGAGCCGCAGCATGCGTCTTTTCTCCGCCATTCCTTTCACGCTGTTCGCGCTTCTGATCTACAACGGGTTCGCCTTCACGGCGGGGGCGGCCGATCCTGCCTTCTGGGCCCGGCCCGTGATCAATATCGGGATGGTCTCCGGCGCGACTTTCGAGCTTCTGGCCAGCGACCTGCTTATTACCGCCGGCCTGTTCTTTCTGTTCATAGAAATTCTGAAAGCCACGCGCATCGGCACGACCGCGCTGCTCGACCACATGTTCTCGGTTCTGGTTTTTGTCGCCTACCTGGTGGAGTTTCTGGTGGTGCAGGAGGCCGCGACATCCGTATTCTTCATCCTGATGGCGATTGCCCTGATCGATGTGATCGCCGGCTTTTCCATCTCCATCACCGGCGCCCGCCGGGACGTGTCCTTTGGACACGGCGAGATGCATTAGAGCATGTCACTGATACTCAGCTGAAAAACTCTACCGGAAACGGCTGCTTCAAGCGTCGCCGGGCTTGTCCGGGAGCGCGTACTTCTGAATCAGCGGCAGTTGGGTCAGGGTGAAGAGAAGGGTGATCGGCAGGATGCCGAAGACCTTGAAACTGACCCAGAAATCGGTCGAGAAGCTGCGCCAGACAATCTCATTGATCGCGGCCAGCACGAAAAAGAACACACCCCAGCGGAATGTCAGCTTGCGCCAGCCCTCGTCGGTCAGCTGGAAGGCGCTGTCGAAGACATAACCGAGCAGGGCCTTGCCGAACAGCAGGCCGCCCAGGAGTATGGTGCCGAACAGGCAGTTGACGATGGTCGGCTTCAGCTTGATGAACAGGTCATCGTGGAGCCAGAGCGTCAGGGCGCCGAAGACCAGCACGACGACGCCGGACACCAGCGGCATGATCGGCAGGCGCCGGGTCAACACCAACGAGACGACAAGCGAAATGGCGATGGCCACCATGAAGGCGGCTGTTGCCAGGAAGATCGGCTTGCCGACCGCTTGCAGCACGGGAAACGCGGCCGCGATCTGCTCGCCCCTGGCATTGAACAGGAAGAATACTCCGAGCGGACCGAGCTCCAGCGCCAGCTTCAGAAGCGGCGACATTTCCTTGCGGGTCGGGTCGTTCGGGCCGTGTTCGAATTCCATCTTGGTGTCTCATCCCGTTACTGGATTTCACTGCACCGGACATAGGTGATGCCATGTGCCGGGGTCAAGCTTTGCGGCCCGGGTTTGGGCAGGAGCCGGGCAGGCTGCCCGGCTTTTCACGAATGCTACCGGTGCTGCCGCTCATAAAAAAGGCGCCCGAGGGGGCGCCTTTTCGAAATCTGTTTCCGCAGCCGTTCAACCGTTGGCGATATACTGGCCACCATTGATGGTCATGACGGCGCCGGTCATGAAGGCGGCTGCATCGGAGGCCAGGTAAACCACCGTCTGGGCGATTTCCTCCGGATGGCCGAGACGGCCGACCGGGATGTTGGCGACAATCGATGCCAGCACCTTTTCCGGCATGGCCGCGACCATGTCGGTGTTGATGTAGCCCGGACAGATGCAGTTGACGGTGATGCCCTTGAAGGCATTTTCCTGCGCCAGCGCCTTGGTAAAGCCGATGACACCGGCCTTGGCGGCGGAATAATTGGTCTGACCCATCTGGCCTTTCTGGCCGTTGATGGACGAAATGTTGATGATGCGCCCGGCGCTGCGTCCGCGCATGCCGTTGATCACCGGATGCGTCATGGTGAACATGCTGTCGAGGTTGGTCGACATAACCGCGCGCCACTGCTCGAAGTCCATCTTGTGGAACATGCCGTCGCGGGTGATGCCGGCGTTGTTGACGAGAACGTCGACGGGACCCAGATCCGCTTCCACCTTGGCGACGCCGGCGGCGCAGGCTTCAGGATCACCGACATCCCATTTGTAAACGTGAATGCCGGTTTCGGCCTTGAAGGCCTCCGCTTTTTCAGTGTTGCCGGCATATGTGGCCGCGACAGTGTAGCCTGCGTCCTTCAGGCCACGCGAAATAGCTTCGCCGATGCCCCGTGTCCCACCAGTGACCAATGCGACCTTGCTCATTCCCTTCCCTCCTCAACTTCCGGTTCGGGCCCTGTCGGGCTCTCTGACCAACCTGCTTTCATGTGGAGCCACATGAACGTGGCGTTGATCGAATTCAGTCTTCTTGAGCCGCCTGTCCGCGTTCACGGATAGCTGCCAGGGTTTGCAGGCCAGGTTCTGCCTGACTTCTGTTCTTGAGCCATGGCCGGCGGAAACCGGCCATGATCCACGTCAATTCGATCAGCGGAAGTTCCGTCGGGATCGACGAAACCTCCGATGCTTCAGCCGATTACCGTTCCAGGCACATGGCGACACCCATGCCGCCGCCGATGCACAGGGTGGCGAGGCCCTTCTTGGCGTCGCGCCGGCCCATCTCGTGCAGCAGGGTGGTGAGGACGCGGGCGCCGGAAGCGCCGATCGGGTGGCCGATGGCAATCGCGCCGCCGTTGACGTTGACGATGTCCGGGTTCCAGCCCATGTCCTTGTTGACGGCACATGCCTGCGCAGCAAAAGCTTCGTTGGCTTCGACAAGGTCAAGATCGGCGGCGGACCAGCCGGCCTTTTCCAGGGCCTTGCGCGAAGACGGGATCGGGCCGGAGCCCATGATCGCCGGGTCGACGCCGGCCGTTGCCCAGGAAGCGATACGGGCGAGCGGGGTCAGGCCGCGCCTTTCGGCTTCCGCCGCGCTCATGACCACCAGCGCAGCAGCGCCGTCATTGAGGCCGGATGCGTTCGCCGCGGTGACCGAGCCGTCCTTGGTGAAGGCCGGGCGCAGCTTGGCAACGCTTTCCAGCGTCGCGCCGTGACGGATGTATTCATCGTCCTCAACCACACGCTCGGCCCTGCGTTCGGTAACGGTGACCGGTGTGATCTCGTCCTTGAACTTGCCGGCCTTCTGGGCGGCTTCGGCCTTGTTCTGGGATGCGACGGCGAATTCGTCCTGCTGCTCGCGGCTGATCTGCCATTTCTGGGCGACATTCTCGGCGGTCTGACCCATGTGGTAGCCGTTGAAGGCATCCCAGAGGCCGTCCTTGATCATGGTGTCGATCATCTTGTAGTCGCCCATCTTGTACCCGGCGCGCATATGGGCGCAGTGGGGGGACAGCGACATGCTTTCCTGGCCGCCGGCCATCATGATCGTGGCGTCGCCGGCCATGATCTGCTGCGCGGCGATCGCAACGGTGCGCAGGCCGGAGCCGCACACCTGGTTGAGGGTCCATGCGGTGGAGCTGGCGGGGATGCCGGCGTGGATGGCCGCCTGGCGTGCCGGGTTCTGTCCCTGCCCTGCCGTCAGCACCTGACCGAAGACAACCTCGTCGATGTCGCCCGCTTCGATGCCGGCCTTTTCCAGGGCGGCTTTCATGACGACGGTGCCCAGATCATGCGCCGGGGTGTTGGCAAAAGCTCCATTGAAGGACCCGACAGGCGTGCGGGTCGCGCTGACAATGACAATATCGGTGGAAGCGCTCATCATACTCTCCAGAACTTGAGGTCTATTGGCCGTAGAAGGCTGGTAGCTCTACGGAAACTTGTGACCCTTGACGATGGATGGACTAGAAACCGCACCAGCATTCGTGTCAACCGTAACACCCCTTATCGGCGGGTTGTTTTCGCATTTGCGGCATCATCCTTTTGGTGGCGTCTATAAAAAGAGTGGCACGATCCGATATGATTGGCTTAGTCTCATGTACGGAGGTGACGGCAGAAGGGCGAAGGCCTTGTCGTCAAATGGGAAACAAGCCGTAAGGCTGACAGGCGGAAGTAACGAATGGCCAAGACCAACGAGCCGACAATCATCAAGAAATACGCCAACCGGCGGCTCTACAATACGGGCACCAGCACCTATGTGACGCTTGAGGATCTGGCGGTGATGGTGAAGGGAGAAGAGGATTTTGTGGTCTTCGATGCAAAAAGCGGCGACGACATCACACGGTCCGTGCTGACGCAGATCATTTTCGAGCAGGAAGGCAAGGGGCAGAACCTGCTTCCGGTGACGTTCCTGCGCCAGCTGATCCGCTTTTACGGCGACAGCATGCAGGGGATCGTGCCGAGCTTCCTGGAATATTCGATGACGTCCCTGACGAAGGAACAGGAAAAGCTGCGCGAGCAGATGAGCGGAGCGTTCGGCGTCACTGCCTTCGATGCCATCGAGGATCAGGTCAAGCGCAACACCGAGATGTTCGAACGGGCGATGAAGATGTTCATGCCGTTCCCGACCGGTGAAGGCGCGGCGACTTCGGAAACGTCGTCCGACGAGGCAAAGTCCGGCAAGGCGGGCGCGTCGGATCTGGACGACATGAAGCGCCAGCTTGAGGAAATGCAGAAGAAGATCAGTCAGCTTTCCGACAAAAGCTGACACGTTCGGGCATCTTGGCGGGCCTTGACGCAGACCCGATCACACCTCGGCCCTGATCGAACACCAGTCGGGCGCCGCTGTTGCGCGCGCTCAACCGGCATCCTCTTAACCGCAGTCCGAAACGAGATTCACCGCCTCGATACCGGCAACCGCGCAGGCTTCGTCATTGTCCGAGCTGTCGCCGGTGATGCCGACAGCGCCGAGCGTTTCGCCCTCAGCATTCCTGATCAGCACACCGCCGGGCACCGGAACGATGGCACCGCCGGAGACCCCGTTCAGGGCGTTGACGAAATGCGGCCGCGACTCCGCGTTGGCATTCAGCCATCTGGTTCCGGTTCCGACCGCCAGCGCTCCGATGGCCTTGCCGGTGGCGATCTGCGGGCGCATGATCGAGGAACCGTCCTGGCGCTTGACGACGATGGTGTGGCCGCCGGCGTCCAGAACCGCGACCGTCAACGGCTTCAATTTCAGCTCAGCGGCTTTTTCAAACGCGGCGGAAGTGATTGTCTCTGCTATTGAAAGTGTGAGTTTGCGCATTTCGCCGCTTCTCCTTAAGGTGCTGTCGCAAAGAAGGTTTGCTACCAGAACCGCGCGTTGCAGGCTAGGCGTATTCGCCGACAAGCAATTAGCGCAAAACGGAAAAGATGGGCGGGATGAATTCAGTGAATCGGGATTTTCAGGTACCGGGCCGGTCTCCGGTCCATGCGCGCGAAGCGATGGCGTCCACATCGCATCCGCTGGCGACGAGCGCGGCGCTTGAAGTTCTTCAGGGTGGAGGCAACGCGGTCGATGCGGCCATCGCCGCCGTTGCGGTGCAGTGTGTCGTCGAACCGCATATGACGGGCATCGGCGGCGATTGTTTCGCAATCGTCATGGAGCCCGATGGCCGCCTGACCGGTTTCAACGGCTCGGGAGCAGCGCCACGTGCGGCGACGCCGCAGAAGCTGGCCGAGCTCGGAGTTACACAAATCACCGATACCTCGCCCCATGCCGTGACGGTGCCCGGGGCGATCCGGGCGTGGGAAACCCTGCTCAAAGCCCATGGCACGCGGGATTTCAAATCCCTGTTCAGCCGCGCGGTACGCTATGCCCGTGATGGTTTTCCGGTCGCCCCGCGCGTCGCCCACGACTGGGTGGGTGAGGTCGACAAACTTGCCGGCGACCCGCTGTCGGCCGCCAGATACCTGGTTGACGGGAAAGCGCCCAAGGTCGGCACGATCCTGAAATATCCGCGCCTGGCCGATACGCTGGAGAAGATCGCCGAAGGCGGCGCCGATGCCTTCTATGGCGGGGACATCGCCGACGACATTGTCGCCGCGCTTCGCTCGCGCGGCGGACTGATGACCCGGGACGACCTGGCCGCCTGTCACACGACCGCGGTCGCGCCGGTGCTGCGCGATTACAAGGGGCACACGGTCGCCGAACTGCCGCCCAACGGCCAGGGCATCATCGCGCTGGTCATGCTCGGAATTCTGGAGCGGTTCGACCTGGAGAAGCTGGATCCCATCGGGGCGGAACGCTTTCATCTGGAAATGGAGGCGGCCCGGCTTGCCTATGGGGTACGGGACAGGTTCGTCACCGATCCGGGTTACATGGATGTCTGTCATTCCCATCTGATCGGCGAAGACTATCTTGACCAGCTCGCCAAGCAGATCACCACCGGCGGGCGCATGGCCTCCGTGCCGCATGCGCAGCTGGCGCCGCAGACCGACACCGTCTATCTCACGGTGGTGGACAAGGACGGCCTTGCCGTCTCCTTCATCAACTCGCTGTTCAGCAGCTTCGGCAGCGGCATTGTCGCGCCGGACAGCGGCGTCCTGCTGCATTGCCGGGGCAAGTCCTTCAAGGCGGAGCCAGGTCATGCGAATTCGATCGACGGCGGCAAACGGCCAATGCACACGATCATTCCGGCCATGGTTCTGAAAGGCGGCGCTCCGTGGCTGTCCTTTGGCGTGATGGGCGGTCAGTATCAGGCCTGCGGTCATGCCCATGTGCTGACCAACATCATCGATTACGGCATGGATGTGCAGGCGGCGATCGATTTCCCGCGCATGTTCTTCAACATGGACACCCATGAGCTGGAGGCGGAACACCGGATACCCTCCTCGACCCTCGACGGATTGAAAGCGCTGGGGCACTCCGTGGTTCCGGCCCCTGAACCGATCGGCGGCAGCCAGGCAATCATGATCGACAAGGCCCGCCGCCTGCTGACGGCCGGTTCCGATCCGCGCAAGGACGGTCACGCGGCCGGTTATTGACCGACCGGTCTCCTGTCCCATCCGCGTCAATTTGAACCTTGAGTCATCAGTCCTCCGGGTGTTGAGTGCGGCCGGACGCGCCCGCACGAGATGAGGTCTTCAGATGCCCGGTCCTTCGAGGCGAGAATTTCTGCTTGGCGGCACCGCAAGCCTTGCGGCTTTTGCCGCCGGAAGCTTCGGTGCCAGTCAGGCGCAGGCCGCCGACCATGCTCTTACCCTTGCCGGCCTCGATCATCGCATTCTGCCGGAGACGCTTACCCGGGGCATGATGAGTTTCTCCCCGGACGGACCGCCGCCTGTCTTGCGGTTCAAACAGGGTGTGAAAACGACAATCGACGTCACGAATGCACTTCAGGAAGCTTCGGTTGTTCACTGGCACGGATTGAGGATCGCCAACCGGATGGATGGCGTGCCCTATCTGACGCAATACCCCATAGAAGCCGGGCAGACGTTCCGCTACGCGTTCACCCCGCCGGATGCGGGAACGTTCTGGTATCACCCCCATTGCAACACGCTGGAGCAGATGGCCCGTGGGCTGACGGGCGTTCTTGTCGTGGAAGAGGCGCAGGATCCGGGGTTCGACCGCGATCTGCCCCTGAATATCCGCGATTTCCGTCTGGGCGGAGACGGCCAGTTCATCGATTTCTTCAAACCCCGCAACGCCGCCCGCGGCGGAACCTACGGCACGGTCTCGACCGTCAACTGGCAGGTTGACCCGGTCTACGATCTGGAAGCGGGCAGTCTGGTGCGGCTGCGCCTTGCGGTGACCGATGTCACCCGCGTGGGCAGCTTTGAGATTGCCGGAGCCGAGGCGCAGGTGATTGCGCTCGATTCCAATCCCCTGCCCATGCCGTTGCCGGCGTCGGACATGCTCCTGGCGCCCGGTCAGCGCGCCGATATCGCCTTGCGGGTGCCGGACGATGAGAGCGAAGAGGTCCACCTGGTGTTGAACCGGCCGAACGGCGCGAAGGTCATGGCCCGGTTTCGACCCAGGGGACCAAGCCTTCAACGGGATCTGCGCGAGCTGACAGCTTTGCCGCCCAATCCTGTTGCCGAACCCGATCTTGAAAATGCGGAAGTCCTGGATTTCGTCTTCGGATGGTCGCCGGAAGGCGATGCGCCGCAATCGAGCCTGTGCGGGTCGCTCGGCTATACGTTCTGGTCAATCAACCGGGTTGCCTGGCCCGGCGACCTGCCCGGCCCCTTCGATCCACTGGCGCGGCTGAAACGGGGCAAGTCCTATATTCTCCGGCTGCGCAACGAGACGCCGAACGATCATCCGATCCATCTGCACGGCGTGTCGTTCAAACTGCTGCGGTCCAACAAGCGCAAGCTGCCGCCGCTCGTGACGGACACGGCGTTGCTGCGCTCGCAGGAAACGATGGAAGTCGCGCTTGTCGCAGACAATCCCGGTGATTGGGCGTTCCATTGCCATGTGATCGAACATCAGAAAACCGGTCTGGCTGGTTTCCTGAGGATCGAAGATTAGAGCTTCGGGTGCGGGAGCCGGACGTATTGCGCAGGCTGGGACGTCACACCGAAACGGACCAGGAATGAAATTTCCGCTCGTTATCGGCCGCCGATGCATATTGTGCCAGATGCTGTTGCCGCTCCAGATGGGTTTCATCGGAGGCATGGCGGCCTGCCAGAAGCTGCGTGGCGTATTCGGAGTGAGCGCCGTAACGGGCGGTGCGCTGCAGGGCGGCCGATGCGATATGGGCGGGGAGTGTCGCGATCTCACCGGGCCAGACGCCGGCGGCAGATGTGTTGTCCCGACCTGATGCGGCGACCGGCTTTTGCCGGATGCGCAAGGGACGGATTGCGGAAACAGGGTTCACTTGCATTTCAAGCTCCGTGGCGGGCCAGTCCGTGGCCAATCTTTCGGAGTCCGGAAGTATCCCGGATCTGAGGAGGAGCTTAGGTGTCGCGGGGTGGGAAAACTGTGCTGCCTGTCACAAATAGGCAGATTTCACGAGGATGTCCGGGCATCCCATGAAGCAACCGGTCCGGATATGCGGATCAGGCGGAAGGTTGCCGGAACTGCTGTCGGATCAACGTTCGGTCTTGAGAAGATGACCGGCGGCGCGCTGGCGCGGCAGGGCAGCGGTGGCGCGGTAGCTGTCGACGCCGCGCAGAGGTTCGGTCCGCCTGAAGGTACGTGTCTGCGGGTCGTTGTCCCTTGTGGCGATCAGATGCGCGAGGAAAACCGAGTTCGGATAGTAGCGGGTTGCGAAAGCCGCCTGTTCCTGCTCCAGGACCGGCTGCACGGGGACCGGAAGATTGGACGCAAAATCCGGCTGGTGCTCGCTCGCGGTCTCTCCCGTTGGGGGACGCTTGCGCCTCACATTGGCACGGTCTGCCGAAGTTACCGGGTTCACTCGCACGTTTAAACGCCTCGTTGTTTCAGAATGGGACGCATTCCGCGGCCTTGCCTGAAACGTCGCAATCACCATGCCAATATAGGGAGGCGTTAACCTTTTGTCCCGGAAATCTGCCGATCTTTCTTCAAAAAGTTAACAAGACGCCGCGAAACGGCACAAAAATTAATGCATTTCGGGGATAGCGGTGAGAACTTCCGGAGGGTGGTTGCGGGCGGGTGCCGACTCGCCTGAACGGACAATCACCCGGGCGCTACGGAGCTGAGGGCAGCCTTCGGCGCAAGTCCGCTTCATCCAGCGGGAGGCGGAAATCGGGCGGCGCGAGCCTGCCGGTCCGGAGCAGGTGCTGCAGGCTGACGGCGATCGACATGGCATCGTCGAGGGCGTCATGCTCGCGCCTTTTCTCACGGTCGAGCTGAAAATACCTCGCCAGCTGGCCGCTGGTCGTTTTGACCAGGTCCTCATAGGGCATGCCGGCCAGAAGGGCGAGGCCCGCGGCATTGCCGAACCGCTGTATCGGCATTTTGGGAGCGCGGCCTTCGACAAAACAACTGATGGCAAAGAGGTTCAGTTCGTCCTTGCCCCAGGACCACAGGGTTGCTTCTCCGCAGAAGGTCTCAAAGCCGTTGAGGGCCTCGGCCAGACCGACGCCGGCCCGGTCGAAAGAAGCCTGGTCTATCCCTGTCAGCTCTGTGAAAAATGGGTCCGGTTTGGTTTTTCGGCCATATCTGTCCTTCGGGCTGATGAGAACCTGAAATGTCTCCAGGATCTCATGACCGGGATCGAGCGAGAGCTTGACCGCACCGATCTGGGCCACGGATGGGTCCGGATCGAGCGGGCCGCCCCACATACGTCTCATGGCACCTGGAGCCGTGAGATATTCGCAATCGAAGATGACGGCGTTGGGCATGCCGGTCACACCAACGCGAGAAACATGCTGGCTAGAAACAGCAACACGGTGGAATAGAACGTCAGCGCGAAACCGAAGGCACGCGAACCGGCCCCATGGACATAGCCGTGCCAGAACAGGGCGCGTCCGCAAAAGAACAGCAGCGCTGCCACCGGCAGAGCGCCAAGCCACTGCGACGGTGCGAGAGCGGCGAAGCTGCCATAGACAAGAGCGGCCAGAACGGTCTGTTCAAGCGTGTTCTGCAGCACCGCCTGAAGTATTTTGGCTTTGTCCGTACCCGCAGTGAGTCCGCTGCCGTCGATGTCCGCCGGGGTAAAGAAGCGATGCCGGGCGAGTGCGCCGATACATATGAGCAGCCATACGCTGATCACCAGAATGCATCTGGCCGCGAAGCCCAGCCGTTCGCCGGGCGTGTCATCCGGAAGCCAGTTTGCAGGTGGTAGCACTGCCCCGGCGCTGAGCGCCAGTCCACATATGACGATGGCCGTGATCATGCCCTTGAGGACAGGGAGCTGTTTTGGGGAAAGTGAAATGGGCGGACACCGACGGGTTGCATTCAATCCATGTCCTAAAGGAAACACATGTTGGCGCAAAAGAAAAGCGCGGCGAGGGGGCCGCGCTTTTGCGTTTTCAATTGGCGTTCACCCCGCTCAGTCAGGGGCCTTGCCGGTCCACGCCGTGCGGTCGAGATCCAGATCGGCGAACTTGTCGGGATCCAGAACCGGGCGGGCGATGCCGTCCCGGAGCTGACCCTTGAAGTCGTCGAGGATCCGCTTTGCGGTCGGAAACAGCATCATCAGGGCCAGAAGGTTCACCAGGGCCAGAACGCCCATCAGCGGGTCGGAGAAGAAGAAGACGGATGTGGCGTTCGGCGCCGTTGCTCCGAGAAACACGACCCCCATGACCACCACACGCAGGATCTGCGGTGCGGCGGCGTTTTCTGTCATCGAACTCAGGGCGTTTTCGCCGAGATAGTAGTTGTAGATGATGGAACTGAAGGCGAAGAGCAGGATCGCAAGCGCGAGGAAGTAGCTGGTCCATTCTCCGAGATGGGAAACCAGCGACTGCTGGGTCAGAACGATGCCGTCCACGCCTTCTGCGCCCGGTGAATAGACGTCACCCATCAGAATGACCATCGCGGTACAGGTGCAGATGATCATCGTGTCGATGAAGACGGAGAAGGACTGGGTGATCCCCTGGCTGACGGGGTGGCGCACTTCCGCGGTTGCCGCAACGTTCGGCGCGGAGCCGAGGCCGGCCTCGTTGGAGAACAGCCCGCGGCGCAATCCCTGTGCGATCGCAGCTCCCATGCCGCCACCGACAGCTTCCTCGAAACCGAAGGCATTAGCGACGATCGTGTAGAGAACCGCCGGGATTTCGGTAAAGTTCAGGAGGATGATGATCAGAGCCATGGCGATGTAGCCGATCGCCATGATGGGAACGATCACATCGGCGACCTTGGCAATGCGGTGAATGCCGCCGAAGATGATGATGCCGGTGACGATGGTGAGCGCAATTCCCGTCCAGAGCCGCCCGATGCCCAGACTTTCCTCGACAGCGCCCGCGACGGTGTTGCCCTGGAAAGCGTTGAAACCGAGGGCGAAGGACGCGATCAGGCAGACCGCATAGAGAATTGCCAGCCACTGGTATTGCCTGCCCAACCCGTAAAGGATCGAGCGGGCGGGGCCGCCATGGTAGGTGCCGTCTCCGGCGGAGCGCTTGTAAAGCTGGGCGAGAGAACATTCGATCAGGCTGGTCGCCATGCCGACAAGGGCGATGGCCCACATCCAGAAGACCGCTCCCGGCCCGCCGAGAGTGATCGCGACCGCGACACCCGCGATATTGCCGCCGCCGACACGGCCGCCGACGGACAGGAGCAGGGCTTCACGCGCCGAAATCGCATTGGGGTCGCCGGACTGGTTCTTCGAAGACAGAACCCGGAACATGCGCAGGAAAAACCGGAACTGTACGAAGCCGGTGACGACCGTGAAAAAGATACCGATGACGACAAGAAACGGGATGAGTGCCCATCCCCAGGTGAAATCACCGATCAGCGCGAAAAACGACTCGACAAACTGCATGGCTCCAGCCTCCCTTTGTTTTTCTTCCAGGTTCCGACGGAGCGTGGGACCCTGGTCGAAATCAGAAGGTAGGCTTCAAATCAGGGAGAAGGCAACAGAAAAGGGGAGGCACTTGAATATACAATCTGAGGCTGTGCGAGCCTCAGCTCAGGGGGCGGGATCAGGCCTGGACGGCCGTCGACAGGTCACCAGTCTGAAGCGATCAAAGAGTTGAAAATTCAGTGATTTCAAAGTGTTGTGGCATCGTGACCATGTTCAATCATCGCTGGGTGGCCGTAACGAAAAAACGCGGCCCCTGGGGACCGCGTTCCTTGAAATCAGATCCGGCCGGACTGGCCGGAAAAACTCAGGCGGCAAGAGCGCCTTCTGCCTGATCGACCAGGAGCTTGAAGGCATCCGGCTGGTTGATGGCGAGGTCAGACAGAACCTTGCGGTCGACTTCGATGCCGGCCTTGCTCAGGCCGTTGATGAAGCGGCCATAGGTCATGCCGTGCTGGCGGGTTGCCGCGTTGATGCGCTGGATCCAGAGCGAACGGAACGTGCGCTTCTTGGCCTTGCGGTCGCGGTAGGCGTATTGTCCTGCCTTCTCGACGGCCTGCTTGGCAATGCGGATGGTGTTCTTGCGGCGGCCATAATAGCCTTTTGCAGCCTTCAGAACTTTCTTGTGGCGAGCGTGGGCGGTTACGCCCCGTTTGACGCGTGACATCTGGTAATCTCCTTGGGGCTGGCGTTATGCGTAGGGCAGGAACTGCTTCACGATCTTTGCATCCTGGTCGCTCAACGTGGTTGTGCCACGTGCGTTGCGGATGAACTTGGTCGTGCGCTTGATCATGCCGTGACGCTTGCCTGCCTGGCCGGATTTCACTTTACCGGTCGCAGTCAACTTGAAGCGCTTCTTGGCGCCTGACTTGGTCTTCAGCTTGGGCATTTTGCATCCTTTCGTTTGTGCGACCGCGTTAAAACGGCCACTCTTTGTTGGTGCATTCAGAGCCGACACGGCATGCCCTTGGTTTGTCACGGGAAACGGCCTGCATCGGGATACAGGAAACCGGCCCACGACGAGCCGGACGACTCTGGACCGGGCGCTTATATGGGAGCTTCCCGCCGAATGCAACCGGATTCCGCGCCGCCCGCCCGCCTTTCATGGCTTCAGGTGCCGAAACAGGAAGACTGCCAAAAGCCGACTGTTTCACTCAATTGCTGTGACTGAAGGTGGTGAATTTATCATTCTAAGCTCATTCCTGTGTAATATGCATGAATGGACATGCAAGGATTCAGAACACTTCTGCTCGTGCGGGACCTCGGCAGCATAGCCGCTGCGGCGCGGGCGCTCGATATCGACGCTTCGAACGTTTCCCGAACAGTGGCTGCCGTCGAGCGGGAGCTGGGTGCAAGACTGTTCCAGCGCAGCACCCGAAAGCTTGCCCTCACTGAAGAGGGAGACCGTTATCTGCGCCGCATTGCGCCGCTGCTGGAGGAGATGGACGCGGCCCGCGAAGAGATCTCCGAAAAGAGCTGTCTTGCGCGCGGCACCTTGCGGCTGACAGCGTCCGTCGCCTTCACCCTGGAGATCTTGATACCGCTTCTGCCCGGCTTTCAGGAGCGCTATCCGGAGATCTCGGTCGAGCTGTTTCCGTCCGACAGCAACCTGGATCTTCTTGCCGAAGGGCTGGATCTGGCGGTGCGTCTTGCCGCAGCCCCGAAGGGCGACATGATCTCCACGCGGCTTCTGAGGACGCGGTACCGGGTCGTTGCCGCGCCCGGATATCTGCAACGTTTCGGCGCGCCGGCCCGTCCGGAAGATCTTGCGGGGCGGGATTGCCTGCGTTTCGACCTGCCGGAGTTCAAGAGTGTCTGGCGGTTCCGCAGGCCGGGCGAAATGCCTTCTGCGGTTGCGGTCTCTGGCCGGACGGTGATTTCCAACGCCCTTGCGCTGCGGGAGGCGGCCCGGCTGGGGATGGGGCCGGCGCTTCTGGCCGACTGGCTGATCGACAAGGACCTGGCCGACGGCCTCCTCGTCGATCTCTTCCCGGAGCATGACTGCGCCGCGGGCGACTTCGATACCGGCGCCTGGATACTCTATCCGAGCCGGATCTACCTGCCGCGCAAGGTGCGGGTCATGATCGACTTTCTGAAATCGGAGCTGGGGCGGGCGTCTAAGTAACCCGCCCCGATCCGTCAGGCGTTCACGTCGACGACGACGCGGCCCTTCACCTGTCCTTTCAGGATATCGGCGCCAAGCCGCGGCAGGTCTTCCAGCGTCGCGGTCTGGATGACGGTTTCGAGCTTGTCCATCGGCAGGTCCTTCGCCAGCCGTTCCCAGGCCTTCAGGCGGGCGTCATAGGGCTTCATGACACTGTCGATGCCGAGCAGGTTGACCCCGCGCAGCAGGAAAGGGACCACGGTTGCCGGCAGAGCCGCGCCGCCGGCCAGGCCCACGGCGGCGACAGAGGCGCCGTATTTCATCTGGCCGAGAATACGCGCCAGCATGGAGCCGCCGACCGCGTCGATGCAGCCGGCCCAGGTTTCGCTTTCCAGCGGCCGCTTGACTGTTTCGCTGACATCGTCGCGCGGCACGATCCGGCTGGCACCGAGGGCTTTCAGGTACTCCCAGGTGCTTTCGCGGCCGGTCACGGCGGCGACCTCATAGCCGAGATTGGAGAGGATTGCTGTGGCGACCGAGCCGACTCCCCCCGCCGCGCCGGTGACCAGAACCGGGCCGTTTTCCGGCTTCAGGCCATGGTCCTCAAGCGCCATGATGGCAAGCATGGCGGTAAAGCCCGCCGTGCCGACAGCCATGGCATCGCGCGTGGTCAGGCCCTGGGGCAGGGGAACGAGCCACTCCCCCTTGACGCGGGCCCTCTGGGCGTAGCCGCCCCACCAGGCTTCGCCGACCCGCCAGCCGGTGAGGACGACCTTGTCGCCGGGCTGGTACCAGTCGTCCGAGGATTCATCGACCGTGCCGGCAAAATCGATGCCCGGCACGTGCGGATAGGTCCTGACGAGACCGCCGCCCGGGCCGAGACACAGCCCGTCCTTGTAGTTCAGCGTCGAGTATTCGACATTGACGGTCACGTCGCCTTCCGGCAGACGTGTTTCTTCGATCTGCTGGATCGAGGCACTGGTTTTTCCGTCCTCGTCCTTGTCGACAATAAGCGCTTTGAAGGTCATGCGGCTGGGTCCTGCTGGTTGGTTTTGCTCGAATTGGCTCTGGCCTGCCGGCGCAGGCCATATTTCCGGATCTTGCCGGTCGAAGTGGTCGGCAAGTCCTTGAAGACGATCTTCCCGGGCCGCTTGAAGCCCGCCATGTGTTCCTTGGTGAACGCAATGAGGCCGTTCCCGGTTGCAGTGGCGATTTCTTTCAGGTCGATAAAGGCGCAGGGGACTTCGCCCCATTTTTGGTCCGGCAAGGCGATCACGTCGATCGTTTCGGTGAGACTGTGGACCTGCATGGTTTGTCCTCCTAGGCGGCGGCTTCAGCCGGAGGACCGGACCAGTCGATCTGACAGATCTCGGCGCTGCGGCCATCGAAATCCCAGACGCGGCCATAGGCGCGCACCCGCCCTTGCGTG
The DNA here is from genome assembly GCF_947496995.1 of uncultured Roseibium sp. Classification (GTDB taxonomy): domain Bacteria; phylum Pseudomonadota; class Alphaproteobacteria; order Rhizobiales; family Stappiaceae; genus Roseibium. The sequence continues at coordinate 95,421 of NZ_CANMFD010000005.1, forward strand.
GCGGTGGCGACGGTTATGTCCGGCCCCATCCAGTAGGCGGTGTTGGTGACGACGATGTCCTCGTCGGGGTTTCCGCCCTTCACAGGCTCCACCTCGCCCTTGATGGCCTTGCCGACAATCAGGCGGCGTTTCTTGCCTTCGTTGGTATAGGAGACCGGTGCCCGTTCCGCTCCCAGAAACTCGCTGACCAGAACCCGGAACAGTCCGGTCGTGCCCTTGGCCTGGCCGGAGAAGATCTTGATCAGACTGTCATAGGCCGCGTCGCTGGCCCGTTCGTCGATATAGGCGGCCGCCTTCCAGTTGCCGCGCGCCATCAGGCCGGGAATCTCCAGGACCAGGCCGACATTGAGGCCGGAAAGATCCGTGTCCTCGTAGTGGCCCTCGTCGATGCGAACGCCCGCCCAGGCCTGGCAATAGCCTTCGGTCGGCGGATGCTGGCCGAGGGAAACCACACAGGGACAGAAAACCGTGCAGTTGCAGTTCAGGATCAGTTCGCCGCGAATGGCCCAGCCGGACATGCGTTTCTCCTTGGCGTCAGTTTGGCAGGAAAGGCAGGACAATCACGGTTGTGCCTGCAAGGATGAGGAAGACGCCGAGCGGCGCGTTTATTATCGCGCCGATATCCGGCAGTTTTTCAAGCGTCATCAGCACCATGGCGAGCGCCATGATTGCCAGATTCATGGTGCCGGCGACAAAGGCCAGCAGCATCAGGGCCCAGCAGCACCCGAGGCATACGGCGCCGAGCCGCAGACCGAGCCTGTAGGCGCCGCGATTGCCCGGTTGCCAGTGTGTGAGGAAAAAGGCCATCGGGCTCTGGCAGGCTTTCAGGCAGGCGGCCTTCAGGGCGCTGAACTGATAGAGCCCGGCGGAGACAAGCAGCGCGCCGCTGAGGACATGAGAGGTCGACCGGCCAAGAGGGTCGACCAGGCCAAGGGAGGCCAGCCTGACCTGCACAAAGGCGGCGGCAACGGAAAATCCCAGCCAGACGGAAAGATATCCCGCGACCAGAACGGCAAGGGAGAGGCTGTTCGCGGCAGCCGTGTGGGTCAGGTCGGCATAGGTGCGGAAAGCGGGGAAGGCCGTGGGCGCCATCATCGCCAGGGTCATCAGGACCCACATCAGAAAAGTGGTGCCATAGCCCGTTACTGCAACGGTGTTCGAGCACAGCCACAGGAGAGCGCCGACGCCGGACCGACCCGCGAAAGAAGTCCCTCCGGGAAAGGCCTGCATGGTGAACAGGATGCTCCAGGCTGTCAGAACAGCGGTAAAAAACAGCAGCGCCAGAACGCCATGACCCGGCAGCAGCCGTGCAAGTGCCCTCACCTCGTCCTCCCAGGATCGGCCTTTCAGCCGCGTATTTGCGGGCATGACGGCCGGTTTCTGCCGATTTTCTCCCGCTGCCTTTCGAAGTCAGGGGCTCGGCTTCTTGCCCTTAACGCTGCTCCTGCCGATGTTAAAAGTCAAACATTTAATTGTCAGACATTTATATCTTTGCGATTGACGCTGTGGCGGGCGATAGCTAATTTTGGCGGGCTTCCGGACTGTCCGCCGGAAAATCCGGGCGACAATGCGCTGGGCTACAGCAGGCTGGACGACAGCGGGCCGGGCGGAAACTGGAGTGGAATGTGGCGATCGAGTTCAACACCATACAAAAAGAGGGCCTGTCGGTTCAGATCGCCAACGCCATCCGCGATGCGATCCTCGACGGGCGGCTCACCGGTGAGGAACGCTTGCCGAGTGAGGCGGAGCTGGCGGACCGTTTCGGCGTTTCCAGATCGACGGTTCGCGAGGCGCTGAAGCGGCTTGCGGCGCAGAACCTGATCCGCAGCGAACGCGGCTCTGCGGGGGGCGCTTTCGTCAACCGCATTACCTGGTCCGAGGCGACGGACAATCTGGTCACCACCACCCGGCTTCTCATCGGCATGAACGATATTCCGCTGGAGGATGCGATCGAGGCGCGGTTCGCGCTGGAAGCTGCCGCCTTGCCGCTGGCGGCCACGCATCGTACGGAGGCCCAACTGAGCGAGCTCAGGCAGGAAATCCGCCGCCAGCGCGATCCGCTGACAAGCGACGAGGCGTTTTGCGCCTCGGATGTCACCTTTCATTCCGTGATCGCCGGTGCGACAGCCAATCCGCTGCTGGCGTTTCAGCTTTCGGCTGCCTTTGAAGCCATGCAGCCCCTGATGAACATGCTGGTCTATCGTCTTCGCGACCGGGAGCGGATAGCCGACTTTCATGACGCTCTGGCATCGGCCCTGGAGGCGAAGGATAGCGCCAAGGCGTCCGCGAGCCTTGATGCCCTGTCGGCCTATACACGGGAACTGGCCGCCCAGCGCCGTAAGCCCAAGACCGGCTGACCGTTTGCTTGTCGCACCTGACGCCCGGCGCTGCAGTCTTCGTTTCACCAAAAAGCCGCGGAATGCCGATGCATGTCGAGGCTTGAAAAGCACCAGTCAGTACACGCCTTGCGTGTAGATATCGCCTGCGTCATACCCTTCCGTTGCGTTTCCTTCGTCTAAAGTATAATATAGACGAAAGTCGAATATCGAATCGGCTTGGCGAAAGCGGTGCCGCAGTGCCGCAGTGCCGCGCGGTCGAAGGAGCGAAGAAGATGAAGTACTGGAGCCTCGCCATTGTTGCGCTGATGATTGTAGGTGTCGCCGCAGTCCGGCACACCAATCCGAACAGTCAACTGACCGGAGAAACCACCAATTCCGGTGTCCCTGTCACGACGTTGCACACGCCTGTCACGCCGTAAGGCACGAGCACGCGCGTTGGCACCGGGGTCGGGGTTGATTTTGCCGGATCGCCCCCGCCGGCCGGGCAAGCTGATGCTTGCGGACAGGCCATGTCTAATATCAGCCTGTCCGCGGGAAAACTTCCTTGAGCTACCCGGATGCCGGGGTGTGCGTCAGCGGAAGAGTTTGTCGATAGCGTCTGCACCCAGGCCGACGCTTTCATAGTGTTTTCTGCAAAGGTCGATGTACATGTGGACGTCGAAATAGCCGTCCGGCTCACCCGTTTCATCGAGCCAGATCAAGGGGCCGTGGACCTGAAAGAACACCTTCATCGGGTCCTCGTGCTCATAAGCGACAAGCGTGTGCCCCTCACCCGGCGTCTCGTAAACGAAGTCGCCGGCGGTGGCGATCCAGTCATGCTCCAGGTAACCCCATTTGCCGGAAATCGTGTAGGCGAACACCTCGTGCGGGTGATAGTGCCGGTTCACCAGCCCGGGGCCTTTCGCCATCAGGATGTCGCACCACTTGTTCTGTGACGGCGAAATCCACAAGGGGCGCGACGATACCGTTTCAGTGAAAGGCACATAGTATCTTTCATCCTCCGTCGCCGCATTGGCCATATAGACCTCGGGCAGCGCATCGGGTTGAAACACCTTGTCTATCGGCTTGATGTCCCGCCAGAATTCCTTCGTATTTTCGTTCGACATGTCTCCCCCTCCAGGTCGTTTGATTCTGTAGTGTCGTTCCTCAAGTCTAGACTAGAGCAAAACCTGGTCACACCGAACCATTCCGATTCGGTGTAACCAGCTAAATTTGTGCGATTTTTTTCCTGGAGCATTGCCATTGTCACGCTGGTCCTTTCCAACTTTCAAAGACCTTGTCCGCTTGATCATTCGTGTTTGGCTGTGTCCGCAAGCGTGTGCCCTGGTGCTGCGGTCATGCGCAAAGGCCAGGATCGACGATGCTCATCTCGATCGTTGTCAGGCACTCTCCAGGACGGGCCTTACGGGGTGCCCAGGAACTCGATGGTCGCCACGATCGCGGCATCCGTGGTTTCGGCGTCGAACTCAAGAGTGCTCAGGAAGGACTTTTCTTCTGCGTCGAAGCTATGCGTGACCCCCTGGTAGATGGAGACCTCCACATCGGCGTTGACAGAAAGCAAGCGGCCCGCAACCTCAAGGCAGTGGTGCTCATTTACGATCGTGTCGCCGTCGACAAGAAGAAAAAGGTAGGATGGATCGGACGGCAGTTCGTTGACGGACCCCACGCTTGCAGGGCCGCAATAGGGATAGAAAAAGACGGCTTTCCCAATTCCGGCAAGGGGGTCTGCGGCGATGGCCTCAGGCCAGTTTGTCAGCAGGGGCGGTACTGTTCCGGCCAGGGCCATGGCGAGATAGTCGAGGCTCGCCCAACCGCCATGCGATAGGCCGATCAGCGCCACGCGACTGCTGTCGATCTGCGGACGGTTGCGCAACTCTGCGAGCGTGACCGCGATGTCGGCTGCGCGCTCGGCTCCGTTCAGAATCTGCCCCGCACACACCAGCCGCCAGAGTTCCACCTCATCGAGCCCGCGGGGCCCGTGACTGTCGACGATGACCGAGGCCCAGCCCGCTGCGGCAAGGTCGCCAGCCAGCCGATCGAGGTTCGATTTCGGGCCATCACACCCCGACAAAAGCAGTGCGACCGGGTGCGGGCCCTCCGCTTCGGGCAGTGTCCAGCGGAGGGCTGGCTCGATCAGGGATGCGGTCATTTCCGGCGATTGCGGGTTGGCCGACCAGCCGAGGCGACCGCGTAGGCCGTTGACTGTGAAAAGTGTCACCAACAGCACCGCGACAATGCCGATCCAGAGGAACCAGCGTCTCATGACACGACGTCGTCAGTCATTGCTGCAGCCGTTCTGGAAACCATTGTCGCAATGGGCCTTGAGCCGGGCGGTGTCGTCTTCGCTCCAGTCTTCCGGGGCACTTACCTGAACCCATGGGACAATGTAATCCTGGGCGTAGTAGGCGTGGCCGTGTCCCGGTGGAGCGCCGAAGGAAAGCGCCATATCGAGAGCCAGCTGGAATTGAGTCACGATGGGCATGAAGGTCATATGCGCCGAGGCGTCCGGCGCCGGTGGGTCTCTCATCCAGGGAGGCGCGCGCCAGACCGAGAGCGGCTCGTAAAACACGATCGGATCACTGGAATATTGCAGGAAGACGATGCGCATGTCGCCCCAGGGGGCGCCTGCCGAAGCATCGTCAAAGTGGCCGGCGTGACGGATGAAAGAGCCGTCGCCGATCTGCGGCAATATCCAGAGGCTGCCGTCTTCCCGGGCGTTCTGGACGTATCTCCAGAAACCGGAGGGAAACGGCGGTCCGGCCCAGAAGGCGCCGTCGATGGGATCGTTGACCAGGCGAAAGAGGTTTGTGGCATACATCGACGACCATGCCCCGAGGCTCAGGCCATGGACATAGAGGCGTGGCCGCGCATCCGCCGGCAGCGTCTGCCAATAGCGGTGGACGGTCTCCAGAAGCGCTGTTGCCTGATCGAGCCCGGTGTCTGTTTCCAGGATCAGGGCCAGCGGCGATTGCAGATAGGAATATTGCGCGGCGACGGTCGCGATGTTGCCGCCATGCATGTATTCCAGCGGATCGTGACTGCCGGGGTCGAGCCAACCGGTCCCCGTGGGGCTTGCGACCACCAGCACCTTGCGCTCAAAGGCGCCGGTCCGGATCAGTTCGGCCAGGGCAAGGTCGGCACGTTCCTGGGCTGTTTTTGCGTTGGCGCGTCCCACATAGACACGAATGGGGTCGAGTGCCGGATTGCCGGTGAACGCCGCGATGTCTTCGGCGTCCGGACCACCGAGGACGAAGTTGCGTCCGGGCGTGCCAAGAGCGCCCCAGTCGATCAGCGAATTGGCGCCGCCGGTGAGTTCCGGGTTTTCAGGTGGTGGCGGTGCGGTGTCGAAAAGTTCCTGGGCCGCTTCGTAGCTTGAATCGAGGCCCGTCACCACCTGGTCATAGAGCCCGTCCCGGGTGACGACAAAGAGGGCGAGGCCGACGACAACGAGGGCCAGCACATTGGCGCGGCGTTCCGGCATAACCCGCAGAAGGCGGGATCGGACAAGGCGCACCAGCCAGCCCACCAGGGCGCCCAACGCAAAACAGACCGCAAAGGTCAGGAGCGCGACGAGCATCAAAAAGATCAGATCGGGATTGTCGACGAACGGCATGTCCATCTTTACACGCAGGTCGTTCTGCCAGGTAAGGCTTGAAACCAGTGTCCAGCCGAAGAACGACAGCGTTCCGATTGCAAGAAGCGAGAGCAGCCAGCGCTTCGCTGCGCCGTGAAGCTCCGGCATGGCCGCCACACGCCATAGCAGCAGCAGGATCCACCAGGTAAGGTACCCCAATGCCATGACCAGCCCGCCCAGGACACCCTGCACAAGGGGGCCACGCGGAATGAGAGAGGGGGTCAGTGAGACGGCGAAAAAGAGAAGACCGAGCAGCAGTCCGGCGATCGAAATCCTCTTCAGACCAACCACAGCGGCATCTCCCATTCTCCGGTTCCTGCAAACAGCGACGTCCCCTTATCCGTGTCACCTGCCCGGGACGAGGCAAGCGTAAACCAAGCAAGGGAGCAGGCCAAACGCCTATTTCGCCCGGAAAAGCAGGATACCTGCCACCGGTCAGCTTGCCGGTCGTCGCGAACAGCATCCAGCAGGCGGTGCCGGTATTCGACAAGCAACGGCTCGTTTTTCGAGAAATTGGTGACCCCGACGCGATTCGAACGCGTGACCCTCAGATTAGGAATCTGATGCTCTATCCTGCTGAGCTACGGGGCCCCAAAGCGGTCGCTTAGCATGATTTTCCGGTCTTTGCGAGCCCTCCGGCAAAGGCCGGCCCGGAAAGGTGTTTCGCAGTGTCCGGCGGAGGACCACGCCTCGGCCCGATGCCTGCGTCCGGGCTTTTTTCCGCCGTGTCTTCGGCTTGCCTTAATCGCTGCTTAGCAAGTCTTTCCTGAAACTGCCTTTTTTCGGCTATGGGCGGAACGATCCGAGCGTGACAGCATTCTCGTTTCGACGAGCAAGTCTGACGGACGGATCCCGGGAAAAGGTCAGGGTAAGTTGTCTGTCTTGTTGCGATTGCAGCAAGGCAGGGTGATCCGGAGAATCGGTTGAGAGGGCAGCGGGTGTCGAGTGGACGCTTGAGCGGCAGGACGAGGACGGAACACAGCGGCCGCGGGCGGATAAATCCGGTGCGGGCGCTCTGTCTTGCCGGGCTGGTGCTTGCCGCCGGATACGCCCGGGCGGATGAGAAGGATCAGCCGCTTGTCCGGGCCGCCTATGATGCCTGTGTGCCAGCAGACATTTCTCCGGTAGCTGTTGAAAAGTCGGCGGAAGACGGTGTGTTTGTCGCTCCGTCGGGGCAGCGTTATCTGGCCAGCGAGCTGCATGTTCCGGATTCTCAACCTGGAGGGACACTCTCCGCAGCCGGTTTGGCGGCGGGCGTGGCGTCCGGACTTGAAGCTGTTGCGAGCGGACCGGAAAACCGCTGGGGTTTGACGCCGGCCTGGATCGTTCTGAGAGACGGAGATGCCGGCGAGCTTGTGCAGGCCGTCCGGCTGATGGAAGGGGCGGCGGTCTATGCGCCCGATCAGGAGGACAGTGCCTGTGCGGGTCTCCTGCGGCTGGCGGAAACGGCAGCGCGCCGCGAACAGCGCGGCCTGTGGGGAGACAAGACGGCGGCGCCGGTCTATTCTGCGGCGAGGCCGGGTCAGCTTGAAGAAGAGACCGGAAACTATGTGATAGTGAAGGGGCGCGTTGTTTCCCTTGGAAAAACCGAAAGCACCCGCTATCTGAATTTCGGAAAATACTGGAAAACAGACTTCACCGTCACGTTGAAGGCGTCCGACGAGGCGATCTTTGACGCGGCCCTCGGCCGTTCGGGCTGGCAGGTGGAGAAACTGGCGGGAAAGTTCGTCGAACTGCGCGGCTTCGTGCAGGTGAGGGACGGTCCGCATATGGCGCTCCGTCATCCGGAGCAACTGGTGGTGCTGGAGCATCCCGCGTTCGAGTGATCGCGGGGAATGCTTCTTAAGATTTTGAAATCGATCAGCTTTTCTGCTTTCATGCGCGACAGCATGAAAGCAGGGTGATCCCTGAAGGCAAAAGGGCAGGACGTGGCGGCCAGGACGGAAACTGATTATCGTCAGTTGTCTCTCGTCGAGACGCGGAAAACGGCAGGTCGCGCGGCTGCGCGCCGCTGGCTGCGAAGCGTCATGGCCTGCAGTCTGGCGCTGCTGGTCGGCTCCTGCCAGCTTCTGGGCGACGGCACGAGCGTGGGGGCGGTGTCGCCGGGCACCCTGCGGCCCAATCTTGCCAACGATATCGGTGAGCGGGAACATCCGCGTGTTGTTGCCACCTATGGCGGCGTCTACAACGATCCGGGCGCGGAGCGGGCTGTCGCCAGTGTGGTCGGCCGTCTCGTGGCCGCCTCGGAAGATCCGTCGCAAAGCTACAAGATCACGATCCTGAACTCCCCGGCGATCAACGCATTTGCCCTGCCGGGTGGGTATCTCTATGTGACGCGCGGCCTGCTGGCTCTGGCGAACGACACGTCGGAAGTCGCGGCGGTGCTGTCCCATGAGATGGCGCATGTGACCGCCAATCACGCCATCAAGCGCCAGGAGAGGGCGGAAGCCAAGCAGCTTGCGAACAAGATCCTCACCGACGTGGTTCAGGATTCCGAGGAAGCCCGCAAGGCGATCATCTCCTCGCAGTTGTCCTTCGCCCGGTTCAGCCAGGTGCAGGAGCTGGAAGCGGATGCGATCGGCGTCAAGACGCTCGCCAAGGCCGGCTTCGATCCCTATGCCGCCGCCAGGTTCCTGCGCTCCATGGCCGCCTTCGCGCGCTACCAGTCGGCGGACAAGTCGGGCTCTTCCGCGCCGGACTTCCTGTCCTCGCATCCTTCGACGCCGGAACGCCTGCAGATCGCCGTCCGCTCGGCCCGCCAGATCGGCGCGCCGGGGATCGGCGAACGCGACAGGGACCGCTATCTCGGCCAGATCGACGGGATGCTGTTCGGCGACGATCCGCTGGAAGGCTTCGTCCGCGGCCGGTCGTTCCTGCACAAGGCGCTGGGCATCGGGTTTACCGTACCGTCAGGCTATATTCTTGAAAACTCGCCGGAAGCCGTGCTTGCCAGCAACGGCGACGGAACCGCGATCCGCTTCGACGGCGCGGATGTCAGCGGCTATTCCGATCTTGTCCAATACATGAATTCGGGCTGGATCAACGGGCTGCTGCCGGAAAGCGTCCGCCAGACCACCATCAACGGGCTGCCGGGGGTCACGGGCGCGGCGATCACGCAGGGCTGGTCCTTCCGGATCGCGGTTCTGCGCATCGGCCGGACCGGCTACCGCTTCATTTTCGCCAGCCGTTCGCCGAACGACACGTTCGACAGGGACTTCCGTGAAACGATCGAGAGTTTCTCGCAGCTGACGCCGACAGAACGGGCGCGCCTGCGGTCCCTGCGGATCAAGGTCATCAAGACCAAAGCCGGGGATACGCCGCGCAAACTTGCTATCGGCATGAGCGGTGTCGAACCCTCGCGGCGCCTGGAGTTCTTCTCGATTCTGAACGACCTGCCGGCGGACGACCCGGTTCCGGTAGGAACCGCGGTGAAGCTGGTGGTCGACTAGGATCTTTGGGGAACGTCGGGGCTTCGCTAAATCCACCTGCCCGTCAACAGCTCGGGCTGCCGTACTGCTGCCTGGCGGTACGCAACACGCTTCAGAGCATGTCGCGTTAAATTGAATTCAGGAAATCGCCCGAAAGCATCTGCAATGCAAACGCTGGCGCGAGCGTCTTCCTGAACCCATCAATTCGCTCAAACGCGATACGCTCTAAAAAGCGTTGTAGACTGCCTGATCCGGCTGGGCGGCGAGCAGGGCGGACTTGAGTTTTTCCATGGCCCGACTCTCGATCTGGCGCACACGTTCCTTGGAAATGCCGAGTTTCACCCCGAGCGCCTCCAGTGTGGCGCCTTCTTCCGACAGCCGCCGCTCGCGGACGATCTTCAGCTCCCGCTCGCTGAGGACTTCCAGTGCGGAGGAAAGCCAGCGGTTGCGGCGCTCGGTATCAATCTGTCCGGTGACGATTTCATCGGGCAACGGATCGTCCGAGACGAGAAAGTCCTGCCTGTCGGCGCTGGAGCCTTCGCTGTCGGTGATCGGTGCGTTCAGCGAGGTGTCCGGTCCGGACAGCCGGGCGTTCATCAGCGCCACGTCGGACTGTTTGACGCCGATGGCATCGGCGATCTTGCGATGCAGTTCGCTGTCGGTGAGCGGGGTCTGGCTGTTGGAGAGCTTCGCCCGCAGACGGCGCAGGTTGAAGAACAGCGATTTTTGGGTGGAAGACGTCCCGCCGCGCACGATGGACCAGTTGCGCAGGATGTAATCCTGTATCGAGGCGCGGATCCACCATGTGGCGTAGGTGGAGAACCGCACTTCCCTTTCCGGCTCGAAACGCGCGGCGGCTTCAAGCAGACCGACATGCCCTTCCTGGATCAGGTCGCCCAGCGGCAGACCGAAGTTTCGGAAGCGGGCGGCAACGGCGATCACGAGACGCATGTGAGACAGGGAAAGCTTTTCAAGAGCCTTCTCGTCCCGATCGTCCCGCCATCGGTAGGCAAGTTGCAGCTCCTCTTCGCGGCTGAGGTAGGGGGCCTTCATCGCCGCCCGCACAAGCTGCCGTTTTTCGCTAAAGGACATGACCGACACTCCGATATGTTATCGGGGGAGATTACGTAGCGATGGTCAGGTTAGATCACTTCTGCCCTCTGTTGGGGCCGAAAATGTGCACTTCTGCGTGATATCCGCGCGACCGGAACAGGTATAATGTCCTGAAAAGAAAGAAGGGTCCGGAAATATCCGGACCCTTCTTCATTCGTTCAAAGTGAGAACCGCCAATCGGTCAGGCAGCTTCTTCCTTGCCGTCATCTTCCTCGGCTTCGGCAGCTTCTGCTTCAGCCGCTGCCGCCGCCTTCAGGCGGCTCGGAGATTTCGCCAGGTTCTGTTCGATCTGCTTGACCGCCTCGGTTTCCGAGCACTTGTTCACGGCTGCGATCTCGCGAGCCATGCGGTCGAGGGCAGCTTCATAGAGCTGGCGTTCGGAATAGGACTGCTCCGGCTGGGTATCGGACCGGAAGAGATCGCGGACAACTTCGGAGATCGAGTTGAGATCGCCCGAATTGATCTTCGCTTCGTATTCCTGCGCACGACGGCTCCACATGGTGCGCTTGACGCGCGGCCGGCCGCGGACGGTTTCGAAGGCTTTCTTGACCGCTGCCGGATCGCCGAGCTTGCGCATGCCGACGGACACGATCTTGGCGACCGGGACACGCAGGGTCATCTTGTCCTGTTCGAAAACGATGACGAGCAACTCCAAAGAGTGACCGGCAACGTTCTGTTCTTCAATGGCGGTAATCTGGCCGACGCCGTGGGACGGATAAACGATGTACTCGCCGGTTTTGAAACCTTGACGCTGCGCGGTCTTTTTGGGATTCGTTGCCATATTTGTATTCTCTCCTGCGCAGTTGATCGGTCCGGTCAGGACCGGGAACGGACCGCGGTGCGGTCCCCTGTTCTTTTGTGACACGCATCCCGTCGAGGCGATCCGAAGTGGAACGCCTGGGGATGTACGGCGTGTCAGGGCTGGTCAGTCGTCAAATTCCACATTAAAACCTTGTTCACTCGTAAGAGCTGCCGGGACCTCACGCTGTCCGGTAACTTTGCGGACCGGGACGCGTTTCGAAGACTCCGTTTTATGGGGTTATTCTCGTGGTTGGCGACTGTTTCTGTTTATAACATACTTTTGTGGAAAATTAAAGTGTTGCGCTTTTGTGGTGCGCAAAGGGCACAGATCGCCATCTTGGGGCGATCTTCCAGGTGCCTGAAACATCTCGCGGAATCGCTGTGTTTCCGCAATCCCGTCGGGCTTGTGTCATTGCGTGGCGGCAAGCACCGCGCGAATCACTTCGGGGCTTCCGGCGAGAAATACTGCTCGAGTTTGTTTTCCTTGCCGTCAAACTCTTCCGCCTCGGGAAGTGCATCTTTCTTTTCGGTAATGTTCGGCCACTTTTCCGAGTATTCGGCGTTGAGCTCGATCCACTTTTCCAGGCCGGGCTCGGTGTCGGGCAGAATGGCCTCGGCCGGGCATTCCGGCTCACAGACACCGCAGTCGATGCATTCGTCCGGATTGATGACGAGCATGTTCTCGCCTTCGTAGAAGCAATCCACGGGACAGACTTCAACACAGTCGGTGTATTTGCACTTGATGCAGTTGTCTGTGACGACGTAGGTCATCGGTATCCTCACTCGGTGCCGGTCCCGGGGGACAGGTTCGGCCTTTCAGCTCCGGTCCGGCAGTTCCTGGCGCGGCCTGCTCGCACGTGGAGCCGCAACGTTAAATTTCTTGTCGATGTTGGGTATCGTTTTTGGAAAGCGCGTGCAAGCGCACAGGATGACGCAATCCGCGATGATATGAGAAAGTTATTCTGTTTTGGCGCGCATTCAGAGATTTAGGCTCAATTGTCGCCGCGCCAGGCGTCGATCTTGCGTCTGTCGCGCTTGGTCGGGCGGCCCGCACCGGCCTCGCGCAGCGCCGGATGGGAAGGTTGTTCCTCTTTGGGCGGCGGCGGTGGAGACATGTCCTCGTAGAGCTTGCGGGCCTCTTCGAAAGGGCCGCGGCGGGAGCCGAGCGCAGCCACCTTCAGAACGAGGATCCGCCTGTCCAGGGCAATGGTCAGAACGTCGCCAACCTTGACGGTCTTGCTGGGGGTGACGACCTTGTCGCTGTTTAGCCTCACATGCCTGGAGGAAATCAGCTTCTGGGCAAGAGATCGGGATTTGGTGACCCTGGCGTACCAGAGCCACTTGTCAATGCGCAGTCCGCCACCGGCGGCTTGTGGGTCGGGCGCCGGAATTACTTCTTGTCCTTGTTATCCATGTTCGCCTTCAGCGCCAGCAGTGCCGCAAAGGGAGAATTGGGATCAATCGGCTTTTCCCTGGGGGCCTTGTCACGCCGGTTGCCGCCGTCGGACCCTCTCTGGCCGCCATGCTTGCCTCCGTGCCGGCCATCGGACTGGCCGCCGCCGCGATTGCGGTTGGGGCCGCCCTTGCCATGGCGCTTTTCGCCGGCGCCGGCCTTGGGGTCCTGTCCCTTGCGGTCTCCACCACGGCGCTGGTCCTGGCGGCCGCGGGGCCGGCGGTCCTGCCGGCCGGGTCGCCAGACTTCAATGGTGACGGTTTCCGTCGCAGCGTCAGCCTCAGCAGTCCCGGAAGAGGCCTCGGCGTCCGCTGCTTCATTCTGTGCTTCGGCAGATGCCTCGACAGGTGCTTCACCTGGCGTTTCGGTCGCTGCTTCCGAAGGAGCCGTTTCGCTGGAAGCTTCGGATGAAGCCGGTTCTTCCACCACTTCAGCTGCTGCTTCGGCAGCCGGTTCGCTTGCCTGCGGTTCTGCAGGCTCGGATTCCGGTGTGTCCGTCGCGGATGGCGCAGGTTCCGTGGTTTCCGGTTCTGCGGCAGGGGTCTCGGTCTCTTCGGTCCCGGCCGTGCTTTCGGCAGGAGATGCGGCCTGCGCTTCCGCAGCAGGTTCGGCAACGCTTTCCGGCGTTGTTTCCGCTGCTGCTTCCGCAGCCGGTGTCTTGTCCTGCTCCGCCGCCGGTTTCGCGGCCACCGGACGCTGCACCTCTTTTGTTTCCACCCGGTAGCCGAGGGATTTGAGAACGGCGGTGAAATCCTCGCCGGCGCAGCCGAGCAGGGACGTCATGGCAACGGTAACCGTGAACCCGCCGCCCTGGGCGATCGCTCCCTCCGGGGGGCTGACGTCCGCATCGAGCGGCTTCCAGGCGATCAGGGGCCGGATGAGATCCGCCAGGCGTTCCAGAATGTCGACACGCACGGCTCTGGGGCCGCAGACGCGGAAGCCGACGACCTTGTAAAGCGCCTTGTCGATGGTTTCGTCGACCGGGATGGACGTGCGGCCGGAGGCGGAAAGCTGCGGCAGCTCGGCCATGCCGTTCATGTCCAGGGAGCCGTGCTTGAGCGCCCAGAGCTGGGCAAGAAGCTGGCTCGGGGCCGGTTTCAGCAAGGCAGGCACGAAGATCGTGTAGGCGCCGAAACGCACACCGAACTTGCGCAGGGACGCGCGCATGTCCTGGTCGAGCTGGCGGATTTCGTCGGAGGCGTCCTGGCGCTCCAGAATGCCGAGGCCCTCGACGATCCGGAAGGCGATGCCGCGGGCAAGGCCTTCAAGGCCTTCTCCGGCCTTCAGATCGGCCAGCGGCTTCAGCAGCGTATCGACCTGTGCCTTGATCCACTGATCGATGCGCGCCTGCACCGCGTCGCGGGCGGGGCCGGTCAGATGTTCATCGGCAAGCAGCAGAACCGTTGGAGACAACACGTCCTCGCCGGCGACCAGTTTGGCGACCGGTTCACCGCGCCAGCGAACTGCGCCTTCCGACGTCAGCACGAAGTCGCTGTTTTCCGACTTGCCCAGCTTTTCAGCGCGGGATTCGATCTCGGTCGTCAAGGCCTTTTGCGCGGCAGCACGAACCGTCTTGCCGTCGGGGCCTTCGGCCGCCGAGTCGGGGGCAAACCGGAAGCCAAGCAGATTTCCGATGTGCTGACCTTCGACGAGCACATCACCGCTCGAGGTAATTTCCGCTTCCAGCATTGCATTCTCTCTCAGACGTCGCATCAATACACTTGTCCGCCGATCCACGAACCGCTGGGTCAGCCGTTCATGAAGGGCGTCAGATAGTTTGTCTTCAATGGCGCTTGTCTCGCCTTGCCAGTGGGCCGGATCGGCCAGCCAGTCAGGGCGATTGGCGACATAAGTCCACGTCCGGATGTGTGCAATCCGGTTCGCGAGAGTGTCGATATCACCATCTGTGCGGTCTGCGAAGGCCAATTGACGTTTAAACCAGTCGTCGGCGATGGCGTTGTCCTGCATCAAATGCGTGTAAATCGTGTTCAGCAGGTCTGCGTGGTTCGCCGGCGCGATCTTACGGTAGTCCGGAACCTGACACACGTCCCATAACAATTCGACCGCTTTTTCACCCCTGACCATGTCGGATATTGCGAGATCGCGCAATAAATGTTCAAGAGCGGTGATATCGTCCCCCGTCGGCGTTCTTGCCAGACCGTCTTCCGTGGGGACCGTATCGAGGCTCCGGCGCAATGTCGCCGCGGATGAAAAATCCAGCGCACTGTTGCGCCATTGCAGCACTTTCAGGCTGTCGAAGTGGTGACTTTCGATCTGTTCGACCAGGTCGTCGCTCAACGGATCGACGCGGCCGGTCACCCCGAAGGTGCCGTCCCGTGTGTGCCGGCCGGCGCGTCCGGCGATCTGTCCCATCTCCGAGGGCGTGAGCTGGCGGTACTGATATCCGTCATATTTGCGGTTGCCGGCGAAGGCGATGTGGTGGAGGTCGAGGTTCAGGCCCATGCCGATTGCGTCGGTGGCGACCAGGTGATCGACATCGCCGTTCTGAAAGAGCTCCACCTGGGCATTCCGGGTGCGCGGGCTCAGGGAGCCCAGAACGACAGCCGCACCGCCGCGCTGACGGCGGAGCAGTTCGGCGATGGAATAGACCTCGTCCGAGGAGAAGGCGACCACGGCGGAACGCGCCGGCAGCCGCGATACCTTTTTCGAGCCCGCATATTCCAGAACGGACATGCGCGGTCTCGTGACGACATTGAGACCCGGCACCAGTCTTTCAAGAAGCGGACGGATGGTGGCCGCGCCGAGCAGTAGGGTTTCCGATCTGCCGCGCAGGTTCAGTATCCGGTCTGTGAAGACATGGCCGCGATCCAGGTTTCCGGCGAGCTGCACCTCGTCGATGGCGACGAATTCCGTATTCAGGTCAAGCGGCATCGCCTCGACCGTAGATACCCAGAAGCGCGGGTTTTTCGGAATGATTTTTTCTTCGCCGGTGATCAGCGCCACCGCATCCGTGCCGGCCCGTTCGGCAACCCGGCCGTAAACCTCGCGCGCCAGAAGGCGCAGAGGCAATCCGATCAGCCCGGACGATTGCGCAAGCATGCGCTCGATCGCAAGGTGGGTTTTTCCGGTATTGGTGGGTCCCAGGACCGCCGTGACGGTGCGGGACCGTGCTGATGGCGGCAGCGGCAAGGTTTGAGGACGGAGCATGGAAATAGTCGTGACCGGCTTTCTTGGGGCGCGTCGCCTATATCTGGTGCAGGGTGTCTACCACAGGCGGGAGGGACGTGTCCCCTTTCTTTTCGGGTGCGGGAAGGGATTTTCCGGGGTGAAAATAAGCTGTGGAGAACGACTCTGGAACAAACCGTAACCGAATCGGCGACTCCGGGAGATTCAGGATTTGTTCCCTACGAGATGTGGTTTGTGAAGCGCAGTACGCCACGAAATCGTGAATCGGGTCAAGGATTTGAGTCTGAGTTGCAGCTTCGTGGTGATTTGTTCCAGCGCCCTGTCAAGCCTTAATTTCATGATAACCGGCAAACCTGCAGATGTGTCGATGGTATTAACGTTCGGACACAGGGTGAACGAAAGCCGGACGAATCGCTGATTCAAAGGTGTTTTGGTTCTGTTCTCACAATATGTGGTAGGGCGTGGCCACTCCACGCATAGCCGAACGCCCGGTCCCACACGGAGTGCGTGTCGCCTGAGCGGGCGGGGTCGCAAATTTGTGCTGAAATGAACCAGGTCTTGATGCGTTCGCCTCTTCGGGGGAGGGGGCGGAAGCTGCGTGAATTTATTGTTGCACCGCAAATTTTTCAAAAGCTCAGTTGCTGCGGGAACTTCGACCGAATAACCTCACGGTTTCCGGGAGTTGCCGGAGCAGGTGCAAAAATTGGCTGTCGGCCGGGCCGCGCGGTCCAGGCAGCGGTATGTCTCACGCCCCTTTTCAATTGCATCGGTCCAAAGTAGTAATCTTGCCGATACAGGCGTCATTTTAAGATAAGATCAGGGAGAGGTCGTTTGGCGATAGCTAAAATTCTCGTTGCGAACAGGTCCGAAATTGCGATCCGGGTTTTCAGGGCCGCCAACGAGCTCGGTCTGAAGACCGTGGCGATCTACGCCGAACAGGACAAATTGGCGCTTCACCGGTTCAAGTCGGACGAAGCCTATCAGGTCGGCAAGGGTCTCGGTCCGATCGAAGCCTATCTGTCGATCGACGAGATTATCCGTGTAGCCAAGCTTTCCGGCGCCGATGCGATTCATCCGGGATACGGCCTCCTGTCGGAAAGCCCGGAATTCGTCGACGCCTGCGAAGAGGCGGGCATTATCTTCATCGGGCCGAAATCCGAAACCATGCGCCGGCTCGGCAACAAGGTCGCCGCGCGCAATCTGGCGATCGAGGCCGGCGTGCCGGTGATGCCGGCCACCGAGCCGCTGCCCGACGACATGAACGAAATCAAGCGGCTTGCAGCAGGGGTCGGCTATCCGGTGATGCTGAAGGCGTCCTGGGGCGGCGGCGGACGCGGCATGCGCGTGATCCCGGACGAAGCCACGCTGGAAAAGGAAGTTCTGGCGGCCAAGCGCGAAGCCATGGCGGCTTTCGGCAAGGACGAGATCTACCTGGAAAAACTGGTGCAGCGCGCGCGGCATGTGGAAGTGCAGATCCTGGGGGACGGCCAGGGCGGGCTTGTCCACCTGTTCGAGCGGGATTGCTCCATTCAACGCCGCCACCAGAAGGTGGTCGAACGTGCGCCGGCGCCGTATCTTGACGCGGAAAAACGCGCCGAACTGTGCGCATACGGTCTGAAGATCGGCCGGGCGGTGAATTACCGCGGTGCGGGTACGGTCGAGTTCCTGATGGATGCCGATACCGGCTCGGTCTATTTCATCGAGGTCAATCCGCGCGTTCAGGTGGAGCACACGGTGACCGAGGAAGTCACCGGTATCGACATCGTCCAGGCGCAGATCAAGATCGCCGAAGGGTCAAGAATAGGCACGCCGGAAAGCGGTGTCCCGGACCAGGAGGATATCCACCTTCACGGCAATGCCCTGCAGTGCCGTATCACAACCGAGGATCCGGACCAGAACTTCATTCCCGACTACGGCCGTATCACCGCCTATCGCGGCGCGACAGGCTTCGGCATCCGTCTGGATGGAGGCACCGCCTATTCGGGCGCGGTGATCACGCGTTTTTACGACCCGCTCCTGGAAAAGATCACCGCCTGGGCACCGACCGCGGAAGACGCCCGCAAGCGCATGGACCGCGCGCTGCGCGAATTCCGTATTCGCGGCGTGGCGACCAACCTGGTGTTTCTGGAAAACATCATCGGTCACCCGGATTTCAAGGCCAACAATTATACGACCCGGTTCATCGATGACACGCCAGCGCTGTTTCAGCAGACCCGGCGCCAGGATCGGGCCACCAAGCTGCTGACCTACATCGCCGATGTCTCGGTCAACGGTCATCCGGAAACCAAGAACCGGGCCCGGCCGCCGCAGGACGTGGCGGCTCCGGTGGTGCCCGATTTCGGCGATGTCAAACCGTCCGGAACGCGGCAACTGCTCGACGAGCTCGGGCCGAAAGGCTTTGCCGACTGGATGAAGGATCAAAGCAGGGCCCTGATCACCGATACGACCATGCGCGATGCACATCAGTCGCTGCTGGCCACCCGCATGCGCAGCCATGACATCGTCAGTGTGGCCGAAGCTTATGCTTCTGGTCTGCCGAGCCTGTTCTCGCTGGAATGCTGGGGCGGCGCGACCTTTGACGTTGCCATGCGCTTCCTGACCGAAAGTCCGTGGGAGCGCCTGCACAAGATCCGTGAAAAAGCCCCCAACATTCTGCTTCAGATGCTGCTGCGCGGCTCCAACGGGGTCGGTTACACCAATTATCCGGACAATGTGGTCCGGTTCTTCGTTGCCCAGGCGGCGGAAAACGGCATCGACCTCTTCCGTGTCTTCGACTGCCTGAACTGGGTGGAGAACATGCGCGTGTCGATGGATGCGGTCCAGGAAGCCGGCAAGTTGTGCGAAGGCGTGCTGTGCTACACCGGCGACCTCATGGACAGCGCCCGGCCGAAATACGACCTGAAATACTATGTCGGGCTCGCAAAGGAACTGGAAGCCGCCGGCGCACATATCCTCGGCCTGAAGGACATGGCCGGCCTCATGAAGCCTGAAGCGGCGAAGATCCTGATCCGGACGCTGAAGGAAGAGGTCGATCTGCCGATCCACTTCCACACCCACGATACGTCCGGCATCGCTGCGGCGACCGTGCTGGCGGCTGTTGAAGCGGGTGCGGACGCGGTCGATGCGGCGATGGACGCGCTTTCCGGCCTGACTTCCCAGCCATGTCTCGGTTCCATCGTGGAAGCCTTGCGCGGCGGCGAACGGGACACCGGCCTCGACGCCAGGGTGATCCGCCAGATTTCCTTCTACTGGGAGGCCGTGCGCACCCAGTACAGGGCCTTCGAGAGCGATCTTCGCTTTGGGGCCTCCGAAGTCTATCTGCACGAAATGCCCGGGGGCCAGTTCACCAACCTCAAGGAACAGGCCCGTTCGCTCGGCCTCGAAACCCGCTGGCACGAAGTCGCCCAGGCCTATGCGGACGTCAACATGATGTTCGGGGATATCGTCAAGGTGACGCCGTCATCAAAGGTGGTCGGCGACATGGCGCTGATGATGGTCAGCCAGGGTTTGAGCGTGGCCGAGGTCGAGGATCCGGCCAAGGATGTCGCTTTCCCGGACAGTGTCGTGCAGATGCTGCACGGCGATCTCGGGCAATCTCCCGGCGGCTGGCCGCAGGCCCTGCAGAAGAAGGTCCTGAAAGGCGAAAAGCCGATCACGGTCCGGCCCGGTTCGCTGCTGAAGGAGGCCGATCTGGACGCGGAACGCAAGGAGGCGGCGGAAAAGACCGGGCGCGAGATCAGCGACACGGAGCTGGCGTCCTATCTGATGTATCCGAAGGTGTTTACGGATTTCGACAAGGCGCAGCAGCAATACGGCCCGACATCCGTCCTGCCGACGCCGGTCTATTTCTACGGCCTGGAACAGGGCCAGGAGATTTTTGTCGACCTGGAACCCGGCAAGACCCTGGTCCTGCGCTGTCAGGCCATCGGCGAGACGGACGAACAGGGTGAAAAGAAGGTCTTTTTCGAACTCAACGGTCAGCCGCGCAGCGTCAAGGTTCCGGACCGGGCGCACGGCGGGACCGGCGCGGCAGCGATGCGCAAGGCGGAAGACGGCAATGCCGCCCATGTCGGCGCGCCGATGCCGGGCGTGATTTCCACCGTTGCGATCGCCGCAGGGCAGGACGTGAAGGCCGGTGACGTGCTGGTCTCCATCGAAGCCATGAAGATGGAAACCGCGCTGCATGCGGAACGCGACGGCAAGGTCAAGGAGGTCCTGGTCTCGCCGGGCTCCCAGATCGACGCCAAGGATCTTCTGGTGGTCTTCGAGGCCTGACAACAAAAAGGCCGCCCAAGGGTGGCCTAAAACTGTCGAAAACCCTCAGCACGTCATTCCGGACAAGTGCAGCATCGCTGCACGCTGATCCGGAATCCAGCGTTTCAGCGCGAGCGCAAGCGAGCACTCAACCAGTCAAGCCTTTGAAATCATGAAATAAGACCCGCCTGTGGCGCGAAATATGTCTGGATCCCGGATCTGGCCATGCAGCTAGCGCTGCAGACCCTCCGGGAAGACAGCCGAGGGTGGTACTCAGCCTCTTCTTCATTCAACAGAGTTGATGACGCCGGGGTTGGGCAGCAGCCTAAGGCCGCTCAAGAGCGGCCTTGAACCGGGGGACCCGGTTGGAAACGCTGCTTGTGCCTATTCCGCTGCTTTCAGCATGCCGTGCTGCACGGGGGCTTCTGCGGTGCCGATCCACAGATCCAGAAACCGGTCGAGCCATTGGCGGACGGCGGGATCGTAGACAAAGCGGCCGGCGAAATGATCGCGTCGTTTCTGGGCGCCGGGAAGGTCCATGCGCGGTGCGCCCTTGGTGGTCCAGCGGACCATCATCTGATGGGTGAGTTCCGGATGGAACTGGATGCCATAGGCGCAGGGGCCGATGCGGATCGCCTGGTTCGGATAGGTCGGGCCTCCGGCAAGCAGGTCCGCGCCTCGGGGCAGGTCGAAGCCCTCCCGGTGCCACTGATAGACTTTCTTGGGCCAGTCCATAAGCGCCTTGCCCGCTGCGGTCGGCTGCAGCGGATAATAGCCGATTTCAACCAGGGCGTCGTCATGCCCGGCGACCTGGCCGCCAAGATGCCTGACCATCATTTGCGCGCCCAGGCATATGCCGAGAAACGGCTTTTGCTCCTTGAGCGGGACCTTGATCCAGTCGATTTCCTTTTGAATGAAGGCGTCGGGATCGTTGGCGCTCATCGGGCCGCCGAAAATGACGGCGCCCGCATGTCCGTCCATGGTGTCCGGAAGCACGTCTCCAAAGCGCGGTTTGCGAACGTCGAGCGCAAAGCCACGGTTCACCAGTTCACGGCCGACGCGGCCCGGCGAGGAGTGTTCCTGGTGGAGAACGACCAGTATCCTGGGTCTGGTCCCCGTGTGATCAGTCTGGAAATGCATCGCTCTAATATGCTGCAGGCACGCCTGAAAATCGAGTCCCGTTGTCTGTGCAAGCTGTGCAAATGATTGCCACGGGCGTTTTTCGGTCCAGACGTCAGTCGAGCTCGTTCAGCTCCGGAGCCGTCTTGGCGACCTTGTGACGAAGGGTCATGCGGTCCCGCGTCGAGACACCGAGCAGTTCGGCCACCCGCCAGATGGTGTTGTCCTCGAATTCATGGACCTGACCGTCCGCATAGACGATTTCCCACATCATCTCGACGATGGCGAGGCGCTCGGCTTCGTCAGTGGTCCGCTTCAGAATGGATGTGAAGCCATAAAGGTCCACGGCTTCTTCGTCGCGCTGCCTGGCGATGTCGATGAGCTCCGTGGTTTCCTTGTCGGTCAGATCGTAGTGCTGCTGCAGGATCTGGCGGAGCTTTGCGCTCTCGCTCTCCTCAATCACGCCGTCGATATCGATCAGGTGAAACAACAAGGCAGCCGCCGCCAGACGCTTGTCGTCCTCGGCGAAGGTCTTTTCCCCACTGTCGCCAAAAGTCAGTTCGCGAACAAAGCTTTTCAGCGAATCCAGCATGTTTTTTGTCCCTTTTTCCCGGCTGCGCCCCCGGCAGCCTGAAGTATCTTGCTCTCATTCAAACCAAGCGAAGATGCTTCTGCCCGTCCAATCTCATTCAACTCTTCCGCTCTGCTGTGGTTCCCCAACAAAGCGGACCGACACAGATAGCCACAACAAAGTTTCTTTAGCATCAAAGAGTTGATGATGACTTTAAACGAATGACATGGGAATTGAATCCGGCATTTCAAAATCAGGTTTTTTGAATTATTCTAAACTATTGATTTTTTTGGATTTTTAACTTGACTTCAAGTCTCATAAAATGTTTTCACCGACCTCTGTAAAGCGCGATCGGCGCTCCGAAATCATATCAGTTTCCGCCCGTGGGCCGACATTTACTGCCGCGGGCGGCGTTTAAATCGGGATGGACAAATGAATTCTTTCAAACTCGGCCTTCTGGCTGCCACCTCTCTCTTCGTCACCCCGGTATTGGCTGCGGGCCCCGCGGACGTCCTGTCGACCTACGGCGATATCGCCCAGGCGAAATACGAAGATTCCCTGGAAAGTGCCAAGACGCTCAAGGCCGCAATCGATACGCTGGTTGGCGAGCCGACCGAAGCCAATCTGACGGCTGCACGCGCCGCCTGGATCGAAGCCCGCAATCCTTACCAGCAGACCGAAGCCTACCGCTTCGGGAATGCCATCGTGGATGACTGGGAAGGAAAGGTGAATGCCTGGCCGCTGGACGAGGGTCTGATCGACTATGTCGACACATCCTACGGGGAAGATTCCGAAGAGAACGTCTTCTACACCGCGAATGTCATCGCCAATCCGAGCCTGAAGGTTGGCGGCGAGACGATCGACGCCACCGTCATCACGCCTGAGCTGCTTGCCGAGACCCTTCAGGAAGCCGGCGAAGTGGAAGCGAATGTCGCGACCGGCTACCATGCCATCGAATTCCTTCTGTGGGGCCAGGACCTCAACGGTACCGATGCGGGTGCGGGCAGCCGTCCGGCAACGGACTTCGATCCGGCCAACTGCACCGGCGGTAACTGCGAGCGCCGCGTCCAGTATCTTCAGGCTGCGACCGACCTGCTGATTTCCGACCTTGAAGAAATGGTTTCGGCCTGGGCTCCGGACGGAGCGGCCCGTGAAGACCTTGCAGGCAAGGGTGAAGACGGCGGTCTGGCAACGATCCTGACCGGCATGGGGTCTCTCTCCTACGGAGAACTGGCTGGAGAACGCATCAAGCTCGGCCTGATGCTGCACGATCCGGAAGAAGAGCACGATTGCTTCTCCGACAACACGCATATGTCTCACTACAACGACGTGGTCGGCATCCGGAACGTCTATTTCGGCGAGTACAAGAGCCCGCTCGGCAATGATGTCTCCGGCGCTTCGCTGGCGGATCTGGTGGCCGAGAAGGATCCGGCCCTGGCGGAAGAGATGAAGGCAAAACTGGATGCCACGCTTGCCGCATTCGAGGCCATGAAGGCCCGCGCCGAAGCCGGCGAAGCCTATGACCAGATGATCGGCGAAGGCAATGACGAGGGCAACGCCGTCGTTCAGGCAGCCGTCGATGCCCTGGTCGATCAGACAGCGTCAATCGAGCGCGTTGTCAAAGTGCTCGAGCTGGACGAGATTGCCTTTGAAGGTTCCGACAGCCTGGACAATCCGACGGCTGTTTTCCAGTAAGAAATCAAGGGTCGGGCGGTGACGGTAACCGCCTGACCCGACACTTTCGCGGGAATGGGGGCCGCGGAAGAAAATCAGGATGCAAAAATGGGATTACTCCCGATACTGGGTGCCGCTGCTGCGGCGCTTGTCTGTTTTTCGGCCGGACCCCTGTCGGCGAAAGAGCCCCTGGCGCATCGGACCGACCTGACGGCGGCAGACCGCGCGAAGGTGGCAGACGTGCTTCGGCCGCCGGATGCATTCGACCGGCCCGAACGGTTCGAACCCATGCAGGGCGGGGCCGGAACCTCTACCCGCCAACCGGGGCGGGATGCCTATTCCCAGTCAAATGCCAATCTCAGCTTCGAAGAAGAACAGACCTTCAAGGTCGGCAACGGTCTTTTCAAGAAACTCTGGGCATCGTCGCCTTCCTCGACGCAGGCTTCCGACGGTCTCGGACCGCTGTTCAATGCCCGGTCCTGCCAGGGATGCCATCTGAAGGACGGGCGCGGCCGTCCGCCGCGGCCCGGAGAGGAAGCCGTTTCGCTTTTCCTGCGCCTTTCGGTTCCGCCGCAAACGGAAGAGCAGCGCCGGATGCTCGCGGCCGGAGAGATCCTGAGGGTTCCCGAACCCACCTACGGCGGCCAGTTCCAGACGTTCGCGGTCCCCGGACTTCAGGCGGAAGGGCGGTTCGATATCGAGCATGAGGATATCGAGGTGCCGCTGAACGGCGGCGAGACCGCCGTTCTTCAAAAGCCGATCTACAGGATCCGGGATCTCGGATACGGCGAGATGCACCCTGACACGATGATTTCACCGCGCGTTGCGCCGCCGATGATCGGTCTTGGTCTTCTGCAGGCAATCCATCCGGGCGATCTGGAAGCCCTTGCCGACCCGCAGGATCTCGACGGGGACGGAATTTCCGGCAGGATCAGTCGTGTTCCCGATCCGCATACCGGTGAACGCACCCTCGGCCGCTTCGGCTGGAAGGCGTCCAAGCCGACGATCCGTGCGCAATCCGCAGCGGCATTTTCTGGTGACATCGGCCTGAGTTCGCCTGACTTTCCGGACAATTACGGCGATTGCACAGCAGCCCAGACGGACTGCCGGGCGCTTCCACATGGCGAACAGGCCCGGCTCGGCGCGACGGAAACCCCCGATCCGGTGATGGATCTGGTGACGTTCTATTCTGAAAACCTGGCAGTGCCGGTGCGGCGCGATGTCGACGACCCGGATGTCCTGAGGGGCAAGCAGATCTTTCATGACGCAGGCTGCGCGTCCTGCCATCGACCGAAATACGTGACCAGCCGCGACGCGGAAAATCCGGCTCACAGGTTTCAGCTGATCTGGCCCTATACCGACCTGCTGCTGCACGACATGGGAGAGGGTCTGGCCGACGGGCGGCCCGTGGGCGATGCGCACGGGCGTGAATGGCGCACACCGCCGCTCTGGGGGATAGGTCTGACCCGGACCGTCAATGGTCATACGCGTTTTCTGCATGACGGACGGGCGCGCAACCTTCTTGAAGCGGTGTTGTGGCATGGCGGCGAAGCGACGCAGGCACGTGACGCCGTGATTGCGTTAAGTCCCGGGGACCGTCAGTCTCTGATCAGGTTTCTGGAGTCCTTGTGATGCGCCTTTGGGTTTTTCTTGCTGCCGCCGTCTTTTTTGCCACGCCGTCTCCGGCTGCGGATTTCAACCCGCCGCTGGAACGGCTGATTGCAAACTATATCCGTCCGGCCACTGCGGAATTTGCGGCATCGGTCGAGAAGCTGCCCGGCGCGGTGACAGGCATTTGCGCGGACAACAGGCCGGAGACGGCCGAGGCGTTCAGGTCAGCCTATTCCGGCAGCCTTCAGGCCTTTTCAAGAATTCAGTTTCTGAGGTTCGGTCCGCTTCTCGAAGATGACAGGCTCAGCCGGCTTGCCTTTCTTCCCGACCCGCGCGGCATCGTTCAGCGTCAGATCCGCAAGATCTACGCGCAAAAAGATCCGGGCGTCGGGTCCGCGGAAAGTCTGAAGGACAAGAGTGTTGCGGTTCAGGGGTTTCCGGCACTGCAGCTGATCGCCTTTGACAAGGACAGCGACGTGGTTCTCGGCCGGCCTGGCGCCGACAAGGATTACACGTGCGGCTATGCGCTGGCGATTGCCCTGAACCTTGCCGCGATTGCGGTCGAAGTTGATGCCGATTGGGCGGACCCGGATGGATATTCGGCGCTGTTGTTGTCGGGTGGACCGCAGAACGAGCGGTACAGGACGTCCCAGGAAGCGATGGAAGATGTTTTCAATGCGCTGGTCACCGGCCTGATCATCGTCCGTGACCAGGACCTTCTGCCGGCGCTTGGGGCCTCCGCGACCAAGGCCAAGGCGAACCGCCTGCCGTTTTCCCGATCCGGCAATTCCATCCTATATCTTTCGGGCGAATTGCAGAGCATCCAGAATGCGGTCGCCAGCCTCGGGCTGGAAGCCGTGACGCCGTCGGATTTTCAATGGATCTTCAATGCGCTCGGCTTCGAATTCGGGAACGCGCAGACGCTTTTGAGCGAATTGACCCCGCCGCTGCGGCAGACCTTTAAGGACGACGACGCTTATTCGCGGATATCGGTGCTGGCGATCACGGTGAAATCCATCCGGGACACCATGGCGCTCGAACTTGCCGGGGCGCTGGAACTTGCCGGTGGTTTCAACGCTCTGGACGGTGACTAGAATACGATGACCGAGGCAATCAGGACCGTTTCCAGAAGAGGTTTTCTTGCCGCCATGGGCAGTCTGGCGGCGGCGCCGGTCTTTTCCGGATCGACGCTTGCGGCAAGTCTTCTGAACCGGGAGGCCGCTGACGGTGTGCCGCTGTTCGCCAGCGCCTACCGGAAAGCCGATGGCGAATTCGGCGTCGGTATCGTGGACGAGCTTGGCCAGATGCTCGCAGAGATCGCGTTGCCGGGCCGGGGCCACGGCATCGCGGTTGCTCGGGACGGCTCCCGGTTCGTGGCCTTTGCAAGACGACCGGGAACCTTCGCTGTCGTGGTGAGGCCTTTCGAGGACGCCCAACCGGAGCTGATCACCTCCGATCCCGGCCGGCATTTCTACGGCCATGGATGTTTTTCGGCCGATGGCCGGCTGCTCTATGCGGTGGAGAACGATTTTGCCGCCGCACGCGGTGTTGTCGGCATCTACGATATGAGCGGCGGTGCAACACGGCGCATCGGCGAGTTCGAAACCAACGGCATCGGACCGCATGACATTCTTCTTGGACCGGATCATCGCACGCTGATCGTTGCCAACGGCGGAATCGAAACCCATCCGGATAATGGCCGCGAGAAGCTCAATCTCGATACAATGGCACCCTCCGTCGCGTTCATGGACAGCCACACCGGGGATATTCTTTCCCAGCATGGGCTGGAAAAGGATTTGCACCAGCTTTCGCTCCGCCACATGGCGCTGGATGCAAAAGGCCGGGTCTGGGTGGGCGGCCAGTTCGAAGGGTCGCCGGACGAGGTGCCGCCGCTGGTCGGGGTTTTTTCCCGCGATGCTGAGCCGGAAACGACCGTCATTCCAGAGGCTGTCGCTTCCGGCCTGCAGAATTATATCGGCTCGGTTGCCGCCAATGCGGGTGGTGACGTCATTGCGGCTTCGGCACCGCGCGGCGGGCAGACGCTGTTCTGGAGTGCGTCCTCAGGCGCATATCTCGGCGCGCGGGCGATCCCGGACGGCTGCGGTGTTGCCCGGATCGATCAGGGCAGCTTTCTGATTTCGGATGGAAACGGCGCGCTGTCCCTGGTGACAGACCCGGACGACCCGGCAGAAATACTCGCCCGGCCTCCAGGTATTTCCTGGGACAATCACCTGTTCAATCTCGCGAAAATCGACGCTGCGTAACAATTAGACGGCCTCAAACCCGCACTTTTCCTGCTTTTGTCAAATTCAACGGGCACTTTTGCGTTCTGATTGGTCTACATTGGGGCCGAATCGCGAATGGGAGACGTTGAAATGCGGCGGCTTTTGATCGGACTGGGCAGTCTGGTATTCATGTTTGTGACCATCATTCTGGTGGTTCCACTGTTCCTGCCCAAGGACGAAATCAAGCATCAGGTTGTCGAGGAAGTGGACAAACGCCTCGGCTGGCGTGTCCGTCTCGACGGGCCTGTGTCCCTCTCCCTGTTCCCGGGTTTTACCCTTTCTGCAGAAAATATCGGGCTTTCCGGTGAGGCAGGCGCGGACGGGATTGAGTTTGCCAAGGCTGAGCGGGTCGAGTTCGGGCTGGCCTGGGCCGGGCTGATCTCGGGCAATGTTCAGGTGACCGGCATTGCGCTGGTCAAGCCGGACATCTACCTGGAAATCGGCCCGGACGGCGCCACGAGCTGGGAGCCGCGCCGCGATCTCGAAGGCGAAACGGCGACGGCCGACGAGGAAACCGCTACGCCTCGCGTTGTCGAGAACGCCGGACAGGATACGTCCGTTGCCCAGGACAGCCAGCCTGAAAGCTCCTCGGAAGGTTATCTGAAAAGCATCGGCATCGACAGTCTGACAATTACCGGTGGAACGCTGACCTACAAGGATCAATCCACCGAACAACCGTTCAAGGTCGGTAATCTGGATCTTGAGTTGCAGGCTCCGGATCTTGGCGGTGATGCGGAACTTGCCGCGAGTTTTACATTGAAGGACATGCCGATCGATGTCGCCGGTACAGTGTCCGATCCCCTCGGCCTGAGTGCGGGCGAACAGAGGCCTGTTTCCCTGACGGTCTCTTCCGGCGAGAACACGGTGAAGGTTGCGGGCGAAGCGGGCCTGGATCCGCTGCGGGCGGAGCTGGCGCTTGACGGCGGCGGACCTTCGCTGAAGGCGCTTGCCGCGCTGGCGGGGCAGGAAATCGCCACCGATCTGGGCGCCTACAAACTGGACGCGAAGGTAAGCGGCAGCGAGGCGGCCGTTTCGGTCGCCGACCTTCATCTGATGCTGGGCCAGCTTTCCCTGGGCGGAGCCGCAGATGCGGATCTTTCCGGCCTGGTGCCGGAAGTTTCCGGCCGGCTTGTCCTGAAAGACGGATCGATATCTGACCTTCTGCTTCTGGCGGGACAGGATATGCCCGCCAGCGGCAAGTTGAGCGCGGATCTGGCGTTTGAAACTGTCGGCATGACCGGTGAGGAACTGGTGGCAGGTCTTGACCTCAACGGATCTGTCTCGATTGCCGAAGGCGAGATCGGCGGTCTCGGCCTGTCGTCCGCCATGGGCGGCGATCCTGAAGCCGACAGACTGACAAATCTCGCCATGGATGTGGAACTGCAGGGCCTTGAAAAGCCGATTGCCCTGAGTGGTGCCCTGTCCTGGCGCGGTGAAGCGTTCAGCCTGACGGGGCGGGCGGATACGGCGAAGTTGCTCGCAGGAAATGCCGCGCCGGTATCGGTGACCGTGAAGGGCAACCGGGTGAGCGCCGGGTTTGACGGCAAGGCGTCGACGTCAGGTGCGCTTGACGGTGCTGTGAACGTGGAAACCGCCGACCTGCGCGGACTGATGGCCTGGATGGGCCAGCCGATCGGTGCAGGAAACGGCCTGAAGACATTCAAGGCCTCCGGCATTTTCGGCATGCAGGGCGATACGCTGACATTCGAGGAAACACGCTTCACGCTGGATGCGACCTCCGGAGAGGCAAACGGCAAAATCCGGCTGGGCGGCAAGCCGAGCGTCACGGCGCGCCTTGCGCTCCGCGAACTGGTGCTCGATCCTTATCTGGGCGGATCGTCCGGGTCGGGTGGCGGTGCATCGGGGTCTTCCGGCAGCGGCCAGAGCAGTGGCAACGGCGGTAAAAAAGGCAGCACATCCGGCTGGAGTTCGGCGCAGATCGACTTTTCCGGCCTGCAGGCGGTGGATGCCGATTTTCAGCTCACGACCAGCGAAATCCGCTGGCACAAGATCAAGATCGACGAAAGTGCGCTGACGACCAAGATCAAGAACGGCGTCCTGACCGCCAATCTGGAGAAGCTCTCGCTCTATGGCGGCTCGGGAAGCGGAACGGTGACGCTGAACGGTGCATCGGACACGCCGCAGATCGCTGCCAAGGTGTCGCTCGCCAAGCTGAATGCCTATCCTCTGCTGCGTGACGCGGTGGATTTTGACTGGATCGAGGGCAAGGCGGCGATCAGCCTGGACGTGACCTCAAAGGGGGGAAGCGAACAGGCGCTTGTCCAGGGGTTGAACGGCACGGCAAGCTACCAGTTCGCCGACGGTGCGATCCGCGGCATCAACATTCCGCAAATGGTGCGGGGCCTGTCCCTCGAGACCCTGCTCGGCTGGCAGGAGGCTTCGTCCGCGAAAACCGATTTCAGCTCTCTCGGGGCGACGTTCCAGATCAAGAACGGTATCGCAACGACAACAGATCTTTCGCTGGTTGGCCCGCTGGTGCGCATGAGCGGCAAAGGCACGACCGACATGCCGAAGCAGACGCTTGCCTGGCGGGTGGAGCCGAAAATCGTGCCGACACTCGAAGGCCAGGCGCCGCAGCCGCGTCGCAAGGGCGAGGACAAGAAGCTCGCAGGGTTGGGTGTACCGATCGTGATCGAAGGATCCTGGAACGATCCGCGCATCTATCCGGATATCAAAGGCATTCTGGAAAACCCCGAAGCGGCCTACAAACAGTTGCAGAAATCCGGCGGTGAGCTGATTTCGATCCTTCAGGGCAAGAAAGACCCCTCCGAGGCGCTGGTCGATACGGCCAACAAGGCTATCGAGAAAGCAACGGGCGGCCGCACGCAGATTGATGTGCAGAAGGTTATCGAGGGCGACGTCAACGACGAGGAAATTCTGAAAGCCGTCGAGGAAGGCTTCGGTCTGCCGTCCGGCCTGCTTGGCAACGTGTTCGGGAACAAGAAAAAGAAGAATTGAGGACAGGGCGGGTCTGTTCGGATCAGAGATCCAGTGCCGTCATCATCTTCTCCACGGCATCTTCAACCGTGCCGGTGTTTTCGATACGGATGAGACTGGTGACATTTTCCGGTTCAAGGTCCGCACGTTCCAGCCGCTTGCGGATTTCGTCCCGGGTTTCGCGGCCGCGGGCAGCGAGGCGGTCGGCGAGGATTTCGACCGGAGCCGTGATCAGAAGCACGACGGCGTTTTCGTATTTCTGTTCGGCCTGCTTCAAGACCCGCCGCGAGCCGTTGGCAATGACGGTACCACCTGAGCGGATGATCTCGTCACAGGTCTTCGGGATGACGTAGCCGAGACCATGAGCTTCCCAGGCAAGCGCCACCTCTTTGGTGGCAACCAGATGCTCGAAGCCGGCCCGGTCCAGCGTGTCGTGGTCCTCAGCGTCTACATCCGCCTGCCGGGTAATTGCCCTGCGGGCGAAGTGCACATCGCTTCGGCTGCGGAGCCGATCCTTCAGCGCCGCCATCAACGTATCCTTGCCGGCTCCGCTCGGGCCGACGACCAGCACCATGCGACCGGGGCCGAGTTTGGCGGCGGCGTCAGGCAACGCGTCGTCCCTCGCGCCAGACGCCGCGTACGATGGGGACGTCACCGGCCAGCTTCACCTGAATGAGATCCGCTCTCAGTCCGGGCTGCAGCACACCGCGATCCTTCAGCCCAATGGCCCTTGCCGGGGTTGAGGTGACCATGGCGACAGCCTGTGGCAGGGAAATCGCCTCGACTTCATCGGCGAGCTGGAAAGCCGCCTGCACCAGCGACACCGGGACATAATCGGAAGACAGAACGTCGAGGCAGCCGGCTTCGGCCAGCTCTCTCGCGGAAACATTGCCGGAGTGGGACCCGCCGCGCACCACGTTCGGCGCCCCCATCAGCACGGCCATGCCGGCCTGATGCGACGCCCTGGCGGCCTCGACGGTGGTCGGAAATTCAGCGATTTTCGTGTGCAGACCGATCGCCTCGTCAACATGATCGCGGGTGGCATCGTCATGGCTGGCGATGGTGATGCCGCGCTTTTGCGCTATCGCGGACAGCTGCTTGCGGTTCTCCGGCGCCAGTCCGCTGGCGCGTTCCTTCCGCTGGCGGATGAACTCTTCCATTTCGGCGTCGGAAAAGCCCTTCTTGCCCTGGTAATAGATCTTGTAGGCGTCCAGCGAAACGAACTGGCGCTGCCCGGGGGTGTGGTCCATCAGGGAAATCAGCCGGATGCTTTCATCGTCCTTGAACACCTCGAAGGCTTCCAGGACGTCGGGGGCGGAGACCTCGCAGCGCAGGTGAATAAAGTGATCGGCCCTGAGGCGATTTTCCTTCTGACCGGTTTCGATGGCGTCGGCGAGAATGCGCATGTCCGGATAGCGCAGGTCCGCATCCTCATCCATGCCGACCCTGAGGGCGTCGAACACAGTGGTGATGCCCGCGCAGGCGATCTGCGCGTCATGAGCCTGGACGGCTGAAATGGCGTTCCAGCGGACTTTGGGACGCGGCGCGTAATGGGACTCAAGGTGATCGGTGTGCAGCTCGACGAGGCCCGGCAGCAGGTAATCGCCGTCACAATCGTGCCCGTCTGCCGTCGTCGGAGACCCGATTGTTTCGATCAATCCATTGCCGTCGAGCGAAAGAGACCCGTCGATGACTTCATCCGCAAGAACAAGCCTTGCGTTCCGGAAGACTTTCGGATGTGTGCTCATGCGTTCTCCTTGCGGGTCGAGCCGCCTGTCTGTTCTTCCGCAGCCCGGGGTGTGAGGGTGCCGGTCAGGGTGAAGATTTTCAGAACCTGAAACGGGCCACCGGCTTCCGGCTCGACATAAAGCCCGAACGTGTGGCAGGTGCGCGGCCTGCCGGTGAGTTCGGCGAAAAAGGATCGTGCAGCCTGTGCCAGTGCGTCCGCTTCCGTTTCGTTGTCGAGCTTGTTGGAAAGCGTCATGTGAAAGCGGAATTCGTCGAAAATATAGGGATAGCCCCAGTCGCTCAGATAGGCGTCCTGCCTAAGAGTAAGACCACTCTTGCGACGCCGCTCCAGGTCGGCAGAGCTCAGCGGGGCGCGAAACGGTTCGAAGGCGCGCAGGCACTGGGCGGCGAAGGCCTGCAGGTCCGGTTCGGAGCCGTTCGGGGTCAGGGCCAGGAACTTGCCGAGCCGGTTGACGTCGAGCCCCCGGATTTCGAATGGTGCGATCCGGCCCGCAAACGCCGCGCAGGCTTCCAGGAGAGTTGCTTCGTTTTCTCCCTCGCGGAGGAAGAACGGCGCTTTCAGGGTGCCGTGGAAGCCGTAACGGCGCGGGTCGGCGGTGAGTTCGCGAACAGTCTCGGGCGACAACCCGGCAATCTCCGGCTGCCGGAGGTCCTCACCCGAAAACGGATCGCGCCCGAGCCAGGCATTGCCGAGCTGCATCAGGCGGTCGTCGGCCTCTGCGGCGAAATAGATTGCGTAGCGCATGTCCGGAATCACGAACTCATGTTGGGGAAGGTCAAGACCTAAAGAGGGGCGGTGACTTTTCTGTGACAGTTTTGATCTGCTCGCAAGGCTTTCCTCGATTTCCTTTTCATTCACCTGACGGTTTGTTTCAGGCGGCAGCCTCCGAGCCGAATTTGGTGACGTCCACGATCCGGTCGGCAATCTGGTCGCGGACATCCTGATCGTGCAGGATGCCGACCATGGCGACGCCCTTGGCCTTCTTTTCCTCCACCAGCCGGACGACCACCGCCCGGTTGGCGGCGTCAAGCGAAGCGGTCGGCTCGTCCAGAAGCAGGATCGGATAATGAGCGATGAAGCCGCGGGCGATGTTGACCCGCTGCTGTTCGCCGCCGGAAAAGGTCGCCGGCGGCAGGGTCCACAGGCGTTCCGGAACGTTGAGCCGTGAAAGCAGGGCGCGGGCGACGTCCCGGCCTTCCGTCTCGCTTGTGCCTTGCGCGATCAGCGGCTCGGCGACCACATCCTCGGCGGAAACGCGCGGGATGGTGCGCAGGAACTGGCTGACATAGCCAATGGTGCTGTCACGCAGGCCGAGAATTTTGCGCGGTTCGGCGCCTGCCACGTTGATGATCTCGTCATCGATGGTGACCAGGATCTGGCCCTCGTCGCAGCGATAATTGCCGTAGATCATCTTCAGGATCGAGCTCTTGCCCGCACCGGAGGGGCCGCCAAGCACGACACACTCGCCGGCACTGACGGAAAATTCCACGTTTTCGACCACGGGAATGACGGCGCCGCCCTGCAGATGCATGGTGAAGGCCTTGCCGACATTGTTGAGGTAGAGACGGACTGGCATCTGAAGCCTCCTTTACACCTGGAGAATGGAAGAGACGAGAAGCTGGGTGTAGGGCTCGCGCGGATCGTCCAGCACCTGATCGGTCAAGCCGGCCTCGATGACATTGCCGTGGCGCATCACCATGATCCGGTGCGAGAGCAGCCGAGCAACGGCGAGATCGTGGGTGACGATCACCACCGACAGGCCGAGATCGGCGACCAGACGGCGCAGCAGATCCAGCAGGCGCGCCTGCACGGAGACGTCGAGCCCGCCGGTAGGTTCGTCCATGAAGACGAGCCGTGGCTGGGTGACGAGGTTGCGGGCGATCTGCAACCGCTGGCGCATGCCGCCGGAAAAGGAACGCGGATCGTCGTCGATCCGCTCGTTGTCGATCTCGACCCGGCCCAGCCAATCGTCGGCCGTGGAACGGATGTTGCCGTAGTGGCGCGCGCCGACCGCCATCAGGCGCTCGCCGACATTTGCCCCGGCGGAGACATTCATACGCAGGCCGTCGGCGGCGTTCTGGTGCACGAAG
Organism: uncultured Roseibium sp.; assembly: GCF_947496995.1. Classification (GTDB taxonomy): domain Bacteria; phylum Pseudomonadota; class Alphaproteobacteria; order Rhizobiales; family Stappiaceae; genus Roseibium. The sequence continues at coordinate 129,648 of NZ_CANMFD010000005.1, forward strand.
CCCCAGTCCGTGCGCATCAGCAGGCGGCGCTCTGCTTCGGTAAGCTGATAGAGATTGCGCATGGCGCCGTCGCGCATGCGGTATTCAATGGCGCCGGCCGTCGGCGCGAGACGGGTGGAGAGACAGTTGAGCAAGGTGGTCTTGCCGGAGCCGCTTTCCCCGACAATCGCCAGAACCTCTCCCGGCCAGAGGTCGAAGGAGACCTCCGAACAGCCGATGCGGTCGCCGTAGTAACGGGTAACATTGTGGACCTGCAGCAGCGGGTCTTCTGCGTGAAACAGGTTCATCGGACCGTCTCCCCGGTTTTGGTGTTGCCGACCCGCGCGGCAGCCGGATCCGCCGCCATCGGACCGAGATGACCGTCCGCACGGCGTTCTTCGCAATAGTCGCTGTCCGAGCAGACGAACATGCGCCCGCCCTTGTCATCGAGGATGACCTCGTCGAGATAGACGTTTTCCGCGCCGCAGAGGCCGCAGGGCTTGTCGAATTGCTGGATCTCGAAGGGATAATCCTCGAAATCGAGGCTCTTGACCTTGGTATAGGGCGGGATGGCGTAGATGCGTTTTTCCCGGCCCGCGCCATAGAGCTGTAGCGCGGCCATCCGGTCGATTTTCGGATTGTCGAATTTCGGCGTCGGCGAGGGGTCCATCACATAGCGGTCGTTGACCTTGACCGGATAGGCGTAGGTCGTGGCGATATGGCCGTTTTTGGCGATGTCCTCGTAGAGCTTCACATGCATGAGGCCGTAGTCTTCCAGCGCATGCATCTTGCGGGTTTCGGTTTCACGCGGTTCCAGATAGCGCAGGGGCTCGGGGATCGGCACCTGAAACACCAGGATCTGGTCCTCGCGCAGGGTCTTTTCCGGAATGCGGTGGCGGGTCTGGATGATGGTCGCCTCCGCCGTCTCGCAAGTCGTCCTGACCCCGGCGGTCTTTTCGAAAAAACCGCGCAGGGAGACGGCATTGGTTGTGTCGTCGGAGCCCTGGTCGATCATCTTCAGGCAATCGCTTTTGCCGAGGATCGCCGCCGTCACCTGGACACCGCCGGTTCCCCAGCCATAGGGCATCGGCATTTCGCGGGAGGCGAAAGGCACCTGGTAGCCGGGGATGGCGATGCCTTTCAGGATCGCGCGGCGGATCATGCGCTTGGTCTGTTCGTCCAGATAGGCGAAATTGTATTCGCCCTGCTCGTGGACGCTGTCCGGGATCTGTGCCGTATCGGTCATTGTGCGGCCTCCGGGGCGGCTTCGCCCTGTTCCTGCTGTTGGCGTTTTTCGAACCATTCGGCACGCATGCGGCGCACCAGGTCGAGCTCGGCCTGAAAATCAACGTAGTGGGGCAGCTTCAGGTGTTCGACGAAGCCGGTCGCCTGGATGTTGTCGGAGTGGGACAGGACAAATTCGACGTCCTGGGCCGGGGCCATCGGTTCCTCGCCCAGCTCCTGCCAGCGCAACGACCGGTCGACCATCGACATCGACATTGCCTTGCGTTCCGCCTGACCAAAGACAAGCCCGTATCCGCGTGTGAACGTCGGCGCGGCCTGGGCGGAGCCAGCGAACTGGTTGACCATCTGGCATTCGGTGACCTTGATGGTGCCGAGCGTGACCGCGAACCCGAGTTCCTCGGCGAAGAATTCCACCTCGATTTCGCCGTAACGGATCTCGCCGGCAAAAGGATGGGTGCGGCCATAACCGCGTTGGGTGGAATAGGCGAGCGCCAGCAGGAAGCCCTCGTCGCCACGGGCAAGGTTCTGCAGCCGCAGGTCGCGGTCGGCCGGAAAGGACAGCGGCTCGCGTGTCAGGTCGCCGACGGGCGTCTCCTCGTCGGAGACGGGATCCGGTTCCATCAAGCCTTCGTCGCCCAAGAGGTCGGTGACCCGCGGCATGGCCTGATCGTCGTTTTCCGCCATCTCGACAGGCTGCTCCGCGCCGTCATCTTCCGCCGCAAGGGCAAAATCCAGCAGGCGGTGGCTGTAATCGAAGGTCGGGCCCAGAACCTGGCCGCCGGGCAGATCCTTATAGGTGGCGGAGATCCGGCGCTCGACCAGCATGGCACCGGTGTCGACCGGCGTGCTGTAGCCGAAGCGTGGCAGTGTCGTGCGGTAGGCGCGCATCAGGAAGGCGGCCTCGATCAGATCGCCGCGCGCCTGCTTGATTGCCAGTGCGGCCAGCGTTTCGTCGTAGAGCGAACCTTCGCCCATCACCCGCGCGACCGAATGGGCTAGCTGCTGCGCGATCTGTTCCAGTGTCAGCGCGGGAACGGAGGTGTCGCCCCTGCGGCGCTTCGCCGTAAGCTTGTGGGCGTTGCGGATGGCCTTTTCACCACCCTTGACGGCAACATACATGGCGTCAGACCTCCGTCGGCAGGATGCGTGTGGACCGGGGGAGTGCGGCAATCCCCGCGGTGCCGGCAAAAATCAGGTCGATGCCGCGCGGGAACTGCCGGCTGTTGGCGGTAACCTGTTCCCAGAACACCGGTGGAACCGGGCCGACCGGAAACGTCGTGCTGTCCTGAATGCCGGGGCCTGTCAGGGTCACCGCCGGCGTTGCCGTCTGTGCCGCGGCAAAATCCTGACCGAGCAGGATGACGGTTGCCGAGCGGTCCGGATATTCGGCCGAGCCCTGGTTGAAGCTCGCCAGGGGGATCATCTGTCCCGGATTGGCGACCAGCGCGAAGGCGGCCTCCACAGGCTCGCTGACGATCGGCGCTCCGGTGTGAAAGCGCAGGAAGGCCTTGACCGCCTCGGACGTCATCAGCGGCTTGTCGAGCCAGACGGGTGTGTCGTAGTCGAAGAGGGTCAGCGCAAGCGCCGCCGCGACGGGCGTCAGTGGCGCGGGCGGCTTCAGGCCGGCAGTGTCCAGCGACTGCCGGGTGCCCGGACGGGCCATGGCGTTCATCACGGCCCGGAAACAGGCCTGGGCATCGTGAACCGGGTCATGAAACCCGGCGGCAAGCGGCGTCATCGCCTGCGAGTGTTGCGTTTCCTGCGTTGCGGTCATCAGTCGTCTCCCCGCACCATGGTGAAGAAGTCTACCTTCGTTGCCGCTGTTTCCTGCCGGACCGTCTCTTTGGCGGTTTGCTGCGCGGCGGCAAGCGGGGCGATGATGTCATTTTCGATCAGCGCGCGCGTTTCCAGGCGCTGCCAGAGGGCGTCGATCACCGCCGAATGCAATGCCTTCTTCTTGCTGCGGCCAAGGCTGTAGGCGCTGCCGGTCTCGCCGGTTTCCAGACGCACGACGCAGCGGGTCACGGTGATCTCGCCCAGATTGAACGGGCTGCCGGTGCCACCCATGCGGCCACGCACCATCACCAGCCCGGTTTCCGGCTGGCGGACGAGATCGAAGGAAGGCACGGCGAGGTTTTCATATTTCCCGGCAACGGCTTCCGGCGTGGCTGCGGCCAGTGTGGCCATGATCTTCTTCCGGACGCCGGAGGCATTTTCCGGGAATGCGTCAGGGACCTTTCCGGTCCGGTCTTTGACTGTGGTTTCGCTCATGAAGGGTGCCTTCTGAAGCTGGGCGGCTGTCCGGACCTCTGGAGTTCCGGGGACAACCGCCTGAAGGGGTCGTGATATTTTCAAAATCTCTAGTCTTGATTCGTCTATTTGTCTATACAAATAATCCGATTGACTCTTTGGTAGCGAACTTTGATGACGGATGCATGACGACCAACAGCACACTCGACCGCGGCGCGGGCATCGCCGTCTGGCGGCAGATCATGGAAACGCTCAAGGCCGAGATCGTCAGCGGTGTGTTTGAAAGAGGCAGCCGGCTGCCGCCGGAATCCGAGCTGGCCAGCAGATTTGGCGTCAACCGCCACACCGTACGCCGCGCCATCGCCGCGCTGACGGGTGAAGGCATCCTGCGCGCCGATCAGGGCCGGGGCACCTTCGTCGCCTCGACGCCGCTCACCTATCCGATCGGCCCACGGACGCGGTATTCGGAAATCGTCTCTGGCCAGGACCGGGCGCCGGACGGCCGCATCATCGGCTCGGCGACCGAGGAAGCCGACGGGCTGCTGGCCAACCGCCTCGACGTGCCGCTCGGCACGGTGCTGACCCGGGTGGAAGCCCTGCGGGTCGCCGACGGCGTGCCGATGATCATTGCCACAAGCTGGTTCGAGCAGGCGCGGGTGCCGAATTTCGTTGCCGACTACGCCGACAGCGGTTCCATCACCACGGCCCTGGCCCGCGCCGGGATCACCGATTACCGGCGCAAGGAAACCCGCATTACGGCTGACCTCGTCGAGGCGAGGGACGCCCGCCAGCTCGGCATGGCGCTGGGGCAGCCCGTCATGATCATGGAAAGCGTCAACCTCGACATGGAAGGCCGCCCGATACAGTACACGCGGGCACGGGTGGCGGCTGACCGGGTGCAGCTTGTGGTGAATGAGGCGGAGTGAGGGCGCCACCTACCTGCCAGTACAAGTTAGTGAAAGCGGTGAGCGATGTGCGCGGCCGGTGTCGAGGGGCCAGTTATTGAAAATTACCGTAGCGTTATATTGGCAATGCATAATCGACAGCGTATAAATTTCATCAGGGCGTGAAATCAGACTTGAAAAATACGGAAAGAGAGCAGGGTGAGGGACATCATCTCAAAGCTGCTGATTGCGGCTGGTCTCGCAGTCGGCTCCTGGTCAGCCGCGATTGCGCAGGATGCTTCCGGCGGAAATCCAACGTCTTTTCAGTCTGATCATGGCTGGAAATTCAATGCCGATATCTATGGATGGCTCCCCCAGATCAACCTTGAAACCATCAGGCGAGACGAAATGGAGCTGCCGCTCTGGCAGATCCTGCAGAACCTGAACTTCACTGCAATGGCGGGTCTTACGGCCCAGAACGGAAGATGGACCGGGTTTTCGGACTTCATTTACATGAACCTCCAGGGAACCCGCACGTCCACGGCCAATATCATCGGCCGGTCGGTGGAGACCGGTGTCGGCATCAAGATGCAGGCGTTGATCAACACGACTGCCGTCGGGTATTCCGTCCTGCAAACCGATAACACCGAACTCAAGGCATTTGCCGGTACGCGCTATCTTTGGCTCAAGTCCGACCTGAGTTTCAATATCGGTCGGGCCGGCGGCGAGGTTGTCGGCCAGGGGCATGTCTGGGACGGCATTGTCGGCCTTCGCGGCCAGACGAATTTCGCCGACCGGTATTTTGTCACCTATTATGGCGATGTCGGTACCGGACAAAGCGACCTGACCTGGCAGGCGCTCGGCGGCCTCGGCTACCGCTTCGACAGGTTCGACGCGGTCGTGGGGTGGCGCTATCTGGACTGGAATTTTTCCGATACCGCCAAAATGGACGATCTGACCGTCAATGGCCCCTTCGCGGGCATCAAGGTTCATTTCTGAGGGCTTTGGACATCACGCTGGGGTCCGGACTACCGGCGCCCGTCTGATCGTGCCTCCCGCCCGAAGGCGGCGCCCAGTCCCTCGGCGGCGTCATCCGCTCACACGGATGCCGACGCCTGACGCCCGCCAGGGCGGGAGGCCGTGCCCTTGCTCTTTCAGTGCTGATGCGTTCCGCCGCCAACCTGCAGGTTCTCCACATCCCGCGCCATGCTGGCGGCCAGGTCCTTCACGCCGGCAGGGTCGCCGCCGAGATGTGCCTCCACCCTGAGGGCGGTGATATTGGCCTGGTATCGGCGGGCGAGGCGGTCAGGGTCGGCGTCGGGAGGGAGTTCGCCGTTGTCCCGGGCCTTGCGGAAGAACCGGGCGAATTCGTCGCGCATGGCCTCGAAATAGGCGCGGGCCCTGTCGGAGACCGCGCCGTCGTCGTCGGTGGTGTCCAGAAGGGTCTTGACGATCATGCAGGCTCGGCCGTCGGACGTCTCGCCGGTCATGTTGCCGTGGCTTCTCAGGTGATCCGCCAGCCCGCCCAGAACGGTGCCTGCACCGGCCATCTGCTCCCGCAGGGCATGGCGGCCACTGAGGAAATAGCGCTCCAGGCTTGCCAGATAGAGCGCCTCCTTGCTCTTGAACGCGGCATAGATGCTGCCCGGCTTCATGGCCAGCGCAGCTTCCAGATCTTTCAGGGACGTGGCGTGATAGCCCTTGCGCCAGAACAGGTCCTGCGCCGCGTCCAGCGCTTTCTCGCGGTCATAGGGGTGAGCTCGTTTCATGGGAAAAAAATAGGGTCCTCCGCCCGGAATGTCCCGTCCGGAAATCGTGGGTCGGGCTCACATTTGAGTGATCGCTCAAGTAATCTATTGAGCAATCACTCAAACACACCTATCTGCTGATCGCAAGCCCGGCCTGCCGCCGGATACTTCTGGGGTTTCGGCCCCGGAGCAACTTAAAGGGATCAACAGACATGACCGACTTCACGCTTTACGACGAGACCAACGCTCCGGAAGAGTCCCGTCCGCTGCTGGCGAAATCCAAGGCAGCCTTTGGCATGGTGCCGGGGCTTCATGCGGTGATGGCCGAGGCGCCGGGTCTGCTGGAGGCCTATCAGCGCGTGCATGAGCTGTTTGCGAATTCGAGCTTCGACAAGGACGAGCTGACCGTGGTCTGGCAGACCGTGAACGTGGAGAACGCATGTCATTACTGCGTGCCCGCGCATACAGGCATCGCCAAGAGCATGAATGTCGACGATGCCATCACCGAGGCGCTGCGCAACAAGACGCCGCTGCCGACACCGCGCCTGGAAGCGCTGCGTGATTTCACCCTGAAACTCATTCGCTCCCATGGCAACCTGTCCGAGGGTGACGTGCAGGCTTTCCTGGATGCGGGTTTCACCAAGCGCAACATTCTGGAGGTGATCCTGGGTTACAGCCAGAAGATCATGTCCAACTACACCAACCATGTCGCCCACACGCCCGTGGATGCGCCTTTCCGGAAATTTGCCTGGGAACCCGCCGACAAGGCCGCCTGACGGCCGAACTTTCCGGGGCGGTTTTGTGGCCGCCCCGGAGCGGATGCTGCCGGGCGAAAGGGAAAAGGCCTCCGGCACATGGCTGGCCAGGCGGGAGAGATCGTCAGTGGCCTCGTTCTTCTGGCGCAGGCGTCCGGTTTCCTGCAGGGGCTTCAGGTCCAGAACTTCGGCGTTTCCCGCGTGGCGTCCCAATAGCCCCTGGCGTGCTGCCACATGGTCTGGCAGCGGCATTCGTGCCAGCCTATGACGAAGCCGACGGCCTGATGAGCCGCTTCCGCCTGCGGCCCGGAAGCGGTGCAGGTCTGCGGCAGCTTCTCGGCCATGGCGACGTCATTCAGATAACCGAAAATATCCTGAAGCCTCTTCATGCGCTTGAGGAACGGCTTGACCGTGCCCTTCGGATAGAGGCAGCCGAAGAATTCGACGCCGTAGCGCATCTTCTTCATGGCCTTGCGCATCTCATGGCGTTCTGGAATCGACAGATCCTCAATGCGGCTGCCGAATTTCAGAACCTTCTTCCACTGCCTGGCGAGGGCCTTGTCCGCGAATTTTTCGACCGGCTGCGCCAGCTTTTTCGTCTGTCTGAAATTCTCGGGGTCCAGCCAGCCACGGCCTTCCGTGTAGGCGGCCAGGTCGAGCAGGAAACCGTTCACTTCGGCTGATCTCAAATGCTTTACCAGCGTGTGGCGTGTGTCCTGGCTCCGGGTCGCGTTCAGGTTTTCAAGCAGCGCGTCGAAGGACAGGCTTTCCGGCGCCCTGGCGGCCAATGGCGCGACGATCTCTTCAATCAGCACGTCGAGGTCCCGCAAGGCGCCGGCTTCTGCGGCGATGGTCTGCGCCATATCATCCAGGGGGATCAGCGTCGCAGGATTGAGGATCGGTCTGAACAGCCGGAAGGCGCTGCGCAGCCGGCGCAGGCCGATGCGAAGCTGGTGCGGTCCTTCCGGGTCATCGGAAGACAGAACCACCAGCCGGTTTTCAGCAATCTGGGTAAGGCAGGAGCGCAGAACGTCCCGGAAAGCAAGCTCGGCGCTGATCCCGGAGGCGAATTCGACCGGCTCGGCGAAATAGGGGGCGCCCTCCGCTGCGGTGACGCCTTCGGCGAAGCGGTAGCCCCGTTCGGCTTTGCTGTAGGGGGAAAACCGGAATGGCGTATCCCTGAGCAAAGCCTTGGCCGCCTCGAAGACCGCAAGGCCCGGCCCGGATTTCAGCTCCATCTCCAGTTCGGTCAGCGGCTGGCTTCCCGCGCCCGCCAGGATGTTGCCGGTGTCGAGCGCCAGTTCGATCTGCGCGCCGTCGCTGTCGCGGGTCAGCTGACGGGTTGTCCGCTTCATCACCGTCTCGAAACACTCGCCAAGAGGGGCGTCGCCAATGATTTCCGCCAGTTTTTTCCGGACGTCGGCATCCTCTATGACCGAAAAATCCAGCGCCCGGGTGCTGACCGGATGTTCGGCTTCCACGGCGGTGGACAATCCGGCCATGACACCGGTGCCAATCTTGGCCGTCTGCACCCAGCTCCGGCCGGTCTTGCGCACCCGCAGGGAGATCTTCGCCTTGCGCAGCGCCTGGTCCGGCGTGTCGAAATAAATCGACTGCAAGGTCCTGGTGACCGGGCGTCCAGCGGTAAAGCCTTCAATGGTGCCGGCGCTTTTCAGCGCATCCTGCGCCGTCGGATCCAGTTCGAGCTTGAGCTCGATTTCACGTCCTGATTTGCTCATGCAAAATTTCTAGACAAGCCAAATGCACTTGTCCAGAAAAAGCGCACAATTTGCGCTTTTGTGAGCCGTCTAAGCGTTTCCGGCCGAGGCTTCGGCCGCCGTGCTTCCGGCGGTCCGGAGGCTCAGGTGAAGATGTTACGATGGATCTTGTTGATCAGCCGGCAGAGTTTGTGAAGGTAAGACGGCACGGACTTCTGGTTAAAGGCGACCTTGCGGATATAGGACGGGACTTCCCAGATCGCGGCGGAGCCGTCAGGGAATGAAAGCGTTGTGCCCGGCACCGCATGATATGTCACGCCGTCGTCATCGGTGATGAACGCTTCGCCTTCGAGGATGAGAATGGTTTCGTCGAAAAAATATTGCCAGCGGAACTTTCCGGAGGTGCAGGACCAGTGATCGACGGAGGTCCAGTTGTCTGCGATCCTGAAAAGATTATGGCACCGCGCTTGCGGGTTGCCCTCCAGGATCCAGCTCTGGTCGATGGGCGAGGGCTTGAGCGTGTCCTTGTTCAGATGCGAAAGGGAGAACAGGGTGGTTTCCGGCGCGGCGACTGCACCCGGGCCCATGGCGGGAGCCGCCTGTCCAAGCGGTTTTACGTTCGCAATACGCGCTGCGGTGGCCGTTCTTGCGGCCATCGAATTGTTGCGGAATACCATGATCTGTCGCTCCCCCACTGTCGGGACACTCTAGGAAGCGGTCTTTGACGGAGTCTTAAGCCAGGCTGAATCCTGCTCACCTGTTGGGAAAAATCGCGATTTGAATCGAGTCAGGGTAAACGGTGGGTTTGCAGAGCTGGTAAAATTGAAGGTATTGCCGCCTGCCGGGCGGGCGAGCGGGCGGGCCAGCAGATCCGCCGGATTGCCGGATCCGGCCGCTCTAACCGCTTGCATCGCTCAAATGCTCATGATAGGCACCCTTCCCGGTGCCGGTCGCCCCTCTGGCGGAATTGGTAGACGCGCGGGATTCAAAATCCCGTTTCTTCGGAAGTGCCGGTTCGATTCCGGCGGGGGGCACCACTTCAATATTTTTTTCAATAAATTCAGCTGCCCATGTTTCGAAATTGTCCCACTTTGAAGGGCGTTTCGAAAAAGTGGGACATTTCCACCTCGATGAGAGGATCCTCTAGAGGGTTGAATTTCGAGAGTTGCTAGCTGTTGTGAGATACCTAAAGTCAATTTTCTGGTGCAAAACTTAGGTCCTTTCATGAGAAGAGGACGCTGGAGCCTCTGCGTGTAAAGAGAATGAAGATGGGCAAAATTGTATTCATGCAATGCGTCCTCATTCCAGAAATCAGAGAAAATTATTATTTTCCAGCATGCTTGAGCACAAGCGCAGAGCGGTACACTACTCCTTTAGTAAGATTTTATTTTGACACGCTAAGTATACAACTATGCACTAGTCCGTGTGGACGAATTGACTCAGGTATAAGTTTTGGGATTCCGGATTTGATTTCAAAGTGATTCATTGGTTGCCGACGTGATTTGGAGGTCGGCGATGTGTACCAAGATGACAGAACGGGATTTCGAACTGGCACTGGAGGTTTTCCGGGCTTGCTTGCCACGGGTTGGCGCGAAGGCAAAGAATGACCGTCTGTTTCTCGAGGCACTGCATTATTTCACGCTTCACAACATCTCCTGGCGCGCTTTGCCCGAGCGGTTCGGCAACTGGAACAGCGTCTGGAAACGCTTCGACCGTCTTGGCAGGGCCGGTGTGTTCGAGGACTATTTTTCCATTCTGGCCGGGCTTGATGAAGGCGCGCATCTGATCGCCATGTTCGACAGTACCGTCATTCGCGCCCATGTCTCGGCGGCCGGCGCCAAAAGGGGGCAGGAAGGTCAAGCGCTCGGGCGTTCGCGCGGCGGGTTCGGAACAAAAATCCATCTGAAAACGGATCGGAACGGCCTGACGCTTGGCTTTGAACTGACCGGTGGCGAAGCCTCTGACAGCAAGCAGTTTACGGATCTCATGGAAACCGGCCCCGACATCAAGCACCGGGCCATCGTTGCCGACAAGGGCTATGACAGCAATGCCAATCGAGAGGCTGCGCGAAAGGCAGGGGCTGTCCCGGTCATTCCATACAAATCAAACCGGCGCGAGATTCCCAGGCACTTCGCCAAAGCGCTCTACCGCGGCCGCGCACGCATCGAACAAATGATGGGGAAGATCAAACGCTTTAAACGCGTCGCCCTGCGTTGCGAGAAAACCGCCAGAAACTTCCGGTCCATCGTCGCAATTGCCGCAGCCTTCATCTTGATCAAATCCGTCCACACGGCCTAGGGCGAAGGCAAAACATCCTGAGAAGTATAGGGGCCGCCCACAGGCGATTGATCCATCACGAGTCAGGGAGCTCAAAGAAGCTGGATTTGGCGCTTCCGAGATCGCAAAGCGTCTCGGGATTGGGCGGGCGAGCGTATACCGACTGCTTTCAGTGAGGTGAAACTGTGTGAGCTCTATTTTGCTCTATTATTTAGAATTCTGAGAATGGCCGTGCGTTTATAGTTGAGAAAGAGCCAGTCAGAAATCCTTTGTTCAGCAACAGAACGGTACAGAATAGCTTTCCAAGAGTTTACACCGTCATCTTCTGCCGCAGTGTTATACAAGTTGATTAAATATTCGTTGAACTGCTTGTTGTTGCTGCAGTAGTCGTCAAAAAGTGGCAGAGTCCTCCTAGGAGTGTCCCTTATTTTGGACCATTTTTTTGCAGCAAATTCTAAGAAGCTCGTCCTTAATAAGACATTCTTAACGTGAAAATCCAAGTTAATGTAATGCGGATTCGAAGTGTGGAGTAAGTATTGAATTTTAAATCTTGGTGGACGGGCGCTAGGGTCAAATTCAAGTCTTATAAGAGGTATAGATAATACGCTGTCGTAGAATGGATGAAGAACACGTGCTCCAGTGCAGTGATCTATTGTCCTATCCCCTCGCTTTTGGTTGCAATCGCAGGCAGGGACCAAGTTATACGGCAATAAAGCGTAATCAGAGTACTTCTTCTTTGGAAGAAAGTGATCCAGCGTTGTGGGAAAATAACCGCCACACATAGGGCAGGTCTCCCCTGCCTCAGAATTTCTTTGCTCTCCAATATAGGACAAGCAGTTAGGCGGATTATCGTATAGATAGACTAATTCGTCCTTTTCTTCTTTTGAATTTTTTGATTCAAAAATGATATTTGGGCTTCCAGAGCAGGAGTCATAATACTTTTCAATTCTTTCGGCGCGAAGAGAGAACTTTAGGAGCTTGGGATATGATTTCAACTTGCTATTCGTGCAAGCCTCTTTAATATAATCAGTTCTTGGGTCTATTGGTTTGTCAATATTCTTCATTTTTATTAACAAGTTTAGAAATCAAATCTTCAGAGGCGACCGAGCGGAGAATCTTCTCAATTGGCTCGCCGTGGTCATCAAAGCTTTCAGCATACTCTAAAGCCCGTCTGCGAGTTGTGGCCAATTCATCTTCCCCGAACACGAATAGCGAGAGCATTCCGATGTCGGCGCCGAATGTTTTCATGCGTGGCTTTTGTATTTCTACCCGTTTTTCAAATTCGTTTCGAATAATATGAACCATATTCTCTTCCACACATCGTACCACGTAAGCAGAGTGAGTAGCGATGACTGAGATTGATCCGGAAAGTTCGCAAATCTTATGCAGAGAGCCCATTAAAGCATCAATGTATTGAGGGTGTAGAAACACCTCTGGTTCGTCAAAGAGTAATAAAGATCCATTTTCAACACTTTCTGCCGAATAGGTGCAAAAACGTACATAGGCTTCTTCTCCAGAACTTAAGTCATCAGGGGTATCGTGAAAAATACCTTTCGTTGCATCTATATTTTCGACTAATTCTTCCGGAGTTGTTTCGACTATGTTTTCTGATTTTGTTTGGAAGATAAGACTGTCTGAATTAAAGTATGGCGTTTGGATGGAGAGAATATTTATTGGTCCATAGTGATTGTGTAGTATACAGATCGGCCTCTTTGAACCCGATTCTTTGAGAGACTGCTTTAGTATTTCAAAGCGGCTCTGATCAGCGATAAGTCTTCTATTGCTTATCAAATCAAGGATAATTTCGGCTACACTTGTGGACGATGTAGCGTCGTCGTGTGCAAGACTTAGCACCCTATAACCTGAGGTTCGGCGCTTCAGTGTCTGGATAGGAAAAATCTTCGAAGCTCGAGTTCCAGAATAAAAAGCGACAACTCTGCTTGGGTGAAAATTACCAGTCCAGCTTCCGAACGAACTATCAAGCGCCTGTTTTGCAATATGCCTTAACGTTTGACTTTTTCCGCAACCATTCTTTCCTATTAGAACTACGATGCGTCTGCCGAGATCGTGTGTGCGACCAAACTGGAAGAAAAAAGAATAGTCTCTTCCGTCTTCTATCTCAAAATGACACGTAAATTCAGGTTCGGCTGTATCTATCGCCCTTCTTTCGTTTTCTTTTATTATTTCAATGCCATTCTCTAAAAGAAAACGCTGCTCAGTGCTTCTAATTAAGTTCTTTTTTATTCTGTTGCGGTGTCTAAGATTCTTTAATTTGCTATTGTTTGGTCCGTATTCTTGTGTGACTATCAGGTCATTGATTGATAGAAGAAGTTCGATTGCTTGAGAGGTATCCATTTCTTCAAGCAAATTTCGATAGGTGTCCGCACGCGTTGCCATAGTGATAAAGGTAAACTTGAACTCAGCAGACTCGACCTCAACAAATGGGCGGTCAGCGAAGTTCTCATTAATTTGTTGAATGACATCAGAGAATTTCACTATTCCAGAACCACTTTTGGGTTCAAAATGAATGGTTAGCGGACCAAATTCATGTCGGCGCCTTCCAAAATAGGCATAGCAAGTCTGGTCGTCTCTAAGAATAATTAAAGTGTAATTTCGACCACGAAACTCATTCTCTGCATAGCCATAAATTTTGTCGCGACTCTCCGTAGAGATGAAAACCGAAGATTTAGCCATATTTATTTGTTAGTTCCTGTAACAAGAGCAGGATTTGAAGACTTCTTCGCCAAATATTTTTAGGTTTGTGAGTTTTCAGTTTGCTGATGAATGAGTCCATCAGCTTTCAGTCGATCCAACGCTGCCGTGACTGCTGCTCTCGGAAAACTGTCCCGCTTATGGTCGTTCCATGCCTCCAATGCTTCTGACATTTCTGGCTGGGTCGTAATGCCCTCGGATACAGATAGGAAGTGAACGCTCGACAGTAGCTCCATACCGTAGGGCGTTTCATAGCCATCGATCAGAAGTGAAAGCTTTGAGACTATGTGGCTTGTATCGATGCCTTTCGATTTCAAAAACTCGTCGGCAGCAGCATAAGTTGCTGGTGTTACGACTACGGTTTTTTCCTCGCTGCTATAACCATGGATATAGCGTTTGTTCTCCATCGCTTTGAAAGCGTTGTGCAGTGTTTCGGAGTATGGTCCGAACTGTTGTTTTGAGAACTTCAGCCCAAAGTCGCTCCCAAAGACCTGAAGGAAGTATGCAAGTTTTTGCGCGGTAAGGCGCGTGAGGTGGCCGCCGAAAAATTTCTCAAGTTCAGCAAACGCTACCATCATCGTTGCACGTCCCACAGTTAAATCATTAGGGACGGACACCTGCTCCGGTTTCATTGTGTCAGCCACGGGGGCAAACACGACGAACTTCACCTCAGGTAGTTCTGAAAGGCTCTGCTCGATAAGAGGTCTAACCTCCGACCAATCCAAACCACCATTGCCGCACCCCAGCGGCGGCAGTGCGACTGACTGGATTCCAAGCGCCCTGACTTGGCATACAAAATCTTTCAATCCATCCTGAACATATTCGATTTTGGATTTTGCTCGCCAATGCTGTTTGGTTGGAAAATTGATTAGGTATCGATGTTTTCCATCGCCGAGAAAGTCGTTGTTCTCAAAAACAAACATGCGCCCCGGCGAAATTTTGTTTTCGTCGCAGAGCTTTTTGTATGCCTTGAAGTTTTCTGGCCAGCGCCGTTTGAATTCCAACGCTACGCCTTTGCCCATCACACCAACGCAGTTGACTGTGTTCACAATCGCCTCGGTAGGCTCTTCGAACATGTCGCCGTTTTTATATTCGATGGTCATCATTCAAAAATAACATCCGGGTTTGACATACACAGGGATGTTTGCACCTGACTCGTTGATCCAGCCTTGAACGGTTGCAAGGTGTGCGTCGTTTTTCAGTATGATGCACAAAACCTCATCCATACTCAAATAGTCCTTCACCATAAACTCTGCCATGCGACGTTTGCTGCGCATCTGGTGCTCTACCGGTTCATCGCGGTCGTGTTGCCATTTGCATACGCCGGTGTAGCCAATCTCTGTGATGATGGCTTTCTTTGGCGTATCGTCAAAAAGTGTCCACTGGATGTGTGTCGAGAGTTTTTCTGGCTGATTTTCGTAGACCGGCGGGATGCCAGAATTACAGGCGATATCAGTAAACCAGCAGGTGCGCCCGCCTTCAAAAAGAGTCGCAGGTTTCACGACAAGATATGCGACATCTTGCATCTGTGCAGTCCCAAGATCCTTACCTTCGGGATCTATCAGCCGAACATTTCCAGCGTGGATCGTGTAAGCCATTTTTGTGACCGGCGAGAAATAGAAAGGCACAAAATCATTGACGTTCGAATTGCATGGTGTCGTGAACAGAGCTGTTCCGCGACGTTGTACAATGTCGTTGAATGATATCCGAAAGCCGGGCTGCATATCTTTATGATTTTTGGCAAAAGCCCTGCCATCCGCGAGATATCTCTGCAGATTTTGAAAATACGTCATTCTAAAAAGAAAACGGTCGGGCACAGCCAAATATCGCCTTTGATCTTAGATGCTATCCGGTAGCATCAACGAAAAATTGTGTCTACGCTTCCGACCTCCGCTTGACTACAGATGCAGCTAAGTCGCTGAATCATTTGACTTTTGCCAAATTACGCTTATTTTCAGACGGGATTTGGCAAAAATGAATGATATCAATAGGTTGTATTGTGTTCGGGGTCATGGATGGCAATAGGCTGTTTTGGCGTCATATCACTTTGGCTGCGCTGGTGAATTTCCAACGAAATCGCTCAAATCGGTGGGACACTGATCCCGAAAAATAGCGGAAACAGTGGGACAATTTCCTGTCCCACTTTGAGCTAAGTCCTTGTATTAATTAAATGCGCGTGGTCCGGCGGGGGGCACCATTATTCCGGCGCTATCGCCCTTCGGGCTACTTGAGCGCTGGGTTTCGCGCCACTGCCCTCCGGGCAGTTCGAGCGCGCGAATGACCAAAACCGGCTCAATTCCAGCTCCATGTTCCTTTCAGAAAATCGTCAGGTGACTTTTTCCGCCGCGCCCGCTATGGGAAGCGCCATGATCAGACGTCTTTATGACTGGACCTTGTCCCTTGCCGCCGGACCGCGTGCGCCTGTTGCGCTGGGGTCGGTCTCCTTTATCGAAAGCTCGGTGTTTCCGATCCCGCCGGATCTCCTGCTGATCCCCATGGTGATCGCGCGGCGGGAGCGGGCGTGGTGGTATGCCGCCCTGTGCACCCTCACGTCGGTTCTGGGCGGTATTCTGGGCTATCTGATCGGCATGTTCCTGTTCGAGCAGGTGGCCGTGCCGGTGCTGACCTTCTACGGCAAGATGGACTGGCTGAGCGAATTCACGGCGGTCTTCAACCAGTATGGCTGGTGGTTCGTGTTTATCGCCGGGCTGACACCGTTTCCCTACAAGGTGATCACCATCGCCTCCGGGGTCGCCGGGCTCAGCCTGCCGGTGTTCATCTTCGCCAGCATCGTCTCGCGGGGACTGCGGTTTTTCGCCGTCGCCGCGTTGCTGTATCTGTTCGGCCCGCCCATCAAGACCTTCATCGAAAAGCGCCTCGGTCTCATGTTCACCTTGTTCGTGGTGCTGCTGGTCGGCGGGTTCATACTGCTTCGCTATATCTGAATTCAGGAGGGCACGATGTCCGCAGAGCGACTGGCGAGAAACTTGACGGGACTGGCGCTGATCGGCGGACTGGCGGTTATTTCGACGGCCTGGGGTTTTCAGCTGATCGGTGGCTATGTGCCCTGCAAACTCTGCCTGGAACAGCGGTTTCCCTTTTATGCCGGCCTGCCCCTGCTGGCCGTGGCGTTGACGCTGATGGGCCGGGAGAAGCGGGGGCTTGCGATGCTGCTCCTGCTGGCGGCTACGGCGGTGTTCGCCTATGGCGCGGGTCTCGGGGCCTATCAGGCCGGAGCGGAGTGGCAGTTCTGGGCGGGTCCCAGCGATTGCGGCGGCGGCAGCGCGGCTCCGGCGAAGGCCGCCGACATGCTGCAGGCGCTGCAGTCCACACGGGTGGTCAGTTGCACGGAAGCCAGCTGGCGGATGTTCGGTCTGTCCTTCGCGGGCTGGAATGCCGTCGCCTCTGGCGGGATTGCCCTGCTTGCGCTGATTTCGGCCGCGCTGTTGAAACGGCGCCCGAACAGGGTAAGTGTAGGGGCATGAGCGGATCAGAGCATCACAACGACGGGCACATGAAAGACGGGCGTACGAAAGAAAAGCACCCGAAAGAAAAGCAGCGCGAAGAGGCGCTGCGGGTGCTGGACCGGGTCGAGGCGGAAAGCGAAACCATCGGCGGGTCGACGTTCGTGCGCATGGCCGACCGGGCCAGGAACCACATGAGCGCCGCCGACAAGGACGCGGACGACCTGGTCGAGGTCTGGGCGACGCGGGTCGGGCGCGGCCTGGGACTTGTTTTCGCGATAGGTCTGGCCGTTTATCTTTTTGTTACTTACGTATTAGGCCGATAACGACAAGTTTGAGCGGCCAGAGGAATGAGTATGGCGTCGATCCATCCGGTCAGCCGGAGTGACTGGTCCGAGCTGAAGGCTCCCGACCTTGGTGATTTCGAAGCCATGGCGAGTGAAACGCTTGCCGGCCTTCCGGATGACCTTCTGCTGCGCTGCGGGCATGTCCAGATCAACATGGCGGAATATGCGCCGGACGACGTTCTCGATGCGCTGTCCATCGAGGACCCGCATGATCTTCTGGGACTGTTTGAAGGAAACGGCCTGATCGACGGCGACGATGCGGCCGGGACCGGCCGGCTGCCCAACCGGATCTGGCTTTTCAGAAGGCCCATCCTGGATTACTGGGCGGCCATGGACGAGACGTTGGGAGATGTCGTCGCCCATGTGCTGATCCATGAGATCGGCCACCATTTCGGGCTTTCTGATCAGGACATGGAACGCATCGAGGCCGCTGCGGATTGCGGCCTCGACTGAACTCTCGAAAAAGGCGCCTTATTCGGCGCCTTCCATGCGGGCGCGTTCGATCGACTCGGTGATCATCCGCTTGGCCGCTTCGGTTCCCTCGACACCGGTGATCTTCACCCATTTGCCGGGCTCGAGATCCTTGTAGTGCTCGAAGAAGTGCCTGACCTGGGCCATGGTGATGTCCGGCAGGTCGGAGATGTCGTTGATGTTGTCGTAGCGCTTGCTGAGCTTGTGAGTCGGCACGGCGATGATCTTCTCGTCCTGGCCGGACTCGTCTTCCATCAGGAGCACACCGATCGGGCGGCAGTTCATGATCGCACCCGGCACGACCGGCCGCTGGTTGACGACGATCACGTCGATCGGGTCGCCATCGCCGCACAGGGTGTGCGGTACGAAGCCGTAATTGCCCGGATAGCGCATCGGGGTGTAGAGAAAGCGGTCGACGTACATCGCCCCGGCTTCCTTATCCATTTCGTATTTGATCGGTTCGCCGCCAACGGACACCTCGATGATGACGTTGACGTCTTCCGGCGGGTTCTTGCCAATCGGCACGGCGTCGATACGCATTGCACACTCCTGTTTTTCGTTGCAGGGTCTATCGCAATCCCGCCGGAGAAGTTCAAGTCCTTTATTTTGCATTGCACCCAAAGGATGACTGTAGCTTTCTCCGGCAAGCCAATTCGTCCGGAGGAGTACAGATGCTGCAGTTCGCCTTTAAACTGGTGGGAGCTTTGGCTCTCGTCGTCCTTGCCACGGCCCTTCCCGTGGCGCCTGAAGCAGTTGCGGCAGGTATCACCAGCGACTATACCAAGATCCGGCTTGAGGCCTGCAAGCAAATCGCCGCGGCCGACACGGAAGAGGGCACTTTCGGCGGTGCCTGGCAATGCGCCGGATACAAGGGCCTGCCGGTCTATGTTGCAGAAGGCGACCTGCGCATGTTCGTCTCCTTCGGACCGACCGCGGAGGACGAGCCGGCCGCCGGGCAAACACTGCCGAATTTCAACACCGTCAACGAGACGCTCGAGTGGCGGCTGCGCGACGGCGTGCCTTTCGCGACCATCCTGCGGTGGTTTCCGAGTGTGGATGACAGCGGCAAGACCGGCAGCGTGCTGATCGTCACCCAGCTTCTTCCCGGCGGAGGCACCTGCCAGATCGCGCGGGTCGACGCGCAGGCCAACAAGAACGCCAATGTCCTGGCCCGTCAGGCGGCGGACAGCATGGCCGGGTCTTTCGATTGTTCCAATCCGCCGGTTATCATCGGAGCTCCGGGCATTCTCTACTGAGGCCCGGCCGGATCAGCCCCGAAACGTATCGTCGCTTCGGAAATCGTTGGTTTCAGGTCTTCTTTTCCGGCCAGGCGTAGATGGACAATTCCATACGTTTGCCGCCCAGACGGTACCAGGATTTCGCTGCCAGTCTTCCGCCGAGTGCGTTGTAAAACGCACGGGCGGGCCGATTGTCGCTGAGGACCTGAACCGCGAGGCCTGAGAGGTTTTTCGCGGACAGCGTCTCCCTGACATTTCCGAACAGGGTTCGACCGAAGCCCAGGCCCTGATATTCGGGCTTCAGGTAGAGTTCGTATATCTCGCCCTCCATGCCGGTATCGCGCAGGCGGCAAGAGCCGTAGGTCGCGTAGCCGGCCGGGACGTCGGCAATGCTGAGGATCTTGATGTCCACACCGCGCGCAAGGGCGCCGTGCCACCAGCTTGTGCCCCGGCGGGAGACCATCTTCTGCAGGTCGACGCCATGCAGCACGCCGCGATAGGCGCCGAGCCAGGCTTCGCAGTGAATGCCGGCTAGCGCCTCGCAATCCGCGGTCCGGGCCGCGCGCAGATCGATCAGGTCCGTTGTCATCCTGCAAAAAGGATACAACAAGCAACCAATTGGAAAAGAGGCAATCTCATCCAAAGCAGAGAAAATCGGCGGCTGCCGGGCCGGGCACAAGTCTGAAATGCGCACTCAGGGCCACGGCCTCGGCAATTTTACGGAAGAGTTTGCCCTCTCCGTCAGGCTTCGCTGCGCAGACGCGCCAGAATGCCTTCGGCGAGGTCCTGACGTACCTTGCCGAGCGCCTTCAACTCCTCCGCCACCTTGTCGATTTCCGCGCCGACGGCACCGACCATCAGGGCGACGTTCTGGGCATGCAGGGCCATGTGGCCTTTCTGGATACCGGTGGTCGCCAGGGCGCGCATAGCTCCGAAGTTCTGGGCAAGGCCGACGGAAACGATGATGCGGGCCAGTTCATCGGCGGTCTTGACGCCGAGGATCTTCAGGTTGGCCTGCGCCGTCGGGTGGATCTTCGTGGCGCCGCCGATCAGCCCGACCGCCAGCGGCATTTCAAGGATGCCGACGAGATTGCCGTCGCCGTCCTTTTCCCAGCGGGTCATGGAGCGGTACCAGCCGTCCTTTGCCGCATAGGCGTGGGCGCCCGCCTCGATGGCGCGGGTGTCGTTGCCCGTCGCCAGCACCACCGCGCTGATGCCGTTCATGATGCCCTTGTTGTGGGTGGCGGCCCGATAGGGGTCGGCATCGGCGAAATGATAGGCCGACAGCATGTCGTCACGCACCTGCTCGCCGCCGATTTCCTCGACCGGCCAGACAGCGCGTACGCGGGCGAGACGGCGGTCGGCCAGATTGGTCAGGATGCGCAGCAGGCTGCGGGCGCCGGTCCATTCCTCCAGCTTCGGGGCCAGGGCCTCCGCCATGCTGTTGACGGCGTTGGCGCCCATGGCGTCGCGGGTGTCGACAATGATGTGCACCACGGTCATCGGGCCTTCGGCCGTGTCGATCACGCGAATGTCGAGATCCCGGAACCCGCCGCCGAATTTCAGCAGGAGCGGATCGGTCTCGTCGCAGATCGCCTTGATTTCGCCGATGCGTTCCAGAACCTTCAGGCGGACGTTTTCCGGATCGCTGGCGCCCAGTAGCTGGATCTGGGCGGCCATCACAGGGCCGCTTGTGGAGGTCCTGAAACCGCCGGTGGACCGGCAGCGCTTGGCGGAATTGCAGACCGCGGCAATGACGGAGGATTCTTCCGTCGCCATCGGCACCAGCACGTCCCGTCCGTCGACGGTGACGTTGGTGGCAATCCCGACCGGAATGGCCATGCTGGTGATGGCATTTTCGACAAGGCGGTCGGCTAGCTCTATCTGGCCGGAGGCGGCATCCGCGAGAACGGCGACGGCTTCGTTGCCGAGCTTCGCCTGGCGCGCCACGGCCTGGAGCCGGGCATCCGGAGCCATTTTGTGAAAGCCTTCAATTCGGGACGATGTGTCGTCGCTCATCGGATGTCCTGCATGTTAGTTGATCATTGAATTGGGAAGCCACAGCACCAGCTCCGGGAAGAGAGCGCAGATGAAGATGCCGAGGGCCTGGAGAAGGATGAAGGGAATGATGGCCCGGTAGACGGTCCCCATGCCGATCCCGGCCGGGAGAACGCCTTTCATGTAGAAGAGCGTGTAGCCGAAGGGCGGCGAGATATAGGCCATCTGGGCGGAGACCAGGAAGAGGATGCCGAACCAGAGCCGGTCGAAACCGAGGAAGTCGATCACCGGCAGGAAAACCGGTACGCACAGAAGAATGATGCCGATCTCGTCCAGGAACATGCCGAGCAGGAAGAGAATTCCCAGCATTACCGCCAGTACGACCCAGCGGTTGGCGTCCAGGTTCTGGATGAAGTCCAGCAGGAAATCGGCGCCGCCGGTTCCGGTGAAGATCGCCACGAATGCCCTTGCGCCGATGGTGATCCAGAGGATCATCGCCGTGACTTTCACAACGTCGAGCGCGACGCCGGAGACGAGTTCCCAGCCGAGGCGCCGCTCGACCAGGGCCGAGATGAAGGCGAGGAACACGCCGACCGCGGCAGCTTCCGTCGGTGTGGCGATGCCCATGTAGATCGTGCCGAGAACGCCGACGATGATCAGCAGCGGCAGAACCAGGGATTTCAGCGAGGCAATCCGTTCGTCCCACGTGGCGGCCTCGTCGGCGTCCGGACGCGGCGCGACGGAAGGATTGAACGTGGCGCGCAGGACGATGTAGCCGATATAGAGCGAAGCCAGCAGCAGGCCGGGAACGACGCCGGCGATGAACATCTGGCCGATGGAGGCCTGCGCGGTGACCGCATAAACGATGGTGATGACCGACGGGGGAATGAGAATGCCCAGAGTTCCGCCGGCGCAGATCGTGCCGATCGCCAGTTCGGGACTGTATTTGCGCTTCAGCATGGAAGGCAGCGCCAGCATGCCCATTGCCGCGACGGCGGCGCCTACGATGCCGGTCATGGCGGCGATGATGGTGCAGATGACAATGGTACCGACCGCCAGTCCGCCCGGAAGGCGGCGCGACCACAGTTCCATTGCCCGGTAAAGGCTTTCAATAACGCCGGAGCGCTGCAGCGTGCTGGCCATCATGACGTAGAGCGGTATGGCGAGCAGCGCCTCCGAAGTCATGGTGGAATAGAGATTGAGGATCGTCACCGACAGGGCGGCGGAGCCCCACAAGAGCAAGGTGAAGAGCAGGGCCAGAGCGCCGAGCGTGAAGGCGAGCGGGACACCGGTCAGAAGCAGGCCGATGAGGCTTGCGAACATGATGGCAAGAACGAATTCGGAGCTCATGCGTCCGCTCCGATCTCATTTTCGGAGAAAAACACTGCCTGGAGGATCTCTGCGATCGCCTGGGCGAAAAGCATGGCGAACGACAGCGGGACGACGAATTTCAGCCACCAGATCGGCGGGTTCCAGGCGGAAAAGCTCGTTTCGGCCATGCCGAAGGAATTCATGGCCAGCGGCCAGCTCACCATGGCGAAGACGCCAGCGAAGATGGCAACGACAAGATAGGAAAACACCTCTGAGGCGATTTTCGCTCTGCCGTGCAGTTTCTCGCTGAAAATGTCGACGGCGACATGGCCCTTGAGATGCAGCAGGTAGGGGCCTGCAAACAGGAAGTGGGGACCGAAGACAAGCGTGCTGGCCTCCATCGCCCAGACCGTGGGGGAATCGAACGCGTAGCGGGCGACGACCTCGAAGAGCAGCATGGGAACCACGGCGAAAATCAGCGCGGCGGCTGCGAGGAAAAGCACCCGGTTGATACCGGTGATGAGTGAACAGATCTGTTTCATGAAGCTGCGGAGCCAGGATAAAAGCTGCCGGACGGCGACCGGTGCCGAAGCACCGATCGCCGCCCTGCGGGAGGAAGGTCTTAAAGCAGACCCAGAGCAGTCATGAAGTTAATCTGACTTTCAAGGACACGGTTGGCGAGATCGTCATCCTTGGTGGCTTTTTTCCAGGATTCGACGGCATTGGCGCGATTGCTGGCAATGTCGGCTTCGTCCAGGTAGATCACCTCAACGCCTTTTTCCTTGTACTTTTCGAGAACCTCGGCGTTCTGCGTCATGATGTGCTGGCGCAGGGAGCCGGAGATTTCACGCGCGGCCACCGCAAGAGCGGCCTTGTAGGAATCGGGCAGGGCTTCATAGGCCGCCTTGTTGGCGACATAGCTCGTGGCCGTTGTCGGCTGGTGCACGCCCGGAAGGATGATGAACTTGGCGACTTCCGCCAGGCCTGCCTCGTAATTGGCCGTCAGGTCGCCCCGGTCGGCAAAGTCGATGAGGCCCTTTTCGAGCGCCGTATAGATCTCGCCCGTCGCCATCGGCGTGACCGCGACACCCATGTCTCCCATCACAGCCGAGGCAAGGCCGACGAACCGGCCCTTCTTGTCAGCCATGTCGGCAATGGTTTCCATCCTTACAGTGGAATGGATCGGCTCTTCGCCGTAGACGGTGGGGGCGATATAGAACAGGCCCGCCTTGTCGTAGGCTTCGCGCGCAAGTTCCAGCCCGCCGAGCTCGTAGAACCAGGCTTCGTACTGGTCGGATTCCGGAAAGCCGAAGGGGATGGACGACGTAAAGGCGAAGGCCGGGATCTTGCCGGCTTCGTAGCCGTCATAGGTTTTCATCAATTCGAAGGCGCCGGCACGAACGGCGTCAAATGCCTGGTTCGCCGGGACGAGCTGTCCTGCCGAAAACAGCTTGATGTCGAATTTGCCGTCGGTCAGCTCGCTGACGCGCTCAACGAATTTCTTTTCATATTCGAACGGGGTCGTGCCTGCGTCCCAAAGGGCCTGCATGCGCCATTCTACGGCGTCCTGAGCCTGTGCCGTGCCCGGTACTGCCAATGCCGCCAGTGCAGCCGCGCCGAAGGCAGCGCCCGCAATAAGTCCGCGTCTATTCAATCTGGTCATGTTTTCCTCCCTAGGAAGCTCTCGCTTTCTGGTTTAATGGTCGTGACTGTCATAAAAAATTTTGGGACAATCAAGGGACGGATAGCGGCAAAACTGAGGTCACTGTCCCAGTAAGAAAGCAGGGACAATCACGATGAGCGATGGCAGCCGACGGCTTTCCCGTGTCGACCAGATCGTTGAAAAGGTTGCTCTAATGGTTGAGGCCGGGGCTTACAAGACCTTTGAGCGGTTGCCCTCCATCCGTCAGGCTGCGCGCGAGAACGGTGTTTCCAAGAACACAATGGCCGAAGCCTATGACCGGCTTGTGGCCCGCGGGCTTCTCGAAGCCCGTGCCGGGTCGGGTTACTACATGGCCCAGGTGAGGATCTCTCCGCCCTTGGCGCCGGCGCCGCATGTCGCTGCCGCGGTTGATGGCGTGTCGCTGCTGCGCGAGCAACTTGAAAAGCACTACGAGGTGCGGCCGGGAGACGGACGGCCACCACCCTTGTGGATGGAAGGCTCGGAACTCAGGCGCCATTTCGCCAATGCCAAGTCCCCCTATCCGGAAGCCATTCAGTTCGGTTACGGCAGTTGCTGGGGCTATGGTCCGTTGCGGGAGCGCCTGCGGGTTCAACTGCTCGAACGTTCCATCCCCGTTCAGCCGGACGGGCTGCTGCTGACCCATGGGGTCAATCACGGGCTGGACCTGATCATCCGTCATCTGACCGAGCCGGGCGATACGGTCTTCGTCGACGAACCCGGATATTACCCGCTGTTCTCCAAACTGACCTTCGCCAAGGTGCAGATCGTCGGCATTCGCCGGGACCGGGACGGGCCGGACCTGGAAGACCTGACGGCAAAGCTCGCGCTGCATCGTCCGAAGATGTTCGTCACCCAGTCGCACGGACACAATCCCACGGGCGGGTCCCTGTCACCATCCCGGTCCTTCGGGTTGATGCAGCTCGCTGAACGCTGGGGCTTTCTGCTGGTGGAAAACGATGCGCTGGCCGATATCCTGCCTTCCACGCTGCCACGGCTCGCAGCGCTCGACCAGTTGAACCGTGTGCTTTATCTCGGCTCCTTTTCGAAGACGCTGTCGGCAAGTCTCCGGTGCGGCTATGTCGCCGGGGCGCCCGAGATTGTCCGCCGCCTGGCGGATATCAAGATGGTCACGCTGGTCAATTCTTCCGAACATGTCGAACGGTTCGTCTTCAATCTTATCCAGGCAGGACATTACTTGCGGCACCTCAGGCGATTGAGAGGACGGGTCGAGGAGGCCTGCAAGGCGACTTTCGAAGAGATGGAAAGGCTCGGGCTTTCGCTGATGGAAAGCTCCATTCCCGGGTTTTATCTGTGGGTCGAGTTTCCCGAGCACGTCGACGAGCAGGAGCTGTGCGCGCAGGCAAGCAAGCAAAGCATTTTCATTTCCCCGGGCTCCGTCTTTTACCCGAACCGCAAAAGCCGCGGGCGGGCCGCCATGCGCGTCAACGTGGCTCATGGAACGGATCCGAGGTTCATAAATTTTCTGCAGGAATTTCTGGGCAGGCCGATACGCGATAGCGCTTAAATCGGGATGTCTGCGGGCCGCAATATTGTTGGCGTAGACAGAGTGACCGATATATCGTGGAACACGCCGCACAAATGAAAAGGGCCGGCATGGCGCCGGCCCTTCAGTTGCCCTGATGTTTGACTCATAAAATCTGGCTGGCCGGTAAGAAACCACGGGGGGCTGGGGGGCTAATGCATTCCGCAGCTTCCACTGACCATACCCATCAGGGTATGAACCTAATATGGTAAGTTAAAATGGCTCGCCAAGGGCTGGATTGCGGCAAAAACAAGGAAATATCGGCATTCTTTCTGGGCAAAGTTCCGTTACGTCCTTTTTGGCGTTGTCCGCAGGAAATTTCATGGCAAGTTTACCTATATCGGCGCCGGAAAGGGCCGTTTCGGATTTGCGGACTTGCCATGGGGGCAAAAGCCGACGCATCATGACAGCAAGGTAACAGGAGACTGTTCCGGCGGGACGTTCCTGATCATTGCCAAACCGCAAACGGAATGGAGGCGGAATGAGCGAAGCCGATGATAGCGCGTTTCATCGCGGTGCGGGTGTCAACCCGTTGCCGCAAAGCCAACCGGCTCCCCCTCCAAAACCCGTCGTCGCCTTCAACCGGCGCGAACTCGATACGATCCTCAGGCTTTACGGCCGCATGGTCGCGGATGGCGAGTGGCGGGACTATGCCATCGACCTTCTGAACGACAGGGCTGTTTTCTCGGTGTTCCGGCGGTCTTCGGAAATGCCGCTCTACCGCATCGAAAAAGATCCGAAACTGGCCAAGCGTCAGGGCGCCTATTCGGTTGTCGCCACGGGCGGTGTAATCCTCAAGCGCGGCCGGGACCTTGCGCAGGTTCTCAAGGTTCTCGAGAAAAAGAAACACTTGCGGGTCGTGCGCGCCTGATGTCCGCCTCTCAAGGTGAAGCATCACTCTTGTAAACATCATCCGCGCATGATGAGAACTCCCGGAAGTAAGGCTCACAATACGTCCGCTCCAGGTGCATCATATAGGCATGCCGTTCCGGATCCTTGGCTCTTTGCAGGCCGCGGGAATGCCGAAGCGGTGCGGGGCAGTCGACATATATGGTTGCGTCGAACCAGTCCCTGACGGGCTCGTGCAACAGAAAGATGCCGTCGCAGAGCACGAGGTCCGGTTCATCCTCCCCGAGATGTAACGCGTAATGCGCGTTCAACTCCCCCGATGCCGGGTTCCACGCGCGGCAGAAATCGAAACGCCGCTGCTTGCGCAGGCCATCGAGGGCCTTTTCGATTTCGTTCCAGTCGTACCAGTGCCGCGGGTTTTCCTCATCGGCGCAGGTGTCGATGTCGGCAATTTGCTCTGCGATGCGTTTTTCGCGTTCCTTGAAGCTGTAGCGGGAAAACCGGTCGCATTCGAAATGATACGCCGTATCGGAAAGTGCTTCCAGGATCGATCGGCACAGCGTGGTTTTTCCAGCTCCGGCAAAGCCGCAGACCGCCACTATCGTGATGTCGTTGTGCCGTGTCTTTTCGCGCAGCCGCGCTGTCAACGTATCGAGGTCTGTGATCTGCTTCGGAGTGTTGTGCATCAGGTCTTGAGTGTCGCTTGCAGAAGAGGGGACGCGACCTGATCCGGCGTGATGAGACCTGTCGGATCGTCGCCACCGGCGGCGGAAATCAGAATTGCAGCGAGAGCTTGAAGTTGACCATATGGCTGCTGGCGTTTTCGCGAAAGGCGCCCGAATACCCAAGGGAGCTGCTGAGGCCCGTGTCCTTGAAATCCAGTTCCATCCCGGCGCCGACCAGCGCGATGTCGCGGCCGAGTTCAGCCGTGCTGCCCGTCAGTTGGGAGCCGAGCAGTTCGACGTCACGGGTATAGGCGTCCGGCCCGATGGCGCGGGCGTAGGCGACATCAAGCTGGGCATGGAGCGTCGCGAAGCTGAGGTCGGCGGCATGCGGGCGCAGGTTCAGCCCTATTCCGGCCGTCGTCCCCGTGACGCTGTCTGCCGATGCGGAAAGATTGAACACTCCGGCGCCGCTCTCGTCGTAGGATCCCATCCACTGGTGGACGAGGCGGCCGTGGAGATAGGGTCTGAGCGCACCGGCACGCGTCTCGATGCTGGAGCCGGCCCTTGCCGCCAGCCAGCCGCCGAGATCCGTGCTTTCACTGCTTGCTGTCAGGCCCGAGGCGCCCAGAATGGTTCCGCCCGTGCCCGAGATGTCCTTTCGCGTCTGATGTGTGCGAAACGCGCTGAACCCGGCGGCCGCGTCCGCGAAAAAGCTTTCATCGTCATAGGCGCCGAAGATCGCCAGGTGGTACCCGGTCACATCCGCCCGGTTGCTGCCCGCGTCAACCCGGGATCCGGTGAACCCGAGGGCCGCACCGAGCGTGCCGGTGTCGTTTCGAAGCAGCTCCATGCTGGCGAGCACGCCGCCCGACCAGGATGTCGCGCTGCTTTGCGACCCGCTTCCCGAAATCCGGGAGTTCGCGACGATCGGTTGAACCACGATCCTCTTTTCCAGCGGCTGCGCTTCGTTCGCTCCGTGGGTGGAGATCAGAACGTTGTCGCCATTGCCGCCGCCGACACCGGGAAGGCCCTGACCGCGGCGGGTCAGGTCAATGATCTGATTGAGTATATCCGCCTGCGCCCAGACGTTCTGGGCCGGGAAGGATGCGGTCTCGGTCTGTCTGGTTGCGACCAGATTGCCGATGTTGAGCAAGCCCCATCCGTAGACCTTGTCTATTCCTTCGGCACCGATGTCGGTTGAAGTTTGCAGGACCAGATCGGCCAGATCGGTTGCCGCCGCGTTCGGATACATTTCCCGGGCAATGGCCAGGGCGCCGGTGACATGCGGTGCGGCCATCGAGGTGCCGGAGTAACGGACATAACCACCGTCGTTGGCGGTGGAATAAATCCCGTCCTCATCTTCGTCGTCACCGCCGCCGGGAGCCGCCAGGCACCAGTTGGCGGCAACACCGCACCAGTTCGCATAGTCGGTGATCTTGCCATCGCGTCCGACCGCTGTGACGGCAAGCCAGCTTGATGTCAGCTCGGAAAAATAGACCGGCAACTGGGATTCCAGGGACGGGTCTGTTTCGCTGTCATTCCCGGTGGCCCAGACAAGCACTGCACCCTGGTTCGCGGCATTGCGAAAAGCGCCCAGCTGCTTCGGCGCGTTTTTCAGGATGTAGGCGCGGCCTTCCTCGATATCTTCCTCGTCTTCAGGATCGGCAGACTCTCCTCCCCAGGAGTTGTTGAAGAATTCGATGCCCTTGCCGAGGCCGTATTCGTAGACGCGCGGAACGGCGATCTCCAGTTCCTCGTCCTCGGCATCGCCGTCCTCGTCGAATATTGCGAGTGCCGTCAGCTTTGCGTCCGGAGCGACGCCCATCATGCCGGTGCCGTTTTTTGCCGCGCCGATGATGCCGGACACATGGGTGCCGTGACCGTTCGGGTCAGAGGTGACCGGGTCGAGCGTATTTCCGTCGAGGGAGAAGCCGCTCAGGTTCGGTGAAAGATCGGGATGCCCGGGGGTGATGCCGCTATCGACCACACCGATATTGACGCTCTTGCCCGTGTAGCCGGCCTGAAAAGCCGCCTCGGCATAAATCAGTGCGAGGCCGAACTGATTGGAAAACTCGTCGGCGAAACCCGTTCCCGGCACGAGGCAGGCGACGGCCGGCACAATGGCTGCCAGATGGAACAGGGGTTTGTGCATCTAAAGTCCGGAAAATTTGCAGGGTAAAATTTATTGAAAGGGATGCTAACCAGACATTGTCCTTTTAGTCAAAGCAGCTTTTGCATGTAATGAAAAAGGCCCGGCAAATGCCGGGCCTTTCCACGATACCTGATGTGATGCGTCTGCCGGATCAGTTACGGTTTCCGAACAGCTGCAGCATGAACAGGAACATGTTGATGAAGTCGAGGTAGAGACGCAGAGCGCCCATCACGGACTTCTTGGTGGCAACTTCGCTGCTGTCACCTTCGTAGTACATTTCCTTGATCTGCTGCGTGTCATAGGCAGTCAGGCCGGCAAAAACCAGAACGCCGATCACCGAGATCGCGAACTGGAGGGCGGCGGACGCCATGAACCAGTTGACGACCATCGCGATGATAATGCCGATCAGGCCCATGAAAAGGAACTTGCCCATGGCGGACAGGTCCTTCTTCGTGGTGTAGCCGTAAAGGCTCAGCGCGCCGAAAGATGCAGCGGTGATGAAGAAAACCTGTGCGATCGAGCCCGGCGTGTAGACCAGGAAGATCGAGGACAGGGAAATACCCATCACTGCGGAATAGACCAGGAACATGGTCCGGGCGGCAGAGGCGCTCATGGACTGAATCCGGAAGGACAGCCACATCACCATACCGAGCGGGGCAAGCATCACGAGCCATTTCAGCGGGCTGCCGTAGATGGCGACGCCGAGCTGGGTCAGCATGCGTCCGTTGCCGAGGCTGGCGACGGCGGCGCTCTGATCGGTGGTCGTGGCCATCATTGCGGTCAGCAACGCCAGGAAGCCGGTCAGCGCGAGGCCGATGGTCATGTAGTTGTAGACGCCCAGCATGTAGGTCCGCAGGCCCTGGTCGATGCCGGCCTCTGCGCGTGTGCCGGCGACCTGGTAGGCGCCTTGAGGTTGACGGTCAAAGGTCGACATGGTCGGTAAGATCCCCTCTTAGATAGACATTGCTTGCGACATCGCAGGCAACACAACTCCCTCAACATATGGGAAATTGCGGAGCCGAGCACAAGCCGGGAATTCTGAAATTTTCGTTATTCCGGCCCGCTTACCGCAAGAAATACCAATATACTTAAGATTCTTGTTCCAATTTCAGAGATTCCGGAGGACCGGAGCCGGTTTTTCGCCGAGGATCCGCCAGGTCCCGACAAGGCCGAAACCGACCGTCAGGATCAGCGCGATCAGGGCGGCGCTCGCGGCTGTCACCGGCATCAGCACAAAGGACCCACCCATGATCTGCGTGATCACGTACAAGGCGGCGATGCCGCCCGCGACCAGCGCGAACAGTGCGGTCACCAGCCCCAATATGGCGTATTCCAGTCCATAGGCAACGATCAGCCGTGTTCTGGTTGCTCCGAGGGTCTTCAGGATGACGGCATCATAGATGCGGCTGCGGTGCCCGGCGGCGAGCGCTCCGGCGAGCACCAGAACGCTGGCGATCAGGGTGATCGAGCTCGCGCCACGGATGGCCCAGGCCAGTTGGGCCACCAGATCGTTCACCTGGGAAATGGCATCCTTGACGCGAATGGCGGTGACTGTCGGGAAGGCGCCGGAGACGGCCTTCAGAATCTCCAGTTCGGTTTCCTGCGGAACGTCTTTGTCCCAGCCGAGGGTCATCAGATGGGCATGCGGGGCGCCTGCAAAGGTGTTCGGTGAGAACACCATGACGAAGTTGATTGCCAGCGACTGCCATTCCACGTCCCGGAAATTGGCAATTTCGGCGGTCAGTTCGCGTCCGAGCACATTGACGGTGATCATGTCGCCGATGCTGAGGCCGAGATCCGCGGCGGCTTCGGCGTCGAAGGACAACAGGGGAGGTCCGGTATAGTCCTCAGGCCACCATGATCCTGCCACCAGTTTCGAGTTTTCCGGTATTTCGGCCTGATAGGTGATGCCGCGGTCGCCGCGCAACACCCAGCCGGAGCCGTCCCGCGCAGGGGTGAACTCGTCTGCGGGAACCCCATTCAGGTCGACGATCCGCCCGCGCAGCATGGGAACGCTCTGCAGTGTCCCATCCGGGGCTTCCTCCGTCAGGAGCGCCTCGAAGGCATCTCGTTCGTGACTTTGAATGTCGACGAAGAAGAAGCTTGGGGCCTCATCGGCAATCGTCGCGGTCAGTTCGCGGCGCAGGTTGCCGTCGATCAGCGCAAGGGCCACCAGCAGCGACAGGCCGAGGCCGAGAGACAGCACCACCGAAGGCGTCAGCGCTCCGGGCCGGTAGATGTTGGCGATGGCCAGCCGCAGTTCCGTCGAGCGGACGGTGGGCAGCCGCCGTGCGGTGAACATGATGACCCGGGCAACAACGACCAGAAGGACAAAGGCCCCGCCAGTGGCGGCGATATAGATGCCCGCCATGCGCTGGTCGTGAGACAGGCCGATGGCGATGGTGGCAAGAACCAGCACGGTGACCAGGGTCGCGGCGAGGTAGCGCTTGCGCGGAAACTTCGGCCCGCCGGAAACGATGTCGCGGAACAGGGCGGTTGGCGGCACGTCATGTGCCCGGCCGAGGGGCCACAGCGCGAAGGCGAGCGCCGTCAACAGGCCATAGGCAAGCCCGAGGCCCAGTTCCGCCGGATAGATGTTCGCCGCGAGCTCTATCGGCAGGACGCCGGACAGGGCTGCGGCGGCCGCGAAAGGAAGCAGTGCGCCCACGACAAGGCCGATGCCTATACCGATCAGGGCCAGGATCAGCATCTGCACCAGGTATATCTGGAAGACGAAACCGCCGGTGGCGCCGAGGCATTTGAAACTGGCGATGACTTCGCGCTTGGTTTCCAGGTAGGCGCGGATGGCATTTGCCACGCCAACGCCGCCAACCACCAGTGCCGTCAGGCCGACAAGGGTCAGGAACTGCGCGAAACGTCCGATGCTGCGCTGCAGGCCGGGGGAGGCGTTGGCGCGCGAGCGCACCCGCCAGCCCGCGTCGGGATATTCGCTCTCGGCGTCTTCAACGATTGCGTCGAGGTCCTGAATATCCGGGGCCGGGTTCATGCGGACGCGGTAATGCCAGCGGACCAGGCTGCCGGGCTGGATGAGTCCGGTGTCGGCAATCGCCGCGTCGGAAATCATCAGGCGCGGACCGAATTCCAGTCCGCCTGAAAGCTTGTCAGGCTCGGCTTCGATGACGTCGGTGATACGCACATTTGTCCGGCCGAGGGCCAGGGTGTCGCCGACGGAGACATCGAGACGCGCAAGCAGCGCCAGGTCCGCTGTGGCACCCCAGACGCCGTCCTGTTTGGACAGCGCGGCCTCCAGCGGCTGGCCGGAGGCGAGATCGAGCGAGCCGTAGAGCGGATAAGCGCCGTCGACAGCCTTCAGTTCCACCAGCGCCTGATCGCTGCTGTCGGCATTGCGGGACATGGCGCGCAAGGTGGCTGCGCGCGACACGGTGCCCAGAGATTTCAGAAAATCGACCTGCTCAGGTTCGGCTTCCCGGTGGATCAGAGAGAAGGAAAGGTCGCCGCCCAGAATGGACTGGCCTTCTCTCGATATTCCTTCCGTCAGGGCGCGGGAAACCGAGGTTACCCCGGCAATGGCGGCAACGCCGAGGGCGATACAGGCGATGAATATGTAGAACCCCTTGAGGCCGCCGCGCAGTTCGCGAAGGGCGAAGCGGGTCGCCAGGGCGAAGGTCTGGTTGCCGGCACGGGCATGCCCCGGAACGAAGCCGCTCATGCGGAGACCTCTTGCTGAGCACCGGCGCCGGTGGTCCCGGCCTCGTCGATTTCACCGGAACGGACGCGGATCACGCGGTCGCATCTCGTCGCAAGGGCCGGATCATGGGTCACCAGAACGAGCGTTGTCTTGCGTTCGCGCTGGGCGGTGAACATGAGATCGACGATCTGGCTGCCGGTGGAGTCGTCCAGATTGCCCGTCGGCTCGTCGGCGATGAGGATTTCCGGTTCCACCACAAGGGCGCGGGCAACCGCGACGCGCTGCTGCTCACCGCCCGACATCTGCGCGGGATAATGATGCATCCGGTGGCCGAGCCCGACCGCGTCGAGTTCGGATTTGGCCTTGTCGAAGGCCTGCGGATCTCCGGCGAGCTCCAGCGGCACGGCGACGTTTTCAAGGGCGGTCATGTTGGGAACAAGGTGGAAGGACTGGAATATGATGCCAACATTGCGGCCCCTGAACTGGGCTAGCCTATCTTCGGAAAGCGGTCCGAGTTCGGAGCCGGCAACCTGAACCGTGCCTTCATCGGCCCGCTCAAGACCGGCCATTACCATCAGGAGAGTCGACTTTCCCGAGCCGGACGGGCCGACAAGGCCGACGGACGTTCCTTTTTCGATCCGCAGGTCGATCCCCTTGAGGATATGTACCCGACCGGCTCCGTCTCCGAGGGTCAGGTGAACGTTTTTCAAGGCGATCGCGGGCGAATTTGTCATCATCTGACCTTTACAACAGGCGTGCGATCGTCTTCCTGACAGATGCGTGCCCTCGACAATGGGAAGCTTTGCGACCATATGGGCCTGATGTGACGCGTCTTCCAGTCCTGAAAGAGGGTTAGTGTGAACCGGTTAATTCCCCTTCTATGTGCGGTGGCTTTTTTTCTGGTCCCCGTTGCGGCTCATTCAGCGGATCTGAAGCTGGTGGTTCTGGGCGACAGCCTGTCCGCAGGATACCGGCTCGCACCCGAAGAAGGGTTTCCCGAACAGCTTCAAAAAGTGCTGGATGCGCGCGGGCATTCGGTGGAGGTCATCAATGCGGGCGTGTCCGGCGATACGACGTCCGGCGGTCTTTCGCGGCTCGACTGGTCGGTCGGTCCCGACACGGACGCGGTGATCGTGGAACTGGGGGCGAATGATGCGCTCAGAGGCATTTCGCCTGAAATTACCCGTAAAAACCTTGAGGAAATCACCAGACGCCTGAAAGAGCGGGGCATAGCGGTGCTGCTGGCCGGCATGCTGGCACCCCGTAATCTGGGACCTGAATACGCAGATGCTTTCGATCCGATATATTCGGATATTGCAACGACCCAGCATACTCTGCTTTATCCCTTCTTTCTGGACGGGGTAGCTCTCGATCCGGATCTCAATCTTTCAGATGGCATGCACCCCAATGCGGAGGGGGTTGCCGTCATTGTCGAAAACATTCTGCTGAAAGTGGAAGAACTTTTGGCCAGAGCCCAGTCGTCTTGAGGGGTGAAAGCCAAGGCTAACGGCCTTTTTGCTTCCGCACCGCCCTTTTCAAATCAAAGGAATTCATGATGGAACAACGCCGTCTCGGCCGCACGGATGTGCAGGTAAGCGCCCTGTGCCTTGGAACCATGACCTTCGGAGAACAAAATTCGGAAGCCGAAGGCCACGCGCAGATGGATTACGCCCTGGACAAGGGCATCAACTTTTTCGACGCCGCCGAACTTTATCCCATCCCGCCAAACAGGGAGACCCAGGGGCGCACGGAGCGCATCATCGGGACCTGGCTTGCGAAAACCGGCAACCGCGACAAGGTGGTTGTCGCGACCAAGATTGTCGGGCGCACCGACATGGACTGGTTTCGGGAAAACGGTGAGTACGGCAGGCTCACCCGGCCGCAGATCGAATTCGCGGTCGACCGCAGTCTGAAAAATCTCCAGACCGACCATATCGACCTCTACCAGATCCACTGGCCGGATAGGCGCACCTCCGGGTTCGGCTCGAACCCGACGCGCTGGAGCGACGTGGAGCCGGCGGAGGATGAAAACAGCATCGATTCCACGCTGGAAGTTCTGGCCGACCTGGTAAAGGCGGGCAAGATCCGGCACATCGGCATTTCCAACGAAAGCTCCTGGGGCGCGATGCGGTATATCGCTGCCGCAGAGCGTTACGGTCTGCCGCGCATCGTCTCGATCCAGAACGCCTATTCACTGGTCAACCGGACCTTCGAGACCAACCTGGCGGAGGTCGCGCGCAGGGAAGATGTCGGCCTTCTGGCCTATTCGGCGCTGGCGCAGGGATATCTCACCGGCAAGTACCGTGACGGAGCGCTGCCGGCCGGTTCCAGGAAAGCCCTTTTCAACCGTCTTCAACGCTACGAAGACCCGCGCGCGATCCAGGCGTTCGATGCCTATGTCAACCTTGCGAAGGAAGCAGGGCTGG
Source organism: uncultured Roseibium sp. (assembly GCF_947496995.1). Lineage (GTDB taxonomy): Bacteria > Pseudomonadota > Alphaproteobacteria > Rhizobiales > Stappiaceae > Roseibium. Next base: position 165,034 of record NZ_CANMFD010000005.1, read on the forward strand.
ACCCTTCACAGATGGCACTTGCCTTCGCGATGTCGCGCAGCTTCATGACCTCGGTGATCCTCGGGGCGACCCGGATGGATCAGCTCGAGACGGATATCGCGGCAGCCGAGCTGAAGCTGAGCGAAGATGTTCTGGAAAAAATCGATGCGCTGCATCAGGAGTTCGGCAATCCGGCTCCATAAGGCTTCAATCCGGAGCTGCAGGGAAATCGGTTCAGACGAGAATCAATTTGCATGAAAAATGCCGGATGGGTTGCTCGCCGATCCGGCATTTTTGTCTGTCCAAAAGGAAAACCGGCGCGAATTCAGAAACTTGCAATTTTGTCTTGCGAATTTCATGAAGTTGATTCCTCATGGGTTTCATCAGCGACAGCGGAGGGAAAACCCATGCCGCGCCTATTTACAGGCCTTGAGATTCCGTCCCAGACGGGACTCATGCTTTCGATGCTCCGGGGAGGCCTTCGGGGCGCCCGCTGGATCGACCCGGAAAACTATCATCTCACCTTGCGTTTCATCGGCGACATAGACGACCGCACGGCCGATGAGGTCGTGGCGGCGCTTGACCGGATCCGCCGGGATCCCATCGAAATCCGCCTGAACGGGCTGGGCTCTTTCGGCAATGGCAGGCCGCATGCGGTGTGGGCCCGCGTAGAGCCGACCGCGCAGTTGGCCGAGCTGCAGGCTGAGCAGGAGCGTATTCTCCAGCGGATTCATCTACCGCCCGAACGGCGCAAATACATTCCGCATGTAACCGTGGCGCGTTGCAAGACCTCGACCAACGAGGATGTAGCGAAATGGCTGAGCGAGCGGGGAAATTTTCAGGCGCCGCCGTTCATTGCCGGCCGCTTCGTGCTGTTCTCCGCCAAAGCCAGCGTCGGCGGCGGACCCTATCTTGTCGAAGAGGCCTATCCGCTCGCAGCCTGACTCAGGAGCCCGGCGTATACAGCCAGGGTCTTCGCGCACATGGTTTCGACGGAAAAGTTCTGCCGGACATGGTTCAGTGCCCGCTCCGTCAGCTGCTTGCGGTTTTCCGGGCCCTGGCGCAGCGCCATGGAGATCGCATCGGCCAGCGCGTCCGGGTCTGCCGGCGGAACACGCCAGCCGGTCCGCTGATTTTCGGCAACCTCGGGCGGGGCCAATACGGTTTCCGGAACCGCTCCAAGGTCCGAGACGATGACGGGAACCGATGCTGCCTGAGCCTCGACCGCGGCCCGGCCGAAGGCTTCCGGTTCCGTCGAGGCGACAATTGCCAGGTCTGCCAGCGCCATGGCCGCGGGCACATCCGCGCAATGTCCGACCAGCCGCACCCGGTCATGCAGATCGTTGTCGGCAATCAGTTTCTTCAACTCGGCGACATAGTTCTCGCGGCCCTGGTGATCGCCTGCCAATATCGCGATGGGATCGCTGCCGCCGGTGTCCTTCAGCCGCGCCATCGCCTCAATGACGATCTTCTGGCCCTTCCAGGCGGTCAGCCGGGCAATGTTCACGATAATCGGATGTCCCGCCGGGATACCCCACTGGTCTTTCAGCGCCTGCTGGCGAAGGGCGCTGACATTGGCGGGGTCAAGGCCGTTCAGGTCCGAGCCGCGCTGGATCACGGTGACCCGGTCCCTGGCAAACGGATGCCTGTCGGCAATGAGCCGGGCAATGAAGTGGGAGTTGGCGATGACCGCGTCGCCGCGCGCCATGACGGAGTTGTAAAACGCTTTCAGGGTGTTCGACTGATTATAGGTGCCGTGGTAGGTCGTGACGAAGGGAACCTTCGCGCTGCGGGCAGCTTGAAGGGCAGACCAGGCCGGAGCGCGGCTTCGGGCATGAACGATGCTGACATTGCGCTCGGCAATCAGGGCGGCAAGCCGCCCGGCGTTTTTCCACAGTGTCAGCGGGTTCTTGGATTTGACCGGCATGAGGATATGTTCCGCGCCGACCTCGGTGAGACCGCTTTCCATCTGACCGCCCTGGCTGACCACCAGAGCGGTTCCCCCGGCGTCCACGATGGCCCGCGCCACATCCAGCGTCGTCTGCTCCGCGCCGCCGGAATTCAGGTCCGGGATGACTTGAAGGATTGTTGTGGCTGGGGGCAATCGATCCAAGTCTTCCCTCCGGGTGGCCTTTTGGATGCAAGGCCGGTATCAGCTGAATATGCAAAGATGAAGATAGCAGAACGAGAGCCATAATATGGGCGCGTGCGAACCGCAATTCATCCAGGTCGGAAAAAACGCTGAACAGCGCCGGATAGCGGTGCTGGAAACGCCGGGCAAGGCGCCGGCTCTTCTGTGGCTCTCGGGGTTCAAGTCGGACATGTCCGGAACGAAGGCCGTAGAACTTGCCGTGTTCGGTGCGGCGCGCGGGCAGGCGGTTGTCCGGTTCGATTATTCCGGTCACGGTCAATCCGGCGGCGATTTCGAGGACGCCTGCGTTTCCGACTGGCTGGAGGAGGCGGAGGCCGTGTTCGACCGGTTCTGTCCGGATGAGACCATCCTGGTCGGCTCCTCCATGGGAGGCTGGCTTGCTTTGCTGCTGGCGTTGAGCCGCAGGGCGACCGGCAGGATAAAGGGACTTGTGCTGATCGCTCCGGCGGTGGACTTCACGGAGGAACTGATGTGGAGACAACGCTTCACGGACGACATCCGCCGGACGATCCTGTCCGAAGGGCGCTGGGCGCAGCCTTCGGCTTATGGCGATGAGCCTTATGTCATCACGCGCAAGCTGATCGAAGATGGCCGCCGGCACCTGTTGCTGGGCGATCTGCTGCACGTTGGTGCGCCGGTCACGATCCTGCAAGGGGCGCAGGACCCGGATGTGCCCGCGAGCCACGCCCGGCGTCTGGTTGAGGCCCTGCCGCTCGACGATGTCACGTTTACTCTCGTTCCGGATGGCGATCATCGCCTGTCGCGGCCGCAGGACATCGAGCTGCTTCTGCGGGCTGTGGCGGAGATGTCGGGGACCTAGACCGGCATCGTGTCCCGCCCCTGCTTCTGCACCCGGTACCAGGACCAGAAGAGGCGCGCGGCGACGGCCCGGTGCGGTGACCATGGGGCCGCGATCTCATCCAGGGTCGCCGGGGCCGGTTTTTCGTTCAACTGCAGGGCATCGCGGACGGCGATCTGCAGCGCGAGATCGCCGCTCGGAAAGACGTCGGGATGACCGGCGCAAAACAACAGGAAGATATCAGCCGTCCAGCGGCCAATGCCCTTGATGGCGCACAGGCGTGCATGGGCCTCTTCTGCCGGGGCTTCGGCCAGATGCGCCAGATCGAGGCCGTCGCGGCATGTGGTTGCGATTGCGCGCAAAGTCCGGATCTTGGGGCGGGAGAGACCCGCGCCGGCAAGATCGTCGTCGGTGAAGTCCTCAAGCCGGTCAGCGGTGAGAGGCGTTACCAGCATCTGCAGCCGCTGAAAAATGGCAGAGGCGCTGGCCACCGACACCTGCTGTCCGGTGACGATCTGGGCAAGTCCTTCAAAATCCGCAGTCCTGCGCCGCAAAGGGATGGGTCCGGCAATCCGGGCGACGGAAGCAAGACGCGGATCCGATCTGATCAATTCGGACAGTCCGGCGTGAATGTCAGCTTCCGTGTCAATCGGTTTCATGCGGAACGATCTCGTTGTTTGCACCCGGCATCGGGGATGTTAGGACTTGAATTCAGGCCCACCGTCCCGTCAACCCCGTTGCCCTGGTTTCGATGACCGAACCCGTCTTCCGTTTCGCGCCCTCTCCAAACGGGCATCTGCATCTCGGTCATGCGCTGTCGGCGCTGCTCAATGCCCGCGCGGCCGCGGCGCTTCGCGGCCGGCTTCTTGTGCGGGTGGAAGATATCGACCAGACCCGCTGCACGCCGGAACTGGAACGGGACATGTTCGAGGACCTGGCCTGGCTGGGGCTTCAATGGGAGAAGCCGGTCGTCCGTCAGTCGGACTGCTTTGCGTTCTACCGGGAAGCTCTGGAGAGGCTGCAGGATACGGGACTGGTTTATCCGGCCTATCTGACGCGGGCGGAAATCAAGGCTTTCGTCAACCGGCAGGAGGCGAGCGGTAAATCTTGGCCGCGCGATCCGGACGGGGCGCCGCTCTATCCCGGCGACGAAGCGGTGTTGTCCGAAGCGGAACTGCGTCAGCGCGCGGCCAGCGATGCTTCTTTTGCCCTGCGGCTCGACATGAAAGGGGCGCTTGAACGGATCGGCGCATCGCCAGGCTGGCAGGAGGCCGGAGCCGAGGGTGCGCGTCTGTTCGAGCCGGCGGTCACGGTCGCGGCCGATGCGGCGGCATGGGGAGACGTGGTGCTGGCGCGCAAGGACACGCCGACCAGCTATCACCTGTCGGTGGTGGTGGATGATGCGCGACAGGGCATCACCGATGTGCTGCGCGGACAGGATCTTTATCATGCCACCAGTGTTCATCGGGTGCTTCAGGAATTGCTCGGCTTGCCGCAGCCGGTTTACCGGCATCACCGGCTGGTCATGGGTGAAGACGGCCGAAAATTGTCGAAATCGAACAGCGACACCAGCCTCAGGGCCCTGCGCGATGCCGGCATGACCCATACGCAGTTGCGCAAGCGGATCGGTCTTTGAGGCTGGCGCCGCTTAGCGCAGAGCCGCTCCGAACCACATGTCCAGAAACCAGATCCACAGGCTTGTGGTGATGATGGCGCTCAAGGTCGTCACGGTGATCGCATTGGCGGACATGGCGTGGCCGGTGCCGTAGCGATTGGCGAAGATATAGGCGTTGGCTCCGGTCGGGCAACTGGCCGTCAGGGTCGCCACGGCGGTCCAGAGCGGCGGCAGCTGGAAGACGAAAGCCCCGGCGACAAAGACGACGACGGGCATGACCAGGATCTTCACCGTTGCGAGCAGCAAACCAGGCAGCACGTTGCCGCGCATTCCGTATTGCACCAGGCTCATGCCGAGCGACAGCAGCGCCAGGGGCAGGGCCGTCGCGGCGATGCGGTTCAAGACGTCCATGCCGATCTCGGGAATTTCGAGGCTGGTCTGGCGCCATATGAAGGCGATGACGATGGCAAGGATGAGCGGATTTTTGGCAAGGTTCCGGGCGACGCCCTTCAGAAGATCCGCAAGCGGGGGCGTGGCTTCGCCGCTGTCGAGCGCGGCGGCGCGTTCCATGGCCACCGCCATAAGGACTGTCATCACGGACAGATGGATGGAGATGATCAGGAGCAGAGGAATCAACCCCTCTTCGCCGTAGACGGCGGAGATCAACGGCAAGCCGACCATGATGCCGTTGGCGAAAGCCGCCGAGATGCCGCCGATGGCTCCGGCACGGGCATCGCGCGCGAATCCTTTCCGGATGATCAGGGCACCGAGCGCCCAGGCGACGCCTACCCCGAGGAAATAACTGGCCCACAGGGCAAGCGGCACACCGGAGCTGAGATCTGCGCCGATCAGCGTGCGGAAAAGTAGCACGGGAATGGCGACGACGAAGACGAATTGTCCGAGGGCATCACTGGCGTTCTGCTTGAGCACCCGAAACTTCGCCAGCGCATAGCCGATGCCGATCAGAATGAAGACCGGGGCAACAATGGAAAGGGTTTGTCCAAGCATTGGAAGCGACGGCCTCTGGCTGAATCTGATCCGGTGGATCGAATTTTACACTTGATACCCGCTTGCGGCCGGTTCGCATTCAAATGCCAAATTCAAAAAGACCTACTGGAAACAGATATTTATCGAGTGGATTTCAATATTTCAACATTTGCAACCAGGGCAGCGGCGCGGAGATGCACATGTTGAGATCGGACGACTGGCAGGTTCGGGACATGGGACTGGCGGTTCGGGCCACGGGAAAGCGTCCGGATGGACAGAGGCCAGTCATCAGGGTAAGCACGGTATTGGTTAACTTGGCTTTTTGGCATCCGTCTGGCAAGCCCCGTTGATGTCCATCCCACGCGAAGGAGCCTGGGCCGTATGGCAGGTCAGGATGACGACAGCATCAAGATTGCGCTGCTTGCTCACGACCTGAGGACGCCGCTGGCTGCGATGCGGCTGACCGCAGAACTCATCGGCAATCGTCCGCTTGACGATACGCAATCAGAGCACTTGTCCATTCTCATTCGCTCCATCGATGCGCTGACCCAGCTCACCGGCGATCTCATTCCTGCCACCGGTTCTGGAGCCGGCAGTGCGGCGATCCGGGTTGCCGATGTGGTTTCCGATGTCGCCGGCCTTTTCCGGATCGCCGCCGAGCAAAAAGGCCTGTCTTTCAAGGTTTCGCTCGAGGAACCGGTGCAACGGATCGTCACCCGTCATGGCGGCGCGCTGCGCCGGGTGTTGACGACGCTCCTCGACAATGCGGTCAAATATACGCCGGAGGGGGGTGTCGCGCTGACCGTGCGTTTGATCCCCGCCGAGGCGCCCACGGAGAACGAATTGGTGGCTCTGAGCGTTGACGACAGCGGTCCGGGCATCGATTCGGAGGAACAGGCGCGGCTTTTCCGGCCGTTTGTCCGCGGCCGTCATGGCCGCGAGACCGGACCGGGGACGGGTCTGGGGTTGTGGGGAACGCAGCAGTTGCTGCAGGACATGGGCGGCCAGTTGAAGCTGAGCCGCTCGGAGGCCGGCGGCAGCTGCTTCGAAGTGCGCATCCCCGCCGAAGGGGGAATGGGCGGAGACAGGGACGCGGGCGAATCCTCTCCCTCGGCAACTGTTCGCGAACAAGCTCCACCCGCGAGCGGACTTTCCGCACATGTGCTCATTGTCGACGACAACGATACGAATTGCCGCTTGCTGGAGGCCTTGCTGGAATCCTTCGGTATTTCCTCGGAAATCGCCAGGTCGGGCGAGCAGGCCATCGGCCTGGTTGGCAAGAGCACCTTCGATGCCGTGCTTCTGGACCTGCATATGCCGGGAATGAGCGGCGTGGAAACCGCCGAGGAGCTGAGACATCTGCGGCCGGAGTTCGAGCTGCCGCTGATCGCCGTGACCGCGGCGCTGGAATCGGCTGATGACGACCGGCTGCAGCAGGCGGGTTTTCAGGAAACGCTCACCAAGCCCCTGTCTCCCCTGGCACTGTATGAGGCCATGGTGCGTGCACTGCGCAGCAGGACCGGCTCACAGGCCAAGTGAACGGATTTCCACTTGTGCCATATGGCTTCCAAGGAGCTTCCATCTGCAGGCCGGACAACTTTTCTGCTTTCATATGGTTCCATATGAGGGCGGGGTGATCTAGATCATGTGCCCATGAAACATGTCGGTTCCAGCGAAAACAAAATGACGTCATTACCGCGCAAGGTGGCCGCGTGGTGCATTCAGCATCCGATGGTCGCCGTGAGCCTTTACGTAGCCGTGGTGTCGTTGTTCTTCCTGATTTTTCCAGGGGTCGATTTTCTGGCAAGCGGTCTGTTCTATTCCGCGAGTGCCGGGTTTTCCGCCCAGGATGTGCCGTTTCTGCGGGATGTGAGGCATCTGGGCCCGTTTCTCGTCCGTCTGATCGCAATCGTCTGCGTCGCGGTGCTCCTCATCAAGCTGCTGGCGCCCGGACGGCCGCCGCTGATGCCGCTGCGCATGCCGGTTTTTCTGCTCAGCACCCTCATTCTGGGTCCTGGCGTGCTGGTGAACCTGATCCTGAAGAACAACTGGGGGCGCCCGCGTCCGCGGTCGGTCGAGGAATTCGGAGGCGATCTGCCGTTTCAGCCGGTCTGGAAAATCACCGACAGCTGCGACAGCAACTGTTCCTTCGTTTCCGGCGAGGCCTCGGCGGGCATGTGGCTGGTCTCGATAGCCTTTCTTGTGCCGGCAACCTGGCGCAAGCCCGTGCTGGCGTTCATCCTGCCGCTCTGCCTGATCCTCTCAGTCAACAGGGTTGCGTTCGGAGGGCATTTTCTCTCCGACACGCTGATTTCCTGGGGCGTGACCCTGTTGCTCATCCTGGTCATCCACCACCTGCTTTATGTCAAACAGCCGCCGCTCGTAAGCGACATCCGGCTGGATGAATGGTTCACGGTGAACGGCCGCAGGCTGCAAAGAACAGGGCGGAGATCCCTGACGAAGGTCAGGAGAGCCGTGCGGAGCGCGCTCGGCAAATTTTCGGAAAACTGACCGGTCCTATTTCTTGCGCGGCCGGGTGCGCTTGAGTATGCGGGCAAAGGGCAAGGGGGACCTGTCCTCCACCCAGGTTATGGCGTGATTGAGCTGTGGCGCGGTGCGCCGGTGGCTGCGCAGCTGCCGTGCCGCGCTTCTGCTTGTGGCGATGATGACGATCAGGCCAAGGGCAAGCAGCGGCACTCCGGTCGGGATGGGCATCCACACGGTCGCCAGGCCGAGCAGAATGAGGACCGCAGCAATACACCACCACAGAAGTTTCATGATCGGACCCGGGACTGTCTCAGGGAGTAAAATCCATACAACGGCCCGCAAGACGTATTTATGAACCCTGATCGCCGAGGGCGTAGTAACAGGGGCAATCTCTCGCGTGCCGGCCCGATCCGGCTTCAGACGTATCAGGGCCGGTCAAACGTCTCCAGAAATCGCTCACAGCCTGAGCGCACGAGGCGGCAGACATGTTCGAACCCGTCCGGTCCGCCGAAATAGGGATCGGGAACGTCCTTGGGCGGATCGTCGAGCAGCAGGCGGATACGGGCCGTGCCGGCGTTTTTTCCGGATCCGAGCGCCGCGAGGTTGGCGGCATCCATTGCAACGATTGTATCGAACCGGGTGAAGTCTTCGGGGACGACCTGCCGGGCGCGCTGCGCGGACAGATCTATCCCGTATTTCGCAGCGACATCGATCGAGCGCGGATCCGGTGGATTGCCGATATGCCAGGCGCCGGTTCCGGCGGAATCGATTGTGAACAGGTCGCCGTCGCCTCTCTCTTCGACAAGGGAGCGGAAAACGCCTTCGGCGAGCGGGGACCGGCAGATGTTGCCAAGACAAACGAAGAGGACAGAACGAGGCACGGCAATCTCCGGAGTGGCGGCCATGATCACAAGGTCAGCCGGCGCGTCCGGCAGGGCAACGCAAACCTTTGTCGTCACGGGATACCGCATCGCCTTCACCTTGTCATCGGGTTAGGGTGGGGACCCAAAATCGGGAGTTTCCGATGCGAAGGAGGATCAAATGGCAGAGCGGCTGAAACCGGAAGACCGTGCGGCGGGGCTGAAAGCACTGACGGGCTGGCGCCTGTGCGACGGACGAGAAGCCATTTCGAAATCCTTCAAGTTCAAGGATTTCCGGCAGGCCTTCGGGTTCATGACGGAGGTGGCGCTGGTGGCGGAAAAGATGAACCATCATCCGGAATGGTTCAATGTCTACCGCAGCGTCGATATCACTCTGGCGACCCATGATGTCGGCGGATTGAGCGCGCTGGACCTGGACCTGGCTTCGGAAATCGACGGGATCGCGAACCGCTCCTGAGGCGGTGAAGCACGTCGTCCCGGATCAACCGAATGCGGATGCTTCACGCGCCCTTGGCGAGCAGGAAACTGTGTCCAGTCGCGGTTTTTTCCGCCGCCAGCAGGGTGTGACCGTCCTCCCGGCAAAGGTGCGGGATGTCGATTTCAGCCATCGGATCCGTGGTCAGAACCGTCAACCGGTCGCCGGAGGCAAGACGACGCAAGGCCTTGCGAGTCTTGAGAACCGGCAGCGGGCATTTCAGGCCTTTCAAGTCCAGTGTCGTTTCACTCAATGAATGCGGTTCCTGAAACTGCTCGATTTAACGATGGTTCGTCGCTTCGAGATATGGGGAGTTCTCACAAGTCTTTACGCAAGATTAGCAGTTCGAATTTAGGCTCAATATACGATCGCTGTGCTTCGGGAAACGTCAAGACATTCAGATAACGGAAAAAGCGTGAAAATCTCCCGGATTTTTGCGGTTCCTGCAAGATGGACCGGTCAGATGTATCATCAACGCTCTTCGGTACTAGGCCCTTGAAACCTGGATTGTGTATCTTCGCATGTGCCTTGATTTCAGCCTGCTTGTGGCACAACCCGCAGGTCGAGGCCGCGTCCGGGCAGATCCGCATCGTGACGCAGGACTTTGCGCCGCTGCAGTGGGATAATGACGGACAGCCGGACGGCTATGTCGCCGACTTCATGCTTGCCGTCATTGACCGGGTCCGCGACCGTCTGCCGGTCCCGGTCGGACCGTTTGAATTTCTGCCCTGGAAAAGGGCGATGCTGATGGCGCGGCTGGAACCAAATGTCCTGCTTTTTTCGCTTTCCCGAACGCCGGAACGCGAAGACTGGTTCGAGTGGCTGGGCGAAGTGTCCCCCTATGGGCAGTATTTCTATCAGCTCGATACCCGGCCGAAGATCGCCGTCGACCGGATTGAAGATCTCAAGACGCTCAAACTGCGGATCGGCGTTCAGGATGGCGGCAATCTTTACAGCTATCTGAAACAGCTCGGCTTTGATGAAACTGGTAACATGGTGCCGATCACCGATTACCATCAGGGTATCGAGATGCTCTATCTCGGCCGACTCGATCTCGTTCCGCTGACGGGATTTCTGGCCGAAGCCTCCGCCTGTCGGCAAGGTTTTGACGGCGCGCGACTGAAGCCGGTGGTTTTTGTGGAGGCGCTGGCACAGCCCCTGTGGGCTGTCTTCAGCAAGGGAAGCGACCCCCAGCTGGTCGAGGCCTTCCGGGAGGAAATGGCCCGGTTGAGGGAAAACGGCTTTTTCGAAGAGACCTACGCCGATCACATCGAAAGCTGGCAGAAACTTGCCTGCGGCCAATAGCTGTTTGCTATAATGGGCCGATGGATAGCCGCTTTGAGCGGCCGGTTTCAACGCAATCGTGAAAGACTATCAATGACCGATCAGCAGATCACATCGCTGGATGTGCTCGATTTCTGGTGGCAGGCCGGCGCCGGAAAATGGTTTGCAAGCGACGAGAAGTTCGACCGTGACTGCCGGGAGCGATTCCTGCCGGCGATCGAGGAAGCGTTTTCCGATGATCTGGATCCGTGGATGGAGACGGCGGACGGATCGCTCGCGCTTCTTCTGCTGCTGGACCAGATGCCCAGAAACGTGTTCCGGGGAACGGCCGATGCCTTCCAGGGAGATTCGAAGGCGCTGAGGGTGGCCGAGCATGCGCTTTCCCGCGGGTTCGATCGGGCCTTTCCAAAAGCAGCGCGTGGATTTTTCTATCTGCCTTTCGAGCATTCGGAGGATATGGCGGATCAGGAACGGTCGGTGGATCTGTTTCGGGCCCTCGGCGACACGGAGCTTTATCACTACGCGTTGATCCACATGGATGTCATCCGGCGGTTCGGCCGCTTTCCCCACCGCAACATTCTGTTCGGGCGGGACACGACGCCGAAAGAGCAGGCCTATCTGGATGACGGCGGGTTTTCCGCCTGAGACTGAACCTGCAGAATCAGTTGGTTTGATGGTTCGCACATTCGGCCTGCCGCTTTTTTATGCGGTAGGCCGAATTTGATTTTTATGCCTATTTTTTAAACTCGATCACTTTAGTTGATTACTTATTGTGCAAATATTCTGCCTTAAAAGTGGCCATTTGAATTTTCTCTCTTTCCTGTCTTCAATCCTTAACGCTCGTTAACGCGCGGGTTTCTGCGAAAAAATACCCATCATTCGCAAGTTGGCACGGTCCTTGATTAGCAATGGCCGACACCGTTCCGGAGCCACGCAACGTGGCGCAGCCAAAGACCTGAGACGATCCTTCCAGAGGGGGATGTGAAACAGGCGCGATTTCCGGACCGGTCGGCGGAGCTTCTTCGATGGGAAGGGGCGCTAAGCAAGGGGAATGGAACGAGCAATGAAAATAGTGATGGCCATCATCAAGCCGTTCAAGCTCGACGAAGTGCGTGATGCCCTGACGAGCATCGGCATCCAGGGGCTGACGGTGACTGAAGTCAAAGGCTATGGCCGCCAGAAAGGCCACACCGAAATTTACCGCGGCACCGAATACGCCGTCAGCTTTCTGCCGAAGCTGAAGATCGAGGTCGCTGTCGACAGTGCGTCTGTCGACAAGGTTGTCGAGGTGATTTCAGGCGCTGCGAAAACCGGTCAGATCGGCGACGGAAAAATCTTCGTCCACTCCATCGACCAGGTCGTCCGCATCCGTACCGGCGAAACCGACGCCGAAGCTCTTTGATTTTAGGTAAGGAAACGTATCATGAATAAACTTGTCGCTAAGGGCGCGACGTCGCTGGCCTTGCTGAGCCTCTCGGCAGTGCCGGCCCTCGCCCAGGACACCGCGGCTATTCCGGCCGTGTCCCCTGAGGTCGCCTACATCCTGAACACGCTGCTGTTTCTGATCGGTGGTTTCCTCGTGATGTGGATGGCTGCCGGCTTTGCGATGCTGGAAGCCGGCCTTGTCCGCTCCAAAAACGTCTCGATGCAGTGCCTGAAGAACATCACGCTCTACTCCATTGCGGGCCTGATGTACTGGATCACCGGTTACAACCTCATGTACACCGGTGTTGACGGCGGGTTCATGGGATCCTTCGGTCCGTACGCCTTCGATGCTGTCGGTGGCGATGCACTCGACACCGGTTATTCCACTGCGTCCGACTGGTTCTTCCAGATGGTGTTCTGCGCCACGACCGCGTCGATCGTCTCCGGCACCCTGGCCGAGCGCATCAAGCTGTGGCCGTTCCTGCTGTTCACCGTCGTTCTGACCGGTTTCATCTACCCGATCGCCGGTTCCTGGCAGTGGGGCGCGGGCTGGCTCTCTGAAATGGGCTTCTCCGACTTCGCCGGTTCGACACTGGTTCACTCCGTCGGTGGCTGGGCCGCTCTTGCCGGTGCGATCATCCTGGGTGCCCGTAAAGGCAAATACGGTGCGGACGGTTCGGTCCATCCGTTCCCGGGTTCCTCCATGCCGCTGGCAACCCTGGGTACCTTCATCCTGTGGCTCGGCTGGTTCGGCTTCAACGGCGCGTCGCAGCTCGCAATGGGCACCATCAGCGACGTCTCCGACGTCTCCCGCATCTTCGCCAACACCAACATGGCGGCTGCCGCCGGTGTCGTCATGGCGGTCATCCTCACCCAGATCCTCTACAAGAAGGTCGACGTGACGATGGCTCTGAACGGCGCTCTTGCCGGTCTCGTTTCCATCACCGCCGAGCCGCTGGCTCCGAGTGTCTGGCAGACCGTGTTCATCGGTGCTGTCGGTGGTGCGATCGTCGTATTCGCCGTGCCGATGCTCGACAAGCTGAAGATCGACGACGTGGTCGGCGCCATCCCGGTTCACCTGCTGGCAGGTATCTGGGGCACGCTGATTGTGCCGCTCTCCAACACCGATGCCTCCTGGGGCGTTCAGATCACCGGTATCGTTGCCTACGGCGTGTTCACGCTGGTCGCTTCGGCAATCGTCTGGTTCATCCTGAAAGCCACCATGGGCATCCGGGTCTCGGAAGAAGAAGAAGCGCTCGGGCTCGACAAGGTCGAAGTCGGCGTGGAAGCCTATCCGGAATTCGGAATGGGATCCCAGCGCCTCTAACAGGATGCGCTGACCAACATCTCCCAGGCGGTCTTTTGGCTCAGACCGCAAACTTGGAAGCCCGGAGTTCGCTCCGGGCTTTTTTTATTTGCCTGTACTGCAGGGGATGGCGCCGGAGCGTCTCGCGTCTGGTGGAATGCCCTGGATGTTCGGCGGGCCCCGAAAAGATCGCGTCCTCCATTGGATGTTGCTTGAAGGTCAGCAGGTTGATCCAAAAAATAGGCAAGTGATCATCAAATAAGCAGAATTCAAGGTCGCGAGTCGCTGTGTAAATCCGGATGTGCTCAATAGATCGGCTGAATTCTGCGTATTTTATAGACTTCTGCCCGATTGGCATGCGGATTGTATGGTTTGCGGTTCCAAAAGCATAAACAAACGGCAATTTGCCTAATCGGGGGTCGGAAATGAGTGCAACAGGGGTTGGGGGGGACGTCTTTTTCGTTCTGGTCGGGGCTATCCTCGTTTTTGCCATGCATGGAGGCTTCGCGTTTCTCGAAGTGGGAACCGTGCGGCAAAAGAACCAGGTCAATGCCCTGGTGAAAATTCTCGTCGACTTCGCGTTGTCGACCGTGACCTATTTCTTCGTCGGCTATGCCGTTGCCTATGGCACGACCTTCCTGGTGAATGCCGCGACCCTGTCCGGCGGCGGGGAGGGTTTCGAGCTGCAGGGCCTGACGCTGGTCAAGTTCTTCTTTCTCACCACTTTCGCCGCCGCCATTCCGGCGATCATCTCCGGCGGTATCGCCGAGCGGATGAAGTTCTGGCCGCAATGCCTTGCGACTGTCGCGCTTGTCGGCATTGTCTATCCTCTCTTCGAAGGCGTTGTCTGGAACGGCAATTTCGGCATCCAGGGCTGGATCGAAGCGTCCTTCGGCGCGCCCTTCCACGATTTCGCCGGATCCGTGGTGGTCCATGCCGTCGGTGGCTGGATCGCGTTGGCGGCCGTGCTGCTGCTTGGCCCGCGCATCGGCCGCTACGACCGCAACGGCCGCCCGGTCGGCATTCCGCCGTCCTCGCTTCCCTGGCTCGCCATGGGGTCCTGGATGCTGTGCGTGGGCTGGTTCGGCTTCAACGTGATGACGGCCGGGTCGCTGGAAGGGGCTTCCGGCCTTGTTGCGATCAACTCGCTGATGGCCATGGCAGGCGGCATCCTGGCCGCGCTCGTGGTCGGAAAGAACGACCCGGGGTTTGTCCATAACGGCGCGCTCGCCGGACTTGTCGCCGTCTGTGCCGGCTCCGACATAATGCATCCCGCGGGCTGTCTGGTTGTCGGCGCCATCGCGGGCGGGATCTTCGTGATCGGTTTCGAGATCTGCCAGAACAAGCTGAAAATCGACGATGTTCTCGGTGTCTGGCCGCTGCACGGCATCTGCGGCGCCTGGGGCGGCATTGCTGCCGGTTTCTTCGGACTGGAGGCGATGGGTGGTCTCGGCGGCGTGTCGCCGCTGGCTCAGATCGCGGGGACTCTCCTTGGCGCGGTGTATGCGCTTGGCGCAGGCCTTGTCGTCTACGGCATTCTGAAAGTTGCAATGGGGCTGCGCCTGACGGCGGAAGAGGAGCACCTTGGGGCCGATCTTTCCATCCACAAGATCAGCGCCAACCCGGAAAGCGATCTGGGCAGGTAAAGGTCCGAAAGCAGGCTCTGGCCTTGCGCCGGGATCTGTTTCCGTCTCTGAAGGTCCCGGCTCAAGGCCGGGACGGAGGGCTTGGGGAGGCAGCCGTGTACTTCAAGCCACTGGGCTGGTGTCCGACAGCATGGCTGCCAGGTCGTCATGACTGTCGACGACCCTGTGAGCCCCTGCGGCCGACAACTGTTCTGCATGGCCGTCATGGCTGTGACCGCCGCCGACAAATCCCCAGACGGTCATGCCCGCGGCCAGCCCGGCCTTGACCCCGTTGGCGCTGTCTTCGATGACAAGCGTCGACGCCGGCTGCACACCCAGCTTGCCGGCAGCGAAGAGAAAGAGATCCGGCGCCGGTTTGCCGTTCTCAACCTGTTCGCCTGAATAGATGTGCGGCTCGAAATAGGCGTGAAGGCCGGTGTGGCGCAGCTTGTGGTGCAGCCGCTGCAGGCGGGACGAGGACGCGACCGCCCGTGCTCCCCTGTGTGCCTCCAGCAGTTCCTTGATGCCGGCTATGTCGGTGAGTTCGGCGTCGATCCGCGCCAAAGTGGCTGCGTCAAGGTCCGGACCAAAGGTCTCCGGCAGGGGACCCTTGCCGAGTGCCTGATGATCACTTTGCAAAGCGGCACAGAAGTCCGCGCCACCGAGGCCCTGGAAGCGGTCCATATAGACATTCAGGTCGTAATGAAGACCGATCCTGGCCAGATGCTCGCGTTCCACTTCCACATAGATCTTTTCGGAATCGACCAGAACGCCGTCGCAATCGAAAAGGATCGCCTCAAATGCCATGTCATCCTCATTGTATGGGTCGGTACCTAGTGTGAGCCGTCGAACAGACCTTTAACAACCTGTCTTTGAAACAAGATGACAAGCAGTGCCGGCGGGAGCACCGCCAGAACCGCGAGCATCAATCCGTGCGGGCTGGCGCGGCCGAAGAACTGCATGCCCCGGACCAGCGTGTAGGCGCTCTCCTCGGATGTCACGATGACGGGCCAGAGATACTGGTTCCAGCCGGTGACGAACAACACCAGGAACAGCGCTCCGGCCGTCGGCAGCGAAATCGGCAGGAGAATGTCCCTGAAGAACCGGAAGGGGCCGGCGCCGTCGAGGCGTGCGGATTCCATCAGCGTGTCCGGCACCGTCAACAGAAACTGGCGAAAGAACAGCGTTCCAAGTCCGGAGGCGACAAGCGGGAAAATGAGCCCGGCACGCGTGTTCACCATGCCAAGCTCCGCAACGACCTCATAAGTGGGCAGAAAGCGGGATTCCAGCGGCAGCAAAAGCGTGAGTAGAAGAATGGCGAAGACGAGGCTTGCAAACCTGATGCGGAAGTAGATCAGCGCATAGGCGGTGATGAGCGAAAGGACCAGCTTCAGGGAGGCAAAACCCGCGCCGAGCAGGAGGGAATTCCACAGCATCGTGAGCGCAGTCACTTCTCCGGAAAAGCCATAGTCCGATGTCAGGAAACGGCCGTAATTTTCGAGCGCGTTTCCTCCCATGTCGAGTCTCGGCATCATGGGGACGCCAGCCCCGTGGGTTGTCGCCGCGAACAGGGTATAGATCGGGACCGCCATGAAGAGCGATCCGGCGATCAGAATGATGTGGTCGGCAAGCTGGGCGTGAAACCGCCGCCAGGAAGGCATTTTGGGATCATCCTGTTTCAAGAATTCGGTCTTGCGGGGCAGATGTGGTTTCCAATGAGGGTGTTCATTGGGAATCGCTCCTAGAGAACGACAATACCGGAATGTTTCGCCTTGTGTTCGGGCTCCACATGAATGGTGACCTTTGCGCCTGGAACGTCTGCCGCGATGGCGACCTCGATCCTGTCGCAGATATCGTGCGCAGCTTCAACCGACATTTCTCCCGGAACGACCAGATGAAAATCGACGAAGGTCGTCTTGCCGGCAATGCGGGAGCGAAGGTCATGTGCTTCGATGGCACCCTCGCCCTGTTCGGAAATCTGCAGGCGGATCTTGTCGAGAACGTCGGCGGAAGCAGCCTCGTCCATGAGGCCGCCGACGGATTCCTTTACCAACCTCCAGCCGGACCACAGCACGGCGAAGCCGACGAGAGCTGCGAGCGCGGGATCAAGAATCTTCCAACCCGTCATCAGCACAAGCACGACGCCGGTCAGCACACCGGCCGAGGTTATGACGTCCGCCATCAGGTGTCTGCCGTCGGCCAAGAGCGCCGGTGACCGTGTCTTGCTGCCGTAATGGATCAGGTAGCGCGCCCAGAGCGCGTTGATGATCGCGGCGCTCAGGTTCATGGCGATCCCCACCGGGGAATAATGCGGGCTGCGGCCGCTGGTGAAGCCGATCCAGGACGCATAGAAAATGGATATCGCCGCCAGGACGATCATCACTCCGACCAGAACGGCCGCGAAGTATTCAGCCTTGTCGTGACCGTAGGGATGATTGCTGTCGGCGGGTTTGGCTGCGAACCACACGGCCGCCAGAGCTGCGATCGAGGCCGCGATATTGACGGTCGTTTCCAGGGCGTCGGAAAACAGGGCGACAGACCCGGTCAGCCAATAGGCTGCGAATTTGAGACCGAGCACAAGGATGCCAATCAAGATGCTTGAAAAGGCAATCCGTAGCCTGCGCTTCAGGTCCATGTCATACCCCCGGATCAATCCGCCCGAACAAGATGCGTGAGAGCGGAAATGCCGGTTGAATTCCGGCTGCTCCAGCATGTCCTGCGTTCAATGCAACGCTGACAGATGCCCTAACACTTTACAACCAATCAACTTTCAGACCTGCTTCTGTTCCGACAAGAGGTCTGTCGATCTGATGAGCCGATCGAACCGGCGCAAGGGGTAGCAGCTTTTGCGCGGGTTACAAGGCACATGGCGCCATTATTCCCGCGAAATCAGCTGAATGCCTGGAATTTGCCCGGCGATCACAGGGCAGGGGATTGGCAACCTTAAGTGTGTGTGCTGGCGATCCCGAGGTGCAACAGGCTTCGAGATCAGCCTTTCCAGTCCAGAACCGTGGCGCCGATGATGGTTCCCGGGCCGTCCTGGTCTTCCACCTGGATCAAGATCGCGCAGCGGGCGTCGCCTTTCAGCATAAGCTTGGATTTCGGCATGCGGAAGGTCTCCGCGCCGCCGGACCACATACCGATGGGCTGGAGATTGCGGACGACATTCACATACCGGATCTTCCGTCCGGCATTTTCCCCGCGGCCGATATCAACCGCCGTCTCGTCTTCGATCCGGACGAAATAGACCGTCGCCATCGCCGCGTTGCCGGGCAGGGTTCCGTCCACCTTGGCCTGAACGACCATGTTGGAGATTTTCAGATCGACGGTGGCGGTGAAAGGATCTGTGCGGGCAAGGGCCGCGCGGACATCCCTTTCGCGGCTGCCGACGACGTGTTCATTGCCGTTGATGACCATCTGCGGGGTATAGACCGAGCGGTCACCCCGACGGGCCGCGTAAGCGCGCTGGCGCTGGGAATTGGCCGGGCTTGCGAGCGTGTCCTTCCAGCCGAGATAGTCCCAGTAATCCACCGGCATGACGAGCGTCAGCAGATCGCTTTCCTCTCCGACCAGCCGCTCCGCGAGCTGGTCGGCCGGCGGACAGGACGAGCAGCCCTGGCTTGTGAACAGTTCAACGACCTTTTGAGGCTCGGCCCCGGCGTGGCTCAAGGAAGCCGTCAGCGTGACTATTCCGGCCAGGACGATAAAAATCTTCCGGAAAGCATTCGCGGCTCTCCGGCGCTGTGCACCCACCATCTGGTTCAATTCCTCTTCTGGATGGCGTCAAAATATGCAATCGCGCTGTCAATCGCGAGTCACGAGGCAGTGACCATGGCGGGTTTTGCCGGATATCGCGCAAATGTGACGAAGGATGCCATACCCCGGTGGGTCAGCCGCCTTGCTGGATTTTCCGGAGTTCAGGCAGAAAAACGTCCCGGTAGGACTGGGGGCTGAGCGGACCGATGAATTTGTACCGGATCATGCCGCGGGTATCGACGATGAAGGTTTCCGGAACGCCGTAGACACCCCATTCGATGGCTGTACGGCCAGCGTCATCCGCGCCGATACGCGTGTAGGGGTTGCCGAGGCTTCCGAGGAAGCGGCGCGCGTTTTCCGGTTTGTCCTTGTAGTTGATGCCCAGAAGCTGGATGCCCTCCACCGTTGCCAGGTCCTCCAGCAGCGGATGTTCCTGACGGCAGGGCACGCACCAGGAGGCAAAGATGTTGACGACGGACACCTTGCCCAGAAGATCGTCACGCGAAAAGCCGGGTACGGGGTCGTCGTCCCTGAGGAGGTCGGGTACGGGTGCGAGCGTGAAGTCCGGAGCCGGTTTGTTGAGGAGCGCGGAGGGGATTTTCTGCGGATCGTTGCCAAGCGTAAGCTGGAACAGAAACAGGCCGGCGAGCGCGGCGAACAGCACCAGGGGCAGCAGGACAAGCACCGGGAAGCCGCGCTTCGGCGTTTTCGAGCCAGGGTCCTTGCCGGAGCCGGCATTTGTGTCTTGAGCACTCATTCGGGTTAGCGACCGCCTTCTTCAGGCCGCCGGCGGGAGACGCCCTGCTCCGCAAGCTCCTTCAGCGCCCTTTCCAGGTTTGCCTTGTCGATCCTTATCCATGCGATCAGAACGAGCACGGTGAGGAGACAAAGGCCGTAGGAGGCAAGGATAAAGCCGGCGTGGGAGCCAAGGTCCATGATCTTACTCCGCAGGCTGCGCGGTTGCGACCGCGGAACGGGGGTGGGCGGCGCTGGCGGCCCGCAGGCGCAGCGTGCGCACGCGGCGGCGCAGGATCTCGTTGCGCATCGCCATCAGGTGCAGCACGAAAAACAGCAGCGTGAAGGCAACCGCCATGACGAGCAGAGGCCAGAGGATATCCAGGTGAATGGTCGGACCGTCCATGCGCATGACGCTGGCCGGCTGATGCAGCGTGTTCCACCAGTCGACCGAAAACTTGATCACCGGCAGATTGAGAGCGCCGACGAGGGTCAGAACGGCAGCCGCCTTGCCGGCCTTGATCGGATCGTCCATCGTGCGCCACAGGGTCATCAGACCGAGATACATGATCAGCAGAACGAGTACGGATGTCAGCCTGGCGTCCCACACCCAGTAGGTGCCCCACATGGGTTTGCCCCAGAGCGACCCGGTGACCAGCGCCATGAAGGTGAAGGCCGCGCCGATCGGCGCGGCGGCCTTGGCGGACACGTCGGCGAGAGGGTGTTTCCAGACCAGTGTGCCAAGCGACGAGACGGCCATGATGGAATAGCACATCATCGACAGCCACGCGGCGGGCACGTGGATATACATGATGCGGACCGTCTGACCCTGCTGGTAGTCCTCCGGAGCGACGAAGAAACTCATGTAGAGCCCGGCCCCGAAGGCCAGCACGCACAGGCCGGTGAGCCAGGGGAGAACCACCTGGACCAGCTTCAGAAACCGCGTCGGATTTGCATAATCCCAAAATGCCATGCTTGCTTTTACTGCAGTCTTGCGATGCCATCAATGAACCGAACGTCGCAGAGGCGCATTGCGCTCGCTCAAGCCATCAAATGACTCAATATAATCGGAAAGTGATCTAGTCGGTTGCGAAGCGGAGGGCGGCGGCCGAGGCGATCGGGCCGATGACCGCGGCAATCAGCGAGAGGGCGCACAGGATCAGAAACGGCGTGAGAAACGGCACCGGATCGTGAATGGCGGCATCGGCGGAGCTGACGCCGAAAATCAGCACCGGTATCGCCAGCGGCACCACGAGAACGGCCAGCAGAAGTCCGCCCCGGCGCAGGGACACGGTCAGCGCCGCACCAATGGCTCCGATCAGAGTAAGGGCCGGAGTTCCGACCAGAAGCGTCAGGGTGACGGCGCCCATCGCCAGCGGATCGATATTCAGAAACACCGCCAGCAGGGGCGCGGCGGCGACGAGGGGCAGGCCGGTTGCCACCCAGTGAGCGAGACACTTGATCAGAACCACCAGTTCCAGCGGCCGACCGGCCATCAGCATCAGGTCGAGCGTGCCGTCGTCCCGATCCGCCTGGAACAGCCGGTCGAGCCCCAGCAGCGTAGCAAGCAGGGCACCGATCCAAAGGATCGCCGGCCCGATGCGCGACAGAAGGTTGAGATCCGGGCCGACGCCGAAGGGAATGACGGTGACGACGGCCAGGAAAAACAGCACTCCCACGAGCGCGCTTCCGCCCACCCGGACGGACAGGCGCAGGTCACGCTGGAAAAGAGCGATTGCCCAGGGGCTCATTGCATCGCTTCCTCGAGAGGCAGATCGGCCGTATCCCCGGTCTGCAGGTGCAGGATCAGCGTTTTTTCAAGCGCCAGATCGGCATGGGTCGCCGTCACGATCAGGCCTCCGGCCGCAAGATGGGTGTTCATCAGGTTCAGAAGCTGCGTTTCCGACACCCTGTCGAGCGCCGCGGTCGGTTCGTCCATCAGCCAGATCGGTCTTGGCGTCACCAGAAGCCGGCAAAGCGACAGTCTGCGTTTTTGTCCGGCCGAAAGGAAAGCCGCAGGCAGTTGGGCCGTGTGTCCGATGCCCAGGATATCGAGTGCTTCCAGAGGCTTCACCGGACCGTCGGAAAATCCGGAAACGTGAGCCGCAGCGGAAAAACTCTGCCAGAACCGCAGGTTCTCCAGTGCCGACAGGGCCGGCTTGACCGCATCCTGGTGGCCGAAATAATGGATGTGCTCTTCAGGGGGCGTGTCCGGGACACCGCCCTCCAGCCGGATCGATCCATGCGCAAGCGGGACCAGCCCCGCCAGCGTGCGCAGAAGCGACGACTTGCCGATGCCGTTGGCGCCGGTCACCACCAGGGCGCACCCGCCTTCCAGCGAGAACGACAGGTCCTCGAACACCCGGCGTCCGCCGCGGTCGATGGTCAGGTTTTCGGCGATGAGTTTCAGGGTCGACTCCGGCGCGGATTTATTGAGCCTCCTTTGTTAGAGGGCCGCAAGGGGCGGTGGCAAGTGCGCAAATACGCCCAGGGGTCGGGAGACAGGTTGCCAAACCCGGCCGGTGAACCCGGCAAGGAAGCAGCCGCGCCGGCCGGGTCCGCGGATGTGGCCACCGCAGACCCTCATCTTAGCCGGATGGTATCAGTCGAATACGGACGCGATCTGGTCGACGCTGATGCCTTCCTTGATCTCGCGCAGCCGGGCGTAGATCAGGGCCACCAGGATACTGATGTAGCCCACTCCGATGGCGGAAAGCGCCGAGAACAGGATGGTGGCAAGGATGGTGCCGCCGATGTACGCGACAAGTCCGATGATCAGGCCCACCACGAAGTTTATGACGATGATGAGGATCAGAGCCAGGACAAGCGCGCCGGCGATCGGCCAGCGGTATTGTTTGGTGAGCCGGGCACTGCGGCCGAGGCCGCCAAAACCGACGCGTTCGATGACGATTGCCGGGACCATTACCGAGAACACCGCATAGACCCAGAGTCCCGGAATGATAAACAGGAGAGTTGCGAAGCCGGCCAGTATGCCGGCGACCAGGCTCAGGATCGCAACGGGCAGCAAGGCGCTCAGCGCGGGCCCGATATACCGTCCCGGCTGCACCGGCCGCTTCAGTTTTGCGTCATAGGCAAGTTGCACCAGAAGAGCGGTCGTCAGGGAGTAGATCACCATTTCCACGATGAACGCCAAACCGAAAGCGGCGGTGCCGCCGGCATCGTTGAATGTGGGCTCTGCCACGCCGAGTGCGACATCGAAGCCAATCAGTCCGCCTGACAACACGAGACCCACCAGAACGGGCACGAAGGCGACGAGGATCACTTTGAGGAAATTTCCGAAAAGGATCGAAAAACTGTCGCCGATCAGGGCGCCGACGCCGAGTGGGACCTTGGGCTGATCGAGGGGGGTGTCAGTCATTCCGGAACTCCAATTTTTTCAAAGTAATTTTAAAACGGATCTATTGAATTACAAAACAGGCACATGTCTCCATGCTGCGAAGTCTCATGGCGATTTTTACAGTATGTCCAAATCTGACTGTCTTCAAGCCGTGAGGCGGTAGCACGGTAAAGCCCTCAGATGTCCTTGTCGGTTTGGGCATAATGCTTGTTATCGCGCCGGTCGCCGAACAGCCGGCGCTGTTCAAGGTGCTCGCGCTGGGCGTTGTAAAACGCCTGCAGGAAGCGGAGCCTGTCCTGCGGCGGCACCGGCGCGGCGTAACCGATTTTCTTGCGTATCTTTTCGACGATTGTCGCAATGGCTGCGTCTGTCTGCGGGTTGGCGGCGGTCGCCGCAGGTGTGTTGCGGGCGCGAAGCAGTGACTCGAGGGTCTGCAGTTCGAATGCGCCGTAGTGATCGAGCTGATGGGATAGAAAGACAAAGGACTTGCGGTCGGTTTCGACCTCCGGTTTTTCCACCGCCATGTCCTTCAGCAATATCGGCACCGGCAGATGGATCACGTGGGTTCCGGCCATCATGTCGCCGAGGCGGCGACGGTAGCGGTCGCACAAGGGTACCAGCAGTGCGATTGCGATCCAGACCAGCGAAGCCGTGGCCTCCAGGGGAGACGCCGTGCCCAGGGTCAGCAGAAGCATGCCCGGCAGAAAGATCTCCGCTTCCTTCATCAGATTGCGCAGCACGATTGAATGCGCGCTCAGCGACCCGCCGTCGTGGGCCACGACCTTGATCTTCATGATCCGCTTGCCCAGGGTCTGGCCGTTCCAGGCGAGCTCGGCCAGTACGTAATAGGGAACACCGATTGAGAAGAAGACCAGGACTGCGATGGCGGCCATCGATTGCGGGCTGGCCAGGTCAAGGGTGGAAAGCAGGATGAGCAGGCTGATCGCGGCGATGGAAGTCAGGACAATGTCGGTGAACTGCGCGGCGGTGCGCACGCCGACACCGGCAATCGGCAGTGTCAGGGGGACCCCTTCCGGTGGCATGAGGATATCGGGTGAAGGTCGTTTGTCCTTTCTGCCTTTGCGAAAGCGGTCGATCATCGAAGCCTCCTTCCGCCGAACGCAAACCAGGCCAACCAGAGAGCGCCGACGCCCCAGCCGATGACGAAGCGCGAGGTCATGTCCTGAACGAGCTGGCGGGCGAAACTTTCCAGCAGCGCAGCGGCGACAAGCATGAGCGCGGCAACGAGTGCCAGCTTCACCGCATCGCGGCCGGCATGGCGAAGGGCATCGGCGCGGGTTCTGTTGCCGGGAAACAGAACCGCCGAACCGAGTTTCAGCCCGCCGCCACAGGCGATACATACGGCTGACAGTTCGGTGACCCCGTGGACGGAGAGCCAGCCGGCGAGATCCACTCCCAGGCCACGGTCGACATGAAGCGCGAAAAAGGCTCCGAGTATGAGGCCGTTGTAGAATGTCAGCAGGATTGCCGGTGCGCAGGCGAAAACGCCGAGACCGAAGACAAAGATGGCGATCCGGGTGTTATGCGAAAACAGATAGGCCGCAAAGCTGCCAAGTCCCGACGTTCCGCTGTCATGACCGTAGATGGAGGCTCGCAGTGAATCGGTGGTGGCATTCGGGCTGCGGCCACTGGCCATCTCGGACGGCATGAAGACGTAGAACCAGTCGTTGTTCTCGAAATAGAGCAGATAGCCCGCGAGCGCGCCGAGCGTCATGAAGAGAAAGCCAAGAAGGATGAACTTCCAGGACCGGCGCATGGCTTCAGGTGCGCCGCGTTTCAGGAACCGGCCGAACAATCCGCCGAGCCGCTCCTGCGGTGCGTAAACGCACAGATAAGCTCGGGCTGTCAGGGCCTCCAGATATGTGAGCAGGGCCTTGTCGAGCGAGATCTCCCGGGCAATGGCAAGCGATGTCGTGGACTGCCGGTAGAGTTCGGCGAGATCGCGCGCATCGGCGAATGCCATACGCTGCAGCCCCTTGCTCTCCGCTGCCCGCACCAGCGTCTCAAGACGCTGCCAGTCGGCCTCGCGCTCCTTTCGGAACCGTGCGGAGCGGATGAGGTCCTGGCTGTCCATCAGATGAGCTCCCGTGCCTTGATCTCGAGATAGGTCGAAATCAACCGCGCGGTAATCGCTTCCGGTCTGGCGTCGACAATGGTCACGCCCAGGCGGGTGAGCCGTTCGAGGACCAGGCGGCGTTCCTGGATGGACTGGTTGGCCGCCACCAGCGCGGCGGCGCCGTTAAGGTCTTCAGGCGGGGTGTCGACAAGTGCCTCCAGCTCCGGGTCGCGGATGGTCACAAAGATCAGCAGGTGCCGTCTGGCGAGAATGGCGATGTTCTCGATCAGCAGTTCGGCCGAGGTGGTGTCGATGAAATCGGTGAAAACGACGATCAGGCTGCGTTTGGGCGTGCGGGCGTTCAGCTCGCTCAAGGCCAGGGTGTGGTTCGTTTCGCGGCTGACATAGGACAGTTCCGCCGTCCAGTGGCGTAGCCTTGCAAAGGCCGCGCGGCCCGGAGCCGGGGCTGCAAATGTGCGGGGTTTCACATCGTAGGAGTAATACCCGACGAGGTCCCCGCCGATCGCCGCGGCCCATGCGGTTGCAAGCGCCGCCGTGACGGCGTGGTCGATCTTCGGCAGGCCCCCGATCTCCTCGCGCATCAGGTAGCCGTTGTCGAGGGCGACGATCACATGGTGGTTGCGTTCGGCGCGCAGTTCCTTGGCGACAAGCGACCTGCGGCGGGCGGAGCGTTTCCAGTCGATGGTCTTGATGTCCATGCCGGGGACGAAGTCGCGCAGCTGCTGAAATTCCGATCCTTCACCGATGGCCCGGTTTTCCTTCGCGCCGAAGAGCGTGGACAGGACCGTGGTGGTTATCTGTCCGGACTGGACGAGCCGGATGTTCGGGACCACGCGGATTTCCACGCCCGCGTCCAGACGCGGCACGAATTCGAGCAGTTTCAGACGCGATGTCCAGCGGAGCCAGACATGTTCGAGGCGCCAGATACCCCGCCGTATCGCACGGCAGCGAACGTCACAGGTGGCGCGGCCGTCTGAGGCGGGAAGGAAAGTGACTTCGCCGCTTTCCTCCAGCCCGGCCGGCCAGTCGAACCTGGCCCGGAGACCCTTGGGTGCCTTGTCGATTGCAAGGTGCAATGTGGCGGTTTCGCCGACAAAGATCTCGGCCGGCGTTTCGAAGGTCAGCGCTTTCGGACGCCGGAAGGACAGCGCCAGATCGCAGGCCACCGCCACGGCCAGAAGAATCCATGGTGCTCCAGCAGCTTCGCGCACCGTGCCACCTGCCAGCACCGCGATCATCGAAAGGATGAGCGTTGCCAGGGCCAGGACAAGCAGTCTTTTGGAGGGACGGATCAGCGGGGAGCCTCGATCTGGCTGAGGATGTTTTCCAGAACCTGCGCGGGGCTGCGCCCCTCGATTTCCGCTGCGGGACCGAGGACGATCCGGTGACGCAGGGTGGGGACGAAGAGCCGTTTGACGTCGTCGGGGATGGCGTAATCGCGGCCGTTGATCGCCGCGGTGGCTCTGGCGGCGCTGGCAAGGGCGTCCGCCGCCCGGGTCGAGGCGCCATAGGCGATTTCGGAGCTCTCCCGCGTCGCGCGGATGAGACGGAGGATATAGGCGAGGATGTCGTCCTTGAGAATGATCGCATCGACCAGGGCCCGGGTTTCCGCCAGTGCCGCCGCGTCCAGTACCTTGGCCAGGCCCGCCGTTTCCAGCCCTGCTTCCAGGGGCTCGGCGGCATGCTGGCGCAGGATGGCCATTTCAATGTCCTCGGGCGGAAAGTCGATCACCAGCTTGAACAGGAAGCGGTCGAGTTGTGCCTCGGGAAGCGGGTAGGTGCCCTGTTGCTCGATGGGGTTCTGCGTGGCCATCACGATGAATTCCCGTCCGAGCGAATGATCGCTGCCGTCGATGCTGACGGTTCGCTCGCTCATCGCCTGCAGGAGCGCAGCCTGGGTTTTGGGAGGCGCGCGGTTGATCTCGTCGGCCAGCAGAACCTGGGAAAAGATCGGTCCCTTGGTGAGAACGAAAGCATTGGTGCGGAAATCGAAGATCGAGGTTCCCAGAACGTCGCCGGGCATCAGATCGGGCGTGAACTGAATGCGGCCGAAGTCAAGCGCCAGAACCGCGGCAAAGCTCCGCGCCAGCAGGGTCTTCGCCGTGCCGGGAGGGCCTTCGAGCAGCACATGGCCGCGCGCGAACAGCGCGACCAGCAGCAGATCGACAATATCCTCCTGACCGAGGACGGTGCGTCCGATTTCCGCCCTCAAGGCGTCCGTGTGTTGCCGCAGGGCGTCAAGCGTCATGGTGTATTTGCTCCAGAACCTGTTCGAATTCGTCGATGAGCCGGATGGCTTCACTGGTCGGCAGATGGGGGGGAAGCTGGCGGATGTCCGCCAGAACCGTGCGCAGGCGGGCGGCTTCGGCCGGATGCCGGTGCTGGGCCGATTGGAGGAAAGCCTCTTCGCCGCCATAGCGGCGTGCATGGGCGGACCCGAAAAGCGCTGCGGCCGTTGCCGACATCCGCGCCGCGGCGTATTCGCGGATCAGGGCGCCGTCCTGACCGGACAGCCGCATCAGCCGCGCCCTTGCGCGCACCGCAAGCAGCTTGCCGGCCCCCGGCGTCGCAGCTTCAGGACGGATCGGCCCGGTACGCAGCGCTCCGCGCCAGAAAAACAGCAGGAAGGCCAGCGCGGCGCCAATCCACAGTGTCAGGAAGGGAGGACCGAAAAAGCGGGCGAGATCCGCCCATGTCCGTTCGCGCTCGGGTTCGCTGAAGGGATCGCGCAGCCAGGAATTGCGGCTGTAATCGATCACGACATTGCGGCCGTCTGCCCATGATCCAATGAAGTCGCTGGCTATACGCGCATTGTCGCCCAGCCGCAGACCGTGATTGTTGAGCAGATCCGGATCCGAGAGCACAAGAAGACTGCCGCTCTGGTTATCAGCGGTTTCCCCGATGGGGCAGTCGGCCAGAAGCATTGCCTCTTCAGTACCGAGGATCGGAGTGCAGCCGCGCCCCTTGAACATCTGCGCGGCATAAATCCGGGCGGTCAGGTCTTTTCCATCCTCCGACCGGTACGGGAAATCCGTGAAGGGAGACTTCGCATCGATCAGTTCGGGATCGGTTTCGTCGATTATCTTGCCGAGTGTTGACGCCAGACGTTCGCGCTCGGTCTTCAGCACGGGATGGGCAAGCCCGGTCAGGCGCATTCCGCTGCGCCATTTCGGCAGGACAACAAGTGTCGGTACGGTTTGCGCCTTGAGCCCGATGACACTTGCGTCGAGGTCGTATTCGTCCTGCTGACGCAACAGTTCCTGCTGGGTCGTGGCGGGTGCGCGGTCGGCGTCGAGCGCCGTGTCATAGACCGGGACCACCAGAAGTCCGACCGATGTCTGATCGATCGGCCAGCCGCCGGTGAAACTCTGCGCGCTGACATCCTCTGAGGTCAGCCAGATCTGCAGTCCGTCCAAGCCGGCGGGAGAACTGCGCAGCGCCTGCTGTCGCTGCGAAAGAAGGTACCAGAGCCCGGCGATCCCTATGACGCACACAAGAACGATGACCACCATTTCGATACGCGGCGTGCCAGGCGTCCGGGCGGTCTCTGTTTCACTCATGAGATGCCCTGTCCCAGCAATTGCCTGCAGCCGGCGACATGCTGGCGAAATTCGTCTTCGCTCACATCGCGTCCGCCGAACTGCACGCGCTCACTGGCCATGACCAGAGCACGCAGCGCGTCGACCTGTGCCTGCCTGTCGGGGATATGGCGCAGCGCGTCGCGCGCGGTCCAGCTGCGCTGCATCAGGACCCCATTGGCCGCCACGGTTGCGGCGAGGGCCTTTCGTGCCAGCAGCACCAGCGCCCGCCGCCGGTCGTCGATGCGCAGGATCTCATCCAGCGTGCCAAGCTTTTCGGCCCATGCGGGAGCTTCCGGCTGGGCCTTGCAGCGTCCGCTGCCGGGATTGCGGGCTTCGCTCTTCAGGGAGACGGTCATGCGGCCCCCAACGCGCAGGACGAGGTAAAGGATCGCAGCAAGTACGATGCCGCTCACCAGCAGGGTGGGCCAGTTGATCTCACCGCTTGGCCGCTCTCCCGGCGACTGTGGCGATGTCTGTTTCGGTGACTTCGGCTGAAGCCCGGTCTTCAGTTCCGGTGGCGGCGCGGACGGATCGTAATAGGCAACGTCCGTGTCGATGCGGCGCAGCCGGATCGATCTGAGGTAGTCGCGTCCGGACTCGCCGATCTCGACAGTTTCACGAACCGCGTCCTGCGCCAGCGATTGGTTCAGGGGAAAAAAGACGGTCAAAAGAACAAAAGGAATAAAAACACGGCGCATGGCTGTTTTTAACGTGCTTGCCCGACCGGGCGCAATAGAGCGTTTTGCCCTGTCGGGTGCACGGCTCAACTGCCGCCGACGGTCATCTGTCCGTCGGCGGCAGTCGTCAATCGATGCGGCTGGCGGTGCTTAAAAATGCACCGATCTGGCAGCCGCCGGTTTTTGCAGCGGCGGAGCGAACTTGGTGAGATCGATCCCTTCCACGGCAGCCTTGTATTCCTCGATGCTCGGCGTTCTGCCAAGGACAGCGGACAGCACGACAACCGGCGTCGAGGCGAGCAGGGATTCGCCTTTCTTCTCCGAGGAGTCTTCAACGACACGGCCTTTGAACAGGCGCGTGGATGTTGCGAGCACCGTGTCGCCTTTTGCGGCTTTCTCCTGGTTCCCCATGCACAGGTTACAGCCTGGCCGCTCGAGGTAGAGGATATTTTCGTAGTCGGTCCGGGCGGTGCTCTTCGGCGCGGCGTCGTCGAACTCGAAGCCGGAGTACTTCTGGAGAATGCTCCAGTCACCTTCCTCTTTCAGTTCGTCGATGATGTTGTAGGTCGGGGCGGCGACCACAAGAGGCGCCTTGAACTCGACCTTGTCATTGGCTTTCTCGAGGTTCTTGAGCATCTGGGCAACAATCTTCATGTCGCCCTTGTGAACCATGCAGGAGCCGACAAATCCGAGATCTACCTTCTTCTCGCCCTTGTAGTAGGACACGGGCCGGATCGTGTCGTGGGTGTATCTCTTGGAGATATCCGCATTGTTCACATCCGGGTCCGCAATCATCGGTTCGTCGATGACATCGAGATCCACGACGACTTCAGCAAAATAGCTGGCGTTGTCGTCCGGAGTCAGTGCCGGCTTCTCACCGGACCTGATCTGGGCAATCCGCTTGTCGGCAATGTCGATCAGTCCCTGAAGAACGCCGTTGCTGTTGTCCATTCCCTTGTCGATCATGATCTGAATGCGGCTCTTGGCGATCTCGAGCGAGCCGATCAGGGTGTCGTCGTTGGAAATGCAGATGGACGCCTTGGCCTTCATTTCGGCTGTCCAGTCGGTGAAGGTGAACGCCTGGTCGGCGAGCAGCGTACCGATGTGGACCTCGATAATGCGTCCCTGGAAGACGTTGTCGCCGAATTGCTTCAGCATCTGGGCCTGCGTCGCATGGACCACGTCACGGAAATCCATGTAGTCCTTCATCTGGCCCTTGAAGGTCACTTTCACCGATTCGGGGATCGGCATCGTTGCCTCCCCAGTCGCCAGTGCCAGCGCCACGGTTCCCGAATCGGCTCCGAAGGCGACGCCCTTGGACATTCTGGTGTGGGAATCGCCGCCGATGATGATGGCCCAGTCGTCGACGGTGATGTCGTTCAGGACCTTGTGGATCACATCCGTCATCGGATGGTAGACGTCCTTGGGGTCCCGCGCCGTGATCAGACCGAACTGGTTCATGAATTTCATCAGCTTGGGGATGTTGGCCTGCGCCTTCAAATCCCAGACCGACGCGGTGTGGCAGCCGGACTGGTAGGCGCCGTCGACGGTGGGGGAAATCACCATCGCGGCCATGGATTCCAGCTCCTGGGCCGTCATCAGGCCGGTGGTGTCCTGCGAGCCGACGATATTCACCTTCACGCGGACATCCGATCCCGCGTGCAGAACCTTTCCTTCGGTCACACCGACGGCATTGGCGTTGAAGATCTTTTCCACGGCGGTCAGGCCCTGGCCCTCGTGAGACACTTCCTTCGACGGCGCGAACACCGGTGGCACATCGATGCCGAGGGTTTCGGCCGCGAGAGTCTGCAGTTTCTTTCCGAAGACGATCGCATAGGAGCCACCGGCCTTCATGAACTCGACCTTTTGGGGGTTCAGGGCCGAGGAGATATCGACAAGCTCTTCATCGCCGGCTTCGTTGTAGAGCTTCTTGGTCTTCGTGTTGATCTTGAGAACGGTGCCCGTCTCGACAGAGTATTTCTGCTCAAGAACCGGGTTGTCATCATTGTTCAGAATCGGGTTGCCGTCGTCATCGAGTTTCTTGACCCAGTTCTTCAGGTCGATACCGATGCCGCCGGTCACACCAACGGTCGTCAGGAAGATAGGGGAAATGCCGTTCGTGCCGGCGACAACCGGGGCAATGTTGACGAAGGGAACATAGGGGCTTGCCTGCTTGCCGGTCCACAGGGCGACGTTGTTGACGCCGGACATCCGGGAGGAGCCCACGCCCATGGTGCCTTTTTCGGCGATCAGCATCACACGCTTGTCCGGGTGCTGCAGCTTCAGCGCCTCGATTTCCTTTTGTGCGGCTTCAGAGATCATGCACTTGCCGTGCAGCTCCCTGTCGGAGCGGGAGTGCGCCTGGTTTCCGGGAGACAGCAGATCGGTGGAGATATCGCCTTCGCCGGCGACGTAGGTGACGACCTTTATCTCCTCGTCGATATCGGGGAGCTTGGTGAAGAACTCGGCCTGGGCATAGCTTTCGAGGATGTCCCTGGCGATCTCATTGCCTGCCTCGTAGGCAGCCTTCAGCCTGTCCGTATCCGCCTCATAGAGGAAGACCTGCGTCTTGAGGACTTCGGCGGCCTCCCTGGCGACGGACTTGTCATCCCCCAGGGCCAGATCGAGCAGAACCTCGACCGAGGGACCGCCCTTCATGTGAGACAGGAGCTCAAAGGCAAAGGATTTGCTGATTTCTTCAACGGCAACCGTGCCGAGAATGATCTCTTTCAGGAATCTCGCCTTTTCGCCGGCGGCGCTCGTCGTTCCGGGCAGGGTATTGTAGATGAAGAACTTGAGGGACTGCTCCCGGTGTTCATGCCGGGGATCCCTGATCTGGTCGACGATCTCTTTCAGGAGGGCGCCATCTTCAATGGGCTTGGGATGCAGGCCCTGGTCTTTGCGCGTGTCGATCTCACTCAGGTAGTCTGTGTACAAGCTCATGATAATCCCGGCGTCCTGATGGTTTGAATCCAACATTTGCATCTTTGTACTTCACTTCGATTGCAAATGTCTGAATCTCTGAATGAAGCTCGTCTACCGGGCCGCTGTCAGTCTGGCGAGCCGGGACAAGCTAGCTGAGCGCGGTCTTAGTTCAGTATACAATGGTATGCAATATGTTTATATATATCCGGAAGCGGGATGCGGCTCGATTGCCGTATCAGCGGCCGGTGTGACGCCGGAGGCCGGAACACCCCTTTTCAAACAGCCGCGGCAACCAATTTATGGGTAAGGTGCGGCGAGGTGATGTCTGGTGAAGGCAGCCAAAGATTGCTATACGGGCGGCGCATCGACATGCGGCGGCGAATGAGGGAGAGGCTCTCTATCGCATCCCCGCGGAACTGCTTCGGATGGCAGAGCGTTTTGGCTATGCGTCCGGAGCGATGAGAGACTACGCAAGGTGCCGGATCGGACGTGGCCCGGGCCTGCGGACACATTAGGAGATCGCGCGCAGTGACCCAGTCCATCGATAGCTTCAAGTGTAAGAAAACACTGACCGCCGGCGGCAAGACCTACACCTATTTCTCCATTCCGGAAGCAGAGAAGAACGGCCTGGAAGGCGTTTCCAGACTGCCGTTTTCGCTGAAAGTGGTTCTGGAAAACCTGCTGCGCTTCGAAGACGGGCGCACGGTCACCAGGGAAGACATTCTTGCCTGCGCCGAATGGCTGAAGACCCGCAAGTCCTCTCACGAGATCTCCTATCGCCCGGCCCGCGTCCTGATGCAGGACTTCACAGGGGTTCCGGCCGTTGTCGACCTTGCCGCCATGCGCGACGCGGCCGTGAAGCTCGGCGGTGATCCGGAAAAGGTCAATCCGCTGGTGCCGGTCGATCTCGTCATCGACCACTCGGTGATGATCGACTATTTCGGTACCCAGGACGCCTTCAGGAAGAACGTCGAACTTGAATACGAGCGCAACCAGGAACGCTACGAGTTCCTGCGCTGGGGCCAGTCCGCATTCAACA
This sequence comes from uncultured Roseibium sp., assembly GCF_947496995.1. Classification (GTDB taxonomy): domain Bacteria; phylum Pseudomonadota; class Alphaproteobacteria; order Rhizobiales; family Stappiaceae; genus Roseibium. The sequence continues at coordinate 198,218 of NZ_CANMFD010000005.1, forward strand.
ACTTCCGCGCCGTGCCGCCGGGAACCGGCATCTGCCACCAGGTGAATCTGGAATACCTCGCCCAGACCGTCTGGACGAAGGAAGAGGACGGCGAAACCGTCGCCTATCCGGACACGCTGGTCGGCACGGACAGTCACACCACCATGGTCAACGGCCTGGCGGTTCTTGGCTGGGGCGTCGGCGGCATCGAGGCGGAAGCGGCCATGCTCGGCCAACCGATCTCCATGCTGATTCCGGAAGTCGTCGGCTTCAGGCTGACGGGCAAGCTGAATGAAGGCATCACGGCCACCGACCTTGTGCTGCGCGTCGTCGAAATGCTGCGCAAGAAGGGCGTCGTCGGCAAGTTCGTCGAGTTCTACGGACCGGGCCTCGACAATCTCAGCCTGGAGGATTCCGCCACCATCGCCAACATGGCGCCGGAATACGGCGCGACCTGCGGCTTTTTCCCGGTCGATGCGGATACGCTGAAATATCTGGAAGCCACCGGCCGCGACAAGGATCGCGTCGCGCTGGTCGAGGAATATGCCAAGGTTCAGGGCATGTACCGTTCGGGCAGCGAGGAGCCGGTCTTCACAGACACGCTGGAACTCGACATCTCTACCGTCGTTCCGGCCATCTCCGGACCGAAGCGTCCGCAGGACCGCATCAACCTTGCCGACGCCGCGGCCGGCTTCGCAACAACGATGGCTGAAGAGTTCAAGAAAGCGGACGAGCTGTCCAAGCGCGTTGCCGTGGAAGGCAAGGACTTCGATCTCGGCCATGGCGATGTGGTCATCGCTGCGATCACGTCCTGCACCAACACGTCCAACCCGTCTGTGCTCATCGGTGCGGGCCTTGTCGCCCGCAATGCCTTGAGGAAGGGCCTCAAGGTCAAGCCGTGGGTGAAAACTTCGCTGGCGCCGGGCTCCCAGGTGGTAACAGACTATCTGGAAAAGGCAGGCGTCCAGGACGATCTCGACGGTCTCGGTTTCACGCTGGCCGGTTACGGCTGCACCACCTGTATCGGCAACTCCGGACCGCTGGATCCGGCGATTTCCAAGGCTATCAACGACAACGACCTGATCGCCTGCTCGGTGCTTTCCGGCAACCGCAACTTCGAAGGCCGGGTGAACCCGGATGTGCGCGCCAACTATCTGGCCTCACCGCCGCTCGTCGTCGCCTATGCCATCGCCGGGAACCTGAACATCGACATCACGCAGGATTCCCTCGGTGACGATCAGGACGGCAACCCGGTTTACCTGAAGGACATCTGGCCGACCACGGCGGAGATCACCGATCTGATCCGGTCCTCCATCAACGAGGAAATGTTCCGCGAGCGCTACGGCGACGTCTTCAAGGGCGACGAGCACTGGCAGGCCATCAAAGTGGAAGGCGGCATGACCTATGGCTGGCCGGCTGCCTCGACCTACGTGCAGAACCCGCCCTATTTCGAGGGCATGACCATGGAGCCGAAACCGCTTCAGGACATCAAGGGTGCGGCAATCATGGGCCTTTTCCTGGATTCGATCACCACCGACCACATTTCTCCGGCCGGCAACATCAAGGCGGACAGCCCCGCCGGTACTTATCTGGCGGAACACCAGGTCGCCCAGAAGGACTTCAACTCCTATGGCGCCCGCCGCGGCAACCACCAGGTGATGATGCGCGGCACCTTCGCCAACATCCGCATCAAGAACCAGATGGTTCCGGGTGTCGAAGGCGGCGTGACCATGAAGGACGGCGAGAAGAAGTGGATCTACGACGCCTGCATGGAATATCAGGAAGCCGGAATTCCGCTGGTCGTCTTCGCCGGCAAGGAATACGGCACAGGGTCTTCCCGGGACTGGGCCGCGAAAGGCACCACGCTGCTCGGCGTCAGGGCCGTGATCGCCCAGTCGTTCGAACGTATTCACCGTTCGAACCTGGTCGGCATGGGCGTCATCCCGCTCACCTTCAAGGAAGGCGAGAGCTGGCAGTCGCATAACATCACCGGCAAGGAACGCGTGACCATCCTGGGCATCGCCGACATCAAGCCGCGCCAGATGATGGATGTGGAAGTCACCTATGAGGACGGCACCACCAAGACCATCGAGTGCCTGTGCCGCGTCGATACGCTGGACGAGCTGGAATACATCAAGGCGGGCGGCATCCTGCACTACGTGCTGCGGAACCTCGTGACGAGCTGATTGGTTTGAAAACCAAATAGCGGAAGAATTGAGCGGGCCCTTCGGGGCCCGTTTTTGCTGATAAACCCTCAGCCTCGTCATTCCGGACAAGTGAGACGCAAGTCGAGCGCCGATCCGGAAACCAGACATATTTTGCGCCGAAGGCGCGCCTTAAATTAATATTTTCAGGCGCTTGTCTGGATTTGGTGCTCGCTCCCGCTTGCCCATATGCGCTGGGTTCCGGGTCTGCGCGCAGCTTTGCTGCACTTGCCCGGAATGACGAGGCTGAGGGTTTGTCAGCAAACTGGCAGGGCCTTCGAGACCCGTTTTTTGCTGAGGTATTTCCGTCTGCCAGCAAGCCTGTTTGATACGATGCCGACTCAAGGGTTTGAAGCCCAACGATCCGGTTTGGGCCTTCCCTGGACGAGATGACATCGGTGAGGGCTGGCATCAGCTTTGCGGGTTTTTCTGACCTTGTATTCACACCGATCAGCCGGAAATACCCGCAAGTATTGCCAGCGGCGCGGAAACATTGTTCCATATCTCCGGTCATTTTAAGTTTGTTATTTTTTGGAGATCTTCATGAAACCGATTTTTACGGCAATGCTTTTTCTGGGTGTTTGCGGACAGGCTGCGCTCGCGGACCCTTGTCAGGACAGGTTCACAGACCTTTACCTTCAACTCGACCAGGGCATGCCGACCAAAACGATCGCCACGACCGCTTTCAAGGGGTCGACGCCGTCGACCAACGAATTCCACTATGTCAGCCAGGACCATTACATGACCGTGCCGACCGAACCGGCCGGTCCCTGGGCGCTCGGTTATCAGAATGTGCTTTACCAGTCCGGGGACGAGGGCAAGACCTGGCAGAAGGTGCGCGAGATGGAAACGGCCCAGAACGCGGACAAGGCGCGGGCCGACAAGCTGGTCAATGCCGAAACGATCCGGAACCCTGCCTGCGGTGAAGAGACGATGAACGGCGAGACCGTGGAGGTCGTGGCGGCGGATATCACCGTGAGCCAGGGCATGGTCACGGAAAACCGCTACACCTACTGGGTCCGGCCTGGCGACGGGTTCATCGTCAAGGCGGTCTATGACACCAAGGCACCTGGGTTCGAAATGGTGACGACACAGGTTATCGAGAAGGCACCCGGACTGACCTTGCCCGCACCGCAGTGACCAGTGTGGGTCATTGGCTACGGAGCAAAGCCTGTGGTTAATTCATGGCTCCGGGCAATCCAGACGGGAGTGGGGACATGGTCAATCTTGTGGTGTGTTGCGATGGAACCTGGGCGACGCCGGACAATCTGGACGAAGGTATTCCGGCCCCGACCAATGTGGTGAAAATTCATGCCGCGATCAGCGCGGTCGATGTTTCCGGCGGCAAGCAGGAGAAGTACTATCACGCGGGCGTCGGGACAGAAGGCGGCTGGTGGAAAAGGCTACTCGGCGGCGGGATCGGTGACGGCCTGGATCGCAATATCAAGAGCGCGTACAGATGGCTCGCGGGGGTCTATCAGCCGGGAGACGCCGTCTTTCTGTTCGGATTCAGCAGGGGCGCCTACACCGTCAGAAGCCTGGCGGGGATGATTTCCGCCTGCGGACTGCTCGACCTGACCGAAGAGGGATTGCCGGATGAAATCGTCTGGGCGCGGGTGGATGAAGTCTTCGCCAACTACCGCAGGACGGAGCAGAACCGGAGAAGCCTGAGGCATCTGGCGTTTCACAACACCGGGCCGGGACTGGACGGCGCGGGGAAGACGCCGGTTCACTTTCTCGGCGTGTGGGATACGGTCGGGTCTCTCGGCATTCCAGACGAACTCGCGCTGCTGAACCTTTTCGACGATCCCGCGAAGCATTCCTTTCACGATGCGGAGCTGAGCGACACCGTTGCCTTTGCGCGGCACGCCATTGCCATGGACGAGCCCCGTTCGACATTTTCTCCGACCTTGTGGACGAAGACCGCGGCGCGGACGGATGTACGGCAGATCTGGTTTCCCGGTGCGCATTCCGATGTGGGAGGAGGTTACGCCCGCAAGGGGCTTCCCGATGGGGCTCTCAAGTGGATGATCGAGGAAGCGGCGGACTGCGGTCTTGTCTTCCGGCCGGAGGCCGTGGCCCAGATTGCCCCCGATCCGCGGGATGTGCTGCACGACTCTGTTACCGGATTCTACAAGAAGCTGAGGTCGCGGCCGCGAAGCGTGCCTTGTCTTGCCGATCCGGATTCGGGTCCGGCGTTTCATTCGTCCGCTCTGGAACGGCATGGAAATCCGCCTCTGACCCAATCCGTCTACTGGCCGACACAGCGGCTGGACGTGGGACAGAAACTCACGATGAATATCTTCGCTCGCGACAAATGGAATGCGACCGGGCTGTTTTTGAAGGCCGGCGAAGACTATCGCTTCTCGGCGTCGGGCCAGTGGGTTGATGCCACCATCAAGTGCGGTCCTGAAGGCACGAAGGACGGAGACTTTCAGGCGGGCGAGGTCATTCACCTGGCCGCTTCCGCCTGGGGGCAGGTGGAGAAGGTGTTCAAGGCCTTGTCCGGCAACCCGCAAACCGATTTCTGGCTGACCCGCCGGGAAGGAGACTTGCCCTGGTTTTCGCTCGTCGGTGTCGTTGCGAACGGGATCAGCACGGATGAAACGGGAAATGCCGTCCCGCATGAAAGCTTCCTGATCGGCAGGGGCGCGCAGATCTCTCCGAAGGGAGACGGATATCTTTATGCTTTTGCCAACGATGCCTGGCAGGCTTACGGCAACAACCGGGGCAGCGTAAAACTGACGGTCGAGCGGACCAGGTAGCCTCTATCCTCCTGCAGGCGGCCGGATTCCCGACCGCCCCTGGAGGTTGGTGTAACGGCTTTCCTACAGCTTCAAATTCAGGTCGATCACCGCCCGTTTGCCGATCCGGTTCGAGCCCCAGGAGGCGTCGATTTTCTTCTTCGGGTCGGCGGGGTCGGGTGCCTGGACCTTGATCACATACGGGCCGCCAACCGGCACGGAATAGCCGCCGCTTGGCGGAAAGCGGGATTTGTTCCGGAAAAACAGCGACTTCAAAGGGCTCATCTTGCCGTCTCCGGCTATCGTGCCGATGACCGCGGCCTCGCCCTCCTTGCCGAACAGCACATCCACGGGTCCTGCCGCGTTCTCGCGGGTCAGCGTAACCGATATCCAGGCCTCTTCCTCGTTCTTGGGACCCTTGATTTCCGCCGGCGGTTCGATGGGCCTGAAGCCGAGTGCCCTGAGGATACGGTTCACGCCGGCGCTGCCACCGGCAATGATCATCGCGGTCAGAATATAGCCGGGCGGTGTGTTTTGCTCGGGGTTTGCCGGCTGAGTGTAGATGTTGAAGAGGTTGGTCACGACGTCGAGATTGAACATCAGGACAAGGGTCAGCGAAAAGGCAAAGGCGATGACGGCATTGGCCGAAGACGTATCGAACTGGCGCAGGTAGGGCCGCCAACGGAAAATGAGCTGAAGACCGCTTTCCACCAGGACAGCGATAATGAACAGGACAAATACGGCCTTGAAGGACTCGTTGTAGATCTCGTCGCTGCCGAAAGCGCCGGGTCCGTCGCGCAGGTCGACCGTTACGGTGACGGTCTCATCCGGTTTGCCGGCGAGCTTGTAGGTGACGGTGTCGGTTGAGACTTCACCTTGCTTGGGTGGGAAGTATATCAGCGCATTTTCGTTGCCGTCCGCCTCTGCCACCACGTGAACGGTGCCATATCTGGCTTCGGGTGCGACGAACGTTTCCGTAGACCGGGTGATTTGCAGGGCTCCTTTCGGAGCAGCCTTGAGGACCTCCTGGGCGAGAGCATTGGCGCTTGTCAGCAACGGCAGCAAAAGCAGTGCCGTCAGGATCAGCAGGATCCCTTTGCCGACCCCGGCGGACTGAATAAGATTCCGATCCATGTCTCCCCCACTTTCTGAAATTCCGGCGCTTCGATTTACAGGCTCAAGAGCCAGTATTTCCGGCCACTGCAACTCAAAAAAATGTTTGCGCGGACAATACCGCTGAACGCGTTTGATAAAATTCCCGGAGTTTCAAATGTAGTGTTGCAATTTTGAGGCGAAAAATGAAGGCGGAATTTGTGCCGAGGTCATGACCGGCCGCGCGAAGAGGGTTTGTCGAGCGACGAGACCGACGTGGCGGCATGCGGATTTCAGATCAGCGTTGGCAATCGCGCGACATCACGATGGCAGAGCCGGGATTCGTCCATAGCCCGGGGCGTCACGCCCAGATCGCCATCCTCAGTCCGCGCTCGTCCCGGCGATAGTCTTTCGGAAACGGTTCCGCCTGCCCGAGGAAAATCCGCTCTGCGATCAGGCTGTTGGCGGCCGCGTCCAGGATGTCGTCGCGGCCGCAGCCGCGCGGCGGCTTCTGATCCAGGAGAGCCCGGTCAAGACCTTTCGAAACCAGAAGATCCCGCCTCTGATCGAGACCTTCCGGATTGGGGCGGCTCTTGATCTTTTTCGGCAGGCTCATTTCCCGCTTCTCGTTCAGCCGCCAGAAGGCCAGCTCCGGGTGAACCTCATGGACGCGGGCCTCAAGCTCCGGCGTCATCAGGATGTCGATCTCCCGGATCTTTGGAAAAAGATGAAAGCACTGTTTGGAGACTTTTTTCGGCGGTTGCGATGTTTTCTGTGCCGTTTCGCAGGCGGCCGGATAATCATCCTCGTAGACGGCGGGGCGCGACGGGACGGCGAAGACGGAGGACTGCCGCAGTCCCAGATGTTTTCGCGCCGCCTTCTCCGGACCGCGGCCCCCGGGGCCGATGTTGTCCGGCAGGCCGACGGGCATGTCGACCGCGATGATCCGGGCAAAAGGCTCGCAAGTGAGCAGATCGGCGAATGCGGGAAAAAGCCGGAGCTCAAGGTCTTTCGGATTGTTCAGATTGCGCAGAACGGCGACCCAGCCGGTCTTGCAGCCGTCGACGCCGGCGACCCACAGACCGGCGCTGTCAGGCACGGGCTCTGGATTCCAGAACCCGGCGCGAGGTTACCAGCGCCATAGCCCGGACGACCGATTGCTGTTCTTCTGCGAACAGCAGCTCGTCTGAGCCTTTTCTGACGCTTCTGGCCACCAGTTCGAAAACGGAAGCCGAAGCGTGCTTGAGGGCTTCCTCGTCGTCCTGTCCGGCGAGCAGATTGGCAAGAAACAGCCCGGCAATCAGATCGCCGGTGCCCTTGGGCGGATCGTTGATGACGGCATGTTCCGCGGCAACGGCGCCGCGCGGCCCGGCAAGCAGGTTGGCGATGGCGTTGCGGCGGAGCGCCGGGGACGAGGTGACCATGACGCGTTCGTTGCCGAGATGGCGGGCGGCGGCCAGGGCCTGCAGTTCGCTCTCGATCTCCCGTCCGGTCAGCCAGCCGAGCTCGAAACAATTGGGCGTGACGATATCCGCAAGCGGGATCAAGCGGTCCCGGATGGCCTCGGCAGTCTCCTCGGGCACATAAAGCCCGTTGCCCCCGGCTGGAGAATGATCGCCGATGATCGGATCGCAGAGATAGACTGCCTGCGGGTTGGCCTTTCGGACCGCCTTCACGATGCCTTCAATGGCCTCGGCCTGTTCGGCGTTGCCGAGATAACCGGAGATCACCGCACCGAGTTCGCCCAGTCCGGGCGCGCCGGCAAGATCCTGCGCAATCGCGGCAAAAGCTTCGGTGGGAGGGACGATCCGCGTGCCCTTGCCCTGGCCCGGATGCCAGGGCAGCAGAATGGTCTGCAGGAACCAGACGTCGTGGCCGACCCGCTCAAGCGCGAATGTCAGCCCGCGGCCACTGATGCCGCCGCGCACGACTTGCGAGGTGATGACAAGGATCGGCTTTTTCTGCGGCACGGGGGCGCCCGGCGGTTGAGTCATCGTCAACTACTTTCTGGAGGGTCAGGCGGCGTCGGAAGAGGATTTGCTGCCGGTGCCGTAGCGCTTTTCGATGTAGTCCAGCACCATCTTCTTGAACTCGCCGGCAATGCCCGGTCCGCGCAGCGTGGTGACCTTCTCTCCATCGACGAAAACCGGAGCTGACGGGGTCTCGCCGGTGCCGGGCAGGGAAATGCCGATATCGGCATGTTTGGATTCGCCCGGTCCGTTGACGATGCAGCCCATCACCGCGACATTGAGGCTTTCGACGCCGGGATAGTCTTCGCGCCATTTCGGCATGGACACGCGGATATGGTCCTCGATGTCGGACGCCAGTTCCTGGAACACCGTCGAGGTGGTGCGCCCGCAACCGGGGCAGGCGGCGACGACCGGCACAAAGGCGCGGAAACCCATCACCTGCAGCAGTTCCTGGGCAACCTGCACCTCGCGGGTGCGGTCGCCGCCCGGTTCCGGCGTCAGCGACACGCGGATCGTGTCTCCGATGCCCTGCTGCAGCAGAATGCCCATGGAGGCGGCGGAGGAGACGATGCCCTTGCTGCCCATTCCGGCTTCCGTCAGGCCGAGGTGAAGCGCGTAGTCGCAGCGGCGGGCAAGGTCGGCATAAACGGCGATCAGGTCCTGGACCTGGCTGACCTTGGCGGACAGGATGATCCTGTCGCGGCCCATGCCGAGAGCCTCGGCGCGTTCAGCAGAGAGAATGCCGGACTGGATGATCGCCTCGCGCATCACGGCCGCAGCCGAAACCGGGCTGGCGCTTTCCGCGTTCTCGTCCATCAGCTTCGTCAGCAGTTCCTGGTCGAGCGACCCCCAGTTTACGCCGATGCGCACCGGCTTGTCGTATTTCAGGGCAATCTCGATGATCTGGGAGAACTGCGTGTCGCGCTTGGCCTTGAAGCCGACATTGCCCGGGTTGATCCGGTATTTGGCCAGCGCACTGGCGCAGTCCGGATAGTCGGCCAGAAGCTTGTGGCCGATATAGTGGAAATCTCCGACCAGCGGCACATCGACACCGAGGCGGTCCAACCGCTCGCGGATGCGCGGCACCTGGGCCGCGGCTTCGGGCCGATCGACCGTAATGCGCACGATTTCAGAGCCGGCCCTGGCGAGCGCCGAAACCTGGGCAACGGTCGCGTCGGCGTCTGCCGTGTCGGTGTTGGTCATCGACTGCACGACAACGGGCGCGTCGCCGCCGACCATCACATTGCCGACCATCACGCCAACCGATTTGCGCCGGGGCAGGGGTTTTGCAAAATCATCAATCATCACGGGAACCACGGGGTCATTGGGATTGAGCTCATGCACACATACATGAGGGAACTCGGTCCGCTTTTCCAGCGCATGATTAGGCGGTGAGGCGAAAAAGGGCAATGGGGGCTGTTCCTGCCGGTCGAATGCGGTCGTTTTTCGCCCGGAGCGGCGGAGTGTCACGCCGGATGCTCATGGGCGGCGGTTGTCCGGCATCCTGCTGGCGCAGTCCGGCAAAACCGGTATCCTGCGGCAACCCAAGTCAAACTTCTGAGGGCAGCACATGTTCATCACGGTTCTGGAACGGTCCCTTTCCCTGGCGCAGCACAATATCGGCACGCTGCTCAGGACAGGGTGGGCCTATATCCTGCTGCTCGTCGCCCTCAACTTCGCCATCGGCGGGGGACTGATGCCGGAAAGCGGGTTCAAGACGGTGTCCTACATGACGGAACCGGTTGCCGCCGTTGACGAGGGCGCCCTGCGTCTGCTGGCGGCGGTCGCCAATCTGCTGGTCGGCTTTTCGATCGCCATTGCCTATATCCGCAAGATCCTGATCGACGCACGGGACTTTCCGGTCACGTTCGGCGGGCGCACCCTGCGGGTGATCCTCAACCAGATCGTTCTTGCCCTGATCGGTCTTCTGTCGCTCATACCCCTGGCGATTGTCGCGCTGCTGCTTGCCGCGGTGACGGCGGGCGCGGGCCTGCTGCTTTTCTTTCTGGCGCCGTTTATTGCATTGATGGTGGTACAGCGGTTTTCGGTTATCCTGCCGGCCGCGGCACTCGACGACCCGCTCACCTTGAAGGAAAGCTGGCGGGCGACGTCCGGGCTCGGCTGGGCCATGGCATTTTCCGCCCTGGTCATGAGCCTGCTCGCCGGCTTTCTGGTGTTTGCCTGGGCGTTGCTGCTCGGTATCAGCGACGGGCTCCTGCCGGCAAGCGTGCTTTGGCAGCAGATTCGCTCGGCAGTGTTTCCCATGGGCACGATGCTGATCCTTGTCTGGGCGTTCGCCAGCCTTCACGCCACATTTTACGGACTGATCCGGGAACGGTTCGCCGAACGGCTCGGCCTGAAGCCTGCCGACTACATCAGGGCGGACGAGAAGAGGGCCGCTGCGAGCGCCCGCGCCCGCAAGGCGCTCGAGCGGGTCCATCGTCTGCGCCGGCGGTAGAAAAAAGACCCTACCGGGACGCAACGGCCTGGAATGGCCTGGAACGTTTCGGCAATCACTTTTGTCATTGCAATGTTGCGGTGCAGTGCCAACTGGTAGAATGATGTATCGACAAAATTTCAGTTCTCGGGAGTTCCCTCATGCTTTCCAATAAAACCGCCGTTGTAACCGGATCCACATCGGGGATCGGCCTTGGCTGCGCCCGCGCTTTTGCGGAAAAAGGGGCCAATGTGGTCATCAACGGCCTTGGTGATGCGGATGAAATCGAGAAGACACGCGCTGCCATCGAGGCCGATTTCGGCGTCCGCTGCGTGTACTCCCCCGCCAACATGCTGAAGGGTGACGAGATCGCCGCCATGATTGCCGACGCGCAAAAGGAATTCGGGTCGGTCGATATTCTCGTCAACAATGCTGGCATTCAGTTTGTTTCGCCGGTAGACGAGTTTCCGGTCGACAAGTGGGACGCGATCATCGCGATCAACCTGACGTCGGCCTTTCACGGTATCCGGGCAGCGCTGCCGGGCATGAAAAAGGCGGGCTGGGGCCGGATCATCAACACCGCGTCCGCGCATGCTCTTGTCGCTTCGCCGTTCAAGTCCGCCTATGTTGCCGCCAAACACGGCATCGCCGGCCTGACGAAAACGGTTGCTCTGGAAGTGGCCCAGCAGGGCATTACCGTGAATGCCATCTGCCCCGGCTACGTCTGGACTCCGCTGGTGGAAGCGCAGATCCCCGACACGATGAAGGCGCGCAACATGACCGAGGAAGAGGTCAAGAAGGACGTGATGCTGGCTGCCCAGCCGACCAAACAGTTCGTGACCATCGAACAGGTTGCTGGATACGCGGTGTTCCTGTGCTCCGATACCGCCTCTTCGATCACCGGCTCCATCCTGCCGATGGATGGCGGATGGACGGCGCAATAAGGGGTCCTGGGGGTTCCAGGCCCTTGTGAAAAGGCCGAAGGAGGGCCGCTGTGGCTGCACCGAAAAAGATAAATCTCGCCCTGCAGGGCGGCGGTGCGCATGGCGCGTTTACCTGGGGTGTTCTGGACTGGTTTCTGGAAGACAACCGCTTTGTCATAGACGCGATAACCGGAACGTCCGCAGGCGCGATGAATGCGGTTGTTCTGGTCAGCGGCATGGAGGCGGGCGGCGAGGCAGGCGCGCGGGAAAGCCTGGAAAATTTCTGGCGCGAGGTCAGCAACCATGCTCACTTCAGCCCGATCCAGCGCTCTCCCCTGGATGTTCTCCTGGGCCAGTGGAGCCTCGATTTTTCGCCGAGCTATCTCTATTTCGACGTGATGTCGCGGTTTGCCTCTCCCTATGAACTCAATCCGTTCAACGTCAATCCTCTGCGCGACGTGGTGGCGAAGGTTGTCGACTTCGACAAGGTGCATGCCTGCGATGCGGTGAAGCTGTTCATTTCAGCGACCAACGTCTTCACCGGCAAGATCAGGATCTTCACCCACAAGGAAGTCACACTGGATGCGGTGATGGCGTCGGCCTGCCTGCCGCATCTCTATCAGGCGGTGGAGATTGACGGGGAACCGTACTGGGATGGCGGCTACATGGGCAATCCGCCGCTTTATCCGCTGTTTTACGAGACCAGAACGCCTGATGTGGTGCTCATCCAGATCAATCCCCTGGAGCGGCGCGAAGTGCCGAAGAGCGCGCGGGAAATTCTCAACCGCGTCAACGAGATCAGCTTCAATTCCACCCTGTTGCGCGAACTCAGGGCCATCGACTTTGTCTCCCGGCTGATCGAAGAGGGGAAACTGTCGCATGAGGACTACATGAAGGTGAATATGCACCGGATTACCGGTGAGGAGCTGAAACCGCTGCAGGCCTCGTCGAAACTGAATGCCGAATGGGCGTTTCTGACCGAATTGCGGGACATCGGCCGCAAGACCGCCCGGGACTGGCTTGACCGACATTACGACGATATCGGCAAACGCTCGACGATCGATCTGCGAAGCGAGTTCTCGTGATGCGGACCGGGCGTCGAGACGGTTCGGCGTTAACCTTCTGTTAGCCGTGTTCGCAAGTGGCATTGCAGATTGCAATGCAGCAGTGGTGAAGACTTCCTGAACGAAATCAGCATCTTGTGTTTTGCATCCCGGCCGCGGGCAGATCTGGGTATCTGGCCGGGAAAACAAATTGGCAAGGCTTTTGCGATTGAATAGGCACGCTGATTGTCAGGTAGTGCGTCGTCAGCGAAAAGTGGACGGAAGAAGCGGGCAAATGCGACCCCGCCTGCTTCTTCCTTCCCACCAGGATCCGGCAGGTGCCGTTCTCCGGCATTCAGCATGTTCCGCACCTTCTGCCGCAGAGCTCTTGTCTTTTTCATATAAATTCAATTTTCGGGATGGTAACTGTTCTTAAATTGCCGTCTTGGCGACCTATTTCTAGAGCAGTCTGTGTTCATTCGAATGCGGACAGGACGCTCTGACAGTTTAGGACCGGTCGATATTTTGCTTTCGGCGCCCGGCCGAGCGACGGCAGACCGATCTTTTTGGCTTACGGGAAAAGGGATTTGCGATGAGCGACAGGATGACCCGGTTTCTGACAGGTTGCCTCGGTGCGCTGACGGTGATGGCCGGTTCGGGAGGCGCTGTTGCGCTCGAGGCAATGGCGGCGAGCGACGTGGCACGGATTGCGGAGATCACCGATAACGGCGGTTGTCCGCGCTGCGACCTGGAACTGACCGAACTCCGGGCACTGACCGTGAAGAACGCAAATTTCTACGGAGCGAACTTGCGCGAGGTCGACCTGAAGGAGGCTGTGCTTCCGGATGCGGACTTCCGCGAAACGGATTTTCGCCGTACGGAAGCAGAGCGAGCCGATTTTTCCGGAGCCAATTTCTCCAGCGCCAGCATGCGGTCCGTCGATCTTGAAAAGGCCAATCTGACAAACGCCAATTTTCAGAATGTGGACCTGAGAGACGCGGACATGAATTCCAGCATTGCCAGCGGTGCGAATTTTGACGAAGCAGACCTCAGGAACGTCACACTGATCCGTTCCGTTGCGGATGGGGCGACATTCAGGGAAGCGAAAATGGACGGGGTCAATCTCGAGCGGGTGAAACTCACCGGTGCGAATTTTCATAACGCTCGTCTTCGTCATGCAAAACTCGACCGCATCAACGCACAGGGCGCGGATTTTTCCGGTGCGGATCTGTCCAATGTGCGGCTGGTCAGTTCCGATCTGAGCGGCGCCAATCTGACCAACGTGAATTTCGACGGTGCGCTGCTGCGCCGGACGCGCCTGCCGGGCGCCGATCTGACGGGCGCCACGAACCTGGACCCAAGCCGGATTCTGGGTGCCTGTGGTGATGCGGCCACCAAACTTCCAAGCGGCATAACACTGATTGATTGCACTTATTGACAGCTGCGGCACCGGGTCTGATTCAAGGCGCGGTTCCGCTGCCAGAAATGCAGTGCGGGGCTGGGCTCTGCCAAACGTTCCACTCGCCCTCGCTGAAGGGGCTGGAAGTCCGGGACGCCATTCAGGTTTGAGACGTTGTCACGCGTTTTCGCTGACCGGTTCCAATTGAAACCTTATCCGGCGGTTCTCAAGGCATTTGCTGAACAGCGCTGTTTTCCAGAAACATGTCGCGTTAAATTGAATTCAGAAATTCGCCCGAACGCATTTGCAATGCAAACGCTGCCTCGGGCGTCTTCCTTGAACCATCAATCCGCTTGACCGCGATATGCTCTAGAACAGGTCGAATGCGAAGCGGTAGCTGACACCGACGCCGACGCTGAACTGGTTCTCGCTCCCGCCTTCGGCAATCGGGCTGTCGGCGGCATCACCAATCAGACGGTCGTAGCCGCCCTGAAGGTGGAGACGGACATCGTCGTTCCAGTCGTAACTGGCACGGGCCGCAACACCAAGGCTCTTGAAGCCGGCGCTGGGGCTGTAGGCGGTCAGGCGTCCGCCGCTGTTGGCGGCTTCAGAGGCGGTGACCCCGAAATAGGTGTCCATGTATTCGCCGGAAGCAAAATCGGCACGCGGGCCGAAGCTGACTTCCCATTTTTCATGCGGATAGATGATCCCGTCGAGGCCGAGCTGCCCGACCTGGCCGGTATGACCGTTGATGCCCTGACGCAGTTCCGCGAAAGCACGGAAGTGTTCGGTGCGATATCCGCCGCCAAGCCCGAGCTCAAGCGCCCAGTCCACTGTTTTGGTTCCGCGAAGATCCGCGCTGTCGCTGGCCTTGCGTTCGCCGATGAAATTGAAGGCCGGATAGAGGAACGGTCCGGTCCTGCGCTTGCCGTCGTTTACCTGGCCGAAACCCGGAACATAGAAACGGCCGACTGAGATGATCGGAAAAGGATAGACCAGATAGCTGTCCGAAGCTTCGTAACGCGGTTTGACCATCGCGCCGATGCCGAGATCGATCACAAACTGCTTGTTTGCGTCCTCGGTGGAGAGCTGGCCACTTTCCGCCAAGGCGGCTCCAGACATGGCGCTCAAGGAAAGGGCCAGTGCGGCGCGCGACAACAGCTTCATCATTATGATCACATCCATTGGAATCCGTTGATCGGACAATAGCACGAGTAGGGGTTATAGAAAGCCTAAGGAATCAAGGTTGTGTAGAACTGTTGCATTTGCGCATCTGGACGCTTTTTCAGGGAGATCGGATGGCAAACAAACCGGCGTTAAAAGATGCCGCGCCTTGCAGCTTTTCCGTCTTGCGGCTACATGAGGATCAGGACAGATCCTGAACGGCAACGGAAGAGACCATGACAGCCCTTTTCAACGTCATTCTTATCGCACTTGAACTCTACACATACGTGATCATTGCCTCTGCGATCTTCTCGTGGCTCTTTGCCTTCAATATCGTCAATTCGAACAATCAGGTCATCAACGCGATCGGCCGAGTTCTCTACAATCTGACGGAGCCGGCTCTTCGGCCGATCCGCCGGTTTTTGCCGGATCTGGGAGGGGTCGATATCTCCCCGGTGATCCTGCTGCTGCTGATCATTTTCCTCCGCCAGATCATCATCATCAATCTGATGCCGCTGTTCGCCGGATATTGATCCCCTGAAAGTCAGTTAATGAACAAAGCCCGGGCCATCTGGTCCGGGCTTTACGTTTGTTTACAATTCTTTATTCGTCATGCCATGGCTCGACCATGGCATCCATGCTGCTGCGTTCTCCCGCATTCCAGCCTGGCTTGATCAGAGGTCGCGGCATGGATAGCAGGGTCAAGCCCTGCAACGACGGAGTGAATTCAGGGAATTTTCGACTTTGCAGTGAGCATGGGGCTCAGCAGAGCTGGTGACGACATGAGGCAGACCTTTGCCGGAAGGCTGGGCCCGAGGATTTCTTGTTGCTGGTCTAGTCTTCCAGCTTGCGGGCCTCGTCCGGCAGCATGATGGGGATGCCGTTGCGGATCGGGTAGGCAAGCCTCGCCGAGCGGGAAACCAGTTCCTGCTTCTGCGCGTCATATTCCAGTGTCGACTTAGTCAGCGGGCAGACGAGGAGTTCAAGAAGCTTCCTGTCTACAGGGCGTTCCGCGGGTTCGGTCATGGGATCGGTCTTTCTGTCGTACGTGCCTGCTTCACCCTGCCCGCCTGCGGGATCGCATCCCGGCAAAGCCGGGGGTGCTACTGCAATGTGGATCCGCCGTCGTTCTGGGATTTGGCGAGGTCCATCTCGGTAATGGCGATAAGGGTTTCGGCGCGGGTCTTCAGGTCGCGGGCTTCCAGAAGGGCCTGTTTTTCCTGGGGGCCATAAGGGCACATCATGCAAAGCGCGTTCACCAGGACTTCCGTTTCGGCTTCCGAAACGCTGCGCCAGTCGGCTTCCAGATTGTTGGCGTCGAGATAGTCGCGCAGGGTCTTCAACAGGCCATGCCGGTCGACGTCTTCCTCGCCTTCGCCGCATTTGAGATCATGGGCGAAGGGCGCGAAGTCGCATTCCACCTGACGGAAGCCGGAATATGAGCTCTTCTCCTTGCCGAGGGCGAAGCGGGTGACGCCCTGAAGGGTGATGAGATATCGCCCGTCGCCGGTCTCCTGAAAGCTGGTCAGGCGGCCGACGCAGCCGACGCTCGCCAGCACCGGGTTGTCTTGGTCGTCGGCATTGCTGTCCGGAGACGGCTGGACCACACCGATCAGCCTGTTTCCTCCCAGGGCTGCATCGACCATGTCGATATAGCGCTGTTCGAAGATGTTCAGCGGCAACTGGGTTCTGGGGAGAAGCAGGGCACCGGGCAAGGGAAATACGGGGAGGATCGGCGGCAGATCCGCGATCGTTTCGTAAATGGCATTTCCCGCCTGCATTTCCCTGCCTTTCCTGTCGTCTTCATGAGGATCCGGTGTCTGCGCACCTTCTGATGCGCCAGACTGTCCATGACCTAATGTGTGGCTTGATCGGTAATCGTCAAGAAAACAGCACCGCCGAGAGCTTGCGTCGGCCATAGGCGCTGGCCGGGTCCTTGAAGCCCCAGGCTTCAAAGAACTGCAGCAGCTGCGTGCGGGCACCGTCCTCTTTCCATTCCCGGTCGCGGCGGACAATCTCGATAAGCTGATCCACAGCGCCGTTCTTGTCGCCCTTGCCGTTCAGCCCGAGAGCCAGGTCGAACCGGGCCTGAAGATCGAGCGGATCTTTTTCGATCCGGTCCTGAAGGTCGGCCAGATCGCCAAGAGAAGCCGCCTGTTCGGCCAGATCGAGCGCCGTCTTCGCGGCGATATAGGCCTCTTCGGAACGCTTTTCCTCAGGCACAAGCTCGAGGGCCTGTTTGGCGCGCTCCGGTTCGCCGGCGGCCAGATAACACTGGGCGAGGCCCGCAATGGCCCTGGTGTTGTCCGGTTCCATCTGCATGACGGCCCCGAAGTGCTGGGCTGCCTGGGCGAAGTCTCCGGCGGCGAGCAGTTCTTCCGCCTGTTCAAGATGCAGCTCAGCCTGGTTCACGGGGGCCGGGCCGGCGACCTTCTCGATGAAGGCCTTGACCTGGCTTTCCTGCTGCGCGCCCATGAAACCGTCGACCGGCTGGCCGTCCTTGAAGGCGACAACCGCCGGAATCGACTGGATGCCCATCTGGCCGGGGACCTCGGGGTTTTCGTCGATATTCATCTTGGCAAGCTTGACCCTGCCGCCGGCGGCCTTCACCTCGGCTTCGATGATCGGTGTCAACTGCTTGCAGGGGCCGCACCAGGGCGCCCAGAAATCCACCAGCACGACCTGATGACGGGAGGCTTCCATGACGTCCGCCATGAAGGTCTCGGTGGTGACGTCGAAAACCAGATCGCCGCCCGCGGGAGCGCCGCCGCCTCCGGACGCGCCCTGTCCGCCCGTCGGTCCGCCGTAGCCGCCACCCATGCTGCCACCGAAACCGCCGCCGATCTGGCCGCCCATGGTGTAATTGCCGTTGCTCATCTGTCCGCCTCGTTTCTGTGGTCCGTGTCTGCCGCGCCCGGACCGAAAGTGGTAACCGTCAAAGGGTCGATTTGGCTCATAACATGGAGCCGATGCACCCGAATTACAAACGCCCGGTGCACGGCCTTCACAAGCCGGCCGCCACCGCCTCTTCGCTGACCGCGAGGACGCGGGCGGAATGACCGCAGGCACCGGCGAATTTCATCAGGTCGTCCGCCTGAATGGATGTGGTCGCATCATTCTTGAGCGGATGAAAGTTGAGAACATTGTGCTGCATCATTGCCGCGTCGAATACCGGGGTGACCCGCTGTGCGTCCCGGTCGTTGATCAGCGAGAAGGGTGTCACCGATCCCGGTTCCACACCCAGCACCTCCATGAGAAGATCCGCATTGCCGAAAGACACGCGCCCCTGGGCGCCAATGATCTGGTGGATCTTCTTCAGGTCTATCTGCGCATCGTGCAGGGCCACGATCAGGAACAGGCGGCCCTTCTTGTCCTTCACGAACAGGTTCTTGGTATGCCCGCCGGGAATGCGTTCATGCAGATCGCCGGATTCCGCCACGGTGAAGACAGGCTCGTGATCGACCGTGGTCACTTCGATATCGAGATCCCCGAAAAAGCTCATCAGGTCTTCGCGGCTTGCCGGCATGCTGTTTTCCCAGGTCCTGGTAAGGGCGGAAGCTTGCTCCGTTCGGCTCCCGGCCCCGGGCAAGCTCCAGTCCTTTAAAATCGAACAGGTTTTGCGTTTTTCATGGCATTGCATGAAAACAGCCTGATCTAGCGCGTTTCCGCATTGCGCCACAAGGGCGAATTGGCAGACTATAGTGCTGAATTCCGTGGTTTTTCCGAGGAGTGGAGCACAGGAAATCCACAAAAAGACAGGACTGAAAAATTCTGCAGATTCGGTGTTGCAATCCGTCCCGGCTTGGTTCATATACAGCGCCACCGACGCCGGGGCCTTACTTCCCAGGCGGTCAGGTCGCTGTGCGGGCGTAGCTCAGGGGTAGAGCACAACCTTGCCAAGGTTGGGGTCGTGGGTTCGAATCCCATCGCCCGCTCCAGATTTCAAAAGGGCCTGGGAGAAATCCCGGGTCCTTTTTTGTTGCCGCAAAACCTCTCCTCTTAACACTGCTTTTCACTGCATCCGACGGGCAAGGTGCTCAGAGTTCTGCTCTGGCAAGTGTGCCCTGCTGCCCAATCGTATCCCGGTACAAAAGTGCTTGGGTGCAAAAAGCAGTCCATGCAGCTCTTGTGATGCATCATTTGTGTTTTTATTAGCTTTAATGAAACAAATGTTGCAAGAAGCGGAAAAGGCGTTAGGATTTGATCCATGGAGACGCCGCCGCTTGCAGATGTGATAATCAATTCCTTTGACGGTTATTCCGCCGAAGTTAGAAAAGCCGCGCGGTTCGTGCTCGATAATCCGCGCGATGTGGCGCTTCTGTCCATGCGGGAGCAGGCCCGCCGGGCCGGGGTCCAGCCCTCCACCATGATGCGGCTGGCGAAGCAGCTCGGGTTTGAAGGTTTCGATCCGGTGCGGGACGCCTATGCGGACGCCATGCGAAATCCGGCAACCAGTTTCGAGGGCAAGGCGCGCGATCAGCAGCGTCTGCAGGATCTCGGCGGCGACCAGGCGCTCGCGGCGAAGATCGTCGCTTCGGTCACCCGACAACTTCAATCCTTGTCTGCTGCAGAGCAGCTTGTCCGCCTGAGCGACGCCGCGACGCTTCTTGCCGGTGCCCGGCGTGTTTATTGTCTTGGCCTGCGCGCCAGCCACCCGATCGCCTGGCAGCTCAACTACATCCTGTCGCTTGTCGGCGACAAGTCGGTCCTGCTGGACGACATCGCCAACACCGGGTCGGACCGGATCAGGTTCGCGGGCAAGGAGGACGTGCTCTTTGCCGTCACCGTCACGCCCTATACCCAGCTGACACTGGATATCGTCGATTACGCACACAAGCAGGGCGTGCCGGTCGTCGCCCTGACGGACAGTCCTGTCTCGCCGCTGGCCAAGCGGGCCACCATAACGATCGCCACGACAACGGAGAGCCCCTCCTTCTACCATTCGATGACACCTGCCTTTTTGCTTGCAGAAATCCTGGCCGTTCTGGTCGCCGGTCAGGGAGAAAAAGAGACACTGGAAGCACTCAGGCAGGTGGATTCCTATCATGCGAGCCTCGGCACGCATGCAACGACACGGCCCCATCCCACCGCGACCCCATCAAAAGAAATCCAATGACGCATCTCCTTCACCGATCCATCCAGTCCGACCTTCCGGTCGCCGCCCGCGGTAAGGGCGTTTACATCTATGACCGGGACGGGAACGCCTATCTCGATGCTTCGGGGGGCGCAGCGGTCTCCAGTCTCGGTCACGGTCACCCGGATGTCCTGAAGGCGCTTCACGCGCAACTGGACGCCATGGCCTATGCCCATACGGGTTTCTTCACGACGGAGGTGGCCGAGGCGCTGGCCGACCGGCTGATCGAGGAAGCCCCCGAGGGCCTGGAAAAGGCCTATCTGGTCAGCGGCGGGTCGGAGGCCATGGAGGCGGCCCTGAAGATGGCGCGCCAGTATTTCGTGGAAACCGGCCAGCCGGGGCGCCGGCATGTGATTGCCCGCCGCCAGAGCTATCACGGCAACACGCTGGGAGCGCTCGCGGCGGGCGGCAACGCCCTGCGGCGGACGCAGTTCAGCCCGCTGCTCATCG
Organism: uncultured Roseibium sp.; assembly: GCF_947496995.1. Lineage (GTDB taxonomy): Bacteria > Pseudomonadota > Alphaproteobacteria > Rhizobiales > Stappiaceae > Roseibium. The sequence continues at coordinate 218,757 of NZ_CANMFD010000005.1, forward strand.
AAACCCACCACATTGCGCCCTGTTATGCCTACCGTCATCAGCATGAAGGCGAGAGCCCTGAGAATTATGGCGCCCGCGCGGCCGGGGAACTGGAAGACCAGATCCTGGAGCTGGGCGCAGACCAGGTGATGGCGTTCGTGGCCGAGCCGGTCGTCGGCGCCACCAGCGGCGCGGTGCCTCCGGCGCCGGGGTATTTCCGCAAGATCCGCGAGATCTGCGACCGCTACGGTGTCCTGCTGATCCTGGACGAGGTCATGTGCGGCATGGGCCGCACGGGCACGCTGCATGCCTGCGAGCAGGAAGGCGTCAGTCCGGATCTCCTGGTCATCGCCAAGGGCCTCGGCGGCGGCTATCAGCCGATCGGGGCGGTGCTGCTCAGCGGAAAGATCTTCCAGGCTTTCGAACAGGGCAGCGGGTTCTTTCAGCACGGGCACACCTATATGGGCCACCCGATGGCGGCGGCAGCCGGGCTTGCGGTGCAGGACATCATTCGGCGCGACAACCTCCTTGCGAATGTCAGGGCCATGGGAGCGCATCTGACGGATTGTCTGGGACAGCGTTTCGGGCGGGATCCACGCGTTGGAGACATTCGCGGCCGGGGGCTGTTCCAGGCGATCGAGCTTGTCGAGAACAAGGAAACAAAGGCGCCGTTTGATCCGGCGCTCAAGATCCACGCACGCATCAAGCGCGAGGCCATGCAGCGGGGTTTGATGGTCTATCCGATGGGAGGCACGATCGACGGCCGGAACGGGGATCACGTGCTGATCGCGCCGCCTTTCATCGCGACGAGGACAGATATCGAAACAATCGTTGACCGCCTCGGCGCTGCAGTCGATGCGGCGCTGCAGCCGATCTAGAGGGTGTCCTTGCGTAAATTTTCGCATAGAGTGGTTGCAGCAAAGTCTTTCACAGCCTGCGAGGGCTGTGCTCAGGGGGCGAGGAGGAACCGCGCCCGAAACCATAAGAACAGGGGAAACCTATGAAACTCATGTACTCCGTAATCGCCGGGGCTTTCGCTCTGGGTATGAGCGCGTCGGCAGCGACCGCGGAAGAATATATTTCCATCGGAACCGGCGGTGTCACCGGCGTCTACTATCCGACCGGCGGGGCAATCTGCCGCCTGGTGAACAAGGACCGCAAGGATCACGGCATCCGTTGCTCGGCGGAATCGACAGGCGGGTCGGTCTATAACATCAACACCGTGCGTGCCGGCGAACTTGAATTCGGCGTTGCCCAGTCCGACTGGCAGTATCATGCCTATCACGGCACCTCCAAGTTCGAGGACCAGGGGCCCTTCGAGAAGGAACGCTCGGTGTTCTCCGTTCATCCCGAGCCCTTCACCCTGATCGCCCGCAAAGGCTCCGGTATCACCGGCTTCGCGGACATCAAGGGCAAGAAAGTCAATGTCGGCAACGCCGGGTCCGGCCAGCGCGCCACGATGGAAGTCGTCATGGATGCCTTCGGCATGACCATGGATGACCTTGCCCTGGCGGCGGAGCTCAAAGGCTCCGAAATGGCCCAGGCGATCTGCGACGGCAAGATCGATGCGATGATCTACACCGTCGGGCATCCGGCAGCAGCCATCACGGAAGCTGCGACCACCTGCGATGTCGAGATCGTTTCGGTGTCGGGCGAGCCGATCGAGAAACTCGTCTCGGACAACCCCTACTACCGCGTGGCCACCATTCCGGGCGGCATGTACAGGGGCACCGACAATGATGTGACCACCTTCGGCGTCGGCGCCACCTTCATCTCCTCCTCCGATGTGTCCGACGAGGTCGTCTACACCGTCGTCAAGGCGGTCTTTGACAATTTCGATGCCTTCAAGAAGCTGCATCCGGCTTTCGCCAACCTGAAGGAAGAAGAAATGATCAAGGACGGCCTGTCCGCTCCGCTTCATCCGGGTGCCGTGAAATACTACACGGAACGCGGCTGGATGTGATCTTCCGCTCATACGCCGGGCAGGTTCCTCCTGCCCGGCTTTTGTCTTTTAAAACATAAGATTACGGTCTCTCGAGACCACTTCCGGCGGGGGCCGGATGCCGGGTGGGCTACCCGGCTTTGCGGGGAAGCGCGTTCCGGTCGCCGGAACGCAAGCGGAGGGACTTGGAATGTCAGCTGAAGACAATACCCGGCGCGATAAAGACGTCGATGTAGATATGATGGTCGCCGAGGTCGAGACCGGTGCCCGGTCAGCGGCTGGAGCGGCAGGCAAGTTCATACTGGCGCTGGCGTTCGTCTGGTCCACCTTCCAGATCTATATCGCCTCGAATGTTCCTTACGTCCTGACCGAGTTGACCGGGGTCAACGTCGTATTCAACAACCAGGAAGCGCGGCAGTTCCACCTGGCGTTCGCCCTTGCGCTGGCGATGCTGGCCTATCCGCTTTTCAAGTCGTCGCCGCGTGACCGTGTCCCTCTTTACGACTGGGTGCTGGCCATTCTCGGCGCCTCGTCCTGTATCTATCTTTTTGTCTTCAAGGAAGAAATCGCCAACCGCGCCGGCCTGCCGACCACTGCCGATCTCGTCTTTTCGATCATGGGCATGATCAGCCTCGGCATCGCCGTCTACCGCTCTCTCGGCCTGCCGCTGGTGATTGTCGCCTCCGTTTTCGTCTTCTACGTCTTCTTCGGCCATGCCTCGTTCATGCCGGATGCGATCCAGTGGAAAGGGGCTTCCCTGGGCAAGGCCATGTGGCACTACTGGATGCAGTCGGAGGGCGTCTTCGGTGTGGCCCTCGGTGTTTCCGCCTCGATGATCTTTCTGTTCGTGCTTTTCGGCTCGCTGTTGGAAAAAGCCGGCGCGGGCAACTATTTCATCAAGCTTGCCTTTTCCCTGCTCGGCCATCTGCGCGGCGGTCCGGCCAAGGCAGCCGTGGTTGCCTCGGCCCTGTCCGGTCTCTACTCCGGGTCTTCCATCGCCAATGTGGTGACCACCGGCACCTTCACCATTCCGCTGATGAAGCGCACCGGGTTTTCGCCCGAGAAGGCGGGCGCGGTCGAAGTCGCTTCTTCCACCAACGGCCAGCTTACTCCGCCGGTGATGGGTGCCGCGGCGTTCCTGATTTCCGAATTCACCGGAATTTCCTATCCCGAACTCATCAAGCATGCCTTCCTGCCGGCGGTGATTTCCTACATAGCGCTCGTCTATATCGTGCATCTGGAAGCCCTGAAGCTGGGCCTGGAAGGCATGAAGCGCCCGACGATTACCGCAACACTGGCGCGGCGGCTTTCCGGCGTTCTCTTCGGCTTCATCGCCATGTGCGTGCTTGCCGCCGTGGTCTATTACGGCCTCGGCTGGATCAAGGTGGTGTTCCCGAACCTGACATTCACCGCTGCAGCTCTCATCTGCCTTGCCGCCTATATCTTCCTGGCCGTGGTTGCTTCCCGGCATCCGGATCTGGAGATGGACGACCCGAATGCTCCGATCGAGGAATTGCCGAGGGCATGGGACGTGGCCGTCACCGGGTTCTACTTCCTGCTGCCCATCGTCATCCTGATCTGGTGCATCCTGATCGAGCGCCTGTCGCCGACCACATCCGCCTATTGGGCGACCATCGCCATGCTCACCATCGTGCTCACCCAGCGGCCGCTGAAAGCCGCCTTGCGGGCAAGCGGCGAAATGAGTGCTGCCTGGAAGCAGGGGTTCAGGGATTTCGTCGACGGGATGATCTCCGGTGCCCGCAGCATGATCGGCATCGGTGTGGCTACGGGTGCCGCCGGCATCATCGTCGGGACGGTCTCGCTGACCGGTGCACACCAGGTGGTCGGCGAATTCGTCGAGTTCCTCTCCGGCGGCAACCTGATGCTGATGCTCTTCCTCGTGGCGATCATGAGCCTGATCCTCGGGATGGGGCTGCCGACAACGGCGAACTACATCGTGGTCTCGTCGCTGATGGCGCCCGTGATCGTCACTGTCGGTGCGCAGAGCGGGCTGATCGTTCCTCTGGTCGCGGTGCATCTGTTCGTGTTCTATTTCGGCATCCTGGCCGACGACACGCCTCCGGTGGGTCTTGCGGCTTTTGCCGCGGCGGCCATATCCGGAGGCGATCCGATCCGCACCGGTATCCAGGGCTTCAGCTACGATATCCGTACGGCGCTTCTGCCGTTCCTCTTCATCTTCAACACGGAACTGCTGCTGATCGACGTCGGACCGGTGAAAGCGGTCTTCATCTTCGTCATCGGGGTGACGGCGATGATGCTCTTTGCGGCGGCGACGCAAGGATATTTCCTTGCCAGAAGCCGGATATGGGAGACCCTCGCCCTGCTTCTGGTCGCCTTCACGCTGTTCCGCCCGGGGTTCTGGCTCGACTATGTCCAGCCTCCTTACGTGGACCGGCCGGGTTCGGACCTGGTCCAGCTTGCCGGCCAGGTCGAGGACGGCGGCACGCTTCGAATGGTGGTCTCGGGACCGGATTTCGACGATGCCGACCAGATCGAGGACCTGACGCTGGTGCTCGAACTCGGGCCGAAAGCCGACGACGGCACCGACCGCCTCTTCAAGATTGGCCTGACGGTCATGGATGACGGGGACAAGACAATCCTCGAAGAGCCGCTGCCCGGCACACCGTATTTCACCCAATTGCAGGGATACGACTACTACGGCGACGAAAGCGTTGTGGTTTCCAAAGTGCAATTGCCCGCAGAACGGATGGCGAAGGAAGTCTTCTACATTCCTGCATTGCTGCTGCTGGGACTTGTCATCCTGATGCAGCGCCGCCGTCAGACCGTGCCGGCATTCTAGAATTGGGGGAAATTCAATGACTGGAAAAATTCTCGTATCGCTCGACCTTGGCGAAGCTGAAGACGCCAAGCAGCTTCTGAAGACGGCGGAGGAGCTTGCCGGTCTTCGCAAGGACGAGCTTCACATCGTCACCGTGGTGCCGACGTATTCCATGCCGATCGTGGGCTCTTATTTCGGTCCCGGAGAGGAAGAAAAGGTTCTTGAGCGGGCGCTCATGGCTCTCAAGAATTTCCTTTCCGAAAATTCCGCGTCTCCGGACAAGGTCAAAGGGCATATCGCCCATGGCTCTATCTATTCGGAGATCATGAGTGTCGCCGACAAGCTGAACTGCGACCTCATCGTGATCGGCGCCCACAGGCCCGGCCTCGGCGACTATCTGCTCGGCCCCAACGCGGCGCGCGTGGTGCGCCATGCCAACCAGTCCGTCTACGTCGTGAGGCATTAATTTGACGAGGCTTCAGAGCCCCTCCCGGCAGAATGACTGATCCTGCCGGGAAGGATGCTAAGTCGTGACGGTTTCAGTCTTGCGCCTGCGGAAGAGGCCCACCGCCTTCAGGACGGCGACATACAGGACGGGCACCAGCAGGATCCCAAGGATTGCCGAGAAGATGATCCCCCCGAGCATTCCCGTACCGATCGATTTCTGGGCCTGAGAGCCTGCTCCGGTCGCAAGCACCAGCGGCGTGATTCCCAGCCCGAAGGCGAAGGATGTCATGATGATCGGCCGCAAGCGCAGACGAGCCGCCGTGATGGTGGCCTCGTACAGTTCCGTGCCTTGCGCGCGCAGTGTTTGCGCAAACTCGACAATCAGAATGGCGTTTCGTGAGGCCAGTCCGATGATCGTCAGAAGCCCGACCTTGAAATAGACATCATTCGACTGGCCGAAATACCAGGTCGCCAGCATGGCGCCCAGAAGACCCACCGGGACACACAGCATGACCGAGAAGGGGACCGTCCAGCTTTCGTAGAGAGCGGCCAGGCAAAGGAACACGATCAGCGCGGACAGCGAAAAGAGGATTGTCTGCTGATCGCCGGCAAGGCGCTCCTGATAGGAAATTCCCGTCCACGCAAAGCCGTAGCCGCCCTCGAGCTTTCCGACCAGTTCTTCCATCGCGTCCATGGCCTGACCGGAACTTACCCCCGGTGCGGTGGCGCCCGAGATCTGCAGCGCCAGGCTGTCACCGTAGCGCTCAAGACCCGGGTAGGTTTCGGACCATTCCTTGGTCACGAAGGCAGAGAAGGGCACCATCTCGTTTTCGCTGTTGCGCGCCGACCAGGTATCGATATCCGTCGGCTGCATGCGCCATGGGGCGTCGCCCTGCACGATAACCTTGCGCTGATCGCTGCCGAGGCTGAAATCATTCACGTAGGCGCCTGCGAAGACCGTCGTCAGCATTGCGTTGATGTCCGCCAGGGCAAGCCCGTAGGATTCCGCCTTCTGCTGATCGATATTCAGTCGCAACGAGGTCTGTTTGGCGTTGTCGCTGCTGCGCACACCCAGGACACGGCTGTCCGTCTGGGCGGCGGCGACCAGCTTGTCGGCCGCTTCGCTCAAGGCTCCGATGCCGTTTCCGGCCTGGTCGGTCAGGTACATCGTGAAGCCGGAAGACGATCCCAGGCCCTGGATCGCCGGAGGCAGCAGGAAATAGACCTGGGCCATCCGGTTGCCGAGGAATGCCGCATTCGCGCGTGCGCTGATGGTGGCTGCGCTGACGCCGGGTCGTTCCTTGTATCCCTTGAGCTTGACGAACAGCAGCGCCTTGTTCTGGCTGACGCCGCTGAAACTGAACCCGAGCGCGGCGAACACCGAGGTCACCACATCGGCCTCCTTGTCGAGCAGATACTCCTCGACCGCTTTAACGGCCTGTTCGGTCTGTTCGGTCGTGGCCCCTTCGGGCAACTGCACCATCGCCATCATCACGCCCTGATCCTCGGTGGGAACGAAAGACGAGGGGAGGCGGTCGAAAATCCACATGGTGCCGTAGCCGATCGCGAAAACCAGGACGATCGCGCTGAACGGGCGGCGCGCCAGGCGGCCGACAATGCCGCAATATCCATCTGTCATCCGGTCGAAGCCGGTGTTGAACATCCGTATCGGCGCGGCCCGCGGTTTGCCGTGCCGCGGCTTCAACAGCTGCGCGCACATGGTTGGCGTCAGAACGAGAGCCACGAATAGGGACAGAACCATCGCCGTGATGATGGTGACCGAGAACTGGTAATAGATCACGCCGGTCGATCCGCCCATGAAGGCCATGGGAAGAAACACCGCAGACAGAACCAGGACAATTCCGACCAGAGCCCCGGATATGTCCTTCATGCTTTTTTCGGTGGCCTCGAGCGCGCTCAGGCCCTCTTCTTCCATGATCCGCTCGACGTTTTCGACGACGACGATCGCGTCGTCCACGAGAAGGCCGATGGCAAGAACCATGGCGAACATGGTCAAGGTGTTGATCGACATGCCGAGCATGGACAGCACGCCGAAGGTTCCTAGGAGCACGATCGGCACCGTGACCGCCGGGATCAGGGTTGCCCGCCAGCTTTGCAGAAACAAAAGGGTCACGAGCGACACAAGCACAATGGCTTCGCCCAGCGTCTCATAGACCTGATCTATGGATTCCTGAACAAAGGGCGAGATGTCGAAGGGATATTCGACAGTCACCCCTTCCGGCAGGGCGGAAGACAGTTCCCTGGTGGCGGCCCGGACACGTTTCGCCGTCTCCACCGCGTTCGCGCCGTCCGCAAGGCTGACGCCGAAGCCGGCCGCCGGTTTGCCGTTATAGCGGCTGGAGGTTCCGAAACTTTCGGCCGACAGTTCAACTCTGGCGACATCTGACAGGTAGACGCTTGAGCCGTCCTTGTTGGTCTTGAGAAGGATGCGCTCGAAATCCTGTACCGTTGAAAGCTGCGACTGCGCCGTGAGCGACATGGTGATCTGCTGGCCCCTGACGACCGGCTGGCTGCCAAGTGACCCGACCGTGACATTGGTGTTTTGCTCGGACACCGCGAGGCTCACGTCGGAGGGGCTGATCTGATAGCGGTAGAGCAGATACGGGTTGAGCCAGATCCGCATCGCGAACTGCGTGCCGAAGCTGTTGATGGATCCTACACCATCCACTCTCTGGACGGTGTTCTGGATCGTGGATGTCAGGATGTTGCCCAGCTGAACCGAGTTATAGGTGCCGTCTTCGGAGACGAGGGCACCCACAAGCAATATCGACGAGTTCGACCGGGAGACGGTGAGACCCGCGCTGATCACCTGCGCAGGCAGTCCCGCCTGGACCAGTTGCAGCTTGTTCTGCACCTGCACCTGTGCAAGTTCCGGATCGACACTGTCGTCGAAGGTCAGGGAGATGCTCGACGATCCTTCGGAGGAACTCGCGGTCATGTAGGTCATGCCGCTGAGCCCGGTCATGCCGTTCTGTATGACGGAGGTCACGGAGTTGTCGACAACTTCCGCGGATGCGCCCGCATAGTTTGCCGAGATCGTGACCGTTGTCGGCGCGATCTCGGGGTATTGCGAAATCGGCAAGGAATTCAAGCCGTAGAGGCCGAACAGCATGGTCACGATCGCAAGGACCCATGCAAAGACGGGCCGCCGGAGAAAAAAGGAAGCCATCGGACTATTTCTCCGTCTTGGTTTTCGAGGCGTCGTCCTGAACCAGTCCGTCGGCATTGATGGTCACGGGCACCGGGTTGACTTTCACGCCCGGCCTCATTGTCACGAGGCCGTCGACAATAACCTTGTCGCCCGGCTCAAATTCCGTTTCCACGACCCAGTTGTTCTCGTAGACACCCTTTTCGGTGAACTGGACTTGTTTCGAAGTGCCGTCCTTGTCGACGATAAATGCCGTCAGCAGCCCGGTGTTGCTGCGCTTGGCTGCTCTCTGGGGAACAAGAAAAGCGTCTACCGTACCGATCTGGATATCGCCGCGTAGGAACATGCCGGGCAGGATCTTGTTGCCGGGGTTCTCGAACCTGAACCTGAGGGACGAGGTTCCGGTCGTGGTGGTCACTGTCGTTCCCGCGGCCACGAAGCTCCCTTCGCTGGCAAAGGCTTCGCCGTTTTCCAGGGTCAGCTTCGCCTTCAGTCGCTCGGTGATCTTCAAGGTGCCGGCTTCCACTTCGGCGCGCAGCTTCAACATGACCGTGCTGGATTCCTGCATGACCACTTCGATGGGATCGAGCGTCGTGACGATGGTCATGGCATCGGACTGCGAGCCGACGACGAGATCGCCGACCGAAACACTCGCAACGTCGGCTCTGCCCTTGATGGGGCTCTTGACTGTCGTCCAGGAGAGCTGCGTGCGCGCGAAGTCAAGTGAGGCTTTCGCGGACTTGAGGGTGGCGGCGTCCGTGGCCATGGTCGCCTGGGCCTTCTCGACCTGAGCTTTGGAGGTCGCCGTCCCTTCCAGGGATTTCGATCTTTCATAAGACGCCTTGGAAGCCGTCGCGTTTGCCTGGGCCGTGGCGACTTGCGCTTCTGCCTCGGCGACCGAGGCCGCATAGCTGTCATCGTCCAGCTTGAACAGAGGGTCGCCGACGGCAATTTCCTTGGTCGGGTCGTAGAGGATTTTTTCGACCACCCCGCTGACACGCGGTCGGATGCTGACCTGCCGGTATGCAATTGCGCGACCGGGAAGGCTCAGGATGCGTGGCACCTCTTGCTTGGTCAGGGTCACGGTCCCGACGTCCATGGGAGGGGCGTCGGTCTGGGCGAAGACGGCGTCGTGGGCCATCAGTCCGAAGCTGACAACCGCGGCGACCCACAGTCTCACACAGCCGGTTTCCTTGCATACCGTTCCGAACATATCTGCACGACCCCTGTTTGCTGAATTACGAGACCTACGACCCTGGAAGGAATTGTGGTCCCCTTCCTAAGCAATTTTCGTGAAGGAATATTGAATCGATGGGATTTCGCGACAGCAATTCCTGGATATTTTTCTTTTCCCGGATGATCCGGCAAACAGGCATCTCTTTCTGCCTACCTTCGGAGTTGTTCCAAATCACCCGGTTATGTTTGAGCGTGAATTCAAATCCTTTCGGAAGACTTGATAGATCGATCCTGTACCGGAATTCCGGTCTCACTCGGGTTGTTGGAACGTCTAGCTAGAAATGCCAATAAAAAAGCCCGGCTACAGATGTTGGCAGCCGGGCTCGAAATCGAATTTTATTTTCAGTCCAGCGGATGTCCCGCCGTTACTTCATCAGGATGCTTTTGACGCCGCCGCGGAAGAAGAACGGGATTTCGTTGCGACCTCGTATTCCTTCTTGAAGAAACCGCGCATCTTCTCGGCGTCGAAAGTCAGAAGCGTGCCGCCGGACTCGAAATGCATCGTGAAGGTGCGCCCTACGGCATAGGTTGCAGCAGTGGCGAACAGCGGTGCACTTGCGATACCAAGAGCCGTACCAAGCACCGGAATGGCCTTCAGCAAGCTCGCCGCGGTGATGCCTGCTCCGACCGGAACGATCGTCGACAGGAGAGCGGTGATCGCTGCTTTGCCGGCATTGGAACTGAATTTGACATCGTAAACGTCGGAGATGTCCTTTACGAGCTTAAGTTGCAGCGCTGCGATGGCTGCAAGATCCAGGACAGGAACCGGAATGAACGCCGCACCGCCGGCAAAGGCAGCGTAACGTTTGGTCAATGCGAGTGCCTCGTCGGCACGATCAAGCTCTTCAGTTTCGGTGGCAGGCATATCTATATCTTCCTGTAGCGAACGCGTCGGCGGGTGACTGTGTCGTGTGCCGGTCGCACCGGCCATGTGGGAAGGCCAGCAATTCGGCTTCCGATACATGTGCTCCTTTAGAAAAGAGCAAAGCAGCGCAAACCTAGAAGAAAAACGTCCAAACGACAATAAAAATCCCGTTGAAATTGTAAAAAATGCCGATGAATTACACTCCGGAATGCAATTCCATTCCAACGCGTCTGCTTTATTTCCGGTCGCCATGCTGTTGTGAAAGCGGCTTCAGCGCCTCGAACACGCAGCTTGAAAATATCTGCAGATGCGAATGCAGAAAAAAGTGCCCGCCGTCAATGATTTGCAAGTGAAATGAACCGCTTGTCTCATTTTTCCAGGACTGCATGTCGCCCGGTCCGGCATAGGGATCGTGGCGTCCGGCTAAGGCGAGAATGGGAACATCCAACGGGGCGGAGGTTCGGGTCACGGCCTGCCGCGCAACGCTGAAATCGGCGCGCAAAGTCGGCTCCACCAGCGTTTTCAACTCATCATTGCAAAGCACTTCCTCGGGCGTACCTTCGTATCCCGCGATCAGATTCCAGAAGGTTTCCGAATCGAGCGTGTCTATCTGCGGGAGTCTGGAGGGCAGTGCCGGAGCTGCGTGGGCGGCGACGATGAGCTGAAGAGGAAGAGGCTGTCCTGCCGCGGCGAGCGCATGCACGAGTCCCAGGGAAATCCGGCTACCCATGGAATATCCCAAAATCGCATAGGGCCTGTCGAGATGGGGTGCAACCTCAGACTGCAGGATCTCGACAAGTTCGTCCAAACTTTCGACAGGTGGTTCAAACATGCGGTTCTCGCGGCCCGGCAGTTGAACCGGCTGAATGTCGAGCCACTCGGGTGCGGCCCGGCAAAACGCCTGGAACTGGGCAACGCCGCCTCCGGCAAAGGGCAGTACGAAGAGCCGCAACGGTGCCGCTCCCTGATTTTCGGCACGGGGAAGCCATGGGCTTTTCGTCGAGGCAATAGCGGTCACGGGCGGCAGCTTTCCGGGGCGGGTTAAGAAGTCATCTGAGAAGTCATGTTCGGCGTCAGAATATCTCCGGGCTTTCATAATCGTAAAGCCGCATCTCGAGGCGTTTGCCGAACGTTGCGACGTGAGCCATGCATCCGGTGGGGGCCGGGATGCGCGCGACGGAGATCCATCGGCCGGCAATTTTTCCGCTCACCGGCCTCGTGCCGGTGAGCGAGCCGAGCGATATCGAGCAAGGATCCGTCATGAAGCCGGCGCCAAGGAGTTTGAGCACAGCTTCTTTCGCGGTCCACAGGACAAGTAAGCCCTCCTCGGTTATTCCCGCGGCGCAAGCCTGTCGCCATTCGTCGGGCGCGGCGATCTGGCGATACAGGGTCGCCGGATCGTCCCGGGGTGAAGGTTCGAAGTCTATCCCGACCGGTCCAGCGGAGATGGCGAGCCAGATTTCCTCATTGGAATGGGTCACGTTGAAACCGATGGGGTCGCCCTGCAGTCCGGGTTTGCCGTGAGGACCGGCGGAGATGGCAAGGTCCGATGGGGAAACGCCAAGTGCGACTGAAATTTTCCGGCGTACCCAAGACCGGCCGGCGCGATAGCGCGCCGCATCTGTCCGTCGTACAAACCGCGATGCCCGTTCCATTTCCGCTTCGCTCAATGATCTGCAATCGTCGGGCAGGTCCTCAAATCGGGCTCTGAAGACCTCGACGTACCCGGTGCACCGGCGCAGATCTGATGATTGGATTTGCAAAGACCCGTTCCTCCAGCGTCGCTCCCGCATCCTGGAAAATACTGACCCTCAGAGGTAAAGCCGCGGCGCTGAAAGCAAACGCTCAATCCAGCCGGATCCCGGCTCATAATTCATGTCGGAGTTGTTGTGCAAGGGCTTGCCAAACCGCGGCGAGGTTCTCAATAATGCATTAGCGTGTGTATTTTTCTTTTTCCCTCCTTTTGCGGATCGCGAGCTTGTGACCATAATTTTACAACCATTGGTAGGTGTTTCGAAGTGTTCTCTGGATGGCCTTCAATCTTATATTGACACTTCTTACAATGTTTGCCTATTTCAGAGCAATAATGCAGTTTTAACTGGAATATTGTCTCTCATAGCTGCACGCTAGAAGCCTTTCCGCAACCCACGTCTTGATCGCCAGGGGCTCGAATTGCAGAAATCCGGACCAGTGCGGGTCTCTTATGACAAATCACCACAACCGGTGGGCGAGGCCAGTCAGCTCCAGTTCGCACCGGCGGACAAGGATTTACGTCATCTGCTGCTTCAGGCCAATCCGGATCGGGGCATTCACTACGGAATACAGGGCGACTCCTATCAGTCTTATGCCGAGCTTGGAGACGCAGCGGAACGGATCGCTCTTGGCCTGATGGCGGCGGGCGTTGCCGAGGGAGACGCCGTGATCGTGATGATCGGCGCACCGCGGCATTTCCTTGAATGTTTCTGGGGGTGCCTGCTCGCCGGAGCGCTGCCGGTCCCCCTGCAGTCAGGTGCCACCGATGAGGCGGCACTCAAGGTGTTGCGCGTGGCGGCGGTCCTCGGATCGCCATGGCTGATTTCGGACAAGGATATTTCGTCACAGTGCGGCAGTGTGTCGGCCGCACACGGCCTTGAAGATGTGCTGAGTGCGCTTGCCGCAAAGCAGTTGAGCCATGAAGTTCTGATCAACCCGCTGGAGGATGCGGTTCTGCGCATCCGTCTCAATGCGGTGGCCACAGGCCCCGACAGCACGGCCTTCATACAGTTTTCCTCCGGCTCGACGGGCGACCCGAAAGGCGTGGTTCTGACCCACCGCCGGATCCTCGCGCATCTTGCGGATCTCGGCGCCAGCTGCCAGGCATCCGCCGACGATGTCTTCCTGAGCTGGTTCCCGCTGACGCACGACATGGGGATGATGCTTATGCATCTCCTGCCGCTCGCGCTTGGGGCCGCACAGACGCAGATCGAGACGAAATCCTTCGTTCAGCGGCCCAGGCGCTGGCTGGCTCGTGCCGCGGAGCTGAAAGCGACCGTTCTTTGCACCAATAATTTCGGCCTCAAGCATTTCCTCAAGGTGACCGAGGGCGGCACTCCGGTTCGGGACGATCTCTCCGGCGTGCGGCTGATGTTCAACGCGGCGGAGCCTATCTCGGCCGAGCTATGGGAAACGTTCATGACCTTTGTGAGCGAGACCCGCCTTCCGCATTCGGCAATGTATCCCGGCTATGGTCTTGCCGAAGCGACGCTGGCCGTGTCGGTTCCGGTTCCCGGCGACGGACTGCGTACCCTCAGCGCAAGCCGCGCGGCGCTTGGTCCCGGAGATACGGTGCGCGCTCCAGACAAACCGCAGGACGAGGTTCTGCTGGTCGATGTCGGACGCGCGATCGAAAATACCAGGCTGCGCATTGCGGGAGAGGATGGTTCCGATCTCGGCGAAGGCCGTATAGGCGAGGTTCAGCTGCAAAGCCGCAGCTCTGCAGAGGGTTATCTCAATCTGCCCTACGACGCGCTTTACACGCCGGATGCCTGGCTTCGCACCGGCGATCTGGGTCTGTTGCGCGACGGGCGGCTGTTCATTACCGGCCGGATCAAGGAGATGATCACCCAGGGCGGCCAGAATTTCTATCCTCACGATATCGAACGGGTGGCCGAAACCGTTCCAGGGGTTGAACTCGGCAGGGTCGTCGCAACGTCGGTTTTCGACCCTGCCGAGCAGAGCGAGCAGCTCCTCGTCTTTCTGCATGCCCGACGGATCGACGCCGCGCTGGCCAGGCTGGCGCGCGACGTTCAAAGCGTGCTGGCCGCGCAGGGCGGATGGAATGTGGACCGGGTCGTTCCGATCACCGCGGTTCCAAAAACCTCAAGCGGAAAAATCCGCAGAAACTATCTGGGAAGTCAGTATCTTTCGGGAGCCTTAGACAGTGCGGCGGAGGAACTTGAGCGGCTGTCGCGGGTAAACGCGCGACGCCTCGCAGGCGACCAGCGGGTGCGCACGCGGCAGATCCTCGGCGTGCTCCAGGCAAGCGCGGCCCGGTTGCTCGCCCTGCCGGATATCGACATTCGCAGGCCGCTTGCCGATCAGGGGCTCAATTCGTCCCGGGCGATGGCTCTGCTGGTGGATGCCGGGCAGATACTGGGGCGGGACATCACCGTCGCGCAGCTCTATGACAATCCAACCTTGCTCTCGCTTGCCGAAGCCCTGAGCGCGGAGGCTGAGGTGCGAGATGACGAGGAAGCCGCTCCGCTTCAGCCGGGTGTCGCGATCACGGGTATCGGCTGCCGGTTTCCAGGGGGCGTTTCCTCGCCTGCAAGCCTGCTGGAGCTGCTCTCCGAAGGCCGGTCGGCGATCGGGCCGCTGCCGGATGATCGCGCGCCGCGAAACCTTCCCGCAAGCAAACGCCCGGTCGCAGGGTTTCTCGATGCCATCGACATGTTCGACCCTGCCGTTTTCGGCATTTCCTGGGCGGAAGCGTCGGCGATGGATCCGCAGCAACGGCTGCTTCTCGAAGTCTGCTGGGAAGCTCTGGAGCGTGCCGGGTTGAGCGGTGCTGAACGCAGCAGGCAGACCGTGGGCGTCTTTGTCGGCATCGGTCCGGGCGAATACGGCTTCGGGAGAACGACAAAGCCCGACCAGTTTTCCTATACGGGTACCGCGTCTGCAATCGCCGCGGGCCGTCTTGCTTTTTCTCTGGGCCTCAGGGGGCCGGCGATGGTGGTCGACACGGCCTGCTCGTCTGCGCTTGCTGCCGTGCATCTGGCGGTGCAAAGCCTGATCGCCGGCGAATGCGAGACTGCGATCGCCGCGGGCGTCAACCTGATCGTCGGGCCGGACGGTCACGCCAAGCTTGAGGCCGTTTCGGCGCTCTCGCCCACCGGCCAATGCCGGGCCTTCGACGATCGCGCGGACGGATACGTCCGGGGGGAAGGTTGCGGTGCCATCGTGCTGCGTCTGGCCGATCAGGTGGCGGAGGGCGATCCGGTCGTTGCACTCATTTCCGGCACCGCGCTCAATCAGGACGGGCGCAGCAGCGGCCTGACCGTCCCGAGCGGTCCCGCGCAATCGGCGCTTGTCAAACGGGCTCTGGCACGGGCCGGATTGCAGCCCGACGCGATCGATTATGTGGAAACGCACGGAACGGGCACACCGCTGGGCGATCCGATCGAGGCCGAAGCGCTGACCCGGGTTTTCGGAGATGGCCGATCGCCGGACAGGCCTCTGTTCATCGGATCGGCCAAGACCAATCTGGGGCATCTGGAATCCGCCGCCGGAATCCTGGGCCTGATCAAGACCGCATTGTGTGTCCGCGCCGGCATGATGCCGGCAAGCCTTAATTTCGAAACACCGAACCACAGGATCGCCTGGGGCTCGGGGGCGCTGCAGGTGGTGAGTGAAACGCGCAAGTGGCCGTCTGGTGAGGCGAAGCGCCGTGCCGGTGTTTCGGCCTTCGGCCTTTCGGGGACGAATGCCCATGTGATCGTCGAACAGGCCGCGGACCGTGCGTCTCCCGATGTTGTGGAAGCGGTGGAAGGCGGTCCGTTGCCCATTCTGACCTTTTCGGCCGCTACTGCGGAGGCCCTGCGCGCGCTGGCGGCAGAGCTCTGCGACTATCTTGACGCGCGGCCGCAGACCGATTTGCGCATGTTTTGCGCGGCGACCGCCGCGAGCCGTTCGGATTTCGGCTACATCGCCGCCGGAGCGGTGGAGGATATGGTTTCGGCGAAGGCGGCCCTCAAGGCTCTGGCGGAGGGCAGGGCCGGCCGTCTGCGGACCGGACGCAGGCGCAGTGACGTGTTGCATCAGCTGGCTTTCGTCTTTACCGGGCAGGGCAGCCAGTGGGCGGGCATGGGCGCCGATCTTCTCGACCGTTCAAAGGCCTTCGCCGCTGAAATCGACAGCATAGACGCCCTGCTCGTTCCCCATACGGGTTGGACCGTTCGGGAAACACTTAGCGATACAAAGGCGGAAGACCTGCTGCGCCGCACCGACCGGGCGCAGGCCGCAATTTTCGCCGTGCAGGTCGCGCTTGTGCGGCTGCTCGAAGGGCTGGGCCTGTCGCCTGACGCGGTGATCGGCCACAGTGTGGGCGAGATCGCAGCGCATCACGTGGCGGGAATCCTGTCTCTGGAGGATGCCGTGCGGCTGGTTGCACTGCGTGGCTCGCTCATGCAGGCGGCGACGCGGGGACGCATGCTCGCCGTGGCATTGAGCGCGGAAGACGTTGTTCCGCACCTTGACGCCGTAGAAGGGCTTGATCTCGCCGTTGTCAACGGGCCGGAACAGGTGGTGTTGTCCGGAAACGCAGAGGCTGTTGCTGCGATGGCCGCGCGGCTGGACGGGTCGGGTATCCGCACGACCGATCTCGGCGTGGACTATGCTTTCCACGGTCGTCATGTTGCGGCCGAGGCCGCCCTTCTGACCGAGAAGCTGGATGCGCTTGCGGCGGCTCCCGGCCTGGTTCCGCTCTATTCAACGGTCACCGGCGGCCTGCTTCAGCCTGGAGAGGCCACTCCGGATTATTGGGGCCGCAATGTTGGCGGCACGGTGCGGTTTGCGGACGCCATGGCTGCACTCCTTGCGGACGGATGCACGGATCTTGTCGAGATCGGCCCGCATCCGTCGCTTCTGCCCGTCATTGCCGCCTGCGCGGAAGCTGCCGGAACCGGGGTGAGTGCGGACGCCTGTATCGGAACCTTGAGAAAAGGCGAACCGGGCGCCGCGAGCCTTGCCGACGTGTTGGCGGAACTGACCTGCCGGGGACTTGCTCCGGATCGAACGCAACTTCTGCCCGTCGGTGCCATTTTGCCCGACCTGCCCACCTATCCCTGGCAGCGCGAGCGGTTCTGGCTGGAGGATTACAGGCCGTGGGACGTTCTGGCGGCGGAAGGCGCAACGCAGGTGGCGGGGATGTTCCTAACGGCGACCCGTCCCGTGACCATGCCCTTGACCGCGAAGGACTTGCCAGCACTCACAATCACCTACGGTGCTGACGACACAAGGGGACTGCAGGCTGCTGAAGACCTCAGGCAGCTTGTCGAAGTCGAGCGAACTTGCCGGATTGTGCCGGTCTCCGACGAAATGAGACTTGAGCAGGGAGACGGCGACTGGATCGTTCACATTGCCGGAACCTCCTCGCCGGAGCGGATGTCCAAGGCATTATGCGATGTCACCGCCGTGGTTCAGACAGCGCTCGCTCGCGAGGGTTCAAGGTTCTGGCTGGTCACCTTCGATGCGGCGGATGAGAACCCGGGACCGGATCCGCTGGAAGCGCTGTTCCGTGTCGTGGCGCGAGAACATCCCGAGCTTGCCGGTGCCCGCGTGCGGCTGGCACGGGATGCCGATCTGTCCGGATTTGCTGCCCTGTTGCGCAGCGATGTGTCGGAATTCCGCGAAGACGAATTGCGTCTCGACGGCCCCGACTTCCTCACGGAGCGTGTAATCCCGATCAATGAGGGGGCTACGGTCCGCTCCTGGCAGCTGCGCAGCGACGCGAGCTATCTCGTCACGGGCGGCACCGGCGGTCTCGGTCTGGCGCTCGCCGAGTGGCTGATCGCCCGGGGCGCCGGCCGAGTGGTCGTTAGCGGCCGCTCGAAACCGGGTCCGAAGGTTCAGGCTGCTATGGAGCGGCTGAACACGGATACGCTGCGGCTTGAGGCGGTGGCCGTGGATGCGACCGACCGGACCGAAATGGCTGCACTGATAGACCGCCTGTCAGGTGGAGACCTGCCCTTGCGTGGCGTCGTCCATGCAGCCGGTGTGCTCAGGGACAGCATCGTTCATTTGCTGACGCCGGAGCTGATCAGGGAGGTTGCAGATCCCAAGATTTCCGGCGGATGGATACTGCACGAGCTGACCCGTGACCTGCCGCTGGACCTTTTCGTGTGCGTTTCCTCCATCGCGGCCCTGCTGGGGCCGCCGGGGCAGGGAGCCTATGCTGCGGGCAATGGAGGGCTCGATGCGCTGGTGCGGATGCGCGCCGCGCAAGGTCTGCCCTCTCTCAGTCTCCAGGCAGGTATCATGGCCAATGTCGGGATGACGTCCAAGGGGGCCGTGGCGGAGCGTGACCTGCCTGCCCTCGGGATTGTTCCCTTGTCCCCGGAAGCGCTGTTCGATGGGCTTGAACGGGCGTGGATGACTGGCGAGCCGGTGGTCGCCCTTGCCGAATTCGACGCCGAAAAATGGACGAACTATCTGCCGGACTTCGCAAACCGCGCGCGGCTTTCAGAACTGATGATCGAGAGCGAACCGCAAGCCCTTCAGGATCTCCGCGGTCCGCCGCCTGAAGCTGTGGGGAAAACTCACACGGTGCTGCAGCGTATCGCAGCGCTTCCGGCGTCGGAGCGGACAGACGCGCTCATGTCCGAACTCGCGGAAATTATCGAGGCGGAGAACAAGACGCCGGCGGATCGGCTCGATCCCGACCTGAGCCTGCGGGAACTCGGGGTCAGTTCCCTTACGATCGTCGAATTGCGCAAGGCTGTCGAGGCCCGTTTCGATCATCCGATTTCAATCACGCGGTTTTTTGAGTTTCCCACGATCCGCAGTTTTGCCGCTCATCTTGCGGGAACACTCGATTTCGGTGAAGCGGTGACCGGTACGCCGCCACCGGAAAGGCAAAGCTCCACCCCGGAGACGGGAAAACGTCAGGCTGACAGTCGCTCTGCAGTCCGCGAGGCGTTGCGCCGCAAGCTGGAGAAGTATCAATGAGCTCCGGCGTCATTTCTTCCGATCATGATCGCGAGCTGGAAGAGCAGGCGCTTGACGTTATCACCCTGCTTGAAGAAAGGCTGGAAAAGGCACTTTCCGGCCAAAGCGAGCCTATCGCGATCATCGGCATGGGCTGCCGGTTTCCCGGTGGTGCCAACAATCCGGATGCATTGTGGGAGGTGCTCAACCGCGGAAGCGACACTTCCGGGGACGTCCCGGCAGACCGGTGGGAGCAGGGAGAAGAGGGAGATTCGATTTTAGCCTCCGCGCGCGGTCATTTTCTCGACGCACGCCCCGATGGGTTTGACGCCGGCCTTTTCGGTCTTGCGCCCGCGGAACTTACCGCAATGGACCCGCAGCAGCGGTTGCTGTTGGAAGTGGCATGGGAAGCCTTTGAGGACGCGGGCTTGCCAATCGATGCGGTGGCCGGTAGCCAGACGGCGGTTTTCATCGGGCTGGAAAAATCGGATTACACCCGCGCCAGCCTGTTTTCCGACGATCTGAGCCGGATCACACCGCACACCGGGACGGGTGTTGCGCATTCCTGCGCGGCCGGGCGTCTCGCCTACACGTTTGATCTGCGGGGGCCGGCAGGTGTTGTGGATGCCGCCTGCGCATCGTCCCTGCTGGCGCTCGATCAGGCTTGCCAGAAGCTCTGGCGCGGATCAGCGGATCTGGCGCTTGCCGGCGGAGTGAGCCTGATGTTCGGGCCCGAAGTCTTCGCGGCGTTGTCGAAGCTCGGCGCTTTGGCGCCGGACGGGCGATGCAAAACCTTCGATGCGTCAGGCAACGGCTATGGCCGGGGCGAAGGCTGCGGCGTGGTGGTGCTCAAGCGCCTTTCAGACGCACAGCGGGACGGTGACCGGATACAGGCGCTTGTCCACGGCGTGGCTGTCGGCCACGGCGGTCGCAGCAACGGCCTGACAGCGCCCAACGTCCGCTCGCAGGTGCAGGTGATCCGTGCGGCGCTGGTCGGTGCGGGAAAGCAACCGGCGGAAGTCGACTACGTCGAAGCGCATGGAACAGGCACGCCGATGGGTGATCCCATCGAAATTGCAGCGCTCGCGGAAGTCTTTAGTCCGGATCGGCCGGACGGCCGGCCATTGCTGGTCGGTTCTGCCAAATCGAATATCGGTCATCTGGAAGCAGCGGCCGGGATGGCCGGCATCCTCAAACTGGTGCTTGCGCATCAGCACGGTGCTATTCCGCCGAATTGCAATTTCGATACCCCAAATCCTTTCATCGACTGGGAGGCCGCGCCGATCGAAGTCGTCAGCCGGCTGCGGCCGTGGAACGGTCCGGTCGCGCAGGACGGGGCACCCGTGTCACGACTGGCGGGTATCAGCGCATTCGGTTTCAGTGGGACGGTTGCCCATGCCCTGATCGGTTCTCCACCTGAGGCGGCGCCTGTCCTGAAATCAACCTGCCGCCGGCCCACGCAGATCCTTACGCTTTCAGCCCGTTCGAGCGAAGCGCTTGAGGCTCAAGCCCGGCAAATGGCTCACTTGCTGGACGCGCCCGACATTGATTTTCAGACCGTCTGCGCCAACGCCAATACGACACGCAAGCATCACGAGTTTCGGGCTGCCGTGATCGGCGACTCGCCACGAGAGATGACGGATATCCTGAAAAGGCCGCTGGAGCCGGTTGCCGGGCGCGTCCTGATGGGGAGCGCGAACCCGAACAACGCGGTGCGAACGGCCTTCGTCTTCTCCGGCCAGGGAGGACTGCAGGGCGGCGTCGGCACGGACCTCTACGGAACCGTGCCGGCGTTCACGGAAACAATCGATTGCTGCGCGCTTACACTCGACCCGGTTCTCGGCCAATCGCTGCCCGGGCTTCTGTTCGACGCGAAGACCCCCGGCTCAGCGTTTGACGATCCCCGGATCGCGCAGCCGGCGCTTTTCGCGCTGCAGGCGGCTCTGGTTGCCATGTGGCGTGACTGGGGTGTTACGCCTTCCGCCGTATTCGGTCACAGTTTCGGGCATTTCGCGGCCGCGCATGCGGCCGGTGTGCTGTCGCTGGACGACGCGTTGGATCTGGTGATCGCCCGCGGAGAGCTTGCGCACAGTGACGGCGGGGATGGCCGTATGGCGGCCTGTTTCGCCTCGGCCGAGCAGATCCTGGAAACGGCGCGCAGCCAAGGTATCGACGTCACGATTGCCGCATTCAACGCACCTGAAAACACCACCGTTTCGGCGACGCCGGACGCGATGGAGAAACTGATCCATGCGCTTGCCGCGCTCGGCATCACGGTGAAACCCCTGCCGATCCACCGCGCCTTCCACAGCCGGTTGATGCAATCCGCCGCAGAGAAGTTTTGCGCCCGTGTCGCCAAGATCGAGCTGCATGCAGCGAAGATTCCCCTGATTCTGGATCTGACAGGGGACCAGGCGAGTGCCGAAGAGATTACCGACCCGGCAGTCTGGGCGCGGCAATTGCTCGAGCCGGTTCAATGCATGAAGGCATTGGAAACGCTCCGTGGCCGAAAATATACGGCGGCTCTGGAAATCGGTGCTTCCTCGGTGCTCTCGGGTCTCGGTCAGGAAAACGCCGGTGACGAAGACGCAATGGCCTGGCTGCCGAGCCTGCGCCGCTCAACCACGGGCTGGCAGCAAGTGCTGGCGACACTGGGCGAATTGCATGTGCGCGGCGTCAAGGTGGACTGGCGCGGCTTTCATTCGGACGACGGGGCAAGCCGGATCAAGCTGCCGACTTATCCCTTTCAGCGTAAAACCTACGCCATGCCGCTCACGCTGCCCGAACAGATGCGCACAGGCGGCTCTTCCGATCCCCGCTGGTCCGGGGTCAAGAATTGGCTGACGGCGGAAGGGCCCTTGGCGCAAAGCATAACCACCGGTCTTGAGGCCACTGCCCGTATCGGCCGGCGGCGTCTGGTCTCTTTTGCCCAGAGGATAGGCCTGTTCGATCTGGTCCGCTCGCAAACGAGTGCGCAGGTCCTGCTCGCGACCCTCAAGATTTCACCCAGCCACGAACGTCTGATGCGGTGGTATCTCGACATTCTTGTTGATGACGACTGGCTGGAGCGTAAGGGCGACGCCTTTCAGGCCGCGGATCGTGCAGCGCAGATGGATTTTGCCGAATGGGCGGCCGGGACCGAAACTGAAGAATCGCACCTGCGCGAAAGCCATCCGGATCTGAGGGCGGCATTCGATCTGCTGGCTGGCTGCTTCGAGGCCCTGCCGGACATTCTGCGTGGCATGCGCGATCCGATGGAAGTGCTCATGCCCGGCGGGTCAACCGCACTGCTCGACGGTCTTTACGGCGACGGACAACTGTCGCGGGCCTTCAATACCGTCATGGCGCAGGCCGTTCCTGCGGCGCTGACCGGCTTGGAGGCGCCCAGGGTGCTGGAAATCGGCGGCGGCACCGGAGGTGTCACGCGCGGTATTCTGGACAGTCTGGCAAGCGATCCGCGTCGGGTTCATTACACCTTCACCGATGTGAGCGACGGCTTTGTCATGCCGGCGCGGGCGCGCTTGACCGGCAACCGGCCTTCGATGGCGTTCGCCACTTTCGATGTGACAGAGCCGCCATCCGAACAGGGCTTCGAGCCGGGCAGTCAGGATGTGCTCGTTGCGTCCAACGTTCTGCATGCGACCCGCAACATCGTCGAGACGCTTCGGAACGCGGCGCAGCTGTTACGGCCGGGCGGGCGGCTGATCGTCAACGAAGTCACACGGCTGCATGATGTCGTCGGCATGATTTTCGGGCTGACACCGGGCTGGTGGCATTACGAGGATGAGTCTGCCCGTATCGCGCATTCGCCAGTCCTGAGCGTCCCCGGCTGGAAAAGTGCTCTGGCCGAAGCCGGATTCATGATTGAAGAGGTTTTCACCCTGGCCGGAGACGACAAGAAAACTCCCGTTCAGGCCGCTATCGTGGCGCGCCTTACCGGTGAATCTGCGATCAAGGCAATACCGGTCGCACCGGCCGTGCAAACCGAGGATCGGGGACCAGTGACAGCCTCCCGTGCGGAGCCATCCGCGCGGGCGGACTATCTGCAGGATGTGAGCGGCCTCATCCGCACGATCAGCGGCATCGAAGTCGCGGACCACGACCTGGACAGCAATCTCTTCGCGCTGGGCATGGATTCCCTGCTTCTCATGCAATTGCGCAATGCCGTGCAGAAACGTTTCGGCGTCGAGCTGAAGATGAGCCGCTTCCACGAAGAACTGTCCTCGGTGCGGCGGATCGCCGAATATCTTGCCGAGGTGGTTCCACCCGCACCTGTTGCCGCGTCCTCTCCGCAGCCGCAGCCGCAGCCGACGGTTTCGCAGGCTCATCCCGGTGCGGAGATGCTTTTGCCGGCCGTTCCCCTGCCGACGGCAGCCGCGGGCACGTCGCTCGAAGCGATCGTGCAGCAGCAGCTCAAGTTGATGTCCGACCAGATCGCGCTTCTGTCTGGGCAACGTGTGGATGCCGGCCCGCGGCCAGTGGCCGTTGTGCCACCGGTCTCCGCGATTAACCCGGCGAGGGAAGCATCCCGTCAGGCCCCGATGCCGGCCGCTGGCGCACCCCTGGCGGCAGCCGGAAGCGATCTGACGGACCGTCAGCGCGCTTTCGTCAGGGATCTGATCGCCCGCTACACGGAACGGACTGCCGCCTCCAAGGCCTACGCCGGCAAGGCGCGTCCGAAGCTTGCCGACTGGATCGCCACCATCGGTTACAATCCGGACCTGAAGGAACTGATCTATCCGATCGTCTCGGCCGGGTCGGAAGGCAGCCGCATTCGGGATATCGACGGCAACAGTTATGTCGATCTCTCCTGCGGCTTCGGGGTCGATCTGCTCGGTCATCAACCCGCCTTTGTCACCGAAGCCATCCGCAAGCAGCTTAGCGAAGGCATGGAACTTGCCACGCAAAGCGACCTGGCCGAGGAAACGGCGAGCCTGCTGTGCGATCTGACGGGCTGCGAGCGCGTTGCGTTCAGCAACACCGGGACCGAGGCGGTGATGACCGCGTATCGTCTGGCGCGTGCCGTGACCGGCAAATCCAGGATCGCGATTTTCCGGGGTTCCTTCCACGGGTCCTATGATGGAGCGATGGCCTTCGGCAGTCCTCTCGGGACCATGTCCGCCTCGCTCGGCATTCTGCAAAACCAGATCGAGGACGTGATCGTGCTCGATTACGGGTCGGAAGCTGCGCTGGAGACAATCGCGGCGGAGGCCGATCATCTGGCGGGCGTGCTGGTGGAGCCGGTCCAGAGCCGCAATCCGGAGCTGCAGCCACGGGACTTCCTCCATGCCCTGCGCAAGCTGACCGCCGAGCGGGACATCACGCTGATCTTTGATGAGCTGATCACCGGATTTCGCTGCCATCCCGGTGGCGCGCAGGCGTATTTCGGCGTCAAGGCGGATATCGTCACCTACGGCAAGGTCCTGGGCGGTGGCTTGCCGATCAGCGCAATTGCCGGCAAGGCGCGCTTCATCGATCCGATGGATGGCGGTGCGTGGACGTATGGCGACGACAGCGGGCCGACAACGACGCAGATCTTTTTCGGCGGGACATTCTGCCGTCACCCGCTGGCCCTGGCGAGCGCACGCGCCACGCTCGATCACCTGAAGCAGCAGGGACCGGGGCTTCAGCGTGACCTCAGCGCCCGCGCCCGAGACATGTGCGGGAGGCTGAACGACATGTTCGCCCGCCTCGGCATTCCGTTCCGCATCGCCTTCTTTGCATCGCAGTTCCAGTTGCGACAGGTGACGGCTCAGGGTGAGGTCTATCAGACCCTTGAGCTGTCACTCTTCTTCTTCTCGCTGGTGTTGCAGGGCGTCTACACCTGGGAACGGCGGACATGTTTCCTGTCCACCGCCCATAGCGATGCCGACATCGCGGCCATCGAAAAGGCAATGGAAACCGCCGCGCGCGACCTGCTGAACGGTGGCTTCTTCGGCGGTGGCAACGATGGTTCCGGCAAGAAGAAAACGTCGGAAAATGAAGCTCCGCCCGGGTCACTCGTGCTGACAGGCACCCAGCGGGAAATGCAGCTTCTGGCATTGAAGCACCGTGACGGCGAGCGGGCGGAAACCCTGGTTCTCGAGATCGCGGGACGGATCGATGCGGACCGGCTCAGCGACGCTCTTCACGCCGTGGTTTCGCGTCACGATATCCTGCGTACAAGCTGCGTTCGCGATGGCTTTCTGGTTGCTGGCGGGGACCTGCCCGGCGTCAATGCGTCGGTTCTCTCGCAGCTTCCGGCCGATCAGCGCGATAGGGATGGCTCGCGATGGGTGGCGGATCTGGCTGCGAGCCGGATGCACGCCTCGCGGGGCCCCCTGCTGGCCTGCGACCTGCTGGATCTTGAAAACGGAAACACGCTTGTTGCACTGCGCGCGCATCCACTTATCTGCGATGGGTGGTCCATGGGCGTGGTCATTTCGGAACTGGCAGCGTTCTATGAAGGCAAGGCGGGTGCGTCGTTGCTGCCGGCAACATCCTTTGCCGACTTCGTTCGCTGGTCCGAAAAGCCCGACCCGGCTGCAGTGGCGGCTGCGCGTGCCTATTGGGAAGAGCAGCTGGACGCCGGGAGTGAGTCGGTTCTGCTGCCGACCGACCGTCTTGCGCTACGGGGAGGTTCGCGGACGGGACGACGTCTGCGGCATGTGATCGACACCAAGGCAGTTGAAGCTATGGAGGCCTTCGGCGAAGCGCGAAATGTTTCGCTTTTCGCCGTGTTGCTCACAGCCTATGCAACACTTGTTGCAAGGCTTTCAGGCGCCACGCGTCCGGCGATCGGAATTCCCGTGCCGGGTCAGGCCGCCATGGACGCGCAAGGACTGGTCGGCCAGTGCGCAATGACCGTGCCGCTGATGCTCGAAGTTGACGGCGGCGAACCGGGCGAAGCACTTCTGGAGCGGGTCAAATGCGAGATCATGGGGCTGCTCGACCACCAGAGCGTCCGCCCGCAGGATGCTCTTCCGGACGCGGCAATGCCTGCTCTCACCGTCGGCTTCAATCTGGATCGCGACCCCGGACTGGACGAATTCGGTGGACATCCGGTGCGCGTCCGTCCCGTTCCTGTCGGTGATCCGAAATATGCGCTCTCGCTGAATGCGATTGTCCAAGACGGGGAGATTCTGCTGGACTTCGATTTCGACTTGGGCAGCTACGACCCGGCCACGATTTCGGCCTGGGCGGCGGAATACACTTCCATCCTGAGCGATCTCTGCAGGAAACCGGCGCAGGCAATCGGGAACCTCGGACGGCGGCAACCGGAGGACGTTGAACGGATCGAGGATCTGGCTGAAGCCGTGACGAAGGCTTTGGACGCTGACCCGGAACGTCTCCTGGCGATAGATGCGCGCGGACAGGAAGTTGCCGCTGCACACCTGGCCGGTGCTTCCGACCTCTCCGAAGCCGTAACGGCGCTGGCAGAACGCCTGGAATTGCCTGTTCCCGAAATCCTTCCGCTTTCTGCGCGCAGCATTGCCGCGTGGCGGAGCGCCTGCGGTCTGGAAGACGGTGCGGTGGTAACCCTGCCTGCCGGAAGCCTGTCGCCGGAGGCGCTTGCCGCGGCACTTCTGGGATCGCTGCGGCTGCGCATCGGCGAGGCTCCCGAGCCGGGTCAGGCGATTGTGCTTCCGCAGCCGATGGTGCGGAACTGGGCCGCCGGACGAGGGACGCGCAATCCGGTTCGCCTGATCGTTGATTGCTCCGGTTCGCCCCTTGACAATTATGCGCAGTCGATCGCTGCGACACTGGCGGAAGGCAGCAGCGTGCGGCTGGTCCTTCGGCCTCAGTCTTGCGGATTGGCTTTGGGCAGTCGTTGCCTTTCCGGCCCTGTCGAGGGCAGGCTTGCAAGGTTCGAGCCTCTGACGGGCCTCGACGTTTCGATTGTAGATACGGCCGGGCAGAAAACACCCGCAGGCTGCCCTGGAGAATTGCAGGTTGATGGCAAGGCGACCGGTCTGACGGCGGTACTGGCCGCAGACGACGGGCTCACCGTGGTTCAGCACCCAGTGGAGAGTGCGGTTGCACGTGCCTTGCTGCTGTCGAACCCGGAAGTGGCCCATGTCGAGGGGTCGCTCGATGACCTGATCATCACGCCCAGGAACGGTTCCCACGTCAAGCCGGCAGATCTGGCGGCCGATCTGGGGCGCGTGCTGCACGGTCCGGCGATGCCCCGCCGCATAAGTCTGCATGCGGAAGGCCAGTCGGAAGAATACTGGAACGTCCGGACGTCGGATCGGTCACTGCTTCGAGGTGAGCATCTCGATACCGTTCTGGAAGTGTTTCGCAGTTTTCTCGGTGAACCGAACGTATCGGCGCAGGACAGTTTCTTCGACCTGGGTGGCACGAGCCTGACAGCCTTGCGCATTGCGGCTGAAGTTGAGCGGCGGACAGGACGGCACCTGGAAGCGGCAGCTTTTTTCCGCGAACCGACGCCGGAGGGTATCGCCGCGCATCTGGCGCAGGACGAGAGGGCGGCGTCGGCCCCCATCCCGTCCACGGGGCTCACGCGTGCGCCTGCATCTCCCGCGCAACGTCGCATCTGGACGCTTTCGCAACTCGAAGGTCAGGAAGCGTTCTACGTTCTGTCGGGAGCCTTCGTCTTTGACGGGTTGCTGGATACGAAGGCGCTGCGGACCGCTCTCGACGGTCTCCTGCAGCGCCACAGCATCCTGCGGACCGGTTATGAACTGAGCGATGGTGTGCTGTGGCAGATTGTTCGCCAGAGTGTGCCTTGCGACCTTGCCGAAGAGACGGTGAAGGGTACGGGTACACCGGAGGACCTGCTGGCCGGGCCTGTCCGCCAGCTTGGTTCTGCTTCCTACGATCTGCAGGCCGGTCGGGTGTTCCGGGCGTCACTTGTGCGCCTTGAAACCGGAGAGTGCACCCGTCACGCCATGGTTTACGCGATGCATCACATCGCCTTCGACGGTTGGTCCGAAGAGGCGTTGATGGCGGATCTGACCGAGCTCTACGATGCCGCCCTTGAGGCGCGCGCCGCAGAATTGCCCGACCTGACAATACAGCATATCGATGCCTGTCTCTGGCAGGATGGAAGGCTGCACGAGACGGAAGGCCGTGAGGCCCTGGAGTGCTGGGCGGCACGCCTTGAGGACATGCCGCCACAGTCCGAGCTGCCAAAGGATCGTGCGCGGGGGAGGATACAGAGTTTCACCGCGGCGCGGCACGACATCCGGTTGTCTCGCGCAACAACATCCGCCCTGCAGGACCTTGCACGCCAGACCGGCACCACGCCCTATCTGGCGACAATCGCCGGGCTCAAGGCACTGGTGCACCGTTATACCGGGGCGACCGATATAACTTTCGGGTCCGCCATCACCCGGCGCGGGCATCCCGATCTTCTCGGTCAGATCGGCAATTTCGTGAATTCGCTGGCGTTGCGGGACCGCGTCAGCGGAACGGACAGTTTCACCACTCTTCTTGGGCGGGTGGCCGAGACAGCCACCGAGGCCTTTGCCGACGGCGATACGCCGTTCGATGCGATCCTGTCACGTCTCGGCAGGCCCCGGGACGTGGCGCGGGCCGCTCTTTTCGACATTCTGGTCAGCGCTGCAGACATCGCGCGTTCGCAGTTGACGCTGGGCGGCGTGACGGGGAAAGCCGTTGCCGATCTGACGCCGCCTGCATCGGGTTTCGATCTTTATTTCGAAATCGCTGCGGACGAGAGCGAAGCCCTTCTGCGTGTCACCTATAATTCCGATCTGTTCGACGCGGAGCGGATCGTGCGGATGGGCCGGCATCTGGAGACACTGCTGACGGCCTGCACAGCGCAACCTGCCATGCCGCTTGCGCTGCTGCCCATCGCAAGTGCCGCCGAGATGGAAGAGATCAGGGCAGATGCAGGTTCATCGAAGCCGGCGCGATTTGTGCTGGATGACCGGCTCGGCCTCTGCCCGCCGGGTATCGAAGGCGTTGTCTTCGAGAGCTGTCCAGTTGATACGCCGGACGCGATCCCCGGCGGGGAAATGCAGGAGGGTTGGCTCCGCGACACGGGATTGAGGGCGCAGTTCAAACCGGGCGAAGGTCTGGTTTTTGCGGTGGAGCAGGCTGCGGCCGAAGAAACTGCCTCCCGGCCAGTGCCCGGTGGCGATCTCACTGATCGGCTGCTGGAGATATGGCGCGCATTTCTGCCTGCAGGTGTCATGCCCGGCCCTGCGGACAGTTTTTTCGCCCTTGGTGGCAACTCCCTGGGGGCGGTTCAGATTGTCGCCCAGTTGAGAGACACATTCGGCGTGGATCTTGGCGTGCGGGACCTGTTCGAACGCCCGAGTGTTGCGGAGATGCAAGGCTTGCTCGGTGCTGCAGACGAGACACAGGTGGCCCAATCTTCGCCGGCGATCCGCACTGGCCCTGCACAGCTTTCCCCGGCCCAGGAACGGATGTGGCTTCTGGACAGAGTGGCGGCGGACCGCTCGGCCTATTGTATCTGCGGGGCTTTCTGGGTCGATCGGCCTTTGGATGAGGCCCGGTTGCGTGCGGCGCTTGGCGCTGTGGCGCAAAGGCATGAGGCGCTCCGCTGCGCCTTCGAGGATACGGGGTCGGACACTCCTCGATTGAACATTGCCGAACGGATCGAGCCGGTGCTGACGAGCCGGGCCGCGTCGAGCGAAGCCGAGGCGCTTGCGCACGCTTCGGATCTGGCCGCACAGGGTTTCGACCTGGCGAAAGCGCCGCTCTGGCGCGTGCACATCGAAAAGACCGGCGAACGCAGCCTGCTGGTCATCTGCCTGCATCATGCCATTGCCGACGGCTGGTCCGTCGCGGTGCTGATGCGGGATCTGTCCCGAGCCTATGAAGGCGGGGCACTGGCTGCTCCCACCGGTACCTACAGCGAGCATGCGTCCCAGAGGCGCCATTTGCTCGAAAGTCCGGCCGGATTGGAAAGCCGCTCCTATTGGGAAGACATGCTGGCGGATGCTCCGCGTCAGATCGAACTCTTAGCGGACCGCCCCAGACCGGCGGTCAAGAGCTATCGGGGCGGCACGGTCCACAGCAGGCTGGAGCCGGACGTGTCAACTGCGTTGCGTGCGCTGGCAGAGCGGCATCGTGGCACGCTCTACCATGTTCTGATGGCCCTCAGCGCGGCCCTTCTGCACCGGTACTCCGGGCAAAGTGACCTGGTCATCGGCAGCGTTGCGGCGGGACGGCGCAGCAAGGAGGAATTCGATCAGGTCGGCTGCTTCATCGAGAATTTCGTCCTGCGCCTGCAACTCGACCCGGAAACGACTTTCGCGGCGTTGCTCGATCAGACAAGGGAAAGGCTGAGCGAAGCGCAGGAGCACAGCCATTATCCGGTAGAACAGCTGGGCCAGGCGCGTGGCGGGACAGGCCGGGGCGGCCGGCTGGGGCTCTATAACGTCATCGTCACGGTGGAGGAATTCGCCGGAGAGAGCCTGTCCTTCGACAACCGGCCGGCGACGGCGGCGGAGCTGCCGAGTGCCGTTTCCCGTGCCGATCTGATTTTCTACCTTCGTCCCTCCTCCGGGGGCATCGATCTTGAACTCGAATTTGACGCCGACCTGTTCGATCCTGGAACTGTGCAGAGAATGGCGGATCATCTCGGTGAGCTTGCGGCGGCGGCCGTGTCGACACCGGAAAGCCTTCTGCCTGCGCTGCAATTCATTGGTGAGGAGGAACGGGACACGGTGGTCCGCCGCTTCAACCAGACCGATACCGCTTATCCGCGAGAGGCCAGTGTCGTCGACCTGTTCCGGCAGGTTGCCGGCAAAACGCCGGAAGCAACCGCGCTGCGGCACGACGCGAAAGGTGTCAGCTATGGCGAGCTCGACAGGTGGTCCGACCGAATTGCGGCGGGCCTTGTCGCAGGCCATGGCGTCATGCCGGGGGATCTGGTCGGTCTGATCGCGCACCGCAGGCCGGCGCTGATTGCGGCGATGCTCGGGGTTCTGAAAGCCGGGGCCACCTATGTGCCGATCGATCCGGACTATCCGGGGGACCGGATCGCCACCCTGCTTGATATTGCCAGGCCCAAACTGACGCTGAGCGACACGGATGTCGGGCAGGCGAAATTCGCGGTGACGCTGAAGTCGGTGGAGGCAGATCCGGAAGGCGTTGTGCTGCCGGAACTCGGCGCCGAGATGCCCGCCTATGTCATGTTTACCTCCGGCTCCACGGGTACTCCGAAGGGCGTGGTGGTGCCTCACCGGGCCATCGTCCGGCTGGTGCGTGACAGCGACGTTGTTCCGCTGGGACCGGACGACAGGTTGCTTCTCACCGGTGCGCTGTCCTTCGATGCGACAACTTACGAAATCTGGGGGCCGCTTCTGAATGGCGGGTGCCTGGTGCTCGCCGACCGGGAAGCCCTGCTCGACCCCTGGGCCGTTGCGGATATCGCCGCACGGGAAGGGGTTACCGTGATGTGGCTCACGGCAACTCTGTTCAACACATTTGCCGATCTCAATCCCGGTGTCTTTGCATCGCTGACCACTGTGCTGACAGGTGGCGAGCGGATCTCAGCAAGTCATGTCGCGGCCGCCATGACCGCAAATCCTTCGCTCACCGTGGTCAACGGGTACGGTCCGACCGAGAACACTACCTTCTCCGCGACCTACAGGATTGAAACGCCCCCCGAACCGGGCGCGGACATGCCCATCGGACGGCCGATCGCAAACAGCACGATCTTCATCCTGGATCCGGCCGGTGCGCCGGTGCCCATCGGCTTGCCGGGTGAAATCTGGGTTGGCGGCGACGGTCTCGCGATCGGCTATCTGGGACGGGAGGACCTGACGGAGGAGCGGTTTGTCTGCCACGCTGAATTCGGCCGGCTTTACCGGACCGGCGACCTGGGGCTGTGGCGGCCGGACGGCACCGTGCGGTATCTGGGGCGCAGTGACGATCAGCTCAAGATCCGCGGCCACCGGATCGAACCCGGTGAAATCGCAGCGGTTCTGGAAGCGCAGGAGGGCGTGCGCCAGGCGGCGGTGATTGCCCGGCCCGGACCGGCTGGACCGGAACTGGCGGCCTATATCGTGGTGGAGGGCGCCGTCGATCTGACAGTTCTCCGTACCAGGCTCGTGCAGCAGCTGCCGGCTCCGCTGGTGCCGGCGCATCTGATTTCTCTGGACAGCCTCCCGATAGACGGCAACGGCAAACTGGACCGGCGCGCGCTCCCTGAGCCTGCATCCGAACCGTCCACCGCCGCTGACGCAGCAGCCAGACCGGTCCGGGGTCCGGCCAACCGGATTGAAACCGAGATCTCGGAAGACTGGGCGGTGCTGCTCGGTGCGCCGGTCCGGGACATGGACGCGGATTTTTACATGCTTGGCGGGCACAGCCTGCTTGCTGTACGGCTCATCAACCGGATTCAGGGCCGTTACGGCCCGGTCGTGAGCCTGCGCGATCTCTTTGAGGAGCCGACCGTCGCGGGGCTGGCCGCACGGGTGATTGACGGATTGGCGGGCGGAGCTCCGCGAGTGACATCTCCGCTTTCCGCATTGCCCGCCGCCGAGAATTATCCTGCATCGGCGCAGCAACAGCGCCTGTGTTTCCTGCAGCAGCTCGACGGGCCGCGGCCGGACTACACAGTCATGGGCGGATACTGGATCGACGGCCCGCTCGACGTGGCAGCCCTGCAATCAGCCCTTCAGACCGTGGCACACCGGCACGAGGCTCTGCGGACACGATTTTTCACCCTGCGTGGAGAAGTGCGCCAGCGCATCGAGGCCGAAGGTCGTCTGACCCTGGAGCACCGCGATTTCAGAAAAGAGGATGATCCGGCGCTTGCCGTGGTTCAGGCGGCGCAGGTCCTGGCCGCCGAGGGATGGAACCTTCAACGCGGGCCGCTGGCGCGTGCCTGTCTGTTCCGGACGGGTGCGCAGCGCTCGCTCTTCCTGTTGTCGCTCCATCATGCGATCTGCGACGGATGGTCCATGGAGATCCTGACCCGGGAAATCACGGCAGCCTACAGCGCCGCTTGCACCGGACAATCCGCGGACTTGCCGGGCTTGCCCTGTCAGCCGAAGGAAATTGCCGCCTGGCAGTCCGACCGCCGGGATGGCCCAGATGGCCGCGCCGATCTCGCCTATTGGACGACCAGGCTGGACGGCCACCCCGCTCAACTCGATCTGTACCCGGGGGTATCGGAGGATCTGGATCCGGAGGCACTCTTCGCCCATCGCAGCATTGTCGCTCTCGACGGCCTTACAGAAAAACTGCAGACGCTGGGCGCTCGGCACGGCGCCAGTCTTTTCAGCACCCTTGCGGCCCTCACCGCAGCGACGCTGCACCGGCTGAGCGGTCAGACCGATTTGTGGATCGGAACTCCGGTTGCCGCCCGGAACCTGCCGGAATTCGAAGGTCAGGTGGGTTATCTGTCCGACATGGTGGTTCTGCGGGCGAATGTCGATCCGCAGGTGAGTATGTCCTCGCTGATCGAACAGACCGGCCTTCTGGTGACCGAAGCACTCAGTCATCAGGATGTGCCGTTCGACGAGATTGTCCGCGAACTCGGCCTGAAACGCGATCAACCACCTTTCGACACGATTGTCGCGCTGGAGGATATTCCCGCGCTGCCGGATCTGCCGGGACTGACCCTCAGTCCCTTCGATGCGGGCCCGGTCGGCCCGAAAACCGGGTTGAGTTTCACCTATCTTCGCGGCCCGGACAGGGTTCTGAGACTTCAGCTTGACGCGCATCCGGCACGGTTCACGGCTGAGCGGACCAGTCAGATCGCGTCGGCAGTTGAACATCTGATCCGCTCTGCCGCAGCAGCGCAGGCGGTCGCACGGCTCGGTGCGCTGCCGCTGCAGCATGCGGCGGAGCGAACACGGCTTGTGCAGGATTTTGGATGTGCCCCGTCGCCAGCCGTCAAGCCGACCGCAACCGTGCTGGAGCGTTTTGCAGAGCAGGTTGTGGGCAGGGGGGAGGCTTCGGCGGTCTCTGGATGCGACGGCACGTACAGCTACCGCGAGCTGGACCAGGCATCCAACGCAATCGCTCATAGTCTGCAGGATCGCCTTGGCGTCAAGACCGGCTCACTGGTGGGGCTGGCCCTGCCGCGAGACAGCCGGTTGATCGCGGCGATGCTCGGAATCCTCAAGGCAGGGGCTGCTTACGTTCCGGTCGACCCGACCGCGCCTGCGGAGCGTGTTGCGACAATTCTGACGGATGCAGACTGCGCCGCAGTCATTTGCGACAGGAGTGCACCGGACGATTGCTGGGGCTTTGCGGAAAGGATGCTTTCGACAGACGATCTTTGCGACCGGTCGGAAACGGCACCGGATGTCCAGGTTCGACCGGACGATCTTGCCTATGTGATCTTCACTTCAGGCTCAACCGGGCGGCCGAAAGGCGTGATGATCGAGCACGGCTCGGTGTCGGCCCTTGTCGAGGCGCTTGAGCGGGAAGTCTATGCCGGGCTGAAAGGCGTGCAGACCGTGGCGCTTGTTGCTCCGCCCATTTTCGACGCTTCGGTGCAGCAGATCTTTGCCGCCCTTTGCGGCGGGCATCGGCTCGTCGTCGTGGATGCGGAGACGCACCGCGACGGCCGTGACCTGATAGAGCTTTTTGCGAGCGAAGGGGTCAGCGTATCGGACGCAACCCCGAGCCTCCTGTCGCTGCTGCTGAACCTGGGTTTTGCCCAGAGTGAAGATCTGGCTCTCCGTCATATTCTCGTTGGCGGGGAGGCGCTGCCCGCCCGACTGGCGCAGGCGGTGCTGAATGCGCCTTCCTGTCCGCAGCTCAAGCTTACAAATGTCTATGGCCCGACCGAGTGCACCGTCGACTGCAGTGCCCATACGCTCACGTCTGCAGACATGAAGGAGGCCGGACTTGTCAGCATCGGGCGCCCTCTTGGCGCAGCGCGGCTGCTGGTGCTGGATTCTGCCGGAGAGCCCGCGCCCATCGGGTCGCCTGGTGAAATCCATGTGGGCGGTCCCGGTCTTGCCAGGGGCTATCTCGACCCTTCACTGACAGAAGAACGGTTTATCCGGCATGCCGAATTCGGGCGTCTTTACCGGACCGGAGATATGGGGGCCTGGGACTCGGACGGATCCCTGCATTTCCTCGGGCGGCATGACGATCAGATCAAGCTGCGGGGCTATCGCATCGAGCTGGCGGAGATCGATGCCGGTCTGAACCGGATACCGGGTGTCCGGCGGGCCGCTTCCATCTTGAGCGGGCAGGGAGAGACGGCGAAGATCATCGGTTTCGTCGAAAGCGTGCAAGAGGCCGGTTCGGATCTGCGCGCGGCCGCCGCCGGTATCCTGCCCGACTACATGGTCCCTTCTGAAATCGTCCGCATCGATAGCCTGCCTTCGACACCGAGCGGCAAGGTCGACCGGCGCGCGCTTGCGGCGCTTCATGTTCCCACACGGCGGACGGGGTCTGCGGTCAGGCATCCGAATACCCCGCGCGAACGCAGCATTCTTGAAATCTGGTCGCATGTGCTCGACAGGCCGGCCGACGACATGACTGCTGATTTTTTTGCATGCGGGGGCCACAGTCTTGCCGCAGCGAGGCTGATCGGCCTGGTGGAGGAGACCTTCGGCGTCACGGTATCGCTGAGGGCGTTTTTCGATCAACCGACCCCGGAAGGATTGTGCGCGCTGATCGACGTCGCACCCGACGCTGACGTCAATTCGGCAGATCCCCCTCCTGAACCTGAAAGCGGGGCCTTCAACCTGTCGCCGGCGCAATACCGCCTCTGGGCCATCGATCAGATGCATGAGGAAAGCCCGGGTTATGCCATGCCGGCCGCATGGCGGGTTTGCGGGCGGTTCGATCCCGAAGCGTTAAGACGCGCTGTCGAGACGGTTGCCGCGCGGCACGAAGCGCTGCGCACACGGTTTGAAATGCAGGAAGGTCAGCCGGTCCAGGTCATCGACGCGGTTGCGAACGTCGATTTCACCGCCGAAGCCGTCCTGTCTGACGGCGACCCGATGGACGAAGCGCTCGCGCGCTGCGCTCTGGAAGTCGCGCGGCCTTTCGACCTGGAGAATGGCCCGCTGCTGCGCGTCAGGCTCTGGACCATCGGCGAGAATGAGCACGTTCTCTTCGTGAACCTGCATCACATCATCGCGGACGGCCATTCGCTGGATATACTGGCTTCGGAACTTTGGCCGGTTTATGCCGCGATGGCGGACGGCCGCGTTCCGGACCCGGTGCCGCCTGCCCCGCAATATCGCGCCCATATGGCCAGAACGCAGGTACGGGCGAGCTCTCCGAAGGCGCAGTCGGACCTGCGGTATTGGCAGGAGGTCCTGACGCCTCTGCCGGAACCGCTCGACCTGCCTGCCGATCGTGCACGGCCAGCGGTGCGCAACCAGAGCGGCGCGTCTCTCGATCTGACCGCAGGGGAGAGCATGCGGAAAGCTCTCGCTGCCGCTGCCTACCTGCATGGCACGACACCGTTTTCAATCCTGACGGCACTCAGCGCATATGCCTTGCATGCCCTTTCGGGACAGAACGATCTGATCCTCGGAATACCCGTCGAGGGGCGTCCCGACCGCGGCGGCCGGATGGTAATCGGTCTGTGCGCGGAGACGGTTCCCCTGCGTGTCACGCTCGATCCCGAGGCGACTTTCGCTGCGCTTGTCAAACAGGTGCGGTCCGGTCTGGCAAATGCGCTCGACCGGCTGGACTGTCCCCTCGACCGGATCGTCGATGCCTTGAAACCGCCGAGCAGACCTGACCGCTCCATGCTTTTTGACGCGATGGTGAGTTACCGTGTGAGCGAGGCAATGGTCGTGCCCGGGGGGCTGGAGCTCGAGCCGCTGCCGCTGCCTGTACAGGGAAGTCAGCTCGACCTGGCTCTGTTGTTTGCCGAAACGTCCGGGTCCCTGACGCTTTCCCTGCAATATGACGATGCGCTGTTCGACACCGCAAGGGTGGAGGGGGTCGGGCAATATGTCCTGTCTTTGCTGGAAACCTGTACCGGTCTGACGGATCTGCCGCTTCAGGCGCTGCCAAAGCCCGATCCGCACCTACTTTCCCGCGCCGGTGAAAATACTCCGGGACAGGTGGGTACGCCGGCTGGGGAACCGGCGGGCGGATCGGACCGGATGCTCGATCTGTGGCGTGAGGTACTTGGTCATCCTGCGCTTGGACCCGACGATGATTTCTTTGCTGCCGGTGGTCACAGCCTCACGGCCGCAAGGCTTGTTCAAAGGGTTTATGGCGACTTCGGTGCCAAGCTGCGGCTGAACGATGTCATGCGCAATCCGACGGCTGCGGCCCTGGCCGGATATGTAGCCAACCAGGCACCGGAGACGACCGGCCGCGTCAAACGTTTGCCGAAAGCTGCGGACTACGCCCTGTCGCCCGCGCAACGTCGATTCTGGGTGCTTGAGCAACTTGAAGGGCAGCAGGGGTACGGTCTGCTGTCGGGCATGGCCGAGCTGGAAGGTCCGCTGGATGAAGCGGCATTCGCCATGGCTGTCAGGGCGCTCTGCAAACGCCATGAGGCGCTGCGTACGGTGATCACGACGGACCCGCAAGGTGAGCCGCGCCAGAAGATACTGGATACGGGCTCCCCTCTCGCCACGATGGACTTCAGCGGCAGCAAGTCTCCGGAGGCGGATGCCGAGGTCTGGTTCGCGCCGCTTCTGGCGCGGCCGTTCGATCTGGAAACTGAACCTCTTTTCCGCATCGGGCTTGCCCGGACCGGCCCTGAAAGCCACGTGCTCGGCTTCTGCCTGCATCATATCGTTGCCGACGGCTGGTCGATGGACGTGCTGATCCGGGATCTGTCGGCACTCTATGCGGCAGCAAAGAAGACCGGCCCGAGGCCGGCCACACTGCAACGGCAATTCCGCGATTGCGCGGCCCATCAGGCCGAGCGCGCGGACGCGCCAGAGGATCTGGACTACTGGCGCGACAAGCTTGCCGGTCCGCCGCCACGGCTGGACCTGCCAACTGACCGGCCGCGCCCGAAGCGCCAGGACATCCGAGGGGCAATGGCGTCGTTCAAACTGGATGCGGTTCGCACAGCAGGTTTGCAATCGCTGGCGGCGGACCGGCACCTCACGCTGTTTGCCGTGCTGACGGCGGTCTTCCAGACACTGCTTTACCGCTACAGCGGTCAGGAAGATCTTACGATAGGTACGCCGGTCGCCGGGCGGGAGCACCCCGACTACGGCGATCAGGTGGGATTGTTCCTGAACCAGCTTGCGCTGCGCGTGACGGTCGATCCGCAGGCCGGATTCGACGATCTTCTGCAGACGACCGGCGCCACGATCAGCGAAGCGCTCGACCACCAGAATACGCCTTTCGACAGGATTATGGAGGCGCTCGATCTGCCCCGTGACATCTCCCGCAGCATTCTTTTCGATGCGATGATCGTCATGCAGGATCCGGATCACTCCCGGTTGAGCCTTGGAGATGTGAGCGTGATCCGCCGGACGCAGGCAGCGGCTGTTGCCAAGACGGATCTGACGCTGATCATCGAACCTGAAGACGATGCAATCGCGGTGCACTTCGAATATGCCACTGCGCTGTTCGATCGCGACAGCATCGAAAGGATGATCGCAGCTTTCGGTCAGGTGATCGACGCCGTAACCGCCGATCCGGCCGGGCCGCTCGGTGCGCTGGAGATAACTTGTGAAGAGGAGCGGCAGACGCTTCTGGACTGGGGCGGGCTTCCCTCGAACCTGCATCCTGCAAAGGGCACGATCCTCGACGCGGTCGCGGAATGCGTCGATCGGACACCTGAGGCTCCGGCAACAAGCGACAGGATACGAACCCTCAGCTATGAAACCCTTGCCGGTCTGTCCGACCATCTGGCGGGTCAGCTCATTCAGCTTGGTATCGAACCCGGCGCGCGGGTCGGTGTGGAACTGCCGCGGGATGCGCGCCTGCCTGTCGCGCTGCTGGGTGTGCTGAAGGCCGGCGCTGCCTTCGTTCCGCTGGATCCGGCACTGCCGGAAGAACGGCGCGAGGTGCTGATCGAGGACGCCGGTTGCGCACTTGTTCTGACGGATGTTTCGCGGGGCAAGCTGCGTCAGAAGCTGACGGCATTGCTGGATGCACCGCGAAGCGACGTTACCCTGCCGAAGATCGACGCGCAGATGCTCGCCTATGTCCTGTTTACCTCCGGGTCGACAGGCAACCCGAAGGGGGTGATGATCGAGCACGGCGCTCTGGCGGAATTCTGCCGGTCGCTGCCTGACGTATTCGGTCTTGGCTCCGAGGACCGCGTCGCGGCGCTGACCAATATCAGTTTCGATATCTCGATCCTGGAACTGCTGGGCACTCTGACCTTCGGGGCTTGCGTGCTTGCGATCAACGCGGAAGATGCGCGCGAGCCGGACTGCACGTTGCAAGCGCTGGCCGAGCATAAAGTGACGGTGCTGCAGGCCACTCCGACCCGCCTTGCGCTCTTGCTGGATATGGACGCTTCCTGCGGAACACAGGTGTTTGCACCGGGTGCCGCGCTGCACACGGTACTCACCGGAGGGGAAGCGCTGCCGGCGCCTCTCCGCGAGCGGTTGGGAGCACTTGACCACCTGACCGTTTACGAGGTTTACGGCCCGACGGAAACGACGATCTGGAGTTGCGCGCGGCGCATCACCGAAACGTCGCGGGCCGATCTCGGCCGACCGCTTCCCGGCGAAGGGGTTGCCGTGCTTTCGCAGGAAGGGGCGCTGCAACCGATTGGTGCTCCGGGCGAGATTGTTCTTTTCGGTGCGGGGCTGGCACGCGGTTATCTCGATGATCGGGAGCGGACCGCTCAAGCCTTTCCGGAACGTCTCCGTCCGGTCGCAGGCAGGCTCTATCGTACCGGTGACCAGGCGCGTTGGCGCGCCGACGGGCGGCTGGAGTTCCTGGGCCGGACCGACGGTCAGATCAAGCTCCGGGGCAACCGGATCGAAATCGGCGAAGTGGAGGCCGCCTTGTCGGCGCAGCCGGGCATCCGCCACGCGGTGGTCGAATTGCGGGGCGTGGACGCTGAAGCGATGCTGGTCGCGCATGTCACCGGCGACACGGTGGAGCCGCAAGTGATCCTCTCGGCGCTGCGGACGAAACTGCCGGCCGCGGCGGTGCCGGGGCAGATTGTCGCCCATGAACAATTGCCGCTGCTGCCGTCCGGCAAGATCGACAGGCGCGCGCTGTCGCTGATCTGCCTGCCCGGGATCGCTGATACCGGTACAGCCTCCGCCGAGGTGTCCTTCAATCAGTTAGAAGCCGAGATCGCCGCTGTATTTGCCACTCTCCTGAAAACACCGGTGGTGGACCCCGACGCGAGCTTTTTCGATATGGGTGGCCAGAGCCTTCTGGCTGCTCGGGCGGTGCGGCAATTGCGTGACAGGCTGGGCTGCAAGGTAGATCTCGGTGATCTGTTTGCTCTGCCGTCGGTACGCGCGCTTGGTGAAGCCCTGCGCTTACGCGGGCTGGCTGACAGGCCTCCGCTCGTTGCATCCCCGAGCCCGGATGCCTGCCTTCTGACACATGCGCAGCGGAGGATCTGGACGGCGCAGCAGCTTTCGAAAGAGTCGGCGGCCTACGTCATTCACGCTGCGCTGCGTTTCAACGGGACCGTGCGGATCAGAGCACTCAAAAAGGCGTTTTCCGCCGTGGTTGCCCGGCACGGGGCTCTCAGAACGGCATTTCTGACCGGGATCGAAGGTCCGCGGCAGGTCATTCATGATGACGTCCCGTTCACGCTCGTCCGCAGCCGGGCGGACGATGAGGATATGCTGGCGAAACTGCTGAATGAAGACGCAGCGCAGCCTTTCGATCTGACGCAGGCGCCGCTGTTCCGTGCACGGCTGATCGATGTGAAGAAAAGCAGATCGGTGCTGTCGGTTTCGCTGCATCATGCTGTCGCCGACGGCCGCTCGCTCGAACTGTTGATGAGCGATCTGGAGGCTGCCTACAGCGCGGCAATCGACGGACGGGACTGCACTCTTCCGGTGCAGGACATCCAGTTCACGGATTACGCGCGCTGGGAGCGTCAGCTTCTGGAAGCGCCATCCATCGAGGCGGACCGCGATTATTGGCGCAAAACACTGTCGTCTCTATCTGCCCCGTTCGACCTGCCCTTCGCTTCCGTCCGGCCTCCGCGCCAGACCACCAGGGGCGAGACGTACCGGAAGGATTTCGATGCGGTGCAGGCAAAGGCGCTTCGCGAACTCGCGGCAAGACAGTCCGCCACCGTATTTGCGGTATTCCTTGCGGCGGTAAGCGCGTTGTTGCAGCGGCTGACCGGCCGCGAGGACATGGTGCTCGGAACGGTGTCGGAAAATCGTGAGCATGTGGCGCTCGAGGAGATGATCGGCTGTTTCGTCAATGTGCTGCCACTTCGGATGAAGCCCGCGGCCGACTTGCCGGTCAGTGCGTTGATCTCGCAGGCCAGAGAAGTGATCACCGGAAGCCTGCGGCACGGTCATGTTCCCTTCGAGGAGATCGTTCACGACATGCAGGCAGCCGTAACGCCCGGCCGTTCGCCGCTGTTTGACATCGCAGTTACCTGGAATGAACTCGACCACACGGGTCGGACCGAATTCGCAGGCATTCCCATTACCGATCTGAGCCCCGCATCGCCGTTTGCGAAATATGACCTGCTGTTCGTTTTTTCCCCGTCAGAGTCGGGTGGCATCGCCTGCGCCATCGAATATCGAAGTGACCTCTACAGCCAATCCGACATAGAATATCTTGCCAGTTTGCTGGATCGACTTCTGGAAGAGATGGCCGCCGCTCCGGAAAGCCCGATCATGGATCTGGGCATCGGTATCGAGGGAAATACGGTTGCCCATGGCGAAGCCGCTGACATCGTAAGCATACTGGATATCTGAGAATTTCATGACCTTGTCCCAAACCCGCACAACCGATGTCGCCGAAGCCGGTCAGTACACGGCCCGCAGCTATCAGGGACATCGCAGCTTCTGGCAGGGCTGCGCCGAAGAGGTTGAGACACCTTTCCATCTGTCCGGCCTCCAGGGTTTTGCGTCCCTTGGTGCTGGTGGCGGGTCTTACGAGGTTGGTCTGGGCCTGGAGGCGGGCGCCGTGCTTGCGCGGATCTCCAAGGGTGCTCCGCTTCCGGAGTTCGTCGTCATCACGGCTGCCTTGAGCCTCGCCCTTTGCACGCATCTGGAAGACGACCATATCGTTTTGTGGACGCCGGCGCTTGCATCGGCTGAGGCCCTTCCGGCCGGTCACGAAACCGTGCCTCTGGTGCTGCCTTCCCTGCGGACCGGCACGGTGCGTGAATTTCTGGGTTCGGTGAATACCCGTATTACCGAGGCCTATCGCCATCAGGACTGGCCAATCGAAACGTTTCTGCCCAATTTTGCGGGTCTGTCGAGCGACGTGCTTCTGGTTGACACCGTCAATCATGTGCCGCTGTTGAGGCGCAGCAAGGCAGCGCTTCTGGCCGAGATCGTCAGGGATGACGGGATAAGGCTGCGCCTGTCCAGTCCGGCCGGGACACTTCCCGATTTCTATCTGCGGGCGTTGGCAGATCTGACCGTGCATCTGCTTTGCCAGTTCGCGGATACTGGGGCTTCCCTTGCCTCTCTTGATCTTGTCTCGGATCATGAGAAGGCCAGAGCCATCGCTGACGGTCCAGAATCGGCCGGGTCGCCGATGGACACCATTGTGAGCCTGTTTACCGACGCTGTTGCCACGCACGGCCGGAACGCTGCTTTGATCACGGCTGGGGAAAGCGTCAGCTACGATGCCCTGGCGGCGCGCGCCGGCGGTGTCCGGGCACGTCTGCATGAACTTGGCGTACAGCCCGGTGATGTGGTTGGCCTGTTTGTCGATCGCACTCCGGACTGGATTGCGGGACTGATCGGCATCATGGCGCATGGAGCCGTCTATCTGCCGCTCGATCCGGAGCAACCGGAGACACGAACAGCCGCCATACTGGACCAGGCGCGGCCCATGCAGCTGTTGGCGGCAGGGACTGTACCGGAGGCGTTTTCCGACCGGGTGCTGCAGATAAGCGCTATCCCACCGGTGGTTTGTGATCTCAACGCAGATGGACCGGGGCCGGACGACTTAGCCTATCTGCTGTTCACTTCCGGCTCGACGGGCACACCCAAGGGCGTCAAGGTCGCCCATCACGGGTTTACCGTCATGATCCGGGACCAGATCCGGCGCCTCGAAAACAGTCCGGCGGATACGGTCGCACAGATCGCGGCGGCGACTTTCGATGCGTCGCTCTCCGAGATTTTCATGGCGCTGCTTGCCGGTGCGAAGCTCGCCCTGTTTCCGGCTGAGACATTGCGGATGCCCGACCGGTTGCGGGAGATCTTTGCGCGGCATGAGGTGACAGTGGCCACCTTCACGCCCCGCCTTCTGGAAACGCTGAACGGTGCCCCGCTGCCGACCCTGCGCGCCCTCTTGACGGCGGGAGATGCGGCTCCGCCCGCGCTGATCGGACGCTATGCCAGGGATTGCACGGTGTTCAATGCCTACGGTCCCACGGAGTGCTCGGTCTGCGCGACGATGTACAAGGTGCAGTCCGGAGATGAGGCGGGCGGTGTCCTTCCCATCGGACACCCCATTGCCGGAAACAAGGTGGAAGTGCGTGACGCGGCCGGGCGTCCCCTGCCTGCCGGACTGCCGGGCGAGATCGTGATGTCGGGTCCGGGTGTCGCCCGCGGGTATCTTGGCCGCGATACTGGTGAGCCACCCTTCGGACGGAATGAGGAGACGGGTGAACGGGCCTATGCCACCGGAGATTACGGTATCCATGATGCCGGTGGCGCTCTTGTCTATCTGGGCCGACGCGACGGGCAGATCAAATTGCGGGGCTATCGCGTCGAGCGGGGAGAAATCGAAGCGGCACTTTCGGCGCATCCTTCCGTAGCTCAGGCCCATGTGCCGGTTCCGAAAGAAGGCCAGCCGCTTCTGGCTTATGCCGTCCGTCGCGACCCGGTGGAGGTCTGGCCTTCCATTGCTGAATTCTTTGTCTATGACACCCTCGCCTATGGCGCCATGGCGGGCGATACGCGGCGCAACCTCAGTTATCGCGCCGCGATGGCACGTCAGGTCGCGGGCAAGGTCGTTCTGGAAATCGGTCCGGGTGCGGAAGCGGTTCTGACGCGCATGTGCGTGGAGGCCGGGGCACGCAAGGTCTATTCGGTCGAGATCGATCCTGTCACGGCGGACAAGGCGCGGGCGCGTATCCAGGCAGCGGGAATGCAGGACCGGGTCGAGATCATCACCGGTGACATCATGTCGGTGGCGCTGCCCGAGCTTGCCGATATCCTTGTGGCG
The DNA here is from genome assembly GCF_947496995.1 of uncultured Roseibium sp. Classification (GTDB taxonomy): domain Bacteria; phylum Pseudomonadota; class Alphaproteobacteria; order Rhizobiales; family Stappiaceae; genus Roseibium. The sequence continues at coordinate 263,074 of NZ_CANMFD010000005.1, forward strand.
GAGATCGTCGGCAGTATCGGCGGATCGGAGGCCGCAGCCTATCTGGTCAACCACGCCCATGGCCTGATGCGGACGCCGCAATGCCAGATCCCGTCACGCAGCGTGACACGGCTTGCTGGCGTCGATCTCTCCGGATTGATCGAGGGACCGGGATTTGCGCCGGCCGCTGCCGCGTATGTCGAGCGCATTTTCGAGCAGGTCGGACGCCCGTTCGACTTGCGTCTCTGCCTTAAAAACCTGCCGCATGACCGGCTTCTGACAAGCCATGACGTTCTGGAAGATCTCAACTTCCGCAGGCCCATGGATCTGGAAAACGAGCATCGGATACGGCTTGAGGTAAATGCTCCAGGGCGCATCGACGGCTTGCTCGCCTGGCTTCATCTGATCGTGGATGCGGACCATCCCGACGAGGCCGTGGACATTCTGGAAAACCCTTCCAGCTGGCTCCCTGTGATCCTGCCTCTCGACACTCCTCTGGAAGACCTTAAAGCCGGAGAGGTGCTTGAAGGGACAGTCACGCGCACCGTTTCGGCGAACGGCAGAAATCCGGATTTTGTGATTGAGGGGATCTGCCGTCGTATCGACGGGACGAGCGAGCATTTCAGCTGCGCCGCGCCGCATGCCGCTGACGGTTTCCGTCAGACGCCTTTGCACCGGAAGGTCTTCGGGTCCGGATCGGCGGTGCCTACCGCGCCGGCCTCGGGCCCGACCGAGTTGCGCGACTGGCTTGCCGCCTGTCTGCCGGACTACATGCTTCCGGCGGAAGTCATCCCGCTCGACCGTCTCCCGCTGACTCCCAGCGGCAAGGTCGATACGGTTGCCCTGCCGCGTCCCGCCGTTCAGGCATATGTCGCTCCCCGCAACGCGCTGGAAACCGCGATCCTTTCGGTTTGGCAGAGTGTACTTGGAGCCACGGAGATCGGCGTGACCTCCGATTTCTTCTCCGCCGGTGGCGACTCGATATCAGCCATCCAGATCGCATCGCGCCTGGGGAGTGAAGGCATCGTCACGACTGCCGCCGATATTCTGAGCGAAAGCACCGTCGAACGTCTGGCGCAGATCGTCACGCGCAGCAACGATGCCTCCGGGGTGGATCAGGGTCGCGTAACCGGCCGGATGCCCGCATTGCCTGCCCAGAAATGGTTCTTCTCGTCTTTCAAAGATCATCGCGGTCATTTCAATCAGGCAATGCGCCTGCGCCTGCAGGGGCGCGCGGACTGGGCGGCGGTCGAGGCCGCGCTGGCGGCGCTGGCCGAACATCACGACGCGCTGAGAAGCCGCTTCGATCCTGCCGAACCTTTGCCGCAGATCGAACTCGCCGATGTTGTAGGGCCCGTGCCGCTCGCGGAAATCACGCCGGATGATGCCGATGCCGAGACGGCACTGGCCGACTTGCAGGAAAGTCTGAACCCCGGAGCAGGGCAGGTAATGGCTGCCCTGCTGCTGCGCGGATCGACAGCGGACGACCTTGTCATCTGTGTGCATCACGTGGTCGTGGATTGGGTCTCCTGGGGAATCCTCATCGCGGATTTCGAACGCGCCTATCGTGCGGCGAACTCCGGCAATCCTATCGGATTCGATGCCAAAACCGAGCCGGTCAGCGCATGGGCGAACGATGTCGAAGAGGCAGTTCCCGGGCTTGCGAAGGAAACCGGCGCTTTCTGGCGCGACATGGTGGTGCGCCCGGCACGCGCGCTCTCTCCGGGCGAGCCCGGTCTTTATCGCGACAGCGAGAGCCTTGCATTCGCGTTGCCCGCCGATCTTGCGCTCGCCGTCACCGGTCCGGCGAACGAGGCCTATTCGACCCGCCCGCAGGAACTGGTCCTGACCGGGCTTGTCCAGGCTCTCGACCGGGTGTGGTCACCAGGCGGGACGATGTTGCTTCTGGAGGGCCATGGCCGCGAACCGGCACTCAGCCCGCGCAATGTTTCGCGCACGGTCGGGTGGTTCACGATGCTTTACCCGGTGGTTCTCCCCGAGGCTGAAGGAGAAGCCGATCAACGGATCAAGGCGGTCAAGGAAACCCTGCGCTCTGTGCCGGACAATGGCGCCAGCTATCTGCCGGTTGCGCTCGCAAGCGATGCGGATCCTGTGTTTTCCAGTCTCGCGCCACAGGTGAGTTTCAATTTCCTCGGCGGCGGATCAGGGGCGAACGAGGGAGCCTGGTCGGTCGTGGACGCACCCATCGGTCCGGTTGTGGCGGGGGAACATCGCCGTGTCTGTCCCATCGATATCGCCGTGGTTGCCCATGGCCCGGAAGTCGTGCTGACCCTGACGTGGAACGGCAAGGCAATCGAAGAGGCGAAGATCAGACGCCTCGCCGAAGAAATCGAGGCCGACCTTCGCCGCCTCTGCGACCACTGCCAGGCGCTGGGCCGGACCGAGCTCACGGCATCGGACGTTGCCATGTCGGGCCTGTCGCAGGACGAGCTCGAGGCGTTGCTGGACGAATGAGACCAGAGCCCAAACTGCTTTTTGCTTCTGCTTTCCGGGAGGAGGGCGCAGCATGATCCGCAAGGACCGCATACAGGATATCTACCCGCTTTCTCCCATGCAGGAGGCCATGGTGGTGACGGGCCTGCGGGCTCCGGAATCTACCGCCTATACTCAGCAGATCCGGATCGCGCTGAAAGGCCCGCTGGACAGAGCCGCCTTCGATGCGGCCTGGCAGCAACTGATTGACCGCCACACGATACTCAGAACCGCCTTCATCCTGCGCAATACGCCGCGGTTTCTCCAGGTTGTCCTGAAACAGGCGTCTGCAGATGTAACCGCGCATGATCTGAGCGCCCTGGATCCGCCGGACCGGGACGTGCGGATCGAGCGGCTTTGCCTGGCGGAACGGGTGCGCGGTTTCGATCTTGAGGCAGGACCGCCCTCGCGCATTCAGCTGGTGCGGCGATCACCGCAGGAACACCTGATGATCTGGACGCATCATCACGTGTTGCTCGATGGCTGGTGCCTCGGGCTTCTGGCCGAGGAATTCTTCTCGCTTTATGCCTCCAGGTGCACTGGTCAGCCCTCCGGCCTCCCACCGGCCCGCGCCTACTGCAATTTCATCAAATGGGTGCAGGACCGGCCGGTTGAAAAGTCACTGCCTTACTGGAAAACCTATCTGGACGGCCACGAGCCGATGCCTGCGCTTCCCGCGGGCGACGCGCCGCATTCAGATGCGGGAAAAGCAGATGTGGAGCATACCTTCGGCCCTGAGGTTTTGCGCGCGGTCGAAGAGCTCGCCGGCCGGCTGCGGTTGACGCCCGGTGCGCTGATCCACGCGGCTTGGGGTGTGTTCCTCGGCAGATATACTGACACAAGCGATGCGCTGTTCACCTCCGTGATCGCCAACCGTCCTCCTGACCTGCCGGGTGCGGACAGGATGATGGGTCTCCTGATCAACGCGGTGCCGGTTAGAGTGCGTTTTCGCGAGGCCGAGAGTTTTGCGGACATCGCCCGGCAGGTTCATGCTGATATGCTGGCGCGTGCAGACCATGAACATGTACCGCTTGCCGGTATTCAGGGCGCCGCCCCGCAGGCTTCCCGGGTCTTCGACACGCTGCTGATTGTCGAGAACTATCCTCTGGGCGGCGCGTCCGGTGTGGAGGCCGCGACCGGGCTGCATGCGATCCCGGAAGCGCTGACTGAAGAAACGCATGCGCCGATGACACTGCAGGTTTCCCTGGCAGGGTCGCTTCATCTGCATTTTTCCGCAAATCCTGAATGCCACGACCGGAAGATACTGGCGCAGTTCGCCCGCCATTTCGCGGACCTGTTCGAAAGACTGGTTGCACAGGCCGAGCGGCCGCTAGGCGAGCATTCCCTGTTGGGCCGGCAGGAGGCGCGCGTGCTCAGCCAACTCCCGGGAGACCTTCCATCTCCCGGCAGCATGGCTGGGCTGCTTGCAGCCCGGTCGGCAGAGATACCGGATGCCCCTGCCTTGAGAGCCGGCGGAGAATCCCTGACCTACGCGGAGCTATCCGGCAGGGCCGATCGGCTCGCGGCGCATCTTGGTTCCACGCTCGGCGTGCGCCTTGGGGACCGGGTCGGCCTGATGCTTCCGCGCAATTCGTGGCTGGTGACGGCCATGCTGGCGCTCATCCGCATCGGCGCCGCCTATGTGCCCCTGGGACCGCGCGATCCGGCGGCGCGCACCGGTTTCATCCTGGACGATGCAGGCGTGAGCGCGCTCATCGCCGCGAAGGAGACCTCTCTCCCGACTGGGTATGAAGGCCCCGTTCTTCGGCTCGATGCGGAAACGGTTCTGCCAGAGGCTGGCTTCGAAGGTCCTGCTCCCTCGCCGGACGATCTGATTTACGTGGCCTATACATCGGGTTCCACCGGGCAGCCCAAGGGTGTCGAGATCGCCCATCGCAGCGTTTCGGCTTTTACCGCAAGCCTGCCCGCCACGCTGGGGTTCAAATCCGGTCAACGTATCCTCGGGCTGACGACGCACACGTTCGATATTTCGGTTCTTGAACTGATTTCCAGTCTTGCACTCGGGCTGGAAATGGTTCTTGCCGACGACGATACCGCAGCCGATCCCCTGGCAATCTGTGATCTCATCCGGAAGTCCTCTATCGACGTGCTGCAGGTCACGCCCTCCCGCCTGCGCACACTGGTAGATGCCGGTGGCTGGGAAAGCCTCCGGGATGTGGAGACCGTTCTGGTCGGCGGGGAGGCATTGCCCACCGACCTCTTCAACGGCCTTCGCGCCCTGCAGAAAACGCGCGCGATCAACGTCTACGGACCGACGGAAACAACCATCTGGTCGACGGCGCAGGATCTCGGCGACGGACTTTTGTGTGTCGGCCGTCCCTTTCCCGGCGAAGGGGCATTCATCCGGGGGCGTAACGGGCAGATCATGCCTGTGGGCGCAATTGGGGAATTGTGCCTGACAGGCGCCGGGCTGGGCGTGGGCTATCACGACAGGCCGGACCTCACGGCGGAGCGCTATCCCGCGCACCCTTTTTCTGCATCCACAAGATACTACCGCACCGGAGATCTGGGGCGCCGGCGCGCCGATGGCCGGTTCGAAGTGCTGGGGCGTCTGGACGATCAGGTGAAACTGCGCGGTCACAGGATCGAACTGGGCGAGATCGAAACTGTCCTGCGGCAGCTTTCGAGCGTGGAGGAAGCGGTCGTTCTTGCTAATCCGGACCCGTCCGGCGCTGTCCGCTCTCTCACCGCATACGCTGTCCTTTGCAGTGGAGTTGCATCCGAAACGGTGCTCGAGCAGTTGGCAGGCAGACTGCCCGTCTACATGATACCCGCGGCGCTGGTACCCTTGCCGAAGCTGCCCCTCATGGCCAGCGGGAAAATCGATCGCTCCGCGCTGAGACTGATGCAGGGAACGGTACCGGCGGCAATAACCGAGAATGATCCGCCCCAGGACGAGACGGAATCCGGCATTGCCCGTATCTTCGCGGAGGTTCTGGAAAGGCCGGCGTTCGGGCGAACGGAGGATTTCTTTGCCGCAGGCGGCCACAGCCTGCTGACTGCCAGGGTGATCGGACGTATCCGGCGCGACTTCGGATGCTCCGTGTCGATCCGGGAGTTTTTCGACGAGCCGACCGTCGCCAGTCTTGCACGGCATGTGCGCGCGCGCGGCGGAGCACAGGGGACAAGGATCGAGCCCGCGCCGCAGGCTGCCGACGATCCGCTGACACCCGCGCAGCAGCAGCTCTTCGTGCTTGACCGGATCAGGCCGGGCCGGGCCGATTATGTCGTGTCCACCGCCTTCACGCTTCAAGGTTGCCTTGACGTTTCCGCCCTGCGCCGGGCGCTCGATGGGGTAATGCAGCGTCACGAAAGTCTGCGCACGGCTTTCGTGATCAAGGACGATGCGCCGCGGCAGGTTGTCCAGCCGCCAAGGGCTCACACCTTCGAGCAGGCAGATGCGCCGGATCTTGCCACCGCGGAGGACATCATTGCCGCTTTCATGGCATGCGGCTTCGATCTTTCGGAAGGCTACCTTTCGCGTGCGTTGCTCGTTCGGATAAACGGGAACGAACACGTTCTTGCGTTTGCGCTCCATCATATTGTGGGCGATGCCATTTCGCTGGGCGTGATCGCCCGGGATCTTTCGCGGCTTTACAATGCTGAAAAGGCGACGCGCTCCGACGCCTTGAAGCCGCTGGCACTGCAGCAGCGGGATATCGCCTGCTGGATCAGTGCCCGGTCGGACGGTCCGGAAATGAGCGAAGCGGCAGCCTATTGGGCGGAGACGATGAAGGGGCCTGTTCCCCGGCTCGACCTTCCGCTTGACCATCCCCGCCCTGCGAACCTTTCCGATGCGGGAGAAATCGTCAGCAACGGCATCGATCCGGACCTGTCTCTGGCGCTGCAGCAACGGGCCCAGGCAGCGGGTATCAGCCTGTTCACCCTTGTCGCCGCCATCACCGCCCTCACCCTGACGCGCTGGTCGGGGCAGGATGAGGTTGTTGTCGGCACCGCCGTCGCCGGACGCGATCTGGTTGAACTGGAGAGCCAGGTCGGCCTTTATGTCAACATGGTGCCGCTCCGTTTCAGCGTGGCGGACCAGGAAAACACGGATGCGTTTCTGGCTGCAGCGCACGCCGTCGTGCTGGGTGCGCTTGACCATCAGCACTATCCCTATGACCGGTTGATCGACAGCCTGCAGATCCAGCACGATCCGGCCCGTACGCCGCTTGTCGAGGTCATGATCGGACTGCAGCGCCTGACGCAAAGCCGGGCTGAATTCGACGGGCTAACCGTCAACGCACTGCCGCATGCCGGCCGATCGGTGCGTTTCGACCTCTCCTTCGATGTGGTGGAGCGTGACGAAGGCTGTTTCAGCCTTGAACTCAGCTATCGGAAGAGCGTTTTTCCCGCCGCGCGTGCCGAACGTCTGGCCCGGAGCTGGTGCCATGTCGCCCGACAGATGGTCGAGATGGCAGCGATGCCACTCAATCACCTGGCTATCCTGCCGCAAGTCTCGGCTGAAGAGCCTGAAGCAATCGCGCCTGATACGCTCACCGACATGTTTGCCAGGCAGGTGGCCCGAACCCCAAAAGAAACAGCGTTGGTTGAGGCGGGCAGGAGCCTGACCTATCGCAGCCTCGCCGACAAGGTTCAGACCCTGGCGCGGGCGCTGGTTTCAAGTCACGGTGCCGCACCGGGAGACCGGGTCGGCCTGTTTCTGTCCCGGTCGGCCGACGCGGTAATCGCCCTTCTTGCGATACAGCACGCGGGTGCGGCTTATGTGCCGCTTGATCCGAAGTTGCCGGATGCGCGGCTCCGGCAGATCGCGGAACAGGCCGGTATCGCTCTCGTGGTGACCGGTGACGAGGGGCTGAACCGCGCCAAAACGCTTTTCCCGGTTCGAGTGGCAACGGTTGCGGACAAGACGCACGAGACAGCCGCTCTGCCTTCTGTCGGACCGAATGACCTGGCCTATGTCCTTTTCACGTCCGGCACTACGGGCGTGCCCAAGGGGGTCATGATCGAACATGGCAGCGTGACAAATCTGGTCCGCTGGATGAACGGCACAATTCATGGTGGCAGAGACGCGGTTCCGGGCCATCACGCCGCCCTCGCGTCACTCGGTTTCGACGTTTCGGTACATGAGATTTATGCCGCGCTTCTGCTCGGCCATGCGCTGCATATCATCCCGGATGAGATCAAGACCGATCCGCGTCGCCTCTGCGCGCAAATTGCCAGAGAGGGGATTACCTCGCTCAGCCTGACCCCAAGCCTTCTTTCGATTCTCCTGGATGCCGGTCAGATCGATTCGGCCTGGCCGGTCCGTACGCTGCTGCTTGGTGCGGAGGAGCTGCCGATTCCGATGGTCGAAGCGGTTAGAAAGGCCGCACAGCAGCCGGATTTGCGCATTTTCAATCTTTACGGTCCCAGCGAGGTCTGCGTCGAGGCGACGTGGCACGAGTTCGAAGCCGATCTGTCGCAGCTTACCGCGGCACCGATCGGGGTGCCGATCGATGGGGCCGAGGTGCTGATTTGCGATGCGAATTTGCGTCCACTGCCGCCCGGGGTCGCCGGCCAGATCTGTATCGGCGGACTGGGATTGGCACGGGGCTATCTGAACGCGCCCGAACTCACGGACGCCGTTTTTGTGCCGCATCCGCAGCGGCCCGGCGCCCGGCTCTACCTGACGGGAGATTTCGGCTACCGCCGCGAGGATGGGGTTCTGATGTTTTGCGGCCGGCGGGACCATCAGATAAAAATCCGCGGCCACCGGATCGAGCTGCTGGAAATCGAACGGCAGCTCACCGCCCTTCCAGGCATTCGTTCGGCTGTCGTGACAGCTCCCGAAGGACCGGCAGGGCGCGATCTGGTCGCCTATGTGGCCGCCGCAACGCTGGACGCCGAGGCCGTGCGCCAGTCGCTGGCTGCTGTCCTTCCCGCATATATGGTGCCGGAACGCTACGTCCGGCTCGACAAGATCCCGCTGAACGCGTCGGGCAAACTGGACCGCAGCCTGCTTCCGGCACCCGGTGACCCGGTTGCCGCCGGGACGCCGCCCTGTCCTGGCCGGGAGACGGAAATCGCCGTCCTGTGGGCGCGCATTCTCGGTTTGGAAAAGGTCACCCGGGAGGACGATTTCTTCCGCTGCGGCGGGCACAGTCTGGCCGCGATCCGGCTGCTGACAGCGCTGGAACGCGAGACAGGTGTCACCGTGCCTCTGGCGGATTTCATGAGGTGGCCGACAGTGGCGGGACTTGCCGCGCTCAGCCAGGGAGCGGGCGCTGCAGATGAAATCCGGCCCGCGCCGCCGTCCGCCAATTATCCGTTGTCTCCGGCACAGCGCAGGCTCTGGGTTCTCAACGAGATCGACCCGAGGGCCTATCTCCTCAATGTTGCCGTCAGGATCGACGGACCGCTCGGTACCGACCGCCTTGCCGCTGCCTGCGCGCAGATCGGGGCGCGGCATTCGGCGCTCGGCACCCGGTTCGTTACAGCCGGCGGTGGACCAAGGCAGTTCCCGGCCGCCTGCCAAGTGGAGCTGATCCAACATGATGCGCGCGGCTGGAGCGAGAGCCGGATTCAGGATGCGCTGCAGCAGGCGGCGCAGATGCCGTTCGATCTGGAGGCCGGACCTCCCCTGAGGCTGCAGCTCTGGCGCAGTTCGGACGAGCGGGCGCTGTTTCTGCTCAGCCTGCATCACATCGTCGGCGACGCCGGGTCGCTGGATCTGGTGCTGAACGAGATCTGCGCCGTCTATGACGCCCTCGGGAAGGGCGAGACCTCGCCCCTTCAAGCTCTCGCACTCCAGGCGCACGACTTCGCGGTGCATGAGAACGAACTGCTTGCACGGCTCGAAGCTGGTGAGGAGAGCCCGCTCAAAGCGGCACGCGATTATTGGCATCAGCAGCTTGCGGGGGGACCGACCCGTCTCGATCTGCCTTCCGACCGTCCACGGCCCAAGGTCAAGACGAGCACCGGGCGAACGATCCCTTTCATGGTCGATCCGACCCTCGCCAAGGCCTTGACGGATCGGGCGGTGTTTGCGCATGGCGGCCTCTTTGCGCTTCTCACGGCTCTCGTGAAAACCCTGTTTCACCGCTACACCGGCGAGGAAGATATCTGGCTGGGGACTGCCATCACGGCGCGCCAAAGGGCAGAGCTGGAGGCGCAGGTCGGGTTCCATGTGCAGACCGTCGTGCTCAGGGACCAGGTGTCGGGGGATATGCCGTTCGACTCGCTTGTCGATGCTGTCGCGGAGACCATCGTGCAGGCCACGGCACACGCCGCCTATCCGCTCGACAGTCTCGTTGCCGACCTCAACGTGCCGCGCGACACGAGCCGGGCCGGCCTGTTCGACGCGATGATCGTCTATCACGTGACCGAAGCCCAGCCGGACGGGATGAAGGACCTGTCCTTTACGCCCGTGCCGCTTGCCGATGACATTGCCCGCTTCGATCTGACGATGCATTTCTCGCGGGATGGCGACGGCCTTTCCGGTGCGGTTGAATACAACACCGATCTGTTCGACGCAGACAGGATCACACGACTGATCGAGCATCTGCTGCAACTCGCCCGGAGCGTGGTGGAAGCAGGCGACCGTACGGTTTCTTCCCTCGATATGATCGCGCCATCGGAGAGGGCGCTGCTTTCGGCCTTTTCCACCGGACCTGCCGCTCCCATGCCGACGGGTACGATCCACGATGCGGTCTGGGCACAGGTGGCGCGGACGCCGGACCGGCTGGCCGTCGCCGGTTCCGAGCATCTTACCTATGCCCGGCTCAGGTCCGACGCGCAGGACCTTGCCGCCTGGCTGGCCGACACCGGCAAGCTGGTGGGAGGGGAGGCTGTCGGCGTGTGCATGGAACGTGGGTCCGACCTCGTCACCACCATTCTGGCGATAATGGAGGCGGGCGGTGTCTATCTGCCGCTCGATCCGGCCCATCCGGTAACGCGGATGGACAAGGCGCTTTCGGAAGCGGGATGCCGGCTCGTTCTTCACGACGCGGCCGGTCAGGGCGTGACTTCGGTGGCGCCGTCCATTGCCCGCTACAAGAACCTGACACTGGGCGGCCGCGCGGTGGGAACACCCGGTCTCCACCCTGACAGCGCCTATCTGATCTTTACGTCGGGCTCTACCGGTCTGCCCAAGGGCGTCAGGGTCGGACATGCGGCGTTCCTCAACATGGTCGCCGCGCAGGTCGAAACCTTCGGGATCGGGGCCGAGGACCGGGTCCTGCTTTTTGCCTCGCCTGCCTTCGATGCGTCCCTGGCGGAGATGTTCACCAGCCTGACCAGCGGAGCCGCACTTGTACCGGCAACGGCTGAACGCATCCGCGACGGCGCGGAATTTGCCGGCTGGATGACGGATGAGCGGATCAGTGTCGCAACCCTGCCTCCGGCCTTTCTGGCGGCTCTCGACCAGCCGGAACTACCATATTTGCGCGTCTTGATTACTGCAGGCGAAGCGCCGCTGATCAGGGATGTTGCGCACTATGCCAGGCGGCTTGCCTATTTCAATGCCTACGGCCCGACGGAAAACGCCGTCTGTTCGACGATCCAACGTGTGGAAACCGCCGTTCCCCCCATACCCATCGGCCGACCGATCGCCAATACCCAGGCTCATATTCTCGGCGCCGATCTGCACCCCGTCCCCATCGGTATTCCGGGGGAAATCTGCGTTGCCGGGGCCGGACTTGCGCAGGGCTATCTGGATCCCGTGCAAACGGCGGCGCGCTTCGTCACCGGGCCGGACGGCACCCGTCTTTATTTCACGGGTGATCGCGGGAGTTGGAGTACGGACGGCACGATCCTTTATGCGGGTCGTGACGATGCGCAGGTGAAGATCCGCGGGCAGCGCATCGAACCGGGCGAAGTCACGGCCATTCTGGAACAGCATCCGCAAGTGCAGCAGGCGCTCGTCCTGCTGCGCGGCGAAGCCCTGATTGCCTATGTCGTCGGCACCGTGCAGGAGCGTGAATTGCGCCGCCATGCCGCCGGAGAACTGCCGTCGGCGATGGTTCCCGCACGCATTGTCGTTCTGGATGCCTGGCCGTTGACGTCCAATGGAAAGATCGACAGGGCAGGACTGCCGGAACCTGCCTCTCAGAGCCCGCAGGAAGAGGCCGCTCCGCAGCCGGGTCTTGAGCGCGAGATCGCCGAGATCTGGATGCGGGTGCTCGGCACCGGCGAGATTGGCCGTCAGGACGATATTTTCGATGCGGGGGCGGACTCGCTGAAGATCGTTCTCCTGGTCAACGCGCTGAAGAAGCGAGGCTTCACCGTCGGCGTCGCGGATCTTTACCTTCATCGGACTGTCGAAATGCTGGCGCAGCATCTGCGGGCGCCGGCTCCTGTGATTGCGGGCCCGCGCGCAGCTCATGACGGGCCGGCGCCGGTGACGGCAATCCAAAGCTGGTTCTTTTCCCGGTTTGACGGCAACCTTAATCACTTCAACCAGTCGGTCACGCTCAGGCTGGACCGCGACCATACCTGCGACGAAATCCGCGAAGCACTTGTCCGCCTCGCCGAAAAGCACCCGGCGTTGCGGACCCGTTTTCAAAGAACCGCCGGGATCTGGATCCAGGAGTTTGGAGGCGACGCAAGCGATGCCGTCGGGCCGGTCGCACAGCATCGCGTGACGAGCGACGCCGAAGCAGACGATATTGCCGAAGATATCCAGCGTGCGCTGGACATCGACAAGGGCCGTCTGATCGGTGCCGCGCGTATCAGCCATGAAACCGAAGGCGAATTGCTGATTCTCGTGATCCATCATCTGGCAGTAGACGGCTACAGCTGGCGGCTGATCCTGCGGGATCTGACCGATCTGCTGGCGGGCCGGAAAACGGCTCCGCACGATGGCTGGACGATGGGCGACCTCGCCCGGGTCGAGCAGGATCTGCGCACGATGCCTTCGCTCCTGCGCGAGCGTGCCCAGTGGACGCAATTGCTCGGTTCGGTCCGCCCACCGCCCTGGGCTACCGTGTCGCCCTGCCGGTCGGACGAGATGTGTGAAGTTACCTCGACCCTGTCTGCCGGGACGTCAAAGCGCATGTTGCAGAGTGCGGGGCCCGGCGGAATGGAAAGCGTTCTTCTTGGAGCGCTGGCGGCAGTGCTGCGGACGCATCTGTCCGTTAGCGACCTTCTGTTCCTGCTTGAAGGCCATGGCCGCACACCTCTGATGCGCGCCGCCGATCTCTCCGATACGGTCGGCTGGTGCACGAGCATGTTTCCCCTGGCTCTTCCCGCGGGCACACTGGATACGCCTGTTGCGGTGGCTGCGGCGATCTTCGCTCTGCCTGCCGGTGGAGCCGGGTTCCTGAGGCTGTTGAGGGAGGATCCTGCGCTTGCGGAGCCGATACGCGGAGCAATCGTCTTCAACTACCTTGGAGAGTTTGACGGGCAAATTCCGGAAACCGGCCGGCAGGGGCCGGCGGTTATCGGCTCGCATGGGACCATGAGCGATCCCGAGGCGTCGTCCCTGGCTCCCGTGGATTGTCTTGCTGTGGTGCAGAGCGGGTGTCTTTCGGTCACGCTGCGCGCCAATCCGGAGGTGATCGCACCGCATCTGCTGCAAACGATCCTGGACGATATGTTGCAGAAGGCGGCGTCACAGGAACTGCAAACCGGCGGAAACGCTGTGCCGCCAAAACCGATGCGGCCCTATGATGTCCCGCCCGCCGATGCGCCGGTCCTGTTGAATGGGGCATCAGGCCCGGATCTTTTCGCCATGCCGCCGCTGCTCGGCTACGGTTCCGCATTCACGCAGTTGGCCGCAGCGCTCGGGCATACCCGGCTGCACGCCTTCGACTTCATCGAGGCGCCGGACAGGCTTGAGCGGTACGCAGACTCGATCACCGCCATCTCCGGTGACAAGCCGATCCGGCTCATCGGGCTTTCCGGAGGCGCATTGCTGGCCTTTGAAGTGGCGAAACATCTGGAGGCTGCCGGACACCGGGTCGCGGATCTGGTCATTCTGGATACACCGGCCAATCTCGAGCCGATCGTGCGCTCCAGGGAGGACGTCGAGGCGAAAATTTCCAACGACCTGGCTTATTTCCGCGATCGGATGGTCTCAGAAGACGGGAGCTATGGCCGGGCGATCCGGAACGCAGAGGCCTATGAGGCATTGGTCGCCAAAATGCGCGGCTTCATCTGCTACCTGGATCCCCTGGTCACTGCGGGCAGGATCGCGGCCGATATTCATCAGATCCGATCCGAACAGACCTGGCAGACGGATGCGGCGTTCGAGCGTTGGAGAGACCTTACGAGCGGCAGCTACAGGATCTGCCAGGGGGTCGGGAACCATGCGGACATGCTTGACCCGACCACTGGTCCGGCGAATGCTGAAATCGTCGAGAGAATTCTTGGCGGAGGCAAGGGAGGTGTCGCAGTTCTGGACACCACATTGTCAGCGGTTTCCCGGAAACCGGACTGATGCGGAACGCATTTGCACTGCAAACGCTGCCTCGGGCGTCGTCCTGGTCCCTTGTTCACCTGAATCCGCTTAAACGCGACATGCTCTAGTTCGCAGGAAGCACCTCGATGACCTCAAGGCGGGGAGGAAAGTCCGCCGGCTCTGTCGGCACCGCGGCGCAGCGCCGTTCCAGCAGATATTGGGCAACACCGGGATGAAAGTCCATGACTTGCCCGAAGTCGAACATTTTTTCCTCTCCGGGATTGGCAAGCTCGAGGTGCTGCAACAGGACGAGTTGAGGGTGCTCGAACAAGGCCTTTGCGATATGGCAGGTTACATAGTTCGGCAATTCTTCGTGGAACAGCAGAGCAACTTCTATATCGAGAAGGACTGAAGGTTCCTGGTCGACCTCCAGGATATCCGAGGTGTCACTGAATTCGGAATCGAGGGGTTCGAGGCCGGGATCGTCTGTTTCAGTGTCGACATCGAAGCTGACGACGCGTGCCCCGCATCGTGACCCTGTCTGGATCAAGGCCGGTGAAACGAGACCTACCAGGCTCAGGAAAACATCGATCTCGCCTTCGCAAAGCGCCCGCAGATCGTCGTCCGCAGTCGCGGTGATGACCTCTTGCATGTCGTCGGGAGACAGACCGTTGGCGTCCAGGAGCGCGTGCCACAGACGACGCGTTTCCGATCCTTCAATCCCCAGATTGATCCTCTTTCCCGGCAGGTCCGCGATGGAGTTGATGCCGGAGTTTCGCGCCACGATCATCACACCGGGATGACTGATCAGGGAGAGACCGTAGCGGGTGCGCGGCATCGGCGCCAATTCATGCATCAGCTCGAGATCCAGGCCCGCTTCCACCAGAATGGATTGTGCCTTGCCGCTGTTCATCAGGTGGACATTGTCGTCCGACCCTTCGGAGCGGAGCGGTGCGCAATGGATGCGGTGCTGCGGAAATGTCGCCCTCATGACCTCGCATATGCCGGCGGCGACGTAATAGTTGTTGCTGAGTGTCGAGCCGGAATAAATGCCGATGAACCACTCCGGCAGCCGCCGCGCATCGGACAGCCGATCTGCATATTGCGCACCGTTCTCGGTGATCACGGGAACGGTGTTGGGATTGTAGGGAGCGTTCAGGAGCCACTGTGTGTTCTGCGAACTGGCGGGCTGCGAAACAAGCAGGGGCGAACAGATGATCGCGCAGAGCAGGGCAAATCGGATCATGATGGTTTTCCCGGCATACTTGTCTCAACCTTTCAAATACATACCATCGCGTTGCGATAACAAGGCTGTTCGTGCCCCGTCATCTTACCTTCGACATGCGCCCGTCGGCCATGGCGTAAAGTGAATCGGCGACATCAAAATATTGTTCGTCATGCGAGATGCAGATGACAATCCGTCCTTCCGCCGCGAGAGACGGCAGGATGTCGCGATAGAACACCTTGCGGAAGTGTGGGTCCTGATCCGCCGCCCATTCGTCCAGCATGAGGATCGGCGGATCCTGCAGGAGCGCAACGATCAGCGCGAGGCGCTTGCGCTGACCGGACGACAGGTCGGTGGTCGTGAAGGCCCCTTCGGACAGTTCCACCTTGCCGGTCAGTTCGAACCGCGCGAGCAGCTCGGAGACGCGGGCAGGGTCAATGTCGTCAAGACCGAGCAGCGACCGGAACAGATAGTAATCCGAGAACACGACACCTATTCGGTCGCGGTAAGCCCCAAATCCATCGGGTGGGACCGGTTCCCCATCAAGCAGGATCCGGCCTTCTTGCGGGTGAACGAGACCCGTCATCAAGCGAAACAGGGTCGACTTTCCCGAACCGTTGCCGCCTGTGATGAATGCGATCTTGCCACGGTGAAAGGTGGCATCGACCGGTTCCAACGTGAAGGTCGGGTTGCCTTGACTGTCCCGGAAACTGTAACCGACTGCATCCAGTGTCAGCGTCTGCGGGTGTCTTTCCGCAGGCAGCGTCTCTTCATCGTCGGGCGCCTGCTCGCAGGAACGCAAGCGGTCGTTCAGAGCGTGGATGTTTCCAAGGGCACGTGCGGTGTCGTTCACGGCGGGGATTCCCTGGGCCACGTTCGACAGGGAACCGATCATGAATAGCGCCGCCATGGTCGCCTGGATGACCACGTCGTGATAGGTCTCGGTGAACATCGGCACGACAAAAACCATCACGCCCAAGAGGATGTAGAACAGCGTTTGCGTCAGCACGTACTGTTTTGCCCAGTGGCGCCGGATCCTGGAGGTGTTGGCTCGGGTTCTGCGCGACTGTGTCTGAATATGGGTGACGACGTCCTGTCCGCGCGCTTCGTTGAAGGCAATTTCCTTGCGTCCGGCAAGCATGCCGCTGAATGCCTCGAACAGTCTGTTCTGTGTGCGTTTCAAGGCTTCGGTTCGCTTCCTGAGACCGGTCAGCCCGGTTATGTGGAACCAGACCGCGAATATCCCGAAGAGACCGATCACTACGAAGGCAACGCCCGACAGGTACGCAATGTAGAACGACATGAAGATCAGGAGCACGCTTTGCTGCGCCCCCACGACGATCATCGGCAGCGTGTTGGAGATCGTCTGCGTTTCCTGCGTCACGGCCTTGTATATGGGGGCGCGGCCAATGCGCTGCAGCGAGATGTAGTCGGCTGCGCGGGTCGCCGCGAGAATACTGCGGCGCTGCTCCGCGATCATGCGCTCGGCGCCTCTGGCGACTTCCATCATCACGAAGCGCTGGGCGCTGCTGTAGAGGAAGATGCTCAGCAGGAAATAGACCGCGAACATGAATTCGCCTTCGCCGGCGTCGCGTCTGAGCGCCATGTTGACGACAGCGATCGTCATGGTGGTTCCAAGGGCCGAAAGGACAAGCATCAAAAGGAACTTGCCCTTGTCCATGTCCAGATCGCGCAGCAGCTGTCGCAGCATCTCCATGGCGGTCAGGCCTCCGCTGCCGGCGCGGGGCCGGTTTCGATCTGCATGCCCTCACTCAAATGAACCCGCCGGTCCGCGGCATCAAAATAGGCGTCATCGTGAGTCACGGCGATGATTGTCTTACCCTCCGCCTTCAGCCTCGGAAGCAGCTCGCGGTAAAATTTCTTGCGGAATTGAGGGTCCTGATCGGCTGCCCATTCGTCGAGTACCAGGATCGGGCGATCCTCGAGGAGAGCAACAGCGAGGGCAAGACGTTTTTTCTGCCCGGTGGACAGATCGAGGGTGACAAAACGGTTGTTCTCCATACCGACGACATCGTCGAGTTCGAAGTAGCGAAGCTGTTCCATGACAGCGTCCTTCGACACGTCCTGCAGGCCGAAGAGTTCCGGAAACAGATGATAGTTCGACAGAACCGACGCAATCAGTGCCCGGTAGTCGCGCCTGTTGAGGGGGCCGACGGTTCGCCCATCCACCGAGAGCTGTCCGGCGGAAGGGGCATAAAGACCTGTCAGGATACGGATCAACGTCGACTTGCCGGAGCCGTTGCCTCCGGAGATGAACAAGATCTCTCCCCGGTTCACATGAAGGGCGACAGGACCGAGATGGAAGGGGTCAACGCCCGATTCGGCAGGGTATTCGTACTCGGCAGCTTCCAGGGATATCCTGCTGAAACCGGCAAAAGCTTCGGGATTGACCGGTTTACGGCTGTCCATACCGGAAGCAAATTCCTCCAGGCGGTTTTCCAGGGTCAGGATACGCGCCGCCGATGCCTCTGCCGATCCAAGGACCGCAACCGCCTGAATGATGATCCCGATAGGGCCGATGATGAACAGCACCGCGGTGGCGGTCTTGGCGAGGTTGCCGGCGTTGATATCCGTATAGCTGGGGACCACGAAAACCACGACACCGAGCAGAATGAACAAGGCGAGCTGACCGAAAATATAGAGATCGAAACTTGCGTTCTGGACGGTGATCCTGCCTTCGGCGGCCTGATCCACGGACGTATTGAATGCGTCGGCCAACTCGATGCGGCGCGGCCGCAGCATGCGGACCTCCTTCCAGCCGTCAAGCTGATCGGTGATCCGGTCGAACATTCTCTTGTCGTCCTGAGCAACGCTCATATGGGACTGCAAGACCCGCTGTCCGCGGCGCATGTAGACGAAACCGGCGATCCCGATAGCGAACGTCAGCATGAAGAACGTCGTTTTCGACGTTACAAATATATAGGCAAGGATGGCGACGACCAGGATGGCTGACCGGAACGCAATGGCAATGTACTGGCTGCTCTGCGAAATCGTGTCGGACGCCTGTGTAACGACATCGTAAAGCTCCGCATCGCCGACCCGGTCGCGGTCGGCCAGGTTCAGATCGCGCAGAAGCTGTACGATATCGCACCTTGCCGCATGGATCGCGTCTTCGACCAGTACCGCAAACCGTGAGAGCAGGCGCAATTCGAAAATCAGATACAACGCAATGGCAGCGCAGAACAGGCCCGCCATGAGCCAGTTGACGTTATCGACCCCGTCCGCCGCAATATCCTGGGCCGCCCGGTTCACCAGTATCATGATGCCGACATTGAACAGGCTGGAACCGGCCGCGATGATGATCAGCGCCTTGAGGGGGAGTGCAGCTGTACGCGTGAGGAGTGCAAATAGCTGCATTGGCCCTATCGCGTGTCTGGTGGAATGACTGTCGAAGGCGTGCTGAATGCGCTGGAGCTGTCCGGCCGAGACTGGGGTTCCTCAATGTCCGGAGCCATCGCCGGCTCCTGGGCGATGGGCGCCGTTTCCGGTGCGACTGTGCTGCGTCCGGTGTCGATCTGCGTGGTGGACTGGCCGGGAGTGACAGGATTTGCGCTGTCGGTCGCCGGGACCGGGGCCACAACGGTGGGGGAAGGCTGGAAACGGAATGAATCCGGCTGAATCGCGTTGGTCGATTGCACTTCCGTCTTGGAGGCATTCGGCACGAGGGGGGAGGAAATCCGTTCCAGGGTCTCCTCGTCGTCATTCTGGTCAGCTCCGGCGTTGAATTCACCGGTATTCAGGATAACCGGAAGCCCGTCGGACCCGCCCATGACGATGATCTTGGAATTGTTGGAAGAGGCGATGGCCAATGTCGCGTCAATTCCCCGCAAGCGAAGATATTCGTCGGTGATTGTGCCGGAAACGATTTCCTGAAACTCGCGTATCCCGCGCGCCTCGATATTCTTACGCTGACGCTCCAGTTCTTCCCGCTCTATCCGGAAATCATATTCGAGCATCACATGATATTGCTGGGCCTTGCGCTCGATCGCTTCAACGACCGATGCGGGGAGCGTGACGGAACGGATCAGGGCATCTTCGATATAGACCAGCTGTCCGGAGGGGCTCTGCGAGATCAGCGAGGACCCCAGCTGCGTGACCATCCGCTCAAGTATCTGCGCCTGTATGAAAGACCGTGCGTCCGAATAAAGCTGTTCCGGCGTGTAGCGCGAAATCACTTCCCGGGCATTGGAGCCGATTTCAGGAATGAGCAGCACTTCGGGATAGTTCGGCCCGATCTGCTTGTGCAGCGCGCCAACCGACTCCCTGTTGATGCGATAGCGGGTGGCGATCTCGACCTTCATCGTCAGGCCGTTGGAGGAGATCGTGTCATAGTTGCGCACGATTGTCCGCAAACGGGCATCATAGATAAACGCCCTGTTCCACGGGAAGATCAGGTGAATGCCTTCGCCGAAGTGAAAATCGGTGACGGTTCCGCCCATGAACCGTTTCCACAGAACGCCGACGTGGCCGGCAGGAACATTCACGACGGTCAGCGGCACCGTAACGGCGATAATGAAAAGAAGGGTCAGTATCGTCAGACCCAGGGAAAAGGTATGCCGCCTTCGCCAGGACCTGAACCGGTTGCCAAACGTATTTTCGCCGGGCGCCGGGCCGATCACGCCACCGGCGTTCGAAGCGCCACTGCTCACAGCCATCTGTTTCGCCCTTGTCCCGTTGAAACGATCATAAAGTCTGACGATGGCTCTGGCGCAATTCTTCCTCCAGCCTTGCTTTCTCAAGCCTCAGCCGCTCGCGCTTGTTGGGGCGCAGCAGGAAGAGAAAAATCAGGGCAAGGAGCGGACTGACGATGATCGAAAGAAGGAACATCCCGATGAAGCCGGCAGCTGTATTCCGACCGATCAGACCGACGATGGCAGCCGCGAAAAGATAAAGCACCATGGCAAAATACATGAGCGGTTCCCCGGGCGATGCTAGTGAGAATACAAGCAGAAGACGTGATGATATCCCGAAAACAGCTCTTAGCAAAATCCAAGAACCGTTGCAAACGACTCGCTGTTCCTCCGGCCGCTGTTTCGCCCGGAAAAAGGCGCCGGATCCGGGGGTGATTTTGTTTCTTTTCGAGGTGAAACCCTGGTGTTTGCCCAGACGCGGCGGGATAAAACCCGGTTAGCCTAAAAATTGAGGCAAACCTGTACCCTGGGTTGAACGAAGTGTCAGGAGGAGCGGGGTAGACTCCGGAAGCATTCACGGAAGGGTCCCGAGTGATGGTCCCGCCCGTGGTTGCATTGCCTCAAGTACCACTTCTGCAGCGGGGTCCCAGAGCTCCGCTGCAGCTTCTATCGGCAACCGCACCCCGGCCGGTACGCAGTCATTCACCGATCTTGAGAAACAGACTTCCTTCCGCGTGCGACCGTTCGGCGGCATCCAGAGCTTTTTGGAGGTCCGCGCCGTGGTCGAAGCCTGGCTCTGCAGGCGTATCTTCCCGGATCGCCGATATGAAGCGGTCATAGACCGTGGGAACCGGTTCGGCGGTCACCTCGTACCAGTCGGCGGTTTCAAGGTCGGGGTTGCGGCAAATCCAAAGGCTTCCTATCCGTTTTTCGAACCGGACTTCCAGACCGCCGCCTTCACCGTATAGCCTGAGGCGCAGGTCGTTCAGGTGGCCGGAGGCGAAGCGGGTCGCGCTGATGGTGCCGAGCGCACCGTTCTCCAGTTCCGCCTGAAGCGTGAAACTGTCATTGGCGTCCAGAACATGGTCGCCGATCCTGCCGCCCTCCGCCTTGTCGAAGGTTTTCAGGCGGCAGGACAGTGCGTCGACGCGGCTGCCGGCGGCAAAAGTGGTGAAATCCAGAATGTGGATGCCGACGTCGCCGAGGACGCCCTTGGATCCGTGACGTGTCGAGAGCCGCCAGAGCCACTGGTCCTGCGTGCGCCAGTCTCCCCATGCGGGCTGGGTCAGCCAACTTTGCAGATAGGAGGCTTCGAAGTGGCGCAACGTGCCGATGGTGCCTTCCGCCACAAGAGACGCCGCCTTCTGCAGCACGGCGACATCGCGGTAGCTGAGATTGACCATGCCGATCAGCTTCTTCTGCCGCGCAAGATCCGCCATTTCCAGGGCGTCCCGCTCATTGGTCGCGAGCGGTTTTTCGCACAGGACGTGTTTTCCCGCATTCAGGAATGTCAGGGTCGTCGCGTGATGCGCAGCGTCGGGTGTGACGTTGGACACCGCATCAAATTCCCCCCAGGCGATGGCCTCTTCCAGGGTGGCGAACCTGTGCGGGATCGCGAAGCGGTCGCAAAAGTCCGAAAGGACCTCAGGCCGCCGGTCGACGCCGGCCACGACTTCAATCCCCGGGATTTTCTGATAGGCCGTGACATGATTGACGGCCATGTTTCCGGTGCCGAGGATCAATATCCGGACCGGGGTGGCAGCAGAGATCATAGGTGTTCTCCATCGCAACAGGAGCATGGGCCGGAGGTCGACTGCGTCCGGCGGGGGAACGAGAGATCAGCGAAAGCCTTCCTCGCCTTCCGCATGAAGCTTGGGTCCGCGCTCCTCGATTTTTTCCGGCGCGGCCTCCACAGGCACGTTCGGGGCCTCGGTCGGATCCTTCACGCGCGCCATCTGATTGAAGGCCCATTTGACGCCGTTCTTCAGAACGGTTTGCACGTTTGCGTCATGATAGGTCGGGTAGGTTTCGTGACCCGGCCGGAAATAGAAAACGTTTCCCGCACCGCGCTTGTAAGTCAGCCCCGAGCGGAAGACCTCGCCGCCCTGGAACCAGCTGATGAAGACCGTTTCCAGCGGCTCCGGCACGCCGAAGGGCTCGCCGTACATTTCTTCCATTTCCAGCTCGAAACTGTCCGGCAGGCCCTGGGTTATGGGATGGTTACGGCTGGTGACCCAGAGCCGCTCGCGTTCCCCGGCCTCGCGCCATGTCAGGTTGCAGGGGCTGCCCATCAGGCGCTTGAAGGGTTTGGAAAAATGTGCCGAATGCAGAAACATCATGCCCATGCCGGACCAGACGGCATTGCACACCCGTTCCACCACGTCGTCGGCGACATCGCCATGGGCGGCATGGCCCCACCAGACCAGAACGTCCGTCTCGGCAAGACGCTCCTGCGTCAAGCCGTGCTCTGGATCCTGGAGCGTCGCCGTCGTCGCGCTGATATCCGGGTCGGCGTTCAGAGCATCGGCGATGCATTGGTGCATGCCGTCCGGATAGAGGCCGGCGACAATCCTGTTGTGCTGTTCATGGACGTTTTCGCCCCAGACCACGGTTCTGATGGCCATGACGGTTCCTCCCGGTTGGCGGAAACTCTGATGAGATCTTGTGCTGCAATGAATGGTTCAAA
Organism: uncultured Roseibium sp.; assembly: GCF_947496995.1. Classification (GTDB taxonomy): domain Bacteria; phylum Pseudomonadota; class Alphaproteobacteria; order Rhizobiales; family Stappiaceae; genus Roseibium. The sequence continues at coordinate 285,471 of NZ_CANMFD010000005.1, forward strand.
GCGCTTTGGATAGCGCTAGCACCGGTCTCCGGGACTGTCAATCGAAGGGACCGGAAGTTGGCGGATCGCAGTCGGATGGCGACCGCTGCGAGGCGCGGGCAAATTCAATAGCCTGCGGTCAGGGCTCCGACGCGGCGCGGGTCCGAGGCCCCGGCAAGGAAGCCGTCGGCCTTCATGATCGACTGGGTCGACCCCATTGCATTGCGGACCTCAACCGTGTGACCCCGCTTCTGCAGAAGCTTTATCGTGTCCGGTGAGATACCTTCCTCGATGCGGATTTCGTCCGGGAGCCACTGGTGGTGAATGCGCGGCGCGGCCGTCGCCTCGGCGATGTTCATCTTGTGATCGATGACATTGAGGATGATCTGCAGCGTGGTGGTGATGATGCGGCTGCCGCCCGGAGAGCCGGTGGCAAGGAAGAACTCACCGTCCCTGAAGACCAGCGTCGGGCTCATGGAGGACAGCGGACGCTTGCCGGCCTCGATGGCGTTTGCCGTGCCGCCGATCAGCCCGTAAGCGTTGGGAACACCCGGTTTGGCGGAAAAATCATCCAGTTCGTTGTTGAGCAGAACCCCTGTTCCCTCCGCCATCATGCCGACGCCATAGGAGAAATTCAGCGTGTAGGTGTTCGACACCGCGTTGCCGTCCTTGTCCACAACGGAAAAATGCGTGGTCTCGTTGCTCTCGTAGGGAAGCGGATTGTCGGGACCGATCTCTTCGGATGGTGTCGCCGTCTCCATGCCGATAGTCTTCACCAGTTCCGCCGCATAGTCCGGCGAAGTCAGGCCGGTGACCGGCACGCTGACATAATCCGGGTCGCCGAGATATTTCGACCGGTCCGCATAGGCACGGCGCATGGCTTCGGCCATGACGTGAATGCTGTCCGCGGAATTCAGTCCGTATTCCGCGACCGGGAAACCTTGCAGCATGTTGAGGATCTGGACGATGTGAACGCCGCCCGAAGATGGCGGCGGCATGGAGGCGATTTCAAATCCGCGATAGGAGCCGGTGACGGGCTCACGCCAAACCGGCAGGTAAGATGCCAGATCCGCGGCCGTCATACCGCCGCCGGCTTCCTGAACCCTGGAAGCGATCCTCTCGGCAACATCGCCCTTATAAAACCCGTCGGCTCCCTTGTCCGCAATCACGCGCAGGGTTGAAGCGAGATCTTGCTGCTTCAGAATCTCGCCCGGAAGCGGCGGGATCAGGCCCATCTTGTAGAAGACGGCCGCGGTGGCAGGATCCTTGGTCAGGCGCGGCATGGCCGCCGTCAGGGCGGCCGACAGACCGGGCGTGACCACTATGCCGTTTTCCGCCAGTTCGATTGCCGGAGCAATCAGCTCCGCCCAGGACAGATTTCCGCTGCCGTGCCGTTGATGGGCTTCGGCGAAGCCTGCGACGGTTCCCGGAACGCCGACGGCCAGACCTGAGAAACGGGACTTGGTGTTGTCCGGTTCACCGTCGTCTCCCAGAAACATGTCCCTGAAGGCGGCGGCCGGCGCCTTTTCGCGGTAGTCGAGGGCTTCGGTTTGGCCGCTTTCGGACATATGAATGAGCATGAAGCCGCCGCCGCCGAGGTTGCCGGCGCGCGGCAGGGTGACCGCAAGGGCGAACCCGGTGGCGATGGCAGCGTCCACGGCGTTGCCACCCTTTTCAAGAATTTCCACGCCGACTTCGGTCGCGACGGCTTCCTGGCTCGCCACCATGCCGTTTTGCGCGACAACCGGCTGAAACCTGTCCTTGAGCGAATAAATAGGGGCTTCCTGAGCCGTGAGGGGCGCGGTCTGCCCGAAGGCGAGTGCGGCGGCCAGGGCGAGCGAGCAGACAACGGATTCAAGGCGGCGGCGCATGGTTCCCTCCGGTATTTGGGCTACACAGCAACTGTGCAGAAGGCTGTGACGCGAGGCAACAGGTTCATGGCGGCGGTCGTTGGCATGACGCAAACGTGAAGCTGCTTACCTGCCCGCGGTACGATTGATTCACCGCAAGGCACATCAGCCGGGGACGGGTAGAGTGTCCATGCTGACGCCGCATCGGCTGTAAAAACTCACGGATGCGGCGCGCCGTAAGGAGGCTTCATGGGACGCATGATTTTACGCAAGGCTTCTGCCGTTCTGCTGTGGGCGATATTTGTCGCAAGCGGTGCGGCGGTGTTCGGTTTGGCCCCTTCCGGCGGAGTAACCTCCGCGCAGGCGGCCGATGAGTTGGCCGGAAAAGCGCTGGCGCTACGCTGGTGTGCCGCCTGTCATCTGGTCGCCGAGGATCAGCCGAGTGTTTCCAGCACGTCGCTGCCGAGCTTTTACGACATCGCCGCGGACCCGGAGTGGACCGAAGACCGTCTGGCGACCTTCCTGGTGGATCCGCATCCGGCGATGCCCGACATGAACCTGGGAAATATCGAGATCGCCAATCTCGCTGCTTATATCACCTCTCTCAAGCAGTAATCGCGGACCTCACATGTTGAACTCCGCGCGCATTGCGGCGTGGAAAGAGCCTGCGATCTCCGGGTCGTCGGCATCGAAGATTTCATCGGGCAGATCATCGTTGAAGACCCGGACATCAATGGTCCTGTGGGTCATTGATGCGCTTGCAAGGATATGATCAAGCGCCTGGCCCTTGCCCTTGTGCAGGATGGTCCGGCGCCGGTCGAGTGGTAGCGAGGCATCAAGCTGGAAAAGCCGGCGCGGCGCGAGGTCCGGCGAGGAGGTGTCATCCGGGTCGGCGCGCAGCAGGCGCAAGGTTCCGGTCTCGCCGGTGGCGTTGAAGTCTCCGGCAAGGATCACCTGCGCTTCCTCATCCACATCGAGCAGCGCTTCGACTGCCAGGCGCAGCTCCAGGGCCTGCGCGATCTGTTTCAGAACAGAGAGCTGATAGCCTTCCGCCCAGGCCGAAATGCTTTTCCATGTCCGGCTGTCTGTCTTGCCTCCCCGGATATTTGCCGCAATCGGAGCGCGCAGGTGAACCGCGAAAAGATGCAGCGGTTTGCCGGTGCCGATATCGATTTCGGTTTTCAGGATAGGCCGGTCGAATTCGATCGCCTGCGGCGCATCATATACCGGGTCGGCTGTTCCCGGCTGCCACAGGAGCGGATGGGCATGAGTCTGAAAGAGGCTCTGGGCAGATATGATCGGGAAGCGCGACAGAACCACCAAATTGTGCCTGTCGCCGGGGCCCTTGCCGGGTGCCCGTTCGCTGGCGGCAAGGTGATAGCCTTCGTAAGGCGTGTCTGACAGAAGCAGGTCGAGGGCTGGAAACCGGCGCCTGGATGCCCCTTTCACCTTTTGCGCATTCACTTCCTGAAGGCAGAGGATATCGGCATCCAGTTCCACAATTCTCGGCCGCAGGGCGTGCAGTCGCGGCTGCAGAGCCTCTGCGTCAAAACGATCGGCGCCGAAGGATTCGATGTTGAAGGTTGCAAGTTTCATTGCGCCGGGCCAGACCGTATGGAACGTGGACCGACACCTTAGCGGTGGGACGGTTCTATGAACCAGTGGTAGAGAACAAAAAGTTTGATTTCAGGAGACCTGCATGGCCGATGACCTTTGTCCGTGTGGTGGCGGCGAACCGTTCGATCGCTGCTGCGGGCGTTTTCTCGGCGGCGAAGCGCCTCCCGAAACCGCGGAAGCGCTGATGCGCTCGCGATACACTGCCTATGTCCGGCAGAATATTGCCTACCTGAAGGAAACACTCTGGCCGAAACACCAGGATGGCTTTGACGAACTGGAAACCGCCAGATGGGCGGCTCAAAACCACTGGACCGGCTTGCGCATCCTGGCAACGGAAAAAGGTGGAAAAGGCGACCGCGAAGGCACGGTTCTTTTCGAAGCAAGATACCTTTCCGGTGGCACATTGCACACGCACCGGGAACTCAGCCGTTTCCGCAAAAAGGCCGGTCTCTGGTACTATGCGGAGGCCGTGCCGGAATAACAGAGCTGCGAGCGGCCCGGGCATTATTTCGGAGAAAAATGTCCGGCTCCTGCGGAAGGCGGCGGGGGCAGGAGCCGGACCAAACTGCGGATAGAAGGGGAGGCAACCCTCGACATCCGCAATGCTGGTGCATTTTTCAAACAGACAGGGCCGACAATGTGCAGAGGTCAGGTCGTTTGAATCAATGTTCACTATTTGTTCCATATTCCACTAAGGACGTCAAGCTGCGATTTCCGAGCGCATCTCGTGTGGTTGGGTCATGAACAGCGGGCGTCCTGTTCGCCGGCCCGGTACGTTCACGTTTCTGTGAATCGATACGGATGCCGGAATTTCAATCGCCATTGAATATTAAGGCCTTCATGTCACAAATACGGACAAGATTTCAAAAAGGATCCGTGTTTGCGATTTTCGGCTTTCTTGGCAAAACCTTTTCAAAGCGCCGTCTTGTCCCAGGCTCTGGGCAAGGCAACGAAGGCTGCCGGGGTGCTGCGGGGCGGTGGGACGGACCAGGGTACCGCGGGCCGCATGGCGGTTTCGACGTTCGCGATCCGTGTTGGCGGCGCGGCTCTTGCCTATCTTTCACAGATCGTTCTGGCGCGACTTCTGGGGGCGCATGATTACGGTATTTACTCCGTTGCGTGGACCTTTCTGATTGTCATCGGCGCGATGACCTGTGGCGGATTTTCAACGTCCGCCAGCCGGTTCATCCCGCAATATCTGCAGACCGGCGACATGGACGGCCTGCGCGGCTTTCTGCGTGTCAGCCGGCAAACGGCCTTCTTTGTCGGATCGTTGGCCGGCGTGCTCGGGATCGGCCTTGTTTTCATTTTCCGCACGGCAATCGACCCCGATTATGTTCTGCCGCTGATGACCGTGCTGTTCGCCTTGCCGTTCTTCACCTTCGCTCAGGTACAGGACGGTATCGCGCGCAGCTATGACTGGCCGGCGCTGGCGATGGTGCCCCCCTATATCTGGCGGCCTCTGACCATTCTGCTGCTGCTTGTCCTTGCCGCGCTCGTCGGGCTGCAAACCGATGCCCTCACCGCCACGGTCGCGGTCGTGTCGGCCACCGTTATGATCGCCCTTTATCAATATGCTCATCTGAAGCGACGGCTGGCGCCGAAGGTTCCGGCCGGGCCCCGCAGGGTCGACCTGAAATTCTGGCTGGCGGTCTCCGCGCCAATGCTTCTGGTGGACGGTTTCCTGCAGCTGATCACCAGCGCCGACGTCATCATGATCAGTTTCTTTGAAGACCCGGACGAGGTGGCGGTCTATTTCGCCGCTTCCAAGACGCTTGCCCTCGTCCATTTCGTCTATTTCGCAGTGAGATCGGCTTCCGCGCACCGGTTTTCCGGCTATCTCCACAATGACGACCAGGCGGGTCTTGCCGATTATGTCCGCCAGGCGACGCACTGGACCTTCTGGCCGTCTCTTGCCGCAGGTGCGGGGCTGTTGCTGATAGCGCCGCTGCTGCTGCGCTTGTTCGGCAGTGGATTTGAGAGCGGCTATCCGCTGATCGCGCTGCTGATGATCGGTGTGCTTGCCCGAGCGTCGGTCGGTCCGGCGGATGCGTTGTTGACCATGACCGGACACCAGAAGTCCTGTGCCGTGATCTATGCGGCAACCTTCCTGATGAACGTCGTCTTCAACCTCGCCCTGATCCCGCTGCTGGGTCTTGCAGGGGCGGCAATCGCCACGAGTTGCGCCATCTTCTTCGAGGCCGCAGCGCTTGCGCTGACGGCAAGACGCAAGCTCCGGATCACGACATTCATCGTGCCCCTTCTCTTTGCATCCAGGGAGCGGCCGGTTGACCAGTGATCCGACTGCCATCCCGGAACCGGAGTTCTGTTTCTTCGATCCTTTGAAGGAAGATCTGCCGTCCGAAGCCTGGCAGCAATTGTGCGATGACGCGCTGGATCCGAACCCGTTTTTCAGCCCGGCCTTTCTGTGCCCCTATCTGAGGCACATGGAACATCGGCCTGTCCGGCTTGCCGTTGTCCGTGACGGCAGAACAGGTGTGTGGCTGGTGGCTGCTCCCGTGGGCAGGCGCCGTCTCGGGCTCGCACTTCCGACGGCGACGGTCTGGGCAACGGATTATTCTCCGCTCGGGACGCCCCTCATGCACCCGCAGGCAGGGCCGGATGCCGTTGACGCCTTTCTCAAGGGCGCTGCCGGGTCCGGAGCGTTGCTGGCCATTCCCTATCTGCCGCTCGCCTCGCGAACAGCGTCTCGTCTGAGCGCGTCCGGCGCGGTGCGGATCACGGTCACAGCGCGGGAAAAGCGTTCGGCTCACGATGCGGGCCCAAAAGGTGAAGAGCAACTGCAGGCCGCCTTCAGCGGCAAGCGGCGCAAGGAAATGCGCCGGCTGCTGCGCCGTCTCGGAGATGAACATGAAACAAGCTTTGAAAGCGTGACCGGCGCGGGCGTGCCGGCTGCCTTCGACGCTTTTCTCCGCCTGGAAGCCTCCGGATGGAAGGGCCGGTCGGGAACGGCTCTCTCAAGCCGATCGCAGACAGAGGCCTTCGCAAAGTCCGCAATCGCCAACCTTGCGGGTGGGAACTGCGTCCGCATCGATCAGCTGAAGGTGGGTGAAGCGCTGGTGGCAGCTCTTGTGCTCATTCAAAACCGGGGGCATGTGTTTTCCTGGAAGATCGCCTTCGACGAAAGCCGGGCGCGTTTTTCTCCAGGCGCGCAGATCGCGCTGCATGCGCTGCGGGAAAATCTCGCGATGCCGGGGTTCAAGGGCGCCGATTCCCTGGCGGTTCCCGGCCATTCGATGATCGAGCCGCTCTGGAGGGGACGCGTGGAAACCGCAACGTTGCTGGGCTCGCAGGGCTTTGGAGGACGTTTGATGACATTCCTCGGTGAAGCGGACCTGACGGCAAAGCGCGGATTGCGGCGGGGCCTCCGCGCGGTCAAGAAACGGCTTGGAAGGACCTGAGTGTCCGACGGGTCTAAAGCTCCAGCCTCGCCTGCTCGCGGAGCTCCCGGCGGATGATCTTGCCGGTGGTGGTCATCGGCAAGGCCTCCACGAATGCGATCTCACGCGGATATTCATGGGCGGACAGATGCTCGCGGACGAATGCGCGGATGCTGTCTTCCAGCGTCTTGCCACCGGTTTCTCCCGGTTTGAGGACGACATAGGCCTTCACGATTTCCGTGCGCAGCGGGTCGGGTTTGCCGATGGCCGCGGCCAGCGCCACGGACGGGTGCTTGATCAGGCAATCCTCGATTTCACCCGGTCCGATCCGGTAACTTGCGGAGGTGATGATGTCGTCGTCGCGGCCAATGAAATGCACATAGCCATCCTCGTCGATCACGCCCTGATCTCCGGTGATCATCCAGTCGCCGATGAACTTTTCGGCGGTTGCCTCCGGCTTGTTCCAGTATTTCAGGAACATCACCGGATCGGGCCGCCTGACGGCAATCTGGCCTGGGGTTTCCGGCGGTAGGGGTGTTCCGGCGTCATCGACAATCGCCACCTGGTGACCGGGTGTCGCCTTGCCGATGGCCCCGGACCGGCTGACGCCGATCTCCGCCGCCGATCCAAGAACGGCGTTGCATTCGGTCTGGCCGTAAAATTCATTGACCGGAAAGCCGAATTCCTCGGCGAACCAGTCATAGGTTTCCCGGCCGAGAGTCTCGCCGGCCGAGCCGACGCTGCGCCAGTCGAGCTTGAACCGCTTGCGCGGGGTGGCGACACTGCGCAGCATCTTCAAGGCGGTTGGCGGAATGAACGCATTGCGGATGGCCTGTTGTTCGAGAAGACGAAAGGCGAACTCCGGATCGAATTTTCGCGAGGCATGGCAAACCACGGGCACGCCGAGCGCCAGGGCAGGGAAAAGGGCGTTCAAGAGACCGCCGGCCCAGGCCCAGTCGGCTGGGGTCCACAGGATGTCGCCGCTCCGGCCGAGAAAATTCTGGGACAGTTCGATGCCCGGCATGTGGCCGGCCAGCACGCGGTGACCATGCAGGACGCCCTTGGGCTGACCTGTCGTGCCCGAGGTATAGATCATCAATGCCGGATCGTCCGGCGTGGTCTGCAAGGTCTCGAAGCTGTCGGATGCGGCGGCCAGAAGCTCTTCGAAGGCGTGAACCCCGGAGTCCGGCCCATCCACCGAAACCACCAGTTCAAGGCTGGGAAGGTCGTCTTGGATTTCCACCAGCTTGGCCAGGCCCGCGCTGTCGGTCACCAGCGCCCGTGCGCCGGAGTCCGACAGGCGGTAACGCAGGGCCTCGTGCCCGAAAAGGGACGCCAGCGGTACGGCGATCGCCCCGAGCTTATAGGCGGCAAGATGGCCAATCGCGGTTTGCGGGATCTGCGGCAGCAGTAACGCCACCCTGTCGCCGCGCCCGATGCCCTGCGCCTGAAGCGCATTGGCAAATCGGTTTGCCGCCCGGTTCAAAGTCTGATGGCTCCAGTCCTGCAGCGAACCGTCCGAAAGCACGTGGCGGATGGCAAGACGCTGGGGATCGCTTGCCGCCCAGCGGTCGTTCACGGCGCCGGCCATGTTGTAGGTAGTCGGCAAGGCCCAGCGAAAACGGGCTTTCAGCGTGTCATAGTCGCCGGCGGGCTGCAGCATAGATCGGATTCCAGTGCTAAAAAATTAGGCAGCGGAGTTTAGTTCGGAGAATGCTGCAGCGCAATAGATCACCGGCTGTCACCTTTTGGCCAGCGGATGCGCGCTTTCCACGAGCTCCCGCAGGCGCTCATCAAGGACATGGGTGTAGATCTGCGTGGTGGAAATATCCGCATGTCCGAGAAGCTGTTGCACCACGCGCAGGTCCGCCCCGTTCTGCAGAAGATGCGAGGCGAAGGCGTGGCGCAGGACGTGGGGGGAGACCTTTGTCGTGTCGAGCCCGGCAGAGGCTGCAAGATCCTTCAGGTCGCGGGCAAAATGTTGCCGGGTCAGATGTCCGCTGCCGCCGTGTGACGGGAACAGCCAGGGGCTTTTTTCATGAGCGCCTTCGGCGGCGCGCAATCCGACATAATCCTTCATGGCCGCCTGGGCCGCCCGGGACAGTGGCAACAGTCGTTCCTTGCCGCCCTTGCCCCGGACCTCGATCAGGCGTGCGTCCCGCAAGGCGGCCGATACCGGCAGGGCAACCAGTTCGGACACTCTGAGGCCTGTTGCGTAGAGGGTTTCGATCAGCGTGTACATGCGCTGGACCCGCAAGCGGGCGGCAGCGCTTTTCTGGGGCCTTACCGTCTCGGCCCGGGCTGTCTCGATCAAGGTGTCGACCTCGTCCATCGAAAGCACCTTCGGCAGACTGCCGCGTTTCTTGGGCGCGGACAGGGTGCGGGTCGGGTCGTCCTCCCGGCTGCCTTCCGCATAAAGAAACTTGTAGAACTGTTTCAGGGCCGAAAGCCGGCGCGCCTGGGAGGTTTCGGCAAAGCCGCGCCGTACGAGGTCCCCCAGATAGGCGGAAATATCCTCGGAGCGGGCGGCCGCCAGGGTTCTGCCTCCGAGAAAGCCCGAGAAATCCTCCAGGTCCCGGCGGTATCCATCAAGGGTGTTCTCGGCCGCGCCGCGTTCGGCGGCCAGCATTTCAAGGAAGTTTTCCAGATCGAAGCCAGTAGCCATCAGCGGCCAAAACCGTCTTTCTTGACACGAACCGTGATTTCCCGTTCGCGCGGGTCGACAAAATTCGCCAGCGAGTAAATCGCCCCGTAACCGAGCGCGCCCAGCAGAAGCAGTGCAAACAGCAATCGTGTCAGGGTCGGCACGTCGGGTCTCCCGGATCGTAACATTCGGCGAATCGGATGCCGAATTGTTTCAGCAAGCGAGCGGCGGGCGCAAGGGATCAGATAACGACAACTTCCCGCGTTCCCCCCGTGTCTTTTCCGCGGAATATGTTACAACGCCGCAATGAAAGAAAACGACAGGATGCGGAGCCATGAAGAAGGCGACGCGGGAATGACAGCGCAATCCGTCGACCTCGCCCGGCTCGTTCAGACCATCGGGCGGCGGTCTATCGTTCTCGTCGGCATCATGGGCTGTGGAAAATCAACGGTCGGCAAGCGCCTCGCGCACCGGCTCGGACTGGAATTCGTCGATGCGGACAGCGAAATCGAACGCGCTGCCAACATGACGGTTGCCGAGATTTTCGCCGAGCACGGCGAAGATTATTTCCGCAGCGGCGAAGAGCGGGTGATCGCCCGGCTTTTGCGGGAAGGTCCCCAGGTTCTGGCGACCGGCGGCGGCGCCTTCATGAGCGAGGCGACACGTACGGCGATCAGGGAACAGGGCCTTTCCGTCTGGCTCAAGGTGGATCTGGCGACCGCTATGGCCAGGGTGCGCCGGCGGGCAACCCGGCCGTTGCTGCGCAATCCGGATCCGGAAGGAACGATGCGCAAGCTGCTGGCCGAGCGGGAGCCGGTCTATGCGCAGGCGGCGATGACCGTCCGGTCCAGGGACGTTCCGCACGAGGCGGTGGTCGACCAGATCGTCCTGACCCTCGCCGATCACCTGTTGCAGGGTGCGGGCAGTTCCCTTTCGAAGACTTCCATTTCCTGAATTTCAAAGCGTGACACCATGGCAGATACGGCACTAGCAGATGCAGAAAACGGTTCCGGGCAAGACGTGAATGTCGTGCGCGTCGATCTTGGCGAGCGCAGCTACGACATCAAGATCGGGCGCGGCATCCTGGCAACGGCGGGAGCGGATATCGCTTCGGTTCTTCCCGGTGCGCGTCTGGCGGTCGTTGCGGATGAAACCGTCGCTAGGCTTCACCTCAAGGATTTCACCAAAAGTCTGAATGCCGCTGGCCTGGAGCATTCGGTGATCACCGTTCCTCCCGGCGAGAGCACCAAGTGCTTTCGTGAGTTCGAGCGGTTGTGTGACGAACTTCTGGCCGCGAAGCTGGAGCGCGGCGATGCGGTTGTCGCGCTGGGCGGCGGTGTGGTCGGCGACCTGACCGGGTTCGCCGCTGCGGCCGTGCGGCGGGGCATGGCCTTCATTCAGGTGCCGACGACGCTTCTGTCCCAGGTTGACAGCTCCGTCGGCGGCAAGACCGGCATCAATTCCCGGCACGGCAAGAACCTGATCGGCGCCTTCCACCAGCCTGCGCTGGTGCTGGCCGACACGGCCATTCTCGACACGCTGTCCCCCCGCGAATTCCGGGCAGGATATGCGGAAGTGGCAAAATACGGCCTGCTTGGCGATGCGGATTTCTTTGCCTGGCTGGAAGCCAACTGGCAGGCGGTCTTCGCGGGAGGTCCCGAGCGGGAAGAGGCGGTTGCCCGCTCCTGTCAGGCCAAGGCCGACGTCGTTGCCGCCGACGAGCTGGAATCCGGCCGCCGGGCGCTGCTCAATCTGGGTCATACCTTCGGCCATGCGCTGGAATCGGCGGTTTCCTACGAATCCGTGCGGCTGGTTCATGGCGAGGGGGTTTCCATCGGCATGATGCTGGCGCATGAATTTTCCGAGCGGCTCGGGCTGCTCGATGAAGAGACGACCTTGCGGGTGCGCAAACACCTGACGGATGTCGGCCTGCCGGTGCGGACAGGCCAGATTCCGGGGCAATTGCCACCTGCGGAAACCCTCATGGATATCATTGCGCAGGACAAGAAGGTGAGCCGCGGCGCTTTGACCTTCGTTCTGACCCGCGGCATCGGCGAGGCCTTTGTCGAAAAGGGTGTGGACCCGGCGCAGGTTCTGGACTTTCTCAAGGAGAAACTCGCGGGATGATGGAAACGACTCTCTGGCTGGCGATTGCCGCCATTTTTGTGCTTCTTGGTCTTTCCGGTTTCTTTTCCGGCTCGGAAACGGCGCTGACTGCCGCGTCCCGTGCCCGGCTGCATCAGATTGAAAAGACCGGCGACTGGCGGGCTGGCGTTGCGAACCGGCTGATGGCGTCCCGGGAACGTCTGATCGGTGCGCTGCTTCTGGGAAACAACCTCGTCAACATTCTGGCTTCTGCCCTGGCGACAAGTGTGTTCCTGAGCCTGTTCGGCGAAGCGGGGGTGGCGCTTGCGACCCTGGTCATGACCGTTCTGGTGCTGGTTTTCTCGGAGGTTCTGCCAAAAACCTGGGCGATTTCCAACCCGGAACGCTTCGCCCTAGCTGTCTCTCCGATCGTGCGCCTGGTTGTCGCGGTCTTCGGGCCGGTGGTTATCGGCGTGGAGTGGATCGTTCGCCATCTCCTGAAGCTTCTCGGGGTCAATGTCGACGATGACAGGTCCATTCTCTCCGCGCTTGACGAGCTGCGCGGTGCTGTCGATCTGCAGCATATCGAAGGCGCGATCGAGAAGGGGGAACGCGACCGTCTCGGCGGCCTTCTTGACCTTGCCGAACTGGAAGTGTCCGACGTGATGGTGCACCGGACAAACATGGTGGCGCTCAACGCGGACGATGATGCCGCCAATCTGGTCAATGCCACGCTGGCGTCACCGCACACGCGCATTCCGTTATGGCAGGGCAAGAGCGACAATTTTGTCGGTGTCCTGCATGCCAAGGACCTGTTGCGGGCCCTGCACGCTGTCGGCGGAGATGCCGCGAAGATCGATTTCCTCGATATCGCGGCTCCCGCATGGTTCGTGCCGGACACGACCAGCCTGAAAGACCAGCTCAATGCCTTCCTGCGCAACAAGTCGCATTTCGCGCTCGTCGTGGACGAATATGGTGAGGTGATGGGTCTGGTGACGCTGGAAGATATCCTGGAGGAGATCGTCGGAGAGATCGCGGACGAACACGATGTCGAGCTGGAAGGCTTGCGTCCGCAGGCGGACGGTTCGGTGATTGTCGACGGGTCCGTTCCTATCCGGGATCTCAACCGCGCCGCGGACTGGAACCTGCCGGACGACGAGGCGACGACGATCGCCGGTCTCGTCATTCATGAAGCGCGGATGATACCGGAGGAACGACAGATCTTCACCTTCCACGGTTTCCGCTTCACGGTTCTCAGACGGGAAAAGAACCGGATCACCCGGCTGAGGATCATGCCGCTCGGGCAATCTCCGGTCATGAAGACGCCCATTGTCGGAACGGTGTCCCCGGCGACGGTGGCAAGTGCTCCGGCAGCAAAACCGGGAGGGTAGACGTGACCCGGAGCGTTCACGGCCTGCTTCTGCTGTGCACGCTCCTGTTTGCATCTGTCAGCCATGGCTGGGCAAAACCTTTGCCCGCATACATTCCCGGCGTTTATGTGTACGATCCGGAAGGTGTCATGCCGGAGGACCGGCGCCGCGCTCTTTCCGATGAACTGGCGGCGTATCGCGCGGCAGAAAAAACCACGGTCTTCGTGTTTCTGATCGAGCGTCCGGAAGCCTATGACGGTATCGACTCGATTCTGCCGCTTTACACGATAGCCTCGGAGATCTTTGCCAGCTGGGACCTCGTACATGGATACGAGGATATGAGTTTGTGGGACGTGGTGTTTTCCCCGGATTACAAAGGCAGGACAATTCTTGCAATCATCCAGACGGCCCAGCCGGTGGTGGGGCTCTGGTCGGATCGGATGTCCTACTCAAGCGACCTCGACGGTCTGTTGCTGCGGATCGAGTACCAGGGTTTCCGGCCGGCGCTCGAGAGAGGGGATGCTCCTGCCGCTGCGGAGAAGGGCACAGCGTTTCTGATCAAGTCGTTTTCGGAAAACTGGTTGGTGCGCTACTGGAAACAGACTCTGTTCGAGGGCTATTATTTCGCGATAGTGATCGCTCTCGTCATCGGGCTGCTTGCGGTTCTCATTGCGTTGTATCTATTTTCCAGCCGGATCTGGGGTCTTGTGACCGGAAAACGACCGGAGGATGATTGAAATCAGACGTCGGCGACACGCGTGGCACGGGGGTCCGGTTCGTTGTCGGCGCGAATCTCCAGTGCAAGGGCGTGGACACCGTTCGCGAGTTCCTCCGCCAGAACGTCGTTGACGGCCCGGTGGCGGGCCAGGCGGTTCAGGCCTTCAAATGCGGAAGCGGCGATCTGGACGCGAAAATGGGTCTCTCCACCCTCTTTCCAGCCGCCATGGCCGCGGTGCTTTTCGGATTCGTCAATGACGTTCAGGTAGGATGGCGAGAAGGCCGAGGTCAGCTTGCCTACAATAATCTCTTTTGTGCTCATGTTTTTAACGTGGAGCCCCTGTTTTGAAAGTTCAAGTCTTTGCTGGCCCAACTACGACTGATATTGTAGCGGGCTTTCCGACGTCCGGGAGTCGCGGCGCCATATTGGCTCCGGCTTCCGGTTCAACGTAATCGCCTGCGGCGTGTCCGCAGCCTGATGGATCTCAAGATCTTAGCGCATGAAACTGGAATCCAAACTCTTCGATAGCATTCGGGTCAAACCGGACAAGGAACGGGCAAAGCAGGACGGTCATCCGGCCTGCGAACATCCGGGATGCAAGAGGCCCGGAACGCACAAGGCACCGAAAGGGCGCGACCGGGAAGGCCAGTATTTCAATTTCTGCGTCGATCACGTTCGCGAGTACAACAAGTCCTACAATTATTTCAACGGAATGGGCGACGACGATGTGCGGTCCTATCACAAGGACAGCCTGACCGGCCATCGCCCGACGTGGAAGATGGGCGTCAACCGGGAGGCGGCCGAGGGCCCCGACGGGCATGACACCCGCGCCGACACACGCACAAATGCGCAGCGCAGGGCCGCGCAGGCGCACCGTCCGCGCCAACGAAAGCTGCTTGCGCTTGAAAAACGCTCGCTGGATGTGCTCAATCTGGCTTACACAGCCCGTGGCACCGAGATAAAAGCGCGTTATAAAGAGCTTGTGAAATTGAACCATCCGGACGCCAATGGCGGTGACAGGTCTTCCGAAGACCGCCTGCGGGAGATCATTCAGGCCTATAATGTCCTGAAAAAAGCCGGTTTCCTTTGAGCTTGCAGGATCCTGCAGGCTTTCTCCAATTGACCCTTCCCGAGAATTACGGGACTGCGGAGGACTGATGACAGAGACGACGACTGCGGCCATCGCCATGCCGGATACTGAAGTTTCCGTGGAAGAGGTTTTCGGTTTCAACTCCGGCCTCAAGGTACCGGCATTTTCCGCGCCGTCCGAGCATGTACCTGAGCGAGATGAAGATTACCTGTTCGACCGGCCGACAACATTGGCGATTCTCGCCGGCTTTGCGCACAATCGCCGCGTCATGGTGACCGGGTACCACGGCACGGGCAAATCGACGCATATCGAGCAGGTCGCCGCGCGTCTCAACTGGCCCTGTATCCGCGTCAACCTGGACAGCCACATCTCGCGAATCGATCTTGTCGGCAAGGATGCGATCGTCCTGAAGGACGGCCAGCAGGTGACGGAATTCAAGGACGGGATCCTGCCCTGGGCCTACCAGCACAATGTCGCGCTGGTCTTCGACGAATATGACGCCGGCCGTCCGGATGTGATGTTCGTGATCCAGCGTATCCTGGAATCCTCCGGCCGCCTGACGCTGCTCGACCAGAGCCGTGTCATCCGCCCGCACCCTGCGTTCCGACTTTTCGCCACCGCCAACACGGTGGGCCTGGGCGATACCTCCGGCCTTTACCACGGCACGCAGCAGATCAACCAGGCGCAGATGGACCGCTGGTCGATCGTCACCACGCTGAATTACCTGCCGCACGACAACGAGGTCGACATTGTTCTGGCCAAGGCCAAGCACTTCCGCACGGATGAAGGCCGCCAGACCGTTTCCAAGATGGTTCGTCTCGCCGACATGACCCGGAATGCTTTCGTCAACGGCGACCTTTCCACGGTCATGAGCCCGCGGACGGTGATCACCTGGGCGGAAAATGCCGAGATCTTCGGCGATATCGGCTTTTCCTTCCGCCTGACCTTCCTCAACAAATGCGATGACATGGAGCAGTCCCTCGTCGCCGAGTTCTATCAGCGCTGCTTCGGCGAAGAGCTGCCGGAATCGTCCGTCAACGTGGTGATGAGCTGAGAGGCCCAATGGCACCCAGTGCAAATGAGGGCTTAGGAAGTGCGTGATACACGGGCCAGGCCGGGCAACAATTCCCTTCCGGGCAACAAGCCCGCACCGTCCACCGAGCCGTTCAAGCAGTCGGTGACCGGGACCATGCGCGCGATTTCGGGCGAAGGGGAGCTGGAGGTGATTTTCTCCGGCGACCGTCCCGGCCTCAGTGGCCTGTCCGCCCGGTTGCCGGAGCCGTCGCGCAAGCTGAGCGCGCACGAAATCGCCGTGACGCGGGGTCTTTCCGATTCCATGGCGCTGCGCATCGCCTGTCACGACAAGGCGCTGCACGCCAAGAACATGCCGCAGGGCGCGGAAGGACGGGCGATCTTCGAAGCCCTCGAGCAGGCGCGCTGCGAGGCCGTCGGCGCACGGCGGATGCAGGGTGTTGCCGACAATCTGGCGGTGATGCTGGACGACAGGTTCCGCAAATCCGGCGCGCCGGACATTGCCAGCCGCGAGGATGCACCGCTTCAGGACGCGCTGTCGCTGATGGTGCGCGAGCGGCTTACCGGGGCCACGCCGCCGGAAAGCGCACGAAAGCTCGTCGATATGTGGCGCGGCTGGATCGAGGAAAAGGCCGGCGACGATCTCGACAGGCTCGAAGCGGAAGTGGAAGATCAGGACCTCTTTGCGGACCGCCTGCGCGATGTGCTCAGGTCCCTCGACATGGCCGACGAGATCGGCGACCGGGACGAGGACACGGATCCCGATCAGAACGAGGACCAGGGCGACAACGACGAGGCCGAAAGCGGCGACGACGGCGAAGAGGACAGCGGCGAACAGGAAGCCTCTCCCCAGGAAATGGAACTTTCCGGCGAGGAGCAGGACAGCGGCGACACCGAAGCCGCCGAAGCCGATATGGATGACTTCGCCGACCAGGACATGACTGAAGAGGCCGAGGAGCCGGGCGAAAGCGACCGGCCCAATTCGCCTTTCAGCAACCGGCCGGAAACCGATTACCGGGTTTTCACCCACCAGTTTGACGAGACCGTCACCGCGGAAGAGCTGTGCGACATGGCGGAGCTCGACCGGCTGCGCGGTTTTCTGGACAAGCAACTGACGCCGCTGCAGGGCGCCGTCGCCCGGCTTGCCAACCGGCTTCAGCGCAAGCTGATGGCACAGCAGAACCGGGCCTGGGATTTCGATCTGGAAGAAGGCTTGCTGGATACGGCGCGGCTGACGCGCGCGGTGACCGATCCCATGGCGCCTCTGGCGTTCAAGCAGGAGCGGGACACGAATTTCCGCGACACGGTCGTGACGCTGCTGCTCGACAATTCCGGCTCCATGCGCGGCCGTCCGATTACCGTCGCCGCGACCTGCGCCGATATTCTGGCGCGGACGCTGGAGCGCTGTGGCGTGAAGGTGGAGATCCTCGGCTTCACCACCAAGGCGTGGAAAGGCGGACAGTCGCGGGAAAGCTGGATCGGCGCCGGCAAACCGCCGACACCCGGACGGCTGAACGATCTGCGGCATATCATCTACAAATCCGCGGATGCTCCGTGGCGGCGGGCCAGGCGCAATCTCGGCCTGATGATGCGGGAAGGGCTGCTGAAGGAGAATATCGACGGCGAGGCGCTGATGTGGGCGCACGACCGGCTGATGGCGCGTCCCGAACAGCGCCGCATCCTGATGATGATCTCCGACGGGGCGCCGGTGGACGACACGACGCTGTCGGTGAACCCGGGTAACTACCTGGAGCGCCATCTGCGCTATGTGATCGAAGAAATCGAGACCAGGTCTCCGGTCGAACTGATCGCCATCGGCATCGGCCACGACGTCACGCGCTACTATCAGCGTGCGGTGACCATCGTCGATGCGGAGGAACTGGCCGGAGCGATGACCGACCAGTTGGCCAATCTGTTCGACGACAACGTCCAGCAGGACTTCCAGTCACGCGGGCGCCGCCGCGCCGGCCGCCGTTAATCGGCACGGCGCGACGCATGACGG
Organism: uncultured Roseibium sp.; assembly: GCF_947496995.1. Taxonomy (GTDB): domain Bacteria; phylum Pseudomonadota; class Alphaproteobacteria; order Rhizobiales; family Stappiaceae; genus Roseibium. The sequence goes on from NZ_CANMFD010000005.1 coordinate 303,259, forward strand.
GAAGACGATTCCGGCATTTTCAGAAATCCGCAGCTGTCCTGGCCGTTATGGCCGCCGTCCTTGCGTCACCGGTCGCCGGGTTTGCCGACGAACCGTTGAGCCAGGGAAAGCCCGTCAATGTCCGGACCAAGGCAATCGACATCTTCCAGATCGGCCGTGAAGAGCGGACTTTCGGCAAGCTGACATTTCTCGGCGGGTTGGAGCTGCTGGCGTCCGATCGGGAGATCGGGGGACTTTCCGGACTTATCAGTCTTGAAGGCGGGAACGCCTTCCTCGCGGTGACGGACCACGGTCATTGGGTGAGCGGCCGGATCGTGCAGACAGCGGAAGGGACGCCGCTGGATGTTTCCGGTGTCCGCATGGCGCCGCTGCTCGGCGCGGACGGCAAAGCCCTCAAGGCCCGTTGGGGCCATGACACGGAAGCCCTGGCGCTGGATGGCTCCGATCTTTACGTGACCGCCGAAACCCGAAACGCGATCTACCGTTACCCCTGGCCGCTGACAACGGGCAAGGAGCGCATGCTCGGCGAAGTGAAGCTTGCCGAGGATATCCGCGCGCTTCCCCGTAACACTGGGCTGGAAGCGCTGGCCGTCGCGCCCGGTGGCAGTTCCGTCGCGGGCAGTCTGATTGCTGTCGCCGAATCCCCGGCAGGCGAGGGGAGCGATCTCGAGGGCTACATCATCGGGCCGGACGGGACGGACAGGTTCGGGATCCGACGGCATGACGGGTTCGACGCCACGGACGCGGCTTTTCTGCCCGATGGCGACATGTTGCTTCTGGAGCGCCGGTTCACGTTGCTCGACCTGATCGGCCTGCGGCTGCGCCGCTTCCCGGGCGAGTCTATTCGGCCGGATGCCCTTCTGGAGGGCGAATTGCTGCTTGAGGCGGATTTCGGCTACCAGATCGACAATATGGAAGCGCTGGCGGTCCACCGGAACGAGGCCGGCGAAACAATCCTGACCCTGCTGTCCGACGACAACAGATCGTTTCTCCAACGAACGATCCTGCTGAGGTTCCGTCTGGACGATTAGGCGATAGGCAGCTTTATCAGCTGCCGTCAGGCGCGAGAGATGTTGCCGCGGTGTGCGGTGCCCGAAACAAGCGCCTGTGGGCGATTTTCAGGCCGATGACAAATCTGCTTCGTCTTTCCGGACAAGTGCAGCGTCGCTGCACGCTGATCCGGAAACCAGCACGTCAGCGCGAGCGCAAGCGAGCACTCAACCAGTCAAGTCTCTGAAATCATGGAACAAGACGCGCCTATGGCGCGAAATATGTCTGGATCCCGGATCTGGCCATGCAGCTATCGCTGCAGACCGTCCGGGATGACCGCCGAGGGTAGTATTTAGTCTCTCGGTTCACTCAACAGAGTTGATGACCGCAAGGGTTCGTCAGCACTCTGAAGCGCCCGGTGGGCGCTTTTTTCATGTGCTTGAAGTCGCGGGAAGCTTCAGGCCGCTGATCCGTTCGGGGCGGGCTGGAAGATGCCGAGGAGAACCCGATAGGGCGCCAGCAACGCGACCGCGACCAGCATCTTCACCAGGAAATCGCCGGCTGCGAGGGAAACCCACAACAGCGCCTGGGGCTCTTCGGAGATGCCGAGGAACGGGACAGGAAAGGCGAGTGAGCCGTCTTCCATGCCGAAGAAGAGATCGATGAAGGCGAAGCTTGCCGAGAAGGCAATGCCGAAGAACAGGATCGTATCGACCACCGAACCGATCAGGGAAGAAACGACCGGCGCCTTCCACCATGTCGAGCGGCGCAGGCGGTTGAAGATGGTGACGTCGAGGAGCTGGGCGACCAGGAACGCGGAGCCGGAGGCGATCGCAATGCGCGGGGTTGCCAGCCAGACGGACAGAACCACCGCGATCAGGAAGCCGGCGATCACCACCTTGCGGGCGGCGGCCGGTCCGAAGCGGCGGTTGGTCAGATCCGTAACCAGAAATGCGACGGGATAGGTGAAGGCACCCCACGTCAGCGTATCGGCCAGATTGACGCCGCCGACAATGTGCTCGACGGGGAACTGGACAAGATAGTTGGAGGCCACAACGACAATCGCCATCGCGAGGATCGCGATGGCGTGATGGCCCGCGGAAAAATTCCGGGTATCCGTCATGATTTTTACCCCAAGGGGTTGGAATTTAGGCGGCAGCGGAAGCTGCGGCTTCAGCCTGCTTGCGCTTGATGCTGACCTTGATCTTGCGGGCAGCGTCGGAGAGCTGCGCGTCGGAAGCCTTGCTCAGGTAAGCGTCGAGGCCGCCACGGTGCTCAACGGAGCGCAGGGCATGAGCCGAGACTTTCAGCTTGAAGGTTTCGCCAAGCGTGTCGCTCATGAGAGACACGTTGCACAGGTTCGGCAGGAACCGGCGGCGGGATCTGTTGTTCGCATGCGAGACGTTGTTGCCCGTCATCACATCTTTACCGGAAAGTTCGCAACGGCGTGCCATGATATCACCTTTTGTTTTCGTGGCCGGGCCGTTACATGGAACCCGGCAAGTCCAAACCGGAACCGGCGCGGACCTTAGGTCCGGCGACATCGTCTCCGGCAATTCTCGGAAAAAAGTTGCCCCGCTATACTGGCAGCGCGCGCCAGCGTCAAGACATCTCCGGCGATTTGGCAAGATTCTGTGATTTTTCTCCGCAGGAAGGTCCTCCGGGAGGCTCGGGAATGAATATTCATTGCGGCTATAGCGATTTTCAACAGTTCTCGACACCGGACGTTAACCAGTCAGTTACCATAATTTAGAATGATTGGTTGCGTTCATCGGGCGGAATTCGTGATATCCTTGCCGTTACGGAACACTTTTGGCGCGCGGGGGCGCAATTCGCTGCCGGATCTGGCAGTGCGGAGGTTTTGAGGTGTTTGGTTTTAGGTTTTCATCGGGTCTGATCCCGGAACGGCTGATTGCTCTGCCGATGCTTGCGGGCGCGTTGTTGATTTCACCGGCTCATGCGGAAAAGAGCAGTGTCGGCGGCCTTTATTCCATCTCCATCGCCGGTTTCAAGGTCGGCCGGGGATCGCTCTCGCTTGTCATGCAGGGCAACGCCTATTCCGCCAAGGTCAGCCTGGAGCCGGCTGGCATCGGAACGCTGTTTTCCACCGGCAAGGGCGGGGCGGAAGCTTCCGGCTGGCTGGTGGGCTCGCGGGTCGTGCCGTCCAAGTACCGTATGGCCTCCCATGCGGCGAACATCGATTTTCACGTCAAGCTGAGCCAGGGCTCCGGCAGCATCCGATCCATGGATGTGGCGCCGCAGTTCAAGCCGAATGCGGAACGCATCAAGGTCACCAACCGTCATACCAGCAATGCTATCGATCCGCTGAGCGCGGCGCTGATGCCGGTCGGCCGTGCCAAGGACAGCCTGGGTCCGAAGGCCTGCTCGCGCAAATTGCCGATTTTCGACGGCTGGACCCGGTTCGACATCAAGCTGAGCTATGAGGGAACCAAGGAGGTTTCCGGGCGCGGGTATGACGGACCGGTGGTCGTGTGCAAGGCGCGCTGGGTTCCGGTTGCCGGTCACCGCCCGTCCAAGGAGTCCGTCAAGCATATGGCCAAGGCCAACATGGAGGTCTGGGTTGCGCCGATGGGCCGCGAAAACGTCCTGATCCCCTACCGGATTTCGATCGACACGCAGACCGGCCGTCTGGTCGTTGAAGCCTCCAAGCTGAACATCGAGGGCGCAGGTAGCGATCAGGCCTCCCGCTGAAGTCGTCCGTTGAAGAGGAAAGCGCCCCGGCGCGTGGCCGGGTCGTCCCTTGTCGACCCGAGTTTGGAGGTAGGAGGGCAAAGCGAAGGCTTGCGCCTCCTTGCGTCTCTTGTTACAGCCCACCACATCATGCTGTCCGGGCCAAGAATGCCCATGTAACTGTTTTCCGGAGTGGCCGCTTTCTTGAGGCGGTGCCGGCTTGTCTCAGGTAACCGAGTAAATGCGCAGCTATTTGGAATTCGAAAAGCCCGTTGCAGACATAGAAGGCAAGATCCAGGAGTTGCGGGCGCTGGCCGCCGGTGGCGAAACGGTCAATGTCGAGGACGAAATCGCCCGGCTGAAGGCAAAATCCTCGCAAACGCTGAAGGAACTCTATTCCAAGCTGACGCCCTGGCAGAAAACGCTTGTCGCCCGTCATCCGGACAGGCCGCATGCCGTCGATTACATCGCCGGGCTGATCGAGGATTTCACTCCGCTCGCCGGTGACCGCAAATTTGCCGAAGATCACGCGATGATCGCCGGGATCGGCCGGTTCCGCGGCCAGTCCGTGGCGGTTCTGGCCCAGGAAAAGGGTCACAACACCGAGACGCGGCTGAAGCATAATTTCGGCATGGTCCGGCCGGAAGGCTATCGCAAGGCGGTCCGGATCATGGAAATGGCCGAGCGCTTCGGCCTGTCGCTGATCACCTTCGTCGACACGTCCGGCGCCTATCCGGGCCGTGGCGCGGAAGAACGCGGGCAGTCGGAGGCGATTGCACGCTCGACCGATGCCGGTCTCGGCCTTGCCACACCATCCGTATCCGTGGTGATCGGTGAAGGCGGTTCGGGCGGAGCCATTGCGATTGCGACCGCCAACAAGGTGCTGATGATGGAGCATGCCATCTATTCGGTGATCTCGCCGGAAGGCGCGGCTTCCATCCTGTGGCGGGACAGCACCAAGGCGCAGGACGCGGCGACCGCGTTGAAAATCACCGCTCAGGACCTCAAGCAACTGGGTGTGATCGACGGAATCATCGAGGAACCGGTCGGCGGCGCGCACCGTGCCCGCGAGATCGTGATCGACTCCGCGGGGAAGTCCATCGAGGCTGCGCTGAAAACACTGTCGGGTCTGAGCGCGGACGAACTGCGCAAGCAGCGGCGCGAGAAATTCATCTCCATAGGCCGCACACTCGGCTGAGAGCTGTAAGGGCTTTTGTTTGGCTGTTGAGGCGCCGGTTACGCCAATTTACTGAAATTTCAGCAGAATATTCGCAATTCCCGGCACAAAGCTGCCGGGTTTGCCATTGTCTGGCCAGAATTTTCCCGCACTCAGGTCACCATGGACAAGGGCTGAAACCGGTCTTTCTGCGAAAATGGTTGTCATCACCGGAATTTGGTTCGCAGGTGAGAACAAGATTCAGTAACTTATCGTCAACCATCGTACCCTAGCCTCGCGCAGGGGCGAAATGACTGGAAATACGAGCGGATCGTCTTGGCACACGGCTGAAGGCCGCCAGCGGTTTCCGGCAAGTTCGGGCGAGTTTGGGATAGTATCATGGTGTTTCGGCGCTTCATGAAGATGCGGGACGGCATCCGGCAAGGTCTGGAAAGTCTGCGCGGCAACTCGACCAGGCTAGCCTGTGCGCTGCTTGCCGCCGGTTTTCTTGCCTCCTGCCAGGCCGATGAATTCGGATACGGTCCCAAGGCGCAGCGTCCGGTCAGTGCGTCGATCAAGCGCAAGATGAGCGATCTCAACATGAGCGCCACTTCGCCGATCATGATCCGCATCTTCAAGGAAGAATCCGCGCTCGAGGTCTGGAAACAGACGCGCAGCGGAAAATACAAGCTTCTGGAAGAATTCGAGATCTGCAAGTGGTCCGGCGACCTTGGTCCGAAGTTCAAGGAAGGCGACCGTCAGGCGCCGGAAGGCTTCTACGAGATCACCCCGGCGCTGATGAACCCCAACTCCAGCTATCACCTGGCCTTCAATCTCGGCTACCCGAACGCCTATGACCGCTCGCACGGCCGTACAGGGTCGCACCTCATGGTGCATGGTGCCTGCTCGTCGCGCGGCTGTTACGCCATGACAGACGAACAGGTTCAGGATATCTACGCGCTGGCCCGTGACAGCTTCAAGGGCGGGCAGCGGTCCTTCCAGGTGCAGGCCTATCCCTTCCGCATGACCCCGGAAAACATGGCGCGCCACCGCAACAGCGAGCATCTGGAATTCTGGCAGATGCTGAAGACCGGTTACGACCATTTCGAAGTCACGCAGCAGCCGCCGGAGATCGCGGTCTGCGAACGGAAATACGTGTTCGACGCCACAACGCTGGTTCAGGGCGTGCCGTTCCGCGCCAGCGCGAAATGTCCGGACCTGAAGATCAGTCCGCGGATCGCCTCCGCCGTTTCGGCGAAGCAGCGCAAGGACAATGAGAAGTTCCAGATGCTTGCCGCGCGCTTCGATGCGCGCGAGGAACGCCAGAAACGCTGGGAAGAACGCTCCAACCGCATCGCCGAAGTTCTCGGCGGCGGGCAGGAGGACCAGGCAGCCGAAACCGCAGTTGCCGGGACCGATGCCGAAACGGGTGCGCAGCCTGTTGCCACCGATCAGCCGGTAGAGACCGCAGCTACGGAAGCCGTAAGTGCTCCGGAAGCGCAGAAGCGGCCGGGCGCCGCGGTTGAAACGGCCTTCGTGGCTGAGGAAAAACCGCGCGGCGGGTCTGTCGGCGGTTTCTTCAAGCGCTGGGTGCCGTTCGGTCCGAAGACCGCGGACGAAGGCGACGGCGTCGGGCCGATCGCCACGGAAGTGGTGCCTGCCGCGAAGCCTTAGAGCCCCTTTCTGACCGATCAGCTTTCGGACGTTCTTTGATCTGAATTGAACGTCCGCTGATCCGGATCGCGAAGGCTATTTCGGCATCAAGGCCCAATAATCGAAATCGAGAATGACGTTGTCCGCGTAGGCGCCATCCGGGTTCCTGCCGGGAAAGTCGTGGCACGGCCGGTTGCGGGTGGCGATCAGGCTCAGGCGCAGCGCGCCGACATCCGTGCGCCCGTCGATATCGGCCTTGTCGAGAACTTCGGACCAGGCATAGACGGTGTCGCCGGCTGCCAGCGGGGCGACGTGACGGCCGCCGTTGATGGCGGCGATGTGGAAGGCGTTCGCCAGTCCGTTGAAGGACAGCGCCCGGGCGATGGAAATGACGTGACCGCCATAGATCAGCCGGTGGCCGAAGCGGCTTGTCGCCTCCGTGTGCTGGTTGAAATGAACCTTGGCCGTGTTCTGGTACAGCCGGGTGGCCATCTGGTGCTCGGCTTCCTCCACGGTCATGCCGTCGACATGATCGATCTTCTCGCCGATTTCATAATCATCGAAGCGGTACTGCGAGCCGGACAGGTCGTTGTCCCACCTGGCGCTGTCCAGCAGGGGCACGGCCATGCCGAGGGACTGCGGGTCGAGGGCGGCCGGAAGGTCCGGCACCACCGGTTCGGGCGCGGGGTTGGACGCAACGCGCTTGTTGACCATCACCCAGCGCACGTAATCCAGCACCTCCGTGCCCTTGTCCGTGTAGCCGGTGGAGCGCACGTAGACGACGCCGGTCCTGCCGTTGGAATTTTCCTTCTTGCCGATCACTTCCGAGACGGTGGAGAGCGTGTCTCCGGGAAACACCGGCGCAAGGAAACGCCCGCCCGCATAACCGAGATTGGCGACCGCGTTCAGGGAGATATCCGGAACGGTCTTGCCGAAGACGATATGGAAGGTCAGCAGGTCGTCGATGGGGGCATGGGCATAGCCGAGCCCCTTGGCAAAGGCATCGGAGGACTGCACGGCGAAGCGGGAGCCGTAGAGCGCCGTATAAAGCGCCTGGTCGCCGCTGGTGACTGTGCGCGGCGTCGCGTGCCGGATCACCTGCCCGATCTTGAAATCCTCGAAAAAATTGCCCTGATCGGTCTTGCTCAACGCCACCTCCTGCCTGTGATCCCACCGGCGCGCATTAAGCCTGCTGCGGCGCACAAGGGCAAGTTGAACGTTTTGCTGATAGAGGTGATTAGTATAAGCTATTTATACTTCTGATTGCGGGGGTATCAGAGATATTTCGATGCAAAATGGATTTTTAGGATTTTTTGATTGTGCAAGTATTGGTTGGCATTGGGGCCATGGTGTCTGCACAGGCGTCGCCAATTTACCATTGCACGAACAAGTAGCATGGGTAGCAGGCCCTCCGCTTGTGTTGTTGGGCGGCATTTTTACAGTTTTAAAGCTTTTTCCAAAGTTAGTAGGAAGAGATCAGGAGGGGACACCCTCTCCCACGGTTGTCAACGTTAATGTGCCTGAGAAATCGTCACCGCTCTCCACTGACGGGCAGGTGCTCGACCATATGAAGGACTTGTCCTCAGAGGATTTCCGCCGGCTGTTCGCGGCGGCGCAGACGCTGCGCGGAGAAAGCGGTGATCAACAGGAAAAAGCGGCTGAGCGTGTGGAAGACGCAGTGGAGGCACTGGAGGAGGTCTCACCCGAGGATGCCACCGCGCAGACGATCACGGATGCAATAGCTGCCCTGAAACAGGGACAACCGGCGCTTGCCGAAGGCATCTTCCGCCAGATCCAGGATGACCGTGCGCAAGAAGGCAAACAGGCTTTTTTTGAAGCTTCGGAAGCCGCCCGGCACCGGGCTGCCTTATTGTATCTGAATGACAAGGCCAAGGCCCTTGAAGCCCTTCAGGACGCCGTTCGCCTCTGGCCCGAAAACGAGGCTGCCCAGATCGACCTCGGAGACGTCGCAGTGAGCGCGGGAAATCTGGTTATCGCCGGGGAGGCCTTTTCCCGTGCACATGATCTGGCGTCTGGCCGGCAGGATCACCGGGCGAAGATGGTTGCGGACAATTGTCTGGGCGATGTTCTAATTGCGCAAGGCAAGCTTGGAGAGGCGCTGACCCGTTTCGAGGCCGGTCTTGAGGTTGCCGAGCGACTTGCCGGGTCGGACGGCTCGAACAGCGAATGGCAGCGTGATCTATCTGTCAGCTATGACAGGATCGGCGATGTTCTGGTCGCGCAAGGCAAGCTTGGGGAGGCACTGATACGTTTCGAGGCCGGTCTTGAGGTTGCCGAGCGACTTGCCGGGTCGGACGGCTCGAACAGTGAATGGCAGCGGGACTTGGTTGTCTCCTACGTGAAGATTTCAGAAGCTGTGCCCGAAAAGGCGCGAGAGATGCTGACCAAAGCCTTAGCCATCGCGAAAGACCTCCAGGTGACGGACCGGCTCGCACCGCGCGATGCGTGGATGATCGAGGAGTTGAATTCCCGGCTGGCGGCGTTGGAGAACGGTTGAACCGGGTCTTTTGTGGAACGGGTTTTTTGAAGCAATGCCCCTCGTGCGTCATCCCGGCAAGCGAAGCACAAGCCGGGACCGGTGAGCCAAAGGATTTGGCTTGGGGAGAAGAATCAGACGAAAGTCTGTGGCTCACCGGTCCCGGATCTTCGCTGCGCTGCGTCCGGGACGACGAAAGAGAGGCGCTCTCATCTGGGGCCTGAGATTTTCTCGATGCCGGGGACTTTTTTCCTCTACTTCCCTGCCCCGTCCGGCAAGGCGCCGCAGAAGCCGCCGCTTGGTGCCGTGCCGGAGCCTAGAGCAAGGAGCGGCGGGGCCTTGTAGGGGTTGGGCGGGGTGGCGGAAGCGTCGAGGGCGATCAGGACGGCAATCCCCAGAACCGCGATGGTGGCGGTGACCAGACGGGTCATGGTTTCGGCTCCAGCTTGAGGAGCGGCCGCAGACGGACACCGTAGATCGATCCGGCGAAGGCGGCTGCGAACCAGACCCAGCCGTGCAGGCTTCCTGTCGAAATGCCGGAAAAGAACGCGCCGACATTGCAGCCGAAGGCAAGACGCGAGGAATAGCCGAGCAGGAAGCCGGCGACGATGGCGGCAATCCAGGCCAGGACCGGAAGCCTCGGGAGCTTCTGCGACAGGCCGCCGACGCGCCAGCTGGCAACGAGAAAGGCGCCGAGCACGATGCCGATATTCGTCAGTGAGGTGTAGTCCGTCAGGATGCTGTTTTTCAGGCGGTCGAGCGAGCCCGGCGCGCTCCAGAAGGCGGACCCGGAGAGATCCGCGCCGGCGGCGGAAGCCGCCTTGGCGGCCCAGAGGCCCAGCCCGTAGACGACGCCCCAGGGCTGTCCGGCGACGAGAAGATTGAGGATGGCGAACGCTGCGAGCAGAACGGCGGCGATGATCAGCCGTCGCGGCAGACGGCGGTGTTCGGGCGGGGCGAGCTTCCACAGGAGGCCGGCGATGGCCGCAAGACCGAGCAGCGTGAGGGCGACGCCCTGCCAGCCGGAAAACTTGATGATCGGCAGCGCGCCGAGATCCGTCCACCAGATCAGGTGATAGGCGCCGGCGAAGCTGCCGATGGCGAAGAAGGGCAGGGCGATCAGGGCAACCGCGTTGCCGGAGCCCGCGTTGACCAGGGTGCCGGAGCCACAGCCGAGCACCACCTGCATGGCGGCCCCGAAAATGAACGCCCCGGCGATCATGGCGAACCCGACGGGCGCTTCCGCGCCGACCAATTCACCGGAACCGGCGGAGATCATCGGCAGCGCCACCAGCGTGACCAGACCGATTGCCAGCAGCTGGGCCCAGATCCCGGCCGGATCGCGGCGCAGGATCATGGCGCGCCAGGGGCCGGCGAAACCGAAGCGCAGACCCTCCAGCACGATGCCGAAACCCAGCCCGATGGCGAGCATCAGGCCGAAGCGGCCACCGGCCAGAAGCGCCGCCGCGAAGACGACGGCGAAGCCGGCCAGAACGAGGACGCCACGGCGCAGGATTGGCGTCGTGGCGTTCAAGGAGCTGTCGGTCAGTGTGGTCACGTCAGTTGATAATCTGCTTTATTTGGATCAACAGGTTTTCGAAAAGGCCGGGCGTGTTGGCCATTTCAAATCCGGCGTTGGAATATTCTACCATCGAACCGGGGTAAAGCTTGGCGTTTTTCACGCCGGCCAGTTCCGAAACAGCAAACCAGTGGGTCGCGGCCCAGTGGCCGGTGTTGCAGAAGGAGACCGTGTCCTTACCGTCCTGAACGCCGAGGGTCGCCTTGAGGGCGGCCGGGTCGATGGCTGTCGACATGGCGGGAGAGCCCTTGTCGAAGAAGGTGGTATAGGCATGGTTGGTCGCGGTCGGAAGGGTGCCGGGGCGTTTCGCGGCGTCATGGGCCTTCTGACCATTGTAGAAATCGGCCGGACGGGCATCGACCAGAAGCGCGTCTTTCTCGCCGGCGGCGACAGCGGCGACGTCTGCGGTCGTTGCCAGCCAGGTGTCGTCGAAGGTCAGCTCAAGCTCGCTCGGCATGGCAGATTCAACCGTCTTGTTCACCGGCAGACCGGCTGCCTGCCAGGAGACGAGACCACCGTTGAGGATCGACAGGTCGGTGAAGCTGGTGGACTTCAAGGTCCAGTAAACCCGGGCCGCGGCGCCGAAATCGGTGTCGGTCTTGCCTTCGGAAAGGATCACGATCGGGGCGTCCTGCTCCAGGCCGAGCTCTTCGAGTTCGGCTTCGAGCTTTTCGACGTCGACGAGACCACCGGGGTTTTCCGCCGGTCCGCGGAACATGCGATAGGGCGCGAACAGGGCGCCGTCCGCATGACCTTCCTCATATCCGGCGTTGCGGATGTCGAGAAGGACCGGCTGGGCTGTCTCCAGCGAAGCGGACAGTTCGGCCGCTTCCACCAGCGGGCCGAATGTGGCGGCATGGGCAGAGGTTGCAAGGCCTGTGGCCATCGCCAATGCGAGCGCGAAGTGTTTCATGAAATCAGCTTTCCTGGTCAGCGGCCGTCCGGCTTTCGGCAGACCGCGTCTGTTTGATTGTCGCTGAATCTAGGGGATCTGTCGCAGGGGAAACAGGGATGGCATTTCAAATTTGTCCGGCCGGTTGATAATTTGAACCAAGGTGGGCGGTTTTGCGGGCAAAGCTTTGCGGAGGAGGTGAGACGGGTTCTGCGGTTGGCACCCGGTTTTGCCTTACAGGAGAGTGCGGTCGCAGTTTAGCGGGAGGTTGCGGCAAATACCTCTATCGAGGATGTGACCCTCCGAGTGTCGCCCCGGACAAGCGAAGCGCAGATCCGGGGTCTACTCGCCGTGCAACTTGTTGAAAAAGGGGACTTTCAGGGAGCAATGCTTGTGCAGTTCACGTGCTCCCTGGAAATGAGTAGGCCCCGGGTCTCGCTTCGCTCGCACGGGGTGACGCAGGAACTTGGCGAAACCTCCCGTTCAAATACCCCGGCCGTGTCCCACAACGGGAGACCTTAACAAGCGAAGGTCCCGGACATCATCCGGGACCTTCAATGCACGCGTGACGTGGCCCCGGCGCGAGGCCGGGGCAGAGGGTGTGTCGGGTTCGGCAGTCGCCTTACGCGGAGGCCTTGTTGGCTGAGCGCTCGGCGCGTTTGCGCTCATGCGGGTCGAGCATTGCCTTGCGCAGGCGGATCGACACCGGGGTGACCTCTACCAGCTCGTCGTCGGAGATGTAGGAGAGCGCCGCTTCCAGGGTCAGTTTCTTCGGCGTGGTCAGCTTGACCGCGTCGTCCTTGCCGGCGGAGCGGATGTTGGTGAGCTGCTTGCCCTTCAGGACGTTGACTTCCAGGTCGTTGCCACGGGTATGCTCGCCAATGATCATGCCCGGATAGACCTTGGTGCCCGGGTCGATCATCATCGGGCCGCGGTCTTCCAGGTTGAACAGGGCGTAAGCTACCGCCTCGCCCGTGCCGTTGGACAGGAGCACGCCGGTATGACGGCCCTGGATCTGGCCCTTGAAGGGCTCGTAGCCGTGGAACAGGCGGTTGAAGATGGCCGTGCCGCGGGTGTCGGACATGAGCTCGGCCTGGTAGCCGATCAGGCCCCGGGTCGGGGCGTGGAAGACGAGACGCGTGCGTCCGCCGCCGGAAGGCTTCATCTCCAGGAGATCGGCCTTGCGTTCCTGCAGCTTCTGCACGACGGCACCGGAGTGCTCCTCGTCGACGTCGATGATGACTTCCTCGATCGGCTCCAGCCGGTTTCCGGCATCGTCATACTGAAAGACGACGCGCGGACGGCCGACGCCGAGCTCGAAGCCTTCGCGGCGCATGTTCTCGATCAGGATCGCCAGCAGCAGTTCGCCGCGGCCGGAGACGACAAAGGCGTCCGGCTCGTCGGTTTCTTCCACCTTCAGGGCGACGTTGCCTTCGGCTTCCTTCATAAGGCGCTCGCGGATGACACGCGACTGCACCTTGGCGCCTTCGGTGCCGGCCAGCGGGCTGTCGTTGACGCGGAAGGTCATGGACAGGGTCGGCGGATCGATCGGCTGGGCCTGCAGCGGCTCGCTGATGGAGGGGGAGCAGAGCGTGTCGGCGACGGTGGCCTTGGTCAGGCCGGCAATGGAGACGATGTCCCCTGCTTCGCCCTGATCGATCGGCTGACGCTCCAGGCCGCGGAAGGCGAGAACCTTGGAGATGCGGCCGGTCTCGACGACGCTGCCGTCCCGTGCCAGGGCCTTGACGGCCATGTTCGGCACGGCGGTGCCCGAAACAATACGGCCGGTCAGGATGCGGCCGAGGAAAGGATCGGACTGGATGGTCGTCGCCAGCATACGGAATTCGCCCGGCTCGGCTTCCGGCTCGGCGATCCGGTCGAGAACCATGTCGAACAGCGGGTCCATGTTGTCCTGCGGTCCGTCCGGCTCGAGCGCCATCCATTCCTGCTTGGCGGAGCCGTAGAGAACCGGGAAATCGAGCTGGTCTTCATTGGCGTCGAGCGCGGCGAACAGGTCGAAGACCTCGTCGAGGACTTCCTCGGCGCGCTGCTCGGGCTTGTCGATCTTGTTGATCGCGACGATCGGCTTGAGGCCGAGCTTCAGCGCCTTGCCGAGCACGAATTTCGTCTGCGGCATCGGGCCTTCGGCGGCATCCACCAGCAGGATCACGCCGTCGACCATGTGCAGGATACGCTCGACCTCACCGCCGAAATCGGCGTGGCCGGGTGTGTCGACGATGTTGATGCGGGTGTCTTTCCAGACCAGCGACGTCACCTTCGCAAGGATGGTAATCCCGCGTTCGCGCTCTATGTCGTTGGAGTCCATCATTCGTTCTTCCGTGCGCTGGTTGTCGCGGAACGCGCCGGATTGCTTGAGAAGAACGTCGATCAGTGTTGTTTTGCCATGGTCAACGTGTGCGATGATGGCAATATTGCGCAAGTTCATGAGTGGCTCCAAAAGACAGAGCGGGCCCTTTGAGGACCCGCAGCATGTCTGGATGTGAGATATCTACAGATCGGCTGCTTCGCCGAATTTGGCGCCTTTATACGTGGCCGGGAAGGATTGTGCAATGCAATGTCACAAGTGCGCATTGACAGTATGTGGTGGAAGGCGTAATTCGTAAGGTAACCTTACTAAATTGGAGTGGCGATGTCTGTTCCTCCTCCGAGCGTTGGCGTCACCATGCTGGTCGTCGATCTGGCACGATTGATCCGCAGACGCTTTGAAACAGCCCTTATGGATGTCGACACGGGGCTGACGGTCGGCGAAGCGAGAACCCTGTTTTATGTCTGGCGCAGTCCCGGACAGCGGCAGGCTGTTCTGGCCGAGAACATGTATGTCGAGCCGATGACCCTGGTCGGATATCTGGATTCCCTGGAAGCGGCCGGTCTGATCAAGCGTTGCGCCGATCCGACGGACAAACGGGCGAAGCTCATCAAGCTGACGCCGCAGTCCGATCCGCTCCTTGAACGCATCGGCACGGCTCTTCAGTCGGTGCGCTCGCAGGCGCTGGAAGAGATTGCGCCGGACAAACAGCACGTTCTGGAAGATCTGTTGCAGACGATGAAGGACAGCATGCTGCAAGAGGTTTCCAGAGGGAAACAGAAATGATTTCCGACACCCCGATCATGAGCGCAAGGCGCACTGCGCTTCTCGGCGCTGGCCTTGTCGCCATCGGTCCCATCTCGATGGCGCTGTATACGCCGGCCATGCCCGCGCTTGTTGAGGCGTTCGGTACCAGCGATTCAGCGGTCAAGCTTACCCTGACAGCCTATTTTGCCGGCTTCGCCCTTGCCCAGCTGGTCTGCGGCCCGGTCACCGATGCCTTCGGACGCAAGCCCGTCACGCTGGCTTTCCTTACTCTTTATCTGATCTCCAGTGTGCTGGCGACGCTTGCGCCGACGGTGGAATTCATGGTCGCTGCGCGGGCGCTGCAAGGTGTCGGCGCGGCCATCGGCATTGCCGTCTCCCGTGCGATCGTCCGGGACCAGTTTTCCGGTCAGGCTTCGTCCAGGATCATGAACACCATCGCCATGATGCTGGCGCTCGGTCCGGCCATCTCACCGACAATCGGCGGCTTCGTGCTGGAGCTGTTCGGCTGGCAGGAAGTGTTCTGGTGCATGGTGATCTACGGAGCCATGCTGATGATTGCGGTTGTCCTCTTTCAGGTGGAGACCAATCCAAACCCCGGCAAACATCACCTGAAGCCGCGCCGGCTGTTTTCCAATTACATGACCCTGCTCAAGGATCCGCGTTTTCTGGGGCCCAGCCTTCTGATCGGCTTCGGTCTCGGCACACTCTATGCGCTGGCAACCGTCCTGCCCTTCGTGCTGATCTATGAGGTCGGCCTGAAGCCGTCCGAGTTCGGCCTGTCGATGATCATCCAATCCGGGGCCTTCATTTCGGGCACGATCCTGACCGGCCGCCTGCTCAGGGTCGTGGAGGCGCGCAAACTGGTGCCCTACGGCCTGGCGATCTGGGTTGTCGCGTCCGTGCTGATGTGCTGGCTGAACCTGACACAGCAACCGACAGTCACGACCGTCATGGGGCCTGTCGCCCTGTTCGCATTCGGCCTGGCTCTGGTCCTGCCGGCCAGCTTCACGGAGTCCATGGCACCGTTTCCGAATATCGCCGGCGCTGCCTCGTCCCTCGTCGGATTTCTGCAGTTCGGCGGCGGTATCGTGGCGAGCCTGATTGTCGCTGCCCTGCATGATCCGGTCCTTGGATTGGCCGTGATCCTGCCGGCGATGCCGATTGTCGGTATCGCCTGCAGCATGTATTTCAAAAGTCAGGTGCCGCAACAAGCCGCTGCGGAGTAAGGCGCATCCGGTGCGAAGCCGGAATAACAGGGGCGCGCGCGTGCGATGGCGCTTGACCCGTTCCGACGGAGCAGGCATCAGGAGCCGGATTAATCCTGGGTGCTGGCCCTGAGGAGCCGCGACATGGCGAAAGCCGCTGCATACCGTCTGCCGACAGACCGCCCGCATGTGATGGGCATCCTGAATGTGACACCCGACTCCTTCTCGGACGGCGGACAGCATGCCGTGCCCGGTGCGGCGCTGGCCCATGCAAGGGCGATGATCGACGAGGGTGCCGATATTCTCGATATCGGAGCGGAGAGCACGCGGCCGAATTCGGTGCCGGTCGCGCAGGAAGAGGAATGGGCACGGCTCGCGCCCGTCCTGGAAGATGTCGTCAGTCTCGGAACGCCGGTCTCCATCGATACATACAAGGCTGAAATCGCCCGGCGCGCCTGCGCGGCGGGAGCGGTCATCGTCAATGACGTCTGGGGCCTGCAGAAGGATCCGGCCATGGCGGATGCTGTGGCCGAGGCCGGGGCGCATGTGGTGATGATGCACAATCGTTCGGGTGCCGACGGCGATCTCGATATTCTCGGCGACATCGACAGGTTCTTCGAAACCTCGATGGAACTTGCAAGCCGGGCCGGTATCGCCCGGGAAAAGCAGATTCTCGATCCGGGCTTCGGATTCGGCAAGACCATCGACCAGAATTTTCTTGTTCTCAACCGCTTCGAGACCCTGAAGAAACACGGGCTGCCGCTTCTTGCCGGAGCATCGCGCAAGAGGATGATCGGCGCCGTGCTCGGTGCGGATATCGAAGACCGCCTTTATGGCTCACTCGCCGTCCACATGACCGCCCTTTTGAAAGGGGCGGCGATCGTGCGGGCGCATGATGTGGGTCCACATGCGGATTGCGTGCGTATGCTTGAGGCAACCTCGCTTGAACGGAACCCCAACTGAGATGACAACTTCCAAATGGACGCCGGGCACCGATGAAACCGGCGAGACTCCGATCCGCCGCGCCCCGACACGCTGCGCCCTGGGCCTCGGGTCCAACGTCGGCGATACGAAGGCCATCCTGGATAAGGCGATAGGAAAGCTGGAGCAGACGGAGGGCATCACGCTGGTGCTGCGGTCTTCCGACTACCGCACGCCGCCCTGGGGGCCTGTGCCGCAGGACGACTACCGCAATTGCTGTGTGGTCATCGACACGCTTCTCAGCCCGGTCGAGCTGTTGAAGCGCTGTCTTGAGGTGGAGGCCGAACTCGGGCGGGTGCGCGATGTCCGCTGGGGGCCGAGGTCGATCGATATCGATGTGTTGATCTATGGCCTTGAAAAGGTGGTGGAAAGCGACCTCGAAATACCGCATCCGCGTATGGGTGACCGGGCCTTCGTTCTGATCCCGCTGGCCGAAATCTGGCCCGATGCGCCGCTTGGCGACGGGCGCACGGCGGCGGACGCGCTGGAAATCTGCCCGGACCGGGACGGTGTCGTGAAGCTGCTCGACTGAAGACAGTCTCTAAACGGCGAAACTCTTCATGTGAAAACCGGCCGTCCCGGAGGCTTGCCGGTGCGGGGCTCCGAAAGGACAGGCGCGCCGGGCCAGACAGCCGGACCAGCAGTCGCTCGCCGGATTACCCGCCAGATACTCCCGGCATGCGGGCACGTCGTAACCGTTTTCAAGCGATATGGCGTCCACCGGGCAGGCGGAGAGGCAGGGTTTGTCCGCGCAGGTCGGGCAGGGACCGTCTTCAGCCACAGCCAAGGCCTCGGGAAGCTTCGCGGAGCTCAGAAACGCGGCCCTGAAGCCCGCCCAAAGCCCGAAGGCGCCATGCGCGAGCACGCCCAGGGGGCTCGGCGAGAAGCCGCCGCATTTCAACGCCCATTGCTGAAAGGGATGATACGGCGGGCCCTCGAAGGGAAACAGCGCCTTGAAGCCGTGCCTTGCGGCGCATTCGCCCAGGACACGTTTCGTATAGCGGTCGAGCGGGTCGGGCCGGCCGTCGGTATATTCCGGGCTGTTCTCGAAGACCGGCCACAAAGCCGGGCCGGTGCTGCCGATCAGCAGGAGGCTTTCTGCCTTCCGGCCACCGGAAAGCGCGGGTAGGGGATGGTCCGGGGCGGGATGAAACCCGCCCAGACGCAGGAACCCGGCGGCGGTGAGGTCATTCGTCAACTCTGCCGCCGGCCCCGTCATCGCTAGGGTCTCAGCCGAGCCTGTTGCGCTTGGCCAGAGTGCGCAGGCGCAGGGCGTTCAGCTTGATGAAGCCGGCGGCGTCCTTCTGGTCATAGGCGCCCTGGTCGTCCTCGAAGGTGACCAGTTCTTCGGAATAGAGCGAATAGGGCGAAGACCGGCCTGTGAGGATGACGTTGCCCTTGTAGAGCTTCAGCGTGACCGACCCGGTCACATGCTCCTGGCTCTTGTCGATCAGGGCCTGCAGCATGTCGCGCTCGGGCGAGAACCAGAAGCCGTTGTAGATCAGCTCCGCGTAGCGCGGCATCAACTCGTCCTTCAGATGCGCAGCGCCGCGATCCAGGGTGATGGATTCCATTCCCCGGTGCGCGGTCAGCAGGATCGTGCCGCCCGGCGTTTCATAGATGCCGCGGCTTTTCATGCCGACGAAGCGGTTCTCGACCAGGTCGAGTCGGCCGATGCCGTTGTCGCGGCCATAGTCGTTGAGTTTGGCAAAGAGGGTCGCCGGAGACAGCTTTTCACCGTTGAGCGAAACCGCGTCGCCCTTTTCGAAACCGATCTCGATCTCGGTGACGACATCGGGGGCTTCGGTCGGGTCAACCGTGCGCTGGTAGACATAGGCGGGCGCTTCCTCGGCCGGGTCTTCCAGCACTTTTCCTTCGGAGGAAGAGTGCAGCATGTTGGCATCGACGGAGAAAGGGGCTTCGCCGAGCTTGTCTTTCGGAACCGGGATCTGATGCTTTTCGGCGAAGTCGATCAAGTCTGTCCGGGACTTGAAGGTCCAGTCGCGCCAGGGGGCGATCACCTTGATGTCCGGATTGAGCGCATAGGCGGCGAGTTCGAAGCGGACCTGGTCGTTGCCCTTGCCGGTGGCGCCATGTGCGATGGCGTCGGCGCCGGTTTCCTCGGCAATTTCGATCAGCCGCTTGGAGATCAGCGGCCGGGCGATGGAGGTTCCGAGCAGGTAGACACCTTCATAAACGGCATTGGCGCGGAACATCGGGAAGACGAAATCGCGGATGAATTCCTCGCGCAGGTCGTCGACGTAGATTTCCTTGATGCCGAGCATCTCGGCCTTCCTGCGCGCCGGTTCCAGTTCCTCACCCTGGCCGAGGTCGGCGGTGAAAGTCACCACTTCGCAACCCAGTTCGGTCTGCAGCCATTTCAGGATGATGGACGTGTCCAGGCCACCGGAATAGGCCAGAACGACTTTCTTGATGTCACCATACGCCATTTAGGGAAGGTCCAGTTTTGCTGTTCCGGGGGCCGCCGGAGATCTGGAGTTGCCCCGAAACCGGGTCAAATTCCATATCCTGAGCAGTTCCCGGGCGGTTTGACCGCACGTTGAAAATTTGCGGCAATTTAGCCGGTTCTCTTCCCGGCGCAAGCCCTTGCGGTTCCACCTGCGTTCATTTGTCGACGGAGTGGCCGGTTACCCGAAACGCCGGCGTTCATGTTGCCGCCGAAAAAGGACGCAAGCCGCGCCGGGCACCGCGTCTTGCAATTGGGTGCGGGAGGGTTGATGCTTTTGACAATAATACAAATCGACAATCTGCTGACTAAATCGGCCGGAGGCAGAATGAATCTCATCGACTTTGAACTGGACACCTACGATTATCTGACTTTCCTGATCCTTGTGCTGATTGTCGTTGCATTCTTTTTTGCGATGATCACGTTGGGCGGGTTGCCAGGCAAGCTCGCGGAGAAGCGGAACCATCCGCATGCCGAGTCCGTGAAACTCGGCGGCTGGATCGGGCTTTTCACCGTGTTTCCGTGGATCCACGCACTCATCTGGGCTTATCACGACTCGCTCACGGTCGACATCCGCAAGCACCCCAGGAACGCGGAACCATTGCTGGAAGGTGACGATCCGCAGGCAGAGGACAGTGGGCCGGGTCCGGCTGTCGCGGTAAAGGCCGCTCCCGCACAGGTACTCTCTGGCGAGGCGCCGAAAGCTCCATCAGAGGATGGAGCCGGGGCATGACTATCGCCATTCTCATTCTGGTCGCCTACGCCATCTTCATGTGGCTGGTGTTCTACAAGTTCCGCTGGCTGAAGTTCAATATTGCCTGGGGTGTCGTCACCTTCTGGGTAGGCGTCCATGTCCTGTTCCTGCTGGTGGTTTTCCTGAGGTTCTACACTCCCTTTTCAATCGACGGCCATGTCATCCGGCAGACGATCCAGATCACCCCGCGCCTGCCTCATCCGACGCTTCTGGAGGAGGTGTATGTGGGGCAGAACGAAAGGGTGAAAAAAGGCGACAAGCTCTATCAGTTCGACACGACGCTTTACGTCGCGCAGCTTCAGGAGGCGATGGCGAGCCTGGTCAGCAATCAGCAGAATGCGCTGAGCCTGCAGGAAGATGTCGACCTGGCCCAGGATTCGCGCGACGAGGCGGTTGCCAGGCAGCAGTACACTGCGGAACAGGTCACGCGCTATGCGGATCTGGTTCCCAGGGGTGGGGCCAAACAGGAAACGCTGGACAGGTGGAATTCCGAGCTGGCTACGGCAACGGCGCAGGTCGCGCAGTCGGAAGCGAACCTGAACAAGGCGCAACTGGCGGTGGGGGCCCAGATCGACGGGGTGAACGCCCAGGTAGTCTCGGCCCAGGCGCAGGTCGATCAGGCGCAGTATTATCTCGATCAGACCACGATTTATGCACCGGAAGACGGGACAATCATCTCGCAGCAGGCCCGGCCGGGGCTTGTGGTGGGCGGTGTACGCATCGCCGCCGTCGCTGCTTTCATTGCCGACGCCGATCCTTATTTCCTGGCTACCTTCTACCAGGAACATCTGAAATTCGTGAAATCCGGTCAGCCGGTCGAAGTGGCCCTGGACATATATCCGGGACGTATCTTCAAGGGCAGGGTGAAGAACATCTGGGAAGGGACGGGTCAGGGACAGATCCTGCCAAGCGGATTTGTGCCGGAATTCCTATTCATGAAGCCGCAGGGCCGTTTCGCCGTGGAAATCGATCTGGACGACGATCCGGCCCTCGTTCGCTATCCGGCCGGCGCGCATGGCGCGGTGGCGATCTATACCGGCGGGGGCGGTGGATGGGTGGCCGACTTGCGGCGAATAAACCTGCGCCTCTACAGTTGGATGAATTTCATTATTCCGTTTGATTTGTAAGTAGGGGCGGCATGGGGCATTCAAGGCAAATCCGTCACGGTCTGGTTTTGAGCGGCATGTTGATGCTCGGCGGCTGCATGGTCGGACCGGATTTCGAACGGCCAGATGCGCCCGTACTCGACAGCTGGGGTGCCGGGGCAAACCTTCCGATAGACAGCCGCACCGGCTTTACCAGCCGCAGCGCAAATTCTGTGCCCTGGTGGCATGTTTTCAGGGACGATACGCTGAACAGCCTCATCGCAGAGGCCTATCGCCAGAATGTCGGCCTGCAGGCTGCGGGGGTGCGGGTTTATCAGGCGCGCGCTCAGCTCGGCATCGCCGGCGGAAACCTGTTCCCGCAGGTACAGCAGGCGAATGTGAGCTCCAGAACCACCCGCTTCAGCACCAAGGATCCCTTTATCAGCGACCTTGAACGCGTCGGGCTGGTCGACAATCAATTCACCGATGTCTCTGCCGGTTTCGATGCCGGCTGGGAGATCGATCTGTGGGGCAAGATCCGGCGGAATATCCAGTCGGCGGATGCCGATCTGAAAGCCAAGCTTGCTTCCTATGACGATGCGCTCGTTACGCTGACAGGCGATATTGCGGCCGTCTACATCACCATCCGGGAACTGCAGCAGCTGATCGCCACCGTGCGCAGAAATGCCGTGCTGCAGAAGGCGTCGCTGGATCTCACAAAATTGCGTCTCGAGAACGGAACAGCCACGAGGCTGGCCGTCAGCGAGGCGACGGTTCTCTACAATAACACTCTGGCAAGCATCCCGAATTACGAGGCGAAACTGGCGCGGGCCTATAATGCCCTGAGCCTTCTCCTGAGCGAGCCGCCGGGAGGGGTCAAGTCCCGCCTCGGGTCAAGGTCGCGATTTCCGCGCGTTCCGGCAGAAGTGGCCATCGGGGTTCCCGCCGACATGCTGCGCCGACGCCCGGATATCCGCAGCGCGGAATACAGGGCGGCGGCCCGCTCGGCGCAGATCGGCGTGGCCAGAGCCGACCTCTTCCCGGCATTCTCGATCTCCGGGGCGATCGGTGTCAGGGCGGACGATTTCGCCAATCTCTTCGGCAACGGTACGGCAGCGGGTTTCATCAATCCGGGATTTTCGTGGAATTTCCTCAACTACGGCCGGATTCAGAACAATGTCCGCGTTCAGGACGCCAAATTCCAGGAAGCCCTGCTGGACTACGAGCGAACCGTGCTGGCCGCCTATGCGGAAGTGGAAAACGGCCTGACGGGGTTCTTGAGGTCGAAACAGGAAGCGGTCTATCTGCGCCGCGCCGTCGCGGCCGCGCGCAGTGCGGTGAGCGAAGTCGATGCCCAGTTCGAGGACGGCACTGCGCCCTATAACCGGGTCGTTCAGTCACAACGGCACCAGCTTGTTACGGAAGAGCGGCTGATCGCGGCCCAGGCCAATGTGCTGACCAACCTTATTGCGGTCTACAAGGGTCTCGGCGGCGGCTGGATGCCGGAAAATGTCGATGGACTGATTTCAGAGAAGACCCGCCAGCGGATGACGGAGCGGACCGGCTGGGGACTGCTCCTGGAAAACCCGGTGGAAGGCCAGGGGAAAAGCTGACCTTGCCTTCGGTTCGATCAATGCCTGACGCTCACGTCTGTCGAGGCCGGCTCGCGTCCTTGCCGTATTTCGCCATGAACATATCCACGCTCTCGGCGATGATCTTGTCGATTTCCGCCCGGTCCGGGACACGGGCGGCGTAGAGGTTCGGGAAAAAGCCGCGTGACTTGATAAGACCGAGAAACTGCTTTGCCGCGACCGCCGGGTCGTCGACGGACAGCCGGCCTTCTTCGCTGGCGCGCCGCAGAACGGCTTCGAAATCGGACTGGAGGGTCATGCGTGCTTCCATGTCCGCTGCCAGCGCCGGGTCGCGGATCGTCTCGCTCATCACCATGCGGGCAAGGTTCATGAAGCACGGATTGATCAGCAGCGCGCCTTCCGCCCAGCCGAGCTCCATCAGCATTTCGCGGATCGGTTTCGTATTGTCGTAGGGAATTTCAAGCGCAGAATTCACTTGGTCGACGAGAAACTGGTTGATCTCGTGGAAGAGCACTTCCTTGCTTTCGAAGTGATTGTAGACCGTTCGCTTGGATACCTGAGCCCGCTCGGAAATCCGGTCCATGCTGGTGCCGGCATAGCCTTTTTCCTGAAATTCCGCGATCGCGGCTTCAATGATCTGCTTTTTCTTCCGGTCTGATACGGACATGCTTGATCCGAGTTCTCCCACGGCTGATTTTTTTCGCGCGTTGTCTCCTGATCCCTTACATCCCAAAAATTCCGCTCTATGTAAACTACGGCGTTTACAGACGCGCAGACAATCATTAAACTGCACAGTGTAGTTTACTTCCTTTAGCCAGATCAGGCCAGCCAAAGGAGATGTCTCCAGATGTCAGTGACATTGAAAATCAACGGGGAAACGCGCACGCTCGATGCCGATCCCGACAGCCCGCTCTTGTGGGCACTGCGCGACGAACTCAAATTGACCGGCACCAAATTTGGTTGCGGCATCGCGTCGTGCGGCGCCTGCACCGTCCATCTGGACGGCATGCCGATCAGATCCTGCCAGACCATGGTGGGAGACGTGGAAGACGCTGAAATCACCACAATCGAAGGGATCGACGGCAAGGCCGCCGAAGCCGTGCAGGCCGCCTGGCAGGAGCTGGACGTACCCCAATGCGGCTATTGTCAGTCCGGCCAGATCATGGCTGCGACCGCACTCCTGAGCGAGACGCGCAAGCCGACCGACGAAGACATAGACTTCGCCATGGACGGCAACGTCTGCCGCTGCGCCACCTACGCCCGTATCCGCAAGGCAATCCACCTTGCATCCGACAAGATGGAGGGCTGAGCCATGTTGCATCTCCTGCAAAAACCTCTTGAGGCTGCTCAACCGAGCCGCCGCACCTTTCTGAAAGTGTCCGCGGGCACCATTGGCGGTCTCGTTCTGGCAATGAACCTGCCGCGATCGGCAGCGTCGGCGGCCGAAGGCGATTTCCTCCAGCCTTTCGTGCATATCCGGCCGGACAACACGGTTGTGGTGCTGTCGAAGCATCTGGACAAGGGCCAGGGAACGGCGTCCGGTCTCGCGACGCTCGTTGCCGACGAACTTGATGCGGCGCACGATCAGGTCAGGGTCGAGTTCGCGCCATCGAATCCGCAGCTCTACGCCAACACGCTGTTCGGCGTTCAGGGTACGGGCGGCTCCACGGCCATGGCCAACTCCTTCATGCAGTACCGCCAGGCGGGCGCTGCGGCCAAGGCGATGATTGTCGCCGCAGCCGCGAAGGACTGGGGCGTGCCTGCTTCGGAAATCACCGTATCCGACGGTGTCGTCTCGCACGGGTCCGGCAAGTCCGCGACGCTGGGCGACCTGGCCGGCCTTGCCGCCGGTGAAGAGGTTCCGGCCGAGCCGGTGCTGAAGACACCGGACCAGTGGGTCTATATCGGCAAGTCCTTTCCGCGCCTCGACGTGAAGAACAAGACGGTCGGTGCGCCGAACACCTACACCATGGATTTCCAGCGGGACGGCCTTCTGGTGGCGACCGTCGCCAGGGCGCCGCGCTTTGGCGGCAAGGTGAAGTCGTTCGACGCGAGCGAAGCCAGGAAAGTGCCCGGCGTCGTCAATGTGCTGGAGCTTCCGAACGGCGTCGCCGTGGTCGCCGAAAGCACATGGCCGGCGATCAAGGGCCGGTCGCTGCTGGAAATCGAATGGGATGACAGCGGGGCGGAGACCCGGTCGAGCGACGCCATGATCGCCGAGCTCAAGGAGATGACGGCACAGCCGGGCGTAAAGGTGCGCGAAGACGGTGACGTCGATGCGGTCCTTGAAGCCTCGGCGAAGGTGATCGAGGCCGACTATGATTTCCCTTTCCTGGCACATGGAGCCATGGAGCCGCTCGACATCGCTATGATGTTCGACGGTGAGACCGCGGAACTCTGGTTCGGATCCCAGATCCAGACCATCGATCATAACGTTGCGGCCACGGTGCTTGGCATCCCGTTCCAGAACGTCAGGATCAACACGCTCTGGGCAGGCGGTTCCTTCGGCCGGCGGGCCCAGGCCGATGCCCATCCCGTCGTCGAGATCGCGATGCTGGCCAAGGCGATGCAGGCAGACGGAATGGAGCCCGCACCGGTGAAGATCGTCTGGACCCGAGAGGACGACATGGCGGGCGGCTATTACCGGCCAATGTCGGCTCACAGGATCAGGGTTGGCCTCGACGCCGACAACAACGTCACGGCGTTCAAGTACAACATCGCGGCGAAATCGATCGTCAAGGGCACCGCGTTCGAGGCGATGCTCATGAAGGATGGCGTCGACCACAACATGACCGAGGGTGCGCATGACACGTCCTATGCCCTTGGGCTGATGAACATGGACCAGACGTTTCAGGAAACGCAGGTCCCGGTTCTGTGGTGGCGGTCGGTCGGGCATACCCACACGGCCTACGTCATGGAAACCATGATCGACCGGCTGGCGAAGGAAGCCGGCAAGGATCCGGTCGCCTACCGGCTGGAGATGATCCGGGACGATCCGCGGAAGGCGAATGTCCTGAAGCTGGCTGCGGATAAGGCGGGCTGGGATCAGCCGCCGGGCGACGGCCGTTACCGGGGCGTCGCCGTGCACAAGTCCTTCGGCTCCTACGTGGCGGAAGTGGCGGAAATCTCGTTCCGCGACGACGGTACGGTGAAGGTCGAGAAGGTGACCGCCGCGGTGGATTGCGGCACGCCGATCAATCCGGACAACATCGTTGCCCAGGTGGAAGGTGGTATCGGCTACGGCCTCGGTGCGATCCTGCGCAATCAGGTCACGCTGGTGGACGGAGTGGTGGAGGAAACCAACTTCGATACCTACGAGCCGCTGCGGATGTCCGACATGCCGGAAGTCGAGGTGCATATCGTCGCCTCGAACGAGCCGCCGACCGGCATTGGCGAACCCGGAACGCCTCCAATCGGCCCGGCCGTCGCGAATGCCATCGCTGCGGCGAAAGGCGACTGGATCACGAGCTTGCCGTTGTCGAAGGCAGGACTTGTGTAAGTTGAAACGCGTTTGAAACGAAAAAAGCCGCCTTCGGGCGGCTTTTTTGCATGTTTGGCACCTGAAACATCGCGGTTCATGAAACGCGGCTGGAAAAAGCGATGCGGTTCGCCCGAAGGGAAACTCTGGCTCGACTGCCTACGCCTGGGCCGCCAGTGCGTCCCGGTCTTTCTTGCGCATGCGTTCGGATGCCGACTTGAGCTGGCCGCAAGCGGCGAAGATGTCGCGGCCGCGCGGGGTGCGGATGGGGGAGGCATAGCCGGCGCGGTTGACGATGTCGGCGAATTCCTCGATGCGATCCCAGTCGGAACATTCGTATTCGGAGCCCGGCCAAGGGTTGAACGGAATCAGGTTGATCTTGGCCGGAATGCCCTTCAGCAGTCGGACCAGATCCAGTGCGTCCTTGTTGCTGTCGTTGATGCCCTTCAGCATCACGTATTCGAAGGTGATGCGCTTGGCGTTGGACAGGCCCGGGTAGTTGCGGCAGGCGTCCAGCAGGGCTGCGATGTTCCATTTCTTGTTGATCGGCACCAGAACGTCACGCAGCTCGTCGCGGACCGCATGCAGGGAGATCGCCAGCATGCAGCCGATTTCGTCGCCCGTGCGGAAAATTTCCGGAACGACGCCGGAGGTCGACAGGGTAATGCGCCGCTTGGAGAGAGACAGGCCGTCGCCGTCGGAGGCGATCAGAAGCGCCTTTTTCACGTTCTCGAAATTGTAGAGCGGCTCGCCCATGCCCATCATCACGACATTGGTGACCAGCCGGCCCTCGGACGGAACAATCGCCCCCTGCGGCGTGTGGGCTTCCGGAAAATCGCCGAGGCGGTCGCGCGCCAGAAGGATCTGCGAGAGGACTTCCTCCGCGGTCAGATTACGGACCAGCTTCTGGGTGCCGGTGTGACAGAAGGTACAGGTCAGTGTGCAACCGACCTGGGAGGAAACACACAGCGTTCCCCGGCCTTCTTCGGGAATATAGACGGTTTCGACCTCGACCGGGCGGCCGGCGCCGCGCGGGGGAAAGCGGAACAGCCATTTGCGCGTGCCGTCGACGGAAATCTGCTCGGAAACGATCTCCGGACGGGCGATCGAGAAATTCTCGGCAAGCTTCTGGCGCAGGTCCTTGGCGATGTTGGTCATCTGCGCGAAATCGGAGACGCCACGCACATACAGCCAATGCCAGAGCTGGGAGGCTCGCATCCGCCATTGTTTCTGCGGTACGCCGATGGTGCCGAGCGCTTCGCCCAGTTCTTCGCGGCTGAGGCCGACAAGCACCGGCTTTTCCTCGCCCGGCAGCAGGGATGCTGCGGCTGGAACGGTCGGCGCGTTCGGATTGTCCCGCGCGATATCGAGCGTAATCGCCATGTCGTGATCCGTTTTCCTGTCCGGCGCTTTTCGTGGCGTATCCAGTTCGGTGGATGCGGCAGCCGGTCACCTGATCGTCAGACTTCCGACCAGCAGGAAACGGAAGTCAGAAAGTCGATCGATTTATAAAATGTCGGAGCATCCTGTCTGCGCTCAATCGAACGCGGCATGCTCAAGCCGTTTCCAAAACCACAAACGCCGGTAAAAATCAAGTTTTCCGGCTGCATTGGTGCCATGCGGCCAGCGGACCCATGCATGCCGAAAAGCCCGGCGAAGGCGCCAGAAGCGTCCTGCCGGGTCAATGTCGTGAACGTGGGATAGGCCTTGCCGGTTACTGGCAGGCCTGGCTGGCGGTATTGATCGCTGCCGTAACACCGGAAAGCGAGAACTTGTAGGTCGTCCGGGTGCCGCGACTGGATTCCCCATTCACGCTCATTTCCCGGCCTGCCTTCATGGCGGCGACAAGCTGAGCCTCTGTCGCGGCATTTTCCACCCAGGCACCGTCATTGTTGGTGAACAGCGTGAAGTTCGTGCCGTCGATATCGACCGACACCGAGGACTTGTCCTTGAAGGGGTAACCGACAAGCAGGCTCGGCTCCGAGCTGACACCTTCTGCCGGGCGGCTCGTCACGAAGAAAAAGACATCCCCGTGATTGCGATCCCCGGGAAGCAAGGTGGTCGGCTTGGTCAACGCGTAGCAGACCTTGCCGCTGCCGCTTGTCAGCGCATAGGCCGCCCAGTCGTTGTGCTGCTTCAGAAGCGTCGGGGTTTGCGCGAAAGCCACTGCACTCGAAACGGCCAGACCTGCAAGGGCTAGAACCAGCGATTTTGCTTTCATCATCTCCACACCGTTTGGCTTTGAGTTTCCGTCGAATTCAATTCAATTGCCGTCTGACATATAAACCTTGCTTTAATGATAACTTAAAGCGGGTTACGAAAGGGTTGAAGCCGTGGCAATTGGTTTTTTGAATTTTTCGTCGCTCTTTTTCTCATGTCAGGGCGCGGGCCGTCGGAACGGGTCCGGTTCCCGGATCGTCCCACAGCCTGTTGCGGTTAATCACGGCAACAGTGTGGCGGTGTGCCTCAACCCCCTTTCGAAAACCGGCGAACGTGTTAAAGATCGATCAGGACCGTTGGCTCGGCAGGGAGTTTGATAACCGTTGGCGAATGCGCAGTATTTTTCCGATCTCATCGTCAAGGTCGCGGCGGAGCGGGACAAGGCTGCCTTCGTTGAACTGTTCGATCATTTCGCTCCGCGCCTGAAGGGCTACCTGATGAAACAGGGCGCGGACAATGCCGTTGCAGAGGAAGTTGCGCAGGACGTGATGGTCACGCTCTGGCGCAAGGCGGATCTTTTCGATCCGGGTAAATCCTCCGCCAGCACCTGGCTTTTCCGTATTGCCCGAAACCGCCGTATTGACCGACTACGGCGGCAAAAGACTGCGGAACTCAATCCGGACGAACCAGCGCTTCAACCGGCGCCGTTGCCGGATGTCGCCGACGAAATGGATGCACGCCTGCGGGAAACCCGCGTCCGGGCCGCGCTGGAACAACTGCCCGAGGACCAGCGGCAGGTGGTCCGGCTGGCCTTTTTCATCGGGCAGTCGCACAGCGAAATCGCCGATCAGACAGGACTGCCGCTCGGAACGGTCAAATCCCGAATCCGCCTTGCCTTCGGCAGGTTGCGCCAGCTGCTGGAAACCGATGCGGCCGTCGATGTGGATTAGGCGGTTTGTCGTAGCCGGTCTGATTTTCTGCGCAGGGATCTCCAACGCAGCCTCGGATGCGTTGCCGCGCGGGTTCGTTTATCTGCGCGATGCCGTTCCCGATATCAGCCAGGACATGCGTTACGCGAGCCGTGACAATTTCATGCGCAAGCGCCTGCCCGGCTACGGGGCCCGGGAATGCGTTTTGACGCAAGACGCGGCAAAGGCGCTCGGCAAGGTTCAGAACGCCGCCGTGAGCGCGGGTTACTCGCTCGTCGTCTTCGATTGCTACCGGCCGCAACAGGCCGTTGACGCCATGGTGGCCTGGGTCAATTCCGGCAAGGGGACAGACCCCGCGTATTACCCGAACGTGTCGCGCGCGCACCTGATCCGGCAGGGTTATATCGGCGCGAAAAGCAGTCACGCCGGAGGGTCCACCGTCGATGTTTCCCTGGAACTGCTTTCCGGCTCGGGCCCAAAGCCCGATACCCCGTCTGCCTGTGCCCGCAAGGACAGGGAGACCGCAGATTTCGGCACTCCCTTCGACTGCTTCGACCCAGCCAGCCGGACGGGATCAAAGGCCGTGGCGGTCTCTGCCCAGAACATGCGCCGGACACTCGTCGCCCTGATGCAACGCGGCGGTTTCCGGAATTATCCGGGAGAGTGGTGGCATTTCACCCTTCAAGGGGAACCGTTTCCCGGCAAGGCTTTCGATTTCACGATCGAACGCAGGTAGCGGCGATCGTATCGTGGTTTCTGTCGTCGACAGTCAGCATCACTCGTCAAACAGAGGGATCACCTCGGAGATGGCCGTATCCTTGTATCTGGATCCGGGGAAAACCGTCCCGATTTCGAATTCCAGCCACGCGGCCTCCACGGGCGTGTCGAAGACATAACGCTCGGCGCCCATCGTGTCGCTCAGGCGGAGGATCCGTGTCGTGCCGTCGGAAAGTGTGACGTTGGCGGTTCTGACGCGGGCGTTCTTTTGAAAGATGTCCCGGTTCTTGGCGTAACCGTTGACGATTTCGAAGCCCTGGAGCCATCTCGGCCGGTCGAAGGCCACCAGAACCTTTTCTCCTGCCCCTTCCCCGGAAACGCCTTCGACCCAGGCGGTGGATGTCTTGCCGTCGAACAAATTGCCCGGGCCGTATCGGTTGCCGTATTGCGGGTCGAGAACGGAACTGGCGCAGACCTGCAAGGCACCGCCGCCGGAGCGCGCCGGGCTGCATCTTTTCGCGGCGTAATCCGGCAGGGGGTTGTGACGGGCCGCTGTAAAGCTCTCGGTCCCTTTCTCCGATCCCGCGTTCCCGGAAGTGGGCGCCGGTGTGTATACGGCAACAGACGGCTTGCCGCCCTCCGACTTTCCGCCGAAATAGAATTCACCGATGAGGGCCTCGTTCAGCCAGGGGAGCTGACGTTCGCCTGTCGATGTGTAGACGCTTTCGCGGACGCGGCCCATCAGATGGCGGACCTCCAGATCGGGTGTGCCGATCAGTCGGGCCAGCGCTTCGGTGAAGGGACTGTTGGAGCCGGCCCCGTCCAGCGCGACGTCGCCGGGGGCGGTGGCGAAGGCGATCATCATGCCTGCCGCGTTGGCTTCCAGCCGGGCGAGGCCGTTTGTGGTTCCCCGGGACAGGGACCGCGGCAGGGGATTGTTGCGGCAAGCATCCAGGAAGACCAGCTTCAACCGTGCCCCGGAAGCGTCCATGATCTCCAGAAGGTCGTCGGCCTTGACCGCCTGGCCCGGAAGGTCCGTCGAGGCCAGGATCTCTGCATCCACCGGTAACAGCCAGTTGCGACCGTTCACCTGAACGCCGTGTCCGGCGTAAAACACCAGTGCGACGTCCGCTCCCTGCGCCCTGCGTCCGAACCGGGTGAGGCCATCGCGGAACGCCCGCCGGTCACCGTCGATGATGCGGACAACGTCGAAACCGAGCCCGGTGAGTTTCGAGGCCATCAGCTCGGCGTCATTGGAGGGGTTCGGCAGCGCGGGCATCCTCTGATAGGCGCCATTGCCGATAACCAGCGCGACCTTGCCGGCCGCATGCGTGGTCGAAGGCAAGGAAAACAGCAATGCCGTCAACCAGCAGCCGGTCACAATTCGGAAAAGGAAATTCATTCGGGGTCTCCAGCAATGCGCCAAGAAAACCTTCTGGCGCCGGTTAAGGCAAGAGACATCTGCTTTGTGGTGGTCTCCAGGACTGAAATCATTCCGGAGATTTGGTCCAATTGAAGCCGGTTTCCGGCTGCTTTGATGCCAGTAAAGATTGCGTAGGACAGGAAACGCAAGTAAACTTCAGGGATTGCTGATTAAGACCTCCATTTCATTTCTTCTGGGAGGGAAAAATGACCGATTTTCATACTCCGACTTCGACACCGGCGACCCCTTCGGTTGACCATGCCGCTCATTCCAAGCTGATCTCCGAAAGGCAGATGATGGCGGGCGTCTTGGTCGGGCTTTTTCTCGTGGTACTCGGCACCGCGATCCTATTCATGGGCCGCAATCAGGTTGCCTCGTCCCTGACAATCTGTGTGGGCTTCGGCATCGTTCTGGCGATGTTCGGAACGCAGGTTTCCGGACGCTGGGCGGGCTGGTCGGCCACGGGAGCAGGCGCAACGGCAGTCCTGCTCTTTCTGGTTCTCCAGCAATTCTCCGACGCTCCGGTTCGCAACGATTTCATCAAGGGAAGCCTGGAAGGGGATTTCTCCAAGGTCGCGGACATTCGGATCATCGACGAGCATCCCATGTATGTCTACAGAGACCGCTCGACCTCCACGATCCGGTTCCTCAATCTCGGCAGGGATCTCAAGAGTCGTCAGGTCAGGATGCAGGTCGATACGATCGAAAACGATCCCGGAGCGGAATTTTTCCAGCTCTATGCGAATTCGGACCTGTTCGAAGAGCGCATGCTCAGTCACACTTCCTCCGGTGAAGAGTTCATGCAGCTGGCATTTGATTATACAAACCGTGTGGTTCTGGATGGAGACGTCGTGCTGTTCGAGGAACGGGAGTCGATTTTAGGAGAAACCGCTCCCGAGACACTGTTTGCGCGGGAAGGGTTGGATCTCTTCGGTATGTCCGCGCGGGCCGAATCGGGACCGGCAAACTCTGGCAAATCCGATTTGAGTTCCGCGGAAATCGCGACGCTGATAGAAGACTTGAAGAGTGAAGAGATTTACCGGCGGCGCAACGCGCGCGACCTGCTGGTCAACGTGGGTCCACCCGCGGTCAATCAGCTGGCCGATGCCTTCGCATCGGCGAACACCGGGAGCGCGGACGACTACCGCATTCGCGTCGGCACGACGTATATTCTCTCCGAGATGCTGCGGAGCGACGAGACGCTGAGAACGGATATCTCGGCGCAACTGACAGAGGACGAATTTCCCTATTTTGTCGAAGCAGCCGCCGACGAGGACAAGACCATACGTTATCAGGCCGCCGAGTTCCTGTATCTGCTGGAAGACCCCCGCTCGGTCTCCTCAAGCCTTGATGCCGTCAAGGATGACAGAAACGCCTCCGTCGAAAATCAGGTGTTGATCCTGAAAGAATCCGCCAGGGCGTTTGATGTCGAGGCGAAAGACGAGATCATTTCGGAGCTCAGCAAAAGCGGTCGCTATAATGAGCTCCAGTCTCCCAAACTCACTTTGAAGAACATCTTCAACTGGTGATGTGCCTTTTCACGTCCCGGGAACTTTCCTGCCCGAGCGCATGACCGGGCCGCCGGAGACATGCCTGGGGCGTTCGATCTTCGGCGCGCCGGCGGTCAGCGGGCGCTCCGCGTAGCGGCCGAGGGCCCTGTGGCGGTCATACATGACGATTGCGCCTGCCATGGCGACGTTGATGCAGAATTTGGTCGGGATTTTCACCACGTGAGCGCAACGCTCCAGCATCTGCGGCGACAGCGAGCCACGCTCGGGGCCAAGCACATAGGCCGCCTGCAGCGGATGGCCGAAGCTCGGCAGATCGATGGACTCCTCGGTGAGCTCGATACCGACGAGCTGGCAGCCGGCGGGCAGATCCATCGTCTCGACGCTGTCCCATGTGAACACCGGCAGATGACCGGGGCTCTTGGAGGTGTCGGACGGCGGGGCCTTGCGGAGTTTGCGGTCGGCATCCACGGTGAAAAAGAAGTTCGCACCGAAGGCGTGCGCGGAGCGCATCAGCGTGCCGAGGTTCATCCGTTTGGAGAGGCCTTCCGCCCCGACCGCAAAATATCCGCGCATTCTGTCTTTCCAATGTTTCTGCTTCTCTAGGGTACGGACCCATAGCGGAAAGTCGGCTGAGCTGAAAGGTTTACCGCCAAAACACTGGCCCGTGCGTGCCCTGCAGATTATCCGGAAAGCCTATATCTGCGGCGGATGTCCATTGCTAACCTGCCGTTTCCATTTGTGCTTCAAGAGGTCACCGTGAAAGCCTGTCTTTGCAAAACTCCGGGTCCGGCTTCGGATCTCGTCGTCGAGGAAATTCCGGCACCAACGGCCGGGCCGGGCGAAGCCGTCGTTCAGGTGAAGGCCTGCGCGCTGAATTTCTTCGATACGCTGATCATTCAGGGAAAGTACCAATACAAGCCGGAGCTGCCGTTTTCGCCGAGCGCGGAGTTCGCCGGGGTCGTTGAAGCCGTCGGCGACGGTGTGACGGAGCTGTCCTGCGGCGACCGGGTGATGGGCTACATGCGCTGGGGCGCGGCACGGGAAAAGGTCGCCGTGCGTGCGCAGGACCTCGTGCGGATGCCCGACGACGTTTCCTTCGAGACGGCTGCCGGTCTCACGGTGACCTACGGCACGACATTGCATGCCTACCGCGACAGGGGCGGACTTCGCGCCGGGGAGACCGTAGCAGTGCTCGGGGCATCGGGCGGTGTCGGCCAGGCGGCGGTCGAGATCGCCGCGATCATGGGGGCGAACGTGATCGCCTGTGCATCGTCGGAGGAAAAACTGGCCTTCGCGAAGTCGCTGGGGGCTCACCAGACGGTCGATTATTCCAGGCAGAATCTGAAAGAGACGTTGAAGGAGCTGACCGGCGGCAAGGGGGTCGATGTGGTCTACGATCCCGTCGGCGGCGACCTGTCGGAGCAGGCGCTGAGGGCAACGGCCTGGGAAGGCCGTTTCCTGGTGATCGGATTCGCGTCCGGCGACATCCCGAAAATTCCCCTGAACCTGCTGCTTCTCAAAGGCTGTGACATGCGCGGGATCTTCTGGGGCGAAGCGCTGAACCGGGATCCGGACGGCCACCGCAAAAACATGGCACAATTGCTGGATTGGGTGCGGGAGGGCAAGCTGAAGCCCCATATCCATGCGGTCTATCCGCTGGAGCAGGTTCCTGCAGCCCTTGAGGAAATCGCGGCCCGCCGGGTGCGCGGCAAGGTGATTGTCACACCCTGAGGCCGCTATGGGATGGTTGCAGGGTGGCGGGGTGCCTCAGATCGAGAATTCCGCGATCACCGGAGCGTGGTCCGACGGTTTTTCCCAGCCGCGGGCGTCGCGCAGGACGGTCGTGCTCCTGATATGCGGTGCCAGAGGCGGCGAGACCCAGACGTGGTCGAGACGTCGGCCCTTGTCGGCCAACGACCAGTCCTTCGCCCGGTAGCTCCACCAAGTGTAGAGCTTTTCGTCCAGCGGCGTGAACTGGCGCATGGCGTCCAGCCAGTCACCGGCCTTGCGGATTTCTTCCAGCAGCTCGGTCTCGACCGGCGTATGGGAGACCACTTTCAGAAGCTTTTTGTGAGACCAGACGTCGTGCTCGAAGGGGGCGACGTTGAGGTCGCCGACGAGAACGGCGGGCTTTTCCGTTTCCGCTCCGGTGAGCCAGCCCTGCATTTCTGCCATGAAATCGAGCTTGTGGCCGAATTTCGGATTGATCGTGCGGTCCGGTTCGTCACCGCCAGCGGGCACGTAGAAATTATGCACGCGCATGCTGGCACCGTTGAAGGGAACATCCACCGCGACATGGCGGCTGTCGCCCATGTCGCAGAAGCCGCGTTTTTCCACGTTGCTCAGCGGCAGCTTTGAAAGGGTTGC
This sequence comes from uncultured Roseibium sp., assembly GCF_947496995.1. Taxonomy (GTDB): domain Bacteria; phylum Pseudomonadota; class Alphaproteobacteria; order Rhizobiales; family Stappiaceae; genus Roseibium. The sequence continues at coordinate 338,480 of NZ_CANMFD010000005.1, forward strand.
GACGCCGTGGTAGCCCTTCTGGCCGTTGATGGCCATATGCTCGAAGCCGGCTTTGCGGAAAGCGTTTTCCGGGAAATTGGCGTCCGGGCACTTGGTTTCCTGAAGGCAGATCACGTCCGGCGCGATTTCCTCGATCAGCTGTTCCACAATCGGCATGCGCAGACGCACGGAGTTGATGTTCCAGGTGACGAGCTTGAGACGGTCGGTCATGAGGTCCTTGCCGGAGAGAATTTAAGGTCCTCCAAGTCATAAGGATTCGGTCCGGGAGTGCAACGGATTTCAGTCTTCGGGTGTGTCGTCGGGAGCGCTGCCGCTTGTGCCCGCAAGAGGCGATGCCGGCCGGGAGAACGGTCAGGGCGAGCCCCAAGACCAGTTCCCCGGTTATGTCCTTCATCTGCCGCAATCAGGCCTTAATCAGTGCTCCTGGCACAAATGGGCGGATGCCTTTGCCGGAAAAACGCGATTTTGTCCACGCTCCGTTAGGAAATCACGGGCATTTTGAGCCGTTAAAACAAGTTTTTCTTAACCTTGTCGAGGACGCTGTGCTGCCCCTGATTAAGACCTTTTGTTCCATCGTCGGATTCATATTTCTAGGATCCTGTTCCGCTTACGACTTTCCAGATCCGACTCCGGAGGACTTTGCGGTCCACGGCATCGACATCTCGCGCTGGCAGGGGGACATCGACTGGGCGAGGGCGAAACAGTCGGGTGTTGCCTTCGCCTGGATCAAGGCGACGGAAGGTGGCGACCATGTGGATCCGCGCTTTGTCGAGAACTGGGTCGGTGCCCGCCAGGCCGGTGTACCGCGCGGCGCGTATCACTTCTATTATTTCTGCCGGCCGGTGGAGGAGCAGATTTCCTGGGTCAAGGAAATCGTTCCCCGCGACCCGGAAGCGCTTCCGCTGGTTCTGGACATGGAATGGAACGCCCATTCCAAGACATGCACGACGCGGCCCGGTCGGTCGCAGATCTTGCGCGACATGAAGATATTCCTGGACGAGATGGAAAAGTATTACGGCAAGCGGCCGGTGATCTACTCCTCGGTCGACTTCCATCGGGACAGGCTTGTCGGCGCGCTCAAGGGCGAGCAATTCTGGTTGCGCTCGGTCGCCACCTACCCGAACAACATCTACGAGCAGCGTGAGGACTGGGTGTTCTGGCAGTATACGGCGGAAGGGTCCGTGCCCGGTATTCGCGGCGATGTGGACCGGAATGCCTTCTTCGGCACAAAGTCCCAGTTTCGCGACTGGCTGAACGGCAAGCTGAAACGCTAGAGCGTTTCCGGCCTGAAGCAACGAAAAAGACGTGTGAGAAAACCCTCACACGTCCTGAATTGTTTGTCGTGTCGTCGAAATGGCGCTTGGCGGCCGGCAACAAGCGCGCGAGTTCTTCCGAAGCCACCGGTTCGGCCGAAAACTATTGTTTTGTCAGATCCTGCGCCAGCATGAGCGCATTACCGTCCGGATCGTAGAATGTGGCGGTGCTGACCATGCCCTCTATGGTTTCTGTCTCGCCGTCGAATTTCACGTCCTCCTTTTCAAGGGCCGCCCGGGCCGACGCAATATCCGCAACACCAAAAACCGGCACCATGTTGCCCGGAGACGGTTCCGTCTGCTCGCCCAGTCCAAGGGTGACGCCTTCCGTCTTGGTCTGCATTTCGCTCCAGCCGGCCTCATCGATATGCATGAGCAGCTGGAAGCCCAGGTTCTTTTCATACCACTCCGCACTGGCATGGCGGTCACGCACAGACAGGGCGAGGGTGATGGTGTTTTCCAGAGAAACAACTGGCATGACACTTTCCTATGTAGTAAAAATATAGTAGCTATAATTCATGGATATGCCGCTGCTTGTCAAGCTGACATCGAAAGCCTGGTCCTTGAAAATTCTGGGGTTGCTGCATTCCGGCGTTCCGGGCCGCCAGGCACCGTTGATCGCAGCGACCTCGGCGTCGCGCAGTGCCTTTGCCGCCAGCCTGGAGCACCTGGCCCAGCTGGGACTGTTGGAGAGGAACCCGGGCCATGGCCACCCGCTCCGGCCGGAGTTCCGGCTGACGGAGCAAGGCAAGGTGGTCGCCGCCATGGCCCACCGCATCCTGGAAGCAGCGCCGGGCGAGGATGGGTTTGATATTTTGAAACGAAGCTGGCCCGTGCCCATCCTGGCGCTGACGGAAGCTCCCAGCCGGTTTTCCACCATCAGGTCCGGTTTGGGTGCGATTACCGATCGCGCACTTTCCAAGTCACTGGGAATGCTTGAAGAACGGGAGTGGCTTCGGCGTGAGATCGATGTGTCACAGCGCACGCCATTTCCGACCTATCAGGCGGTGAATGCGGGGCAGACAATCAACCGGGCCATAGGACTGAGCCACTCTAATCTGTGAAACTTGAATGTCCACAGACTTTGGAGACGTCGACCCAGCTTAACGGATCGTGATCTGGTGAGCAATGTCCCTGCCATTGCTGACCGTGACCTGCGTGAAGCCGATCAGCTTGCAGAAGTCGAGGAAATTCAGTTCCTGCGGCTGGGTGGAGCGTGCGAAGATCTCCGTTGACCGGGCCATGGATGTCAGCGAAGCCAGCAGGGCGCGCAGCCGGTACAGCGTGTCGTACTGGCCATCGCCGGTTGCCACGATAATCAGCTTCTCAAGGTCGGCTCCCTTGGCGAAGAGATGGTAGCCGACGAGGGAGTTGCGCTCTTCATTCTTGCTTGCCAGGCCGATGACGAACGCGGCGCGCGATTTCTTGCTGGCGTCCGGCGCGGGTGCGAGTTCGGAAACATAGGCCTCCCGGGTTTGAGGCACCGGGTAATAATATCCCGCATGGGCATCAAGGGCGGCTGCCGGGAAGGTGAGGGCGGCCAGGCCCAGCACCGAAGTGGCAAGAATGGCCGCGATCATTCGAATTCTTTGCATGGTGATGTGCCCCGTAACTTTCCCCGTTTCAATTGAATGACAAGCGCTTCCTGCGTGGAAAACGCTTCGCATCCGGTCCCATCAAGCCGCGAACGCAAGCCGGACGCAAGCCAGGTGAGCAATCATCCGGGGGAAGACAGATAGGAGAAACGATGCAGCGCTATATTTTCGCCACGTTGTATACTCAATTGCTTGATGGTGTCGGGGCTTATACCAACCGCAGTTGATAGGGACCCATTTGATGGCGTTGTTGCGCTTCGCCGACGAGGCGCGCTGCGCGGAACGGTCTGGTTGACCGATCAAGCAGCGCAACGCTGCTCGGCGAGCCGGAACAAGCCACCGAAGGCCGCGTTTGGAGGTTGTTCTGCCGCGTCGCGCGTCTTGGCCGATGATCCACATCGCCCTGCGACGTGCTCCTTGCCGAACAACCTCCCAACGCGGTCAAATGGGTTCCTATCAACTGCGGTTGGTATTAGATTTTCGGAGTTTTGATATGTTGATCCGCTTGTCGCTGACGTTGATCGCGGTGGTCCTGACGGCGCTGCCGGCCGCCGCCCAATCCCGTCCGGCGATTGCCTATACGACCGCCAATCTCAACATGCGCGCCGGTCCGGGCACCAACTACCCGGTCATCACCACCGTACCGCGTGGCGGCGGTGTGACGATTTTCGGCTGTACCCCCGATTACAAATGGTGCGATGCCGCCTTCACCAATGCGAAGGGCTGGGTGTCGGGCAAATACCTCAACTATGGCGGTGACGGTGCCTACTACGGCCGGCCGATCCCGAATGCCGGGGTCTATATCGGCGTGCCGCGCTATCAACGCAACTACCCGGACTACCGCCCGCCGGTCGTGGTGCAGCCGGAGCGACCGGCTCCCTACAGGCCACGTTATCCGGGCTATCCGCCGCGCTATTTCGAACATCAGGTCTATTAGAGACTGTCGCGGTAAACTGAATTCACGGAAGCGCTTGAACGCGACACGCTGCGGAAAGGCCTGGTGGTCGACTTACTGTGCCGGTTTGGGCGCTGCCATCACCAGTGACCAGAACACCTTGTGCTTGGCATTGGGCGCATAGGCGGTCGCGATGCCCAGCCGCGTTGCGTCCTTCATCAGCAGCACTTCGTTGTGCTTGGGAGATTCCCGCCAACCGGAGAAAGCTTCCGCGAATGTGCGGTAGCCGCCGCTGACATTTTCGGAGGCCGCCGTTTTCGGCTCGCCGATGGAGATCATGCGCGTCGCCAGTTGCTGGCCGGAGGCGAGCGAGGCATTCACGTTGCCCGCGGCCGCCATGGCGTCGGCCTGTGTCGCGGCGATCGCGGAAAGCTGCGGATCGGGTGTCACCGGGCCGAGACCGCTGTTGATCCGGTATTGGGAAATCATCTGCGCGGCAGTGGCGGCATCCACCTGGCCGTCGACCCGCGCCAGATCCTGGTAAAAGGGCGGTGTCTGAATGCGGTCGCTCGTGCAGGCGGCTACCAAAAGTGCGAGCGCGCCGGCGGCCGCAAGGGTCAGGGATCGGTGCCCGATAGGATTTTCTGCCAAGATTTTGAATTTCCCGCGTTTGTCAGGGACATGATTCGCCCCGCCGGCAAGGTGATGGGACGACAAGTGAGCAGAATTGCGGCGATCCCGTGAAAGCGGTGAACAAGCCCCCGTGTATCGTCCCTGGAAAGACTTCCGGCGTTTCCTGATCGGTCAAACAGTCCCATATCCGGTGGATGTCTTCTGACATGTTGCCGGGGAGGCATTCTCGCGGCGCAGGTGTAAAAGATTCAAGCGGGAAGAAGCAGGAGATCCTCCATGACATCATTTTCGGACCCCGTCGCAGTGTCGGGATATGGGCAAAGGACAGCGCGGCTCGTGCCGGGCCTCGCGGACCTGCATCGCATGGGGGCGCTTTTGCTGGCCGAACGGTCTCCTGAGGCGGGGCGCATCCTGGTTCTAGGCGCCGGCGGCGGGCTTGAACTGAAAGCGTTCGCAGGAATGTACCCGGATTGGCGCTTCTGTGGTGTGGATCCTTCAGCGGAAATGCTGGATCAGGCGCGGGCCGAACTCGGGGCTCATGCGGAGCGGGTGCAGTTTTTGGAAGGATATATCGAAAACGCGCCGGAAGACCTTTTCGACGGTGCGGCCTGCCTTCTCACGCTTCATTTTCTCGAAGCGGAGGACCGTTTGAGGACCCTGCGCGAGATAAAACGCCGCCTCAAGCCCGGTGCGGCCTTCATTGCCGCGCATCACAGTTTCCCCAACGATACCAGGAGCAAGGACAGGTGGCTTGCCCGCTATGCCGCTTTCGCGGCGGCATCAGGCATGCCCGACGCACAGACCGAAAACGGCATCGCGGCCATGAAGGAGCGGTTGCCGGTTCTTCCGCCTGAAGAAGACGCCGCGCTGCTGCGGGAGGCGGGCTTTTGCGACGTCGAGTTGTTCTATTCTGCTTTCACGTTCAAGGGCTGGGTTGGCTACGCGAAGTAGCTGCAGATACCCTGCGTCACCGGTTCAGGAACGCCGGGGTTGAACCCTTCAAACAAATGGCCAGCCCGCCGGAGCGGGCTGGCCGGCTGCTGGACAGCCTTTCGGGAGCTTTTGAATACCCGGTATCCGAACGAGGGCGACCCCCCGTTCCGAAATCAGCGGTTGGAGGCCTCCAGAACATCCTCATAGGTGCGCAGTCCGGTGGTCGGGGCGCAGACGAGGACGGACATGTTGCCAGGGGCATGTTCGTTCTTCCACATCTTGGTGTGCGCCTTGGGGATCTGGTCCCAGGGGAAGACTTCCGACATATAGGGATCGATGCGTCGCTCGATCATCAGTTTGTTGGCGGCCGAAGCCTGCTTCAGGTGGGCGAAATGGGAGCCCTGCAGACGCTTCTGGTGCATCCACATGTAGCGGACGTCGAAGGTGCAGTTGAAGCCGGATGTGCCCGCGCAGATCACGACCATGCCACCCTTTTTGCAGATGAAGGTCGAGACCGGGAAGGTTGCCTCACCCGGGTGCTCGAAGACGATGTCGACATTGTTGCCTTTGCCGGTGATATCCCAGATCGCCTTGCCGAACTTGCGGACTTCCTTGAACCAGTCGGCATATTCGGCCGAATTGACCTTCGGTAGCTGGCCCCAGCAGTTGAAGTCCCTGCGGTTGATCACGCCCTTGGCGCCAAGGTCGAGGACGAACTGGCGTTTGTCCTCGTCGGAAATCACGCCGATGGCATTGGCGCCGGCTGCAGTGATGAGCTGGATGGCGTAGGAGCCGAGCCCGCCGGAAGCGCCCCAGACAAGGACGTTCTGGCCCGGCTTCAGCTCATGCGGGTGATGGCCGAACAGCATGCGGTAGGCAGTGGCGAGCGTCAGCGTGTAGCAGGCGCTTTCCTCCCAGGTCAGGTGCTTTGGCCGCGGCATGAGCTGCTGGGCCTGCACGCGGGTGAACTGCGAGAAGGAGCCGTCCGGCGTCTCGTAACCCCAGATGCGCTGCGAGGTGGAGAACATCGGGTCGCCGCCGTTGCATTCCTCGTCGTCGCCGTCATCCTGATTGCAATGTACGACGACCTCGTCGCCGACCTTCCAGCGCTTGACCCTGTCGCCAACCGCCCAGACGATCCCGGACGCGTCCGAGCCGGCGATATGATAGGGCGCGCCATGGCCATCGAACGGACTGATCGGTTCCCCGAGACCGGCCCAGATGCCGTTGTAATTGACACCGGCCGCCATCACCAGAACCAGAACCTCGTGGCTGTCCAGTTCCCAGGTCGGTACGACCTCAAGCTGCATGGCCTCTTCCGGTGGGCCGTGACGCTCGCGCCGGATGGCCCAGGCATACATGTTCTTGGGAACGTGGCCGAGAGGCGGGATCTCACCGATTTCATAAAGGTCTTTCACCGGAGCGTCCTCACGTGTTCGGTTGTCATTGGCTTCGGCTGCTGCTGTCATTCTGCTCCCCTCCCAGGGCTGTTGTCTGCGGCACCCCTTCGCAAGTGCACAAGGATTTACAGGGCCTGAACCCGATTTTGCGCAACTATTGTTCAAAAAGTCGCTGCACACTATACGACTATTGCTTAACTTGCGTTTTGACTCCAAGCATATTTTGCATTGCACATTAGGGGTTTCGCAGCTGTGCAAACTCCGGCACACTTTCGCCTTGGGATTGCAAACCGGGCCAAAGGGTGTGCTGAAATACAAAAAAACAGGCGGTAGAAGGCCTTAGGAGGATAAGCGGCATGAGTTCAGAAGGTGGCAGCGGCGCGGGACGCGACCGTCCCTGGATATTCAGGACCTATGCGGGTCATTCGACCGCCGCTGAATCGAACAAGCTCTACCGTGGTAATCTTGCCAAGGGTCAGACAGGCCTGTCGGTTGCCTTCGACCTGCCGACGCAGACCGGTTACGATCCGGACGACCTTCTGGCGCGCGGTGAAGTGGGCAAGGTCGGCGTACCGGTCGCCCATCTGGGCGACATGCGCGCCCTGTTTCACGAGATCCCCCTGGAGCGCATGAACACGTCCATGACGATCAATGCCACCGCACCCTGGCTGCTGTCGTTGTACATCGCTGCGGCGGACGAACAGGGCGCGGACCGCAAACTGTTGTCCGGGACCACCCAGAACGACATCATCAAGGAATACCTTTCCCGCGGCACCTATGTGTTCCCGCCGGCGCCGTCCCTGCGGCTGACGACGGACGTGATCGCCTGGACCTATTCCAACATGCCGAAATGGAACCCGATGAACGTCTGCTCCTATCATTTGCAGGAAGCAGGCGCGACACCGGTGCAGGAGCTGTCCTTCGCGCTGGCGACAGCCGTCGCCATCCTGGATTCCATGAAGGCGAGCGGGGCTATCCCGGAAGAGGAATTCCCGAAGGCGGTGGGGCGGATCTCGTTCTTCGTCAATGCGGGCATGCGCTTCATCACCGAACTGTGCAAGATGCGCGCCTTCACCGAATTATGGGACGAGATCTGCCTTGAGCGCTACGGCGTGGAGGACGAACGCTACCGTCGCTTCCGCTACGGGGTTCAGGTGAATTCGCTGGGGCTGACCGAACAGCAGCCGGAAAACAACGTCTACCGTATCCTGATCGAAATGCTTGCCGTGGTGCTTTCCAAGAACGCCCGCGCCCGCGCCGTGCAACTGCCGGCCTGGAACGAGGCGCTGGGCCTGCCCCGGCCGTTCGATCAGCAATGGTCTTTGCGCATGCAGCAGATCGTCGCTTTCGAGACCGACCTCCTTGAGTACGGCGATATTTTCGAAGGCTCTTCGGAGATCACCAGAAAGGTGGAAGCGCTCAAGGCGGAGGCGCGCGAGGAGCTTGCCCGTATCGACGCCATGGGCGGGGCCGTTGCCGCCGTCGATTCCAGCTACATGAAGCGTCAACTGGTGGAAGCCAATTCGGCGCGGCTGGCGGCAATCGAGGCCGGAGAACAGGTCGTTGTCGGCGTCAACAAGTGGACCGACAGCGAGCCGTCTCCCCTTGCCGGCGGAGAGGACGGGGGCATCCTGACCGTGGCCGAGCACGTGGAAGAAGAGGCTGTCGGCAAGGTGAAAGCCTGGCGGGACGCGCGCGATGCCGCAGCAGTCGCGTCGGCACTGACCGAACTGGAAAGCGCCGCGCGGGAAGGCCGCAACATCATGGAGCCGTCCATCGCGGCGGCGAAAGCCGGTGTCACCACCGGTGAATGGGGCCGCGTCCTGCGCGAGGTCTTCGGAGAATACCGGGCGCCCACGGGGGTCGGGCAGGCAGTGCGCAACGATGCCGGCGATCTGGCGGCGGTCCGCAGCGCGGTCGAAGCCGTAAGCGGCAGGCTGGGCCGCCGGCTGAAATTCCTGGTCGGGAAACCCGGTCTCGACGGGCATTCCAACGGCGCGGAGCAGATTGCCGTCAGGGCGCGCGATTGCGGCATGGAAGTCGTCTATGAAGGCATCCGCCTGACGCCTGCGCAGATCGTCAACGCAGCGGTGGAGGAGGACGTGCATGTCATCGGGCTCTCGATTCTGTCCGGCTCGCATCTGGCGCTTGTGGGCGACGTGATGGACCGCCTGCGGGCAGCCGATGCGGTGGATATCCCGGTCGTCGTCGGCGGTATCATTCCCGATGAGGACGCCAGCCGGCTGAAGGCCATGGGTGTTGCGGCGGTCTATACGCCGAAGGACTTCCAGCTCACCGATATCATGGCAGACGTGGTCAGGATCGTCGGCAGCAAAGCCGAGCAGGCGGCATAGGTCGGGGTTCCGACCTGACTTCGGATCAATTGTTCGGATCTGCGGAACAGCGTTGAGAGGGTGCCGCCGTCCAGATTTGCTTGCGCAACCTTGTGCATCTGCTGTTCCGGGCTCACCGGTTTGCTGGATCCATGCGGTTTTTTCTTACCTGAAACAACGGGTTAACCTTCTGTAAAGCTTTGTTAACCCTTTGTTGAGAGACTGGCAAGGTTCCGCCAGAAGGCGGTAATTCTCTGATGGCCAGGAGGCCGGAAATGGCGACGATCGAAAGGCCGCTCTCGGCCCAAGTCGTGGCGCATGCGACAGAGTATCCAGCGGATCGGGACGGTGACGGGACCGGCCACGAGCGCAGAAAAAAGAGTGAGTCCGCAGAGCGCCATGAACCCGATACCGGACTGTCCGATGATGGACCGGCTGTTCTTATCGACTCTCATCACACCGTGAACCACACGTTGGACGGCGTTGCCGCCTACCGGGCGACAGCCCTGCAGGTGCTTGAGCCCGGCATAGACCACGGACCTGTAAACCCGCTTCGCGGACCGGTCGACCGGTTGCCGGCAGGCAATATCCGCCATGCCTATGAAGATCACGGCGAAGATGAAGCCCCGCATGAAGTGAACGTGGCGACCTGACCAAAGGTATTAACCGTGGGCGAAACCTCCTGAAAAACCCTTGACGGGTTCGTCAGGCTTCCCATATCGCGCTGGATACGTATGAATGCGTATTGCGGCGCGGTAACGGATTGCGCCGCCATGTTTCGGGACACGGGGGACCTCACGGCCTTGGCAGAAACGATACTAGGCCTGGCGGCGCAGAACCTGCTGTCCCCGATCATCCTGTTTTTTGCATTGGGCCTCGGGGCGGCATTGGTCCGATCCGACCTGTCGGTGCCGGAAGCAGCGGCGAAAGCCCTGTCGATCTACCTGCTTTTCGCCATCGGGTTCAAGGGCGGGGTCAGCGTCAACGGCCACGGCATCGACGCCGGCCTGCTGATGTCGCTCCTGGCCGGATTGGTGCTCTCCTTCGCCATTCCTTTTGCGGCTTTTGGCCTCCTGCGGGTGATGACCTCGCTCAGTACCATCGATGCGGCTGCGGTCGCGGGCCACTATGGTTCCATTTCCATCGTCACCTTCGTGGCAGCCACTTCGGTGCTGCAGAGCCAGGGTATGGCAAGCGAAGGCTATCTTGTGGCGGTCGCCGCCGTGATGGAAGCGCCTGCCATCCTTTCGGCGCTCTGGCTCGCCTCACGGGCTTCCTCGGACGGAACGGGTCAGTCCGGCAGAAACTCGGGTCTCTGGCGGGAAATCATGCTCAACGGCTCGATCGTTCTTCTGGTCGGATCTTTCGTCATCGGCTTCCTGTCCGGGCCCAAGGGCCTTGCCGAAATCGAAAGCTTCATCGTCGCTCCCTTCAAGGGGGTGCTTTGCCTGTTCCTTCTGGATATGGGCCTGGTTGCAGGACGTGGGCTCAGGGCAAGCGCCAAAGAGCTGCGGCCGGGCCTGATCGGGTTCGGGATCCTGATGCCCATGATCGGATCGGTCGCGGGTCTTGCTGCGGCCAGCCTGATCGGTCTTTCGACAGGAGGCACCGTGCTGCTGATGACGCTCAGTGCGTCGGCATCCTATATCGCGGTGCCGGCAGCCATGCGCGTCGCCCTGCCCGAGGCCAATCCGTCCATCTACCTGACCATGTCGCTGGGGATTACCTTTCCGTTCAACCTGACGATAGGCATTCCCCTCTATCTCAGCATCGCCCAGGCAATCGGAGGATAAGCTCGTGGACATGAACGACGCCAAGCGGGTCGAAATCATCATCGAGGCGCCGATGGAAACCCGGCTCACCGACGCGCTCGACTGCGCCGGTGTCACCGGCTACACGATCCTGCCGGTCATGGGCGGGAGCGGCAGTTCCGGACGCTGGAGCCGCGAAGGCCAGGTCTCGCGCGCCGGCGGGATGGTCGCCATCATCTGTATCATTCGCCCGGACCGGCTCGACGCGCTTCTGGAAGCAGCCTTTACGGTGGTCGAACGGCATATCGGCGTCATTTCCGTCAGCGACTGCGCCGTGCTGCGGGCCGAGCGGTTCTGAGCCTGCCCGACGGCGCGCCGCTCAGCTGCACCGGTGCCGGGCCGTCCGCCGCGAGGCGGCAGGATGGCCTTTACCTCCTGTTTGCCGATAAACGGGTCAGCTCTCCGGCTGATTTGCATTCCGCATGTCAAATGATATGAACCTTGCCAACGTCAGGCAGGTTTCGGGCGGCAGGCACGGGTTTGGGAGACAGGCATCTTGAATTTTCCGGTACATCTCTTGGAAGGCTACGGCCGTTATCTGGGCAAAGGCTTCGTTCGGAACAGGGAAACCCATGAGCGCCTCGCGCTTTACGGCCAGACTCCCGAAGTCATGGTGATTTCCTGCTGCGACAGCCGGGTGACGCCGGAAGGCATATTTAATGTCGGTCCGGGAGAACTGTTCGTGGTTCGCAATGTCGCCAATCTGGTGCCGCCTTACGAGGACACGGAAGGCCAGCACGGCACCAGTGCGGCGATAGAATTCGCCGTCGAGGGGCTCAAGGTCAAACATATCGTTGTCATGGGTCATGGCCAGTGCGGCGGCGTGACGGCTTTTCGTGAAAACGCCAATGCACCGATGGAAACCGGAAAGTTCATCGGCCGCTGGATCAAGCTTCTTGAACCTGCAGCCATCGCCATGGCCTGCATGCCGATCGACAAGGCGGACGATCCGCAGCTTGCCATGGAATACGCGGGCATCCGCCAGTCACTGAAGAACCTGAGAACCTTCCCCTTCGTCGAACAGGCGCTCGAGCAGGGCACCCTTGAGCTGCATGGCGCCTGGTTCGATATCGGATCGGGTGAGCTCAGGGTCATGAGCCCGGAGAGCCAGCGGTTCGAAAAAGCCGAACCCGAGGTCATCACAGGCTGACAACAGAGCTCCCTCCGCAAGGCTGGGGGCCAGATATGTTACTTCAGCGGCCGTCGACGGCGCGGCCGGATAAAAAAAGAGCGCGGCAGCAGCCGCGCTCTTTTGTGTTGTTGTTCGGTCGAAGTGCGTTCAGGCCGCTGCGACGTTCTTCAGGAAGTTTTCGACTTCCTGCTTCAGTTCGTCCGTCCGGGAGGAGAGCAGGCCCGAAGCATCCAGAACCGCCCGTGAGGATTCCGATGTCTCGTTCACCGTGCTGGAGAGGTCCGACATGCGCGAGGAGACGAAGGTCGTGCCTTCCGCCGCCTTCTGGGCATTCTGGGAAATCTCGCCGGTAGCGGAACCCTGTTCGTTGACGGCAGCCGCGATGGTGCCGGTGTAGGAATTCACCTCTTCCATGATCGTGGTGATCTCGGCGATGGCGCTGACGGATTCCTTGGTGGCTTCCTGGATCGCCGTGATCTGGGCGCTGATCTCTTCGGTTGCCTTGGAGGTCTGGGTCGCCAGTTCCTTCACTTCCGCCGCGACGACGGCAAAGCCTTTGCCTGCTTCTCCGGCCCTTGCCGCCTCGATCGTGGCATTGAGCGCCAGGAGGTTGGTCTGCTCGGCGATGGCCTGAATGAGCGTGACCACTTCACCGATCTTCGAGGCGGAGGCCGCAAGGCCCTCGACCTTTTCGTTGGTCACCCGGGTGCCTTCAGTGGCGCGGCCGACGACTTCGGTGGTCTGGGACACCTGGCGGGAGATTTCACCGATGGATGCGGAGAGCTCTTCGGCGGCGCTTGCCACGGTCTGAACGCTGGATGTCGCATCGTCTGCGGAGTTCAGGGTTTCCGTCGCGCTTGTCGCGCTCTGGCCCGAGAGATCCGAGAGCCGGCCGGCGGTGCCTTCGAGGCCGTGGACGGTTTCGTCGACGGAATTCAGAACGTTGGAAATGTTGTTCCGGAAAGCACCGATGAGGTCCTGGACAGCGCTCTGCCGTCCCATGGCCGCCGCTTCGGAGTGTTTCTGCTGGTCCGCAAGTTCCAGCCGCTCCATGGCGCGTGATCTCAGCGTGTTGACCGCATTCGCGAGAACGCCGATCTGATCGGTGCGGCCTTCATAAGGCACCTCGATGTCCAGATTGTCCTGGGCAATCTCGCCGGTGATTTCTGCAAGCTTCGTGATCGGACGCATCTGCTGGCGGATCGCGTAGATCAGCAGCAACATGGACACCAGCATCACGGGAAGTGCCCACAGGATGTAGCGGCTCATGAGTTCGGTGACATTTGCCTCAACGGCTGCCTTTTCGACACCGGCATAGAGAATGCCGATGGTCTCGCCCTTGGTCGAGAAGATCGGCTGATAGACGGTGTAATAATCCTTGCCGAGAATGTTGGCCTGGCCGTGGAAGGTCTTGCCCTTCGTCACGATCGGATAAACGGCCCCGGTCTTGCCGAGCGGCGTACCGACTGCGCGGTTGCCGTCGCCCTTGATGATATTGGTCGACTTGCGCCAGAAGTCCTGGGTTTCCGGATCCCATGCAAACACGGTCGCCGTCTCGCCCGTCATGCGTCCGATCGAGTCAATCATGTCGTGGTTGTCGAAACCCGGGATTTCAGTGAGTTCGATCTTTGAAACGTTCCCGGTGGAGGTCCATGTTACCCGCGCACCCTCAATGCGTTCTTCCAGCAGGGTGGCCGCAACACGCAGGTTGACGTCCTGCTTTTTGAGAGCGGTGTCCTGCGCCTGGCCGGAGGCCACCTGGTACAGGATCACTCCTACAACGAACATCGAGGTTACAAGTAGTCCCGTTGCTATGATTGCAAGAGTCGCGGTAATGCTTAAGCGTGAATACAGACTTTTCATGTTGGCCCCTCTAAACGAATTTGAATATCTTATATCGAGAGTTCGTAAATATTGGGAAAACGAATTATACCCTAAGTTGTCCTCGCCTATATTTACCTCTTACTAGGGTTTCTCTAGGTAAAATTAGCGAGATATTTGTAATCTCCGGTCTTCAATGGACGGGAGTCTCAGGCCGCAGAAAGTCGTGTGCGAAAGAGCCGCCAATGCTTCCGGCAGATATATCGCTTTGCGGCCTGTTTCCCGCCTCGACGGGGTGGACGAGACGGTTGATCAAAAGAAAAACGGGCGCCCGATGGCGCCCGTTCAATCAGTCGGTGCTCATATGAATGAACACGGGATGTGTTCGAAGACTATCAGGCTGCAGCCTTCTTCGGCGTGATCAGGCCACGGTTGATCAGCACTTCGGCGATCTGAACAGTGTTGAGGGCTGCTCCCTTGCGCAGGTTGTCGGAGACGACCCACAGGTTCAGGCCGTTTTCGACCGTCGCGTCCTCGCGGATGCGGGAGATGTAGGTCGCGTCTTCACCGGCGCTTTCATAGGGCGTGATGTAGCCACCGTCTTCATGCTTGTCGATCACCAGGCAACCGGGCGCTTCGCGCAGGATGTTGCGTGCTTCGTCAGCCGAGATCTCGTTCTCGAATTCGATGTTGACGCTTTCCGAATGGCCAATGAAGACAGGAACGCGGACGGCGGTGCAGGTCACCTTGATGGCCGGGTCGAGCATCTTCTTGGTTTCGGCCAGCACCTTCCATTCTTCCTTGGTGTAGCCGTCTTCCATGAAGTCATCGATATGCGGAATGACGTTGAAGGCGATGCGCTTGGTGAACTTGCTCGGCTCGATCGGATCGTTGACGAAAATCGCGCGGGTCTGGTTGAACAGCTCTTCCATCGCTTCCTTGCCACCGCCTGAAACGGACTGGTAGGTGGAGACGACGATGCGCTTGATCTTCGCGTGATCATGCAGCGGCTTCAGTGCCACGACGAGCTGCGCGGTGGAGCAGTTGGGGTTGGCGATGATGTTCTTTTTGGAAAAACCGGTGATCGCGTCGGCGTTCACTTCCGGCACGATCAGCGGCACGTCCGAGTCGTAACGCCATGCGGAGGAGTTGTCGATGACGACACAGCCCTTGGCGGCGATCTTCGGCGACCATTCCTTGGACACGGTGCCACCTGCGGACATCAGGCAGATATCGGTGTCGGAGAAGTCGTAATTCTCCATCGCCTGAACCTTCAGCGTCCTGTCGCCGAAGGAAACTTCCGTTCCCTGGGAACGGCGGGAGGCGAGGGCGACGACTTCATCGGCCGGAAACCCGCGCTCGGCGATAATGTCCAGCATTTCGCGGCCGACATTGCCGGTGGCGCCTGCGATTGCGATCTTGAAACCCATTGGATAAGTCCTTGTCCGTCTCCCCGCATCACCAGCCGCCCGAGTTGAATGGGCGTGACCGGCTCCCGGTACCTCCCATCCCCGGGGAGGCGGGATGAGCGGCACCGTCAGGCGGTGGTTTTGGTTGTCTTGGTTGTCGTTTTAAAAGCGGTTACGGCAGCCGTCGGGGTCTCGCCGCGCAGGAAGGTCGCGCTGGCAAGGGCCTTGGACATCATATCCAGAATGTCGGCTTTCAGCCGGATCATTGGAAGCTCGCAATCGTCAAAACTTGAGACGGCGCTGTTTTTGCCCGGAATTCCACAAGAGTCAACCGGGAAAGCCGTATCGGCGACAATCCCCACTCAGACGTTGAATTGTCAGCAGTTGAAGAGCCGGCCGGGTCCTGCTCCTTTCACGGGAAGGACCGCGAGCGTCATCATGTGCCAGGCAAGGGCCTGATTTGAGCTTATCACCGGCTTGCCGAGACGCTGTTCGCAGCGTTCAAGTACCTTCAGGGTGCGAAGGTTGGTGCAGGAGGCAAAGACAGCCTCGACGCACGGGTCCTCGCCGACCGCGCATATGGCGTCTTCAACCGATTGCAGCGCGATCCGGGCAACGACGGCTTCTTCCGCCTGGCCGAAGGAGCCGACTTTGACCGGGGACAGCCGGTTTTGCGCCAGCAATGCGCAGATCGCGTCAGAGACTTCGGCGACATAGGGAGAGACCACCCCGATCGCCGACACATTCAGGCGATGCAGGGCGGCGATGACCGCACGTGCCGGATCCGTGACGGCGGCGCCGGGCTGAACGGAGTGAAGCGTTGCGGCGACCTGATCGGACCCGATGACCGTCGCGCCGGAAGTGCAGGCATAGCCGACAACATCGAGCGGCCGGGTTGTAGGCAGGAGACGTGCGGCGTCCGCAAGCCGGTCCTTCATCCCTGCAAGGGTTTCCGAGGTCACTTCGGGCGCACTTTCGATCCTGCTGTGATAGAGCGTCGCGTCGTCGCGGCTGAACAACGGCCGGAACTCATCCTCGATGGTTTCGTCCACGGACAAGACGATCAGGCCGAGAGATTTTTTGCGCTGCGTGTCGTCATCGAGCTTGAACGGCAGTTTCATGGAGGGACTCCGCTTCAATTGAGGATCACCGGGATGTCCGGCCCGGCGGGAAGGCTGAGGAACTCCGGCGCGCCGTCGCGGATCACGATGTTCTCCTCATGCACCATCATTTTTCCGTTGCCCAGATCGATGCCGGGTTCCAGTGTCAGGACCATGCGCTCCTGCAGGACCGTGTCGTCGAAACCGGTCAGGGACGGCGCTTCGGTGAGCTGCATTCCAAGGCCGTGGCCGAGACGCCCGACATCGCCCTCTCCCTGGCCGATCGTTTCAGCCATGGCGCGATAGAGGTCGGCGCAGGTCCTGCCGGGTCTGGCTACGGCCGTGGCGGCGCGGACCGCCGCCACCAGCGTTTCATGGGCACGCCTGACGACTTCCGTCGCATGACCGATGGCGAAATTACGGTCGAAATCGCAGAAATAGCCGTCCCGGGTCGCTCCGGTGTCGAGCATAAACACATCGCCTTCCTCCAGCGCCTGACCGGTCGGTGGAGAAATCACGTCGCCATAGCCATCCTTGCCGGCGCCGCCGACAAGATAGGGGACATCGTCGGCGCCCTGGGCAAGGAGTTCGATCCGGAACGCCCGAAACGCGTCCTTGAGTGTCTGGCCCTTCTGGAAGAGGTCCGGCGCCCTGGCGAAAGCCGCAGATCCGATTGCACAGATGCTGCGCAGCTTTTCGAGTTCGGCCTCCGATTTCACCATCCGGAGGCTCTGGATCAGGCCGGTGGCGTTGATGAACTCGGAGCCCGCAAGGCGGGTCTGCAGAGAGTGGAAGTCTTCAAGCGGCATGCGCAGGCTGCTTTCGCGGCCCATTGGCATCCCGATTGTCTCAAAGTCTTTCAGGACATCTGTCAGCAGTCCAATCCCCTCGTCCACCGGGTGCGGGGCGGAAAAGGTCCTGATGTCGTCCAGCCATGTGGTAGCCATGAGATGAGCACCGATCTGCGGGATTACGGCAATTGGCTTGCCTTTTGCCGGCAGCACCAGAAACCAGGGCCGGGTCGGGCTCTGCCAGAACAGTGTCCTGAACCCGGAAAAATAGCGGACCTCCGCCTCGGTTGTGAAGAAAAGCGCGTCCAGACCGGCTGCGTGCATGGCCTGCTGAGCGCGCTCGGTGCGCGCGGCGAATTCGGTCTCGGGAAAATCCGCGTCAGACATCCTCCGGGCCTTCCGAAAGATAGCAGAGGAAGCGTGAGCCCGGTCCCAGACCCAGGGCGGCGGCATGCGGGCCCGCATGATGCAGGGCGGCGATCCCGGCGGCGCCCGAAGGTGTGGTCGCCAGGTTGTGCGCAGCAAGCAAGGCGACGGTGTCCGCCACTTCCGCGTCTGAAATCGTCGTGAACCAGTCGGCTTCCCGGGCGAGGTATTTCAGCGCGAGATGTGAGGGCTCTTTGCAGTCGAGACGTCCCATGATGGACACCGGGCCGGGAGCGGTGACCGCTTTTCCCGCCTTGATGCCGGCCAGAAGGGCGGGGGCGGCGTCCGGCTCCACCACTACTATGGTCACCTCCGGCCCCCAGGTGGTGCGGGCGCTCAGGGCGCAGGCGGCCGCAAGACCGCCGACGCCGGCCTGCAGGAAGACATGGGTCGGCGGTTCCGGCATCTGCCGTGAAATTTCCTCCCCCATGATCAGGTAGCCTTCCATTACGTCACGGCCGGCTTCGGTCATGTCCGGCCAGGTGCTGTCGGGAAGGAGGGTCCAGCCGTTGGCCTCGGCCTGCCTGGCCGCTTCGGACATGCTGTCCTCATAAGTCGCGCCGCTTCTTACGACCTTGGCGCCCTTCTGCCGCAGTCTGACGGCAAAGGCCTCAGGGACCGTTTCGGAGACGAAGACAGCAGCCTTCGCTCCGTAGAGCGGGGCACCGGCGGCAAGAGAAAGACCGTGATTGCCCGCGCTTGCGCAAGCGAAGGTCATGCCTTCTAGAGCATTGCCAAGGTCTTCGGCACTGCCGTCACGGACTTTCCGGCCAGCCCGTTTGGCGATCGCATAGGCTGCGCCCAGCGCCTTGAAGCTGCCAAGTCCCATCCGGTTGCGTTCGTCCTTGATGGAAAGCGCACCGATACCGAAAATCCCGGCAAGATCCGCCGCATCCAGAAGCGGAGAGGGCTGTCCGTCGGGACTCCTTTCGAGAAAAGAGGATGCTTCCGAGGCTGTGTCGGAGATGTCGCCGACGGCGAGGTCTGCGTTTTCCGGCAGGCCCTTGCCCCGCCAGGGATTGTCGAGTGCGTGCATGCTCTTCCCCGATGCTGTTGTGCCTGCAGGTCATCAGCAGTGGCGCCTGAATTCAAGTCTTCCTTTTGCCAGGACAGGGCGATGCCGGGTTGCGGCTTCACAAAAGTGATTTCCGGGCTTGAAAAGAATCGAAATATCGAGATATCATGAATTATGGATATAGATGTGAATGACGCCTTGAGCGCCTTTGGGGCGCTCAGTCAGAAAACCCGGTTGGAAGTGTTTCGTCTGCTGGTCGGCGCAGGCCCCACAGGGATGGTGGCCGGGGACATTGGCGAAGCGCTGGGCGTTCGCCAAAACACGATGTCGGCCAATCTGTCAGTGCTGCTGCAGGCAGGTCTGGTTCGGAACGAGCGCGAGGGCCGTGCTGTCCGCTATTTCGCCGACATGGAGACAACGAAGGGTTTGCTGACGTTTTTGATGGCCGACTGCTGTGGTGGTCACCCGGAGCTTTGCGCGCAGGTCCTTGAAGCGGTGGCTTGCCGGAAACCGTCGTTCGTACAAGGAGATTGAAATGTCTGACGGTGTTTATAACGTGTTGTTTCTCTGCACCGGGAATTCCGCCCGGTCCATCATGGCCGAGGCCATTCTGAACCGTGACGGAGGGGGCCGGTTCAAGGCCTATTCCGCCGGATCCAATCCTGCCGGCGAGGTGCGTCCGGAAGCTCTGGCACTGCTGGAGAAGCTGAACTTCAAGACCGATGGCCTGCGTTCCAAGGACTGGAGCGAATTTGCCGAGCCGGGGGCTCCGGTCATGGATTTCGTTTTCACCGTCTGCGACAACGCCGCCAAGGAAAGCTGCCCCGTCTGGCCGGGCCAGCCGGTGTCGGCCCACTGGGGGCTGCCGGATCCGGCGGCGGTGGAAGGCACTGATGCGGAACGGCAGGTCGCCTTCAACGAGGCGTTCCGGATGCTCAACACCCGTATCTCGATCATGACAAGCCTGCCCATGGCCTCTCTCGACAAACTTTCCCTGCAGAGGAGGCTCGACGAGATCGGCAAGACCACCCGCGAACCGGCCTGAAGGCACTGCCTGAAGAACTGGCGGATGCCCTTTCGTCTTCATTTACG
The DNA here is from genome assembly GCF_947496995.1 of uncultured Roseibium sp. Classification (GTDB taxonomy): domain Bacteria; phylum Pseudomonadota; class Alphaproteobacteria; order Rhizobiales; family Stappiaceae; genus Roseibium. Next base: position 358,179 of record NZ_CANMFD010000005.1, read on the forward strand.
AGGCGATACCCCAAAACAGCAAACCCTGCGTTCAGACGAGCGCAGGGGTTTTGCTGTCAAGGACAGGTCAGTCAAGTGGGATGCCGGACGCCAGCGTCCGGTTCAGGCAATCAAGTGTCTTCATTCCGGTATGGACGGCGGTATCGCTGTGCGAGGTGTTTCCCGCTGACTTCAGAATGAGCAAAGGGCCTCGAAAAAGGGAGGGCACTGCAACTCCACCCGGCGATTGAACGCGATATCCTGCACGGTTTCATTGGATCCCGTCGATGCGGCGTGAGGGGCTGGCGCCGTGTGCTGAGCGGCATCCACGGCCGCACCGGCTGATGATGCGGTTGCGATAACAGAGAAAACTGCTGCTGAGATAAGTGTCGTCCGGAACATGTCCGTCTCCTTCAAGTCATTTGAACCAGGGCTTGCAGGAGTCAATTTAGGGTGGATTGCCGGATCGCGCCTGTGCCGCCCGTCACTCCGGTTCATGCTGCCCGGAGTGACGGCGAGATTTGCCGGTCAGGAGGGATGGGCACGAGGCGGCCCTGGCCTTGACTTGGGCGTCAGGCCGGGGCGTTGCCTTCGCGCGCCGGGCGCAGGGTCAGCAGGGCGATTACCAGGGCCGTCAGCGCGCAGACCGCGACCGCGCCGGTGAGCGGCAGCGGGGTGCGGTCGAAGAACGGGCTGCAGATCAGGATCATCACGCCGCCGGACACCATCTGGAAGGTGCCGCCGAGAGAAGACGCCATGCCCGCATGTTCGCCATGTTCCTCCAGCGCCATGACCATGGTCGGGGCGATGACCTGACCGAGGCAGCTGTTGCCGATGAACAGCAGGACCATAAGCACCGGCAGGTCATCAATGCCGTTCCAGACCAGCACGAAGAGCAGCGATGTTGCCGCGGCGAAGCCGCAGACGGCCACAAGGGCGACGCGCGCCATGCCGAAACGCTCCCCGAGCGTCGCGGCGAATTGCGAGGAGGCGAAGAAGCCGACCGCGTTGATCGCGAAGACCAGACTGAAGCCTGTCGGCGTCAGCCCGTAACGGGTCATGTAAACCAGGGGCGCGGCGGCGAGGAAAACGAAGAAGCTGGCGAGCGAGAAACCGGCGATCAGCGTCAGGCCCATGAACCGGGCATCCTTGAGGAGATAGATGGCGCTGCGGATCATCGCCGTCGGATCGATGCGACCGCGGCGTTCCGGCGGCAGTGTTTCAGGTAGCAGAAAGGCCATCTGCACCATCGCGGCGAGGGCGATAACCGCAAGGGCGCCAAAAATCAGCCGCCAACTGCCGAACTGGATGATGATACTGCCCGTCAGAGGGGCCAGCATCGGCGATATGCTGATGACCAGCATGACGAGCGCCATCAGCCGGGTCGCCTGGCCGCCGGTATGAAGGTCGCGCACGACGGCGCGCACGATCACCATCGGCGCGGCGGCGCCGAGCGCCTGAATGAAACGGCCAAGCGTCAGCGTGGTCACATCGGGCGCCGTCGCACAGAGGGCGGACCCGGCAATGAACACAACGAGGCCGATATAGACGGGCACCTTGCGGCCGAACCGGTCCGCCAGCGGCCCGTAGAAGAGCTGCGCGAGGCCGAAGGCGATGAAATAAACCGTGAAGGTCATGTGGACGGCTGCGTCGTCCGTGTTCAGATCCCGTACAATCTCAGGCATTGCGGGGAGGTAAAGGTCAATTGCAAACGGCCCGACAACAGCCAACAGCCCCAGCACGACGGCGGAGCGAACAAACCCGATCTGCATAACAATATCCGATAAAAACGCGCCAAAGCGCAAACGGCAGCGCCAAACCGCAAACAGGTGGGCGCAAGAAGTGAAGAGCGTGCAGACTGAAAGAACAAAAAGCGCGAGTCCAGTCTTTTTTGACCGTCAGCCTTGCGTAAATTGCATGTCAGGGTTGCGCAGAATGCTTGCCCCGGATGTGCCGTAGCGCGATCAGTCCGACAGATTTTGCTGCGGCGGGCAAATCCTCCGGACGTCACCAAACCTTCATGCAAATGTCACCTGTTCGGTAATATCGGCCACTAGCTTGCGGCCACCTCAACCCCAAAATACGGGAGCTAGTGCAATGGCGAATCTTCGCGGGCGTTTCCTGAAAGGTGCCAGTCTTGCGGTCTTGTTCGGTCTTGGTGCGGTCTCCGCCGCCCAGGCGGACTATTTCGAGCGGATCAATACCTATCCTGTCTACAAGACCCTTCCGGAAGGCGCCGATTTGGCCACCGAGACGGTCGCGGAAATCATCTACGCTTCGAAGGACGGGCGCACGCTGGTGTTCACCGACAGCCCGGGCGAGGACATCGTTTTCGTCAATGCTTCCAACCCGCTGAACCTTCAGCCGATGGGCCGCACGGCGCTCGGCGGCGAGCCGACGTCCGTCGCCGTAGGCACGAAGGCGGCCTATGCCGGCGTCAACACCAGCAAGGATTACATCAACGCCAGCGGTCACCTGGCTGTTATCTCCCTGGAAGGCCTCGGCATCACCGCCAAATGTGACACCAAGGGGCAGCCGGACAGCGTCGCCATTTCCGCTGACGGCAAGTTCGTCGCCATCGCCATCGAGAACGAACGTGACGAAGACCTGAATGACGGTGCCATGCCGCAGATGCCGGCCGGTCATCTGGCGATTTTCGATCTCGATGACAACGGCATGCCGACCAATTGCGACGCGGTGCGCATCGTCGACATGACCGGTCTGGCCGAAGTGGCTCCGAGCGATCCGGAACCGGAATTCGTTTCCATCAATTCGAAGAACCAGGCCGTCGTCACGCTGCAGGAAAACAATCACCTGGCCATCGTCGATCTGGCGAGCGGCGAGATCGTCAGGCATTTCTCGGCTGGCACGGCGTCTGCTGAAAACATTCCGGTCACCAAGGCCCTCATGAGCGATGCATCCGGTTCCACCGACAACGTCGCGCGTGAGCCCGATGCGGTTGCATGGATCGACGACGAACGCTTCGTCACCGCCAACGAAGGCGATTATCAGGGCGGTTCGCGCGGCTTCACCATCTGGAACGCAGATGGCGAGGTTCTGTTCGACAGTGGCAACCAGATGGAGCACCTGGGTATGGCGCACGGCCACTACCCGGCCAAGCGCGCCGCCAAGAAGGGCACCGAGCCGGAAGGCGTGGCGGTCGGCGAGTTCGGCGGCGAGACGCTGATCTTCGTCAATTCCGAGCGCGGCAACTTCGTTGCGGTCTACAAGGACACCGGCGCCGAGCCGGAATTCGTCCAGTTCCTGCCGACCCATGTCGGACCGGAAGGTCTGCTGGCGATCCCGGGCCGGGATCTCTTCGCTGTTGCCAACGAAGTCGATGAAGACGGCGTTCGGGCGCATGTCTCGCTCTACAAGTTCGGCGCCGCGGCTCCTGCTTATCCGTCCGTCGTCTCCGCCATGGACCCGGAAAAGCATGCTCCGATCGGCTGGGGCGCGCTCTCCGGTCTGGCTGCTGACCCGCAGGATGCAAACACCCTCTACGCGGTCAGCGACAGTTTCTATGACGATGCCCGCATCTTCACGCTGGACATCTCCTCCACACCGGCCCGGATCACCTCCTATGTTACCGTTCAGGGCGGCAAGCAGGCGAAACTCGACCTTGAAGGCATCTCGGTTGCGAAAGACGGCGGCTTCTGGCTGGCGTCCGAAGGTCATCCGGACAAGGAGTTGGGGCACCTGCTCCTGAAGGTCGGCACCGATGGCACTGTCGAAGAAGAAATCACCCTGCCGGAAGAGCTGGTCGCGCAGGCGCAGCGCTTCTCCTTCGAGGGTGTTGCCGAGTTCGAGATGAATGGCGAGACCCTGGTGGCTGTCGCCGTTCAGCGCGAATGGAAAGACGATCCGAAGGGCATGGTCAAACTGGCCATATACAATCCGGCGAAAAAATCCTGGGGCTTCGTCCATTATCCGCTCGACGCGCCGAAAAGCGCTGCCGGCGGCTGGGTCGGCCTGTCGGAAATCGTCTCCATGGGCAACGGCAGATTCGCCATCCTGGAACGGGACAACAAGGGCGGTGAGGATGCTGCCATCAAGCAGATCACCACGATCTCCCTGGACGGCGTGACGCCGGCCGCCTACGGCGAAGAGCTTCCGGTTCTGGAAAAGCATTTCGCGATGGACGTTCTTCCGGCAATGGCTGCCGGCAAGGGCTGGGTTCTGGACAAGCCGGAAGGCCTGACCATCACCGCTGGCGGCCGCCTGATCCTGATCACCGACAATGATGGCGTCGACGACGCGCCGGGCGAAACCCAGCTCATCGATCTGGGCCCGGCATCGCGGCTGCACTAAAGCGACAAGTCAAAGGTCCTCCCAAGACCTGACGAAAGACTCGGTGGCTGCGGCTGCCGGGTTTTTTGTTTGGCACTCGGGAAAGACGCGCTTGCCGGCGTCTCTTGTTTTCTCTGTCTTGCCATGTCTTGACCATGGCATCCATGCCGTTTCGCCGCCGCAAACCCGGCTGGCCCGAAGCGAGGTCATAGCGTGGATTGGAGGGTCAAGCCCTGCAATGACCGAGCAATTTCGATGGCTGCGTCGGTACAGCTCCGGAAGGAGGTGATGACGTCGCCGAGAACGAACCGTTGCCGGCATCGTTCAAGGCTGTATGGCAAGCTTCACGTTTTGTCGTATAGGAAAGCCATGATCTTCCTTTCGACTCTGCCAGTCTTTCGCATCTCATGAGCGCCAGTCTCATCGGACTCTTCGGTCTTTCGTTCCTGGCGGCAACCCTGCTGCCGGCCCAGTCCGAACTCGGGCTCTCCGGCCTGATCGCCGCCGGAACCGACCCTGTTGTCCTGCTGGTGGCCGCTGCAAGCCTCGGCAATACCCTGGGGTCCATGGTCAACTGGGGGCTTGGTCGCGGCGCGGCGGCGTTCTCCAACGCGCGCTGGTTTCCGGTCAAACCGGAGAAGCTGGAGCGGGCGACGGGCTGGTACCGCCGCTACGGCCGCTGGTCGCTGCTGATGAGCTGGGCCCCGGTGATCGGCGACCCGCTGACCCTGGCAGCCGGCGTGCTGCGGGAACCCTTCTGGAGCTTCACGCTGCTGGTGGCGATTGCCAAGACAGCGCGTTATCTGATCGTTGCGCTGGTGACCCTGCAGGTGTTTTGACCCCAAGCCCCGAGTCCTGCATCTGGCGGTTCGCGGTAAAGCGCTGACTGGCTCTTCACCGGACAGGGGGCGGTGTTGCTTCGTCTTGAAACTCTGCGACAGGTGTCGTATATTTAGCGTCAGTTGACGCAGAGGTGCATGTAATGGAAGCGGTGCAGGTGGAAAGCGATGTCGGGCGTGCTGTCGGGCTTCTCGGCGGTGAGAAGGCAATCCACGCCAGGGTCCGAAACGCGATGGATGCGCATGAGGTTCTGTTGAAGGGCTTGCCGGCCGATGCGCTTCTGCATCTCGTCTCGGCGGTGACATTTCTGGAACGGGGCGACGCCCTTAAAAAAGCAATCGGGCTCAGTCTGCGGACGCTGCAGCGGCACAAGGCCAAGAGCGCCCCGCAGCTCCTCAGCGTGGAGCAAAGCAACCGGGCCTGGCGTTTCGCGGAAATCTTCGCCCACGCCATCGATGTGATGGGAGGTGAGGAAGCCGCGGAAATCTGGATGAACAAGCCTGCAATCGGCCTCTCCAACCGGAAACCTGTCGATCTTCTTGCGACTTCGGCCGGGGTCGAGGCGGTCGAGGAATATCTGACCCGCCTGGAATACGGGGTCTATGCGTGATCCCGTTACCGCCTCCGCTTGGCTCGGGAGAGATCAGGCTGTGGCGTATCGACCAGGAACGCCATTCCAGGACGTGGCACACGGGAGAAGGGGCCTTCCGGGTCGGCGGGCGGTGGAACACGCCGGGTGTGCGGGCCGTCTATGCGTCGCTGGATCCGGCCACGGCCTGCCTCGAGGTGGCCGTTCACAAGGGTTTTGAGGTTCTGGACGTGGCTCCCCATTATCTGAGCTCCGCCCGGATCATCGATCCCTCGAAGCTCCATGTGGTCGGGCCTGATGCTATCGGCAATCCGAACTGGATCACGCCTGCCTCTCCGGGCAAGAACCAGCAGAAATTCGGCAATGATCTTCTTCGCAAACATGGCTGCATCCTGATCCCCTCTGCCGTTTCCCGGCATAGCTGGAATCTGATTTTTGACGCCGATCACGCGGACGGCCTTTATGACGATGTTGCCCGGGAGAGGTTTGCTCTCGACCCCCGGCTGCAGACCGCCTCCTGATTCCGCCCTTCCCAAAGCGCCAATCCATCGTCATGGTGCGCTCATGAGCGCATTGTTTGAAGAACTGGATTATTCACCCACGCCCATCGGCGCGATTTCGCTGCGCCGGCGGCATATCCTCGCCCTCAAGACCGATGTCTTTGAGATATTGCTCGGCGAAGAGCACTTGATGTCGAGCCTGTTCACCGCGTCCGAAGTGGCGCTGGCGGATATGGGGCTTGCCGCCCTGAGCGGCGGGGACCTGGATGTGCTGGTGGGCGGGCTGGGCCTTGGCTATACCGCCCAGGCTGCGCTGGCGCATAAAGCCGTTGCCGGGCTCACGGTCGTCGATCTTCTGGAGCCGGTGATCCGCTGGCACCGGGAAGGGCTTGTGCCGATGAAAACCGAGCTGGCCGATGACCCGCGCTGCCGGCTGGTGCAAGGAGATTTCTTTGCCCTGGCGGCTTCGGATGCCGGTTTCGATGCGGACCGGCCGGCCCGTCAATATGACGCCATCCTGATCGACATCGATCACACGCCGGACAGGCTGCTGCATGGCGGGTCACAAGGCTTCTATACACCCGATGGCCTGCGCGCCCTGAAGCGGTTCGTGAAGCCGGGCGGGGTTGTGGGGCTATGGTCGGACGAAGCGCCGGACGAGGCGATCACGGGTTTGCTCGGTGAGGCCTTCGAAGAGGCCTGGGCCGAGCCGGTGGTGTTTGCAAATCCCCTGCAGGACGGGCGCGAGGTCACGCAGGCCGTCTACCTGGGCCGCAAGGGCTGAGCTGAAATCCGCTTAAGCGCGACATGCTCTAATCGAGGATGCTGCCACGCCAGACCAGGCGTGACTGAAGTGTGACCGTACGCGGGGTGTCGTCCGCCGCTTCGGACAGATAGGTGACGGTCGCATCGGCGATATCTTCCACCGGCTGGCGAAACGTCGTCAGGTTGTAGCTTTCCCAGGACGCCTGTTCGATATCGTCGAAGCCGATCACGGAGACATCTTCCGGCACCCGCAGCTTGAAGCGGCGGCGGGCGGCGTCGACCACACCGCAGGCGACCAGGTCCGTGGCGCAAAAGACGCCGTCCGGTCTTTCCGGGCGGGTCAGAAGCCGTGTGCCCACGTCGAGACCCGTCTGGTAGGACGTCATTCCGCTTGCTTCTTCAATGACCTCGGTTCCCGCTTCGGCGGCGGCTGCGCGAAACCCCCGGCAACGGTCTTCCAGGCTGGGTGTGCCTGCCAGGGACGAAGCAAGCGCCGGGCGGGTGCACCCGGCGGCGGCCAGCGAGGCGAAAGCCTGACGTCCGGCGGCAAAGTCGTCCACCCTGACCCGCAAGGTGCCCGGCAGTTCCTCGTTGCGGTTGATCAGCACCAGGCGCATGCCGTTGCGAAGACAGGTCTCGGCCAGCGAGGCATCGGGCATGCCGGACAGAACGATGGCTGCGTCCGTGCGATAGGAAATGGCCTGCCGCAGGGCTTGCGCAACGCTTTCGTCCGAGCGGTCCGTATTGATCAGCAGCCCGACCTTGCCGGCGGCCTGCAATTTCTCTGACAGGGTGGCGAGCAGAAAGGACCGGTAGGGCGTCTGGATCTCGGCGGCAATCAGTGCAACGATGCCCGTCGTCGAGGTCAGAAGTCCGCGCGCAAGATTGTTGACGTGATAGCCAAGTGTTTCGGCTGCCGCGTGCACCTTGGCCCGGGTTTCGGAGGAGACGGATGCGCCGGGTGTAAACGCTCGCGAGACGGCCGTGCGCGATACGCCGGCCAGTTCCGCGACATCCTTCGCGCTTACCTTGTTCTTGATCATCTCACATTCCCGCAATGCTGTGCATTTGGCACTTTCGATCTAATTATAGCAAAGTTTTGACACTTTCTTGACAAGAGCCGAGGTTGATTGCAATTTAATGCACAGGTGTGCATAGCATCTATTCCCAGATTTTTGGGAAAATGGGAGGAAATCATGAAGTCATTGAAATATGCCCTTCTGGGCGGTCTTGCCTTGTTGCCTGCCAGTGCAATGGCGGACGAGCTGAACCTGATCTGTTCGGCTGACGTGGTGATCTGCGAGAAGCTGGTCAGCGAATTCGAGGCCAGCCATTCGGACATCGACGTGAACATGGTGCGCCTGTCGTCGGGCGAGGCTTATGCCAAGATCCGGGCAGAGGCGCGCAACCCGCAAACCGATCTCTGGTGGGGTGGCACCGGCGATCCGCATCTTCAGGCCGGCCAGGACGGGCTGAGCTCGAAGTATGAATCGCCGATGCTGAGTGAGCTTCAGGACTGGGCGCAAGGCCAGGCCAAGGTCTCCGACTATCACACGGTGGGGGTTTATTCCGGTGCGCTCGGTTGGGGCTACAACACCGAAATCCTCGAAGGAAAGGGCATCGCGCCGCCGAAGTGCTGGGCCGACCTGCTGGATCCCGCGCTGAAGGGCGAAATCCAGATCGCCGATCCGAATTCTTCGGGCACCGCCTACACGACACTGGCGACGCTGGTGCAATTGCTCGGTGAAGACGAGGCGTTCGACTTCCTCAAGAAAATGCACGCCAACGTCTCGCAATACACCAAGTCGGGCAGTGCGCCTGTGAAGGCCGCCGCGCGCGGTGAAACCGGCCTGGGGATCGTGTTCCAGCATGATGCCGTCGCGCAGGCTGTGGCCGGTTTCCCGATCGGCGTTGTCGCTCCCTGCGAGGGAACGGGCTACGAGATCGGTTCGATGTCCATGGTCGAGGGTGCTCAGAACCCCGAAGCTGCGAAGACATTTTACGATTGGGTGCTGACGGCGGAAGTCCAGAGCATGATGCCGGAGGCGGGTTCGTTCCAGATCCCCTCTAACGCAAGTGCAGAGGCGCCCAAGGAAGCTCCGGATCTGTCGACGATCAAGCTGATCGACTACGACTTCGCCGAATACGGCAGTGCGGATCGACGCAAGGCGCTTCTGGCGCGCTGGGATAAAGAGATCGGCTCGTTGCCGCTCCAGTAAATCCCTGACAGGGCGGGTGGCCTTCCGGTCACCCGCTGCCTTGCCTTCCAGACCCATCGGACTGATCCATGACATCCAGAGACAACCGCAGGCTCGATCTGATCCTTGCGGCCGGGGTCTTCGCGTTGATCGCGTTGCCCTGGTACCGCATTCGCTCGGGTTTCTTCAGCTTTGAATGGCTGGAAGATTTCATTTCTTCAGAAAAACTCTGGCCGGGCCTGGTGCAGGGACTGACGGGGCGCTGGCAGCTCTGGCCGGTTCTGGCGCTGCTCGCCGTTGCCGTCTTGCTGCGGTTCACACAGGCTCCCGGAAAACGTGGTGGTGCGCTGATTGCCGTCGGTGCGGCGGGTCTCGCCTGGATGCTGGCCGAGGGGTTGGCAATCGGCCTGCGCGGCTGGAACTGGGGACTGCTTGAAGCGACCTTTGGCGATGTCGCCGGGCAGCAGGCATTCGGTGCCGGCGCGGTTGTACTGGGTACGCTCTTTGCCCTGATGATCGCCTTCGGCGCCGCCGAGCGCGGCGCCCTCAAGGGCGATGCCTTCGTGCTTGGCGCGATCACGCTGCTGGTGCTGCTGGTCGCGACGTTTGTCTTTTATCCACTGGTGTCGATGTTCACCGGCGCGTTCCAGGAGTTCGACGGGTCTTTCACCAGCGAAGGCGTGCGCCGAAACATCGTCGATCCGAAAATCTGGTCACTGGCCTGCTTCTGGGGCGGAAACTGCGGCGTCGCATGGCGCACCTTCTTCCTTGCGATCTGCACCGCGACCGGGACGACACTGCTCGGCCTGGTGTTCGCGCTGGTGGCAACGCGGACGGGCTTCAGGTTCAAGAAATCGCTGCGCCTGCTGACAGTGCTGCCAATCATCACGCCGCCCTTCGTCGTCGGCCTCGCGCTGACCATGCTGCTGGGGCGTTCCGGATCGCTGACCCAGGTGATCGAGGCCGCCACGGGCTGGGAACTGGGGCGCTGGCTCTATGGCCTGACCGGCATCTGGATCGCCCAGATGCTGAGTTTCACCCCGATTTCCTTCCTCGTCCTGATCGGGGTCGTGGACGGGATCAGCCCTTCGATGGAAGAGGCCAGCCAGACCCTTCGCTCCGACCGCTGGCGGACCTTCCGCAAGGTCTCGCTGCCGCTGATGGCGCCGGGGCTGGCGAACGCGTTTCTGATCGGCTTCATCGAGTCGATGGCCGACTTCGGTAACCCGCTGGTGCTGGGCGGCTCCGGCGGCGTGCTGTCGACCGAGATCTTTTTCGCCGTGGTGGGGGCGCAGAACGATCCGTCCCGTGCGGCGGTACTGGCGATGGTCCTTTTGTTCTTCACCCTGTCGGCCTTCCTGGCGCAGCGGCTTTGGCTCTCCGGGCGCAACTATGCGACGGTGACCGGCAAGGGCGACGGCGGGCGGCACATCAGCCTGCCGCGCCGGGTCGGCTGGCCGGTGATCACCGTGGCTGTCGCCTGGGCCGCCTTCACCATCACGGTCTATGCGATGATCCTGTTCGGCGGTTTCGTGAAGATCTGGGGTCTCGACCATTCCCTTACACTCGACCACTACGCCAAGGCCTTCGGCGTTGGCTGGGACAACGGGATCCTTTGGACCGGTGTTGCCTGGGACAGTTTCTGGACGACGATGGAGATTGCACTGATCGCCGCTCCGCTGACCGCGGCGGTGGGGCTGCTGACCGCATGGCTGATCGTGCGCCAGAGGTTCCCGGGGCGCGGGGTGTTCGAATTCGCGCTGATGATGAGCTTTGCCATTCCCGGCACGGTGATCGGCATCAGCTACATCATGGCGTTCAACCTGCCGCCGCTGCAGATGACCGGAACCGCGGCGATCCTGATTGCCTGCTTCGTCTTCCGCAACATGCCCGTGGGCGTGCGCGGCGGGGTGGCGGCCATGGCGCAACTGGACGGCTCGCTTGACGAAGCATCCCTGACCCTGGGGGCCAGTTCCGGGCGGACCATGCGCAAGGTGATCCTGCCGTTGATGCGCCCGGCGATTCTCGCCGCGCTGGTCTACAGTTTCGTGCGGGCAATCACCTCGATCTCGGCGGTGATCTTTCTGGTCAGCGCGAAATACAACATGGCTACGGCCTATATCGTCGGGCTGGTCGAAAACGGCGAATACGGTATCGCGATTGCCTATTCCTCGGTCCTGATCCTGGTGATGATCACCGTTATCGGCGGCTTCCAGCTGCTGGTCGGGGAACGCCGTATCCGGCGGGGCGAGGAAAAGGCCGCCAATTCCAGTTTTTCTGCAAAGGAAGCACGAGCATGACGCAGACAAAAGGCGCTGTGGCGTTCCGCAACGTGCGGAAGACCTTCGGCAGTTTCACCGCCATTCCCGATCTGACGCTGGACATCGAGCCCGGCAAGCTGGTCACCCTGCTGGGGCCGTCCGGCTGTGGCAAGACAACGACGCTGCGGATGCTGGCGGGGCTGGAAAGCCCGACGGACGGGCAAATCCTGATCGGCGGCGACGATGTCACCCGCTTGCCTGCCGACCGGCGGGACGTGTCGATGGTGTTCCAGAGTTACGCGCTATTCCCGCATATGCGCGTCGGGCAGAATGTGGCCTATGGCCTGGAAGCGGGTGGCATGAAATCGGCCGAGGCGCGCAAGCGTGCGGAAGAGGCGCTGGAACTGGTCGGCTTGTCCGGCCTCGCGGGCCGCTTGCCGGCGGAACTCTCCGGCGGTCAGCAGCAACGGGTCGCCGTGGCGAGGGCGCTGGTGCTCGAGCCGCAGGTGCTGCTGCTGGACGAGCCGCTGTCGAACCTTGATGCACGGCTGCGCCGCAAGGTGCGCACGGACATTCGCGAATTGCAGCAGCGGATCGGCCTCACCGCCGTTTACGTCACCCACGATCAGGAGGAGGCGCTCGCCGTCTCCGACACCATCGTGGTGATGAAGGAGGGCAAGGTCGCGCAGATCGGCACGCCCCGCGAACTTTACGAATCCCCTGCCTCGGACTTCATTGCCGACTTCATCGGCGAGGCGAATGTGGTCGACGGCCGCGTGCTGTCGGTGGAAGGCGATGTCGCGCAGGTCGAGCTGGGTGGTGTGACGCTGCCCTTGCCCTCCAGGGGGCAGTCGCCCGGACCCGCTCAGATATCGCTGCGCTCGAACGCGCTGAAAGTGACAACTGATGGAACGGGCATAAAGGGCACCATCGCCTCTTCTGCCTATCTCGGCGATCACGTCGAATATGAAATCGACGGCCCGCTGGGGCGGATTTTCGTGGTCGACGATGAGAGCGACACACCTTTGCCATCGGGCACCGCGGTTGCCCTGGAAGTGCGCCCGCGCGGCGTTGCGCTGATCCCGGGGACTGCATGATGCTGAATGACCTGAATGCGGAGCGCTTGAGCGTGGCGGTCGATCTGGCCCGGCGGGCCGGTGACCTGGCGCTGGAGTATTTTCATCGGCGAGATGCGCTTGTCGTGGAGACGAAGCGCCATGTGACCGATCTGGTGTCCGAGGCGGACCGGGAAGTCGAAACCCTGATCCGCAGCGCCCTGGACAAGGCCTTTCCGGACGACGCGCAGCTGGGCGAGGAGCACGGGCTGAGCGAAGGCCGGTCCGGCTTCACCTGGGTGATCGATCCTATCGACGGAACCGCGCCGTTTCTGAACGGCCTGCCGGGCTGGTGCGTCTCCATCGGCGCCTGCGACGACGAGGGCCCGGCGCTGGGGGTGATCTATGCGCCGGTGCTGGACGAGCTTTTCGTGGCCTTCCGGGGCCAGGGCGCGACACTGAACGGCGCGCCGATCCGCGTGCTCGAGGGCGATCTGCGTGCCGGTCTGCTGGGCATCGGCGCGAACGACCGGGTGGCGAGCAAACGCGTCGGTCAGATGCTGACCGAGCTGATGGACGCCGGCGCCGGCTGGATGCGCTACGGCTCCGGCGCGCTGATGCTCGCCTGGGTCGCCGCCGGCCGCCTGACCGGCTACGCCGAACCCCGCATGAGCGCCTGGGACTGCATGGCGGGCTATGTCCTCATCCTCGAGGCCGGCGGCCGCGTTCTGCCGTTCCCCGGCGGCCCTGGCTTGACCTTCCCCGCACCGGTTCTGGGCGCCTCGTCAGGCGCGTTCGACGAACTCCGGGATATTTGTGACTTTGGGTCTGCGCCGGATTGGTAGGGGTTGGGCGGGGGGGCCTGCTTGCTTGGTGCAGTTTCCGGCGAGATAGTCGGATGTTGTCTCACAAAGGCCTTTTACCGGCACAAATGTTTCTCGGCGGCTTGATCCGTCCGTAGTCGGTGTCAACAAAATTTGCCGAAAGTCTGCTTCGCGCACCCATTTTAGACGTTTTCTTGTTCGAGCATATTTCCTGACAGCCGAAATTCGCTGATCAAGGCTCCATCGCTTCCAAGGCACGCTGGCGGTCGCGCGAAGATTGGACTTCGAGGTCTCTCCGATTCAGCCGACACTGGTTATCAGGACGCTTTCACACATCGAGCATCAATCAGCATCGCCGCGGTGGCTTTTGCGATTTTGGCAGCCTCCGGCATGCCGCGAACATGGGCGGTGGCGATGGCACCTTCCTTCAGAACAGCCAGTTTTTCCGCGAGATCATGAGGATCATCAGCACCGGCCTCCTCACACAGACCCTCAAGATAGTCGACGATGCGCTGTTTGTGCAAAGCGGCCAACTGGTGGGCCGGATGCTTGAGATCTCCGAACTCGCTTGCGGCGTTTATGAAGGCGCAACCGTAGAAGCCTAGCCGCTTGAAGGCCTTGCCGTTGAACCAGCATTCAAGCGCGTCGAACATGGCCAGCAGTTGTCCGCGGGCGTCAGCGCCGGACTTTTCCATTTCAGCCACCAGCCAGGCGCGGAACTGTTCGTCCCGGCGTTCCAGCACCGCCAGGATCAGGTCGTCCTTGGACGGAAAGTGCTTATAGAGGGTCATCTTGGCGACGCCTGCCTCAGCGAGGATCGTGTCGATGCCCGTGGCATTGAAGCCGCCCTTGTAGAACAGCCGGAGGGCCGTATCAATGAGATCGTCCCGACGTGACTTCAATTCTTCTACTCCATTGGTCAGACAGTTCTGTCTATTCGGATTCTGATTTAACAATAATTTCAGATACTTTCAAGTTCACGTTTTTCTGATCTGTGCGTATGGTTGACAATTAGACAGACCTGTCTGTATATAAATCTGGCAACGAGACAAACGCCAGACCACGTCTAACCCGATCCAACAGGAGACAAGAAATGCCCCGTATTCATCTGCCCGGTTCCATCGAAGCAGCGCCCACCGCCTCCCGTCCGCTGCTGGAAGGCGTCAAGAATTTGCTCGGTTCGGTTCCGAACCTGTTCCGCCTCACTGCCAACAGCCCGGCTGCGCTTGAAGGTTATCTCGGCCTGAATGGCGCCCTCGCGAAAGGCAGTCTCTCGCCGCAAACACGCGAGCGGATTGCCCTGGCGATCGCCCAGATCAACGGCTGCAACTACTGCCTGTCCGCCCATACCTATCTGGCGAAGAACCTGGCGAAACTCGACGAGGCCGAAATCGCCGCAAACCGGAACGGCTCCTCCTCCGATCCGAAGGCGGAGGCTGCCGTCAGCTTTGCCGTCAAGCTGGTCCGCGTGCGCGGCCAGGTGTCCGCGGCCGATGTCGCAGAGGTCAAGATGGCCGGCTACAGCGAGGCCGAGGTCGTCGAGATCGTCGCCCATGTAGCCCTCAACACGCTGACCAACTACCTCAACGAGGCGTTTGAAACGCCGATCGACTTCCCGGTTGTCAGCGCGAAAGCCGCCTGAGCCGGACAAGGCGCCGCGGAAGGCCGGTCCCCTTCGGACCTTCCGCGGACCGTATGACATCCAAAAAGGACATGCCCCATGACCCGCCCTCCCTTTCCTCCCTTTGACGCCGACACTGCTGCTGAGAAGGTTCGCAAGGCCGAAGATGCCTGGAACGGTCAAAACCCCGAACAGGTTTCCCTTGCCTATACGGCCGACAGCCGCTGGCGGAATCGCTCGGAATTCCTCACCGGACGTGCCGAGATCGTCTCTTTCCTCACCGCCAAGTGGACCCGCGAGCAGGACTACCGCCTGATCAAGGAACTCTGGGCGTTCCGCGACAACAGAATCGCCGTGCGCTTTGCCTATGAATGGCACGACGCCACGGGCGCCTGGTTCCGCTCCTATGGCAACGAGAACTGGGAATTTTCATCGGACGGACTGATGCGCCTGCGCATCGCCTCCATCAATGACCTGCCCATCGGCGAAGAGGATCGGCTGTTCCACTGGCCGTCCGGCCCCCGCCCACAGGACCACTCCGGCCTCTCGGACCTCGGTCTGTAAAGCCCCGCCGGCGTCGTCGTGCGGCCCGCGGTGACGTTACAAGAAAGGACCTCGACATGCATACAGATCAGATTACCCCTCAAGGCATCGGCCCGGCCGATATCACGGCCCTGCTTGCGATCGAACCGCACCTGGACGAATCGGTACGGGACCAGGCCGCAACGGATGCCTTCGGCAATGCCCTTTCGATAGTGGCGCATGACCTGAAGGGTCCGCTTGCCAATCTGGCACTCCTTGTCGAGGATATCTCGCGCAGCGCTGAGGACGGTGCAGTGCCGCGCATCGCGCGCAAGGCGGAAAGCGCCGACCGGATCATCGGCCAGATGTCGCTGATGCTCAGTGCCGTTCTGGAACGCGCCCGAAACGGACGCGATCCGCTGTCGGGCACCATGGCAATCGTCAATCTGGTCGAGGTCCTGCAACTCGCCTTTGCCGTCAACCAGCCCGCCGCGCGCCGAAAATCGATCACCTTCCGCTGCCTGGCCATCGATCCGCTGATTGTGCGCGGCGATCAGGAGCTCCTGTTCGAGGCTTTCGACAATCTGATAGGCAATGCCGTCAGGCACTCCCCCGAGGGCGGCACGATCACCTGCGAGACCGGCCCGGCGGACGAGGGTTGGCTTCAGGTGCGGATAAGCGATGCAGGCTCGGGGTTCAAGGCCGCGGACCTGTTGCGGGCCTTCCGCCCCTTCGTCAGCCTCTCAGGAATACCCGCCGGCGGCAAAGGCTCCAGCGGCCTGGGGCTCTGGATCACGCGCCTGATCGCCGAACGCCATGGCGGGCGGGTGTCGGCCCATAACCATCCGGATCGTGGCGGGGCCGTGATGACGGTTCGTCTTCCCGTTGTCCAGCCTGGTGCGGCGTCACACCCGTCCCCGTCCGAACACTGACTTTCGGCGCCGGTCCTGGCGCCGATCCCCAAGGAAAGCGGACGTAATTCCTCAACCAGCGCGGCGGCCTGCCTTCCGCGAACAGGAGAGCTGTATCTCCCGGCAAGAGTTTTGCGACCGCCGACCTGGCCAAGTGGACATAACCGCGCGGCCCAACACCTGAAAGGAGTAGCGACATGAATACCAGACATGACCATGACTGCACTTGTGGGATCACCCCGGAAACCGTTGATCTTGCCCGCCGCCGCCTGCTTGCCGGCGCGGCCGGTGCGGCAGCCGCCGGTGCTGCGGGGCTCGCCCCCGCTTCCGCTGCTACGGAAGAGGCCCGTGCTCTTTATGCCGATCCGGAAAAACCCGGCTTGCCGCAGATCGACATGGACATCGTTCCGGGGCGCACCGCGCTGGTCGTCACCGACCCGCAGATCGACTTTCTGTCAGAGGATGGCGTGACCTGGGGCGTTGTCGGTGAGAGCGTGACCGAACAGGGCACTGTCGACAACATCGAACGGCTGTTCATTGCCGCCAAGGCGGCGGGCATGCCGGTGTTCATCTCGCCGCACTACTACTATCCGCACGATCACGACTGGCAGTTCGAAGGCACGCTGGAAAAGACCATGCACTCGATCGGCATGTTCGACCGTCTCGGCCCGCTTTCGCTGGAGAATTTCGAAGGTTCCGGCGCCGACTGGATGCCGCAATACAAGAAATACATCGAGGACGGCGCAACCATCGTTTGCTCGCCGCACAAGGTCTACAGTCCGGCACAGAACGACCTCAATCTGCAGATGCGCAAGCGCGGCATCGACAAGGTCATCCTGGCCGGCATGTCCGCCAACCTGTGCACCCAGGCTCATCTCTACGACCTGCTCGAACTCGGTTACGAGGTCGCGGTAGTGCGCGATGCGACCGCCGGAGCGAAGGTACCGGAAGGTGACGGCTATCTCGCCGCCATCATCAATTTCCGCATGGTCGCCAACGGTGTTTGGTGGACCGATGATGCGGTCGAGCGCATCGCGCGCTCTGCCTGAATCCATCCACGCGAAACAACTGACAGCCTGAAATGAAAAGGACCACACCGATGAAAACGAAATTTGCCTTGACCACGATCGCGACCGCTGTCGCACTGACGCTCTCCACCGCCGCCTTTGCCGTCGATGAATTCAACGTCAACAACGGCCTGACGCTGACCGGCAACCCGCTCGGCATGCATGGCATCGATCCGGTCACCATGTTTGAAAGCGAAGTGCCCGGCGTCGGCAGTGCTGTCTTCACCTCCGCACATGAAGGCGTCGATTACTACTTCGCATCCGAGAAGGCTCAGAAGCAGTTCGAGGCCGACCCGGAAGCCTATCTGCCGCAGTTCGGTGGCTTCTGCGCCTTCGGCGTCTTTGTTGGCAAGAAGCTCGACGGCGATGTCCGTTTCGCCGACATCGTCGACGGCAAGCTCTACCTGTTCGTCAACCAGGTCATCTTCGACAAGTATCTGGAACAGAAGGACGAGGTCATCGCTGGCGCCGTTGCCAAATGGCCGGAAATTCGTACCACGGCAGTGAGTGAGCTTTGACCCACTGTCCGTCAAATTGGCGAGCCTCAAAGATTTGAGGCTCGTCGAACCTTATATCCTTTCCTGCAAAATACCGCGTTACGCGACCCGCGCATCCCAGGGAAGCCCCATCCCCCTCAGTTGACACCCCCGCACCGCAACGCTACTCCTTCCCCATGGGGTTCCTGCGAACGCCCCGTGAGGCTCAGGCTCAAGATTCGCGAGCGACATTTGTTTCGGCGCCGGTGGCGGCGGCAAGTGTGTTCGATTGAGGATCAAGGAGCCGAAAATGCCAGCCCCCAATGAAATCACCATCTCCAATCTGCAACGCCTGATCGGCACGCCGGACTGCCCGGTTATTGTCGATATTTCCATCGATCCGGACTTCGACGAAGACCCGTATTTCATCCCCGGCTCGTTCCGGCACCCGCATACGGACAAGCGCGGGCTTGTCGAGCGGTTGGACGGCCGGGCTTGCGTCATCACCTGCCAGCGCGGGATCAAGCTCAGCCAGGGGCTGGTCGCCTGGTTGCGCACGGAAGGGGTTGGGGCGGAATATCTGTCCGGCGGCATGTATGCCTGGCGGGATACGCCCGGAACCCTGCGGATCCCCGCCGGATCTATTCCGGAGCCGGTCGATGGCGCGACGCTGTGGGTCACACGGCACCGTCCGAAAATCGACCGCATCGCCTGCCCGTGGCTGATCCGACGGTTTGTCGACCCAAAGGCAAGGTTTCTGTTCGTGTCCCCCGTCGAGGTGGAAGGCGTGGCGAGCCGCTATGGCGCGACACCGTTCGACATCGAGAACGTTCATTTCTCGCACCACGGCGACCGCTGCACCTTCGATACGATGCTGGAGACGTTCGAACTCAAGAGTGCGGCCCTGGAGCGTCTGGCGGATGTCATTCGCGCGGCCGACACCAACCGGCATGATCTGTCGCCCCAGGCGGCGGGCCTGCTGGCCGTCTCGGTCGGTCTGTCGCGGCAATATTCGGACGATGTGAAACAGCTTGACGCCGGCATGACCGTCTATGACGCGCTCTATCGCTGGGCGCGGGACGGGTTCGAGGAAGGCCACGACTGGATACCTTCTTCCGGTTCAGCCTCCACCCCGGCCTCCTCATCTGCCACCAAAGCGGAGCCGTGGTCCTGATGACGGCGAATGAGACCGCGAACGGGGACGGCGTGCCGTCCCTTGCCGCTGCGACACGGGTGTGGGCGCGGATCGGGGTGCTGTCGTTCGGCGGGCCCGCGGCGCAGATCGCGCTCATGCACCGGGAGGTGGTCGAGGACCGCCGCTGGCTGTCAGAGCAGACCTTTTTGAACGCGCTGTCGTTCTGCATGCTTCTGCCCGGACCGGAAGCCATGCAGCTCGCGACCTATGCGGGCTGGCGGATGCACGGCACGGTCGGCGGGCTTGTGGCGGGGCTGCTGTTCGTGCTGCCGGGGGCGGCGCTGATGCTGCTGCTGGCCGCGCTTTACGTGACCTTCGGGGCACTGCCGCTGGTTCAGGCGCTGTTTCTGGGCGTCAAGGCGGCGGTTCTGGTGATCGTGCTCGAGGCGCTGCTGCGCATTTCCCGGCGGGCGCTCACCCGTCCTCTGCACCATTGGATCGCGGCGGGGGCCTTCGTGGCGCTGTTTGTCTTCGATGCACCCTATCCGCTGGTCATAGCGGCTGCCGCTGCGGTTGGGTTGGTTTCGGGTGGCGGGAGCGGGACGGGTGAGGTTGCGCAGGGCGGGGCGTCTGTCAGCCATTGGGGCACGGTACGGACAATCCTGGTCTGGCTGGCGCTGTGGTGGTGTCCGCTGCTCTTGCTGGAATTTGCCTTTCCCGGGCAGGTGCTGGGCGAAATCGGCCGGTTCTTCTCGGTTCTGGCGACGGTCACTTTCGGCGGGGCCTATGCCGTGCTGGCCTATATGGCGCAGGAGGCGGTCAGCGGCTTCGGCTGGCTGAGCGCGGCTGAAATGGCGGATGCGCTGGGCTTGGCCGAGACAACGCCGGGTCCGCTGATCCTGGTCACCGAATTCGTCGGCTTTCTGGCGGCAGCGCGCGACGGGGCAGGCGCACCGGACCTTGTCATGGGGGCGGCCGGGGCCGCAGTGACCCTGTGGGCGACCTTCGTTCCGTGCTTCCTGTGGGTCTTTGCCGGTGCGCCCTATATCGAGCGGCTTCATGCCATGCCGAAACTGAAAAGCGCGCTGGATGCGATCACGGCGGCGGTGGTTGGAGTTATCCTGAACCTGTCCATATGGTTCGCCCTGCAGGTCACGTTTTCCGACGTCTTCCGGCTGGACTTCGGACCGCTGCGGCCCCTGCTGCCGGACGTGACCTCGCTGGACTGGCGGGTGCCGGTGCTGACGCTGGTCGCGGGGCTGCTGGTGCTGCGCCTGCACAAGGGCATACCGCTGACGCTGACGGTCTGCGCGCTGCTGGGGCTCGGCCTGTCGCAGGTCTGACGGGCAGCGGCCTGTAATGCATCTACGTTGTTCTGGAACAACGTGGCGCGGTGGCCGACTTGCTAACTCTCCTTTCGACGGAATTTGAAATCGGAAGGAGAGACCGATGTTGACGCGTAGAGCTGCATTGATGGGTGCCGCAGGCATTGCCGCGAGCCCGCTTATCGTAAAGGTCGCACAGGGCGAGGAAATCATGGACACGTCCATGGCGCCGCCCGTCGACCTGTCCACCCTCAAGCGCATCAAGCACAAGCTGCTGGCGCCGCCTTTCGTGCATGCGCACGACCAGGTGGGTCCCGCCGAGCCGCGGATCGTCGAATTCGAAATGAAGATCGTCGAGAAGGAAATGCAGGTTGCCGATGACGCCTATCTGCAGGCCATGACCTTCAACGGCTCGGTTCCCGGTCCGCTGATGGTGGTGCATGAAGGCGATTATGTCGAACTGACGCTGTTCAACAGCGCCGACAACATGATGCAGCACAATATCGATTTTCATGCCGCCACCGGGGCGCTGGGCGGCGGGTCGCTGACGCTGGTCAATCCGGGCGAAAAGACCACGCTGCGCTTCAAGGCGACACGGCCGGGCACCTTTGTCTATCACTGCGCACCGGGCGGTCCGATGATCCCCTGGCACGTCGTCTCCGGCATGTCCGGCGCCATCATGGTGCTGCCGCGCAACGGGCTGAGCGATCACAACGGCAAGCCGGTCACTTACGACCGGGTCTACTACATCGGCGAGAACGACTTCTATATCCCGAAGGACGAGAACGGCGACTACAAGCGGTTCGAGGATGCCGGCGACAGCTATTCCGATACGCTTGAAGTGATGAACGGGCTGATCCCCAGCCATGTGGTGTTCAACGGCAAGGTCGGCGCCCTGACCGGCGACGGCGCGCTGAAGGCCGCCCAGGGCGAACGGGTGCTGTTCGTGCACAGCCAGGCCAACCGGGATTCCCGCCCGCACCTGATCGGCGGACACGGCGATCTGGTCTGGGAAATGGGCAAGTTCAACAACCCGCCCGACCGGGACCTGGAAACCTGGTTCATCCGTGGCGGTTCCGCCGGGGCGGCGCTTTACGAGTTCCTGCAGCCGGGCGTCTATGCCTATGTGAACCACAATCTGATCGAGGCGGTGAACCTCGGCGCCACGGCGCATGTGCTGGTGGAAGGCAACTGGGACAACGATCTGATGGAACAGGTGGTCGCTCCCACGGAATATGACAGCGCTTTCGAGGGCAAGACAGCGCTGCCGTGACACCGGCCGGGCGCGATCTCGGAACTTGGGGGCGGCCGTTTTTGCGGCGGCCCCTTTTTTCATGTGAAAGGGGACTGAAATGAAATCCCTCCTTCTGGCCGGCGCGGCCCTTTCGGTCATGGCAGCCGCCACATCGGTGACCATCTGGACGCTGACCCGGCCCGCCATCACGGACTTGCCGGAAACCGTCGTGATCGCACCGGGAGAGTTCAGCTACCGGCCTGCCGGGGCGTATCGCTTTTACGGAAAGCTGGTCGACGCGCCGCTGGAAACGCAGGTTGCGGACACGCCTCTGGAGATCATGAAGTTTCAGGTGAGCCGCGCCGAATATGCCGCCTGTGTGGCCGACGGCGCCTGTCAGGCGTCCATCGTCTCTCTGGGGGGCAGCGCCACGAGCGCGGAGCTGCCACAGACCGAGGTCAACTGGTATGACGCAACGGCCTATGCGGCCTGGTTCTCGCGCCAGACCCGTCAGCACTGGCGCCTGCCCGATGACCGGGAATGGCAACGCGCGGCGGCGGAACGATTTTTCGAGGACGAGATCGTCGCAGAAGACGAGGACGATCCGGCGCAGCGGTGGCTCGCCGCCTATGCCCGCAATGTCGCCGCGCGGGGCAACACCGAGCCGGAGCCGCAACCGCGCGGAACCTTCGGCGAGAACTCCCACGGGGTGGTCGACATGTCCGGCAACGTCTGGGAATGGACCACGACCTGCGTGGCCAACACGGATCTGACGGCCGATGGTGTTTCGCCCGTCAAGCAGCAGGAATATTGCGGCGCCCATATCGCGGAAGGCAAGCACCGGGCGATCATTATCGATCTCGTGCGCAACCCGAAGGTCGGCGGTTGTGCCGCCGGTCTTCCGGCGGACTACGTCGGCTTCCGGTTGGTGCGGGCCAGATAGGGGCCGATGCGCAGGGCGAAGAGCGAAAAGCCCGCGGCCCATAACAGCGCGGCGATCCAGAGCCCGCTCATGCCGGCGAAGGAGACATCCGGGAAACAGACCCGGATCAGCGCCGCCAGGAAAACCATCGATACGGCAGCCGTCAGAACCGGCCCGGCGACAAGCGCGTGGCCGGTGTGTCCGAGCGAGGCGCGCATCATCACCGCAAGGGTCATGCCGCCGATGGCGCCGATGCCGAGCAGATGGAGGCCGACGGCAGCGGGCAACAGCCCGAAGGACGTGGCCGCAGTCGCCGCAAGGCCGAGGGGCACGAAGCCGTAGGCGACATGCAGCATCAGCAGCAACGGCGAGGGGGCCGTGCGCATGCCCTGCCAGCGGCTCAGGCGCAGGGCGTGCAACGCGGCGGCGATGAGCAGCAATCCTCCCGCCACGCCGCCATCGGGATGAAACACCCATGTCAGCAGGGCAAGGGAGCCCGCAACCAGGCAGAGCGCATCGAAGCGGCTGGCGGGGGCGGGCAGATGTGCGGGGTCGCGTTTGACCAGCCAGTTGCGGGTGAAGCTGGGAATGATCCGGCCGCCGATCAGCGTAATCAGGAAGATGATAACCGCCAGGCCCAGCCGGCGGCCGGTATCGGCGCTGCCCTGGGTGAGCACCTCGACATGAAACAGCATGTTGGCTCCGAACAGGATGAGCACCGGCACCACGACCATCAGGTTGCGCCAGTTGCGTCCGGCGACGATCTCCACCACGATCATCGCGACGATCGCGGCCAGAAACCCGGTGTCGAGCACCATCACCGCCACGGCTCCGAGCTTGAAAACACCGGCGCAGGCGAACCGTCCGGCGATCCACAGCGACACCAGCAGGAACAGCGGCCAGCCCCGTTTCGGCATCCGGCCCGTCCAGTTGGGGATCGCGGTGAACAGAAATCCCGCGATGACGGCGGACGCATAGCCGAACAGCATTTCATGGACATGCCAGTCGGTGGGCGTGAACGGGCCGGCAATCGTGACGCTTCCGTCCAGGATCAGCATCCAGACGACAATCGCCGCGATGGCGAATACCGACGCGGCGAGGAAAAAGGGGCGGAAGCCGTAGCTGAACAGCGCCGGTCCGGCGAAGGATTTGGGGTTAGAACCTGTCATGGCAGTGCCTCCGGTCTTTTCGGCTTGCATTCCAACAGAAAGGGGCGATGCCCGTTTGCGGCACCGCCCCTGTTTTCGATCAACATCTCCGGCGGTTACTTGACCTTGGCGAAGATATCTTCAAACCGCTTTTTCGACTTGCCCTTCTGCTTGACGGCCTTCGCGGCCTCGAGGTTCGTGGCTTCGCCGACCTGGATCAGCGCGACCATGCCCATGCCGTAATGGGGCGTGCATTTGATGCCGTAGAGACCTTCGGCCTCGACAACGAGCGAGAAATCCTTGCTCATCTTGCTCTTGAAAGCGGGGACGCCCTCCGGAAGCATACCCTTGATGCCTTCGGCATTGTGTCCCTTGTCGACGGACACGAAGACGACCGTGTCGCCGGGCGCTGCCGCGATATAATCGGGTTCGAACACCATGGATCCGGCTTCGCCCTTGTTGAGCATCTTGACTTCATGGGTTTCCGCGAAGGCAGCCCCCGTTATCAGTGTGAGTGCGGCCACCAGCGTGAGTGTTTTGCGTAGCATCGGAAATCCCTTTCTTCGTTTCCGGTGTATGTTCTGTGGCCCTGTTATGCTTAAGTCAGCGCGAAAAGACTTTGTGCTGCAACAAACTCCGGGACGACGCGTGAATAAAATCGACGAAAGTCTGCTGGCAGGCGTCCCGCCCTTCCGGCGTCTGGAGCGGAGACAGATCCGGGAGATACTCGATCTGGCCGTTTCGAAACGGTTCGACGAGGGCGTGGCGGTGTTTTCCGAGGGCATGCCCGCAGAGCGGTTCTATTTGCTGCTCGACGGCTATATCCGGGCGGTGAAGACAACGCCGGGCGGCGAGCACATCATTGCCATGCATATCGCTCCCGGACAGCTGTTCGGCATAGCGGCGGCGCTCGGGCGCGATACCTATCCCGCAACGGCCATGACGGCCGCGGAAACGCTGGCCCTGTCGTGGCCGATGCGGCTCTGGGACGAGTTCACGTCGAAGTACGACGGGTTTGCGTCCGAGACCTACAAGGTCGTCGGTGACCGGATGCAGGATATCCAGTCGCAGCTGTCCGAACTGGCGACGCAGGCCGTGGAACAACGGCTCGCCTCGGCGCTGCTCAGGATGGTCAACCAGTCCGGCAGGAAAGTCGACAACGGCATCGAAATCGCCTTTCCGGTGACGCGGCAGAACATTTCGGAAATGACCGGCACGACATTGCACACGGTCAGCCGGGTGCTGAGCGCCTGGCAGAAACAGGGCATCGTGGAGAGCACGCGGCGGCACATCGTGGTGACCGAGCCGCATCAGCTGGTCCTGTTAAGCGGGGTTGCCGGGTAAGACCCGTCACTCACAGCCCCGCGGCGGCGCGAAGCTCGGCGCGAAACGCCTGTTCATCCAGCTCATATTCCCGGCAGGAATCGATGACTGTATGGAACGGTGCGATCGGGCATCCGTAGCAAAGCATCCTGTGCCGGATGAAGACGGCAGCAGTCTGCGGCCAGTCCTTGAACAACACAGTCAGCGGCAGATCCGGATCGTCGATCTTCGCTCGTTTCATGACACGATACCCCGTGCATGCTGCAGTGCCCCAAAGCGTGCGGTTGATGACAGTCAGGAACCCCGACTCCCGACGGCGAGTGGTTCTCTTTTTTGCACGCAAATTCTTCGCCTTCTTTGTTCTGCAACAACATCGGCTGTTTAGGATCGCGGTAATCCGATTGAATCCGCAACAACGATCGGGTTTGGCACGATGTCAGAGATCCTTACTAAGTCGCGGGCCAGGAACGTTTTTTATGGGGGATCGCTGTTCTTCATAGTCGTTTTTGTGGCCATGACCATTCACAGCCACCGCTATGTGGTGAAGACGTCGACCGCAGGCATGCCACTGAGCGAAGAGGTCAAGCTCGGCAAGGAAGTCTGGGAGCGACACAGCTGCATCAACTGTCACACGCTGCATGGTGAAGGCGCGTATTTCGCGCCCGAGCTGGGCAACGTGATGACCCGCTGGGGCGTTCTGGAAGATCCCGAGTCGGCCTATGAAATCCTCGACGGCTGGATGCAGGCACAGCCCTCCGGAGTGGAAGGCCGCCGCCAGATGCCGCATTTCGTCATCAACGAGGAAGAGATGCGCGGACTGTCGGAATTCCTGCGCTGGGCCGACCAGACCGACACCCAGAACTGGCCGCCGAACGACGCGGGCTGAGGGAGAGAACTCATGAAATATCAATCGCAAAAAGTGGCGTATGCCTACTTTCTGGCGGCCATGGGGCTGTTCGGAATCCAGGTCATCGGCGGTCTGTTGGCCGGCTGGATCTACATTTCCCCCAACACGTTGTCCGAGCTTCTGCCGTTCAACATCATCCGCATGATCCATACCAACGCGTTGATCGTCTGGCTTCTGCTGGGGTTCTTCGGGGCGGCTTATTATCTCGTGCCGGAGGAAAGCGAACGGGAGCTCTATTCGGTCAAGCTGGCCTATCTGCAGCTGATCATCCTTGTCGTCGGCACGCTGGGCGCCGTGGCGAGTTATCTCGTCGGCATTCACGGCGGGCGCGAATTCCTGGAGCAGCCGCTGTGGGTCAAGTTCGGCATCCTGGTGGCGGCGGTGATCTTCCTGGTCAACATCTCGCTGACCGTGCTCGCCGGACGCAAGACCGCGATCACCAACGTGTTGCTGACCGGTCTGTGGATGCTGTCGCTGCTGTGGATCTTCGCCTTCATCAATCCGTCGAACCTCAGTCTCGACAAGATGTACTGGTGGTTCATCGTTCACCTTTGGGTGGAAGGCACCTGGGAACTGGTGATGGCCTCGATCCTCGCCTTCCTGATGTTGAAGCTCACCGGCGTCGACCGCGAAGTGATCGAGAAATGGCTCTATGTCATCGTCGCGACGGCGCTGTTCTCGGGCATCCTGGGGACTGGTCACCACTTTTACTGGATCGGCCTGCCCGGTTACTGGCAGTGGGTGGGCTCGATCTTCTCGACCTTCGAGGTGGTGCCGTTCTTCGCCATGATGAGCTTCGCCTTCCTGATGGTCTGGAAAGGCCGGCGCAATCATCCCAACAAGGCCGCACTGTTGTGGTCGCTGGGATCTGCCACCGTCGCCTTCTTCGGGGCGGGTGTCTGGGGCTTCCTGCACACGCTGCACGGTGTGAATTATTACACCCACGGCACGCAGGTGACGGCGGCGCACGGGCATCTGTCCTTCTATGGCGCCTATGTCGCCCTGAACCTGGCGATGTTCACCTACGCAATGCCGATGCTGCGGGGCCGCGAGCCCTACAACCAGGTGCTCAACATGGCCAGCTTCTGGCTGATGACCGGCGGCATGGCCTTCATGACCTTCGTGCTGACCTTCGCCGGGACCATCCAGACCCACATGCAGCGGGTTGTCGGTGACTACTACATGGACGTGCAGGACCAGCTCGAAATCTTCTACATCATGCGCTTCGGTGCCGGTGTGGCGGTTGTGCTCGGAGCCCTGCTGTTCATCTACAGCCAGCTGGTTATCCGGCGCGAGATTGTCGAGCCTGGCAAGGTCGATGCTCTTCCTGAGGGAGAGCGGGCATGAATGCGCACATGACGGAAATCGCAGGACAGCAGGATGTCCCGTTTTATCGCCCTGTCGGCAATGAATGCACGGTCTTCGAGACGGCCCACGCCAATGGTCTGCCCCTTCTTCTGAAGGGGCCGACCGGCTGTGGCAAGACGCGGTTCGTGGAGCATATGGCGGCCAGGCTCGGCCGCCCGCTCTATACGGTCGCCTGCCACGACGATCTTTCGGCGGCCGACCTGATCGGCCGCTACCTGCTGCGCGGCGGCGAGACGGATTGGGTCGACGGGCCCCTGACCCGGGCGGTCCGGGAAGGGGCGATCTGCTATCTCGACGAGGTTGTCGAGGCGCGCAAGGATGTCACCGTGGTGCTGCATCCGCTGACCGACAACCGCCGCAGGCTGCTGATCGACCGCACCGGCGAGGAGCTGACGGCACCGCCGGGCTTCATGTTGGTGGCGAGCTACAACCCCGGCTACCAGAATATTCTCAAGCGTCTGAAACCTTCCACCCGGCAACGGTTCCTGTCGATCGGCTTCGGCTTCCCGGATGCGGCCACGGAAATCGCCGTCGTCACGCGGGAGAGTGGCCTGGAGGAAAGCCGTGTTGCACCGCTGGTGCGGCTTGCCGGCCATGTGCGGGGTCTGTCAGGCATGGATCTCGAGGAGGGGATCTCGACCCGCCTGCTGATTTACGCGGCAACGCTGATCGCCGGCGGCATGCCGCTCGAGCGGGCGCTGGAAGCGGCTGTGATCGAGCCGCTGACGGACGAAGCGGATGTGCAGCAGGCCCTGCGCGACCTGATCGCCGTGATCTACGGGTAGAAGGGGAGGCTGTCATGATCAGACCGCTGGACCTGATGGAGCCGGAAGAAACCGTCGGCAACCTCTGGCACGACTGGGCAAGCCGGATGGCTTCCACCGAGGGGTACCGCGACTGTGCGGTTCCTCTGGAGGCGGTCCGCGTCAGTCTGGCGGTGCTGTTTCGAGCGCTTGGGGGAGCAGGCGGTGTTGAAATCGGCGCAGCGCCGGCCACGGCCTCGCGCCATCGGCGCGGCACGTTGCGCACCATCGGCGATACGCGGCAACTGGAGCATCTGGCCAGCTTCGATGGCGAACGACTGAGGCTGCCGCCGGTGATGGATGTGTTTCCCGCGGCCGATCTCAACCGTGCCGCCTATCTGTGGCTCGCCGCGATGGCGGCCTGCGGCGAGACCCTGCCGGCAACCGATCCTTCAAGCGATCCGCTTGTGGAGGATCTGCAGCATCTGGTGGCAATGCAGGCGGTGACGGCGCGAGTGCTTGAAGCCTGTCCGGGGCTGGTGAGCCTTCATGAAGCGTTGCGCGCCCATCTTCTGGAAACGCGCATATCTCACGCCACCGGCAGCACCGAGGCCCTGGTCGAGGACCTGACCCGCTGGCATCTGGGTGACCCGACGCTGCCCGGCGCGCCCGCCGGTGACCTTATGCGCCGGTTCCAGGCCGGTACACTGCAAGCGCCGCGTGGCTATGCACCGCCCGCACCGGTGCCGATCTGGTTGCGGCTGGAGCGTTCGGAGCCCGGCAAGGCGGCCGCCGATCCGGAGGCCGGAACGGCCCCGCCGGGGCTGGCGACGACGACGCGGAAAGTTGGCATCCGCGAGGACCGCGAGGAAGCCAATCGCAAGGACAGCTTCATCATCCACCGTTTCGAGGCGATCCTGAGCTGGGTGGAGAGCATGAACCTCAACCGCTCGGTGGACGATGACGATCAGGACAATGCCCAAAAAGCCGCCGAGGATCAGGACCACATCACCCTGTCGCAGAACAACAGGCGCGCCGCGACCCGTTTGCGGCTGCATCTGGACCTTGCGCCGCAGGACGCCGATCACGAGCGTCTGTCGGATCACAGCACCTACTCGGAATGGAACCACCGGGCCCGCGCCTACCTGCCCGACCACTGCCGGGTGCTGGAAGCCGAAGCCAGTGCGGACGCGGAGCAGGGTATCGTTGCCGATCCGCGTCTGGTCGCACGTGTCCGCCGGCAGTTCGAGACCCTGCATCCGCGCCGCATCCTGCGCCCACGTCAGATCGAGGGCGCGGAACTGGATCTCGATGCGTTGATTGCCGCCCAGGTTTCCCTGCGTGCCACGGGCAGCGGAAGCGACAGGATTTATCAGAGCCTGCGGGTCACTGAACGCGATCTCAGCGTTGCTGTGCTTATGGATTGTTCGCGGTCCACGGAGGCGGTCATCGGCGAGCGCTCGGTGATCGACACGGCGCGCGAGGCGCTTGTGGCGCTGGCTGGAGGCATCGACGCGGCGGGGGATCGTTTCGGCATCTGGGGTTTCTCGTCGCTGCGCCGCGATCGGGTGTTCCTGACGCGTTGCAAGCAATTCGACGCGCCCATGTCGACAACAGTCACGGCCCGCATCGGCAATCTGCGCCCCGGCCATTACACCCGGCTGGGCGCGGCGGTTCGTCATGTCTCGGCACAACTGGCGAAGGAAACCGCGACCCGCAAGCTGTTGCTGGTGCTGACCGACGGCAAGCCCAACGATCTCGATCATTATGAAGGCGTCTACGGGATCGAGGACAGCCGCATGGCGGTGCGCGAAGCGCGCATGCAGGGCCAGGCGGTGCATGCCATCATCATCGACGCCGACGGTCAGGACTGGTTCGCGCGGATCTTCAACCGGGCCGGTTTCACCCTATTGCCCGATCCCGCCCGCCTGACCCGCGCGCTTCCCGACATCTATCGTTCGCTGATACAGGAGACCTGATATGCGCACTTTTTCCGTTTTTGCCGCCCTCTGGACATTGCTGGCGGTTCCGGTCCAGGCCCTTGCCGCCGGCGTTCAGAGGCCGATTCCCAATCCGCAATCGGCGACCGCCGAATTCTGGTTCTTTTCCGCCTCGGTCGGACTTCTGCTGGCGCTCGCCGCAGTGCATTGGCTGGTCGCCCGGCGATGAGCCGGCATCCCGGCGGAAAGCCGCGTCCAGGCTGGAGACTGCTTGTCGCGCTCTACCCTTTCGGTGCGGGCGCCGCAGCCGTCAACCTGTTCTTCGCCTCACTGATTTTCAGCTGGATCGGCTGGCGGGTGATGACGCCCCATGAAGCCGTCGCCGGCGGGCTGGTGCTTGGGCTGCCGGCAACCTGGGCCTTCGCGCGGCACATTAGGGGCCTGATGGACAAGGCCGAACCGCGCGAGTGAGCGAGCAGGCTGAGTTTTCTGAATTCGTCCGCGAGAAATGTCACATCTCGGCAGCGTCAAATATGCGGCCGATCCAATCCAGAAATACCCTGACACGGGGAGAGAGCTGCCGGTTCTGCGGATAAAATGCCGCCAGGGGCAACGGTGGGGGTAGAGCCCTGGGCAATACTTCCACCAACCGGCCGCTGGCAAGATCTTCCAGAAAGCGATACCGGGGCGCTTGAACCAGACCGAAGCCCTGCCGGGCCAGATGGTGAACGGTGTCGGCATCGTTGGCGGTCACCGTTGCGGGCAGGGCAACTTCTTCGTAGCCGTCACCACGCCGGAATTCCAGCGGAAGGGCCGCGCCGGTGCGCGAAGACAAGAAGCCGACCATGCGATGACCGTCGAGATCCTCCAGCGATGAAGGGGTTCCATACCGCTCGAGGTAATCCGGGCTGGCGCAGGTGATTTCAGGGATGCTCGTCAGTTTGCGCATGATCATGCCGCTGTCGTCGGGATCTCCAGCCCGGATGACACAATCGATGCCTTCCCGGACCAGATCCACCAGCCGCTCGGTCTGGCCAAGCTGCAGGGTGATCCTCGGATATTTTTCGAAAAACCCGGACAGATGCGGCAGCAGAAAAACGCGCGTCAGCGTGCCGGGTGCATCCACCCGCAACACGCCGGAGGGTTCGTGTCCCCTGAGAGCACCCTCGGCCTCCTCCAGATCGGCGAGGATCGCCACACAGCGCCGGTAATAGGCATTGCCATCGGGTGTGGGGGCGACGTGCCGGGTCGTTCTTTCCAGCAGCCTGCTGCCGAGATTTTTTTCCAGACGCTGGACAGCTTCGGTCGCTGTCGATCTGGGGATATTCAGATCGGCTGCGGCCTTGGAGAAGCTGCCGCGTTCCACCACCCGCACGAACAGGCGCATTGTTTCGAGGCGATCGATCATTTGTTCGTAATAGCCGAATTAAGTTTCCAGAAACAGACTGATTATTCGAAGAGTGTTCGTCACTAGGTTCTCTTTCAGCAAGAAGGAGACCGGAATGACTCAGGAACTCAAGACAGCCATTGTTACAGGTGGCAGCAAAGGCATTGGCGCGGCTATCGCGCAGCGCCTCGCGCGGGACGGCCACGCGGTGGTGGTGAATTATGCGCGTGATGAGATCAGCGCAAATCAGGTTGCCGCCGAAATTGAAGATGGAGGCGGCAAGGCGCTGGCCGTCAAGGGGGATGTCGCGGAGCCGCAGTGCCTGACGGACCTGTTCGATGCGGCGGAGAAGGCTTTCGGCCCGGTGTCAGTCCTTGTGAACAACGCCGGCATCATGCGCGGCGGGCCGATCGGCGCTGTTTCCGATGCCGATTTCGAGGCCCAGTGTGCGGTGAATATCGGCGGAACGTTTCGCGGTTTGCGCGAGGCCTCCAACCGACTGGCAGACAATGGAACAATCGTCAGTCTGTCGTCGAGCGTCGTCGGCCTTTATCAACCGGCATATGGCGTCTACGCCGCGACGAAGGCCGCCGTGGAAGCCATGACCCACGTGCTGGCAAAGGAACTCGGCGCGCGCGGTATCACCGTCAATTGCGTCGCGCCGGGGCCTGTTGAAACCGAATTCTTCATGACCGGCAAACCGGATGCTGTTGTCAAGGCAATCCGGCAGATGAACCCGTTCAATCGGCTCGGGACACCCGAAGATATCGCCTCGGCGGTCGCCTTCCTGACCGGCTCCGACGGACGCTGGATCAGCGGCCAGATCCTGCGCGCCAACGGCGGCGTGATCTGACACCCCGCCCTGAAAGGAAAAACCATGCCTTTTGCGAATTACAAACTCCCGCAGGATTCCCTCACGAACGCCCAGAAGGAAGACCTGATCCACAAGACAACCGAGTTGATGGTCGGCTTGTTCGGTGAGGCCGTGCGGCCCACGACGATGGTTCTGGTCGAAGAAATCAAGGACGGCGGATATGGCCGCGCGGACGAGGTGTTCGTGATGCCGGATGACTATCGCGTCAGGGAATAATGCCCTCGGTTCAACGGGCGTTCACTTTGCCGATTGCGCATTGCCACCGTTCGCGTCGGCCATTTGAACCTGGTGCTCCATCAAGACGGAACGGAACCGAGCATCCTTATGAGGAAGGTTCGGCAGTTACGGCTGCCGCGTCCTTTTGGTCCCGGGCCGGGTCGGCTGAAGATCTGCCAGTTCAGGAAACCCTGCCGTGATCCGCAAGGAAATCAAGCAGGGCCCGGACACGGGAGGGTAATGGGCCGCCCTGGCCGAGGTGGATGGCATGAAAAGCTTCCCGGTCTCCGGGATTGAGATGATTGAGGACGGGGATGAGCCGGCCGGTGGCAATGTCGTTACGGACCGTAAAGGCGGCCAGCCTGGCGAGCCCGTTTCCGGTCAGGGCCAGCCGGCGGAGGGCTTCGCCGTCACTTGCCTTCACCCGGCCGGAAACCGGCAGGACAATGGTCCCGCTCTTTCCCTTGAGTGGCCAGCCATCCACCGTTCGGACATAACCGAACCCCAACCGAGAATGCTTATCGAGATCCTCAACGCTGACAGGTGTTCCAAATCGCTCAAGATAGGCGGGGGAGCCGACGATGACCATGGCGGTCTCACCGAGTTTGCGGGCGACGAGGCTTGAGCTCTTCATCGGTCCGGCACGCACCGCAACATCCGTCCGCTCCGTCAAAAGGTCGACGACCCTGTCCGTCTGGACGAGATCGAGGGTGATGCCGGGATGGAGTTCCAGGAACATCGGCAGGACCGGTGTCAGGATATGGGCTGCATAGGAGGCGCTGGTGTTGATGCGGATGCGCCCGACAGGCTCTTCTCCGGCGCGCGCGCTGCGTTCCGCATCCTCGATATCCGCGAGGATGCCTGTGGAGCGTTCATAAAACGCACAGCCTTCCGGAGTGAGCTGAAGAGCGCGTGTCGAACGGTTGACCAGCCGTACACCCAACCGGGTCTCCAGGCGCGAAACAAGCTTGCTGACCGCGGAAGGTGTCATGAGGCAGACGCGGGCTGCGGCTGAAAAGCCCCCTTGTTCGACCACTTGCACGAAGACTTCCATTTCTCCGGACCGATTGACTTCGGAGCGCGCCATGTTTCCGTCAATTCACAGATGATGTTCTTGGCGGCACTCTAAATCAACGAACGGTCTGCGTCTATCTTTCCATCAACGCGACAACCGAAAGGAACATTCGATGGAATACCGCACGCTCGGCCGATCCGGTCTGAAAGTCCCTGTCCTCAGTTTCGGTACCGGCACCTTTGGCGGATCAGGACCCCTGTTCGGCGCCTGGGGGAATACAAGCATCAAGGAAGCCCGCCGCCTCGTCGACATCTGTCTCGAAGTTGGGGTCAATCTCTTCGACACCGCGGACGTCTATTCGGGTGGTGCGTCGGAAGAAGTCCTGGGTGCGGCTATAAAGGAGCGTCGGGACAAGGTGCTTATCTCGACAAAGGCAGGCCTGCCGATGGGGGACGGACCCAACGACGCCGGATCGTCGCGGCTGCGGTTGATCCGGTCGGTGGAAAACGCGCTGAAGCGGCTCGGCACCGATCATATCGACATCTTCCAGCTCCATGCTTTCGACGCTTTCACGCCGGTGGAGGAGGTCCTTGCCACGCTGGACACACTCGTGCGGGACGGCAAGATCCGGTATGTCGGTGTCTCCAACTTTTCCGGCTGGCAGATCATGAAGTCGCTGGCGGTCGCGGAGAAAAACGCCTGGCCGCGATACGTCGCCAACCAGATCTATTACTCGCTGGTCGGCCGTGACTACGAATGGGACCTGATGCCGCTCGGTGCCGACCAGGGGATCGGTGCGCTCGTCTGGAGCCCGCTCGGCTGGGGACGGCTGACCGGCAAGATCAGGCGGGGCGAACCATTGCCCGAGGGAAGCCGTCTGCACGAGACGGCCGGCTTCGGACCGCCCGTGGACGACGACCATCTTTTCCAGGTGGTGGATGTGCTGGAAGAGGTGAGCCGTGAGGCCGGGAAAACCGTGCCACAGGTCGCGCTCAACTGGCTTCTGCAACGTCCGACAGTCTCCTCCGTCATCATAGGTGCGCGCAACGAAGACCAGCTTCGCCAGAATCTTGGTGCTGTAGGCTGGTCCCTTTCGGGAGAGCAGATCGGCAGGCTGGACGCTGCCAGCGCGGTAACGGCGCCTTATCCGCATTTCCCTTATCGGCGGCAGGAAGGCTTTGCCCGGCTGAATCCGCCTTTGACGGGGGAGGTACGCACCTAGAAGCTTCAGCTGGGTCGGGCGGTGGCCCCCTCCGCTACCATTGGCTCTGACCGGGTTCCGATGATGTAGCGTGTGCCGTTTTCGTCGGAGGAAACTTCCACCTGGGCGCCGAGCTGGGAGGCAAGGGTGGAGATGAGCTTGACGCCGAGGGACCCGCGCTCCGTGAGCCCGGTGAAACCGACGCCGTCGTCGGAGACTTCCAGCATCCAGGCCTTGTTGGTCCCCTGCATACTGACCTGGATAACGCCGCTCGGCCTGCCGGTGAAGGCGTGCTTGTAGGCATTGGTCACCAGTTCGTTTATCAGGAGGCCGACAACAATGGTGCTGTCCCGTTCCCAGGTGAAGTCGGCGATTTCCGTTCGGATGGACACTCCCTTGTCGACCGGGGCCGATTTCTCGAGGTTGCCGCACAGTTCCGCCAGATAGGCAGGCAGGTGGACCGTTCCCGTGTATCGGTCGCCCCGGTACAGGAAGGAATTTACGGTCGCGTAGCTTTCCACCCGGCCGAGCGCGGCCTGGAGCGCATACATGATCGTCTCGTCCTCGGCATGCTCGCGCATCTGGAAGCGGAGCAGGCTGGCGACGGAGGCAAAGTTGTTCTGGACGCGGTGCTCGATTTCCCGCAACAGCATTTCCCGGTCGGCAAGGGCCTGCCACATGGTGCGCCGGAAGAGTTCGGCCAGAGCCACGACGAAGAAGGCGGCCAGGATATTCACGATGACACGCGGGCCGTCGCTCGGATCCTCGAATGCCAGGCTGCCGTTGAGCGGGAGAACATAGTACCAGGCGTAGAGCGAGGAGAGTACGGCCGTCAGCAATCCGGACTGCCATTTGCCGAACAGGGTCGCCAGCAGGACAAAGGGAACCATCAGGGCAAAGGGGCCGGCGCCGCTCCAGAGAAAATCGAGAACCCACCGCAAGCTTATGCCCGAGACGGTACATAGAAGCGCGAATGCCACCTGGACCAGCACAGGTGAAAACGATGGAAACGCGGCTTCGATGTTGTAGGTTGCGAGGGAGCGGCCACTCCCGAAAAACTGGCTGAATGGCTTGCGCACGCCTGCCTGTAGATTGCGCAAAGACGCGACTATCATCTGGTCACTCCAAGCGGGCTCCACACGTGAAGTCCCATTCCCAAGCCAATTAGCAGACTGCAAAGGGGCCGCAATAACAAAAGATACGAAGAGGCCAGAAATATGAGAATAAACGCGTTGAACCGGCTTTTTGTTCCGCCGCGCACGCGGTAGTTGCGGGGCGGCGGCTGCCTGGCCCTGCTGTTCTTTTGTTCTCGCGGTGTTTTCAGCGATTTCGTGCGGCCACACCATGGTTCTCGTCGAGGAAATCAAGGATGGCGGTTATGGCCGCGCGGACGAGGTGTTGGTGATGCCGGATCACTGGCGCGTCAGCAAATAATATCCACCGCCCAAAAGCAGAACCGCAAGGCCCGCGCCCGCATCAGGTGTTGGAGCATCGAGCGGTCGGTTGAACGCGCGATGCTCATTTATGGGTCCACACCCTAGGGTGTGGACCCATAAAATTATGCTTTCAGGTCGTTCAGAAAATGATTGGCGCCAAGGCGCAAGATCGCAGGAAACCTCTCTGGTTTTCAAGATTTTGCAACGCTGGAGACAGTCGCTTTCTGAACGATCCGAAGGACATCAATCCGGCTGCGAAGAGCCGCGTCAAAGCCTTTGCCCCATGCACCAGCATGGCTCTTCAGGCTTTTCCTTGCTCTTCTTTGCCGGCTTGATGCCTGAAAGTACAATTTTATGGGTCCGTACCCTAGGACTTTGAGAAGAAGCCTGTGACGGCGTCGATGATCATCTCGTGTTTGGCGGCGCGCGGCGCGCCGCCGTTCTCGCAGATCATTTCATCCCCCGGTTCCTCTTCCGCCAGGAGTTCGAACCCTCCGGGTTTGCAGACCCCGAGGAAATCGAAGTGCGACAGGGTTTCGGGCTCGATGTACCGGGTCTTGCCGGACGGCAGGGATGCGACCAGGGAACGGGATTCGATGTCGAGGGTCAGGCCGGAATTCATGATCGGTGCTCCGAAGATCAGCATTGGCCGCTCGATCCGGGCCAGGCTGGCGTCGGAAAAGCTCTGCGTTCCGCCGAGATCGAAAACCGCGAACGCCCTGATGCGGGGATCGGACAGGTCCGCTTCAATTTGGGCGCGGTCTTCATCCGTCTGCGCGATTTTCCAGCCGCGAAGAATACCGCAGGCCAGTTCGTCCGGCATTGTGCTGCAGAACCGTTCCAGCCGTGCCGTGTCGTAGAGGCCGCCTGCCAGTGCGACGGCGGTGAAGCCGCCCAGAGAATGGCCGGCCATGAAAATCCTGTCCGGATCAACGAGACGCGCAAGGTCAGGGGAGGTGAACATGTGGTCGATGACCCGGGAGATGTCCTTCGGCCGTTCCCACAACTGGCGCGTCAGGTCCGGATCACGCGACCAGGTGGAGGTGCCGGGGTGGCTGATCGCGGCCACGACATATCCGCGTCGGGCCAGAGCACCGGCAAGCCAAGCCTGATTGTAGGCATTGCCGAACATCCCGTGCGACAGGACGACAAGCGGGAACGGGCCTTTTGCGGGAACCGCGTCTTTCACCACCTGCGTTCCGGTCCAGACCTTGCTGTCGAAGTCGTAGGTCAGCGGTTCGACCGTATTCGTGGGATACCAGAGAAAACCGTCGAGATCGCGGCCGCCCTCAGGGTCGGGATCTGGGTCTGCGATTTCCAGGACGCTCATGGCTGCTTGATAGGACTGTGCCTGGGCCGAAGCTGCAAAGGCCGTCAAGAACGCGGCAAGAAGGCCGGCAAGAAGGAATGAAATGAGTTTCATAGTAAGCACCGATACTGGTTTCAGGTGATATCGAAGCTGGGCGGCAAGCCAATTTGAATCAACGTCTTGGGCCGTCTATACCTGTCCTTCATCCTGATCGAGGACAGGCCCCGACAGAAAGAGGACAGATGGACGACCCCGCGCTGGTCAGTTTTCCACTGCCGATGCTCACCGCACTGTTGTGCAGCGTGCTGGCCATCCTGGTCTGGCGACTGGAGCTGGGTCCTGTCCGGGCCAATGCCTTGTTCTCGGCCTTCTTCGGACTGGGCGCCGTTTCCTCCTATTTCGTTGCCCTGCGGTTCGGCTACGGGTTCGACGCGCTGATCCCGCTGCAACGCACCTTGCCCTTGTTTATGGCGCCCTTGCTGTATCTGGGCTTTGCCTCAATGACGGTCGAGAAACGCGAGCTCGCCGGATCCCTCCTGTTTCACCTCGGTGCACCTTTCATTGCGATGGGTCTGTTCTGGCTGCTTGCCGAAGACCTGAAGGCTCTCGACTGGCTGATCAGCGCCAGCTATGCGGTCTACGCTCTCGCCCTTTACCTGTTGTGGCGAAAAGGTCCGGACGCGCTGATCTTCGCGCGTGTCGACATGACCCGCAGCCTGTCGAACTGGATCTTGCGCGGTGTCGGTTTTTTGATTTTCTTGCTGTTTCTGGACACGGCGATCGCGGTTGATTTCGCGGTCAACCGGGGCAGCAACGTCGTCAGGCTGATCTCCTATGGCACCGTTCCCCTGATCCTGTTGCTGCTTGCGGCCCTAGTCACCCTGCCGCTGGTGTTCTCCCGGTCGCGCGTGACCGCGCAGGCATTGCCGGCACCCGACGCCGAGGACACGCAGGTCGAGGCGAGATTGCGGACACTGATGGATGAGCAGCAGTTGTTCCTTGACCCTGACCTGACCGTTCAACGGCTTGCCAGGCGTCTTCACCTGCCGGCGCGCAGCCTGTCCGCGGCGATCAACAGGACGCAGGGTTCGAACGTGTCGCAATATGTGAATACGTTCCGGCTGGCGCATGCGGCCCGGCTGCTGGTTGAGTCCGATGACAGCGTCACGAAGATCGCGGCGCAATCGGGGTTCATGACGCGATCGAACTTCTATCGCGAGTTCCAGCGGGTCCATGGCCAATCGCCCACCGAATACCGGCTGTCCACGAGGCCGGAAAGGGAAACGGGTCGCGCCGGGTCGCAGCAGGCGTGATGTCCGGTTCCAGATCGCTTCAGTGCAGTCGCGGGGACGTCTTGCCGGAATGCCGTATGGCGGCAAAATCAACTTTAATTTCATATTTGCCGTGCCATCAATTCCTGCGAGTCCCGGACCGCAGGATGACCGGCGTGTCCGGATTCACATTTTTCTGGCATGGCAGTTCCCCGGAAGCTACCGTGAAGAAACCGCAACTGTGGGGTGCGGACGGGACTTTATCAAGCAGGATATTTCCATGAAATTCAAAGCCTTAATCTTTGCCATCGCGACCGCTGCGACGCCCGCCGCTGCCGCCGCCGAGGACGCACTGCTTTCGGAGGCGCTGGAGTTCACTGCCCAGATCTTCTATCTCGACACGGCTGTGCCGGGCTTGGTCATTGCCGGCGTCCGTAACGGAGAGACTGCGGTTTTCGGTTTCGGCGAAACCAGCAAGGGCAGTGGTGTTACGCCTGACGGGGACACGGCGATCGGCGTCGGCTCCATCACCAAGTCGTTCACGGGCCTCACCCTTGCAAATCTTGCTGCCGAGGGAACTGTCGCGCTGACCGACCCGGCCGGGCCGCTGGTCGATCTCGTCGACAAGCTGCCGGAGCGCGAAGGTCACCAGATCCGCCTCGTCGACCTTGCCACCCATGCCAGCGGCCTGCCCCGCGAACTGGAGGAGGTCCCGAATGTCGAGAAATACAGCGATGCCTCGTTCAAGGCCAACCTGAAGGATGCCGGCCTGCTGTTCACGCCCGGCACCGGGCTGCTTTATTCCAACATCGGTTTCGACGTGCTGGCGATGGCCCTGTCGGGGGCGGCCGGCAAGCCTTATGAGGCGCTTCTGAAAGAGAAGGTGCTTGATCCGATCGGACTGACCGCAACAGGCTATGCCAAGCCAACCGGCGGCACCGTCCTGACCGGCTATGACTGGAATGGCAACGAGATGGACCCGGGCGAACCGATCCCCAACAGATCGGGCGCGTCCCAGCTCTACACCACCGCCAATGACATGCTGCGTTACCTGGAATGGAACCTCGACCGCTTCGGCAGCGAAGGCATGGAAGCGCGGGCGATAAGCCATGCGGCCTGGACGATGCGCGACGGGATGGACCCGGTCTACGGCCTGGACGAATCCGGTCATATGAATGCCATGGGTCTTGGCTGGGTCATCATGATGCCGGAAGGAGACCGCCCGCTGATCATCCAGAAGGCCGGCGGCAGCCACGGAGTGTTCAGCTACCTGGCGTTCGCCCCGAGCCGGGGCGTCGGCATCTTCATTTCGATCAACCAGTTCAATTTTTCCGCCAGCATGGAAATGGCCAACGTCGTCAACGACCTGATCGCCGTTCTGGCGCCGCGCTGAGACGGGCTGCCTGTCAGAACGTGTGAAAGCTGCTTTCCCGGGACGGGATCGGTATTCTGTTCCGGGAAGGAGCTTGTGGCTGGCGCCGGGTCTTCCCCTTTGCGGGGAAGATGTCCGTGAACTGACTGAGGGGGACGTGGCGCGGTGCGCTCCGCGAATGCCGCGTTATACCGATAGGCTGTTGTCCCCTTCTCTCCTGCTGAAGACGGATCCCCCGATTTGTCCCGACCCTTGAAAACGAGCTTTCATCTCCGGAACGTGCCCAGATAGGCGTTGCACATGACCACGAGCTGGCGGTGCAATTCTTCTGCCTTGTCCGGGGGCAGATTGCGCTCGAAGGCGTTGCGCACCGTGCCGAAGATGACGGTGACAAGCGTCAGGTTCGTCGACTCCAGATTTTGCAGAGCCGCATCTCGCGCGCTGGCGAGCATGGCGGTGGTCGCGATGTTGACGCGCGCGGCGAAGGCCTCGACGAGGGCGTCATTGTCCATTTCCACCACGGAGCGGTAAAGCGCGCGTGTCACATCGGCCCGTTCGGTCTTGGCACGCCAGTAGGTGTCGACGAGTGCTTCCACCATCCGGTCGAGCGGTGCCCCGTGATGGGCCTGGCAGGTCTGCTCTATCTTTTCGGCAAGTGCCTCAAGATAGCGCTCGTTGAGGGCGTAGATCAGCGCCTGCTTGTTGGGGAAATACTGGTACATCGTGCCGACCGATACGCCGGCGCGCTCGGCCACCCGCGTGGTCGTCAGCCGGGGCAGGCCGTCGCTCAGCAAAACCTGAATAGCCGCCTCGAATATCGCGTCCACCGTGACGCGCGCGCGCTCCTGGCGCGGCCTTTTTCGGGGTTTCAGGGCAGGGGGTATGGGAGCGGTCAAATGCGAATCCTAAACCTGAGGCATCCTTCATATATTAAGCAGGAAGTTCCACCAGGGAAAGGACGGCTCATGGAAAAGACACGCATCGCTCTCATCACCGGCGCGAACAAGGGGATTGGTCTGGAGATTGCCCGCCAGCTTGCGGGCGCCGGGATCGGCGTCATTCTGGGTGCCCGGGACATGGACCGGGCAGAGGCCGCGGTGGCGGATCTGGCTTCCAGAGACCTCGGCGCGCAGACTGTCCACCTCGATCTTGACGACCCGACTAGCATCGTGGCGGCGGCGAAGGAAATCGAGGTCCTGCACGGTCGCCTCGATATTCTCGTCAACAACGCGGGCATCTTCGATTTCGCCGATGCCCCTCCCGGCCGGGCCGACATCGAGGCGGTCCGCCGGGTGATGAACACCAATTTCATCGGCACGCTTGCCGTGACCCAGGCGATGCTGCCGTTGCTGCGCGCCGCGCCGGCCGGGCGGATCGTCAATCTGTCCAGCTCGCTCGGGTCGCTGACACTCAACGGCGATCCGACCTCGCCCTACTATGCGGCACAGTTCATCGGCTATAACGCCTCGAAGGCTGCGCTGAACATGCTCACTGTTGAACTCGCCGAAGAACTGCGCGGCACTGGCATCAAGGTCAACTCGGTCAGCCCCGGCTTCGTCAAGACAGACCTTACCGGCCAGGGCACCATGACGCCGGAAGAAGGCGCCAGGCTGCCGGTGCAATATGCTCTGAGTGGTGAGACAAGCGGAGGGTTTGTGGAGCCGGGCGGCGTGACGCCGTGGTAGGAAGTGGCAGGATTGCGCGACGGAATGGGCCCGGTCTATGGCCTGGGCGAATCCGGCCATATGAATGCCATGCGTCTTGGCTGGGTCATCATGATGCCCGAAGGCGACCGTCCGCTGATCATCCAGAAGGCCGGCGGCAGCCACCGAGTGTTCAGCTATCTGGCGTTCGCCCCGAGCCGGGGCGTCGGCATCTTCATGTCGATCAACCAGTTCAATTTTTCCGCCAGTATGGAAATGGCCAACGTCAACGACGTGATCGCCGTTCTGGCGCCGCGCTAAGACGGGCTGTAAAGGCGGGGAGGCGGCGTTCCATAGGAATGGCCTGGTTCGGGTCGAGTCAGGCTGTTCGCAAGAGAGAAGCGTAACGCCTTTATACCGTCCGGAGCGGTCTTGCGTTCAGGGCTCATCGTGTTTCCGCCGTCATGATTTTCCGCCGAAAGATCCGGGTAAAGAAGGTCCTGTCGGACAGGCGCCCGAGCAGAACGGCGATTGCGGCTGTTGCCGCCACGGCGAAAACGATCCGGCCGACAAGAATGCCGTAGACATCAGCACCGAGGGACATCATGAGGAGGGTGTCCTCGATCACGCTGTGGGCAAAGCCCATGAACACGCATGACAGGAATATCTGGCGCGGCGACAGGCAATCCGATTGCGCTTCGCGGATCAGGAGGCCGGCGCCGTAGGAGATGCCAAGGAACAGTCCGACCGCGGTAAGATGACGGGCTTCCCCGCGAATACCTGCCAGGCGCAACAGGGGGGTGATGGCTGTCATCATCAGATCCAGCAGTCCGGTCGCCTTGAGAAGTTCCAGAGCCCAGAACAAGACAACGAGAACGATGAACATCCAGATCATGGTCTCGCCGAGATCAAGGAAGAATGCCGTCCAATCGGGTGTCGCACTCATGGGAAGCCAGGTCGGGTCGACGGGGACCGACAACCAGCCGGTGGCTGTCAGGACATGGTGCAGGATGAAGGCGTAGAGCACGCCGCCGACAACGCGCAGACTTGTCGTCGCGATCAGGCCCGGGCCTGCCTTTTGAATGATCTTCTGCTCGATCGGCAAGCCGTGGGCGAACAGGATGAGGGCGGAGAAGACCGTCACATCCGCCACGCTCAGCGAGGAGACGGGAACAAGCGTGAATATGAGCGGCAGAGCGCCCCAGATCCCCACCAGCATCGCCGTCAGCCAGGCCAGCCCGAGTTCCGGGGGAAGACCGAAGAGTTTCATGACAGGTGCCAGAGCCGGGGCCACGGCATCGATCACACCCATCCGCGACAAGACCTCGGTGGTGATGGTGACAGGCACCATGATCCGGGCGAGCACCCAGTAAATCTGAAATGTTTCCGGTGTTTTGCGCAAGATGGCCATCAAAAGGGGCATTGGGTCTTCCTCTCCGTCTGCCTCATTTTCTAACTTGAGCCATTTCGAATTTGTGGTCAAAGATTGCAAGTTTTTGCAATTTTATTGCAAGAGCGCATGTGCCGGATATGCTGGGGGAATGGATCGGATTGACAGGAAACTACTGAATCTTCTTCAGCGGGACGCCTCGCGCACCAATGTCGATATGGCCGACAAGGTGGGCCTGTCGCCTTCCAGTTGCCTGCGCCGTCTGCAGCGGCTTCGCAAATCGGGCGTGATCGACCGGGTTGTCGCGATCCTGAATCCGGCGAGAGCAGGACGCGGGATCAAGGCCCTGGTGACCGTGGAACTGAGATTGCACGGTGAACAGCACATGCGCCGTTTCCTGAGTATAGCGAGCGCGGAGGAAGCTGTGTCGAACGCCTATTCGGTCACTGGCGAAACCGACGTGGTTCTGATGCTGCGCCTGACCGACATGGAGGAATTCGATGCTCTCTGCGACAGGCTGTTCCGCGACAACAACAATGTCGCGCGTTTCTTCACGATGATCGTGATCCGGACCGCCAAGGAGGAAACGGCCATTCAGCTTTGAGCATCCGCTGATTGTCGGCGGCCGGAGCATTGGTGCGATATTTTGCCGGCGATCCGCGCAGGCCGTCAGGCCGGCTCGATGAGGTCCCATTTGTTGCCGAAGGGATCCTCGAACACGGCGACCTTGCCGTAAGGCTCGATACGCGGCGCCTCCAGAAAGAGGACTCCGGCATCCAGCATCGCCTGATGGTCCCGGTCGAAATCATCCGTATTCAGAAACAGGAACACCCGGCCGCCCGCCTGGTTTCCGATGGCGGCCTCCTGGTCGGGGCCATCCGCCATTGCAAGCAGAAGGCGCGTTTCCGCGCTGCCCTTCGGGGCGACCAGCACCCAGCGTTTGTCGTCTGACAACCGGGTGTCCTCGATCAGGTCGAAGCCGAGCTTTTGCGTGTAGAACGCGATTGCCCGGTCATAATCCGGCACGACCAGTGTGAGAGCGCCGATGACCTGTTTCATGACGAGCCTACTGCGCCTTGCGGTAGACGGTGATGTTGGTGAAGCTCGCCACGTCGACAAGGTGCACGGTCTGGGTGATCGTCAGGGTGCCGCCGTCGTCGGACAGTTCGCGCTCCGCCTTCATCAGTGTCAGCCCGCCGCGGCG
Source organism: uncultured Roseibium sp. (assembly GCF_947496995.1). Lineage (GTDB taxonomy): Bacteria > Pseudomonadota > Alphaproteobacteria > Rhizobiales > Stappiaceae > Roseibium. Next base: position 402,440 of record NZ_CANMFD010000005.1, read on the forward strand.
CGCTTCGGAGACCAGCTTGCGATCCCCCTGAAAGACAAGGCGCATGGCATCGACCAGACCGCTCTTGCCCAGCTTGACTTCAGGCCCGTCGGGCATGGCCTCGAAGGTGTCATTGGTGATCTCGCCGTCGGCATCGACCTGGTTCATCGTGAACACGGCCATGCCGAAATTGTCGTCGATCTTCAAGGTGGCGCTTTTCGGCGGGTCACCCTGCTCGAAGTCGCTTTCCTCCGCGTCGAGAATCCATGTGCCGAGAAAGGGGGCGAGTTTGTCTTCGTTCATCTGAGCAACCGCGGTTTGAAAGGAAGAGCCGCCACCGGGATACCCGCTGGCGGCTCGTGGTGCAAACACTGATGAGGCCGTCAGGCGCCGAGCGCGTCCAGTTCTGCAACGATGGCGTCGCCCATTTCGGCGGTCGAGATGGTCGCCTGACCTTCCGATGCGATGTCCCTGGTGCGCAGGCCCTTGTCGAGGGCATTGGCGATCGCCTTGTCCAGCTTGTCGGCGGCAGCGACTTCCTCGAAGGAATAGCGCAGTGCCATGGCGAAGCTGGCGATCATGGCGATCGGGTTTGCGGCGCCGGTGCCGGCAATGTCCGGAGCGGAGCCATGGACCGGCTCGTACAGCGCCTTGCGCTTGCCCGTGACCGGATCCGGCGCACCGAGGGAGGCGGACGGCAGCATGCCGAGAGAACCGGTCAGCATGGCGGCAACGTCGGACAGCATATCGCCGAACAGGTTGTCGGTGACAATCACGTCGAACTGCTTGGGCCAGCGGACGAGTTGCATGCCGCCGGCATCGGCCAGCATGTGCTCCAGCTGAACGTCCTGGTAGGCATTCTTGTGGGTCTGGCTGACGACCTCGTTCCACAGAACGCCGGACTTCATAACGTTGCGTTTTTCCATGGAAGTGACCTTGTTGCCCCGCGTGCGGGCCAGTTCGAAGGCGACCCCGGCGATGCGTTCGATCTCGTAGGTGTCGTAGACCTGGGTGTCGATACCGCGCTTCTGGCCGTTGCCGAGATCCCGGATTTCCTTGGGCTCGCCGAAATAGACGCCGCCGGTCAGCTCGCGCACGATCAGGATGTCGAGGCCTTCGATGATGTCCTTTTTCAGGGATGAGGCATCGGCAAGGGCCGGGTAGCAGATGGCCGGGCGCAGGTTGGCAAAGAGCTGCATGTCCTTGCGCAGGCGCAGCAGGCCGGCTTCCGGGCGCACTTCATAGGGTACGTCGTCCCACTTGGGGCCGCCGACAGCACCGAAGATGACGGCATCCGCCGCCATCGCCTTGGCCATGTCTTCCTCGGAAATCGACTGGCCGTGGGCGTCATAGGCCGAGCCGCCGACAAGGCCTTCGTCGGTTTCAAAGGACATGCCGCCCTTTGCATTGAACCAGGCGATGACCTTTTTCACTTCCGGCATGATTTCCGGGCCGATGCCGTCACCCGGCAGAAGCAGAAGATTTTGAGAAGCCATGGACGTTCCATCCCACATTGTTGGAAATTCGTTTGCGCTGAGTTACCGCGTCAGCCCGGGTCTTTCAAGGCAAAGCCGGTTGCGAAGAACTCAAGCGTGGAGAGGCGAAAGATCAATTCGGCAAGTGAACCGGTCCGTCGCTCAGGTGCCGAACCAGGATCGCCCGGCCTGCCAGAGAAGATTGAGGGCCAGCGCGGTCATCACCCATCTGAAGCCGATCCTGAAGGTTTTTTCGTCCATTTTGCCGAGCAGGTGACTGCCCGCGAGTGTTCCCAGGAACCCGCTGGCGATCATCAGCGCGATCAGGCCCGCCCAGGGCGCGAAGGCAAAGCCGAGCAGGCCGAAGACGATGATCTTGAAGATGTGCATGATCAGCGCCGTGGCGGCCTGATTGGCGACAAACCCGTGGCGCGGCAGACCGAGCGTGGCAAGAACCGCGCCGCCGATAGGGCCGGCAGCGCCGAAAAACATGGACAGGAACGTGGACGCAAAACCGGCGGCGGCCATGGCGCGCTTGCGGGCCTTGCCCAGTTTCGGAGCCTTGCCCCAGACAACCCAGAGGACAAAAAGTCCGATACCCGTCTTCAGGACAGCATCCGGGAGTTCCACGGCAATCGCGCCGCCGAGCGCAGCGCCGAATGCGGCGCCGATGGCGAACCAGAGCACGATCAGCCTGTCGATATGCCTGAACTGCACCAGTGCCCGTCCGGCATTCGAACCGAACTGGACGACACCGTGAACCGGGACCAGGGCGCTTGCCGGCATCAGCGTGGCCATGACCGCGATCAGGCTCACGCCGCCGCCGAGCCCAACGGCGGCCGTTATCGCGGAGGTGACGAAGCTGAAAAGCACCAGAAGAAGGGAAGACACCGTGCTCAGCTGCCCCGGGAGCAGCAGGTCCAGAAATGCGCTCACGTCACGACCATCTCGTGTTGGCGTAATTGACCGCCTCGCGCACGTCGAGCCTGCGGGTGGAATTGCCGCTGCGCAGATAGAATACCGATGCCTTGTTTTCCTCGAGATAGACGGCGCGCGGTGCCGGGCTGACGATGATCATGGCGACATCCTTGTCTTCCACCCTGGCAAAGACGGTATGCAGATAGGGGCACAGGTCGCCGCCGAGGTTTCTGGATACGATGTCGTTGATCGTGCGCTCGAAGGAATCCAGATCGGGGCTCTTCAGGGTCGCCAGATCATGGTCGAGGCCGAGCGGCCGGCCATTGTCGTCCACGCCGATGAGAAGGTGGCCGCCATCGGCGTTGTAAAACCCGGCAATCGTCTTGGCGATGACCTTTTCCAGCTCGCGGTTGACGTGTTTTTCCTTCAGGTCCCAGCGCAGCGAGGACTTGAATTCGACCCGCCGGGTCTCTCCCTGCCGCATCAGGTCCGGGATAAGGGCGGTCTGCTCCTCGCGCAGGGACCGGTAGGCCTCGGACGTGCGCATGTATTTGCGTGTGAAAATGCCGAAGGCGAGGCCGATGACAGCGCCAAGCGCCGTATAGGCGATGGCCACATCGAGATGGCGGGGCAGGATCAGCAGCCACAGCCGGGCGTTGATAAACTGGAACAGGTTCGGCGTTGTCTCGGGTGAACGCGCCAGTTCCCACCAGATCACCAACAGGTTCAGGGGATGAATCACCAGAACACCGACCACGGCCCCTGCAAGCACATAAGCCGCCAGAAAGGAGAGTTTGAACGGGGAAAGCGTCATATCGGATAGTTCCGGGAAAATTGCTGCAACGACTGGCGCCAGCTTAAAGCGTCAGGCGTTAATTTGGAAAACGAAACTCGGTCCATCCTCTATTTGCGGTGATCACCGGGCTTGACCCGGTGATCCATGCCATGACGGAGCGAACTTCCAAGGTTGAGCCTGGAGATATGAAGCGGCATGGATGCCCGGATCAAGTACGGGCATGACGACGGCGAGGGGGGACTGTCCTACGCCAGGTATGCACTCCCGGATGCGGACCGCGAAGAGAAAGAAACCCTGCAGGTCACGCCGCTGCGGGCATGGCGGTTTCGACCAGTTTCACCCAGTAGGAACAACCGACGGGGATCAGGTCGTCGTTGAAATCATAGGCCGGGTGATGGAGACCGGCGCTGTCGCCGTTGCCGGCGAAGATGAAAGCGCCGGGGCGTTCCTCCAGCATGTAGGAGAAATCCTCGCCGCCCATCATCGGCTCGATGTTGTGGTCGACCTTGCCTACACCGGAAATGCCTTCGGCGATTTGTGCGGCGAAGTCGGTCTGGGCGTCGTGATTGACGGTGACCGGGTAGCCGCGGGTGAACTGCAGCTCCGCCGTCGCGCCGAATGTTTCCGCAACCGAGCTGACGATGGTTTCCATGCGCTGCTGCGCCAGATCGCGCATCTCCGGGGACAGGGTGCGCACGGTCCCGCGCAGCGTCACGTCCTGCGGAATGACGTTGAACGCATTGCCGCCCTGGAAAACGGTCACGGAGACGACGAGGGAATCGAGCGGATTGGCATTGCGGCTGGCGATGGTCTGCAGGGCACTGACCATCTGTGCACCGACGACGATCGGGTCGATGGTCTCGTGCGGCTTGGCCGCATGGCCGCCGCGGCCGCTGATGCGGATCAGGAATTCGTCCGTTGCCGCCATGATGCCGCCCTTGCGGATCGCGAATTCACCCACCGGCAGGCCGGGGTAATTGTGCATGCCGTAGACTTCCTCGATCGGCCAGCGGGTCATCAGGCCGTCCTCGATCATCGCCTTGGCTCCGGCGCCGCCTTCTTCGGCGGGCTGGAAGATCACCACGACAGTGCCATCGAAGTTGCGTGTTTCGGCGAGATACTTCGCCGCGCCCAGCAGCATGGCGGTGTGCCCGTCATGGCCGCAGGCGTGCATCTTGCCGGGTACCTTGGACGCATAAGGTTTGCCGGTGATCTCCTCGATCGGCAGGGCGTCCATGTCGGCGCGCAGGGCGATGGTTTTGCCTACGCCGCCGTTCTTCCCCTTGATCACGCCCACGACGCCGGTTTTGCCGATGCCGGTGGCGATCTCGTCCACGCCGAAGCTCTGAAGAAGCTCAGCCACCTTGCCGGCGGTCCTGACGGTTTCGTAGAGAATTTCCGGATTTTCGTGAAGATCGCGGCGCCAGGCCGTGATCTCGTCGGTCAGGTCGGCGAGGCGATTGATGACGGGCATGAAGAACTCCTGAAAAACAGCGGAAGAGACGGGCGTGCGTTACGACCATCCTGATTCCGTCGTCGAAGCGGAAGATGTTGGCAATAAACTACCTCAAGCGGCAAAAAGGGGAAGTGGCCGCGGAGAAAAACTTTTGTGCTCCGGCAAAGACGGTGGATCGCTTCCGCCAAGCTGCAAATGCGGGATTATTTTTTCGCCATTCGAAAGACGCGGGTGCGTTTGATTTCATTGTCCTCAAGCGCGCCGACAACCGGGACATTGTAGCGGGCAAGCTCGGTCAACCGGGTTTTCGGCAGGTAGGACCTCCCCGGATCGCCGACCAGGATATCCGTGCCCCGGTCCAGCAGCCTGTCCATCAGATCAAGCACCTTGTCCGCCATCTCCCTGTCGTAAAAAACGTCGCCGCAAAAGACGATGTCGGCTTCCGGCGGCGGCGAAGCGGTAATGTCCGCCATTTCGAGACTGAGAATGACGCCGTTGAGCTCCGCATTGAGGCCGGTGGCGGCAAGGGCGAAGGGATCGATATCGACAGCATGGCAGGACGCGGCGCCGGCCATCATGGCGGCGATGCCCACAAGGCCGGAGCCGCAGGCAAAATCGATAACCCGCTTGCCCGCGACCAGATCGGGTGTGTCGAGAATATAGCGGGCAAGACCCTGGCCGCCGGCCCAGGCGAAGGCCCAGAAAGGAGGGGCGAGACCGAGCTCGCCAAGATCATCCTCGGTTTTCTGCCACAGCACCATGGCCTCATCGGCCACATGCAGCCGGATTTCCTCCGCATGCGGCACAGGCTTTATCCGGGTCTCCCGGCGGATGAAGTCAATGGGATCCTTGATCGGCGTCATTCACTTCATCGCTCTAAAAGCTGTCGGAGATATTCAGGCAGGTGTCTTGAGGCCGCCCATCTCGCAGACGATCTTCCATTCCTCTTCGGTGACCGGCTGGACCGACAGGCGCATGGACGTGACCAGGGCCATCTTGGCAAGACGCGGTTCCGCCTTGACGTCGGCCAGTGTCACCGGCTTGGGCATGTCGCGCACAGCCTTGAAGTCCACGCACTCCCAGCGCGGGTCGTCGATGGTGGTATCGGGATGGATCTCGCTGCAGACCTCCACGACACCGACAACTTCCTTGCCGATATTGGAGTGATAAAAGAAGGCCTTGTCGCCGATCTCCATGGCCCGCATGTTGTTGCGTGCCTGGTAGTTGCGGATGCCATCCCATTGTTCGCCGACGTCGCCCCTGGCCTTCTGCTGTTCCCAGGACCATTTGTCCGGCTCGGATTTGATCAGCCAGTACTGCACTTATTTCGTCTCCGGATTCTTGACCGCCCAGTTCCAAGGACGGATTTCCACGCTTTCGAACAGACCGGCCACCGCATAGGGATCTTCCTGGGAAATGGCGAGGATTTCGTCGCGGTTGGCCGCTTCGATCACCACGAGAGAGCCGGTCATGTTGCCGTCGTCATCCATGAAAGGGCCGGCGGCCTTCAGGCTGTCGCCCAGGCCCTTGAGAAATTCCAGATGCGCCGCGCGGTTGTCGAGACGGGTTTGCAGGGCACCGTGCTTGTCGGTGCAGATCAGGGCATAGAGCATGAAATGAGACCCTCAGGTTGTCGAATTCCGGACGAACCTAGGGTGGTGAGAGAGCAAACTCAATGGGGGAAAATTCCTTCCCGGTTCCCTGCGATGTGCAAATGCCGTTGCATGAGCGAACAGACTGTTGCGCAGGTGCCGGATCTGCCTGCGCTCAAATGCCCGCCGTCTCCGCCTTCAGTGGCCGGGCCATCAGGGTGTTGAGGGCGTCGTCTATCGTCAGGTCCTCGTCGATCATCTGGGCGACGGTTTCGCAGATCGGCACCTCGACATTGTATTTTTCCGCCAGTTTGACGGCGACCCGCGCCGAATAGGCGCCCTCTGCAAGTTTTCCACCTGCCGAGATCAGATCGGAGGCCATGAACCCTTCGCCGAGCCGCATGCCGAAGGAGAAGTTGCGCGACTGGGTGGAGGAACAGGTCAGGACAAGATCGCCGAGGCCTGAAAGGCCGGTCAGCGTTTCGCTCTGCGCGCCCATGGCAGCGCCGAGGCGGGAGAGTTCCGCAAAACCGCGGGCGGTGAGCGCGGCCTGGGCGCTGGCGCCGAGCTTGCGGCCGGCAACGGCGCCGCAGGCAATCGCCAGCACGTTCTTCAGCGCGCCGCCGATCTGCGTGCCGAGAATGTCGATCGAGGCATAGGGCCGGAAACTCGGCGATTGCAATGCCTCGCACAGGCTGAGCGCGGTTTTCGTCGAGGTTGCGGCAATCGTGACCGCCGTCGGCAGACCGCGCGCCACATCGTCGGCAAAGCTTGGCCCGGAGAGAACGCCTGGTTCCACACCGGGCAGTTCCTCGCTCATCACCTTCGACAGCAGCTTTCCGGAGGATTGTTCAATGCCCTTGGCGCACAGAACGACCGGCCCGCGTGCCTTGCCTGTTTTCTTCAGGGCGGCCAGCATGGCGCGGGTGGTCTGCGCCGGGGTGACCAGCAGGATGGCATCCACGTCCGCGGCCTCCGCCAGCGAATTGGTGGCGTTGAGGTCCTCATCGAAGGTGATGCCGGGAAGATAACGGGAATTCTGGCGGCGGGCGCGGATATCGGAAACGATCGCGGGGTCGCGGGCCCACAGGCACACGTCCCGCCCGGCGCGGGCGGCTGTCAGGGCCAGAGCCGTACCCCAGGCCCCGCCGCCAATGACGCCGACTGTCTTAATGGCGCCCATCGTTCTGCCTTTCCATCCGCGACCGTAATGTATCAAGCTGCGCTCCAAACTCTTCAAAGAACATGGTCTTGGGCGGCGCATCGTTGGCGAAAAGATCGACCCAGAACAGGCGGAACCGGATTGGCGGTCCGCCTGAACTCGGCGTCATTTCATAGTGTTCCCATTCTGCAGCGGGTTTTTCACGAATGCGACCGTGAAAATGCCGCCGCCGATGCAAGCCGGGGAGACTTCCGGGAACATCTTTGATGATGTGATCCTGGTCCGCGAACGATTCGAGCGCGATATCCAACGAAAGTCCTGTCTCTTCGAAAAATTCGCGCCGGGCCGCCTGGAGATAGCTTTCGCCCGGGTCCAGAGTGCCGCCGGAAATCTGAAGGTCAGGGTTGGGGTGATCCGGCTCGATAAACACCAGAAGCTCCGGTCCGCAGGTCAGATAGACATAGGCCTTGTGATAGAGTTTCAAGCTGAGATCCTTGAAGCCGGTTGTCCTCAGGTGGTTTTGCCGGGGCGGGGCAGACGGCTGCGCAGGGCGTCCAGAGGCGCGCCGAACGCAGCAAAGAAGCTCTCTTCGTCAAACGCTTTCGTGCTGAAGAGATCAATCCAGGAGAATCGGCAGCGAATCGGATCGCCGCCGCCGCTCGGAAACATCTCGTAGTGCTCCCAGGTGTCCCGTGGCTTCTTGGCCAGACATACGTGATAGTTCCGCCGGATGTGACGGCCTTTCAACGGCCGGTCCGGCGGAGCGCGGAACTGGCCGACCGGGGCGATGGTTTCAAAGGGCAGATCCTGGCTGGAAAAATGCTCGAAGGCCGCGTCGATGCTCAACCCGGTTTCCTCGGCAAACTCGCGCATGGCCCCATGCAGGAAGCTTTCGCCCGGATCGATCGTGCCGCCGGGAACCTGAAGCCCGAGATAGGGATCGTCCGGCTCGTCGAAAACCAGAAGATCCGTGCCGCAGGTCAGGTAGACATAGGCCTTGTGGTAGAGCCGCATGGAGGAAAATTTCCTTGTTTGAAACCACGCGTTCCTAACAGGCTCCCGGTCCGTGCAAAAGGGCCAAGCTTCGATTGAGGCGAATAAACCGGGTGGCGGTCTTCAGACCTTCGCACCCTTCTTGCCGGCTCCGAGCACACCGGCGCTTTGCGAATCGAGGGGCCAGCGCGGGCGCGGGGAGAGGGCCATGTCGTCGACCGGGCCCTGTCGCAACCGTTCGATGCCCGCCCAGGCGATCATCGCTGCATTGTCCGTGCAGAGCGCCATCGGCGGGGCGACGAAACGGGCCCCTGCCGCATTTGCCGCATCCAGCAGGCTTTGCCGGATTTCCTGATTGGCCGCGACGCCTCCGGCAACGACGATCACGGGCTCCGCGTCCGGATGCCGCTCCCGGAAAAGGTCGAGGGCGGATCTGGTCCGCGCCGCCAGCACGTCGGAGACGGAGCGTTGGAAGGCGGCGCAGAGGTCGGCGACGGTCTGCTCGTCGACCGGTTCCAGCTTTTTAGCCTGGGTCCTGAGGGCAGTTTTCAGTCCGGCGAAGGACATGTCGAGACCCGGCCGGTCGAGCAGCGGGCGCGGCAATCGGAACCGGGTCACGTCGCCCTTTGCCGCCATCTTCTCCACATGCGGTCCCCCCGGATAAGGCAGGCCGAGCAGCTTGGCGGTCTTGTCGAAAGCCTCGCCTATGGCGTCGTCGATGGTTGTTCCCAGGCGCTCGTAATCGCCGACGCCGCGCACCAGCAGAAACTGGCTGTGGCCGCCGGAAACGAGCAGCAGAAGGAAGGGGAAATCCAGATCGTCGGTCAGGCGGGCGGTCAGCGCATGGCCTTCCAGGTGATTGACACCGACAATCGGCCTGCCGGCCGCCATGGCGATGGCCTTGGCGGTCATGAAACCGACGATGACGCCGCCGATCAGACCGGGTCCGGCCGTGGCCGCGACCGCATCGATGTCCTCCCAGCCGCAGCCGGCTTCGTGCATTGCCTCCGCAACGATCCTGTCCAGGATGTCGATATGCGCGCGCGCGGCAATTTCGGGCACCACGCCGCCGAACTCCGTATGCTCGGCAATCTGCGAGCGGATGGTGTTCGAGAGGATCTGCCGGTTCAGCGGACCGCGGACAACCGCTGCCGCCGTTTCATCACAGCTCGTTTCGATACCGAGGACCGTCAGATTGGTCGCATTGTCATTTGAATTGACTGAGGTCATTGGTCTTGCGGTGCTGGCCTGTGCTAGGACATCTCAACGAAGCAAATCAGTTTCCCGGCGCATTTCATGCCGGGCGTAACATCCGGACGGTAAACCTTGCAATCAAATCCTTTGCGCATCGGCACGAGAGGCAGTGCGTTGGCACTGGCGCAGGCTCACGAAACCCGCGACAGGCTGATGACCGCTCATCGCCTTGGCGAGGAGGCTTTCGAGATCGTCGTCATCAAGACATCCGGCGACCGGATCCAGGACCGGCCCCTGTCGGAAGTCGGCGGCAAGGGTCTTTTCACCAAGGAAATCGAGGAAGCGCTGATGGACGGACGGATCGACCTTGCCGTCCATTCTTCCAAGGACATGCCGACAGTTCTGCCGACCGGCCTCGAGCTGACGGCCTTTCTGCCGCGCGAGGATGTGCGCGATGCTTTCCTGTCGCCCAAGGCGAAGACGCTGACGGATCTGCCGCAGGGCGCCGTTGTCGGGTCCAGCTCCCTGCGCAGGCAGGCAATGATCAAGCGTCTGAGGCCGGATATCGATGTGGTGATGTATCGCGGCAACCTGCAGACCCGGCTGCGCAAGCTGGCGGAAGGCGAGGTGGATGCGACGCTTCTGGCAGCCGCCGGCCTGAGACGGCTTGGGCTGGAAAATGAAATCACCAGTCTTCTGGAGGCCGATGAATTTCTGCCGGCAGTGGGCCAGGGGGCGATCTGCATCGAAAGCCGGACTGACGACGACGCCACGCGCACAATGCTCGCCGCGATCCACGATCCGGACACACAGGTTCGGCTGGACGCGGAACGGGCCTTCCTTGCGGTTCTCGACGGTTCGTGCCGCACGCCCATCGGCGGACTGGCGACACTGCGAGACGGAATGCTGCACTTCAGGGGCATCGTGCTGAAGCCGGACGGTACGGAGGCACATGTGACTTCAGGGAGCGGCGCGCCGGCAAGCGCGGTCGAGATCGGCATTTCCGCCGGCGAAACCCTGAAAGCCTTGATGGGGCCAGGTTTTTTCCAGGATCACTGACCATGCGTTTTCTGGTGACCAGGCCCCAGCCCGACTGCAAGCGAACCGCGGACAAGCTGCGGGCGGCCGGTCACCTTGCGGATGAAGCTCCGCTTCTTGAATTTCAGGTCATGCCCCCCGAACAGCTCGACCTTTCCGACATATGCGCCGTGGCGTTTTCAAGCCGGCGGGCGGTGTCCGTTTTGCGCGAACACTCCCAAATCGGCGAGCTTCTAGGTCTTCCCGCTTTCACCGTGGGAGAGGCGACGGCAGAGGCCTGCAGGCTGGCAGGATTTCAGGACGTGCGATCCGCAGGCGGGGATTTCGCGGCGCTGGGCGCGCTCATTCTGCGCGAGAGCGCAGGGCTCGCTCCGGGTGCGGTCTTCTATCCGGCGGCACATGACAGGGCGGGAGATCTTGAGAGTTTCCTGAAAACAGGAAACCTGGCCTGCCGCACGCAAGTCGTCTACCGGATGGATCCCGCGGAAAAACTTCCCGCCGGGATTGTCTCTGGCCTCAGTGGTGCAATCTATGATGGCGTGCTGGTCTATTCGAGGCGAACGGCGGAGACGCTGCTGTCATTGCTTAAAGCCTCCGGGCTCGATGGAGCGGCGCCGGGTTTGAAGATCTACGCCATTTCGTCGCATGCAGCGGAACCGCTTGCCGGGTTCATGCGTGTACATGTTGCGAGTGCACCTTGTGAAACGGCGCTTCTGGATCTGGTATTAGCGGAGTGTTAACCAGATCCGGGGGAGTCCTTCTATTGCGGCGCGGAAAAGTCTTTGCCGCGGCGGTACCGCTTCGCAAAGAGGCGTGTATAGTGAAGGTCTTGGAGCTGACGGTTCCGGGGCCGGGGCAGGTTCGGGAGAAGTACAGATGACGACGGACAATAAATCTTCTGGCGGGACGTCCTCTTCAGGCGGAAGCGGATCATCGGGCAAACCCGACACACCCTCAGCGTCTTCCGGCTCCTCCAAGCGACCGGTCACGATCGACCTCGCGGCGGAAAAGGTGAGTTCGAAACCCGCGTCTCCGGCTTCGTCCACAGGGGCTTCATCGACAGGTTCGACGAGTTCGACAAGTACTGCACGGCCGGGAAGCACTCCTTCCTCTTCGGGGGGCACATCGGTGCCGCCTTCGGGATCATCCTCGGCGACCACGAAACCCGGTTCGACAGGCACGGGATCTTCATTGGGGTCCTCGGGAAGTTCCTCCACCCGGACGACAGCGAGTGCATCGGGCAGCCCGACAGCAACGTCGACCAGCGGTTCCACGACCAGTTCTTCAAGCAGTCCATACGGCAGCAAGCCCGCATCGTCCGCTTCGCCGTCGACCCCTGGCAGCTCTTCCACGGCATCTTCCACCTCCGGAACGGCCTCGAAACCGGCGTCTTCCGCGAGCACGGCGCCAGGTTCCACAGGTACGAACCGTCCGGCCGGTTCGACGAGCTTTTCCAATCCGCCGGCGGCGGAAGACCGCGGCGGTGTCGGCGCTTTCGGCGTGATGATCGCGGCGGTTATCGGGGGCGTTCTGGTTCTCGGTGGCGGATACGGCCTCCACAAGGCAGGGATCGTCAAGCTGTCCCCGGAGCAGAACGTGCAGGTGACCAACGCGCTTTCTTCGGCCGAGCGCAAGATCGCCGATCTGGAAAGCAAACTTGAGAATGTGACCTCGACCGTGAGCGGGCAGGATCCGGCCAAAGCTGTCTCCGCTCTGGAGGCCAAGGTTTCCGATCTTGAAACGAAACTGCAGGGTGCGGTGTCGGCGGCTCCGTCCGATGTCTCTCCGGCCATCGAGGCGCTGAAGAAAGAGGTCGCGGATCTGCGCAGCGGCGTCGCTTCCGCGACGGGCGGCTCCGGCGAAGCGAACCCGGCAGATCTCGCGCCGCTGGAAACCCGGCTGACGGCACTCGAAACCGCCGCGAAGGATCGGGGCCAGGTGGAACTTACGCCTCTGGAAACACGTCTCTCAAAGCTTGAAAGCGAGACAAGCTCGACGTCCTCGGAAGCGGACAAGCTGTCCGGGTCGGTCTCCGGGGTGGAAACCGATCTGAACGAGCTGAAAGCCACGCTTGGCAAGCTTGAGACCCGGCTGCAGAACACCGAAGCGACGGCAAAGGCCGCGCAGACGGCGGTGTCGACGTCGGATGTTTCGCTGAAGACCCTTGCCGACAGTCAGGCGCGGGCGACTGAAACGCTCTCAAGTCTTGCCGCCGACATAAAATCCGTCGGTTCAGCGAACAGTTCCGCGCTGGAAGATATCCGCGCCGAGCTGGACACGCTCTCCAGTCGGCTTGCCAAGGTGGAAGCAACGATGGGCGACGCGACGGCGCGTGAAGTGGCCGCGCGGGCGCTCTCGGTCTCCGCGCTCCGCTCTGCCGTCGATTCCGGCCGTCCCTACGAAACCGAACTGGCGGCGGTCAAAGCGGGCCTTCCCGCCGATATGGATCTGAAAGCGCTGGAACAATATTCCGGAACCGGTGTCGAGCCGGTCGCCGTGCTGATCGCACAGTTTCCGGCAGAGGCGCGCAAGATCTACCAGACCTTCGCCGAGCCTGACCGTTCGGCCGACATGCTGGACAGCCTGCTTGCCAGTGCAAAATCACTCGTGTCGGTGCGTGGACCGGGCGACGCCGACGGCACCGGACCGGAGGCCGCGCTGCGGCGGATGGAAAATGCCGTCGCCGGCGGTGACCTGAGCGCGGCGCTGGCGGCCTACAAGACCCTGCCCGAGGCAGGGCAGGCAGTGGCGAGCGACTGGGCCGCGCGGGCCGAAGCACGGGTCGAGGTGGATGCCTTGACCGACAAGGCCTCGCAGGAAGTGCTGAATGCCCTTGCGGCGAAAGACAGTTGACCGGCGGCCGGTTTTGCGGCTGACGGACTATGAGATGCCGCAGTATCCTGCCCGCGTTCACCCGAACGCCGGATACTGCGGACGATATTGGGCCGGCGATGGCCGGCAACCCTTGGGAGCGTACTGAATGATCCGCGTCCTTCTCTTTTTCGCGCTGCTGTTCGCCCTTGCTTTGGGCTTTTCCTGGCTGTCGGACGTGCCCGGCATGATCTCGATCAGCTGGAACGGCTATGTCTGGGAACAGCCGCCGGCGGTCGTCGCCGTTGTTGCCGGCGTCCTCCTGGCGATTTTCCTCGCGGTTGTCTGGGTCATCCGCGTGATCCTGAAATCACCGCATATCGCCAGCCGGTTTTTTCAGCGCCGCCGCAAGGACAAGGGGTATCAGGCCCTGTCGCAGGGGTTGATCGCGCTGGGGACCGGCAATTCCAAACAGGCGCGACGTCATGCGGTGGATGCGGACCGGCTGCTGAGCGACGAGCCGGCGGCGAAACTTCTGCTGGCGCAGACGGCTCAGCTTGCCGGCAAGGACGACGAAGCGCGCGGGCGTTTCGAGGCGATGCTGGAAGATCCGCGCACGAAGGCTCTTGGCCTGCACGGGCTGTTCGTGGAAGCCGAACGCCACCGCGAGCCCGTGGCCGCCCGGCATTATGCCGAGGAAGCGGCGAAAACCTCCCCCGGTCTGGAATGGGCCGGCAAGGCTGTGCTCGGCTACCAGGCCGTGGCTCATCACTGGGACGAGGCGCTCAAGACACTCGAGCGCAATTACGCTGCCAAGATGATGGACAAGAAAACCTATCGCCGTCAGCGTGCCGTCATCCTGACCGCGCTGGCGCAAAAGCTTGAGGACGGCGAGCCGGAACGGGCCTATTCGCTCGCCAAGGAAGCGCACGGCCTGGCGCTGGATCTCGTGCCGGCGGCCGTCTTGACTTCGCGGCTTGCCACGCGCCGCGGCGATATCCGCAAGGCGTCGAAGGTGCTGGAAACAACCTGGCGGCTTTCCCCGCATCCCGAACTTGCGGATACCTATGCCCACGTGCGCACGGGGGACTCTGCCGTCGACCGGCTGAAGCGGGTCAAATCCCTGTCTGCGCAACGCGCCAACACGGCGGAAGGCGCTCTTGCTGTCGCGCAAGCGGCCCTGGAAGCGCGGGAATTCGACGAAGCCCGGGCGCAGCTGAAGAAAGTTCTGCAGTCGGAGCCTTCCCGCAAGGCTTTCCTGCTGATGGCGGAAGTGGAAGAAGCCGAACATGGCGACAGGGGGCGGATGCGCGACTGGCTCGCGCGCGCGATCAAGGCGCCGCTCGACAAGGTCTGGACGGCTGACGGGGTCGTTTCCGCCGAATGGCAGGCGGTCTCCCCGGTCACCGGTAAACTCGACGCCTTCAAATGGGTTACGCCCGGCGGCCTGTCCGATGAAGAGAGCGTCCTTCTGGAAGACAGCGTGTTCGAGGCGCCGGCACTTCCGGCGGCCACAGTGGCGGCAGCTTCCTCTTCCGTCGGGTCGTCCGAGGCCAAGGCCGATAAACCCGGGGACGACCTGGAAACCGTCGATCTGACGCCCGAGCCGGTCTCGCCGAAGCCAGTTGCTCCGAAGCCGGCCTCAAAGGAACCGGAATCGCAGACGAAGGCCGAAGCTTCGCCGGAAACGGTCAAGCCGGACAAGGAGAGCGTCAAGGGCCATGAGGGGACCACGGATGACGTCGGTCTTACCCCGCCGCTGAACGACTTGCCGGAAGCGCCGAAGGCCGCGGAGAAGACGGCTGAACCCGAAAAATCCGCGCCAGTCAAACCACCAGCCGAACCAATCAAGACGGACAGCGCGCCGAAGCTGGACACGCCCCCGAAGGAGGTTTCGGCCGCGGAAAAGCCAGCGGTGACATCATCCGGCATGGGCGAACAGGGCAAAAGCAAACCGGTGGATAAAAATCCGACGCCCGGCAAGGAGGAACTGAACGGTCCGATCGAGTTCGCCCTGACCCGCATGCCCGACGATCCGGGCCCGGATGACGACGACGAGGACGCCGCGGACAAGAAGCCGAAGCCCCGGTTTTTCAATTGAGCTTTCCATGACTGGGGATCTTGCCGGGGGCCGCGCCACAGGTTTCGCGCTGCCCCGGCCTAGAGCCGGGGCCAACCGGCCGGTCCCGGAGCAAGCGTGGGACAGCGACGGTGGTGGCTTCCATCCAAATCCGACCGGCAGGGCCGCAAATGGCGCGTGCAGGCAGGCCGCAACGGGCAAGATGTGATATCCTTGGCGGAACTCGCAGTTAGCCTCTTGCATCCGGCGCCAAGCTCCGGTAATTAGCGGCGCACCCGGCAACACCGGGGATATGCGCCATATAGCGCCTTGCCTGTATTTTCAGGCAGATCGCCGCTTTAGCTCAGGTGGTAGAGCACATCATTCGTAATGATGGGGTCGCAGGTTCGAGTCCTGCAAGCGGCACCATATCTAGACATTTGAATTAATTGTCTATTTTACTCTTCCTGCAACACAGAATTCCAATTGAATAAAGCTGCTTGGTACGCTCTGGGCACAGCGGGTTCAAGCATGGCATCCATCAGCAGACATAGAGACACAAATATGCTGAGACGATACGCCCATGCTGAAACAACCAGGTTGGCAAGGAAGTTGGAACCAGCAGAATAACCGGGCAGATGAGTACAATAGCGGGAAGCGGCTATGAACCAACCGGTCTCGCTTCGGGGCTAGTCTATTTTACTGAAATGCATGTGCATTGGGCACGATTGAAAATCTCTTGTGAAACACTTCCGAAAGTTGAGCTGTCAGAATGACTGACGCCTCTGGCCCCCATAACAATTGTGCCAGCCTCTAATTTCTCCTGCATCTTGAGGATCTCATCCGCAGGCTTCCCGCTGACGATTGGTAACAATTCAAACGCGACGCCATGCGTTCTGGCTTTCTCTGCAAAGTGATCAAGGATTATCTCACCGACCTTGTTGAGTATCTTGTCGGGAGCTGGGCCCAAGTTGGCCGAGATCGCCTTGTTCAGGATTTGTTGCAATGGTTTATCGAATTGGCTGGATATATCCAATGCCATCAGATCACTGGCAGCCTTGCCCCTCAGCAAAACATGGAGAATGCATAGGCGTCCCTGATACTTCGTGGCCAAATCTGATGCGATCTTAAGTGCTTTCATTGAGTGGATAGAACCGTCCACCGGTATCAGGATTTTGTGCATGCTATGTCCAGCGACCTTAGATTCATTGGATGACACTAGGGATAATCTGCCCGGATATGAAGTGTTCCCCAAATGGCAGAATGTTGCTGGTGCGTGAAATCAACATCTTTTCCGAGTTTCATTGGGTTATTGAAGCTGTACTAGGGTGTGGACCCATAAAATTGTACTTTCAGGCATCAATCCGACAAAGCAGGCCAAGGAAAAGCCTGAAGAGCCATGCTGGTGCATGGGGCAAAGGCTTTGACGCGGCTCTTTGCAGCCGGATTGATGCCTGAGAGCATAATTTTATGAGTCCACACCTAGGGGTGGTGTCGATTTCCAGAGCACCGAGACATGAAAATGCTGATGACGTATGCTCCCGCAAGTGCAACAATATTCTCGTAAATCAATTCAGCCAGATCGAGAGCACAGTGTGACCGCCCTTCGGCTTATTAGGCTCAAATCATCCATTCCTGACATTTTTTACACTGCGTTTTTACGGGCTGCATTTTCCGGCTGGTTACTTTGATTTTGGATTGCCGAAACGGTTGCTTGATTTAAAGCGTCCAAGTTGATTCAATGAAAGAATCAGCAAGTCTTCCTTATTTCAAGAATGTTCCGCTGTTTGAATGCATGGAGAGCGGTGTGGGCAAAACGGCAAAACTTGAATTTATCCGGCGGCTTATTCCGCTGAGCCTCGGTGTGCTTGCAATCGTTGGCGGATTTTTCTTCATGTCGGTGCTGAGCAACCTCCTGTGTCTGGTGGCGGCCGCCGGCATTTACGCTGCGCTGCCCCGGCCAAGCGCTCCTTCCGGGGCGATCCGGCCGGTGTCCCGGCCGCCGGTGCTGGTTCTGGATCTCATCGGCTTCGCGCTCGGTATTCCGCTGTTTTCACTCGCTTTCATCGGCATGGGGCTTACCGGCGGCGGGCTTGCGCTGCTTTCGCTGTTTTGTCTCGCGCCCGCGGCCGCATCTCTGGTTTTTTTTACGGCGGCTGTGCGTCAGCAAACTTCCTGGGTGCGGTTTTTCGGCAATGGTTTCGAATTTACCCAGTTGGGCCTGAGGGTCCGGGTTCTCTATGAAGAACTTTCGAAGATGGAAGTCCGGCTGTGGGAAGCTCCCGGTCTGGTGGCCTGGTTCCAGGCGACCATCGGCTCCAGCGGTCCGCGCTCCGCGGTGCTTTTGAATGGCGAGCAGAGCACCAAGACGCTTGTCTTCAGGCGGCGGGGTGACGGCGCCCGCTTCACGATTTCCTCCGAACTTGTCCCCGATCTGCAGCGTATCCTCATCGGCATCGACCGGGCGGGGATGGACCTGCCGGATGGCATCAGCGAACTGCAGCGCAGGAAGATCCGCCAGCGCCGTGAACGCATGTATGGCGGAGAGCATCTGGAGCTGCCGCAGCCGACCGAGCAGAAGAACGTCGCGCGCATCGCGGCGCTGATCGAGCACGCCAGGCGCACCGCCGGGCAATAAGGTTCAGGCCGTCCCGTTTGTCGCCGGTCCGTGAATACCGCTCAATGCCGATCACACTCCCATCTTCATCCAGAGAGACAGCCTTTTGCATTCTTCAGGATGTGTGTGTGGCTGGTTGCTGGGGTGCATTATGCCGGAGGGGGGCGAGACCTGTCAGGTCGCCACCCAGTCCGGTTTGCGTTTTTCGAGGAACGCCGAAATGCCCTCCCTTGCCTCCGGTGTTTCCCAGGTGTCGGCAAGACGGCGGATGGTGTCTTCGATGATCTCGTCGGTGATGGCAGGGCCGAGTGATCTGGCAAGCGCTTTGGAAGCGGCGACGGCTGCCGGGGCGGCGGCAAGATACGGGGTTACTTCCCGTTCGACGGCGTCGTCGAGTGCATCCGGCGAGACGATACTTGAGGCAAGATCGAGCTCCCTGGCTTCCTGCGCGCCGAATATCCTCGCCGACATGAATACCCGCCGCGCCTTGCCTTCTCCCATGCGCGCAAGCACATAGGGGCTGATCGTTGCCGGGATCAGGCCGAGGCGGACTTCGGTCAGGCCGAATTTGGCGCTGTCCACGGCGACAACGCTGTCACAGACACTCATCATGCCGATGCCGCCGCCGAAAGCCTGTCCCTGGACGCGGCCGATCAACGGTTTGGGTAGCTCATTGAGGGCCTTCAGCATCATGGCCAGTTTGCGCGCCTCGGCCATGCGCGTTGCGCGGTCGGCCTCGAACTGGTCGCGCATCCAGCCGAGATCGCCCCCGGCGCAGAAGCTTTTTCCCGCACCGGTCAGAACCACGGCACGAACCGACGCGTCGGCGGCGAGGTCGTTTGCCGCGGCCGTCAGTTCTCCGATCATCAGGGCAGACATGGAGTTGTGTTTGTCCGGCCGGTTCAGCGTGAGCGTCGCGACGCCGCGCGGGTCAGCCGACAGGGAGATGGTCTCGTAGGTCACGCGTCCACGCTCCGCAGGCTTTTGGCGAACGCCGCGACGTCTTCAAGCGCAGTGCGGTCGATGCCGGTTTCAAACCCCTTGTCCGCCATAAGGCCGAGTACGGCTTCCGTGGCGACATTGCCCTTGGCGCCCGGCGCATAGGGGCACCCGCCCAGGCCGCCGACGGCGCTATCGAAGGTGCGCAGGCCCTTTTCCAGACTGACCGCGATATTCTCCAGTGCCCGGCCTTTCGTGTCGTGGTAGTGGCCGGCCAGCCTGGCTGCGGGCACGGCCTCCAGCACCGCGTCCAACATGGCGGCGACCGTCTCCGGGGTTCCTGAGCCGATGGTGTCTCCCAGGGAGATCTCGTAGCAGCCGAGATCCAGGAGAAGCCTTGCGACTTCCGCGACCTTTTCCGGCGGGGTCGGCCCGTCATAGGGGCAATCGGTGACGCACGAAACATAGCCGCGGACGGGAATATCGTCTTCGCGGGCTTTTTCCAGCAGCGGCCGGAAGCGCTCGATGCTCTCGGCAATCGAACAGTTGATGTTCTTTTTCGAAAACCCTTCCGACGCGGAGCCGAAAATCGCGACTTCATCGGCCGATGCCTTGCGCGCCGCCGTGAAGCCTTTGACGTTCGGTGTGAGGGCCGCATAACTGATGGCCGGATGCCGGTATATGCCTTCCATCACGTCCTGTGCGTCGGCCATCTGCGGCACCCATTTGGGGCTGACGAAACTGGTCACTTCAATCTTGCGGAAACCGCAATTCGACAACCGGTCCACCAGTTCGATTTTCTGCGCTGTCGGCACGAACTGCTTTTCGTTCTGCAGGCCGTCGCGCGGGCCCATCTCAAAGATGGTGACAAAGTCGGACATTTTTCTGCTCACTGGGGTTTTCCGTTTGTGTGCTTTGTCATCCCGGCCAAGCGTGGCGCGAGCCGGGATCCAGTAGACCGTAGTACCTGCGATTTCTTTGCACCGCAGGCGATTACCGGATCCCCGCCTGCGCGGGGATGACAACGAGGGGCCGGATACCAATCCGGACTCCAGATATCTTTCGCGCTGAATGCACGACTGACTCCCGGGCTTGATACGTGGTCGCTGCGCACACGTCGATGCCGGAAACGACGGGGCACGAAGAGGTTGATCATTGTTCCTGCTCCGCGCGGGCCCTGAGGTCACGGCGGATGACCTTGCCGGTGGTGGTCAGCGGCAGGGCATCGACGAAGTCGATCTCGCGCGGATATTCATGGGCGGCGAGACGGGTCTTGACGAAGGCGGCGATCTCCTCGGCGAGGTCGTCCGACGGCTCGATGCCGCCTTTCAACACGACATAGGCCTTGACGATTTCCGTGCGCCGCGGGTCCGGCTTGCCGACCACGCCGGCCATTGCCACGGCAGGATGCCTGATCAGGCAGTCCTCGATCTCGCCCGGGCCGATGCGGTAGCCGGAGGAGGTGATGACATCGTCATCGCGGCCGACGAAGCGGATCCAGCCGTCTTCATCGCGCACGCCGGTGTCGCCGGTCAGCAGCCAGTCGCCGGCAAATTTTTCTTCTGTTGCCTGGCTGTTGTTCCAGTAGCCAAGAAACATCACCGGATCGGGACGGCCGACGGCGATGTTGCCCTGCGTTCCCGCAGGCAGTTCCTCTCCGTCATTGCCGACGATGCTGATCCTGTGTCCCGGAACCGGTCTGCCCATGATGCCCGGACGGGCCTGCATGAGCCTTGAGCAGCTTGAAACGATCATGTTGCATTCGGTCTGGCCGTAGAACTCGTTGATGGTCAGGCCGAAAGTCTTGCGGCCCCAGTCGATCAGTTCCGTACCGAGCGTTTCACCGCCCGAGGCAACCGAGCGCAGGTTCAGGTTCCAGCGCGTTTCGGGATCTGCCACCTGGCGCATCAGCTTGAGCGCGGTGGGCGGCAGGAAGCTGTTGCGGATCTTCTGGTCCTGAAGCAACTGGAAAGCGGCCTCTGAGGTGAATTTCCGGAACCTGCAGGCGACGACCGGAACGCCCAGATAGAGCGCAGGCATGAGCACGTCCAGAAGGCCGCCGATCCAGGCCCAGTCGGCGGGTGTCCAGATCCGGTCGCCGGTCTGGCCGAGAAAGTCGTGGCTCATTTCCACGCCGGGAAGATGGCCGAGCAGCACCCGGTGGCCGTGAAGGGCGCCCTTGGGCTGGCCGGTGGTTCCGGATGTGTAGATGATGATTGCCGGATCGTCGGGCCCCGTGTCGAAGGGTTCGAAGGTCTCCTCGTGGCCCGCCATATGGGCACCAAGGTCTTCGGCGCCCGGGCTTTCGCCATCGGCGCAGAATACCGTCGTCAGGCCGGGAAGCCGGCTTCTGATCTTCTGGAGTTTTTCCGCGCCGCCGGCGTCGGTTATCACCGCTTTCGCCCCGGAATCGTTCAGCCGGTACTCCAGCGCTTCCTCGCCGAACAGGGTGAAGAGCGGAATGGTGATCGCGCCGAGTTTCAGCGCGGCGATATGGGCGAAAGCGGTCTCCGGCCTTTGCGGCATCAGGACGCCGACCCGGTCACCCGGCTGGACGCCCCGGGCGGCCAGAAGATTTGCAAATCGGTTGGAGAGGCGTTTCAGGTCGCCATAGGAATAGCTGACCGTCTCACCGTCCTCCTGCGCATAGACGAGCGCTTCGCGGTCCGGGTCCTGCTTGGCCCAGGCGTCGCAGATGGCGACGCCGATGTTGAACCTTGCGGGGATGTCCCAGACAAAATCCTGGACAAGGTCTTCGTAGCTCCGGCTGTCAGGCGGCAGCATCGCCGGCCTCCTCCGCAAGAGCGAGAAGAATGGTGCCGTCGGTGACCTGTTCGCCTTCCGACACCAGGACCTCGCCGATGACCCCGTCGCGGGGGGCCTTGAGCGTGTGCTCCATTTTCATGGCTTCCAGGATCAACAGCGGCTGGTCCTTCGTGACCGCATCGCCTGTCTGGACCGTGAGCATCTTCACGAGGCCGGGCATCGGCGCGATGAGCTGGTCTCCGGCCGCGGCTGCGTCTTCATCGGCGCTGAGCGCATCCGGCAGTCCGATGATGAAGGCATGGCCGTTCAGGAAGACGGTCAGTCCCTTCTCGCCCTCGACGACGACCGTGCGGGCCCTGTGGCCCTGACATTCATAGAGACAGGAGCCGTTCTCGGCGCTGACCAGAACATATTCCCGGATGCCGTTTTCAAGGTGAACCGCAAAGCGGCGCGGGGCGAGGGCGTGGACTTCCACGTCCCGCCGTTCGCCGGCGATTTCCAGCAGCGCGAATTGCCGCGAAGCGCTCCAGATCCGCCATCCGGCCAGGGTCTCGAACGGGTCGCTCCCCGTCACCGCCCTGGTGAGGCCAAGGGCGGTGAGCGCCGCCATCGCAATGGCATCTTGGGGTATGTCCGGCTCGGCTATCAGATCGGCCAGATTACGGTCGATCAGGCCGGTATCGACCTCACCTGCGGCGAAGCCTTCATGGCGGCAGAGAGCGGCAAGAAAAGCCGCGTTGGTGACGCAGCCGGCCACTTCCGTTTTCTCAAGGCTGGCAAGCAGCTTGCCGAGCGCGGCCTCGCGGGTGGGGCCGTGCACGATCACCTTGGCGATCATCGGATCGTAAAAGGGCGTGATCTCATCCCCGGTTCGCACGCCGCTGTCGACCCTGGCGGTGTCCTCGGGCAGGACAAGATGTTCCAGTGTGCCGATGGCGGGCAGGAAGCCTTTCGGCGCGTCCTCTGCATAGAGGCGAGCCTCGAAGGCCCAGCCGTCAAAGGACAGCTCTCCCTGGGTCTTCGGCAGGGCTTCTCCGGACGCGACCCTGAGCTGCCATTCGACCAGGTCCTCGCCGGTGATCATCTCGGTGACGGGATGCTCCACCTGCAGGCGGGTGTTCATCTCCATGAAATAGAAGCGGTCGGGCCTGAGACCCTCGGAGACATCGGCAATGAATTCGATGGTGCCCGCGCCGCAATAGTCGATGGTCCTTGCCGCCTTTACCGCGGCTTCCCCCATGGCGAGGCGCATGTCCTCCGGCATGCCGGGAGCCGGAGCTTCCTCGATCACCTTCTGGTGGCGGCGCTGCAGCGAGCAGTCGCGCTCGAACAGATGCACCGCATTGCCGTGGCTGTCGCCAAAGACCTGGATTTCGATATGGCGCGGCGTGGTGAGATATTTTTCGATGAGCACGCGGCCATCGCCGAAGCTCGCCTCGCCCTCGCGCTTCGCGCCCCGCAGGGCCTCGACAAAATCCTTCTGGTCATCGACACGGCGCATGCCCTTGCCGCCGCCGCCGGCGCGCGCCTTGATCAGCACCGGATAACCGATGCGCCCGGCCTGGAGTTTGAGAAAGTCCGCGTCCTGATTGTCGCCGTGATAGCCGGGCACCACCGGAACGCCGGCTTTCTGCATCAGGGCCTTGGCGGCATCCTTCAGGCCCATCGCACGGATGGAAAAGGCGCTGGGGCCGATGAAGGCGATGCCTGCCTCTTCCAGAGCATCGACGAAATCCGGGTTTTCCGACAGGAATCCATAGCCCGGATGAACGGCCTGCGCACCGCTCCGCCGGCAGGCATCGATGATCCGATCGCTCTTGAGGTAGCTTTCTGCGGCCGGTGCCGGGCCGATGCGGTAGGCCTCGTCGGCCATGGCGACATGCTTTGCTCCGGCGTCGGCGTCGGAATAGACGGCCACCGTGCCGATGCCAAGTTTTTTCGCGGTCGCCATGACCCGGCAGGCGATTTCGCCGCGATTGGCAATGAGGATCTTGTTGAACATCAGTTGTCCGCCCTCCCGAGCGCATCGGCTTTGAAACTGGTGATGTCACCGCAACGGGTTCTTGTCAGGATCATTCTCACATTCCCTTCCGGCCGGCCGTCTTCAGGAAGGCCTGAACATGGAAGGCGATCGCTTCGGGCGCATCTTCCTGCATGAGGTGGCCTGCGCCGGAAACCGGAATGAATTCGGCTCCGGGGATCATGGCGTGCAATTCGCGTCCACGCTCGATCGGGATCCATTCATCGTCTTCTCCCCAAAGGATCTGCACCGGGCAACGGATCTCGGAATAGAGATCCTGAACCTCGTCCGTATAGCGCTGGTCCATTTGCGCGATCTGCCGGTAGAACGCAGCCTGTTTCTCCACGCCGATCCATTGCTCCGCGTAAGGGGTCAGCGTCTCCCGGCTCGCCTTGCGCTTCATGGCCGACTGAAGATAAGCGGGCAGGATGGCCTCGTGCATGTAACCCGGCATTCCTGCAAAGGCGGCTTCGTGATGTTTCACATGCTGCACCAGCGGCGAGCCCCAGGGCCGGACAGCGACAGGATCGATCAGTGTCAGGCTGTTGTAGTCAATGCCATCGATCAGATGGGCACGCAGCGCAGTTGCCCCTCCGAAATCGTGAGCGACAATGTCCGGTTCCGCCAGGTTCCAGTGGTCGACCAGGGCGGCGAACAACCGGTTCTGAACGCCGAGGGAGACGTCGCCGACCGGCCTGTCCGAGTTGCCGTAACCGAGCATGTCGAAAAAGTAGACCTTGCGTTCGGTGGCCAGCAAGGGTGCCAGCCGCGCCCACTCGTAAGACCAGAAGGGGGTGCCGTGCATGAGCACAACGGGTGCTCCCTCGCCGAGACTGCCCCAGCGGATCGTGTGACCCTGGAAATCGAACGTTTCGGGTGTCTGCCAGTCTGTCATCCGTTTTTACATCCTGAACAGGCCGAAGCGCGTCTCTTCTATGGGCGCGTTCAGCGCCGCTGACAGGGACAGGCCGAGGATGTCGCGGGTCTTGCGCGGGTCGACGATGCCGTCGTCCCACAGGCGCGCGGTGGCATAGAGCGGGTGGCCCTGTTCCTCGAACTGGTCGATGATCGGCTGCTTGAACGCCTGTTCCTCTTCCGTCGCCCAGGTGCCGCCCTTGCGCTCTATGCCGTCGCGGCGGACGGTGGCCAGCACGCCGGCGGCCTGTTCGCCGCCCATGACGGAGATCCGCGAGTTCGGCCAGGTCCACAGGAAGCGCGGGCCGTAGGCGCGGCCGCACATGCCGTAGTTTCCGGCGCCGAAGGAACCGCCGACGAGCATGGTGATTTTCGGCACGGAGGTGGTGGCGACGGCCGTGACCAGCTTGGCGCCGTCCTTGGCGATGCCGCCGCTTTCATATTTGCGGCCGACCATGAAGCCGGTGATGTTCTGCAGGAACACCAGCGGCACCTTGCGCTGAGAGCAGAGTTCGACGAAATGCGCACCCTTGACCGCGCTTTCGGAGAACAGGACACCGTTGTTGGCGACGATGCCGACGGGCATGCCGTGAATATGGGCAAAGCCGCAGACCAGCGTCGTTCCGTAGCGCGCCTTGAATTCGTCGAAGCGGGATCCGTCGACAACGCGGGCGATCACCTCGCGGATGTCGTAGGGCGTCTTGAGATCGGCGGGAACGACGCCAAGGATTTCCTCCGGGTCGTACAGCGGGTCTTCCGGTGTCTGCAGCGCAATCGAGGTGGACTTCACCCTGTTGAGGCTGGCGATGGAGCGGCGGGCGAGCGCGAGGGCATGGGCATCGTCGCGGGCAAGATGATCGGCAACGCCGGAAAGACGTGTGTGCACATCGCCGCCGCCGAGGTCTTCCGCCGTGACTTCCTCGCCCGTGGCTGCCTTGACGAGAGGAGGACCGGCTAGAAAGATCGTGCCCTGGTTCTTGACGATGATGGTCTCGTCGGACATGGCCGGAACATAGGCGCCGCCCGCCGTGCACGAGCCCATCACCACCGCGATCTGGGCAATGCCTTTTGCCGACATGTTGGCCTGATTGTAGAAAATCCGTCCGAAGTGGTCCCGGTCGGGAAAGACCTCGTCCTGGTTGGGCAGGTTGGCACCGCCGCTGTCGACCAGATAGATGCAGGGCAGGTTGTTTTCCGCCGCGATTTCCTGGGCGCGCAGGTGCTTCTTGACCGACATGGGATAGTAGGTGCCACCCTTGACGGTGGCGTCGTTGGCCAGGATCATCACTTCCTGGCCTTCCACCCGGCCGATGCCGGCGATCATCCCGGCGGCAGGCGCCGCACCGTCATACATTTCATGGGCGGCCAGCATGCCGACCTCCAGGAACGGCGAGCCCGGATCAAGCAGACGCGAGACGCGCTCCCGGGGCAGGATCTTGCCGCGGGAAACATGGCGCTGGCGGGAGGTTTCACCGCCGCCGTCGAGTGCGGTCTGGGCTGCGGCCTTCACCGTTTCCATGGCCGCCTCATGTGCGGCCCTGTTGGCCGCAAACTGGTCGCTTCTCGGCGAAAGGCTCGATTTCAGGATGCTCATGCCATCCGGTCTCCATTTGGGATTTCCGGCGCGACGGCCTTGCGCACCAGGTCAAGATAAAGTTCTTCAATGTCCCGTTCCGACAAGCGGCCGCCTTCGCGATACCAGGCCGGAATGCCGGTCAGCATGGCAATGATCGCACGGGTCGTGACTTTCGGATCCTCGACCGCGTAGCGGCCGGCGGTTCTGCCGTTTTCCAGAATGTCTGTCAGCAGGGCTTCGTAGCGGCGGCGCTCGGTTTCGACGATGCGGAAATTCACCGGCTCCAGATTGCGCAGTTCCATATAGGAAATGAACACCTCGTCCGTGCGCTCCAGGTGATAGCGGATGTGAAAGCGCACGAAGCGTTCAAGCGGATCCATGTCCGGCGAGAGGTCTGACGTTTCCCAGGCCGCCAGAAGATCGGCCATATGCGACAGCATCAGGTCTTTCAGGATGTCCTGCTTGGTCGGGAAATGATTGTAGAGCGCGCCGGGACGGACACCGACGTCGGCAGCGATCTCGCGCATCGACACGGCGGCATAGCCGGACGCAGCGAAACGCTTCAGGGCGGCCTTGCGCACCCGTTCCGCAGTTTCCTGACCCTTCGCGCGCGTCTGGGATCCGGCCTGAGCCGCGGCCGTGGCCCGGTCGTCTGTTTTCGCGGCGCTGCTTGGCATCCTGTCCTCCTCAACAGAAAAGTAAATGAACGTTCGTTCATTTGCAAGAAGGGTTCGATGTAAATTTGTCCCGAATGGATATAATGGCCTGCGAAAATTGGCGAGTGTCAAAAAACTTTCATGGATAAGCTGTTCACAGTCCGAGGGACGAAGCCTCCTGTTTTTCAAAGGAATGATTGATGAGCGACGATAGCGCGAAGACCTGGGTCGAGGCCGAATGGGCGGACAGCCTCGATGAAGAACTGGAAATGGAAATCGATGACAATCTGATCGCCAAGGATCTGGCCTTCATTTCCGACAAGAGGCACAAGTCGCCGCTCGACCGGAACACCTATTTCTACGAGTTGCTGCGCCTGCAGTCCGAGCTGGTGAAGCTTCAGGACTGGGTGCAGCACACGGGAGAAAAGATTGTCGTCATTTTCGAAGGTCGGGACGCGGCCGGAAAGGGCGGCGTGATCAAGCGCATCACCCAGCGCCTCAATCCGCGCGTCGCCCGGGTCGTCGCCCTGCCGGCGCCGTCGGAACGCGAGAAGGGCCAGTGGTACTTCCAGCGCTATGTGCCGCATCTTCCGGCTGCGGGTGAAATCGTGCTCTTCGACCGTTCCTGGTACAACCGATCCGGGGTCGAACGGGTCATGGGCTTTGCTTCGGAAGATCAGGTCGAGCAGTTCTTCAACGACGTTCCCGAATTTGAACGCATGCTCGTGCGTTCCGGTATCAAGCTGGTCAAATACTGGTTTTCCATAACGGACGAAGAGCAGCAGCTGCGCTTTCTGATGCGCATCCACGATCCGCTGAAACAGTGGAAACTCTCACCGATGGACCTGGAGTCCCGCGTGCGCTGGGAGGACTATACGAAGGCCAAGGAAGAGACCTTCGAGCGGACGAACATTCCCGAAGCGCCGTGGTTCATCGTCGAAGGCAACGACAAGAAGCAGGCGCGCCTCAACTGCATCAGTCATCTTCTGTCCATGCTGCCCTACGAGGAAGTGCCGCACGAGGCGATCACCCTGCCGGAACGCCGCTTCAACCCGGATTACGAGCGCAAGGTCCTGCCGGAGCATCTCTACGTGCCGCAAAAATTCTGAAGCGGTGCGGAAGGAGCCGGAGCGCAAGCTCCGGTTCCCTGCAAGAGAAGACAATCCGATCTGTATCGATCCGTTCTGCCCGGCCCCCGCCCTTGCGGTGGGTCTTTCTTCTGTGCCATTTGAGGAGCGTGCCTCAAAAGAATGTGGGAGAAAGTCACGATGGACAGCACGAAAATCCGGTGGGGAATCGTTTCGACGGCCGCGATCGGGCTTCAGAAGGTCATTCCGGGTATTCAGCGCTCGAAGACGGGAGCCGCTTGTGCCATTGCCTCCCGGAGCCTCGAAAAGGCGCAGGGCGCAGCGCGTGATCTCGGCATCGAGAAAGCCTATGGATCCTACGAGGATTTGCTGGCCGACCCGGAAATCGACGCCATCTACAATCCGCTCCCCAATCACCTGCATGTGCCGGTGACGGTGCAGGCCGTCAAGGCGGGCAAGCATGTGCTGTGCGAGAAGCCGATTGCCCTGAATGAACGGGAGGCCGCGCAGCTTCTCGATCTGCCGAAGGACCGGCTTGTGGCAGAGAACTTCATGGTGCGCGCGCATCCGCAATGGATCAGGGCCCGCGAGATCGTCCGCTCCGGCGAGCTGGGCGACCTGAAGGCGATCCAGGCGTTTTTCAGCTATTACAACGACGATCCGGACAATATCCGCAACATGGCCGATATCGGCGGTGGCGCGCTTTATGACATCGGCTGCTATACCATGCTGGCCGGCCGGTACTTTTTCGATGGAGAGCCCGAGCGCGTCGTATCGCTGATCGACCGGGATCCGAAATTCGGCACAGACCGGATGACCAGCGCATTGCTGGATTTCGGGCAGGGCCGGCATCTGAATTTTGTCGTCTCGACCCAGCTGACGCCCTATCAGCGCTTCCAGCTTGTCGGCACCAGGAAACGCCTCGAGATCATGATCCCCGTCAACGCCCCGCAAGGCGAAGCCGTCACAATCCGTATGGACGACGGGTCGGAGCTGGGAGACGGCGCCATCCGGTCCGAGACAATCGCGCCCTGTGACCAGTATGCCGAGCTTGCCGATGTTTTCGGCCGGGCGATAAAGGGTGAAACCCCGTTGCCCCATGGCGCGGCAGACGCCGTTCAGAACATGAAAATCCTGGACGCACTGTTTGCGTCGGCGGACGAGGGCGGCTGGGTCACGGTTGGCTGATCGTACGGCCAGCTGATTGCATCGGCAGGGCACTCACGTGCCCTGCTTGCCGGGGAGAGTATGGATTCGTATTGACCGCACTCTCATATGGCATTCTCGCAGGTCGTGAGGTGACCTGAGTTTTCTTTAAAGTATATCTTCAGATGTATTGTAATTATTGCCACTATCAATAGATAAATCAGCACAACTTAATAGTCATTTATTGTAAAAATTGCTTATTTTTCGTAGAATATGAAGTTCTTGAAGTATAATTTAGCCTGAGATTTACTTTTTATTATTTCTGTCGTTCCACGTTGACATCGATCACATCGGGCCAGCGAACAGGAGCCTGCAGGAAAGACGATGCATTTCATTCGCAGAGATTTTGATCCGGCGGAGCTGCTCGAATGCCTGGTCTCAACAGCTCATCACGGCATTTCCTTCATTGATCGCGATCTCAACCTCGTGATGATCAACGAGACTGCGTTGAAGCTGCTTGAATTGCCAGCGGACATTCTGGACGATGACCCTAGGCTTGAAAACGTGTTCCGCTACAATGCCGAACGCGGCGACTACGGGCCGGGAGATCCCGAAGTTCTCGTAAAGGAGCGCCTGGACCTCGCCGGATTGTTTTTGCCGCATGACTTCGTCCGCACCCGGCCGGACGGCAGGATACTGCGTATTCAGGGCACTCCTGTCCAGAGCGGGGGCATCATCACGACCTATACCGATGTCACGACCGAACACGAGCAGGAAAAGGCCCTGAGAGAAGCGCGGGACCGACTGGAAGACACGCTGGACGAGCGGTCCCGTGAACTGGGCGCCAATCGCGACCTGCTTCTCAGTTCGATAAACGCCATCAAGGACGGCTTTGCCGTGACCGATGCGGAAGGCAGGGTGGTTCTTGCCAACAACAAGATGTTTGAAATCTATCCGCAGCTGCCGGCGTTTCTGGCGCGCAAAGCCCATGTCAGCGAAGTGATTAATTCCATTTTTCCCGACGAACCGGTGAGGAATCTCGACGAGTTTTCCGACCGCCAGAGCATGTGGACGGAACGGCAGTTTCCCGATGGGCGCTGGTACAGGATCACGCGGACCAGAACGGACGACGGCGGAATGCTGGCTGTCTATTCCGATATCTCCTCCTACAAGGAACAGCATGCCGTCCTGCAGAGCCATACGGATGAGCTGGTCCGGCATCTGAGAAAAGAAAAAGAACTGAACGAGATGCAACGCGAGTTCGTCTCGATGGCCTCCCACGAATTCAGGACTCCGCTGGCGATCATCGACAGCAATGCTCAGCGGATATTGCGAAAAGCGGACAAGTTGAAGCCTGAAGCGCTCGTTCAGCGGCTCGGGAACATCCGGGATTCGGTTGAGCGAATGCAGTATCTCATCGAGCGTTTTCTGAATTTCTCTCAGTCCGAGTCCGTCGGGATGGAGATCAACCGGGATTCCATTTCGTTGCGCCACCTCACCCTTGCCGTGTGCGAGCGACAGAAAGGCATCGCAAGGGACTACAAGTTCGTGGTCGACGTGGACAATCTTCCCGAATTCATGGATCTGGACAGAAAACTGATCGAGCAGGGCATTTCGAACCTTTTGTCGAATGCCGTCAAATATTCACCCGAGCAATCGACGATCACCGTGATCGGCTCGGAAATGGACGGCAAGGCAGTTATCTCCGTGCGGGACGAAGGGGTGGGCGTTCCCCAGGAAGAAATTTCCAAGATCTTCAACCGGTATTTTCGGGCGTCGACTTCCAGCGGTATTGCCGGCACGGGCATCGGCCTCAACCTGACAAAAATGATCGTGCAGAAACACGGCGGGAATATCCACGTTGAAAGCGAGGTCGGAAAGGGAACGATCGTCACCATCTCCCTGCCGGTGGTGAGCCGTCAGGCTAAAGTTGCGCAGGCGAGAGCAAGCTAGATGTGGACCAAAGTCATGCATTCAGGCCTTTCGGAAACAGATTGGATCCAGGGCGTGAAAGCGCGGGAGGGCTGGTGCCCCGGACACGCGCGGGACCTCCGGAGATGGGCTGATTTTGCCCGCGGGAGGCGTGTGTTTCCCGAAAGCGCTCCAGGCGATGCCTCTTTTCGGCGGAACCATTTGAAAGCGGAAGAGTTTATCGCCTTTGAGGCGAGTCAGGACTGCTCTTCCTCACTGACGAAAACAAAACCTGATTTATGAACGGAACCAGCATGTCAAAAGTTGCCAGGATTTTGTGCGTCGAAGACGAGGACATGCTCCTTCACGATCTCAAGGAGGAGCTTGAAGACGAAAACTATGAGGTGCTGACGGCGAAGAACGGTCAGGTCGCCCTGGAGGTCCTGGAAAACGAGAAGCCGGACCTGATCATCAGTGACATGATGATGCCGAAACTGGACGGCCCCGGGTTGTTGAAGCATATCAGAGCCAACCGGCCAAGCCTTAACGATGTCCCTGTCATCTTTCTCACCGCCAAGGCAACACGCGACGATCTTATCGACGGCAAGCGGCTGGGTGTGGACGACTATCTGACCAAGCCCGTGGACTATGATCTCCTTCTGGCGACCGTGGAGGCGAATCTCGGTCAGGTGCTGCGTATCAGGAAGCAGAACCAGACCAAGCTTCGACGCATCTACAATGCCATCCAGAAGCAGAGAGCGACCTCTGAGGAATTGCGTGTCAGTTTCATCGCCCAGAACCCGACTTCCGTCCAACCGATCCTAAAGGCGCTCAATGAGCTCGGCTGCGCCGTCTCGGTGATTTCAGAAGATCAGCTGGTGAAACGCAGCTTTTCACTCAACACGACGGATATTCTGTTCATCGTCTACAGCAAGGTCGTTCACTATTATCTCAAGTATGTCACCGATGATATCGGCAAGAACTGGGAGGGCATTTCGGTCCTGCTGGCGCCCCCCAAGCTTTCGGAAGAACAGCGCGCCTGCATCAAGGATGCGGGCATAAGCGACACCATCGAGTATCCCTACCCGCCGATCGAGGTGTTCAAGTTGCTCATGCGCCGGATGAAGACCTGACAGGTCGTCCGGCTGCAGAAACGCGCGGTTGCGACCTGATCCGGGCAATAAAAAACCCCGCCGGAGCGGGGTTTGAAATTTTCGGTCAGCAGCAGGGCCTATTTGATAGGTGCCAGGATCATCACCATCTGACGACCTTCAAGCTTCGGTGAGGCTTCAACCTTGGCAATCTCGGCTGTTTCCTCACGGACCTTGTTCAGGAGATTCATGCCCAGGTCCTGGTGCGCCATTTCGCGGCCGCGGAAGCGGAGCGTGACCTTCACCTTGTCGCCTTCGCCGAAGAAGCGCAGCATGCTTTTCATCTTCACTTCATAATCATGAGTGTCGATGTTCGGGCGCATCTTGATCTCCTTGATCTCGACGACCTTCTGCTTCTTTCGGGTTTCAGCAGCTTTTTTCTGGGCCTGGTATTTGTACCGGCCGTAGTCCAGGATCTTGCAGACTGGCGGATTGGCATGTGGCTGGATTTCTACGAGATCCAACCCTGCTTCCGTTGCGATTTCCATCGCTTCTTCTGTCAGAACAACGCCGCGGTTGGCGCCTTCATGATCAATCAACTGGACTTCGCGAACGCGAATTTCTTGGTTCGTGCGCGGGCCTTCCTTAGTCGGAGGCGGGGCGCGGAATGGACGGCGAATGGTCGCAAACTCCTCTATCGTTTCAACATGGCGCCAGAACAACCCGCAGGTGGGCGGATGTGCCCGATTGCGGAAAAGTTGCCCGGATTAAATGTCCTGAAGCACCTTGTCCGTATCCGCACGGACGCAGGCTACTTTGGGATCTGGCTCTTCGCATACACAAAAACCCCCGGAACTCATGTACCAAGGTGCTTGTTGCGCAAGTCCTAACGCCAGCCCCTAACGTCCTGCCAAACCGTCAAAAAGTCAACTGAAATCGGCGGTTTTCGCGTTTCCCGAAGGTGTTTGGCCGAAAGGAGCGGGTTTGGGGTAAAAGCGTCGCGATTCGACTGAAGCGACCGCTAGCACAGTTGCAAAGCGCAGGATAAGGGATCAAGTAAGGGCAATATGCTCCATTTCAAGGAAGGTCAGGTTTTGGACGGCGGAAAACTTCTGTTTCAACTCCTCAGGATCGTCTGCGGCTTCGTTCTGGCTGTCATAGCCTGTGGGCTGTTTCTTGCGTGGGGCTTTTTTCGCGCGGCTCATCCGGACCAGGATCCGGTCGCCTTTGCCGCCATGGCCGGCTCGGGCCTGGTCGGGGCAAGCGTCATTGGAGGCACGGTCCTCGTGCCTGCCGCCGTTCTGATCGCTGTTGCCGAAGCTGTGCGCTTGCAGGGTTTCATCTTTCATGTCGCCGCAGCCGGAGCCATCGCGTTTCTCGTGTGGACGCTCGGGGCCGGGAGCGGGACAACAGACTGGAGACCGGGGAGCGCCGTTGTGCTGGCCGCAGGATTTCTCGCCGGGGCTGTCTATTGGCTGATCGCCGGCAGGATGTCGGGAGGCTGGCACGGTGTTAAAGACCCGGCCGGCAAAGGGCGGAACCGAAACGCCTGAGCGGTTACAGGTCGCCGTCTTTCAGCGCGTCCCGGGCTGCCTGATAGTGGTCTTCATGCATGTGCACGCGGATCATCGCAATGGCAGCCAGAAGGATCGTGGCATCGTCTCCGAAGCCGATTGCGAGCAGAAAATCCGGCACCGCATCGATGGGCATGACGAAATAGGCCAGCGCGCCGATGAACGATGCGCGCACCTTGACCGGCGTTGCCGGGTCCATCGCACAATAATATCCGGCAACGATATCCTCGATGAAGGGAACCTGACGGATGGCCTTGCGCGCCGTGGCGAGCAGCTTTTTTCGGACGGTTTGTCGTTGTTCTTCTTCAGGTCCCAGAAACTCGGGACCGGACCCCAGGTCCTCGAAAGTCGTATCCATGTCATTTCCCGCGATTGGTTTCCGCCTTTCTTACATAGTGACCAAAGGTTAGACGTTCAACGCCGTGAGCAGGTCGCGCATGGCCGTTACCTCAAAGGGTCGCGGCGTTTTTCTCGTCCGCTTCCTGCAATTCGTCATGTCCGAGCTTTTCCAGCGCAAGATCGATCTCGCGAAGCTGGGAAGAGGTCTGATCCTCGTTCACCATCGGGCTTTCCGTGCCGGCGCGCTGCAGGGCGCGCGCGTCCTGGCGCATGGTGAGAAGGTCGGAAATGCGGTCTTCCTTGCTCCGGGACTCGTCCTTCAGAATCTCGGCGATCTGTCCATTTGTCCGGCTGGTCATTGTCTTTCTCCCTTTATGAGCAATCTCTTGAAATCAGTCGCCTATCAGGCAAGCAAGGGGGCCGGCGTGCCGGCACCCCTATTCCGCCCGAGCGTTTTATTTGACGAGCACGGCATCCGGGTTCATGCGGAACGCCTGTTCATCGTATTCAGGCACGGACTCGAGCTTCTTCTGAGTGACCGACGAATAGATGTGCATCGTGCCGGTTTCATCCTTGTAGATGTCCAGACCGGAGGCGGCGAAGGCTACCTGCTTTTCGCCGAGGCCAAGGAAACCACCGACATCGATCAGGTAGGCTTTCACGTTGTCCTCTTTTGCACCGAGGAGAATGTCGCTGACCTCCCCGAGCTGCTCCTGGTCGGCTCCGACGACGGCCGTTCCGATCAGCTCCTGGACGGAGACGGATGTCTGGTCGACGGAAACCCCGTCTTCGCCTGTCGACTGATTGCCGCCCTGCAGGGCCGGAGCTTCAGCGACGCCGAGGTTGTCTTCAACTTTGCGCTGCGTATCTGCTTGAGCTGCCTCGACAACCGGATCCGCCGCGGGGGCTGTCGACGGCAAGGCGCCGTTCGGGAGCTGAGCAGTCTGGTCGTAATCTTCGGAAATGGCCTGTTCAGGCCCCGCCTTGCCCACGATCAGGTCACGGTCGAATTCGGGCGCATTTTCCAGCTCTTCGCGCGTGCTGTTGATCGTCAGCCAGGTGACGCCGTCGATCTCGGAGAGAGACAGGCGTTCAAAGGATACGGCCACCTGCTTTTCGCCCAGGCCGAGAAATCCACCGACGCCGACAACAACAGCTTCCGCCTTGCCGTCTTCGGACATCACCATGTCGTTCACGTCGCCGACAACTTCAGCGTCATCGCCAAGGCGCGTGTAGATCGATTTGCCGATCAGTGTGGTGGCAAGCACCTGGCTTTCCGAGGTTTCCAGGTAACCGCCGACATTGTAATCGGAGGGTTTGTCGGAAAAGCGCTCGAAAACCGGTGCGGAGCGATCCCCGGTCATGCCTGCGTCTGTTCTGGTGTCACTGGCATAGGCGGCGCCTGCCGCTACTACGGCGGTGAGAGCGGTTGTGGCAAGAAACTTCCGGATCATGATTAGGTATCCCTGTTTGTTCTTTGTGTTCGGGCCGCGCGGTCGGCTCATCCTCAGCGGATAGTGGACCTCGATCGGTCGCCGGATCGGCGCAGCCTGCCAACACAAGGAGAACGTCTCGCGGGAAAAGAAGTTCCGTTGTCCCATCATCGAAACCGGTCGGTCCGGCTCAAGGAAGACGCCGGCATATGGGAACCATTGCGAACTGCTGCCGTTGTGTCCCTGTGCAACAACAAGGGAGATCCAAATGTTGAGAGCCGTTCTTGTCGCGGTTGCCCTGATCGGGTTAACTGCCTGCAACAACACGCAAAAAGGCGCCGTAATCGGCGGAGCCTCGGGTGCGGCCGTTGGCGCTGCCGTATCCGGCAGTACGCAGGGTGCGCTTGTCGGTGGCGCAGTTGGCGCTGCTGCCGGTGCCCTGGTCGGACGGGCGACGGAACCCGGCAAATGTGTCTACAGGGATGCTTACGGCCGCGAATATGTCGCGAACTGCCGGTAAGGTCATACCGGGGACGGGTCGTCCCCGGTATTGAAGAATTTACCCGGCTCGCAGCCTTCATTTAAGGGCCGCGGGCCGGGTAACTGCTGCGCATGAATGGTCTGGGCCGTCAGTACGCGTAGAAAAACAGCACGGCTGCAAGCGCCAGAATCGCTCCGGTCAGGCCGAAACCCAGAACGTAGCGGACCTGATGCGGCTCACGCCCCTGCCTGGCGTCGGTCTTGTTCAGAACGGTCCGGTCTTCCCCATCGGAAGAAGTTTGATGATAGGCCATTTTATTCCTCGCTTGAGATTTGAACGGGCAAACTTCAGGAAGCTTGACGTTTCCACACAGCTCGCAAACGCGTCAGAGCCCCACTCGTTCCGGATTCAATCGCAGCCCGACGCGCCTCGCGGCGGTCGCAGCGTGCAAAAATCCGGTCACGGGTGATGGGAAAGAAGGGCCTGGGGGCATGGGTCGAGTCGAATGGCCAGCGGGGATTCAGGCGTTCAATCGAGACATCAACGCGGGTTAGAAAATCGCCACTGCGGCCCAGACTGCGCCGCCAACCGGCAAGAGGGCAATCAGGGCGTAGAGCCCGTCCCGGGTAATCAGTGCCACGGCAATAAGGCAGACTGCAGCACCGAAGAACGACGAGGAAAACGGCACAAGCTCCATCAGCGGCATGAGTGCGCCGAGGGTCATGCAGGCAAGCGGCAGCAGGTAGCGGAACGGCCGATGGAACAGGAACCGCAGGCGTTTGCGCGAATGATTGTCCAGCCAGGCTGCGATCGGACGCATCTTGGTCATTGCAGCCTTCAGCTTTTCGCCGCTGATGCAGCGGCGGGTCAGCCAGGAGGGCATCCAGATATCTTCCCGGCCCGTCAGCCACTGAGTGGCGATCAGGAAAATCATGATGCCGCAAAGAGACGAGAAAGCCGGAATGCCGCTCAGGGGGGTGACGACGGCAAGCGCCGGTATGAACAGCAGCGGCGCAAATCCGGCCTGGCCGAAGGCGGAGAGGAGATTTCCGACCGAAACCTCCTCGCGCCGGGCCTCGTCCGTCGTGCGGTCGATAATCCCCGTCAGGGACCGGTAACTCTGCTGATCGTCATTCGTATCGCTCAAGCTGGTTGTCTCCGGTCCCTGTCGATGTTCAGAACGTTTCCGCTCGCTCAGGTTCAGGAACCGCCCAGAGCGAGTTTTTCGATCTTGTCCACCGGGTGGTTGGTCAGGTCCTTGTCGATTTCCGCAATGATCCGGTCATTGACCTCCTTGTGCAGTTCCTTGCGGATCTGACCGAGAACGGAGGGGGCGGCGACAAGCACCATTTCCTTGAAGTCACCCTTGTGGGCGCGTTTGTAGAGAATGTCCGCGAGATCGGCAGCGAAGTCGTCTTCCGCAAGCTGATGCCAGTCGGTTTCGCTGACAGCGCTCCGGTGACCTTGCGGCCCGTCGCTCTTGCGACCGGGGCGGTCGGCGGCCTGCTCACGGTTCGGCGGGTTGTCCTGTTCTTCCTTCTTGAAGATCTCGAGGTTCGGGAATTTCTCGTCACCTTCGTTGCGCAGGAAAAGCGCCTTGGCGCCGTCGGCTACCACAACCCAACCGCCATGTTTCAACCGGATCGATTCGCTCATTTCCTATCTCCTCGTAATGTCGGACCACCTGGATGATCAACGGGACTGCGGCCGATCCGTTCCACGCATACCTGTCGGGCAGGACGGGCCGTCTCGGCTCGTTTCGAAGTCGCACCAGGCTAACTGCTTATATCTGGATGATGGAACGATCTTTCAATCGGCTGTCCCGCAGACGTGGCCCTGCAAGCTGTAACCGCGCGGGCAGGAACCATGCGGGCGCTGGGCCGTTTGTCCATAAGCTGACGTCCCAGGCGCGCAAATCCGCGAGTTCACCATGCTTGAACAGATCCAGTCCGAGTTCGACCTCAACTTTCAGGCCCTGCCTGTCTCCATCGTGCTGATGCGCATGATAGCGGCGATCGTGCTGGGCGGGGTCATAGGCTTCGAGCGGGAAGGTCGCGGCAAGGACGCCGGATTGCGCACGCATATGCTGATTGCGCTCGCGTCCTGTCTTTTCCTGCTGATCAGCCAGGAGCTTGCCGCGCTTTCCTTCGGCGGCGATGCGGACAAACAGGTTGATCCGCTGCGCCTGGTCGAAGCGGTGACCGCCGGCGTTGCATTCCTTTCGGCTGGCCTGATCTTCGCACGCAACGGAACGGTCAAGAACGTCACCACGGGCGCGTCCATGTGGCTGTCGGGCGCTATCGGGATGGCGTGCGGCGCAGGTCAGATGGGACTGGCCCTCGTGGCCACCGTGCTTGTGGTGATCGTCCTTGCGGCGGTCGGCTTGCTGGAAAGACGCTTGTCCGGCAAGGACAATCAGGCGAAATGACCGGAACCCGGCGCCACAGCGCAGGGTTCCCCTCGAGTTTCAGTTCCGTGCCTGTCAGGCGTTGCCACGGGTCTCCAGAAGCCGCCGGGCGATCACCTGCGCCTGGATCTCCGCCGCGCCTTCGAAGATGTTCAGGATGCGGGCGTCGCACAGGACTCTGGAAACGGGATACTCCAGCGCGAAGCCGTTGCCGCCGTGGATCTGCAGGGCGTTGTCGGCGGCGGCCCATGCGACGCGTGCGCCAAGAAGCTTTGCCATGCCCGCCTCGAGGTCGCAGCGTTTGCCGGAGTCCTTCTGCCATGAGGAAAAATAGGTGAGCTGGCGAGCTATCATCAGTTCGGTGGTCATGATCGCCAGCTTGTCGGAGACGCGTGGAAACTCGATCAGCGGCTTGCCGAACTGGATGCGTTCTTCCGCGTACCGCAGACCGAGATCGAGCGCGGACTGGGCAACGCCCAGGGCTCTGGCCGCGGTCTGGATGCGGGCGCCCTCAAAGGTCTGCATGAGCTGCTTGAAGCCCTCGCCCTCCACCTGGCCGAGGAGGTTCTCTCCCTTCACCTCAAAGCCGTCGAAGGCAATCTCGTATTCCTTCATGCCGCGATAGCCGAGCACTTCTATCTCGCCGCCGCTCATGCCCTCGGCCGGAAAAGGATCTTCATCCGTGCCGCGCGGCTTTTCCGCGAGGAACATGGAAAGGCCCTTGTAGCCGGCTTCTTCAGGGTTGGTGCGGGCAAGAAGCGTCATGACGTCTGCGCGCACCGGATGGGTGATCCAGGTCTTGTTGCCCGAGACCTTCCAGTTGTCACCGTCCTTTACGGCGCGAGTCTTGAGGGACGCCAGGTCGGAGCCGGTGTTGGGTTCGGTAAAGACAGCCGTGGGCAGGATCTCACCGGAAGCGATTTTCGGCAGCCAGTGCTGCTTCTGGTCTTCCGTGCCGCCGCACAGGATGAGTTCCGCGGCGATCTCGGATCGGGTGCCGAGGGAGCCGACACCGATATAGGCGCGGGACAGTTCCTCGGAGACGACGCACATGGCTTCCTTGCCAAGACCGAGCCCGCCATATTCTTCCGGGATGGTCAGGCCGAATACGCCCAGTTCGGACATCTGGCCGACCACTTCGTATGGGATGTATTCGTTTTTCAGGTGCCATTCATGGGCATGGGGGGCGACGGTATCCTGCGCAAAGCGTCGCATCTCGTTGCGGATCTGCTCCATCGTTTCATCGAGGCCGGGGTCACCGAATGTCGAGTGACCGGCCTGATCGCGGATGAGCTGCGTGATCTCCCGGCGGATGTCAGGCGTGTTGCCTTCCCGGATCAGTGTCTCCACTTCAACTGTGCGAAAAGGTTCGGCCTCGTCGTGGGCAATGCCCAGGTCCGCGAGGCGAACAACTTCCCCCTGGTTCATCGGGATGCCGCCGAAAACCTGTGCCAGATATTCGGCGAACCCGAGCCGGACAATCCTGTCCTCCAGCGTGCCGTAACGGCCTTCCTCCTTGAGACGGCTTGCATAGGCGTCAAGCTGGCGCAGCGAGTCCACATAGGTCGCCAGCCATGCCAGTCCGTGGGTGGCCCGCTGTTCCTCTTCCATGCGCTGCGAGGAGATGCGGTCGTCTTTCGTCACCAGCGCCCGCACCCGCTGCGCTGCAAGATCAAGCAGGCTGTCGAGGGTGGCGACGGCGGCGGCCGTGTGTTCCGACAGGCTCTCCGGCGTTTCTGCCGCCTTTGGGGCTGCAGGGGACATTGGCGTTCTCCGTTTTCATTTGTTGCGTTCGCGCGCTTGTTGTTGAAGCTATGTTGCGTTGCACACCCTGATTTGTCGAGGCGGAATTTCTTCACCTTTTGGAGGGGGCGGATTTTACCCGGGGGCCTTGACTAGACCTTTGGAGCAAGGCCTCATCGAAATATGAGTCTTCGCCTTGCAGCCGTGACGATTTATGCCGTCCTGAAAGACGCAATCGGCCATTTTACCCGTGATGACGGCTTCGCCATGGCCAGTCACGTCGCCCTTTCCGGCCTTCTTGCCATTTTTCCACTGCTGATTTTCATAGCGTCGCTGGCGGCCTTTCTCGGCCTGACCGGGGCGGCCGATACGGTCTCCGATCTCATTTTCGATGCCTGGCCCCAAAGCGTCGCCGCGCCGCTTGCACGTGAAGTCCAGAATGTCCTGACGGTCCGGCGCGGGGACCTTCTGACACTGGGTGCCGTGGCCGCGCTGTGGTTTGCCTCCAACGGCGTGGAGGCGCTGCGCACCGCGCTGAACCGCGCCTACCGGCAGCAGGAACACCGTTCGATTGTCCTGTTGAGGCTGCAGTCCCTCGGACTGGTCCTGCTGGGCGCAGGCATCCTGCTGGCCTACACGTTTCTCGTGGTTCTGGCGCCGCTGGCTCTGGCGGAGCTGGAGACTTACGTGCCGGCGATCGAATCCTTCCTGCTGTCGATCAATCTGGCGAGATACACGCTGGCCGGGTCCCTGCTGATCATCGGACTGTTCATCACCCACTGGCAGCTTCCCTCGGGACACAGGACCTTCAGAGATCTCTGGCCGGGTGTGCTTGCAACCCTGATCATGTGGATTGTCGCCGGCAGTGTCTTTGGTGCCTATCTGGCCCGCTTCGCCAATTACGTGTCCACCTATGGCGGACTGGCCGGCATCATGACCGCGGTGATCTTCCTCTATATCTGCGCACTTGTCTTCATTCTCGGAGGCGAGCTCAACGCGGCGATTTCCCGCCAGCGGCAGTTTGCCCTGCGCAAGAAAGCGCAGGCGGCCTTGCGCGAGGCGAGCGAAAGCTGACAGCGCGATGCTGCGGGCGGATCAGGGTCTTGCAGTAGGCTTGCGGATCGTCAGGACAGCGCTGACGACGAGCGCCATACCGGCAAGCTGGACAATTGTCAGGGTTTCCCCGAAGAGAAAATAACTCTCGACCGCCGTTGCGACAGGCACCAGGTAGAACAGGCTGGCGACCCTCGAGACGGCTCCCTGACGGATGAGCAGCATCAGAAGCAGGATCGCCCCCACGGACAGAACCAGGATCAGCCAGACAAGCGCGAAAATGAATTCACCCGACCAGGTGATGCTCCAGCTTTCGAAAAGGCTTAAGGGGACGGTTACCAGCAGGGCGCCGACATATTGCCAGGCGGTTGCCGCAAGAAGATCCGTGGTTCCCACAAAGCGTTTCTGGTAGACCGTGCCCAGACTGATGGCGAAGACGCCGCCAAGCACGACGGCGATGGTCGCAACCGTGATGCCGGTTCCGCTCAGGTCGAACTTCGGGCCGAGAACCAGGGCCAGGCCGGCAGCACCGATGGCCATGGCAAGCCAGTGTCTTTTCGAGACGGTTTCCCCAAGCATCAGCACCGCCATGAGCGCCGTCAGAACCGGCTGCAGGCCGACGATGATCGACGACAGGCCCGCCGGCATGCCCTGCTTGATCGCCCAGAAGACGCCACCGAGATAAATCCCGTGAACGAGCATTCCGGTGACGATGCAGTGAAAAATTGCAACCGGTGATTTTGGCCAGGATTTCGATAACATTAGGGCCAGAACGATCAGGATCGGCACGACCGCGGCGAATCGGACGGTCAGAAACACCATCGGTTCGACATAGGGCGCGCCCAGTTTCGAACCGATGAATCCGGTGGACCACAACAGAACGAAGATTGCCGGAGCGGATTTGGCGAGGAATTTCAAACTTTGCCTCAAAAAGAGAGAGAATGCCCGGAAATTGGGCAGTTTTGCGGATGGAAGGGTAGGAAGTCATTAACTGGAAATTGTTGATTTTCCTAGACTCTGTGGACTGATTACTCAGGTGTTAGGGGCATACGCTGGTGACTGTCGGGACTCAACCATCACTTCAAATTCTGTCGAGATTGTCGGTCAAAGTCAGAATTCTCTCGCTCAGCCTATTCACGATTGTCGGCCTTCTGGCAATAGGGGCCGTGTTTTTCTGGAGCCAGAACGAGGTGGATACCGCTTTTACCCGCATGGGTGGAAGCGCAACCCTGGCCGAGCAGGTCGCGGAACTTTCCGATGTCGGAGGCTCCCTGCTGGCAGTTGAGGAGCGTTACCTTATCGCGCCTTCACCGGGCGGGGTCGAGGCCTTCGAGGCGAAACTCGCGCAGGCCAATATGGTTCTGGAAGGCATTTCCGCCAACCCGGTTGCCGCGGTCCAGTCAGTCCAGATCGCGGACGTTAGGGACACGCTGGAAGGTACCGGGGGTGCGTTCGAAATGCTTGACGCGGTCCAGCAGAAGATCGGTTACGACAGCACTCAGGGGTATCTGGCGAAACTGAATGAAACCGCCGGGGCCGTGAAGCTCCGTCTGCAGGAAGAAATGAAATTCGGTGGTGGTCCGGACTTCGAGAAACTGGCACGCGCCATCCTTGCCGTTCAGCTCGCGGAAAAGGAATACACCCTGAACAACACACCTCAGTCGGTGGAGATGTTCGGAGCCGAGTTCATGGTGTTCGAGAAGCTTCTGAAAAAGGTCTATATCTCCGACGCCATCAAGAAGGAGCTCGCCGACAACATGGCCGCCTACAAGGCCACGTTCGACGAATACACCGCCGCAATGTCCGAAAAGGCCGAGTATACAGCTCTGTTGGAAAGCCTGTTCGAACTGGTCCCGCCGCATATCGCCACCTTGAACGCGGCCGCTCGTCTAATCCAGTCACAAGCCGACAAGCAG
This sequence comes from uncultured Roseibium sp., assembly GCF_947496995.1. Taxonomy (GTDB): domain Bacteria; phylum Pseudomonadota; class Alphaproteobacteria; order Rhizobiales; family Stappiaceae; genus Roseibium. The sequence continues at coordinate 445,584 of NZ_CANMFD010000005.1, forward strand.
CTGGCAGCCGCCCGTTTCATCGCCGCCGTCGCAATCGGCGGTACGATACTGCTCCTGCTGGTTCTGCTCCCCGCCATCGCTCTCCTGATCGGACAGTCGATTGCCCGGCCGCTGTCCCGACTGCAGGCGGCGATGGAGAAGCTGGCGGATGGACACACCGACCTCGACCTTCCCGAGGTCGCGGGAAATACGGAACTGGCTTCGATGAGCCGAACCGTCCAGGTGTTCCGCGACAACGCGCTTGAACGCATCCAGCTCGCGGAGGCGCAGGCCTCCGAATACAGCAAGCGCGAGGAACGCGTTGTCCGGCTCGACAAGCTGATCGGCAGCTTCGAGGGAACCGTCTCCCAGGCACTCAACAGTCTGGACAGAGCGAATGATGAACTGCGGCAAACCTCGAAATCCATGGAACAGTCGGCGGATGATGTTGCGGATCAGTCCGACGAAGCGGCAACTGCTGTGAAGACCGCCGCGCAAAACGTCACATCTGCGGCCCAATCCGCGGAAGAACTTGCCGCATCCATCGCGGAAATCGCCGGGCAGGCGAACAGGTCGACGGAAGTTGCCAAACAGGCCGTCGCGAGCGCGACCTCAACCGTTGCCACCATGCAGAAGCTTTCCGGCGCAGCAGACCGGATCGGTGAAGTCATGGGTCTCATCCGGGACATTGCCAGCCAGACCAATCTCCTGGCGTTGAATGCGACCATTGAAGCCGCCCGCGCAGGCGAGGCCGGCAAGGGGTTCGCCGTGGTGGCGGCAGAAGTCAAGCAGCTCGCCGACCAGACATCTCAGGCAACCGAGGAAATCGCAACCCAGATCGAGGCGATCCAGGGATCTTCCGGCGAGGCGGTTCAGGCCATCGAGGATGTGAACCGTATCATTTCGGACATGGAAGGGCTGGCATCCGCCGTGGCTTCGGCCGTCGAGCAGCAGGATGAGGCGGTTCACGCGATCTCCGAGAACGTTTCCAGTGCCTCCGCCCGTTCGGAAGAGGGCGCCGAGCGCATGGAAGCGGTCGGTTCCGCCGCCAGCCTGGCGCGCAGCAACAGCTCGGAAGTCGAGTTGCTTGCCGAATCTCTCGGCGAGCAGGGCGTTCTGATCCGCGAGGAAGTCGCCCGCTTCCTGCAGGATGTGCGCAGCGCCTGACCGGCAGGTCGGGCGGCGGTCCTTTCGGATACGCCCTCGCGGCAATTCGCCCTTCTGGCGGGTTGCCGGACTTCATGTTAGGCCATACGCAGATATCGGTGCGAAAAGCCAGGCATGAAGAGGTCGGACGGAATGCAGGAAGAAATCGTCATCATCGGTGCGGGGCAGGCGGGTGCGCAGGTTGCCCAATCCTTGCGTCAGGGCGGATTTGAAGGACCGCTGCGCCTGATCGGTGACGAGCCGTATCTTCCCTACCAGAGACCGCCGCTTTCAAAGAAGTTTCTGGCCGGAGAAATCGAAACGGACGGCCTCTTGCTGCGCCCTCCGGCGTTTTTCGCCGCCAACGACATCGATCTTATTCCCGACACGAGGGTCGCCGCGATTGACCGGAAGTCGAAACGCCTGCGGCTGGAGAACGGCGACACGCTGCCTTACGGCAAGCTCGTTCTGGCGACGGGGACCCGTGCGCGCTCGCTGCCCATCAAGGGCGCCGACAAGCAGGGCGTCCTGACGCTGCGCTCGATCGCCGATGTCGATGTCATCCGCAAAAGGCTGGAGACCTGCACGCGGGTCGCGATCATCGGTGCCGGTTATATCGGCCTGGAAGTGGCCGCGGTGGCCAAGGGACTGGGCAAGGACGTGAGCGTTATCGAAGCCCAGGACCGTCCGATGAAACGTGTGGTGAGCGAGACCGTATCCGCCTTTTTCGCCGACCTGCACAGCTCGAAGGGCATAGATCTTCGCCTCAACACGGGTATCGAGGCAATCGAAGGCAACGGCGACGCCACGGGTGTCAGGCTGGCGACAGGGGAAACAGTCCCGGCAGGTCTCGTGCTGATGGCCGTCGGCGCGGAGCCGAACGACAGCCTCGCGGAGGAGGCCGGTGTGGAGACCGACAACGGCATTCTGGTGGACGGTTCGGGCCAGACCAGCGACCCGGACATCTATGCGGCAGGCGACTGCACACGGTTCTATTCCAACCGCTACAAGCGGTCCGTGCGGATGGAGAGCGTGCAGAACGCGATCGATCAGGCCAAGATTGTGGCGCAGGCCCTGGTGGGCCAGGACGTCGACTACGATCCGCTGCCCTGGTTCTGGTCCGACCAGTATGACATCAAGCTGCAGATCGCCGGGCTTTCGGACGGCTATGACGACACGGTCGTCGTCGGTTCGACGGAAGACCGGAAATTCTATGTCGCCTATCTGAAGGCCGGACAGCTTATCGCCGTCGACAGCATCAACGCGCCGCGTTCCCACATGATGGCTCGCCGGGTTATCGGGGAAACCTGGCGCGAGGGATTGCTGCCGGAGGCCTGATTTCCGTCCTGGTTCGGCCGGTCCGGCTGTTTGCCGGAGTTATTCCACCTGACCGAATTTTTCCAGAAAGTGGGCCGTCATCTCTTTGTTGCGGTCATATTGATGGACGATCGCATAGGGCTGCCTGTCCGATGTCATCACCACACCGTCTTCAAACACGGGAACTGACTCCGCGGGCATGCAGAAGCTTTCTACCTTCGGGCTGACATTCGCGCTCACCGCATGCAGCAGCCAGGGAACCTGCCAGTTCACCTTGGCCGTCTTTTCCTTCCAGCCGGCGAATGTCAGAAGCTGGTTGAAGGCGGCCTGATCACCGCTTCGTTTGGTCTGGTCGAAATAGTAGACGGCGAGCATGAAATCCATCATCGCGTCATATCGGCCGGCGAAATATCCGGCGCAGCAGACCGGAAGGTTCTCGACGCGTTCCAGTGCATGGTGACCGTAGGTTTTCAGGACATTCCGGCGGTTCCACGGGTCCTGATGCGTAATGCTTTCCTCACCGACCACCAGGTCCTTGTCCGGGGTCAGGTTGTTCTCCATCCAGCTGAACGGATCACTCTGGAAAACCACGTCCCTGCTGTCGGAGAAGGCGACGAAGCGAATGGGCTCGCCGAGAGCCTCCAGGTGTTTTCTGACCAGATGTCCGGCGTGAAAGAAACGCCGGTCATAGATCTTGTCCTTGAACCTGAGGAGACGCTTGTTCCAGGTCCAGCGCCTGTCGGAGTAAAGCCTGCCCGCGTCGGTCCGATCCGCGATTTCTTCGTTGAGCTGCGAATAGGAGTAGCGCCGCTTCTTTTCGTCGTGATCAAAGGTAATAACAATCGACCCCATATGGGTCATGTATTCGACCAGGGCCTCGCTGACGTCATAGGCGACAGCGACGGTGCGTCCCTTGTATCCCGCCGCCTTCAGGGAATTGTACCAGACCGCCAGGTCCTTCGGTTGATATCCTGATACGGCAGTGACGATCACGTCGCGCGGCAAAGCGGTGTTGAGCGACATTTTTACTCCGAAAAATTGCGAGCGGTTCTGCTGCCGCCGAAACAGGGTAGTCGAAACTGGCTGGCATCCTGCCTACTCCAGTCGCGGAATGAATGCTACCGCACGCCGCTGTTCAGAAGAATGAGCCGGGTGACTTCCCTGGGAATTTCCAGGTGCACCATGTGGCCGACTCGTTCGAAGATGTGCGTGGCCACCATGCCGGGCAGCTTGTGAGCCTGGCGGGTGGGAAGAACCCGGTCCTGGGTGCCCCAGACGACCCTGATGGGCAGGGGCAGGGCTGCGAGTTCGTCCCTGGGCAGGGTCTTTTGCACATTGCCGTCGATGATCTCGTCGGCGATGGCCTGCAGCGTTGCGGCGGCGCCCGGCCGGGCGCGGCTTTCGGCGGCGGTTTTTGCCAGGAATTTCGGCAGCTTGAATTCCCAGCCGAAAAACTGCTCCAGCAGGGTTTCCATTTCAGCCGCATCCGTTGCCGCGGCGTAGCGGCGCAGGAGGCGGTGGTTGATTTCCGGTCCGAAGCCGCCCGGAGCCAGCAGCGTGAGGCTCGCAACGATTTCTGGGGATCTCAAGGCGATCAGCGCGGCGATGGCTCCGCCCATGGAGTGACCGACCAGATGCACCTGGGTCAGACCGAGTGCCTCCAGGGAGTGCGACACGGCCTTGGCGGCGAGACCGGCATTGCCGATCCTCGGCCAGTCGAGAGCTTCTCCATGACCGGGGAGGTCGAAGGCGATGGACCTTTTTTGCGGGGCGAGACCGGTCTGGATGTTCAGCCAGGTCTGGCGATCACCGCCGAAGCCATGCAAAAGGACAACGGGCGCGCCCGTATCGTCTCCGCCGGCCTCCTGGTCCCGGAAGGGCAGATGCGTCGGGGTGGCTGGGCGGATGTCGGTCATGTCGTTCCGGTACTTTTGAATTGGCGGGTGGGTCCGGCATCGGCGCCGCGAAGGGTGAGAATAGCTTTTTAGGGAAGCGGGCGGCTTATTCCAAGGCGAAAAGAGGTTGCGGGGCGGCGAAACCGCTCAGCGCGAAATCACCGACAGGGCGCGCTCTTGCGCCGGTGCGCCTGGCGACATCGGCGGTCATGAGAACATCCACGCCCACGGTTTTGGTTAGGCTTTCGATCCGCGCGGCGGCATGTACGGTCTGGCCGATGACGGAGAAGGTCATTCGGTGCGGAACGCCGATGTTGCCGAACATCACCGTTCCGACGGAAAGAGCGATGCCGGCTTTCAGCGGCTGCGCGGATGCCGGCTCCGCGTTGACGGACTTCAGCCGCTTGCGCGTTGTATCCGCGGCGGCGATGGCTTGCTCCACGGCGGTTTCCAGGCTCTGCTCACCGATCGGGAAGACGCCAAGGACAGCGTCGCCGATGAAATCCAGCACCTCGCCGCCGTTGTCCAGTATCGCGCCTGCAGTGGCCTGAAAATAGGTGTTGAGCCAGGACAGATAGGCATCGGGACCCAGGTGTTCGGCGATGGCCGTGGAGTTGCGCATGTCGCTGTAGAAAATCACGGCATCTATGGTTTCCCCATCGCCATGACGGATCTGGCCGGCAAGCACCTTGCCGCCGGCGATCTTGCCCAGATAGGTTTCGGCGATGGTGCGGCTGATCTGGCTCTGCAGGGTGGCACGGGCGGCAAGGGCCAGCCGTTTTTGAATATAGGTGATGGCGGCCAGTGCTTCGTCGGTGAAACCGTTCTCCTCACGGGTCGCCCAGGTCACCACGATGCCAGAAGTGGAGACTTCCTCGCGTATCGTCGGCAATTCGAAGGCAGTGACCATGACCATGTAGTCGCTGTAACCACGCTCGCTAAGGCTGGCGAGCAAGGGAAAATCGAACGGTGCGTTGCTGTTGGCCAGACGCCGCCGCATCACCGGTTCGCCGCTCATGAGGATCGAGCGGATCGGGCTGGTGAGCCAGTCTTCGCTTTCCTCCTGGAAATGACCGATCTGTTCATGCTGGACGTCGGCGCCGTTTTCCCAACAAACGGTTTCCGCCTCGATCAGTGGGTGCAGCGTCGACCAGCCCAACAAAGCCCGGTCGATTGGCACATGACATTGGCGGAGCCTTTCGCACATTTCGGCGAACATCGCCGCCATGTCCGGCGATCCGAGGGCCTGGCCGATAAGCCAATCCTCGACCCCGTCGATGTCCTTCATACTGATCATGGTGTGAAGTTAGTTATCTTTCGCATCCGATTCCAGACAGTCCGAGCCGGCAGATACACAGGAAACGGGCTGAAGCGCGACTTCGCCGGGCGGGATGATCACCCAATTGATGATTTCTTCCGGAATTCCGGCGGAGGACCGGTAGGGGAAAGTTTTTCGGCCGCTGCGCACCGCATCCGGATAATAGCGCAGTATCTCGCGGGCGGGACGCTCGCTGTCGCCGCGCCAGACGATCATCAGTCCTCGGGCCTGAACGTCTTCCATGTCGATCCACGGGCTGAGGCGTGCATCATGCAGGTAGAACATCGAGGGCCGGCCGGGCACGTAAATCGTGACATTTGCCGCCGACCACATGTCGCCGGCGACATAGGCCAGGTCCGTGCCCGTTTCCGACTTCCAGATCGAGGCCAGATGACCGGCAATGTCCCGCCCGGGGTAATGGATGCGCGTCTGCTTGTGTTTCCAGTGCGGTTCCAGAACAGCCTGTCCGATCAGGACGGCAAGGAAAATCGCCTGGATCGCGACAGCGGCGGCAAGCGCACGGCGGGAGTGGGGCCAGAGCTCCGGCAGCGCGAGAAACCTGATGGCGAGCATGCCTGAAAGCAGGAACATCGGCATGCCCCACATATGCTCGAATTCGTTGCCCGTCACCGCGGAGGCAGCCAGCACGACGGCAAGGGGCACGAAAGCGAACCAGAGGAGAAACCTGTCTCCGGGAGGTGGCAGGGTGCGCGTCGCCTGCCGGAGGCCGGTCCTGACGGCTCTCATGCCGCTCCAGCCGAGGCCGACCAGGACCACAAGGAAGAGCCCGACATGATTGCCGATCTGGGCGGCAAGAAAGTTCAGAGGATTGAGAATGTGGTCGAGGAACGAGGTGGCCGGATTGCTGCGGTCGGCGGCATATTGAAAGGTCAGGAAATCCGTTTCCAGGAGCCAGCGGACATGCGGAACGAGCAATGCCGCGCAGACCAGGGCACAGAGCCAGGGACCGGCCGACAGGAGGTGCCGGCGTGCATCCGCGAAGACCAGCGTGTAGAGGCCGATCGTTCCGATCAGGAGCAGTACGAAATATTTGGTGTAGAGCCCGAATGCCGCGAAGACCCCGAGGACGATCCAGTCCAGCAGGCGTCCTTTTGCCAGAGCCCTGTGAAAGAACAGCATCATGCCCGCCCAGACCGGGATCTGAAGCACATTCGGATTGAACTCGGGCAAGGGTAGTGTGAAGTAGAATGTCACGCTGGTCAGGACGATTGCCCAGAATGCCTGCCAGGGAGAAAAACCGAGGCGGCGGGCGAGCTGCCAGATGAACAGATAGGTGAGTGCGGCGCTGAGCGCGCTCAACCAGTAGCCGCCGGCATGATGGCCGCCGGTGAGACGGTAGGTCATTTCCAGCAGCCAGGCCTGCATGGGCGGGTGCTTGGTGTAGCCGAGCGCAAGCTCCCGGCCCCAGGCAAACCCTTCGACCACATCCAGCGGCGGACCCGGAAAGGTGAGTGACGGGATCAGTGCGTAGAGCAGGCAGATTACGCTGCCATACAGGAAGGCGGCGCGGGTCGCGGAGGGGGTATGAAAGGCCATTGCGGTGCTCAGGTCTCGGCCACTCTGTGGGAGAACGCCCACAGACGGGCGCCCAGAAAGGAAAGTGCCGGCACGATCGCGATGGAGAACAACAGGCCGACGAGATCCGGCCAGGGGGTCAGTTCGAGCCAGAGCGCCAGGACGACCGAATTGAGCATAAACCCGGACAGGGCGATCACCAGGAACCGGGTCATGCTTGCAAGCGCCGCGCCCTTGCGGCGCAGATGCGAAAAGCTCCAGAAATAGTGACCGCTGAAGGATACGCCGAAAGCGACGAGGAACCCGCAGATATTGGCTGGAAAGGCGGACAGTGTGCCGGTCTCCAGAAGGACAGTGGCGACACCGGCGTGGGTAAGAGTGGCCAGAATGCCGACAACGGCGAATTTTCCAACGGCCGCCGTCTCGGTCCGGATCTTCCGATGTCTTGCGTCAGTTTCCATCCGGGACCTGCTCCGCCTCACCGGACGCGCCGGCCGCGTCCCCCTCGATGACGTCCTGAAGGATATAGACCGGCCGCTGTTTTGCCTCGTTGAAGAGACGGGCGATATATTCCCCGATCATGCCGATGGACAGGAGCTGGACTCCGGAGAAAAACAGCAGCGCGACCATCAGCGACGCATAGCCGGGCACATCGATGCCGGAAACAATGACATGCAGGATCAGGTAGAAGGCATAGGCAAATGCGGCAAGCGACACGAAGGCGCCGCCGTAAAACCAGACCCTTAGAGGCAGGGTGGTAAATCCGGTCAGGCCGTCGAGAGCGAAATTCCACAGTTTCCAGTAATTGAACTTGCCCGTCCCCGCCTTGCGCGGCGGGCGTTCGTAGGGCAGCGCCATCGCCGGAAACCCGACCCAGGCGAACAAGCCCTTCATGAAGCGGTTGCGTTCGGGCAGTCTCAGAAGCGCATCGATGACGGCGCGGTCGATGAGTCGGAAATCACCGGCATTCGCGGGCATCTCGATATTGGCCAGCCGGTCGAACAACCGGTAGAACATGCCCGCGGTCGAGCGCTTCATGAGCGTATCTGAAGAGCGGTCGACCCTGAGGCCGTAGACGACGTCATAGCCGGCACGCCAGCCTTCCAGCATCTGGAGGATCAGCTCAGGCGGATCCTGAAGGTCGGCATCGATGATGACGGCGATGTCGCCCTTTGCGGCTTCCAGGCCCGCGGACAGGGCGGCTTCCTTGCCGAAATTCCGCGACAGACCCAGCAGGCGTCCCGGCAAGCCGTCCTTCAGCCTCTGCGCAAGAATGGCGGCCGTCGCATCGCGGCTGCCGTCGTCGATGAAGACATACTCGTATTTCAGCCCGCTCCGCTCCAGCACCGGCCGGGTCGCGTCGAGAAAATGAAGGATGACGTCTTCTTCGTTGAAGACCGGAACGATGACGCTGAGCAGTGGCGTGGCGGAGCGTGACCCTTGCCGTCTCGAGACGTAGATGTTCGAAGCTTCTGCTGCTTGCATGACAGGCTCCCGGGTCCTCACGACTCTAGGGCGTAAACTGACGGAAAATCATGAAAAAGGCCAGCCTCGAAGAATCGGACCGGCCTGTTTCAGTTCGGATGTGGTTGCGGTCTACACCAGTGCCCCGTGGCAATGCTTGTACTTCTTGCCGGAGCCGCACGGACAGACCTCGTTGCGGCCAACCTTGCCCCAGGTGTCGGGATTGTTGGGGTCGCGCTGGCTCGAAGCCGTCAGGCGGGCATCCGCCGCAGCCATTTCATCTTCCCCTGTCAGAGGGTCGATGTGATGGGCGTGCATTTCCGGTTCGGCCGGCATCTGCGGCGGCTGTTCGGTGACCAGTTCCACACGCAGCAATTGCGCGGTGGTTATTTGGCGGAGCTGCGTCAGCATGGATTCGAACAGGGTGAAGGCTTCCGTCTTGTATTCCTGCAAGGGGTCGCGCTGGGCATAGCCGCGGAACCCGACCACCGACCGCAGGTGATCCAGGTTGGCGAGATGTTCACGCCACAGGTTGTCCAGGGTCTGCAACAGGATCGCCTTTTCCACCTGGCGCATGATGTCCGGGGTGTATTTGGCGACCTTCTGCGCCATGGCGCCGTCGGCGGCCTTGCGGAGCCGGTTCTTGACCTCTTCCTCGGCAATGCCTTCCTCGGCCGCCCAGTCCTTGACCGGCAGATCGAGGTTCAGGTACTTGCGGACTTCTTCCTGAAGGCCTTCCGTATCCCATTGTTCGGGGTAGGCGCGCTCGGGAATGTGGTTCGCCACCAGATCGTCGATCACGTCGTGGCGCATGTCCGCCACCGCGTCCTGAATTGCCTCGCTGTCCATGAGTTCGATGCGCTGGTCGAAAACCACCTTGCGCTGGTCGTTCATCACGTCATCGAATTTCAGCAGGTTCTTGCGGATGTCGAAGTTGCGTGCCTCGACCTTCTGCTGGGCTTTTTCCAAAGCCTTGTTGATCCAGGGATGGATGATCGCCTCGCCTTCTTCAAGGCCGAGCTTCTGAAGCATGGAGTCCATGCGCTCGGAGCCGAAGATGCGCATCAGGTCGTCCTGCAGCGACAGGAAGAACTTCGAATGGCCGGGATCGCCCTGACGTCCGGAACGGCCGCGCAACTGGTTGTCGATGCGCCGGCTTTCGTGGCGCTCCGTACCGATCACGTAGAGACCGCCGGCCTGCAGGGCCTTCTGTTTCAGGGTTTCCACATCGGCGCGGATCTTCTCTTCAGCAGCCGTGCGCTCCGGACCCTCGGGCATGTCCGCGAGTTCCATCGCGATCTGCATGTCCGCGTTGCCGCCGAGCTGAATGTCGGTGCCTCGGCCGGCCATGTTGGTCGCGATCGTGACGGCGCCCGGCAGGCCGGCCTGCGCCACGATGAAGGCTTCCTGTTCGTGGTAGCGGGCGTTGAGGACCGCAAACACCTTGGACTTTCCGTCGTCGGTCTTCTGGGCTTCGGCAAAGGCGACGGGATCGCTCAGGTCGATCTGCGTGTAGCCATGCTTTTTCAGAAGGTCGGCGAGGCGTTCCGACTTTTCAATCGACGTCGTGCCCACCAGAACCGGCTGGCCGCGTTCCTTGCATTCGTCGATCAGCTTGGCAATGGCCTGGAATTTTTCCTCTACCGTGCGGTAGACCTCGTCGTCGTCGTCGACGCGGCTGACCGGCATGTTCGTCGGGATCTCGACGACTTCCAGTTTGTAGATGTCCGCGAATTCATCCGCTTCGGTCGAGGCGGTTCCGGTCATGCCGGCAAGCTTGTCGTACATGCGGAAATAATTCTGGAAGGTGATGGAGGCCAGCGTCTGGTTTTCCGGCTGGATCTGGACTTTTTCCCGGGCTTCCAGCGCCTGGTGCAGGCCCTCGGAGAACCGGCGTCCCGGCATCATGCGGCCGGTAAACTCGTCGATAATGACGACTTCGTTGTTGCGGACGATGTAGTCCTTGTCCCGCTGGAACAGCTTGTGGGCCTTCAGCGCCTGCTGCAGATGGTGGACAATGGCGACGTTTTCCACGTCATACAGCGAGTTGCCCTTCAGAAGTTCAGCGTCCCGCAGCAGGTTTTCCAGCTTCTCGTTGCCGGCTTCGGTAAAGCTGGCGGAGCGCTGTTTTTCGTCCAGTTCGTAATCCTCGGCGGTCAGTTGAGGGATCAGCGTGTCGACCGAGTTGTAGAATTCGGAGCGGTCCTCGAGCGGACCGGAGATGATCAGCGGCGTGCGGGCCTCATCGACCAGGATCGAGTCGACTTCATCGACGATCGCATAGTTATGCCCGCGCTGAACCATCGACCCGCGGTCGTGTTTCATGTTGTCGCGCAGATAATCGAAGCCGAACTCGTTGTTGGTGCCGTAGGTGACGTCTGCGGCATAGGCCGCGCGGCGCTCCTCGTCCGACAGGCCGTGGGTGATGCAGCCGACCGTGAGACCAAGGAACCTGTAGACCTGCCCCATCCACTCGCTGTCGCGCTGGGCCAGATAATCGTTCACCGTGACCACATGAACGCCCTTGCCCGCAAGAGCGTTCAGATAGACCGGCGCGGTTGCGACGAGGGTCTTGCCCTCACCCGTCCTCATTTCCGAGATCTGACCGGAGTTCAGAACCATGCCGCCAATGAGCTGCACGTCATAGTGCCGCTGCCCGAGCGCGCGGTGCGCAGCCTCGCGAACCGTTGCGAAGGCGGGGACTAGAAGGTCCTCGATATCCGCGCCGTTCCGTATCTGCGTCCGGAATTCGGCCGTCCGGGCCTTCAGTGCGTCGTCCGACAGGCCCTGAAGTTCCGGCTCGAGCGCATTGATCTGCTCGACCCTGGTCCGAAATGTCTTAATCTTCCGGTCGTTCGCAGAACCGAAAATCTTACGTGCTAAAGCGCCAAGGCCAGCCATGTGGCGGTCCTTCCCTGAAAGGCGGCGCCAATGGCAATCCGGCGCCTGCCCATGAAATCGTCTCAATTGCTGTCCACGTTGCCGACAAGCGCAACGCGCTGGCCGGTCACCGCGGCCGAAAAGATGCCTTCCCGGCCCACGAGCCGGACGCCCGACAGATAAGAGGGGGTTCAATGCTTGTCAACGCCGCTGGAATGGGCAATGTAGCCCAGCCCTCATCACAGGAGGCAAGAAAGATTACTGTTCCTATAGGTAAAGGACGTCTCATGTTCCGAATTTCGATGCGCAGGCCGGTTCAGGCACTTGCCGTTTCACTCCTGGCCATGTCGCTCGGATCCGCGACCCTTCATGCCGCCGAGCCGGACGACGTGGTCGCCAAGGTCGGTGATGGAGAAATCACCGAAGCCGAACTGGCGTTTGCAGCCCAGGATGCCGGCCAGGAATTGCAGCGTTTCCCGCCCGCTCAATGGCGCCAGCTCCTGCTCGACGCCATGATCGACATGGAATTGATGGCGCAGGCAGCCCGTCAGGAAGGGCTGGACAAGGACCCGGATTTCCAGAGACAGCTGGATTTCCTCGAGCTGCAGGCATTGCGTAATGCCTATCTTGCCCAGAAAATCGGTGGAACGATTTCCGACGAAGACGTTCAGGCGGCCTACGACGCGCAATTCGCCGATTTCGAAGGCGCTGAAGAGCTGCATGCCCGTCATATTCTGGTGAAGGAAAAGGCGGAAGCCGAAGCGCTGGTCGCTGAACTGGACGGCGGGGCGGATTTCGCCGAACTGGCACGGGAAAAATCCACCGGTCCTTCCGGTCCCAATGGCGGTGACCTCGGCTTTTTCAAAAAAGGCCAGATGGTGAAGCCGTTTGAAGAGGCGGCCCTCGCGCTTGAGCCGGGCAGCTACACGAAAGAACCGGTGGAAACCCAGTTCGGCTGGCACGTCATCAAGCTGGAAGAGACACGCCGCGAGGAAAAGCCGGCTCTTGAGCAGGTTGGCGACTCCCTGCGTCAGCAGATTTTCCGCGATCGTTACGAAGCCCGGATGGCCGAACTCAAAGACGCCACACCGGTTGAAATTATCGAAGTGGAACCTGCTCAGCCGGCTGAAGACGGCGAAAAGACCGAATAATCGTTCAAACCCGATGGCAATTCGACCCGGCGGCATGCAGCCGCCGGGTTTTCTGTATCTACGGCCGAGGCTTGAAAAGGCTTGCGCCGCTTCAGCGCTTTTGGGTAGATCAAGCGGCTTCTCGTCCGGAACCGGGTGAAAAGTCGAAAAATTGACCAAGAGTGCCGGAAAAGCTTCCATGTCGACGACCGTTTCCCCCCTCGCCCCCAAATCCTATCCGGACATGCCGGAGATCGAGGGCGTTCAATTCGCGACCGCTTCGGCAGGTATCAAATACAAGGGCCGTACGGATGTGCTGCTGGCCACCGTATGCGAAGGCACTACCGTTGCCGGTGTGTTTACCCGGTCGAAATGTTCCTCGGCGCCGGTGGACTGGTGCAAGGCCCGTGTGGGGGCCGGCAAGGCGCGCGCACTTCTGGTGAATTCGGGCAATGCCAACGCCTTTACCGGCAAGAAAGGCAAGGCCGCGGTTGAGCTTTCGGCGCAAATCGTTTCCGGCGCGCTTGGCAGCAACGACGCGGAAATCTTCCTTGCTTCAACCGGAGTGATCGGCGAACCGCTTCAGGCTGAAAAATTCTCTCATGTGGTCGAAGATCTGAAAAACGATCAGGGCAGCGCTGACTGGCTGGACGCGGCCAAGGCAATCATGACGACCGACACCTACCCGAAAGTGGCGACCGCAAGTGTCGATCTGGACGGCGAGACCGTGTCGATCAACGGCATCGCCAAGGGCGCGGGGATGATTGCGCCGGACATGGCGACCATGCTGTCGTTCATCTTCACCGACGCCGCCATTGCGCCGGACGTGCTGCAGTCATTGCTCAGCGGGGAAACAGGTGGCAGCTTCAACGCCGTGACGGTCGACAGCGACACGTCCACTTCCGACACCGTCCTGTTGTTCGCGACCGGAACGGCAAAGGCGAGAGGTGTGGCTCCCGTCACGTCTCTGGACGACCCTCGCGTGGATACCCTGCGTGCGGCGCTTGGGGACGTGATGCTGGACCTGGCTCACCAGATCGTCCGCGACGGCGAAGGGGCGCGGAAATTCGTTGAAATTCGCGTCGAGGGCGCAGAGAACGACGCGTCGGCGAAGAAGATCGCGCTGTCGATCGCCAATTCACCGCTCGTAAAGACGGCTGTCGCCGGTGAAGACGCCAATTGGGGCCGCGTGGTCATGGCCGTCGGAAAAGCCGGGGAACCGGCGGACCGGGACCGGCTGGCGATCTGGTTCGGAGACATCCGGGTGGCGGTCGACGGTGAAAGAGACCCCGCCTACAGTGAAGAGGCGGCTTCGGCGGTGATGAAAGAAGAAGATATCGTTATCCGCGTCGACCTGGGCCTGGGCGCCGGACAGGCAACCGTCTGGACCTGCGATCTGACCAAGGAATATGTCGCCATCAATGGCGATTACCGCAGTTAGGCCAAGGTCGCATTTCTCGGGGGGGCTCGATACGAGCGCTCCGGGACAATTTTCGTAAATTTGCAGCTTTCGGCCGGAATTGCCTAACGGCGATTTAAGCAGATGTCTCAGAACTGGACACCGACCATGACCAAGATCGTACTTGTCGCGGCCTGCGCTCTTGTCGATGTGGACGGGCGCATTCTTTTGGCGCAGCGGCCCGAGGGAAAATCCATGGCGGGTTTGTGGGAATTTCCAGGGGGAAAAGTCGAACAGGGCGAACGGCCGGAAGAGACCCTGATCCGGGAACTTGACGAGGAGCTGGGCATCACGGTTAAGGAAGCGTGCCTCGCACCTTTGACCTTCGCCAGCCACGCTTATGAAGATTTTCACCTCCTTATGCCACTTTTCATCTGCCGCAGATGGGACGGTGTGCCTCAGGGACGGGAAAATCAGGCGCTGAAATGGGTTCGCGCCAACCGGTTGCGGGATTATCCGATGCCGGCGGCCGATGAGCCTCTCATCCCGCATCTTCTGGAAGCGGTCTAGCTGGTATCTGCGTTCAGACCGACGCAGAACATCAGGTCCGGCGATGTGCCGCGTCCGATCAGCTTGATCCTGGTGGGGAGTGTTCGCAGTGTTGAGAACGTCAGCTTGTTATCGGAAGGCCGAGCGCCTTTTGAAGCGCTTTTTCCGGGATGAAACCGGGTCGACCACCATTGAATACACCGTGATCGCCGCTCTCATCGGAGTTGTCATCCTTGCCGGATTTGGTGCGATCGGAGATTCCCTGAAAGATAATATCTACGGCGCAATCACGGAGGCCATTACCGGGGCCACGGGTGGCGGCGAAGAGGACGACACCTGATCACGGCGCTCCTGCCGGGCCTGTCACACAGATAGCCGCCAACTGCTGTTGGAGTTATTCGCCGATCTTGCGTTCCTGAACACCAAGTGCATCCGCCAGCCTGGATTTGGCCGATCCCGGAGACAGCGGTTTCTGCTGGCTTTCATGCGGTGCCCATCCCGACAGCGTCACGAGGGCGAATGTCGCCCTGATCCGGCCGTCCGGATCGCTGTGGTTCTGCGCATAAAGTTCCGCCGCGCGCAGCAGGATCTTTCCAGTGAGAGGCGTCCGGCTGCGGTCCTTCAGCACCGAGGTCGCCCCCATGGCGCGCAAGTCGGCGAGAAGGGCGAACATGGTGTCGTAGCGGACTGTGAGTGTGTCCAGATCCGTGACCGGCAGCGCAAAGCCTGCCCGTTGCAGCAACGCGCCGAGATCGCGTGTGTCCGCGAACGGCAGGACACGGGCCGCCGCCCCTCCCTTAATTTCCAGTTCCGCCCTCGTGAGGCTGTCGCGCAATTCCGTGAGCGTTCCCGCGCCAGGCAGCGTCGCCAGAAACAGGCCGTCCGGCGCCAGCGCCCTGCGGATCTGAACAAGACTTCCAGGCAGGTCGTTGACGAATTGCAGGTTCAGAGCTGACACGATCAGGTCGACCGACTGTTCCCGGAATGGAAGTGCCGCATCGTCGCAGACGAGATCGGGGGGCGGCAGGTTCGGATCGGCCCGGAACAGATCCGCCCTGATGAGACTTTCCGCCTTGCCGGATCTTGAAACCGCGCGTGATACAAGGCCGGTATGTCCGCCGAGATCAACCGCCGTGCGGAAGGTGCGATTGACCATCAAGAGGCGGTCTTCCAGGTCGTCCGCGACAGCCTGCAGGAGGAAGTCGGCACCGGGTTTTGCGGCCCTCAGGGCGCGCTCGCGCCGGGATCGAAAAAGCACCCGGTCGAACAGGTCTGGTTGTGCGGTCACGTGAACTCGGCCTTTGTCAGAACATGAGTGGTCACATATGGTATCCGGACCGGAAGGTCAAAGACTTGCCCTTGTCGGCAAGGGCTCCGGATGCGATTGGAAAGGTCCGCACAGGTGTGGCATTCGCCGTTGATCGGAAAGAACCTGGTCTCCGCTCCCGGAGCGGCGGCGGGGATGGTGCTGGACTTTCTGCTGCCCCTGCGGTGCCTATGCTGCGAGGCCAGGGTCGCATCGCAAGACAGCCTGTGTCCAAAGTGCTGGCAGGATATGCACTTCATCGAAAAGCCATGGTGCCACCGGCTGGGAATCCCTTTCACTTACGATGTCGGGGAGGGGGCCTGGAGCCCCAGGGCGATTGCCTCGCCGCCTGTTTTCGACCGGTTACGGTCGGTGGCCTTTTACGAAGGGCCGGCGCGGCAGCTGGTTCTGGCACTCAAATTCTCCAGACGACGCGAGCTCGCCAGGTCCATGGGGTGCTGGATGAGCCGGAGCGGGAGCGAGTTTCTCGACCGGGACAGTCTCATCATTCCGGTTCCCCTGCACTGGCTGCGCCTGTTGTCGCGCCGCTTCAACCAGTCGGCGGATCTGGCAAAAGCCGTTGCGCGGCAGTGCGGCGGTGAGTTCGAGCCGGATCTCCTGAAACGGAAAAAGCGCACACGCCAGCAGGTGGGATTGTCGGCAAAGGACCGGCACAGGAACGTCCGGTCCGCATTTTCGGTCGACCCGGCGCGGGTGGGGGAGCTGCAGGGCCGCCACGTTGTCCTGGTCGATGACGTCATGACGACCGGGTCTACGGTCTCCGCCTGCAGCAAGGTGCTCCTGGCCTCGGGAGCAGCCTCCGTGAATGTTCTCACCTTCGCTCTTGCCGATCCCTCGGTCCGATCCGGAGACGGGGGCCTGTCGGTTTGATGCCGGCTCTTGAGTTTCCGTACGGCGAACGCATATAACGCCGGGATTTCTTATCGAACGGTTCGGGCTGGGCAGGATGATCCCGCCTAGCCTTAAAACACGTATCCGCCGTTCCGGCAGGCAAAAGGAAAAAAATGAATGGCTGAAGTGGTCATATACACGCGCCAGCTTTGCGGGTTTTGCACGGCCGCAAAACGGCTGCTGGACCAGAAGGGCGCCGCCTACACGGAATTCGATGCCAGCTTCGATCCGGGTCTGCGCAAGGAAATGGTGCAGAAAGCCAATGGCCGCTCCACCTTTCCGCAGATCTTTGTCGGCTCCACCCATGTTGGTGGCTGTGACGAGCTGCATGCCCTGGAGCGTGCCGGAAAACTGGACGCCCTTCTCGCTTCCTGACAGGGCTTCTGAGCCAGCAAAAAGGCGGAAGGTGATCTAAGACTTTAAGATTGATCGTCTTTTCTGCTTTCATATGATGGCATATGAATGCAGGTTGATGTGGCAACAACCTGATTTTTTCGCACCTACCGGAGGGAAGGCGCCCGATGCCCTCGTTCATCGCAGCATGTATCCAGCTTCGCAGCGGCAAGACGCCGTCCGAGAATGCCGATGTGGCCGAAGGTCTGATCCGGGCGGCTGCAAAGGACGGGGCGCAATATATTCAGACACCGGAAATGTCGAATGTGCTGGTGCGCAGCCGCGAAGAGCTGATGGAGCGCATTTCAGAGCCCTGTGACGACCCTTTCCTGGCAATGGCGCGGTCGCTGGCGGCGGAGCTGGGCGTTTGTCTTCACATAGGCTCCCTGGCCGTTCTGGCCGGTAACGGCAAGGTTGCCAACAGGGCTTTCCTGATCGGGCCGGACGGGGAAATCCTTGCCAGCTACGACAAGATCCACATGTTCGATGTGGATCTGCCCAATGGCGAAAGCTGGCGCGAGTCGGCCACCTACGAACCAGGCAGGCAATCCGTGGTCGTTGACTTGCCTTTTGCGCGGGTCGGCATGGCGATCTGCTACGACATCCGCTTTCCGGCGATTTTCCGCACACAGGCGCGCGCCGGTGCGCAGATCCTCACAGGACCTGCCGCCTTCACGCGGCAAACCGGTGAAGCGCATTGGCACGTTCTGCAGCGGGCCCGCGCGATCGAGAATGGCGCCTTCGTCATTTCCGCTGCGCAAGGGGGGATTCACGAGGATGGCCGCGAGACTTACGGCCACAGCCTTATCGTCGATCCCTGGGGGACCGTGATTGCCGAAGTGAACAACGATGCGCCGGGCCACGCACTGGCCAGGATCGATACGGATGAAGTCGTCAAGGCGCGCCAGCGTATTCCCGCTATAGCCAACGAGCGGGACTTCACCTGTGAGGTGGCCCAAGAGCTGAAGGGGGAAACGGCGTGATCAGATACACGCTCGTTTGCGACAGCGCCCACAGTTTCGAAGGCTGGTTCCGGAATTCCGACGATTTTGAAGCGCAGTGCGCCCGCCAGTTGGTGGGATGCCCGATCTGCGGTGCGGTGGATATCAAAAAGGGGCTGATGGCGCCTTCGGTATCGACATCCAGAGCCAGGGAGGCGTTGTCCGCCCCGGCCAATACGGACGAGCCTCCGGCGCAAACGTCGGCGCCTGCACCCGCGGCGCCTGCTGCTGTCTCCATGCAGCCGTCGGCTCTTCTGCCGGTGGATGTCCGCCAAAAGGAAATCGTCGAGGCGCTGCGCGAGGTGCGTGCCCGCATCGTTGAAAATTCGGAAAACGTCGGTCGGGATTTCGCGGCGGAAGCCCGCAAGATGCATTATGGCGAAACGGAAGCCCGCAGCATTTACGGCGAAACCACATCGCAGGATGCGGAAGCCCTGCTGGACGAAGGTATTGCCGTTCTGCCGCTTCCCGAACTGCCCGAAGACAAGAACTGAAGCGTGCCGGCGGGTTGAGGTGACGCCATCCGATTCAGCCGGGCTTGCAGGCATTTCCCGAATAGCAAAGCCGCCCGCGCTCATCTGAACGCGGGGGCTTCCGGTTTTCACGACATGGCGTAAACGAAGGCTTCAGCTGTCAGCTTTTTGCATTCGCGGCGGGTTTGCGGCCTGCTGTGGTTTTGGCCTGGACCTCCTTGAGGCTTTCCTCCGCGGCCTTGCCGAGTTCGCTGACGCTTTCAATCGCCGTCTCGTTGAGTTCTTCAACGGCGGCGGCACTTTCGGAGAAACTGTCGCGGAACAGAGCAGCCTGTTTTGCGAAGTGTTCCTGATACTCGTTCGCCATCTTCGAATAGAAGGCCTGCAGGGTCGCCATCGTTTCTTCCGGCGCCGTGCACTGGCTCAGGGTTTTCGCGCACTCGATGTCTTCATGGAGACGGTGGCTGACGAAATTCATTTGATCATCGAACGCCTTGCCGGTGTGAGACCATAAGGTCTGACCCATCTTCTGGACGCCGGCAACAGTCTTTGCCTCGATCCGGTCTTCGCGTTCCGCGAAGTTCCAGTTCGAAAAGGATGGCATCGGCCACTGGGGCATCATCGAGCTGAAATCGAAGGCATCCGTATTACGCTTGGCAGGCATGTCACAAACTCCGCTGTTGTCGGTCAGCTTCGACCGGCTGGCTGTCCAGCCGTCGAAGCCCGTCCGTTCCTCGACCCGCCGCGAACGCGCGGCTGATCCTTGCCCCTCAGCTCCACTCTACGATGTCTTTACGTCACATCATTGACAGGGATCAAAAGCGGAAGAAACCGCGACAGATATCGGTGTCTGCCAGTATCGGGGGTGGACATCAGGGCCGGTTGAGAAAGTCTCTCAGCGCGGCGGTTGTCGTCTCCGGCTCTTCGAGGGTCGAAAGGTGCCCGCTGCCTTCGATGACCACAAGGTCGCTTCCGGATATCCGCTCATGGATTTCCCGGGAGACCGGTGGAGGCGTCAGCCTGTCGCCGTCGCCGACCAGAACGAGGGTCGGGCAGGTGATTTCCGAAAGCCGGGGCCTGGCATCGATGCGCTCGATCAATGCGGTCTGCTGGCGGATGAAGGCTTCCGGGCCGGTTTCCATGGCCATATCGACCACGATCTGCCTAAGCTCTGCGTCTTCTTCCCGCTTTTCATGGACGAAACCCGGATAAAGCAGGTGCGGAACCTTCGAGAACCCCTTCTTGCGTGTCAGGTCGATCAGGAATTTCCGCCGTTCCGACTGGTCGGGCGTATCCGCGCGGGCATTGGTGTCGAGAAGCGCCAGCTTCCCGACCCGCTCCGGCGCCTCGCGCATGATTTCCATGCAGATGTAGCCGCCCATGGACAGGCCGATCAGGGAAAAGCGTTCCGGTGCCTGTTCCAGAATGGCGGCGGCGATCGCCGCGACGCTGTCCTGTTCGCGGTGGTTGGCCACCATGATCGGCCGGTCCGCGAAGGCGACGATCTGCGGGGCGAAGAGCGCTTCGGTGCACAGGAGGCCGGGAACGAAGACGATCGGGTCGCTCATTTGGAGGGGCCCGCCTTTTCCGCCAGCAGCATGTAGTTCACATCCATGTCCCGCGAACGGGCCCAGCTGTCGGTCAGCGGGTTGTAGCTTACTCCGGAGCGGTCGATGATCTTCAGCCCTGCCTGTCCTAGCGGGGTTTCGATCTCCTCCGGCTTCACCAGCTTCTCGTAGGTATGTGTGCCCCTTGGCAGCCAGCGCAGCACGACTTCCGCACCGACGATGGCCAGGGCATAGGCCTTGAGCGTCCGGTTGATGGTTGCCACGAACATCAGCCCGCCGGGCCGGACCATGCTTCCGGTCGCTTCGAGAAACAGGGGCACGTCGGCAACATGTTCGACGACCTCCATGTTCAGCACCACGTCGAAGCTTTCGCCTGCGGCCGCCAGTGCTTCGGCGGTTTCGGTCCGGTAGTCGATGTCGAGGCCGGAACTGCGCATGTGCAGTTTCGCGATTTCGATATTGGTCTGGGAGGGATCGGCGCCGACTACCTCCGCGCCGAGTCGCGCCATCGGCTCGCACAGCAGTCCGCCGCCGCAGCCGATGTCGAGAAACCTCAGTCCCTTGAAGGCGTCGGATGCCTTCGGATCCCTGTCGAACCGGCGGCAGACTTCCTGCTTGATATAGGCAAGGCGAACCGGGTTGAACTTGTGCAGTGGCTTGAACTTGCCCGCCGGGTCCCACCATTCTTCGGCCATCGCAGAAAAGCGGGCGACCTCTTCGGTGTCGATCGTGCCGGAGTTTTCTCGTGCCTTGTCTGTCATCGGACGGTCCTTTCAGACGTCAAGCCGCAGGGGAGCGCGGCCGGTTGGACTTTCATCAGCTGTCGTTTCAGCCTCACTGGCCGTTTGTCAAGCCGGACCGGCAGCAAATCCGGTCACGGTAATAGCTTCCAAGTGTGGTTGCAGCAAAGCAATGCAGCCTGTATGCATGTGCGCCGATCCATCCGGCGCTTCAGGCGCTTCATGAACCGACAAGAAGAATACGAGTGGTATGGCCCGACTGGTTTTAAAATTTGGCGGGACTTCGGTTGCCGATCTCGATCGCATCCGCAATGTCGCCCGCCATGTCAAACGGGAAGTGGACGCCGGTCATCAGGTGGCGGTCGTGGTTTCGGCAATGGCCGGGCAGACCAACAAGCTGGTGCAGTATTGCCGCGAGGCGTCGCCACTTCACGACGCCCGGGAATACGATGCCGTGGTTGCATCCGGTGAACAGGTGACCTCCGGCCTGCTGGCGATCGTCCTGCAGGACATGGGCGTCAACGCGCGCTCGTGGCAGGGTTGGCAGGTGCCGATCAAGACGGATGAGAATCACGGCGCGGCGCGAATTCGCGAAATCGACGGCAGTCTGCTGTCGGAGCGGCTGGAACAGGGGCAGGTCGCGGTGCTGGCCGGTTTCCAGGGCCTGTCGCCGGACAACCGGATCGCGACGCTGGGCCGGGGCGGATCCGACACCAGCGCGGTTGCCATCGCCGCTGCCATCAAGGCCGACCGATGTGATATCTATACGGATGTCGACGGTGTTTATACGACAGACCCCCGGATCGTGCCCAAGGCGAAACGGCTGAAGCGGGTGTCCTTCGAGGAAATGCTCGAAATGGCGTCTCTCGGTGCGAAGGTTCTTCAGGTCCGTTCTGTCGAGATGGCGATGATTCACGGTGTGAGGACCTTCGTACGCTCCAGCTTCGATGATCCGCATGCACCGCAGGTCGGTAACGACGGCCTTCCGATTGGTACTCTTATTTGCGACGAGGACGAACTCGTGGAACAGCAGGTTGTCACCGGCATCGCCTATGCCAAGGACGAAGCCCAGATCTCACTCCGTGACGTGGCGGATAAGCCAGGCGTTGCCGAATCCGTGTTCGGACCGCTGGCCGATGGCCATATCAATGTCGATATGATCGTCCAGAACATTTCACCGGATGGCAAGACAACGGATATTACCTTTACCGTTCCTGAAGGCGACTACGACCGGGCCATAAAGGTTCTGGAGGACAATCGCTCGGAGATCGGATTCCAGAATCTGGAAGGCGCCACCGACGTCGTGAAGGTTTCCGTCATCGGCATCGGAATGCGCTCCCATGCGGGGATCGCGGCCCAGTGTTTCAGGGGGCTGGCCTCCAAGGGGATCAACATCCGGGCCATCACCACATCGGAAATCAAGATCTCCGTGCTCATTGATTCAGCATACGCGGAACTTGCAGTGCGGACTCTGCATTCGCTATACGGGTTGGACGGATAGTTCATCCGGCCATCGGGCGCCGGTATGGATTGTCGTCGTAGCCGGATCGACGGGCATTCAGCCTGAAACGATCGGATGTTCAGAAACCGATCTGTTGTAAAGTGTTGGAGCAGCCTGTCCGCGATCGAACGAACGCAGGGAGCTCTGGTGTGAAGCGGGATCAAACGGGGGCGCCATGCGCAGCAACCTAGCCGGACCGCGCCTGCTGCTCCGCCGGCTTCGGGAAGTCATGGCGGAGCCGATCACGGCGCAGGAGCGACTCGACAAGATCGTCGTGCTCATTGCGTCGAATGTGGTCGCCGAAGTCTGCTCGGTCTATATTCTGCGGGCGGACGGTGTTCTGGAGCTTTATGCGACGGAAGGTCTGAATCGCGAGGCTGTCCACAACGCATCCCTGCGCGTCGGCCAGGGCCTTGTCGGTCTTATCGCCGCCGAGGCGCGCCCGCTGAACCTGCCGAACGCCAGCGCCCATCCGGGCTTTACCTATCTGCCGGAAACGGGCGAAGAAGCCTATAACTCCTTCCTCGGCGTGCCGATCCTGCGGGCAGGGCGCACGCTTGGCGTTCTGGTCGTGCAGAACCAGTCTCACCGCACCTATCTGGAAGATGAAGTCGAAGCGCTGCAGACAACGGCGATGGTCATCGCCGAAATGGTGGCGGCGGGCGAGCTTGAGGCGATTTCCCAGAAGGCGACCGGGCTGGATCTTTCCCGGCCGATCACTTCCACCGGCACCGGACTTTCCGAAGGGGTGGGCCTCGGCCATGTGGTTCTTCACGAGCCGCGGGTTGTCATTACAAATCTGATCGCCGAGGACACGGAGCGCGAGAGCTCCCGTCTTGACGCGGCCATCAACCGGCTGCGCCTGTCCATCGACGATCTTCTGGCCAGCGGCGAAATCGCCGCGACCGGCGAACACCGCGAAGTGCTCGAAGCCTACCGCATGTTTGCCTACGACCGGGGCTGGATCCGCAAGATCGAGGAAGCGATCCGCAACGGCCTGACCGCTGAAGCGGCGGTCGAGAAGGTGCAGAGCGATACGCGTGCGCGTATGTTGCGTCAGACCGACCCCTATCTTCGCGAACGCCTGCACGACCTCGACGATCTGGCTCACCGGCTTATTCGTGAACTGATGGGCCGTGAACACGGACCCGGTCACGACGAATTGCCCCAGGACGCCATTATCGTGGGCCGCAACATGGGCGCCGCGGAACTGCTGGACTACGGACGCGACCGGATTCGCGGCCTGGTGCTGGAGGAAGGCGGGCCGACCAGCCACGTAACCATCGTCGCGCGGGCTCTGGGCATTCCCATGGTCGGGCTGGTTCACGACATCGTCGGTCTGGCCGACGGCGGCGATGCAATCATCGTCGACGGCGATACGGGCGAAGTGCATCTTCGTCCTGCCACCGACCTGGAAAACGCCTATGCCGAAAAGGTCCGGTTCCGGGCGCGGCGACAGGCGCAATACCGGCGTCTGCGCAACAAGCCTTCGGTGACCAAGGACGGGGTCGAGTTTTCGCTGCAGATGAATGCCGGACTGCTGGTCGATCTTCCGCATCTCGCGGAAGCAGGGGCTGCCGGTGTCGGCCTGTTTCGGACAGAACTGCAGTTCATGGTCGCCTCCTCCTTTCCGCGGATGCGGGAACAGCAGGCGCAATACAGCCAGGTTCTGGATGCCGCTGACGGAAAACCGGTGACCTTCCGATCCCTCGATATTGGCGGCGACAAGGTTCTTCCCTATCTGCGCTCCATTCAGGAAGAAAACCCGGCCATGGGCTGGCGGGCCCTTCGGCTCGGGCTTGACCGGCCAGGCCTTCTGCGCACCCAGATACGGGCCTTGCTGCGGGCTGCCGCAGGTCGGGAACTGAAGCTGATGTTCCCCATGGTCGCGGAGGTTCGGGAATTCCTGCAGGCCAAGGCGCTGGTCGACAAGGAACTCAAGCATCTGCGCCTCCATGGCCACGACGCTCCCGATACCATTCGGCTGGGTGTCATGATCGAGGTTCCCTCGCTGCTGTTCCAGCTTGAGGAACTGATGTCCTATGTGGATTTCGTTTCCGTCGGCTCGAACGATCTGTTCCAGTTCTTCTGTGCGGTCGACCGGGGCAACACCCGGGTCGCCGATCGGTTCGATACGTTGAGCGTCGGTTTTCTCAGAGCCTTGAAATCCATCGTCGATGCGGCAAATAAGGCTCATGTCCCGGTGACATTGTGCGGTGAACTGGCCGGCCGGCCTCTGGAGGCGATGGCGCTGATGGGGTTGGGATACCGGGACCTGTCGATGTCGCCCGCGTCCCTCGGGCCGGTGAAGGCGATGCTGCGCACGCTCGATGCCGGCCGGTTGGCCGCCCGCCTCCTGCCACGGCTGGAACCCGGACACGGGGACAGCAACATCCGGGATGTCCTGAAGCGGTTCGCCTCAGACATGGATGTTGCTCTTTAGCGCAAACGGGCGTAACGCCCCTTCTTAACGTCAACCCTTGGAGACCTTGCGCGGATGCTGGCGCGTCATAGACTTGATAATCTGCTGGACCGCTTCGCCGAAATCGAACACATGATGTCTTCGAATCCGGACCCTGCTGCTTACGTCAAACTCTCCCGTGAATATGCCGGACTGGAGCCGCTGGTCGGCAAGATCCGGGAGCTCATCAAGGCCGAAAAGGATCTTGCGGGGGCGAAGTCGCTGATGTCGGATCCGGAGTCCGACGCGGAGATGCGCGAACTTGCGGAACTGGAGCGCGACGAGCTTGCCGAGCGCGTGGAGCGCCTCAGCAAGGACGTGAGCATTGGCCTGCTGCCGAAGGACGAGGCGGACGCCAACGATGCGATCCTGGAAGTGCGCGCCGGAACGGGGGGTGATGAGGCGGCCCTGTTTGCCGGTGATCTCTTCCGCATGTACCAGCGCTATGCCGAGCTTCAGGGCTGGAAGGTGGAAGTTCTGTCCGCCAGTGAGGGCGAGGTCGGCGGCTACAAGGAAGTGATTGCCTCGGTTTCCGGCGACAATGTCTTTGCGCGGCTGAAATTCGAATCCGGCGTGCACCGGGTCCAGCGTGTCCCGGCAACCGAGTCGGGCGGGCGCATTCACACTTCCGCGGCCACCGTCGCGGTGCTGCCGCAGGCCGAGGATGTCGATATCGATGTTCAGGAAAGCGATCTGCGCATCGATACATATCGCGCCTCCGGCGCCGGTGGACAGCACGTCAACACGACCGACTCCGCCGTCCGTATCACCCACATTCCCACCGGGATCGTGGTCGCCGTGCAGGACGAACGCTCGCAGCACAAGAACAAGGCGCGCGCCATGCAGCTTTTGCGGGCCCGTATCTATGACGAGGAACGCGCGCGCACGGCGAATGAACGCACCGAGGCCCGGCGGCTGCAGGTCGGCTCCGGCGACAGGTCCGAGCGGATACGGACCTATAATTTTCCTCAAGGGCGCGTGACCGATCACCGGATCGGCCTGACGCTTTACAAGCTTGAGCAGATCGTTGCCGGCGAGGCGCTTGGCGAGGTCATCGATGCTCTGATCGTGGATCATCAGGCCAATCTGCTTGCCTCCGAAGACGCCTGAGCGATGCGGATCGGTCAGCTCTACCGGGAGGTTCGGGACCGGTTCAGGCAGGCCGGACTGGCGACGCCGGACCTGGATGCCAGGCTGCTTGTCAGCGCGGCGCTGAGCCTGCAGGTGTCCGATCTCGTTCTGCGGGAGGACGAGGATGTGCCGGAGGAAAATGCCGACCGCGCAAAGGCTTATGAAAATCTGCGCTTGGAAGGCATGCCGGTTGGGCGGATCCTGGGGGAGCGGGATTTTTACGGCCGAAAATTTACCCTGAATGCGGCGACCCTGGAGCCCCGGCCGGATACGGAAACCCTGGTCGATGCCGTGTTGGCGCGCGTGGAGCCTCAGGAGACCGGTGTCATGTGCGATATCGGCACGGGCTCGGGCGCCATCGCTGTATCACTTCTCGCCGAACGCCCCGGATACCGGGTGATCGCCGTCGACCTCTCCGAGGAAGCGTTGCAGTGCGCGCTGCGCAATGCCGCTCTGAACGGTGTGGAAGACCGGTTCTATCCGGTGTGCGCCGATTATACGTCGTGCCTGGGATCGGGGCTGGACTGGGTGGTCAGCAATCCGCCCTATATCCGTTCTTCCGTCCTTGCCAGACTGGACAGGGAGGTGAATCAGCACGATCCGATCCTTGCGCTTGACGGTGGAGACAGCGGACTTGAAGCCTATCTGCGCATCGTTGCCGATGCGGCTGTCCTGTTGCGCCCGGGGGGCGGGATCGCTCTGGAGATCGGTTACGATCAGGCGGATGACCTGAAAAAACAGTTGCGGCATCATGGGTTTGTAGCAATTGAAATCATTAAGGATCTTTCCGGGAACGACCGTGTCGCCCTTGCCCGGAAGCCTTGATTTGATCGTTTTGTTCCCGCGGTGAAAAAGCACTTGGAAATCGCGGCGGAAACGGTTAGGTTCAACTCGCCGAGACCGGATATGTGATCAGCGATCAGCGGGGCATACGCATCCGGCAGCGTTAGGCCAAATGCAGATTTAGCGTTTTGGTAATCGCTGCATATCGGACTATCCGGTGTTTCGGACTGTCGAGGAAAAAGACAAAGCGTTGGCCGGTGGCCTATGGCGCCTGCGTGAGTTTTCAGTGACAGCCGCTAACCAGCAATGTTGGTTTCGGTAATTATTTCGTATCGGTTTTACGCAATTCCGATGTTGGGTCAGCGAATGCTGACCGCCGTTCCGCAAGAGAAAACGGCAGGATGAGACCAGGAAATCAAAGCAATAAACGCATGCGCGGACGGGGTCGCAAGGGTCCTAATCCGCTAACCCGGACTTTCGAATCGAACGGTCCTGATGTGAAAATCCGTGGCACAGCGATGCATATCGCGGAGAAGTATCAGCAGCTTTCCCGTGATGCGCATGCATCCGGCGACCGGGTGATGTCCGAAAATTACAACCAGCATGCAGAGCACTATCTCCGCATCGTGGCCGCAGCACAGCCGCAGCCGCAAATGGCTCACCCGTCCAATCGTGGCGAGTCCGAGGAAGGCTTCGACAACACGCCTGTCAACGGCTCCGGGGCAACCAACGGTTCGGAACGTCCGTCGCAGGATCGGGATCGGGACCGTGTGTCCGTTGCCGACGAGGATCTCGTCGATAGCGACAGCCCGCAGCCCTTCATTGAAGACATGCCGCTGATCGATCCGGAAGGCCAGGTGAATGGCGCCGGGCAGAAGGCTGAAGGGGAAGAGGCCGGGTCCGAGGAAAAACCTCGCCGCCGGGCACGCACTCCCCGCACGCGCATGCCACGCCGACCGGCAGCACCGTCTCCCGAAAGTGGAGCCGAACCCGCTGCCGCGCCTGCCCAGGCCGCGGAAGCGCTGGCTGGCGAAGAACAGCCAAAACCGCAGCGCCGTGCCGCTCGTCCCCGCCGGGCCAAGGCTCCGGAAGAGGCGTCGGGTGAGGCTTCAAATGCAAGCGAATTGGCCCCGGGCGAATAATTCGGCCAGGTACAGCTCAATTTGTGAAAACGGCGTCCGAAAGGGCGCCGTTTTTGTTTGGACAGTGAATTCCGCATTGGTGCGTGACCTGGATCAATCCGCGCTCAGCCGGGCGGAGATAAAATGTCTTGGCGCTCCAAAATCGGTCACCTTGTCGACCCGCAATCCAATGCGATTGAAGATCTGTTGATCCGGGGGCTTTTGTGATGAATATGCAACACTATATAGTGGGAGCAAGGCTCGCGATCCCCTCCGGGATTACAAGCGTTGTGCGGATGCCCGCAGCAGGGGTCCGTATCCCATAACGTTCCCCATGCTTCGGGTGGTGCGGACGGACAGGAGGTACATTATGAACTTTGAAAAATACACCGAGCGGGCTCGCGGGTTCGTCCAGTCGGCGCAGACGTTCGCGTTGGGACGGGGCCACCAGCAGTTCACCCCCGAACATATTCTGAAAGTGCTTCTGGATGACCCGGAAGGCATGGCCAGCGGTCTGATCGACCGGGCCGGGGGCCAGTCGAAGGTGCTCAAGGGCGACCTGGAAGGCGTTCTCGACAAGATGCCGAAAGTTTCCGGCGCGGCGGGCCAGCTCTATATGGCGCAGGCCACCGCACGGCTGTTTGAACAGGCAGAGAAAATCGCCGAGAAGGCGGGCGACAGCTATGTCACCGTCGAACGGTTGCTGCTTGCTCTGGCCATGGATGGCGACAGCGAGGCCGGCAAGCTCATGAAGCGTCACGGCATCACGCCGAACGCACTGAACGAGGCGATCAACCAGCTGCGCCAGGGCCGTACAGCCGACAGCGCCACGGCGGAAAACCAGTATGAAGCGCTGAAGAAATATACGCGTGACCTGACCCAGGTCGCCCGGGAAGGCAAACTCGATCCGGTGATCGGCCGCGACGAGGAAATCCGCCGGACGATCCAGGTGCTGTCGCGCCGCACGAAGAACAATCCCGTGCTGATCGGTGAGCCCGGTGTCGGCAAGACCGCGATTGCCGAAGGTCTGGCGTTGCGGATCATCAATGGTGATGTTCCTGAATCTCTGAAGGACAAGCAGCTTCTGGCGCTCGATATGGGCTCGCTGATTGCCGGTGCGAAATACCGCGGTGAATTCGAGGAACGATTGAAGGCGATCCTGTCCGAGGTCGAAGCGGCCGCGGGCAATGTCATCCTGTTCATCGATGAAATGCATACGCTCGTGGGTGCCGGCAAGGCGGACGGGGCGATGGATGCCTCCAACCTTCTCAAACCGGCGCTTGCCCGCGGCGAGCTGCATTGCGTCGGGGCAACGACGCTCGACGAATTCAGAAAGCACGTGGAAAAGGATGCCGCGTTGGCCCGCCGGTTCCAGCCGATTTTCGTCAGCGAGCCGACGGTAGAGGATACGATTTCGATCCTGCGCGGGATCAAGGAGAAATATGAACTCCATCACGGAGTGCGTATCACGGATTCCGCTATCGTTTCCGCGGCGACCCTGTCCAACCGCTACATCACCGACCGGTTCCTGCCGGACAAGGCTATCGACCTGATGGACGAAGCCGGCAGCCGGTTGAGGATGCAGGTGGACTCCAAACCGGAAGAACTGGACGAAC
This sequence comes from uncultured Roseibium sp., assembly GCF_947496995.1. GTDB lineage: Bacteria > Pseudomonadota > Alphaproteobacteria > Rhizobiales > Stappiaceae > Roseibium. The sequence goes on from NZ_CANMFD010000005.1 coordinate 475,203, forward strand.
TGGACCGCCGGATCATCCAGCTGAAAATCGAGCGCGAGGCCCTGAAGGTGGAGGACGATGCAGCCTCCAAGGACAGGCTCGAGCGACTTGAAAAGGAACTGACGGACCTGGAAGAGCAATCTCAGGCCCTGACGGGACGCTGGCTGAGCGAGAAGGACAAGCTGAACCTTGAACAGAAAATCAAAGAGCAGCTTGAGCAGGCTCGCACGGATCTGGAGATTGCGCAGCGTCGCGGCGATCTCACCAAGGCCGGTGAACTTGCTTATGGCGTCATTCCGGACCTGGAGCGCAAGCTGGCCGAGGCCGAGGCCTCCGAAGATGCGGATTCCATGGTGGATGAGGCGGTCACACCGGCTCACATCGCCCAGGTCGTCTCGAAATGGACGGGCATCCCGGTCGACAAGATGCTGGAAGGCGAACGCGAGAAGCTGCTGAGCATGGAAGATGCCCTGGCAGGCCGGGTGGTCGGTCAGGCCGAAGCGATCCATGCGGTGGCGACGGCGGTTCGCCGCGCCCGGGCCGGTCTTCAGGATCCAAACAGGCCGATAGGTTCGTTCATGTTCCTCGGCCCGACTGGTGTCGGCAAGACCGAACTTACCAAGGCGCTTGCCAGCTTCCTGTTCGACGACGACAGCGCGATGGTGCGGATCGACATGTCGGAATATATGGAAAAGCATTCCGTCTCCCGTCTGATCGGCGCGCCTCCGGGCTATGTCGGTTATGAGGAAGGCGGCGCGCTGACGGAAGCCGTCCGCAGGCGGCCCTATCAGGTGGTGCTCTTCGACGAGATAGAGAAGGCCCACGGGGATGTGTTCAACGTGTTGCTGCAGGTGCTCGACGATGGCCGGCTGACCGACGGTCAGGGCCGAACCGTCGATTTCCGCAACACGCTGATCATCATGACCTCGAACCTGGGGGCGGAGTATCTGGTCAACCAGGGAGAAGGCGAGGATACGGACGCTGTGCGGGATGAAGTGATGGGGACCGTGCGCGGGCATTTCAGGCCGGAATTCCTCAACCGGCTTGACGAGATCGTGCTGTTCCACCGCCTGCAGCGTTCGCAGATGGCCAATATTGTCACGATCCAGCTCGAACGGCTCCGGGAGCTGCTTGACGACCGCAAGATCACACTGAACCTGGACGACAGTGCTGTCGGCTGGCTGGCCCAGAAGGGATACGACCCGGCTTATGGCGCACGTCCGCTGAAGCGCGTGATTCAGAAGGACGTTCAGGATCCGCTCGCGGAAAAGCTGCTGTCCGGCGAAATCCTCGACGGTCAGACGGTGGATGTCACGGCAGGCGGGGACCGGCTGCTGTTTCAGGTCAGCGGCACAGAAAGCGCTGCCGCCTGATCGCTGACACGAAAAGACAGCCCTCCAGTCGGAAACGACTGGAGGGCTGAATGCTGTCAAATCGAATGACTGCGACGTGCGTCCCCTAGCTGTATGTTCTCTCGCCAATCGGCGTCTTGCGGATCTTTTCCAGAAGCATGTCCAACAATGCCTTTTCGGCCCGATTGAGTTTTGCCTTCGGATTCCACACCACATGCACATCGATCTCCGGCAGCCTGTCGTAAGGCGGCAATTGCCACAGGAGATTGTCCTTCACGTCGCGCCGGGCGACGTGAACCGGAAGCGGGCCGACGCCCAGGCCGGCAACGATCATGCGCCGGACTTCTTCAAGATTGGCCGAGGTTCCCACGATACGGTCCTCCAGATCCGCTTCGGCACGCATCAGGGTCACGGACCTCAATGCGTCCTCCATGCGGTCGGTGACAAAGCTCACCGCGAACTGGCCGGCCAGGTCCGCCTTGGTCAGGTTCTCCCGTCCGAAAAGTGCGTGAGGGGGGCCGCAGAACAGGCCGAAAAACTCCCGGAAGAGGCGCAGGTATTCCAGTTTCGGATTGCGGTCGCGGACAAGGCAGACCGCCAGAGAGGCGCGGCGGGAGGATACGGCCTCCAGCGCCTCCTTGCTGGCAGAGACATTGATGGAAAGCGTCGCGGCCGGGTGTCTTTGATGAAATTCGCGAAGCGTGTCGTCGAAAAGCGGGCAGACGACATGGCTGGCCATGGCGATCTCGACGTGGCCGCGGACTTCATCGGTCACTTCGCGCATCAAGGTGCCGAGCCGCAGGACGGAACCCTGGATCTCGACCGCTTCCCTGAAGAGCAGGGTTCCGGCCTCGGTGAGTTCGAACAGGCCGGGTTTGCGGTTGATCAGCTTGCGGCCGAGCCGGTCTTCGAGACGCTTCAAGGCGCTTGAGACGGTCGGCTGCTTGAGCCTCAACTTCTCCGCAGCGGCGGTCACGCTGCTGGATTGGGCGAGCACGATAAAGGTTCTCAGCAGGTTCCAGTCCAGCTCTCGCGCCAGGCGTTCCGCGTGGATCGGCCGTATTCCCTTAGCCATAGATCTGATCAATACCTGAAATTCTGATTATCTATTTGATCTATGAAGACGCGGCTGCAACCTTGAAGTCAAGTACTTCCGACATTGAGATTTTGCAGGAACCGCCGCATGAGCGTCGAAGCACGGGAAAGACGACAACCCTGGATCCTCCTGTCTCCGGCGCTGACGGCGATCGGGCTGCTGCTTTTCGTGCCGCTCTTCTTTATCGTCGTCTATTCCTTCTGGCTGCGCACCGCGACAGGTGCCGACCAGGTCGGCTTTTATCTCGACAACTGGAATGAAGCGCTCACCGATCCGTTCTATCGGGATATTCTTTTCAGCACATTGCGGATTGCGGCGATCACCACGGTCGCCTGTGCCGTGCTGGGGTATCCGGCTGCCTATTTCATTGCGCGTTCGCGCGGCAACAAGGCGCTGCTGCTTCTGCTGCTGATGCTGCCCTTCTGGATCAGCTACATCATTCGCACCATGTCTTGGATCAACATTCTGGGGGTGTCCGGCGCGGTCAACTGGGTGCTGCTCAATCTCGGCATCACCGCCGAACCGATCCAGATGCTTTACAACGAGCCCACGGTCATCCTCGGCCTCGTGCACTTCCTGCTGCCCTTCATGGTGCTGAACGTCTATGTCGCCCTGGAAGGGGTCGACGTTTCGCTGGAAGATGCCGCCTGTTCGCTCGGCTCGACCCGCTGGCAGGCCTTCCGTGAAGTGACATTACCGCTTTCCCTGCCGGGCCTTGCTGCGGGAGGCCTGCTCTGCTTCGTCCTCAGCGCGGGAACCTACATCACCCCGCTGGTCCTGGGCGGACCGACGGATGCGATGTACGCCAATCTGGTTTTCGAGGCCATCATCACCCAACTCAACTGGCCGCTCGGCTCGGCACTGTCGCTGATGCTGCTCGGTGTTCTGGGCGCCCTGGTGCTGGTCTACAACCACTACCTCGGCATGGGACAACTGATGAAGGGGCTGGGCTGATGGGCTGGTCGCTGATCCGCGTCTATACGGTGCTGGTATATCTCTTCATGTTCCTGCCGGTTGCCGTCGTGGTGCTCCTGAGCTTCAACGCCAGCCAGTTCGGCAGCTTTCCGATGACCGGGCTGTCCTTCCGGTGGTTTGTCGAACTGGCGCAAAACGAGGCGATTCTGAGAGCCTTCAGGACGTCGATCCTTCTGGGTGCGCTGACAGCGGTGATCTCCACGACTCTGGGCGTTCTCGCCAGTCTGGCGCTGGTTCGCTACAACATTGCCGGCCGCAACCTGATCTCGACCCTTCTGATCGCGCCGATCCTGGTGCCGGAAGTCGTGCTGGCGGTCGCCCTTCTGCTTTTCCTGAATTTCCTGTCCATCAACAAGAGCTTTTTCCTGCTCCTGATGGGGCATGTCATCTTCACGCTGCCCTTCGTCATTCTGGTGGTTCAGGCCCGTCTCGTCGGCATAAGACGGGATTACGAGGAAGCCGCGCTCAGCCTGGGGGCGAGCCCTGTACAGACCTTCTTCCAGATCACCCTGCCGCTGCTGTCTCCGGCCGTCTTCGCAGGCATGCTCTTCGCCTTCACCATCAGTTTCGACGACATCACCGGAACGCTCTTCTGGAAGCCGGGCGGCGTGGAAACCGTGCCGACCCAGATCTTTGCCATGCTGCGCAATTCCATTTCACCGGAAATCAACGCGCTTGGCACCGTGATGATCTTTCTCACCGTCGGATTGCCCCTTCTTGGACTGGCGATCGCCCGGCGGATGGCCATGCAGCGCGGCGGTTAGAACCGCGCGATCAAAGCAAAAGACCTGACAAACAAGACCAGAGTGGACAGAAAAAATGGACAATACAACACGCTATGAGCGCATGCGCGAACGCTATCTCAACGGTGACCTCGACCGCCGCAAGTTCCTCGGCCTGATCGGCGCGGCCGGTCTTGCCTACGGCGTTCACACGCCTTTCGCCCGCCAGGCGCTGGCAGCGACGGAACAGGTCCGGTTCGACGGTTGGGGCGGCGTCGTGTCGGAGGCCTTCCGCAAATATGCTTTCGATCCCTATACGGAAAAGACCGGGATCAAGGTTGTCGACGGAACGTTCGGCGGCGGCGATGAATATCTCTCGCGGGTGAAAGCGAGCCAGGAAGGCGAATACAACATCGCCCACCTGTCCGGTGTGTTCGATTATGCGCGTTACGCCAACCTCGGCCTGAACTCCACGCTGAACGAAGCGAACATTCCGAACCTCAAATACGTCATCCCGAAGCTGACGGATGTGTTCCGCAGCGTGACCGACGGCACGCTTTCCTGTGTCCCCTATGACTATGGCACCACCGGCATCGCCTATAACCGCAAGTACATCTCCGATGAGGAAGCCAAGGAGAAGGGCGCGAAGCTTCTGATCGACGCTGCCTACAAGGGCAAGATCGGCGGCTGGTCCGACTGGCGGACGCGGGTCTGGTACGCTTCCCTTCAGACCGACCAGGATCCCAATGATGCGACCGACATGGATGCCGTCTGGGAGGCCGTGCGCACCAACCGGGACCTGCTGCTCAAATACTGGCAGTCGGGTGCGGAACTGATGAGCCTGCTTGCCGAAGAAGAGATCTATGTGACCGAAGGCTGGTCCGGGCGTATCTATGCCTTGCAGGAACAGGGCAAGGATATCGGCTATATCGATCCGCCCAACGGCTTCGGCTGGCAGGAGTGCCTCTTCGTGATCAAGGGCTCGCCGATGGAAGCCTGCGAGGAGTTGCTCAACTTCATGCTGGCACCGGAAACCTCAATCGCCGTGGCCGAAGGGCAGAACTACCCGCCGGCACTCGACCCGACCAAGGTCAATCTCGGTGACAAGATCCCGACGCTGCCGGCCTTCGATCCGACAGGCAAACTCGACGGACTGACCTTCGCCAATCCGGGATACTGGAATTCGCACGAGCAGGCCTGGTCCAAGACCTTCGGCCGCATCCAGAAGGGCTACTGACCCTCAACCATCGACATTGTTTCCGCCCGGAGCCGCCGGGCGGGAATGCTTCCTCAAGTTTTCGGAGTTCGGATGTGGGCGCTGTTTCCCTGACCGATATCGTCAAGCGCTTTGGATCGGTTACCGCGGTCCAGCGCATGTCCATGGATATTCCGGAAGGCAGTTTCGTTACGCTTCTGGGACCGTCCGGCTGCGGCAAGACGACGACGCTGCGGATGATCGCCGGCCTGATCGACCCCTCGGAAGGGGAGATCACGATCAAGGGGCGGCGGGTCAACGATGTGCCGATCCACAAGCGCAATCTTGGCCTGGTGTTCCAGAACTATGCACTGTTTCCGCACAAGACGATCGCGCAGAACGTGGCTTTCGGATTGAAATACCGCGACCTTTCGAAGGCCGACATGGAACGCAAGGTGCGCGATGTCCTGGACCTTGTGCAGCTTCCCCATGTGGCCGACCGGTACCCGAAACAACTCTCCGGAGGTCAGCAGCAACGGATCGCACTGGCCCGGGCAATCGTCATCGAGCCGGATGTTCTCCTGCTTGACGAACCGCTTTCCGCGCTTGATGCCAATTTGCGCGAGGACATGCGGGTCGAATTGAAACGCATTCAGCAGCGGATCGGCATCACCACGGTCTTCGTGACCCACGACCAGTCGGAGGCCCTTGCCATGTCCGACAGGGTGGTTGTCATGTCCGATGGCCGGGTCGAGCAGATCGGCACGCCGGAAGACGTCTACAACACGCCGGCCAGCGAATTCGTCTCCAGGTTCCTCGGGATCTCCAATATCCTTGCCGCGACGAGCAAAGGGGGGGATGCCGTCGGCCTGTCCCTCGATCTTCCCGTTTTCGGCCAGATCACCGTCCCGAAGGAGAAGGCGCCGCATGTGGAAGGGCCCGGACCGGTGAAGCTGGTCATCCGGGCTGAAAAACTGCTGCTGACCGATCCCTCGGCACCCAGGGACGAGCGGGTTGCCTTCGACGGTGTCGTGGAAGCTGTCGACTATCAGGGGCAGGCGGCCCGCTATTTTGTCCGTGTCGGCGATCAGCAACTGCAGGCAATCAACATGATCGACGAACGTCCCTTCCAGGAAGGGGAAACGGTTTCCGTCCGTTTCCGCCCACGGGACTGCGCCGCGCTGCCGGGAGCACCGTCATGAGCGCGCCAGAGAAATCCCACCTGTTTTATCAGAGCCGGCAAAGACGGCCGGTTCTGGACCAGGCCAAAGGCGTCTACATGTGGGACGTGGACGGCAAACGCTATCTGGACGGCTCTTCGGGAGCCATGGTCTGCAACATCGGTCATTCGAATCCGCGCGTTCTGGAAGCCATGCGCAGACAGATGGAGAAGTCGACCTTCGGCTATCGTCTGCATTTCGAAACCGAGCCGGCGGAAAAACTGGCGGCGAAAACAGCAGGTCTCGCACCGGAGGGGCTGGACAAGGTGTTCTTCGTGTCCGGCGGGTCGGAGGCGGTGGAAAGCGCCATAAAGCTGGCGCGCCAGAATGCCGTCGCGACTGGCGAGGCGCAGCGGACGAAAATCATTTCCCGGGAACCGAGTTACCACGGCTGTACGCTCGGCGCGCTGGCGCTGACCGGCTACGCGCCCCTGACCGCCCCCTTCGAGCCGATGATGCGACCGATGCCGAAAATCCCGGCGCCGCGTGCCTATCTCGACGGGCTCGACCCGGACGACGAGGCCACCGGCCTCCACTACGCGGATATGCTGGAGGAGAAGATCCTCAACGAAGGTCCGGAAACCATCCTGGCCTTCATCGTCGAACCGGTGGGCGGCGCCTCCACCGGTGCGCTTGTTCCACCCAGGGGCTACATGCGGCGCATCCGGGAGATCTGCACCCGGTACGGGGTGTTGTTGATCCATGACGAAGTCATGTCCGGCGGCGGCAGGACGGGAAAATTTTTCGCCGCCGACCACTGGGACGCCAAGCCCGATATCCTGGTCATCTCGAAGGGCTTTGCCGCCGGCTACGTTCCCCTGGGGGCCATGGTCGCGCACAAGGATATCGTCACGAATGTGCTCGACGCCGGAGGGTTTCTGCACGGTTTCACCTATGCCGGCAATCCGCTGGCATGCGCCGCCGGGCTTGCCGTGCTGGAGGAAATCGAACGAGAAGGTCTTTGCCAGAACGCGACCAGGACCGGAGCGCTTCTGAAAACGGAGCTTGAGAAACTCATGGCGCGGTACCCGATTATCGGCGACGTGCGCGGCAAGGGGCTGCTGCTGGCGTTCGAACTGGTCGAGGACAGGGCAGACATGCGGCCGCTGCCGAAGGAACTGAACGCCTACAACCAGTTGGTCGATATCGCCTATGACAACGGCCTGATCATTTATTCCCGGCGGACGAGAGGCGGTTATCGCGGCGATCACTTCCTGGTCGCGCCGCCGATGATTTCGACAGCGGATCATGTGGCGGAAATCATCGAGGGTCTCGATCTTTCCCTGCGCCAGTTTCTCGACAGGATGTCTCAACAACAGGCCCGGGCCAGCTAGTCTCAAGCAATGTCAGAAAAAATCATCATCACCTGTGCCATTACGGGCTCCATACACACGCCGACCATGTCGCCGCACCTGCCGGTGACCGCAGCCGACATCACCAGCCAGTCGATCGATGCGGCTGACGCCGGCGCTGCGATCCTGCATCTGCATGCCCGTAACCCGCAAACCGGTCAGCCTTCCGCCAGAGCGGAGGATTACATGGGGTTTCTGCCGCACCTGAAAGCTGGATGCGATGCGGTTTTGAACCTGACGACAGGCGGCAGCGCCGTCATGAGCCTCGACGAGCGTCTCGAAGGACCGGTCCGGGCCGAACCGGAAATGTGTTCGCTCAACATGGGCACCATGAATTTCGCCCTTTATCCGCTGGCGGAGCGTTTCGATACCTGGCAGCACGAATGGGAAAAACCGTTCCTGTTGAATTCTGACGATCTGGTCTTCAAGAACACCCCCAGGGATATCGCCCATGTGCTGACGCGAATGGGCCAGGAGCGCGGCGCGCGCTTCGAGTTCGAATGCTACGATATCAGTCATCTCTACATGCTGCGCCATTTTGCCGACAGGGGGCTGGTCAAGCCGCCCTTCTTCATTCAGTTCGTTTTCGGTGTTCTCGGCGGGATCGGTGCGGACCCTGAAAATCTTCAGCACATGAAGCGGATGGCCGACAAGCTGTTTGGTGAGGACTATCTGTTCTCCGTCCTGGCGGCGGGGCGCAGTCAGATCCCCTTTGCGGCAACGGCGGCCAGCATGGGCGGTCATGTGCGGGTCGGGCTGGAAGACAACCTCTATATCGCCAAGGGCGTGCTTGCCCGCTCGAACGCCGAACAAGTCGTCAAGATCCGCAGCATTGCGGAAGAGCTCGGCCGTAGTGTTGCCTCCCCCGATGACGCCCGGCAGATCCTCGGGCTCAAGGGCGCGGACAGGACCGCTTTTTGACCATGAGCGCAATCGAGATCAGACGGGCGGAACGCGGGGACGCCGAAAGGCTCCATCGTGCCCTGACACAGCTCTCGCGAGATCTGGGTGACACCCATGCAGCTGACCTCGACATTCTGCTGCGTCACGGATTTTCCGAGCCACCGGCCTTTTTCGCGTTGATTGCAACCAGGCAGACAGACACCGTTGGTGCATTGCTGGCATCGCCGCTCTTTTCAACCACACGCGCCGGCGCGGGACTTTATGTCTCCGACCTGTGGGTGGCGGAAGATACCCGTGGCTCCGGTCTCGGGAGGCAGCTTCTGGCTGCCGCGCTCGACCTTGCGCCGGCGACCTGGACCGTCACCTTCCTGAAACTCGCGGTCTATCATGACAACCCGGATGCAAGCCGGTTTTATGAGCGCCTGGGCTTTGAGCCCCGCGAGGGGGAAACAGTCTTTGATCTCCGTGGTCCGGCGCTGACAAAATTGAGGAACCGTTCATGAAGGCCCTGTTTGACGAACGCCAATGGCTGCATGACCCGAAACATTTCATGGCCAACGGCACACGACTGGCAAATCCGGAGCAGCCCCGGCGGATCGAAGTGCTGAAGAGTGGCGCCGAAGCGGCCGGCTGCCGGTTCGAGGCACCGGTCGACCACGGCATGGGTCCGATCGCGGCGCTTCATTCGGCTGAATATCTGGTTTTTCTGCAGACAATCCACACGCGCTGGCAACGCATTGAAGGTGCGTCGGACGAAGTGATCCCGAATATTCATCCCGACCGGCGCACGGCGAGTTACCCGCGCTCCGCCGTGGGACAGGCCGGGTTTCACCAGGCCGATACCAGTTGCCCGATCGCGGCGGGGACGTGGGAGGCGGCCTATTGGTCGGCCCAGAGTGCCGTGCAGGGGGCGGATCTGATCGCGGCCGGGGAAGACGGCGCCTATGTGCTGTCGCGCCCGCCGGGGCATCACGCCTTTGGCGATCTCGCCGGCGGGTTCTGTTTCCTCAACAACGCCGCTATCGCTGCCGAACGGTTGTTAAGGGCCGGAAAGCGGCCCGCCATTCTTGATGTCGACGTTCATCACGGTAACGGCACGCAAGGCATTTTCTATGAGCGCGGCGATGTCCTGACAGTGTCCGTTCATGCGGACCCGGTCCGGTTCTACCCCTTCTTCTGGGGGCATGGCCACGAGCGCGGCGAGGGGCCCGGCAGAGGCTTCAATCTGAACCTGCCACTGGTGCGTGGTACCGGGGACGACGACTATCTGAAGACGCTGGAAACCGCCTTCGACCATATCCGTGCTTTCGGGGCCGATGTGCTGATCGTCGCCCTTGGCCTTGATGCCTACGAGAAGGATCCCCTGAAGGGGCTTGCCGTCACGACGCCGGGCTTCAGCCGGATCGGTGCGGCGATTGCCCGGCTCTCCCTGCCGACGCTGCTTGTCCAGGAAGGCGGGTATCTGTCTGACGAGCTTGGCCAGAACCTCACCAGTTTCCTGACGGGATTTCAGGACGCATGACCGAAACCTCCGATTTTCTGATCATCGGCGGCGGAATTGCCGGCGCGGGGGCGGCTGCGCGTCTTGCGCCCCACGCCTCCGTCAGGGTTCTGGAAATGGAAGACGCCCTCGGCCGGCATTCCACTGGCCGCTCGGCGGCGATCTACATCCGCAACTACGGCAATCAGACCCTGAGGGCCTTGAACGCGATATCCGAACCGGTCCTGGAAAATCCGGAGGGGATATCGGACGCGAGCCTTCTGTCTCCACGTGGCGAGATGCTGATAGCCGGCGAGGACGAGCTGGGTGCTTTCGAGGCCTATCTGAAGGGCGCCGAGGGCATGGAAAGGTTGACGCCGGATGAGGCCGTCTCGCTTTTCCCTCTGTTGCGCAAAGATCGGATCGCCGCCGCGGCCATCGAGCGCGATGCGAAGGACATTGATGTCGACCGGTTCTTGCAGGGCTTGGCGCGCCTTGCCAGAAGGCATGGCGCGCACTTCGTCATGTCCGCGCCGGCGCGGCGCATAACCCGGGTTTCCGGACAGTGGCGGGTGGAAACGCCTCAGGGTGTTTTCGAGGCTCCGGTTCTGATCAACGCTGCCGGCGCCTGGGCGGATGAGATCGCAGCCCTGGCGGGTGTCAGAAAAATCGGCCTTGTCGCCATGCGCCGCTCGGCGGCCATCATACCGCCGCCGGAGGGCGTCGATGTCACCGGTTGGCCGCTTGTCGCGAGCGCGTCGGAAAGCTGGTACGCCAAGCCCGACGCCGGCAAGCTGATGGTCTCTCCCGCAGATGAGGACCCGGTTGCGCCCCATGACGTGTGGGCGGACGACATGGTGCTTGCCGAAGGTCTTCATCGCTTCGAACAGGCGGTCACCATGCCGGTGACCCGCGTTGAGCGGAACTGGGCAGGCCTGCGCAGCTTCGTTGCGGACCGGACACCGGTTGTGGGTTTCGCGTCTGATGCGGACGGCTTTTTCTGGCTGGCGGGACAGGGGGGCTATGGCGTACAGACAGCTCCGGCGCTGTCGCAACTGACGGCGGATCTTTGTCTGGGCAGAAAGTCCGATCTGACGGACAGTGTGGTCCAGGCATTGGCTCCGGCCCGGCTCGTCTGAGCGGTCCGATCATCTGAAGAGAGAAGGAAATTCGTCATGTCCGATATCAAGAGGCTGCATCCAGGTCCGCGCATGAGCCAGGCCGTCATTCACGGCGGTCTCGTCTGGCTGGCCGGCCAGGTCGGTAATCCCGGCGAAAGCGTCCAGGACCAGACCAAAGTGATCCTCGAGAAGATCGAGAAGCTTTTGGCCGAAGCGGGCAGCGACAAGTCGCGGCTGCTTCAGGCGACAATCTGGCTTGCCTCGATGGATGATTTCGCCGAGATGAACGCCGTCTGGGACGCCTGGATCGACCCGGCCAATCCGCCGACGCGGGCCTGCGGCGAATCCAAACTGGCAACGCCCGACTATACGGTCGAGATCATCATCGTCGCAGCGCAAGGCGCCTGATCGGGGTTTCGAAACAGGTCACGGCTTCATGCATGAGGATAAAACAATATCCTTGTTCAGCAAGCCGTGACTGAAATTCCGGCAAGGGTCTGAGCCCGGTCTTGTACGGAAATACTTTAGTTGATCGCAGCGATACGGGAGGGTTTGCGGACGCGCTCCAGAAGCGTGTCGATCCGGTAGCGCTCGGCCTCGAAGGAGGCGCGCATTTCCCCGTCGAGGGTTCTGCCCTTGGGCAGCTTGATACGCATCGGATCCATGTAGCGGCCATTCACCAGCACTTCGTAGTGAAGATGCGGGCCGGTGGAAAGCCCGGTCGATCCCACATAGCCGATGATCTGGCCCTGGGTGACCTGGGAGCCTTCCTTGATACCCTTGCCGAAGCCGCTCATGTGGTTGTAGGTGGTGGTGTATCCGTTGGTATGGCGCAGTTCGATGCGCCGCCCGTAGCCGGAACTCCAGCCCGCCTTGAGAACTGTCCCGTTGCCTGCGGCGATGATCGGTGTGCCACGGGGTGCGGACCAGTCAACACCCAGGTGCATCTTGGTGTATCGGTGGATCGGATGGCGACGCATGCCGAAACCCGAGCGGAACTTGCCGCCGTTGAGCGGCTTGCGCACCAGGAACTTTTTCGCGCTCTGGCCGGAGGCGTCGTAAAAGTCGGTGACCCCGTCGTCCGGTGTCCGGTAACGGTAGAATTCGCGTGTCGTGTTGCCGGTATTCAGGGACGCATAGAGAATTTTCGGGCCGCTGTTGTCATCGCCATCGGCGAAGAACAGGTCCAGGGAGTCTCCCGGCTGGACGCGCGCATTGAAGTCGACGTCAAAGGAGAACATGCGCACCAGATCGTCGATGATCTCCTCGGGCATCTCCTGTTCGAGCGCCGTCTGATAGAGACTGTCGTAGATCGCTGGTGTCGGCCCGCCGTAGGAAACCCGGTCGGCTTCCGCGAAAGCATCGGCGAGGAAGGTGCTGGGTTCCTTGGCCCTGACATAGTCGCCGCTGTCGGAACGGGCGACCGTCGCCCGGTGTTCGGTATTCTCATAGAGGCTGATGCGTTCGGGGCGCATGCGCTCGAGATTTTCAGGTGACGGCGCGAAGGCGATCCGGAGCCTCTGGCCATCCTCGAGGTCCGATATGCCGAAGTTGGTCCGCAGGGCCGAGGCGATCGTCCGGGCTTCGTCTTCGGTCGCCTCGTAATCCATGAGGATGTCGGCGAGGTCCTGGCCCTCGGTTACCGGGACGATGTTTTCATCCATGCCTGCGAAGCGGATGTCTTCGTCCCGTTTGGAGACGAAGGACACGTTCTCGGGCGTGATGCGCACCGCATAGCGCTCCAGATCGGGCTGAAGGGCGAGGTTGAAATCGAAGCGACCCGGATCGACGAGGGTTTTGGCGGCCATTTCAACGGCGTCGATGGACAGGGTGCGGGCGGTCTCGCGAACCCGCAATTCCACCTCGGTCTCCGAGGGTGTTTTCTCAAGATCGATGGCGCGGCTGGAAACCGGGAACGGTGTCAGGCTGATGCTGACTTCGCTCTCAAGCTTGGCGCCGTAGACAGAGTCGGTCAGGACGGGGGAGCCGGTGTCGCTCAGTCCCACCGGAAAGTTTTCTTCCCGATTGTCGGCAAACATGTTCAGCGGATTGAAGGGCGGAATGCTATCCGCAAGATCGGGGTCTTTTCTCGTGGCCAGTGTGGCGCTGACAAAGACATGCGGCTGCACACGGATATGGTCCCTGTCGCCGTCGCGGGTGACGACATTCACGTCGATCACATGCTTGCTGGAATATTCGGCCGCCGTGCGCAGGACCCTGTCGCCCTTGCTGCCGCCGTCTGCGGAAAGGCCCAGGCCGTTCAGGTAGGTATCTGCAGAAGGAGCAGCCTCCACGCTGTACTGGCCGTCGAGCGCGGCCATCAGGGCGCCGCCCATCAGGAACAGAGACGTCACGCCGGTCAGGACGGTTCCCGCCAGCCAGCGTAGGGAAACCTGTCGGCGGTCGGACAGACCGCTGCGGCCCTCATAGCCGCGCAGCGGAGGCTCGTCGCCAAGCTCGATACGGACGGTCTGAGCGCTATGGAAAGGGCCAAATTGCATTAATTCCTGTCCGGTCCTTTATACAGCCTGCGAGAAGACCATAACCGTCAGCCCGTCAAAAAGGGCTGGGGGATAGGGTCCGCCAAACATAATCAGGTCCTGCTAAATGCAGTGTTTGATTAAAAACGTCAATTGTTTCTGCACCGCCGGCATGGCAGCCGTCTAGGTATCCGGCGTCGGTACCTCCAGAATTTGTCAGTTCTGTGGTTAAAATCTCCCAGGAAGACGTCTTTATAATAATGGGGAGCACAAGGGTGCGGTCGGGCGGAAGCACGGCGGATCCGTATCCGCCGGAAATCCGGACCACCGGGCGGGAGTGGGCGCGCTAACATGATGATGTTGCGCTGCTATTTTTAGCCTGATTTGTTCTGTGAATCTTTTTTGACAAAGTCTGTTGACTCCGGTTCGGCCCCTGCGTATAACGCCCTCCATCGACGGCGTCGCCGCCATCTCGGCGCGCTCTGCTGTTGGTTCTACCGGACATCTTCGTCGCTCTGACCTGGCAACAGGAAGCAAGTTTGACGTCTTTGGTCGGAGGCCTTTGTGCCGCATTCACTACCTGTGAATGGTTCATTGACAATTTGATTTTGAAGGAAGGGAAGCGTAGGCGGCGTTGGCCTTGCGGGAAGCCATTATCGGAGCACTTGTGTTTTGGTTTTGGTTTTTAAGTAAGGGTTACGCAGGTACGTTTGATCTTTCAAACAAGGAAGCCGATTTGGCTGGACGGATTTATTCGTCTGGTTTTATCGAGCTCTTGTTAATTCTTGTGGGGGTTGGCAGAGATGCTGATTTTCACATTGAGTGCTTTAATGCATAGCGATTGATTAAGTTGCCTGTGATTGAACTTTTATTAAACCTGAGAGTTTGATCC
>NZ_CANMFD010000006.1 GCF_947496995.1 uncultured Roseibium sp.
CATTCCCAAATCGACAATGGGTATGGATTCCAGCATCACGACGGGAGCGAACAGGTGGGGTCCAGCCGCCGCTTACATTCTGACTGCATTTTACACATTAGATCAACTCACAGCGCGCGACCTGCTTTCGGCGCTTTTGAAGCCGACAGACGTGATCAGTTAGTTCAAAACCAGTACTCAGGCAATGAAGTTGATGAGGACGATATAACTTATAGGCGACATCGCCTAATCGCCATACGTACATCATTCATAGAAGGATGACACTTCGGCCAGCATATGTTCGATCAATGGGACGCCGTCCTTAAGATGTCCTTCAAAACTCCCCGGGAAACTGTCTGAGATGATGAGTTCGTCCTCGGATGCGTGCGGCCCGTAATGAAGGGTGACGTGCCATATCAGGGGGCCTTCAAATCGGTCACCGTCGATCCGAACTTCGTCATCAAACGTCTCGATCGTGTCGACATATGTGTTCGACGATAGGGCAGACAGATCTTGCCAGGCTTCGGTCTCCGTGAGCTCTTTGGTCTTCACGGCTGCTATGATATTCTCGCGAAGAGTTTTCAACTGGTCCATCCCATCACCCGATCATTGGGTCGCCGATGCCGATGCCGGCTTCGTACCGCCACTTCAAGGTCTCGCACAGGCCTCCCAAGTCGGGATAGATGTGACTATGGTCGATGCCCATCTTGAACAGTCCCCGCCGGAATCGCGCCCGCATCGACGCTGGTATAACGAACTCATCCATCTTCGGTGGATCCCAAGGCTCGTTGGGTTTATTGTGCACCGAGAACAACCCTCGTTGGTTCACGATGCGGCTGACGGATTTCGATGGCAACAGGAACATTACTCGATCGATGGAGAATGGATCGTCATGCTTCTTAGGGTCGATGACGTCCTCATCGGGAATGCTATAGGCATGAACGACGGCGTCTTCTTCTTCCTTGGAGTGACTTGAAACGGCAAAGTAGCAGGCAACCAAGGGATTGGTCGACCAGTCCAACAAACGGGTTGGAAGACCATGGTGCTGCGCAACAGCCAGCCAATCCCAGTCCGACACGGGACGAGTAGCTAGCATAATATCCGCCGATCTTTGGAACGCACGGAAAAGACGCTCTTCTTTCAAAGGTGTATAGGTATCGCTCTTACGCCCTATGCTTGGTACGAATCGATAGCTGCGAGACCCACTACCTCGAAACACCCAGCGCGTGTGGGCGCGTGCATCAATAAATTCGATAAACTCGATCCAGCGGTCATGAGCCTCCCGAATGATTTCCTCGGGTGACTTGCCAGTCTTACTCAAGCGATTGACCCGCGAATTCGTTTCTTTGGAACCACCTCTAAACTGCGGCGGTCTCATTGTTTCGAGCTTCTCATGACATGGTACAGCGCTGTCGCATAATCGCTGGCCACTACTGCATCTGGGAAATAGAATTGTGCGGCAAATGCCTCAGCGGAAGGCCAGAAGATAACAGTTGGCTGGAGGTCAGCTCTTGCGGCGGCTTCGAATTCTTTCATCGAGCATCGCGACCCAACTAGAAGAAGGTCAATATCGTCCTGGCCGTTTGAAGCAAGTCCTTCCAACCCAAATTTCACATAACTCACATCCCCCCCAAGATAGCTCAACCATCCCTGTGTTGTGTGGGCCAGTGCATCAAGTTCAAAGTCGCCTAGCCCGACAATGCGAATCCTTTCGCGCCTTATTGTATTGGGCTTTCGGTCACTTACCCCCGCGACTGAAGGTAGTGGGAGACGCGGACCCTCGACAAAATATGCCGTACAGCGGGCAGCATAGTGTGCTGCATCGACAGGATCTAAGTTCAATTCACCCCAAGCATGCGCAAACGCCGCAGCAGTTACGTCACCTGCCCCAATTCGAAAAAAACTCTCGGCCGCGTAGCTTGGGACGGAAACCGGCTGATCCCCTTGAAAAACTATCAATCCGCCCAGACCGTCTTTCACCAACACGATTTGCGGGGGATGTGGAAGATCACGTAGATTAATGATCGCTTTGAGTAGAGTATCTTCATTGGGCATGAGGCTTTCTTGCCTGTCCTCTGATCTCCTCTTCAGGAGTTCTGCGCGTGTGCCTGGAAGTTCCCATCCACTCACGATCATTGCCAAGGAACCGGCGTTTGATCCATTGCAGTAATAAGAAGCATCGGGCGCCTGAGGATCGTAGACTACTCTGTCACCTTTGACACGTGCATCACTTTCCATCATGCCGAAACGCAGCACCACATCGCTCTCCACCGAGAGTGCCGGATAAAGACTTGGCTGTTGCTCTGGCGGATCCACGCGCACAAAGGAATGTAGATATTCGAAACTCATTGGATGTTTAGATGCGTGGAGATCTCCGTTCACACCGAAGCTAGCCAACGTTAACTCAACGTCTTTCGTCCATTCCTCCGGGACGTAGGCATGTAAGCTCACCGTATCGGAGACGGAACTTACCGCAATTGCAGCTCTTAGCCCGGAGCCATAGATCTGATTCCATGCCGGGTACTTGCAGCGTTCCTCGTACACACCTCCTACAACGGAAATCATCGGCGAAACACCTTGACTGAACACCGGGAGAAGGACGCGAACTCGACGACAGCGACATACCCAATGCCTCGCTCAAGATCGCCGATCAACCGAGACAAACCAAGAAATGCCGCTAAGGTCCCGACGACGGCACCATCAGCGGTTTCGCAGACCGCGCTTCTGATCTTTCCTTGGGTGAGAATGCTGACCGTGAGTTCGTCATCTTTGTTGAGCCCCTCACTGATGTTTGATTGTACTCCGACAAGATCGGTCTGGAACGCGAGAGCGGAACCGTCGCCAACGATAGTCGGTGGCGCTATGCCTCCCTTTATCTTCTTAATCTGATCTGGTGCGTATCCTGCCATCAGACTAGCTGCTCATGCATTCTGTGATAGACGGCGTCGACGCATTCCCGATGCTTGAGGCACCCACCACATTGACCGCATGCAAATTCGTGGACATGACATGAGAACGTCAGCCCGATAAGATCATACGGAAAGGCTGATTTGCGTAACAACTCTGGCGTTGAAATATGGCGCGCCGGTGCAGTAACGTGGATACCGCCTTCCTGGATCGACAGCACACGATTCATCGCACGAAAGAAGGCCGCCTTGCCATCGGCATGCCGATCGGTGGAGACCGCCCCGACCATAATCTCTGTGACGCCTTCGGGCATGAGCATCATGGCGGCTAGAGTAATGAGCATCTGATTCCTGTAAGGCCAGAATTCCGCCGCAGCCGCTCCTGGCGCCGACGGACGATCCGTCATGGAACCTGAGCCCAGGGAGGAGAGGTCGACGGCTATGCGTCGATGCTCAAGCCCCATCGCACTGCAAAGTGCGGACGAAGCTGCGAACTCACCCTTGGCAGCGATCTGACCGTAGTCAATCGTGACGCAAATTTCCGGTCGTAACCAGTGCGCCAACGCTGAAGAATCCAATCCACCGGACATCAGTAGGGCCTTCATCAGGCAGTCCCCCAAATTGCTTCGTAAATGGCGGTCGAGAAGTCTGACACAATTTTGCAACCAGTGCCTTGAAGCATTGTAAGGCTTTCAGGACGAGGTGTTTCCGCTAGCGCCACGACGGGTATGCCGTGCCGACGCGCATGGCCGACCTCGAACAAAGTTCCGGCGTCTTCGCCGTCCAGCAACGCAAGCACCACAGAACATTGCTCCAATCCGTCGAGGTCGCGCTTGGCGATGTATTCCGCATCCCCGTGCGATCCGACGTCGTGGATGGGCGAGAATACGTTTGCACCAAGGGACATGAGGCACATTCGAGCTTCCTCCACCATCCAGCGTTGGGCCAAGGTGAAGAAAGGGCCTGCCAGATAGATTTTGCTCGCAAGGTCAGGCGCTGGCCTTGGCAGAATTGTGGTCAATGCGGACAGATTAACCTGCGTATTTCGCGTTTCCACATACGAAGCTACCGCGCGTGACGCCGTGTCAGCCGCTACTACCGGGTCTTTGTTTTCCTCCCCCCAGCGCTGGGCAAATATCGCGCTGAATACGTCACCGGAGCCTATCTTGAAAATCGAATTGGCCGCATAGGCAGGCACGTGTGCGGCCAGACCATCGGTGACCACCGTTGCTCCAAGGGGTCCGCGTTTGATCACGACGACGGATGCTCTGGAATGCTGTATGAGTCCCCGTGCGGCTTCCTCGCCAGCGTCGCCCATCGCCAGCTTTAGTTCCACTTCGTTGAGGACTATCGCCAGCGCTTCGGCTTGAGACCCGTTTTCCCTGAAGCGAAGAACCTCGTCGGCATTTTGGGGATCGAAGACCGCTCGCTTCGCATCGACCAACGCATCTCCCTCCACATAACCAAACCGAAGCACAGTTTCCCCTACGGCCCGCAAGGACCTATAGCGCGCTTCGGGGGCACCAGAGAGCTCCGCATGGGAAAGCGGGTGAAGATAGTGGAATGCAATGTCCTCTGGGATGGGCTGAAGGTCCGTGGCCACGCCAAAAGCCGACATCGAGTGCTCGACGTCGTCGACCCAACCTTTGCAGGCATAAGCAACAAGCCGCGTGCCAGGCGACAGCCGGGAAACGGCGGCGGCGGCCCTGCCTCCCGAGCCGAATATTCGCGACCATGCCGGGCGTATGCATTCCTCGCGATAGAGCCCCCCTGCAACAATCATTAGGGCACACGGTTCCCAACCACGTGACATCCACCTGAGCGGATATGCGTGACCTCCACTTGGTATTCCACCCCGTTCCTAAGGCATTTAATGAGTCGCGCCAGATTTAAGAACGCCGACAAAGCTCCCACGAGCTCCCCTTGGGCATCCACGCAGACGACAGTAGGGAACGCCCCTTCGCTTCGGAGATCCACCCTGAGCGTGTCGCCAATCTTGAGCAGCTCCAGGCGAGATAGGCGAACGCCTTCTAAGTCTACGTCAATAGCCAGATCGCATTCGTCGCCGTTCTCACCTCCAAGGGCAATACCCCCGGCTCTGCCGTCCCAGGTCCGCGAACGTATTGGTGTTTGCTTGCTCGACATAGAATCACCCCTAAGTAATCATAACAAAGGAGTGCACGGAGAAATAGTCAGCCGAACAAAATGCGCATTTCTCGCCACATAATTGCATCGAGAATTGATGTCCGAATCTGAAGAGCCTGGGCGAATCTGAGAAACTTTCGCTCTAACGCCTCATAGTCGCGTGGCAGTCGATATGTCTCGGGGAAAAGGCCAATCATCGTACCTGCGCGCAGGACATGCACATCCAGAATGGCTACCTCGTCGCTGCCGACATGATTCCTGACGATCCAAGATGCCGTCTTAGGACCAATTCCGGGCAACTCCATCAAATTGTTTCGAAAGCTGATCGGATCGTTCGTGTCGGGAGGAGAATTCCGAATTGAATTGAGCGCGACGTTCAGGCGACCGGCCCTCTGCTTTGGATAGCGATACTTATGCAGCCTGCCATTCACCAGTAGCGGTTCGCTGAGTAAGTCCTCGAACTCGACCGCACTTGGGACGTCATTGGCCCGGAGTGCCCCAACGGTGTCCAGACGTTCCCAAGCTGCGCGGTTGAGCTCCATCTTCACCCCAAATCCACCCAGCAGGCAGAATGCGAGATCCTCAGCCAATGGCGTTCCCATCGGGCTGACGTAGTCGTCCGCTTCGCCACCTTCGAGATCAGCCATGGCCGCCCAAAACGCAGGCGTTGGGACCCATTCTTGGCGACCATATCGCACGCCTGGAACGACTTCGTCCTCGGGTTCAAAACGACGATGATGCATGGTATTGCCCTCCGATATGTAAAGCATATATGTAATGCATATGATAAACAAGAACAGCTCAGTCATCGCAGCTCTGAAAGCGCGTCAGCGGAAAGACGAGTTGACCCAGGTCGAGTTGGCGTCAGCCTTGGGAATCCACCAGGCCCATTTGTCGAAGGTGTTGGCCGGCAAAGCACCGCTGTCCAGCAAACTCAAGGCTAAGGTCGAGCGCCTACTCCAAGGAGGTTCGCTAGCCGATGCTTCGTTGGAAAATTTGGAGGTGGAGCTGATACAGGCCCTGCGGTCCTCCCGTACATTTCGAGCTTTGATACGCGCTGCCATGCAATTGCATAGGCGACAGGAACAATGACGCAGTATGCAGTGAACATCAAATGTCTACGACCGATTTCGGGATCGTAAATGGAGTTCGAAATGACCGAATTTAAGGCGCAAAGGAGGCATTGAATCAATAGGTGTTGAATGTCGGCATAGGGCCGGAAGTGACTACATGTCCACCGCACAAGAATGACCACTTTCTTTGTTCACGGTATCCAAATCGGCCAGCCTCCTCCCGGCCCCATCCTGACCATTCCCCAGACCGCAACCAAACTCCACCTACCGCCCACATCAACAAATCGCCGGTTCAGCGGATCGGGCTGGTAAACCCCGAAATCGCCAGCGGATTGTCCGTCATGACCTTGGAGTCCGGTGTGTCGGGCAGCAGGGCGCCGGAGAAGGCTTCGAACATCTTGCGCACGAAGCCTTCCGGCAGGTCCCTGGTGATGAAGACCATGCGCGTGCGGTGATCTTCGTCCGGCCAGGCCTCCAGGGTCGCGGGCGGGTGGAAGACGTGCTGGACGCCGTGGATGACCACGGGCCTGTCCGGGTCCTCCGCCAGTTTGACAATCCCCTTGACCCTGAGCAGCTTCGGACCGTGGGCCGAGCGCAGCAGGTCGAGAAACATTTCCAGGGCCGATGCGGAAACCGGCCGGTCCGTCGACAGGGTGAAGGCGCGGATGGAGTCGCTGTGCCGGTTCACGTCGTGCCCGTGCCCGTGGTCATGTGTGTGGTCATGTGTGTGGTCATGGTCATGCCCGTGATCATGATGATGGTGGGCATGGCCGTGATGCCTGGAGGTTTCATAGGCTTCCGCGTTCAGCCACGCCGCCACATCGGGGATCTTTGATTTCGGATTGTAGAGCCCGGCATTGAACAGTTTTTCGGCAACGGCCTCACCGGCGGATGCATCCAGACGCTGCGCGCCCGGGTTCAGCACCGCAAGGCGCTGCTTGAGATCCGCGAAGGCCGAGCGCTCCGCTTCGGACGTCAGCAGATCGGTCTTCGTGAAGACCAGCCGATCCGCGACCGCTGCCTGCTTGCGCGCTTCTTTGTGATTTTCCAGTGTCGACAGGCCGTTGACCGCATCCACGAGCGTGATCACGCTGTCGAGCCGGTAGCGCATCACCAGATAGGGATGCAGCATGACGGTGTGCAGGATCGGCGCCGGGTCCGCAAGGCCGGTGGTTTCGATCACAACCCGGTTCAGCTTCTCCATCCGGCCATTGTCCAGCCGGCGCAAAAGGTTCTCCAGCGTCGTCACCAGATCGCCCCGGATCGTGCAGCACAGGCACCCGGAGGACAGTTCCACGATGCCGTCGCCGGCCTGATCCACAAACAGGTGATCGAGACCGATTTCACCGAATTCGTTGATGATGACAGCGGTGTCCGCCATCGCCGGATCTTTCAGCAGCCGGTTCAGCAGCGTGGTCTTGCCCGAGCCGAGGAAGCCGGTCAGGACGGAAAGCGGAATGGGCGGCTTCGGCCCTTTGCGGACCGCATCTTCAGAGGTCGGTGCCGGGGAAGCCATGACGCGTGTCTCCAGATCGGGCCGCCACGCGGAACGCGATGATGTCCGTTCTGTCTGCTTGCGCAGGAACGGAAAAGGGGCGGCGCAGTAAGCCGCACCGCTAACATTCTTTTCAGGGAAAGGTCAAAAGGATAACGGCCGCGCGGGATCAGCCCGCGTTCAGAACCGTCACTTCGGCTGTTTCCGGCTCCGCCTCGTTCACGGAATTTTCCTCTTCGCCGTCTTTGGCGGAAAGTTCCATCGGTGTGAGGTCCTGGGCAAGGTCGGTGTCATCACCGATCTGCTCCGCATCATCTCCGCTATCGACAACGGTCCGCACCGCTTCCGCCGCCTTTCGCAGGGTCGCAATGACCTCTTCAACCGAAACCCCTTCTTCGAGCTGATTGGCGGAAAGCTCCGCCAGGCTCGCAAGGGCGCGGATAGTGGCGTTGGATTTCGGTTCCATCATGATGCGATCTCTCGATCTGTCTTGCCGGCACATTCTGTGCCGCAAAAATCCCCTGGGGGTCTGGCAGCATTTCACGGCTCAGGAGGGTCCTGTGGAAGTGGAATGCTTACCTCAGTCTTAAGGAACAGCGTAAATAAAGAGTTAACCTTGTCAATAACCCCTATTCCAACATCCGTCGTTCTCTCGGCCCGGCAAGGATACACCTCACGCCAGGCCTTCGCTGCTTCCATGAAAGTCGGCAGGAAAGCTGTTGGATTCCGGGCGACTCCGGAACAGGACTACACTTTATGGCTTGCGTGGACTTGGAGCGGGCACGGGAATCGCGAAATCCAGCCCTTTTCGGAAAATCGAACCGGGTGCGGCCTTTGAAACATCCACGGCAGCGCCCGGGCGCACTTGCGTGGCTTGCTCGGTAATGGCAGCGGCCGAAGTGGACGCCGCGGCGGTCTTCTGCAACTTGCCACGAATTTCAATTTCCGCGCGGCGCACGGGGTTGGCGGCCGGCAGCGGGATCTCTTCCGCGCTCAGGCTCAACGGAGCGCCGGACGCGGACGCGGCCGCCGCGGGCGTTCCGGTCGGGTTTCCGAGGCCGACCTGAATGGGACGATAGGCAACCTGACGCGGGCCGAGGGTCCGGTCGAGAATTTTCGCCCAGTCCGGCTTGCCGTTTGACAGCATGAACCCGCTTTCATCGACCTCTGCTTCTTTCTTGCCGCCGCCGGCGTCGGCAAAGAACAGAAAGCCGCCACGGGTTTTGTTTTCCATGTCGAAGCGCGCCATGTAGCCCTTCGCACCCGGGCTCTTGTTGCGCCGGCAGTAGCCGTCGGCCGGTGCCGAAGCGGAAGACCCGGAGAGGCTGGTGACCTTCTGGCCGCGCCCGTTCTTGCGGAAGCCCTCGTCGAAGAGCTGCCGCGCGAACGCCGTGCGCTCCAGACCGGACCCTGCGCCCAGGATGATGGCAATCAGGGTACGTCCGCGCCGGGTAACGGACGCGGCGACATTGTAGCCGGAATTGCAGATATACCCGGTTTTCATGCCGTTCGCGCCGGGCACGCGCAACAGGAATTCCCGGTTGGCGGACCTGAGCGTCTTCTTGCCGAAGCGGATGCCGGGATGTTTGTAATAATCACGGGATTCGGGAAAATCTTCCCTGAGAGCCATGGCGAGGATCGCAAGATCCCGGGCGGTGGTCACCTGCGCGTTGTCCGGCAATCCATGCGGATTGGTGAAGCGGGTATTGGTCATGCCGAGACGCCTGGCTTCCGCATTCATCATCGCAATGAAATTCGCTTCCGACCCGCCTATCGCTTCGCCCAGCGCGACGGCGACATCATTGGCGGACTTGATCAGGATGATCTTCAGCGCCGTGTCGACAGTGAAGCGCGTGCCCACCTTGAACCCCATCTTGCTGGGCGGCTCGGAGATCGAGTTTTTAGACTGCACCACTGCGGAATTGAGGGAAGCGCGGCCTTCCCGGATCGCCTTGAAGGTCACATAGGCGGTCATCATCTTGGTCAGCGAGGCGGGGTACCATTTACCGGTGGCGTTCTTCTGTTCGAGCACCGCGCCTGTCCTTGCGTCCACAAGGATATAGGCGCCGATATCCGCCTGTGCCGGGCGCATTGCCAGGCTCAGGAAGAGGGCCGGAACGAGTAAGGTCAGACAAAGCGATGCCAGACGGCCAAAAGGGCTAGAGAACATTCGGTTATCCCGCAGACTACGGTCCCGCATGACGGGTCGAGGCAGCAATATAATATGGTGATCCTTAAAGAACCGGATCGTGCCTCCGAGGGCAACCCCTTCCGGACAACTCTTCATTGCCGTTCTTTTTGGCATTTGCCGATTTTTAAGGCAAATTTATGGAGCCGGCAGCTGCAAGCTCTGGAAAAGCCTGTGATTTTTGACCGAACCCGTAGCCTCTGCCAAATTGCTCTTCCTTGGCCCGGCTCTTGCTAAGATTACCGGGACCAACTTCTTTCTTGCATCCCGGACAAGACCCGCAACATGCTTGGAAGTCCGGTCCGATAAAAACGATGTACCGGGAACCCGGGGAGCGGAACACTCATGTATGATGCTGGGGTGGCATCGGATTCTGGCTTGAATGGCATTGCCATGCAGCGCGTGGACGGTTCCGCGCGCGTCGCCTTTGCCGTATCCGGCGGCACCACCCGGCTCACCGATCTCTATCAGCGCGGCGCCGCGAAAGTCCGCTTGCCCAAGGTCTATGATCTGCCGCAGACAGCCGTTCTCCTCAACACCGCGGGCGGCCTGACCGGCGGCGACCGTCTGTCCTACGAAGTCAGTCTGGCGGAGGGCGCACACGCTATTGTGACCACCCAGACCGCTGAACGCGCTTACGAAAGCGCAGGCGGCTCGGCAAAAGTGACAGGTGTTCTGACCGTAGGCGACAACGCGGTTCTCGAATGGCTGCCCCAGGAAACGATTCTCTTCAACCGGTCCGCCTTGTCGCGGTCGATCCGGGCAGATCTTGCTTCAAACGCGCGACTATTGATGCTGGAAACAATCGTATTCGGCCGCATGGCCATGGGCGAACGGGTCAATTCGGTGTTTTTCAGGGACAGCTGGCGTATCCGCCGCAACGGCAGGCTGGTCTTTGCCGACGAAGTCCGTCTGGGCGGCAATGCGGAACAGATCCTGGCCGGACCGGCGACCGCCAGAGAAGGGCAGGCGGTGGCAACCCTCGTCGACTGCACCCCCGATGCCCAGGACCGTCTGGAGCTGGCCCGCTCCTGTCTCGACAATCTCACCTCAGGCACCGTGCAGGCCGCCGCCAGCGCATGGAACGGCTTGCTGTCAGTCCGCTTCGTGTCGGATGATAGCTGCGATCTGCGCAACGCCCTGATCACCTTCCTGACCGGATATCGCTCGGCGGACCTGCCGCGCGTCTGGCATTGTTAGGTCACGGACCCATGAACAAGGAGGACATCCACCGATGAACCTGACCCCGCGCGAAAAGGACAAGCTGCTGATTTCCATGGCCGCGATGGTCGCCCGCCGCCGCCTGGACCGCGGCGTGAAGCTGAACCATCCCGAAGCCGTCGCGCTGATCACCGATTTCATCGTCGAAGGCGCAAGGGACGGCCGCACGGTTGCCGATCTGATGGCGGCAGGCGGCAAGGTTCTGACCAGGGACCAGGTCATGGACGGTGTTGCCGACATGATCCACGACGTCCAGGTGGAAGCGACCTTTCCCGACGGCACCAAACTCGTCACAGTGCACGAGCCCATCCGCTGACCCTTTTGAAGGAGACAAAGATGATCCCCGGAGAACTTTTCCCCGCCGAAGGTGAGATCGAGCTGAATGCCGGGCTGGAAACGGTGACGCTGGATGTTTCCAACACCGGCGACCGGCCCATTCAGGTGGGCAGCCACTACCATTTCTTCGAGACAAACGAAGGCCTTGCTTTCGACCGCGACAAGGCAAGAGGCATGCGTCTCGATATCCCGGCCGGAACCGCCGTACGTTTCGAACCCGGCCAGACGCGCTCGGTAACGCTTGTGCCTCTCGGCGGTGGCCGTACGGTCTACGGCTTCAACAACAAGATCATGGGAAAGCTATGATCCTTCCGGGGAAAAACACTCAGCGCTTGCTCGCGGGGGCCCTGATCGCCGCTTTCGCTTCCATGCCGGTGGCGGGCGCTGCGGCGCAGCAGGCGGCTGAGAACCCGTGTGAAGACGCACAGACCCAGCTGGAGCTGAACGAATGTTCCGCCCGGGCCTACCAGGCCGCCGACGCAGAGCTGAACGAGGCTTACAAGGCCGCAATGGACGTGGTGAAGGACTGGTCGCCCGAGTCTCCGGAAAAGCTTCGCGATGCCCAGCGCAGCTGGATCGGCTACCGGGACAAGGCCTGTCTGGTCTACCAGTACCCCGAAAGCGGGTCGATCACGCCGCTGCTCATCAATGACTGTCTGCGCAAGATCACCGCCGACCGGACCGAGGATCTCAAGGCGTTGGCGCAGGGGTTGGGCAACTGATGCTTGTATCCCGCCGTATTCTGACGCTTTCCGCCGGGCTCCTGGCGAGTGTGCTCATGTCTTTCATGGCGGTGGCTCAGGAGAATGTCGATTGCGGCTATCCGCTCACCAATTCTGAACGCACCTACTGCGCGGAAAAGGCGTTGAGCGAGACCGAGGCGGACATGCAGAAGGCTTATGACCGGCTTCACGCAAAGCTGGTCGAAATGGACGCTGACCTGCCGGACCATCTGAAAGGAAGTCCCGGCGCACTGGAAGAGGCGCAGGCCGCCTGGAAGGTCTACAGCGACAAGGACTGCACTGCCTACAGTTTCCCGTTTCGCGGCGGAACCCAAGGCAGTGAACTCTACCGGAACTGCATCATCGTCCTGACCCTGAAGCGGACGGAGGATCTCAATGCCACCGTCGAGGATTACGGCAACTGACTTTCTGATCGCTGATTGGAGATAAAATGGCTTACAAAATGTCCCGCGCCGCCTATGCGGACATGTTCGGACCGACAACCGGTGACAGGCTGCGCCTGGCCGATACCGATCTCGTCATCGAGGTCGAAAAGGATTTCACCACCTATGGCGAAGAGGTGAAGTTCGGCGGCGGCAAGGTCATCCGCGACGGCATGGGCCAGTCCCAGGCACCGAGAACCGCTGGTGCCGTCGACACGCTCATCACCAACGCGCTGATCGTCGACCACTGGGGCATCGTCAAGGCCGATGTGGGTCTGAAGGACGGCCGTATCGTCGGGATCGGCAAGGCCGGCAATCCGGATGTCCAGCCCGGCGTCGATATTGTCGTCGGCCCGGGAACCGAGGTGATCGCGGGCGAGGGCAGGATCCTTACCGCCGGCGCGCTCGACGTTCATATCCACTTCATCTGCCCGCAGCAGATCGAGGAAGCCCTGATGTCGGGCGTCACCACCATGCTCGGCGGTGGCACGGGTCCGGCGACGGGTACCAACGCCACAACCTGTACTCCGGGCCCCTGGCACCTGACCCGGATGCTGCAGGCCGCCGACAGTTTTCCGATGAACCTGGGGTTCGCCGGCAAGGGCAACGCCTCTCTTCCCGCCGCCCTGGAAGAACAGATCCTGGCCGGTGCCTGCGCGCTGAAACTGCATGAGGATTGGGGGACCACGCCGGCCGCCATCGACAACTGCCTGTCGGTCGCCGACGAATACGACATTCAGGTGATGATCCACACCGACACGCTGAACGAATCCGGCTTCGTCGAGAACACGACGGCCGCCTTCAGGAACCGCACCATCCACGCCTTCCATACGGAAGGGGCGGGCGGCGGCCACGCGCCGGACATCATCAAGGTCTGCGGCGAGTTGAACGTGCTGCCGTCCTCGACCAATCCGACACGGCCCTACACGGTCAACACCCTCGAAGAGCATCTCGACATGCTCATGGTCTGCCACCATCTGGACAGCTCGATTCCCGAGGATGTCGCCTTCGCCGAAAGCCGTATCCGCAAGGAAACCATCGCGGCGGAAGACATTCTCCACGACATGGGCGCCTTTTCGATCATCGCCTCCGACAGCCAGGCCATGGGCCGGGTCGGCGAAGTGATCATCCGCACGCTGCAGACCGCGCACAAGATGAAGGTCCAGCGTGGAAGGCTGTCCGAGGAAGCCGGCGAAAACGACAATTTCCGCGTCAAGCGCTACATGTCGAAGATCACCATCAACCCGGCCATCGCCCACGGCCTCGACGAACACATCGGTTCCGTCGAAGTCGGCAAGCTGGCCGATCTGGTGCTCTGGGATCCGAAATTCTTCGGTGTGAAGCCGGACATGGTGCTGAAACTCGGCACCATCGCCGCCGCGCCCATGGGCGACCCGAATGCCTCCATCCCGACGCCGCAACCGGTCCACTACCGGCCCATGTTCGGGGCCTTCGGCAAGGCAATGACCCGCAGCCGGGTAACCTTCGTCTCGCAGGCGGCCTATGACAACGGCGTCAAGGAAAAAGCCGGGATCGATAGCCTCGTCCTGCCGGTGAAAAACACCCGCGGCGGCATCAACAAGAAGTCGATGATCCTCAACGACGCCATGCCGGCTGTCGAAGTCAATCCGGAGACCTATGAAGTGCGCGCCGACGGCGAACTGCTCACCTGCGAACCGGCTGACGTCCTGCCGATGGCGCAGCGTTATTTCCTGTTCTAAGGTCCCGGAGGAACTGCTCCGGGAGGACAAATGTACAAGATCATCGGATTTCCACGCACCCGCGCCATTCGGGTGATCTGGCTGCTGGAAGAGCTTGGTGAGCCATATGAGCTCGAACTTGCGCCGCCGCAGTCCGCGGCGGTCGCTGCCGTCAGTCCGGACGGCAAGCTGCCGGTTCTGATCGATGGAGAAGCGGCGATCCCGGATTCGGTCGCGATCTGCACTTATCTCGCCGACAGGCACGGCAAGTGCACCTTTCCCGCAGGAACCCTGGAGCGCGCCCGACAGGACAGCTTCACCCAGTTCGCTGTCGACGTGCTGGACGGAGCCCTGTGGACTACGGCCAAGAACGCCTTTGTCCATCCGCAAGACATACGCGTCCCGGCCATCAAGAACGTCTGCAGGACGGAATTCGCGCGCGGCCTGGAAACGCTTGAAGCACGTCTGGGCGACGGGCCCTTCGTGATGGGCGACACCTTCACGGTTCCCGACATCATCATCGGCCATTGCGCGGGCTGGGCGGTCATGGCGAAATTCGAGCTGCCCGGGGAGGGGCCGTTGCATGCCTATTTCAAACGCCTCAGGGACCGGCCGGCATACCAGTCCATGAAAGCGAAACTGGCAGAGGCCGCATGATCCGCGTTCACAAGATCCATTCCGCCGGCAATTGGCCCAAGGACCGGCCACAAGACCCGCCCGCCGACCGGATTACCCTCGACCGGGAGGACCGGCATCGCCGGCGCGCGGTCATGAGCGGGGAAAACGGCCTGTCCTTTCTGCTTGATGAGCCTGACGCCGTCTTTCTGCATCACGGCGACGGGCTTGAGCTGGAAGACGGCAGGATCGTCGAAGTGCTGGCGGAGCCCGAGGACCTGGTCGAGATCGCAGCGCGCGACACGGCCCATCTCATCAAGATCGCCTGGCATCTCGGCAACCGGCATCTGCCGACGCAGCTGATGGGTGAAACACTCAGGATCCGCCGCGACCATGTGATCGAGGACATGATCTCCAGACTTGGCGGCGGACTGACACCGGTCACCGCTCCGTTCGATCCGGAAGGCGGGGCCTACGGCCACGGCCGCACGCATGGTCACAGCCACGATCATGAGCACGATCACGGGCATGGACATTCCCACAGCCATTCCGGCGGGCATCACGATCACGGTCCCGCTCATGAGTGATGCCGTCTCCCTGCCGGCGCTTTACCGGCTCCTGACCTTTCTCTCTCCGGCCTTTCCCATCGGCGCCTTCACCTACAGCCACGGGCTGGAACAGGTGATCGACCGGGGCGGGGTGACCGATGCCGGAGACCTCCAGGCCTGGCTGGAAGATATCCTGCGCTTCGGCGCAGGGCGCAGCGACGCGATCCTGATGAAAGAAACATTTCAGGCCGCCCGCCGCGGCGACGGAGAAACCGTCCAGGAGCTTCGCGAACTTGCGCTTGCCCTGCAACCTTCGAAGGAAAGGCATCTGGAATCGAGCGCCCAGGGAACGGCCTTCCTGCAAGCGGTTACCAGAAGCTGGATGCCCGCGAGCGACACGCCTGCAAGCGGGCTGCTTGCAGGCGTGGCAGCCACCGACGCCGGAGATAACCGGGAGCCGTGGCCTTATCCGGTGGTCCTGGGTCTCGTCTGCGCCGCCCATGACCTTCCCGAAGCAGCAGCCCTTACATCCTTCCTGCACGCCTTTACGGCCAATCTCATTTCCGTGGCCGTGCGGGTGGTTCCCCTTGGCCAGAGCGACGGTCAGAAGGTTCTGGCCGCGCTCGAGCCGGTCATTGCCGGGGTTGCGGAAGAGGTCGCCGCTTGCGGCCTTGACGATCTCGGCACATCCACCTTTCTCGCGGACATCGCCTCCATGGCGCATGAAACCCAGTATTCGAGGCTCTTCCGGTCATGAGTTCAAAAAACGGTCCTTTGCGCGTCGGTATCGGCGGTCCGGTCGGCTCCGGCAAGACCACCCTGACCGACCGTCTGTGCAAGGCCATGCGCGACACCTGGTCGCTCGCCGTCATCACCAACGACATTTACACCAGCGAGGATGCCGAAGCCTTGATGCGCTCCCAGGCGCTGTCGAGCGACCGCATCCGCGGTGTCGAAACGGGCGGCTGCCCGCATACCGCCATCCGCGAGGATGCCTCTATCAACCTGGCCGCGGTGCATGACCTCACCCGCTCCATTCCGGACCTCGATCTGATCCTGATCGAATCCGGCGGAGACAATCTGGCAGCGACTTTTTCGCCCGAACTTGCCGATCTGACGCTCTATGTCATCGATGTCGCCGCCGGCGAGGAAATCCCGCGCAAGGGCGGTCCCGGCATCACCCGCTCCGACCTGCTCATCATCAACAAGACGGATCTGGCGCCCTATGTCGGCGCCAATCTGGACGTGATGGACAGGGACGCCAGAAAGATGCGCAAGGAACGGCCGTTCGTCTTCGCCAACACAAAGCTCGGCGACGGCGTCGAAACCGTGGTAAGCTTCATCATCGAAAAAGGCGGGCTCAACGCCTGAACGGCCCTAGGTCCCGGACCCCAAGTTGACCTGAATGAACACTGACAGACAGGACGCCTGCGCGCGGAACAATGCGCTCTGGTGCGATGCGGTTTTGAAATCCGCCGGTGCGGCGACACGGTTCCAGCCAGGCTACTGGCAGGCGGACGGGACAGTGCTTCCGCTCTATCCCAATATCGTCACCCTGTCCCCAAAGCAAAGCGGTGATTTCTATACCGCCCTGGAAGCTCTCCCGGTCAACGCAGCCGTGAAAGACAGTTACGATTGTCTCGACCTTGCGTCCGCCGGCTTCCGCAAGATGTTTGCCGCGACATGGCTGTTCCGCCCGGAGCGCGCCTCCCGGAAACCGCCCGTCAGCCCCGGCTGGCACAAGATCACCCAGCCGGACGGTCTGAAAAAGTGGACAGCCGCGTGGAACAGCGACGAAACGCTTCATCGCGTGTTTTCTCCCGCTTTGCTTGACAACATGTCCATCGATTTCGCAGCGATCATGAAGGACGGAACCACCGGTGCCGGAGCCGTTCTCAACAGCGGACCCAGGCTGAACGGCAAGGACCTGGTCGGCCTCAGCAATATCTTCTACCGCAAGAACTGGCTCTACAGCGCGCTGCACGACCTGCTGGAACCCTTTCCGCACAGACCGGTCTGCACCTATGAAAGCAACCCGGATCTGCTGCAGGTCTATCGCCAGCTCGGGTTTATCGAATGCGGATCTCTTGCTGTCTGGCTCAAAATCAGAGCTGTGGCGACGACAGATGCTTGATCTTTCTTTGATTTGCTTCCAACCTGATCCGTAAAAATGCGGGGGAAACAGATATGTTCGACGGTATCAATCTGGTCGCGGTCGCTGCCGCCGCGATCGTATCCTTTATTTTCGGCTCGATCTGGTACGGCCTTCTCGGCAAGGCATGGATGAAGGCAGCCGATATCGGCAAGGAACAGGCCCGGCCGACTCCGGCAGTTCTGGGCACATCCTTCTTTTGCCAGGTGATCATGGCCTTCATCTTTGCCGGGATTATCTTCCATAGCGGCGAAACCAATATCCGCAACGGCATCATTTCCGCGCTGATGGTCTGGGTCGGCATCGTCATGACCACGCAGATCATCAATCATCGGTTCCAGGGAAAACCATGGACGCTGACGCTGATCGACGGTGGCCACTGGCTCGGTGTTTTTCTGGTGCAGGGCATTCTGATCGGCTGGCTGAGCTACTGAACCGCGGTGCTTTCCGGCTCAGGCTACCGGCATCGCGGCCGAACTTTTTTCAACTGCCGATGGCTGCAATTTGATCTACAGCATTTTGCATACAGTTGAATACATATAGGGTGTTTTCACTGTCCAAGATCTTTTTGGGGTCTAGACCAAAGACTCGCCGACTAAAGTACCAATTCTTGGTTCTGGACGCTTTATGGGGCCATACGCATAATGGCCGCCGACAAAACAGGTCAGCGTTGAAGGTATCCGTCCGTCGCTGATCGCATTGTGGTTTCTGGGAGGTTCTCACATGTCAGACTCAGTTTTTCCCGTTCCCGCGGAGGTTGCCGCCCGGGCGCATGTCGACAATGCCAAATATCTTGAGATGTACCAGCGCTCCGAGAAAGACCCGGACGGCTTCTGGGGCGAACACGGCAAGCGGATCGATTGGATCAAGCCCTATACCAAGGTGAAAAACACCTCCTACGATTACCATGACGTGTCGATCAAATGGTACGAGGACGGCACGCTGAACGTGTCCGCCAACTGTGTCGACCGGCATCTGGAAAAACGTGGCGACCAGCCGGCCATTATCTGGGAAGGCGATGATCCGAACGAAAGCAAGGTCATCACCTACAAGCAGCTTCATCACGAGGTGAACAAATTCGCCAACGTCCTGCACGGCCAGGGCGTCAAGAAAGGCGACCGCGTCACCATCTATCTGCCGATGATCCCCGAAGCGGCCTACGCCATGCTGGCATGCGCCCGCATCGGTGCCGTTCATTCAATCGTGTTCGGCGGCTTTTCCCCGGACAGCCTTGCCCAGCGCATCGAAGGCTGCAAATCCGAGTGTGTCATCACGGCCGACGAAGGCCTGCGCGGTGGCCGCAAGGTGCCGCTCAAGGCCAATGTCGACAAGGCAGTGGAAAAAGCACCGGTCAAAAGCGTGATCGTCGTCAATCGCACCGGCGGTGACGTCACCATGAAGGAAGGCCGCGACGTCTGGTACCATGAAGAAGCCGACCGGGTTTCAGATCACTGTGCCCCTGTCGAGATGAATGCCGAAGATCCGCTGTTCATTCTCTATACCTCCGGCTCCACCGGTCAGCCCAAGGGCGTGGTCCATACCTCCGGCGGGTATCTCGTCTACGCATCCATGACCCATGAATATGTCTTCGATTACCATGAAGGCGATGTCTACTGGTGCACGGCAGACGTGGGCTGGGTCACGGGACACAGCTACATCGTCTATGGTCCGCTCGCCAATGGTGCGACAACACTGATGTTCGAGGGTGTTCCGACCTATCCGGGACCGGGCCGCTTCTGGGAAGTCTGCGACAAGCACAACGTCAACATCTTCTACACCGCGCCGACAGCCATCCGCGCTCTGATGGGCGCGGGCAACGAACATGTCACCGCCACCTCGCGCAAGTCCCTTCGCCTGCTGGGATCGGTGGGTGAACCGATCAACCCCGAAGCCTGGAACTGGTATTACAACGTCGTCGGCGAGAAGCGCTGCCCGATCGTAGATACCTGGTGGCAGACCGAAACCGGCGGCATCCTGATCACGCCGCTGCCGGGCGCGACCGACTTGAAACCCGGGTCCGCCACCCGCCCGTTCTTTGGCGTGCAGCCGGCGATCGTCGATGCGGAGGGCAAGTTCCTGGAAGGCGCTGTCGAAGGCAATCTGGTGATCAAGGACAGCTGGCCCGGCCAGATGCGCACCGTCTATGGCGACCACGAGAGGTTCGTCCAGACCTATTTCGCCACCTACAAGGGGCTGTACTTCACCGGGGACGGCTGCCGCCGCGACGAGGATGGCTATTACTGGATTACCGGACGCGTCGATGACGTGATCAACGTTTCCGGTCACAGGATGGGCACGGCGGAAGTCGAGAGCGCGCTGGTCGCGCATCCGAAGGTTTCCGAAGCCGCGGTGGTCGGCTACCCGCACGACATCAAGGGGCAGGGCATCTACGCCTATGTCACCCTGATGGAGGGAGAAGAGCCGACGGACGAACTGAAAAAGGAACTGGTGAAGCACGTGCGCTCGGAAATCGGCCCGATCGCCTCACCGGACCTGATCCAGTTCTCACCCGGCCTGCCGAAAACCCGCTCCGGCAAGATCATGCGCCGTATTCTGCGCAAGATCGCGGAAGACAGCTTCGACAACCTCGGTGACACGTCAACACTTGCCGATCCCGCTGTTGTCGACGACCTGATCGACAACCGGCAGAACCGCTGACACCGGCTTCGACTTGAAAGACGAAGGCCTGCCGGTTCGGCAGGCCTTTTTTTGGCTACCGTCAATCGCATTTAAGATCAGTTGGCGCAGACTATTTGGACAGGTAGATCTGCTGAATCCTTCGGGCGATGTTTGAAAAATCGTCGATGAGATCTTCAGCGCTCGTCGCCTGGTGGTAATTGCCCTCGCTGGCGCAATACTGCATGTTCTTTGCACCAGCCGAGTTGTTGTTATTGCCGAAATAGACACCGAATATCTCGATACCTGCCGCTTTCATCCCATCGCAGAGTTCCCGGGAAGCCGTGGAAGATTCATTGGAATAGCTCTCGCTCTCGCTTTTCTCCCGCCATTCCTTGACGTCGACCTCTTGATAATTTCTGCAACTGCTACGCCTCCAACGCGTGCATTGCCATTCCGTCTCGATGAACTCGTAATACCGGTTGTTGTCGCCATCCGTCATGATAACGGCGAACTTGAGAACGTCCTCATTGTCATAGGCTTCGCCGACGCTTCCCGTCGGCCAGACATCGGCGTAATTCGGCGACAGGCTGTTCCAGCCCCAGGTGATGCCTGTCTGACCGGCGGTACCGCCGTTGTCATCCAGATCGTCAATCGCATTCATGAGTGTCCTGCGGTTCGAGGTAAGCGGAATCATTTCAGAATCCTTCGAACAGCTGTTTGTGCCCCCCCCGTAAAACGTGCCTTTCGGCGGGGGCGAGCTTTCATCGTAATAGTCGTAGGAATCATCTGTGTATCTGACGTCATATTCTTCGGACCCGTCGTCGTAGTCCTGACGCTCGGTGACACAGACGCTGCCGTCCGAATACCCGTAGGCCTCACCCTTTACCTTGTCGGCATAGTCTCCGAGATTGACGCCCTGGCTGTAGGGAACCAGGGAAATCCGGACCTTACTGTCATCTTCGTCGAGATCTTCCGGAATGAGAATATTGACAAGGCTGGTGGATGCGGTGCGAAGCGTATCCATATCGGAGGACATCGAACCCGTCACATCCACCACCAGCGCCAGTTCCACGTCAAACCTGGAAAAGGTAACCTGGGCCGTGGTGCTGAAGGCAAAGAACGCAGGGCCGAGGTTCTCTTTCATATACCCGCCTAGGTCCACGAAATAGTTGTTCAGGGTCGCTGACGACGTAACCGTCACAAGTCCGTTTTCCGTGTCGACAACGAATTCGAGATTTTCAATCGCCTCTTCCAGAAAACCCTCACCGTCGAGGTTGGCTCTGAACGAATCTGTCAGGGCGGCCCGTATGTCATCGTCATCCATGAGGGACGTGGACAGCTCCGCGGCAACCGACAGCGCCGCTGAATCGAGAGCGTAAGACAGCTTCTCCCGGGCGTTCACGGACCGGGAAACATCCACGGCGGCTCCCATGATCACGATCATGAGGATGACCATGATTCCGAAGAGCGGCAACACGGCACCGTCCCGATCCGCGCCGAAGCGCTTCAGGTGGTTCCGGACCAAATTGAAAGTGACGTTGAACATATCTGCCTCACGGTAAGAAGAGACAGTTATTACAAAAAGGTACCTATTGTCTTAAGCGGAACTTAGGTAATTTATTAACAAGAAGTTAACTTCTGCGAAAGTTATCCATAAAACTCCAGAGATCCTCTCGGAAATAGTCTGAAATCAACGACCGGTCGAAACAGCGCGCAAGAAAAAATTCAGGGACATCATCGGACCGGTGCCTGCCGCGCACGGGCATGAACTGCCCACTTCCGCGCGATCTCACGGTTCCAGTTCGGTATCCCAATAGAGAAAATCGAGCCAGCTTTCGTGAAGATAGTTGGGCGGGAAACCGCGGCCGTTGTTGTGCAGGTCCTGAATGGTCGGCTGAAACGGCATATGCATCGGCCACATGTTCAGCTGCTTGCACGACTTGTTGGATTTGCGCAGGTTGCAGGGCGAACAGGCCGTGATGACATTGTCCCAGGTGGTCAACCCGCCTTTTGAGCGTGGAACAAGGTGGTCAAAGGTCAGCTCTTCCTTGGAGCTGCAATACTGGCACTGAAATTTGTCGCGAAGAAAAACGTTGAAGCGGGTAAAGGCAGGATATCGGCTGGGTTTGACGAAGGTCTTGAGCGAGACGACGCTGGGCAATCGGAATTCGAAGCTCGGACTTCGGACCGCGACGTCATATTCAGAAACGATGTTCACCCGATCCAGAAACACCGCCTTTATGGTGTCCTGCCAGGACCACAAAGACAATGGATAGTAACTCAAAGGCCGGTAATCCGCATTGAGCACCAACGCCGGATGGGCTCCCGACGAAACCGCTATCGTCACCTTCCGCTCCTCAAACCGTGAGCACCCCGCATTCGCATGAATACGATCCGGATGCTCTCACACCTCATGCCTGATCAACGCAAGCTCTCCAGTGGTCCCACCTGAAAGCCGGGTCGATCTTGCCGGAATTTCCGTCGTCCGGTCAATTGGACAGCGGAAAATGTCCTTTTGTGACGGAAGTATTGTAGTGCCGAGGTGACAGTCTTGTGAAGCCCGGTTGAATCATTTCTGACATCGATCGCCGAAGAGGGGAGGCCGGCAATTGTGTTTTGGTAAAGCTCTGAATCATTTAGCCAAAAAGAGAAATCCCGACGTCAAGGCAAAGAAATTGCGCGCATAAAGCAGAAGGGCGCCCGCAGGCGCCCTTCAAAATTCCGGTTGCCGTCCCGAATCAGTTGACGGTCCAGTCGCGGATGTCGACGAAGTGACCTGCGATCGCCGCCGCCGCCGCCATGGCAGGAGAAACGAGGTGCGTCCGGCCCTTGTGGCCCTGCCGGCCCTCGAAATTCCGGTTGGAGGTTGATGCACAGCGCTCGCCGGGCTTCAGCTTGTCGGCATTCATCGCCAGGCACATGGAACACCCGGGCTCGCGCCATTCGAAACCGGCGTTCTTGAAGATCACGTCCAGACCTTCCTCTTCGGCCTGTTCCTTCACCAGGCCGGAGCCAGGCACCACCATGGCGCTCACACCTGCTGCAACCTTGTGATTGCCGATCACGGCTGCCGCCGCGCGCAGGTCTTCGATACGTCCGTTGGTGCACGAGCCGATGAATGCCCGGTCGATCCGGATATCCGTGATTTTGGTACCCGGCTCGAGACCCATGTATTCCAGAGCCCGCTTCTTGGAGGCGCGGCGGTTCTCGTCGTCGATTTCATCCGGGTTCGGCACGACACCTTCCACGGAAACGACGTCTTCCGGAGAAGACCCCCAGGAAACGATCGGCGGCAGCTTGGCCGCGTCCAGTTCCACGACCTTGTCGAAATAGGCGTCCGCATCCGAATGCAGGGTTTTCCAGTAGGTCAGCGCCATGTCCAGGGCTTCGCCCTTGGGAGCCTTTGGCCGGCCCTTGATATAGTTGAAGGTGACTTCGTCCGGTGCGATGAGACCGGCACGGGCACCGGCTTCGATGGACATGTTGCAGACCGTCATTCGGCCTTCCATCGACAGGGACCGGATGGCTTCGCCGGCATATTCGATGACGTAACCGGTTCCGCCTGCGGTTCCGATCTCGCCGATGATCGCCAGAACGATATCCTTTGCGGTCACGCCGTCCGGAATCTGTCCGTCGACCTTCACCAGCATGTTCTTTGCTTTTTTCTGGATCAGCGTCTGCGTGGCCAGCACATGTTCGACTTCGGACGTGCCGATACCATGCGCCAGGGAACCGAAAGCCCCGTGGGTGGATGTATGGCTGTCGCCGCATACGATGGTCATGCCCGGCAGGGTGAACCCCTGTTCCGGTCCGATAATGTGAACCACGCCCTGGCGCATATCGAGTTCGGAGTAATATTCGACGCCGAATTCAGCCGCGTTTTTGGCAAGGGTTTCCACCTGCAGCGCGGATTCGGGATCGTCGATACCATGGCTGCGGTCCGTGGTCGGAACGTTGTGATCGACAACCGCCAGGGTTTTCTGGGGTTGCCGCACCTTTCGGCCGGTCATGCGCAGACCTTCGAAGGCCTGCGGACTGGTGACTTCATGCACCAGGTGGCGATCGATATAGAGCAGGCCGGTGCCGTCCGGCTGCATGTCGACCACGTGGTCGTCCCAGATTTTGTCGTAAAGCGTCCGTGCCTTGACCATGGGTCTCTCCTCACTCCGTCCGGTTCGGCCGCGCCGTTTGTCACAGCGATCGCATTCGGCCTGCACGCCTGCCGCCATTTGGAACGGCAGAACGGCATTTAGTAGAATTCAGATAGTGAATGACGCAGCTCCGCATCAAGGTCAAGCATTGCGAGTTGAGCTGAATTCAACTGCGATTGACCGCCCGCTGCGTCTGTCATGCCGGCAGATATCAAAAAGGCGGCCACAAGGACCGCCTTTCGAAACCGGAATTGCCGCGTGGGCTTATTCGGCTGCGGTCTCTGCAGCTTCCTGCTCGGCCTTTTTCGCTTCGGCCTTGGCAACCTTGACAGCAGTGGCTTCGGCGCGAACTTCATCGTTGAGCCGCTTGGAGCGCACATTGGTGTTTTCGACGATACGTGCGGACTTACCGCGACGGTCACGCAGATAGTAGAGTTTCGCACGGCGGACCTTACCGCGGCGAACAACCTCAACACCTTCCAGCATCGGTGAGAAGATCGGGAACACACGTTCCACGCCTTCACCGTAGGAAATCTTGCGGACCGTGAAGCTTTCGTTGATGCCGCCGCCGGAGCGGGCGATGCAGACGCCTTCGTAAGCCTGGGTACGGGTACGGGTACCTTCAGTGACCTTCACGTTGACGCGAACGGTGTCACCCGGCGAAAATTCCGGCAGCTTGCGCTGCTCTTCGATTTTCGCCATTTCGTCGGCATTCAGCTGCTCGATGATATTCATGGCATGTTTCCCTTTTCATTTACAAAGCGGTCAGAGCGTTCTCCGAAAGTCAGGGAACGAATTCACCAGCTCTGGGCCATGTTGCATATCCGCCGGATTTTCATGAGATTTCCGGAAATTCCGGAGCCCATTGTCGAAAAGCAGTCCCCCTGAAAAGAGACACAGCTTCTCCCAGCTTCCGCGGGCGTATACAGGAGTTATCCGCAATTGTCATGCGGATTCTTCAATCCACGTCGTCCTCGTCCGTCATATAGGCTTCCCACAGATCCGGTCGACGTTCGCGGGTGAGGCGTTCGGCTTCCGCCATGCGCCACTCGTGGATCTTGCCGTGATTGCCGGACGTCAGCACCTGCGGAATGGACAGGCCCTCGAAGTCGGCAGGACGGGTATAATGCGGATGTTCCAGCAATCCCGTCTCAAAGCTCTCCGTCTCGGCGCTTTCCATGTTGCCCATCACCCCGGGGATCAGCCGGACGACCGCGTCGAGCAGGGTGATCGCGGCGATTTCGCCTCCGGAAAGAATATAATCGCCGATGGAAACCTCCTCCAGGCCGCGCGCATCGATGACGCGCTGGTCCACCCCCTCGAACCGGCCGCAGATGATCACCGCGCCGGGCCCTTCCGCAAGTTCATGCGCCCGGGCCTGGGTGAAGGGTATACCGCGCGGGCTCATCAACAGTCTGGGACGCGGATCACCGGCGGGCGAGGTTGCATCGATCGCCTTTGCCAGTATGTCCGCCCTCAGAACCATCCCGGCGCCGCCACCGGCAGGAGTGTCGTCCACGGAACGATGCCTGTCCGTGGCGAAATCGCGGATCTGGCTGGCCTCCAGCCGCCACAGATCCTTCTCAAGCGCCCGCCCGGAGAGACTGTGTCCGAGAGGCCCCGGAAACATGTCCGGATAAAGCGTCAGAACTGATGCTGAGAAGGTCATGATTGTCCCTGCCGATAATCGCGCGCCGGTATTTCATTCCGGTCCTGGACCGGTTTAACCCCGGTAGAGCCTCTTGTCTGCGTCCGATTGAAAGCAGCCAGCGCTAGGAAATTGTTAACCAGACTGGCAAAAGGGCGTCCGATCAACAGGTTATTTGCCGAAGAGAAAGTTCTGATTAAGGGTCGGCGTGCGATTATCGGGGAGTGATTCAACCGGATATACCACTGTGGTCAAACTCCCTTCATTGCGCGTGAAGCTCCCTGCCTTTTTACAGGACCGGATCGACCGGCATTATCTGGACATTTCCTTCAGCCGGGTCGCACCGCTGGCCATTCTGATCACCTTCGGCATCCTGGTCGGGCTGGTGTTCAACACCGGTGTCGGTCATCCATACGACAAGGTCATTCATATCGGGTTTTTCGCCCTGCTGACCCTGAGCATCCATGCCCTGTTCTGCTGCCGCTTGCGTATTTCGGCCGTCCTGGCCTTCGGCATGGGGATCGCGGGCGAAATTGTTCAAGGGCTGCTGCCGCATCACGAAATGTCGCTGCCGGATACTGTCGCAAACGGCGTCGGGGTGGCGATGGTTGTTGCGCTGATCGCCCTCATCCGTTCGGAGAAAAGGCAGGCCGTTCAGGATGAACCGGCGGAAGAATTGAATCTGGATCAGATGGGACTTGAACCGGTGCCGACACGCTATTTCTCCGGTCAGTCTTCGGACGGTTCCCGCTCGCCTTCGGAAAAATAGTTTTCCGGCAGAACCACATTCAGCCGTTTTTCCGCAAGACTGACTTCCGGCACGAACTCCCTGGTGAACGGGATGTAGAATGTCCCGCCCCGCCTCGGGCGGATTTCCAGGAGATCCCCGGCACCGAAGTCCTGCACCGAAATGACTTTCCCAAGCGTCTCACCGGACTGGTCGATCACGGCAAGTCCGTTCAGGTCTGAATAGTAGAATTCGTCTTCCCCGGCCTCGGGAAGCTGGTCCCGGCGGATATAAAGCTCAATGCCGTTCAGCTCTTCCGCCTGGTTCCGATCGACGATCCCCTTGAATTTGGTGATCACGACCGTCTTCTTCGCGCGCGCGCTTTCAACTTCGAAAGAGCGTGCCCCGTCCTTTGTTGTCAGGACGCCATAGTCGGTAAAGGAAAGCGGGTCGTCGCCGAACGGCTTGACCCGGACTTCGCCGCGAATGCCATGGGCCGCACCGATCAGGGCCATCAGAACTTTTTGATCGTCCGATACGCTCATCTCAGCAGATCCCGAAACCTGCCGCGCCCTGAAGGGCGCGGACCGGTTGCTCTTGTAAACAGGTCAATTCGACCATGATCGCTGCGCTTATTCTGCAGCGGCTTCTTCAGCGGCAGGTGCTTCGGGAGCAGCTTCTTCCGCCGGTGCTGCTGCAGCTTCTGCTGCTGCTTCTTCGGCCAGACGCTTGGCTTCAACACGCTCTTTCGCCTTCGCACCCGGCTCGGCTTTCTGCGGGTTGTTGCGCGCTTCGCGCTTCAGGAGGCCTGCGGCATCCAGGAAACGGTGAACACGGTCGGTCGGCTTGGCGCCGGTGCCGAGCCAATACTGAATCCGCTCCACATCGAGCTTGACGCGGTCTTCGGAATCCTTCGGCAGCATCGGGTCGTAGGAACCGACCTTCTCGATGAAGCGGCCATCACGCGGAGCGCGGATGTCTGCAATAACGATGCGGTAATACGGGCGCTTCTTGGAACCGCCACGTGCCAGGCGAATTTTCGTAGCCATGTTGTTTTCTCCAGTTTTTCAGTTGCCGGCTTCAGCGGCAATGGCTTCATGATGCCGGATCACTTCGCGAACGATGAAGTTCAGAAATTTCTCGGCAAAATCAGGATCGAGGTTGGCGTCGGAAGCAAGCTGCCGCAGCCGTTCGATCTGAATCTTTTCCCGCGCCGGGTCGGCCGGCGGCAGGTCGTTGGTTGCTTTCAGGACACCCACTTTCTGGGTGCATCTGAAACGTTCGGCCAGCATGTGGATCAGCGCCGCGTCGATATTGTCGATGGATGCCCTGAGTGCTTTCAGTTCCTCCATCGCCGGGCTTTCACCCAGCCGGGTTTCCGCTTCGCTCATGCTCATCGTTTCTTGCCCTTGCCCATGCCCGGCAGGCCGGGCAGTTTCGGACCGCCGAGGCCCGGAAGACCCGGCATGCCCGGCGGCAGCCCGGCTCCGCCCAGTCCACCGGGAAATCCGCCAGCCATCCCGCCCGGAAGGCCTTTCGGCAATTCCATACCGCCCGGCAACTGGCCGGATTTGGCCATTTCCTCAAGCTCTTTCGGATCGACATCCGGCATACCGCCGCCCATGCCGCCCATCAGCTTGCCGAGCATGCCTTTTTTCTTGCCCATGGACTTCATCATGTCGGCCATCTGGCGATGCATCTTCAGAAGCTTGTTGACTTCGGCCACCTGAACACCGGATCCGGCGGCGATACGCTTCTTGCGGCTCGCCTTCAGAATATCGGGCTTGCGGCGCTCAACAGCCGTCATCGACTGAATGATTGCGACCTGGCGCTTGAACACCTTGTCGTCGATATTCGATGCCTCGATCTGCTTTTTCATTTTGCCGACACCCGGCAGCATGCCCATCATGCCGGCCATGCCGCCAAGTTTTTCCATCTGCTTGAGCTGCTCGGCGAGATCGTCCAGGTCGAATTGACCCTTCTGCATCTTTTTCGCCATCTTCGCGGCCTGCTCCGCATCGATGGCTTCGGCCGCCTTTTCAACCAGCGACACGATATCGCCCATTCCCAGGATGCGGTCGGCAATCCGCTTGGGATGGAAATCTTCCAGCGCGTCGGATTTTTCGCCCGTCCCGATCAGCTTGACCGGCTTGCCCGTCACTGCCTGCATGGAAAGGGCGGCGCCGCCGCGGCCATCACCGTCCATACGAGTGAGCGCGATACCGGTGATGCCGACCCGCTCGTCGAAGCTCTTGGCGAGATTGACAGCGTCCTGACCTGTCAGGGAGTCGGCGACCAGCAGAATTTCATGGGGCTGGGCGGCGGCCTTGACGTCGGCCATCTCCACCATCAGCGGCTCATCGATATGGATGCGGCCGGCGGTATCCAGCATCACCACATCGTAACCGCCGAGCTTGGCTGCGGACATCGACCGTTTGGCGATCTCGACGGGTCCCTGCCCTTCGATGATCGGCAGCGTATCGATACCGTTCTGTTCGCCCAGCACCTTCAGCTGTTCCTGGGCGGCCGGACGGCGGGTGTCCAGCGACGCCATCAGCACCTTGCGCTTGTCGCGCTGGGTAAGACGCCGTGCCAGCTTGGCGGTTGTTGTCGTTTTACCCGAGCCCTGCAGGCCGACCATCATGATCGCCACCGGCGCCGGTGCGTTCAGATCGATCGGCTGGGCTTCTTCACCGAGCATTTCGACAAGCTGGTCGTGAACGATTTTCACGACCATCTGGCCCGGCGTCACGGATTTAACGACTTCCGCGCCGACGGCCCGGTTGCGGACCTTGTCGGTGAAGGACCTTACGATCGGAAGGGCAACGTCAGCCTCGATGAGCGCGCGGCGGATTTCGCGCAGCGCTTCGTTGACGTCATTTTCCGACAGCGCACCGCGGCCGGTGAGCTTGTCGAAAATACCGCTTAATCGATCGGACAGGCTTTCAAACATCAACAGGTCCTCAGGTCGTCATTTTCGGGAGATCTCCCGAATCCATATGGGCGAATGCAGCCTCAAA
Source organism: uncultured Roseibium sp. (assembly GCF_947496995.1). Classification (GTDB taxonomy): domain Bacteria; phylum Pseudomonadota; class Alphaproteobacteria; order Rhizobiales; family Stappiaceae; genus Roseibium. The sequence continues at coordinate 29,689 of NZ_CANMFD010000006.1, forward strand.
TCCAAGCCGGTCGACCTGCGCAAAGCAGTTTGCCATCCGAGGGCGCATCGCGCTGTCGGATGTTGACCTCCGGGATCTCTTTAACCCTTGCGGGTCCCGGTCGGTGGCTCGAATTGTCAGTCACTCATATGGAGTTCGGGGGTCTATGCCTGAAAGCATAGGGAGAGTCAAGGAAACCCGCCGGATTTTCCGGCAGCATCCGTCACGAAACGGTAAACGCCGCCATCATGCCGGAATCCTCATGTTCCAGGATGTGGCAATGGGCCATGTAGGGTCTGTCCCTGGTTGCCGGATAGTCGAAGCGTACCTGCATCTCGACGGTTCCGCCTTTTGATATCGACGCCGTGTCCTTCCAGCCCGCCATATAGGCCGGAGGCGCCTTTCCGTTTACGGAAACAATCCGGTACTGACAGCCATGCACATGCACCGGATGCTCCATGGCGTCCGTTCCCTCGGAAAATATCCAGCGTTGTTCCCGGTTCATGGCGACGTCGAAATTGACCTGGTCCAGCGCGAAGGATTTTCCGTTGATCGTGTTCGCCGACAACTGAACATCTTTCGGCAGTTTTGGCCCGTCAACCAGAAGTCTGGTTACGGCAGCGGCGATTTCGCCATTGATTTCGCCGTTTTCCATCAGTTTCGGAAGACCGGCCTTCATGAAGATGCCCATGCCTTCCTTGTCCATGTTCATACCGAAGACCAGTTTCTGGGTCTTCGCGTCAGCCGGAAGGTCCGCGAGAGACGGCAGGCTCACCAGGCTGTCGGGCAGCCGGCCCTTCCCATCCTTGTCCTCCGGCCGGAAGGTCATGACCGCCAACGCCTTGTCGAACGGCGGCAGGTTCATGGCCATCTGATCGACGGGAAGCGTCATGAGATCGAAGGCATTGCCATCCCGGGCATCGACCAGCAGCTCGTAGCGTTCGCCCGCATTGACCATCAGATCTTTCAGCTCGACCGGCTCGGACAGCAGACCGCCATCGCTGCCGACCACGAAGAACGACTTGCCGCCTGAAAGGGCCAGCTTGTAGCTGCGGGCGTTCGAACCGTTCAGGATGCGCAGTCGCAACCAGCCCTTGGCGGTACGGGCCTGCGGATAGACGGACCCGTTCACCAGCATGGTGTCCCCCACATAGCCGACCGTGATGGCCGCCATGTTGAAGCGGTGAAAGAACGAACCGTCCTTGTTGAACCTGCGGTCCTGCAGGATGATCGGAATATCGTCCACCCCCCATTCGGACGGCAGCCCCAGCGCATCGGCCTCGTCGTCGTCAATCACGAACAGCCCGGCAAGGCCCTTGATCACCTGTTCGGCGGTCGTGGGATAATAATGCGGATGAAACCAGCATGTCGCCGCGGGCTGATCGATATTCAGCCGGGGCTCCCAGGACGCCCCCGGATGGATAGGCTCCGCCGGACCGCCATCGTCCTTGCCGGGAATTTTCAACCCGTGCCAATGCATGGTGATCGGCTCGTCGAGTTCGTTGCGGACATTCATGGCGACGGTGTCACCCCTGCGGACCCGTATCGCCGGTCCGAGATACGGGCCGTTGATGCCATAAGTCGGCGTTTTCAATCCATCGATGAAACTCATTTCGCCGGCAACGGTACGAAGCGAAATATTGCCTTGTGAATCAGGAAACAGCTGCCGAGGAATGGGCAGGGATGGCCGCTCGGTTGCCGCCCTTGCCATGCCGGTCAGCAGTCCCGGCAGAACAAGCGTGCCCGCCGTCCCCGCGAGAAACGCACGCCGATTGATATTCGGACGGAAAAGAACTGACGGCATCATGCACCCCGAGCTGAACATTGCCCTGGACCAGGATCGTGACATGCAGACCGTTTCGTCCGGCCGGATCGATCTGGAGTCGGAAGGGCGTGACCCTCTCGAGTCTCATGCGTAAAAATTACAATTTTCTTACGTGTTTGCCGTTTCGCGCCCTTGCGAACCCTTGACCTTCCCCCTGGATCAGCGCCGCGAGGTCTCGTAGTGCGCGGACGCTTCGTAATAGTCGTTGAAGCCGATCCTCTGCCGGAGCTCCTTGAAATCCATCAGGTCGGGCGTGCGGTCCTCGTCCGTCTTCAGTTTCTCCAGCGTCGTCACCATTGCCTTCATGGCGCTGGCCATCAGGGTCAGCGGATAGGCGGCGATTGCATATCCGAGTTCCTGAAGCTCCCGGTGAGACAGGTCCGGAGTCTCGCCGCCTTCAACGATATTCGCCATCTTGGGACCCGGAAGCTCCCGGCAGATTTCCGCCATTTCGGCAACGGTCTTCGGCGCTTCGACAAAGAGGATATCCGCGCCGAGCTCCTTGAATTTCGCGGCCCGCGCGATTGCTTCACCAAGCCCGTGGTCATGACGGGCGTCCGTGCGAGCCAGGATCAGGATATCGGCGCCCGCCTCCTTGGCATCCTGTGCCGCCCGGATCCGGTCGAAGGCCTCTTCGCGCGTCACCACCGCCTTGCCGGGCGTATGACCGCATCTTTTCGGCGCGACCTGATCCTCGATCATCACCGCCGCCGCGCCGGCCTTTGCCATTCCGGCGACCGTCCGGCGGACATTCATGGCATTGCCGTATCCCGTATCGCCATCGGCCAGCAGCGGGATCCGCACGGCGTCGGTGATATTCCGTGCCTGATCGAGCACCTCGCCGTAGGACATCAGCCCGAGGTCCGGCTCACCGATCCGAGACGCCGAGGCGGCAAACCCGGACATGAAGGTCAGGTCGAAACCCGCCTGTTCGATCAGCTTTGCGGACAGCGCATCGTAGCAGCACGGCATGACATGAAGCGTGTCTTGCGCCAGCAGGGCGCGGAGAGTTTCGGCCGGAGACGGCATGGTCAGAAAACCTCAGAGTTTGAAGGGGATATACAGCGCCAGGTCAGTCCATACGTAAAGAATGGCCGCCGAGAGCAGCATTATCAGCAGGAACGGCAGCACGCCGCGCGAAACATCCGTCAGGCTGGCCTTGGCAACCGACTGAATGACATAGAGATTGAGCCCGACCGGCGGCGTGATCAGCGCACATTCCACCATAACCACCATGAAAACACCGAACCAGATCGGGTCGAATCCGAGCAGCATCGCAGCGGGCAGCAATACCGGCGTCATGATCAGGACCATGGACAGCGCCTCGAACACGAGCCCCATGATCAGCAGCACGACCGAGACCACCAGGATGAAGCCAAGCTGCGTATCGATGTTCTGGCCGATGAAGACCGAAATCTCCTGCGGAATACGATAGAGCGTGATCGCCTTGCCGAACACCTTGGCGCCGGCGACGATCAGAAGAATGGCAACCGTCGTTGCCATGCTCTCGAAGATCGCCTCGCGGAAACCGGTCCAGCTCAGCCGGCGCATTGCCAGTGTGATCGCCAATGCACCTGCAAGACCGAGTGCGGCTGCCTCCGTCGGCGTCGCGGCACCGGTATAGATCACCCCGATGACATAGGTCGCCAGCAAGACCGACGGCAGGGCCTTCAGCGTCGCCCGGAAGCGTTCGGGCCATCCGGCCGCCGGCTCCGGCGTGAAACCGCCGAACCAGCGCGCATAGATCATGGAAAAGGCGATGAACAGCACCACCAGCAGGATCCCCGGCCCGATACCGGCAAGAAACAGATCCAGCACAGATTGTTCGGTGACGAAGGCATAGACGATCATCGGGATGGAGGGCGGGATCAGAATGCCGAGGGTTCCCCCCGCGGCAAGCAGGCCGTAGACGAACCGCCGCTGATAGCCGCGGCCGATCATTTCCGGTATCGCGACGGTGCCGATAGTCGCGGCCGTGGCGACGGAAGACCCGGAAATCGCGGCGAAGATCCCGCAGGAGATGATCGTGGCAACCGCAAGCCCCCCGGGCCAATGGCCGACCCAGGCATGAACGGCCGCAAACAGGTCCCGGCCGACACCCCCTTTCAGCAGAATGTTCGACATCAGCAGGAACAGCGGCACCGCCAGCAGGATAAAGCCGTCGAGGGTCGACAGGATCGCCTGGGGCGCCATCAGGGGCGAAAATCCGCCCAGCATCAGCAGCGCCAGGCCAAGCCCGCCCAGCGCAAACGCCACCGGCACCCGGATCAGCAACAGCGCAAACAGCGCTACAAGGATGAGCACGACTGTCATGCGGAAACCTCGCCGTCCCGGCTGTTATCAGCGTCGTCATGTCCGCCGGACGCCCGCGTCAGTTCGATCAGCGCCTGCAGGAGCAACAGCGAAAACCCGACCGGGATCGCCAGCTCCGATACCCAGGTCGGCATGTCCAGCATCGAGCCGGTGGTCCGCCCGCGCTCGAAGGAGTCAAGGAAGATGCCGCCGCCCTTCCAGGCGACGAAGGCGCTCAGGAGCGCGACCGCGGCCATCGACAGGATCCGGCAGACCGTCCGCGCCCGAGGGCCCATCCGGTCGGTCACGACATCCACGGCAATGTGGCGGTTGGCCTCGAGCAGCCAGGGCATGGCGATCATGGTTCCCCAGATGAGGCAGAGCTGGGACAGTTCCGCGGCCCAGATCGTCGGGGCGACGAACAGGTATCGCGCCGTGACCTCGTAGGTCAGCATGGCGCCGGCTGCGAAAAACAGCAGCGCCGCGATCCAGGCAAGCGCCTTCAAGAGATGCGAAAAGGTTTTCATGGCATTCCCCGGCACCGGGACCTGCAGCCACCGGAGGGTTCATAAAAGAATAGATGTCGGATGCCGGCGGCGGCCGGAGGGCATCCGGCCGCCGCCAAAAGATGGTGGTATCCGCGTCAGAGTTTTTTCGCCGCGTCCATCACCGTCTTGCCCAGGTCCCCGGACTTTTCGATATAAGCGTCATAAACCGGCTGGCTGACCGCTTGCCAGGCTTCGAGCTCTTCTTCCGTGGGGGAATAGATCGTCATGCCGTTTTTCTCGGCTTCCGCGTAGGCCTCGGCCTCGATCTTGGACATCCGGTCGCGCACATCGGCCTCTGCCTTCAGCGCTGCGGCTTCAATGATCGCCCTGTGCTCTTCCGGCAGCCCGTTCCAGAAATCCGTGTTCACCACGACGATGAACTCGATATCGGCATGATTGGTGACGGTGATCGTATCCATCACCTCCCACAGCTTGCGGGATTTGACACCGGAAACGCCAGTCATGCCGATATCCACCGTGCCGCGCTGATAGGCCAGATACTGCTCGGAGCCGGAAATCAGCGTCGGTGCCCCGTCGGCGGCCGTAACGAAGTCGCCGAGCGTCTTGCCGAAAACGCGTACCTTCTTGCCCTTCATGTCGGCCGGCGTTTTGACCGGACCGTCTTTGGACAACATGATCGCGCCGCCATAGGCCTGCCACCACAACACGGTCGAACCGGTTTCCGCGATGGCTTCGTCGAGCGGACCGCGGACCGGCGAGCCGGGCGCAACGGCCGCGCGCACTTTTTCTTCCGTGTCGAACAGGAAGGGCTGATAGAAAATATCGACCGCGGATACGTCGCCGACATAACGTGTCAGCGAAGCAACGCCCATCTCGATGGCACCGGAGCCGACGGCTGCCGGGACTTCCTTGTCCTTGTAGAGCTGCGCGGAATCGTAGATCTCAACCGCAATGTCGCCGTTCGAGGTCTTCTCCACCTCCTCCTTGAAGAGCTGAAGGTTCTGGCCCAGGTGGCTCGTCAGCGGCAATTGCAGCGAAATACGCAGGGTCGTGTCGGCAGACTGCGCCGAACCGGCCGACAGGCCGAGTGCCACTGCGGCGCCCAGCGCCCAGGAAAATGCTTTCATCTTGTTCCTCCCAAAAGAGCCTTTCGCTTCAGGTACGAAAGTGCTCGGCAGCCACTCTTGCAAAAGCACATTTCATGGTCAATACGGCCGCAAGGACGCGCAACCGGGTAGGCTTGCTGCCTGCCCCGTATCCGGGTCCTTGCATTTTGCGGTGCACAAGCAGATAAGGGCGTCATCTGAAACCGCACGACTGCCCTGCGGACAGCCGTCCATTGCGGATGCTCGGTGAATGAATTTTCGAGCCATAGCCTTACCGATCGGCCGTTTGCTCATCCTGATTTCCCTGTTGATGATCATCCCCGCAATCGCCGACGCCTTTGCGGCGCACCCGGATTGGCGCGTCTTTCTTGTCTCCGGCCTGGTCCTGGGAACAGCCGGTCTCCTGATGACGATGGCTTTTCGGGGCGAAAAACCGCCGATCCATTTTCGCGAAGCGATTGTATTCGTGAACGCCTCCTGGTTCGCTTTTTCCTTCGCCGGAGCCGTTCCCTTCTATTTCAGCGGTCTGGGGATCAGCTTTACCGACGCCTTTTTCGAAGCGGCCTCGGGGCTGACCACGACAGGTTCGACCGTGCTGACCGGTCTGGATGAATTTCCGCCGGGCATCCTGCTCTGGCGTGCCCTGCTGCAATGGGTCGGTGGCATCGGGGTCGTTGCCCTCGGGATCTGGCTGCTGCCGGGGCTGAGGGTCGGTGGCAGCCAGCTGTTTGCGCTGGAATCGTCGGAAAAAACCAGCAAGCCCTACGGCAAGATCGCGCCGTTCGTCTATCGGCTGCTCCTGCTTTACGGCAGCCTGACTCTCGGGTGCCTGCTTCTCTACCGGCTTTGCGGCATGAGCATATTCAACGCCATCGTCCATTCCATGACAACGGTCTCCACAGGCGGTTTTTCCACCTCGGACCAGTCCTTCTCCCAGTTTTCCGGAACGGCGGTCTACTGGGTCGCAAGCCTGTTCATGCTGTTGTCCAGCATACCGTTCCTGTATCTGATCAGAAGCCTGGAACGCAGACATTTCGACAGGGACGTTCAGGTCGGTCTCCTGCTTTTCTTCGTGACCGCAGCCTCCTTCGGGGTATTTTACTTCGAGCGCTTCATCGTCCATGACACGCCGTTCCACATGTTCACCCTGGCGGTGTTCAATGTTGTCTCGGTCATCACGACGACCGGCTATGCGGCAAACGATTATCTGCAGTTCGGACCGGCCGTGATCGCGATCTTTTTCGTTCTGACCTTCTTCGGCGGCTGCAGCGGCTCGACCGCAGGCGGTTTCAAGATGTTCCGCATCGCGATCCTGATCAGCTATATTCACGCCCTGTTGCACAGGATCGTGCGTCCGCACCGGGTGGCGGAACCCCGGTATCAGCGACACGCGGTCTCCGGCAACGTTCTTGAGGGGGTTCTGGTTTTCGCGGTTCTTTACGCCGGTGCATTCGCGGCGTTCTCCGTGATTTACATGATGCTGGATCTCGACCTGGAAACCGCATTGAGCGCATCGATCACGGCTTTGGCGAATGTCGGTCCTGGCGTCGGCAATATCATCGGTCCGTCGGGAACATTTCAGACACTGCCGGATACCGCCAAGTGGTTCCTGGCCGTGGAAATGATTATCGGCCGGCTTGAGATCATCGCCGCAATCCTGTTGCTGACGCCAGATTTCTGGCTCGATTGAGCCAACAGAAAACCACTGCCGGGACTTTCATCCCGGCAGTGGTCAGGAAATTCCGCTGTGCGCACAGCGGAAGGGGCAATTGCCCGAAACCGGATTTACGGCTGGACGGCTTCGAATTCGTCCGGATCGAGAAGGCTGTCCTGGTTCATGTCGGCGGCATTGAAGTCGTCTTCGGACAAGCTCGGTACAGCAGCCGAAATTTCTTCGAAGGTGACGAAACCATCCTGATTGCTGTCGACAGCATCAAACGACATGCCCTGTGCGAGCGCTGCGGTGGACACTGTGAAAGCACCGACAAGAAGAGCAGCTGTAAGACGTTTGGACATGAGATAACCTCCAAGGGTTTGGTTTTTCAGGCTTGTCTGCGCTGGTGAGCATCAATCTGCTCAAGCTCGGCAAGCCTTGCGTTCCGTCCATCCACCGAGCCCCTGCGACCCGCTGAACCGGAACAGCCAGACACTGCTTGCAGATCTCGGCGGCCGAAGGGCTGCTCTTGGGAAAGGTCACGGCATTGTTGTGACTGACAATGCCAATTCAGCCACCGGCCGGTCGAAATCATGTCATTTTCGATGATTTCAGGCGGATGTACGGCTGCCGATCACAATCAATGCGTTTATCTCGGCAACTTGCCCGGACCTTCAGGCATAATCCCGCGCGCCGAAAATCGCCGACCCGACACGAACACAGGTCGCACCGAAACCGATGGCGGTCTTGTAATCCGAAGACATGCCCATGGAGAGCTGGCTCAAGCCGTTGCGCCCGGCGATCTTTTCCAGAAGCGCGAAATGCTCTCCCGGCGCTTCGTCCACCGGCGGAATGCACATCAGACCGACGATCTTCAGCCCAACCTCTTCCCGGCATTCCTTGACGAAGGCGTCCACTTCCCCGGGAGCAATGCCGGCCTTTTGAGCCTCTTCGCCCGTGTTCACCTGGATAAAACAGGGCAGATCCCTTCCCTGCCTGTCCATTTCCGCTTTCAGCGCCCTGGCGATCTTCGGCCGGTCGATTGTCTGGATGACATCGAAGGTCGCAATGGCTTCCTTCGCCTTGTTCGATTGCAGCGGCCCGATCAGATGCAGTTCGATCCCGTCAAATTCCGCGCGCAAAGCCGGCCATTTGCCCATCGCTTCCTGCACCCGGTTTTCACCGAACATGCGCTGCCCTGCCGCAAGAACCGGACGGATGACATCCGCGTCATAGGTCTTCGATACCGCGATCAGGCTAACAGAGCCCTCCTTGCGGTTATGCATGGTCTCGGAGCTGCGGATATCGGCCTTCACCTCTTCCAGACGTTCGGTTGCAGACACCATGAAATGCTCCAGTTGGACGGGGGTTTTGAACCAGGGAAGGCACCGGTCAAGCGAGTTGAAGCCGGTATCGATCCTGTCACCTCATAGCAGATTCATGAAAATCCCTTCAAACCCTTCTTGGCCCTTCTTGGAGTTCTTTCCATTTGCAGACAATTCTTACGCTTTTATTCATTTGTTTTGCCCACGATCCGCCTCCATGGACCAGTATCATTCCCGGAATTGCGAATGACCTCGGGTGGACTTCGCATATTTGCAGTGTTTCTCGCGTTTGTTCTCCAGAACACCGCCGCGAAGTCGGAAACCTTCACCTTCGCGATTGGCGACTGGCCACCCTTCACGTCACAGGACGCCCCCGGCTTTGGCCTGCACGCACGAAAAGTCGCCGAGACATTCCGAGCCGCCGGACATGACGTCGATTTCGAGTTCTTTCCATGGCTCCGATCGCTGGAAATGACGCGGCACGGCAGCATGCCCGCGACTTTCTCCTGGATCTACAAGAAGGACAGAGCCCTGGACTTCATCTACCCGGAAACGCCCATAGATCTGGCCAGATACGTCTATTTTTACCGCAAGGACCGGTTCCCGGACGGCCTTGAAGACCTGTCCTTCGAGGAAATCGAGTCACGCGGGCTGACGGTCGTCGGCATTCCCGGTTACTGGTACGAGACGCCGCTCGAGGAGGCGGGGGTCCTCTTCCAGGCGGTACCGCAGGAAAAACAGGCCTGGAACATGCTCGCACACGGCCGGGCGGATCTTTATATCGAAATCGACCGTGTGGGCCTGGCCCACAGCCACGCCGTGCTCAAAGACGAAGCGGAAGCCATCGCAATGTCGGAGCCGATCCGTATCTTCCCGCTCTACATCCTTTTCAGCAAGGCCCACCCGGATGGAGCCCTGATGAAGGACATCTGGGATAAATATGCCGACCCGGCACGTATTTCTTCTGCCGGATCTGCGATCCGATAGCTTTACGAATGCGGCATTGCGAAATAAACAGGCAACAGCGAGATCAATCTCTTCTCACATGTTGACCCCGGACATGATTTCTGGTGACAGTCCGGCAGTCAATCATTCAGGAATTCCGCCGGTTCAGGCGGCAGGAACAGACGGCGCATTTGATGGCAACGGAACGGTACAACGCGCGCGAAGTAGAAGCGCGCTGGCAGAAGATCTGGAACGACAAGGACGTTTTCGTCACTCACAACGACGATCCGCGCGATAAATATTATGTCCTTGAAATGTTCCCCTATCCGTCCGGGCGCATTCACATGGGCCATGTGCGCAACTATGCCATGGGCGATGTCGTTGCCCGCTACAAGCGCGCCAGGGGGTTCAACGTTCTCCACCCGATGGGCTGGGACGCTTTCGGCATGCCCGCGGAAAACGCCGCGATGCAGAACAATGTTCATCCAAAAGACTGGACCTACGACAATATCGCCGCCATGCGCGACCAGCTCAAGATCATGGGTCTGTCCCTCGACTGGAGCCGGGAATTCGCAACCTGCGACGTAGGATACTACACCCAGCAGCAGCGCCTCTTCCTGAAATTTCTCAAGGCCGGTCTGGTCTACCGCAAGAACGCCAAGGTCAACTGGGACCCTGTCGACATGACCGTGCTGGCCAACGAACAGGTCATCGACGGCCGCGGCTGGCGCTCGGGTGCGCTTGTCGAGCAGCGCGAACTCACCCAATGGTTCTTCCGCATTTCCGATTATTCGGAGGAACTGCTGGAGGCGATCGACGATCTTGACCGCTGGCCGGACAAGGTGCGCCTGATGCAGAAGAACTGGATCGGCCGGTCTGAAGGCCTGCGCATCCGGTTTGAGTTCACGCAGGCGGCTCCGACGGGTGACAAGACCCTGGAGATCTTCACGACACGCCCGGACACCCTGTTCGGGGCTTCCTTCATGGGCCTCTCCCCCGATCACCCGATTTCGGTCAGGGTTGCAGAGGACAATCCTGAGCTCAAAGCCTTCATCGAGGAATGCCGCAGAGTTGGCACCTCCGAGGAAGCCATTGAAAAGGCAGAGAAAAAGGGTATCGACACCGGTCTTCGCGTCAAGCACCCGCTCGACAGCTCGATCGAGCTGCCCGTCTATGTCGCCAATTTCATCCTGATGGACTACGGAACCGGCGCCATTTTCGGCTGTCCAGCCCATGACCAGCGCGACCTGGATTTCGCCCGCAAATACGGTCTGCCGGTCAAGCCCGTCGTCCTGCCGAACGGAGCCGATCCCGCGACCTTCGAAATTGGCGACGACGCTTTCACCGACGAGGGCGCCATCTTCAATTCCGACTTCATGGACGGTCTGTCCATTCCCGATGCGAAGGAAGCCATTGCCGGCAAGCTGGAAGCCGTCAAGGTTGACGGTGCTCCGCAGGCCGCGCGCCAGGTGAATTACCGTTTGCGCGACTGGGGCATCTCGCGTCAGCGTTACTGGGGTTGCCCGATCCCGGTCATTCACTGCGATGACTGCGGCGTCATTCCCGAAAAGGATGAAAACCTGCCGGTTGAACTGCCGGAAGATATCAATTTCGACAAGCCTGGCAATCCTCTCGACCGCCATCCAACCTGGCGTGAGACCAGCTGCCCGAATTGCGGCAAACCGGCGAAGCGCGAAACCGATACCATGGACACCTTCGTGGATTCCTCATGGTATTTCGCCCGCTTCACGGCACCGGACTGCGACCAGCCGACGGATCCCGAGGCCGCCAACGGTTGGCTTCCGGTCGATCAGTATATCGGCGGCATCGAACACGCGATCCTGCACCTGCTCTATTCGCGTTTCTTTACAAGAGCCATGCAGAAGGTCGGCGCCCTGGACCTGAAGGAACCCTTCAAGGGTCTCTTCACTCAGGGAATGGTGACCCATGAAACCTACCGGCTCGGCGAAGGCGCCAACAGCCGCTGGGTCTCCCCTACCGAAATCCGTATCGAGGATGACAACGGCAGCCGGCGGGCAGTTCTGCTGGACACCGGTGACGAAGTCTCCATCGGCTCGATTGAAAAAATGTCGAAGTCGAAAAAGAACACTGTCGACCCGACCGATATCATCGATACCTACGGCGCCGATACTGCGCGCTGGTTCATGCTGTCCGACAGCCCGCCGGAACGCGACGTCATCTGGACCGAGGACGGCGTCCAGGGCGCCTGGCGGTTCGTGCAGCGCGTCTGGCGTCTGATCGGCGACATCTCGGAAAAGACCGAACCGCGCGGAGGCAAGGCCCCCGAAGTCTCCGGCAAGGCACTGGAGCTGCGCCGCGCCAGCCACAAGACCCTGGCCGCGGTTTCCAACGATCTGGAGAACCTCGGCTTCAACCGCGCGGTCGCGCGGCTCTATGAGTTCGTCAACACGATCGGCAAGGCACTGAACGACAGCCTGGACGACAGCGCGATGGAATATGCTGTCCGCGAGGCCGCGGATTTCCTGGTGCACATGATGGCACCGATGATGCCGCATCTGGCGGAAGAATGCTGGTCCGCCATCGGTCACGACAACCTGATTTCCGAAGCCGCATGGCCGCAAACCGACGAAGCTCTCCTCGTCGAGGCTTCCGTCACCTACCCGATCCAGATCAACGGCAAACGGCGCGGTGAACTGACCATTGCAAAAGAGGCTTCCAAAGAGGAGGTCGAAGCGGCTACCTTGGCGCTGGACATCGTTCAGAAGGCGCTGGCCGGAAGTTCGCCGAAAAAGCTCATCGTGGTACCGCAAAGGATCGTGAATGTCGTTGTTTGACAACATCTTCAGGAGCAGCAACGTGCTTCGGCGCGTGACCCTTTGCGCCGCCCTTGGCGTGGCCATGACACTGGGCGCCTGTCAGGTACGCCCGCTTTACGGCACAAGCACCGGCGAATTCGGTGGTGGCACCTCGCCCGTTACCGCGGAAATGGCGGCAATCGATCTCGATTCCATTCCCAGCCAGTTCGCGAACGACGACGCCTCCCGGGTGCTCTACAACGAACTCATCTACCGGTTTGAACGAGGTGCAGGGTCACCGGCGAAGAGATACCGCCTGAAGGTCCTGATGGATGTCGGCAGCTCGGAAGTCGGTGTGGAACGGTTCGCGGATGTTCCCTCCGCCTATACGACCACGATGAACTCGACCTTCGTTCTCAGCGACATCAACACCAATGAAACACTCCTGACCGGCCGGGCCTTCAAATCCGCCTCCTATGACTTTTCGAACCAGCGCTTTGCCAACAAGCGCGCCTACCGGAATGCACAGGAACGGGTGGCAAAGGCCGTTGCAGACGATATTTCCGCCCGGATCGCCGGCTATTTTGCCAGCCGGTCCTGAGAAAGACCTGTAATCGAAACCGATTGCGGCCTGACTGTTGACCGGTCTGGAAGTTCCGGAGCATCCTCCCGGCAGTCATCCGAACGCAGGATGGATGCCCTGAACAACAGCTAATCGTGGGAGCCGACCGGCCTTGACCGTCCTGAAAGCCGGAGAAATTGACCGGTACGTCGCCAATCCGCCTGCGGATGGCGGAGTCGTTCTGATTTTCGGTCCCGACACCGGCCTCGTCTCCGAACGGGCGGCACGTCTGGTCAAGAAGGCCTCGGAAGGCGAAGACGATCCGTTCAATCTCATCAAGATCGACGCCGCGGACATCAGTTCGGATGCGGATCGACTGATCGACGAAGTGCTGACCGTGCCTCTCTTCGGCGGACGGCGGATCGTGTGGGTGAAGGACGCAGGAGGTAAAAATCTCAACCCCGCCCTGGAGCCGGTCCTCAAACTGGAAGATTGGCAGACCCTGGTCGTTCTGGAAGCCGGCGACATCAAGAAAGGGGTGGGTCTTCGCAAACTCGTCGAATCCCACAAGCGCGCAGTCGCACTGCCCTGTTATGCGGACAACGATCGCGGCATCGATCAGCTGATCGACGACGAGACGAGGGAAGCCGGACTGACCGTTACCCGCGAGGCCCGATCCGCGCTGCACAGCCTTCTGGGCGGCGATCGCATGGCCAGCCGCGGTGAACTCAAGAAACTCTGCCTTTATGCCCTCGGCAAGGGGCGAATCGAGAGTGAGGATATCGAAGCCATTATCGGCGACGCTTCGGCATTTGAAACTTCCGAGCTGATCGACGCCGCCGCATCCGGAAATCTCGGCTTGCTGGATCACGGTCTTGAGCGGCTGTCGGAAGCTGGTTCCAAGGCCTCGGTGATCGCAAATCAGGCGTTGAAACATTTCCAGCATTTGCACCGGATGCGAATCGATATCGACAACGGCAGGAATGCCCAGCAGGTCGTCGACAGCCAACGGCCGCCGATATTCTTCACCCGCAAGGCAAGTTTCACGCAGCAGCTGCGCATATGGTCGCTGAAGGATCTCGAGCGCGCGATGGGCATCCTCAGCGAAGCCACCAGGATCTCGCGTCTGAACGACCCGCTTGGCGTCCCGGTTCTGTCAGAAGCACTGCTGACATTAGGCCGTGCCGCGAGAGCCCGCAACCAGCGGCGCTAACAGACCTGAGCCCCACCAATCCGCATCGGTTTCGGTTGCCGGCGCACATTGCCTGAACGTTGTACCAAGGACAGTTGATGGGAACCCGGAGCGGGCTCATTGCTCTCTTGTTCAGGAAAACCGGACTGAATAGTATTCCTGATATATCTACTTACGGGCGGTCGGCATGCTTGGTACCTGGCTTGATTTCACTTATGTTTTCCGAAATTCGGCCTCGGTTCTCATTATCGGGCGGCCCGAACAGTTCGACTATATTCTGAAATTTCCGGGCATTGCCCGCCTGGTCATCAGAGACGAGGACGATTTCCTCGCCCGCTTCAACAAACATCTTCTCGTAATGACCGAAGCCGAGATCCAGAAGTTCAGACTTGCGACCCTGGATGACGGCCCGTTGTGCGTTCTGGAGGATGATCCCAAAGAGTTGGTCAGGCGTGTCGCCGGGAAGATCGGATTCAAATTCTGGGCAATTGAACTGCCTCAGGATCTGTTTGATTATCTGCATCACCAGTATTCTCTGGAGTCTGAAGCTGAAAAGGAAAATCACGGCACCCTGGACCCGGGTACAGGCAGCGCTGCGACCAGGGAGGAACTGGGGATTTTCAGCCTTGAGGAATTCGGCATCCTGGCGATGGAAAAACTCAAGTCCAGCGCACAGGGCCAGGGCCCGCTCCCCAGCCTGGTCGATGCCATCGCTGCTCTGAAAAGCGAAGCAGGACGGCAGGATTTTTTTGCCAAACTGGGCGTCGGCCAAAAGGCGAAAGTCAAGCTGGTCAACGGCAAGCTGTATGTCGTGATCACGGGCAGAGCCGGATTGAGGCCTCTCCTTCCCGGCATCAAATTCCTGCCAACCAACCCCAAGGTGGCAGAGTTGGGCCTAAGCCTGCCGAAACAGGTCAAAAACCTGAAGCACGGGCTCAAACTCAACATAATCTTCACGGTCCCCATAGAGATCGTATCGACATTTCTCGACGACGAACGGCAATGGAGGGACTTGCTCGGGGTCTTTGCCACCACCGGAATAATCTCGGTGATCACCCAGCTCATCATGTGGGGCATCGGTCTGGCAACGGGGATCGTGATCGGCACGGGACTAGTCGCCTCGGGCATCCTGATCGTGGGGGCGTTGGTTATTTCAGGAGCACTTGCCTATATCGCCAACGAATTGGGCCTGGACAGGAAAATAAACGACGCGCTTCAGCGTATTCCATCTCTCATAGACAAGGGCTGGGTCAAACTGGGCGAGAAGATCGAAGAGGCGATTATGTCGAAGAGCGATGTTCCGGACAGAAAACTGACCTTGCAGCTCATTGAAGATTCTCTGAAATACAACTTTTTCCCGGACATGCTGAAATACAGGTAGACCTGCCACGAACTGGAAAGCAGCCCGGCGAAGCACCGCAGGTCTTTCCAGGCACCCCACCGCTTGGCAGGAGCCCGGGAACGAAATTCTACCAAATATTAGAACAGCTTAGCGGTTTTCGACTCCGAGCTTCCGGCACAGTTCGTCGAGTTGTTCCAGAGACGTGTACTTGATTTTCAGGTCGCCGGTTTCCTTACCCGGTTTGTGTCCGACACTCACTTTCAGGCCGAGCGTGTCGCTGAGACGCTTTTCCAAAGCCTTGGTATCGGCATCCTTTTGCGGCTTTTCGCCGGGTGCCTTGTCGCCCTTCATTCTGGCGAGCGCATCCGGGTCCTGAGAGATCTTCTCTGCGTCGCGAACCGTCAGGCCCTTTTCCACGATCAGCTCGGCCAGCGCCGCGGGGTCGTCCACGGTGATCAGGGCGCGCGCATGTCCGGCCGTCAGCAGTCCCTCGGCCAGATAATCCTTCACCGAATTGGGAAGCTTCAGGAGCCGCATCGTGTTGGCGACATGGCTGCGGCTCTTGCCGATGACCTTCGCCAGTTCGCCCTGGCTGTAGCTGAACTCCGCGGTGAGTTGCTCATAGCCCATCGCCTCTTCGATCGGATTGAGATCGGCGCGCTGAACGTTTTCGATGATGGCAAGCTCGAGCGCTTCCTGATCGGTCACATCGCGAATGATGATCGGAGCTTCGTGCAAACCGGCGCGCTGCGCCGCCCGCCAGCGGCGTTCCCCCGCGATGATCTCAAAACGGTCGGTTTTACCGGCCGCCGGGCGGACCAGGATCGGCTGGACAATGCCCTTGGACTTCAGGGATTCAGAGAGATCGCCAAGATCTTTATCGGTAAAGGTTTTGCGCGGGTTGCGTGGATTGGGTTCGATATGTTCGATCGGCACCTTGCGTGTGTCGCGAAAGAACTTTTCCGGCTCCGCCGCTGCTTCGGGAGCCGAATCCCCGATCAGGGCCGCCAGGCCACGGCCCAAACGCTTGCTCTTGACGTCTCTTTCCGCCATACCGCACCTTTTTCTTCTTATATTTCAATACATTAGGACGCGACAGCTGTGCCTCGAATGCTGTCACGCGCGTTATTCATCAGTTCGGATCCGATTCGAACCGGCTCAGGCAGCCACGCGCCGAAGTTCGCGCTCGCGCTGAATGATTTCCGAAGCGAGGCGCAGATAAGCCTGGCTGCCGGCGCATTTCAGATCGTACAGCAGAACCGGCTTGCCGTAGGACGGCGCTTCCGAAATACGCACATTGCGCGGGATCACGGTATCGTAAACAGCATCGCCCATGGTCTCGCGCACATCGGCGACCACCTGGCTGGAGAGGTTGTTGCGGCTGTCGTACATGGTCAGCACGATGCCATGAATGCTGAGCTCGGGATTAAGAGCATTCTTCACCTGCTCAACGGTGCTGAGCAACTGGCTGAGACCTTCAAGCGCGAAGAATTCACATTGCAGAGGAACGAGGATGGAATGTGACGCCGAAAGAGCATTGATGGTCAGCAGGTTGAGCGACGGCGGGCAATCGACAAGCACATAGGTGAAACCGATTTCCTGGAACAGCCGTGACTTGCTCAGCGCTTCGATCGCAGCCCTCAGCCGGAACGCCCGGTCGGTGGTCGCTGCGATCTCAAGTTCCAGACCGAGCAGATCCATCGTCGAGGGCGCGACCCACAGCCGCTGCACGGTTGTTTCGCGCACGGCTTCCGCCAGCGAGCAATCGCCGCTCAGGACTTCATAGGTCGAGAGCCCGCGGTCCCTCCGCTCGATCCCGAGGCCGGTCGACGCGTTGCCCTGAGGATCGAGATCGATCACCAGGACCTTTTCCCCGATGGCAGCCAGAGCCGTCCCGAGATTGATGGCCGTCGTGGTTTTACCCACTCCGCCCTTTTGGTTTGCAAGCGCGAGAACGCGCGGCGACTCGGGAAGCATGTTCATTGCCACCAGACCTTCCTGGGCTACTCAGACCGGGCTGAAATTTCTGAAAAAAGAAGCATCCGGCTCGTTGGATCTACAACACTTACCTTTTCTACCAGATCGAAGTCCCAACGGGCAGAGGCTTCGTTAACTTCTCTCTGAAAATCCTGACCTTTGTGGAAAACAGCTTTCGCTCCCTCCCTTGTGAAAGGTTCCGATAACTGAAAAAGCGTTTCCAGCGACGCGAGCGCGCGGGCCGAGACCGCATCGACTTTCCCTAGCGACCAGTCTTTCGCAACCGATTCGATTCTGCCCGGATGAACCGTGCCTTTCGAACCCGTCTCACGAAGCGCCGTTCTCAGGAAGGCGGCCTTGCGTTGATTGCTCTCGATCATGTGCACATGGGCTTCGGGGTCGTCGGCCAGAAGGATCGCCGTGACCACCCCGGGAAATCCGGCGCCGCTGCCGATATCCACCCAGGTCCTTGCCTCTGGATAAGTCCACAAAGTCTGAAGACTATCGACCACATGCCGGGTCCAGATATCCGGGATCGTCGACGGTGCGATCAGGTTTTGTGCGGGTTGCCACTTGAGAACGAGGTCCACATAGACCTGCAGACGCTCCAGAGTTTCACGTGAAACATCCCCATATTTATACACAACCTGTCCAGAGGTATTCAACACGTCGGAACGGCTCATTATGCCGCTCCCCGCTGACTGTTCCGCTTCAGATACGATAGGATCAGGGTAAGCGCCACAGGTGTCATACCGTCCATGCGGGAAGCCTGACCAAGGGTTGCCGGACGGACATCCAGCAGCTTCTGCCGGACTTCATTGGAGAGGCTGGAGATTGCTCCGTAATCGAAACCATCCGGGATCTTCAAGGCTTCGTCCCGCTTGAGAGCTTCGATATCAGCCATCTGCCTGTCGAGATAAACCGCATACAGCGCATCCGTCGCCACCTGTTCGGCAATGGCCGGATCTATGTCCTTGAGCTCAGGCCAGACGAGTGTGAGCCCGTCGTAAGTCACATTCGGATAGGAAAGCAGATCGAAGGCGGATCGGCGGATACCATCCTGATTGACCGGCAGACCCCGCTTCTGCGCCTCGGACGGCGTCACGACAAGCCGCGTCAGGAGCGCCCGAGCCTCTTCCAGGCGCGCCAGCTTGGCCTCGAAGGCCTCCCGCCGGGTTTGGGACACACAGCCGATCGCGATGCCCAGCGGTGTCAGTCGCTGGTCGGCGTTGTCGGCACGAAGCGACAGCCGGTATTCCGCTCTGGAGGTGAACATCCTGTAGGGCTCGGTAATGCCTCTGGTAACCAGGTCATCGATCATCACGCCGATATAGCCCTGGGACCGGTCCACGATGAAAAGCGGCTTTTCAGCAACACGCAGGGCGGCGTTGAGCCCCGCCACGAGACCCTGGGCGCCCGCTTCCTCATAGCCTGTCGTACCGTTGATCTGGCCGGCGAGATAAAGTCCCGGGCAGCGTTTGGCTTCCAGCGTCTGCCGCAACTCGCGCGGATCGACATGATCGTATTCGATCGCGTAGCCCGGCTGCAGGACAACCACATCTTCAAGACCCGGGATCGTTTTCAGAAAAGCGATCTGCGCGTCTTCGGGCAGCGAGGTCGAGATACCGTTCGGATAGACCGTATGATCGTCGAGGCCTTCCGGCTCGAGGAAGATCTGATGCCCGTCCCGATCCCCGAACCGGACGATCTTGTCTTCGATCGACGGGCAGTAGCGTGGCCCCCGGCCCTTTATCTCGCCGGAATACATCGCCGAACGGGATAGGTTTTCCCGGATGATCCGATGGGTCTCCGGGGTCGTGCGCGTGATGTGGCACGGGATCTGCGGTGTCGTGATCCTGTCCGTCAGCGTGGAAAACGGTACCGGGTCATCATCGCCGGGCTGTTCCTCCAGCCGATCCCAATGGATCGTCCGTCCGTCCAGCCGGGCCGGAGTTCCTGTTTTCAGACGGCCGAGGTCGAAACCGATTTCCTCGAGCGAAGCGGACAGCCCCATGGCCGGCGCTTCACCGGAGCGCCCTGCAGGGATCTTCTTGTCACCGATATGGATCAGGCCGCGCAGAAAGGTGCCGCTGGTGAGAACGATTGCCTTGCAGGAAACGATCCGTCCGTCGCTCAGGTCGATACCGGAAATGGTCCGGTCGTCTCCGGCGCCATCGAACCGCAATTCATGCGCTTCGCCTTCAACCACAGTCAGATTATCGATTGCCGAGATTTCGCGCTGCATGGCTTCGCGGTAAAGCTTCCGGTCGGCCTGGGCCCGCGGGCCGCGCACCGCAGGCCCCTTGCGGCGATTAAGCATCCGGAACTGGATACCGCCCTGATCGGCAACACGACCCATCAGTCCATCGAGTGCATCGATCTCCCGAACCAGATGCCCCTTCCCCAGGCCGCCGATTGCCGGGTTGCACGACATCACTCCGATCGTGTCAGACCTGTGCGTGACCAGCGCGGTTGACGCACCGAGCCGGGCAGCAGCGGCGGCAGCTTCACAGCCCGCATGCCCACCACCGATAACGACGACATCGAATTTCAGGTCCAGATCACTCATTATCTCTACCGCCTGCAAGGCACTTCGGCGACCTTGAGCCGCTCACATTATCCAGATCGATTTTGGGATCGCGTTCCGGCGTCTCACGCCAGACTATCACATGCAGGATATCCGGCACATGTTTGCGAAGCTTATACGGCGCAAGCCCTGCTACGTCAAAGTGGATTTCCGGCGGGCGATCACCCCCCATCGCCGGTATCCCGTTTCAGCTTGCAACAATCGTATCGGATTCACGTGAAACATGTTCCGGACCTGAACCGACCCGCAGCCAGGCTGAATGATTCACGTGAAACAGGTCACTTGCCGATACAGAAATCCCGAAAGATCACATCGAGCAGATCCTCCACATCGATGCGCCCGGTAATGCGTCCAAGGGCATCCGCCGCCCTGCGCAGGTCTTCCGCGCGCAGTTCCGCCGGCAGATGCTCCGCTTCCACGGCTGTCTGAAGACCGGACAGGCAGGCACCGAGATAATGTCGATGCCTGTCCCGGGTGGCGAGTGGCGCTTCACCCACGGAAATCATTTCCTCTGCAAAACGGGTTAAGCGGCTCAACAGCGGCGCAAGTCCGTTCGGATTCCTGATGGAACAAGGAATTTCCTCGGTCATTCCGGAAGAGTCTTGTTTCGGAAGAGTCTCAAGATCTGCCTTTGTGTGCACAGTCCAGACCGGGATGACCGCACGGAGATCTTCCGGCAAACCCGCTTCAGGGTCGTCGGCCGGAACACCGCCCGGTTCCACAGCCCAAAGAATCAGATCGGCTTCCCGCCCTTTCTGTTCCGCACGGCGGATCCCTTCACGCTCGACAATG
Organism: uncultured Roseibium sp.; assembly: GCF_947496995.1. Classification (GTDB taxonomy): domain Bacteria; phylum Pseudomonadota; class Alphaproteobacteria; order Rhizobiales; family Stappiaceae; genus Roseibium. The sequence continues at coordinate 50,553 of NZ_CANMFD010000006.1, forward strand.
CCGTCGGTCACGCGCAGGCCTGCCGTGTCGGCCAGTGTTACGGGGTAGCCGCCAAGATCCAGATGCACCTCGATAACGTCCCGCGTTGTTCCTGCTTCTTCGGTAACGATGGCCACATCCCGTCCGGCGATCCCGTTCAGCAGGCTGGACTTGCCGGCATTCGGCGCTCCCATCAGAACAACCTGGAGACCGGAGCGCAGACGTTCCCCGCTTCTGGAGCGCGCCAGATGATCGGCGATCTCTACATGAAGCTCGGCGGCTCCTCCCCAGACCTCATCGGCAACGCTGCCTGGAACATCCTCCTCATCGGCGAAATCGAAGTCGGCCTCGATCATCGCGCGCATATGGATGAGCCTCTTGCGCCACCCCTCATAGAGACTGCCGAGCGCCCCGCCCATCTGGCGCAGCGCCTGCTTCCGCTGACCCTCCGTTTCCGCGGCGATAAGATCGGCCAGGCCTTCGACTTCGGTCAGATCCATTCGGCCGTGATGGAACGCCCTGCGGGTGAATTCACCTGCCTCCGCCGGCCGGCAGGTTTCGAAGGAACCAAGAACACCGAGCAGCCTGCTTACGACGGCGCGTCCGCCATGGCACTGGAACTCGGCGACATCCTCACCGGTGAAGCTCGCCGGGCCTCGGAAATAGAGCACCAGAGCCTCATCCAGAACGTCCTGTGTGTTCGGGTCCCGAAGCCTGGCCAGCATCGCCTTGCGCGGCTCAGGCACACGCCCGCAGAGGGCTTCGACAATCTCGCTTGTCATCGGTCCCGACACACGGACGACGGCGACACCGGACGGCACAGCTCCGCTGGAAAGCGCATAGATCGTATCAGCCATGAAAACCTTTCCGATGAACCCGGTCTTTTTTGTAGGCCCTGCCCGGTCACACCGGATGCGGACTGCCTCTTTATCAACAATGGCCCCGGACCGAAAGGCTCCCACCGTATCCGTTCCGCGGACGAATCAATCGCTGTGGCAGCGGTTCCCGGTCGGACGCAGACCCACCGCGGTAGTCACACCGAACTCTTGTTTCACGTGAATCAGTCAGCCGGCACTCAGAACAACTGACCTGTAGTTCCGGGAATGGCCAACCCGGCGGATCCCAGTGCAGGTTAATCAAGGCAACTGCCGAGAGCACGGGATCATTCCCGAGTCCGTTACGGAGATGAATCAAAACGCATCCGGTGGTCAAATCCTGCTCTTGGGTATGAGTTTTCAGACCGGCACCGATTCAATCTCGCGGTTGCCTGAACCACCGTCCAACGAAACTCGGGTAGACCCTGTTTCACGTGAATCGAGATCAGCCGCTTTCGCCAACATCAGACCCATTGCGCCAGTCATCGCGGCTCAATCGATAAAGAACATGTGGTGCGACGGGATGATCGCGAGGCAGGCTGGGATGAAGAAAGTCGCCATCATGGTCCCTCCGCATGCCGATACGCTGCATGACCTTCTGAGACGGAAAATTCTCGGGAATCGTGAAGGCGACAATTTCTTCAAGCTCGATAGTTTCAAATCCGAATCGAAGCCATGCCCTGGCAGCCTCGCTGGCATAGCCTTTTCCCCACGCCGATTGCTTCAGCCTCCAGCCTATTTCCACACACGGATCGAACGGCAGCGGCGCGACATAGTCTGGACGGCTCAAGCCAACAAAACCGAGGAACTCACCACCTGCCTTCGCTTCGACCGGTGACATGCTGAAGCCATGCTTCGCCTGCTTTTGCCGGCATCTGGAGATCAGCAATTCACTCTTTTCCCGGCTCAAAGGTTCCGGGAAATAGCGCATAACGTCTGGGTCGGCACACATCTCCGCAAAGGGATCGACATCCTCCTCGCGCCAGGCTCGCAAGAGCAACCGACTGGTTTGCAGAAATACGGGTTCTGTCATGAGTACGGGTCCGAATCGAATAGGCTGATTCACGTGAAACAAATCTTAACAAAAAGTAAAGGCGCGAACCCTTCCGGGCCGCGCCTTTCGCATTGAGCCTGATCGCTGGAGATCAGGTGTTCATGCTGTCGAAGAATTCGTCGTTCGACTTGGTCTGCTTCAGCTTGTCGAGCAGGAACTCGACCGCGTCGACCGTACCCATCGGATTGAGGATACGCCGCAGAACGAACGTCTTCTTGAGCCGTTCGTGCGGAACCAGAAGCTCTTCCTTCCGGGTACCGGAGCGCTGAATGTCGATGGCCGGATAGACGCGCTTGTCGGAGATTTTCCGGTCCAGGATGATTTCGGAGTTACCCGTACCCTTGAACTCTTCGAAGATAACCTCGTCCATGCGGCTGCCGGTATCGATCAAGGCCGTCGCGATGATCGTCAGCGAGCCGCCCTCTTCGATGTTACGCGCAGCACCGAAGAAACGCTTCGGACGCTGCAGGGCGTTTGCGTCCACACCACCGGTCAGAACCTTGCCCGAAGACGGCACGACCGTATTGTAGGCGCGGCCGAGGCGGGTGATGGAATCGAGCAGAATGACAACGTCACGACCATGCTCGGTCAGGCGCTTCGCCTTTTCGATCACCATTTCGGCGACCTGCACATGTCGGGAAGCCGGCTCGTCGAAAGTGGACGACACCACTTCTCCGTCAACCGTGCGCTGCATGTCCGTCACTTCCTCGGGACGCTCGTCGATCAGAAGAACGATCAAATAGCATTCCGGGTGGTTCCGGGTGATGGACTTGGCAATGTTCTGCAGGAAAACAGTCTTACCCGTCCGCGGCGGCGCGGTGATCAGCGCGCGCTGGCCCTTGCCGAGCGGTGCCACCAGATCGATGATTCGGGAAGACAGATCCTTGTTGGTCGGATCCTCGAGTTCCATCCGGAAGCGTTCGTCCGGATACAGAGGCGTCAGATTATCGAAGTGAACCTTGTGCCGGGCTTTGTCGGGATCTTCGAAATTGATCGTGCTGACCTTGAGAAGGGCGAAATACCGCTCACCTTCTTTCGGGCTGCGGATCTGGCCTTCGACGGTATCGCCCGTCCGCAACGAGAAGCGGCGGATCTGCGAGGGAGAGACGTAGATATCGTCCGGTCCCGGCAGATAGTTCGCATCGGGAGATCTGAGGAAGCCGAAGCCGTCTTGCAGAACCTCGACAACACCTTCTCCGATGATGTCTACGTCCTGGGCAGCCAGGTTTTTCAGGATGGCGAACATCAGCTCCTGCTTGCGCATGGTGCTGGCGTTTTCGACTTCGAGCTCCTCGGCAGTCTGAAGCAGCTCTGTCGGCGTTTTTGCTTTTAGATCTTTAAGTTTCATTTCCCGCATCGAATTGGGGTCTTTAATGTTGTTATGGAGATATGGTTTGGAAGGTCGTTCTGAACCGCAAGGGATGGGTCGGCCAGGATGTATCTGAAAGACTTCTAGGCATGTCCAGATTACACGGCGATTGCTGAGTGACTGAAAACAAACACAGCGCCGTTTTGGAAGTGGCCGGAAGATACGTTTTTTTCAAACGAATCGCAAGCCCGGAATTCTGCCGATTTCAGAGGCATAAATATGCCTTTTTCAAACATGGCCGGAACAGCCGCCGAATGACGGCTGACCCGGTTTGCCGAAAAGCTCTCGTTTTAAAAAGGCTTGCCGATCACCAGGATAACGATGCCGATCATCAGCACCGTCGGTACCTCGTTCAACACGCGGTAAAAGCGGGCTGTCCGGGTGTTTTCATCCCTGGCGAATGTCTTCACGCAGCGGCTCAAATAGCCGTGAAGCCCTGACATGAGGATGACAAGGGTCAGCTTGGCGTGAAACCAACCATCCCGCCAGGCGTCCAGTTCATAGGCCATCCAGAGCCCCAATATCCAGGCCACGATCATGGAAGGATTGATGATCGCCTTGAGTAGCCGGCGTTCCATCACCTTGAAGGTTTCCGATTGCGGGGAGCCGACTTCCGCTTCCGCATGATAGACGAACAGCCGCGGCAGATAGAGCATTCCCGCCATCCAGGCGATGATCGCGATGACATGCAGGGATTTGATCCAGAGAAACAGATCCATTTGCCCTAACCCTTCTTCACCAGCTCGACCATGCGCGCCACGTTTTCAGGATCCGCATCCGGCGTCACGCCATGACCCAGATTGAAAATCAGCGGGCCCTTGTCGAATGTCCTGAGAATATGCTCGACGCCTTCCTCGAGAGCCTGCCCGCCGGCAACCAGCCGCATCGGGTCGAGGTTGCCCTGGATGGGAACCCGTTTCTGGATATCCAGAGCCAGAGCATCCGGAGCGGTCCAGTCCAGTCCGACCGCATCGACACCCGTCCCCTCGATATAGGCTGTCATTCGCGCCGAGGACGCTTTTGGAAACCCGATGATCTTCGCATCCGGCCGCACCGCCTTCACACCCGATACGATCCGGGCTGTCGGTTCGATCGACCAGCGCCGGAAGCCGGCGTCGTCCAGCACCCCGGCCCATGTATCGAAGATCTGCACCGCATCCGCGCCCGCATCGAGCTGGCGAATGAGATAGCGGATGGAAGCTGTAACCAGCTGATCAACGAACCGCTGCATTAGATCCGGATCGCGATAGGCTCCCACCCGCGCCGCGACCTGATCCTGCGTTGTGTGCCCGGCAACAGAATAGCAGGCAACCGTCCAGGGCGCCCCGCAGAAGCCCAGCAGCGTCGTTTCCGTGGGCAGTTCCGCTCGAAGACGGGAAACCGTCTCTATCACCGGTTTGAGATGATCCTCTGCACGGTCCTGTTCGAGCTGATCGACGAGATAGGATGTCAGTGGTTCCAGAACCGGACCACGTCCTTCTTCAAAACGAACCGGATACCCGATAGCGTCCGGAACGACGAAGATGTCGGAAAACAGAATACTCGCATCAAAACCATAACGGCGGATCGGCTGGAGAGTGACCTCTGTGGCCAGGTCGGGGGAATAGCAGAATTCCAGGAAGTTGGGAGCCTTGGCGCGGACTTCCCGATATTCGGGAAGATAGCGTCCGGCCTGACGCATCATCCAGACGGGAGGCGGCCAGATCTTTTCTCCCTTGAGAACCCTCATTACGGATCTGTCTTCAGACTTCACGAGGCTGCGCCTTTCCCACTTTTCAATCCTAATAAAGAGTCTTTATTTGAATCTGTTTCTTTTGTTTAAGCGTGGATTACAGGGATCAATTTCTATCCACAATCCGCCCGCCTGATTTTCTCGCCGGGACAAATTCGCTCCCTTGTTTAGCGGAATCTCTCCCCAGGAGTCGATAAAAGGATTAGATACAATATTACAAGCACTTATCGAGGTGTTAACCTTTCGTTAGGAAATTGGGCGGTAGTGGACAATCTGTCGATATGTCACAGCGCTCTTGTGAATCCACACCCATGCACAACCGTTTCGGCATCGGTTTGCCGGCGTTTAGGTTTTGTTAACAAATCATGTGATGCGGGCATAAACTTCGTGTTAGGCAGGGGCCATGTGGGCTTAGTCCCAATTCATCAACAGCCCTGGGGATGACAGCGTGAACAAGTCGAGACACTATTTTCATTTGCATCTGGTGTCCGATTCGACCGGCGAAACCCTCATGACCGTGGCGCGCGCGGCGACGGTTCAATACGAAAATGTCCAGGAGATCGAGCATGTCTATCCGCTCGTCCGCTCTCAAAAACAGCTCGACAGGGTCATCAGCGAAATCGAAAAAGCGCCCGGTATCGTGCTCTATACGCTGGTTGACGTGGACATCGCCAAACGGCTGGAACTGAAATGCCGTGAGTTGGGTGTTCCCTTCGTCAATATTCTCGACCCGGTCTTCGCCGTCTTCCAGTCCTATCTGAACGTCACGCAAACCCATCGCATCGGTGGTCAGCATGAACTCGATGCGGAATATTTCCAGCGTATGGAAGCGCTCAACTATACGATGCTGCATGACGACGGTCAGATCTGGGACGACCTGGAATCTGCGGATATCGTGCTGATAGGCATATCCAGAACCTCCAAGACTCCGACCTGCATCTATCTCGCCAATCGCGGCATCAAGGCGGCAAATGTTCCGCTCGTTCCAGGCATTCCCCTGCCGGAGCACGTGAAAAAGCTGAAATCGCCGATGATCATCGGTCTGATCGCCTCTGTCGAACGCATCCAGCAGATTCGCCGCAATCGCGTCTTGTCGCTGAACTCGGATGGCTATAACGACACGTATGTCGATCGGAAGGAAATTTCCCAGGAGATCAACATGACCCGCAGGCTGTGTACCGAGAACGACTGGCCGCTGATTGACGTCACCCGGCGTTCGGTCGAGGAAACGGCCGCGGAAATCATGACCCTTTTCAAGGCTCACCGGACCGAACAGGAAGACAGCCGCGGAAGTTGATCTTACGGAGCATATAGAAAAGGACGTCCATGACACTTGTACTAGCGAGCGGCAGCAGCATCCGCGCCGAGCTTCTCAAAAACGCCGGTCTCGCGATCGAGGTCGATCCGGCCGATGTCGATGAACGGGCGGTGGAAGCCCCGCTTCTGGAAGCGGGTTTTCCGCCCGAGGACCTGGCGGCCATCCTTGCGGAGGCGAAGGCCAACGACGTCAGCAGCCGGCGTTCCGGCGATCTCGTGATCGGTGCCGATCAGATCCTTGCCTTCCAGGGTGAACGCCGCACGAAACCGGAAGACATGGAAGCCGCCCGCCGCCAGTTGCTGGCCTTTTCCGGAAAGACCCATGAATTGTTGTCCGCGGTGGTGATTTCCCGCAACGGCGAAGCCATCTGGCGTCACGTGTCCACTGCCCGTCTGACCATGCGGGATCTGACGCCGAAATTTATCGGCCGCTATCTGGCTGCTGCCGGCGATGACGTGCTGTCGAGTGTTGGCGCCTATAAGCTTGAAGGTATCGGCGTGCAGCTTTTCGACAAGATTGACGGCGACTATTTTACCATCCTGGGCTTGCCGATGCTGCCGCTTCTGGATCATTTGCGCGCGCTTGGAGCCATCGAAACATGACTGCGGCTGCAAGAAAAGCCGCGGTGACCGGCCATCCGGTCGCCCATTCCCGCTCGCCGCTCATTCATGGCTACTGGCTGAAAAAGTTCGGCATCAACGGCGAATACGGATGTCTCGATATAGAGCCGGATGACGCCGACCGGTTTTTCCGGACCTTTTCCGAAAGCGGGCTGACCGGAGCGAATGTCACGGTGCCTCACAAGGAAATCGCGGCTGCGGCCTGTGACCGGCTGGATGAGGCGGCAAAAGTCATGGGAGCCGCCAACACCATCTGGCTGGACGATGCGGGCAGATTGTGTGGCGCGAATACGGACTGGACCGGATTTCTGGGCAATCTCGACCAGCGTGCTCCCGGCTGGGACGATGACCCCGGAACGGCGATCGTTCTGGGAGCGGGCGGCGCTGCGCGCGCAATCGTATTCGCGCTTCTCTCACGAAAATTCAAGGCTGTGCACATCGTCAACCGGACACCGGAAAAAGCAGCTAAAATCGCCGAGGAATTCGGATCCAGAACATTCGCACACAGCTGGGACAACCTGGGGACACTGCTTGAAGAAGCCGGTCTTGTGGTGAACACCACCACACTGGGAATGACCGGAAAGCCACCCCTGAAGGTCGATCTGTCTCCCCTTCCACAAAGCGCGCTGGTAACCGATGCGGTCTATGTACCGTTACAAACCGATTTGCTGAAACAGGCTGAACAGCGTGGCAACCGCACGGTTGACGGTCTCGGCATGCTTCTCCATCAGGCGGTGCCGGGTTTCGAGCGCTGGTTCGGCGTGCGGCCGGAGGTGGATGACGACCTCCGAGCACTGATCGTCAGGGATCTCGGAGGAGCAAAGTGATCCGGATCGGCTTGACAGGTTCCATCGGCATGGGAAAATCGACCACCGCGAAAATGTTCGCCGCCGAGGGTGTGCCGGTTCACGACGCCGATGCCACGGTTCACGCTCTCTACAACGGCCGTGCCGCACCCTTGATCGGGGCCGCCTTTCCCGGAACGGTTATTGACGGCAAGGTCGATCGGACGCTGTTGTCTCCCCATGTACTGGGCAAGCCGAACGCCATGAAACGCCTGGAAGCGATCGTCCATCCGCTGGTGCGGGAGGAAGAACTGCAGTTTCTGGAAAAGGCGCAAGCCGCCGGGCGGCGCATTGTCATGATGGATATTCCCTTGTTGTTTGAAACCGGAGGCAGTCGCCGGGTCGATGTGTCCGTGGTCGTGACGGCCGATGCACATATTCAGCTGGAGCGGGTCCTGTCTCGCCCGGGCATGAGCGAAGACCGGTTCCAGTCGATCTTGCAAAAACAGATGCCGGATGCGGAAAAACGGCGGCGGGCGCATTTTCTGATCGATACCGGCCTCGGCATGGAGCCGGCGCGGCGCGGCGTCCGGGCAATCCTGAAAGCATTGGCCGGCTGCGGCTGAAGCCCGCAGAACACCGGGGAAAACCGGGCCGCCTTCTTGGCTTCAAGGAGCGTAACCTGCACACTGGCTCCAATGACAGGCAGGCACGACAATGCGCGAAATATCCTTCGATACGGAAACCACGGGTCTCAATCCGCGAGACGGGGACCGGCTGGTGGAAATCGGTGGTGTGGAGCTGATCAACCACGTTCCGACAGGCAACGCCTATCACGTCTACATCAATCCGCAGCGGGACATGCCGGAGGGCGCCTTCCGCGTGCATGGCCTGTCGGCGGAGTTTCTGTCGGACAAGCCGTTGTTTGCCGACATTGCCGATGAATTCCTGGAATTTGTCGGGGACGGCACGCTGGTCATTCACAACGCAGCCTTCGACATGGGCTTTATCAATGTGGAGCTGGAGCGTGCCGGCCGCAGAACGATCCCCAACAGTCAGGTGATCGACACGCTGGAGATCGCCCGGCGCAAGCATCCAAGCGGGCCGAATTCGCTCGACGCGCTTTGCTCGCGCTATGGCATCGACAATTCCAGACGCGTCAAGCACGGCGCGTTGCTCGACGCGGAAATCCTCGCGGAAGTCTACCTGGAACTGATCGGCGGCCGTCAGAGAGCGCTCGGACTTGTGCCGGAGGAAGAAGCGTCCTCCTCCTCCAGCGCGGTTATGGAGCCGGGTGAACTCGGTAATTTCAACGCGGAGCGCCGTCCCGCGCCACTTCCCTCGTTTCTCTCCGAAGCAGAATACGAAGCTCACAAGGCCTTCATTGAAGGTATGGGTGACGATGCGATCTGGGCGAAATACGGCAGCTGATATTGCCGGGCGTTAGTCCAGCAGCCAGCGCGTCGTTTCGAAATGGCGCTCGGACCAGGAGCTGCTGAACGCCCAGGCCATCGTCTGGCCGATTGTCCATAACCTCGCCCGATCCCGGTCGAGTTCCAGTTCCTCCGACAATCTGTCCAGGCGGTAGAGCGCGGCTGACCTCGAATGGCCGAATTCGAAGCTTCTCACGATCGGGCTGAGGCAGAACGCCGGGTCGCCGACCAGAGGTTTCGGATCGATCGCCAGCCACGGCTCGCGTTCGCTCGACAGGACATTGTGGCCGTGAAGGTCCTGATGGAGAAGAACCTGAGGGGTACCTTGCTCCGACAGACCGGAGAGCGCCGCCAGGGCGGCATCAACGAGACGTTTTTCGCAAGGTTTTCCGGCGTTCAGCCAGTCCCTTTCCATGGACGAGCCCCAGATGGCAGCTTCGTCCGTCAGGGTGTTGAAGGGTTTTCCGGCCGGCACGAGCAGTTTTCGAAGAATATCCGCCAGAACTGCAAGCTTGTCGGCAGTGGGATCGTCCGCCAGGAAGTGTCCCGGCCGGCAGCGTTCTAGAAGGAGAACGCTGGCCTCCGGTGCATGGTCCAGCAGCCGGATAGCGCCCATACCGTTCCAGGCCTTGAGGGCATCGCCTTCATGGCGGGATTCGCGGTCCTGGAACTGCAGCTTCAGCACCGCAGCTTCACCGGCCCGTTCGACAGGTACGACATAGGAAACGTTGCCGCCGGAAAAGGGCGGGCCGGCGAGTTCCAGCTCGAAGCGATTGCAGGCGTCGGCCAACACATCCGGGAGCGACGCCAGCCAGTCGCGCCCTGCGTCCGTCCGGTTCAGCCAGGACAGGCTTTCTGGTGCCGAAATCACCGGATCAGGCATGAAGGTGTCCCATCAAGACAGATCTGCGGACGGGTGCCGTTGAAACGGAATTCGCGCGAAAGCCTGCAAGCGGTTCAAAGCATGGAGGGAAGGACACGGTCCGGCGGACGGTGCCCGTCCATGAAGGTCCTGATATTGATGATCACCTTCTCGCCCATCTCGATCCGGCCCTCAATCGTTGCCGATCCCATATGCGGCAGCAGCAGGACGTTTTCCATCTTCGCCAGCTTGGGATTTACCGCCGGTTCATGTTCGAACACATCCAGTCCCGCTCCGGCGAGATCTCCTGCTTCCAGCATCCGGATCAGCGCGTTCTCGTCGATGACTTCGCCGCGCGCGGTATTGACCACATAGGCATCTTTTTTGAGGAGCTTCAGGCGGCGGGCGGACAGGAGATGGAAAGTCCCCGGCGTATGCGGGCAATGGATCGAAACCACATCCATCCGCGCCAGCATCTGGTCAAGGCTCTCCCAGTAGGTTGCTTCCAGGTCTTCCTCGATGGTCTCCGAAAGGCGGCGGCGATTGTGATAATGGATCGACATGCCGAAGGCTTTTGCGCGTCTGGCCACAGCCTGCCCGATCCGGCCCATGCCGATGATCCCGAGCCGTTTTCCCCAGATCCGGTGACCGAGCATCCACGTTGGCGACCAGCCGGCCCAGTCGCCGGCTTCCAGAGCCTTGATGCCTGTGGCAAGACGACGCGGCACGGCAAGCATCAGCGCCATGGTCATGTCGGCGGTGTCTTCGGTCAGCACGCCGGGGGTGTTGGTGACATTGATTCCCCGGTTGTTGGCGGTCACCACATCGATATTGTCGACGCCGTTGCCGAAATTGGCAATCAGCTTCAGATTTTCTCCCGCCTGGGAAAGGATCGAGGAATCGATTCGATCGGTCACCGTTGGCACCAGCACGTCGGCAGTTCGGACCGCTTCCACCAGCTCCGCCTGGCTAAAAGGCCTGTCACTGTCGTTCAGACGCGTCTCGAAGAGCTCTCGCATCCGTGTTTCAACGACGTCCGGAAGCTTCCGGGTGACAACGACGACAGGCTTCTTTTTCACCATAGCAATTTGCCTTTCGCGCTTCGTTGAGGAATTGTTAACCTCAACGGTTCCACCTTGACGCTGCGCGAAGCGCGAGCGGATAAGACCATACCCTTTTCCTTACCAGATGGTCCGCCAGAAACAAGGGATCGGCTTCAATCACCGTGCGTTGCGGCAAAGCCGGAGCCGGCCCGCTGGTTTTCACGGCGAATTTTCGGTAAAGGTTTGCCACAAGTTAACAACCAATAACAATTGGACTACCGGACAATATGGCTCGTTCGATCTCAGGTGCCCGAATCCCTCTCAGGTTTGCCGCAAGGCTTGTTCTTTGCGGCATGGTCCTTTTCGTCGGACTGAGCAACACGGCCCTACCCGTCGCGGCTCAAGGCACGACGACGGGCGCGACAGGGCTTCCCGTGCCGCGCTTCGTCAGTCTGAAATCGGACCGGGTGAATGTCCGTGTCGGTCCCTCGCGGGATCACGATATCGCCTGGACATTCGTTCAGTCGGGTCTGCCGGTGGAAATCATTCAGGAATTCGAAAACTGGCGCCGGATTCGCGACTGGGAAGGCAAGCAGGGCTGGGTCTTTCATTCGCTTCTGTCCGGTCGGCGAACCGCGCTCGTCACTCCGTGGGAAAAGAGGGATCTTACTCCGCTGCGTGCCCGATCCCGTTCGGACGCAGATATCGTCGCCGAACTTCAACCCTTCGTGCTGACTTCTGTGACGGAATGCGCCGGAGGCTGGTGCCGCGTCAATGGCGAGAATTATGACGGCTGGCTGGACCAGACGAGGCTCTTCGGCGTCTATCCGGATGAGATCGTCGAGGACTGATCCGGTTTTTCGGAAAGAAATGGATTATCCGGAAAAAAAGGCGGCCAATCGGCCGTCTCTTCAGACTTTTGACAGGCCTTCAATTCGTCATCCCGGACGCAGCGTAGCGAAGATCCGGGATCGGTGAGTCTGGCAGTGATCTTTAAGAAATCTTCATTTAAAACAATGGTTTGTGGCTCTCCGATCCCGACTCGCGTTTCAATTGGCCGGGATGACGGTGGTAAAGCCATGACATCGTCATGAGACTGAAAAGGCGGCCAGTCGGCCGCCTTTTGCATGCTGTCTAAGTCGCGGAAACTCTAGTCCGCCTTGACTTCCTGAGCCTTGAGTTCGTTCAGCCGCGGCATGGACATGATGTTGTAGCCGCTGTCGACGAAATGCACTTCGCCGGTAACCCCGCCCGAAAGACCGGACAGCAGGTAAAGGCCGGTGCCGCCGATTTCTTCCAGCGAAACCGTCCGGCACATCGGCGAGTTGCGTTTCTGGAAATTGAACATCAGCCGCGCGTCGGACACGCCTGAACCGGCAAGCGTGCGCACGGGCCCGGCGGAAATCGCGTTGACTCGGATATTCTGTTCGCCGTAGTCGACCGCGAGGTAGCGGACGGAGGATTCCAGCGCCGCTTTTGCAACACCCATGACATTGTAGTTCGGCATCACCTTGGTGGAGCCGCCATAGGTCAAGGTCACCATGGAGCCGCCATTCGGCATGATGGCGGCAGCGCGTTTGGCGATCTCCGTGAAGGAAAAGCAGGAGATCAGCATGGTGCGGGAGAAGTTCTCCCGGGTCGTGTCGGCGTATTTGCCACGCAGTTCGGACTTGTCGGAAAAAGCGATGGCATGCACCAGGAAATCGATGCTGCCCCATTCTTTCTTCAACGTATCGAAGACACTGTCGACGGAGTCGATATCCTCGACATCGCAGGGCAGCAGAAGCTTCGAGCCGACGGACTCCGCCAACGGTTTCGTGCGCTTCCCGAAGGCTTCGCCCTGATACGTGAAGGCAAGTTCCGCGCCGTGCTCCGAGAGAGTCTTGGCAATGCCCCAGGCTATGGAATGGTCATTGGCAACGCCCATTATCAGGCCGCGTTTGCCCTTCATCAGTTCGGTCATATAAAATCCTCAGCCGTGGTAGCGCGACAGCGCAAGGGAGGCATTGGTGCCGCCGAAGCCGAAGCTGTTGGAGAGCACGGTATCGAGCCCGGCATCGTCAACACGTTCCATGACGATCTCGCCCTCCTTGAGCGCCGGATCGAGCTGGGTGATGTTGGCGGACGCCGTGATGAAATCGTTCTGAAGCATGAGCAGGCAGTAGATTGCCTCCTGCACGCCCGTCGCACCAAGGCTGTGGCCGGTCAGGGATTTTGTCGAAGAAACCGGAGGCTGGTTTTCACCGAAGACCCGCCGGACGGCTTCTATCTCGCCGATATCGCCCACCGGCGTCGATGTGCCGTGCGAGTTGATGTAATCCACCTTGCGGTCGCCCAGGGTCTGGATGGCAAGGCGCATGCAGCGCTCGCCGCCTTCGCCGCTTGGAGCGACCATGTCATATCCGTCGGAATTGGCGGCGTAGCCGGTCACTTCGGCATAAATCTTGGCGCCGCGCGCCTTGGCGTGTTCCAGCTCTTCCAGAACGACGACTCCGCCACCACCGGCGATGACGAAACCGTCGCGGGTGGCGTCATAGGCACGTGCTGCCGTCTGGGGAGTGTCGTTGTATTTGGAGGACATGGCGCCCATGGCGTCGAACAGACAGGACAGGGTCCAATCCAGTTCCTCGCCGCCGCCGGCGAACATCACGTCCTGCTTGCCGAACTGGATCTGCTCCGTCGCCGCGCCGATGCAATGGGCCGATGTGGAACAGGCCGAGGTGATGGAATAGTTGATACCCTTGATCTTGAAGGGCGTCGCAAGGCAGGCCGAGTTGGTGGAACTCATGCCGCGGGTCACCATGAACGGGCCCATGCGCTTCGGTGCGCCCTTTTCCAGAACGATCTGATGTGCCTGAAACAGGTTTTTGGTGGACGGTCCGCCCGAGCCCATGATCAGGCCGGTGCGCACGTTGGAGACATCCGTCTCCTCCAGACCGCTGTCGGCGATGGCCTGCTGCATGGCAATATAGTTATAGGCCGCGCCGTCGCCCATGAAACGAAGCTGGCGCTTGTCGACCAGCGAGGGGATGTCGATATCCGGTTTGCCGTGAACCTGGCTGCGGAAACCGTGTTCTGCATAGTCGGGGGCAAAACTGATGCCGGACTTGCCTTCACGCAGGCTCGACAGCACTTCTTCAACGTTCGATCCGATGGACGAAACGATTCCCATACCGGTGACGACAACGCGTCTCATTGCGGTCTCCTACCTTCTTGCTCTGGATCGGCCTGCTTTCGCATGATGGCACGCGAAGCCGGTACGCCAATCGGAATTGATGTGCCGGTGACCCCGGCACGACAGACTCGACCAACCCGGTTGCCTTCATTCTTTCTGTCGAAGGCGATCAGGTTGATCAGGATAATGCGCAAACCGGCGCTTCCAAGAACAAAGAAGCACCGGTTTGTAAGAAAACCTGCAAATTGAAGGCTATCAGGACTTCGCCAGGCCCACGCGCAGGTCGGTCGCCTTGTAGATCAGTTCGCCGTCGGCCTTCAGCCAGCCGTCCGCGGTGCCGAGCACCAGCCGGCCCTTCATGATGCGTTTGAAATCGATACCGTATTCAACCAGCTTCACGTCGGGAGTGACCATGCCCTTGAACTTGATTTCACCGGTCGACAGAGCCATGCCCTTGCCTTCGAGACCCAGCCAGCCGAGAAAGAAACCGGTCAGTTGCCACATGGCGTCGAGACCGAGGCAGCCCGGCATGATCGGGTTGCCCTGAAAATGGCAGGGAAAGAACCAGAGGTCCGGCTTGATGTCGAATTCGGCGCGGGCATATCCCTTGTCGAACTCGCCGCCGGTTTCGGAAATCTCCGTAATCCGGTCGAACATCAGCATCGGCGGCAGCGGAAGCTGCGCATTTCCCGGGCCAAACAGTTCGCCTCGGCCACAGGCAAGAAGGTCTTCGTAATCGTAGCTGGAGCGGCGCTCGGTCATACAAGGTCCGTTTTTTTGTTTCCTGCCCAGGGACCTCCCGAAGGCGGAACGGGTTTGTTTTTTGTCATTTGAGGCGCCTTCCTAACACAGGGGAACCTCGACCGAAAGATCTCACTTGGCCGAACTTGCTAGCTTTTCCGGGACATATTTTAAGATTTTTGTCTCATGACAATGCAGATGGGGACACAGGTCCGTATTTCAACGCGGTGTTTAAAACTTGCATCTCAAGTACAAGAAATGGCAGATATAGGGTGATGTCTGGCAAGTCGGCGGTTTGAACGGTCGACCCAGGCCTTGAAATTGCTGTTTAGAAACGCGACCTTGGATTTGGATGTACAAAGGAATGGCGACGCATATGGCGACGGAAACTGCCGGGAAGAACGTGACCGACATTCTGCGGACCGCAGGTCTGCGGCCGACGCGCCAGCGTGTTTCCCTGGCCGAGCTGCTCTATTCCAAGGGTGACCGTCACATCTCCGCGGAACTTCTGCATGAGGAAGCCGTCGAGGCGAGTGTCCCCGTGTCCCTCGCCACCGTCTACAACACCCTGCACCAGTTCACCGAGGCCGGCCTTCTGCGCGAAGTCGCGATCGACGGCAACAAGACCTATTTCGACACCAATGTGTCCGAACATCACCACTTCTTCATCGAAGGCGAAAACCGGGTGATCGATATTCCGGGCGAAGGCGTCGGCATCGGTCGTCTTCCCGAAGCGCCGGCCGGCATGGAAGTCGTGCGGGTCGATGTGGTCGTGCGGGTCCGCGAAAAGCAATAGTCCGGGGACGGTCTCCGGTTCTAGCCAAGTCCGCTTTCGACGTATCTCAATTTCCAGACATAATAGTCCGACGTCTCACCGATCTCGCTGAGATGACGCTGGCCGTCAGCCTCAAAGCCTATTTTCAGCAGCAGATTGGCCGAACGCGTGTTTTCCGGATGCGTGATGGCGCACAGGGTGCGCAGTTTCAGGTCTTTCTGCGAGAAATCGAGTACCGCCTGGCCGGCTTCCCGTCCGAAGCCCTGGCCGCGAAACCCCTCGCGGAACGCAAAGCCGAGATCCGGGTACTTGAGTTCGTTGCGGACCACGAGCCCGCACACCCCGATCGGCTCCCCCGTCTCTTTCAGTTCCACCAGCCAGAGCCCGACGCCGTGGGCGGCGAAGCGGGCAAGCGATTTGCCCTTGATGTATTGCACCGCCTGGTCGGTCGTCCGAATGCCGGCATCCGAAATGAAAAGGATGTAGTCCGGCTCGTTCATGAGGTTCAGATAAAATTCGGCGTCGCTGGCGGAAGGCAGCCGGAAGCGCAGCCGCTCGCTCATTGGAAAAGGACCCAGGGGAAAGCTCAAGCGGCGGTATCCTTGTCGATCAGGGCCTTCGTGCGCAGTGCGATCGCGGGAATCGCATCGAATTTTTCCTTCTCGGTGCTTTTGCACAGATCGTAAATGACGCAGCGCCGGCACTCGGGCTTGCGGGCCTTGCAGATGTAGCGGCCATGCAGGATCAGCCAGTGATGGGCATGCAGCGCGAATTCCGGCGGCACCACCTTTTCCATCGCCTTTTCGACATCGAGCGGTGTTTTTCCCGGCGCGATGCCGATCCGGTTGCCGAGGCGGAACAGGTGTGTGTCGACGGCAATCGTCGGATGGCCGAAATAGATGTTCAGAACCACATTCGCCGTTTTCCGGCCGACGCCGGGCAGCTTTTCAAGCGCCTCGCGGTCGTCGGGCACTTCCCCGCCATGGTCGCGGATAAGCTGTTGGGAAAGAAGAATGACATTCTTGGCCTTGGTCTTGTAGAGGCCGATCGACTTGATCTCCTCGCGCAGGAGGTCCTCGCCGAGGGCCAGCATCTTTTCCGGCGTGTCCGCGATCTCGAACAGGTGCCGTGTCGCCCTGTTCACGCCGACATCGGTCGCCTGGGCGGACAGAACGACAGCCACCAGCAGCGTGAAGGCGTTGACGTAGTTCAGTTCGCCTTTCGGCTCGGGATTGTCCGCGTGGAACCTCTGGAAGATCGCATATGTCTCGGCCTTGCTGTAGCGAGACCGCTTCAGCACCCTGCCGGGATTGTCGACAGAAGGCGAGCGGGACTTCGCGGATTTGGCGGAACGCCTGGATCCCTTTCCGGAGATTGTGCTCTTTGCTTGCGTCATAATCACTCTATAATCTGAGCGCATGAGCGAGAACAATCTGAAACCCGATAAAAATGACGATTTGTCCGGGACGGACAAGCCGTTCTTTTCCGCAGTGCTCACGCCTTACCGGTCTCTGGGTTCGAACGGCTTTCTGGTCCTGATGCTGTGTTTCGGGGCTATCAGTTTCGTGTCCGGCGTTCTGTTCTGGCGCATTGGTGCCTGGCCTGTCTTCGGCTTTTTCGGCCTGGACGTGGCGATCCTCTGGTTTGCCTTCCGGATGAACTACCGCTCCGCACGGGTCTACGAGGAAGTCGTGGTCTCCCGCCATGAAATTTCCATCCGCAAGGTCGGTCCCGGCAAGACTTATCAGGAATACTGCTTCAATCCCGTCTGGGTGCGGCTCACCGTCAAGCGGATCGAAGATGAAGGCGTCGTGAAAATCTGTCTGACGAGCCGCGGGGAATCTGTGGATCTCGGCAATTTCCTGAACCCGGACGACCGGACCAGTTTCGCCGGAGCCATTGCGAACGCCCTGGCGGTGGCAAAGGCGGGCGGTGTCTGACTAACCGCCAACCGCGCTATCTTTCGGGCGAACCTTGAGCGTCGCAAGCAACACGACCAGGGCTGCGAAGGAGGTAAATGCCGCCGCGTAGAGAACGGTCCGGAAGTCGGTGGCGCTGGCTATGAAACCCATGGAAACGCTGCCGATCATGCCTCCGAGAAACAGGCTGTTCATATAGATCGCGGTTGCGCGACCGGGCCGGTCCGGTGCGAAACTTTGCACGAAACTGATCGCCACTCCGGCAAACAGCCCGTAATACATACCCTCCAGCACCGAAATCGTCAGCGCCTGCCAGACAGCCGTGACTTGGGCGAACAGCAGCATGCTTGCGGCCGCAAGACAGGCCGCGAGCAGGAGCACCTGACGGATGCCGATGCGTTCCGCCAGCCGGACGGAACCGAAAATGACGAACACCTCCACGAGGCATTTGACGGAAAGCGACAGGCCGGGGGTCGCGCCGGGCAGGCCGGTTTCCCGCACGAAGAACAGCGGCATGGCGGATACGAACAGGGAGTTGGTGATCACGAAGCCCATGCAGATAAACCCGGCGACCAGAAGTCCCCAGTTGACCGGATCGCCGTTGCTGTTGGTCTTTCTTTCCTTCTCCGATTTGAACCCCCTCGGCACGGCGATATGCCAGAGCGCCAGATAGGTCAGCCCGACCCCGAGCGCACAGATAAAGGCTGTCTGGAAACCGAATTGCGCGACCAGCGCGAAGGAAACTGCCGGGCCGATCATCCACGCCAGGGAAACGGTCATGCGCTGCCAGGAATTGATGCGGGTGATATCCAGGTTTCGTCTTTCGGCATTCAGACGCCCGAACGTGAAAATGATGCCGGCCCCCATGTTGGCGACACCCATCAACGGAGCGACGGTCACGACCAGCATGAAAAAGCTGGACGTCTGCGTCAGCAGCGTCGTCACCGCCACAAAGGCGCCGACGGATACCAGGAGCAGGCTCCTGACCGGAAACCCGTGATCCAGACGCTCTCCGGCCCAGCGGTTCGCGACCAGCGTCAGAGACAGGACCAGGCTGGTGTAAAGACCGATCTGCCAGGGTTCCGCACCAAGCCCTTCCACGATGAAAAAGCTCATCAGCGGAACGAGCGCGGAAGTTCCGAGGCTGTTCGTGAACTGCAGCAGGAGGATCAGGATCTCCTGGCGGTGCAGTTGAGCGAATGAGAACATGAAGAAATGAGCCAGGTGGATAAGGAGCAGGCCGAATGCTTCCGGCCTTGGACGGTAATCAGGTCTTCTCGAAGGGCAGGGCAAAAAGCCGTTCGCAGTAGCAAACGGGCGGAAGCGCAAACCGGAAACGAATTCAGGGGGCAGTCTGCCGGGAATACTGCCAGTTGAATGAATTTGCCGTCAAGTGGCAACAGCGGCGGTGTCTTTCACACCGGGAAACATCGCCGCTCAGGCTGGTTTCTTTCCGCTGAGAGCCTTCAGCCTGTACAGCGCTTCCAGGGCTTCCCGTGGTGTCATGTCGTCAGGATCGATGTCGCGGAGGGAGTCCAGAACGGGATCCGGTTCGGCGGAAGCAGCCGCAGTCGCCACAGGCGCCAGGTTGGCGAAGAGCGGTAATTCGTCGATCAGGCTTTCGGCGGGAGATCCGCGGTCCTGCTCTTCCAGCTGGCTCAGAACCTGTCTGGACCGTTCGACCACCATGGCTGGAAGACCGGCGAGCTTGGCGACCTGGATGCCGTAGGACCGGTCGGCGGCCCCCGGCACGATTTCGTGCAGGAAGATGACGTCGCCGTTCCATTCTTTCACCGAAACGGTGGCATTGGACAGCCGCTCGAGTCTGGCCGAAAGAGCCGTAAGCTCGTGATAATGAGTTGCGAACAGGGCTCGGGACCTGTTGACCTCGTGCAGGTGCTCGATGGTAGCCCAGGCGATGGACAGGCCGTCGAAGGTTGCCGTCCCCCGGCCGATCTCGTCCAGAATGACCAGCGACCGGTCGCCGGCCTGGTTGAGGATGGCGGCCGTCTCGACCATTTCCACCATGAAGGTTGAGCGGCCGCGGGCAAGGTCGTCGGCGGCTCCGACACGCGAAAACAGCCGGTCAACGACGCCGATATGCGCTTCGGCAGCCGGTACGAACGCTCCCATCTGTGCCATGACGGCAATCAGCGCATTCTGGCGCAGAAAGGTTGATTTACCGGCCATGTTCGGGCCGGTTATCAACCAGATATGACCGGTATCGCCGTCCTTGTCGGGACCGAGACTGGCGTCATTGGCGACAAAGCTGTCACTGCCGGTTTTTTTCAGGGCCCGTTCCACGACGGGGTGGCGCCCGCCCTTGATTTCAAAGGCCCTGCTGTCGTCGACGGTCGGGCGAACATGGTTTTCTTCCTGGGCGAGCTTCGCCAGCGCTGCCGAGACATCCAGAACACCGAGACCCTGCGCGGCCGCCTTGATCGTCTCGCCCGCGTTGATGATTGCCTGCGCCAGCCGGTCGAAAATCTCCAACTCGATGGCGAGCGAGCGTTCACCGGCGCTGGCGATCTTCGATTCCAGTTCCGCCAGTTCCGTCGTCGTGAAGCGCATCGCCCCCGCCATGGTCTGGCGGTGAATGAACCGCCCCGGATCCGCGGTCATTTTTTCGGTCTGCGCCGAGGGAGCTTCGATGAACCAGCCGAGCACGTTGTTATGCTTGATCTTCAGGGATCTGAGGCCGAGTTCTTCCGCATAGCTGGCCTGGAGCCTGGCAATCACCTTGCGGCTCTCATCGCGCAGGGCGCGCAGTTCATCGAGATCGGCATTGAAGCCGGTGGCGATGAAATTGCCGTCCCGTTTCAAAAGAGGCGGATCTTCCTTGATCGCGGAAACCAGTTCGACGCCCAGATCATGCGGCGCGCGCTCCAGGCTGGCGCGGGCCGCGGCGATTTCCGCCGGGATGGCGTCCGCGGCCGCCCCGGTCTGAGCGAGCACCATGCGGGACGCCGCCAGCCCCTGGGCAATGGCGAGAATGTCACGCGGCCCGCCCCGGTTCAGCGCGATGCGGGAAAGCGCCCGGGCCATGTCCGGCGCGCCCTTCAGCGTCCGGCGCAAATCTTCGCGCATGATTTCGTGGTCGAGGAAGAAGGCGACGGCGTCGTGACGGCGGTTTATGGCGTCCACATTGACCAGCGGCCCGGCAAGGCGGCTGGCAAGAAGCCGCGACCCGCCACCGGTGACGGTTCGGTCGATCGTGGCAAGCAGGGACCCCTGCTTCTCTCCGGAAAGCGTCCGTGAAAGTTCGAGGTTTGCGCGTGTCGCCGGATCGATGAGCATGCGGCCCGCCCCGGCCTCGCGTACCGGCGGATCGAGAGGCGGGCGTTCTCCAAGCTGGGTTTTTTCGATATAGGCCAGAATGCCGGCAGCGGCCGCAAGCTCGGCCCGGCTGAAGGTGCCGAACCCGTCCAGCGTCTTCACGCCGAAATAGTGCCCCAGCCGGTCGGTGGCGGTCGAACTGTCGAAAAAGGCGCGCGGCACCGGCGACAGCGCCCCGCCGAGCTGTTCGACGATCTGGCGCAGCTCGGTTTCCTGCAGCAGATTGTCCGGCAGCACAAGCTCGCGCGGCGACACCTGCGCCAGATCGGCGGCAAGGCGCTGATGATCGGTTTCGGAAACCTGGAATGACCCGGTCGACATGTCGATCCAGGCAAGGCCGTAAACCGCATCGCCCTCCAGCGAGCCGCCTTTCAGACGGGTCAGCGCCATCAGGTAATTGTTTGCGCCCGCATCGAGCAGCCGTTCCTCGGTCAAGGTGCCGGGCGTCACCAGACGGACCACGTCCCGCCGGACCACGGATTTGGAACCGCGCTTTTTGGCTTCCGCCGGGTTCTCGGTCTGCTCGCAAACCGACACCCGGTGACCCTTGGCGATCAATTTCTGCAGGTAATCGTCGGCGGCGTGAACCGGCACGCCGCACATGGGGATGTCCTCGCCCTGATGCTTGCCGCGTTTGGTCAGCGTGATGCCCAGCGACTGCGAGGCGATTTCGGCATCTTCGAAGAACAGCTCGTAAAAGTCCCCCATCCGGTAGAACAGCAGGCTGTCCGGATTGGCGGTCTTGATCTCGATGTACTGGGCCATCATCGGCGTGACCTTGGCGTCCGCCGGGGCTGGTTGCTGCGCGCTCCGTCCACTCATGCCTGATACCTAAATCAACCGGCTTTCAAGGGAAAGCACCTCGATGCGGTTAACTTCATCGATCCAAAGGAGAAAGCGCCTTGTGTCCGTTTTCGGCCGCGCCCGCGCGGTTTCGGCGCTTGCCGCACACCTTGTGCGAACCTCATTATGCAAAGAGGCTACCGTGTCGCGGGTTGAGGGTTCAATTTCCAGCGGATAAGGTCAGGCGCCCGCCACCAAGAGCGGGTCTTCTAGAGGAACCGCCCGCATTATGTCCGCCGATAAAAAATCGTCCAAACCATCCGTCAGCTTCACCGATCAGGAAGCATTGCAATTCCACCAGGAAGGCCGGCCCGGGAAACTGGAAATTACGCCGACCAAACCGATGGCCACCCAGCGCGATCTGTCCCTGGCCTATTCCCCCGGCGTGGCGGTTCCGGTGCGGGCGATCGCCGACGATCCGAGCCGTGCCTATGATTACACCACCAAGGGCAATCTCGTCGCGGTGATTTCCAACGGATCCGCCATCCTTGGAATGGGCAATCTCGGCGCTCTGGCCTCCAAGCCGGTGATGGAGGGAAAGGCGGTTCTCTTCAAGCGCTTCGCCGATGTCGATTCCATCGATCTTGAAATCGATACCCAGGATGTCGATGAATTCGTCAATGCCGTCCGCTATCTCGGGCCGTCTTTCGGCGGCATCAACCTTGAGGACATCAAGGCGCCCGACTGCTTCATCATCGAGCAGCGCCTGCGCGAACTGATGGACATTCCGGTCTTCCACGACGACCAGCACGGCACGGCGATCATCGCCGCTGCCGGTCTCATCAATGCCCTGCACATGACCGGCCGGGACATGAAGGATGCCAAAATCGTCTGCAACGGCGCGGGCGCGGCCGGAATTGCCTGTATCGAACTCATCAAGGCGATGGGCGTCCCTCACCAGAATGTCACCCTCTGCGATACCAAGGGCGTGATCTACAAGGGCCGCGAGGAGGGCATGAACCAGTGGAAATCCGCCCATGCCATCGAGACGCAGGCCCGCTCGCTCTATGACGCCTTGAAAGGTGCGGATGTCTTTTTCGGCGTGTCGGTCAAGGGTGCGCTTACGCCGGACATGCTGCGCGCCATGGCACCGAACCCGGTCATTTTCGCCATGGCGAACCCGGACCCGGAAATCACGCCGGAAGAAGCCGCCGAAGTTCGCGACGACGCCATCGTCGCCACGGGCCGTTCGGATTATCCCAATCAGGTCAACAACGTCCTCGGCTTCCCCTATATTTTCCGCGGCGCGCTGGATGTTCACGCGACCACCATCAACGAGGCCATGAAGGTCGCCTGCGCCCATGCGCTGGCCGAACTCGCCCGTGAGGAAGTCCCGGACGAGGTGGCGGCCGCCTATCGCGGCAACCGGCCGAAATTCGGCCCCGAATACATCATTCCCGTACCCTTCGACCCGCGGCTGATCCATGCGATCCCGCCGGCCGTTGCCCAGGCGGCGATGGATTCCGGCGTCGCCCGCCGTCCGATCGTCGACATGGAAGCCTACAAGCACCAGCTGTCCGCCCGGCGCGATCCTGTCGCCGGCACCTTGCAGCGGATCTTCTCCAAGGTCCGTCAGCAGCCCAAACGCGTGGTTTTCGCGGAGGGCGAGGAAGAACCGGTGATCCGCGCAGCCACCAGCTTCGTGTCGCAGGGCCTTGGCGAGGCCATTCTCATCGGCCGCGAGGACGAAATCAAATCCATGGCCGAACGCGCCGGGATCGATATAGAGCGCCCGGGAATTTTCATCCAGAACGCCCGCCTCTCCGACCGCAATGCCGACTACGCGCAATATCTTTACGGCCGTCTGCAACGCAAGGGGTACCTCCTGCGCGACTGCCAGCGCATGGTCAACAACGACCGCAACTACTGGGGCGCCATCATGGTTGCCCGGGGTGATGCGGACGCCATGGTCACCGGCCTCACCCGCAACTATTCCGTCGCCCTCGACACGGTGAAGGACTGCATCGATCCGAAGCCGGGCCATCGCGTGATCGGTGTCTCCCTGGCGCTGGCGCGCGGCCGCACGGTGCTGATCGCCGACACGGCGGTGATCGACATGCCGACCTCCGAAGAACTTGCCGACATCGCGGAGGAAGCAGCACATGTTGCCCGCAAGCTGGGCTATGAGCCGCGCGTCGCCATGCTGGCCTATTCCACCTTCGGACATCCCAAGGGCGAACGCTCCGAAAAGGTCCAGGAAGCGGTGAAGATCCTCGACCGGCGCCGGGTGGATTTCGAATACGACGGCGACATGGCCGCCGATGTCGCCCTCAACATGGACCGCATGGGCGCCTATCCCTTCTGCCGCCTCACCGCCCCCGCCAACGTCCTCGTCATGCCGGCCTTCCACTCCGCGTCCATCTCCACGAAGATGCTCCAGGAACTCGGCGGCGCCACCGTCATCGGCCCGTTGCTCGTCGGTTTCGACAAACCCGTCCAGATCGTACCCCTCGGCGCAAAGGACAGCGATATCGTCAACATGGCCGTCATCGCGGCATTCGATGTGACGTGATGAGTACGAAATCCGGACTGCCTCGGCTCTCCGGTCCCGGCTCGCGCTGCGCTTGGCCGGGATGACGAAGGAGAGTTGGTTCTGTGCTGGCTTCCGTATTCCCGGATGACCGGAAAGAGATCCGGATTCGAGAAAGCTCGGATCCGGACTTTTCGGAGTAGACCGACATTTGACTGCCTTCGTCTACATACTGGCTTCTCGCCCCTATGAAACCCTCTACACGGGGGTGACCACGGACCTCGCCCGCAGAATATATGAGCATCGCGAAGGTCTGATCGAAGGGTTCTCGAATCGTTATGGCATCAAGATGCTGGTCTGGTATGAAACACATGAGAAGATCGGCGATGCGATCGAACGGGAAAAGCGTATCAAGCGCTGGCGGCGGCAATGGAAGTTTGAGCTGATCGAGACACTGAATCCCGAATGGGAAGATCTCTATTCCACGCTCAACCAATAAGTTGTCTCCCCTCGTTGGTCATCCCGGCCAAGCGTAGCGCGAGCCGGGATCGGAGAGCCGCTGACGTTTCTGGATTTGGTCACAAGAAGTGCCATTTATACAGGCTTCCGGCTCCCGAATCTCCCTTGGGTCGACCGGGGCGACCTAAAAATGGCGGCAACTCCCGCACTTCACTACGGGAAACGCTGTTTCTCTTTTGACAAAACCTGCCTCACCGGCGATACCTCGAAACCATGTCTGATATTCAAGTCAAAATCTGCGGTCTCAGCACCGAGGACACCATGGAAGCCGCGCTTGACGCAGGGGCGGATATGGTTGGGCTGGTGTTTTTTCCCAAGAGCCCGCGCCATGTTTCGCTCACGCAGGCCTGCAGGCTGGCGGATATGGCCCGAGGCAGGGCGGAGATTGTTGCGCTGACCGTGAACATGGACCTCGACGGATTGTCGCGGATCAATGAACTGGTTGCGCCCGATACCTTCCAGTTTCACGGCAGCGAAACTCCGGAAGCCTGCGCGGCGGTCAAGGTGATGCAGGGTACCAAAATCATGAAGGCCGTTGCGGTTTCGGAAAAGGCCGATCTGGAAGAGGCGCAATATTACGCTATCGTCGCCGACCGGATCCTGTTTGACGCAAAACCGCCGGAAGGGTCGGATCGGCCCGGCGGCAACGGGGTTACCTTCGACTGGACCCTGCTTAAAGATCTTGACCTGAAGAAGCCCTATATGCTTTCCGGAGGGCTGACTGCGGCAAATGTCGCGGAGGCCATCCGCTTGAGTGGAGCGCGGGCGGTCGACGTCTCCTCCGCTGTCGAGCGGGAACGTGGCGTCAAGGACAACGACCTGATCCGCGCTTTTGTCGCGGCAGCCAAAAACGCCTGATATCCGGAAGAAACCTGCCTGCGGCAAGGAGTTTACGCGTGAACGAGATGGCAAACAGCATTCGGACCGGCCCGGACGATCGCGGTCACTTCGGCATCTTCGGCGGCCGCTATGTTGCCGAGACCCTGATGCCGCTGATCCTGGATCTGGAGCAGCACTACAAGGATGCCAAGAACGATCCGGCCTTCCATGCCGAGATCGAGAACCTGAACAAGCATTACACCGGCCGTCCCTCGCCGCTCTATTTCGCCGAGCGCCTGACGGAAGAGCTCGGCGGCGCCAAGATCTATTTCAAGCGTGACGAGCTGAACCACACCGGATCGCACAAGATCAACAACTGCCTCGGCCAGATCCTTCTGGCCAAGCGCATGGGCAAGACCCGCATCATCGCCGAGACCGGTGCAGGACAGCACGGCGTCGCCACCGCAACGGTCTGCGCCCGCTTTGGCCTGCCCTGCGTCGTCTACATGGGCAAGACCGATGTGGAGCGGCAGAAGCCCAACGTCTTCCGCATGAAGCTTCTGGGCGCGGAGATCGTTCCGGTGACCGCCGGGGCCGGGACCCTGAAGGACGCCATGAACGAGGCGTTGCGGGACTGGGTGACCAATGTCGACGACACCTATTACCTGATCGGTACGGCTGCGGGCCCGCACCCCTACCCGGAAATGGTGCGCGATTTCCAGTCGGTGATCGGCAAGGAACTGCGCGAGCAGATGATGGAAGCCGAAGGCCGTCTGCCGGATGCGCTGGTGGCTGCTGTCGGCGGCGGCTCCAATGCCATCGGCCTGTTCCATCCGTTCCTGGATGACAAGAACGTAAAGATCTACGGCGTCGAAGCCGGTGGCCGCGGCCTGCAGGGTGAAGAGCATTGCGCCTCGCTGACAGCCGGCAAGCCCGGGGTTCTCCATGGGAACCGGACCTATCTGCTGCAGGATGACGATGGTCAGATCCTGGAAGGCCACTCGATTTCCGCCGGTCTGGACTATCCGGGCATCGGCCCGGAACATTCCTGGCTGAAGGAAATCGGCCGCGTGGAATACGTGCCGATCATGGACACCGAAGCTCTGGAGGCTTTCCAGATGCTCACCCGTGTCGAAGGCATCATCCCGGCCCTGGAGCCGGCCCATGCCCTGGCTCATGTGGTCAAACTGGCACCGCAGATGGACAAGGATCAGATCCTTGTGATGAACCTCTGCGGCCGTGGCGACAAGGATGTCTTCGCAGTCGGCGAGATGCTGGGCTTCGACCTTTAGGTCAGGATCGCCTGACCTCTATCGACGAGATCGGAAAGGCCGTGCGTTTTCAGGACGCGCGGCCTTTTTTTGCAAGGATCGGACGGGCGACGAGCGCGGATTCAAGAAGCTGCTGCTGACCGCGCGCATCCAGATGTTCCGCCTGCTGCAGCGGATCGGATACCACAGGCCGGACCGGGTAGCGCGGTTGCTTTTGGCCGGCGTGAAAGCCGATATTGAATTGCTTCATGCGCCGCCAAAGCTTTTCGCCGAGAGGTGTAGGGGCAGGCTCGAAGAGAGAATGGGCCATTTTCAGCTCCGTGTTGTTGTTTGCAGGTGCAGGACCAGCCTTAGAATAGGCGCACATAGTGCATTTTTCCAGTTGGAATTTCCAGCTCCCCCGAATTCCTGCCATGCACAATCGGTGGAGCTGACCTTCGGTTCCGAAACCTCCCGCCTATGGCCGCGGCGCGGCCCGTTTGTGCATTGTTGGATTGACAGGGCGCATGCGGCCCCCGTACATCGCAGGAACGAAAAAGGCCTGCGGGAATGTGAAGCGGGCGCAGGAAGGGTAGCAGTGCATGACGCAAACGCGCATCGACCGCCGTTTTAAGGCCTGTGCAGACGCAGGCCGGCCGGCTCTCGTCACGTTTATTACCGCAGGCGATCCGGATCTGGACACGTCTCAGGCCATATTGAACGCTCTGCCGGCCGCCGGTGCCGACGTCATCGAGCTCGGCATGCCCTTCTCCGATCCGATGGCCGAAGGCATTCCGATCCAGCTTGCCAACCAGCGCGCCCTGGCTGCCGGCCAGACCATGGAAAAGACGCTCGACATGGTGCGCGCGTTCCGCAAGCAGGATCGGGAAACGCCGATCATCCTGATGGGCTACTACAATCCGATCTATGTGCGCGAACCGGTGAAATTCGTCCAGGTCGCCAAGGACGCTGGTGTCGACGGCCTCATCATTGTCGATATTCCCGCCGAAGCCGATGACGAGCTGTGCATC
This sequence comes from uncultured Roseibium sp., assembly GCF_947496995.1. Lineage (GTDB taxonomy): Bacteria > Pseudomonadota > Alphaproteobacteria > Rhizobiales > Stappiaceae > Roseibium. The sequence continues at coordinate 78,501 of NZ_CANMFD010000006.1, forward strand.
CCGGCAATGGACGCCGGGCTGAACTTCATCCGGCTCGCAACGCCCACGACGGACGACAAGAGGCTGCCCGCCGTTCTGGCCAATACCTCCGGTTTCGTCTATTACGTATCCGTCACAGGCATCACGGGCGCCGATATCGCCGATACCGGCCGGGTCACCGACGCCGTGAACCGGATCAAGGGTCATACCGATCTGCCCGTGGCGGTCGGGTTCGGCGTCAAGACCGCCGAGCAGGCGGCTGTCATCGGCAAGGATGCGGACGGTGTGGTGGTTGGCTCGGTTCTGGTCAATGCCATTCGCGACAGCCTGGACGAAACAGGCAGGGCGTCGGACAGAACGGTACAGGCGGTTTGTGATGTGGTGACCGGACTGGCCGGCGGCTGCGCCCGGGCCCGAAGGTCCTGATCTCGCCCCATTTGGCAATTGTATTAGCAGGAATTGCGGCGGACCCCATATTTCCGCCTGTCGGTAACCGGAGCACTTGCGGGAAAGCTGGACAACCAGCTTTGCTCATCCTCAAACAGCTCAAAGCAACGGACACGTGAAACGTGAACTGGATCAATTCTATCGTACGCCCCAAGATCCGGGATCTTTGGAAAAAGCGTGAAGTTCCGGAAAATCTCTGGATCAAGTGTCCCGAAACTGGGGAAATGGTGTTCCACCGGGACCTGGAGGCAAATCTCTGGGTCATTCCGAATTCCGGACACCACATGCGCATGCCGGCGCGCCGGAGGCTGGAATCCTTTTTCGACGGCGGCCAGTACACTCGTGTCGCAACGCCCGAGGTCCATGCCGACCCGCTCAAGTTCCGCGACAGCAAGCGCTATAATGACCGCCTGAAGGATGCCCGGTCCAAGACCGGCGACGACGAGGCCATCCATGTTGCCCAGGGCAAGGTCAACGGCATGGTTATCACCACGGCCGTTCAGGACTTCACCTTTATCGGCGGCTCCCTCGGCATGGCCGTCGGAGAGGCCATCCTTGCCGGCATGTTGAAGGCCGTTGAGGACAAGACCCCCTTCGTCATGTTCGTCGCTTCGGGCGGTGCCCGCATGCAGGAAGGCATCCTGTCGCTGATGCAGATGCCCCGTACCACCGTCGGCGTGCAGATGCTGCGTGAAGCCGGACTGCCCTATATCGTTGTTCTGACCAACCCGACAACGGGCGGCGTTTCGGCGTCTTACGCAATGCTTGGCGATGTCCAGATAGCCGAGCCCGGCGCGCAGATCGGCTTTGCGGGCCGGCGCGTGATCGAACAGACGGTCCGCGAAAAACTGCCGGACGATTTCCAGACCGCCGAATATCTTCTCGAACACGGCATGATCGACATGGTCGTGCCGCGCCAGCAGATGAAGGACACGGTCGCCCGGATCTGCGGCATCCTCATGAAGCGGGAAGTCCAGCTGCCGCAGATGGCTCTCGAGGCGCCGAAAAAAGCCGAACCCGAGGCCAAGGCTGAAACCGCTGCACCGGTGGAAACCAAGGTAAAAGAGGCCGAGGCGGCCAAATAAGCGCTCAGGTTTACCCTGAATTATCGCGAAAGCGGCATGAGAGCACAAAATCGGCCTGCCTGCTTGTCAGGCGGCCGGTCATCTCGTAAACGCGTATCTCATGCTGAACACGGGACCAAAGGCACCCGCGGAGGGCGCATTGGATCAAATAATCAAAATCCTCGACCGCCTGCTGGCCCTGCATCCCAAGGAGATCGATCTCTCGCTTGGGCGCATGCACAGGCTGCTGGCGGCGCTTGGCCACCCGGAACAGCGTCTGCCCCCGGTCATTCATATCGCCGGGACGAACGGCAAGGGCTCGGTGACCGCCACCATGCGGGCGGTTCTGGAAGCTTCCGGAAAACGCTGCCACGTCTACACCTCGCCGCATCTGGTCTCCTTCAACGAACGCATCCGGCTTGGCACGGACGGAAGGTTCGTCTCTGACGCCATGCTCCAGGAAGCGCTGCAGCGCTGCGAGGAAGCCAATGCGGGCGAAGAAATCACGTTTTTCGAAATCACCACCGCCGCAGCCTTCCTGCTTTTTGCGGACAACCCTGCTGACATTCTGCTTCTCGAAGTAGGCCTTGGAGGGCGCCTGGACGCGACCAACGTCGTCGACCGGCCGCTTGCAACGGTCATAACGCCGGTGTCCATGGATCACGAGAAATTCCTCGGCAACGATGTTGCGGAAATCGCTGCGGAAAAGGCAGGGATCATCAAGCAGGGTGTTCCGGTCGTATGTGCGGCCCAGGAAGACGCCGCCCTTCGGGTGATCGGACGCCAGGCGGCCCGGAACCGGGCCTCTCTTGAAGTTTTCGGTCAGGATTTTGTGGCTCTGGAGGATCAGGGCCGAATGACCTATCAGGACGATGATGAACTGATCGATCTGCCTTTGCCGATATTGAACGGCCGCCATCAGGTCGCCAATGCCGGCCTGGCGCTGGCAACCCTGAAGGCAGCCGGGCTTCTGCCGGAAGAGGCTGTCATTGCCGATGGCCTGAAGTCGGTCAACTGGCCGGGTCGGCTTCAGCCGGTCACGCACGGGCCGCTGCATGACCTGTGTCCGGAAGATGCGGAAATCTGGGTCGATGGCGGCCATAATCCCGGTGCGGGTATTTCCATTGCCGAATTCATGGGTGAACAGGAAGAACGCGCTCCCCGCCCGCTCTACCTGGTCTCCGGCATGCTGACCACCAAGGATCCGGTCGGTTTCTTTCGCCCTTTCCACGGTCTGGTCCGCCATGTCGGCACCGTGCCGATCTCCTCGACAAATACGGCCAGAACGCCGGAGGATCTTGCGGACCTTGCCCGTTGCGCGGGTCTGGAGGCAACGCCGTTCCAGTCTCTGGACGCAGCCCTCGCCGATGTGGCAGCCTGCGCCGCCAAGGATGGTGAGCCACCGAGGATCCTGATCTGCGGGTCGCTTTATCTCACCGGCGAAGCTTTGGCGCGCAACGGCATGGCGCCGCAATAGGCCGACCGATCCATAATGCCAGAGTCCGCTTTGGCGCCAGGGAGAGCAGCTCCATGCATCCGATGTTCAAGGTGTCGGCCCGGTTTGCCGGATTTCTCGCGGGGACCCTCGCGCTTGCAACCACGGCATTCGCGCTCTCCGGTCAGTACGAAACGCCTCCGGAACAGGATCCGGCCACCGTTCTGGACGGAAAGGAACTCGGCCCGGGCTATGCCGTCCTCGCGCCGGTCCGCGGCGATGGTTTCCTGCGCATCTACCAGCTCCAGACGGATCTCGGTGTGGAGAGGATCGAAGGCGACGGCCTCCTGAAGCTCCGGCTGTTGGAAATTGCGGTCGTGATCGGCCTGGAAAGCCTCAAGAACGATGCAAGTTTTGTTGACGGCCTCAAGCAGGCGGCAATGAAACCGGTCGAATTCGTGGAGAGCACGGTCACCGACCCGGTCGGCACGGCCAAAAGCACGGTGTCGGGTGTCGGCCGCATGTTCGGGCGCCTGACAAAAGGTGTCGAAGCCGTGGTCGCCGGCAAGGGCGGCTCTCCGACGGAACTCGCCAGGTCGATTACCGGCCAGGCCCGCGCCCGGCGTGAACTCGCGGTGGAACTCGGCGTCGATCCCTACACGTTCTACCGGCCGCTTTCGGAAAAGCTCGATGAAACCGCCAGCGTCACCACGGCGGGCAACTGGACGATCACGGCGATCACCAGCCTGCTTCCGGGTGGCCTGATCGTCAACACGGCCCGCACGGCGGACAATTTCCGCACGATGATCGTCGACAGTACGCCGACAGAGCTGGAAGAGCGCACGGCGGAAACATTTCGCAAGGCGGGCGTCTCGGAGGCGACAATAGCGAAAATCGCAGCCAATCCGTTCTTTACCGAAGGGGAAAAGGCGGTCATTGCCTATCAGCTGCTGGCCATGCCCGGGGTGCAGGACCTTGACCTCGTGGCCGCCAAAGCCGCCGAAGCCGAAAGCCGCGACATCGCCTATTTCCAGCTGCGCCGTGTCGTCCTCCTGGAAACCTACAACAGGACCGTCTCCGGCCTCAGCCAGATAAAGCTGGTCTCCGGCATTCCCGTCGCCATCCGGCGCGACGGGCTGGCGGCCATCGTCATGCCGCTCGACATGGTGGCCTGGACCCAGACCGTCGCGCAGGCCTTTTCCGCCATTCATGAAGGTCTCGGCAGTCTTCCGTTTCCTCCCACCGGCGTGGACTTCCTGATCACCGGCGACCTGACCCCCATGGCAGCGGAACGCCTTGCCTCCTTCGGCTGGTCGATCACCGGCAGCTACCCCATGCCGCCGGGCCCGGTGCATTGAACGGGCGAGCCGGTACGGCGCGCTTTCGGATATCAGGTGAAAGCAGTGTCTGAGGGAAGTGGGACCCCCACCCCTAACCCCTCCCCACAAGGGGGAGGGGAATGCCGTCCAGTCCGGAACAAACTAATTGTTTCCCTACTGACGTTTCGTGATTTTCCGCAGGCGCTGATCAAATACTGAAGCGTGGTCCCCCTCCCCCTTGTGGGGAGGGGTTAGGGGTGGGGGTAACTGCCCATCCAGAACCGATGTTTTCCACTCAACTCGGCAAAGGCCTCAAACACACTCCAGCACAGGCCCGGACAATCCGCTTTCCCAGCCGAGAATGGCACGCTTGCGGGTGAGGCCCCAGTGATAGCCGCCGAGCTTTCCGCCCTTGGCGAGCACCCTGTGGCAGGGAACCACGAAGGAAATCGGGTTGCGGCCGACCGCCGTTCCGACGGCGCGGGATGCCTTGGGGCTGCCGATGCGCGCGGCAACGTCGGAATAGGTGGTGACCTGGCCCATCGGAATGTTCAGGAGCGTCTGCCAGACGCGGATTTCGAAGTCCGTGCCTATCATGACAATGTTTAGCGGCTGGTCCTGCTGCCATTTTTCCGGATCGAACACACGGCCGGCATAGCCCGACGTTGCCTCCTGATCCTGAACATACCGCGCCGCCGGCCAGCGGCCGCTCATGTCTTCAAGGGCCGCCTGCTCCTCTCCCGGATCGGCGAAGCCGAGGCCGGCAAGGCCCTTGTCGGTTGCCATCACGAGAACCTGGCCGAAGGGCGAGGGATGAAAGCCATAGGCAATCGCCAGCCCGCCGCCCCGGTTCCGGTAATCGCCCGGGGTCATGGCTTCGTGGGTGACGAACAGATCGTGCAAACGGGAGGAGCCGGACAGGCCGACTTCATAGGATGCGTCCAGAACGCTGGCGGAGTCCCGGAGGAGTGCCTTGGCGTGGTCGAGCGTGATCGCCTGCAGGAACTGTTTCGGCGTCAGGCCGGCCCAGCGCGAGAACACTCTTTGCAGCTGGATCGGCTGCAGTCCCGCCTCCCGCGCCAGTTGCTCCAGTGACGGCTGGTCGCGCCAGTCGCTGGTGATCCGCTCCAGTGTCCGGCGGACAACGGCATAATGCTCGGCGGCTTCCTCGCCGACCGAGATCGGCGTGGGGTCCGGCGCAAGGCCGGCAAGATCGATGACTTTGGTCATGGCGATTGCCTCACTTCCTCAATTCCGGGCCGATCCTAGCCGCCGCCGGAGGCAGGCGCGACCCGATTTGCGAGAATCCGGGACAGGCCGCGGACTTACCCCGTCTCGCGTTTGAATTCGCTTGGCGAAACCGCAGGTCCCTTGCGCGTGGTCAGAAGCAGGTTGGTTTCCGTTGCCGCGATGCCGTCGATCAGCCGGATCCTGTTCAGCGCATCGTCGAAAGCGGAAAGGTCCCGCGTCGCGACATCGAGGACAAGGTCCCATTTGCCATTGGTGGAATGAATGGCCCTGACCTCAGCCATCGCGCTCAGGGCGCGGATCGCGGGATCGGTGTTTCTCCCCTCCACAACGACGAGGGTGACGGCACGGATCGGCAGGTCCCGCCAGTCATCGCGCAGGACCGCCGTGAAGCCGAGGATTTCGCCGGTCTCCACCAGCTTCTCCATCCGCGCACGAACCGTGGCGCGTGTAACTTTCAGGTCGCTTGCCAAATCGGACACTGATCGTCGGCCATCATGACGAAGCAAGGCTATCAACCGCAGGTCCAGATCGTCCATCTTATCACTTTGATCAATCAAACATATCAGAATGATAATTATAACTGCGCAATTGATCAAGTGACCGGATTTACTCCGCCGCCATGTTTCCGCAGAATTGAAACATTCGGAGACGGGCGGAGGAACAAGGTGAACGTTGCCAGGAAAGACATCGTGCTGGTCGGTGCACCCGTGGACGAGGGCGCGGGACAGCGAGGCTGTCTCATGGGTCCGGACGCCTATCGCACCGCGGGCCTTGCCGGCATGCTTGAGGCGCTGGGCCACACAGTCGTCGATCACGGCAACCTGGCGCCTGCCGAAGTCGGTCCCCTTAGCGCTCCCAATCCGGTTCTGAAGAACTATCAGGCCTATGTCGGCTGGACACGGGCGCTTCATGACAAGGCTGCCGATCTTGGCGCAGCATCTGTCTTTCCGATCTATATGGGCGGCGATCACGCCATGGCCGCGGGTTCGGTCTCTGGTCAGGCAAAGGCCGCGGCGGCGCAGAACCGTCCGCTCTTCGTTCTCTGGCTCGATGCCCACTCGGATTTTCACACTCTGGAGAGCACCGCCAGTGGCAATCTGCACGGCACGCCGCTCGCCTTCCTGTGCGGGCTGCCCGGTTTTGACGATTTGCTCGGATCGCCGCTTCAGCACACCCTGAAGCCGGAAAACGTCGAGATTCTAGGGGTCCGTTCCATCGACGCGCAAGAGCGCGACATGCTGCACAGTCTCGGCGTCGGTGTCAGCGACATGCGCCGGATCGACGAGCAGGGGATTGGACCGCTGCTGAAGCCGTTCCTGGAGCGGGTGAAGGCCGCCAACGGCTTGCTGCATGTTTCCCTGGATGTTGATTTCCTCGACCCGGAAATCGCCCCGGCCGTGGGCACCACCGTTCCGGGTGGGGCGTCCTTCCGGGAAGCCCACCTGGTCATGGAAATGCTGCATGACAGCGGCCTGGTGACCTCTCTCGATCTCGTCGAACTCAACCCTTTTCTGGATGAACGCGGAAGAACCGCGCGCCTGATGGTCGAGCTTGCGGGCAGCCTTTTCGGGCGCCGCGTCTTCGACCGGCCGACAAGAAGTTTTTAAAGGATCAAACCATGCAACGCGGAACCGCCGACCTCAAACCGTCCGATCTCGCTTACGTGCCTTTCGTCAGCGTCGACAACATGATGCGCAATGTACGCGCCGTCGGTGTCGAGACCTTCCTGCGCGGTCTTGCGGAATACATCGAGCAGGATTTCCTGCGCTGGGAAAGCTTCGACAAGAAACCGCGCATCCCTGCGCATGCGCCCCAGGGTGTGATCGAGCTGATGCCGACCAGCGACGGCGAGACCTTCGGCTTCAAATATGTCAACGGCCATCCGGGCAACACGAGCGACGGCCTGCAGACGGTGACGGGTTTCGGCGTTCTCGCCAACCTGAGGACCGGTTATCCGGTTCTTTTCAGTGAAATGACCATCCTGACAGCCCTGCGCACGGCGGCGAACTCGGCACTGGCCGCGAAATATCTGGCCCCCCAGCGTGCAACCACCATGGCCGTGATCGGCAACGGCGCCCAGTCCGATTTCCAGTGTCTGGCTTTCAAGGAACTGCTTGGCATTACCGAAATCCGCGCCTTCGACATCGAAAAGGCGGCCAGCCTGCGCCTTGCGCGCAACCTGCTGGACTCCGGCTTGAACGTGACGATCTGCAAGACGGCGGAAGATGCCATCGAAGGGGCGCAGATCATCACGACGGTGACGGCCGACAAGAAGAACGCGACCATCCTGACGGACAACATGGTCGGGGCGGGTGTTCATATCAACGCGGTCGGTGGCGACTGTCCGGGCAAGACCGAGCTGCACAGGGACATCCTTCTGCGCTCCGACATCTTCGTCGAGTTTCCGGACCAGACCCATATCGAGGGCGAATTCCAGCAGCTCGACCGGGACCACCCGGTCACCGAACTCTGGCAGGTCTACTCAGGCAAGGCTCCGGGACGTACGTCCGACGACCAGATCACCCTCTTCGACAGCGTCGGCTTCGCCATTGAGGACTTCGCCGCCCTGCGCTATGTGCGCGATCTCCTGCCGAAAACCGGTCACTTCGAAAAGCTGGATCTCCTTGCCGACCCGGACGACCCCCGCGATCTCTACGGCATGGTGCTGCGCTCCGCCGCTTGCGATGACGACAAGGCGGCTTGAACGGGTCGATTCGGACACGGTGCGGTCATCGGCAGCTTGATCCGTCCCGAAGCGATGAAGATAAAATCTTCCGGGCAGAGTGCTTTAAATCTTAAGAATATCCATGTTGAAAGAACGATCTTCAACGTCAGGTCACTTAAGGATATTCCATGAATTTCAGATTTCTTGCTCTCGTGAGCCTTGCCTGCTGCACGGCCTCTGTCGCCCAGGCCAGCGAAGAGTATTTCACCTACAAGGACTGGACTGTCCTGGTTGAAACGGTGGATACGGGAGAAGATCTGCGAACCACATGCCGGATGTGGACGGGCGGTGATGGCGATCCGACGGTCGGTTTTTCCATCTCGAACGGCGACGCGCTTCCGCCAGACTTTTTCCCGGGTGTCCAGCTCTCCGAACGTGCCTTCCGCGGTCAGGCAACCGTTTTGCAGAACGATCAGAAGGTGAATTTCGTCTTCGATGACGGCGACAGCGCGCAGGCGACTGTCTTTGCCGGTTTCGACGAAGACGGATTTGCATTCGCGGAGACAAATTTCCCCTATGAGGACAATCAGCGCGTTCTGCAGGCGATGCAGCGCAACGGACAGATCGACATCGTGGCGCCGGCTGGCCTTTTCTACACAGCCTCGCTGAACGGCTTTACCGCATCCTACCGCAAGGTAGCCGAACAATGCGGTTTCACGGTCGACGGCGTGCTCTAAGGCCTGAGAGGACATCCTCTAGGCGGGAACAGCGTCCAGCGCTCCGTCGATCTCCGCAATGACGGCTTCAGCAGCCGCAGCCGGGTCCGTGGCCTGGCTGATCGGCCTGCCGACGACCAGATAGTCGCTTCCGGCCCGCATGGCCTCGGCCGGGGTCATGATACGGCGCTGGTCGCCGGCCGCGCTGCCCGCCGGGCGGATGCCGGGGGTCACGATGACCAGTTCGTCGCCGAGGATCGTCCGCAATTTCCGGGATTCCGTCGCGGCACAGACGATCCCGCCCATGCCGGCGGCTTTCGCGTCTCTGGCGCGGGCTTCCACCACGTCGGAGAGCGGGCCGCGATATCCGGCCGCATGCAGGTCCGCCTCGTCCATGGAGGTCAGGACAGTCACGCCCAGCAGACACAGATCCTGATTGCCGTCTTCCACCAGACCCTTGACTGCCGCCCGCATGGTTTTGGGATAGCCATGCAGGGTCACGAAGGTCATCCCCATCCTGGCGACATTGCGCACCGCCTTGGTGATGGTGATGTCGATGTCGTGGAGTTTGACATCAAGGAAGATTTTTCTGCCTTCCGCCGCCAGATCGCGCGCGAATTCCAGCCCGCCCGCGAACTGCAGCTCCATGCCGATCTTGTAGACGCCGACCTTGCCGTCGGTCCGCCTGACCAGATCTTCCGCCTCCCCGACCGTAGGAACGTCCAAGGCAAACACCAGGCGATCGCGCGAGTTTTCAGGTGCGAAGCGGCTCTTCGGCATGATTCGGGTTCCTTTCTGCGGCTGGGGATGGTTTGACCATAGCATTTTGCACCCAGCCGCGCCAGAAGCGGACGACGGATACGAAAGCCTGATCAGCTTTCGCCCGCTCTTTCGAAAGCGGCATAGGCATCCTTGTAGTCCGGATGCCAGCGCGACAGCGGTGGCCGGTTCTCGATGATGTCGCCGACTGCCCATCTGGCCCGCAGCCGGTCCCGTGCACTGTCGACATCATTGTCCGGGCACAGGATGTAGAAGTCGCCCGCGGCCATGCGCTCGAGGAAATAATCGACTGTCTGCTCGCTGGTCCAGGCGGCCGCAGGTTTTTCCTTGTGATTGCCCTCGGTTATGCCTGTAAAGGTGAAGCCCGGCACGAAGAGATGCACCGAAATCGGCGCACCAGCCTCCCGCAATTCATGCGCGAGCTGCTCGCTGAGCACCTTGACCGCCGCTTTCGTGACATTGTAGCCCGGATTGCCCGGCGGTGTGGTGATCCCCTGTTTGGAACCGGTGTTGATGATCACCGCCGGACGGCCGGCATCGACCATGCGCTGCGTGAAGGCCTGAACGCCGCGCAGGACACCGAAGAAGTTGACGTCTATCAGCTTCGACCAGTTGTCGGCCTGTCCCCACGCCGTGGTCGGCAGGCTGATGCCGGCATTGTTCATCAGAACAGCAACCGGCCCGCTTGCGAAGGCCTTTGCGGCCAAAGCCTCGACCTGGGCCGTGTCGGTGACATCGGTCGCAACGGCCAGCACCACGGCATCCGGGTTTGCGGCGGCGCGCACCGTCCCGGCCGCCGTTTCGAGGGTTGCGCCCGGCAGATCGGCAAGAATGACGCCCAGACCGGCTTCGGCAAAACGGATGGCGGCCGCCAGTCCAACGCCGCTTGCAGCGCCGGTCACGACGGCTAGGCCGCCTTCTGAAACTGCTTTTGTGTACATGGTCGATCTCTCCTGCAATCGGGTTTGGACAGGGCGGTCAGGCAACCGCCGGAACTTTCGCGTCGAAGTCTCTATTTCATTAGGCGGTTCAGGCTGCTACAACACCGCCGGTTCGTCACCCTGAACGAGGACAACAGCTTATGCGCACAGCGAGTGTATCGCGCGATACGAAAGAAACCCGCATTTCGGTGGAAATCAACCTGGACGGCACGGGCGCGTATGACGTCCAGACCGGCGTCGGGTTTTTCGATCATATGCTGGAGCAGCTTTCGCGCCATTCGCTGATTGACATCAAGGTCCGCGCGGACGGCGACACCCACATTGATTTTCACCACACGGTCGAGGACACCGGCATCGCGCTGGGTCAGGCCATTCGTGAGGCGCTGGGCGATCTGGCGGGCATCAACCGCTATGCCGACACGCACCTTGCCATGGACGAAGCCCTCACCCGCTGCGCGCTCGATGTGTCCGGCCGGCCGTTTCTGGTCTGGGACGTGACTTTCGACCGGGACAAGATCGGTGAATTCGATACGGAGCTGTTCGAGGAGTTCTTTCGCGCCTTTGCGATGAATTCCGGTATCACCCTTCATATCGCCAATCTTTACGGGTCCAATTGCCACCATATCGCGGAAACCTGCTTCAAGGCCGTTGCCCGCACGTTGCGCAAGGCGGTTGAAATCGATCCCCGGCAGGCGGATCGGGTTCCGACCACCAAGGGCCGGCTCGGCAGCTAGGACGGAATTGGCGAATGAGCACCTATATCGTGATGGCGCCGCCGGAATATGAGAATCTGGCGGGAGATCCCCGCCAGACCGACCGGCTTGCCTTTGTGCCGGACGGGTTCTCCTTCCTTGCGTTTTTCTTTTCACCCATCTGGCTGCTGTTTCACCGCATGTGGCTGGTTCTGCTCGGATATCTTGCGGTGACGCTGGTCATCGAACTGCTGGCGCAATCTTTCAACAGCGGCGCCATCGGTCTTGCCGCCATGATTGTCTCGATCCTGTTCGCACTGGAAGCGCAGGCACTGCGCCGCTGGTCCTTGGGACGCAAGGGCTGGCGTGTGGTCGGTATTATCGAGGGCAAAGGTGTGGCGGAAGCCGAATTGCGCTTTCTGCACAAGGCCGGCCAGACCCCTGCTTCTCCTGACGCAGGCCAGGAACTGCAGCGCCCCACCCCCTCGGCGATCATCCCCAGGGTGGGCAGCGAGCAGGTCGTCGGCCTGACGCTCGGTCCGGAGACCCGTCAATGACAATTGCGATTATCGACTACGGCTCGGGCAATCTGCGCTCGGCGGAAAAGGCATTCGAGCGCGCGGCCCGCGCTCATGCCCATTCGCCGAATGTGATCGTGACCGCCGACCCGGAGCGGGTTCTCAAGGCCGACTATGTGGTGCTGCCGGGCGTCGGTGCTTTCGCGGACTGCAAGCGCGGCCTGTGGGCGGTCGACGGCATGCCGGAAGCGTTGGAAGAGACAGTCCGCGTCCGGGGCAAGCCGTTTTTCGGCATTTGCGTCGGCATGCAGCTTATGGCTGGCCGCGGTCTTGAATTCGAGACGGTCGAAGGCCTGGGCTGGATCGAGGGCGACGTGACGGCCATGAAACCGTCCGATCCGTCCCTGAAGATCCCGCATATGGGCTGGAACACCATCGACGTCCGGCCGGACGGTCACCCGGTGTTCAAGGGCATCGAAACGGGCCCGGACGGCCTGCATGCCTATTTCGTTCATTCCTATCACCTTGAATGCGCCCGTGAGGAAGACCGGCTGGCGACCTTCGACTATGCAGGCACTTTCACGGCGATGGTGGCGAAGGACAATATGATCGGAACCCAGTTCCACCCGGAAAAAAGCCAGCGGCTCGGACTTGAGCTGATCGCGAATTTTCTGGACTGGACGCCGTAGAAATCAATTCGGGAGACAGACATGACGAAAGCCTATTGGATTGCGCGGGTCGATGTGCACGATCAGGACGGCTATCCGCTATACGTCGAGACGGCGAAACCGGCCTTTCAGAGGTTCGGAGCGGTCTTTCTGGCGCGCGGTGGCAAGACCGACGCCGTCGAGGGCCCGGGCCGGGCCCGCAACGTCATTATCGAATTTCCCAGCTTTCAGCACGCCGTCGATTGCTATAACTCGCCGGAATACCAGGAGGCGGTGAAAGTCCGTCAGAAAGTTGCCGATGGCGAAATCGTCATCGTTGAAGGAATTTAGGACAACATGATTCTCTTTCCCGCCATCGACCTGAAGGATGGCCAGTGCGTGCGCCTGAAGCTTGGCGACATGGACCAGGCGACCGTCTTCAACGACAACCCCGGAGCCCAGGCGAAAGCCTTCGAGGACCAGGGTTTCGAATGGTTGCACGTGGTCGATCTGAACGGGGCTTTCGCCGGTGAAAGCGTCAATGGCGCAGCGGTTGACGCCATTCTGTCGGCGACGAAGAACCCGGTTCAGCTCGGAGGCGGGATCAGGAGCCTGGATCATATCGAGACCTGGCTCGCAAAGGGTATCACACGTGTCATTCTCGGAACGGTGGCTGTGCGCGATCCGGATCTGGTGAAAGAGGCCTGCCGCAGGTTTCCCGGCAAGATCGCCGTCGGCATCGACGCCAGGGGCGGCCGTGTCGCTGTTGAAGGCTGGGCGGAAACCTCCGAGCTCACCGCCGTGGACCTTGCCAAACGCTTCGAGGACGCCGGTGTTTCGGCGATCATCTACACCGATATCGACAGGGACGGCGTTCTCAAGGGGCTCAATATCCCCTCCACGCTAGAGCTTGCCCGGTCCGTCTCCATCCCGGTAATCGCTTCCGGCGGCCTTGCCTCCATAGACGACATTCACCGTCTGCTGGAGCCGGACTGCAGAATTCTCGAAGGCGCGATTTCCGGCAGAGCGCTCTACGACGGGCGCCTGGATCCGAAAGAAGCGATGGCGCTGATCGCGGCGGCGCGGAGCAAAGCATCATGACATTGAAGGCCCGTGTCATTCCCTGCCTCGACGTGAAGGACGGCCGCGTCGTCAAGGGCGTCAACTTTGTCGATCTTGTTGATGCCGGCGACCCGGTGGAAGCTGCCAAGGCCTATGATGCCGCCGGAGCCGACGAGCTCTGTTTTCTCGACATCACCGCCAGTCACGAAGGCCGCGACACGATCTACGACGTGGTGCGCCGCACCGCCGAAGCCTGCTTTATGCCGGTGACGGTGGGCGGCGGTGTGCGCACCGTCGAGGATATCCGCAAGCTTCTCATCGCCGGGGCGGACAAGGTGTCCATCAACACCGCCGCAGTCAACAATCCCGACTTCGTGCGCGCGGCGGCCGAAAAATTCGGGGCGCAATGCATCGTGGTCTCGATCGACGCCAAACAGGTCAATGCCCCCGGTGAGCCGGAGAAATTCGAGATCTTTACCCATGGCGGGCGCAATGCGACAGGCATCGACGCGGTGGAATTCGCCAGAAAGGTCGTCGAACTCGGCGCCGGTGAGCTGCTGGTCACCTCCATGGACAGGGACGGCACCAAATCCGGCTACAATATTGCCCTGACACGAGCGATTGCCGACGCGGTGCCGGTGCCCGTCATCGCTTCCGGTGGTGTCGGGACACTGGATCACATGGTTGAAGGCATCCGGGATGGTCACGCCACCGCGGTTCTGGCGGCTTCGATCTTTCACTTCGGCGAATTCACCATCCAGGACGCCAAGAGGCACATGAACTCCGATGGTGTGCCGATGCGTCTCGATGCCTGACTGGAGACCCTAGCCAAATGACCAAGTTCACTCTGGACGATCTGGACGCCATAGTGGCCGCGCGTGCGGAGAGCGACGACGAGACGTCCTATACGCGCAAGCTTGTCGGCAAGGGCGTGGCCAAATGCGCGCAGAAGCTCGGCGAGGAAGCGGTTGAAGCGGCGATTGCCGCGGTCAGGCAGGACCGAGAGGAATTGACGGCGGAAGCCGCCGATGTGCTTTATCATCTGCTGGTGGTTCTGAACGTGTCCAATGTTCCGCTTGGAGATGTTATGAAGGAACTCGGCAGACGTACGGGACAGACCGGACTTGAAGAAAAGGCCTCCCGGCCGCAGGAATAACAGCCGTTTCCCGCGGTCAGCCGCAGCAGCAGGGACTGCGATAGAGATGGATCAGAAAGTCTCCACGGCCCTGGACATGGATCTGTCCCCCTACCGGGTGTTCACCGAGCGCCAGTGGGCCCGCTTGCGTGCCGACACGCCGATGACCCTGTCCGGCCATGAAGTCTCGCAATTGCAGGGCCTGAACGCGCCCATGTCCATCGAGCAGGTCGAGACGATCTATCTGCCATTGTCCCGGCTGCTCGCCTTTTACGCCGAAGCCACGGTGACCATCCATCAGGCAACGCAGAATTTTCTCCAGACCAGCGACGGCAAGACGCCCTTCATCATCGGTGTCGCAGGCTCCGTGTCCGTGGGAAAATCCACCACTTCCCGTGTTCTGCGCGAGTTGCTCGCCCGTTGGCCGGCCAGCCCCAAGGTGGATCTGATCACAACCGATGGATTTCTATATCCGAATGCGATTCTGGAAGCCGAGGGACTGATGTCCAAGAAGGGCTTTCCGGAAAGCTTCGACCGGCCTCAGCTGCTGAAATTCCTGTCCGACATAAAGGCCGGCAAGCGCCATGTCAGGGCTCCCGTCTATTCGCACTTCTACTACGATGTCATGCCGGGCCACACGGTGACCGTCGACAGGCCGGACATCCTGATCGTCGAAGGACTGAACGTCCTTCAGACGCGGGAGCTGCCCAAAGACGGCCGTGCGGTGCCGTTCGTCTCGGATTTCTTCGATTTTTCGGTCTATATCGATGCAAACGAGAATTTGCTGCTGAAATGGTATGTCGACCGGTTCATGCGGTTGAGGGAGACGGCATTCCGTGATCCCGGTTCCTACTTCCACAAGTATTCGCGCATTTCGGATGCGGAAGCCCTGGAGACCGCACACAGGATCTGGACCGAAATCAATCTGGTGAACCTGCGCGAGAACATCCTGCCGACCCGGCCGCGAGCCGATCTGATCCTGTCGAAGAACGCCAGCCACCGAATTTCCAAGGTCGCCCTGCGCAAGATCTGAAAACGCTTCGGGTCGGTGATGCGTCGATCCAATGCAAAACGCCCGCGCCTTTTGTAGGACGCGGGCGTTTCTTGTCGTGTTGCGGGTCTCGCTTACGCGGCGGAGCGCTGGCGGACTTCCTGCAGGAAGTTGGCCACCTGATTGCGCAGCATGGAAGCGTTTTCCTTCAGCTGCTGTGCGGAGGTATCGACCTTCTCCGCTGTGTCGCGGGTGTTCTCGGCAGCTTTCGACACGGATTCGATGTTCGTCGTCACCTCGACCGTGCTGCGCGACGCCTCGGTCGCGTTGCTGGCGATTTCCTGCGTTGCGACCCCCTGCTCCTCGACAGAGGAGGCGATGGAAGAGGCGATTTCGTTCATGTTGTTGATGATCTCGGTTACCGACGAGATCGCGCTTGCCGCATGGCCGGTCTCTTCCTGGATCGCGGTGATCTGGCTGGAGATGTCCTCGGTCGCCTTCGAAGTTTGCGTCGCAAGCTCCTTCACCTCGGAGGCAACGACCGCAAAGCCCCTGCCGGCTTCACCGGCGCGGGCGGCCTCGATGGTCGCGTTGAGCGCCAGCAGGTTGGTCTGTTCGGCAATCGCCTGGATGAGGGTGACCACTTCACCGATCCGGGTGGCGGCATCCGACAGTCCGTTCATGCGCTGATTGGTCGACTGGGCCTCGCCTGCAGCGCGGGAAGCAATCTCGCTGGAGGCCTGGACCTGCCTGCGGATCTCGTTGACCGAAGCGGACAGTTCTTCCGCGGCGGCAGCAACCGTTTCCACGTTGTGGGACGCCTGGGAAGAGGCGTTGGAGACGACGCCGCTCTGTTCGGTTGTCCGGGCGGCAACGCCGGTCATGTCGCTTGAGGCGGCCTGCAGGTTCTGCACCGAGCTGTCGATGATGCCCATCATTTCGGTGATCTGGCGGTCGAACTCGCCGCTGAGCTGCTGGATTTCCTCGCCCCTGCGGGCGGCGTCTTCCTGAGCGTTGGTCTGCCGGTCTTCCAGTTCGCGCCGCTCGGTTTCGTTGCGGACGAAGATTTCCATGGCCGCCGCCATCTGACCGATCTCGTCACCGCGATCAGTCCCTTCGATGACGATGTCCGTATTGCCGTCTGCCAGGGAACTCATGTTGGTTGTCAGAGCGCGCAGAGGCCTGACCGTGTTCCTGACGGTGACAACGGCAATCATGACGGCGATAAGCGCGCCGACGATCACCAGAGCAATAATCGTGGTGGCGGAACTCCAATAGGCTGCATCCAGGTCGTCCACGTAGACGCCGGTGCCGATCATCCAGTTCCAGGGCTGAAAGCCTGCGCCCCAGCCCACTTTTTCCAGGGCAATCTCGCTGTTGGCACGCGGCCAGTAGTAGGTCAGCGAACCGCCGCCTGCTTTTGCTTCACTGATCAGCTCGGCGACGATCTTGACGCCGGTCTTGTCCGCGAAACCCATCATGTCGGTGCCGACGATGGAAGGCTTGGGATGGATCAGCGCGATGCCCTGATAGTCATAGGCAAAGACATAGTTGTCGCCTTCGTACCTGATGGCGCCGATTGCGACTTTCGCCGCTGTCTGCGCGTCTTCGCGGCTCATCGCACCTGATTGCTCAAGGCTCTGAAAATGCGCCGCGATGGAAACAGCGCCTTCAGCGATCTCTTCGATCTTCGCCAGGCGCTCATCATACATTGCCGAATAGAGACTGTTCAGGCTTACAGCACAGATCGCCACGGTGAACACGAGGATCGTTGCGATGGGGAGGCTAATCTTCCAGGTAATCGGCCAACGGGAGAAGGACATGATCGGATTCTTCCTATCGAATTTGTTTTACCGAGAAATCCGTCAAAGAATTGACCAAAGGCTTAAGATTCAACGCCCGCTGGAAAAAAAGCTCAGAAATTGTAAAAAGTTACAGTCACCTACCCTTTTTGGAGTAGGTAAAAATATCGGAGGTACCGGAGCGGCTCCACCGCCTTCATCTGCAGGTGCCGAACAGATTCGCGAAGTCCGGCTGCGCTGAGCAAGATCTGAAAACACGTCGGACCGGCGATGCGATAATCGGGACTGGATCACAAGCGGAAAAGGTCTGATAAAGTTATAAGATCAATTTTATAACTGTATTGCCTCCCGGAACAGCTGACTGTGCCGGAAAGCTTTGAGCGAATTCGAAAAGCGGTGTCCCCGGATCATCGCCGGGCGCAGAAAACATCCCTGAGGCCCGGACGTGACCACGTCGCGTTGTGAAGCTGGCCCTTCAGGACATGGCCCTGCGATTCGAAGTAAAAGGTGTTGGCGCCGCCTGCCCGCTGCAGGGTCACGGCGCCGTAACCCATCTCCGCGACGGTTGCACTCTGCCCGTCCGGAGAAAAGACCACGTTCAGATCGATACCGGCGGTGCACAGATAGTCGGCGACATTCGCCCGCGCGGTCTGCTGGCCGAATTCGGGTGGGTTCAACCCGCCGACGTCGCCGGGGGGCACCGGTCCTGTCGGGAAACCGTTGTTCTGCGGACCATTCGGAAATCCGCCCTGCCCGCCGAAGGGATTGTTGACGTTGCTGCCGCCCGGATTGAAGTCCGCGGGACCGTTGATGACAACTTCCCGATAGGGGGTCTTCGTCACATAGACCCCTCGGCATTCGCCGTTTGCCCCGCGAACGGACCAGGCATGCGACACATAGGTCTGCTGCTCGAGGATCTGCCCCGGCTCAAGTCGGGCATAGGGTCGCTCTCCGCCCCGGTAATCGATCCAGTGAACTTCAATCGGCTGGCGGCTGGCATTGCGGAAGACGATCTGGCCGGGACGGACGGCCTCCACGGACCGGATGCGGCCAAGTTCGGCGCATGAAACGTCGGAACCCGCCTCCTGGCCCGGAACGCCGAAGGCGTCGTCCGAGACGATCTGTTGCGGCAGGGCGCAGGTGGCAACGAACAGACGCACCGGATTGGCGCTTCCGCGCAATGAAACCGTGTAGACGGGCATGCCTTCCACGCCGATCGACAGTTCGGTCTGCCGGATCATCTCTTCCCAGAGAAGATCGCTCATTTCGATATTGAGTTCCGGCAGGGACTGGCCCGCCTCGTTGGACGCCGAAGAACCGAAAGCATTGTAGGTGGCTTCGAAGTCACCCGCGCTGATGCGCACGGCCTGCGGCATTCCTTCCAGAAGCCCGGCTGGCGCCTGCTGGAATGTCAGCCGCGCGAAACCGGACTGGTTGCTGCATTCGGCCCGGAAATCCCGGTCGTCGGTCTGCTCTACCGTATGCTGGAGGACGGTCAGGGCTCCCGGCTGGCTTCCGGGTTCGGCGAACCATTGCCGGTCTTCCCTCGGTGTCACGAGCACCGGTTGGGCATTCCCGCTTCCGCCATTTGAAAGCCTGTCGCGGACAATCGTCTCCAGGTCACCGGACAAACGGGCTGTGTCGGTCGATTCCTGATCGGGGGTCGAAATCGGCGTATCCACCCGCTCGAGAGGCTCAAGACCGCCTGGCTCGACCGGCGGCTTGATCTCGGTAATGGTGGCGTTGCTGTCGTCGGCCGGTTCGCGTGAAGAAGACGTCTGTGTTTGCGGCCGGGTTTCCGTCTCGGTTGAAGTTGCGGATACGGGCCCGGCTGCGGTTCCCGAGCTGGTGCCGACCACACGTGCAGCGGCACCTGGTTTTCCGTCGCTGGAAACATCCACCACCAGCGTGTTGCCACTGCAGATATCTGCGTCACGGTGCAGGACGCGGCTGTTTTCAAGAGTGACTTCCAGCTTCACCTCGCAGGGCGGCAACTGGTTATCGCTGCCCATCGTATCGATGACGACGCCGTTGCCGTCCCGGCTGATGATCGGCCGGTACTTCTTGTTGACGGTGATCGATCGTATGCCGGGTTCCGGCGGCTCCACATTGATGCGCACGGTTTCGGGAACGGACTGCGCGTGGGCAACCTGGCCGGAAAAAGGCAGGATGAAGCTGCAGGCCGCGAGGAGGCCGGATGCCAACACGGGTGCGAAACGGGCGTGAGCAGCATTGTGCCGCATATGCGATCTCCATCGGAGCGCTGGATCGACCTGCTTTCATTCACATGAAGGACGGCAAGTCGATCGATCTGAAATTATTGGACCATCTTATCCGCAATGACCGGATTACAGGATGCTCCAGGGAACCACCGAACGGAATTACTTAGGCAAAGTGGCGCGGAAAGGGCAACCCTGCAACCGGCCAACACCGCTTGTGACCTGCACTGTCCTCAAAAATCCGGGATTTCAGCGCGGTGCGCGCTTGGCGAGGATCCGCTGCAGCGTGCGCCGGTGCATGTTGAGCCGCCGTGCGGTTTCCGAAACGTTGCGGTCGCAAAGCTCATAGACACGCTGGATGTGTTCCCAGCGCACCCGGTCGGCCGACATGGGATTTTCAGGCGGCTGCGCCTTGTCTTCCGGCTTGCGGGCCAAAGCAGCAAGGATGTCCTCGGGATCCGCGGGCTTCGCCAGATAGTCGATCGCACCGAGTTTAACCGCGGTCACTGCCGTGGCGATATTGCCGTATCCTGTCAGGACGATAGCCCGTGCATCGGGCCGCTTCTGGTGGATCTTCTCGATCACGTCCAGACCGTTTCCGTCTTCCAGCCGCATATCGACAATCGCGTAGGCCGGGGCATGCTGGGCGATCTTGATCGCCGCATCCTGGACACCGTCCGCCGTTTCGGTTTCAAAGCCGCGCTTTTCCATGGCGCGCGCAAGACGTTGCTGAAACGGCTTGTCATCATCCACGATGAGCAGGCTCATGTCTTCCGTGGCGGGAAAGGACGTATTCTGATCCGTCATGTCGCGTTACCGTTTTATTCTTGCCGTGGGACGTAAACCGGTCCGTGGTTTACGGCACATCATGTGTCACTCGCTGCTGTTATGGTGCGAAAAGGATGGTTCGTCCACTCTGCCATCATGTTCGAACACCTCGCGCGGCCAGCTCACGCGCACATGCGCACCTGTGTGAGGGGGCGCCTGGTTGTCCAGGCTGAGCTTGGCGCCGGTGCGTTCCAGCAGGGTTTTGGCAATGAAGATGCCGAGGCCCAGCCCGCCGCCAGTTCCGTTTTGCGGCGGTTTTCCGCTCCTTATCGAAACATACGGATCGCCGATCTTGCCGAGAATATCGACGGAGAATCCCGGACCGTCATCCCTGATCGAGATCGACAGCGTCTTGTCGTCCCAGCTGGCGGATACATTGACGCAGGAGTCCGCGAAATCGACGGCGTTTTCGACGAGATTGGCAAGACCGTAGCGAATTGCGGCATTTCGCGTTCCGACCGGCTCGTCCCCCTTGCCCTCATGGGTACAATGGATGGCCACACCCGTTCCCCGGTGCGGATCGATGACATCCTCGAGAAGCTGGGAGACGGGCATGCGCTGGTAGGTTCGGTCCTGCTCGCTCGACAGGCTGGTGAGCTGCCGCAGGATTCCGCGGCAGCGTTCCGACTGCGAGCGGATCAGCGCCACATCCTCCGCGCGGCTGTCGGAGGCGTCGAACTCTTCGGAAAGTTCCTTGGCAACCAGATAGATGGTCGCCAGAGGCGTTCCCAGCTCATGCGCGGCGGCCGTCGCCAGGCCGTCGAGTGCGTTGAGGTGTTGCTCGCGGGCGAGCACCAGTTCCGTCGCTGCCAGTGCGTCCGCCAGCTGCCGCGCCTCTTCGGCAACCCTGAAGGCATAGATCGCCATGAAACCGAGGGTCGAAACGAGGGCAATCCAGATCCCGACCGAGTAAACCACCGGCAGCCGGAACACTTCGTCCTCCGGCCAGGGCAACGGCAGGTGGAAAAACGCCAGCAACGTGGCACAGCCGGTCGCCAGAATCCCGAGAACGAACGTATGCCGGACCGACAGGCCCGTC
Organism: uncultured Roseibium sp.; assembly: GCF_947496995.1. Taxonomy (GTDB): domain Bacteria; phylum Pseudomonadota; class Alphaproteobacteria; order Rhizobiales; family Stappiaceae; genus Roseibium. The sequence continues at coordinate 100,031 of NZ_CANMFD010000006.1, forward strand.
GCGGAGACCATGACCGGCGCCATCAGCAGGAAAGCGAAGGGATTGCCAAGCCCCCCGGTCAACAGCAACAAACCGCTCATCTGCAGGATGTCATAGGCAAGTTGCAGGGTGACCGCGCGTTCCGAAAGACGCATGGCCGAGGGCCAGCGGATCTTCAGAAAGATATTCAGCCAGGCCGACAACGCCACCATGGCGAAGGCGGGGCCCGCAGGCAGGGGATAGCCGAGCCCCACATGCACCACCAGCAGCGCGGCGGTCTGCCCGCCGACGGCGAGCCAGCGCAGGCGCACCAGCGTGTCGAGTTTCAGCCGTCTGTGCGGCAGGGTGATATAGGAGGCGGGTTGATCGGACATATGGTTCTTTTGAAGCTGAATCGGGATGCTGGCAAGGCCGTGGTACTTGTGCCAGCCCGGCGTAGATGGTAGCCAGCCGCTGACAGGGTTGCCCGGTTTGCGCGGGCCGGCGGCCGGCTGGAGGTTTTTCCAGCTCACTATTTCAGATTCTCAGCGCGAAACGGAATGAGACACGATGACCGATACCAATGACGGCGGCGCACAGCCGCAGGCGGAAGGCGCCGCAGCGCCGGGCATGAACATCCTTGGCCAGTACATCAAGGACCTGTCTTTCGAAAACCCGAACGCTCCCCGTTCGCTGGCGCAGGGCGAACAGCCGAAGCTCGATATCAACGTGAATGTCGGCGCGCAGCAGATGGGAGACGACCAGTTCGAGGTTGTCCTGACACTGACCGCCAAGGCCGAGCGTCCGGACATGGTCATGTTCAACGTCGAGCTGGTCTATGCAGGCATCTTCAAGATCACCGGCGTTCCGAAGGAGCACATGCACCCGTTCGTCATGATCGAATGCCCGCGCATGATCTTCCCGTTCGCCCGCAACATCCTTTCCGAAGCCACGCGCAACGGCGGTTTCCCGCCGCTGATGCTCGATCCGATCGACTTCGCCCAGCTTTACCGCCAGAACATGGCGCAGCAGGCCGCGACCCAGCAGGCCGGCGAGCAGAAGCCGAACTGAAGACTTTCTATCTGATGAAGTTTCAGACCCGCGCCGGTGAATGCCAGCGCGGGTTTTTTACATGTTGAGCGTCGAGACCCCAGGCAACAGGCCGCGTCTCACGCCTCCTCCAGCATCTCCGCCCAGTTTTTCGGGTTATCGCCGTTCAGCGGGTTCTTGGGGGACTGCCTGTAGCGGATTGTCTCCATGCGGAAGCTTCTCGCGTCGAACATCATCAACCGGCCGACGAGCCCCTCGCCTGTCCCGGTCAGCTCCTTGATTGCTTCCATGGCCTGCATCGCGCCGATGATGCCGGGCAGCGCGCCGAGAACGCCGGCCTCCTCGCAGGTTGGCAGCAGGCCCTCGCGCGGCTTTTGCGGAAAGAGGCAGCGATAGGTCGGGTTGGGGGTGCCGTCCGGCCCTGTTTCGAACGGCCTCAATGTCGTGATGGACCCGTCGAACTGGCCGATGGCGGCCGTCACCAGTGGCTTTTTTGTGAAAAAGCAGGCATCGGAAACCAGATAGCGCGTGTTGAAATTGTCCGTTCCGTCGATCACCAGGTCGTAGTCTGAAATCACAGAGATCGCATTGTGCCCGGCAAGGCGGACCGGATGCGGGATGACCTTCACATTCGGGTTGAGCCGGGCAATCGCCTCCGCGGCGCTGGCGACCTTGGGCTCACCAAGCTGGGTGGTGTCATGGATCACCTGGCGCTGCAGGTTGGAAAGCGACACCGTGTCGTCATCGACGATCCCAAGCGTGCCGATGCCGGCGGCAGCCAGATACTGCAGGACCGGGGCACCGAGCCCTCCTGCCCCGACCACCAGAACCCGCGCATTCTTGAGCTTCTGTTGCCCGCCGCCGCCGATCTCCCGCATGACGATGTGGCGGGCGTAACGTTCAAGTTCGGCTGGGGAAAGCATTTCCGGTCCTGGTCAAATTGTAAGAGGTTTAACGGTGAAGATAGCGGTCGAGGCTTCCTACCTCAGTATCTTGCTCACCAGCCGGGCGGTGTAGTCCACCATCGGGATCACCCGTGCATAGTTCAGCCGGGTCGGGCCGATGATACCCAGAACGCCGACGATGCGCTGGTTGCTGTCCCGATAGGGCGACACCACCAGAGAAGAACCGGACAGGGAAAACAGATTGTTCTCCGAGCCGATGAAAATCCGCACGCCGTCGCCCTTTTCGGCAAGGCCGAGCAGCTGGATGAGATCCTTCTTGTTTTCCAGATCGTCGAAAAGAAGCCGGATGCGTTCCAGGTCCTCCACCGCATCCAGGTCGGTCAGCAGGTTGGAGCGGCCGCGCACGATCAGCGTGCCGGGATCGCTGCCACTTTCGCCGCCCCACACCGCCAGACCGGCATTGATGACTTTCTGACTGAGTTGATCGAGTTCAGCCTGGTCCACGTCCCGGACCCGCTCCAGCTCGGCGCGGATCTGGGCGATGGTGCGGCCCTGGATCTGGGCATTCAGATAGTTTGCCGCTTCCACAAGCGCCGATGACGGCATGCCGGCCGGCAGGTCGATCACCCGGTTTTCCACCGAGCCATCCTCGCTGACCAGAATGACCAGGGCCTTCAGCGGTTCGATGCGCACGAACTCGATATGCTTCAGCCGCATGTCGGTCTTGTGGGTCAGCACGACACCGGCGCCCATGGAAAGACCGGACAGCATCTGGCTGGCTTCCGTCAGCACCTGTTCTGCGGAATTCGTCCTTTGCGACGCCTTGACCTGCACGTCGATGGTGCGGCGCTCTTCCTGGGTCAGGTCACCGACCTCCAGAAGCGCGTCCACGAAAAACCTCAGGCCGACTTCCGTCGGCAGACGGCCGGCGCTGGTATGGGGCGAGTGCAGCAGGCCCAGATGCTCCAGATCGGTCATCACGTTGCGGACGGAAGCCGGCGACAGGGACATCGACAGGCTGCGGGAGACATTGCGCGATCCGACCGGCTCACCGGTTTCCAGATAGGTTTCCACGATCGAGCGGAAAATTTCACGGGATCTTTTGTCGAGCTCACTGAGACTCAAGGCATTTTCTCCGACTGACTGACCCGGTTCCGGGATCAAAAGACGTCATTCTCACATGATATAGGCGCAAAATGGGCTCGACGTGAAGCTGGGCCTTTACGGCGGATGAACTTGGGGTCTACAAGGCCGGTAAGATTGGGAGGAAACAGCCGTTTCCAATGAGCCTAGGTTGAAAGGAATATTCATGCGTCCGTCCAAACGCGCCGCCGACGAGCTGCGGGCCGTCACCCTGGAGCGCAACGTCTCCAAACATGCCGAAGGCTCCTGCCTGATCAAATTCGGAGACACGCATGTCCTGTGCACCGCAAGTCTGGAAGAGCGTGTTCCGCCCTGGCTGCGCGGTCAGAACCGGGGTTGGGTCACGGCTGAATACGGCATGCTGCCGCGTGCGACCGGTGACAGGATGCGCCGCGAGGCGAGTGCCGGCAAACAGTCCGGGCGGACCCAGGAAATCCAGCGGCTGATCGGCCGTTCGCTGCGTGCCGTCGTCGATCTCGAAGCGCTGGGCGAAGCACAGATCACGGTCGATTGCGACGTCATCCAGGCCGATGGCGGCACGCGTACGGCGTCCATCACCGGCGCATGGGTGGCGCTCCGGGATTGCGTGGAGTGGATGAAGTCCCGCGAAATGGTTTCAAAGGAAGTTCTCAAGGATCACATCGCGGCCATTTCCTGCGGCATCTATGCAGGTGCTCCGGTGCTCGATTTGGATTACGCCGAGGACAGCACCGCGGAAACGGATGCCAATTTTGTCATGACCGGATCCGGCGGCATCGTCGAAATCCAGGGCACTGCGGAAGGCGCGCCTTTTTCCGAAGATGAATTCGGGCAGCTGTTGGGGCTGGCGAAGTCCGGCATCGGCAGGCTCGTTGACTTGCAGAAAATGGCAATACTTTAAGGATCTGAGGGAATGAGCTACCGGAAACTCGAGCCCGGCAAGCTGGTTGTTGCAAGTCACAACGCCGGCAAGGTCCGCGAAATAAACGAGCTTCTTCAGCCCTTCGGGTTCGATGTGGTTTCGGCGGCCGAACTGGACCTGCCGGAACCGGAGGAAACCGGGTTGACGTTCGAGGCGAATGCCGCGCTCAAGGCACAGGCTGCTGCGCAGGCCTCGGGGCTTCCGTCCCTGGCCGATGACAGCGGCTTTTGCGTGCAGGCGCTGAACGGCGATCCCGGCATCTATTCCGCGCGCTGGGCCGGTCCGGACAAGGACTTCGCCATGGCGATGCGCACGATCGAGGAAAAGCTGCAATCCCTCGGCGCGACCACGCCGGAAGAGCGGCGCGGATCCTTCGTGGCCGTTCTGTGCCTCGCCTGGCCGGATGGGCACGAGGAGCTTTTCCGCGGCGAAGTCGAAGGCGAGGTGGTCTGGCCGCCGCGCGGCACGCAGGGGTTCGGCTACGATCCGGTGTTCCTGCCCGATGGGCGGGACAGGACTTTCGGTGAAATGACGTCCGAGGAAAAGCACGGCTGGTCGAAGGACACGCCCGCGCTTTCCCATCGCGCCCGCGCGTTTCAGCTGTTCGCGGACGGCTGTCTGGAAGGGTGAGCATTTTGGCGGAGCCAGGAACAAATGACGGCGGGTTCGGCATCTACGTGCATTGGCCGTTCTGCGCCGCCAAATGCCCCTACTGCGATTTCAACTCCCATGTTCGCCACCAGCCGGTCGATCAGGCCCGCTTCACCGCGGCGTTCGAGCGCGAACTGGCGCATTTCGCCGATCTGACGAAAGGCAGGACCGTCCAGTCGGTCTTTCTCGGCGGCGGCACACCTTCCCTGATGGATCCGGCGACGGTCGAACGCATCCTGACCGCCATATCCGGCCACTGGGCGTTGGATCCGGAGGTGGAAATCTCCATGGAGGCCAATCCCTCGTCGGTCGAAGCCGAACGGTTCCGGGGTTACCGGGCCGCCGGCGTCAACCGCGTATCGCTTGGCGTGCAGTCGCTGATCGACACCGACCTGAAGCTGCTCGGCCGCCTTCACGACGCACAGACGGCGCGCAAGGCGATCGAGACCGCTCGTGACACCTTTCCGCGACTGTCCTTCGATCTCATCTATGCCCGTCCGGGCCAGACGCCCGGCGGTTGGGAACGGGAACTTCAGGACGCCATTGCGCTTGCTGCCGACCACCTGTCGCTCTACCAGCTGACGATCGAGGAAGGCACACGCTTCCACACGCTCTATCATGCCGGCAAACTCAAGATGCCCGATGCCGAACTCGGCGCGGAATTCTATGAACTCACGCAGGATGTGACCAATGGGGCCGGCCTGCCGGCTTATGAGGTGTCCAACCACGCCCGGCCGGGCGCCGAATGCCGTCACAATCTGGTCTACTGGCGTTATGGCGATTACGTCGGCGTCGGGCCGGGAGCGCACGGGCGGTTGACGGTCGGCGCCAGCCGGCTTGCCACGGCAACGGAGCTTCATCCGGAGACCTGGCTGGAAAATGTCGAGCAGCATGGCCATGCCATGATCGAAAATGCGGGTCTGGCCGAGGAAGAACAAGGCGACGAGTTTCTGCTCATGGGGCTGCGGCTCACCGAGGGCATCGATCTGACCCGGTATGAGAAATTCTCCCATAGATCCATCGACCCCGACCGCCTGAACGCCCTGCTGGAACACGGAATGGTTGAGGAATTGGGGGAAAACCGCATCAGAGCCACGCGGGAAGGTTTTTTTGTGCTCGATGCGGTGGTCGCGGATCTCGCATCGTAAGGCGTGGGCAAGCGACCCGGCAATTTAAGCTACCAAACTGATTTAAATGTCCTATCTCTGTTTGCAGTGCACAGAAGTTGCCCGAGAAAACGAGTTCCTCCGCAAAATTGAGCGCTTAGGCGTGCGATTTCATAACAAATAGCAGTATTGCGGGCGGCAGCCGGCAAAGCTATCCTGTTGCGATGCAATAGATCGGCGACCGTCCAGTCGGAACGGATTGGTCACCCGGGAGTTGATCTGTTCAAAAGCGTTTGAGCATCCGGCGTCAATTGACCGCGGGATGCAACATAAGCTGCGATAACAGGCAGGCCGTTTTCAAATTCGCCAACGGGGCTGGCGGCGGCTTAGAACTCAAAGGAGACGCGCCGTTGCCGTTTTATCACCTTTACGAGATGAACCACGCAGTTATGGCACCGTTCAGAGCTATGGCCGACATGACCAAGCTCTATTTTCAGAACCCGCTTAATCCATTGAGTCATACGGAGTACGGCCGTTCGGTTGCCGCGGGCTGCGAGGTGATGGAACGGACGACCCGGCGCTACGGCAAGCCGGAATTCGGCATCAAGGAAACGTCGGTCAGCGGTGTGCGTGTTCCGGTACATGAAGACATCGTCTGGAGCCGGCCGTTCTGCGACCTCATCCATTTTGAGCGCGGAGTGACCACGCGGCGCAACGATCCGAAAATCCTGATCGTGGCACCGATGTCCGGCCACTACGCGACGCTGTTGCGCGGCACCGTCGAGGCGCTGCTGCCGAACGCGGATGTCTACATCACCGACTGGATCGATGCCCGCATGGTTCCGATCCAGGACGGCAAGTTCGATCTCGATGATTACATCGATTATATCATCTCGATGCTGCACTATCTGGGGCCAGATTCCCATGTGCTCGGCGTCTGCCAGCCGTCCGTTCCGGTGCTGGCCGCGGTTGCGGTGATGGAAGACCGGGACGACCCGTATGTTCCGTCAACCATGACACTGATGGGCGGACCGATCGACACGCGGGTCGCACCGACGGCCGTCAACGATCTTGCGGTTTCCAAGGGCATCGAGTGGTTCAAGAACAACGTCATCATGAAGGTGCCCTTCCCTCATCCGGGCTTCATGCGAGACGTCTATCCGGGCTTCCTGCAGCTTTCCGGGTTCATGAGCATGAACCTCGACCGGCACGTCACCGCGCATCGGGACTTCTTCCAGCACCTCATCGAAGGCGACGGCGACAGCGCGGAAAAGCATCGCGACTTCTACGACGAATATCTGGCGGTGATGGATCTGACCGCGGAATTTTACCTGCAGACCGTTGAATCCGTGTTCATCGACCATTCCCTGCCGAACGGCACCATGACGCATAACGGCCGCCCGGTTGACTGCACGAAGATCCGGCGGACGGCACTGCTGACGGTGGAGGGCGAGAAGGACGACATCACTGGCCGTGGCCAGACGAAGGCGGCACTCGATCTTTGCACCAGCCTTCCGGATGATATGAAAACGCATTACGAGCAGCCGAATGTCGGCCACTACGGCGTCTTCAACGGTTCGCGCTGGCGTGCGGAAATTGCCCCGCGGGTGATGGACTTCATTCGCTCCAACCGCGCCGACACCCCGAAAAAAGCGCCGGCTGCACCTGCTGCCACACAGAAACCTGCCGCTTCGGCCGCCGCCGCGAAACCGGCTGCGCCAAAGGCTGCAAAGAAGCCGGCCACAGCGGCAACCGCCAGGAAGCCGGCGGCGGCCACCAAGACGAAGGCCCCTTCCAAAGGCGGTCCTCTGGAAAAAATTCTGCTCGTCAAGCCGGATGGCGTGGCCGACGACCTGAAAGCGATCAGCGGTGTCGGTCCGAAACTGGAATCCGCCCTGAACGAGGCCGGGATCTTCCACTACTGGCAAATCGCCTCGCTGACGTCGGAGCAAATCGACGCGCTCGACAGCAAGCTTGATTTTCGCGGCCGCATTGCCCGCGACAAATGGATCGATCAGGCGCGCGAGTTGTCTGAAAAGGTGAGCTGACGTCGGCAGAAACTGCTCACGGCTACCGAAGGATCTCCAACTTCAAGCGGTTGGAGGTCTGTCCGGCGGTTTTGAAGGCGTGAGTGCCCCTTGAGTCAACTCGGTATTCTCCGCTGACCATACGGAACACCTGTAACTTGCGACCAAAACACGTGTTTTCGACCTGCACACTGCGCCCGCTATTGATTCCGTCCCTGCCGCCCAATACAAGTCCGGGCATGCAGCGTGGCCGGAGGTTTTAATCGTGCTCAATATTTTTATCGGTTTCGATACGCGGGAAGCGGTCGCCTATCATGTCTGCGTCAACAGTCTGACGCGGCTGTCGAGCGACGTTCTGGCGATTACGCCCCTCTCGCTCGGCAACCTGAAGACCTATGAGGAAACCCATTCGGACGGATCCAATCATTTCATCTACAGCCGTTTCCTGATCCCTCACCTGATGAATTACAACGGCTGGGCGCTGTTCATGGACGGCGACATGATCGTGCGGGACGACATTGCCAAGCTGTTCGCCATGCGCGACGAAAGCAAGGCGGTGATGTGCGTCCATCACGACTACAAGACCCGGCAGACCACCAAGTATCTCGGCTCGAAGAATGAAAATTATCCGCGCAAGAACTGGTCGAGTGTCGTCCTGTGGAACTGCGGTCACCCGGCAAACCGGACGGTGACACCCGAGTTCGTCACCAACGCCACCGGCGCCCAGCTGCACCGTTTTACCTGGCTTGAGGACGGTCTTGTCGGTGAACTGCCGATCGAGTGGAACTGGCTGCCGGATGAGTTCGGCGCCAATCCGGATGCCAAGCTTCTCCATTTCACGCTCGGTACGCCGTGTTTTCACGAATATGCCAATGCGCCGATGGCGGCGGAATGGCACCGGGAAAAGCTCTTGGCGAATTATTCCTCCCAGCACGTGATTGACGGCCCCTTCGACTGAAGGCCGTTTTTCGTTAAAAATACAAAGGGTTAAGCCCGATTGGAAAGGTGTTCCATTGGGCTTTTCCATATCTTCTGCCGCCGTTCATCCAGTCACGAATCCTTGAAGCTTCGAAGGTTAATCCCCACCTGAAGATCGTGGATGTCATAAATGGATAGGACAATGTCAACAACCAAAAGTTGCATGATCAAGCCTGCCTGGACGCCGGCGACCATCGGTCTGATGGTGCTGGGGTTCGTGGTGTTCTGGCCTCTTGGCCTTGCCATGCTCGCCTACATTCTCTGGGGTGACCGCTTCGAGGGGATGTTCCGTGATGCAAAGGATCAGTGGCGGGGCAGCCCGCTGAAGGGAGCATTTGATCAGATGTCAAATACGACTGGCTATGCCCGCACCGGCAACGTCGCGTTCGACGATTATCGCGAACGCGAATTCAAGCGTCTCGAGGAAGAACGCGCGAAGCTCGACGCAATGCGCGCTGATTTCGACGATTTCCTTCGGGAGCTGCGCCGGGCACGCGATCAGGAAGAATTCGACCGCTTCATGTCCGACCACGGCCGCAAGGCAGGTGGGACGGACGCAGCACCGATCTGATCCTTTTCCCCGATTCCGGCCTCAGTCCCCCTCCGAGGCCGGCATGACCGAGAGCGGCGCCCCGAAAGGCGCCGCTTTCGTCCGTTTATCGGTCGGGTATTTTCAACTAGAGTCCATTGACTTGATTCGTTCGGACACCCGCTGTTCATGCTGCTACGCCCCGGCAAAAACAAACTGCCAGATCATATTGAAATCGAGACGGACACCAGTGCGGTGCGCATCCGGCTGCGGGCCAATCCGAGGGCGCAGCGGTATCTGCTCCGCCTGCCTGCGGACAGGTCAGGTCCCGTCCTCACCGTACCGCGAGGCGGCAACCTGGCGCGCGCGGAACGCTTCGCCCGCCAGCATATCGACTGGCTGATCGAGCGTTTGCAGGACCGGTCGGACCATGTGTCCTTTCAGCCGGGCGACATCGTGCCTCTGCGCGGTGAGGGTCATGTCATCGTCCCGACGGGAAAGCTGAGAGGGCTGATAGCGACAGGCCGTACCGAAGACGGGGACCCGGCTCTCTTCGTGCCCGGTGCCGATGATCACATTCCGCGCAAGGTGACCGCCTGGCTCAAGGCACAGGCGCGCGCTGACCTGAGCCTTCGCGCCGGTCTCCACGCCGGAACGATCGGCAGCAGGATCGCCGCGATCAGCGTCCGCGACACCAAGAGCCGCTGGGGTTCCTGCGCCTCCAACGGACGGCTTTCCTTCTCCTGGCGGCTGATCCTCGCCCCTCCCGACATTCTGGATTATGTCGCCGCTCACGAAGTGGCGCACCTGAAGGAAATGAACCATTCCGCCCGGTTCTGGCGGCTCTGCGAACAGCTGGCGCCCCAGACGCCGCAGGCCCGGGTCTGGCTGAAGGAAAATGGCCTTCACCTGCACGGATACGGCTGAAAAGCGGTTGCAAATTCCGTCAAATGTGCTTCGTTTCCTCCATGGGAATGGGGAAAATCATGCAAATTTTCAAGAAATTCGGCGTCAAAGCACTGATCCTGCCGTTTCTGGCGGGTCTGGCGATGTTGCCGGCGGGAACGGCTGCGGCTGATAGCTGCTGGAACCACAACGGTTCGATCATGCGCCTGCAGGCCCAGGGAAACCAGCGCTGGCTCTCTTATGAAATTCCGAGGAATGTTCTGCGCAACGCCGGTGTGCAACCCGGCACGCTGCTGTTCAACGGGGTCAAGCAGGGCAACTGGTATTCCGGCACGGCGCGGGTGTTTTCCAAATTCTGCCCGGGCAATCCGCTCGAATATTTCGTCGAAGGTCCGGTGCGCGGCGATCAACTCCAGGTCACGGTAACCGGAACGCGCGAAGTCTTCCAGCAGTGCCGTCCGACCGGGCGCTACGTCACAGACACCCTGGTCTTCACCTACAGCCACGACTGCTGATGGTCGCAAAGGCGTTTCAGCGGGAGAGGGTATCCTTCTTCCGCTGAAACGCCTTTGTTTTACCCGCCGCCGAAGAGATTGCGCAGGAGGTTGAGAGGACCCTTGCGCTCGTTGTTCTCCCCACCGCCGACCGGTGATGGCGGGATCGGTTCGCTGCCGGACCCGACGGATTGGGAAGGCACCGGCTTTTGCGGAGCCGCAACGGTTGCCGGCAGGTTCGGGACACCGGGAAGGTCCGCAACGGGAAGGCCCTGATGGGCCACATCCATCACTTCTTTCCAGACACCTGCAGGAAGCCCGCCGCCCGTGACCTTTTTCATCGGGGAATTGTTGTCGTTGCCGAACCAGACCGCCGTGGTCAGATTGCCCGTATAGCCGATGAACCAGGCGTCCCGGAAATCCTGCGTGGTGCCGGTCTTTCCTCCGGCGGGCCGCCCGCTGTCCAGCCGGGCCTTGCGGCCGGTGCCTGTCAGCAGCGTTTCCGAAAGCATCAGGTTCATGTTGCCGATCATCTGACGGTCGACCACCCGGCCGCGGCCGTCGCCGGAGCGCGAATAGAGCGTCTTGCCGTCGATGCTTTTGATCCGCCGAATGATATGCGGCAGCACGCCATAGCCGCCGTTGGAAAACGGTACATAGGCGGCAGCGATTTCCAGCGGAGTGACCTCGGACGTTCCAAGCGCCAGGGACAGGTTCCTGTTCATGTCCGACTCGATACCGAGCCGCCGGGCGGTTTTCGCAACGGTCCCCGCCCCAACTTCGTGGGCAAGCTGCACCGCGACCGTGTTCAGCGAGAGGCTTAGCGCTCGGGTAAGCGTCACCGGGCCGTAGTGTTCCTTGGTGTAGTTCTTCGGCGACCAGCCGCCGATGGTGATCGGCTGGTCCTGGCGGACAGTCTGCGGGGCCATGCCGTTCTCCAGCGCTGACAGATAGACGAACGGCTTGAAGGCCGAGCCGGGCTGGCGCTTGGCATAGACGGCGCGGTTGAACTGGCTCTTGGAATAGTCGCCGCCGCCCACCAGCGCCTTGACGGCCCCTGCCGTGTCCAGCGTGACCACCGCACCCTGGGTGACGGCGTAGGCTTCCCTGTTTTCCTTGAGCGCGGCGCGCAGCGCCTTCTCCGCGGCCTGTTGCATGACCGGGTCGATGGTGGTGTCGACGACGATGTCGGTTTCTATCGAGCCGATGAAATGCGGCAGGACGTCCATGACCCAGTCGGCGGCATAATTCTCGCTGGCGGTTGTGTAGCGGCGCACCACCTTGGCGGGCGCCGCGATAGCGTTCTTCGCTTCGTCAGAGTTGATGTAGCCTTCCTCGTGCATCGCCGCCAGGACGAGCTGGGCGCGGTCTTCGGCGAGATCCGGATTGCGTGCCGGAGAATAGCGGGACGGGGCCTTCAGCAGGCCGGCGATGGTGGCCGCTTCCGCGATTGTCAGCAACCGCGCCGATTTTCCGAAATAGCGCCGGGCCGCCGCGTCAACACCATAGGCGCCAGACCCGAGATAGACCCGGTTCAGATACATTTCCAGGATTTCGTCCTTGGAATATTCCGCTTCCAGCCAGAAGGCGAGCACCAGTTCCTGGATTTTCCGCCTGATGGTGCGATTCGGTTCAAGGAACAGGTTCTTCGCCAGCTGCTGGGTGAGCGTCGATCCGCCCTGTGACAGCCGCCTTGCCGTCAGGTTGGTGTAAACCGCGCGCATCAACCCGATCGGATCGACACCGAAATGCGACCGGAACCGCCGGTCCTCGATCGAGATGACGGCATTCGGCAGGTAAGGCGGCAACTGTTCCAGACGGACCGCTTCACCGCCCGTGTCGCCCCGGTTTGCAATGAGCTGGCCGTTGGCCGCGACGATTTTCACATTCGGTGGGCGGGCGGGCACCTGCCATTCGGACGTCGGCGGAAGATAGGCTGCGTAATAGCCGACGATGCAGACGACGACGACGACGCCCCAGATGCCCAGAACCGCGCTCCAGTAGAGGCTGCGTTTGAAAAATCGGCCAAGCGCGGCCGGGACGAAAACGCGGCTTTTCCGTTTCTGGCTGCGCCGTTTTGCGCCGGAGCGGCTTCCCTGACGGGCGCGCGGCGCGTTTTTCGCCTTCGCGGACTTCGCCTTGGCCGGTCTTTTGGCGGTCGGTTTCTTGGTAGCGGGTTTCTTCGCACCGCCGGATGCTGCGGCTTTGCGGGGTTTCTTCTTGGACGGTGCCTTTGCTGCGGGCGCAGCCGGTCTGTCCTGCGGGCTGAGGCGCAGGTCAAGCAGGCTACTGCCAGAGTCTCCGAATGTCGGCTCAATCCGCGCCTGGCGTTTCGCCCGTTGCGCCATAGATCATCCGTCCCGTACTTTTCCGGCAAATTGCCGAGTTCCCGGGAACGATCCTAGAATAGACCACTTTAAGGGGGTGTTAAGGCTAATGCGCTTTGGCGCCCCCGCTGTGCCATTTTGAAAATTTCCTGCAGCCAGGGATCTTTTTGCTCCATTAAGCGGGGACCGCTAGCTGGAATAGCGGCCTGCATCCGCGCCGTAATAGTTGACATAGCGCGTATTGAGTTCGGAGACGGGCATGATGATGAGCACATCGGTCGTACCGAACTGGTGGTCCACCACCGCGCCATCGCCGATAAAGGCACCGAGGCGCAGGTAACCCTTCACCAGCGGCGGCAGGGCGCGGAGCGCTTCCTTTGCGTTGATGGCATCCGCAGGCAGGCGGTTCATCTCCACATACCTGTCTCCCACGGCACGCACGCGCCATTCTTCCGGAGCGCGGGCATTATGGTGCAGGAAGGAGAGCTGGCCGGCAACCGCGTCCGGATTGGTGCCCTCGATGGAAGCGCAGCCGAGCATTACATCGATCTTGTGGCGCAGCACATAGGCCCAGATACCGTGCCACAGAAGCTCGACGGTTTTCTTGTTGCGGTAGGGCTTTAGGACGCACGAACGCCCCAGCTCCATGAAGCGCTTGCCGGGATTGGCGTCGATCAGGGCCTGAATATTGTATTCGCCGGCGGTATAAAACCCGCCATGCCGGTCCGCGATCTCCTGACGCAGGATCCGGTAGGTGCCGACGATTGCCGGTTGGAGCCGGCCGAGCTTGTTGCGCTTCATCGAGGCATGGTCGAGGACAAGAAGATGATCGCAATAGGCATCGAAGGGATCGGCGTCCCTGCGTGTCGCCAGGGTATGCGCGTCCGCGATGGCTGACATTTCCTCGTAGAAAACATCGTAGCGGAGGCGCTGGGCCTTTTTGACTTCCTTGAAGTTGCGCGCCATGCGGACTTCCAGGCTGCCGATTCGGCCAAGGGTTTCACCGGTCTTGACCGGTGTGCGGATGGGATGAACCGGACGCGCCACGTTCGCCATGGCCGCACCGGACCTCATGACCGGCGTGAACCTGCGGACCAGGTTCCTTGGAGAAAACAGCCCTTGCCGCATAATGGACATTCCACCCTCTTGATTCTGTCGGGCACACTTTCAGATCCCGCAGACGAGCGCCTGATCGACCTGACGTATTGCCTCCTCCGGAATACTTGTCCCGATTCCGCTAAGTGTACGTCGATTCCGCCGTAGAACACAGTAATCCGACAACTGGATGACAATCGTCGCGATAGTCCGGAACTCTCCACCGGCGGAACGGCGGGAGCTTAGCTTAGTCTTCTGTGTTTGTGAAACGTGTCATCGGGATTTATGCCGCCACATCACCGGATCGGGCGACCCGGTTCTGCCGGTCGCGGACAAGATGGAACAAGGCGGACAGGCGGCAAGCCGACGCGAAACGCACCGTCACGGCCCATTCGCCCATTTGCCTTGGTACGCCTTGAGCGCACCTCATCATTCACCTTGTGGCGGTGGAGGCCTGGCTCCGGCCGATCTCCGCAAGCGCGTCCGAGATCGCTTCAACGGAAAGCGGCTTGGTCAGATAGCCGGCCGCGCCAACTTCGGCGGCCTCGTCGCGGGCGTCTTTCATGACATCCGCAGTGACGATAACGATCGGGACGGGTGCTCGCCCGCAGGCCTGTTCCTCGTCACGGATCTTCCGGATCGCCTGGAAGCCGTCCAGACCCGGCATGTGAAGATCCATCAGGACCGCGTCGAAGGCACCACTCATGGCTTCTTCCACGGCCTTTTCTCCATCGGCAACCATGACCGGGACATGACCGAGCTTGCGCAGCATGGCTTCGCTCAGAAGCCGGTTGATATCGTTGTCCTCGGCGACGAGGAGCCGCAAGGGGCGGGTGGACGCTCGGTTGCGGCTCGCAAGGAAGCCGTTGGCGACCGGTTCCGCGCTGACATCCCAGGCATGGTCGACGCCATCGCCGCTCAGAAGTCCGGAAAAGATCTGGATGAGGGTTTCGATCCTGACGGGCCGGATGAGATAGGCCGCATAGCCGGCCTGGCGCAGGTTATCCAGCCGTTCGCGCTCCGGCGGCGAGATCATGATGACCGCCGGCGCTCTGCATCCCGTCAGGCGGGCGGTGGCAAGCC
Source organism: uncultured Roseibium sp. (assembly GCF_947496995.1). Taxonomy (GTDB): domain Bacteria; phylum Pseudomonadota; class Alphaproteobacteria; order Rhizobiales; family Stappiaceae; genus Roseibium. The sequence continues at coordinate 115,184 of NZ_CANMFD010000006.1, forward strand.
AGCCTCCGCTGTCGGAAAGGGCGGCATTGTCGACCACCAGCAGATCGGCGGCGGTCAGGGTTTCATCGAGGTCGGCCTTGCCCGGCGTCAGTATGCTGACATCGGCCGCATGGCGTTCCAGCCGCATTGCCAACAGCGGGCATTCGATCCGGCTGTTGGTCACGAAAACGATCCGGCCGCCTTCAAGCCCGGCAAGTCGCGGGTCCGTGCTGGCGGCGAGGGTTTCGGGAATTGGAAGCGAGACGCGGAACAGGGCGCCGCCCGTCTCTGCCGGTTCGGCGGAGATTGCCCCGCCCATCAGTCCCGCCAGACGCTGGGCGATGGCAAGTCCGAGGCCTGTCCCGCCGAATTTCCTTGCCGGTCCATGATCGACCTGCTCGAATTCCCGGAACAGGCGTTCCGCCTCGCCCTTGTCGAAGCCGATGCCGGTGTCGCGCACGGCGATATCCAGGAAACTGCCGCCTTCCGGATTGGACCGCCCGGTCAACTCCACGGCCACACCGCCCTCGTCGGTGAACTTCACGCCGTTGCCGATCAGGTTGAACAGGATCTGTCGCACCCTTGTGGCATCCAGCGTCACCTCTTCCGGCAGATCGGGATCGATCATGGCGCCGATTTCAAGGTTCTTGGCATGCGCCCTGGGCGCCAGCAGCTCGACGACGTTTTCCGCAAGCGCACCGACACGGACGGGCACGGCCTGGATATCCAGCTTGCCGGCTTCGACCTTGGAGAAATCCAGAACCTCGTCGATCAGCAGGAGCAGTGTCTCGCCCGAGGTTTCCAGAGCTTCGATATAGGCGCTCTGCTCCTTGGTGAGGCGTGTGTCGCGCAGCAGCGCCGCCATTCCCAGGACGCCGTTGAGCGGCGTGCGGATTTCATGACTGACCGTCGCCAGGAAGCGCGATTTCGCTTCGTTGGAACTCTCCGCCGAATGACGGGCGGCGAGCAGCTCCTCCTCGATAAGACGGCGCTCGGTGACATCCCTGAGGACCGTCTGCACGAGCTGCCGGTCGCTCGCCGGATCGCGCACGGGAATATCGATGCGCGAGAACCAGCGCCGTCCCTGCGCCGTTGCCATGAGAAGGTCCCTGAAGCCCATGCCTTCAGTTTCGTTGTCGGACAAACCGTCCCGGGAACCGCCCTGACCGTTGCGCGTGATCAGCGGCAGGGTCATCGGGCTGCCCGGTACCAGGGGATGGTCCGGACCGAACACGTCTTCAGCCGCCGAGTTCACGTAGGTAATGATGCTGTCCTGGTCGCGCCGGACGACGACGTCGCCGAGTGTCGCCAGGATGCTGGCATGGCGTTCGTCGGATTCGCCGAGTTCCCAGGCGCGGTCTTCCAGCTCCTCGCATCGGGCCATCAGGCGCCGGATCTTGTCGTCCTTGATCTGGAGACCGGCGACGGAGCGGTGCATGTCATCCGCAAAAAGCCGCCATACGGCCAGTCCGCCCGCGAAAAAGGCAAGCCCCACACCCAGAAAGCGATTGACGCCACCGGTGCTCACCAGAAGCAACGCTGCCCCAAGCCCAAGGACAAGCCCGGCGACGGCGAGATGCTGAAGCGTTCTGGCAGGAGCGGAAACCGGAGTGTCGGTAGCACGCCGTCCCGGCTTGCCGTGTCCGGAAGCAGCCTCCTGGCCGGCTTCACCGGACTCAGCGCTTCCGGCGGCTTCGAAAGAGGAAGACGAGCGGCCGTCCGGCCCTGACCGGGCTGAGTGCGCGGACACGCGTTTGCGCCGAATTTCTTCGGCTTCCGGCGCGCTGTCTCCAGCACTTTCACGGTTCTGACTGACCAAGATCACTACTCTCTACAAAGATCCAGTTGGAGAGAGTGTGCCGCTTAAACTTTTAGAAACCGTTTCCTTTGCCTGGCTGCTGAAGGTATGCGGCCGGTGCGATCAAGGGGTTCGATACGTTCGGAAAGTGCTTTAGACGCTGATCTCGTCTGCACTCTACCGCTGATTGCTCTTCCAACACCGGTATGACATGAATCGGTGCTTGGCTATTTCAAGCAGTTTAACGCTTCAAGGGGTGGGTCGACATGAAAGTGACGGGTGGTCTGGAACGTCTGAATTGTCCGAGTAGAGAAGAGTTCGACGCAAATTTCGCCAATCTGGACAAGCCGGTGATTCTCACAGGCCTTACTGAAGCGTGGCCAGCGACGCACCAGTGGGACCTGGGCTATCTTGATCGGCGGGTAGGCCATGTGGATGTGAGCTACAAGATCTCGCCGACAGGTTCACACCCACCGCTTGACGAGACCGGCGTGCTGGGCGCTCCGCGGGAAAGCGCCACCTTGAGCGAATATCTGGATCGCGTCTGGAGCCTGACGGCCGAGGACGACCGATGCACCTTCTGCCTCTCAGGTGACGACGTTTTCATACTTGATAACTGGGACCGCTATCATCCGGAGCTGAAGGTTCTGCTGGAAGATTTCGAGATGCCGCCGTATTTCGATCCCGAGCGCCTGGAGACGATTGGTTTCTGGGTGAGCCCGCAGGGTGTTCGCTCCCACTTGCACTATGACTCCAACGGGCAGCACAACCTCAATGCTCAAGTCAGCGGAGAGAAACAGGTCTGGCTTTTCTCGCCGGATCAGCTGGCCAGGCTGTATCCTTATCTGGCCACAGAGCTCCAGCCGTTCAATTTCAGCAAGATTGACATTGATTCCCCGGATACCGGACGGTTTCCGGATTTCGCTGATGCGGCTTGCTATTTTGACACGCTGCGGACAGGAGAGGTTCTCTTCATACCTGCCTACTGGTTCCATAGCTTCAAGCATGTCGGCGCGTTCAACAGCAACATAAACTTCTGGTGGAAGCCTGACCGCGTTCCCTTGTCACCGACATCGGTTCGCAGTGTGTTTGCCTATGAACTGCTGGAACTACTCGTCGCCAGCGACGTCGAAAAGCTCCCCCAGGCAATAGCCGGGCTATCGCCCGAAGTTCTCAAGAGCTGGCAGGATATCGAACGGCAGATCATTGTCGGCAAGGGTGTTCGAAACCCCGCGGACAGGGATCGTGAGGAGCCGGCTGCGGTCGCATGAAACGGGCTGCATCATCGGAATAAGCGGAATGGGTGTCGCCCTCCGCCAGCTTCCCGACCGGCTACTTCGGATGGCCGTGATGTCCCGTTCGGGATAAAGGCCCGGGTCCGATCCGATGCGTTCTTGTTGCGCCGGACCGGACCCTGTCCGATATCAGCGGACGTCGAGGAAACCGATGATCTTGCGGACGTCTTTCAGGACGGGAGCGGCGATGGCGGAGGCCTTTTCCGCGCCCTCTTTCAGGACGGCATCGATCTGTGTCCTGTCGTCCATAAGCCGGCGCATTTCGTCGGTCATCGGTGACAGTTTGGCGACCGCCAGGTCGGACAGCGCCGGTTTGAAGGCGGAGAACTGCTGGCCGCCGAATTCCTGCAGGACGTCTTCCTTGGTGGTTCCGCTCAGGGCGGCATAGATCCCGACCAGGTTATCCGCTTCGGGCCGGCCTTCCAGGCCGTCCGTTTCGCTCGGCAGCGCGTCCGGGTCGGTCTTGGCCTTCTTCACCTTCCTGGCGATCGTGTCCGCGTCGTCCGTCAGGTTGATGCGTGACAGGTCCGACGGATCGGACTTCGACATCTTCTTGGTGCCGTCGCGCAGCGACATGATCCGCGTCGCCGGTCCGGCGATCATCGGTTCGGTCATCGGAAAATAGAGTTCTTCCGGCAGTTCCGGCGACGGATTGGGGTTCGGCACGCCGATCCCCAGGTCCTTGATCCGGTCCCCGAAGTCATTGTTGAATTTCGCGGCGATGTCGCGGGTCAGTTCCAGATGCTGTTTCTGGTCGTCGCCAACCGGCACATGGGTCGCCCGGTAGGCCAGAATGTCGGCCGCCATCAGGTTCGGATAGGCGAACAGGCCGACGGAGGCGTTTTCCCTGTTCTTGCCGGCCTTTTCCTTGAACTGGGTCATGCGGCTGAGCCAGCCCATCCGCGCCACGCAGTTGAAGATCCAGGCCAGTTCCGTGTGCTCGCGCACCTGTGACTGGTTGAAGATGATGGACTTCTTCGGGTCGATGCCGGCGGCCATATAGGCGGCGGTCACTTCGCGCGTCGCGTTGGTCAGTTCGGCCGGATCCGGAAAGCCGGCGGTAATGGCATGGGAGTCGACGACACAGAAGATGGTCGGCATCTGGTCCTGCAGCGGCACCCAGCGCGAGACGGCGCCGAGGTAATTTCCGAGATGCAGGTTGCCTGTCGGCTGGACGCCGGAAAAGACACGGGGCTGGAACTCCGTCATCACTAATCCCTTTATTGGTGCGGCCGGTTGGAAGGGCGCTGTGAACATTTGGGCGCGCCGGGTGTAAGCTGCACACGGTCGCTATGCAAGCGGCAATGGGCGCTGCCGGGCGTTTCGCTGTCAGGTGTTGCGCCGTGTCAACGCTTTCAGCATTCCGGCAAGGTCCGCGCCGCCGCTGAGCTGGGTGAAGAGCGCGAAGGTGACCATGCCGAGAAGGATCAGCAAGGCAAGGCTCGCCGCCCGGATGATCAACCAGCTGTCGGTGAGGTAAGGCGCAAGATAAAGCGCTGCAAAGTGCAGGATCGCGCCCATGAACAGGCTCGCCAGCAGGACCAGGACAAGCCTGCGGAGCAGTTTGAAGTCCGGTGCGAAATGGCCGCGCCGGGCCAGAACATAGATCAGCAGTCCCGTGTTCACCCATCCGGCCACGGACGTCGCAAGGGCAATGCCGACATGTTGCAGGAACGGAAACAATGCGATGGACAGTCCGACATTCACCACCATGCCTATGGCGGCGAAGATCATCGGGGTCTTGGTGTCCTCGCGGGAGAAATAGCCGGGCGAGAACACCTTGTTGAGCACGAAGGCCGGCAGTCCGAAGGAAAAGGCGGTGAGCGCGGCGGCGGTTCCCTCGACGGCGGCTGCATCGAACCGCACCCGCTGAAACAGCACTGCGACGATCTCCTGGGGAAGCACGGCAAGCGCTACAGCGGCAGGCAGGGTCAGGACGAGGGAAAATTCCAGCGCCCGGTTGAGGCTGTGCTGATAGGCGACCATGTGGCCGGAGCGCAACTGCCTGGTCAGGCTCGGCAGAAGCACCACGCCGATGGCGATGCCGATCACGCCCAGCGGCAGTTGGTACAGGCGGTCGGCGTAGTAGAGCAGGGCATTCGCGCCCTCCTGCAGTGAGGCGATGATCTGTCCGACGGCGATGTTGATCTGCGTGACGCCGCCCGCAACAACTCCCGGAATGCCGAGTGTCAGCAGGCGTTTCGCCGATTTGGTGTAGCGGGGGCGAAAGACCGGAATGCGGAAGCCGAGCCGTTTGAGGTCGGCGATTACCACGACAAGCTGCACGATGCCGCCCACCGTCACGCCGACCGCTAGGATGATGCCGAGTGTCATGCTGTCCTCGATCCCGGTCATCAGAACCGTTCCGAGCACGGCGCTCATCACCACGTTGAGCATGACCGGCGCGAAGGCAGCCGCCGCGAAGCGTTGATAGGTGTTCAGGATGCCGCCGATAAAGGCCAGCAGGGAGATGAAGATCAGATAGGGAAACGCGATCCGTGACATCAGCACGGTCAGATCGAATTTCTCCGGGTCTCCGGCAAATCCCGGCGCCAGGGCCCAGACCACGAATGGCATGAAGATCTGCGCGAGCGCGGTCAGGGCCAACAGGCAGAAGAGCAGCGCCGCGCCGATTTCGCCGGCAAACCTCCTGGCGCTTTCATCGCCTTCTTCCTCCACCGTCCTTCCGAAAAGCGGTATGAAGGCCGAGTTGAATGCCCCTTCGGCCAGCAGGCGGCGGAACAGGTTCGGCAGACGGAACGCCACCACAAAGGCATCGGCCACCGGCCCGGCGCCCACGGCGGCCGCCAGCAGCACATCACGCACGAACCCGAGCAGGCGGCTCAGAAGCGTTGCGCCACCCACCGTTGCGAAGTTGCGGACAAGGCTCATGCCAGTAGGGCTCCGGTTGGAGGTTGGATCGGTTCAGGAAGCCTGGCGCTGACCCTTGCGGGCGACCGGCGCGGCCGGATCCAGTTCCACCTGGCCTTCGACCGCGTTGGCCAGGCGTTCACGGATGATTTCCTGACGGCCGATATTGGCGATCTTTTGTCCGGTGAGGTCGGTGACGTAAATAACGTCGACGACTTTCTCGCCGAATGTCGAGATATGAGCGGAGCCGATGTTGAGGTTGAGCGTGGCAATGCACCGGGTCAGGTCGTAAAGCAGGCCGGGCCGGTCCAGGCCGGTAATTTCCAGAACGGTATAGCCGTCGGAAAGAGAATTGTTGATCAGCACTTCCGAGGCGACCTTGAAGGCCTTCATCCGCCCCTTGACGGTGCCTTTTTTGGTGACCGGTTCAGGCAGGCGTTCTTCGCCGCGCAAGGCGGTCTCGATGAGCCGGGTGATCCGCTCACCGCGCCGGTGCTCGTCTTCGTCGTCGGGAAGCTCCCGCCCGATGAAGACCGTGTCGAGCGCGAAGCCGTCGGTGGTCGTGTCGATCTGCGCATCGACGATGTTGGCGCCGGTGGAATAGCATGAGCCCGCGATGATGGAGAGCAGGCGAGGGTGGTCCGGCGCGACGATCGTCAGCTCGGTAACGCCTTCGAACGCGCGCGGGGTGACCTGAAAGGCCAGGTGTCGATTTTCCAGGTCCGCCTTGTGGAACAGTTCGGCGTGCGCCGCGAGGCGGTCGGCTTCCGTCCTCAGCCAATAGGCCGGGTAATGACGATTGAGATAGGCCTTTCTCTCCTTGTCCTTCCAGTGGTCGATCTTGCCGGAAAGCTCTTCCTTGGCGTCGCGGATCGTCTGGCTGTGGGACAATTTCGTGTGGCCGCCGGACAGATGCGGTTCGGTGGCGTAGTAGAGCGTTCTCAGCAGCTGACCTTTCCAGCCGTTGAAGACCCCCGGCCCGACGGCGCGAATGTCAGCGACGGTCAGGATCAGGAGCAGTTTCAGCCGCTCCAGGGATTGGACGGTATGCGCGAAATCGGTGATCGTCTTGCGGTCCGAGAGATCGCGCGACTGGGCGATCATGCTCATGTCCAGATGATGTTCGATAAGCCAGGCAACGGTTCCCGTCTCAGCTTCGTTCAGCCCGAAGCGGGGACAGAGTTTGCGGGCGACCCTGGCGCCGGCGATGGAATGGTCTTCCGGACGGCCCTTGGCGATATCGTGCAGGAACATGGCCACATACAGCAGCTTGCGGTTCTGCAGCGTGCGGATCAGGTCCGTTGCCAGCGGGTGATCGTCACCGGAGTTGCCCCGTTCGATGTCCGCGAGAACGCCTATCGACCGGATCAGATGCTCATCGACCGTATAGTGGTGATACATGCTGAACTGCATCATCGCGACGACCTTGCCGAATTCCGGCACGAAACGGCCGAGAACACCGGTTTCGTTCATCTTCCGGATGGTTCTTTCCGGATAGTTGCGCGATGTCAGCACCGACAGGAAGAGGCGGTTGGCTTCCGGATCGTTCCTGAGTTTGGAATCCACGAGTTTCAGGGACTGCTGTATCAGCCGGGTCAGCCGCGGATGCATGTTGTAGTTATGCTTGTCCGAGATCTGGAACACCCGCAGGAGATTGGTCGGGTCGGTTTCGAAAACCGATTTGCTGGTGGCATTGAGACGGTTGTGTTCAACCACGAAACCTGGAGCGCCCTCCACAGGCTTGGAGGCTTGCGATCCCCGGCCACCGCGCAGCCGCCGCATCATGCCGGAAATGCCCTTGCCCTCCGGCTCCTTGACATGCTCTTCCTCGAGCGCGGCGCAGATGATGCGGGTCAGGTCGCCCACTTCCTTGGCCACCAGGAAGTAGTGCTTCATGAAGCGTTCCACATCCTTCATGCCGGGATGCTGGGTGTAGCCGAGGCGGATCGCGATTTCACGCTGGACGTCGAAGGACAGACGTTCCTCCGGCCGCCCGGCGAGAAAATGAAGGTGGCAGCGCACGGCCCAGAGGAAATCTTCGGTCTTCTTGAAGCGCAGATATTCGGAGCGGGTCAGGACGCCCTTCTTGACGAGTTCCGACTGCCTGTTGACCCGGTAATGATACTTGGCGATCCAGAACAGCGTGTTGAGGTCGCGCAATCCACCCTTGCCCTCCTTGATGTTCGGTTCGACAAGGTAACGGGACATGCCCTGGCGCTTGTGGCGTTCGTCCCTCTCCTCAAGTTTCGCGGCGATGAATTCCGAGCTCGTGCCTTCCACCACTTCGGCGTCGAAACGTTTCACCAGCTCTTCGTAAAGCGGTTCGTCGCCCCAGATATAGCGGGCTTCCAGAACGGCGGTCCGGATGGTCATGTCGGAGCGCGCCAGCCGGATGCATTCGTCGATATTGCGTGTGGCGTGTCCCACCTTGAAGCCGAGATCCCAGAGCATGTAGAGGATGTATTCCACCACCTGCTCGCCCCAGGGCGTCTGTTTGTACGGCAGGATGAACAGAAGATCGATGTCCGATCCCGGCGCCAGCGTCCCGCGCCCGTAACCGCCGACTGCCGCAACCGCCATGCGCTCGGCGGCAGACGGGTTCTTGACGCGGTAGACATGGTGAAGGGCGAAATCGTAGATCACACGGATCAGCTCGTCCTGAAGAAACGAAAGCCGCCGTGCGCAGGACAATCCGCCGCCGTCCTCGTTCAACAGGGCTTCGATCCTGTCACGTCCGGTCTTCACGGCTGTCTTCAGTTCGGCCAGAACCGCCGCCCGGACCTTGCTGTCCGAACCGTCCCCGTCGCTGTCCGACGTCAGTGCCGTCAGCCGGGCCCGCAGGGCCGCCGAGTCGAAATTTCCGGCGATTTCTTCCTGGGAAAGTGTCATGCTGATCAAGAATTCCATACCATAGACGCAAGTCAGTTGCCGTTTATATAGATGCGGCAGGATAAGGACACGTAAATCTGTTTCAGGTGGTACGGTCCCCTGCGCCATCGGTCCGTATGTGGATACGCCGGGCACGCGGTGCAGGGTCAAGCCCCGCAATGACCGGGAAAAAAAGGTGCAGGCGCAGAAACTGCGGGCTGATACTGTCAGATATCGTCTTTCGCCGCCGCGACCCGCAGCTGATGCAGGAGCGCCGCGAGCGAGTCATCCGACAGTCCGCCGATTTTCTGCGCAAGCTGGTTGGCCAGCTCGGTGGCTCTGGGGTTCATTCCCGCCGTGTCGATGGTGACGCGAGGGTCGGACAATTCGGCAAGCCGCTGAATTTCTTCCGCCTCGTCCCAGATGACGTTGAAATAGGTGATGATCCGCTGCACCAGGAACCAGGTGGGCTTGCCGCGCTTGCCGTGTTCGAGCGCGGACAGATAGGCGCTGGAGACGGAGAGCGCCGCGGCCATTTCCTTCAGCGAAACCCCTCGTTTCGTCCTGAGTTCCCGGATTTTCGCGCCAAGCGGTGTCACGGCCCTACCTTTTTCTTCGAACGCGGACGTAAAGTGCGCCGGCTCCGCCATGGCTGGCATGCGCTTCCTCGTATCCGATTACGACGGAACGCAGGTCCGGCAAGGAAAGCCACTGCGGGACCATTCTGCGCAAAATTCCCCGTTCGTCCATATAGGCACGGTCCGGACCTCCCCCTTTTCCGGTGATCACCAGAACAACCTTATGCTGGCGGGCCTGGGCCTGGTACAAAAATCCGCGCAGCCGCTCATGAGCCTGGTGCTGGGTGAGACCGTGCAGGTCGATCCGGGAATCGATGGCCTGAACGCCCCGGACGATTTTCCTGCGGAAGCGATGTTCCAGCTGGTGCAGCGGCTGCGGAGGCGCCGGTTGCTTTTCCGCAGGCGGCGGCTTGATCGCGGTGGCGGTTTTCGAGGCCTTGCGGCTTCCGGTAGGTGCCGCCTCCTCCAGGGATTTTGCCAGTTCTTTTTCAAGTTCGGAGGCGCGCTCGGGGTGCATCGGTGTCAATGTGCGGGTTACCTTGCCCCACAGGTCCCGGTCCTCCGGTGAAAGCGTTCCCCTTTTCCCGCGCTTCGACATCCTTCAGTCCGTCGCCGCCGTGCTGCCGGTCAATCTTGAAGTCAGTCTTGAATTGGGCACCAGCAACGTGAATTTCGCCTTGTGACGGATGGCACCGGCACTTTGTCCCGCGGTATCGCCCGAACCGGTAAAGATGTCGCCGCGCGCCCTTCCCCTGATCGCTGAGCCTGTGTCGTCGGCCACCAGGAGACGCGCGAATTCCTTGTCTGTCTCGTCCGGATCTTCAAACCCTGAAGCAACGAACACCAGTGCGCCGTAGGGAAAGTGTTCGGGATCGATCGCCAGGCTGCGACCGGCCACCAGCGGCAGACCTGCGGCGCCGACCGGTCCTTGATCCGGCCCGGTTTCCGTCACCTCCCGGAAGAAGATGTAGGAGCGGTTTTCCCGCAACAGGTCATCGCGCCGGTCCGGATGTTTCGCCAGCCAGCCGCGCAAACCGGCCATGGTGAAATCTTCCGGCGTACCTTCGCCGCGCGTCACCAGCAGGCGTCCGATGCCGGTATAGGGATGACCGGTCTTTCCGGCGTAGCCGACGCGCATCACCGAACCGTCAGTCATGCGCAGGCGGGCGGATCCCTGCACGTGAATGAAATACGCATCGACCGGATCCGCCAGCCAGACAAGCTCCAGCCTCTCGTCATCGAGCGCCCCGTCCATGATCGCCCCCCGGTCCGGCAGCTCGCTCACTGTTTTTCCCCTGCGGCGGCCGTGGCTCAGATGCGCCGGCCAGTTTTCCGGCCGGATTTCTTCGGTGACCGGCTCTAGCCCGGCGGGTTTCTTGTGCAGCGGAACGGAAAACGTTTCGGTCCTGTGACGGGATGCGGCGACTTCCGGCTCGTAATATCCGGTAACGAAGCCTTGCTCGGCATTACGGAACGGGGTGAAACGGCTTTCGAAAAACTGCCGCGCCGCAGCGTCGGACCCGTCGTTGGCGGTCCGTGCGTCCGAACACAGCCGGGTCAGTTCGTCCGGCTGCAGCCGAAGGAAGTGCGGACCTTCAGGGAGGGTGACGGACGGATCGCAGAACCGCAGGAAGCTGGCCAGGGCCGCCGAATGATCGTCCTGTTGCCAACCGGGGAGGCGGGCGAAGGAGGTTTCCTGGAAGTGTTCCGGCAACTGCGGGCCTGGCTGCATGGCTGTGGCCGCTCCTGAAAACGAAAGCGGCGCGGTCAGGACCGCGCCAGTCAAAAAAACGGCGAGCAGGGGAGCCAGCGGTGGCCGCATGGTCCGTCCCCTGCGCGTCATGTTTACTCTGCGGATTCGGTCGCGACGAGTTTCCAGTTCGGATCGCGGGTCGCTGTGTCCCGCGCGAATGTCCAGATATCGACCACTTCGGTCACCTTGGAAGGATCGCCGTCCACCACTTCGCCCGCCTTGTCGCGTGTCGCGGAGATCAGCTGGCTGTGAATTTTCACGGTGACCTGGGCCGTCGAGCCCTTCAGGGCCGCTTCGACGATTTCGGCCTTGTCGATACCGACAAAGGTGGATTCGATGGTTTCACCGCGTTTCTCGCGGTCGTCTATCGCGGACACGAAGCCTTCGTAGACATCTCGCGAGAGCAGGTTCTTGAGGGCTTTCTTGTCGCCATCGGCAAAGGCCATGACGATCATTTCATACGCGGCGCGCGCACCCTGAAGAAACGGTTCGGGTTCGAAACTGCGGTCGACAGAAAGAATCTGCTTCAGCGCGCTGTTGAGCGCCGTTCCGGCGGGGGCCATCTTGTCGATGACCACGTCTCCGCCCGGGCCCTCCGCTTCCAGAGCTTCCGACTGCTCGGATGTCTGGTTCGGCAGCGGGATCACGTTATCCTGGCCGTTCGGCTTGCCTTTGGGCTGTTCCGGCTTCGAATAGGGATCGAAGGGCGGGCGTTCATTGCCCGTACGCTTGCCCAGGACCGAGCGCAGTTTGAACAGAATGAAAACCGCTAGTCCCATGAGGAGGAGCGTTACTGGGTCAAAAATCTCATTCATTTTTTGTTCCGGCTACCCTTCTAAGGCCTAGAAGCCGCCCCTTGTTTGGTCAGGTGAGCGCCGCCCAACGCTCAATGTCTACTGTGTTCATAATTTAGGGGCCGTTGAACCAGCATCCAGACCCAAGAGCAAGACTGAATCTTGTAAAGACCGTCTTTCCTGGAACGCCTGCTCGCATTTTTGTGACCGAATGTCTACCTTAAGGACTAACAGACTATCAGACGATGGAGGTCCCGTGGGACTTTATATCATTGCCGGCATACTTCTTCTGCCGTTGATCGAAATTGCAGTCTTCATCTGGGTGGGCGGCATGATCGGCGTTTTCCCGACAATCCTGCTGACGGTAATCACCGCTCTGGCCGGCACGCTCATGCTGCGCCAGCAGGGCCTGTCTCTGCTCATGCGCATGCAGAAGGAGCTCGACGCCGGTCGCGCGCCCGGAAGCGAGGTGATGCAGGGTGCAATGATCGTCGTGGCGAGCATATTGCTGCTGATCCCGGGCTTCGTAACCGATGCCATCGGCCTTCTGCTGTTCATCCCGCCGGTTCGAGAGGCCCTTGTCCGCTTCATTCTTTCGCGGTCCAACGTCGTCATTGTCCAGGGCGGAACGGCGGCGCGCAGGCCCGGCGACGGTGTCGTCGACCTGGACGCGGAGGACTGGTCGGAAAAGAACGGCGGCGGGTCCGGAGGCGCCGCAGGAACCGGCCAGCCGAGAATCAGCCCGTGGAACAACGACGACCCCGGCAAGCCCGGAGCCTGAAGATTCCGGCCCTTGCGGTCACCAAATCGTGACCGGCCCTGTATGCGTAATTTTAACCGGTGCGGTTTAAATCCTGCGCAAGCGGCATGCATCCGACCTGAATTGCAAGGCATGCCCGGGCTGAAACAGGGCAGCGGAAGATGGGCACAAGTCGCGTTGACTGGGTCGATACGGCCAAGGGCATCTGCATCATCTTCGTCGTGATGATGCATTCGGTGCTCGGCGTGGAGGCAGCCGCCGGCAAGACCGGCTGGATGCACGCAGTCGTCGCCTTCGCCGCTCCGTTCCGCATGCCGGATTTCTTCCTGATTTCGGGCCTCTTTCTCGCCAATGTCATCACGAGAGACTGGAAGCTCTATCTCGATCGCAAGGTCGTTCATTTCGCTTACTTTTACGTGCTCTGGATGACCATCCAGTTCGCGGTCAAGGCGCCGGTCTTTGTCGGCGACATGGGCGTCGCCGGCACTCTGGAATTCTATCTCACCAGTTTCATCCAGCCTTTCGGCACCTTGTGGTTCATCTACATGCTGCCGGTCTTCTTCGTCGTCTCGAAACTTGCCCATGACTGGCGCGTGCCCTGGCAGGTGATGCTCGCCGCGGGCGCGCTGCTGCAGATGGCTCCCATTCACACCGACTGGCTTCTCATCGACGAATTCGCCTCGCGTTTTGTCTTCTTCTACGCCGGGTATATCTTCGCTCCGCAGATCTTCGCTCTTGCCGCCTGGGCGCGCGAGCGAATCGGGATCAGCCTTGGCTATCTGCTGATCTGGGGCATCGTGAACGGCGGTCTGGTTGCTCTGGGCTGGTCGGCCAAGCCCGGCGTTGCGCTGGCCCTCGGCGCGGCAGGGGCCGGTGCCATCATCCTTACCAGCGCACTGCTGGTGAAGGCGGCCAGGCTCGATATCCTGCGCCATTGCGGCGAAAATTCCATCGTCATCTATCTGGCGTTCTTCTTCCCGATGGGGGTCACCAGGGTGATTCTCCTCAAACTCGGCCTTCTGGATATCGGCACCGTCTCACTGATCGTCACGGCGGTTGCCACCGTCAGCCCGATGGTTCTCTTCTGGCTGATCCGCCGGACGAACAAGGGCTGGTTCCTGTTCCGGCGGCCCCAATGGGCCTATCTGAACGGGACTTTCGGCAGGAAAGCCCAAGCCCAGGCGGCGGAGTGAAGGAGCCGGTGCGGAAATTTTCTCTTTAGGACTTTTCTCATGCCCCGGGTGCGGGCATGATCCGCGCCATGTCGAGCCAAGATTCCTCCCCCGCCCTCACCGCTGACGACCATCTCATTCTGGTCGACGGTTCCACCTTCATTTTCCGCGCCTACCACGCGCTGCCGCCGCTGACCCGCAAGCCGGACGGCCTGCCGGTCGGTGCCGTCTCCGGTTTCTGCAACATGCTGTGGAAGCTGCTGCAGGAGGGGCCTTCACCGGAAAAGGGCGACGAGCCGACGCATTTCGCGGTGATATTCGATCACTCGGCAAAAACCTTCCGCAATGAAATCTACCCGGAATACAAGGCGCACCGTCCGGACCCGCCGGAGGATCTGGTGCCGCAATTCGGGCTGATCCGAGAGGCGACGCGGGCCTTTTCCGTGCATTGCGTCGAGCAGGAGGGCTTCGAGGCCGACGACCTGATTGCGACCTACGCCCGCCAGGCTGCCGAAATGGGTGCGCGCGTGACCATCGTTTCCGGCGACAAGGACCTGATGCAGCTCATCGGCCCGCATGTCGGCATGATCGACACGATGAAGAACAAGACCTTCGGCGAGGCGGAGGTTTTCGAAAAATTCGGTGTCGGTCCGGACAAAGTGGTCGAGGTCCAGTCCCTGGCCGGCGACAGCGTCGACAACGTTCCCGGCGTTCCTGGCATCGGTCTCAAGACTGCGGCGCTGTTGATCAACGAGTTCGGCGATCTGGAAACCCTTCTGGCGGAAGCGGGAACCATCAAGCAGAACAAGCGCCGGGAAAACCTCATCGAATTCGCCGACCAGGCCCGCGTCTCGCGGCAGCTCGTCACGCTGAAGCAGGACGTGCCGGTGGAAGTGCCGGTGACCGATCTTTCCGTGACCGCGCTGGATGGACCGAAGGCCGTCGGATTTCTGAAAGCAATGGGCTTCACCACGCTCACAAGGCGTGTCGCGGAGACCGCCGGAGCGGAGGCGGAGACCGTTGAAGCGGCGGAATTCGAGGTGCCCGGCTGGGATGTTCCGGACCACAAGGGCCGCATTCTGGAGCGCAGCGCCTCAAGTGCTGCCACATCGGCGGAAGGCCCCGGCGGAACCGGTGCGGACAAGGCCGGAGCCGGACCCGACGGCATGATGGTGCCGCAGACACTCGTTGAAGCCCGCGCCCATGGCATCAGGGCGATCCCGGTCGACTCCGGCACCTATGAGACTGTCACCAGTCTCGACCGGCTGAGGGAATGGTGCGCGGCTGCCTATGAGAAGGGTTATGTGGCCTTCGACACGGAAACCACATCCCTCGACGCCATGCAGGCGGAGCTCGTCGGCCTGTCGCTGGCGACCGAACCGGGCAAGGCCTGTTACGTGCCGCTCGCTCATGTGGACGGCGAGGGCGATCTTCTCGGCGGCGGCGGCCTGCTTCCCGGTCAGATCCCGTTGAAAGAAGCGCTGGAGGTTCTCAAGCCGATGCTGGAGGACCGCGCGGTTCTCAAGATCGCACAGAACCTGAAATACGACTGGCTGGTGATGACACGCTACGGCATCGACATCGCCCCTTACGACGACACGATGCTGTTGTCCTATACGGTCGATGCGGGCAAGGGCGGCAACGGCATGGACGAGCTGTCCGAGCGGTGGCTCGGCCACAAGCCGATCCCCTTCAAGGAGGTCTGCGGCTCCGGCAAGTCGATGATCACCTTCGACAAGGTTCCCATCGACAAGGCCTCCGCCTATGCGGCGGAAGACGCCGACGTGACCCTGCGCCTGTGGCTGATTCTCAAGCCGCGTCTTGCCGCCGATCACATGGCAACCGTTTATGAAACGCTTGAACGGCCCATGGTGCCGGTGCTGGCGCGCATGGAAAAGCGCGGCATTTCCGTCGACCGTCAGATGCTGTCACGGCTTTCCGGCAATTTTGCGCAAGGGATGGCGGCGCTGGAGGCCGAGATCCATGAGCTTGCCGGCCAGAGCTTCAATATCGGTTCGCCCAAGCAGCTCGGCGATATTCTTTTCGGCAAGATGAACCTGCCGGGTGGCAAGAAGACCAAGACAGGCGCCTGGTCGACATCCGTTCAGGTGCTGGACGATCTGGCCGCCGAAGGTCACGAGCTGCCGTCGAAGATCGTCGCTTGGCGCCAGCTCTCCAAGCTGAAATCAACCTATTCGGACGCCCTGCCTGGTTATATCAACCCGGAATCGAGCCGGGTGCACACGTCCTACGCGCTGGCCGCGACCACGACAGGCCGCCTGTCGTCCTCCGAGCCGAACCTGCAGAACATTCCCGTCAGGACGGAAGAGGGCCGCAAGATCCGCAAGGCGTTCATCGCCGAAAAGGGTCACAAGCTGGTTTCGGCCGATTACAGCCAGATCGAGCTCAGGGTGCTGGCGCATATGGCCGACATCCCGCAGCTGAAGAAGGCGTTCGACGACGGCCTCGACATTCACGCCATGACGGCCAGCGAAATGTTCGGCACGCCGATCGAGGGCATGGACCCGATGGTCCGCCGCCGGGCCAAGGCTATCAATTTCGGCATCATCTACGGCATTTCCGCCTTCGGCCTTGCGAACCAGCTCGGCATCAGCCGCGGCGAGGCAGGCGACTACATCAAGACCTATTTCGAACGCTTCCCGGGCATCAAGGAATACATGGAGACGATCAAGAAACAGGTTCATGCGGACGGTTTCGTCACCACGATCTTCGGCCGCAAAGCCCATTACCCGGAGGTCAACACCAACAACCCCAATCATCGCGCCTTTTACGAGCGCGCCGCCATCAACGCGCCGATCCAGGGCTCTGCCGCCGACATCCTCCGCCGCGCCATGGTGCGCATGGAAGAGAGGCTGGACGGCTCGAAGCTGGACGCGCAGATGCTGCTGCAGGTGCATGACGAACTGATCTTCGAAGTGCCCGACGATCAGGTGGATGCCGCCATCCCGGTGATCCGGGAGGTCATGGAAAACGCCTGCGAACCGGTGCTCAAACTCTCCATCCCGCTTCAGGTCGACGCCCGCGCCGCCCACAACTGGGACGAGGCGCATTAGGCCTCTGGAGGGCCTGGATCAGGTGTTCAGGGAACGCCGCCGGAAAATCGGCTGGATCAGACGGCGGTAAGCCAGCGCGAATCCCGTGTAGAACAGGAAGACGGAGG
This sequence comes from uncultured Roseibium sp., assembly GCF_947496995.1. Lineage (GTDB taxonomy): Bacteria > Pseudomonadota > Alphaproteobacteria > Rhizobiales > Stappiaceae > Roseibium. Next base: position 132,233 of record NZ_CANMFD010000006.1, read on the forward strand.
CCAGCGAAGCCAGACCCGCGAGGGTCTGGCCGAGAAGTCCGTAAACCTCGCCCGTGTGCAGAAAGCGCAGAAACACCCGGGCGCGCAGTCCGGGTGACTGGTCGTCCACACCGCTGACCCCAAGCACGTCGCCTGTCACGCGGGAGACCGTATAGGTCTTCTGGCGCGACAATTGTGCGCCATTGCCCGTATCGACCGTGACGACGACACGCGCCGCCTGGTCCTGGGGAAGCTTGAGGGAAACGGTTCGCCAGGCGGGTTCAGCCTGTTTGAGCGTTTCCACGATGTCCTGAAAACTCACCGGATCGCCGTCAGCCCGTTGTTGGCCCTGAGGACTGTCCTGGGCACTCCGGCCTGCTTCGAGAGGCGTTACGGGCCCGAACGCGGCGGCCACCAGACCGCTTGCCCAGGGATAGGAAATCACAACGCCGGAAACCACGATTGCGAACAGCGGCACAAGGGACCAGATCCCGAACACGTGGTGCCAGTTGTAATCGCGGGCCTTGGCGGTCGGCAGGTTGCCACGAAAAAGCAAGTTGAGCCTGACCACTCTCCAGGTCCATTTCTTCGGCCACCACAGATAAAGCCCCGAGATCAGGATGAAGAGAAAGCCGAGATTGGCGGCGCCGGTGATGGCCCGGCCGGTTTGCCGGCTTTCGCCGGAGAGAGCCAGCCACCGGTGCAGGTCGGTGACCGTGCCGAAAAAGGCATTTGTCGTCTCCGCCGCATCTTCCATGCGGACCCCGGAATACGGATCGAGCAGGCTGGTCTCCCGCCGGCTGATGGAGAGTTCGACCGGTGCGCCGGCGGAATTCGAAAAGACCAGTGAATTGCCGGGTTGCCCGCCGTTTTCGAGAACCACCCGTGCCATCTCGTCCACGGTGAGCGGCTGGACGCCTGACGCCTGTTCCACCGCGCGCTGTTCCATATGGGCGATGATCTGCCGTTCGTAGGTCAAGAGTACGCCGGTTGCCGACATCAACAGGATCACGAGGCCGAAAGTGATCCCGACGACGAGATGCGCCCAGAAAACAATGCGTTTGAATGACATGGCGGTACGGTTGTCCTGTTCCGAATGAAGGCGAGAGGGCCGATTTTCGCTCTAGCTTCAGCCATTCCCGCTGTCAAAGCCTTGAGGCCGCATTGCCGGTGTGAATTTGTAACCGACTGTCGCAGGTCGCGAAGACCGGAAATGCCCGATAGCGCCGAAGTGTCTGATTGCAGGCATAATCTTGTTGTTGGCCGTCAGGTTTGCAGGCGGCTGTATCGGGCCGAATACATTTTCCAGGCCCCGGCCGCCTCGAACAGGCGCGCGCGGTTCTGAAAGAAGACGGCCCCGACTTCACGCTGGAGGCCGGGGCCGGATGTGTCGTTCCGCTCACATTGAGCGCTAGGCTGCTGCGACCGCGGCCAGGAAGCGTTCGATTTCGGTCCGCATTTCCTCGGTGATGTGAACGGCTTCGCCGGTCTTTGCCTTAACGGTTCCCGAAGAGGAGCTCGTTTCGGAGACCGCGTGGTCCAGCTCGCTGATATTGCCGACCATGGTCTTGGTCTGCTGTGCGGCGCCTTGGATGTTACGGCTGATTTCGGACGTTACGGCCGTCTGTTCCGTCACCGCGCTGGCGATTGCAGAGGTGTATTCGTTGACCTCGTTCATCGTTTCCGAAATCCCCTTCATCGCACCGACGGCAGCTTCCGTCGAAGCCTGGATACCGCCGATCTGGCTTGAGATCTCTTCGGTCGCCTGTGAGGTCTGCGTCGCCAGTTCCTTGACCTCGGCGGCAACAACCGCGAAGCCCTTGCCGGCTTCACCGGCACGGGCCGCTTCGATGGTCGCGTTGAGCGCCAGAAGATTGGTCTGTTCGGCAATCGCCTGAATGAGGGTGACCACTTCACCGATCTTGGCCGCAGCGGTCGCCAGGCCGGAAATCGTGTCGTTGGTCTCCTGGACACCGGTGGTTGCCTGATCGATGACACCCGTGGTGCGCTCGACCTGCTGTGCGATTTCCTTGGTGGACGATTCGAGTTCCTCGGTGGCAGCGGCGACCGATTCCACGTTGGAGGCCGCTTCTTCCGACGCGTGCGTGGCGCCTTCCGCCTGGCTCGCACTTGAGGTCGCGGCGCTTTCCAGAAGCGCGGCGGTGTCCTGCAGCTCGCCGTTTACCTGGGTGACGGCCGCCAGCATTTCCGCCGATTTGGTACGGAAACCGGCAATGAGGGTGTCGACCGTGTTCTGGCGCTGTTTCTGGTTTTCGTCCTCGCGGGATTTCGTGCTTTCGAGCTCCACCTGCGACCGCCGGTTGGCGCAGCACACGTCCACGGCCCGGGCGATATTGCCGACTTCATCGGTCCGCTCCATGCCCTGGATGTCCTGGTTGGCATTGCCGTCCGCCAGCTCCGAAATCTGGTTGGTGACCACCTGCAGCGGGGCAAACACATTGCGGTTTGCATAAAAGATGCCGGCTGCCGCGATGGCCAGCAGGGCAATTGCCGCGCCGGCGCCGAGGATCCGTCCGAAGTTGCGGATGGCCGTGTAGGGGGTCTGGTCGATGGCGAGAATACCGGATGCGGCGTCCTGGCCGGAGAAATCCGCGAGGGTAATGGCGTCGAGATGATAGCGGCCACTGGCATCCGTCGTTGAACCTGCAGCAATATCCGCCAGGGCGGTTTCCGGGTCCAGTCCGTCGGGGAGCTGCGACCCGATGACCTTTGCGCCATCGGGAGTGTCGATCACGACAGCCAGCGGCACGCCGGTTTCCGCCGAGAATTGTTCAACGAATTTCTCATGGAAACTCAGGCCGAATTCCACCGAACCGACATGAGAGCCGTCGTGAACGATCGGAGCGATCCCTCGGTTTCCAAGTCCCGCGACCCCTTTTTCCAGTCCGAATATGGGCGCGCCCTTGGTGTTGGTCGCTACAACCGTGTGCCGGAAACCGGAAAGATCGTCGCCGAATTTTTCAGGCTTGTGAACCCGCAGAAAGCTTTCCGCCGGTGGCAGGTGAAACTGGAACTGGCGAATGTCGTAGGTTTTTTTCAGGGCGCCAAAGGCCGGGACGAATTCGGCGGCGAGACCATCCCGGTCCCCGGCGGCGAGTTTTTCCTGGACACCCTTCTGACCCGCGACAACCGCTGCCATCAGCAGGGCCTGCCTGCTGTCCGCCTGGATGCGCGATTGGAGAGCCCGTTCGGCAGAGGTCACTTCACGGGCCAGCGCCATGTCGGTGAGCTTGGCCGTCAGAAATTCGCTGAGTGAAAATGCCGACCCGGCGCCAAGCAGGGCCAGAACAACAAACAGCACCGTTAATTTTGCCCTGATGGTCTTCATGATCTCTCCAATCTTTTGTTGTGAAGATGGAAAGAGGAATTGAATGAATCCTTAATAATACTGATGCTTGTGCGAGCAATGCCAGCAACTGCATGTTTTTTTGAGGGAATTTAATTCAAACATACGAATGAATAGATGTGTGTCAGGCGAACGAGGGGGAGCCGGCGCTCTGCATGCCTGTTTTGACTTCGCGTAATTCAGTCGGTGATTCGCGTTTCAACGCATCCGTGGGCCGGATGGACAGTGCTGCCGATGATCGGCCGCCGCGAGCAGATTACACCACCCGCAGGTCCGGTTGCATTTTGCCGGCGAGTGCCGAGCGGGGGGCAATCGCGTTTTCCAGCAGGTCGTTGAGATGAATCTCGAGATAATCGACGATGGGCGATTGTGTTTTCGACTGGGTATAGATCGCCAGTTCCGTCGACGGCAGGCTCGGGAAGCCGTTGTGCTCCTTGAGGATCTTGAACCCGTCGAGAACGGCACCCGAAGGCAGGCAGCTGACGCCGGCTCCCGACAGCACGGCCACCTGGGCCGCAGCGACGCTTGTCGTCGTGATGCGCTCGTACCATTGCTTGCCGGCCCGGGCGAGGGCGGTGAACACCAGCTCCCGGAACGGGCAGGGCTCGGGGAACAGGATCAGCGGCAGCGGGTCTGTCAGCGAGCAGGATTCGCCCACCACCCAGTGCAGGGGCTCCTCGACCACGCCACCGGGCTTGGCCCTGGAGGGCGAGACCAGCGCGATTGCCAGATTTATCTCGTTGTTGGACAGCATTTCGTGCAGTGTCGCGCTGTCGGCCACCGTCATTTCCAGCTTCACGTTCGGATGGATCTTCACGAAATTGCAGAATATCGATTGCAGCTGACCGGTCGCGTACCACTCCGGCAGTCCGACATGAACGGTTCCTGTCAGTTCGGGCGCCGACAGGCGCAGACGCGCCTCGTCGTGGGATTTGAGAATGTCGGTTGCGTGCTGATAGAGTATCCGTCCGGCCGCCGTCAGGTTCATGGTACGCGCGTTGCGTTCGATCAGCGGTTTGCCGACCCGTTCCTCCAGACGCCTGAGCTGGGTGCTGACACAGGGTTGCGTCCGGTTCAGCTTCGAGCCGGCATGCGTAACGTTGCCGGCTTCGGCGACAGCGACAAAAGCTTCCAGCAACTCGATGTTAAATCGGCCGATCGTCATGGTTCAGTGTCTCCGTTTCAACGAAAAACCGCGGTTTGGCTGAACTCTGCAACCCGAGTAGGCTCAAGCATAACGTTCTATTATGGGGCGCTGCAATTATAAATTTATATCTCGAAAAAAAATCCCGTAATCCGGGAGTCTCTTTCGTCAAAGTGGGTATTCGATATGACTCTAGCGCTTTCAGCCGGCCAAACGGACTATCGGGAAGCAACCGAACCCCTCCTGTCGCTGCAGCAAAGAGTGCATCGGACGATTGCCTGTCACACGGAGTTCAGTCTCGATCGCATCGTCACGCAGGACAACAGGGTGAAATACACCAACGCGGGCCGGCGGGAGAACGCCACCGATCATCTTGACGAAGTTTTCAGGCTCATGCGGGAGCTGAACCTGACCGGCGTCGGCTCCCCGTCGCTGGGCCGGCTGAGCGATGAGGGCACGTCCTTCCGCGAGGCTCTTCAGCAGATCTGCGCGCGCATCGCCGGGATGGTCGGCTCGGGACCGCTGGTCTATGTCGAACTCGGACCGGAGCCGATCAAGACCGGGTTCATTCTCAGGACACTCATGGAACTGGGTGTCGTCATAGACCGCTACATCGCGGTCGATATCAACCCGATGTCGGTGTCGCATATGCGGCCGGCCCTGCAGGAAATTCTGCCTGAAACGCCTCTGGAATTCATCACGACAAGTTTTGACGCCTTCCGGCTGAGCGACGCCGTTGAGGCCGGCGGCCCGGCCGCGCTCGTCACCATGCTGGGCTTCCAGGAAGGCAACGACGATCCCTATACGGTGAACGGCTGGCTGCGCGACATCGTGCGTCCGGGGGATTTTCTGCTGTCGGAAAGCCAGCTTTATGCTGGCCCGCAGATCGAGAAGATACCGGAATTTTACGCCCACCCGGCCATGCAGCGCTTCTCGCGCATCGCCTTTGAACAGGCGGTCGATGCCGCATCGCCGACATTGAACAGGTTCTTTCTGTTGCCGGTTGCCTTTCAGGACGGCCGGACGGCGAAGGTCGCCATTCTCGGAGAGGAATTTTCCAGTACAATCAATGGAAGAAACTTGCACGTTTCCAACTTCTGCCTGAAACTCACGCTCGAGCAGTATCGCTATTACAGGCGGCACGGCGGATATTTCGAGATTGCCGGCGAGACCCTGACCGATGACGAAACACTTCATTTCCAGCTCTCGCGCCGGAAATAACGGGGACGCCGCAATGACCCGCAGTGTGACCGCCGCGGGTCTCGCGATGGTGGCCGTGACCTACGGCCTGGCGCGCTATTGCTTCGGGCTGTTCCTGCCGGAAATTCGACTGGAATTCGGCCTGTCTCCGGAGATGATCGGGCTGATCGCTGGCGCGTCCTATATGGGATACCTGGCCGCGACCTTTGCCGGATCCTGGCTGTCCACTGCTGTCGGACCCCGTTTACCCATCCTTCTGGGCGGCTTTGCCGCGGCTTCGGGCATGGCGATCATCGGCGCGGCTCCGGACCCGTGGATCCTCGCGCTCGGTGTTTTCATCGCCGGAACCAGTCCGGGTCTTTCCTACCCGCCCTTCTCCGATGTCATAGTCCGCTACACCGAGCAGCGCCGGCAGAACTCCGTCTATGCCTGGATCAATTCAGGCACCGGCTTCGGTGTGGCCTTTGCCGGGCCGCTGGCCCTCTATGCAGGCGAAGACTGGCGCCTGGCCTGGCTGGTTTTCGCCGCCGTTGCGCTGGTGGTCACCTTCTGGAACATGGCCACGCTGCCCAGGCGCACCGTCGTGCCGGGCAAGACGGCAATGAAGGTTTCGCTCGGTTTCCTGTTTCACCGGGCCGCCCGGCCGCTGTTTGTCGCCGCGCTTCTGTTCGGGGTGATCACGGCGGTTTTCTGGACCTATGCCGTCGAATTGTTATGGACGCTTACGGGCAATCCCCGCGACGCGGTCCTGTTCTGGATCGTGCTCGGTATTGCCGGTGTGACCGGCTGTTTTGCCGGTGGGTTCGTCAACAGATGGGGGCTGCGCCGCACCTTTCTGGTGCTGGCGCTGGCGGTCGGGGCGGCAATCGGAGCCTTGCCGCTGCTGATCGGCACCAGGCTCGGCATCTATCTGTCGGCGGCCAGCTTCGGCACCGGCTTCATCGTGATGACCGCCCTGTTCGGCATGTGGAGCATGCGGATTTTCCGGGAAACACCGTCCATCGGCTTCGGATTTACCTTCTTCCTGCTTTCTCTCGGCCAGGGCGTCGGTCCGGTCGTCGGCGGGTTCATGATCCCGGTCATCGGCCACTCGGCACTGTTCGTCGCCGCCGGCGCGCTGTGTTGCGGACTGACATTGTTCAAAGTACCGGAATAAGCAGAAAGTAGGGCATAACACCGCATTATGGTGGCGACCATCCGTATAACCGCTATTTGCTGGCATTCTCAATGATTGTAGGGTTCATTCAAGCACGTAATGATTGATAAGAAAGTCACGGCTAGAACCCATGATCGTATGCTCTGAGAGAAAAAAAGACGTTCAACTCGACGTGGCGCTTTGCCGCGCGATGTTCGAAAAGGATCCAGACAGGATGATCGAGCTGGTTTCCGAGTGGCTGGAAGTCAACAGGCTCGCCACAAGTGACAGGTTCCGCGTTCCCCCGTATCTGGAAGACATGCTTGCCCGCGCCAACGGTTACACCGGAACCTGGCGCCGCAACCTCGCGTCTTGAACACAACTTGGATATTTGCGTATTTCTGTCTTTCCAGGCCCGGTCACGGGTTCGCGCTCAGGGCACTGACCCTGGTTGAATCGTTTTCCAGATCTTCTATCAACTGTTTCATTTCCGCGATCTCCCGGACCTGGGCCTCAATGATGCCGTCGGCAAGGTCACGTACCCGGGGGTCGGTTATCTCTGCACGCCGACTGGTCAGGATGGCGATGGAGTGATGCGGGATCATCGCTTTCATCCAGGCAACATCGCCGATCGTTTCCTGACTGCGCACCAGATAGAGCGAACCTGAAAAGAGGATCGCCGCGGCGGCCAGGATCGCGATATTCGCAAAGCGGTTGCGGTACATGTTCAACATGAAGGCAAGCATGACGACCGCCATGGCCGCACCCATGTAGAGCGCCATGAAAAGTCGCGTTTCGCTGAAATAGATGTGATCGGCCGCGTAGGTATTCAGATACATCAGCCCGAACATGACCGCTGTCGAAGCGGCGATCATCGCCAGGAAACGCAGATAGGAAGTGTGCATGGGACCTTTCCTCAAGTGATGAGCATATGAGAGCTATCGGGACCGACGGGCAATCCTGACGGCAGCAGGACCTTCCGGTCCCCAGGTTCTGGCAACTCAACGGTCAGGAGGCCGGTCAGGTTCCCGTCGGCGTTAATTTCGGCATCGAATGGTGGCACCGGTCTTTCATTCGTTCCACATTTGTTCTTGCACGTTTTATTCTTGTGTGCTTGTTTTGGATACACTTTCAGGTAGAGCGTGTTGAAGAACCCACCATGGTCAGCAAGGTAACAACGGTCGCGTTTCAGGGAATTGAGGCAGTGCCTGTGGATGTGCAGGTGCATGTCGGGCCGGGCATGGTGGCCTTCACCATTGTCGGTCTGCCGGACAAGGCGGTGGCCGAAAGCCGTGAACGTGTCCGCGCCGCCCTGTCAGCATCGGGCCTGGCGCTGCCTGCCAAACGGGTGACCGTCAATCTGGCCCCCGCCGACCTGCCCAAGGAAGGCTCGCACTACGACCTGCCGATCGCGCTGGGCGTGATGGCGGCCATCGGCGCGATCCCGGCGGAGTTCCTGGCAGGCTTTGTGGTGCTGGGAGAACTGGGCCTCGACGGCACGCTGGCGCCCGTCGCCGGGGTTCTGCCCGCAGCCATGGGCGCCAACGGGCTCGGCAAGGGCCTGATCTGTCCCGAGGCGAGCGGTGGTGAGGCCGCCTGGGCCGATCCCGACATGGATATTCTGGCGCCCCGTTCCCTCATTCAGCTCGCCAATCATTTCAAGGGTACGCAGGTCCTCTCCCGCCCCGCGGCAAAACTTCAGGGACGCGCGGGCGACATGCCGGATCTCGCCGAGGTCAGGGGACAGGAAAGCGCCCGCCGCGCTTTGGAAATCGCCGCTTCCGGCGGCCACAATCTTCTGATGACCGGCCCTCCGGGCTCCGGAAAATCGATGCTCGCCAGCCGGTTGCCGTCGATCCTGCCGCCGCTGACCCCGCGCGAACTTCTGGAAGTCTCGATGATCGCCTCGCTGGCCGGGGAACTGGCCGAAGGCAAGCTGACCGACCGCAGGCCGTTTCGCGCGCCGCATCATTCCGCCTCCATGGCGGCCCTTGTCGGCGGCGGCCTGAAGGCCCGGCCGGGGGAAGTCTCGCTTGCCCATAACGGGGTGCTGTTTCTGGACGAATTGCCGGAGTTCAATCCGCAGGTGCTCGACAGCCTGCGCCAGCCACTGGAATCCGGCGAGGCGGTGATCGTCCGCGCCAATCACCGGGTCACCTACCCGGCGCGCATCCAGCTGATCGCTGCCATGAACCCCTGCCGCTGCGGCCATGCCGGCGAACCCGGCCACCAGTGCCGCCGGGGCGAGCGTTGCGTCACCGACTATCAGGCCCGCGTGTCGGGTCCGTTCCTCGACAGGATCGACCTGAGGATCGAAGTGCCCGCCGTCACCGCGGCCGACCTGATCGGTCCGGCGGAGGCCGAACCCTCCGCAACGGTGGCGGAGCGCGTCGCCGAGGCCCGCAGAATACAGGGACAGCGTTTTCTGGAGTTCGGCGTTTCCTGCCGGACCAATGCCCAGGCACCGGCCGCCATCGTCGAGACCATGGCCAGGACCGACGACCAGGGCGTCGCCTTTCTGCGTCAGGCCGCCGAAACACTTCAGCTCAGCGCCCGTGGCTACCACCGCGTCCTGAAACTCGCCCGCACCCTGGCCGATCTCGACGGCCAGGACAGCGTCAGCCGCATCCATCTGGCCGAGGCAATGAGTTACCGCGGCCAGGACATGTCGCGCCGGGCGGCATAGCGGGTCCAGCCCGCCCGGCCATGGGTGCCAATGGCTTGGCAAGGGATTGATCTGTCCGGAGGCAAGCGGCAGCGAGGCCGCTTGGGCCGATCCCGACATGGATATTCTGGCGCCCCGCTCTCTCATTCAGCTCGCCAACCATTTCAAGGGCACGCAGGTCCTCTCCCGCCCCGCGGCGAAACTTCAGGGGCGTGCGGGCGACATGCCGGATCTCGCCGAGGTCAGGGGACAGGAAAGTGCGAGACGCGCCTTGGAAATCGCCGCTTCCGGTGGCCACAATCTTTTGACGTTGTGACACATTAATTTCCGCGAATCCGTCGCTACCGTCGAGTACAACTTGGCTTGGGTCGATGCTGTAGATTAACGCGCCATTCCGGAATTCCGTTTTCTTTCCGTTTTTTGTCCGAAATGTTTCCGTCCTCATACCGGGATTCAAACGAGAATATTTGATGTCCTCGCATCCTCGGAACGATGAGGAGACTGAAATGTTTAAGTTGCTACAGATACTGAAGGCAATCGCACACGGCGCAATTTCCGCTATCACGTTGCATTTCCTCGCATTCCTTGCTCTCATTACGGTTGAATTTGCCGCGCACCAGATCGGTCATTTGATCGGTATCGTGCTCTACCAAATGGCCATGCATTGAGGGGAAGATGTCGCGGGAGCTTTATGAAATTCAAGCCGGTGGCATCAGCTACCGGCTTGACGTCGCGGCGCGACGAGTAACCGGACCTGGAGACGCGATAATTCCGGTTGGCGGTATCCATTGGGACTTGCTCTGCTACCTTATAAGAAGTCCTGGCGATGTGATCAAAAATGATGATCTCCATAGGCAGGTTTGGGTTGGCAAAACGGTCAATGAAGAAACTGTCGAGAAAACCATTCGGAATTTAAGGAGATTACTTGGGGACAAGAAACCTTGGAGAATCATCGAGACAGTTCGCGGCGTGGGATTCCGATTGAATGCCGCAGTTCTGCAAATCACAGAGAATTTGTCCAACGAAGTTGACAGAAACGAAGCATCCGTAAGCTTGGTACCCGTGCAGTTGGCGATTGGTGAGGCTACTCAGCCAAAACCCATTAAGGTCCAGATGAAACTGGAACCAATGGCCTTTCGATTGGCTCACGAAATTTTTCAAGAACAGCCAAGGCCTTTGCGCCAATTCGAACTGTTTTGCCAAAATAACCTTGGCTACTTCTCGCGTTCATTATTTGCAAAAGCGCGAAATTTAGATCCGAATCTCTTTCCAGATGAAGAAAAAATTGTTCAAGATTTCTTACAAGATAACAAGAAGCATCTTGTTATATACGGAAGCGGCGGCTCCGGGAAAACAACACTGCTGAGACGCATCGCAGAGGGCTTTGAAAACATTGAGGGTCTGCAAACTTTTTATTGTATCGATCCAACTGGCCTAGAGCCAGCGGACCTTCGCTCCTTGACGATACAGAACAAAGCTTTGATCGTTATCGACTACTTTGAAAAGTGCCCCAACTTTGTAGAAGTGAGCAGGGCGTTAAACAAAATGCAGCATGTCAAAACGTTACTGGCCTGCCGACAGTCCGCCATAGAGAACATTATCGACGCAGTTGGCGAACAAAATTGCCACGAAATAGCATTGTCATCTTCCAACGATAGTGAGATGTATCTTCGATGGGTGACTGAAAATATTGTAAAGGTGGGTGTAAAAGGAAAACTTGGATACGAAGTAAAAAAGCACTATAGCACTAATCCGTTGATGGCTTCATTTATTGCTTACCAAATTTTTCTAAACAGAATAGACAAGAACGCGATATCAATCGTTAGAAGTTCCGGAGATTTTCACGAGTGGGTGACGTCAAGTATTTCCTCTCTTGCTAATACGAATTTATATGCATCTGAGGCCTTAAATATAAAAGACGTCCGAAGTGCTTCTTTCGAAATATTTGCAAATATTTACCTAAGTAAAATTAGTAGCAAAGCGGAAAAAATTGCGTCTATTTTGTTAGATGATGGTTTTTTAGTTATTGATCGAATAACCGCCACCTATAGTTCGGCCCACGATGTGATTGCTGATGCTGCGATCGTTGTTTGGCTTAAAAGTTTCAGGACACCAACTTCATCCTTTCAGCTATTGGCGGACATTCAGAAATTAGTATCAAAGTACGATACAGAACGTGAATGGTTAAATTTGATTGGCGTGTTTGATCGGATTAGTGTTGATAAAATTGTCCGCGCCGACGTTTCGATCCAAATTTCTGAAATTATTGCACGAGAAGTTTTGAACCAGAACCAAATCGGTCTACAAACGATCTTGGCAGTTATTACATCTTCATTCCTTCCAAATAATATTAAAATGATGACAGTTCGCGACATGCTTGAGCGAGGCGAAGATCAATACGCAATATTTAAATACATCGCCGCACCTTTCTTAGATATGCTTGCTGAGGCTGCGGACGGCAATGTTCGAACTCTTCTACTCAAACGTTTTGATGAAGCACTTCTTGCCGAGGCTGATCAGATCATTGCGCCTAGAGATTATTATTCGTCTAACCGCCTCTTGGTTGAAGCGTATCGGAAGTTTAGCGAGCGTTATGAGCCTGCCGTCCTTGCATTCTACAACCATCAAATTAAGCGCGAGAATTGGAAGGTAATTTTTTTGGTCATCGCTCTTCTTCGAGAATCTAGCTCGAGCGAAGGGCTGGACCTCGATGCCATGACGGAAACTTGTCTAAACAAGTTTGGTGGCTTGAAGGATGCCCGATTCCTCATCGAACACTATCTCCAAACAAAAAGAGATCCAGTAAGAATGCTCAAGTTCGCGAGAGTTTGGCTTCAGTCTGGGAATCACGCAGACGGTGAGTTTATTGCCACAGAAGGGGTGTATTTCCTAATTTGTGAATGGGTTGAGGCAGGGGGCGAGCTTGACGCACTCCGAATAGAATTTGATCATTGGGCACAACTCAAATTAAATGGCCCTAAATTTGGCGTCTCGCAATTTCTATTTCGCTACTTCAGATACCCCAATCTCTACGAGAATTTGAGTTCCGCGAACCAAGAAATATTGACCGATTTGGCTGAAGAGTTTCTTCAAAAAGCCGATGACAAAAAGTTCTTAGGAAAGAAATTCTTTATCCTAAAAACTCTCTTCCAGAAAGGGTTACTTAAAAATTCGATTGCTGGCAAAGTTATATTGAACACGCCCTATGAAAAGAGTCTGAAGTATTTCGAAAAGCCGGGAGATTTGATTAACGCTGACGTCGCGCTCAATTTAGCTAATGCACTTATGCATGATACTATTAATAGTCCCACAGATCGACGGAAGACCGCTAGGAATTTGGCGGCGCTTGATGATCTGATGCAGTCCTTAGGGGTTTCATCTCAATACAGGGCAGCATTATCTACTTGGTTAAAAGCGGACGACAGTGGACGCAAAAGCTTTTTCAGTAGATGGTACAGATTATATGGCACTTTCACTCCGTTTGAGAAAGAAGCCGTAGATTGCTGGAGATTCCCTGGAAATAAAGAAGAGCTTCTTTCATATCAGGAATCTGACGAGTGGATTCAGGCTGTACGAGACATTGATGCATTATACTAGGGATCCGTCATCTTTATACCAACTGCCCAGAAGAGCGCGTCCAGGACTGAGTAACATGACAAGGTAGGTATTCGCATGGTTCTGCCATTCTGGTTAGAGCATCGGCGACTACAACTAGCTGATGACAGGCCCTCCGGGCTCCGGAAAATCGATGCTCGCCAGCCGATTGCCGTCGATCTTGCCGCCGCTGACCCCGCGCGAACTTCTGGAAGTCTCGATGATCGCCTCGCTGGCCGGGGAACTGGCCGAAGGCAAGCTGACCGACCGCAGGCCGTTTCGCGCACCGCATCATTCGGCCTCCATGGCGGCCCTAGTCGGCGGCGGTCTGAAGGCCCGGCCGGGGGAAGTTTCGCTGGCCCATAACGGAGTTTTATTCCTGGACGAATTGCCGGAATTCAATCCGCAGGTGCTCGACAGCTTGCGCCAGCCGCTGGAATCCGGCGAGGCGGTGATCGCCCGCGCCAATCACCGGGTCACCTATCCGGCGCGCATCCAGTTGATCGCTGCCATGAACCCTTGCCGTTGCGGCCATGCCGGCGAACCCGGCCATCAGTGCCGCCGGGGCGAGCGTTGCGTGACCGACTATCAGACCCGCGTATCCGGACCGTTCCTCGACCGGATAGACCTGAGGATAGACGTTCCCGCCGTGACCGCCGCCGATCTGATCGGTCCGGCGGAGGCCGAACCGTCCGCCGTGGTGGCGCAGCGTGTTGCCGAAGCGCGCAGGATACAGGAACGGCGCTTTCTGGAGTTCGGTGTTTCCTGCCGGACAAATGCCCAGGCCCCGGCTGCCATCGTGGAAACCATGGCCAGGACCGACGACCAGGGCCTCGTCTTTCTGCGCCAGGCTGCCGAAACGCTTCAGCTCAGCGCCCGTGGCTACCACCGTGTGCTGAAACTTGCTCGCACCCTGGCCGATCTCGACGGCCAGGACAGCGTCAGCCGCATACATCTGGCCGAGGCAATGAGTTACCGCGGCCAGGACATGTCGCGCCGAGCGGCATAACGCGACATAGTCTGACGGCAGAATCATCACGATCTGAAGACAGCATATTAGAATCCGTGCCCGGGGTTTTTCCGGCTATGCTGTGCGCCACAGCCTCAAACATTGGAATCACATCATGGCTCACCCGCCCCGCCGTCATACCAGCGCCATCGAAAGGGCCGAGTCCCTTTTCAAGTCGGCGACGACAAAGCCGGCCGCAGAAGCGCCGAAGCCCGCCGGAACAGCGTTGCCCGTGGGCAAGGAAACCGTGTCCGTGCGTCTCGACCGGGATGTTCTGGCCCATTTTCAGGAAGACGGCCCCGGCTGGCAGGACCGCATCAACGCAGCCCTCAGAAAAGCCGCGGGTCTGAGCTAGAGCGTTTCGTGTACAAGCGGGCTCCTGCATTCAATTTAACGCGACATGCTCTGGAACGGTGGGCTGCAGACAGGCAGGCATGCGGCATCCGTGCCGGTTTGAACGGTGCCCTACTTTCCCGTGCGACGGATCGGTGCTGTAGTGGCGTTTCGATTCACGTCAGGAAAGTGCGCGGTATGTCATCGGATGGAGCGTCTCACGGCTATGAAGGCGGGCGGCTGAACCTGCCGTTTGTCGGCATATGCACTTTTGGAAAATACCCTTGTCAGCCGGACTGGGACGCCATCGACGCGGATGTCGCCGTGATGGGGGCGCCTTTCGATATGGGCACCCAGTGGCGCTCGGGCGCCCGGATGGGACCGAGGGCTATCAGGGAGGCCTCGACGCTGTTCTCCTTCGGCCATGGCGGCGCTTACGATTTCGAGGATGACATCACCTATCTGCCGTCGGAAACGACGCGCATTGTCGATATCGGCGACGCGGATATTGTCCACACCGACACGGTGGAAAGTCACAGGCGGATCGAATTTGGTGTCCGCAAAATTCTGGAGGCCGGCGCCCTGCCGGTGGTCCTGGGTGGCGACCATTCGGTGAACATTCCCTGCATCAACGCCTTCGACGGGCAGGAGCCCGTTCATGTGGTGCAGATCGACGCGCATCTGGACTTTGTCGACGAGCGCCACGGCGTGCGCTACGGCCACGGCAATCCCATGCGCCGCGCGGCGGAAAAACCCTATGTGACCGGCCTCTCCCAGATCGGCATCCGCAACGTCTCGTCAACGGCGCGCGAAGGCTATGAGGACGCCCGCCGCATGGGGTCCGACATCCAGTCCGTGCGCCACGTGCGCAAACTCGGGATCGAAGGGATGCTGGCCCGTATTCCGGAAGGGGCCCGCTATTACCTGACCATCGACATCGACGCCTTCGATCCCTCCATCGCCCCGGGCACGGGAACCCCCAGTCATGGCGGGTTCCTGTACTACGAAGTGCTGGAACTGATCGACGGCCTGGCCAGACGCGGGACCATTGCGGGGCTGGATCTGGTGGAGGTCGCGCCGGACTACGACCCGACCGGCTCCACCAGCACCCTTGCCGCGCAGCTTCTCATGAACACCATCGGCAGGATCCTGCACCACCGGTAAGGATAACCGGGTGGCGGCCCCTACGATGATCCGGCTGCAAAGGACCGGTATTCATGATCCGGGCCCCGGGAGGAACCAAAGGGCAGGTGTCACAGTGCAGGTGAGAAGAGGAGCCTGATGTAGGACCGCAGAAGAACAATCTGTTGCGGGAGAACGGCGGTCTCCCCGACCGCACGGGACAGGACGATGCCACCCTCGACGGTCCCGGTGATCATGTCGGCAACCGTCATGAGGTCCACGTCGTCCCGGGGCGGATAAATGGCGGCGATTTCCTTCAACACTCCGAGAAAGCGTTCCCGCCAGGCCAGAATAGCCTGTCGATTCAGGTCGCGTACCTCCTGGTCGAACATGCGTTCCGAATAGGCAACCGTTGCCACAAGACAGCCTGGGTGACCGTTCGGTAGGTCTTCCATCAGTTCCGCGAAAAGTTTCAGTCCGATCAGGAAGGAATGCAGCGGATCCCCGTGCAGGTCGCGGGCGCGGTCGAAAATATCATCCAGGATCGCGTTTTCGGTATCGAGATATCTTTGCAGCAGTGCCCTGGCAAGATGGTTCTTGTCCCTGAAATGGTAGAAGAATCCACTCTTGGTGATGTCCGCCGCGGAAATGATTTCGTCGATGGAGGTTCCACCGAAGCCTTTCGATAGAACGCTCGCCTCGGCAATATCGAGGATAAGCTCACGTTTCGACTGCGCCTTGGCCATTTACCGTCTCGAACCACTTAATTTTTCAATTTTCGTTCCAAAACCGCACAATTGTGCGCCGTGACCGCAGCACGTCAAGGCGGCTTAGCGTCCGGCGCGGGGCATGACCACTGTACCGGCGGTCAAGTCGCGGGACGGCCCGGCTGGGCCTTATTCCCGGTTGGATCCGTAAATATCTGACAATAATAGACAATTTGCGCAATCCGGAGACTTGACCACGGGTCTTCTATCGCCGGACGCCGCCTTCCCCCATCTATGACGGCGTAAACGGGAACTTTCCGTTCCTTCGCAAGAACTTTTTTGCTGGTGATTTCAAGATGACAATATTTCCCCGCACTGCGCGGCTCCGTCCCGGCTTCGGTTTCGTCGCCGGGATTGGCCGTTTTTTCAGGAAGAAACCTCGATCAGGCCCTGTGAAGGGCGGTCTGCACGGGCTCGACCCGCACCTTCTGCGCGACCTCGGCCTGCGGCCGGACGCACGTTCCCTGTCTATTTTCAACTTCCATGAGGACTAATCCCATGAGCGGCAAGACTTTTCCGTCGCCGACCCCCGGCAGATACTACCTGACCGAGGGCGGTACAGAGACTGAAATCATGTACAAATGGGGCTTCGATCTCCCGGAATTCGCAATGTTTCCGCTGCTTGAAAAGCGGAAGTCCGCGGATGTCATCCGCGGTATGTACCGGCGCTATCTTGATGTCGTGGCCAGATACGGCCATTCGGCTCTTATCGGCGGTTTTGACTACCGGGCGAGCCCGGACTGGGGCGCAAAGCTCGGCTATTCCGCGAGTGCGCTGGCCGAGGCGAACCTGCGATCGATCCAGTTTCTGAAGGATGTGGCCGCCGAATATGAAGCGGATATCCCGTCAATGCTGTTTAGCGGATATGTCGGACCGCGCGGCGACGCCTACGGGCTGAACATGTCGGTCACGGAGGAGTCTGCCGAGGAGTATCATTCGGTGCAGATCGAAACCCTCGCGCGGGCCGGAGTGGATCTTGTCTGGGCGCTGACCTTCAACAATCCGGCGGAGGCGATCGGTGTCGTCCGGGCGGCCCGCCGATTGGACCTGCCGGTTGCGGTGTCATTTTCTCTCGACAGCACGCACCGCCTGAAATCCGGGTTTCCCCTGTCGAGGGCGATCGCAATCGTCGACGAAGCCACAAACGGTTATCCCGCGTTCTACTCCCTCAATTGTTCCCATCCCCAGGAATTCGAACCGGCGCTCGAGGATTGGAACTGGACGTCCCGCCTTCGCTCAATCCGACCAAATGCCGCGAAGATGGACAAGATCGCGCTTTGCAAGCTCGGCCATCTTGAGGAAGGCGACCCGGAAGAGCTCGGCCGGCTGATGGCCGATGTCTTCAGGCGCCATCCGCATATGGACATCTGGGGAGGCTGCTGCGGAACCGGTCACGTCCATCTGGAGGAAATTGCGCGGCACCTGCCACAGCCGGTGCCGGCATGACCATGACCGTCGGCACCCTGCGTGTCATTTCAGCCTGATTCATCGGGCCGGGTCCCGACCCTAACGCGACAGGCCCTACAGCCCTTCGAACAGCGCAGTCGACAGGTAACGTTCGGCAAAGGACGGGATGATCACGACGATGTTCTTGCCCGCCATCTCGTCCCGCTGTCCGACCCGGATCGCGGCGGTCAGCGCCGCGCCGGAGGAGATGCCGACCGGCACGCCTTCGGTTTTGGCAACTTCGCGGGCCATGGCGAAGGCATCCTCGTTGGCGATGGTCTGGACTTCATCATAGACGGATGTGTCCAGAATGGACGGGATGAAACCAGCACCAATGCCCTGGATCTTGTGCGGCCCAGGCTGACCGCCGGACAGGATCGGGCTGTCCGCCGGTTCCACCGCAACCACATGCACATCGGGATTGCGCGTCTTGAGCACCTGGGACACGCCGGTGATGGTGCCGCCGGTGCCGATGCCGGAAACGAAGACGTCCACCTTGCCGTCCGTGTCGTTCCAGATTTCTTCGGCCGTGGTGTTGCGGTGGACTTCCGGGTTGGCCGGATTTTCGAATTGCTGCGGCATCACCGAGCCCTCGATCTCGCCCAGCAGCTCTTCGGCGCGGGCGATCGCGCCTTTCATGCCTTTCGGGCCTTCGGTCAACTCCAGTTCAGCGCCCATGATCTTGAACATCTTGCGGCGCTCGACGGACATGGTCTCCGGCATTACCAGGATCAGCCGGTAGCCCTTGGCGGCGGCAACGAAGGCAAGTGCAATGCCGGTATTACCGGATGTCGGCTCCACCAGAGTGGTCTTGCCGGGCACGATCCTGCCGTCGGCTTCCATCGCCTCGACCATGGCGACACCAATACGGTCCTTGACGCTGGAGATCGGATTGAAGAACTCCAGCTTGGCCAGCAGGTTGCCCTTGACGCCATGGGTCTTCGCGAGACGGTCCAGTCTGACGATCGGCGTGTCGCCGATGGTATCCGTGATGGAGGAATAGATTTTTCCCCGGCCGCTGGTCTTGATGGTCATTGATGTCTCCCTGAAGCAACCTGTTCGCATTGGCAGCACAGGAAAGCCGTGCAATCCTGATTGGTTGGTGGGCTAAGATAATACGGCCATTGGAAAGTTTTAAGGGGTTTGAGATGCCTTTACCGCCACGCCGGTAAAACCTTTTTCCCCGAAAAGCTCATGTTTTGGAAAACAGCAGGTCCGGAAGCTCCGCCATGGCCTCGAACAGTACCGCGCCCGCCGCACGCATCGCGTCCCGGTCGCAGGCCGGGTCCTCGACAAAGGCGAAGGCGCGCATGCCCGCCGCCCTGGCGGCCAGGACGCCCGGCACACTGTCCTCGACGACGGCGCAGCTTTCCGGCCGGTGGCCCATCGTGCGGGCGGCAAGAAGAAAGACATCCGGGGCCGGTTTGCCCTTTTCGCAATCTTCCGCCGAAAACAATCTGTCGCTCAGCCGCGGCAAGAGACCGGAGCTGCCGAGCGTCGTGTGCATTTTCCGGTATTTGCCGGAAGAGGCGACGCAATAGGGCACCGCGCGTCGGTCCAGATCGTCCAGAACCGCCTCGATGCCGTCAATGGCGGCCACACCGGCCTTGAAGACTTCCAGATCCCGGTCGCGCACCTGGTCCGGCCAGTCTGACGGCAAGGTCCGGCCGGTCAGCTCTTCGACAAGCTCCTGCACGCTTTCCAGTGTCCGGCCCATGAACTGTTGCTGGCATTGCGGCCCGGTCATCGGATAGCCGAGTTCCGTGACGATGGCGGCCATGGTCCGGTTCGCCATGCGTTCGGTATCGACGAGAACGCCGTCGCAATCGAAAATGACAAGGCCTGGTTTCATGAGAGGTCCCCGGCGGTTCAGCTTCGGCCGGTCGAGCCGAAGCCGCCTGCTCCGCGCGTCGTGTCCGTTAGGTCCGTGACTTCCAGGATTTGCGCCTGGAGCACGGGCGCGATCACCATCTGGGCAATCCTGTCGCCGCGGCTGATTTCGAATGGCGCGTCACCGTGATTGATCAGGATGACCTTCACCTCGCCGCGATAATCCGCGTCGATCGTGCCAGGCGTGTTCAGAACGGTGACACCATGTTTGGCGGCAAGGCCGGAGCGCGGCCGGACCTGTGCCTCGAAACCGGCCGGCAGGGCCATGGCAAGCCCGGTGGGGATCAGCGCTCTCTTTCCCGGAGCAAGAACCATCGATTCGCCGACGGCGGCGAGGAGATCGAGTCCCGCGGCCAGATCGGACTGATAGGCGGGGAGCGGGAGGTCCTTGCCGTGGTCAAGGCGCTTCAGTTCCAGGGAAATTTGCATCGTCGGTTTCCGGCTGTGAGGTCCCGGCTGAGTGACGATATTCGGCGCGTGCTGTCAAGAACCGGGCGGCAATTGCGGCAAGGATCTGATCGAGGAAATGGCAGCACCTACTTGCGGTCGAGGCATTCTCCTGAAACACTCCGGCGCATAACGATGGTGCCACGGCCTCGGGCCGATTTGGGAGACAAGCAATATGAGACAATTGATATTTGCGATTATGGCCTTTGCGATGCTTGCATCGGCGCCGGCCGTCGCACAGACCGTCGGCTTCGCCGAAGCCATCAAGATGCTGGGCGCGAGCTGCGGCAAGGACATCGAGACTTACTGCAAGTCGGCTTCTCTTGCCAACAACGGGATCACCAACTGTCTTGAAAAGAACAAGGCGAAAGTCTCGGCGAAATGCAATGCCGACCGGGTGACCGTTCTTTCGCTGATTCGGGAACGGCTGGCTGCCCAGGCATCGGTCGCGCAGATCTGCAGCCGTGACTCCGCGCAATACTGCAAGGGCGTCAAGGAAGGCGCGGGACATATTCTTCGCTGCCTGTTGAAAGCCAAACCTTCCGTCAGCGCGAAATGCAACACCGCCATCGATCTGGCCGGTTACCGCTAACACCGGTTTTTGGAGAATTCTTATGAAAACATATCTTCTGGCCGGTCTTTCAGCGGCAATTCTGGCCGTTTCCAGCGTTGGCGCTGCCGCACAAACCAAACTGAACCGCAATGAAATCATTAACTCCCTGCAGGGGGCGCAGCAGGAAGTGGACCTGACCGCCGACCAGATGCAGAAGGCGGCGATCGAGAACATCCGGAAATATCCCGGAGCCAATTCACCGCACGACATGCCTCTGTCGGCCAAGTTGGCGACCTTGCGCCAGTTCAACGTCGAGATCACCTTCGAATTCGATTCCGACCGTATCCGCCCGGATTCCTATGAGACGGTCGGATTGATCGCCGATGCGCTTCACACGCCGTATCTGCAGGGTCAGACCTTCGTTATCGTCGGCCACACCGACGCCAAGGGCCCGCGCCAATATAACCTGGACCTCTCCATCAAACGCGCGCAAGCCGTGCGCGAGGCACTGGTCACGACCTTCCAGGTGCCGGGCCAGTATCTGTTTGCCGTTGGTCTTGGCGAGGAACAGCTTCGCGACCCGTCCAAGCCGGACGCGGCAGTCAACCGGCGCGTCCAGTTGATCAACTTGGGCTACAAATAAACGGCCCAAGTCAGGGTCGGGCCGTAAAAAAGCCTGAACGAAGCCATGGTTTCCCGGTCGATTGTTCAAGAATCCGGAACAAATAATCTCCGGAATGACATCTACCGGGAACCTCCGAAGTCTCTATCTTCAAACGACGAAGAGATGGAGATCCAGGGAGTGGCACAGTGACAGACACACAATCCGGTGGCGGCGCGGTGTTTTTTGCGCACGGCGCGCCGACACTGGCGCTGGAAGATACGGCGGCGAGCCGGTTCCTGAAGTCCTTTGCCGCCGGCCGTCCACGGCCGAAGGCGATCCTCATTCTCTCACCGCACTGGGAAACGGACGGGCTGAAGCTGTCCGCGCCGGGCCCCTTGCGCACCTATCACGACTTCCGCGGTTTCCCTCGGCCCCTCTACGAGATTTCCTATCCCGCCGTGGCAGGTGAAGCTCAGGTCGGCGAGGTCGCGCGCCTGCTGAAAGCCGGGGGCCATGACTTCGAGCTGGATAACAGCTGGGGTCTGGATCACGGCGCCTGGGTGCCTCTTTCGCTTGCCTACCCGGCGGCCGATATCCCGGTGAGCGCCCTGTCCCTTCCCCGCGACAGCACTCCATCAACGCTATTCGCCCTCGGGCAGACCCTTGCTCCCCTGAAGGATCAGGGTGTCCTGATTGTCGGTTCAGGCAGCACGACCCACAATCTCGGAGAGATCCAGCCGCAAGGCTCGGTGGTGCCGGACTGGGCGACAAAATTCGATGGCTGGCTGGACGAGGGGCTGCAGACAGGTTCGATCGACAGCTTCAGCGATCTCAACTCCGGACCGGAATTCCGCCGCAACCACCCGACGGAGGAGCACCTCCTGCCGCTGTTCTTTGCCTTCGGAGCGGGAGCGCCGGACAGAAAACCGAACCTTCTGCACCGCAGCTACGAATACGGCACGATCAGCATGAGCTATTTCGAGTTCGCCGGGCAGACCTGACAGCCATCTTCTCCCGCTGCTTCATCAACTGATGCGTGGAGCGCTTCAGGATTACGACAGATCCTTCAGAGCGTCCACCGCCTTGGCGATGATCCGTTGCGCCACCTCGGCCTTGGACATTTGCGGCCAGTCGTCGACACCGCTGCGGCTGACGAGGTGAATGGTGTTGGCGTCCCCGCCCATGATGCCGGTTGCCGGGCTGACGTCATTGGCGACGATCCAGTCGGCGTTCTTGCGCTCCAGCTTGCCACGGGCGTTGTCGACCAGATCGGTTGTTTCGGCGGCAAAGCCGATGAGCAGCTTCGGCCGTAGGCTTGCGTGATGGCCGATGGTGGCCAGGATGTCCGGATTTTCCGTGAGCTCCAGCGCCGGGGGCTTGCCGCTGCCATCCTTCTTGATCTTCTGCGTGCCTTCGCTCGCCATGCGCCAGTCGGCGACGGCGGCGGCCATGATGGCGATATCCGCCGGCAGCGCGGCCTCCACCGCTTGCAGCATCTCGTTGGCCGATTCCACCTGGATCACAGCCACATTGGCCGGGGCCGGCAGAGTGACCGGTCCCGACACCAGTGTCACGCGCGCGCCGGCCGCGTAAGCCGCCGCTGCCAGGGCGTGTCCCTGCTTGCCGGACGACCGGTTGGCGATATACCGCACCGGATCAATCGGCTCGTGGGTCGGGCCGGACGTGATCAGCACATGTTTTCCGGCAAGCGGCAGACGCCCGGCTTCCAGATCCCTGTCGCGCAGCACGTCTTCTACGGCGGCCACGATGTCCAGCGGCTCGCTCATCCGGCCTGTTCCGGCCTCGCCCTTTTCCGCCATCTCGCCTGCCGCAGGCCCGCAGAAGCGGATGCCGCGGTCTTCAAGAACCGCCAGATTGTGCCGTGTTGCCGGGTTCTTCCACATTTTCGGGTTCATGGCAGGGGCGGCCAGCACCGGCTTGTCCGTTGCAAGCAGAACCGCTGTCGCCAGATCGTCGACGATGCCATGGGCCACCTTGGCCATCAGGTTTGCCGTCGCCGGGGCAACCAGGATCAGGTCGTGATCCCGCGCCAGGCGGATATGGCCGACGTCATGCTCGGCTTCCCGGTCGAACAGACCGGTGAACACCTTTTCCGCCGACAGCGCGCCGACCGCTAGGGGGGTGATGAATTCCTGCGCGCCACCGGTCATGACCGGAATGACACGGGCGCCGCGTTCCTTCAGCCGCCGGATCAAATCGAGGGACTTGTAGGCCGCGATACCGCCGCTGATGATCAGCACGATCTGTTTGCCGCTCAGCATCTTGACCCCATACTCCCGGTGATGGCGGTTAAAGTCAGAACCCGGACCGGAAATCCCTCGGTGCCGGGGAGATCACCTGCGCGCCGCTGCCGGTGATCTGGTAAACCGCAAGGCCGCGCTGGTTGAGGCCATTGGATTGGAAGCGGAACAATCCGTCAATGCCGATGAAGCCATCGCGGTTGGTCAGGATGCTCTGCTGAAAGCGCTGCTGCCCGGCGGAGCGGATCAGGCCCGCGGCGAGTGTCACACCGTCGTAGACGAGGCTGGCGTTGCGCGGCGGCACCGATCCATAGGCGCTCTGGTAGCGCTGGGCGAAGGCCTGAAAGCTCTTGTCCTCCGGACCGGCGAACCAGGCACCGGCGAGGATAGGGTTGCTTTTCTCCTGGGCGGTATCCCATTGGCCCGAACCCAGCAGCTTGACCCGGCCGAGATTGGCGTTCTGGCTGACCAGCGTCTGCACGACAAGCCCTGGAACGCCGCCGGCTGCCGGCACGAACAGGGCGTCGATGTTGTTCAAGACGGGCTGCAGCGCCTGTGTCTTGGCGATCAGGTCGGACGTATCGGTGCCGTTCAGCTTGTAACGCTGGATGGTGGCGATGCGGCCACCTCCCTGCCCGACTTCCTGGCGGAACGCGGCCTCCACGACAGCGCCGTAGGACCCTTCGGGAATGAGGGCGGCATAGGAACTCTTCTGCTGGCTGTTGGCATAGCTGATCGTGCGCTTGACGTCGCTTTCCGGCAGGAAGCTCAGCAGATAGACACCCCTCGCGGCGACCGATGTGTCCGTCGAAAAGGCGATCACCGGCACGCCCGTTGCGCGCGCTGCGGTGGCGGCGCCGGAAACGGCGGGGGCGAACACGGGGCCGAGGATCAGTTCCGCGCCCTCCGAAATTGCCGCCTGCGCTGCGGCCCGGCCGCCCTCGGCGGTGCCGTTGGTGTCTTTCACCAGCAGCTGGACATCGGCGCTCGGGAAATTCTGCAGCGCCAGCGTGGCGGCATTCTTGAAAACCGTTCCGATGGAAGCGTTGCCGCCATTGCTCGACAGCGGCAGCAGCAACCCGACGCGGACACTGCCTGTGCCGATCACCTCGCCGGTGACCTGCGGCTGGGCGCCCGGCTGCACCTGGTCGCCCGGTAGCGAGCCGAGCGTTGAGCCCATGCATCCGGCAAGCAGCAATGCACTGGCGCCCGCCAGCACAGATTTCAAAACCAACCGTCTGCACCGATGCACGTTTTTGACCCGCATTCCACTTGCCCTGTTCCGTCGTCACCCTTACCAGAAGACTTACGTATTCACTGCAGGCATGTCCAGTTTTAGCGGTGTTTCAATGCCGTATCCGCCTGATCAACGGTGGATTTGCCTTGCATCGGTTGCGCTCAGCAGGTAGCGCAAGGAAGAAATCCGTAACCCGGAGACCGGATTCGCCGGTTGCCGCAGTCGCTGTTCAGGTCGCCCTGCCGTTAAGGGTCTGCGCAGGATGGCAGGAGATCCGGACCAGCGTGAAAGGACGCCCGATGGGAACCGACAGTCCCCCGCCCGCGGCGGACAAGAACCGCTACAGCCTGTCCGAACACACCTTTTCCGCGCCCAATCTGGAGCCGGCGCTTTATATCGTTTCCACCCCGATCGGCAATCTCGGCGACATCACGGTGCGGGCGCTGGAGACACTGGCTGCCAGCAGCGTCATCGCCTGTGAGGATACAAGGGTGACCGCCACGCTGACGCGGAAATTCGGTCTCAAGACGCCGCTTCTTGCCTATCACGAGCACAATGCCGACAGGCAGCGGCCAAGGATCCTGGCGGAGCTTCAGGCCGGACGGGCAGTCGCCCTCGTTTCCGATGCGGGCACGCCGCTGGTCTCCGATCCGGGCTACCGGCTTGTCCGCGACGTGGTGGCGGAAGGTTACAACGTCATTCCCGTTCCGGGCGCCTCTGCCCCGCTCGCAGGTCTGGTCGCCTCCGGCCTGCCGAGTGACACCGTTCTCTTTGCCGGCTTCCTGCCGCAAAAAGGCGGGCCGAAAAGCAAGCGCCTGGCGGAGCTTGCCCGGGTTCCGGCAACGCTGATCTTCTTTGAGTCCCCCCACCGCACCGGTGCGACCCTTGCGCTGATGGCCGAAACCCTGGGCGGGGAACGCGACGCGGTGGTGGCGCGGGAGGTGACCAAGCGCTTTGAAACCTTCGAGCGCGGCACCCTTGCCGAACTGGCGGAGCGTTTCGCGGATCGGCAGGTCAAGGGCGAGATCGTCATTCTGATCGGCCCGGCGGAAGAAAAGCCGGAAGACGAAGGCGGCGATCTGGATGCGTTGCTGCTGGAAGCGCTTGAGGACATGCCGGTCAGCACGGCCGCCAAGAAAGTCGCCAAGGCAACCGGACTTGACCGCAACGAGGTCTATAAACGGGCACTGGACCTGAAATCGGGGGACGCCTGAATGGCGCGCGGACGTGGCGGCCCGGACACCGAACAACGCCGCCGCGCCCATGCGCTCGGTCTGTCCGCCGAAACCTTCGCAGCCTGGTATCTGCGCCTGACCGGCTGGCGGATCCTCAAGCGCCGCTACAAGACGAAGGCGGGTGAAATCGACCTGATCGCCAAACGCCGAAAAACCGTCGCCTTCGTTGAGGTCAAAGCCAGGAAAACCCGCCGGGCGGCGGTCGAGGCGGTAACGCCGGCAAGCCAGAAACGTATTTCGCGCGCAGCCAGGATATTCGTTGCCAAACACCCGAAAGCCGGTTTTTTCACGCTCCGCTTCGACGTGATCGTCATCCGCCCCTGGGCCCTGCCGGAGCGGATCGAGAACGCCTTCGAGGCCTGGGAATAGACGCCACTCAGTGTCCTACTGGACAAAGCCGACCCCGCACCGCATATCTGGACCAACCGTTCTCATATTCCTTGGCGCATTCGCTGCGTCCCCGCCGGGAGTTGCCTCATGGCTTTGAAAGTTGCGGTCCAGATGGACCATATCTCGACCATCAACATTGCCGGCGACAGCGCCTTTGCGCTGATGCTGGAAGCGCAGGCGCGGGGCCACGAGCTGTATCACTATACGCCCGACCGGCTCGCCATGCGTGGCAACGAGGTGTTCTGCACGATGGAACCGGTGAAGGTTCGGGACGAAAAGGGCAGCCACTTCACCTTCGGCGAAAGCCTGCGTTTCAACATGCGCGAGATGGACGTGGTGCTGATGCGCCAGGACCCGCCCTTCGACCTTGCCTATATCGCCGCGACACACCTGCTTCAGAAGATCCATCCGGACACGCTGGTGGTCAACGACCCGATGGAAGTCCGCAACGCGCCGGAAAAGCTGTTCGTCACCGAATTCGCCGACCTGATGCCGCCCACCCTGGTCACGCGAGACAAGGCGGAGATCGATCTCTTTCGCGAGGAATACGGCGACATCGTCATGAAGCCGCTCTTCGGCCACGGCGGCGCGGCGGTGTTCCGTCTCACACGGGACGATCTCAACTACGGGTCGCTGTATGATTTCTTCGCGGCCACCTTCCGCGAACCCTGGGTGATCCAGCAGTTCCTGCCCAACGTGAAACACGGCGACAAGCGCATCCTGCTGGTCGACGGCGAATTCGCCGGCGCCGTCAACCGCGTGCCGGCAGCCGGCGACCTGCGCTCCAACATGGTGCGCGGCGGCGCCCCCACCGACAGCGACCTGACCGACCGCGAGCGCGACATCTGCGCCCGCCTCGGCCCCTCCTTGCGCGAAAAGGGCCTCATCCTGGTCGGCATCGACGTGATCGACGGCTGGCTCACCGAAATCAACGTCACCGCCCCCACCGGCATCCGCGCCATCCGCAAACTCGGCGGCCCGGACGTGGCGGCGATGGTGTGGGACGTGCTGGAAGCCAAGGTGAAGGGCTGAACTGCAGGGGGGGGTGCTGCTGCAATCGGGTCAACGGTATCCGGAGGAGGCTTCCCGGTCTTCCCGGGAAGACCGGGCGGTTACGGTCTTGATTTGTCGAGGCTTCCTTGCACCGGATGTCACCTCGGGCGCAGCGAAGCGGAGACCCGGGGCCCACTCGCCGTGCCGCTTGCTGAAGCAAGGCTGATTGTTCATCGACGGTCGCTACCCGCTTCGGGCCTGCGCGCCGTATTGTCCGTCCCGGAGGCTGTGTGTGAAGCGGCCTTGCAGACACCCAACAGAGCCTCTGCGAACGAGTGGGCCCCGGCTCGGCACTGCGCTTGGCCGGGGTGACAGCCGAGGGTGGTACTCAGCTTTTCGGTTCATTCAACGGAGTTGATGTCACCTGTAAGGAGAACAACCGCCCCCCCTACTCCGCCGCTTCCGTCTTGATCACGCCGCGGCGGATCTGGTCTTCCTCAATGGACTCGAACAGGGCGCGGAAATTGCCTTCGCCGAAGCCCTCGTCGCCTTTTCTCTGAATGAATTCGAAGAAGATCGGGCCGATGACGGTTTTGGAGAAGATCTGCAGGAGGATCTTGGTCATGCCGCCGTCGACAACGCCCTCGCCGTCGATCAGGATACCGTGGCGTTTCATGCGCTCGATCGGTTCGTCATGGCCAATGACCCGCTCGTGGGACATCTCGTAGTAAGTGTCCGGCGGACCCGGCATGAACCTCAACTCGTTCTCGGCCAGCCTGTCCGTGCTGCCGTAAATGTCGTCCGTACCGACAGCGATATGCTGGATGCCTTCGCCGTTGTATTTCTTCAGATATTCCTCGATCTGGCTGGTGTCGTCCTTGGATTCGTTCAGCGGAATGCGGATCTTGCCGCACGGGCTGGTGATTGCCCGGCTGACGAGGCCGGTGATGCGCCCGTCGATGTCGAAATAGTGGATCTGCTTGAAATTGAAGAGATCGCGGTAGAAATCCCACCACTTGTCCATGTTGCCGCGAAAGACGTTGTGGGTCAGGTGGTCGAGATAATAGAAGCCGACGCCCTTCGGTTTCGGATCGACCTCGCCCAGCCAGTCGAAGTGCTTCGAATAGGCCGAGCCTTTTTCGCCATAGGTGTCGATGAAATAGAGCAACGAGCCGCCGATGCCGACAATTGCCGGGACGTCGAGCGTCTTGTCGTCGCCTTCATAGGGTGTCGCGCCCTTTGAAACGGCGTGCTCGAAAGTCTTTTGGGCGTCGACCACCCGCCAGGCCATGGCCGGTGCGCAGGGACCGTGCGTATCGACGAAATTCATGCCGTGGCTGCCTGCTTCGGCGTTCAGCACATAGGTGATGTCGCCCTGACGATAAAGCGTGATGTTCTTCGTCTTGTGCCTTGCGACTGGCTCATAGCCCATCTTGCGAAACAGCGCGTCCAGCTTTTCAGGCTCCGGATGGGCGAATTCGACGAATTCGAACCCGTCCGTTCCGGCAGGATTGTCTTCGGTGATTTTCGCAACCGGTGCGTCGTGCGGAAACGGTCCCAAGGCGAGCTCTCCTCTGTGTGTTCGAGTGTTGGAACAAATATGCCGCCAAAGACGCGCAGCAGGTGTGCAAAGCACGTGAAATTGCGTAAGATGTTGCGCGAAATGTGTAAAAAACCAATGAGACATGCATGACAATTGCATTGGACGTTTATGACGTGAAACTTCTGACTGCCCTGCAGGAAAACGCCGCGCTCACCAATGCCGAGCTCGGCGATGTGATCCGGCTCTCCGCCAGCCAGGTGTCCCGCCGCCGTCAGAAGCTTGAGGAGGCGGGGATCATCCGCCGCTACCGGGCGGCGCTCGATCCGGAGGCCCTCGGGCTGAACGTCACGGCCTATGTCGGCGTGACGCTCGGTGCGCACAGCAAGGAAAACGCCGGCAAGTTCAGGGACATGGTCAAGGCCATGCCGGAAGTCCAGGAAGCGCACACCCTGACGGGCGACGTCGACTACATGCTGAAGATCGTGGTGCCGGACCTGAAGGCCCTCAGCCGCATCATCAACGACGACCTGCTGCCCCAGGAAGCCGTCCATCACGTGCGGTCGTCAATTGCCATGGAAACGCTGAAGGACGACAACCTGCTGCCGCTTGCCCGCAGATGATCCGCGCGGCCGGTTTATGGGGATTTGTATTGTGAACTTGCGGGATTTGCAGAAAATCCCATTTGATAGGACGACAGACATTCACCCCCTTCGGGGTTATTTCAGGGAGACACTCATGTTCGACGCAAAATCCTTGCTGGATCAGTTTCTGGGCGGCCAGACTTCAGACCAGTCCGGCGGCCGGGGCGGTTCTCAGCGGGGAGGGTCCGGAGACCTTCTTTCCCAGGGCAAGGATTTCCTGTCGTCGCAAGGCGGGGGACTGGCGCTCGGCAGTCTTGCCGGGTTGATGCTCGGCACAAAGTCAGGCCGGAAAATCGGCAAGAAGGCGGTCACCTATGGCGGTCTCGCCCTGGTGGCGGGTCTCGCATACAAGGCCTATCAGGGCCACAAGGCCAACCAGCAGAACGCACCGCGGCCGCAATATCCTGCCGACGCCCCGATCCCGGTGGAGGACGCGCGCGGCACCGCTTTCGATCCGCGCGAGCAGCCGGGCGGCGAAAACCAGGTGGCTGTGGCACTCCTGACGGCGATGATCTCCGCCGCCAAGGCGGACGGTCATATCGACCGGGAGGAACAGGACCGGATTTTCTCCAAGATCGACGAGGCCGGTCTCGACAGCGAGGCCAAGGCTTTTCTGATGGACGAACTGCGCTCGCCGCTCGACCTCGACAAGGTCGTCGCCAGCGCCACCTGTCAGGAAACGGCGGCGGAACTCTACGCCGCCTCCCGCCTCGCCATCGATCCGGATCATCCGGCCGAAAAGGCCTATCTGCAGATGCTGGCCGCCCGGCTGCAGCTGGATGCCGGTCTGGTCGACGAGATCGAATTCGCCGTTCGCGAAGCGGAAATGGCGCAGTGACCCGCCGCGTCCGGTAGACACAGGATTTCGGGAAACGGCCGGTCTCAAGGGCGACCAGTCGGTTGCACACAGATGGGAGGCATCGGTTCCGTGCAGGAGCCGATGCCTCCAAAGTTCGTTATTGTTGGGTGTTTGCCTTGATCAGCTCCATTGCGCGCTGATAGAGACTGCTGCCGTCGAGACCCCTTTCATCCATTTCGGCAATCCATTTTTCCCGTGTGGGGATCGCCGCCTCCTTCCAGAGGGCGACTTCCTCCGGCCCGAGATCGATCATCACACCGCCTTTCGCGAGGGCGTCATCCCGGGGGGCGGCATCATCCAGCTGCATCTGTTTTCCGGCGAATGCCGAAAGCTCCAGACCGGAATTGTTGTCGATCACGGCCTTCAGATCGTCCGGGAGCGCGTCATAAGTGGCCCGGTTCATCGCCAGCACGAAGGTCGCGGTGTAAAGGGCGTCGTCCCCGAAGCTTGTGTGGTTGTCGACGAGTTCGTTGATCTTGAGGGCGCCTGTCACCTCCCACGGCACCACCGTGGCGTCGATCACTCCCTTGGAAAGCGCTTCGGGAACTGCGGGAACCGGCATGCCGACCGGGGTCGCTCCCAGGCTTGCGAACATGTCGTTGGTTACACGGGTCGGCGCCCGCAGCTTGACGCCTTTCAGATCGTCCAGCGAACTGATCGGTTGTTTGGAATGGATCAGACCGGGACCGTGAACCCACAGTCCCAGAACCTTCATGTCCTTGAAGTCCTGGTCCAGCATGGTCTCTTCCGCCAGTTGCCAGAAGGCGCGTGACACGGCTTCCGCATTGGTCATGACGAAGGGCAGTTCGAAGACTTCCGTGCGCGGGAAGCGGCCGGGGGTGTAGCCGGGGAGGGTCCAGACAATATCGGCGACGCCGTCGATGGCCTGGTCGATCAGCTCCGGTGGCTTGCCGCCGAGTTGCATGGCCGGGAAATGCTGAACCTCGATCCGCCCCCCGGACTCTTCCTGGATTCGAGCCATCCACGGTTCGAGAATGTTCTTCGGGACGCTCGCCTGGGGCGGTAGCATCTGGTGAAGCCGCAGCGTGACATCCGCGGCCATGGAAGCACCCGGTGCTCCCGCCAGCAAAAGGCTGGCTGCCAGGATCGTTCCGGCGGCGGCCGGCAACAGGTTCCGGTAGTTCGGCATGATTTCCTCCCTCTAGATTATATGGCCGGCGCTGTCGTGCCGGCCCGGTTTTGTCCTTGTGCGTTTGTTCAGGCCAGCCTGACAGGCAGATTCAGCGGGCCGCGGAAGCCGAACCCGCTCCAGACGACGTCTTCCGGCTTCTCCAGGCTCATGCCGGGAAAACGGTCGAACAGCATTGGCAGCATGATGTCTCCGACGGTGCGGCGTGAAACATGGACGCCCGCGCAATGGTGCGGCCCGTTGCCGAAGGCCTGGTGCGGCACCTTCCGGCGAAAGACATTGAAGGATTCGCCGTCCTCGTGATCGTCCTCGTCGCGATTGGCCGATGCCTGGATGGTCATCAGCGTCACGCCTTCGGGAATCTCGATGCCGTCGATTTCAAGGTCCCGCGTGGCCCGACGGGAAGAGGCCTGGATCGGCGCGACCCAGCGCACACCTTCCTCGAAGGCGTCGCCCCAGGCTTCCTGTCTCTTGACTTCCTCCAGCTGGTCCGGGTTGGTCAGAAGCCCGTAGATGATGGTGGCCAGGGCGTCGCGCGGCTCGTTGATGCCGCCGCCGATGGCGATCTTGATGTTTGCGAAAATCTGGCTCATCGGGATCGGATCACGCGCGTTCAGCATGATCGACAGGGCGGAATTGTTGGGCTCAGCCCGATGACGCGGAACGAGGGTCTCGAACACGGCATCCATTTCGGCATTGGCCGCGTCCGAGCGCCGGAACGGTTCCTCGGCGAAGCCGAAATTGCCGGCCCCGTCGATCAGCACTTGCGACCAGCGCTGCATGTCGGCATCGCCGACCTCGTCGAGACCGAGGATATGCGCCAGGATCCGTGCCGCCAGCGGCCCGCAAAGCTCCGTGAACAGATCGACCGTTTCCCCGCGCGGCAGCCGGTCCAGATAGTCGGCGCATAGTTTCCGGTAAAGGTCGGCCCAGTCGGTATCGATGACCTTTGGGGAATAGGCCCGCTGCATCGCCATGCGTTCGCGCCGGTGTTCCTCGCCGTCCTTGCGCATCAGGGTATGGGCGCGAAACGCCCTGCGCATGGGCGTTACCGGATCGTCCGAGCTGAACAGCACTGGGTCATCCTTCACCATCCTGGTGTGTTTCGCCTTGGTCAGAAAGATCCGGTTCGCCGCCGGCACCTGCACGATGGGCGTCTCCGCCCGCATCCTTCGATAGATCGGATAGGGATCGCGTGTCAGCTGCGCGAGGGTCAGCGTCTCGTCGACGGGTGCTGTCGCCATTCGCCATCTTCCTCCCCAATCCGGCCGGTCGGCTCAGTATTTCCGCCTTGATGAAATCAAGCAATACGATTGACTTTATAGATTGCATCGAATTTTTTGATCCGATGGCACAAATGGCGCCGAACCATTGGCAGTGGAGGGCTGATGACGATGCAGGTAGATCCCATGGGGGTCGATTTTCGGGCCCTGCAGGTTCTGGTGTGCGTACACCAGCTTCGCTCGTTCACCCGGGCGGCCGAAGAGCTGGGCGTCAACCAGTCCGCCGTCAGCTACACGATCAACAAGCTCAGGCAGGTGTTCCAGGATCCGCTGTTCATCCGCCAGGCGCGCCGCCTGCAGGCCACGGCGCGCTGCGAGGACATCGTCCAGCAGGCAAAGCGCCTCACCACCGAATTTCGGCAGCTGGCCGCGCCACCCGACTTCGATCCGGCAATGGCCAGTCAGAAGTTCACCATCGCCTGCAACTTCTATGAACGGGTCCTGATCATCCCGGAAATCGTACACACGTTGAAACGCGATGCGCCCAATCTCGAACTGGAAATCATCGATGCGTCCGGCATCGGGCACGAGCGCCTGCTGCGCAACGAGGCAGACCTTCTGATCGGTCCGTTCGAGAAATCCGGCCCGCATTTCTACCGGCGCGATCTCTACCAGGACCGCTATGTCTGCCTTCTGGATCCCGCCCATCCCAAAGCCGGAGAGCCGCTGAGCCTGGACGATTATCTCGGCCTCGATCATGTGCTCGTCACCTATGGAGGTCAG
This sequence comes from uncultured Roseibium sp., assembly GCF_947496995.1. Taxonomy (GTDB): domain Bacteria; phylum Pseudomonadota; class Alphaproteobacteria; order Rhizobiales; family Stappiaceae; genus Roseibium. The sequence goes on from NZ_CANMFD010000006.1 coordinate 165,803, forward strand.
TGGCGCTCGCGGTATCTGATCGAACTGGAGCGTATGGGCAAGGACCTGAAGGTAGCGCTGCGCGTGCCCAGCCCGGCGGGGCTGGAACGCCTGGTGTCGGGGTCTGATCTGGTTGCGACCGTGCCCGAACGCCTGTCAAAAGCTGTCGGCGCAGGGCTTCAGGTGGTCGATTGTCCGGTCCATACGTCGGTGACGATCGGCCTGGTCTGGACGACCCTCAACCACCGTTTCCCGGTCCATATGTGGGTACGCGACATGATCTATCGCCTGAACAGCAGGACCTCGAAGGAAGGCTAGAGCACATCCATCAAAGGACTCAGACCGGCTGCGGCCCCACATAATGCGAGGACGGCCGAATCAGCTTGCCTGTCTGCTGCTGTTCCAGAACATGCGCGCACCAGCCGGGCGTGCGTCCGACCGCGAACAGCGGGGTGAACAGGGTCCGGTCGATGCCGATCGCATCCAGAAGGACGGCTGTATAGAACTCGACATTTGTTTCCAGCGGCCGGTTCGGCTTGGCCCGTTTCAGGGCGGCCAGCGCCGCAGCTTCTATGTCTTCCGCCAGTTTCACTTTGGGATTTTCCGCTCCAATCAGCCTCAGTCCCGCCTTCAGGACATCGGCGCGCGGATCGCGCGTCCGGTAGATCCGGTGGCCGAAGCCCATCAGCCGCTCCTTGCGGGCAAGGGCCCCGCCGATCCAGGCTTCCGCGTTTTCCGGCTGGCCGATCGCGTCGATCATGTCGAGCACCGGGCCCGGCGCGCCGCCGTGCAGCGGGCCACTCAGGGCGCCCATTGCGCCCAGAACCGCCTGCTTCAGCTCCGCCTGCGTGGAGCCGATCACCCGCGCAGTAAAGGTGGAGGCGTTCAGACCGTGGTCGAGAATGGTCACCAGATAGCGGTTCAAGGCATCCGCATGACCTTCCGGCGGCAGCGTGCCCGTCAGCATCCGCAGCAGGTCCGTGGCCGTGTTCAGCGTACTGTCCGGCGCGACAGGCGCCAGTCCCAAGGCCATCCTGTGGGAAGCCGCCAGAAACACCGGCAGGGCTCCGGTGATGGCGACCGCGTCGGGCAGACCGCGTTTCAGCGGCAGGGCGGCAAGTCCGAGCTGCATGCGCTCGAAGACCGAAAGCTCTGGCGCGGCATCTTCGAGCAACGGAACAACAGCGAATGCGGCGGTGCGGGCCTGTCCGAACGCCGTGCGCAGGGGATGGTCGCCGACCTGGCTGAAATCCTCCCAAAGATGCTCGACCGCCGCCTCGAAAGGCATTTTTCCGGCAAGATCCTCTATTGTCTTGCCGCGCAGGATCAGGACGCCGTTCTGACCGTCGACATGGCTCAGTGTCGTGGTGGCGGCAACGACGCCTTCCAGTCCGGCGGTCGGATCCGGGGTCATTTGGGCGGGATTTGGCGCTTCGGTCATGATCATCTCCTTATTTGTTTGCGCCAGATAATGAGAAACATTTGCATTGATCAACGTTGATAAATACAATCAATGCATGAGCAAACCGATCTATCTCTCCGCCCGCGAAGCCGCTGCCGAACTCGGCGTTCAGCCGGCGACCCTTTATGCCTATGTCAGCCGGGGATTGATTTCCTCCGTGGCCGGTCCCGGCAAACAGCGCCGCTACGACGCGGCCGATGTCCGACGTCTGAAGGGCCGCAAGGCGGAAGATCAGGCCGGCTTGCGGCCCCTGACGGGCGATCCGGTTCTGGAGACGGAACTGACGCTTATTTGCGAGGAAGGCCCGGTCTACCGGGGACGGCGCGCGACCGATCTTGCGGAAAACTCCTCGCTGGAAACGGTGGCGACCCTGCTCTGGGGATCGGAGGACGATCCCTTCGCGGAAAGCGCGCCGGAAAAAGCGCCTGAGCTGCCGCCGGCACTTGGCCCTCTGGACCGGCTGATGATGGCGCTTGCCGCCTGGCCCCTGCAGGACAGGGCCGCCTTTACCCATGCGCCGAAACTTTTGCAGACCAAGGGCGCGGCTCTGCTGCGCTACGGGACCGCCGCGCTGCTGAACAGAAAGCCGGTGGCGGTGCCGATCCACACCCAGTTTGCCGAAGCCTATGGGGTTTCCACCGCCGGCAGAAACGCGATCCGTGCCTCTCTGGTGCTGTGCGCCGATCACGAACTCAACACAAGTGCCTTCGCAGTGCGCTGCGCGGCCTCCACCCGCGCGCCGCTGCATGCTGCCCTGCTCTCCGGGCTTGGCGCATTTGCCGGTCCGCGTCACGGTGCAGCGTCAGATCGGGTGACTGCCTGGCTCGCGGATCTGAGACCGGAAACGGATATCGAGGCGGTTCTGTCCGACCGGCTTGGGCGCGGCGAAAGCCTGCCCGGCTTCGGCCATTCCGTCTACCGCGAGCGCGATCCCCGGGCCGACTGTCTGCTTGAGATGCTGATCCGCAACGAACGAAACCATCCGTTCGTCGAGCGCCTGCCTCTGCTGATCGGTGTCGCCGACGATCTTTACGGCCGTGCCCCCAACATCGATTTCGCCCTGGCGGCAGTGCAGAAAACCTACGACCTGCCCAGGGACGCCGGAAAGATAATCTTCTGCGCCGCGCGGATCACCGGGTGGATCGCTCATGCACTCGAACAATATTCCTCCCCCGAGCAGATCCGTCCCAGAGCCGCCTATGTGGGCGAGCGATAAATCCTGAGGGAAATCACCCTGCCGGAGTGAAGATTGCTTTTGGGCCCTCGGCAGATTTAACGTGTCTACAGGGGATTCGGATCGGGGGACTGGCGGTTGGCCGAGATTTTCACGCATGTTGTCAATGTCATGCTGCCTGTACTGCTGTGCGTGCTGGTCGGCTACGGGCTGGCGGTCGCCAGGGCGCCTTTCGACCAGAAAATGCTTGGCACCCTAGTGTCCTATGTCGGTTATCCGGCGCTGATCCTGTTTCATCTCGCCAAGCAGCACATCCAGCTCGACACCTTCCTGATCGTGCTGGCCGCCGCCGCGGGATCGATCATCATTGGCGCGGTCGTGGGGTTCTTCGTTCTCAAACTGCTGCGCATTTCCGTGAAGGCCTACCTGTCGCCGATGATGCTATCCAACGTCGGCAACATCGGGCTGCCGGTCGCAACCCTTGCGTTCGGGCCGGAAGGGGCCGCCGTTGCCATCGGGTTTGTCATCGTTGTGCTGATGGCGATCTTCACCATCGGCATTGCCCTGCCCATGGGCCGTCCCGACTTTGCCACGCTCGCCCGGCAACCGGTCATCTACGCGGCCTTCGGATCCATTGCCCTGATGGCCAGCGGATGGAAAATTCCCGGACCGATCGATCAGAGCCTTGAAATTCTGGCCGGTCTCGCCATTCCCATCATGCTGCTGACCCTCGGCTACAGTCTCGCGACGTTGAAACTTGGCGGCCTGACACGAGCGGTCCTGCTGTCCGTCATTCACATCGCGATCTCGGCGCTGACGGCATTCGTGCTGACCTGGGTTTTGAACCTCGACGGCAAGATTGAGAGCGTCGTCATCGTGCTCTGCTTCATGCCGCCGTCGGTCGCCACCTATCTGGCGATTTCCCAGTATCAGCAGGAAGAAGCGCCGGGCGTGGCCGGGTTCATATTCGTTTCCACGATCCTGACGCTGGTGACGCTGCCCGTGGTGCTTACCTATTGGGCAACCGGATAAGGCCCTCAGGGTCTGGATTTCAGGAAGGACTCGAAATCGACCGCCTCGCTCATGCGGTCGAAGCACCCGAAGGCCCCGCCGTCCTTGATGTCCACGGCCGCCTCGGTGAAGGCCCTGTAGGCCACCCGGGCGAGGCCGGAGCCGATAGAAACGCGGGCAACGCCCATATCGCCGAGTTCCTTGCGGGTGAGATGAAAATTCCGGCGGCCACCCAGGATGTTGAGGGGCGCCTGCACGGCGTTCAGAATTGCGGCGATCTGGTTCTTTTCCTTGACCTCGGGTGCATAGACACAGTCCGCGCCAGCCTCCACGAACGCGTTGAGCCGCTTGATGGTTTCCGCCATCTCGTATTCGGTCTGCACCGGCCCCTCGCTGCGGGCCGTCAGCACGAAGTCCGGAGCCAGCCTGTTTTTCGTCTCGACTGCCGCCCTAATCCGCTCCACCGCCAGGTCCAGGGAATAATGGGGATGAACGGGATCGGTGGTGTAGTCTTCGATCGAGCATCCCGCCAGACCGACCTCGATGGCACCCCTGACCGTTTCCGCCACCTCTTCCGGGCTGTCGCCGAAACCGTTCTCCAGGTCGCCGTTCACCGGCAGGGTGGTTGCGGCGATGATGTCCGCGGCATGGGCGAGCGCGGCGTCCCGGCTTATCAGACCTTCCGCATCCCTGACCCCTTGCGTCCACGCATAGCCCGCGCTGGACGTCGCGATCGCCTCGAACCGCATTCCATCGAGAATGCGTGCAGACCCGATGTCGAATGGGTTGGGCATCAGGAAAGCCCGGCCCTTTTCATGCAAGGCCCTGAAAATTGCACGGCGGTTGGCGGCGGTCTGCATGACGCGATTCTCCCATAAGTAGCTTTCATGGCCAATATATATCTAAAGTTTAGATCGGCCCATGAAATTCATGACTGGCGACAATCCCCGAGGATGGCCGCTTCGGGAAGAACCAGTTTATCGGGAAACATGGCGCCAGTTGGGGGACGGCGCGCGAAAGCCGGAATTTGTCGCAAGCCTTGCGGAAATCTGCCGCGCAAATTCCCGCAGGGCAGGCCTGCTGACCGGCCTTTACCGGTCCGCCCGGGTGACCCTCGCGGCAAAGCAGCCCCGGCGGGCGTAATGAAGATGGATGTAGTCGGCTTCCGGGTTGGCGAAAAACCTGGCGATCAGATCCGCGGCGTTCTCTCCCTCGACTACCTCGGCATCGATGATTTCGTGCCGGGCGTTAAAGGCCCGCACGGACAGGAGACGGCTGGCAATTGAGTGCGGGACCGATCCCGGCTCCGGACGGCTTTCCTGCGCGCCCTGCCTGACAAAGATGGCATGGCTGGCTCGGTAGGGCGTTCCGTTGGGCTGGTGCTCGAAATTCAGCAGGAACACCCGTTCGCCCGCTTCGGCATCGGCCAGGGACACACGGCAGGGAAATGCGCCATCCGAGATATGAACCTGGATATTCCGCTCCGCGAGTTCGCTCTCCGGCAGGTCGTCCAGATAGGAAAAATCGGCTGCGGGAAGCGGATGGATCTGAAACATGGGCCAGGGTCTCCTCAAGTGATTTGAAGCGATCCTGGACCCATGCGCATTGGGAAACGACCCGATTTGCGAGCGTGGCGGAAATCTCGCGTTAAAACTCCTAGACCCGCTCCTGCTGGCGGTGCCAGCTGACCAGCAGAATCATGCCCATGATCACCAGGTAGGGCAGATAGAAACGGGTTTCGTAGTGCGGGAACACCAGGTATTTGGCGCAGATCGAGGCAAACACCGCATAAAGCAGGACCCTGGCCCGATCATCCAGTTTCGCCGGCGAAATGCATTTGGCGAAAAACAGCACCTCCGCGAACAGGAGCGCGAGCCAGGTCTGGCTCATCAGCGACCTGACCGTGGAGCGCACCAGCATGACCAGGTATCCGGAAACGGAAAACGGCGGGTCGAACCCTTCAAGGGTCGGCACATATTCCACATGGGTGAACCACATGTGGATCCACCAGCCGGGATGATCCGCGCCGCCGGTCAGCCAGAGATAGGTGGCGAAACTGCCGGCGAAACAGGCCGTTATGCTCCATCGCCCGGGGCCGTAGATCGCGGCAAAGACGAAAAACACGCCGATGAACGCCAGATGATCCGGGCGGACCAGGAAGGCGGCGAACAGACTGACCGCTGCCGGCAAATCGAGCCGTTCGAGATAGAGATAGGCGGCAAGCACCAGGAAGACCGTCGCGTAGAGGTCCGGCGACAGCAATTGCGACGCATCCCCGAAGGCCGAAGTGACCAACAGAGCTACGACGACGGGCCCGTACATCAGCGTTCCGGTTCGTGCCATCCAGACAAGCAGAATGGCCCCGACAGCAACAGCCGAGGCCAGCGAAATCATCCGCAAGGCCTTCACCGGATCCATGAAATTCGAAAGCAGACGCGCGGTTTCTACATAGAGGATCTTGATCCGGTAAAAGCCGAGCATGGTGGCGAAGGCGTCCGGGTCTTCCGCCTGGCGGATGCGGTAGGTGCGGTCCTGCGTCAGGGTCAGGTATTCGCCTTCGGACACATTGTCCTGCACGAAGGCATAGCTCTGCCGGTGCAGCTCACCCGGGTCGTTCACCTCTGGTTCCAGAACCGTCGCCGTATAGGCGAACATGTCCCAGTTGGAGAGCGGGAAGACGTGAACGACCGCCGCCGTCATGGCGATGAACACGCAGAAAATACCCGCCCCGATCCAGGACCGCAGCGGTCTGTAGAGCCGGCAGAGAAATCCGTAGACGACAAGGAACGTTCCCTCCAGGCTGCGCTGGGCAAGATTGGGCACTGGCTGAAACTCCCTGATTGGTTGTCCCGGGTTGTCGCATTTCATTGTAAGAATTTCGTAAACGGGGAGGACCCACCAGCCGTGGTTGGCACGCGTCCGCTCTTGAATAGATGCAGCGGCCGGATTAGCTACAAGGGTCTGGATGCAACGCCGGGGGATTGATGTTTCACCGCCTGTTCTTTGTCTTGTGCGCGCTCGCGGTGGCCGCCCTGCCGGCTGCCCCCCTGTCGGCCGCAGAAGAAAGGCCGCTGACCGTGTTTGCCGCCGCCAGCACCCGGGAAGCCATGGAAGGCATCGCGGACGCGTTTGAAGAAGAAACCGGTACGAAAGTCGTTTTTTCCTTCGCCGGTACGGGCACCCTGGCCCGGCAGGTGGAGGCCGGAGCGCCCGCGGACCTGTTTGTCTCCGCCGACGCGGCCTGGATGGACTACGTCCGGGATCACGATGCGGTCAGCGCGGACAGTATTATCGAATTCGCCTCCAATGCGCTGGTTCTGGTCGGACCTGAAGAAAGCCCTGCCCTGGAACTGACACCGGAGAACCTGCATGCGGCGCTGAGGGACGGACGGTTGGCCATGGCCGACCCGGAGACGGTTCCGGCCGGGCGCTACGGCAAGGCGGCGCTGGAAACTCTCGGCCTCTGGTCCTCCGTCTCCGCGCAGCTCGCACCGATGGAAAACGTCAGGATCGCGCTTGCCTCCGTCGCTCGTGGAGACGCACCGCTCGCACTGGTCTACCGGACGGACGCCCTGGTCGAACCGGTGGTTGCCGTGGTGGCGGACTTGCCACCGGAGAGCCACCCCCCGATCCGCTATCTTGCGGCGCTGACCAGCGCCCGGACACATCCTTCCGCTCCCGACTTTCTGGCTTTCCTGGAAGGGCCGCGCGCACGGGAAATCTTGCACTCGCTGGGGTTTCTGACCGATAAGGTGAATTAAGGTACATTGCCTGCACATGGACTCATGTGCAGGCGGAGTGCTTTGAACGGTCGGGTTCCGGCCGGTCTGAAACCCGGCAGATTGAGCGCACGTGGACTTTTTTCATCTTCAACCCGCCGAATGGCAGGCTTTGGTCCTGACCCTGAAAGTGGCCGCCGCGGCGCTGCTCGTGGCGCTGCCGCTTGCCGTTCTGGTCGCCTACCTGCTGGCGCGCTACCGGTTTCCCGGACACGGCATCGTCAATGCACTCGTGCATATGCCGCTTGTGCTGCCGCCGGTCGTGACCGGCTACCTGCTGCTTCTGGCCTTCGGCCGCAAGGGGCCTGTCGGCACATTCCTTTCGGAAACCTTCGGCATCAGCTTCGCGTTCAACTGGACCGGCGCGGCACTCGCGGCCGGGGTCATGGCGTTTCCCCTGATGGTCCGCCCGATCCGCATTTCCTTCGAGGCGGTCGATCCCAAGCTCGAGGCGGCAGCCAAATCTCTCGGTGCCCATAGGGTCATCGCCTTCCTGACGGTGACGCTCCCCCTCGCCGTGCCGGGCATCCTCGGCGGTGCGATCCTGGGGTTTGCCAAGGCGATGGGCGAATTCGGCGCAACGATCACCTTCGTTTCCAACATTCCCGGCGAAACCCGCACCCTGGCGCTTGCGCTCTACACCGCAACGCAGACGCCGAGTGGCGATCTCGCCGCCTTCCGCCTGACGCTGATCGCGGCCGTCGTGGCCTTCGCCGCGCTGATCGCCTCTGAAGTCTTCGCCCGCCGTCTGCGCGGGAGAATCGGCGGCGATCATGATTGACATCAACATCAGGGGTCGCGTCGGCCGGCTGGACATCGTGGCGCAATTCGAGGGACGCGGCGGCGTCACTTCGCTGTTCGGACAATCCGGTGCCGGAAAGACCACCGTGACCAACATGATTGCCGGTCTGGCGACGCCCTCCTCGGGACATATCTCGGTCAACGGCACGGTCCTGTTCGACGCGGACAAGGGCATTGACCTGCCAATTCAAAAAAGACGCATCGGCCATGTCTTTCAGGATGCGCGCCTGTTTCCGCATTTGAGCGTCCGCGCCAACCTCACGTATGCGCGCTGGGCGGGCCGCAGGTCCGGGACGCGGGATTTTGACGAAGTTATCGATCTGCTCGGGTTGAAGGACCTGCTCGGCCGCAAACCCGAAACGCTTTCCGGCGGTGAGCGGCAGCGGGTTGCCATCGGCCGGGCGCTTCTGTCCGGCCCGCGGCTGCTGATCATGGACGAGCCTCTGGCGAACCTCGATCACGCCCGCCGCAATGATATCCTGCCCTATCTCGACCGGCTCTGCATCGAAGCGGGTATTCCGATCATCTATGTCAGCCACTCCATCGAGGAGGTGACGCGCCTCTCCAATACGCTTGTGCTGCTGTCGGAGGGCAGGACGCAAGCCTACGGTCCGGTCGCCGAGATGCTGGCGCGCGAAGATCTGGTTCGCGTGACCGGCCACCGTGAGGCGAGCGCGCTGTTGAGCGGTACCGTCAGCAGGATCGACGCGGCCTGGGGTCTTGCGCATGTCGATATCGGCGGCCCGGAGCTGCAGATCCCGGGACTGGCGGCCGCACCGGGCGACGCGGTTCGTTTGCGCATTCTCGCCCGCGACGTTGCGCTCGCCGTCGTCCCCCCGGAAGGTCTTTCCATTCGCAACGCGCTCCCCGCGACAATCGAAAGCATTTCAGGAGAGGCGGGTCCCTACGCGGAAATCCTGTGTTCCCTGGCCGGCCAGACGATCCGCGCCCGCATCACCCGGGCTTCGGTGTCGGATCTCGGACTGAAACCGGGCATGGCCGTGACTGCGCTGATCAAGAGCGTTTCAATCGACCGGGGGCAGAGCACGCTGGCGCCGCCGGTATCCGGGGAGACCTGAATTGCAGGCAAAGAGGCGCCTGCCATATACTGGCGCAATGACACGTGGATCGCGGCGCCGGGCATGGCGCAATCTGAAACTGGGGATCGGGGCGGCCATGGTGGCGGTGAGCCTGGCAATCCTGTGGCTGACCGGCTTGGCCAGCCTGCGCCTGACCCTGGCCGAGATCGAGACCCGGGCGGAGGCCAATCTTGCCGTGCAGGCCGCCGTTCTGGAACGGCTTCTGGACAAGTTCCGGCTGCTGTCGCCGCTATTGGCGCGCGGACCTGAAACGGGCCGTCTGGTGTCCGGTCTCGACATTGCCCTGGACCGGACCATCACCTCCGTCGCGGCTGGCATGTCCGGCGCGGAGGAAGTCTGGCTGATGGACCCGCTCGGCCGTGTCATCGTCACGAGCCAGCATGGTGTTCCTTTCGGAGCGATCGGCGGCGGCGCCTCCATTGCCGAAGCCTTCGGGCAGGCAAGACAGGGCCAGCTCGGGCGCCAGCTCATTGCCGGAAACCCGCAGACTGCGGCCAGCTATGTGTTCGCTTCGCCACTGCGCAATGGCGACCAGCTGATCGGTATTCTGGCCGTTCGCGTCAGCCTGGAGGATGTCGAACAGGCCTGGGCCCTCAGCAAGGATCCGATCCTGGCGCTGGACGACGAAGGCCGCGTCGTGGTGACCAACGTGCCGGGATGGCGCGGCAAGTTCGTCTCCGAACTGGATTTCGGGCGGGATATTGCCCGTCTTTCCGGCCTCAGCCGCCTCAGCCTGTTGCTGCCCTCCTCCGGCGGGACGAATAATTACATGCCCTTGACCACGTCCCTGCCCGTTCTGGGCTGGACTGTCGAAACCCTGGTCAGTGTCGACGATGCGCGCCAGCAGTCGGCCTGGGCCATGGTCGCCGCGCTGCTGGGCTGTGTGATCGCGGCGGGTGGCCTGTGGATCGTTCTTCTGCGTCGGGAGGAATTCAGCCGCCAGATCCGCCGTGACAAGGCTGTCTCCCTGCGGCTGGAACGGCGAGTACGAAGCCGTACGATGGAATTGCGCAAGGCGAACGAACTTCTGGAAGAGGAAGTGCGCGAGCGCGAGCAGGCGGAAACCAATCTGCGCCTGGCCCAGGCCGAACTGGTGCAGGCGGCGAAGCTCGCCACCCTGGGACGGATGTCGGCGGCCCTCAGCCACGAATACAACCAGCCGCTGGCAGCCATCCGCTCGGACGCGGAGGTCGCCGAAATGCTGATCGATCGCGGCCGGGCCGAGGAAGCCCGGGCCAACCTCACCCGGATCGGCGGCATGGTCTCCCGCATGGCCGAAATCGCCAAGACCCTGAAAGGCTTCACCCGCAAGTCCGGAACGGAAATCCGGGCCGTTTCGCTTCGCAAGGTGATCGACGAGACGTTGCTGCTGCTGCAGCCGCAGATCAAGCAGAGCGCGGTTGAGGTGATCGCGGAGCTGCCTGAAACCGACATTATCGTCAAGGGCGGGCAGATCCGGCTGGAACAGGTGATGATCAATCTGCTTTCCAACGCGCTGGACGCGGTCGGCGGAAGGCAACGACCTCAGGTCACTCTCATGCTCCGCCGCGAGGGCACGGATGCCGTCCTGAGCGTCCGGGATAACGGGACCGGAATAGATGAGGACGTCATGCCGCAGATCTTCGATCCGTTTTTCACCACCAAGGATGTCGGCGCGGGACTTGGGCTCGGCCTGTCGATTGCCTATAAGATCGTTCATGATTTTTCCGGCTCGCTGAAAGTGGCGAACCGGGAGGGCGGCGGCGCGGAATTCACCATGCGGCTGCCGATCGCGGATAAACAGCTGCTGGCGGCGGAATAAGGCACATCCATATGGACCAGGCGACCGTGCTTTTGGTTGACGACGAGGCGGATCTGCGCGGATCGCTTTCCCAGGGGCTGGAACTGTCCGGTCAGAAGGTCTTTGCATCGGGGACGCCTGAAGAAGCGCTGGAATGCATCAATCGCGGTTTTTACGGTGTTCTGGTGACGGACATCCGCATGCCGGGCACGGACGGCTTTCAGGTCATGAAACGCGCCTTTGAAATCGATCCGGCCCTTCCGGTCGTTCTGATCACCGGACATGGCGACGTGCCGCTGGCGGTCGAGGCGATGCGGGCAGGCGCATATGACTTCATGGAAAAGCCCTTCTCCGTGTCCCGGCTCGCCTCCGTGGTCGAGCGTGCGCTGGACAAGCGCAGGCTGGTTCTGGAAAACCGCAAGCTGCGCGAGGAACTGGCCGACAGGACCGGGCTGGAAAGCCGTCTGGTGGGGCGGACGCCGGCCATGGATCTGCTGCGCCGCAATGTCATGGCGCTGGCCGCCACCGATGCCGACATACTGATCCTCGGCGAAACCGGGTCCGGCAAGGAAGTCGTTGCGCGGGCTCTGCATGACGAAGGTCCGCGCCGCAAAAGACCGTTCGTTGCGCTGAACTGCGGCGCGCTTCCGGCGGAAATCATCGAATCCGAGCTCTTCGGTCACGAGAAGGGCGCCTTTACCGGCGCCAGCGGCCAGCGGATCGGCAAGCTCGAGCACGCCCATGGCGGCACGGTGTTTCTCGACGAGATCGAATCCATGCCGCTGGAACTCCAGGTCAAGCTGCTGCGGGTGATCGAAACCCGGACGATCGAACGGCTCGGGTCCAATCGTCCGATAGAACTGGATGTCCGCTTCATTGCGGCCACCAAGGAGGATCTGGAGACAGCCGGCAAGCAAGGCCGATTCCGGCTGGACCTCTTCTACCGTCTCAATGTGGTGAATGTCGAAATTCCGCCGCTTCGTGAGCGCCTTGAGGATATCCCGCTGCTGTTCCGCCATCTGGCCATCGAGGCCCGTGCCCGCTACCGGCGCGAGATTCCCGATATCGACGAGGAGTTCCTGGCGGGACTGATGACGCGCGAGTGGCCCGGCAACGTCCGGGAACTGCGTAATATCGCCGACCGGTTCGTGCTGGGGCTGGAGCCGGCCGGTGCGCCGCGGACGGCCGGCGGTTCATCCCTTTTCGATCAGGTGGCTTCCTATGAACGGGCACTCATTGCCGCCGAACTGAAGCGCAACGACGGCGCCATCAAACCGACCTACGAACATCTCGGGATTTCCCGCAAGGCCCTCTACGAAAAGATGCGCAAATACGGGCTAGGCAGGGAGGAAGTGGCTCTCGATTAGATTTCTGAGCCCTCGATCTGAAACGTCATGTCACAAACCGGGCTCTTCACGCGTCTCTTGAATGTCACCCCCTGAACACATGGAAGACATTCATGACCAATGCGACGTCCATCAACTATCTGCAGTTCATCCCCTCGGTCTTGCAGAGCTTCAGTGCCGCAAGCGGAGAAATCGGCAAGACGGACCTTGAGCCGAAACTGCGGCACCTGATCGATCTGCGCGCTTCCCAGATCAATCAATGCGCCTATTGCGTGAAGTTGCACACGAAGGAAGCGCTTGAAGCCGGCGACAGTCACGAGCGGATCGAACGCCTGACCGTCTGGCGGCATGTGGCGGATTTCACTCCGGCGGAAAAGGCGGCATTCGCCTGGACGGAGGCCTTGACCAGTCTGGAGGTTGAAACCGACTATGAAAGCCTGCGGGCTGCATTGCGCGGGCATTTCGACGATGCTCAGATCAGCGCCATGACGTCGGCCATCGCCATGATCAATCTCTGGAACCGGATGCAGGTGTCGAACCATTAAGATGAGCGGGACTTCAGACAGCGGTCTCTTCGAAGCCGCCCGTCCGCGCCTTCTGGGCCTGGCCTACCGCATGCTGGGCTCCATGGCGGATGCGGAAGATGCGGTTCAGGACACTTTCGTCAAATGGCAGAGTGTCGAGAAGGCGTCGATCGTCAACGCCGATGCCTTCCTGACGGCGGTCTGCACCAATCGCTGTCTGGACCTGTTGAAATCCGCCCACAGGAAACGGGTCGACTATGTCGGCCCGTGGATCCCCGAACCGCTTCACATCGAGGCGGAGGCAACGCCCGAAGGGGACCTGGACCGTGCGCAGTCGCTGACGACCGCTTTCTTGCTGCTGCTGGAGCGTCTCAGCCCGAAAGAGCGCGCGGCCTACCTGCTTCGGGAGGTCTTCGCCAAACCCTATGAAGAGGTTGCGGCGGCGCTGGGCATCAGCGAAACGGCCTGTCGCCAGCTTGTCTCGCGGGCCGGCAAACACATTCAGGACCCGGCGTCTCGCTTCGTGCCGTCGCCCGACCATCAGCAGCGCATGCTGGGTGCCTTCATGACGGCACTGGAAAGCGGCTCCACCGAGCAACTCAGCGGGCTCCTGGCGGAAAGCGTTCAGTTCCGGTCCGACGGCGGCGGCAAGGCAACGGCCCTGGGGCGTGTCCTGGAAGGTCGGGACGGCGTTGCAAAATATGTTGCGCGAATCATGTCCCGGCTCTGGGGCGGCGGTCCGGTTGAACCTTGCAACATCAACGGATTGAAGGGGTTTCTCCTGCTGGAGGACTCGCGCGTCGTGACCGCACTGACGCTCGGCTACGACGGCGATGGCCGCATCGACCGGATCTTCATTATCCGCAACCCGGACAAGCTCAAGCGGATCACAAGCCCGCTGCGGCACGACCCCGCCAGTGGCGCTCTCTGGCAATAAGCCGCATCCTGTGCTCCCAGATGTGTCGATTTCGACACATGGACGCTCTGACATGCGTCGCAAACGACCCATCTTCTGCATAACGAACCACATTAGGTGTTCAGGCAACACTTTGTTAATCTGCGGAAACAGGGGCTTTTCCGGACGGCGGAAGCACTTGGCACGGCTATTGCGATGAATGCGCCGACCAGCCACCGTGCTGTCCGGTCCGAACGGCCGTCATTCCGAAATGTCTGGGAGGACATCCGATGAAAAAATTCGTTCTCGCCGCTGCAACTGCGGCGACTTTCGCGCTTTCCGCCAATGCCTACGCGGCAGATTCCTGCGATGACGGCGAAATCGTCATCAAGTTCAGCCACGTGGTTGCCGCAACCGGTCACCCGAAGGGCGACGCCGCCACGATGCTGGCCGACCGCGTCAACAGCGAAATGGACGGCAAGGCCTGCATGCAGGTGTTCGCCAACTCGCAGCTCTTCGACGACGACAAGGTGATGGAAGCCCTGCTTCTCGGCGACGTTCAGCTTGCCGCACCGTCCTTGTCCAAGTTCGAAGCCTACACGCTGAAGTTCCGCCTGTTCGACCTGCCGTTCCTGTTCCAGGATCTGAACGCCGTCGAGCGCTTCACCACAGGTCCGGACGGCAAGGAGCTTCTGGGCTCCATGACCGACTACGGCTTTCTCGGGCTCGGTTACTGGAGCTCGGGCCTGAAGCAGTTCTCGGCCAACAAACCGCTTCTTCTGCCCTCCGATGCTGAAGGCCTGAAGTTCCGCGTGCAGACCTCCGACGTCGCGGTCGCCATGATCGAAGCCATGGGCGCCAATGCTCAGAAACTGGCCTTCAAGGAAGTCTATGGCGCGCTGCAGACCGGTGTGGTGGACGGTCAGGAAAACTCCTGGTCCAACATCTATACGCAGAAGTTCTTCGAGGTTCAGGACGGCATCTCGGAAACCAACCACCAGCTGCTGGCCTACCTGCTCGTCACTTCCGACGAGTGGCTGAACAGCCTGGAGCCTGACGTTCGCGAGCAGTTCCTGACCATCGTCGAGGAAGTCACTTCCAAGGCAAACGGCGCTGTTGCCGAAAAGGAAATGGCCAACCGGGCGCGCATCCTCGAAGCCGGTTCCACCATCCGTGAACTCAGCCCCGAACAGCGCAAGGCCTGGGTCGATGCGATGAAGCCGGTCTGGGAAAAGTTCGAAGGTGATATCGGCAAGGAGTTGATCGACTCCGCCGTTGCATCCAACAACGCCAGCTGATCTCGGATCGCAATCAAACTCGGGAGGGCCGGCGGGAATATCCTGTCCGGCCCTTCTTTCAAAGTCCTGCCGCCGCAGAAAACGCGGCCACGGAAGTGCACAAGGGCCGGTAGGCCTGTTGGGGGGAACGCATGCAACGCGTCGACAATTGGGTCACGCGCTTCGAGGAAGGTGTCCTGGCCTTTCTCCTGGCGGCGATGACCATCGTATCCTTCACCCAGGTGGTGGCGCGGTACGGGTTCAATTCCGGTTGGACCGGAGCCCTGGAATTCACACGCATCCTGTTTGCCTGGTTGATCCTGTTCGGCATGAGCTACGGCGTCAAGATCGGATCGCATCTGGGCGTCGATGCGATCATCCGCCTGTTCCCCAAACCGATGTTCCGCGTGGTTGCCGTCTTCGGTGCGCTGTGCGGGGCCATCTATGCCCTCACCCTGTTGCATTCCGAATGGCTGCATGTTTTCGGGCTGAACACCCGCGGCGGTGCCATCGACTACTGGCAGAAGATGTACAAGATCGGCATCGGCCTGGACGATCTGCGCTATCCGCAGGCCATCATCGAGAATTTCGGCACCCAGGAACGCGTCCAGCGCTGGATTGCCTATCTGATCCTTCCCATCGGGCTGGCTCTGTTCCTGTTTCGCTGCCTTCAGGCGGCCTGGCAGATTATCACCGGCGAACGCGAGATGATGATCGCCGCACACGAGGCGGAAGAACTCGTTGCGGAAAACAAAGACATTCTGAAGGACTGAGGCGGGACCGATGGAAGCTGCAATTCTCTTTATCCTCGTCCTCGGGCTTTTGTTCCTGGGCGTACCTATCGCCATTTCGCTGGGCCTTTCGAGCGTCCTGGCGATTGCCTTTTTCTCCAACGACTCGATCTCGTCGGTGGCCCTGCAGCTGTTCACGGCGTCGCAGAACTACACCCTTCTGGCGATCCCGTTCTTCATCCTGGCCTCCGCCTTCATGTCGACCGGCGGTGTCGCCCGGCGCATCATCCGCTTCGCGATTGCCTGCGTCGGCCATATTCGCGGCGGTCTGGCCATCGCCGCGGTCTTCTCCTGCATGCTGTTTGCGGCGCTGTCCGGTTCGTCTCCGGCCACCGTGGTCGCCATCGGCACGATCGCAATCGCCGGCATGCGCCAGGTCGGCTACACCAAGGAATTCGCCGCCGGTGTCATTGCCAATGCTGGAACGCTCGGCATCCTGATCCCGCCGTCCATCGTCATGGTGGTCTATTCCGCCGCGACCGACGTGTCCGTCGGCCGGATGTTCCTGGCCGGGGTGATCCCGGGCATCGTGGCCGGCCTGATGCTGATGATCGCCATCTACGTCAACGCGCGCATCAAGAACATGCCGAAGCAGCCCTTTGCCGGTATGAGCGAGATTCTCGGCGCTGCCGGCGAAGCCGCCTTCGGGCTGCTGCTCATCGTGATCATTCTGGGCGGCATCTACGGGGGCATCTTCACACCGACCGAAGCCGCTGCCGTCGCTGCTGTCTACGCGTTCCTGATCGCGATTTTCATCTATCGCGACATGGGTCCGCTCAAGGATGTGCCGATGCGCAAGGACGGCGAGTCCATAGTGTCCGCGATCGTCCGCAATGTCCTGCTGACAGTGATCTACTTCTTTCCGGGCTGCTTCCATGCAGACACGAAGAAAGTGCTGATCGACGCCGCGAAAACGACGATCATGCTGATGTTCATCATCGTCAATGCGCTGCTCTTCGCCCACGTTCTGACGTCCGAGCGGATCCCGCAGGCGATCACCGACTGGATGATCGGTGCCGGGTTCAACTGGTTCACCTTCCTGATCGCGGTCAACATTCTGCTGTTGATTGGCGGCCAGTTCATGGAACCGTCGGGCCTGCTGCTGATCGTGGCGCCGGTGGTGTTTCCGATCGGCATGGAACTCGGCGTCGATCCGGTTCATCTCGGCATCATCATGGTGGTGAACATGGAAATCGGCATGATCACGCCACCCATCGGGCTGAACCTGTTCGTGACCTCGGGAATAACGGGAATGAGTCTGGTGCAGGTCGTCCGGGCGGCGGCGCCCTTCGTGATGATCCTGTTCGTGTTCCTGATCCTGATCACCTATGTCCCTGCCATCTCCACCTGGCTTCCCTACAGCCTGATGGGACCGGAGATCGTCACAAACCGCTAGGAATGCGGAGCACTGACAACTTCAAGCGGCGGGCCCTCGGGTCCGCCGTTTTCTATTGCTGACACAGACACTCAATTCGTCATCAACTCTGTTGAGAGAACCGAGAGCCTGAGTCCCGCTCTCGGTTGTCACCCCGGCCAAGCGCAGCGCTGAGCCGAGATGACGATGGGAAGGCTGACTTTGTCATCGGTCTGCAACGGATGTGCTTGCGTACGCCGTTTTCACATGTCGAGGGCGCTCCTTGTCGCCAACAAAAAACCGGCCCCACATGGGGCCGGCTGAAACCGTGTCTGCGTTTTGGCGCGAGGTCTTAAACGATGCTGCCGAGTTTCATCGCGACACTCATGTCGCCTTCCACCTGCATCTTGCCGCCCATGAAGGCGGCGGTCGGGTTGAGGTCGCCGGACAGGAGGTCGTCCAGGTCTTCGGCGCTCATCTTGATGGTGCAGTCGGCTTCCTGGTCCTCGTTGGACACCTTGGAGCCCTGCAGATATATGATGCCGGTCTCGCCAAGATCGAACTTGACGCTTTCTTCAATGCCGCCATCCGCAACTTTCGCACGGACACCTTCGGTAAGCTTTTCCAGGGACATCTGTCTTCTCCCGTTTGAATGAGGCGTAGGCCCCTTGTTGCTTCCTTGAAGCATGCCGTTTACGTAATCGTCAAGTGTGAAATTCGTATCGCTGCCCGTTCGCCCAAGGCAAGTCAAAGCCGAGGTGGGCGAGCGGGCGAAGGGCGCGTCCCGGCTCGGTGTCCGGGCCAGATCGGTGCCAGATCAGTGATTGTCACGCGGCAGTCCCCTGGTATGCGCCACATCCTGATATTTCACCGCCGGTTCCAGAACCATGCCCTTGTCGAACTGGCCGATCATGGCACGTTGGATTTCCTGCCAGGGGGTCTGGCTTTCGGCAACCTTGAACCCGCCGGCGGCCTCCAGGTCGGTGCGTCGCTGCTCCAGCTCCTCGTCGGAGATCAGGATATTGGCGGTTCCCTTGCGCAGGTCGATCCGCACCGGATCGCCGGTTTTCAGAAGCGCCAGCCCGCCCATTGCGGCAGCCTCCGGAGAGGCGTTCAGGATCGATGGCGAACCGGAGGTTCCGGACTGGCGGCCGTCGCCGATACAGGGCAGCGAAGTGATGCCGCGCTTGATCAGCGCCGTCGGCGGCTGCATGTTGACGACTTCCGCACCACCCGGATAGCCGATCGGTCCCGTTCCGCGGATGAACAGCATGCAGTGTTCGTCGATGCCGAGATCAGGATTGTCGATATTGTGGTGATAATCCTCCGGTCCCTCGAAAACGATGGCCCGGCCCTCGAAGGCTTCCGGATCGTCCGGGTTGGAGAGATAGCGGTTGCGGAATTCTTCCGAAATCACGCTGGTCTTCATGATCGCGCTGTCGAAGAGATTGCCCTTCAGGTTGATGAAGCCGGCGTGTTCCTTCAGCGGCTTGTCATAGGGTTTGATCACATCCGGCAGGTCGGTGGTGATGCCCTGGCAGTTCTCGCCCATCGATTTGCCGTTGGCGGTGACCGCGTCCGGATGCGGCAGCTTGCCGTGGCGCATCAGTTCGGCGACGACGGCCGGCACGCCGCCGGCATGAAAATAATCCTCGCCGAGATACTCCCCGGCCGGCTGCAGGTTGACCAGCAGCGGAATGTCATGGCCCAGGCGTTGCCAGTCGTCATTGTCGAGCGCGACGCCAAGATGACGGGCAATGCCGTTCAGATGGATCGGCGCGTTGGTCGACCCGCCGATGGCCGAGTTGACGACAATGGCGTTTTCGAACGCCTCGCGGGTCATGATGTCCGACGGTTTGCGGTCCTCGTGAACCATGTCGACGATACGTTTGCCGGTCTGGTAGGAGATCGCGCCGCGCTCCCGGTAAGGAGCCGGGATCGCCGCCGCGCCGGGAAGCTGCATTCCGAGCGCCTCGGCCAGCGAATTCATCGTGGTGGCCGTGCCCATGGTGTTGCAATATCCGACGGAGGGCGCCGAGGAGGAGACGAGATCCATAAAGCCTTCATAGTCGATCTCGCCGGCGGCAAGCATCTCGCGGGCTTTCCAGACGATGGTCCCCGACCCGGTACGCTCGCCCTTGTGCCAGCCGTTCAGCATCGGGCCGACGGACAGCGCGATTGCAGGAATATTGACGGTTGCCGCGGCCATCAGGCAGGCCGGCGTTGTCTTGTCACAGCCGATGGTCAGCACGACGCCGTCGATCGGGTAGCCGTAAAGCAGTTCCACAAGGCCGAGATAGGCAAGGTTCCGGTCGAGGGTCGCTGTCGGACGCTTGCCGGTTTCCTGGATCGGATGCACCGGGAATTCGAACGCGATGCCACCCGCCTCGCGGATGCCTTCACGCACGCGCTTGGCAAGTTCCAGATGATGGCGGTTGCACGGGGAGAGGTCGGACCCGGTCTGGGCAATTCCGATGATCGGCTTGCCGGATTGCAGCTCTTCACGGGTGATGCCGAAATTGAGATAGCGCTCGACATAAAGCGCGGTCATGCCCGGGTTGTCCGGATTGTTGAACCAGGCCGCGGACCGCAGCTTCGGTTGTTTGGTGTCGCTCATGAAGCCTCTTCCCTCAACTGAATCGGTTTGGGGTGGGGACTCATAAATGAAGATGAAATGGCTTCACCCAGGGATCATAGGCGTGCCTGACCGGTCAGAAAGTCCGCTCATCGCCCGCGTCGGGACGGTATCCCGCCATTTCCGAGGCCACTTCGCCTGCATTTATGAGTTCACACCCCGGGTCACGGTTTCATCGCTATATGCAAATCCATGACCTGAACAGTGCAGGGTGGATAAACACCAGTGTTCTTGCGCTGTAAAGGCGCTGACCGCGCAATTCGGTTCGGCGGGAAATTATTCGGCTTCGAACACCAGGCCTTCTGCATCGTGACGGGCGGTGGCAAGCCTTCGACCGGTGTCGGCGACAGAGAATCGGGCGAAAGCCCAGAGGATCGCAAGGCAGAGAGCAAACAGCATCGGCGCGACGGAAAACGGCAGGAGGAAGCAGGCGCCGCAAAGTCCGGCCAGCGCCCAGATCCCGATCAGAAGCCGTCTGGCGTGCAGGGCAAGCAGGTTGCGGCGCATGGCAAGAGCCTTGAGGGCCGGAAACGCTCCGATGTCGTCGGTGTTGCTGACGGCAATCGGCGCGGTCTCGTCCTGCTCTTCAGTCGGAGCAGTGCAATCCCTGAGTTCAAGGGCGGTGCGGTCCTGCGAGAGTGTGAGCACGAGCGGGTTCTGCAGCCGGGCTCTGGAGACGGCGTCCCGGGCGGTTTCGCCGGGCCTGGGATCATCGAGGAGTTCCAGGCCGAGCATGTCGCCAAGCGCTTTACGGGTCTTCTGGCTGTCGCCGCTGAAAAGCCAGGGAACCAGTCCTTCCGACCGCAGGGCGAGACCTGCAACACCCGCGTCTTGGCGCAGCGTCCCCTCAAGGCCGAGCACGCCGACAACCCTGCCGCCGACAGCAACGCGCAGGACCGTCTTGCCGTCCGCTTCCAGCGAGCGGGCAATGGCATCGGCGGTGAAACTGTCGATCTTGAGCCGGTTGAGCAGAGCGGTGGTGCCGATCACCACCGTCTGGCCGCCCAGAAGGGCAACCACACCGAGACCCGGCTCCGGCTCGAAACGGTCCGGCGCTCTGACCGCTACATGCCACTGCTCGGCCAGTTGGCGCAGAGCGACGGCGACCGGGTGGCTCGACTGGGCTTCGGCCGAGGCGGCGACGGCAAGCAGCGTCTTTGGTTCGTTGTCGAAAGCCATCACGTTGGTGACCATCAGGTCGGGACCGGACATAACCGCCGACTTGTCGATGACGATATCCCGGGCTCTTGCGATCCGTGTGAATGCGCCCTGGCCGAGATCGCGCGCTCCGGCAGCCATCGCAGCCTCGTGGAACACCTTGTCCGCGAAGGCATTGATCCCGTCGATCAGGTGCGGCCAGGAGAGCAGCAGTGCAGCCGCCATCGCAGGGGGCACCATGGCCGGATCGACGACCCACCAGACCACAGCCGTTCCGGTCGTGAGCAGGAGCGACCACACGGCTTCCCGCACACCGTTCCTGTCACCCCGGGGGGGAAGCAGGGCAACGCCGAAGGAACGCAATGTCATCATGAATGCCGCGCAGATCGCCGGGGCGCTGGCAAGGTCGGTCGCGATGCCGGCATGCAGTAGCAGAACCGTAAATCCCAGAAGTAGGGAACTCGTGGCGACAGTCATCAGGGTGAGCGGGCGGCCGATCAAGCAATTCATGGAGAAAGACAGCGCAAGCAGCGAGAAAATCGAAGAAAACATGCCGAAAAACAGGGCGCTGAATTTTTCAAAAATCAGGATCGGCTGGTCGGGCGCGTCGTTTCCCAAGGACATCGCGCTCATTGCAAAAACCAGAAAGACCACCGAAGTCCCCGAGAAAAGAAACCAGAGTGTTGAAGTAAAAGATTTTTTCGGCATGGCCGGAAACTTTCGCCTTGTGGTTCTTGCTGTTCTCCCCGTTTGGCGTCGATGGCGCCTGTTGCGGAGAGGGTCGGAGGTTCGTGTTCAAAAATGCTGGATGGGGTTTCGCCGGGCAATGGCGTGAGAACGAGGCAGCGGATGAATTGGGGGTGCGCGCCGCAGGTCATGCGCAAAAATGCCGAGCATTCACGCAGGGCGTCACGTGACTGCCTTTTCGCCTGGAGCAAGTTTCATATGTAAAGAGATTCAGAGCCGGATGTATTTGAAGGCTCATCTGAAGTAGCCCGCCGGGCGGATGAAATTTCGGGATGTTTTATATTAACAGGAAGGCCGGCCAGTCTTCCGTTTTATGATGTCAATTGGAGTTTGTTTCCCGCTTGTGGAACTGCTCGTGCCATGAAACCAGCTGTCTGATTGCCGTTTCGCGCAAGTCCGTGGAAGTTGTTCTGAGCCAGGGGCGAAGCGGCATCGGAAGGGGGAAAAATCTGCCGGGTGCGGACTCGATTGTGGTTATCCGCGTGGGCCAAACCGGGAATCAGGGCCGTTGCCCGAGTCAACCGCGCGACTCGGAAGAATCCGAAAAAAGACTCATACTCAGGGACTTGAAGCCTCAGGGACTTACAGCGCCCTACCCGTGAGCCTGGGTGTCAGGCGGGTTCCAGACTGGCGCGCGACAGCAGCTCCATTGACGGCATCAGGTTCAGCAGTTCGCGCGTATAGGCGTGCTGCGGCGCTTCGAACAGCTCGTCGCACCCGGAGACTTCGCACAATTCGCCATGGCGCATGACGCCGATGCGGTTGCACATTTGCCGGACCACTGCCAGATCGTGACTGATAAACAGCATGGTCAGCCGCAGCTCCTCCTGAAGGTCCTTTAGGAGGTTGAGGATCTGCGCCTGGATCGAGACATCGAGCGCCGACGTCGGCTCGTCGCAGATCAGGAAGCGTGGCCGGGTTGCAAGCGCGCGGGCGATGGAAATGCGTTGACGCTGCCCGCCGGAAAATTCATGCGGATATTTCTGCCCCGCGGCCGTGCCGAGGCCGACATGATCCAAAAGGTCGTCGACGATCCGCCGGACTTCGGCGTTTCCGGAGGCCAGTTTATGGAACCGGATTGGCTCGGCGATGATCTCCCTGACGCGCATGCGGGCGTTGAGGGAGGAATAGGGATCCTGGAAGATCATCTGCATCTGTCTGCGCATCGCCAGCACGTCGCGGCGGTTTTTCAGCGATGTGAGATCCGTTGCTCCGAAAAGGATGGAGCCGCTGGTCGGCTGGTAAAGGCCGGTGATAAGCCGTGCGATGGTCGACTTGCCCGAGCCGCTTTCGCCGACAAGACCGAAGGTCTCGCCTTGTTCGATATCGAAACTGACCTTCTTGACGGCCTGAAAGTATTTCCGCCTGGACGGGAATATCGATCCCCGTGTCTCGAACCGCATGTCCAGATCCCGGATGCGCACCAGTGGACCGGAAATGGTGCTGAAATCGCGTGCCTTGCCCAGCCAGTGGGTGGAAATGTCGATCTGCCTTTGCGGCGTGCCTGCCGCCTCGATGTAGTTCACGACCGGAAACCGGTCGACCTTGATATCCGGCCGCGGCACCGCGGAAATCAGGCTCTGCGTGTAGGGATGTTCCGGCGCGCCGAGAACCTTCGTTGTCTCGCCGTATTCCACGAGTTTGCCGTGATACATCACTGCAACATGATCGGTGATGTCTGCGATGACGCCCATGTCGTGGGTGATCACCATCATGGCGACATTCCGCTCCGAGCAGAGCTTCTTCATGAGCTCGAGGATCTGCGCCTGAATGGAGACATCCAGAGCCGTGGTCGGCTCATCGGCGATCACCAGTTCCGGTTCCGCGCACAGGGCAAGCGCGATGACCACCCGCTGGCGCATTCCGCCGGAAAACTGGTGCGGATATTGTCCGATCCGCTCTTCCGGATCGGGAATGCCGACCGCGTCGATCAGCTCTATGGCCCGTTCCCGCGCCTGCGTGCCGGTCAGCGGCAGATGGGTGCGGATGGTCTCCACCAATTGGGATTCGACGGTCTGCAGCGGGTCGAGCGAGGTCAGCGGGTCCTGGAAGATCATCCCGATCCTGCGCCCCCGCAGCAGGCGCTGCTGCTTGTAGGGCAGCTGGTCGATGCGCTGGTCGTGCAGGAAGATTTCGCCACCGGCGATGTGTCCCGGCTCCTGCAACAGACCGATCACCGCATTGCCGACGGTTGACTTGCCGGCGCCCGATTCCCCCACCACGCCAAGTATCTTGCCGGCCTCGACGCTGAGACTGACGTCGTCGACGGCGACGAAGACAGACTTCCGGCCCGGAAATTCGACGGTGAGATCCCTGATATCAAGCACGCTCATTTTGCCCTCACCGCAGTTTCGGGTTGAGGGCGTCGCGCAGCCAGTCGCCCAGAAGGTTGACGTTCAGGACCAGAAGGGCCAGCGCAACACCGGGAAAGATCGCGATCCACCACTCACCAGAATAGAGAAAATCGTTGCCGATTGCGATCAGCGTGCCGAGGGACGGCTGGGTGGGCGGCATGCCGACACCGAGAAAGGACAGCGTTGCCTCGGTCACGATGGCCAGCGCCAGATTGATGGTGGCGATCACCATCACCGGTCCCATCACGTTCGGCAGGATGTGGCGCGCCATGATAATGACGGAAGGCAGGCCGATCACCCGGGCCGCCTGAACGTATTCCTTGCTTTTTTCCACCATGGTCGAGCCGCGCACGGTCCGGGCATATTGAACCCAGAAGGACAGGGCCAGCGCCACGATCAGAATGTAGAAAGCGAAGACGTCGCGGTCGAGGGACCCGAAAATTCCGTTCGCAATACCGTCGATCAGCAACGCGATCAGAATGGCCGGGAAGGTGAGCTGGACATCGGCGATGCGCATGATGATCGCATCGATCCGTCCACCCATGTAACCGGCGACCAGTCCCAGGGTGATGCCGATGACGGCGGCGGCAGCAACGGAGCAGAAGCCGACGATCAGCGAAATGCGCATACCGTAGAAGATGCCGGAGAGAAGATCCCGTCCCTGGTCATCGGTTCCAAGCACGAAACGCGGGTCGGAATAGTCCATCCAGACCGGCGGGACGCGGGCGTCCATGATCGATATGGAGGCCAGATCGAAAGGATTGTGCGGAGCGATCCACGGCGCCAGAAAGGCGAGCAGAAACAGGATCAACGTGCCGCAGGCGGCGACGACCGTCACCTTTGACCGCAGGAAGGCATGGAAGAAGTCGCTGTCCACGATTCTCGTCATGCGTCCGGGAGTGGGTTGCACCCCGCTCCGGTCCTGCACCGCGGCCTTCGCTTCTTCGTTGGAGACTGTAGGCATGGCTGGCTGTCTCCCTTAAGGCCGTCCGACCCGCAGGCGCGGATCGATGAGAAAATAGAGGATGTCGACGATGAAGTTGATCGCCACGAACATGAAGGCGGTCAGCAGCAGATAGGCCGACATGATCGGAATATCGACATTCTGCACCGCCTGCAGGAACAGGAGACCCATGCCCGGCCATTGAAACACGGTCTCGGTGATGGTCGCGAAAGCGATGATCGACCCGAGCTGAAGGCCGGTGATGGTGACCACTGGAACCAGCGTATTCTTGAGCGCATGGCGGAAATTGACCAGCCGGTCCGGCAGGCCGCGGGCGCGAGCGAACTTGATATAATCGGTGCGGATGACCTCAAGCATCTCGGCGCGGATCAGCCGCATGATCAGGGTCATCTGGTAGAGACCGAGTGTGATCGATGGCAGGATCAGCGCTTTCAGGCCGGAGACCGTCAGGAAACCGGTGGTCCACCATGAACCTATCTGCACCGTCTCCCCGCGGCCGAAGCTCGGCAGCCACTG
Source organism: uncultured Roseibium sp. (assembly GCF_947496995.1). Taxonomy (GTDB): domain Bacteria; phylum Pseudomonadota; class Alphaproteobacteria; order Rhizobiales; family Stappiaceae; genus Roseibium. The sequence goes on from NZ_CANMFD010000006.1 coordinate 191,450, forward strand.
GAGGGTCACGGAAAACAGGAAAATCAGCAGGATCCCGATAAAGAATGTCGGCAGGGATATTCCGATGAGGGATACCGAAAGAAACAGTTTCGAGATGGGCGACTCCCTGTTGAGGCCCGCGAAGATGCCCATCGGAACGCCGACGACAAGAGCGAACAGCGCCGATGTGAAGCTGAGTTCAAGCGTCGCCGGAATGCGTTTGGCGAAGAGGTCGGAAACCGGTTGGCGGAACTGGTAGGAGGTGCCGAAGTCGAACCGCACCGCCTTGGACAGGAAATTATAGAACTGGATCGGGATCGGATCGTTCAGCCCGAGCCGCTCCCGCAGGGCTTCGCGCTCTTCAAGGGAAGTCTCGATGCCGACCATCTGGTTGACCGGGTCGCCGACAAAACGGAACATGGTGAAGGACAGAAGCGCCACCACCAGCATGACAATCATCGCCTGTACAAAGCGGCGCGTCGCAAATCCAATCATATCGGCTCTTCAGGTCGGAACAGGAATACCTCCCCGCCCGGCGATCGGGCGGGGACGCTGTGTTGGAAGTGCCGGATCAGTTCTTGGTCACGAACCGGAACTTGAACTGGTTGTCGGCACGTTGAACGAGCTGCACCTTGTCCGAAACGCCCCAGGCGAGCCCCTGCTGGTGAAGCGGCAGGTAGTAGACGTTGTCATGGGCGATCTTGAAGGCCTCGGCGATAAGGTCGTCACGCTTGGCCGGATCGATCTCGACCAGGATCTGGTCGGTCAGTTCGTCGATCTTGGGATCGCAGAAACCGCCATTGTTGAACGGTGAGCCGGCACCTGCCTCGTCACGGCAGTTCATCAGGTCATTGAGCACGTTCCAGCTGTCGAGCGAGCCGGGGGTCCAGCCAAGCAGATAGAAGGAGGTGTCATAGCCGCCCGAAGCCAGGATCTTGGCGAAATACTTGGCTTTCGGCTGGGCGTTGAGATCGACCTTCACACCCACCCGCGCCAGCATCGACGCAACCGCCTGACAGATGGCTTCATCGTTGACATAGCGGTCGTTGGGGCAATCCATGCCGACGGAAAAGCCGTCCGCATATCCGGCTTCCGCCAGGAGCGCCTTGGCCGCTTCCGGATCGTACGGATAACGCTCGAACTCACCCGCCTTGGAGAACAGGAACGGCGAGATCATGATGGCGGAGGGCGTCGACAGGTCGCGCATGACCTTCTTCTTGATCCCCTCGATGTCGATCGCCTGATAAAAGGCCTTGCGGACTCTCACGTCCTGGAAGGGGTTCTTGCCCTTCACATCCGAATAGAGCAGTTCGTCCCGCATCTGGTCCATGCCCAGGAAAATGGTCCGCAGCTCCGGTCCGGTCAGGGCGACGGTGCCCGCGTTTTCGTTGACGCGTTTGATGTCCTGAACCGGGATCGGATACACCATGTCCAGTTCGCCGGACAAAAGCGCGGCAACCCGTGTGGCGTCGGAGGAAATCGGAGTGAACTCGACCGTGTCGAGATTATGCTCTGCCGTATCCCACCAGCCATCGTTTTTCTCAAACACGGTCTTCACGCCGGCTTCGTGGCTGGCGACCTTGAATGGACCGGTGCCGTTCGCATGCAGTGCGGCATGGTTGGCGGCGGTATCGGACGCGGAAGTGACCTTGACCGCATCGTTTTCGGTCGTCCACTCCTTGTCCATGATGTAGAACGTATCCCACTCGTAATGCAGGATCGGGTTCGGGCCGCTCAGGACAAAATCGACCGTGTAATCGTCCACGATCTCGACCTTGACGTCGGCCGGAACGCGGGTGCTCAGATCCGACCCTTCGGAATGGACCCGATCGACGGAGAATGCGACATCCTCGGCATTGAAGTCGTTGCCGTTATGGAATTTTACGCCCTTGCGCAGATAGAAACGCCAGCGATTCGGCTCGACGATTTCCCAGCGCTCCGCCAGCCCCGGTTCGATCGACAGATCGGAAGCACGCCGTGTCAGACCCTCATAGACATTCCCGAGGGACGACAAGGTGAAAGTTTCATTGAGGCTGTATGGATCCAGTGCGTTCAAAGATCCCTGAAACGCGAATTTCAGTGTTTCAGCCTGAACAGCCGACCACGAACCCGCAACAGATAATGTTGCGGCGATCACAAATAATTTCTTGTTCATTTTCCCCTCTTTCCGGTTTCCCGAACGGCAACCCGAGCATGATAGCTCTTCCGACGATTGCACGTCTGCCCTGCAGCTGAAAACTATGACATTGCAAATGACTGAATTCAAATCGGTTTAACTGTCAATTTGCGACAGGTCCGCAGTCAGTCTGTCCAAAAATGCGGCACACCGGTCCAATTCCGTGAGTTCAATGAATTCATCCAGTTGATGAGCCTGGTCGATGGATCCCGGACCGCAGACGATCGTGGAAAGCCCGTGAGCCTGAAAGATCCCGCCCTCGGTCGCATAAACCACCACATTGCGGGCGTTGTCGCCGGTCAGGCGCCGCGCAACTGTTTCCGCCTTGCCGTCTTCTTCTTCCCGGAGGCCGGGTACATTCGCCATCTCCGTCACGTCGATTCGGCACTGCGAAGACACTGCCTGCATGTCGGGCAGGACCTCGCTTTCGATGAAAGACCTGTAGGCTGCGACCCAGTCGTCCGCGCTTTCTCCGGGCAACATGCGGATGTCGGTAACAAACTCACAGTTCCCGGCGGTGATGTTATGCGCCTGCCCCCCATGGATTACGCCGCAATGAAGCGTCGTGTAGGGGGGATCGAATGGACAATCGGGCTCGGCCCCGGCCTTGTTCTCCGCAGTCCTTGCATCCAGCCAGGTGATCAGATTCGCGGCTGCGGAAATGGCTGAAACGCCCCTGTGCAACTGGCTGGAATGCACCGGATGGCCGTGGATATGCGTCTTCAGAACGACGATTCCCTTGTGCCCGCTCACCACCTTCATGCGTGTGGGTTCCCCCACGATCACGAAGTCGGGCTTAGGTCCTCTTGCGAGCATGTCCGCAATGAGTGGCGAGACACCCGTGCAGCCGGTTTCCTCGTCATAGGACAGGGCGATATGCACCGGCCTCCCGAGATCGGCGGACAGGAAATCGGGCACCTTCGCGAGCACTGTAGCGGCAAACCCCTTCATGTCCGCCGCGCCGCGCCCGTAAAGACGTCCGTCGGCTTCCCAGGCGGTGAAAGGATCCTGTGACCAGTTCTGGCCCTCCACGGGCACCACATCCGTGTGCGCCGACAGAACGGCGCCGCCGTCGAGTGCCGGGCCGATCCTTGCGTGAAGCGACGCCTTGGTGCCGTCCTCGCTCGGAACACGGACCGACGTCACACCCAGCCCGGCAAGGTATTCCTCGACAAAGTCGATCAGGGCAAGGTTGCTGCGGTCTGAAACCGTATTGAACGAGATCAGTTTCTTCAGCATGTCTCGCGGTGTGGGGAACTGGCTCACGGTGTCTCCAGGCTGGTCATCGATTGGTTGCGGCGTGTTTGCTGCCTGTGCCGGCATCAGGCACGAGAAGGCCGTCCAGGTTGACCATCGTGAATATCTGCAGGGCAACTTCCTTGCCCCGCAACTTGATTTCCGATGTCTCCGCACCTGAAATGTCGGCGCCTGCAGCGTCGATCACGGCTTTCGAAACGGCAAGAAAGCTGCCGTGAACCTTGTTTTCCGTTTCCAGTCGGCTGGCCGTGTTGACCACATCGCCGAGCGCCGTCAGGCCGCCCCGCGTGCCGTCGGTTCCTGCCGAGCCGATGCGGCCGAGGATAGCCGGGCCTAGATGAAGCCCGATCCCGAGGCGGATCGGATCCCGGAACTGCGGCGCTTTCTCGGCTTCCAGCGCCGTCATGACGGCTTCGATGCGTTTGCTGGCCTTGAGTGCCTGACGGGCGCCGGTCGCGGCATCACAGTCCATTCCGAAGATGGCCATGATGCCGTCGCCGATGAACTTGTCGACATAGCCACCTTCGGCGCGGATGGCCGCCGAGGCCTGATCGAGATAGCTGTTGAGCAAATGCACGACGTCGTAGGCGAGCTGGGATTCGGTGATGCGGGTGAAATTGCGCAGATCGACGAACATCACCGTCACGACCTGCTCCACGCCCCAGAAATAGGCATCCTGAAGGTGCCGGGCGGAGCCGGCAGCCTCCCTCACCGGCACCAGAGGCTGGACCTCGATGTTTCCCCTGGGTCTGATCTGGCAGGCCAGGCGCACGTTTTCCCCTGCCGCAATTCTGGAAAGCACGGCCGATTCCGCCGGCCCGGGCTCGTCGAGCGTATCGCCGCCGGAGAGAATCCGCACCCGGCAGGTCGAGCAGCGCGCCCGGCCTCCGCAGACAGCCGCATGCGGAATGTCCTTCATCCGGCTCATCTCCAGAAGGGTAGGGCCCGGAGACACGCGGATCTTGAGGTCGCCGGGATAGGAAACCGTAATACCGGAAGCGAAACGCTGAACAAGGTAGCGGGTCAGCACGATGAGAAGGCTGATCAGAATGAGGCTGAAGACGAAGGCCCTGAGTTGAAGGATCAGGCTGTCGGCCCAGAGGCGTTGGTCCGCCGTGACCTGCACGGTGATATCCTGGCTCAGGGCCAGGCGCCGGGCTCCCTCGATCCAGCCCCACAGGGCCAGCACTGGCACGGCTGCCGCAAGGACCACTGCCAGCGGCAGAAGCCGGTGATAGAGAGGATAAAGCCTCAGCCAGAAATGGAGGCCGATCATGGCATGGAACCAGACCACAAGCAGCAGGATGGACTGGCTCAGCGCGCCATCGGGCCATAGCAGGGTCAGCATCTGTGAATAGGCCGGTACGAAACCGAACTCCTTGGCCAAACCCATCGTGAAGGTGACATGCGGGATCAGGGACCAGGGGATGTAAAGGCCGAGCGCCAACTGGCAGAATTCCCAGCGCGACATCTTCAGCGTCCGGCGGCGGCTTGTTCGCCACAGCGCGAGCGTTACGTGGGTCAGCGCCGCCAGGATCAGAAGCGCTTCGCCCAGGGGATTGCGCCAGACCCCGTAGTGCCACAGTGAGGCCTTGTCCATCGTCTCGACGGAAATGATGCCAAGGGCATGGTTGAGAAAATGGCTGAGACAAAAGACGAACAGGATCAGCCCGCTCCACAGCCGCAGGCGCTGTCGCCAGTTGCCCAGTCCTGGCCGGGATCTGGCCTCGGCCTGCCGGGATACGGGTTTGACGGGAACGGAAGCAGATCCGGGCACGCTCATGAGATCTCCAGGCATCCTTGCCGGCTTGGTGGCGCCTCTCGCAGGCAACCGAACCGTATGAATGCAGCAAAGCGGCCCCATTGCAAAGACAGAGCCGCACGTCAGGCCATTGAACGGGGATCAGTGACGCGCGAGGCCTGTGGGGTCAACCCGCCGCGTGGCCACAATGGTGGAAAGTCGTCCCGGGTGCTTGAAACTCGATCCGTCAGACGCAACTGTCCGGCAGGATATTGGCACGGAGAGAATTGATCATGAAGGTCTACGGCATCAGGAATTGCGACACCGTCAAGAAAGCCCGGAAGTTCCTGGAGGAGGCCGGCATGGACTACACGTTCCACGACTACCGCAAGGACGGTGTGGACGAGGACAAGCTGGCGGCTTTTGTCGGAGAGTTCGGTTGGGACACCGTCTTGAACAGGCGCGGCACGACATGGCGGAAACTGGATGACGAGATCAAGGATTCCGTCGTCGATGCCGCCAGCGCTCTCAGCGTGATGATCGAGCACCCTTCCGCGATCAGGCGTCCGATCGTCGAGTGCGAGACGAAGAACTTCATCGGCTTCGACCCCGTTGCCTGGGAAATGGCGCTGGAACTGGGCGAACTGAAATAAGGCTGCAGGGCCGCGCGCGCGTTTGCCGGTTCCGTCTTTACCAGGTCCGGCGCGGACCGGTGTCGATGTGGTAGTGGCCGGAGGAATAGTGCTTGTATCCGCCGACTTCCTTCTGGCTCTTCAGATAGGCGATGACGGAAGAGGGGTTTCCACCAACCGAGAAGTCCACTGCGCGGCAGTTCAGATGATAGGAGCTCTTGGCGCCGCCCTTCCACCAGTTTTCCAGCCACCAGCGTTTGGTGGAATGCACGGTAACCTTGCCGTAGCGCTTGGCGACGCGGTTGAGCACCTTCTTCAGCTTGCGCGGCACACACCAGGAACTGTCGTCATAATCGATGGAATTGTGAGACGCGGTCATCCAGCCCATGCCGGTCACCCCGGCAACGGTTCCGCAGCCGGCGAGAGTAACGGTGAATCCAATGAATACGATCCAGGCGATGAGGCGCTGACGCATGACGGGCAAGCCTTGTCGAAACTGATTGCAATGTCGTCCCCCGCGCCAAGGCTCAGACAATTTGATTAAAATTGTGATGAAAAACTTGGTTAACGAAAAAGGAATTCGAAGCTTCCACCGCCCGCCCGGATGCTCTCAGCCACCCGGCACGCGCCCGGCGCGCAACCGGCAATCTGCAGCAATACGTGGCAAACCGGTGTCCGATCGGCTATGCCCGTCCCGGTTCGGACCGCAATTATCGGCCTCTGTCGGATTTTCATGCCGCTGTGCCGGTATTGCAGGGTCATGGTTTCGCGGAAGCTGTTGAAAAATACGGCCTCGACGACCGGCTCAGGCTGGCCGGAAAACGGGACCAGAGACAATTTGGAGACGAGAAGAACATGTCCGATAGCCTATTCGTTCTGACGCTCTCATGCGCGGACAAGCCCGGCATCGTGGCCGCCGTGACCACCGAGCTTGCGGATTTCGGCGCCAATATCGCTGAAAGCGACCAGTTCTGGGACCGGGTCACCAATCAGTTCTTCCTCCGGATCGCGATCCTGGCTCCCGAGGGCGTCACCCTGGAGAGCGTCCAGAAGTCGCTGGATCCGGTCATCAGCCGGTTCGACATGAAGGCGAAGCTGGTCGACACCGCCAAGAGGCCGAAGGTGATCGTCATGGTGTCGAAATTCGACCACGCCATGCTGCATCTTCTCTACCAGATCCGGGTCGGCTGGATGGATGCGGAGGTCGTGGCCATCGTCTCCAACCACGCGGACGGTCGGCGGACAGCCGAACACGAGGGCATCGCGTTCCATCACTGGCCGGTGACGAAGGAAAACAAGGCCGAGCAGGAAGACAAGCTCCTGAAACTGGTCAAGGAAACCGGTGCCGATCTGGTGGTGCTCGCCCGCTACATGCAGGTGCTGTCAGACAATCTTTCCAAGCGCCTGTTCGGCAAGGTGATCAACATTCACCACTCCTTCCTGCCGAGCTTCAAGGGGGCAAAGCCCTATCATCAGGCCCATGCGCGCGGCGTGAAGATGATCGGCGCGACCGCCCATTACGTCACCCCGGATCTCGACGAGGGTCCGATCATCGAACAGGACGCGGAACGGGTCAGCCATTCCCTGTCCGCAGAGGATTTCGTCGCCCGTGGCCGCGACATCGAAGCGCGCGTGCTCGCCCGTGCCGTGAAATACCACCTGGAAAACCGGGTGATGATCGTCGGCAACAAGACGATCGTCTTCACCCCGTAACCTTGAGCCTGTCCGCCGCACCCGAACGGGACAGGCCCCGTCTTTTTTTGCCGGAGAACCCGGACCTTTACAGCACAAGCGACCAGAGCGTGGCTGCGATCATCGCCACCGCCATCGTGACGGTGATCGCCCGCATCAGAGGGCCGTCACCGATCAGCGCGAGGATTGACACGCCGGCAAGCGCCCAGAGCGAATGAAACACCGTGCCGCCGAGCATGAAGCCGGCGACCAGGATCATCGCGTTTTCATGCACGTCGAGACCGTTCCCGGCGAGAAAGCTCGAGAACGCCGCGAGATTCATTGCCCAGGTCTTCGGGCTGAGTGGATGGATCAGCAGTCCTTCCCTGAAGCTCGGCAGCGCGACCTCGCCCTTCGGCTTGACGGAGAGGGAGATTATCCGCCAGGCAAGATAGGTCATATAGGCCATGCTCAGCACCTTGAAGATCGCGACCACCGGACCGCCCCCGGCCATGACATGGCCGAGACCATAGGCAACGCTGAGCTGCAGCGGCAAGGCTCCGATCTGGGAGGCGACGATGACGGGAAACGCCGTCCGGTAACCTGCGGAGGCGCCGATCGCAAGAAAGGTCAGGTTTCCGGGGCCGGGAGTTCCGGTCATGACGATGACGAAGATCGCGAAGGCGAGAAATGTAGCGGGATCCATGACGCATCTCCGGATGGCTTTCGATACAATCGATACAAAGCAGGCGGAGATACCAATTGTCTTGAGAAATTGTATTCGTCAATGATAACATTGTCCTCATGACAATGTGGATACCGGACATAACAGCGGCGCAGGGGCCCATTTATCTGGCAATCGCCGACGCGCTGGAGACCGCCATCGGCACCGGCGCGCTGGCCCGGGGAGACCGGCTGCCGCCGCAACGGGAACTGGCCTACAAGCTGGGCGTCACACTCGGCACCATCACCAGGGCCTACGGCGAGGCGGAAAGACGCCGGTTGGTGAAGGGCGAAACCGGCCGCGGCACCTATGTGGCGCCCGAACAACAGAAGGTCTCGCCCCTCATCCCCAGGGAGGAGGAGCCGGAAGCCGTCGATCTGGCCCGTAATTTCGCCTATCCGCATCTCAATCCGAGCCTGTCCGACGGGCTGGTGCGCATGGCCCGGACAGTCGGCATCGACCGGCTGAACGGTTTCGTGCCGTCCGAAGGCCTCAGGGCGCACCGCGAAACAGGGGTTCTTGTCTTCAAGGACTACGGCCTTGACGCCGACCCTGCCCGCGTTGCTGTGACCTGCGGCGCGCAGCACGGCATTCAGGTGACCTGCCAGGCCCTTTTCAGGGCAGGCGACGCGATTGCCGTCGACTGTTTCACCTATCCGTCGATTTTCAGCTCTCTTGCGGGCATCGGATTGAAACCGGTGCCGATTCCAGCCCTGCGGCGCGAAGACGGCGGTTTCGGTGCCATGGATCCCGAAGCGCTTGCACGTGCGGCGGCGGCCCATGGCGTCAAGGGCGTTTTCCTGATGCCGAACATGCAAAATCCGACGACCCACACCATGACCGTTGAGGAAAGGGAGGATCTTGTCCGGGTGGCGCAGACCCACGACATCAAGATCGTCGAGGACGACCCCTACACGCCTTTTCTGCCGGAAACACTTCCGGCTTTCGGCGCGCTTGCCCCGGAACGCACCGCCTCGATCGCCAGCATTTCGAAGGTCTGTTCTCCCGGCAGCCGGATCGGTTTTGTCCACGTGCCGGCTTCCTTCGGAGACAGTATCCGCAACAAGATCGGCGAAAGCACGTGGATGGCTTCGCCGATCACCGCCGAACTGATCGCCGGCTGGGTGCGCGAGGGGCATCTGTTCAAGACCCTGCGCCTGAAGCGGAAAGCCAATCGCGTCAGGTTCCTGAACGCCCGGGATCTGCTGTCACCCTATTTTCTCCAGGGGGACCCTGACAAGGTGTTCGGCTGGCTGCGGCTGCCCGACACCGTTGACCCGGATGCCCTCCAGGCCGCCCTCGGCCACCAGGGCGTGGCGGTTCTCTCGTCCCGGTATTTCCAGGTAAGGGACCACGCCCCGGCTCCCTACCTGCGCATCACCTTCGGCTCGGAGGAATCCGACGAACGGTTTCGTTGGGCCATTCAGCGGATCAGGGCGACCATTGGCCAGTTGGCCGACTATTCCGTCCTCACTCGTCCGGTAGGTTAGGAAACCGGCCCGAAACGGCGACGGATGAGCCGGAAAAGGCTCACTTTGACAAGAACCGGATTCCAGCCGATAAGCGGCGCGCAATGAAAGACCGGAGAACAGCATTCAGGCTGTCCGCGGCGAGGTAAGATGGCGCTCTGGCCCCAAAAGAAAAATCGGAACAGGCCGCGTGTCTGCGATCCGGATGCCCGGCCTTACGCGGTGTTCGACGGGGCGGGTTTGACAATCGGCGGAAAGCAGATCCTGCAGGGCCTCACCCTGACGCTTCAGGAAGACAGGATCGGCGTCATCGGCCTGAACGGCTCGGGCAAGAGCTCTTTCGTCCGGTTACTGAACGGCTTGCGCAGTCCCTCGGATGGCACGCTTGCTCTGTTCGGCGCCCCATCGGCCCAGGCCGAGCCGGAACTGCCGCGCCATGTCGGCTTCGTGTTCCAGAACCCAGACCATCAGGCTATCTTTCCGACTGTCGAGGAAGAAATCGCCTTCGGACTGACGCAACTTGGCGCCGGCAAGGACGAAAGCCGGCGCGGTGCGCGCACATTTCTTGCGCAGCACGGCTGCGAGCAACTGGCTGACCGGCCGATTTCAGAACTTTCCGAGGGCCAGAAACAGCTTATCTGCATCCTTGCGGTGCTTGTGATGGAGCCGAGCCTTCTGGTGCTCGATGAGCCGATGACGAGCCTCGACGCGCTGGCGTCGCGCCGGATCCGCGACAAGCTTCTGTCCCTGCCGCAAAAGATCGTCATGGTCAGTCACGACCTCGATCATTTCGACGGGTTCGACCGGCTGCTCTGGCTGGAGGAAGGGCGTTTGCGCATGGACGGCGACCCGGACACCGTCCGAGAGGCCTATCGCCGGGATGTCGCGCTCAGGCTGGGCAGCGAACAGGAGCCTGCCGCCCTATGATCTCGGTTTACCTCCAGGGCGACAGTTGGGCACACCAGGTTCCGGCGGGCCTGAAACTGCTGGCCGTCGCACTGGCCAGCTTGGCGCTGTTCCAGGTCACGTCGCTCTGGGTCTACCTGATCTGTCTCTGCGTCGTACTGCTTTGTTATGCCTCGCTCGGGCGTGCGGGGCTTGCCCAACTCAAGCTTCTGCGCGCGTTGAGTTTCTTCCTTGTCCTGCTGGCGCTTATGCACTGGTACTCGGACACGCTTCACGACGGAGCACTCGCCATCGTGCGGCTGCTGACCATGGTGCTGGCCGCGAACTTCGTCTCGGTCACCACGCGCATGGATGACATGATGGCAGCGGTCCAGCCGCTTTTCAGGCCGCTGGCGCTTGTCGGCCTGTCTCCGCGCAAGGCCGCACTGGGCGTCACGCTGGTGCTGCGGTTCGCGCCGCACATGCTGGTGGTCTACGGCATGCTGCGGGAAGCCTGGCGGGCCAGGACCGGCTCAAGGAATTCCTGGCGTCTGCTGGCGCCTTTCGCGATCCAGTCGCTGCGGATGTCAGACAATGTCGCCGAAGCGCTCAAGGCGCGCGGCGGCGCGGACGGCCTGTCCGCCTAGAGCTTCGGGCCGCATGCACGACGCCGGCGGGGTCTGGCAATTGCACGGAAAGTGGTCTATCCCGCAGACAGTGGACACGGCGTCGATCCGTGGGATTTGTGATACACTCCCGACCTGGCGCTTTCCTCATTTTAAAAGAAGGTGAAATCCAAAATGGCTGACCGGTCGCTTGTCCAGATTGCGTTTTATGCGGCTCTTGTCGCGGTCCTGGGACTTGTTCCGGCGATCTATCTGCCATGGACCGGGCCGGTGCCGATCACCGCACAGACACTCGGCATCATGCTTGCCGGTATCATGCTGGGTCCCGTGCGCGGGGCATTGGCCGTTTTGCTCTTTCTTTTTGTCGTTGCCCTGGGAGCGCCGTTTCTCTCCGGCGGGCGCGGCGGATTTGCCTGGTTCTATTCGACATCCGGAGGGTTTCTGATCGGATTTCCGTTCGGGGCCTTTGCGGCCGGACTGGTGATGCGGGCCACCCGGGAGCTGAGTGTTCTGGTCTCGGCGGCAATGGCCGCAGCGATCGGTGGAATTCTCGTCATCTATGCCTTCGGCGTGCCGGGGATGGCGTTCTGGGGCAACATGTCTCTGGCAAAAGCCGCGACGATTGCCGGCGGGTTTATTCCCGGTGACGTGATAAAGGTCTGTCTGGCGGCCCTGATCGCACAGACGATTGCGCGCGGTCTGCCGAGCGCCCTCGTCTCCAGAAACTGACGGGGCCGTCTGGAAGGTCGGCATCTCATGGCTTTTGTCGGCGACGGGCTGGATCGATTTGCCCGCGATAACCCCGATGGGACAGCACTGTCTTGCGGTGCCGTCCGGATCACCTGGAGCGAACTGCTCTTCAGTGTCGATGCGGTGGCGCAGCGGCTGTCGCGCCTGACGCAACCCGGCGGGCGTGTGGTGCTGAACCTGCAGGACCCGGCAAGCTTGGTTCGCGGCTTTTTCGCCTGCGCGCGGGCGGGGCGTGTCGCCGTTGTGACGGATCCCGGTTGGCCGGCGGCCACGACAGGGGACGTGCTCGCTGCAATCACACCTGACCTCGTCGTCGACGATACTGCCTATGCGGAGCTGGAGGCTATTACCGGCAGCATCGATGCCGGGCAATCCGGCCCACAAGACCCTCCCGTTTATTCCGATCTGTTCTATGCCGGGTTCACGTCCGGTTCCAGCGGCACCCCGAAAGGCTATGTGCGCTCGCACGGGTCCTGGCTTGAAAGCTTCAAGCTGTCCACGCGTGCCTTCGGCATGGCCGGCAGCGCCCGGATCGTCCTGCCGGGCCGGTTGACCCATTCGCTGCATCTTTACGGGGCCGTCTGCGGCCTGGCATCCGGACAGGAAGTGGTCCTGATGCCGCGCTTCGATCCGCGCACCGTGCTCGCGGAGCTTGGCGGCGCAAAATCGGAAGCGGCGCTCTATGCCACGCCCACCCAGCTCCATTTTCTCGCCGAAGCCGCAAGGCGCACCGGGCCGATCAATGCCGTCAGGCAGGTTCTTGCCAGCGGTGCCAAATGGAGCGACGCCGACCGGAGGGCGTTGGCAGCTGTCTTTCCGCAGGCGCGGCTGTACGAGTTTTACGGCGCCTCCGAAACCAGCTTCATCACCATCGCTGCGCCGGACGACAGGGTGCCTGCCGGTTCGGTTGGCCGTGCGGCCGAGGGCGTGGAAATCGCCATCGCCGATCCGCACCGGCCCGCCCCTCCGGGCCACTCCGGTCTGATCTGGGTCCGCAGCAAACTGCTCTTTTCCCGATATATCTGCGGGGCCTCGCCGACGACGCGTTGGCGCGACGGCTGGCTGAGCGTCGGCGATCACGGCCGTCTGGACGCGGACGGGTTTCTCTATCTGACCGGGCGCGAAAACCGGATGATCGTGACTTCCGGACTGAATGTTTACCCCGAGGAGATCGAGGCCGTGCTTGCCGATCACCCTGCGGTTGCCGTCGCCGTTGCCGCCGGCCTTCCCGACCCGGTGCGCGGAGAGCGCCTGGAGGTGGTGGTTCAACTGACAGAGCCGTGGGACGCCGCCGGCACCGAACTCATGCGCTATTGCCGGGACAGGCTCGCGGCCGGCAAATGGCCGCGAAAGATCCACTTTCGGGACAGCTTGCCGCTGACGGCGGGCGGAAAGCCGGATATTCAGAAGATCCTTGCAGACTTGCCGGCTGACGGAGAAGAAGCCTGATGGAAAGGCGGAGCGCCATCATTGTCGCGGCGCGGCGCACGGCTGTGGTGCCGCGCGGCGGCGCCCTGTCCCGCCTCCAGGCGGATGAACTGGCCGCGCCGGTAATGGACTGTCTGCTGGCGGATACCGGCAGAGCCGCCGGGAGCGTCGATCACGTTATTCTCGGCAATGCTCTTTACGGGGGCGGAAACCCGGCGCGTATGGCGGCGTTGCGAGCAGGGTTGCCGCAGGGCGTGCCGGCGCTCACGGTCGACACACAGTGCTGTTCGGGCCTCGATGCCATCATGCTGGCGGTACGGCTGGTCGAGGCCGGAGCGGCCGAATGTATTCTGGCAGGGGGCGCGGAGAGTTTCAGCCGCGCACCGATCCGCATGAAACGAGCCCTGTCACCGGCGGAACCGGCAGTTCCCTATGACCGTCCGCCTTTTGCCCCGCCGCCCTATGCTGACCCGGAACTCGCCGATGCGGCCGCGAAGCTGGCTGCGGCGCGCGGCCTGACACGGCAGACACAGGCGGAGTTTGCAGTCGCCTCCCACCGCAAGGCAATCGCGGCGCGTCCCTTTCTGCAGACACGTCTGGTCACAGATCGCTGGGCTTTGCCCGACAGGGACGGGTTCACGCGCGACTTGTCATTGAAAACGGCGCTACGCGCACCGGTTCTGGCCGGCCCGGTGGAAACCGGCCTCGGTGCGGCAACCATCGCCTGCGAGGCCGACGGCGCCGCCCTGGTGATGGTCCTGTCGGAGCGCGCTTTCGCCCGTCACGGTGGATCGGGTCTGAAGGTCCTCGCGGCACGCGGCTCCGGAGGCGATCCGGATGCCCCGGCTCTGGCGCCCGTCGCGCTCGCACGGAACCTGATGGCGGACCTGAAAATCGGGTCACCCGATCTTGCGGCCGTCGAAGTGATGGAAGCCTATGCGGTTCAGGCGATGGCAACCGCAAGCGACCTGGGCATCGACCCGGACAGCCTCAACAGGCACGGTGGCGGTCTGGCAAGGGGACATCCGATCGGTGCGTCGGGCGCAATCCTGGCCGTGAACCTGTTCGATCTTCTGTCAAGTCCGCAGGACCCTGCGGAACCTGCTCAAGCCTTTGGCATGGCGCTGATTGCGGCAGCCGGTGGACTGGGGTCCGCGCTGGTGGTTCAGGCGGTGACGAAGAAAGCTGGATAAGAAATAATTGCCTGAATTCATTCGTGAAAACCGGGCCTCTGCAATTATTTTCGCTTTTTTTGATTTTTTTCAGACGGGGCAGTTGACGGTTTGAATTGTGCTGCGTATAACGCGGCTCATCGACGGCGGCAACGTCGCTGGCGACAGGGTTTTGTGCTCTAAATTCCTGAAAATCGGACATTTGGATCCGGGCTGCGAGGTTCGGACATGGCTGGTTTTCGCTGGGTTTGGGGCGATCCGAGAGAGCGTTTGTCTCTCTGTTCATTGACAATTTGATTTTGAAGGAAGGGAAGCGTAGGCGGCGTTGGCCTTGCGGGAAGCCATTGTCTGGGCACTTGTGTTTGGATTTTGGTTTTTAAGTAAGGGTTACGCAGGTACGTTTGATCTTTCAAACAAGGAAGCCGATTTGGCTGGATGGATTTATTCGTCTGGTTTTATCGAGCTCTTGTTAATTCTGTGGGGGCTGGCAGAGATGCTGGTTCTTACATTGAGTGCTTTAATGCATAGCGATTGATTAAGTTGCCTGTGATTGAACTTTTATTAAACCTGAGAGTTTGATCC
>NZ_CANMFD010000007.1 GCF_947496995.1 uncultured Roseibium sp.
ATCCGCGAAGGTGGCCGTACCGTCGGCGCCGGCGTCGTTGCATCCATCATCGCTTAAGATGAAACCGACTGCCGGGCCTGCCGGTGAACTGAATGAAACGCGGGCAGGCCCGCAGTCTTATTGGGAACAATAACAATGAACGGTCAGAATATCCGGATCCGCCTGAAAGCGTTTGACCACCGTATTCTGGACGCCTCCACAAAGGAGATCGTCAATACGGCAAAGCGGACCGGTGCTCAGGTGCGGGGTCCCGTACCGCTGCCGACGCGGATTGAGAAGTACACGGTGCTTCGCGGTCCGCACATCGACAAGAAAAGCCGGGATCAGTTCGAGATGCGTACGCATAAGCGGCTTCTCGATATCGTTGATCCGACGCCCCAGACGGTGGACGCGCTGATGAAGCTCGACCTTGCCGCTGGTGTTGACGTCGAGATCAAGCTCTAAAGCGGGTCAAAGGGGACACATCCATGCGTTCTGGAGTGATCGCTCAGAAAGTGGGCATGACCCGCATTTACAATGATGCGGGCGAGCATGTTCCGGTCACTGTTCTGCGGCTGGAAAATTGCCAGGTGGTTGCCCACCGGACTGACGAAAAAAATGGATACACCGCGCTGCAGCTCGGCGCCGGTATCCGTAAAGTCAAAAATACGCCCAAGGCGTTGCGCGGCCATTTTGCAATTGCAAAGGTCGAACCGAAGCGAACCGTCGCCGAGTTCCGCGTTTCTGCGGATAATCTCATCGACGTCGGTGCGGAGTTGACCGCAGACCATTACGTCGAAGGCCAGTTCGTCGACGTGACGGGCACATCCATCGGTAAGGGTTTTGCCGGTGCGATGAAGCGTCACAACTTCGGTGGGGGCCGTGCATCGCACGGTAACTCGGTCTCGCACCGTGCACACGGTTCTACCGGTCAGTGTCAGGACCCGGGCCGCGTGTTCAAGGGCAAGAAGATGGCCGGTCACATGGGCGATGCCCGCGTGACCACGCAGAACCTCAAGGTTGTGCGCACTGATGTTGAGCGTGGCCTGATCATGGTCGAGGGCTCTGTTCCGGGCGCCAAGGGCGGCTGGATCCTGGTCCGCGATGCGATCAAGAAGGCGCTGCCGGAAAACGTTCCGGTTCCGGGTGCATTCAAGGCATCCGAAGCGACTGAAGCCGCCGGGAAGGAGAGTGAGTGATGGAACTCCAGGTCAAGACCCTCGCAGGTGGGGCGGCCGGTTCGATCACGGTGTCTGACGAGATCTTTGGTCTCGAGCCGCGCACCGATTTGATCCACCGTGTGGTGCGCTGGCAGCTGGCGAAACGCCAGGCCGGCACCCACAAAACGCTGGGCCGTTCCGAAGTTACTGGCACGACGAAGAAATTCGTCCGCCAAAAGGGTTCGGGCGGCGCACGTCACGGCAACAAGAAGGCCCCGCAGTTTCGCGGTGGCGGCAGAGCATTCGGCCCGGTCGTTCGCGACCACGGTCACGATCTGCCCAAGAAGGTTCGCGCCCTCGGCCTGAAGCATGCCCTTTCGGCGAAAGCCAAGGCGGACGGTATCGTCATCGTTGAGGACGCCAAGGCGGCCGAAGCGAAGACCAAGGCTCTCAAGGAACAGCTCGCGAAGCTGGGTCTGACCAGTGCCCTGGTGATCGACGGTGCCGAAGTCGACAACAACTTCGTTCTGGCATCGCGCAACATTCCGCATCTGGATGTGCTGCCGGTGCAGGGCATCAACGTCTACGACATCCTGCGGGCTCACACCCTGGTGTTGACCAAGGCAGCGGTGTCCGCACTTGAGGAGCGCTTCAAATGAGCAAACTTCCTCATTATGACAAAATCGTCGGCCCGGTAATCACCGAGAAGGCGACAATGGCTTCCGAAGAGAACAAGGTTGTCTTCAAAGTTGCGAACGATGCAACGAAGCCGGAAATCAAGGCCGCAGTAGAAGCGCTGTTCGGTGTCAAGGTAACGGCGGTGAACACCCTCGTCCGCAAGGGCAAGGTCAAGCGCTTCCGTGGACGTCTTGGCCGTCAGTCTGACTTCAAGAAGGCCGTCGTAACGCTGCAGGAAGGTCACGCAATCGACGTGACCACCGGGCTCTAAGGCGGGGACTTAAGAAAAATGGCACTTAAGACATTCAACCCAACGTCCCCAGGCCGCCGTCAGCTTGTTCAGGTTGACCGCTCCGGTCTCTGGAAGGGCAAGCCGGTCAAGACACTGACCGAAGGCCTGTCCAAATCGGGCGGACGCAACAACACCGGTCGCCTGACGTCTCCGAACCGCGGTGGCGGTCACAAGCGGTCCTACCGTCTTGTCGACTTCAAGCGGCGCAAGTGGGACGTGCCGGCGACGGTCGAGCGCCTGGAATACGATCCGAACCGGACCGCATTCATCGCGCTGATCCGTTATGAAGACGGCGAGCTGAGCTATATCCTGGCGCCTCAGCGCCTGGGTGTCGGCGACACCGTTATTGCCGGTGAAAGCGTTGACGTGAAGCCGGGTAACGCCGCTCCGCTGTCGCGCATACCGGTCGGCACGATCGTGCACAACATCGAAATGAAGCCGGGCAAGGGCGCCCAGATCGCCCGCTCCGCAGGCGCCTTCGTTCAGATCGTTGGCCGTGACCAGGGTTACACCACGCTGCGCCTGATGTCGGGCGAGCAGCGCCGTGTTCTGGGAACCTGCATGGCAACCGTTGGCGCCGTGTCCAATCCGGACCACTCCAACGTGAACCTGGGTAAAGCAGGCCGCTCTCGCTGGCTTGGCATCCGTCCGCACACTCGCGGTGTTGCCATGAACCCGATCGACCACCCGCACGGCGGTGGTGAAGGCCGGACTTCCGGTGGACGTCATCCGGTTACCCCCTGGGGTAAACCGACCAAAGGCAAACGCACACGGCGCAATAAGCAGACCGATAAGTTTATCGTCCGCAGCCGCCACGCGCGTAAGAAGTAAAGGACAAGGATCGTGGCACGTTCGATCTGGAAAGGTCCGTTTGTCGACGGGTATCTGCTTAAGAAGGCGGACAAGGTTCGTGAGTCCGGCCGGAACGAGGTCATCAAGACCTGGAGCCGCCGCTCAACAGTTCTTCCGCAGTTCGTAGGTTTGACCTTCGGCGTCTACAACGGTCAAAAGCACGTTCCGGTGCTGGTGTCTGAAGAAATGATTGGTCACAAGCTCGGTGAGTTTTCTCCGTCCCGGACCTATTACGGACACGGCGCCGACAAGAAGGCGAAGAGGAAGTAACGATGGGCAAGCCGAAGCGTGAGCGGACGCTCGCTGACAATGAGGCCCGGGCAATGACCCGTATGCTGCGCGTTTCGCCGCGCAAGCTGAACCTCGTTGCGGCTTCGATCCGCGGTAAAAAAGTCGGTTCCGCGATTGCGGACCTGACATTCTCCCGTAAGCGCATCGCGCAGGACGTCAAGAAGACCCTGATGTCCGCCGTCGCAAACGCGGAAAACAACCATGACCTGGACATCGACAACCTGGTGGTTGCCGAAGCTCATGTTGGCAAGGCCTTTGTCATCAAGCGGTTCCAGGCCCGTGCTCGCGGACGTGTCGGCCGGATCGAGAAGCCTTTCTCGAACCTGACCATCGTTGTTCGTGAAACTGAGGAGACTGCCTGATGGGACACAAGACAAACCCGATCGGCATGCGCCTCGGGATCAACCGCACCTGGGATTCCCGCTGGTATGCGAACAAGAACGAATACGGCGACCTTCTTCATGAAGATTTCCGCATCCGTGAGTTCCTGCTGAAGGAACTCAAGCAGGCTGCGGTCTCCAAGGTGGTTATCGAGCGCCCGCACAAGAAGTGCCGTGTTGCCATTCACTCCGGTCGTCCGGGTGTGGTCATCGGTAAAAAGGGTGCCGATATCGAGCGTCTTCGCAAGAAGATTGCCGAAATCACGAATTCGGAAGTGCATCTCAACATCGTTGAAGTGCGCAAGCCGGAAATCGACGCGACCCTGGTTGCCGCTTCGATCGCACAGCAGCTGGAACGCCGTGTTGCCTTCCGCCGCGCCATGAAGCGGGCCGTTCAGTCCGCCATGCGTCTCGGCGCCCAGGGCATCCGGATCAACTGCGGCGGCCGTCTCGGTGGCGCGGAAATCGCGCGTATCGAGTGGTACCGTGAAGGCCGCGTGCCGCTTCACACTCTGCGTGCGGACATCGACTACGGTGTCGCAAGCGCCCACACGGCTTATGGCGTGTGCGGTGTGAAGGTCTGGATCTTCAAGGGTGAAATTCTGGAGCATGATCCGATGGCGTCCGAACGCCGCGCGACTGCAGCTTCCGAAGGACATCAGGGTGATCGCGGCGGACGCCGGGATCGGGGCCGCGAGCGCGCAGCTTAAATCAAGCTGCCTGCCGCTCGTAAGAAAAGAAAGACGAGAGAAGAACGATGCTGCAACCGAAGCGCACAAAGTTCCGCAAGCAGCACAAAGGCCGCATTCACGGCTTGTCGAAGGGAGGCACTGACCTCAACTTCGGCGCATTCGGTCTGAAGGCTCTGGAGCCGGAACGTGTTACGGCACGTCAGATCGAAGCGGCCCGTCGTGCTATGACCCGTCACATGAAACGTGCAGGTCGTGTTTGGATCCGAATCTTCCCGGACGTCCCGGTTTCTTCGAAACCTGCCGAAGTCCGTATGGGTAAGGGTAAGGGTTCGCCGGATTTCTGGGCTTGTCGTGTCAAGCCAGGCCGGATCATGTTTGAAGTCGACGGTGTGCCGGAAGACATTGCGCGTGAAGCCATGCGTCTTGCCGCCGCCAAACTGCCGATCAAGTGCCGCTTCGTTCAGCGTATCGGCGAGTAGGGCAGGCGAGGAGTTACAGCCATGAAGGCTTCCGATGTAAGGGCAAAGACCCTCGATGAGCTCCGTAGTGAGCTTGAGGCCCTGAAGAAAGAGCAGTTCAACCTGCGCTTCCAGAAGGCCACGGGTCAGCTTGAAAATACCGCGCGTGTCCGGCAAATCCGCCGTGACGTCGCGCGCATCCAGACGATCATGCGCGACAAGCGTGTGACGGCGAACGCGTAAGGAGACGGCAATGCCGAAGCGTATCCTGCAGGGCACCGTAGTCAGCGACGCCAATGACAAGACGGTCACGGTGAACGTGGAGCGCCGCTTCACACACCCGCTTTTGAAGAAGACTGTGCGCCGGACGAAGAAGTACCGGGCGCATGACGAAAGCAACAATTACAAGGTCGGCGATTCTGTTCAGATCGAAGAGTGCGCGCCTATCTCGAAAAACAAACGTTGGACCGTGATCACCCAGTGATCGCGCTCCATTCAGTGAGCATCAGGCGCACGTGACCCGTGCGCCGCTAGAAGAACAAGGCAGCCAGTCATGATTCAGATGCAAACAAACCTCGACGTCGCCGACAATTCCGGTGCCCGTCGTGTCATGTGCATCAAAGTGCTCGGCGGCTCCAAGCGTAAATATGCCAAGGTCGGAGACATCATCGTTGTTTCCGTGAAAGAGGCTATTCCGCGGGGGCGCGTCAAAAAGGGCGACGTGATGAAGGCTGTCGTCGTGCGCACGGCTAAGGATATCCGCCGTCCCGATGGCAGCGTGATCCGGTTCGACCGCAATGCGGCCGTGCTGGTCAACAACAACAAGGAGCCCGTCGGCACCCGTATCTTCGGACCGGTGCCGCGTGAACTCCGCGCAAAGAACCACATGAAGATTATTTCGCTCGCGCCGGAGGTGCTCTGATGGCTGCGAAAATTAAAAAAGGCGACACGGTTGTCGTGCTGACCGGTCGTGACAAAGGCAAGTCGGGTGAGGTCGTTCAGATTCTGACGTCCGATAACAAGGCTCTGGTTCGCGGTATCAATATGGTCCGCCGTCACCAGAAGCAGACCCAGGCGCAGGAAGCCGGCATCGTGGCGAAGGAAGCTCCGATCCACATGTCGAACATCGCACTGGCCGATCCGAAGGACGGCAAGGCGACCCGCGTCGGCTTCAAAGTTCAGGACGATGGCACCAAGGTTCGTGTGGCCAAGCGTTCGGGAGACCTGATCGATGGCTGAGACTACTTACGTGCCGCGTCTCAAGACGCATTACAATGAAGTCGTGCGCAAGCAGCTTCTTGAAAAGTTCGAATACAAGAACGTCATGCAGGTTCCGCAGCTGGAAAAGGTTGTCTTGAACATCGGTGTCGGTGAAGCCGTCGGCGATTCCAAGAAAGCCCGTGTTGCAGCGGACGACCTGGCGGCGATCGCCGGTCAGAAGCCGGTTATCACCATGGCGAAGAAATCCATCGCGACCTTCAAGGTCCGCGAAGGCATGCCGCTCGGCGTCAAGGTCACCTTGCGCAGCCAGCAGATGTTCGAATTTCTTGACCGTCTCATCACCATCGCGCTGCCGCGCGTTCGTGACTTCCGGGGTCTGAACCCGAAGAGCTTCGATGGCCGCGGCAACTATGCCATGGGCATCAAGGAACACATCGTGTTTCCGGAAGTCGAGTACGACAAGGTCGACCAGATCTGGGGCATGGACGTGATCGTTTGCACCACGGCGCCGACGGATGACGAAGCACGCGAGCTTCTGCGCGCGTTCAACTTCCCGTTCACGAAGTAACGGGCAAGGAAGGGATCGACGATGGCGAAGAAAAGCGCAATCGAGAAAAACAAGCGCCGCGAGAAGCTTGTAAAGAAATACGCAGAGAAGCGCGCTGCTCTGAAGGCACTGGCTAAAGATGAAAGCCTGTCCCTGGAAGAGCGCTACAATGCCCGTCTCAAGCTGGCGAAACTGCCGCGGAACTCCGCGCCGAACCGCGTTCGCAACCGTTGCGAAGTGTCCGGCCGTCCGCGCGGTTTTTATCGCAAGCTGAAGATGTCGCGTATTGCGCTTCGTGAACTGGGTTCCCTGGGCAAGATCCCGGGCCTGGTCAAGTCGAGCTGGTAAGGAGAAACTCCGATGGCAATTTCTGATCCGTTGGGGGATATGCTGACCCGAATTCGCAACGCGCAAATGCGTCGCAAAAACAAGGTCAGCTCACCAAATTCCAAATTGCGCGCGCACGTACTTGATGTGCTCGCCAAAGAGGGTTACATCCGTGGCTACACCACGGTTGAATACGAGGGCGGCAAGTCCGAGTTGGAAATCGAACTGAAGTATTTCGATGGCGAGCCGGTTATCCGCACGATTGAGCGGGTTTCAAAGCCGGGCCGCCGCGTTTACTCGTCGGTGAGAAATATCCCGCATGTCTCCAATGGCCTGGGCGTGTCGATCATATCGACCCCGCGCGGCGTCATGAGCGACCATCAGGCGCGGGATGAAAATGTAGGTGGTGAGGTTCTCTGCCGCGTCTTCTGATGCGACAGACTCACTTTTGAAACAACGACAAGGTTGGTCAAATGTCTCGTATTGGCAAAAAGCCAGTCCCCGTGCCAAGCGGGGTAACGGCATCGATCGACGGTCAGACGGTTACGATCAAGGGCCCGAAAGGCGAAAAGTCTTTCATGCTCAATGATCTTGTTCTGGCCGAAATGACGGATGACGGTATCAGGATTGATCCGCGCAACAACACCAAGCCGGCCCGCTCCATGTGGGGCATGAGCCGGACGATGGTGGCGAATCTGATCACCGGTGTGACCGAGGGCTTCAAGAAAGACCTCGCCATGACCGGTGTCGGTTACCGCGCACAGATCCAGGGCAAGAACCTTCAGCTGGCGCTGGGTTTCTCGCACGACGTCATTTATCCGATCCCCGAGGGGATTGATATCGCGTGCCCGAAACCGACGGAAATCAGCATCTCCGGAACCGACAAACAACGTGTCGGCCAGGTTGCTGCTGAAATTCGTGAATTCCGCCCGCCGGAGCCCTACAAGGGCAAAGGTGTTCGATATGCAGGCGAGTTCATCGTCCGCAAAGAAGGCAAGAAGAAGTAACGGACCAGGATCATGGCGAACAGCAAACAAGCTTTCGAGCGCCGTCGCGATCGCGTGCGTCGTTCGATCAGGAAAGCCGCAGGAGATCGTCCGCGTCTTTCTATCTTCCGCTCGTCGAAGCAGATCTACGCCCAGATCATTGACGATGCGAAGGGGCATACGATTGCCTCTGCTTCAACGATCGAACAAGATCTCAAGGGCAACCTGAAAACGGGCGCCGACGTTGCTGCAGCCGCAGCCGTTGGCAAGCTTGTCGCCGAGCGCGCAGTCGCGGCCGGCATCAAGCAGGTCGTGTTTGACCGAGGCGGGTACCAGTATCACGGGCGCGTTAAAGCGCTTGCTGATGCAGCTCGTGAAGGTGGACTTGAATTCTGACCAGCGCCCGCTGGCGCTCTTAAGAACGGAAGACGTATAATATGGCGAGACAGGAACATCGCGATCGCGACGAGCGAGACAGCGAATTCGTCGACAAGCTCGTTCACATCAACCGCGTTGCCAAGGTGGTCAAGGGTGGCCGTCGCTTCGGCTTCGCTGCTCTGGTTGTGGTTGGTGATCAGAAGGGCCGTGTCGGCTTCGGTCATGGCAAGGCACGTGAAGTGCCGGAAGCCATCCGGAAGGCAACAGAAGCTGCAAAGCGCACGATGATCCGTGTGCCGCTGCGCGAAGGCAGGACGCTGCACCACGATGTGGAAGGCCGTCATGGCGCCGGCAAGGTGCTGCTGCGTGCGGCTCCGGCCGGTACCGGCATCATCGCAGGTGGCCCGATGCGTGCCGTCTTCGAAACGCTCGGCGTTCAGGATGTTGTGGCCAAGTCGCTGGGGACTTCGAACCCCTACAACATGGTTCGCGCGACATTCGCTGCGCTGACCAAGGAAGACAGCCCGCGCTCCGTCGCTGCCCGCCGTGGCCTCAAGGTCTCTGTGTTGCAGTCCCGGCGTCGTGACAACAACGATGAGGCGGCTCCGGCTGCCGCTGAGGCTTGACCTTAGCGGTTCCGGTTTTCAGCTGAAAGAGGGTAGGTTCCATGGCGAACACCGAAAAGACTGTCACGGTCGAACAGATTGGCAGCCCGCTGCGCCGTCCTAAGGATCAGCGCGCGACGCTCGTCGGTCTCGGCCTGAACAAGATGCACCGTCGTAAAACACTGAAGGACACTCCTGAAGTGCGCGGCATGATCAATAAGGTCCAGCATCTCGTTCGTGTTGTCGAAGACAACGCGTAACAACGGGGTGAGGAGAGAAAAACATGAAGCTCAACGAACTTCGTGACAACGAAGGTGCCGTGAAAGACCGCACCCGCGTTGGCCGCGGTATCGGTTCCGGCAAGGGCAAGACCGGCGGCCGTGGCGTCAAGGGTCAGAAGTCCCGTTCCGGCGTCGCGATCAAAGGCTTTGAAGGCGGTCAGATGCCGCTTCACCGCCGTCTGCCGAAGCGCGGTTTCACGAACATTTTCGCCAAGGACTACACGACAGTGTCCATCGGCCGTGTTCAGAAGGCCATCGATGCCGGCAAGCTCAAGGCGTCCGAGACGGTTACCGTCGAAGCGCTGAAGGCCGCAGGCGTCGTCAAGCGTATCCGTGACGGTGTGCGTCTCGTTGCCAGTGGTGAACTCACTGCTGCCGTGACATTTGAAGTTGCCGGTGCCTCCAAGGGCGCTGTAGCAGCGATTGAAAAAGCGGGCGGCAAGGTTGCCGTTCTGGGAGCTCAGGCTTAACAGCCTGGGCTTTTCCCATTTTGTCAGCAAGTATCTGACCGGAGTAGGGCATGGCATCGGCCGCCGAGCAACTGGCGTCAAATCTCAATTTCTCAGCTTTCGCCAAGGCTGAAGAACTCAAAAAGCGCATCTGGTTCACACTGGGGGCGCTTTTGGTTTATCGACTGGGCACCTATATCCCGATGCCCGGTATCAATCCTGAAGCTTTTGCGCAGGCCTTCAACCAGGCCCAGTCCGGCATCATCGGCATGTTCAACATGTTCTCCGGTGGAGCGGTGCAGCGCATGGCGATCTTCGCCCTCGGCATCATGCCGTATATTTCCGCATCCATCATCATGCAGCTCATGACGACCGTCGTGCCGACGCTCGAGCAGCTGAAGAAGGAAGGCGAACAGGGCCGCAAGGTCATCAACCAGTATACCCGCTACGGAACCGTGATCCTGGCCGCATTCCAGGCCTATGGCATTGCCGTCGGGCTGGAAGGGGCGGCGAATGTCGTTACCGATCCGGGCTGGTTCTTCCGGGCTTCGACGGTGATCACACTGGTCGGCGGCACCATGTTCCTGATGTGGCTGGGTGAACAGATCACCTCGCGCGGCATCGGCAACGGTATCTCGCTGATCATCTTCGCCGGTATTGTTGCGGGTCTTCCCTCTGCCATCGTTCAGACGCTGGAACTCGGCCGTCAGGGGTCGCTCGCGACCTGGATCATTCTTGCAGTCATCATTCTGGCTGTGGTCGTGATCGCGTTCATCGTGTTCATGGAGCGGGCGCAGCGGCGTCTGCTGATCCAGTATCCGAAGCGTCAGATGGGCAACCAGATGATGCAGGGACAGACGTCGTTCCTGCCGCTGAAGCTCAACACCGCAGGTGTGATCCCGCCGATCTTCGCCTCGTCCCTGCTGCTGGTGCCGGCAACGGTTGCCGGTTTCGGACAGGGCTCGGGCAATGAATGGCTGACCTACATTACAGCGGCGCTCGGTCACGGCCAGCCCCTCTACATGATCGCTTACGCGGCCATGATCATCTTCTTCTGTTTCTTCTATACGGCTATCGTCTTCAATCCGAGCGATACCGCCGATAACCTGAAGAAGCATGGCGGGTTCATACCGGGGATCCGTCCGGGTGAACGGACGGCGCAGTATATCGATCATGTGCTGACGCGCATTACCACTGTGGGTGCGATCTACATCACCATCGTTTGTCTATTACCCGAATTCCTCATTTCGGCGACGGGCGTTCCGTTCTATTTCGGGGGAACCTCTTTGTTGATTGTCGTCAGCGTGACAATGGATACGGTATCCCAGATCCAGGGCCACCTGCTTGCGCATCAATATGAAGGTCTGGTGAAAAAAGCGAAATTGAGTGGGAGGCGTAGATGAGGCTGATTCTGGTAGGACCGCCGGGAGCGGGGAAGGGGACACAGGCCGCGCGCCTTGTCGAAAAACACGGAATACCGCAACTCTCCACCGGAGACATGTTGCGGGCTGCCGTTGCCGCTCAGACCCCGGTAGGTCTCCAGGCCAAGGAAGTGATGAATGCCGGCGGTCTCGTCTCTGACGAGATCGTCGTCGGCATCATCCACGACCGGATCGCCGAAGACGACGCCAGGAAAGGTTTCATCCTGGACGGGTTCCCGCGGACCATCGCCCAGGCGGAAGCACTCGACAAGATGCTTGACGACAGCAATCAGAAGGTGGACGCGGTTATTGAACTGCGCGTCGACCAGACCAAGCTTGTTGACCGGATTATCAAACGTGCCGAAGACGCCAAGGCTGCCGGTCAGCCCGTGCGCAAGGATGATGACCCGGAAGTTTTCAAGCAGCGCCTTGAAGCATACAATCGCGATACTGCAATTGTGGTGCCCTATTACGAGAAGGCAAACCTTCTTTCCGTGATTGACGGTATGCAATCTATTGACGAAGTAACAGCGTCCATAGAATCCGCGCTGCAAGGACTTGACGAACAGGTTTGAAGCCGTTAAAGGACGCGTTCTACCTTACAGTTTAGCCGGTTTCACGACAGTGGGACCGGCATTCTCTGTGCCGGGGTCGCCCCGGCATTTTCGTACCCCGCAGGGGCCGGACTCCACCGGACGCGGGTTTTTTCTCTCTGCGGCAAGCCGTTGCGGCTGCTGCTCAACATGGAGACCAACGTGGCACGTATTGCTGGCGTTAACATCCCGACGAACAAGCGCGTTGTCATCGCGCTTCAGTATATTCACGGCATCGGCAAAAAGTTCGCTCAGGAAATCATCGAGAAGAACAACATCGATGCTGCCCGCCGCGTCAATGAACTTTCCGACTCGGAAGTTCTTTCGATCCGCGAAACCATCGACCGTGATTACATGGTTGAAGGTGACCTTCGTCGCGACACCGCGATGAACATCAAGCGTCTCATGGACCTTGGCTGCTACCGCGGCCTCCGTCACCGTCGCGGCCTTCCGGTTCGCGGTCAGCGGACGCATACCAATGCTCGTACCCGCAAGGGTCCGGCGAAGCCGATCGCAGGCAAGAAAAAATAATCATCGCTCAGCGATTGGTGGTGGAGCTGCCGGAATTACGGCAGTGAAGAGATCAAGACAAGGACAACAAAATGGCTAAAGAAACGACGCGCGTGCGTCGCCGCGAGCGCAAGAACATTTCTTCTGGCGTCGCACATGTGAACTCGACGTTCAACAACACGATGATCACGATTACCGATGCCCAGGGCAACACGATCTCCTGGTCGTCCGCCGGTGCTCTCGGTTTCAAGGGTTCGCGCAAGTCCACGCCGTATGCAGCCCAGGTTGCCGCGGAAGATGCTGCGAAGAAAGCCGCCGAACATGGCATGCGCACGCTGGAAGTCGAGGTTCGCGGTCCCGGTTCCGGTCGTGAATCCGCTCTTCGCGCCCTGCAGGCTGCCGGTTTCCTCATCACGTCCATTCGTGACGTGACGCCGATACCGCACAATGGCTGCCGTCCGCGCAAGCGCCGCCGCGTCTAAGGCTTCCCGCTTTAGTTACTAGTTTCTCCAAATGGCAAGGAATGGCTCGGCCTCCAAAGCCGAGCGGGATAGCCGAAGGGACGAAAACGTGACCATTCAAAAAAACTGGCAAGAACTTATCAAGCCGACCAAACTCGAGATCAAGCCGGGTGACGATCCCCGCTTTCTGGCAACTGTCGTTGCCGAACCGCTCGAGCGTGGCTACGGCCTGACCCTGGGCAACGCTCTGCGCCGTATCCTGCTGTCCTCCCTGCAGGGTGCCGCCGTCACGGCGGTCCAGATTGACGGCGTTCTGCATGAATTCTCGTCGATCCCGGGCGTCCGGGAAGATGTCACCGACATCGTGCTCAACATCAAGGAAATCGCCATCCGCATGGAAGGCGAAGGTCCCAAGCGCATGGTCGTGCGCAAGCAGGGTCCTGGTGTCGTGACCGCAGGTGACATCCAGACCGTTGGCGATGTCGAGGTTCTCAATCCGGAACTCGTGCTGTGCACGCTGGATGAGGGCGCCGAGATCCGCATGGAATTCACCGTCAACACCGGCAAGGGCTATCACTCGTCCGACCGCAACCGTCCGGAAGATGCTCCGATCGGTCTCATTCCGGTCGACAGCCTGTACTCACCGGTCAAGAAGGTCTCCTACAAGGTGGAAAACACCCGTGAAGGCCAGGTTCTTGACTATGACAAGCTGACCCTGACTGTCGAAACCGATGGTTCCGTCAAGCCGGATGATGCCGTGGCTTTCGCGGCGCGTATTCTGCAGGATCAGCTCTCCATCTTCGTCAATTTCGAAGAGCCGCAGCGCGAAGTGGCCGAGGACTCCGTCCCGGAACTTGCGTTCAACCCGGCCCTTCTCAAGAAAGTCGACGAACTGGAGCTGTCCGTCCGGTCCGCCAACTGCCTGAAGAACGACAATATCGTGTATATTGGCGATCTCATTCAGAAGACCGAAGCGGAAATGCTGCGCACGCCGAATTTCGGCCGCAAGTCGCTCAACGAGATCAAGGAAGTTCTCGCCCAGATGGGTCTCCATCTCGGCATGGAAGTCGCCAACTGGCCGCCTGAGAACATCGACGATCTCGCCAAGCGCTACGAAGACCATCAGTATTAAGGGACGTACGCGTCCCTAGAGCATCCGGCGTTCAACTGAACGCGAAGAGGATGCTCGCCGACGAATGAATCGAGCGACTTGTCCGTATTCAGGTGATCCGCCTGGATACGGGTTGCTCTTGAGGATAAACCGGGCAAGTGCTTCAATGGTTCAAGCAGACTGCCTGACAGAAAAAGGAGAGGGCCATGCGCCACGGTAAATCCGGCCGCAAGCTCAATCGGACATCCAGCCACCGCAAGGCTATGTTCGCGAATATGGCAGCGTCACTGATCAAGCACGAGCAGATCGTCACGACCTTGCCGAAGGCCAAGGAAATGAAGCCGATCATCGACAAGCTCATCACCCTGGGCAAGCGCGGTGGACTTCATGCACGCCGTCAGGCCATTTCGCAGATTCGCGATACGGCGATGGTTGCCAAGCTGTTCGAAACGCTCGGTGAGCGTTACAAGGATCGCAGCGGCGGATACTCCCGCGTTCTGAAGGCCGGTTTTCGCTACGGCGATAACGCGCCTCTGGCAGTTATCGAACTGGTTGACCGGGATCCGGAAGCGCGCGGCGCTGAAGACCGTGCTCGCGCAGAAGCTGCAGAAGCAGCCGAAAACGCAGCGTAAAAACAACTTTCGCGGAATGATTGCAAAGGCGGGCCATTGGTCCGCCTTTGCTCGTTTCGCGTAAGCCTATGGCCGAAAAGTACGTTTTTTCCCCTAGCAGTTTTTACCATTATCAATGATTTAAGAAGTCGCCGGTAACGTCCCGCCCAGTGCCTTTATTAGGTTGTGACTAGGCTGGGGAGATACACTGTGATTGGCAAGAAACATTCAGGCGCAAAGAGGAATTTTTTATCTCTACGTCTTTCCTTTGTCATTCCTGCTTTGATGATCGTGGTCACCGTCGCGGCTTGTACCGCGGTTGGAGTGATCGGTTATATAACTGGCCGGGACGGTTTGCAGAAAGCCGCTGAAGCGGAACTTGGAATGGTGATTACCGCGCGGTCCGCCCTGCTGGAATCCAAGTTGCATTCCGTTCAGGCGGAGATCGTCAATCTCGCATCGAGTGTCGCGGATCCCCTGAGCAATCTGGGCAATGCGGCGATGAACCTTTCCAAGGAAAAGGAAGAAATCCTCAGCCTGTTTCACGCGCCGCAGACAGCCGATGAGCGTGCAGCCATTACCGGCAAAGAGCAGAAGACCATGTACGCCTGGCGCCATTCGGAGGCCCATCCGGCATTCTACAATGTCTGGAAGAACGGCGGCTACTCGGATGTCTATCTGATCGATTCCGACGGTCTAATCCTTTATTCGGTGACCAAGGGCGGCGAATTTCTGGAAAAAATCGGTGACGGCGGTCTTGTGGACGGATCCGGCCTCGAAGCTGTCTTTACCTCTGCCAGGGATCTGGGCGAAGGCGAGATCGCGACGAGCGTTTTTGAATCCTACGGTCCGGCGGGCGGCGAAAGCTCCCTGTTCCTTGCTTCACCCGTCTTCATGAATTCCTTTGGAACAATCAGCCTGACCGGTGTGGTTGCCATGCGGATCGATTCCTCCTTCCTCAACAATGTTGTCGCCAGCAGGGCCGACCTCGGCGAAACCGGCCAGGTCTACGTTGTGGATCAGGACGGGACGCTGCTCAGCGACATGCCGCTGGCCGGTGACCGTACGGCTCTGGTCGTACAGTCCACCGCGGAGCCAGCGCTGGCTGCTGCGGCGGGTACGGAAACTGCCGGCGTGGTCACCGGAGCCGACGGTGTGGCTGACCTGATGGTTGCCCGTCCTTTGCCTTTCCAGGGACAGAACTGGGCGATTGTCGCTGAAAAGAGCGTTGAGGAAACGCTTTCGGCAGTGAGCAACATGCGCGACCAGATGTTCATGTGGTCGCTGATCACGGTTGCCGTTGCTGCCGTTATCGCGGTTTTCTTCTCCCGGTCCATTACCCGTCCGCTCACCACGCTGGTCGGAGCGCTGAATGCGATTGCATCCGGTGATCTGGGAGCTGAAATCTCCGCTGCGAACCGCAAGGACGAGATCGGCGACATTGGCCGTGCAGTCGTGCAGATACGCCAGAACGCGGCCGATGAAAACGAGCGCCGTGCAGCGGAAGAAGCCGATGCTGCCCAGCGGCAGGCGGCACAGCGTCACGAGATGCTGTCGAGCCTTGCCGGGGACTTCGAGGCGACCGTCGGAACGGTGGTCGACAAGGTCGCCCGTTCGGCGACCAAGCTGCGTGAATCGGCCACCAACATGCGCAGCATGACCGACAGCGCCGGAGAGACCTCCGCCAATGCGGCAGAGATGTCCAAGAACACGCTGGCCGAGGTGGAATCCATCGCTGCCGCGTCGGACCAGTTGTCGAGCTCCATCCAGGAAATTTCGACATTGATCGAGCGGTCCTCCAGTGTTGCAGCCGCCGCTACCAAGCGGGCGGAGACCACCAACGAGACTGTGAAGTCGCTGGCGGAAGCAGCGAACCGGATTGGTGAGGTCATCACGCTGATCAGCGACATTGCCGACCAGACCAACCTTCTTGCCCTGAACGCCACCATCGAGGCGGCGCGTGCGGGTGAAGCGGGCCGGGGCTTTGCGGTCGTCGCGTCCGAGGTCAAGGATCTCGCATCCCAGACCGGCAAGGCCACCGGAGAGATCCAGCAGCAGATCGATGCGATCCGCGGTGCGACTGACGATGCCGTCGGCGCGATCGGCGATATCCAGAAGACCATCGACGAGATCACCAAGTCGGTGAGCGAGGTTGCCGCGGCTGTCACTGAACAGAGCTACGCGACCCAGGGTATTGCGGAAAACACCCAGCGGGCAGCCGGCGGTACCTCCAAGGTTACCGAGGATATCCGCAACGTGTCGGCGCTTTCCAACGACACCAACATGGCCGCGCAGAACTTCTCCGAAGAAGCAGCGGACATGGCGATGGAAGCCGAGCAGCTCGATAAGGAAGTGCGCAGCTTCCTGGATCAGGTCCGCTCCGCCTGACACCAAACAGGTTCGTAATGAAAAGAGCCGCCGGATTTCCGGCGGCTCTTTGCTTTTGTATTTGCCTCTTTTCCTCCCTATCTGCCATGTATCGCAAGGAGACTTGATAGATTCGAAGGTAATACCAGGGAGCATTGATTTTGATCCATCTGACCGTTTTGGGAGGATTTTCGGCAAGGAGCACGTCGCAGCGCGATGCGGGGTATCGGACAAGACGTGGGACGCCGTCCGAAAACCCTCCCAAAACGGCCGCCGGTGAGCCATTCCTGTCCGCCGGACTTCGTTGCGCTGCTCGTCCCGCCAACCAGGCCGAGCTTCGCAACGCGCCTCTCCGGCGACTGGGAATGACCGATCAGACGGGTCATAATCAATGTGTCTTGGTATCGGGGAGCCGGCAATGCGCTTGATAATTTCTGGGAACGCCCGGCATATGCTCAGGGTGATGTTGGCGGGACTGCTCGCTTTCTGGCCGGTTGCGGCGGTCACGCAGACCGCGCAACCGTCACCGGCCGATCTGCGGCTGGTCCCGCAAAACGAAACGCAGATCAAGTTGTCGTTCGCTCCGATCGTCAAAAAGGTCGCCCCGGCAGTCGTCAATGTCTATGCCAGCCGCAAGGTCGTGCAGCGCAGACAGGTTTCGCCGTTCTTCGACGATCCCTTTTTCCGCCGGTTCTTCGGCCAGCCCGGCGGTGGCTTCGACCGGCCCCGGGAGAGGGTGGAATCCTCCCTTGGGTCCGGCGTGATCATTTCCGCCGATGGAACGGTGATCACCAACCATCACGTCATCAAGGATGCGGATGAGGTGCGGGTGGCCCTGAGCGACCGGCGCGAGTTCGACGCCGATATCGTTCTTCTGGACGAACGCACCGATCTGGCAGTGCTGAAAATCCGCGGCGAGGGGCCTTTCGAACATGTGGCCTTTGCCGATTCCGACAGTCTGGAGGTCGGCGATATCGTTCTTGCCATCGGCAATCCGTTCGGTGTCGGGCAAACCGTGACGCAGGGCATCGTCTCAGCGACGGCGCGCACGCAGGTGGGCGTGACGGATTTCCAGTTCTTCATCCAGACGGATGCGGCGATCAATCCCGGCAATTCCGGCGGCGCGCTGGTGGACATGACCGGCAGGCTTGTCGGCATCAACACGGCGATTTTCTCCCGCTCCGGCGGATCGAACGGCATCGGCTTCGCCATCCCGGCGCATATGGCGCGGTTCGTGGCGCGCGCGGCGGATCAGGGCGGAAAGGTTCTACGGCCCTGGCTCGGGGCAACCGTCCAGATCGTCAATGCGGAGATCGCCGAAGCGCTTTCACTGGACAGGCCTCGCGGCGTCCTGGTGACGGCCGTCTTTCCAGGCTCGCCTGCGCAGGAGGCCGACCTCAGGGTCAGCGATCTGGTGATCGCCGTCGACGGCAAGGAAGTGGTCGATCCGAACTCGTTCGGCTATCGCTTCGCGACCAAGATGATCGGCGAAAAGGCGGAATTTCTGATATTGCGCGACAACAGGGAGATCACGCTGTCCATTTCCCTGAAGCCCGCCCCTGAAGTACCATCGCGCGATACCCGCGAACTGATCGAGTATTCCCCGTTCGAGGGAACGACGGTGATGAACCTGTCGCCGGCAGTCGCCGAGGAAATCGGTCTTCAGGGCGGCGCCTTCGACGGGGTTGTCATCGCGGAGGTCAACCGGGGCAGCACAGCCGACCGGGTCGGACTGCGTCCCGGCGACATTGTCCGCGCTGTGAACCGGCAGAAGATCGAAACGACGCGCATGCTCGAAGCCATCACGAAAGCCCCGCCGCGCGTGTGGCAACTGGACATCGAGCGGGACGGCAAGGTCTCGCAGATCACCTTGCGCGGATAGGAGGGCAGGGTGAGCGATCTTTTCGAAGCCTCCGGTCTTCAGCAGACGGGACCAAGACCGCTTGCCGACCGGATGCGGCCGACCAGGCTTGCCGATGTCGTCGGCCAGGACCATCTTCTTGGTCCGGAAGGAACGCTCTCGCGGATGCTGAAGACGCGGACGCTCGGGTCGTTGATCTTCTGGGGGCCGCCCGGGACGGGCAAGACCACCATTGCCCGTTTGCTCGCCAATGAGACCGACCTGGCCTTCGAGCAGACCTCGGCGATCTTTTCCGGTGTGGCCGATCTGAAGAAGGTCTTCGAGGCCGCCCGCGTCCGGCGTATGGGAGGACGGGCGACATTGCTGTTCGTCGACGAGATCCATCGCTTCAACCGCGCCCAGCAGGACAGCTTCCTGCCGGTGATGGAAGACGGCACGATCACGCTTGTCGGCGCGACGACGGAAAACCCTTCCTTCGAGCTGAATGCCGCTCTGCTCTCGCGCTCCCATGTGATGACCTTCCATTCGCTCTCCCTTGAGGCGATCGACAGTCTGCTGAGCCGGGCGGAGGAGACCGAGGAAAAACAATTGCCGCTGGATGCGGATGCCCGGCAGGTGCTGATCCGCATGGCGGACGGTGACGGCCGCTCCGCGCTGACGCTGGCGGAGGATGTCTGGCGGGCAGCGGCGGAGGACGAGGTCTTCGATGCGGACCGCCTGCAGGAGATCGTGCAGCGGCGGGCGCCGATTTACGACAAGAGCGCGGACGGGCATTACAATCTCATTTCCGCCCTGCACAAATCCGTGCGCGGCTCCGATCCCGACGCGGCCCTATATTGGTTCTGCCGCATGCTGGACGGTGGCGAGGACCCGATGTATCTGGCCCGCCGTCTCATCCGCATGGCTGTGGAGGATATCGGCCTGGCCGATCCAAACGCGCTTGTTCAGGCAAATTCCGCCCGGGACGCCTATCAGATGCTCGGGTCGCCGGAGGGCGAGCTGGCTCTCGCGCAATCGGTGATCTACCTGGCGACCGCACCCAAGTCCAATGGGGCCTATGTGGCCTACAAGGCGGCCATGCGCGACGCGAAGACCAGCGGCTCCCTGCTGCCGCCCAAGCATATCCTCAACGCCCCCACAAAGCTCATGAAGCAGGAGGGCTACGGCGATGGGTATCAATACGACCACGACGCGCCGGAAGGCTTCTCCGGGCAGGATTACTTTCCTGAGAAACTCGGGCGGCAAACCTATTACGATCCTCCGCAACGCGGCTTCGAGCGGGAACTGAGGAAGCGGTTGGACTATTGGGACAAATTGCGCAAGGAGCGCGGCTGACGCGCGCGATCACGGCGCTGGAAGGTTGCGTCAGCCCTGCGTGCTGTTGAGCCGGTCCAGCGCGGCCTGGAGCGAAACGGCAAGCTGTTCGCGCTCCTGCGAACTGACAGCGCCAGGAAGGTGAAGAGCAAGCTGGTTCAGCTGCCGTGAAACCACCGCCAGGTCCAGATCCGGCCCTTCCGGGGTATCCGTCCGCAAGCCGATGACTTCATAGGTCGCAACCGGATAAGCGATGCCCTTCACGGTCACTTCGCCGGTGTCGATGCACTGTATCTGGTCCTTCACCTGGGAAAAGGTTTCAAAGGAAATCAGGATCGATCCTGGCGCCGCCAGGCTCTCCAGGCGGGACGCCGTGTTCACGCCGCGTCCGATGATGGTATAGTCCAGCCGGTCGTTGCTGCCGAAATTGCCGACGGTGCAATAATCGGTGTGAATGCCCATCCGGCATTTCAGTGGCTTGGAAATGCCGGCCTCGCGCCAGACATCCTGAAGCTCCGCCATCCGGTCCTGCATTTCAATCGCCATCCGGACGCAGGCCATTGCATCCTCCATGACACCCTGGGTTTCCGGGTCACCGAAGAAAATCAGAATGGCATCGCCGACATATTTGTCGATCGTGGCGCCGTATTTGAGGGCGATCTTCGACATCTCGGTGAGGTACTGGTTGAGGATGGACGTCAGTTCCTCGGACTCAAGCCGCTCGGCGGTTTCCGTAAAGCCGGCGATATCGGAAAAGAAAACGGTCAGCTTCTTGCGCGTCGAGGTGATCTTGACTTCCTGACGGCCCTCGAAGATCGACTTGTAGACCTGTGGCGACAGGTACTTTGCCAGCTGCTTGGACAGATCTTCCATGCGGGTCGACTGGTCGGCCAGCTGGTCTTCAACGGCCTCACCGTGTTCGATGGTCGCTTCGTAGAGAAGGCGCAGGTCTTCCAGTTCGGAATGCAGGTACTTGTTTTCTTCCTGCAGCGCCCGCAAGGCCTGCTCCGGGTCGGCGGCGTCGTCTGAAAGAGGCACTTTCGTTTCGTTTTTCAAGTTTTTTGCCATTTCAATTCGCAGTACCGACGTCGTGGCGCGTTCCGTATGCGGATATGTCTCAAGATTCGCTTTTGATAGCGGAGCTTATCTTATCGTAATAATCGCGGGTCATGAGGGAAAAATGTATCATTGTGTGATCTTCCCAAGGCCGTATCTCGCGGCAAATGGCGGGCTTCGTCACAGGGCTGAAATGAAATGGCTGGCAATCCGGATGCCTTTTTCCGGGCCTGGGCATTGTAACTATTTCTTATGCTGCTGCGGGCAATATTGAGAGCAATGATCATTTCGGCGGCTTCATGAAGGAAATCGAACTCAGGCTTGGCCTTGTCTTTTACGGAGGGGTTTCGCTCGCCATCTACATGCATGGCGTGAGCCGCGAAATGTTGAACCTGGTTCGTGCTTCGGGAGTCCGCCTGGACCGCAAGACCGGCGGAGCGGGGGACGTGGCCGCGGAGCAGGATCTGCCCCCCGTCCAGAGCGCCTACAAGGAACTGCTCGATATCCTGTCTCCGGTTGCCGACATCCGGGTCGTGGTCGATGCGATCGCCGGAGCGTCCGCCGGTGGGGTGAACGGCATCATGCTGGCCAGGGCGCTGGCCCACGATCTGCCCCTCGACAGCCACAGCCGGCTCTGGCTGGAAAACGCCGATGTCACCCGTCTGGCGCGGCCGCAGTCGGGGCTTTCGCGCTATCTCAAGATTTCGGTTTCCCCGATGCTCGACCGCCTGGTCTCCTCGCGATTGAACAAGCAGATCGAAAGCACGGAAACCCGCGAAAAGCTGCGTCGTTTCATGCAGGCGAGATGGTTTTCGCCGCCGTTTTCCGGCGAACGGTTCATCGGCTGGATGCTGGATGCCTGCAAGCAGATGGAGGAAGCCGCGGAACCGGGGCGGACGCTCATTCCACGCGGCCAGACGCTGGATCTGTTCGTGACCATCACGGACTACAACGGCATCAAGCGCCGCATTCACCTGGACGATCCGGACTATGTCGAGGAATGGGACCACCGCCGCATCCTGAACTTTCACGCGGTCCACCGCGCACCGGGTGTGGTGGATAGCCAGTTCGCGGCCGAGAACATACCGGAACTGGTCTTTGCCGCCCGGGCGACGTCGTCCTTTCCCGGCGCTTTTCCGCCGGCCACGATTGCCGAGATGGAACGGGCCCTCGCAAGACAGCACCTGGCCTGGCCGCATCGCGAGACCTTCCTGAAGCATGGGCTGAACCTGTCGCCGGAGACGACCGGAAGGCATTGTTTTGTCGATGGCAGCGTCGTGATGAACAAGCCGTTTGCGCCTGTCATCAAGGTCATTCAGGACCGGCCGGCGACAAAGGAAGTCGCCCGGCGGCTGATCTATATCGACCCGGCGCCGGTCGAACCGGTGGAGGCGGAAGGGCGGCAGGCCGAATTGCCGGGTTTCTTCAGGGTGATCCTCGCGTCCCTGGCGCATATTCCGCGCAACGAGCCGATCGGCGACGATCTGAAGGAACTGGAGCAGAACAACCGGCGCAGCCGCTGGCTGGCGCAGCTGATCGATGCTGCGGGACCGATGGTCGAACAGGCGGTGAAGGGCCTGCTGCCGAAACGCAGGACCGTCACGCCGGAAATCCTGGCCAAATGCCGCAAGGATGCGACCGAGGCGGCTTTCCGGCAGGCCGGTTTCGCCTTTCTGAACTACCAGTCGCTGAAACTGCATTCGCTGAGTGAGCGTCTTGCCGCGCTGACGACCCGGTTGAGCGGTTTGACGGACGCCCGCAAACAGGAAGAGCCCATTCTGGCGCATCTGGCGCGCCATTTCTCCACGCTGACCGTTGAGAGCAAGGATCTCCTGGGGCGCAACGACCCGCATGTCATCGCAATGCTGCGCGGGCTGGATGTCGACTATCGCATTCGGCGCCTGCGCTTTGCGATCCGCAGGCTAAACGGGTTTTACCATTTCGAACCCGGCTCCGGTCTTCCGCCACCGGACACGGATGCGCTCGATCACATGAAGGGCCTGCTCTACGATCAGATCGACCACCTGAGCTGGCGCTGGACGGAACGGTTTTTCGGCGGCCGGTGCCGGGACCTTTCCGAACGATTTGTGAAGGATCTCGACGCAGGGGCAGAGACAGTCGGTGACCAGGTCGTGCCGCTGCTCAAGAGCATATCGACGATGATGGGGCTGGCGGATCTCGACCGGCTTCAGGATGAGCTATTCGCGAAAACCGCGCGAAGCTTTCTGGACAAGGAGCGTCACGCGTCCTTGATGCGGTCCTATATCGGGTTCGGGTTTTACGACCTGATCACCTTCCCGGTGCTGCAGAGGAACGATTTTTCGGAGGTGACGGAGATCCTCGTCGACAGGATCAGCCCCCGGGACGCCGACAGCCTGCAAACGGACAATTTCGACCTGAAAGGCAAGTCGCTGAATTCCTTCGGGGCGTTCTTCAATCGCGGCTGGCGGGAGCATGATTACCTGTGGGGGAGGCTCAACGCCGCCGACAGACTGGTCAGCATCATCCTGTCCGCGGCAGGCAAGGGCACTTTGCCGCAGATGCAGGTCAATCAGGCCCGCGCCAGGATTTTTCTGGCGATCCTGGAGGAAGAACGGGACAAACTCATTGAAATACCCGAGGAAATTGCAAGGGTAGACGATCTCGTCCGCTCGGTTTACCCGGATTTTGCCCATGTGGCGGAAGACGTATAGACTGTCATCCGGCGAAAACCGGCGAGTGCATCCTTGACGTCACGGCTGCTGGTTCGCTACGCACTCTCATATGGGATGGGTTTTGTCCCGCGAGCGGAATGTAAGTGTTCATGGAATTTCTGACTGACTACACGGGTACCGGGCCAGGAGCCTTCCTGGCGATGTTCGCCGGGCTTTATGCTGCGAGCCTCATCGTATTGTTCACAACGGGTCTGGCAATGACCGCGCTGAACGAGCGCCATCCGGACCGGAAGATCCAGAAACGGCAACCGACCCACGACGCGCTCCGCGATATTCGCTCGTCGATGAAGCAGCTCGCGATTACCAGCTGCTGCCTGTCGATCGGTCTTTACGCGCAGATGCGCGGCTGGACGCTTTTTGCGCCCGTGGCGCTTTCCTGGTGGTCCGTGCCGGTCTTTTTCATAGTCTCCCTGGCGCTGCAT
Organism: uncultured Roseibium sp.; assembly: GCF_947496995.1. Taxonomy (GTDB): domain Bacteria; phylum Pseudomonadota; class Alphaproteobacteria; order Rhizobiales; family Stappiaceae; genus Roseibium. The sequence continues at coordinate 24,018 of NZ_CANMFD010000007.1, forward strand.
GACACCTGGTTCTACTGGGGCCACAGGATCCTGCACACGAAGATGTTCTACCGGTTTCACAAGCCGCATCACATGACGATCACACCGACCGTCTGGTCGAACGATGCCGGATCCAGCGTCGACACGCTGTTCGCCCATTCCTATTATGCGCTGGTGCTCTTCGTGGTGCCGATCCCGCCGCTGGTGTTTCTGGGGCACCGCCTGTTCGATCAGGTTTCGGCGGCCATTGGCCATTGCGGCTACGAGCATTTCGCAAGCCCGAGCGCCCGCAAGCCGTGGCCGCTCCTGTGCACGCTCTACCACGACCAGCATCACCAGTATTTCGTCTACAATTACGCCAACTACTTTTCCTTCTGGGACCGGTTCTGCGGCACGATCCATCCGACCTATGACGACAAGGTGGAAGGATTCGAAGCGCTTTATTCCGGCAAGCAGGATCAGGCGTGATGGAGCTTCTCGTCGATTATCTCGTGATTGTCGCGCTGGTCTATGTGGCGATGGTGGCTGTCTATTTCGCCACCGGCTTCACCGTGATGGCGATCAACGCGCGCCATCCGGAACGGCGCATCCAAAAACATCGCGACGGGCTGAAGCGGCAGGCCGAGGAAATCCGTGCCTCGATGAAGGCGCTCGCGACGTCTTCCGTGCTGCTGTCCAGCGGATACTTCGCGCAGACGCAGGGCTGGACGCTGTTTGAACCGCTGGCGTTGTCCTGGTGGTCGTTTGCGCTGATGTTCGCTGTGTGTTTCGTGCTCTTCGATGCCTGGTTCTACTGGGGCCACCGCATCCTGCATCTGCCGGCGCTCTACAGGTTTCACGTGCCGCACCACCGGTCCATCGCGCCGACGGTGTGGAGCAATGACAGCTCGACCACGGTCGATACGTTGATCGAGCATTTCTTCTATTTTCTCGTCTGGTTCGTTCTGCCGGTTCCGGCGCTCAGCGTTTTCGCGCTGCGTCTGTTTGACCAGATTTCGGGAATGGTCGGCCATTCGGGTTTCGAATATTTCGCGTCCAGATCCTCGCGGTTTCCCTCGCCGCTGATTTGCACGACCTTCCATGATCTGCATCATTCCCAGTTCCACTATAATTACGGAAACTTCTTTTCGTTCTGGGACCGTGTTTGCGGTACTGTGCATCCGAAATACGATGTGCTGGTGCGGTCAATGGAAGAGACCGGGGAAATTCCGGAGACGGAAGAGACCAAAGTCAGGTCAACCGGGGTCAAGGCAACCGGGTAAGCCCGCACGCGTTCACACGCTGTGTCAGCCAACCTGCAAACGGACTTAAAGGAAAATCATGCTGGATCAGGCACTCTCCGTTCTGCTCGAATTTCTGCCGATTTACGCGGCCGTCTACGCGATCAATGTGTTTTTGTATTTCGCGACCGGTTGGGTGCTGATCCAGATCCAGAACCGCCATCCGGAGCGCCGGATCCAGCAGAACCGGCGCGGCGAAAAACGCATGTGGAAGGAAATCCGCGCGAGCGTTCTCTCCCTGACGGTGACGGCTGGATGTCTTGCCGGCGGTATCTTCCTGTCGCTGAAGGGCTGGACACTTGTGTCTCCGCTGGAGCTTTCCTGGTGGTCCGCGCTCCTGATGTTCGCGGTCTCCATCGTCGCGTTCGACACCTGGTTCTACTGGGGTCACCGCTTCATGCACACGAAGATGATGTACCGGTTTCATGCCGAGCATCACCGTTCCGTCGCTCCGACTGTCTGGAGCACATATTCGGACGACCTGATCGACGCATTCGTGATGCAGAGCTACTATCTGTGGGCGGTAATCATCTTGCCGATCCCGATCCCGGTTCTGATCGTCCATCGTCTGTGGGATCACTTCAACGGCACCATCGGCCATTCCGGCTTCGAGTTCTGGGCGTCGCCGATGTCGCGCATGCCTTCGCCGATGGTCTGCGTGACCTTCCACGATCAGCATCATTCCCGTTTCCGTTACAATTACGCCAATTTCTTTTCCTTCTGGGACCGTGTCTGCGGCACCATCGATCCGAAATATGACGAACAGGTCAAGGTGTTCGAGGAGATGGGGCAGGGCGACGCTGCGAAATCCGTGGCTCCTGGGGAATAGAGGCTTGATTTGTCACCCCGGAGCGACGCCTGACGGCAAAACCGGGATATCGACGAAGGTTCAGGGGCGGACTGCGGTTTGTATCATCTTCTTCTTGTGATGCTCGGCGGCGGGCTGGGTGCGGGCGGGCGGCATCTGGTGTCGCTGGCGACGCTCAGGCTGTTCGGAACGGGATTTCCCGTCGGCACGCTCAGCGTCAACATCATCGGATCGCTGGTGATGGGGCTCTTCATCGGCTGGCTGGTCAATCATGAGACCGGGGGGCTGCAGCCGCTGCGCTATTTCTTCGCGACCGGTATCCTGGGCGGCTTCACCACTTTTTCGGCCTTTTCTCTGGACACCGCCGTTCTTTGGGAACGCGGCGATACGCATCTGGCGTTGATCTACGTGGCCGCCTCGGTGCTCGTGTCGATCGTTGCCGTCTTTGCCGGGCTGATGATCATGCGTCAGGTCGGATCCTAACTTTTCCTTCCATTTCGCAGCAATTCCGCCTATACGCTCCGGAACGATTTTTCACCCGGTGCCTTCAGGCGCGGGGCTGTGGGATGCGCCGGACCTGAATCAGTGTCCAGCTGCCGAATTTGAGAACAACATGTCAGCGATTGAACAGAAACACGTGACCGCCGATGAGGCGGGCATGCGCCTGGACCGTTGGTTCAAAAGCCATTATCCGGGGCTCGGCTTCGGTCATCTGCAGAAGCTGCTGCGGACCGGACAGGTGCGGGTCGATGGCAAGCGCGCCGAATCCAATACCCGTATCGCCAAGGGGCAGATGATCCGTATCCCGCCGCTCGGCGTGGAACTGCGCGCGGACGACAAGAAGAATGCTCGGCCGAAGTCCACCAAACTGACGTCCGACGACCGCAAGGCGGTCGAGGACATGCTCCTCTTCGAGGACAGCCACGTGATGGTCCTGAACAAGCCGGCAGGTCTTGCCGTGCAGGGCGGGTCCGGTCTCAGCCGCCATCTGGACGGCATGCTCGACGCTTTCACCGACGCCAAGGGCAACAAGCCGCGCCTCGTGCACCGTCTCGACCGCGAAACCTCCGGCATCATCCTGGTGGCCCGAACCCGTCAGGCGGCGCAGGAGCTCACCAAGGCCTTCCGCCACCGCAACACCCGCAAGATCTACTGGGCGATGCTGGCCGGCGTTCCCAAGCCCTATCAGGGCCGGATTTCGACTTTTCTTGCCCGCAATGACGACGAGGAGCGGATGCAGGTTGTCCGTCAGGGCGACGACGAAGCCCAGCACGCCGTCTCGCTGTATTCGGTCTTCGAGAAATCCGCCCAGAAACTGTCCTGGGTGACCATGAAGCCGGTCACGGGACGGACGCACCAGCTGCGCGCCCATGCGGCCCATATCGGCCATCCGATCATCGGTGACGACAAATATTTCAATATCGAGAACTGGGAGCTGCCGGGCGGCATCCAGAACCGGCTGCACCTGCTCGCCCGCAGGATCGTTATTCCGCATCCCTCGGGACATGGTGCGATCGACGTCTCCGCGCCGCTGCCGCCGCATATGCAGCAGACCTGGAACCTTCTGGGGTTCAATGCCAAGGATTACGATCCGGAAGCGGACGATCCGGATGAAACGCTGATCAAGCGATAGGTTTCTGCCCTCAGAACCAGGCCTGGAAGCCTAGAACCCCTGAAACGCGGCGCTCAGGATCACCGAGACGAAGGTGACGGCCACGACGCCGGCAACCAGCTTCCATGCGTCGGAACGCTTCTTCAGACCCGGCCAGCCGAGCGGTTTGATGACCTGAACCGTAGCGACCAGGAGCAGCAGCAGCATGAGAATCTTGGTCAAGGGCGGATCCGGGAAGTGATGGCCATGGCCGTTCCCTTAACCCTTGTTGCACGTGATGTCGAGGAGTTCGCCTACGGCGTTGGCAGTTCCAGCGCATCCAGCCACTGGTAACGGGTCGTTGTCTCGATCTCCTGTCCGCTGACCAGGGTCTTCATGTGACGCTGTTGCGGGAGAGAGGTCTCCGGATCGACCCAAAGCGTGACAACGGATGTGGATTCGACCGGGAGTGTTGTCGACTGCGTGTACCGGTAGGTGGTGAAGGTCTTGTCGTCGAGCATTTCCGTCGTGCACGAGACGTCCTTGATCGCAGCACGCGTTTCAGCGTTCCGCTCCAAGGTCTTTTCAAGCCAGTCCGCCTCACGCTTCTGACTGGCAGTCCAGGTGTTGCCGTCGCTCGAGGTGTACTCCTGATCGCCGAGGACAAGCCAGTGGACGCCGGTTTGCTTGATGATCTGGTAAAAATGGCTGTAGTCCCGGTAATATTGCTCGCTGTTCTGGACGACCTGGCCGCCCATGCCCAATTCGACAAGCAGCTTGTAGTTCTCCGCCGTCTCACCGGCTTTCATCATGGCCTGAATGTCTTCCTTGCAGCCGGCGTGCGCGGAAAGCCCGCCGGCCGTGACCGTGACGACTGCGATTGCGATGAATTTAAAATAATTCAAACAGGATAAAATATGCACCTTTGCCTCCGTAAAAACAGGATGGATCAGCGCTGTAACATTAGCACAGAGGCAGTCCGGGTAAACCGGAGGGAGAAGATCAGGCGCCGGTGCTCCGCTGAAGCTTTGCCATGTACGTCGGCAGCTTTTCCATGGAGGGAACAACGATCAGGGTCTTGACCTTGCCGGCCTTGAAGGCATTCAGGAACTTGTTGTAATCCTTGAAGGCGACGCAGCCATGAGAGCCGATGGACCGGCGCAGCAGCCGGGTATGCGTCAGCATTCCGTCGCGGCCCTTCATCGCCGCCCGGTCGTGCGGCAGCATGCGGATGGCTTCGACCCCGTGGAAAAGCCGCTCGCGCATGCGCAGCTTGTAGATGTTCGGTGGCGTCGGCCCGTAATTCTTCACATAGGCGTATTTCGGATTGTCCATCTTGGCCCCGATACCCGAATGGGCTTCGAGTTTGGTGCCGTCCGGCATGTGGACCGTCGCCGCGCTGATGTCGTAGACCGCAACCTTGCTGTTCGCACCCGGCAATCCGCCTTTGCCGCCGCCGAACAGTTTGCCGAGACCGCTGAAGACGCCGTTTTCATCTTCTTCCGGATTTCCGGGCGTCGCATAGGCCAGAACAGGAGTGGTTTCAGAGGGCTTTTCCCGCCTGGGCTTTGTCGCGACAGGTTTCGAAACCGAAGGCTTCGTGCTGCGAACAATCTCGGGTTTCACGCCGGGTAGACGGGTCGGTATGGCTCCCGGTTTGATTGGACCTGCAGTCTCGACCAGGGATCGGGAGGCTTGCGGGTCAAGCGAGGCCACCTCGACTTCGGAAGCTGTTTCCGGCGAGGTTTCAGCGGGCTTGGCGGCCAGGCTTTTCGGCAGGACTGGTGACAGGGCCGCCGCAGGCGCTTCGGCGAAGGCGCGTTGCACGGGAGCGGGTTTGTCCGCCGCGGGCGTCCTTCTGGCCTTCGCGGCGAGGAGCGTGCGGGTGAGCTTGAGCTTGGCAAGTTTTGCCGCGAGCGCGTTTTTGGCCGTGCGCCGGGCTTCGGCGAGGGCGTCCTCTGCCTGTTGCCGGAGTGCGGCTTCGGCGGCTTCCGCCTGAACGGACATCGCTGCAGGCGATTTTGCGAATTTGGCTGTCTCGACTGCTGCCGCCACACTCACAGGGAGGCCGGCGGAGGCGGGCAATTCGGTGGTGACATGGGCCAAAGTCAGCGTTTCGGACTTTGCAGCCAATGGTGATAAATTTTCGGGCGTCAGGGCAGGGCCGAGGAAGACCGCGGATGCGGCGAAGCCGGCGATAAGCAGCGTCGATCCGGCGAGGAGCGCATAGAAAGTCCGCTGTTTCTTGGGGTTTGCCATCCGGCTGTCTTCACCAATCCGTTTGTTTTTCTGCTGCATTCAGGCAAAACCAATCTTATGCCCGCAGTCTTGCGACAGCGGTCCGTATCCATATTTCTGTGGGAGCCAGCTTGCCCCAAACGATCATGCCCACCCGAAGTCACCAATATCGCAAAACATGGTAACCAACGTGTTTACGAACCGGTACGACACCGGCCTGTGGTCGAAAACCACCTTAAAGAGGCGATTTTCGGGCGCACCGGTCATATCGGCGATATCCAGAAATAACCGGTCCATATGCCGCAAGCTGTGGATTTCAGCGGGCAGTGGGCGGACGAGGGGATTTTTTTGCCGAGAAAATGGTTTTCGTTGCGACCGGTTGGTGGTGCCGCAAAGCCTTGACCAAAGCGCCAAAAACCGGCACATGCGGGCTCTAAGCACAGGTTGAGCTCCCATGTATCTGATCATTTTTGACGTCGACGGAACGCTGGTGGACAGCCAGAACACCATTCTGCACGGTCTGCAGGTGGGGTTCGAGGCGGTCGGTCTGCCCATGCCCGACCGGAAAACCGCCCTGTCGATTGTCGGGCGGTCGCTGGAGGAAGCCTTTGCGGATCTGGTCGGGGAAGCGCATGCGGACAAGGTTCCGGCGATGGCGGACGCCTACAGGACATCCAAGATCTCCCGGCGCGGACTGGGGCTCGATATCGACCCGCTTTATCCGGGCGCCAGGGAAGCCGTGGAGAGACTGCACGGACAGGACGACATCCTGCTCGGCATCGCGACAGGCAAGGCGATGCGCGGCGTCAGACACATGCAGGACACCCATGGAATGCACGACCGTTTCGTGACGATCCAGACGGCCGACACCTCGCCGTCCAAGCCTCATCCCGACATGATCTTCAGGGCGATGGCGGAGACGGGTGTGGAACCGCATCGTACACTGATGATCGGCGATACCGGCTTCGACATGGCGATGGCACGGGCTGCCGGAGCGCATGCCGTCGGTGTCACCTGGGGATATCACGACCATGCGCAACTGACGGAAGGCGGGGCGAACCGGATCATTCAGGGGTTCGAGGATCTCGATCCTGCCTTGAGCGAAATTCTTCAATTCTCCGAGGTATCAATCTGATGAGCGATTTTTTTGAAGTTCTGCAGGAAGACGCCGCACGGGATCCGGAACAGCGGGCGCGGGAGTTTTCCCGGCGCGAACTGCCCAAGCGCTTCTACAAGGAAGCGACCCATGAACCCGCCGAGGGCGGCTTTGCCATTCACCTCGACGGCCGGCCGGTCAAGACGCCGGGCAAGACAACGCTGCTCCTGCCGAACGAGACAATCGGCGCGGCGGTCGCGGCCGAATGGATGGCGCAGGAGAAGGTGATCAACCCGGCAAATATGCCGCTGACCCGGATCGCCAACTCGGCGCAGGATGCGGTTTCGGTCCGGCATGGCGACGTCGCCGACGACATCACCCGTTTCGCAGGCACCGATGCGCTGTGTTACCGCGCAGACGATCCCCAAAGTCTGGTCGATACGCAGCGCCGCCTTTGGGATCCCGTCGTCGATTGGGCGGGCAGTCTGCTCGGCGGTCGTTTCGTGCTGATCGAGGGTATTGTCCATGCGCCCCAGCCTGAGGACCTGCTCAAGGCCTACCGGCAGCGGATCGGCTCGGAAACACCGTTGCGCCTTGCAGCGCTGCATACGGCCACCAGCCTGACCGGCTCTGCTCTTCTGGCGCTGGCCCTGAAGGAGGGGCACCTGGATGCCGAAAGTGTCTGGAGCGCGGCGCATGTGGAAGAAGACTTCAACATCGAGCGCTGGGGCGAGGACGCGGATGCGGCCCGCCTTAGGGCCTACAAGCGCACGGAATTCGATGCGGCGGTGCTGATCCTGCAAGTGGATTGACCGGCAGTCGGATAATTCGCCTATGCCGATCAAGAGCGTTCGGCCACGCATTCAAATCCAGCTTTCCGGAATGGGGTGAGCGTCAGCCCAGGTAAAATGTCGTTGCCATCAGGAAGAAGATCAGCACGCCAAGCACGTCGTTCGACGAGGTGATGAACACGCCGATGGCCATGGCGGGGTCGATGCCGATCTTGTCGAGAATGATGGGAATGCTCGCGCCGACCGTGGCGGCGAGGGTGGTGACGCACACCAGGGACAGGGATGTCGCCAGCGCAAGGTGAAGGGGTGCCTCCAGCGGTACCACCAGAGAAGCGATCAGGACGAGGCAGCCAAGGACGACCCCTGCGATCGCTCCGTTGAACAGGGCCGCGAAAAACTCCTTCATCAGGCGATAGAAAATATCGCCCGACCAGAGCGCGCCGGTCGCGATGCCCTGGACGGCCACCGCAGAAGCCTGCAGCCCCGCGTTGCCCGCCATCGACATGGTGACGGGAATGAAGGCCGCGAGAATGGCCGCTTCCGCGAGCTGATCCTCATAGGAGCCGACAACGGTCGCGGCAACGCTTGCGCCGACAAGCCCGGCGAGAAGCCAGGGCAGGCGGCCCCTGACGATCCTGAAGATGGTGTCGTCCGCGCGCGCTTCGGCCGAGACGCCGCTCATCAGCAGCATGTCCTCGTTGGCTTCGTCAGAAGCGATCCGGGTGAGCTGCTTGGGGGTAATCCGGCCGAGCAGATGGCCTTCGCCGGAAACGACCGGCACCGTGCGCATGTCGCGTTTGCGGGCAAGGCGCAGGACCTGTTCCTGGTCCGTGTCCGCGGACACGGCCAGGACGTCGCGGTTCATGATCTCGCTCAGTGGCGTCTCGCCGGGCGCCAGAAGCAGCTTTCCGACTTCGACTGTTCCTGTCAGCTTGCCATGGGCATCGGTGACGTAGACCGTGAAGATCTTGCGGATACGGTCGGCCTGCTCGCGCATCTGCGACACCGCTTCGCCAGCGGTGCAGTCCTCCGGCAAGGCAACGAACTTTCGTGCCATCACCCGTCCGGCCGTGTCATCGGCGTAGCTTGCAAGCGTTGCGATGTCTTCCACATCCGGCAGGCGGGCGATCAGTTCGTCGGCGACGTCATCGGGGAACTCGTTGAGGATTTCGGTGGCATCCTCCGGATCGAGACCTGCAAGAATATCGCGGAACTGCTCAAGCGTGGATTCCTCCATCAGGATGGAGCGGAATTCCGGGCTCAGTTCAGCGACAACCTTGATCGACGGATTGGCCGGCAGCCACTGGAACAGCTTGCGGGCATGCTTGAGCCGCAGCCGGGTGAGAAGCTGCATGACATCGGCTGGATCCCAGCGTTTGAGCAGATCCACGAGTTGATGGCGCCGGCCGGTCTTGATCATGTCGCGCACGGCCCTGAGCGGCGCGTCATTGGCGTCCAGAGGTTTGTGGGCCGGCTCCCGTGTCCACACAATGGTGTCCAGATCTGGCTCGGCACTGGAATTGCTCATGGGAAAACCTCCGGGAATGACCGGTCCGCTTTTAAAGTGCTTTTGTGACGCCGTCCTGACGGACCTTTGAGCCGGCTATGCTGCTAGACTTCGAATTCTTCAAGCTCGGCAAAGGCCGTGCGCAACTTTTCCGACCAGCCGTGGGACAGTTTCTGGAAATAGGGATCTTCCTGCTCGATCCGGACCTGGCGCTCGGTGGAAAAGGAGTCCGTGTTGTAGAGCAGCATGTCGATGGGCATGCCGACGGACAGGTTGGAGCGCAGGGTGCTGTCGAAGGACAGGAGAACCAGCTTGGCCGCTTCACCCAGGCGCATGTCGGCACGGGTTACCCGGTCCAGGATCGGTTTGCCGTATTTGTGCTCACCTATCTGGAGGTAGGGGGTGTCTTCGCCCACCTCGATGAAGTTTCCGGCCGCATAGACCTGAAACATGCGCGGCTGTTCGCCCTTGATCTGGCCGCCCAGGATGAAGGTCACGAAGAAGTTGTCCGCGCTGGCTGCGAGTGCTTCTCCGTCGATCGCCTTGACTTCCCGGACCGCGCTGCCGATCAGGCGGGCGACCTGAAACATGGTTCTGGCGCTCATCAGCGTCGCCCGGTCACTTTCCGCCGAGGTTATATGTTCGCTCAACAGGGAAATGACGGCCTGGGTAACAGCCAGGTTGCCGGCGGATGCGAGTGTGATCACCCTTTCGCCCGGTTCCTCCCAGACATGCAATTTCTTGAAAGTGGAGATGTTGTCGACACCGGCATTGGTTCGCGTGTCCGCGGCAAAGACCAGGCCACGATCCAGTTTCAAACCGACACAATAGGTCATTCCATCGCCCTTCTGACGTAAATTCGAAACGCCGGGTCAACCCGTCTTCAGGTGGGATCACGAGAAAGAGCGACTGTTGATCTGACGTAAAGTCGCGAAACGTCCTGCCCGGGGTGAGCGCGGATAGCTCCGGCTTGTCAGTAGCTCCGTATTTGGCGAAAGGAAGATGACAGCTATTGCTGCTGCTGCTGCAAGGCGGCTTGAGCTACGTCGACCTCAACCCGCAGGTTCTCCTCCAGTCCGCCGAAACGGATGCCCCTGATCGGAGCAGCAGAACGGGAATCCAGGCCAACCGTCAAGCGAATATAACGATCCGTCGGGCACATAGCGTTGGATATGTCGAAACCGACCCAACCGAGGCCCTGGACCAGCACTTCCGCCCAGGCGTGATGGGCTTCGGAGGACTGTTCTTCCTCCAGGAGCAGATAGCCGGACACATAGCGGGCAGGGACGCCGATGGAGCGTGCCGCCGCAATAAAGATGTGCGCGTGATCCTGGCAGACACCTTCGCCGGCGGCCAGGGCGGATGTGGCGGTGGTGCTGGTTTCCGTCACGCCGACCTTGTAGTCGACCTTGTCGCGGATGGCATGCATGAGCGCGTGGAAGCCGGCGATCCTGTCGTGCCCCTCCGCCAGGCTGGCCAGTTTCCGGATTGCCTGGTTCGACTGGGTCAGCGGAGTGATCCTGGTGAAGAGGCGCGGCGGAATGCCGGCATCCAGTTCATGGCCGAGAATGCCGTTGGTATCGATCGTATCGACGGTGCCGGAGGCGGTGATCTCCACTTCCTGAACCGGACCATCTCCGGACACCATGTGAACCTGGTTGCCGAAGGCATCCTTGTAGGTTGTCGCCCGCTCGATGCCCGGCGTTTCGATGGACCATTCGACGATCTTTTGTGACTGGCCGTCCTCGGGCGTCAGCCGCAGCTGCTGCATGGCATTGGCCAGCGGCGTGTCGTATCGATAGCTGGTGGTGTGTCTGACGGTCAATCGCATGCGGCACCGGGGATCTGCTTGGTTCGAGGGTCAGGCGAAATTGTAGTCTTCACTCAGTTGCTGTGCGAACTGATTATTTTTTCCGACGAACTCCGTCAGAAACTCGTGCAGTCCCTGTTGATAGATTTCGCGCATCTGCATTTCGGACAATTCGCGTGAAATCTCGGCTGCCAGGTCCAGGCTCGGCTCACGCGAGCCGTAGAACTGGGCCAGATCCTCCGCAGTGTCGGCGATCCAGTCGTAGCAATGGGCAAGAGAGCGGGGCATTTCCGTTCTGAGGATCAGGAACTCCGCGATATTGAAGGCTTTGAGGCGGGCGTTGGGATAGGCGAAACGGTAGCTTCTGCGTCCCGCCAGGGCTCTGAGGATCGCCGACCACTGATAGCGTTCCACCGACCCGTCCTCGACAATGTCGCTGTCCGGCAGCAAGGTCCAGTACTGGGTGTTGAGGATACGGGCCGTGTTGTCCGCCCGCTCGACAAAATTTCCCATCTGGCTGAAGAAATAGCCGTCATCGCGCAGAACAGTGTTCAACAGCGCGCCGCGGAACAAATGCGAGCGCTGGTTCACCCAGGCAAGGAAATCCGGCAGCTTTTCCTGGGTGATGGTCTGCGGATTGACTTCGTTGAACTCGATCCAGGTGGTGTTGACGGCTTCCCAGAGTTCTGCAGTGATGCTGGTGCGCACAGCCCTTGCGTTGTTGCGTGCCAGTTCGAGGCAATGGCGCACACTGTCCGAGTTGTCCTTGGAAAAGATCATGAACGACGCGACGTTACGCAGGTTCAGTTCGTCGTATTTCTGCGCAAAGTCTTTCTCGCACCCGGAACAGGACAGCGCAAAGGTCCAGTGGGTGCCGTCTTCCTGGCCGGAATGGGAAATGATGGCGCCGCGAAAGCCCACTTCCAGAAGACGGGTCACGTTCTGGGCGCGCTCGTGGTAACGCGACATCCAAAACAGCGAAGAGGCGGTTCTTCCGAGCATTTATTTCTCAGTCCTCAAGTACCCAGGTATCCTTGGTGCCGCCGCCCTGGCTGGAGTTGACGACAAGGGAGCCTTTTTTCAGGGCCACGCGGGTCAGCCCGCCCGGCGTGATCCGCACCTGATCGCCGATCAGGACATACGGACGCAGATCCACATGACGCGGCGCGACGCCGGAAGCGACGTGGGTCGGGCAGGCCGAAAGCGCCAGGGTCGGCTGAGCGATGTAGTTGGAGGGATTGGCCTCCAGTACACGGCGGAACTCGGCAATTTCGCGCTTTGAGGCGGTCGGGCCGATCAGCATGCCGTAACCGCCGGAGCCGTGCACTTCCTTGACGACGATGTCTTCCAGGTTGTCGAGCACGTACGCCAGATCGTCCGGCCGCGAACAGTTCCAGGTCGGAACATTGTTCAGGATCGGTTTCTGGCCCGTATAGAACTCGATAATGTCCGGGACATAGGCATAGATGGCCTTGTCATCGGCAATCCCCGTGCCGGGCGCGTTGCAGATGGTGACGCTGCCGGCCCTGTAGGCGTCGAACAGGCCCGGCACGCCGAGCATGCTGTCCGCATTGAAGGTGAGGGGATCGAGGAACGCGTCGTCGATGCGCCGGTAGATCACGTCCACCTGTTTGGGTGCACGTGTGGTGCGCATGAACACCTTGCCGCTATCGACAAAAAGATCGCGGCCCTCAACCAGCTCGACACCCATGGAGTCTGCCAGGAAGGCATGTTCGAAATAGGCTGAATTGTAGATGCCCGGCGTGAGGACGACGATGGTCTGGTTCGATTTGGCCGGGTCGGGGGCGACGCTTTCCAGGGTCTGGCGCAGGTTCTCCGGATACTGTTCCACCGGCGCGACCCGGTGCGATTGGAAGAGTTCGGGGAACAGCCGCATCATCGTTTCCCGGTTCTCCATCATGTAGGAGACCCCGGACGGGGTGCGGGTATTGTCCTCCAGAACATAGAATTCGTTCTCGGAGACACGGACCAGGTCGGTGCCGATGATATGTGCATAGACCTTGCGGGCCGGGGTGAACCCGGCCATTTCCGGCAGGAACGCCTCGTTCTGCAAGATAAGATCGGCGGGAATTCTGCCGGCACGCAGAATTTCCTGGCGATGGTAGATGTCATGCAGAAAGGCGTTCAGAGCGCGCACGCGCTGGTCTATACCGGCGGACAGACGCCGCCATTCCGCGGCGGAAATGATGCGCGGTATGGGGTCGAAGGGTATGAGCCGTTCGGTAGCTTCTTGCGCGCCGTAAACAGCGAAGGTGATACCGAGCCTGCGGAAAACCATCTCGGCATCGCGGCTCTTTTTCGTCAGGAAGTTAGCGGGTTTGTCTTCCAGCCATTGGGCAAGTCTGGCATATGCCTGTCGCGGCTCGCCAGTTTCTTCGAGCATTTCATTGAAGAAAGTACGTTCGTCCGCCATTGCCTCCCCTTCGCAGGTGCATGCTTGTTGAGCAATCATCGCAAGAATCCATGCCGTGTCAAAGAGCAATATGACGGCGGCGCTGCTCAGTATCTAGGCAAATGGGAGGGGTTGTCCCGGTAACCTGTTGTGTTGACTGTCTTTCTCGATTCTGGCGTCGCTGTTGACATGCGCTGTCCTCATGTCATTTGCCGGGGCGCGGCAGGATCATTTCGAGGAAGGTCATTGGCAGATATACGGTGGGTCTGCCGCTTTTTTGCAGCATGCCGGTATACGTCATGCCGCCGCGCGAATCTCGCAGCGACCCGAGACGCTTAGCCGGACCTGCTCGATGCCGGAGGGCTGTTTCGATCAGGCACTGGTAACGCCTGCCGCCGAAGTCTGCACAGTCAATGTGCAGCTCGGGCCGGTTTTAATCCAGCCCGAAGCAGCCTGACTTGGGCATTGCCGGATTGGCCGGGATGAAACGATGTCAATTCATGTTCGTTCTGCCGACCGATATAACGGACACGTCGCCATATTTGCGCCCGGTCCAAACGTGCAGGCCTGTGCCGACGCCCAGCATGGGAATTGTATAAAGGCCCTTTTTCACGAACCCCTTGTTCTTGGTGATTTCGATCGCCGCGTGGCTGAGTTCTTCATATTTATCCATGGTGGTGACTATCTTGTCGATGCCTCTGATGCCCTTCAGGACATCGCCGAGCTTGCCGCCAATTGCGAGATCCAGGTCCCAGTCCGACCATTCACCCTTTTTGTTGAATTCGTGAGCAGACTTCACGCCATGAGCCACAACGACGATCGCACCGACGCTTCCGCCAAGTCCGCCGCCAAGCTTCCAGCCATCTGCCATCAGATCCACATAGTCGACAAACCCGCCATCGTCCGCACTGGCCCGGTAAAGGCGCGCATTCCAGTTGTAGCGCCCAAGCGCGACGAGATCACCCGAGTGGCTCTCCCCGATGCCGACCCACAATGTTGAAGCCTTTTTGGGTTTGGGCTTCATTTTTTTCGGTGTCTTGATGACTTTGGGGTTGGGCGGCGTCGGAATGGAGTGCACATAAATCATGACGGCACGAAACTGGCCGTCCTCCACACCGTCTTCCTGCCCCATATCCTCGGCCAGTGATTCACCGAGGCCGTCGACCAGATCAAATGGAAAACTGGATTGCAGGCTTTCCTCGAGAAAGATCCTGACAGCATCTGCCCGTTTCATGGACAAGGCCTTGTTGAAGGAGGCTTTTCCGCTCCTGCTGGAAAGTCCCACAAGGCTTATGCTGCCATTACCTTTCAAGAGCGGAACGACGTTCCTCCTGAGCCAGTTTTTGTGTTCCTCTTTGAGGCTTGATTGGCTGACGTCAAAAAACTGCAGGCGGGCGAGCGTGATAGCGCCGTCACAGTGGTCAACCACGAACTTTCCGGACATGAATGTACTCCGACCTGAATGAAGCCCTTGCCTGACCCGACCCTTTCCGGATGCTCAGCCGACACGGCCTGATGAAATCAATTGGTGCAAAAGGAAATTGCATGATGCGTAATGCTGCGAGGCTACGACAGAAATGACGTAAGGCAAAGTGGATCCTGATCGAGATCCGGATGAATTCGTCCCGAATGTGATGGAGGTCACCTTCGAGTTCGTTCCCGGACCGGACGTAGTTTCCCCATAAGCCCATGTGCTGACTATGTTGTCGTGGGAAGATCGTGCTAGGCGTCAGAAAGCTAGATTTGGGAGTCCCGCATGAAAGAAGTTCTGGCCGAATTGGAACAGCGCCGGGAGACGGCACGGCTGGGCGGCGGACAGCGCCGCATCGACGCACAGCATTCCAAGGGAAAGCTGACGGCGCGCGAACGCATTGAAATCCTGCTGGATGAAGGCTCGTTCGAAGAGTTCGACATGTTCAAGCAGCACCGCTGTACCGACTTCGGCATGGAAGAACAGCATATCCCCGGTGACGGGGTGGTGACGGGCTGGGGAACGGTCAACGGTCGCACGGTCTATGTGTTCTCAAAGGATTTCACGGTCTTCGGCGGTTCGCTGTCGGAAGCCCATGCGGAAAAGATTACCAAGCTGCAGGACATGGCCCTGCAGAACCGCGCCCCGATCATCGGCCTGTTCGATGCGGGTGGGGCCCGTATCCAGGAAGGCGTCGCGGCGCTGGGCGGCTACGGGGAAGTTTTTCAGCGTAATGTGCTGGCCTCCGGCGTCATTCCGCAGATTTCCCTGATCATGGGCCCGTGCGCGGGCGGCGATGTTTATTCTCCGGCCATGACGGACTTCATCTTCATGGTGCGGGACACGTCCTACATGTTCGTGACGGGACCGGATGTGGTGAAGACCGTCACGAACGAGACGGTCACGGCGGAAGAACTGGGCGGTGCTTCAGTCCATACGACCAAGTCCTCCATCGCAGACGGTGCCTTCGACAATGACGTGGAAGCCCTGCAGGAGATGCGCCGGCTGATCGACTTCCTGCCGATGAACAATCTGGCGGACCTGCCTGAACTTACTCATTACGACGATCCGGAGCGGCTCGACATGAGCCTGGATACACTCATTCCGGACAATCCGAACAAGCCCTACGACATGAAGGAACTTGTCCTGAAGACGGTCGATGAAGGGGACTTCTTCGAAATTCAGGGCAGTTTCGCGAAGAATATCCTCACCGGTTTCGGCAGGGTCGAGGGCCGCACCGTCGGTATCATCGCCAACCAGCCGATGGTGCTTGCAGGCGTGCTGGACTCCGATGCCAGCCGCAAGGCCGCCCGCTTCGTGCGGTTCTGTGATTGTTTCGGCATTCCGGTGCTGACGTTCGTCGATGTGCCCGGGTTCCTGCCCGGAACGTCACAAGAATATGGCGGGCTTATCAAGCACGGAGCAAAACTGCTGTTCGCCTATGCGGAGGCAACCGTGCCGAAAATCACGATCATCACCCGCAAGGCCTATGGCGGCGCATACGACGTGATGAGCTCCAAGCATATTCGCGGCGACATCAACTATGCCTGGCCGACTGCCGAAATCGCGGTGATGGGAGCGAAGGGCGCCGTTGAAATCCTGTACCGGTCCGAACTGGGCGACAAGGACAAGATCGCCGGGCGCACGAAGGATTACGAGGACCGGTTCGCCAACCCGTTCGTGGCCGCCGAGCGCGGCTATATCGACGACGTCATCCGTCCGCACTCGACACGTCGCCGGGTGGCAAGAGCGCTGGCATTGCTGCGTTCAAAGAAGGTGGAAATGCCGTGGAAGAAACACGACAACATTCCTCTCTAGGCGATCGGCCCACTTCTTAATCCCAGCGGTTGAACCCGCCGCGCGGAAACAGGGGCTCCTTGCACTCATAGGCAACGGGGCATTTGCGGGCGTCGCGCGTCGGGCCGTACTGGACGAAAAGCTGCTGGTTCCGGTCGCAATAACTGATGTTGGAGACAAACATCGAATAGGTGTGCTGGCCGGTTGTGAAAACGACCGCCCCGTGCTGGCGAACCAACGACTGGGCCTGGGCGCATGTCATGGTCCGAAGATCGGGACGCTGCTGCGCGGCTAGGGGCTGGCAGGTGCCTGCCAGTGCGAGCGCGGCGATGAAAAGACGGCGTTTGCGCATATTGGCCTCCATGGATCCCGTTTCAGGCCGGAAAACAATTTCCGGTCCAATCCAGCCCTAGAGAAAGACCATCGCCCTTTCCCTGAGTTGGTAATGTTGGGAGTGTGCGGCAGGCTGTGCGGCAAAAATGTGATCAGAACCACATTCTGCTGTTTTGGACGGTGAAAAGCGGACTGCTGCCGTGGGCACAAAGCGTCCGCCTGATGTGCTTTTCAGTCTTTTCGGACTGCACACACAGGTTGGGGAGTTGCCTCCCTGGCGCCGTTGAGAGAAAACCCTGCCAAACGCTTGTCCTCAAACTGAACGACAAGTTTTCCCGCTGACCGCAGCCGATGCCAGAAATAGGTGAAATTGTCCGGGCAGGCCGGGCAGTCATTGAGGATGTAGCCGTCCGGACCGGTGGTGAACTTGATCAGGTCGCGGTCAAGCTGAACCCTGACAAGGGACCCCGGAGGAGGCAGGCTGCCCTTGACGTTGATACCGATCAGCGCGCCGCGCATGTTACGGTTCATTGGGCACCAGATGGTGAAATAGGAGCCCAGGGAATTTACGGTCCAGTATCGGTCGTAGCCTTGAGCAGCATCGCGGTTCCATTGTCCGTGTGTTTCTGAAAACGCCAGACACGGTGCGGACAAACACAGAAGCGCGGTTAGCATTGTTCTGGTTATCATCGTGTTTCCCCCCGACAACTCCGACGTGGAAAATACGATGCCGCGCTTAATGCGTGTTTAAAAAATTAGGTTGTTTTATCAATAGATTTTTTGCGGAGCTTGGGAAGGTCAGGTGCCGCGGGTTCAGGACCCTGCGTTGCGTTTTTCCCAATCGGTCGGGCACACGGGACCTGGGATTATCTGACGCGCGCCTCTGAGCGAAAACCCGGCATAGCGCTCATCCTGGAATTTGACAGCAAGCGAGCGTGACGATCTGAGCTTGTGCCAGACGTAATCGAAGCTGTCGGCACAGGTCGCGCATTCACTGCTGATATACCCCTGCTTGTTGACCGGCAGATCCAGGACTTCCTGGTCGAGGATCAGCTTGACCCGGGTATCGGGAGGCGGTGTCTTGCCCTCGATCACGATGTGCAGAAGCGTGCCGTTGACCTTGCGTTGGGGATGGCACCAAACGACGAAGTTCGCTCCCTGGTTATTCGTCGTCCAGAAACGCGTAAATCCGTTGACCTCACCGCTGCTCCACTTTTCCACGGTTTCAGCCCCGGCTGGCAAGCAAAGTAAAGTGGCCAACAAAAAATATATTGTAGTGAATGTCTTCATTTTTTGATAATCCCCTTTAGTATTTATAACTATAGATTTATTAATAATCAGATAAAAACTTGCGGAAACAACCCTGGCCAAGGGCATTTCCCGGCGTGAGGTGCCCTGTGTGCTCGCACCTCAACAGCCTTATCCGCATAAACACGTCTCGCCCTTTGGATAAGTTGCGCAGCATGGAGGCCCGGCCTACAACCTTTAAAACGCTCCAGCTGGGTGGAAACGCATGTTCTCGAAAATTCTTATCGCCAACCGTGGCGAGATCGCGTGCCGGGTCATCAAGACCGCACAACGGATGGGCATCAGGACGGTGGCTGTCTATTCGGACGTCGATCGCGACGCTCTTCATGTCGAGATGGCGGACGAGGCGGTGCATATCGGCCCGGCTGCAGCAGCAGAATCCTATCTCGTGGCCGACAAGATCATCGCGGCCTGCAAGGAAACCGGCGCTGAAGCCGTTCATCCCGGATATGGCTTCCTGTCCGAACGGGCCAGCTTCCCCGAAGCGCTCGCAAAGGAGGGGATTGTCTGGATCGGACCGCATCCGCGCGCCATCAAGGCCATGGGCGACAAGATCGAATCCAAGAAATTCGCCAACGCCGCCAACGTCAGCACGGTTCCAGGTTACCTCGGTGAAATCGATACGCCGGACCATGCGGTCGAAATCGCCGAAGGCATCGGCTATCCGGTGATGATCAAGGCTTCCGCCGGCGGCGGCGGCAAGGGCATGCGGATTGCGTGGAATGCGGAAGAAACGCGCGACGGCTATGTGCGCTCGAAATCCGAGGCGGCATCCTCCTTCGGTGACGACAGGGTGTTCATCGAGAAATTCATCGAGAACCCGCGGCATATCGAAATTCAGGTGCTGGGCGACAAGCACGGCAACGCGATTTATCTGGGTGAGCGCGAATGCTCGATCCAGCGACGCAACCAGAAGGTCATCGAAGAAGCCCCGTCACCGCTGCTGGATGAGGAAACCCGCCGGAAAATGGGTGAACAGGCAGTCGCCCTGGCCAAGGCCGTGGACTATGACAGCGCCGGGACGGTCGAATTTGTCGCCGGACAGGACAAGAGCTTCTTCTTCCTGGAAATGAACACCCGTCTTCAGGTGGAACATCCGGTGACCGAATTGATCACTGGTGTCGATCTGGTCGAGCAGATGATCCGCGTGGCTGCCGGCGAGAAACTGGCCCTTGCGCAGGACGAGGTGAAACTGAACGGCTGGTCGGTGGAAAGCCGCATTTATGCCGAAGACCCTTACCGCAACTTCCTGCCGTCTATCGGACGTCTCGTGCGCTACCGGCCGCCGGAGGAAATGTGCGTCGACGGCGTCACGATCCGCAACGACACCGGCGTTGTCGAAGGATCGGAAATCTCCATGTTCTACGATCCGATGATCGCCAAGCTTGTCACTCATGCGCCGACCCGCGAAGAGGCGATCGATGCCATGAGTTCGGCGCTCGATGCATTCTACGTCGACGGTATCCAGCACAATGTGCCGTTTCTCACGGCGTTGATGAACCATCCGCGCTGGCGTTCGGGGAAGCTTTCGACCAGCTTCATCGCCGACGAATATCCGGACGGCTTTTTTCCCTCCCTCCCGGATGAAGCTGCCTATTCGGTGCTTGCTGCCGTCGCGCTGTCCATGGGGGCCCTGGAAAGGGAACGGCTGGACCATCTGCCCGGACGCCTGCGTCCGCATTCCGGGGCGCTGCGCGAGGACTGGGTCGTCAAGGTGGACAAGACCTATGTGCCCATCCGGCTGGCCGCCGGCTATCCGGGGACTCCGATCGAACTGGATGTGGCAATCGGCGATGGCCCGGTGATGACCGTCGAATCCGATTGGGCGCCGGGAGACCCGCTCTGGTCGGGCACCGTGGGCTCGCGGCCGGTGACGGTTCAGGTGCGCACGGTCACAGGCGGATACCGTCTCGACTGGCAGGGAAGCTCGGTGATCGCCAAGGTGATGACCCCGCGCGCTGCGGAACTGGATGGTCTGATGCCGGAGAAACTTCCGCCGGATACGTCCAAGCTGCTGCTGTGTCCGATGCCCGGCCTGGTGGTGTCCATCGCCGTTTCCGAGGGGCAGGAAGTCAAGGCCGGTGAACAGCTTGCCGTGGTGGAAGCCATGAAGATGGAAAACGTTCTGCGCGCCGAACGCGACTGCACCGTTACCGCCATCAAGGCCGCCGCCGGAGACAGTCTGGCTGTAGATGCGGTGATCATGGAGTTCTCCTGACACCTGTCTGGGTCAGGGAATAACTTATGAACCTGTGGCCTGATTGACAGGCAGATGAGGGCAGCGATATTCCAACGGCTTGTGGCTTGATGCTGCGAGCCGTTTTCGGTTTCCTCAATCTCCTGGAGGCACGATGCCTTTCACGACCTTGCTGTTCGATCTGGACGGGACGTTGACAGATCCGTTCGAGGGGATCACCCGCTCCATCCAGTACGCGCTGGAGAAGATGGCTGCGCCTGTGCCGGAGGCCGACGAGCTGCGCTGGTGTATCGGTCCGCCTCTGTGGGAGAGCTTCCCGCTATTGCTGGGGACGGACGATCGGTCCCGAGTGGATGAGGCGATCGGCTTTTACCGGGAGCGTTTTACGGAAAAAGGGCTCTTCGAGAATACGCTGATTGACGGTATTCCGGAGACCCTCGACCGTCTGACGGCCTCAGGCCACCAACTGCATGTGTGCACCTCAAAGCCGCATGCCTATGCAAGCAGGATTGTCGAATATTTCGGGTTGATGCCGTATTTCGGCAAGGTGTATGGGGCCGAACTCGATGGCACACGTTCGGCGAAGGCGGAGCTGATTGCGCATATTCTGCAGGAAGAGGGGATCGGAGCGTCTGAAACGGTCATGATCGGCGACCGCAAGCATGACCTCATCGGCGCCAATGCCAACAAGGTTGCCGGAATCGGGGTTCTGTGGGGCTACGGCAGCCGGGAGGAACTCGAACAGGAACAGCCGGTCCTGATCGCTGCAGCTCCGGTGGATATTTCCAGACATCTGTCCGCCGGCTGAGTAGTGCCAGAGATATTTTTCCGGGCTACTCCAGCCGAGTTTGGCATTGCTTTTTTCAGCTTTCAGCGATACTGAAACTGCCGTGAGAACAGTTCTCGGGGCGGGGTGAAATTCCCCACCGGCGGTATCAGGGAAACCTGGAGCCCGCGAGCGCCATGGAACCTGACGGGTTTCATGGGTCAGCAGATCCGGTGAGAAGCCGGAGCCGACGGTTAAGGTGCGATCTTCGTCGGCAGGATCACGCCCGAGAGTCCGGATGAGAGAGAACTTGGCTGCGGATCCCCTATCGGGACCGGCAGGCGCAGTGTCTTTTGAGACTGTTCTGGATACGAAACTGGAACGGAATTCGGACATGCCCGCCACTTTATCGAAACCTTTTCAAAGACCGCTGCTTGCGGCTCTGGCCATGGTCGGGGCAGGGGCCTCCTTCGCCCTGGTCAACGGTGCTCTGCAAGCCTCGACCATGCAGCTCGGTGTCCCGTCCACCTCCGCCGCCTTCTGGCAGTATGCGCTGGGTCTGCTGGTGGCCTTGCCGTTCGTCCTGCGGCGCGGGCCGAGTGCGCTGAAGACGCGGCAACCGGGATGGCACCTGTTGCGCGCCGGCTTCGCTGTGATCGGCATTCAGCTCTGGGTCGCGGGTCTGGCGAAGGTCGAGATCTGGCAGGCCATTGCGCTGGTGATGACGTCGCCGTTCTTCGTCATCCTCGGGGCGAAACTCTTCTTTGGAGAGCGGGTGGGCGCCGTGCGCTGGCTTGCAACAATCGCCGGCTTTTCGGGCGGGATGGTCATTCTTGAACCCTGGACGGACAGTTTCAGCCTGGCGGCGCTTCTGCCTGTCGGGGCGGCGGCGTTCTGGGCGGGCACTTCGCTGGTGACCAAGAAGCTCACGCAAACAGAAAACGCCGATTCCATCACGCTCTATCTGCTTTTGCTGCTGACACCGGTAAACGCGCTCCTTGCGCTGGGCGAGGGCGGGATCCTGCCGTCGGGCAATGCTTTGTGGCTCCTTGTCGGCGCAGGCGTTCTGACCGTGCTGGCGAACTATCTTCTGACCGTTGCCTACCAGAAGGCGGATGCGGCCTTCGTGCAGCCTTTCGACCATTTGAAGCTGCCGCTGAATATCGCCGTCGGGTTCTTTGCCTTCGGATTTGCCCCCACCGGAGCCTTTTGGCCCGGGGCGCTCGTCATTGTCGGTGCGTCCCTTCTGGTGATGCTGGACGAACAGAAGCGGGCGTCGCGGCAGGCCGCCGCGGACGCAGCCAAGGCCTGACAACCTTCCGGCAAGACATTCCCGTTCGGGGCAACTTGATTTATGAGTGTATGCCCTGAACTTCGCACCGGCGAGCCGGACAGGAGACTGCGATGACAACAGATCCTTTGACCGTTCATGTGCTGATCGAAGGCCGTGTGCAGGGCGTCGGGTATCGCGCCTGGTGCGCGGAGGAAGCGCAGTCGCGCGGTCTGTCCGGCTGGGTCCGCAACGTGAAGGGCGGAGCAGTTGAAGCCGTTTTCAGCGGGCCGTCGGATACCGTGGTGGATATGCTCGACGTGCTCTGGCACGGCCCGGCATTTGCCCGGGTGAACCTGGTCAGGGATCTTGAACCCGCCGAGCCGGAAAGCGGAGCTTTTGCTGTCCGGGAGACGGTCTGAGGCGGAGAATCGCCTGACGTCACGCCATCGGAGGCGGCCACGCGCGGCAGAATGTCGGACTTTTCCGCTGCGGGGAAAACGCTGTTCTCAACAGCCTTTTATATAACAATCGCACTGTTCAGCTGTTGTGTTGTCATTGAATTATCGCAATATTCTGTTCTGTCATATGGAACAATCCCGTTTGTTTCATCTGGCATCTGCAGCGTAACTCAAGGAGAATTCTGGTGAAGATTGCGATTCTCGGCGGCGACGGCTTTGTCGGTTGGCCCACGTCCCTGCACCTGTCCGATCAAGGCCATGAAGTTCATATCGTCGACAATCTCAGCCGCCGCTGGATCGACGCCGAACTCGGGGTGCAGTCCCTGACGCCGATGGATTCCATTCAGGAACGCACGCGGATCTGGAAGCAGGAGACCGGTAACACCATCCGCTTCCATCTGATCGATATCGCCAGGGACTACGAGGTGTTCAAGGCCTGGCTTGCGGAAACCCGGCCGGATGCGATCATCCATTTCGCCGAGCAGCGCGCCGCGCCTTATTCGATGAAATCGGATCAGCACAAGAATTACACCGTCAACAACAACGTCAGCGCCACCCATCATCTGCTGAACGCCATGGTGGAGCTCGATCTGGATGCGCATCTGGTCCATCTGGGTACGATGGGGGTCTACGGCTATTCCAGCGTCGGGGCAGCTATACCGGAAGGCTATCTGAGCGTCGATGTGGAGACGCTGAACGGTGACAAGGCGGCTCAGGAGATCCTTTATCCGGCAAATCCCGGATCGATCTATCACATGACCAAATGCCTGGATCAGTTGCTGTTCCAGTTCTACGCAAAGAATGACGGTCTCAGGGTCACCGATCTGCACCAGGGGATCGTCTGGGGAACCCATACGCAGCAGACCCGGCGCCACGCGCAGTTGATCAACCGCTTCGACTACGACGGCGATTATGGAACGGTTCTCAACCGCTTTCTCATTCAGGCGGCAATCGGCTACCCGCTGACGGTGCACGGGACAGGCGGCCAGACACGGGCCTTCATCCACATTCAGGATTCGGTGCGCTGCATTGAACTTGCGCTGGCCAATCCGCCGAAGCAGGGCGACCGGGTCAAGGTTTTCAACCAGATGACGGAAACCCACAGGGTGCGCGACCTGGCCGAATTGATCTCGCGCCTGACCGGCACGAAGATCGCCTATCTGCCCAACCCGCGCAAGGAAGCGCCTGAAAACGATCTTGTGGTCGAAAACAAGCAGTTCCTTGAACTTGGTCTGGATCCGACAACGCTGGCGGACGGCCTCCTGAGCGAGGTCGTGGACGTGGCCAAGACATTCGCCTATCGGGTCGATCGCAGCCGGGTTCCGGCGGTTTCCGCCTGGACAAAGGAAATCGCGGAGGAAATCGAACGCGATCCCGAACATCCCCGGCTCAAATCGGTCTCCTGATGGAATTCGTCGGCGACACTCCCGAGTTTGACAGGGGGCCTGAAAGCCCTTTTGCCTATGTGACGCTGGTGACCAACCGGGACTATGTGCTGGGGGCAACGGCGCTTTTGCGGTCGCTCAGGCGAACAGGCACAAGTGCGGATCTGGTGGTTCTGTTCACGCCCAGCGTCGACGCGCAGGATCTTGCCGCTCTGCAGCCTTTCAAGCCACGGCTCGGCCGCTGTGAGCGGCTGCCGACCTCGCCCGAATTCAACCTGCGCCATGAACGCGGCCGCCTGCATGCGGCAGCCCCCTTCACCAAGGGCGGCAAACCGGTGTTTCACACGCCGCTCGACAATTTCGTGAAGCTGCGTCTCTGGCAACTCGTCGAATACGAGAAGGTCGTGTTCATTGATGCCGATGCGCTGGTGCTGAAGAATTGCGACAAGCTGTTCGGCTATCCGGAATTCTGCGCGGCGCCGAATGTTTATGAAAGCCTGGCCGATTTTCATCGCATGAACAGCGGCGTTTTCACGGCCCGGCCGGACAGCGCCACCTTTGAGAAAATGCTGTCGCGCCTCGACCAGCCGGATGTCTTCTGGCGGCGTACTGACCAGAGTTTTCTGGAGAGCTATTTCCCCGACTGGCACGGCCTGCCTGTCTGTTACAACATGCTGCAATATGTCTGGTTCAACCTGCCGGATCTGTGGGACTGGAGCCAGATCCACATACTGCACTACCAGTATGAAAAACCCTGGCAGGCGGGACATGAGAAAGCGGACCGCCTGAGGCCGCTGATTGACCTCTGGCAGGCTTATGCTTCCGGTGAGGGTATTCCCGGTGATCTCTCGCAGCTTCCCGGTCCCGGAGCCCTGGCGGACAAGCGGGCCTCCTGAATGCATGTCCTGATAACAGGAGCCGGCGGTACGGTCGGCCGCTTCATCACCCGGAAGATGCTTGCCGATGGGCATCATGTCACTGCTCTGGGCCGCAGGCCGCCGGAAGATCTGCCGACAGCGTTCAGCCGCTTCGATCTTGCCGATCCGATTCCGGAATTGCCGCAGGCGGATGCGCTGATCCACTGCGCGCTTTCTCACGAACCCGGCAAATTCAGGGGTGGGGAGGGGAACGATCCCGACCGCTTCCTGCGCCTCAATGTCGAGGGAACGGCAATCCTGTTCAAGGCAGCGCGGCAGGTGGGCTGCACACAGGCCGTTTTTCTGTCGAGCCGCGCGGTTTACGGAGACCACCGCGCAGGTGAGCTGTTGCGGGAAACCGATCTGGCAACTCCCGACACGTTGTACGGGCAGGCGAAGCTGGCGGGGGAGGCGATCCTGGAAGGCTTAACAGGTTCGGAATTCAGAGGAACTGCGCTGCGGGTGACCGGCGTCTACGGGCGTGTTCCGGGACTTGAAACGCACAAATGGTCCGGTTTGTTCAAGGCCTTCGTTTCCGGAGAAACGGTCGAACCGCGCAGGGCGACGGAAGTGTGCGGCCAGGATCTTGCGGATGCGGTTTCAATCGTGCTGGCTGAGGGTACTCGGCAAACGTGCCGCCTGGCACAATTCGACGTCTTGAACGTGTCCGATCTGATCATTGACCGGCGGGAGCTGCTGGAAGAGCTCAAGACGCTGTGCGGATGCACCGGAACGCTGCCCGGTCCGGCAGAGGCCATGCCCGGTGTCATGGAGACGGCAAAGCTGCAGGCGCTCGGATGGAGGCCCGCAGGGCGGGACGGCTTGCGGGACTTTCTCAAGACCTGCTGCGCGGACCTTCAAGTGACGAATTAGGTCGCGACCGGACCAAAGATCTTCTCAAATTCCGCGCGCAGCACGCTGTCGTTTTCGGCCAGGGTCACCGGAATGCCGAGATCCACCAGGCTGGTGACACCGTGCTCGCTCACGCCGCAGGGCACGATGCCGGAAAAATGCTCCAGGTCCGGTTCCACGTTGAAACTGATGCCGTGGAAGGTGACCCATTTGCGCAAGCGGATGCCGATTGCCGCGATCTTGTCTTCCACGTCCGCTCCGCGGTCCGGCCGCCGGACCCACACGCCGACCCGGTCTTCCCGGCGCTCACCCCTGACGTGATAGGTCCACAGCGAATTGATGAGCCAGGCCTCCAGGGCGGAGACGAAGGCGCGCACGTCCTGCCGGCGGCGCGTCAGATCCAGCATGACATAGGCAACCCGCTGGCCGGGACCGTGGTAGGTGTGTTGGCCGCCGCGTCCCGTGCGGTAGACCGGAAACCTGTCCGCCGCCACGAGATCGGCGTCATTGGCGCTTGTTCCGGCAGTGTAGAGCGGGGGGTGCTCCAGCAGCCAGACCTGTTCGCAGGCATCGCCCTTGATGATTCTTTCAACCCGCTCGTCCATCTCCGCGAGCGCCTGCGGGTAATCGACAGGCGCGTCGGAAATGCGCCATTCGACCGGCTGAGAACCCGGATCCGGCAGAAAACTAACGTTCAGGGCGTCCCGATCGGCAGGTGACATGTGGATGACACTTCTTTGTTTTTTGAGTTGGCTGGTCATGCCGTGGTATGGTCATGCCTTGGCGGCTTGCGCCATATTTAAGGATTCCGGCCTGCAATGACCACCTTTGATGAGATCAATGTCGATATTTCCGTGGTGCTCGGCGAGTCCGAAATGCCGGTGCATCAGTTGCTGCGCATGGGCCGCGGCGCGGTGATCGATCTTGATGTCGCTGAAGACGCCGACGTGAAGATCTACGCCAATAACACGCTTGTCGCCAAGGGGCAGGTGGTGTTGCTGGGCGAGCGGATCGGTATCTCCATCACCGAGGTTCTGCTGCGTCCGCCGGAAATACGGCCGATGCGCACGGAGGGCCCGCTGTAACGGCCGGCCGAAGAAAAAGCATGTGCCTGTGCATTATTGCAAATTCGGCTCTTGCGCCCCCAAAATCCTTTTGCTACACGAGGCGCCTCGACGCTGACAGGCGCCGGGAACAATCGAATATGCGGTCGTGGCGGAATTGGTAGACGCGCAGCGTTGAGGTCGCTGTGGGGTAAAACCCGTGGAAGTTCGAGTCTTCTCGACCGCACCATTCGAACGGCAACTCAGTTGCTTCAAAAGGCCGCCTTCGGGCGGCCTTTTTGATTCACCGGAGTGCATCTGCATCATGCTCATCGTTGTCGCAGATGACGGAAGCCGCTTTTCTGACCAGCCGGTGTGTGGTTACCTGCGCTTCTTGAAGTGGCCGTCGGGACCGTTCCGGTGACGCGCAGTGCGGGGAAAGTATCAGGTGTTCAAAGCTCAATCAGTTCTAGTCGGTTGCCTTTTCTCCGTCCTTGTTCCGATTCAATTTTCGGCGAGTGCTTTGGCCCAGGACGCCATGATCCCGCCCAAAGCTGTGGCGGGTGTTGCGACGGTTCCGGTGGACGGGGATATCAACCGCTACCGGGCGGTTCTCGTTGAAACGCAGGAAGGCGCGGATTTCTATATCTATACCGATGCGGGCAACGGCTGGGAGCAGGCTGTCCATGCCCGGGACATCGTCTGGCGGGGCGGCATGTACGGGCAGGAGCCGTGGATGGAAGTCAGCGAGCACGGCTCTCTCAAGATCTATTCGGAAAACTCCGCCATCGGCCGGAACCGCTGGGAGCAGGTGCTGACCATCGCCTATCGCCGCGGTGTGTTCGTGGTGGCCGGATATACCTATTCCCACTACGACACCCTTGACCCGGATGCCTCGGGCCAGTGCGACGTCAATCTTCTGACCGGCAAGGGGATCCAGGACGGCAAGACCTTCAGGACCTCACTGAAAACCGTGGCGGTTGCGGACTGGACCATGGATACGCGGCCGCCGGAATGTGCGCTCGAATAGCCTGACGGTCCGCGTCAAGCTTCCTGAAATCCAGTCACGTCCATCAGACAGGCACATGAAACAGATCCTACGGAGATACAGGCGCGAGACCTATGTTTGTGCCGTGCTGGCTGCCGTGCTGACGGCTTTTCCTGTGGTGGCCCAATCGTTTTCCACGAACCCGGCCAATTTTCCCGGAATGACCTGCCAGCAGCTCTGGTACATTGAGCAGCAGCTCCTGTCCGAGGGGCGGGTGTGTCTTCAGAGTGAACGGGCCCGGCGGGCGTTCCGGCGGGCGTTCCGGCGGGCGGATCGCTGTATTTCTTCCGATGAGACTATCCTGCCTAAAAAAGCACTCGACTATCTGCTTCAGCTTCGAAGCGCGGCCCGGAACAAGGGGTGCGTGGGCTTTTAGGTGTTTGGCCCCGGCATTTGATGGTGTAGTCTTTAACAATGGCGCGAAATTCGGCGTTTGCATCAGCAGTAAGCGCAGCTTCACCGATGCTATCTCCCGTACGCGCGATGGTCCTCGATCGATCCGCGGCATCAATTAAGCTGCCCGCCGCATCGTCATACCCACCTTCTTTCAAGTATCTGGCCGTGACACTGAATTGGTCAGCCAATTCACGAAACAAAACCACAAATGATGAGCTCATTTTTCACCTATGAGTGTTGCAGGTGGACATTCAAGATGCCAGGCGTTTAATCAGCAACCAGGCTGGGATCGACGTAAGCAGTATCAATTGGGACGAGAGAGAGATCCCAAGTATTCCACGAAAAGAAATCCAGCCACTTCGATGTGAGAACAAGAAATCTGTGTAAAAAAATGCATTTAAAATGAAAACAAACGAGACAAGCAACAATAACCCCAAAAAGCTAGCAGATTTGCTGTTTTTTTCATTTCTCACTTGTATTTCTTCAACTGACTTTCTAATTTTATCAAAATTTCTTAAGTAATAAGAAAGGTAAATCGTGATAGAAAAGGCAGATGTATAGTAAACTATATTTAATATTAGAGCAAAATAGAGCTTTTTATCAGTGTCAGCATTTTCAATGGCGGCGCTGGAGAAAGTTATATTTAGCAACTGAAGCGACGTTAGCGACAGAAAAAGCTTCTTCAATTCATTTAATGGGATCGTATTTACTGAAATATACGCAACTGACATCGGTACGATGATTGAAAGCAGTAGAGGTTTGCCGATATGAAGGGCATCGGCGCGCGGAGTGGAGCTGTCTCTAAGACACATCTGTACGATTAATAGCCCAATCAGCATTAACGACGCTGGACCAAGCATCAAAAATAATACTGCACTGAATATAGAAAATAAGATTGATTTCGTTGCGTTCATCTTATGTATCTCTGTCTAATTTATTTGCATTTATTGCAATCAATGTTGATTTCCCTGACAAAATATTTTCATGAATTTTGCTCTATCTAATAGTGCGACTTGTGATTATTGCGAAGCGCTTAAATCTTTCAGGCAGTGTCTTGGTATTAGGTGTTTAGTCAATCGCAATTCGGGCCTTTCGGCAAATGGCCGGCGCGCCACGCGCATTTCGTATTTCGATTGCAAGTCCTGTGGACCGGCTCCGCTTTTCCTGTGGCGCTTTTACCTGCCAGACGCTAGTTCTGGTCACGACATGCCGGCTCCCGTTTCGCCGGTGAAGATAAACGCGCACAGAAGGGGGAGCACCGTATGAGTGATGCAGCCGAGCTTGATGTTTCAGCCTCTCCCGAACCGGTGATTCCGGTGCGCGACGAGGAAGATCATCTCAATCCGGATTTCATTGCCGCCGTTGAAACGGCGATCAGGGCGAATGACCAGTTCGGCCTGAGGGCGCTTGCCGCTGACCTGCACGAGGCCGATACCGGGGATCTGCTCGAGACCATCAATCCGGATGAGCGCGCCGCCTTCATCCGGCTTTTGGGCGAGGATTTCGACTATACCGCCCTGACCGAAATGGACGAGGCGACCCGCCTGCAGGTTCTGGAGGACCTGCCGACGGAGGCCATCGCCGAAGGCCTCGGCGAACTCGATTCCGACGATGCTGTCTACATCCTGGAGGATATGGACGAGGAGGATCAGGCCGCGATCCTGGACGAGCTGCCCTATGCGGACCGGGCACAGCTCCAGAAAGCGCTGGATTATCCCGAAGAAAGCGCCGGACGGCGCATGCAGAGCGAGTTTATCGCCGTGGCGCAGTTCTGGACGGTTGGCCAGACAATCGACTACATGCGCGAGGCGCGCGACCTTCCGGACAGTTTCTACGAGATTTATGTCGTCGATCCAGCCTTCAAGCTGCTCGGATCGGTGCATCTGGACAAGATCCTGCGCACCAAACGCAGGGAAAAGGTCACCTCCATCATGGAGGAAACCCGGCAGGCGGTTCTGGCAACCGAGGACCAGGAGGAAGTGGCCCGCCGGTTCGAGCGCTACAACCTCGTCTCCTCCGCCGTGGTTGACGAGAATGAACGTCTTGTCGGTGTCCTGACCGTCGATGACATCGTCGATGTCATCCAGGAGGAAGCGGAAGAAGATCTGCGTGCGCTGGCCGGGGTCGGCGACGAGGAAATCTCCGACACTGTGATGACCATCGCGCGTTCGCGGTTTGCCTGGCTTGTGGTCAATCTGGGCACGGCGATCCTGGCTTCCGTGGTGATTGCGCTCTTCGAGGAAACCATCGAGGCGATGGTTGCGCTCGCCGTCCTGATGCCGATCGTGGCGTCGATGGGGGGAAATGCCGGTACGCAGACGATGACCGTCGCCGTGCGCGGGATCGCGACCCAGGAACTGGGAACCCGCAACATGATGCGGGTGCTGAACCGCGAAATCCTGGTGAGCGCGCTCAACGGCGTCGCGCTCGCCTTGCTGATCGGACTGACCGCCTGGCTGTGGTTCTCCAGTCCGGGGCTCGGCGTGGTGATCGGCGGGGCGATCATCATCAACATGCTGTTTGCCGGTCTTTCCGGCCTGCTGATCCCGATTGCGCTCGACCGGCTCAATGTCGATCCGGCAATCGCCTCCAGCGTTTTCGTGACGACAGTCACCGACGTCGTCGGCTTCTTTGCCTTTCTCGGCATCGCCGCGCTCTGGTTCGGCCTGCCGCTGTAGCGAAATCCTGCCTTGATGTAGGGTGGATGCCTGAACGGCGGGTGCCGCTCAGGAGCCGGTGTCGGCCTTGCGCAGATTATCGCGCAGTTTGATGATCCTGTCCTGAAGCTCCATGACCTCTTCAAGCTCGAGGCCGGCGGAGGACAGGATGCAGCTGCTGAAATGCTGTGTCTTTTTCTGCAGGGCGCGTCCCTTGCGGGTCAGCTTGAGGATCACCTGGCGCTCGTCCTTGATGTTGCGCGTGCGCGTGATCAGGCCCATGGCTTCCAGCCGCTTCAGAAGCGGGGTCAGCGTGTTGGTGTCGAGCTGCAGCTTTGCGGTGATCGTGCCCACCGGCACATTGCTGGTCTCCCACAGGACGGTCATGGCCAGGAATTGCGGGTAGGTGAGACCGATCTCCTTCAGGAGATCCTTGTAGACGCCGTGCATGGCATGGTTGGCGGAATAAAGCGCGAAACACAGGAACTTGTCGAGCGGCAGATGATCGTTCGCGACCTCGGAAGGGTCGGGGATCGGCTTGTCCGCGGGAGGTTCCGGTAAAACAGCTGCACCGGCATCTGTCTCGGCAGGCGGCGTCTCCGCCCCGGCCGTCCGCTCCGGCTTCTCCGCCGACCTGGTTCCGCTTTTGGCAGAGGCCTTCTTACGCGGCTTTTTTTCGGACGTTTCAGCCTTGGCAGGCTTGTCTTTTTTCGGTTTTTTCTGCTCCTCGGGCGCGGTTATTCCGATCGCGTCCAGAAGAGACATCTGCTCTGTCGTCTGGGTCATGCGCCTTCTTATAAATCGTGCACGATATGATCGCAAGTTCTTGACGTTCTTGCGAGCGCACCATATGTGAATAAATGTATCGTGCACGATTAAAACTTGTGCGATATAATTATGAAACTTCTGCAATCGCTTTGCAGTGACCCCTTGGTCGGAATGGAAATGAAGGAGAATTCAGATGGCTGTAGATGTAAAATACGAAACAAAGGCCCGGGCGACCGGCGGACGCGATGGCACGGCGGAAACCCTGAGCGGTTCCTTTAGCGTCAAGCTGGCGACACCGAAGGAACTGGGCGGTTCCGGCGGGGAGGGCAACAACCCGGAAGAACTGTTCGCCGCCGGCTATGCCGCCTGCTTTATCGGTGCCATGAAATTCGTTGGCGGTCAGGAAAAAATCGCCGTCCCGGCAGACACTTCGATCACCTCGACTGTGGGTATCGGGCCGCGTTCGGAAGGCGGTTTCGGTCTGGCTGTCGCGCTGGAAATTTCCTTGCCTGGCCTCGACAGGGCGGTTGCCGAGGACCTTGTCGCCAAGGCACATCAGGTCTGCCCGTATTCCAACGCCACCCGCAACAACATCGACGTCAAGCTGACGGTGGTCTGACGGCCTTGGGTCCAGGTCAAGGCAGACTGCCGCCCTGACCTGACGACTTTCGAATTCGCCCCGCAATCTGCGGGGCGATTTCGGTTTTGCGGAGCACGACAGATCAAGACACAGGACCGGCAAAGATGCAGGGCGCGGCAGTGCTGCGGTTCGTCTTTCCCGCTCTATCGGGTAAAGTGATCTGAATCGACACGCATGGTCTTCAGGAGCCTTGAATAATGCCCGCGCCAAAGATCGACGGTATTCTGGAGACGGCCGTCTATGTCGATGACATGGAGGCTGCGCACACCTTTTATTCCGGTGTTCTGGGACTTGAACGCATGGTCGCCGGCGAGCGCCTCTACGCCTACGATGCCGGACCCGCGCAGACCCTGCTGGTTTTTCATCGCGGTCATACGGGCGAAGACGTGGAGACGGACGGCGGCTTCGTGCCGGGCCACGACACCACCGGTCACAGTCACTTCGCGTTCCGGATCTCCGCCGGGCAGCTGCAGCCCTGGCGCGACTATCTGGCCGAGCAGGGGATCGTCATGATCAGTGAGGTGACCTGGCCGGCCGGCGGGACAAGCCTTTATTTCAATGATCCGGACGGAAACGTCCTGGAACTGGCTGCGGCTCCGCTCTGGCCGAATTTTCTATCCTGAATTTTAACGCCTTGTGAGGCAGGTTTGATCTGATTTGGGGGGGACAATGCGGGTGCGGCGATATGAGTTTCTTGCAGGCGGCATTGCGGGTGCTGTTTTACATAGCGGTCGGCGGTGTGATTTCGGTTGCCGGAGCGGCGTTTTTTTTCATGAACTGGGAACCTGACCGGGACGACTATCCGCTGCGTGGCATCGATGTTTCCCACCATCAGGGGGACATCGACTGGAGCATGGTCGCGGCGGACGACGTGGCCTTTGTCTACATGAAGGCAAGCGAAGGCGGCGACTTCAAGGACGGCGCTTTTCAAAAGAACTGGGCCGGTGCCGGCGCGGCCGGTCTTGCCCGCGGCGCCTACCACTATTTCAGCCTGTGCCAGTCAGGCAGAAAACAGGCGGAAAATTTTCTCTCCGTCCTTCCGGACGACCGCGACATGCTGGCGCCGATGGTGGACCTGGAATTCACCGGCAATTGCGCGCGCCGTCCGCCCGTCGAGGAGGTGCTGCGGGAGATCAGCGACTTTACCGCGCTGGTAGAGCAGGCGGGCGGCAAGCGGATCATCTTCTATTCGCCCGAGGACTTCTATTTCGCCTATCTGAAGGACAGCGGCCTGAACCGCAGGCTCTGGGCCCGCTCAGTCTGGCATTCTCCCGCCTATGCAGATGAGTGGACCGGCTGGCAGTATCACGACCGCGGCACGGTGAAAGGGATATCAGGCGATGTGGATCTGAATGTCCTGAACAAGGACATGAAGTTGGATGGCCTTAAATTGTGACCCGTAAGCATTTGTATTTCAATGTTTAAAATGATCGTATTGACTTTAAGGTAAAAAGCCGGAATTGTGCCCCATCCAAAAAGGATCGGGCATGCAGCGCTATTTCACGATCACCCAGCTGACGCAGGAATTCGACATCACCACCCGCACCTTGCGTTTCTACGAGGCGCAAGGGCTGGTGTCTCCGAGCCGTCGCGGGCGTCAGCGCCTTTATACCCCCGGCGACCGGACGCGGATCAAACTGATCCTGCGCGGCAAACGTCTCGGGTTTTCCCTGAACGACATCAGGGAAATCATCGAGATGTACGCAAGCGATCCGGGGGAGACCGGTCAACTCAAGCTGTTGCTGGACAGGATTGCCGCCCGGCGCGAAGAGCTTCTGGAAAAGCAGCGAGACATTGAACTGACCCTTCTGGAGCTTGACGAGGTCGAGAGCGGTGCGCGTGCGCGTATTTCCGAACTGGGGACCAGGCTGTCCGCGGAGAAAGTCTGATGGAGTTCACTCCGAGGGATCCGGACTGGGAAAATCGGGTCAGAACCAGTTTCGCCGCCCAGAATTTCATGACACATCTGGGCGCCAGGCTCGTGCATCTGTCGCCGGGGGCTGTCGATCTGGAGCTGACCATGCGGCCCGAACTGACGCAGCAGCACGGTTTCTTTCATGCCGGCGCAACGTCCTCGATTGCGGATTCGGCCGCCGGCTATGCCGCCTTGAGCCTGTTTGCGGCCGGGTTCGGCGTTCTGACCAGCGAATACAAGGTCAATCTGCTCAATCCGGCCAAACAGCCGGTTCTGCTGGCGCGCGGCAGGGTGGTGAAACCCGGACGCACGCTGACGATCGCCAAAGCCGATGTCTACGGTCTTGACGAGGGTGTCCACGTGCATGTCGCCACCGGCCTGTTTACGCTTGTGAGTGTTTCCGGAGTAAAGGACTGAGCCATGGCTGAAACCGTCATACGGGCGCTTCGCCTGGAAGACCGGCCGGCCTGGCAGGCCTTGTGGAACGCATATCTCGAGTTCTACCGCCAGGATCTGCCGGCGGATGTCACCGACACTCTGTTCGAACGACTTCTCTCGGCGAAAGGTCATGACGCCCTGGTTGCAGAAAGGGACGGGAGCCTCATCGGCTTCGTCCATTATCTCTTCCATGCCAGCACATGGTCGAAGAGGTCGACCTGTTATCTGGAGGATCTCTTCGTCAGCGAGGCCGGCCGGGGAACCGGCGCGGGGCGCGGCCTGATGGAAGCCGTTTATGCGGCGGCAGATTCCGAACCCGACGCCGAAGGCACCGTCTACTGGCACACGCATCACCACAACGAGCGCGCCCGGAAACTCTATGACCGGGTCGGCGCTTTAAGTGACTTTGTCCGATATGAGCGTTCCTGATTTCAGGACCCCTGGGAGGAAACCAAAATGATCCGCAATGATTTTCCGGGTTTCAATTTCGATCTTGGTGAAACCGCAGACATGCTGCGCGACAGCGTCCGCTCCTACAGTCAGGACCGTATCGCGCCGCTGGCGGAAAAGATCGACCGCGAGGACTGGTTCCCGCGTGAACTCTGGCCGGAAATGGGTGCTCTCGGCCTGCATGGCATCACGGTGGAGGAAGACTGGGGCGGCTCCGGCCTGGGGTACCTGGAACACTGTATCGCCATGGAGGAAGTCAGCCGGGCATCGGCTTCCATCGGTCTCAGCTACGGCGCGCATTCCAACCTTTGCGTCAACCAGCTCCGCCGCTGGGGAAGGGACGATCAGAAGAAGCGCTATCTGGAAAAGCTGGTGACGGGGGAACATCTCGGCGCGCTGGCCATGTCCGAGACAGGCGCCGGTTCCGACGTCGTCTCCATGAAACTGCGGGCGGAGAAAAAGGGTGACCGCTATATCCTCAACGGGTCCAAGATGTGGATCACCAACGGTCCGTCCGCCGACACTATGATCATCTACGCCAAGACCGATCCGGACGCCGGTGCGAAGGGCATTACCGCCTTCCTGGTGGAAAAGGGTTTCCCCGGTTTCTCGGTGGCCCAGAAACTCGACAAGCTCGGCATGCGCGGGTCGGAAACCGGCGAGCTGGTGTTTCAGGACTGCGAGGTGCCGGAAGAAAACGTGCTCGGTACGGTCGGCAAGGGCGTCAATGTGCTGATGTCGGGCCTGGATTACGAGCGGGCCGTTCTGGCGGCCGGGGCCGTCGGCATCATGCAGGCGGCAATGGATGTTGTCATTCCCTATGTCCATGAGCGCGAGCAGTTCGGCCAGGCGATCGGCACCTTCCAACTGGTGCAGGGCAAGATCGCGGACATGTATGTCTCCATGAACGCCACCAAGTCCTACGTCTATGCCGTCGCAAAGGCCTGCGACCGGGGCGAAACCACGCGGGAGGATGCGGCCGGCGCCATTCTTTATGCGGCTGAAAACGCCACCAAGATCGCTCTCGATGCGATCCAGCTCCTGGGCGGGAACGGGTATATCAACGAATATCCGACCGGCCGCCTGCTGCGCGACGCCAAGCTCTACGAGATCGGTGCCGGTACTTCCGAAATCCGGCGCATGCTGATCGGTCGTGAGATCTTCAACAAGACGGCGTGAAAGTTCTGACGCAAATGCCGGGCGGAGATTGATCTCCTGCCGCAATGGATGCGTATGCCCTTGAACGGATGGTTCAGGGGACACGTATGGCGCAAGACCTTGCAGTTGTTGTCGGTGCAAGCGGTGGTATCGGCTCCGAGCTCCACCGTGCGCTTTCCCGTAGCGGGGGCTTTCACGAGGTCATCGGTCTCGGGCGGGCGTCGGACCCGCCCCTGGATCTTCTGGACGAGGGGTCTGTCGAGGCGTGTGCGGCCTGGTTAAAGGCGCGCGGCGGTGCGATCCGGACGATCCTGGATGCCACGGGTGCCCTTTGCGTGGAGGGGACTCGTCCGGAAAAAAGCTTGCGGGAGCTCGACCCGGCCGCCATGGCGCGGAGCTTTGCGATCAACACCATCGGACCGGCCATGTTGATGAAGCATTTCCTGCCCTTGCTGCCGCGCACGGACCGCAGCGTTTTTGCGACGCTTTCCGCCAGGGTCGGCTCCATTGGCGATAACCGGCTCGGCGGCTGGTACGCCTACCGGTCCTCGAAGGCGGCGCTCAACCAGCTGGTGCACACGGCCTCGATCGAACTGGCCCGCCGGAACCCGGACGCCATTTGCGTGGCGCTGCATCCGGGAACGGTCCGGACCGATTTGAGTGAGGGGTTCGTCAAATCCGGTCTGGAGGTGCAGCCTCCCGAGCTTGCCGCACGCCGGCTGGTCGCCGTCGTGGACATGCTCACCCCCGAACAGTCGGGCGGATTTTACGATCATCTCGGCAAGTCGATACCCTGGTAACAAGCTGACGCCTCTTCACGTTTTTTCGAAAGGATGACCCTTGCTTCTGCCGTCCCGGAGAAGGCCGGTGCAAGCGCGAGATTTTCCGGATTGACGACGTACCGACCAGTTGGTATGTACTTGGCATGAGCATTGAAAACAAAAAATCGGCAAAGCCCGACGCGCGCTCAAAGCTGCTGGAAGCGGCGCTGAGCGTGATCCGGATGAAGGGCTATACGGCGACCACGGTGGACGACCTGTGCAAGGCGGCGGGGGTCACCAAGGGGGCGTTTTTCCACCATTTCAGTTCCAAGGAAAATCTGGCCGTCGCAGCGGCCGACTTCTGGTCCGAGACCACAGGAGCCTTCTTCGAGAACGCGTCTTTTCACAGTCCGGAGGATCCTCTGGACCGCGTGCTGGCCTATCTCGATTTCCGCAAGGCGATTCTTCAGGGGGAGATGGCGGAAGTCACCTGCCTGGTCGGAACGATGGTGCAGGAAGTTCATGACACGTCGCCCGTCATCCGGGACGCCTGCAACCGCAGCATCACCGGGCATGCGGGCACCCTGGTGGCCGATATCGCCGAGGCGGCGGAGCTTTACGGTGCCACGTTGCCCGGCGGTGCCGAAGGCCTCGCGCTGCACACGCAGGCGGTGATCCAGGGCGCTTTCGTGCTGGCGAAGGCCGGGAACGACGTCAGACTTGCAGCCAACAGCATCGATCATCTCAAACGCTATGTGGAGCTGCTGTTCGGCCGAACATGAGGAGGGACTGGAATATGGCGGATGTACACATACGAAAAGACGGGCTGACACTGGAACTGCGACGGGACATCGCGGCGCCGCGAGACGTCGTCTGGCGGTGCTGGACCGACACGGAGCTTCTGAAGCAGTGGTTTTGCCCGCGGCCCTGGTCCGTCCCGGAAGCGGATTTCGACGTCCGCCCGGGCGGACGGATGAACACGGTGATGGCCGGGCCGAACGGCGAGCGCTTCGAGAACGAGGGCATGTTTCTGGAGGTCGATCCCGGAAAGCGGCTGACATTTACCGATGCCTATCGCGAAGGGTACGTTCCCCGCGAAACGTCCTTCATGACAGGCTACATGACGCTGGCGGATCTTCCGGGGGGCGGAACACGGCTTGTCTGGGGCGCGCGGCATGGCAGCGAAGCCACCCGGGACAAGCATCTGGACATGGGCTTCGAGCCGGGCTGGACAGCGGCTTCCGGACAGTTGGCCGAGCTTGCCCGGTCCCTGGCCGGGAAGGAGCACCGCACGGCACCCGAGACAGCAGGAGGCGCAGGCCTGAGATCCAAGGTCAGGACCTGCCTGTTCTTCCGGGAGAAGGGCGAGGAGGCTGCGCGCTACTATGTTTCGCTGCTTCCGGGCAGCGAAATGGAAGCGGTCAACCGGCCCGATCCGAAGGGACCGGTGCTGGTCGCCGAATTCACCCTGGCCGGCACACCCTACATGATCCTCAACGGCAATCCGGAGGTTCAGGCCAGTCATTTCTCGTCGATCTCTGTCCTGACCGAGGATCAGGCGGAAACGGACCGGCTGTGGCAGGCGCTGATCGCCGATGGCGGCGAGGAGGGCCAGTGCGGCTGGCTGAAGGATCGTTTCGGCGTCCACTGGCAGATCGTGCCGAAGGTTCTGCCGCGACTGATGGACTGTTGCGATCCTGCCCGCGCCGGAAGGGTCACCGCAGCTTTGATGAAGATGAAGAAAATCGACATTGCGGGCCTGGAAGCGGCCGCCTGACGGCAGCAGCCCGAAACATGCGAGGGACGTATCATGTCTTATGTTGACGGATTTCTGGCCGCCGTGAAGACGGCCAACAAGTCTACCTATCTGGAGTTCGTACGCCAGTCGGCCCCGATCTTTCGAAAGCACGGTGCGCTCGAACTGGTCGAGTGCTGGGGAGACGACGTTCCCGACGGCGAGGTGACGTCGTTTCCGATGGCGGTGAAACGGGCCGCTGACGAAACCGTCGTGTTCTCCTGGGTCCTGTGGCCATCGAAGGAGGTCCGTGACGTCGGTCTGAAGCGCGTCATGGAAGAGCATAGTGAGCTTTTCCCCGGAGAAATGCCGTTCGACGGCAAGCGGATGGTCTTCGGCGGCTTCGAGGTTCTGCACAAGAGCTGACGCCCAGGGCCACGGTGCGGGCGGCGGCGAACAATTGTCGCTGGCGCCCGCACCGGATCAGACGATATAGTGCCTGTCTCTGGAGCGTGCCCACCCAATCGGAATCATGGAATGATTGGATCTCCTCGACGAAGACAGCGTCAGGAACTGCGCGGAATGGGTGGGCCCGTCGGAGGGGACATCAGGCTGGTCTTTGACGCCACAGGCGCATTGACGCTTGAAGGCGCACGTCCGGAAAAGAGCCTGCGCGAACTCGACCCTGCGGCGCTGGCGCGGTCCTATGCTGTCAATGCGATCGGACCGGCGCTGCTGATGAAACACTTCCTGCCGCTTTTTCCGCGAAACGGGCGCAGCGTCTTCGCGACACTATCCGCCCGGGTCGGGTCGATCGGCGACAACCGGCTCGGTGGATGGTACGCCTACAGGGCGTCGAAGGCAGGGCTCAACCAGCTGGTGTGCACCGCGGCGGTTGAGTTGGCCCGGAGCAGACCGGAGGCGATCTGTGTGGCACTGCACCCCGGCACGGTGCGCACGCCCCTGACGGAAGGATTCGCCAAGACCGGTCTTGAGGTCCAGGAGCCGGAAATGGCGGCGGAAAGGCTGCTTGGTGTCCTGAATGGGCTTTCCTCGGAGCAAAGTGGCTCGTTTTTCGATCATATGGGTAAGCCGGTTCCCTGGTAAGGCAGAATGGATTGAAATCCGGGCCGCACGGGTCTTGAATGGGTACGCTCATTTGCGAAGACACCGCCCGTGCGGTTGTTGCGGCCAAAAATGCGACCAAGATGGCTTTGGGCGCGGTCCAGTTACCTTGCGGCAACTGTTCCATAAACGAACTTCAGACCGGCTGCCCGCAGCGCGACGCCAATCTCTCCCGAATTCGCGCAGGCACGTCTGAAATCTACAGCATGAGGTTCAGCCGCGAGGTCTTCATCAAGTCAGACGAACCCACCTCGATCGTCTGCAGGAAGCAGAAAAACTTTTCGGAGAGTTCAAATTTGTTCACTGGCGATGAGAGAGCCGTTTTTTGACGCAATCAACTCAGTATTGGAATTCTTTAGTGGTCGCGTGCTGCTCGGAAGAGATCGGCATAATTGACAATCAAAATGGGTCAAGTTATCAGGCTGTCTTCCACGTATGGGCCGGTTAAGGATGAGGTAATCCGAAATGATTACTTTCCTTAGTATTAATTGATATGAAAATTGCTTTTTGGAGTATTATTTATGTTTTTTAGAGTTTTTCTTGTCGCTTTTTCGCTGTTTTGTTTTTCAGGGTTCTCTGTAGATTTTGTTCACGCTTCGGAAAGATCAAAAAAAGTGTGCGCAAAAAGACTGGAGGACAAGTCGATTAGAAAAGGTTATTATGCTTTAGCAATCAGTTCTGATCGTGAACATTGTGGATGGAGTTGGGGGAACGAGGCAAAAAAATATGCCGAGATCAGCGCTTTGAACAACTGCAAAAAGTTCAAAGGGGCCGCGTGCAAGATCGTTCTAAGCGGCTGCAATCCTCACAAGTTAAATACCTGCGGCAAATAATGCAGCATCTTGGTTAGATGCGCTGAATCGCCTTGTCTGAAGGAAAGCTTTTGCTCGGTCGTGAGGTACCCCCCGATTCAAGTTTCTTCGTTGGACAAATCGGGTCAGAATTGCCTCTGTAGCACTTCTGATTTCAGGACCCCTCATGACCGACACCTATTTCCACCCCGTTTCGGGACTAGACCTGCCGCGTTTTGCCGGTGTGCCCACCTTCATGCGTCTGCCGCATGTGGATCTGGATCACCCGCGCCTGAAGGAGGTCCGCATCGGTCTGATCGGCACGCCGTGGGACGGCGGCACCACCAACCGTCCGGGGCCCCGGCACGGGCCGCGCCAGTTGCGCGACATGTCGACCATGATCCGGGCCGGGAACGGGGCAACCGGCGTGCGCCCGTTCGAACTGGTCAATTGCGCGGATCTCGGCGATGTCGGTCCCAATCCGGCCAGCATCGAAGACAGCCTGACCCGCATCACCGACTTCTACGACCGGGTCATGGCCGCCGGCATCCTGCCGCTGACGGCCGGGGGAGATCACCTGTGTTCGCTGCCGATCCTGCGGGCACTGGCCAGAAAGCGGCCGCTCGCGATGATCCATTTCGACAGCCACACGGATCTCTACAAGAGTTATTTCGGCGGCATGCTCTACACACACGGTACACCGTTCCGCCGGGCGGTGGAGGAAGGGCTTCTGGACCCGGAGCGCGTAGTTCAGATCGGCATTCGAGGAACCGCTTATGATAGCGAGGACCGGGATTTCGCCGACAGCGTCGGCATCCGCGTCATTCCGATCGAGGAGTTTCATGCCCGGGGGGCGGAGGATGTCATGACGGAAGCCAGGGAGATC
Organism: uncultured Roseibium sp.; assembly: GCF_947496995.1. Lineage (GTDB taxonomy): Bacteria > Pseudomonadota > Alphaproteobacteria > Rhizobiales > Stappiaceae > Roseibium. Next base: position 66,099 of record NZ_CANMFD010000007.1, read on the forward strand.
GTCGGCGAGGCAGATACCTATGTCTCCTATGACATCGACTTTGTCGACCCGGCCTTTGCCCCGGGGACCGGAACGCCTGAGGTCGGTGGACCGAATTCCTTCGAGGCTCTCAAGGTTGCCCGGTTGCTGGAGGGCGTCAGGATCATCGGTGCGGACATGGTCGAGGTTTCGCCGCCGTTCGATACCAGTGGCGGTACGGCGTTTCTGGGGGTGTCGATCATGTTCGAGATCTTGTGCAACATGGCGCGCGCGGCTGTAGCGTCGGGCGAAAACCCGGAAGCAGGTAATGGCACGCGTTAGGAAAAGGCGACTGAGTGAATGCCCGGTGAAGCAGATTTGAATGCCTTGATTGCTCAGATGCGGCCGATGCTGGATCCGGTTCCGTATGTGTTCTGTACCTTCGCTTCGAAATCAATGGCCGATCTGGCGGAATTCGAACCGATCGGACTGTTCGCCGAGACGGAAGGTCTGACCGCGCTCCTGCCGGCGGAACGTGCCAGGGAGCTTGGGTTTGCGGAGGCGGAGTGGTTTCGCAGGATCACGCTGACGGTGCATTCCTCGCTCGAAGCCGTCGGCTTGACCGCCGCAGTTGCCACCGCACTTGCCGACAAGGGCATCCCGGCCAATGTCGTCGCGGCATATTTCCACGATCACATCTTCGTACCGGTAGAACATGCCGAAGACGCATTGGCTGCTTTGCGCTCTCTGGCGGAAAGCGCCTGAGAGCCGGACATCTGTCAGCAACGATCCGGGTGACGTGCTCTGGGGTGTGTCCGGTTTTCGGTCTCTTTTTTTCATGGCACCGGGAGAACATGGATCAAGGTGGCGCGGACCGCGGATCCGGGAGCGTTGTGCATGCCCTTAACGGCTTTGCGCCCGTCGGCGCCGTGTATGTCTTCAGCTCAAGGTTGTCTCTTTCCAGCTGTTTTCGCCCCCGGAACTTCTGATTCCCAAGGTTTTTCCCTTGCAATTTGGCCGAGGGCTTACCATTCCTAAGCATGAGCAATCAGGGGTAAGAGTATGCAACGGGTCAAGCGGCGTCTTGCGGCTATCATGTGCGCGGACGTTGCGCAGTATTCAACGCTCATGGAGCGGGACGAAGACGGCACGCTGGACCGGCTGAAGACTTACCGAGACGTGATGTCCTCGCTGACCGACCGTCACAACGGGCGGATCGTCAACACCTGGGGCGATGCGGTCATCATCGAATTCGGATCGGTGATGGAAGCCGTTCAGTGCGCGATCGAGATCCAGAACGAACTTACCCATCGCAATGCAGACCTGCCTGACATGAACCGGATGGAATTCCGCATCGGTATCAATCTCGGCGATATCATGGTGGAAGGCGAGGACATCTATGGCGACGGGGTCAATGTGGCGGCCCGGCTGCAGGAGCTTTCGCCGCGGGGCGGCATCATGCTGTCCAAATCCGTCCATGAACAGGTCAAGACCAAGATGGCCGTGGGGTTCGATCCACTCGGGCCGCAGCATGTGAAGAACGTGAGCGAGCCTGTGGATACCTATTCCGTGCGGCTGGGCGGACGGAACGCGCCGGAAAAACGTCCCATGGGCGAGGCGAAGGACGGCGGCGGCAAGCCGCGGAGCAGCCCGAATGATACGGAAGCGCATCCGCATCTGAACAAAGACACGCAAGCAGTTGCGAACGGGTTCGAACAGGCTCGCCGGTGGCTCAAGGCGCAGCCAAAGCGGGTGAGAAGCTGTGTTTTCATGATCGGTTTCTTTTTCATTCTCAATCTGCTGACGTCCGGACTGTCCACCTTGTGGTTCGTGTGGCCGTCGCTGCCCTTTGCGCTCGCGCTGGTCTGGCACTTCATGGTCGAGCGGCGGGAAAAGAAGCTGGGCGACGATCCCCAACATGGCGATTGAAACAGGGCTTCTCGCGGTGCGTTGCCGATCTGCTAACTCTTTTCGCGCTATTGACGGTCTCATGATTTGCGAGCGCCCGTCACTTGGCATACACATGGACAAATGCCGTGGCGGTGGAATCGCCCCCGCGAACCAGAAAATGAACGGGCAGTCCGGGTTCAAAGGAACACGGGATGCCTCAGAAAGCGCCGGTATTACCGGCACAGCAGCCAAGGGAGCTTAATCCTGCGCATGAAAAACTATTCGACCACGGTGCCTGCACGCCTCGACGAAGACGAAGAGGACAAAGCCAAGAGCCAGCCGTCGATTCAGGTCGACAAGCATCTGTTCGAAGCGCGGACAGTGCTGATCACCGGCCAGGTGAACCAGGAGATGGCCCGCGACGTCTGCGCCCGTCTTCTTGCACTGGCACAGGTTTCCAACGATCCGATCACGGTCATCGTCTCGTCTCCGGGCGGTCATGTCGAATCCGGTGACATGATCCACGACACCATCAAGTTCGTCGCGCCGGAAGTCCGGATCCTGGGCATGGGCTGGGTCGCCAGCGCCGGCGCGCTGATCTATGTCTCCGTGCCGAAGGACAAGCGCTTCTGCACCCCGAACACCCGCTTCCTGTTGCACCAGCCGTCCGGTGGCGCCGGCGGCATGGCCACGGATATCGAAATCCAGGCCCGGGAAATCATCAAGATGCGTGATCGCCTCAACAAGATCTTCGCCGATGCGACGGGGCAGCCCATCGCACGGATCGAAAAAGATACCGATCGCGACTACTGGATGAGCCCGTCCGAAGGGATCGAATACGGTCTGGTCGGCAAGGTCGTCACCACTGTCGACGAACTGGGCTGACGATCAGCCGGTCGCTCTTAAAGCGCCGACGCATTTCCCGGATCACCTGAAGACGCCGGAATGCTCGAGAAAACCCGAAACGCCGGAGGATGATCCTCCGGCGTTTCATTTTGTTTACAAACTCTCAGTTCGTCTTTCCGGACAAGTGCAGCGATGCTGCACGCTGATCCGGAAACCAGCGTGTCAGCGCGAGCGCATGCGAGCACTCGACCGATCAAGCGGCTGAGATCACGAGACAGGACGCGCCTGTGGCGCGAAATATGTCTGGATCCCGGATCTGGCCATGCAGCTATCGCTGCAGACCGTCCGGGAAGACAACCGAGGGGCTGCTGCTGCAAGCGGGCCCGCGGTATCCGGAGGAGGCATTCCACTCCTCTGCGCAAGCCCACGCATTTACGTACTTGATTTGGCAGCGCTCCTTTGCACCGGGTGTCACCCCGGGCGCAGCGAAGCGGAGACCCGGGGCCTACTCGCGGTGCTGCTTGCTGAAAATGGTGTGTTTTTCACGAGAGATTCTGCAGAATACTTCGCAATTGTTCGCCGTATGTTTGTCCCGAGCGCTATATGGGAAGCGGCCTTGGAGACACCCAACAGAGCCTCTGCGAATGAGTGGGTCCCGGCTCGGCGCTGCGCTTGGCCGGGGTGACAGCCGAGGGTGGTATTCAGCTTCTCAGTTCACTCAACAGAGTTGATGACAACAGTGGGTTGTCGATACACAGAAACGCCGGAGGATCATCCTCCGGCGTTTTGCGTTTGTGCCTTGCGAAGGCTCCGCTTGATCGCAATCGCAAGCGTTGCGGGCGTGCGTCGCCTTACGCGCTCAAGGTTTCCCGTTTGGCCGAATAGACCAGGACGGGCGCCACGGGTTTCGGGTTGAGCACCTGAGGGCGCAGGCGCTCCATCAGGTTGCGCAACTCGGCTTCCTCATCCGACGCGCGGCCATCGAAAAATGCCGCCACGAGGTGGTCGACAAAGCGTTGATAGACTTCCTGGGAGGGACAGACCGGCGACAGCAATTTGGTGACGGGTTTTCCCTCGTAGAACGGTGCTCCGCCGAACAGGAAGATCAGGAACTCGCTCAGGTCGTCCGATTTTTCGAACTCATGGCGGAATTTGGAGAGATCGAAACAGGAATCCTGTTCCAGACGGGCCTGCAAGCGTGGCATAGCCTGCATGAATGCTCTGCGCCCACCGAGTTTCATATAGAGTGTCATCTGGCTTATCCTCGACTGCCTACGAAACGATGCCCATTAACTGCCGTAATTCCGACACGGGGCATGTGACGCGGATCACGGTTGTTGCCTTTGCAGCGAAGTCTCTTTTTTCTGCAGTGGGTTAGAGGTCCTGCTGCGCTTGGGTGTGCTGCAACGGAAACCGCCAATTCCTGAGCGAAGCGGGACGCGAGATACCGGTAAAATGTGTGGTTGGGATAACAGAAATATTACATTGCCTAGACCGGCAGCTTTTTTCTCGATCTGGTCGGTTTTTGGCCGGGCGTGTGAAAACAGAAACCGGATGAATTCGGCTGTCGACTGACCCGGGCCTCCGGCAGGTTCCACTGGAACGATGCTTTTCGGTGGGCAGTTGCTCCTGCTGAGCCATTCTCAGGCCCGGGTCTCAAAAAAGCCGGTTTGCAGCGATCCTTGTGGGACTTGCGAGACGTCCAGCGGTGGAGCCCTTCAATGTTTTTCTACATGGCCCGGATCGGCTATTTTCTCATTCAGCCTTCCAATTTCCTGATTGCGCTGGTTCTTGCCGGATTGATCGTGAGCGCTGTCACCAGATGGCGTAAGACCGGACAGTTGTTCGCCTGGGCCGGTGTTTTGGGCCTTTTGATCGCAGGATTTTCTCCGGCCGCCAATTGGCTGATACTGCCATTGGAGGAACGCTTTCCCAAGCCCACGGAGCTGACCGGCTATGACGGTATCATCGTGCTGGGGGGCGCGGTCGATACCATCGTGACCGGTGCGCGCGGCGACACGGCGCTGACCACGTCCGGCGAACGCATAACGATTGCCGCGCGCCTTGCCAGCCAGTTGCCCGCCGCCAGGGTTATTCACACGGGCGGACAGGGCGTCATCGTCGCATCCCAGGCAACCGAAGCGGAAGGGGCCGCTCGCCTGTTTGAGGATTTCGGCATTGCAGCCGACAGAGTGGTTTTGGAAGATGCCGCGCGCAACACGTGGGAAAATGCGGTTCTCACCAGGGAGCTTGTCAATCCCGGGCCCGGACAGAGATGGCTTCTCGTTACCTCCGCCTATCACATGCCGCGGTCGATGGGAGTTTTCGAGATGGCGGGCTGGACCGGCATCACGGCATATCCTGTTGATTACCGGACGCGCGGGAAAGAGGATCTGACGCTCGGCTTTGACGGGGCGTCGAAGGGACTTCGCCGGTTCGACATCGCTTTCCGGGAATGGATAGGGCTTGTTGCCTACTGGATAAGCGGGCGGAGCACGGCGGTCTTTCCCGGTCCCTGATGGGGGAAAGACGCTTCGCCTCAAGATGCGGAATTCACAACCAGACCCTTTTACACCTGCCTGAGTCTCACCATATAGTGGCTGCAGAATATGCAGGCGTCGGGAAAGGGATCGGCCTTCCGGCTGCTTCGGTGCCGTCATGGGCAGTAAAATTTTCGGTTTTAAAGTGTTGGAACCGGCTGCGTTCACTGAATGCAGACAGGATATGCGGTCGCATCGGACGGTTTTTTCCGGGTGGCCAGGCTAGTTGAAAGGACACGGGCGGATGGTGCTAGAAGCGCCGATTGTTGCGGCGGACATCGTTCAGTGGCTTTACAGCGATGCGTCTCATCTCAAGGACACGCTGGAGATTGTCAGCGAACTCGGGCAGCGCCTGCGCAACGGCAAGGTGCCGGTGGACCGTGTGAACACGGCCATCTGGGTGGTGCATCCCAATGTGCGCGCCGAGGGCTCCGTGTGGACCAGCGATGGAACGAAGGACCTGTTGCTCTACAAAGCCGACCGGAACGAGGAAGAGGGCTATGCCGCCAGCCCGATCAAGCGGGTACACGAGACCCTGAAGGGCGTTCGTGTTGAAATCGCCAAGGAACAGGCGGCGACGGATCAATATCCGATAGCCACCGAGCTTCGCGAGAAGGGCTACACGGACTACATTGCCCTGCCGCTGCCGTTCTCCGACGGGTCGGTCAAGGTCGTTTCTTTCGCGACCAAGGCACCGGGCGGTTTTACGGCGTCTCACTTGAGTGTGCTGGACTCGCTCATCCGGCCACTGGCGCTTGTCTGTGAACTGAAAACGCTGCGCAGGACGGCGGAAACCGTTCTTGAGACCTATGTCGGGCGCCGTGCCGGCCTGAAGGTTCTTGACGGCACCACGCGCCGGGGAGACGGCGAATGGATCAAGGCGGTGGTGAGCTTTGCCGACATCCGTGGCTTCACGCGGCTGTCCAACACGTTGCCGGCGGACAAGATCATTGTTTTCCTGAACAAGTATTTTGGCGCGATGACCGCGGCCGTGGAAGCCCATGGCGGCGAGGTTCTGAAGTTTATCGGTGATGAAGTGATGGCGATTTTTCCCTTCGAAACGTCTGAGGAAGCCAGGGAAGCTGCGGTTCAGGCATTGCTCGCAGCTCAGGAGACGCTGGAGCGGATTGACGAGATCAACAATTCCAACAAGTGTTCCGCGACACCGGACATGAGCGTCGGCATCGCTCTGCATGCCGGAGATGTTTTTTACGGCAACGTCGGCAGCGAAACCCGGCTCGACTTTACCGTGGTCGGTCCGGCGGTCAATCTGGCGGCGCGCATCGCGGAACTTGCCAAGGACCTGGAACGCCAGGTTCTGGTCTCCGACGCGCTTGCGGAGATCATGGGCTGCCGCTCGGGCCTTTTCGGCAAGTATCAGGTGAAGGGATTTGACGACCCCGTCGCGGTATATTCTCCCGACTTGTCGGCAGGCGCAATGACCGGGTATTGCCCGGACAGCACCGCCTTGCGGGCACGTGAGGCGAACTGACGGCGTAGCAGCACGATCAGCACCGCTAAGGTGGCGCCGGCAAAGACGTAGGGACCGGCAAACCAGCCGAGAAAGGCGATCGCGAAGAACAGCGCCCGCTGGCCGCGGTTGAAGTGGCGGCCGGCCAGAACGTTGAGTTCGCCCGCCTGTTTCGCCATGGCGTGGATCGTTTCTTCGCTCGCCTTGCCCCGCTCCGGAACGGCTCCCATGACGATGCTGGAGTAATTGAAAAGCCGATAGGCCCAGCCGAATTTGAAAAAGCCGTAGGCGAATATCGTCATCAGGCCCAGAACCTTGATTTCCCAAAGCGCCCTGCTGTCCGCAACCGGGATTGAAAGGTCGCCGGCAACCTGCAGGATGCGTTCGGTCGCATCCAGAAGGGCGAACCCGCCGCCGATCGCAAGAAGTGCGGTCGAGGCGAAAAAGGCGGTTCCCTGCTGAAGTCCCGCCATGATGGATGTGTCCATGATACGCACCTCGCGTGTGCACATCGCCGTCATCCAGTCGAGCCGGTACTGATCCATCGTGGACGACAGTGTCTTGCCGCGCAAAGGACTGATATCGATCAGGAAATTGAACCCGAGCCAGGCGAAGAGGAACCATGCCGCAGCAGCCAGGTCCAATTGTGTGAGGGGATGCATCGCGAGCCTTTCAGTCGTTCAGTTGGGAGCGCAACCGGATCGTGAACTCATAGCAGAGTTGGCCCGGCGGCTCCAAAGGTCAGTTTGATACAATAAACGCATGAATAATATGAGGAATCCGAGACCCGCAAAAATGGCATTGCTGGTGCACTTTTTTTGCACTTGCGAAATGGTAAGGGATCGTTTACCTCCTCGCCTCAAAGGTGCCACATTCACGGCCACAGGGGGCCAGGCACCCAAAACAAAAATGTAGGGCTTTAATGGACGAAAACGTGCAGAAATCTTGTTGGAGCGTCACTCTTTGGACTGTCGCTGCAGTTGGTATCGCATTGACGATGGTTCTCCTGTTCAACGATGTGGAGAGTGCTCAACAAGCCATCGCCGCAGCCAAATAAGGCCAGCGGAAGGTTTTCAGAACAAGGGCGCAGCGGCAGGCTGCGCCTTTTTCGTTTTCACCTTGCAGGTTCTGCCCGGCGGCAACCCTATTCAAATTCGCCGGTGTGGGAATTGACTGAAAACTGCGGCCGGTCCGCCGGACCGAAAATCTGTCGGAACTCCATTTCCCTGACCACTGTCTTGTCGCCGGGGTGGCTGATCAGAAAACCTGTATAGGCGGAGAAGCCGAACGGCAGCAGGACCATTTGAACCGGTCCAAGACCCGGCCAGTCAAGTTCCGAGCCCCACGCCGGGATATCGGCAGGAGCTCGGTCGTTCATGAGCGCCTGAATATCGGCCTTGTGCAACATCGCCGTTCCCCGAGCATTCCACTCAAGCGCGTCCAGTCCGTTTTTCAACGTGTGAAGACGGATTGTGGATCCGTTGATCGCAACGATCACATTGTCATCCGTATCGCGGGAGATGTTCGCTATCGCGACGGTTCGGTCCGTTTCGAGATCCTGGCGGACACCGTCCCTTTCAACAAATCCGCTGGAATTGATCACGCGGAATTCGCCCACCGGATGATCGCTTCCTGCCTGAAGCGGGGCGGCAAAAAAAATAACAGCCAGTATTGCTGCAAATAATCGAGGCATCGCGGGATCCCGGAATTGGCATGTTCGGTATTGTAGCTGGCTAAAACTTTAAAAAGTTTTGATCGAGCGTCCGATATTCCGGGACATGTCGCATTGTTCGATAAGCAATTCTATCTGGAAAGCGCCACGACAAGATCTTCGATCGTGGAATGGTCCGGCTGCCAGCCGGTGGCGCGACGGGCGTGCTGTATATCGACGGACTGTGACAAGGCGTAACCTGCCTGCCAATCCGTATCCGGCTTTGCGTCATCGGGAACCGGTTGTGTCGCGATGTCCAGCTGCAGTCCATGCCTTGCGGAAATGTGGGATGCGAGATGCGCGACCGAAATGCCCTGAATGCCACTTGCGATGAGCGACATCCTGAAGCGCGGCTGGCGGAGCGCCAGCGCGTAAAGCGCTGCAAGATCGTCTGCTTCCACCAAGGGCCAGAGCGTGTCCGGCGTGGCGCGCGTTTCATACGGGAGGTTTTTGCCGAGCGCCCGGGTCATGTCCGCGATCGGGCCGGCGGTGCGGCTGCAGACCAGGGCCGGATGGACGACTGCCAGGTTCAGGTCTGTACCGTTGGAGAGCGTCCGGATGGTCTCCGTCATGAAACGGAAGGCGGGCAGGGGAGCAAAGGGGGTCTTTTCGGTAATAAGCCGGGTGCCCGACACGGCCGGAAAGAGCCAGATACCGCCCGTATAGACGATCTTCAGAGGCTGTTTTCGGTGTTTTGCCGCCTGTTTGAGGGCCAGCATGGATTGACGGTCGATCCGTCCCATATCTTCCGTGAACGTTGCGCCGGTGTGAATGACCGCATCGCAGGAGGCTGCCCTGCCGACCCAGCTTTCAGGGCTGCGCAGGTCGCCCGGATAAGCGCTGGCGCCCGATGCTCGCAGCTGTTCCGCAGCAGTGTCGGAACGAGCCAGGCCGATAACCCTGACGCCTTCGCCAATCAGTCGTTTCACCACGGCGGCACCGATCTGGCCGGTACCGCCCGTTACAAAAACATCCATGGTCAAAGAGAACTCTTTTCGGCAGTGCGGTGCAAGATCAACCTGTTTGCGCCTGTGCAAAATCCACCACTGCGGCCCGGCAGCTGCTTGACCTTGCCGGCAGGCCTGTTACGTCAGGGGGATGACCTTGCATCTGGTGAAACTCTGTGTGGGCGCGGACAGCGTCGAGTCTCTGCAAGCCTGGATCGATTTCAGGATGGAGCAGGCTCGCATGGCGGGGCTCGCCGAGGAGACAACCCACACGACGCGCATGGTGCCGACGCGAAAGGATGAGCTGCTGGACGGCGGGTCACTTTTCTGGGTCATCAAGGGCAAAATTCAGGCACGCCAGCATCTTCTCGATATCAGGCCGTTTACCGACCAGGCGGGCGTCAAGCGGTGCGATCTGGTGATGGAACCGCGGCTGGTGCTGACGCAATATCAGCCCAGAAGGCCCTTTCAGGGCTGGCGGTACCTGAAAGCGACAGATGCACCGGCCGATCTTCGGATCGGCGGCAGCGCGCAGTCCATGCCCGACGCCATGCGCCGCGATCTGACAGACCTCTGTCTTCTTTAAAGCGCATCGCCTTCAGGCGCTTCATGGTTTCCCGAATTCAATTCAACGCAATATGCGCCAGCGGACGCTTCCGGCAGGAATTGTCTTTTTCGGCCATCAAGTCTTGACGGACTTTTCCAGGGCTCTGTCGAGGTGCTCGAGCAGGAGATCCAGTTTCGGCCAGCTCTGCAGGAACCTGGGATTGTCGGCCTTGCGGGTCATGGTGAGATGCGCGTAGCCGTGCACGACGGACCAGACCAGGATCTCGACCTCTTCAGGTTCCGCGCCGGGCCGCACAAAGGGGGCGCAGGCTTTGCGCAGGATTGCGTAGGCATTCGAGGAGTGCTTCGCGAAATCCTCGTTTTCCTTGTCGAACTGCTGGCCGGAAAAGATGAACAGAAACAGTTCCGGCTGGGCGCTCGCAAAATCGAGATAGCCGTGGCAGATCGCGTTCAGACGAGCCGTCGGTGAATCTTCGGCACGTGCCAGTCGAGCCGTCATGGCCTGGCAGAAAAGACTGTAGCCGCGCGCCGCGATGGCGGTCGAAAGGCCGGCGAGGTTCTTGAAATGATAGGCGGGCGCCGCGTGGGACACACCCGCTTGTGCCGCGCATTCCCGCAAGGAAAGACCATCGGCACCGCGTGTGCGCAACAGGGCGACGCCCGCATCCACAAGAGCTGTCCTGAGTGTGCCGTCCCGTGGACGGCGCGCGGGTGAAGCGGATGTTTTCATGAAAACTTCATCACGCATCGACTTGACACTGTCAAGTCACGACTTATCTTGACAGTGTCAAGTTTGATTGGAGGTGCGCAGTGGAACGGTTCTTGAGGATTTGCGGCAGGGGCGGATATGTCACCATGGCGGTGCTGTCGGTGGTGATTTCCGTCGTTTCGTATCGGTTCGTGCCCCTGGGGGTGACGCAGGCCATGGAGCACATGGCACATAATCTCGATGGCAACGCCCTGGCGCTCTACGCCCATATCGGGGGGGCGCCCCTCGCGCTGGCGGTGATGCCGTTCCAGTTCTGGGCAGGGCTCAGACTGCGGCGGCCTGTGGTTCACCGTTGGCTCGGGCGGGTCTATGTCGCCGCGATTTTCGTGTCCGGTGTTGCTGGTCTCCAACTTGCCTTTCACACAACGGCGGGGAGTTTTGCTGGCACCGGCTTCGGTTTGCTGGCCGTGGTGTGGATAGCAACGACAGCGACAGGCCTGGCGTTTGCCGTGCGGCGGGATTTCGCGCGTCACAAGGCCTGGATGCTGCGTTCTGCCGCACTGACGTTCGCCGCAGTGACATTGCGCCTATATCTGGGAATAGCCATGGCGTTCGATGCCGACTTTGAAACGGCGTATTCCCTGATTGCCTGGGCCTGCTGGGTTCCCAATGCGCTTGCCGTTGAAGTCTATCTGCGATTTTTCCGTGCTGCCGGAGGCCGACATGGCGCGGGGATTGCTGTCGCCAATTGACGGGGCAGGCAATGCTTCACCGCAAGGGCGCTTGCCAAACCCGGCTTCCGGTCCCAGTTTGAAGGATAGAAAAAGGCAGGAGGACATAGCCCGTGGTGGCACCAACCGGCAAAAGCACAAAGGTTCCGTTCGTTCGGCAGGATCAGAGCCCGGACAAACCATCTGCCGATTCGGATGTTGCCGCCTTTCTGGAGAAAGTTCGGAAAATACCGACGACCGGTCGCGGCGGCCGGCTGATCTTTGCCCTGGACGCCACCATGAGCCGGCAACCGACCTGGGACCAGGCGTGTCAGATCCAGGCGGAAATGTTTCAGGCGTCCGACAAGATCGGCGGGTTGAAGATCAAGCTTGTCTATTTCCGCGGCTTCGGCGAGTGCCGGGCTTCGCGCTGGTTCGAAAGTGGAGAAGCTCTGGCGCGTGCCATGAGCGGCATTGCCTGCCAGGGCGGCCGCACGCAGATCCGCAAGGTCCTGACGGCGGCTCTGGGCGCGGCGGACAAGGAAAAGATCGCGGCGCTGGTTTATGTCGGTGATTGCATGGAAGAGGATGTCGACCTCCTGTGCGACAAGGCCGGGCAATTGGGGTTGCTTGGTGTCCCGATGTTCCTCTTTCAGGAGGGGCGTGACAGCGTCGCCGAGCGGGCGTTCCGTGAAATGGCGCGGCTGACCAACGGTGCTTATTGCCCGTTCGATGCCGGTTCAGCAAAGCAATTGGCGGATCTGCTCAAGGCCGTCGCCGTTTTCGCCAGCGGCGGACATACGGCGCTCCAGGCACTGGAGAAGCAGGGCGGCCAGGGTGCCCGGTTGCTGCTGGAACAGCTGAAGCCCAGCCGGAAGTGATCTCGCGATCCGGATTTCCGGGACAGGCTCGCGGTGGTTTGCTTGCCGGTTGCCTTTTCCGGCGAATTGCCGCAAGCCGGGCCTCTTGGAGTTCCAGGGGGCGCTCCTGTCAGAAAGCCCTCTCAACGATGTCCGTTATCGCGTTGACCTGAGATGGTTCGACCTGAAACGGGCAGGGTGGGTTAGCAGGGAGGCTGAGCCATGGCGGTATACTGGCGGCAATCGACAACAGGATTAGGGATCGCCGGATGATCTATCTTCTGATCAGCGGAATTCTGCTGGTGGTGCTTCTGGCGGCAGGCCAGGCCTTCGTCAACGCCAATCCGAAGGAGCTGGCGCGCAAGCTCCGGATCTATGGCGGCATCTTATTGATCGCCATTGCGGCCGTCTTCGCATTCGGCGGACGGTTTGTCTTTGCAATACCGCTCTTCGGGCTCGGGCTGTCTGTTATGGGGCTTTCGGGCCTGCGCGGCCTCACGGGCGGGTACAATCCGACGAAGGCTTCCGGTCAGCAATCGCGGGTCCGCACCGCAATGCTTGAAATGGAGCTTGACCATGACACCGGTGTCATGACCGGGACCGTGCTGGCCGGCGGCTTTCAGGGCCGCGGGCTGGACGATCTGAGCGAAGATGACTTACAGGCCTTCTGGCGCGAAACAGGCCAGGACGAACAGAGCCAGAAGTTAGTCGAAGCCTATCTCGACCGCCGGCTTGCCGGTTGGCGTGAACACTTCCAGTCTGATGGAACAGATCGGCAGAGAAGCGCGGCGAGCGCGGGCCCCATGACAGATGAGGAGGCCTACCAGATCCTGGGGCTTTCTTCCGACGCCGGGGACGCGGAAATTCGAGCCGCGCACCGCCGGCTTATGAAGAGAGTTCACCCCGACCAGGGCGGCTCCGGTTTCCTCGCGGCGAAAATCAACGAGGCTAAAGACACGCTTCTCAGAAGACATTGACGGCATCCGTTACGCAGTTACTGATAGATGGCGAAGCAGGCATATTTTGCAGATTTCAGGCTCTTGCAGGCATTCCAGGCTGCAGATTTCGTTTCAAAGCCCACGAAACGCGCCCGGTACAGGGTTTGCCCGTTGGCTTCGACAGGTTCGGTATAAGGTGACCGGCCACGCAGAGCGGCACCGGTCCTGGCCTTGGCGTTCTTGAGCATCGTGATGGCCTGACCTTCCGTTTCCGCAGCAGCAATCTGAACCTGCCAGCCCGGCTCGATGTCACGCGTATCGCTGGTGGCGACCGTCACGGAATCCTCTTCGGTCTCCGTGGCGTTTTCTGCCGCTTCGGCGATTTGCGCACTGATCGTTGCGACCGGAGTGGGATCGACCCGGATAGTCTCCACGTTGACGGTCTTGAACGGCTGCGCCGATGCGGAGGCAACCTGGAGGCTGCCGGTCCGGGCGGCCTTGTCGCGGGCAGCCTGGCGCAGGGCGGTTTCGGAAATTGAATTCGTGGTCAGAGGCGCGTCGGGACTTTCCGGCGGGATCGGCGGCAGGGAATTTGCAACGGCGAAGGACGAGTCGAGGCGCTGCTTGATCATTTTCGGCGGCAGAGGCACTGCATCTCCGAAACCTGGCACGGTTGCCGGGGCCGGCATCGGCACGACGGAGGCTGTGGCGGGCGGATTGAATGCGAGCACCATGGGCGTGCCTGCGGCCGGGGCCGGTTCGCTTCCGGGCTTGGCGGCCGGGAGAGGCGGGTTTTCAAGCGCGGCGGCCACAAAGGTCGGTGCGATGTCACGGACAGCAATTGCAGGTGCCGTTTTCGGTCCGCGGCTGGCCTTGGACAGATAGTTGTTGATGAGCTTGGTCATCTGGGCGTTGCGGGACGCCCCGGTCTTTCCACCCATGACCACAGCGACAATATGGCGGCCGTCGCGGTTGACGGAGGTGACAAGGTTGAATCCGGAGGCGCGAATATATCCGGTCTTGATTCCGTCCACGCCCTTCACCCGGCCCAGCAGCTTGTTGTGGTTGCCGTAGGTCCGGCCCTTGTATTTGTAGGCGCGGGTCTTGAAGTAGCCGTAGTAGCTGGGAAAGCGTTCCTGGATTGCACGGCCGAGCGTTGCCATGTCTCTTGCAGTGGTACGCTGGCCTGAATCCGGCAGCCCATGCGGATTTTTGAAGGTCGTCTTGCTCATGCCCAGTTGGCGCGCGGTGCGGGTCATGCGTTCGGCGAACGTGCGTTCCGAGCCGCCGATATTCTCGGCAATGACCGACGCGACGTCGTTGGCCGATTTCGTTACCAGCGCGAGGATCGCGTCTTTTACCTTGATGGTCTCACCGGGCTTCAGACCAAGTTTCGATGGTGGGCGCCCCGAGGCGTATTTCGAAACCTTGAGACGGGAATCCAGGGTCAGCCGTCCGGCCTCCAGCTCTTCGAAGACCACATAAAGGGTCATGATCTTGGTGAGCGAAGCCGGGTAGCGATAGGAGTCGGCAGATGAGGAGTAAAGCGTCTTGCCAGTCTTCGCGTCGACCACGATACCCGCATATTTCGGGTTGGCCAGAGCCGTTGCCGGGACGCTGAAGAGAAGGACGCCGAGGGTCAGGATTTTTGCCGCGCGGCCAATCGCCCGGGCATTTTGAAGAATACGCATACCAAACACAGTTACTATCCCATTCAGGGTCAGGTGGTTCGTGTCTGGAGCGGGCCGGGTCGGATCTCAACCCCCTAGCGATTCAAACCGGCTGCTCCAATGTTCCACGGACATTTGAGGGAAACACGGTTACGAATGTGTAAATAGTCAGCATAAAAAGCACATTAAAAAATAGTTTTTCGACAGGGTTAATCTTTCGTTAAAATGCATCTCAAGTTTAAAAACATATCAACCTAAGTATTTTTGGGAATTTTTTCTTTGTAACTCAATAGGATTGGTTGAATCTATGTGTTTATTTCAAGAGAATTTTATGTAAGTCGATGTTTGCGGAAATTGTTTTAGTATTAGAGCTGTGCTGCACAAAGACGGCGGCATTTCCTTTGTCTGGGGGCGAAGCCGAGAATGCACGCCTTTTGCTGCTCGGGAGCCAGAACACGAAACATCATTCATGTCTGTATTTACCCGTAGGGGTTGTTGTTGCACTGCAAAATCACCTTGACAGTAATTGTGCAGTGCATTATCAAAAAACACTGCAGGTAACGCGATACGCGCACCGCGGAGGTCTCTGGGCCATTGGCTGCCTCCGAACCCGGTTCGCTGAAAACTAAGGGCAAGGTATAATGAGCAACTTTGAAGAAATGCAGAAACTGAGCAAAGAGAATATGGACCTGGCCATGGAAACCTTCGGTTCCATGAACAAGGGCTTTCAGGCGATCGCCGCCGAGGTTGTCGACTACCAGAAGAAGTCCTTCGAAGACGGTTCCGCAGCGGTTGAAAAGCTGGTTGCCTCCAAGTCTCTCGACAAGGCGTTCGAAGCTCAGGCTGACTACTTCAAGACCGCATATGAAGGTTTTGTCGGCGAGATGACAAAGATCGGCGAAATGATGACCGACCTTTCCAAGGATGCCTACAAGCCCTACGAAGGCGTGCTGGGTAAAATGGCGAAATAACTGCCGTTTACATCCGCCGCTTGAAGGCGAATTGACTGAAACCCGGCTTCTTGAGCCGGGTTTTTTCGTATATGCACAGTTTTACCCTGCGGTGGTTTGTCCGGGTCGCCATGACCGGACGCATGCGGAAATGCCTTTCTCTCCCATCTTTTAATTTCTTTCCGGACACCTACATTCAGGTCCAACGAATGGGCGCACCCTCCAAATGCGCCGTATTCCGGAATGTTGATGAAATCGACCATTGCGCGAGCGCGACTTGCGCGGCAGGATTAACATCACGAAAATGCCGACCGGCGGCGCGGGGTGCGTTGTGGGACCAAACTGTGGACCGGCCGGTCATGGCTGAGCCGGAGCAGGGAATGGTGATGGCCGGAGTTATAGAGGCGGTAGAAGCGGCAATGTCGGCGGGTTCAGATTATGACAATGACGGTGGAGACGCCGGAACGGTTGTTATCCCCCGCACCAAAACAGTTACCAAGCGGCCCAATCTCTATCGTGTGCTGCTGTTAAATGATGACTATACTCCCATGGAGTTCGTCATTCACGTCGTGGAGAGTTTCTTTCAGAAGAACAGGGAAGAGGCGACCCGCATCATGCTGCATGTTCACCATCACGGCGTAGGAGAATGCGGAATATTCTCCTACGAAGTCGCGGAGACGAAAGTGACCCAGGTGATGGACTTCGCGCGTAAGCATCAGCATCCTTTGCAATGCGTCATGGAAAAAAAGTGAGGACAAACGCAAGTGCCTTCTTTCTCACGCAGTCTTGAAAAAGCCCTGCATCAGGCGCTGGCTTTCGCCAATGAGCGCCAGCAGGAATACGCGACGCTTGAACATCTTCTTCTGGCATTGCTGGACGATCAGGACGCCGCCGCTGTCATGCGCGCGTGCAATGTCGACCTGGATACGATCCGCCGGAATCTCGTTGAATATGTCGAGACCGAGCTGGACAACCTTGTCACCGACAGCGACGAGGATTCCAAACCCACGGCCGGGTTCCAGCGTGTCATTCAGCGCGCAGTGATCCACGTCCAGTCTTCCGGACGCGAAGAGGTGACCGGGGCGAATGTGCTTGTGGCAATCTTTGCCGAACGCGAGAGCCATGCCGCCTATTTCCTGCAGGACCAGGACATGACCCGCTACGACGCGGTCAATTACATTTCTCACGGGATCGCCAAGCGCCCCGGCATGTCCGAGGCACGCCCGGTGGACGGGGCGGACGAGGAAGATGTGCTGCCCGGTGCCGAATCGGAGAAAAAGGCCAACCAGAAAACCGATGCGCTGGAAGCCTATTGCGTCAATCTCAACGAGAAGGCGATCAATGGCAAGATCGACCCGCTGATCGGCCGCGACCGCGAGATCCAGCGCACGATCCAGATCCTGTGCCGCCGCTCGAAGAACAACCCGCTTTTCGTGGGTGATCCCGGCGTCGGCAAGACAGCCATCGCCGAAGGACTTGCGCATCGTATCGTCAACGGCGACGTGCCGGAGGTCCTGAAGGACGCGACCATCTTCTCGCTCGATATGGGCTCGCTGCTGGCCGGCACCCGCTATCGTGGCGATTTCGAGGAACGCCTGAAACAGGTGGTCAAGGAAATCGAGGACTATCCCGGCGCGGTGATGTTCATTGACGAGATCCACACCGTGATCGGTGCGGGCGCGACGTCAGGTGGGGCAATGGACGCCTCCAATCTGCTGAAGCCGGCGTTGGCATCGGGTGCGATCCGCTGCATCGGCTCGACGACCTACAAGGAATACAGGCAGTTCTTCGAAAAGGACCGGGCGCTTGTCCGTCGCTTCCAGAAGATCGACGTCAATGAGCCGTCGATTCCGGATGCGATCGATATCCTGAAAGGCCTGAAGCCCTATTTCGAGGACTTCCACAAGGTCCGCTACACCAACGACGCCATCAAGACGGCAGTCGAACTGTCGGCGAAATACATTTCCGACCGGAAGCTGCCGGACAAGGCGATCGACGTGCTTGACGAAACCGGTGCCTCGCAGATGCTGGTGCCCGAAGCCCGGCGTCGCAAGACCATAGGTGTGAAGGAAATCGAGAACACCATCGCCACCATGGCGCGGATCCCGCCGAAGTCCGTTTCCAAGGACGACGCGGAAGTTCTGGAAAATCTCGGAAAGGACCTGAAGCGTGTGGTCTACGGCCAGGATGCCGCCATCGGCACGCTGGCGTCGGCGATCAAACTCGCCCGTGCGGGCCTGCGCGAACCGGACAAGCCGATCGGCAGCTATCTGTTCTCAGGCCCGACCGGCGTCGGCAAGACGGAAGTTGCTCGCCAGCTTGCCCTGTCGCTCGGGGTGGAACTGATCCGCTTCGACATGTCGGAGTATATGGAACGACACACGGTGTCCCGCCTGATTGGCGCGCCTCCGGGCTATGTCGGCTTCGACCAGGGAGGACTGCTGACCGACGGTATCGATCAGCATCCGCATTGCGTGCTGCTGCTCGACGAGATCGAAAAGGCCCATCCGGATCTGTTCAACATCCTGTTGCAGGTGATGGATCACGGCAAGCTGACCGACCACAACGGCAAGCAGGTCGATTTCCGCAATGTCATCCTGATCATGACGACCAATGCGGGCGCGGCGGACATGGAGAAGATGCCGGTCGGCTTTAACCGCGTGAAGCGGGAAGGCGACGACACGGAAGCCATCAACAAGCTGTTCACGCCCGAATTCCGCAACCGTCTCGACGCGATCATTCCGTTCGGCAATCTGCCGATGGAAGTGGTTTACAAGGTCGTCGAGAAGTTCGTCATGCAGCTCGAAGTTCAGCTCGCAGATCGCGGTGTGACCTTCGAACTGACGGAAGACTCGATCAAATGGCTGGCCGACAAGGGGTATGACAACCAGATGGGGGCCCGCCCGCTTGGCCGGGTCATCCAGGAACATATCAAGCGGCCGCTTGCGGACGAGGTTCTGTTCGGCAAGCTGAAAAAGGGCGGCATGGTCAAGGTGTCCGTTTCCGAGGACAGCAAGGGCCTGTTGCTGGAAAGCATCGAGGAGCGGGCGACACCGCCGAAACCCAAGGCGAGCGCCAAACCGAAGCCGAAGCGCAAGCGCAAGCCCGCGGCAAAGTCCGTCGCCGCCAAGGACACAAAGCCACCCGCCGGAAAAGGCGGCTCCGCGAAGAAGAGCATGGTTCCCAAGGTTCCGCTGGCCGATTAAAGCGCTGCATCACATCAAAAAGCCCCGGAAATTCCGGGGCTTTTTTCGTTTTTCGGCGTAAATCTGTCCTTTTCGCAGGTCTCGCCGGGCAATCGACAGGCCCGGAAAGATGTTCAGACCGACGCTCGCTCCGGTTCCCTTGCGAGTGTCTTTCCCATGCTGCTTTCCAGTCGCTCCTTGTGGTTGGCGACAAAGCTTTTGCCGGTCTCGTAGCCGATGTCGAAAAGCATCGACATGTTGGAATGGCTCCAGTCGAGGACTTTCGGCCAATGCTCTTCCGGAATGTGCCGGCGGAAGGGCATTCTGAGCAGTTCCGAGCGGCTGCTGTGGGTTTTCTTGCAAATGGATTTGCCGCCCAGCGCCTTTTCCCGCTTTTTCAGGAATGCCTCGCGCTTCAGCACGAAGGCGCGATAATCGGTCAGCGCCAGCCCCACGAATTTGGCCAGCTCGGGATCCGGGTTCTGATCGAGATAGGCCTGGGCGCGATCGTCGAACGCCGCCAGGTCCACATCCGCGCTGCCGAGCAGGTCGACCAGCTCGTAAAGCTCCTGGTCATTGCGCGCCTGCTTGCGCTGCTTTTGAAAGGCTCTGGGGTCGCTCTCGGCAAGATCCATGATGCCGTCCAACTGCTTCAGGAAGCGCTCCCTTGCATGCAGGTCCCGCTTTGATTTGAAGGAGGTGACGCTGTTTTCGGCTAGCCTGGTGAGAGGGGCAATGATCGACTGGACCCAGGCGTCGGTCAGGTCGCGCGGCTCGTCAATCAGCCTGCGGTGGCCGAGTATGTCGAAGAAGATGATGGTATCGATGTCGTGTTCGACCATGACATCATCTGGATCGAGCTTGAGGGGATCGAAGGCGGAGCCCTCCAGATAAGTCTTTTCCTCGCCGGTTTTCGGATCTTTGAGTTTGTAAGGCTCATAGATGAAGGGCATCGCGAGTGCGGCTTTGCAGTGGTCGATGGTGATGTCTTCCCGGTTGAACGTGACCTCGTCCCTGTCCTCGACGCTGTAGGCGCCAAGACGGAAGCGGGTTTCACCAAGATTTTTCACCAGATCGTCGAAATCGACCATTGCCTCGATCCAGGACGGCGCCTGGCAAAGCCCCTTGCTCTTCGTGCTCAGATTGGATGGCATCATCGTCGCGGTGACCAGAGCCAGCCAGTCTCCCATCAGGCGCTGGTCCCGCCTTTCCCTGGGAAAGGCGGACAGGAAGCTATTGAAGGCCGGGGCCATGGCCTCGGCAATCGGGCCGGGTTTCTGGAAGATTTTGAAGTTGACCGGCATGAAATGATAAATCAGGTCGTCGATGCCCATGAGGCGGGTAGCTTTCAACGCTTCTCGCCGTGTAGCCGCAAGGTCGTCTTCGGGAGCGGCCTTTTGTGGCGAGGCATAAAGCAGCCCGGCGAGCATGCCGGCCCCGGTGGTGGAAATCACCTTGAACTGGAGACCTGCTTCATCCAGCGCCAGCAATGCACCGCTCATCAGCGGCAAATTCGGGGCTCCGCCGCCCAAAACCAGTCCGATCGGCATGTCGCTTTCCTTTGAAAAACAATAAAAATCAATCAGTGGTATATACTACCCCAATTCACGCCTCTTGAAACGGGGCATAGGAGTGCCGAACCGGTAAAACGGTACAGCGCCCCAGCTCTACCCATTCAGATCCCTGATCGATTCCATTCCTTCAAATCATTTGCGGATTGCTTTTGGCGTCCCTAACTTTTGTGCAGAGATGCAGGAGACAGTTGATGACCGAGACAAGAGTTGCAGTGATCACGGCAGGCGGATCCGGGATGGGGGCGGATGCCGCCAGACGATTGGCGGCAGATGGATTCAAGGTCGCGATCCTGTCGTCCTCCGGCAAGGGGGAGGCGCTGGCGAAGGAGTTGGGCGGGATCGGTTTCACGGGATCCAACCTTGTTGCCGACGACTTGAATGAATTTATCAACAAGTCACTGGAAGCTTATGGAAAGATAGATGTTCTGGTGAACTCCGCAGGCCATGGGCCCAAAGGGGACATTCTGGAAATAAGCGATGACGACTGGCACCTGGGCATGGACGTCTACCTGATGAATGTCATTCGCCCGAGCCGGCTTGTCGCGCCGGTGATGGCGCAGCAGGGCGGCGGCACCATCATCAACATTTCGACTTTCGCCGCTTTCGAGCCTGATCCGCTGTTTCCGACCTCCGGAGTGTTCCGGGCGGGGCTTGCCGCTTTCACCAAGCTGTTTTCCGACAAGTTCGCGGCGCAGAACATACGCATGAACAATGTCCTGCCGGGGTTCATCGACAGTCTGCCGGAAACGGCTGACCGCAAGGCCCGTATTCCCATGGGCCGGTATGGCCATTCCGACGAGGTTTCCAGCCTGATCTCCTATCTTGCCAGCGAGCAGGCAGCCTATATCACCGGACAGAATATCCGGATCGACGGAGGCCTGACCCGATCGGTCTGATACCGGCGGCCTTTCCACTGGTCGGGCTGGACAGCTTTGCGTGAAAAAGGTAAGGCATCCTTACTATCTACCTTACGTCGAGTCCTGTGAAATGACTGTCCCTGAAAGGCCCGAGCGGCCGGAATTGCTGACGGACACGCCGGTTCCCGGCCGGATCTGGATGTTGCGCGGAGCGCGTGCCGCCATCTCCATTCCGGCTCTTATTCTCACTGCGGCGTTTGTCGGCTACGCCGGTCTTGCGCGCGAGACCGGGCTTACTCTGGCCGAAACGCTGGCCATGACCGGCCTTGTGTGGGCGCTGCCGTCGGTCGTGGTCCTGACCGGGGCGCTGTCTTCCGGTATGGGGCTGCTTCCGGCCGGAATTGCCGTGGCGCTGGCCTCTGTACGGCTGATGCCGATGACCATGGCGCTGATGCCGCTCATCAAGGTGCCGGGCAAGACCCGAAACTGGCAGCTCCTCATTGCCTCCCATTTTGTCGCGGTAACGGCCTGGGTCTATGCGATGAAACACTTGCCGGACCTGCCGAAAGAAGGGCGCCTGCCGTTTTTTGTCGGCTTCGGCGGCTCGGTGTCCAGTTTCGTCTTCTGCATGACCGCGATTGCCTATCTGCTTGTCGAACGCCTGCCGGACATCGTGGCGGGAGCGCTCTTCCTGCTGACGCCGGTCTATTTCCTGTGTTCGCTGTGGGGGGCTTCCCGGCTGAATGCCGACAGGGTCGCCATGATCGCCGGGTTGGCCCTGGGGCCGCTGTTCTTCATCTATTTTCCCGGTCTTGACCTTCTCTGGACAGGCCTTGTCGGCGGCACCCTGGCCTATGTCGGCACGCGGCTTTACCGCAGGGGGCTGACATGACGGATGTGCTTCTTGCGGAGACCTGGTGGTGGCCTTTCGTGATGATCATCGTGGCGGGCTGGTTGGCCACAGACGTCTGGCGCTGGCTGGGCGTTTTCGCCGGCGGCAGGCTGCGTGAAGACGGCGAACTGCTCATCTGGGTTCGCTGCGTTGCAACCGCTCTCGTTGCCGGGGTTATTTCCAAACTGATCCTGTTTCCGCAAGGCGTCCTGGCGGACACGCCGATCTGGCTGCGGCTGGCTGCGACAGGAGTTGGTTTTGCTGCTTTTTTCGCTGCGCGGCAGAGAGTTGTTGTCGGCGTCCTGTCAGCAGAGGCGTTCCTGCTGTGTGGCTGGCTGGCCCTTGATAAGCTAGGTTGATTGCGAAGGAACTCAATTCCACTCGCATGAGGCCGGCATGTCTGATCAACTGGAACTTTTTTATGCCCCGCAGACCCGCGCAACCGGTGTACGCGTGCTTCTGGAAGAGTTGGGCGCTCCTTACAAACTCAATGTTCTCAATCTGAAGCTCGGCGAAAACCGCCGTCCGGACTACCTCGCCATAAATCCTGTCGGTAAGGTGCCTGTGCTGCGACACGGGGAGGCCGTCGTCACCGAGCAGGTCGCGATCTATCTCTATCTCGCGGATCTGTCTCCGGAAAAGGGTCTGGCGCCTGACTTGAGCGATCCTTTGCGCGGGCCGTATTTGCGCTGGTTCGTCTATATGGCGTCCTGTTTCGAGCCGGCCCTGATCGACCGTGCCATGAAACGGGAAGAAGCCCCGCACGTGATGTCGGCCTATGGCAGCTACGACACGGTGATGGAAACCATGCGCGCGCAGCTTGCCACGGGGCCTTACGTGCTGGGAGAAAGAATAACCGCTGTCGACGTTCTGTGGGCCACGGGGCTGCGCTGGGGCATGGCCTTCGGCATCGTGCCGGAATTCGAGGAATTCAAGGCCTTTACCGACCGCTACTTTCAGCGTCTCGCGCCGCAAACCGTGCTTCAGGACGACCAGCGGTTTGCGGCCGAGCAGCAGGAAGCGGCCGAAAAGGCAGGTGTTGCCTGACGCTTTTGGGCTCCAGGTCACCAGACCACCCGTCCAATGACCCAGTATGACCGGGAAGTGCTCTAGCCGAGCGCCGCGCGGATCTTTTCCGCCTGGGCGGCGAGGAGATCGTTGTCGGCCATTTCGCCGGTATGCGGTTTGAGCCGCACGCCGTCGAAGCGCGGGATCACGTGCACATGCGTATGAAAAACCACCTGTCCACCTGCCGGTTCGGAGAACTGCTGGATGGTCGTGCCGTCCGCGTCGAATGCCTTGATCACGGTGTGCGCCATCTTCTGGACCGTGGCCATGACGGCATTGAGGTCTTCGCCAGCGATGTCCAGAATGTTGCGCGAGGGCGCTTTCGGGACCACCAGGATGTGCCCGTCTCCGCGCGGCATGATATCCATGATGACCAGCGTCTTGTCATCTTCATAAACCTTGTGGCACGGCAGTTCGCCGCGCAGGATTTTGGCAAAGACATTCTGGTCGTCGTAAGCGGGCGTGGGCATATCTGAAAATTCCCGTTTCAAAGGCATAGGTCGGTCAGCTTGCGCTGTTGGCGCGAGACTAGTCGGACAGACGGGAAGGGGGCAAGAGGCAAGTGATTGCCACTTGCGCTCCCTCGCGTCCCGCGCGGAATTTGCTGCACGAATCCTGGAAAGAAAACGGTATTCTGTGTGGAGTCAGGTGCCGCAGAATGTCTGATAGGGACCAAAGGTGTCCGGAGCAGGCTGTGCGTAGGCCTCAAGATCCGGTCTTTCGGTGAAAGGGGATTTCAGCACTTCGAGAAGTTTTTGTACCGGAGCGTAGTCGCCTTTTTCGGCCGCGCTCAGCGCGTCTTCCACCTTGTGGTTCCTGGGGATGTAGATCGGGTTGACCGCATCCATGCGGGACCTGACAAGGGCCGGGGCAAGTCCTTCCCCGTCCAGTCTTTGCCGCCATTCGGCCAGGCAGGGATCGAGGGCCGTCGGATCGACAAAGAGTGCGCGCGCCTTTTCCGGCGCACCTTCCGCAGCCGCACCCAGAGCGCGGAAGAACAGGGTGTAGTCGACGCCCTGTTCGGCCATCACGGTCAGCAGCGCCTTGAAAAACTCCATGTCGCCTTCCGCAGCGGTTTCAAGCCCGAGCTTGGCGCGCATGCCCTCCAGCCAGTGCCCATTGTAGAGCTCCGGGAACCGGGCGAGTTCCGTACCGGCCAGATCCACCGCCTTGTCCATGTCTTCCGGCTCGATCAGGGCAAGCAGTGCTTCGGCGAGGCGGGCGAGGTTCCACTGGGCGATTTGCGGCTGGCGGGCAAAGGCATAGCGCCCGCCGTGATCGATGGAGCTGAACACGGCCTGCGGGTCATAGGCGTCGATGAACGCGCAAGGGCCGTAATCGATGGTTTCGCCGGAGATCGTGGTGTTGTCCGTGTTCATGACCCCATGGACGAAGCCGACGAGTATCCAGCGGGCCATGAGCGCGGCCTGGCGTTCCGTGACACGGCGGAAAAACTTGAGAAAACGATCCGGGTCTTCGGCGAGATCCGGATCGTGTCTGGAAATGGCATAGTCAGCGAGAAGGTGGAGCTTGTCTGTTTCGCCGCGGGCCGCGAAATACTGGAAGGTGCCGACGCGCAGGTGGCTTGCGGCGACGCGGGCAAGGACGGCGCCGGGTTTCGGACCTTCCCGGTAGATCATTTCTCCGGTTGTCACGGCGGCCAGGGCACGCGTCGTCGGGATGCCCAGAGCGTGCATGGCTTCGCCGATGATATATTCGCGCAGCACCGGGCCTATGACCGCCTTGCCGTCGCCGCCGCGCGAGAACGGTGTGGGGCCCGAGCCCTTGAGCTGGATATCGCGCCGCCGCCCATGCGTGTCGATGACCTCGCCGAGCAGCAGGGCCCTGCCGTCTCCAAGCTGCGGTGAAAAGCCTCCGAACTGATGGCCGGCATAGACCTGGGCGAGGGGAGAGGCGCCACTGGGCTGCGTCACGCCGGCGAAGATTGCCGCACCGTCGGCAGTGTCCAGGCCGGCCGGATCGAGACCGAGCTCTTCTGCCAGGGGGCTGTTGAAGAGAACGAGTTCCGGCCGGGGAACCTTTGCTCCTTCCCAGGTGACATAGAACCCGGGCAGGTCCCGGGCGTAGGAATTGTCGAACTGGAAAAGGGGCGGTGTGGCGGTCATCTGCGAATCCGGTGGTTGGTCTGCCTGAGTATGGGAGACATATAGGTGCGATGGACAGCGTAAACGATACTGCGGATCGGGTTTGCGTTTCGCAAGATCCGGCAGCCGTTTCTTCGAGCGATCATGCGCAACGACTACGGCACTTTGAATTTTCGGCTGTAAACCGCAACGCTATTAGTGTATAATTTCCCTTTATCGCCTCAGGGTCGAATTTTCCGATCAGTTATTTCTTATTCTTGGTTCAAACATTTGGGTATCTGTCATGAAAACTGTTTTCCAGTCCCAGCTCGAAAACCGTCAGGCGCTTGAAAGTCTTCTCGACAACGAAAGCAAGATCGTCGCGGAAGCGCCGTTCCCGCAGGATGAGATGCTCGAAGGCGTCACCGCGAGGAGTGGTCCGGCCACACTCGAAGAAGCGGTTGACCGCCTGCGCAAGGGAAAGACCGACCTGAGCGCTCCGACCTATACCGAAGCGATCGTGATGCGTACCGGCTATCCGTCGCTGCTGGTCAAGAACGGCACCTTCGAAACACCCAAACTGCAACTCTGGAGAGATGTTCTTCTTCCCAGGCGCAACGTGATCGACCGGGCGATTGCCAATGTCGGCAGGGTGGACCTGCGCAACGATCCTCACAACAAGTGGATCGGTACCGGCTGGCGGGTGAATGAGGACACCTTCGTCACCAACCGGCACGTTGCCGCCTATTTCGCCCAGCTTCGGCGCGAGGGTTGGGGCTTCGCGCGCGGCATAAAGGTCTATATGGACCTGCGCGAAGAGCATGAATCCGACGAACAGCTCGAAATGCTTGTGTCCTCGATACTCCATATCGAGCCGACGGGATTGCCGGATGTGGCGATCCTCAAGATGGACAGGAGTGCGTTGACGAACATGGCGGCCCCCGTCGCTCTTCAGCTTGACGGACGCAAGCCTGATACGATCGGCGTCATCGGCTATCCGGCAAAAGCCGTGCGCGACAATCCGGTCGATGCGATGGACCTGTATTTCAACGATATCTACAACGTCAAACGCTTCGCCCCCGGTCAGATCATGGACGAAAACCAGTCGCCCACCGGTTTCACACACAATGCGACGACCCTCGGCGGCAATTCCGGTTCGATGATTATCGATGTCGATACGGGAGGCGCCGTGGGCCTTCACTACGCCGGAAGCGCGCTGACGCAGAACTACGCCGTCAAGATTGACGCCGTCGCCGATATCCTGACGCGTCATTCCGTTTATTTCGAAACCGGAACCGGTGACGAAGACGAGGACACGAAGGCTTCCGGCGGATCCAACGGTTCCGGTTCGTCAAAAGAGGCCCGGCAATTCGAGGGCAGGCAGGGTTATCAGCCCGATTTCCTGGGTGAGGGCTCCCTTCGGGTTCCGCTTCCCGAGCTGAACAGTGTGCAGGTTCTCAAACTCGCGCAAACGCACTCCGGTGAGACCGAGCTGAAATACACCCATTATTCGGCCGTCATAAACGGAGAACGCAGGCTGGCCTTCTACGCGGCCGCCAATATCGACGGCAACGAACTCCGCCGGCCGAGAAGGATAAATTCCTTCAAGCTCGATCCCAGGCTGGCGGAAGATAAACAGGCCGGGGAAGATCTCTATTCCAGGAACGATCTGGATCGGGGCCACCTGATCCGCCGGCTCGATCCGTGCTGGGGAACCAAGGAAGAGGCCGAACTGGCCAATCTGGATTCGATGTATTTCCCGAATATCGCGCCCCAGCACAAAAAACTGAACCAGAGGATATGGCTCAAGCTGGAGGAGCATGTTCTCGACAAGACAGACGATGCGGATGCGAGGATCTCGGTTTTCGTCGGCTGCATCTTCGATGACGGTGACCCGGTGCAGAAGCGCACCGGCATTCAGGTGCCGATGCGTTTCTGGAAGGTTGTTGCCTCGATCAGCAGGACACGGCGCGGACGGTCGAACCGCCGCGTGCTGCAGGCGCAGGCCTTCATTCTCTCCCAGGAGCATCTCGTCAAACCAAAGGATCTGGAGCTGGTCTTCGGGCAGGGTTTCGAGGAGTACCAGGTGACGATCGAGGAACTGGAACGGCTGACAGGGCATGATTTCGGTCCACTTCGGGACGCGGACACGTTCGCGGTGACCTCGGAAATGCGTGCCGAGCACAAGCAGAAGCTGGAATCCGTGACGGGGCTCCTCACCGGTCCCAGCGATCATATCAAGCCGCTCGGCTCTCTTGAGGATGTGGAAGCCGGTTAGGCAGACCGCATTCAGTGAGTACGAGAAAAATGCCGGCACAGGTCAGCGTCCTGCCCCCGTCAACCAAAGTCGGACGGGAGCAGGAGAGTTCAAGGCGGCGCTTCAGGGGACACCGATTTGGTTAAGCCGGCTTCCACTTTGTATTTCGGCGGGACGCGGTTGCTGGAAACCAGCGCCGATGTCGGGGATGTCCGCGACTATCTCTACAAGCCGACGCTGGCCGGCCTGGCGCCGCGCATCGATCCGCGTGACGGAACGGCGCCCTGGTGGAGCGACGAGCGTATTCGCGACCAGGGAAACGAGAGCAGTTGCACCGCCCATGCGCTGGCCGGGATAATCGATCATTTACGGGCCCGTGACCGGATGCTCAACCTGCCCAAGGATGCGCCTCTTCCGGCGGAAGACCGGCGATCCTGGGCATCGGCGGACATGCTCTACAACATTGCCCGCTTTCACGATGAATTCCCCGGCGAATCCTATTCAGGCTCATCGATCCGCGGTGCGCTGAAGGCGTTTTATTTCAACGGTGCCTGCTCCGAGGCGGTGACCCGAGGGCTTTCGGACCAGCAATGGCATATGACACGTGAAATCCTGGAAAGCGCGCGCCGGGTTCAGCTTGGTGCCTATTACCGTGTGCGTCCGCGGTTGTCGGATGTGCATGCCGCGCTCAATGAGGCCGGACTGGTGCTTGCCTCGGCAGACCTGCACCCGGGCTGGGCAACCGATGGCGGACGCATTCCCTTCGGCGACAGGAAAGCCAAGAGGATCGGCCGGCATGCCTTCATCCTGGTCGGCTATACCGAAGAAGGGTTTCTTGTTCAGAATTCCTGGGGGCCCGAATGGGGCGACAAGGGGGTGGCCCTGTGGAGTTACGAGGACTGGTCGGCCAATGTCGTCGACATGTGGGTCCTCCGGCTCGCGGTGCAGGTCGCCAGCAAGGCAACGGCGGTCAACCCGCTGTCATTGCGAAGCCGGGGACTGCGGCTCGGAGAAGGCGCTTTCGACAAGGATTCTCTGCGGCCGGCCACACCGCCGACGCGCTTCGATGTGCTGGGCCATATCGCATCGACGTCGCGCGGTCGTCTGGACCGCTATGGCGCCTATCACGTCGATCCCAGGACGCTCCAGGAAACGGTCAGAATTCTGCAGGACAGTCCGAAATACAAGCATGTTCTCGTTCATTTCATGGGGCTGCAGCGCCACGAGAACGCAACGATGGCCGCAATTCGCGATGCCGTCCCGGTCTTCAAGAGTAAGGGTATCTACCCGTTCTTCGTGACCGTCGAAAACGAACTGTCCTCCACCGTGCATGACATGGTGGAGGCTGAGGTCGAGCGCGCCAATGTGATTGCGGGTCTGGGCGAAAGCCAGGAGAAAGACAGGCGTATCGAAGGCCGGCTTTCGGCGTCGGCGCTTCGGATCGTCGAAGAAATACAGCGCAGCTCGATGTCGGTGGTCTACGGGAACGGTGATGGGCGGCTTGGCGAAGGACTGGATATCCTGAATGACCTGTTCAGCGCGCTCGGTGACCGTCACCGCCGCGGCGAGGTTTCCTACCACTTGTCGGCGCATGGATTTGGAGCGTCCCTGCTTGCCGCGCTTCTCTCGCACACGCAGCACTGGAGCCGGCATCCTGTCCTGTCATCGATCAGTCTCTATGCACCCATGCTGACCGTGCAGACGGTCCGCGAGTCCTTTCTGGAAAGGCTGGTTCATCCCAAAGACCTGCCACTCAGCCGCAGGGCACGGGGAGACGACGCGGTGATCGAACATCTCGACCTCTATCTGCAGGGCAAGGAAGCCATGCGCAACGACCGGCCGCTGCCCGGATACAGCGGTAACTGGCCGCAACTGTGGACTCGGGTGCTGGCGATCGCGGAAAGGCGCGCCAATGACGACTACACCGGGATAGCAACCGGAGGGATCAGCTATTGCGACAACGACAAGGCATGGCATGCAAATCTTCTGGCTCTCGGCGGACCGGCCAATGTTCTGGCGGATGAGCCGGGCGTATCGATGCATTCGCTGAATGTGCCGCACAGGGATTTCGACCTGCGTATCGATGTGCTCGACATGCTGCTGGAACGCATTCTCGGCAAAGCGCCCGTGTCAGTATTCAAAACCGCCTATGACGACCGGGCCAGCCTTCTGGTGGAATAGGATAGCCGGGTGTCTGCCGGTCCGCTGGGCCGCATCCGCTCACGGGTCGGTTGGGTGCTGTCCGATATGCGTCCGTGTCTCCCGCAATATCTCTCCCAGTTTCCGGAACAGGTCGATACGGGCGCTGGTCGTGCGCCAGGCCAGAACGACGCGGCGCGGACAGGCGTCGGGCAGGGGGGCGATGTCGATCTTCTGGCCGCCGAGCACGCCCGCGTCGATGGCAAGGTCGGGCAGAAGGGTAATGCCCACGCCTTCGCTCACCATCGAGATCAGCGTGGAGAGGGAGGTGGCGGAAAAGCTGTCGTCCTGCAGAATATTTCTTTCCGGAAAGGCACTCAGGGCATGGCGCTGCAGGCAATGGCCGCGTTCCAGAAGCATCAACCGGGTGCCGTCGAGTTCCGAGCCGCTGACCGGTGTTGTTCCAAGACTGCCGGGCGTGGTGGCAAGGTGGTAGCCGTCGTCGAACAGATGCATGGTTTCGAGACCTGACGTATCGAAGGGCAGTGCAAACAGGATAAGGTCGAGACGGCCATCATGCAGGCCTTCCAGAAGGTTTTCGGTCATTTCCTCGCGCAGCAGCAGCCGCAAGTCGGGAAATGCTTTCCGGATCGCGGGCAGGGCGCGCGGAACCAGAAAGGGGCCGATTGTCGGAATTGAGCCAAGCCGCAGATCGCCGCCGTCGGATCCGGCCCGGGTGGCGGCCAGATCCTCTATTTCGCGAACCGACACCAGGACAGCGCGAGCGCGGGCGGCAATTTCCGCGCCGACAGGCGTGAGAATGACCGACCGCTTGGTGCGCTCCGCCAGCACCACGCCAAGCCTTTCCTCCAGCTCCTTCAGGCCGGTGCTGAGGGTTGGCTGAGTCACGAAGCAGACTTTTGCCGCGCGGGAAAAGTTGAGCTCGTCGGCGACGGCGACGAGGAAGCGCATCTGGCGCAGGGTGATTGCCGGTGACATATAGAAAAACCCTATAAGAGAATTTCTAATTATCAATTTCACAAATGAATAGCCAGTTCTTATTTTCAAATCATCGCAATAAACGAACTCAGCTTTCACCGAGGATTTGATCATGAGCGAAGCGACCCAGACCCCGATGCCGCGTCTGAACGAACCGGCTCCCGCTTTCGACGCTCCGACCACCCAGGGCCGGAAAACACTGTCGGACTACAAGGGCAAGTGGCTGATCCTCTTTTCCCATCCGGCCGACTTCACGCCCGTGTGCACAACCGAATTCATCGGTTTCGCCAGGCGGCAGGACGATTTCGCCGCGCGCAATACCGAACTGCTCGGGCTTTCGATCGACAGTCACTATGCCCACATCGCCTGGCTGCTCAACATCAGGGAGAAATTCGGCGTCGATGTCGGCTTTCCGGTTATCGCCGATCTGAACATGAAGGTCGCCAAGGACTATGGAATGATACAGCCCGGTGCCTCCGACACGGCGGCCGTGAGGGCAACCTTCATCATCGATCCAGAGGGCATCCTGCGCGCCATGGTCTACTATCCGATGGTCGCGGGCCGGTCGGTGGACGAAATCCACCGTCTTCTGGTCGCCCTGCAAACAGCGGACGAGAACAAATGCGCCGTCCCGGAAAACTGGAAACCCGGCGATGCGGTCATCGTGCCCACCCCGGCTACGTTTGATGCGGCGGTGGCCCGAAACTCAGAAGGCTACGACACCGTCGACTGGTACTTCTCGACCCGCAGCCTTTGAGGAACTCCTGTCTTCACGGGAATGAAGACAGGATGATCTAGGTCAGGGCCAGCCGGACGAGGACGAAATAGAATGAGGATGGTGGCCCTCGCCGGAAAGGGCGCGCGGTACGGGTTTGCTGCCCGTCAGGTGCGCTGCTCCGCGGGGGAAGCCAACGCCTTGCTTCTGGATTTGACCGGATTGCTCCGCGTCCAATCGACTCATCCTCCATCGTGGGTCCGTGATCCAAGGCAGTTATTCACCTACCCGGAAAGACCCAGGCTACGTGCCTGGGGCCTTTCAGTTTCATTCCGGAACAACAAACTTTCAGGAAGACAGATCATGACCGACAAATCGCAAGACAACACCGGCAGCCTCAGCAAGGTTCTGGCTGGGACGTTCCGTCTCTACGTTCAGACCCATGGCTATCACTGGAATGTCGAGGGCCCGAGTTTCCGCCAGCTGCATCTGATGTTCGAGGAGCAGTATCAGAACCTCTGGAACGCGCTCGATCCGATCGCCGAGCGTATCCGCGCCATGGGAGCTTATGCTCCGGGCTCCATCGGAGAGCTGATGAAACTGGCCGGCGAGGAAGCCGCCCCGGCGCAATCCGCCGAAGCCATGGTCGATGCGCTGATCAAATCCCATGACGCTCTGGCGGGCCAGTTGCGCAAGGCCATCGTGACGGCGCAGGAAGCCGGGGACGAGCCGTCCGCAGGCATGCTGTCAGATCGCCTGGAATGGCATGAACAGCAGCTCTGGATGATGAAAGCCTCGCGGAAGTAAGCTTCGGAAGCTGTCCTCTGGCGTGCGGGTGCACCGACATCCACACGTCGACCAGGCTCTCCATTTCAACATCGGACCGTTTGAAATCGGTGGACACCACGCCGCGGGATGCAAAACCTCGCGGCGGGATCCCTTATAGCGTGTTGCGTTTAAACGGTTTCCTGAATTCAATGTAACGCGACACGCTCCAGGAGAATAAAATGCCCCATCCCGTCGTCAAATCCTTCTGGGATCAGCAAACCGGAAGCTGGCAGTATGTCTTTCACGATCCGCAGACCATGAAGGGCGCGATCGTCGATCCGGTTCTGAACTTCGACCCGCTTTCGGCCAGCACTTTCACCGACAGCGCCGAAGAAGTCCTTGCTCATGTGCGCGATACAGGCATCGAGATCGTCCGCATTCTCGATACGCATCCCCATGCCGATCATTTTTCCGCCGCTCCCTGGCTGAAGGAAAAACTCGGCGCGCCGACCGCCATCGGCGAGCATGTGGTGAAAGTGCAAAGGCTCTGGAAGGAAATCTACAACCTGCCGGAGGACTTTCCGACGGACGGCAGCCAGTGGGACCATCTGTTCGCCGACGGTGAGGAGTTCATGGTCGGCAACATACCGGTCCGGGTGATGTTTTCACCCGGTCACACGCTGGCCTCGGTCACCTATGTCGCCGGGGATGCCGCATTCGTGCATGACACGCTGATGATGCCCGACAGCGGCACGTCGCGCGCCGATTTTCCCGGCGGCTCTTCGAAAGAGCTTTATCAAAGCCTGCAGCGCATTCTCGCCTTGCCGGACGACACCCGTGTCTTCGTCGGCCACGACTACGCGCCGGAGGGGCGGGAAGCCGAGTGCATGTCGACGGTCGGTGCGCAAAAGGCGGAGAACATTCATCTTGCCGGGGCACCGTCGCAAGCCGACTATTGCGCTGTCCGCGATGCGCGAGACGCCACGCTGCCGCTCCCCAAGCTCATGCTGGCGGCGCTGCAGATCAACATTCGTGGCGGCCGTAAACCGCAACCGGAAAACAACGGCCGGTCCTACCTCAAGGTGCCGCTCGATTATTTCGAACGCCGGTGACACCGGTGCGACGGGCCACAAGACCTTGCGGCCCGTCGCCGGACCCGGCAAAACCTGTAGCGGCTCGGCAACAGCGGGCCGGATCGCAGGATGACGGCAGGCTGTGCAAATGGGTCATCGCCCGTCCCACTGCCTTTTCGGATCGGGCTGCGCACGGTCTTTTGGGCTGTGGACCTGAATTTTCTTCCGCATACCGCCAAATTCTGCAATATGATTCCCTTGCGTGAACTTGCTTCCATCCAGATGGAACGGCAGGTTCCGCATGTGCACGTTTAAAAGGAAAAAGACATGGGATTTTTCGATTTTGTAAAAGATGCCGGCAAGAAGCTGTTCGGCGATGACGAGGCACCGGCCTCCAGCGCGGAAGCTATCGAGAAGGAAGTTGCAGCCCTTGGGCTCGACGGAGACGTCAAGGTTGAGGTGAGCGGCGATACCGTCAAGATCGCAGGTGCCGCTCCGACGCAGGAAGCGCGCGAAAAGCTGATCCTTGCTGCCGGCAACGTCCTAGGGATCGGCAAGGTCGAAGAAGAGATTTCGGTCGAGACCAGCGAGCCCGAAGCGACTTTCCACACGGTGGAAAAGGGCGACACGCTTTGGGCGGTCGCGGAAAAGGCCTATGGTAACGGCTCCAAGTACCAGGCGATCTTCGAGGCCAACAAGCCGATGCTGTCGCATCCGGACAAGATCTACCCGGGTCAGGTGCTGCGTATTCCTGCCCTTTAAGGGCATTGTTCCAGACCGCGGCACATGCCGCGGTCTGGGGATTATCGACAGGGACAGAACTTTGCCCGACGCGCGCCAAGCCGATTTGCAAGCGCGGCACGAACCCGGGGAGAAGAGGTCACTCCCGACATATATTCAAATATTCAAAAAAAATATTCCGACGTGATCGCATTTGCCTGCTGGACAGGCCACATGAATTGGAGCGCACAATGTCGATTATTCGCTTCTGTCTTTTTGTTCTGATTGCAGTGACGGTCTGCGGCCCAGCCCGATCTCAGGACAATCCCATCGTGACAAGAATGGCTGCCTTCACAGAGGCCTATAACGCGAAGAATGCCGAGATCATATCCGGTTTCTACACTGAAAATGGTGCGCTTCTTCCGCCCCAGGGCAAAGCCCTTGTCGGGCGTGCGCCGATTGCGGCGCACTACGCGAACGCGTTTGCAAGTGGTGTCGCCGGCCTCAAATACCGCGTGCTTGAGATCGATCAGACCAGTAACGATACGGCCATCGAGATCGGCGAGACGCTGGTCGCCTTCAACGCGCAGACCATCACCGGCCGGTCCATGCACATCTGGAAGAAGGTGAACGGCGAATGGTTTCTGCACCGGGACATGTATCATGTGCTCGCCATGTCCAAATGACGCCGCTTCCTGGCGGAAAGTATGGAAAAACCTGAACCGTCATCCAGTTCGAAGGATGTCTTTCAGGGAGTCGTGCTGCTGCCGGACTTCGACCAGATTCAGCCCTGAATGAAGATCGATCAGATGACTTTTCTGGATTTCTTCGGCCGCGTCGCTGTCATGTTCTGCAAAGGCTTTCATCAGCGCATGGTGTGAATGGCTTTCGCAGGCCGTGTCGGGGCGTTTCCAGTACATGGAAATGATCAGGGAGGACCGGGAAATGAGGGACCGGACCATATGGGC
Source organism: uncultured Roseibium sp. (assembly GCF_947496995.1). Lineage (GTDB taxonomy): Bacteria > Pseudomonadota > Alphaproteobacteria > Rhizobiales > Stappiaceae > Roseibium. The sequence goes on from NZ_CANMFD010000007.1 coordinate 101,165, forward strand.
CAGGACCTGCTGGCCTGCAATGTCGGCAATCGTGGTGTGGAATGCGCCGGAGAGTGACAGGGCTTTGCCCATGTCTCCGTCATGAAGGGCCTGGTGCTCCGCATCGATATGGGCCTGCAAACGTGCAAGGTCGTTCTCGGTGATGGCTTTGGCCGTCATGCGGGCCACTCTTGGCTCAATGAGTGCCCGGGCCTCGAAAATCTCATGGGCTTCACGAATGCTCGGCTTTGCGACAAAGGCACCGCGATTTTTTTCAATCGTGACCAGTCCCGTGTGGGCCAATGCCTGAAGGGCGGCCCGAACGACCGTGCGACTGGCGCCATAAATCTCACCGACTTCATCTTCAGACAGTTTCGTGCCCGGCGCGAGGCGGTGCTCCAGGATCGCTGCGTGGATCTTCAGGCAGATATCGAGAGTTCGTCCCGGCGGGAGCTGGAACAGATCATGAAGGTGGTGTGCGTCTTTTCTTTCGGGCATCGATTTGCGATCTGCGGAGCCATCTAAGCTGGCGGACTGTGGGTATGTCGTCATCATAGCGCGGGTGTTCGCGGGCACAATCAAAATTGTATACAATATTTGTGCATAGTGTATTTAATGTGATGATAAATTGTGCACTCGAGATGGTCTGCCGCAGCATTTATCAGATCGATTTCCTCATGATCAGCGGAATTCCGCGAAAAAAATAATCTGGCACGGTGATTGCGAAGGAACTGGCGAAATCGTCAGGCGATCCGAGAACCGAGCATATGACCAAAGCACTTGACCTGGAACTTGTCGCGACCACCAAACGCTACGGTGAGACCGTTGCGGTGGCCGCCATCGATCACACGTTCAAGTCAGGAACCTATTCGTGCCTGCTCGGTCCGTCCGGCTGCGGTAAATCCTCGACATTGCGGATGATCGCCGGCCACGAACAGGTCAGCGAAGGCGATATCCTTCTGGGCGACGTCAACATCACCGATCGTCCGCCCGCCAGCCGCGGCACGGCGATGATGTTCCAGAACTATGCATTGTTCCCGCATATCAGCGTCGTGGACAATGTTGCCTTTTCCCAGAAAATGAAGGGCGTCGAGAAATCCGTACGCCGGAAGCGGGCGATGGAGCTGCTCGACCTGGTCGACATGGTGTCCTATGCGGAGCGACTTCCCGATCAGTTGTCGGGCGGCCAGCAGCAGCGTGTTGCCCTGGCGCGGGCATTGATCACCGAACCCTCCGTCCTGCTTCTCGATGAGCCGTTGTCGGCGCTCGATCCCTTTCTGCGCATCAAGATGCGGCTGGAGCTCAAACGCCTGCAGCGTGAACTCGGGATCTCCTTCATCCACGTGACCCATTCCCAGGACGAAGCCCTGGCGCTGGCGGACGACATCATCGTCATGAATGGCGGGAAGATTGAACAGGCCGGCTCTCCCCGGGATGTCTTCAATGCACCTGCAACCGAATTCGTCGCCAGGTTCATTGGGGGCCACAACGTTCTGCAGGTTGGCGGCGAGGCCGTTGCCGTGAGGGCGGACAAACTGGACGTCAGACGACAGGCGGGCGAAGGCGGCGCAATGCTGACCGCCGCCGTCAAGGACGTCGAATATCTCGGGTCGTCGGTCAATCTGGCGCTCGATGCGGGCAGCGCAGGCGATCTGACGGCTGCCTTGTCGGACACGGTCTTTTTCACGGATCCGATCGAAATCGGCACCACCGTCTTCCTCGTCTGGAAGCCGGAGGATGCCCACGCCTTGGCGGTGTAAGCCGTCTGAAACGCCGGCAGGGGACGCCGGAACAAATCCTTTTCAGGGAACAGGAGCAGAAACGCATGACAAAGCAGCTAGACACCAAAGGCATCAGCCGTCGCAGCATCCTGAAAGGCAGCGCCGCCGCCGCCGGTGCCGCCATCGGATCGGGAGCCGTAACCGGCTTTCCGACCATCTGGGCGCAGAACATCAAGGATGTGACATTGCGCCAGTTCGGGACCGGTGTTTCCAACATCAATGAAGTTGCCGCCAAGGTGAAGGAAGACCTGGGCTTTACACTGGAGATGACCGCGCTCGACAGCGACAGCGTCACCCAGCGTGCCGCTACACAGCCGAAGTCCTTCGATATCGCGGACATCGAATACTGGATCTGCAAGAAGGTCTGGGGCGCCGGTAACCTGCAGGCGATGGACACCTCCAAGATCAAGAATTACGACAAGATTGTCGGCACCTTCAAAAGCGGCAAACTGACCCCGGAGAGCGTCATCGCTCAGGGTACGGCGCCGCATACGGTCGGCTTTACATCCGGTCCGGAAGGCACGGATTTCGTTCAGGAAGAATCCGGCTGGATGACGTTGATCCCGACCATCTACAACGCCGATACGCTGGGCATTCGTCCGGATCTCATCGGTCGTCCGATCGACACATGGGCCGAACTGCTGAACCCGGAGTTCAAGGGCAAGGCGTCTATCCTCGACATCTCCTCCATCGGCATCATGGACATGGCCATGGTTGTCGAGGCGATGGGCGAATACAAATACCCGGACAAGGGCAACATGACCCAGGAAGAGATCGACATGACGCTCGGTATCTTCACGGAAGCCAAGAAGAACGGTCAGTTCCGCGCGTTCTGGAAATCCTTCGACGAAAGCGTCAACCTGATGGCTTCCGGTGAGGTGGTGATCCAGTCCATGTGGTCGCCTGCGATCACCGCCGTGCGCGCCAAGGGCATTCCTTGCGTTTATCAGCCGCTGAAGGAAGGCTATCGCTCCTGGGGCGGCGGTCTGGGCCTTTCCAAGAACCTGTCCGGCCTCGAACTGGATGCGGCCTATGAGTACATCAACTGGTATCTCGACGGCTGGGTCGGCGGCTTCCTGATGCGCCAGGGCTATTATTCCGCCGTGCCGGAAACCTCCAAGAACTTCATGACCGAAGACGAATGGGGCTTCTGGTTCGAGGGCAAGCCCGCCGAAGGCGACATCAAGAACCCGTTCGGCGATGTCATGGAAAAAGCCGGTGCCGTGCGCGACGGCGGTTCCTTCTACGACCGCATGGGCTCCGTTGCCTGCTGGAACGCGGTCATGGACGAAAACCGTTACATGGTTCGCAAGTGGAACGAGTTCATCGCCGCCTGACCGCTGCAACGAGAACTCCAGCTTTCCCTGTCCGGCGTCGTGCCGGGCAGGGGCATTAAAACCTTCCGGGCAGACCTGATCTCATGAAGACGACAAAGAAGATCGATCCATCGAAACGGGCCGAGCGTGTCAGCTGGATGCTGGTGACGCCACTGGCCTGCGTTCTCGGGTTCTTTTTGCTGCTGCCGATCCTGACCATCGTCACGGTCAGCTTCTGGAACTTCAACGAGTGGTCGTTCTTTCCCGATTTCATTCTCGACAATTACGTTTACCACCTGACCTCGGCGGTGACCTGGGCAACCTATCTGAAGACGCTGAAATTCATGGTGCTAACCTGGTGCTTCTGCGCTGTTATCGGCTTTACCGTGGCGTATTTCCTGGCCTTCCATGTCCGCTCCCTGCCGGTGCAGATCGCGCTGTTCCTGGTGTGCACCATTCCGTTCTGGACCTCTAACATCATCCGGATGATTTCCTGGATCCCGTTCCTCGGCCGCAACGGCATCGCCAACTCCAGCCTGATCAGTCTCGGCGTCATCGACGAGCCGCTGGAATGGCTGCTCTATTCCGATTTCGCGGTGGTGCTCGCCTTCGTGCATCTCTACGCGCTGTTCATGGTCGTTCCGATTTTCAACACCATGATGCGGATCGACAAATCCCTGATCGAGGCGGCGCGCGATGCGGGTGCAAGCGGCCTGCAGATCCTCACCAACGTCATCATACCGCTGGCCAAGCCCGGCATCATGATCGGATCGATTTTCGTCGTGACCCTGGTGATGGGTGATTTCATCACCGTACGCCACATGTCGGGCGGTCAAAGCGCCTCGGTCGGCCGGATCATCTCCAACGAGATCGCGCTTCTGCAATATCCGGCGGCGGCGGCGTCTTCCGTGGTGCTTCTGTGCACCGTCCTCTTGATGATCGGCGTGATGATGCGCTTCGTCGACATCCGCAAGGAGCTGTGAGCATGGAACCGAGATCGCGCTCCTTTTATGTTCTGGCGGCCTTTTTCACGCTCTTCGTGATCTTTCTCTACGGCCCGGTGATCACCATCGGCATCCTGTCGTTTCAGGGGCCAAAGGGCGGGCTGACCTTCCCGATGAACGGCGTTTCCGTTCACTGGTTCTACGATCTGTTCGAGCAGCAGGCGGTCGGCGACATCTGGGGCTCCTTCCGGCGTTCCTTCGCGCTGGGACTGATGGTCATGAGCGTGACGGTTGTGCTGTCGGTCATGGGGGGCATGGCCTTCCGCCGCAAGTTCCGCGGCTCCTCGGTCTTGTTCTATCTGATCATCGCCAGCCTGATCGTTCCCTCGATCCTGGTGTCACTGGGTGTCGGCCTGATCTTCAACATTCTCGATCTGGAAGTGCACTGGGCAACGTCCGGCTTCGGCTCGCAATTGACGTGGACGCTGCCGTTCGGGCTGCTGATCATGTTCGCGGTCTTCAACCGCTTCGACAAATCCTATGAGGAAGCCGCGCGTGACCTCGGGGCGTCGCCCTGGCAGACCGTGCGCCATGTGGTGCTGCCGATCATAGCGCCCATGCTGATCGGTGTCGCCCTGTTCGGCTTCACCCTGTCCTACGATGAATTCGCGCGCACCCTGCTGACGGCGGGCTCCTACAACACCCTGCCGCTGGAAATCTTCGGCATGACGACCAATGTCACGTCGCCGGTTCTTTATGCTCTCGGCACGCTGACGACCGTTTTCTCGTTCTTCATCATCGGCACCTTTCTGACCATCGTTGTCGTGATGCGCAAGCGTCAGGCCAGCGGCGGCTCCGATGCCGGCTCGGGGCTGGTGTGAGGCGCATGTCTCGCGGCAGGGATGGTACGCATATTCTGGTCATCAATCCGAACACCACGGCTTCGATGACTGCGAAGATCGGGGTGGCGGCAATGGCCGCTGCCGGCCCGTCCACCCGGATAACCGCCGTCAATCCCCCCACCGGTCCGGTCGCCATTCAGGGCAGGGAGGACGGCGAGGCGGCTCTTCCCGGTCTGTTCGCGCTTGTCGAGGACTGGATTGCGGGACCCGAGCACATCGATGCGATCATTATCGCCTGCTTTGACGATACCGGCCTTTGGGAGCTCAAGCAGCGCTGTCCGTTTCCGGTTCTCGGCATCGGCGAAGCCGCCTACCACATGGCGGCCTTGAGTGCCGTGCGGTTTTCGGTCGTGACCACGTTGTCCGTTTCCGTTCCGGTTCTGGAGGACAACCTGCGCCGGACCGGTCTGCGGGCGCGATGCGCCGAGGTTCGTGCCTCGGAGGTTCCGGTTCTGGCGCTGGAAGAAAAGGGTGGCGCCGGGCGCGCAAAAATCGAGGCCGAGATCGCGGCGGCTCTGGCGGACCATGACATCGGCGCCATCGCACTGGGCTGCGCGGGCATGGCCGATCTTGCCGAAGACCTCAGTGACAAATTCAAGGTCTCTGTCATCGACGGTATCGCGGCTGCGGTCAGGCTGATTGAAGCCCTTCCGTATCAGGGCAATCGTTCAGGCTGAAACTGGCGGTCGGCTTGGTGGGAAGAGTATCCCAATCATATCGTGCCGCGATTTTCAGTTATTGCGCCGAAGCAACCACCTCATCCATCCAGGTCGTAATTGTTCAGGATCCTGGCTGCGGCATTGCGGGCGTGGTCGGCGATATTCGGATCGCGGGTGATCAGAGCGGCTACAATGGCGCCATCGATCAAAAGCGCCAGCTCATGGGTCAGTCCCTCGGAATCTTCCGGCCGGGCCTCACGGGCCAGCTCGCGGATCTTGTCGAGGACGACGGTCTTGTGCCGGAGGGCGATAGCCCGCATGCGGTCATCGTCCTTGTCGTGCTCCGCAACGGCGTTGATGAAGGGACAGCCGTAGAAGTGCTCTTCGGCAAACCATTTCTTCAGGACGTCGAAGAGGTGGACGAGTTTATCCGAGGGACTGCCGGGCAGGGCGTCAACCTCTTCGACAAACCATTTTCGCCAGCTTTCACCTTCGCGCTCCAGAACCGCCTCGACCAGACCTTCCTTTGAACCAAAGGCCTTGTAGAGAGTTGTTTTGGCGGTGCCTGCGGCAGCAATGACGGCGTCCACGCCGGTGGCATTGATGCCCTGCTTGCAGAAGAGATCCGACGCGGCGAGCAGGAGCCGCTCGCGTGCGGCCCCCCGTCCGGAAGCTTGTGAGGTCACACCGGAGTTTTCCGAAAACGTGTTTTGTGAAAGGGACACGGAGACCTCTCCTAAAGCTACCGACCGATCTGTTTCCTTTGCTTAGCCGACCCGATTGCACATTTCAATCCGGTCAATCCGGGGGCGTGAGGCAAATAAGAGTGAACCTCAGGTGCACCGGGCGCGGAAATAGGCGCCTGGCATGATCATTCGATTTCAATTTGTGCAGTGCGGTCGTTCCGGAAATTTGGCCGGAACCAGAAAATATCAATGGAAACAACCCGGAAGAAGAAAAACCGCCAACTGGCATGGTCCCTGCTTATAGGAAACAGAACGGTATGTATCATGCTTGAGGCGATCTATGACAGATGGTGCGCATATTCAGACGATTGGTGTCTCCCACACATACAAGGGGGGAGGGACGCAGGCTCTCGGGCAGATCGATCTGGAGATCTGTCCCGGTGAAGCGGTTGCACTGGTCGGGCGATCGGGCTGTGGCAAGTCGACTTTGCTGCATATCCTGTCCGGGCTGTCATTGCCGACCCAAGGCAAGGTTCTGATCGACGGGACCCGGATAACGGAGCCATCGCCGAGCCGGATCATGATGTTTCAGGCTCCCAGCCTGTATCCCTGGATGAGTGTCGAGCAGAACGTCGGGCTTGGTCTGCGCTTCAATGGCAAGATGCGCGAGGCCGGCAAACGCATCCCGGAAGTCCTGGAACTGGTCGAACTCGGCGACTATGCGAAACGCAACGTCCAGGATCTCTCCGGCGGCCAGCAGCAGCGTGTTGCCCTGGCACGATCACTTGCCTTGAAACCCGATGTCCTGCTGCTCGACGAGCCGCTCTCGGCTCTCGATGCCTTCACCCGGCATGCGCTGCAAAGGGATATTCGCAAGATCTGCAAGGAGCTTGGCATCACGCTCGTGCTCGTTACCCACGACATCAACGAAGCCGTGATGATGGCGGACCGTGCGCTGGTGATGAAAGCAGACCCGGGGGACATCGAAGCCGAAATCACAATCCCGATCTCGGGTGACCGCCTGCCATCGATGGCTGCCTTCGGCGAAGCGCGCCGTGAGCTCGTTGCCGCCTATGAGGCGGCGGCGGGCATGGCGATGGCCGAGGCGCAGAGTTTCATTCCCCAGGACAGCCTGAACACGCCAGCGCCCATAGACCGGCTGGCCGCCAATTGACCCGTTTTCCCGACAACAGAGGCATGTGACCATGAGCAGATCCGAAAGCAACTATCTCGACAGCCTGAAAACCGAAGAGTTTGACTGGGCAATGCAGAAATGGGTCGGCGAGGCCTATGCGGGAGATTACTCGCGCCGTCAAATGCTGAGCATGTTCGCCAAGGGCGGTCTGTTCGCGTCGCTGTCCGGACTTCTGTCGTCACTGCCTCAGATGTCCTACGCGCAGGACGATGAAGTCGTGCGCATCGGCTATCTGCCGATCACCGATGCGACCGCGCTTCTGGTGGCCCATGCCAAGGGTTTCTTCGCCGATGAAGGGCTGGAGGCGGAACGGCCGACCCTGATCCGCGGATGGTCGCCTTTGATCGAGGGCTTCGTCTCCAACAAGTTCAATGTGGTGCACTTCCTCAATCCGATCCCGATCTGGATGCGGTACAACAACAACTTCCCGGTCAAGATCATGGCCTGGGCGCATACCAACGGTTCCGGCCTCGTCGTTGGAAAACACACCGACATCACCGACTTTTCCCAGCTTGGCGGCAAACAGGTGGCGGTGCCGTTCTGGTATTCGATGCACAACATCGTCCTGCAGTATGCCTTGAGAGCCTCAGGCGTAACGCCGGTGATCAAGGGGCCGGGCGAGCCGCTGGCGGCAAACGAGTGCAATCTTCAGGTCATGGCGCCACCGGAAATGCCGGCATCACTCGCCGCGCGGAAACTGGACGCCTATATCGTCGCGGAACCCTTCAACGCGCTTGGTGAAATGAAGGCCGGTGCACGGATGCTGCGGTTCACCGGCGATATCTGGAAGAACCACCCCTGTTGCGTGCTTTGCATGCATGAGGAAGCGACGAAGGCACGCCCCGAGTGGACCCAGAAGGTGGTCAATGCCGTTGTGCGCGGTGCGATCTACGCCTCGACCAACAAGGCCGAGGTCGCACAGATCATTTCCAAGAACGGCGAAGGTTATCTTCCGGCTCCGGGGCCGGTCGTCAAACGTGCAATGACCGAATACGACATGCCCGCCTACCGGGAGAGCGGTGCGGTCAAGCATGTTGACGAGTGGCAAAACGGACGGATCGACTTCCAGCCGTGGCCTTATCCTTCTGCAACCAGACTGACTGTCGAGCAGATGAAGGAAACCGTGGTTGGCGGTGACACGGAATTTCTAGCCGGTCTCGATCCGGCCTTCGTGGCCGACGACCTTGTCGACCGCAGCTTCGTGAAGGCGTCTCTGGAAAAATACCCTGAATGGAAGAACGACCCGTCGGTCAATCCGGGCGACCCCTACAACCGCGAGGAGGTCCTGTCGCTGTGAACCAGGCGAGCCCAATCACGACGCGGGAGGCCGGGTTCACACCGTCCTACTCACCCGGCAGCAGCAAGGCCTTTCTGTCCGAGAACATGAGAGGCCGTATCGGCGGCGGACTGGAAAGCCTTGGCTATACATTGGCCGGAATGGCTTTGCTGCTGGCCGTCTGGTGGCTCGGCGGGCGCATGGTTGCGGCCTCCGACGATCTCTATGCCTTTGCCGATTTCGCTCCCGCGCCGACCCTGGTCCGGCTGACGGACATGATCCGGACAGGGGAAGCTTTCCAGATAACGGTTCCCAGTCTGTACAGGATCGCCTCCGGGCTGTTCTGGGCCATCACCATCGGAGTGCCTGTCGGTATTCTGGTCGGTGCCATCGCGGGCTTTCGCAAGCTCACGAATGTGCCGTTTCAGTTCCTGCGGATGATTTCGCCCCTGTCGTGGATGCCCATCGCGGTCATGGCCTTCGCCACCTGGGAAGGCGCGATCGTCTTCCTGATTGCGGTCGCCGCCATCTGGCCGGTCCTGTTTTCGACGGCTTCCGGTCTCAGGCGCATTGAACCTTCCTGGTTCAAGGTCGCCCGCAACCTGGGCGCCCGACCCTGGCACATGCTGTTCGTCATCATCCTGCCGGCGATCTCCCAGGACATCCTGTCCGGCATCCGCCTGGCGCTCGGTGTCGCCTGGATCATCCTCGTTCCGGCCGAATACCTCGGGGTCACCTCCGGGCTCGGCTACGCCATCAACGACGCCCGCGACACGCTCGAATACGACCGGCTCGCGGCCACCGTCGTGATCATCGGGGTGATTGGTTTCAGCCTCGATTCCCTGTTGCAGCTGGCCATCGCAAAGCTCAGCTGGCTGCGATCATCCTGAGTTCATTTTGCCCAAGGAAACCAAAAAGGAGAAACGAATGTCCGAACCTGCAACAGCCCTGACGGGATGTCTGGCACCTATCGACAAGGGCGGTCTCGATGCCCTGATCGAGAATGGCAAGAAGAACCCGAAAGCGGTCAAGACCCTGAAGTGCAAGACGGTTGCGGAAGGTCGATTCCGGCATGCCAACTACATCCGCGACCTGGATCCCTACATCGTCGACGAACCGCCGGGCCTTCTGGGTGATGACACTGCGCCGAACCCGTCCGAAGCGTCTCTGGCAGCCCTCGGCTCGTGCATTGCCGTCGGTCTGCACGCCAACGCGGTGCACCGGGGGATAACCATCAACTCGCTCGAAGTTGAACTCGAAGGCGATCTCAACATCACCGCTGTCTGGGGCACGGGCGATGTCAGCGAAAAGCCGGTCGGTTTCACCGACGTGCGGATCAACGTCCACATGGACGCGGATGCTCCGCAGGAAACCATCGACGAGCTGATCGCTCATGTGTGCCAGTGGTCGCCGGTGTTCAACACCTTCTCGCGGCCCGTGAACATGGTCGCTGCGTCCGTCTGATGCAACCGGTTCGCCCCGCCGCAGCAGGCGGGGCGGATCGTCCCGAAAATCAATTCCCGTCCGTGGAACGAGGAGGTGTGAAGATGAACGCACAGGTACAGCTCAAGACGGTCGTAGATGCGATCTCGCCGGAGAGCGTCGAGAGCATTTTGGCGAATGTGGCGCAGATCGCGAAGACCGACCTTGCTCCTCTCGTCCACGACATCGATCTGAAGGGCGTTTACCCGGAAGCCGTGATGCGCGCGCTCGGTCGCGCCGGCGCTTATGGCCAACATGCTCCGATGAGCGCGGCGGAGGCCGATGCTCCGGATGCCTTCGATCTCGAAACCGCTATCCGCGCCATGACGACAGTCGGTGAGGAATGTCTCTCGACGGCCTTTTGCGTCTGGTGCCAGGACGCGCTCGCCTGGTACATCGCCAATTCCGAAAATGAAACCCTCAAGCGGACCCTCGGTCCGAAGATCGCCAGCGGCGACGTCCTCGGCGGCACCGGCCTGTCCAATCCGATGAAATCGCTCTTCGGCATTGAAAAGCTCCGCCTCAAGGGCGTCAGGGTAGAGGGAGGCTATGAGGTCACCGGCACCTTGCCCTGGGTGTCCAACCTGGGTGAGGACCATCATTTCGGTATCGTCTTTGCCTTGCCGGATGAGGGCGAACGGAAGGTCATGGCCGTTGCCGATTGTTCCGGCGAGGGTGTGAAGATTTCCGAGAACGACGATTTCGTTGCGCTCGATGGCACCAGGACTTTCGGCATTCAGTTGCGCAAGGCGTTTATCCCGGTGGAGAGCGTGCTTGCAGATCCGATAGACGACTACATTCCGCGCATCCGGGCCGGGTTCATCCTGCTTCAGGCCGGCATGGCTTTCGGCATGATCCGCTCATGTATCGACCTCATGGATCAGGCCGGTCAAACCCTGTCTCACGTCAACTGCCATCTTCCCGATCAACCGGATGATTTCCGCGCGCAGCTCGCCGCCATGGAGCAGGAGGTCTTTGAGCTGGCCAGGACGCCGTTCGATACGTCCAGGGAGTATTTCATTCGCGTCATCAAGGCGCGCCTGGCGGCAGGCGATGCTTCGGTCGCAGCCGCTCACAACGCGATGCTTCATTGCGGCGCGCGAGGCTATGTGCGGCGCGGCGCGGCTCAGAGAAAACTTCGTGAGGCCTATTTCGTGGCCATCGTAACACCCGCCACCAAACAGCTCAGAAAGATGCTGTCGGATTTTGGGGCTGCCTGATCACACCGATTTTTTGCAAACCAAGGAGCAATGATTATGACGGATGGAAGTCTGATTTCTCCCGCAGGCCTTGAAAGCCTCGTCGCAAGTGAGCCCTGTGTCGTGATCGATACCCGTGCACCGGAAGCCTATGCCGCCGGTCATATTCCCGGCGCGGTCAATCTGCATGACATCTTCACCTATCTGGCAACGTCCTCGCCTGAAGGCATTGCCGAACTACGGGGCAAGTTCGCAGAGGAGTTCGGCTCGGTCGGTCTGTCGGGCGCGGAAACGGCCGTGATCTACGAACAGTCGATGGCAACCGGCTTCGGTCAATCCTGCCGCGGCTATTTCCTGCTGCAATATCTGGGTTATCCGAAGATCAAGGTCCTGCATGGTGGCTATGAGGCGTGGGAGGCTGCCGGTCTTTCGACATCAACCGACGCCGTCGCTCCGGAACCGAAGACGTTCCCCGTATCCGACAATGGCGCGGAACTGATGATGGACGTCGCCGACATGATGGAGGCGATCAAGAGCGAAGGTGTCGTCAAGCTGGACGTGCGCGACATCGACGAGTGGATCGCGGAAAGCTCGTCGCCATACGGCAAGGATTTCTGCCCGCGCAAGGGCCGGATTCCGGGTGCCAGATGGATCGAATGGTACCGGATGATGAAGCCGACGGCATCGGGGCCGATGATCAAGTCGAAGGACGAGGTCCTCGCGGAATGCGCCACGGTGGGCATCACGCCGGAAACGCCGGTTGCCATCTACTGCTTCAAGGGCGCGCGCGCTTCGAACACCTATCTGGCGCTCAAGGAGGCGGGCGTTAAAGACGTCAAGATCTATTTCGGCTCCTGGAACGAGTGGTCTCGCGATCCTGCGCTTCCGATCGAGGAAGGTCTGCCTTTTTAAAAGGCTGAACCGCACCGGCGGCGGCAGCCTGCCGCCGGTGTCCTGAGCGAAAAACAGGACCAAGAGAATGAATGCGCCAATTGTGATTGTTGGAGCCGGTCAGGCCGGAATGAAAGCCGCCGAGACGTTGCGGGCCAAGGGGTATGACGGGGATCTCGTGCTCTTCGGGGATGAGCGCCGGTTGCCCTACCAGAGGCCCCCGTTGTCGAAAGCCTACCTGAAAGGCAGCATGGCGGAAGAGCAGCTTTACCTCCGCCCGGAAGCCTATTTTGCGGCACAAGCGATCGATCTCCGGTCGGGTAGCAGGGTCGACAGTCTGGACGTTCAGGCCAGAAGTGTCTGTCTGGAGAACGGCGAAAAGCTCGCTTACTCCAGGCTGCTGCTGGCCACGGGAACGCGGGCGCGGCAAATTCCGTTGCCGGGCGCAGATCTGAACTGCGTTTTCACCCTCCGCAGCATGGACGATATCGCCCCTCTCCGCGAGGCGCTGGCATGCGCGAGACGGATCGTCATCATCGGCGCAGGCTACGTCGGAATGGAATTCGCCGCAGTAGCCGCGGGCATGGACAAGTCGGTGCAGGTGGTCGAGGCACAGTCCCGGGTGCTGATGCGCTCGGTTGCTCCGGAGATATCGGAGTATTTTCAAACGCTTCACGGCCGGAACGGGGTCGGCTTTCATCTCGGCATCAATGTTGTGGCTCTTGAGGGGAGCAGCGGCTCTGTCACTGCAGTGAAGCTGGCTGACGGCAGTGCACTTGAGGCGGATCTCGTCCTGGTCGCGGTGGGCGCCGTGCCGGTCACCGGACTTGCAGAGGCGGCGGGGCTTGAGGTATCGAGCGGTATCGTCGTCGATGAGGACTGCCGGACATCGGCACCGGATATTTTTGCCGCCGGTGACTGCAGTCTCTATCCCTCGAAGCGCTACGGCAGGCAGCTCCGCCTCGAAAGCGTCCAGAATGCAATCGATCAGGCCAAGGCTGCGGCCTGCGCCATGTTGGGCGAAAGCGTTGTCTACGATCCGGTTCCCTGGTTCTGGTCCGATCAGTTTGACACCAAGCTGCAGATCGCCGGCCTGTCCGAAGGTTACGATCGCACACGGCTGGACGGTGATCCCGACAGCGGCAGTTTTTCCCTGAGCTACTTTTCCGGCGACCGGCTTCTGGCCGTCGACGCCATCAACGCACCGCGTCAGCACATGCTGGCGCGCAGAGAACTCGCGCAGCTGCCCGAGGCTGCTGCCGCCTGAAACGGAATTGCATAACCACGTCAAACCAGGAGAGCAAACATGAGCACCGTTACGAGCATGCCATCCGCCGATGTCACACTGGCGCCCTTGATGACCAAGCTGGAGATGACCGAACTGGTCATGGCCGCGAAATTCGCAAAGCAGGCAAGCTGGGCGGATATCTCCGCAGCCGCCGGAATGTCCGATGTTTTCGTGGTGTCGGCGTGTCTCGGCCAGAATGCCCTTCCGGCAGAAGCCGCTGCAAAGGTTGCCGGCTTCCTCGGCTTCGGCAATCGCACCAAAGACGTCGAGATCGCCCTTCAACTGCCGCCCAAAAAGGGTCAGGAAGCCGAAACGGTTTCCAAGGATCCGCTGATCTATCGCTTCTTCGAGATCACCTATGTCTATGGCGACACGATCAAGGAGTTGATCCATGAGGAGTTCGGCGACGGAATCATGAGCGCCATCGATTTCGACCTGAAGATCGAGCGGGAAGAGAACCCGAAAGGTGACCGGGTCAAGGTGACCATGTGCGGCAAGTTCCTGCCTTATAATCAATGGTGATGTGAACCAGGAGGGCAGCCGATCCAACCGGAGCGGCTGCCCTGTTTCAAGCGCTCGCCAATCCGGTTCCCTTTCTACTCAACGGACCATGGTCAATCTGTCCCAGTCGGCATAGTCGGGTGAGCCTTCGTGGCGGACTTTGCCGGCGTATCCGTATTCGATCATATGCACCATGACAGAGTGCTCATCGGTCAGGATGACCGCGTAGGCCTCGGGTAAATCGGAACCACTCAGGTTTCGTTCATTGCCGAAATCAGCCCAGCCTGCATGGTTGGTGCCACGGGGCGCACTGAACGGAACGCCATGCAAGGACCCGCAAAGCGGCAGATGGCAGTGGCCGTGAAAGATATGGCGGATCTTGTGCTTGTGTTTGGCGATCACGCCGGCAAAGGCATCTGTATCGCGCAACATGATCTTGTCCATAGGATCGATGCCGATTGGAACCGGGTTGTGGTGCATGAAGAGGAAAGCGGGACCAACAGTCTTGTCCAACTGGTCGCACAGCCACTCAAGACGCTTTTCGCAATAAAACCCGGCGTGTGAATCGGGCCCCCATGTATCCAGAGTGATGCCTGTGCCGATCGGCAATTCGAATACGGCCTGCACAAAGCCGTTTTCATCAGCCTGTTCCGGAAAAACGGTCAGGAAGACATCTCGTTCGTCGTGATTGCCGATGCACAGGCTCACAGGAATGCGCACGTTCGAAAGAATGGCTTTCAAACGCTCGTAGTCGCTCTTTTCACCCCAGTCGGACAGATCTCCCGTAATTACGATCCGGTCTGCATCCGGATGGGACGAGAGTGCATGGTTCAGCGCTTTTTTGAAGTTTTCATTGGGATCGCGATCGGCGATCGTCTGACCTGGCGTTGTCAAATGTATGTCTGTCAGCTGTATGAGTTTCATGATGTCCCCGAAGGCGTCGGTATCGGCGAAAAAAGCCGCCCGGAAACCGGGCGGCTCATTCAAGAAAGTGCGGATTTAGCTACCGGACGGCAGCAGGTCTTGGACTTCTTCCTGAAGCTGTTCCTGCAGTTCCTTCATGTCGTCGTATTCACCGGTAACGATGCCTTCCAAGCCGTCGTAGATCACCTGTGTCGCGGCAAGACCGTTGTCGCCAGGATAGGCCTGCCAGTCACGCAGCAGCGGCAGCTGACGCACGGCGGTTTCCTTGTTCGGGTTGTTCTTGTAGAAATCGGCCAGGATGACTTCGTTGGCTGCCTTGTTGGGGGGCATGTAGCCTGTGGTGCGAGCCACTTCAGCCGCGCCCTGGCCGGACGTAATGAATTTCAGCCACTTCCAGGCAGCCTGCAATTCGTTCGGGTCCTTGCTTGTGGAAACCAGCATAGCGGCGTTACCGCCGGCCGGGAGACCCTTCGGTCCCGTTGCTTCGAGACCCGGAAATTCGTTGGTTTTGAGTTCAAAATCGCCTTTGGCGCGTTCAACGGCACCAAGGGCGGATGTCGACCAGTACATCATGCCGATTTCACCGGCGGAGAAGGAGGCCAGAGCCGCTTTCCATTCGATATTCTGCATGTCGCAGCCGCGGAACAATCCCTTCATGGTTTCAAGGGTTTTAAGGCCTTCCGGGGAAGAGATCTGGAAATCGTTGCCTTCCATGATGGCTTTGTCCTGCGACCACATCATCGCTTGCAGGAACCAGTTTCCGGTGATGTTCCAGCCCCAGAACATCGGGTTTTTGACACCGGCTTCGCGCAGCTTGCCGCAAGTCGCGACGACTTCGTCCCAGGTTTTCGGCAACTGGTCGGCGGACGTGATGCCGGCCTTGGCCATCACATCCATGTTGTAATAGCCGACAGGCAGGGAAACGGAGAACGGCAGGCCGTAGACTTCGCCGCCGAACGTGCCGAGTTTCAGCATCGCATCGTGGTAGCCTTCGGTCGCGAAACCGTCTTCAGCCTCGATAAAAGGTGCGAGTGATTTGGCAATGCCCTTGTCGACCAGGATCGCCTGACGATTCAGCCCTTGCATGGTGACGTCCGGAAGTTCTCCGGCAACAGCTTCCCGCAGGATCGTGTTGGAAGCGTCTTCGTAGGATTCATACGCAGCGCGCATCTTCACTTCGATGTTCGGATATTTCTCGTTGAAGAGAGGCAGGATCTTCTCGTAGGTCACATCGAACAGGTGGCTGTAAGGATATGCGAATTCGATGGTGATCTTCTCTTCAGCGTGCGCCGTGCCGGCGGCGAGAAGAAATGCTATTGCGGTGAGGCACTTTTTCATGGAAGTCTCCGTGGTGTTGCCGTGGGAGCGGTCAGGTCGCCAAACTCGCCCGTTCCCGGTTGATCCCCTCGCGGGATTTCGGTGATGAGGCCGCCTTTCAAAGGCGGCCTTTTTTGCGGGCCTACTTCATGCCGCTCAGGGTGATGCCTTCGATGAAGCGTCTTTGGGCGATCAGGAAAGCAATGATGAGCGGGGCCACGATCACGGTGGCTGTCGCCATCATGGGACCGAAGTTGTCGCCGTCCGCATCGCCCTTGAATTCCCGCAGGCCGAGCGGCGGGGTGAACAGGTCCCGGTTGCCGGTTATGACGATGCGCGGCCAGAAGTAGTCATTCCAGTGCGCCACGACCGAGAAGATCGCGAAAGCCAAAAGGGCCGGAACGGCGGTTGGCAGCATGACGTTCCAGATGATCGAGAACTCGCTCATTCCGTCCATCCGGGCGGCATCTATGAGGTCGTCTGGAACGGTCATGAAAAACTGCCGCATCAGGAAAATTCCGAAAACCGATATCGTCCACGGGATGACCAGTGCGGCGTAGCTGTTGGTAAGGCCCAATTTGGCGAGCATGATGTAAAGGGGCAGGGCGATCGCGTGAACCGGGATCAGCAGACAGAACAGCACGAGCCCGAACACGGCTTCGCGCCCCCAGAACCGCAGTTTCGCAAGAGCATATGCACAGGGAAGCGCGACAAGGACCTGAATGAAGAAGATGGACGCCGTGATGATGACGCCGTTCAGCAGGTAGCGGACGAGCGGGGCCTTGTGAAAGGCCGTGGTGTAATTGTAGATCGCCGGGGTTACCATGCAGTCGGCAATGTCCTTGCCCAGCTTGACGCAATAATCGTCCCGGAAGGATTCCTGGGCGCCGAAAAACCCTCCGATGTTCTGCATGATCTCGGCGGGGCTTTTGAAGCTGTAGCTGAGCATCACATAGAACGGCAGCAGGACAATCAGGCTTCCCAGGATCAACACCAGATGTTTCAGGGTTTCCGTCGCGGAGAACCGGAAAGATGGCACGCTGAAAGCGCCAGATGCTGTCCCGTTTGCGGGCAAAGAGAGATCGCTCATGAATAATGGACCCGTTTTTCCACCAGCCACCGCTGGGCAAGGGTGAGGAACATGACAAAGACGAGGAACACGACGGTAATTGCCGCACCAATGCCCATCAGGTTTTGCTGAATGGCCTTTTCGTAGATGGCGAACATCATCACGTAGACGGACTTCGAAGGCCCGCCGCCTTGCGGATAAAAGGCTTCCACCGTGTCGAACACCTGAAACGAGCGGATGAAGGATATTGTCACGACAAAGACGGTTGTCGGTCCGAGCATTGGCCAGGTCACCAGCCGAAACCGTTCCCAAGCGGATTTGGCACCGTCCATTTCCGCCGCTTGATAAAGCTCGCGCGGAACAGAGGTCAGGCCGGCAAGATAAAGCACCATGTTGAAGCCGAAGCCCTGCCACACACCGATGAAGGCAACGGTCCAGATGGCGTAGTCCCGGTCGGTCAGCCAGAGCGGAAACCCGCGGTCGCATCCCTGCGAAAACCAGCTCCAGCTTTCCAGAACCGTGCCACAGCCCTTTTCGAGCGTGGAATTGACGATGCCGATTGTGGGGTGGAGCGCGAATTCCCAGACAATTGCCATGGCAATCAGGGCGGCCATGACCGGCAGGAAATAGATCGTCTTGTAGAAATCTCCGAACCGTTTGGTCGAATTGATGAGGAGCGCAGCACCAAGGCCCAGACCGACCGACAGGGGAACCACCACAAAGACATAGCGGAAGGTCGCTCCGAACATCTTCTGATAGGTCGAGCGGGTGAAGATCTTCTCGTAGTTTTCAAGTCCCACCCAATCCGCCCCCGGATTACCGAGACTGTAGTTGGTGAAGCTCATCACGCCGGCAATTCCGATCGGCATCAGCAGGATGACGGCCATCAGAAACAGCGCCGGGCCGATGAACCACCAATGGGCTCTGGAGGACGGCATCAGGCGACCTCCGAAACATGTTCGAGCGGTTCCGTCATCAGATCCATCCGCTTGCCTGACGGATCGAACACCATGGCAAGGCCATGTAGGCGCTTGAAAGCGATGTCATGGCCGATCGAGATCGCGCTGCCTTCAACGGGAGATGCCCGAACAACAAGCCGACTGGCGCCGTCCTGAATGGCTGTATGAAAATAAATGTCCGCGCCAAGATTTTCCTTGTGAATGACCCGGCCCTTGAGGGCCTCGGGATCCGTCGGGTCACAGAGCGCCAGATGCTCCGGCCTCAGGCCGATGGTTACGTCGGTACAGGCTGACGGCGCCACGCGCGAGAGGACAACATCTGCGCATCGCGCATGGCCGGCGGGGTCCAGATGACCGGCCAGAAGATTGATTTTCGGTGCCCCGACAAATTCAGCGACCCGGATGTCACGCGGATTGTTGTAGATCTCGTCCGGCGTCCCGAGTTGAAGGATGTTTCCATCCATCATGACTGCCATCCGGTCCGACATGGTCAGCGCCTCGGCCTGATCGTGAGTGACATAGACAAATGTCGTCTTCAGCGACCGGTGCAGTTCTGCAAGTTCGGCGCGCATGTGGATGCGCAATGCGGCATCGAGATTGGAAAGGGGTTCATCCATCAGGAACGCGGCCGGATTTCGAACCATGGCGCGTCCCAGCGCAGCGCGTTGACGCTGGCCGCCGGACAGCTGACCCGGTTTGCGGTCGAGAAGATGCTCGATTTTCAGAATTCGGGCGGTTTCTTCAACCTGCCGATGGAGCATCCGGTGTTTTTTGCGGCCGATCACGGCACCTGCGACCGGCAGGCGCTCGGCAAATGACAGATCCCGTAACCGCAACGGGGTCATGATGTTCTGGGCGATGGTCAGGTGCGGGTAAAGGGCATAGGACTGGAACACCATGGCGAGATTCCTGTCAGCAGGCCGAACAGAATTGACGCGTTTTCCGTCGATCAGGACATCGCCGGAAGACGGAGCCTCCAGACCTGCCAGGATGCGCAGCAACGTTGATTTGCCGCAGCCGGACGGGCCGACAAGTGTCAGGAATTCGCCTTCGGCGATACTCAGATCGATTCCGGAAAGGACGGATGTCTCGCCGTAGTTCTTTTTGATTGCGCTTAAGGATATGGCTGCCATTAAGTCTGCCCCGTTGTGTCGAGGGCAAACTAGCGAGGCTGATTGAAGTGTCTGTGACGTAATATTAGCGTCGCTAATGACAGCTAGAGTTTTCCATGAAATCCAACATGGAACTGTCATGAACGTTCGGCCAAGCCCCTATCAGATCACCGCATTTACTTACGTTGCCCGTGAACGCAGTTTTTCCCGCGCAGCCCAACAGCTGAATGTCACCCAGTCATCGGTGACGCAGCATGTAGCCAAACTTGAAAAAACGATGGGGACGCTGCTTTTTGTGCGGCGCCGGGACGGCGTGGAACTGACACGTGCGGGAAACGAACTGTTCCAAATCACCGAACGGCTCACGACGCTCGATCAGCTTGTAACGGAAAAGGTCAATGATTACGGAGCCCTGACGGACGGTCATATTCGAATTATCGCGAATGCACCCCGTCCAGCCATGCCCATCATCGCCCGGTACGGTGAGCTCTTTCCCAAGGTCAATATAGATTTCACGCTTTATGACTGGGCAAGCTCCATGAGCCTGCTTGCCGATCGCAAGGTGGATATTGCCATCGTGACCGAACCCCAGGAAAGCAAGGCGCTTTTCACGCGCGAATTGCGCCGTACCGTCTATATGGCCCACATGCGCCATGACCATCCGCTGGCACAGGCAGAAAAACTGTCTCTGTCTCAACTGCAGAGCGATACGCTCATTCTGCCCGAAGACGGGTCCCTGACCCAGAAAATCGCGCGCCGGAAGATCGAGAAATACGGTCTGGATTTTTACCGGATCATTCAAACGACAACATTCCCGATGGTGAAGGAAGCGATCCTGCACGGGCTGGGCATCGGCCTGCTTCTGGAAAACAGTCTTCACCCGTCGGAAAAATTGTCGGCGGTTCCGATCATCGAAATGCCGGAAGAATACCGCGACTGTATCGCTGTTCCCTCAGACAAGCAGGACCTCAAGCTCATCAGAAGCTTTCTGGATGTTGCTGTGGAAGCAAAGGCAGAGCAATCGTTCTGACCGCGATTCCCCAGGCGATAAATGAGTTCCGGGTCTTATCGACGGCATTGATATGCCCCGCTAAACGCCATTGATCCGGGTGGGAGGCTACCCGCTCTGAATCGGATGGAAGGAACTCGGGTCTAAGGTCAAATCGAGTGAATTCCCGCCAGTCCGATCCCGGAAGAACGCTTGGTTCATGGGCCTTGGTTCAAAGTCGAACTCACCCGTCGTTGCAGCGCAGCGATTTGCTCAATTTATGGCTCGATAAATTCATGTGCCTCTGAGGACTTGAACTCTCCGCTGGCCTGTGTCTATGATTGATGAAATAAATTCCAAATCTGGAATATCTTTCAGTTGAGAGAATGTCTTGATGATTGAAGGTCGAAGCCTGGCGATCGCGAAAAGCGACAGTGATGCCGATCTGGCGGCGAGAGCTGCCTGGCTGCATTACGTTGGCGGTATGACGCAGAGCGAAGTCGCCAAACGCCTGAACGTGCCGAATACACGGGCGCATCGCTATATTGCCCGTGCGCAGAATGAAGGCCTGGTGCGGATTTTCGTCGATGTCGAGGCGACCGATTGCGTCCAGCTCGAAACGGAGCTGATGCGCCGTTATGGTTTGGGATACTGCCGGATCGGCATGGAGGTGCCGGATTCCAATCCAATCCCCCTCAAGACCCTGTCCGTCGTTGGCGGCGATTTCATCATGCAGGCTGCAGCCGGCCGTAAGCATCAGGTGATCGGCGTTGGCAACGGAAGAACCCTGGCGGCCTCGGTGAATGCCATGGGCCGCCAGGCCTCCCCGGATGTTAAATTCGTATCTGTTCTGGGCGGTTTGACGCGGTCGTTCGCCGCCAACCCCTACGACGTGATCCACCGTCTGTCGCAAAAGACCAGCGCTGCGTCCTATCTGATGCCGGCGCCGCTTTATGCGAACTCGGCGGAAGACAAACAGGTCATGCTGAACCAGTTCGGCATTTCCGAAACCATGAGCCTGATCGAGCAGGCCACGCTGATTGTCGTTGGCGTGGGAGACATCGGCAGCGGTGAAGGGGGCATCAGCGCCTCGATGCTGGATGGGGCGCTGGCCGCGGAAGACCTTCGAAAGGCAGGAGCCGTCGCTGAAATGCTCGGCCAGTTCCTGAGTGCCGACGGCAGCATCCTGTCCAGCCCCTATGACGACCGTGTCATGGCCGCGCCGCTTCAAAGCCTGAAGGGCAGGGAAGTGGTCGCGATTGCCGGCGGTGCGACCAAAATACCGGCGATTTGCGCAGCCTTGGCCAGCGGACTTCTGACCGGATTGATAACTGACGAAGCCACGGCCCGGGCTGTCGTCGCATTGCCTCCGACATAGACGCCGGGAGCGATTTAAAAGTCAGGGCTTTTTGGGAGGAAAGACTATGCATGAGAAGGAAAAGGATCTCATTTCCACGTTCTTGAGCGGCGGGATGAGCAGAAGAAGTCTGATCAAGCGCCTTGGCGCTATGGGTCTGACGGCAGCTTCGGCCGGAACACTGCACAACCTGATGGCGACACAGGCGCTAGCGGCAGATTTCGACTGGAAAAAGCATTCCGGCAAAAGCATCAAGCTGCTTTTGAACAAACACCCTTACACAGATGCCATGATCGCAAATCTGGATGCGTTCAAGGAACTGACCGGCATGGACGTCACCTATGACGTGTTTCCCGAAGATGTCTATTTCGACAAGGTGACGGCGGCGCTTTCCTCCGGATCCAGTGAATATGATGCCTTCATGACCGGCGCATACATGACCTGGACCTATGGCCCGGCCGGCTGGATTGTCGATCACAACGAATGGATCAACGATCCGGAAAAGACCAACCCGAATTACAACTGGGCCGACATGCTGGAAGGCGTGCGCAAGTCCTGTGCCTGGAACGGCGTTCCGGGAGGTGAGCTGGGCTCCGACGATGCCAAGCAGTGGTGTATTCCGTGGGGCTATGAGCAGAACAACCTGACCTTCAACAAGGGCATGCTCGACAAGGCCGGCGTTGCCGTTCCGACAAACATGAGCGAACTCATGGAAGCCGCCGCCAAGGTTCAGGCCGATACGGACGGCATTTACGGCATCGGTGTGCGTGGCTCACGCTCCTGGGCGACGATCCATCCGGGCTTCCTGTCCGCCTATTCCAACTTCGGCGAAATGGATCTGACCAACGATGACGGCAAGCTGTCGGCTGCCATGAACACGGCCGGGTCCAAGGCGTTTCATGCGGATTGGGTCAAGATGATCCAGGACAGCGGCGCTGCCGACTGGTCGACCCATACCTGGTATCAGGTTGGCACGGATCTGGGCGCCGGCAAATCGGCCATGATCTTCGACGCCGATATTCTTGGCTACTTCATGAATGGCGGCGACAACGCCATGGCGGGCGAACTGGCTTATGCCGGCTTTGCAGCCAATCCCGAGGCAAAAGCTCCGACCCCGAACATCTGGATCTGGTCGCTGGCCATGACCAAGGCCTCCAAGGATCTGGATGCGACCTGGTACTTCATGCAGTGGGCTTCCGGGCCGGAGCATGCGCTGTTCGGTGCCCGCAAGATGGACTTCGTGGATCCGGTCCGCAATTCGGTCTGGGAAGACGAGATGTTCAAGGAGAAGCTGAACAACGGCTATCCGGGCTATGTGGACATGTACAATGCGTCTGCTCCCGGTGCGTCGATCAAGTTCACGCCGCAGCCGCTGTTCTTCGACATGACAACCGACTGGGCCGCCATGCTTCAGCGCATGGTTGCCAGGGAAGTCCCGGTTGACGAGGGGCTGGATCAGCTTGCAGCCAGCATGAACAAGCAGCTGGCGGAAGCCGGTCTGCGCTAAGGTCTCTCAATCCCAACTGACGTGTGCAGGGCGGTGCCCTGCACATTTTTCCGATGAACCGGCGACGGCAGCAGCGCTGCCCGGCCGCTTTGTCACGGAGGTTCTATGTCTGTTCAAGCCGACATGCCGGTTATGCGGCGGTCCAGCCGTCTGTCGAGGACGATGCTCCCCTATCTGCTCAGTCTGCCGGCACTTCTGGTGTGCATCGGGATCCTGATCCCGTTCGGGACGGCCGTCTACTATTCGCTTCAGCGCTATCGCATGTCCCAGCCGTGGAACCGGGGCATGAACTGGGGCGAGAACTATCTGAATTTTTTCACCGATCCTGATTTCTGGAACACGCTGCAGGTCTCGCTGACCTACGCCGGACTGACCGTGGTCCTGGAATTGCTGCTGGGCCTGGGGATTGCGCTGCTGCTTCAAAAGCGCAGCCGGGTGAACAACTTCGTGTCGATCATGCTGCTGATGCCGCTGATGACCGCGCCGGCGCTGGCCGCGCTGATGTTCAAACTGATGACCAATTCGAATTTCGGAATTCTGAGCTACTTCATGCAACTGGCGGGTTTCCAGGACTTCCGCTGGGCGTCTTCGCCTGACACCGCACTGCTGACGGTCATTCTGGTTGATGTGTGGGTCTATACGCCGTTCATCATGATCCTGCTGCTGGCAGGCCTGCGCTCGCTGCCGACCCAGCCGTTTGAAGCTGCCGCGCTGGATGGCGTGCCGCGGCTCGAGCAGTTCTGGCGGATCACGCTGCCCATGCTGTCGCCGTATATTCTGACAGCGGCCCTGTTCCGGCTGCTCGATTCCATTCAGCAGTTCGACATCATCTACGCCATGACCCAGGGAGGGCCCGGCGACAAACTGATGGTTTTCCAGGTCGAGGCTTACTTGAACTTCTTCCAATCCACCAATGTCGGGCGATCGGCGGCTCTGCTGATGATCCTGTGGGCCATCACCTATGTCCTGTCGAACATATTCGTCAAAAACTGGCTGCGCCTTCGTGAGCGTGCCAGAGGGGAGGCGTAACCATGGATCACATGTCCCCGCTCGAGCGCATTCTGCGCGCCGTCGCGCTGGCCCTCGTGGTGCTGTTCTTCATGTTCCCGATCTTCTGGATCGTGCTCATGTCCCTGCAGACGAACGAGACTATCCTGCGCTCTCCACCGAGCATGGCCTTTGTGCCAACCTTCAAGAACTATGCTGCGATCATCGCCGGTCGGCTGGATTCCAACGTTGCTTCCATGAGCATTCAGTTCATGGGCAATCTGATGAACTCGGTCATCCTGTCGGTCGGTTCGGTCGCGCTCGCGCTGGTGCTCGGCGTGCCTGCAGCTTATGCCTTTGCCCGGCACAAGTTCAAAGGCTCTGAAGACATCGCCTTCACGCTGCTGTCTTTCCGGTTTGCGCCGCCTTTGCTGGTGCTTTTGCCGCTGACACTGTATTTTCAGTCTCTCGGTCTGGCGAACACTTATGTCGGTTTGATCTGGGTCTATCAGCTGATCTGCCTGCCTTTGATCCTGTGGATCGTGCGCGGGTATTTTGAAGATATTTCGCCGGACATCGAACATGCCTACCGGATTGCAGGGCATGGCTGGTTCGCGACCTTCAGAAAGATCGCCCTGCCGCTGGCTGGCCCAGGCATTGCAGCTGCCGGACTTCTGGCGTTCATCTTCGCCTGGAACAACTTCGTTTTCGCACTGGTACTGGCCTCCGCCGACAAGCAGCCGGTGACCGTCGGCGCACTCGCCTTCGTCACGGCGTCGGGCATCCAGTATGGCCAGATCGCCGCTGCAATCGTCATGTCAATCGCTCCCACCCTGCTGCTCGCCCTATGGGCTCAGAAGTATCTGGTGGAAGGCTTGTCGCTCGGCGCGGTGAAAGGATGATCTCATGAGCCGCATAGAAATCAGGAATCTCGTAAAGAGCTTCAAGGAAGACGCCGTCCTGTCGGGTATCGACCTGGATGTGCCTCAAGGCAGCACGCTGGTCTTGTTTGGCCCCTCGGGTGCCGGCAAAACCGTCCTGCTCCGCTGCATTGCCGGGGCCATCGAACCGGACAGCGGCGATGTGCTTCTGGGCGGGGCGAGTGTAAGCGATGTGCTGCCCGAACACCGCGGCATCGGCATGGCGTTTCAGAACTTCGCGCTGTTTCCCCACATGAGCGCTTACGACAACATCGCCAGTCCGCTGACCGCGCGCAAAAAGACCGGTGATCAGATCCGCAAGGGTGTTGAGGCCGTTGCACGGCTGCTGAAGATCGACCACGTTCTGGACCACACGCCGAAGGCCTTGTCGAACGGCCAGAAGCAGCGAACGGCTCTGGCAAGAGCGCTGGTGTCAGAACCCAAGGTCCTGTTGCTGGATGATCCCTTGCGCAATGTGGATGCCAAGCTGCGGTTCGAGATGCGCCTCGAGCTGCCGCGTTTGCTGTCTGACCAGGGCGCGACGGTCATCTATGTGACGCAGGACTACCGCGAGGCAATGGCGCTTGGCGACAGGATTGCGGTCCTTGACGGCGGTCACATCATCCAGAATGGAACGCCTGAGGAAATCTACCGCAAGCCTGCGACCATCAATATAGCCAAACTCTTTGGCGATCCGACCATCAACCTGCTTGATGTGATTCCGGTCAGCGATGCGTCCGGGGTCCACGCCATGCTGTCCGACCGAAGGATCCAGCTTGATCCCGGATTGGCAGGCTATGCGGGCAAGGAGTGTGTTCTTGGCCTGCGGCCCGAGGCGCTGAGTTTCACCGATGCCAGTGACGGCGTGCCGGTGACCATCGAAGCCGAAACACCCTTCAATGAGAAATCCGTCACCCTGGTCACCACGCTGCGCAAGCGCGAAATCCTCTTGTCGCGGCCGTCCGGTACGCCGGCACCAGAGTCCGGCACGGTCCACATCACGATCGATCCGAGCGATGCTGTTCTGTTCGACCGGGAGACAGGTCTCCGCATAGATCCGAATGGCAGCAATCAGGCAGCGGAGAGAGCAGCATGAGTGATGGTTTGCTCACCCTCCAGGGTATCAACAAGATCTACAACGAGACATCCCGTCATCCGGTTCAGGCGGTCAGCGACCTGAATTTGACTGTCGCCGCCGGCGAGATCGTTGCCCTTCTTGGGTCATCCGGCTGCGGCAAGACCTCGACCCTGCGCATGATTGCCGGGTTCGAGGCGGTGACCTCCGGCGAGGTCCTGATCAAGGGGCGTCCGGTGCACGGGCTGCATCCGGCAAAGCGCAATGTCGCCATGGCCTTTGAAGGCTATTCGCTCTATCCGCCGCTTTCCGTCGCGGAGAACATTGCCTTTGCTCTCAAGTCGGAACGTCTCGACAAGGCGGAGATCAAGGCCAAGGTAACGGAGATCGCTCATCTGCTTGAAATCAGTGACATTCTGGAGCGCTCGCCCGGGTCGATTTCCGGCGGTCAGCAACAGCGGGTCAGTCTGGCCCGGGCCTTGATCCGCAAGGCGGACCTGCATCTGCTCGATGAGCCGATGGGGCAGTTGGAGCCCCAGTTGCGTGCGCTCTTGCGCGGCCGGATCAAGCACTTCATCAAGCAGCGCGGCCTGACGGCCATTCTCGTCACGCACGACCAGACCGAGGCCAATGCGCTTGCGGACCGGATCGCCGTGATGGAAGGCGGTTTTCTGCAGCAATATGATACGCCTGAGCATCTCAAGGACCGCCCGGCAAACCTCTTTACCGGCACCTTCATCGGCGAACCGCCCATGAACGTCTTTCCGGTTCAGGCCGAGGTTGCGGATGATCTCATCAAGCTGCATCTGGAAGAGGGTGTGAGCCTGTCTTTTCCCGCCGGTGCTTTTTCACCGCGTCTCAAGGACAGGTTGCTGCTGGAGAAACAGTTCATGATGGGCGTGCGCCCGCATGCGGTAAAAATTACAGAAACCGGCCAGCCTGCTGAAGTCTTTGCCAATCAGTGGCTGGGTGATCAGACACACATCGCAGCCTATTTCGCCGGACAGACCATCGTTTCGGTCCGGCATGACCGGGCCCGTCATGCGCCGGGCCAGAACATCGGCATTGAGCTGGATGCCGGCGACCTTCATCTCTTCCATTCCGACACCGGTGCTGCCTTCTCTCATGGGGGAGGTGTGGAATGAACCCTGAGGTGCTGATCGGGCTGGATGCGGGCACGTCGGTCATCAAGGCCGTCGCCTATGACCTCAAGGGCCATCAGATTGCGATTGCCCACCGGCGCAATGCCTATACCACCTTGCCCAATGGCGGCGTGGTGCAGGACATGGCGCGCACCTGGCAGGATACGGTTGTAGTCCTCAAGGAACTTGTCGAGCAGCTGCCCGGCGGTTCTGCAAGTGTCCGTGCGCTGGCCGTCACGGGGCAGGGCGATGGTACCTGGTTGATCGATGCGGATGGCAAGCCTGTCGATGATGGCTGGCTGTGGCTGGATGCGCGGGCGGCGGAAACGGCCCGGGACCTGTGCGCATCCGATGCAATCGACACGATCTACCGGGAGACGGCGACGGGACTGAATGTCTGCCAGATGCGCACGCACCTGGTCCATCTTGCGCGCACCGCGCCAGAGCTTCTGAAGCGCAGCGCCGCTGCCTTGCATTGCAAGGACTGGCTCTACCTCAAGATGACCGGCATCACGGCCTCCGATGTGTCCGAAGCCGGGTTCACCTTCGGCTCCTACAAGGAGGGCACCTACAGCGAAGACGTGGTGGATGCCCTTGGCCTCAGGGCCTATCGACATCTGCTGCCGCCGATTGTTGACGGCACGCGCCAGACCCATGCCATGACAGCGCAGGCGGCTTCCCTGATCGGGCTACCGGCCGGTCTTCCGGTCTGTCTTGGAAGCGTTGACGTGATGTGCTGCGCGCTGGGAGCCGGACTGCATGATGCGTCTGCGGATCGGGGCATGACCATCCTCGGTTCGACCGGCATGCATATGCGCTTTGTGCCGGGTGCCGGCGAGGTTGTGCTCAATCCCGACATGACCGGCTACACAATGCCGTTTCCCGGGGGTGCATTCGCGCAGATACAGACCAACATGGCGGCAACGCTGAACATCGACTGGGCGCTGGGCCTGATGCGGGAGGTTCTGGCTGCCGCCGGTGTTGAGGCAACGCAGGCGGATCTTCTGGCCCGGCTGGACGATCAGGTTCTGGCCGCTCGTCCGGGGGCAGCCTTCTATCTGCCTTATATTTCCTCTGCCGGAGAGCGAGGGCCGTTTTCCGAACCGCTCGCCCGCGCGTCCTTGTCCGGGCTGGATCAGAACACCGGATGGTTTGACATCCTGCGCGGTGTCTTTGACGGCCTGGTTCTGGCGTCGCGGGATTGCTACACGGCGCTTGGCCGAATTCCGGGTGAAATTCACCTGACGGGAGGAGCTGCCAAATCAGCCGCGCTCAAAAAGCTGCTGGCGGCAGCGCTGCGGGCTCCGGTCAAGACCGTGGCCCAGCCGGAGGCTGGGGCTGCCGGGGCCGTCATGATGGCAGCGGTCCAGCAAGGGCTCTATCCGGACCTGACGTCGGTCACACGCGACTGGGTCGATCCTCTGGTCGAACCTGCAGAGGAACCGGATCCGGAGCTCGCCGACGTCTACGACGCCTTGTTTCCTGCCTATCTGTCCACCCGAAAAGCCATGTCCGAGACGTGGCATGCACAAGACCTCGCCCGGAGAAAGCTGTCATGACAACAGAAGTGGCCATTATCGGCGACCGGTTCATGCTGTCCGAAATGTTTGCAGCGGCGCTGCATGACGCCTGCGGCGACCGCATTACCTGCAAGACACTTGATCTTGCCTGGCCCGACGAACCCATGGAGCACGGCTATGCCGTTCCGGGCATGGAGGGGCTGAAGGAGTATATGGGGACGCCGGAAATGGTTCTGGAGCATCTGGGTGATGCGCCTGTTCTGGTGACCCATCTTGCGCCTTTGTCGCGATCCGTGTTCGAGGCCGCGCCCATGCTCAAGCTTGTGGCCGTCTCAAGGGGCGGTCCTGTCAATGTGGCGATGGACGCCGCGGCGGACCATAAAGTTCTGGTGGTGAATACACCGGGCCGCAATGCCTCCGCTGTTGCCGAGTTCACCATCGGGGCCATCATCACGGAAACGCGCAACATCACCCGGGGCCATGAAGCCCTGCGCGAGGGCACATACCGGGGAGACCTCTATCGCTCCGACGTTGCCGGTGATGAGCTGTCCGACATGACGGTCGGTGTGATCGGCTATGGCGCCGTGGGAACCCGGGTCGTCCGGCTGCTGCGGGCCTTTGGCACAAGGATACTGGTGTGTGATCCCTATGTTCAGTTGTCCGCAGAGGACGCACGGGCCGGGGTGGAGCATGTCTCGCTCGATGTCCTGTTGCAGAACTCGGACGTGGTCTCGCTTCATCCGCGTGTGACGGAGGAAACACGGGGCATGATCGGCGCAAAAGAGCTTGCGGCCATGAAGCGTGGCGCTTTGCTGGTGAACACCGCCAGGGGGCCTCTTATGGATTACGACGCGCTGCATGACGCGCTGGTGTCCGGGCACCTGGGCGGAGCGATGCTTGAAACCTTCGCTGTTGAGCCGACACCGCCCGACTTGCCGCTGTTGCAACTGCCCAATGTCACGCTGACGCCGCATATCGCCGGTGCCTCGCTCAAGACGGTCCGTATCGCCGCTGCCAAGGCGGCCGAGGAAGTTCGGCGCTGGCTTGATGGCGGGCCGCCTCTGAACCCGTGCTGAGGATGGTGTGGTCATGACAGACAAGGTTTCTCACCAAACGCCATCGGGCACCGAAGCCGATCCCTTCGATCTGCTTGTCGTGGGCGGCGGCATCAATGGGGTTGGTGTGGCCCGGGACGCGGTCGGACGGGGACTGTCCGTCCTTCTGTGCGAGAAGGGCGATCTGTCAGAGGGAACATCTTCCAGGTCCGGGAAATACATTCACGGCGGTCTGCGCTATCTGGAGTATTACGAATTCCGCCTGGTGCGCGAAGCCCTGATCGAGCGCGAGGTCGTGCTTGATGTCGCCCCGCATCTGGCCAAGCCCTTGCGGCTCATTCTGGTTCACAGTCCGGAGCAAAGACCGCGCTGGCTCATTCGGCTCGGGTTGTTTCTCTATGACCATCTGGGAGGGAGAAAGCGCATCCCGGCGTCCAGGGCCGTCAACCTTCAATCGGAATGGCCGGATGGGCTGATCAAATCTGAATTCCAAAGTGGCTTTGCCTATTGGGATGTCTGGATCGATGATGCACGCCTCGTGGTCCTGAATGCCGTGGATGCGGCGCGGCGCGGCGCGGAGATCCTGACCCGGACCGAACTCTCCGGTGCCCGGCGTAAGGGAGAGCTCTGGTGTGCAACTTTGCGCGATGTCGAGACGGGTGACTGGCGGGAGGTTCACGCAAGAGCCATCTTCAATGGGGCAGGCCCCTGGGTGGAGAAGGTTCTGTCTTCCGTCGACAAGGTGAACTCAGGCTCGTCTGTCCGGCTGGTGAAGGGTAGTCACATCATCCTTCCCAAGTGGTGGACAGGAGACAATGGTTTTGTCCTGCAGGCTCCGGACAAGCGCATTATCTTCGTCAATCCGTATTTCGAGGGTCTGGCTCTGGTCGGCACCACCGATGTGCCGTTTGACGGAAGGCCCGAAGACGTGAAGATCGATCAGGGCGAAATCGACTACCTGCTCGGCATTCTGAACACCTACTTCACCCGGCACCTGAGCGGATCGGATATCCTGCACTCCTATTCAGGTGTTCGGCCCCTGTTCAACGATGACGATGACAAATCGGCCTCTGCCGTTACCCGCGATTACACCTTTGAGCTGGATACAGGCTCCAAGGGAGGCAAGGGTAAATCTCAAGAGGACAAGTCCACCTGGGAGGGCGCGCCGCTGCTCAGTGCGTTCGGTGGCAAGCTGACCACCTATCGCAAGCTGGCGGAACACGCTCTCGATCACCTGGTTCCGTTCTTCCCGAAGATGAAGCCTGCCTGGACGGCGAGCGCTTCTCTGCCCGGCGGGGACTTTTCCGGGCGGGCGTCAAGCGAGTGGGCGGTGTCGTTCCGCCAATCAAATCCCTGGCTGCCGGAAGGACTGGCTGAGCACTATGTGCTTTGCTACGGCACAGACGCGGCGAAGCTGCTGGCGGGGGCGTCTTGTCCGGCTGATCTTGGGGCTCATTTCGGCGGTCTCTTCTATGAGGTTGAAGCCCGCTGGTTGCTGGATCATGAATGGGCGCGGACAGCGGACGACATGCTGGTTCGGCGCACGAAACACGGGCTGTTCCTGACAGATGACGAAAAAGCCTCCGTCGAGACATGGCTGACAGGCATAAGAGGGGCGGCATGACACTCTATTCAGAGCTTCAGTCCAATCCGGAATTCACTGCCCTGCGCGCCGTGTCCGCAGAGCTTGGCTCCGATCCGCTGCAGGTTCAGGGGCCGGGGGGAAATACCTCCATCAAGTCCGGTGATCTGATGTGGGTGAAAGCTTCCGGCACCTGGCTCTCCGACGCGCTGAGCACCGACCTGTTCGTCCCGGTCTACCATGAAGCACTGACCGAAGCGCTTGCGGCTGATGATGGCAGAGCCGATGATGTCGGTCCGTTTACATGTCGGGAAGAAAACCCGTCCGGGCTGCGCGCGTCCATTGAAGCGACCGTTCACGCCTCCATGCCAGCCACCGTGGTGCTGCACACCCATTGTGTCGCGACGATTGCGGCGGCTGTCAGAACGGATGCGCCTGCGTTCGTCAAGAGCAAACTGGCAGGCCTTCCTTACGCGTTTATACCCTATGCCAAGCCGGGCATCGACCTTGCCCGCGCCATCCGTGAACATGCGCCCGGCGGAACGCAGATCCTGATCCTGGGCAACCATGGGCTGGTGACGTGTGGTGCAACGGTGACCGAAGCCCACAATCTTCTTCAGGAGGTCAGTGCCCGGCTTGCACCGTCTTCACTTGCCGGATCGGCCGGTATTGACGATGCGTTTCAGGACCGGTTGTCCGGGAGTGGCTGGATACCCGTGCCGCACGGACCAACCCAAAAGATCGCTCATAATGCACGGTTGCTGATGCTCGCCGATGGCCGGACGCTTTATCCCGATCACCTGGTCTTTCTGGGCCCCGGAGTAACGATTGTCCGTGAAGGCGAGCAGCTGACTGACGTGCTGGATCGCGCCGGGCAGCAGCAGTTTCCGAGCAAGCTGGTGATCGTGCCTGGACATGGTGTCGCGATGCCGGACACCGCGACTGCTTCCGATATCGCCCTTGCGCGGGCTCTGGGAGACGTCCTTGTGCGGATCGCGCCTCAGGCCACGGTGTCCCGTTTGTCTGAAGATCAGGAAGCCGAGCTGCTTGACTGGGATGCCGAGGTTTATCGGCAGTCCCTCAACAAGGCAGGGCGCTGACCATGACGCGAACCGACCTGTTTCTGGGGATCGACATCGGTACGTCCGGCGTTCGGGCTGTGGCTCTCGATCCGGAGCTTCAGGTCCTTGCGATTGCGCGGGCAGACTTTGGAACAGACGACTTCACCCGCCGTGATCCTTGGGTCTGGGACAGGGCGCTGGGCGCGTGTCTTGCGGACCTGTGCCGGAAAGTCGACCCCGCGGCTTTCGCCGCGCTGAGCGTTGATGGCACGTCGGGTACGATCCTTGCCCTGGACGCCGACAACGCACCGATTGGCTCGGCGCTGATGTACAACGATACGGTAGCTGATCAGCGGGTCCTGGCGGAAATTTCGGCGAGTGCGCCAAGGGAAAGCGCGGCCCATGGGGCGAGTTCCGCCCTGGCGCGCGCCATCACGATTCAGGAGCGGTCAGGCGTTGTCCGGATCGTTCATCAGGCGGACTGGATTGCCGAGCGTCTGGCCGGACACCCGCTGCCCAGCGACGAAAGCAACGCGCTGAAGACTGGATATGATCCGGTTGCAAGGCAATGGCCGCAGTGGATCAAGGCGACGTCTCTCCAGATGAACCTTTTGCCGGAGGTTGTTCCGACCGGCACCGTCACTGGCAAAACCAGCGGTGCTTACGGCCTGCCGCCCGGCATATCAATTATTGCAGGCATGACAGACGGCTGCGCGTCCTTTCTGGCGACAGGTGCAAGCCGCCCGGGCGATGGTGTGACCGCGCTGGGCACGACGATGACGCTGAAGCTCCTCAGCGACGGGCCACTGTTTGCGCCCGAATACGGCATCTACAGCCACCGGATTGGCGACCTGTGGCTGGCGGGTGGTGCGTCCAACAGCGGCGGCGGCGCGCTTCTGGCCCATTTCACACCTGCAGAACTGGCGGATCTCTCGGCGCAGATCGATCCCGAGAGTGTCTGCAACCTGGATTATTACCCGCTGACCTCCTGCGGGGAACGGTTCCCGATATATGATCCGGCCTTGCCGCCTCGGGAAACACCAAGACCTGATGACGATGCGGAATTCCTCAAGGGGTTGCTGACCGGTATCGCCCGCATTGAAGCACTCGGCTATCAGCGCCTGTCCGAGCTCGGCGCACCGTCCCTGGTGAGCCTGAGGACTGTCGGTGGCGGTGCAAACAACGCCGTGTGGAGCCGTATCCGCCTCAAGCTTCTCGGGGTTCCTGCGGCACCCGTGCTGGCCGGAGAAGCGGCCGTCGGGTCAGCCGTGATCGCACGGGGAGCAATGATCTGACATCATGCGAACGATCTCGAACCTTTCAGAAATTCTCCCGGACATCGATGCGCTGCTGCTTGACCAGTTTGGTGTGCTGCATGACGGCACCAGGGCGTTTCCGGGTGCGATAGAATGTGTCGAGGCCTTGCAGGAGCGGGGCCTGCCTCTGGTTGCCCTGTCCAATTCCGGCCGCCGTGCAAAGCCCAATATGGATCGTCTGGTCCGGCTCGGCTTTC
The DNA here is from genome assembly GCF_947496995.1 of uncultured Roseibium sp. GTDB lineage: Bacteria > Pseudomonadota > Alphaproteobacteria > Rhizobiales > Stappiaceae > Roseibium. Next base: position 135,352 of record NZ_CANMFD010000007.1, read on the forward strand.
CGGCCTCGGCCTTCAGGGCGATGGTGACCTCCGGCGAACTGACGCGGCACGATCTTCTCAAGCGCCTGGCGGACGGCCGCCTGAAACCCGGTAGCTCGATTTTGATGCTGGCGCGGGAAAATGACGCCAGCCTGCTGGATGGTCTGGGTGTGAAGGTTGCCGAGCCGGGCGACGACGTTCATCTGGTGATCATCAGCGGCGCGGAGCCTGAAACGCACAGCCGGGACGATTACAAACGCCTTTTGTCGCCATTGGCGCGCGCGGGTGTTCCCGCCATTTGCGCCAATCCCGATACCAGCATCTATGCGGGGGAGAGCGCCTCGTTCGGCCCGGGTCTGCTGGCGGAAGATTATGCCGCTGCCGGGGGAACGGTTGACACTTTCGGCAAGCCAAGTGCGGCGATGTTTCAGGCGGGGCTGGAAGCCCTCGGCAAGCCTGACCCCGGCCGTTGCCTCATGGTGGGCGACAGTCTGCATCACGACATCCTGGGCGGTCAGCGGGCCGGGTGCCGGACCCTGTTGATCACCTCCGGGGTTCAGGCCGGTCTGGCGGAAGAGGGCGTTGCACCGGACTATTCGATGGACCGGTTGAGGTTCTGAAATCCGTGTGTTTTGCCGGATCGGCTGGAGCCGATGCCGGCGGGCACATCAGACAACTGCACGATTATGACCGACGGGAGAAACGTCAGATGAAAAAAGCCGAACTCGCACTGCGCCAGGAACTGATTGCCTGTTGCCAGGAGATGAATGTCAACGGACTCAATCAAGGCACGTCCGGCAATATTTCGGTCCGCTATGACAACCGGATGCTGATTTCGCCCTCTGCCACGCCCTATGACCAGCTGGAACCGGAGATGATTGCTTCGGTCGATCTGAACGATCCGTCCGGCGCCTGGGAAGGGCCGCTGAAACCCTCGACCGAATGGCGGTTTCATCACGCGCTGTTGCGTGAGCGCAAGGACGCCGAGGCTGTCGTTCACGCGCATCCGACCTATTGCACGACGCTGGCCATGGCGCGCAAGGAAATCCCTTCGTGCCACTACATGATCGCCGCTTTCGGCAGCACCAACGTGCGCTGTGCGGGCTATGCCACATTCGGTACCGAAGAGCTTTCAAAGCTGGCAATCGAGGTAATGGAGGACCGCACCGCGTGTCTCCTGGCCAATCACGGCATGATCGCCGTCGGGGAGAGCCTAGCCAAAGCCATGTGGCGGGCCGTCGAGCTGGAAACCATTGCCAGACAGTATTACCTCAGCCTGCAGATCGGCGGTCCCGTGCTTCTGAGCCCGGAAGCCATTGCCGATACACTCAATTCCTTTTCCGGCTACGGTCTTCAGGACGGAAAGGGTAAGAAGAAAAAGGCGTCGTGACACCGTTCCCCTTCAGCAATCACGAGACCGGCGGGCGAAATTGCTCGAGGAGGATTTCTGGCACAGCTTGGCCCGCCAGAGGGGGCTTTGGATAGGGCATCAATGCGCCGATTGCGCGTCTGTTCCCGGAACCGGTCTCAGAGGGGTTCAGCCAGGCTGATGACCGAGGGCCGACGAGGCTTCTTCACCGCAGGCCTTCAGGAGCTCGATGTATTCCTCTCTGCGGCCCTGATCGAAGCGGAAGAGCGGAAAGCCGATCGATACCGCTGCGATCGATTTGCCGAGGTGGTTGAAGATCGGGATCGCCATGCAGCGTACGCCCGCTTCGCTTTCTTCCACTTCCTCGGCAAACCCGCGATCGCGGGTCAGCATGAGCTGGTCGAAAAAGACCTCTGGATCCGTGATCGTGTTGGGCGCCTGCTTCTTCATGTCCATCTTTGCCAGCAGTTCCCGGATTTCGTCCTCGTCGCGCCAGGCGAGCAGGGCCTTGCCGAGTGAGGTGCTGTGCAAGGGGTTGCGCAGGCCGAGTGTCGACTTCATGGAGAGATTGTAGAAGGACTCGTACTTGTGAATGTAGACGACCCTTTGTTCCTGATTGTCCAGTACGCCCAGGTTGATTGATTCCCCGGTCGCCCGGGAGAGTTTGCCCATGGCCTTGTCGGCGACCCGCAGCAAATCTGACTGTTCCTCCAGGGAGCGTGCGCCGAGGCTGAAAAGCTTCAGGGTCAGTCGGTATTTCTCCGTTTCCGGATCCTGCTCGACATAGCCCAGATCGACCATCGTCTGCAGCAGCCGGTGGGCGGTTGACTTGGAGGTCATGGCGCGCTGTGCGAGATCCGCGAGGCCGACACTCCGCTCGTCCACGAGAGACTCAAGCACGGCGAAGACCTTCAGTACAGCGGCGACATTTTCCGTTTTGACTTGCGGGCCGGTCATCATTTCCTATTCTAAAAAAAATGGAACTGCATTCTGAATTTGTAGCCCGTTGCTGTCAAGCAGGAACGCCGTCTCATTCGGGGCGTTGAAATTAAAACGATTTAATTTAACATATCCGCAGAATAATCTACCGTTGAATTCCTGATAGTTTTGTGCATCATTAAAAATGAAATGGCGTTCCGAAAAAATCAAGAGAGCGCCCCAAGGGAGGAAATCAGTCCATGCATCCACTGCTGCGGCAGAAGGAAAGGTTCATCGAGCGGGCGGATGTCTGCGAACTGATCGAGCGGTTAACCCGCAATCTGATCAGCATCGAAGACCGAACCGGTGAATTTCTCCTGAGGCTTGAAGATGGCCGTGTCATCGACACCAAGGGCTGGGCCGGCTGGGAGTGGACCCACGGCATCGGTCTTTACGGGCTTTTCAAGTACTGGCAGCAGACCGGTGACCCGACGTCCATGTCCATCATCAAGGACTGGTTCGAGGCCCGGCTGGCGGAAGGAACTCCAACCAAGAACATCAACACGGTCGCGCCCTTTCTGACGCTCGCCCATCTTTACGAGCTGGAACGCGATCCGCGTTTCGTGCCTTATCTGGAAACCTGGGCCGAGTGGGTCATGCACGAAATGCCGAGAACCCGCGAAGGCGGTCTTCAGCATATCGTCTACAACAGTGTGAACGACCAGCAGATGTGGGATGACACGCTGATGATGAGCGTGTTGCCGCTGGCCAAGATCGGTCTGCTGCTGAACCGGCCGGATTATGTGGAAGAGGCGAAATACCAGTTTCTCGTCCATGCCCAGTATCTGTGCGACACCCGGACCGGCCTCTGGTTCCATGGCTGGACTTTCGACGGCAACCACAATTTTGCAAACGCCCTGTGGGCGCGCGGGAACAGCTGGATCACCATCGCGATCCCGGAATTCATCGAGCTGCTGGATCTCGAGGAGGGGGATGCCCTGCGGCGGCATCTTGTGTCCCTGCTTGGACGCCAGGCGGCAAGCCTGAAGCAGCATCAGGACCCGGCCACAGGTCTCTGGCACACCTTGATCGATGATCCTGACAGCTATGTGGAAGCCTCGGCCACGGCGGGTTTTGCCTATGGCCTGATGAAAGGCGTGCGCAAGCGCTATCTCGGCCGGGAGTATCTGGAGACCGCGGAACGGGCGATGAAGGGCGTGGTCGATCATATCAGCCCGGACGGGGAACTGCAGCAGGTCTCCTTCGGCACTGCGATGGGAGGCGACCTCGATTTTTACCGGGAGATAAAGCTGACTTCGATGCCTTACGGGCAGGCGATGGCCATGCTGTGTCTGACGGAGCTTTTGCGCAGCTACATCTGAGGTAGCTGTGCGGGTATCGCGGGAAAACCGCAAGATCAAGTCCGGGCCGGGGAGGGCTACGGGCGAAGTGGAGGAAGTAACATGACCAAACTGACGAGACGTAGCCTTCTGGGCACCATGGGGGTGGCGGCTGCCGCAACCGCGCTGCCGCGCCTGCCGGCCATGGCGGCCGACCGCACCGTCCGGCATTTCTGGTGGGGCAATCCGGAACGCGACAAGCGGACCTTTGCCGTGATCGATGTATTCCAGAAAAACCATCCGGATATCGAGGTTTCCGGGGAAACCATCGGTTGGGGCGATTACTGGACCAAAATGGCCACCCAGACCGCAGGCCGGAACATGGCCGATCTCGTGCAGATGGATTACCGCTTCCTGTTCGAATATGTCCGCCGCGGTGCATTGCAGCCGCTGGATGAGCATATCGGCAACGGTCTGGACCTGTCGAACTTCGACAAGGGGCCGCTTTCCGGCGGTATGGTCGACGGCAAGCTCTATGCTCTCAATATCGGCTCCAATTCGCAGGTCATTCCCTACAACACCCGTATCTTCGAAGAAGCCGGTGTCGATGCCGACGTCATCAACTGGACGTGGGACGATTTCAAGAACGTTTGCGAAAAGATCACGTCGCATTCCGGTGGAAGCGTCAAGGGATCGGACGACTTCTCGCTCTATATCGAGGGCTGTGAATCCTGGGCCCGCCAGAACGGCCGGAACTTCTATGATGAAGAAGGCAACGTTCAGGCCACGCCGGAAGATGTCGCAGGTTACTGGCAATTCTGGGACGACATGCGCAAGGCGGAGATTGTCCGCGGCAAGGACAAGACGCTTGTTCTGGACCATCCGATGTCCGAGACCGGTGTCGTTACCGGTGAAAGCGCCATGGCGCTGTTCTGGTCGAACCAGCTTGTCGGCGTCCAGTCCCTGATGAAGGATACGGTCGGCGCTGCCATGATTCCGCACAAGGCGGGCGGATCGCCCGGGCAGTTCATCAAACCGTCGATGTTCATGTCGCTGACCCGTGATGCCAGGGACGTGGATGGCGCGATTGCCTATATGAACGACTGGATCAACGAGCCGGAAACCACATCGATCCTCGGACTTGAGCGCGGTATCCCGGCCAATCCGAATGTGCGTGCGGCTCTGGAGCCGAATTTCACGCCGCCGGAACTGGCGTCCGTCAACTACTTCAACGCCATTCAGGACAAGGTCGGCCCACTGCCGCTTCCGGCTCCGAAGGGCGCCGGCGAGGTGCGTGACGCCTATATGCGGATCGGCACCGATGTGGTGCTTGGCAATATGAGTTCAGACGAAGCTGCGGGTATCTTCATCGAAGACGCTCAAGCCATCGTCGACCGTGCGCGCTGATACCGTCTGGGTGTGACGACACCGGAGGCTCTCGCACAAAGGTGCGAGAGCCTGTCGGAGGACGTGGAATCTGTCTTCTGCCAGTTCACTTGCGTTCTTCTCTTCCTCATTGGGGCGTTGTTGCCAGCGGGGGCAGGGCAGTGGCGAGCGCCGGCTGAACGTCAGATCCCACAATGATTGCAGCCGGGGTGTTCCTGCCGTTGTCGGCCGTCACCGACATCTCCCAACAGGAGAAAGAAGCAGGCAGGTGGAGACGCATCGCGCTAACCCCTGACATCACGTGTTCCGTATTCGAGAAGGCCGCCGCATGAGACGTTTCTTTGTCCGCAATGCTCCAGGATATGTGTTTCTGACGCCCTGGTTTATCGGGTTTTTCCTGCTTGCACTCGGGCCGATCCTTGCGTCGCTGTATCTGTCGTTCACACGCTACGACATGGTTGCCAGTCCTCGCTGGGTGGGGCTGGACAATTTCGAATACATGTTCACGCGAGACCGGCGGTTCTGGAAATCGCTGGAAGTGACATTTGCCTATGTTGCGCTGTCGGTACCGGCGCGTCTTGCCATGGCGCTGGGGGTTGCCATGCTGCTCGACAAGGGGCTCAGGACCATCAGCCTTTATCGGGCGATCTTCTACCTGCCCTCCCTGCTCGGGGCCTCCATCGCGATCGCCATTTTATGGCGTCAGCTTTTCACTGCGGACGGGGTGGTCAACCAGGTGCTGGCGCTCGTTGGCATCCAGGGGCCGGGCTGGATCACCGATCCGGACACATCGCTCTACACCTTGGTCATTCTCGCCATGTGGCAGTTCGGCTCGCCGATGCTCATCTTCCTGGCCGGTCTGCGTGGCATTCCGAAAGATCTCTACGAGGCGGCGGAGATAGACGGGACAAGGCCCTGGCGAAGATTTACGCGGATCACACTGCCGTTGCTGGCGCCGGTGATCTTCTTCAACCTGGTGCTTCAGACCATCGAGGCGTTCAAGACCTTCTCCAGTGCATTCATCATCTCCAACGGCACGGGCGCGCCTGCGGACAGTCTCCTCTTCTACACGATCTATCTCTTCAACGAGGCCTTCAAGTTCTTCCGCATGGGCTACGCCTCGGCGCTCGCCTGGGTGCTTCTGGTGATTATCGCCGTCTTCACCGCCATTGCCTTCTTCACCTCAAGATACTGGGTGCATTATGAAAACGACCGCGACTGACCTCGAGCTTGTGATGCAGGTCGATGAGGCCGCGCGGGTTGCTCATGAATTGCGGCTGGCGCGTGACAAACGCGAGCGCAATGCCCGCCTGCTGAAACATGTCTTCCTGATCGCCATGTCCTGCGTGATGCTCTATCCGCTGTTCTGGCTGCTGGCGTCGTCCTTCAAGCCGGAAAACGAGATTTTCGGCAATCTGGGTCTGTGGCCATCCGAGTGGCGGATCGAGAACTACACCGAAGGATGGTACGCGCTGCCGAAATCCTTCACGGTGTTTTACGTCAACTCGGCGATCGTCACCGTGCTTTCGGTGATCGGCAACCTGATTTCCTGCTCCTTCGCGGCCTATGCCTTCGCGCGGCTAAAGTTCACCGGCAAGACCCTGTTCTTCGCCTTGATGATGATGACGCTGATGATCCCCTATCACGTGGTCCTTATCCCGCAATACGTCCAGTTTCTGGCGCTGGGGTGGGTCGATACCTACCTGCCGCTGGTCGTGCCGCGGTTCCTGGCTTCCGATGCTTTCTTCATCTTTCTGATGGTGCAGTTCTTCCGTCAGCTCCCGCGCGAGCTTGACGAGGCGGCAATGATCGACGGCTGTTCGCCCTACAAGATCTACTGGGCGATCATTCTGCCTCTGTCGCTTCCGGCAATGGGAACGGCGGCAATCTTCTCGCTGATCTGGGTGTGGGAGGATTTCCTCGCTCCGCTGATCTATCTGAACGACATCAAGAGCTACACCGTGCCTCTGGCGCTGCGCCTGTTCCTCGACCAGGAAGGTCAGTCGGTGTTCGGCCAGATGTTCGCCATGTCCGTGCTGTCACTGGTTCCGGTCGTGATCTTCTTCGTTCTTTTCCAGAAACTGATCGTCCGCGGCATCGCCACGTCGGGAATGAAATAAGGAATTATCGGATGTCGGGACTGACACTGCGCAACGTCGGCAAGAATTACGGAGGTCTCAGCGTCATGTCCGGGCTGAACCTCGACGTGCATGACGGGGAGTTTCTGGTGCTGGTCGGCCCTTCGGGCTGCGGCAAGTCCACCTTGCTGCGGATGATTGCCGGGCTGGAGGACATCACCGACGGAACGATTTCCATCGGTGAGAAGATCGTCAATGACCTGCCCGCCTCACGGCGCGGGTTGTCGATGGTCTTCCAGAGCTATGCGCTCTATCCGCACATGAACGTGCGCAAGAACCTTGCCTTCGGACTGCAGAATTTCAAGATGCCGAAAGCGGAGGTCAACAGACGGGTCGCGGAGGCTGCGAAGATCCTTCAGATCGAGCCGTTGATGGAGCGCAAGCCGCGGCAATTGTCGGGCGGACAGAAGCAGCGTGTCGCCATCGGGCGGGCAATCGTGCGAGAGCCGCAGCTATTCCTCTTCGACGAACCGTTGTCGAACCTGGACGCGGAGCTGCGGGTCCAGATGCGTGCGGAACTTGCCTCGCTGTATAACCGGCTGGGCACCACGATGATCTATGTGACGCACGATCAGGTGGAAGCCATGACGATGGCGAGCCGCATCGTGGTTCTGAGGGCCGGCAAGATCGAGCAGGTCGGCACGCCGCAGGAGCTGTACACCAATCCGCAGAACCTGTTCGTCGCCGGGTTTATCGGCTCGCCAAAAATCAACATGCTGGAGACGACCGTGACCGAGCGCGACGGACAGCTTGTCGCCAGTGTCGACGGTTTCAACGAATTCACATTGCCGGAGCTCGGCACGAGCGACAGGTCGCTCACGCTCTGCGTTCGTCCCGCGGCAGTGAAGATCGGAAGCGGAGCCGTGCGCACCGAAGGGCGCGTCAGACTGGTGGAATATCTGGGCAGCGAAACGTTGCTCCATATCGCGCTTTCCTCCGGGCAGGTGCTTCTGGTCAGCAGCAGCACTATCCACAGCCTGCATGTCGACGACACGGTGGTGCTGGGCTTTGACCCAACGGACCTCCACTATTTCGATGCCTCGGGAGAGCGCGTTCAAACCGTACAGGAAAGACAGTCAACGTGAAGATAGCCATCGTCGGTTGCGGTTCGCGGCACAAGATGTTCCGCGACTCCGTTGTTGAGGATTATTCCGACAAACATGAGATTGTCGCCATGTGCGACAGCAACGAGCATCGGCTGAGGCTTGCGGCGCAAGCGGCGTCTAAACCGGGAACGAACGGTGTCGCGGCTTATATGGCGGCCGACTTCGACCGTCTCGTAGAAGAGCAGAAGCCGGACACAATCGTGGTGGCGACTCCGGATTTTCTGCACTCGGACTACATCGTTCGAGCCTTCGAGGCAGGCTGCGACGTGATCTGCGAGAAGCCGCTGACGATAGATCTCACCCGGCTGAAGCAGATTGTGGACGCCCAGGCGCGGACCGGCCGCAAGGTCATGGTGACCTTCAATTACCGCTATTCGCCCGCGCGGACGCAGATCAAGGACATCCTGGATTCAGGAACGATCGGTACGATTACAGCAGTGGACTTCCGCTGGCATCTCGACCGGGTTCACGGCGCGGACTATTTTCGCCGCTGGCACCGCCAGAAGGAAAATTCCGGTGGCTTGCTGGTTCACAAGTCGACCCACCATTTCGATCTTCTCAACTGGTGGCTCGGATCGGTGCCTTCAGATGTCTATGCCTCCGGCCGCAGGGTCTTCTACAGGCCGCAGACTGCCCTTGAGCTTGGTCTGGAAGGTCGCGGGGCACGCTGTGCGGCATGCCCCGTTTCGCAGAAGTGCGACTTCGAACTCGATCTGGACGCGGACGAGGCCTTGCACCAGCTCTACCGCAAGGCCGAGGACGAAGACGGCTATTTCCGGGACCTTTGTGTTTTCGACGAGGAGATTGGCATCGAGGATACGATGCAGGCCCATATCCGCTACGCATCGGGTGTGACGGCCAATTACACGCTGACGGCCTACGCGCCGTGGGAGGGGCTTGAGATCAAGTTTCAGGGCACGAAAGGCGATCTTACTCATCGCCATGTGGAGGTGCACGGCGTCTTTGGCGGTCAGCGGGAAGAGGCAGGCAATGAAGCCGTCACGACCGAGCTTCATCTGGCGGGCCGCAAGCCGGAAATGCTGGACGTTCCGCATGGAGAAGGTCATCACGGCGGCGCCGATCCGGTGATGCTCGGGTATATTTTCGACGCTGAAAACATGGAGCCCGACCGCTACGGGCGCGCGTCCGATCACGTTGCCGGCGGCTGGTCGATCCTGACCGGCATTGCCGCCAATGCGTCGATCGAAACCGGCTCCGCCGTCAATATCGCTTCCATGCTGCGCGCCCGCGGCATTCAGCTGAACGTTTAGGACCATGAATATCTGTGGCGACGGTCGCCTGACGATCGAAGGCGCCGAGAGTTGCATCGATCTGCGCACCCATGTCGACATCAGCGGCCGGCCCGGTACGGATCATGTATTCCCGGTGGATGGCAAGCACATGAAATATTTCGACGCAAAGGGGGAGGGCGAACGCTTCTTTGTCGCCTTCAGGAAAGACATTGCCGAACATACGGAGACCGCAATGATGCAAGCGCATGCCTTCCTCGCAGCAGAGCCGGCGCTGAATGCGCAGCCACTTGCCGAAGGCGGGAAGACGGAATGAGCCACATTATCAAGGTAGCGGTCGTCGGCGCCGGGATCGGGCAGCAGCATGTCGGTGCCTATGCCGCTCTGCCGGACCTGTTCGAAGTCGCCTATGTTTGCGATCTCGACAAGGCGCGCGCCGAAGAAGCGGCCAAAATCGCGCCGGGTTGCCGCGCGGTGACGGAACTGTCGGACGTGCTCGCCGATCCTGCCGTCGAACTCGTCAATGTGTGTCTTCCCCCGCAGCTGCATTTCTGGGCGTCGGAAGCGGTGCTGAAGGCGGGCAAACATGTGATCTGCGAAAAACCAATGACAGGTTCCCTAGCAGAGGCCGAGCGGCTGCGTGCCCTGTCGCAGTCCAGCGGCAAGTTGGTGATACCTGTTTTTCAGTATCGCTACGGCCGCGGGTACAGGCTGATTCACGCCCTTCGGGAGCAGGACCTTCTCGGGAAAGCCTATTCGCTTTCGATAGAGACCCACTGGCAACGGGGCGCTGACTATTACTCGGTCCCGTGGCGCGGGACCTGGAAAGGGGAAATGGGCGGGGCGGTTGTCAGTCATGCCTGCCATGCACACAATCTGGCAACCCATCTGCTCGGGCCTGTCGTCGAGGTCTCGACCCTGATGGATACGCGGGTCAATCCCATCGAGACGGAGGATTGCGCGGCCATCAGCATGCGGACGGAACAGGGCGCGCTTGTTACCTCGTCGATCACGCTCGGGGCGGCCGGGAACAGCTCGCGGTTCCGCGCCTGTTTCGAGCATGTTACGGCGACGTCCGGCGCGTTGCCCTATCATATCGGCGCCGGTGACTGGACCTTCGAGGCGACCAGACCGGACGCGCAGGAAGCCCTGGAAGGGATCCTCGCGCAGGTTGCCGATATCAGGCCGCGGTTCGAGGGGCAATTTACCGACGTGCATCAGAGGCTCGTCGAGGGAACGGATCTCTACCTTCCAACGCTGGAGGAGGGTGTTCATTCCATAGAACTGATCACCGCGATCTACGCATCGGCAAGAACCGGCCAATCGGTTCGTCTCCCGCTTCCCGCTGACAGCCCGCTGCTTGACGGCTGGATGCCCTGAAACGAAAACCCGCCCGATCGTCTCCGATGGGCGGAGTCTTTGTTTCAGTGGTCATAGAGCCGGATTTCAGCGCTCCTTTGACAAGTGAGCAGCCTTTGAGTGCTGAGTGAGCAGTTTACCGTGACGCAGAGCAAGAATGGCTGACGTGCCTGGGCGACCCGGTCGCTTCCGGCCCGAAGCTGCCGTTCATCGACACTGCCGATCTCGCAAGTGCGGAACACAGAAGCGGATACTGCTAGCCCTGACGGTTCATTCGTGAAAGGTCCATCGTGATCGTCTGCATGATCCGGTCGGTCTCGGTCAGGATCTTGATGATCTTGCGGTAGTGCTTGATGTCCTCGAAAGAAAGCGTCCGGCCCTTGCGGTCTTTCAGCCATTTCTGCGCCGGCTGGTAGCCGCCGATGTAAAACTCCCAGGCAATCGATGGCACATTCTCAAAACGGTGCGTGTCGTTGATGAGCACCGCGCCATTTTCATAAGCCACCTTGCCCACCACCGGATCGCCCTCGCCGGTGAACGGATAGGGCGTCTCGCCCACCGCCGCATCCTCCATCAGGTGCAGACGGCGCAGCTCGGTGCCTTTCGCCTGGACATCGCGGAACACCTCAGGCGACGGCGGATAGGGGACGCGCGGAAAATCGATCTTGAGAAATTCCTTGTAGGTCTCGCGGTAGGCCGGGCAATGCAGCACACCATAGATATAATCAAAGATCGCCACCTCGTTGGGCCGCCCATCGGTGTCGTAAACTGGCGCGATCTCGCCATCGTCGATCTCCCCCCTTGTGGGGGAGATGTTCGACAAGGCAGAGGGGGGTATCGATCCGGGTTCGGTGTCTGAAGCCGCCCCCCCCTCTGTCATCTGCGATGACATCTCCCCCGCAAGGGGGGAGATCGTCTGCCCCATCGCCGCCGCCTCGATCCTGCGCCGGATCGCCAGGTCCATATTCACCCGGCGGGACTGGTCGAGTTCGGTTTCGGTGGGGTAGAGGTAGAGGGGGAAGTTCATAGCATTTGAGCCTGTTGTTCCCGACAACAAAATTGCTTCAGTGGGCCTCTCGGTTACCAGCGCGTGCGCAAAGTTAGCATCCCTAAGTGCCTTAGAAGTTAGTAGCCCAATATTGCATCCCTGCAAATAGTGGCGCATGACTTGCTTGACTGGCCAGCCGACAAGCCCCCTTGCCTTGCCAGAGTAGTAAATGTGTCGAACATCAAATGGTCGATAGTTTATTTCGGCAATATCCGCTGTTTTTCGATTGTTCAGAACATCGGCTTTGGCCCATTCGTAGCGCCAATCGCGCACGTCTGCAGGAAGAGAATATTTTTTCCTAAGTTCTACCTCTGACAATTTTTCGAAGTCATTCAGGACAGTTTCTACCGATGGCCGATCGGGTTGCACACATAGCCGGTCTCTTTTGGTTACAATACCATTTCCGTTTTGGTACATCAGTTGGTTGACACTGAACCCTGTCAGATAAACCGTCTCTAATCCAAAATCCCGCATCACGAACGGGTATTGCGGTGCCTTGTTGGGCAGCTTTACCGCTGACAGGCTTTCCGGCCTGCCACCAATTAAAGCCTCGTTCTTCTCCCTCCGGCTCCCCCACAGATCGCCGTGCATCATCTGCGCCAGCGGTTTCTCGGCTTTGCCGTCGCGTTTCTTCTTCACGGCAATGATGATTGCCACGCCCTGCTGGATGTCGAAGACATTCTTGTCAGGAGAGCCATCCGGGCTGACTTCCTTTTTCTTGGCGTTGCCATGCAGGTCCAGCACCCAGATCCTGTCGAAGGTATTGAGCAGATGCCAACGCATGCCCCTGAAGGTGGGGTTGTCGAGATAGCCGTGATTGGTGATGAAGCCGAGGACGCCTTCGCCATTCTTTTCGATCAAATGTGACGACATGCGGATGAACTTCACATAAAGATCATTCAGCCATTTCGGGTTGCGTTCCTGAAGCTTCTGCTTGCCCCCCGGCTCCTTCTTGTAGTCATCCATGAGATGGCCGATCCAGCCCTCGGACTTGCCGCCTTCGCCGAGATACGGCGGATTGCCGATCACGCACATCACCGGCACATCGTTCTTCACCGTGTTTGCCTGTTTGGCCTCGTTCGACAGCCATTGCGCAAAAGGCAGGGTTTGGTTGACCTTCTCGCCCTCCTCAAGGCTGTTGGTCAGATACACGCCGAGCCTCGGCGGTGTGGCTCCGGTCGGCTTGTAGCCCATCTTGGTCAGCATCATGTCAAGCTTCATGTGGCACATGGCATACGACGCCATCAAAAGCTCGAAGCCATGCAGGCGCGGGATCATCTCGTTTTCGACATAGCTGGACCATTGCCCCGGCGCGATGCCCCGCACCCGTTCGCCGATCTGGCGGATCACCTCGGCGAGAAACGTACCCGTACCCGCTGCCGGATCGAGGATCTGCACCCGGTGCACCTGCCGCTTCTCGATCAGGTTTGCCCCGGATTTGGCCAGTGTCCCGTCCTTGTTCATCTTGCGCTGGCCGGTGTCCCAGTCAATCGTGATCTTGGAGGTGTCGGCCAGCCCGTCGGACAAGCCAAACTCGGTCTTGAGCACGTCATCAACGGCGCGAACAATGAAATTGACCACCGGTTCGGGCGTGTACCAGACCCCACGCGCCTTGCGCTTGGCCGGATTGTATTTGGCCAGAAACGTCTCGTAGAAATGAATGAACGGGTCGTTGCGCTGGGTGAAGGCGCCAAAATTCTCGAACAGCTTTTGCAGATCGGTGGCTTGGAAGATTTCCGCCAGTTCGTCGATCGTTCGCCGCACCGGTTCCGACAGGCTTGTGCCCGCCACATATTCAAACAGCTTGCGCAGGAACGGGTTGGTCTTGGGCAAGAGCCTGAGGGCTTCCTCGCGGGTGAAATCCTCTAGCGTCTCGTCATGCAGCCGCGCCGCAAACATGCCGTAGGCAATGGTTTCGGCGTAGATATCGGCGAATTCCTCGACCTCCAGATCATGGATCAACTGGTCCTTGAAAGCCTTGTACTGCTCCGCCAGTTCGGAATTGAGGTCCTTATCCTCGCGCAGCGTTTTGAACAGCACGTCCTTGGCCAACACCGCCTTGCCCGCCATCATTTCCGCCAGCCGCTCCGCGCTGGTGATGGTCTGCAGCCGTTCGGCGGCGAAATCCCTGAGCTGGTTGGTGAGCGCCTCGTAATTCTCGGGCTTGGGCTGAACCCCCATCATCCAGTCGCCAATGGAGATCTCGCGCACCAGCTCGCCGTTCCTGTAGAACGCGAAATCCAGCCCGTTGGTGTAGATCAGGTTCGGCAGCGCCTTCACATAGCGCTCGAACTGCGCCTTGTTGGCGTCACGCATCGCTTTTGGCTTGATGTCGAGATCAATGTCCTTGGCCTCGACATGGCCGACGGTGATCGCCGCCTTCTGCCCATTGGCCCGTTCAAGCACGAAATCCGGGCGGCCGACATTCACAATCGCAGTCGGCTCATTGATGCAATGCACATCATCGGCGAGCGAATCGAGCAAGCCGGCGAGCGCCGGACGGAAGGAGTGTTCGGTGGTCTGTCCTGTTGCCGTAAGGCGCTGCAATTCGCTGACAAAGGCGGCAATATCGATGCTCATGATTCCCCCGAATATTTCCTCCAACTGTTGAACCAGCTTTCCCCTGCCACCTCAAGGGGAAGCGGATGTTTGCTGCGGAGTGAGCTTACGTCTAGAACGCGCCACGAGCGGTCGTCCGTGGCTCAACAGACTGACGGCCGTTTTGGGACCGAGAACTAAGAATCCATCAACTTCCGCTTCTGGCGCATTCACGTCGTTCGATCCGACCGCAGCGAATGCCCGCTCCCCGCCCATAATGACATCCCCGGAAATTAGAAACCCGCCCGATCGTCTCCGATGGGCGGGTTCTGTGTTTCAGCGGCGGCGACGCCCCATTTCAGCATTCTATTGGCAGGTGAGCAGCCTTTGAGTGCTGAATGAGCAGTCTATCCTGACGCAGAGCGAGAATGGCTGACGCGCGTCAGGGACAATTATCGGATCTCGCCTCAGCTACAGCCGCTCGTGCCACCGCAGGTGTCGCACTTCAGGCATGTGCCGTTGCGGACCATGGTGAAGTTGCCGCATTCGGAGCAGCTTTCGCCTTCGTAGCCTTTCATGCGGGCCTGGGCGATTTGCTGGGCCGCGGAGTTGGGCTGCTGGGCCGGGGGGGTGGAGATTTCGACCGCCGCGGCGGCTTCCGAGCCGCGGGCGAAGGCCGTGGCGACGGCGGAGACCTGGGCAGCGGGGCTGCTGGTGGTCTTGACCGAGATCGCCTGGGTTGTCTCGCCGGCGGGATCACCGCTGGCAACGAGGCGGAAGCGCTCGGTCTGGCCGCGGACGAGGCCGTGCGAGACCACCTGTCCGCCGCCCTGGTCGCGGCCTTCGTTCGGGCCCTTGCTCATGGCCGTGTTGCCGATGGCTTCCGGCGGCACATGGGCCAGGTCGTGACGGCCGAGGTAGGACACGGCCAGCTCGCGGAAGATGTAGTCGAGGATCGACGTGGCGTTCTTGATCGCCTCGTTGCCCTGCACCATGCCCGCCGGCTCAAACCGGGTGAAGGTGAAGGCATCGACGTATTCTTCCAGCGGCACGCCGTATTGCAGGCCGAGCGAGATGGCGATGGCGAAGTTGTTCATCAGGGAGCGGAAAGCGGCGCCTTCCTTGTGCATGTCGATGAAGATCTCGCCAAGACGGCCGTCCTGGTATTCGCCGGTGGTGAGATAGACCTTGTGGCCGCCGACGCGCGCCTTCTGGGTGTAGCCCTTGCGGCGGTCCGGCATTTTTTCACGTTCGCGCACCGCCCGTTCGATGATGCGTTCGACGATCTTCTCGGCGACAACTTCGGCGCGTGCGGCCTGCGGCCTTGCGGCGATTTCCTCGGCCGTGTCTTCCAGATCCTCGTCATCGTCAGCCAGAAGCTGCGAGTTGAGCGGCTGGGAAAGCTTGGAGCCGTCGCGGTAGAGCGCGTTGGCCTTGAGAGCCAGCTTCCAGGACAGAAGATAGGCTTCCTTGCAGTCCTCTACCGTTGCATCGTTGGGCATGTTGATCGTTTTGGAGATCGCGCCGGAGATGAACGGCTGGGCCGAGGCCATCATGCGGATATGGCTTTCCACCGACAGGAAGCGCTTGCCGATGCGGCCGCACGGGTTGGCGCAGTCGAAGATCGGGTAATGCTCTTCCTTGAGGAAAGGCGCGCCTTCCAGGGTCATCGCACCGCACACATGAGTGTTGGCGGCTTCGATTTCCGACTTGGTAAAGCCCAGGTGGGTCAGCAGGTCGAAGGCCGGATCGGTCAGCTTTTCTTCCGGAACCATGAGGGCGGCCATCTGCTCGTCGCCGACCGTCCAGCGGTTGAAGACGAACTTGATGTCGAAGGCGGAGCCGAGGGACGACTTGATCTTTTCCAGGCTCTCGTCGGAGAAGTCCTTTGCCTTGAGCGCCGCCGGGTTGATCGCCGGCGCCTGGTCGATGGAGCCGTGACCGACCGCGTAGGCCTCGATCTCGGCGATCTGGCTTTCCGAATAGCCGAGCTTGGCAAGGGCTTCGGGAACAGCGCGGTTGATGATCTTGAAATAGCCGCCGCCGGCCAGCTTCTTGAACTTCACCAGGGCGAAGTCCGGTTCGATGCCGGTCGTGTCGCAATCCATGACCAGACCGATGGTGCCGGTCGGGGCGATGACGGTGGACTGGGCGTTGCGGAAGCCGTTCTGTTCGCCGAGCTGCAGCGCACGGTCCCAGGCTTTCTTGGCCCGGTCGACGATCACCTTGTCCGGGCAATTGGCATGGTCAAGCGCAACCGGGTTGGTGTGCAGGTCCTCGTAACCTTCCGTTTCGCCATAGGCGGCGCGGCGGTGGTTGCGGATGACCTTGAGCATATGTTTGGCGTTTTTCTTGTAACCCGGGAAGGAGCCGAGTTCGCCGGCCATTTCCGCCGAGGTCGCATAGGAAACACCGGTCATGACGGCGGTCAGCGCACCGCACAGGGCACGGCCTTCGTCGCTGTCATAGGGAATGCCGGAGGTCATCAGCAGGCCGCCGATGTTGGCGTAGCCGAGGCCGAGGGTGCGGAACTTGTAGGACAGTTCGGCAATTTCCTTCGACGGGAACTGTGCCATCAGCACAGAGATTTCCAGAACGACGGTCCACAGGCGAACGGCATGTTCGTAGTTGTCGATGTCGAAGGACGCGTCCTCGCGGCGGAACTGCATCAGGTTCAGGGACGCCAGATTGCAGGCGGTGTCGTCCAGGAACATGTATTCCGAGCAGGGATTGGACGCGCGGATCTCGCCATCGGCCAGGCAGGTGTGCCAGTCGTTGATGGTGGTGTGGTACTGCAGGCCCGGATCGGCGGAGGCCCAGGCGGCATAGCCGATCTGTTCCCACAGGTCCTTTGCCTGGACGGTCTTCAGCGTCTCGCCGCTGCGGCGGGCGGTCAGGTCCCAGGTGCCGTCCTCGACGACGGCATTGAGAAAGCCGTCGGTGATGCGCACGGAGTTGTTGGAGTTCTGACCGGCGACCGTGAGGTAGGCTTCCGAATCCCAGTCGGTGTCATAGACCGGGAATTCGATCTTGGTGAAGCCCTGGCGGGCGAACTGGATGACGCGCTGGATGTAGTTCTCCGGCACCATCATCTTCTTGGCGGCGCGGATCTCACGCTTCAACGCGGGGTTCTTGGCCGGGTCGAAACATTCGCCGTTGTCGGCCTCGCAATTGACGCAGGCGCGCATGATGGCGCTGAGGTGCTTCTGGCAGACGCGGGAACCGGTGACGAGGGCCGCGACCTTCTGCTCTTCCTTGACCTTCCAGTTGATGTATTCCTCGATGTCGGGATGGTCGACATCGACCACGACCATCTTGGCCGCGCGGCGGGTGGTGCCGCCGGACTTGATCGCGCCGGCTGCCCGGTCGCCGATCTTCAGGAAGCTCATCAGGCCGGAGGACTTACCGCCGCCGGACAGGCGCTCGCCGGCCGCCCGGACATGGGAGAAGTTCGAGCCGGTACCCGAGCCGTATTTGAACAGGCGCGCTTCACGCACCCACAGGTCCATGATGCCGCCTTCGTTGACCAGGTCGTCGCCGACGGACTGGATGAAGCAGGCATGCGGCTGGGGATGCTCGTAGGCGGTCTTGGACTTGGTCAGGCGGCCGGTCTGGAAGTCGACATAGAAATGCCCCTGGCTCGGGCCGTCGATGCCATAGGCCCAGTGCAGGCCGGTGTTGAACCACTGCGGGGAGTTCGGCGCCACCTTCTGGGTCGCCAGCATGTAGCGGAGTTCGTCAAAGAAAGCCCGGGCGTCGGCTTCGCCGTCGAAGTAGCCGCCTTTCCAGCCCCAGTAGGTCCAGGTGCCGGCCAGGCGGTCGAACACCTGGCAACCGTCGATCTCGGAGCCGTAGCGCTCGTCTTCGGGCAGGTCCTCAAGGGCGGCTTCATCGGCTTCGTGGCGCCACAGCCAGGACGGGACGGTGTTTTCCTCAACCGCCTTCAGCTTTGCCGGGACGCCCGCCTTGCGGAAATACTTCTGCGCCAGGATGTCGGCTGCGACCTGGGAAAACTGGGCCGGGACCTTGATATCGGCCAGACGGAAGACGACCGAACCATCCGGATTCCGGATCTCGCTGGTGGCCGTGCGAAATTCTATGGTGGCGTAAGGCGATTGACCGTCCTTGGTATAGCGCCGCTCGATCCGCATTCTCTAAGTCCCCTTGTATCGCATCCCGGTTCTGCCCGAACCGGACTTCTCGTCCGCATCACATCCGGCCTGGCGTCGCCGCCGGCCACCCGGTCGAGGGATGCCAATCGGGATCGATTGATCATCCTGAACCGACCGGTTCAAAAGTGCTGGAGCCTCCTGGTCGCGTTCACATGAACACGGGATGCTCCAGAGCCGAATGCCGCCTTGTCATTGCCAGGCTCTGAGCCTGTATGTAGCGTATCTGAATTGCTGGTCCACTATATATAGTGTTATTCAACAGGTTTGTCACGGTGTGGAACACAGAAACAGGCGCAAGGAATCCCGTCCTCCGGCTTAAGGCTGAAAAGCCGGAAGGGGCTACGCTGACACTTACTTTCTGGATGACCGGAGCGCCCGGAAGGGCTCCCGACTACGCACATCGCAATGATAGTGAAACTAATGTAAACGAATTCTTAAGGTCAAGGCGTGAGTGACAACAGCTAGTGCCCAACTCGTAGGCAAACGCAAAATCTTGTGTGCGAATGTGGATAGTGGGGAGGGGGGAGGACAAGCGCAACCATCTGGAATTTAGCGCTTGCTTTCCCGGCGAAGCGATGCCGCCCGCCCGGGCAGTGGTTTCTGTGGATGAGAGTGCGTAAAGTTTTATGAAAATTTGAAGAAAATGGCCGGGATCGATTTCAACGGGGTTTAAGCCGGGTCTGGTTTAGTGCGGGCAGGACAGGATAGGGGCCCGCATTTCATGAAGCATCACGCCGCCTTCGGGCTTTCGATGGAGGACATCGACGCTGTTGTCGTTGAGGACAGCAAGCCGATGCAAACGATTCTGAGGTCGATTCTCCTCAGCTTCAAGGTTGCGCGTGTGCGGGTGTTCGATTCGGCCGATGATGCGCTGGAAGCCAGCCTGGCCGAACCGCCAAATGTGATTCTGACCGACTGGCGCATGGAGCCGACCTCCGGATACCAGTTCCTGCGTCTCGTGCGGCACCGCCACATGGAACCGCTCTGCTACGTACCGATTCTCTTCGTCACCGCGCATGGCACCCGGCCGCTGGTGGACAAGGCGCTGCGCGCCGGCGCGCATCATGTGCTGGTCAAGCCGGTGTCTCCATCGACGCTGCACAAGCGGCTGACATGGATCCTGAACGACGACCGTCCGATGACGCTGGAACATTCCGGCTTCTACAACATCTATGGCATCCACAAGACCCTGGATGCGCAGGCGGAGAAGATGCAAACCCTGGCGGGGGCGCGCCTTCATCACAAGATCGCGACTCAAAAGCGCGCCGAAGTGGAGGGGGCCGTCGAAGCGGCCTTCGAAAACAACCAGGACCGGGGCCCGATGTTCGCGGGTGAGAAAAAGGAAGAGCCGAAACAGCATTCGGCGGCGGCCAAGCACATCCGCGACGCGGGATTCGCCGCGGTCAAGGGCGCCAAGGTTCACTGAGTTCCGGCCCGCTTGCCGTTTTATCCTCAATTGCAGGATACTCGAACTGGACACAAGCGCCTGTTGCCGCCATAGTCCGCCGAAATCCGGCATCCAGGTTCAGCGGTTTCCGGAGTTCGAGGATCTGTCATCAAGGGACCTTTAGAGGGCCATGAAAACTCTGCTGCTTGAATTGTTCACCTGGTGGAACGGCCAGACCATGGGCACCCGTTTCTTCACGTGGCGCAAGGGCGAGTTCGTCGGCGAAGACGAACTCGGCAACAAGTATTACAAGGAACGCGCGGGCAAGAAGCGCTGGGTGATCTACAAGGATCTCGCAGAGGCTTCCCAGATTCCTCCGGGCTGGCACGGCTGGATGCATCACAGGGTCGACACGCCGCCGGTGGATGAAACCTATCACGCCAAGCACTGGCAGAAGCCGCATGAGCCGAACTACACCGGCACACCGGCAGCCTATCGCCCGCACGGCTCGATCCTGACCCCTGAAAAACGTCCCGAAGTCACCGGCGACTACGAGGCCTGGACGCCGGGCAACTGAGGCAAGGCGGTCTGTTCGCCACCTTCGGCTATCCAATCAAAATGTCTCCTGAAGCCCCGCATTTGCGGGGCTTTTGTTTTTGGTGAAGCTGAGCATCGTTCTTGCTGCGGTCATCAACTCTGTTGAGCGAACTGAGAGGCTGAATACCACCCTCGGCTGTCACCCCGGCCAAGCGCAGCGCCGAGCCGGGGCCCACTCGTTCGCAGAGGCTCTCTTGGGTGCCTCTAAGGCCGCTTCAAACACAGCCCCCGGGACAAACAATACGGCGTACAGGTCCGAAGCGGGTAGCGACCGCCGATGAACAATCGCCCTTGCTTCAGCAAGCGGCACCGCGAGTGGGCCCCGGGTCTCCGCTTCGCCGCGCCCGGGGTGACACCCGGTGCGAGGGAACGTTGCCAAATCAACACCGTAACCGCCCGCGAAACCGGGAAGCCTTCTCCGGATACCGTTGACCCAATCGCCAACGAACAATCAACTCTGTTTTAGATTTCGTCTCTTAGCCTCGCAGTCGCGGGGCTATTCCCTTTGGTATCATGCGGCGCAGGTGGCTTATACCAAAGAGCGTTGATTAGGACTCATCAGAGGGGTCATAATCAATGCTCTTTGGTATTACTTGCTTACCGCTTTTCCCTGCGCCGATGCCGACTGGGCGCCGAAGAGGGTGCTGGCGGCGGAGATCATCCGGTTGAGGATCAGGATCACCAGGGACGTGCTGTAGCCGAGCACGAACGGCATGAGCAAAAGCAGCGACTGGTTGGTGAAGGCAATCTCGGACCGTGTGGGAACGGTGGTCTTGTTGAGGGCTGAATTGCTGAGGCTCTTCACGAAACTCAGGAACTCGTGGAACCCGAAGGGCAGGGTGAAGAACAGCGCGAAGAGGGCGCCCAGAACGATCCGCTGAATGATCAGCCGGGTGTCGGATATGTCGAAGGTGATGTCGCTGGTGACCGAGATGGCGTTGAAGCCGATGAAGGCCGCCGAGCCGATAGCCCCGAGAGACATCAGCCAAAGCAGGAAAAACAGCACCATCAGGGCGACATCGACGCCTTTGCTGAAAATCGAGACTTCGGCGGCCATCAGCACCGACAAGATCATCGATCCGATGGAGATCGCCACCAGCCAGACAACGATTGTAGGCAGGAAGGTCGGCATCTGCGACACCAGGAACCGTTTGCGGTTGGCATCCGTGAGGAGCGCGAACAGGATCTGGGTTTTCTTTTCCACCGCCTGCCATTCGCTGTCCGAGGGCGCCCGGCCTGTCACGGTCGCGCGGGCGGCTTTCAGGCAATTGAGTTCTCCCAGAGAGAAATTCTCGGGCAGGGTGGTCGCCTCGCGGATCAGAAAGGAATGCAGGCCGCGCAGGGTCGCCAGATCCTTGTTGAACTTCTGGTCACTGATGGTGTGGCCGGGAGGGGCGCTGCGGCCCGTGTGTTCGTCCTCAGCGGGACCGGGCCGGGCGATGCCCGGTTTCGTGTCGGGAACGGGGCTGGTCACGTCCGCATGGCCGAGGAGTTCTTCCGGCAAACCGGTGGCCTGCCTGGATTTCCCGGCACCCGCCTTGTTGCCGCTTTCCCTGACTTCCCCTGGCATGACCGATCCTGACGAACGTGATGTTACGCAGGGGAATGCTAGCAAGAAACGAATCAGGTAGCAATCTCAGCCGGTTTGCAAGTCATGGTGGCGTTGGCGGCGAGCCCTGATTATGTGGCGGTGACCGGTCGGGCTTTCCACTTGTCGAGCACGTCGAGGACTTCCTGGCCGCTTGCTTGCGGTGACAGGGCATAAAAGTCGGTCTCGAGTTTCAGGGCTTCGGAAAGCTGCTTGCTGTAGTCGGCCTGGGAGACTTCCTGTGTCCCGAACTTGCTCAGGTGATCGGTCACGAACTGCGTGTCGAGCAGGCTGTAACCGCCGACGATCAGCCTTGCGACCAGATGGGCGAGACAGACTTTCGACGCGTCCGTGCGGAAGGTGAACATGCTTTCCCCGAAGAAAGCTCCGTTCAGGCTGACGCCGTAAAGGCCGCCGACAAGTTCGCCGTCCTGCCAGGCTTCCACCGTGTGGCAGTAGCCCATCTCGAAAAGTTCGCCGTAAAGACGGCGGATCTCGCGGTTGATCCAGGTTTTCTGGCGCCCGGGCATGGGCTCGGCGCAGCCATCGATGATGCCCTGGAAGTCGGTGCTGACCCGGACTTCGAAGACATCGTTGCGGATGGTGCGCCTGAGGCGCCGGGGCATGTGAAAATCGTCAAGCGGGAGGATGCCGCGCTGTTCCGGCTCCAGCCAGAAAAGACCGGGATCGTCGGCGGACTCGGCCATGGGAAACAGGCCGCAGGCGTAGGCTTTTAGAAGCACCTGCGGCGTGATTTCCATCACGATGTCGTCTTTATATCCAGCCATTGGGCCTCACAGTCCGCCCGGCTCGGGCGCGCCCTTGCCGAAATCCGGTCAGCTCGACTTCTTGGCCAGGTATTTCTCCAGCCAGTGAATGTCGTACTGACCGTTTGCGATGTCCTGATTGTCCACCAAATCGCGGAAAAGCGGAATAGTCGACTTGATTTCGTCAACCACAAATTCATCGAGGCAGCGGCGAAGACGCATCATGCATTCCACGCGGTTGCGGCCGTGCACGATGAGCTTGCCGATGAGGCTGTCGTAATAGGGCGGGATCTTGTAGCCCTGATAGACGCCGGAATCGACCCGCACGCCAAGTCCGCCGGGCGTATGGTAATAGGTAATGGTGCCCGGTGAGGGAGCGAATGTGACGGGATCTTCCGCATTGATCCGGCACTCGATGGCATGACCGTCGAACCGGATGTCTTCCTGAACCATATCCAGCGAGCCACCGGCGGCGATGCGGATCTGTTCGTTGACGAGATCGATACCGGTGATCATTTCGGTGACCGGATGCTCCACCTGGAGGCGGGTATTCATCTCGATGAAATAGAATTCGCCGTTTTCGTAGAGAAATTCCACCGTGCCGACGCCGCGGTATTTCAGCTTGCGCATGGCGTTGGCGACGATTTCGCCGATCTCGTGGCGCTGTTCGGCATTCAGGGACGGTGAGGGCGCTTCTTCAAGAACCTTCTGGTGACGGCGCTGCAAGGAGCAATCCCGTTCGCCCAGATGCACCGCGTTGCCCTTGCCGTCGCCCAGAACCTGGATCTCGATATGGCGGGGCTGGCTGAGGTATTTTTCCATGTAGAGGGCGTCATCGCCGAAAGCCGCCTTGGCTTCCGACCGCGCAGTGGAAAGCGCCGAATCGAGTTCCGATTCCGTCCTGGCGACCTTCATGCCGCGGCCACCGCCGCCGGCAGCTGCCTTGACCAGAACCGGATAGCCGATTTCCCGGGCGATCGCGTGGGCGTCGTCCTGCGGGGTCACGGCACCGTCGGAACCGGGAACGACCGGAATTCCCAGTTCGATCGCGGTCTTCTTGGCCTGGATCTTGTCGCCCATGATGCGAATATGCTCGGCGGACGGTCCGATGAACTCGATATTGTGGGCTTCCAGAATTTCCGCGAAGCGGGCGTTCTCGGACAAGAAGCCGTATCCGGGATGGACCGCATCGGCGCCCGTGATCTCGCAGGCTGCCAGGAGCTGCGGAATGTTCAGGTAACTTTCGCGCGCCGAGGGCGGGCCGATACAGACGCTTTCGTCGGCCAGACGCACATGCATGGCGTCGGCGTCCGCGGTGGAATGAACCGCCACGGTCGAAATGCCGAGTTCCTTGCAGGCACGCAGGATACGAAGCGCGATTTCGCCGCGATTGGCGATGAGGATTTTCGAAAACATGGCCACGGCGGCTCCCTTATTCGACGATAATGAGCGGTTCGCCGAATTCCACCGGCTGGGCGTCGTCTACCAGTATCTGTTTGACGGTTCCTGCCTTGGTGGTGGGAATGTGGTTCATGGTCTTCATGGCTTCGATGATCAGGATCGACTGACCTTCGGTCACCTTGTCGCCGACCTGGATAAAAGGCGCGGCGCCGGGCTCGGGAGAAAGATAGGCAGTGCCGACCATCGGTGAAAGGACCGTTCCGGGATGCGGGGCCGATTCCTGGGCAGGCGCCGCTGCCGAGGGGGCCGGGGCAGCCGCTGCGGGCGCCATGGTGGGAGCCATCATGTTGACAGGGGCATTGACCGACATCTGGCGGGCGACGCGGATGCGCGTATCGCCTTGTTCCAACTCGATCTCTGACAGATTAGTCTCATCCAGAAGGATGGCGAGATCCCGGATCATGGCCGTGTCGAATTTCTTGTTATCATTACGCATATCGTTTGGCTCTCGTACTCGGTCCGCAAGGAGCGAAATGTGCCGGATGGACAGCTTCAGCCGTTTCATCCGACCGATCCGGTTCCGCTCCGGATCGGCTTGCATTTACGCTATTTGCACCGCTGATAAAAGCGGACAAAGGGTTGTGGCCCGTGACCTTGCCGGACACGAGCCACGCTTCTTATAAGGATTGAATCGGATCAGGAAAACCCCCGATTTCCCCTAGGCATGGCGGAAGACCCGTTTCCAACAGACTTGCGTCTGTCAGGAATGAAGCTCAGCAGGTCGTCTCACCGCAATTCTGCATGGCGTCAAGTTTTTCCCGCAGCTGATCGAAGCCGACAGCGCCCATGACCACCTCGTCGCCGACAACGTAGGACGGCGTTCCGGTAAGACCGAGGCGGTTGGCGATCGAATAGACTTCCTCGATCGTCTGACCGGCTTCGTCGGTTTCCATGGCTGCCAGAAGGTCTTCTTCTTCTATGCCGGTCGCGGTTGCCGCGGCGAGGGCGCTTGCCCGGTTTGCCTGGCTGCGGCCAAGAAGCAGGGCTTCGTGGAATTCGGCATATTTTTCAGGCGCGATGGAATTGACCGCAACGGCGACCTGGGCGGCTTCGACCGATCCCTGACCGAGGACCGGGAATTCCTTCAGGACGACTTTCAGGTCGGGATACTGCTCGATCAGACGCGCCATGTCGCTGTGCGCGCGCTTGCAGTAGCCGCAGTTGTAGTCGAAGAATTCCACCAGGGTCATGGATCCTTCCGGATTGCCGAGAACAACCTGGCGAGTGGAGTTGAAAAGGACGTCCGCGCTGTCGCTCAGCACCTGCAGGCGTGCGGTCTCCGCAGCTTCCTTTTCCCGGCGATCCAGCTCGGTCAGCGCTTCGGTGATGATTTCGGGGTTTTGAAGAAGATATTCGCGCACGATTTTTTCAATTTCGCCGCGGTTGATCTCCTGGGCCGTGGCAGAGCCGGCGATCAGGCTCAGCACAAGCGCGCTGGCGGACAGGATGCGCAGCAGTGCGGGCGGGCACATGGTCCGGCTAAAACTGGTGATGTAGGTCATATGGGGCTCCCTGGACCAACCTGCTGTCTGGCGACGTCGCATGTCGGCGGACAAGTGGATCTGTTTTCATTTGTTGGAGCATCCGGTCTGCGTTCGTCAGATCGCGGATTGCTCCAGGTAACAAGCTCATAGCCATTCGACCTTGCCACCATGCGGGTTACAGGTGTCAGCGGCGATTCGGCAGATCTGGTGGTTTGTACGCTACAATGTCGTCGGCTTGAAGCCATGCGGGCGATCCGCGCTTCAAACTTTTTTGAGCACGGGCGGCGTAGCGCTGCGCCGCCTGGAAATCACCGCTGACCATCAGGCCCTTCGCCGTTGCCAGATCGGCTTCGGCCCGCTCGCCCTGGCGTCCGTGAGCAATCGCCAACTGGCTGTAGGCAACGCCCGAGTTCGGATCTCTTTGAATTGCCTTCTTCAGGATACGTTCCGCCTCCGGGAGATAGGAGGGCTCGTTGGCGCCGACCAGCGCATATCCGAGCCAGACGAGAAACTGCGGTTCGTTGGGCTTGAAGGACAAGGCCTTGCGGAATGGCGCGACCGCGGCCTTCGGGTCACCCCCTTCCAGCAGCGCCTGACCCTTGAGCTCATAGTAATAGGGATTGTTCGGCTGCGTGCGGATCAGAGCGTCAATCTCCTGCACCGCGCCCTTGCCCCGGCTTTTCATCGCTGCGATTGCCCGCGCATATTGCGCCGCGGGGCTTTTGTCGCTGCGCGGATAGGCCCGCAAGGTGGCCGAGGGATGGCTGGTGAAGGCAAACAGCTTCGCACGGACCTGATCGTGCCGGTATTGCAGGACGTAATCTTCCGGCTGGTTGAAATATTTCGACTTCTGGGCGTCGTTCAAAAGGCCGTTATAACGTTCCTGCGCCATCGGGTGGCTCTGGGCGTAGGGGTCGGCGAACTTGCGGGAGAACAGCTGCTGTTCGGACATGCGCTGGAAGTTTTTCAGCATGCCCCGTGCACTCTGGCCGGTGGCGTCGAGATATTTGAGCGCCGCCCTGTCGGCGGAGGCTTCCTCGCCGCGCTGGTAGGCGAGCAGTGACCTTTGCCCCACCGACCCTGATCCGAGGATCGCAGCAGCGCCACCGGAGGCGGCCTGGCCCGACCCGGCCGCGGCACCGGCTGCAGCGGCACCGGCACCCAGGATCATGCCGATCACGGCGACGATCTGGGCATTGGCGGCAGCTGAGCGCAGCCGGACCAGATGCCGTCCGGCGATGTGGCCGGATTCATGGGCGATCACCCCAATGACTTCTCCCGGCGTTTCCGCTTCCATCAGGACACCGATATTGATGAACATGCGGCGCGAATCCGGCACGAAGGCGTTGAACGTCTTTTCGTTGACCAGAATGATCTGCGGTTCGGAATTGGATATTCCCGCCACCTTGAAGATCGGCTTGGCGTAATCCTTCAACAGCGCTTCGGCTTCCGCGTCGCGGACCAGCGGAAGGCGCCCGCTCTGAGCCTGAACCGGTGCTGCGGCCAGCGGCAGAAGAAGGGCGGCCGAACATGCAACAGCAACGGCCTTGCGCATCACCCGCAGTTCGGAGAGTCTTTCAGGCAGAATGGAAAAGGGAACCAAACGCGACAAGTCGCATACCTCCGAAGCGTAACAGCGAATTGAACTTCACATTCATCCTCCCGACAGCGTCCCACTCAGGCGCATGAATGTGTGGCGAAGGTATGGATCATGGCGGATCCGGTCAAGAAAAGGTAATTACAATTCGGAGAGGATCGGACTGGAAAGGTCCTTTCAATGGATCTGGGGCCCGGATTGTATCCCAACGGAGAATCCGCGATACGAAGGGCGGTAAACCTTCCGCGTTCCAGTCAGCGCGCATAAGAGTACCTTGAGTTAATACCAGCTCCGGAACCAACAGGTCGTCATGACATCCTCAGCCTTTGTGCCTTCCCGCCGCAGCGACGTCGCTCCTTTCATTGCCATGGACGTTCTGTCCGAAGCGGCGCGACTTGAAGCGGAGGGCCGCAGCATCGTGCATATGGAGGTCGGTCAGCCTTCGGCACCGGCCCCGAAAGCAGCCCTTGCCGCAGCGGATGAGGCTCTCCGGCACGGCAAGCTCGGTTATACGGAAGCCCTCGGGGTAAAACCGCTTCGCCAGGCGCTCGCCCAACACTACAAGAGGACCTACGGAGTCGAGGTTCCCATTGAGCGGATCATGGCAACGACAGGATCGTCGGCGGGTTTCAACCTGGCCTTTCTGGCCGCCTTCGATCCGGGCGACCGGGTGGTGCTGACCGCGCCGGGGTATCCCGCCTACCGCAATATCCTGAAAGCGCTCGGCCTGGTGCCTGTCGAGGTGGAAGTGGGGGCGGAAACCCGCTGGAGCCTCACGCCGGAGCATCTGGAAGACGTTCTGAAGGACGGACCCGTGAAGGGTGTTCTGGTCGCCAGTCCCGCCAATCCCACCGGCACCATGATAAGCGCGGAAGCGCTGGAAGACCTGATAGGTTACTGCGAGGACCGGGGGATCTGGTTCATATCCGACGAAATCTACCACGGCCTTGACTACGCCGGGGAACAGAAGACCGCGCTTTCGTTTTCCCGCAACGCGATCGTCATCAACAGCTTCTCCAAATATTACTGCATGACCGGGTGGCGGATCGGCTGGATGGTTCTTCCCGAACAGCTGGTCAGGCCGGTGGAGCGCATTGCCCAGAGCCTTTATATCTCGCCGCCGGAGCTTTCCCAGATCGCGGCAACGGCGGCGCTGGACGCGGTTCAGGAACTTGAAGGTGTAAAAGCCGGCTATGCGGCGAACCGGGCGTTGCTGCTCAAGGGATTGCCGGAAATCGGTCTCGACAGGCTGCTGCCGGTGGACGGCGCCTTCTACATCTATGCCGACATAAGCCGCTTCAGTTCAAACAGCCTGGAATTTGCAAGGCAGATGCTGCATCAGGCCGGTGTCGCTGCGACGCCAGGCGTGGATTTCGACCCGGTGCACGGACACGAGTTTCTGCGCTTTTCTTTCGCGGGAACTCATGAAGACATGAAAGAAGCGTTGAACCGGCTGTCGACATTCCTGAAATAGCGTGGTCGGAAACCGGGTAATCCGGAGTTAATTCACCGGAAAGAAGCGCAGATATTTCCCGGATCACCCTGCTTGCAGGCAGGGTGATCCGGATGTTCCTTGGGCAAACTCTTCGGCGGTGATCAGAAGAAGGATCTGCCGCGCCACCAGCCGGCACGTTTCGGCTTGGCTTCCTTGCTGTCACCGGACGTTTCGCTGGTCACAACAGGCTCGGCCGGGGCAGACGGAGTTTCCGTTTTCTGCTCCTCGGCCGCGTCACTGGCGACCGGCTGTTCGGACGTCGGAGTTTCGACGACGATGTCTTCTTTTTCCGACACTTCAACAGGATCGGACGCCTCAGCATCCGGTGTTTCCGAAGTGTCCGCCTCAACAGGAACGGCCTCGTCCACTGGAGCAACGGCAGCGTCTGCGTTCGCCGTGGCCGGGGTTTCCGGTTCAGCCTGTGCTTCGGGTGCCTGCGCCTCTGCGGAAGCTGTCGCTTTGGGTGCCGGAGGCGCTTCTACCTCGTCAGCAGCCTGGCCGTTTGAAGCTTCAGCCGGGTTTTCGCTGGTTCCGTTTGCTTCGTCTTCGCCATTGAAGTCTCCGCCTTCACCATTCTTGCGGCCCCGTCGGCCACCGCGGCGGCCGCGGCGGCGCTTGCGGCGCGGTTCGTCGTCGCCTTCTTCTTCACCGGAACGGGCTTCCTGCGGCTGACCGTCGTCGCTTTCGCTCTCGCCCGAAGCGTCTGAGGCCTGCCGGGAGGTCGTGCCGGGGTCGTTGTTGAAGTCGGTGCCCTCGGACTGAGTATCCGATCCGCCCCGCCGGCGTTTGCGGCGGCGTTTGCGGCGGCGGTCTCCGCCTTCGTCATCGAGGGACTGTTCTTCTTCAGCTTCTTCCGGCTGCTCCTCGGGAGCCTCGTCGGCCTCTTCGATTTCAATGATGTGAGGTTGAACGACCGGCGGCGGTGCCGGGAAGCGTTCCCTGTCCACCAGGGCGCCGCGTTCCAGCACATAGAGCTGGCCGTTGATGGCGTCGTCCGCGTGAACCTCGATCTCGATCGCAAAGCGCGTCTCAAGATCCACCAGATTCGCGCGCTTCTGGTTCAGGATGTAGAGCGCCACCTGTGTGGTCGTGCGGATGATCAGATTATGGGAAGACCCCTTGAGCAGGTTGTCTTCGATAGACCGCAAAACATGAAGTGCGATGGATTCCACGGACCGGATCATGCCGGTGCCCTGACAATGCGGGCAGGGAGTGGTGGAGCTTTCCAGAACGCCGGTGCGAATGCGCTGACGCGACATTTCCAGCAGGCCGAAATGCGAGATCCGGCCGACCTGAATGCGGGCGCGGTCGTTCTTCAGGCAATCCTTCAGCTTGCGCTCGACGGACCTGTTGTTCTTCGACTCTTCCATGTCGATGAAGTCGATGACCACAAGGCCGGCGAGATCGCGCAGGCGCAACTGCCGGGTAACCTCTTCGGCTGCTTCCAGGTTCGTCTGCAGCGCCGTATCTTCAATATTGTGCTCGCGGGTGGACTTTCCCGAGTTCACGTCGATCGAGACCAGAGCTTCAGTCTGGTTGATGACGATGTAACCGCCGGACTTCAGCGTCACCTGCGGCGAGAACATCGCGTCGAGCTGAGGTTCGACGCCAAAGCGGATGAACAGCGGCGAGGGGTCGCGGTAGGGCTGGACGTTCTTGGCATGGCTCGGCATGAGCATGCGCATGAAGTCCTTGGCCTCGCGGTAGCCTTCATCGCCGGCAACAAGGACCTCGTTGATGTCCTTGTTGTAAAGATCGCGGATCGAGCGTTTGACCAGACTGCCTTCCTCGTAGACGAGGCTTGGAGCGCTGGACTTCAGGGTGAGCTCGCGCACATTTTCCCAAAGCCGCATCAGATATTCGAAATCGCGCTTGATTTCCGCCTTGGTGCGGCTGGCGCCTGCTGTCCGCAGGATAACGCCCATGCCTTCCGGCACTTCCAGTTCGGAGGCGATCTCTTTCAGGCGCTTACGGTCAGTCGGCTGGGTGATCTTGCGGGAGATGCCGCCACCGCGAGCGGTGTTCGGCATCAACACGGAGTAGCGGCCGGCCAGCGACAGGTAAGTCGTCAGAGCAGCGCCCTTGTTGCCGCGCTCTTCCTTGACCACCTGAACCAGAATGACCTGGCGGCGCTTGATGACTTCCTGGATCTTGTATTGTTTGCGGATCGGTGCGCGGCGCTCGGGAACCTCTTCCATGGCGTCTTCGGCGCCGACTGATTCAACCGCGTCATCGTCACTATCGGCGTCGTCGTCATCTTCTTCGGACTTGCGGCCACGCCCGCCGCCACGGCCCCGTCCGCGTGCCCGGACCGGAGCTTCGTCTTCTTCCTCGTCGCCCGAAGACTGGTCGCCGTTATCGGCGTCCTGCGCGTCTTCGTCTTCCGCAGCCTTGGCGTCCAGGCCTTCCACGGTCTCGTCGTCAGGCGTGTCCGCTGCCGATTCGCCGGCATCCGCCTGCGCGTCATCAGTCTCGACTTTTTCGCTGGCGACGGTCTCCGCACTGTCGTTTTTGGCGGCGCGAGTGCGGCGGCGGCGCTTCGGCTTTTCTTCCGCATCCGCGTCATCGCGCTGACGATCGGCGGCTTCTGCGGCCAGCAGGGCCTCCCGGTCCGCAACAGGTATCTGATAATAGTCCGGATGAATTTCACTGAACGCGAGGAAACCATGGCGGTTTCCGCCATATTCCACGAACGCCGCCTGAAGCGAGGGTTCTACTCGTGTTACTTTCGCTAAATATATATTCCCGCGAAGTTGCTTCCGATTTGCTGCTTCAAAGTCGAATTCTTCAACCCGATTGCCACGCACGACGACGACCCGGGTTTCTTCCGGGTGGCCCGCGTCGATCAGCATTTTGTTTGCCATTATTGAACGTCTCCACGGCAGCGCTGCTTGGCGCGTATCCAAAACGCGCATCGCCCGAAAGGAGGATGGCTGCCGTATTTGTTTTGATAAGATGGGAAAGGGCGTCTGCGCCCGGCGCGGTCGTATGATCAACGCAACCGGCC
Source organism: uncultured Roseibium sp. (assembly GCF_947496995.1). Lineage (GTDB taxonomy): Bacteria > Pseudomonadota > Alphaproteobacteria > Rhizobiales > Stappiaceae > Roseibium. The sequence continues at coordinate 167,338 of NZ_CANMFD010000007.1, forward strand.
GCAAAAGCGGGGGCTTGCTTCATGTCGATCATCATGTGCATCACGCGGGTCCTTCGGGGCAACGCAGGCCCAGGAGTTAAAGTCATTGTTTCATCACACCGGCATGCAGGTTGGCTTCGCCGCTACATCTACATCCGGTTCCGGAAAAGGGTCGCTCTCAAGGCCCGCTGCCGACCTCGCCGGGGATCAGCCATAAGGAAACAGGCATGATGCTACGAGGCGGAGCGATATCGAAGAGAGGCCGATACCCTGTCCACTGCACTCCAGACACTTGGAAAACCGGCAGAACGGCCTCTGTTCTGTCGCTTAAAGGCCTTGGATTACGATGACGTTGTGGATAGACATCCCATTTCGTCACCTGGGAAGGTATCGGATTCGAACCTAAATCCGTAAGGTACTTTTACGATCCAAGGCTCCGCATTGCAAGCAGTGTGACATAGGGGAACCATTTTCCTCGTTGTGCAGATGGCGTATGACGGAGCGCAAGAGCCTCGACGTGGACGGTTTTCGGGCAACATGGCCGGTATGATGGAATTGAAAATCGGAATGAAACCGCAGGTTGGCGGGGTGTTTGACGGCATTCGCAGGTTCGCCGCGCTGACAGCCATGCTTTTGGCATTCTTTACGCTCGCGTTCACTGTTCACAGCGGTGCCGTTCTGGCCGAAACTGTGAAACCCGTCGTGACCGGAGCCAGAGTTGCCGGCGATGAAGACCGCACCCGATTCGTTCTCGACATGGATACACAGGTCACGCCCGTCATTTCGGGCCTGGCTAATCCCTACCGGCTCATTCTCGATCTGCCGGAAGTGTCCTTTTCAATCCCACAGGATGTGGGTGAAACCGGACGGGGCCTTATCAGCGACTGGCGTTTCGGACTGTTCGCCCTTGGAAAATCGCGTATCGTGATGGACCTGAGCGGACCGGTCAGCGTCGACAAGACCTTCTTTCTGCCTGCCGTCGACGACCAGCCCGCGCGGCTTGTGATGGATCTGGTGCGCTCTTCGCCGCAGGACTTCGCCGCGTTTGTCGAAACATCTCGTTCCGCGCGCCCGGTGGACAGCGAAAAGGCCGCGTCCAAGAGCGACAAGCTGACCGCGCAGAAAAACGGTCACAAGCCGCTTATCGTCCTCGATCCCGGCCATGGCGGGATCGACAGCGGTGCCACGAGCGCTGCGGGAACCCTGGAAAAGGCCATCGTTCTGGAATTTGCGTCGCTCCTGAAGGCAAAGCTGGAGGCCAGCGGCCTCTACGATGTGCATATGACGCGAGAGGACGACACGTTCATTTCGCTCGGGCGCAGGGTCGAGATCGGTCATGAGTTGGCGGCCGATCTGTTCATCTCCATCCACGCCGATTCGGTGCGACGAGGGCAGAAACTGGCTCGCGGTTCGACGGTCTACACCCTGTCGGACAAGGCGTCCGATCAGCTGTCAGCGGAAATCGCCGAGACGGAAAACATGTCTGACGTGGTCGCCGGCGTGGATATCGAAACGGGGCCGGGCGAAGTGACGGACATACTCATCGATCTGGCACGCCGGGAAACCCGCTCCTTTTCGGTGTACTTTGCAAGGACGCTCGTGAGCGAGCTGAAAAGCGCCGTCCGCCTCATCAATAATCCGCACAGATCTGCGGGTTTCCGGGTTCTGAAGGCGCATGATGTGCCTTCCGTCCTCGTCGAACTCGGCTACCTTTCGAACGAGCATGACGAGAAGCTCCTGATCTCCGACGAGTGGCGCGAACGCATGGCCGGTGCGATTACCGAAGCTGTGCACGGTTTTTTCCGGCCCCGGCTGGCGCGCCAGCAGGAAACCGCATCTCAGTAAAATCCTTGTGTCGCCATGCAAATCGAGGGACGTGACCGACAATTGCCTCAGCATCGCCATATTGGTGCACGAGGAAGGCTGCTAAATGTTTCGGACGGTGTCAAAGCACTCTAGTGCCGAATTAATGTATCCATGTTAAAAAGCTCTACGCGCTTGAAGACGGGGAAAGACGAGCCCGCGGTATGAAATTTTTGGTGAAGTTTTTCGGTTATCTGTTCGGCATCGGCGCTGTCCTCGGACTGCTGGTGGCGGCTGGCGTGTGGATGTATCTGCAGCATCTTACGGAGGGGCTGCCCGATTTTACCGCCTTGCAGAATTACGAGCCGCCCGTCATGACCCGTGTTCATGCGGCCGATGGCAGCCTGATGGCTGAATATGCCACCGAGCGGCGCATGTTTCTGCCGATCCAGGCCATTCCGGACAAGGTGAAGCAGGCCTTTATCGCGGCAGAAGACAAGAATTTCTACACCCATATCGGCGTCGACCCTGAAGGCATCGCCCGTGCGGCGGTCCGCTTCATCCAGAATTATGGTTCCGGCAGGCGGCCCGAGGGCGCGTCCACGATCACCCAGCAGGTGGCCAAGAACTTCCTTCTGTCGGATCTGGTCAGTGAGGAAAAGCAGCGCCGATCGGCAGCCTATGAGCGCAAGGTCAAGGAAGCGGTTCTCTCGTTGAGAATCGAGCAGGCCTACACGAAGGACGAAATTCTCGAGCTGTATCTGAACGAGATCTATTTCGGCTTCGGTGCCTATGGCGTCGCGGCGGCTTCGCTGATCTATTTCGACAAGTCGGTGCACGAATTGTCCCTGGATGAAGTCGCCTATCTGGCGGCGCTTCCCAAGGGGCCGAGCAACTATCATCCCTACAGGAAGACCGAAGCGGCCATCGCACGCCGCAACTACGTGATCGACCGCATGATCGCCGATGGCTACATCAGTCTCGAAGAAGGCGACGAAGCCAAGGAAAAGTCGATTGTCGTCACGCCGCGCGAACACGGTTCGCAGCTGTTTGCAGCCGAATATTTCACCGAAGAGGTCCGCCGCGAGGTTGCCGATATCTTCGGCGACAAGCGTCTCTACCAGGGCGGTCTTTCCGTCCGCTCGACGCTTGACCCGGAACTTCAGAAGATGGCGCGCAAGTCGCTCATGGACGGGCTGATCAAGTTCGACCATCAGCGTGGCAGCTGGAACGGTCCGGTGGAGAAGCTCACCCTGGGCGCCGACTGGGGCGTTGATCTGGCAAAGATCGAAGCCCTGAGCGATCTGCCCGAATGGCAGCTCGCTGTAGTTCTGGAAAGCGGCAGCGATCAGGCACTTGTCGGCGTCCAGCCGGAAAGGCTTGTAAGCGGCGAGCTTTCAGACGAGCGCAAGACAGGGCCGCTGTTCCTGGAGACCATGAAATGGGCTCGCGTCAAGGGCCGGACGCCTAGCGCGGTTTCCGACGTGCTTGCTCCGGGCGACGTTGTCTATGTCCATGAGAGCGATGTGGCTCCCGGCACGTTCGAATTGCGCCAGATCCCGAAAGTTTCCGGCGCGCTGGTTGCGATGGATCCCTATACCGGCCGCGTTCTGGCCATGGTCGGCGGTTTCAGCTACGCCCAGAGCGAGTTCAACCGCGCCACACAGGCCTATCGTCAGCCCGGCTCGTCCTTCAAGCCGTTCCTTTATGCTGCCGCCCTGGATAACGGCTACACACCGTCCTCGGTTGTCATGGATGCTCCGCTGGAGATCAATCAGGGACCGGGCCTTGGCACCTGGCGGCCCCAGAACTACGGCGGCAAGTTCTATGGACCGGCCACCCTTCGCACGGGTGTCGAGCTTTCCAGAAACGTCATGACCGTACGTCTGGCGCAGGACATGGGCATGCCACTGGTGGCCGAATACGCCAAGCGCTTCGGCATCTATGACAACATGCTGCCGGTCCTGTCCATGTCGCTCGGCGCCGGGGAAACCACGGTGCTGCGGCTGACCACGGCTTATGCGACCATCGCCAATGGCGGCAGGAAGGTGCGACCGACCCTGATCGACAGGATCCAGGATCGCTATGGCCGCACCATCTACAAGCACGACAGCCGCATCTGCGACGGCTGTACCCAGGATGTGTGGGAAGGCCAGGAAGAGCCGACCCTGATCGACGACCGCGAGCAGGTTCTCGACCCGATGACCGCCTATCAGATCACCTCCATGATGGAAGGTGTCGTCCAGCGCGGCACGGCGACGTCGGTCCGTGCGGTGGGCCGCCCGGTCGCCGGCAAGACCGGTACGACCAACGACGAGAAGGATGCCTGGTTCATGGGCTTCACGCCGGATCTGGCGGTCGGCGTCTTCGTCGGTTACGACAATCCGAAGCCGATGGGACGCGGTGCGACTGGTGGTCAGGTCGCGGCACCCATCTTCACGGATTTCGTCAAGAAGGCACTGGCGGACAAGCCGCCGGTTGAATTCCGGGTGCCCAAGGGGCTGCAGCTTATCCCGATCAACCGCCGCACCGGTATGCGCACGGCCGCCGGAACGCCCGGATCGATTCTTGAGGCCTTCAAGCCCGGGATGGCTCCGCCGGACAGCTACTCGGTGATCGGATTCCAGGAAACCATGGGTGTGCCGCACGCGGTCTCCCCGGAAGCCGCGGGCGCTGTTCTCAGCGGGACGGGCGGTCTTTACTGACCCCGGCCACCTTCGGCGGGTGAGCGAACCTCCACCTGCCTGTGTGTGGTTTACAGCGCCAGGCGGTGCGGGTAATGTCCCGCTCCAATTCAAGAGCCATCGGCATCTACGGGGATGCGGGAAGCTCTAAAGACCGATACAGGCCCGGCGTCTCCTGAAGGTGGCCGGGCCACTTCATGTCAATCAAGCGAGGTACCCGATGCGCGCCGAAATGGAAGCGATCGTCGACGAAATCAAGCAGGCCATAAGCCTGCTGAGGAGGCATCTTTGACTGGGATCAGGCTGTTGTCCGGCTTGAAGAGCTGAACGCCCTTTCGGAAAATCCGGAACTCTGGAGCGAACCCAGCAAGGCCCAGAAGCTGATGCGCGAACGCCAGCAGCTCGATGACGGCATCAGCGGTGTGACGGCTCTTCAGCAGGATCTCTCCGACAATATCGAGCTGATCGAACTCGGTGAGATGGAGGATGACACCTCCGTCGTGAAAGAAGCCGAACAGGCGCTGCGCAGCCTGAAGGACAAGGTTCACGAACTGGAGCTCAAGTCGCTTCTTTCCGGAGAAGCCGATGCCAACGACACCTATCTGGAAATCAATTCCGGAGCAGGTGGCACAGAGAGCCAGGACTGGGCGTCGATGATGCTGCGCATGTACCGTCGCTGGGCGGAAAAGCGTGGCTACAAGGTCGAATTGCTGGAATATCACGACGGTGAGGAAGCAGGCATCAAGTCGGCGACCCTGCTGATCAAGGGCGAGAACGCCTACGGCTGGCTGAAGACCGAGTCCGGGGTGCACCGCCTGGTGCGGATTTCACCTTATGACAGCAACGCCCGCCGCCACACGAGCTTTTCCAGCGCCTGGGTCTATCCGGTGATCGACGATACCATCGACATCGACATCAACGAAAGCGACTGCCGGATCGATACCTACCGCGCATCCGGCGCCGGCGGCCAGCACGTCAACACCACCGATTCGGCCGTGCGCATCACGCACCAGCCAACGGGTATCGTCGTTCAGTGCCAGTCCGAACGCTCGCAGCACAAGAACCGGGCGACCGCGTGGTCCATGCTGAAAGCCCGGCTCTATGAGGCGGAACTTAAGAAGCGGGAAGAGGCGGCAAACGCCGAGGCTGCGTCCAAGTCGGACATCGGCTGGGGGCATCAGATCCGTTCCTACGTCCTGCAGCCGTATCAGCTTGTGAAGGACCTCAGGACAGGCGTTGAAAGCACGTCTCCCGGCGACGTCCTGGACGGAGACCTCGACAAGTTCATGGAAGCCGCGCTCGCGCAGCGGGTCTTCGGCGGCGATCCGGTCGAAGTCGAGGATATCGACTAGGCTTGTCTGAATTGGGAAGAGGGGGCTTCGGCCCCCTTTTTTGTTTCAGATGGCCTTCAAAGCGAAAGCGCGGCCAACTTGTCGCCGGCGGACAGGAATGCCGCCGGGTTGCTCGGTTTGTCGCCGCGGCGGATTTCGTAATGCAGGTGGGCTCCGGTCGAACGGCCGGTGGAGCCGACATTGCCTATCAGGTCGCCCGCGAGCACGTGATCTCCCTCCGTAACCCGAAGCCGGCTCAGATGGGCGTAGCGGGTAACAAAGCCGTTGGCGTGGCGGATTTCGACCATCTTGCCGTAGCCGCCGTGACGCCCCGCGCCAATCACGGTACCGGGAGCGGTTGCGAAGACGCGGGCGCCATAGGGCGCCTTGAAGTCGATGCCGGTATGCATCGCCAGGCGGCCGAGGAACGGGTCCACCCGGGGTCCATAGGTACTGGAAACGGAACTGTTTTGAACGGGTCGCTTTATCGGCAGGCGCAAGGCAGTGAACTTGATCCGGCGCAAGGCATCGAGAGCCTTGTTGGCTCGCTGCAGCCGATCCGGAAAGTTCTCCTCGGTGATCGGCTGAAAGGGACCGCCGATCGAGGTCTTCTTGCGCAGCGTCGCATTGACGGACGGTGTCACGGCGCGGGTAATGTCGAGAATGTCTTCTATGCGGCTTTCGGTGGCGATAGTGATGGCATCCACCGCAACGGTGCTTTCTTCATCCATCGCCGAGATGTGAGCTCTCACCGCATCGAGAGCTGCTTGTTTCTCAGTGTTTTTTTTTACGCTGGACTGGGATTGAAGCGGGTCTGAAACCGGCTTCTGCAGGATTGTCAACGGATCGAAGGCTTCCGATGAACCGTCCCGAAGGCCGAGGGCCTTGACCGGTTCGTCGATCAACTGGCTTTCACCACCGATCGCCGATTTGTCTTCTTTTCCGATTGCGGCGAGATTGCCGGAGTCCAGGGCCGGTTTTTGCGGCGGCAACGGCTGGTCGCTGCTGAGATAGATGCCGTTGCTTTCGGCACGGGCCACCAGATCGGCAACAATCGCGTGGCGCTGATTGAGACCCTGCTGACGGCGCAGGACATCCATGACCTTTATTTCAACGGTTTCCCTGTCGACCATCTGGCGGCTGGTCAGGATTTCGATCTCTGCCCGCAGCCGGTCGATACGGTCCTGGTATTCAAGAACCAGCTCGGTGCGTTCCGAACTGGCCTCGACCATCATGTCGTGGCGCAGAAGGAAATATCCGATGGTTCCGGCAGCGGCCAGTGTCGCGGTGACGCAGGCCAGAGCGCCGCAGATCAGGTGCAGCGGCCGGACACTGTAGGTCGTCGTCTTGGCGCTTGTTTCCGGGACCGGATGATGTTGTGCCGTCCAGGGGGTCTGATAAGGCCGAGTTGTATTCTGGCGCTGTCGCATGTTCACTCAGTCACTGCCTGCATTCTGCAAAAGAACTGAGTCTGATTAGAGTTTGGTAAGGTTAATAAATCGTCTTCACGGCCTTGAAATCAGCCGGTCAAGCGCGCGAGAGGCTTGTAAAAACCGGGTGTTAGCCCGGCTTCCGAACGGGCGCGGTCGTTGAAGGGCGGTTTGAGCGCTCCGCGGAAATGTTTGCGGACGAATCCGTGAAATGCAGGTTCGGGTCTGATTCCCTGACGGTCGCACAGGAAGCGGAACCATTTGGCGCCGAAAGCGACATGGTTCTTTTCATCGCGGTAGATCACGTCCAGGCATCGGGCCGTGTCTTCGTCACCGATAGCGCGCGCCTTTGCGATCATCGGCGGGGTGATGTCGAGGCCGCGGGCTTCCAGTACGAGGGGGATGATGGCAAGCCGTGCGGCCAGGTCGTTCCCGGTGCTCTGGGCTGCCTCCCACAGGCCGTCATGGGCAGGCATGTCGCCATAGGCGGCGTCAAGCTTGGCGAGCCGGTCCTGAAGCATGGAAAAATGCTTGGCTTCTTCCAGGCCGACCCGGACCCAGTCATCGTAATAGGAACGCGGCAGGCGGACATGGGCGAAGCGTCCGATCAGGTCCCAGGTAAGATCGACGGCATTCAGCTCGATATGGGCCAGAGAGTGGATCAGGGCCAGACGGCTGGATTTGCCGGTCAAACTGCGTTTCGGCATGTCACGCGGGGCCATCAGAACCGGCTTGTCCGGCCGGCCGGGCCGGTCGGGCATGGCGCCGTCCTTCGTAGGCGAACCGAGCGCCAGCTCCCGCTGAAACCATGCTTTCGACACCGCGTAGGCCAGCCGGACCTTTTCAGAGGTGTCCGGAGAGGCCACGATGGCGCGGGCTCCCGCAACAAGGCTGGTCGGCAGGACAGCGGAAGACTGCGTCTTTGTGCCGCCGGTCCGGGACGTCAAAGGGCCTGGACCGCTTCCAGTACGGCCTGTGCATGGCCGGGCACTTTCACCTTGCGCCAGATGGCGGCGATCTTTCCCTCCGAATCCACAAGAAATGTGGACCGCTCGACGCCCATGTATTTTTTGCCGTACATGGATTTTTCGACCCACACGCCATAGGCTTCGGCGGTGTCGGTTTGCGTGTCGGCGCCCAGGCGGACCGCCAGATTGTGCTTGGCGACAAAATTGTCGTGCTTCTTTGCCGAATCCGGTGAAAGACCGATGATCGTGACACCCGATTTTTCGAATTCCGGCATCAATTCGGTAAAGGCAATGGCTTCTTTCGTGCAGCCGGGCGTGTTGTCCTTGGGATAGAAATACACCACCACGGGTTTGCCCTTCAAAGCCTTGAGGCTGACGCGGCCGCCTCCATCGCTTTCAAGATCGAAGTCCGGTGCCATATCTCCAATGTTCAGGTCTCCCATTACGCCTTCCTTCTGTCACAGTTTGTGGGTTAATGCCGGGAACCGGCAGTCAGGCAAGTTGCGACTGTCGCTTTTGCTGCTGCATTTGCTGTACCATAGAGTGTCCCGTGAATCGTTCAATGCGGCACGGAGCTTAGCAGGCGTTTTGTCCCCGGGATCACACTGAACCGCCCCTGGCGCCTTCAGGCGGAAGAATGGACTGAATTACTTGCCCAAGAACGGCAGACCGAAAGGATCCAAGACAGCCTCACCGCGAAAGACCGGGCGCCTGCTTGTGCGCATTTCTATCGCGGTCGTGCTGATAGGCGCCCTTGTGGGGCTGACGATCCTGTTTGCTTCCGGTCCGGTTCGGATCCCGTTTCTGGGCAACCTTCTTGCAATGCAGGGAACCCGGGGTCCCGTGACGCTTTCGGTCGTGCGCGCCAGCCTCGATTTTACCGCGCCGGGCGGCCTGGATATCATCATCGAGGATGCGAAGGCGGACATCGACGGACCGTCGCCGGTCAGCATTCGTCTGCCGAAACTGACCGCTCCCATTGATATGGACGCGCTGTTTTCCGGCCGGATCCATTTTTCATCGCTCGTTCTTGAAAAGCCCCATGTCAAACTGGCCCTGAGCGGCGGCCCCGCCAAGGTGCCGGAACTGGGGCCCTTGATGGAAGCTGTCGACCGGATCAGCGACGTCGTGGACGATCAGTTCGCCCGGCGCGGTCTGAAGGTTGTGCGGATCGTGGACGGCGCATTCGAACTGGCAGGGCCTGCTTCCCGGCGATTTAAAAACATCGACGCGGATATCTTCCGCGGAAGCAACCGCGTGATCCGCGCCTATGCGAAAATATCCGGAAATATATCCAACTGGCGACTGGAGCTTGCCCGGAGCGCACCGGAAACTGCCGGCTTCAAGAACATAGGTGTCGTGGTCAACGGCATTACGCTGGCCGAGCTGCTCGGCCCGGAAGCAGGGTCAAAACACGGGAAAGGCCTGCGTCTGCCGGCTTCCGCGAAAATGGAAGCCAGTCTGGACAAGCAGGGGAAGTTTGTCTCGGCAAACGCCGTTGCCCGTGTGCGCAATGGCTGGTTCCAGCTCGGCAAGACCCTTGTGGCCTTTGACGATGCGGCTTTGTCGCTGTTGTTCACGGCCGGGCAGCAGGCAATCGACATCACGACGTCGCATGTGATCCGAGGCAACACACGGCTTTTCTTTACTGGCTCTCTTACGCCCGGCATAGACGGAACACCTGAATGGGGTGTCAGTCTGGACAGCAAATATCCCCAGTTCGGCCCGGCGGATGTGGCCGAAGAGCCGAACATGCTGGACGGCATGCAGCTGCGCGGTCGCTTCGATCCGCAGGAACGGCTTTTGAGCATCGATCGGTTCACGGCCCGCTCCGGGAAAGCGGTGGTTCACGGTGTGGCAATGCTTCAACTGACCGCTGAAGGGCCCTATCTGGCGCTTGCGGCCAATGGCGAGAAGATACCCGTAGCCCTGGCGAAACAGGTCTGGCCAATCACGCTGGTTCCGCCGGCACGCCGCTGGGTGGTCGATCGGATCAAGGACGGGCTGATCGACAGCGTTTCCTATACCGGCGCTCTGCGTCCGGCCGCCTTCGATCCCCGCGATCCGGACCCGGGCTGGTCCGGAGATGGAATGCGTGTCGACATGACGTTTTCCGGTGGTGCCGTCACGCCGGTGGGCGACGTTCCCGAAATCAGCGGTCTGCAGGGCACGTTGACCATAAAGGACGAAATACTGAGCGTTGCCGCGACGGACGGATCGGCGGTGTCCGCGAAGGATGGAACGGTTGTCCTGCCGTCAGGTACTTTCGAAATATACAATCTGACCCAGCGGGATGGCAAGACCGCACGCGTTACCGCGCTGATGGAAGGCGAGGTCGAAGACCTGGGCGCGATGGTGGACAGCGCGCCGTTCCGGATACTGGAGCGGGCCGACATCAGGAACGATGGTGTCACCGGCACCGGCCAGATGACTGTCGAAGCGACATTTCCGCTGCAAAGCCAGGTGGACCTGGCCGATGTGGACTGGAGCGCAAGCGGAGTTTTCAAGAACTTTACAGACCCTCATCCGATCATGGGGCACACGGTTGCCAATGCCGATGTTTCGCTGGAAGCGGACGAGGACCAGGTCGCTATCTCCGGCAAGGGCGTTCTTGACGGGTTCAAGGCGGATATCGATCTGCTCGTCCCGCTGGGCGATTCCGGCATTGCCGCCAGACAGGATGTCGTCGTGTCGGTAACCGCCAAACAGCTCAAGGACAAGGGCATCGATCTGACCGCGTTCCTCGACGGCGGCATGACGCTCAGCGTGACCAAAGCGGGCGAGGGGCAGGATTTTGTCATCGACCTGAAGCAGACAGACGTGCGGCTGACGGCGCTCGGCTGGCGCAAGGCCAAGGGCGTGCCGGCAACGGCGTCCTTCAGGATGACCGAGACCGCCGAAGAACGCCGCATCCAGAATTTCAAACTTGTTTCGGAAGGCGTCAACATCAGCGGCGCGATGCGGCTGACCAACGACGGCGAGTTGAGTCAGGCGTCCTTCGGAACCTTCAGGCTGCGGCCCGGCGATGATATCGAGGTCGACATCCAGCGGGCGTCGGACGGGCGTTACGACATCATCTTCGCCGGCGCTTCCTTCGACGGCAGAGGGCTGATTCAGAGTATTCGAAGCCCGGGCGGCAGCAAGGGAGCCGGCGACTTTTCAAGCGGGGCCAGAATCGCCGCAACGATCGACAGGGTGACGGGCTTCAACAAGCAGACTATCGAAAGGTTCTCCGGCAAGATCGACACGGGAACAAAGGGGCTCGTCTCGGCTGACCTGCGCGGTCTGGTCAACGGCCGTTCCGATTTCGAATTCACCGTGAACGACAACGAGGGATCGCAGCTTGCCAATGGCCGGTTCGCGAATACCGGTGCGACGCTCAGGTTCCTGGATGTCTACGAGCGCATGCGCGGTGGGACGGGTGTGCTGAATGTCGTCATGGCCGATGAGGACAGCTGGGTAGGGGACTTCAACGTGACCTCCCTGCGCATCACCGAAGACCCGGCAATCCAGAGCATTCGCGAGCGGGACCTGATCAGCAGACGCAACAACGGCACCGACGGTCCGACGGGGGTGGTTCAGAACAAGGGCTCCGCAAGCTTCGACACGCTCGACATCAATTTCACGCGCGAAGCCGACATGCTGAGTATCAGCCGCGGGGCACTGCAGGGCAATGCGCTGGGGGGGACCGTCAGCGGAACCGTGAATCTGGCCCAGCAGACCCTGAACCTCACGGGCACCTTCGTGCCGATCTATGCACTCAACAATTTCTTCGCCAAGATCCCGCTGCTCGGTTTCGCGCTTGGCGGCGGTTCGGGAGAAGGGCTGATCGGCGTCACCTACCGGCTGTCGGGCTCACTTTCCGAACCGGTTCTTTCGGTCAATCCGATTTCCGCGATAGCACCCGGCATCTTCCGCAAGATGTTCGAATTCCAGTCGAACTGACCTGACAATTGGCATTGGCTGCCGGAGATCGCCGCCCGTGTGTCAGGGGCGGCCTTTCCTCCAGTCTTTTCAGACCGGCTTCAGCAACACGTGTTTCTTCTTGCCGAGCGACAGCTTGATGACGCCATCCTGGGTCACGTCGGCGAGCGAGAGCTGGCGGTTGTGGTCCTGCTCACTGCGGTCGTTGATCCGCACAGCTCCGCCCTTGATGTTCCGGCGGACGTCCCCGTTGGAGGCGCAAAGACCGGCGGTCACGAATGCGGACAGAACGCCCAGGCCCGCTTCAAGCTCCGACCCGGCGATTTCCACCGTCGGCAGACCTTCGGCGGACTGGCCTTCCTCGAAGGCCTGACGGGCGGTTTCCGCGGCAGCTTCTGCTTTTTCACGGCCATGGATCAGCGCCGTTGCTTCGGTCGCGAGCACCTTCTTGGCGTCGTTGACTTCCGCGCCCTCAAGGGCTGCAAGGCGGGCGATTTCGTCCATCGGCAGAATGGTGAAGAGCTTCAGGAAACGCTCCACATCCGCGTCTTCGGTGTTGCGCCAGTACTGCCAGTAGTCATATGCGGAAAGCTGCTCCTCGTTGAGCCAGACGGCGCCGGCGGCGGTCTTGCCCATCTTGGCGCCGGACGATGTGGTCAGGAGCGGCGAGGTGAGGGCGAAGGCTTCTTTGTCTTCCATGCGGCGGACGAGATCCGTCCCGGACAGGATATTGCCCCACTGGTCGGACCCGCCCATCTGCAGGCGGCAGCCGGTGCGCCGGTAGAGTTCGAGAAAATCGTAGCCCTGGAGCAGCATGTAGTTGAATTCCAGGAAGGACAGATGCTGCTCGCGCTCCAGGCGCAGACGGACGGAATCGCGCTGGATCATCTGGTTGACGGAAAAATGCCGGCCGATGTCGCGCAGGAAGTCCACGTAGTTGAGCTTCAGCAGCCAGTCCGCATTATCCAGCATGATGGCGTCGGTCTGCCCGTCGCCGAAGGTGAGGAGCTTTTCAAACACCTTCCTGATGCCGGCCTTGTTCTGCTCGATGATCTCTTCGGTGAGGATCTTGCGGCTTTCGTCCTTGCCGGACGGATCGCCGACGCGTGTCGTCCCGCCGCCCATCAGGGCAATCGGGCGATGGCCGGTTTTCTGCAGCCAGTGCAGCATCATGATCGGGACGAGGGAACCGGCATGAAGGCTCGGCGCCGTGCAGTCGAAACCGATGTAGGCGGTGACTGTTTCCTTCTGGCAAAGCGCGTCCAGCCCGGCCGGGTCGGAAATCTGATGAATGAAACCGCGCTCCGAAAGAACGTTCAGAAAGTCCGATTTGAACTCGCTCATGCCTGCCTGTCCGTGATTTTTTCCCGTGGATCGCCTCTTGGCGCTTCGGACGTGCTCTAGCGCGTGCGGCGGGCGTTGTAAATCGCGGTAGCCGGAAAACCTGAAGGACGCCGGGATCCTGTTGCTGCGGATCGGAAAGCCGGGATGCACATGCCGGCTGCCGGCCTGACTGGCACCTCCGTCCGGACAGGTGAGATTTCCGCTGCCCTGAAGGCTTTTTTCTCACGTTTTTTCCAAAGGGACAGAGCGTGACACCTGTCACAGAGAAAAGTCTCGGCGAGGACTAGGGTCTTTTCATCGGCCAGTTCAATGCCGCTGAAGATCAGATGAGAGGAAATGACATGTTTCGCAAGTTTGCCATCGCCGCCGTAACCGTTGCCACGGTTGCAACCGCTGCAGTCACCATGACGTCGAATGAAGCCCAGGCCGGGAACCGCCGCGGCGGCGCTATCGCCGCAGGCGCAATCATCGGCCTTGCCGCCGGAGCGATCATCGCCTCGCAGGCTCAGCCGCGCTACCATGCACCGGTGCGTTGCCACAACCAGCCGGTCCGCCGCTGGAACCCGTACTATCGCCAGTATGTCGTCGTCGGGTATCGTCAGGTCTGCTACTGAGTGCAGTCCACATCACGCGAACGAATGGCCTCCTTCGGGAGGCTTTTTCGTTTTGGGCTCGCGCATCCTCAGCTTTTTCCTGTGAGCCGTAACGGCAAGACGACGGACAAGCGAACGGCAACCCAACAAAAAACCCCGGCCTGACGACCGGGGTTTTCCTTATCCGAAAGAGCGGAAGCTCTTAGACGGAGTAGTACATGTCGAATTCGACCGGATGCGGCGTCATTTCGTAACGCTCGACTTCTTCCATCTTCAGTTCGATGTAGGCATCGATCTGGTCGTCGTCGAACACGCCACCGGCCTTGAGGAACTCGCGGTCCTCATCGACAGCTTCCAGGGCTTCACGGAGCGAACCGCAAACCGTCGGGATCTCGGAGAGTTCTTCCGGCGGCAGGTCGTAGAGGTTCTTGTCCATGGCATCGCCCGGGTGCAGCTTGTTCTTGATGCCGTCAAGGCCGGCCATCAGCAGAGCGGAGAAGCACAGGTACGGGTTCGCGGTCGGATCCGGGAAGCGGACTTCGACGCGTTTCGACTTCGGAGACGCCGTGAACGGAATACGGCAGGAAGCGGAACGGTTGCGCGAGGAGTAGGCCAGCAGAACCGGTGCTTCATAACCCGGGACCAGACGCTTGTAGGAGTTGGTCGACGGGTTGGTGAAAGCGTTCAATGCCTTCGCATGCTTCAGGATGCCGCCGATGAAGTACAGGCAGGTCTCGGAGAGATCGGCATACTGGTTGCCGGCGAAAGTCGGTTCGCCCTTGTTCCAGATGGACAGGTGGCAGTGCATGCCGGTGCCGTTGTCGCCGAAAACCGGCTTGGGCATGAAGGTCGCGGTCTTGCCATAGGCATGGGCAACCTGATGCACGACGTATTTGTAGACCTGCATGTTGTCGGCGCAGCGGGTCAGGTGGTCGAATTTCATGCCGAGTTCGTGCTGGGCAGCCGCCACTTCGTGGTGGTGCTTTTCGGTCGGAACGCCCATTTCGCCCATGACGGACAGCATTTCGGAGCGGATGTCCTGGGCGCTGTCGATCGGCGGAACCGGGAAGTAGCCGCCCTTCGTGCGCGGACGGTGGCCGAGGTTGCCGGTTTCGTACTCGGAGCCCATGTTCGAAGGCAGTTCGGCGCCATCGAGGACGAAGCCCGTGTTGTACGGATCCGCGGTGAAGCGGACATCGTCGAACATGAAGAATTCAGCTTCCGGACCGACGAAGATGGTGTCGCCGAAACCGCCGGATTTCACGTAGGCTTCTGCCTTCTTGGCAGTCATGCGCGGGTCGCGGTTGTAGCCTTCACCGGTGATCGGGTCGACGATGTCGCAGAAGATCGCCAGTGTGGACTGGGCGAAGAACGGATCGATATGCGCGGATTCCGGATCGAGGATCAGCATCATGTCGGACTCGTTGATGGCCTTCCAGCCGGCGATGGACGAGCCGTCGAAGGCAACGCCTTCAGCGAACATGTCTTCGTCAACGAGAGCAACGTCCATGGTGACGTGCTGCATTTTGCCTTTCGGATCGGTGAAGCGCAGGTCGACGAATTTCACGTCCTTGTCCTGAATCTCCTTCAGGACTTCAGCGGCAGTGGTCATAGTGTCCATCCCTTTGATTTATCATGTGAACGGTTGGGTTTGGTTCCGGCCCGGCTCGGGTTTTCAATGTTGGCCCGTTACTCAAGACCGGAATTGGGATCACCGGCGGATGCCGGGAACGGTTGGATCAGATAGCGTCGATGCCGGATTCGCCTGTCCGGATGCGTACAGCTTCTTCAATATTGGAAACAAAGATCTTACCGTCGCCAATGCGGCCGGTTTGCGCTGCGGAACGGATCGCGTCAACGGCTTTTTCGACCATGTCGTCGCCAAGAACGATTTCGACCTTCACCTTCGGCAGAAAGTCGACGACATATTCGGCGCCGCGATAAAGCTCCGTATGTCCCTTCTGTCGGCCAAAGCCCTTGGCTTCCGTAACGGTGATGCCTTGGAGGCCGACCTCCTGCAGAGCTTCTTTGACCTCGTCCAGTTTGAAGGGCTTGATGATCGCCTCGATCTTTTTCATCACCTTTTGTCTCTCTCCACATGTCAGGCCGGAATTAATCGGCGGACCTTCTTTCGGAAGGCTTGGGGTCAGGCAGACCCTGAATCGTCCCGCAACCATATGGTCTCATATGAATGCGAGCTGATCGATCTGAAGTACCGGAGCATCTGGTCCGAATCCGGCAGGACGCGGGATGCTCCGAAAGGGCCCGTAGGGGCCGTTGCTGGCTATAAAGCACGATACGTGCCAATCCGGTGCAACCTCCCACATAATTTCTCAGAGTGGAGATTTCCGCCACTAAAAGCGGCAAAACCAACCTGTTCATCCGAGCTGTTTCGTTTGAAGCACTGATCTGATGATTAAACAATATGCAAATAGCCTAAAAATTAGACAATGCTGACGAGGGTGGCCCTATGTCGCTCCAAAAACTCGACAACAACGGCGAAGCTGTGCAGGTTGCCAAGCGGGTATCTGGAGGCCTTTTGAGATGAAACCGGACATTGAATTTTCCACTCCGGTTCTGCTGACGCCTGCAGAAATGGGGCAGGCGGACCGGCTGACCATAGAAGGTGGCATGCCGGGTATCGTGCTTATGGAACAAGCCGGGCAGGCGGTGGCAAGGGTTGCCGCAAAAATGGTTCCTGCCGCCGCGCGGATCTCCATCCTGTGTGGTCCCGGCAACAATGGAGGCGATGGGTTCATCGCCGCGCGTTGTCTTGCTGCGGCAGGCCATGCGGTCCGTGTCCATCTTCTCAAGGCTTCCGAAACACTCAAGGGAGATGCCCTCGAGGCTTTCACGCGCATGAGCGCGCAAAAGGGGCTTGTGTGCTCGGTGGTTGCCGATGGCGAGCCGATTTCCGTTGCGCTCACCGAGGAGCTTGAGTGCGCGGACCTGATCATCGACGCGCTGTTCGGCGCCGGGCTCGACCGGCCGCTTGCCGGCCTGGCTCTGGCCCTTACTGAGGCCGTAAACCGGTCCGGCCGCCCGGTGCTTGCCGTCGATCTGCCGTCAGGAGTGAATGGTGCGACCGGCGAGGATCTGGGCGCGGCTATTGCTGCTGATGCAACAGTTACCTTTTTCCGCCGCAAGCCCGGACATCTTCTCAATCCCGGCCGGACCCTGTGCGGCCCGGTCACGGTCGCCGATATAGGCATAAAGGCGGATGTTCTGGACCGGATCACGCCGGCGACCTTTCACAACGGACCGGAGCTCTGGCTGAGTGACTGGCCGCGGCCCGATCCGCTCGGTCACAAATATACAAAGGGCCATGCGGTTGTGTTCGGCGGGCCGATGTCGACAACGGGCGCGGCGCGGCTATCGGCAGGCGCGGCCCTGAGGGCCGGGGCAGGGCTGGTAACCCTGGCTTCGCCGCCGGACGCGATGATGGTCAATGCCTGCCACCTGACGGCGGTGATGCTTAAAAAGGTCTCGGGACCGGAAGGGGTTGAAGAGCTTCTTGCCGACCGGCGGTTCAGCGCCGTGCTGATCGGGCCGGGCTATGGCGTCGGTGAGACGACCCGGGCCGCGGTTGCCGAGATTTTGATGCAGAAGCGGGCAAGTGTGCTGGATGCCGACGCGCTGACGAGCTTTTCAGATCATGCTGATGAGCTGTTCGCCCTGATAAGGGAGACTGCGGTGCCGGTTCTGCTGACCCCGCACGACGGCGAATTCGCCCGGCTGTTTCCGGACATTGAAGGCGACAAACTTGCCCGCGCGCGCCGGGCGGCGGAACGCTCCGGCGCCATTGTTCTTCTAAAAGGTTCGGATACGGTGGTTGCCGCGCCCGACGGTCGGGCCGCAATCAACGACAACGCGCCGCCGTTTCTGGCGACAGCGGGGTCCGGCGATGTTCTCGCAGGGATCTGCGCCGGGCTGCTTGCACAGGGTGTGCCGGGTTTCGAGGCAGCCTGCCAGGCGGTCTGGCTGCATGGCGAAGCGGGACGGGAGGCCGGTCCTGGGCTCATTGCCGAGGATCTGGCTCCCGCCATCAAAACCGCAATCCGTGCACTTGTGGACAAACCGGCCGGGAGCTGAATGCGGCTTGAGCTTTTTGCTTTGACGGAAAAACCAGCAATGCTATAGAGGCCCCGCTTCAGACAGGGGGCTCAAAACCCCCGGGCGATGCGGATGTGGTGGAATTGGTAGACACGCCAGATTTAGGTTCTGGTGCCGCAAGGCGTGGGGGTTCAAGTCCCTTCATCCGTACCATTTACTAGCTTATTTATTACTTTTACTTCAATGCGGCTATTGGTCAATTTCAGTTTGTTCAGCTTTGTTCATTCTTTCTTTTAGAATTCCCGGAAGTGTGAAGAGATACTGTAAGACCAATTCGCATAATGCCGAAATTTCATGAATGTCTTTTTCTGTTGGTCTTTCAGATTCGTGCGCTGCGTCGTTTCCAATTAATCGCACTTCATGTGCAAAACTTGCGAGACTTGAAGGTATTTGGCCTGTGTCGCGCAAACGATTTATTCTCCCTACTAATTTTCCAGAACCATCTGGATCAAAGGCCTTAAGCGCGTTTTCCAGTGCAATGCGATAACTAAAACCTGCAGCTCGCCAGCGCCTTTGGGCCTTCAATTCCTCTCCTTCTATATAATCGGAGGCGGCTGGTTCAGGCGTGTAGTCTGGAGCGCAATACTCAACTGGTTGCGGTATTATATTTAATATAATAGTTTGACTGTATTGTGATATGTCTACATTCCGATCATGTTTAAATTCTGCTATTTCAAGTCCGGAAGATAATTCAATTGTAACCGGATTGAAGCAGCGGGGACAAAAGCAAAATAGATACTTTTTACGCCTATTCGTTTCTGTCGCGTAATGCACAGTGAGAGAGATGCTTTGTGCGCTGCAGTGTGGGCAATTTGTTGTGAAGATCGCCATTCATTTCCCCAAATTAGGGCTTAAAATTTTTGCATTAGTTCATTCCAAAGAAATATTATGCATTAGTCGGTCCGAATTGTCTGCGCTATTGTAATCGCGAGCTCACTTTCGCTCCCAAACCCCCGCTCTCCCCTTGACACTTTCCACCCCAACCTTTATCGCGCTTGCATCGTGCGTCTCGGGCTTTGTCTGCGGCGATGCATTGCCATTCGAACGCTTCCGGGAAAAGGGGAGTGCAGGCAATGCGGCACACGGAATTTTAAAAACAAAACCTCCGGAGCGGACTGCCGCTCAGGATCGAGGACGACAAAACCCATGCAGGTAACCGAAACCCTCGCCGAGGGCCTGAAGCGAGAGCTCAAGATCGACATTCCGGCCGGCGATCTCGCCGCCAAGCTCGATGAATACATGGACGACATGAAGTCCAAAGCCAACATCAAGGGCTTCCGCCCGGGCAAGGTGCCGCTCGCGCACCTGAAAAGGATGTATGGCCGTCAGGCGATGGCGGAAATCCTGTCGAACACCATCCAGGAAACCACCCAGAAGGCCGTCGAGGAGCGCTCCGAGCGCCCGGCTCTGACCCCGGAAATCGATCTGCCTGACGAAGACGCGGAAAAGATCCTGGCGGGCGATGCCGATCTGTCCTTCAAGATGACCTACGATGTTCTGCCGTCCTTCGAGATCGTCGATTTCTCCGGTATCGAAATCGAGCGCCCGGTCGTCGAAATCGCCGACGAGGAAGTCGACACCCAGGTCGCCGATATCGCCAAGAACAACACGCCGTTCGAAGCCAAGGACGGAGCCGCCGAAAACGGCGACCGTGTCACCATGTCCTATCTCGGCAAGATCGACGGTGAGCCCTTCGAGGGCGGTGCCGACGAAAACGGCATGCTGGTTCTGGGCTCCGGTCAGTTCATTCCGGGCTTTGAAGAGCAGCTGATCGGTCTGAAGGCCGGTGACGAGAAGGTCGTGGAAGTTTCTTTCCCCGATGAGTATCCGGCAGAACACCTCGCCGGCAAGGCGGCGACCTTCGACGTTGTTGTCAAGGAAGTTGCTGTCCCGGGTGAAGTCACGCTCGATGACGAGTTCGCTAAAGGTCTCGGCCTTGAATCGCTCGACAAGCTGAAGGAAATCGTCCGCGGCCAGATCGAAGGCCAGTTCGGCCAGATGACCCGCCAGCGCGTCAAGCGCCAGCTTCTAGACAAGCTGGACGAGCATTACTCCTTCGATCTTCCGGAAAAGCTTCTGAATTCCGAATTCGACGTGGTCTGGAACCAGGTCGAAGAGGACATGAAGCGTAACGAGAAGACCTTCGAGGACGAAGACACGACGGAAGAAGAGGCACGGGCGGAATATCGCAAGATCGCCGAACGCCGTGTGCGTCTCGGCCTGGTCCTTTCCGAAATCGGTGAGACGAACAACATTCAGGTCACCGACGAGGAACTGCAGCGCGCGCTTTACGACCGGGTCCGTCAGTTCCCGGGCCAGGAGCAGCAGGTGTTCGAGTTCTACAAGAACAACCAGCAGGCGCTGGCAAGCCTGCGCGCCCCGATCTACGAGGAAAAAGTCGTCGACTTCATGCTTGAACTCGCCAAGGTGACCGACAAGACGGTGACCAAGGAAGAGCTGGAGAAACTGGTCGCGGAGGAAGAGGAAGAAGCCTGAGCTTGTTCCCACTAATCCCCAGATGCGGCGGCGGTCTTAACTTTGCTTTCACGCCGTATCTGTCATGACTTTGCGTTGAGGGCGACATCCCATATATACGGGGTGTCGCTTTTTTCGACTCAGGCCCCTGATCGATGCGCTCGGGGGGCTGAATCAGGCCCGGCTGACTGCCGGGTCCCATCTCAAGCTTATGGATGAGGTATGAAGGATCCTGCCGATATCTACATGAACACGCTCGTGCCGATGGTTGTCGAACAGACAAACCGTGGAGAGCGGGCCTTCGATATCTATTCGCGATTGCTCAAGGAGCGCATCATCTTCCTGACCGGCCCGGTCGAAGATCACGTGGCTACCCTGATCTGTGCCCAGCTTCTTTATCTGGAAGCGGAAAACCCGAGCAAGGAAATCGCGATCTATATCAACTCCCCCGGTGGTCTCGTTACCTCCGGACTGGCGATCTACGACACGATGCAGTTCATCCGCCCTGCGGTTTCGACGCTGTGTATCGGTCAGGCTGCCTCCATGGGGTCGCTTCTGCTGGCCGCCGGCCACAAGGACATGCGATTCATTCTGCCGAATGCGCGGGTGATGGTTCACCAGCCTTCCGGCGGTTTCCGCGGTCAGGCCGCCGATATCATGCTTCATGCACAGGAAATTCTTGCGATGAAGCGCCGGTTGAATGACATCTACGTGAAACACACCGGACAGACCCTCGATCAGGTCGAAGAAGCGCTGGAGCGCGACAACTTCATGACCGCCGAAAGGGCCAAGGAATTCGGGATCGTGGACAAGGTGATAACCGATCGCACGACGCTCGGTGAAGAGCCTGAAAAGTGATCAGGCTTACCCGGTCTTAAGCATGGTCACAATTTCCATGGTTTAAGACCGGAAAATGCCCGATTGATGCCGGGTTTTCATCTTCGCCTTAAACCTATATTGATTTTTAATGGTGAAGCATGGTGACATCAGATTGTGAAGGGGTGCTAATGCATCTCTTCAAAACCGGTTCAGTCATAATTCGGCCGCATCCGGAAAGATAAGGGGAGACACTCCCCGAAAACGCGAGGTTAATTGTATGACCAAGGCCAGCGGCAGCGATTCAAAGAATACGCTCTACTGCTCCTTCTGCGGCAAGAGCCAGCATGAGGTGCGTAAGCTGATCGCCGGCCCGACTGTTTTCATTTGCGATGAATGTGTCGAGCTGTGCATGGATATCATTCGCGAGGAAAACAAATCCTCGCTGGTGAAGTCTCGGGACGGGATCCCGACCCCTCAGGAAATTCGCGACGTCCTGGATGACTATGTCATCGGGCAGGGCAGTGCGAAGAAGGTTCTCTCGGTTGCCGTCCACAACCACTACAAGCGCCTGAACCACGCCTCCAAGAACAATGATGTGGAACTGGCCAAGTCCAATATCCTGCTTGTCGGTCCGACCGGCTGCGGGAAGACGCTTCTGGCGCAGACCCTTGCCAGGATCCTGGATGTGCCGTTCACGATGGCCGATGCCACCACGTTGACCGAAGCCGGTTATGTGGGCGAGGACGTTGAAAACATCATCCTGAAGCTTCTGCAGTCTGCCGACTACAACGTCGAGCGGGCTCAGCGCGGCATCGTCTATATCGATGAAGTCGACAAGATCAGCCGCAAGGCGGACAATCCGTCGATCACCCGGGACGTTTCCGGCGAAGGCGTGCAGCAGGCGCTGTTGAAGATCATGGAAGGTACGGTCGCTTCCGTCCCGCCCCAGGGCGGCCGCAAGCATCCGCAGCAGGAATTCCTGCAGGTGGACACGACCAACATCCTGTTCATCTGCGGCGGTGCCTTTGCAGGTCTCGACAAGATCATTTCCGACCGTGGCACCCAGACCTCCATCGGCTTCCAGGCCAAGGTCCATGCCCCGGAAGACCGCCGGATCGGCGAGCTGTTCTCCGAGCTGGAACCGGAAGATCTGCTGAAATTCGGTCTCATTCCGGAATTCGTCGGTCGTCTGCCGGTGATTGCGACGCTGGAAGACCTCGACGAGGAAGCCCTGGTTACCATCCTGACGGAGCCGAAAAACGCTCTGGTCAAGCAGTATCAGCGGCTCTTTGAAATGGAACAGGTCGAATTGTCGTTCCACGACGAAGCGCTCAAGGCGATCGCCCGCAAGGCGATCCACCGCAAGACGGGCGCCCGCGGCCTTCGGTCCATCCTTGAGTCCATCCTGCTCGACACCATGTACGAGTTGCCGGGCCTCAAGGGTGTCAAGGAAGTCGTGATCTCGCCGGAAGTGGTCAAGGGCGAAGCGCGTCCCCTGTATATCTACGAGGATCGCGAGGAAACCTCCGCGACAAGCGCCTGATGGGTTCCGACACAGGAAAAACGTGAATAAATGCCGCTCGACAAGGGCGGCATTTTGCTTTTTCGCCCGATTGTGCCGTGTCGGCCGCTTATCCACCGGGGCAGCGAGTCGTCAACAGACAAGACTTCACCATCGGTCGGAGCGACCTTGACACCGGCAGGTCAGGTGTCCACCTAATAGCCCTAAAGGACGGCTCGTGCGGATCGCCGGTATGCCCAGTCGGGGTGCCGCGGTCCGGCCAATCGGAAGCAATAGCCGAAAGCCGTATTCCAGTGTTCAGGCTGCCTTTTACCGAGTGGGGCCGGAACACGCCGAGAAAGGAAAAAAAATGAGCGACGCAGAAACCCGCGCCATCGATCCGGACGGCACCGCCGTCTATCCCGTTCTGCCCCTGCGCGACATCGTCGTCTTTCCGCACATGATCGTGCCTCTTTTTGTCGGCCGCGAGAAATCGATCAAGGCCCTGGAAGAGGTGATGACCACGGACAAGCACATTCTTCTGGCAACCCAGATGAATGCGGCCGACGACGATCCCAATCCGGACCAGATCTACAACGTCGGCACACTTGCGACCGTGCTGCAGCTGCTCAAGCTCCCGGACAACACTGTCAAGGTCCTGGTCGAAGGCGGCGCACGCGCCCAGATCGGAGACTACAGCGAGCGTACGGATTATTTCGAAGCCACCGCCACGGTTCTGCCGGAGCGCGATGGCGAGGAAATCGAAGTGGAAGCGCTTGCCCGCTCCGTGATTTCCGAGTTCGAAAACTATGTGAAACTGAACAAGAAGGTTTCCCCGGAGGTCCTCGGCGCGGTCAACCAGATCGACGACTACTCCAAGCTGGCGGATACAATCGCTTCGCATCTGGCGATCAAGATCCCGGAAAAGCAGGAAATCCTTGGCGTCGTATCCGTCGCCGAGCGGCTTGAGCGTGTCCTGGGCATGATGGAGAGCGAAATCTCCGTTCTGCAGGTGGAAAAACGCATCCGCTCCCGCGTCAAGCGGCAGATGGAGAAGACCCAGCGCGAATACTATTTGAATGAGCAGATGAAGGCCATTCAGAAGGAACTTGGCGACAGCGAGGACGGCCGCGACGAAATTGCGGAACTTGAGGAAAAGATCAAGAAAACCAAGCTGACCAAGGAAGCGCGCGAGCGGGCTGCAGCTGAAATGAAGAAGCTGAAGCAGATGAGCCCGATGTCCGCCGAGGCGACCGTCGTGCGCAACTATCTCGATTGGCTGATCGGCATTCCGTGGAACAAGAAATCCAAGATCAAGCATGATCTGGCGTTTTCCGAAAAGGTTCTCGACACGGACCATTACGGCCTCGAGAAGGTCAAGGAACGGATCATCGAGTATCTTGCGGTGCAAAGCCGGGCTAACAAGCTGCGCGGTCCGATCCTCTGCCTGGTTGGTCCTCCCGGTGTCGGCAAGACCTCGCTCGGCAAGTCGATCGCCAAGGCGACCGGCCGTGAATTCGTTCGCATGTCGCTTGGCGGCGTGCGCGATGAAGCGGAGATCCGCGGCCACCGCCGGACCTATATCGGCTCGATGCCCGGCAAGGTCGTCCAGTCGATGAAGAAGGCGAAGAAATCCAACCCGCTCTTCCTGCTCGACGAGATCGACAAGATGGGCATGGATTTCCGCGGCGATCCGTCTTCGGCGCTTCTCGAAGTGCTGGATCCGGAACAGAACTCGTCCTTCATGGATCACTATCTGGAAGTCGAATACGATCTTTCCGACGTGATGTTCGTGACGACGGCGAATACGCTGAACATCCCCGGTCCGTTGATGGACCGTATGGAAGTGATCCGGATTGCCGGTTACACGGAAGAGGAAAAGGTGGAAATCTGCCGCCGTCACCTCATCCCGAAGGCGGAGAAGGATCACGGCCTGCGCGAAGGCGAGTTCTCCATCGAGGACGATGCCCTGCATCTGATCGTTCGGCGCTACACCCGTGAAGCCGGCGTGCGTAATCTTGAGCGCGAAATGGCGACCCTTGCCCGTAAGTCGGTCAAGGACATCCTGATGAGCGACAAGGAAAGCATCACGGTTACGGAAGAAGTGGTCGAGAAATATCTCGGTGTGCCGCGCTACCGGTATGGTGAAGTCGAGCTGGAAGACCAGGTCGGTGTCGTTACCGGTCTTGCCTGGACGGAAGTGGGCGGCGAGTTGCTGACCATCGAAGGCGTGATGATGCCGGGCAAGGGCAAGATGACCGTAACCGGCAATCTGAAGGACGTGATGAAAGAGTCGATTTCGGCAGCGGCCTCATATGTCCGTTCGCGCGCGATCGCCTATGGCATCGAACCGCCGACCTTCGACAAGAAGGACATCCACGTGCACGTGCCGGAAGGCGCGACGCCGAAGGACGGTCCGTCCGCAGGTATCGCCATGGCAACCGCGGTCATCTCCACGATGACCGGTATTCCGGTTCGCCGGGATGTGGCCATGACCGGTGAAATCACGCTTCGCGGCAGGATCCTTCCGATCGGTGGTCTGAAGGAGAAACTGCTGGCCGCATTGCGGGGTGGAATCAAGCTGGTGATGATCCCGGAAGACAACGCCAAGGATCTGGCCGATATCCCCGACTCGGTAAAGAACTCGCTGGAGATCATTCCGGTATCCAGCATGGAAGAGGTGCTGAAAAACGCTCTCGTCCGGGTTCCCGAACCGATCGAGTGGGATGAAACCGCCGCGGAAGCCGCCACAAAGGCGGGTGAGTCGGAAGAGGAAAAAGCGGGTCTTTTCGCTCACTAAAAGCGTCTCGACAGCGCAAAAAAAGTCAAGCCCCGGTAAATCCGGGGCTTTTCTTTTGAATAATTGGTCAAAATGGCGGTTTTCTGCGAAAAAACCACTTGCGTTTCGAGTCGTTTCGCCCGAATTTCGCGCAACGGCGCTGACAGGAATCGTCGGCAATCTGCCGTTTCTTAGAAAGGTATCTGCTATGAATAAGAACGATCTGATCGCAGCTGTTGCAGAAAAGACCGGCCTCACCAAGGCGCAGGCAGGCGAAGCAGTTGACGCAACTTTCGACGTGGTCACTCAGACGCTGAAAGGCGGAGACGAAGTCCGCATCATCGGCTTCGGCAACTTCACGGTTTCCGCACGTGCTGCAACCGAAGGCCGTAACCCGCGGACTGGCGAAACGATCCAGATCCCGGCTTCTAAGACGCCGAAGTTCAAGGCCGGCAAAGGCCTGAAGGACGCTGTGAACGCCTAAGGCGCTCACACTCGAGTTCTTCGAGAAACCCCGTATCCGATGCCGGATGCGGGGTTTCTCATTTTCAGCATTCAATTCCCGATTGTGGGCTGCCGCGTTTGCGTATTCGCCGCTATAGTGAGCGTTGCGTGGGATCCAGCCGACGGAACGGGAGCCGGACATGTCGCTGCAAGCCATCATAAGCCGCCGACAGCGGGCGCTCTTCAATGCTTGGGTGCAGGATCCGCTTGTCCAGGTTCAGGTCGAGCATCCCGAACGACTCGGTCGTCTGGTCTTTCTCGACGGTTTCGATGACACGATTGAAACGGAACGGGCAGGGCGCCGCAGCCTGAAGAATGTCGCCATCGTCCGGAAACCGGGCGACCCGGACCACAATGCCAGCGTCTGGGTGCGGGCGGGCTATTCCTCCTACCAGAAGGCCTGGCTCGGATTTGTCCACCAGGTCTATGGCCTCAAGGCAACGTCCAGCGATCTTGCCGGCTACAATATCGACCACCTTCTCAACAAGGCGCGCAGTCCGAACAAGGCCGGGTTCATCCGGGTCGAGGCCATCAACGATGCCGTCAACCAGGCCTGGGGCGGCTTGTTCGAGCGGGCGGCGAGCAATCCCGAGTTCAGCGCCAACCAGAAGAGATTCCGACGGACAATGTCGTGGATCATTGCCGCCAAGCTCATGGATCAGCCACCTCCCAGGGGTCCGGACGACCATCAGGGAATCGCCCGGCTGGTCCAGTTCTTCAACCAGAACGGTCTGGCAGCGGACGA
Source organism: uncultured Roseibium sp. (assembly GCF_947496995.1). Lineage (GTDB taxonomy): Bacteria > Pseudomonadota > Alphaproteobacteria > Rhizobiales > Stappiaceae > Roseibium. Next base: position 194,330 of record NZ_CANMFD010000007.1, read on the forward strand.
TCCGCAGCGCGGCCTGACGGACATGCTGCAGTTCGCCTACCGGTTCCGATAACCGGTCAGGAGGCGAGCGCCTGCACCTCGTCCGCAGCTTTCCGTCCGGACAGCAGCGCGCCGTGAACGGTCGCGGGGAAGTCTGAACTTGTGGCTTCGCCCGCGAAAAACACCCTGTCATTCACGCTCGCTGCAAGGGCCAACCGGTCGGCGGCGGTACTGCCTGGTGCAAGAAACGAATAGGATCCCAGCGCCTGTGCATCACTTGCCCAGGCGGAGGAAATGCCGGCCTTCGGGGCAGGCAGGTCGGCACCGAACATGGTGCGGAGCGCTTCATGGGCCGTGGCCATGCGCCCGGCGTTGTCCATGGCCTCCAGGTCGCGGGCAAAGGAGCCCGCATTGAGCGCGCCGAGCACCGGAACGCCGGTCGTCCGGCTGAGATTGATCCAGTAGGCGAACTGGCGAGGCTTGTCCGATACCCTGATGAAGTTCAGCGCATCAGGTTCCCAGAATGGTTCGGCGAAGGTCAGATAGACTTTGTTGAGCACGCCCATGCCCAGGTTGCCGATCGCTTTGCGCTTTGCGTCGGGCAGTGGGGGACCGAAGTCGATCCGTCCGGATTTCAGCACGCCGAGAGGTACCGTGACGATGGCGTAATCCGCGCTGAAGGTCTGCCCGTTCACCAGGACCGACACACCGTTGGAAGAGTGATAGATGCCGTCGACGGATGAAGAGAGCCGGACCTCCAGATCGTTTGCCAGGCCATGGGCCAGACGGTCGTAGCCGCGGGGCAGGATCGCATCCGGACCGCCAAGGACACGGCCTTCCTCGAGAGCTGCGAGGGCGAGTTCTCCGCTGTCGGCGGCATAGTCCAGTTCTACGTGATTGGCGATCAAGGCGCCGATTTCCGCGTCGGACAGATGGGCGATCCGGCGATTTCGCCGGATGTGGCTCACGGCATCGCGAATCGTAAGCGTGGCGGCGTGCGATCCGGCTTGACTTGCGAAATCTTCCAATCCGGTCAGGAATTCGTCGGCTCTTTCCTGCAATCTCCCCCGGTGGCCCGTCAGGTCGATAACGGCCCTGTCCTCATAGTTCCAGTCCTGGAGAGGTTGGCCGAGACTTTCGGACAGTTGCGCGACCGGGTTGCCGCGCGTGCCGTGGATCCAGCTCGCGCCCAGATCCAGTGGAATGCCAAGCGATCGGTCGCTCCACAGCCGGCCGCCGATGCGGTTACGGGCTTCCAGAACCGTGACCTTGAAACCACGATCCGCCAGTTGTCTTGCTGCGGCAAGACCGGAGATGCCGGCGCCGATGACGACAACCCTGGCACCGTCCGCCGATCTGGCCGGACGCGTCATGGAGGCAAGCGGCAAGCTGGCGAGGCCGAGAAAAAGGCGCGTCAGCACGGACCGGCGGGAAGGCGTCATTCGTCCGGGTATCCTTTACTTGGGAAAGACCGTTCCGGGAGCCGGTGCGCACTCATCCACAGCATGTGGGGATCTGCGAAATCTGTTCTATTTTATTCTTGCCAAGTGCCGGGGGACAACCTAAAAGGCGTCTCACCTCATAGAGGGCGATTAGCTCAGTTGGTAGAGCGCTTCGTTTACACCGAAGATGTCGGGAGTTCGAGTCTCTCATCGCCCACCATTCCCCCCGTCTTTTTTTGATTTGTCCTGGCATGGCGCGATCAGCGTCAGGGTCTTCATGTGCAATGGCGTAGCCTGATCGTGATCCCGGGCCAACCATGTCCCGAAGAGAGGCTGTCAGACCGGTCCCTTGGCGCTTCGTTCTGTACAAGGCATTGAGGAAAATGACAAAGCGCGGATCAGCCGGTCCCGGCAATTCCCTCCTTCTTCTGCTTTCGGAAAACATTATCCACAAGGACTGAAGAGGATTCATTCCTGCGAAGTGTCGTAACCGGCGGGGTTTTAAAAAAACGACACATAAGAATGAGCTCGGTGCTTGACTTCGCAATCCAGCCGCCGTACATCAGCGCCACTTCGGAAGGACACTTGTTCATTCCGCAAGCGGGTGTAGCTCAGTTGGTTAGAGTGCCGGCCTGTCACGCCGGAGGTCGCGGGTTCGAGTCCCGTCACTCGCGCCA
>NZ_CANMFD010000008.1 GCF_947496995.1 uncultured Roseibium sp.
ACCGGCAGTCTCACCAAATCCGGTGCCGAGACTCTGACCCTTACCGGCACAAACACCCATACCGGCGGCACGACGATCTCGGCCGGCACGCTGAAGGTCGGTGACGGTGGTACGAGCGGCAGCCTCTCCGGCGATGTCACCAACAACGGTGCCCTGATCTTCAATCGCTCCGATGCACTGAGCTATGACGGCGAAATCTCCGGCACCGGCAGTCTCACCAAATCCGGTAACGGGACACTGACCCTTACCGGCACAAACACCCATACCGGCGGCACGACGATCTCGGCCGGCACGCTGCAGGTCGGTGACGGTGGCACAAGCGGCAGCCTCTCCGGCGATGTCACCAACAACAGCGCCCTGACCTTCAGTCGCTCCGATACACTGAGCTATGACGGCGTGATCTCCGGCACCGGCAGTCTGACCAAATCCGGTAGCGGGACACTGATCCTTACCGGTAGCAACAGCTACACCGGCGGCACGACGGTTTCCAGCGGCAAGCTTGTGATCAACGGCAGCACCGGCGCGATGACCTTGAACGGCGGCACACTCGGCGGCTCCGGCACGGTCGGCAATTTGGCCACCAATTCCGGCAGCACGGTTGCACCGGGCAATTCCATCGGCACCTTGAATGTCAGCGGCGACACAAGTTTCGCCTCCGGCTCCATCTACTCCGTCGAAGTTGACAAGGACGGCAACTCCGACAAGATCGTTGCCACGGGCACAGTTGCCATCGACAGCGGCGCGACCGTCAGCGTCTCGCCGGAAAACGGCACGGACGATGGCTTCACTTATTCTGTCACGACCACCTACACGGTGCTCACCGCAAACACGGGTGTCACCGGCACCTTCGGCTCGGTCACCGATACCTTCGCCTTCCTCGACTCGTCCCTCAGCTATGATGCGAACAACGTTTATTTGAAGCTGTTCCGCAACGATTTCTCATTCGCCTCCTCGGCCAGAACGCCGAACCAGCGTGCGACAGCCGGTGCTCTCGATACGCTCGGATTCGGCAATACTGTTTTCGACGCCGCGAGTGTGCTCAGCGAAGCCGATGCCCGCGCCGCCTTCGACAGTCTGTCCGGCGAAGTCCATGCCTCCGTGAACACCCTGTTGATCCGGCAGAGCGGTCTCGCGCGCGATGCCGTCAGCGATCGCATCCGTACGGCCTTCGACAGCATCGCATCCGGCGAGATGGAGCTGATGGCTTTCAACGGAGAAGGCGAAGCGCCGACCGTCTCCGGCGACGGTCCCATCGCCTGGGGGCAGGCCTATGGCAACTGGGGCCGGAGCAAGGGCGACGGCAATGCAGGCACCATGGACCATGTCAGCGGCGGCTTCTTCATGGGCGTGGACACCAGCCTCTTCAACGGCTGGCGCGGCGGCGTGATGGCGGGCTACGGCAACACCAGCTTCGATGTGGACGCCCGTGCATCGTCAGGCAGTGTGGACAGCTACACACTCGGCGCCTATGCCGGCAATCAGTTCGAGGCTCTGGGGGTCCGCGTGGGGGCCAGCTATGCCTGGCACGATGTCTCCACCAGCCGGAGCGCGACCGCCGGAACGCTGCAAAACACGTTAAGCGCGGACTATTCCGCCGCCACCGCGCAGCTCTTCGGCGAAGCCGGGTTTACCGTCGATACACACGTTGCCCGGTTCGAGCCTTTCGCCGGCGCGGCCCTGATCCATCAGCGCAATGACAGCTTCACCGAGACGGGCGGCGCCGCAGCGCTCTCCGTTGCCGCCGCTTCGCAGACACTCGGCGTCACCAGCCTCGGCCTCCGCGCCGAGCAGCAAGTGGCTGCAGGCGACGCTTTCACCGTCTCGCTCAACGGCTCTCTCGCCTGGCAGCATGCCTTCGGCGATCTCGATGCCACTTCACTGATGCGGTTCGACTCCGGCGGCGATGCATTCGAGATTTCGGGCATGCCCCTGGACAGGGACACCGCCCTGATCCAGACCGGCCTCAACCTGGACTTCGGCAAAAACGTCAACCTCACCGCCAGCTACAACGGCGGTCTCGGCATCAACGCCCAAAATCACGCCTTCAACGCCAGACTGGCCGCAAGGTTCTAGAGCCTGTCGCGTTCAAGCAGATTCATGGATTCAGGAAGACGCTCGAGACAGCCATGTCAATGCGATATCTAAGCCCGTGTAACCCGTGTTATCCATCCCGGCCGGGTTCGTCCGGATCGCTGGAAAACAGTGCGATCTTGTTGCCTTGAGGGTCCCTGAGGTAGCCAACATAAAAATGAGGCCCATACGCGTCACGGAAGCCGGGCTGGCCCTCGTCAAAGCCGCCTGCCGCAAGCGCGGCGGAGTGAAGATCACGAACCTGCTTCTGATTCCTGGCCTCGAACGCGATCATTGTACCGTTTCCAGCTGTGGCCGGATGCCCATCAAAGGGTGGTTTAACGTAGAAATCCGGCAGAGCGGCAGACTGACCCGGCTGTTCGGGCAGCGCGTAGCTCAGGCCCTCGGGCCCTTCCTCCAGTTCGTAACCAAGGGCTGGCAGGAACGCGGAGTAAAATCGTTTCGCACGCGCAATATCATCAGCGCCGACGGTAACGTAGGCAATCATCCAGCGTGTTCCTCTCCGGAGGCATCGTGAAGGCAACGAATTTGCAGCATGATGGTAGGCCGACACAGCATTCGGCTCAATAAACTCTGCACGAAATGATGCATGGTAACCGTTGAGGCATATTGCGGCTGTGGCTGAGACTGCGTCTCTACGACCCGCTCGCCGCAGCATCCCCGAGCGCCGAAGCCCCTTCCACCGGCATGCGCGGATCGTCGACGCGGCCGGGGACCGGGGGCAGCGGTTTTCCGGTGACGAAGAGGCCGTAGGCCGCGCTGTTACGGTCCATCTGCGCATCTTCGTCGCCGCCGAGAAGCAGGGTTTCCGGCGAGGTCGTGCGGCCGGTCAGGACGATGAAGTTCGGATCGTCCTCCACCCCTTCAAAGGCCAGTCCGCCATAGCCGCCCAGAAGCCGTGACAGCTCCCGTTCGACGAAAAACGCCACCTTGCGGTAACCGGCCCAGGTGAAATCGATCCTGTTGTTCGCCCGCAGCCTGGCGTTCTTGCCGTCGACATCCGGTCCATAGGAGGAATAGCTGCCGTCATCGGCCAGGAAAATATCCCAGATATCGACGTATCGAACCCGCCTGTCTTCGGCAGCGCTCTGGAAAATCGAATTGAGCTGGGTGAAATCGCCATTGAGGAGTTCCTGATTGGTGGGCGGCAACCCCGCCCAGACAATCGGCTTTCTCTCCTGCCGGACCACACGGATAAGCGCGTCGATCTTTTTGCGGTAGATGTCAAGCCACTCGGCGGTCATGAACTCCACCGGCGGCTCGCCGGGAAAGGACTTGCCGATATCCTGCTGTCCGATCATCACGACGACGGCCTTGACGTCCGCGCCGCGGATCTTCGACAGTACCTGGGCCGACCAGTCCGGCGCGGTGTCGCCGGCAAAACCGGCCGTGTCTTCCGTCACCGCTTCAACGCGTATCTGCTGTTTGTCCGCCAGCGTAAACTTGAGGCCGTCCGCTACGCCGCGCGCCATCCGGTCGCCGACCACCAGGATCAGCCCCGCATCCGGGTCCTTCGGCATGACCTGGAATTTGGGCGGTGTCCCGGCGGGCCGGGCCACCTGCCGCTTGCGTGTGCTGGGAGGCTGTTTCTGTGCGGGCTTGCGCTCCCGTCCGCCGCCGAAGAGCCGTTGCAGAGGCGCGAAGGGATTGAACCCGAACACACCGTTCTGTGCGACGACAATCTCCTTGCCCGGCGCATCCTGCGCCAGGGCCGAGGGAGGACCACCGCTGAAGACAACGAGTGAAAAAGCAACAGCCAGCCCTGCTATCAATCTCGATGCATGGCTGGCTCTGTTTTTCCAGGGTCGGATGGTCACACCGGGCTCCTGATGGAAAGGGGTCTCGGGCCGACTTTACCCGTCCATCTTCAGATGCGCCAGCAGAACCACGGAGGCATAGCCGTCCGGCACAAGCCCCCTGGAACTCTGATAGGCGCGGATGCCCCTCCGGGTCGCCGGTCCGATCTTGCCGTCGGCGGTCCCCACGGAAAACCCGCGGCGGTTGAGAAGCGCCTGCAATTCCGCCGTCTCGGAGCGGTTGAGCGGCATATGCTCCCGCGACCAGTCGCCTTCCAGCGTGCCGCCGCCAATGATGCGATCCGCCAGAAGGCCGACCCCGAGAGCATAGGCGGTCGCGTTGTTGTAGCGCTTGATCACATAGAAATTGCGCAGCATCAGAAACGCCGGTCCGCTGGCTCCGGCGGGCAGCACCAGGATGGCGTTGTCGGAAGGCCGCGGAAAACCCTTGCCGTTCGAACGACGGATGCCGTAGCGGCTCCATTCACCCAGGGTCAGCGTCTTGTCGCCATCGGCCATGTGATAGTCGAAACCCGCCGGCAGCTTGACTTCGTAGCCCCAGGTCTTGCCTGTCTGCCAGCCGTGCTTGCGCAGATAAGCTGCCGTGGAGGCAAGGGCGTCGGGGATGGAAGTCCAGATATCCCGGCGGCCATCACCGTCATAATCGGCCGCATAGGCCTTCCAGCTGGACGGCATGAACTGCGTATGTCCCATGGCGCCCGCCCAGGAACCTTCCATGTCCTGAAAGCGGACATGCCCGGCCTGGACGATACCAAGAGCGGTGACCAGTTCCTTTTCCCAGAAGCTCTTGCGGCGCGGCGCGGCATAGGCCAGCGTCGCCAGCGCCTGCACCACGTTGTGGCGACCCATGAAGCCGCCGTAGTTGGTTTCCATGCCCCAGATCGCCAGCACCGCCTCGCGGTCGACCCCGTAACGGGCCTCGATCTGCTTCAGGACAGGCCCGTATTCGTTCAGAAGCTTGCGGCCCTTCTCGACCCGGTCTTGCGACACGGCGCTGTCGAGATAGTCCCAGATCGGTTTGACGAATTCCGATTGCTTGCTCATCAGGCGCAACGTGTCGTCGTCCGGCTGCATGCCGGTAAAGACCGCGTTGTATGTCTGGGAAGAAATCCCGGCCGCCTTGGCCGTTGGCCAGAACCCGGAAATAAACCGCTGAAAGCCCGCGTCGGCCTGCGCGGGCAGAGCCCAGACGATCAGACCGGCTGCGACAGCCGTCATGCAAAGAAAACGCGACAGGACGGTTTTCAAGGTTTTGACGAAGTGGGCAGAGAAATTCACGTTTTCTGTATCGCGCACAAAGATCCGCATCAGGGCCTCCTTCAGCCCGTTCCGTATTTGCTTCTGCCCCCGCACCATCAATGGTCTTGTTTAGGTTACCGTAGAGTTAATGCCGGAATCTCAAGCCGGCTTCAACCGCATTTTCCGAATAGTCGCTGTCTGCCTGGGAACTGTCAAATCGGCTGTGGGTGTAATCGGCGGTCAACGCCACGTTGCGTGTCAGGGCAAATGTTAGTCCGCCGAAGCCGCTCAGGGTGTTTTCCTCGATCGAAACACCCTGGTAGGTGCGGTAGCTGTAACCGAAGCCTGTCTCCGCGACGAAACGGTCGCTGAAGGCATGAGCGAGGCGAACATCGCCGGAATAGATGATCGAACCGCTTGCCCCGTCGATATCGGTTGCCTCGAAACTGGTTCCCGCCCCCGCCGTGACAGTCGTCAGGCGGCTCGGCGACCAGACCAGAGACGCGTCCACCACAAGCCCCGAAAGGTTTTCCAGCCTGCTGTCCTCGATATCCTCAATCCGCCAGCCGGCGCCCACTTCCCCGGAGATCTTCGGGCCGGAGGCCACGGTCAGGCCGCCCCGTAGCTGATAGCCGTTGGCGTCACGCTTTTCGCAAAGGCTGTCGCTGCAGCTCTGATCGTAGCGCCGCAACAGCAGCGAGCCTTCGACGAAGGGCGACAGAACACTCCCGGTATTACCGTCCAGCCGCAGATTTGCCGAATAGAGCGTGTTGTCCCGTCCGCTTTCCGAGCTGCCGCCATCGGTTGTGTAGGTATTGCGATCAGCGTCGAAAGAGGCGGTTGCCGCGACCAGGCCGATCGCTCTGGTGGCCCCAAGGCTGGCCGAGATCGTCTGGACATGATCCGTGCCGGAGGAGGATTCCGCGCTGCCGTCCTCTTCCCTCGAATAGGTGTAGCCCAATCCGCCGTTCATTTGCGTCGCCTCGCTGATATCGAGGCGCAGATTGGCCGCTGCCGAGACCGAGGTATCATTGTCGTCAGGCGATTCCGGGTAGCCGGTATAGGAACCGCGAAAGGACATGTCGAGCTGATGCCGGGACCAGCCGGACGTCAACGACACATCCGGCGACAGATTGTACAATCCGCCCGAAGTGCCGTTCGCCGACCCGGAGGTATTGTCCGTCCAGCCCGAGGACACCGTCAGCTGCGGTGTCAGGGTGAAGGAGCCAAGACGAATACCGTCCGCCGCGTCGAAGGACGTATCGCCGTCGAAGACGGTCGCATCGACCAGCGCTTCCGACAGGGGAACGGCGCGGTCGACTGCGGCCAGACGGTCGGAAAACGGTCTGATGGCTTGCGCCCGGCCGTTGGTTCCAAGTCCGCTCGAGCCTGTTTCCGCCTCGGCGCTGTTGATCGTTCCCCTGAGCGGATAGATGTCGGCTTGGGTGGGATTGCGCGTCTGGCCTTGCGCCACCGCAGCTTCCGCGTTGTCTGCAGCCAGCGGGTCATCCGGATCGCCCGCGCCCCTCAGATCCGACGCAGCCGTCTGCGCAGCCGCCGGCACGGCCTGCAGGAAGGCGGAGCAGATTATAAGGAGCAGGATGCCGCGCATGAACAGTCAGAACCGGTCGGTTTCAGGATCCGGTTCAAACTGAAGAAGGATGGTTAATGCTTCGTTTCTTTTTCGCAAAGTGGCATGCTGAAAGAACTATATCGTTTAAATCCATTTAGGAACTGACAGCTTCTTGATCCCGAACAGGGAGTAGCCTAGAGCTAAGGTAACAGAAATAATAAGATCGCGTATCATGACCAACCCCTTGCTCGACCCTATCGCTGACGATGACGTGGACATGACCTCGCTCTGTCTGGTTTCCGCCGAGCGCACGCTCGAAACGGAAATAGCCGGATTGAGCGCGGTTCGGGCCGCCTTGAAAAACGGTCTTGCCGGACCGTTCCAGCAGACATTCGATCTCATTCGCAACAGCAAGGGCCGTGTCATCCTGACAGGCGTTGGCAAGAGCGGGCATATCGGCGTCAAGCTTGCCGCCAGCCTTGCGTCCACCGGAACGCCGGCGTTTTTCGTGCATGCGAGCGAGGCGAGCCACGGCGATCTGGGCATGATCACGGAAAGTGATGTTGTCCTTGCGCTTTCCTGGTCCGGGGAAACCCAGGAGCTTGCAAGCATCGTCAGCTATACAAGGCGCTTCAAGGTTCCGCTGGTTGCCATCACCTCGCGCCAGGACAGCACCCTGGGTCGTTCGGCTGATATCGTCCTGAAGCTGCCGAGCGTGGCCGAAGCCTGCCCGCACGGGCTTGCCCCGACGACCTCGGCGCTCATACAGCTGGCGATCGGCGATGCCCTCGCGGTGGCGCTTCTGGAAGGCCGTGGCTTCACGGCACAGGATTTCCGTGTCTTCCATCCGGGCGGCAAACTCGGTGCGAGCCTGAAAACCGCAAGGGACATCATGCATTCCGGCGACCGGATGCCGCTGGTATCCGCTTCTGCCCCGATGAGCGAAGGCATCGTTCTCATGACGCAGAAGGGATTTGGTGTCCTCGGCGTCACGGACGAGTTGAAACAGCTCATCGGCGTCATCACCGACGGTGACTTGCGCCGCCACGTCTCTTCCAACCTTCTGGAAAAGACGGCCGGCGAAATCATGACCCGGGCACCGAAGTCCGTGTCACCGACCACCCTGTCCGCCTCCATACTGGAGCTGGTGAACAGCCTGGCGATCACCTCCGTGTTCGTTGTTTCGGACGGACGCCCGGTCGGTATCGTCCATTTGCACGACCTGCTGCGGATCGGCGCCGCCTGATATCGCGCGCCGGCAACTCTTTTCTCCGTAAAAATACGGTGACGCCTGGAAAAAGTTACCTTCCAGCGCGACAATGCGCGTGGCATTAGGATTTGATTAGCCATAGCGCTCTTACACTGCGTCCAAGTTTCAATGGCTTTAGAGCCACAGACCTTGGTGTGTGTACAGAATGGATCTGGCGACCCTAATTGGAATTGTTGGTGCCTTCGGCATTGTCATAACCGCAATTTTTATTGGCGGAAGTTTCGGACAATTCGTCGATGTTCCTTCGATATTGATCGTGATCGGCGGCGGTCTCGCGGCAACGCTCATCAGATTTCAGCTCTCCGACATTGCCACCGCTTTCGTGACCGGATTCAAGGTTGCCCTCGCCGGTGGCGGCGTGAAACCACGCGACCTGATTTCAGAAATCACCAATCTTGGCGAGATCGTTCGCAAGTCCGGCCCTCTCGGACTGGAAAATGTCGATGTATCCGACCCGGTCCTTGCCAAGGGCGTTCAGTATATCGCCGACGGCTACGAGCTTGAGTTCATCAAGGAATCCATGGAGCGCGAACGCGACCTTCAGCTCTCGCGGCTCTCCGAAGGCAAGCGCGTGTTCAAGGCGCTGGGAGACTCGGCTCCCGCATTCGGCATGATCGGTACGCTGGTCGGTCTGGTGCAGATGCTGGCGAACATGGACGATCCGGCTGCCATCGGCCCGTCCATGGCCATTGCGCTTCTCACCACGCTCTATGGAGCGCTCATCTCGAACATCATCTGTCTACCGCTGGTGGACAAGCTCGACGCAAAATTCGATGTCGATGAACTCAATCAGACCCTGATCATCGACGGCGTCTGCCAGATCCGCGAATCCAAGAGCCCGGCGCTCATCAAGGAAATGCTTGTGGCCTATCTTCCGGAAAAAATTCGCGCGGAAATGGTGGAAGCGGCGTGATGCCAACGGCAATTGACAGAGACTTGGTCAATACGGCTGGCATGAGACAGCAAGGGCGTTAGGCAATGGCGAGGAAAAAACCGCAAGGTGGAGGCGGCGCGCCTGACTGGCTGGTGACATTCGCCGACCTGATGTCGCTGCTCGTGTGCTTCTTTGTTCTGATCATTTCCTTTTCCATTCAGGACAAGGAAAAACTGCAGGTCGTCGCAGGGTCCATGCGCGAGGCTTTCGGCGTAAAGGATACCGCCCGGAAAACCGGCATCATCGAGGTCGAGGGCATACCGATCCGCGACTACATGAAGGATGTCAGCCAGGTCGATCAGGAGCTGGATTCGGATTTCGCCCAGGAGCGCCACGAAAAGCGGGAGGCGCAGGGCCCGGAAGCCAACACCCACGACACGCTGGAAGCCGAGATCGAAAAGCCCCGCCAGTTTGCCACGGCGGCAGCATCCTTGCGGCAGGCCTGGCAGGAAATGCCCGAAATCACGGAGATCTCCAGCAATATTATCCTGGAGGAATCCGAGGAGGGGCTGAACATCATGCTGGTCGACCAGGACGGCCGCTCGATGTTCCGTGAAGGCTCGAAATATCCGTACGAAACCACCCGCCGCCTGATTGCCAAGATGGCGCCGGTTCTGTCGCAGATGCCGAACCGTATCGAAATCTCCGGCCACACGACCTCCGGCCAGATGACCGCAGACCCGGGCTATACAGGCTGGGACCTTTCAAGCGAGCGCGCGAATATCGCCCGGCAGATCCTGTCCGAATACGGCGTTCAGGAAGACCAGTTCTACGCGGTTATCGGAAAGTCGGATACGGAACCGCTTTTTCCAAACGATCCCTATCTTGCAGCCAACCGGCGGATCGGCATTCTCCTGAAAGCCGAAGAACCGCCCTTGCCGGCAGGTCACAACCCCTAGGTTTGCGAACCAAATACGGTAGCGACCGTCACTTGGCCTGCGAGACGACCAGCCGCGCGCCGTCGATGGCATCGACACGCACCTTTGTGCCCGCTGGAAGATCCGGACCGGTGATCCGCCAGATCGTATCGTCGATGGAGAGGTTCCCTGCCCCTTCGTTCAACGGCTTTGTGAGCGTGAACTCCCTGCCGATATAGCGGCTGCCCCGCTGATTGAGGCCCGGATCGCCTTTTTCCGATGACAGCCGGGTCATCAGACGGCGGCCGATCAGCAGGCTCACCAGCGACAGCACCAGAAACAACCCGACATGGACCTGCCAGCCGAAGCCGAAGGCCAGCGCCACGACACCGACCACCAGCGCCGAAACCCCGAACCACAGGAAGATCGTGCCCGGAGCGAGAATCTCCAGTCCCAGCAGGATGAGCCCCAGAACGAACCAGCTCCAGGGTCCCAGATAGGCGATGATGCTTTCCGTCAGGCTCACGCGTTCTCTCCGTCGGAACCGCCTGTATCGGGAATACCCGACGCAGTCCTGCCCTTGCGCCTGTCATCGCTGAAGGCTTCCTTGGCGATTTCCCCTATCCCGGAGAGAGCCCCAAGCAGCGACGTTGCTTCCATCGGCAGGATCAGCGTTTTCTGGTTTGGCGATGTGGCCAGTTCCTTGAAGGCCTCGACATATTTGTTGGCGACGAAGTAGTTGATCGCCTGAATATCCCCGGCCGAGATTGCCGCGCTGACCATCTGGGTGGCCTTGGCTTCCGCCTCGGCCTCACGTTCGCGGGCTTCCGCGTCGCGAAACGCGGATTCGCGCCGGCCTTCGGCCTCCAGGATCAGCGACTGCTTCTGACCTTCCGCCTTGAGAATTTCCGACTGACGTTTTCCTTCGGCCTCGAGGATGGAGGCACGCTTTTCGCGCTCCGCCTTCATCTGCCGCCCCATCGCATCGACCAGGTCGCGCGGGGGGTTGATATCCTTGATCTCGATACGGGTGATCTTGATGCCCCAGGGCTCCGCGGCCGCATCGACGACACGCAGGATCTGAGCGTTGATCTCGTCCCTGTTCGACAGAAGACTGTCCAGGTCCATCGATCCCATGACGGAACGAATGTTGGTCATGGTCAGGTTGAGGATTGCGTTCTGCAGTCCCAGAACCTCGTAGGAAGCCCGCGCCGCATCGAGCACCTGATAGAACGTGACGCCGTCGGCCGTGACGCTCGCGTTGTCGCGGGTGATGACTTCCTGCGAGGGAACATCCAGCACCTGTTCCATCATGTTCAGCTTGTGGCCGACCTTGTCGATGAACGGAATGATGAAATTCAGACCTGGCATCAGGGTCTTCCGGTATTTCCCGAAGCGCTCGATCGTGTAGTTGTAGCCTTGTGGAACTGTCTTGACCCCGGCGAAAAACACCAGAACGACCAGCACCAGGAGGGCAATCAGGAAAATATCAAATCCTGCGAGTGGCATTAACAACTCCCATAAGCTCTTAAAATAGAACGGGCATTATGCGCATTTTCAAGGCTCTGTGCCAGCGCATTCGCCGAGACCGGCAACATCGCCCGGCAACGCCCGCGATTGCCGCAGGAGTCTGAAGATCGATCGCCACAAACATGTGACGATCATGATTCTTTCGAAGTTTCACTCAAGGCATTCCAAAGGCGCGCACCTTCGGATCAGATCCAGCCGCCAAGTTCCCGGCGCACGACATGCTCGATCACTTCCATACCCAGGTCGCTCTCATTGAGGCACGGGATATGGCTGAAATTCTCGCCGCCGTTTTCTTCAAAGATCTCTGCCGCTTCTCCGGCGATTTCCTCAAGCGTTTCAAGACAATCGGCGACAAAACCGGGATTCATCACAGCGATATTCTTCACGCCGTCTTTTGCCAGCTGTTCCACGGTCTTGTCCGTATAGGGCTGCAGCCATTCCTCCGGGCCGAAACGCGACTGGAACGTGACGCGAAGCTTGTCTTCGTCCCAACCGAGAACGTTGCGCATCAGCCGCGTGGTTTTCATGCAGTGGCAATGGTAGGGATCGCCGCGTTTGAAATACGACTGCGGAATGCCGTGATAGGACGTCAGGACCACGTCCGGCGTGAAGTCCAGGCTCTCCACATGCTGCTCGACGGACTTCGCCAGCGCTTTCACATACACGGGATCGTCGTGATAGGGCGGCACGGTGCGGATGGCGGGCTGCCAGCGCATGTCCAGCAGCGTCCGGCACACCACATCGTTGACGGTCGCGGTGGTGGCTGCCGCATACTGCGGATAGAGCGGAAACACCAGGATGCGGTCGCAGCCCTCGTCCTTGAGCGCCTTCAGCCGGTCGGGAATGGAGGGCTGTCCGTAACGCATCGCCCAGTCCACCTTCAAACGGCCGCCATCGTCGCCCAGCATTTCGCTCAGCCGGTCCGACTGGTTGCGGGTGATCGTGCGCAGCGGCGACTCGTTCTTCTCTTTGTTCCAGATTTCTTCGTAGGCCTTGCCGGATTTCCCGGGACGGGTCATCAGGACGATGCCGTAAAGGATCGGATACCAGATCGCCCGCGGCCACTCGATAACGCGCTTGTCGGACAGGAATTCACGCAGGTAACGGCGCATGGACCAGTAGTCGGTGCCGTCCGGCGTGCCCAGATTGACCAGCAGAACACCGACCTTACCGCTTTTGACGACAGGATGGCCCTGCGGCAGACGGACATTCCGATACTCTCCGGCCAGACCGGTTACCGGTTCTTCTGCAGGGGGACGAGGTGGTTGAACGGTCATGGGCGGGACTTATCCTGAAATTTTTGATGCTGTGCCGCTTTACATAGTTCAGGCCGGCAGGAAGGCCAATGCGGCAAAGAGCATACGCCCGGAAATTCACCTGGATCACAAAGGATAAACCTTTTCCAATCGCCTGGCACTCGACAGCCCCCCGCAAGCAACTGGCCCACGCCTATCTTTCGAGATGCGCTTGTCAGCCGTACTCCCGTTCGTCGGCGATCACCTTGCCGTCGTTGGGCAGGCCTCCGGGAGACACAAGCTGCACCTCGCCCTTCAACCGCGTCACCTCCTGCAGGGTCGCCGCGACCCGTTCGGAAAGGCCGTTGCCTGTCTCTTCCGTTTCCACAGCAAGCGTCATGGCATCCATTTCTCCCAGACGGCTCACTGCAAGGCGCGCCTTGTGGATTTCCGGATGCGCCGACACGATCTGCGCAATCTGCGCCGGGTCGACGAACATGCCCTTGACCTTGGTCCGCTGGTCCGCGCGGCCCATCCAGCCGGCAAGCCGCATGTTCGTGCGCCCGCAGGGCGACTGGCCCGGAATGATCTTGGAAAGGTCCCCCGTGGCAAACCGGATCAGCGGGTACAGGCTGTTGAAGTTGGTCACGACAAGTTCGCCCACCTCGCCTTCGGCAACCGGCTCCCCGGTTCCCGGCCGGACGATTTCAACGATGTAGTCCTCGTTGACAACCATCCCCTCCCGGGCGTCGCTCTCATAGGCGATGACACCGAGATCCGCCGTGGCATAGCACTGGCTGACCGCAATACCCTGCGCTTCGTATTCCGCGCGCAGCGAGGGAAAAAGAGCCCCACCGGAGACGAGAGCCTTGCGGATGGACGACATGTTCCGACCCTGCTCGCGGCCCCGGTCCAGGAGCACCTTGAGATAATCCGGCGTACCGACGAAGCCCGATGGACCGAGAATCTCGACGGCTTCCGCCAATGTGTCCGTATTGCCCGTGCCGGCCGGAAACACCGTGCATTCAAGCGCGATCGCGCCCTGATCCAGAATGAAGCCGCCCGGCGTCAGGTGATAGGAAAACGCGTTCAGGACCACATCGCCCTTGCGGAACCCCGCCGCATGAAGACTGCGCGCCCCGTTCCACGGATCAAGCCCGGGAGCCTGCGGTTCCCAGATTGGGCCGGGAGACATGAACACCCTGGCGGCAAGCGAGAGCTCGCCCGCCAGAAAGCCACCAAAAGGCGGGTTGGCACGCTGCTTTTCCAGAAGCGCTGATTTGCGCAGCACCGGCAGCGCGGCAAGGCTCGCCCGGTCTTTCACGGAGCCCGCAGCGTGACCTTCCAGATGCGCCGACCAGGCCGGAGAATTGGCGACCGCGTGGGCCAGCAGGTCCGGCAATCTTGCAAAAAGATCCTGCTCGCGCTGAGCCGGCGCCTGCCGCTCGCGCGCGTCGAACTGAGTGTCGCTCATGGTTATCTCCGCCTGTAAGAACCCGATAGATCAGGCCAGCCAGCGCTTCCGCCGCTTGTAATGTTTGACGTTCCTGAACGAGCGGCGGCCTTCGCCACCCACGCCCAGATAGAATTCCTTCACGTCCTCGTTCTCGCGCAGCGCCTTGGCGTCGCCGTCCAGAACAATGCGGCCGGATTCCAGAATGTAGCCGTATGTGGCGTATTTCAGCGCGACGTTCGTGTTCTGCTCCGCCAGCAAAAAGGAGACGCCTTCATTCTTGTTGAGCTGGCGGACAATCTCGAAGATTTCCTCCACCAGCTGCGGCGCCAGACCCATGCTGGGTTCGTCGAGCAGGATCATCTTCGGACGGCTCATCAGGGCGCGGCCAATCGCGCACATCTGCTGTTCGCCGCCGGAGGTGTAACCGGCCTGGCTTTGCCGGCGCTCACGCAGGCGCGGAAAATAATTGTAGACCATCTCCAGGTCTGCCTTCACCGCGCCATAGCCGTCCTTGCGGGTATAGGCCCCGGTGAGCAGGTTCTCTTCGATGGACAAATGCCCGAAGCAGTGCCGACCTTCCATCACCTGGATGCAGCCCCTGCGGACCAGATCGTTGGGTGACAAAGCCTGAACTTCCTCCCCCTCGAACACGATCTTTCCCTTGGTCACTTCGCCGCGTTCCGCCCCGAGCAGATTGGATACCGCCTTGAGGGTCGTCGTCTTTCCGGCGCCGTTCGCACCGAGAAGCGCCACGATGCCGCCCTTGGGAACCGTCAGCGAAACGCCTTTCAGCACCAGAATGACGTGGTCGTAGATGACCTCGATATTGTTGACCGTCAGGATCGTTTCGGCCGCTTCCGCCGCCGGTCCTGCGCCGCTCTGTTCGATATCCGCTAGTGTCATTCCATGCTCTCCTGAGAGGCTCCGCCGCGCGCAAGTCACGCGCGGCGGAGCGGACTGCCGATCAGTTCGGGCAGGGTTCGGTACGTGCCGGCCAAGGAGCGTTCTTCTCCGCGTACTCCTTCGCGGCAGCCTCAAGCAGCGGACGGACGAGGTCGGTCATCGGCTCGATCCAGTCGGACGCCTGTTGCCACTTCTCGCCGTTCCACTGCTGGATGAAGACCGGATGGCTGCCGGCATGGTCTTCGCAGGTCACCTTCATCGGGTGTGCAAAGCCTTTCAGGCCCAGCTCTTCGAGGCGGGCCTCGTCGAGATCAAGGGCTTCCAGGCCCATCCGCATGTCCTCGCCGGTGATGACCTTCTTGCCGGTCAGCTCCTGCGCGGTGCGAATGCCTTCCGCGATGATGACGGAGTTCAGGACGCCCCGGTTATAGAGCGTTCCACCAACGGAAGCCGCGTCCGTGGAGCTGAGACCAGCGTCGATGACATGCTCCTGGATATCGGCGAGTGCCGGGAAGTCGCTGCCGACACCGGAAAAGTTCATCGCCTTGTAGCCCTTGGCGCCATCGCCGCCGGCCGCCGCATCGTCGTCACCCGCGGACCACCAGACACCGATGAACTTGTCCATCGGGAAGCGGATCTTGACGGCTTCCTTGATGGCGGTCGGGTTCATCGCGCCCCAGCCCCACATGACCATGTAGTCCGGACGGTCGCGCCGCACGTTCAGCCACTGAGAGGACTGGTTCTGCATTTCGGCACCCGGCACCGCATACTGCAGCAGTTCGAAACCATATTTCTCGGCAAGCTGCTCCAGAAGCGGGATCGGCTCGCGGCCGTAGCCGGCATCCAGGAAGATGTAGCCGATCTTCTTGCCCTTGAGGTTTTCAAGTCCGCCTTCCTGCTGGCCGATGTACTTGATCACCACCGACGCACCGTCCCAGTAGGTGTCCGGAACGTTGAAGACCCACGGGAAGACGTTGCCGTCCGCAGCAGCCGAAAGGCCGTAGCCCATCGACAGGACCGGGATCTTGTCGACACTGGCTTTCGGGATCAGCTGCAGCGTGATGCCGGTGGAATACGGGTTGTAGACCAGCGCGCCCTTGCCCTTGGTGGCTTCATAGCACTCGACGCCTTTCTGGGCGTTGTAGCCGGTCTCGCATTCTTCCAGCTCAAGCTTGACGCCGCCGATGCCGCCATCGCGCTCGTTCAGCATTTTCAGATAGTCATGCATGCCGTTGGCGATATGGATGCCGGATCCGGCATAGGGTCCCGTGCGATAGGTCAGCAGCGGCACGTAGTTGCTGTCCTGCGCCTGGGCTGCCGGTGCCATGACACCGGTCAGTCCGACGCCGACCGCAACGGCCGCTCCGATAGCGAGTTGCTTGAAGTCTCTCATGTTTTTCCTCCCATACGGCGCAAGTCAATAAACGCCGCCGGACCTGTTGCGCCATTCCTCACCGGCCTGGTCCAGGGTCCGGATGGCGTTGCGAAAAGACTGGCAGTCCCCGGCCTTGGCCTAGTAGGGGAACGGCCAGACCCTGAGCTTTTGTTTTGCGATCTGCCAGAGCCGCGCAAACCCGTGCGGCTCGGCAATCAGAAAGAATATGATCAGCGCCCCGACAATCATGAAGGTGGCGTGTTCGACGGTCTCCGCCGCGATATCGATGCCCAGCAAACCCGGAACGAATTTCAGCAGCACCGGCAGGATCCAGATGAACGCCGCGCCCATGAATGCGCCGCCAAGACTGCCGAGACCGCCCAGGATCACCATGAACAGGATCTGGAAGGACAGGCGGATCGAATAGGAGGACGGCTCGGCCGCGTTCAGCCAGAAGAACACCATCATCGCGCCCGCGACACCGCAGATATAGGACGACACCGCAAAGGCCATCAGCTTGGTCCGCAGGGGCCGCACACCCATCAGTTCGGCGGCGATGTCCATGTCGCGGATCATCATCCACGAGCGACCGATCCGCCCGCGCAGGACATTCGCCATCAGATAGGCGATGCCGGCGGTGATGCACAGCACGACGAAATAACGGGTAATCGGCAGCGCTTCCGCGCCGGTGACGATAAAGCCGAACATTTCCCGGCGCGGCACTTCGATCGCGCCGGAGGCATTGTAGTTGTAGAGCCACGGAATGCGGATGAAGCACCATTCCAGGAAGAACTGCGCCGCCAGCGTCGTCACGGCCAGGTAAAGCCCCTTGATGCGCAGGCTCGGCAAGCCGAACACCGCACCGATGGCGGCCGAGAACACACCCGACACCAGCACCATGACGATGACATTGGCGTCCGGGAAGATGGACGTCAGCTTGTAGGCCGCATAGGCGCCAACGCCCATGAAGGCCCCGGTCCCCAGCGACAACTGCCCGCAATACCCCGTCAGGATGTTCAGCCCGATCGCCGCCAGGGCGAACACCAGGAAGGGGATCATGATGGAGGTCAGGAAGAAATCATTGGCAAAGGCGGGAATGACCACAAAGGCAATGATGAGGATGACGGCCATGCCGATCCGGTCCTGCAGGATCGGGAACAGCGCCTGATCGGCCTTGTAGCTCGTCTTGAATTGTCCGGCTTCGCGATAAAACATGAAAGGCTCTCTAAATCCGCTCGATGATGCGTTCGCCGAACAGGCCCTGCGGCCGGAACAGAAGGAAGACCAGGGCGATGATGTAGGCGAGCCAGGATTCGACGCCGCCACCGACGAGGCCGCCCCAGTAAAGCTCGCCGATCTTTTCGCCAAAGCCGATGATCAGGCCGCCGACAATGGCGCCCGGGATCGATGTGAAGCCACCCAGGATCAGCACCGGCAGCGCCTTGAAGGCGACGATCTCCAGCGCGAAGGACACGTCGGACCGCGCGCCCCACATGATGCCGGTCGCCAGCGCCACCAGCCCGGCAGCAAACCAGACGATCGCCCAGATCTGGTTGAGCGAGATACCGACCGACAGCGCCGCCTGGTGATCGTCGGCCACGGCCCTGAGCGCGCGTCCGATACGGGTCTTGTTGAAGAAGATGCCGAGTGCGGTCACCATGATCACCGCGATGACCGCCGCAGCGATGTCGATATGCTGCAGGATGATCAGCCCGCGCTCGCCGATCTCGAACGCCGTCGAGCCGGTCGGCAGACCGAGTTCTTCGGTGATCATCTGCTTGGGCTCGCCGCCGAAAACGAACTCGCCGAACCCGACGAGGAAATAGGTCAGTCCTATGGTGGCCATCAGCAGGATGATTTCCGGCTGGTTGACCAGCGGCCGCATGACGATCCGCTCCACCCCGTAGGCCAGAATGCCCATCACGAAGACGGTCAGAACCAGTGCCATATAGGCCGGCACGCCGTTTTCGTGAAAGCCCACCAGAGTCAGCGCGGCGAACACCACCATGATGCCCTGGGCGAAGTTGAAGACGCCGGACGCCTTGAAGATCAGCACGAAGCCGAGCGCGATCAGCGCATAGAGAATTCCCGCGACGAAGCCTTCCCACAGCACCTGCAGAAAGAAATCCGGCATGTCGTACATTTGTACGAAGGGATCGATGAATATGTCGTAGAGCATGACGTTACCCCCTTCGTTAGTGACTGACGCCGAGATAGGCATCGATGACGGCCTGGCTGGCCTGAACCTCTTCGGGCGGCCCGTCGGCGATCTTCTTGCCGTAGTCGAGCACGACCACCCGGTCGGAAAGGTCCATGACGACGCCCATGTCGTGTTCGATCAGGGCGATGGTGGTGCCGAATTCCTGGTTCACATCGATGATGAAGCGGCTCATGTCTTCTTTTTCTTCCAGGTTCATGCCCGCCATCGGCTCGTCGAGCAGCAGCAGCTCCGGCTCCATGGCAAGCGCCCGGCCGAGCTCGACCCGCTTCTGCAAACCGTAAGGAAGTCGGCCGACCGGCGTCTTGCGGATCGCCTGAATTTCGAGGAAGTCGATGATCTCCTCGACCTTCTTGCGGTGCTCGATCTCCTCGCGCTCCGCCGGACCGCGCCACAGGACCTGCCAGAAGAAATTGCGATGCATTTTCAGGGATCGGCCGGACATGATGTTGTCCAGCGTCGTCATGCCCTTGAACAGCGCCACATTCTGGAAGGTACGGGCGATGCCCTGGCTGGCTGCCTCGTAGGGCTTCATCTTGCGCCGGACTTTCCCGCGCCAGGTGATGGTGCCTTCCTGAGGATGGTAAAAGCCGTTGATGACGTTGAGCATGGAGGTCTTGCCGGCGCCGTTCGGGCCGATGATCGCCCGGATCTCTCCCTTGAGGATGTCGAAGGAGATATCGGTGATCGCCTTCACCCCGCCGAAGGCCAGCGACACGTTGTCGACCCTGAGCAAAACCTCGGCCTCACCGCTTGCCTGAGGGCCTGCCGGCGTCAATGCCTCGTCGGCAACAAAAGCATTCATTCGGCGGCCTCCCTGCTGGCCGTTCCAGCGTCATGGAAAGCCATGTCGCGGATCTCGACCGTCGCTTCGATCGCGCCCTTGCGGCCGTCCTCGAAGGTCACTTCCGTCTTGACGTATTTGGTGGCCGAGCCGTCATAAAGCGCCTCGATCAGGGGCCCGTAGCGCTCGGCGATGAAACTGCGGCGCACCTTCTGGGTCCGTGTCAGTTCGCCGTCATCGGCATCCAGTTCCTTGTGCAGGATCAGGAAGCGCCTGATCTGGGCACCGGCCATCATCGGCTCACGCGACAGGTCCCGGTTGACCTGCTCGACATGGCTCTCGATCATTGCATAGACATCCGGATGCTGGGCCAGCTCCTGATAGGACGCGTAATTAACGTTGTTGCGCTCCGCCCAGGAACCGACGGCGGTCAGGTCGATGTTGATGAACACCCCGACCCGGTCCCGCTCATGGCCGAACGCCACGGCTTCCTTGATGTTGGGGAAGAACTTCAGCTTGTTCTCGATGTACTTGGGCGCGAACAGGGCCCCGCCCGTCAGCTTGCCGACGTCCTTGGCCCGGTCGATGATCTTCAGATGGCCGTTGTCGGCGATAATGCCGGCATCGCCCGTATGCACCCAGCCATCCGCCGTCTTGGTTTCGCCAGTGGCCGCATCGTTCTTGAAATAGCCGACGAAAACCCCCGGCGAGCGATACATGACCTCACCGCTTTCGGCGATCTTCAGCTCCACATCCGGAGCCGGCTTGCCGACCGTGTCGGCGAAGATCTCGCCATCAGGCTGCAGGGTGATATAAACGCTGGCTTCCGTCTGGCCGTAAAGCTGTTTCAGGTTCAGGCCGAGCGAACGGTAGAACTGGAAGATCTCCGGCCCGATCGCCTCCCCGGCGGTGTAGCCAACCTTCATGCGGGTGAGGCCCATGCGGTTCTTGAGCGGACCGTAGACAAAGAACTCGCCGAGCCGGTACAGCAGCCGGCCTTTCAGAGAAACCTCTTCGCCGTTGAGGATCTTTTCGCCGAGTTTGCGCGCCACGCCCATGAAATAATCGAACATGGCGCGCTTGGTCTTCCCGGCGTCTTCCATGTTGACCATGATCATCGTCAGCATGGTCTCGAAGACCCGTGGCGGCGCGAAAAAGTAGGTCGGCGCGATCTCGCGCCTGTCGACGTCGATCGTGTCCATGCCTTCCGGGCAGTTGACGCAGTAACCGGCCGTGAAGGCCTGCGCGAGCGAAAACACATGATCGCCGATCCAGGCCATAGGCAGATAGGCGAGCACTTCCTCGGTCTCGTCCAGATGGTCGAACTCATTGCCGTTGCGCGCCGAGATCACCAGGTTGTCGAAGGACAGCATGACACCCTTTGGGCGCCCCGTGGTGCCCGATGTATAGAGCATCACTGCAATGTCCGAGCCCTTGCCGGCCGCAAGTCCCTGTTCCCACTCGCTCTTGAGAGACGCCGATTGCGCCTGCAGCGCCCGGCCCTTGTCCTGGACCGTTGCATAGTCGTGCAGTTGGGAATGATCGTAGTCGCGCAGACCGCGCACCTCGTCATAGATCACATGTTTGAGCGACGGCACTTCGTCCGACATCGACAACAGCTTGTCGACCTGCTCCTGATCCTCGACGATCGCGAAGACGACTTCCGCATGGCCAAGCACATAGGCCATTTCTTCCGCCACGCTGTCGGCATAGACCGGGACCGGCACCGCGCCGATCGCCTGCGCGGCGACCATGGCCCAGTAGAGTCGCGGCCGGTTCGCGCCGACAATTGCGATCTTGTCTCCGGCCTTGAGGCCGAGCGACTGCAACCCGATGGAAAATGCGCGGATTTCTTCTGCCACCCCGGACCAGGTCCAGCTCTGCCAGATCCCGAAATCCTTCTCCCGGAACGCTGTCCGGTTCCCGAATACCTGCGCATTGTGCAGCAGGATCTTCGGAAAGGTGTCCTCCCCGCGCAGTGTAGCGCTGGCCGACCCAACCATATGTCGTTTCTTCCCCTGAAGCATCCCGCGTTCGAAGGAACGCGGACAAGATGCTTCATCCATTTTATGCGATCAACTTTTTCGCTTTCAGAAACTGAAAGCGGGTTGATCTTGAGCATCCCGCGTTCGAAGGAACGCGGACAAGATGCTTCATCTTCGTTCTGGAGGATCAACCCGTCCACGTTCATGCCGTGCATCGGGCCAATCCAGTAAGGCGCCCCGGTTTCTCCGGGATCGTTCCTGCCCACCCATGAAACGCCCTGCCGCCGCAACCTTCAACCGGTAATTTGCCGGAAGTTGCGCAACAGCCCGTTTCAGAGCCGACGACAGGAAGCTAGGGGCGCGGATTTGCAGCAGTATGTTTCAATCATGTCGAATTGTTGCAATTGCGCTGCAGGTGCGAAGGAGGCGGGAGGAAGAGCCGCGGATAAAGTGACTATACAATTCAGGGCTTGCACCAACGCCACACCGTCATGTTTTGCCAAAGGCAAGCATCTCACCAAGTTGAACGAAGAGAGATGCTTGCCGCACGCTCCCGGACCAAACCCGGTCTCACGACCGCAATTGCTCAAGGAGCTTGTGTTCCGGGTTACTCCGCCGCCCCGGACAGCAGCGCCCCAGCACCTGAATCGTCTTCCCCGTGAATTTGAGCCAGACCCGGGTTCAGACCAATGGTGTGCTCGTTCAGCCAGGTGCCCACTTCGATGGGCTTGAACTTGCCCTCGGCTTCGACCGGGAAGCGGATGGCCTGACCTGCCTTGACCGGCAGCACTTCATTGTCCTTGACCACAATTGTGCCATTGACCACGACATAGGGAATTCCAGTGGTTGGAATGCCGTGTTCGCCCACCTTGTAGCCGGAGTTGTCGGTGACGGTCTCAGGGTCGAAAATGGTGATGTCGGCAACTTTGCCCACCTGCAACCGGCCCCGATCCTGCATGGATTCAAGGCCTGTATCGCCCAAGTGTTTGGCGACCCAGTAACTGGCCTGCGCAATGGTGAACATCAGTGGCACGCCCTGTTCGCGGCCCATGCGGAGGGTGGCGCCCCGTGTACCCGAGGTTCTCGGGTGACCGCGATAGTCTGACCAGTCCGCGTCCCAGGGCAGCAGCTCGCCATCGTCCCCAACGCCAGCCATTGCATCACTGGCAATGGTCATGTGCGGAATGGTTAGCCAATAGGGCATCCAGTCTTCGCGGTAGGGGAAGAACACGACAACGGCGCGGCCGGGATTGCTTTCCAGCAGGGCTGCGTAGGTCTCATCTGTCAGATAGGCATCATCGACCGGATCGTAGAGCGTATCCTCATAGCGATAGCCGTATTTGTCCTTCCACTCTGCCGGGCGCAGGAAATCAGCGCTGACGGGCGTGGAGCCGGCGGCATAGGGGTAATACTCGGACCACATGTTGAGGCCCTTGTCCCGGGCCAGTTGCAGTTTCTCCTCGATTTCCCACCAGCCGTAATCATTGTTGTGTGCCATCAGCAGCGGCGCATCCAGAAGCATGGCATTGGTGAAGATCTCATCAAAGGCGATGGGGGCTTCGGTCGGTGTGTCCTGAATCAAATGATAGCGCGTGTGCACCGATGTCAGGCGGCCATAGTTTGCCGCTGCGCGTTGTGCGGCGAACAGCTCGTAGCTGGTCAGTCCACGCGCCATATAGGCAGCCCCGACACCGACGCCGAGCGCGCCGTTCTTCAGGTCTTCGTCGAGGATCTGCATCACCTCGTTCATCTGGTCGATGGAGGATCTGGTCACTGACCAGCCAACAACCCCATCGGCTCCGGCGGCGGCGATGTAAGGGGTCGCTCTGGCGTAATCGGTCGGGGCGCTCAGCCCGGCTTCGGGATCGTGAACCGCCATACGGGCCATGATCATGCCCGCAGTGGTGCCGAAGTTGACCTGCCAGCCGGTGTCAATCTTCTCGTCATACCAGCCACCGACGTTAAAAGCGCCAAGCTCAAGGTCCATGCCGGTGGTGACACCGTCACGCAGCGCCATCTTGGTCGCGAATTCATCGACGGCGTGATAGTGCGTGTCGATGAAACCCGGAGCAACAACGAGTCCCGTCGCATCGATGGTCTCGTCGCCGGTAATGGCCTGCTTGGTGATGTTGACGATCCGGCCATCCTTGACGGCAACATTGGCGACCTCATCGCGCATTGTCTCCGGATCCATGACACGACCATTCAGAATTACGAGGTCATAGTCTTGGGCATGACCGACAGAGGCGGTCATTGCGACTAGGATCAGCGCTCCGGCCACAAGGTTCTTTTTTCTCATCATTTCAACTCCGTTGCTGGGGTGTCTGACTGGATTCCGCATTCACTTTCGGTCTGCATCCCACGTCACTGCAGCGTGTTTTTGAAGATCTTTCCGTCCTTCATGATGAGATCGAAATTCTCATGAGGTGCGGCGATCAGGTCGATGTTCTCCAGAGGATTGCCGTCAACCAAGATCAGGTCGGCGTAAGCACCCTCTTGAACCACACCGAGTGGTCCGGCCAGGTAAGGATGTCGGGGGCCCGCCAACTCCAATAGTTCCGCATTGGTCGAAGTCGCCATTTTTAGAACTTCATAAGGCGTATACCAGTGCTGAAGTTTGGCCAAAAACGCACCTTGACGCTCCGCCAAGGCCGGGTCGAAGAGAATGTCAGTACCGAAAGCGACTTTGACACCGACCTCTTTGGCCGTGCTGTAAGTACGGTCCGTCCCATTGGTCACTTCAATCCATTTTTTCTGGCTTTCAGGATCATCAAAGATAAAGCCGTCCTCATCATTCAAGAGCGGTTGAACCGAAAGCCATACATCGTTGTCACGCATCAATTCCATGGTCTCGCGACTCATCAGGAAACCATGTTCGATAGACTTCACGCCTGCCTCAACGGCTATCTGTACAGCCTCATCGGTAAAGACATGCGACGCGACATAGGTGTTGTAGGTATCTGCGACCTCAACGAAGGCTTCGATCTCGGCCTTGGTAAATTGGCGCACATCCAGAGGGTCATAGGTGGATGAAACCCCGCCACCGGTGGAAATCTTGAGCTGGGACGCACCCATGCGCATGATCTCGCGCGACGTCTTGATCACTTCGGGCACACCATCGGCCATGGCCATCAGCCCGACGCTGTACCAATACCACTGCGAGTTCGCCGGATTGGTCGGCACCGCCTGGTAAGGACGGTAGTCGAAATGTCCGCCAGTCTGGGTTACCGGTGGACCGGACGGAAGAATGCGCGGACCATTGATCTCGCCTGCATCAATCATCCGCTTGATAGCAAATGAATTACCTCCCACATCCCGGACAGTCGTGAACCCCCGCAAAAGCGTCCCTTCTGAGCCTATGGCCCCCCGCACGGCCACTTCAAGGATATCCCCCGTCACAACCACACTCTGCGGGTTGCAACAATAAAGGGTATGCCAATGAGCATCGATCAAACCCGGTATAAGTGTCCGTCCGCCGCCGTCGATCACTGTTGCCTCACCGGCTTCAATCGGGTCGCTCGACACGGTCTTGATCAGATTTCCCTCGATCAGGACATTCAAGTTCTCGATCCGCGTCTCGTTAACGCCGTCAAAGACATGGACGTTGGTAAAGAGGGTCTGATCCGGTGTTTCCTGAGCCATCGCGGCACTTCCGGCAAAGGCAAAGGCGATCGCCATTCCAATGTGAGGCAGTCTCATGGTGTTTTCTCCTCCACCAATTGTGCGGAAATCAGTCCGCTACGGCATTGCGGATCGGGCGGCCATTTGGAGCATCCAGAACGAGGTCTCCGTTACGCACCGAGAAACCGCCGTTGACCAGAACGGTCTGCACGCCGACAGCCGGTTTATTGGCATCCTCAAAAGTGGCCATATCGGCGACGGTAGCGGGATCGAACACGACGATATCCGCATCCATACCGATCTGGATCCGCCCTTTGGTGCGCATCTGCGGCACACTTTTCTCAAGCGTCTGCGCTGGCATCAGCGACATCTTGCGGATGGCCTCGCTCAGCGACATCAGCCCGCGCTCACGCACATAGGACCGCAGGATTTTAGCGAAGGTGCCGGCTGAACGCGGATGGCTGAAGACATTGTCCGGCAGGGGCCATTCATCGCCCTCATAGTTCTGAACGTTGCCATCTTCGTCGAAGTAGGACCAGAAGACCGAATCCGAGGCGACCAGCGCCGCCGGGTGGGTGACCGACAGATCCAGAAGGGCGAGATCTTCCGGGCTGGTCTCATCGAGGAAATGCCAGGTGATGAAGGTGCCGGGCTTGTTGGCCTGATAGTCCGCCAGTTCCTCTTCGCTCATCCGGTCCTTGCC
Organism: uncultured Roseibium sp.; assembly: GCF_947496995.1. Taxonomy (GTDB): domain Bacteria; phylum Pseudomonadota; class Alphaproteobacteria; order Rhizobiales; family Stappiaceae; genus Roseibium. The sequence continues at coordinate 25,592 of NZ_CANMFD010000008.1, forward strand.
GAGTTGGAAGTTTTCCGCTGTCGACGACATACGCTCGCGCCAGTCCGGACCGCTGAACATGGCCGCACCGACGACCGTGTTAGCAGCGCCATAGGGATAGGCCTCGGTGGTGACGTTGATACCTTTCGCCTGCGCTTCTTCCACCAGGGCCAGCGTGGTCTTGATGTCCGACAGGGAGGTCGAGTTGATGTGGCACAGGTGCATGTGCGCGCCGGTGATGGCGGCATTTGCGATCAGTTCCTTGATTGCCTCGAACGAACTTTGCGGCTCGATGTTGCTGGCGTACCGCACATGCGTAAAGGTGGGCACGTTGTACGCGTTGGCCAGTTCGGAAAGCGCGAAATACTCCTTTTGACCGTAGCCCGGCGCGTAACCTGCGTTGATGCCGATGCCGAGTGCGCCGTCCTTCAGACCCTGCTCGACCAGGGACATGATGTGCTCGGACTGCTCAGGGGACGCGATGTCCATCTTCCAGTGGCTGTGGCCTTGTGCATCCTGGAAGTAAGCCGCCGTGGCCTGTGGATCGGTCTCGGTAAAGGTTGCGATCCGGCCAAAGGTCCAGCCAGCAGCCGCACCGTAGTTGACAGGAAGGTTCTTGTTGGCCTGGCCGTCGTACCAGTCGGCAATGGGCAGAACGCCGGACTCAAGCTCCAGCGATGTCGTGACTCCTTGCATCACCTGCATCCGGTAATCGCCGATGTTCTGGCCATGGGCGTGCAGATCGATAAAGCCAGGTGACACGACCTTGCCAGTCGCGTCGATGACGGTCTCGCCGTCCAGCGGGAACTCACTGATCGCAGCGATCTTGCCATCTTCGATCGCCATATTGCGGATCGCGTCCAGACCGGTCTCCGGATCGATGACGCGTCCATTGTTAATGACAAGCTCGTAGTTCTGGGCCATGCCCGCAGATACTGTCAGAACACTGAAAACTAGCGCACCAGAGAGGTTGAATTTTAGCAACATGCTGGTCGGTCTCCTATGATGACGGTATTGTGAAGAATGTCTTGTCAGCCTTCTTCGACAACGGACCCAGCCAAAACAGATAACGCTGTCAGCATTATTTGGAAGGTTTCAACTCAACGCATGTCTTCACTTCAAGAAATAGTGAACCGTTCAACAATCCGCCGTCAATTTACGCTACCCGCCTTGGATAGGTTTAACCGATCACCACCCGATGCGGTGAATGACCGCTTACCAGCTCATCAACGCTAAACCCGCCAGTCCCCTACCCTGCCGCTCCCTTTGGGGCGCATAAGATGCCGGCATGCAGGATATTCTGACCGCCCTTTACGACCGCACCGCCGCATCGCCCCGGCCATCGTCTGGGACGGGGGCGTGTCGGCCGGGTAGGCGGCCACCTTGTCGGCGAGCCTCAGGAGATCGGCCTCGCTAGCGACTTCCAGCGCCAAGTTATGCAGGCCGACGTTCCGGCGGCGGTCGAAACCGTTAACCGAACCGGCCAACTTTTGCCGGCACTAAAGTCAGTGCGCTGCGGCCTTGTCGAGGTCACCCGCACCGGTGTCGCCGCCGTGCAGCGCAGTCCTGAAGGGCTATAAAGCCGGACGCTCACAACAACGTCGCCGTCCCGGGCTCGACCCGGGACCTTCCCTCCGGCCCCGGATCAAGTCCGGGGCGGCAAAGACACCGTTTCCCTTTGCATGGGCCTGACGCGGGGGTCTTTCCTGAGGATCAGGTCCACGGCTGTTGCAGGTCCGGGGTGGACATCAACCATAAGTTTGCGCGACCTCCGCATCGCGCTTCCAGGTCGGTCGTTCGGTGGGATTTGATCCGATCTGTAAAGCTGTCGTTCGACCCCCCTTCGAGTGAATATCCAAAGACGGCGGCAAGCCGCTCGTTGCATGTGCAAGGCAATATGATATGTGGCTCCAATTGGGTGTCTCGCCCCACCGCAAGATTGTTACGGCAGGGCAAGACGATCCTATTCAGCGGCGACGATCTGAGGCGTGGCGACGCTCAAGCGGCCTGAGAGGCGCACCAGCATGATCCCGACAACCACAACACCAGCGGCGATGTAAGGCGTAGCGGCCAGTCCAATGCCTTCAACAACAAGCCCGCCGGCCCATGCCCCACCGGCAATACCAAGGTTGAACGCACCGATATTCAGTCCGGAAGCCACATCAACCGCGCCGGGTGAGACCTGACGTGCGATTTGCACGACATAGGATTGCAGCGGCGGCACGTTGGCGAAGGCAAAGCCGCCCCAAAAGGCCGCAACCGCGATGGCTGCAATCGGGCTGGTCAGGGTTGACCCAAGCGCAATCAGCGCCACAGCCAGACCTGCAAAGATCAAGGTCAGCGCGGGCACGGCACCGATGCGGTCCGACAACTTACCGCCTGCGATGTTCCCCACAGCGACAGAGGCTCCGTAGAGCAGCATCACAAGACTGATGGCTCCTGCGGACAGACCGGTGACTTCATTCAGCATGGGCGCAAGGAAGGTAAAGGCGATGAAGTTGCCTCCATAGCCGACTGCCGTGATTAGATAGACCAGCAGCAACCGCGGAGACGTCAGCACCTGGAACTGCGCCTTGATCCCGGCTGACGCGGTACGGGCCAGATTGGCCGGCACCAGGACGGCAGAGGCGATAAAGCCGATCAAGCCAAGAGCGACCACGCCAAGGAAGGTCGACTGCCAGCCGAAGTTTTGACCAATGAACGTCCCCAAAGGCACACCCGTCACCAAAGCGACTGTCAGGCCGAGGAACACCAACGCAATGGCAGAACTTTCCTTTTCAGGTTCCACCAGGTCAGTGGCGATGGTCGAGGCGATGGCAAAGAACACGCCGTGGGCGAGACCGGTGATAAAGCGCGCAGCGACAAGGCTGCCATAATCCGGCGCGAAAGCGGCGTAAGCATTGCCGAGCGTGAACAACGCCAGCAAGAGCAGCAAGAGTGTCTTGCGCGGCACCCGATCGGCCAGTGCGGTCAGCACCGGTGCACCAATGGTGACGCCCAGTGCATAAAGGCTGACGAGCAGGCCAGCGGAAGGGATTGAGACGCCAAGATCGGCGGCAATGGTGGGAAGCAAGCCGACGATAACGAACTCGGTCGTTCCGACGGCAAAAGCGCTGATGGTCAGCGCCCATAAGGCAAGTGGCATCGGTTCTCTCCATAAATTTGATGTCGACGCCGTATATGCCTGTCGCTATCTATTGCGAGAATAGACACGTCTGGAATGGACCATTGCATAAAATGCACGAATTACTGCGCATGGGGGACCTCGCTGCTTTTGTCGGGATCGTCGATGATGGCGGCTTCGCTGAATCCGCGCGGCGCAGGGGCGTTTCGGCGTCAACGCTCAGCCGCTCGGTCACCCGGCTGGAAGAGCAACTGAAAGTCACATTGCTAAGGCGCACCACGCGATCCAGCGAAATCACTCCCGAAGGCGCCGCCGTTCTGGCTGAGGCGCGCGAAATTCTGGACCGCAGCGAAAGCCTTCAAGAGATAGCAACGAGTGGACAAGCCCCCGCTGGACCTCTGCGTGTAAACGCGCCTGTGCCTTATGTTCTGCATGTCCTCGCCCCTCGTCTGCGAGAGTTTCGCGCGAAATACCCCGACATCCAGTTATCGATCGACATGACTGACACGCTGGTGGATCTGATTGGCAGTCACGCGGATGTTGCAATTCGGCTGGGTCAGTTGCCCGATAGCGAAATGTTGCATCGTCCGTTGGGGCGCACAGCTTGGAAATTGGTGGCCGCCCCAGCGTATCTTGATCGCCACGGTTGGCCGGAGACACCAGCCGATCTCGCGCAGCTGGAGCAAGTGCGGTTCGCCATACCCGAGCACATAAATACTTTGCGCTTTGCCAACCATAAAGCCCCAGTGCGCGTTTCCCCGGCTTTAACCGCTGGCAATGGCGAAGCCGTGCGTCAATTGGTGCTGAACGGTCTGGGCATTGCACGTTTCTCCGATTTCATGATCGCCAAAGACCTGCGCACGGGACGCCTGGTCGAATTGTTCCCTGGTCAGCTTGATGTGGAACCGCTGGATATCTCCGCGCTCTACCTCACCCGCGTCTCAGGGCTACGCCGGTTGGGAGTTTTCCTGGATTGGTTGGGAACCATTAGCGAAGGCTGAGACGTTCGTGCGTCTTCAGTTTGCCGAACGATGCAAAGCAAAGATTGCCACCCTTAGATGGTTCACTGCCGGTCCGGTAAAGTTCTATCGTTTTTTAACCGAGGTCTGCGCCAGGCCATAGGCCGTCTGCATGCGCAGCAGCGTGTCCGCCCTGACCCCGAACGCCTTTTCAAACCGGATCGCCATGTCCGCGGACAGTCCGGCCTTGCCGTTGAGCAACATGCCGAAGGCTTGCCGCGAGACACCGAGATGGGTCGCCAGCTCGGTAACGCTGACACCGGCCGGCTCGACAATCTCCGTCTTCAACCAGTCCCCGGCGTGAACTGCGAGAGCGGGATGCATCCCAAGAGCCATGGTAATCCTCAAGATCCATGTCGATCAATGCGCCGTCTTCGTTGATTGAACAAGCGTAACGCGACACTTGTCACGCGTTCAACCTGTCAAGGCGGTAGCCGCTGCGCGTCCCCGGTTGCACGCACCCGCATTGTTTATGGGTCCAATCCTTCCCCCATTGACATGCATCAATCCGCATATGCGCCAGGGCGCATAAAATGTCAGCATGCAGGACATTCTGACCGCTCTTTGTGACCCCACCCGCCGCACCGCTCTGGCCATCGTCTGGGACGGGGGCGAGCATTGTGTCTGTGAGCTGATGGTACGCCTCGAGGCCAGCCAGAGCCGGGTGTCCAGGCACATGAAGGTGCTGCGCGAGGCCGGTCTCGTTATCGCCCGGCGCGATGCGCAATGGGTACGCTTCCGCCGCAACCCGGATCTTGAACCGGAATTCAGGGCGGTGGTCACCGCCGTTCTGAAAGCCGAAAAACTGCTCGAACAGGAAATGGCATGACCACGGATATTCATGACAGCGCCCATCGGCGCGGTACGCCTGACTGGGTCTGGTACGCGGGCGTGGCCGCAGCGGCCGTCCTTTGGTTGCTGGCATACGGCCAGTTGATCCCGGTCTCCGAATGGGTGACCTCGCTGTTTCCGGTCGCCCGCGACAGCCACACCGGCGAGGCCATCGCCTTTTTCGTCTACGACGTGCCCAAGGTGCTGCTGCTGCTGACCGGCATCGTCTTTGTTACCGGCGTGCTGCGCAGCTGGTTCAGCCCGGAAAAGACCCGCGCCATCCTGGCCGGAAAACGCCAGATCTGGGGCTATCCGCTGGCCGCCCTCCTGGGCGTGCTGACGCCCTTCTGTTCCTGTTCCTCGGTGCCGCTGTTCATCGGCTTCGTCTCCGCCGGCATTCCCCTGGGCGTCACCTTCTCCTTCCTGATCGCCGGGCCGATGGTTGGCCCGGTCGGCCTCGGGTTGCTCTACGGTCTGGTCGGCTGGAAGATCGCCACGGTCTATCTGGTGTTCGGTTTCACCATCGCCACCCTCGCGGGCTATGTGCTGGGCCGGATGAAGCTGGAACGCTACCTGCAGGACTGGGTGCGCGAGCTGACAGCGGGCCCGGCGGGCGATCTGCCCGAGGAAAGCCTGACCATGGTGGACCGGCTGAAGGTCGGCGTCGAGCAGGTGCGCGAGATCGTCGGCAAGGTGTGGATCTGGGTGCTTGCCGGCATCGGCATCGGCGCGGCGATCCACGGCTATGTTCCCGAAGCCATCATGCTGAAGGTCATGGGCGGCGACGCCTGGTGGTCGGTCCCCTCGGCGGTGGTCATCGGCGTGCCCATGTATACCAACGCCGCCGGCGTCATTCCCATCGTCGAGGCCTTCCTCGGCAAAGGCGCTGCGCTCGGAACCACGCTGGCCTTCATGATGTCGGTAATTGCCCTGTCCCTGCCGGAAATGATCATCCTCAAGCAGGTGCTGAAGCTCCGGCTGATCGCGATCTTCGCCGGCGTCGTGTCGGCGGGCATCCTGGCCACCGGCTATCTCTTCAATTTTCTCATGTGACCACCCAAGGACCTCTTGCCCTCCTCCCATTCGCACGGCCGTCCCGGCCCGAACCATCTCGTGAAAGGACCCACCCCATGAAAACCGTCAGGATCTACGGTCCCGGCTGCAAGCGTTGCGCGCAAACCGAAGCCATGGTGAAGGCCGCCGCCGAAAAGCTCGGCGTCGATATCCAGGTGGAAAAGGTCACGGATACCAAATCCATCGCCATGGCCGGCGTCATGTCCACGCCGGGAATTTCTATTGACGGCAAGCTCGTCCATGCGGGCGGCCTGCCGGATGCCGCCAGGCTCGACGGATGGCTTGCGGCATGATCCGTCCCGGAGCAGGCCCGCATCGTGCTCAACCCAGCGGCTTCAGCAAGCGGCAAGGCGAGTAGGCCCCGGGTCTCGCTCCACTCGCCCGGAGTGACCCGGAGGGGGACCGGCAAATGCGATAGCCCTGCCCCTTTTCTCAATTCCCCATCCAGACCAGTTCCATCCGGATGCCGCCGGGCTCCGAGAACATCATGTGTTTTCTCGGGCCCGTGCCCATGAATTCCGGCAGGAACTCGACCTGGACATCCGGATAGGCGGCCAGCTTGTCGGCGAGCCGCAGGAGATAGGCCTCGCTGGCGACTTCCAGCGCCAGGTGATGCAGGCCGACGTTCCGGCGGCGGTCGAAGCCGTTGACTGGACCGGCCGTATCGACCTGCCAAAGGGTCAGCCGCATCCGGTCGTCGGTGATCGTGGTGCGCGGATAGCTCTCGTCCCTTGCGGTCTCGCGCCAGCCCAGCACATCGACGAAAAACGCCGTGGTCTTGTTCAGGTCGGCAACCGCCAGACCAAGATGGTTCAGTCCCAGGGTTTCAGCCATTGATTATCCTCTGTCTTTCTACCGACAAATGGCTAGCCTGAAAGCGAGCCCAGGCAAAGGCTGAAAAACGGGCTGTTCCCCGCGAGCAGGCGGATGAACCGGTTGATCGGGACCGGGCCTTGAAGGGATCGGCAAGATAGTCCGCGTGCCGCGTCAGGCCGCTCCGGGAAGGGCGTCGGAGCCTGTCATCTGACCAGTAGCAAACCGCTGGCGATAATCGCTGGGCGACACATGGAGCACGCGTATGAAGCTGCGGCGCATCCGTTCGTCATCCCCGAATCCGCACCGGCGCGCAACCTCACTCACCGGCAGTTCACTTTCTTCGAGCGACCGGCGCGCAGCATCGATTCGCAAGCTCTCAACAGCCTTGGCCGGCGTTGTCCCGATTTGCTGTGTGTACAACCGCGCGAAATTCCGGGGGCTCATGTTTGCTCTTTCGGCAAGAACATCGACGCGCAGGTCCTTGTCGATATTGTCTGCGATCCATTCATGAAGGCTCTCGAACCGGCCGGTTTCATCCAGGATCTGTCTGTCGAGGGTTGAGCTGAATTGCGATTGGCCTCCCGGGCGGACCACGTAGGACACCAGTTCGCGCGCCAACGAGAGTGAAGCTGTGCGGCCGATATCTTCCGCGACCATGGCAAGGGCCATATCGATGCCTGCGGTCACACCCGCCGAAGTCCAGATGTTTCCGTCTTTAATGTAGATCGGGTCCGTTTCGACCTTCACGGAAGAATGCTTTCGCGAAAGCTCAGCGCATGATTGCCAGTGTGTCACGGCCCGGCGCCCGTCGAGCAGACCGCAGGCCGCCAGCACGAACGCTCCCGTGCAGACCGATGCGGCGCGCTCCGCTCTGTTTGCAAGCGTCATCACCCCGTCGACAAAAACGGGGTTCAGGGCCGCAGCGCGAGACCCCTTGCCGCCAGCCACGATGAGAGTGTCGATGCGCTCGTTTTCCCAAGATCCCATCGCATGCGTGGCGATGGAGACCGGAGTATCGGTCTTCACATGCCGACCGTCTGTCGAGACGACCTCGGTTCTGTAAACGGCACCTCCGTTCTCGTCGACCGCATCTGCAAAAACCTGTAGCGGACCAGCAAGATCAAGCAGTTTCATCTGCGGGAACACCACAAACAGGACTGTGCGGGGCGCGGAGGTCTTCATGGTGATTTGGCAGCAATTGAGGGCATCTTGTCATTTATGCCAGAGCGCAGGCTGCTAGTCTACTCACGTTGCCTTAGCCAAAGGAGCGGAGAATGTTAAAGCTGAAACCCAACTGCGAATGCTGCGATGCCGATTTGCCGCCGGACAGCCTCGATGCAAGGACATGCTCGTTCGAATGCACCTTCTGCAAGGATTGCGCGGAAGACGCCTTTCACAATCTCTGTCCGAACTGTGGAGGAGAGCTGTTGCGTCGCCCGATCCGTCCCGTGGAGCATCTCGTCAAGAACCCGGCGTCTACGGATCGATTCCTGAAAGCGCATCCGGAATGCGCGCATCTTCAGACCTGAAAAGGACCACAGCATGAAATCCATTGGCGCGCTGGTTTTTCCCGGCTTCGAGACGCTGGATCTGTTCGGGCCACTCGAATTCTTCGGCTGGCTGCCTGAAGAATTCAGCATCACCACGGTCGGCGAAAAATCCGGCCACGTCACCTGCAGGAGCGGTCAACGGATCGTGGTCGATCGCTTGCTCGGCGACAGCACTGACTATGATCTGCTGCTCGTGCCAGGCGGACCGGGGACACCCGTGGAACCGGTCAACGAAGCAATCAATGACTGGATCAGGGCGGTGTCCGGGAAGGCCGGCATCGTCATGAGCGTTTGCACGGGCAGTGCCCTTCTGGCGAGCACCGGCGTTCTCGATGGCCGTAAAGCGACAACCAACAAGATGAGATTCAACTGGGCAATTCAGTTTGGTCCGAAGGTGGACTGGGTCGGCAAGGCCCGCTGGGTCGAGGACGGAAAATTCTTCACGTCCTCCGGCGTGTCGGCAGGCATGGACATGAGCCTGGCGGTGATATCCCACATTCTCGATCAAGAGACAGCCAGACACGTCGCCAGGTGTGCGGAATACAGCTGGACCGAAGATCCAGCGTCAGACCCCTTCGCGGTTCAACATGGGGTTTCGTGAACCAGTCTTTCGAGGCTGCCACTTTTCGGGCTCCGGACCACCTCCCTACCTCTGACCGGCGGGCTGGATCCCCGCCAGTAGGCGGATGAGCCAGTCGACGAAGACCCTGACCTTGTTGCTGAGATGCCGGTTCGGCGGGTAGACGATGTAAAGGGGGATTGTATCGGTGGTCCAGTCGTCCAGCACCTGCACCAGGGTTCCCTTTTCCAGTTCCTCGCTCACCATGAAGTCCGGCAACTGGCCGATACCATGTCCCGCGACGGCGGACAGAACATAGCTGCGGGCGTCGTTCACGGCGATCCAGTGCCGGCCGGCAACGGAGATTTCCCTGCCATCCTTGCGAAAAACGAATGGCCGCACCTGGCCCGTCTGGGCGACAAAGTAATTGACGAAGGAATGGCCGGCTTCCAGGTTTTCGGGCCTTTCCGGCGTGCCGAACTTGTCCAGGTATTTCGGCGCCGCGCAGGTGATCAGGCCTATCTCGGAAACCCGCCGGGCGATCAGCGACTGGTCCGCCGGCTCGCCGCCCCGCAGGGCGCAATCGACATTCTCCTTCAGGTAGTCGACGGTCCTGTCGCCGATACCGATATCAAGCTGGATATCGGGATATTTCTGGTAGAATTCGCACAGAAACGGGATCACGAACCAGTCCGCGAACGCCCCTGACATCTCCACCCGCAGCCGGCCGCTCGGCTCGGTCTGCGCTTGGGACAGCCTGCCGTCGAGCTCGTCGATATCGGCGATGATGGTCACCGCCCTTTCATAATAAAGAGCGCCGTCCGTCGTGACGACCACACGCCGTGTGGTCCGGTTGAGAAGCCGGGTCTGCAGATGCTTTTCAAGACGCTGGATGAGATTGGTAAGGGTCGCCTTCGGCATCCGCAGCGTTTCCGCCGCGCGCGTGAAGTTGCCGGTTTCCACGACCTTCACGAAGGCGCGCATGGCGGAAAGCTGATCCATGGCAAGATCTCTCTGAAATTTGTGTGCCGCAATATTATTCGAAATTTCGAACAGAGAAAACAATAAACCCACGCTTATTCATTTCCACGAACAAACCTATCTTGGTTCTGTAGAAACCCGGACCCCGACAGGCGTCCATTCCCCCTTTGGAAGAAGCGACACCAGGCAATGACGATCCTGATGAAGGAATTGACGCTGGAAAAGGTGGCCACAGGCCCTGTCGCTGTGCGTGTCTACGAGGGGGCCGCAAACACGGCGGATGCGCCCGTTCTTTTGTTTTTCCACGGAGGCGCGTTCACAGGTACCCTGCCGAAACGCAGCCTCTTCGCCGAGACCGCAGCCCAGGCCGGCGCGACCGTGGTGCTGCCCGACTACAACGCCCCGCTCGGCGGCATCTTTCCCAAGCCCCTGGAAACCGGCTTTTCGATCTTTTCGTGCCTGGCACAGAAGCGGGCCGGGCTCGGCAACCGCAAATCGAAGCTGTTCGTCGGCGGAGTGGAGGCCGGCGCCAATGTCGCGGCGGCGGTTGCGCTGAAGGCGCGGGACCATTTCGCCGACGAGCTGGACGGCCAGATCCTGCTGTCGCCGCTCCTCGATCCCTACATGGCCTCCGCCTCCATGCGCGAGGCGGACGCGCTTGGCATGCGCGAGCGCTGGAGCGAAGGCTGGAGCCATTACCTGAGCGGTGGCATGTGCCATCCCTATGCCGCCCCCTGCACCTGCTCCCGGCTTTCCGGTGTGGCGCCCGCTCTCGTCCTGACTTCGGAAGACGATCCGCTGCGCGACGAGACCTTCGGTTATGCGGCAGCGCTCAAGGCTTCCGGCGTCGATGTTCACCAGCATGTTCTTCCTGCCGGAACAGGCTGGCCATCGATCTATGGTGCAAAAAGCAATGACATCGCGTCGTGGCAGGCATGCGCCGCAAGACAATTTGCCGATTTCGTCCATGCAATCGGCATCCAGTGAAGTTGCAATGAACAGCCTTCGAACCTGCCGTATCCCAAGACGGCCGGTCGAAGGTCCTAAGGAGAGACCAATGACATCGAAAAGCAATCTCTGGACGCTCACGGGCGCCAGCCTGGCAGTTGCCGTGTCCGTTTCAGCCGCGGCTCTCTTTGTGAACCTGCCCGCCACCAATCCCGCGACAGCCGCGGGCGACACTACTGAAGCTCCCGCCGTTCCCGTGACGGTGGCCGAAGTGGCCAGCAGGCAAATCACGATGTGGGAAGAATTCTCCGGCCGCCTGGAAGCGGTCGACCGGGTTCAGATCCGCTCCCGCGTGAGCGGGGCCATCCAGTCGGTCGACTTCCGGGAAGGATCGCTGGTCAAGGCGGGCGATCCGCTCTTCACCATCGACCCGGAACCTTTCGAAACCGCGGTTACCGAGCGCCAGGGGCAGGTTGCCCTTGCAGAAGCCCAGCTTAATCTGGCCCGGCTGGAACTTGATCGCGGCCGCAAACTGATCACGAACAAGACCATCTCCCAAAGCGTCCTGGACCAGCGGCAGAACGCCTTTGCCGAGGCGCAGGCGAACCTGCGCACCGCGAAGGCGGCTCTGCAGGCTGCAAGGCTGGAGCTTGGATATACCCGCGTCCTGGCACCGGTCGCCGGCCGTGTCGGCAGGATCGAGATAACCGTGGGCAATCTGGTGGCCGCGGGCTCCGCCTCTCCGGCGCTGACCACCCTGGTCTCGGTCGATCCGATCTACGCCAGCTTCAACGCCGGTGAAGACGTGGTAGCCAGAATTCTGGCCGAGTTGCCGCAGACCGGTGCGGCCCTGCCGCCGCTGGACCTGGTTCCTGTCGAAATCGAAACCATCGGCGGCGACGGCACTCCGATCAGGGGCAGGATGCAGCTCATCGGCAACGAGGTCGATGCCGCCAGCGGCACCATCGCCGTACGCGCCGTCTTCGACAATCCGGACGGAAGGCTGCTCCCGGGCCAGTTCGTGCGTGTCCGCCTCGGTGAACCTTCGCCGGAGACAAAGATCCTCGTCAGCGAACGGGCGATCGGCACCGATCAGGACAAGAAGTTCGTCTTTGTGGTCGGCGACGACAACAAGGCAAGCTACCGGGCGGTCGAACTTGGCCGCAGCGCCGAGGGCAAGCGCATCGTCGAGCACGGCTTGACGCCCGGCGAACGGATCGTTGTCAACGGTCTTCAACGCATCCGCTCCGGAGTATCTGTCGATCCCCAGATGCAGAAAGACGTTGCAGCGGTGAAATAACCGCTCCCGGCGGAGCCGCCTGAAGCCCCGCCGGCCCCTGCTCCGAATTCCGATTGTCGCCGGTGGCACAGGCCGCCGGACAGAGAAGCTTTGTTTCCTCCCCACCCCGGAAGGACATGGAAAATGAATATCTCGAGATTTTTCGTCGACCGCCCGGTCTTTGCCGGGGTGCTATCGTTCCTGATCCTGCTGGCCGGCCTGATCAGTGTCCCCTTCCTGCCGATTTCGGAATATCCGGAGGTGGTGCCGCCGTCCGTCGTCGTACGGGCGACCTATCCGGGCGCCAACCCAACGGTCATAGCCGAGACAGTCGCAACACCCCTGGAAGAGCAGATCAACGGTGTGGAGGGCATGCTATACATGTCCAGCCAGGCGACCTCCGACGGCGTCATGACGCTGACGGTGACCTTCGAACTGGGCACCGATCCCGACAAGGCGCAGCAGCTTGTGCAGAACCGCGTTTCGCAAGCCGAGCCGCGCCTGCCGGCCGAAGTCAGGAGCCTCGGCGTAACCACGGTCAAGAGTTCGCCCGACCTGATGATGGTGGTGCACCTGATCTCGCCGAACGAGCGCTACGACATCACCTATCTGCGCAATTACGCGGTGCTCAACATCAAGGACAGGCTGGCGCGCATCGACGGCGTCGGTCAGGTTCAGGTCTTCGGCTCCGGCGACTATTCCATGCGAGTCTGGGTCGATCCGCAACGGGCAGCCGAGAACAACCTCGCCGCCAGCGACATCACCACAGCCATCCGCGCCCAGAACGTCCAGGCCGCGGCCGGCATCATCGGCGCTTCGCCGAATGTCGACGGCGTCGACCTGCAGCTCAGTGTCAACGCCCAGGGCCGTCTGGAAACGCCCGAGGAGTTTGGCAACATCATCGTCCGGACAGGCGAGCACGGCGAGGTCACCCGCCTGCGTGACGTTGCCCGCATCGAGCTCGGTGCGGCGGACTATTCCCTGCGCTCGCTGCTTGACGGCAAGTCCGCCGTGGCGATGCCGATCTTCCAGTCACCGGGCTCCAACGCCATCGCCATTTCAGACTCGGTGGTGGAAACCATGAACGCGCTTCAGGTGGCGATGCCCGAGGGTGTTGAATACGAGATCGTCTACGACACCACGAAGTTCGTCCGCGCCTCCATCGAAAAGGTCGTCGACACGCTGCTGGAGGCAGTCCTGCTGGTGGTTCTCGTCGTCATCGTGTTCCTGCAGACCTGGCGCGCCTCGATCATTCCGCTGATCGCCGTGCCGGTGTCGATCATCGGCACCTTCGGCGTGATGTATGTGTTCGGCTTTTCCATCAACGCGCTCAGCCTCTTCGGCCTCGTGCTGGCCATCGGCATAGTGGTCGACGACGCCATCGTGGTGGTGGAAAATGTCGAGCGCAACATCGAGAACGGTCTCGCCCCGCGCCAGGCGACCTACAAGGCCATGAAGGAAGTCTCCGGCCCGATCATCGCAATCGCGCTGGTTCTGGTCGCCGTCTTCGTTCCGTTGGCCACCATAACCGGTCTGTCGGGCCAGTTCTACCGGCAGTTCGCCCTGACCATCGCCATTTCAACGGTCATCTCGGCCATAAACTCGTTGACCCTCTCCCCCGCGCTGGCCGCGCTCCTGCTGAAGGAACACGACGCGCCCAAAGACCTGCTGACGCGCGTCATGGAGCGTCTGTTCGGCTGGTTCTTCCGCGGCTTCAACAAGGTGTTCGGGGCGGGCTCGCGCGCCTATGGCAAGGGCGTCGGAGGGCTTCTGTCGCGCAAGAGCCTCGTCATGGTCGTCTATGCCGCGCTCGCTGCGACCACTTACGGCCTCTTCACCAGTATACCCGGCGGCTTCGTGCCCGCGCAGGACAAGCAGTATCTCATCGGCTTCGCGCAACTTCCCGACGCGGCGACGCTCGACCGGACCGAGGACGTCATCCGCCGCATGAGCGAGATTGCCATGGAACAGCCCGGCGTCGAGCATGCGGTTGCCTTTCCAGGCCTGTCGATCAACGGATTCACCAACGCTTCCAACGCCGGCATCGTCTTCGCCACCCTGACGGATTTCGAGGAACGCCGGTCGCCGGAACTTTCCGGAGATGCCATCGCCATGCAGCTGAACCGCAAATTCGGCGCGATCCAGGACGCCTTCATCGCCATATTCTCGCCGCCGCCAGTACAGGGCCTCGGCACCACCGGCGGTTTCAAACTGCAGATCGAGGACCGCGCCGGCCTGGGCTTCGAGACTCTCGACGCCGCCAACAAGGCCTTTCTCGCCAAAGCCTACCAGACACCTGAACTGGCGGGCCTGTTCTCCAGCTTCCAGATCAACGTTCCGCAACTCTACGCGGATCTCGACCGGACCCGGGCCGAACAGCTTGGCGTTTCGGTGACCGATGTCTTCGACACACTGCAGATCTATCTGGGTTCGCTCTACGTGAACGATTTCAACGCCTTCGGCAGGACCTATTCCGTCCGCGTCCAGGCCGATGCCAAGTTCCGGGCCCACGCGGAGGACATCGGCAAGCTGGAAGTGCGCTCCGCGAACGGCCGGATGATCCCGCTCTCGGCCCTGCTCAAGGTGGACCCCGCCACGGGTCCGGACAGGGTGACGCGCTATAACGGCTATCTGGCCGCCGACATCAATGGCGGCCCCGCGCCCGGCTTTTCCTCCGGTCAGGCCCAGGACGCGGTGGAACGGCTCGCGCAGGAGACGCTGCCGAAGGGTGTAGGTTACGAGTGGACCGACCTGACCTACCAGCAGATCCTCGCCGGCAATTCGGAAGTCTTCGTCTTTCCGCTCATCCTGTTGCTGGTCTTCCTTGTGCTCGCCGCTCAGTACGAAAGCGTCACCCTGCCGGTCGCGATCATCCTGATCGTACCGATGGGCGTCCTCGCCGCCCTGACGGGCATCTGGTTGACGGGCGGCGACAACAACATCTTCACCCAGATCGGCCTGGTGGTGCTGATCGGCCTGTCGGTGAAGAACGCCATCCTGATTGTCGAGTTCGCCCGCGAACTCGAACTGGAAGGCCGCAGCCCGCTTCAGGCGGCAATGGAGGCGAGCCGGTTGCGCCTGCGGCCGATCCTGATGACTTCCATCGCCTTCATCCTCGGCGTCCTGCCGCTGGTCCTGTCCACCGGCGCCGGCGCGGAAATGCGCGTTGCCATGGGTATCGCCGTCTTCTCGGGCATGATCGGCGTCACCTTCTTCGGCATCTTCATGACGCCGGTCTTCTACGTCCTCACACGGCGTCTGGCGGGCAACCGCCCGTTGGCCAGGCATGACGAGACGACGGGGGTTCTGGAAGAAGCCTGAGAGTCCGGATCGGCGCGGTAGACGCAGGAGAGGCGGACTTCAGCTTGCTGAAAGACGCAGCCCCTGCGGAAGCCGCCGGGTCCGAAACATGTCTGAAATGGGTTTAGAATTGCCCTTCAAACACAGCGTCACGCCACCCTTGACACCTCCCGCAAGTCCGCCAGCACCTCGGCCGCGATCTCGAACGAGCGCACCCGCGCGGCGGGGTCGTGGATCATGCCGGTTACCATCAGCTCGTCGGGCCGGTGGGTTTCGATCAGGTTCTGCAGCCGGTCCCGGATGGTGGCGCGGGAGCCGGTCGCGGAACAGGACAGGGCATGGTTGACCTGCGCCATCACCGGCGCGGGGATCTCGGCCGAGAGATCATCCGTCGGCAGGGGCAACTTGCCGGGGCGGCCGGTGCGCAGGCGGGCGAAGGCAAGGATCTGCGAGGAACGCAGATAGGTGGCCTCTTCGTCGGTCTCTGCCGCGCACACACCCGCCGCCATCATCGCATAGGGTTCCGACAACGTTTCCGAGGGCTGGAACGAGGACCGGTAGATCGAGAGCGCTTCCGCCAGCATGTCCGGTGCGAAATGCGAAGCAAAGGCATAGGGCAGACCCAGATAGGCGGCAAGCTGCGCGCCGTAAAGGCTGGAGCCGAGGATCCAGACCGGCACATGGGTGCCCTCCCCCGGGATGGCCCGCACGGAAGAACCTTCCTCCGCGTCGCCGAAATAACCGATGAGTTCCGCCACGTCCTGCGGGAAACTGTCCTCCTGCGCCATGTGGCGGCGCAGCGCACGGGCGGTTGCCATGTCGGTGCCCGGTGCGCGGCCCAGGCCGAGGTCGATCCGGCCGGGATAGAGCGTTGCCAGCGTGCCGAACTGTTCGGCTACCACCAGCGGCGCGTGGTTGGGCAGCATGATCCCGCCGGCACCGACACGCATGGTGCTCGTGGCCGCCGCGACATGGCCAATCACCACGGCCGTGGCCGCGCTGGCGATGCCGGGCATGTTGTGATGTTCGGCCAGCCAGTAGCGATGATAGCTGGCCTTCTCCGCCGCGCGGGCCAGATCGACCGTATTGGCGAGGGCATCGGCGGCAGTCTTGCCTTCCGGCACCGGCGACAGATCGAGCAGTGAGAAATTTTTCATGAAAAGCTCCTTGCCCCGGAGCTATTCATCCGGAGCGGCCAATACAAGGGCCGGCGGAAAGGAAGACCGGCCGGGCCGCCTATTGGTTCGTATCCGCGGCAATAGTCTTGCCCAGATGTTTCTCAACAATCATCCGCAGGCTTTCAAGCCCGCCAGCTTCCTTTTCTAGGGCCGCCCGCAGTTTCTGATCGTGCCCGGGCCGGTAACGCCCCCCTTTTGTGAGTTGACCACAGCCACACAAGCACAGGTTTCCTGCCATTCGATCCTCCATTGCAGATATAACCGGAAACACTATCGTCCAACACGTGCATAAGACAGTGCCGATACCACCTTCATCAAGGCTCTTGAGCGCAGGACGCAGACGTTATGGTTTGGCAACGCCGTCCAGAAATCGGACGATGCCCGGAACGAGGTCTTCATGCAGGGGAAGTGTAGGGTCTGTGTAGGTCGCGGCAGGCTGCCCCGCCACATCGGCCTTGAGCATATGGGTTGCACCTGAAAGGACCAGTTGCTGCGCCTGTGGCAGCGCGGTTTGAAGCAGGTCGGCATCCACCATGCGAACCTGAATGTCCGCATCGCCCTGAACGATCAGCGCGGGCCCCTCCCAGTTCCCGGCGATGTCTGCCGGATCATGGGAAAACAGGTCGATCATGTAACGTTGCAATCCGGTGGAAAAAAGCGGCCGCAGGTTCGGCGTCAACTGTTCCGGATCCCGGTGACGGCCGGCTTCCAGATCCGCGACGACGGACCGGAGCTGGGGAAGAAGCGGTGCGGCCCCGGGGCTGGCTTCGAACTGCTCGATCATCAGTTGCCCAATGGGACGTCCCGGTGCCGCCATGAGGACAAGCCCGCACAGAGCCTCCGGAGGTTCCATGGCCGCCACAAGCGCAACGAGGCCGCCCTCAGAGTGGCCGGCAAGCCATACGCACGGAGCAAGTTCGGACGCCTTTTCGACCCAGCGCCGGGCATCCTCAGCATAAGCCTTGATGGTCACGTCGTTCGGATCGGACAGGGCGGAAGCGCTGCCGAAGAAGCCGCGCTTGTCGATACGCAGTGATGCCACGCCCAGGCGGGCGAGGTCCTCGGCAAGCATCTTGTAGCTGTCGGACATCAGCCCCATCGACGGCGAATTTCCGTCCCGGTCCGTCGGACCGGATCCGGGGATGATGACAAGGGCATGGTTCGCCCCCTCGACAGCGATCATCTCCGCCTCGAAATGTCCCTGCGGACCGGGGATTTGCACGGGTTCCGCCGCCGCCGGCATCGGCAACAGCACCAGGCAGATCAGCGGTACGGCCGCTGCGGAACGTTCGCGATGGAATATTTGTAGGAACCATGAAACCATTGACGTGCGTTTCCTTCCTGTCGGCAAGAGCCGGGTCCGAACCGGATACGGTCGCGCTTGCCGCCTCACGCCGCCGGACGGTCGATGATGATATGCGCTTCGCCGCGCGAGCAGGTCTCGATGCGCGCCTCGACCTTGTAGATGTCACGCATCAATTCAGGTGTGATCACGTCTCTGCTCGGGCCTGCCGCAACCAGCTTGCCGCCGGCGATCACCAGCGTGCTGGTGCAGTAGCGCAGGGCGTGGTTGAGGTCGTGCAGGGCGATCAGCACAAGCATGTTCTTCTGCCGCGCCAGGCCGCGCATATAACTCAGCACCTCGACCTGCCGGTAGAGATCCAGCGCCGAAGTCGGCTCATCCATCAGCAGGACTTCCGGGTTGCGCACCAGCGCCTGCGCGATGGAGACGAGCTGACGCTGTCCGCCGGACAATTCTCCCAGATTACGGAAAGCGATATCGGTGATCTGAAGGGACTGCAGCAGGTGGTCGATGGCGGTCAGTTCGTGATCGCGCACCCGCCATCCCTCCCCCTGCTTGGCTGCCAGCAGGATGGATTCATAGACTGTCAGCACCGCGTTGGCGCCGGTGTCCTGCGGCATGTAGCGGACCGCGGTTGCCTCCGGCGCGCTGGCGCCTTCAAGATGCACGGTGCCGGGGCCTTTCAGGAGACCGGCGATGCGTTTGAACAGGGTCGACTTGCCCGCGGCATTGGGACCGATCAACGCGGTCAGTTCCCCACCGGCAAGGTCCGGTGTCGTGACGCCTTCGACGGCAAGGCCGGAACCGTATCGCGCGCCGACATCTTCAAGGCGGAGCGCTACCATGAGTTCCTCCTGTCGGCGAAAATCAGCGCAAAGAAGAACGGTACACCGACCAGAGCGGTGATGACCCCGATGGGCAGCACGGCGCCGGGAATGAGCATCTTGGAAACCACGGAGGTCGCCGACAGCATCAGGGAGCCGCACAGGATCGCCGCAGGAAGAAAGAAGCGCTGGTCCTCGCCGACCAGCATGCGGGCGACATGCGGCCCCACCAGGCCGACGAAGCCGATGGTGCCGACGAAGGAGACCGGAATGGCCGCCAGCAGGCTGACGCCGAGCAGCGTCTTGAGCCGCAGCGAACGGATGTTGACGCCGAAACTCGCCGCCTTGACCTCACCGAGCCGGAGCGCGGTCAGCGCCCAGGAATTGCGGGCAAAGAACGGTACGCAGACGATCAGCACGGCGAAGGTGGCGTAGACCTTGCCCCAGGTCGCCTTGGTAAGCGACCCCATGGTCCAGAAGACCACCGCCGCCAGCGCCTGTTCGGAGGCCAGATATTCCAGCAGAGAAAGCAGCGCGTTGAACGTGAACACCAGGGCAATACCGAGGAGCACGATGGTCTGCACGCTCACACCCCGGAAGGTGGAAAAGGCATAGATGAACAGCGAGGCGGCCATCGCCATGATGAAGGCGTTGAGCGGCACCATATACTGCACGGCGGCCGGAAAGATCGCCACGCCCGCCACCAGTCCCAGCGCCGCGCCAAAACCGGCTGCGGCGGAAATGCCGAGCGTGAACGGGCTCGCAAGAGGGTTCGCCAGGATCGTCTGCATCTGTGCACCGGCCAGCGACAGACAGCCACCGACGGAGATCGCCATCAGAGCGATCGGCATGCGGATATCCCAGATCACCACGCGCGTCTGAAGCGCGGCCTCGGACGGGAAGAACACCGCCGCCAGCACTTCGTCCAGCGGATAGCGCGCCGGACCAAGCGCCAGGTCGACGCAGAAGGTGGCAGCCAGTGCGCTCAGCAATCCGCAGATCATCAGGACGCGCCGAAAGGCAAGGGCGCGGTAAAGACCGCGCCCTGTCCCGGCTGCACCCGTTTCAGCCACTGGCATGTCAGCCATCCGATTTCAGAGACACGAAGTAGCCGGGCCGGTAGTCGACCGGCAGGAAGCGCTCGTGCAGTTCGCCGAAGGTCCCGCTCGGATCAAGATCGGCGAACAGTTCCGGATGCAACCACTTGGCGATCTGCTGGATCGCAACGAACTGGTAGGGGCTGTTGTAGAACTGGTGCCAGATGGCGTGAACATTGTTGTCCTGGACCGCCTTGACGCCGGTAAAGCCGGGACGCTCCATCAGGCCCGCCAGCTTTTCGGACGAGACTTCCGGATCCGCACCACTGCCGACACCCACCCAGTTGCCGCCGGGTACGTACAGTTCCCAGTTGGCGCCGGTGACGATGACGTGGTCCGGGTTGGCCGCGATGATCTGCTCCGGGTTCACGGTGCCGAACGTGCCGGGAATGATGTCTCCGGCCATGTTCACGCCACCGGCGATTTCCACCATCTTGCCGAAGTTCTCGTTGCCGAAGGACATGCAGCAGTCATCGGAATAGCCGCCGGCCCGTTCCACGAAAACGACCGGGCGCTGCAGGTCGGCTTGTTGCGCCAGATTGCTGGTGACCTTTTCGATCTCGGCGGCACGGAACGCGATGAAATCCTCGGCCTTCTGTTCCTCGCCGAAGATCTTGCCGATCAGGCGCATGGACGGCTCGGTATTTTCCATCGGCTTGTCACGGAAGTCGACATAAACGACCGGAATACCGACCTTCGCCAGCTTCTCGATATAACCGCCGTCTTCCGTCGCTTCCTTGGCGTCAATGTTCAGGATGATGACATCCGGCTCGAGGGCAACCGCCTGTTCGATGTCGAACGTGCCGTTCTTCATGCCGCCGAAAGTCGGCAGGTCGGCCATCTGCGGAAACTTTTCCAGGTACTGGTGATAGCCGTCATTGTCGGCCTTCTCGAAATCGTCCCGCCAGCCAACCACACGTTTGAAGGGCTCGTCGCCATCCAGCGCTGCGGTGAAATAGATCTGGCGGCCTTCGCCGAGAATGACCTTTTCCACCGGAGCCTCAACTTCGACGGTCCGCCCGGCAATGTCGGTCACCGTAACGGTTTCCGCGGCCATCAGGCCCGCCGGGAAAAGAACCGCTGCAAACATTGCGGAAGCCGCAAAAACGTTTTCGTATCTCACATCTGCCTCAAATCTGGAATTTAACATGAGTTTTATACTCTTGTTTTCTCCTATTTTTCCTGAGTATATGAGTCAAGTTCTATCTTCTGGAACGATTCCAACTCACACGAGGCTCCGGCAAACATGAGCGGCACGGAAACGCTGTCGAACTACGATCTGCGCGAAGAAATCAAGGAATACTGGGGCAAACGGGCGGAAACCTTCGACACGCAGCCCGGCCATGAAATCTTCTCCGAAGAGGAGAGAGAAGCCTGGCACGGTCTGTTTCAACGGCACCTGGGATCAGGAGGCGGGCGCACGGCTCTGGATCTTGCCTGCGGCACTGGCGTCATCTCCCACCTCCTCGACGATCTCGAATTCACGGTGACAGGCATGGACTGGGCCGAGCCGATGCTGGAGCGGGCCCGAGCCAAGGCCAAGGCACGGCAACGCCAGATCCGGTTTCTGATGGGCGATGCCGAACGCACCCTGGAGCCTGCGGACCGGTATGACGTTGTCGCCTGCAGGCACCTTGTCTGGACGCTGGTCGACCCTCATGCCGCGTTTCGCGAGTGGCACCGGGTACTCAAACCGGGGGGCAGACTGCTGGTCGTCGACGGGGACTTCGTCAATGCCGGGCTGGTCTCAAGGCTCATGGCCGGGCTGTCCCGGGTCCTGGAAAAATTTTCGTCTTCAAGTCCGGTCCAAACGGCCGGAAGCTCGCCAGACATGAGGGACATGCATCGCAGCATCCTGTCGCGGGTGTATTTCCACGACGGTGCGCGGGCGGAAGCGGTGGCACAACTGCTGGAGGAAACAGGGTTTTCCAACATCAGAATCGACAGGAACCTGCGCGCCGTCAAAAAGGCGCAGGCCCGGGACTTCCCGTTCCTGAAGGGCCTTGAGCGGGCCGCCCAGCATCGCTACGCAATCACGGCAGTGAAACCGGACTGACAGGGCTGGCGGACCTCGCTGCGCCCTACCTTAGGCGACCGGACGGGTCGCCCAGGCCGCGATGGCACCGTGCAGGGCGAGGATTAGCGCCGCGCCGGTCAGGTGCTGGACAAGGCTCGCCGGCTGGGCGGCAAGGATCCAGGCGGACAGCGGCAGGAACAGGACGATGGCGGTAACAAGACCGGGATTCCCCTGCCGCGTGCGGATCGCGGCAGCAATGTGAACCAGGGCATTGATGGCCATCAGATAGGCGGCAACGACACCCCAGCCAGGCGCGACGCGCGCGGCGAAGAAGACGGCAAGCAGAAGAAACCACACGAAGACCACGTTGATGATCCAGACGGCGCCGTTGCCCAGCCCCCGAGCCTGCGGTCCGAGCATGAGGTTGATGCTCTTCCGGAAACGGTCGGCATCGTGCTCTTCGTACTGGTGCAGCATGTAGACGGGCAGGGCCAGGTAAACCGGCAGCAGGATCCCGTCCACGAAGGGAGCGAACCCGATCAGGAACAGGGCAAGCGGCAGCGCGCCATAGACCCAGTTTGCCGTCAGCCGGCCAGCCCGGCCCTCGCTCGGTTGCTCAATACCGTCCGTCATCTGCCGGTTCTTCCCCCGCTCCGCAATTTGGTCCGAAATGCCTAGCCGCGAGCATAGACCATATCGGTTTACACAATGCCAACGGGCGCACTCCCAGCCTCCGGCAGGGACGCCGCAATCGCCCCGACCATCTGGTTCAGATCACCAGTACAGCGCTAAGCGAAGCGGTTGGGCGCACCGGCGGGCGCCGCCTACTTGATCATCGCCATCGTGATCCGCGCGCAAGCGCATCCGGTGGGCGACGTTGAACAAGAAGACATGGCGGCGGAGACACTGTCGCGCTATATCGGTCATAGTGGCCCGCCGCCCCATTCACCCATCGGACTAGGCCAGGGACCTATCCAAGGCCTTTCAGTCGGCTTGGCTTTTGCACTAATGTGCCCTCATGGATGAGACTCAGCAGCTCAAAACGCAGCTTGATCTGATGCAGGCCGCGCTCGATCACATCAATCAGGGCTTTTCGGTCTTCGATGCGGATCTGCGGCTGGTCGCCTGGAACCGCGGCCTTTGGGAGATGCTTGATTTTCCGCAAGGATTGGCGCGGCGCGGGACCCACCTTGAGGAATTCCTGCGGGTGAACGCCGAGCGCGGCGAATACGGGCCCGGCGACATCGAAGGCAAGATCCGGCGGAGACTGAAACGCGCCGAACTGTTCGAGCCGCATTATTTCGAGCGCATCCGCCCCAACGGCCAGATCATCGCGGTCTCCGGGACGCCGCTGCCACGAGGCGGTTTCGTCACCACCTATTGGGACGTGACCAAGGACCGGCGCCGCCAGGAAAAGCTGGAGCGCACGGTGGAAGAACGCACCCGGGCGCTGCGGCAGTCGGAGGATTGGCTGCGGCTGGTGACCGACAACATTCCGGCCCTGATCGCCTATCTCGCCCCCGGTCCGGTGTTCCGCTTCGCCAATCGCCGCTATGCTGACTGGTTCGGCCAGTCGGTCGCTTCGATCGCTGGCCGCCCCGCACCGGAAGTCGTTGGCCCGGAGCTCTTCAAGATTCTGGAGCCGCATATCAACCGGGCCTTCGAAGGCAACGCGGTCAGCTACGAATACCAGCGCGAACGCCCCGACGGTTCCAGCGCCTATATGCGTTCGACCCTGATACCCGACATGACCCAGGACGGCCGGACGCTTGGGATCTTCGTACTGTCGCTGGATGCAACCGACCAGAAACAGGCCGAAGCCGCGCTGGTGCAATCGCAGCGTATGGACGCGGTCGGCAAGCTGACCGGCGGCCTCGCCCATGATTTCAACAATCTTCTGGCCATCCTGATGGGCAATCTTCTCAGCCTCGGCCGGATGGACACTCCGATCGCGAAGGAAACGCTCGACACCAAGCTGTCGCCGATGCTGGAGGCCACCAAACGCGGATCCGACCTGATCCAGCGCCTGCTCCTCTTCAGCCGCGGCAAGGAGATCGACCCGCAAACGGTCTCGCTCGCCCGGGTTATCGCCAGCGCCGGCCGACTTCTGGAAGGCTCCTTGCCCTCGGCCATCGTCCTTGAAACGGAAATCGAGAACCGGGACATCGCCGCGCGTATCGACCCCACCCAGATGGAAACGGCGCTGATCAACCTTGCCTTCAACGCGCGCGACGCCATGCCGGAAGGCGGAACCCTGCGCATCGCGCTCACCGAAACACAGCTTGAACGGCGGGAAGCCGATGAGCTTGGCGTCGCGCCGGGAGCTTATGCGCAGATTATCGTGGAAGACACCGGCAGCGGCATGGACGCGCAAACCCAGTTGCAGGTCTTCGAGCCGTTTTTCACCACCAAGACCTTCGGCACCGGCAGCGGCCTAGGTCTGTCGATGGTCTATGGCTTCATCCGCCAGTCCGGAGGCGCCATCCAGGTCAGCAGCGCCCTCGGCATCGGTACCTATCTGACGCTCTACCTGCCGCTGAAACGGCTGGAAGCCTGTGACGGCGGGTCTCCGTCCGAGACCCAAGGCGCCCGGCCACCGCGCGGCCAGGGCGAACTTCTGTTGCTGGTCGAGGACGATCCCGATGTCGCCAACACGGTGACCGAGCAATTGCAGAATCTCGGCTATTCGGTCCTGCGCGCGGAAAGCGCGGAAGATGCGCGCAGTCTCGCGCTGGACGTTCCGGAACTGCGCGCCGTTCTTACCGACATCATCATGCCCGGGCAGATAAACGGCCTGGCGCTGGCCCGCGAAATTCATCAGAAGCGCAACGACCTCGCCATAGCGCTCATGTCCGGCTACGCTGACTGGTCGGCCCTTGCGGGTCAAGACACCCGCTGCGAATTTCCGGTTCTGGCAAAACCCTTCGCGGAAGATCAGCTTGCAGACACTCTCCGCACTATCCTTGCCACGCCACCAGTCGCGGTTTCATAGATGACCAGGGACCGAGCCTTGCAGACACATACTGAACCGTTGGCCAAACCCAAGGTCTTCATCGTCGATGATGAACCGGAAATCGGCAATCTGCTGCTGGATGCCATGTCCCAGTTCAACATACAGGGTCAGGTGCTTTCAACCGCGGCACAGATGCTCGATGCGCTGAAATACGACAAGCCGGATGCCTGCATCGTCGATCTTGGCCTGCCCGACATGGAAGGCATGGCCCTTATAAACGAAATCCGCCGGCAATCCTCCGTGCCGATCATCGTACTCTCCGCGCGCGGTCACTCCAGCGACCGCGTCATGGGCCTGGAACTCGGTGCGGACGATTATGTGGTCAAGCCGTTCGACCCGCGCGAGGTTGTCGCCCGCATCCGCTCCATTCTACGCCGCGCCTCGGGACGCGAACAGCCGGTGCGCGGTGCGGAACAGGCACGCTTCGAGGGCTGGATCTACCAGCCTTCCTCGCACAGCCTGATCTCGCCGGAGGGAGAGGAGACATTTCTGTCCACCGGCGAAGCAACATTGCTGGAAGCGCTGCTGCGGGCGCCGAAACGGGTTCTGACACGGGACTACCTGCTGGAACACGGCGGCCGCGACGAAAGCCTCGATCGGTCGATCGACGTGCGCATCTCGCGCATCCGCAAGAAGCTCACCCGCAACAACGAACCGGCCCACATCCGCACTATCTACGGTTCC
This sequence comes from uncultured Roseibium sp., assembly GCF_947496995.1. Classification (GTDB taxonomy): domain Bacteria; phylum Pseudomonadota; class Alphaproteobacteria; order Rhizobiales; family Stappiaceae; genus Roseibium. Next base: position 51,168 of record NZ_CANMFD010000008.1, read on the forward strand.
GGCTACATGCTCGCCTGCGATGTGAAGTGGGGGTAATCCCTTCAGGACACGCAACTTCTCCCGCGTCGTCCCGGACCTGATCCGGGACTTTTCTGGCGTGGAGAACGGCCCCGGCACAAGGCCGGGGCTGCAGGGATCAATCTAGAAGCTCAGCGAGACATCCCGATGACTGGAGAGGCAGGCGGCGACGTCGAGGGCCATGTCCGTCGGCAGGCGGTCCTGCTGGCGCAGTCCGATCGTGTCAACAACCGCCGCATTGTATGCGGTAAGCTGCGGCAGGATCTCCGTGGCGGCCTTCTGCCGCCATGCCAGATCGGCATCGAGCGCGGCGATCGACTTGTCGATTTCGGCCACTGCTTCTTCCGCGTTCGGCTGCCGGCTGCGCATGATCTTGCGGGCCTCGCTCAATCCGCTGCGGATGTCACTCGTGCCTTCCGCGTCGCCGATCCGGGACCGCATCTCTGAAATCGCTTCTTCTGCAGCTTCCGGATCAAGACCGGGCACTTCAGCCTTCAGCGCTTCCAGCTCGGGCCGGAAACTCGCCACCAGATCCGTATCGGCAAGGATCGCCTTCAGCTCGAGGACGGGCTCATAGGCCTGATCCACGGTCCGCCGGTAGGTCAGGCGTGCCGTGTTTTCCTCTTTCTGAATTTTCGAGAAGGTCGCGTAGACTTCCTTCCAGTCAGACGGAATTCTCGCCAGCAGAGCATCATGCTCGGCCTGGAGGACCTCGATGCGTTCGCGGGCGCGTTCACCCTGCGCTTCCGTGAAGACACCGGTGCCACCGGACCGGGTGACGATCACTTCAAGCTCTTCGATCCGCTCCTCGATCCTGAGGGCATCGCGTTCAAGCGCGCGAACCTCGACGTGAACCGGTTTGTAGGCGACGGCTGCTTCCGCGACCTTTACTTCGGCATCCTTGATCGCCTGCATCAGCGGTATCGCTTCGCGGGCCTTTTCAAAGCCTTCCTGCAGATCCTCGCGCAGGTCTTCCGGCAGGTAGCTCATATCGATGGCTTCCGCGGACTGTATCGCCGCCAGAATGCCGGCGCCGTTCTGCTGGAATTTCTCGTGAACGAGGGATTCCATGCAGTATTGCAGACGCGGATTTTTCGGCGGAGGCGCTGTCTCTGACAGGAGCGTAGACCGGTTCGGCAGGTAGTTCACCAGCTGCGGATAAAGTCCGACGATTCCCAGGGCAACGAGCTGCAGGCAGATAAAAGCGATCACGCCCTTGTACATGTCCAGGGTCTTGACCACCGCCGGCGCGACACCGCGCAGATAAAACAGCGCAAAACCGAAGGGCGGCGTCAGGAAGGACGTCTGGATGTTCAGGCCGATCATCACGCCCAGCCACACGGCCGTGACGTTGGCTTCCGGGTCCGCCAGCAGGATCGGCGCTACGATCGGCACCACCACAACGGCGATTTCGATGAAGTCGAGGAAGAAGCCGAGGACGAAGATCACCAGCATCACGATCAGGAACTGCGCCCAGAAACCGCCCGGCAGGCCCTGAAGGAAGTCCTTCACAAGGTCCTCGCCCCCGAATGCCCGGAAGGCGGACGTCAGCATGGCGGCGCCAAGCAGGATGATGAACACCAGCGACGTGGTCTTGGCGGTTTCCACCATGACGCCGCGCAACGTGTTTTCCAGTTTCAGCGTACGCCAGCCGGACCAGAAGATCGCGATCAGCAGCAGCGAGACGGCGATGATCGCCAGAATCAACGCCAGCAGATCGTCGCTGGTCTGGATCAGCTTGATGTTGACCGCGCCGAAGAAACCGACAATCACGGCGAGACCGAGCAGGGCCAGGATGGCGATGATCGCCGGAGAATAAGCCCCGCGTTTGCCGTCCCGGAGCCGGTATCCGGCCATGACCATGGCGCCGACGGCACCGATGGCGCCAGCCTGGTTGACGGTAGCAACACCGGCGACGATCGAGCCGAGCACAAGGAAGATCAGCGCCAGCGGCGGCACCAGAGTGAGGACGACCTTGACCGCGAACTGGCGCGTGAAGGTACCCTCTTCATGGACGGCCGGCGCCGATTTCGGGTTCAGCAGTGCGAACCCGAGGATGAAAAGCATGTAAAGCCCGACGAGAACCAACCCGGGCAGGAACGCTCCAAGGAACATTTCCCCGGCACTCGTCGAAACGACGGAAAAGTCGGACGGCATCGAAAGTTCGCCGGTGCTCGACTTGTAGAGCGTCTGGCGCAGCGAGCCGGCCTGATCGACGGCGCTGGCAAGCTGGTCGGCCAGGATGATGAGCACGATGGAAGGCGGGATGATCTGGCCGAGCGTGCCTGAAGCGGCGATGGTGCCCGTTGCCAGCGGCACCGAATATTTGTTGCGCAGCATGGCCGGAAGGGAGATCAGACCCATGGCCACCACGGTCGCGCCGACGATGCCTGTGGTCGCCGCCAGAAGTGCGCCGACGAACACCACCGAAATGCCGAGACCGCCCGGAACCGGCCCGAACAGCCGCGCCATCGTCACCAGCAGGTCTTCGGCGATCTTGGAGCGCTGCAGCATGATCCCCATGAAGACGAAGAGCGGGATGGCAATCAGCGTATCCCGCTCGGCCTCCCAGTAGATGCCGCGGAAGTTGGTCACCCCGGCGCTTAGCCACTGACCCGGACCGCCGTGAGAGAAATAGGCCCCGGTATCGTCTGCGAACAGGTACCCCGTTCCGGCCGCGATGCCGATGGTCAGGATGGCGGACCCAGGCAGGGCGAAGGCGACCGGAAAACCGGAGCCGAGCGCGAACGCCATCAGGAGAACTAGGAGAAGAAGGAAGAAAAGTTCCATATCGAGCGGTCTCGTCGGCGCTATTGAACAGAATGGCTGTCGTGATCCCGGCCGCCCGGTTCACCGCGAATATCGGCAACCGCATCCATGAAATAAGCCACGAACTGGATCATCATGGAAACGGCAAACACGCCAAGGAAGCCTGCCATCAGATATTTCACGAACAGGCCGAAGCCCGCCTGTGTCGTCTCGTAGGTCAGGATAGGACTGTTGATGATGTTCTGCTTGCCGCCCATGCCGATGACCAGGATCACGGTGCACAGGCTCATGCCGAGGGCAACCGATCCGATGGCGTTCACATAGCCCTTCGTCCTGGTGGACAGGCCGGCGTAGAAGACATCCACCCTCACGTGCCCTTCCTCCAGCAGCGTATAGGCGCTGGCGAACAGGAACAGCGCCGCATACCAGAAGCGAACCAGATCGGCCAGGAACGCCTGCTCGTAGGAAAACACGAAACGCCCGATCACGATCAGGAGTTCGGCGACAACCACCAGAAGCGCCAGCCAGGTGAAGCCGAGCGTGCGGGTGAAGGCAGCAATGACAACCGAAAGGGCGATAAGCGGCATGTGAAGATAAGGGCCGCGGAACCGGGCGCGGCCAAGATCGTCCGCCAGCTCCTGGCCGACAACACCGGACAGCAGATCCTCGATGCGCAGAAAGGAGATCACGCTGTCGGTGAAACCGACGATGAGCACGGCAAAAAACGCGGCCCGTATCAGGAAGGCGTTGATGTTGCTGATCCTGCGACTGTCCTCGCGCAGGGTCCAGCTGCTTTTCAGCACATAGGCGACAGCGCCGAGTACCAGCGCCGCATAGAGGGCAAGCTGCAGCCACGACCAGAGGATCGGCAGCGACCCGTTGGCCGCCCCGCCGTAAATCGGCGCGACACCGGGAAGATCCTGCCAGTATGTCAGATAGTTGTTGAGCAAATACGCCGTCATGAGGGCCAATACGATCCAGCCGAACAGGCGAGAGATGCGGGCGCTTTCCGGCGAGTGCGTTTCACCGGATTTCATAACAGGCGAGCCGTCTTGAACCATGTCCAAGGCCGTCATCGTGGCTGAGCCTTTTTATCTTTGTCCAATGTAAAGAGGGACGGGATTTCTCCCGTCCCTTTTGTTCAAGTCCGCTTATTCCGGAATACCGAGATAACGGTTGCGCTTGTTGCTGTAGGCAACGTCGGAGATCGCCATGTAGCTGCCGATTTCCTGGCGCGCATTGATCACGCTTTCGAAGATCTTCTTGGAAAGCGGGGAGTGATCCATCGCTTCTTCCAGAACTTCCTGCGCGGCTTCACCGAAGCTGTCGTAGATCTCGTCGGAGAACTGACGCAACTCGACACCATGCTCATCGATAAGACGCTTGAGGTAGGCACCGTTGTTGGCGTTGGTTTCCGCCATGGTGTTGGAGTTTTCCTCCGCACAGGCCGCAACGATGATCTGCTGATCGACCGCGTCGAGACCTTCCCAGAAGGCCTTGTTCATGCCGAGTGCCAGCATTGCGCCCGGCTCGTGCATGCCCGGGTAGTAGTAGTATTTGGCCGCTTCGTAGAACTTCATGAAGTAGTCGTTGAACGGGCCAACCCACTCGGTTGCGTCGATTGCGCCGGAAACGAGGTTTTCGTAGATCTGGCCGCCCGGCAGAGACACCGGAGACGCACCCAGTTTCGCCATGACGTCGCCGCCCTGGCCCGGAATACGCATCTTCAGACCCTTCAGGTCGTCAGCGGTCTCGATTTCCTTGTTGAACCAGCCGCCCATCTGGACGCCGGTGTTGCCCATGGCGAGGTTCTTCAGACCAAACTCGCCGGCCAGCTCATCCCAGAGTTCCTGACCGCCACCGTATTTGATCCAGGCATCCATTTCCGTGTAGGTCAAACCGAACGGAACGGCCGTGAAAGCGGCCCAGCCAGGGTGTTTGCCTTTCCAGTAATAGTCAGCGCCGATGTAGGCCTGAGCATTGCCGGATGCGACTTCGTCGAAGGAGTCGAACGCGCCGACACGCTCGCCGGCGGCGAAATACTGAACGTTGAGACGACCCTGGGTCAGCTCGGCAATACGGGCTGCCAGGCGCTGCGCCGGAACGCCGAGACCCGGAAAGTCACGTGGCCAGGTGGACACGATGACCATTTCCTTGGTGCCCTGGGCGATTGCCGGAGCAGCCAGTACGGAGCCGGCAGCTACACCGCCAGCGCCAAGGCCAGCCTTTTTGATAAATGAACGACGATCCATTAGTTTCCTCCCTAAACGGACCCGATATCGGACCGGCGCACACACTTGCACCGATCTCGCCGTATGTCTAGTTGACCGGATGGCCAGTATGCTATTCGTGGTTCTGCGCAGTTATTCAGTAATACTACCGAATGCGCGCAATAGAAATACGAGGCATTGGGGACACGCGCAATGAAAGGGCGAATTCAGTGACGTTCAAGACCAAATTGCTGCTCATCACGATCCTGCCCCTGATCGCTGTGTCCTTTCTGATCGGCGGCACGACCTACTATCAGTCACGCGAACTCATCAACGCCCAGACCCAGGCGGTGGAGCAGCGCATCCTGTCCGCCAAGCGGCAGGAGATCCGCAACTATGTCAGTCTTGCCCTGACCTCCATCGAACAGATCTACCGCGACGAGCCCGGAGGGCGCGAGGCGGCCCAGGCGCGGGTCAAGGATATCCTGCAGCATCTCACCTTCGACTATGACGGCTATTTCTTCGTCTATACGCTCGACGGCACCAACATCGTCCATCCGAAGCTGCCGCACCTGGTCGGCGGCAACTGGTGGGACCTGCAGGACGACAACGGAGACCACGTGATCCGTAACCTGATCCTGGCGGCTCAGGCCGGGGGCGGTTTCCATCAGTATGTCTGGCACAAGCCCTCCACGGGCACCGTCGAGGAAAAACTCGGCTACGCCATCCTGCTGGACAAATGGGGCTGGATGCTGGGGACCGGCCTTTACACAGACGACATTGCCCGCGAGGTCGCCGCGATCCATGCCGACATTGCCCACAGCATCCGGCAGACCCTGCTCGTGACCTTCATGATCACGCTCGCGGCGATCGTCATCGCCGGTTTGCTGATCGCCGGTGTGCGTTTCTCCGAGCAGCGCTTCGCCGACAGCAGGCTGAAGGAACTGACCAACCGGATCTTTCAGGTCCAGGAACAGGAGCGCAAACGCGTATCGACCGAACTCCACGACAGCATTTCCCAGTTGCTTGTCTCCGTGCGCTATGGGGTCGAGATGATCCACAGCGAGGCCGGCGGTGCCCCTGAACTGCAGACACAGGCGGCCAAATGCCTGACGACCCTTGACGGCACCATCGCCGAGGTCCGGCGCATCTCCCGCGATCTGCGCCCCAGCGTGCTCGACGACATGGGGCTCTCTGCCGCGCTCGGAAGTCTCGGCAAGGAATTCCAGAACCAGTCTGGCATCGTCGTCAACGTGACAGCCGACCAGTGTCAGACCCGCCTGTCCGAGGGGGCCAAAACCGCGCTTTACCGGGTGGTCCAGGAATGCCTGACCAATGTCGCCCGCCATGCGGGCGCGTCCGAAGTCACCATCAGCCTGAAGGTTGGCCTGCACAGCCTTGTCCTGTCGGTGGAAGACAACGGCGTCGGCTTGCCGCGCCCGCTGCCCAGGACTGGAGGCCTGGGATTCCGCAACATGCGCGAACGGATCGAGACCTTCGGCGGACGCCTGACCCTGAACCGCAGATCCTCCGGAGGCACCCGGATATGGGTCCAGATGCCGCTCGACAAACAACTGGCAAAGGCGGCATGATCCGAAGATGACAGTGCATTCACCTTCCCCCGTACAACAGCAGACCGGCAAACCCGTCAGGGTCCTGCTCGCCGATGACCACGAACTGGTCCGCGACGGCATTCGCGCCCGGCTGCAGAAGGTGCCGGACCTTGAAGTGGTCGGAGAGGCAACCAACGGGCTTGAAGCTGTGAACCTTGCCGAGGATCTGCGCCCCGACGTTCTCCTCATGGATGTCTCCATGCCCGTGATGAACGGGCTGGAGGCCGCAAGACAGGTGCGCAAGATCCTGCCCGACACGGCGGTCCTGATCCTGTCGGTTTATGACAATCCGGAATACGTGCGCGGCGTGGTGCAGGCCGGTGCCCGTGGCTACATCCTGAAGGACATCTCCTCCGCCGAGATGATCACCGCCATCACCAGCGTGGCCACCGGCGGATATTATTTCTCCGCTGCGGTCGGACCCACCCTTGTCGGCGCGACCACGTCCGCCCCGGTGGAAGATCCCTATGGCCTGACGGAGCGTGAACGCCAGGTACTGACCGCCATCGCCGCCGGCCAGCCGAACAAGGAAGTCGCCAAGAAACTCGGCATCAGTGTCCGTACGGTCGAATCCCATCGTCTGAATCTCAGGGAAAAAGTCGGCAACAAGAATGCGGCGCAGCTTTACAAGGTTGCGCAGGATCTTGGATTGCTGGATTAGACTCTGTGACCTAGAACATCTCCACCAAACACCTTGCCAACAGTCTCGATGCGCGCACGACAGGCCCCAAAATGACCAAACCGCTCGTCCTGGTTACCGCAGATGTCAAAGCCCTTGACGGCTACAACTGGCACGCTGCGGTCTCGACCTATCTTCAGGCCGTTCTGAAAGGCTCTGATGCCATTCCGATGATCCTCCCGTCGCTCGGGCCGGATCTCGATCTGGATGCCGCGCTGGACCAGGTCGACGGCGTTCTGGCCACCGGCTCCCGCTCGAATGTCAATCCGCAGCTCTACGGCCGGGAACCGACGGAGGAAAACGGCCCCTACGACCCGGACCGCGATGCGACGACAATGCCGCTTCTCAAGCGTGCCGTCGACCGCGGCGTCCCGGTCTTTGCGATCTGCCGCGGCATGCAGGAGCTGAACGTCGCCCTCGGCGGTACGCTCCTGACGGAAATCCAGGCGATAGAGGGGCGCAAGGACCACCGCGCACCGGTCTCCGAGCATCAGGAAGAACGTTTCCGCATTGCCCATCCGGTTGAAGTCACTTCAGGCGGAAGCCTGGAACAGGTGCTCGGTGCGGAACCCTTCGAGGTCAATTCCCTTCACCGGCAGGCGCTCGGCGAACTCGGCAACGGCCTGACCGTCGAAGCCCTGGCGGAAGACGGCACCATCGAGGCGGTCTCTCTCACGGACAGCCCCGGCTATGTGCTCGCCACCCAGTGGCACCCGGAATACTGGGTTGCGACGGACGGACCGTCAAAGAAGCTGTTCGCGGCCTTCGGCGATGCCGTGCGCGCCTACCGGCAAAAACGTCTCGGTCTTTGAAGACGGATTGAAGCGCTGTTTGCTGTCAAACAGATCCTGACTTTTTGCTGGATGGCATGATACCGCCTTTTCCCTCCACGCCGTCCCGGACTTGATCCGGGACCAATAGCGCAAGTCCCGGATCAGGTCCGGGACAGCGCGGTGTGGTCGGCGCAACAGGCACTCATAGAGCCTGCCCTACCCCCAGCCGACCGTCGCGATCAGCAAGGTCACGCCAAGTAGAAAGACAATCGCCGCTCCCAGGATCTCTATGGTCCTGTGGATCCGGCCGGACATCGGGCTGCCCTCGCCGAAAAGCCGCACCGCCAGGTCCTTCGCACCGACGGCCAGCCCGGCGAGAAGGGACACCGTGATGCCGGTGCCGACGGCCATCGCCAGTGTGGAGGCGATACCCGCAGCGATCATGCCTTGAGACAGGGCGAAAACCAGCACGATCAGCGCTCCGGTACAGGGGCGCAGACCGACCGCCAGGACAATGGAAGCCGCCCGCGCCAGCGTGATACGCCCGCTGAGCATGTCCGGTGTCGGCGCATGGGCATGGCCGCAGGTGGCGCAAACGCCGTCCGCCCCCACCGAGTGATGGTGATCATCATGCCCATGCCCGTGCCCATGCCCGTGCCCGTGCCCGTGATGATGATGGTGGTGATGGCCATGGTCATGGACCTCCGCCCCCGCATAGGCAAGCTGATCGCTTGCCAGCCGAGAAGCGACAACGTTCAACAGTGGCCGGACGGCCTTTTGCCAGAGCAGCCAGCCGCCGAGCGCAGTGATCATCAGATAGGAGCCGATCTCGAACCAGCGGGCGGTATCCTGAATGGCGAGACTTGTGAGGTTGAATACCACGGCCAGTCCGCCGACGAGAACGATGGCCGTCACCGCCTGGGCGAAGGCGGAGGCGAAGGACAGGACAACACCCTTGCGCAAGGTCTCGTTGTTGGCGACCACATAGGAGGTGATGATCGCCTTTCCGTGCCCGGGACCTGCCGCGTGGAAAATGCCATAGGCGAAAGACAGCCCCATGAGCAACCATACGGCGTTCGGATTGTTGCGGAACGATCTGAGGCTTGCCACCAGCGCCTGATAGAATTCCTTCTGCTTGACGGCAATCGTCCCGAAGACCGTGTTCAGAAATCCGCTCTGAACACCCGTCTGCGCGGCAGGATCGATCACGGCAACAGTTGTCTCTGCCGAACTGACGACAGCCTCTGCCCGGGATGACACGCTGCCTGCTTGAGAAGCTGCGCCGTTATCAGCCACTGTCGCGCCACCATCAGCCACCTCCACAGAGACCTCCCCGATCTCACCGGATACCGGGGCGGTGGCGCAGTTGACGATCATCTGGTTGACCTGTGTCGCGGCCGCCGACTGCAACTCCGGCGGAAGGTCCCGCTGGTCTGCGCCGATCTGCGCAAGAGCGTATGCCGTCGCATCGTCCAGAGGCGGCGGTTCCTTGCGGGTCACCTGGCAGGTGCCGGGGGCATTGACCGTGCCCACTGCGCTGTCCTCGCTCCCGAACCGGAAATCGACATAAAAAGTCGGATCATAGACGTCGAGCGTGATCGGATTCGCCGCGTCGCTCGGTTCCTTGAGCGGCAGCGTGAAATGCAATTCCAGAAGATCGACGCTTTGCGGCATCGATCCGCCGTTCATGCGGACGTCCTCCTCCATCGCCTCGAAATCTTCCGGCTTCATCGCCCAGTAGTCCCGCAGCGGCACCGCCTCGACTTCCAGCCAATAGTCTGAAGGAGCGGTGAAATCGAACTCGATCCGGGTGTTGTCGCCGAACGTGAAATAGCCGAAGTCGGCCATGCTCTCCACATTGACCTGCGCCAGCTCGCTCAATTCCTCGCGCGAATAGACACCGTCTCCATTTGTGTCGAAGCCCTGGATCGCGAATGCCGAAAAGGCGTCGTCGAACCGGAAGATATGGTTGACCGCAACCGCCTGGCCCTGATCGTCAAAGACCAGCCGGGATCTGGCTTCCACGAACACATGCGGATGCGCTGAGACGCCGGTCAGCAAAACCGACAGGAACCCGGCCCCGATCAGGATCCGGCGGACAACCGAACCAACGACTTTGAGGAAGGGGGCTGGACAAAAATGCACCGGAATCACCTGTTTGATCGGACGTCACGCCACAAGACCTAGACCAGAGAAGACGGCAGGAAAAAGGCACCTGAGTGCGGCGCAATATCTTCCTGGAACAATTTTCGGCCATTTATCAAGAAAGCGGAACATTTGATCCTATTTATTCGAATTAGTGAGGACAAAAAAGACATTATTCCTCAAGACAAGCCTAAAATATTTGCATTCTTAACCAGCCGGACAATCCTGCCATGAACGCCTTACATTCCACGATCCGTCACAGCGCCGTTTTTGATCATCCCGAAATGGACGACCACGAAAACGTTGTGTTTGTCAGGGACAGGGACACCGGCCTGAGCGCCATCATCGCGGTTCACGACACGACCCTGGGCCCCGCGCTCGGCGGCTGCCGCGTCTGGCCCTACGGCAACCCGTTCGATGCCCTGACCGATGCCCTGCGCCTGTCCCGCGGTATGACGTACAAGAACGCGCTCGCAGGCCTTGACCTTGGCGGCGGCAAGGCGGTGATCATCGCCGACCCGCGCAAGGACAAGACTGCTGGAATGATGGAAGCGTTCGGCCGCCACGTGGATCGGCTGTCGGGAACCTATATCACCGCGGAAGATGTCGGTGTCTCGCCGCAGGACATGGAAGCCGTCGCGCGCCAGACGAAACATGTGCGCGGCACGAGCGCAACCGGACTTGGGGACCCTTCCCCCTACACCGCGCTCGGCGTTTTCGAGGGGATCCGCGCCTCTGTGCGCCATGTGTTCGGCACCGACAATCTCGAGGGCAGAACCGTATCCGTCCAGGGCCTCGGCCATGTCGGTTTCGATGTTGCCTGCAGGCTGCATGAGGCCGGCGCCGGACTGATCGTTTCCGATATCCATGCGCCCGCCGTTCTTCGCGCGGTCGAGGCATTCGGGGCAGCGACCGCCGACCCGGCGCAGGCCCACATGGTCGAAGCCGACATCTTCGTTCCCTGCGCCCTGGGAGCGGGCCTTAACGCCACAACCGTTCCGCAGATCCAGGCGCGGATCGTCGCCGGAGCAGCCAACAACCAGCTTCAGACACCCGGGGACGGTGTGGCACTGAAGAAACGCGGCATTCTTTACGCCCCGGACTATGCAATCAATGCAGGTGGCGTCATTTCCATCGCGCTGGCAACACCGGGCGGCGATGACGCGCTCGTGCGTGAAAAGACCATTGCGATCGGCGATACGCTTGCGGCCATCTTCGAGCGGGCCTCGGCGGAAGAAACGACACCTGAAGCCATCGCGGACGCCATGGCCGAGGAAAGACTGGCCCAGTCCGCAAAGGACTGACGGCGGCATTCGGGAAATAAAAACGGCGGCTCATGCCGCCGTAAAACTGCTGATAAAGCCCATCCCTTCCGGTTGTCACCCCGGGCGCAGCGAAGCGGAGACTCGGGGCCTACTCGCAGTGCCGCTTGCTGAAGCAAGGGCGATTGTTCATCGGCAGTCGCTACCCGCTTCGGCCCTGCGCGCCTTGTTGTTTGTTCCAGGGACTGTGTGTGAAGCGTCCTTGGAGACACCCAAGAGAGCCTCTGCGAACGAGTGGGCCCCGGCTCAGCGCTGCGCTTGGCCGGGGTGACAGCCGAGGATAGTATTCAGCTTCTGAGTTCACTCAACAGAGTTGACGTCGAACGACAGAACGACAGGTTTGTAATCGGACTGACGGCGGCTTCCGGGGACTTATAGGAGCCTTTTGTCGATATCCGCCTTGAACATCTGGCGCACCAGCTGTTTGGCGTCCTCGACGGCAACTTCTCCCATTTCCGCATAGCAGGAGGTGACACCCTCATGCAGCAGATAGAGGGTCGACCCGAACTTTGCCTGCCCGCTGAGCTCTCCGAAGAACTTCAGCAGCTCTGCCTTGTGGCGTTTGACCGTCGCCTCGATGTCCAGGCTGTCCGGGTTCGCCGCAAGGGCCTGACGGAAAAAACATTCCTTGCCGTCGGTTATCCGCATCCAGCCGCCGAGCTTGTCGAACAGTTGTTCCGCCGCCGCCAGTCCCGGCGTGGTGACGCCTTCGCGCACATAACTGAGATAACGGCGGTGACGGTGCTCCAGCGCGCCAAGGATCATGGCTTCGCGGGAAGGAAAATGCCGGTAAAGGGTGCGCATGCTGACACCGGCACCGGCGCGCAGCTCCGGAACGCTTGGCTCCGCGAAACCTCGGCTCCAGAACACCTGTTCCAGTCGAGACGCAATTTGCTCCTGGGATTCCTTCATGAAACAAGTCTCTAACGCGAGTTTCGAATTTGCAAGTTGTTCCAAAGTTATTTTTCAACTTTAATAAAACTACTGGAGATCAATCTACTTACCGGTTCAATCACACAAAAAACAACTTATCCGCAAGTCATCATTCTCTTGTCTGCGTGAAATATCACTTTCTTACAAATTGCTTTGTGCGAAGGCGTAACGGAAAAACGGATTTTCTAGCTGCCGTCCGGCTCACAGGGAGACCGCCCCGGCCCATACCACGCCACGAGAAAATCGACCAGGGCCCGCACCTTGCCGCTCAGATGCCGCCGGTGCGGGTAAACGGCATAAATGCCCCGCATGGGCTCTTCGAATTCATCGAGGAGGGTGACCAGGTTCCCCTTCCGAAGGTCCTCGTTGACGAAGAACAATGGCGTTCTGAGAAATCCAAGTCCACACAGCGCCGCCTCCCGGGCCGCCGCTGCGCTGTTGACCTCCAGAGGCCCTTTCACGGCCACGCTCAGCCGCTCGCCCTTGTCGTAAAAGATCCAGTTCTGCTTGAACCGGTGATTGGTATCGATGATGCACGGACGGCTGAGAAGATCCGCAGGAACCTGCGGTGCCCCGAATCTCTCGATCGCCTCGGGCGTGGCGCACAGGACGGAGCGGAATGGGGCGATCTTGCGGGCAATCAGGCTGGAATCGTCCATCTGGGTCACGCGAACGGCCAGATCGAAGCCCTCTTCGACGAGGTCGACGAAGCGGTCCTCCAGCCTGAGATCCAGAGTGACGTCCGGATACTGCAGCAGGAACTGCATCATCGCCTTGTTGAGCATCTCGTCGCCCATCGATCGGGGCGCCGACACCCGCAGCCGCCCCCTGACTTCCTTGTGCGACGACTGGACGGAGGCCTGCAGATCGTCGATCCGCTGCAGGATATCGGCTGCCTCCTTGTAATAGGCGCCTCCGACTTCGGTCAGCGAAACCTGCCGCGTGGTCCGGTTGAGCAGCCGGACGCCCAATTCGTCCTCAAGCTCGCCGACATATTTGGAAACCAGAGCCTTGGAGCGCCCCATCTCCCGGGCAGCGGCGGAAAAGCCGTTTGAATCGACAACTTGAATGAAACACCGCATCCGGGTGATCGCGTCCATCCAATATCCTTCCCGCTGGGTGTGAACTGTGGCACTGCGAAAAAACTGCTTAGCGTATTTACCGTTCGGCGGTCAAAGAAGTTGTCCAGAGGGAAGCGGGCCTTTCAGCCACCCGCCCTTAACCGACCGTCTCTTGGCCTCACGGCGATCTACGCGCCCCTGGGCCTGCGCCGGCGGCCGAGCCGCGCAAGACCGGTCAGAAGGCGCATGATCAGGAAGCCTGCGAAAGCTCCGATCCCGGCGCTGGTAAAGCCGGCAATCGTGACCGGCACGGCGGGTTCATAATCCTCAGCCGTCGCCCTGGCCAGTTGCGGATCGAAACCACGCGCGAAAACCACCATCCGCTCTACGGGCCCCGCAGTCAGCAATTCCTCCTGCTGCAGCTTCAGGCGGCTCAGCCGGATTTCCGCCTGGACCATGCTTTCGCCCCGCGACCTGATGAACGGATCGCCGGAGGCCTTCTGGCGTGCAATGGCTTCAACCGGGGTCAACCCGTGATCGGCGGCATCCCTGCGGAAGTCCGCCAGGATCTCTTCAAGCGCATCGATGGCCCCACCGAGGCGCTGGCGGTACTGCTGAGAGAATTCCGGCAGCTGAGACGTTGCCGTGCCGCTGAGCAGCATGACCATCAACATCATCACCCGTGCCATCTTCGCTCCTGTTCCCGAACCGATCAGTCCGGCTGAAGTCAGTCCTCCAGACTGACAATCCCGGCTTCGCCTGCTTCCGTACCGAAAGCAAGCCGGGTGCCGTCCGCATCCCAGTCCAGTGTGGAGACCGGTCCCTTTCCGGGTCGCCGCAGCAGCACTTCCGCATTGTCCTCGAACCGGCACATGAGCACCATGCCGTCCTGATAGCCGACCGCGGCGACATCCTCCCTGGGATGACAGGCCACGGCACTGACCAGATTGTCGCCGCGCATGCCGAGCTGGAGAGGTGTCTGCCCCATCGGGCCCGTCTTTCCGAAGAACGGCCACAGGATCGCGGCATTGGCTCCGGAGGTCGCCAGATAGCGGCCCTTGACTGACCAGCTGAACGATTTGACCTTGGCCGGATAGCCGGTCATGCGCATGTCCTGACCGTCCGTCAGCCGCCAGCCGTGCAGGGCATTTTCCTGCATGGCCGTGACAAGATATTTTCCGTCCGGCGAAAAGCTGGTGCCAAGATGCGCGCCTTTCCAGCTCAACTCCACCGGCGCACCGTCCGTACCGGCCCACCACAGCGTCGCCCCGTCATAACGGGAAACCGCGAGGCGCATGCCCTTGGGCGCGAATGCAAGCCCTCCGACCGCCCGTTCGTGCGCGAACTCCTTTTCGCGGCCGTCGGCAAGACGCACCCAGGCCGTCCGTCCGCTGGCGAAGGCCACCGCACCGGACGGGCCGGACGCGATCAGGTCGATCCATTTGCGTGGCCGCTCCGCCAGAAGTTCCGAAGTCCCGTCCGTGCCGCTCAGGTAGATGCAGCCATCGTCACCGGAGGTGATCAGCGCAGTGCCGTCCCTGGCAGGCACCGCCGCAAGCAAGCCCGCCTTGTGTGGCTGAAGCGTATGTTCTCCCGACCCTGACAGGACAATCCCGCCTTCTCCGGAGGCGAAATAAGCGCAATTCTTCAGGAAACCGACGCGGACGACAAAACCGTCCACATCCACTGGTGCAACTGTCGGCAAATCTTGATTCCTTATTCCGCCACGCAGGCCTGAAAACTGTCTTTCAGCACATCCCAGTTGAGATCGCGGCCGATAAAGACCAGCCGGCTTTCGCGCGGCTCGTCCGCCTTCCAGTCGCGCTGATGATCTCCCTCGACGATCATGTGCACACCCTGGATGACATAACGCTGCGGATCGTCCTTGAACGCCAGAATGCCTTTCAGACGCAGAATGTTCGGCCCCTGCGCCTGGGTGACCTGGTTGATCCACGGAAAGAACATGTCCGGATTGATATCTCCCGCCCTCAGGGAGATACTTTTGACCGAATGCGGGTCACCCTCGTGGTGGTGGCCATGGTCATGCCCATGATCGTGATGTCCATGCCCGTGGTCGTGCCCGTGAGCGTGATCATGATGATCGTGATCGCAGTCCGGACCGCACTCGTCGGCATGATGGCCGTGTTCCAGGAAATGCGGATCCAGGGAAAGAATGCGGTCGAGATCGAAAGCGCCACGGTCGAGCACCTTGGCGATATCGATCTCGCAGCGCTCGCTGCGGTGGAGAACCGCATAAGGGTTGATGGACCGGACACGCGCCTCGACATTTGCCAGTTCTTCAGGCGAAACCAGGTCCGTCTTGTTGATCAGGATGACATCGGCGAAGGCCACCTGATCTTCAGCCTCTTCCGTGTCCTCGAGACGCTGCAGGACATGCCTGGCATCGACAACCGCGACGACCGCGTCAAGCCGCGCCGAGGCCCTGACGTCATCATCCATGAAAAACGTCTGGGCGACCGGCGCCGGATCCGCGACACCCGTCGTCTCCACGATGATCGCGTCGAAAGCTCCCTTGCGCTTCATCAGGTTCTGCACAGTGCGGATCAGGTCCCCGCGGACCGTGCAGCAGATGCAGCCGTTGTTCATTTCGAAGATCTCTTCGTCGGACTCGACAAGAAGATCGTTGTCGATCCCCACTTCGCCGAATTCATTGACGATCACCGCATAGCGCTGACCGTGGTTTTCGGTGAGTATCCGGTTGAGAAGAGTGGTTTTTCCGGCACCGAGATACCCCGTCAGAACGGTAACGGGGATCTGTGTCCGGGCGTCCTGGGTCGCAGACATCATGCATGTTCCTGGCAAGAGGATTTCCAATTCGCCTGCTGAAGGCAGGCTGCTTTGCCGGGAATATAAGCATAACGAAGGCGCATTGGGAGTGCGGGTCTGCATTTTCCCGTGCCGGCTGACATGCGCCCGCCCTGCAGCGAACCGTTTGCCGTCATTCCTGCCTTTCCAGAGCCGGCTTCGGCGAATACCCTTTGCGCAGAGAAACAGAAAATAAGGGGGAGGTTTCGATGCTCCATACGATTTCCGGATTTGACCGGATTGGCGAGGAAAACGCCTTTGCTGTTCTGGCCAGAGCCAACGAGCTCGCCGGGCAGGGCCGCGAAATCATCAATCTCGGCATCGGCCAGCCCGACTTCAGGACACCCGAACACATCGTCGAGGCTGCTATCAAGGCTCTGCGCGACGGGCAGCACGGCTATACGGCAGCAACCGGCATCGCTCCCTTGCGCGAAGCCGTGTCAGCGGACCTGCTTCGTCGCCACGGCACGGAAACCAACCCCGGCAACGTCGTCATCGTGCCGGGCGGCAAGGTCACCATGTTCATGGCCATTCTGATGTTCGGCGAGCCGGGAGCAGATATTCTCTATCCCGACCCGGGCTTTCCCATTTACCGGTCAATGATCGAATTCACCGGCGCCCGCCCGATACCGGTCCCGATCCGCGAGGAAAACGAGTTCGCCTTTTCCGCCGATGAGACGCTCTCCCTGATCACGGAAAACACACGCCTGCTCATCCTCAACTCCCCCGCCAACCCGACGGGCGGCGTCACGCCCCGCAGCGAAATAGAAAAGCTTGTCGCCGGCCTCGAGCGTTTTCCGGATGTGGCCGTGCTTTCCGACGAGATCTATTCGCAAATGACCTATGACGGCATGGAACATGTTTCCCTGCTGGAATTCGACAGCCTGCGCGACCGCCTGATCCTGCTGGACGGCTGGTCGAAAACCTACTCGATGACCGGCTGGCGCATGGGCTTTTCCCTATGGCCGGATGCTCTGATCGACAAGGCGCGAAAACTTGCGGTCAACGCCTGGTCCTGCGTCAATGCGCCGGCGCAATATGCCGGACTGGCCGCCCTGACCGGACCGCAGGATGCCGTTCGTGCCATGGTCACGGAATTCGATGCCCGCCGCCGTGTGGTCGTCGATGGGCTGAACGCGATCGAGGGAATTTCCTGCCGGACACCGCTCGGCGCTTTTTATGCCTATCCCAATATCAAGAACACCGGCTGGCAGGCCAAGAAGTTGGCCTCCGCTTTATTGGAAGACGCCGGTGTCGCCGTGATCGGCGGACCGGATTTCGGTGTACTCGGCGAAGGTTACATCCGGCTTTCCTATGCCAATTCCACACAGAATATCAAAACTGCCCTTGAGAAAATTGAAACGTTTCTACAGAGATCTGTAAAATAATTGGACACTGACATTAATGACAATGAAATAATCATCTTTGGAAAAGTAAACTAAATTTCTGTTCCAATAAGCAGCTTTACGTATCCTGTTTATTAAAGTTTCTGTCTTTAATAATGGAGAACCGACAGAAGCGGAATTTGACGGGATGGAGATGGCTGAAAGCATTACACTGGACCTGGAACAATCGTTCGGCGATCTGAACGAATGTGTTCTGGTGACCAACCCGGACCGGGTTATCGTGTATGCCAATACAGCCTTGGCGCGGTTGCTGCGTGTCGAGCCCGCCGAGCTTGCCGGCGCCATGACGAAACAGTTTTTCGCCGACCCCGCGCAGTTCGAGGAAGTCGGTGAACTGTATCGTTCTCCCGAGGACCCGCGTCCCCGGAAAAAAGCCTATGCGTTCGAAGTGATCCGCAGCGACGGCACCACGACTTCCGTGGAAGTCATCAGCGCACCGATATTCGATGCGGCAAACAATCTGTCCGGCTATCTGTTCGTTGTTCGCGACATCAGCGAGCGCAAGGCGCTGGAAAAGAGGCTCAGCGACGTCGCCCTGACGCTCGAAGACGCGCTTGAAGCGATTTCGGAAGGCTTTGCCATCTACGACTGCGACGACCGTCTCATCATCTGCAATGACAATTACCGGGATATCTACGAGCATTCCACCGCGGCAATCGTTCCGGGAAGCCGGTTTGAAGACATCCTGCGTTTCGGCCTGACGCGCGACCAGTACAACACCGGCGGCCTGAGCAAAGATGAATGGCTGGAGCAGCGCCTGGTCAAACACCGCGAAGCGGACGGCTCCGTTATCGAGCAGAACCTGGCGGACGGGCGCTGGCTGCGGATTTCGGAAACCCGCACCCGAAGCGGCGGCACGGCTGGAATTCGCGCCGACATCACCGAACTGAAGGAAGCCAGAGCTCGCGCGGAAAGCGCCTACAAGAACCTGTCGCTCATGGCTGACAATGTTTCAGCGAGCATTACCGAAATCGATACCGACGGAGTGTGCGTTTTCATCAACAAGACCGGCTGTGAATGGTTCGACGGGTCGCCCGAGGAACTGATCGGAACGTCGTTGCGCGACCGGCTGCCCTGGAAGGAACGCGAGGTGCTGCTGCCGATCTTCCGTCAGGCGCTCCAGGGTCAAAAGGTTGCCTCGGAAGTCAGCCTGAATTTTCCGGACGGTGTCCGGCGCGAATGTCACCTGGATTGCAATCCGCGTGTCAACGACCAGGGCGGGGTCGATGGACTCGTTGTGCTGGTCAACGACATCACCGACCGCAAGAAAACCGAACGGACCCTGGCCGAGCTCTATGCCATCACATCGACCCGCGAACTCGGTCACGAGGAAAAGATTGCGGAAATCCTGCGACTCGGCTGCGAACACTTCGAACTGCCGTTCGGCATCATCAGCGACATCGCCGAAGATCGTTACACACTCGCATATACCCATTGTCCTGCAGACGAACTTGTCTCCGGTGTAACCTTTCCCCTTGGCGACACCTATTGCGCGCTGACACTCAAGGCCAACGAGCCGCTTGCGACGGTGAATGCCGCGCAATCGGAATTCGCCGAGCATCCCTGTTACAAGTTGTTTGAGCTGGAGACCTATATCGGTGCGCCGCTCATCGTCGATGGTGTCCCTTACGGCACCATCAACTTCTCCGCTCCCAGCCCCAGAAAACGCGATTTCACCGCAGCTGACATTCAGATCGTCCGCCAATTCGCCGACTGGATAGGTCACGAGATCGCCCGCCAGCGCGACCACCAGGCACTGATGGACGCCAAGATCAACCTGGAGCGGGTCGCAAGCATCGACGACCTGACGCAGATCCTCAATCGGCGCGCCTTTCTGGAACGCGCCAACACGGAAATTCAGCGCTTCCGCAGATCGAAACAGCCCTTCACCGCCGTGATGCTGGACATCGATAATTTCAAGCAGATCAACGACCAGTTCGGGCACGCTGCAGGGGACGAGGTGCTGGTAAAATTTTCCAGATCCATCAGCAACGCACTACGGGCTGTGGACGTATTCGGCCGCGTCGGAGGCGAGGAATTCTGTCTCATCCTGCATGAGACGCAGGAGAACGAAGCCTTGCTGGTCTGTGAAAGACTGCGCCGGACAATCCTGACCGACTGCCAGATGGAAGATGTCGACCAGACGATCACCTGCAGCATGGGTCTCGCCGTCGCCGCCCGTGAAGACATCGAGTTTTCCACGTTGATGCAGAAGGCAGACACCGCGCTTTACCAGGCGAAGACCTCCGGCCGCAACAAGTGCATCGTCTTCGGATCCGAACCGGCTCAGACACCGGACTGATTGTCCGCAAGCTCCCCGTCACAAGATTTCAACCTGCCACCAATCGCCCTTTCCTGTCGGTCGGGGGAGCCTTTTTGTCGTTCTTTGACGATCCTCCTGGCATATGCCACAGTAGGATAGTTATTCAGGGACGGCGGGAACCAAGTTAAAAGAAAAACGTTTTTGAAAGAACGGCACCTCCGCCGACCACAAGGAAGGGCAAGATTTCCATCTATTCTTACCTTGACAAAACGAGGAGGGACGTTTGTTTAAAAAAATACTCATTCCAATCGACCTGAGCCATGCGGATAGACTTGAAAAGTCAGTTTCCGCTGCCGCTTACCTTGCGAAAATGGACGACATTCCCGTTGTCTTCGCCGCGGTCACGTCCGCGGCACCCGGCGCACTCGCGCACACCCCGGAAGAGTTCCGGGCAAAGCTCGACTCCTTTGCCGCCACGCAGGCCGACAAACACGGCATCACTGCTTCAGGTCACGCCGTGTTTTCCCATGATCCAACCGCGGATATGGAACACGCACTGCTGACGGCCATCCATGAGAGCGGGGCCGATCTGGTCGTGATGCAAACGCATATTCCCAACCTGTCCGATCATGTCTGGCCCTCCAATGGCGGCCGGATCGCGACACATGCGGACGTATCCGTCTTCCTCGTCAGGTAACCGGAACTCTCGAACAACAAGGACCGCGCTCATGAGCGACAACGATTCCAGCCAGGGCATCCCCGACCCGGAGGGAGCCGCCGGCATCATCGACACGAACTACGAGATCGGCCAGGACAACATCGAAACCAGCGTCGGCCCGTTCAACCTCGACGTCCACAACCCGGTTTTCCTCATTTCTGGTCTGACGGTCGTTGCCTTTGTCTTTCTGACCCTCGCCTTCCAGACGGAAGTCGGCCCGCTATTCGACGCCTTGCGCAAATGGCTGACATCCGGCCTCGACTGGTTCTTCATCCTCTCGGCCAATGTTTTCGTCATCGTCTGCCTGGTGCTCATCGTGACGCCGTTCGGAAACGTCCGCATCGGTGGCAAGGAAGCGGATCCGGACTATTCCTATTTCGGCTGGTTCGCGATGCTTTTCGCCGCCGGAATGGGCATTGGCCTGATGTTCTTCGGCGTCCTCGAGCCGGTCTATCACATGGCGTTCTCCGAACCTCTCGGCGTCGCCTCGCCTTTCGACGCGGATGGAAACATCATCCCGGAAAACGTGGCCGCTGCAAAGGCGATGGGCATGGCCGCCACCATCTTCCACTGGGGACTCCATCCCTGGGCGATCTATGCCGTGGTTGCACTCGCTCTCGCCCTGTTTTCCTTCAACAAGGGACTGCCGCTCACCATGCGCTCGGTGTTCTACCCGATCTTCGGGGAACGCACCTGGGGCTGGCCGGGCCACATCATCGATATCCTGGCCGTCTTCGCAACGCTGTTCGGCCTCGCCACGTCCCTTGGCTTCGGTGCCCAGCAGGCCAATGCCGGCCTGGAATTCGTCTTCGGTATTCCGATCAGCATCACGGCCCAGGTGATCCTGATCATCGGCATCACCGCGGTTGCACTGATCTCCGTTTTGCGCGGCCTCGACGGCGGCGTCAAAGTGCTTTCCGAGATCAACATGCTGATCGCGGCGCTGTTGCTGGTTTTCGTGATCGTCGCCGGCCCGACCGGAACGCTCGTTTCCAGCTTCTTCTCCAACCTTGGCGCCTATGCCCGTGAAGTTATCCCGCTCTCCATGCCCTTCGGCCGGGAGGATGACGGTTTCCGTCAGGGTTGGACTTCGTTCTACTGGGCCTGGTGGATCTCCTGGTCCCCCTTCGTCGGCATGTTTATCGCCCGTGTCAGCCGTGGCCGGACGGTGCGTGAATTCGTGACCTGCGTCCTGATCATTCCGACCATAGTCTCCGTTCTGTGGATGACAGCCTTCGGCGGAACCGCAATCGAGCAGGTGCTGACGGACAGCGGCAGCCAGGTGCGCGAATATGTGATTGCCAGCTACAGTCCCGAACTGTCGCTGTTCGGCATGCTGGCGGACCTGCCGATGGCATCGATCACGTCGTTCATCGCCATTATCCTCGTGATCGTCTTTTTCGTGACGTCCTCGGACTCAGGTTCGCTGGTCATCGATACGATCACCGCCGGTGGCAAGGTCGATGCGCCGATGTCCCAGCGCGTCTTCTGGTGCACATTCGAAGGACTGGTGGCAATTGCCCTGCTCATCGGTGGAGGGCTCGGCGCGCTGCAGGCGATGGCGGTTTCGACCGGGTTCCCGTTCACCATTGTGCTCCTGCTGGCCTGTTACGCCATCTTCAAGGGTCTCTGGGACGAGCCCCGCTAGATCACAGGATCACTGCAAACAAAAAACGGGCGGCACTGCCGCCCGTTCTGTTTCATACTGACTTTCGCCCCCTGGATCTATTCAGCCAGCCTCGGCGCGAGACGCACACCGGGAGGCGGCGAGCTTTCGCGGATCTTCAGTTCCGGTTCGATCACGATTGGCGTGTTCGGGACCCGCTCCCCGGCGATCTGCCGCAACAGGGTCAGGGCGGCCAGGCGTCCGATCTTGTCCGGCTGATTGCGGATGGTCGTCAGGGCCGGCGTGCGGGCATCGGCACCGTCAATATCATCGTATCCCGTTATCGCCATGTCCGGCCCCGGCTCGATACCTGCCCTGCGAAGGGTCGTCATCATGCCGAACGCCACCAGATCGTTGAAGGCGACAATCGCCGTCGGACGGACCTTTGCCTTGAGGATTTCAGGGACCGCCGCCCGGCCATCGGCCTGGGTCATCAGTTCGGGCAGATCGAGCTGCTTGTCGGGATCTATCCCGGCCTCGCTCAGAGCTTTACGCCAGCCGGCGTTTCGAAGCCGTCCGGTGGAGCTGTCCCGCCGTCCGCCGACCATGGCAATATTCGTGTGCCCCTGATCGATCAGGTGTTTGGTGACGAGGGAAGTCCCGGCAAGATCATCTCCGCGCACACACGGCGCCCAGACACCGGGCACTTCGCGCGCGACCAGCGTCACCGGAATGCCCTGATCCACGAGACGGTTGATCTCCTCGGCGGACGTGCCCACAGACGGGCACAGGATCAGACCGTCAGCCCGGTGTTGCAGCAGCGTGTTCACGAAAGCCCGCTGGCGAACAACGTCGTCGCGGTGGTTGCAGATGAATATCATCTGCCCCTGTTCTTCGAGCGCATCCTCGAGCGCGGAAAACACCTCGGCAAAATAGGGATTGAGAATGTCGTGAACGGCCACGCCGACAATCTGGCTGCGGGAGGTCCGCAAGGAGGCCGCCGACCGGTTATAAATATAGCCGATCTCTTCCGCGGTCTGCTTGACCTTCACCCGCGTCTCCTCGGCGACAAGAGGACTGTCTCGCAAGGCAAGGGAAACCGTGGCGGTCGAAATTCCGAGATGGTCGGCGATATGCCCGAGCGTGAGCCGCTTACCGGGTTTTTGCGGCAAACCCGGCGTGGGAGACTTTGATCCGTTGTCTTCAGACATTCACTATTTTCTCAATGGCCGCAGAATATCTGCAAAGACCGTTATAGCTCCCGCGCGAAGAGGTAAACGCATATTTTAGTCTAGGGCGCGACCTAAAGCCGTTTCATCTTCACTCATGAGTCCACACCCCGGGCCGGAATGCTGCCAGTATGTTGCCGGTTCCTTGAATGGCGGGAAGATAAACGGCACCTCCGGACCGATCACCTTTCCCGCTTTTGGATGAGCTCACGCGGATATACATGAACCGGCGTCACTGCGGCGCGGAATCGTCGAATTCTTCTCTCAGATTGACGACCACCCGCCGGTTTTGCGACTTGCAGGCCACGGCATCGCAATCGGTGACCGGACGCTCCACACCATAGCCCTTGACCCACATCCGCTTGGGGCTGACGCCCATCTTGACGAGCTCGGCCATGACGGCATTCGCCCTTTTCGTCGAAAGGGTTTTCTGGGCGGCCTCGCTTCCCGAGTCATCGGCATGGCCCTGGATCTTGACCAGCCACTTCTTGTTTTGCTTCAGCCAGCTCGCCTGTTTCGTGATCGTGATCCGGGCTTCATCGGTGACGACCGCCGATCCATCCGCGAAATAGATCCGGCGCCCGACATTGATGATGAACTCTTCCTCGGAACCGGGAGAGATATCGGCAAACCCGGCCGCCGGAGCATTGGTTACATCCGGCGAGACAAGCCCGCCGGCACTGTTGCAGGCAGCCAGCCCCATCACGCAAAGAAGAGCGACGAATACGCCCCGGCCGAAATGGCCAATCCGATTTCCCAAGAAAGCCCCCAATCCTGTCAGTCAGTTACATGTTTTTTTCAAGGTGCCGGTGTCAGCCGGCACCGGCGCCGAGATGTTCGAGCACCAGAACCGCTGTCCCCTTGGGGCAACGCTGATACAGGTCGATCACATCTTCCGGGAACATCCGTACGCAGCCGCTGGAGACGTCATGCCCGATGCTCCAGGGCTCAAGCGTCCCATGCAGCCGGTAGCCGAGATCCGATCCGTCGCGGTATAGATACAGCGCCCGCGGCCCCAGCGGATTGTTCGCCGCCCCGCCTTCGACCAGACGCGGCAGGTCCGGCTGACGTTGCAGCATTTCCGGGGGCGGGACCCAGCGCGGCCAGAGCGCCTTCCTGTCGATGCGCGCACGGCCATACCACTTGAAACCTTCGCGGCCGACCCCCACGCCATAGCGCAGCGCGGTGTTGTTCTCCCAGATCCAGTAGAGGAAATGATTGGAGGTATCCACGACAACGGTGCCCGGCGGTTCGGGGCTGAAATATTTGACCATCTGGCGCCGCCAGACGGGATCGATACGATTGAAATTGGTGCGCCGGAATTGGTAACCGGCATCTTCCTCATAACCATTGAAATAGGCATTCGCGGCGGCATTGGCCTGTGCGACCTGCGGCATGAGAAGACTGCCGGCGGTGGCTGCGGCCCCTCCCAGCAACATACGGCGGTTGAGTTCCATCCCATTCCTCCTGAAAACAGGCTGGTGACAAATTCTTATCGGCGTTTCAACGCGATGGGCCAATAAGACTGGAAGTCATCGAGCCCGTCAACCTTTGGACGCCGGACCGTCGTACTGCCGACGTCTCGCACAGGACTGAAAATCTGCTTTCAGGCCGTCGTTTCAGAACGCAATCACAGTTAAGAAAGCCCATCGTCTCCGCAAACATACTTCCCGGAAACGGACGGAAATGGGCGCCCGCAACAACTTGCCGATATCGACAGCCTAGATGCCCTTCACCCGTTCCCGGTAAAGGATGTAGAGGCCGGACCCGACCACGATGGCGGCTCCCACAAGCGTGCTGAGGGTGGGAACATCTGCGAAGATCAGATAGCCCAGCGCAATCATCCAGACGATCTGACTGTAGATGAAGGGCGCCAGGACCGGAGCCGGGGCGATCCGGTGCGCCATGATGAAGACGTAATGCCCGCCAGCGCCCAGCGCTCCGGTCGCCAGCAGCAAAACCCAGGTCCAGAGGTCCTTCGGCGTTTCCCAGACCGACAGGCCCACCGGGGTCATGGCGACAGCCGCAACGAGGCCGGAAATGATCAGCATGCCCGCGGAACTGTCGGTCGCGGTCAATTGCCGGGTCAAAAGCGCGTACAGCGCGTAGGTGCACATGGCGGCGACCGAATAGATCGCTGCCCAGTGCATGCCCCCCACGCCCGGCTGGGTGACAACCAGAACGCCGATGAAACCGACGATGATCGCGCACCAGCGCCGGATCCCGGCCCATTCCCCCAGCAGCGGTCCGGCAAGAGCGGTGATCACGAAAGGCGCGGCGAACATGATCGACATGGTTTCGGCGAGCTGCAGATATCGCACGGCAAAGAAATTCAGGATTGTCGTGGAGAGCAGGCAGGCCGCGCGCACGAGCTGCAGCACCGGACGTCCCGTTTTCAGAAGCGAGGGTGTCTTCCACACACGGAACAGCACAATCGCGATGACGGTATGACTGAGAAAACGGATCCAGACGATCTGCAGGGTCGGCAGGCTCGCCGAAAGATATTTGGCGATGGCATCCAGCACGGCGAAACACAGGCAGGCCAGAACGATGAGGCTTATCCCCACCAGAGGCACGACGGGCACGTGCCCCCCGGTCACGAAATGTTTCTGATTGTCCTGCGCCATCGGCAGCGGGCCTTTCCCTGAATTCATCGATTGATGAAAGGATACGAAACCGGATGCTTCCGGCCGAAATTCACCGGTTGAGGCAAGTCCGGCCGTGCCCTACGTTGTCCGCAGGCCACGCGGAGACGGAAATGCCTGTCGCAGAAATTCAAACATGGCTGGGGCGCCTGACGATTCATGAAACTGACGGCGCAATCACCCAGATACAATGGAATGGGCCTCAAGGCCAAGAAGAAACATCTTTGCTGAAAGAGGCCGGCCGGCAGATTCTGGCCTATCTCGATGGCCGCCTGAAGGATTTCGACCTGCCGCTTGCCCCCAAGGGCGGCGAGCTGCATCAGGCCGTATTCAAGGCAATGCTGGCGATCCCCTACGGGCAGACAAGAACCTACGGCGATCTGGCCCAGGAACTCGACACCTACGGCCAGCCGATCGGCCAGGCCTGCGGGGCCAATCCCATCCCCATCGTCATCCCCTGCCACCGCATCCTGTCCGCAAACGGACTGGGCGGCTATTCCGGCGACGGAGGCACAGAAACCAAAATCGCTCTCCTGAAGCTGGAGGGCGGATTTCCGTTTCTGATCTGACACCGGTACCCGTTACACGGCGCCAGGATGGCGCAGCGGGGAGAAGCTATGCGGGCTCTCGTGCCTGATCGGCAAACACCCGGGACAGAGCATCCGAAAGCGAATTGGCGGAAAACGGCTTTTGCAACAGCACACAGGGCGGGTAGGCCTCGAGAAGTTCCGGCGCCTCACCATAGCCCGTGGCAAGCACGAAGGGCACACCCTCGGCGTGAAGCTTTTCGGCCACCGGCACGGACTGCTCCTCTCCAAGGTTCACATCAAGAAGCGCGAATGCCGGTGTGTTGTTTTCCAGCCAGGCAAGCGCCGCATGCACCGATGCGACGAGCTTCACATCCGAAGCACCCAGATCCTCCAGCATTCCAGCCGCATCCATCGCGATGATCAGGGTGTCCTCCAGCACCAGGCCCTGACCCGCAATGCGGAATTCCTGCGAGGCTGCCGAAGAGGCAGCCGAGGACTGGTCTTCACCGGATTGACCCTCCGCGACAACAATCTGAGAGATCACCTTTGCCGGCAGTCGGAACCTGGCTTCGACCCCGGTCACCTTGTACGAGATCTCTGCGTCGCCCCGCAGTTCATGCGGGATCGAGGTCTCGATAATCGTGGATCCGAAACCGCGCCGCTTTGGGGACTGCACCGGCGGGCCGCCGCGTTCGGTCCACTCGATCAGAAGACCGCCGCTGCTCTCCGCGGTGAGTTTCACCGACACGCGCCCGGAGCCATCGCACAAGGCGCCGTATTTGATCGAATTCGTCACCATTTCATGCAGCACAAGCGCCAGAGTGGTGTACGCATTGGGTGTGATCATCGCGTCGGGCCCTTCCAGCGAAAGGCGCTCGGATTTGCTGTCCGCATAAGCTGCGAATTCGCAGGTAATCAGCGCATGCAGCGAAGCCGGCTCCCACTGTTCCAGGGTCAACTGGTCGTGGGCGCGAGCGAGCGAATGGATGCGTCCGTCCAGATTGGAGGTGAATTCCTCAAGCGTTCTGGCGGAAGAACGCGACTGCGCCACAAGCCCGCGCATCAGATTGAGGATGTTGCGCACGCGGTGGTTCAGTTCCGAGATCAGCAGTTGCTGTTGCTCATGCGCCCGTTTTCGTTCCAGATTGGCCGCATCCGTCACCTTCAGGAAAACTTCCAGAAGGATCACGCGCAACAGGTCCGCCGCATGGACCTCCTGTGGCGCCCAGGGCGCGCTGCGCCGCCACACGGTTTCGCGCCAGACCTCGAAGCTCTTGCGCGGCGTAAGCCGTGCGCCGTTCGGACCGACGGTCACCGGCTTTGAGGGATCGCCCGCCCAATTGACCGTTTCCTCCACCTGTCGACGTGTCAGGACGAGATAATCTCGCGGTCGTTTGGAAATCGGTATGGCCATCAGCCCGGCAACCCGGTCCGCGTAATCCGCCGCCGGTTCATGAAGTTTGCTCAGGCAGTCCGTCGCGAAGACCGTGGATCCGATGGACCGGTCCAGGAAGCGCGCGATGGAAAGGAATTCCTCCTCGCTCGGCACCGAGCCCGTGGCATGGAAGCTCTCATCCTCGAACAGGACAAGCCCGTCATGCGGGATGACAGACTTGATTTCTTCCGAAACGGAAAGGAGGCTGTCGGCCAGCGTGCGTCCGTTGGCCATGTGCCCCATAAGCAAGGCGTGCAGCCGGCTGGTGTCCTCTTCGACCGTTTTGCGCTGACCGTCCTCGAACCGGCTCAGCTCGTAAGAGAACATGTGGGCGAACATTTCCACTGCGGTGCGCCGCTCGTAGTCGATATATCGCGGGCTGTTGTGATGGCAGGCGAACAGCCCCCACAACTCTCCGTCCTTCATGATCGATACGGACATGGAGGCCTCGACCCCCATGTTGCGCAGATATTCTATATGGATGGGAGAGACCGACCGCGTGACCGCCAGCGACAGGTCGAGAGGCGTCCCGTCGACAGCACCGGCGGGGCTGATCTGGCTGCCGGCATCGTTCACATTTGCGATGAGCCGCAAGAGGGAGCGCTTGTAGAGGGCGCGTGCCTGCACCGGAATATCGGATGCGGGAAACATCATCCCGTCGTATTTCGCCTGACCGTCGAGCCGCTGTTCCGCGATCACCTTGCCGGAGTGATCGGGCTGAAACTGGTAGACCATGACACTGTCGAACCCGGTCAGAACCTGCAGGCTGCGCGCGGCGTCGCGGGCGAGCAGGTTCAGATCCCGGTTGCGTCGCAAAGCGGCGATCTGCGGGTAGACTTCCGAAAGCACGTCGCGTCCGCGTGTGCTGAGCTTCGGCTCGAATTCGACGATCAGATGGCTGCCCGACTGATGTACGGAGACGTCGAACGACTTTCCGCTTTCCCGCATCACGACACCAAAGAGCCTGGCGGCTCCCTGAGGGTTTTCCACGGCACGCAGGTTGTCGCGAATGCGGTCAAAGCCTTCGGCAACGATGATTTCGTTCAACGGACGTCCGATAGCGTCCTCATGCCGGACATCGAGAATTTCCCGAAGGTTCATCGAGGCATGCTGAATAATCCAGTCGGAGGAAACGGCAACCAATGCACCGTAGGACTGGACACGTCCGAGTTGGTGAATCGGTTCGCGGTCGCAGTTGGTCAAGTCAACGTGCTGCGCTGCGTCCTGATCCGGATGATTGGTGGTCAAGGCCGATTCCCTGTCATGTTTTCTGTGCGGCGGCTGCGTGACCAAACAACGCAAAGCCGGTTTTCACGTCTTCAATAATTCGATCCGCGCGAGCGGAGTCCGGAGGAATTGCATCAAGCGCAACACAATGTGCGCTCCAAAGTTGCGGTAAGGCGGGTGCCCGGAAATAGGCAGGAATTGTGTCGGAAGCATGCCCCGAAAACAAACGCAAACGCAGTGCTTGCGTGCCGAGGCGCGAGCCGAGAATCAGGTAGTCTACCGCCAGTGCATCGAGAGGCCCTGTCGGAGTGACCTCGGCAACAGTCGTTCCGGTTGCCAGAAGATCCAGATCGAGGCGCCTGACGAGATCGGACACGACCGCTCCCGACAGCACGCATGCGTCGCTCGCGCGACTGTCGAAGATCGCGGCAAGGCCCGAGCGTTGAGCGGCAAGGAACCAAGTTAGCCGGCTGAGAGGATCGTCGGTGAAGGGGGCGAAAACAGCTTCCGTAGCGTCGTGCTCATTGCGAGTACCCAGATACAAACAGCGCCGAAACGCCGCTTCCCGTCCAGCGGCAGCCGATGTCATACCAGTTTACCCCGCGCCATGACCCCGATACTTAAATTGGTGCCTCCCGAGGGAACGCACCTCGCGCAGAAAGGTTCCCGCAGGCGCAAATTTTTACGCCAACGTGTCTTTCAGTCGAAAGAACAGGTAAAATATACGCAGGTTTCGAGAATTTGAAAACCTTTTACCTGTTAAATGTCTCCATGGAAAGACAACCAGTCGACCCTTGGGTGCAGGATCTAGAAAACGACATATCCAGCGACCGCCACGATCACGGCAAGGACACACCAGATCATGAAGTTGTCCAGATGCGGCCGGCGCGCTTTGACGTCACCCCATGACGGAGACGGAGCAGCAGGCTTCTGCCCGAAATAGAGACGCCCGTTTTGCGTCCGGCTCGCGGATGCACGTCTGAAGGAGGCGTCGGAGACATGCCGGAAGCGGCGGCGCAGATCCTCCGCGCGCCGGGCACCCCGGTCTTCGTTGATCCTTGGGGACATTGTATTCTCGCTCATGCAACTTTTTCCTGTTTCTGCGAAGCAGGTGGTTCCGGTGCCCGGAAATTGCAAATGAGCGTTTTGTAATGTTGTCGGCCGCATCGGGCCGGAGAGGAACGGTCTTGCCGCTTTCACGAATGCCGTGCGGGAACCTAAACCTTGACAGGACTTACGCAGCCGTAAGCTCTTTGTCCTTGCCCTTCCCGTCCTCGATTTCCTCATCCGTATCGAAATCGGCTTCGTGCTCCGGGTCGTCGTCAACGGCAATCGCCAGGTTCTTCTCCACCTGGCGCAACAGCTTGCGCAGTTTCTTGCGATCCTTGTCGTCGAGGCCTGACATGGCCTCTCGTTCCAGCCGTTTCCAGGACTTGTCCACGGACACCACCAGCTCCCGCCCGGTTTCCGTCAGGAATACCCTTGTGAGACGGCCGTCCGTGTCGGAGATCTGACGGCGCACGAAGCCTTGCGCGGAAAGGCGGGTGACCATCTTGGTGACGGTGGGCGGCTGGACACCGAGCGCCAGGGCAAGCTGGCTCATTGTACGCCCGTCGCCATCGGCCAGCACCTTCAGCACGAGTTCCTGTCCAGGATGCAGGCCGATCCGCATCAGGTGCGCACCGGACCGGGCTCTCTGTGCTTTGGCAGCCTGAACCAGCCGAAACGTTATGCTTTTCTTGTAATTGAAAGCCATCTGACCACACCCGTTTTCAATTCGATTCGAACAATCCCAGCTCCCATGCGGCGCACCCTAGCGGCCTTGTTTAACCGTCAAATGACACCAGGGAATTTTGACGTCGAAATTTGGGCCCAACCCGCGTTCATGCTGATTATCCGCGGGAAAACAGGTTTCCCGGCTTAGCCTTCGGCCTGTGAGAAACCGAAGGTTTTGTCTTGAGCCTGCCCTCGGTTCCCAAGCCGTCTCACGACCACCGGTCAAGCTGTGCGACGTCACGAAGCAGTCCCGGATTACGGTCGAAGAAGTCTTATCTTTGCGGCGGGGACTTCAGGGCACTGGCCAGGAACGGCAACGCCAGTGTTAGCAGGGCAACGGCGCCGAAGGAGGCTCTGAGCGACAGGGCATCGCCGACGAAGCCGAGCAGTGGCGGACCGAGCAGAAACGCGCCATAGCCGAGCGTGGCGACCGCAGCCAGTGCCGTGCCCTTGGACATATGCGGATCGCTCGCGGCGCGGGACATGGCGAGCGGAAACATGACGGCATAACCGATCCCCATGATGAAGCATCCTGTCCAGACGACCCAGATATTGATGCCGGAAACCAGAAGCAGGCAGCCGAGAAACGCAACGACACCGCTTATCCGGGCAACCCGCACGGGACCGTATCTTGCAATCACCCTGTCACCGGCAAGCCGCATGACGACCATCGCTATGGAAAAGACCGTGAAGGCTGTCGGCGCGATGGCTTCCGAGTAGCCAAGATCGTCGATCTGATAGAGCGCCGCCCAATCGGTGATCGCGCCTTCGCCGAACGCACCCACGAGCGCGATCAGCCCGGCGAGCACAAGAGCGCCTTTCGGCAGAGCGAAGAGCGGCGCCTTGTCGCCCGACCCTGCGCTCACATTCATCTGCGGCCACGGCTGACGCCAGAACCAGATAAGGAAAGGGGCCGTGATCGCCGCCCAGAGGCCGAAGTGCAACGGCAGGCTGAGCCCGATCTCGATCGCCAGACCTCCGGCCGCCGCTGAAACGCCCGCGCCAAGACTGTAAAGACCGTGAAACGATGTCATCACCGGCCTTCCGAGACTTGTCTCCACTTCGGCTCCCCAGCCGTTCATGGAGACATCCAGCGCGCCAATGCAAAAACCTGTAACGAACATTGCGAGGGCCAGCAGGAAGGTCGTGGGCGCAAACCCGATCGTGGTGAAACTGACGACGATCGCCACCGAAAAAATCTTCGTCGCAGGAGCCGCCCCAAGCCGGTCGATGAGAATGCCGGTGAAGGGAAAGGCGACGAATGCACCACTGGCCATGACGAGAAGCAGCAGGCCGAAACCGCCTTCATCCAGCCCAGTCGCGGATTTGACGTCCGGGATACGCGAAGCCCACAGGCCGATTGAGGACCCGCACATGAAAAAGATCGCCGAAACAACGCGGCGGGCGGCAATTGCTTGCATGACTCGACCAGAATTTGAAGTGTCGCGGACCGGCGCTGGGTGCGTCACCTGCCCGGAATGGGAAATGACTTTGTGTCACGCATGAACGGCTTTCTCAAGCGGCGTTCTGTCAGGCAACGAATGGCGCGACAAGGGATGTGGATTGCTTGCTGCGCTCGAGCGCCGACTGGTAGGCCGAAATAGCGTCGGAGCCGCTGACGCGCGGGTCGCCAGCCTCGTCGGAAGTTCGCTCCGGAGACTGCCGGGACGCCTCCTGGGACACCTCGGCGTCCGAGGAGCCTCCGCTCGCGGCATCGCCTTGCGGACGGTCTCCAGCGGATACGCCGTCAACACCCTCTTCACCGCTGGCCATCTCCTCGGCCTGCATCTGGCGGCGCTCTGCCTGGGCTTCTGCCAGCTGCGCACGTGCCTGTTGCGCGACCTTCAGATCCTGTGAGGAAGGGTCCGCGGGGGCGGTGGCAGCACGGATGACCGTCTGCATCTTGCGGATGGTTGCTTCCGGCGTCCGTTCCCCGGATGTGTCGATCTGCACTTCGCCGCCTACGGCATAACGTTTGCCGTCCGGTCCCTGCTGAAACGTGTAGCTGGGCGCCCCGGCATGAGCGCCACCGGCGCGGGCATGTGCCTGTTCATGAGCCCGGACCTCCCGGTCCCGCTGTGACAGCTCATCAACCTGCTTTTCTTCCGCCTCGTTCAGGCCGTCGCCGTCCTGATCCTCTTCACTGTCCTGGGGAGCTTCAAGCGCGTTGCCCGTAACGTTTCCGCCTCTGGACAAGGCGTTGTCCCCGCCATCCGAGGTGGACGTTTCCTCCTCGCCCGCCTTGGGATCTCCCGACGCATCGCCCCCCTCACGGGAAGCATCCTTGCGACGTTTTCCATTGGCTTCCGCCGCATCCGCATCCTGAAGCGCCAGAACGGCTTCGGACGTCAGAACCGGGCTGCTGGCTACCCTGAGGGCCGCCGCCCCGGGAGCCGCCAGGCTCTCACGCGCACGGCCTTCTTCCCGAGCCGAAGACACTTCTCCGGCTTCAGGTTCAGCAACGCCCGCAACACCGCTGTTTCTCAGTTGGGCTGCCGGAATGTTCGACAAAAGCGCACCGATCATGGGGCGGATTGTCCACGCAACACGTCAGTAAAGTCTGAACAGCACCCGCAAACGATCATCATATGTGCGTGATCGGCCGGACCCCGGCCACCTCTTGCCTGCCCCGCCGGGCTGTGCAAAGAGGGCACAGGCACCAACCCGGACAGGACATCACGATGCTGCCCAAGCGTTTCTGGCATGAAATGACGACGGTCGATTTCAACGACCCGGCCCGGGAAGACTGGATCGCGGTCCTGCCGGTCGCGGCGATCGAGCAGCACGGGCCCCATTTGCCGCTCTCTACCGACACCGCCATCGCACAAGGCCAGATCCGCCGCGTTGTGGAGCTTCTACCCGACGACCTGCCGGTGACATTCCTCCCTGTTCAGGCCATCGGCAAGTCGGACGAACATATCCACTCGCCCGGCACCCTGACCCTCTCATGGGACACGCTCACCCGGTGCTGGCTGGAGATCGGCGAAAGCGTCGCCAGGGCGGGCATTCGCAAGATGGTGCTGATCAATTCCCATGGCGGCAATGTGCCGGTCCTCGATATCGTGGCCCGGGACCTCAGGGTGAAACACGGCATGTTCGTGACGGCGACGAACTGGCTCCGTTTCGGTCAGCCGGAGGGTCTTTATCCGCAAGAAGAATTTACTTACGGCATTCATGGCGGCGACGTGGAAACATCGCTGATGCTGCATTT
This sequence comes from uncultured Roseibium sp., assembly GCF_947496995.1. Lineage (GTDB taxonomy): Bacteria > Pseudomonadota > Alphaproteobacteria > Rhizobiales > Stappiaceae > Roseibium. Next base: position 85,563 of record NZ_CANMFD010000008.1, read on the forward strand.
GCACCCCGATCTGGTGCGCATGGATCTGACGGAGGATTTCCTCTCCGAACAGCAAAATTTCCTGAAGGAGTTCAAACATCTTCGCGGCCACGGAAAAGCACAGTTCGGCTGGCTTGCCCAGGACCTGAACCCTTCAGGGGCTCTTGGCAACGCGACAGGAGCGACCGCCGAAAAAGGCCGGCAATCCCTTGATCACGCCGCCAGGGGTTTTATCGAGCTGATCCAGGACGTGAATGCCTTTGATCTTGACCGACTCTGGAAGCCACACGCGTAAAACGGGAAAATACAGCCGAAGACGTTGCGGAAGTTTATTTCTATTGATCGCTCACCAAGATATTACAAGCTGAATCCTCCAATTTTCATACAGATTCCTTCAGTAAAACTGAGTCTAGTAGAATTAACAACTACCCGAATCAGAGCCCAATGGCGCAGTAGTTGACCCAATTCAAATTAAGAGCCACATTGAACCAAATATAAATTGGGGAGCGGTTCTCGAGGAACCATGAATCTTTCAATCCGGCAACTGGCCACCTTTCGCGAAGTCATGCGAAGCGGTTCGATTTCTGAAGCAGCTCGTACGCTTGGCCGGACGCAGCCTGCGGTAAGTTCGACGATCGCCGGGCTTGAGACCGAACTCGAATTGAAACTTTTCATGCGCGAACAGGGCCGACTGGTTCCCACGCCGGAAGCCGAGTTCTTTCTGGAGGAAGCCGAGGCGATCCTGAAGCGGCTGGAGATTTCCAAGCGCACCCTGCGCGGCCTCGCCAATCGCGAACACGGCCAGCTTCGCATCGCCAGCATCCCGGAAGCAGCGGCCGATTTCCTGCCCAACAGCCTGTCACAGTTCATTGCCGACAAACCCAGCGTCAAGGTCGCCCTCGCAAGCAAGACGTCCGCCGAAATCGAGGAATTGATCGCGGCTCAGCAGTTTGACATCGGCTTCGCCGAAACGCCTCGCGCCCGCAACTCTTTCGACCAGATCGATTTCGACCTGGAATGCATGTGCGCCATTCCGGCGACGGACCCGCTGGCCTCAAGGGAAGTCATTACACCGGCGGAACTGGACGGCTATCCCCTGGCGTTGCTGCACGCCGACCATCGCAGCCACAAACAGACCCTTGCCAGGTTCAGAGATGCAGGGGTGCAGTTCAACCAGCGCTTCGAGCTGCAGACCGCGCTACCTGGACTGCATTTCGTCCAGGCCGGGCTCTGCGCTCTGATCTGCGACATGATCACCGCCTACAAGGCGCAGGAAATGGGCCGGCTCGGCATGGGCCCGCCGATGATCGTCTTCAGGCCCTTCCGACCGCGCATTCAGAACAGTCTGTCGATCCTGACCCCGACCCACCGCCCGATTTCAATCGTTGCCAAGGATTTCTGCGACTTCCTGTCTTCGGAAGTCACACGCATCCACACCGCGATGATCAAGCGGGGAACGTGAGGCGGGAAACCGCGTTTCCGGCCCCGCAGGATACGGACCGGTTGCTCAGACCGCCGCGTTTCTGAAGATTGCGCTGTTCGCAGCGACAATCGCCACGGCATTGGTTCGGTTTTTCGCCCCGAGCCGGGTAATGGCGTTGCGGATATGCACCTTGATGGTCGCTATGGAGATGTCCAGTTCATAGGCGATCTGCTTGTTCACCATTCCCTCGCAAAGCAAGAGCATGACTTCAAGCTGACGCGGTGTCATGGCATCGCACAGGTTGATCGGCCAGCGGGCGTTTCCAGCGACGGGTTCGCCCTGACCCTTCAGGCCAGCACGAGCGTCGAGAGCAAAATGAGCGGTCATGACTTCCTCCCGGTTTGGTTTTGAGTTGTATGCCGGGACCTTTCACCACCGCACCGCTTTTGTAAAATGTAAAAACGCATACTGTATATTGCTAATAATTAGCATTTAGAGCATCCTTCCCGCGCATTGGAGCGGAAAAGGCTGTCCTGAACAGAGTTTACGGGAAAGCCGGTCACGCGCGAAAGCGCTGCAGACGGATGGGAACGGTGTCTTGAACAAGAAACTCTATTCAGGCCACACACTGCGACAGATCAGATCGGAGTTCGGTCTGTCCCAGGGAGAGTTCGCCAGGAAGGTCGGTCTGTCGACCGCTTACGTCAACCAGATCGAAAACAACAACAGGCCGGTCACGGCCTCGGTCCTCCTGTCCATCAACCGCATTTTCGGAACCGACCTGGCAGCCTTCGAGAAAAACGATCTCGACCGCGTCGTTCGGGACTTGCAGGAAATCTTCGCCGACACAAGGTTCCACAGCTCTTCCATCGGCAAGCAGGAACTGCACGAACTGGTGACGCGCGCGCCCGGTATCACCAAGGCCATCATGGATCTTTACGGCAACCTGCGCGGCTTTCAGGACCGCGATGCCATCGAAGACGAGCTGGTGCACATGAGCGGCGCGGGAGAGGCCGGCGCCTCCTTCAGAAAATCCGCCTACGACGAGGTCCGCGACTATTTTCATTACATCGACAACTACGTCGACTCCCTCGACAGGGCGGCGGAGAAACTGTGTTACGAAATCGGCCTGCCGAACAGCGCCTCGAAATTCGACAGCCTGACCCAATGGCTGCAGCAGCGCTTCAAGATCACGGTTGAACAAAATCCCGACTACCAGGGCACGCTTATTCGCCAGGAAGACTACACGCGCCGGATTTCCGTCTATCGCGCCATTCCGCAATCGGCGAAGAATTTTCTCCTCGGTTCATTCATCGCCGAACTCTGCGTGAAGGATATCATCTCCGGGGAAGTCGAACGGGCGAAGTTCAAGACCCAGTCCGCACAGAGCATCGCCAGACTTGCCCTTCGGAACTATTTCGCAGGCGCCCTGCTGCTGCCCTACGATGATTTCCTGCGCGCCGCCACAAGATGCCGTCACGACATTCAATTGCTGTCGAACCAGACGGATGCCAGCATCGAGACGGTCTGCCACCGTTTGTCGACCCTGCAACGGCCGGGCGCGAACGGGTTGCCGTTCTATTTCGTCAAGATCGACCGCGCCGGCAATGTCGTCAAGAGACACAGCGCCACCCGCTTCCAGTTCGCCAGGTTCGGCGGATCCTGTCCGCGCTGGAATGTTCACCAGGCCTTCGAGCAGAACTCGAACAAATTCACCGCACAGATCGCCCAGATGCCCGACGGCGTGAACTACCTGTGCATGGCCACCAGCGTCACCAAGCATCAGCCGGACTACCCGACCGGCGAACGCAGATACGCGCTCGGCATCGGCTGCGAAGTCAAATACGCCGATGCGATCGTCTATGCAGACGGCCTTGCCGTGGACGGCAATTCGCCCCCCGAGCCGATCGGCGTGAACTGCCGGATCTGCCCGAGAGACAATTGCGACCAGCGCGCCTTCCCGGCAATCGACAAGGATCCCTTCATCGAACCCGGCCGGCGCGGGATCGTACCCTACCGGGTGGCTCCGTCGGACTGACCGGAACCGGCACGGCGCGCTGTTCCGCCTTCCATGCAGCCTCGGAAACGATCAGAGACTTTCCCTGACCCGGAGGCGACTTCAAGAACGGAAAAAGTGCTTCAGAAGGTTACGGCCTCGCCGGCAATCAGCGCATTCACATCGATGACACGCATCCCGGCGTTGTGGGCCGCCTGTATGCCCTGGTGGCTGTCTTCGAAGACCAGGCAGTCCGCCGGAGCCGCGCCCAGCCGGTTCGCGGCTTCCAGGAACAGATCGGGCGCAGGTTTTGCATTGGCGACATCATCCATCGTCACGACGGTATGAAAGAGCGGAATCAATCCGGCACTTTCCAGTGACGCAGTGACAATTTCCCTTGGGCCGCCGGAAGCGACCGCCATGGGTTTTTGCCCCTCATAACGGCGGGCGATGCCTGCCACGGCGGAAATCTCACGCACCGCGTCTATCCGCTGCAGCACGGCGGAGCGCATGGCCAGAACGACACTTTCCCGGTCGAGCACTACGCGTCGCTCCTCCTCGAATTCATCGAGCAGTACGTGTTCGGACATGCCTGCCCGCTCGTGATACCAGCCGGCGGCCATGTCCTGTCCCGCGGATGCAAACGCTGCCTGCCAGGCCCCGGCGTAGAGATCCGGCGTGGCAAGCAATGTGCCGTCGCAATCGAAGATCAGGGCCTGCGCCGTCTCCAGCAGGTTGTCCAATGCCATCATGTCAGCGGTCTCCAAAGATCCGCTGTTGTACGCTTTTTCAAATCACGCGTTCAATCATGAAGTATTTCTGCAACCAGATGCCTTTCGCCGACATCATTATAGCGTACCCTGCTGACGGACTGTCCGAGGGGCAGCACGGGCGAGGGAATTTCGCCGGCTGGCACATCGAAGACGGCACGCCGCTTTTTCGGGTCCGGAATGGGCACGGCTTTCAGAAGACGCTGCGTGTATTCATGCTGCGGATTTTCGAAAACCTGTCGCCGTGTGCCGGTCTCCACGATCTGGCCGAGATACATCACGGCGATCCGGTGGGAAATCTGTTCCACCACGGCCATGTCATGCGAGATGAAGAGATAGGACAGACCGAGGTCCTCCTGCAGTTCCTGCAACAGGTCCAGGACGCGCGCCTGCACGGAAACGTCGAGCGCGGAAACGCTTTCGTCTGCAATGATCACCTTTGGCGATAGCGCAAGCGCCCTGGCTATGCAGATACGCTGACGCTGTCCGCCAGAAAACTCGTGCGGATGGCGGGCCATCACATCGGCGGGAAGCCCCACGCGCTCGAAGAGCGAAGCGACACGGTCCTTGAGGTCCTGCCCTTTCGCCAATCCGTGAATGACAAGCGGTTCGCCGACAATGTCGCCGACAGTCATGCGCGGGTCGAGCGAGGCATAGGGATCCTGGAAGATCATCTGCATGTCCCGGCGCAGACGTTTTTGCATCGCCGCGCCGCCGACACCGGCATGGCGTCCCGCCACCCGGATGGAACCTTCCCAGGGCACAAGGTTCAGGAGCGCCTTGCCGATGGTGGATTTTCCGCAGCCGCTCTCCCCGACCAGCCCGAGGGTCTCCCCGGGTTCAAGGTGAAGGGAAACACCTTCGACCGCATGGACGCGGGAGGTGACCCGGTTGAGAAGTCCGCCGCGCAGATCGAAGCGGACGACAAGATCCTCCACCTCGAGAACCGGTTGCTGCGCCTGTGTTCCCGCCTTGGGTGCGCTGTCTAGGCCGATCATGGCACCCAGCTTCGGCACCGCATCCAGAAGCCCACGCGTATAGGGATCAGACGGACGCTCGAAAACATCCGCGACTTCGCCGCGTTCCACAATGCTGCCGTTGTTCATGACAATCACCCTGTCCGCCATTTCGGCGACCACGCCCATGTCATGGGTGATCATGATGACGGCCGTGCCGAAGTCGCGCTGCAGGTCGCGGATGAGCTGCAGGATCTGCGCCTGGATGGTCACATCGAGGGCTGTCGTCGGCTCGTCGGCGATGAGGATCTTCGGATTGCAGGCGAGCGCCATGGCGATCATTACCCGCTGACGCATGCCGCCGGACAATTCGTGCGGATATTGCCGCAGACGGCGGCGGGGCTCCGACAGCCGCACCGACTCGAGCATCGCCAGGGCGATCTTTTCCGCCTTCGACCGCGAAACGTCCTGATGCGCAAGGATCGCCTCACGCAATTGCCGCCCGATGGTCAGAACAGGGTTCAGCGACGTCATCGGCTCCTGAAAGATCATCGCGATGTCGCCGCCGCGAATGCGGCGCAATTCATCTTCGCGGATCTTCGTCAGGTCCAGTCCCTGAAACAGAATCTCGCCGCCCGATACCCGGGCCATTCTTTCCGGCAGCAGACCCATGATCGACAGCGCCGTGATGGATTTTCCGGAACCGGACTCACCGGCGATGCACAGCGTTTCCCCCCGCCGCAGATCGAAGGACAGGTCGTTCACCACGGTCCTTGCTCCGATCGGCGTGGCAACGTCGGTGCAAAGCCCGCGGACCGAGAGAATGACGCCGTTGGAGGACTCACAGGGATCTGGCGATGTGGACACTCTGTTCTCTCTGGTAACGGGGCTTCATGAGGCGGGCGGCAGCCGCATGACCGCCGCCCGGATATGACTACTGGAGCACGACCTTCGGGAAATAGAAGGACACGACCCAGTTCGGTGCATCGACGATTTCCGAGATCCTCAGATCGCCGCACACCGAACACAGCATGTAGGCATCGACCGCACTGTAGCCGTGGCGGGCGCACAGCAGATCGATCATGTTCGACACGGCCGCCTGGGCGCCCGCGAAGAGATCGGTGCCGATCCCGGTCGTGACCTCGTAGCCCATTTCATCCAGATGCCGGGTGACAGGGCCCGGCGTCTCGAAACGCGGCATCTTCAGGTCCGCGCCCTTGATCAGATCCAGTTCGATCACCGTGTTCATCGGGCTCTCGATGGCCGTGCCACAGACTTCGCCATCGCCCTGGGCGGCATGGGTATCGCCGATGGAAAACAACGCACCCGCGACCTCGATCGGCAGGTAAAGCGTCGTTCCGGCGGCAAGATCGCGGATATCCATGTTTCCGCCAACACGCCGTGGGGGCACGATGGAATGCAGTCCAGCCTCTGCCGGCGCGACGCCGATCGTCCCGGCGAAGGGTTTGAGCGGCACCTTGCCGAAAGGTGCGAAGGCGGACGTGACCGGCTTGTCCTTGTCGTAGGACCAGACGTGCAGCGCCGGATCCTTGAACTGGTCGGCCAGCAGACCGAAGCCGGGAATATTGGCCGTCCAGCCGAAACCGGACGGCTTGAATTCAAGGATCTTCACGACCAGCGCATCGCCCGGCTCGGCCCCATCCACACGGATGGGGCCATTGACCGGGTTGATCTTGCCGAAATCCAGGTTCGCGACGTCCTGGACGGTGCTTTCCGGCGTCAGTTGCCCCGCGGAACTGTCGAGGCACTCGAATTCGAGCACCGTACCGGGAGCCACCGTCTCGGCCGGGGCAAACGAGTTGTCCCAGCCGAAGTGATGCTGTGCCGCGTGAATGGTGTAAGCGGCCTTGCAGTTACTGCACATCTTTCGCCCATACATAATCGTAGTTGACGGGAATGTGGACCGGATCGACGAAGATGGCGTCAGGACCACCCAGCCGCTCGGACCGCATCGTGAAACGCTGTTCGTGGAAGACCGGCGCCCAGGCCGCGTCATCCATCACCGCAATGAAGATCTTGCGCCAGGCTTCCTCGCGCTCGGCCTTCTGGGCCGGGTCCGTCATGCTGTCGGCAGCCGTTGCCAGCGCGTCCAGCTCCTCGTTGCAGTACCAGGACCAGTTCCAGCCGCCCTTGACCGCGCCGGCGCAGCCGAGGATCGGTCCGTAGAAGTTGGACGGATCCGGAAAGTCGGCGATCCAGGCCATGCCGCCGGACCAGATCATCGGCGCCTGATCGGGTTCGCCGCCGGCTGCGATGACATTGGCCTGGGCCAGTGCCTTGATTTCGGCCTTGATGCCGATAGCGGCAAGATCCGCCTGGATGGCCTGGGCGATACGCGGGTTCGGATCGGTGTTGTAGACATAGAGTTCCGTCTCGAACCCGTCACCGAGGCCAGCCTCGGCCAGAAGTGCTTTCGCGGCGTCCGGATCGAAGGCGTAACCTTCGTAGTTGTTGTCGTAGCCCGGCATGGTCGGCGGCAGCGGCTGGTTGGCCGGAACGGCACGGCCGTTGATGATGCGCACGATGCGATCCTTGTTGATCGCCATGTTGACGGCCTTGCGCACTTCCGGCTTGTCGAACGGCGGCATCTTCACGTTCATGGTGACATAGCCGGTGTGCAACTGGCCACCCTCGATGATCAGGTCCTTGTATTGCGGATCCTTGGTGACTTCGAGAAACTTCGCCGGCGGGATACCGTCACCCGGAATATCGGCTTCGCCGCGCTGCAGGCGCAGAAGGGCGACAATCGGCTCCTGGCCGACCTCGAACGTGATCTCGTCGAGCTTGGGCACACCGGCACGCCAGTAGTCCTCGTTGCGCTTGAACACCAGGCGCTGTCCGAGTGTCCACTCCTCCAGCGAAAACGCGCCGCTGCCGACCGGATGCTTGCCGAAATCGGCACCCCATTCCTCGACGGCCTCCTTGGGAACGATGGACGAGAAGTTGATCGCCATCACGTGCAGGAACGTCGCGTCCGGACGGGAGAGTTCGATCTTCACCGTATAAGGATCGACCACCGTCACCCCTTCAAGGCTGTCGGCGTCGCCGGCAGCAACGGCGTCAAAGCCCTTGATGGAGCCGAAGAAACCGGCGCCCGGGCTCTGGGTTTCGGGATTGGTAACCCGGTCGAGGGAGTATTTGACGTCTTCCGCAGTCAGTTCGCGGCCATTGTGGAACTTGACGCCTTCGCGCAGCTTGAAGGTGAAGACCTTGCCATCGTCGGAAATCGAGTAGTCCTCGGCAAGGTCGTTCATCAGATTGGTCGTGCCCGGCTCGTAGTCCATCAGACCGTCAAACAGGCTCTTGATCATCGACCAGTTCTGCCAGTCGTAACCGATTGCCGGATCGAGCGTGGAGACATCGTCCTTGTAGGTGACGATCATCGACCCACCCTGTTTGATGTCATCCGCCTGCGCGGGTGTGAGAGCCGTGGCGGCAAGTAGGGCGGCAGCCCCTGCCAGAAGTGTTCTATTCATGATCAAACCTCCAGGTTCAGGTGATTTCGCCGGCCCGCTCTGTCGGCGGATTTCCCGGCATTCTTACCGCGCATCAGCGCAGCTTGATCCTCGGATCAATGAGGGGCACGATCAGGTCGGCAAGGAAGTTTCCGAGAACGATCGCGAATGCGGAGACGAGCGTGACGCCCATGATGATCGGGATGTCGACGCGCTGGATGGCCTGCCAGGCGAGCTGTCCGATGCCCGGCCAGCCGAAAACGCTTTCCACGACGACAATGCCGCTCATGAACAGGCCGATATCGATGCCGATCATCGCGATGACCGGCAGCAGCGCGTTCGGCATGGCATGGCCGAACAGCACCTGCCAGCGCTTCAGGCCCTTGGCCCGCGCCGTGCGGATGAAATCCTGGCGCAGCACGTCGATCATCGACGAGCGCATCATGCGCGAATACCAGCCGGCGCCCAACAGACCGAGCGTCAGGGACGGCAGGACCATGTGCCGGAACGTCCCGTAGCCGCCAATCGGAAACCAGCCGAGCTGCACGGAGAACACATAGAGAAGCAGGATGCCGATCACGAATTGCGGTGAGGAAACGCCGACGAAGGAAAGCACCATGAGGCTCGTATCCGTCGCCGTGTTGCGACGAAGGGCTGCAACGATCCCCATGGTCAGGCCGATGGCAAGTTCACTTATGATCGCCCCTGCCATCAGCAGGAGGGTGGCAGGCAGGCGTGAGCGGATCAGTTCGCCGACTTCCGTCTTCTGCAGGTAGGACCGCCCGAGATCGCCCTGCAAAAGGCCCGTCAGATAGCGAAAATACTGCTGGTAGAACGGCAAATTGAGACCCAGTTGCTCGCGGATGTTTTCCACCGTCTGAGCCGTTGCGCTGCGGCCCGCGATCTGCCGCGCCGGATCCGCCGGGATCAGGTACAAGAGGATGAATGTCAGGAACGAAATCCCGAGCAGGATGAGCAGCGATTGCAGAACGCGCCGCAGGACATAACCGCCCATGATCAGTGCCTCCCCTTCTGGGTCGGGTCGAGCACTTCCCGCAAGCTGTCACCCAGCAGATTGAAGCCCAGCGCCAGGGCGATAATCGCAAAGCCGGGGAAGAACACCAGCCAGGGCGCGGAGGTGAAATAGGTCTGGTTCTCGTAGATGATGTTGCCCCAGGAAGGGGTCGGCGGCTGCACGCCGATACCCAGATAGCTGAGCGTTGCCTCCAGAAGCACGGTCGTGGAAATGCCGAGCGTTCCGAAGACCACGATGGTGGACAAAAGGTGCGGAAGAATGTGACGGAACAGGATGCGGAACAGTCCGGCTCCCATCGCCCGCTCGGCGAGAATGAATTCCCGCTCCGAAAGCGACCTGGTTTCCGTGTAGACGACACGCGCCATCTGCACCCAGTTCACCATGGCGATGACCATGGCGACGATCCACAGCGAGGGCTGGAAGATCGCGGCCAGGGTGATGGCCAGAAGAAGCGCCGGAAAGGCCATCATCAGGTCGGTGAACCGCATCAGCAGCGTTTCCACCCAGCCGCGAAAGAAACCGGCGAGAATGCCGACGAAGGCACCGACGACCACGGCGATACCGTTCGCCACGATCCCGATGATGAGCGACGTTCTGGCGCCGTAGATCAGCCGCGACAGCAGGTCCCGGCCGAGAAGATCCGTGCCGAGCCAGAACCTCTCGCCCGGCGGCAGCGGCGCGCCTTCGAGGGTCAGACCCTCGAAGAATTGCTCCTCCGGATTGAAGGGCGCGACCAGCGGAGCGAACAGCGCCGCCCCGACAATGATCCCGATCACGATCATGGCAAAAAGCGCAAGTTTTCTCCGAACCAGCCGCCACATCACGCCGCGAGGCAGGTCGGCAGCGGCAACCGGGAGGATTTCAGGCTTCGCGTCGGCCGTCATTCTGCCCTCCCGCGCGCTCGATCAGATCCCCGGCCACGGCCTCGATGGTCTGGCGGCTCTTCATCGCCATGTCCTGCAGCAGACGGTAGGCCGTTTCCGCATCGCCGTCCTGATGCTGCATGAGCAGAAGAATGGCCTCCGCGACCTGCGGCCGGCAGGCAAGCCGCGCCTCCAGCGTGGCGATGCGTTCCTCGGAAGCACGGCGCATGGCAAAGGTCCGCTGCGCGACGACCAGCGCGCCATACACACCACTTGACGTGACCGGCTTGTTGAGATGGGCGATGGCCCCACGCCGGATTGCCCATTCAACGCGTCCGGGCGCTTCGGTTCCCATCAAGGCGATCATCGGCATCGGATGGGCATCGACCGGCCAGGGAAACTGTGCGTCATGGCCGGCATCGGCGTCGAATATGAGAAGGTCCGCCTGTTCGGCCTCAGCCGGCAGTTCCGGCCATGCAGTCGAAATCTCCACACCGAGACGGTCGAGCTGACGGCAGACGGCGTCGCGGTCCGCATGCGGTTTGTGCAGGATGCTGGCGGACCAGCCTCGGAAACTGGGGGTGCGGAACAGATTGCTCATGACGACACCAGCCTCAGCTTCGGGGTGTTGCCGGCCTCGGGAGCGGGCATTCGCGCGGAGCCTCCCGGGCGACCTGCAACGCCTGTGTCCAGCGGATCGTAATGAACGAGATAGGGATCCGGCGCCAGCGGTCCGGGCGTCTTCTCAATAATGCGGAACCGCGATCTTCCAGTCCCGCCGCCGCCCGAATGGCCACCTGCTTCCACCACCGCGATCAACGGCTGCAGGTGGGCATGCTGGGTTTGCGGATCGATGCGGATGTCCCTGAGAGGGGTCTTGTGAGACTGACGGCAAAGCTCCACCAGCACGTCGTCCGGATGATCGCTTCCGCAGGCGTCGATCGCCCGCGCCAGAAGCCAGACCGCCTCATATGGCCCGACGAACATGGAGGATATCCCCGCCTCCGGACCGCGCATTCCCTCAAGACGTGTGCGCAGGGCCGCGTTTTCAGGTGTTTCCAGAGTTTCGAAATAGGTCGAGGTGGAAATCAGGCCGTCGGCCGCCGCGCCCAGAACCGGCAGTTCCGCCTCGGTCAGGTTGCAGCTCAGGATCGGACAGCGGTTCGGCGCGAAGGCCGGATCTTCAGCGGCCAGGTCTTTCATGGCGCGCAGGAACGCGTAGCTGCTGACGCCGATCAGGTTGTTGAAGATGAAGGAAGGTCGTTTTTCGCGAATTTCCGCGATCAGATGAGCGATATTCTCGTCACCGATGGCGACATATCTCTCGCCGAGCACTTCGCCGTCGCAACCGGCCAGAAGTTCGCGGGCGATGCGATTGGTTTCCCAGCCCCAGATGTAATTCGAACCGACCAGGAAGGCATCGCGGCCGTACTCCGGCACGATGTGGCGAAAGAGCGGAACGACCCCCTGGTTCGGACAGGCCCCCGTATAGACGACCCGGTCATGGCTCTCGAAGCCCTCGTAGGGCGTCGTGTACCAGAGCAATCCGCGCCCGCGCTCCAGAACCGGGAGGACTTCCTTGCGGCTGGAGGAGGTCTGGGTGCCGACGATGTGGCGGCATCCGGCCTCACGCATCAACCGGTCCGCCTCCACAGCATAGTTCTCAGCCAGGCCAGCAGGCTCGCCGTCCACCCTCAGAAAGCGGAAATCGAACTGCCCGGAGGCGTTGATCTCATCTATGGCGATCCGCGCACCCCAATAGCCTTCCTGACCGATCACGGAATAGGATCCGGATTTCGAAAACAGGACGCCGACCGGAATTTCCCTCAAAGCCATGTTCACCTTCAACTCCACCGGTCCGCCGCTTCAGGAACGCGCTATTACGGCCGGGCACAAAAAAACCCCGACCCGCAGGTATCAGCTGCGACAGATCGGGGCGCGGTTGCCATGCGGCTGAACGGATGCCGCTATGTGCCTTGAAGGATTGCCGAAGACAAAACTCTTGTCAATTGCCCCAACGCCCAAAGATCCGGCACGCTCAAAACGTGACCATTCGCATTTCCTGACAAGAGATATCCGAAGCGAACCAATCATTTAGTTATCGCCTCCCTTGCCCGGAAACCTCATAACCGAACAATTACCTTGAAATATATAGGCTATTGACACCTGCCGACCAGAATAGTTTGGACATTTTTCTGGCATTTTCGAAATTTCCTTGCGCACCAGCATTAAAAATTTCGGTTTTTAGGTGACCGATTAAAATTTGTTCCATCGCATAAATTTCAGGCAGCATCCACGGCCTGCCAACAAACGGGGGAAGAAGCAGAAGCCCGATAGTCAAATTTTACTCATATATAACAATATAATAACTCATAAACACCGCAGAAACTCAGCTGAGATTCATTCAAGGAATTCGGCCTGGACCAAACCAGATGCGCTGCCGAAAGCCGCACTATGGTGGGTTGCGCACCGGAGATTTCCCAACAATAATGACACCAATTAAAATTGGTTCACATTGGTGTGGCATGAACGAAACGGAAAAGCCTTCGCAGCGGAATTCCAGCATGGCTCTCGAGCGGCTCAGGATCATCGTCGATCAGCTGACGGCCGAAGGAGCCGAGCAGGTTCCCACCGAGCGCGAACTGTCCGAAACCATCGGCGTCGGTCGCAGGGCGGTGCGGCGCGCGCTGGAAGTGCTTGAAACGGAAGGCAAGATCTGGCGGCGGCAGGGGGCCGGAACCTTCATCGGCAGCGAACCCGCCCACCCGGAAAAGCAGATCCTCTCCCTGCACGAAAATTCCAACATGCTCGAAGTGATGGAAGTCCGGCTGCAGATAGAACCTGTCCTTGCCCGCCTGGCAGCTTTGCGGGCCAATGCAGCGGATATCGCCGCCATGCGCGACGTTGCCGACCGCCTCGGCAAGGCCGAGGACATGGACGGCCGCGAACTCTGGGACAGCGCGCTCCACCGGGCCATTGCGCGCGCCGCCAAGAACACACTCTTCCTGGCGCTGTTCGATGTGGTCGACCGGGTCCGGCAGGATGCCGCTTGGCGCCATGTGCGCGAAGCGCTCCGGACCAACGACGCGATGACGCTCTACAAGTCCCAGCACGTCGACATCATCAAGGCCATCGAGAGCCGCGACCCGATCTCGGCGGAAAAAGCCATGCGCAGCCATCTTCTGGCCCTCCAGCAGCGCCTTCTCTACCAGAACGCGACAGAGGTGGCCGATGTCGAAGGCCATTGACCTGAACGCCACTCCGGTTCTGAGCGTCGAAAATCTCGCGCTGCGCTTCAAGGGCGCGCCGGCCAACATCATCGACGGCATCTCCTTCGCCGTCCGCCCGGGCGAGACCCTGTGCATTGTCGGTGAGAGCGGTTGCGGCAAGTCGGTCACCGCCCTGTCGCTCATGGGACTGCTCCCCCGGTCCGTCGCACAGATCATGTCGGGCACGGCCATGTTCGGCGATCGCGATCTGCTCGAACTCTCGCAGCGCGCCATGGCGGATCTGCGCGGCAACACGATCTCGATGATCTTCCAGGAACCGATGACCTCGCTCAATCCGTCCTACAAGATCGGCGACCAGATTGCCGAGGTCGTGCTGCGCCACAAGCACGTGACCCGGGCCGAGGCACTGCAACGCGCGCTGCAGATGCTCGACCGGGTGAAGATCCCCGCCGCCTCCAGCCGCCTGGACGACTACCCGCACGAGCTTTCCGGCGGCATGCGCCAGCGGGTCATGATTGCCATGGCCCTTGCCAATGATCCGGCCGTGTTGATTGCAGACGAGCCGACCACCGCGCTGGACGTTACCATCCAGGCCCAGATCATCGATCTGATCGAAGAGCTTCAGAAGGAAACCGGAACGGCTCTCGTCATGATCACCCACGACCTGGGCGTTGTCGCGGAAATCGCCGACAGGGTCTGCGTCATGTACGCCGGCCACATTGTCGAGGACGGACCGGTGGAATCCATCTTCGACGATCCCCAGCACCCCTATACGATCGGGCTGATGAGCTCCGTGCCTTCCGTCGGCCCGCGCTCCGGCAGGCTTGCAACGATCGGCGGCATGGTGCCGACAATCGATCACATGCCTTCGGGATGTCGCTTCACGCCCCGATGTCCCTTTGCACAGGCGAATTGCAAGACCTCGCCGCCGCCCCTTGACGAACTCGGCCCCTCCCACCGGGCCGCCTGCCATTACGCGCCGCTGGAAACCGCGTTCCCCGCGACCGTGTTGCAGGAGGCCGGATCATGAAGCTGCCGACCCGCGACAGGATCATCGAGACGCGCTCGCTCACCAAGCGGTTTACCAGCAACAAAGGCCTGTTTGGCCGCTCTGTCTCCGTCAGCGCCGTCAATGAAGTGTCTCTGGACATCCGGCGCGGAGAAACCTTCTCGATTGTCGGGGAAAGCGGCTGCGGAAAGTCCACGCTTGCCCGTCTTCTGGTGCGGCTGCTGCCGGCATCCGAGGGCGCGGTGCTCTATGAGGGCAATGACATCTCGTCCCTTTCAGAACCGGAGATGCGCCGCCTGCGCAAGGATCTTCAGTTCGTCTTCCAGGATCCGTTTTCCTCGCTCAATCCGCGCATGACCGTCGGTGCGCTGATCGAGGAGCCGATGAAGGTCCACACGTCGCTGTCGCGCAAGGAACGGCGCTTGAAAGTGGCGGACCTTTTGACGAAGGTCGGCCTCCGCGCGGCTTTCGCCAACCGTTATCCGCATGAGTTTTCCGGTGGCCAGCGCCAGCGCATCGGCATCGCGCGGGCTTTGGCCAGCGGCCCGAAAGTGATTGTCGGCGACGAACCGGTCTCCGCGCTTGATGTCTCCGTGCAGGCCCAGGTCATAAATCTCCTGGAGGATCTGAAGGCCGAATTCGACCTGACGCTGGTCCTCATCGCCCATGACCTGGCCGTCATCCGGCACATGAGCGACCGCATCGCCGTGATGTATCTCGGCGAAATCGTCGAACTGGCGCCCAATGACCCGCTTTATGACAAGCCGCTGCATCCCTATACGCAAGCGCTTATGCGGGCGATCCCGATTGCCTCGCCCCATGGCCGGTCCATGGACGTATCCTTGACGGGCGACGTGCCCTCGCCGCTCGCCCCTCCGTCAGGCTGCCGCTTTCATCCCCGTTGCCCGCATGCGACCAGCCTGTGCGGCACGGAAAAGCCGGTTCTGAGCGACGCCGGCGGTGCCCGGATGGTCGCCTGCCATCATTGGGAGAAAATCGCAGAGAATTCGCAAGGCTCCGTCCGTGAGCCTCCAAGGAGCGAAAACGCGGAAAAGCGTTTCGCGCTGTTTCGCGAGAAAAGTCAACGACAAGAGCCGGTCACGGCCGCAACAGAAACTCAAATCAAGCTTTCCGAGAGGAGTCACAACAATGCGTAAGCAATTCCTGGCAGCACTGCTGCTGAGCGCGACAACCCTGGCAACGGCGGCCCATGCGGCCGATCTGCGCATCGGTCTTCAGGACGATGCCGATGTGCTCGATCCCGATCAGTCCCGGACGTTTGTCGGCCGTATCGTCTATGCGTCGCTATGCGACAAACTGGTCGACATCACACCGGACCTCGAGATCATTCCGCAGCTCGCGACCGGCTGGAGCTGGTCCGATGACGGCAAGGTCCTGACCATGGACCTGCGCGAAGGCGTCACTTTCCATGACGGCACGCCGTTCGATGCCGAGGCCGTCAAGGCGAATATCGAGCGCTCGAAAAACATGCCGGAAAGCCGCCGCAAGAGCGAGGTCAAGTCCATCGAGAGCGTGGACGTTTCCGGACCGCTGCAGGTCAAGTTCAACCTGACGGCCCCAGACGCGACGCTGCTCGCACAGTTTGCCGACCGTTCCGGCATGATGATGTCCCCCACAGCCGCGGAAGCAGCTGGCGTGGATTTCGGCAACAATCCGGTCTGTTCCGGCCCGTTCAAATTCGTCGAACGCGTTCAGCAGGACCGCATCGTGCTCGGCAAATACGACGGATACTGGAACGCCGACGCCATCAACTTCGACACGGTGACTTTCCTTCCGATCCCGGACACGACCGTGCGCCTTGCAAACCTGCGCTCCGGCGACCTGGACATGCTTGAGCGGCTGGCCGCCACCGACGTCGCCTCCGTCAAGGGGGATGCGGATCTCTCCTATGCGGAAGCGGTCAGCCTTGGCTATCAGGGCATCACCGTCAACATCAACAACGGCGAGAAGGGCGACAATCCTTTTGGCAACGACCCGAAGATCCGCCAGGCCTTCAACCTGTCGCTTGATCGGGACGCCATCAACCAGGTGGTCTTCGAAGGCGCCTTCGCTCCCGGCAACCAGCCTTTCCCGCCGACCAGCCCCTGGTACGACAAGGACCACCCGGTTCCGGCCCGCGATGTGGCAAAGGCCAAGGCGCTCCTGAAGGAAGCCGGTTATGACAGCCTCGATGTGGAGATCCAGGTCGCCAACAACCCGGTCCAGACCCAGATGATGCAGGTGGTGCAGTCGATGGCTGCGGAAGCCGGCTTCAACGTCAAGCTGAAGACGATGGAATTCGCCAGCCTTCTGGCGGACCAGTCCGCCGGCAATTACCAGGGCAGCCAGGTCGGTTGGTCGGGCCGTGTCGACCCGGACGGCAACATCCACCAGTTCATGACCTGCAAGGGTGGCATCAACGACTCCAAGGTCTGTATTCCGGAAGTCGACAAGCTTCTGGATGAGGCCCGCACGAGCACCGACACGGCCGCCCGCAAGGCCAAATACGATGCGGCACGCGATATCCTGATCGACGAACTGCCGATCATCTATCTCTATCACCCGACCTGGATCTGGGCGCTTTCCGGCAAGATGGAAGGTTTCACCCCCTATCCGGACGGCATGATCCGCCTCGAGAACGTCAAGTTCAAATAATCCACACCAACCGCGGATCCCGGCGCCTCGCCGGGGTCCGCTTCAAACCGGGTAGTGCCTGAATGCTGTCCTACATTGCGCGCCGGCTGCTCATCGCCATACCGACGCTCATCCTGGTGTCGATCTTCGTCTTCGTGCTGCAGAAACTGCTGCCCGGCGATCCGGCACTCGTGCTGGCGGGCGAGGAACGCGATCCCGAGATGCTCGCGTTCATTCGCGAAAAGTACCGTCTCAACGATCCGATCATCATGCAGTATTTCTACTGGATGAAAGCCATGCTGCAGGGCGATCTCGGCATTTCCCTCAGGACCCGCCAACCGGTGTTGGACCTGATCGGCGACAAGCTGCCGGTCACCATCCAGCTCGCCGTGATGGCCATGATCATCGCCTTCGTGATCGGTATTCCGGCCGGAATTCTCTCCGCCGTCAAAAAAGGCACAGCCGTCGACTACATCGCCAACTTCATCGCACTTTCCGGCCTTTCGATCCCCAACTTCTGGCTCGGGATCATGCTGATCATGCTGGTCTCCGTCCATCTGGGCTGGCTGCCGGCGTCGGGCTACGTATCGCCCTTCGAAGATCCGGCGAAATCCTTCCAGACCATGATCATGCCCGCCTTCGTTCTGGGCACCGCCCTGGCCGCAACGCTGATGCGCCATACCCGCTCCGCCATGCTCGGCGTCCTGAAAGCCGATTATGTGCGCACCGCGAGAGCCAAGGGCCTGCTGGAACATACCGTCATTTTGAAACACGCCTTCCGCAATGCGCTGCTGCCTATCGTCACCCTCAGCGCGCTCCTCTTCGGCGAGTTGCTTGCCGGCGCGGTTCTGACAGAGCAGATATTCACTATCCCCGGCTTCGGCAAATTGATCGTCGATGCGGTCTTCACCCGCGACTATGCCGTGGTTCAGGGGGTCGTCATGTGCACCGCCGCCGGCTTCATCCTGATGAATCTTGTCGCCGACGTCCTTTATTTCCTTCTCAACCCGCGCATGAGGAGCAGCCTGTGAGCGCCGTGATCTCAGCCGCCGACCCGGCAGAAGAGACCGTCAAGCCAGAAAACCGCGCCTGGAAGAAGCTGAAGGTCAACAGAAGCGCCCAGTTCGGTCTGCTGATCGTCGCCTTCTTCATCATCATTGCGCTGGCCGCGCCGATCCTGCCGATCGACGATCCCCTGGCCACAAGCTGGAGCGCGGTCCGCAAGGCGCCTTCTGCCGCTCACTGGCTGGGCACCGACGAGATCGGCCGGGATATCCTCTCGCGCATGATCTGGGGCGCACAGGCCTCGCTGCTGGCAGGTGTCGTCTCCGTTTTCATCGCGGTGCTGGTCGGCGTGCCCTTCGGCCTGATCTCGGGCTATTTTGGCGGCTGGACCGACCAGGCGATTTCGCGGGTCACCGATGCGCTGCTCGCCACGCCCTTTCTGATCCTGGCCATCGCGCTCGCCGCGTTTCTCGGACCGAGCCTGACCAACGCGATGATCGCCATCGGCCTGTCCGCCGTGCCGATCTTCGTCAGGCTCACACGCGGGCAGGTGCTCGCCGTGAAAACCGAGGACTTCGTGGAAGGTGCCCGCGCCGTCGGTCTCACCCACACCGCCATCATGGGCCGCTACATTCTCCCAAATGTCCTCGCCCCGATCCTCGTTCAGGCCACGCTGACCGTGGCGACCGCGATCATCGCCGAGGCCAGCCTTTCGTTCCTGGGGCTCGGCCAGCAAGCCCCCGCGCCCAGTTGGGGATCGATGCTGAACGTCGCCAAGAACTTCATGACCCAGGCACCGTGGATGGCCTGGTGGCCGGGCGCGGCGATCTTCCTCGTCGTGCTCGGCTTCAACCTGCTCGGCGACGGCCTGCGCGATGCCCTCGACCCGCGCGAGACTTGAGACAGTTTTTTCAACCCGAATGAGTAAATTATGACGACTTTCACAACACGCCCCGAAATTACCGGCTCCTTCGGTGTCGTTACCTCGACCCACTGGATTGCCAGCGCCGTTGGCATGAGCATCCTGGAAAAAGGCGGCAACGCCTTTGACGCGGCGGTCGCGACCGGCCTCGTCCTGCAGGTTCTCGAACCGCATCTGAACGGTCCCGCCGGGGATCTGCCGATCATCTTCCACGATGCGCAAAGAAACGAGACAAAGGTCGTTTGCGGCCAAGGCCCGGCGCCGGCCGGGGCAACCATCGCCCATTACAAATCCGAAGGCATGTCCCTCATCCCCGGCAACGGTCTGTTGTCGACCGTCATTCCCGGCGCATTCGACGGCTGGATGCTCATGCTGCGCGACCGGGGCACGCTGAGCCTTCGTGACGTTCTGGAACCCTCGATCTACTACGCTGAACACGGCCAGCCCATGCTGCGCGGCACGGCTTCGACCATCGGCGGGCTCAGCGAGTTTTTCGAAAAGGAATGGCCGACATCCTTTGAGACCTGGGTTCCGGGCGGCCACGTTCCCCAGGCCGGCGAGATGTTCCGCAACCCCGTTCTGGCGGCAACCTGGAAACGTCTGCTTGACGAGGCTGAAAGCAAAAGCGGACGCGAACAGCAGATCGACGCGGCGCGGGACTGCTTCTACCGCGGCTTCATCGCTGAGGAGATCGGAACTTTCCTGGAGAGCACCGAGGTCATGGACGGCTCCGGCAGTCGGCACAAGGGTGTCCTCACCCCTGACGATCTGGCGAACTGGCAGGCCTCCTACGAAGACCCTCTGACGGACGACTATCACGACTGGACCGTCGCCAAGACAGGCCCCTGGGGTCAGGGACCGGTGCTCCTGCAATCGCTCGCCCTTCTGCGCGGTATCGACATCGGCGCGATGGATCCGGCCGGACCCGATTTCGTCCACCACGTCACCGAAGCCATGAAACTCGCCTATGCAGACCGCGAGGTTTACTACGGCGATCCGAACTTCATCGACGTGCCGCTTCTCCAACTTCTGGGCGAAGATTATAATTCCGCCCGCCGCAGCCTGATCTCCGACCGCGCCTCTTTCGACCTGCGCCCCGGCACGCTTCCCGGCTATGAGGACCAGGTCGCCCGAAGCATGGCGGTGATCGACCGGGCCGGGATCGCCGAAACCGGGCTGTATGAACCGACCATGGCGCACCTGTCGGAGCGGCGCGGTGACACGGTGCATCTCGACATCATCGACCGCTGGGGCAACATGGTGGCGGCGACGCCGTCGGGCGGTTGGCTGCAATCGTCTCCGGTCATCCCGGCACTCGGCTTCTGCCTCAATTCAAGAGCACAGATGTTCTGGCTGGAAGAAGGTCTGGCTGCGAGCCTGGCACCGGGCAAGCGCCCGCGCACCACGCTGACGCCGAGCCTTGCATTCCACGAAGGCCGGCCGACGCTCGCCTTCGGCACGCCGGGCGGCGACCAGCAGGACCAGTGGCAGCTCTCCTTGTTCCTGCGCCTCGTCCATCACGGGCTCAACCTGCAGGAAGCCATCGACCTGCCGCTCTTCCACACCACCCATTTTCCGACATCCTTCCACCCGCGCCAGCGCCAGCCGGGCCATCTGATGGCCGAGGGCAATTTCAGCGACAGCACGATTGCCGAATTGAGGGCACGGGGCCATTCGATCGAGGTTTCAGGGGACTGGAGCATCGGCAGGCTGACCGCCGCGAAACGCGAGGCGGACGGAACCCTGAAGGCGGGTGCGACCCCCCGGCTGATGCAGGCCTACGCCGTCGGCCGCTGAAGACAGTGCCATTCGCTCAGATCCCGAAGCGCCCAAAGAGTATCGGCATTTTCAGGATCTGAGCGGGGGCTGCATGCGAGAAGCGGGATCGGAACCCGGATCAGATCCGCGTGCCGGTTGCCGCGTCGAAAAGGTGGATGTCCTCCGGCTTGACCTTCAGATCGAGCCGTGTACCGGGACGGAGAGAGGGATCGGGCGCAAGCCGGGCGGTGATCTCCTGATTGTCCAGCATGCAGATCACCATCGTGTCGGAGCCGAGCGGCTCCAGCACATCGACCGTGGTGTGGAACATGGCCTCATCAGTGGCGCAGCGGATCAGGTGCTCCGGGCGCACACCGAACAGGATGTCCCGGCCTTCGGCGAGCTGCCTTTGTCCCAGCGGTATGCGCATCTCGCCGATGAGTGCCGCGTTTTCTCCACCCTGCACAGCCGATTTCGCTTCCAGGATGTTCATCTTCGGCGAGCCGATGAACTCGCCGACAAACCGCGTTTCGGGAAGGGTGTAGACATCCACCGGAGCGCCCTGCTGAACCACCTCGCCATCCTTGAGAATGACGACACGGTCAGCCAGCGTCATCGCCTCCACCTGGTCGTGCGTCACATAGACCATCGTGGTTTTCAAGAGGCTGTGCAGCCGCTTGATCTGCGTGCGCATGTCGACGCGAAGCTTGGCGTCGAGGTTTGAAAGCGGTTCGTCGAACAGGAACACCTTGGGTCTTCGGACAATCGCCCGCCCCATCGCCACGCGCTGGCGCTGGCCGCCGGAAAGCTGACCCGGTTTCCTGTCCAGAAGCGCGGTGATCTGCAGGATATCCGCGGCCTCCTCGACCTGCCGGCGTCGTTCTTCCGCGCTCATTCCCCGCATCCTCAATCCGAAGCCGATGTTGTCGGCGACTGACATGTGCGGATAGAGCGCGTAGTCCTGAAACACCATGGCGATATCGCGGTCCTTTGGCTCAAGATCGTTGACCACCGTCCCGTCGATCTGCAGTTTGCCGCCGGTTATTTCCTCAAGGCCCGCGATCATGCGCAGCAAGGTGCTCTTGCCGCAGCCCGACGGACCGACAAAGGCCACGAACTCACCATCCCGCACCTCCAGGTCGATCCCCTTCACCGCCTGGAAGGAACCGTAGTTCTTCACGATCTGCTCTAACTGAATAGCGGCCAAATTTTCCTCCCGCGCGACAAGCGCTTCTGTTTCCGGTCCGTTTTCTCGCCCAATGACATCGGCGCATTCTCCCAAGATCATCGGCGGTGCGGAGCCGCTTTTCATTCCTCGCGACGGTTGCGCTTGCATCGTCGCGTCATTATCGCTACATTATCGATAACGTTATCGATATTCAAGTGGTACATGACCGGCATGGCGGCGGAAAGCTTCGACAATCAGGAAAACGGCAAACCCGGACGGTCCCGGCTGCAGCCCCGCCGTGCCACCAAGCGCAGCCACGCGATCTTCGAGGAAATCCAGAAGGATATCATGCTGGGCAACCTGCCCCCTAGGGCGGCAATTCTCGAACTGGAACTCGCCGACCGGTTCGAATGCAGCCAGAGCACCGTGCGCGAAGCGCTGATGTCTCTGCAGACGGACGGTCTGGTGGAGCGCCTGCCGCACCGGGGCACCTTCGTCGCGGACAGCCGCAGCGAGGATGCGCATGAACTGATCCTGATCCGCCACGACATCGAGTGCCGCGGCGTCGTCCGTGTCCTGAACCGCTTCGGTCCGCTTCTGCGCAAGGAGCTGGAAGCGGATCTGGACGCCATGCGCAAGGCGGCAAAGGCGGGAGACGAATATCTGCTCTCCCTGCACGATCGCAGTTTCCACCTCAATCTTTACAATGCCGCGGACATGCCGAGCGTCCGGCCCATTCTGCGCCGCTGCCTGATACACAACCACCGCTACAAGATCCTCAATTCCGAACCGAACCGGGGTCTGGTCGAAACAGCCGAACGTCATGTCACCATCATCGACGCTCTGGCGGCGGGAAACCGGAAAGAAGCCGTCGAGGCGCTGTCCCACCACATCACCACCATCGTCGATTTCGGACCGAGCATCGTGTCCGTCGAGGCGCAAAAGGGACCGGAAAAATCATGACCGGTCTTATGCCCACGGACGCCGATCTGATCCCGACGGAACGCATGCAATGGATTCTCGATCGGCTGGCGAAAGAAGATTCCGGCCTCGGCGATCCGACGCTTCTGCCCGCGCCCGAGGGCCGCGAACTTGCCGAGCAGACCAACACGCGCTGGAACAGCGACCTGCCAGAGATGTCCGTCCGGGAGCTTTCGATTGAAGCCCCGGAAGGACACTCGATCCAATGCCGCCTGATGAGCCCGGAAAACGCGGACGGCCTGATCATGTTCGTTCATGGCGGCGGCTGGGCCTTCTGCAGCATGGCGACCCATGATCGCGCCGCGCGGTTGCTGGCTCTGGAGGCCGGAGCCCATGTGCTGACCTTCGATTACCGCCTCGCACCCGAAGCGCCCTTCCCCGCCGGTCTCATGGACTGCAAGTCTGTCTGGGCCGCAGTCACGGCCGGGAACCCGGATCTTGCCGCATGTTCGGGTCCGCGCGCGCTCGCCGGAGACAGCGCCGGCGCCAACCTCGCGCAAGCCCTGCTGCTCATGCTGCAGGAAGAACAATTGCCCGCGCCGGATGCGGCCCTTCTGTTCTACGGCGTTTATGACGCGAACTTCGAAACCGCATCCTATCTCGGCCAGAAAGACGGCCCCGGCCTGACCCGGGCCAAGATGATGCGCTACTGGGACTGGTATGTGGCCGGTGCGGCCGACAGGATGTCGCCGCTGGTATCGCCGCTCCAGGCGTCGGATGAACAATTGCGCAAGCTGCCACCGTTGTTTTTGAACGCGGCAGCCATCGACCCTCTTCGCTCGGATACGGAAAACCTGGTCCGCCGACTTCGCAGCCTCGGCAGGACCGACCCATACACACTGTATCCGGGCGTCGTCCACGGCTTCATGCAAATGAGCCTTGAACTACCAGAGGCCCGCAAGGCTGCGGCGGAAGCCGGGAGGGCTTTTCGCGAACTTACGGGGTCTTGAACAAAGACATAAATAAAGTGGAGGAAACAATGTCAAAACTCATTTCGGCCGCGCTGGCCGTTGGACTGCTCGCCGGAACGGCAACCGCCTATGCGGATGAAACCGTCCGTTTCTGGTATCATTTCGACAATGCGGACAATCCCATGTCGGAACTGGTCGCGAAGTTCGAGAAGGAAAATCCCGGCATCAAGATCGAAGCCGAGAACATTCCCTGGAATTCCTATTACGACAATCTCTACACCTCGATTGTTGCCGGCAACGCGCCGGACGCGGCGATGGTGAAGATGTTTGCCCAGCCGCGCCTGGTGGAAATGGGCGCCCTGGAGCCGATCGGCGACCGCATCGACGCCTGGGACGGCAAGGCCGACCTGCAGGACAACCTCCTCAACCTCACCAAGGCTTCCGACGGCAAGTCCTATTACCTGCCCATTCAGTATGTGGTGCTCTACCTCTATTACCGGCAGGACATGATCGAGGAACTCGGCCTTGAAGTGCCGAAGACCTGCGACGAGTTCCGCGACGTGGCCATGAAGCTGACCCGCGACACCGATGGCGACGGTCAGCCGGATGTCTACGGCTTCGGCTTCCGGGGCGGCAAGGGCGGTCACGATCACTGGGGCAGCTTCGTGCTTTCCCGCAATGTCGATTTCTCGGCCGGAAGCCTCACCAGCGATGCCGGCGTCGCCGGTACCCAGTGGGTTGTCGACCTCTTCGAAAAGGACAAGGTCTTCCCGCCCTCCGCGCCCAATGATGGCTTCAAGGAAGTCACCGGCGCGTTCAAGGCCGGCAAAACCGCGATGACGATCCACCACATCGGCTCGTCCAACGGCATGGTCGAAGCGCTCGGCGACGCCGTTTCCGCAACCCCCGTTCCCGAATGCGGCGGCGGCCACTGGACGTCCTTCGGCGATGAATCCACGGCCGTCTTCTCTACAGCGGAAAACAAGGATGCTGCCTGGAAGTGGATTTCTTTCCTGTCGACAGCCGGCAACAACACGGAGTTCAACAAGGCCACCGGCCAGTTGCCGGTGACCAAGACCGACAGCGAAGGCTGGACCCTGCATGAGAAGCGCTTCGTGGACGCGACGGTGCAGTCACTGCCCTTCGCCAACCTGCTGCCGAACGTGCCGGAAACCTCCGACTTCGTGAACACGGTCTGGCCGGTGAACATGCAGCGTGCCCTGACCGGTGAAATCACCGCCGAGCAGATGAACGCCGAAATCGACAAGCTCTATAATCCCTGACTCCTCCCAGGCGGGCCTTGCCGGGCACGTTGTCTTGCCGGGCCCGCCATTTTTTTGGAGCCGGGACACAAACAGAACTTGCCTGAAAACGGCAGACGGAAAACTTGAAATGCGTGCGGGAGACACCTCCCGCACCGAGTGGAAATTCGACCATGCTCACCATGAACGAACCGGCGGACAGACTGCCAGGCCGGGCGGCTCTTGCGCGAAAGGTGCTCCCTTACGCACTGCTCTCGCCCGCCGTCCTTGTAACGCTGGCCATCGTGTTCTTCCCGATGATCCAGGCGGCCTGGATGAGTCTGCACGACTACATCCTCTGGAAGCCGAAGGACTTCACCTTTGTCGGGCTGAAGAACTTCACCGCTGCCCTGCAGGATGAGGTTTTCTGGATTTCCCTGCGGCACACGATCATCTGGATCGCCGTGACGATCCCCGCGCAGCTTCTGCTCGGCCTCGCCACGGCGCTGCTTCTCAATCAGCAGTTC
The DNA here is from genome assembly GCF_947496995.1 of uncultured Roseibium sp. GTDB lineage: Bacteria > Pseudomonadota > Alphaproteobacteria > Rhizobiales > Stappiaceae > Roseibium. The sequence continues at coordinate 111,448 of NZ_CANMFD010000008.1, forward strand.
CCCTGGCGCCCCCTCGCCCGCGCCCTGATCATCATTCCCTGGGCACTGCCGAGCGTCGTGATCGCCCTCATGTGGGTATGGATCTACGACGCCAACTACGGAATCCTGAACGAGTTCATGCTCCGCCTGGGTTTGATCAAGGCCTCGGTTCCCTGGCTCGCCGATCCCGACACCGCGCTCTATGCCATCATCCTGACGCTCACCTGGCAAGGCTTTCCGTTCTTCGCAGTGATGATCCTTGCCGGTCTGCAATCGATCCCCAAGAGTTACTATGAAGCGGCCTCCCTGGACGGGGCCGGTGCGCTGCGCCAGTTCTGGCACATCACTCTACCGGGCATTTCCGGCGTGCTGGTGACCGCGGTGCTGCTGAGAACCATATGGGTCGCCAACTCGATCGACGTCATCTACGTCATGACCGGCGGCGGACCAGGCTACGCCACCTACACCCTGCCGCTCTACGCCTTCATCAAGGCACGCACCAATCTGGACTTCGGCTACGGTTCATCGCTGGCCGTCCTGTTCACGCTCATGCTTCTTGGGCTCGTGATCGTCTATCTCCGCCGTGCAGGGAGGTCCGTGAACTGATGGTTGGACGCAAATCCCTTCTGAAACGGATCCTGATCGTCGATGTGCCCATGCTGCTCATCCTGACCTTCACGCTCGGTCCCTACCTTTGGATGCTGCTTACCTCGCTGACGTCGGAGAGCCGGCTGTTCACCGAAGGACCGAGCCTGGTCGGCGCGACGCTCGAGAACTACGTCCGGCTGTTTGCGACAGTCGGCTTCCTGACCAACCTGATGCACTCCTTCATCATCGCGGCAGGAACCGTTGTCGTCGGACTCAGCCTGAGCGTGACGGCCGCCTATTCCTTTTCCCGCTTCTCCTTCCGCGGCAAGCGTTACCTGCTGCTGCAGTTCCTGATCATCAACATGTTCCCGGTGGTGCTGCTGATCCTGCCGCTCTTCGTAATGATGCGCGTTCTGGGCATTCTCGACACCCACCTGGCACTCATCATCGCCAATGCGACGGTCGCCATTCCCTTCTCCGTGTGGATGATGACCAGCTACATGAACGGCATCCCGAAAAGCCTCGACGAGGCCGCGATGACCGATGGCTGCACCCGGCTCGGCGCACTGTGGCGCGTTGTCCTGCCGCTGTGCACACCGGGCATCATCGCCACCGGCATCTACATCTTCATCACCGCGTGGAACGAATACCTCTACGCCCTCACCCTCGGCGGGCGGAACGTCCGTCCGATCACTGTCGCCATCCAGACCCTCATCGGCGAATACGAAGTCGAATGGGGTCTGCTGACCTCCGGCGGCATCATCGGCGCCATGCCCGCGACCATCCTGTTCCTGATCGTCCAGAAGCGCCTGATCAGCGGCCTCACCCAGGGCGCGGTCAAGGGATGACAACACTAAAGGCACTCAACGTGAAAAACCCCGTCGGCATCATTTCCATGCAATTCGTGCGGCCCTTTACCCGCGCCGATCTGGGCCTCTTCCGCCACATCCGCGACCTCGGCTTCGATTTTGTCGAGCTTCTGGTCCCCGAGCCGGACGACGATCTGGATCTGCGCGAGACCGCCGATGCCCTGCGGGACGCGGATCTCGACGTCGTGCTGGCGGCTCGGGTCAATCTGCAACGATCGATTGCCGGCGAGGACGCGGCCTCCAGACAAGGCGGCATCGACTATCTGAAACGCTGCGTCGAGGTGGCGTCTGCACTCGGAGCCCGGATCATCGGCGGCCCGCTCTATGGTGAGCCGATGGTGTTCGCGGGCCGCCCCCCGGTCCCGTGGTCCGACGGGCAGATTCAGACGCGGGCGGACAGAACCGTCGAAGGCCTGGCGGCGGTTGCGCCTCTTGCGGCCGAGGCAGGCTGCGTCTTTGCGCTTGAAGCCTTGAACCGGTTCGAGACCGATATCGTATCTACCACCCGTCAGGCCATCGAAGTCTGCGACAGGGTCGACAACCCCGGCCTCGGCATCGTGCTCGACACGTTCCATATGAACATGGAAGAGCGGTCGATTCCCGACGCCATCCGGGCCGCCGGGCCGCGCGTGGTGCATTTCCAGGCCAATGAAAACCATCGCGGTTTCCCGGGCACCGGCCATCTCGACTGGCCCGCGATCATGAAGGCGCTTGCCGACATCGGATACACCGGACCCGTGTCCCTGGAACCGTTCCGCAGGAACGACGACCGCGTCGGCCTGCCAATCGCCCACTGGCGCGCGCCGCGTGAGGACGAAACCGAAAAACTGCAGGCAGGGCTCGCGCTGGTCCGCTCCTGCCTCGCCATGGCGGAGGCCGCCCAATGACATTGAATATCGGATGGATCGGCTGCGGCCGCCACGCAACGCAAATGCTCATGCCCCAGCTTGGTCGCAACGGCATCAACGTTGCCGCCGTCTGCGACGTCAATCAGGACGCCGCCGCCAACGCCGCCTGGCAGTATGGCGCGGAAGCCGTCTACAGCGACTATCGCGAGCTGATCGCCCACAAGGGCCTGGATGCCATCGGCATGGCCGTCGGTCCCGATCTGCACCACGTGGCCTCCATCGCGGCCCTTGAGCGCGGCCTGCCGGTGTTCCTTGAAAAACCCCCGGCGAAGAACACCGCCGCCGCGCAGGAGATCGCATTAGCCTCCGAGCGCACCGGCAAGCCGGTTCTGGTCGGCTTCATGAAACGCTATTCGACCGGCAACCGGATCGCTGGCAATGTCCTGCGCAAGGGCGACTTCGGCAAGGTGCTCGGCATTACCGGCACCTATATGACCGCGCCGACCTATTTTGCCGGCGAAGTCGACTACACCGGTTTCTATCTTCACCACTGCGTCCACTACATGGACCTCATCCCCTGGTTCGCGGGCGATGACTTTGCCGACATGGCGCTTCGCAAGATCGAGCCGGAACCGGGACACCTGCTGTTTCATCTCAATTTCGAATGCCGCAACGGGGCGATCGGTACCATCGTCATGGGCACGGTCCAGTCCCGGGGCACGCCGATGGAAGCTATCCAGATCATGGGCGACCACATCCGCCTGGAAGTCGACAACGTCATCAACGTCGCCTGCTACCGCGACCCGCCGTTCAAGGCCGACGACCCGGCTGCAACCTTGTCGGAAACCTCCGACACTCTGTCCTGGACCCCAAACTTTACCGCAGCGGCCAATGAAGACCACAAGGGCTACAATGCCCTCATTGCCGATGTCGCCTCGGCCTTCCGGCAGGAAACTTCCGCCGCTCCGGACATTCACGACGGTGTGCGGGCGATGGCCAGTCTGGAACGGATGATCACGCTGATTTGATCCGTTGAGGCCCGGCCTTCGATCACCCGGCGGCGGCTCCGCGCCGACGCCGCATTCGCCCTCCCTGCGTTCTTCGATGTGCTGGAGGCGGCGGGCCGGGACGAGACCGCTCTCATCCAGAGAAACCCGAAGTTCCACGAACAAGTCGCAGGCTGGCAAAACCCCACCCTGGCCGACCGCCAAACGATAGGCTGGCGACAGAAAAACGGTGACAGGCGCATGGTCAGATCGCGTCTTCGGGAGACAAAACGACCGCCCTGGGAAGCAATGCGCCAATGTACGATGGCCAGTGCTAACCTAAAATGCCAAAAGGCTTTGCCAACCGCTTTGGGTGCTATTAACTCTCCAAAGGGGCAATGCGGGTTTATGAAGCGAAAATTTGAATACAGGAGATTTTCAAAATATGCAGCTTTCTAAGATAACTGCAACAATGATGGCCTTGAGCCTCTTCGGCGCGGGGATCGGACAGTCCGTCGCGATGACGGCAGCTCCTCTTGCCCATTCCTCGATATATGCCGCTGCGCCGGATACAAGTTCGGTTCATTCCGAGCTTGTGCAAATTTCTGACAGAAAGCGGCCGGGCCACAACACCGAAAACAGGCATATCAACAATAGAAACAAGAATACAAACATTAACAAGAACACAAACATCAATCGCGATGTGAACAAAAACACCATCAATCGCAACGTAAACAAAAACACCGTCAACCGGAATGTAAACAACAACACCACCATTAACCGGAATGTGAATGTAAATGTTGTTAACCGTCCAAGAGGTTGGCGCGGCCAATACTGGGGAAGAACCGTATTCGGAGTAACCCTTGGAACGCTGATCGTCGTTGCAGCGAACACACCGCCGCCACCGCCTGATCCGACACTTTGCTGGACATGGACCAACAGCGCCATGACTGAAGGCTTCTGGTACTATTGCACAGGGGGCTAAAGTCAATTCTGCTTGCCGCCTCGAATTAATTTCCGGGCGGCAACATTCTATCTATCCGCGATGACAGGGATGGTCTGATTGACGCGTCAGCGCTCTATAGGCCTGTTCCGGTCATTGTGTCTGGCTGTTTCAAAAACAAACGGTCCCACAATCGCAATCGATTGTGGGGCCGAAAGACCGATTATCTTGATCGGGTCAGAGCAACCTGATCGCACGTTCCGATGTGTCGCTTATGTGCTTTTCAATCAGCTCCGAGGCCAGATCGGCGTCGCGCGCCAGCGTCGCGGCCATGATCTCGGAGTGTTCTTCGAACTTTCGTCCTCCGAGCCCTTCCGGCGCTCTCTTGGTGACAAACCGGTATCTATCGAGCTGGTCGAACATGATCGAGCGAAGCCTGAACAGCCACCGTCCCGAGCAGGCCGCGACCAGCGCCTCGTGGAAGTCCCGGTGGCGCTGAACCCATTCCGAATGCCGGGTCATCCGCTCCTCCCAGGGGAGGCTCTCGATCAGACTGAGACGGTGATGAACCGCGACGATATTAGCCTCCCAATCATCGTCGCCATTCTCGATCGCATCGCGGAGCGCACGTTTTTCAAGACTGATGAAATGCTCGGTAATCTCGATCAGTTCTTCGGCTGAAACCGGAGCGACCTTGAATCCCTTGCCAGCCTCCAGCGTGACGAAACCTTCCGACACCAGTTGCGACAATCCCTCTCGCAACGTGCCGATTCCCACATCGTAGCGTTCGGTCAGGTCCGCGAACTTCAATCGGGTCTCCGGTTCGAAAACACTACTTACGATATCGTTGCGCAGCCGCGACAGGACATCCTGACCGGAGGAGGGATCCCCGGCTTTCGCTTGTTTCTGGCTGCGCGTTCCAGCGATCTTTTTCAAGCAGCACTCCGTTTCATATGCGGCCCCGGTTCCGGAAACATTTCAGTCGGTCTCAAGGGCTCCGTACCCTGGACGACAGGACTAGCCCGCGGCTGTGTCCAGGCAACCCGCCAGATCTTCGAATATCCCTAAAGACACGCCTCATGCACAAATATCAAAGTTTTTCTTAACGGGCCGCATATTCCAAGATATACATATTTTCGAAAATAGAAAGAGTTGCGAATGAAACTGGTTTCTTTCATCAAGGATCAGCGGTCCTCCTGGGGGATCGTCCATGGCGACGGCATAGCCGATCTGGGCAACCGCTCTGCCGGACTTTTCCCCGATCTCAGATCCTTCCTGACCGCCGGGTCGCCCAAGGACCTTCCCGGCAGTGTCACCGGGCCGGACTTCGGTTTCGATGAGGTCAGGTTGCTGCCGGTGGTACCCAACCCGGACAAGATCGTCATGGCAGCCCTGAACTATCATGAGGCAGGCAGCGACCCGGCCAGGACACCCGAGTATCCCGTCCTGTTCCTGCGTCTGCCGTGCTCGCAAATCGCCGATGGTGATCCCCTGATCCAGCCAAGCCAATCGGAACGTCTCGATTTTGAAGGCGAACTGGCGGTGATCATCGGCAAGGCTGGCCGACACATTCAAGCCGAACAGGCCATGGCCCATGTGGCCGGCTATTCAATCTACAACGACGGCAGTGTCCGCGACTGGCAGAAGCACTCGCACCAGTTTACCGCCGGAAAGAACTTCACCGGAACCGGCGCCTTTGGCCCCTGGATGGTAGAAGCCGAAGACCTGCCCGTTCATGAGCGCGGGTTTCAGCTGACAACGCGGGTGAACGGCGTCGAGAAGCAGCGCACGAGCACGGCGCGGATGATTTTCGATATTCCCTACCTGATCGCCTACATCTCGACCTTCGCACCACTCGTTGCCGGTGACGTCATTGTCACCGGGACCTGTACGGGTTTCGGAATCACGCGCAAGCCGCCAGAGTTTTTGAACCCGGGCGATTTCGTCGAGGTGGAGATCGAAGGAATCGGAACCCTGTCCAACAGAGTTGAGGCGGAAGTATAGGGCTGCCGGGCACCGGCGATGAAGCCAGCTGCGGCCATAAACGCCGCGACTTTTCCACTATGCATGGATTTTCGAAAATATTTGTTATTGTAGAAAGTACGTGTTAGCGTCCTGATCAAAGAGGACTTGAAGGATGAAGAAATGAGCTACTTGGTGAATGCGCTCGGTCATGTTCAGCTGAACGTGATTGACGTCCAGGCCCTGGTTGATGAGTCGGTTTCCATCCTCGGCTTGCATGTCACGCATGAACATGGTGGCTCTGTCTGGCTGTCATCGAACGGGCGCCGGGCGGAACTGGTCCTGCACCAGGCCTCCGAAAACTCCGTGCGCTCCATCGGCTTCGATGCGATCTCGGAAGACGCCGTGGCGCAAGCCGCAGGCAGGGTCGCGGCCGCCGGGTGCCGCGTCGTCGCGACGCAGCCGAGCCTGTCCTGCTGCGAAAAAGGCATGAGCTTCGTGACCCCTCAAGGCCATACTTTCGAGGTCCACTCTCCAATTGCGGATGAAACATACGGCCGGCGGCATGCCACCGTCGGGCTCGGTCCCTTGCGCCTTGACCACGTTAATATCACCTCGCCGGAACCGGCTGAAACACGAGCCCAGCTTGAGCAGATCATGGGTCTGCGATTGTCGGAACGGATGGTGGATGACGGGCTGAGCTGGATGCGCGGAGGCAACCGCCTGCATCACATTCTGGGCATCGTGCGCGGCCCGACGGGCATGCACCATTATTCCTGGGAAGTGTCCGAATTTTCCGACTACTGCCGTCTCGGCGATTTGCTCGATACCCACGACAAGATGCTGGTGTGGGGCCCCGGGCGGCACCGGCCGGGTGACAATACCTACGCCTATTATATCGACGCCTGCGGCGCGATGGTCGAATGCGCAGGCGGCATGGCGTTCATCCACGATGATGACCGCTATGAACCGAACGTGATTACCGCGCTGAAGCGACCCGAGAATGTCCGCGTGATGAACGTCTGGGGAGAACCCGCACCCGCCCCCTGGCTCGCGCACAAGTTTCCATGGGCCGCCCCGCAGGACGCATGACGCCCCCAACATAAAGTATGGACGACAACGTGATCAAAATCGGAATTCTGGAAGGCTCGCTCAGGCAGCAATCGCTCTCAAGGGCGGTTGCCCGCTCCGTGCCCGGTCTGGTGCCCCAGGGCATGACATGTGAGTCCCTGCCCAACCCGGGCACCCTGCCGCTGTTCAATCAGGATGTTCTCGACGCCGGCTTGCCCGCAGCCGTCGGTGCAATGACAGACGCGGTCGCCGGTGTCGATGCCTTGCTGATCGTGACACCGGAATACAACTGGTCAATTCCGGGCGCGCTGAAAAACGCGATCGATTGGCTGTCCCGCGCCAACCCAAATCCGCTCGCGGACAAACCTGTCGCCATCTGGAGCGTGTCCCCCGGTCTGCTCGGTGGCGCAAGGGTTCATGAAAGCCTGCGTCAGGTGCTTCACAGTCAGGACATGCAAATCATGGCGAAACCCGAGGTGCAGGTCGCAGGCGCCAGGGGGAAGGTCGATGTGGAGGCTGCCAGCATCACCAATCCGGACACCGAAGCCTTCCTGCGCGATCATCTGGCAAGGTTTGAAACCTTCAGCGCCGCACGGCGCGCGCAAACCCGGTAACTCTCGAAGCGACACCAAGGACCCTGAATGGAACACGATCTCACATTCATGTCAGACGGCCTGAAATTGTCAGGCATTCTGCACGTCCCCAAAGGACGCAAACCCGGACAGCGCCTGCCGACCTTCATCGTGTTGCACGGCTTCGTCGGCACCAAGGACAAGTCTCACGTGGAGCTTGTCGCGCGCATGATCGAGGAAATGGGCTATTGCGTTTTCCGCATCGATTTTCGCGGTTGCGGCCAAAGCGAAGGCGCGCGCGGCGAGGTGCGGTGCTTTGATCAGGTCGCCGACACGCGCAACGCGCTCAGCTTCATTGCACAGCGCGAAGAGGTGGACCCGGACCGCATAGGCGTCACCGGCCACAGCTTCGGAGCGGCCGTCGCGATCTTCACCGGCGGTGTCGATCAGCGCGTGGCCTGTGTTCTGTCGCTCTGCGGCTGGGGAGACGGCGAACGCAAATTCCGCGGACAACACCCGACCCCGGAGGCTTGGGCGAAATTCACCGCCCTTCTGGACGAAGGCCGCAGGCATAAGGCGGCCACGGGCGAAAGCTTGTGGGTTTCGCGCTTCGACGTGGTTCCCATCCCCGAAGAACTGCGCAAGAATCTGTCTCCACATGCCCAGTTCGAAGTGCCGGTCGAGACTGCCATCAGCATGTATAATTTCCGTGCGGAAGATGTCGTGGCCGAGATCGCGCCGCGTCCGCTTCTACTGTTCCATACCGCAGGGGACGTGATCACACCGATGGAGCAGTCGATCCGGCTGTTCGAAAAAGCCGGCGCCAACGCCGAGCTGATGATCCCTACCGGTGTCTCTCATTTCCCGCTGTCGGATGAGGACGAGCCGCATACCCGGGCGTTGATCCATGCCTGGCTGAAAAAATTCTTCCCGACACCGCTGGGTTCACAAGCATGAAGCTGTTCCACCCGGACAAACTCAAGCGGTATGCCGCAGATCTTCTGCAGGCCGGCGGTTACAGCCCGGCCCATGCGGAAAATACGGCTGAAATCCTTGTCTGGGCAAACGCGCGTGGAGCGGACTCACATGGGGTCCTGCGCATACCTCGCTATATCGAGATGACCGAAGAGGGGACCATCGATCCGGTCGCGGTTCCCCATGTCGTGTCCCGGGAAGGAGCGGTTTCCGTGCTGGAAGCAGCGCGCGCTCCCGGCCCTTCCGCGATGATCGCGGCCATGGATACGGCAGTGGAGACAGCCGGACGTTTCGGGATCGGCTGGTGCTCGGCGCGTAACATCACCCACGCGGGAGCCGTCGGCTACTTCGCGCTGCGAGCTGCCGAAAACGGCTGTCTGGGGATAGTCATGACGGCCTCCGGCCCCTTGATGGCCTACCACGGGGCTCGGGTCTCCGGGCTTTCGACAAATCCGATTTCCATCGCCGCACCATCGCAGGGACTGCCACTTCTTCTGGATATGTCCACCTCCACCGTGGCACTGGGAAAGATCATGCATGCCAGGGATACCGGCTCGGCCATACCGGAAGGTTGGGCGATTGCCGCTGATGGCACGCCTGCGACGGACCCTTCGGATGTGGCGACGCTGACACCTCTTGGCGGCCCCAAGGGGTCCGGCCTGTCCCTGATGATCGAAGTCCTCGCAAGTGTCCTCGTGGCAAACCCCGCGATCGCTCCTGTGCTGGCGGGAGAAAAAGGCGCCATGAATGGTGCCGCGCTGGCCATAAAGATTGCGGCTTTCGGTGAGCCGGACACCTTTGCCGAACACATCTCGGATCTGGCGGACCGCCTCAGGAAGTTGCCCCGTGCACCGGGCACAGACAAAATCCTGATGCCCGGGGAACGCGGGTTTTGTCTGTCTGCCGAACGCATGCAAAACGGCATTCCAATTGCAGAAGGCACACTCAAGCGATTGGCGGCGGTCGCCGACAGGTTCGGCATCGTTCCGCCGGCGCCTTCGAATACACCGGCAGGGACCATGAACAAGGGGCCGTGAAACAGGCCTCGTCGATCAACGGTCTCAGGGAGGAGACGGTTATGCAAAGCGTGACCCAGGATTGGCCAGGCACAGCGCGGCGCGCCCTGAGCGGCAGCGTGCTGCTTGTGGCGGGTCTTGTGATGCTGTTGATCTGCTGGAGCTATCCGGTGGGCAACCTGACCCAGATGGGTCCGGGGTACATCCCGCGTGTGGTGGGCTTCTTGATCTGCGCTTTGGCTGTTGCGATCATCGCCATTGACGTGGCGACCCCCGAAGCCGCGCAGGCGGGCAGGATGCATCCGCGTGGATTGATCTTCGTCTCGACGGCCATCCTCCTGTTCGCCGGTCTTATCGACATCGCCGGCCTTGTGCCGTCGATGTTCCTCGCCGTCGTCGTCTCGATGTTTGCCGATGACGAGGCGCGCCCCTTGCCCGTGCTGGTTTACGCCTGTCTCGCGACCCTTGGAGGGTGGCTGTTGTTCCTTGTCGCACTCGAATTGCCCATTCCGGCATTCTGGAGGTAGCGATGATCGATCAGTTCCTGCTCGGTCTGAGCGTCGTTCTGCAACCCGAGATCCTGATGTATGCCTTCATCGGCGTGTTCATCGGTCAGCTCATCGGGGTCTTGCCCGGGATCGGCGCAATCACGGCTATTTCGCTGTTGCTGCCGGTCACCTTCTACCTCGATGCAACGACCTCGATGATCATGCTGGCGGGCATATATTACGGTTCCCAGTATGGCGGCTCCATCGCCTCCATCCTTCTGAACCTGCCGGGAACGCCATCATCGGTGGTCACCTGTCTTGAAGGCTATCCGCTGGCGCAACGCAGCCGCGCCGGGCTTGCGCTTTTCGTGGCGGCCTGTTCGTCCTTCGTCGGCGGCATCGTCGGCGTCGCCATTCTGGTGCTGGCGGCGATCCCCATGACGATCATCGCGTTGCGCTTCGGCGCACCGGAATACGCCATGCTTGTGATCCTCGGCTTGCTCGCCGCCTCGCTGATCGGCACCGGTTCCCAGATCCGCTCCTTCGCCATGGTGCTCCTGGGGATCGCCCTGGGACTTGTCGGTGCGGATGCGACGACCGGGTACTACCGCTTTGTCGCCATGCCGGAAATGGCTGACGGGATCAGCCTTGTATCCCTGGCCATGGGCCTTTTCGGGGTCAGCGAGATCATCCGCAACGCCTCCCGGCGCAGCCCGCCGGGACCGGCGCTCTCAATCACCATGCGGGACGTCCTTCCCACCAGAGCGGAAGCCCGCTCCCTGGTGCTGCCGATTGTGCGCGGATCCGGCATCGGCAGCTTCTTCGGCGCCCTGCCCGGAACCGGTGCGGCCATTGCCTCCTTCATGGCCTACGCCATGGAGAGACGGTTTTCACGCACACCTGAAAAGTTCGGCAAGGGGCATCTGCCCGGCCTGGCGGCGCCGGAGTCCGCCAACAACGCGGCTGCCCAGACGGGCTTTATCCCGACGTTGACACTGGGCATCCCCGGTGATGCGGTGATGGCGCTGATCATAGGCGCGCTGATACTGAACGGCATCATTCCCGGACCGCGCCTCGCGGTCGATCAGCCGGAGCTTTTCTGGGGTGTGATCGCGAGTTTCTTCGTCGGCAACATCATTCTCCTTCTGATCAACATCCCGCTGATAAAGCTCTGGGTTCTGCTTCTGCGCGTGCCCTACCAGAAGCTCTATCCGGTGATCATCGTCATGATCTGTGTCGGCGTCTATTCACACCGCACCAGCGTCACGGATGTGGTTCTCACGCTCGCCTTCGGCGTGCTTGGCTACCTGATGAAGAATTACCGCTTCGAGCCGGCCCCCGTCATGCTGGGCTTTGTCCTTGGCCCGCTGCTTGAGGACAATTTCCGCCGGACCATGCTGCTGTACGGCGGCGATTTCACGATCTTCCTGACTCGGCCGATCAGCGCCATGCTGGTCGCATGTTCGGCCGTGCTGATCGCATTTGCCGTCTGGTCGGGAGTTTCGGCCATGAGAAAACCCGTCCACTCAACGCCTTGAGTTAAGCGAAAAGCCTTCAACAAGCCCGGGCTGACGGAACAAGGGCTTGAACAACTGGGAGGAATACAATGTTCAAGAAATTACTGGCAGCTCTGCCATTGACCCTCGCGCTGGCGCTGCCTGCCGCCGCGCAAGACAGCTTTCCCGATCACTCCTTGCGGATCGTCCACGGCTTTGGCGCCGGTGGCAATGCCGACACCGTGTCCCGCATCCTGGCCGAGGAAATGTCCAAGGGCCTCGGACAGCCGGTGGTCGTGGAATCACGTCCCGGCGCAGGAGGCACCGTGGCTTCCGGCTATGTCACCAAACAGGACCCGGACGGCTATACGATGCAGTTGATGGTGGGCGGCCACGCCGTGGCCGCGGCGCTTTACAATCAGTTGCCTTACGAGTCCGTCGATGACTACACCTTCATCTCCACCCTGGGCCAGTTCCCGTTCTTCATTGCAGCCAGAGCCGGTGAATACGAGTCCATCAATGCGCTGATCGAGGCTGCCAAGGCTGCCCCCGGCACGCTCAAGATCGGCCATTCCGGCGTCGGATCCACCCAGCACCTGACGGGTGAACTTCTCGATCTTCGCACCGGAGCGAAGTTCATTCATGTGCCCTACAAGGGCGGCGCTGCGGCAAGTACGGCCCTGATGGGCGGCGAAGTGGACGTGATCATCGACACCGGAACCGTTATCCGCGGACAGGCCGAAGCAGGCGTCTATGACATCCTTGCAGCGACTTCCGAAAACCGCTGGCCGGATTCTCCCGACGTTCCGACCGTGTCGGAAACCGTCTCCCCAGGTTTCGATGTCGTCTCCTGGACCGCCATCGGCATGCCCGCAGACGTGCCCGATGACATTGCCGAACGCATCCGCGGCGAAGTGCATAAAGCGCTGGAATTGCCCGAGGTGCAGGAAAAGATCGGCGACCTGGGAGCCAAGGCTGGCGGTTCGAGCGGCGAAGAGCTCAAGGCGCTCATCGAAGGCCAAATCGCCGTCTGGACCGACGTGATTGATTCAGCCGGTATCGACAAACGCTGACGTCCCGGCCCGCCGGTCCATTCCGGCGGGCCTTGTCGTTCCAGATCCGATTGGAGCCTCATCATGAGTGCACAGAAACCCGAAGACCTCTACGCCAGCATGCTGCGCCAGTCGCTCTATGTCATCACCACGACGCCCGCACGCGGACCCGGGATGCAGGAGCTTCTGCCCGCACATCTGGAGTATCAGATCAGGATGGAGCGCGACGGCATTCTGTTCGGCGCCGGCCCGCTGTTCGAGGAAGGTGCGGACGTCCCCTACGGCGGCATGATCATTGTGCGCGCCAGAGATGAGGCGGAAGCCCGCGCGCTCGCGGATGCCGATCCGTTCCACGCCGCCGGCCTGCGCCGGTATGACCTGCGCCGCTGGATGCTGAACGAAGGTTCGATGACCTTCACCGTGCGCTATTCCGACCAGACCGCCGTGGTCGGCGGTTAGGTCACGGCCAATTCCTGCACGACCATGCAGGAATTGAACTCTTATCTGATCCGCCTGCCGCACAAACCCGCGCAAGGTATCGACGAAGACCTGAGCACCTCGCGATAAAATCGCCGCGACATCGACTGCAGGCCCCAAAAGGAAATCCCGATGATCTATGAAATGCGCGTCTATTCATGTGTGCCCGGTGGAATGCCCGCCCTCCTGCAACGGTTCGAAACGACAACCTTGCGCATCTGGCAACGGATCGGCCTGCGTCCCGCAGGCTTTTTCACCACGTTGGTAGGCCCCTCGAACCACGACCTGACCTATTTCCTGGCATGGGAAACGCTGGAAGAGCGCGAGCGCCTCTGGACCGCCTTTGCAACAGATCCCGAATGGGTCTCGGCCCGTTCCGCCCATCAGGCCGAACACGGCGAAGTCGTGGCCAACATCGCTTCCAGCTTTCTAACTCCGACCGCCTTCTCCACGGTGCGCTAGAAACCGGAATATGGCATGCCCCGGTCCGCGTAAGACAGCGCGACGGATTTGGGCATTTCATTCATAAAAGCCGTCAATCTGCTCGAAACCCTCAGCCTCGAGCGCAGGCTCGACCCAGCTCCGGTCCAGGGTTCCGGCAAGACCTGCCGCAACCTTCTCCTGATCCGTCTTCGACAAGGCGCGGGCTCGCTCCAGCACACCCGCAGCGCCCGTCCGCGGAATGACCACCACGCCGTCATTGTCGGCCAGGATGACGTCCCCCGCGCTCACGCTGACGCCGCCGCAGGCGATTGGAACGTTCACTTCTCCCGGACCGTTCTTGAAAGGTCCGCCGGGCCGCAGACCGGTGGCGAACACCGGAAGCTCCAGGCTGTCCAACGAGTCGACATCGCGCACCGGACCGTCGAAGACCATCCCGGCAACGCCGCGAGACTTCGCATATCCGAACATCACTTCGCCCATCAGCGCCTGATTGTCCGCACCACCGTTGGAAACGATGATCACATCACCGGGCACGGCGATGTCCAAGGCTTTGTACAACAACAGGTTGTTGCCGGCACAGACCCGTACCGTCACCGCGGCGCCTGCCATTGGCGCGGCAAGCGGCGGCCCCATCCGGCGGATGCGTGGCTCCAGGGAGTTCAGGCGGTTCATCGAGTCGGCGACATTGGCCGACGGCAAAGTACGGAACCCGTCCACAATGTCGGCAGGCGTTACCTGACGCTTGAGATAAATTCTTGAACCGACGTTCATACCATTTCCCCCGCCTTTCTCCGGCAGGCCACGGCCAGCCGCCTCCCCGTTAGATCTCGGGAAGCTTGAGGGCACCGATCCATAGCGTCAATTCGAATTAATTTATCGATCGATATTCATGAGGGACGAGAAGCCCATGGCGGCTCTGGCTCTTCGCGTTGCCTACACTCGCGACAACGGCAGGACGCGGATCGGCCCGCTGCCCGAGAAGCAGACGACCAGCCGGAGCCTACCGCAGGAAACAGGCTGTTTCCCGGCCGTATTCGTCCTGCCGCAGAGCCGGTTTTTCATCAGCGCAACGTGCCTCGCGGATGGGACACCTCGTGACGAAGGGACAGCCTTTCGGCGGGTCCACCGGGCTGGGAAGATCGCCTTCCAGGAGCACCCGTTTCTTTGCTCTCTCCAGAACCGGATCCGGCAAGGGAATCGCCGACAGCAAGGCTTCCGTATACGGGTGACGGGGCGCCCTGAAGAGGATGTCGGCCGGCCCCTGTTCCACGATATGACCGAGATACATCACGATGACCCGGTCGGCGATGTGCCGGACCACGGACAGGTCATGCGAGATGAAAAGATACGCAAGCCCCAGATCCCTCTGCAGTTTCATCAGCAGATTCAGGATCTGCGACTGGATCGATACATCAAGCGCCGAAACCGGCTCGTCGCAGATGATCAGGTCCGGTTCCAGCGCAAGGGCCCGGGCGATGACCACACGCTGACGCTGCCCCCCGGAGAGCTCGTTCGGGAAACGGTCCTTCTGGCCCGGATTGAGACCGACAAGATCAAGCAGCGTTGCGACACGTTCGTTCTGCTGCGTCTTCGGCACCTTGTTGATGGCAAGTGGCTCGGCAATCGACTGGCCGATTGTCCGCTTCGGGTTGAGCGCGGCGACCGGATCCTGAAAGACCACCTGAAGATTGCGCCACATGCTGGCACGCTCCTCCGGTCCGAGACCGGCAATATCGCGCCCCCGAAACGAGACCCTGCCCTCGGTGACGGGCGCAAGGCCGAGGATGGCGTTGCCGGTCGTCGACTTCCCGCATCCGGATTCCCCCACAATCGCTACCGTCTCGCCTTCGTGTACCCGGAAGGAGACACCGTCGACCGCTTTCACCACCTGCTCCTCGCCGAACAGGCTTTTCCTGCCCGACGGGAAATGAACCTTCAGGGTATCGACCTGAAGAAGGACAGGGCGCGGCGATTGCTCCGGTTCCCGCTGCGCCTCACTCATTGGAGCGTCTCCGTCTTGTCGGAATGCCAGCAGGCGACAAGCCCACCCTGCGCCCCGGTTGCAGCTTCGAGTTCCGGTGAAAGCAGACAGACATCGTCGGCAAGCGGACAGCGTGTACGAAACCGGCACCCTTTGGGAAAGGCGCTGATATCGGGAACCGTCCCCTTGATGGAATAGAGCTCTTCCTTGGGTGTGTCGGTAATCTTGGGAATCGTTGTCAGGAGAAGTTTCGTATAGGGGTGCTGCGGAGCCCTGAACAGCTGGTGCACTTCCGCCTGCTCGACAACCCTGCCGCCATACATGACGCAGACGCGGTCGGCTATGGACGCCACAACGCCCATGTCGTGGGTAATGATGAGAATCGAGGTGCCCGTCTTGTCGCGCAGGCGGCGCATCAGATCGAGTATCTGCGCCTGAACCGTGACGTCGAGAGCCGTCGTCGGCTCATCGGCGATCAACAGGTCCGGCTCGGCGATCAGCGCGGAGGCGATCATCACCCGCTGACACATGCCGCCGGACAATTCCCAGGCAAACTGCCGGGCGCGTTTTTCCGGTTCCGGGATACCGACATCGGCAAGCATCTGCACGGCCTTCGACCAGGCCTCCGCTCGCCCCGCCCGGCCATGCACGAACAGGCTCTCGGCAACCTGTTCGCCGACGCTCAGGAGAGGATTGAGAGACGCAATCGGCTCCTGGAAAATCATTGAAATGCGCGTCCCGCGAAGACGGCTCATTTCCTGCTCGTCCAGCGGATCGATCCGCTCGCCGTTCAAAAGAATATCGCCTCCGCTCTGCACGACGCGGCCCGACAGCAGTCCCATGGCGGAAAGCGCCGTCAGGCTCTTGCCGGACCCGCTCTCTCCCACCAGGGCGACGATCTCGCCTTTCCCGATGTCGATATTCACCCCGTCAACCACCTGGAAGGGACCGACGGAGACTTTCAGCCCGGAGATCCGGAGGGTGGTGTCGGCGCGTGCGTCAGCCATCGGCCCCTCCTTCGGCGGCGCCCGTCCAGGGGTTCACGGGATGAACCATGCCAAATCGCTTGCCGGTGACGCGGTCGTTCAACACTGCGGAGGGAATGGCGAAACATACCGGATGCAGCGTGTTGCTGGTGATCCGCACCGGATAATGTTCGGCCACGGCCGCCGCGACGTCCGGCTCCGCCGTCCGGTCGATCACGATCGTCGGACCGCTGCCGTCGAGACGCGGGGCGTGGAAGGCTTCATCCAGGGAGAGTTCGCCATCCACCAGATAGGATATGAGCTGGGCCAGCGCCGGGAATATCTGCCGCCCGCCGGCCGCACCGATCGCCAGCCAGGGCTTGCCTTCCCGATGCAAGATGGCCGGTGACATGTTGGCAAGCGGTTGCGCCGAGGGGGCAATGGCGTTCGGCACCCCGTCGCGGGGATCGAACCACATCATGCCGTTGTTCATCAGAATGCCGCTTTGCGGCAGGAGAACCTTCGAGCCGAAGCGGGACAGCAGCGTGTTGGTGAGAGAAACCATGTTGCCGTCCTTGTCGACCACCGAGACATGACTGGTGCAGTCCTCCCGGCTGCCTGCATGACCCATGGTCTTCAGGCGGTCTTCATAGGTCGTTCGAATGGCTCTGGCATAGGCGGATGCCGCTTCCGCACTGTTCACCTTGAGCCGCGGCAGAACATCTTCGAGTTGCCCCAGCGTGTTCAGAAGACTGGCCCCGCCGCACAGGCCCGGAACGACATGCACGGTCGTTTCCCGGTAGGGCGCTGATCTGGAATGCGACCAGCGCGGCCGGTAGCCGGCAAGGTCCTGCGCGTCGATGACCGACCCGCCCGCCTGAAGGTCCTCGACAAGACTTCTGGCGATGTCGCCTTCGTAGAAGTCCCTGGCACCTGCCTCCGCGAGGCGGCGAAGCATCTTGGCCTTGGTAGGCATCGGCAGAAAGGCTTCCGCCTCACCCAGCCCGACCTTGCGTGGTTTGCCGTTGTCCAGGAACAGGTCCGCCGTTGCGGGAAACCGGGATAGGCCCGACAGATCGATGGCAAGGCACAAGCTGGTGAACCAGTCGACGATCATGCCGCGTTCGGCGAACTCGATGGCAGGCGCAAGCGCCTCGGCCCAGCTGATTGTCCCGTATTTCTCCAGCGCTTCGGCAAAGCCCGCGATTGCCCCGGGCACGCAGATGGACGAATAGCCGATTATATTCCGGTCGTCCTCCACAGCGGGCCAGTCAAACCAGTCGCCATCAAGCCCGCCGCTCAGCGGATACTGGTCGCGGGTCATGTTGCGGCTGGCGCGGACATTGAAATCCAGCGTATCGACTGCCTGTCCCTGCCCGTCAGCCCACAGAAGCAGGCCGCCGCCGCCGACGCCGCTCAACCAGGGTTCCACCACCGAAAGCACGAGCGCCGTGACAACGGCTGCATCCATGGCATTGCCGCCGGCATCCAGGATGGCGGCACCGGCTTGCGCCGCTTCGAACTGCTGGGCGGCAACGATGCCTTTTGTCGAGACAAGCTGGTGCTTGTGAATATTCCAGGTCTGCATCAGGCGCCTTTCCAGGCCGGATGGTTGAAGAGGGTCTCCGGTATCTCCGGCGAAACGGCATCCCGACCGGGCGTCACCGCTTCATAATGCGCCGCGACCTCGCCTACGGTCGCGACCCAGATTCCGCTGTCCGACAGAACACTTTCGAGAAGCTTTTCCAGCATCTGCGTGCGCGCACCGCGCCCGGAGATCCAGTCGTGCACGGTGAGCATGAACAGCGTACCGAACGTGCGACTGGCGGTCAGTTCCTCCTGCCAGGCAGAAAGCACTGCATCTGTCCCGACCGGCGGCCAGCTGTCCATGCCCGGCCCGCCGAGGAACTTGAAGAAGATGGCATCATCCGTCGCCCAGTTGACCGGCACCTCGGTAAGCCCGTCCACGCAATAGGGCGTCTCGAAACCCATGAGCGAACTGTCGTAGAAGCCGTGGCGCTTGACCTCGGCCACCATATGCGGGGTCATCTCCCAGGCAGGCGACCGGAACCCGGCCGGCTTTTTTCCGATCTGTTTTTCGAACAGCGCGATGGAAGCCTCGAGCATGCGCGAGAATTCCGCATCGCTGACCTGTTGAACGAGTTCGTGGAAATATCCGTGCAGCCCAACCTCGTGACCGGCCTCCAGCAATTCCGGCAGCATCCAGGGATGCGCCTCGGCAACCGCACCCGGCACGAAGAAACTTCCCTTGACGCCGACGGACTCCAGCAGCCGGGCAAGCCGTGCGAGCCCGACCCGCGGGCCGAAGTGGCGCTGTTCGAGGTGGGACAGCAGGGCCGGCGGATCGTTGCGGTTGTTCCACATCCAGGGCGAATGGGCATCCACATCGACACTGAAGCAGAATGCGGAGGTCTTTCCCTCCGGCCAGGGATACGGGGCTGCGGGTTTCAGGCTGCTCATAGCGGTGTCTTCTTGTCCTGGAATACGTCAAGGGTGCCGGCTGAATTGCCACCGTCGACGGAGAGGGTCGTACCGGTCACATAGGAGGCTTCCCGTGAAGACAGATAAAGAACCGCCGGCCCGATATCGTCCATGCTGGTCGGCCGTCCGAGAGGAATGCCCCTGATTGCCCGGGTCACATGTTCCTCCGAAAGGGCGCTGACGCTGCTGCCGGCGGCAAATCCCGGTTCGAGGGCATTCACACGGATGCCGAACTCGGCAAGCTCGACCGCAAATCCCTTGGTCAGCCGGTCGAGCGCCGTCTTCGAAACGCAATAGGGCACGACGGTCCGGCGCATCTTGCGGGCAGCGCCGGAAGAAATATTGACGAAACTCCCGGTCTTGCCCGCCTTGATCATCTGCAGGGCAAAGCCGCGCGAAAGATGAAACGGTGCCCGCAGGTTGACATCCATGAGCCGGTCCCAGTCGCTGGTGTCTATGTCGAGCAGAAAGCCGCTCGGATAGATGCCCGCATTGTTGATCAGGATGTCGGGAGCACCCCAGGCATCGCCGACCGCCTTGATGAGATTGTCCATGTCCTCGGTCGACGTCAGGTCGCAGGCCCGGGCGAAACTTCCCTCGGTGCCGAGTTCCGTGACCAGGTCTTCCAGCGCGGCCTGGTCCATGTCCGTAACGCAGACCTTCGCGCCGACTGCTGCGAATGCCTTGGCGATCCCGCGGCCGAACAGGCCGAGCGCACCGGTGACGACAACACCTTGTCCCTGAAACTGAGTACCGAATTCCATGATGAACTACCGTGACTTGGGATTGAGATAGTCGCTGAGACGGTCACCGATGAGATTGACCGACAGCACGAGAAGAAAGAGACAGATTCCTGGGAAAGTGGCGATCCACCAGGCGTTGGAGACATAGTTGCGCCCGACGCTCAGCATTGCCCCCCAGCTTGCGGTGGGCGGCTGGACACCCAGCCCGAGGAAGGACAGACCCGCCTCGAAGAGAACCATCAGGCCGAATTCCAGCGTGGCGACCACGGAGAGAGCGGCGATAATGTTCGGGAAGATATGCAGGGCGAGAATGCGGACCCAGCCGGCCCCCATGGCCGTCGATAGGCGGACATAAGGCATGTTCGCCACCGACAGGGTCTGACCGTAGGCAACACGCGCATAGCGTGGCCAGCGGGTCAGGGCCAGCACCAGGATGACGTTGATGAAGCCCGGCCCGAGGACCGCAACCGTAATGATCGCCAGCAGGATTGCCGGGATGGACAGGAAGATATCCACGATCCGCATGATCACCGTCTCGACCCAGCCGCGCTTGTAACCAGCCGCCATCCCGAGCACCGTTCCGACCACTCCCGACAGCAGAACGGACAGGAAGGCGACCGACAGTGAGACGCGCGCGCCATACATCAGCCGGGAGAGCAGATCCCGACCGAGTTCGTCCGAACCGAGCACGAACAATGTTCCCCGGGCAAGCGTTCCCGGTGGCTTCAGGCGCCCCATCAGGTTCTGCGTGTTCGGATCGACAGGCGCCAGCAGGGGCGCCAGCGCGGCGACCAGCACCATGAACGCGACGATCATCACAAAGACGCCGACAGGTATCCCCTTGCCGTCTGCGGGAAAGAAGACCGTGCGCAGGCTTTTGAGAGCTCCCGTCATCGGCCGGTTCCGTCCAGGCGGATTCTGGGATCGACGAAACTGTAGAGAATGTCGGCGAGAAAATTCATGGCGATCGTCACAAGTGCGCCGAGCAGGACGACGCCCTGAACGACAACGAAATCACGTGAAACCACCGACTGGACCGTCAGCAGACCCAGCCCGGGCCAGGCAAACACCGTTTCCACGATCACCGCTCCGGCCAGAAGCTGGGAGATTTCCAGCGCGGTGATCGAGATGACCGGAATGGCCGAGTTACGAAGCAGATGCCGGATCACCAGCCTGCGGGTCTTCACGCCCCGCGCCCGTGCGGAACGGATGTAGTCCTTCGACAGTTCGTCCAGCACCGAACTGCGCATGATGCGGGCATAGGTCGCCATGGACAGAAGGCCCAGCGCAATGGACGGCATGATGAGATGGGCGAACGAGCCCGAACCCGACGGCGGCAGCCAGCCGAGCGAGACGCCGAAGAGGAGGATCATGAGAATGCCGCTCCAGAAGGTCGGCATGCTTTGTGCCGCCAGAACAATTCCCATAAGCCCGTTGGTCCAGAATTTCTTCTGCGCGAGCGCCAGCAAAAGCCCGAGAGGCACACCGATGACCACAGCGACCAGCAAGGCACCGGCGGCGAGTTCCAGTGTGTAGGGAAGCCGCGACGCAATGATCGTGGTGACCGGAACATTCTGAATGAAGGATTTTCCGAAATCCAGACTCAGCGTATCCCGGAAAAAGTCCACATACTGAATGAACAGCGGCCGATCGAGGCCCAGCGCATGGCGCATGGCCTCGATATCCTCCTGCGTCGCCGTTTCCGGCACGAGCAGGTATGTCGGATCTCCGGTCAGACGCTGGATGAAGAACACCAGCGTCATGACACCGAAGAGCGCGACGAGCGACTGGCCGATGCGGCGCAGGAGGAAGCTTGTCATTGCGTCTTGCTCAGTTCTGCCAGCTCATCCGGTTGAGGAAGAGGCTTTCGTTCGCGGTCGGCTGCCAGACGAGCGCATCATTGGCGCCGTAGAGAGCAGCCGCCTGATAGAGTGGCAGAATATAGGTGTTGTCCGCCACGATCTTCTGAACCTTGGAATAGGCGTCCAGACGGGCAGCCTCGTCGAGTGTCGCCCGGCCGGTCTCCAGCAGTGTGTCCAGCGCTGGGTCGTTTACGCGCGACCAGTTGGAGGACGAATGCAGGAGCGGATACTGAACCCCGTCGACATCCTGGCAGGCGCAGGACCACCTGCCGAAGCTGAGCTGAGGGCGCGCGGACTGTTCCGGGTTCTGGGCGGCTTTCAGATAGGTTGCCATGTCGGTCATGGAAATTTCGACGTCGAACCCGGCTTCGTTCAGCATCTGCTGGATGGCCTGGACGATACGCTGGTCATAGACCGGCGAGGTCGCGAATTTCATCGGCACCTTGGCCGCTTCGCCTTTTTCCTCAACGATCGCCCTGGCTTTTTCAAGGTCGTAGGGAACGGGTTCGACCCCCTCCACGAAACCGAAATGCGCGGAGGTTGCCATCTGGCTGGCGACGCTCTCGCCACCCTGCAGAATGCCTTCGACAATGCCTTCCCGGTCAATTGCCATTGCGGCGGCCAGGCGGATTTCCGGATCGTCGAGCGGCGGAACCAGAGTGTTCATGCCCATGAAGCCGACACGTTCGGTGGGCGCGGACAGCACCTTGACGCCGTCGGCTCCCTCGAACTGCATGGCCAGGTCGCTGTTGAGCGATACCACCAGGTCGGCTGTTCCTGCGCGCAGGTTCGCAACGCGGGTGGACGCATCCGGCACGGCCTTGAAGACGACGGTTTCAAAAGGCCCCTTGTCGCCCCAGTAGTTGTCGTTCTTGCTCAGGGTGACCTGAACGCCGCGGTCCCACCCGTCGAACTTGTAGGGACCCGAACCAACCGGAGCCTCGTTAAAGCCTTCCTTGCCGAGCTTGCCGGCAACATGCTCCGGCACGATGGACAGTTTCACGAGCTGGGCAAGCAGCGCCGGATAAGGCTCCTTCGTGGTCAGGACGACCGTGTTGTCGTCCACCTTTTTCGCGTCGACGATGGAATTGAACTGACCGAGCTGCGGACTGGAGAAGTCCGGATCGGTGATCCGCTTGACCGAATAGACGACGTCGTCAGCCGTCAGCGGTTCGCCGTCGTGAAACGTGATCCCGTCGCGGATGTCCAGTTGCAGCTCGGTATCGGAGATCTGTTCCCAGCTCTCGGCAACCTGCGGCACGATCTCGCCGTCATTGTTGCGGGTGACGAGATTGTCGAAGATGTTGCGATAGACGTAGTAGCTGTCAGGATTCCACTGCATGTGGGGATCAAGTGTCGCCGGCTCGTTCACCAGATCGACCACCAGTTCGTCCTTGGCAAGCGCCGCAGAAGCCGTGGTCAGCAT
Source organism: uncultured Roseibium sp. (assembly GCF_947496995.1). Classification (GTDB taxonomy): domain Bacteria; phylum Pseudomonadota; class Alphaproteobacteria; order Rhizobiales; family Stappiaceae; genus Roseibium. Next base: position 134,693 of record NZ_CANMFD010000008.1, read on the forward strand.
CACCGAGACGACAGCGGCCGCCCTGAGTAATTTCGAAAAAGACATTTGCAGTCTCCATGCGTGAGGTCCGGCGCACGGGGCGCGCGGCAAAAGGGGGAGCGGCCGGCGTGAAGTCGCCGGCCTTCGGGGATTATTCCGACCAGCCCATGCGGTTCAGGAACATGCTCTCGTTGGAGGTCGGCTGCCAGTCCAGCTTGTCCGACGCGCCATAGATGATTGCTGCCTGGTAGAGCGGCAGGATGGCGGCCTTTTCCACGGCAAGCGCGTTGAGTTCCGCATAGAGCCCTGCGCGCTTTTCCAGATCCAGCTCGCTGCGCGCGGCATCGAGCAATTCGTCGATCTTCGGATCCGAGAACCGGGACCAGGCGGACGACGAATGCAACAGCGGATACATGATGCCGTCCGGATCCTGGCACGCGCACGACCAGCGCGAGAAGGTCAGCATCGGCGCCTGATCGTTGCTTGTCTGCTGATCCTTGAGCCAGGTGGCCATGTCGACAATCTCGATGGAAGCGTTCAGGCCGACTTCGGTCAGCATCTGCTGGATTGCCTGCACGACACGCTGGTCGAACACCGGCGAGGTTGCCAGAGCCATCTCGACCTTCGCATCGTCGCCGAGACCGGCGATAATCTCCTTGGCTTTTTCGGGATCGTAGGTGAAGCCGGTCATGCCGTCCTTCCAGCCGAAATGGGCCGGCGACAACATCTGGTCCACCACCTTCGGATAGCCCCCCAGAAGGCCTTCGACGATGCCTTCACGATCGATTGCGTAGCCGATCGCCTTGCGAAGTTCCATATCGTCGAGCGGAGCCTTGGTGCTGTTCATGGCGAAATAAGCGACGCGCTCGGTGTTCACGTTTTTCACCACGCCGCGGCCGCTGGTTTCAAGCTGCTGGGCAAGGTCAGCGTTGAGCGTGACCACCAGATCGGCGGTGCCGGCCTGCAGGTTCGCCATGCGGGTGGAGGCATCCGGCACGCCCTTGAAGGAGACGGTTTCGAACGGCCCCTTGTCGCCCCAGTAGTCGTCGTTTTTCTCCACGACAACTTCCACGCCGCGATCCCACTTGACGAACTTGTAGGGACCGCTGCCGACCGGCGCGGCATTGAACTCTTCGGACGTCATCGAGGAGGCGACGTGCTCGGGAACGATGGACAGCTTGACGAGCTGTGCAAGCAACGCCGGATACGGACCGTCGGTCGTCAGCTTGACTTTGTAGTCGCCTAGAGCTTCGGCCTTGATGATCTTGTTGAACTGGCCGAGCTGCGGGCTGGCGAAATCCGGATCGGTAATGCGCTCGATGGAGTAGACGACATCTTCCGCCGTCAGCTTCTCGCCGTCGTGAAAGACAATGTCGTCGCGCAGATCGAACGTGATCTCCGTATCGCTGACCTGATCCCATGCCGTGGCGATCTGCGGCACGATTTCACCCGCATTGTCGCGCGTGAGCATGTTGTCGAAGATATTTCTGTAGACGTAATAGCTGTCCGGATTCCATTGCTGGTGCGGATCGAGGGTCGCCGGTTCGTTCACCAGATTGACCGTCAGCAGGTCCTTCGCAAGACCAGCCGCCGGAGCAGTGAAGACCAGGCCGACCGAAAGTATGAGTGGCGCGATACGATGCGCCGTTTTTCTGAACGCGTTCATGATTCTGTTCCCGTACTAGATGACCTGTCGCGCGAGGAGACACGAATAGGTCCGTCTGCAGGCTTTTTTGATTCTTCTTGCTGTTTTGCCGGTGCTGCCTGCCGTTTTGAGCTTCCTCCGTCCAACACCAGCTCGCTGCCGTCGTTGAGCAGTCCTTCGCTGGCGAAGCTTTGAAATCTGTCGAGATGTTCCATCAGCGCCGCTTCGGCCATCTCCGTTTTCCCCTCCGCAAGCGCATCGACGAGGGCTTCCGCGTTGATCGACCCCATCGGCTTGGCGCCGCCGATCTCGAGAAACCGGACAATCCGGTCCGACTGGTCCCAGAGGCTCGCAAGAAAATTGGCCACGATCGGATTGACGCCCTGAGCGACGAGGTCGAACAGATCGCGCTCGTATCCGCGCCGGGTGGAAAGCGACCCCTCATCGCACTGATCGCCGATGATGGCGATCATGTTGGCAAGGTTCGCCGCCTGGCCGAGGGCGTCGGCTTTCAAAGCGGCTCCGGCGAGAGCCGGTTCCGCGAGCCGACGGGCCGAAATCACCTGTCCGATCAGTGCTCCGCTCATCGGCAGGACCCGCCACCCGAGGCGCGGGATCGGCTGCATGAGACCAAAGGCCGAAAGCTTGGCGAGCGCAGCGCGCGTCGCCGCGCGCCCGAGACCGAACCGTTCCGCAAGCTCCACTTCCGTCGCCGTGGAACCAGGAGTGAGTTCACACCACAAGATCGCCTGGGAGAGCCGCTCCTCGGCGAATTCGGTTTTCTGCTTGGGTTCGAGAACCGACTGCCTCGACATGAAGGGGGAATTGCGATCATACATGAAAATGTCTTTCTCCGTGTTTAGACATGTTCAATAAGAATCTTAGACATGTCAAGGTTACGTTTTAGGCATGCCTAAAGAAAAAGCCGGGCAAGGCCCGGCTTCTTTGAAACGTCGATTGTGTGGAGGCTCAGGCGGCGGTGCGCGCCTTCGCGATGGTCATCCAGACCCCGATCCCGCGCTCGATGATCCCGTCGGGAAAATCGTAGGAGGGATTGTGCAGCGGGGCCACATCGCCCGAGCCGAGAAACAGATAGGCGCCCGGTTTCTCATTGAGCATGTAGGAGAAATCCTCCGTACCCATCTTTGGATCGCACTCCGCTTCGATGGCTTCGCTGCCGAAAGCCGACTGCACTGCCGCAAGCGCTCCGGCCAGCTGCGTGCCGTGATTGACCGTCACCGGGTATCCGCTCTGAACGTCGAAGGTAATCTCGCACCCTTTCGCGATCGCAACTCCCCTCGCCACGCGCTGCATGCGCGCAATCACATCCGCCATGGCGGCGTCGGACAGGGTTCGAATGGTACCGCCGACATGAACAGACTGCGGAATGACATTGTAGTTGGTGCCTGCGTGTATCTGGGTCGTGGAAATGACGACGGCCGCAATCGGATCGGTCTCACGCGCAACGATGGCGTTACATGCGTTGATGAAATCCATCGCCACGGCGATGCTGTCGATGCCCGTATGGGGCCAGCCCGCATGCGCGCCCTTGCCTTCGATCTTCAGGTCCCAGGCCCGGGCTGCCGCCATGACCGGCCCGGAAACGCCCGCAACCTTGCCCGCTTCAATTCCCGGCATGTTGTGAATGCCGTAGACTTCGTCGCAGTCGAACCCGTCGAACAGGCCTTCGACGATCATTTTTTCACCGCCCCCACCGAACTCCTCCGCCGGCTGGAAGATGAGAACGATCCGGCCAGGGAATTCCCGGTCGGCAGCAAGCTTTTTCGCCGCGCCGAGCAGCATGGCCATATGGCCGTCATGACCGCAGGCATGCATGACGCCGGAGCGCCTGGAAGCATAGGACACATTTGTCTGTTCTTCGATGGGCAGGGCATCCAGCTCACAGCGCAGACCGATGGATTTGCCGGCCGAGCCATTGCCTTCGATAACCGCAACCACGCCCGTGCCACCGATACCCGTTTCCGGTTCCAGGCCGAAACTCCGCAACTTTTCCGTCACATAGGCTGCGGTATCGGTTTCAACGAATTGCAGTTCCGGATTTTCGTGCAGGTGCCGGCGCCATTCCGTCGCCTCCCTGGCCAACATGTCGATATCGTCAAACATGAAATGTCCCGCCTTGAGCTGTGAAGTCCTTGAAATGAAACGACGCACGACCGGCAATCGGATCTGGAAGAGGGCTATTTATTGAGCGAATTCGATGCGTGATGCAAGCCGGACTCCAAGGTCGCAGGCGGCCGCCGTGCGGTACCGGTCCCGGAAGCGCGGCTTGACCGGTTCTTCCAGACCGTCGTCCGAAATGACGGTTTTCTATCCCCGGCGGTCCGGAAACTGCTGTCCATGCTGCGGGTGGATTCAACGCGCACCCGAGAAGAATGAGGGCACCGGAGGGCGCCGACGAGATCAGCCCCCGCAAGGCATTTGCACCTAAAACAGAGACCGCACCAGAGACACCAGCGCCTCGACTTCGGGACCGAATTCATCCTTGTTCGGGATGAGAAGCCCATAGCGGCTCATGTGCTCCTCCAGTTGCACCGGCAGGATACGGATCAGCTCGCTGTCCGAGTAGTAAGTGGCGACCGATTGCGGCAGGACGGCCAGCAGGTCGCTTTCGCCGACCGCGACGGTCGTCATCAGCATCGAGGATGTTTCCAGGCTGTAATGCGGTGCGGGCAGGTCCGCGCGGGCAAACGCCAGGTCGATGGACATCCGCATGGGACTGGGGCGCGGTTGAAGGATCCAGCTGAAGCCGTCCAGATCCTTCAGGCCGAGCCGGTCCTTCTCCGCCAGTGGATGGCCAGGCGCGGCGACGACGGCCAGTTTCTCCTGCCACAGCGGTTCGAACCGGATGCCGCTCATATCGAGGTGCTCTACGGGCCGGCCCAGCGCAAAGTCGAGTGCCCCTTCGTTGAGCCCGGCGATCAGGTTGTCGGACGTTGAAACCGTGAGGCTGATCTGCGGCCCGGAACTCGATTCCATCAGGTTCGTGAGCAGCCTGGAAACCTGTCCGGGCAAGGCTTCCATGATGGCTCCGAGCCGCACCTTCCCGTATTCGCCGCGCTGCATGGCGGACAGTTGCGCCTTCAGGCGTCCCGTTTCGGAAATGATCTGGCGGGCATGCCTGGCGACGACGACGCCATAGGCTGTTGCCTTCATGCCCCGGGACTGGCGTTCGAACAGTGTCACGCCCAGCGTTTCCTCAACCTCCTTCAGCAGCTTGGTCGCTCCCGGTTGCGAAAGGTTCAGTTCGCGCGCGGATCCGTGCAGATTCGTGGTCACTTCCAGGCTGGCCACAAGGGCGAGTTGTTTGAACCGCAGGCGAGACAGGATCGCCATGTCAAAGGTTCCATGCATATCGGTCGATCCGCTCAGTCTTCGGCGCATCCACTTTGCTCTATCCATCGAACCGGAACAATCCCGCTTGCGGAGGGTCAAATTGCACTGTCTCTTCTTTTTGAACGATCTGGGTCACGGACCCGGCGCCCTGTCGGCTATCGCCCCCAGCGCAGCACCAGCGGATCGAGCGGCCGGAGCAGGTTCAGCAGCCGGTCCCGGATGGCAGGCTGAAGCGGCTCTATCGGGTGCCGGCAGAATTCCGAACGGATAACACCACCCTCCACCATGGCGGCCTTGCAGGAGCGCCAGCCGCATTGCCGGTTCTCGTGGTTGATGGCCGGCAGGACCCGCGCATAGGCATCGGCCGCCTCTTCCGTCCGCCCCGCGTGGTAAAGTTCGATCACCGGCTTGATCCGGTCGACGATCATGCCGGAGGTCATCGAGCCGCGCGCGCCCGCATCGAGATCGGCGAGCAGGGTGATCCCCTCCTCGCCATCGAACGGCCCTTCGATGGAGTCTCCACCTTCGGCGATCAGCGCACGCAGCTTGTTGGCCGCTTGCGGGCATTCGATCTTGAACAGCTTCACCATCTCGATCTCGCACGCCATGCGCACCAGCAGAGGCACCGGCAGGTCGACGCCGGAAAGCGGCGCATCCTGGATCATGATCGGAATGCCGACGTCGCCGACGGCCCGGAACTGTTCAAAGGTCTGGTTCGCATTGCCCTTCAAAAGTGCGCCGTGATAGGGCGGCATCATCATCACGATGGCCGCACCCAGATCTTTGGCAAGGCGCGCTCGCTCGACGGCGATCCGGGTGGCGAAATGGCTGATCGTGACAATCACCGGAACCCGGCCCGCCACATGCTCCAGAGACAGCCGCGTCAAGAACTCCCGCTCCGCATCGGAGATCAGGAACTGTTCGGAAAAATTGGCGAGAATGCAGATGCCGTCGGCGCCCTGGTCGATCAGGCAGTCGAGAACGCGGCGCATTCCCTCCTCGTCGATTGATCCGTCATCGTGAAAGGGCGTCGGAGCGACAGGCCAGATACCGGAATAGCCGATCATGTTCACTCCGTGATCTCGAAATGCTGCAGGTGCTTGTCGGTGATCGAAATGCCAAGACCCGGCACCGTGTCGTCGAGCTGCAGATAGCCATCCCGCGCCTCGGGATCGCCTTCGAAGATGTAATAGAAGAGCTCGTTGCCGACCTCGACGTCATGGACCGGAAAATATTCGCTGATCGGGCAGTTCGTATTGGCCATGGTCACATGGTAGTTGTGCGCCTGACCCGCATGCGGGATCACCGGGATCTGTGCGGCTTCCGCGATCGCGTTGATCTTCTGCGCGGCGGTGATGCCGCCGACCCGGTTGGTGTCATACTGCAGGACGCTCACGGCCTTCCGGTTGACCAGCTCCGCACAGCCGATGATCGAGAATTCATGCTCTCCGCCCGAAATCGGCACGATGTTCATCGCATTGAGTTCGGCATACCCCCCGACATCGTCGGCAATCACCGGTTCCTCTAGCCAGCGCGGCTCGTATTTCGCCAGCTTCGGCAGCATGCGTTTCGCGTAGTCGAGGGTCCAGCCCATGTAGCATTCGAGCATCAGGTCGTTGTCATAGCCGATGACTTCGCGGACCGCCTCGACCCGCTTCAGGTTCTCGCGCATGCCCGGCATGCCGTCCTTCGGCCCGAAACCGAAACGCGACTTGAACGCCTTGTAACCGCCCTTCATCGCCTCTTCGGCTTCGCGCTGCATGCTCTCGATGGAGCCGGCATAGAGCTTTGAATAATAGACCGGGATCTTTTCCTTGGTGCGCCCGCCAAGCAGTTTGAACACGGGCTTGCCGACGAGTTTCCCCATCAGGTCCCAGATGGCGATGTCGATGGCGGATATGGCGGTCATGCCGATGCCCTTGCGGCCCCAGGCATGGCTTCGTCGGTACATCTTTTCCCAGATATAGGCGTAGTCGAACGGATCTTCGCCGATCACCAGAGGCGCGTACCAGTCGTCGATGGCCTTCTTGACGATGGTCGGCGCAAGGGCGGCATTGCCGATCCCCACGGTACCGTCCTCAGTTTCCACCTCACACGTCAGCCACTGGTAAAACCGGAAGGACGACATGGCGTCGCCCTTTGTCCAGAGCGCGTCGGAAGCATTGGTGCAGAAATTGCCTTGCGGCGGGACCGTCGGTCCTTTCCAGGTCCAGACGCGCGTGCGAACAGATTTGATTTTCATTTGGGAGATCCAGTCATTGGGAAATACGGGAGGAACGGCGCCGGGCCCCCATGGTGCAGGCAATGTTCCAGGCGTTGCGCATCGGGCCGACATTGGCGCAGCCCTTGCCGCGGATATCGAAGGCGGTGCCATGCGCCGGCGTGGTGACCGGAACGGGAAGGCCGCCCTGAACGGTCACACCCTGCCAGAAGCCGAGCAGCTTGATCGCGATCTGGCCCTGGTCGTGATAGAGCGTGACGACGGCATCCAGTTCCTTCGCGACCGCTTTCAGAAAGATCGTGTCTGACGGATAAGGCCCCTCGACCGGCAGGCCGAGCGCCTTCGCCCGCTCGACGGCGGGAACGATGATCTCGATTTCCTCCGTGCCGAAATTGCCGTTGTCGCCATTGTGCGGGTTGAGCCCGCAGACACCGATCCTCGGCGTTTCAATGCCCGCTTCGACAAGCGCATTATGGATCAGCCGCGAAGCCTCGATGATCTTGTCTTCGGTAATGAGATCGGCAACCTCGCGCAGGGCGACATGGCTTGTCACCCGGCTGGTCCACAGCCCTTCCATCACGTTGAGTTCCGAGACGCTGCCGTTATGGCCGAGCCTGTCGGCGAACCAGTGCAACTCATCTGATTGCCGCATGCCGGCCAGATGCAGGGATGCCTTGTTGAGAGGCGCGAACACCAGTGCATCGGCCTGACCGGTGCTGACGAGATCGAGGCCCGTGCCGAGCGTCGACAGGCAATGGGCCCCGCCCTCCGCCGTCGCCTCCGCGCGTTTCCAGCCGGTTTCCGGGGCTCGCCCCACCTGAAGAAACAGCGGTGTTCCGGAGGCTTCGGAAAGCGCTGCGGCACCGGTCACCACGTCATAGTCGAAGGACAGGCCGGCCGTCTTCATTCCCTCTTTCAGTTCGCCCTCGTCGCCGAGGATCAGGACGTCCGCCGCCTCGCGGGCCTCCTGATCGGCAAGCAGCCGTGCAACCAGCTCCGATCCGATGCCGGCGGGGTCGCCCAGTGTCAGAACCAGACGGGGTTTGGCAGGCGTCATTGGATATACTCCGTCAATGCAAGTGAAACCTGGGGAACGTAGGTGACCAGGAGCAGGATCAGCGCCAGGACCGCGATGAACGGCAGGTTGGCGCGCGACGTCTCCCAGATGCCCGCCTTGGCGATCGAGCACGAGGTGATCAGCACCGAGGCGACAGGCGGCGTCTGCTGCCCGATTGCCAGGTTCAGCGTCACCATGATGCCGAAATGGATCGGGTCGATACCGACGGCGTTGACAAGCGGCATCACCACCGGGACGACGAGAATGATCGCCGCTGCTCCATGCAGGAACATCCCGAGGACAAGCAGCAGCAGGTTCAGCAGAGCAAGCACGATGTAGGGGTTCGTGGTGATCTCGGTGATCTGCGCGGCAAGCTGCTGGGGAACCTGCGCCTGGGTCAGGAACAGGCCCAGCGCAGCGGACGTCGCCACCAGCATCATGACCACACCCGTCTGGCTGATGCCTTCCAGCATGGTCTTGCGCAAGCGGCGTATGTCCAGGTCGCGATAGATGAAGAGCCCGATCACCAGGGCGGCGAGAACCGCAAGGCCGGCCCCTTCGGTCGCCGTCACAAGCCCGGAGAAAATACCGCCGAGGATGATCACCGGCATGGTCAGCGCCCAGAAGGCTTCGCGGAAAGTCCTGCCGACATGACCGAGATCGAACCCTTCGGCACGCGGCAGATCGTAGCGCACCGCCAGTATGTAGGTCACCAGCATGAGCAGACCGCCGCCCATGACACCGGGCACGATACCGGCGACAAACAGCTTGAGCACCGAGGTTTCCGCGATCGCGCCGTAGAGGATCATCGGAATGGACGGTGGAATGATGATTGCAAGCGACGCCGAAGATGACGTGATGGCGGCCGCCAGTGTCCGCGAATAACCGCGTTTTTTCATTTCCGGGATCAGCACCGTTCCCGTTGCCGCGACATCGGCCACGGCCGAGCCGGAGATCTCCGCGAAGACCATCGAGACGCCGATGTTGACCATCCCCAGCCCGCCGCGAACAAAACCGATGAGCGCGGAAACGAAATTGATCAGCCTGACTGAAATACCCGATGTGTTCATCAGGTTGCCCGCGAGAATGAACAGCGGAATGGCGATCAGCGGAAACGAGGTCGCTCCCGAATACAGGGCGATCACCATGTCGTAGAGACGGTCGGAACCGGACGTGAGCAGGAACCCGCCGACCGAAACGATGCCGATGGCAATGGCGATCGGCACGTTGATGAGAATTAGCGCGATCAGAACGACGGTTGTCAGAAGAAGGATCATTTGCCGGCCTCCTTGAGATGCAGCGCCTGGGCGTCTTTTTCCGCCTCTGCGATTACCTGTTCGATCTCGGCATGTTCGTGATCGATGCCTGAGGCGGCATCCCGCAGGGTGCGCGGCATCGTGAGAAGTGTCCCGACGATCATCAGCACCGCGGAGATCGGGATCACGGATTGAACGATATCAAGCGTCATCCAGGGAAGGCTCAACAGGGAATCCCACTTGGCGACGGCAAGAACGGCGTTTCCGTACCAGGCAACCAGGGCGAAGTAGCCGAGGACAAGTATTTCGGAGACCAGCGCGAGCGCCACGGCCGGTCCTCGCGGAAGCGCCGCCACCAGCCCGGCAAAGGACATGTGGTGCCGCATGAAAACGGCGTAGGTCGCCCCGAAATATGTCAGCCATGCAAGCATTACGCTGGCAAGTTCGTCGTACCAGGACGGCGACCATCCAAGGTATCGCATCGTCGTGGAATAAATGACCGCCCCGGTCAGGGCGAGCAGCAATGCGATGCAGACAGCCTCGATTGCGCGCACAAGGATGCGCTCGAATAGGGCAATCATGGCTCCTCCCGGTCCATTTCGCCGGCCGGTTCTGCCCGGCCGGCTTCATTGTTATCGTGATTTAGAGCGTGTCGCGTTCAAGCGGATTGAAGGGTTCAGGAAGACGCCCGAGGTAGCGTTTGCATTACAAATGCGTTCGGGCGGTTTCCTGAGTTCAATTCAACGCGACTTGCTCTAGTTGGCAAGGCTCTGGGCGAGGCCGACCAGTTTGTCGCCGCCCTCGACCTTTGCGGCGAAAGCTTCGTAGATCGGGACGGACGCTGCAACGAAGGCAGCCTTGTCGGCCACGTTCACTTCGACGCCCGCGGCACGAACCTTGTCGACCAGTTCGCTGTCCGCCTTTTCACCCTGGGCCAGAGACCAGTCCTGAACCTCGGAAGCCACTTCGCCGACGATCGCCTTGACGCCGTCAGACATCTTGCCCCAGGTCCCGGCGCCCGTGGTGAGATAGGTCGGCGAATAGACGTGGCCGGTCAGGCTCAGATATCCCTGAACTTCCTGAAAATTGGCGCCGACGATATTCGTCAGAGGGTTTTCCTGACCGTCCATGGTGCCGGTCTGCAAGGCGACGAACACCTCCGAAAACGCCATCGGCGTCGGGTTGGCGCCCCATTCCTTGAACATCGCCACACGCCATTCCGAGGAAGGCGTACGGATTTTCAGACCGTCGAGATCGGCAGGAACGTTGATCGGTTTCTTGCTGTTGGTGATCTGGCGGAAGCCGTTTTCCCAGGTCGAGATCACATGCAGTCCGGCTGCTTCCGCCTTGGGAGCAAGCTCGGTTCTGACCAGATTCTTGTCGATGGCCTTCAGATGCTCCCGGTCCTGGACGAGGAACGGCATGTCGAACAGGGCGAATTCCGGCGCGACATTGGTCATGATGGACGAAATGAGGGTGAACTGTACCGTGCCGAGACGGAGTTTCTGCATCAGCTCCTTCTCGTCGCCGAGCTGCGCATCCGCATAGAACTCAACCTTGTCGGCATCTCCGAGGCGCTCCTGCAGCTCTTCGGCAAAGCGCGCAGCGCTTCGCCCCTGAAGACTGTTCGAGGCCGCACCGACCGCGACAATGTAGGTTTCGGCATGAACAGGCGCTGCACCGGCAATCACGACGGACGCGAGCAGGCCCGCACACAGGCTCTTGGGCGTGTATTTCATAGTGTCTCCTCCACTTGTCGGGATGTGCGGCCCGAAAACCGCAGGCACTCCCGATAAAACCTGTCTAGCGGAAAGCCCGTCATCGGAATAATGGGAATCCCGGATCAATCGATAACCAAATGGAATTGATTGTCCATTCCGTGAAAACCTTTTTGCCGCACTGCGCTCACGCAATTCAGCACACCGGATTTGGATCAAACAAGCCGCCGGGCCCGCAAAACGACCGGAGAACGCGCGCTGGACCTCCCTAAGCCTCGCCCGCGTCGCTGGAGCACAGGAACCAGAATGCGAGCAGCGGCGTATCCCCGGAGCGCATGGCGTGGTCGATGCCCGGTGAATTGTAGAAAGATCCGCCGGGCCCGGGCTCGAACCAGTTGCTGCCTCCGTGCCGGAATTCTCCCTTGCTCGCAACAAGGTAGATTTCTTCCGGCGGATGCGAATGGTTGGGATAGCGGACATGCGGCGCCAGCAGTGAAACGCCGAGCCAGACATCCGAGCGCCGCTCCATCCCGGAAGGACCGACAACAACGGCGTTTGCATGCCCTTCGGCAAAGTTCGCGCTGGCGTTCGTCATGTCGCCGGCACGGCCCCGCCAGACGAGCCCTGGCTCAAGATCGAAAAACCTGTCCAGAAGACCGCCCAAGGCCGTGCGCCCCGACCCCTGTCCCTGGAACAAACGCAGATGATCGCAAACCGGCAGTCGACGCCCGTCCTGGAAGGGAACCGGCGCTGGCTCCGCGAGCGCTCTTTCGATACGTGACAGGGCGCTGTGGCTTTCCGGTTCGCTTGCCGCTTTTGAAAACGCATCGAGGGCTGCGGTAAGGAAATCCTGCAGTGGTTTTGGGCGGCCGGTCATTTTCTTGTCCGGTCCGGGAGTATGTCAGGCAACCGTTTCGATCCGGCCGCGTTTGCCGGCAACCTTTCGGTCGCCGCCGTCATCTGCCAGCAACGCGGCGGCCAGTTGCAAGGCGCTTTCACAGGCCTCGTTCCGGTACAGAGGCCACAATTGCATCAGGCCCTCGCAAATCAGCAGCAACTCTGTCTGGTTTTCCGGAAGCTTCGCGGCCGCTGCCAGCCGCTGTGCGAATTCATGCTTGTGGCGCTGCAGAAGATGTCTCAACGCCCCGTTTTCCGGCGCTGCCGCCACAGCGGAATGAAACAGGCACCCGTGCGAGGCTTCGCTCTCCATCCACTGCCCGACCCGCCGGATGACTTCGAAAAGCGCCTCTCGCGGCGGCGCCGGCAGATCAGCAAAGATCTGCGCCAGATAGCGCTCGTGTCGAAACTCCAGGGCCGCCAGCACCATGTCGTTTCTGGAGGGATAATATTTATAGAGCGTCCTGAGACTAACCTGCGCGGCATCGCGAAGCGTCTCGATATTCGGCGCCGAAAACCCGTGCTCTGCGAAGGCACGCTCAAGGCCGGCTGCTATCCGTATCTGAAGTTCGTTCATGTTTGACAAGGTAGAATGATTGCTCTACCAAACGCAAGTAGAGTAATCATTCTACCTGAAAAGGGGCCTACAATGACATTGCCGGAGACCATGCGCGGAATAGTTCTGACGGGACATGGCGGTCCCGAGACGCTGCAATGGCGGACCGACCTCCCAGTGCCCCGGCCAGGCCCTCGGGACGTTGTGGTGCGCGTGGCGGCGGCCGGAGTGAACAATACCGACATCAACACCCGTATCGGCTGGTATTCGAAAAACGCAGCTGCGGATGACGCTTCCTGGTCGGGCGCGCCGCTGACCTTCCCCCGGATCCAGGGCGCCGACGTTTGCGGTCATATCGTTGCGGTCGGCGAGGAGGTTTCGGCGGCCCGCATCGGCGAGCGCGTCCTGATTGAGCCCTGCCTGCGCGAAGTGAACGGGGCCGAACCCCCAAGGCCATGGTATCTCGGCTCGGAATGCGACGGAGGATTTGCGGATTTCGTGCGCGTCGCATCCCGGCACGCCCACAAGATCGACAGCAGCCTCTCGGATACGGAACTGGCATCGTTTCCCTGTTCCTATTCCACTGCTGAAAACATGCTGACCCGCGCAAGGGTTCAACAGGGAGACACTGTTCTGGTGACCGGCGCATCGGGCGGCGTCGGCTCGGCTGCGGTCCAGCTTGCCAAGGCACGCGGCGCAAAAGTCATTGCGGTTACAGGTACCGCCAAAGCCGATGCGATCCGCAAGCTTGGAGCTGCAACAACGATTGGCCGGAACGACGATCCGGTTCGAGAACTCGGGTCCGACAGCATCGACGTTGTCATCGATCTGGTGGCCGGACCCGGATGGCCGGCATTGCTCGACGTCCTGCGGCCCGGCGGTCGTTACGCGGTGGCAGGCGCGATTGCCGGACCTGTCGTCGAACTGGACGTGCGCACCCTGTACCTCAAGGACCTGAGCTTTTTCGGCTGCACCGTTCTGGAACCGGAAGTCTTCGGCAACCTGATCGACAGGATCGAGCGCGGCGACATCGCCCCGCTGGTCGCAGCCACTTTCCCGCTGCAGGAAATCGCCGGGGCACAGGAAGCTTTCGGCGAAAAAAGCCATATCGGCAAGATCGTTCTTCAGGTCGAATGAAGAGGCTTTTTTCAGAAGCAAACGAGGCCTGACAGCCATACCGAACCACAGATCCCGGGTATCTCATGGCAACCTAAAAATGGGTCTTGTTTATCGAGGCTTTTATCAGCCCTCGAAAATCCGCTTTCGGGCATTCTCGACGTGGCTGCGCATGGCTTTTCTGGCAGCCTTCCGGTCGAATTTTTCGATGGCTTCGAAAATCGCATAATGCTCGGACTGGACCAGTTTCAGACGGTCCTGCGGCTTAGTCAGCGTCAGGTTTCTGGTGAGGTTCATGCCCGTGAGAATATTGGATTTCATCGACGACCTGGCCGCCACGAAATACTTGTTGTCCGCCGCATTGCACACGGCGACATGAAAGGCCTCGTCGGCCGCCACGCCCAATTCGCCGTTTTCGATACAGCGGTCCAGTTCCAGCAGCGCGTTGCGCAGCTCCGCAAGATCGTCTTCCGACCGCCGCTCCGCCGCAAGATAGGCAGCCTCGCCCTCGATGGCGGCCCTGAACTCGAATGTGCGTTGAATATCGGCGATTGACCCGACAGGCGCAAAATCGCGGACCGCGCCTTCCGGGCGGCGTTTTACATAGGACCCGGACCCCTGGCGCGAGACGACCACGTCATCCTCTCGCAACTGCTTCAGCGCCTGGCGCAGCACCGGCCGCGAGACACCAAGCTCCTCGGAGAGCGTCTGTTCGGTCGGCAACTTGCCTCCGACGGGAATATCCCCGTCCATGATCTTGGCAAGAATGTTCTCATACGCCCTGTCGGAGAGCGTCTTGTCGCGAACCTGCCCCTCGGCTGCCGCAAGCGCGATTACCTGCTTCTTTCGTGCCGCCAAGACTTGAACCTCTCCTTTGTCGAGGCGTCGGTCGGGGGATATAGCCCGAATGTCGACTCCCCTTGCTGCACCCGTTCCAGGACGAAATCTTCAAAGACGGTCATCTCCGCCGCTTCGTTCGCCACCTCGTTTGCCATATGATCGGGTATGCAGACAACGCCTTCATTGTCCCCGACGATGATATCTCCGGGAAAAACCGCGACCCCTCCACAAGCGATCGGATCGTTTATGGCAACGGCATGATGTTTGGTCAGGTTGGTCGGCGCACTGGGTCGGGTGTGATAGGCCGGCATCTCCAGCTGCGCGATTTCCGGCGTGTCCCGGAATCCTCCGTCGGTGACGATCCCGCTGCATCCCAGGGACTGAAGCCGTGTCGCCAGGATGCATCCCGCGGACGCGGCTGACGCATCGGCGCGGGAATCGATCACGAAAACCGCTCCTTCCGGACATTCCTCAACACCCTTGCGCTGCGCATTCTCGCGATTGGCGAAGGTTTCGAGATGATCCAGATCTTCCCGGGCCGGAATATACCTCAGCGTATAGGCAAGCCCGACCATGTTCGGACCAGGGCGCAAACGCTGCGGCCCCTGCAGAAAAATATTCCTCAATCCATGCTTGAACAGAACGGTTGTCAGTGTCGCCGTGCTCACGTTCATCAGTTTTTCGTGTGTTTGTTTGCTCAAACCCGCCACAGGAGACACTCCGATATTTGCAGAACAGGATACGCCTTGTCCCTTTGAAGAGATATTCGCCCCAATCCTATTTGTCAATTATTTGTAAAAATTTGTATCGCAACGCATGCTCTCCCATGGCTTTTCCCGATGGCCTGAGGCGCACCAGAAAAGGACGCCGCAGCCACTTCGGAAGACCACTGAATGATCTAGGACCCTGGCTCGACGCTAGAGCAGTCTTGATCGCCAGTCCGAAAATTACTCCCTCATTTCAATCGGTTGAAAAGAAAAATCGCGGAAATTTGTCTGATTAATTTTTTAACTTGTAAATATTTGTAAAATAAATATCGTCTACGGAGGTCAAACAGGGAGGAACCGATGACCAAATTCAAATCTCTCAAATTAGCCATGCTTCTTGGATCCGTCGTTGCGGCGTCGCTCGCAATCCCGGCGCTTGAAGCCGAAGCACGCGAACTGCGCGGCTGGAATATCCATGTGGAGGACTACCCGGTCTCGCACGGCATGGAAGCCTTCGCGAAGGAACTCAGCGAGAAGACCGACGGTGAACTGACCGCCAAGATCTTCCACTCCGGCGTTCTGGGCTCACAGCCCGATGCCATCGAACAGACCCGCCTCGGCGTCATTGATTTCGGCGTCTTCAGCCTCGGGCCGATGGGCCAGGTCGTACCGGAGGCCAATGTCGTCTCCCTGCCCTTCATCTTCAAAAGCGTACCGCAGATGTACGAACTGATGGACGGCGAACCCGGCGCTGCCCTGAGCAAGGGGCTGGAAGCAAAAGGCCTGATCGCTCTCGGTTATTACGATGCGGGTGCACGGTCATTCTATACATCCGTGAAGCCCATCGAGGAGCCCAAGGACATCACGGGCATGAAGATACGGGTGATGAACAACGATCTGTTCGTCGGAATGGTCGATTCCATGGGTGGCAACGCAACCCCGATGGCCTTTGCCGAAGTCTATCAGGCCATCAAGACCGGTGTCGTCGACGGCGCGGAGAACAATCCTCCGTCCTACGAATCCACCAACCATTTCGAAGTTGCCAAATATTACTCGCTCACCCAGCACCTCATCATTCCCGAGTGCCTGTGCATGAGCAAGAAAACCTTCGACTCCCTGACACCGGAACAGCAGGAAATCGTCAAGGTCGCCGGCCGCAACAGCACCGAGCTGCAGCGCAAGCTCTGGCAGGAACGCGAAGCTGCCAGCATGGCCAAGGTTGAAGGTGGCGGCGTCGCCGTGAATTCCATCGCCGACAAAGCAGCCTTTCAGGCAGCCATGGCTCCGGTCTATGAGCAGTATCTTGCGCAGAACCCTGAACTGACCGAGCTGGTCAACATGTTCAGAAACGCGCAATAACAATGGGACGGGCCGTGCTCACTCCTCCGGCACGGCCCGCCACCGGGAGAATGAAATGACGCATTTCAGGGATTTTGCGGACCGCCTGGAAACAGGGCTGACCCGTCTCAAGAATGTCTGTGTGTTTATCGGGTCGGTCGCGCTTGTCGTTCTCGTGGCCACTTTCGGCTGGCTGGTGTTCGGCCGCTATGTCCTCAATTCGACACCGACCTGGGTCGAGCAACTGGCCCTTCTCCTCATCTGCTACATCACCTTCCTGGGCGCCGCAGTCGGCATTCACGAACAGTCGCATCTCGGCGTCACGTTTTTGCGCGATGCGCTGCCGCCAAAGGCAAGACAGGTTCTGCTGCTGCTGACCGACCTGGCTCTGGCGATTTTCGGAGGCGTCATGCTCGTCGCCAGCCTGGAACTTTTCGAGTTCGGCTGGGCGACCCTTCTTCCGATGCTGAACATCCCGGAGAGTATTCGCACCGCTTCGGCGGTCGCCTGTGGTGGGCTCATCGTCATTTTCGCCGGTTCGCGTTTCGTCCTGAGAGGCCTCAGCACCCTGCGCGGCGAGATCTCCGAATAAAAAAGGTCTTTGAATATGGGTCTCGCAATCCTGCTGGGTGTGTTCGGCATAAGTGTCTTGTTCGGCGTCCCGGTCGCCTTCGCCATGGGCATCTCCGCGGCTGCCGCCTTCTGGTACGAGGGCTTCCCTCTGCTGATGACGTTCCAGCGCTCCATTTCCGGCATCGCGTCCTTTTCCCTGCTTGCCATCCCTTTCTTCATCTTCGCAGGTGAGTTGATGCTCCACGGCGGCATTGCCGCCCGCCTGGTCCGGTTTGCGTCCACCCTCGTCGGCCACGTTCGCGGCGGCCTCGCCATGGTGAACATTTCCTCCAGCATGCTGTTCGGCGGCATTTCCGGGTCGGCCATCGCCGATATTTCCGCGCTCGGCTCCCTGCTGATCCCGGTCATGAAGGAAAAGGGCTACCGCCCGGACTATGCGGTCAACGTCACAGTGACCTCGTCCATCGCAGGCATTGTCATTCCGCCCAGCCACAACATGATCATCTTCGTTGTCGCCGCCGGCGGCGGGATATCCATTTCCAAGCTGTTCCTGGCGGGCGTCATCCCAGGCATCCTGATGTGCCTGTGCCTCGCCGTCGCCGCCTATGTGGTGGCGGTCAAACACAATTACGGCTCCGAGCCTTTTCCGGGCTGGCGCGCTGTGGCGCGATCCGCCGTCAGCGCCATACCCGGCCTGATCACGGCGGTCATCATTGTCGGCGGCGTCTTGTCCGGCGTCTTCACCGTGACGGAGTCCGGAGCCTTCGGAGCGATCTACGCCCTCGCCCTGACAGCCATTGTCTACAGAACCCTCGGCTGGAAGGAATTCGTCGTCTGCGTAACGTCCTCGCTGCGCACCACGGCGATGGTGATGATCCTGATCGGCTTTGCCAGTTCGTTCGCCTATCTGCTCGCTCTCTACCAGGTCCCGACGAAACTGAGCACGTTCCTCCTGGCGATCTCGGAGAACAAGATCGTCATTCTGTTGCTGATCAACCTGATGCTTCTGGTGCTCGGCATGATCATGGACATGGCTGCCCTTATCCTGATCTGCACGCCGATCTTCCTGCCAATCGCCAGAGAACTCGGCATGGATCCGGTGCAGTTCGGCATCATGATGCTGGTCAACCTGGGTCTGGGACTGTGCACACCGCCCGTCGGCACGTGCCTGTTCGTCGGCTGCGCCGTCGGCAAGATCAGGATCGAGGACGCACTCAAATCGATCTGGCCGTTCTACCTGGCGCTTTTCGTGGCGCTCATGCTGATCACCTACGTCCCCGCCTTCTCCCTGTTCCTGCCGTCGCTGTTCGACTGAGGCCGCTAGGCGATCTACTGCAGCCGGAAATCGGGCGTTCCGATTTCCGGTGCCGGGAAATCATTGGCTTCCATACTCGTGACGGACGGGGCGGCCTCCGGCGCGGAAAATTCAAGAACATTGCCCTCAGGGCCGATATTGTCGACGGCAAGGTCTCCGTTCAGAAACAGACGATTGCCGTCGCAGAACAGGGGCCGCGCCTGTCCGTACTCGAAACTCTGCATGAGAGCGAATTCCGGATCGATGACGACAATCCGCGACTGACCGCGCGGCGTTACTGCTCCCCGCACCAGTTCGCGGACATCGAGCACCGGGTAGGCCCCCTCGCCGATCGTCAGATTGCAGACATGGCTCAGATGCGTCAGTAGACGCCCGTCAACCAGAACACCCTGCCCGAGTAACGCATCGGCGATCGCGCTGCGTTCATCGGGAAAAGACGCAGCGGTTTCTGCGGTGGAAGGCGTACCGTCCGCCGCGGCATTGCCGGCCAGCAGGCCCGCTGCCAGCAGATAAACGGTCAATCGTCGCATCGGTCGCCTCATTTCGTCTTGTTCCGTTTCAGTTTGGGGAACACCGTGCCGATCAGGTAGTCAAGCTTGGCCTTGTAGTTCACGTCACCGCCGCCATTGTACCGCTCTGCCATCTTTTCGGTGGTGAATTTACGCCAGCCCGTAATCACCAGCCTGATTTCGGCCTTGTAATAATCGAGTTTCTGGCCGATCTGCAGCTTCGTGGGGTCGACGGACGGATTGCTTTGCCTGAGCTCGGTGACGGTCGTTCCGATTTTCTTTGCGATCCGTTCAAAGTTGTCGTTGGCCTGCACCGCATAGGTATGCTTGGCCGTATCCTTGGTGTCGCGGATCGATTTGTGGTCGTAGGTCGCCATGCGGGTATAAAGATATGCAATGCCTGCCCGCAGATTGACGTCAGGTGTATTGATCTTGTCCGCCTTGATATCGCCCTTCAGCGTCGCACTCATGATAAGGGACGATCCTTCCTTCTCGTTCTTGAGAACGTCGTAGGCAGGATCTCCCTTGTTGCCTATCTGAAAGGGCCGCGTGGTCCAGGCAGGATTGTCCGGCCCGCCGCTTTCCGTCCACAGCATGGCCTTTATGTAAAGCCAGCTGGGCGATAGAAAATTGGGCGTCTTGTTCAGGCGCGAGCTGTAGGCTTCTACTTCCTTCTGGATCGAACCGTCATATTGGTCCCACCGCACGTCGTCGATGCCTTTTTCGACCGTGTCGATCCACTTTTGGGAGAGTGACATGCGCTATCCGCCAATATGTTTTTTAAAAAAGACAATTCAAAAGAATGCATTCGGAAAATCCAGGAAATACTACCATTAGTTTATGAAAATGAACATACAATCTTTTTAGACAATTACCCCCGATTGCGAGCAGCTCTCCGCTTGACCCGATTTTCGGAGATCAGGGGTCTTTAAACGCAAAAAAACCGGCCTTGATACCAGCCGTACCTACGGTTGGCATCAAGACCGGTTGACGTGATCCGCCCACACCTGGCGGATCACATATTTCCGTTCGTCACAGCAGGAGGCAGCTTATGGCAAGACTGTCTCCACATTCATTCATGATCAGCTGAAAAGCATGCCGCCGTTGATATCGACATTGGCGCCGGTCATGAAAGCGGAATCCTCGCAGGCCAGGAACAAGACGAGATTGGCAACATCGACCGGCGTCCCCTGACGTTTCACCGGTGTCGCGGCTTCGACGTTGCGGCGGACCTCGTCCTTGGTGAAGATGTTGTGGAAGTCGGTGTCGATCATCCCCGGGCACAGCGCGTTGACGCGGACGTCGGGACCCAGTTCCTTGGCAAGGCCGCGGGTCATGGTCATGATGGCGCCCTTCGAGGTCGCATAAGCCACCGCACCCGGGCCTCCGCCGTCGCGTCCCGCCTGGCTGGCGATGTTGACGATGGCTCCCGATTTCAGATGAGGCAGGCAGGCCTTGATCATCAGGAACGTGCTGGTCAGGTTCAGGTCCATGACCGCCTGCCAGTGCTCAAGAGACATCTCGGACAATTTCTTGCGCGCGATCAACCCACCGGTGTTGTTGACCAGGACGTCCACGCCGCCGAAGGTCTCGACCGTCTTGGCAACCAGCGCATCGACATCGGCCTGGGTGTTTAGGTCGCCCTGAAGCGCAAACGCCTTTCCGCCCTGCGCCTTGATCGCCTCCACGGTGGCATCCGCGCCCTTGCTGCTGGAGAAATAATTGATGGCGACATTCGCGCCTTCTTCCGCCAGCTTCACTGCGCAGGCACTGCCGATATCCCGGCCGCCGCCGGTAACGATTGCTGTCTTACCCTTGAGTTTCATTTCATTTCCTTCTTACCGCATCACTGTCAGTCGTTGTTTCGACATTGAAAATCCCTGGGACGGCGATCTGACTTGAAGCTTGTGGTCTCGCGCTGTTCACTCGTTCTCGCTCTTTATGGCTCCCGCGCTTCGAAAGTGCGAAAGCTGTCGTCGCTTTGCCCCTCAGAAACGGTGAAGACCCGCAGGGAGCGAACAGCGGAAACCGGACAGCGACATTACGAACCGACCCCGCATCGCTTTGAGGCCGCTCATATTGAACCGGTGCTGGCCCGCATGCGCCTGGTCTTCGAGGTATCGTCTCAGACTGTCTATCGGCTGACCTTCAACCGACCGGCCGTCAATCCGCCATATCCCGATCGGACAGCTCCAGTAGCCGCGCCTGGCGATCAGGTCTGATCGCAGCGACACGGCGCCTGACAACTTATTTCTAGTATACTAGTCTGAAATCTGGAATACTAGTCCAAATTTCACTCGTCTCGAGTTGGCTGCTCGGTTGCAAGATTGGGACAGGTAACTGGTTTCAGAGGCGAAATGCGCCTATTGATCCCGGGCGTCGGAGGAAAATGGAATGGTGCAATTGAAACAGACGAGCGACCGGAGGCCGCGTGTCGACGAGATCTTCGACTACCTCTACGACGAGATCGGATCGATGCGTCTGAAGCCGGGAGACCGGATTTCCGAAGCCGATATCGCCGCAAAATTCGGTGTCTCCCGACAGCCCGTCAGGGACGCCTTCAGCCGCCTGGAAAGCCTCGACCTCCTGCTGATCCGACCGCAAAGAGCGACCGAAGTCAGAAGGTTCTCGTCGCGGGAAATCGAAAAATCGCGTTTCGTGCGCGCAGCCGTGGAAAAAGAAGTCCTGGACCTGGCCGCCCGGCGGTGCGATGCCGCTGGTGCCGCCTTGCTGAACGACTGCATTGCCGCGCAGCGCAAGGTCATTGCGGACAAGAACTACGAAGCCTTTGGTGACCTCGACTACGCGTTTCACCAGGCGCTTTGCCGGATCGCCCGGGTCGATTTTGCCTTTGATGTGATCTCCGCCGAAAAGGCAAAAGTTGACCGCCTGTGCACACTCGGCCTGGCCAAACAGGACAGGATGCCCCAGCTGCTCAAGGATCATGAGATGATCGCCGAGGCAGTGAAAGCCCACGACAGCAGCGCAGCCATCGCAGCCGGCGTCCTTCACCTCTCCCGTCTGGATTCCACGATCGCGCTTATCTCGGCAGACAACTCGAACTATTTCGAGCCGGAGCAAGACTGAACACCTGACTTCCGAATTCGCGTTGCAGTCTGATGAATGAGTTCGTCAGAGGAGGCGCCTGCTTCTCCCTGCTGTACGTCAAACGCAAAAGCCCCCTTGGACGGATCCGAGGGGGCTTTTTGATTTGGTTGCGGGAGCAGGATTTGAAC
>NZ_CANMFD010000009.1 GCF_947496995.1 uncultured Roseibium sp.
ATGCCGCGGGCCTTTTCTTCAGGCGCGCCGTCGATCTCGTCATAAGCTTTTGCTGTCGCACCGCCGGTTTCAGCCAGCGTCATGGTGATTGCAGCTGTCAGCGTCGTCTTGCCGTGGTCAACGTGGCCAATCGTGCCAATGTTAACGTGCGGCTTCGTGCGCTCAAATTTTTCTTTCGCCATCGGCGTCGCTCTCTGTCCACTACTCGGGTCGGTCGATAAAAGGCTCGAGCGGGACGCGCTCCGGCGCCTTGGACAGATCCGCGAGCGACGAATTGCTTCCCGTAGAACTTCCGGAGCGTCCGATCGCAGGCGATTGGACACTCCGCAACTTTAGGGTCGATCAGCCTGACGCCTTCACGTGAGCCCACATGAAAACAGGCTGATCCGGTCAGGATTTCCGGGCGGAAGAACTTTCCGTTCCGGACACTCCGATCAACACCCATGATGGAGCGGGTGAAGGGAATCGAACCCTCGTCGTCAGCTTGGAAGGCTGCTGCTCTACCATTGAGCTACACCCGCACAACAAGGAATCAGTACGATGGTGGAGGAGGTTGGATTCGAACCAACGTAGGCATAGCCAACGGATTTACAGTCCGTCCCCTTTAGCCACTCGGGCACTCCTCCATCTCGTCCTGCTTCACGCCGAAGCAATCAGGATGGCTTGACCTGAGAACCCGCCCGGATGGGGCGAGCAATCCTGTGGCGCGTGTTATGCAGATGACGACCTGCCCTGTCAACGCCGATTTTGCAAAGAAATGAACAAAATCAGGGAGACGCCCGAAACAGCTGCTTCGCGCGCTGGGGATTGCTCCGGCAACCGACATTCAAAGAGTGCCCCGATCCCGGCAGCCTGTCACCCACCAAGGTTATTTTATTGCGGCCCGGCCGCGTTTTCACCTCCGGCTGTGGACAACCGGCCAGCTTCTTTTTTACAGGTTGAAGCTCGTCCTGAAAACCTGCGGCCACGCGCCTCGGGACGTTTCAGCCTCTTCCCCTTGCCGCTTTTACCCGCTAGATCTGCGCCATGACGGAAAACAGCAAATCAGCGCGGCCGCGCTCCCGACCAGGTCACGGAGCGGGCGGTTCCAAAGCGGGTCATTACAAGAAGGGCGGCGGCAAACCGGCTCCGCGCCGTCCCGGCCTGCCGCCGGAAGGCCCGGTCCTGCTTTATGGCCTGCACACGGTGGAAGCCGCCTTCGCGAATCCCGACCGCAAGCGGCTGAAACTCTATGCCACCGAAAACGCCCAGCGGCGTCTTGAGGAGCGCGGCGTCACCATAGACGTGCCTGTCGAACCCATGATGCCGAAAGCACTCGACCGGATGGTGACAAAGGATGCAGTGCACCAGGGCATGATTCTGGAAGCCGATCCCCTGCCCGCCTATGGCCCGGAGCATCTGACGGGCGCCCGACTTGTGCTCGCCCTCGACCAGGTCACCGATCCGCACAATGTCGGCGCCATCCTGCGCTCCGCCGTCGCGCTGAGTGCCGACGCGGTGGTCACCACCGAACGCCATGCCCCTGAAGAAGGCTCCGTCTTGGCCAAATCCGCCTCCGGCGCCCTCGACATGATCAAACATGTGCGCGTGAAGAACATGGCGCGCTTCATCGCGGAAATGAACGACGAGGGGTTCGGCTGCATCGCCCTCGACAGTGACGGCACCGCCAGCCTGGAGGACACGCCCTTCACCGACAGGACCGTGCTGGTGCTCGGCTCGGAGGGAAAAGGCGTGCGTCACGGTGTGCGCGAGGCCTGCGGCCTCACCGCCCGCCTCGACATGCCCGGCGAGATCCGCTCCCTCAACGTCTCCAACGCCGCCGTGCTGTCATTGTATGTGGCACGGATGAAAATGGGGCTGTGATCCTGGCTGCCGGTGGCACGCCGTATCTCCGCTTCAAAGCTGGCGCTCAACGCCCCGTCGGCGGTGGTCCCTTGCGGCTTTGTGCCGGTCCGTCATAGGGCGTGAACGTCTTCAGACCGGAGACGTCGAACCCGGACGGACAGCCGGAGGCGATATGATCGTAATAGATCGCGCGTCC
Source organism: uncultured Roseibium sp. (assembly GCF_947496995.1). Lineage (GTDB taxonomy): Bacteria > Pseudomonadota > Alphaproteobacteria > Rhizobiales > Stappiaceae > Roseibium. The sequence goes on from NZ_CANMFD010000009.1 coordinate 2,042, forward strand.
CCCGAATCTCTGGCTCCTGTCCGCTTCGAAGAACAGCCCGTAGCAAGCCTTGTTGCAATAAAACAACGCACCTTCCTGTGCCTCAATCGGCCGCGCGCTGCCATCGTCCTGAAGGATCTGCTCGCCCTGAAGCAAGCCGGTCATCACATGGCAAACGTCACTTCCGTGGGAGGTTCGCGAACTGTCGCGGATGGCGAAACGAATCGGCAGGCCGGTGATTTCCTTGCCCGTGCGGTCCACCCGGTGCTCCCAGCTGTCGCGCGCGAAATTCTGCGGTGTCCCCGACAGACAGTTGAGAACATCCCAGCTCGAGGTCGTTTTCACATTATAGAAATACGCCCCCGACGCATCCTTCATGCCCCGGCAGCGGTCAAGTTGCGCTTCAACGGAATTGCTTTGATCGAACCAGCCGAGGGCAAGAATCGGAAAACCATCCATGGCGTAGCCGACCGGCTTCTTGTCGTCCTCCACCCAGGTCGGTCCGAGATCCTCGATCAGGCATTTTGGCGCGATATGATAATGATAGTCGTCTCCCCGACCCGCATGACCGCCGCAGACATCCAGCTCCCCGGCTTCTAAAGCGCTCGGGCGCTTTCCCGTCGAACGGTCGGCCGGCCCCTGCGTGCTCGGATCGAAGATCGGCACGCCATTGACCGCCACCCCGACCGGCCCCGCATCGGTCGGCGTCGGGCGCGCGGCAAGCTCCGGGTCGAGCAGGATCTCGAATTCGTAATTGTGAACGGCTGGAAATTGCTGGTTGGTGCCGACAATCCCGCGCATGAGCGGATCTTTCGGCCCAGGCAGACCGTTTGACGAAAACCGTGCCTTGCCGCCGGAACAGGACAGCTTGTCGACCTCCTGCGTATAACAGCCGGTCTCGCATTTGCAGGATTTGATATCGTGCGCGGCGGCACCTGAAACGACGGAAGACAACAGGACGGCGGCGGCCAGTCCCCGCAATACGGTGTCAGAGCAAGCCATACAGAAATCCCCGCTCCCTGGCTGCGTTTCTCGAATTTCACACTATAACCATGGCTCACAGGAGTGAATACCGGCAAGCCACCCGTATTTTCAGCAGGGACTGTAGAGACCCCGCAATTCCGGTAAGACATTGAATTTTTGTGGCCAGATCAGATATTTTCGTTTTGGGGCATGGACAAGCGCGGCCAATCTGTTAGAAGCCTCCCCGGCGCCGGTATAGCTCAGCTGGTAGAGCACGTGATTTGTAATCTCGGGGTCGCGGGTTCGAATCCTGCTGCCGGCACCATTTTCCCTCAAATTTCATAGTATAGCGCACCACTTCGAGTGGCACGCAGTTATTCAGCAAATTCGGTTTCCGATAACCCGAATTGTTGCAATGCTGCGATGAATCCCAGCACCTGATTTTCAGCATGCCACCGTGTGTGGTTATGAAGACAGATCGACATTGTACGGCAAACGACCAACTTCGCTGAAATGAGGAAAGCTGACGTCCGCCCGGAAATGATCGACTGTCTGAATGGGGCCGGAAAGAAAACGTGACAGGTCCACAGAACGAGCAGGCCCCGGTTCAACCCGGCTCGACGCTCACGCCTTCCACGTTCATGCCCCGTGCCGTCTGCAGCGCCAGGTCCAGCAGCTTTTCGAAATGATCCGTTCGGGAACTTCCCCGCCGCCACACCAGGTAGATGAGGCGCTGCATGGTCATGCCTTCGATCCGTTTCAGGAGAAGATCCGGCTCCTTGCCGAACTCCGAGGCGATATAGGCGGCTGGAAACAAGGCAAGCCCCATGCCTATGGAGGCCATCTGGCGAAGCGCATCGAGGCTCGTTCCCTCGTAATCCCTGCGAAAGTCTGCACCGGCCGCACGGGCAAGAGCCTGAACGTCGTCATAGAGGCGAAACCCCTGCCCGAGCGCGAGCAGCTTCTCTCCCTTCAACAAGGAGACCGGCACGACCTCCAATCCGGCGAGCGGATGGGTCCGCGGCACGGCCAGCAGCACGGTCTCCCGGCACAGCACCCTCGCGTCCCATTGGTCCGACGGCGTGATGTCGGGTGTGAGAATGCAGTCGAAGGTGCCGGCCGCGAGACCGTCTTCCAGGGAATTCGGCCTGTCTTCCCGAATGTAAAGCTCCAGTCCCGGATAAGCGCTTTTCAGAGCGGGCAGCAGTTGCGGCATGAAATACGGCCCGAATGTGGGGGACACCCCCAGACGGATCAGTCCGCCGAGATTCGCCTGGCCGGCTTGCGCCGCCGTCACGATTTCGTCCAGATCTTCCAGGGCCCGCCTTGCCAGCGGCAGCAGCCGTTGGCCCGCCGCAGTCAGACGTATCGCGCCGCTCCCCCGCTCGAGCAAAGCCGATCCGAGCTGATCTTCCAACAGCCTGAACTGGGACGACAAGGTCGGTTGCGAGACATTGCAGGAGGCAGCGGCCTGTCCGAAATGCAGCGACCCGGCGAGGGCAACGAAATACTCCAGCTGGCGCGGAGATGGCCGGAAACGCATGTCGAGATCTCAACTGATAGTTTTTCTCTATCTGCACAATATAAACAATGTATTTCACCTATCAACACATGGTCCCCATATCCGGAGTGTCGGCAAGACGCCGAAGTTGATGAGGAGACAACCATGCACAACCGTTTGAAATCCTTGCGCAGTCAGCACAGCACTCTGGACGGTCTGATCCGGAGGGAGGAAATGCGTCCCTACCCTGACATGCTGCACATCCGTTCACTGAAAAAATTCAAGCTGCGTCTGCGCGACGAGATCGAGCGGGTCGAGACGCATTTGCGCCCCCAGAGGCTGGCTTCCTGACGCAGGCAGACACAGCGTCCCCTTTCCTGAAACTTCGAGGAGCTAAGGACCTTTCATGTTCTGGCCGTTCTTTTTCATTCCGCCTTCGGCGGTTCAGCCGCGAAATCGCACGACAACCCGCCTGCGCGACCTGGATGCGCGCATGACAACGTTCCTGGCGGAGAAACAGCAGGCGAGCGACACCAGCCCTCAGGTACTCGACAACATCAAGGCTGCACGGTCGAAGGTTCAGCGCGAACTGGCAGGCGTAGCTGAACACCCCATCCAGTAGAGTCGTGTGTGGTAAGGTTGGTAAGACAGCCCCCTGCGCCGCGCAGTCCGGATCTCGTCGCAGACGTCAAGGCGCAGGGACATACCCGCTTGCAGGACTTTCATGCGTTCGCCTGAGCCAACTAACTGTCCAAATCCAGTTCTTTGGCCAATTGGTCCTTTTGCAGGTTTATGTCGTTCTCGACGAGGTCCAGGTCATTGTAGAGATTGGACGATGGAGAAATTGCAGGGAGATAGCGGACGGTGATCTCACCATCGTAAATCATGTGATATTTCGGGTCCCAGAAAACACCGGAATTCAGAACCACAGGCACAAGCGGATAACCGGTTGCCTTTTGTATGACGGACAGGCCTCTTTCGTATTTCTGGCGGCCGTAAACAGGCGTCCGGGTGCCTTCCGGAAAAATCGCAACGCTCCGGCCTTCTTCAGCGGACTGTTTGGCCCCCTTGATGATGCTCCGGATGTTCTTGCCCGGCTGGTCCCGCATGACCTTCATCATCGGTGAGCGGCGCAAATACCAGCCGAACACCGGAATTTGGTAGAGGCTGTCCTTAGCAATGATGTTCGCATCGGGAAACAGAACCAGGAAAGCTACAGTCTCCCAGGCCGACTGGTGATTTGAGACTATGATAAAGGGTTCTTCCGGCAGGTTTTCCTGGCCTTCGACCTTGTAGGTTACCCTGAGGACGTACCGACACAGGAACAGAAACCCATGCGCCCAGCGCCTGCTTATCCATCGGATGGTGTCAGGTCGAAGTGTCACGATCGCGTCCCACAGGATGGGCAATGCGAAAAGCACCGTCCAGGCCGCCAGCAGAACGTTGAAGATCTTTGAGCGGACATATTGCGTCGCAACCGACCGTCTCATGCGCAGCTTTCCGTTATACAGATAGTGCGCCAGTGAGATTGAGGCGGATCGCGCCGACATTAAGAATTGCAAAGCTTGCCTCGATTGGTGTTTTTGTTGAATAAACAAGCCACTTTTTGAATTCGCAGATTGAGTTTTGGTCGAATTCCGGTGACGGGCATTGATTGACTTGCCAAGTCGTTGGTACCCTTACTACAGGAAACCGCGCTGAAGGCATAGCTGCCTTCGTCCGATGTCGTTCAAGATGTCGCAATGCTTCTGTGTCGAGTCATTCCCGAAAGAGTGCGCATCCACGCCATCAACACCGCGAATCCAAGCAATTTAGAGTGGATCTGTCCAGCCGGGGCAAGCCTCGGCAGGAGCCCGTCGCGCCAGCAAAAAACGAATTTTCAGACGTAAAAGCTCGACACCGGCGCGAAAACCGATGCGGTGGATGCCGCGATTGCGCCGGGCCGGACGACGTGCCCTTGCTTCGGAAGGTATCAGGGCGTCGTGGCATTCCCCGGTCCCGGCCACGACCGTCCCGGGATCTTCAAAAGCCTGTTTCCAACACACATTCGTTGAGCTTCTCCGGCCGTTAGCCGTGAACCGCGCAGGTCAACCCAGCTGACTGGTCAGCGGAAATCTATTCCACGTCGCCCATATATTTTGCCTGATTGATCAGGTCCTGGCATTTGGCTTCGTTCCCGGCACGGTGCTCTTTCGTCGCCTCGTCCAGCAGAACGCGCATCTTCTCCGCGACGGTCACGTCGATCCCCGACCGCTCGGTGTTGTCTATGGCATTCTCGACCTTGTCGATATCGGCGGCGCAGTCGGCAAGAGCCACTGTCGGCACTCCGAATGCAAGGACCGTTGCGAAGAATACAATCGGCATACGTATCATCTGCATCCTGCTTCCCTTTCCATGCGCAAAAACTGACACAGGCCTGCGGACGGCCCTCTACATCATCCGGTGATGCAGGTCGAACATGATCCACAGGCTTCCGCCGACCATGATGACGATCAGGACGGCTGCGAAACCGAGGAAGAACAGGTTTTCCGCCGGCGTCGATTTCAGGTCCAGGTGCAGGAAGAAGACGAGGTGCACCAGCACCTGCAGGATGGCTGCGACCGCGATGACCCCGTAGACGGCCGTGCCTGTCAGCAGACCACCCCAGACAATGCCGAAGGGGATGGCCGTCAGGATGATCGCCAGGACGAAACCGGTGAGATAGGTCGAGACGCTGCGTTCTGCGGAGTGGTTCATTGTCTTGGCTCCTACATGACGCCGGGCAGGTAAACGACCGAGAAGATCCCGATCCAGACGATGTCGAGAAAGTGCCAGAAGAGGCCGAGCCGTAAAAGCCGCGAGCGCACCGGCGGCGTCAGGCCTTTCAGCGGTATCTGGACGATCATAACCAGGATGCCGAGCGTCCCGAAGGTGACATGCAGGCCATGGGTTCCGACCAGCGTGAAGAAAGCGCTCAGGAAGCCGCTGACGTCAGGACCCGCGCCCTTGGCGATCATGCCGTGAAATTCCATCATCTCCATTGCCAGGAAGCCGACCCCGAGAAGAGCGGTCACCACCAGCCACATGATGACCCGGCCACTGAGCCCCCTTGCCATCGCGATGGTCGCCATGCCGAAGGTCAGGCTGGAAATGAGCAGAAGCGCGGTTTCCCCCGCCGTGTGACGCAGGTCGAAGACATCCTTCGATGTCGGGCCGGCGGCGGAGTTTTTCGACAGCACCACATAGGTCGCGAACAGCAGCGCGAAGATGATGGCGTCGGTCATCAGATAGACCCAGAAGCCGAATTCCCGCGATAGCAGGGACTTTTTCTCTTCCTCCTCGAGGAGGTCGCTTGCCATGGCCGTGTCAGTCATTACGCCCTCCCCGGCAGAATTTCGCCCGACGCCGGGCCGACCGGCAGAAAATCACGCATGTCATGCAGGTCCGCCGGCGTGATCTGTTCCAGCCGGGCCTTTTCAATCCGTTCGACCTCGTCAGCCGGCAGGATGTAATCGCATTCATCGTCGAAGGAGCGGATGCCGACACACACAAGGCTCAGCACCAGGCACAGGGCGGCAAGCCACCAGATGTACCAGACCATGGCGAACCCGAGCACGAAGGCCAGACCGCCCAGGATCGGACCCAACCACGAACTCTTCGGCATGACGATGTCCTCGTAGTGGTCCGGCACCTTATAGGCGACGCCCTGGATCTTCATGTCATGAAAGGCATCGATGTCCTCGACCTGCGGCAGGACCGCGAAGTTGTAGGCAGCCGGAGGCGACGAGGTCGCCCACTCCAGCGTGCGGCCGTTCCAAGGATCGCCGGTGATGTCGCGCGCCGATCCCCATTTCTTCGCCGAGACGTAGAGCTGCACGGCGATGCAGACGATGCCGCACAGGACACACAGTGCGCCGAGCGCTGCGACGATCAGGTAAGGCTGCCAGGTCGGGTCGGCATAGTGCTCCATGCGCCGGCTCATGCCCATGAACCCGAGCACATAGAGCGGCATGAAGGCGAGATAGAAGCCGATGAACCAGAACCAGAAGGAGCGCATGCCCCATTTGACATCCAGCTTGAAACCGAACGCCTTGGGGAACCAGTAGTTCAACCCGGCGAAATAGCCGAACAGAGCGCCGGGTATGAGCATGTTGTGGAAATGCGCCACCAGGAATGTCGAGTTGTGCATCAGGTAGTCTGCGGGCGGCAGGGCCAGCAGAACCCCGGTCACACCGCCGATCACGAAGGTCACCATGAAGCCGATGGTGAACACCATGGCGGGATGAAACTCGATGCGGCCCCGATACAAGGTGAACAGCCAGTCGAAGATCTTCACCCCTGTCGGCACCGCGATGATCATCGTGGCGATGCCGAAGATCGCGTTCACGTTTGACGAGGAACCCATGGTGAAGAAGTGATGCAGCCAGACGGTGAACGACAGCAGCGCGATACAGGCGGTCGCATAGACCAGCGACGTGTAGCCGAACAACCGTTTGCGGGAAAAGGTCGCCACCACTTCGGAGTAGATGCCGAAGGCCGGCAGGATCAGGATATAGACCTCAGGATGGCCCCAGATCCACAGGAGGTTGGCGAACATCATCATGTTGCCGCCGTCGCCATTGGTGAAGAAGTGGAAGCCGAGCGTGCGGTCCAGAACGAGCTGGCCGGCAACGACCGTCAGGCCGGGAAAGGCGAAGGCAATCAGGATCGAGGCGCACAGCGCCGTCCAGGTGAACATCGGCATGCGCATGAAGCTCATGCCGGGGCAGCGGTTCTTGAAGATGGTGACAATGAAATTGATACCGGCCAGCGTGCTGCCGACCCCGCTGGTGATCAGCGCCCAGAGCCAGTAGTCCACACCGACGCCGGGGCTGTACTCGATCCCCGAATAGGGCGGATATCCCGTCCAGCCGGCCTGCGAGAACTTGCCGACGACCAGTGACACAAGAACCAGTCCGGCGCCCGATGCCGTCAGCCACAGACTGACGGAGTTGAGGAACGGAAAGGCGACGTCCCGCGCGCCGATCTGCTGCGGCACGACGATGTTGATCAGCCCGGTCAGAAACGGCATGGCCACGAAGAAGATCATGATCGTGCCGTGCGAGGAGAAGATCTGCTCGAAATGCTCCGGCGGCAGATAACCTTCGCTGTTGAGCGACACGGCCTGCTGGGCACGCATCATGAGCGCATCGACAAAGCCGCGCACCAGCATGACAAGCGACAGCACCACATACATGATGCCGATCTTCTTGTGATCGACACTGGTCAGCCAGTCCGTCCACAGCACCTTCCAGGCGCGCAGATAGGTGATGAGCAGGAACACCGCGATGCCACCCAATACGGTGACGCCTGCCCCGCCCATGGCGACCCAGGAATAGAACGGCAGCGCATCCATAGTCAGACGTCCAAGCATCAGGCAGCCCCCCGGCAGATAAGTTCGGCCGCTTCACTTTCGTACGGGCCCATAATCGGCGCGTATTTGCGCAGGATAATTTCGAACAGCTTGGCTTCGGTCGACGAATAATAGGTCACAGGATTGGCGACGCTTTGCTTGTGAAGCTCCAGATAGGTCTTCGCGTCGAGCACATCGGGCGATGCGGCGACCTTTTCCTTCCAGGCGGTGAAATCGTTTTCGTCCAGGGCATGCGCCTTGAAGTGCTGGTCGGAGAACCCGTCGCCGGAATACATCGTGTTGCGTCCCGTGAAGACACCCGGCCCGTCGGCCAGGAGATTGAGCTCCGAACGCATGCCCGCCATGGCATAGATCTGCCCGCCGAGCGCCGGGATCATCAGCGAGTTCATCACCGTATCGGAGGTGATTTCGATGGAAAGCGGCCGGTCGGCGGGAAAGGCAAGCTCATTGACGCTGGCGATACCCAGTTCCGGGTAGACGAACAGCCACTTCCAGTCGAGCGCCACCGCCTGCACCCTGAAGGCCGGCTTGTCGGAGACAATAGGCTTGTAGGGATCAAATTCGTGAGTCCGCGTCCAGACCAGCGTCCCGAGCACCACGACGATGGCCCCCGGCACCAGCCAGACAACCGCCTCGACGACCCAGGACCCGTCCCACTCCGGCGTATAGACCGCCCCGTTCTTTCTCTTCCTGTACCGCCAGGCAAAGAAAAGCGTCAGGACGATCGCCGGAATGGCGACAATCATCATTATGGCGAAGGCGGTGAACAGAAGGTCCCGTTCCGCCAACGCGATCGGCCCCTTCGGAAAGAGCACAGGCGCATCGGACAGGCCGCAGCCCTGAAGCAGGCCGCCCGCGGCCAAAAGCAGGACGGCTGCAAACGGCTTAAAGGAACGGCGGACCGATCGCCCGGAATTTGCTTCGATCATTTCCCACCCCTGGATCAGGCTGCTTCGATGCAGGTTTGCATGAAAGCAGAAAATGCGACCGGTTCAAAACGTCTGGAGCCTTGATCGGCGTTCTTGCGAACACTGGAAGCTCCAGGACAGGCCGGAGTGATCTCGCTTACTCGAAAACGCGGAGAGATACGGCGGCGCTGTACAAAATCAAAATGCAATCGGCATGAACTGCCGAGGGAATCGTTTCACTGACTGGCAAAACCCTAGATCAACCTCCGCTCATTTGAAACCGCATGAAAGCAGAAAAGTTGATCGATCCTAAAGCGATAGCGCGCCTGGCGTTCTTTTGCTTCGCTGCGGAAGGCTTTGGCTCCGCGCTAGGCCCCGTCCAGGGATCCGGGTGCGAAAATCCGGGCCGGTGCGTGCTCGAAGGTCATGCGCCCGCTTTTCATCCCCCAGAGTGGACGGACGATTTCCGACACGACCTGCATCCCGCAGTCGGCCGGCAGCGCAACGAAAGTCGCCTCCTCCCCCACCTCGATACCACGTTCGTGGTTGATCAGGCGTCTCGGCGCCGAGGTGACCATGTCGAAGCAGGCTTCCAGTTCCGGTTCCGTGCCGAGCTGGTGAATGTTGGCGTAAAGATTTGCCATGCGGGAGAGCGAACAGTCTCCATACGGAGTGAAGGGATTGAGAACATTGTTCGTCGCCACCGTGCAGCAGACACCGTGCTGATGAAAGACATGCGCCGGCGCGACACCGCGCGGCACCAGGTGCCCGCTGTCCCTGCCCATCAGGAACAGGTCGGTCGAGGGCAGAACTGTCAGGGCAATGCCCGCATCTTTCAGAAGAGCCACGGCGTCCATGAGCTGAGGTCCGGGCATAGCCGACAGTTTGGTCACATGCCCTATGGCCACGCGCCCCTGCCAGCCGTGCGCCACGGTCTGCCGGGCGATCTCGTCGAGATGCCGCCATTTAGGGTCCAGATCGAAGTCCAGATGGAAATCGAGATCGACGTCGAACCGCCTGGCCATCTCGAACAGGATGGCGATCTGGGCATTCGGGTCGCTATCGGTATAGGGGCAGCCGCCCAACAGGTCCGCCCCGTTCACCAGAGCTTCCTCAAGCAATTCCTTCGTTCCCGGGTTGTTGGTGAGCCCTTCCTGCGGAAAAACGCAGATCTGAAGGTCCAGGGCCCAGGCGAAATCCCGCTTGAGCTGCGACACCGCCTCAAGGCCCATGAGCCCGATGCCCGGGTCTATTTCCACATGGGTCCGGATTGCGTTGGTTCCCTGCACGATGGCCTTTTCGAGGACCTTCCTGCCCCGGGCATGAATATCCGACTGCGTGAAGGATTTCTTCGCCGCTCCGACTGAGGCGATTGCCCCTTCCAGGGTGCCGGTTTCATTGTGGCATTTGTCCAGTATGCACGCCTTGTCGAGATGAAGATGGCTTTCCACGAAGCCGGGGATGAGCATCGCCCCGTTGCCTTCGAGTGTTTTCGCCCCACTCCCAAGGTCCGAGCCGATATCGCTGATGCGCTCGCCGGAGACGGCAATGTCGACGCTCTCAGCCCTGTTGCCGATGCGGATGTTGCGGATGACGAATTCACTCACGCCCGCGCCTCCGAAGTAGCTGCGGCTTCCCCGCCCCCCAGATAGGCCGTGGTCAAACGGGGATCGGAAGCAAGGTCTGCAGCCTTGCCCTCAAAGACAATCCGTCCCTGTTCCAGCACATAGGCATAGTCGGCAACCGCCAGCGCCATGGTCGCCACCTGGTCGACAAGGAGAATGGTGATGTCGGCGTCCCGCAATTCGCCGAGTATGGCGTAGAGTTCGTCGATCATTGCAGGGGCAAGTCCAAGCGAAGGCTCGTCCAGCAACAGCACCTTGGGCCTTGCCATGAGCCCGCGCGCGATGGCCATCATCTGCTGTTCACCGCCGGACAGCAGTCCTGCACGGCTGGTCAGCCGATCCTTCAGGCGGGGAAAGCGGTCCAGATGCGCGGCGATTTCGCTGCGCGACATTTCGGAGCGCCGATTGTAGGCCCCGAGTTCGATATTCTCCAGAACCGTGAGTTCGGGAAAGACCTGGCGGCCTTCGGGAACAAGGACAAGCCCCCTGCCGACAAGTTCATGCGGTTGCAGCGTCTGCACCTGTTCGTCGTTCAGGATGATGGTGCCCGATACCGGCCTATGCAGGCCGGACAGGGCGCTGAGGAAGGTGGACTTGCCGGCACCGTTTGCCCCCAGCAGCGCCACCATCTCGCCTTGCCGCACTTTCAGCGAGACATCCTTCAGGACAGGCGCCGCCCCATAACCTGCGGTCAGGCCCAGCGTGGAGACGACGGGTGTCTCTTCCGTTGTCAGCGGCTGCTCGCGCTTGAACGACGCGGTGCCGCCCTCGCCGAGATAAGCGGCGATCACCGCCGCATTTGTCCGGATTTCCTCCGGGTTGCCATAAGCGATCGGTTTGCCCGCATCGACGGCCTGAATGCGGTCGGAAATCCCCATGACAAGGCTCATGTCATGTTCCACAAGCACGACCGCGATCCCGAGATCCGCGATCCTGCGCAACAGCCCGGCGAGCGCCTCCTTGTCGGCACGCATCAACCCGGCGGCCGGTTCGTCCAGAAGCAGGAACACGGGCTTCGTCGCAAGTGCCCTGGCAATTTCCACCAGACGCCTGTCCACGTGAGGCAGGTCCCCTGCGCGCTTTTCCAGCGCCCCCCGATAGCCGCAGAAGCGCAGCAACCCGGCCGCAAGAGCAAGGTTCTCCTTCGAGCGGATATCCGACCACGGGTTGCCCGGTGCGCCGCGCGGCAGGCCCGACACCACGTTTTCCTCCACCGACAGATTCTCGAAGAGTTTCGTCGTCTGGTAGGTGCGCGCGATACCGTTTCTGGCGACCGCATGGGCCGGCGCACCCGCAAGGTTGCGCTCGCCCAGCAGGATATCCCCCTCGCTCGGGCGGTAAAATCCACTGACCATGTTGAGAACGGTCGTCTTGCCCGCCCCGTTCGGGCCAATCAGGGACGTGACTTCCCCCGGCCGGATATCCAGGTGAACCCCGTCGACCGCCCGCACACCGCCGAAGGAAATGCCGAGGTTTCTGATCTCCAGCGGCCCGGGCGAACCATCCACCTTCAGGAACGTTCCGATTTCATCTTCCGAAAGCGCGGAAGTCTTCCGGGCCGCTCCGGGAAGAAACGCGGCAAGCGTCCCGACGAGGCCCCGCGGGGCGATCAGCAGCACGCCGACCAGCAGACCGCCGAAGACGAGCAGACGGTATTCGGCAAGGCCAGACAGAAATTCAGGCAGAAGAACCGTGACCAGTGCGCCCGCAAGCGGCCCCAGTACCGTTCCGGCACCGCCGATCAGGATGGCGAACAGGAACAGGATCGACTGGGAGAAGGGAAAATTGCTCGGTGCGATGAACATCATCAGCGGCGTGAAAAGACCGCCGGCAAGGCCGGCCATCGCGGCGGCAATGGCGAACGCAGCCGCCTTGACGACGAAGGGCCGGTAACCGAGGGAGGATGCGGCAAGCTCCGCGTCCCTGATCCCCGTCATGGCCATGCCCCAGCCGCTGTCGGCAAGACGCCTGAACAGGTAGAGCGACAGACCGGCAAGCACGATGGCAAGGAGCACGAGTTCTCGCTCGGAAAACACGAACCCGGCCAGTTCAGGCATGGGAAATCCCATCAGGCCGTTCTGTCCGCCGGTCAGTGAGCGCCACTCGACGGCCCCGTGTTCGACAATAAAGGCGAAGGCAATCGTGACCATCGCCAGGAACGGTCCGGCCATCCGGACGGCCGGAATTGCCAGAAGGACGCCGGCAGCACCGGCAATCAGGGCTGCGACAGGCAGGGCCAGCCAGAAGCTCAGGCCCCACAGGGTCAGGATGCCGACCCCGTAAGCCCCGATCGCGAAAAAGCCCACCTGTCCTAGTGAAACGAGGCCTGTAAGCCCGTAAAGAACATTCAGGCCGACACCCAGGATCGTGGTCAGCGCGACAAGGCCGATCACGAATTGGGTGTACCCACCGCTCACGAGCGCCGCTCCGCATCCCGCAACCGTCAGGACGAGCAGAAATACGTCCAGGTAAGCCCGCTGGTTGGTAAATCGCATCATGGAACCTCAGACTTTCTGGACCGCGGGACGCCCGAAAAGCCCGTCCGGCTTCAAGGTCAACGCCAGGATGACGAGGCCGAAAACAACGATGTAGGTGGAGGAAGACCCGAGATAGGCGGTCACCAGCGCTTCCGTGACGCCGAAGATGAACCCGGCCAGCATCACGCCCGACGCGGAGGTCATGCCCCCGAGGATCGCAACCGCGAAAGCCTTCAGACCGAACAGCGTTCCCATGTCCGAATGGACGGAGAACAGAGGTGCGATCAACAGTCCCGCGCACCCTGCGAGCATGGCGGAAATCGCAAAGGAGCCGGACACCATCAGCGTCGTGTTGATGCCCATGAGACGGGCCGCCTGGGTGTTCTGGACCACGGCGAGCAGCGCCCTTCCCTGCAGGGTCTTGCGGAAGAGGAAATGCAACGCCAGCGCAACGCCAACCGCCGCCAGCGGGATCAGCAATTGCTGCGGGTAGATGCCCGTTCCGGCGAATTGCCATGCCGACTGCACCAGCGGCGACGTCAGCGAACGGGGTTCGTTGCCAAAGGAAAAGAGAACGGCATTGTCCAGAAAAATGCCCCCGGCGACGGTGGCCATCAGCCACGCTTCCGACTTGCGCTCCACGAAAGGCCGCACCAGAAGCATCTCCACCAGAATACCGAAGAGACCGCAGCACAGGATCGCCAGCGGATAGGCAAGCATCCAGTTGATCTCCAGACGCTCGGTGAAGACATACCCGAGAACGGCTCCGAGCATGACCACGCTGCCCTGGGCGAAATTGACCGTGGACGACACGGAATAGGTGATCTGGAAGCCGAGGGCGATCAGGCCATACATGCTTCCAAGGCCGATGCCGGTGACGAGCGCGGCGATCAAGAGGGTCATGGGCGTTTCCTGGAAATTGGTACGGGGGATCCGTGCCCCCCCTGGAGTAAAGGCTGCCTCCCGCAGGCTGCTGCGGGAGGCGCCGGCATCACTTCTTGATCGGAATGATTTCACCCTCGACGAAATGCGCGAAGACATAATCTTCCGGCAAAATCGCGTCCTGATCCTCAGGCGAGAAAGGATCGGTATAGGTCTTGATCAATCCCTCGATGTTTTCGATTTCGTACATCGCCTGGCGGATCGCCGGTCCGTCCGTGGAGCCGGCCTTGTCGATTGCGGCCGCGAGAAGCAGCATGGCGTCATAGGCATTGGCGATCCCCGTGGCGGGGGTCACGTCGGCCATGGTCTCGATTTCCGGGAAGGCTTCCTGGAGCTTGGCGAACATCGCTTCCCCCTTCGGATCCCCTTCGCTGAACAGGTAGGTCTGAATGAAGTGCAGTTTCTCGCCGCTCTTGCCTGCCAGTTCGGTGAAGCGGCCGCCGGACGGTCCCCAATGCGAGGCCATGGGAACTTCCCAGCCCATCCGGTCGAGGGATTTGACCACCTGCGCGGTCGGCGCGACATTGGCCACCACGAAGAGGCCGTCGGCGCCGTTTTCCTTGAGCCTCGTCAGCTGAGGCACGACGTCAACGTCGTTGGATTCGAACTTTTCGATGCCGGCATGATCCATGCCGCGCTTTTCCAGCGCCTTGAGAAGGCCTTTCTCGTTGGATTCACCCCAGGGATTGTTGATGAGGATCATGCCCGGCTTCTTGGAGCCGTAGTTCGAGATGAGATATTCCGTGATGGCTTCGTCGACATATTCATCGACGGCGGAAACGCGGAAAATATAGTTTTCCTCGGCACCGTTCTTGGTGATGCCGGTTCCGGCGGCCCAGGGGCCGACGAACGGCACCTTCGACTGGTTGGCGAATGGAACGATCGCAAAGGACACCGGCGTATCGAGACCGCCGATCAGTGCGGCCACGCCTTCGCGCTGCACGAGTTCACGGGCTGCGACCAGTCCCTTGCCGGGATTGCTTTCGTCGTCGCGGCTGACAAGCTCGAGCGGCTTGCCCAGAACGCCACCCTTTTCGTTGATTTCGTCGATGGCAATCGTAAGCCCCCGGGTGATCGCCTGACCGGACTTGGCCGACTGGCCGCTCAACGCGGCGACAAGACCGATCTTGATGGTGTCTTCCGCAAAGGCTGGAAGCCCCGTGAGAACCGCAAGGCCGACAACACCCGACATGAGAGCGCGGCGTGTCACCTTCGGAAAAATGCGTGTGGATTTCATATGAGACTCCTCTGGTCTTCCGGACGACACGTCCGAACGCCACTTCTGTCGCAAGTGCTGTGCCAGAAATTCGAAATCTATGTTTTTCAATGACTTAACAGAAAACGACCATAATCCAGTCACTCGGATTCCAAGGCACCGCACAAATTGCATGCAATATTTGCATACAAAAGTCGCATGCAAATTTTCCGGCGTGCCTTATGCTCGCCCTATCCCCCATCCGCCAAGGACAAAGTTGATGCACGAACAAGACGACACAGACACTGAAACCCTTCCGGCCGAAGCCCGGATCGTCCGGGATTTTCTCGATGCTTCCATGAAGCCCGATCCGGATCTTGCCGCGACCTTCATGGCCGAGAACGTGGACATCACCTTTACCGGCGGCCGCAAATTCGACCATCCTTCGGGGCCGACGGGCTTCAACGCCGGACGCTACAAGTGGGTGAAGAAGAAGATGGACCGGTTCGATGTCGCCGCCGGCACGGACGGAGCGGTTGTTTACTCCGTGGGCACGCTCTACGGCGAATGGCCCGACGGGACAGCGTTCGAGGGCAACCGGTATGTGGACCGGTTCGAGGTACGAAACGGCAAGATCACCAAAATGGATGTCTGGAACGACAGCGCGGAACGGATCCTGACGCGCATGGGCATCGACGCCTGAAGCAATTCTTCAGTCGTTTCCGCGAACAGCTCTCACATAGGGCTCAAGCGCATCGAGATAGAAGGTCTGGCCTTCTCCTTCCGCCTTGATCAGGGCGCGGTCGGCAACCGCGCCCAGATGATGCCGCATCAGCTCCCGCGCCCGCGCCGCATCCCCCCTGGAAAGAGCCTCGATGATCTCGCGATGCTCCTGAATACCACAATCGGTGGAATGGGGCCGCGAATAGAGCGCCAGCGTCAGACCGCAGCGATAGCCGACGTCCTCCACGTAGCGGATCAGCACGGGGCTCTCCGTCAGTTGCGCCATCAGGATGTGAAATTCCGTGGCAAGACGGATGGAAACCGGCTCCGGGCCCTTCTCGGCCGCGATTTCCTTGTCCAGATGCGCATTCAGCGCTTCCAGTTTCCTTGCGGAGAGGTTCGCGATCAACCGGCTGACCACGAGATCCTCGATCTGGGAACGCAGGTCGAAGAGATCGCGGGCTTCCTCCAGGCTGGGTGTCGCGACCACCGCCCCCCGGTTCCGCCTGAGTTCCACGAGCCCTTCCGCCGCCAGCCGTTCGAGCGCCTGGCGTACGATTGTCCGGCTGGCGCCGAAACGCTCGCCGAGCGAATCTTCCGGCAGTTTCATGCCGGGCATCAGGGCGCGCTCGAGAATTGCGGATCTCAACGCGGAACAGATTTGTTCGGAGCGGTTCATTCAAGCAGGGCCAATCGATGAGGCGTCAGCCCAACAAACCAAATTCCTGCTGATTTGCCAAGCCCTTGCTGCGGTGAGCGATCAGAAGCCGGTGGCGACCTGCATCTTTCGGGTCTGTGCACTCACGATTTCAGGCGATCCGGCGTCCTCTCGGGACGCGTTCTCCTGAAAGACACTTCCGATTCCGATCAAAACCGGATCTTCCAGCCCCAACCGGCCCACCCCGGCTGCAAGCTCGCCCAGAGTGCCGAACCACTTGCGTTCGCGCTGCCGCGAGACAGCGGCCACGGCAACCACGGGCGCGCCCGGTGACATGCCTTCCGAAATCAGTTTCGCGCTGATCTTTCCGGCCATGCGCGCGCCCATGTAGAATACGGTTGTCGTTGCAGGATCGCTCAGACCGTGCCAGTCGACAGTGTCCGGCAGGTCACCGTGGCGGCCGTGACCGGTGACGAAGCGGACGGACTGGGCGTGATCCCTGTGCGTCAGGGAAATTCCGAGCCGCGCCGCCATGGCGGAGGCCGCCGTGATGCCCGGGACGACGCTGGCGGCAATGCCTTCGGCGGCCAGCCGGTCGAGTTCCTCGCCGCCCCGCCCGAAGACCATCGGGTCGCCGGATTTCAGCCGCACCACATGTTTGCCCTGGCGCGCAAGACGCACCATCATGGCATTGATATCTTCCTGGCGGCAGCTTTCCCGCCCGCCGCGCTTGCCGACCAGAAGCCGCTTGGCTTCACGGCGAGCCAGCTCAAGAACCGCATCGTCCACCAGGTCGTCGAACAGGATGACATCGGCCGCCTGCAGCGCCCGGACCGCCTTCAGCGTCAGGTATTCCGCATCGCCGGGCCCGGCCCCGACCAGCGTCACCCTGCCCGCCGCGCTCGCCCTTGCGTCACCAATTAGCGAGGCCTCCAGCTCTCCACTTTCCCCGGGTGCGTCCTTTCCCGAAAAGGCAAGATCGGAGAAACCTTCCCAGAAGCGCCGCCGTTCGTGGCCCGCGCTCAGCAAGGCAAGCACCCTGCCCCGCACACGGCCTGCAAGTTCCGCCCAGCTCTGCAAGGATTGGGGCAACAACGTCTCGATGCGTCTTCTGATCGCCTGCCCCAGGATCGGCGCGACCCCGTTGGTCGAGATGCCGATCACTACCGGCGACCGGTTGACGATGGAGCCGAACTGGAAGTCGCAAAAAGGAGGATTGTCGATCACGTTGACCGGCACGCCCGACTGCCGCGCGGCGTGAACGAAGGCCTCGGCTTCCTCGTCACTTTGTGCATCCGCGATCGCCAGCGCAGCGCCGCCAAGGCTGGCCGGCGTCCAGGGTTCCGCGTGATGCACCAGTTGGCCCGCCGCGCTGCCCGAGGCCAGCAGAGAAGCGAAAGCCGGGTCCAGGTCCTCGGCATAGACATGAACCTCGGCGCCCGCAGCGGCCAGAAGCTCGGCTTTCCAGGCGGCTGCTTCCGTTCCCCCGGCAAGCACGACTTTGCGGTCTTCAAGCGGGAAGAACAGGGGCAGACTGGCCAGCGCGCCGACATGCGCCGGACGGCGGCGACTTTCGACCTCAACCGGCTTGCGCGATGTCGGTGTCATTGACGTTTTCCTTTGCGATTTCGTCCAGAAGCGTCTGGATTTCCGAGCGGCAGGAGCCGCAATTGGTTCCGGCCTGAAGCGTTTCACCGATAGCCATGACGCTGTCGGCGCCGCATCGGGCAGCTTCGATGATCTGGTTGCAGCCGACCTGGAAGCAGGAGCAGACGATGGCTCCGCAATCGGGCCGATCCGCCGGGGCGCGTCCGGCAAGGATTTGCGAACGCAGGTCCTTGCGGTCCGGCGCGGCGGCAAACAGCCCGCAGGCCCATTGCCGCGAGACCTCGACCGGCCCCGCCGAAAAGAAGAATGCCCCCTGCAGGAGACCGTCATGCCAGTACGCCTGCCGGCTCATGCCTGCTGCCGCATCTTCGATGCAGATCCGGTCCTCACCGAAGGCTCCAAGCGAGGCCAAGACAGCCTGAAAATCCGCCTTGTTGCGGCCCGCGAACTCCAGCCGGTATCCGCCCTCTATCGGTGCAATCGCCCAGTAGTCCGACCTGATCTCCGCCGGGCGTTCTCTCAGAACCGCGAAACCGAACCAGGCCATCGACATTCCGGATAAGGCAACCGGTGTGAATTTCGATCCCGGCTGACCGGAGTGCGGATCGGTTTCAGGCGCGACCACCGCGTCGATCCGGGCTCGTGAAGCGAACTGGTCGGTCCAGTGCATCGGTACATAGACTTCACCCTTGCGCACCCTGGGTGTGACCAGCGCCCGCACGAGGACAGAACCGTGCGGGCTTTTCACCTCGACGAGCTCCGCAGCGGCGATCCCGAGCCTGTCGGCGTCATCGGGATGTATTTCGGCGAACGGCTCGGCGATGTGCGACATCAGCCGGCTGGTCTTGGCGGTGCGGGTCATCGTGTGCCACTGGTCGCGAACGCGGCCCGTGTTCAGGATGAAAGGATACGCCCGTTCCCGCTTGCGGGGAGCCTGAAAGACGACCGGAACGAAACGCCCTTTCCGTCCTTCGGTATAGAACCCGCCATTGGCAAAGAACCGTGTGTCTGTAGCAGAGCTCTCCGCTGCCTGCGGCCACTGGAACGGTGGCAGGCTGTCGTAATGGGTATCGGAGACATCCTTGTAGGCCCCGATGTCGAAATCCCTGCTGCCGCCGTTCCGGTAATCGGACAGCGCCGCATGTTCACGGAAAATACCGGCCGCATTCTCATGCGAAAAAGCCTCGGCGAACCCCATCTTCCGCGCTACTTCGCTCATCTGCCACCAGTCCGGGCGGGCGTCGCCCGGCAGCTCCAGGAACGCCTTCTGCCGCGAGATCCGGCGCTCGGAATTGGTCACCGTGCCGTCCTTCTCCCCCCAGGCCGCAGCCGGCAGCAGGACATCGGCGAAAGGCACCGTATCGGCATTCCGGGTTACTTCCGAAACCACCACGAACGGGCAGGTTCTCAGTGCATCGGCAACGCTGTCGGCATCCGGCAAGCTGTCCACCGGACTGGTCGCCATGATCCACAGCGCCTTGATCTTGCCTTCACCCACCGCCTTGAAGAGGTCCACGGCCTTGAGCCCGGGCTTGTCCGCAACCACCCGGCTTTGCCAGAAGTCCTTCACTATCCGGCGGTGATGGGAGTTTTCCAGCTCCATGTGGCCGGCCAGCATGTTTGCAAGACCGCCGACTTCGCGGCCTCCCATCGCATTCGGCTGGCCGGTTACGGAAAACGGCCCCATCCCCGGTTTGCCGATCCGTCCCGTCGCCAGATGGGTGTTGATGATGGCGTTGACCTTGTCCGTTCCGGTGACCGACTGGTTGACGCCCTGGCTGTAGACGGTCACCGTCTTTTCCGTCCGCGCAACCATCTTGTAGAACATGGCGATATCCCGCCGCTCCAGACCTGTTGCTTCGGCGATGGCGCCGATTTCGCAAGACCCGGCAAGCTCAAGCGCTTTATCAAATCCTTCCGTGAAGCTATTGATATAAAGCTTGTTAAGCGCATTCGATTCAGCGAGAAAACTCAGCAGACCGTTAAAAAGAGCGACATCCGTGTCCGGCTTGAGCGCAAGATGCAGATCGGCGATGGCGCAGGTCGCCGTTCGGCGCGGATCGATCACCACGACCCGCAATGCCGGGTTTGACGCCTTGGCGGCTTCGAGCCGCTGGAAGAGAACCGGATGGCACCAGGCCAGGTTGGACCCTACCAGAACTACCAGATCGGCCAGTTCCAGATCCTCGTAGGTTCCCGGCACCGTATCGGTGCCGAAGGCGCGCCTGTGCCCGGCCACGGACGAGGCCATGCAAAGCCGGGAGTTCGTATCGATATTGGCCGAACCGATGAACCCCTTCATCAGCTTGTTGGCAATGTAATAGTCTTCGGTCAGGATCTGCCCTGACACGTAGAACGCGACGCTGTCGGGACCATGATCGCGGATCGCCTCGGTGAATTTTCCCGCGACAAGATCCAGCGCCGTGTCCCAGTCGCTGCGCCTGCCGGCAACCTCCGGATAGAGCAGCCGGTCGTCGAGCGAGAGGGTTTCTCCCAGCGCCGAACCTTTGGAACAAAGCCGGCCGAAATTGGCCGGGTGATGGGGGTCACCTGCAACGGTAACTGTCCCGTCCTCGCGCCGGGTGGCGAGCACGCCGCAGCCGACACCGCAATAGGGACACGTGGTCCGGGTGGTCTTGTTGTTATCTGTCATGCCATCCCTCCCCGGTCCGGTCTTACCAGGCGTTACAGGCAAAATATTTGCCGGACATTCCGATCTTCACCCGGCCGCCCTTCGGGTTCCCGGCCCAGGTCACCGACATGCCGATCTTTTCGGTGATGCCCTCCCAGGCAAGGCCCGCCTGCCGCATTGCCGACAGGATCATTCCGGTAACGTCTTCACGGGTAAGAACTGACATCGAAATCTCCTAGGGATTGCCAGACAATTGGACGAGGAGCGCCGCGCACAGCAGCGCGAGAACAGCAGAGACAAGCTGCCAGAAGCGGACGGGATCACGGTCTGCCAGGGGAACGAACGTGCCGGATGTGAAGGCCGGATTGGGCCGGCGGAGATCTTCCAGAAACGCGCTCAGCGCTTCATGGCGTTTGCCCGGAACCGGATGGACCGCGCGGCACAGTGCGCCATCGACCCAGTCCGGCACGCGGGTGGTGATATCGGCGGCACTGCGATAACGGAGCGCCGCCTGGGCCTTCGCGCTGGTGGCCCTGGCAACACCCGCGCCATAGGGCAAGCGGCCGGTGAGCATCTCGTAGGCGATCACCCCGAGTGAGAAGAGGTCGCTGAGTTCCGTGCCGAGATAGCCGAGAAACACTTCCGGGGCGGTATACTGATGCGTTCCGAGAATTTCCGCCCTGTCGAGCCCAGGTGCGGCTTCCATGACCCCGGCGATACGCACGGAACCGAAATCGATGATTTTCACCGTTCCGGACCTGTCGATCATGATGTTTTCGGGTCTGAGATCCTGATGAACCATTTCCTTGCGGTGAAAGGCGCGCAGGCCTTTGGCGATCTGTTCCAGCAGACCGCGAACGGTTTCCAGGTCGGGATGAGGATTGTCCAGCATCCATTGCCGCAGGGTCTGCCCTTCGACAAACTCATTCGCCAGAAAGAGAGACTGCCGTCCTTGCGGATAGGAGGCCGCCTTGAGGACATGCGCGGACGCCATCCGGCGGGCGATCCACTCTTCCATGGCGAAGCGGCGCAGATAATCCTCGTCGCCGCGCAGGTCGATGGAGGGGAATTTCAGGGCAACCCGCTCGCCGGTGATCTCGTCCTCGGCCAGATAGATGTGGCTGCGGCTGCTGGAATGCAGGCCTCGGAGCAGCCGGTAGCCCTCGAAATATCCGGGAACGCGCGGCAAGGGTGCCGGCGGCAGTGCCTGTTCGTCTGCCAGCAGCTCCGGAGCCGCCGGATCCGGCAATCCTGCGATCCGCACGATCTGGATGGTCAGATTGTCGGTACTGCCGGCCTCAAGCGCCTGCTCGACGATCTTCCCCGCCGCGCTTTCCAGACAGTCGGATTCAGTGATCCCGGCCGCGATCTGCTGCGGCGTCAGGAAGTCGTGCACGCCGTCTGTGGTCAGAACGAAAACATCGCCCGGCCGAAGGTCGACAGCCAGATAATCGATCTCAACGGACTGTGAGAGCCCGAGCGCCCGGCCGAGATAGTTTTCCCCCGGCGAGACCTGCACCCGGTGATCGTCCGTCAACCGCTCGAGGCTTTGTCCGGCAAGCCGCCAGATCCGGCTGTCGCCCGCGTGAAAGAGATGCGCCTTGCGCCCTTTCAGGACCAGTGCGGAAAAGGTGCAGACATAGCCGCTGTCACCGATGCCGCCGGCGCGTTTCGTTTGATCGAAGAGCCAGGAATTCGTTGCAGCGATCACCCGGCTTGCCGCCGTTTTCACCAGCCAGGCATCGGACGTGCAGTAGTAGTCGCTGAGGAAGGATTTGACCGCTGTCTCGGCGGCAACGCGGGCAACCAGACTGGAGGAAATTCCATCGGCGATCGCGAATGCGATCCCCTTGTGAACCAGGGCCTGCCCTTCGGGTATCACGGCGCCGTGGAAATCCTGGTTTTCGGATTTCCTTCCGGCCAGCGAATGCTGACCGGAATCGACGCTCAGATGTGTCCTGGAAGCCTGCATCAGCACGGGAAGCGTTTCCTGAAAAAGAGAAACACCCCGCCGCGGTTGCGGCGGGATGGTTGCGGTTCTTATTCGGCCGGTGCGGCGAGCGGCGCCTTCTCATACCCGGCGTTGCGCTTCGGCGAGGTCTTGTAGTGCGTGGCGTAGATCATTCCGCCCACGAAGGTCAGACCGCCGACAAGGTTGCCGATAACCACGGGAATTTCGTTGTAGGCAAAGTAGTCGAACCAGGTGAACTGGCCGCCGAGCATGATGCCGGAGGGGAACAGGAACATGTTGACGATGGAGTGCTCGAAACCGAGGTAGAAGAACACCAGGATCGGCATCCACATGGCCATGATCTTGCCGGAGACGGAATTCGACATCATCGCCGCGACGACCCCGGTGGAAACCATCCAGTTGCACATCACGGCGCGGATGAAGACGGTCAGAAGGCCTGCCCATCCCGCTTCTGCGTAACCGAGCGTTCTGGCCTCACCGATCTGGCCGATCTTCTGACCGACGGCATTCGGCTCCTCGCTGAAGCCCATGGTGAAGATGATCGCCATGAAGACGGCGGTGGTCAGCGCTCCGGCGAAATTGCCGCAGAACACCAGCCCCCAGTTGCGCAGGACACCGCCCCAGGTGCAGCCGGAACGCTTGGCGATAACAGCCAGGGGCGCGAGGGTGAAAACCCCGGTCAAAAGGTCGAACCCAAGCAGATAGAGCATGCAGAACCCAACCGGGAAGAGGATCGAGGCGACGAGGAAATTGCCGGTGTTGACGGCAATGGTCACAGCGAAAGCAGCCGCGAGGGCGAGAATTGCACCGGCCATATAGGCGCGGATGAGGGTGTCCTTGGTGGACATGAAGATCTTGGATTCCCCCGCGTCGATCATCTTGTGGGCGAATTCCTGGGGCGTTACGTAGGACATTGACGTTCCTTTCGCGGTTGGTCGTCCGGTCAGACAGCTTCGTGTGAGTGGGAAAGGTCGATATAGATCCGGCTGTCCTCAAGCCGGACCGGGAAGGCCAGCGTCCGGCCTTCGTCGGCGCCCTGCGCGGTACCCGTTTCCAGGGAAATCACCCAGTTGTGCAGCGGGCACGTCACGCAGCCGTCATGCACGATCCCCTGACTGAGGGGGCCTTTTTTGTGCGGGCACTTGTCTTCCAGGGCGAAGACGTCGTCCTTGGCGGTGCGGAACACCGCGACGGTCATTCCCCCGGTCTTCACGCAGCGCGCGCCCTGGCGAGGGATGTCCTCAAGAGACCCGATCTGGATCCAGTTGCGAATTTCGGCGTTCATTCTGCAGCCTCCTGGGAAAGTACGGCCATCGGATTGAACTCGTGCTTGTCCTTGCCGGAAACGCGCTCCGACCACGGATCAATCTGGGCAAATTTCTGGGAGTGGACGAACCGGTTGAAATAGGCCGTGCGCATGTCCGCATCGTCCATGATCTGGCGGCGGATTTCGTCGTAGCCGATGCGTTTGGCCCACTTGTAGATCCGCTCAAGGTAATGACCCTGTTCACGGTACATCTGGGCAAGAGCCACGACGTGCTCCAGCGCCTCTTCCTCGGTCTTTACCTGGCCCAGAACTTCCGTGCCCTTGATGTCGAGGCCGGCGGCACCGGCGAAGTGGATCTCGAACCCGCTGTCGACACAGATGATGCCGATGTCCTTGCAGGTCGCTTCCGCGCAGTTGCGCGGACAGCCGGAGACCGCCAGTTTGAGTTTGGCCGGTGTCCAGGAGCCCCACATGAACTTTTCGATCTTGATACCGAGACCGGTGGAATCCTGGGTACCGAAACGGCACCAGTCCGTCCCGACACAGGTTTTCACCGTTCTGAGGCCCTTCGCATACGCCTGACCGGAGACGAAACCGGCCTTACCGAGATCGGCCCAGACCGCCGGAAGATCCTCTTTCTTGATCCCCAGCATGTCGATCCGCTGACCGCCAGTGCATTTGACCGCCGGGATGTTGAACTTGTCGACGACGTCGGCAATGGCCCGAAGTTCCTTGGAGGACGTCATGCCGCCCCACATGCGCGGAACCACGGAATAGGTACCGTCCTTCTGGATGTTGGCGTGCACACGTTCGTTGATGAAGCGGGACTGGTAGTCATCCGCATATTCGTCCGGCCAGTCGGAAACGAGATAATAGTTGAGCGCCGGCCGGCACTTGGCGCAGCCACCCGATGAGGTCCATTCCAGCTCCTGCATGACCGCGGGAATGGTCTTCAGTTCCTTGGACTTGATCAGACGCCGGACGTCATCGTGGCCCAGATGCGTACATCCGCACATCGGGGTGACAGCCGCGGGGTTATAGCTGTCGCCGAGCGTGACCTGCAGAAGCTGCTCGACAAGTCCCGTGCAGGTGCCGCAGGACGCGGACGCCTTGGTGTGGGCCCTGACACCGTCGAGGTTGGTCAGGCCTTTTTCCGAGATGGCGGAAACGATCTTTCCCTTGCAAATGCCGTTGCAGCCGCAGATTTCCGCATCATCCGGCAAGGCTGCAACGGCCGCCGTAGGGTCCAGGGGGGCGCCCCCCTGATACGCCTGGCCGAAAATAAGCGTCTCCCGCATTTCGGAGACATCCGTCTTCTTCTTGATCAGATCGAAGAACCAGGGTCCGTCGGACGTTTCGCCGTAAAGCACGGCGCCGACGATCACATTGTCCTTGAGAACCAGCCGCTTGTAGACACCGGCAGACGCGTCCCTGAGGACGATCTCTTCACGATCCTCGCCCTCGGCGAAGTCCCCGGCCGAATAGAGATCGACGCCGGTTACCTTGAGCTTGGTCGCGGTGGCGGACCCGGTGTATTCCGCGCTCCCCTCAAGCAGGTTCTCCGCGATGACGCCGGCCATTTCGTAAAGCGGCGCGACCAGCCCGTAACACATGCTCCGATGCTCGACGCATTCGCCCAGCGCGAAGATGTCCTCGTCGCTGGTGCGCATGTCGTCGCCGACAAGAACGCCGCGATTGACGTCCAGGCCGACCGCCCTGGCAAGCTCAGCGGACGGCCGGATACCGACCGCCATCACGACGATGCTCGCCTCGATCTGAGAACCGTCGTCCAGGCGGATGGCCTTTACCCTGCCCGCTTCATCGCCGACGATCTCATGGCTGTTCGCCTTGGTGCGCACGTCGATGCCGCGCCGCTTGAACTCTTCCTCCAGCAGGAAGCCCGCAGCCGGATCGAGCTGGCGTTCCATCAGCGTCGGCATCAGGTGCAGGACGGTCACGTCCATGCCCTGCATCTTCAGGCCTGCGGCCGCTTCCAGTCCAAGCAGGCCGCCGCCGATGACCACTGCGCGTCCGCCGCGCCTGGCTGCCTCCAGCATCCTTTCGACGTCGTCGAGATCCCGGTAGGTCAGGACCCCGTCGAGATCCTTGCCCGGCAGCGGGATGATGAAAGGATCGGACCCGGTGGCGATCACCAGCTTGTCGTAAGAAGCGGTCACGCCATTTTCGGACGTCACGGTTTTCGCGGTCCGGTCGATGTCGCTCACCCGCGCCGATTTGTGCAGCGTCACACCATGTTCGCCGTACCAGTCATCGCCGTGGGTGATGATGTCCTCATAGGTCTTTTCACCCGAGAGAACCGGAGACAGCATCAGGCGGTTGTAGTTCACCCGCGGCTCGGCATTGAAAATGGTGACCTCGAAGGCGTCCGGGTTCTTGTCGAACAGGTATTCGAGCATCCGCCCGGGAGCCATGCCGTTGCCGACGATGACGAGTTTCTGTTTGCTCATTGTCTCGCTCCTCGAATTCATTCGGCTGCTTCGACCGCGGCCTTTTGCCGGGCCATGCGCGCAGCGCGTTTTTCCTGAATGGATTTGAGCTGGTCCTCGCTCGGATCGGCGCCGCCCTCATAGGCTTCCAGGAAGTCCAGAAGCTCTTCGCGGTAGGCGTAGTAATCCGGGTGGGCGAGCAGTTCCCTGCGCGAGCGCGGACGCGGCAGGTCCACCTCCATGATGTTGCCGATCCGGGCGTTCGGGCCGTTGGACATCATCACCACGCGGTCGGCGAGCAGGATGGCTTCATCGACATCATGGGTGACGCAGACCGCCGTCACCCGGGTGCGCTTCCACACGTCCATCAGGACGTCCTGCAATTCCCACCGCGTCAGGCTGTCCAGCATGCCGAACGGCTCGTCGAGCAGCAGCAGCTTCGGCGACAGGGCAAAGGCCCGGGCAATGCCGACGCGCTGTTTCATACCGTTGGACAGGTCGACGGCTGCCTTTTGCATGGCATCGGCAAGCCCGACCTTGGAAAGGTAGTATTCGATGACGTCGCGCTTTTCGGCCTTGCTCGCGTCCGGGTAGACCTTGTCGACGCCGAGTTCGACGTTCTCATAGGCCGTCAGCCACGGCATCAGGCTGGGCGCCTGGAACACCACCGCCCGGTCGGGACCCGCCTCCGTGACATGGGTGCCGTCGAGGACAATCGCCCCGTCGCTGATCGGATTGAGACCGGCAACCATGGACAGAACCGTCGACTTGCCGCAGCCGGAGTGACCGATCAGGGTGATGAACTCCCCCTTCTCCATTTTCAGATCTAACCCTTCGACAACCGTCAGCGGCCCCTTGGGCGTCGGGTAGACCTTCTTGAGGCGGGAAAATTCCAGATACCGATCGGTAACGACCGTTTCGGCCGCACGTTCATAGGCGTCAGGCAGTTTGTCGCCACCCTTCGGCCGCTGGGTGATCGGAACGATATTCGGCAGGACGATGTCACGCTCCACGGCCGCACCGCGCTGGGCGCCGGCCTCCATCAGATACGCGGTCACATCGGCGCGAAGGCGGATGAAGTCTTCGTCGTGATTGAGTTCTCCTCGGTCCCGCGGACGCTTGAACGGCACCTTGAATTCCGGGCCGAGCGTCGCGCTCGTACCCGGCTTCAGGGGAACGATCCGGTCGGCCAGCAGAATTGCCTCGTCGACATCGTTGGTGATGAGGACGATGGTCTTTTTTTCTTCCTCGCAGATCGCCGCAAACTCGTCCTGCAGCTTGGCACGCGTCAGCGCGTCGAGTGCCGACAGCGGTTCGTCAAGCAGCAGAAGCTCCGGCTGCATCGCCAGCGCGCGGGCAACAGCCACTCTCTGGCGCATGCCGCCGGAAAGCTCCACCGGTTTGCGGTCTCTGGCGTGCGCCAGCCCGACCATCGCGATATACTTGTCGCAGATGGCTTTGCGCTCAGTGGAACTCTTCTTCCTGAAGACACTGTCGACGGCCAGCGCCACATTGCCCGCGACCGACAGCCAGGGCATCAGCGAATAGGACTGGAAAACCACGCCCCGGTCTGGACTCGGACCGTCGATTTCCTTGCCCTTGAAGACAATGCCGCCGGTGTCCGGCTCGATCAGGCCCGCAAGCAGTGAAATAAGCGTCGTCTTGCCGGTGCCGGAAAACCCGACAATGGCAATGAACTCACCCTCTTCCACTTTCAGGTTGATGTCTTCCAGAACGTCCGTCCGGTTGGCGCCCTCGCCATAGGATTTGGAGATGCCGGAGATTTCCAGAAACGCCATATCGGTCTCCTTACCGGTTCGCCGAGAAGGTGAAGGCGCGCTGCAGGGCGAACATCAGCCTGTCGAGCGCAAACCCGATGACGCCGATGGTCAGCACCGCGACCATGATCTTTGCGAGCGACTGTGAAGAGCCGTTCTGGAATTCGTCCCAGACGAATTTTCCAAGTCCCGGGTTCTGCGCCAGCATTTCCGCGGCGATCAGCACCATCCAGCCCACACCCAGCGACAGGCGCAGACCGGTGAAGATCAGCGGCAGGGACGACGGCAAGACAAGCTTGGTGATGGTCTTCCAGGTCGGCAATTGCAGGACACGGCCGACATTCATCAGGTCCTTGTCGACGGAGGCCACACCCAGCGCCGTGTTGATCAGCGTCGGCCACATGGAGCACAGCGTCACGGTAACGGCGGAAATCAGCAGGGATTTCGACAGCCACTCGACGGGATCCGCATAGGTCGCGGAAATGATCATCGTGACGATCGGCAGCCATGCCAGTGGCGAGACCGGCTTGAAAATCTGGATAAGCGGATTGATCGCCCCGTTGAACGACCGCGACAGACCGGAGGCGATTCCGAGCGGAACGGCGATGATCGTCGCGATCAGAAATCCGAGCCCCACCGTTTTCAGGGATGTGCCGATCTGGTCGATGTAGGTCGGCTTTCCGGTATAGTCGCGCCACTTGACCTTGTCGGACTTGCCTTCCGCGACCAGCTTGGCGTTACGCTTGTCCTGACGTTCGAAGAAGGCGTCCGCCTTGTCGCGCTCGCGCACATGGTCATCCCAGAGGTTGACGGCCTGATCCCAGACCTGGGCCGGACCGGGAACGGCGCCGAGAGACGTCTGCACCTGCGGCGCCAGGACGCCCCACAGGACCAGAAAGGCGGCGATACCCAGAAGCGGGATCACAAGCACCCGCTTGAGTTCTCCCAACTGTTCCTTGCGGCTGTCGCCGGCGGCGATCTTCAGGAGCGGCACGGTCCACGACAGACCAAGTGCGTCCAGCCAGCCGGCAGCCTTGTTGATCCGCGTGAAGAGCTTTTCCCGGCGTGCGGCACGGGCAAGATCCTGACTGCCTGCAATGTCGGCATTGGCCATGATGAAGGTCCTCGTCTCGAATTTCTGATGCTCAGTGGGAAAGGAAGGAGCGGCGGCAGGTACCACCGCCACTCCTCTTCCCTCCCTTAACCGCCGACGACGTCGCTGCCGGTCACGACCTGATTGCCCTTGAGGCCGATCGGCAGGCTGTCGATGTAGGCGTTCGGCTGTTTGCCGTCGTAGGCGATGCCGTCAATGACATCCCCGGCCGGGGTGGGCACCCGGTAGCCGTCGGTGTCCCAGGGGAAGTCTTCCCTAGCGACATGGCCGTCCTCGACCAGCAATTCAGCGGCCTGGAGATAGATGTCCGGGCGGTAGACCGACTTGGCCACCTCGTCGTACCAGCCGTCGGGCTTGTATTCGCCGATCTGGCCCCAGCGGCGCATCTGGGTCAGATACCAGACCGCATCCGAGTAGTAGGGATAGGTCGCGAAGTAGCGGTAGAAGACGTTGAAGTCGGGAACGTCGCGCTTGTCGCCCTTCTCGTATTCGAAGGTGCCGGTCATGGAGTTGGCGATGACTTCCGCGTCCGCGCCGACATATTCGGAGCGCGCGAGGATCTCGACGGCTTCCATGCGGTTGGCGTTGTCGTTTTCATCCAGCCACTTGGCCGCACGGATCAGCGCCTTGGTGACGGCAAGCGTGGTGTTCGGGTATTCCTCGGTGAACTCCTGCGTCATCCCGAAGACCTTCTCCGGATTGTTCTTCCAGATCTCGTAGTCGGTGATCACCGGAACGCCGATCCCCTTGAAGACCGCCTGCTGGTTCCACGGTTCGCCGACGCAGTAGCCGTAGATGGTGCCGGCCTCAAGCGTCGATGGCATCTGTGGCGGCGGGGTGACCGACAAGAGCGCATCGGCCCGGATCTGGCCGGAAATGTCGGTGTCGGAATAAAAGCCCGGATGAATGTCGCCGGAAGCAAGCCAGTAGCGCAGCTCGTAGTTATGGGTGGAGACCGGGAACACCATGCCCATGTTGAACGGCTTGCCGTCCGCCTTGAACTTGTCGACCACCGGCTTCAGCGCCGTCGCCTTGATCGGGTGGACCGGCTTGCCGTCATCCTGCATTTCCAGGTGCGGCTTCATCATCTCCCAGATCTCGTTGGAAACGGTGATGCCGTTGCCGTTGAGATCCATGGAAAACGGCGTGACGATATGCGCCTTGGTTCCGAAGCCGATTGTCGCCGCCAGCGGCTGGCCGGCCAGCATGTGCGCTCCGTCCAGTTCGCCGGTGATCACCCGGTCCAGGAGAACCTTCCAGTTGGCCTGCGGCTCGAGGGTGACGAAAAGCCCCTCGTCCTCGAAATACCCGAGTTCATAGGCAACCGCGAGCGGCGCCATGTCGGTCAGCTTGATGAAACCGAAGGTCAGCTCATCCTTTTCGACATCCAGCATCTCGGCAAAGGCGCTGGAAGCGGGCGCCAGCGCCGTGGCAGCCATCAGGGCGCCAAGAGCAACCCGGCGGGTGATCTTAGTTGTGGTTGACATCGTTTCGTCCTCTTCCCTCATTTGCCCTGCGCCGGCCCGGCAAAGGGCCCAGGCGCAAAATAAAAAAACCGCCGTCTGACCAGCATGAATGGAAGGAACCATGCAGATCAGAACGGCGGCTTTGCCTGAGCACCCAGCACCGGGCGCGATATAAGATGGGCCAGCGTCGGCCACATCTCATTCGAAGCACGAAGCGTGCCAATTAGATGATTTTCGGTTTTCCCGAGAATTTACAGGGAGTTATGCCTCAGGCTTCTGGAGGCCGGTTTGCACTGCCTGCATGAATTAATGGCTGCAACCGCAGGCAGTTGAACTTTTTTTGTGCACCGCAGCGCATCTGACCGGCAGACCTCGGGTCATAATCGCGGCTAGAAATTCCGGCCGTCGAACATGCGGATTGACGCATCCCGGGGAACGTTTTCCAGCCCCAGGGCCGACAGATAGATGTCGGGAGAAAAAATCCTGGCCACTTCCGCGGTGGCATCTTCCGACCGCTCCGCCTGCCCCCAACGCACCATCTGCTCGTGGAACCACTTGCCGTGCGCCGGCATCGGCGCCATCTGCGCCCCGCCCGAGAACGTCAGAAAGTCCGGGACCTGCTTCATAGTGTTCCGGCCAAGGCGCATGCTGCCCTCAAGCGCCGGGAGGCAAATCTCTATCGGGCAGGCCAGCGTATCTGCGCGCGAGAGCAGCCCGGCGAGCTTTTCAACGTTTTCCGCCGAAGCGCACCAGTAGGCAGCCCCGGACAGAGCGCGCAGCAGGGCTGCCAGCGTTTGGGGATTGGCCTCCGCCCATTTCCGGGTAACTCCAAGCACCTTTTCCGGACTGTCGGGCCAGATGGCCTGCTTGTAGGTTGCGATCCTGCCCGTCCCGGCAGCCACCGCCGCCGTGTTCCACGGCTCTCCGACGCAATAGCCGTCAAGCTGGCCTGTCGCGAGCGCATCCGCCATGATCTGCGGCGCAAGGACGGTAATTTCCACGTCGCTGTCGGGATCCAGACCGGCGGCCGCGATCCAGTAGCGCAATTCATAGGCATGCCCGGAGAACGGATGGACCACGCCGAAATTCAGCAGCGGCGCCGCTTTTGCACGCCGGTTTGAAATGACGTCCGCCAGCGCCTTGCCCGTCGAGGCAGGATCGCCTCCGGTATCGGCGCCCGCAGCCGCCATGTCCGCCCAAAGGCCGGTCGACACCGTTATGGCATTCCCCCCCAGACCGAGCAGCATGGGGGCCAGCATCGGCACGGCCAGACTGGTCAGGTTCAGGCTTGCGGCGATCGGCATCGGCGCCAGCATATGGGCGACATCGAAATGACCGACGGCAATCCGGTCGCGGATATTCGCCCAGGAAGTTTCCCGGACGAGCTTCAGCGCGATGCCTTCCTCTTCCGCGAACCCCATTTCCGCGGCTGCCACCAGAACCGCGCTGTCCAGCAGAGGAATAAAACCGGCAATGACGGGTGTTAAGCTCTTGTCCATAATCCTCCGGTCTCCCGATCGGCCGTTCCGTCCCGACGGTTTCTTTCAATGAGCATGGCTTAGTCCTCCAGCAATCCGCTGGCGATCACCAGGCTCCGGGCCACTTCTATGATCTTGCGGCTCTGGTTCATGGCCGACCGGCGCAGAAGGTCATAGGCCTCCTGTTCCGACAGACCTTTTGACTTCATCAGGATGCCCTTTGCCCGGTCGATGGTTTTCCGGTCGGCGAGTTCGCTGCGGGCTTCCTCCAGCTCTTCGTTCAGCTTGGAAAAAACCCGGAACCGGCTGATGGCCATGTCGAGGATGGGCTTCACCCGCTCCCGCTTCAGCCCGTCGACGACATAGGCGGAAACGCCAGCGTCGACGGCCGCCTCGATCGAGTGGCTGTCCGACTTGTCGACGAACATCGCGATCGGCCGCCGAACTGCCCGGGACACCTGGAACATGTGCTCGAGCTGGTCCCGATTGGGGTTTTCCAGGTCGATGACGATCACGTCCGGGTTGATATCCGCGATCTGCCGTACCAGCCCGTCCATCTGGTGTACGAGAATGACCCGGTCGTGCCCGGCATCGCGCAATCCCTGCTCGATGATGGACGCCCGGATCTTGTTGTCATCGATGACCAGAATGGAAAGCCCGCGGATCATGCCGCCATTATGCGCAGGGCTACTTTTTATGCAACAAACATGCTGCAGCGCAGCAACAATTTTTTATCAAAGCGCCTTATAGAATTGAATTTATTCATATTTCCCGCGCGCACCCTCCTGTAGTAATCCCTGGAGCATTGGTCTCCGATGCTCTTTCTGCAGGTTTCTCACCGTTTCGATACCTCACGGGACGGACAGGCGGGCGACACAGGTGAAACACTCACGTCAATGGGCTAAAAGCACCCCATGAAGCCTGCAAGACAGCCTATCCTCCGGCGCCGGGCCGCTACGCTGCTGGCAGCCTGTCTCTCGATTCTCATGCCGGGGGCCGCGGATGCTGCCAAGCTTCAGGTGATCGACAGCACCGAAGCCCCGTGGCCATCCATTGGCCGGGTGAATGTTGCCGGCTATCGCACCACGTCCATGTGCACCGGTACGCTGATAGCTCCCGACATCGTGCTCACCGCCGCCCATTGTTTTTATAACAAGCAAACCCTGAAACCCTTCCCGGTTGACGACCTGCTCTTCATTGCCGGTGTCAGACGGGGCGAATATGCAGCCAGGCTGGAAGCTGCCTGTTTCAGAACTGCTGAAGGGTTCGTGCCGTCGAAAGACGTCAAACTGGCTGATATCCGCAACGATGTCGGCATCATCATCCTGAAGGAGGCCAGTTCGCTGGCCCCCATACCACCCCTTTTGCCGCGCCAGGCTGCCCGGCTCACGAAAGACACCCGGTTTCGATCTGTCGGATACAGGAAAAGCCGCCGCTATCTGCCGACCGTCGTTCCGGCTTGCAGGGTTCTGGGAGAAGCGGAAGAGAGCTGGGTCACCGATTGTTCCGCCGAAAGCGGCGCGTCCGGCGGTCCGCTGCTGGTCGAAACACCTGAGGGTCCGCGCGTGGCGGGCGTCATGTCGGCAAGGATCGACGACGACCGGTCGGCCATCGTACCGTTTTTCAACTGGCAGACCTTGCTGGAAAGCCCCTCCTGCGACCAAACTCGATTACCACCGGGCACCGCGCCGACCCGGCCTTCCGCCGCCGGCAACTGATCCGCACCGGCCTTTCGGCAAAAGGGCGATTTTTAACTGCCCCTTGGCACATGCCCCCGCTATGGTGCTACCGGCGGGCAACACGAGTTCCCGGACGGCGATGACTTCGCCAGACACCAGATCGACAGATGCAAAGATACATTGGACGATGAACCAATCCGCGCCGCCGCTTCAACCAGACCCGATCCGGACGATCCCGCTGAACAAGCTGGCCTTCGTCGCCAGCGATACGCCGGAAGCATGTGCCGCTCTTGAAAACCTGGTGAAGCGCTACGGAAACTATGCCGTCGAAGAAGCAGATGCGATTATCGCCCTGGGCGGCGACGGGCTGATGCTGCAGACGCTTCATGCCCACATGAGCAAAGGCAAACCGATCTACGGCATGAACCGGGGTTCGGTCGGCTTCCTGATGAACGAATACCAAGAAAACGACCTCAAGGAGAGACTGGCCAAAGCGGACATCACCACGATCCGCCCGCTTGAAATGACGGCAACGCGAGAAGACGGCGACACACATAGAGCTGTGGCCATCAACGAAGTCTCCCTGTTGCGGGAAACATCGCAGGCAGCGCGGCTGAGAATTTCGGTCGACGGCCGGGTCAGACTGGAGGAACTGGTCTGTGACGGCTGCATCGTGGCCACGCCGGCCGGAAGCACAGCCTATAACCTGTCCGCTCACGGTCCTATTCTGCCGGTCACGGCCAATCTCCTGGCCCTGACGCCGATCAGCGCCTTCCGTCCGCGGCGCTGGCGCGGCGCTTTGCTGCCGAATCTGGCCAGGGTCGATATCGAAATCCTCGATCCGGCGAAACGGCCCGTCAGCGCGTCCGCCGACCACAGGGAATTCCGGGACGTCGTTCATGTCGCGATCAAGGAATCCACCGAGCTTGAAGGGCTGATCATGTTCGATGCCGATCACGGCTGGGACGAACGCATCCAGACGGAAATGTTCCGCTATTGAGGGTGCCCCGCACCTGTGGGGGTCGACGGCATCGATAAAACGCTCACAGGCAAGACCCTGTTAAGTATGATTGACCATACTTGCGTTACCGGGAGCACGTCCCGCTCAATCCCTTGCAGCTGCAGACGAGGACAAAAGCTGACATGGCCGACACTGCCAAGGATCAGAATTACGAAATCCTGTCCCCCCCGAGCGATTTGCGCAGCAAGGTGCGTGAACTGACACCGCGGGAAGCCAGGAAATTCGATCCGGTGAAGGCCGCCGAGGACGCGATGTACCGTCTCTCCCAGCATTTCGGAACCTGGATGGACAACGAAACCCTCGCCCTGACAGGCGCCTGGGAAGCCGTGCAAGTCGAAGGCATGTCCGAAGAAACGCTGGGGACGCTGTTTCAGGCAGCGCACAATATCAAGGGTCAGGCTCTGACCCTCGGCTTTCCGCTGGTCGGCGAAGCGGCTGCCAGCTTCTGCCATCTGATCGAGACCGTGCCCTCCCCCGCCGCCTTGCCGCTGGATCTGGCCGAACGCTATGTGGAAGCCATTCGCGCGATGGTCAAGGAAGGCGCAAAGGACGACGACAACACGACAGGCGTCCAGTTGCTGGAAACCCTGAAGACCGTTACCGGCGAGTTTCTGGAACAGTTTCCCGAAGACCCCGAGTAAACTGTTTCCTGTCTGCAATCCTTAAAAACTGAATTTCTTAGCGGAGCCTGTCAGGCAGCCGCTGTCGCCAGCAGTCCGCCGTTCTTGAGCAGCAGGCGCGCCTCCAGCCGGGCGACGTCTATGGCGAAACGGCGGAGGAATGCGGTGACATCCTCATCGGCTCCAAGTGCCCCGTCCTGCATTTCCGCAAGCAGGGTCTCCGTCAGCATTCTGGCTTCGTCGAGCGCAAGATCGTAGGTGAAGTCGGCATCAGCCTGCCGGGCGATGTCGATGGCCAGCAGGAACGCCTGATGCGCCCTGAGCGGCAGGCCGGCCTTGCGCAGCATTGCCTGCAGGGCCGAGCGCCGGACCGTTATCAGCAGACTGCACAGGCGCGGCAGCGGCACCTGGCCCAGATTGGCAAGAGCGGCGGCGAAGAACCGCAAGCGGCCGCAGCAGACCGCACGCAGCAGCAGGCGGGTTGTCAGCTTGCCTCTCAGCCGCAGATGTTCGACGAACTCGGACATGTCCTCCACGCTGGCTTCCAACGCCAGACGCAGCACAACCTTGTCTTCGGCGTCACTCAGGAATGTTTCTCTTTGATGTTCGGGCACCCGTTCCAGGACGATCGGATGGTCGTCCAGGTTTTCGGCAAGCCGCATGAGCAATTCATAGCGGGTCGGCAGCGGCAGTTCCCGTGTC
The DNA here is from genome assembly GCF_947496995.1 of uncultured Roseibium sp. Lineage (GTDB taxonomy): Bacteria > Pseudomonadota > Alphaproteobacteria > Rhizobiales > Stappiaceae > Roseibium. Next base: position 38,189 of record NZ_CANMFD010000009.1, read on the forward strand.
TTCAGGAGTTCGTCGCAAATGTCCGGGCGGTGTTCGAACCGTTGTGCCAGACGCAGCAGCGAGGATTGCAGAACCTGCGCGCTGGTGTTGCGCAGCAGCACCCGGCAGGCAACTTCATTGCCGACCTCGCAAATCGCAGCACAAATGGGCGCAGGCAGTCCGGCCCGCTCCGCAATGGCGCACTGCACGGCATCGCTGCCTTCTGCAAACAGGTCGACCAGTTCCGCGTCGCTCAGGATCGGGGAGGATTTGAGAATCGGCACCGCGACTTCATCGACATCGCCCGCAAGGCAACGCACGACATGCGCCGGTGCATACGAACTGCTGGCGAGAACCTGCGCAATTGCCTTGCGCACGCCCCGGCTCGGGTCATCCAGAAGAATTGTCAAAGCCGCAACCATGCTGCTCCAGTCCCGGCTACCGGGTTCTGCTGCCAGACAGCGCTCCGCGAATTCCTGCGCGGCCTGGATATCCAGGGGGCACTCGTCGGTGTTATTCAGCTGTAGAATGTCGTGTACGGTCATGGCGGTAAAACAATCTTCCCAAGTGTCGGATGTTATCCTGACATCAAAGGCTTAACGATCGGTTCACCATAATTTTCACAAGGGTGGCCGGATCCCGGCGATCAGGCCGGCGGCAGCAGATCCTTCTGTTCCTCTTCCGCCTTCAGGCGCAAGAACCGCGTGAGATCCAGCGGGCCACCCTGATCGGCCAAAGCCAGCTCCTGGGCTGCAACCTGGTTGGAAGCACCGGTCATCCCGCTGAAGAGCGCCACTTCCTCTACAGCCGCGAAAGCCGAAGCAAACCGGGGATTGACGCCGGCCTGGGTTGAGGCGTCGTCATTGCGAAAGAGCGCCTCGAACGGATTGACGGTCTCGGTCGCCTGGAATGCCGACAGCACACGCGTTGTGGCTCCATCCACGTCGCCTCCGTTTATAGACGCATCAGCAGGGCCCTGAGGCGAGCCGCCGCCGGGAGTTGCCGCAACCCGTTCCTCCTGAAGGAAAACAGCGCTTGCAGCCGGGCCCGCGGACCGGCCTGAGCGGGTGTCGGGAAGGTCAAGACGCGCCCGTGCGAATTCCGGCGAGTTTCCGGCCGAAAACGCAAGTGCGGCGCCGTTCGCCGCGGCCATCTCCACGGCGGTGGACGGCTTGGAGCGCATGGCGAAAGCAGCTGCCGGATCGCCGGCCAGATGATCGAAAGAACTCGGGTCGAGACCCGGTACACCGCCGTCCGGTTTGGCGTTCGGCAGGGCAGCCACGCTGGTGAGCGCCCCGGAAGTCCGCAGGTTCTTCTTGCCGCTGACTTCCGCGATCATTGTCACCGCATCATGCTTTGAGACAATGACTTCATAGACCTCCTGCATCGACCGGGCGGTGCCGTTGCGATTGTAGAAGATCGGTTTATTCGCTCTCGCCTGAGCGGAAAACACGCTGTCAGCCCGCATGTCCGGCTTGGCTGCCGTGGTTTCAATCAGCTTGCTGGCGCCGTGCGCCCCGAGGAAATGCGCCATGTAGAGCTCGCCATCCGTCGGATCGCGGCCGATTCTGCGCTCAAGATAACTGGCGTTCTTCTGTGTCAGTGCGCCCGCCATCATCGACGAGATTTCAGGATCCTTGCGCAGATCGAGAATCTCTCGCCGCATCTGGGGATCGCTTACGTAAAACTTGCCGTTTTTGCCCTGTTTGATCTGATCGGAGTATTTATCCAGGCCGTACTTCGGCCCCGCTTCCTTCATTGTTTCCAGCCAGGTCGATTCAATGAACTGGAACAGCCCGGTCGCGCTCGAGGTTTTCGCCTTAGCCGCAGGATTGAACGAGGATTCCCGTGCAGCGGTTTTCACCAGGTAGTCGAATGACGTACCTGTTGAACTACTCGCAGACTGAAACGCTAGCTCGATCCGAGACGCGATCGAGGTGGTGTCAGCGATAAGCATGACCCTGTCTCCTCGACGGAACTTAAATTATGACTTCGTTAACCTTAGTGCTCACTTCACGCCCAAAAGGTTAACAATACCTTAACAACACACAGGTGATGGGAGTGGCAACTACAGGCGTTTCGTTTTTACTTCCGCCTGCGAAGTTCTACGCATGTGAACCGCCGGATTTGTGGACATCTAAAGACCATCCGGACTTTTTCTTTGGAAAAAACAACACCAAAAAAATCTACTGGGAACACGAATTACCGTTGATTCCGGTGAGTCGGCAACCCCTGATGAAAAAAGACGCCGACATTTGCAGCGTCTTTTTCAGGTCAAAATGCGCGGAGCTGCGGGTCACCAAAGGTGGAAACCCGCGTCAGCGGGTTTTTCTCATGTCTGGGGCCGGCCCATCTGAAAGACTTCGGTAATGACCGCGTAGTCCATGTACCCGAGGCGCGACAGCGGCTTGTAGCGGGTGACGTCGACACGGCCATCGACGATCACGTTGTCATCGATGTGAACGCCAACGACCTGTCCCATGACCATGTAGCTGTCGGTTTCCGCACCGTCGAGGCCCTTCAGATGCAATGTCTGCAGATGCTTGCATTCGAGCGCCGTCACAGCTTTCGCCACCCGGGGAGCCTTGATCATCCTGGAGGGCGCCATTTCCAGACCGGACAGGCCGAATTCCGAAGTTTCATGCGGCACGGCGGCGGACGACACGTTCATCTCGTCCTTCAGGTCCCAGCTCGCCATGTTGCAAACGAATTCACCGGTCGCGTCGACATTCGCGACGCTGTCCTTGTAGCCGGTGGAGGAAAACACAACGATCGGCGGCCGGTCGCAGACACAATTGAAAAAGCTGTACGGTGCCAGATTGGACCGTCCTTCCTTGTCCAGCGTCGAAATCCAGCCGATCGGCCGCGGAGCGACAATCGCCTTGAACGGATTGTGGGGAAGGCCGTGATCGTTCTTTTCCGTTTCGTAAAACATGGGCTACTCAGGCTCCGTCCAGTTGGTGATCAAATCAGAAAGTTCCGGGCGCGGCCGCTCGAAAGGCGGCTGGGTTGCCGTGCCGATCTGAACGAACCCGGCAAAACGTTCGCCGTCGCGGGCGCCGAGATAGCGGGCGGCTTCCTCGTCGAGGCAGTACCATTCGCTCAGCCATTGCGACACAAAGCCGGACGCGGCCGCAGCCGTCACCAGGTTCATGCACACGGCACCCGCCGAAAGTTGCTGTTCCCAAACGGGTATCTTCGGGTGTTCCGCAGCCGTGCTCAGGACGCCGACCACAAGCGGCGCTCTGGTAAAACGGGTCAGTTCCTTCTCGCACTGGTCCTCATCGAGCGGACCGTTCCTGCGCTTGCAAAGCTCCGCGAGCCAGACACCGATGCGCTTTCCCTGCTCCGGCCGGTACAGCACGAAGCGCCAGGGCGTCAGCTTGCCGTGATCGGGCACGCGCGCAGCAATGGTCAGGATGTCCTTGATCTGCGTCTCGTCCGGTCCCGGGCCTGTCATGGTGACCGAGGGATGGGAGCGCCGTTTTCTCAGGAATTCAAGGGTCTCCGGAGAACCGGAATGAAAACTCGCCATGAAGGTATCCTGTCCAGATAGTCGCGTTTGAAACCATCCCCCTATTCGATTGACCATATTTGTCAACTTCTACCGGCGACACGACGGGAGGTTTGGGGTCCTTGCACACGTTGCTTCGTTCAACTGCGGCAACAGACGGTTGAGGCGTCGGAATTGACGGTACGCTTTTCATAAAGGCAGGAATATAGGTCATATTCCGCGGAGACTGGGCGTTATCCTCCCATGGTCTTGAATTTGCCCGATTTTCAGTCCCAATAAAGAAAAACGGCATTCGACTCAAAAGACGGGTTTTCCTGTCGGGGAAAAATGATAATGAAGTGGGCATGTTGAACGCAGGATTTGTTTCGGGCCGGACGGTTTTCTCAAGTCGCATCATCAGAAGTGTATCGCTTCCGCTGATGCTCTTTGCATGCCTGCTGTCCGTCGGTTGCCTGACAGCCCGGGCGCAATCCTTGCCGCTGCCACTTCCCCCCGCAGTCAAGCCTGATCCGAATGCCCCCTCCTCCGCCTCACCCGAGGAGCCGATCATCAATCTGCTCGACCGGGAACCTGAGCCGCTCTTTTCCGATACATTGGTCCCCTATGCTCCCGCACGCTCCGCCACGACGGGCATCGCCGAGGGTCTGGACCAGGGCGCCCTCTATCTGATGGCGAAACTCACGCCGGACAGCCCCCCTCTGAATGACGGCCTGATCTGGCGCATCTACTCCGAGACAACGAATACCGACGGCCGGCTTCAGCTGGTGGCCACCTCCCAGGGCGGCGACGCGGATTTCCGCCTGGACCCGGGCACCTACCTTGTCCACACCGCCTACGGTTTTGCCCAGGCAACCAACCGGATTGTCATCGGCAAGGAGGTCCAGTCGAAGATGCTGACCCTCAATGCCGGCGGCATCAAGTTCGGCGCGGCGCTCAAGGATGGCGAGGATCTCGACGACCGGATCGTCTCCTTCGACGTCTACGGCAGGGAATTTGACGAGCGCGGCGAACGCGACCTGATTGCCAGCAATGTCAAACCCGGCTCCATCGTCCGGCTTTCCGCCGACACCTATCATGTAGTCAGCCGCTACGGCGATGTGAACGCCGTCATACGTGCCGACATTCAGGTGCTCCCGGGCAAGCTCACCGAAGCGACCATATTCCACAAGGCCGCGGACATTACCCTGAAGCTGGTCAATGAACGCGGCGGGGAAGCCATCGCCAACACCACCTGGTCCGTGCTCAGCCCCGGAGGCGATATCGTGGTGGAAGCCACCGGCGCCTTCCCGGATTTCGTGCTGGCAGAAGGGGAATACGAAGCGATTGCCCGCAATAACGGCCGCACCTATCTGCATACTTTCGAAGTCTTGCCCGGAGAAGACCGCGAAGTGGAAGTGGTCACCAGCATGGCCGAACTGGCAGGTCAGCAAGAGACAGTGTCAAGCAACTGACCGATTGACCGCTGCTGCGAAGGCCCCGTCGTACGGGCCTCTATCCAAATTTCATCTTTTTCGGAAAAATTGCCTTACAGGCGTCGTGCAAGCACACGGTCGGTCTTTATCGCCGGCGCCATTTCCATGACCTTGGTCTGGAGGAAATCCATGATTTCCTTCTGGTCCGCGAAGCCGGAAAGAGTTTCGAACGGTATCGGCTGGCCCGCACGCGCGGTCATCACCGATCCGATGATGCGGCGGAATTCGCGCACCAGCAACGACAGGCGCAAGGTCAGCGAATATTTGCTCACCAGATGGAACAGCCAGGAATTCTGGCCATCGAAATAAAGCGGCAGAACCGTCGCCCTGGAGGAACGGATCATCTTCGCCGTGAAGGTCTTCCACGGCAGCTCCTGCGCGCGGCCGAAGGGCTTGGCGGCGGTTGCGACCCCGCCACCTGGAAACACGATGATCGTCGTGCCTTCCTGGAGCAGGCGAAGCGCCTCCTTGCGGGTCTGCATGTTGGTCTTCAAGGCTTCCTTGGTTTCCTCGAAATCCACCGGAAGAGAAAACGGCCGGACCTCCGGGACCTTGAGAAGCTCGTTGTTGATCAGGATCTTGAACGGCCGGTCCAGTTTCTCGGCAAGCGCCAGGATCGCAAGGCCGTCGCCGATGCCGTAGGGATGGTTGGCGATCAGCACCAGCGGGCCCTCCGGCAGGTTCTGCGGCGGCCACTCGCCGTCGGCGACGGACACATTCAGGTTGATCAGCCCGAGCAGATCGTTCCAGATATATTCCGACGTGCCGACCATGGTGTCTTTCCAGACATCATAGAGATCGAGGAGCTTCCGACGGCCGGAAAGGCCTTCAATCGCGCGAATGGTCCAACGCTTGAGCGGCGGCTGTTCCGGATTGGCATAACTGAATTCGGTCTGGTGCACGGCGGTCGTCTTGAATCTGATCTTGCTCTGGCAAATTTGGAACCCAATACCAGATGCAGTGTATCATGAATATGACGGCCGACCATCGAAGTTCGGCCTGTGTTCATCCGGAGACGGAATGCCCTCGTGAAAGGGCATTCCGCAAGTTGACTGTTTTCCCGCGAGCCGGGAAAGAAAAGCCTACCTCAGATCCGGCGGCAGGGCTTCCTCGACAAAGGCCGCAACCGCTTCGTCGAGACCCATGGAAGTCTGGTCCTTGGAACCGAGACGACGGATATTCACCGTCCGCTCTTCCGCCTCGCGCATGCCGCAGACGACAATTGCCGGAACCTTGGCGAGCGAGTGTTCGCGGACCTTGTAGTTGATCTTCTCGTTGCGGAAGTCGGTTTCCACCTTCAGGCCCTTGGCCTTCAGAAGATCGGCAACTTCCTGACCGTAGGCATCGGCCTCGGAGGTAATGGTCGCCACGACCACCTGCAGCGGCGCGAACCACAGCGGGAAATGACCGGCATAGTTCTCGATCAGGATGCCGAGGAACCGCTCCATGGAGCCGCAGATCGCCCGGTGGATCATCACCGGCGTCTTCTTCTCGCCGTCGCGGTCCACATAGAAGGCGCCGAAGCGCTCCGGCAGATTGAAATCGACCTGGGTCGTTCCGCACTGCCATTCCCGGCCGATCGCGTCCCGAAGCGTATATTCGAACTTGGGTCCGTAGAATGCGCCCTCGCCCGGCAGAATATCGGTTTTCACCCGGCCTTCCGACTGCTCCTCGATCTGTTTGAGAACCGCGCCCATAACCTCTTCGGCATGGTCCCACATCTCATCGGTGCCGACGCGCTTTTCCGGGCGGGTCGACAGTTTGACGACGATCTCGTCAAAACCGAAATCCTTGTAGACCGACAGGATCAGGTCGTTGATCTTCAGGCACTCGTCCGCCAGTTGCTCCTCGGTGCAAAACACATGCGCATCGTCCTGGGTGAAGCCGCGCACACGCATCAAGCCGTGCAACGCCCCGGAAGGCTCGTAGCGGTGGACGACACCGAACTCGGCCAGGCGCAGAGGCAGGTCGCGGTAGCTCTTGAGCCCGTGCTTGAAGATCTGAACATGCCCCGGGCAATTCATCGGCTTCAGCGCGAAGACACGCGTGTCCTCCGCTTCCGGGTCCGCGGACTGCACCGAGAACATGTTCTCCTTGTACCAGCCCCAGTGACCGGAGGTTTCCCAAAGCGAGGTATGCAGGATCTGCGGCGCATTCACCTCCTTGTAGGTGTCCTTCAGGACGCGGCGCTTGTAGGCGATGAGCGTCTGGAACATGTCCCAGCCGTTCGGATGCCAGAAGACGACGCCCGGCCCTTCTTCCTGGAAGTGGAAGAGATCCATTTCCCGGCCGAGCTTGCGGTGGTCGCGCTTTTCGGCCTCCTCCAGCATGTGAAGATAGGCCTTCAATTCCTTCTCGTTATGCCACGCAGTCGCGTAGATACGCGTCAGCATCTCGTTGTCGGAATCGCCGCGCCAGTAGGCGCCGGCAACCTTCATCAGCTTGAAGGCGTCGCCGATCTGCCGGGTGGAAACCATATGCGGCCCCCGGCACAGATCGAGCCACTGGCCCTGCTTGTAGATCTTGAGTTCCTGGTCTTCGGGGATCGCGTCGACAAGTTCGACCTTGTAGGCCTCGCCCTTGGCGGCGAAGTAGCGCTTGGCTTCCTCGCGGGACCAGATTTCCTTGGTGAACTGCGCGCCGCGCGCGATGATCTCGCGCATCTTCTTTTCGATGACCGGCAGCTCTTCGGGCGTGAAGGGCCAGTCGTCACCGCTGTCGGGATGCACGCGCTTGAAATCGTAATAAAAGCCATTCTCGATCACCGGACCGATTGTGACCTGGGTACCCGGCCACAATTCCTGCACCGCTTCGGCCATCACATGGGCCGCATCGTGACGGATCAGCTCAAGCGCGCGCGGATCGTCGCGGGTGACGATCTCGATCTTGTGGCTGGTGCCGATGGGGTCGGTGAGATCTTTCAGCTCCCCGTCCAAGGTCATTGCTACAGCCTTCTTGGCGAGCGACTTGGAGATGCCTTCGGCGACAGCAAGACCGGTAATGCCTGCTTCGTAGTCGCGCACGGAATTGTCGGGGAAAGTCAGTTGGATCATCGTTTTTCTCCTGCTCACTCCTGCAGACAAGGCAGGTAAGCTGTTCTAAGGAATTGCAACGGGCCGGGAATACGGGATTCAGGATAATCCGGCAACCTTTTCCGAAGGTTTCCTTACGTTTAATATCGGAAGGCGCTCACCTGACTTCAAGTCGGCGGACAAACCAGCGGATGAGCCGCTCCCAGACCGTATCCTTTTCGGCAAGATCTTCCACGCCGTGATCGAGGTTGGGATTGTCGTTGATTTCGATGACAACGACCCGGTCGTCTATCATTTTCAGGTCCACCCCGTAAAAACCGTCACCGATCAGACGGGCGGCTCGTACGGCGATATCGACAACGGCCGGCGGGGCTTCCGCCAGAGAAAAAGTCGCAAACCCGCCTTCGACCGATTTCTTGCCGGCCTCGTGACGCACGATCTGCCAGTGTTTCTTGGCCATCTGGTACTGACAGGCAAACAGCGGTTCGCCGTCGAGCACCCCGATGCGCCAGTCGAAATCGGTCGGACAATATTCCTGCGCCAGCAAAATGGCGCTCTCCTGAAAGAGCTCCTTCAGTTTCTCCCGGATCGGCTCGGCTCCGGCGACACGGAAAACACCCCGGCTGAAGGATCCGTCCGGGATCTTGAGCACCACCGGCGATCCGAGTTGTTCCTCCAGATCGCCCGCCTCCTTGAGGGAAGACAGCACGATTGTCTTCGGCGTCGCGATGCCGTTGCTGTTCAGGAGTTCCGTCAGATAGACCTTGTTGGTGCAGCGGATCATCGACACCGGATCGTCGATGACCGGCATGCCTTCCTGAACCGCCCGGCGGGCGAAACGGTAGGTGTGATTGTCGATATTCGTGGTCTCGCGGATAAACAGCGCATCGAATTGCGCCAGCCTGTCGAGATCGCCCTTGCCGATGGGAACCACTTCCACACCCTGGCGTGCGGCGACCCTGGCCATATGCCTGAGCGAGGCAATGCTGGACGGGGGCAGTTCCTCCTTCGGATCGGACAGGACAGCCAGGGAGTATTTCATCGTCGCCCGCTGCTTCGGGGCCCGCCACGGCCGCGTCGTGTAGGTTTCAACGGCACTCAGAAAAAGCGACCGCTCCCCGGGCGCCAGGCCGTCCACGGCAAGAACGCCTATCCGCTTGATGCTGCGCCACTCGCCCGGCTCCAGCATGACTTCCAGAACCGGGGCCCGGAACCAGTCGAAAAGCAGGCGGGCAAACGGTTCCAGCGCCGGCTCGCCGGTCTGGCCGAGATGGACAAGCATGCGCCTCACGCCATCGGCGTCTTCGGCTGCCATCTTGCGCAGCCCCCTGTTCAGCTTGTCCTCCAGTTCCGGCAGGGCGTGCTGATAGAGCTGCTTGCGTGAAAGCTCGATCATCGTTTCGACGGCCGGAACGACGCGGTGCTGACGGGCTTCCGCCAGCAGCGAGGCATAATAGCCGGCGCCCTGGTAGCCATAAGACCGCGACAGGTTCAGGATTGACGGATTGGCTCCGGCAAACAGCTTCGGATGCATGAGATATTCATGCACCGTCATCACCTTGTGCGGTGTCTCGGCGTTTGAAACATCCTTCAGATTGTCGACCAGAATGACCCAGGAGGACATGGGATCAGGGTTCCTTTCGTATGAGCACCTGCGCACGAACGCCGCCGCGACCCCAGCGGGCCATACGGTCGAATTCGGCGAATGGAACGGGAATATTGGCGGCATCCGCCGGGCTTTCATGGCGGTCGTGCTCAAGCCAGGGGTCATGCAGGATCAGATGCCGATCGTCGACGTCATGGACCAGAACCCAGTGCGGAACCTTCTCACCGAACATCCGGTAACCGGAGATCAGAACGATCGCCATCGCCCCGGCGGAAACATGTTTTGCAAGGCTGAGCGCATCATGCGGCTTGGTAGAGCGGGAGACGCCAAGCTTTTTCGCTTCGGCACGGTAGCCTTCCTGCACCAGGATCAGCACCTTGCGTTTTTCCGGGTCCCGCACCGAGGACACGAATAGCGGTTCATCGGGAGACAATCGCACTTCCGCCAAAAGCCCGCGGCGGACAAGCGCATTGGCAAGGCCGAAGGGGCCGCAACCGCCATGACCGGCGGCGAGATAGATTGTCGTCGCTTCGCGCCACAGCGTCAGTTCCTGCAGCGGGCCGGCGGAAAATGTCCTGTCGAAATGCCGGATCGCCATCAGCGCGCAGGCGGGCCCGCAGGTGAAATCGGTGGTCTGCGAATAATAGGGCGCCCTGCCGGCGCCCAGATCCGGCCCGTGAAGAAGCCTTTCCATGCGAAGAGCCGCGCAGCCGTCGTCGTAGTAGTTCTCGACACGTCCGAGAGTGCGGTAGCCGTTTGTTTCATAGAGGCGCATTGCGGCATCATTGTCTGCCCGCACCTCAAGGCGCAGGACAATCCTGTCCGCCTCGAACGCCGCCGCTTCCGCGGCTTTCAGCAGCCTCGCTCCCAGCCCCCTGCCCCGGCAGTCCGCGTCAAGCGCAAGCGAATAAAGCCGCGCCAGCACCGTGCCCCGGCGCAGAAGCAAAAGCGCATAGCCGCACAGGCCCGCCTCCCCGCAGGCGACCAGAATACGGGCGCGTGGACTGTCCACAAACCTGCGGAAACTGCGCCTTGAGATCCGGTCGCCCGAAAAGGCACTGTTCTCAATACGAAGGAGTTCGGCAAGATCGTCTGGATTTGCCGTACGGATCTGGATATCCCCGGTTCCGGCCTGGGGAAGAGCCTTGTTCATGGCGCCCTGAAAGACCCCAGTCGTCCGGTGCGCCGCACCCGGTTTCCATCCATGATTGGCGACGGCCCGGAACGGCGCTGATGCCAGCGTGCTGCCTTCCCCGGAACCTGTCGACGGCCTTTGCCGAATACACCTAATTTCACAGACTGTCTTTCGGTTTTTTCAACCTGCAACAGATTTTCGTCAGCACCTCGCGCGCGGCTGACGAAGAAGCGTTCCTTCATCCCCTGCCTGTTGCTACGAGGCCGCTTTTGCCCGGTCTTTCCCCGCCTTGCTCAAGGCCGCGTCGCGGACTTTTTTGGCGACGGCTTCTACTCCGCCGCGCGTATCGCGGATCATTGCGAGATCCTCTTCTCCCGTTCCGTCCATCGGCGAGATCGCCAGATCGGTGTAGCTGCGCCGGTCCGGGGAGGATTTGACCTTCCTGTAGATCCGGTAGACCCGCCAGGTGGCGGACGCATAGGCCCAGTGCTTTGCAACGATATCCAGCAGATAGCGCGCATAAAAACCGACCGGATTTTCGACCGGCAGGCCGCTGCGCCGGTCCTTGCGGACCTTCAGGCGAAAATAGCCGCCTTCAAGAGGATGCACGCCTTCACATTGCACCATCAGCCGGAACCACATCATCAGAAACAGCTTGTTGCCGGGCCGGCCTTTCCTGTGTGCGGCGGCCCTGCGCAGGACGGTCTCGATATGATCGTCGGAGTAGTAGCTTTCCCAGGCCTGTTGGTAGGCCTCCTCCCAGTCCGTGTCGCTCATCCGGGGATGATGGGTCACACGGTGATTGAGGTCGTATTTGTTGAGATCCGGGTCCATCCAGATCCCTTTCGACAACAGCACCTTGTGGTCCTCCGATCCCGGAAGCGGGGTCAGGTAGAAGAATTCCAGCAGGTCGAGCGGCAGTTCCTTCTTGATGATTTCGACATCGCGCAGAACCGATGCCTTCGTGTCGCCCGGAAAGCCGATAATGTAGCCGGCATAGGTGGTCACGCCCTGGGCGCGCCACTTCTGCAGCATTTCCCGGTACTCGGTGATCTTGTTCTGGCGCTTCTTGGCGGCAAGCAGATTGTCCGGATTGATGTTCTCCAGGCCGATAAAGGCCCGGTTCACCCCGGCCCGTGCCGCCTTTTCGATGAAATTTTCGATCCGGTGACAGAGCGTATCCACCTGGATGATGAACTTGATGTCAAAGCCCTCTCCCTCCCGCAGGGCGATCAGCCGGTCGAACAGCGGTTCCCAGTCGCGGTTGCGGGCGAAATTGTCGTCGGTGATGAAGAACCGGTTGATCCCCTGGGCATAATTGTCCCGGATGATCTGTTCCAGGTCGTCGGCCGACCGGAACCGGCTCTTGCGGCCCTGAACATTTATGATGGTGCAGAAGGAACACTGAAACGGACAGCCGCGGCCGAGATCGAAACTGGAATGGGACCCGGCCGTGAAGCGGATATGTTTGGGCGGCAGGATCGGTGTCGGCTCCCCCTGAAGCGACGGCAGATCCGCCATGAAGTTGTAGAGCGGTTTCAGATCATCCGCAAAGGCATCGCGGAAAACCTGGTCCAGTCGTCGCTCTTCCGCCTCCCCGGCAAACAGGCTGACGCCCTCTTCCTGCAGGCGGACCATTTCCCCGGGCATTTCCTCAAGCATGGAGATACAGCCCGAGACATGAAACCCGCCGATGGCGACCTGCAGACCTTCCTTCAGGAACTTCCTGGCGAGATCCTCGGCTCTTGGAAACTGGTTCGATTGAACCCCGACAAGTGCGATCAGGGCCTTGCCGCCTCGCCTGCGGATTTCCCTCGCGATCTTTTGCGGCCGCACCCGCTTGTTGGTTTCGTCATAGGTTTCGAGATGAATCCGGACGTCTTCACCCAGCACCCGGCGCTCTTTTGCAGCTTCCGCCAGGCCGTTCAGGCTTGCAAGCGTGTTGGAGGGAATGGCCGAGCGCAGCCACTGGATCGGATAGCCGTCATCATCATAGTGGGTCGGCTTGATCATCACGAAATGGAAGTCGCTTGCGTCCATATCCATTCCACCTTTCGGTTGATGGATAGAGCGTCGCACCCACATTCCTTAACGTCAACTGAATTGCAGCGAAGACGGCAGACACCGATGCAATTTCGACGGTCAGCTCAGTCCAGCCGGTGTTCCTCGGCGATATGGTCACCCGTCCAGCGGCCGTAGCGCCAGGGCGTCCACCAGCGCGCGTTTTCGGGCAAGGTCTCCGGCAGGGGATCAAACCCCGAAGCCCCCCACGGATTGCACCTGAGGATCCGCGCCAGTCCGATCCAGCCTCCGGTCCAGAAGCCGTATCTGCGGATGGCCTGCTCGGTGTAATCGGAACAGGTGGGCGCATAGCGGCAGCCCCTGCCCATGAAAAGCGACAGGGAGTGGCGGTAAATCCAGATCAGCCAGATCGCAGCCTGCCCCGCAAGGGAGAGCTGCCTGGAAGTGGCGTGAGCGGCGCCGTTTTTTGGGGAGGAACACATGTTGTCGAGAAGCGGGCCGCGCCGGCCTCAGGCCGCGGCACCCCCTTCTTTCTGTTTCGCTTCGATCTGATCGAGCGCATCCACGACGGCATCGAACGTCAGCAAGGTGGAGGCGTGCCGGGCCTTGTATTCTCTCACCGGCTCAAGAAATTTCAGGTCTGCGAAGCGCCCGGCCGGCGGTTTTCCGCCTTCCTTCAGCATTGCCCGCATGGTGTCACGCACCTCGCGCAGCTCCTCCGCCCTCGCCCCGACGACATTTTGCGCCATGATGGAGGACGATGCCTGACCGAGGGCGCAGGCCTTCACATCATGGGCGAAATCCGTCACCACACCGTCCTTCAGGCAAAGATCGACGAGAACAGTCGAGCCGCAGAGTTTGGAATGCGCCTTGGCGGTCGCGTCCGGATGTTCCAGACGGCCGATCCGCGGGATATTTCCGGCAAATTCCAGTATCCTGGCGTTGTAGATATCGTCGAGCATACTCGCCTCTTCGTGAATGCCTGTGATACGCGACACATTGATGGCGCACATCTTTCATATATATAGATCAGACGCCACGGCAATTTCGCAAGAGGCTGAGTGGTCGCAGCCGGTGATTGCAGGAACCGCAGACGCGCTTGCAACCGGCCCGCGCCACCCGCAGACTGTGAGTTGGCTTCGGGACGGAGTATGATAAGGGTCTGCGGCTTGAAAACCCGATCTTTATGATTGGATGTCATGATCTGTGCACCAACGAGCGCCGTATGACGAGTGACAAAAGTAATATTGCGAGGATTTCCATGGACGCCGTCCTCAAGCCGGTTGCCAAACCGTTTGAACGCAAGACCCCCGACGAGTTGCATCGTCCGAGCCGGGAAGAGGCGGAGGCCGCCGTGCGCACCATCCTTGCATGGACGGGCGACGATCCGGACCGCGAAGGCCTTGCCGATACACCCAAGCGGGTCGTCAAGGCGCTGAGCCAGCTCTACAGCGGGTATTTCGAGGATCCGGCGGAGCATCTGTCCCGGACCTTCGAGGACGTAGGTGGCTACAAGGATATCGTCCTGGTGCGCGGCATCCCGTTCCATTCCCATTGCGAACACCACATGCTGCCGTTCATCGGCGAGGCCCATATCGCCTATTATCCGGCCGAGGGCGTCGTCGGACTGTCGAAGCTCGCCCGCGTGGTCGATATCTATGCCAAGCGGCTGCAGACGCAGGAAAACTTGACGGCGCAGATCGCATCGGTCATTGACGACGCGCTGGCTCCGCGCGGACTGGCTGTGATGCTGGAAGCAGAGCACCAGTGCATGACCATGCGCGGCATCCAGAAACCGGGGGTCTCCACGATCACCACCCAATTCACCGGCGTTTTCCAGGACGAACCGGCCGAACAGGCCAAATTCATGACCCTGGTGCGCGGCATGGGCGCTTAAATTTCCCGCCCCTGCCGATCTGTTCTTCTGGCAAGGGTTTTTCCCCAATGTCTCAAATTGAATTTACCGAACGCGGCGGCAAGAAGGCGGTCGAGGACGGCGATCTTCTGATGCCGAAATATGATGCCGACGGCCTGATCGCCGCCGTGGTCACCGATGTCGCGACAGGTGAAGTGCTGATGGTCGGCTACATGAATGCCGAGGCCCTGAAGCGCACCATCGAAACCGGAGAGGCCTGGTACTGGAGCCGCTCCCGGCAGGAATTCTGGAAAAAGGGCGAGACCTCCGGACAGATCCAGAGCGTCCATGAAATGCTGACCGATTGCGACCAGGACGCCTTGGTGCTCAAGGTCTCCGTTGCCGGCAACGGCGCCACCTGCCACGTCGGCTACAGATCGTGTTTCTATCGTAAAATCATCAGCACAAATGATGGAGCCGTGCGCCTGGAAAGGATCGCTGCGGACAAGGTCTATGACCCGAATGACGTCTACGGAAAAAGCTGACCTAAGGCTGCCGCAGGACTGAAAAGCTAACGAACGAAGGCCGGTCTCGCAGACCGGCCTTATCCTGTCCTGTTGTCAGGCCCCTGTTTTGTCAGGCCCCAGTTGTCAGGCCATGGTGATATAGCTGCGCATCTGTTCGGCTTCGAGCTCGACCTGTGCGATCTTGAACTTCACCACGTCGCCGATGGATATTACACCGGTGAGCTTGCCGTCCTTGACCACGGGCATGTGCCGGAACCGGCCCTGGGTCATCCGTGCCATCACCTCGTTGACACTGTTTTCTTCCGTGCAGGTCATGACATCCTTCGTCATGACTTTCGAGACGGGAAGCTTGAGCGCGGTATCGCCCTGCGTTCCCACCACACGGACGATGTCGCGTTCGGACACAATGCCCTCGATCGCGTCTTTGCCGTCGTAGACAACGACAGCACCGATCTTGTATTTCGCCAGGGTTTCACAAACTTCGCTCAACAACACATCACTGCGCACAGTGATCGTGTCATGGCCTTTTCCACTCAAGATTGCGGCAACGGTCATTTTTGCACCTCTCCCATGGCATCAACCGGCCCGTATCAAACGGGGGACGCATATCATTGCAAAAAAAACCGGTTACGCAAACCGTTGAGGTGACGAGCGGCTAATTTTGACGTCGCGGAACCGGGTCCAGCAGGGGAAAGAGCGCCAGGCCGGCGATGAATCCGCCAATGTGTGCCTGCCAGGCGACACTGGCCGGCTGACCGGCGACCGGACCGCTCATGATGCCGAAGAAAAGGTTCAGTCCGAACCATACTGCAACGAACACCAGCACCTGCCGGTTCTGGAAACACTCGGCCAGCGGCTGCGCGGGAACGTAATAGGCGGCCTGATCGGACCGGCGGAAAGCTCCAAGCGGCCCCCCCAGCTCGAAAACGAACCGGATTGCGGCCGCCATCTGGCCGGACACCGCCGCCGAAGCGCCGATCATCGGCGCGGTTTCGCCCCAGTTGGTCGCCAGATGCGCGGCAGCCCCGCCGACCGAACACAAGGCCGAAAAGACAAGAAACCGCATAGCCCCGAACCGGCGCGCAACCGCGCTGCCGAAGATCGCCATCCAGAGCAGATTGAAGATGATATGCATCGCGCCGCCATGCAGCAGGCTGTAGGAGACGCTGCTCCAGACGCTGGACGCCATATCGAGCGGGGTCAGGCTCCAGAACGCGGCATATTTGGCAGGCCAGAAGGCAAACAGGTAGACGATCCAGTTGTCCCAGCTCTGCGGCAGGGCGTAAGCACGCAGCACATGGATTGCGATCATCGCTCCCCCGAGCCAGATGATGACGTCGGGAAGATTGAACACAGGTGGCGCGGACGGCGGACGAGGCCCCCTGTCCTTTGCGGCCTGTTCACGCCGGGCGCGCTCTTCATCGAATTTGTAGACGTTCATGAACCCTGTGCCTTTGACTGTTTTGTCTTCCAGACCAACCTGCTTTCACATCGCCCCATATGACAGCAGAAAAGTTGACCGCTCCTGAAGCGCCGGTGGACATCTTATCTTCGTTCCGCCGAATGCGCGATGCGTCTCGCCTGCAGACAGGAATGGGCATCGGGCGAGTCATAATCAACCCTCATCGGCAGTAAGAGAAAAAACGAAGCGCCGGCCATCAAACCGATGACCAGCGCTTCGCCCTGCCCCCCATGAAACGGTCGCGTCCCCACACGTCCGGCTCAGGTAAGTCGTTCACGGGTTTTCCGGCGTCTGTTTTTCCCGGTGTGCCTTATGCGGCCATTTCTTCCGGTTCGCAGCCTGAAAAACGGCGGCTTCCTCCCACCCGCAACTCTTCGTGAACAGAACCTTAAGCTGCCAGCAACCACACCCCGGGACAAGCTTTACCGTAATTTAACCTTAATAAATCGGCCCGAACTCGGGAAAAACCTCAGCCCGCCAACTTGGCATGCCGCCTGCTTAGCATCCCTCAGAAACGAACAGGGAAGAACATTCGTCCCGTTTTGGAACAGACAGTGTCTTGAGACGGAACACCGGACGAAAGATTGGCGAAGAGGCGAAACAAGATGAAACACGGCGTAACGCAAACTCTTTATTCCTACTGGGACAATCTGCGCGGCGCGCGCCCCGCTCCCAACCGCAGCGAAGTCGATCCGGGTGAAATTCGCGGTCTTCTGGGGGACACCTTCATTCTCGAGGTGAACAATCCGCAGGACGTCCGTTATCGCCTCGCCGGAACCCGCCTGTGCTCGGCGCACTGCCGGGAGCTCAAGGGCCGCAATTTCCTGCGCGGCTGGAGCACCAAGGACCGGGAAGCCCTTGAGAGCCTGATCGCAGCCATCACCGAGGACGCCGCAGCGGCGGTCATCGGCGTCAACGGCCAGGCGGAACGTGGCCAGGTTCTGCAGATGGAAATGCTGCTGGTACCGCTCAACGTACCCGGCGAAGGCCGCATCCGTATTCTGGGAAGCTGCACGCCGATGGAAAAGCCGTACTGGATCGGACTGCATCCGATCCTCAACCAGTCCATCAGCAGCCTGCGTCTGGTCTGGCCCGACGAACGGCCGTATTTCATGGAAGAACGGTCAACCATCAATCCGATACTTCCACGGTTCACCGCTGAAGGAATGACCATGCCACCGCCGCCGCTTCCCCGGGGCGCGGAAAAGAAAGTCGGGCATCTGACCGTTTATTCCGGCGGCAAGCCGTAACGCCCGGCGACGAATCACTGCTGCACCGCTGGACCGGTCGATCCGGACCGGCGGTGCGCGGATCAAAGGGCTTCAACGCAAAAGTTGCGTCTTGAAAAATTTCAATTTTTATTCGTTATTGCAACCGTTCCTTCTGCCTTCCCCAAATTTCACTCTCCGGAAGAGAAATTTATGCGTCCGTGGCCTAGACCTGAGGCTCCCGTGGGCTAAACTCTTACACATCGTTAACCTCAACTGCCTAAAGTGCTTAATAGAAATACCGGGATTCCTTTCCCGGCCGGAGGCAGTGCGGGACCCGCACGGTATTGGATAAACAGGCATGGGCGCCGGATTGGCAACAGCACCAGAGGGAAGCAGATCGCTTCAAGTCACTGATCGCCGGCGACATCAACGGGTTCAGGTCAACATTCTGGGCCGGTTCATGCTTGAGGACCGCCGTGAATATCCATGCCAGGTCATCGACATGTCTCCCGGCGGAATGGCGATGATCGCGCCAGTTACCGGCCGCGTCGGCGAACGCGTGATTGCCTATCTCGACCATTTGAGCCGTGTGGAAGGGCAGATCTCCCGCCTGATCGACGGCGGCTTCGCTGTCGAACTGCAAAACACGGCGCGCAAGCGTGACAAGATCGCCAACGTCCTGACCTGGCTCGCCAACAGGGACGAGCTCAATCTTCCCGAGGACCGCCGTCACGACCGCTTCGTGCCGAAGAACCCGATGACCAGAATGATCCTGCCGGACGGTTCCGAGCATATGGTCCGGATTATTGACGTTTCTCTGTCCGGAGCAGCTATCGCCACCGAGATCATGCCGCATATGGGCGACCCGATCACCCTGGGCAAGATGCACGCCCGCGTCGTCCGACCCATCGAGGGCGGCATAGCGGTGGAATTTGCCGCGGTTCAGAACCGTGACATTCTGGAACAGCATATCTCGTCTTCCGGCGACAGCTGATCCTCGCCGCTCGATTTTTGCGTTCCGCCTCCCATACGATCATGTCTGGTTGAACTGAATTCAGGAAAACGCTCGAAATCGGGGGACGGTCCGGCCCCGCGCGCACAGGTCGAGCCCTGTTTTTCCAGTCAAACTGCCTGAACAAGCATTCAACATGCCCCCTCCTCGAATTTCCGCAGGGGCACACCGGCTTTTTTTTCATGACATCAAATAAAAATCTTTCGTGGCTGCAAAGCCGCGAAACACGCCTGCTGTGGGTGCGGAACCACGGGTTTTGCCCCCTCGCCGCCCCGGAACTTTCCGCTCCAGAAACAGGACAGCTCAACCGATTCAAGGACTTGCGGAGGATCTGTACAATTTTAGACAAATTCGACGCTAATTTAAATAAAACAAGTATCGAATGAACATAAAACTTAGATAAAACAAAACTAGAATTCTATTACTATTTTATGACGGGGATTTTCTTGAAGTAAAAAGCATACATGCATCGTTGCGTCAGCCTTGGGGAGGGCGTGATGATGAAACTACTTCGAAATATCTTGATAGCAACTGCCATGATGATGCCGGCACCCCTGCTGATGGGGACTGCCGCCAGTGCCGAACCCGGCCGTTTCATGGAAATGAACACGGTGGTGAAAGCACCCATCGGTCACAAGCAGTTCTGCCGCGACTACGCCTGGGCCTGCCCGAAAGACCGCTACGAGCCGGTTGTCGTGCGTCTGGACGAAGCGCGCTGGCAGGAACTCATCGACATCAACGCCGAGGTCAACCAGCGTGTCCGGCCGATGACCGACGAAGATCTCTTCGGCGAGGCCGAACGCTGGACCTATCCGGTAGAGGGTTATGGCGACTGCGAGGAATACGTTCTGGAGAAACAGCGCGTGCTTGTCGAGGCGGGCTGGCCCAGGAGCGCCCTTCTGATCACTGTGGCCAAGGACGTCAAGAATTCGGGACATGCTGTGCTGACGGTCAGGACCGACCACGGCGACGTGATCCTCGACAACCAGATCGAGGCGGTCTTGCCCTGGTACTCGACCCCTTACCGCTACATCAAACGCCAGTCGGCCAGCTCTACCGTGGACTGGACGGGCATATCCGACACGCGCGTCACCACGGTCAGCAGCGTGTCCAGATAAGGCTGCAACAGCCAACCCAGGTTAGGGATTGGTTCGGCTTACCGAACCGCTTGGACGATCCGGTCGCGTCCCCACCCTCCCCATCCCTACCACGACCGGATCCAGGAAGTCGGCCCGCCCCCGCAGGCCGGCTTCCGCCTTTTCCGGCAATGGTCGGGTGATCAGATCTCGGTCAGTCCGGCCTTGAAGCGCCGCCAGTTGCGGACGTAGCCTTCAGCGGATTTGCGCAGACCGTCCACCGCTTCTTCGCTCAGCGTCCGGATGACCTTTCCCGGCATGCCGACGACCAGCGAATTGTCGGGAATTTCCTTGCCCTCGCCGATAAACGCATTCGCGCCGACGATGCAGTTTTTACCGATCACGGCCCCGTTCAAAACGGTGGCGCCCATGCCGACAAGGGAATTGTCGCCGATCGTGCAGCCGTGAAGAATGGCTTTGTGGCCGATGGTACAGCCGGCACCTACGGTCAGCGGAAACCCCATATCGGTGTGAAAGACACAACCGTCCTGCACATTCGAGCGGGACCCGACCGTGATGGGTTCATTGTCGCCGCGCAGGATAGCCCCGAACCAGACGCTCGCCTCTCCCGACAGGCGAATATCCCCGATCAGCGTGGCCGTCGGGGCAATCCAGTATTCGTCGTTGTCGGGAAAGCTGGGCTTGCGGCCCTCAAGAGCGAAAATCGGCATGGGACCTCACGAGTAGCCGACCAGGATCATGGCGACATTCATCACCATGATACCCGAACACATGCTCCACATTCCGGCGATTGTGGAAGAAGCGACGAGCCAGCCAAGGGGTCGGTTTTCGATACGTCGACCGCGAATGGCGTTGCGCATGATGATGAATGGTCCTGCGAAGATACACATGACGACGCCTGTCAGAAACGCCATGACGGTCTCGCCCGCGAAATTGAAGCGCGGTGGCTCTCTCGTGATCAATTGATAGAGGCTGCCGAGCACGCCCGCAGCCACAAAACCGGCGCATGCGATGTATCCAACGAGAAGTAGGTCAAAAAACACGCCCGTTAACCCCCTGTTAACTCTTCCGTCCGGAAAGTGATTAAGAAATCCTAAAGGGTCAAGAGCAAAGACTGTGCCGGAAGGGCAAATGGGAAAAACCCGCGAAAAACGGCCACTCAAGCCGGCAACGGAACCATCCCCGAGCGGGACGTCTGTCTCGATTCAGGACAAGGTGTCCCAGAACCGAGCAGTTTCCGCATCGTGGAGCGGCCGGTGATACCGCTCTCGCTTCCCGCTCCAATCGGGGGCCGGACCCGCGGCTTCACATATCTTGCACTGGCAATCTGCGTTCTCGGCGCGGCCCATATCGCCGGCAGGGTGACTTTCTGGTCGAAAGCCTGGCAGGAAAATGAAGCCGCCTTTGCCGCCAGCGGGCCAGTCGCCCTGTCCATCGGGTCGGTGCGGTTCCGCATTCCGCCGGACTATGTTGTCGGCGCGCACGGACAATCCTCCGAAACGGACAGCCAGCTCGATATCCTGCGCCTTGCGATGGGCTGGCCCGGACTGGAAAGTGCCGGCCGTAACGGGGGAAGGCTTCAGCCCGATGGGGGCAGCGATCTGCCAAAAGTTGCTGGCCCCATCCAGATCGAACTGGAACACAATCCTGGCAGACAGAGCCTGCGAGCCCGGATGGACCCGTTTTACCGGCGCCTTGCCCGGGGTGGAGAATTGGCCGGACCCGACGGATTGAAGATCCTCAACCTGTCGTCGCGCGGCGCATCCGCAACCGAGCTGATCGTCTACGATCCTGCTGTCCAGAACGGGTTCATCGCCCGTTGCCTCAAGCGGTCTTCAATGGAAGGCGACACTGTCTGCAATCGCGCGGTTCTGCTGACCTCGGGACTTGAACTGCGATACCGGTTCCCGCGGGACCTTCTGCCGGACTGGCGGCAACTCGACAATGCCATCCTGCAGAAAATCGACAGTTTCAGAATACGATGACCGGCATGAACGCAGATCGCGGGGCAGCCTGAGCGCAAGGACAGCAAGCGCATGAAAAAGGCGGCCTCTCGGGAAGGCCGCCTGTTTTCCTGTCCCGACTGAATTCAGTCCGGGCTCAGCCCTCCAGATCGATTTCCAGAATTGCCATCTGGAAGTTCCAGCTGAGATCGTCGTCCTCGTCGTCCCGAAAGATCACACCGATAAATTCGTCGCCGATATAAACTTCCGCGGAGTCGTCCTTGATCGGACGGGCACGCACCTGCAGGCTGGCCAACTCGAATTTCGAGCGAAGGTAAGCTTCGATCTTGCGGATTTCATCGGGTTTCAAGGCGATCTCCTAAAAGTCTTCGTTGTTCTGCATATGCGGCGCGGACCCTACAAGACCGGACGGAAATGCCAAAGCTTTTCCGCCGTCTATCCCCGTCTTCCTGTTCTTCAGTCCTGACGGACCACGTCGTCGCCCAGAAGCTGGTTCATGCTGCGGGCCGGCTCCGCGCACCCTGCCTTGCCGACAATTCTGGCCGGCACGCCGGCCACCGTCGTGTTCGCAGGAACGTCCGCCAGCACCACCGATCCGGAAGCGATCCTGGAGCAATGACCGATCTCCAGATTGCCGAGCACCTTTGCACCGGCGCCAAGCAGAACCCCGTGACGGATCTTGGGATGACGGTCGCCGCCCGCCTTGCCGGTCCCGCCGAGCGTCACGCCCTGCAGGATGGAGACGTCATCCTCTATAACAGCCGTTCCACCGACGACAATGCCGGTCCCGTGGTCGATGAAAATACCGCGCCCGACCGGTACGGCCGGATGAATGTCGATCTGGAACACCTCGGAGGCTCGGCTTTGCAGGTAGAGGGCAAAATCCTGACGCCCCTTCCGCCAGAGCCAGTGCGCCAGCCGGTGTGTCTGTAGCCCGTGGAACCCCTTGAAATAAAGAACCGGCTCCAGGAAACGGAAGCAGGCAGGGTCGCGGTCGAAAACGGCGACGATATCGACGCGGAAGATCTCGGCGAGCTCCGGCTCGTCCGCCAGCGCCTCAAGATAGGTCTGGCGGATCAGCGATGCCGAAACGATGTCCCTGCCGAGACGGTCTCCAAGCCGATGGACGACGGCTTCTTCCAGGCTCTCGTGATTGAGAACCGTTTCATAGACGAAAGACGACAGGGCCGGCTCAGCGGCAACCATTTCCTGTGCCTCTTCCCGCAGCTTCTGCCAAACCGGATCATGGGTCACAACCCGCTTGGGGTCGGACTTGCTGATGGGTGCCGACATGGCCTGTCTCCTTTTCAAGCCGTCACGTTCAAGTCCTTAAAATAGGACCGTCGTCTGATTTTCCAAAATCAAACTTGCTGATATCAGATATGAACCCTTGTTATGAACGCTGAAATCTTAAAATTTCCAGCTTCCTGCAATTCCAGAGTGAACCGTCGAGGACGAATGATGCCGACCGTCAGCCTGCAGACCGGAGTTCCAGCCAATCCGCTCCTGAGTATCAACGGACCGGTGGCCGAGCTGCTGCTCAATGCGGCGGACAGGAAAAACGCGCTCCCCCTCGCCGCCTGGCAGCGTATCCCCGAGCTGATGGAGGCCGTCCGCGCGGACCCTGCCGTCCGCGTCTGCATCGTCAGGGGGGCTGGAGGCGAAAGTTTCTGCGCCGGCGCGGACATATCCGAATTCGAGGCCATTCGCTCCACGCCGGAAGCTGCGAAGCGCTACGACGACATCAACGTGGCTGCATTCCAGTCCCTGAAGGCTTTGCCGGTGCCGGTCATTGCCGCCATCAACGGGCCCTGTCTCGGCGGCGGGCTCGGTCTCGCCCTTGCCTGCGACATCAGGATCGCGGCCCGGTCATCCGTGTTCAGCATACCGGCGGCCAGGCTCGGCCTTGCCTATCCGCCCGAAGCGCTCTCCGATCTGCTGGAAGCTGTCTCCGTTTCCAATGCCAAACGTCTCCTGTTCACGGCAGATCGCTTTCCGGCGGACGAGGCCCTGGCGATGGGCCTGATCAACGAAGTCGTGGAAGATGCCGCTCTGGACGGGCGTATCGCGGCCCTGTGCGAACGAATTGCCGCAAACGCGCCGTTGTCGCTCAAGGCAGCCAAACACGCCCTGAACCACCTTGCGCAGCCGGCGCAGGCCACCGAACTGAGCGATGCACAGACCAACGCCCGCATCTGCGTCGACAGTGAAGACTACCGCGAGGGGTGCAAGGCTTTCCTGGAAAAGCGGACTCCGCAGTTCAAGGGGGGTTGACCGCTGCGGGCCGGAATCAATTTCTCAAAAGAACCGCGCAAATAACTGACGTAACGTCAATTTTGTCCGTCAGGCTATCGCGGCACCGGCTTTCAGATCGAGCAGAAACTCCTCGACGGCGGCAGCGAAGACATCGTTCTTGTCACCGGCCACCATGTGTCCGGCGTCGCGGATGTCCGTGAACCTTGCCTGCGGAACCCGCTCGCGAAACTCCCGGACATGATCGAGGGAGACCAGTTCCGAATTCTGACCGCGAATGAGCAGGACCGGCAGCGTGAGATTGGACGTGGCCGCCAGCACCTCTTCCTGCACCGATGCCGACACCTCGGCATCCTGATGCTGCCGTGATTGCAGAAACGCCGGATCCCAATGCCAGCGCAGCCTGCCGTCGTCATGAAGCCGCAGGTTCTTGGAGAGCCCGGAGAGGTCTTTCGGACGCGCCCTGTTCGGCAGATAGCGGGCGATCGCATCGGAGGCCTCTTCGACACTCGCAAAGCCCTCCTCGACCCGCTCCCCCATGAACCCGAGTATCTTGCTGACGCCGCCCATGTCGATCCGCGGCGTGATATCGACCAGAACCAGCGCCGCCAGCCCCCCCGTATTCACCCGGCCTTCGGCCAGCATGCCTGCAAAACCACCGAGTGATGCGCCAACGACGACGGGTCTCGCGCCGTGACGCGCCTGCACCTGCCGTGTCACGGCAGCAAGATCCTGCGCGAAATCGAAAAAGCCGTAGTTGCCGCTTTCAACCCAGTCACTCTCGCCGTGACCGCGCTGATCGAACGCATAGACCGGATGACCGAGGCCGGCGATCCGCCGGGATGCGGCGTCCCAGGAGTGCCGAGTCTGGCCACCGCCGTGCAGCATGATCACCGGCTGGCCGTTCTCTCCATAGAGGTCGGCAACCAGCCGGTTGTTCTCGGCGCCGCGAAATTCGATGCGTTCCGGTTCCATGACACCTCCCGTGTGAGCGCTATCCATGTTGCTGCTCAGGCGTCCACATTGTTCAGGAACGCCAGAACGCCCTGTTTGTAGACCTTGTCCCCGACCGCCACCATGTGGTCGCGCCCCGGGATATCCAGAACCTCCGCATGCGGGATGAGATCCGCCAGCTTCTGCGGGGATCCGGCGATATCGTCCTTGGTTCCGACGGCAACGAGGACCGGCCGCTCGATTCGCGCGACATCCTCTTCGCTGATCTTCTGCCGCGAGGAACGCATACAGGCCGCAAGCGCCCGCCTGTCCGAGCCGGTCTGGTCGGAAAATGCCCGGAAGGCGCGGCCCGTCCGGTCGGAAACGTCCTGCAGACGCTCGGCTTCGAGCGCCGATGCAATCGGCTCGGGATCGCCGACGCCGGAAACCATGCCGTACCCCAGACCGCCGAACACCGCCCGGCGGACACGGCCAGGATGGTTGAGCGTCAGGAACGCGGAAATCCGCGCGCCCATCGAATATCCCATGATATCGGCCTGTTCGATCTCCAGATGGTCGAGCAGATGCCGCGCGTCTTCCGCCATGACCGGCGCCCCATAGGCGGCAGGATCATAAAATTTCTGGCTCTCGCCATGGCCGCGATTGTCGATGGCGATCACCCGCCGGCCGTCCTTGACAAGAAGATCGACCCAACCGGGATATTGCCAGTTGACCTGTTTGTTGGATGCAAAACCGTGGATCAGCAGAATCGGGTCACCAGACCCCTCATCCAGATAGGCGATCCTGACCCCGTCGTATTCAAACTGCGGCATGCAACTAATGACCTTTACGTAAACGGAAAACACCAATCGTGCTAGAGTAAGCAGTAAAACCGTCTTTGCAAAGGCTCAACCCCAAATACCACCCCCGTTGACCAGGCTTGCGTCCCCGTCACTTATCGCCCTGGTCGCAGGAGGCGTCGAATTTGCTCAATTCTCGGCTTCGTGACTTCCGAACAGCTCCCTGAAGCTTATCCCGATTGAATAATCCTACTGATTCAGGCTTCTTCAAGCGCCGTCTCGATGAATTTGCGCACCTTGAGCGGCACGAAGCTCTGACGGGGATAGACCAGATAAGTCGTGAATTCATCCGTCTTGAGATCCGGGAGAACAGGTCTCAGCCGCACGTTCGACCAGTGGGTCGCCGATATGAATTCCGGTAACGGTCCAATCCCCAGATCAGCCTCAATAAACGCCTTGCAGGTCTGCAGGTCGTCCACCTGAAGATGATCTCCTATGGTCACCAGATGGGTGTGCCCTGCTCGATCGATCAGAGGCACTTCCCTCGGTCTTTGAGCAATCCCGATAAGATTGTGCTTGCCGAGATCAGACAACGAAACCGGCGTGCCGTGTTGGGCAAGATAGGACTCGCTCGCCCAAAGCCCGACCCGCATTTTGAGGAACCGCCGGGCGATCAGGCTTGAATCGGCGAGGTCCCCGATGCGCACTGCAAGATCGATCTTTTCCGCGATAAGGTCCTGCACATTGTTGGAGACATTCAGCTCGACCGATACCTGCGAATAACGGTCGAGGTAACGTTTGATGATCGGCGCCAGCAGTGTTTGCGACAGCTCCGCGGTTGCGGTGATCCTGAGACGCCCGGTCGGTAGATCGGAGCCTTGCTCAAGGGCCTGTTCGGCTACGGCCATCTCCTTGAGCGCCCTGACGCAGTGCGCATGATATCTGCGCCCTGCCTCGGTGACGCTCAGTTTGCGCGTGGTCCTGTGCAAAAGCGTGACGCCCAACTGTTTTTCCAGCCGCGCCAGCTTTGCGCTCACAGTGGTGGTCGGCATGCCGAGGCGCCGGGCAGCCCGGGAAAAGCTCTGCGCATCGACGACTTCTACAAAGACATCAATTCCATCAAGGGTCATGTCGGCCTCCGGCCTGCATCCAATTATCCCATATTATGCAAAGTAATTCCAAATTATACCGTATAGATGAATGATGCGTGAGCCTGTAACTCCTCTTTGGAACGCTCCAGCTGAAACAGCGGCGGCGAAGAGATCACGAAGGAACGTGAAATGGTTACAGGATCGAAAAAACTGAATATCGGATTGTGGGTCGCCCAGATCCTGTTGCTGGTCGTGTATGGCGCGGCCGGCGCGATGAAAGCAACGCAGCCGATCCCGATGCTGGATGAGATGCTCGGCGGGTGGCCAGGTCATGCGCCGGCTCTGGCGCGGTTCATCGGAGTCGCGGAAATTCTCGGAGCGATTGGCATGGTTGCCCCCATGCTCACAGGGATTAAGCCGCGCCTGACCCTGTGGGCAGCCTCCGGATTGACCCTCGTACAGGTCCTGGCGATCCCCTTCCACGTTTACCGCGGCGAGTTTGAAGCGCTTCCGGTAAACATCGTCCTGATCGCGCTGTCGCTCTTTGTACTGTGGGGCCGTGGCCGCAAGCTTCCGGTCTGACCACCGAGGGCGCGTATTGTGGACCCGCAGGTTGGCAAGCCGATCTTCATCCAAAGGCACCGACAATCCCTGACGGACAAGGCGGTGTTTCCGCAAGACCCGCCCGATGTCTTTCAGGCTGACCGTGTTCCCGGCGTTGATGACAACGGCAGTTTGTCAACATTTTGAGGAGCGGCCGTAAGCCTTTGGCCGCTCCCCGGAGTTCCCCTTACCGGTCTTGCAGGACCAGGCTGAGGCTCTGCTGTATCGGGCCTAGCCCCACTTCATCTCGCCCTTGGCGACCTTCGAGCCGATGTCGAGGGCGATTTCCATGCCCAGGCCCGGGAAGCGCTCCAACATTGCGGCCTTGAGGGCAGCGCTGTCGCTGGCCTTGCCGATTTCCTCTTCAAAAGCAAGAAGATAGGACTTGGTGTATTCCACCGCAGCAAGGCCCGTTGCGGCATCGACTGTCATGTGCCCGGGGATCAGGACCTCCGGGTTGCGCGCCGCAATCGCGTCCAGGGTCTTGACCCAGGCAGCACGGCTTTCGGCTGTCTGGGTATCAGCCGTCCACACATGAACCCCCGAGAAGACCATCACACCGCCGAATACTGCATTGAGCGACGGCACGAACAGGTAGCGGCGGTTGGCAAGGCCGTCTTCGGCATCGACGATCTCGATGGTCTCGCCATCGAGCGAAAGCGCCGGTTCATCATAGGCCTCCGGAAAGACGATATCATCGAGGCTTGCCGGACCGTTTTCCTTCAGTTGCGGCCCCCACGTGGCGAGTTTCTTTTCAACGTTGCCCCTGATCGCTTCCAGCGTTGCGGACGCCGCGATAACCCTTGCGTCCGGGAAGGCTTCGGTGATCGGCTTCAGGCTGAAATAGAAGTCCGGATCTGACTGGCTGATGTAGATGGTTGTCAGCTTCTTGCCGGTTGCCTTGATGGCGTCGGCAAGAGCGCGGCCGTCCGGATAGGTAAACCCGCCATCGATGAGAACGGCTTCAGTCGGTCCGGAAAGCAGGACCGGCGCACGGAAAAAGCCGTTCGGGCCTGCGGGGAAATGCTGCCAGCTGAGCTTGCTGCCGGCAGCATTGCCAATATCGGCGCGAGCGAACGCGGCGGTTGCTCCCAGAGCGATTGAGGTCTTCAGGACTTGTCTTCTTGTCAGCATTTGAATGCTTCCTTTGCTGGTTGAGATGGTCAGGCGGCGATCTGTGCCGCGAGCTGATCGAAGTCGCCGTAAAGCGCGTTGCTGTTCAGCAGACGGCGGTTGGCGCCGTCGCCAGCCACAAGCGCCGGCACACCGTTGGCGCCAAACGCCGCCATGTCGCTGCGCGCGGCCGACGTCTTTGTGCGATAGAGGGCGTAAAGGCTCTCGTCCGGCGCACGCAGGCTGCGCGCTGCGGCGGGAAAGCCCGTTTCCTCCAGAATGGCAGCGACAGTTTCCAGATCGGAGGTGTCGCGGCCGTCTTCATAGCGTGCATGCTGGAGGGTCTTCAGCACGGCGAGTTCCTTGCCCGGCTCGCTCAGACCGACAGCAACCAGCGCCAGCGTCGCAGGCGCCGAATCGAACATGTTGCCCGGGGTATCCAGAACCTGCGTCTTGTAGGCCTCCGTGAAGGGCAGGCCGGTAAGCCGCGCGATCCGCTGATCGTTCTGCCAGGCGAATTGCGCAAAGCCCGCATCGAGAGGTCGCGCCCCTTCTCCGGCGAAAAGCCCGGTGGGGCTGAGGGCCAGCGTCACATTCTCAAGGGCTGCCAGGCGTTCGATGGCAGGGCTTGCGCCATAGCACCAGCCGCACAGTGGGTCGAATAGGTAGGTGATCTGCATGTCCTGTCTCCATCAGTCATTGTTTCGTTGACAGATAGAGGCAGTTGATAGACAGATAAATGACGCACAATCACACAGACTGTAAGTTAAAAACTTACAATAAACAGGCAGCCATGAAGCCGATCAACCTCAACCGTCTCGCCTATTTCACCGCGGTCGTCGACACCGGTTCCTTCACCCAGGCGGCCGAGCGGCTCGGTATTACCAAGACCGTCGTCAGCCAACAGGTGGCGCGGCTTGAGGACGAGTTGAAAACCACACTGCTGGTCCGCACGACGCGACGGGTCATGCCGACGGAAGCCGGCCGCCTTCTGCATGCGCGCAGCGTTCTGATCCTGCGGGAGTTGGAGGAGGCGATCGACGAGGTCGGGGAAGCGAATGCGGAACCGATCGGCACCCTCCGCATAGCAGCTCCGAACGATTACGGAACAACCATGATCGCGCCACTGGCAGCCGCATTCCGGAAGCAATACCCCGCTTGTGACGTCGAGCTTCTGATTTCCGACGACAAGCTGGATGTGATCGGAAATCAGGTCGATCTCTCCATCCGCGTAGGCTGGCTGGCCGATTCCAGCCTGAAGACCAAGCGTATAGGCACATTCCGGCAACTCCTGGTCGCCTCACCCGGCTTCGCAGCCGAACTCGATATTCGCGAGCCCGGGGACCTTTCCGCCGTGCCGCTCATCGCCAACTTGGCGCTACGCGAGCCTCTGACCTGGAGCTTCAGCAAAGACGACTTTGACCGCAGACAGGTCACATTGAACGGGGCGATATCCATCGATGCGACGCCGGCCGTCCTCCAGGCGTGTCTTGCAGATGGCGGGCTTGCCGTTTTGCCGGATTTTCTGATCGCCGATCATCTGGCCCAGGGCAGTCTTGTCCGCGTGTTGCCGGAATGGGATCTGCCGGCGGGCGGCATCCACGTCGTCTATCCCGCTGCGCGCTTCAGACCTCAGAAGGTGACGCGTTTCGTCGACATGCTTGCGGTACGCCAGCGGGAGTATTCATGACTTCAAACTCCCCTCGCCGAGTTTCAGGATAACAAAAACGCCTCAGCGAGTGTATTGCACCGGGTCGATGCCTCGCCCGGAACCGCGCCGCCATTGCGTCCCGGTCAGGTCGCTCCGCTCTTTCTGAACCAGATCCCCAAAACAGGTGCCCCGTTTGGCTCTTGATTGGGGGATCGCGGCACAATGCCCCTACCCAACCGTTTTTCAAATGGATATGGTCCGCGAAACTTGATATCGGGAATTGCCCCTTGCAAGAGAAGGAATGTGACAATGGCGGATCACGTTGTCCCGCATTTTCAAAACTCCAGCGGACATGATTCAGTAGCGATCGGTGCCCATGAATTCATGTGCATCGGGGCCAATCCCCCGTTTGATCATCCTCATGTCTTTCTGGACATGGGCAGCGAGAAGGAAATCGTCTGTCCTTATTGCTCGACGCTTTACAAGTTCGACGCCACCTTGACGGCGCACGAATCCTCCCCGGTGGATTGCACCTGGACACCCGCCGCAGCCTGACCTGAAAGCGGCGCCATGACCCAGACCGGGGACACCCTGCAGCCGATCATCATCGCCGGGGCCGGTATCGGTGGTCTCGCCGCCGCGCTTGCGCTGCGCCAGCAAGGTCATGAGATCGTCCTGATGGACAAGGCCGCCGGGCTTTCGGAAGTCGGCGCGGGACTGCAGCTTTCCCCCAATGCGTGTTCTGTCCTGGACCGGCTCGGCGTTCTGGACGCCCTCGAGCCCCATGCCTGCGCCCCGGACTATCTGAGGATCCGGTCGGGACAATCCGGCCGACAACTGGGCCGCGTGCGTTTCGGCGATTATCTCAGGCAGCGCCACGGTTATCCGTTCTGGGTGATCCACCGGGCCGACCTGCAGCGGGTTCTGCTGGAGCGTGTCGAGCAGACAGCGGGAATCACGATCCGCCTTGCCACCGAGGTGCTGGATCTGGAGCCTTCTCCTTACGATCACCTGTCCTGCATCTACCAAAGCGACGGTGTGACCGCGAACCTGTCCTGCAAGGCCCTTGTTGGCGCGGACGGGGTCTGGTCCAGGTCACGGCGGATCATCCCGGGACATGAAAACGCGAAATTCAGCGGCCAGGTCGCCTACCGGGCAACACTGCCGATAGAAGCCGCCCCCGCCAGTTGGAGAAAGGACTCCGGACTATGGATGCACCGGGATTCCCATCTGGTGCATTATCCCGTCAGAGGCGGCCGCGATCTCAATATCGTCGGTCTGGCAGCCGAAGCCTGGAAAGACGAGACATGGTCCGCGACGGCCGACACGAAATCGGTCCTGCATGTGTTCCGGGACTGGCCGGCCGAAGTCCGCACCCTCCTGGGCAAGACGGACACCTGGCTGAAATGGGCGCTGTGCAGCGTCGATGCGTCAGGTCCCTGGTCCCATGGCCACGTGGCGCTGATGGGGGACGCGGCGCACGCCATGCTGCCCTATATGGCACAGGGAGCCGCCATGGCGATCGAGGATGCCGCCGTTCTGGCGAAACATCTGCCGCCGGATGTCGCAAATATACCCGCCGCCCTGCGGGCCTTTGAGCGCGAACGCAAGCCGAGGGTCACCCGCATCCAGGGCATAGCCTTCCGAAACGCAAAGGTTTTCCATTTTTCCGGCATCAAGGCGTTTGCGCGCGATACGGTCCTGAACATGTCCAGTCCCGAGACCCTCGCCGCCCGCTTCGACGACGTCTACGGCTGGTCCGCCGGAGAT
Organism: uncultured Roseibium sp.; assembly: GCF_947496995.1. Lineage (GTDB taxonomy): Bacteria > Pseudomonadota > Alphaproteobacteria > Rhizobiales > Stappiaceae > Roseibium. The sequence continues at coordinate 70,291 of NZ_CANMFD010000009.1, forward strand.
TGAGTCCACACCCCTCGGCCCGTACCCTAATGCTTGAGCTGAAGAGTAAGCTGGGATAAAGCCAACCCTATCGATTTTTCAGGGAGTTCCAAGATGACCGGTCAGAAGGCAGACAAAGTCGTAACCGCTGCATTCCTGGTCATCGGAGATGAAATCCTCTCCGGCCGCACCAAGGACAAAAACATCGGCTTTACAGCCGACTACCTCACATCGATCGGCATCGATCTCAGGGAAGCCAGGATCGTGCCGGACGACCGGGAGGAAATTGCCGCGGCGGTCAACGCCCTGCGCGCCAGATACGACTATGTCTTCACCTCCGGCGGCATCGGCCCCACCCACGACGACATCACCGCCGAATGCATTGCCGAAGCCTTCGGTGTGCCGCTGATCCTCGATCCCCGGGCCGTGGCCATTCTCGAGGCGCATTACCCTCCCGGCCAGTTCACGCCGGCCCGTCAGCGCATGGCGCGCATACCCGAGGGTGCTGACCTGATCGAGAACAAGGTCTCAAAGGCGCCGGGTTTCAGGATCGGCAATGTTTTCGTCATGGCCGGGGTGCCCGCCATCATGCAGGCCATGATGGACGCAATCGCCCCGACGCTGGCGACCGGAAAGAAGATGCTTTCGCGAACCGTTGCCGCCGACATGCCGGAAAGCCGGATCGCCGAACGGCTCGCCAGGATTCAGGACGCCCATCCGCAAACGCTCATCGGGTCCTATCCCCAGGCCGACAATGGGAAATTCACCACACAGATCGTCATCCGGTCACGGGACGAGGCAATCCTGACGGCTGCGGCCGAGGACGTTGCAAAGGCCGTTGCCGAGCTGTCAGGATAATCTGAAGGAAAAAATATGGAAAACCCCGCTCAAAACAAAGCCTTTCCGGTGTCATGGGACATGTTCCATCGGGATTCGCGCGCCCTCGCCTGGCGGCTTTCGAGCGAAGGCGAATGGAAGGCGATTGTCTGCATTACCCGCGGCGGCCTGGTTCCCGCCGGTATCGTCGCGCGCGAGCTCGGCATTCGGACCATCGAAACCGTCTGCATCGCCTCCTATCACGATTATGACAATCAGGGCGCGTTGAAGGTGATCAAGCCTGTCGATCCCAAGGTCGTCGATCTGGAAGGCGGAGAAGGCAACGGCGTCCTCGTCATCGACGATCTGGTCGATACCGGAAAGACCCTGAAGGTCGTCCGCGAGATGCTGCCGAAGGCCCATTACGCGACCGTCTACGCAAAGCCGGTCGGCGTCCCGATGGTCGACACCTTTATCACCGAGGTCTCCCAGGACACCTGGATCTATTTTCCCTGGGACATGGGATGGCAGTTCCAGCCGCCGCTTGCCAAGGACAGCGCCGGGTAAGCGGTGGCAGATTTGTCACGCCTGCCGCCCCTGTGAAGGGTGTCACGGCAAGGTGAAGACCCTGCCACTTTTCCGCCGGAATAATCCTGCTAAGGCTACCTGCGACCGGTCAGATTTTGCATCTGGCCGGTCGTTTTGCGTGCATGGGACCCGTACAGGTTTTCGGGAGGGACTTGAGGTCATCAATTCACGTCAAAACGAACTTTAGTGCTCGTCGTGCGTTTCCCGACCACCGGGATACGCACAAGACACCCATCATGAAGGTCATACGGAACCAGGAATGCTGAACCGACGCCTGTTTATTACCTCCGCCGCAGCCGCATTTGTCTCAGGCTGCGTGTCCGCACGCCAACCGCTTCCGCAACCAGCCGGTCCGACCTACAAGGGACAGCGGATTTCTCCCGAATATCTGCAGATGTACCGGGCGATGCCCGAGGAACGTTTTCCCATTCCCGCCGTCGACCTCACCAAGATCGACCCGGCCTATTACCGCCGTCTGGTCGACTATCCGTCATCGGAACCGACGGGAACCATCATTGTCGATACGCCGAACCGCTATCTCTATCTCACGATGGAAAACGGCAAGGCCATGCGCTACGGCGTCGGCATCGGCCGCGCCGGTTTCGAGTGGGGCGGCAAGGCGCGCATTCAGTACAAGAAGGAATGGCCGACCTGGACGCCGCCGGCGGAGATGATCGCCCGTCAGCCCGAACTGGAGGAATTCCGGAACGGCATGGCGCCCGCTCTCGACAATCCGCTCGGGGCACGCGCGCTATACATTTTCGAAGGTGGCCGGGATACGCTCTACCGTGTGCACGGAAGCTCGGAATACTGGTCGATCGGCAAGGCGGTGTCCTCTGGTTGTGTGCGAATGCTGCACCAGGATATCATCGACCTCTACAACCGGGTCCCCAACGGCACGCCTATCATTGTCAGGCAGGCCTGATCCGGCCGTCACCGACGTCGGGTCAGATCGATATGGTCACCGGTCTGACCGCGTCGATGCCGTCCAGCCGGACATCGCAGCCGATTGCGTAGACTTCCACACCGGCAGCCTTTGCAACATCGAAGGCCGCCGCATAGGTCGGATCGATGTCCCCGGCGAGACTGATCTGATCGCAATCGGGACGTTGAACGAGAAACACCATGGCTGCCCGATGTCCTTGGCCGACCATATCGGCGAGCTCGGCCAGATGTTTTGCACCGCGGGCAGTCACGCTGTCGGGGAATTCTGCGAGCCCCTTTTGCCGCATCAGGTGAACGTTCTTTACCTCGACATAGACCCTTGATCCACCCTCGCCTTCCAGCAGGATATCGATCCGTGAATTCTTGCCGTATTTCACTTCCCGTTTGAGCGAATGATACCCGGCAAGCGGAGCGATCCTGCCTGCCTCCAGGGCTTCCTCGACCAGCTTGTTCGGGTGAGCCGTGTTGATCCCCACCAGCGCGCCGTCCGCTTCCATCACTTCCCAGGAATACTTCAGCTTCCGTTTCGGATTGTCCGACCGGGAGAGCCAGACGCGTGAACCGGGTTCCTTCAAGCCGAGCATGGAGCCCGGATTGGCGCAATGGGCGGTGATTTCCGCACCGTCCTCATCGAGGACCACATCGGCCAGGAACCGCTTGTAACGCTTGACAAGGCGACCGCAGACCAGGGGTTCCGGGAATTTCATCTTGAGCCTCTTGCAAGCGCGAATCGGGTGGATTTCGCGAGCCTATTTCGACCAGAAATCCGGATCAAGAAGCACCAGCACCGTGAAGAGTTCGAGACGGCCCACCAGCATGGCGATGGACAGGAGCCATTTGGCGCCATCCGGCAGCGGCGCGAAATGACCGGCCGGTCCGATAACGGGCCCGAGCCCGGGCCCGACATTGCCGACGGAGGTCGCAGCCGCTGAAATCGCGGTAACGAGATCCAGGTCGAAAAAGGACAGGGCAACGGTGATGACCCCCACCGACCCCATGTAGACGACGAGGAACGCCAGAACTGAAAAGGACAGATCCTGCGTCAGCCGGGTGCCGGCATATTCCTCCGACATGACCCGGTGCGGCCGCACCATCCGGCGCAGATGCGCGCGCACGGTTCCGAAGAACACCAGAAAGCGGAACATCTTGATGCCGCCCGTCGTCGAGCCGGTACAGCCGCCGACAAACATCAGGAGGAAGGTCACCCCGACAACGGGAGGGCCCCACTCGGAAAAATCCCCCATCGCATAGCCGGTGCCCGTGACGACGGACACCACGTTGAACGTCGCCTTCAACAAGGCATCGTCAAACGGGAAGTGCATTTTGATGCCGAGATAGACGGTCATCGTAAGGGAAACCACGGCCAGGAAGCCCAGCAGCGCCCTCACCTGCGGATCGCGCCACAGCAGAAGCGGCTGTCCGCGCAGTGCCTGGATGAGCAGAACGAACGGCAGCGATCCGATGATCATGAAGAAGATGGCCACCCAGCCGGAGGCCGGGTTGGTGAAATATCCGAACGACCTGTCATGGGTCGAGTACCCGCCGGTGGAAATCGTGGTCAGGGCGTGGTTGAACGCATCGAACAGATCCATTCCCGTCGCCAGATAGGCCGCGATGCACAAGACCGTCAGGAAGACATAGGCGAGCCCGAGCAGACGGATCAGTTCGACGGAACGGCTGACAATCTTCTCGGACCGGTCGGAATTCTCGCTTTGGAACAGCTGCATCCCGCCAATCCTGAGAAAAGGCAACAGGACGATCGCCATGACGATGATCCCCACCCCGCCCATCCATTGCATGATGGAACGCCACACCAGAAGACCGGGCGGCAGACTGTCCAACCCGGTAAGAACCGTGGATCCCGTCGTCGTGAATCCTGAGACCGCTTCGAAAACGGCATCGGCATAGTCAATCCCGAGCCACAGGAACGGCAACGCTCCGAATGCGGGCAGCGTCGACCAGGCAAGTGTGGTCAGAATGAAGGTCTGACGGGTATCCAGCCCTTCCAGAAGCGTACCGCCAACGGCGAGCGACAGCAGCATGCCGACCATGCCGGTGAGCAGCGCGGAAAAGACGAAGGCCTGCCAATCGGCATTTTTCTGCGCCACGTCGACGATTGCCGGAATGAGCATGGCGGTTGCAAGACCGACATACAAAAAGCCGAGAACGTTCAAAACTGGTCTGAGAGAAATCAACTATTGCTCTTCCCGAAAACCCCTGGACGGAATCCATGGCTCCAAACGCCTCGCCGAATGCCCTTGCCCTGCGGCCCGTTTCCGCCACCGCGCATTTTCAGCCGCGGCGGATCCTTCCCGAAGGATGCAAAGGTCCCCCGTCCTATCCTCTTTCCGATAATTTTCCAATGGGGCGGGTGCGGCGTACACCCAAAGAAACATTCGCGCGTTCCCTTTATCGCGAATTTAGCCTTTCCGTCTCACAAAACGCACAATTACTGCGCAAACTTTCATTGTTAAAGATACTGAGGCACGCCAGAATTATCTACGTAAAAGCCCTTGCTGCTTTTTTTACTCATATTGATTCATTTTCGGGGACTTTGTTCAGAATTTCGTAGCGAATGGAATTTACTTTAACGTGCCTACACGCTGAAAAACCCCTCATACGTGAATTCGGCAGGGAGCTGGTGAGATAAAGAGGCTTGGTCCACATTCGCTTGTTTACCGGATTAGCGTCATTCTGGTTATCATGGTGCTCTGCAGTATCGGCCTGGTCTCAGGCCTGAGCTACTTTGAGCTGTCCAGGACGACCGAAGAAAACGCCTCTGTCCGGATTGACCGCGCAGCCAGGGCGGCCGTGGCGATCCTGTGTTACGGCACCGAAAGCGTCTTTCATCCGCAATTCGATGCCAACCTCAATCCCGTCTCCATCAATGTCGCAACAGCCGACGGCCAGAACCCGCTCGTCCCGGGAGAAAAGCTGGACGAACTTGTAAAAACCATCGGCCAGGCCAACCAGGGCGCGGCAAACCTGTTTTCCTGGTCTGAGCAGACATCGTCGTTCGACCGGTTCGCGACGACCTTCGCATCCCCTGACGGTGGCCCGCCGCCCGCCTTTTCGATCAGCGAGGGCCATCCCGCCTACGCCAGCCTTACCCAGGGCCGGCCGTTCACGGGAGAAGTTCCGGTGCAGGGACGCCTGAGGCTGGCCTACCTGACACCTATCCTGGCGGAGAACGGCAAGGTTGCCGGTGCACTCGCGGTCGATGTCGGATGGGTGGACGATCTCAACCTCGCTGAAAATCGCCTCAAGACCCGAATAACCTCGGCAGCGATCGTGATTCTGACCGGTGTCATCCTGATGGGTGGCATTTTTCTGCGCTTCGAGCTGCGCCCCTTGCGCCAGCTGGCCAGAACAGCCGACGACCTGGCTGCCGGAACGCAGCCCAAGGAGATCCCCTTCACCGACCGTCTCGATGAAATCGGCGACCTTGCGCATGGCCTGGCACGGGTTACCGATCTTCAGGACAAGTTGCAAAAGCTGGCCTATACCGACCCGGTCACGACGGCCGGCAATCGCGCGCGCTACTTCTCGGATCTCAATAACGCCCTGAAACGGGCAAAGGACGGGAAGTTCCGCGCTTCGCTGATCCATCTCGACTTCAACGGTTTTGCCAAGATCAACGACACATTCGGTCAGCAGGTTGGCAATCGTGTCCTGCTCCAGGCCTATGCCCGCCTTGCCAACATCTTCGGCCCCAGCGCCCAGATTGCCCGTATCTCCGCCGACGATTTCTGCATCCTGCTGCCCTTCGACGCCCAGGGTGCGATCGCCGAGGACTACGCGCTTCAGGCGATAGAAATGCTGTCGGTTCCCTTCCATATGGAAGAAGGCGAAATTCGGGTGGAGCCGAGCATCGGCATAGCCTTGCTGCCCCGGGACGCACAGGACGCGGAAACCGCTCATCGCGTCGCCGGCCTTGCGCTCAGAGCTGCCAAGGAAAGCAAGAGCGCAAGGCATATCTTCTTCTCCACCCCGCTCAACGAACGCGTCCAGACGGAAATGCTGGTGGAAACGCTTCTGCGGGCCGCTCTCAAGACCGGACAGCTGGAGCTTCACTATCAGCCGCAGATCTGTCCCGCCGACGACCGGCTGATCGGCCTGGAAGCCCTGGTCCGTTGGCCGAACGAGAAACGCGGTTATATCCCGCCGAGCGAATTCATTCCGATTGCGGAAAAAACGGGGCTTATTCTCGAACTTGGACAATATGTCCTGGAACGGGCCTGCAGACAGGCCGCCGAATGGCGGCAGGCCGGTTTCGATTTCGGCCAGGTCTCCGTGAACGTTTCACCGCTGCAATTCCGCCAGCCCAGCTTTGCCGCAACAGTCAGACAGATGCTCGGCACCTACCGCTTGCCGGCCCGGATGCTGTGTCTCGAACTGACCGAAAATGTTTTTGTCGATACCGGCGAGCAGATGGTCCTCGACATCCTGTCCGACCTTCAGAATATCGGCGTGCAGCTCTCGCTGGACGATTTCGGCTCGGGATATTCCTCGCTGATCTATCTCCACAGGCTGCCGTTCCAGGAGCTGAAGATCGACCGCGCCTTCATCGCCGGTGCCGACAAGGATCTGCAGAAGGAACAGCTGTTCCAGGCCATCGTCGGCCTTGGCCGAAGCCTCGGCCTGCGTGTGATCGCGGAAGGTGCGGAAACGGCCGGCGAATACGCGCTCACGGCCGCACACCATTGCGACGGAATGCAAGGCTTCTTCTGCTCCCCCGCGGTCGCCGCGAAGGACGTCCGGGAACGCATCGAGGAATTTCACAAATCCAGACCGGCACGATCTGCCCGAATGGAAAAGAAGCGGGCCTGAGACCGCAGGGACTGTATCCGCCTGCTTTCACTGTTGTCTCGAAAACGTCAAGTTCTTTTGGCAATCGTCTCCAGCTGCCATGGATGGCCGGACGAAATTCCTCAACAATATGGCCCTCGATGCAGCGTCTGGCAGGCGTGTCACACGTAGCGCTGGATCGTAGCCTTCACGCCCCGCGCGAGATCCGGATAGGCTTTTCCCCAGAACTGGCCGAAAAAGCGCTTCATATCCTGAGCGGAATTGAAGGTCACGGCACCGTAGTTCGGCTCGAACATGATAGCAGATCCGTTCGTCGTGTCGAAACCGATCGCATGTCCGCTACCAATGGCCGGAGCGACGCCGACAATGTAATAGCCGGGACGGGCCGACAGGAAAAACCAGAGCTTGTGCCAGTCCACGTCTCTGAACCCTATGGCCCCGTCAGAGCGCAAACCGTTGCCGCGCAGGAACAAATCTGAACTCTCGGAAATATTGCCACGATTTTTCTGTTCCGACAGCCAGCTTACGTCTTCCACAGTCTGTGTCTTGCCGGTGACGGGACGGTTGGAAGCAATTTCTCTCTGCCGCCGGATCCAGGCAAGAACAAATGCGTAACAGGCCCCTTCGTGCATGTAGGGCCGCCGTTCGACTAGATCGGATTGATCGAACGGCACTAACGTCGCACCCACGTTTTCCACACCGCTTGCAAAGACTTCGGGTTCCATGATCAGATCTCCCACCAAACAGGAACCGGCATCCAGCCACAACAGATGCCGCAGATTGCATTTTTAGCGTGCCTGAATGTTATTTCAAGCGCCAAGGTTGCAATGCGGCACCCATCCGCATACTGGTGTCGTCACACCCCGCCGTAAACCATGAAACGCTCGCATTCAAAATCACGACCGTCGATTTTCGTGGCTCAATCGGGCAGCTTGCCTGTCATCAGGATCGGAGCGGCGTCCAGCTTGTGCGCATTCATCATTTCCGCGATCTGTTCGATCGCCCCGACCAGGCGCAGACGCTCTACCGCGTCCAGGTCAGCGAACTTCTTTTCGAATTCCTCATGCAGCAGACCGGGAAGATTGGCGGCTGTTTTCTTGCCATCCTCGGTCAGTTTCGTGTGTACGATTCGCCTGTCGGAGACGGACCTGTAGCGTTCGACCAGGCCCTTTTCCTCAAGTTTGTCCAGTATGGTCACGACAGTCGCGGAGCTCAGATCGGCGTTGTTGGAAAGAACCTTCGTCGTCACCTCACCCAGGTCCCGAACACCTTGCAGGACAACGATTTGCGGGATGGTGAGCCCGGTCAGACGGGACACTTCCCGAGACCGCAGATCGATGGCCCGCACGATCCTGCGAATGGCCTTGATCACTTGCGACGAACCCACCGCCTGCATCGTAACACCCCTGTTAATTTGAACTCTAATAATCAGAGTTCTATATAGTGTCCGTGTTTTCAGGAAACAGAGAGACTTGTCAATATGTGCGGCATTTGCGGCGAAGTGGTTTTCAAGAACGATCAGGCTGATGTTGTCCGGGTTCGCCGGATGGCTGACGCGATGGAGGCGCGCGGTCCCGACAGCATGGGCGTGACCCAGCGCGGCCGGGTCGCTTTTGGCCACAGGCGTCTGAAAATCATCGACCTGAGTGACCGTGGCGCCCAGCCGATGACCGACACCGCTCTCGGTCTGTCGCTGGTCTTCAACGGCTGCATCTACAACTATCAGAAACTGCGCGCCGAACTGAGCGCCAAGGGCTATTCGTTTTTCTCCACCAGCGACACCGAGGTCATCCTGAAGGCCTGGAAGGAATGGGGCAAAGACTGTTTTTCCCGTTTCCACGGCATGTTCGCGGTCGCCATTCACGAACATGACAGCGGCCGCATTCACCTTGCCCGCGACCGCTTCGGCATCAAGCCGCTTTATTTCAGCGAAGCCGACGGCAGGCTCGCTTTCGCCTCCTCCCTGCCCGCCCTGCTGGCCGGCGGCAATATCGACACCTCCATCGACCGAGTCGCCCTGCACCATTACATGAGCTGGCATGCGGTGGTTCCCGCGCCCCGCACGATCCTGAACGGGGTCCGCAAGCTGCCGGCAGCGACGGTCAGGACCATCGAGACCGATGGCCGCTTCACCGACGTGACATGGTGGGAGCCGATGTTTGAAAAGTCGGCCGAAGACCTTTCCCGCAGCGCAGACGACTGGCGCGACATGGTTCTGGAAGGTCTCCGCAAGGCGGTCCGCCGGCGCATGGTCGCGGACGTGCCTGTCGGCGTTCTGCTGTCCGGCGGCGTCGACTCTTCCATGATCGTCGGCCTGCTTGCCGAAGAAGGCCAGCAGGGCCTTGCGACATTTTCAATCGGCTTTGAGGAAGCTCATGGCGAAAAAGGCGATGAATTCCAGTATTCGGACCTGATCGCCGAGCACTACGGCACCAATCACCACCAGATCTTCATCCCGTCCTCCGAACTTCAGGAAAACCTGCCGGGTGCGATCCGCGCCATGTCGGAACCCATGGTTTCCTACGACAATATCGGTTTCTACCTGCTGTCGCGGGAGGTCTCCAAGCACATCAAGGTGGTCCAGTCCGGCCAGGGTGCGGACGAGGTCTTCGCCGGCTATCACTGGTATCCGAAACTGACCGGATCGAACCAGCCGGTTCAGGACTATGCGGCCGGCTTCTTCGACCGGACGGAAGCGCAGATGGCGGAAGCCGTTTCTCCCGATTATCACTGCGCCAGAGACGAAAGCCTCGCCTTTGTCGAAGCCCATTTTGCACGCCCTGGCGCCGAAGATCCCGTCGACAAGGCTTTGCGCCTCGACACCAACGTCATGCTCGTCGACGATCCGGTGAAGCGCGTCGACAATCACTCCATGGCCTGGGGCCTGGAGGCGCGCGTGCCGTTTCTCGATCATGAACTGGTGGAACTCGCCGGGCGGATCCCGGCAGAATTCAAGCTGGCCCAGCAAGGCAAGGGCGTTCTGAAGGAAGCCGCCCGCAAGGTGATCCCGAGTGAAGTGATCGACCGTCCGAAGGGCTATTTTCCGGTCCCTGCCCTCAAATATATTCAGGGCGACTATCTGGATATGGTGCGCGATACGCTGTCCAGTCAGGCAGCAAGGGAACGCGGCCTCTTCAACAACGTTTATCTGGAAAAGCTCTACGCCAACCCGACCGAATACATCACGCCGCTGCGCGGCTCCGAACTCTGGCAGGTTGCATTGCTGGAAATGTGGCTGCAGGCACAGGAGGTCTGATCCATGGCCGAGAACGAACCATCACGGCCCAAGGGCGCGTTCGATCACCGCCTGAAGCGCATGCGCGAACATGGTCTCAAGCCGGAATTCAGGCTTGAGGAAAGCGAACTCCAGAAAGACCGCTATATCAATTGCGGCTGGGGCCGACTTGTCTTTGCCAACACCTACCAGCAGACGGACAAGCTCGTGGAGATGCTCCGCAACGAGCGGCCTGACCGGCGCGACATCGCCTTTTACGTGCGTGATCCGCACGTGCTGGTCGGCAGTGCACCGCAGGAGCTTTTCCTCGATCCCTCCCATACGTTCCGGCTGAACCTGGCGACCTACCGCGCGGCCCGGAGCCGCCGCATGGGCTTTACGGTCCGGCGGCTGTCGTCGCGCTCGGACGCCGAAGCCATCAACGAGCTCTATATCAGCCGGGGCATGGTCCCGGTCCCGCCGGAGTTCTTCTGGTCCGACCTCGATCCCAGAACGATTACCGTGCTGGTGGCCGAGGAAGACGACACGGGCGCGATTGTCGGCACCGCCATGGGCGTCGACCACCGCCAGGCAACCAGCGGTGCGGACCTGGGCAGTTCACTGTGGTGTCTGTCGGTCTCGCCCCAGGCGCGCTTCCCCGGCGTCGGTGAAGCTCTGGTCCGACGGCTCGCCGAGGTGTTCAAGGGCAAGGGCCTGCCGCACATGGACCTGTCCGTGTTGCATGACAACGACCTGGCCATCGGTCTTTACGAGAAACTCGGATTCGAACGGGTGCCGTTTTTCACCGTCAAGCGCAAGAACACCATAAACGAGGCTCTCTTTGCCGGCCCGGCGCTGGACGACAAGCTCAATCCCTATGCCACGATCGTGATCAACGAAGCCCGGCGGCGCGGTATCCAGGCAGAAATCATCGACGCGGCCGGTGGCTTCTACCGGCTCTCCTATGGTGGGCGGTCCGTCGCATGCCGGGAGTCCCTAAGCGAGTTCACCAGCGCCGTAGCCATGTCCCTGTGCGACGACAAGGCCACCACGCGGCGCATCGTCCAGCGCGCGGGCGTAGATGTTCCCGGACAAATACTGGCGGGGTCTGCGGACGAAAACGCGGCGTTTCTGGAGAAATATGGCTCCGTGGTCGTCAAGCCTGCCCGCGGGGAACAGGGCAAGGGCATCGCCATAGGCCTGACCACTGCGGAAGACGTCACGGCAGCCATCGATGTTGCCAGAACCTTTTCCAACGACGTGCTGATCGAGGAATTCGTCACCGGCCAGGACCTGCGCCTGGTGGTCATCGACTACAAGGTGGTCGCGGCCGCGCTGCGCAAGCCGGCCGAGGTCACAGGCAACGGCCGGGCGACCATCGGGGAGCTGATCGAGATCCAGTCCCGCAGGCGCGCTGCCGCGACGGGCGGCGAATCCAGGATCATCGTCGACGACGAGGTTGAGCGCTGCCTGAGCGCGAATGGTTTCAAGCTTGAGGACATTCTGCCCGAAGGGCGAAGACTTGCCGTGAGACGCACGGCCAATCTGCACACCGGCGGCACCATTCACGACGTCACGGGGGAGACCCATCACGCACTTGTCGATGCTGCCGTAAAGGCTGCCCGCGCCATAGAAATTCCCGTGACAGGCATTGACTTGATGGTCGAGGACCCTCGAAAACCGGACTATCGTTTCATTGAAGCCAATGAGCGGCCCGGGCTTGCCAATCATGAGCCACAGCCCACCGCCGAACGCTTCGTCGATTTCCTGTTTCCCCTGTCGGTGCCGCAACCGGTCAGGACGACAATGAACCGGACCGGGCCATGACACTGCTGAATATCGATATTTCCTATCTGACGAAAAAACTTCAGGATCTGCTGAAAATTCCAAGCCCGACCGGCTATACGGACGAAATCGTAAGGCATGTTTCCAAGGAGCTGGAGTCCCTCGGCGTCTTCTACGAGATAACCCGGAGGGGTGGCGTCCGCGCCAGGATCCCGGGCAAGAAGCGCAAGCCGGCCAGAGCCTTCGTCTCGCATCTCGATACACTCGGGGCGCAGGTCAAATCGCTGAAAGACAACGGGCGTCTGGAGCTCGTTCCAATCGGACACTGGTCCGCACGCTTTGCAGAAGGCGCCCGAACGACGATATTTTCCGAAAACGGCGCCTATACCGGGACGATTCTGCCGCTGAAGGCATCGGGCCACACTTTCAACAAGGGTATCGATGAGATGCCCGTCGGCTGGGAATATGTCGAACTCCGGGTCGATGCCTATTCCAAGTCGGAAACAGACCTTCACCGGCTCGGCCTGGATGTGGGTGATTTCGTCGCCATTGATCCGCTTCCCGAGTTTCTGGAAAACGGATTCATTGTATCGAGGCACCTGGACAACAAGGCCGGCGTTGCGGTGATGCTCGCCGCAATCAAGGCAATGGTGGAAGCGGACGTCGAGCCGACAGTCGATGTCTTCTGGCTGTTCACCATCGCGGAGGAAACCGGCCATGGCGCGCAATCGATCCTGACGCCTGACATCGCCTCGCTGGTGGCCATCGACAACGGCACCACCGCCCCCGGTCAGAATTCCGACGAATTCGGCGTCACAATCGCCATGGCCGATCAGACGGGACCGTTTGATTTTCATCTGACACGAAAGATGGTCCAGCTGTGCCGCGACAATGACATCAAGTACCAGAAGGATGTCTTCCGCTTCTATCGCTCCGACGCCGCCACTGCCATCGAGGCTGGCGCGGACGTGCGAACTGCGCTGGTTACTTTCGGTGTAGACGCCAGCCACGGGTATGAGCGCATTCACATGCATGCATTGCGATCGCTGGCTGAACTTGCCACCGTTTACGCGCTCAGCCCGGTCCAGATCCAGCGGGACGCCCGCGAGTTCTCAGACCTCAAGGGCTTCACCCGGCAGCCGACGGCAGACGCCGATCAGGAGCTCAATCCCGAGATCGAGGTGCCATTGCCGGAAACGGCCGCGGAATAGCCACACCGGCAGGATCTCGATCGGTACCGATCAGACGATAAAGGCTTGATCGCTTTTACAGCCTTGCCGCTGCCCGCGTTCCCCTGATCGCAGGCAGCGGCAAGGCTCATGGCCTTAAAGCACTCTCTGTCCGGCCCGCCAGGCTTGCTTCACGAAAGGATGGCCGTTGTGCAGACCGACATGCAGGAGATCGGCGCGTTTGCCGGTGGCGATCTCGCCCCGGTCTGACAGTCCGGCGACTTCGGCCGGCGTTTTGCTCACCATCCTCACCGCCTCCGCCAGATCGGCACTGAATGCCGCGTCGGCCGCGATCAGGAATGCGCTGTCGAGCAGTGAACGCGGCACATAGTCGGATGCCAGGATGTCGACCAGATCCTCAGCCATGAGATCGCTCACCGCGATGTTGCCGGACTGTGACCCGCCCCTGAGAACATTCGGTGCACCGCCGACCACATGCATCCCGTGCTCTCTCGCCTTGCGGGCGGCTTCGAGTGTGCAGGGAAATTCGGAAACGGCAATTCCTTCTAAAACCGCCTCGTCGATGTGGACTTCTTCGGTATCGTCATGACTGAGCAACGGCAGCTTGTGACGATGCGCCAGCGCCACGACAGCAGGGCGGACCCGGTGACCGATCTCGTCGGACAAGGCCAGGAGCTTCTCGGTGTCCTTTTCGACGGTCGCTCTCGAGAGACCGCTATCGGCCATCCGGCGTGAGATGTAGCCTTCAATGTCCCGGCTCTGCCGCCGGCCTGGAAGATGCTCCATCACCGAAATCATGCGGACGATGGGCTTCGCTATATTTTCTTCCGTCAGCCGGGCCGTCTCCGGATCGGTGATCTCGCAGCGCAAATGAACCAGATGCTCCGACCGCAGCATGCCCGCAGTCTGCGCCTGCTCAAGCGCATCGATCATCGGCGCCAGGATTTCCCGTCGCTCTGGGTTCTTCAAGGTCGCCCCGACGCAAAGACTGTCAAAAACGGTGGTGACGCCGCCGCCGATGATTTGCGCATCGTGGGCCAATGCCGCACGCAGCGGGTCCCAGCGCACATGGGCGCGCGGATAAACATGCTTTTCGAAATGATCGGTGTGAATATCGACAAGCCCGGGAAGAAGATAATCGCCGTCAAGATCCGTGCCCGCTCGAGGCCCTGCCCCGGTATCGACGGATACGATTTCTCCTCCGGCTATCGACACGTGACCGCTGACGATCTCGTCACGGAGCACGACCCGTGCGTTTTTCAGAATTGTCAGCTCGCTGCCGGTCGGAGCTTGCCTGTCAGCAAATGTCATGCCTTCTCCTTTATGTCGCGCGACGGTCACGCCACACCAAAACAGACACCTTCAACCGTTGTTCGCGGCGCAGATTATGCCCCATGAGGAACACGATTGTGACGGGGTACAGAACCGAAGCCCTCGTACGGGAGTTTTCACACCGCGAAGAAACCGCCGCGCAGGTGCCTGTTTCCGGGAGTATCGTCGCGGTGGCGATGCGGGAGCAGCTTTCAGTGTTTTATCGGCATGTGAACCGCTGCGAAAGTGCAGTCGCTTGAAGAAAACTCGAATCGGTAGAAACCACCATTCAAAAGTGTTCGAGGGCACGAACACCTTACCTAGAAGTGCATTAAATAATTTTTCAATTTAAATAACTCGAAATATATAGGTGGCTTAGCTGTGAATATCGCCCAAAATTGGAAATCTCGTCGCTCATCGTTGTAATCCGGCAACACCCGGAAGTTTAACGAGTGCTTAATTCCAGTCCGCACTTGGGAAAACGAACAACGTATAATAATGTCCGCACATTGAAATTTTATGGGCATGGGTAAGCAATGCGAGTTTTTTTGGCGCTTTTGATGAGCACCTGCTTGGTTGATGTATCTTCCGCTGCCGACCTCAGACAGGTTGTTCAGGAAGCCGTTTCAACCAATCCGGACGTATTGGAGTCTGCGGCGAACCGCCGTGCTCGCGATCAGGAATACCGCAGGTCACAGGGTGCATTCCTGCCCTCCGTCGATCTGTCAGGCGAAGTCGGACCGGAACGGCTCGACCGGCCGAACTCCTTTACCGCCAACGAGAACGACGAGTGGCGGACCGCTTCGGAGCTTTCCGTGACCGTCCAGCAGTTGCTGTTCGATGGTTTTGCTTCCGTGAACGAAGTCTATCGTCAGAGCGCCCGCGTTGACGGAGCAGCTCTCAGGGTGATGGAACGTTCGGAAGCAACCGCGCTTGATGCGGTTGAGGCCTATATCGACGTATTGCGTCATACGGCCATCCTCTCCAAGGCCCGCATGAACGTGAGCAAGCATCGCCGCATTTTCTCCGATGTCGACGAGCGCTACCAGGGTGGTGAAACAGGCGCTGCCGATCTTGCCCAGGCAAGGGAACGGGTTGCTGCGGCCGAAGTCATCGTCACCGAAGTCCACAAATCGCTTCTCGACACGATCGCCAAATACGAACGCATCGTCGGAAACAAGCCGGCAAGGCTGGAACCGGCAAAACCGGCCAGTATTCCCCCCGGGCCGGTCAATCGTCTCGTCGACGTGGCCGCCCAGCAGCACCCGCAGGTGCGCGCGGCACTGGCGGATGCGGATGCGGCGAAATACCAGTATGACGCCACGAAGGGGAATTTCCTTCCTGAGATTTCACTGAGGGGCCGGGCCACCGTTGGCGACGACCTCGGTGGCATCGAAGGCCGCAACAATGAATACTCCGGCAAGCTGGTCTTTTCCTGGAACCTGTACAACGGCGGCCGCGACACGGCCTTGTCGCTTGAATTCAGCGAGCGCCTGGCCGAAGCCCAGATCGCAGTCGACCGGGTGCGCCGGGAACTCAAGGAAGGCATCGAGCGCTCCTGGGCATCCGTCACCACACTGACGGACCGCATCAAGGCACTTCGCGAGCAACTGGAAGCCAACCGTGAGGTCGTCGGGGGATATCGTCAGGAGTACGATATCGGTCAGCGGACGCTGCTTGACGTGCTGAACGCGGAAAACGCCCTGTTCAACAGTGAAATCGAACTGATCTCCGCCCGGGCCATCTACACCTTCTCCACTTACCAGCTGCGTGCGACATCCGGCGACCTGCTCGCATTTCTGAATGTCACCCCGCCTGCGGAGGCGATGGACGGCCAGCGCGACAATGCGTCGATTTTCCCGCAAAGCGCCAACTTCAATATCGAGCCGTTACGTAAGTTCTAACGAATTGCGGGCAGATTTGGCTTGCCGGACATCCGGCAGGCCTGTCATTCAATTCGGAGCGCCGCACGAGAAAATCCGGCCGGGGAAAAGTCACCAGTTGCGCGCCTGTTCGTCCAGGAGCCGTCAGCGGGGGCCGACAGGTCCGTTCACCCGACGCCCGGCGACATAGTTTTCGCGGCGAAACAGCCCATGGGCGGCACCGATATGCTGCAGAATACCAACGACAAGAAGCCTGGATCAGAAGCGCCGGGAAAAGCTTCGGCCAGCCGGGATCCTCTTGCCTCGGCCCTGAAATACATAGCCCGTGTGCATGGGTATCATGTTACCGACTCGGTAATCTGGAACGGCCTGCCCCAGACCAGTGACACTCTCGGCATCGGTATTCTCGGCCGCGCGGCTTCCAATTGCGGCCTGAAGGCCCTGCCGGACCGCAAGGATATCGATTCCATCCCGCTGGCGGCGCTCCCGTGCATCGTCGCGATGAAAAATTCCGAAATGCTTGTCCTGACCGGCTTCGACAAGGAAGCCGGAACCATCGAGCTGGTGGATCCCCTCGCCCCGGCGGCGAAGCTTCACCAGTCCATGGCCGAGTTTGAGGACAATTACAGCGAATACGCCATCTTCTTTCAGCCGGCAGTCGACAGTTCCGGCAAGAGCGAGCGTGTTCTCGGCTTTGACGGACACTGGTTCTGGAGCACGATCACCTCCTACTGGCGCGACTATGTCCACGTTGCTCTCGCCGCGCTTCTGATCAATCTGCTTGCCCTTGCCTCGCCGCTGTTCACCATGAATGTCTATGACCGCGTGGTGCCGAACAACGCCATCCCGACCTTGTGGGCGCTGGCGATCGGCGTCATCCTGTCGCTCGTATTCGACGCCATTTTGAAGATCGCCCGCGGGCAGATCATCAACGTGGCGGGCAAGCAGGCCGACAATGCGCTGGCCAGCAAGATCTTCGCACACGCCCTGGCCATCGATTTCGAAAAGAGACCGGCCAGTTCAGGACAATTCGCCAATCACATCCGTGAATTCGAGAACGTCAGGGAGTTCATCACGTCCTCGTCGCTGGTGTCCCTGATCGATCTTCTGTTCATCGGCATCTTCGTCGCTGTCCTGTTTCTGCTGGTCGGATCCGTTGCGGTTGTTCCCCTGGTGGCAATTCCGGTCGTCCTCGCCATCAGCCTGTTCGTTCAGGCACCCCTGTCCGGAGCAATCGAAAAGTCCCACAAGGAAAGCGCCATCCGGCATTCGATCCTGGTGGAAAGCATTGCCAATCTCGACACGGTCCGGGCGCTCAATGCGGAAAGCCGCATGCAGACCAAATGGGAACGCTCGGTCGCCGCCAGCAGCGGGGCGATCATGAAGGGCCGGTTCTGGGCCCTCATCGCGCAATCGGGAACCGGCTTCGTCCAGGCCAGCGTTTCCATCGGAATTATCGTCTGGGGTGTTTATCTCATCTCCAGCGGAGACATCACCATGGGCGCGCTGATTGCCGCCATGATGCTCTCCGGCCGTGTGCTGGCGCCGCTCGCCAATGTCGCCAACACCCTCACCCGCTTGCGCCAGACAACGCATTCCTACAAGATCCTGAACGAGATCATGATGACCGAAACCGAGCGCAAGCCCGGCAGGACCTACATCAACAAGCGGGTCACATCGGGGTCCGTGGAATTCAAGGGCGTGGATTTCCGCTATCCCGGCGCCGAAGACGACAGTCTGAAGAACATCTCCTTCAAGATCGCGCCGGGCGAAACGGTCGGCCTGATCGGCCGTGTCGGCTCCGGCAAAAGCACGATCGGCCGCTTGACCTCCGGCCTGTATTATCCCTCCGACGGCGCTGTTCTGATTGACGGGACGGACACCAGGCAGTTCGACCCTGCCGACCTGCGCGCAAATGTCGGCTTTCTCTCCCAGGACAACGTGCTTTTCAGTGGAACGGTGCGGGAAAACATCAGCGCGGGCGATCCCTTTGCCGATGATGACGCTCTCATCGAGGTGGCCCGGATTGCCGGTGTCGAGGAATTCGTCGCGCAGAACCCTCTCGGCTATGATCTTCAGGTCGGCGAAGGTGGCAGGTTCCTGTCCGGCGGCCAGAAACAGTCCGTGGCCCTTGCCAGGATCCTGCTCCGCAAACCCCGCATCCTGTTTCTGGACGAGCCGTCAAGCCATCAGGACCTTGCCTCGGAGCGCCGCCTGATCGCGCGGCTGAAGGAACACAACAGCGCCGATACCACCGTCATCATCAGCACGCACCGCATGAGCCTTGTGGAACTGACCGACCGTCTGATCACTCTCGACTACGGCAAGCTGGCGCTGGACGGCCCCCGCAAGGAGGTGCTGAAAAAGCTCCAGGAGCTTGGCGCGATGAATGCCTCCCAGCAGGCCGGCAAGGGTACCGTGTTATGAACCCGGGCGACTGGAACTACGCCAACGATATCCGCGATGTCATCCAGACCAAGCCGCCGCGATACACCACCAACGTGATCCGCATCGGCCTCGTGCTGTTTGTCGTCGGACTGGCCTGGGCATATCTGGCCGAACTGGAGGAAGTCACCAGAGGCGACGGCCGCGTGATCCCCTCCCGCCAGATACAGGTGGTGCAGGCACCCGATGCGGGCATCGTGGAGAATATCTTCGTCCAGGAAGGCGACATCGTCGAAGAAGGCCAATCGCTGATCGAAATCGACGACACCACGTTTTCCTCGCAGCTGGGAGAAATCCGGCAGCGCCAGTGGGGCCTGATGGCACGGATCGAGCGGCTGCAGGCGGAAGCGGATCAGAAACCGCTGGTCTTTCCAGAAGTGCTGGAAAAGGAAGTGCCCGGCCTGATCGCCGAGGAGAGGAATGTCTATCGGGACAAGAAGACAAGCCTTGAAAACGAGTTGAGCGTCCTCAGGAACCAGGCCTCCCAGCGCGAGCAGGAATATCAGGAACTGCTCGCCAAACAGGCCAAGCTGGACTCCGTTATCGAGATCATGGCGCGCGAAGTGGAAATCAACCAGCGCCTCTACGAGCGCAAGGTGCTGCCGGAGATCGAATTTCTCCGGCTCTCGCGTCAGTTGAAGGAGAGCGAAGGTGAGCTGGCAATCACCAAGGCATCCGTCATGCGCTCCCAGGCAGCCAAGGAGGAAGCCCGCGAACGCTCGCGCAGCGCCATCTCGACCTTCGTTTCCGAGGCAAGACAGCAACTGGCCGAGTCCCGCGGCGAACTTGCGGTTATTAACGAAAGCCTCAAAGGGGCGGCCGACCGGGTGCGCCGGACGGAGCTGACCTCACCGGTCAAGGGTATTGTCAACAAGCTGAACATCACCACCATCGGTGCAGTGGTGCAGCCGGGTGCCGATCTGGTCGAGATTGTCCCTCTGGAAGACACTCTCCTCATCGAAGCCCAGATCCGCCCCAAGGACGTCGCCTTCCTTCACCCGGGCCAGAAGGCGACAGTGAAGATAACCGCTTACGATTACTCGATTTATGGCGGACTTGAAGGCGAACTGGAACGCATCAGTGCGGACACCACCGAAGATGAGGAAGGTAATCGTTTCTTCCGCGTCACGGTCAGAACAGATAAAAACTATCTTGGTTCAGATACGGATCCTTTACCAATAATACCAGGAATGGTCGCGTCCATCGATATATTAACCGGAGAGAAAACGGTTCTGGACTACATCTTGAAGCCGATCAAGAAAGTTCGGGACCAGGCACTCAGGGAGCGCTGACGTCTCGACAAATAATGAGGCGATCGGCAGATGGAACACAGAGCGACCGCGCCGGCAGTGCCGGCTGCGAACGGGAAAGCTGCGCGCAAATTCGGATGGGCACTGACTTGCGCCTTCGTGCTGCAGGCGGCATTCGTTACCGCACAGGCGGAAGACGGCCCCTTGGCGTCGGCTGAAATGACCGGCATTTCCAACGTCCGCGACTTCCTCAAGATCTCCCTGCTGGAAACCGTTTCCGCCGACGCTCTGCCGGTGAAACTGCATTTTGTTCCGCTTCCGGCGGCAAAGGCGGTGGAGCCGCGGACCATCCGCATCGCCCCCCTCGCCAAGCCGGTCATTAAGTCCCCGCCCCTGGAAAAAGCCGCTCGTCAATCCATCGAGTTGCCCGCAGCGGACACTGCGGATGCGAAACCGACGCTGCTCTTCGGTTCGCTCGGCAAGCCGGTCGCGCTGTCTCCGGTGACCAAGCGCTGGACCCGGGCGCTTGACGAAATCCGCTCCGACGGGGAAGGTTCGGCCGCCGGCCGCAACAGCTTCCGTGCCTATACCGCCATTCTCGACGATGTGAAGGAACAGCGCCGCGGACTGCAGATCCCCAAGGTCAACTACATGGTGAACCGGGTTCTGGCCTACAGGGACGACGCACGTCTGTGGAAGACCGGCGAATACTGGGCCAGCCCGGTGGAAAGCCTGACCAGGCGCGCCGGTGACTGCGAGGACTACGCCATCCTGAAGTACGCGCTGCTGCGGGATCTGGGTGTCGAAGACAAGGACATGCGCATCGTCGTCCTGCGCGATACGGCTGCCCGTCAGCATCACGCGGTGCTCTCCGTGCGCCACGAAGGAAACTGGCTGATCCTGGACAACCGGTTCTCCCGTGTCCGCTTCGAGCGCGACCTGCCGCACTATCAGGTTCTTTATTCGGTGAATGCCGCCGGACAGTGGTCTCATGTTCCCACGCCCGGCTCACCGGTGCGGCTCGCTTCCCGTCTGAAGTCGGCAACAAGATAAACAGACGTCGCCGACCTGTAATCTCAAGCTCTTTCGCCTCAAGAGACGAAGCGGTGCTTCATTTCCGTCTCCCCAAACGCAGGCGCTGCGTGCTATACGCAAGTCATGTCTGATCGAGACCAGAGCGCCACGATTCGAAAACCATTGCAGATTTCCGCCGCCTTCGGCCTCGGCCTGGGCGGTATCCTTGTTGGCGCCGGCCTCGCACTGGGCGGTTTCGCGCTCGCAGAACGACAGCAGGCGCTGCTGGAGGCTCGGGAAATAGCGGTTTCGCAGGATCGCGATCTGCTTGTCAGCGCCCTGAAAGACGCTTGGCTCACCGGTCCGCGTCTGCGCCTGGAAGAACTCGCCGCACTGCCTCTCATTCCCGAATATCTGTCGATTGCCGAAACCCGGCCGGACAGCGCCGACGCCAGAGAGTTGGAAGACTACTTGCGCACGGTTCTGGATGCGGCGGGACGGGAAACCGGTCTGCAGCGCATTGCGTTGCTATCTGCCGACGGCAGTGAACTGCTTGCCGCGCAAAATACCGCGGCCGCTCCCGCGGGTGCAAAAACCGTCGAGGTCGAAGCCGTCGTTTACGACTTCAACGATCCGCAATCGCCTGCGGGACGGCTGACAGGCGCCCTCCCCGATGGCAGCCTCACCATCCTGCCGCCCGACGGGCCCAACGGGACCAACCTCACCGCAAGCACAGCCGGCAACACGGCCGGGGCCGGACCTGAGGCAAATGCATTTGGCGGCGTTGCTGACCTGACCCGCCTTCTCGCCGCCCTCGCCGGCATCGCCACAGCCCTTTGCGGACTTACCGGCGCGGCCCTTCTCCGCAACCGGCAGGCGACACGCTAAAGAACCAGCCCCAACTGACAGGCCCCCTTCAGGCAGGGTTGGCATAATTCCACCCGTTCTTGGCGTCGTCTTCAACTCCGTTCGATGCGATGCCATCTCAAGGCATTCAAATCCGCTCCATCATTGCAGGGCTTGCCCCTGCAATCCATGCCGTTTCGTTGCCACGAGCACCAGATTGGCATGTTTCAAATTCACGGCATGGGTGCCATGGTCAAGCCATGGCATGACGGAGAAAACTGTTGTGGTCGTCATCCCGGCCACGCGAAGCGCGTGCCGGAACCGGAAAGCCATAAATCGATGCGTTGATGAGATTTCTTATCGTCTGAGCTCAGCTCACCGATCCCGGATCTTCGCGACGCAGCGTCCGGGATAACGAACGGGAGTTCATCAACAAATAGAGGCGGGCCCGAAGGCCCGCCTCTGATTTTCTACAGTCGTCACGTTTCTCAGGCGACGTTGACGGCGATGTCGACTTCCGTGCCATCCTGGTCCATCACGATGCGCACGGTGTCGCCCATGGAGGTATGGTCCAGAAGAGTGGCTGCAGCCTGCCAGTCATGGCCGGCATCGGCCCCGTCGATATCGACCTCGATGGTCACGCTGCCGTCTGCGCGCTCTGTCGCCCGCACCAGCGTACTCTCGTCGGCTCCATTGAATGCGCCGTCAAGCAGGGAACCGATGTCGAGCTTGTCACCTTCGTCGAAGCTGTAATCCGTGATGATGTCGGCTTCGGCCAGCGAGGACAGCACGAAGGTGTCGGCACCGGCACCGCCGGTCAGAAGGTCGGCTCCAAGCCCGCCGGCGAGGATGTCGTCACCATCGGTACCTACCAGGACGTTGTCGCCGTCGTCGCCGGTGATCAGCGACATGGTAACCTCCGCCGTCGCCACCGGTGTATCGCCGGCAGGGCTGTCGGTTGTCTCGCCGGTGCTGTCGTCACCGGTATCCGGAGCCTCCGTTGCGTTCACGGGTACAGACCCGCCGGCCGGGGCCTCTTCCGCGAGAACCTCCAGTTCCACTGTCCGGTTGACGATGGAGCCGTCTGCGAAGACCAGCTCCAGTCCGACCGCATCGCTACCTTCGAACCCGGCCATCGAGGTGTAGGTGACCGTGAAGTCATCGGCGATGGTGATGTCGCCATGGAGCGGTGCACCGTCCACACGGACCTCGGTCAGGCCGGCGGCAACCTCTGCCGTCGAGGCGGCATAGACCATCAGCGCAGCGCCTGCGGCAAGACCCGATGACTGGCGGACGGTATCCTCGGCGTCCGCATCGTCATCATTCGCAGCCCCCAGCGATACCCCGACATAGGTGCCGGTTCCGCCGTCGGTCCTGGTGTAGGTGCCTTCCGCGAAGACGACGTTGCCATTCTCTGCACGATCGACCGCATCGGCCTCCAGGTTGATTGCCTCGATGCCCCGTTCGACCAGGCTCAGCAGCTCGCCTTCCTGGGTGACGCCGTCGGAGTTCGCATCCTGCCACACCTTGATGTTGCCGAAGGCCGCGTCGTTCGCGTCGATCACGCCGTCGCCGTTGTCGTCGAGCGACGCCAGAGCTTCCAGCGAATTGGCAAACGACTCGCCACCGAAGACCTCGGAGAACACTTCCGTTCCATCCTCGATCTTGCCCGAGCCGTCCAGGTCCATGACCAGCAGGCCGTCCTCCGGACCGGCCCAGCCGATCTGGTTGAGATCGCCATCGGCATCGATGTCGAATGCTGCGGTTGCGGAGAGGTCGACACCGTCGCCGTTGAGGTCAAGGGCAATGGGGTCATTTTCGCTGTTGTAGACGACGATGTCGGACGCGGTGATATTCTGCAGCTGTGCGAGCGACGTTATGTTGCTCAATGTCGCAACCAACGAACGATTCAAGGTGCCGATCCAGTTCGTGTCGAACCAGATCTGACCGACCCCGAGCTCGTCGTTAAAGACGATCACATAGGTATTCAACGCGTTGTTGTAAGCAGACCCGCCCTGGATGTCTGCTGTCGTCAGGCCGGACTGATCGATCCGCACAACCTTATAATCATCGCTATATCTGATATCGGCGAAGCTGCTCCGAATAGAGAAATCGGACCCGTTCAGCGTCCGGCCGGTTGAATTACCACTCGTGTTGCTGAAATTCACACTTCCAAAGGCCGTATAACCGGCGTCGAAGAAGCCGATCTTGTCGGTTCCGTCGGTATAGTCGACGATCGTTTTTGTGCCGGTATCGGACACCAGGCGGAACTGATCCGCACCGCCATTGCCGGTGAAACTGTCGGTGCCTTCCTGACCGTTGATGATGTCGTTGCCGGCGCCGCCGACAATGGTGTCGTTGCCGGATGATCCAAGGATCTTGAACCCCTCGCTCTGATTCGACAGGTCCAGCGTAGCCGCCGACTTGAGCTCGACTGTCTCGACCCGGACGATCTGGGCATCGCTGGTGCTGGTGAAATTGGCGCCGACTTCGAGCGTGTCGTTACCGCTGCCACCATCGAAAACGTGGTCGTCCTGATCGCCCCGGATCGTGTCGTTGCCGCCGCCGGCAAAGAATGCATCCTTGCCGCCACCGCCGGCAAACGTGTCACCATCATTATCGCCGGCGAAGATTTCGTCGTCCGACGTACCGGTAATCGAGTTATTGTCTTGAACGACCCTCACGGTTGCGTTTGTCGATGTCGTTCCGTCGGAGGCCGCATACTGGAACGTACCGTCCAGCCCGAAGCCACTGTCGCCGTCGATCCTGACGTACCCGTTCGGGCCGGAGCCAGCCGTGTGGTTCACGCTGTCGAGGCTGCTGACATTGCTGACACCGGAAACGTCGAGCGGGTCGCCTTCCGGATCGGTATCATTGAGCAGGAACGCCCATTCCGGGATGTTGAACGCCGAGTTGCCAAAGTTCTTCAGAACGATGTCGTCTACAGGTGTCGGAGCCGCATTCAACGGCGTGACCGTGTCGGTCTGGGCGCTCTCGATGTTCTCGGAGAAGCCCTGACCGTCGGTGTAGGCCACCTCGACGGTGATCCTGGCACCGACATCGGCGGACACCAGATCGTAGGTCGACCCAGTCGCCCCGTCGATGTCCGCACCGCCGCGCTGCCACTGGTAGGTGACGCCCGAGGCCGCACCATCGGGATCGTCATCACCAAAGTTCGCGGTGAGCGTAGAGCCTTCTTTGGCCGTGCCGGTAATGCCGATAGAAGCATTGCCGTCGTTGACAGGCAGGAATGTGATCTCGGCCGTAGCCGTGTTGCTTGTCAGACCGCCAATGTCCGTCACGCTCACGTCGACAGCTCGGGGCGTTGTGGTATCCGCATCGTCATTGGTGTTTGCGTAGGTGATCGCCTGGATTGCAGCCTGGTAAACCTCAAGCGAAGCGTTCCCCGTGAGGACGACACTCGTGGCCGTCGACGATCCGTCAACCGTGACGCCCGTAACACCGCTGGTGTTCAGGATATCGCCAGCCTGCGCGTTGGTCAGATGGATGGTTGCCGACTGCAGCATGGTATTGTCGTCCGTGATCGTCGGACCGGCAGCGGCAACCGAAACGGCCGCATCGCCTTCGGTGTAGCTGGTCACAAAATCGGTCGAGGACACTTTCGCCAAATTTGTCACACTTACATTGTCGATATAGAAGTTTTCCGAGTTCTCCCAATTTCCCTGTGCCAGGAACCTGATTTGCGTGTGAGCGCCTATCTGGGCCGAGGATAACCCGATGGAGAAGTTTCCGCCGGAATCTCCGCCAAGCGTGCCCAGAGTATCCCAACTACTGCCATTCCATGCCTGGATTTGAACGTTTTCGCCAGAATCCAGATCGTCACCGCGATAATCGAAGGAAAGAGTGGCCGTCGACATTCCGCTCAGGTCGATCGCACGCGAGATGCTTTCTCCACCATCGGTGCTGTCATCAAACCGAAGTCGTCCGCTCGATATACGGATGTCATTTTGGGGGCCGGGATCGTATTCGTTCCAGTTGCCATTCCAGCCGCTTCCACCGGAATAGTTGCCGGAAGAGAAGTCATCGAATGCTGTCGCACCCGCGGCGATATCGTTCAACGCCAGAACCGGAGCCGCGTTCAACGCCGTGACCGTGTCGGTCTGGGGGCTCTCGATGTTCTCGGAGAAGCCCTGGCCGTCCGTGTAGGCCACCTCGACGGTGATCTTGGCGCCGACATCATCGGCCACCAGATCGTAGGTCGTCCCCGTTGCCCCGACGATGTCGGCGCCGTCGCGCTGCCACTGGTAGGTGACACCCGAGGCCGCGCCGTCGGGATCGTCATCGCCAAAGTTCGCAGTGAGCGTGGAGCCTTCTGCGGCCGTGCCGGTGATCGTCACCGTCGCTTCGCCGTCGTCAACCGCGGAGACCGTGATGTTGACGGTCGCAATCGACTGATCCCCATCAGCATCCGTGATGGTGTAGGTGAAGCTGTCCGCACCGGCATAGCCACCATTCGGCGTGTAGGTGAAGGTGCCGTTATTGTTGTAACTGACGGACCCGTTCGATGCGCCCGATGCGACCGCAACATCGGTGCTCAGATCCACGCCATCCGCACCAGCCAAATCATTGGCGAAGACATCGATCAGCACCGCGGTGTCTTCAGCGGTCGCAGTCGTGTCATCGTTCGCAACCGGGCTGTCGTCGTCCACATTGATGGGCAGCGTGCCGTCGACGGTGTCACCGTCAAGGTCGGTGACGCGGTAAGTGACGTCGAAGGACACATTGTTCTCCGACGAGCCGTCGGGATGATCGATCGGCGCGAGCTGCTCCACCGTGTAATAGCCCGACGTCTCACCATCGAGGGTCACCGACAGCACCGCAACCGCTACAGAACTCTGGATCTGGTAGATGGTCAGCAGCGTTCCGGCCGCGTTGACCCCATAGTAAAAACTCTCTTCCGCCGCGGTGGGCGTCGAGGTCAGGGTATCAACGCCCGTCAGCAGCACCGAGCCGGCGCCGTCAGCGCCGTACGCATGCGCCAGCGTCCCGGTCAGATCGGTATCCTGGGTCTCGTCCGGGGACGTGCCTTCCAGATCGGTGCCGACACCGGCATTGCCATCCGTACCGACATTCTCGTCGTCCAGCTGGACCATGGTGTTGGCCGTGCCGATGATCGGCGTGTCGTCGTCGACATTGACCCAGAGATAGCTCTGTGCGGTGTCGCCGTCGCCGTCCTTCACTTCGTAGCGGAACTGGAAGGTGACTTCGTTCTCGTCATTGCCCGTGGGATGAGAGATCGGTGCTTCGTGGACGATGTCGAAGAAACCCGTCGACTGGTTGACATTCGCAGTGATGACCAGCTCGCCGCTCTGCTTGACCAGCAGTGTGGCGCCGCCGTTGGTCACCTCGAAGGTGAAGCCGAGGCCGGCCACCGTCGCGGAACTCGTATCGAGCCAGGAGATCGCGGCGCCGTCGGAATCCGCCCCGAACGAATGGTTCAGGAAGCCCGTCAGGTTGAGCGGGGCATCGGTCTTGTCGCCAGTGCCGCCCGGATTGCCGTCGGCGCCCGGAACGCCCTCGTCGTCGAGCCAGACTGTGGTGCTCGGTGTGGCGGTCGGGCTGTCGTCGTCGACATTGACCCAGAGATAACTCTGTGCGGTGTCGCCGTCGCCGTCCTTCACCTCGTAGCGGAACTGGAAGGTGACTTCGTTCTCGTCATTGCCCGTGGGATGAGAGATCGGTGCTTCGTGGACGATGTCGAAGAAACCCGTCGACTGGTTGACATTCGCAGTGATGACCAGCTCGCCGCTCTGCTTGACCAGCAGTGTGGCGCCGCCGTTGGTCACCTCGAAGGTGAAGCCGAGGCCGGCCACCGTCGCGGAACTCGTATCGAGCCAGGAGATCGCGGCGCCGTCGGAATCCGCCCCGAACGAATGGTTCAGGAAGCCCGTCAGGTTGAGCGGGGCATCAGTCTTGTCGCCAGTGCCGCCCGGATTGCCGTCGGCACCCGGAACGTCCTCGTCGTCGAGCCAGACTGTGGTGCTCGGTGTGGCGGTCGGGCTGTCGTCGTCGACATTGACCCAGAGATAACTCTGCGCGGTGTCGCCGTCGCCGTCCTTCACCTCGTAGCGGAACTGGAAGGTGACTTCGTTCTCGTCATTGCCCGTGGGATGAGAGATCGGTGCTTCGTGGACGATGTCGAAGAAACCCGTCGACTGGTTGACATTCGCGGTGATGACCAACTCGCCGTTCTGCTTGACCAGCAGTGTAGCGCCGCCGTTGGTCACCTCGAAGGTGAAGCCGAGGCCGGCCACTGTCGCGGAACTCGTATCGAGCCAGGAGATCGACGCGCCGTCGGAATCCGCCCCGAACGAATGGTTCAGGAAGCCCGTCAAGTTGAGCGGGGCATCGGTCTTGTCGCCAGTACCGCCCGGATTGCCGTCGGCGCCCGGAACGTCCTCGTCGTCGAGCCAGACTGTGGTGCTCGGCGTCGCTGTCGGCGTATCGTCTCTGAGCCAGAGCAGGCGCTCGCCGACAACCGTATCGCCGTCACCATCAGTCACCGTGAACTGAAGGGTGAGTTTGGCGCTGCTGTCAGTCTCTGTGTGAAGCACATTGGCTTTCTGGGTGACCGTGTATGCCCCGGTAGCGCTGTTCATCGTGACTTCAGCCACAACGACATCGCTGCCATTCTGCTCCTGAGAGATGATCAGCGTACCGTTGCTGTCGGTCGCAAAGCTGAAGCCGACAGCACTGCCGTCAGACGCCTGACTTCCGTCAGCATCCCAGGCAACCGCCCCACTGTCGGCTGCGCCATCCGCTCCGACAGAAAAGTCAATCTTCCCGGACTTGTTCCACTGGTTGCCGGTATCATTGCTGATGCCGTCTTCGAATGTGCCTTCTTTGCTGATGATGCGATCAGGATTGACGTTGAACGGACGGATGCTCGGCGTGTCGTCATCAAGGCGGAGCGTTACCGCGCCATCTGCTTCATCGCCGTCACCATCGGTGACCGTGAAGGCCAGCTTGAAGTCGGCGTTGTTCTCGTCGTTGAGATCATTGTCCTCATGCGCGAGAGCAGCATGGTGGATAACAGCATAGTCCCCGGTATTTTTATCGAGTGTGACCTCGACAATGAGAACATCCACCCCGTTCTGGCTCTGCCAAAGCTCAAGGGCACCATCCCCATTCAACCTGAACTCGACATCCGAAGCACCTTTCACCGTACCGCTGTCGTCTGTGTTCCAGGCAACCGTGCCGCCATCAGCCCCCGCAGAGAATTCAAGCGTGCCGGTCTTTTCAGTCTCAACGTCGTCGCCGCCCGGTGTACCGGCGCCAATGCCCTCGCCATCGCCGATTTCTGTCACCGATCCGTAAGGCGTGGTCTGGCCGTCCCAGAACTCGGCGCCAGCTTGGCCCGGGTTCCCGGAAAGCTCATCGTCATCGCTGACGATCAAGCGATCTTCGGTGATAACCGCCGTATCGTCATCGATGATGAGGTCGATGGAGCCGTCGACGGTGTCGCCGTCGCCGTCGGTGACGGTGTAGCCGAGCACGAAGGTGGCGTCGTCCTCGACGTTGTTGCCGTTGTCGACGTGTAGAAGGTTGGCGACCTGAACGTAGCTGTAGGCGCCGGTGGCCTTGTTAAGGGTGACCTCGGCGACGGTGACCGGATTGGCCGGGTCGCCCTGGTCCTGCCTGATCACAAGTACGCTGGTGGTGACGCTGTCGACAACCTCGAAGGAGATGCTGGCAGGACCACCCTTGATGCCCAGGATACCGGCGCTGGTGACGTCGTTCCAGACGACCTCGCCGCCGTCGGCGCCGAAGGAGATCGGCAGAGACTTGCCGGACTGGTGGTACTCCTGGCTGTCGCTCGGGGTGCCGTCCACCGGATTGTCGCCGAAGCCCGGATTGCCGTTGAGGCCTGAAACGTCGTCGTCGTCGCTGATGATGCGGTAATCAGCCCGGCTATGGGGCTCGATGATCGGCGTGTCGTCCACGATGCGGATCGACAGGGTCACATCGAGGGTATCGTCATCTCCGTCGGTGGCCACCACCGTCAGGTTGAT
>NZ_CANMFD010000010.1 GCF_947496995.1 uncultured Roseibium sp.
ATTTTCAGGAATTTAGAGCACAAAACCCTGTCGCCAGCGACGTTGCCGCCGTCGATGAGCCGCGTTATACGCAGCACTACAGAACACGTCAACTGCCGATTTGAATTTTCTTGCGAAAAATATCGTTCCGCCCGCAGCGGTGGATATTAACCATTCCAGAACCCTTGAGGACCCTGCGTCTACCCGACTGGAGAATTTCCGAAGCCCATCAGGCACTGGCCCGCGTCCACCACCAGAGTATGCCCCGTCACCTGTTTCGCCGTCACCAGATACCTGACCGCGGCAACGATATCGTCCGGCCCGAGCCCCTGGCCGAGCGGCGTCAACTTCTGGCGGCTTTCGAAGTTTTCCTGGCTCTGGTCGCTGGGAAGCACCAGCCCCGGCGCGACCGCGTTCACCCGGATCCCCTTCGGCCCGAGTTCGAAGGCCGCCAGCCGTGTTGCGCCGTCCAGCGCGAACTTGCCGCAGAAATAGCTGAAACGTTCGGGCGACGCCGAGGACATCTGGGTATCCAGCATGTTGATGATGGCGCCGCCATCCGGCAGCGGATCCTGATCCGCAAAGGCTTTCATCAGAAAGACGGGAGCAGCAGCATTCACATTCATCAGGAACTGCCATGTGTCCCAGCTCATATCGCCCAGGCTGTCAGTGTCGAAGGCCGAGGCGGAATTGACGAGAACCGAAACCGGGCCGCCCAGCGCCTCGGCAGCCTCCCGCACAAGGTCGCCCGCGGTGTCCGGCCGGCTGAGATCCTTCTGGAGGAGCGCGGCCTTGCCGCCGGAGGCAAGAATGTCCTCGTAGAGATCCTGCGCGCCGTCCGCAGAGGAATTGTAATGAAGTCCGAGCGCGTAGCCGTCTTCGGCCAGCCCCCTGGCGATGGCCTTGCCGACCCGTTTTCCTGCCCCCGTTACCAGCGCAATCTTGCCGACCGTCATGACTTGTCTCCCAACTGCACTCCCCTCAGGGAGGCGTGATCCCAACCGCCGCGCGGAACCGCGTCAGGCATAATCCTGCAGGTTCAGAACCGGCTGGACCCGCGACACCTCGTGGCTGCGCACCAGATTGGCCTTCGACATCACCGCCAGCGTCGCCGCGCTGGTCTGCGCCACCCGCACCTCGTCCCTGAACAGATAGACTGCCCCGGTGAGCTGCAACGTCACCGGCCAGCCAAGCTCGCGCAGCCGGAAGGATTGCAGGATACTGTCGG
The DNA here is from genome assembly GCF_947496995.1 of uncultured Roseibium sp. Lineage (GTDB taxonomy): Bacteria > Pseudomonadota > Alphaproteobacteria > Rhizobiales > Stappiaceae > Roseibium. The sequence continues at coordinate 1,208 of NZ_CANMFD010000010.1, forward strand.
TCTGGTAGCGGATCCTGTCCGGCCCGTCCGGCAGGTGAAGGGCAAAGCCGAAGCCCGGATCGACCCACAGGCGTTCCACCCCGGCATCCGTTGCCAGGGCGACCCTCTCCCGGAAAAAGGCCAGCTGATGATCGAAGATCTCCTCCACCGGCGGCAGATAATCCTTCGAGCGTGCGTTTTCCCCCGGCGTGTAGCACATCACCAGACCGGCCTCATGGGAGGCAATCGCTTCATAAAAAGACCGGTCATCGACCCGGCCGGTAAGATTGACCACACCCGCCCCCGCCTCCAGAAGCGCGACGCCCACCTCCGGATGATAGGTCTCGACGGAGACGAGGATCCCCTCCTCCGCCAGCGCCTTCACCACGGGCCGCATGCGGTCGATCTGTTTTTCCGCCGCAACGAGATCCGCGGCGTCGCCGGTCGATTCCGCGCCGATATCCACCATCGCGGCCCCTTCCAGCGTCATCCGCCGGCCACGGTAGAGCGCTGCCTCGAGCGTATGACACACCGTTTCGCGATAGCTGCTGTCCGGAGACAGGTTCAAAACACCCATCTGGTAGGTTCGGTCCTCGAACCGGCGGCCGAATTTCGCAAACTCGAAAGTCCGGACCGGTGCTTCCAGCGCCTCCCGGTATTTGAGCCACAACGGGAGGAGGCGGTCTGCGGAAATCATGGAAGGCGGGGCTCCAGAGATAAGGCCAGGCAATCAGCACATTGGCGGGCAGCACAGTGGCGGGCAGGGTTCCCCGCGCATGTCACGCAGGCTCCAGAAAAGATAGGAAAATGCGGCGGTACGGCAAGGCCGAATGTCCCCAATCCAGTGTTTCCCGCTCATGTCCGGCGGTTGCCGCTCATGCGGACCGCTTGCGGCAGATCCTGATACCGACCCCTGCCGCATCGTCGAAAATGTCCAGCTTGGTCACCTTGACCGTAACCTGGTCGGCCAGCGGGTTTGTCAGGACGAAGCCGGCGACCGCCTCTGCCCAGTCCTCGACCATATCCGTGTGCCCGCCGGAAGCAGCCTTGTTCTGCACGAACTCGACGGTGTCGGCGTAGGATACATAGGCACCGGTCTCCTGGAAAATCTTGCGGTAGCCCGGCACGGTCCGGATCTCGACATCGAAGCAGACGGATTGGGTCCGCCCCTTTTCGCTGTCCAGAATGCCGATTTCCGCCGGCACCAGCAGCCCTTCGATCAGGATGACATCCTGTCCCTCTTCGGTCAGGCCTGTTTCGGTGCGCGAGCCGCCGGACCCGCCAGTTGGAGAGACTTTTGGAGAAACCGGGGATGCTAACATGAACCCACCTGTTGCCTGGAAAAACAATTGCAATCAGGTAAACGGGTGTAACCACATCCGGCCAAGGGTCAAGAAAACTTCACGTCCAGTTGATCGCACCGCAGCCTCAATTTTCATCACCATACGCAAGAGGCGGACAAAGCGCCCTTCATAAGGACGTGCCCATTCCGGATTTGGCGCCGCTGCGATGAACGTCTTCCAGCCAACGGGAAGCGTAGCTCTCGAGGCGTGGATCGGCGGGAGGACCCTCCACCGGAGCGGCTGCGCCGGATATCGTTTTCTTCTGTGCAACCAGCAGCGCCGCGCCGACGCTGGTCCCGGTAAGCGAGCCGGCGGCCGCCTCGGTTGTCCGGCCGGTCGCCGCCTGCAACATGTCCAGATAAAGCTGGTTCTTCGAAAACGGCCCCTCGACAAGGATCGGCCCCTCCGCACCGGTCATGGCGAGACATTCCGCGGTGGTCAGCGCCAGATAGAACGACAGCGCGGCATAACGCTCCCCGTCGCTGAGCGTTGTCTCGTCGACACTCCAGTCTTGCGCCCGTCCCTGGAACGGTCCGGACCGGGGATCGACCGCCGGAAAAAGCATGATCTCCCTTTCAAGAACGCTGGTGATGTCCGCCACCGAACATGCCGCTTCACGCGCGCCGAGGATCATTTCAAATTCCCGTCCGCCCATGAAACGGGCCGAGGGAACCGGATCGCCGAAGGCATTGACGTTGATCAGCGTGTCTCTGTCCGGGTCGAGACATCCGGCTTGTCCGCCGATGGACAGGACAATGACCCAGGTGCCGGTCGATACGACCGAAAACGGCGCCTGTCGCTTGAGAAGATGCGGATAGAGCGAAGCATTGGAGTCGTGGATGCCACAGGAGACCGGCAGACCTTCCGGCAGTCCTGTCGCTTGCGCGACTTCCGGCAGGATCGTGCCGGGCGGATCGGCCGCCCGCTTCACCGGCGGCATTTTTTCCGAAAGCCCCAGACGCTCCACAAGCGGGGAATAGCGATTGTCGCCCGGACACCACAGATCGGTGTGGCAGCCGAGCGATGTCACTTCGTTGGCCGTGACGCCCGTCAGACGGAATGTCCAGTATTGCGGATAGGTGAGCACCGACGCGGTCCGCTCCGCAAGGCCGGGGTCGGAGCGAAACTGCCAGAAGATCTGCGCGCCGGCATTCAGCCCCATGCCGAGACGCGGCGAACCGGTTTCGCTGAAATCCGGACGGATGGCATCGTAAGCTACGGCCAGCTCGTCGGGTCTGCCGAATTCATAATCGAGGATAGGCGCGGCAAGTTCGCTCTCCGCGTCCATAAGAACCACGCAGGCGCCGTGGGTTGTCACGGACAGCGCATCGATACCATGTTCAAGATGAAGCTGCTTGAGCGCGTCACAGATGAACCGCCAGTGCCCGTCCGTGTCATAATGCGGATACGGCGGGCCGTGCAGAACGCGATTGGGCCGCGTCAGCACGCCGATCTCGCATTCGCGCTCGAGATCGACGACGGCGACCTTGACGTTTGTCTTGCCGATATCGACGACCCCGACATGTTTCAGGCTCCTCATCGCCGTCAGTCCATGTGAAAGACGGTTTCGAGCGGCACCGCGACAGGTTCATTGTCGGGTTTGACCACCATCAGGTCAGCCATATGCGCCCACCACCGGCGCATCACCGGATGCGCAGGCAGGTCATCCATCGTGTGATCGTCCCGCCGCCAAAGGACCGCAAACAGGATATTCGTTACCCGGTCCAGATGGATGGAATAGTCGCTGACGCCGGCTTCCTTCAAAAGCGCAGCCAGTTCGGGCCAGATCTCGTCGTGGCGCTTCCGGTATTCGGCTTCCGACCCCGGATGCAGCTGCATCTTGAAGGCGACTTTTTCCATTGTTCAGTCCTTCCGTCCTGCAAGCAGACGCCGGGCAATACGCGGCAAGGCGATGACGGCAATCAATAGCAAGCCGATGAAGATCGACATGACGATGCCCGGAACATTCAGGAGGCCGAAACCGAAAGTCACCATGCCCATCACGAAGGCGGCGATGACGACGCCGGGAATGGTGCCGGACCCGCCCAGGATGCTGACACCGCCGAGAACGACCATGGTGACGACCTCCAGCTCCCAGCCGAACGCAATGGACGGGCGCGTCGCGCCGAGGCGGGAGGTCAGGCAGATGGCGGCCACGCCGGACATCAACCCGGTCAGTAGAAACAGGGCGAATTTCACGTTCGGCACGCGGATGCCGGAAAACAGCGCCCCAACAGGGTTGTTGCCGATGACATAGACCGCCCTGCCGAAATTCGTGCGGTGCAGAAGCACGGCAAACACCACTGCCAGCAGCGCGAACAGCACGAACTCGAAGGAAATCACCCACCAGACGTAGCCCTGACCGAAAAAGGCGAAATCGGACGGATACCCGGTATAGGCCTTGTCGCCGAGAACGATGTAGGAGATCCCCCGGAAGAGGCTCATGGTGCCGATGGTGACGACGATGGACGGCAGGCCGAAGCCGGTGACGAGCAGGCCGTTGAAAGCCCCGCAGGCGAGGCCGACGGCCAGACCGGTCAGAACCAGCACCGGCGTATCGGCGCCCAGTTGCACGGCGAACCCCATGGCGGTGGAGGCCAGTGCGAGGATCGAGGCGACCGAAAGATCAATTTCACCGGAAATGATCAGCAGCGCCATGGCAAAGGCGATCATGGCTTTTTCGGTGAAATTGAAAGTGGCGTCGGACAGGTTCCAGGGATCGAGAAAATACGGCGAGGCGAAGCTGTTCAACACGAAGACCGCGACGGCAACGCCGAGAAGCAGCAATTCCCAGCTCACCAGAAAACGCTGCAGCGGTGTCTTCAGTCGGTCCGGCAGCTGGCGTCCCGCCAGGTCAGGTGAGGCGAGGCTCATAGCGCGTGCTCCGCTTTTTTCAGGATCACCCGGCCCTTGGCCCGGCTCGACGTCGCGTTGAAGGCAACGGCGATGATGATGGCGCTGCCGGAGATGGCGAGTTGCCAGAAGGGCGAGATATGAATGACCGGCAGGGCGTTCTTGACGATCCCGAGGAACAGCGCACCGAGCAGCGCACCGCCCACCGAACCGATGCCGCCGGCGATGGAAATGCCGCCGATCACGCAGGCGGCGACCACTTCGAGTTCGAACCCGGCCGCGATATCCACATAGGCAACCGCGTAGCGCGCCACCCAGAGATACCCTGTCAGCCCGGCGAGCGCCCCGGAGAGAACATAGGCGGCGCATTGGGTGCGGCCGACATCGATGCCGGTATAGACTGCCGCATGCGGGTTGCCGCCGACCGCGAAAAATGCCCGGCCAAGCGGCGTTCTGCCGACAAGCACCACGAAGCCCGCGGCAACCGCGATCGCGATCCACGACAGGACCGGCAGACCGAACATAACGGCGCGCGGAAAGGCCTTGAACGTGTCGCTCATCTCGTGCGCATTGATCCATTCACCGCCCGAGATCACGAATATGATGCCCCGGAAGATGGTCATCGTGCCGAGCGTCACCACGATCGGCGGAATATCGAGCTTCCACACCAGCAGACCGTTGATCAGTCCCATGAAGGCACCGAGGCACAGGGCGACCAGAAGAATGAGGGGAACCGGAAGCCCGGGCATGACCGTGTTGAGCATGGCGACAGCCATGCCCGTCAGGGCGAGGTTCGCGGCAACGGAAAGATCGATGCAGCGGGTCAGGATGACCACCATCTGGCCCAGCGCCAGGATGATCAGCGGGGCCGTGTCGTTGAAGACATTGGCAAGGTTGGACGGCGCGACAAAGGCGGGGAACCGTGACGCGATCGCCGCCACGAGCACAAGGATCGCCGCACCCAGGATCATTTCGCGTGACTTGAACAGCAAGCGGATCATGTCCGCACCTCCGTTATGCCGGCCGCGGCCCGCACCAGATGCTCCGGCGTCAGGTCCGCGCCTTCGTATTCGGCTGCGATGCGCCCTTCGCGCATGACGATGACCCGGTCGGACATGCCGAGGATTTCAGGAATTTCGGAAGACACCATGATGACGGCAAGTCCGCCGGCGGCAAGTTCGGCCATGAATTCATGCACCGCCGCCTTGGAGCCGATGTCGATACCCTTGGTGGGTTCGTCGAGAATGATGACACGCGGTTTGGTCGCCAGCCATTTGGCGATGACCACCTTCTGCTGGTTGCCGCCGGATAGCTCGCCGATGTCCTGATCGAGGGCGGCGGCCCGCAGGTCCAGTCGCTGTGTGTAGTCGCGCGCCAGCGTGAATTCTTCCGCCAGCCGCAAGAACCCGTTTCGTGACGTTTGTTTCAGTGAAGGCAGCGAAACGTTCTGGAAGATCGGTAATCCCTTGATCACCCCCTGCTTGCCCCGGTCTTCCGGCACATAGACGATGCCGTGGCCGATCGCTTCGTTCGGCGTACGCGTGACGGCGACCTTGCCGTCGATGCGAATGGCCCCCTTGGAGGGTTTGGTGATACCGAACAGCGCCTGCATGAATTCGCTGCGTCCGGCACCTACGAGACCATAGAAACCGAGGATTTCGCCTGCGCGAAGGGTAAAGCCGATATCCTCGAACTCGGTCGGGTGCGCATAGCCGACGACCTTCAGAACTTCTTCGCCGAGTTGAGGTGTCCGCTTGGGGAAGACCTGGTCCACCGACCGGCCGACCATCAGCTTCACCAGCTCCCGTTCACCGACCTCGGCAATCTTTCCCGCGCCCACCATCTCTCCGTCGCGGAAAACCGTATAGCGGTCGGCAATGCGGAAGATCTCGTCGAACTTGTGGCTGATAAACAATATGGCCTTGCCGTCCGCCTTGAGCCGTTCGACCAGCTCATAGGTTTCCTCGATCTCCTTGTGGGATAGGGATGCGGTCGGCTCGTCCATGATGACGATCCGGGCGTCGATGGACAATGCGCGCGCAATCGCCACCAGATGCTTGTTGGCGATGCCGAGATCCCTGAGGGGAACGCCGGGATCGATCTGCGCGCCGATCCTCTCCAGAAGAGCCTTCGCCTTGCGTGTCATTTCCTTGCGGTCGATCAGCCCGAAGCGGGTTTTCGGCGCATGGCCGATGAAGATGTTTTCCGCCACCGAGAGGTCGTCGAATAGCACGGTCTCCTGATGAATGGCCGTCACGCCCGCGCTTCCCGCGTCCTGCGCGGTCGGGAAGCTCATGGGCTCGCCGTTGATGCGGATCTGACCGTCATCCGGCTGGTAGATGCCGGTGAGGATCTTGACGATGGTCGACTTGCCCGCACCATTCTCGCCGACCAGCGCCGTGACCTGACCCGGATAAAGGTCCAGGGCGACGCCCGAGAGCGCCTTGACGCCGGGAAAGGATTTGGAAATGCCCGTCAGGGACAGGACGGGAGCGGAACCTTCGCCGGATTGCGGCGATGCGTCCTCGATGCCCTTCGCAAGCATGACCATGTTCCGGCGCCTGTTCTGGTGAAGTGTCTTTGAAAGGACCCGGTGCGCAGTGCACCGGGTCGGAGTTTGCGGTCCGGTGGCCGGACCGGTTTTGACGCGACTTAGAAAATGTCCTTGAAGTCGTCGATGTTGGAGCTGTCATAGACGAACGGATCCGCCATGGCGCCTTCACTGTTCTCGTCGAGGGTCAACGTCCCCATACGGCCCATCGGAATTTCCGCTCCCGGTGCTGCCTCGGCCGCGCCGGTGGCAAGGTTATAGGCCAGGACCGTGGCGGAATAGCCGAGATCGATCGGGTTCCAGATCGCGAAGGACTTGGACGCACCGGATTCGATGTGGCCGGCCATTTCCGAAGGAAGTCCCAGACCGGTCACATTGACCTGACCGGCCTTTTCGGCGTCGGAGACAGCCTGCGCCGCCGCGACGATGCCGACAGAGGTCGGAGCGATGATCGCCTTCAGGTCCGGATAGGTCTGCATGAGGCCCTGCGCTTCGCGGTAGGACTTGTCGGCAAGATCATCGCCGTAGACGGTGGCGACGACATTGATGCCCGGATAATTGTCTTTCACCTTGTTCATTTCCTCGATCCAGATGTTCTGGTTCGTGGCCGTGGCGGAAGCGGACAGAACCGCCACATCGCCGCCATCAGGAAGATGATCGGCGGCAAGCTTGATGATCATGTTGCCGATCAGGGGATTGGACGACGGGTTGAGGTGAAGCTGACGGCCTTCAGGCGCAACGCCGGAATCCCAGGAGACAACGGTGATGCCGCGGTCCATGGCTTTCTTCAACGAGGGAACGAGGGCATCCTGATCGTTCGCGGAGATCGCGATGGCATCGACCTTCTGGGCGATCAGCGCGTTGATCACCTCGATCTGGCCTTCCGCCGTGGTGTCGGTCGGTCCGGTGTAGATGATCTCCACGTCACCGAGTTCCTTGGCCGCCTCTTCGGCTCCCTTGGCCGCGGCTTCGAAGAAGCCGATACCGAGGGCCTTCACGACAAGCGCAATGCGCTTGGTTTCAGCCTGTGCCGGCGCGGCAATGCAGACCGCTGCAACGGCGGTCGCGGCCAGAAGTGATTTAAGCAATTTCATGGTCTTCCTCCCAGGATCGTCCTGCAGACGTTTGACTGCAGAAACTTGATCGCTTTCAAAATTCCGGATCATCCTGCCCGCGTTTTTCACGGATACAGGATCCTCCGAATGGCTGCCGGCCCTCCCAGGTCCCGGCAGAATGCCGGCTACCCGTTCGAGGTCGCCTTGCTCTGTGCGGCGCCAACCTCCGCCACAATCAGTCTGATATCGGCCTGCTCCAGCATCTTGACCGCGCTGTCCGGAATTCCGTCATCGGTGATGATGGTGGAAATCCGTTCCAGCGGGCACAGGATCAGGCTCGAGCGCGCGCTGAATTTCGATGAATCCGCCAGAACCACCAGGTCGTCCGCCTGGCCGATCAATTTCTGTTCGGCCTGGATCAGCAGCGGATCGGCTTCCATCAGCCCCAGAGGCCCGAGCCCCTGGGCCCCCATGAAAACGCGCTTTGCATAGAAATTTCGCGTCACATCGTTTTCGAAGGGGCTCAGGATAATGTTCTGCTCGCGGTAGATGACCCCGCCCGACAGCATGATGGTGTTCTTGGAATTCTTCAGCAGATGCTCGGCGATCGGGAACGAATTGGTGAAGACCTGACAGCGCTTGGTCGCCAGAGGATGCACCATCTGAAAGGTTGTGGTGCCGCCGTTGATGATGATCGCATCGCCGTCTTCGCACAACTCCACGGCCTTTTGCGCAATGGCCCGCTTCTGCGCAATATTGATGGATTCATTGACGCTGAACGGACGGCCGGCGAGGCCGACGAATTGCGGCGGATGAATGGATTCCGCTCCACCACGCACACGCCGCAGCTTCTTTTGAACATGCAGCTGGGCAATGTCCCGGCGGATCGTCGCTTCGGAGGAATCCGTGAGCGCCACCAGTTCCTGAACTGTCACGACAGGACGGTCCTGGACAGCAGAAAGAATAATCCTGTGGCGTTCTTTTTCGTGCATCTGGTCCTCCCGTTAGAGCAAACGTTTCCACCAACACCGGTCAATGTCAATCACAAAAAATCATAAATCGTCATTTTGCAGCGCAATATGATTGATCTTGATTGTTTTTGATTGACAACCAGACTCGATCAAGCGAGTTTCTGCTGAAACAGCCGCAAGCTGTCAGGCATTACTGGGAGGACATGATGTTGAATTCTGCCGCCGGGTCCCGGCTGGAAAACCTGTGGGACGGTCAAAAGGCTTCAACCATGAGCGAGCCCGAGCGCCTGCTCTACCGGTCCAACCTTCTCGGCTCCGACAAGCGCATCACCAACTACGGCGGCGGCAACACATCCGCCAAGGTCATGCAGAAGGACCCGCTGACCGGCGAAATGACCGAGGTGCTGTGGGTCAAGGGCTCGGGGGGCGATGTCGGCACAATCAGGATGGATGGTTTCGCGACGCTCTACATGGACAAGCTTCGCACCTTGAAGTCTCTCTATCGCGGTCCGGAATTCGAAGACGAAATGGTCGGCTACCTGCCCCATTGCACCTTCAATCTCAATGCGCGCGCCGCCTCGATCGACACGCCGCTGCATGCCTATGTTCCCAGAAAACATGTCGACCACATGCACCCGGATGCGATCATCGCCGTTGCGGCGGCAAGCGAGAGCGAGGCGATCACCCGGGAGATCTTCGGCACCGAGATCGGCTGGCTGCCCTGGCGCCGTCCGGGGTACGAACTCGGCCTTTGGCTTGAAAAGTTCTGTCTGGAAAACCCGCAGGCCAGGGGCGTCGTCCTGGAAAGTCACGGCCTCTTCACCTGGGCGGACGATGCCGAAACCTGTTATGCGACCACGCTTGATATCATCAACCGGGCGATTGCCTGGTTTGAGGAGAAGACCGCCGGCAAGGAGGCTTTCGGCGGCTCCAGGCATCGCGCCCTGCCGCCCGTCGAGCGCCGCGACGTTGCCGCCCGGCTGATGCCTGCCATCCGCGGCATGGTCAGCGGCAAACAGCACATGGTCGGTCATTTCGACGACAGCGATGCGGTGCTGGAATATGTCTGTTCGGCGGACATGGAACCGCTTGCCGCCCTCGGCACAAGCTGCCCGGACCATTTCCTGCGCACCAAGATCCGTCCGCTCGTTGTCGATTTCGACCCGGTAAACCCCGATACGGATGCAACCCTTGCCGGGCTCGGCGAAGCGGTTGCTGCCTACCGCGAGGAGTATGCGGCCTATTACGAGCGCTGCAAACATGCCGACAGCCCGGCCCTGCGCGATCCCAATGCGGTTGTTTATCTCGTTCCCGGCGTCGGCATGATCACGTTTGCCAAGGACAAGGCGACAGCGCGCATTTCCGCCGAGTTCTACACGAACGCCATCAACGTGATGCGCGGCGCCTCCGGCGTTTCGACCTATCGCGGCCTGCCGGAACAGGAGGCTTTCGATATCGAATACTGGCTCCTTGAAGAGGCCAAGCTGCAGCGCATGCCGAAGCCGAAAAGCCTTGCGGGGCGGGTGGCTCTGGTCACCGGCGGTGCCGGCGGCATCGGCTCGGCCACGGCGGAACGCTTCCTGCGCGAGGGCGCTTGTGTCGTTCTTGCCGATATCGATGCCGAGGCGCTCACAGCGGCGGCTGAAAACCTGGAGGGCCGCTTTTCGAAGGACGTCGTGCGCACCGTCACCATGGACGTGACCAGCGAGGACGCCGTTGCGGGCAGCTTTGCCCGCGCGGCCATGGAATTTGGCGGCATCGACATTCTGGTGTCCAATGCCGGGATCGCATCTTCCGCGCCGATCGAGGAAACCTCGCTGGAGCTCTGGAACAAGAACATGTCGATCCTGTCGACCGGTTACTTTCTGGTCTCACGCTCGGCTTTCCAGGTGATGAAACAGCAGGGCATCGGAGGTTCGATCATCTTCATCGGCTCCAAGAACGGCCTTGCGGCTTCGCCGGGAGCGAGCGCCTATTGCACGGCCAAGGCGTCCGAGATTCACCTCGCCCGATGCCTCGCGCTCGAGGGCGCGCCGGACGGCATCCGCGTCAATGTGGTCAATCCGGACGCCGTGCTGCGCGGCTCGAAGATCTGGTCTGGCGACTGGCTGAAGGAACGCGCCGAAGCCTATGGCAAGGATACCTCCGAACTCGAGGAGCATTACCGCCAGCGCTCCCTGCTGAAGCGCTCCGTGCTGCCGGAAGATATCGCCGAAGCCAGCTATTTCTTCGCCTGCGAAGCGTCGTCGAAATCGACCGGCAATATCATCAATGTCGATGCCGGCAACGTGCAGTCCTTCACGCGCTAGAGCAAAACCTGGTCACACCGGACCACCCCGGTTCGGTGTGACCAGGTAGATTTGCTCGCCTTTTTTGCATGTGAGAGCACTTTCAAGCCTCACAGGATCTGAAGATATCCGGGAAAGGATTTTCTCATGATGATCGACACCTCTCTGATCGACGGCGACAACCGGACGCGGACCGGCAATCTCGAACGCGACTACGATGCGCTCGGCGAGCGGCTCGACCGTCAGGGAATTGCAATTGACGGGATCAAGCGGAAGGTCGCCGCCTATGGCGTTGCCGTTCCCTCGTGGGGTGTCGGCACCGGCGGCACGCGCTTCGCGCGTTTTCCGGGCAAAGGCGAACCCCGCAACATTTTCGACAAGCTTGAGGATTGCTCGGTCATTCAGCAATTGACCCGGGCAACCCCGAATGTGTCGCTGCACATTCCCTGGGACAAGGCCGATCCGTCCGAACTCAAGGCGCGGGCAGACGCTCTCGGACTTGGCTTCGACGCCATGAACTCCAACACCTTTCAGGATCAGGACGGCCAGGCCAATTCCTACAAGTTCGGCTCATTGTCCCACACCGACTCAGCCACCCGGCGGCAGGCCGTCGAACACAATCTGGAATGCATCGAGATCGGCCAGGCCCTTGGCTCCAAGGCCCTGACCGTCTGGATCGGCGACGGATCGAATTTCCCCGGCCAGAGCAATTTCACCCGCCAGTTCGAGCGGTATCTGGAGTCCGCAAAAGCCATCTACGCGCAACTGCCGGAAGACTGGCGTCTCTTTACCGAGCACAAGATATACGAGCCGGCCTTTTATTCGACCGTCGTCCAGGACTGGGGCAGCAACTACATGATCGCGCAGGAACTGGGACCGCAGGCCTATTGCCTCGTCGATCTCGGTCACCATGCGCCGAACGTCAATATCGAGATGATCGTCGCCCGGCTGATCCAGTTCGGCAAGCTCGGTGGATTCCATTTCAACGACAGCAAGTACGGCGACGACGACCTGGACACGGGCTCGATCGATCCCTATCGCCTGTTTCTCGTCTTCAACGAACTGGTGGATGCGGAAACCCGCCAGGCACCGGACTTCGCTCCGGCACATATGCTAGACCAGTCGCACAATGTGACCGATCCGATCGAAAGCCTGATGGTCAGCGCCATGGAAGTCCAGCGCGCCTATGCCCAGGCGCTTCTGGTCGACAGGGCAGCGCTGGAGGGCTTTCAGCAGGACAATGACGCGTTGATGGCGACGACGACATTGAAGACCGCTTTCCGCACTGATGTGGAGCCCATTCTGGCCATGGCCCGCTTGGACTCCGGCGGTGCCGTCGATCCCGTGGCGGCCTACCGGGCATCCGGGTATCGGCAGAAGGTGGCGGACATCCGCCCGGACGTCTCCGGTGCCGGAGGCGGGATCGTCTGAGGCTGGCGTCCTGTCTGTCTTGCCGATCATGAAAATGACGGCGGGGGCAATCATTCAACTGCACGGAGACACCGCCAAGAAACGGCCGGTCACTGACGGCGAAAACCCGTTCCGCCGTCGCTGGAAAGTTCAGTCTTCAAAATGTTCGGGATTGTCCGCGCGTATCCAGCTCAGAATGGTTCCGATCCGGCTCAGATGTACCGTCAGACATGCGCCTGCCCGCTCGCCGTCCCCCGCACGCAGGGCCTCGGTGATGCTGACGTGGTCGTCGAGAGCGGCCTGCGCACCGGAGGCGAGCGAGAGAAAGCGCACACGGTCCATATGAGCCTTCTGCTCGCGGATCAGCGCCCAGACATATTCATGACCTGATATTTCGCAGATGCGCCGATGAAAATCGTCATCAAGTCTGTGAAACTTCTGACGTTCATTCTCCGAGACGGCTGCCTGCTGTTCCTTGAGGAGCTCCTCCAGATCCTTGATGTCGTCCTGGGTCGCCATTTCCACGGCAGCCCTCAGACAGGCGATCTCGAGCGCCGTGCGAACGAACCTGGCCTTCAAAACGGCTGCTTCCGATATCTTGGTGATCACCGTGGCGCGCTGTGGCCGGATCAACAGAAAGCCGAGCTGCGACAACCGGTAGAACGCATCGCGCACCGGCTGGCGGGAGACCCCGAACGCCTTGGCGACCTCCACTTCCGACATGCGGGTTCCAGGGGCAAGTTCCAGGGAAAGAATCTGCTGATGCAACTCCTCGAAGACCGCATCGGCCACCGAAGGGATCTTTATCGGTTCCAGCGCCTTCAGGACGCTTGTTTCTACCATCAGCTTTCTCTCCGTTGACTCGCCTACTCAACTAGCATATCAGTTTACTAGTCGCAACAAAGGACGTAACGTAAGGTCCGCGGGGGTGAAAATGACACTGGGAAAAACGCAGGCGCAGGGTGCCTCCAGGAACGGACTTGATCCGAATCGCCTGCTGCCAGCCGATCCCTCTTCGCGTACCCTGGCTCTGGACCTTTACAATTCGGTGAAGGATCTGCCGATCGTCAGCCCGCACGGACATACCGATCCGCGCTGGTTCGCTGAAAACGAGGCGTTTCCGGACCCGGCGCAGCTGATCATCGTCCCCGACCACTATGTCTTCCGCATGCTGTGCTCCCAGGGCATCGATCTTGGCGCCCTCGGCGTTCCGAGGGTTGACGGAGGCCGGACGGAAAGCGACAGCCGCAAGATCTGGCGGCTCTTTGCAGAGAATTATCATCTCTTCCGGGCGACACCGTCGCGCATGTGGCTGGACCATTCCTTCCAGGAAGTCTTTGGTTGGACAAAGCGGATTTCGGCGGAAACCGCCGATGAATCCTACGACCACATCGCCGATTGCCTGACCCGTCCGGAATTCCGTCCGCGTGCGCTCTTCGAACGCTTCAACATCGAGGCGATCGCCACCACGGAATCGCCACTGGACGACCTGAAGTGGCACCGCCAGATCCGCGACAGCGGCTGGACCGGCCGCGTCGTGACCGCATACCGGCCGGACGCCGTGGTCGATCCCGAGTTCGAGGGCTTTCAGGGCAATATCGAAAAATTCGGTGAACTGACGGGAGAGAACGCCACCACCTGGCAGGGATATCTGAACGCTCACCGGTCGCGGCGCGCCTATTTCAAATCCTTCGGCGCCACCTCCTCCGATCATGGCCATCCGACCGCGCGTACGGAAAACCTGTCGGCCGTCCAGGCAGACGAGTTGTTCCAGAAAGCCCTGAAGGGAAGCTGCACGCCGCAGGAAGCCGATGCCTTCCGCGGCCACATGCTGACCGAGATGGCGCGCATGAGTCTGGAGGATGACCTCGTTCTGCAGATCCATCCGGGCAGCCATCGGAACCATTCGAAGGCGATCATGCAGACCTTCGGCCGGGACAAGGGCTTCGATATCCCGACACAGACCAATTACGTCGATGCGCTCAAGCCGCTTCTGGACGCGGTCGGCCTTGAAAAGAACCTCAGCGTCATTCTCTTCACGCTGGACGAAACTGCCTATGCACGGGAACTGGCGCCGCTGGCCGGTGTCTATCCCGTCCTGAAACTCGGTCCGGCCTGGTGGTTCTACGACAGTCCGGAAGGCATGCGCCGGTTCCGCGAAACGACGACGGAAACGGCCGGCTTCTACAATACCGTCGGGTTCAACGACGACACACGGGCATTCTGCTCGATCCCCGCCCGCCACGACGTGGCCCGCAGGGTCGACAGTGCATACCTCGCATCACTCGTTACATCCGGGAGGCTGGACGAGGACGAGGCTTTTGAGGTCGCTCTTGACCTCACTTACAGGCTTGTGAAGCAAGCCTATCGGCTCTAACGAGCAACTTCTGGGAGGAATATTATGAAAGTATTGAAGTCATTGGCGGCAACTCTGTTGGCAACTGCTGCCTTCACAACCGCTGCGGTCGCCTGCGAAGTGACCCTCAAGTCTTCCGACACCCATCCGGACGGTTATCCGACGGTGGAAGCCGTGAAGGCAATGGGCAAGCTTCTTGAAGAGCGCACCGATGGCCGCATCTGCGTGGAAGTGTTCCATTCCGCTCAGCTCGGCGAAGAAAAGGACACCATCGAGCAGACGAAGTTCGGTGTCATCGATCTGAACCGCGTCTCCATGGGCCCGTTCAACAACCTGGTTGAAGAAACCAAGGTTGTTTCGCTGCCTTATGTCTTCAAGGGCGTCGACCACATGCACCGCGTCATGGACGGCCCGGTCGGTGACGATATCCTGAAAGCCTTCGAACCGCATGGCTATGTCGGTCTGGCTTTTTATGACGGCGGTTCGCGCAGCTTTTACAACAAGGTTAAACCAATTAAATCGATTGAAGACCTTAGCGGCATGAAAGTTCGCGTGATGCAGTCCGACATTTTCGTCGACATGATGTCCGCACTCGGCGCCAACGCAACCCCGATGCCTTACGGTGAGGTTTATTCCTCCATCCAGACCGGCGTCATCGACGGTGCCGAGAACAACTGGCCGTCTTACGAGTCCTCGGGGCACTATGAAGTCGCCGGCTACTACACCTTGGACGAACACCTGATCGTTCCGGAAATTCTGGTCATGTCCAAGGTCACCTGGGACAACCTGTCCGCTGAAGATCAGGCTGCTGTCCGCCAGGCTGCCAAGGACTCCGTCGCAGTCATGCGTGACCTGTGGCAGGCCCGCGAAAAGGCTTCCGAAGAAAAAGTCCGTGCGGCCGGTGTCGAGGTCATCACGGAAATCGACAAGGAGCCTTTCATGGCCGCTATGGACAGCGTCTATGAAAAGCACGTCACTTCCGACAATCTGAAAGACCTGGTCGCTCGCATCCGCGCGACCGACTAACCACACAAGGACCTGCGGCCGCTTTTGGCCGCAGGTCTGCCTTCAGGACATCGACGTGCAAACTCATCTGAAATTCGCCGCGCATTTCTTGCGCTTCGTCTCGACGGCCGCCCTGTGGCTGGCGGGAACCGGTCTCATTCTGATGACTGTCTTCATCACCGCTCAGGTCTTCATGCGCTATGTCATGAACGACAGCATCGTGTGGAGCGAACCGGCCGCCGTCATCCTGATGGGCTGGTTCATTTTCCTGGGCGCCGCTGTCGGCATCCGGGAGGGGTACCATCTCAGCTTCGATGTCCTGCTGTATTTCGTACCGCAGCAAACAAAGCTGATCCTTTTCAGCATTTCGGACGTGGTCGTCGCCGCTTTCGGCTTCGGCATGGCCTGGTACGGCTCCAAACTGGCCCTGTCGGCCTGGGACGTCGTGCTGCCGTCACTCGGGATATCCGGGGCTATCGATTTCCTGCCGCTCGTCGGCGGCGGATGCCTTGTTTTCCTGTTTTCAATTGAACGACTATTCCGCCGTGCGGCCGGCTTACCGACCGCCCGTTTCGGCGAAGATCCTGTGGAAGAGATCTGATATGGAACCGGTTATCCTCTTCGGCACATTTGTCGTTCTGCTCCTCATCGGCACACCGGTGGCGTTCTGCCTCGGCGCGGCCTCCCTTGCCACTGTCCTTTACATGGGGCTGCCGCCCGTCATCGTGTTTCAGCGGCTGAATTCCGGCGTTTCCGTCTTCGCGCTGATGGCGATCCCCTTCTTCATCTTCGCCGGCGAACTCATGGTGCGCGGGGACATCGCCCGGCGGCTCGTTGCCCTTGCGGGGGCGGTCGTGGGCCATATGCGCGGCGGCCTCGGCCAGGTCAATATCGCCGCCTCGGTTCTCTTCGGCGGCATCTCGGGATCCGCCGCGGCGGACGCCACTGCCATCGGCGGCCTGATGATCCCGCAGATGAAGGAAAAAGGCTATTCGGTCCAATACGGCGTCAACGTCACCGTGATGTCCTCGATCATCGCGCTGATGCTGCCGCCCTCGCACAACATGATCATCTATTCGATCTCCGCCGGCGGACGGCTTTCGATCGC
The DNA here is from genome assembly GCF_947496995.1 of uncultured Roseibium sp. Taxonomy (GTDB): domain Bacteria; phylum Pseudomonadota; class Alphaproteobacteria; order Rhizobiales; family Stappiaceae; genus Roseibium. The sequence continues at coordinate 18,127 of NZ_CANMFD010000010.1, forward strand.
CGATCTCTTCACCGCAGGCATCTTCCCCGGCCTCTTGCTCGCCGTGTCGCTGATGATCACCGCCTGGTTCGTGGCCAGGAAGGCCGGATATCCAACCGAATCCTTCCCCGGCTGGTCCGCGCTCGGCGCGCTGTTCCTCAATGCCATTCCCGGCCTGCTGCTGATCGCCATCATCTTCGGCGGCGTCCGGTCAGGCATCTTTACCGCATCGGAAAGCTCGTGCATCGCGGCGGTCTATGCGCTTCTGGTGACCGCCATCGCCTATCGCACCATGCACTGGTCCGAATTCGTCGGCGCGACCAAGGCGGCAGTCCGAACCACGGCCATGGTGCTGCTGGTCATCGGCTCGGCGGCCTCCTTCGGCTGGCTTCTGGCCTTCCTGAAAATCCCGGCGGAACTGGTGGCGTTCATGAAGAACGTCTCGCAGAACCCTCTGATCATCCTCCTGATGATCAACATAGTGCTGCTGTTCCTCGGAACTTTCATGGACATGTCGCCGCTGATCGTGATCACCACCCCGATCTTCCTTCCCGTCGCCACGGCCTTCGGCGTCGATCCGGTGCATTTCGGCGTCATTCTAGTTCTCAACCTGGGGATCGGGCTGTGTACGCCACCGGTGGGGACGGTGTTGTTCGTCGGCTGTGCGGTCGGTAAGATTTCGGTTTGGGATGCGGTCCGGACAATCTGGCCGTTCTACGGGGCCGGCATCTTCACCCTTCTTCTAGTCACCTATATACCGGCACTGTCACTCTGGCTGCCGTCCCTGTTCCACTGAGGCTGATAGCATGTTTGTAAAAACCTTTCCCGAAGTCGCCGCCGATCCGGGCATTCTCCGGCAGGTCCTGTCCGACAGCGCCGAGCTGATGGTCGTCGCCTTCCGGTTCCAGGAAACCGGAGCGGAAGGCAAGCTCCACAATCACCCCCACATCCAGTCCACCTATGTCGAGAGCGGCAAATTCCGCTTCAGCATCGAGGGCAAGGAATTCGAGGTCGGCCCCGGGGACAGCTTCGTCATTCCCTCCAAGGCCATGCATGGCTGTGTCTGCATCGAGCCGGGAACGCTGATCGATACCTTCACGCCCCGCCGCGACGACTTTCTGTAAGAAACGCCCCACACCCGAGGACTTTTGCCATGACCAATGTAGAAACCCGATACGCGATCGACCCGGAAACCGCGAGAAAGCTGGACACGCAGGGCCTGCGCGATCATTTCCATGCCTCCGGCCTGTTCGTCGAGGGCGAAATCAATCTGGTTTACACCCATTACGACCGTCTGATCCTGGGCGGTGCGGTTCCAGGTTCGGGCGAACTTGTGCTGGACCATGTCCATGAAGCCGGCACCCCGTCCCTTCTCGACCGCCGTGAACTCGGCATCTTGAACATCGGCGATGCGGGAACCGTCAAAGCCGGAGGAAAGACCTATGACGTCGGCCGCGGCGACGTGCTCTATATCGGCATGGGCTCCGGACCGGTGACCTTTTCCGGCCCCGGCCGGTTCTATATCCTCTCCGCACCAGCGCACCGGACCTGCCCGACCAAACTGATCACCGTGAAGGACGCGCGCCGGGTCGAACTCGGCTCCGCCGAGACCTCCAACGAACGCGTCATCCTGCAGTTCCTCCATCCGGAAGTCGCCGAGAGCTGCCAGCTTCTGATGGGCTACACGCAGTTCGCACCGGGGTCCGTCTGGAACACCATGCCTGCCCACCTGCACGACCGGCGCATGGAAGCCTATCTCTATTTCGAACTCGGCGAAGACCAGCGCGTGTTCCATTTCATGGGCAAGCCCGAAGAAACCCGCCATCTTGTCATGGCCAACGAGGAAGCTGTTGTTTCCCCGCCCTGGTCCATCCACTGCGGCGCGGGCACAGGGGCCTACACCTTCTGCTGGGCGATGGCCGGTGACAATGTCGACTTCACAGACATGGACATGGTTGCAATGGGGGACCTGCGGTGAACTCCTTCTCTCTCGAAGGCAAGCGCGCCCTGGTAACCGGCGCCAATACGGGCATCGGCCAGGCGATTGCCATCGCCATGGGCGCAGCCGGCGCGGAGGTGCTCTGCGCCGCCCGCCGCGACTGCGACGAAACCCTGTCGAAAATCGAAAAGGGCCGCCACGTGGCGGTGGATTTCGCCGATCCCATGGCGGCCGTACCATTGTTCGAAAACGAGACGATCGACGTTCTGGTCAACAATGCCGGAATTATCCGGCGCGCGGATTCCGTCGATTTCTCCGAGGCCGACTGGGACGACGTCATCGACGTGAACCTGAAGGCCGTGTTCTTCACCTGCCAGGCTTTCGGCAAGGCCTCCCTTGCGGCCGGCCGGGCCGGAGCCATTGTGAATATCGCCTCGCTGCTCTCCTTCCAGGGCGGCATCCGGGTGCCTTCCTACACGGCTTCCAAACATGGCGTTGCCGGCATCACCAAGCTGCTTGCCAACGAGTGGGCGGCCAAGGGCATCAACGTCAACGCTATTGCACCGGGGTACATCGCCACCAACAATACCGAAGCCCTGCGCAACGACCCGGACCGCAACCGCCAGATCCTGGAGCGGATTCCGGCCGGGCGCTGGGGTGAAGCCAGCGATATCGGCGAAGCTGCCGTTTTCCTCGCCTCGCCCGCGGCAAAATACATTCACGGAACCGTTCTCAGTGTCGATGGAGGCTGGCTTGCGCGTTAGCCGCGAAAAAGGACCGGCGCCGACCGCAGGCATCGTCCACCTGGGCCTGGGAGCATTCTTCCGGGCCTTCGGTGCCGTCTATATCGAAGAAGCCATGCAAAAGTCCGGCGGCGACTGGGGCATCATCGGCGTCAGCCTGCAAAGCCCGACGACGCGCGATCAGCTCGCGCCGCAGGATTTCGTTTATACGGCCCAGGAACTGGGGCCCGGCGGCTCCCGTCTCCACCAGGTCGAAATCATCCGCGACGTTCTCGTGGCCCCCGAGTCGCCCGAGGCCGTTCTGGCCGCGATGGCCGATCCCGCCATCCGGATCGTTACGCTGACGGTGACCGAAAAGGGCTATTGCCATGATCCCGCGTCCGGCAGCCTCAACTTCAAGCATCCCGGCATCCAGCACGACCTGACCAGCGAACTACCGACGACCGCGCCGGGGTACCTTGTCAGGGCGTTGCAGAGACGCAAGGCAGCCGGTCTGCCGCCTTTCACGGTTCTGACCTGTGACAATCTTCCCGACAACGGCCGCCTGGTGAAGGGCATCGTTCTTGAACTGGCGCGAAAAATCGATCCCGCCCTGGCGGACTGGCTTGAAGCGGAAGGCCGCTTTCCCGCCACCATGGTCGACCGGATCGTACCGGCGACAAAGCCACAGGACATCGAGGTGCTGAGCGCCAGGACCGGACGCGACGATGCCGCGCCCGTAATGCACGAACCTTTCAGGCAGTGGGTGGTGGAGGACGATTTCGTTCCCGCCTACGGCAAGGATGCACGGCCGGACCTTGGTGCTGTCGGTGTCGAGCTGGTCGACAACGTGACCGCGTATGAGCATATGAAGCTCAGAATGCTCAACGGCACGCATTCCTCGCTTGCCTATCTCGGCTATCTGGCCGGACATGAGACCATCGCCGAAACAGTCGCCGATCCCGTCCTTGCCGCCTATGTCAAACGGCTCTGGAAGACCGAGATCATTCCGTCCTTTACCGCGCCACCCGGCGTCGATCTGGAAGGTTACGCCGACGCCCTGTTCGACCGCTATTCCAATCCCGGCATTCAGCACCGCACCTGGCAGATCGCCATGGATGGCAGCCAGAAGCTGCCGCAGCGGATCCTGGGAACCCTGCGCGACAACCTTGACGCCGATCGCGCCTGCCCCGGCCTTCTCACCGCTGTTGCGGCATGGATGATCTATGTGGGTGGAACCGATCTCAAGGGCGAGCCCATCGATGTGCGCGACCCGCTCTCCGAGCGGCTCAAGATCCTTTCCGACGGCGCGTCCAATACGCAAGGCAAGGTCGCCGCGCTTCTGGGCGTGCGGGACATTTTCGATGCCGCTCTGGCGGACGCCATCCAATCGGAAGTCACCGCCGCCTATGAGCGGCTGGCATCCGGCGGCGTCCACCGAACTCTCGAGGCACTCGCATGATTGAAGGTTGGCGCTGGTATGGCGCTCTGGATCGTATTTCCCTGTCCGAGATCGCACAAACAGGGGCGTCCAGCATTGTCACCGCCCTGCACGAAATCCCCTACGGTGAGGTCTGGCCGCGTGAAACGGTCGCCGCCCGCAAGACGCAGATCCGCGACGCCGGGTTCGACTGGACGGTCGTGGAAAGCCTGCCTGTGCATGAGGCGATCAAGCGCGGCGAAGGCGACCTGACGCAGCTGTTCGCCAACTACCGGCAGTCCATGGCCAATCTTGCCGCCGAGGGCATCCGGGTGATCTGCTACAATTTCATGCCGCTGCTGGACTGGACCCGCACCGATCTGACCGCCCCTGTGAAACGCGGCGGCTCCTGCCTGAGGTTTTCCGCCGAGAAAATGGCCGCGTTCGAACTCTTCATGATCGAGCGGCCCGGTGCAGAGCAGGATTACACGGCAGAAAACATCGCCGCCGCGAAACGCTGGTACGAGAACGCCACATCCGAGGATCTTGAGATCCTCGTCACCGCGATCATGGCCGGGTTGCCGGGTGCCTATGACCGTTACGACGTTCAAGGACTGCGGCAGGCACTTACGCCTTATGCCGGCCTCGACCGCAATACCCTCCGCGCGAATTACAAACGGTTTCTCGATGAAGTCATTCCAGCTGCCGAGGACCTGGGGCTGAGCTTTGCCGTTCATCCGGACGATCCGCCAAGGGATATCCTCGGACTGCCGCGCATCGTCTCCAGTGCCACCGACATCGACTGGATCCTGTCCGCGCACGAGAGCCTGTCGAACGGACTGACGTTGTGTGCCGGCTCGCTCGGAGCCAATCCGGCAAACGATGTTCCGGCAATCGCGAAACAGTTTGCCGGAAAGATCCATTTCGCCCATTTGCGCAACGTCGCGAAGGAACCGAGCGGGTCCTTCGAGGAGGCAGCCCATCTGGAAGGCGATACCGACATGCCGGCGCTGGTCGAGGTGCTGATGAGCGAGGAACAACGGCGGAAGAGCGAAAACCGTCCGGACAGCGACATCGTCTTCAGACCCGACCATGGCCACGAATTGCTGACCGACGCTGATAAGGGAACCCATCCCGGCTATCCCCTCATCGGCCGCATGCGCGGCCTCGCCGAACTGCGGGGCATCATTGCCGGGCTGAATCACGCAGCCTGAACCACGCCGCCTGAACCACGTGGCCCATCCCGCATGAACCGCGGGATGGCCGTGACTTCCTCCTATTCGACAGACCTGTACCGGGACCGTGCGGTTCGTTTCAGCCGATAGCTGGACGGGCTGGCGCCGATATACTGCTTGAACATGCGGCTGAAGAAATAGGGGTCCGAATATCCCAGTTCCGCCGCGGTTTCCTTGACAGTCTGCCCGAGTCCCAGCCGGTGCACCGCGTATTCCATCCGCTTGAACTCCAGATATTTCTGCGGCGTCATGCCGATCCTCTCGCGAAACGCCCGGCGGAAATAATCGCGGTTGTAGGGGACCATCTCCATCGCTTTTTCCAGACCCTTCTCCATCAGCGGTTCGGCAGCGAGCCTTGAGGCGAGCAACATGATCTGCAGCGACAACTGCCCCTGATTGGCGAGCAGGTCGCCCTCCTCCCGCCAGCCGAGGAATGCATCGTCAAGGAATGCGAGAAGCAGGACCATGAACTGGTGGTGTTGCACAAGCGTCGGGCTCGTGGTCGCCGCCATGGTCCGGTAATGATCGATGAGAGGCTGAAGAACCGGCCAGTTGCGCAGTTCCACCTTGCGCTGCAGCCGCATCTGGTCGATCAGGTCGGCGCGGCCGAAGAGATCAAGCGTGAAGTGCTGTGCAACACCGGTATATTCGCCACCACCGCCGTGAGCGCCGCGAAATCGCTCCCGTCCCCGGATCAGCATCGCCTCGCCTTCAGAGAGTGTGAAACTCTCCTCTCCCACCCGGTACCGGGCCGTTCCCGACAGGCAGAACACAAGATCGTGGACCGGATTGATCTTGTTGATCCGCCATGTCTGCGCATGCTTCATCCGGATGGGCGTGCGGGCAAGACGCAGCGATAGGGCCTGCACGGGAATCCGCGTGAGCGGACTATGTTCGTTTTTCTCCATGTTTTTGTTTATTTGCCTTCATTTGAATCTCACCAGCCCGTCGATAAAATCAGAAAATTGAGAGAAGCGACACCCATAACGACCGCTCTCCATGGGAGGAAACAGTGCCGGGCCCGCATCGGGACAGATATATCCAGTCGCACGGCGGCAGGCACTTTTTGCAAAAGACATGAAACATTCCGAATACGGATCTCCGGTAAAAATCGCATATATCGGCGGCAGATCGCCCGACCGGGGTCAGATGGAAGGGCCGGATCCGGACGCAAGCGCCGAGACCGACGCCGCCTCCCTTCAGGAAAAGATCATCCCGATTAAAGCTGGCAGACTTCCGCAGGAACTGGAAAAGATCGTTCTGGATCACTCCGGACGGCAAACGCGACTGTTGACCGCTCTTGCGAACGCAAACCACGACAGTCTCGTCCCGCTGTTTTGTGCAGATCCGCTTGTCCGAGACCTGACAGAACGGGATGCCTACGCAATGTTCCAGGAAATGATCTCTTCAACGGCCCATCCGCTTCCCTCCGGTCTTGCGGCGGAGGCAGCCTGATGGGAGGTGACAACAAGTATCTCGGCTATTTATATGTCGCGCCATATGTTGCGGGTCTGCTGCTGTTTACGGCTTTCCCTTTCGCCGCATCCTTCTATCTGAGTTTTACCGATTACGATCTGCTCTCCACGCCTAGATGGACGGGTCTGGACAACTATCACAAGCTGTTCACACGCGACCGCACGTTCGACAAGTCGCTGAAGGTCACGCTGCTCTATGTCTTCATGACGGTGCCGATCAAGCTGGCCTTCGCGCTGCTGATCGCGGTGATCCTGAACTACCGGCTGAAGGCGATCAATTTCTTCCGCACAGCCTATTACGTGCCCTCGATTCTGGGTGGATCGATCGCGATTGCCGTCCTGTGGCGCTACATCTTCGCCCAGAGCGGCCTCGTCAACATGATCATCGGTCTTGTCGGGCTGGAGCCCATCAACTGGTTCGGTGATCCCCAGAACGCGCTGATCACCATCACGCTCCTGCGCTGCTGGCAGTTCGGCTCGGCCATGGTGATCTTCCTCGCCGCGCTGCAATCGGTCGACAAGTCGCTCTACGAGGCGGCCTCCATCGACGGCGCCAACCAGTGGCATCTGTTCCGCTACATCACGCTGCCGCTGATCACCCCGGTGATCTTCTTCAACCTGATCATGCAGACGGTGCAGGCCTTCCAGGAGTTCAACGGCCCCTACATCATCACCGAGGGCGGACCGCTGAAATCGACGTACCTGTTGCCCCTTTATATCTACGAAAAAGCCTTCAAGAGCTTCGACATGGGCTACGCCTCCGCGATTGCCTGGGTGCTCTTCGCGATCATCATGATCCTGACCCTTGCCGCCTTCTGGTCGTCCAAGAAATGGGTCTACTACGCCGGCGACAAGAGGAGCTGAACGATGACCGCCTCTTTCGACCTGAACCCGCAAAAGCTGCTGGCCACAAGCGAGCCGGCGACCGCCATGGAAATCAAGCTGCGCCGCCGCAGCCGGATTTCCAGCGCCATGCGCTACAGCGTTCTGCTCATCTTCGGCCTGATCATGCTCTATCCGCTGATCTGGCTGATCGGCGCCTCCTTCAAGACCAACTCCGAGATCTTTGCGAGCCCATCGTTCTGGCCCAAGGACCCGACCCTCTCGGGCTACATCAAGGGCTGGGAAACATCCACGCCCTACACTTTCGGACGGTTTTTCTGGAACACCTTCCTGATCATCACGCCGAAGGTCATCGGCACGGCCATCTCCTGCACCCTCGTCGCCTACGGCTTCGCCCGGTTCGATTTTCCCGGCAAGCGCATCCTGTTCATGACGGTGATCGCGACCCTGCTGCTGCCGAACGTCGTGACCCGCATCCCGCAATATCTGCTGTTCCGCGATATCGGCTGGCTCGACAGTTTCCTGCCGCTCTGGGTGCCCTCGGCTGTCGCGGGAGATGCGTTCTTCGTCTTCATGCTGATCCAGTTCCTGCGGGCCATTCCCCGCGACATGGAAGAGGCGGCAAGGGTCGATGGCGCCAATACGCTGCAGACGCTGATCTATATCGTCGTGCCCATGCTGATGCCGGCCATCGTCTCCGTCTGCCTTTTCCAGTTCATGTGGACCATGAACGACTTCCTCGGACCGCTGATCTATCTGTCATCAATCGACAAGTACCCAGTGAGCCTGGCCCTCAAACTGTCTATCGACACGACGGAGGCCTTCGACTGGAACCAGATCCTGGCCATGTCGGTCCTGGCGCTCGCGCCGTCACTGACGGTGTTTTTCATCGCACAAAAATACTTCATCGAAGGTATCTCGACAGGAGGGGTCAAAGGCTGATGGCCGAGCTGCAACTGAAATCCGTCGAGAAGACCTACGGCAGCGGCTTCAAGGCCGTGCACGGCATCGATCTCACCGTCCAGGAAGGCGAGTTCATGGTGCTTGTTGGTCCGTCCGGCTGTGCCAAGTCGACCACCCTGAGGATGATCGCCGGCCTGGAGACCATCACCGGCGGTGAGATCCGCATCGGCGACCGTGTCGTCAACGACATCGTCCCGGGCAAGCGCGGCATCGCCATGGTGTTCCAGAACTACGCGCTCTACCCGCACATGAAGGTGAAGAACAACCTCTCCTTTGGCCTGCGCCTGAAGCGCCGGCCGAAAGCCGAAATCCACGACGCGACCCAGGACGTCTCGAAGGTTCTGGAGATCGAAGAGCTTCTGGACCGCCTGCCGAAACAGCTTTCGGGCGGCCAGGCCCAGCGCGTTGCGGTCGGACGGGCACTGATCAAGCACCCCGAGGTGTTCCTCTTCGACGAGCCGCTTTCCAACCTCGACGCCAAGCTGCGGGCCTACATGCGGGTCCGCATCACCGATCTTCACAAGCGCCTGAAGGCGGAAGGCCGCCCGGCGACCGTCGTCTATGTCACCCATGACCAGGTGGAAGCCATGACCATGGGCGACCGTATCTGTGTCATGCGCGAAGGCCACATCATGCAGGTAGCTGACCCGGTGACGCTCTATGAACGTCCCGCCAACGCCTTTGTCGCAGGCTTCATCGGCATGCCGGAAATGAACCTTGTGGACGCGGTGCTGATGACCAATCAGGTGCCCCACATCACAATAGGTGACCAGACCATCAGGGTTGACGAAGGTCTTGGCGAGCGGCTCAGCGAGACCACAGGTCCGGTGAAGTTCGGCATTCGCCCCCAGCACCTGGAAGTCTGTCCGCCCGGCACGGAAAACGCGCTTTCGGGAACAGTGACCACCGTCGAATTCCTGGGACACGAAATCAATCTTCATATCGGCATCCACGGCCAGATCTTTGTCGCCGTGGTGCCAAGCGACCATCTCACTGCAATTCCGAAGCGCGGAGATGCTGTCGCACTCAAACCTGTCGGACACCGGATTCATCTGTTCGACAGGTACAGCGAGCAGAACATCTCGCTTGCCGGACTTTAAGTCTGATCGTCATGGGAGGAAGAAATGACAGGATTGAAACTTGGCCTTGGTGCATTGCTGACCGCAACCGCACTTGCAACAACAGTTTCCGCTGCGGGCGCGGCGGAATTGCGCATGAGCTGGTGGGGTGGCGACAGCCGCCACGAAGCCACACAGGCAGCCCTGAAGGTTTGCGGTGAAAAACACGGCCACACGATCAAGCCGGAATTCACGGGCTGGTCGGGTCACCTGGAAAAGGTCACCACGCAGATAGCCGGTGGAACCGAAGCCGACATCATGCAGATCAACTGGCCGTGGCTGCCGCTGTTCTCCTCCAACGGCGAAGGCTTCGCCGATCTGAAGGAGCTTTCCGGCGTTATCGAGCTGGACAACTGGACCGATGCCCAGCTGGATTCGACATCCGTGAACGGCCATATCAACGGCCTGCCGGTCTCCACCACCGGACGTGTTTTCTTCTTCAACAAGACCACATTCGACAAGGCAGGCGTTCCGCTGCCGGCAACCTGGGACGAGCTGTTCGCAGCCGCCCAGCAGATCCGCGAAAAGCTCGGCGAGGAGTATTATCCGCTCAACGCCATCAAGGAAACCGCGGCCCTGCTGGTATCGCTCTACACCACCCAGCAGACAGGCAAGGATCTCATCGATCCGGCAACCGTCACCGTTGCCTGGACACCCGAGGAACTGGCTGCGGGCATCGAGGTCTATGGCAAGATGATGGAAAGCGGCGTGACCATGACCCAGCAGGAGGCCAACGCCGCCGGCAACGCCAACCTTTATGAAAAGCCGGAATGGACGGATGGGCGTATCGCCGGGTCCTATGAATGGGATTCGACCTACTTCAAGTTCTCCGACCCTCTCCAGGAAGGCCAGAACCTCGTTCCGGTCAAGATCCTGACAGGCGAAGGCGCACAGACGGAAGGCATCTACCGCAAACCGTCGATGATGTTCTCCATCTCGAAGCGTTCCGAGAACAAGGAAGCCGCCGCCCAGATCCTCAACTGCCTGCTCAACGAGCCTGAAGGGATCGAGGCACTCGGCACGACCCGCGGACTGCCGGCGTCAAAAGCTGCGTCGGGCCAGTTGAAGGCCGCCGGCAGCATCAAGCCGGAGCTGGCGGATGCCAATGCCATCATCATGGCAGCTTCCGGCCCCACCGTATCGCCGCTGAACGAGCATCCGGACGTTCGCTCGATCTTCCTGGATACGCTTGAAGAATATGCCTACGGGCAGATCGATGCCAACGCGGCCGCCGAGCAGATCATCGATGGCGTCAACGAGGCCATCGAGGAATACCGTCCCTGAACAATCGAAGCGGCCGGGTTCTCCCGGCCGCTTCCTGTTCGCTTTGACCCGCAGTGTTTCAATGACCCTACTCAAGCTCATTGCCGTTTCATCGAGGACGGCAACCGTGCTCCTCGCGCCTGCCGGGGCGAAATATGCCCTGCCGGAGCCGGTCGGGTTCATATTGACGCCGCTGACGGACGGAGAGTCCGTTTCAGGCCGCACGGAACAGGCCGTCCTGCAGTTGAACGATCTGCAACCGGACACCGGTTACGGCCTGACCTGCATATTCGGCAGCATCGAGTTCCGCACGAGACAGTGTCTCGGCGCGACAGACATCCTCGCCCATGGCGCCGACCCCTCCGCTGAAGACAATTCGCCTGCCATTCAGGCAGCCATAAACGCCGTTCCAGAAGGCGGCACGCTTCTGGTTCCACCCGGCCGCTTCATGACCGGCCCGCTGTTCCTGCGCTCCCGCATGACCCTTCATCTGGAGCAAGGTGCGGAGCTTGCCGCCATCGGCGAATGGCAGGACTGGCCGATCCTTGAAGAACGCGACACGGCAGGCCGCGTCATCGGCACCTGGGAGGGGCTTCCGGAAAGAAGTTTTGCAGCGCTGATCACGGCGATCGGCTGCAAGGACATCGCCCTGACAGGAGCCGGAACGATCGACGGCGGCGGTGACCGGGGCGACTGGTGGACGTGGCCGAAAGAAACAAGACGGGGCGCCCGGCGGCCGAGAACGGTTTTTCTCGCCCATTGCGACCACGTCCTCATGTCCGGCCTGACAATCCGCAATTCGCCCTCATGGACCGTCCATCCCTTCCACAGCCGCCATGTCACCGCGGCCGGACTGAAGATCGAGAACCCATCCGACAGCCCCAACACCGATGGCCTGAATCCGGAATGCTGCGAAGAGACCAACCTGACCGGCATCCATTTTTCGGTCGGTGACGACTGCATCGCCGTCAAGTCCGGTAAACGCGACGGGGACCGCGTCGACCACCTTGCGCCGACGCAAAACCTGACCATCAGCCATTGCCTTATGGAACGGGGCCACGGGGCGGTAGTGCTCGGATCGGAAATGAGCGGCGGGATCAGCGGTGTCAGGATTGAACACTGCCGCTTCCTCGGCACCGACCGCGGCCTGAGGATCAAGACACGCCGGGGCCGGGGTGGAAAGGTCGCCGATATTTCCATGACGGATGTCGACATGGACCGTGTCGCCACCGCCTTCGCGGCCAACGCCTTCTATTTCTGCGATGCCGACGGCAAGTCCGAAGCCGTCCAGTCCCGCGACCCGGCCCCTGTGGACGACACCACGCCGCAGGTCTCGGCGATCACGCTCAGGGATGTCACGGCGACCAATGTGCAATTGGCGGCCGTTGCCCTTCTCGGTCTCCCCGAGGCCCCGTTTTCGGATATCCGCATCGAGAACATGCTGGTGTCCTTCGATCCGAATGCCGTTCCCGATGTGCCGCTGATGGCGTGCCGGGTCCCTGCCTGCCGACATGAGACTATTGTTGCTCAATTCGCAGAAGTCGTTGGCGGAATAACTCTTGCCCCCGAGGACAAACCTCATGCTGACTGACTTTTTCGACCGGTATGCAACGGACTACAAACCCTACAAGGGCGGCAACTGGTGCTACGAAGACGGCCTGATCTACCGCGGTCTGGAACTGCTGCACATGGCAAGCGGCGAAAGCCGGTGGCTCACCCATCTCAAGCGGCTCGTGGATGCACAGATCCTGCCGGGGCCGAAGCTCTCCGGTTATATTCTATCAGAATACAACATCGACAACGTCAGGGCGGGCAGCGCCCTGCTGTACCTCGACATGCTTACGGGCGACCCGAGATATCTTGCCTGCGCAGATCTTCTCGCCGATCAGCTCGCCACGCAACCACGCACCAAATCCAACGTCTACTGGCACAAGGCACGCTACCCCTGGCAGATCTGGCTGGATGGCCTTTACATGGCCGCCCCTTTTCAGATCGCCTATGCCCATGCGCGCAACCGGCCCGAACTGATCCGCGATTCCCTGACCCAACTCGAAATTGCGCTGAAAGAAACCTATGTGCCGGAAACCGGTCTCTATGCTCATGGCTACGACGAGATCCATCACCAAGACTGGGCCGATCCGCAGACAGGCAGGTCACAGGCGCACTGGGCTCGAGCGCTCGGCTGGTTGTGCATGTGCCTTGTGGATGTCGCCGACCTGATCGGACCTGAAAGCTTTTCACCGTTGCGCCAGCAGACCACCGATCTCCTGAACCGCATCCTCGAACTGCGCACGAAAGACGGCCTCTGGCTTCAGATAATCGATGCGCCCGATCTTGAAGGCAATTACCCGGAGACATCCGCCTCGGCGATGTTTGTCTATGCTCTGGAGCGCGCGCAGGCCCTCGAACTCATCGCCCCTGTCCGCGAGGATCTTATGGGAAGCCTGACCGCCCATGCGATCGGTCCGCGCGCCGACGGCAGGATACGTATGTCCGGCATATGCGAAGTCGCAGGCCTGGGTGGCTTTGAAGGCGTATACCGCGATGGAACGCCGGAATACTATCTGAGCGAACCTGTCGTGGAAGACGATCCGAAGGGCGTCGGCCCGCTGATGATGGGCGTTGCGACGATCATGATGAACAGATCCTCCGAAGACCTCGCCGCGCTCCCCTGAAGCGAATCTTATCGGGAGAGTTTCAAAGCGCGGCCTTGAGGCCCGGCCGTGATTTGAGCCGTTCGAGCAGTGATGCGGACAGCGGTTCGGCGCGGGCACCCGCGATTGTCTCCAGCACGCCCCGTTCTCCGCTTCGCAGCCCTCCTCCGGCCATTGCGTTGGTGTAGATGTTCAGGGCGATCTCCGGTCCGTAAACGTCCCAATCGATGTCCTCCACCGGTTGGTCGCCGGCGGCGCCTTCGACCAGCGAACGCACACTGCCCGTATCCCGCGCCGCAACCGCCAATTCCGGTTGAGGACCTTGCGGGACCAGGTCAAAATCTGCACCGAGAAGAGCGGCGGCATCCAGGATACCAGCCCCGAATTCCTCGGAATTCCAGCCCGGAACCTTCCTTGCGGTGGCGATGGCGAGCCGCGCGAAACTCTGCTGCAGTTTCTCGCCCCGCGCTTCTGCCTTGCTGACAAGCATGTCCCGCCCGTGATGGGCGAGCCAGCAGGCAGCGACACCTGCGGTCAGTGCGACAGCGAAGCTCGTTCCCTGGCCTTGCCCGGTCGAGAACCGCGCCTCCTCATCGACGCGTTCCGCCCGCGCCCTGTAGACATTCTCGGCCGGTGCGCTGATGGCCACCGAAGGCCCCCGGCAGGTGCCGCGCCAGGGCTGATCGTCGATATTCGTTCCCGCAACCGCCATGCAGTCGTCATACCGTGCCGGATAGACAACCTCGCGCACACAGTTGCCCGAGGCCGCCATGACGATGATGTTGTTACGCACCGCCCTGCGAACCGCGGCCCGCAGGAAAAACGACGGCACGCCTCCCAGGCTCATGGTGATGACGTGAGCACCATTGTCCACCGCGTAATTGATCGCCTCGGCGACACTGAGTTGCGAGGTGCGCACAACGCTGCGAATGGCCCGGATCGGCATCAGGACGGCTTTCGGGGCGGACCCGAGCACGTCGCCGGGTGCCTTGCTGAAGACAACGCTGGCCGTCGCCGTGCCGTGACCGTTGTTGCCGAACCACGCCGTCAACGGGTCCTCCGGATCGCTATCTCCCTGAATGAGGTCGATGGGATTCTTTAACCGGATATCCTGCAGCTCGGCATGATCGGTCAGGCCTGTATCGGGCTGAGCGATCACAATCCCGACGCCTTGCGTGCGATCCGGCGGCGACAGGTCCCAGGCCTCCTTGACCCGCATCGCCGTCAACGCCCATTGCTTGTCGCTTTCCACGCGCGGTTCCGGCGGTGCCCAGCATCCGCCGGGGGTCGCGACCGCCAGTTCCTCCAATCGCTGCGGACCGCCAAGGTCCGGCTCCACGAAGATACCGGTCAGTATTTCCGGCTCGGCGTTGGAAAGTCCGAATGCGTCTATCAGCCGGTAGGCTGCTTCGAAACACAGGTGAGGACTGTCGTAAAAGCACCGCCCTGGCAGGGTCAGGACGAGCAATTCCGGCTCGTCCTTCCTGAGAGGCTGTTCGATAGTCACCGCGAACCTTGTCTCGAAGCTTCGGGCGATATCGTCCATCGCCTTCGCGGCGTCCTCTCCCGGCTTCAACAGCAGCGAGAACCGCGCCGGAGGCAGCGGCTGGCCGGCTGCTATCGAGAAGGTCGCCTGATGCAGAACATCCAGAACGTTTTCAAATGCATTCCCGTCGACAACCATTCCGGATGCCTCCCCAGTTCAAATTCATGCCCGGCGGAAGTCTGGCGCAATCAAGTGCCCGTCTCCGTGTCCCACAGCGCATCGTGGTTCCGATGCCGCTCCGTGACCCCGTTCCTGAAAAATTTCTCGTAATACGGCAGCTCGACGTGATGCACCTGCAGCCACACACCGGGCACGTGAATGGCTTCGCAATGTGCCGGGAACCGGCCATGGGTGTCATGAATGTAAGTGCAGATGTCGCGCACGCAGCTGATGACGTCCTTGTCGTATTGCGCCGCCTCTTTCAGATAGCGCTCGCCGTAATCGTCCTTGTAGATTTTCCGGAAGGTATCGCCGTCCTGGTAGACACCGCCCGACCCGAATTTCTGCGCAACGACCGCATCCACCGCTTCGCCCATACTGGCGTAATTCGGCGGGCACTTGGCCTTGATCAGGTCTTCGCCCTGATGGCGCAGGGCAACCGGGTGCGCCCGGACATCCGCAAACCGCGGCAACGGTACGTGCCATCTCAGAATGTCCATCAGCCGCCACTTGGGGACCACATGGTCAAACCCCAGCATCGGCCCGAACTGATCGCGGAACTTGGGATCGCCCGTCAGCACCGGCGGGCTGATGGTGGCGTGGATCCATGCCCCGAGCCCCATGGCTTCGGCGACCAGAAAGAGGTTCTGCAGCAGCAAAGGCGCTTCAAGCTGGGTCCGCAACGACCCGACAACGCCGAGCGGAACCTTGATGTCGTTATTCAGAAAGCCGCGGCGGATCCACTCCTTCACCCCGGCGGACATGTAGAAATTCCTGTCGTCCACCAGGGCGGGGCGGGCACCGTCCGGCTGGGTGAGGAGATACATCAGCCCGTTGATATATTGGTGCGAAAGATCGACCACCGGAAGCAGGATCGTCGTGCCCGGCAGGTTGGACAAGAGGCGATTGGAATCCAGATAGGCGGGAAAATTCCGCGCGCCCTTCTCCACGTCCAGACGCTTGTCCAGCAGCTTGACCTTGGCCTCATCCGCTCGCCGGATCAATGCCTCGGGCGAGAACGCCTCCTGGCTCGCCGGCAGTTGGCGCAGGAAATAGGTTCCCGTGTCGTTGATCAGGAAAAAATGGGTGCCTTGCGCGTTGTCGGGACTGCCTGCCGTCCGCCCCGTCATCGTCAGGTTCGGTTTTGCCATGACAAGACGGCCCGTGTCGGGATCCTGAAACGGCCGGTCTGGCATGGTCAGGCCGGTCGCGCCGGTCATCGCGATCAGCAGCGCTTCCTCCAGCTCCGAAAGGGGTTTGGGGTCCTGCTGCGAGCGGTAGGTCATGGACCCGGCGGCAACTTCCTCCACGCCGCGCGGAACCCTGTGGGTCCTGCGCTGCCAGATCGTTTCGATCAGGGGCCGGCTGAGAAGATCTGCAAGCCCACCGTGAATTTCCGCATTGTTGTCCATATCAGGTTTCCACCCTTGCTGCCGGCACCTGGACGATCGCCCGGACCAGCGCGCCGGCAACCAGGATTCCGGTAAACACAAATCCGAGGATCTGGATGGACCCGCCTCTCAGGGCGACCAGGGTCAGGGCGAAGATCAGGAATGCCAGCAGCCTTGCGACCAGTTGAACCCAGTAGGACTGAAACCGCGCCGGCAGCAGCCAGATCATCGCGACATCAAGCGTCCAGACGGCCAGAAGGAAAAAATTCCCCCCGGCGATAAGCGTCCCCTGCTGCACGAATGTGTCGGCGATACCGTCGAAAATGATGAAGATCGCCCAGTAGGCATGCAGCAGGAACACCACCCAGGCAGCTGTCCAGAAGAGATACCCGAGATTGGCGATAGCCCGGTTTGTCGTCCGGAACAGCCAGAATGCAAGCGCCGGAACAAGCAGGAAGGTCGTCGCCCAGATGGTCAGCTTGGTGCGGCCGAGTTCCAGCGCACCGCCCAGTTCCGGTGCGAACATGGTCCACAGGATCAACAGCGTGGTCGGCACACTCATCGCGGTGAATTGCGCGAGCGTCACCGCCTTCGGTTTGTCATGGTTCATGGCGGACCTCACAGGGTTTTCAGATAGGCGAGCAGATCACCAAGGGCTGCCGGATCCCGTCGGGGATCGTCGATTGCCCAGGGATAATCATGACCGGAATTCGCGTTGCCTGGCGCCGAAGTGTCGAACCGGAAATAGCGCAACGCATCCCTGCGCGGCGGACTGGCAAGACCCGCACGATCGGTGTCGTAAAGGTTCCGGCCGCGATAGAACTGTGCCCGTCGCGGCTCCAGGTTGATCAGCTCCGCCAGTGTCAGAACGCTGGCATTATGCAGGTAGGGCGCCCGCAGGAAGGCTCCGTCGATCGGACCGGCCACATACCCCCGGATGTCGATGTTGTCGGCGTCTTCCGACTGCGGAAAGATTTCGCTCCTGTCGAGCGCGAAAGGATGGTCTTCAGGAAAATACCGGTAAAGCGCGTCGGGCATTTCGCCGTAGTGACGGAACATGACGCGTTCCGGATCGGTGCCGATTTCGGCAACCGGGATCACCTCGTGCGTCCGTTCGCCCGGTTCCCAGCTCTGGCCGGACCTGTCGCCGTGACAGGTCATGCAATTTTCCCGGTAGACTTCCCGTCCGCGACGCACCGCCTCCGGATCCTGCGGCGCCGCGTCGGGGAAAACATCCTCGAAGCGCGGTGGTGCAAGCGTGACCGTGTATTCGATCGCCTTGCGGATGTTGTGCACGATCTCCGGATTGGCCAGATTGACATCCGTTGCCCCGGCGGCGACCGCCGCCAGCGAGCTTCGCGCCTCCGAACTGGAGATCGATCCGTCGAACTGCGCCCGCTCGCGCCAGCCCTGATTATAGATCGTCGCAATCTTGGAATGGATCGGCAGGTCGTTCGCCGGGTAATTCATCACATTGCGCAGCAACGTGCGGAAAGCCAGCGTCCGTGTCGGCCCCGTCGGCGTGACGTCCTCATCGCGCGACCGGCCGTTGCCGTAAGGTTCGTCGAAACGGGAGATACTCTCGGTCATCCGGTCGCGGATCTGGCCAAGCCACATGCCGATCATGAGCCGCTGCATCAGTCCCAGGCTCTCGCCGGTCTTGTCTTCATAGGCTGCGGTGATCGCGTCCACCGTCAGCGTGAAAGGCGCGTCCGCCGCCGCCTCGCCCACCGCCGCCGGCTGCCGTTCGAGGAGCGAAGCCTGGAACGCGTCGAGCCATGCGAACAGATTGATCGAAACGCTCCCCGGGCCGACCAGCCGGGTGGGTGCCCCGCCGTCCGATGTGCGCAGTTCGGTTGTATGGCACAGGGCGCAGGTCAGGGCGACGAACCTGACCGGTGAAGGCGCGGCGGACTGGGGCCGGTAGTTGGTCGTGGTAAAGCCGATCGGAAGCCCGTCCGGGTTTTCCGGATCGTCCAGAAATCCGAACTGTTCCACCCAGCTGCCCGCGTCCTGTCCGCCCGGCTGGAAATGATGCGGAAACAGGTACGGCAGCACGAGGGCAACCGGCAGCGGCATCACCTCTGTCCCGATGGTGCCATGCCGAAAGGCTTCAGGCGTGTCCCGGAAGACCGGTTTCGCCCAGCCTCCCTCGATATAGATGAACAGGCCCGTCAAGCCGAGCGCGATCAGCAGGACCGCGTTGCACACCCAAAGGACCGTTCGCCAGACGTAATTGAGGCGGTGATTGGAGACCGGCATTGCACATGCTCCTCAATTCTGCCGCCGCCGCCACGGGGCGAACGCGCTTTGCCCCGTCGGCAGGACGGACGCAAAGTCGGGGAAATGGCGCAGAATAATGCTGCTCATGGTGTTTTCCTGCACCCAGGCAATTCCGAGCGGCGAATAGATTTCCGGCCGGAAATCGACGGTCAGGAAACGGTCCGACTGAAGCCTGCGGGTCGCCATCAGGATGAATATGCGGAACGAGGTGTCGGAAAAGCCGAAGCCCGGAGGCGGCGTTTCGGCGTAAAGGCCGACCATCGTGTCGACATCGTCGATGGACTTGTAGACTTCCTTGAGCAGACGCACGTTTTCGCTGTCGGCGGTGATGTCCTCCCAACGCTTGATCGGCGACTTGTGCAGCCCCTGGCGGAACTTGTTGTAGCGGGGAATACCGCGCGAGCGTTCCCGCACCAGATCGACCACCGACAGGTCGATGATTTCGGATTTGCCCTCCGGCGATGTGCGGGTGAAGTTCTGCAGCGACCTTGGATAATTGTGCAGCGTAATCGCACCCGGATGCGCGATCCCCATGGAATAAAGAACGCTGGACAGACCCATGCGCCGCATCACCTCGTCCGTCCTTATGCCCTGTACCGCGTCGAAGTTGAACACCTCCTGAAAGGCTCCGGTCTGGGAATCGTGGATGCGGTAATCGTCCGGCAGAAGCGGATGCAGCCTGTAGACCGTGACGAAATCTTCGGTCAGGCAGTATCTGGCGTTGTGATGATCAGGCAGCGTTTCGGGAATGCCGCGCAACGCGTGGGCTTCCTGAAGCCAGAGCCCCATCCGCGTGAACGCGCCCGCGGGGCCCGACCAGTTGGCGTTGAGAGCGACGTCGATTTCCGGGGTTGCCAGAATGGCCGGCGTCCATTCCACCGTATGGATCTTCGCGATCAGCGCGGAGATGATCAAACGGGCTGTCTGGTAGACCCTTTCGTCGCTCCAGTCCCGGTATTCCCGTTGCAGCGCGTCGCAGACGGCATTGTGCTCGCGGGCGAAAAGGGTGTGCAGCGATGACAGGCCGAGCCACCAGCTTTCATTGAAGCCAGTCACTTCCATGCCGATGTTGTCTTCCGGCAGGTAGCCGTTCTCGAGCCGCAGCTTCGCCCCGCTGCCCTCCCGAAGACGCTGCGCATTCTGCAGGGTGCTGCCGTAGATTTCCGAGCCGTCCCACCAGTGGGAAACGGTGTTGCCGAAAACCGGGTTCATGTCGTCGGCGGCTCCCAGCGGACGGTCGCCGGAAATCCGCATGACGCTTTCATTCTTGCCGCGCGGCGTGTTTTTCCACGTCATCCCGTCGGGCATGGGAACTTCGACATCCCGCTGGCCCGGCGGAAAGCGGCTGTGCTGCACCCAGTCATGCACCTGGAACTGGATCCAGGCGGCGGCGAGCACATTCAGCGACGACGCCGGGATGAACTGTTTGCGGTAAAGCAATTCGCGGCTGACAAGAACGGGATTGGGCGTGTTCACATCGCCCGGACGCGGATCCGGGTTCAGGTTGCGGCCGAAGGCGGCGCCTTCCCGGCCCATGTCGGCAACGCTCAGATCGTTCTGCTTCCCGTCGAAGCTTCTGCTGTCGCGGAAGTTTTCCGGCACCGCAGGTTCCGGCTGGGTCGCCTGCGGGTTCGGTTCGACAGGCTCCCGATCGATGAGGTTTTCCTTGCGCAGCTGGTGACGCAGCAGCGACAGGTTCAGGAGCGCCACCAGATGCGGCAGCCGGTACCACGGAAGCCAGCGGTTGAGCAGCGAAAAGGCCGGCGAGAAGCACGCCGTCACGACCCGGTTGCGCAACGGCACCGGCTCGTAGAAGCGTCTGCGCAGGCGATGCGCGGCACTTGCCGCATAGACGGCCTTTCTGGCCCGGTTGAGATTGCCGAGAGGCCGGAATTCGGGCGTGGTATTCCAGGGATTGAAGGAAAGCCCGTCAATCTCTGCTGTTTTCGCCTGGGCCTCCAGCGAGGTGATGTCCTGCTGCGGAACGGTAAGCGTTGCGACCACGATCGGCCTGGACTTTTCCTGTGGCCATTCGGCGGCGGCATCTTCGACCGGCGTGACGTCTTCGCTGATGAACCGCTGAACGCAGAGTTCCCAGCTCACATCGCCCTTGGCAAGCAATTGCGCCATTTCAGCGCGCAGGTAGTTCGGATTGTCCGGCGGCTGCCAGTCCTTCGCCCCGGCCTGTGCGACGTTCCCGGCCACCGGACGCAGAAAATACCTCACCGGACCGGCGTCCTCACCCCAGAGGATGGCGCCGCGGCTCCAGAAGCTCTCGCCCGCCAGCGACTGGACCGGCCGTCCTGTTCCACCGGCAACATTGCGCAACATCCGGATGGCTTCTGCGGGACCGACAGCGAACATCAGTTTCGCAATACCGAGAATGCGGTTGCCCGCCATCGCAGAAGCGAAGGCGATGAACTGGGCGGCATCGCGTGCATGCGGAACCGGAAAATTGGTCATCAGCAGGTCATGCACCGCCGACCCTGCGTCCACCCGCAGCGCCGCCCCGCGCAGATCGCGCTGACTGTCCGCCTGGTGAACCCCGCTCGCATTCGACAGGCGCAGAATGACCGGGAGCTCCGCACCGGCCCGCCACGGGCCAACGACAAGGTCTTCCGGCAGATCGTCCGCGATCCTGAGCATCGCATTATCGACCGCCAGCAACGCCTTGGCGTGCTGCGCACGGTCAATGCGCAGAACGCCGGACCGGCGCCGAACCGTATCCTGGACCTTCAGTATCGCAACGGAAAAGCGCTCGAAATCACGACGCTCCGAGTCCGCGTCGCCATGAGCACCCTTGTAATGTTCCCAACGTGTAATCTTGTCGAAGCCACGATCCACGTCGTGTTCGACTTCGCCGTCCGGAGCCAGCATGCGCGCCTCCAATTACAACTTTAAGTAGAATTTAGGTAAATCAAAAATCAATAAATATCAGTAGTACGACGCAATCATATAAGCTCTGGTTGCATTTTTCAATACAGGATTCTGCGGCGCTTCGCTAAAACAGCGCACCATCATGACCGAAGAGCCATCCAGTCGTGCAGCAGAAAATGAAAAAAGAACGCCCGCACAAAGACATGCGGGATCGCGCCTTTTTCAGGTCATGATCGAAATATCGCACGGATATCTTCAGCCCGGGCGTTGCCCGCATCCCAGCGCCGCAAGCCCGGTTCTGCTGCCGTTGTTATCGCTTTATGATCGCAAAAAACGAGTTATCTTCATACGGCTGCAGGGATTGCCAGTGGAAACCGGTCGAGACAGACCTGCCGGGCGTGGTAAACCTGTCATTCTTTGTTAAGCTTTTTATCGATGGACGTGGAAAAATCGAGGCGGGCTAGGAAATGGGCGGACCGGTTGTCACCATCGCATCCCTGAAGGGAGGCAGCGGAAAGACGACGCTGGCCTGTTGTCTGGCCGTGCAATGGCACCTCGATGGTCACAGACCCCTGATGATTGATGCCGACCCTCAGCGCTCCGGCATCCGGCTCGCAGAGCGCGATCAGGCTCTCGGACACATCGACGTGCTTGAGAAAGCCGACAAGGATCTTTGGAAGACATCCCGGCAAATCGCAGAAAACCATGGCATTACGATCATAGACACACCCGGGTTCGACAGTGAAATCACGGTTGCCGCTCTTGCCGTCGCGGATCTTGTCCTTATTCCGGTCAAGGCATCACCGCTCGATGTCGACCGGATGATGGATACGGTCAAGACCCTGATGAACGAAGTGAAGGGCTGGGCGCCGACATTCCGATGCGTACTGACGCAAACGACCAGGGGCAGTGTCATCTCCAGGCATGTGCGCAGTGAACTGGAGGAAAGCGGCTTCCCCCTGCTCGTCAACGACATGCCCAATCGCGTCGCCTATGCCGAGGCAGGACTTTACGGGGCAACTCCCAGCCTGACAGCTCCGGACGGCCCCGCCGCTCGGGACATAACCGCCATTGCTGAAGAAATTGCGGTCCTTCTGGAAACCAAGAAGAGGCTGTCCGCATGACCAGAAAGCTGCCGAGAACGTCCAACCGCACAATGAATGATCTTCGCAGGGCTGCAAATTCGACACTTGCCCGGGAAGAACAGGCTCGCAGACAGAGCGAGACCGAAATTGAGGAAGTCGCCTCGCCGAAGCCCGGCAAGAGCCAATCCGGGGGCGCTGCACCGGCAACGGAGGCCGCAGGCCACGCGCCGGAACCGGACATTGGATCGAAACGGTCGTTTCCGTTCTCCAGTCTGGAGCGCGTCCCGGCTCGGACGCCTCCCCCCGGCAAAGCGGAATTCCTCAGGAATGCCGGACAGCTGATTGTCGACAGGCACGCCCAGTTTGGAGCCATCGCCGGGCTGGTTCCCCTGCCATGGGTGGATCTGGCTGCGATTGCCGCCGTTGTCGAACGGATGCTGCGCAAGCTTTCCCGTCTTTATGGGCAACCGATCAGCGCGGAGCGCGGCAAGCATCTGGCCGCCGCATTGCTGACGGGAATGGCCGCGCCGGGCATCGCCAGCTTCACGACGGGCGGCCTTCTGCAGATGGCCGCTGGTCCAAATCTTCTGGGCATGGCAATCACCTCTGTTTCCGCCGCAGTTCTTATCCGCATTGTCGGCGAAGTCTATCTGCAGCGGCTGTGCCAGGGGCCGGAGCTTGTGGCATAGCGACCGTCGAGGCTTCCTTTGGGACACCAGGAGACAAGGACGACAAACAGCAATTTGAGGATGCAAAAGCTTTTCTTTCAACACATGAGGGAGTAACGTCCCAAACGAAAGCAATCCGCCTGGTTGATGTCCATCGTCAGGCAGACGCTGAGGAGATCCGAAATGGCGAGCAGAACGAGCGCGACCGCGACGAAGACAACCAGAACAAGAACGGCCAAAACCGACAAGCCGAAGGAACCGGAGAAGGAAGCCGACACCGGCGAAGTCGAAGACGACGCGGAGTTTTCCGTTACGCGGGAACTGACGGCAGACAACCTGGTCAAGGACTATGTCATCGCCTCCGTCGCAGCCAGCATCGTGCCCGTTGCATTCTTCGATATAGCGGCCGTCATCGCCATCCAGCTCCGAATGATCCAGAAGCTGTCCAACCTCTACGGAAAACCCTTCTCCGAGCATCTTGGACGCAAGGTCATATATGCTCTCGTTGGTGGTGTTCTCGGCTACAGCGCCGGATATTTTGTTGCCGCAAGCGCATCCAAACTGATCCCCGGCATCGGCTGGATGGTCGGAATGGTCTCATTGCCTGTGGTGGCGGGCGGAGCGACCTACGCTGTCGGCCGGTCCATCATCAAGCATTACGAAGAGGGCGGCACGCTCATGGACTTCAATGCTGCCAAGATGCGTGCATTCTTTAACGAACAGTTCGAAAAGGGAAAATCCTTCGCCAGCAAAGCGAAGGACAAGGTCAAGTCCGAGGATGCCGAAACCGCGGAAGATACCACGTCCTGACCATCCTCCCGACAATGCAGCCGTGTTCGGCATTCATCCTGTAAATATCAAAAAAGCCCCATCGGTTCTCACCGTTGGGGCTTTTCCTTCATTTTAGGGGCGTTGTCCCGCATCTCAGACGGCTTCTGAAATGATGCTGACATGGGCGGCGACGACCTGCCAGCCGTTGTCGGTCTTCACCCATGTCTGCATCTGCCGGCCGACCTTGCCCGGCGCGCTGTCGCGATGAAAGAGGGTCGATGCAGTCGCGAAGGACGTTCCGTAGGTGGTGATGACCGTCCGATCCAGGCGGCGGACGAGATCCTGGCTGCTTCTGGCGGAGCGGAAAGCGGCGATCTCGTCATAGCCGTAGAGGTTTTCACCACCGCCATAGCGAATGGTCGTCGGGGCGTCGAGAAACAGCCGGTCAAGCGTGTCGACATCGTTGGTGACCAGCGCCAGCTCATAGTCGGCAAACACCTTCTCGACCTCGGCCCTGACCTCCGGGAGGTTGATTTCCATCAGTTGATGCTTCCTGTTTTCAGTCTGTCGCGCAATGTTTCAAGAAACGGAATGTCACGGTACTGATCGGGCTGGACGTGCTCCCAGGCGACGCCGCTCGGCTGTCCGAAGGAGGTATGCGTCTCGATCAGTTCCTGCTCCGTCGCAATCGCATGCAGCGCGCTGTCATGTGCCATCATGACCAGCCGGTCGTTGCCGACCACCTGGGAGGAATGTACCGTGGTCGTGATCAGCGTGTCGGGTTTCAGCTTCGAGAGCTCGCGGAAGATGCCGAGTTCAAGATCGGCAAAGCCGCCGCCCTTGCCCGTGCGCGCCCCGGCACGGCTGACGGCAACGCAACCGACAACGATGAAATCGAGCGGTTCCATGTCCTCGAATTCGACCGGCTCGCCATGTTCGACAAAACCCTGTGAGGTTGCGGCCAGCTCGAACTGAATGCCCTTGCCCGCAAGTACCCGCGGATCCAGCCGGACGAACGGAAAGGGTTTCAGAAGTTCAGGCACCGGCGCGTAGACGATCTTGCCATCATAAAGTGCCCGCAGCCGCACCGGGATCTGGGGCGGGTCCGGATTGCACTTGACGACACGTGCCGCCCGCCATTGAGGCAGCTTCGACAGATTGTGGGCAGCGACATCCGCACCGACAAAATTGGGGATGCGGCTGTTTGCTGGCCCGATGGAGGTCCCGCTTCTCTCTAGGCCGGACCAGATTTCATGCCGGATTTCATCCTTGTCGGAGTTCCGGCCCGCCCAGCGCGCTTCACCCATGCCGATACCTTCCTTTTGCGTGTCCGATGTTCACAAGCGAGCGACCGGCGCCCTGCAGACACCGTCCTTCTCCAGCTGATAAGCCACCCTCAGGGCGAGATCCTCCCGCCAGGCGGGCGCGATCACCTGCACGCCGATGGGCAAGGCAGCTTTCTCACCCCACACGGGAACCGCGACCACCGGCAGGCCGATGAAGGAGATCGGTTGGGTGAACAGGCCGATATTGGGCCGTGCCGGCATCGTCTCCCCACCAAGCGTGATTGTCTTCGTGCCGGAAGGAAGAGCGGAGAACGGTGTTGCAGGCGCAAGAATGACATCTACATGCTCGAAGATTTCCTGCATCATCGTGCGGAACCAGCTGCGAAACCGCTGCGCCTGCTGGACCCAGACCCCGGGCACCATAGTGCCGGACAGGAACCTGTCCCGCGTATCGGGATCGAAATCCTGTGGCCGAGTGGTGATCCGCTCAAGATGCTGGTTGGCGCCCTCGGTGACGGTGATCACATAAGCCGCGGCCCGTGCCCTTGCCGCTTCCGGAAGTTCGATCTGCACGGCAGTGCCGAGAGCTTTTGCGACACGGTCGACAGCCGCAAGAGCTTCGGGTTCGGCTTTTTCGCGGAAATAGCGCCCTGCGACCGCAACGCGCAATCCCTCCGCGCCGCGTCTCAGATCATCCTGCGTGGCAAGCGGGGGACGGTCTGCCTGAGCCGGATCGTCAGGATCCTTGCCCTGGAGCGCGTCGAAGACCAGAGCCAGATCTCGCGCCGAGCGAGCCAGCGGACCAAGATGATCGAGACTGCCGACGAAGGGAAAAGTGCCGTGCCGCGACAACCGGCCATAGGTCGGCTTCAAGCCGAACAGACCGCAGAAGGATGAGGGAACGCGGATGGACCCGTTGGTATCGGATCCGAGCGATACAGGCACCATGCCGGCGGCTGTGGCCGCGCCGCAGCCCGACGACGACCCGCCGGTCATGCGGGTCAGGTCATGCGGATTGAGGCAATTGCCGTCATGCGCATTCTCGCCCGTGAAATCATAGGCGTATTCCCCCATATGAAGCCCGCCCATGAGCACACCGCCCGCCTCGCACAGACGCGAAACAAGAAATGCATCGGATGTTGCAGGCTGGTTTTCCAGGTTGATCTTCGAACCTGCGCGCGTGACCACTCCATCCATGTCGAAAAGATTCTTGACCGCGAACGGAACCCCTGCAAGCGGTAGAACCGCACCACCTGCAATCGCCTTGTCGACTTGTTTCGCGTCGGAAAGGGCGCGCTCCGCCGTCACGTCGGTGAAGGCCCTTGTCACAGGATTGAACTGGTCGATCCGCTGCAGACTGGCTTCGGCCACCTCGCTCGCTGTGAGGTCTCCGCCCTGAACCGCGGCTACGATGTCCACCGCATCGAAAGAAGCAAAATCGTCGATAGCGCTCATGCTTCGAACACCGGCGCAGCCTCGACATGATCTTCCAGCGGGAATGACAACACCAGGTCCGCGGCCTGCTGCGTCGCCGCGATATGGGCCTCGACAACGGGACGCCACTCGTCCCTTATCGTCAGACCCATCACCCTTTCCATGTGTGCGACATGGGCGTTGGCGTCAAAGTTCGTGCTCATAGGACCTCCGGTTGCCTGGTCTGTCTTTCAAGGGCCGTCTTCAGGGCGGCGAGGGAGGCTGTCCAGCCGACGATCCCGCCCTGCGCCCGGATCATGTCGAGCGTCGCCGCCTTGAATTCCGGGAAATAGCTCTCGGTCGCCTCTTCGATCAGCAGACACTCAAAGCCCCTGTCATTGGCCTCGCGCATGCTCGTCTGGACGCAGACCTCCGTCGTCACTCCGGCGAAAACGAGGGTACGGATCCCACGGTCGGCGAGCAGATCTCCGAGGCCGGTGGCATAGAAGGCCCCCTTGCCCGGCTTGTCGATTACGATCTCGCCATTGACCGGGGCGCAATCGGGAATGATCTCCGCACCGGGTTCGCCCCGGATCAGGATGCGGCCCATCGGCCCGTCGTCGCCGATGCGCAGGGAAGGGCTGCCGCGATCACGCTTCGCCGGGGGGCAGTCGCTAAGATCGCCCGCGTGATTTTCGCGCGTGTGGATCACGAGCCAGCCCTGTTGCCGGAAGAGCGCAAGAAGGTCCCTCACCGGGGCGATGGCCCGCTGCATGTGGGAGATGTCGTTTCCCAGCGTCTCACCGAAGCCACCCGGCTCGATGAAGTCGCGCTGCATGTCGATGACGACGAGCGCGGTCCTTGCCGGATCGAAACCGAATTCGAAAGGAGTTGCATCGACCTTGATCATCAGTGATGCCCCGCCATCGCATGGCCGATTGTCGCACGGTCCGTCTCCGCCATCGCGGACTGATAGGAAATGCGGCCTTCCGACATCACGGCCACCTTGTCGGCCAGCTCCAGGATCTCGTCGAGATCTTCCGAGACAAGCAGAATTGCCGCGCCCTTGTTGCGTTGCTCCATGATCTGCGCCCGGATTTCGGCGACGGAAGCAAAGTCGAGGCCGAAGCACGGGTTCGCGACGATCAGGACGTCGACGTCTCCGGAGAGTTCCCGCGCCAGGATCGCGCGCTGAACGTTGCCGCCGGAAAGGTTTTCGATCGGCTCCTCGGTCGACGGCGTCTTAACCCTGTAGGCGGTGATCAGCTCCTTTGCTCTCCGCCGCATCGGCATAGGCGACAGCCAGCCCCGGAAAGGGGAAATCGGCGCCTTGTCGAAGGTGCGGAAGGCCATGTTTTCGGCAACGCTCATGCGTGGGACAGCGACATTGCGCAAGGGTTCCTCGGAAAAGCCGAACACCTTGAACCTGTCCATCTGGTCGCGCTGGGGCTCGTAGGGCTGCTTGTCGATGAAGATCCGGCCATGCTTGAGCAGGCGCTGGCCTGACAGGACCTCGATCAGTTCGGACTGGCCATTGCCCGACACACCGGCAATGCCCAGGATCTCGCCGGAATGGATCTTGAGGCTGATAGCCTCGATGGCAGGCAGCTCCTCGTCGTCGTCGGCAAAAAGGCCGGCAAGCTCAAGCTTCAGCTTTTTCAAGGGCTGCTCCACCCTGGTAGCGCTCTCGCGGATTTCCGTTTCCCCGATCATCATCCGGCTCATGTCGGCAACACTAAGATCCTGAACCCGCCCGGCACCGACGACCCGCCCGCGCCGCAGCACCGTCACGTCGTCCGCATAGGCCGTCACCTCCCGGAACTTGTGCGTGATCATCAGGATGGTCAGCTCGCCCGCTTCCGTCATTGCGCGCAGAAGCCCCAGGACCTCGTCGGCCTCGTCCGGCGTCAGAACCGAGGTCGGTTCATCCAGGATCAGGAAACGCTGATCGAGATAGAGCTGCTTGAGGATTTCCAGTTTCTGCTTCTCGCCCGCAGAGAGCCCGGACACGGGAACGTCCAGCGGCACCTTGAAGGGCGTGGTTTCCAGAAAGGCCTTGAGGGCCTTTCTCTCCTTGCCCCAGTCGATGACGGTCGGCGTATCTGCCCGTGCGATCACCAGGTTTTCCGCGGCGGTCAGCGAGGGCACAAGCGTGAAATGCTGGTAGACCATGCCGATGCCCAGGGCATGCGCGGCGCGCGGATTGGGCACGGAGCCAGCCCTGTCGTTGACCAGCATCTCGCCGCGTGTGGGCTGGTAGAAGCCCATCATGCATTTGACGAGTGTCGACTTGCCCGCGCCGTTCTCGCCGAGGAGCGCGTGGAACGTGCCGGGTTTGACCCGGATCGAAACATCATCGAGAGCCTTCAGGTTGCCGAAGATCTTGGTCATGCCGATGGTTTCGACACCGATGGCCCGTTTCTCCGTCTCCAGCACCTGCGCAACGCTCATTCTGCTGCCTCCGCCGAAACGGAGCTGAGCCCTGCCAGAAACGTTTCACTGTCCGCAACGGCTCCGAAGACGCCGCCCTGCATGGTGACCATCTTGAGGGCGGCCTCATGGTTGCCGGGGTCTGTTGCAGCACAGCAGTCCGCGAGGATCAGGCATTCGAAACCACGGTCATTGGCTTCGCGCATCGTGGTGTGAACGCACACGTCGGTGGTGATACCCGTGAGGATCAGGTTCTCGATGCCGCGCGTGCGCAAAAGCAGCTCGAGGTCGGTTGCGCAAAAGGATCCCTTGCCCGGCTTGTCGATGATCGGCTCACCCGGCAACGGTGCCAGTTCCGGGATGATTTCCCAACCCGGTTCGCCGCGCACCAGGATCTTGCCGCAGGGGCCCTGGTCACCGATACCCGCCCCGATCCGGCGGGAGCGCCAGCGTTTGTTCGGCGGCAGGTCCGCAAGATCCGGCCGATGGCCCTCGCGGGTATGGATGATGTGGTAGCCCGCCTGGCGCATGGCCGCGAGCACCTTGCCGATCGGTGCGATCGGGGCTCGCGTCAGAGAAATGTCGTAGCCCATGGAATCGACATAGCCGCCTTCGCCGCAGAAATCTGTCTGCATGTCGATGATGATCAAGGCCGTGTTTTCGGGACGAAGGTCACCGTTATAGGGCCAGGGATAGGGTGTCGCCCGTACCGGACCTTCCTCGGCGAGCGTCGTTGTCTGGTCTTCGGCAAGGCTCATCCTGCTCACTCCGCTGCATCGCTCAAGGATTTCTGACCATAGACGCGATCCGGCGCCGCGAAGCCGCAGGAGGTTCCGTCGGTGTGAACCACCTCGTCTTCCCATGGCAGGCGGTATTTCCCGGCGGCGAGATCCGTCATGTATGTGTAGGGACAGTCCTGTGCCCCTCCCTTGACGGCGACATAGCCGCGGTGGCCGAACTGGTAGATGTTGTTCTCCACACCCCAGTTGACCCTGGCTTCGCGCACGAGATCCGGCCGCACCTCCGCGGTGATGATCTCGTTGGCCCTGCCGCTGCTGCCGTGAGCGAGAATGGTCCCGTCGAAGTTGACGATCATGCCCTCGCCCATGGAATCGAAGGTACCGTCGGTCCCGCACATGCAGACATTGGCAGTGACCATGAGATTACAGAAGGCGTTGGACTGGTTGGTGAACTTCCAGCTGTCGCGGATCGGGGCGGTGTAACCGGCGGTGCGGATCATGATCTCCGCCCCCTTGTAGGCACATTCGCGCGCCATTTCCGGGAACATGCCGTCATGGCAGATGATCAGCGCCAGCTTGCACCCCTTCGGTCCCTCGATCACCGGAATGCCGCGGTCGCCCGGCTCCCAGGGTTCGACTGGAACCCAGGGGTGCATCTTGCGATAATAGAGCTTCAGCTCGCCCTTGTTGTCGATGACCAGACCGGAATTGTAGGGCATGCCTCCGGGATTGAGTTCCATGATCGAGAAACAGCCCCAGATGTCATTGTCGACACAGGCCTTCTTGAAGGCGGCGACTTCCGGTCCGTTGAGCGTGCACATGATCTGCGGATTGGTATCCATGGAGAGGCCATGAAGCGCATATTCGGGAAAGACGACCAGATCCATTGACGGCATGTTGCGCCGCGCCTTGGCGACCATGTCGACGATAACCTGTGTCTGCCGGGCAAGATCGATCTCCGTGACGACGGTCGGCAGCTGCAGCTGCACCATGCCGAGCACCAAGCCGTTCGGGGATTTGTTGAGACCTCCAAGTCCGCTCATGATGTGGCTCCTATTTGGTGATCGACAATTCGCCCGGCGCGCCTTTCAGCGACCGGCGCGGCGATGTGCTGGCGATCATGATGAGAAGGGTGAGGATGTAGGGCGCTGCATTGAAGAAATGATAGCCGCGCGAGACCCCGATGGACTGAAGCGCCGGTCCCAGAGCTCCCGCCGCTCCAAACAACAGCGCGGCCCAGAAGCAGTAGATCGGGTTCCACCTTGCAAAGATGACGAGCGCGACCGCCATAAGCCCCTGGCCGGAGGACAACCCCTCTGTCCAGCTTCCCGGATAGTAGAGCGACAGGAAGGACCCGCCGATGCCGGCAAAGAAGCCGCCGGCCATGGTCGACAGCAGCCGGACGCGATTGACGTCGATGCCCAGCGCCAGGGCGGCCGGAGCGCTGTCCCCGGTGGTCCGGATGATGAGGCCGAAACGGGTGTTCCTGAGCGCCCACCAGAGAAACACCGCCAGCGCGATACCGAGCAGGAAAAGCGGGTTGATCTCCAGGGCCTGGCGAATGCCCGGATGGTCGCTCCAGCTTCCGAAGGAGATCGAGGGAAGGCGCGGGGCGGATGGCTGGATGTAAGGCTTGCCAAAAAAGAAGGCGAGACCGGTCCCGAACAGCATCAGCGCAATGCCGATGGCAATGTCGTTCACCTTCGGCAGCTTGCACAGAAAACCGTGCAGGGCGCCGAACAGGGAACCGCAGAAGCCGGCGACGAGAACGCCGAGCCAGGGGGATCCGGTGTGATAGGAGATCGCATATCCGGACATGGCGCCGAAGACGAGCGTGCCTTCCAGCCCCAGGTTGATACGCCCGGACTTTTCCGTCAGCATTTCACCGAGACTGACGAAGAGGAACGGGGTCGACACGCGGATGGCACCCGCGAACATCGCAAGGAGAACGGTCATCAGACCGGGGTCGTCACCCATCATGCCTCTCCCTTCGATTGGAAGATGGACAGCCGCCCGTAAAAGGTTTCAGAGACAAGGATCACGACGAAGAGCAGTCCCTGCAGCACCAGAACCGTTGCGTCCGGCAGATCCATGCGCCGTTGAACAAGGCCGCCCGAGGCAGCGATGCCGCCGAGAAAGATGGCGACCGGAATGATGACGAGCGGATTGTGCCGTGCCAGGAAGGAAACGAGGATGCCGGTGAAGCCGTAACCGGCGACGAGCGACGCATTTGCCTTGCCATGGATCGCCGCCACCTCAAAGAAACCGGCGAGCCCCGCGCAGGCGCCGGCGATGGCGCAGGAAACGACCATCAGCTTCCCGACCGGCAACCCCTGGGACTGCGCCGCGCGCAGGTTTCCACCGGCCACCTGCGCAGCAAAGCCGAAGGTCGTTCGGTTCATCAGGAGATACAGCAATCCGCAAAGAAGGACGCCGACGAGCAACCCCCAGTGCACGTCTGTTCCCGGGATCACCCCGATCATGTTGTCGCTGCCGATCGGCCTGGTCGACGGCTTGTTGGGGTCTGAAGGATCCCGCAGGGCACCTTCGACAAAGAAGTTCAGGATGGAGACGGCGATGTAGAACATCAGCAGCGAGGCAATGGTCTCGTTGACACCCCGGTAGTGGCGGAGCGCGCCGACACATCCGATCCAGATCCCGCCTGCCAGCATCCCTGCAATCGCCATGACACCGAGAAGCAGAAAGGTCGGTGCCCAGTCGATCATCGGAATGGCGATGGCTGCGGCCGCGAAGCCACCGAGCACGAGCGCTCCTTCCCCGCCGATGATCACCAGCCCGAGGCGCGCCGGGATTGCGACGCAAAGTGCGGTGAAAACCAGTGGCGCCGCACGAACGAGGGTGTTCTGCCAGGAGAAACTGGTGCCGAAGCCGCCTTTCCAGACGAGCGCGAAGAAACCGACCGGCGATTTGCCGAGAAGAGCCAGAAAGACCGAAAAGAGGATCCCGGAAACGATCAGGGCAAGCAGGGGAATGACGACAAACTCCGCCGATCGCCTGAACCTTTCCGGGAGATCCGAAGCCATGCTCGTCTCGACCGCGAAACCAGGCGTTTCAGTGGTATCTGCCATGCTTGTCCCCTGGCATTGAATGATTTCCGGCGGGTGCCGGACGGAAACATCAAGGCATCGGCCGTGTCGGAAGAAGATCTCCCGGCACGGCCGAGCACCAGGATCAGGTGATCGAGCCGCTGACGCCCTCGATCAGGTAGTCGGTCTGATCAAGCGCGGGCTCGTAGTTATCGAGGCTCTCTCCGGCCGCCAGAAGCGGCGTGCCGTCCTGCTTGTTGATCGGGCCGACAAAGATCGGCTGGCCGGCTTTGACCTCTTCCCGGGCAGCATCCGCAGCTGCGATCGCAGCTTCGGTTGCGCCTGCCCCGTAAGGCGTGCTGCGCACGAAATCGACATCGAAGCCACCGCCGGTGAAGTTCGGCAGGGCCTCGCCTTCCGCAAGATCGGTGGCGAACATCTTGTAGATGGTTTCCCACTTGTATTCGGCACCGGTGATGAAGCCATTGGGAGCCAGCGGCGCCTGGGAAGCATTGTGGCCGCAGCATTTGATGCCACGCGACTCGGCGGTCTCGATCACCACCTTCGGGCCGTCGACGTGGCAGGTCAGGACGTCACAGCCGGCATCGACCAATGCATTGGCGGCCTCGGCCTCGCGCACCGGCATGGACCACTCCCCGGTGAAAATGACCTGGACCGTTGCATCCGGATTGACCTTGCGGGCGCCCAGCAGGAACGAGTTGATGTTCCGCAGAACCGTGCCGATGGGCTTGGCGGCAACGAAGCCGAGCTTGTTGGTGGTGGTCGACAGCCCCGCCGCGATACCGTCGATATAGTGCGCCTGGTCGAGGTAGCCGAAATAACTGCCGGCATTCTTCGGGTCAGCTTCCGTCCAGAGCGGCGCCGCATGTCGGAACTGGACATCAGGATACTTGGCGGCGAGATCGAGGACGAAAGGCTTGTAGTAGCCGAAGGACGTCGCGAAAATCAGGTTTGCGCCGTCCAGGTTGATCATCGATTCCATGGATTTCTCGACGGCGATGGTCTCCGGAACGTTTTCCTCCTCGACCACGGTCACTCCGGGAACGTCCTTGAGGGCCGCAGCGGCGACGGCGTGTGCCTGGTTCCAGCCGAAGTCGTCGCGCGGGCCGACATAGACGATCCCGACCGTGAGACCGGCTGCCTGTGCGAAACGTGGAAGACCGGCAGAAGAGAGTGCCGCAAGACCTGCGGCGGAAGATTTCAGGATAGTCCGGCGAGAAAGTTTGAATTTCGACATAACGTCCTCCGTTATTAAGACGGGAGCGCGCAAGATCTGCAGCTCCGTCCAGCCTCCTGCAGTAAAATCAGCAAGCTTTGTGCCAATTCCCTGTCAGGCTCTGTTCCTTGGCTCGTCCCTGGCATTTCATTGTTATTATTGTCATTTTTTCATTTTTCACTTCGGTCAACGACCAATTTCGCAAGCAGGCAGTCCTCGGGCACTCAAGAAAAACGCCTAAAATCTAGCCAACTTCATTTTCTGCCGCTCGGTTATGCACTCTCATCCCCCTGCCGATTTCGATTTCACCGGGGCATAGCTCGCGTCCAGACGTGATTTGAGGTAGTCCGCGCCGGAAATGGGCTCATACGCTGCGGACTGGCCTTCCGGAACGCAACCGGGCAGACAGACCACCTGCGCATCGGGGTTGGGGTCGAGGAAAAAAGCGATCGAATAGCGCTGCCGGCCTCCGGAATTCACCACCCGATGAGGTGTCGAGACATAGACATCGTTGGTCCAGCGCATCAGGCAATCGCCGATGTTGCAGACAAAGGTGCCGTCTATGGTCGGCGCCTTCAGCCAGACCCCGTCGCGGCGGCGGACTTCCAGACCGCCGACCGCATCCGGCAGCAGGATGGTCAGGTTGCCGTAATCGGTATGCGTTCCTGCCCCGATCTGACCGGCTTCCGCGCCTGCCGGCTGCGGCGGATAGTGCAACAGCCGCAATGTCGCCAGTGGTGCATCGAGCTTGTCCTCGAAATAAGCCGGATCAGTACCGAGATCCGTGGCGACGGCCCGGTGGATCAAGCGCCCCAGGCCCCAGACACTGTTGAAGTAGGATAGGACCGTTTCCTTCCAGCCCGGAATTTCCGGCCATTGATTGACTGCCCGGAACGGCTCGCCCGAAACAATCCTGGGATCATCCGGCGCCAGGTCCAGGCCGATGTTGAAAGCTTCCTTCAGATCCGCAGGCTTGTCCGGATCGAGGTTCTCGCCCTTCATCGGCACATAACCGCGATTGGTTTTGTAGAAGTCCTTCGTCAAGGCCATCTTCGTCTCTATCGGCTCGGCAAAGAAACGATGAGCGGCGGCAAAGGTGCGCTCGACCAGCGCACTGTCAACGCCGTGGTTGCGGACATAGAAGAAGCCGATCTCCCTCGCCGCACGGCCGATTTCTGCGGCGACCTTTTCAAGGCCGCCCGGCGCTCCCGAGACCAGCGGTTCAAGATCGATTATCGGAAGATCGTGTTCGGCCATGCTTTTCCTGCCCCGCTTCACTCGGCCGCCGCAACAGAACGGCTCGCGGCTGGTGCGGCAATGAATTTCCGCCAGCTTCCCAGTGATGTGATGTTTTCAGCTCCCTTGGTACCGGCAGCTTCACACATGAAGCCTGTCACGCTGCGCCCGTCGGCAAGAGCAAGCGTACCGAGGCCCAGCGGTGCCGGGATGCCAGCCAGGAAACCGCCGACCTGATCGAGGGGAAGTGCCCAGATCTCGACCTCGATCCGGCCGCCGGAACCGGCTTCACCGCGGACAAGACCGGGACGCTTCGGCGGACCTCCGGCCAGCGCGTAAAGTGAATAGGCATCGCTGGTTTCGGACGCCTCCAGGAAGCGGCCACCCCGCGAGGTCAGCTCGTGATTGAGGGCCATTCCGGACATATGCGCGCCGCAGACAGCAAGGGCGAGTTCGCCCTCTTCGGCCCGCGGTGTGATCTCGGACGGCGCAGGCAACTCCCAGCCAGTCGCTCCAAGCGTATGCGATGCAAGCTGTTCCAGCTTGCAGCCGAGGGCCGCAAGAAAACCGTCTTTCCCGGAGGCCGCCAGCAGGGTCACGCTGCCGGGCCGTCCGTCCTCACGCGGTGCGACCGGAACGGCGAGGCCGCACATGTCCAGCAGGTTGACGAAATTGGTGTAAGTGCCGTTCCGCGAATTGGGACCGATCGGATCCGCCTCCAGATCCGCAACACTGTAGAAGGTCGGCATGGTCGGCACGCACAGGAGATCGAGCCCGGCCAGCACCGGTTCGGTTTTCCTGGAAAGTTCCTTCAGTCGGTAAAATCCGCGAAAGGCATCCGTCGCCGTCAGGTTCAGCGCCGCCCCAACGACCTGGCGCGTCACGGGGTGCACCGCCTCCGGATTGTCCCGCATCAGGTCCTCGATTACAGTATGCCGCTCGGCGACCCAGGCGCCTTCGTAAAGCATGTGGGCGACGTCGTAGAACGGGGTGAAATCCACCTCGACGATCTCGGCGCCCGTTGAACTCAGAAGCGCCACGGTGTCCGCAAAGGATTTTTCCTGGGGCTCATCGCCGCAAAACTCGATGGATCCGGCATCCGGGATGCCGATGCGGAGTTTTTCGGGAACCGGCTGCAGCGCCGGAGCGGTGATCCGCCTCGAATAGGCGTCGTCGTCATCATAGCCGGCGGCGGCCTGGTAGGCCGTGTAGGCGTCTTTCACTGTAAGCGCGAAGATGGAAATCGTATCCAGCGTCCGGCAGGCCGGAACGACGCCGGAGGCGGAAAGGGCACCGAGCGTCGGCTTGAGGCCGACGATGTTGTTCAGCGCGCCGGGCACACGGCCGGAGCCCGCAGTGTCCGTGCCGAGGGAGAAGCTGACGATGCCATGTCCGACAGCAACTGCCGACCCCGATGAAGACCCGCCGGGAACGATGTCCGGATCGACGGAATTCTTCGGCGGCGGGAAAGGCGAGCGCACACCGACCAGACCGGTCGCGAACTGGTCGAGATTGGTCTTTCCGATTGCCAGCGCACCGGCCGCCTTCAGCCGTGCGACGACAAACGCATCCTTTTCCGCAACATACTCATATGCCGGGCAGGCAGCGGTAGTGGGCTTGCCGGCAACATCGATATTGTCCTTGAGGACGAAAGGAATGCCCCACAAGGGTTTTGCCGGATCGTAATTCCCCAGTGCCTTTGCTGCTTCCAGCACTTCGGCCTTGTCGAAGAGACAAATAAAGATCCCCGGATCACCGACGCTGTCGATGCGACGATACACTTCCTCGACAATGTCGGCAGGAGATGTCCCGGTCTCGTAAGCCGCCTGAAGGGAGGATAGGGTAAATGGAAGTTCGAACATCCTGGACCTCAATAACTTGACTTTCATTCGGCAGCTGTGCGTTCCGGCGGAGCCGGGAGCGGTGGTTTGGGGGACGCTGCGAGCAGCTCACGGGTGTAGGGGTGAGAGGGAGTTTCCATGACGCTGGCCGCCGTCCCCTGTTCAACGATTTCCCCATCTCGCATGACGATGACACGATCGCAGAGCAGCCGCACGACATGCAGGTCATGGCTGACGAAGAGATAGCTGATGCCGAGCTTTGTCCTGAGGTCGACCAGCAGATTGAGCACGATCGCCTGGATGGAGACATCGAGTGCCGCCGTCGGCTCATCGAGAATGAGGAATTGCGGATCGACGGCGATTGCCCGGGCAATGCCGACACGTGCCTTTTGGCCACCGGAAAGCTGGTGGGGGAAGCGATCCAGCAGGGGGCGCGGCAATCCGACAAGGTCTGCGAGTTCCTCGACCCGCGCCACCCGCTGGCGCTTCGGCGTATTGGTCAGGCGTGCCAGCGGCTCGGCGATCGACTGGCGCGCCGTATGCCGCGGGTTGAAACTGTCGGTCGCATCCTGGAATACCATCTGGATCCGGGCCCTGTCCGCATCGCGGGCAAAGTTGCGGGCAGGTGACCTGGCCAGATCCCTGCCATTGAAGAGGATCTCACCGCTGGTCGGGTCGATAAGACGGACCAGCATCGAGGATGTCGTCGACTTGCCGCAGCCGGACTCGCCGACGAGACCGACGCTTTCTCCCTTTCTGACCTCGAAGGAAATCCCCTTGACCGCATGGACCGGGCCGGATCTACCCTGATAGGTCTTCGTCAGGTCGCGGATCTCCAGCAAGGGCGTTTCCGCCTTCGGCAGTTGCGGCTCCGCAGAGCGCTGATCCAATGGCAGGAGCTGGCGCACGCTCGCTCCGGGCCGCGGCGTCGCATCGACGAGCTTGCGCGTATAGGCGTGCTGCGGCCTGGAGAACAGCGTTTCAGGCCCCCCCTCCTCGACGATCTCCCCGTCTTTCATCACGACCAGGCGGTTGCAATACTGTGCGGCTAGACCGAGATCATGGGTGATCACCATGGCGCTCATGCCGCGCTCGGCGATGAGGTCCGCTATCAGGTCCATGACGGCCTTCTGCGTCGTTATGTCGAGGCCTGTCGTCGGTTCGTCCGCAATGAGAAGCTTCGGATCGCAGGCAAGGGCGATGGCAATGACGACCCGCTGACACATCCCTCCGGACAGCTCGAACGGATAGGCATTGTAGCGGGCTTCCGCGTCGCGTATCCGGACCGCCTCCAATGCCCTGATGGCCGCGGACCTTGCGTTCGACCGGGTAGCCTTGGCATGCCGGCGCAGGACGTCCTCGATCTGGTGCCCGACCTTGCGGATCGGATTGAGGGCCGCCCGCGGGTTCTGGAAGATCATCGAGATTTCCCGCCCGCGCAGGTCGCGCATCGTGCTTTCGCGCGCCTGCCGCAGGTCGATACCCCCATAGGTCAACGAACCGCCTGAAATGCGTCCGTTGCGCTCAAGGAGCCGCATCAGGGCATAGGACGTGACCGACTTGCCGGATCCGGATTCTCCGACGATGCCGAGAACCTCACCTTTCCGGATTTCCAGCGAGATGCCACGCACGGCCTCCACGCTGCCGCGGCGTGTCGCAAAGGAGACTTTCAGATCCTGGATCGAGAGCAGACTCATGAGCGTTGCCGGGGGTCGACCATGTCGCGCAGCCCGTCTCCCAAAAGGTTGAAGGTGAATACGGCGAACATCAGCGCAAAGCCTGGAAAGAAGGCCAGCCACCACTCGCCTGAGACGATGAAGTTCGCTCCCTCGGCAACCATGATGCCCCATTCCGCGGTGGGCGGGCGCACACCCAGGCCGATGAAGCTGAGACCGGCGGCGTTGAGGATTGCCCAGCCGAGATTGAGCGAGACCTGCACCATCATCGGCGGCAGGGCGTTCGGAAAAATATGAAGCGCCAGCACCCGGATGTCGGAGTTGCCTGCGAGCTTCGCGGCCTGGGCAAACCCCGCATCCCTGCGAATGTTCACCTCGGCCCGGACAAGGCGGGCATAGAAGGGAATGTTGATGACCGCCGTCGCATAGACGATGTTCTCGACCGTGTTGCCGAGCGCGGCCACGATCCCCATGGCCAGGACGAAGAGCGGAAAGGCCATGATCGTGTCGAACAGCCGGTTGAGCACGGTGTCGAGCCACCCGCCCCAGTATCCGGCGACGCTGCCGAGGACAGATCCGATCAGGAATGAAAGCGCCACGGCGGCAACTGAAATCGCCAGATCGAGGCGTGTCGCCAGGATCACCCTGGAAAAGACATCCCGTCCGAGATTGTCCGTTCCGAACCAGTGGGCCATCGACGGGGGCTGCAGGGCGATCGCGGCGTTTGATTCCATCGGATCGTACGGCACGATCACCGGACCGAGCACCGCAGCCAGAAGCAGGATGGCGAACATGGTGAACGCAAGCAGCGTCACGGGATTTGAGCGCAGCACATAGCCGATATGGGCAAGGGTGCCGTCCTGCTTCACCGGAACCTGACTGGTGGTAATATCACTCATCTGGTTTCAAATCCGATCCGGGGGTCAATCAGGGTGTAGGAAAGGTCGATCACCAGGTTGAGCACCACGAAGAGCAGCGCCATGGCGAGAACGAAGCCCTGAACGGCGGCATAATCCGATACGACAAGCGCCTCGACCGCATAGGAACCGATGCCGGGCCACGCAAAGACCTTCTCGACAAGGACATTGGCGCCAAGGGTGAAGGAAAAGACCATGCCGAGCGTCGTGACGACCGGCAGGAGCGCGTTGCGGAATGCGTAGGTGAAGAGCACCTTGTCCTCTGTCAGACCCGCAGCCCTGGCCGTCCTGATGTAGTCCGAGGACAGCGCACTCAGCATCGCGGCGCGGGTCATGCGGGCCAGCGGCGCCAGCGTGAAGAGGGTGAGCGTTATCGCCGGAAGCACCAGTTGCTTCAAGGCCCCGGTCCAGGTCTCCCAGTCGCCGGCAATCGCCGCGTCGATGAGATAGAACCCGGTGATGCGGTCGGGCTCGATATAGATGAAATCCAGCCGACCGAGCGGCGACGGCGCGATGCCGAGCAGATAGTAGAAGATGTAGATCAGCAGGACGCCGGTAAAAAAGGTCGGCAGGGAAACACCGGCCGTAACGAGCACCCGGCACAGGTGATCCACTGCCGACCCGGGGCGTGTTGCTGCAAGCACGCCAAGTGGAATTGCGATGGTACAGGACAGCAGCAGAGCCGTCAGCGTCAGTTCCAGTGAGGCCGGAAGCCGGTGGGCGAGATCCTCGATAACCGGCTGCCCGGTGGAGAGCGACTGGCCGAGATCGCCCGTCAGAACGTTTCCGGCATAGACCAGGAACTGCTCCGGCAGGGGTTTGTCGAGCCCGAGCGCGGTTCTGACTTCCTCGATAGACGCCTCATCGGCGGCATGACCTGCGAAATAGACGGCCGGGTCGCCCGGAAGGGCGCGGGTCAGCAGGAAGCTGACCACCACGACCCCCAGGATCACGGGAATGGCATGTGTGATCCTTAGCCCGATTGTGCGGAGGCGACCGGCCATCCTGGTTACGCCTTCGACAGGGAGCGGACATCGGGCTGGCGATGGAACCAGTATTCGTATCCCGACAGGTCCCGCGTGCCGACATTGAGTGCCGGCTGCCAGAGGGCGATGCGCGGCACTTCATCCCACGCGATCTCGATCATGCGCTTGATCTTCGGCGCGTAGTCCGGATCCTCCACCGACATGTGCAGCGCTTCCGGTGTCAGCGTCTCGATCTCTTCATTGCGGTAGTTCGAGGAATTGAAGAGATGTCCTTCCTGGTAGGCCCAGAAGAAGTAGTAGCAGGGATAGTTGAGCCAACCGCCGAAGGTCTCCAGGGCGAGGGGCAAGCGCTTTTCAACCAGCGACGCCGTACGCCAGTTCGCACCGGGGATTTTCTCGATTGTCGCGGTGATGCCGATCTTGGCCAGGTTTTCCTGGATCAGCAGA
This sequence comes from uncultured Roseibium sp., assembly GCF_947496995.1. Classification (GTDB taxonomy): domain Bacteria; phylum Pseudomonadota; class Alphaproteobacteria; order Rhizobiales; family Stappiaceae; genus Roseibium. Next base: position 59,774 of record NZ_CANMFD010000010.1, read on the forward strand.
GCGGCCGGTTCCATCCAGTCGCTTTGGGAAAGATCGATCGAGAGCGGCACTTCGAAACCGTCACCGTATCCGGCTTCCACGAGCAAGGCCTTCGCCTTGTCCAGATCGGTCGAATAGGGAAATTTCTGCGGCCAGGCGATATCTTCAGGCGTTGCGCTCGTCCCTCCCCACATCGGGCTGCCACGGCCATAAGCGGCCGTCTGAAAAACCTCTTCATAAGGGACGGCGAAAGCGATGGCCTGCCGGACCCGCTTGTCCTTGAAAGGTTCGAAGGCAAGGTTCGGACAAAGGCAGTAAATGGCATTCTCGACCGGGGTCGTGACGATGGTCATGTCCTCTGCGCCGGAAAGCTCCTTTGCATCCTTGTTCGGCATGTCGAAGGACATGTCGATATCGCCGCGCTCCAGCAGCGCGCGCCGTGTCGCCGGGCTCGGAACTTCCCGAATGACGACCCGCTTGACTGCGGGAACCGGTCCCGAGGTCCAGTTGTCGTTGCGCTCATAGACCAGCTGTTCACCCGGCTTCCAGGCAGCGACCTTGAAGGCGCCCGACCCGGCCGGTGTCTTGTGAAGGTATTCCATCGCCCATGGATCGGCTTCCGTCGCGTGTTCCAGGGCGACTTTCGAATTGATGATCATCGGAACCGGCACGGCCAGATCCGGAAGGGTAAGCTTCGACTTGCGCAGCAGGTTGATCTTGAATGTCAGGTCATCGACGACTTCGAACTGTTCCGGGTTCTCGAGCGAGCCAGCCTTCATCTGAACCGTCGGGAAACCCCCGACGCTGACGGCGCGGTCGAAGGACCATTTGACATCCTGCGCGGTAATCGGCGAGCCGTCCTGGAACTTGCCCTCCGGACGCAGCTTGAAGACGATCGCCATGTCGTTGTCGGTGAATTCCCAGCTCTCCGCCACTTCGGGTTCGATGACGGAATAGTCGTAGGAGAGACTGCCGTCGGGCATGGTCTTGGTGCCGAAGCTGACAAGCCGGTCGTAGGCATTGACGGCGACCTGGTAGCTCGGGCGGTTTGTGCCCGTGCGGTGCAGGTCGAGGCTGTTGATCGTCTGGCCAATCACCGTGACGATGACGTCCTTGCCCGCGGCGGACGCCGGCAGCACTTTAAGAAACGGTAAAGCGGCGGCCCCGAGCACAGTCGCTCCGGCGCCTTTCAGGAAACCGCGCCGTGAAGTCTCATTGGTCATGTCTGTCCCCTTTTTGAAAGGAAAGGGGGAGAAAGCCCTTCCCATTGAGGACACGATGCGTTCCTTTAGTGAGTACTTCTATTGCTATTTTTGCATCTTTGTGCTTCGAAATTTGCAGCACTCATTGCAAGGCTTTGTAAATGAAACACATTCAGACACTTTTGCTCATTGAAGCAGTCGCAAAAGCGGGATCGATCCGCAAGGCGGCCGAGGACATGAACATCACGTCCTCCGCGCTGAACCGGCGTATCCAGAATTTCGAGGAAGAATTCGGGGCCCCGATCTTCGAGCGTCTGCCACGCGGTGTCAGGCTGAACCCCGCAGGTGAATTGCTCATCCAGCATATCCGCGGTCAGATTGCCGAACTCGACCGGGTCCGCAGCCAGGTGGCGGATCTGTCCGGCCTGCGGCGCGGCCATGTCAGCATCGCGTGTTCCCAGGCGCTGCAGCCCTATTTCATGCCTGCCGAGATTGCCGCCTACCGCGCCGAACATCCGGGCGTGTCCTTTTCCGTCCATGTGCGCGACCGGGACGCCGCCGAAGAGGACCTGCGCGCCTACAAGAGCGATCTGGCGCTCGTTTTCGAGCCGACCCATCTCGGCGAATTCGACGTTCTGCTGACCCTGGAGCAGCCCGTCTACGCCGTCATGGCGAAGGGACATCCGCTGGCCACCAAGGAGACGCTGCGCCTGCGCGACTGCCTCGACTTTCCCCATGTGGTGCCCCCAAAGCGCATCGGCATCCGCTATCTGCTCGATCTGGCAGTCGCCAACATGAGCCAGAAGATGCAGCCGGTGGCGGAGGCCGATTCCTTCGAATTCATGCGCCATTACGTACAGCAGGAACAGGCGGTGGGATTTCAGTTTCCCATCGGCCTCAACCTCAAGGGCGACGACCGCCTCGTTTTCCGCCCCCTGCAGAAGCGAGATGTCGCCCACGGCAATCTGACACTCATGCAAATGCGCGGGCGTACGCTGTCGGTCGCCTCCGCTCGGTTCGCCAACCAGCTTGCCGCAGCCCTCAACAACCTGCCCGGTGAGCTCGTCAGGCTTGACCTGAAATCGAATTGAACCTGTACCGGTGGCGCAGCGGATCCGGATAAGCTGCTTCGAACCAGGCCCTGACATGATGCATCAGCTGGTCGGTTCGCTCCCGTGCAAGCCGCTCTTGCGGCGACAACGAAGAAGCCAGAAAGTCCGAGATTTCGTCGAACACGGCCTGTCGGTCGATGGAAATGACCCTGCCTTCAGAAACGACTTTCCGGCCGCCCACAAACACCGTGTCAGCGGCCATCTGCCGGGTCCGCTGGAGCAGCGCATCGATCAGCGGGATCTTCTCGTCGATGAAAGGCCGGGCAATATCGTTCCAGTCGACCATGACAATGTCTGCCGCGCGCCCGACGTCCAACCGCCCGATCCGGCCTTCGAAGCCGGTGGTCGCCGCCCCGTGCTCGCTCGCCATCTTGAACACATGCCCGGCGGTGGGACGGAAGGCAGTCAGTCCGGGTTCGCGGTGGAGTGCCCAAACGAGACGCATTTCCTGCAGCATGTCCCTGTCGTCGTTGATGCCGGCCTGGTCTATCCCCAGACAAACCGGCACGCCCCGTTTCAGCATGTCGTTGACCGGCGCGACACCGCTGGCAAGCCGCAGTCCGGAGCTTGCATTGTGGCAGATAGAACAGCCGCATTCCTGGATCAGGTCCAGATCCTGCTCATCAACCCAGATTCCGTGTCCAAGGGTCAGATTGCTGTCGAGGCAGCCGAGGCCGGCAAGATGCCGGACAGCGGAGGTGCCGAGATGCCGTCGGGCATATTCAGCCTGCAGATGGGTCTCCACCAGGTGCATATGCACCTTGGAGCCAGTACGCCTTGCCGTGTCGAAGATCGCCACCAGGGCATCGTCGGTGCACCAGTGCAGGTTGGCCGGCGCAAGCTGCCAGGCAACACCATCGGGATCCCTTTGCCGCCAGTCGCGCTTCTGCGCCTCGAACCAGTCCATGCAGTCGCCAACCGGTGTCCTCGACGCGGCAAGGAGCGGACGCCAATAGGCCGCCTCCTCTTCCGGCAGCCGGGCAAGAAACGGTGCATCATCCTCGTGAACGAGCTGATTGCGGTTCCGGATCATGAAGGAAAACGACACCCGCATGCCGATCTCCCGATAGGTGCCGATCACCTTTTCGGAAAGATCCGTCCAGCTGGCGACATCACCGGAAAGGCCGGGATGGATGTGCTGAACAGTCGTGGTGCCGGACTCCAGCATCTCGATCGCCGAATAGAGCGTATCGAGCCGATGGCCGACATAGCGCATGCCCCGGAACTGCGGCAGCCAGGTTTCGAGCGGTCCGTAGGAAACGCCGAGCTGGAACGGCGTCAGGCCGGAATGGTGATGGCCGTTAACCAGGCCGGGAAACACGATCGCATCCGGGCTTCCCTCAACGGGCAGATCCGGATGCGCGCTGCGCAACTCCGCAAAAGGCGCAAGCGCCTGGATCACACCGTCCCTTACAAGAAGCCCCGCGCCTTCGTGGACCTCGCCTTCAAAATTCGCGTCGACGCCGGCAACGACCGCACGCGCGCGCACAAGAAACCCTTCTGTCGCGTCCGCTTCCGTCATTGCTACGTCCCCGAGGTGGATGGCGCACCGCTGGCCGCATCGAGGAAACGCTCTTCCCACCAGGAGAACAGGATATCGCGGAAGGCCGCACCGTCATCGTTGCCGTAGAGATCCCGCCGAGCGACCCTTTCGAAATCCAGCCATTCGGCCTCGCTCAGGGCAAGGCTGATTTCCTCCTCCATGATTGGCGTATTCGCAAAGGCGGGCACGTAGTCAGGGTCGGCCGACAATTCACGCGTCACCTTGATCCTGGCATTGCGAAACTGCGCCGGGGTTCGCTGACTTTTCATGCGGGGAACGGAAGGGACTACCGCAAGATCGTCTTCAGTCGCCTCGAAAATCCGGATGCGCACGGGCTTCAGCGCAAAGTTGCTGGTGCGCATGATGTCCGCACCGCAGACATTCGGGATCGCCAGCACGTCCATCATCGCAAGCAGGTCGACATGATCTCCCTGTCGCGAATTCTGGCGGGTGATGGTCGCCCGCCCGTCCCTCGAGACCTCGGTACACATGAAGAAATTGAAGCTGTCATGCACATCGTCCGGCGTCAGCCCGAATTCCCGCTGCGCTTCCGCCTGAATGTCATGGCAGTTGGTATGAACGTCAAAGCCATAAGCGCTTTCGTAAAGAAAGGCGCTGCACCTTGGGAAGAGAACGTCGTTCCGCTTCACCGTGTCCTTCAGGATATAGAGCATGGCGTTTTCACGCGGCGGCGCGGACCAGAGAAAATCACCTTCGGTCGGATTGAAGCCATGCACCGTGCGGGTCCGGCCGCAATGCATGAATTCCTTGTAGTCGTGCAGATTGAAACAATTGAAGTCGACGCACTGGTTGCCGACGGCCTGTTCGATCCTGAGGATCTGTCCTTTTCGCAGTTCGAACCCCTTGCCGGTACCGGGTTCCAGGACCCTCTCGTCGACAAGCCTGCGGTCCGCATCCGCTTCGTTCAAGGACAAGGCAGCAGCTTCATTCATCGGCCTTCCCCTCCCGGTTCGCTGCATATTCCCGCAGGGCGAGGCGCATCAGGTCCTCGCGGTTTTCCGCCAGGCCCCGGGCAATCGTCCGGTCAACCAGTTCCAGTTGCTGCTGGTTCAGCCTTACCGTGATGCTCCGTTTTTCCGCCTCGCCAGACAGCATGCACAGCCCCTTTCTTGTATACTTGAATTTACAGCTCCCGTGTCCTCGAGAGCCTGATCTTTTTCTGCTTCGCGCGAATCCGCCCTTTTCAGTCGTGATTTTCTCAGGATAACCGGCCTTGCCGAAATCAGGAAAGCTGAAATCTTGAGCAAGTATCGCCTTAAATTCAGTCAATCCGTATACTTGATTATTCTATTTTTGCATACTTAACTGAACTCAACGGAAACGAGACTCATGAAAAAACCGACCAGAGCCGACACCGTCTACCTCGCCTTGCGGCAGGCCATCATCGAACAGGATCTTGGCCCTGGCACGAAACTGCCGGAAGACGAAATCGGCGGCCCGTTCGGAATCAGCAGAACCCTTGTGCGCCAGGCTCTTGCTCGTCTGCAGGCCGACGGTCTGGTGGAGACGGGCGGCAAGAGAAGCGCAACCGTTGCCCGCCCGAGCCTCGAGCAATCCAAGGACGTCTTCCGCGTCCGCCGGGCGCTTGAACGGGAGGTCGTCAGGATCGTCTCGGAAAACTGGTCTCCCTCCTTTGGCGCCGTTCTCGAGGGCCATATCCGCAAGGAAGACGCCGCCCGCAAGGCCGGCAACGAGCGCGTCTCTGTGCGCCTTGCCGCCGAATTCCACATCCTGCTGGCGGAACTGGCCGGCAACCCGGTGCTGCTGGGATATGTCACGCAGCTGGTCTCGCGCTGCTCGCTCATTCTCGCTCTTTATGGCAAGCCGCACAGCACGGACTGCGCGGTCAACGAACACCGGGACGTGGTTGTCGCGCTTCGCGAGGGCCAGGTTGAAGAAGCGGTCCGCCTGATGGATCATCATGTCAGCCTGGTGGAAACCCGTGCCCTCAACGAGGAGGCAAGCGACGGCCCCGGGCTGGCAGAAATCCTCAGCCGGCACGCAAGCGAAATCGAGGCCGAGCAGGCAAGCGGCACCATAACCTTCGAAACCAGAAAAGATGCGGCGGGCAAATGACAGCTGATGGGTTCACGAGGTTCGATTTCAGCGATCTGTCGCCGCGGGAACGCTACAAGCTGCTGATCGGAACGGTCGTGCCCAGGCCAATTGCCCTGATCACCACGATCAGTCCGGAGGGCGTTGTGAACGCCGCGCCCTATTCCTTCTTCAACTGCCTTTCGGCAGATCCGGCGATCCTAGCCATAGGCGTTGAAAACCACGCGGACATGAGCTTCAAGGACACGGCCCACAACATCCGCATGACCGAGGAATTCACGGTCAATATCGTCGATGACGCGCTTGCCGAGGCCATGAACATCTGCGCGATCTCGTTTCCGTCAGAAACGAGTGAGATCGACCAGGCGGGGATCACCACAATCGCCGGCACCCATGTCGTCAGTCCACGGATCGCGGAAGCGCCCGCCGCTTTCGAATGCCGGCGGCACATGACCCTTGAGCTTGGCAAGAGCCGGGAGATCATCCTGGGCGAGGTCAAGGGGCTCTTTTTGCGCGATCACCTGGTGAACCCGGAAACGATGCATGTTGACCAGATTGCTCTGGACGCGATCGGACGAATGGGCGGACATGGCTACAGCCGGACCCGGGACCAGTTCGACCTGAAAACGCCCAGCCTCACAGATTGGGAGAAAGCGCGGCATCAAGCCGTCGGAACCGGATAACCGTACGGACGGTTTCCGGACAGAAGCCGCTTCAAGCGGACGCCTCATGAATTCGAAATTGGCGGCAGGAGGATCTGCCGGTCTCCCGGGAGAGCCTCCCGCGAGAGCGGACGAACCTGTGCGACCACATATGAAAAGGGGAACGCAATGAACAGCTTCACATTCAATCGCCGGACCTTCATGGCCGGCACAGGTGCCCTGGCTCTGACGGCTTCCGCGGGCGGACTTGCACGTGCCGGCACCACGACCATAGGCATGATCTATGTCGGACCGCGGGATGACTTCGGCTGGAACCAGGCCCACGCGGTCGCGGCCAAGGCTCTCAAGGACATTCCGGATGTCACGGTGGTCGAAGAAGAAAATGTCCCGGAAACAAACGCGGTCACCAAGTCGATGGAATCCATGATCGAACTTGACGGCGCCAACCTGCTTTTCCCAACGAGTTTCGGTTATTTCGATCCCTTCATGATCGGCACCGCCCGGAAATATCCGGACGTTGAATTCCGGCATCCGACCTCGCTCTGGTCCGCCGACAAACATCCGCAGAACCTCGGCGGTTATTTCTGTTACCTGGATCAGGCCCATTATGTGAACGGCATCGCCGCAGGCCTGTCGACGACGACCAACAAGATCGGCTTCATTGCCGCCAAACCGATCTCGCTTGTCCTGCGCAACATCAACGCCTTTACTCTCGGCGCAAAGAAGGTCAATCCGGACGTGAAGGTGCAACTCATCATTACTGGAGAATGGTCCCTGCCGGTGCGCGAGGCGGAAGCTGCTAATGCGCTGGTGGATGCGGGCTGCGACGTCATCGCCTGTCATGTCGACAGCCCCAAGGTGGTGATCGAGACGGCCGAGGCCCGGGGCGTGAAGAGTTGCGGACACAATGCCGACCAGTCGACACTTGCCCCCAATGGCTTCATTACCGGTGCCGAACTGAAATGGGGCACCGTCTATACCGCCTATGCAGGCCTGATCCAGAAAGGCGAGAAACTGCCCAATCTCAATGAGGGCGGTTACGACAAGGACATGGTCGCTTCCACAGCTTTCGGTGCTGGTGCCACGGAGGAAGCAAAAGCGGCGGCCGTCGCCGCGATTGAAGACCTCAAGGGCGGCACACCCATCTTCGTTGGCCCGCTGAAGGACAACACCGGCAAGGTCGTGGTGGAAGGAACGCTGGGTCTTTACGACGGCGCGCTCTGGGGTACGGATTATCTGATCGAAGGCGTCGAAGGGTCGATCACCTGACAAGTATCTAGGGGAACACTCCCCTTAGAACGCCAAAAGCCCCCTTGGAATGATCCGAGGGGGCTTTTTGATTTGGTTGCGGGAGCAGGATTTGAACCTGCGACCTTCAGGTTATGAGCCTGACGAGC
>NZ_CANMFD010000011.1 GCF_947496995.1 uncultured Roseibium sp.
ATCCGCGAAGGTGGCCGTACCGTCGGCGCCGGCGTCGTTGCATCCATCATCGCTTAAGATGAAACCGACTGCCGGGCTTGTGCCCGGCAGTCTGCCCTCTTACATGTTGCGGTACGCGGCATCAGGGGGTATCAGGAGCGGGATCGCCGCAGGCGGTTCTTTTGTAGGGGTATAGCTCAGCTGGTAGAGCGACGGTCTCCAAAACCGTAGGTCGCGGGTTCGAACCCTGCTGCCCCTGCCAATTTGCTCTTGATTAATCGCCCTCGAGGGCTTAAGAGTTTCCTCGAGTGAGGCGCGCGAAGTAATTTCGCGCGCCCACTCGTATTTAACAGACCGGAACCGGAATGGCGAAGACCAATCCCTTCAAATTCATCCAGGAAGTGCGCTCTGAAACGTCCAAGGTAACTTGGCCGACGCGCCGCGAGACCGCCGTGACCACCGTCATGGTGTTCATCATGGTGATGATCGCCTCGATCTTTTTTCTCGTGGCGGATCAGCTGATGAGCCTCGGAATCGGCTATGTGCTGGGTGTCGGCGGCTAGTTGAAGCCTGCCGCCCGGTCTGAAGACAAAGAACAAGAAACGGAACTGAGATCTATGGCCAAGCGCTGGTACATTGTGCACGCCTATTCCAATTTTGAGAAGAAGGTCGCCGAGTCCATTCGCGAAAAGGCCGAGCAGAAAGGCCTGTCCGATCTTTTCGAGGAAATTCTCGTTCCGATGGAAAAGGTTGTCGAAGTGCGCCGCGGCCGCAAGGTGGACGCAGAGCGCAAGTTCTTCCCGGGCTATGTCCTGGTGAAGATGGACATGACCAACGAAGCGTTTCACCTGATCAAGGACACGCCGAAAGTCACCGGTTTCCTGGGCTCCGACCAGAAGCCGATGCCGATCCCGGAAAAGGAAGCCCTGCGCATCCTGAACCAGGTTCAGGAAGGCGTGGATCGTCCGAAGCCGTCCGTCACCTTCGAAGTGGGCGAGCAGGTGCGTGTGTCCGATGGACCGTTCGCATCCTTCTCCGGCTTGGTCGAGGAAGTCGACGACGAGCGTGCGCGCCTCAAGGTGGCCGTGTCGATCTTCGGCCGTGCAACCCCGGTGGAACTGGAATTCGGTCAGGTCGACAAGCTCTGACTGTTTGCCGTCTTCCTGTCGGACCGCCTTCATGTGACGTCATGTGGAAGCGGACTGTTCGAAAGGCGGCTTGAGTGCCCGTCCGGACTGCCTCAAGGGCAACCGACGGGATGAAACGGGTGGAAGGTCCTGATGCTCTTCGCCGGGCATCGGCAAGGGCCGCACCACCAGCTCCCATGCAGGCGGATTGCCGTCCGGCTGCGAATGACTGGAGACAGATATGGCGAAGAAAATTGATGGCTTCCTGAAGCTTCAGGTGCCTGCAGGATCCGCGACCCCGTCGCCGCCCATCGGGCCGGCGCTCGGTCAGCGTGGTCTCAACATCATGGAATTCTGCAAGGCGTTCAACGCGCAGACCCAGGATGTCGAGAAGGGCGCTCCGTGCCCGACCGTGATTACTTACTACTCCGACAAGTCCTTCACTTTCGAAGTGAAGACGGCTCCGGTCAGCTTCTTCCTGAAGAAGGCTTCCAAGCTGCAGAAGGGCTCCCAGACCCCGGGCCGCGGCACGGTCGGTTCCGTGACCAAGGCTCAGGTGAAGGAAATCGCCGAAGCCAAGATGAAGGACCTGAACGCCAACAACATCGAAGCTGCGATGCTGATGGTCGAAGGTTCCGCCCGGTCCATGGGCATTGAGGTATCGGAGTAAGATCATGGCGAAAATTGGAAAACGTACCAAGGCCGCTCGTGAAGGCCTCGACCGTAACAAGGAATATTCGCTGAATGAGGCCATCGGTCTCGTGAAGGAACGCTCCAAGACGAAGTTCGACGAAACCGTCGAAATCGCGATCAACCTCGGTGTCGATCCGCGCCATGCAGACCAGATGGTCCGCGGCGTGTGCGTGCTGCCGAACGGTACGGGCAAAAGTGTCCGCGTCGCCGTGTTCGCCCGTGGCGACAAGGCTGACGAAGCCAAAGCTGCAGGCGCCGACATCGTCGGTGCGGAAGAGCTGGTTCAGGAAGTCCAGGGCGGCAAGATCGATTTCGATCGCTGCATCGCGACTCCGGACATGATGCCGCTGGTCGGCCGTCTCGGTAAGGTGCTCGGCCCGCGCGGTCTTATGCCGAACCCGAAAATCGGCACCGTGACCCCGGACGTCACGTCCGCTGTGAACGATGCCAAGGGCGGCGCAGTGCAGTTCCGCGTCGAAAAGGCCGGTATCGTACATGCAGGCGTCGGCAAGGTGTCGTTCTCCGAAGAGGCGATCACCGAGAACGTCAAGGCTCTGATCGACGCCGTCCAGAAGGCAAAGCCTTCCGGCTCGAAAGGTTCCTACCTGAAGCGCATCGCCGTTTCCTCGACGATGGGCCCGGGCCTGAAAGTGGATCTGGCCAGCATTGCTGGCGAATAATCCGGTTTTCCCGGATTGAAACCAAGATTTCGGCCGCAAGGCCGGAAAGATCCGGCGGTTCGCCGCCGGGTCACCCTGTCCGAGACTGCAGGTGCCGGGAAACCGGCTTAAGCCATCAAGGCCTGCATAGATGGGTGAGAACCGAATTCTCCGCGCAGGCGGAAAACCTCGGTTCGAACCAGACCTTGCCGCGCGCCGCACTGGCGTGAAGGTGAGGGGACAGGACCCTGAGCGTCGTCCAGCGGGACGGTTCCGGGTTCGGGACCATCCGCCAGGCGGCAAAGGTAAACCGGCGGCGGTGACGCCGCCAAATGGAGAAGGCAAGTGGAAAGAGCGGAAAAGCACGAGTTCGTGACGTCTCTCAACACCGAGCTGGGTAAAACCAGTGTTGTTGTCGTTGCGCACTATGCAGGTCTTTCGGTTGCTCAGATGACCGCATTGCGGGCGTCTGTGCGTGAAGCCGGCGGCACTGTAAAAGTCGCGAAAAACCGCCTTATCAAACTCGCCCTTCAAGGCACCGACCTTGAGCACATCTCCGACCTGTTTCAGGGCCCGACCGTACTCGTCTACTCCGACGATCCGGTAGCCGCTCCGAAAGCAGCCGTCGACTTCGCCAAGGCAAACGAAAAGTTTGCGATTCTTGGCGGTGCTCTTGGCACAACCAACCTGAACCCGGATGGGGTCAAGTCTCTGGCAACCATGCCGTCGCTCGATGAGCTGCGCGCGAAACTGGTTGGCATGGTTCAGACCCCGGCATCCCGGATTGCCCAGGTTGTCAACGCACCGGCCGGGCAGCTTGCCCGCGTCTTCGGCGCGTATGCCGCGAAGGATGAGGCCGCGTAAGGCGTCCAAACACACTGTCTGACGTAACCGATATTGGTTCGAACTAAAGGTACTGAAAAATGGCTGATCTTGAAAAGCTCGTAGACGACCTGTCCGCATTGACCGTCATGGAAGCGGCTGAACTGTCCAAGCTTCTGGAAGAAAAGTGGGGCGTTTCCGCCGCTGCTCCGGTTGCTGTCGCTGCTGCTGCCGGTGGTGGCGATGCAGGTGCCGCTGCTGAAGAGAAAACCGAATTTGACGTTGTTCTGACCGCCGCCGGCGACAAGAAAATCAACGTCATCAAGGAAGTCCGTGCAATCACCGGTCTTGGCCTGAAAGAAGCTAAGGAGCTCGTCGAAGGCGCTCCGAAGCCGGTCAAGGAAGGCGTTGGCAAAGACGAAGCTGAAGAGCTGAAGAAGAAGCTCGAAGAAGCAGGCGCTTCTGTAGAGCTGAAGTAACAAAGGCTTTTTGCCTTTCAGACGGTCCCGGGTTTCCCGGGACCGTTTATTGCCCCGGCGGGTCCTTCCCGTTTCCGGGGCAAAAGTCCCACTAGGGCATCCTGCGTTCGAGAGGACGCAGAACAAGATGCTCTGGACCCCTTAGACCGATCAACCGGTCCGACTTGAGGTGATGGCACTTCAAGGCAGGTTGATCCAGGGGGACGGTTTTCCGAAGCGCCCGGGCGCTGGCCCGATTGGATAAGGGGCGTTTCGGGAAGCCGTTACCCGGCCGATACGAGGAGCGACAATGACCCAAACGTTCAACGGTCGCAAAAAGGTCCGTAAATACTACGGATCGATCCGCGATGTCGCGGCAATGCCCAATCTCATCGAGGTTCAAAAAGCATCCTACGACCAGTTTCTGCAGGTCGACGAGATGCCGGGTGGCGGCCGCAAAGTGGAAGGCCTTGAAGCTGTCTTCCAGTCCGTGTTTCCGATTTCCGATTTTGCGGGCACTTCCCTTCTGGAATTTGTTTCCTTCGAATTCGAAGCTCCCAAATACGATGTCGATGAGTGCCGTCAGCGCGACATGACCTTCGCCGCGCCGCTGAAGGTCACCCTGCGCCTCATCGTGTTCGACGTCGACGAAGATACCGGCGCCAAGTCCGTCAAAGACATCAAGGAACAGGATGTCTACATGGGCGACATGCCGTTCATGACCGACAACGGCACCTTCATCGTCAACGGTACCGAGCGTGTGATCGTCTCCCAGATGCACCGTTCTCCGGGCGTGTTCTTCGATCATGACAAGGGCAAGACCCATTCGTCCGGCAAGCTGCTGTTCGCAGCCCGCGTGATCCCCTATCGCGGCTCCTGGCTCGACATCGAGTTCGACGCCAAGGACATCGTACATGCGCGCATCGACCGTCGCCGCAAGATTCCGGTCACATCGCTGCTGATGGCTCTGGGCCTCGACGGCGAAGAGATCCTCAACACCTTCTATGAGCGCGTCGACTATACCCGTCAGAAAGACGGTTCCTGGCGCATGCCGTTCGACGGCAGCCGGCTGAAGGGCACCAAGGCCTCTTACGACCTGATCGACGCCGACAGCGGCGAAGTCGTCGTAGAAGGCGGCCGCAAGATTACCGCGCGCACCATCAAGCAGCTTGACGAAAAGGGCGTCACCGCCCTGAAGGTTACCGACGAGGACTTGCACGGGCAGTATCTCGCCGAGGACATCGTCGATGCGACGAGCGGTGAGATCTACGCCGAAGCCGGAGCGGAAATCACCGGCAAGCTGCTGGAAGAACTGGTCGAGCGCGGGTATGGCGAACTGTCGATACTCGATATCGACCATGTGAACACCGGCGCCTATATCCGCAACACGCTTGCGGTCGACAAGAACGAATCCCGCGAAGACGCGCTGTTCGACATCTACCGCGTGATGCGCCCGGGCGAGCCGCCCACCATCGACACCGCCGAAGCGATGTTCCAGTCGCTGTTCTTCGACGGCGAACGCTACGACCTGTCTGCGGTCGGCCGCGTGAAGATGAACATGCGTCTCGACGTGGAGTGCGAGGACACCGTTCGCACGCTGCGCAAGGAAGATATTCTGGAAGTCATCCGGGTTCTTCTGGACCTGCGCGACGGCAGGGGCGAGATCGACGACATCGACAACCTCGGCAACCGCCGTGTGCGGTCCGTCGGCGAGCTGATGGAAAATCAGTATCGCGTCGGACTTCTGCGCATGGAGCGTGCGATCAAGGAGCGGATGAGCTCTGTTGAGATCGACACGGTGATGCCGCAGGACCTGATCAATGCCAAGCCGGCGGCTGCCGCCGTGCGTGAATTCTTCGGCTCCTCGCAGCTGTCGCAGTTCATGGATCAGACCAACCCGCTGTCGGAAGTCACTCACAAGCGCCGTCTTTCGGCTCTCGGGCCGGGCGGCTTGACCCGTGAACGTGCGGGCTTCGAAGTCCGTGACGTTCACCCGACGCATTACGGCCGTATCTGTCCGATCGAGACCCCGGAAGGTCCGAACATCGGCCTGATCAACTCGCTTGCGACCTTTGCCCGTGTGAACAAGTACGGCTTTATCGAAAGCCCGTACCGCAAGGTGAAAGACTCCGCCGTAACCAACGAAGTCGTCTATCTGTCCGCCATGGAGGAAGCCAAGCACTATGTGGCTCAGTCCAATGCGGTCTATGATGACGACGGCAAGTTCACGGAAGAGCTGATCACCTGCCGTCACGCCGGTGAAAACATGATGGTTCCGTCTGAAAAGGTGGACCTGATGGACGTGTCGCCGAAACAGCTTGTTTCGGTCGCAGCCGCGCTCATTCCGTTCCTGGAAAACGATGACGCGAACCGCGCTCTGATGGGCTCGAACATGCAGCGTCAGGCCGTGCCTCTGGTGCGCGCTGAAGCGCCGTTCGTCGGCACCGGCATGGAGCCGATCGTGGCACGCGATTCCGGCGCCGCCATCGGTGCCCGCCGCGCAGGCGTGGTCGACCAGGTGGATGCCACCCGTATCGTTATCCGCGCGACGGAAGACCTCGATCCGGGCAAGTCCGGCGTCGACATCTACCGTCTGCAGAAGTTCCAGCGGTCCAACCAGAACACCTGCATCAACCAGCGTCCGCTGGTGCGTGTGGGCGACAAGATCAACAAGGGCGATATCATCGCGGACGGTCCGTCGACCGACCTCGGCGATCTGGCGCTCGGCAAGAACGTGCTTGTCGCGTTCATGCCCTGGAACGGCTACAACTTCGAGGATTCCATCCTCCTGTCCGAACGGATCGTTTCCGACGACGTGTTCACGTCCATCCACCTTGAAGAATTCGAGGTGATGGCTCGTGATACCAAGCTTGGACCTGAGGAAATCACCCGCGACATTCCGAACGTTTCGGAAGAAGCGCTGAAGAACCTCGACGAAGCCGGCATCGTCTATATCGGCGCCGAACTTCATCCGGGCGACATCCTCGTCGGCAAGATCACACCGAAGGGCGAAAGCCCGATGACGCCGGAAGAAAAGCTTCTGCGTGCCATCTTCGGTGAAAAGGCCTCCGATGTCCGCGACACGTCCCTGCGTCTGCCGCCGGGCGTTTCCGGTACGGTCGTCGAAGTGCGCGTCTTCAACCGCCACGGCGTTGAAAAAGACGAGCGTGCGATGGCCATCGAGCGCGAGGAAATCGAGCGTCTGGCGAAGGACCGCGACGATGAACAGGCGATCCTTGACCGCAACGTCTATGGCCGTCTGGCCGAGATGCTGATGGGCAAGTCCGCCATTGCCGGCCCCAAGGGCTTCAAGAAGGATACCGAACTGACCGGGGACGTTCTCAACGACTTCCCGCGCTCGCAGTGGTGGCAGTTTGCCAGCGACGACGAGAAGTTCATGTCCGAGATCGAAGCTCTGCGCGGTCAGTATGACGACAGCCGCAAGCGCCTCGAGCAGCGCTTCATCGACAAGGTCGAGAAGCTGCAGCGCGGAGACGAACTGCCGCCGGGCGTCATGAAGATGGTCAAGGTCTTCGTTGCCGTGAAGCGCAAGCTTCAGCCGGGCGACAAGATGGCCGGCCGTCACGGCAACAAGGGCGTGGTGTCCAAGATCAACCCGTGTGAAGACATGCCGTTCCTTGCGGACGGTACCCATGTCGACATCGTGTTGAACCCGCTCGGCGTGCCGTCGCGCATGAACGTCGGTCAGATCCTGGAGACCCATCTGGGCTGGGCCTGCCGCGGCATGGGCAACCGGATCGGTGAACTCTACGAAGAGTACAGGAAGTCCGGCGAGATCAACGAGCTGCGTGGCAAGATCGTCGAGATCTACGGCGACAACCTCAAGGGCGATCCCGTTCAGGAATATGATGACGAGAGCATCGTGCGCCTGGCGGACCAGCTGAAGAAGGGCGTTTCAATTGCAACGCCGGTCTTCGATGGTGCCCGCGAACCGGACGTGGTCGATGCGCTCAACATCGCCGGCTACGATCAGAGCGGACAGTCCGTCCTCTATGATGGCCGGACCGGTGAGGAATTCGACCGCAAGGTGACCGTGGGCTACATCTACATGCTGAAGCTCCACCACCTGGTCGATGACAAGATCCATGCCCGTTCGATCGGCCCGTACTCGCTTGTTACCCAGCAGCCGCTGGGTGGTAAGGCGCAGTTCGGCGGACAGCGCTTCGGGGAAATGGAAGTCTGGGCTCTTGAAGCTTACGGTGCAGCCTACACGCTGCAGGAAATGCTCACGGTCAAGTCGGATGACGTTGCCGGCCGTACGAAGGTCTATGAGGCCATCGTTCGCGGCGACGACACATTCGAGGCGGGCATTCCGGAAAGCTTCAACGTGCTCGTGAAGGAAATGCGGTCGCTGGGTCTCAACGTTGAACTTCAACGTAATGACAAGCCCATGATTGCCGGGGAAGAAACTGCAGACGCTGCAGAGTAACCCCGGCAACGGACCCCGAATGACTTGGTATGCCGGTGACGGGGAGGGGCAACAACGCCCGCTTCCCGCCCGTGCATCGAAGGAGATGGACCATGAATCATGAGGTCATGAACCTGTTCAATCAACAGGCTCCCGCACAGACCTTCGACAATATCCGGATTTCGCTCGCGAGCCCGGAGAAGATTTTGTCATGGTCTTTCGGCGAAATCAAAAAGCCGGAGACCATCAACTACCGTACGTTCAAGCCCGAGCGCGACGGCCTGTTCTGCGCACGCATCTTCGGTCCGATCAAGGACTACGAGTGCCTGTGCGGCAAATACAAGCGCATGAAGTACAAGGGCGTCATCTGCGAAAAGTGTGGCGTCGAAGTCACCCTGTCGCGGGTTCGCCGCGAGCGCATGGGCCATATCGAGCTGGCCGCACCGGTCGCTCACATCTGGTTCCTGAAGTCGCTGCCGAGCCGCATCGGCCTGCTGCTCGATATGACGCTGAAGGATCTGGAGCGGGTTCTCTACTTCGAGAACTACGTGGTTCTCGAGCCGGGCCTGACGCCGCTCAAGCAGCACCAGCTGCTGTCGGAAGAAGACTTCGCCAATGCTCAGGAAGAGTATGGCGAGGATGCCTTCACGGCCATGATCGGTGCCGAAGCGATCCGTGAGATCCTGATGAGCATGGATCTGGAGCGCGAGAGCGAGAAGCTGCGCCAGGAAATCGCCGAGGCGACCACCGAGCTGAAGCCGAAGAAACTGGCCAAGCGCCTGAAGGTCATCGAAGCCTTCATGGAATCGGGCAACCGTCCGGAATGGATGATCATGACCGTTGTTCCGGTCATCCCGCCGGACCTTCGTCCGCTGGTACCGCTTGACGGCGGCCGGTTCGCGACCTCGGATCTGAACGATCTGTACCGCCGCGTGATCAACCGGAACAACCGTCTGCGCCGGCTGATGGAACTGCGTGCTCCGGATATCATTATCCGGAACGAAAAGCGCATGCTGCAGGAGTCCGTTGACGCCCTGTTCGACAACGGCCGCCGTGGCCGTGTCATCACCGGTGCCAACAAGCGTCCGTTGAAGTCGCTGTCCGACATGCTGAAAGGCAAGCAGGGCCGCTTCCGTCAGAACCTGCTCGGCAAGCGCGTCGACTATTCCGGCCGTTCGGTGATCACCGTGGGTCCGGAACTGAAGCTGCATCAGTGCGGACTGCCGAAGAAGATGGCGCTCGAGCTGTTCAAGCCGTTCATCTATTCGCGTCTTGACGCCAAGGGCTTCTCCTCGACGGTCAAGCAGGCCAAGAAGCTGGTGGAAAAGGAACGCCCCGAAGTCTGGGATATCCTGGACGAGGTGATCCGCGAACACCCGGTTCTGCTGAACCGCGCGCCGACCCTGCACCGTCTGGGCATTCAGGCGTTCGAACCGACGCTGATCGAAGGCAAGGCTATCCAGCTGCACCCGCTCGTCTGCTCGGCGTTCAACGCCGACTTCGACGGCGACCAGATGGCCGTTCACGTACCGCTTTCGCTGGAAGCCCAGCTGGAAGCGCGGACGCTGATGATGTCCACCAACAACATTCTGCACCCGGCAAACGGTGGCCCGATCATCGTGCCGTCGCAGGATATTGTTCTCGGTCTCTACTACCTCTCCATCATGGCAGAGGGCGAGCCGGGTGACGGCATGGCCTTCGGCGACATCGGCGAGATCCACCACGCGCTGGCCAACAAGGTCATCACGCTGCACACCAAGATCAGGGGCCGGTACAAGAACATCGATGCGGAAGGCAATCCGACTTCCGAAATCATCGAGACCACACCGGGCCGCATGCTGATCGCGGAACTTCTGCCCAAGCATCACGAAGTGCCCTTCGACGTCTGCAACAAGCTGATGACGAAGAAGGACATCTCGAAGATGATCGACACGGTCTACCGTGCCTGCGGTCAGAAAGAGACGGTCATCTTCTGTGACCGGATCATGCAGCTCGGCTTCAGGAACGCCTGTAAGGCAGGCATTTCCTTCGGCATGGACGACATGGTCATTCCGGACACCAAGACACAGCTGGTAGCCGAAACGACCGCGCTCGCCACCGAATACGAGCAGCAGTACAATGACGGTCTGATCACCCAGGGTGAGAAGTACAACAAGGTGGTTGATGCCTGGGCGAAATGCACAGACAAGATCGCCGACGAGATGATGGCCCGCATCAAGGCGGTCCAGATCGATGAAGAGACCGGACGCCAGAAGCCGATGAACTCGGTCTACATGATGTCCCACTCCGGTGCCCGTGGTTCGCCCCAGCAGATGAAGCAGCTGGCCGGCATGCGTGGCCTTATGGCCAAGCCGGACGGTTCCATCATCGAGAACCCGATCATCTCGAACTTCAAGGAAGGCCTGTCGGTTCTGGAGTACTTCAACTCCACCCACGGTGCCCGTAAGGGTCTGGCCGACACCGCCCTGAAGACCGCGAACTCCGGTTACCTGACCCGCCGTCTGGTGGATGTCGCGCAGGATTCGATCATCCTGGAGCCGGATTGCGGTTCCGAGCGTGGCATCACCGTTGCGCCGATCGTCGATGCCGGTAACGTCATCGCCACACTCGGCATGCGCGTTCTCGGCCGTACGACCGCCGAAGACGTGTTCAACAACCTGACCGGCGAGCTGCTTGTTCCAAAGGGCAAGCTGATCGACGAAAAGGATGTTGACGCCGTTGAGGCCGCCAAGGTTCAGCAGATCAAGATCCGTTCGGTTCTGACCTGTGAAACCGAGACCGGCGTGTGCGGGACCTGCTACGGCCGTGACCTTGCCCGCGGTACTCCGGTCAACCTTGGTGAAGCTGTCGGCGTTATCGCCGCGCAGTCCATCGGTGAGCCGGGCACCCAGCTGACGATGCGGACGTTCCACATCGGCGGTACGGCGCAGGTTGTCGACAGCTCGTTCATCGAGTCCAACGTCGACGGCACTATCAAGATCCGCAACCGTTCGGTTCAGCGCGATTCCGAGGGCAACCTGATTGCCATGGTCCGTAACATGTCCATCGTTGTCATCGACAGCGACGGCAATGAACGCGCCGTGCATCGTGTTGCCTACGGTTCCAGGCTGCATGTGGACGAGGGCGATGCGGTCAAGCGCGGTCAGCGGATTGCCGAATGGGATCCGTACACCCGGCCGATGCTTGCTGAAGTCGACGGTACCGTGGACTTCGAGGATCTGGTTGACGGTTCGTCCGTTCAGGAAACGGCCGACGAGGCGACAGGCATCACCAAGCGTGTTGTCATCGACTGGCGGTCTTCCCAGCGCGGTGCGGATCTGAAGCCGGCCATCGTCGTCAAGAACGAAAAAGGCGAGATCTCGAAAAACCAGCGTGGCTCAGATGCCCGTCTGATGCTTTCCGTGGATGCGATCCTGTCCGTCCAGCCTGGCGCGACCGTCAAGGCTGGTGACGTTCTGGCCCGTATCCCGCTGGAAAGTGCCAAGACCAAGGACATCACCGGTGGTCTGCCGCGTGTTGCGGAATTGTTCGAAGCCCGTCGTCCGAAGGATCACGCGATCATTGCCGAAATCGACGGCACGATCCGCTTCGGTCGCGACTACAAGAACAAGCGCCGGGTCATCATCGATCCGTCCGAGGAAGGGGCAGAGCCCGTCGAATACCTCATCCCGAAAGGCAAGCACTTCCATCTTCAGGAAGGCGATGCCATTGAAAAGGGTGAGTACATTCTCGACGGGAACCCGGCTCCGCACGACATTCTGGCCGTGAAAGGCGTGGAGGCGCTTGCCGCTTACCTCGTCAACGAGATCCAGGAAGTCTACCGGTTGCAGGGTGTGACCATCAACGACAAGCACATCGAGGTGATTGTCCGTCAGATGCTGCAGAAGATCGAGATTACCGATCCGGGCGATACGGAGTTCTTCTCCGGCGAACAGGTCGACAAGCTCGATTTCGAAGATGCCAACCGCCGGGCCATCGACAAGGCTCGCGATCCGGCGAAGGGCTCTCCGGTTCTCCTTGGGATCACCAAGGCGTCCCTGCAGACGCGGTCCTTCTTCTCCGCCGCCTCCTTCCAGGAGACGACCCGCGTTCTTACCGACGCGGCTGTCAACGGCAAGACCGACCCGCTTGTCGGCCTGAAGGAGAACGTCATCGTGGGCCGTCTGATCCCGGCCGGTACCGGTGGGGTGATGAAGCGGATCCGCAAGATTGCAGCGCATCGCGACGACCTGATCCAGGAAGCGCAGCGTCAGCAGTCCTCGGAAAGCGCCGCGGAAGGTCTTCTGGAAGACATGACGGGCGCAGCCGAATAACCGGCGACGCGCCAACCGACCCGATAAAAAAGGCCGCCTCCGGGCGGCCTTTCTTGTATAAAGCGTAAAAAGAGATCTGAGACATGAATGACAATGACGTGGAAATGGAGCCGGTGGTCTACATCGTGATCGGCAGGGTCTGGGAGAAGGAGGAAGCTTCTCCGGACGACGCCATCACGATCCATGCGCTGCTGACCGCTGCCGATGAAGACGACGCCGTGCGCAAGACGCTGGAGTCGCTGTCCACCCAGGGCTTCGCCGAAGCCGAACTCGACCAGATCGGGGTGATGGACGGCGAACCGGACGACGATGTCCATGAAGGCGCATACCAGGATGCGCTTGCCGGCAACGTCGCGATCGTGACCTTCTCGGCTTGATCGCATCATCGCGGCGATTCCGGTGCGACGGGCGAGTCGCCGTGCACTTCGCTAACCGCATGGCTGCCTTGCTGCGCAGGGGCGGGCGATTCCTGTCCGGGAGGCGTCTTGCGAAGCTCGCGGAATCCGGTAGCGAAAGAATATTACAAAACATCCGTCACAATGTTTCGATAAATTGGCCTAAGGGTCGGAAATCATGTCGAAAACAGGGCGCTCTGGTTCCCTTTGCGGGAAATGCGGTTTTTTCGATAAATCACTTGACGCAATGGGTGCATATGAGTAGTTTCCGCGCATCCCAAGGGCAGGCGGTAAGAGTGAACCGTCCAGCGCGATCTTAAGCGCAGGACCCAATCCTTTTAAACGCTGCCGGGTTACATAGGCGAATACGCGTCGATTGCATGACCGCGAGGCAACTCGTGGTCCTCTGGTTTTTCGCAGCGCCGGCCGCTCTCAGGAGCGTGCGGGCGCGATTCTGCATGTCTTGAAGGGTTCTCCTTTCAGGGCGTTGGGTCAGCGAGGGACTGCAGTTGCATACGAATTTTTGGATGGACAAGGTAAAGGGCAAAGAATGCCGACCATCAACCAGCTGATCCGCAAGCCGCGGAAAGACCCGCCCAAGCGGAACAAGGTGCCGGCCATGGAGGCCTGCCCCCAGAAGCGTGGTGTTTGCACCCGCGTCTACACGACGACTCCGAAGAAGCCGAACTCGGCTCTGCGTAAGGTGGCCAAGATCCGCCTGACCAACGGGTTCGAGGTCATCGGATACATCCCGGGTGAAGGTCACAACCTTCAGGAACACTCGGTGGTGATGATCCGCGGCGGCCGCGTGAAGGATTTGCCCGGTGTTCGCTACCACATCATCCGTGGTGTGCTCGATACACAGGGTGTCAAGGATCGTAAGCAGCGTCGTTCGAAATACGGCGCGAAGCGGCCGAAGTAAGGAGCACACAAGATGTCCCGTCGTCACCGCGCTGAAAAACGCGAAATCAACCCGGATCCGAAGTTCGGGGATGTTGTCGTCACCAAGTTCATGAATTCGATCATGTACGACGGCAAGAAATCCGCCGCCGAGCGCATCGTCTACGGTGCCTTCGACGTCGTCGAGAACAAGGCGCGCGAGAACCCGATCGAGGTGTTCCATGCGGCTCTTGAGAACGTCATGCCGCAAGTGGAAGTCCGCTCCCGCCGTGTTGGTGGTGCAACCTACCAGGTGCCGGTTGAAGTTCGTACCGAGCGCCGTCAGGCCCTGGCAATCCGCTGGCTGATCACAGCCGCGCGCAACCGTAACGAAACCACGATGGTTGATCGCCTGTCCGGCGAGCTGCTCGATGCGGCCAACAACCGTGGTACCGCAGTCAAGAAGCGCGAAGACACGCACCGGATGGCCGATGCCAACCGCGCGTTCTCGCACTATCGCTGGTAATTTGTGACTTCGAAGGGCTGACGCTATGGCGCGCACGCATAAAATCGAGGACTACCGCAACTTCGGCATCATGGCTCACATCGATGCGGGCAAGACGACCACGACCGAGCGGATCCTCTACTACACTGGCAAGAGCCACAAGATCGGCGAAGTCCATGACGGCGCGGCCACCATGGACTGGATGGAGCAGGAGCAGGAGCGTGGCATCACGATCACCTCTGCTGCGACCACCGCTTTCTGGAAAGAAAAGCGTCTGAACATCATCGACACCCCGGGTCACGTTGACTTCACCATTGAAGTTGAACGGTCCCTGCGTGTGCTCGACGGTGCCGTCGCTCTTCTGGATGCGAACGCTGGTGTCGAACCGCAGACCGAGACTGTCTGGCGCCAGGCCGACAAGTATCACGTTCCGCGGATGATCTTCGTCAACAAGATGGACAAGCTGGGCGCCGATTTCGATCGTTGCGTCAAGATGATCAAGGAACGCCTAGGCGCGACTCCGCTGGTCATGCAGATCCCGGTTGGCGCGGAAAACGACTTTGCCGGTCTCGTCGATCTTCTGGAAATGAAGGCGCTGATCTGGCAGTCCGAAAATCTCGGCGCTGCATGGGATGTTGTCGATATTCCGGCCGATCTGGTTGACCGTGCTCAGGAAGCACGCGAAGCCCTGATCGAAACCGTAGTCGAGATCGACGAAGCTGCCACGGAAGCTTACCTGGAAGGCGAAGAGCCCACCAACGAAACGATCAAGAAGTTGATCCGCAAAGGCACGATCAACAACGAGTTCGTTCCGATCTTCTGCGGTTCCGCTTTCAAGAACAAGGGCGTTCAGCCGCTTCTCGACGCCGTCGTCGATTATCTGCCGAGCCCGATCGAAGTTCCGGCGATCAAGGGTATTGACCCGTCGAACGAAGCTGAAATCGAGCGCAAGGCGTCCGACGAAGAGCCTCTCGGTCTTCTGGCATTCAAGATCGCCAACGATCCGTTCGTCGGCTCTCTGACGTTCTGCCGCATCTATTCCGGTGTTCTGAACAAGGGCGTGTCCCTGCTCAACACCGTGAAGGACAAGCGTGAGCGCGTCGGCCGGATGATGCAAATGCACTCCAACTCCCGGGAAGACATCGATATTGCCTATGCAGGCGACATCGTTGCGATTGCGGGTCTGAAGGACACGACGACAGGCGACACGCTTTGTGATCCGCTGAAGCCGGTGATCCTGGAGCGCATGGAATTCCCCGAGCCGGTCATTGAGATCGCCGTCGAGCCGAAGACCAAGAGCGACCAGGAAAAGATGGGCCTCGCCCTGAACCGTCTGGCTGCCGAGGATCCGTCCTTCCGCGTGAAGACTGATGAAGAATCCGGTCAGACCATCATCGCCGGTATGGGCGAGTTGCACCTGGACATCATCGTCGACCGCATGAAGCGCGAGTTCAAGGTCGAAGCGAATATCGGTGCGCCGCAGGTGGCCTACCGCGAAACCATCACCAAGGTTGCTGAAGTGGATTACACCCACAAGAAGCAGTCCGGTGGTTCCGGCCAGTTCGCCCGCATCAAGCTCACCATTGAGCCGGCGGAAGCAAACGAAGGCTTTGTCTTCGAAAGCAAGATTGTCGGCGGTAACGTTCCGAAGGAATATATTCCGGGCGTTTCCAAGGGTATCGAAAGCGTCATGTCCTCCGGACCGATTGCCGGGTTCCCGATGCTCGATATCAAGGCGACGCTGACCGACGGTGCATATCACGACGTTGACTCGTCCGTTCTTGCCTTTGAGATCGCCGGCCGTGCCGGTTTCCGCGAAGGCATTCAGAAGGCCGGCCCGAAACTTCTCGAGCCGATCATGAAGGTCGAGGTTGTCACCCCTGAAGACTACATGGGTGACGTGATTGGCGACTTGAACTCCCGCCGTGGTCAGATTGCCGGCACCGAAAATCGCGGTGTTGTCACGGTCATCACTGCCATGGTTCCGCTGGCCAACATGTTTGGTTACGTGAACAACCTGCGTTCCATGTCCCAGGGCCGCGCGCAGTATTCGATGGTGTTCGATCACTACGAGCAGGTGCCGCAGGCTGTCGCCGAAGAGGTTCAGGCGAAGTACGCCTGACCTTAACCTCTTGTAGTCATTAAGAAATAGAGAAACGGAGTAATCCGATGGCGAAAGAAAAATTTGAGCGCACGAAGCCGCACGTTAACATTGGCACGATTGGCCACGTTGACCACGGCAA
>NZ_CANMFD010000013.1 GCF_947496995.1 uncultured Roseibium sp.
TGTAAGCGGCGGCTGGACCCCACCTGTTCGCTCCCGTCGTGATGCTGGAATCCATACCCATTGTCGATTTGGGAATGGAGGCAGGTTTGGGAGTCCATAGAGAGCTCCATATGGAGTCCGTATGCGGTTATGAGATTTTGCCGCGCGACACGGGAATGCGCCGTTGGCCCAATGAAGTGAAGGGGCAGCTTGTCGCGGAGACCTATCTTCCCGGGGTGACAGTGAACGAGGTCGCCCGGCGTGTCGGCATGAAGCCCAACCATCTCTCGGCATGGCGTCGTTTGGCGCGGGAGGGCAAACTTGTGGTGCCGGATCTTCCGGGAGCGGAGTTTGTACCGGCCGTTCTGGAACCGTCTCCGGCACCCGTTGAAGAGGATGCGAAGCCGCTGGCCGCGGTGGAGATCATTTACGGCGGAACCATAATCCGGCTGGAAGCTTCCGTGAGCCCGGACAGGATTGCTGGGATCGTGCGCGCTCTTGGGCGTGGATCATGATTTTCCCCTCGAACCGTGTGCGTATCCTGGTGGCGACAAAGCCAGTCGACTTCAGAAAAGGACATGATGGGCTAAGCGCCCTGGTCCAGTCCGTTTTGCGCAAGGACCCGTTCACCGGCACGGTTTTTGTGTTCCGGTCCAGGCGAGCCGACCGCTTGAAGCTCCTGTATTTTGACGGCACCGGCCTGGTCATGGCTTACAAGCGGCTGGAAAATACGACCTTCACCTGGCCCGCCGTTCGGGATGGTATGATGTCGCTGAACCATGCCCAGTTCGAGGCGCTGTTCTCGGGCCTGGACTGGCGCAAGGTGAAGGCATTGGAGGCTCGTTCTCCGGCTGCGGCAGAATGAATCAGGTGCCGGAAATGGCGGGCATCCGGAGCGGTCCCGGGCTATTCTCGGCCCATGCCTTCCACCGTCGCCATCGACCTTTCCGCGATCCCCGCTGACCAGCGTGATGCTGTCGCCGCGCTCCTGCGCGAAAGGGATGCGCTCAAGGAGATCAACAAGCGCCTGGAGCACCTGGTCGCGGAGTTGAACCACGCGGTTCACGGCAAAAGGTCGGAAAAGCTCAGCGAAGATGAACGGCAATTGGCTTTCGAAGACCTCGAGACTGCCATCGCCGAGGTCGAAGAGAGCCAAGACGAGCAGCGCCCTTCCGAGGGCAGAACCCGCCGTCCTGCCCGTCGCAATCGGGGCAACCTGCCGAAGGACCTTCCCCGCATCGAGCGTTTGATCGAGCCTGACAGTCTTGAGTGTCCCTGCGGTTGCGGGGTGATGCACAAGATTGGCGAGGATCGCACGGAGCGGCTCGACATCGTGCCCGCACAGCTGCGCGTGATCGTCACCGTCCGCCCCAAATACGCCTGCCGCGCCTGTACCGACGGCGTCACCCAGATGCCGGCACCGGCGCATCTCATCGAAGGCGGTCTGCCGACGGAAGGCGCTATTGCGCATGTTCTGGTTGCCAAGTACGCGGACCATTTGCCCTTGCACCGGCAGAGCCAGATCCTTGCCCGGTCGGGCATCGATATCCATCGGAGCACGCTGGCGGATTGGGTCGGCACCGCCGCGTTCCACCTCGCACCCGTCGTTGACCGGCTGGCCGAGCATCTGAAGGTGTCGACCAAGCTGTTCATGGACGAGACCACGGCGCCGGTGCTGGATCCGGGCCGCGGCAAGACGAAAACCGGGTATCTATGGGCCTTGGCCCGAGACGACCGGGCCTGGGGCGGGGACGATCCACCCGGCGTGGTCTTCTTCTATGCGTCCGACCGTCGCGGAGAAAACGCGGAGAAAATCCTTCGTGGCTTCGACGGGGTCCTGCAACTTGACGGCTACCAGGGCTACAACTGCCTGACGCGCCCGTCCCGCAAGGGCGGCGATCCGATCCGCGTAGCGCATTGTTGGTCACACGCACGGCGGAAATTGAAGGAAGTGTTCGACCGCGATGGCTCCGAAATCGCAGCCGAGGGCTTGCGCCGGATCGCTGACTTCTACAGGGTCGAGGCCGATATCCGCGGAACGGCGCCCGGGCAGCGGCTCTCGGCCCGGCAGGCCCGCACCGCGCCTCTGGTCGCCGCCTTCGGACAATGGCTGCAAGAGCAACGTCGCCGGGTCTCCGCCAAGTCCCGTCTCGGCGAGAAGCTTGCCTACATCCATCGTCACTGGGACGGTTTGCAGACCTTCCTCCACGACGGCCGTGTCGAGATTGATAGCAACAGTGTCGAGAATCTGATCCGGCCAATTGCTCTGAACAGGAAAAATGCATTGTTCGCCGGCCATGACGAGGGCGGCCGCACCTGGGGCCGCATCGCTTCCCTCATCGAGACCGCGAAAATCAACAACGCTGAGCCCTTCGCCTATCTCAAGGCCACCCTCGAAGCCATTGCTGGCGGTCATCCGAAAAGCAGGATCGACGAACTCCTGCCATGGAACTTCAAGCCGTGATGCTGATATTTTGAGAGGCGCTGTAAACGCTTACATCAATCACATCGTGCGCTGATCAATTCGTGTGGCGGCTCTTCGATTTTGACTGCGGCCGGACCATTGTCAGAGAAGGGGACTTCAGAAGCTGCGAATAGGCATCCCTGTTCCCTAGCGGTCAGCGCCTCTCGCACGACTCGCGGCAAATGATCCGGCGAAGATACAAAAATGACACCAGCCGACCCGGCCTCTGCCAGCGCCGACAGTATTTCATCACGTGTATTGCGCGCTCGACCGAAATTCTCTACACGCCAGCGCCGCAGCAAGTCTTGATTGTCCGAATCAATCGCGTCGTCAGCGACAACGCTTAGTGAAAAGGCCTCAGCTAAAGCGAAAGCCGTGGGCAGACGGCCCATCTTGCTGCCCGTGCCCTCCATCACTGCCAACCAGTTTCCAGCAGCGCTGCTGTAACTGTGCACGAAGACAAAAGCGAATTCCGTGTAGGCTTTCATGAAGTCTCCGGCGGAATTTTGGATTCTTAGATTTATGGCATCCTCCGTGAAAGCAGGCAACAGTTCTGGGGCAACGCGTGTTCAGTCGGAGATCATGACGTACCTGAACAAGGTGGGCCCCAGATGCCGCTTAC
>NZ_CANMFD010000014.1 GCF_947496995.1 uncultured Roseibium sp.
GATCCGAGGGGGCTTTTTGATTTGGTTGCGGGAGCAGGATTTGAACCTGCGACCTTCAGGTTATGAGCCTGACGAGCTACCGGACTGCTCCATCCCGCGTTATTTTTGTTTCAGGGGTTTGTTTGTGTCCCCGTTGGGCTTTTGTGCCGCCCGGTGAGGGCGCCCTTGCGGAGCGCAGCGGGCAAGGCGTTGCGCGCGTGAGCGCTTGTGTTGAAGATACAAAACTGAGCTTTGCAGGCCTGGCGGCGACCTACTCTCCCACACCTTAAGATGCAGTACCATTGGCGCTGGGGAGTTTCACGGCCGAGTTCGGGATGGGATCGGGTGGGGGCTCCCCGCTGGGGCCACCAGGCCGGCGAAGCGCAGTTTTGTTGTGAACTGGTCTTTTTGTTTGTGCTCGCGGCCGTACGCTGCGTTGCAGCTGGCCTGCGCAGGCGCGCCCTATCGGGCGGCGGCCGGTCGGCCTTGCGAACCTTTCGGTTCGGCTCTTTTCCCTTGCAGGTGTTGAGCGTGATGCGCTGAGAACAAACTGGTCTTATCGATGATTTTTTTCAGATTGGTTGTCTGTTTTCCAGAGCTTTCGCAAGGAACGGGAGTTCCGAGCTTGAGCGAGGCAAGCGCAAGTGCGCGCCGGCCACTTTTGGCCGCCCCCGCGGAGCGCCGCCCGAAGGGCGATGCGCGCGTGAGCGCAAACCAACCAATCTTTTCAAAGCGCCTAGGGCGCTTTTAAAAGATGAGCATTGACTAATGAGAGGATCAAGCCGAACGAGCTATTAGTAAAGCTAAGCTTCATGCATTGCTGCACGTCCACACGCTTCCTATCGACGTGGTGGTCTTCCACGGCTCTTCAGGGAGAACTGGTTTTGAGGTGGGTTTCCCGCTTAGATGCTTTCAGCGGTTATCCCTTCCGTACATAGCTACCCTGCAATGCGGCTGGCGCCACAACAGGTCCACCAGAGGTACGTCCATCCCGGTCCTCTCGTACTAGGGACAGATCCTCTCAATTCTCCTACACCCACGGCAGATAGGGACCGAACTGTCTCGCGACGTTCTGAACCCAACTCACGTACCACTTTAATTGGCGAACAGCCAAACCCTTGGGACCTGCTCCAGCCCCAGGATGTGATGAGTCGACATCGAGGTGCCAAACAATGCCGTCGATATGGACTCTTGGGCATCATCAGCCTGTTATCCCCGGCGTACCTTTTATCCGTTGAGCGATGGCCCTTCCACGAGGGACCACCGGATCACTATGGCCGTCTTTCGACTCTGCTCGACTTGTCAGTCTCGCAGTCAGGCAGGCTTATGCCATTGCACTCAACGAGCGATTTCCGACCGCTCTGAGCCCACCTTCGCGCGCCTCCGTTACCATTTGGGAGGCGACCGCCCCAGTCAAACTACCCGCCACACACGGTCCCGGATATGGTTGTACCGCGGTTAGATATCCATGACGACAAGGGTGGTATTTCAAGGGTGACTCCACCTCAGCTGGCGCCAAGGCTTCAACGTCTACCACCTATCCTACACATGTCGTGACGAATACCAGTGTGAAGCTGTAGTAAAGGTGCACGGGGTCTTTCCGTCTGACCGCAGGAACCCCGCATCTTCACGGGGAATTCAATTTCACTGAGTCTATGCTGGAGACAGCGGGGAAGTCGTTACGCCATTCGTGCAGGTCGGAACTTACCCGACAAGGAATTTCGCTACCTTAGGACCGTTATAGTTACGGCCGCCGTTTACTGGGGCTTCAATTCGGTGCTTGCACACCTCCTCTTAACCTTCCAGCACCGGGCAGGCGTCAGACCCTATACGTCGCCTTGCGGCTTCGCAGAGCCCTGTGTTTTTGATAAACAGTCGCCACCCCCTGGTCTGTGCCACCCCACAATGGTTGCCCACTATGAGGTCTCCCTTCTCGCGAACTTACGGGAGCATTTTGCCGAGTTCCTTCAGCATAGTTCTCTCAAGCGCCTTGGTATGCTCTACCAGTCCACCTGTGTCGGTTTCGGGTACGGTTTATACGTGGGAGCTATTTCCTGGAACACCTTCGCTGCACCCCCAATCCAATAAGGAGATACAACACACGGCATCCGTCACTACCCACAAGCTGCAGAATATTAACTGCATTCCCATCGACTACGCCTTTCGGCCTCGCCTTAGGGGCCGGCTAACCCTGCGCCGATTAGCGTTGCGCAGGAACCCTTGGACTTTCGGCGAGAGTGTCTCTCACACTCTTTATCGTTACTCATGTCAGCATTCGCACTTCTGATATCTCCAGGA
>NZ_CANMFD010000015.1 GCF_947496995.1 uncultured Roseibium sp.
GCCCGGCAGTCGGTTTCATCTTAAGCGATGATGGATGCAACGACGCCGGCGCCGACGGTACGGCCACCTTCGCGGATAGCGAAGCGCAGGCCTTCTTCCATGGCGATCGGCACGATCAGCTCCACGTCAACGGAGACGTTGTCGCCCGGCATGACCATTTCCGTGCCTTCCGGCAGGGACACAACACCCGTCACGTCCGTCGTACGGAAGTAGAACTGAGGACGGTAGTTGGTGAAGAACGGTGTATGACGACCGCCTTCTTCCTTCGTCAGGATGTAGGCCTCGGCCTTGAACTTCGTGTGCGGGGTAACACTACCCGGCTTGCAAAGAACCTGGCCGCGCTCGACGTCCTCACGGGCAACACCGCGGATCAGCGCACCGATGTTGTCGCCTGCTTCGCCGCTGTCCAGCAGCTTGCGGAACATTTCAACGCCGGTAACCGTCGTCTTGGTGGTGTCCTTGATGCCGACGATCTCGACTTCTTCGCCAACCTTCACGATGCCGCGCTCGACACGACCAGTGACAACCGTGCCACGGCCGGAGATCGAGAACACGTCTTCGATCGGCATCAGGAACGGCATGTCCTTCGGACGCTCGGGCGTCGGGATATACGCATCGACCTGAGCCATCAGCTCGCGGATCGCATCACGGCCGATGGCCGGGTCGCGGTTTTCAACGGCTGCCAGCGCGGAGCCCTTGACGATCGGAATGTCGTCGCCCGGGAACTCGTAGGAGGACAGAAGCTCACGGATTTCCATTTCGACAAGCTCGATGAGCTCTTCGTCGTCGACCTGGTCAACCTTGTTCATGAACACGACAAGCGCCGGAACACCGACCTGACGGGCAAGCAGGATGTGCTCGCGGGTCTGCGGCATCGGGCCGTCTGCGGCCGAAACCACCAGAATGCCGCCGTCCATCTGCGCCGCGCCGGTGATCATGTTCTTCACATAATCGGCGTGACCCGGGCAATCGACGTGAGCGTAGTGACGGTTTTCCGTCTCATACTCGACGTGGGCCGTGGAGATGGTGATGCCGCGGGCCTTTTCTTCAGGCGCGCCGTCGATCTCGTCATAAGCTTTTGCTGTCGCACCGCCGGTTTCAGCCAG
>NZ_CANMFD010000016.1 GCF_947496995.1 uncultured Roseibium sp.
GTGCCGGCCGGCTGGTCACCGGAGACCAGAATGTCATCTTCGTCAAGAACCGCATTCGACACACCCGGGGCGCTGCCACCGGGATTGCTGACGACCGGTGCATCGTCCACGATGCGGATCGACAGGGTCACATCGAGGGTATCGTCATCTCCGTCGGTGGCCACCACCGTCAGGTTGATCGACTGACCTTCGTCGCGTCCGCCAGGCACGCCGTCCGGTGCCTGATGATCGATATTGCCCAGAAGCGTGACCGTGTAGCCGGCATCGCTGTCGTTCAGCTCGGCGGTAAAGATCGTCTCGCGTGCCAGGCCCGGACCGCCCGGTGTCACACCGGACAGAGTCTGCCCGTCAGCCGACAGTACGAAGAAGATCGGCCGGCCGTCGGAGGTCAGCCCGCTGTCGATGCCGGGGCCGCCGGCAACAAGCGTGTCGCTGTTCTCGTTGGGCACGACGAAGGCACCGGAGAAGGCCGTCGACTTGAAGCCGTCCGCACCGAAGTCAACCCGCAGGTTGCCCGTGGCCACCCGCTGATCCGACGCAACACCGCCATCGGTGCCGGCCGGCTGGTCACCGGAGACCAGAATGTCATCTTCGTCAAGAACCGCATTCGACACACCCGGGGCGCTGCCACCGGGATTGCTGACGACAGGCGTGTCGTCATCGATGGAGACGGTAAGCTTGCTGTTGGCGGTGTCGCCGTCTCCGTCCGTCACGCGGAACATGAAGGTCAGGTCGAGGTCGTCGCTTTCGGTGGCATCGTCAGAACCGTGCACCAGCGGTGCAGACTGAACGAAGCTGTAGGAACCGTCGTTACCGACTGTCAGCGTTGCGACGGTGTCGCCGCTCGCATCGCCCTTTGCCGTCCAAACCGTGGTTCCAACGTTGGTCGTCTCGCTCGTCCAGGTCACCGTCTCGATGGACGCAACACCCGTG